>NZ_NJIX01000009.1 GCF_002209485.1 Achromobacter sp. HZ34 | reverse complement strand
GAGTTGAGACAATAGAAAATGGCGCTCGCAACCCATTTCCCATCGGTGTAAAAGGCGCTGCCAATCGTCCAATCGTCGGGCGACCACGCTACATGGACAACGCTGCCATCCTTCGGCGCCGTCGCAAGGTCGCGCCATCCGGTGGGATGGGGGTGGGCGAGAGCGAAAGCGGCCTCCAGCCGGTTCAGGATTTGGGCAAGCGTGTTCCCGCCTTGTTGGCCGGTCGCAGAGCGCAGCTCTACGCGGTCATGCTCTAAGGTATGCGGGCAGTCTGTAAGCGCCGCTGCGAGTTTGGAGCGCAGGGATACCGGAGTGGATTGGGGATGGGTCATGCTGCAATCCTTTGCTGTTTCGCCTCCTGGGGCGTCCAGGCGGCCAGATCGGGGACGTTTCCGCGCACCAGCGCTGCGGCCAGCGGTGGGCATACGCTGTTGCCGCACATGCGTACCTGGGCATGCTTCGGCAGGCGCCGGCCGTTGATGGTCGGAGCGATCACATAGGTGGATGGGAAGCCCTGGGCGGCGTACAGCTCATGCGGCTCCAGCATGCGCATGCCGATGTCGGCGATGACGTAGTCCTGGCCGGCCACCGTCACAAGGCCCATGCGGTCCTTCGTCGGGATGGTGTGCATCGGATCCCTGACGTCCTGGTCCTGACCACCCTCGCCGTAATACTTCACCAGGAAGGCGCGCACGTCGGCGACGTGGCCGCCGCCGGCGGTAAGCGTCGGCATGGGCTCTTCGGTCGCCTGCCCGAATTGGTTGTTGCGCAACTTTGCCAGGTGCGAGGTAACGATGCAGGTATCCGCCTTCGCGGTCAGGGTCTGGGATGGCTCGCCCGCGTCGCGCGGGCGGCTCTGTCCCGCTCGGCCGCCGCATCCAACAAGCTGCGCGGCCACCAGGGCATGATGGTCGACTGTGGTCACGGTGCTGGTGGGGCCGTCGAGCGATACGCCCGCGCCGTCATAGTGTCCGCCGTAGTGCTTTGCCAGGAAGCCAGACACCAGTGCATGCTTGGCGCCGCCGGCCACCACCGTGCCCAGAGGCTTATCCAGGCCGGGGGCGCGGGGAGCTTGGCCGGCGCGCTCTCCGTAGCCGGTCTGGATCAGGGTCGGTGCCACCATAGCGAAGTGGCCGCCCTTAACTTCCGCGCACTGCGTGCGAAGCGGCGCGCCGGCGTCGAAATTGCGTTGGGTAGACCCGTTGGCGTGCTCGGTCAGATACGGCGTGACGACGGCATACGTGCTATTGGCAGTTACGGTCTGGAATGGCGCGTCGATGTCGCGCGTGCCAGACCCCCAGCGCTGCGCCTTCCCGGGCTGGCCTTCGCCATGTGACAGGGTGACGATGTAAGGCTTGGCGGCCTCGATCACGTAACGGCGGATGCCGCGCGCTATGCGCTTCATGGTCGCCTCGGCTAGCGGCCGGGAGCGCTCGAAGATAGAGGGGCACGCAATCGACCAGTCGATGCAGTCGGCAGCCGTGCGCCAGGGAAGGAGATCACCGGCGCGCACCGCGGCAGAGTCCGGCGCGCCGTGGGTGGGGGCCGGCCAAACGATTGGCTGACCATCACAGCGGGCGATCAGGAACAGCCGCTTGCGGATCGTCGGCGCGCCGTAGTCGCACGCGCGCAGCTCACGCGTTTCGACGGCGTACCCCTTCTCTTGCAACTGGTGGACAAACGACCGGAAGGTCTTGCCGCGCCGCCGCGGGCACGGCGTGCCGTCGTCCAGCAGCGGCCCCCAGGTTTTGAACTCCTCGACGTTCTCCAGCATGATGACGCGCGGGCGGACCAATGCTGCCCACCGCAGAACGATCCACGCCAGGCCACGAATGCGCTTGTCGCGCGGCTTGCCGCCCTTGGCCTTGCTGAAATGCTTGCAGTCGGGGGAGAACCAGGCCAGGCCGACCGGCCGGCCCTGCGTGGCTTCCAGAGGGTCCACGTCCCACACCGATTCGCAGTAATGCCGGGTCTGCGGATGGTTGATTTCGTGCATCAGCACGGCCTCGGGATCGTGGTTTATCGCCACGTCCACGCAGCGGCCCAGGGCCAGCTCGATGCCGGTCGAAGCGCCACCGCCGCCGGCGAAGTTGTCCACGATGATCTCGGGGTGTACATCCAGGGTCATTTGATCGCGGATCATTCTGCAGAGTCCTCTTGCCCGGGGAAGGGAAAATCGCGTCCCGGCTTCTGGTGCTTGCGGCGGCTATCGCGGCTCATGTGGGGGTCCTATGCGGTGACAGGCGCGCGGCCGCGCAGTACCATCGTCCGGTCCAAATGGGGGGAACAATGGATCTGTGCAGCGGCTGCGACGCGATGGCTGAAAAGAAGGTGGCGATGCACCAGGATCTGGCGCTGATCGCCGAACTGGTCGACGAGAAAGGGCCGTACAGGCTCTACTGCTGCCAGGCCTGCGGGATCAACTGGCGGTTGCGAGGTAAGGATTGGGGCAAACCCAGGTGACGGGCAGGCGCGTGCGCAGTACGATCGGCGCTCCAGCGAAAGGAGACTTGAATGGCGATCTACCTGATTACCGCAATCCGTCGTGACGATCGCGATGAAATATCGCACGTGATGTGGGGGAAAGTGAACCCGACGAATCCCGCTGGCTGGGAACTTCAGCCAGCCCTAGCGCCTGTGGATGACGTGATAGCCGCGCTGGATGGCGGAGACCACGTTCAAGTCAGAAATCCATCCGGCACCCTAGGCAGAGTAGTTAAGACCAGGGTAGATGCGCGTGGCAATGAGGGGATCGAATCTGGCCCACCCGAAGCGGAACATCAACTCCCTCTGGAAGGCCTTCCGCTGTTTTGATGGCGCTTGGCTACAGGTAGTGTGCCTTCCGGCCACCCATCGGGGCGAATGGAATATCGTCCTCGATATCCGCCAGGCCGCCACTGCTCGCCGGCTGCGGGTCGGGATTGCTGCGCCGGCTGGCGTACCCTCCCCCAGCTGCCGGACGCTGCTGGGCCGGGCGCTGCGGACGCGACGCGGGCGCATCGTGGCTACTGCCGCCTGAATCGCCGCCGTCTCGGCCGCCCAGCATCTGCATTTGGTCGGCCACAATCTCCGTGCTGTAGCGGTCCTGGTTGGTGTCCTTGTCCTGCCACTTGCGAGTCTTCAAGCGGCCCTCGACGTAGACGGAGCGTCCCTTCTTTAGGTATTCACCTGCGATTTCTGCCAGGCGGTTATAGAAGACCACCCGGTGCCACTCCGTCTCCTCCCGCTTTTCGCCGCTGCCCTTGTCCTTCCACTGCGATGTGGTTGCGATCGACACATTGCAGATGGCGCCTCCGTCCGGGTTGTACCGAACCTCCGGATCGCGCCCCAGGTTGCCGACGATGATTACCTTGTTGACGCTGGCCATTACGCGGCCTCCTTGCGCAGCAGGTTTTCGTACTTGGATACCAGGCGCTCAAAGGCCATCAGATCGGCTACCAGCTCGTCGATCTCGTCGTCGTCACGCTCGATACGCACGATTGTCAGTTCGCGGCCGATGGCGGCCAGATCCGGCGCCCACAGCACCAGGTCTACCCACTTGCGCCCCAGCAGCCACATGGCGCCATTGCACTGGTCGCGGTAGTCGCTGATGTCGCCATCTACCACCGCGGTGAACAGCGTGTCCGAGGACACCATCGTCTTGATTTCGATGATGCCGTCGTCGCCGACCAGGCCGTCGACGCTGACACCGAACAGCCGGTCAGCGGTCGTGATGAATCCAGCCTCCTCGACGAAGTTCTTGGTTCGGGCCTCGTAGGCAGCGCGCGCGAACGGCTCCTGCTCGGTGCCAGTCCGCATGGCGGCGTTCACGAAGGCCTCGGGCGAGCGGCCGCCGGTGCGGTCCCGGGCTACATCCATCGCGTAGCCGGTGCATTTCTTCGAAGGGCCGCCGCCCTTCAACTTATCGCGGCAATCGCGGAACCGGCTGCCGGTGGTCACGCCCCGGCGCGCGTCTAGCCATTCCTGGGAGCCTTGCGGGGCAGTGTGTACGATCAGTTCCATCATGCGGCTCCTTTGAGCATGTTGCGTTTGTCGGTGTAAGCCTTCTTGAATGCGGCGAAGGCGGCAAGGTCGTTGGTCTTCTGGATCTCGACGCAACCCTTTTCCCATACGTCGATGGCATGCTCAGAGGTGTCGGCCATCGCCATCTCGCTGATCCAGTAGTCCCGAAGTTCGGCAACCTGGCCGGCCTTGTCGTCGCCGCGGCCGTCGTTATCCTCGCCCTTCTCGGATACGCCGGTGATCGCCTTGAGCGTGTGCCGCTGGAGGTACGTGACGGTCGAGGCGATCGCCTGGATGCTGTTCTTGTTGCCGCTGGTGTCGGCGGTAGCAGACAGCGTCACCGAGTCGCTATGGCCCAGGCGGTGCTTCAGGATGCAGGTGACGCGAATGGTGTCCTTTTCCTGGTCAATCTTCCAGCTCCAGGCAAAGCCATGCTTCGACAGCGCGGGGCCGACGGCCTCAACCACGTCGGACAGCTCGGCGTGCTTGTAGTTGGTGCGGCCCTTCTGGCTGGTGAAGTCCACCTCACGGCGTTTGAGGACCTCCACCGCCTCTGCCTTGAAAGCAGCCAGCGAGTCGTTGAACGCCTTGCGGGCCTCGTCGGCTTCCCAATCGCGCTGGATCGCCATCATTTCCTTGATCTGGTCCAGGGGTATGCCCTGCTTCACTGCGGCCATCATCATCCCCATGGGGGAGTTGGCAGCCGGGCCGGCGGCGATAGCGGTCACTTCGCGCTCCGGCGCTTCGATAATTGCGGTCATAACTTCCTCAATACGTGATGACAACCGCGGGAATCTTTCCCTTGGCGATCAGTTCGATGGCTTTCTTCGCGCAGTCCTCGGGCAGGCCGCCCTTGACCAGCGCTTCCATGGCGGCGCGGTTGATCTTCCCGCAGTGCGCACGGTTGGCTTCGCGGCGTTTCGTCTCAGCGTCCGCCGCCGCTTGCTCGTCGGCGATGCGCTTGCGCTCCGCTTCGGCCGCCTGACGCGCTTTCTCGGTGGCTTCGTTCTTCGCCCGCTCCGCTGCGGCGATAGCATCGGCCTTCTCGCGTTCAGCACGCTCTACGGCGAGTTGCGCTTCCAACTCCTTGCGCTGCGTCTCTGCTTTGGCTTCTGCCTCCCGCTTGATAGCAGCGTCGCGTTCTTCCTGTGCTTTCGCTTCGGCAGCACGCTTTGCCTTGTCGGCCGCCTCCTTGGCAATCTTCGCTTCGCGGTCCTTTTGCTCGCGCTCGGCGGCTGCCTTTCGAAGTTGGGCCAGTTCTTCCTGCTCGGCTTCGTACTTCACCCGCGCGGCCAGCTTCTCCTGCAGCTTGCCGACCGCCTTGGCCTTCACATGCTCGGCCTCGGTCTGGAACTCCTCCCAGGACTCGTCCACCAGGATCGCATCCAGCGCGGCGATCTGCGCCTGGATGGCGGCCGACGCTTCGCCGCCCATAGCAACGATCGCGTCGATGCCGGCCAGCGCGTCCTTGTGGCGCTGGATGCGCGCCTCTTCGGCGTTCTCCCAGGCGGTCAGCGGCGCCCTCACCTCTTCCTGCAACGCCTCCAGGCTGTCGCGCATCCGCTTGCGCTCTGCGTCGATCTTCTTCGGCAGCTCCTTCAGGTCGGCCACCAGCTCCTTGCCGAGGTTGTCCAGGGCGACCTTCACCTTGGACACCTTGTGGGCCATGCTGGCGATTTCCTTGCGGCCCTTCACCGTCTGGACGGTGGGTTCAAATTCCTGGCAGCGCGCGATGATCTTCTGCAGGTACGGATCCAGGCCCTTCGGCGTGGTGTAGACGTCCATCGCCGTTTCTTTCGGCGGGAGCACAATCAGGTCGTTGGTTTCGGACATGGCTATCGGGATGCGTGGATTTCGGAATGGGCGTCCAGGCTTGGGCCGACGACGCCGGTCAGGAGGCAGGCTGCAGCAGCCACAAGGACGGCGGTGAGCGGCGCCAGGACGTGCTTCCAGCGCTCCCAGCGCCGGTACGGGCGGAACATATTCATGCGGCTCTCCGGTATTGCTCGATTCGCTCGTCGTCGCGCGCCGTGCGCTGGCCCTGCAGGTGCGCAGCCAGGATGGCGTCCAGCTCGGCCTGGGTGAAGACCTTAGGCACCACCACGCCCTCAACGGTCAGGACGGCGCGTTCGGGGAACAGCTTCACCTTCGAATGCGGGTTGCGGTCGATGTGGTCGACGTAGCAGTACAGGTCAACCTGGGCGCCGAGGGCGAAGGGGTTCGCGCCGTCCTCGAAGAGGAAGTGAATGGTGATCGGCTTCATTCCCGATGCTCCGGCAAGACATCTTCGCCCGTGCGCTCCGCCGCCTCGCGCGCCAGCGCCGTGTAGTGCTTGTGCGCCTTCTCCATGTCGGGCACGGCGCCGGCCTGCGCCACCTGGACGTCCATCGCTGCACGCGCACGGTACCGGTCAAACTCCGGCCGGAACGCTTCCTTCAGCCGCGCCCGGTTCATCGGGTCACCAGCCATCCAGCATTCGGCCAGGCGCTTCATAAACTCGCCGCCGTGGCTGTGCATCGCCAGCGCGGCTTGGGTATCCGTGATGTAGATCTCGGGCATGTTTTTTCCTTGGGAATTACCAGCCGATCGCCACCAGCCCGACAAGGAAAGCCAGGGCCAGCGGGATAAGCCAGAAGCGGAGGTTGGTGTGGAGGGCGGGGAGCATCGGCTCTCCTGTTATTGGATAAATCAGGGCGCGCGGTAGGTCTTGCCCTGGAGCAGCAGCCACATGGAACGAGGCGCCAGTCCATACCGCCGCGCCAGCGCGTTCATCCCCTGCGTTGGCGAACCCTTCACGTAAAGGGCTCGGATCTCTTCAGCTACCGCATGCGTGAGCTTCCTGGGAACGCCGGGCGTGCCACGGCCCTTCATGGCTTTGTCGCGGTTGTTGTCAGCGAACGTGCCGATGGCAAGATGCAAAGGGTTTACGCATGACGGCGTGTCACAGGTGTGCATAACCACCAGCCCCACGATGTCGTCCGGCGTGATGCCGTTGCTCTTGCAATAGGCGAGCCGATGGGCACCGCACGTACGGCCCTTCCACTTGGTCAGGCCGTAACCCTTCGGGTTGCGGCGCCCCGCCCACAGAATGCAGTCGCTCATAAAAGTCTCCTGAGTGCATTTGCGAAGCCTCTCAATGAAAGACGTCGCAGATGAACTCTGGGACGCCCTCCCCGCTGCTACTCCCCGCGGCGCGGGCTCAGGGTGGCGGGCATCCATCAACCAGGCCGCGCCCGACAGCTCCACTCCCGGAGCCAGGCACGACCTGATCGCCGTCGGTCTTTTTCTCAGGGGTGACGGGTTGCGCCCTGGGCCTAGCCGCCCCTTCCGGGGCCATTGGCCTATTCATCGCTTGGCGGGTTGTTAAAGAGCGGGGCGTCTTGCTGCTTGGTGACGCGATGAACGAATCTTAGGCGACTAAGATTCAAGGCGTCAAGAATATTTTTAGCTATCTAAGATTTAAAGGCGGATCTTCGGGAGGCACCCAGGGGCTGTGTGCGGCTCCACGGGCGTGGAGCTATGATCCCAATGCGACAAATACGGGTTGGAAACCCTGGGGAGAGTGGGATGCGACAGTTCGTAGCAACCGCCTTGGCTGGGGCCCTGTATGCCTCAGGGGCATCGGCCTATCAGCCGACGCCGAACATTCGAGTGATCGTTGAACAACTCATAGAGCAAGACTTGCAGACCAGCATCAGCGGAGGCAAGGCGTTGCTATCCGCGACAACTGACCTGGCAATTGTTGATCCCCGCACCGTTGCCATCGCGTACATGCGGAACGAAGTCGCAGCAAATCAGGCATATGAGGGGCATGTGACGATGCTCCGGGGACAGGCAATGTCGATTCAGGATGGGATGGGGAAGCCGTTCGTCGAGTTTGCCTATAGCGGAGAATGGGGCGTCAGAGCCTACTTCATCCCGAGCGAGCAAGGGGAACTGGCCAAGCTGCGCCGCCTTGACCATGTCGATGCAATCTGCAAAGGCGACGGCGTAATCATGGGCGTGCCGATCTTCAAGGGATGTGTGATGGCTTCCACCTGGAAGCGAATCGTCGCCTCGGAAGTCAATCGGAATGTTTCGGACTTCTACGCGGGCAGAGGAGCCACTCAAGAGACGAAGATCATAGGCGTCCTGGCTGTGGCCATTGGGGGGCTGGTGCCCAAAGCGGATGATTGTTCGCATGACAAAGATTCATGCTTGTCCGCCATGCAGAAATTCCACAGCCTCACCACCCAGGAACAATCCGACCTCGCAGCCACCGCTGCCGAAAACATGAAAAAGGCGGGGTTGATGGCGGGCGCCAGGAGGGAGTGATTTCCCCGGCCCGCTTGAGCGCTCACAACAACCTCGGATCCACACCATTGCGCAGGTCATAGGGCGACCAGAGGATCTGGCCGACGATGCGCACGTCCCGCCCGTCTTCAAGCGCGATGGGAAAAGGCTTGTGTTCTCGATTCGTGGACTTGGCCAGCCATTGCCCTCCACGCTCTCGCGAGAGGCACTTCACCAGCATCTCGCCGCCGCGGTTGATCGCGTAGACGATGTACGGGCGAATCTGCCGCAGGTCGGTGATGATGTCCTCGAAAAACAACATAGGGCTGCCATCGCCTATAACCGGCTTCATGCTGGGCCCGTCGCCATAGAGAACGGACATACGGGGAATAGGCAGTCCGAAGGATTCCAGGAACGAGCGGCGGAACATGATCTCGCCCTTCTGTGTCTCGTGGTAGTTCTCGAAGCCAAGCTTTCCGGCGGCCAGTCGCACGTCCATCTCGGGAATGCGGACAAAATCGTGGTCGTTCGCAGAATAGGCGCTGTCCTCGTCCAACGTCACGTTGGCATCCTGCCTTATCTTCAGCTGGGACAACTCGCGTTCCATCTGCAGCGTGGTCTTGCCTCCGTTCCATGGCGCAGGCATGCCGGGGATGCGCATGGGGAACGGATCGTCCGTCGCGTCCATGTCCACTACCGAACCTCGGCGCGCGGTTGGCGCTGCGGGTGTGCTTGGCTTCAGCTCTATCCCAAGTCCCATCATCCGCATGGCAGCCTTGATCGTCTCCTGCAGGTCTGCAAGTTTCGCCTTCGGCAGCGCGCGGATGTCCTTCTCGGGGATGTCCGGGAATGGCCATTCCGCAGCAGGCGTCGCCAGTATGGGATTGGCCACACTTAGCGCGCTCTGCTTCGGCGCCGACTCGTCGTACAGCCAATGAGGGTCGACGCGCAAGGTCGCGGCGACCTTCATGCAGGTCGCGAGATCCGCGCCGTTCGAGCCATTGAACCAGTGGCTGGCCGCACCTGAAGATGCCCCTGCAGCCTTCCAAAGCTCGGTTTTCGTAAGGCGAGGCTCGCCGGCCGCTACACGTCGAGCGGACTCCTCAGCGAAGGCGAGCTGAATTCTTTCTTGGAAGGTCATCTTAGGATGCTAAACAAAAATCATCTTAGATGGCTTGCAACTAAATTCTTAGTCATCTAAGATGCGAGCCATGAGCCATGAAACCGACGATTCCAAACTGATCGACGCCCTGGGCGGCACCGTTAAGGTCGCACAGCTTTGCAACCTGACGACGGGAGCCATTTCCCAATGGCGGACCAACGGCATCCCCAAGGGATGGCGGAGCTTTCTTCGCCTTGCAAAGCCGAAGGTTTTCAAGGCGTGGGAAATCTCCAAGCGCCCAACTTCGGCGGAGGCCAGCCATGCGTGACCTGTTCGCCAACTGGCTTTGCTCCAGGAAGTGGGCTTGGCGCTGGGCCCAATCGCATGGGAGCCGCTTTGCGGTTCGGCTGGGCCGACTCTGTATGGCACGCGTGGCCTGCGGCATCTCCATCCGCTGGGCCCACTTGGTAAGCGAGCACGGCCTCGATGACGCCCTGGCGGCGCACGCACGGCGCGGAGAGTGAGGCATCAATGCAACGTCTCTCCATCCCCAGCCGGCGCCGCGTACTTCCGCATATCCGCCTCATCGCACAGGCGGGTGAACAGTCGCATCACCGTTTCTTCTCCCGGTTCCTCGAAGGCGCGTCGCGCCATGTCCTGGGCCTGTTCCAGCAGCTTTTCCGTATCGCTCATCTTGACCTCCGTGTTTTCGATGCCGCCAGTGTGGCCGGCCCCGCGTGCATGTGCATGCACATCTTTTTGAACAAGGTTGAACGCAAATGAACGCGCCTGCACCGGTGCAATTTCACGTTCAGAAGCCCTCGATGGAACAGGCGCTTCGGAATGCCCTGACCAACCCCAAGACATGCGGCATCGTCCGCGATCGCCTGGGTTGGGACGCCAGCCAGGTCAGCAAATTCCTGTCCGGCGGTATGGGCGTGACGATCGACAAGGTCGACGCCGCCATTGAAGCGCTGGGCATGGTCGTCACGACGCCTGCCTACATGGACTTCCTGGCCTACGGCGCGAAGATCGGCGCCAACTGTTATTGCGCGCGCGCTGGCGCGGGCGATTGCGGATCGAGGTAGGGATGGCAGATATCACCCTCGTCCGTCAGCAGCAAGCTGAGATCGCGGAGGCGGACCGCGAGGCCGCGCGCCGCGCCATCTTCGGGGTGGTCGACGGCCTGGGCGATCAGGGGCGCAAGCAATGGCGGCGCCTGTGGAACTCTATCTTCCGGCTTGAGCCCGGCGAGATGCTGGAGATCCGCACGCACAAGGAGCGCCTGGGCTGGTACCACCGCAAGCACATGGCGCTGGAGTCGAAGGTGTTCGAGGCGCAGGAGCGGTTCAAGGACTTCGACGCCTTCCGCGACTGGCTGAAGGTTGGCGCCGGCCACGTGAACTGGTACCCGGGCCCGAAGGGCGGCGTCATCCCGGTACCGAAGCCCATCAGCTACGCGCGCCTGGAGCAGACCGACATGGAGGAGTTCCACGCCAAGGCGGTCGAATTCCTGCGACAGCCCTATGCAATCAAGACGCTGTGGCCGGCGGCGCCCGCGCACCTGGCCGCGGCGATGATCGAAGATGTGTTGGGGAAATTCGGTGAGTAAGTTCCAAGATCCGACGCTCGACGCGTCCCAGGTGGAGTCTGTCCTCGATTACGACGCCATCACGGGTGAATTCCGCTGGAAGGTGGCGTCACGGAACGGCGCTATCCGGCCGGGTTGTAGAGCTGGTTACGTTAAGGGCGGCTACCAGGTGATCAGCATTCGCGGGCGCCATATCTATGCCCACAGGCTTGCGTGGTTGCTCGTCACCAGAGCATGGCCGAGCCTGTTTGTGGATCACCTCAATGGTGACAAATTGGACAACCGATTCGCAAACTTGCGAGAAGCCACGCTGCAAGTCAACAACCAGAATCTGCATGGCGCGAACGCCAGAAATAAAACGTCCGGCCTGTTGGGGGTGACGTGGAATCGTGGGAAGTGGACCGCACAGATAACAATCCCCGGAAAAGGCCGTACCTACCTTGGTCGCTTCACTGACCCTGCTATGGCCCACCAGGCATATCTGGAGGCCAAGCGCAAATATCACGAAGGGTGCACCATATGAAAGGCAGCAATCCCACCGCAGAACAGAAGCGATTCTGGGACATGCTGGTCAGCAACATCGGCTGCGTTGCATCCAGGATGGATGGCTTCGAGGATACACGCTGCTCCATCCACCATATCGACGGACGCACGAAGCCCGACGCGCACTGGCTGGTGCTGCCGCTGTCCGCCGGCAACCATCAGGACGGTACCGGCACGCCCGGCCGCATCGCGGTTCACCCATGGAAGGCTCGCTTCGAGTCGCGCTACGGCAAGCAGGTCGACCTGCTGATCTGGTGCATTGAGCGCCTGCAGGATCAGGGCCTGATAGTGCCGGACGGCGCTCTGCGCGCGGTCGGCATGCTGGAGGCCGCATGAATTATTACCCTCACCACATTGGCGACTTCAACAGCGCCACGCGCCACCTGACGCGCCTGGAGCGGTCGGTGTATCGGGACATGCTGGACCTGTACTACGACACCGAAGGGCCACTCACCCCCGAGCTGGATTCGCTGTGCCGGCTCCTGCTCGCCCGTTCCAACGAAGAACGAACAGCCGTTGAACAGGTGTTGAACGAGTTTTTCACAGAATCCGACGAAGGATGGTGCCATGCGCGCTGCGACGCCGAGATTGAGAAGTATCACGTCCAGCGAGAGGCTAAATCGGCCGCCGGCAAGGCCAGTGCAGCGAAAAGGGCACAAAAAACGCAACGACCGTTGAACAGCCGTTCAACACCTGATGAACAGTCGAACTACGACTGTGCAACTAACCAGAACCAGAACCATAACCAAGATAAAGAACACCCCCCTACCCCCCGCAAGCGGGGGCAAGGATTCGACGCCGCGGCGATCGACCTACCGAACTGGCTCGACCGCGAAGACTGGCAGAGCTGGGTTTCTGACCGCAAGGCACGCAAGAAGCCAGTGACGGAGGAAGGCGCACGGCGCCAGCTGAAGCAGCTTGCCGACTACCTGGCCCAGGGCCACAAGCCTGCCGACGTGATTGGCAACAGCATTGCCGGCGGCTACCAGGGGCTGTTCCCGCCGAAGGCCCAGGCGCGCGCCGGGCCGCCGAGCCGCGCGCAGGCAATGGCCGACTGGAATGCAGAACTGAGCAGGGAACTGGCGCAAGGCCGCCGGCCCACAGAAATCGACATGGGGGTTATCGATGCAAGTCACTGAGGCACAGCCGCCCACCATCGGCGGTCTGGTCGTTAACGAAATGCGCTTGATGTACGGCGCGAAGTTCGCCCAGCAATGGCAAGGGCTAACGCCCCGGGAGCTGAGGGAGTCCTGGGACGAGAAACTGGCTGGCTTGAACGAAAGCGAGGTGCGCACAGCGCTGGTCGCCTGCCTCAGCCGCGACTGGCCGCCGACGGTGCCCGAGTTCCTGCGCCTATGCCGCCCCTGGATGAATGCCGAGGTGGCCTACCACGACGCCGTGGCCGGCATGGCCGCGCGCCGCCGCGGCGAAATGGGCCTGTGGCCTCACCCGGCCGTCTACTGGGCGGCCGTGGCTACCGGAACGCACGACCTGCTGGGCAGCACCTACGGCGCCATCAAGGGCCGCTGGGAGCGCGCGTTCTCCGACGAGTTGGCGAAGGGCTACTGGGCAGACGTCCCGCCTGTGCGCGAAGCGCTGCCGGCGCCGGGCCAGACCCAGGCAACGAAGGAAGAGGCCGAGGCCGCGCTGAAGAAGATGGGTGCCGTCGACGTGCTGACCGCCAAGCCTCAGGGAACCGCCTGGGCAAACAAGATACTGGCCGAGCACGACCGCAAGGGCGGCAAGCGCTACTCGCTCACCGTGGTGGCGATGGCGAAGCGCGCACTGGGAATGGAACTGAACGCCGGGGAGGCAGCATGAAAGAGGATTTGATCCTGTCGCTGGACCCGGGTCCGGAGCAAACCGGCTGGTGCGAATACGAGCCCGGCACCCACAAGCTGCAGGACTCGGGCGTCTGGGCCAACGAACACGCAATCGTCAAGGTGCGCGTGGGGCGTTTCTCGCATCTAGCCATCGAAATGATCGCCAGCTATGGCATGCCTGTTGGCGCCGACGTCTTCGAAACCTGCCTGTGGATTGGCCGCTTCATTGAGGCCGCGCCAATCAAGCCCGCCGTCGAGCTGGTCTTCCGCAAGGACGTGAAGATGCACCTGTGTGGCAACACCCAGGCCAAGGACGCGAACATCCGCCAGGCCATCCTGGATCAGTTCGCGCGCACGGGCGGCGGCGCTACCCCGCAGGTAGGCACGAAGAAGCAGCCGGGCCCGCTCTACGGCGTCAGCACCCACGCCTGGGCTGCGCTGGGCGTGGCCCTCACATCGCGCGCCGGGCGCGCAGGAAACAAGGTGGCAGCATGAGCGAACGGGAAGGAAAGAGGAACGCCGAAATAATGGAACGGCGCAATGCGGGCGAGACGTTCGGCCAGATCGGCAAAGCGTTGGCGATGAGTGCCGCCGCGGCGAGAAGCGCCCACCGGCGCGAGATGGAACGCATGGCGCGGCCGGCGCGCGAGCCTGTTGCCGAGACGCGCCAGCGCTTACGGAAGCAGGCCGCCGTGGCCGCGACGAAGGATCAGCCCGCATACCCGGCCGCAGCCGCGCGCACGTTCGGCCCATCCGCCGTCATGCGCCCGTACCGCCCGGCGCTGGCGTTGCGCCTGGCCGGTGCCCGCGCTGCCGACAGCCAGCCGGCGTTCCTATCCATGGGCAGCCGCATCCCTGAAGTCCGGGAGAGTACTCAATGGCCCGCCTGACCGGAGACGACCTGCTGTGGAACTGGGCCCGCTGGTCCTGGTCCGGGGAGACCGTCGGCAACATGGAGAGGTACGTCCCCTGGGAAGACGATCACCGCCCGATCAACACCGACCACGCCCTGGCCGTGGAGGCCATGCACGCCGCGCTGCCCTGGCACGAGCGCATGGTGATCATCGCCGAGTACACGCAGAAGAATGCGATGTTCGGCGACCTGTGCGCGCGCGAGCGCCAGACCAAGGCCCGCGCCTGGATCGAATACACCACGGGTGTGGTCCTGACCGACACCGATTACAAGCTGTACCTGGGGCTTTTCCGCGGCCAGGTAGAAAGGAGGCTGGCTTGAAATACGCCGGAGAAGTGATTGACCTGATGGCCTGTTACCCGGGCCGGGAATTCCGGCTGATGGAGCTGGTAAGGCATGTGTCGCGCGGGCGTTACCTGATCGATGCGGAGAAGACACGGATGCAGCGAGGCATCCAGCGCGCCATGGAAGCGCTCAGGGATGCCGGCAGCGTGACGATTCAGGAGCCCGAGGAAGGCAGCCACGGCCGCACATACACATGGCGTGTGACGGTTCCGTCACATGAGGCCTACAAATCCGTCACGCATTCCGTAACATAACGCCTGACACTGCACGCCTATACGAAACGAAGCCCCGGACATGCGCCGGGGCTTCGCTATTTACAACGTCATCAATGTCTCTTTCAGCTTTCTCACTAGGGTGTCCAAATAAGCAGCATCACGCTCCGCGACAAATCTGGCGACCTCAACTTCTTTAGCAGCCATGATTCCAAAATCGATGCTCTTGCTCTGAAGTGCGGTCTGGACTATTTCCACTGCCTTGTGTGCTGCGCTTGCCTCGTTGAGGGCCATGCTTCGCTCCGCTGTTTGATGGACCGGAAAGATTAATTCGAAAGTTCGTATGTGCCCAACTGAAGGCAATTAAGCGATAAATCGCAATATTTCTAACCCACTGGCCTGCCGCCTTGCCTCCCCGTTACGCGGTCCCTCCTCCCCTGAGTGGCAGGAAGGCTTGAGGCGGCAGACCAGTGGGAGCAGCCGCCGTAATCGACCAGAATGCGCCCCAAGCGCCTGCCCCGCGGCAGAAATCTCCAACGGAGCGCTGTAGTCGCGGGAGGGCCCAGGGCGATCGGTGACTGCACCGACATGCTGGCCCCGACCGGCGCCGCCCTAACGGGCCCCACAACATTGATGCGGTGTAGGGAAGTGGTCTATCCCGTCGGGCTCATAACCCGGAGATCGCTGGTTCGAATCCAGCCACCGCAACCATTCGAGAGTGTCATGGCACGCCCATCCAAGCTTACCGACGTCCAGTGGGAGACCATTGGCAAGCGTCTCCTGGCGGGTGAAGCGGCTGCGGCCCTGGCCCGCGAGTTCGGCGTCAGCAAAGCGGCCATATCGGTACGCTTTTCGAAACGCAATGAGAACATAAAAATCGTTGCGAATCAGATAGTTGACACCGAAAGGGCGCTATCAAAACTGAACGTTTCTGAACAGATGGCGGCGCGTTCACTTGCCGATGACCTCAAGGCGATCAGTGAACATCTAGCTGGTGCCGCACGTTACAGCGCCGCCACCTCCCATCGCCTGGCCAGCATGGCCCACGTCGAGTCCGAGAAGATCGACGACACCGACCCAACGAGTCAGGAAAGCGTCAAGGCTCTCCAGGGCGTGGCCCTCCTGACCAAGATGGCGAACACCTCCAGCGAGATAGGCATCAACCTGCTGCGCGCGAACAAGGAACAGGTCGACGGGATGAACCGCGGCGACGACGAGGCCCCGGCGGGGTTGGAACACTTCTATGGGGACTCAGCCGTCTAAGCCGACACTCAACCCGGCGCTGCGCGAGTTCTGGCTGAAGCCAGCGCGCAATCGGGTTTTGATCGGCGGCCGCGCTTCGTCCAAGTCATGGGATGCCGCCGGCTTTGCCACGTTCCTGGCCAACCGGTTCAAGCTGCGCATCCTGTGCGTGCGGCAGTTCCAGAACAAGATCGAGGAATCGGTCTACACCCTGCTGAAGACCCAGATCGAGCGGTTCGGCCTGCTGCCGAAGTTCCGCATCCTGGACAACAAGATCCACCACCGCAAGACCAGGACGGAATTCCTGTTCTACGGCCTGTGGCGGTCGATCGATGAAATCAAGTCGCTGGAGGGGGTGGACATCCTCTGGATCGAGGAAGCCCACAACCTGACCCAGGAACAGTGGGAGATCCTGGAGCCGACCATCCGGAAGGCTGGATCGCAGATCTGGATCATCTTCAATCCGAAGCTGGCGACCGACTTCGCCTACAAGCGCTTCGTGCTGAACCCGCCGCCGAACACGGTGGTGCGCCTGATCAACCACGACGAGAACCCGTTCTTGTCGCAGACGATGCGGGACATTATCGAGGCAGCCAAGGCAGAGGACTACGACGAGTACGCCCATATTTACCTGGGCGTGCCGCGCGACAGCGACGACGGCGTGATCATTCGCCGGGCCTGGATCATGGCCGCGATCGATGCGCACCTGAAGCTTGGCTTCGAGGCGGCCGGCGACAAGCGGATTGGCTTCGACGTGGCGGACAGTGGCGAGGACAAGTGCGCCAACGTCTACGCGCACGGCTCTGTTGTGTCCTGGGCTGACGAATGGAAGGCAGCCGAGGACGAACTCCTCAAGAGCTGCACCCGGACCTACGCGGCCGCCCGCGAGCGCGGCGCTGGCGTCACCTACGACTCCATCGGGGTCGGAGCTGGCTGTGGTGCCAAGTTCGGCGAGATCAACGAGGCGCGGCGCCAGGAGAGCGACAACCAGCCTGTGATGTACGAGAAGTTCAATGCCGGCGGCGCGGTGTTCGAGCCGGATGAGGAGTACACCCCGGGCACCACGAACAAGGACATGTTCGCCAACATCAAGGCTCAGGCCTGGTGGCAGCTGGCCGACCGGTTCCGCAATACCTACAACGCCGTTCACCGCGGCGAGCAGTTCGACGTCGACAAGATGATCAGCATCACCAGTGATTGCCCGTACCTGGAGAAGCTGATCGACGAACTGTCGACGCCGAAGCGCGACTACGACCAGAACGGTCGGGTCAAGGTGGAAAGCAAGAAAGACCTGGCCAAGCCCACACGGGAAGGCGGCCCGGTCAAGTCCCCCAACATCGCGGATGCGCTGGTTATGTGCTTTGCGCCCCGGGATCGAACCCTGGAGCACTGGGCACGCCTCGCAGCTTAAGGAACACCATGAGCCGTCGTTACGGAAAAATGCAGCGGGTGCAGCCCAAGCCCGCCCCTACGACGGCCAAGTCTACCGACTCGTTTGCCAACATAGAAGCGCGCGTCGGCATCCAGACGAACAACCAGGCGTCCCAGGGTCGCTACACGTTCGACCTGGTCAGCCGCAACCGCATCCAGATGGAGGCGGCCTATCGGTCGTCCTGGGTCTGCGGCATGGCCGTGGACGCTGTTGCCGAGGATATGACGCGTGCCGGCATCGAGCTGGCGAGCGACATCGCCCCGGACGATGCCGAGCGCATCCAGGCCACCATGGAGGAATTTCAGGTCTGGGATGCGCTGTGCGACACGGTCAAATGGGCGCGGCTGTATGGGGGCGCCATCGCCGTTATGCTGATCGACGGCCAGGACGTGAGCACGCCGCTCAACATCGACAGCGTCGGCAAGGACCAGTTCAAGGGACTGCTGCCTCTCGATCGGTGGCTGGTCCAGCCCTCCCTCACCCACCTGGTGCGGGAATACGGCGCGGATCTCGGTAAGCCCGAGTATTACGACATCCTGGTTAGCGCTCCGGCCCTGGCCGGCAAGCGCGTGCACTACAGCCGCGTGATCCGCCTGGACGGCCTGAAGCTGCCTTACTGGCAGCGGATCGCCGAGAACCTGTGGGGCCAGTCTGTGCTGGAACGGTTGTGGGATCGCCTTCTGGCGTTTGACAGCACGACCGAAGGCGCGGCGCAGTTGGTCTACAAGGCCCACCTGCGGACGTACAAAGTCAAGGGCCTGCGCCAGATCCTGGGCATGGGCGGCCCGGCAGAAGTCGGCCTGATGAAGCAGATCGACTTCATCCGACGTTTCCAGTCCAACGAGGGCATGACCCTCATGGACGCCGACGACGAGTTTGAGGCCCATGCCTATACGTTCAGTGGCCTGGACAACGTCCTGCTGCAGTTCGGCCAGCAGATATCGGGCGCGCTGCAGATCCCGCTGGTGCGCCTGTTCGGCCAGTCGCCGGCCGGCCTGAACTCCTCTGGTGATTCGGACCTGCGCACGTATTACGACAACGTCGCCAACGGCCAGGACAAGCAATTGCGGCCCGGCATGAGGGTGCTGCTGGACGTGATCCACCGATCTTCCCTCGGCCGCGCGCCTGACGACAAGTTCGGCTTCGAGTTCCGCCCCTGCTGGCAGATCACCGACGCCGAGAAGGCCACGATCGCCAAGGACCACGAAGGCGCCATTGCCGACGCATACGACAAGGGGATCATCGGCCGCAAGACCGCCCTGTCCGAACTGAGCAAGTCCAGCCACACGACGGGCGTGTTCACCACGATCACCGAGGAAGACATCGATGCCGCAGACGACGATCCGCCCGACCCCGGCGAAGTCGACGTACCTGGGCCTGATGACGGCAAGAACCCGGGACAAGCGCCAGGCGCGCAAACCGCCGCCCCGGCGTGACCCGGTCAAGGCCAGGCGCGCGGAAGTCCAGTTCACCGCCCAGCTGAAGAAGGTCGCCAAGAACATCGGCGACATCATCGACGGCTTCCCGGCCGGCAACCCTTCGGCACTGCCGCCGCTCACCGCAATCCTGGAGTCCTACTCCAAGGCCCTGGAGGAATGGGCGCGCGGCGCGTCGCTGCGGATGCTGACCGAGGTGAACCGCCGGGACCGGGATGCGTTTCTGGAGCGCAGCCAGGATATCTCCCAGGCACTGCGCGACGAGATCCGGAACGCCGACACCGGCCGCGTCATGCAGTCGCTGATGGCCGAGCAGGTCGACCTGATCAAGTCCCTCCCCCTGGAGGCTGCCGAGCGCGTCCACAAGCTGACCATCGAAGGCTTGCAGGACAGCACCCGCGCGGCCGAGATCGCCAAGGAAATCGCCAGGTCTGGCGAGGTGACGGAAAGCCGTGCAGTGCTGATCGCTCGCACGGAGGTGGCCAGGACGGCCGCCAAGCTGACCGAGGCGCGCGCGCTGTCGATCGGCAGCACCCATTACATCTGGCGCACCGTCGGCGACTCTGACGTGCGCTCAGGCCACAAGCACATGAACGGCAAGGTATTCGCCTGGAACGATCCGCCCATGGTCAACGAGGGATCGGACAAGAGGCCCAACTGGCTGCGGCACCACCCGGGCGAAATCTGGAACTGCCGCTGCTACGCGGAACCTATCCTGGCAAAGGAATGAGCATGCACACCACTGACCGCATGGCCAGCGGCCTGTACACGGTCGAGCGCCTGGGCGCGCGGCAGTCCATGACGAATGAAGGCTTTCTCCTCTGCGAGGGCGTCCCTATCGCGCGCACCGGAGAGCTGCTCTACGCGGCTGGCGAGGTGCCGGTGGAGACCGGCAGCGACGGCATCATCCACGTCGACCGCACGGCCGACGAGGTGTTCCGGGCCGAGACCATGGCGAGCTTCGAGGGCAAGCCGGTCACCATGGACCACCCGGCAGACTTCGTGACGCCGGAGACCTGGCGGCAATTGGCCGTCGGCATCACCCGCAACGTCCGCCGCGGCGACGGGCTGGACGACGACTACATCCTGGCCGACATGCTGATCACCGATCGGTCGGCCATTGATGCGGTGCGCGCCGGCCTGCGGGAGGTTTCCTGCGGGTACGACGCGGACTACGAACAGATTCAACCCGGGCGCGGGGTACAGCGCAACATCATCGGCAACCATGTGGCGCTGGTAGAGCGTGGCCGCTGTGGCCCGCGTTGCGCAATCGGAGATAAGGAACCGGAAATGGCAAAGAAAACCTGGATGGACAAGCTTCGCGCTGCCTTCAAGAGCAAGGACGAAGCAGCGATGGAAGAAGCCTTGAAAGAGGCCGACACCACGGATGCTGAAGGCGACGAAGACGACGACAAGGACAAGGACGACAAGTCGGGCAAAACCGGCGACTCGGTCATGCTGGGCAAGATCCTCAAGACGCTCGACGCCCTGAACAAGCGCGTCGGCGACATGGAAGCGGCCGCCAAGGAAAAGGACGACGAGGACGAGAACAAAACCAAGGACACCGTCCTGGAAGCCGAGGAAGCTAAGGCCAACACGGAAGCCAAGGGCGAAACCTACACCGGCGACATGGCTACCGTCCGATCCAACGCCGAGATCCTGGCCCCCGGCATCAAGCTGCCCACCCACGACAGCAAGACCAAGACCGCTGATGCGATCTGCGCTTGCCAACGCAAGGCCCTCGATACCGCCTACGGCACCGACGCTGGCCGCGCGGCGATTGACGTCTTCCTCGCTGGTCGCGCGCCGGAGTTCGGCACGATGGACGCCAGCGCCGTCGCCACAATCTTCAACGGCGCCGCCGCCCTGCGCCGCCACCAGAACAACACCTCCGGCGCGCGCAGCGGCATCAGCACGCGGGACTTCGGCCGCGCCACCACGGTGGCCAGCATCAACGATCAGAACCGCAAGTTCTGGGACGCCCGGACGGGCAAATAACCAAGGATCCACTCATCATGGTCGCATACCTCTATCGCATGCCGTCCGGCATCCCGGGCGATATCAGCCGCAAGGAAAACTCGGTCGTCGAGACCCAGATTCTGAACTCCGCGGCGGCTTTCACGGCCTACGGCCTGGTCGGCAAGATGTCCGGCGGCAAGTTCGTGCCGTTCGCTGGTGGTGAAACCGCCGCTGATGCGTACGGCGTGCTGGCGCGCCCCTATCCCACCAACTCCGGCACGGACGGCCTCGGCACCGCCACGCCGCCCACCTCTGGCCCCGGCGATTGCATGCGCCGCGGCTGGATGACCGTGAAGCTGAACGGCGGCGCCACCGTGGCGGCCGGCGGCCAGGTGTACGTGCGCGTCGCGGGTGCCGCCTCGGGCAAGCCCCTGGGCGGCTTCGAAGGCGCATCCGACACGACCAACACGGTCGCCATCGCCGCGGTCTTCACCTCCGCCGCTGACGCCGACGGCAACGTCGAAATCTCCTTCCGCAACTGATCCCCCATCACGGGAACCAGGCCGCCTTCGGGCGGCTTTTTTATCGCCCCTACGGAGCAAACATGAACCACAGCAAACGCGAACTGGCGGCCGTGATGGCAGCGGCATCGATGGGCGCCACCGCGCGCCTCATCCGCGCCCGCACGAAGGACCAGATGATGACCTTCGACCGGCAGACCATCGACTCGGCCGGCGCCTTCCTGATCGGTGAACTGGAACGCCTGGACCAGACCCTGCACGCCCCCTTGGCGTCGGTGACCTGGTCGCGTGACATCGATCTGCGCGAGGACGTCTCGATCGCCGATGAGACCTCGTCCTTCACCAACTCCAGCTTCGCCGCGGCCGGCGGCCCGTCGCCCACCGGTAAGAGCTGGATCGGCAAGGATGCCAACTCCATCCAAGGCCTGGCCCTGGATATCGGCAAGACGGCCAGCCCCCTGACCCTGTGGGGCATGGAACTGGGCTGGACCATCCCCGAGCTGGAGTCCGCGCAGAAGCTGGGCCGCCCCGTCGACCAGCAGAAATACGCAGGCATGCAGCTGAAGCACAACATGGACATCGATGAGCAGGTCTACATCGGTGACTCCACGCTGGGTCTGTACGGTTTGGTGAACAGCCCGAAGGTCACGAACTCGTCCAACGCGCAGACGGGTAGCTGGTCCACGGCCACCCCGCAGCAGATGCTGGACGACGTCAACGAACTCATCAACAGCACCTGGGCGGCTTCCGGCTACGCCATCTGCCCGAGCAAACTGCTGTTGCCGCCCGTCCAGTATTCGAAGTTGGTCGGCACGCTGGTATCCAGCGCGGGCAATATCTCGGTCCTGGAATTCCTGCGCCAGAACAGCCTGGCCAACAGCGTCAACGGCCGTCCCCTGGACATCCAGCCGCTGAAGTGGCTGTACCAGCGCGGCGCGAGCAACGCCAACCGCATGGTCGCCTACACGCAGGACCAGCAGCGCGTGCGCTTCCCCCTGGTACCGCTGCAGCGCACTCCCCTGGAGTACCGCAGCATCTATCAGCTGACGACCTACTTCGGCCGCCTTGGCGCCGTCGAGTTCGTCTACCCTGAAACGCTGGGCTACCGCGACGGCATCTAAGGAGAACGGCATGCCGAAGATCTACGTTCACACGGCGTTCAACCTGCAGCATGGCGGGGAGAAGCACTTCTTCCCCATCGGCAACCACACCGTGGCGGCCGACATCGCCAGCCACTGGTACACCAAGGCGCACACGGGCGACGAGCCCCAGGGCGACCCTGATACCAGCGCGGCGGCGGACGCGATGATTGCGGAGCTGGAAGCGCAGGAAAAGGCGCTCGTCGCCCGCACCGGCGATCTTGACGCCCGAGCGGCCGTCCTGGACAAGCAGGAAGCCGACATCCAGGCGCGTGAGGATGCCGTCGGCAAGAGTGAAGCCGCCGCTGGCGAACGCGACAAGGCACTCGACGCGCGCCAGGCCGAACTGGATGGCCGCGAACAGGCGCTTGCCGCCCGCGAGCAGTCCCAGCAGAATGCCGGTGGCACCGAAGCCAAGGGCACCAGCAAAGGCAACAAGTAAGGATCGACCATGGATGCAGCCAAGTTCCGCCAGGACTTCCCGGAGTTCGCCGACACGACGGTCTACCCTGACAGTCAGGTGACGTTCTTCGGCGCCCTGGCGGAATCGCTGCTCCCGGAGTGCCGCTGGGGAACGCTCTGGCCGTTCGGCGTCGAACTGTTCATTGCCCACCAGCTCGCGCTGGCCGGCAAGAACAGCAAGACCTCGGAGGCTGGGGGCACACCTGGCGCGGTGACCGGCCCCATGACGGCCAAGTCCGTCGACAAGGTCAGTGCCAGCTACGATGCCGGCGCGGTGACCCTGGAGGACGGCGGCTTCTGGAACTCCACCACCTACGGCACGCAGCTGCTGTTCTACGCGCGCATGATCGGCGCCGGCGGTGTCCAGCTATGAGCATGACCGTCACCGCGGACAGGCTGGCCCAGGTACTGGCATCCATGGCCGAGTTGGTCAAAAAGGACGTGCTGGTTGGCATCCCTGACAGCGCGCCCGAGCGCAAGGAAGACACGCCGCTCTCCAATGCGCAGATCGGATACATCCTGGATAACGGCAGCCCGGCAGCGAACATCCCGGCGCGGCCATTCCTCGTGCCGGGGGTCCAGAATGTCCAGGACGAGATCCTGGATGAGTTCCGGGGCGGCGCCAAGGCAGCGCTGGACGGCAATCCTGCGGGTGTCGAGCGATCGATGGTACGGGCTGGGCTGAAGGCGCAGAACTCCGTGCGCGCCAAGATCCAGGACGGCCCGTTCGTGCCGCTGGCGCCTTACACCCTTGCCGAGCGTAAGAAGCGCGGCCGCACTGGTGAAAAGCCGCTGCTTGATACCGGGCAGCTTCGCAACTCGGTCACCTACGTGATCCGCAAGAAATAGGGTCATCCATGCCGTTCCTCGATGTCACCGATGTCCTGCTCGATCCGGACTTCTTCGACTCGCTCGTCTGCACGCGCAACGTTCAGACGGTGGGCGACGACGGCCTGGCTACCAACGTCGGCACCGATACGCCATTCATCGGCGTGGTGACCAGTGATTCTGGCGACATCCTGGAGCGCATGGCGACAGGTTCACGCGTGAAGGGCTCGATCCTGGTGTGCACCAAGTTCCGTCTGGTGGAGAGCGCGCCCGGCATTGATGCCGACGTCGTGACTTGGGATGGCTCGCGGTACACGGTGACGAACGTCAACAACTACTCGCGATACGGCGCCGGCTTCGTCGAGGCGTACTGCACACTGATTCCGGTCCAGGGGGCGGGAAATGGCTAATACCTCCGCCACCGGCGGATACTTGACGCCGACCAGCCCTATCCCGCTGGACGACCTGGACCTTGACCTGGTGTTCCAGGCATTTATCCGGGGACTCACCGGTCTGCCGGGCGCCATGGTGCGTCCGCGCTGGCAGCCCACCGTCCCGCAGACGCCCGGGCCGACCGTTGACTGGTGCGCTGTGGGGGTCACCCCGCGCACGCGCGCCCAAGACTACCCGGCCATCCAGCACGATCAGACTGGGGACGGCCAGGATCAATACACGCGGCACCAGGAGATAGACGTCCTGGTGACGTTCTACGGGCCGCACGCGATGCAATACGGTGGCCTGCTGGCCGACGGCGCCTACATCCCGCAGAACAGCGAGGCGATCGCCCAGCACGAAATCAAACTGATCGAGATCACCGACGCCTTCGCGGTACCCGAGCTGGTCAATGAGCAGTGGCAGCGCCGCTATGACGTACCCATGAAGTTCAGGCGGGTCATCCGCCGCACCTACCCGGTGCTGAACCTGCTGGCCGCCGAGGCCTCAGTCCAGTCCGACAGCGGGCCGAGCGCAGACGTCACCGTCCCGTAGCAGCACAACCAGAACCATTCCAGGCCCGCCATCGAGCGGGCCTTTTCTTTTCCGGAGCCATCCATGAGCAAAGGGCTTTCCATCAGCCGCATCGTGAGCGTCGACATTGTCCTGTCGCCGCTCGCCGCCGGCACCCGTGACTTCGGCGCGCTGCTGATTGCCGGCTCGTCGCCCGTGATCGACATCAACGAGCGAATCCGCGAGTACGAGGGTATCGACGACGTCGCCAACGACTTTGGCACGACCGCTCCGGAGTACCTGGCCGCCGCCCTCTTCTTCGCCCAGTCCCCACAGCCCAATCAGCTGTTCATCGGCCGCTGGGCGCAGACGGCTACCGCCGGCCTGTTGCGCGGCGCGATCCTGAACCCGACCCAGCAGGCCCTGAGCAATTTCACGGGCATCGACGACGGCGCGTTCAAGATCACCGTCGACGGCGCGGACAAGACGGTATCCGGCCTGGACTTCAGCGAGGCCACCAACCTGAACGGCGTGGCGTCGGAAATCAATTCGGTACTGACCGGCGCTACCGTGGCCTGGGACGGCGTGAATAGCCGCTTCGTGGTCACCAGCAGCACCACCGGCGCCACGTCGGCAGTGGGCTGGGCTACCGCGCCGACCACCGGCACGGACGTCAGCGCGCTGCTGGGCCTGACCCAGGCGCAGTCCGCTGTGCCCGTCGCCGGCATCGCCGCGGAGACGTACCTGTCCGCCGTCCAGAAACTGGCCGACATGTCGAATGACTGGTATGGCCTGCTGGCCGCTGCCACCGGCATCACCGACGATGCACACATGGAAGTCGCTGCCTACATTGAGGCCGCCTCCCCCACGCGCATTTACGGCGTTACGACGCAGTCGACCGCGGTGCTGGACCAGACGATCACGACTGACATCGCCAGCCGGCTCCAGGCGGCGAAGTACAAGCGGACGTTCTCACAGTACTCGGCCTCCAGCCCCTATGCTGCCGCGTCGATGTACGGCCGCGCCTTCACGGTCAACTTCCTGGGCAACAAGACCACCATCACGCTCAAGTTCAAGCAGGAGCCGGGAGTGACGGCGGAGACGCTGACCACGACCCAGGCGAATGCCCTGGAGGGCAAGAACTGCAACGTATTCGTGAACTACGACAACGACACCGCGATCATCGAGCAAGGGGTAATGGCCAACGGCTATTTCTTCGACGAGGTCCACGGTACCGACTGGTTCCAGAACTACCTGCAAACCGCCCTCTACAACCGGCTTTACACCAGCACTACCAAGATCCCGCAGACAGACGCGGGCGTGAACGACCTGCTCACGGTGGCCGCCCAGGCTTCGGACCAAGCCGTCACCAATGGCCTGGTCGCCCCTGGCGTCTGGAACGCCGACGGCTTCGGCAACCTGAGCACGGGCGACACCCTGAGCGCCGGGTACTACCTGTACGCGCCGCCCGTGTCGACGCAATCGCAGGCCGACCGTGAGGCCCGCAAGGCCCCGGTCATCCAGGGCGCATTCAAATTCGCCGGCGCCATCCACAGCGTCGACGTGATCGCCAACTTCAACCGGTAATCGGAGCCGCCCAACATGGCAACCTATTCGTTCACCGACGTCCAGGCCACGCTGGCCGGCCCGACCGGCGTGGTCAACTTCGGCTATGGCGCCGCCACGGCCGAGGAAGGCATTACCATCGCGCCGGCCGCCGACAAGAACACCATGACGGTGGGATCGGACGGCGAGTTCATGCACAGCCTGCACGCCGACAAGTCGGGCCTGGTCACAATCCGGCTGCTCAAGACCAGCCCGATCAACCAGGCGCTGATGATCCAGTACGACGCGCAGACGCTGTCCAGCCTCCTGCACGGCAAGAACGTCATCACCGTGCGGAACTCCGCCTCCGGCGATATCGCCATCTGCCGCGGCGTCGCGTTCAAGCGCGCTCCCGACCTGACCTATGCGAAGGACGGCGGCATCGTCGAATGGCAGTTCGACGCCGGCAAGATCGACCGCAACCTGGGGACTTACAACTGATGGAATTCGCAATCAAAGGCGTGAATTACCGCTCCGGCCGCCTGAGCGCAATGCAGCAGTTTCACGTCGCGCGGCGGGTCGCGCCGGCCCTCACCGGGCTGGTGGCCGCTCTCGGCGGAAATGCTCCGTCGAAAGACGACTTTGCCCAGGCCCTGGCGCCGCTTGCCGACGCCGTCGCGCGAATGCCGGACGCTGATGCTGAATACGTCATGGGCGCCTGCCTGGGCGTGGTCAGCCGGCAGACGGATGCCACCACCTGGGCGCCCGTCTGGCGCTCTGGCCAGATCGCATTCGATGACATCGACGTCGGCGCCATGATGCAGATCGCCGCCAAGGTCATCCAGGACAACCTGGGAAATATTTTCGGCGCACTCCCCGCGAGCGTCCCCGCCAAATAGGGGAATCGGGAGTGCGCTGGGAATCGCTTCCAGGTGGTGAAGACTGGCTGCTGCGCCCGGTCATCAAGGGGCTATGCCAGTTCGAAAGCCTGAAATCGGGCGCCGTCGACCTGGCCGACATTGCGCTCATGAATGACGCGCTGGACGTGATGGAAGAAAACCAGGCGCTCGCGCGGCGCATGACCGAGAAATGATATGGCAGCCAGTGCAGACGTGATCAAGGAGTTCCTGGTCGGGCTCGGCTTCAAAATCGACGAGAAGGGCCAGAAACGCTTTGTCGACACTATCGGCGCCGCTACGGTTCAGGCAGTGGCGCTGGGCGCTGCGACCACGGCCGCTGCCACCGCGGTGGTGGCCGGCGTCGCCAAGATGTCGGATAGCCTGGAGCAGCTTTATTTCGCCTCCCAGCGCAGTAAGGCATCGGTCGAATCCATCCAGGCCCTGGATTTCGCTGCCCGGCAGTTCGGCGCCGGCGCGCGCGACGCGGTCGAGTCCATCGGCCGCTTCATGCGGTCGTCGCCTGGCGCCGCGTCGTTCCTGAACAACCTGGGCGTCCAAACGCAGACGGCCAACGGCCAGCTGCGCGACACCGGCGATATCCTCACCGACCTGGGCGCACGCCTGAAGGAAATGCCCTATTACAGGGCCAAGGCATACGCCGATTTCCTCGGGATCGACGAGCGCACGCTGATGGCGCTCCAGCAGGGTCTGGGCGAGTTTAGCAAGCAGTACCGCGACATGCTCCATGCCGCGCACCTGGATTCCGACCAGGCGGCCAAGGCTGCACACGGCTTCATGGTCGAGTTGCGGACCCTGGGCGGTGCCGCGGATATCCTGTTCAAGAAAGCCGCTTCCGAACTGGCCGGCGGCCTATCGGATCAGATTCGCCGCTTCCGCGAGTGGCTGGTCTCAAACTTCGACGAGATCAGCGCCGCGATCGTCAAGGTTGCGCAGTTCGTGATCAAGGTCGGGGATATCCTGATCACGATCGTCCAGCGCATTGCGCAGGCCGGGCGGGCCGTTGCCGAATGGTTCCAGGGTGCCGACCAAGCATCCAAGGATCTGCTGAAGACCATCGCCCTACTCGCTGCCGGATGGCGCACCTTCAGCCTGCTCGTATCCATGTCGCCCGTCGGGCGCATCCTGGCGCTAGCCGGCGCGCTGGCCCTGCTGTTCGACGACTACCAGGTCTGGAAGAACGGCGGGAAATCGCTTATCGATTGGGGGAACTGGACCAAGGAGATCGACGAGGCCGTCGCTGCGATCGATAAGCTGGCCAGCGCACTTGAGAAGCTGGCGAAGTTCCTTGGGTTCAACGACACGAAGAAGTACGTCGACAGCTCGATCCAGGAAGCGAAGGACATCGCCAACATCGTCGAGCGGTTCCTATCGGGAGATGGGCCCGGCGCGATGCAGATCATCCGCGAGCGTCGTGCCCGAAACGGCGCCGCGCCCGAGGGAGAGAACACTACCGCTCCGGCATCCGGTGACGCGCGGGGCATCCGGAACAACAACCCGGGAAACCTCAATTACATCGGACAGCCTGGCGCCTCGCTGGAGGATCACGACAAAGCCAGGTTTGCCAAGTGGAAGACAGCGCGCGAAGGTCTACAGGCCCTCGCCAACCAGCTTCGCCTGGATGGCTCACGCGGGCTGGACACCATCCGAGGCTTGATGGAAAAGTATGCGCCTCGGAGCGAAAACGACACCGACGGCTATATCCAATTCCTCTCTGGATTTATGGGGATTGACCCGAACGAGCACTTCGACGTCAAGACCGACCCGGCTGCTCTCTCGATGCTGATGCGGGGCATCATCCAGAAGGAGAACGGATACAACCCCTACAGCCGCGGGCAGATCGACGACGCCATCGGCTCCTCAGGCCTGATTGGCGGGGGCGCCGGAGCGCAGATCAGCCAGAAAACCGAGATCAATATCCACGGAGTCGACGACCCGCAGGCAGCCGGCCAGGCGGTGGCGCGCGAGCAAAACACGGTGAATGAGCGCTTGGTGCGCAACCTCAAGGGAGCGGTGCAATGATCGGTGACGTTCTGCTGGTCGGCGATATCCTCTCCGACATTTTCCTGCGCACGCCGCGCGCGCTGGGCCCGGTCATCCCGCAGGTTGCCGTCGAGGAGGTGCATCGCGATCAGGTGGCCATTACGGATCACCCGGTCGAGCAAGGCGCGGCCATCTCGGACCATGCGTTCAAGTTGCCGGCCGAACTGGTCATCCGATACGGGTGGTCCAGTTCCCGCGACATCCTGGATACGGTCCAGGACGCCATCCAGAACGGCACGCTGCTCAGCGTGGATGAGGTGTACCGGCGTCTTCTGGATCTGCAGGCGACGCGCGAGCCCTTCGATGTGATCACGAAGCGGCGGGCCTACAAGAACATGCTGATTCAGTCGATGCAGGTCACGACCGACGAGAAGACCAACGGCTCGCTGATGGTCCAGGCAGCGCTGCGGCAGGTCATCATCGTTCAGGTGACCTCCGTCAAGGTGCCCCCGAAGGTGACGCAGGCCTATCCCGTCGACACGGCGCCGCCGATAGATTCGGGCGTCAAGCAGCCCCAGCCAGCGAACGAGAGCATTCTGTACAAAGCCGGCTCGATCGGCGCAGCGATTGGACTATGACCGCTTACGAGATCCCCCTCTCCTCTGACTCCCAGCGGTTCACCATCACCCTGGCGGGCGTGGTGTACAGCATGGCGCTGACTTGGCGAAGCGGCACGGGCTGGGTGCTGGATATCGCTGATGCGACATCCCTGCCCCTGGTGTCCGGAATTCCCCTGGTCACCGGCGTAGATCTGCTGGGCCAGTACAGCTACTTGGGCATCGGCGGCCGCCTGATCGTCCTTGTAGACGGCGATATTGCGGCGGTGCCTGACTATGACGGCCTCGGCACCGAGGGGAAACTGTATTTCGTGACGGAGTAGCGCATGACCGCTCAGTGGTTGCGCCAAGTGTCGCTGATCGTGGCAGACGACGCTGGTAATGGCTTGGACCTATCCCAAATGCGGGTGCGGTTCACCGTTACCCGAGGCGACATCAGGACGCCCCACAGTGCAGTCATCAGGGTCAACAACCTGGCGGCGAAGACGGCGCAACGGATCGAGAAGGAGTTCACGCGGGTTCAACTGCAGGCTGGATACCCAGGGACGATGAGTTCAATCTTCCAGGGCGAAATCGTGCAGAAGCGAGTGGGCCGGGAAGATCCGTTATCGACATACCTGGATGTGGTAGCCGCGGACGGCGACCAGGCGTTCAATTTCGGCGTGATCAACACCACGCTGGCGGCAGGTTGGACGCAGCAGGATGTCTATCAGGCGCTCCTCAAGGCCATGAAGCCGTATGGCATCGTCGCTGGCTTCGCCCCGCCATTCCCCAGTGTGCAGGGGGCGCGCGGCAAGCCCATGTTTGGCATGGTTCGCGACCAACTGCAGATCCTGGCGCAGGCGCTGAACAGCAGTTGGTATGTGCAGGATGGCAAGCTGAACATCGTGCCGCTGTACGGGTACATCGACGGCGATGCCACCGTCTTGACGTCCAAGACCGGCATGGTCGGCATGCCTCAGAAGAACCTCAATGGCGGCATCGGCGTCCGGTGCCTCCTCAACCCCGCTATCGCGCCGGGCCGGCTCATTCAGTTGGATAACGCATCCATCCAGGACGCGGCGATATCGGTCGACTACACGGCGATCAATTTCGTGCCGGAAACGGACGCCGACGGCTTTTACCGCGTGCTGGCCGTGAACCACATCGGCGACACGCGCGGGCAGGAATGGTATTCGGAGATCGTCTGCCTGGCGCGGGACGACCCCGGGCCGCCGAATGCCGCACTACTGGGATTTGTGAATGGATAGCCGAGAACGGTACGACGATCCGGAAGAAGCGCTGCGCGCGGCGTTCCGGGGCATGCGCGCGGGCGTCTGGACGTCCTTGCCGGCAATCGTGCAGAGCTACGACCCGGCGAACGGGACCGTAACAGTACAGCCCGCAATCCAAGGCGTACAGCAGGCGCCGGACGGCAGCGTGTCGGCAATCGAATACCCGTTGCTGCCCGACGTGCCGGTGTGCTTTCCGCGTGGCGGCGGTTGCACGCTCACCTTCCCCATCGCCGAGGGCGACGAGTGCATCGTCATCTTCTCCGCGCGCGCGATCGATGCTTGGTGGCAGTCCGGGCACGTGCAGGCGCCGACCGAGCCACGCATGCATGACATGGCGGACGGCTTCGCGCTGGTGGGCCCATTCTCCCAGGCAAAGATGATCGGGAGCGTCCGCACCGACGCAGTTCAGCTTCGCGCGGATGATGGCCTGTCATACGTCGAACTGGTCCCGGCCGCCGGCCAAGTCAATATCGTCGCGCCAGGCGGCTTCAACGTCGTGGCGCCGACCATAGGCCTTATCGCCGCAGAAAGCGGAGCTTCGGACGTTTCCATGACGGGGAACTTCAACCTGACCGGCACGTTGACGGCGAACGGCAAACGCATCGATGACACGCACCGCCACGGGGGCGTGCAGACGGGAAGTTCCAATTCCGGCACCGTCGTATAGGAGCGGCAATGCGATATCGAAAACTGACGGCCGACGGAGACTATTCCTTCGGCCAGCAGCAGGCCGACTTCTACCGCGACGTGCCTGAAGCGGTCGCCCAGGCAGTGCTGACGCGCCTGGAATTGTTCACCGGCCAGTGGTTCCTCGATAACACCGAGGGAACGCCCTGGCGCACCGACGTCCTGGGAAAGTACACGCAGGACAGCTATGACAGCGTCATCCAGGCGCGAATCCTGGATACCCCGGGCGTTACCCAGATCGACGCCTATTCGAGCAGCAGGGACGCCGACAAGCGCTCCGTATCCGTCGCTGCCACCATCAGCACCGCCTACGGGCAAACCACCATCACGACGACACTATGATCACCAGCACCGCCGCGGTCATATCCGCCACCGGCATCACGGCGCCGTCGTACCAGGACATCCTGGATTTCTTGAAGGCGCAGTTCCAAGCGATCTACGGGGCGGACGTGTACCTGGAGCCCGACAGTCAGGATGGCCAGTTCCTGTCGATCATCGCGATGGCGATCAACGACACGAACAACGCCGCCATCCAGGTCTTCACGTCGTTCAGCCCGTCCAGCGGCCAGGGGGCGGCGCTTTCCAGCAACGTCAAGATCAACGGCATCGCGCGGGCGGCGGCGTCCTTCTCGACATGCGATGTCGTGATCGTCGGCCAGGCAGGCACCATCATTACCGACGGCGTTATCCAGGACGCGCAGCTCCTAAACCGCTGGAGCCTGCCGGCGTCTGTGCTGGTCCCGCTATCCGGCGAGATCACCGTCACCGCAACGTGCGACACCATCGGCGCCGTCAGCGCAACCGCTGGCACGCTGACCAAGATCGCCACGCCGACGCGCGGCTGGCAGACCGTCACAAACCCGGCGGCGGCCACTCCCGGCCAGCCGGTGGAGACTGACGCGGTGCTGCGGCAGCGGCAGACCGTATCTGTCGCTCTCCCCTCCCGGACGGTGCTGGATGGTACCGTCGGTGCCGTCGCAGCGGTCGATGGCGTGGCGCGGTACCGGGCGTACGAGAACGACACGAACGCAACGGACTCGAACGGTATCCCGTCGCACAGTATTTCCCTGGTCGTGGACGGCGGCGATGCGCAAGAGATCGCTCAGGCTATCGCGGCGAAGAAGACGCCAGGCACTGGCACTTATGGAACGACGACCGAGACCGTGATCGACATCTACGGCATCGCGCACCCGATTAAATTCTTCCGGCCGACGACCGTAACCATCACGGCAGCCGTGACGATCAAGGCGCTGACGGGCTACACCACGGCCGTGGGCGATGCCATCAAACAGGCGATCGCCGATTATGTGAACGGCGTGGAGATCGGTGGCGGCCAAAGCGGTTCCGTGGAGTGGGGCGATGCCATCACTGCAGCCAACTCGATCGGCGGCGGTGTGACGTTCAAGATGGCGTCCCTCACGCTCAACGGGCCAGGCGGTGCCGGCGCTCCTGATGTGCCGCTTGCGTTCAACCAGGCGGCCACCATGACCGTGGCCGGCGTGACCCTCACGGTGACCTGATATGGCGGACGTTGATAAATACCTCGACCTCATCACGGCGGAGCATCGCGACAAGCCCAACTTCTCGGCCATGGTCGGCGCGGTGTCGCAGTGCTTTGTCGACGCCCAGGCTGTCTTTGGTCAGATGGTCACCGCCTACGACCTCGACTCCGCTATCGGGAAACAACTCGATGCTGTGGGCGAATGGGTCGGTATCTCTCGCAATGTGCAGACGCTGCTGACCGGCGTCTATTTCTCGTTCGACATCGACGGCCTCGGCTTTGATCAAGGCGTCTGGCAAGGGCCATTCGACCCAGATAGCGGCGTCACGTCGCTGGACGACGACACGTACCGCCTCCTCATTCGCGCGAAGATCGGGGCAAATCATTGGGACGGGACGCTCGAAGGGTCGGCCCAGATCCTGAACCTGATCTTCGGAGGGACCGGCACCTACGTGTTCATCCAGGACAACGGCGATATGTCGATCGATATCGGAGTAGCCGGCACGCGGCCGACTGCAATCTTCCTGGCGCTGCTCACCGGCGGCTACATCCCAATCAAGCCCGAAGGCGTGCGCGTTAACTATTACATCGTCCCCAACATTGACGGCCCGCTCTTCGGGTTCGACGTCAGCAACGAGTACATCTCAGGCTTCGACACCGGGGTCTGGGGTGGGCTATATGCAAGCTGAAAGGAGCTTCTGTGGCAACCAATGATTATCTCCCCTTCGGCACCGGGGCTGGCTCGAACGTCATCGCTCAGGCGGATTACGTGGCCCTGGCCGCTCGCGTTGCTGGTTTCTCTGCTGGCGTGGCAAAGTCCAACCAGCTGAACAAGACTTGGCGCCAGTCGTCTGTCATTGCAGCGATGATTGCCCAGTTCACGTCCGACACGCTCGCGCAGGATGTGCTGGACGATGGCGATTTAGCGGCCCTGCAGGCCAAGTTCTCCGCGGCCCTGTTGAGCGCTGCGCCAGGCCGGCTTCTGGCGATTCGCACCTTCACCGCGAACGGCACTTACACGCCCACCGCTGGAACCAAGTCGATCATCGTTGAGGTCGTCGGCGGCGGTGGCGCCGGCGCGGGTGCGATAGCAACGACTGCCTCTACGTCGTCCGGCGGCGGTTCTGGTGGTTCTGGTGCGTATGCGAAAGCGCGCTTCACTTCGGGTTTCAGCGGCGTTGCAATTACGATCGGTGCGGGCGGCACGGCCGCAGCTGGGGCACCCGGGGGAGCGGGTGGTACCACATCGTTCGGGGCTTTGGTCACCTGCCCAGGGGGGCGTGGTGGCTCTATCGGGACCCAGATATCGAGCGGGTCCACAAACATTTCTGGCGCCGGCGGCCTTAACTCAACGGCCCCTTCCGGTGGGAATATCCTTGCCACACCTGGCATAAGCGGACAAGCCTGCCTAATTTCGGCTGCAGGTTCATTCATTGGCGCGGGAGGCAGCAACCCAATTGGATCTGGAGGTCAGGGTTACTCCGCCCCTGGAAGCGCCACCGCTGGGACGAACGGTGGTGGTGGAAGCGGCGGCTTGAACGGGGTGTCCAGTGCGGCCACCCCGGGCGGTGCTGGAGGCGCAGGCCTCGTCGTCGTGTTCGAATTTTCTTGATCTGACAGGAGCGAAATATGCACTACTACGCTTACGTCATTGACGGGGTTGTGATCGAAATAATCACGCCGATGACTGACGAAAACGGTGATGAAATTCCAGTCGAACAGCGGTATCACCCCGATTTCGTCAAGGAACTCGTCGACATCACGAATGTGTCGCCCCGTCCGGAGCAGTCCTGGACCTATGACGGCGCGACCTTCCTTCCGCCCATTACGCCCTGATCAGCGGGCAGCAATTAACGGCGACGTTGGCGTTTGCGTCGACCCACGCAAACGCCGATATAGCGGAACCTCAATGTATCGCGCCAGCAGTTGAGATACCACGAGTGCTACTGCGCAAAATAGCGCGAAACGTGGCCAGAACGGAATCCTGTCCAGGCCTGTCATCTTGAGCGCGCCGAGAAGCGGTAGGTGGATCAGGTAGAGGGAATAGCTTACGGATCCAAGCCAGTTCATGGGCTTGGAAGATAGCGCCGTTGCCACTGCGCTGCCAGAGGTTGCGCATAGGTAGATGAGAATCGGCATACAGGACAATGCGATGATTTCCTGATATCCACGACTACCCCAGATAATCGTCACCAAAATCACAACCAGCAGAAAACCTTCAATGGCTGGGGTCCAAGAGCGCCAGCGCGTGTTGATGCCCGCGGGTGAAGCACTGAGCAAGCGGTACACGGCGACGCCGGCAAGGAGGCCTGCGGCCGTGCTGAGCGCTGCGGAGTTGATATGTGGGGCGATGGGATAGAAAGGACGCTCAAAGGTGCCCACGACCAGGAATGTCGCTGCGTAGGCGCCAATGGATAGCGCCAAGGCCGCCATGCCCGACAGCCGCCGTATGGCGAATGGAAGTATCAACAGGCCGATCCAGAACTCCGTCGAAATGGACCAGCTCACGACGTTCCAACTGAAACTCACCGCTTGGAGAAGGAGCAGGTTCGCAACCGTATCGAAGACGAAATTTCCGCTGGATGGGATCGAGCCGTAGATTTTTCCGATGAACAGCCCGGCCGCAGCCATAGATAGCAGGTGCATCGGATAAAGGCGGGCGAAGCGTTGTCGGGCGAAGGCCCAGAACGGCAATTCGCCCGAGATCATACGATTCCCAAGGCCGCAGCCAAGCGCCACACCCGACAAGATGAAGAAGAATTGGACGGCTAGGGCGAGGTTGAGAAAATATCCAGGCCCATACGGGTAATAGATCAGGAAAAAATGGCCACACATCACGACAGCAGCAAAAATTCCACGTAGGCCGTCGAGCGATCGAATCCGTTGGTTTTCCATAGTCAGCTGTAATAGTTTGCGCAAATTCTAAAACCAAACCCGCTCCGGCGGGTTTTTTTACGCCTGGAGAAAGCATGGCTCGCATTTCAGCAGTAGAGGCCGGCGGCCGAAATGTCCTGGCGTTCCTGGACATGCTGGCGTATTCGGAAGGTACCGACAACGGTCGGCAGCCTACCAATGACCATGGCTATGACGTCGTCGTGGGCGGCCAGACGTTCCTGGGCTATGACGACCACCCGCGCATCTTCGTGAGCCTGCCGCAACTCGGCATCAAGTCCAGTGCGGCCGGCCGGTACCAGTTGCTCGCGCGGTATTGGGATGCATACCGGGTGCAGTTGAAGTTGAAAGGCGGCTTCACTCCCGAGAACCAGGACCGCGTGGCGATACAGCAGATCCGTGAATGCCGCGCGATCCCGGACATTCAAGCGGGGCGCTTCGACGCCGCGGTGGTGAAAGTGAAAAGGATCTGGGCGAGCCTGCCCGGGGCCGGCTATGGCCAGCACGAGCAGGACTTGGCGACGCTGCGCGCGATCTATACGCGCGCCGGCGGCGAACTGGGGGCATAAACGGATGGAAACTGGTGCACAGGAGCTGATCGGGGGATACGGCAGCCTGATCGCTGTCATTGGCTTGGTGCTCAGCAGCGCCTGGACGACCTACAAGAACAACAAGCTGGACAGGAGCGCGAACAGCGCGGTGCAGGAGGGATGGACGCGGCTGAGCAGCCTTCTGGAAAAGGCCGAGGCGCGGGCCCGGCTCGCGGAGGAACGTGCGGACATGTTCGCCAAGGAGCGGAATGACCTAGTTCTGGAGCTGGGCGAGCTGCGAGGCGAGGTTGCCCGGCTGCGCGGCCAGGTGGAATTGCTGACGCGCGAGCTCGCGCAACGGGGGTTGACGAATGTCGCTAACCAGCAGGGCTAAGGCCTACCAGTTTTTTGCGAAGCATCGGCCGACGATCGCCGCCTTCACCAATGGCGTCACCAGCACGCTTATCGCCGTGGCCGGTGGCATCACCGGGTACTCCATCGCCCATATTGAGGCAGTGCACCTGCTCCAGGCTCAGGCGGCGCGCCACACGCAGGAGATCCTGCAGGTGCGCGACCAGTACGGCGCCAAGGCGCAGGACACGCGCGACGCCGTGAAGCAAGCGGCCGATGCCACCAGCGATGCTGCCAAGGCCACGGCCAAGATCGCAGAGCAGATGGCCGCGCCGGCGTCGACAGCAAAAAAGGAAGCGGCCAAGGCGCAACAGGCCGCCTCCGACGCAAAGGACGCGGCCGATCGCGCGCGGGCCGCTGAGCAGAAGGTCCAGCAGATATTCCCGCCCGGCTACAAGCCGCCGATACCTGACCGCGACCCGCGCATACCCGCCGATGGCGACGTGCCCGACTGGCTCAACGTCAACTGATTTCCCCTCGCCGCCTCCGGGCGGCTTTTTCTTTTGGAGTTGTCATGTCCGTGAAAGAGAAATTGCTGGCCTGCGTGCTGGCTGCGTTGTTCGTCCTGGCCATCGTGGCCGTCTACGCCGTGCTGGTGATCGAGGGCAAGACCGACGTCAATCCGCTGCTGGTCCTGCTGTCGTCCCTGGTAACGGCGGTGGTGGGCTGGGTCAGCGGTCTGGCCGGCCATGCATCGGCAACCGCGGCAGCGGCCCAGGCGGCGGGTGGCGCGCCGAGTACGCGTGTCGATCTCCAGGCGCCGCTGGTATCCGTGACTACGCCCCCCGCCCCCGGCCCGGAACCAGCGGCGCCGGCCGCCACGACGAGCCTGCAATGATCCGCGCCGCCTGCGCGCTGGCGCTGGCCATCCTGACGGGGTGCGCCAGCCTGACGGACGCCGGCATCGCGCACTACCAGGTCAGCACGTTCTACGACCAGGGCGCCGGCCGGGTGCTGTGCTGCCGCGCGGATATCCGCAACGGCAAGAACATCGACCGCGTCGAGCTGCACGTCCGCCGCACGGCCGATGACGACTGGACCGTCGACCTCACCGAAGTCCGCATCGACGCATCGACCGGCCAGGGCATTGCCGCCCAGGCTGCCAGCGGTGTCGCCGGTGCAGTCACCAGCGCGGCCACGTCGGCCGCATCCATCCTCAAATAGGGAAATTTTCATGAAGCGCTTTATCCTGGCGGCCCTGGTGGCCGCTTTTGCATTGGCCGGCTGCGCGTCGCAGCAGGCATCCAGCCTGCAGGGCAAGATCGCCGCGGCGTGCCCGGTCGTCCAGGTCGCCGTCGCGGATGTTCAGGCGCTGGGCGCGAGCCTGCCGGCCGACGTCCAGGCGAAGATTGCCACCCAGGCGCCGGTCATTGCCGCTGTGTGCGCCGGCAACGCCACCATCGACACGTCCAGCCTGGCAGCCGTGGTGCAGACCGGCCTGCCGGCCCTGATCGCGGACGTGAATGCGACCACGCTGTCCGCCGCCGACAAGGCCAAGGTGGTGACGGCCCTGGCGCTGGCGCAGATTGCGCTGACGGCGGTGGTTCAGGCTCAGCCTCAGCCGACGGCCAGCGTCGCGCCCGCGCCGCAATGAGCCGGTTCCTGACGCAACTATCGGTGCGTCGGGTGGACGAGCGGGATATCGGCAAATGGGTGTTGAATCAGCCGCTCGTCTACGAGTCTGACGTCGCCGGCGAGACCATCACGGTTCCCGAGGACTTTTCGACCGATTTCGCCTCAGTCCCCCGCTGGTTACCGCTGGCGTTCGCGTGGCTGGGCGGCCACGGGGATTCGGCGGCGACGGTGCACGATTGGCTCTACACCACGAAGCCGGTCTCCCGCCGCATGGCCGACATGGTCTTGCGCGAAGCCCTGCGGGCATCCTACGTCGCGCGCTGGCGCATTCCCCTCTTCTATTGGGGCGTTCGCCTATTTGGCTGGACGCACTGGCGCTGACCCTGGCGTGTCAACTTTCGTTTGGCCGGGCGCGCCGCCTGGGTTTCATCAACAGATCGTCTTTCAGCTCGCCCAGCTCAACAACGCAGGGCTCGACGGCCAAGTTATCCAGAAATTCCTGCCACACACCGTCCAGGCAGCTACCCGGCTTTTTCAGGTTGTCGCGCAACTGATGCGCAGTCAGCGCCAGTGCTCGCAAGCGCTTGATCTCGAACAGCAGCGCGAGCACGTCCTCCCATACGACCGTGTCCTGGTATGCACAGGGCGCACGCTGCGAGCACGCCTCATAGCGCGCGCGGATCTTGGCAAGGTCGTCGGCCGTGAGAGGGGCGCGGAATGGCATGAGGCACGCTGAAAAATACTGTATGGATAAACAGTATATCGCGCAGTTCTCAGGCGGGCGCTTCGTCCTTGGTGACGGGTTCCGCCACCAATTTATCGGCGGGGTATGGCGCCATGAAATCGCCGGCCTCGCCAGGCTTGGCCGTCAGCCATGCATCGAAGGCGCCGAAGGGCAAGATCACGACCATGCGCTTTTCGTCGCCAGGCCGGTGATAGTCCTTGAACAGCGGGTGCTGGTCGGCGTTGATGGTCAGCATGGTGAAGCTGTCGACCAGTTCGCCCGCGGCGTTCCGGTAGCTATCCCACAGCCCTGCGATACCCAGAGGCGCGCCGTCGACGCGCGTGAACCTGGTGGGCACCGCCTTGCCGCTGCGCCAGTCCGGCTCGAACACCGATTCGGCCGGGATGATGCAATGCTGGCCGCGGCGCCACGCGTTCCCGAAGGTGAAGGACTTGGCGGCCGTCTCTGAGCGTGCGTTGAAGGTCGAAAGCTTTTCCGCCTTCGCCAGGCCATCGGCCTTCGTCATCCCTGACACCAGCCCCCAGCGCCCGATGACCGCCTCGCGCTCCGGGACAGCCTCATCACCGGATTCCCATTCAGGGGGCCGGCGCACGAAGATGCCCTGGTACTTCGGCCACATGTCCGCCTTCGGCGGCGGTAGCCCCCGCGCGCGGAAGAACTTCTCCATCTGCTCGGCTTTCTTGACGGCTTGGTAGTGGCTGCACATATCCTAGATCCCAGGCAATTTACCGAGTATATTGCCGAAAAATCTAGGGGATAGGCACGATCACGAGGGAAGAATCCGGGGAAGAATGCGGGGATTTAAGGGGAATGATTGATTCACGATTCCTGATAAATCAATGGCTTAGATCCCCTCTAATCCCCTTCATTCCCGTGCTCTATGGGTTCGAGCCCCATCAGCCACCCCACCGAATTCAAGAAAATCAGGCACTTAGGCGCAAGCCCAAGTGCCTTTTTCTTTTCACGTCTCGCGGTGAAGCCGGCCTTGGCCGCCCCGGCAAACAACGCCGCCGATCAACCACCGCTCAGGAACAGCTTGTCGCAGTAGTCGCCCAGCAACTCGGCGTACACGATGTTCTTGTTGGCGTCGGTCTCGAAAAACATGCGGCAGGTTTCGCCTTGCTGGGTGTAATACCCCGTCGGCGCCGTGTTGTCCTGGTAGACCGGACGTTCCCCCTGGCCGCCGCCGGCCGGCAGTACCGTGACCAGCGTCTTGCCGGTCGACTCCGTGCCGGTCTGCACGAAACGCTGGTGCTGGGTGGAGCCGTAGCGGCTCCAGGTGTGCCCATAGCGCGGGTTTTGCGGGGTGCCGATGTTGGGATTGGTGGCCGAGCCGCCTTGATGATCTTCAGGGCCGAACCGGGAGACGACCTCAGCAAGGTTCTTGCCAACCATGCTGTTCGTGTAACGCTCCATCTTGTCGGCAGGCGGGGTATATACGCACCCAGCCAGCAAGACGAAACCCAGGGCGGCGGAACAGGCGCACATGCTGCGGCGGATCATGAGGTTCTTTTTGCGTAGCCCGAAAGCGCAGATTCTATTTCCCGCCCAACCGTCCAGGAAACCGTAAGCGCAAAAAAATGTAACTTCAATAGCTGACGCCATACCGAAACCTGGATTGGCCAAGCGTAAGAGTTACTCACGGACCCACGTTCCAGGACCGTATTCATGTCACACTTCGGTCCTTTCATGTTCGAGTGTGGCGGTTACAAAGCCATTGCGCTTGCGCTAGCAATATTGCCGGAGTGCAATTTGGAATTGAATATCACCGAGATCATGGCGAAGCTGCCGCATCGCTATCCCATGCTCCTCATAGACAGGGTTCTTGAACTGGTCCCCCAAGAACGCATCGTGGCCATCAAGAACGTCTCCGCGGGCGACAGTTTTACCCACGGCATCGAAGGCGGCGCCGCACCCATGCCAGGCACGTTGATCCTGGAAGCCATGGCACAAGGGGCCGGTCTGTTCTCGTTCGCCGAAGAGGGCGCGGGCAAGGACGACCACGAGCGTCCTGAAGAAGCCGGTACCGTCTATTACTTCCTCGGCGTGGACGACGCCACTTTTCACCAGCCGGTGATCGCAGGCGACTGCCTGCGCCTGGACGTGCGGGCTCTGCGCCTGAGCCGCTCCATCTGCAAATACAAAGGACTGGCCTACGTCGGCGACACCCTGGTCGCCGAAGCTACCCTGCTGTGCGCCATCCGGTCGAGATAGCCCACGGCAACCCCATGCTCCAGGTCAACGGTTAACCAGATGCTTCGGCAACCGATAAGCCAGGACCGCACCCACCACGGCGATACCCGCGATGAAGTAGATGCCGCCCGCCGTGGAGTGCGTTGCGTCTTTGACGATCCCCATCAGGTAGGGGCTGACGAAACCGCCCAGGCCGCCAAGCGAGTTGATGACGCCGATCGCCGCCGCCATGCCCACGCCCCCCAAGAACAGGCTGGGCAACATCCACATCATGGTCGTCGCCATGAAGACACCCGCGGTGCCCACCGTCAATGCGGCAAGCGCGGCAACCGGGTTCGCATGCAGCAAAGCGCTGCCCGCCAGCCCGGTGGCGGACACGATGAAACCGAAGATCAAATGCCAGCGGCGCTCCAGCCGGCGGTCCGATGAACGCGCAATCAGATTCAACGCGATGGCACCGGCAAGAAAGGGAATCGCCGACAACAGGCCGATGATCAAGGGATCCTGATAACCAAGATCCTTCACCAACGTCGGCAGCCAGAAGCTCACGCCATAGTTGCCGATCGCCTGGCAGATGCACAGCGCCACCATGGCCCAGACCCGCGCATCCTTGAGCATCACCAGGATGGTGGGATGAAACCCGCCCATCCCGTCCTTGGCCCTGGCATCGGCATCCAGATCCGCATGCACGCGCTTTTTTTCTTCCTCAGTCAGCCACCTGGCCTGCGCCGGCGTATCGGTGAGCAACCAGGGCACCAGCAGCGCCATCAGCACCGACGGGCAGCCCTCCATGAGGAACAGCCACTGCCATCCCGCCAACCCCGATGAATCGTGCATGCCATGCATGATCCAGCCGGACAACGGCGCGCCGACGACACCCGACAAGGGAATCGCCGCCATGAACAAACCCAGCATGCGGCCACGCACCCGCGACGGAAACCAGAACGTCAGGTACAGCACGATGCCAGGAAAGAAGCCCGCCTCGGCCGCGCCCAGCAGGAAACGCAACACATAGAACTGCGTGGGCGTCTGCACGAAGGCGAAGCACATCGACAGCAAGCCCCACAGCAGCATGATGCGCATGATGGTCTTGCGCGCACCCACCTTCATCATCCAGACATTGCTGGGCGCCTCGAAGATCAGGTAGCCGATGAAGAACAGGCCGGCCCCCAGGCCGTATGCGGTCTCTGAAAAGCCCAGGTCCTGCAGCATCTGCAGCTTGGCGAATCCCACGTTCACGCGGTCGAGATACGCGAACAGGTAGCAGATAATGAGAAAAGGTAGAACCTTCCAGGCGATCTTGCGATACACAGCCTGCGCTGCGGGTTCCATCGCATCGGTTCGCGGCACGGTCGCGGCTTGCGCAACGGCTGCTGCATTCGGCATGTCATTCCCCTTGGTGAAGATCCGTGGTTCCCGCGGCACGCCCATGACGGCGTGCCGCATGACCCGGATGTTGATTCGACGCCACCCCGTGTTGCCGGACATGGCGCATAGCTGACGATGCGTGTTTGATTATGCCGTGCAAGGGGACACGGCACCGACTGTCATTTTTTATCGGCAGGATCAAAAACCTGGATCGTCCCGCCACGATGACGCGCCGCCGCGTCTCGCGCCAGGGCACATATTTCCCGCTTCAACGCATTATTGGAGGTACCTTCCAGGTACACGGCGTGATAGTCGAGCTGCGGCAATACCACCGACGTATCCAGCGCCCGCAAAACGCCGGCGTCGATCGCGTCTTTTACCAACACCGATGACAAAGCACCTATGCCCCGGCCCGCATGCACCATATCGATGATGGTCTGCACGGAAGAAACGCCCCAGATCCGGATATCGGACAGGTCAAGCGCTTCACGTATGGACGCAAGAACATTGGTACTGAGCAGCGTATACGCCGGCCAGGTAATGATGGGGTACCGCGTAAACAGCTCGTCGTCCACCCGCGGCGCGTTATTGTCCCGGCCGCTCGCGCCATCGCCCGCGACACCGCACGCGCCCCCGGCGGCATCGGCGGGATCATGCCCTGCGCCGGCCAGTCCCTGCGCCACCACGAAGCACACCTCGTAACTGCACAGCTTCGTTCCGTGCACGCCATCGTTGGAGATGGCTTCCGTCATCAAGGCCAGGTCGATGTCCTGCGCGAGCAAGCGCTGGCGCAGCTCCGGCGAATTGTCGACGGCGATGTCGATGATGAGGTTGGGATAGCGCCCGTTGATATCCTCGATCAGGCTGGACAGCCAGGTCCGCACCAGCGTCTCGGACGTCCCTATCGTGAACTTGCCGCGCAGGGCCGCGGGTTGCGCGACTGCCGCCAGCAATTCGTCACGAACTTTCAGCAGCCGCTCGGCATACTCGACCAGCAGCGCGCCGCGCGCCGTCAGCGTGGCGCGGCGGCGATTGGCATCGAACAGCTCGACACCCAGTTCCTGTTCCAGCTGGGCGATGCGGGCCGAAATGGCGGGCTGGGTCGTATGCAACTTGGTCGCGGCCGCGCGAAAGCCGCCCAGTTTCGCGACCCAGTAGAACGTTTCGAAAGTCCGCAAGTCCCGCATATCGCCCGCCACCCCCCAAATAAGTAGACGCCGCACGCATGCGCATGCGGCGGCGCCGACTCATTCTAGGTGCAATATTCGCGGGCCTACAACACGGCGAAATCCGAATTGCGTAAATCCGTAACCAGCATGTGGGCAGGCGCATGCGTGATGCAGAAATCCAGCCCGGCGGCTTCGACCACCGCCTGCGGCGTCACGCCGCAAGCCCAGAACACGGGCAGTTCGCCAGCTTCCATCGGCACGGCCGTGCCGTAATCCGGCTTGTCGATGTCGGCAATGCCGATGGATTCCGGCAGGCCGATATGCACGGGCGCGCCGTGGACCGCGGGCATGCGCGAGGTGATCTGGATGGCGCGGATGGCTTCGGCCGGCTTGAACGAACGCATGGATACGACCAGGGGTCCGGCAAAGGGACCGGCGGGGATCGTGGGAATCGACGTGCGGTACACGGGCACATCACAGCCGCGTTCGTGATGGTGCAGCGTCAGGCCGGCCCGCAGCAATTCATCCTCGAAGGAAAAGGAGCAACCCAGCAGGAAGGCCACGAGGTCGTCGCGCCAATAGTCCTTGATGTCCGGCACTTCCCGCTCCAGGGCGCCGTTGCGCCAGATCCTGTACTTAGGCAGATCGGTGCGAATGTCGATGTCCTTGCCCAGTTGCGGCAAGCGCCAGTCACCGGCATCGGAACTTCCCAGCAGCGGGCACGGCTTCGGATTCAAGGAGCAGAACCGCAGGAAATCCGTGGCTTGCGCGGACGGCAGGATTGCCAGGTTGGCCTGCACATACCCGGGCGCCAGGTTCGACGTCTGGGTGGTGTGCTGGCGTGAGCGTATCAGTTGGCGCGCTTCGTAGCCTGTATTTGCAGCGGTGCTCACCGTGCTCCCCTTCATATGGATGAAGAAAAGATTATGGACAGCCCCTCGGCCCTGGCGCCAACTCTCATTTTTGATCGCCGCAATTTGAAAAAATGATCAAGGCGCTGTCTATACTCTGGCATCCAACCGGAGCCAGCCATGATGACCCATGACGTCCTGATTGCTGTCTGCATCTTCGTGTTGATCTCTCTCAGCGCCTGCGCGGGCCTGTACCTGCGCAAGGTGCTTCCCCAGCATCACGTCAGTACGGAATCCACGGACGCCATCAAGCTGGCCACCGGACTGGTGGCGACCTTGGCCGCATTGGTGCTGGGTCTGCTGGTGTCGTCGGCCAAGCACACGCTCGACGAAGTGAATGGCGAGCTGGTGCGCAATGCCGCCCACATCATGCAGCTGGACCAGTTGCTGGAGTCCTACGGCGAGGCTGCGCGGCAAGTGCGGCGCGACCTCATCGGCGACTATGCCGAGGCGGTGAACCTGCTATCGGCCAGCAATAGCGCCGACACCGACCTGCTCGCCGGCCAGATCCGGCTGCGGCGCCTGGCCGATTACGAGACCCGGCTGATGGCGCTGCCCGCCGTCGACGATACGCAGCGGCAGATCCGCGCGCAGGCCGTGCAGTTGCAGGGGCAGATCGTCGCCACGCGTTGGCTGGTGCTGCTGCAGCGGGAGGGGGCGGTGTCCGTGCCGCTCATCGTCGTGCTGGTGGCATGGCTGGTCGTTATCTTCATTGCCTTCGGCTTGCTGTCGCCACCCAATGGCGCCGTCATCTGCGGGCTGATCCTGTGCGCGCTATCGGCCGCCGGGGCCATCTTCCTGATCCTGGAAATGGATCGTCCCCTGGACGGGCTGATCCACATCTCCATCACGCCACTGCAAGACGCGATCACGCACCTGCGGGATTGAGGCGCCCGGCCAGGGGCGCCCGGCGAGGGGCCCCGGCCAGGGACGCCCGACCGCGGCGGCGCCGGAGCGTGGCAACTTCTTATTGCGACGCACCAGCGTGGCGCAGGAGCGTGGGCATGGGCGCACCATCCTGTGGCGCTGCGCCGGCCGGAGGCCGGCGCAGCATCCCCATAAACCAAAATACATAAATAAAAACAGCCACTTATAGCAATACCCACCCCTCCAAAAAAGTTGGCATATCGATTGCTTTAACCAGGGTGATGGCCACAGAACCGGCCATCGCCGCGACCAGTGCGCGGCACATGGAACAAAGGCGTTCCGCAGCTCCAGGGCCAGTCCCGGAGCGCGGGACGCCTTTTTTTTCGCCTGGCAGATGACCCACCCCTGGAGCCCTGGAATGAAGCCCCTAGATTCGAAGACGACCCCGACGCCCTCCACCCCGGCCGCCATCGATGCAGGCCGCCGCGACTGGCTGGGCAAAAGCGCCCGCGGCCTGGCCGGCGCCAGCCTGTTGACGCTGGTCGACCCGCTGGTGCGCGCCGGCGCCTGGGCCGCCGGCTCCGATGCCCCGGAAAAAACCGAGGTCAAGATCGGCTTCATTCCCCTCACCGATTGTGCCTCCGTCGTCATGGCCTCGGTGCTGGGCATAGACAAGAAATACGGCGTCAAGATCACCCCCTCCAAGGAAGCTTCCTGGGCCGGCGTGCGCGACAAGCTGGTCAACGGTGAACTGGACTTCTCGCACGTTCTCTACGGCCTGGTCTACGGCGTACACCTGGGCATAGGCGGCCCGAAGAAAGACATGGCCGTCCTCATGGGCCTGAACCGCAACGGCCAGGCCATCACCCTGTCCGAAAAGCTCAAGGAAGCCGGCGCCACCGACGGCGCCTCGCTGGCCAAGGTCATGCAGACGCAGAAGCGTGAATACACCTTCGCCCAGACCTTCCCCACCGGCACGCACGCCATGTGGCTCTATTACTGGCTGGCCGCCGCCGGCATCAACCCCATGCGCGACGCCAAGGTCATCACCGTGCCGCCGCCACAGATGGTCGCCAACATGCGCGTCGGCAATATGGACGGCTTCTGTGTCGGCGAACCGTGGGGCGCGCGCGCCATCGCCGACAAGATCGGCTTCACCGCCATCACCACGCAACAGATCTGGACCGATCACCCCGAAAAGGTGCTGGGCACCACCGCCGACTTCGTCAAGGCCAACCCCAACACGGCCCGCGCCGTCACCGCGGCCATCATCGAAGCGGGTAAATGGATAGACGCCTCGGTCTCCAACCGCCGCCAGACCGCTGAAACCATCGCCGCCAAGTCCTACGTCAACACCGACATGAACACCATCGTCGACCGCATGCTGGGCCGCTACAGCAATGGCCTGGGCAAGACCTGGGACGATCCCGATGCCATGCACTTCTACCAGGACGGCGCGGTCAACTTCCCCTACCTCAGCGACGGCATGTGGTTCCTGACCCAGCACAAGCGCTGGGGCCTGGTGAAAGAGCACCCTGACTACCTGGCCGCCGCCAGGCAGGTCAACCGCATCGATATCTACAAGCAAGCCGCTACCGCCGCCGGCGCCAGCCTGCCCAAGTCCGAGAACCGTTCCTCCAAGCTGTTCGACGGCGTGGTGTGGGACGGCAGCAACCCGGCCGCCTACGCGGACGGCTTCACCGTCAAAGCCTGAGCCCGGAGCACCTATGAACACGCCCGCCACCACGATAGCCTCCGGCACGCCCCTGTTGCCGCGCCTGCGCGAACGCCTGGACGCCTGCGCCAACGCGCTGTTGCGCGCGGCGGTCGGCCCCGCCGCCGGCTTCGCCATCTTCGTCCTGATCTGGCAGGGTATCGCCCTGCTGGTCCCGGAAATTCCCACGCCCGGCAAGACCTGGGACGCGGCGCGTGAACTGTTCGCCCATCCCTTCTACGACAACGGTCCCAACGACAAGGGCATAGGCTGGAACGTCCTGTCGTCCCTGCAGCGCGTGGCCACCGGCTTCGGCCTGGCCGCGCTGATCGGCATCCCCGTGGGCTTCGCCATCGGCCGCTTCAAGGCCCTGAACGCGATGCTCTCGCCCATCATCAACCTGCTGCGCCCGGTCTCGCCGCTGGCCTGGCTGCCCCTGGGCCTGCTGCTGTTCAAGGCGGCCAACCCGGCGGCCATCTGGGCCATCTTCATCTGTTCGATCTGGCCCATGATCATCAATACGGCCGTGGGCGTGTCGCGTGTGCCGCAGGACTACCTGAACGTAGCGCGGGTGCTGGACCTGTCGGAATGGAAAGTCCTGACCCGCGTGCTGCTGCCCGCCGTGCTGCCCTACGTCCTGACCGGCGTGCGCCTGTCCATCGGCACCGCGTGGCTGGTCATCGTCGCCGCCGAAATGCTGACGGGTGGGTCCGGCATCGGCTTCTGGCTGTGGGACGAATGGAACAACCTGAAGGTCGAGCACATCATCATCGCCATTTTCATCATCGGTATCGTCGGGCTGCTGCTCGAAGTCACGCTGGTGCAGATCGCGCGCCGCTTCACCTATACCGAGGAATGAGACCATGCAGAAATTCGTACGCATCGAAAGCGTGGGCCAGGTATTCAGCACCCGCAAGGGCCCCTTCGTGGCGCTGCGCGACATCGACCTGACCGTGGCGCAAGGCGAGTTCATCACGCTGATCGGCCATTCCGGTTGCGGCAAATCCACACTGCTGAACCTGATTGCCGGCCTGACGCAGCCGACTTCCGGCGTGCTGATCTGCGCGGAAAAGGAAATCACCGGCCCCGGACCGGATCGCGCGGTGGTATTCCAGAACCACTCGCTGCTGCCCTGGATGACGTGCTACCAGAATGTCTACCTGGGCGTGGAACGCGTCTTCGCCAAGACTGAAAGCAAGGCGCAACTGCAAGCCCGCACCCACGCAGCGCTGGAACTGGTCGGCCTGGCGCATGCCCAGGGCAAATTGCCGCGCGAAATCTCCGGCGGCATGAAGCAGCGCGTGGGTATCGCCCGCGCCCTGGCCATGGAGCCCAAGGTGCTGTTGATGGACGAACCCTTCGGGGCGCTGGATGCGCTGACCCGCGCCCACCTGCAGGATGAACTGCTGAAGATCGTCGCCAAAACCCAGAGCACCACCATCATGGTCACGCACGATGTCGACGAAGCGGTGTTGCTGTCGGACCGTATCGTCATGCTCAGCAACGGTCCGGCCGCCACCATCGGCGAAGTGCTGGACGTCCCGCTGGCGCGCCCGCGCGATCGCGTTGAGCTGGCCAACGACGCGCAATACCTGGCTTGCCGCGCCGCCGTCGTCGACTTCCTGCATCGACGCCACGGCAATCCAGCCGCCCAGGCAGGCAGCACGGCCCCGGCCAGCAAAGCCGCTGCATCGACTGCTGCCGCTGCTTCCGATACAGCCGCCGTCACCCCGGCCGCGCCCGCTGTCGGGCTGCACGTCGTCAGCAGCAATCCCGCCGCCGAGCCAATGCGCCGCGTCGGCTAGACCCGGTCCCACGCCCACGGAGACAAGCACATGGACAAGCCGAAACTGGTACTGGTCGGCAATGGCATGGCCGGCGTGCGGGCGCTGGAGGAATTGCTGAAGATCGCCCCCGATCTCTACGACATCACGGTGTTCGGCGCCGAACCCCATCCCAACTACAACCGCATCATGCTGTCGCCCGTGCTGATGGGCGAGCAGACGCTGGACGACATTGTGCTCAACGATGCCAACTGGTATGCCACCCGCGGCATCCGCCTGCTGCTGAACCGCACCGTGACGCGGGTCGACCGGGCGCGCCGTCTGGTGCACGCCGACGATGGCACGGTGGTGCCCTACGATCGCCTGCTGCTGGCCACGGGGTCCACGCCTTTCGTGCTGCCGGTTCCCGGCCATGACCTGCACGGGGTCATCAGCTTTCGCGACATCCAGGACGTGCAACGCATGATCACGGCGTCGGCCCATGGCGGCCATGCCGTGGTGATCGGCGGCGGCCTGCTTGGCCTGGAAGCCGCCAGCGGCCTGGCCAAGCGCGGCATGCACGCCAGCGTGGTGCACCTGGGCGCGACCCTGCTGGACCGCCAGCTCGACGTCACGGCCGCCAACCTGTTGCGCGGCAGCCTGGAAACGCGCGGCCTGCAATTCCTGATGGGGCACCAGACGGCCGCCATCCTGGGCGATGACCAGGGCCGGGTGCGCGCCGTGCGTTTCAAGGATGGTTCGGAAACGCCCGCCGACCTGGTGGTGATGGCGGTGGGCATCCGCCCCAATGTCGCGCTGGCCACTTCCTGCGGCCTGCACGTGGACCGCGGCATCGTCGTCAGCGATACGCTGCAGACCTACGATCCCTGTATTTACGCCGTCGGCGAGTGCGTCAGCCATCGTGGCGTGGCGTATGGACTGGTTGCGCCCCTGTATGAGCAAGCGCGTGTGGCCGCCAATCATCTGGCGCAGGTGGGCATCGGCCGCTATCCGGGCAGCGTGCTGTCGACCAAGCTCAAGGTCACCGGCATCGACGTGTTCTCGGCCGGCGATTTCATCGGCGGGGCCGATACCGAGACCATCACCCTGACCGATCCGCTGGCCGGCGTGTACAAGAAACTGGTCCTCAAGGGAGACCGGTTGGTGGGGGCCTGCCTGTACGGCGACACCGCCGACGGCGCCTGGTATTTCCGCCTGATCCGCGAAGGCCGCGACGTGGCGGCGTTGCGCGACCAGCTGATGGGCGGCGAAGAAGCGGAGAATGACGTCTCGGCGAATGACGTCTCGGCCGTGGCAAAGACGGCGACGGTTAATGCCGGCGGCTATCCGCCGAACCCTGCGCTGCGCGCCGCCTGAACATCATGGACAGCCCATTGATCCGTCATCCGGCATTGCCGGCAGCGTCGCCGCCGACAGGCGGGCCAGGCCACGTGGCCACCACCGCCTCGATCTGCTGCTACTGCGGCACCGGTTGCGGTGTGCGGGTTCATACCGAAGCCGGACGCGTCACGGGCGTGAGCGGCGACAACAACCATCCCTCCAGCCTCGGCAAGCTGTGCAGCAAGGGCCGCAGCCTGGCCGACACCGTACGCGACGATGGCGCCCGCGTCCTGCACGCGCAATGGCGTGATCCGAGCGATCGGGGCAATCAGGGCGATCGGAGCGATGCGGGCGGTAGACGTAATGCGCCGCGCCAAAAGATTGCGCTGGACGCCGCCATGGACCTGGCCGCCGACCGCCTGGCCGACATCATCCGCCGCCATGGCCCGGACGCCGTCGCCTTCTATCTGTCCGGCCAGTTGCTGACCGAGGATTATGCGGTTTTCAACAAACTGGCGCGCGCCCTGGTCGGCACCAATAACGTCGACACCAATTCGCGCCTGTGCATGTCCAGCGCCGTGGCCGGCTACAAGCAGACCCTGGGCGCCGATGCCCCACCCGCCTGCTACGACGACCTGGGTCTGGCCGACACGGTGCTGATCGCCGGCTCCAACGCCGCGCATGCCCATCCCATCCTGTTCCGCCGGCTGGAAGCCGCGAAGCAGGCCAGGCCGGACATGAAAATCATCCTGGTCGACCCGCGCCGCACCGATACCGCCGAACTGGCCGACCTGCATCTGCCCATCCTGCCGGGCAGCGACGTGGCCTTGTTCCACGCCATGCTGCACGTCATGCAGGACGAGGGCCTGCTGGACCACGGCTACATCGAGCGCCACACCACAGGCTACGCAGCGCTGCGCGAACGGATCGCCGCCTATCCGCCGGCCGTGGCGCAGGAACTGTGCGGCGTGCCGGCCGCCGACATCGTCCAGGCCGCGCGCTGGTTCGGCCGTGCCGGCGCGGCCCTGTCGCTCTACACGATGGGGCTGAACCAATCCAGCAGCGGTACCGCCAAGAATGCCACCCTGATACACCTGCATCTGGCGACCGGCCAGATCGGCAAGCCCGGCGCCGGACCGTTCTCGCTGACCGGCCAACCCAATGCCATGGGCGGCCGTGAGGCCGGCGGCATGGCCACGCTGCTGCCCGGCCATCGCGACCCCGCCAACGCCGCGCATCGCGCCGAGGTGGCCGCGCTGTGGGGCGTGCCCCAGTTGCCGGAACAGCCCGGCCTGCCCGCGCTGGAAATGTTCGACGCCCTGCTCGACGGGCGCATCAAGGCCATCTGGATCGCGGCCACCAATCCAGCGCAATCGCTGCCTGACCAGGCGCGGGTGCGCGCCGCGCTCGCCAAAGCCGAACTGGTCATCGTGCAGGAGGCCTTCACGGGCGGCGAGACGCTGGACTATGCGGACCTGGTGCTGCCCGCCGCCACCTGGCCGGAAAAGGAAGGCACGGTCACCAACTCCGAACGCCGTATCAGCCGCGTGCGGGCCGCCATTGCCGCGCCGGGCGATGCCCAGCCCGACTGGCGCCTGGCCAGCGCCATCGCGCGACGCCTGGCCGCGCGGATCGCGCCGGAACGCGCCGACCTGTTCGACTATGCCGACGAGGCCGCCGTCTTCGCCGAGCACGCCGCCACCACGGCGGGCCGCGACCTGGACTACAGCGCCCTCACCTATCGCATCCTGGATGAGCAGGGTCCGCAGCAATGGCCCTATCGTCCCGGCCTGGCGCCTTCGCGGCGGCTTTATACCGACGGCGTCTTCGCCACGGCCGACGGCCGCGCGCGATTCGTCGATGTCGGCTACGTGCCGGTGGCCGAGCCGGTGACGGCGGAATTTCCGCTGCGCCTGACCACCGGACGCCTGCGCGACCACTGGCACACGATGGCGCGCACGGCGCTGTCGCCTGCCCTGGTGCGGCATGTCGAAGCACCGTGGCTGTCTTTGCATCCGGACGATATGCGGGAACTGGGCTTGGTGGATAACGACGCGGCCGGATCAGGTGCGGCTGCTTCAGGTGCGACCGCTTCAGGCGCGGCCGGCCTGGGCCTGGCTACCGTGCGATCGAGGCGCGGAGAGATCGTCCTGCCGGTGCGCGCGGACCCGGCCCTGCGCCGGGGCCATGCCTGGCTGCCGATGCATTGGGGTAGCGCCTTCATGGCCGGCGACGGCATCAATGCGCTGACCAATCCGGCGCGTGACCCGGTGTCGCGGCAGCCGGAGTTGAAGCATTGCGCCATCGCGGTGGCACCGGCCGCCCTGCCCTGGCAGGCCGCCGGTTGGGTGCGCGGTGACGCCGCGGCCTTGCGCCGCGCGCTGGCACCCTGGCTGCGCCGCTTTCCCTACGCGGTGCTGCTGCCCAGCGCCAGCGCCGGCGGCGGCCTGAGCGTCGCCTTCGCGGCCGCGCACGCGCCCGCCGTGGACGTCCTGGCGGCATTGTTCGATGAAATGGGCTTGGCGGTGGACCCTGGCCTTGCGACCGCGCATGAACGTGAATCCGCGCCGCGGCTTGCGCCGCAACACGAACGTGAACCTGCCCATGTTCATGGGCCCGAAGTGCCCCCTCGGTCTGGGCGGGGAAACCCGCCAAGCGGCGTCCGGCTGCGCGCCGACGCCGTCTACGATGATCCGGCGCGCGGGAAGTTGCGTCGCGTGGCCTTGGACCAAGGCCGGCCCCGCGCGTTTCTGCTGGCCGGCGATCTGCTTGCCCACGACGCCCTGATCGCCTGGGCCGACGGCGGCGACGCGCCCGCCAGCGTTGCACGGCTGCTGATGGGGCGAAATACGGCCCCGCCGCGCGCCCGCACGATCTGCGTCTGTGTGGGCGTCACCGATCGCGCCATTGAGGCCGGCATCGCCAACGGGCTGGACCTGGAAGGCTTGAAAAAAACCCTGGGCTGCGCCACCGGCTGCGGCTCCTGCGCTCCTGAAATCTCGCGCATGGTCACCTGCGCACGAACCCTCAAGGCTGTCGAACATGATCCGGCAACCATCGCTTGAATCCCGCGCATGCGCTGAATTCCCCGTGTTGGCAGGCTCCCTTGCGCAGAACGAATCCTGTGCGCTGGCGCAATCCTCGGCATCCGCCGAAACCGCTGCACCGGCTCGCCTCTCCGCCCCAGCACAACCGCGCCCGCGCCAGCCGTCCGCCGCCGGCAAGGTCTGGCTGGTAGGCGCCGGGCCTGGCGATCCCGACCTGTTGACCATCAAGGCCGCGCGCATCCTGGGCCAGGCCGATGTGTGGCTGATCGACGATCTGGTGGGCCCCGGCATCCTGGCGCTGGCCGCGCCGGGCACGCGCATGGTCAAGGTGGGCAAGCGCGGTGGCTGCCGGTCGACCCCGCAGGATTTCATCCTGCGCCTGATGGCGCGCTATGCCCGCCAGGGCCGCAGCGTGGCCCGCGTCAAAGGCGGCGACCCCTTCATTTTCGGGCGCGGCGGCGAGGAAATGGCCTGGCTGGCGGCGCGCGGCATCGCAGCCGAAGCGGTGGGTGGGCAGACCGCCGGCCTGGCCGCGGGCGCGGCGCTGGGACTGCCGTTGACCCATCGCGGCGTCAGCCGTGGCGTGGCGCTTGTCACCGCGCACACCATGGATGGCTCGCGCCCCGATTGGCGCGGACTCGCCGCCAGCGGCCTTACCGTCGTCTGCTACATGGGCATGAACGATGCCGACAGCCTGGCACGCGAGTGCATGGCGGCCGGGTTTGCCGCGGATCTGCCGGTGGCCGTGGTGCATCGCGTGTCCTGTCCCGACCAACGCCACGTGGTCACCACGCTGGCCGAGATGGCTACGGCAATCGTATGCGCAGGCCTGCAAAGCCCCGCCGTGATCGTGCTGGGCGAGGTCGTGGCCTTGATGGAAACGACGCGCCTGCCCGCGGCAATACCGTGCCCGCAGGCCGCGGCGCGCGCGGCATGAGTCCACAACGAATTCATATTCGACAGGACTTGCAACGCACGAAGTAGAGAAAAACCCCTTCCACATAGGCTTTTTGCGCACGATCGCACACGCCCCCAGGCAGAATCATGGCGCGTTGAAATTCAACGTGAGACATCACAGATCGTAAAAAAAGCCCTGTTTTCAGGGCTCGCGGAGGGCGGAACCGTTGTTCTTGCGCCTCTCCGCGCGATTTATCGCGTGAACGCCCGCAAATAATGTACATAGTCGCGTGGCATCCGCTATCATCGCGTTCAGCCGGCACATGGCGTGCGGCACGTAAATTTCAACCCTCACTTTCATCGACCATGGCCACTAAAAAAGCTCCTGCTAAGAAAGTTTCCACCGTTGCCAAGAAGGCTCCGGCCAAGGCGCCCGCTAAGGCCCCCGTCAAGGCTCCGGCCAAGAAAGCCGTAGCCACCAAGGCAGCTCCCGCCAAGAAAGCGGCCGCTCCCGTGTCCGTGATCAAGACCGCTCTGAACAAGAGCCAACTGGTGACCCACCTGGTCGAACAGACCGGCGTCGAAGCCAAGTCGGTCAAGCTGATCCTGGCCAGCCTGGAAGGTGCCGTGCTGGCCTCCGTGAACAAGAAGGGCGCTGGCGAATTCGCGCTGCCCGGCCTGTTCAAGGTGTCGGTGCAGAAGGTTGCCGCCAAGCCGAAGCGTTTCGGCAAGGATCCGTTCTCGGGTGAAGAGCGCTGGTTCCCGGCCAAGCCCGCTTCGGTCAAGGTCAAGGTCCGTCCGCTGAAGAAGCTGAAGGACGCCGCTCAGTAATCACTGAAGCGGTCAGACCACCGGCGCGATCCGTTCGCGGAGCGCGCCGCGTCGTCGGTCCTGACGAAAGCCCACCCTCGTGGTGGGCTTTTTGCTTTCCGCCTTCCGCGTTTACTTATCCGGCGTTTGCTGCCGGCGGAGAGGATTTTTTATTGTGGGGGGTAAACCCCCACGCCCCTCTTCCTGGGCTAGCGCCCCATCGGTCCGAATCCTCGGCTGTCCGGCATGAGGCCGGTGCGGGCCGCGTCGCTTTGCTGTGCTGCAAAAGAATTTCTATATAAATCCAGGCCTTAAGCAAATAACCAGACCAGGGGGTTAGCGGTCATCAGGCCGACATGACGCCAAAAGATTCGCTACGATTACCGTTTTGGCCTTTTTGCGGCCGCTGTCTGGCCCTGCCACGCGTATCGAGGCGCAAGCATCATGTATGTGTATGACCCTATAGACCAACGTCTGGTCGAAGAGCGTGTCGCCCAATTCCGCGACCAGACGCAACGCTTCCTGGCCAACCAGTTGTCAGAGGACGACTTCCGCGTCCTGCGCCTGCAAAACGGCCTGTACATCCAGCGCCATGCGCCCATGCTGCGCGTGGCCATCCCCTACGGCATGCTGGCATCGCGCCAGTTGCGCATGCTGGCCCACATCGCCCGCAAATACGACCGCGGCTACGGCCACTTCAGCACCCGCCAGAACATGCAGTTCAACTGGCCCAAGCTGGAAGAAGTGCCCGATATCCTGGCCGACCTGGCCACCGTGCAGATGCACGCCATCCAGACCAGCGGCAACTGTATCCGCAACACCACCACCGACCACTTCGCCGGCGTGGCCGCCGATGAAGTGACCAATCCGCTGGTGTGGTGCGAGATCATCCGCCAGTGGTCCATGCTGCACCCCGAATTCGCCTTCCTGCCCCGCAAGTTCAAGATCGCCGTCAGCGGCGCGCTGGAAGACCGCGCGGCCGTCGGCGTGCATGACATCGGCCTGCAGGCGGTGGAGCAGGACGGCGTCACCGGCTTCCGCGTCTGGGTCGGCGGCGGCATGGGCCGCACGCCCATCGTCGGCAAGCTGATCCGCCCCTTCGTCGCCTGGTACGACCTGCTGACCTACCTGCAGGCCGCGCTGCGGGTCTACAACCTGCATGGCCGCCGCGACAACAAGTACAAGGCGCGCATCAAGATCCTGGTCAAGGACCTGACGCCCGAGGTGTACGCGCAACAGGTCGAAGAAGAATGGGCCTTCATCAAGGACGGTCCTAACCGCCTGAAGCAGGAAGACCTGGACCGCATCGCCAGCCGCTTCACCTGGCCGCAATACGATGCCGACGCCGCCACGGCCGCCGATCCGACCGCCGCGCAGGCTGCCGCCGACCCCGCGTTCGCGCGCTGGCTGCGCAAGAATACGCATGCGCACCGCGTGGCGGGCTATGCGTCGGTCAGCCTTTCCTTGAAGGCCACCGGCACTCCGCCTGGCGACGTCACCGATGCCCAGATGGATGCCATCGCCGACCTGGCCGACGACTATTCGCACGGCGAACTGCGCGTGTCGCACGAACAGAACCTGATCCTGCCCGACGTGCGGCTCGACCGCCTGCACGCCCTGTGGGAAGCGCTCAAGCCGCTGCAACTGGCCACCCCCAATATCGGCCTGCTGACCAACATCATCGCCTGTCCGGGGGGCGATTTCTGCGCCCTGGCCAATGCGGTGTCGATCCCGGTGGCGCAGGCCATCCAGGCCCGCTTCGACGACCTCGACTACCTGTTCGAGATCGGCGAGCTGGATCTCAACATCTCCGGCTGTATCAACGCCTGCGGCCACCATCACGTCGGCCACATCGGCATCCTGGGCGTGGATAAGGCCGGCGAGGAGTGGTACCAGGTCACCATCGGCGGCCGCCAGCACGGCGGTGAAAACGACCTGAACGACGTCGATCCGAAGCGCGCCGGCGGCGCCGCCATCGGCCGCATCATCGGCCCGTCGTTTGCCCGTGACGAAGTGCCGGGCGTGGTCGAGAAGCTGATCCAGACCTACCTGCGCCTGCGCGACAGCGAAGTGGACCGCTTCGTCGACGTGGTCACCCGCGTCGGCATCGACCCGTTCAAGGCCGACGTCTACAACGAGCCCGCCAAAGACCCAGCCGGCGAACCGGCGCACGCCTGATACCCCGACCATCATGAAAAACCTGATCCGCTACGGCGAGCTTATCGACAACACCACCCAGCGCTTCGTCCCGCCCGAGGACGACGCCACCGCGCTGCCGCCCGACGAGCCGGGCTGGGAAGTGCCGCTGGCCACCTGGCTGGCCGGACGCGACACCTTGCGCGCACGCCAGCATCCGGTGGCCGTGCTGCTGGGCCCGGCAGATGATGCTGCTGACCTGGCGCAAGACGGCAAAGGCCGCATCGATCCCACGGGCATCACCTACATCGCCATCGAATTCCCCGCGTACACCGACGGCCGCGGCTATTCCATCGCGCAGCGCTTGCGCTCCCATTACGGTTGGGAAGGCGAATTGCGCGCGGTAGGCGATATCCTCATCGACACCATCCACTACCAGGCCCGCTGCGGCTTCGACAGCTTCGTCGTCAAGGAAGGCCACGATCCGCGCAAGGCCCTGGAAGCGTTGAGCACGTTCACGGTGCATTACCAGCGCGAGTACCCGCGCCCGCTGGCAGCCTGAAGCGCCAGCTCCCCAACGCCGCCCCCTCCGGGCGGCGTTTTGCTTTGGTATCCTTGGTCGCTTGCTTGCCCTCCCCCGACCCGCGTAATCCTATGTCTTTGCTCAAGCAAGAAAAGTTTCTGGTGCTGGCCCTGCTGCTGGCCTTCGTCGCCCATTCGGGCATCACGGAACGTGCCGTCGACAGCGGCTGGCCCGCCGCGCTGGCGGTGTCCGTGCTCGTGGTGCTGGCCATCCTGGCCGCGTCGATGAGCGTGGCGCACCACGCGGAACTGCTCGCCCACAAGATGGGCGATCCCTACGGCAGCATGCTGCTGACGCTGTCAGCGGTGGGCGTCGAGGTCATCGTCCTGGGCATCATCCTGTTCAACCATGGCACGCCCACCCTGGCGCGCGACAGCATCTACGCCGCCGTCATGCTGGACATCAACGGCACGCTGGGCCTGGCCGCGCTGATCGGCGGTTTCAAGCATGGCGAGCAGTCCTATAACGACGACTCCGGGCGCACCTATACCGCCATGATCCTCACCGCCATGGGCATCGCCATGGTGGTGCCGGAATTCGTGCCGACGCATTCGTGGGCCGTCTACAACGTCTTCACGATGGTCGCCCTGGTGCTGCTGTACGGCGTCTTCCTGCGCATGCAGGTGGGGCCGCACAGCTATTTCTTCAGCTACAGCTACCCCGACAAGAAGCGCCGCCCGCCGCCGCCCCTGGACACCGAGGAACCGGCCGAGGACGGCACTGTGGCGTCCATCGTCATCATGCTGGCGGGCGTGGCGATCGTGGGCACGCTGGCGGAAGCGCTGTCGACGTCGATGCCGGCCGCACTGGAAGGCACCCACGCGCCCGTCGCCCTGCTGGCCTTGGTGGTGGCGATCATCTCCGCCGGTCCCGAGATCATCACCGCCCTGCGCGCCGCCTTGCGCAACCGCATGCAGTCCACCGTCAATATCGCCATGGGCGCGTCGCTGTCGACCGTCACGCTGACGATTCCCGTTATCACCCTGCTCGCCATGTGCCTGGGGCAACCCCTGCAGATGGCGATGACGCCGGTGCAGGCGGTGATGACGGTGATCACGCTGGTGGTGGCGGCGATCAATCTCAACGACGGGCAGACCAATGCCATTGAGGGGATGACGCATCTGGTGCTGTTCCTGACCTTCCTGATGCTGACCGCGATCGGGTTGTAGGACTCGCGATGCCCTGCAAGGCCGGTGCGCGGAGCTGCCTGGCTCTTTCAAACCGCGCGTGCCCGGCGCCGCACGCTGCGGAGCCGCGCCACGCCCACCACTGACAATATCCTTACGGAACAAGGATTTGCCCCCAGGCACGCTGATTGCTATCGCTGTCGCATTGCTGCAATGCACAGCGTCGGCGGGCGAGCAGAGCCCGGATCCAAGGAGCAAACATGGAAAGGATTGCGGATATATCCATCGACGGTTATCGGGTTCAGTGCCAGATCCTGGCCCGTGACGGCGACTATCGCGTGCGCGTGACCACCCGCCGCAAGCGGACCAGCGGATCGCTGGAAGATGTCGTGCATGTGCCGTCGCCGTTGATCTTCGAAAGCGAAGAAGAAGCCGAACGCCATGCGCGCAACCTGATGCTGTCGGTACGAGGCATCCGTGCCTCCGGTAAGCCGGTTTACACGATTCTTTAAGGACCACACTGTCTGGCGTCTGCCCGTGGCGGGCGGCGCCACCCACGTGGACGGCGCGACAGCGCGGATAGCGTCGGTAGGGTCGGTGACAAACGACCCCGGCGGACCACTGCGAAAAGGCCCCGCGCTTGCACTGCGATCATGCAGTGCAAGCGCGGGGCCCTTTCCTTTGCGGCCAGCGCCGGCGCTCGAGGCACCGCCGCTCACAGATCCGGCTGCAATCGCGGCGGTAGCCCCCAGGCCATCAGCTCGCGCTGAACGGCTCGTTGTTGGGATCGCCGAAGGCCGTGGCTCCCGGGGTCTCACGGGCTTCAGCGGCGATCTGGGCACGTGTCACACCAGTATCCGGCTTGCTCATGAAGGTCATGTTGTTCGACTCGCTGACGGCCGGCATGCCGTTGGCACGGGCCTCCCGCAATTCGGCCTGGACCTGCGCGCGGGTGACCGTGCTGGACTGCTGGCCGTATACGCCCTGGAAGGGCTCGTTGTTGGTGTCGCCTCGGGGGGTGGCGGCATGCGCGGCGCCGATCATGGCGAACGAAAGGATCAGCGTGGAGGTAAGGAGCTTCATTCGTGGGTTTCCTGGTTTTTGTTGCGGGAGTGTCTCTGTCAGCGGACACGTTGTTTTCCCGATGACGCATTCTGTGGCGCCGGGACCTAGGTAGAAACCCGAATTATCTCAAGTCGTATCAGTTAAGCATGGTTAATTTTCCGAAAGGAATCATGATTTTATGATCCGCGCGCCGGGGCGATTCTGGGGGGAATCAACTCCTACCTCGGCGCTATCGTCGAGGCTGGCATGCGCGGATCCGCAGCCGCCGCGCCGACGACGGGCGCTCCAGCGGACGGATTCACCATGTATTCCGGCTCGCGCTCCGGCGGACGCAGGGGATCGAAGTCGACCCAGTGGCCATCCTGCCAGCGGCCGTTGGCGCGTTCGACATCGACCCCGCCCGCCGCGCGTAACAGGCGACAGGCGTCGGCCTCACGCGTCAGTTCCGTATGCAGCGCCAGCAACACACCCGCATGGCGGGCTTCGGGGTGATCCGGCTGGCCACTGGCGCGCGGCGCCGAGCCCGGCTTGCGCTTGCCCACCACGAACATGGCGCCCATCAAGGACCCGATGTAGGCGCCGACACCGGCGACGGCCAGCACGGCCAGGGACGGCAGCGTCAGCGCCGATGCGATCAGGCCGCCCACGACCGCGCCTATCAGGCCCAGGCCGGCGCCGCCCAACAGCGCGCCATACTGCGCAGGCCCCGCATCCGGATCCGCCGGCCGGTCGCCGCCGATCGGATACGCGCCATGGGCCCCGGCCATATTGACGTAAAAGATATGCACGTCGTCTTCACTGAAGCCGTTGGCGAACAAGTCGCGCGCGGCTGACTGCGCCTCGTCGAAGGTGGTAAAGCGTGCAGCAACGATCAAAGCCATGATGTGTCTCCTCGTTGTGATGCTTGGGCGCCGCGGGGGCGCGGCGCCCTACATGCGGTCCTGCGTCACGCGTCCCTGCCTTGTACGCGATGCGTCATGCATCCATCAGTGCAGACAGCCGGCGCGGCGTATCACACCGCGCCGGGCGCCAAGCGCAGGCGTATCGCCGGGACCGACACGGAATGCAGGGTGGCCTCGTCGGCGACGTCGGTCTGGCTGCGAAACAATCCGTCGATATAGGCAAAGGTGACGTGGCCGGACAGGTCGCGCAGGGCCGCCCCGAGATCTGGAAAGCCATCGCCGCTGATGCCGCCCTCATCCAGTTCGTAGCGGTAGATATGCGCCTCTTCCATCAGGTCACCCAGCCCGATGACCTTGCCCGTGGCGTCCTGGATATAGATCCGGCCCGCGGAGGTATAAATCGCGTATTCATGTTCAGCCGAGACCGGCAATCCCGCGGCAGACGGATAGGTCGTGGGGGCTGCAACCTTGGGCGCCGCGGCAGCCGACGGTGCTCCACCGGACCCGGCTGGAACGCGGGTTGCAGGCACGGGCGCGGAGGCGGCCGAGGAGACGGCGGCCGCGCCGGGCGTAACCGTCGTGCCCTCGTCCAGGGGCGATTCCGCGCCTAGTTCCACGGCCAGGCCATGCAAAGTATCGCTTAGCTTGCTCATCGAGAACTCCCGGAAAACAACATCGGGCGGAGCAATTGCCATTCCCATTGAGACGATTGCAGCAACAGGCACAGAAAAGTGACATGATTGCGCTCTTTGTCTCAAAAATTAAAAAAGTGAGCGAAAGTGTCAATGCTGTCCGGTAGCTACAACACACCGCTGGTGTTGTGCTCGATCCTCGTTGCACTGCTGGCGTCATATACCGCCCTCGACCTCGTCGGCCGCATCAACAGCGCAGGCAGGGTCGCCGCCCGTTGGTGGTTGCTGGGCGGCGGCACCGCGCTGGGCATGGGCATCTGGTCCATGCACTTCATCGGCATGATCGCCTTCAGCCTGCCTATCGAGCTGGCCTACGACCTGCCCCTGACCCTGGCGTCGCTGCTGGTCGCCATCGGCGCGTCCATGTTCGCCTTGTGGATGGCCAGCCGCGACCGGCTGCCCTGGCCGCAACTGATCGCCGGCGCTTTCATCATGGGCGCGGGCATTGCCCTCATGCACTACACCGGCATGGCGTCGATGAAGATGCAGCCTCCCATCATCTACACCCCCGCGCTGGTCACCGCCTCGATCATGATTGCCGTGCTGGCCGCCGGCGCGGCCCTGTGGATCGCCCACCAGTTGCGGCTCTACAGCAAGCGGGTGCGCCAATTACGCATGGGGGCGTCCGTGCTGATGGCACTGGCCATCGTCGCCATGCACTACACCGGCATGGCCGCCGCCAACTTCCCCCCCGGTTCCATCTGCGGCGCCGCCATCAGCGGCGGGCTGAACACTACCGGCCTGTCCTTTCCCATCATCGTGGCCACCGTGGCGGTGCTCAGCGTGGCCCTGATCACGTCCGTGCTGGACTTGCGCATGGAATTGAGCACGGCCCAGCTTTCGCGCTCGCTGGCCGAAGCCAACCTGGAACTGTCGCACCTAGTGCTGCACGACAACCTGACCAAGCTGCCCAACCGGCTGCTGCTGGGCGACCGGCTGAAGCAGGCGGTGGAACACGCCGAGGCGGCCAAGAACCAGGTCGCGGTGATGTTCCTGGACCTGGACGGCTTCAAGGAAGTCAACGATTCCTACGGCCACCAGGCGGGCGACCACTTGCTGGTGCAGATGGCGGGACGCATCCGGCAGAGTGTGCGGGCCCAGGATACGGTGGCCCGGGTGGGCGGCGATGAATTCGTGCTGGTCGCCACCATCAACGACCCGCAGGACGCCGCGACCATTGCCGACGAGCTGGTGCGCCTGATCGGCGAGCCGCTGGCCCTCCAGGGGCAGGACCTGCTGGTGACGGTCAGCGTCGGCATCGCCATCTATCCCGGCGATGCCAACACGCCGGAAGACCTGCTCAAGGCCGCCGACACGGCGATGTATCACGCCAAATCCCTTGGCCGCAACCAGTACTGCTTCTTCGAGACATCGATGAAGAGCAACGGCGCCAGCCATATGGCGCTATTGCAGGACCTGCGGCTGGCGCTCAAGCGCCAGGAATTCGAACTGCACTATCAGCCCAAGTTCCGTGCGCCGGACGGCCCCGTGACCGGCGTCGAAGCGCTGCTGCGCTGGCGCCATCCGACCCGCGGCATGGTCATGCCGGACGACTTCATACCGCTGGCCGAGCGCACCGGACAGATCGTCTCGATAGGCGAATGGGTCATCGACGAAGCCTGCCGCCAACTGGCGGACTGGCGCACGCGCGGCCGCAACGAGCTCTCGATGGCGGTGAATATTTCACCGGTACAGTTTTCCCACGCCAATTTCGTCCCCGCCGTGCGCGGTGCCCTGGAGCGCCATCGCATCGGCACCGACCAGCTGGTGCTGGAAATCACCGAAACCACCGCCATGCGCGACGTCGATGCCAGCCTTGTCACCCTGCACCAGCTACGCGAACTGGGCGTGCGCATTTCCATCGACGACTTCGGCACCGGTTATTCGAGCCTGCTGTACCTGAAGCGCCTGCCCGCCAGCGAGTTGAAGATCGATCGCGGCTTCATCAGCGAACTGAAGGCCGGCAGCGAGGACGCCGCCATCGTGGCGTCCATCATCGCGCTGGGCGAGACCTTGAACCTGAACGTCGTTGCAGAGGGAGTCGAGACCAACGACCAGCAGGCGCTGTTGACGCAGCTGGGCTGCGATTCGCTGCAGGGCTATCTGCTTGGCCGGCCGGTCTCCGCGCAGGATTTGGAAAAAGTGCTGATCGGCGGCGAAGCGCCGAAGCAGTAAGGTGGGGCACTAACGGCGGCAAAGCGCCCGGCAGACAAGGGGCCGGTACACCAGACCGAACACTGGTGACTTGGCGACGCGGCGCTTGCAGCGCGAACCGCCGCGCCCTGGGCACGGCACTTGCTAATTTGCGGATCCACGCCTGGTTCCAGGCGCGTCTGTCACGGATTCCCGCCCATGCCTAATCATCCCCGAATCACCGAAGGTTCGCCGTTCCCCCTGGGCGCCACCCTGACCGAAGACGGCGTGAATTTCGCGCTGTTCTCGGCTCATGCCACCCAAGTCGATCTCTGCCTGTTCGACGAACTTGGCGAGCACCAGGTAGAAAGCATCACCCTGCCGGAATTTACCGATGAGATCTGGCACGTCCACGTCGCCGGCCTGAAGGCCGGCGCGGTCTACGGCTACCGCGTCCACGGTCCCTACGAACCGGAAAACGGCCACCGCTTCAACGCCAACAAACTGCTGCTCGATCCCTACGCCAAGGCCTACGTCGGCGAATTGAAGTGGGACCCGGCCGTTTTCGGCTACACGCTGGGCGACGAACAGGGCGACCTGGTATTCGACGAACGCGACAGCGCCCCCTTCATGCCCAAGTGCCGCGTGGTGGACCAGAGCTTCACCTGGACCCACCCCACGCGCGTCCGCGTCCCCTGGGAACGCACCATCTTCTACGAGACCCACGTGCGTGGCTACACCATGCGCCATCCCGCGGTGCCCGAGGCGCTGCGCGGCAGTTTCGCCGGCATGGCCCGCGACGCGGTCATCGACCACATCAAGAGCCTGGGCGTGACGTCGGTGGAATTGCTGCCCATCCACGCCTTCGTCAATGACAGCCACCTGCTGGACCAGGGCCTGACCAATTACTGGGGCTACAACACCATCGGGTTCTTCGCGCCCGATCCCCGCTATTTTTCCCAGGCACCCGGGGCCATCACCGAACTGAAGGGAATGATAGACCGCTTCCATGAAGCCGGTCTGGAGGTCATCCTGGACGTGGTCTACAACCATACGGCTGAAGGCAGCGAGCTGGGGCCCACCCTGTCATTCCGGGGCATCGACAATGCGTCGTACTACCGCCTGCTGCCCGACCAGAAGCGCTATTACATCAACGACACCGGCACCGGCAACACTCTGAACCTGTCGCACCCCCGCGTGCTGCAGATGGTGATGGACAGCCTGCGCTACTGGGTGACGGAGATGAACGTCGACGGCTTCCGCTTCGACCTGGCCACCATCCTGGCGCGCGAGCCGGACGGCTTCGACTACAACAGCGGCTTCCTCAAAGCCTGCCGCCAGGATCCCATCCTTTCCAGCGTCAAGCTGATCGCCGAACCCTGGGACTGCGGCCCCGGCGGCTATCAAGTGGGTAATTTCCCGCCTGGCTGGGCCGAATGGAACGACCGTTATCGCGATACCACGCGCGCCTTCTGGAAGGGCGACGAGGGCATGGCGCCGGAGCTGGCCACCCGCATCACGGCGTCCGGCGGCGATTTCAACCACGGCGGCCGGCGCCCCTGGGCCAGCGTCAATTTCCTGACCGCGCACGACGGCTTCACCCTGAACGACCTGGTGTCGTACAACGACAAGCACAACGACGCCAACGGCGAAGGCAATCGCGACGGCCACTCCGACAATCGTTCATGGAATTGCGGCGCCGAAGGTCCCACCGATGACGCCGACATCCGCACCCTGCGCGAGCGGCAGAAGCGCAATATGCTGGCCACGCTGCTGTTCTCGCAAGGCACGCCGATGATCGTCGCCGGCGACGAATTCGGCCGTACCCAGCAAGGCAACAACAACGCCTACTGCCAGGACAACGACATCAGCTGGGTCAACTGGGACATCGGCGAAGACGGCCAGGGCCTGATCGACTTCGTGCGCAAGCTCACCACGTTACGCCACACCTTGCCGGTACTGCGGCGGGGCCGTTTCCTGACCGGGGATTACGACGAAGGCATGGACGTGGCCGACGTCAAATGGCTGAGTTCGGCCGGCCAGGTGCTGACGGACGAGCAATGGGCGGATGGCAATATGCGCTGCTTCGGACTCGTCATCGATGGCCGTGCGCGTGCCACCGGCATCCGCCGGCCAGCCTCCGATGCCACCCTGCTGCTGATCTTCAACGCCTATCACGACGTGGTGGACTTCACGTTGCCGGAGATTCCCGGCCCTGACAGCTGGACGTGCCTGATCGACACCAACGCGCCGGTGCGGGCCGAGTTGCCCGAGTTCAGTTCGGGCGACGTCTACCAGGTCACGGGCCGGTCGCTGCTGCTGTTCTCGCTGCTGGCCAAGGGCGCGACGCAACGGGTCTTCGACAAACTGGAGGAAGCCCTGACCGACGAGGAATTGCCGCAACCCGCACGCGAGGCCGCCGCCAAGGTAAAAGAATCCGTGCAGAAAGAGGTAGCGAAGAAAAAGTAGTTGCAGGAACAGGCGTCGACGCAAAGAAGCCCCGCTCGCGGGGCTTCTTTGTAGCCGTCCTGTCAGCCATACGAAAAGGGCATGCGCCTCGCGGCACATGCCCTTATTCACGGAGAGTACGCACCCGTAGACGCGTTACTCACCGCCATGCAGGATCCACAAGAATCAATGCGGCTTACGCGCGTTGTCCTTGGCATCTTCCTTGGCATCGCCCCACGCCTTCTGGGCCTTGCCCACGCCTTGCTGAACGTCACCCTTCAGTTCCTGGGACGTGTTGCCGGTGACCTTGCCGACGGTCTCGTTAACCTTGCCCTTGACCTGTTCGCCAACACCCTTCACTTGGTCCTTGTTCATGATGAACGCTCCTTTCGTTACCGCCGGAGGTCGGCGGCTTCATCAGGAGGATCGCAAGGGCCGTGCCCGAGGGGTTGCCGTACCAGCCTGCGCAGTATCCTGTCCCGTACCAGGCCTAGGGTCCCCCGCAGCGGTGGGCGCCGCGAAGCGGCCGATGTTGAAGGGTGCGATGGGAAAATCGGTGCTCCCTTTGCTGATCAGTTCGGTGATGATCCGTCCCACGATCGGACCCAATTCAAATCCGTGCGCGGAAAAGCCGAAAGCATGAAAGGCGTTCGCATGACGCAAGCTGGGGCCGATCACCGGCAATCCGTCAGGCATGGCCGCCTCGATGCCCGCCCAGCCACGGTTGACGATGGCCGCGCGCATGTGCGGAAACAACTCACACACCGTACGCGCGCCTTCGGCCAGCGAACGAAAATCCAGCTCGGTCCATTCCGCGTCGCGGTCGACCCACGCGCGCCGCCCGCCACCGATCAGCACCGTGCCGTTGGCGCGCTGCTTGAACGACAGGGGCCGCCCCTGGCACAGCACCACCGGATCCAGGAAATGGTCCATCGGCGTGGTGACCAGCATCATCGGCGCGATCGGCAGCAAAGGCACTGGCTCGCCCCATTGTTCGGCGATGCGATCGGCCCAGGCACCGGCACAATTCACCACGACGCGCGCACGATGAACGCCATCATCGGCCTGCACGCGCCAGCCCGCGCCGTCGCGGCTCACGCCGCGCACGGTCACGCCTTCCTGGAAGCGCGCTTTCAGCGCGGCCGCCTTGCGCCGGAACGCGAAGGTGGTGCGGTAGGGATCGGCCGCGCCGTCGCCCCGCGCGATCACCCCCCCACGCACGCCGGGCGCGATGCCGGGAATCATGGCGCGCAATTCGGCGGCATCGATCCAGGTCTCATGACCATGGCCCAAGCGCGCCATCAAGGCCAGGCGTTCGCGGGCGACTGCCACGTCGGCGTCGGTCTCCGACACGCACACCTGGCCATGCTGTTCAAAGCCGCAATCGTCATCGACCAGCTCGCCGATGCGGTACCACAGCTCGCGTGACGCCAGGGCCAGCGGGATCTCGGCAGGATCGCGCCTCAAGGTCCGCACGCCACCGGCATTCACGCCGGAAGCATGGCGGCCGGCGTAGTTCTTCTCCAGCACCAGCACGTCAGCGCCGGCCCGCGCAAGATGCAGCGCGGTCGAACTGCCATGCAGGCCGCCGCCGATCACGATGATGTCCGCATCCATGCGCGGGCCGCCTATTTCTTGAAGCGGATGACCGCCTTGCGGCCGTCATCGGTCTGCGGCAGCGACGCTATCTCGCCCAGCGTCAAGGGCTTGGTGGGGAAGCGCAAGCGGTAATACCCCACGTCCTGCACCGGCACGCCGCGCTCCTCGGCGATCAGTTCCGCCACGGTCAGTCCGCAGAAGCGGCCCTGGCACGGCCCCATTCCGCAACGCAGGAACGATTTCATCTGGTTCGGCCCCTGCACGCCCAGCTTGACGGTCTCGCGCACCTCGGCTGCCGTCACTTCCTCGCAGCGGCACACGATGGTGTCGCCCGTGGGCCGGCGGAACGACGGTGGCGGCTGGTAAAGGGCATCGAAGAAATCGCGCCCACGCACGGCCCGCGCCAGGGCCGCGCGTGGCGCCGCGGCGGCCTCGTCGCGCCGCGCCGCGTCCAGGTAGCCCAGCCGGCACGCGGCCTGCAAGCCGGCCAGCCGGCCCCGATGCTCGGCCGCCACGGCACCGGCGATGCCGGCGCCGTCACCCGCCAGGCCGAGGTCCTGCACATTGGTATCGCCCCAGGCATCGACCTTGGGCTGCCAGCAGGCCAGGGCCTCGTTCCACTCGTGATCGACCCCGGCGGCCTTGGACAGATTGATGTTGGGCACTACGCCCTGATGCAGCAACAGATGCTCGGCCGCCTGCGTATGGGTAGTGCCGCCCACCACATAGCGAACCGCGGTCAGGCGGCCCTGCTCGCCCAGCGCGGCGATGCCTTCGACGTGGCGCACGATATTCACTTTCGCCTTCACCGCGCGCATCAGCGCCAGGCCCTTGCGCAGATAGGGCGAACGCAGGAAGTCCCAGGCATAGGGCAAGGCGCGGCCGATGCGTCCGCGCGGCACCGTTTCCAGCAGCGTGTCGATCTGCACGCCCGCATTCAGGTATTGCCACGCGATCAGGTACAGCAGCGGGCCACAGCCTGCCAGCACGGTCTTGCCGCTGGCCACGATGCCGGCCTGCTTGAGCAGGATTTGCGCCGCCCCGGCCGTCACCACGCCGGGCAGGGTCCAGCCGGGAATGGGAAAGGGCCGCTCCTGCGCACCAGTGGCCAGCAGCACGCGCTTCGCATGCACCAGGCCGGCGGCGCCGCCAACCGAATAGGCGACCTCGAAGCCGGCGGCCTCGGTCGGCGCGGTGTGCCGGCCGACCGCCCATACGGTCGCGCCCGGCAGGTATTGCGCGCCCGACGCCAGGAAAGGCGCGACCAGGCTGGCGCCATGCCAGTAGTCTTCACCCAGGATGCCGCGCTTGGTCAGTGGCGTCGTCGTGACGGCGCGATAGATCTGGCCGCCTGGCGCGGGCTGCTCATCCAGCAGCAGCGTGCGCACGCCCAGCTGCGCGGCCTGCGTCGCCGCGGCCAGGCCGGCCGGCCCGGCGCCGATGACCAGCAGATCGCATTGCTTGATCTCCATGGCCCCGTCGCTGCCCTGCCTCATGTCGATACCTGGCACGAAGTCGCCGCCCTGCCCCATACCGTCCCCCGACGCGGTGGCGCCGCCCTGCGCCGTAATCGCCCGTTCCGTCATGCCGTCACCTTGCGCGCGCCGCGTTGGCGCTCAACGTCCATGCCGGCGCGCGCCAGCGTCATGCAAGCCTGCTGATTGGGCTTGCCATCGATGGTGACCAGGCAGTCGTAGCACACGCCCATCATGCAGTAAGGTCCCCGCGGCACGTCATTGACCACGGTGTCGCGACAGGCTTCCACGCCCGCCGCGAACAGGGCCGCGGCCACCGTATCGCCTTCGCGGCAATGCACGTCCGCGCCGTCCACGCGCAAGATCACCGGCGTGCGCGTCAACGCCGCGGCGGCGTCATCCAGCCTTTTGAACATGGAACCTCCGAGTGGAAAAACTGGCCATCTCGTCATCGAGCCGGCCGGCCGCGACCATGGGCGCATAGGCCAGCGCATGGGCCGCCGCCAGCGTCACACCGCTATGGCAGGTAGCGACATAGGCGCCAGGATGGGTGGCGGATTGTTCGTAGATGGGAAAGCCGTCCTGCGACATCACCCGCAGCGCCGCCCAGGCGCGCACCGCGCGTACCTCGCGCAAGGCCGGCAGGGTACGCACGGCGCGGTCCGCCAGCGTGGCCAGCACCGGCAGGCCGGTCATCTTGTCGTCGTAGCCCATTTCTTCCTGGGAATCGCCGATCAGCCAGCTGCCTTCGTCCATCTGCCGCAGGCTGACCAATGGCGTTTCCAGGATGCGTCGCGTGCGCTCCAGCACGATGATCTGGCCGCGCTGGGGCCGCACCGGAATATCCAGGCCGACCTGCTCGCCGAGTACCTTGTTCGACAGGCCCGAGGCCAGCAGCAGGGTCTTGCCGCGCACGCTGCCCTGCGCGGTCGTCAACTTGAACACGCCGTCCTCGCGCACGATGCTCAGCACGCCGTGTTGCGGCAGGTAGTCGACGCCACGGCGGTCGAACGCCGTGTGCAACGCACGCAGCAGCTTGAGCGGATTGGCGATGCCGTCCACCGGTGTCCACGACGCGCCCAGCACTTCGGGCCCCAGGCCCGGCACCAGCTCGGCCGTTTCCTTGTGGTCCAGCATGCGCCAGGGGTATTGCGCCATGCCGGGCTGCCCTTGCAGGCGCGTCATGTAGGACACGCGCGCGTCGTACTCTTCTTCGCTCAGCACCACGTGCAGGCCGCCGCGCTGTTCCAGCCTGACGTCCACGCCGGTCAGTTCGAGCAGTTCCTCGGCCAGTTGCGGCCATAGCCGCTGCGAACGCATGGTCCATTGCCCGTACTGCGGCATGCCCATGCCCTTGCTCTGCACCCAGACCAGGCCGAAATTGCCGCGCGATGCGCGATAGGCCACATCGCCCTCGTCCAGCACGGCCACGTGGTCCAGGTGCTGACGCAGCCCGTAGGCAATGGCAGCACCGACCAGGCCGCCGCCGACCACCACCGCGTCATAGATGCCCTGGTGGCGGCGCGGCCGCGGCGGCCCGGAAGTGGGAGTATTGGTTTGCTCTGACATAGGAATCAACGCCCCTTCCCTACAAACAATTTTTCCAGGCCCACGACGCGATCCAGGATGAACACGCCGATGATGGTCAGGTAGATCAGCACCGCCGAGACCGCCGTCACCAGCGGGTCGATGGTGTCCTCGATATGCAGGAAGATGCGCACCGGCAAGGTGGTGGTCGACGGGGCGGCGATGAAGATGGACATGGTCAGTTCATCGAAGCTGGTGATGAAGGCGATGACCCAGCCGCTGACCACGCCAGGCAGGATGAGCGGCAGCACCACGCGGCGAAACGCCGTCAGCGGCGATGCGCCCAGCGACAGCGCGGCGCGCTCCATGGACGGATCCATGCCGGTTGCCGAGGACAGCACCAGCCGCAAGGCGTACGGCATGATCAGGATCACATGGGCGATGACCAGGCCCACATACGTGCCCGCCAGCCCGACGGAGGTGAAGAACTTGAGGAAGGCCAGGCCCAGCACCACATGGGGAATCATCAGCGGCGACAGGAAGAACGCCATCAACGCCTCGCGTCCGCGAAACCGGTAGCGCGCCAGCGCCAGGGCGCCCGGGACGGCTAGCAGGATGGCGATGGTGGCGGACAGCGCGCCCAGTCCCAGGCTGAAGAAGAACCCTTCGATGAAGCGCGGATTGTCCAGGATGGCCTTGAACCAGCGCAGCGACAGGCCGTGCGAAGGCAGCGAGATGAAGCCTTCGGACGTGAAGGCCACCGCGCACACCATCACCAGCGGCGCCAGGATGAAGAGGATGAACAGCGTATGGAAGATCAGCCCGATATAACCGTTGTGGCGTTGCATGGCGTCTCCCCTCAGGTATTGAACACCGCGCCGTAGCGCCGTTCGATAAGGCGATTGGCCGCGATCAGCGCCACCACCGTGACCACCAGCAGCACGGCGGCCAGGGCCGAACCCAGGGGCCAGTCCAGGGTGTTGAGGAATTCGTCATAGGCAGCCGTCGCCACCGTCTTCAGCCGGCGTCCACCGATGATGGCCGGCGTGGCGAAGGCGCTGACCGACAAGGCGAACACCATGATGCTGCCGGACAGCACGCCGGGCATGGCTTGCGGCAGGATGACGCGCCGCATGACGGTGAAGGGATGCGCGCCCAGCGACAGCGCCGCCGCCTCGGTGGCGGGGTTGATGCGTTGCAGTGACGCCCACACGGAAATCACCAGGAAAGGCACCAGCACGTGGGTCAAGGCGATGCCCACGCCCAGGTTGGTATACATCAGGCTTACCGGCGCCGACGTCAGGCCCAGCGCCAGCAGGCTCTTGCTGATCAGGCCGGTGGAGCCGAACAGCAGGGCCCAGCCCAGGGTGCGTACCACCACCGACACCAGCAGCGGCCCCAGCACCACCATCAGGAACAGGCCCTTCCAGGGATTGCGCATACGCGACAGCACATAGGCCTCGGCGGTGCCCAGGATCACACAGGCCAGCGTCACCAGCAGCGACACGCCAAAGGTGCGGGCGTAGATCTCGTAGTAATAGCCGTCAGTGAAGATGGCCAGATAGTTCTTGGCGGTGAAGGAGTCCTGGATGCCGCCGTAGAACTGGAAGTTGTAGAAGCTGATGAGGAGCACCAGCACCAGGGGGGTCACGAGAAACAAGGCATAGAGCAACAGCGCGGGCGCGCTGAGCAGCCAGGGTGCGGCGCGGCGGCTGGACATGGCGGCGCCGATGGTGCCTGGGGTGGCGGGGGTGGCAGGGGTGGCGGCGACCATGGCGGCTTCAATGCCCCGCGCCGGCGGTCACCGGGCGCATATCGACGGCACGCCAGCCCAGGTGCACTGCCTCGCCTTCCGCCGGCACGGCAACGCCGTCGTTCTGGCGTATCACCAGCACGTCGCCTACCTCGGTCTGCACCTGGCACAGCCAGTGGTTGCCCTGGAAGATGCGCGCCTTGACCCGGCCCGGCAAGGCTGCCGGACCTGCAGCCAGGAACTGCACCTTTTCCGGCCGCACGATGACCGTGGCCGTGGGCGGCGCCGCGCCGTCCAGCGGCATACAGGCCGTGCCGATGCGGGCGTGAGGCCGGCCGTCGACCTCGCACACCAGCGGCTGGAACAGATTCGCCTTGCCCAGGAAACCGCCGACGAAAGGCGTATGCGGATGCTCATACGCCGCATAAGGGTCGGCCACCTGCTCGGCCCGTCCCTGGTTCATCACCACCACGCGATCCGACAGCGCCAGCGCTTCGGACTGGTCATGCGTGACCATGATGGTGGTGGTGCCTACCGTGCGCTGGATGCTGCGCAGCTCGATCTGCATGTCCTCGCGCAACTTGGCGTCCAGGTTGGACAGCGGCTCGTCCAGCAGCAGCAGGTTGGGCCGTATCACCAGCGCGCGCGCCAGGGCCACACGCTGCTGCTGCCCGCCCGACATGCGCGCGGGATGGCGGTCGGCCAGGTGGCCCAGGCCCACCAGTGCCAGCGCCTCCCCCACCCGGGTGACGCGCTCGCGCTTGTCGACGCCGCGCATCTCCAGGCCGAAAGCGACGTTCTGCGCGGCCGTCATGTGCGGGAACAGGGCGTAGTTCTGGAACACGATGCCCATGGCCCGCTTCTGCGGCGGCGTGCGGCCCAGGTCGTGGCCGTCCAGGATCACCGCGCCCGCGGTCGGTTCGATGAAGCCCGCGATCATCTGCAGGGTGGTCGTCTTGCCGCAGCCCGAGGGCCCCAGCAGCGACACGAATTCCCCGCGCGCGATCTCCAGGCTGAGCGCATCGACCGCGGTGCTGTCGCCGTAGACCTTGGTCAACTGCTTGAGGACGAGAAAGCCCATGGACCGCCTCAGCGCTCGATCTCGCGCGTCCAGCGCTTGTTCCAGTCGTCGCGATTCTGGTTGACGGTGTCCCAGTCGACCACGATCAGGTCCTGCGCCACCTTGCCGGCCGGCAACTGGACGGCGGCATTGGGGTCTTCCTTGTAGGTGGCTTTCTTGTTGACGGGGCCATAGCCGTAGGCGTCGCCCAGCTTGGTCTGCACTTCAGGCGTCATCATGTACGTGACGAAAGCCTGGGCCAGCGGATTGGCCTTGGGCTTGGCGATGGGGCAGATGGACGACAGCAAGGCGTAGGCCCCTTCCCGCGGATAGGCGAAACCGACGGGGAAGCCGGTGTCGGCGAAGGACTTCGCGCGGCCGCTGCCCCATACGGCGATCAGGGCCTGCCCGCTGGAGAACAGCTCGGTCATCTTGCCGGGCGACGGCTCATAGACCAGCACGTTGGGACCGACGTGGTCCTTGAAGACCTTGAAGCCGGGATCGATCTTCTTTTCGCCGCCGCCGTTGGCGCGGGCGTATTGCACCAGGGCGTGCAGGCCGTAGGTGTTGTTCAAGGGCGGAATCACCAGCGTACCCTTGTACTTGGGATCCTTCAGGTCGTCCCAGGAAGTGGGCGCCGCCCATTTCTTTTCCGCGAACACCTTCTTGTTGTACATGATGCCGGTGGCGACGATGCCGATGGCCACGGCCTTGTCGTCCTTGTAGCGCGCGGCCGGATACAGGTCGTCCTTGGGCAGGTCGGCGATGGGAGCACAGAAGCCCAGGGCGATGGCTTGATACATCGGCCCGTCGTCAATGATGGCGACGTCGATCTCCTGGTTGCTCTTCTGCGCCTGCAAGCGCGCCAGGGTATTGGTGGAGTTGCCCGCGACGTAGTCGATCTTGACGTTGTGCTGCTTCTCGAACACCGGGAACAGGTCCTTGCGCAGAATGTCCTCGAACGAGCCGCCGTAGCCGGCGATGACCAGCCGGTCCTCGGCGTGGGCGGCGGTGGTGATGGCTGCGCCGGCGAGGGCGACAGACAGGGCCAGATACAGCGGATGCTTCTTCATGATCCCTCCGGTGATTCGGAAAAGCACTACAAAGAAGAACGTCCGTGCCATGGTGCGCGGACGTCGGCATTAGGGGCTGCCACCCGGAGGCCGCCAACCCGTTCAGGCCAGCCACCCCGGCAAATAAAGTCGCTGTCTCGGACCTGGACCTGGCTCGATTTCCCGCATCGGCCTACCCTGTTTTTTGAGGATTATGGGAATGGCCCCGCAGGCCGTCAAATACCAATAAACCCCATCCCTATGCAGATTTGATATGTCCGGGGGTTAGTACGGAACGGGTTTTTACCTACAAGAAGCGGGACGCCGGCGCCCTCATCGTTCCCGCACCGCCTCTTTCATGCAGCGCATGAATACCTGCGCCAGGTTCGATTCCACATGCTGCTGTGCATGCAGCACGTAGCTGCGAAAGGGAATGGCCGGCTCGAAGGGAATCGCCTTCACGCCGGGCGGCTGCAGATTGCGCACCACCAGGGGATTGACCACGCTGACGCCCAGGCCCATGCCCACCATGCTGCATATCGTCGCCGCATAAGGCGTTTCCAGCGTCAGGCGGCGCGACCCGGGTTCGAACGCCGCGTCGATGGCCGTGCGCGTGCCATCGCCCAGGGTCAGGGAGATGAAGTCTTCCCCGCGCAGATCGGCGGCGACGATACGCCGCTTGCGCGCCAGCCGGTGCGACTCCGGCACGATGCACACGCCCTTCTCGTCTCGCCATACCGCGCTGGTCACGCCCGGCACGCCGACCAGGTAAGCCACCAGGCCCAGGTCGCAATAGCGGGTCGCCGTCCATTTGGCGACGGTGGGCGAATCGCTGGTGTAGACGGAGATCGGCACTTCGGCGTAGTAGCGGCGAAACTTGGCGATGGCCGGCGCCATCAGCGTCATGGCGATGGACGGCACCACGCCGATGCGCAGCGCGCCCGCGCCGAGCTGCAGGATGGAACGGGCCGAGTCCTGCAGGCTGTCCAGGCCGACGAAGGCCCGCTCGACGTCCTTGAACAAGGCTTCCGCCTCGTCCGTCGGCAACAGGCGGCCGCCGACGCGCTGGAATAATTTGAACCCTGTCAGCCGTTCCAGCTGGCCGATCACGCGGCTGATATTGGGCTGCGAGGTGTGCAACTGGATCGCCGCCTGGGTCATGGAGCGTGTCAGCATCACGGCACGGAACGTCTCCACCTGCTTGAAGTTCATTTCGAGGACTCCTGGCCGCGGGCGCGGTATATCAAAAGCGCATGATGCGCTTTCGGGACCGCCACTTTGGCGTTTGGGCATGCTGCTGCCTATCCTGAATAACCCGGCTGGCGGCCCGCGCAGTTGCTGCGGGCGCGGCGCGGCGGCGGTAGCGGCGGTAGCGGCGGTAGCGGCGGTGGCGGCGGTGGCGGCGGTGGCGGTGGCGGCGGCGGCGGCGGTGGCGGTGGCGGTGGCGGTGGCGGTGGCGGTGGCGGTGGCGGTGGCGGTGGCGGTGGCACGGGCGTTGTGAGACAAGCAATACAATCCAGGTTCCCGGATTTCTTCACCGCGCCGCCCGGCCCTTGCCGCGGCGGCTGCCACACGCGCAGGACACCATGAGCCAGATCTTCCATTTCGAACGCGGCACCGCCCCGCTGCTGATTTCCATTCCTCACCTGGGCAGCCTGATTGCCGACGAGCAAAAGCCCCACATGACCGAAGCCGGCCTGCGTTCGGGCGATACCGACTGGCACCTGGACACCCTCTATTCCTTCGCCCGCAGCATCGGCGCATCCTTCCTGTGGGCGCGCTATTCGCGCTACGTGGTCGACCTGAACCGCTCGCCCGACGACGGCAACCTCTACCCCGGCCAGACCAAGACCGGCCTGTGCCCCACCCTCACCTTCGACGGCATTCCCTTGTACAAGGACGAATCGGTGCTGACCGATGCCGAGCGCGCACGCCGGGTGCAGACCTACTGGCAGCCTTACCACGACCAGTTGCGCGCCGAGATCGACCATCTGCGCGCCCAGCACGGCAAGGTCATGCTGTGGGAAGGCCACTCCATCGCCAGCGTGCTGCCGCGGCTGTTCGAGGGCAAACTGCCGGACCTGAACATCGGCACCGCCGCCGGCGGCAGCTGCGCGCCGGCCATGGAACAGGCCATCCGCGCGCGCCTGGAACAGGGCTGCCCGTACACCTGGGCCATCAACGGCCGCTTCAAGGGCGGCTACATCACGCGTGAGTACGGCAATCCCGCCCAGAACGTGCACGCCATCCAGCTGGAGATGTGCCAGTCCACGTACATGGACGAGACCTACCCCTACGCCTTGCGCGATGACCTGGCCAGCGGCGTGACGCCGGTGGTGGAAAGCCTGGTGCGCGCGGCCTACGACTGCCTGTGAAGCCGCCCTCGGGTAGTTCACCCTCGGCGGGTGCGTCCCCACGGGGAGCTGCATCGGGTAGCGCCCTGGCGAGCGCCGCCCCGGCCGCCAGTGCCCTGGCGCGCCGGCTACCGGAACTGTCGCTGGTCGGCGTGACCATGATCTGGGGCCTGACCTTCCTGACGGTCCAGCATGCCCTGGCCTACAGTTCGCCGCTGTTCTTCGTTGGCTGCCGCTTCGCGGCGGCGGCTCTGGCGGTGGGCGTGGTGTCGCGCGGCGCGCTGCGCAACATCCAGTGGCGCGATATCCGCGCCGGTGCCGTCATCGGCGCCTGCATCGTCATGGGCTACGGTTTACAGACGATGGGGCTGCAGCATGTGGCGAGCAGCGAATCGGGATTCCTCACCGCGCTGTATGTGCCGCTGGTGCCCTTGCTGCAGTGGGTGTTCTGGCGCCGCCAGCCCCACTTCATGTGCCTGGTGGGCGTGGCGTGCGCCTTCGCCGGCATGCTGTGCTTCGGGCTGCCCGCGGCCGGCGGCGGCCGGGGAATGGCGCTGTCGTTCACGCTGGGACAGACGCTGACGCTGGTGGCCGCCGTGGCCTTCGCGCTGGAAATCAGCGCCATCAGCCATTACGCCTCGCGCGTGAATGTGCGCTGCGTGACGGTGGCGCAACTGGCTTTCACCGCGCTCTTTGCCTTCGCGCTGCGGCCCTTGCTGGGCGAGCACGAGACGCCGGCACTGTCTTGGCAGTTGCTGGCGTTCGCCGGTGGGCTGGGTTGCGCCAGCGCGTTGATCCAGGTGGCGATGAACTGGGCGCAGAAAACGGTGGACGCCTCGCGCGCCGCCATCATCTATGCTGGCGAACCCATCTGGGCCGGCCTGTTCGGCCGCCTCGCCGGCGAGCGCCTGCCAGGACTGGCCCTGGTCGGCGGCGCCTTGATCGTACTGGCCATCATCGTCAGCGAATGGCGACCCCGGTGGCTCCGCACTCAAGGGAAGTGATGCGCAGCGCCGCTCAGGCGCTTTCCCGCGCCACTTGAGACGACCGCGGGGCCGGTTGCGAGGCCGGCTGCGGCTGGCGCTTCTCTTCCCAACTGGCGATGACCGCCGTGGCGATGCTGTTGCCGATCACATTGGTCATCGTGCGGCCCATGTCCAGCAGCTGGTCGATGGCCAGGACCAGCGCCACGCCGGCGGCCGGCAGGCCGAACATCGGCGCGATGGCGGCGACCACCACCACTGAACCGCGCGGCACGCTGGCCATGCCCTTGCTGCTCAGCATGAGGATCAGCAGCATCACCACCTGCTGCGACACCGGCATGTCGATGCCGAAAGCCTGGGCGATGAAGATCGCGGCAAAGGCCTGGTACACCATCGAACCGTCAAGGTTGAAGGCATAGCCCAGCGGCAGCGTGAAACCGACCACTTTCTTGTCGACGCCGAACGCTTCCAGCTTTTCCGTCAGGCGCGGGAACGCCGCTTCGCTGCTGGCGGTGGAGAAGGCGATCATCGCCGGTTCGCGCACCGCCTTGAGCAGCGCGACGATGCGGCGCCCCAGGAAGGCATAGCCCACGGCCACGAGCACGATCCACAGGATCACCAGCGCAAGATAGAAGGAACCCAGCAACTTGCCGTAGGTGAACAGCACGTCCAGGCCGCGCAGGGTGACGACGGACGCGATCGCGCCGAACACGCCCAGCGGCGCGAAACGCATCACATAGTCCGTGAGACGCAGCATCACCGGCACCAGGCCGTCCACCGCCTGGATCACGAAGGCCACCTTGGGATCACGCTTGAGCGCGCTCAAGGCCAGGCCGAAGAACACCGAGAACACGAGGATTTGCAAGATGTCGTTGCGAGCCATCGCGTCCAGCACGCTGGTGGGGAAGGCATGGGTAAGGACATCGCGCACGTTCAAGCCGGCGGTGTTCAGGCCGGTATTCACTTCACCGGCACCCGCCGTCAGGTGCAGCGAGGAACCCGGATCGGTCAGGTTGGCCATCACCAGGCCGATGGCCAGGGAGATCAGCGACGCACAAAGGAACCACGCCACCGAACGCAGGCCGATGCGTCCCACATCCTTGCCGCTGTCCAGGCCCGACAGACCGGAGACCAGCGTGGCGAACACCAGCGGCGCCAGGACCATCTTGATCAGCCGCAGGAAGATGTCCGTGATGATGGAGAAATAACCTGCCACGTTCTTGAGTTCCGTGGCGTCTGAAATGTTCGCGTGGCAGGCATAGCCTACGACGACCCCGAGGAGCATGGCGATCGCGATGCTCAGGGTTAACCGATTTTTCATATCTGTCCTTCTTTTTTGCCCATTCAGCTGACTTGATGCTGAATAAATGTGGCGTGCTGCTGCGATGAAAGTGCTGCGAGAAGTTCGCCTTCCGAGGGAAAACTGGAAGGGAAAAGGCAGGCGCTGCCCAGGCGAAAAGACCTATCCGGACTTTACGCAGGCAGCATGATACGGGAAAACCCGAAATATCTTATGTGCCCACCCGCCAAGCGCCGGCCTGCTCGTTAACGGTAGAGCAGGCGCTCCACCGTCGACACTTCCTGCTGCAGCGCCGGCAGGATCTCCAGTTGGCGCTTCGCGGTCATGCGGTTGGAGGTCGCCGCGATCGTCAATGCGGCCGAAGGTGCACCGTAGGTATTGCGTATGGGCAGCCCGATGGCCGTGACGCCCGGCACCGCCTTTTCGCCGATGGCCGCATAGCCCCGCCGGCGCGACTCGGTCACGGCCCGGCGTAGATCCAGTTCGTCGAATTCGCCATAGGCGCCCAGGCGTACCGCCACCGCGCTCACCACCTCGGCCACTTCTTCGTCGCCCAGGGCTTGCAGCATCGCCAGCCCGCCGGCGTTGACGCCCAGGGGTTGGCGGCTGCCCACGATGACCACCGGCGTCTGGATCGGATAGTGGCCCTGGATGCGGTCTATGCACACCGCATCGTGGCCGCGCCGGATGAACAGGAAGGCGGTGTCACCGGTAGCTTCGGCCAGGCGCTGCAGCGACGGCCGGCAGACGTCGACCAGGTTGAAATCCCCGGCCGCCGCGATGCCCAGCTCGAAGACCAGGGGTCCCAGGCGATAACGCCGCGTCACGGGGTCGCGCGCCACCATCTCTTCACGCTCGAGCGCCTTCAGCATGCGATGCGCGGTGGGCTGCTCCAGGCCGCACAGGCGTGCGACATCGACAAAGCGCAAGCCGGGGTCGCGATGCTCGGCCAACAGCTTGAGCAAGCCCACGACACGGGCCACGCTCTGGGTTCCGCCGGGCGAGGCGGCGGATCGTGCCGGTGATTTCATATCCATATATTGGATATTCCAGATACCGGCGTTGACGCTGTTTTAGGCGATATGTAGATTGAAAACCAGTACTCCACGATGAATTGTCTCCTTTAGGGTTTTCACTATATGGATATTATGACACCGCGCGAACGCCTGCCTTATTCGGCAATCGTCGACCGCCCCAAGCTGCCCGCACCCGACGGTGCGCGCATCATCGTCTGGCCTATCGTGAACGTGGAGGACTGGGACATCGGCCGGCCGATGGCGCGCCAGGTGCTGCCCGCGCCCACGGGCGTCAGCGTCACGCCGGACATCCCCAACTGGGCCTGGCACGAATACGGCATGCGGGTCGGCTTCTGGCGCCTGCTGCAAGCGCTTGAAGGTTTCGGCATCCGTGCCACGCTGTCGATCAATGGCCGCGTCTGCACCAGCTATCCCCGTGTCGCCGAAGCCGCGCGTGACGCCGGCTGGGAATTCATGGGGCACGGCTACATCCAGATGCCCATCCACCAGGTCGACGATGCCCAGGCCATGATCGCGCGCACGGTCGACTCGATCCGCGAATTCACCGGTCGCGCGCCGGTGGGCTGGTTGGGCCCCGGATTGACGCAGAAGATGGACACCGTCGACCTGCTGCATGACGCCGGCATCCGCTACATCGGCGACTGGGTGCTGGACGACCAGCCCTGCCGCTTGCGCACGCAGGGCGGCGACATGGTCGCCATGCCTTATTCCGTGGAACTGAACGACATCCCCATGATGGCCGTGCAGCACCACAGCTCGGATGAATTCTTCAAGCGCGTCACCGACAGTTTCGATCGCCTGTATGCGGAAGGCGGCGACCAGGTGCGCGTGATGGGTATCGCCGTCCATCCTTTCCTGAGCGGCGTGCCGCATCGCATCAAGTACTTCGAACAGGCCTTCGAGTACATGCGCAAATTCGAGGGCGTGCGCTTCATGACCGGGGAGGAAATACTGGCCTGGTACGACCGGGTTGCGCCGGGGGCTGCATCGACGGCCACAGCCGCATCGGCCGCTGCGCCGCGGAGCTGACACGATGATCAAGGCACATTACCCGCAGCAATCCAATATGCGCCTGCTGGCCCGGCACGACCTGGGCGGCTTCGGCGGCGTTGGCGAAGGCATTGCCATGCAGATCGCGCCCGACGGACGCCGCATCCTGTGGCTGGCGCATGAAAGCGCGCCAAAGAACTTCACCGGCGTGGACGTTTCCGATCCGCGCCAGCCGCGCGTCATCGTGCAGACCGACCTGCCGCACGCGGCCGTGCGCTCGAACTCGCTGGAGGTGTCCGGCAACCTGATGGCGGTGGCCTACCAGGTCAGCAAGCCCGGACTGGCGCCGGCCGGCTTCGACCTGTTCGATATCAGCAAGCCCGAGCAGCCGCGCCTGCTGTCGCATTTCGACGCGTCCGCGCCCCATTCGCGCGGCGCGCACTGCCTGTGGTTCGTCGATGGCCAGACCGTGCACATGGCGTGCAGCGATCCGGACCGCGTGCCGCGCAATCCCAAGGATGACCAGGTCTACCGTATCGTCGACGTCAGCGCGCCGACCCAGCCGCGCGCCGTGGGCGCCTGGCATCTGCCGGGCACCATGGAAGGCGACGACGCCGAACCGCCCAAACGGCTGGCGCCCGCTTTCGATTCCGGCTTTCGCGCCCACAACACCAATGTGTTCCCGCAACGTCCGGATCGCTGCTACCTGGGCTATCTGGATGCCGGCGCCTTCATCATGGACATCTCCGACCTGTCCAATCCCCGCCCGGTCTCGCGCTTCATGAACTCGCCGCCGTTCAAGGGGTTCACGCACACGGCACTGCCCCTGTTCGAACGCAATCTGCTCGTCGTCAGCGACGAAACCGTGCAGGACGATGCCGGCGACTGGCCCAAGCTGGTGTGGCTGGTCGATATGAGCGACGAATCCAACCTGGTCTCGATCTCCACGCTGCCCATGCCGCCGGTGGACGTGCATCGCCTGCGCGGCGGACGGTTCGGCGCCCATAACGTGCACGAGAACCCGCCCGTGCCCGGCGCCTGGAAGTCGGAGGATTACCTGGTCTGCACGTTCTTCAACGGCGGCGTGCGCGTCTACGACATCCGCGACCCGTATGCGCCGACCGAGGCAGCCTACTTCGTGCCGGAGGCGCCCACCGGATCGCCGGCGGGTTCGATCCAGTTCAACGATGTGTTCGTCGATGACCGCGGCATCGTGTTCGCGGTGGACCGCCACACCGGTGGCTTGTACGCACTGGAAATGAAGCTATGAGCATGGAGGTTGTGACCGGTTCCGATACCCGGCTTCCGGTCATCGTGGTGTCCGGCTTCCTGGGCAGCGGCAAGACCACGCTGCTCAAGCGCGTGCTGGCGACGCCCGCGCTGGCGGGGTCGATGCTGATCGTCAACGAGTTCGGCGAGGTCGGCATCGATCATCACCTGCTGGAACGTTCCGACGAGGAAACCGTGCTGCTGGACAACGGCTGCATGTGCTGCCAGTTGCGCAGCGATCTGCAGACGCTGCTGGTGGACCTGTCCATGCGGCGGCGCCGCGGCGAGATTCCCAGCTTCGAGCGGGTCATCATCGAGACCAGCGGCCTGGCGGATCCCGGGCCGATCGCGCAGACCCTGTATGGCGACGCGCCGCTGGCCCGGCAATACCGGTTGGCGCATGTCGTCACGTTGGTGGATGCGGCCCATCCGGAAGCGCGCGGCGCGGCGCTGCAGACCGCCGAGCGGCAGGCAGCGGCGGCGGACCTGATCCTCATCACCAAGACCGATCGCGCCACGCCCGCGCAGCGCGACGCGGCGCTGGACTGGGTGCAGGCCGTCAACGCCCACGCGCGCCGCGAGACGCCGATACTGGGCGACCTGGACATAAGCCTGCTGACGGCGCCCTCGCCCTTCGGGCAACTGGGCCAGACGGGCGGAGCCGGAGCCGCAACGATTTTCGGCGCGGGTACCGCTGCATATGGCGACGAACCGGGCCGGGCCCAGCCCAACGAAGCGGACAACAAACCCGGCGGCAGCTACCTGGGCAAGGTCGCATCGCTGCATCCGCCCGCCGTGGCCAGCTTCACGATGATCTTCGAAGGCGCACTGGCGCGGCCGGTATTCCAGCTATTCCTCGACACGCTCACCAGCCTGCGCGGCCCCGACATGCTGCGCACCAAAGGCATCTTGCGCTTTGAAGGCGAGGCGCAACCCGTGCTGATACAGGGGGTGTGCCACGTGTTCGACAAGCCGGTGCCGCTGGCACCCACCGCCACGGCGCCCGCGCAATCTTCGCTGGTCTTCATCGCCCGCGACCTGCCGCGCGCGGACGTCGAAGCGCTGTGGAACTCCATCAATCGCCTCGTTCGCTAAGGGCCTCGCATCCACCGATTTTTCGCCACGCCTGCGTTTCCACGTTTCATGCATTTCATGCATTTCCTGCTTTTCGCGCGGCGCCTACGTCAGTTCCAGCGCCGGCCCGATTGAATTCAACAGCTTCACCCGCTTTACCAGTCTCACCATAAAACGACATCAAGGGGTTTACTCATGCTACGCCGCAGCTTTCTACTGTCCTGCCTGCTCGCCGCCGCCGTACCCGCGGCTCACGCCCAATCCGACTATCCAGCCCGCCCGATCCGCATGATCGTCGGCTTCCCGCCCGGCGGCATCTCCGACGTGCTGGCCCGCGCCGTCGCCGCCGAAGCCAGCGGCGTACTGGGCCAGAACATCGTGGTCGAGAACCGCCCGGGCGCCGGCACCACCATCGCCGCGGACCTGGTGGCGCGCGCCGCGCCGGACGGCTACACGGTGCTGTTCCAGGACACCACCACGCATGCCATCAACGCCAGCCTGTACAAGAAGCTGCCTTTCGACAGCGTGCGCGACTTCACGCCGATTTCCCTGGTGTCGTATTCGCCGCTGATGCTGGTGGTCAACGCCAATTCCCCGGCGCACACCCTGGGGGAGCTGATCGCACGGCTGAAGGCGTCCCCCGGCAAGTACTCGTACGGCTCGTCGGGTAACGGCACCATCATCCACCTGGCCAGCGAAATGATGGACCGGGCCGCGGGCGTCAACGTCATCCACGTTCCGTACAAGGGCAGCGCGCCGCTGGTGCAGGCCACGCTGTCCGGTGAAATCGAGTTCGCCTTCAGCAGCATGCCACCGGCCATCACCCAAGTGCAGGCCGGCAAGCTGCGCGCGCTGGCCGTCAGCACGCCCAAGCGCATCGCGGTGGCGTCCGATGTGCCCACCATCGCCGAGGCCGGCGTCCCGGCCGCGGAGGTCACGCTGTACAACGGCGTGCTCGGACCCAAGGGCATGCCGCCGGCCGTGGTGCAGAAACTTAACGATGCCTTCTCCAAGGCGGTGCAGGGCGACAAGATCAAGGCGATCTACCAGAGCCTGGGCGCGGTACCCATGGCCGTCACCCCCGAACAGGTCGCCGCGCAGATCAACGAAGACCTGGTCCGCTACGCCAAGGTCGTCAAGGAAGTCGGCGCGCAGGTCGATTGAAAAAGGAGTTACCGATGTCCGTCACCCAGCCGCCGTCAGGCGAACCCTTGCGCGCAACCGTACGCGCGTTGATGGCGCTCGAAGGCCACGAACGCGATGACGCGTGCGTCGCGCGCGTGGCCGCCGAATTCGAGCGCTTTGCCGCTATCGCGGCCACCCTCGCGCCCGTTGCCGAGGACCGCGAGCGCGCGCCTCTGCCGGTGTTCCAGCCATGACCGCGCCGCGCTACAGCGCCACCGTAATGGCCAGGCAGATACGGGAGGGCGAGACCAGCGCGGTGGACCTGGTTGCCGCCACGCTGGCGGACATCGCCGCGCGCAACCCCGACCTCAATGCCTACACCGCCATCACGGCCGACCGTGCGCTGGCCGAGGCTGAACAGATCGACGCCCGGCGCGCGCGCGGCGAGCACCTGCCGCCACTGGCCGGCGTGCCCTATGCGGCCAAGAACCTGTTCGACGTACAAGGCCTGACCACGCTATGCGGCGGCCGCGTCCATGCGGACGAACCGGCGGCCACGCACGATGCCACGGCGGTGGCCCGCCTGCGCGCCGCCGGTGCCATCCTGACCGGTACGCTCAATATGGACGAGCATGCCTACGGCTTCACCACGGAAAACTCGCACTACGGCACGACGCGCAACCCGCACGATGCCGCGCGTGTCGCGGGCGGATCGTCCGGCGGCTCGGGCGCGGCAGTAGGCGCGCGACTGGTGCCGCTGGCGCTGGGCACGGATACGAACGGCTCGGTCAGGGTGCCGGCGGCCTTGTGCGGCGTGTTCGGCATCAAGCCGACTTATGGCCGGCTGGGACGGGGCGGCGTGTTTCCCTTCGTCTTCAGCCTGGATCATGTGGGCGTGCTGGCCGCGTCCACCGAAGACCTGGCATTGGCGTGTGACGCCATGCAGGGCCTGGACGCGCGCGATCCCGCCACGCGCTTCGCGGCTGCGGGGTCCTCCTCGTCCTCGTCGTTATCGGGGTCGTCGTCGGGATCGTCGTCGCGTTCATCCGGAGGTCTCGGCCCCCTGGCGCCGCTGACCGCCCTGCCCGGCGGCTTGCGCGTGGCCGTGCTGGATGGCTGGTTCGAACGCTGGGCCGGCCCTGACGCCAGCCGCGCGGTGGACATCGTCGCCGCCGCGCTGGATGCCCGCGCGCGCGCCAGCCTGCATGGCGCGGAACGGGCCCGCTCGGCGGCCTTCGTCATCACCGGCGCCGAAGGCGGCACGCTGCACCGGCATGGCCTGCGCACGCGCTATGACGCCTACGAACCGCATTCCCGCGACCGGCTGCTGGCCGGCAGCCTGCTGCCCGCGTCCTGGGTGGCGGACGCGCAACGGGCGCGCCGTGACGTATATGACGAAGCCATGCGCCTGTTCGAACGATACGATCTGCTGCTGGCCGCCGCCACGCCGGTGGCCGCGCCGCCCGCCGGCGCGGCCACGTTCGACCTGCACGGCCAGGCTTTGCCGGCACGGGCCAGCCTGGGGCTGCTGACCCAGCCGCTGTCCTGCCTGGGCCTGCCGGTCTGCACGGTGCCGGTGTGGCCGGGCGGTCCAGGCAGCCTGCCCCTGGGCGTACAGATCATCGCCGCGCCCGGCCGCGACGATCTATGCCTGGCCGCTAGTGCCTACCTGGAGCAGACCGGCGCGGCGCGCCTGGCGCCCGCAGCATCGTCACCGCGGTGACTTATCCACCTGCACGATCGCGGTGGTGAACAGGTCGATGAACCGCTGCTCCGGTGCCGACAGCACGGATCCGCGCCGCGTGACGAGATTCAGCGAACGCTTGACCACGGGATCCCGCAGCGGCTTGAGCACCATTTCCTGCGCCACCGCCGCGGGCCGTATGCTGGTGGGCACGATGGCCACGCCCAGCGCCTCGCGCGCCAATGCCAGCGCGGTCAGCGTATTGGTGGCCTCGTAGGCCGGCCGCAGGGCCTGGCCGGCGGCCAGGAAGACATTTTCCGTGAGCGTGCGCACCGTGCTGCCCACGGTCAACGTGATGATCGGTTCATCCAGGATATCCTTCCAGCGCACGCTGCGCTTGCGCGCCAGTGCGTGCGTGGGCGGCAACGCCACCGCCAGCGTGTCCTCGGTCAGTCCCTGGCTGTCCAGCTCACTGTTTTTCTGGATCCCGAAGCCCAGGCCGAAATCGATTTCGCGCGCATAGATGCGACCGATGATTTCCTCATTCACGCACTCGCGGAACACCACGGAGATACGGGGAAAATCATCGCGAAAGGCCTTCAGCACCGCGGGCAGCACGGTACCGGCCAGTTGCGGCGCCAAGCCCAGTGAAATGCGTCCGGCCTGGTCCGCCGCCACGCCACGCCCACACGCCAGCACCGACTGCGCATCCGCCAGCATGCGTTCCGCGATAGGCAGCACTTGCAGTCCGGCCGGCGTCAGCGCCATGCTGCGCGTGGTGCGCTCCACCAGGCGCGCATCCAGCCTTTCTTCCAGGCGCCGGATCAGGATGCTGAGGCCGGCTTGCGTCAGATGCAGTTGATCGGCCGCGCGGGAAAACCCGCCGAGCCGCGCAAGCAGCACGAACGCCTCCAATTGGCGCAAATTCAGATTCATAAAGTTATGCAATGAATGGATTGTCGATTGTTATTTTACTTATCAACATGCCAGGATGACACTGTGCCATCGATGCTTTCCACAGGATCCGCATATGGGCTACACCGCCATCGAGAAAGTCCTCGCACGCGTTTCGGGTAAACCCGGCGTGCGCGCCGGCGACCTGGTTTATCCAGAGCCGGATATGGTGATGATCCATGATGCCCTGGTCAAGGAAGCCAAAGGCGAACTGGATCGCATCGGCATCAGCCACGTGACACGGCCGCAAAAGATCATGATGGTCAGCGACCATGACGTGGTCTACGGCAGCGCCCGCGCCGCCGAACGCGGCGCCTTCAACCGCAAGGCGGCGGCGCAGTGGGGCGTGACCCAGTTCTACGACGCCGGGCGTGGCGGCCACGGCCACATCTTCCCGATGGAAGACGGCAAGGTACTGCCCGGCATGTTCTATTTCGACAACGACACCCATGCCACCAACGCCGGCGCGGTCGGTGCGTTCGGCATGCGCGTCGGCAACGAGATTTCCCGCGTGCTGGCTACCGGCACGACCTGGCTGGAAGTCCCGCGCACCATCCTGCTGGAGCTGCGCGGACAGCTGCGGGCCGGCGTGATGGCGCGCGATATCGGCTTCTACCTGGCGCGCCAGGTCAAGCGCAAGGTGCTGGACATCGACCTGGACTACCGCGTGCTGGAATACGGCGGCGACCTGGACGCACTGAGCTTCGGCGCGCGGGTGGCGCTGTGCAGCACGCCAACCGAAATGCGCGCCGCCGGGGTCTTCGTGCCGCCGTCCGCGGCGATCCTGGCCTATTGCCGCCGCCACGCCCAGCGCGACTTCGAGCCGGTGTATAGCGATCCCGACGCCGTTTACGAATCGCGCCACGAACTCGCCCTGGGGGACATCGCGCCGCAGGTTTCCCTGCCCGGCAACGTCGGTAACGCCGTGGACGTCGAAGAGGCCACCGGCACGCGGGTGGATCATGCGTTCATCGGCTCCTGTGGCTCGGGCACTTACGAAGACATGCTGTGCGCCGCCAGCATCCTCAAAGGCCGCCGGATCGCGCAGCATGTGCGCCTGTTCATCGTGCCCGGCACCGAACGTTCCACGCGCCGGCTGGCCGAGGAAGGCATCATGCGGATATTGCTCGATGCCGGCGCCATGCTGCTGCCGGCGGGCTGCGGTCCCTGTAACGACGCAGTGGTCGGGCCGCTGGCCGCGGGCGAGGCGTCGATCTCGACTTCTACCAATAACAATGCCGGACGCTTCGGGCCCACCGATGCGCGGCTATACCTGGGCAGCCCGGCCACCGTGGCGGCATCGGCCGTGGCCGGCTGTATCGCTGACCCGCGCATGCTGGACGCCGATCCCGAACTGCAAGGACTGAGCGAGGCCGCCTATGCCTGACTATCAATGGGTTCTGCGGGGCCGCTGCTACAAGCTGGGCGATGACGTTCCGCATCCCAACGGCGTCATCCCGGCGCGCTTCATCACCGCCCGCGAAATGAATCCGGCGGTGCTCACGCCGCATCTGTTCGCCGAGACCGATCCTGGCTTCGTCGAGCGCTGCAAGCCGGGCGACATCATCGTCACCGGGCGCAACTTCGGCATGGGACCGAAAGGCAACGGCTACGTCGCCATGCAGGCACTGGGCCTGGGCCTGGTGTGCGCATCGATGTCGGTACAGGCCTATCGCGCCGCCATCAGCACCGGCTTACGCGTTTTAAACCATTGCGGCAACATCACGGATGATTGCCAGACGGGCGACGACCTGGAGGTCGATTTCCTGGCGGGCACCTTCGTCAATCACAGCCAGGGCATCACGCGCGCATTGCCGCCGGTACCGCAAGCCTTGCACGAACTATTGGCCTGCGGTGGCAACGAAGGCTGGCTTGCCCACTGGTGGCGCGGCCAACAGCAAAAGCAGCACACCACCGCGGGTGGAATGGAAACCTCATAAGCGGGTGGAGACGGCAAAAGCATAGGTTCCGGCGGACAGTAAAGCATGGGACCGATGCGGGGATGCCTTGACGCTTCCAGCCTGGAGGCGCCGCGGCACTGTGTTCAATCGTCACAGGAGTGGCGCTGCCCGCCGCGCGGACGCGCCTTTGCCATCATGTCCATTTTTCGACTGTCATTGCCCCGTCCGGTGCTGGCTGGTGCCGCGTTTTGCGCGTCCGCCCTTACCCTCTTCTGTGCCTCGCTTGCCCCGGCGCACGCCGCGGACGGCGCCTATCCCGACGGCCCGATCCGCCTGGTCGTGCCGGCCACGGCGGGCGGCACGACCGATGTCCTGGCACGTGTCGTCGCGCAGCATATGTCCCAGGCCTGGGGCGTTGCCGTGATCGTCGACAACCGGGCGGGCGCCGGCGGCGTCATCGGCGCCTCCTATGTCGTGTCCAGCAAGCCGGACGGCCGCACGGTGCTGATCGCGCCCAGCGCATTCGGCGTGCGGTCCGCGCTGGATCGCAAGCTGCCCTATGACCCCTTGAAAGACCTGGCCGGTGTGGGTTTGATGGCGCGTTCGCCCAGCTTCCTGGCGGTGTCGCCCGCGTTGAAGGTGAAGTCGCTGGCTGAACTGGCGGCCTATGCCAAGGCACAACCCGAAGGCGTCAGCTACGGTTCCGCGGGCATGGGCAGCACCGGCCACCTGCATGCCGCGCAGTTCGCGGCGGTGTATGGATTCGCCGGGGTGCACGTGCCGTATCGCGGCACCCCGGAGGCGCTGACCGATGTCATGCAGAACCGCGTGCAATACGCCTTTGCACCGGGGCCGAATGCCTTGCCGCTGGCGCGCGACGGCCGCCTGGTGCTGCTGGGCGCGACCTCGGCCGCGGCAAGCAAGTTCATGCCGGGTGTGCCCGTGGTGAACCAGCCCGGCATGACCGATTTCGAGACGGATGACTGGTTCGGCGCCCTGGTGCCTGGCGCCACGCCCATCGCGGTCAGGCAGAAGCTGAGCGCGGAAATCGCCCGCATCCTGGCCCTGCCTGAAGTGCGCAAGCGGTTGGAGGATGTGGGCGCCGAGCCGCAATCCAGCACACCGGAGCAGTTCGACGCCCTGCTGCAACGCTACGTCGCGACGATACGCACGCTGGGCGAGGAAATGCAGATCAAGCTGGAATAACCCCCGGCCAGGCGGCGGCCAAGAGTTTGTCCCCATTTTTCAACGTATATGATGCCACCCACGTCGCTCCCACTTCGCATCCCTGGCGACGGAACATTGCTCGTCCCGTCGGGTACCGGACGATGCTTAGGAACCTTGTGGCATGAAAGTCATAGAAAAATCGTCCAAACTCAACGCCGTCGCCTACGATATCCGGGGCCCGGTCCTGGATCGCGCCCGTGAGATGGAAGAGGCGGGCCAGCGCATCATCAAGCTGAATATCGGCAACGTCGCGGCCTTCGGCATCCAGCCTCCCGACGAGATCATCCAGGACATCATCCGCAACGTGGCCGATGTCGCCGGCTATACCGACAGCAAAGGGCTCTTCGCGCCGCGCAAGGCGGTGGTGCACTACATGCAGAGCAAGGGCGTGCAAGGCGTCGACGTCAATGACGTCTATCTGGGCAATGGCGCGTCCGAACTGATTTCGATGAGCATCAACGCGCTGTTGAACGACGGCGACGAGCTGCTGATTCCATCGCCGGACTTTCCCCTGTACACCGCGGTCACGGGCCTGTCGGGGGGACGTCCGGTCCACTATATGTGCGACGAGGGCTCGGAGTGGATGCCGGACATCGCCGACATCCGCGCGAAGATCACGCCCCGCACGCGCGGCATCGTGGTGATCAATCCCAATAATCCGACGGGTGCCCTGTACTCGCGCGAAGTGCTGCTGGAGATCCTGCAGGTTGCCCGTGAACACGGCCTGGTGGTGCTGGCCGACGAGATCTACGACAAGACGCTGTTCGAGGAACATACCCACGTCAGCATGGCCTCGCTGTGCGATGACGTGCTGGTCCTGACGTTCAACGGCCTGTCCAAGAACTACCGCTCCTGCGGCTATCGCGCTGGCTGGATGGTGGTCTCGGGCGACAAGCGCTGCGCGCAGGGCTATATCGAAGGCCTGAACATGCTGGCCTCCTTGCGCCTGTGCTCGAACACGCCGGGGCAACTGGCGATACAGACCGCCTTGGGCGGCTACCAGAGCATCAATGAGCTGGTCGGTCCGACGGGCAGGCTGCGCAAGCAACGCGACGTGGCCTACGACCTGCTCACGCAGATCCCTGGCGTCCAGGTGATGAAGCCCAAGGGGGCGCTGTACCTGTTCCCCCGGCTGGACCCGAAGATCTATCCCATCGAGGACGACCAGCAGTTCGCCTACGACCTGCTGGACCAGGAACGGGTGCTGATCGTGCAGGGCACGGGCTTCAACTACCCGACCAACGATCACTTCCGCATGGTGTTCCTGCCGCACGTCGACGACCTGACGGAAGCCATCGGCCGCATCGACCGGTTCCTGGCGGGCATGCGCAAGGGCTGATCATGGCGGGTGGGGCGCGCGCGCGCCTCGCCTGCGAATCCGCGAATGGGGCAGCGCCTTCCGGGCGTTGCCCTCTTGCATGCTGTTCAGCTAAGCCGGCGAACGTCCGAGCATGCCGCACAAGGTCAGCAGGCAGCTGACGGTCAGGTGCGTGCCGGGGCGGGTGGGCACGCGGATGCCATCGGCGCCGTGAGGTGCGCCGTGGCTCTGGCGCACCAGCCAGGCGGCCTGCAGGCCGGCGTTGGTGGCGCCGATGACGTCCAGATCGAAGTCGTCGCCGACATGAAGCATCTCGGCATGCTTGGCCGAGGCCATCTGCGCGGCAGCGTGGAAGATGGCCGCTTCCGGTTTCGCCACGCCAAACTGTTTTGCCGACAAGGCGCCCACGAAGAACTCCTGGCCGCCGGTCAGCGCCAGGTTGGCGTTGCCGTTGGAGACGGCGACCAAGGGGAATCTGGCGCTGAGCCATTCCAGCGCGGGCAACACGTCTTCAAAAAACTCGACATTGTTGCGCGCGGCTTAGAACACCTCGTAGGCCGGCATGGTCAGCGACGTGTCTTCATTCACCGCCTCCAGGGCCGCCGTGAGGGAGCCCAGGCGCAGGGCCCGATAGTCGCCGGCCATTTCCGGATGATCCACTTCGTATTTGTCACGCAAACGGGCCAGCGCGTCGGGGGTGGTCAGCAACGTGGCGGTGCGGGGCGCGTGCTCAATGAGCCAGGCCTGGAGCATCGTTTCGGCCCGCGCCACGGATGGGGCGAACGGCCAGAGGGTGTCGTCCAGATCGAGCGAAATGGCCGAGACTGCATTCAGAGGCATACGTTGGGAAATCAGGCTTGGAGACGTGCCCGGCGGGATTGCCGACCTGCAAGCGGCCGGGTCCCGGGCATTCAGGCCGAAATATTAACAGCCGCGGCCATCGCCCTGCTCGCGCACGTTTGTCGCCCTGCCCCAGGAAACCTAGGGAAAACCAGTGCTTTTTAAAGCGAAGGTCAGGTCTTTGGTCTAATATATATATAACTTATAGATGTTTGACATCTATAAGTCTGACCCTCGCCCTCCCCCTGCTTCCTGCTAATTCGCCGTACGCTGCGCCCGTATCATGTCCACGCCCTCAGGCACGCTCGCATCATCCCCCTCCAGTTCCTCCAAGGTTTCCTCCGCCCCTGCCGCCTTGAGTCACCGCGAAATCATGCGGGTGATCGGCGGCATCATTCTTTGCATCCTGCTGGCTTCGCTGGATCAGACGGTGGTAATTCCGGCGGTACCGGCCATCGCTTCCGACCTGAACGGCTTCGGCCATCTGTCGTGGATCGTGGCGGCCTACCTGATTGCCGCAACCGTGACGACGCCGATCTACGGCAAGTTGTCCGACATTTACGGCCGGCGCGGGATGTTGACGGTGTCGATCGGACTGTTCATCGTCACCTCGGTGATGTGCGCCATGGCGCAGACGCTGGACCAGTTGATCTGGTTCCGCGCGCTGCAGGGCCTGGGCGGCGGCGGCTTGATGTCCCTGGCGCAGGCGGCCATCGCCGATGTGGTGGCGCCGCGGCAGCGCGGCCGCTACCAAGGCTATCTGGCGGCGGTGTGGGGCGTGGCGTCCATCGCGGGTCCCCTGGTCGGCGGTTATGTTTCGGAGCATCTGTCCTGGCGCTGGCTGTTCTGGATGAACGTGCCGCTGGGCCTGATCGCGATGTACTCCTGCAACCGCGGCCTGCGTACGCTCAAGGCCAAGGGCGGCAAGGCGCGGCTGGATCTGCTGGGGTCGCTGCTGCTGGCCCTGACCATCGTCAGTTGCCTGCTGGCCTTGAGCTGGGGCGGCGCTGCCTATTCCTGGCTGTCGCCGGAAATCATGGGCCTGGTGCTGTTGACCGTGTTGGGGCTGATCGCCCTGGTGTGGCAGGAAAAGCGCGCGAGCGATCCCCTGCTGCCGCCGCGCATGTTCGCCAACAAGACTTTCAACTGCGGCGTGGCGGTGTCGTCGACTGGCGCCCTGGTGATCTTTCTTTGCATCTTCTCGCTGCCGCTGTACTTCCAGCTGGTGCGCGGCACCAGCGCGGCGGAGTCGGGGCTGTTCGTGGTGCCCTTCCTGTTGTCCAACGTGGCGGGCAATATGGTGGCCAGCAATCTGGCCCGGCGTTTTGGCAGGCTGCGCGGCATTTTGTCCGTGGGACTGACGCTGGCGGCCATCGGCATGTGCGCCCTGGCTTTCATGGGGCCGTCGACGCCGCTGGCGCTGGTGCTCACGGTAACGTTCGTGGCCGGCGTCGGCCTGGGACAGTGCATGGTTGGCATGCTCATGGCCGTGCAGAACGCGCTGGATCCGCGTGATATCGGCGCGGGCACCGGCTCGGTACTGGTATTGCGTTCGGTGGGCAGCGCCTTCGGCAGCGCGCTGGCGGGCAGCCTGCTGGCGCTGGGTTTCGCTGCGTCGTTGTCGAAGGCCGGCATCGTCCAGGCAATCGACCTGGGCGCCATGCGTCATGGCAGCGATGTGCTGTCGAGCCTGGCGCCGGCGGCCCGACTGGCCCTGATGGACGGCGTCGCGTCCACGTTCCGCATGATCTTCGCGTTCGGCGCCGTGGTGACCCTGATCTCGCTGATCATCGTCCGCCGCATGCCCGACCTGGAACTGCGTGGTTCGACGGCACATCAGCACGTGCCCCTGGGCGAATAAAGCGCCCTCCTTCGGATTCAATAAAAACGGCGCCCAGGCGCCGTTTTTATTGGCCTCGATGAATTTTTTCACTGAAAAAGCCTATTTCAACAAATGCTGAAACAGGCCTTCGTAGTGAAAACGTCGAGTTGCGGAGGACCAAGGCCGGTGGCCATCAGGCCACGCAGCCCGGCTCCGGCTTATTGCACCAGCGAGAACCCGATGCCGATCTGGGAGCGGTGGCGCTGGTCGTAGCCCAGCAGCGTTTCGCCGTAGCCGTTGAAGTACTGCAGGTGCACGTAGCCGTTCATGTTCAGCCAGGTGCGCTTCAGGGGCCAGGCCAGGTCCAGCTGGGTGGTGCGGCGCGAACTGGCGCCTTGGCGATACATCGCCGACGCAATCAGGCCATTGTCTTGCGCCCAGCGCAGGTTCCAATCCACATGGCCGGCATAGTCCGAGTAATCGGCGTTTTCGTCGGCGACGCCGAAATAGCCCTTGATACGCGGGGAGAAGGTCAGCGTGCTGCCGCCATCAAAGCGGTAGTTGATCGCCGGCTGCAGGAACGCATCGTTGACTGAGCGCGAATCGGCGCCGGCCTTGCCATTGGACATGTGCTCGACACCGGCCTGCAGGCCCGCGCGCCAGTTCTGGCTTTGCGAGGTCCACATATTGTCGTTCAGCCAGAACAGGCTGGGATTGAACGTCGTGTCGATGAAGGGACGGGATTCACCCTGCAAATCCCACAGCGAAGTCTGCGTGTAGCCCAGATAAAGCTTGTCCCAGAACTTGGGGTCGGAGGCATCGGGCGTGAACAGGCGGTACTTGAAGCTGACCTGGAAACGCGCGGTGGTGCGGTCCCGCGTGCGGATGTCGAAGTACATGGGTTGGTACTCGGACAGCCCCGCCAGCACGCCGCTCAGGCGGTTGGGATCGGCCGGCGTGACGTCGGATGCGGCCTGGGTGGGGGCGGGACCTGCCGCGGGAGAGGCGCCGGCGGCAGCCACTTCCGGCGCCGGCAGCGGCTGGCCGGTGGTCGGATCGACGACAGGCACCGTGGCGGGACGGGACGCGACCACCGACGTACCACCGCCGGTCCCGGTGTCCAGCGCCATCAAGGCGGGCTCGCCTTCGATGGAGACGGCTTGCAGGCCATGCACTTCCGCCGGCACCACGGCGCTCCATGACATGCGGGCGAAATTGTTGACCGGAATGTTCAGGTCGCGCGCGTCGGACTCCGCTTGCGCGGGCGTACGGATGATCTGGCCATTGGGCGCCCGCCATTGCAGTATCAATTGGCGCGGCGGCTGCCAGCGGGCACCGGCGGAACCGTCGTTGAAATAGACGGCCTGCACGCGTACCGTCGTGCCCGGCGCCGCGGCGGCCCGGTCCAGGGTATAGCTGATGCCGGCGTGGGCGGGCGCGGCAATCGCCGCCAAGGCGGCCATGCCACCGAACCCAAGAACTGCACGCGTGCGAGACAGACGTTTCATGACATCATGGGTGTAGTAAAGGACGGGGCACTGTATCACCGGGGGTTACTGTGACTGATACCGTCTGTAATACCGGTTCGTCGCCCTTTTCCGCGCGAAGGCGTGGGCCTGCATAGTCTCGGGTGGCGCTCAGCGGCGGCGGGCGAAGGCGTGCGCGGTCGAACGGCAAGGGGCGACGGTACTGGCCGTCTCCCATTACCAAAACCTCGATAGAACAAGTGGTTACGCAGGCTGGAGGGTGTCTTACAACAAAGGACGAAGTCACGTTGCAAAAACGGCGTTTCACGCCGAGTCGGCGACCGTCCCGTAAGCCATGTAAAATGCCGCTCGGCATCCAGCCTCCGCGCGCCGCCCTTAGCTCAGTTGGATAGAGCACTCGCCTTCTAAGCGAGCGGTCACACGTTCGAATCGTGTAGGGCGGGCCAAAAATCTTATATTCATTAGGCACTTAGGCCGTAAGATTCTCGATTCCTTACTACTGATTTTGTGGGAATCGGTCGCTCAAACGAGTAGTGCGTCACTCACGCTTCACTCTGATTCCGCCCGGCGCTTCAGCTCCTCCAGCGCGGAGATGTACTGCACGGCCTTATCCTTGTCGTCCGACCAGGCCTCCCCAATCAGGGTCCCCTGAGCGTTGACCGACCGCACCATGAACCACCGCCCCTTGGCGAACAGCCGGTTCTCGGCAATGGACTTGTAGTACATCCGCTTCACGTCCTTGCGCGACACGCTGTGCCCGATTCCCGTAGGCGGATCTTTGCTGTAGGTCGCCCCACCGTACTCCACGAAGAGGTCCGTGACGTTCACGTAGTCCGGGTGAAACTTCCGCGGCTGCTCCATTAGGACTTGCTCCACCAGGAGCTTGGGATCGCCCTGTACGGCCGCCGTCTTGTATTCGAGGATGCTGGCACATCCAACCAGCCATAGGGCCGCCAGGGCCGCTATTACAGCTCTCATTGTCTCTCCTTGGTTGAAACTTGAAACGAGATGATAAAGGAGCTCGGACCTAGTTCCGCTGAGATTTCCCCGGGGTAGCGCCGTCGCGCCCGCCCGACATCTCCGTCGCAGAGTCCCTATCTTTCTATGCTATCTGGATGAGCGGAGGCTCCCCTCCCTGTGCTGGAAACCTTTGGGTTTTGAGCGCCCCTTCCACGAGATGCGGTACACGCTCGCGTCGCAGCCGTCCGTTTATTCAACCCGCGTTGCGTAAACGCTCCCGCCACAAAGGAACCGAACCCGTGGCATCGGTCCTGACGATCAACTGGCCAGCACAAGGCGGCACGAGGCCCTCTGTGCAATAGGAAGGCGAGCAATAACCTAACAATATGGGTTTTCTATGCTTTGGAAGAGCGGTAATATCGAACTACGCATCTGGCCTTTGGATCATTGCCCACCGCATGTGACGGCGATTTGCCGGGCTGATCATTGGACTGCGCGCTTCGAGTTCTCCCTGGTAAGGGATGACGTATCTCTGTGGGATGTCAAGCCGCTACGCAACGCACCGACATTGACCGTGCTCAACAGGCTGGCGAAGCAGATCCATGTCAAACGCCTTATGTGCAGGGCGTCGTGGTGGCAAACACAGCAGACCGTCTGCCTGGACAACGCCCCGATGCGGAGACAGCCAGGAAAGCACACAGTAATGCTACTAGCAGCCGGAAGCGTAGGAACAGGGATCGTGGTCAAAGGCAGCGGCTTCTATCTCTCAGGGCAAGGCGTGCAAGTGCGTGTGAATTGGGGCAAATCCATTACAGCGGAACTGTTGAAGGAGATCTGATCATGGCATCCCGGATTTCTCAGGACGACTATAAGCAGGCGCTGGCGCGTGGGCGTCAAGCGCTGGCGGAGCCTCATGTCGTATCGGCGCGATATATCTTGCACGCTCGCGTGCTGGAATTGGCGTACAGCAATGGGCTGGCATTGCGCATCGATCCGAAAGAGGTGCCCGCGTTGAAGGACTTGCCACGCCAAGTGCTGGCGCAAGCGTATGTAACACCCGGTGGGGATGGACTGCTGTTCGGAGAGGAAGAGACGGCGACAATCAGTATTCCCGGCCTGGTGGCTCGCCTGATTCCGGTCGATATCGCCAGGCGTACCGTTGCGGCAGCGCGCGGCAGCGTTCGTTCCGAGAACAAGGCGGAGGCCGCGCGTCGTAACGGGGCGAAAGGCGGGCGTCCTGCAAAGGCCGATCTGGCCTTGGCTTGATGGCCTGACGTGGCAGCGTGATCAGAGCCTAGGAGGCCGATAAAATTTCTGCGGCTTCAAGCCTAGCCATCCCTACGCAAACCGCGCGATGGAGTACGGCCGCATATCCACGCCCGGCGCTTCACCCGCCAGCAGGCTACCTATGATGGCGCCGGTGGTGGCGGCCTGGGTCAGGCCCAGGTGGCCGTGGCCGAAGGCGTATAGGACATGCGGTGCGCGTGGTGACGGGCCCAGTACCGGTAAGGAATCCGGCGTCGACGGGCGGTTGCCCATCCACTGCCTGGCGCCAGTCTCATCCACGCCAGGCACGAATTTGCGCGCCAATTGCAGCAGCGCCGCGCTGCGCCGATAGTTCGCCGGTGCGTCCAGGCCGGCGAACTCCGCCGCCCCGCCTATGCGCAAGCCCACCGACAACGGCGACGCCACGAACTTGCGCTCCGCGAAAATCACTTCGTGCGACAGCACCCCCACCCCGCCAGGCAGCGTGGTGTTGTAGCCGCGCTCGCTCTCGATCAGCACACGATCGCCCACGCCGCGCGCCAGCGCTCCCGACCACGCGCCGGCAGCCACCACCACCCGATCCGCCTCCAGCCGCTGGCCATCCCGCAACAGCACGGCGGGACGCCCCGCATTGCCCGCATCCAGTCCCGCCACATCACCACGCACCAATCGCCCACCCCGCTCGGCCACCTTGCCGCGCAAGGCATCGACCACCGCCTTGGGATCGTCCATCTGCCCCCAGTCATGCAGCATGACGGCGTGGCGGAACACCGGCGCCAGCGCAGGCTCGCGCGCCCGCAGCTCGTCCATGTCCAGCACGCTCCAGTTCACACCCAGCTCGCGCTTGTACGCCCATTCGTCGGCATCCGCCGCAAAGGCCGCATCGGTCTCATACACGGTGATACCGGCGCCACGATGCAGTTGGCCAGTCAGCCCGATGTCGCCGAGCATGGGCAGCAGATCGTCATAGACACGATTGTTCAAGGCCGCCAGCGCGTTGGAAATGTGCCGGTAGTGAGCCGGCTCGGTCACCTTGTTGAAAGCGCGCAGCCACGGCAACAGGCGCGGCGCGTGGCGCCACCGTATGGCCAGGGGCCCCAGCGGATCGCACAGCCAGCGCATGGCCTGCAGGCTGAAGCCCGACACGGCAATGGGCGTGGACTCCGTCACCGCGATGCCGCCGGCATTGCCATGCGACGCCCGATCGCCCTCGAAATCGCGATCCAGCAAGGTGACTTGCCAACCTTGCCGCTGCGCCTCGCGCGCGCAGGCCAAACCGATCACCCCTGCCCCGACGATCAATACTTCAGCCATGTTGCTTCAGCCACTCCATTGCTTCATTCGTGCTTGCCAAGAAACAGATCGCCGGCCCGGGGATCGCGCAGCAGCTCCGCCGCGTCGCCCGCCATCGCCACCACGCCCTGGTCGATGATGTACCCGCGCTGGCTGACCGCCAGCGACTGGCGCGCACGCTGTTCCACCATCAGGACAGTAGTACCGCCGGCGGGCAACCCGCGCACGTAATCGAAAATCTCGTCCACCCGCGCCGGCGACAACGCCGCTGTCGGCTCGTCCAGCAGCAGGATGTCCGGCTCGCGCATCAAGGCGCGTGCGAAGGCCAGTTGCTGGCGTTCGCCACCGGACAAGGTCCCCGCCGCCCGGCGCCGGTGCCGCGCCAGCGCCGGAAACATCAGGTACATGGCGTCGGCCCGCTGGCGCTGCCGCTTCACACCTTGCACCACCAGCAGATTCTCATGCACCGACAGCGACGCAAAGACGTTGGCCACCTGCGGCACGTAGCCGATGCCGCGATCCAGCCGCGATTCGACACTGGCGCGGGCGACGTCCTCGCCCCGCAGCAGCAGCCGGCCCGACGTCCGCGGCAACAGCCCCATCACCGCCTTGATGATGGTCGACTTGCCCGCGCCATTGGTGCCGGCGATGGTGACGATCTCGCCCGCACGCACCTCCAGCGAGATGCCCTTGAGAATGTCGGCATCGCCATAACCGCCGCGCAGATCGTCCAGCTGCAGGACCGTCGTGTTCATCCCCGCGCCCTCCCCCGCACGCCCTGCCATCGGCGCCGCGCTCATGCCGGCACCTCTTGCGCCATCGCCCCCATGTACGCCGCCCGCACCCGCGGATCGCCCAGCACATCGTCGGGCCGGCCATGCGCCAGCAGGCGGCCGCTGTCCAGCACGTACAGATCCTCGACCAGGCGATTCAGGGCCATCAGGTTGTGCTCGATGATGAGAAAGCCGATACCGCGCTCGGCATTGATCTCGCGGATGCGCTGCGAGATCTCCTCGATCAGCACCGGGTTCACGCCCGCGTAGGGTTCGTCCAGCAGGATGAACCGGGGATCGGACATCAACGCGCGGCCAAGCTCCAGCAGTTTCTTCTGCCCGCCCGACAGTCCTCCCGCGGGCTTGTCGGCCACGGCGCCCAGCCGCAGGAAATCCAGCAGTTGCGCCGCCTTTTCGGCAATCTCCGCCTCGGCCCGCCGCACTCGCGCGGGCGCCAGGAACAGGCCCAGCAGGGACTCGCCCGGCTGTTCGCGCGGCCCCACCATCAGGTTCTCGCGCACCGTCAGGTGGCGGAACTCGCGCGGGATCTGGAACGTACGCCCCAGGCCCTGGCGCGCACGCGCCGCGGGACCCGCCGCGCGCAGCACATTGCCGTCGAAACTGACGCTGCCCCGCGATGGCGGCAGCAGGCCGCTCAATACCGCGAAGAACGTGCTCTTGCCCGCGCCATTGGGACCTATCATCCCATGCAGGCCCTGCAGGCTCATGGACAGCGTGACCTTGTCCAGCACCTGGAATTCGCCATAGGACAGCGAAATGTCCGTCGTGGCCAGCTCGCTCATCGCGCCCCCCGCCCGCCGAACAGGCCTTGCGGCCGCCAGCGCATGAACAGAATCAGGATCAGCCCCACCACGCCCAACTGCACGCTGCCCATGTCGGCGTCGGAGATGCCGGGGATGACGCCACGCAGGAAACGCACGCCCTCCAAAAACACCACCAGCAGCACCGCGCCGACGACGCTGCCCGACAGACGCGCCACGCCGCCCATGATCACCGCCATCCAGATATAGAAAGTGAGCAGCGGCACGAACTGGTCCGGCACGATATAGGTCATGTAGTGCGCATAGAAGGCGCCCGCCAGGCCGGCAATGCCGGCGCCCAGCATCAACACCTGGGTCTTGAAGCGCGCGGGCTCCTTGCCCAGCACACGCACCGCGACCTCGTCGTCGCGGATGGCCTGGATGGTGCGGCCATAAGGACTATGCGTGACCCGGCGCAACACCGCCACCGTCACGATCAAGGCCAGCACCAGCAGCCCCAGCAACAGCATGGTGCTGAAGTTGGTATCGCCCCAGCTGGCGCCCAGGCGCGGCACGCCGGGAATGCCCTGTACGCCATTGGTCAGCCATTGCTCCTGCACCAGCACCAGGCGCACGACTTCGGAGAAGCCCAGGGTGACGATGGCCAGATAGTCGTCACGCAGCCGCAGCGCCACGCGCCCCAGCGGCCACGCCAGCAAGGCCGCCAGCGCCACCGCCGCCGGAAAGGACGCCAACGGCGACCAGCCCGCCTTCAGCGTCAGCAACGCCGATGCATAGGCGCCCACGCCGAAGAAGCCCGCCAGGCCGAAGTTGATCAGGCCGGTGAAGCCGTATTGCAGGTCCAGCGCCAGCGCCAGCAGCATATAGATGCCCATGATCACCAGAATGGTCAGCAGATAAGCCGTCATCAACGCACCCCTTGCGGACGGTTGAACAGGCCCTGCGGACGCCACAGCAGCACCAGCATCATGAAGACGTAGCCCAAGGCAATCTTGTAGACGAAGCCCACGTAGGGTGTTGAAAGCTCTTGCAGGACGCCCAGCAGCAGCGCCCCCGCCACGGCACCCAGGGGATTGCCCAGCCCGCCCACCACCGCCGCCGCGAACGCCGGCAGCAGCATGTTCCAACCTGCGTCCGGATACACGACGGTACGCATGCCCACCACCGTCCCGGCAATGCCGCAGACCAGGCCGGCGATGGTCCACATGGCCAGCATCGCGCGTTCACGCCGGATGCCGCTGACACGGGCCAGGTCGGGATCGTCGGCGATGGCGCGCAGCGATCGGCCCAGGGGCGTGGCGTAAAGCATGCCGAAGACCAGCGCCAGCGTCAGCAGCGTCAGGCCGGCCAGGTTCAGGTCGGCCGGTGCCAGGGATATGTCGCCAAAGCGCCAGGCCCGTTCAAGAGGCAGTTCGAAAGGCCGCGGGTCATGGCCGAACACCACGCCCAGCATGGCGCGGATGACGAAACCCACGCCTATCGAGGTCAGCAGCAAGGTGATCACGGAACGGCGGATGACCGGACGGAAAGCCAGCAGATACGCCAGCACCGAGGCTGCCGCGCCACCCACGGCGCCCGCCAGGCCGGCGGCCAGCACCGACCCGGTGAGATGATGCGCGGCCAGCCCCGCATAGCCGCCCACCGCGACGACGTCGCCGGTGGCGGCATTGGGGAAGCGCGCCAGGCCGAACACCAATGTCAGCGCCAGCGCCGGCAGCGCGATGATCAGCCCTTCGACCAGTCCGTTGATGACCAGGTTGATGTAGTCGGCGTAGTTCACGCGCGCATCCGGCCGTTCAAAGCTTGACCACGTACTTGCGGACCAGCTTGCCGTTCTCCGCGAAGGAGGCGGAGAAATCCGGCGTGACGTCGTTGAACTCGTCGAAGTTCAGCGCACTGGACGCGCCGACATAGGTCACGCGCTTGCCCGCTTCCAGCAGCTTCTTGCCGTCGGCGTAGGTGTAGGCCACCTCGCCGCCCTTGTTGCCCAGTTCATGCATCTTGGCGGCCAGCTCCGGACCGGTGGCCTTGGGGCCCAGGGCCTGCACCGCCAGCGCCAGGATGATGGCCTGGTCATAAGCCATGGGCGCGTACACATTGCCCGCCACGTCCACGCCCTGCTTGCCCAGCGCGTCGACGACGTGCTTGTAGTTGGGCGCCTCTTCGTTGCTGACCGATTCGACCGAGATGATGCCGTCGGTGACCTTGGGCCCCAGGGCCTTGAGCAGATCGCTGTTGGCGGCCCAGCCGGGGATGATCCAGTGCGTATCCACGCCGGTCTGGTACCACTCGCGCAGGATGATGGTGGTGTCGGCCAGATAGGAACCGGTGACGATGACGTCCGGTTTCACGCGCAGCACCGATTGCAGTTCGGAACGGTAGGACGGCCGGTTCGGTTCATACACCACGCTGGCCGCGACGCTATGGCCCATGGCCTTCCAGGCCTGCGCGAAACCTTCGGTGTTGCCGACCCCGGAAGCGTTGTTGAAGGCCATGGTGGCCGCGTTCTTGTAGCCTTCCCGCTTGGCGATCTGCGCGAAGGCCTGGCCGAAGCGGCCGTTGGTGGCCTGGAAGCGGAAGCCCAGCTTCTTGGCGTTGACCGGCGCGCCGCTGAGGGCCGGTGCGCCGGAGGCATGCATCAGCGGAATGTTGGCGTCGTTGGTCAGCGGAATGACCGCCAGCGATTCGCCGGAGCTCCAGCAGCCAAGGATGGCGTGCACCTTGTCGACTTCGATCATCTTCTTGGCGCCCAGCACGGCGGCTTGCGGCGAGGTCTGGCTGTCCTCGACGGCGCCGCGGAATTTGGCGCCCTGCGCGCCGCCGGCGGCGTTGATTTCCTCGATGGCCAGCTGCACGCCCTTGACCATGCCCGGCCCATACGGCGCACCCGCGCCGGTCACGGGACTAAGAATACCCACGACATACTCGGAGGACTGTGCCAGGGCCGGCGCCTGCAGGCAGGCGGCGACGGCGGCGACCAAAGTCGCGGCAATACAATGACGGCGGTTCATAAGACGTTCTCCCTGAAGACTCGATGGGACCGCGCGACAGGACGGCGCGCCGGTTGACGACGGGGTTGACGACGGGGTGGTTCTACGGGTTGGATCCAATATCCGTTATACGCAAAGATGCTAAGCTTGGCCCCTGATACTGGTCAAGGTCCAGATACCTAGGGTTTTCGAGAAACACGCATGAATCTTCCTGCCCGCTCTGCGCCTGGCGGCGACCGCAAGCTGGTACGCCGCACGACTGTCGACCTGGTGCTCGACGAACTGCGCCAGCAGGTGCTGTCCGGCCGTCTGCGCCCGGGCGAACCGCTGCGCCAGGAGGCCCTCGCCGACGAGCTGGGCGTCAGCCGGATCCCCGTGCGCGAAGCCATCCGCCGCCTGGAAGCGGAAGGCCTGGTTTCCATCCACGCGCATCGCGGCGCCTACGTCATTCCCTTGTCCACCAGCGAGGTCGTGCAGACCTTCGAGTTGCGCATGCAGGTGGAGCCCTGGCTGTTTGGCGCGGCCATCGAGGCGCGCGGCACGGGTCGCTTCAAGGAAGCGCGTACCGCCTTGGCCGGCATGCTGCACGCGGACGCCGCCAGTTGGGGTGAGTTGAACTGGCAATTCCACGAGATCCTGTACCGGCCGGCGGAGCGCGAACTGGCCATGAACATGCTCAAGCAATTGCATGACCGCGGCGACCGCTATCTGCGTTTCCAGGTCGTCAATGTGCCCTTGCGCCAGCAGGCGCATGCCGAGCATCAGGCCTTGATCGAATATGCGGAACAGGGGCAGGTTGAAGCGGCGGTGCGCGCGCTACGCGAGCACATCCGTGTGGCCCTGGAACAAGTCTTGCACGTCGTCGCCGACCTGACGCAGAACGACCCGGCAATCACGGTGGGTTGATGCCAGGCGTCATCGACGCACGGAGGCAGGCATGACCAAGCGATTCAAGGTGGGCGACCACGTCCATTGGAACTCCGACGCAGGCTGGACCGTCGGCACCATCACGGCCGTGCATCGGCGCGATTTCGACTTCATGGGCCGCACGCGGCGCGCCAGCACGGACGATCCCCAATATGAAGTGAAGAGCGCCAAGACCGGACACCTGGCGGCGCACAAGGGCTCGGCGCTAAGACGCAGCCCGCCCCGTTCCTCCTAGGGCGATGCCTGCCAACACCATGGCCATGGCACCCAGCATGGCGGCGTCGGGGCGCTCACCCAGGAACAGCGCCGATCCCGCGATGCCCGCCACCGGCGTCGCCAGCATGCCCAGGGCGGTGGTGGTGGCCGGCAGGCTGCGGTTGATCATGGCCATGGCCCAGTAGCCCAGCGCGGTACCGCATACCCCGGCATAGGCGAAGGCGGCTATCAGGCTGCCGCTCCAGGCGAAAGCCGGCGGCCCCTCGGTGATCGACGCCACGGCGCCCAGCACGACCGCCGCGAGCAAGGCTTCCCAGAACACCAACTGGAACGGCGTAGCCAGCCATTTGTGCTTGCGCACATACAGGATGCTGCCTGCCCAGCACCAGGACGCCAGCAGGATCATGCCGTTGCCCCAGCGCTGATCGGCATCGTGCCAGTCGATCACCAAAGGATTGAACAGCACCAGCAAACCCGCCATCCCCAGGCCGATTCCCGCCAGGCGCCGGCGGGTCAGCGATTCGCCCAGCATCAGCCAGGCACAGGGCGCCACCCACAGCGGTGTCGCATAGCCCAGGACGATGGAGCGTCCCACCGGCACATGCTTCAGCCCGATGGCGACCAGCGTGGAGAAGGCCACCATGTGCAGCACACCGATGGCCAGGATCACCGGCAGGTCGCCGCGCCTGGGGACGATGAAATCCCGTCGCGCCAGTTGCAGCGCCAGCAACACCACGCAGGCAATCGCCGATCGGATGGCGGTGGTCCACAACGGCGGTACGTTCTGGACGATGGACTTGGTCACTACCCAGTTCATCCCCCAGGTCAGGATGACGACGGCAAACAGGAACAGGGCATGGCGGCGAGACAGCATGGCGGACATAAATCTACCCAGGCAGGGACGCCAACCGGGGGGCGGCGATGGCGATCAATGTAAACTTCGCTGGCACAATAAATAAGGTGAAGTTTTCTAAAAATGATTGGGCCAGTTCCGTTTCACTTCTCGCTCAACAAAGCCGGCGGCATTTCCTTGCAAAGGCAGATTTGCGGCCAGGTGCGGGAGGCGGCTCTCGCAGGGCGCCTGCCATCGGGCCAGCAGTTGCCGTCCAGTCGGGAGCTGGCCGCCACCCTGGGCGTGGCCCGCAACACCGTGGCCGATGCCTACTCGCAACTCGCCACGGAAGGTTTCCTGGAAATCCGCCAGGGCCGGCGGCCGGTGGTCGCCAAGCTGGGATCGCTTTCTCCCGCGCCCTGGTTGGAACCTGGATCGGCGCCTGCCTCCCCGGGGTCGGGCGGGCCTACCCTGGGAGTGGCCGGGTCAGGCACGGGAACCGCCCAATCGGGCACGGCCGCGTCGCGGGCGCCCTCGCCGCGCCCCTCTCGGTGGGCCGCCGCGCTGGACGGCAGCGATTGGCCGTTTCGACAGGAACCGTCGGGCGTGCCCCTGGCGCCAGGGATGGCGGATCCGCGCGAGTTTCCGCACGACCTGTGGGCGCGTTGCCTGCGCGCCGGCGCCCGCAGGGCCGAGGCACACGACAGTGCCGACCTGAATCGGCAACCGTTGCGCGAGGCGCTGCTGGCGCACCTGGTACAAGCGCGCGGTGTGCGGGCGCAGGCGCATCAGCTGTTTTTTACGCCGTCGGCGCAGGCGGCACTGGATATCTGCGCCCGCCTGGTACTGAACCCGGGTGACGCGGCCTGGATGGAGAGTCCCGGCTACGGCGGCGCCCGGGCGGCGCTGCTCAATGCGGGCGCGGCACTGCACGGCGTGGAAGTGGACGCGGAGGGGATGTCTCTTCCCGACGATAGTGAAACAGTCGATTCCGATGACATCGGCGGGCAGCCCCAGGGGCTGGGTCCAAGCGCGGTCGGCAGCGACGGACTCGATGAACTCGACGGTTCCGGCGGACCCGGTGGAGTCGGGGGAGTCGGGGGAGTCGGGGGAGTCGACGGGCTGAATGGACTCGATGAACTCGACGCCTTCACGGCGCGGCTCGATGAGTTCATTGCACGGCTGGACACTTTCGCGGGTAAATCGGACATACCCCCGACCGCAAACCCGGTAGCCAACCCCGCCGGCCGCTCCAGCCCGGTTCCCGGCCCGAACCCTTTCGCTACAGAACGTGAAGCGCCCAAGGCCATCTTCGTAACCCCGTCCCACCAGTACCCCACCGGCGTGCTGATGTCGGCGCCCCGGCGGCAGGCCCTGCTGCATCTTGCGCAGCGCAACGGCGCCGCCATCCTGGAAGACGACTACGACAGCGAGTTCCACTACGACGGCCGCCCGGTGGCGGCGCTGCAAGGCCTGGACGTGGATGGCCGTGTCTTCTACGTAGGCACGTTCGCCAAGGCCATGATCAACGACGTCCGCGTCGGCTACGCCATCGTGCCCGACGCTTTCGCGGCCACGTTCGCCCTGGCCCAACGCCAGACGGGACAGATCGTCGCGCCCAGCCTGCAGGGCGGCCTGGCCATGTTCATCGAACGCGGCCACTTCGCCGCGCATATCCGCCGCATGAACCGGATCTACCGCGAACGGCGCGATTGCCTGGTGGGCCTGCTGCGCGAGCACCTGGGCGACCGCCTGCAGATCCAGCCGCCCGCCGGGGGCATGCAGGTATTGGCGATGTTCACGGGGGGCCAGGATGACGTTACCGTGGTGCGGCGCCTGGCCGCGGCCGGGGTATGCGCCCGGCCCTTATCGCGGCATTATGTGGGAACGCCCGTTCGCCACGGCCTGTTCCTGGGTTTCGCGGCATGGCGGCCGGACGAAATGGCAACGGCAGTGAAACATCTGGCGGCGGCACTGGACGCGTGATCGGCAGAGTGTGCAGGCATGGCCCGCGAACATGGCTTACAAGCATGGCTTACAGGCATGGCTTACAAGCATGCCCTGCATACACGGCGCGCCCGGCATGGCGAAATTATTTTGCAGTCCCATGGAATAAAACCGCCTGCCCCGGTGTTCACTCCAATGCAACCCACCCTCAGGAGGTCACATGGTTCGCACTTTCTCGTTCTCCGCACTCGGCCTGGCCGCGCTTCTCGCCGCTGGCACCGCCTTCGCTGCCCCGCCCGCCAAAACCGCCAACGGCGTGCTGGTCGGTGACAAAGGCATGACGCTTTACACCTTCGACAAGGACAGCGGCGGCAAGAGCGCCTGCAATGGCGGCTGCGCCACGAACTGGCCACCCTTCATGGCCCCCGCCAGCGCCAAGGCTGAAGGCGACTGGACCATCATCACGCGTGACGACGGTTCCAAGCAATGGGCAGTCAAGGGCAAGCCGCTGTATTACTGGGCCAAGGACAAGGCTGCCGGCGACAAGACCGGTGACGGCTTCAACAACGTCTGGCACGCCGCCAAGCCGTGATCGATGGCGCAGCCAAGGATGTGGCCCAGATCCTGGGCCACATTCCGGCTCTGCGCCGTTATGCCCGCCTGCTTGCGGGCGACGCGGCCGCCGCCGACGACCTGGTGCAGGACACGCTGGAGCGTGCCTGCGCCAAATGGTCCATGTGGCGGCCGGGTACCGATCTGCGCGCCTGGTTGATGACCTTGATGCACAACATCTTCCTCAATCGCGTGCGCGACTGGCGTCATGACGATGGCCATGCGGCGCTGGAGGATGGTCCCGAGCCGGCCCATGAACCCATGGCGCACGCGCCGGAAATGCTGGATCTGCACCGGGCCCTCGAACGCCTGACGCCTGCCCTGCGGTCCGCCCTGTTACTGGTCACGGTAGAGGAATACACCTACGCCGAGGCCGCCGAAATACTGCAAGTACCGATAGGCACCGTCATGTCGCGCCTGCATCGCGCCCGCGAGACAGTACGCGTTTTGATGGAAGGGCCGACGGATGCACAAAGAACCCACCCTCTGCACCTGGTGAAGCGATGATGGAAAAGGACGCCGAGGTCACTGATGACGACCTGCACGCCTTTGTCGATGGACAGCTGGACGCCGAGCGCGTGCCGGCGGTATTGCGTCACCTGCAGACCCATCCCGAGGCCGCGTCACGGGCGGCGTCATGGCAGGCGCAAAGGCTGCAGATGCGGCGACTGTATCGCGAGACCGAGCCCGGCCCCGTCCCGGCGGCCCTGGCGGCGGTGGTGCAACGCCGTGCGCGCCGCGAACGTTGGCGCCCGTGGGGCCAGGCCGTGGCCGCCGTGCTGCTGTTCGCCGCCGGCGCGGCGGGGGCACGCCTGTGGCCCGTTGGCGGCACGGCACCGGCTATCGTCACCGCGGGCGCGCCGCAATTCGTCCGCGACGCCGCCACCGCCTACGCTGTCTTCGCGCCCGAAGTGCGCCACGCGGTGGAGGTGCCCGCGCAAGAGGAAGCCCACCTGGTGCAGTGGCTCAGCCGCCGCCTGGGCCGCCCGCTGACTGCTCCAGTCCTGCAGGCGCAAGGCTATCGCCTGCTGGGCGGACGCCTGCTGACGGGTGACGGCAACGACGCCACCGCGCCGCGCGCGCAGTTCATGTATGAAGACGGCCAGGGCCGGCGGGTGACGTTGTACGTCGCGGTCTTCGCGCCGCAATCGCAACCCCGTGAAACCGCCTTCCAGTCGGTGCGCAATGGCGATGCGGAGTCGTTCTACTGGGTCGAGAACGGCTATGGCTATGCGCTCAGCGCCGCCCTGCCCGCGGCCGATGTACAAGCGCTGGCCAGCGTGATCTACGATCAGTTGTATCCGCGCTAAGCGCGTCGACGCGCCCGCTGCCTCGGCCAGGTGCGAATAGCTGCGCGAAGACGCCGCCGGAGCCACTTCGCGCACCTTCCTGGAGCCAATCTAATTTGCAGTGCAACACGATATGTTGCCGCTCCATGGTTTGGGTAAGATGCCTGCTCACCTGTGCATTCCATCCACGAGCCGAGGTTTCGCATGACTGTCACCGTCCGCCCCATTGCCGCCGCCGATCGTGCGCGCTGGCAGGAATTGTTCGACGCGTACATGGTTTTCTACAAGCGCGAACCCAGCGATGAAGTCAACGAACGTGCCTGGGCACGCATCATGGACCCCGCCTCGTCGGTAAACGCGATCGTCGCCGAGTCCAGCGAAGACGGCATCAAGCAGGTCATCGGCATCGCCAACTACATCCTGCACGACAACACCTGGACCCCCACGCCAGTGTGCTATTTGCAGGATCTTTTCGTCGATCCCACGATTCGTGCGCAAGGGGTCGGGGAGAAACTGATCGACTGGCTGGTAGCGAAGATGAAATCCGACAATTGGTCTCGGTTGTACTGGAACACCGCTGAGAACAACTACCGTGCACGCGGTCTCTACGACAAGTACACGCCCCATAGCGGCTTCCTGCGCTACGTGATCAACAACGCTTGAACGCGGACGGCTTCGGCAGCACACGCAGCACTGCGACGGCATGCTGAAACGCGATTCGTAAGTGCGCCTGCCCGCCAGATCTTCAGCGCAAATCCGGCGGATTCATGCTGGCGTCGCGCACATAGGGATCGCCGGCATCCACCGTCAGCGTGGCAGGGATGTCTGCCGGCCACTGCGGGATGCGGCTGCTCCGCATCACCAGGTAGCGTACCCACGCCTGCAATGTATTGAATGGCCAAGCGATCAACCACATCACCCCTGACGAGCCGAGATCGTTGACGAATATCCGTTCGCGCCCGGCGGCCGCCGGTTCGCGCTGCCCGTCCACCGGCATGCAGAACTTGATCACATCGATGACAGCAGCAGGCCCTTCTTCCATATATCGACGCAGGAACTCCCAGTGCGCGACGACCGCCGCCTCCTGGTCGATGACGGCACTAAAGGCCAAGGTTTCCCGAACCGTGTTGCGGTCCTTGTCGAGCACGAGACCGCGCAAATCCCAGTTCATCATGCCGAATATGCCCTTGCCTCGCCCAAGCGTGAAGAACACATCGTCCCAAGGTACGCTGAGCACGGTTCCGTTCTTGGGATAGATTCCGGTGTTGTCCATTGCTACAGCCGATTCCGTAATGCGCTTGCGGCTGATGACTATGCGGCAACGCCGTTTATTGATTTATCAAACGCGCGGCGAGCACGCCCGGACCCGCATCATGGCCCCCGCCTCGCCCGTGCACGCCACCGTGGCGGCCTCTGCTGGAACACCAAGGAAAACAATTACCGCGCACGCGGCCTGTACGACAAGTACACGCCCCGCAGCGGCTTCCCGCGCTACGTGATCACCAACGCCTGAGCGGACTGCTCTGCGCAAATCGAACGGACCGATATTGGCGACGCGCTGGTCATTGCCCCAAAGCAATGTTGAGGTTCTTCATTTCCTGGTCCAGGCCATAGTAATAGTCGGTGCCCGACTGGCCCTGGAACTTGCCCCAGTAGCAGCGCTTCAGCCACTCCTGGATTTTGTTATCCTGGAAAACGGCGATCAGGATGGTGACGACCACCAGGACGACGGTGAGAACGATGCCGACGACGGTCGCCGCCGCCGCGAAAGCCCACAGCACGGCAATGCTCAGTGCCGCGGACGCTATGTAGAGGCCACCCATCAGCCCGTTACGCTCCGTGGTGAGCTGGTCCTTGGCACTTTTCAGGTCGAAGAAGGCCATGATCACCCCGGTTACGATGCCGATGCGCCCCCCGAACTCCGCGAGCAGCTTCCCTGAAGTTTCCACTGCCAGCCCGGAGCCCAGGCGCATGCCCAACGTTGCGCGGCCGGCCATGGCGTTGCCCAGCACCTCGGCCATGGAACCGCCCGTACTGGCGATGCCGACCACGAACTTCCACGACGCATCGCCCTTCTCATGGTCCATGCCGGACTGCATGTCACTCCACAGTTTCCACATGGCGACCCCCTGGAACACGCAGCTTATCGTCCCGACACGCACATCGGTATTGATCACCGCCCGCCAGCGCGACAACTCGCGCGCCTCGTACTGTTCGATGCTCATCGACGCCTGCGCCAGCGCCGCGGCACGGTCTACGTCGCTGCCTGTTTTCGGCACCGCCGCCGCGGCTTCGCTGTCAACCACGCGGAACCAGCGTTTCTTGTCGGATCCCTCGATATTCTCGCCGGATATCTCCAGGCGCCGCAGTTCGTCTGCCACCGCCTTTTCCATCTTGCGTGGGTCTACTTTTCCATCGTGCTGACGCAACGTTGCGCGGATCAGCGCAGCACGGAACTTTTTCTTGCTGCCGACCACTTCCACGATCTGCACGGGCGACTTGGACAGCACCCCCATGCGGACCGCCATGCGTTGCGCGACCTGGCTATCGACGCCTTCCTTGAGAATACGGGTGATCGGCCCAAGCACTTGAGCGACCAGACGCGCGGCCCTGTCATCGGCGCCCGCGCCCAGGCGCTTCATGGCATTCGAATAGATGGAGGTCAGGTTGCCCCACGGGATACCCTTCCAATCGACCGTATTCTGAGACGCATCCTGGACCTTTTGCGTGATCAGGTTCTGGTTATGGAACATCGCGCGCAGCAGCAGATTGGACGTGTCGGTTTCCCAGCCGACCAACCAGTTCAACAACAGTTCGAAGCAGATTTTTTTATCCTGCACGCCGTCTATGCATAGCGTGAAAACAGCCATGTAGACATCGCCGCTGTCGATGTCCTCCACATCGTAATTGCACTGGAAATTGCAGACCATCTCCGGGCTTTTCATCCACGCAACGTGCGCGGTAGCCAGAGGCACGATGGTGGAAACATCGAAATCCCTGAGCCGCTTGTCAAAGCCCTGTTGCCAGGCTACACGATTCGGCTCGCTGTAGTCTTCCAGGTACTTCTTCCAACTGTCGTTGCGCACCGTCTGCCGCGCCTGCGCGCCGGGATGCCGGGCAGCTTCGGCGCGCTCCATGCGCGCCTTCTTCTGGTCAGGAAACAGCTTATCGGCCAGGATCAGCCCAAGGGACGTATTGCCCATACCGCCCGGCCCCGCGAAGACCGGCGCGTCGTCGCCGTAAATGGCGATATTGCTGGCTTTGCGATCGGCTTCATTGAGGAAGTCCGTCTCCGCCTTGTCTTGCACGATCTCGCGCAGAGACTCGATCGACTTGGACACCGTCAACTGACGGATATCCGCCGAATTATTGGTGAAGGCATCGAAGCGTTGGCGCATCAAGCGGGCGATGTCCTGCGCAATGCCGGTCGGATCCGGCAGGGCCAGCATCACGCCCTTACCGGGGGAGTACCAGTTGGACGCTTTCTCCACCATCTCGTACATCCAGGACTGGCGGCTCATCCAGCTCACCGTGGTCCAGTCGAATTGATCCGCCAGGCCAGGGAAATCCAGATTGTTGCGCGACTGGCAGAAATACTCGGCCACCACGTTCTTGGTATTGACCATCTCATGCGCCTGCGGGTGCTTTTTCGACCCCAGCCAGGCCTGCACATCGAATTCGACCATGTGCTTCTTGCGCTCCGCCTCGCCGGCGCCGCCGCGGTGCTTGTCGCAGACTTCCTTGGTCCATTGCACATCGGACAGCGTCAGCCATACCTTGGTGGCTTTCCTGGCATCCGGAATGGTGATCATCGAAGCCATGGCCTGGTGTTCCATCGACTTGCATGGGAAGTTATTTTCCCCATCCTTCAATGGCTTGTCCGGGTTGAAGCGGTACAGCGTGTTGTCGCCGTTGACGAAATAGCCGTCCAGCTTCTTGCTGGCTTCGTCGTAAACGTACAGATAACCTGGCCGCAGCAGGCGCACACCATAGCGGGCGGCGTTGCCCAACTGGCGCTCTTTTTCCGCCAGGCCAGGATGCGCCAGGTCACCGACCAAGGGTGCCGGCGAATTCGCGTTATTGCGCAGTACCGCATAACGCACCGGAAAAATAGGCAGTCCGACTCGATGATACGGGCAGTCTTCCCCGCATTTGACGTACGGGCCATTGTGTTGGGCAGGAGCGGAGGACGGAGCGTTCATATTCTTGTCTTACCAGAGTCGTTCAAATCGCAGGAAAGCAGGAGGCTCACTGCAGATCAGGTGGATTGATGCTGGCGTCGCGGTTGTTGGGGTCCTGAGGATCCGTCGTCATGATCGCGGCAACTTCCGGGGGCCACCGTGGAATCTTGCTGGTGGCCATGGCCAGCATGCGCCCCAGGCTTTGTAGAAAGCTGAAAGGCGCCAACAGCAGCCACGCGCCGCCCTTCTCCTGCGACTGGTTCGCGAACGTGCGCTCCCGCGCGAACGCGCTGGTTTCCTTCTTGTCCCAAATGGGCATGCAGAACCGCACGGCTTCGATCATGGACTGGGGCCCCTCTTCCATATACCTGCGGATGAATTCCCAATGTCCCAGGGCGTTCTCTTCGGAGCCGGTCACGATGGCGAGCGCGAATGTTTCGCGCACCGTGCTTCTGTCTGCGTCAAGCACCATGCCACGCACGTCCCAATTCATCATATTTGCCGGCGACGTTCCCCGTCCCAAGGTGAAGTAGACGTCGTCCCATGCCACGCTCAACACGCTGCCGTCGAAGCGAAAAACATGCACCTTGCGGTGCGCGCGGTCGAACAGAAGAGGGTAATGGGTATACCGGAAAACCTCTTTATGGGTAATCCACAGGAAGCCCAGTGCCATCAGGAAGAACACGGCCGAGCTTGTGAATATCACCGGCCACAGGCTGTTTTCGTTGGGCACCGAGCCGCCAACGACCAACCAGAGCAGACTGAACGTTGCATAGAGACAAAACGCTACCAGCACCAGGCTGAACATGGTGATGAAACCACGTGTACCGTAGTTGCGGTCCACGGACTCCAGCCAGCGCGAGTTCATGCGAATGACGGACAGCTGAGCAATCAACTTGACGTCCAGGCGCTTCTTCTGCTTGAGGTGTTTGTCGCGCTCCCACTCCGTCAGCGGGCGGTTGACGCGAAACTTGGGGAGAATTCCAGTGCTGTCCATCTATTGCTGAGTGCCCGTTAATTGGTATTGCCAAGCGCGACATTCAGGTTATTCACCTCTTCCGGCAACGAGCCATAAGGGCGGCCGCCAGGGACGCCTTGGAGGCTCCCCCAGAAGCAGCGCTTGAGCCACTCCTGGATCTTGTTATCGCTCTTCCAGGCGATGACAAGCACAATCACCAGCAGCGCCGCGGCCAGGAAGATGCCCACGATTGCGGTGCCCCACAGCGTCGCGGCGATAAGACCCACGCTCAACACCGCGGACGCCATGTAAAGCCCGCCCATCATTCCATTGCGTTCTACATTGAACTGCTGAAGTCCGGTCTTGAAGTCGAAGTACGCGAACACCAACCCCATGACGATACCCGTCCCCTTGCCCGCAATCCTGATTGCGTTGCCGGCCAAATCAACCCCCAGATTCGCCCCCAAGCGCTGGGCGCTGAGCTTTTCGACGCCCATCAGGCCATTGCCCAGCGTTTCAGCAGCGGCGCCAGCAGTGGAGATCATTCCCGCGATGAATTTGTACGAAACGTCCGGCTTTTCATGATCCATGGGATTCTGCATATCCTTCCACATCTTGTACACGGCCACGACCTGGAACACGGTATTGGCGGCGCCGACACGTACATCGGTGTTCACCACCTTGCGCCAGTTCGCCATATCGATCGCCTCGTATTGTTCGATGCTCATGGTGGCCTGCGCCAAGGCAGCCGCGCGCGCGTTCTGATCGCCACTGGCCGGCACTCGGGCCGCCGCCTCTGAATCGACCAGGCGAAACCAGCGTTTCTTGTCCGTGCCGTCGATCTGCTCGCCGGCCACCTCATAGCGGCGCAATTCGGCGGCAACGGCACGCTCCAATTTGCGCTGATCCACCTTGCCGGCGCTCTGGTTCAGGATCTCACGTATCAGCGCCGCGCGGAATTTCTTCTTGCTCCCGACGACTTCCACGATCTGCACCGGTGTTCGCGTAATCACGCCGATACGCACGGCCATGGCTCGTGCCGAGGGGTGATCGACTCCTGAATTCAACACTCGCGTTATCGGGCCCAGCGACTCCTTGAGCCACACTGCCGCCCTGTCGACCTGATTCTTGGACAAGCGCTCGACCGCGCGCCCATAGACAGCCGCGATGTCATACCAGCGAATCCCCTTCCAATCTATCGTCAGGGTGGCCGCCTCTTCAACTTTCTCCGCCACTGGGGTCTGGTTAAGCACCATGGCCCGCAACAACAGATTGGCGGTATCCGTTTCCCGTCCGACCAGCCAGTCGAGCAGCATGTCGAAGCAGACCCGCTTATCCTGGATGCCCGCGATGCACAGCAGGAATACCACCTGATAGACCGACCCGCTGTCCACATCCAAGGGATCGTAATTGCACTGGAATCCGCACACCATGTCCGGTCCCTTCATCCAGGCAACGTGGGCGGTCGCCAGTGGCACGATCGTGCCTACGTCGAACTCCTTGAGCCGTTTGTCGAAATCAGCCTGCCATTTCAGGCGCGCGTTTTCATCGTATTTGTCCAGGTAGTCTTTCCAGCTGTTTCTCCTGGCAGTCTCGCGTTCGGCCGCGCCCGGGTGCCGGATTTTCTCCGCCTGCTCCATGCGCCTCTTGCGATTTCCAGGAATAAGCTGGTCGGCTATCCATACGGCCAGCGGCGCCATGTCCGGACCATCGCCGCCCGGCGCCGACGAGATCGTGCCGGATATCTCCATGTTGTCCGCCGCCTCGTCGGCGCTAGCCAGCAAGTCGGTCTCCGCCTGGTTTGCGATAGCCTCCCGCAGGCCCTCGATCGACTTGGACACGGTCAGCTGCCGAATGTCAGCCTGATTCTGGGTGAATGCCTGGTAGCCATGGGTCATCAGGCGCGCAATGTCCTGTGCGATCCCCGTCGGGTCGCTCAAGGCCAGCATGACGCCCTTGCCCGGCGCATACCAGTCCGCCGCCTGCTCCACCAACCCGCTCATCCATGACAGCCGGCTCATCCAGTTCACTGTGGACCAGTCGTACTGCTCCTGCTGGGCAATATGATCCATGCCCCTGTCGGACTGCGAAAAGTACTCCGCGACCCACTTCCGGATACCGGTGATCGCGCTCGCCTGCGGATGCTTCTTTGCACCAAGCCACGCCTGCACGTCGAACTCGAACATATGCTTCTTGCGCTCGGCTTCCCCTTTGGTCCCCCGATGCCTGTCGCACGTCGCCTTGGTCCATTGCACGTCCGACAATGTCAGCCACACCCTGGTGGCGCGGTTCGCATCAGGAATGGTGATCATCGACGCCATCGCCTGATGCTCCGCCGTCTTGCAGGGAAAATTGTTCTCGCCATCTTTCAACGGCTTGTCCACGTTGAACTTGTACAGCGTGTTGTCGCCATTGACGAAATAGCCCTCCAGAACCTTGCGGGCCTCGTCGTAAACATACAAGTAGCCAGGACGCAGCAGACGCAACCCATAGCGGGCCGAAGCACCCAGGTTCTTGTCCGCGGACACCAGCGAACTCGCCAGCAAGTCGCCCGACAACGGCGCGGGCGAGTGCTCGTTGTTACGCAACACCGAATAACGCACGGGAAAGATCGGCAGTCCGACGCGATGATACGGACAGTCTTCCTTGCATGGGACGTACGGACCGTTGTGCTTGGGGGGATCGGTCGAGGGTGCGTTCATACGGATGTCCGGCTGGGGTCGTTCAAGTCGTCGCGTATGCGGTCGAAGTCTTGCGGCCGCAGATCGGCCGTCGCCACGCGATACGGGAAATCGGCGTCCGCGGGCAGGTTGGCCAGCTTTTCCTGCATCAGCGGATGACGGTCGAAGTCGGGATGCACGGTCAGGCCGTGCCAGGCGTATTCCTCCTGGTCCTGCAGACGGTGCAGGCCATGGTCGCGGGCTTTCTCCAGGTGACGCAGGATGACCTGGCCCGTGCTCCGATAAGCCGCCACCGACGCCGGCTGCAAACGTTCCAGCAGGGTATTGATCACGTTCATGCGCTGCAGGGCGAAGGCCTGGTGCGCGGTGATACCGGGCGACTCGGCGGCGAATACCGCGGGCCTGGACATCTCTTCCCAGGCGCCGGCGATGCTGTATTTCCAGCGGCGCACCGGCCCCATCAACCAGGCCATCTGCGCCGGCGTGAACAGCCATTGCAACTGCACCAGCACCCGTGGATCGAAATAGCGGAAGAAGCACGGCCCCACGCCAGGCAATGGCAGGACCAGGCGCGTCGTCAGCGCCTGCGCCAGCACAGCCTTGGTCACGTTCTCGTCGACATCGAGCAGCGCGCACAACCACAGGTCGTCGCCGTCGGCCTCTTGCGCCAGGGCCAGGACCAGCGCGGCTTCGCGCACCAGCGGGGTAGCGCCGGCAATGTCGTAGAGCACGGGCATGACGCCGGCGCTGCGCGTCAGCTGCGCCGGCACCAGGGTCTGGCTGGCCATGCGCGCCGGGCCGGTGCGCGCCAACACGCCATCGGCGATGGCGTAGGCATATTCGCGCAGATCGGCGTAGACCAGCGACATCGCCCGTCCGCCTAGATCGGCACGACGGCGCCGCCCTGCTGGGCCGCACCGCGCACGCGCGCATCGCACAAGGGGCCGCCACCGAAACCGGCGCTGGCCTGCGCCGACTGCGGTCCCTGCCAGGAATGGGAGCCCGCGTGGAAGGTGACCTTGCCGGGCGCGTGCAGTTGCACCTGGCCGTTTTCCAGGCGCATATAGGCGCCGCCGGCGGTCGCCAGGATGTGGGTGCTGGCGTCGATCTGCACGGTGGCGTGCGTGGAGCTGAGCGTCACGGTGTCGCGGGCATTGAGGGTGGCGGCGTCCTGCTGGGCGTGCAGGCTGAACTTGCCGGCGGCTGCGTGCAGCAGCAGGCCTTTCTGGTTCGCCGGACGGCTGCCGCCATCGTCGCCCTTGCCGTCCGTATACAGCACGATGCCGCCGGCCACGTCGGTCACCACGTCGCCGATGGCGCTCCAGTTGACGTCGGGGGCGACATGGACCAGCGTGGAGCCGGCCACCAGGAAGGCACTGGCCGGCGTGTACTGGCCGATGCCGGCCGGGGCGCTGAATTGGAAATGCGCTTCGCCGTAGGCGGTGGCGGTATCGCCACCTGCCGCGCCGGCGTCCGCGGCGTCGCCGCCAGCGCTGCCTGCCGTCGCGCCGCCGGACGATCCCCCAGCGGACGATGCGCTGCTTGCCGACGCACCGCCGGCTGGCGATGCCGCGCTGGCTGAAGCGTTGCTGCCGGCGGACGCGCCGCTGCTGCCACTGCTGACGCGCGGGCGCGTCTGTGTCTGGCGCAGCACTTCTCCGACGTGCGTCAGGCCTTTCAGCGCCGGCAGCTCGGCGGGCTCGCCTTCCTGGTCCAGCTTGGCCTGCTGCGCCACGGCCGACGTGGCCAGGCTCCGGGCCGATTCAGCGGCCATGTCCAGACTGGTCGCCGCTTCGCTGCTGTCCAGCGCCGCGCCACTGGCATTGGGGCGCGCATCGGCGCTGACCAGCAGGCCCTGGCCGCCGCGCACCGCCAGCGATGCCTTGCTCGCCAATTCGGCGCCATGGCCCAGATCGTCCAGGCGCTCGTTGTCGTTCTGCTGCTTGAGGCGGCCCAGGTTCAAGCGGCTGTCCTGCTGCGTGGTCGATGCGGTCAGGCGCGACTGGCCCGGCGTATCGTCCATCACCAGCTGGTTGTAACCGCCCGAGCCGCCGGCGCTGCTGGCCAGCTCCTGCGACTTGAACCCGGACAGCACCACGTTGTGAGCATGCGCGCCATCCGTGCCGGCGAACCAGGCAGGCGCGTTGCCGGTGCTGCGCGCGGCGCCGGACTGCACCTGGTTGTAGGCGGCGTTTTCCCCGCCCGCGCCGTTGTACACGGCCCCTACCACCACCGGGCGGTCGACGTCGCCATGCAGGAATTGCACCAGCACTTCCTGGCCGACGCGCGGCACGAAATGACCGCCCCAATCGCCGCCCGCCACCGGTTCGGCCACGCGCACCCAGGCACCCAGGTCGCTCTTGGCGGGCGCGTTGTCGGTTCCGGCCGGATGCGGCAGACGGCTGCTGGACGTGGCCCCACGTTGCCAATGGAATTGCACGCGGATGCGATGGTCGCGATCGGTATGGACCGGGTCGTCGGCGCCGACGACCAAGGCGGTCTGCGTGCCCAGAATGGTCGGGCGCGGATGGATGCGCTCGCCATGGCCGTCGAGCGTGGCGTTGCGGTACTCCACGGTCGCGGGGATGGCGGTGACGCGGTTCTGGTAGAAATCCGTTGCGCTATCGGCACCCGCCTTGGCGACGCCATTGGCCGCGCCTTTCGCAACTGCAGTGGGGGCCACACGCGCGGCGACCGCCGAAGGCGACGCGCCCGCTCCGGCGCCCATGCCCAGGGCAGCCGACGCGGCCCCCGCCATCCCGCCGCCCAGGTCCTCGAACGCCTGGCCCAGGCTGGCTTGAAGATTGTTGCGCGCGGTATGCTCCACCCGCAGCACGAGGAAGCCGTTGCCTTCGGCCCCATCGGCGCTGGCGTAATGGTCCGTCAACGTGAAGCGCTGTCCGGCCGCCAGCGTCCGCACGGTACCGGCGCCTTCGTAGGTGGATGCCGGCACGCGTAGCGCGGCCAGCGTGTTGTGTGCCAGCCGGTCGCCCTGGGCGTCGTCCTCGAAGGCATACTGGCCGGGATAGTCCGCATCCAGCAAAGCCATCTTGTTGTGCAAGTCGTCGCCGGCCGCCTGCACCGACACCACCCGGCTGCTGGCCCCCCGGTAATCCCAGCTGGCGAGGCGCACGCCATTGGTCAGCCAGCGGCGCGTGCGCCCCCAGCGTTGCATAGTGTCTTCGGTCTCGGTCACGTCCGCACGGTGGAAGCGCACGCTTTCCTGCGGGCCGGCCTTGAACGCATCGTTGTAGTCGGCGATCACCACCGTGTGGCTGCCTGCGCTGTCACCCTGGCCGGCCTGATGCTCGATCCAGTAATAGAGCCCCTCTTCCGCCAGCAGGCGTTCGACGAAGTCGAAATCCGATTCGCGGTACTGGATGGTCAGGCTGCGCTTGGCGTACACCGACCGGTCTTTCAACGTCCAGCGCCAGGCGGGCGTCAGCGTGCCCTGGTTGCGATAATCGTTGAAGATGCTCTCGACGATATCGCAGACGTTCATGTCCTGGAAGACATAGCTGTCCCGGCGCTCACGCAGGAACGCCAACCATGGCTCCAGGCGCAGGCGGTAGCGGGCCAGCCCGCCGTTGGCGCCATCGAACCAGGCTTGCGTGACGTGTCCATGCCAGACGCGCGGGGCATCTCGTCCCAAGGCGCTTTGCAAGGACAGCTGCGCCGGCTGGCCCAGCAGATCCTTCAGGGGAATATGGGCATCGTCGGACAGCGCCGTGATCTCCAGCCGATAACCGCCGTCGCTGATATGGTCGCTACCGTGCATGGCCTGCGCCAGCAGCCGGTTGGCGCCCAGCGGCGTGGACAGGTCGAGCAGACGGTTGCCTTGCTCGAAGGCCGCGGTCAACAAGCGCGAAAGGTCTGCGGTTACGCTGGGCATGATGATCGATCTCCTGGACGCACGCTGGCTGCGCCCCTCACTGCACCTGGAAACTGAAGTCGCCGTTCTCGCCGGCGCTGGCGCGGATGCGGCTGATGGCCTCACCTTCGGCCATGCGCGCCAGCACCTGTTCGGCGATTTCCGGCAACAGGGTGCCATTGAGAATATGGTCGACGTTACGCGCGCCCGTATCGACTTCGGTGCAGCGTGCCAGTACCGCCTCCACCAGCGCATCGTCCCACTCGAACACGGCGCGATGGTTGCCCAGCACCCGGGTGGCGATGCGTTGCAGCTTCAGTTCGATGATGCGCGCCAGCGCGTCGTCGTCCACCGGATAATAGGGCACCGTCTTCATGCGTCCCAGGAAGGCCGGCTTGAAGGCCTTGTACAACGCGGGCAGCAAGGCCTCGTGCAGCGCGTCGGGATCGGGCTTTTCTTCTTCCCCGTCCTTGTTCAGGCAAGCCTGCATGATCGTGGAGGAACCCACGTTGGACGTCAGGATGATCAGGGTGTTGCGGAAGTCGATCTCACGCCCTTCGGCATCGTCCATGAAGCCTTTGTCGAACACCTGGAAGAACAGCTCCAGTACGTCGGGATGGGCTTTTTCGATCTCATCCAGCAGCACCACGCTGTAGGGCTGGCGCCGCACGGCTTCGGTCAACACACCACCTTCGCCATAGCCCACGTAGCCCGGCGGCGAGCCCTTCAGGCCCGACACGCTGTGCGCTTCCTGGTACTCGCTCATATTGATGGTGATGAGCTTGCGTTCGCCGCCGTAGAGAATGTCGGCCACCGCCAGCGCGGTCTCCGTCTTGCCCACGCCGGACGGGCCGACGAACAGGAAGACACCCTTGGGCTTGTCCGGATCTTCCAGGCCCGCGCGCGATGTACGCACGCGCTGGGCGATGGCATCCAGGGCATGGTCCTGGCCGATCACGCGCTCGGCCAGCGTGTCCTTCAGGTCCAGCACGGTGCGCACTTCGTCGCTGACCATGCGGCCCAGGGGGATGCCGGTCCACGCGGCGACGATCTCGGCCACGACCTGGGCGTCGACACACACGGGCACCAGGGGGGATTCGCCCTGCAGGTCGCGCAACTTCGCGGTCAACGCCACCAGCTCCTGCTGGCGCGGGCTCAGGGCCCCCTTGCCCGAATGGGCGGCGTTGTCCGCGCCGCGCTTGCTGGTGGGAATGGCCCCGGGCTGCGCCGGCGTATCGGCGGCCACAGCGCCGCTCTCCTGTTCCAGCCCCTGGCGCAGCAGCTGGATTTCCCGCGTCAGTTCGCGTTCCTGCTCCAACCTTTGCTCGGCCTGTTCCAGCACCGTACGGGCCGCGCCGATTTCCGCATCCAGTTCATCCAGGCGAGCCTCATGCCCACCCGCCGCGGCGGCGTCGCGCTTCAGCGCCCCCTGTTCCGTCTCCAGGCGTATCAGGCGCTGGCGCGTATCGTCGATCAGCGCCGGCGTGGTGCTATGGCCCAAGGCCACGCGCGCGCAGGCCGTGTCCAGCACGCTGACCGCCTTGTCCGGCAGCTGGCGTCCGCTGATATAGCGATGCGACAGCCGCACCGCCGCGGTAATCGCCTCGTCCAGCACCCGCACGGAAAAGTGCTTTTCCATCAGCGCGGCGATGCCGCGCAGCATGCTGGCCGCCAGCGCCTCGTCCGGCTCTTCCACCTTGACCACCTGGAAGCGGCGGGCCAGGGCGGCATCCTTCTCGAAATACTTCTTGTACTCGCTCCACGTCGTGGCGGCGATGGTGCGCAGCTCGCCGCGCGCCAGGGCGGGCTTGAGCAGATTGGCGGCGTCGTTCTGGCCGGCCTGCCCGCCCGCGCCTATCATGGTGTGCGCTTCGTCGATGAACAGGATGATGGGCGACGGGCTGCGCTTGACCTCGTCGATGACGTTCTTCAAGCGGTTCTCGAATTCGCCCTTGACGCTGGCGCCGGCCTGCAACAGGCCCATGTCCAGCACGCGCAGCGTCACGTTCGCCAGGGACGGCGGCACGTCGCCCGCGACGATACGCAGGGCCAGGCCTTCGACCACGGCGGTCTTGCCCACCCCGGCCTCGCCGGTCAGGATGGGATTGTTCTGCCGCCGCCGCGTCAGGATGTCTATCATCTGGCGGATCTCGCCGTCGCGGCCGATCACCGGATCGACATGACCTTCGCGCGCCCGCTCGGTCAGATTGGTCGTGTACTGGTCCAACGCGGGCGATTGCGACAGCGCTGCCGCGCCCTTGGCCGCACCCTCCGTTGCCGTTGCCGCGTCATCGCCGAAACCGACCGACTGGGCTCCCTCGCTGGAACCGGCGGTGATGCCGTCGAAATCGTGCTTCAGGGCATCCAGCTTGACCTGCTCGAAACGGGTCGAACCGCGCCGCGCCAGCTGAGCCAGGTCAGGCTCGGTCAACAGCGCCAGCAGCAGATGGCCGGAGCGGATGCGGGTGGTCTGGGTATCCAGGGACGCGATCAGCCAGGCGTGCTCGAACAGGCTGCTCAGGTGCGGCGAAAACACCGGCGTACGGCTGTTGCCATCCTTGAAACCGCGCAGCTCCGCATTCAGGTCCGCTTCCAGCGCCATCGGATCGATATCGCTGTGGCGCAGGACCACGCCCACGTCGCAATTGCCCTGCTCCAGCAGCGCCAGGAACAGGTGCTCCAGGTCCACCTCGTAATGGCCGCGCGACATGCACAGGTTGGCGGCACGTTCCGCCGCCTGGCGGCAGGTGTTGTTCAGTTTGGCGATCAGCGTCTTCAGCGGTATGGCCATATGTGGTTTCGGCTTTAGTGAATGGTGTGCAATTCGTAGGTGGCATCGTCGCGGTCTTCGGTGGCCGCTTCGCTGCACAAGAAGGTGTTCCAGCCCAGCCGTGCGCCGCCGCCTTCCTGGGCAGCCTCGTCCTGCGTACCGTCCGCGTCCGTGGCGCCGCCGAGCGAACTGCCGGTCACGGCTTCCTTGGCCAGGATCAGGCGCACTTCGTATTCGAAACTGACGCCGGCCAGCATGGTCAGCATCTTTTCCAGCGCGCGGGCCCGCTCGCCACCTGGCAGGAAGTCGGTAAACACCGCGCCCGACAAGGGTCCTATCCAGATGCGCATGCGCAGGTCGCGCTGCCAGATGCGGTCGCCGGCAAACGCCGACACGCCCAGGACGGCGCCCGGGCTGCCCAGCGAAGTACGCCGTTCGGGCGGCACCGTGTACCACTTGCCGACGAACTGCTCGACCCGCAGCGGCTGGCGGAAATAATCGCAAAGTACCTGCTGCAGGTAGGTGCCGGACACCGGGCGTTGGCGCATCGCCGTGGCGTAGTGCGCCATGGACTCGTCGTAGACCGCGCCGCCGCCCGTGCGCAGGCGGTCGCGCAGGGCAGGATGGCCCAGGCCGCCCAAGGCCAGCAGCAGGGGCAGGTAGTGATGGTCGCGCTCGGACTCATGGCGCAGCGGCAGGCGGTATTTCTTCCAGGCACCGTAGAACAGGGCAGTGGCGCGGTTGGCGAAGATGTCGAAGAAGGCACGGGCGCCGCGGTCGCGGCTCAGGCTTTCACGCAACGCCAGGGTTTCCGAATAGTGCAGCGGCAGGGCGCCCTGGCCGCCCAGCAGGCCGAAGAAGGCCGGCGTCAGCGCCACCCGCGCCACATCGCCACTGGCCACGGCAGTCTTGATGGCCTGGGCATCCGCCAGCGCATTGCCTTCCCGGTCGTAGGCCTGGGCGTCGGCGATCTCGCTGGCCGGAAAGCCCAGTGACGGCGAATTGAGGAACTGCATATTCGCCACGACGGCGTCGCGCGAACGGCCCGACCCCTGGCCCAGGCCCTGGCTTTCCTGGCGGCGCAGGAAAAAGCGCTCCAGCAGGCGCACCGCCTGGAAGAACTTGTAGCGCTGCGGCTCGGCCAGCAGCGATTCGATTACGCCAGTATCGCGTCGCCGTTGCATGGAGGGCACCGTAGGAGTTCATCGGAGTTACGGCGCGACAGCACCACCAACTGCACGAAGCTGTTGGCGTGCACATACAGGCCGAAGAAGCGGTTCATCACCGCCACGAAAGCGTGCAGGCTGGTGCCGACGAAGTTGTCTTCGTTCAGCGTCAGGCGGATCTCGATGCCGCGCACGAACGTGGCGAAGGGTTCGCCTGCCATCCAGTGGGTGGCCGGACGATAGTCCAGGCCCACCAGGCCTTCGATCTGGCGCGCCGACACCGCGGAATGCGCCAGATCGTACAGCCGCAGCGTTTCCTTCAAGGCCGGCAGGCCGCTCTGCACCAGGGAAAGGTGATTCAAGGCCAGATGCGAAATCAGCCGCCAATGCGCCGCGTGCCCCTGGGCAAAGCGATGGCTGTGGGTAGGCCGGCGCAACATGCGGATGGCGCGCGCCACCGTGCCGCCTTCCAGGAACAGGTCGCCGCCCGGCTGGCCGGCCGCCAATTGCGCCGGCAGGTCGCGGTTGGTGCAGGTCAGGTCGATGCTCAAGGTCTCGACTTGCGGCACCGACGGATCGAAATCGATGTCGACCAGGGAAATCTCGGTTTCGTAGCCAGGACTGCGTTGCGCCACCAGCTCGTCACGGCGCGCCGTCCAGTAGTGGCCGGCACCTTCGGGCGTATCGCCATGCTGCAGGGAATAGAAGGGGCGGAATTCGACCACCGACTCGCCCTGTGCGCTCTGGCGCACCTGGCGCACGCGCTCGATGGCGTAGATGTCGTAGCCGTAAGCGCGCCGCGCATCGGCAACCACCGGATAGGACGCCGCCATGTGCGTGACGCGGATCGGATCGGCACGCTGGTTGAACAGGTTGACCACCGGCGTGCAGCCCAGCCGCAGATTGTCCGTGCCCACGCTTTCCAGCAGGCGCGCGGTATTGGAGTCGGCACGCACGCCGCGCACCGGCAGATGCAGGGTGAAGGCGCGTGCGCTACCCACGGCCCCGCGCAAGGCCTGCAGATCGATATCGAAGAAGTTGAACTTTTCCGCGAAGACGAAGTGTTCGGCCAGCAGCCGGTAAGCCGGATGCGAGCGCGCGGGATAGTCGATCAGGGCTTCGTCGTCGGCCAGGCCCACTTCGCGGATGGGGATTCCCGTGACGGCGTCCCAGCGGCCCGGCCGCGATTCCACGTAGGCGGCGGCCGTGCGCAGGAACAGGCAGTCGCGCAAGGCGGCCACGAAAGAAGGTTCGCCATGCAGGTAGACGCGCAGCTTGCCCGCGGGCAAGGTGGCGAAGTTCATCGCCTCGCCCAGGCATTCCAGGCGTATCGACAGGCGCCCCGTCACACCGGCGGGCAGATTGCCGACCGGGGCATTGGCGCTGCTGACGTAGCTGACATCGCCGATGGCCACCGGCAGCAAGGTGACGTCGTAGACCGTGCGAAAACGGCAGGCCACGCCGCGTACCGGGTGCGACTTCAGTTCAGTGCCGCGGGCGATGCGCGCCGGTGCGCTGAGTTGCGCCGCCACCTGGCCGACGTCGAAATACGCCACCGAGCACGAGGGAAACGGCCGCAGGTAATGCGGGTACAGCACCTCGAACAAGGCTTCGGTGAATTCGGGGTAATCGTCGTCCAGCTTCTTGTTGATGCGCGCGCCCAGCAGCGCGAAGGACTCGATCATGCGTTCGACATGCGGGTCTTCGCTGTTCTCGGCCGACAGGCCCAGGCGCGACGCGATCTTGGGATAGCGCTGGGCGAAATCGCGCGACGAGCTGCGCAAGAAATTCAGCTCGCGTTCGTAATACGGCAACAGGTCTTCCATACTCCCTTCCCCCCGGGCCGTGGCGGTCGCTGGCGCCCGTCAGGCGGCGACCGCGGTCTTGGCCCAGCCCTTGCTGACCGAATACTGCAGCGTGGATGGCTGCAACGTGGCGTCGAACGTCACCGGCTCGTGCGCCGGCCCCACTTCCAGCATGGCGTTGATGGCGAAATACAGCACCGACGTGGCGCGGCTGTCGACCAGCAACATGACGCGCACCTGCGACAAGCGCGGTTCGTGCCGCGCAATGGCCTGCTCCAGCGAGCGGCAGATCAGCTCGCGGTCGTAGTGGCTGGCCAGGCTCAAGCCGGAAAAATCCGCCAGCCCGTACGTCAGCACCGAACGCTGGCATTCCGGCAGACGCTTCAGGGTCTCCTCCGTGAACACCATGCGGGTGTTCAGCAGGGCCTCCATGTCGCGCGCCACCGTGTCCTTCATCTCCTCCACCGACAACCGGCGCAGGGCATGCGGTGTTTCACCTTCGACGCCGAAGAGCTTGTCGAACAGACTGGGCTCGAATCCCTTCATACCGCTCCCGTGAAATCAAAAGAGACTGCAGCCCCGCGGGGCCACAGTCTCCCTCGGTATCAGCGCTGCCGATCAGGCCGAGTAAGTCTTGTCGTTCTTGGTCAGGCTCCAGGCGCCCTGCGAGTTGCCGCCCTGGTTGCCGCCGATCTTCTGCTGGGTGTACTTCCACTGCACGGCGGCGTACTTCAGCGACAGCGTTTCGGTGGGCACGCCTTCGCCGACGATCTGCGGTGCGACGCGGGCGATGATGACGTACTTCATCTTCACTTCCAGGTACTTGACCCGGTTGCCTTCGCCATCGGCGCGCATGAAGTCGACCGTGACTTCATCGAAGGTGGTGCCGCCCGAAGCGTGCTGATACAGCAGCGGGCTGACCACGTCCAGGTCCTTGCCGAACACCATTTCGCCGTGATCGCAGCGCTCGGCGGTATGGCCGCCCGAGGTCGACGCGGTGGCCGAACGGGGCTGGATGATTTCGTGGTGCCAGGAGCTGGCTTCGATCCAGTCCGCGTGGTCCTTGTCCTGCGACTCGCCTTTCAGGGCGGGATTGCCGAACTTGATGTAGATGTCCTTCATCGCTTTCCTCTAAGTGTGAACGGGCATGGTCGACGGTGTCCAAGCTCAGGATTTCTGGGCTTGCGACGGCAGCTCGGCCACCAGCCGCAGAGAAATGGACAGTTCGTCCAATTGGAAGTGCGGGCGCAGGAACGCCACTGCACGGAACACACCCGGGCGGCCTGGAACTTCGGCGACCTGGATGGATGCTTCGCGCAGCGGGAACTGCGCTTTCTGCTCCTGGGTGGCGTTGTCGTCGAGCAAGACGTATTGCGACACCCAGCGATTCAGAAAACTTTCGACCGATTGCGGCGACGCGAAACTGCCGATCTTGTCGCGCATCATGGCCTTCAGGTAATGCGCCACGCGCGATACCGAGAAGATGTATTGCAGCTGCGCCGACAGTACCGCGTTGGCGTTGGCGCTGTCGGTGTTGTATTTCTTCGGCTTCTGCACCGACTGCGCGCCGAAGAAAGCGGCGTAGTCGGAATTCTTGCAGTGCACCAGCGGGATCAGGCCCAGGTCGCTCAATTCCTTTTCGCGACGGTCGGTGATGGCGATCTCGGTCGGGCACTTCAGCGCAACTTCGCCGTCGTCGGTCTTGAAGGTGTGGGTCGGCAGGTTCTCCACCAGGCCGCCGCCTTCCACGCCGCGGATGGCGGCGCACCAGCCGAAGTCCGAGAAAGCCGACGTCAGGCGCGCGCCGAAGGCCCACACGGCGTTGCACCACAAGTATTTGGAATGGTCGGTGCCGTCGACTTCCTCGACGAAGTTGAAGCCTTCGACGGACGTGCCTTCCTTGGGATCGTAAGGCAGGCGGCCAAGGAAACGCGGCATGGTCAGGCCGACGTAACGCGAATCCTCGGAATCGCGGAAGCTGCGCCACTTGGTGTATTCGACGGTGTCGAACACCTTGGCCAGGTCACGCGGCTTGCCCAGGTCGGCGAAGCTGTCCAGGCCCAGCAGTTCGGGCGACGCCGAGGCGATGAACGGGGCATGGGCGGCAGCAGCCACGTGCGACATCTGTTCGATGAAGTACATGTCCTCCGGCTGGCGCGTCATCTCGAAGTTGCCCAGCAGCGCGCCGAAAGGCGAACCGCCGAAGGTGCCGAATTCTTCTTCGTACACCTTCTTGAACATCAGGCTCTGGTCGAAATCGATGGCGGTCTGGAAGTCGCGCACCAGATCGCGCTTGGTGACGTTGAGCACCTTGATCTTCAGCATGGTGCCGGTCTGGCTTTCCGTGCACAGGTAGTGCAGGCCGCGCCAGGTGCTTTCCAGCTTCTGGAATTCGGGGGCGTGCATCACTTCGCTGAGCTGGGCCGAGATCAGGCGATCCAGTTCGGCCACGCGGGCGTCCAGCATGGCCGAGAGATTGTCGGACACCACCACGGTGCCTTTCATCACTTCGCGGGCCAGTTCACCGATCAGGTCCTTGGCACGGTCGTGCTCGGCGGTGGATTTGGCGACCCGGCTTTGTTCGACGATCTGGTCGAGCAGGCCCACGTCTTCGCTGGCTTGTTGTCCGGCGGCGCTGGCTTGGGCGGCGGCAGCATTACTCATGCTTGTCTCCCTTGTCGCCACCCTTCGCAGCGGCTTCGTTCGTCAGCTGAGTGAGCTTTTCCGTATTGGTCAGCACTTCACCCAGCAGGTCTTCCAGCTTGTCATTGCCGGCCAGCTTGTTGCGCAGGTCGGCCAGCTTGGTGCGGATCTCCAGCAATTTCTGCAGAGGCTCGACCTGCTGCACCACCGCTTCCGGACGGAAGTCCTCGATGGAACGGAACTTGAGATCGACGCCGAAGGTACCGCCTTCGTCCGTCAGCTCGTTCTTGACGCGGTAAGCCGCGCGCGGCTCCAGGCCACGCATGACGTCGTCGAAGTTGTCGACGTCGACATTGACGAACTTGCGGTCCTTCAGGCGCGGCAGTTCGGCTTCGGACTGGGCGCTGAAGTCACCGACGACGCCCACGACGAAGGGCAGTTCCTTCTTCTCGATGGCATCGCCCTTCTCGACGTCATAAGTCAGTTGGACGCGGGGCGGACGCACTTTCTGCAACCGCTTCTGCATGCTTTCTTTCTTGGCCATGGTCGCGGCTCCGGGGAAGAGTTACTTCAGCAGATTGCCGAAGGGGTTGGGCGCGGGCGAGGCGCCATTGCTCGACGGCGTGGACGGTACGTTGGGCGTGGCGGGCCGGGCCGGCACGGCGCCCCTGGCCGCATTCGCTGCGTTCGAGGCATTCGTTGCGGCATTCGCGGCGTTCGTTGCCGCGTCCGTGGCCTGCCCGGCGCTGGGGGTAGCCGCGGCCGGAGCCGTAGTGGCCGGCGCCGCACCGGTCGTCGCATCCGCGGGCTTGGGCGGCGGACGGCGCACGGGGGTACGCTTGGGCTTCTGGCCGTCGGGGAACAGGACATCCTGGCCCAGCGTGTCGCGCAGCGATTGCGCCAGCGCCACAGCGTCAGTGCGGGCATTGCCCGCCAGCAGCGCATCGGCACGCAGGTCGGACAGCGACTGCATGGCCACGCGCAGGCCACCCACGGCACGCACGGACTTCGCCACGAAATCGCCGGGATCGCGGTTCAGGGCTTCGTCAGCGGCGACGATGGCCTCTCCATACTTGTTCTCATCGAAACGGATCTTGGCGATGTATGACCAGGGCTGGCCACGCGTCGGATTGCGCTGCGCGATGGCTTCGAACTGCGCCACCGCGGCATCCGATCCCGACGTCTCGAAAGTCTTCTCGGCCTCAGTAATCGACTGCCTGAAGTCCGCATCGGACTGCGGTTCCTGCATCTTCTGCGTTGTCGTGCAACCTGCGAGAACTACGATGAGTCCCGCGATTAAAGCCAGGCGGCGGATTTGCATAGGGAAGGTGAAGAAGAGAAAAAATACTGTTTAGGGGACGGCCGCTTGTTGAAGGGGCGTATTTCATCAACCCTGTGTAAAAACGACACTACATAAGTTTTCTCGATGTTACTTAGACGCAGAATCTTCGAAATAGAAGGCTTCTGTATTGTTTTTTATGCTTCCGGTATAAAGAACCATGCTTAAACGTATCCATTTATCGCGAGCTGTCGCATGGCTGTGCGTCGCGCTGGGAACCCCTGTTCTCGGGGGCTGCGCGGCCGCTGGCGTCATCAGCGCGATGGCTGGGGCGACCGGGTCGGTGCTTGAGGCGACAGGCTTGAAAAAGCCGGATGACGCGCCCACGGATGTGAAATTTTCCATCCAGGCCGGACAAAATTTAAATATAAGTAACGGACAGGCGATGGCTGTAGTTACGAAGATTTACTACCTGAAGAATTCCGACTCTTTCAAGCAAGCGCCCATGTCATCTCTTGTCGATGAGAAACAGGAAAAAGCGCGTCTGGGTGACAGCGTGATCGCCGAGCGCGAGGTCACTTTGATGCCGGGACAGGTGTATCAAAACACCGAAAAAGTACCCAAGGACGCCGTGGCTATCGGCGTGGCCGCCTTGTTCTTCGCGCCCGCGCCGTATCGCTGGAAATATGTTTTCGACATCAAGGACGCCAAGGACACGGGCATCGTGCTGGGCGCCCATGCCTGCGCCATGACCGTCGCCACCGGCAAGGTATCCGCGCCGCTGGGCGCGCCGCCATTCGATGCCTCACGGCTGGGCTCGCTGCAATGCCCCTCGTGATACAGGCCACATCCTCCCTTCAGCCATACCTATATATAAGAAGAGTCCTCTCGTGAGCCAGTCAGCCAAGATACTTTGGGGCGAAGGCCTGTTCCTTCGACCGCAGCACTTCCAGCGCCAGGACGCCTACCATGAGGCGCGCCTCGCGCAGACCGCGCGCGCCCTGCATCCTTATTCCTGGGGATTGCGCAACGTCCAGTTCGACGCCGCGGCCCTGGCCAATGGCATGTTGCACGCCACCGAACTGTCGGCCATCTTTCCCGATGGTGAAATCTATTCGGCGCCCGACGACGATGCGCTGCCGCCCCCGGTGTCGATGAACAGCCTGGACGGCGCGGCCGAGGCCATCTTCTACCTGGCCATGCATCCATTGAAGGCCGTCGGCGGTAATTGCGCCGCGCCGCAGGACAGCAACGACTTCGATGCGCGCTACCAACGCGGCGACCGCGCTTCGCCCGATCTCTATACCAATGCCAGCACGGCCGACCTGACCTATCTGCGCAAGAACGTGCGCCTGGTGTCGGAGTTCGATCCGCGCGACCAGTTGCTGGCGATACCCGTGGCACGCGTGCGCCGCAACGCCAGCTCCGGCTATGAACTGGACCACGAATTCGTCGCGCCCTGCGTGGCGATCGACGCGTGCGCCCCGCTGCATGACCGCCTGCGCCGCCTGCTGGACGCGCTCGAAGCCAAGGTCAGCACCTTGTACGGCCTGCACCGCGAACCGTCCAAGAACGTCATCGAGTTCCGCTCCGGCGACGTCGCGTCCTTCTGGCTGCTGCACACCGCCAATGAAGCGCATGCGGCGCTGGCGCACCTGTACCATCATCCCGGCCTGCACCCGGAACGCCTGTTCCAGGAGCTGCTGCGCCTGGCCGGCGCGCTGATGACCTTCTCCAAGGAATTCGCGCTGGCCGACCTGCCGCAGTATCGCCATGACATGCCGGGTCCGGCATTCGCCCGCCTGGACGACATCCTGCGCGACCTGCTGGATACCGTCATCTCGACGCGCTACTTCTCCATCGTGCTGGAGGAAGTGCGCCCGTCCTTCCACACCGGCCGCCTGGACTCCGGCAAGGTCGACGACAAGACCAGCTTCTACCTGGCGGTGTCGGCCGCCACGCCGGCCGCGGAACTGGCCGACATGGTGCCGCTGCGCTTCAAGGTGGGCGCCCCCGACGATGCCGAAAAGCTGGTGCTGTCGGCCATGCCGGGCGTGCAGCTGGTGTACACGCCGCAAGTGCCGGCCGCCATCCCCGTCAAGCCGGGCGCGTGCTACTTCGCCCTGCAGACGCGCGGCGCGCTGTACGAACGCATGTTGCAGGCGCAGAGCATCGCCATCTATGCGCCCGCCGGCATTCCTGAGTTGAAGCTGGACCTGATCGCCGTCGCCCACTGAACCGCGTGCCCCTCAAGTTCGCTTTTGACCCGCGCCTTTGATCCACGCCCTTGATCCATCATGACCGAATCCACGCCCTCCCTGATGTCCGGTACGCAGCAGCCACAGCAACTGCCGCCGCGCGCCGCCGAATTCATGGCCACGTCGACCAACAAGTCCTTGATGGATATGTTGTACGACGGCTTCCTGATGCTGTTCCTGCTCAAGAGCGGGCAGGAACCCAAGGATGCCGCCTCGTTTTCCGCGCGCGTTCAGCAGTTCCTGGCGGAATTCGAACGCAGCGCCAAAAAGCAGGACCTGCCCGCCGAGGACATCTACGCCACCAAGTACGCCTTCTGCGCGGCGGTGGATGAAACCGTGCTGAACTCCAGGTTCACCATCCGTGACAGCTGGATGCTGCAGCCGCTGCAGCTGACCCTGTTCGGCGAGCAGCTGGCCGGCGAGAACTTCTTCAGTCGCCTGGAAGACCTGCGCGCGCAGGGCGGCCGCCGCCTGCAGTCGCTGGAGGTCTACTACATGTGCCTGCTGCTGGGCTTCCAGGGCAAGTACCTGATCGAAGGGCAGGAGAAGCTGGGTTACCTGACTGCCCGCCTGGGCGATGAGATCGCCTTGCTGCGTGGCAAGCGGTCCGGCTTCGCCCCCCATTGGGCCATTCCCGACAAGATTTCGCATGCCATCAAGCGCGACGTGCCGCTGTGGACCGTGGGCGCGACCTTTGCCTTGCTGGGGCTGCTGGCGTATTTCGGCTTGAACCACCAACTGGGCAACGACATGCAGACCGCCATGGCGCCGTACCACGACGTGGTCAAGCTGGGACCGCGCGTGGCTCACCTGACGATTTCACTGCCCTGAATCCTGACGCACTGATCCTTTCTTCACCTTCGGCTTCGGCCCCGCCTACGCTCGCGCCACCATGGACACTGCCCTCGCCTACGCCACCTTGAACACGGCCCTGTTGACGCAGGACACCCGTCTGCTGCGCGCCAGCACGCCGCTGGGCGATGCACTCGTCGCCGAACGCTGCGTCCTGGACGAAGGGGTGTCGCGCCTGTTCAGCGTCACGCTCGATTGCCTGTCGACGTCCACGCAGCTGGACGTGACGCCCATGCTGGGGCGCGAGATCAGCATCGACCTGTTGCTGGCCGACCGTTCGACGCGGCGCTGGCACATGATGGTCACCGGCATCGACAACCTGGGCGCGGATGGCGGCCTGGCACGTTATCGCATTCACGCGGGGCCGTGGCTGCAAGCGCTGGCGCTGCGACGCGACAGCTTCATCTTCCAGGACAAGACGTCGATCGACATCCTGACGGATATCTTTGCGGACTATCCGCTGTCGTCGTATGCCTTCGAGGTGAATACGACACCGCCCAAGCGGGCGGTGCGCACCCAGTATCGCGAATCCGACCTGGAGTTCGTCCAGCGCATCCTGGCCGAGGACGGACTGGCCTTTCGCTTCGTGCATCAGCAAGGCGACAGCGAAAGCGACGGCGGGGACGCCGCCGCCGCGCGCCATCAACTGGTCGTGTTCGATGCCGGCGCGTCACTGCCCGCCAGCGCGGCTTCGCCCATCAGGTTCCATCGCAGCGACGCCACCGAAACCAGCGACACCATCACCCGCTTCCACTCCGCCCTGACGGTGCAGTCCAATACCGTGACGCGCAGCGCGTGGGACGACAAGACCCTGCAGGCGCACGCGGCGCAGCTGGCATCCAGCGAGGATGCCGGCAAGCTGCCCAACCTGGAAGACTACGACTACGACGGTCACGGCCGCTATGCCGACGGCGACGACGCCAACCGCGTGGCCGCGCTGCGCCTGCGCGCGCTGGAGGCACGCCAGGTGCGTTACGAAGGCGGCGGCACGGTACGGCAGTTGAGCCCCGGCGATACCTTCGAGATGACTGGCCACGACCGTTACGACGGGCAAGGCGGCGGCGCTAGCGGCACGGCGGCGAGCAATGCCGGGAACGGCGGCAATGGCGCTACGGGGGGCCAGGCCATCGACGAACTGGGCCACGACTACACAACGTTGCGAGTGATCCATGAGGTGGCCAACAACCTGGGCAGCCAGGCCGCCAGCCTGGCGGGGTCGACCGACCTGGAAAAGGGCCGCTATGTGAATCGCTTCGAAGCGCAGCCGCGCGCGGCCGCCGTATTGCCCGCGTGGCGCGCGCGCCCGACCGCGCCGGAAGCCGTCATCGCGCAGGTGGTGGCGAGCGACGAGACACCGATTTCCTCCGGCCGCGACCTGCGCGTGAAAGTGCAGTTCCCCTGGCAGCGTGGCGAAAAGCCGCTGGCCGGCGGCTTGGCGCATCGCAGCCATGGCGACACGCGCGGCAACGCGCCGGGCAGCGATGCCAGCGGCACCTGGCTGCGCGTGGCCACGGGCCAGGCCGGCCCAAACTGGGGCGGCCACCATATTCCCCGCTCGGGCACCGAAGTGATCGTCGAGTTTCTCGATGGCGACATCGACCAGCCGGTCATCGCGGCGCAACTCTATAACGACAGCGACCTGCCGCCCTACTCGGCCGGCGTCGATGGCGGCGCCAACCATGGCGGCGTGCTCAGCGGCTGGCACAGCCAGGCCCTGGATGGATCGGGCCACAACCAATGGCTGTTCGACGACACCAGCGGCCAGTTGCGCATGCAGATGGCCACGTCCACCGCGGCCAGCCAGTTGAACCTGGGCCATCTGGTGGCGCAGTCGGCCGCCGATGCCAATCGCGGCGCGTGGCGTGGCAGCGGCTTCGAACTGCGCAGCGATGCCTGGACCGTGCTGCGCTCCGGCCAGGGCATGCTGCTGTCTTCCGCGGCGGATGCACAGGCCACGGCAACGCTGGCCACGCCCAATACCGTGCAGCGGCTGCGCCAGGCGCAGAACGTTGCACAGCGGCTGGATGCCACGGCCGTGCAGCGCAAGGCGCAGGCCTTGCGGGCCAACGATGGCTTCGACGACGTCATCAAGGCGGTGGACCCGGAACAGGAAGGCAAGCTGCCCGCGACAGTGAACGGGCAGGCTGCCAACAAGGCCAGCATGGAAAGCCGCGACGGCACGGACCCGGTAGACGGCATCGCCGACGCGCGCGTCGTGCTGGATGCACCGGTGTCCATGAACCTGTCCACGCCTGCGTCCGCGGTGCTGCATGCGACCGGCGACGTGCACGCTTCGGCGCAGGACGACGTCCATGTGTCGGCGCGCCAGACCTTCGCCATGGTGGCGGGCCAGGCGGCGGGCTTCTATGCCGACCAGGAAGGCGTGCGCGCCATCGCGGCACAGTCCCCGGTGTCCCTGCGGGCCCATACGGACGCGCTGGAGCTGCTGGCCGACAAGGACGTGACGGTGACCTCCACCGAAGCGGGCATCGACGTCCTGGCGAAGGAGAGCGTCACCCTGATTGCCGGCGGCGCCAGCGTCACGCTGCAGGGCGGCGATATCGTGTTCAAGATGCCGGGCTTGTTCTCGGTGAAGGGCGCCAGCCACAGCTTCGAAGGTCCGGCGTCGGACAGCGCCCAACTGCCGCAACTACCCGCGGCCCGCACGGGCACTTATACCCAGCAGGTGGTCTACAACGACGCCTTGGGCGAGAAGTTCGAGGACATGCCCTTCACGGTCCAGCACAAACCGGAAGCCGATCACTGGATGGGCGATACGCCGCTGACCGGCTCGACCGAACGGGTCCACACCGAGGAATCGCAACCGCTGGAATATTCGCTGCGCTATGCCAAGTTCAAGTTCGATGACGAGGCGGCTTAGGGCCGGAGCCTGAGGCGCGAGCCCTTGGAAGCGCGGCCTGCGGGCCGCGCAGATCCAGCACCGCGACTTATCCTGGCGCGCCCTGCCTGCCGGCGCGCCAGTAGTGCAGCACGATCTGCAGGATCGCGAAAACCACCGTCGGCAGCATGTACAGGCCTATCTCGATGACGCCGTAGAAGTATTGGCGGTCATACGCCTGGGATTCGTAGAAGCACAGCACTTCCCACACCAGGGCGAACAGGATCAGGACGATCGATAGCGCGGTGAAGAAGCTGCGGAAGCCGGTCGAACCCAGGGCGTTCTTTCCCCGCGAGAATTCCGCGGCGATGCCGATGACGAGCAGGATGGGATAGACGAACCAGGTCGCCCTTATGCCCAACGCGCTGGCGTCCAGGAAGCCTTCGAGCAAAGCCCGCGTGTCCAAATCGTTCTCCTTGATGTGCGAGGCGTCAGGTTACCGCTTCTTCGCGAGCATCAGCGTTGAGCGGATCCAGTCTCTGGTCGGGCTTTTGCTGCTCGGCGATCATGGAATCACTGTGTATCGGCGGCGGCGGAGTCTTGGTCTCGCCATTGCCCCAATCCAGCGGCATTTCCACGAAGAAGCCTTTGACATGCGCGCGCAGGTAACCCACGGCCTTGCCGATGTCGTGCGCATGGCCCTTCATATAACCTGACTGCAAAGGGGGCGCCTTGGTGAAGTCGTGATTGCTCGTGGGCCTGTCTGTCTCGACCATCGTCATGCTGGAAACCGGGATGCCCCCCGTGCCGGTCATGACCGGCAGATTCGGATCGGGACGGGCGACCTTGTGCATGATGAACGGATACTGCTTGCGCCCCTGCAGCAGGTCCTTGAAGCTGTTGCGCGGCGTATGGGTGAATACGGTGCTATAGGCTTCCCGGTTGGCATGCGCGCGTTCCTGTATGGCCTTGATGGTGGCGGTGGCCAGCGGCTTGCCGATATCGACGCCGGCGGGCGGCGCGTCTTCCTTCTGCACGCCCTTTGAATTCGGTTCCACCAGCAGGGCGAAATGCTTGCGCCAGATGTGCATGCGCAATTCGCGCGCGAACTTGCGGGTGACGGTGCGTATGCCATCGCCGACGTCGGTCATCTGCGCGCCGTCATCATCGACCACCACGGCAGCCAGCTCCGTATCGCCATTGCCGTTCAGACTACGATCGTTGATGTTGGCGCTGCCGATGATGGCTACCGCATCATCGACGATGGTCAACTTGCTGTGGACGTAGATCATTTCGGTCAGCACATTGCTGCGGGTACTACCGTAGTTGCGCAGATTCAAAGGAGTCAGGTACTTCTTCCACTCGTCAGCCATGCCCCAGCTCGCCAATGCGGCACGAACGGCGCTGTTGGTGGGCGCTTTGTCCGTTATCTTGCGCTTGCGGATTTCCTTGGTGTAAAGCGTCGAGTTGATCCGGTTGATCAGGCTGTTGCGGGCGCGCTTGACGCCCTGCAAGGCCCACCAGGCCTGCGCGGCCACCGCCTTGTCTTCCAGCATGCCCTCGGCATGCTCCGGCAATACGAGGTAGATATGGAACGGGCGGCCCGCATAGATGGCCCGCCCCACCGCATTGGCCAATTCAGCCACGATGGGATTGGTCGACGGCGGCGCCGTGCCCAGCTGATCGACGCCACAATCCGACATGAAGAACTGGTTCTCGATGTAGATGAAGGCCTGCGCCGACCGGATGCAGTTGACCATGGCGTCGCGGATGCTGGTCTGGTGATACATGGACCACGCCGAGCGGGCATTCTGGACGATCTTCCGCCGTTTCGGGTTGGGCGACTTCCAGTCGTCGTTGACGTAGCGATGGTTGTCGTCCCATAAGGCCAGTTCGTCGCGCAACTGCGTGGCCGAGGCCGAGCGGCAGATCTGCACCGTGGCCTTGCCGACTCCCTTCTGCAGGGGATCGACCAGGTACTGCGCCCCTCGCGCACGGTCGAACCAACTGGTATCCATCGCGCCGTCAAAGGTATTGGTGCCGCTGCCCGCGAAGCTATTCCAGCGCAAGACGAAGTTCACGAATACGTCGAACGCGGCCGGTCCCTTCACGCACAGGGCCACGTCTTCCCAAGGTTCGCGCGGCTGGGTCTCCGGATCCAACACGGTCTTGTCCTTGGCCAGCGGTTCGCGGAAGCCGGGACGGTTGCCGTGCGCCTGCGTCAATGCGGTCTCGGTGTCCTTGAGTTGGCGCGACGTCGACAACTGCATGTTGTAGGCATCGTTGATGACGTGTACGTCAGGATCGATGATGACGTCGAAGGACGGCGTCTCCCAACGGCCATAGGCCAGGTCGATACCGCCCAGGAAAGCCATTTGGCCATCCACCACGACAAATTTCTGGTGATGGGAGAAATTCTGGTTGCTGGTGACGCGGCCCGTGTTGGGGTTCTGCAGCATGACCTTGATCGAGCCAGGTCCCTTGGGCAGGTTGAGCAGCATGGACTGCGTCGTGTCGTCGTGCGTATCCAGTGCGTACCGGATCGAATCGTAAAGCAAGATGCGCACGTGGACACCGCGGCCGATGGCGTTGGCCAGCAGTTCCGACAGGCGGTCGGGATGCCCCTTTTTCGGACCGCGATTGTCCAGTTCGACGTCATAGTCCATCTGCCAGTCAGCCAGCATGATGAAGCTCTTGGCACCGCGGATGGCATCGGCCACGGCCTTCATGTAGTCGCGGCCGGTGACGTAGTGCGTGCACTCGTTGCCGTAGCGCGGCATGGCGAAGGGCTGCGCCAGATCGAAATATTGCCCTGACACCGTGGTCATGGTGTCAGGCACGATCTGCGCGGTGTATTTGTCGATGTCGATATCGGCCATGGTTTCAGGAAGGTTCAGGCGTCCGTCTTCGGCTTCAGTTGTCCCACGCCTTGGACGTCGCCGTCGGCGACCGCGTGTTCACTCAGCCAGTCGGCATAGTTGCCGTCCAGCCGCGTGCCGTTGCGCGCGAAGTTCAGGGCGTCCAGCACCTTGTTGGAAGAAGCCTGCGAGCCGTCGGTGCTGTAGCGGGCCGGCGTCATGGCTTGCGCGTGCAGCCCCCGCACCAGCCACACGCGGCCGGGGTACTGCGTCACCTTGGCGTTGAGCGCGCGCTGCTGGGCCTCGTCCAGGGCCAGCGTGCCGTCGGCGGGGGTGGTGCCTTCGTGCAGCACCTCGTCCCATTGGCTTGAATCGAAAATCGCGGGATCCAGGCGGCCGCCCTCGTCCACCGATGCCAGGTCGGACGGCACCTTGACGATGCGCCAGGTTTCGCCCTCCGGTGCCACGCCATGCGCGCCCGGCATGTCCTGCAGGCGCAAGCCCAGTTTGAAGGGTTCATCTTCGCCCTGGGCGAAGGCCGGCAGGGAATACGACATGGAATCCGGGCCGGTGAATTTCTTGTCCGCGCTGTGCACGTCGATGCGGCCCGGGGCGTTGACGGTGATGTTGCCGCCTTCCAGCACGATGCTGGCACCCTGCGCCGTGGCGATGCGGATGCGCTTGGGCGCGGCCAGTTCGACCTGCGCTGACGCGCTGGAAACGTGGACGGCTTCGCGTGCGGTGACGGTCATCACGTCTTTCTGCGCCTGCACCAGCAAGGGGCCCTGGCCGGCGATGACGCTCAGCCCCGGCTCGCCGCCGCGCTGCACGCCTGCCACCACGCCCAGCGCCTGGCCGGTGTGCACGCGCAGATTGCCCATGGACGCCAGGTTCTGGTGGCGTCCGGCAGACCAATGTACGGTTTCGCCGGCGGTCACCTGCATGTGTTCGCCTGCGGTCTGCACCAGGCCCGCGCGCGCGGCCACGAAGATGGCCGCGTCGCCCAGGTGGGGAACCTTGCCGTCGCCCGTCTGGGTATTGCGATCGGCCGCGTCGCGCTTTGCGGTAGGCAGGTCTTCGCCGGAGACACCCGAGGCGACGGCTGCCTGCATGGCGGCCAGGGGGGCTTTCTTGTCGTCGAGGATGCTGGTGTCGGGCTTTTCGGTTCCTGCCGCGGCGGCCAGGCGCACGCCCTCGTGATCGGCCGCGCCTTTGTCCAGGGTCCTTGAGAGCTTGTCGGCCTGCTTGGCCAGTGCTTGCACGCCGGCTGCTTCCCCGGCGGGCTCGGTGTCGTCGCCGTGGTAGGACGTGATCAGGACGCCTGCGCCGCCACGCACCGCGCCGTAGGCATCGGAACGCAGTTCGGCGCCGGTGCCGCGGACACCGCCACGATAGTTGCCGGCCTGGTGGATGATGTGGCCGAGGTTCAGTTCGGTGGCGGACTGGGTGCTTTTCAATTGCAGACGCTGTTGACCGTCGCTGTCGTCGAACACCACGTGGTTGTAGCCCGCGCCGCCGAATTCCTTGCTCTTGAAACCGCTTAGGGCAGCGGCGTTGCGGTGGGCGTCGTCGGCGGCGGCCGCGCCGTGCCATGCCGGGGCGTTGCCGCCGGCCAGGTTGGCCTGTCCGCTGGGGATCATGTCGCGTGCGGCGGCGAAGGCCGAGGTGTCGGCTTCCTGTACCGTGCGGCCGCCTGGCGTGGCAGGTGCTCCGCCCTCGCCACGGCCGTTGTAGACGGCGCCCACGACGACCGGCTGGTCGATGTCATCGTCCAGGAAACGTACCAGCACTTCCTGGCCGATGCGCGGGACGAAGGTCATGCCCATGCCGGCGCCGGATTGGCGTTGTGCCACGCGGGCCCAGCGGCTATGTGCTTCGCCGTCGCTTTGTGCTTCCTGCCAGTGGAAACGAACCCGCACGTCGCCGCGCCGGTTGCGGTGGATTTCTTCGGTGTCGCCGGACTGCGCTGCGCCGCCCGTGCCGTCCGCGCCGACCACCAACGCGGTATGCACGCCATGGGCCGTCGATGCGGCGTGGAAACGGGCGCCACGGCCGCCCGCCAGCGCAGCGCGCCACGGGCGATCGCAACGCACTGCGTCAAAGGCGTTGGCGTAGCCCACGGCACGGGCCTTTGCCAGGACGGCAGCATCGGGCGTCTGCGCGTGGTGGTCATCGGTCGGGACAACCATGCGCTCGTCGGCGTACGGCGGCGTGTCGTAATCCAACCATTGCGCCATACCGCCCAGTTGCGTTTCCAACGTTGCCTGCGCGGCAACTGGCAGGTTGTTCACACCGACGTGTTCGATGCGATCCAGCGCAAACAGAGGTTCGAAACCCTCTTCGCTGGATGGCCCCAACGGCGACATATCGTCCAGGCGGAAACGCGTTCCTGATCGGAAGGTGCGCACACCGCCACGGCCTGCAAAGGTTTCAATGCGCGCCTGTATGCTTTCCAGCGCGACGGTGGCCTGGCGTTGCGCCTGGGCTTCGTTCTCGAACGCACCGTGGCCCGCGGCTTCGTACCACTCTGGCACCAAAGCATCGTCGCCGCCCGCACTGCTGGCGCTGGCTTCACCAGACACCGCGTATTTCCCTGACGCATGCCAGCCCAGCACGGTCACCCGGCCGGCGCCCTGCCGATAGCGGCGCGCGAACGCCTGCACGGTGTCGCGCGACTCAGTGGCATCGGCCCGGTGGAAGCGCACGCCCTGCTGCGCCGATTCAGGATCCTCCGGCAAACCGCGGCTGTCGGCGAAGATGCGCACCGCATGTTTCAGCGGAGCGTCTTCATCTTCCACCGACGTCCAGCCCAGCCCTGCTTCGGCCAGCAGACGCGACAGGAAGTCGTAATCGGATTCGCGGTATTGGGTGGTGTAGGGGCGAACCGGCAGATCGGCCAGGTAATCCTGCACATCGTCGGCGATCTGGCTGGTGCACCCTTCATAGCCATCCAGCACGTGTTGCACGATGTCGAGCAATGCACGCTGTTCAAACATCCGGCTGCGGCGTTGCTGCGTCGCCAGCCACAACCATGGCACGACGGTCAGGCGGTAACGCGCCATGCCTGCATCGCCAGCCAGAAGTTCAGCCTGCCGCAGCACCCCGCTGCGGCCATAGCGGCTGCCGTCAGCGCGCGTGGTCCACAGCGTCACGGGGCGCGACACCATGTCGTCCAGGTCCAGCCCGGCATCGTCGGCCAGGGCCAGGATGCGCAACTCGCCCAGGCCCGATAATGCCTCGCGGGCTATCCAGGCTTCGACGTGCAGGCGCGCCAGGGCGCCTTCGCCATCCAGGCTGTAGAGCCGGGCGTTGGAACTGAGCAAGTCGGCCAGGGCATTCGTCGTCATGGGTAGTAGATCGGCGATGGATAGGACACGTCAGGGACGCTTCGGTGTCTGCGTCTGCGCCTGCGGATTGGGACATTCGGGCGCCAGGCCCCATTGGCCGGCGCACACCTGCAAGCGGCATTGCTCGCTTTCCAGGAAAGGCTTGCGGCGGCACTGTTGCAGGCGTTCGGCCAGCGGCGCGCCGGGCAAGGCGGCGGTTGCCGTCGCCGAGGTGGGCGGCGGCAGGCCGTAGGACATCAGCGCGGACAGCAGCGCGGCGTCGCCGTCGGGTTTCTTCTTGGCCTTGGCGGTGTGGCTGTTGCGAGCAGCCGCCTTGCCTTCGCTCTTGGCGGCAGCGCCTTTGCCGTCCGCCGGCTTGTGCTCCGCCAACGCGGCCTGCTGCGGCGGTACGGCGGGCGCAGCGGCCAATGCCGACAAGGGATTGGATGGCGGCTTGTCATCCTCGGCGCGACGCGCATCGGCAGCCGCGATCGAATTCGCATCGCGATTCGAACCGGGTGCATCGACGATGGATGCCGTCGCGGGCGGGGCGGCCTCGGCGGCGGACTTGTCCACATTGCCTGAAGCAGACGCGGCAGGCGCGGCAGACGCACCAGGCGCCGAAGCCGGCAGCGCAGCGCCAGAGGACGAACTGCCTGCGGACCCAGCACCATTGCCAGCCGCGGCATTGGCCGCGCCGGCCTGGCCAGCGCCACCGGCATTGCCGTTCGCAATGACCGTCCCCGACGGCATCTCCGTGGCCCTCGCCTTCTGCTGGATGCGCCACCACGCGGCGCCGCCCCCGGCCCCTATCAATAACAGGATCAGGAGCAACAACCACCACGCGCGCGAAGAACGCTTCTTCGCGGCCGGCATGTGCTGCCGTTCCGCCTGCGGCGCGCGGCCTTCCAGCGCTGCCAGGATTCGTGACGATTGGGAATCGCGCGCGCCCGCATCCGAACGTCCCGCCAACAGGCTGGGCGTCCGGCCGGGTGCGGCCGATGTCGCGTCGTCTAATGCCATGCGTCTACCCGTGTTGCGAGGGCCCATGCCCTCCGTTTATCCAGGTCGTCGATCGCGTTCCGGTCATGCCCATCAGGCATTGCACCTTGTTACGATTTCAGGAACTCAGACGCGAGTTTGATGCGTTGACGCTATTGCTTCAACCGCAGTTAAGACAAAAGATTACGCCTTCGCCCTGGTGACCTCTTTTGCTCATCCTTCTGCCCGTCTACTTTCTCGCCGCGGTCTTGATCTCGGCATGGCTGTTTTTCCCCGCGCTGCGCACTACGACGCTGCGGGGAATACGCGCCTGCCTGCATGGCCTGCGCCGTGGTGTCGCCCGCTCGACAGAACGGGCTGGCGGCCGGGTGGGCGGCCTGCTCGGCGGGGTGGCCGGAGGCGTCGCGGCGGCGGGAAAAGGGGTGGGCAGCTTCATGAATCGCCACCGCTGGCAAACGGGCCTGGTGGTATTGGTGGTGTCTCTTCCGACCTTTTTTGCTTTCCTCATGAGACACAATCACACATTTGTTTACGAGACGGATTTACGAAATCCTAACGTACAAATTGAAGCGCTTTTGGCTGGGGAAAGGCTGGTTCCGCCCCCCCCGTTGCCCCCGGAAGCCTTCACCACCGCCGAGGTGGTCATGGTGCGTCCGAACATCGTCACGGCCAGCCGCAAGTGGGAATTGCTGGACGCCGATTTCACCCAGCGCCTGCTGCTGGTCTACCAGATCATGCGCGATCAGTACGGCTACGAGATGGTGTTGATCGAGGGCTACCGCAGCCCCGAGCGGCAACAGGAACTGCTGGACAAGGATGGCCCGGTCGTGACCAACGCCGGCGCCTGGCAGAGCTATCACCAATACGGCCTGGCCGCGGACAACGCATTCCTGCGCGATGGCAAGATCGTCATCTCGGAGAAGGATCCTTGGGCGCTACGCGGCTACCAGCTCTATGGCGAGGTGGCGGAGCGCGTCGGCCTGACATGGGGCGGCCACTGGAAGTTCGCAGACTACGGCCACGTGGAGTTCCACAAGCCCGGCGTGAAGCTGGGGCAGCCGCCGCCACAAAAATGACCGCTTGAATCCCGACGAACAAACCTAAACGTATAGACCCGAACGCACAGACCGGAACGACCAAACCTGAAACGCGCCGAACCGCCCCGATCCCGAATCAAAAACATAACGCTGCCCTCGTAATCCAGATATGTCCCGTCTCCTCAAGTCCGGTTTGATCATTGCGCTGGTGTTCGGCGTGGTGTGGCTGGCCGTCATCATCTGGTGGCAGGAAACGCGCGCGCTGCCCACGGCGGTGGACATCGCCCTGCTGCTGTTCGTACTGCCGCTGACCTTGCTGTGCCTGGGCTGGCTGGGCCTGCGCACGGCCCGCGCCGCGCGCGCGCCCAAGGCCCAGGGCGCGGCGGCCACGACCACGGCGACGGCGACGGCCGCGGCGCCAGCGCAACGCACCCTGACGGCGCGCCTCGCTCTGCTGGGCGCATCGGTGCGCACCGCGGTCGGCGCGGATGCCGCCAGCACGCGCCAGGCTCTGGCCGAACAGGGCCGCCCCCAACTCGATCCGCAACTGAAGGACGTGCGCGGTTTTCCTGTGTTCGGCGCGCGTGTCGGCACGCTGGATACCAACGAACTGCGCATGCAGGCCGTCGCCGCCGACGTGCCGTACGAGGCCCAGGACGACGAGGCCCTGCGCGCGACCGCGCTGCTGCGCGCCGTGATGGAGGACGCCCGCGACCGCGCCGTGGACCATGTCCTGTCCGTTCGGATGCCGGCAGGGCCCAGCGAGAAGGACGAGGACTGGCCCATGCTGCACGTGGACGTGATGCTGCCGGGCGCGTGGACCGCCGCCGCGCGGGATCGCGCCGTCCCGGTCGCGGCCGGTGCCCTGCGTGGCATAGCCGCCGCCGGCGCGGCGTGGCCGGCAGCCCGCCTGGCCCTGGTGACACACGAGGTCAGCGACGACACCACCGTGCCGGCACATCTCCACACCATCGGCATGCGCACGGCCGAAGCACAAGCCGAGATACAGGCCCGGGCCCAGGCACAGGCCGCGACGCCGGCCACGTCCTACCGCAATAACGCGGGCGGCACCAGCCAGGTTCCGCGCTTCGATACGAATGCAGCCAGGGACACCGGCAATAACACCGGCAACAACGCTGGCAACAACGCCGGCCGCAACGACCTCGCCCGCAACAACGGCCCGCTCGGACCCGAACCCTCGCCCCTGCGCATCGTCGCCGCCGCGGATTCCTACATCAGCCAAGGCCGCGCCAGCGCGTGGCAAGGCCAGCGCCGCCTGATGACGGCCGAACAGCCGCAAGGCATGGTGCCGGGCGAAGCCGCGGCCGCGCTGCTGCTGGCGGCAGTGCCGGCGCCAGGGCAAGGCCAGTACGTCGCAACGCTGGCGCCTTACGCCAGTCGCGCGGCCTCGGCCGATGCGCGCGGCGCCGCCGCCGATCCGGCCCTGCCCGGCCTGGCGCAGACGCTGCTGCAGGAACAGGGCCTGGCCGCCGGCAGTCTGGCGGCGCTGGTCAGCGACGCCGACCATCGCGGCAGCCGGCCCATCGAGATCCTGCAACTGGCATCTGCACTCGCGCCCCATCTGGACCCCAATCAAGACTGCCTGGCCGCGGGCAATGGCTGCGGCCATGTCGGCGCTGGCGCGGCCCTGCTGGCCCTGGCATTGGCCGCCGACGCCAGCGAGGCGCTGAATGCGCCGGTGCTGGCCGTGCTGACCCAGGATCCCCTGCTGCGCGGCATCGCCGTCGTGGCCAGCTTCGAATCGTATCCTCCGACGAATCCTTCCCTTCCGTCCTCGACATGACCAGCCCTTCCGGACTGTTTTCCAGCTTCACCAGTTTCCTGAGCGATATTCGCTCCTGGTTATCCCGCATCGCCTCCAGCCCGAAGACGTTCATCTTCTTCGGCTTGATCGCCCTGCTGGTTTTCCTGTTCCTGCTGGCCGATACGCCAGAGACGGGGCTGATGTGGGCCGGCACGGCGCTAGGCGTCTTCCTGGTGCTGTGGCTGCTGTTCTTCATCATCCGCCGCGCCCGGTCACGCAAGGCCAATGACCAGTTGGGCGACGTGCTGGAAAAGCAGGCGCAGACCGGCAAGAGCACCTCGCGCGGCGACGTGCAGGCCCTGCGCGAACGCATGTCGCAAGCGGTGCGCACCATCAAGACGTCGAAGATCGGCCAGTTGTCCGGCAACCAGGCCCTGTACGAACTGCCCTGGTACATCGTCATCGGCAACCCCGCCGCCGGCAAGAGCAGCGCGGTGATCAATTCAGGCCTGCAATTCCCCTTCGCCGACAAGAACGGCGCCGCCGTGCGCGGCGTGGGCGGCACGCGTAACTGCGACTGGTTCTTCACCACGGAAGGGATATTGCTCGACACCGCCGGCCGCTACTCCGTGCACGAGGAAGACCGCGACGAATGGCTGGGCTTCCTGGACCTGCTCAAGAAGCACCGTACACGCGCGCCCATCAACGGAATCATCGTGGCCGCCAGCATCGACGAGCTGTCGGCGTCCGGACCGGAATTCGCCATCGAGCTGGCCAAGAACCTGCGCCAGCGTGTCCAGGAACTGATAGACCGGCTGGAAGTCTTCGCGCCGGTCTACATCATCTTCACCAAGGCCGACCTGATCTCCGGCTTCGACGAGTTCTTCGCCGACAGCGACGAACGGGAACGCAACCGCGTGTGGGGCGCCACCCTGCCCTATGGCGCCGAGGAAAGCCGCGACGTGCTGTCGCTGTTCGACACGCGCTTCGACGAACTCTACGAAGGCCTGAAGGAAATGGGCACCGCGCAGATCTCCCTGCGCCGCTCCGGCGACCTGCCCCCCGGCCTGCTGACCTTCCCGCTGGAATTCGCCTCGATCAAGCCGGCACTGCGGACGTTCCTGTCCACGCTGTTCGAGACCAATCCCTTCCAGTACAAGCCCATCTTCCGCGGCTTCTACTTCACCAGCGCCCTGCAGGAAGGCGTGGCCCGCAGCACCTCCACCGACAAGCTGGCCGAACGCTTCGCCCTGACGGCGTCGCGGCGCGAGACCACGCAGCACGTGTCCTCGCACAACGGCTACTTCCTGCGTGACCTGTTCTCCAACGTCATCTTTTCCGACAAGAAACTGGTGCGCCAGCACGCCAGCCCGGGCAAGGTGCGCATGCGCTACCTGGGCTTCTTCGGCCTGGTGCTGGTGCTGGGCCTGGTGCTGGGCGGCTGGACCTGGTCCTATATGGGCAACCGCCAGCTGGCCTCGAACGTGCAGGCCGACATGGACAAGGTCGTGCGCATGCAGCAGGAAGGCTCCGACCTGCAAAGCCGCCTGGAAGCCATGCAGATCCTGCAGGACCGCATCGAGCAGCTCGACCGCTACGCCACCAGCCGGCCCGTGTCGCTGGGCCTGGGGCTGTACCAGGGCGACGAGCTGCGCCATCGGCTGCTGCAGGAGTACTACGCCGGCCTGAACCAGATCATGCTGATGCCGGTCAAGGGCAGCCTGGAAGACTACCTGGCGCGGGTCGGCAGCTTCGGCACCCCCGCCAATGCGAACGGCCAGCCGGCGGCGCGCCCCGTGCCGGTGGCGGCCGCGGCGCCCGACACGCTGTTCCAGGACTCCTCGCCGACCAATCCGCAGGACGCCTATAACGCGCTGAAGACTTACCTGATGATGTCGAACCGGGAGCACGTCGACCCGACCCATCTGTCAGACCAGATCACGCGCTTCTGGCGCGGCTGGCTGGAGACCAACCGCGGCACCATGCCGCGCGACGCCCTGATCCGCAATGCGGAGCGCATGATCTCCTTCTACGCTTCGCGCTCTTCCGACACCGAATGGCCGCGCATCAACCTGAACCTGGCGCTGGTCGAGCGCACTCGCGGCAATCTGCGCACCGTGATGCAAGGCATGCCGGCGCGCGAACGCGCCTACGCCACCATCAAGGCACGCGCCGCCACCCGCTTCCAGACGATGACCGTGGCCCGCATCGTCGGCAACCAGGACAACGTGGTGATGGCCGGCAGCTACGCCATTCCCGGCACGTTCACCCGCGAGGCCTGGGAGCAGTACGTGCAGCCCGCCATCCGCGAAGCTTCCAGCAAGGAACTGCAGACCACCGACTGGGTGCTGGGCGTGAATGCGCGCGACGACCTGACGCTGGAAGGCAGCCCGGAGCAGATCCAGAAGAGCCTGGACACGATGTACAAGACCGAATACGCGGAGGAATGGAAGAAGTTTCTCGGCGGCGTCAGCATCCAGCCCTTCACCAGCTTCAGCCAGGCCGTGGACGCGATGAACCGCCTGGGCGATCCGCAAACCTCGCCCATCGCCAAGCTGATCAACACCGCCTACGACCAGACGTCCTGGGACAATCCGTCGCTGATCAGCACCGGCCTGCAGCAGACGCAGACCGGCGTGGTGGCCTGGTTCAAGCGTGAAGTGCTGCGCCAGAGCACGGCCCCGCAGGTCAAGGAGAATCCCAACAACACCTTGCCCATGGGACCGGTGGGCCGCGAGTTCTCCGACGTGGCGCGCCTCGTGGTGGCCCATGAGAACCAGTCGCTGCTGGGCAACTACATGGCGGCCTTGTCGAAGATTCGCACGCGCTTCAACACGCTCAACAACCAGGGCGATCCCGGCCCCGGCGCGCTGGTGTTGATGCGCCAGACGCTGGAAGGCAAGGAATCGGAACTGGCCGACGCCTTGAAGATTGTCGACGAGCAGATGCTGGCCGGGCTGACCGATACCCAGCGCGAAACGCTGCGCCCGCTGCTGGTGCGCCCGCTGGTGCAGGCCTATGCGGTGACGCTGCAACCCGCCGAACGTGAACTGAACAAGGTGTGGACGGCACAAATCTACCAGCCCTTCAACCAGGACCTGGCCGAGAAGTATCCCTTCTCGCCCAACGCCACCGTGGAAGCCAGCTCGCAGGAGATCGGCCAGATCTTCGGCCCGCAAGGCGCCATCGCCAAGTTCGTGTCCGACACGCTGAGCCCGCTGACCGTGCGCCGCGGCGACGTGTTGACGGCGCGTACCTGGGGCGACCTGGGCGTGAACCTGCTGCCGACCTTCACCGCCAATTTCTCCCAGTGGGTGGCGCCGTTGTCGGGCGCGGCGGCCGGCGGGGGCGCGGCAGCGCAGCCGCAGACGCTGTTCCAGATCCAGCCCAAGCCCGCCCAGGGCGTGACCGAGTACACCATCGAGATCGACGGCCAGCAATTGCGCTATCGCAATACGCCGCCGCAGTGGGTCAATTTCGTGTGGCCCAATGCCCAGGGCGCCCCGGGTGCCCGCATCACGGCCACGGCCTTCGATGGCAGCGTGGTCGAGGTGGTGAACGAGCCCGGCCGCTACGGCCTGGAGAAGCTCATAGGTTCGGCGCAACGCACTTCCAATCCAGACGGTAGTTTCAATATGACCTGGTCCAAAGCCGGCGTTTCGGTCCCCGTCACGCTACGCATCATCAGCAACGCCCAGGCGGCCGGGTCTGGCGCCAGCGAACCTTCCAGCGGCCAGGGCCTGCGCAATCTGCGCCTGCCCCAGGCGGTGGTGGCACCCACGCCGGCCAACGTGGCGGACAACCGTGTGGCAGCGCCGGCGCCCGCCCCCGCTCGTACAGGGGGCAAATAATGAACGCACCTTTGCAATCGCCCGCCTACCGCGCGGCTTACTTCGGCAAGATCCCTTCGCGCGGCGACTTCGTGCGCAGCACCACGCATCCCCAGTTGATGGCCAGCCTGGACGCCTGGGCCGCCAACACCATGGAGCTGCTGGCACAGGACCCGCATTGGAAGACGCTGTACGACGACGCGGCGGGTTTCAATTTCGCGTTCCTGGGTCCGCGCAGCAAGATCGCGGTGGCGGGCCACCTGCGTCCCAGCCAGGACCAGTCCGGGCGACGCTTCCCCTTCCTTAGCGCGACGTCGCTGGAGGTCTCGCGGCCGCAGGAATTCATGGCGCGCAGTCCGGTGTCGTTCAGCCGCCTGTGGAACCGGCTCGACTCGGTAACGACGACGCTGATCAAGGATGCGGATTCCAGTTCCGGGCTGCAGTCCTTGAACAGCCTGGAAGGCGCCATCCATATCGCGCCGGACGATGGCTTCGATACGTTCGTCGACGTGCAGACGCTGGAACGCGTGGAACAGATGCTGCGCGGCGATGGCCACGAAGTGCGCCTGCACGACGTGATCCTGGCCTTGGGCATCCTGCTGGAACCCGTGATGAACAGCGGCGCGTCCCACCTGGACCAGGGCCTGGCCTTGCCGCTGCCCAGCGATCCGATGTATGCGAACCTGGTAGCGGCCTATTGGATGACGCTGGTGACGCCGTTCCTGGCGCTGGCGGATTTCGAGGTGGCCACGTTCGTGGGCCAGATCGCCGGCAAGCAAAGGCTGGTGATCGGCTTCCGCGGGGCGTCACCGCATACGCTGGCCAGCCTGCTGTCGACGCCGCAGGTGCTGGCGGCGCAGAACATCGTGCTGGACCAGGCGCCGTGGGTAAGCGAACACGTGAGCGCCAGCCATGGCCTGGCCAAGCTGGCCAGCTATCTCGATCAACCGAAATTGTCGCTGCGCACGGCGCTCGACACTTTCCGCGAAGTTTTTATCGGAGCATGACTATGCGCCTGGCTTTCTTTGCCGCGGCCTTCGCGCTGTCCGGCGCCTGCGCCGCCCAGGACGCCGCCACGGTGGTGCCCGCCAACGTCGTTCCCCAACCGGGCCAGGTGGTGGCCAGCGGCGCCGTTCCCGACCAGGCCACCAAGGCCGATGTGCTGGCCAAGCTGCAGCAGCTGTACGGCGTGGGCAATGTGATCGACCGCATCGACGTGGGTGGAGTGGTGGCCCCGCCCAACTGGAGCACGCACGTCGGCAAGATGATTTCGCCACCCTTGAAGCAGATCAATCGGGGGCAGCTGGATATCGACGGGACGCAGATCAGCCTGCGCGGCGAGGTGCAGAACGAGGCCTCGCGCCAGCAGATCGCCAGCAGCCTGGCGACTGCTTTGAATCCGACCTACAAGATCGTCAATGGCTTGAGGGTGGCGGCGGCGAAGGACGAACAGGGGATGCTCGACAACCTGCTCTCGAACCGCACGGTGGAGTTCGAAACCGGCAGCGCGACGTTGACGACGCGTGGGCGCGAATTGCTGGACGAGATCGCCAATGTGCTGCCGCGCATCCGCGCCGACAAGGTGCAGATCATCGGGCACACGGACAGTTCCGGCAGCCGCCCTACCAATCTGGCGTTGAGCCAGGCACGGGCGGATGCGGTGAAGGCCTACATGGTGGAGAAGGGGCTGCCCGCCGCGCGCTTCGACGCCGTGGGTGTGGGGCCGGATCAGCCCTTGATGACCAATTCCACGCCTGAAGGCCGGGCCAAGAACCGCCGCATCGAATTCCGCGCCGGCAGTTGATGGCGGGGTCCCTGGGGGCGGCTACCGTGAGGGCAACCTTCTTTATCGCCCTGTGCCGGCGGCGCTTCCACCGTCACGGCCAGGGTGCGGATAGTCTTTCTATCCTTCATTCCCCGTCTTGGGAACGCCAAGCAGTTCTTCCAGGTCCGCCAATCCCTGGTCGTTCTTGAGGACGGTGCGCAGCCACAGGTGCAGGGACATTTCGCCCCAGCTGGCGGCCTTGTCGGCAAGGTAGGCGACCGGGCTGTGCGGTTCGGTGCGGCGGAAGAAGTCGGCCACTTCACGCAGCTGGTGCAGGGCCTGGTCACGCGTCTGGATCGGCCCCCGCGCGACCGCGGGCTGGCCGGCGGGCTGTCCGCCGACAGACGAGGATTGCTCCGGAATGGTCATGGTGGGTTCCAGGCGTTCGGCTTGCCCGCGCAGGGCTGCGTTGGCGGTATCGGTGTGACTGGCTCCGGCGCCCCCGGCGGCGGAAGCATTCGGCGCACCGCTGTCGCTGCGCACCAGCAGTCCCGCTTCGCGAGCGAACCGGGTAGCCAGGGCAGAAGCATTGCGCAAGGCTTCACGCAAGGCGGAGAACGACGGCCCCTCGTCGCCCAGGCGTTCTTGCAGCAGTTGGTCCAGGCTGTCCAGGGCCTGTGCACAACCGTCCAGGTCGACCAGCAGTTCGGAATAGAACGCAGGCGGCGTGTCGCGGCGCGCGGCATCGAACTGGTCCTGCGTGACCTTGCCGCGGCTCAGTTCAGACGCATCTTGCGGCGCGCGCTTGATGGCATTGGCCAGCTGGACGGCACTGTCCCATACGGCCAGGCCATAACGGCCGGCTTCACTGCGGGTCAGCGGGATCTCGACGACCAGCTGGCGTGACTGGCTGATCAGCCAGCCCAGGTTGCCTATGCGTTGCGCCGCATCGCCGTCCTCGGCGCGCGGATGCAGGCCTTCCCAATAATCCCGGCACAAGGCCTCGACCAGGCGATAGCCATCGCGCAAGCCGCCAAACCCTTCGCGGCGCGCCCATGCTTCGGCCAGCCAGGCGGCGACACGGATGTCCTTGCTGCGCTCACGCAGGACGACGCCGCACAGATGCACCACCTGCGGCCAATCCGCTTCCTTCAGATCGATGACCCAATCGCCCTGCTCCAGCCCCGGTTGATCGAAGCGGCGCGCTTCACGGATCTGGTCGAATTCGGCCGAGAACACCATGTCTTCGCCGCACGGGTCATCACCCGGTATCGGCTGCAATAACGTATCGAGGTCTGTCATTGTGATTAGCGGAGGGCTCGCCGGCGCGCGCCCGGGCGACAGCCATCTTGCAAGCAGGAAATAGGAGACGGGATGATCCCATAGCGTTGCGGCAAGTAGAAGGCTGACGAAACGCTCTCTTACAAAATGAGTAACCAATAATGATGCCGGCGCAAGGGTTCGCCAATATCATTTGCGGCTGCATCCCCTTAGCCCTGAACCATAAGGTATGCCCGTCATGAGCAACGATTTCCGCCTGGCCTTCGACGGCCACTATTACCGCGGTGCGCCTCGTCGTGCCCCCGATGGCACTTATGTCAGCGGCGAAGGCGCCATCACGCGCGCGCCGGACGGCACCTACGTCGCCGGTACGCCGCAACGCACGCCCGATGGCCACTATATCGGCGGCGAATCCGCGGCACGCCTGGCACCGGACGGCTCATTTGTCTCGGGTGACGTGCGTCTGGCGCCCGACGGCACGCTGGGCTGATCCGCACGCTCATCCACCGCGCACGCATTCTCCCCTTACGCACTCATCATCATGGCGCGTCCTGTCATACGTAAAGGCGACCGCACGTCACACGGCGGCGTCGTGGTCGAGGGCGACGAAACCGTCGTCGTCTTCGGCCAACCCATGGCCCGCATCGGCGATCGCGTGACCTGCCCCAAGTGCAGCGGCACGCACACCATCGTCGAAGGCACGCCGGATGTGGGCTCCGACCGCAAGACCGCGGTCGAGGGCATGAAGACTTCCTGCGGCGCCACCCTCATCGCCAGCCAGCAGTTCTATACGCTGGGCTGAGCCAGTTCACCGCGGATGCGGTCACCGTCTTCATTCAATTGCGGCGCGCGCTCGCTGTAGCCTTCCGCGAAGCCGGGCTGCGTGCGCACCGGCGTACGCACCGCCTTGAACGAGAAGTCGTCGGCGGCGCACTCCACGAACATTCCGCGGGCCTTCAACTGTTCGTTGTCGGACATTTCCGGGATCGAATTGATGGGGCTGCAGGGTATGCCCGCGGCGCCGATCAACTTCAGCCAGTACTCGCGGCCCTCGGTCGCCAGCTTCGCCTCCAGTTCCCGCTTCAGCGCCTCCGTATTGTCCAGGCGGTCGCGCGGCGTCAGGTAGGACGGGTGCTCGGCCAGCTCCGGCAGCCCGATGGCGTTCACCAGTGACCGGTACATCGAATCGCCCACCGTGCAGATGACGATGTAGCCATCCTTGCAGGCGAAGGTATCGAACGGCGTGATCAGCGGATGGCGCGAACCGACGCGGCCCGGCTCCTCGCCCGTCACATGGTGGCGCATATAGTGGCTTTCCAGCAGCGCCACCTGGCAATCCAGCATGGCGACGTCGACACGGCTGCCACGTCCCGTGCGGCGGCGTTCGTTCACCGCCGCCACGATGGCCAAGGCCGCGTACACGCCCGCGCACAGATCGCCGATGGAGGTGCCGACACGGGTAGGCTCGCCATCCGGGTGGCCGTTGATGCTCATCATGCCGCTGAGTGCCTGCACCACCAGGTCATAGGCGGGCAGGTCGCGCCACGGCCCGGTCTGGCCGAAGCCGGAGATCGAACCATAGATCAACGAGGGATGGCGCTGCGCGATGGTGTCGGCCGAATAGCCCAACTTGTCCATCACACCCGGACGGAAGTTTTCCACCAGGATGTCCGCTTCGCTCATCAGCGTATCCAGCACCGCGCGGTCTTCCGGCTTTTTCAGGTCCAGCGCGATGGATTCCTTGCCGCGGTTGATCGACATGAAGTAGGCAGTCTGCCCGCTCTTTCCCGGCGGCACGTAGCGCGAATCGTCGCCATTGCCCGGGCTTTCGATCTTGATGACGCGCGCGCCGAGATCGGCCAGCAGCAGCGTGCAATAAGGACCGGACAAGTAGCGGGTGAGGTCGACGACAATCAGGTCGCTGAGGGGGCCGTTATTGCTGGAGCGGGATAGTGCCATGGTTTGCCTCTCTATGTTTCTTCGGATGGGTAAGGGTTAGGCCGGTTCGAGTCCGCCACGAACCCGTCCGGCAGCGTCATCAGGAATTCGGCGAACGAGCGCCCCGCCACGGCGATGTGATCCACCGCGGCACGGAAGGCCGCCCATTCATCCTGCTTTTCTATGGCCTCCAGGATGCGGCGGTGGTCCGCCGCCGACTCGGTCATGCGGCCGGCCTGGTGGAAGTTGTTGCGTCGATACAGTTGGGAGCGCTTGCGCAGCGTGGTGACATCACGGGTCAGGTATTCGTTGCGGCAGCTGGCATACAGCACCTCGTGGAACGCCACGTTCTCGCGGGCATACAGCTCGACATCGTTCTTGCGCGCGGCCGCGTCGCAACGGTCGACCAGTTCCTTGAGCGAGGCCAGCGCCTCCGGCTCGATGCGGCGCGCCGCCAGCATGGCGCACAGGCCCTCTTGATAGGCGAGCAGTTCCAGCAGCGCCAGCAGGTCCTTGCTGGACAGCTTGGCCACGAACGCACCTTCGCGCGGCACCCGATAGGCCAGCCCCTGGACTTCCAGCAGCTGAATGGCCTCGCGGATCGGCGTGCGCGACACGCCATACCGCTCCGCCAGGACCAGTTCGTCGAGCATCTCCCCCGGCGCATAGCGGCCGTTGATCATGTCTTCCTCGATCCGGTCCCGAATCGTCAGGGCGAAGTTGCCTTTAACTTTCATATTGCGAATCCCATGCTAAAAATTATAGAATCGATCTTATAAATTACACAACCGACTATTTAAATTAAATATGACGACAGAGAAAAAATCAGAGGCCCCATCGTTAAACATAGAAGGATACTTGGCCCGTATCACCCTGCGTCGCCCTGCTCACGCGAACCGCCTGGAGCCGGCGGACCTGGACGTACTCATGGGCTTCTGCGCACAGTTGCGGCAGGACAGCCAGGTTCGCGCCGTCGTGCTGGAAGGGGAAGGCCGCCACTTCAGCGCGGGCTACGACATCCGCCGCATCATGGAAATCGCGGGGGATTCCGCCACCGGTCCTCTCTACAACCCATTCGAAGCGCTGGTCGATGCCTTCGAACGGCTGCCGCAGCCAACCATCGCCCGCCTGCATGGCGGCGTATACGGCGGTTCCACCGACCTGGCGCTGGCCTGCGATTTCCGTATCGGCACCCCTGCCACGGAAATGTTCATGCCGGCCGCGCAGATGGGCCTGCTTTATTACCCGTCCGGACTGCGCCGCTACACCGAGCGCCTGGGCGTGCGGCACGCCAAGGAAATGTTCCTGCTCGGAGAAAAGATCGATGCCGCCGGCATGCTGCGCATCGGCTTCCTGAATGAACTGGTGCCGGCCGAGGAACTGGACCAGCGCATCGCCGCGTTGACGCAGCGCCTGTGCGACCAGGCGCCGCTGGCCATCCGCGGCGCCAAACAGGCGATCGACGCCTTGGCGCGCGGCCAGTTCGACCTCACCGCCTTCAAGCAACTGGAGGCGCAGACCCTGCGTTCCGCCGACTTGAAGGAAGGCGTCGCCGCCTGGGCGGAGAAGCGCGCGCCGCGCTTCTCCGGGCACTGAAGGACCGCCGCCCCTTATTTTTTGCCATCGCCTCCGCGACCGGCATGCGCCGGCGCGGCACCACCAATGGACACTGAGGAGACAATCATGTCCGCCCACTCCCGCAGACTTCTGCTGACCGTAACGGCCGCGGCCCTTACCTTTTGTACGCTGTACACCGCCGGCGCCCAGGCGGCCGACGCGTATCCCGACAAGCCCATCCGCTTCATCGTCACCTATCCGCCCGGCGGCGGCGCGGACATCGTGGCGCGCCTGGTCGCCGCCAAGATGACGCTATCGCTGGGACAACAGCTGATCGTGGAAAACCGCCCCGGCGCCAATGGCCAGATCGGTGCCAACACGCTGGCGCGCAGCGCGCCGGACGGCTACACCATCATGCTCGACGCCACCGGCTTCTCCATCAACCCGGCCCTGTATCCCAAGCTGCCGTACGACGGCAAGAAGGATTTCGCGCCAGTGTCCGTGCTGGTGCGCTTCCCCAACGTGCTGGTGAAGAATCCGAAGTTCGCGCCGGACAGCGTCAAGAGCCTGGTCGACTACGTTCACCAGCAGCCCGGCCAGGTGTCCTATGCATCGTCGGGCACGGGTTCGGTCCAGCACCTGGCCGGCGCGCTGTTCGCCAGCATCGTCAAGGGCGACCTGGTGCACATTCCCTACAAGGGCGGCGGCCCGGCCCTGACGGACGTGGCCGGCGGCCAGGTACCCATCATGTTCGCCAATGGCGCCTCTGCCCTGCCCTTCATCCAGAGCGAGAAGGTGGTCCCGCTGGCCACCACCGGCACCGAGCGCAGCGCGGCGCTGCCCAATGTGCCGACCGTCGAAGAAGCAGGCGTCAAGGGCATGTCGGTGTACGAATGGAATGCGCTGTTCGTGCCGGCCAACACGCCGCAGGCCGTCATCGACAAGCTGGCAGCCGCGGCGCACGCCGCCGTCAACGATCCCACGGTGCGCAAGCAGCTGATCGAGATGGGCGGCGAGCCCATGGGTGCCAGCCCCGCGGACTCGGCGAAGTTCATCGACGAACAGATGGTCACGTGGAAAGGCGTGGTCTCGCAGAACCAAATCAAGCCGAACTGATCGCGGGGCAGCACGGCGCGCCGGGCCTCGTGCACCGGCGCCGCGCTGGTCACCGCAGGAGTCCAGACATGTACAGCATCGATGTGCTGATTCAAGGGTACCCGGGACGCAGCCTGTTCCATGGCTCGCTGGGTTGGAGTACGACCACGTTGTTGCGCGGCGAAGGCCGGCGGATACTGGTCGATGTCGGCGCTTTCGGCGCCCGCCATTTGCTGGCGAAGCAGCTGGCGGAACTGAAGGTGGCGGCGGGCGACATCACGGACGTCGTGTTGACGCACGCGCACTACGACCATTCCGTCAACTTCACGCTTTTCCCGAACGCGACCGTATGGATCGGTGAGAAGGAACTGGCCTGGGCTGCCGCGCAGCCACCCGGCTTCGATCCTTTGCCCGAGCTCTATGTGCGGGAACTGGAAGTATCGCCGCGCGTGAAGCGCATCCAGGCGGGCGACCGTTTCCTGCCGGGATTCCGCGCGGTCATGGCGCCCGGCCACACGCCGGGTCACCTGCTCTTTTATGTGACCGGCAACGAGGGCGCCATCCTGTTCACCGGCGACGCCGCGAAGAACCGCGCGGAGCTGCTGGCCATGACGGTGGCCGACACCTACGACCAGGCGATAAGCCAGGAGAGCCTGGCGCTGATCTGGGACTACTGGAAGCGCGAGCCCGGCACGCTGCTGGTGCCGGGACATGATCTTTGCATGCGCCTGGACGAGGCCGGCCAGCCGCGGTACGTCGGCGAACGGCGCGCCGTGCTGACCGCCTGGCTGGGCGACACGATGGAACCGACCAGCATCGATCTGTGCTGTGGCGGGGCCATGACGCGATATAGCGCTTGAATGCGACGAGCGGCGGCGGGTCGGCGTGAGACCAGCCACGCCGGTGCACGCTCGGTGCGCGTCGAAGGCCTGTTGCCGGCGACCGGGCGGCGCCGGTCGCCGCGGCGCTTACTTCATCCGGCCTGGCCACGCCACTCGGCTGTCGCCGTACCCAGCGGGCCGGCAGGGTAGTCCCAGCGCATGGGGGCGCCCAGTATCGCCAGCGGCGGCCGGGCGCGCTGCGCGGGGCCCCAGTGAGTAATCTCGTGATCGGCCGCGTAATCTTCATCGCGCGTGGCCAGGCCCTTTTGCTCGCGCGAACCCTCACCGGTCGACTCGGCCAGTCCGAACAAGGCCTCGGCGGTGCGCGCCAATGACAGGCGCGCACTCACGGCCACGCCTTCCTGCAGTCTGAGCGCCAGGCCGCGCAGCACGGCAGCGGCGATCAGATAGCCGGTGCCCTGGTCCAAGGCCTGCACCGGCATGGGGAAGGGTTTGTCGGCGCCACGCCAGGCCATGCCGGCGTGGGCGATACCGCTGCTCATTTGCACCAGACTGTCGTAGCCGCGCCGGCCTTGCCACGGGCCGCTCCATGCATACGCGTCCAGCGTGACGTCGATCAAGGCGGGGTTGATGGCGCGCCGGGCCGCGGCGCCGTAGCCCAGGCCGTCGAGGGCGCCGGGGCGGTAGCCATGCACCAGCACGTCCGCTTGCGCCAGCAGGGCTTCGAAACGGGCACGATCGCCCGGGTCGCGCAGGTCCAGCCGCGCGCAGCGTTTGCCCAGCGTGACGTCGGGTGCCAGCGATGGTTCGTCCCAGCCCGGTGGGTCGATCCGCAGGACATCCGCGCCATAGCCTGCCAGGAAGCGCGTGGATACCGGGCCGGCCAGGATACGGGTCAGGTCAAGGACCTTCAGGCCCGCCAGCGGACGGTCCTGTCTTGGGCGCCATGACCCGGGGCTTGTGGAGGGATGTCCGTTCGCAGGATGCCCGGATGCAAGGGCTGCGCGCGGATCGCCGTCCTTGGGACGCGGCGAAGGTGCGGCAGCAAGCGGATGCCTGGTCCACGCGATCAGCGGTTCCGCCGCGATTGCCTTGCCTTGCGGATGTGCGCGCCATTGCTCGAGGGTATGCATGACAGCGGCGCAACCGCCGGCGGCGACGACGGCCTGCTCCAGATCCTGGCCTTGCCACCGGGCCACCGTCGCGGCTACGGTGGCGCGGTCTTCGGCACAGCGCAGGACCGACAAGGCGGCGGCACGATGATGAGGGGCATTCGTGTGCAAGCGTATCCACCCATCCGCGCTGCGATAGTCACCGGCGATGCTGTCCCATGTGGGCGGCAACTCCCACCCCACAGGACGCAGGGATGTCCCGAACCAGAGACCGGTCAACCGGCGATCCACGGTCAGTGCGGGAAGGAAGCGGGGGTTCTCAGGCGCAACCGCGGCGGAATTGCTGTCGCCGTTGCTGTTGTTCGCTGGCGCGGCATCCTCGTGCGGTCCACTGGAACGCATCAATGCGCGCAATGCGGCACCGGCCGCGGCCACCGTGCCGGCGGCGAAGTCGTCGACCGGCAGGACGTAGGGCAGCACGCCGTCGCCCTGGAAGTGAATGTTGTCGAGGTCCTCTCGCGCCAATCCCAAGGCGCCTGCCGCGACACGCAGGAATGCACGGCTTACCGTTGCGTCCTGGATTTCCAAATCGTCCGTTCTTGCTCTGTCCATCATGGTTGGCTCCAGCACCGGCCACTCGTCGCGGCCTGTTCGATGATCGACGCCAGCGGCCATGTCCGGCAGCCGCTGCATCACACCGCCAGCATAAGCGCTACGATATTGACGTCAATCTTGATGCTATTCATCAATATCAACGTGACGCGACAGGGTTCCGCGACAACGCGCTGGATGCGAGTCAACTCGCTCAGGCCGCCATGCAGGACATCGCGAACACGGAATCGACGCACTGGAGAGCAATCACATGGCATGGATAAGCGCCCAAGACGCCCTGCGCATCCTGGGCGTACGCCCGCAGACCCTGTACGCCAATGTCAGCCGCGGACGCATTCGCGCGCGGCCGGCTCCGCAGGACAGCCGCCGCAGCGAGTATCGCGAAGAAGACGTCCTGCGCGCGGCGCGGCAGGCACGCGGCCGGCGCAAGGTGGCGACCATCGCCGCAGAGGCCATCGAATGGGGCGACCCCGTGCTGCCGTCATCCATATCCACGGTGGTGGACGGCCGCCACTGGTATCGCGGCCAGGACGCCATCGCGCTGGCCGCAAGCGCGGCACTGGAGGACATCGCCGCCCTGCTGTGGCAGACGGAGCCGCTGACCTTCATGCTCGCAAACCTGGCAAGAACGCCTCGCGCGCAGGCCGAAGCCATGCGAAGCGCCTCGTTCCGGGCAAGCAAGCCCGCACGCGGCGATGCGAAAAGCGGCAGGTACGCAAACGATCGTCAGGCAAGCGCTCAGGAAATAAGCGATCAGAATCCGGACACCAGAAGCACGGCAGGAGTAAAGAATAGGGGTGCAACGCCAGACAGCGAGACATCGAGCCGCCCCATCTCGCCCGGCCCGGCCCTGACGGCCGGTCTGGCGGCCATGGCGCAGCGGGCCGGGCGGGATCTTCCCACGATCGGCCGCACGCCGGCCACGCTGCGGGCGGAGGCCCGCGATGTCATGGCCGACCTTTGCGCCGCCATGCTGGGCGCGCCGGTACCGGCGGAAGTCGCCCTGCACCATCACATCTGCGAACTATGGCGGCAGCCTGCCGCCGCGAACTTCGTGCGGCGTGCCCTGGTCCTGATGGCGGATCACGAACTGAACGCCTCGGCGTTCTCCGTCCGCGTCACGATCTCCACGGGTGCCTCGCTCGCGGCGGGCGTGCTGGCCGGGCTGGCCACTTTGTCGGGCCCTTTACACGCCGGCGCCACACAGGCCGTTGCGGCGCTCGCCGAGGAGGCGCGTCAACATGGCCCGGAAGGCGCGGTGCGCGCCTGCCTGGCGCAGGGGCGTGCCCTGCCCGGTTTCGGCCATCCACTCTATCCCGATGGCGACCCGCGCGCCGCCATCCTGCTGGCGACCAGCAAACCGCCCCCGCATTACCGCCGTCTGGCTGAATACGTGGAAGCGAGCGTAGGCGAAATCGCCAGCGTCGATTTCGCCCTCACCGCCGGCTGCGCCCGCCACGGGCTGCCACCGGACTCACCCTTCGTGCTGTTCGCGCTGGGCCGCTGCGTTGGCTGGCTGGCGCACGCGCTGGAGCAGGCTCAAGCCCAACGCCTCATCCGGCCCCGCGCCCGCTATGTCGGTGTCGCACCCGGCGCATCGCTCCAGGCGGCGGATGGCGGTCAAGCGCGGCCAGCCGGAAGATCAACAGGCGCCTTACGTGCTGATCCACGTAAGGCGCCCAAAACAAAGCTGGCCGCCGGGACTTAAACCAGGCTGACCGTCGCGTTGATGTTGCCGCGTGACAGCTTCGAGTACGGGCAAATCCGGTTCGCCGCTTCGATGACTGCTTCGGCCTTGTCGCGCGGCAGGCCCGGCAGGCTTACATTCAGGCGCGCCTGCAGGAAGAAACCACCCTCGCCCGAACACAGGTCGACTTCGGCATCCACGGCGACATCCGCCGGCACGGTGACGTTCAACTCCTTGGCCGCCCGCCCCATCGCCCCGATGAAGCAAGCCGACCAGCCGGCCGCGAACAGCTGTTCCGGATTGGTGCCCGCGGCCTGGCTGCCCGGGGGCGAAAGCTTGGTGTCCAGACGGCCATCGTCGCTCTTCGCGTAGCCTTCGCGGCCCCCGGTGGTGTGGGTCTTGCCCGTGTAGATGACTTTTTCGACCTGGTTCATGGCATTTTCCTTTTCAGATTGAAGGGGTAGGTTTGCTGTGTAAGGACTACCGGATGATTCCCCTGACTGGCGTCTGTCCCGAATCAATTATCTCAATAATCATTATGAAGCGAACTATATAGAAGTCCTTGGCCAATCGCAACTACAATAATGATTATCTCGATAACTATCTTCCACGCCACCATGACCAGGAAATCCGCGACGGCCCGCGACACGGCCAAGCTGGGCGATTTCATGTGCTTCGCCATCTACTCCACCAACCTGGCGTACTCGCGCGTCTACAAGCCCGTGCTGGAAAAGCTGGGCCTGACCTATCCGCAGTACGTCACCATCATCTGCCTGTGGGAAGAAGATCACCAGACCGTCAAAGGCCTGAGCGAGAAGCTGTTCCTTGAACCCAGCACCATGACTCCCATGCTCAAGCGCCTCGAAGCCATGGGCCTGGTCCGGCGCGAACGCGACGCCAACGATGAACGCAGCGTGCGCGTTTCCCTCACCGACGCCGGCCGCGAGCTGCGTGAAAAAGGCCTGCCCTACCGGGTGGTGACCGCCCAGGCGGCTGGCCTGTCAGCGGAAGAATTCCGCGTCCTGCAGAAAGCCATCGTCAATTTGCGCGGCAACCTCATCAACGCGTCGGAGCAGGCGGCCCCGTTGGATGCATGACGTCGCCAACCCCGCGCTATCATGGCGGCTTGACCGCGATAAAGGATGACTCCGCGCATGAGCGACAAACTGCGCCTGGACAAATGGCTGTGGGCCGCGCGTTTCTACAAGACGCGCAGCCTGGCTGTGGATGAAATCGGCAAGGGTCGGGTGCTGGTCAACGACCAGCCCGCCAAGCCGGCGCGCGAGGTCGGGCCGGGCGATACCATCACGCTGCGCAAGGAAACCCCCGCCATGCTCGTCCGCGTGATGGCAGTCAGCGCCGTGCGCGGGCCGGCGCCCGTGGCGCGCACGCTGTACGAGGAAACCCCGGAAAGCGCCGCGGCCCGCGCCCACGCCGCCGAAATGCGCCGCCTGGCGCCCGAGCCGGCGCAAAGCATCAGCGAAGGCCGGCCCACCAAACGCGACCGCCGGTTGATAGACATGGTGCGCGGCAAGTAAGCCGCCCGCGGCGGGCCCCCGCCGTGCCGAACACGCCCAGCGCAATAAACGCGATGAAGCCGCCGCCAGGCAGCGGCTTTTACTCTGCCTTTTACTTCTCCCGCACGAAGCGATTACGCAGCGTCCCCAGCCCCGTCAAGGACACCTCCACCACATCGCCATCGACCAGGTCGGGCGAATGGCCGTCGGTACCCATCCACAGGATGTCGCCAGGATATAGCGTCAGGTTCCGGCTCATCGTGCTGATGAAAGTATCGATGCCGAACAGCATGTCGTTGGTATTGAACCGCGTGCTCTCCTTGCCGTTGAGCTTGACCACGGTTTCCATGTTCTCCACATCCGCATCCGTGTCGATCCAGGGCCCCATGGGCTTGAACGTATCGGAATTCTTCGCCCGCCAGAACGTGCGATCCGACTTCTGCCAGTTGCGCTCGCTGACATCGTTGCCCATGGTGTAGCCGAGCACGCAGGACCGCGCATCCGCAACGCTGATATTGCGCGCCCGCTTGCCGATGACCACCACCAACTCGCCTTCGTAATGCACCTTCGTGGCGTCCGCCGGGATGACGACATCCTGCCCATGGGCGACCAGCGCATTGTTGGCCCGATAGCCCACGTCGGGCTTGTCCGGAATCTTCAAGCCTTCCGTGGCGATGTGCTTCGTGTAGTTCAGCCCCACACAGTAGAAGGTGGGCGGCACCACAGGCACGTCCAAACGCACGTCGTCCAGGCGCAGGATGTCGCCCGTTTTCTCATGGCCGTCAAAAGGGTCGCCGCGCACCGGCAGCACCCGATCGTCTTCCAGCAACGCGTAGAACGCCCCCGGGCGCTGGCCGTGCTGCCTGTCATCCTCGCCCCCAAGATGGGCACGTATCCACTTCATTGTCGTCTCCTGAAATCGTAGCGAAGCTGGGGGACTGTCCGTGCCTCGGCAACCGACAACCCGGAAAATAGGTGCTTCAGATCAAGCCCGCGGCGCCGGCATGGCGAAGGTGGGTTCGTCCCCGCGCATTTCCCTGATCAGCCATGCGCCATCGGTACAAACCAGTTCGATATGGATGCTGCGTATGTTCTCGATGCCCGTCAACGGCGCCGTCCCTTGCGGCGGGCTGCCGCTGTCATGGCGCACCACCAGCATATACGCGCGCATGCGGCAGCGTTCCTCATCCTGGCTGTCGGTCACCAGGTTGACGATCAAATGGTGAATCCGCTGCGTCTTCGAGCGCGGCGCCAGGGCGTCCAGCACCGCCTGGCGGCTGGACAGCACCTTGCCCTGCCGGTGCCAGGCACCACCGGGCGCCAGCCGGTCCGCCAGGTCCTCATAGCGATTCTCATCCAGGTCGCGATAGAAGGCCATCACCTGGTTCTGGCACAAGGCCATGGCGGCCGCCTGCGCCACAGTGCCAGTCAGGCTGGCGGCTCTCGATGTATCGGTCATAGTCAATTCTCCTGCAGCAGTTCAGCCTGCACGGACTCGGCCCAGGCATGGGCACCGGCAGGCACGTTGGCGCCATAAGATCCATATGAACCATAAGGCCCACAAGGGGGAAAGGGTTGCGGCAGCCGCAGCACATCCGGGCCGATGGCCGCCAATGCCGGGGTGCCGCACAGTTGCATGGTGCGCGCCAGTTCATCGCGCAGGATGGCCAGGGCCTTGGCCACGCCGGCTTCGCCGCCGGCCAGTACGCCATACAGCGTGGCCCGCCCCGTCAGCACACCGGCAGCGCCCAGCGCCAAGGCCTTGTAGACATCGCCGCCGCGCCGCACGCCGCCATCCAGCAGCACCGGCACGCGTCCGGCTGCCGCCGCCACGACTTCGGGCAGCGCCCACAGCGTAGGGATGCCGCCGTCCAGCTGGCGCCCGCCGTGGTTGGACACCACCAGCGCATCGGCGCCCAACCGCACGATGGCGTCGACATCCGCGCCGTTCACCACGCCCTTGACGATCAACTTGCCAGGCCAGCGGTCGCGCAGGCGGGCCAGGGCGGCCACGTCGAAGGCCGGATCGTAGTTGCGGCCCGCCACTGACCGCATGGCCTTGCGGTCCGCGGCCACCTGGTTCAGACCCACCAGGCTGGGCATCAGCGGCGGGCGCCGCAACAGCATGTCCAGCGACCACGCAGGCTTGCGGGCGAAGTGAAAGAAGTTGCGCGGCCCGATCTTCATCGGAAACGCCAGGCCATGGGCCAGGTCGCGTTCGCGCTTGCCGCCCACCGGCAGGTCCACCGTGATGACCAGCGCCTCGTAAGCAGCCGCGCCGGCGCGGGCGATGAGGTCATGCAGGCGCTCCTTGTCCTGCAGGATGTAGGCCTGGAACCAGAGCCGGCCGGGTGCCTTGTCGGCGATTTCCTCGATGGACGCCGTCGCCGACGTCGACAGGGCGTAGGGTATGCCGGCGGCCGCGGCCGCGCGCGCCAGCATGACGTCGCCGCCGCGCCAGCCGAAACCCACCGCTCCGGTGGGACCGATGGCCAGCGGCATGCCCACCGGCCGGCCCAGCAGGGTTCCGCTAAGGTCGACCTGGGAGACATCGCGCAGCACGCGCGGCGACAAGCGCACATCGGCGAACGCCGCGGCATTGGCCCGCAACGTCAGCTCGTCTTCCGCCCCACCATCGAAAAAATCGAAGATGGGCCGCGGCAGCCGCGCCCGCGCCCGCTGCCGCAACCGCTCGATGGAATAACAGTCGTCCACGCTACGCGTCATGACGCCCCGCCCCAGGCGGCCTTGAAGAAAGATACTCGAACGGGGGCGCGCCGGTCCGCCCCTGCCGCCCCATTGAGGGGGAGGCGCGCAGCACCTCCGGGGTGGGCCTCATTCCTCACCTTTGACGTTGCCGCGCTTGATCACTTCGGCCCAGCGCGCCTTGTCCTGCACCAGGAAGTCGCGGAACTGTTCCGGCGAGCCGCCTACCGCTTGCGCGCCCAACGCCGCGAATTGCTGCTGCACTTGCGGCCGTGCCAGCGCTTCGTTCACCGCCTTGTTCAGCTTATCCACAATCGGACGTGGCGTGGCGGGCGGCACCAGCAGGCCGACCCAGGGCGATCCCTCATCGAAGTCGTGATAACCCAGCGATTCCATGGTGGGTACACCGGGGAAGTCCGCCAGCGGCTCCTTGGTGCCCACGCCCAGCACCCGCAGCTGCTTCTGCTGCACGTAATTGGCAATGCCGATGCTGGGATAGAACATGAAGGAAATACGCCCCGCCAGCATCTCCTGCAAAGCCGGCCCGTTGCCCTTGAAGGGCACGTGCGTCATGCTCAGGTTGTCCGTGGTCGCCATCATCTCGGCGGCCAGGTGCGCCGAACCACCCACGCCCGACGAGCCAAAGGTCAGCTTGCCCGGATGCGACCTGGCATCGGCCACCAGGCTCTTGGCATCCTTGTAGGGCGAGTTGTAGCTGGTCACCAGCACCATGGGCAGCTTGCAGATATTGCTGACCGGCATCAGGTCCTTGACCGGATCGTAGTTGTAGCGGCCCGGATACAGCAGCGGATTGACGCTCCATGTCAGCGAGGTCACCAGTACCTTGTAGCCGTCCGGTTCCGATCGCATCACGTCGGCGGCGGCGATGGACGCGCTGGCGCCCGGCTTGTTCTCCACGACGATGGACGTCTTCAGGATCTCGCCCATCTCCTTGGCCAGGATGCGGGCCAGCACATCGGTCGGGCCGCCGGCGGCGTAGCCGATCTCCATGCGAATGGGGCGCGAGGGATAGTCGTCGGCGGCGCGGGCGCTACCGGCCAGCATACAAGCCGCCAACGCGGCCATGGCCAAGGCGGCCTTGTGTTTTTTTATAGTCATGAGTTGTCTCCTCGTTGTAGCCGCATCAATAAAGTTCGGGGAAGTATTTATCCGCCATGACCTGGCAGCGTTTGATCAGGCGGGGCTCATCCGGCCGGTAGTCAGCCACTGCGTTGTGGATCGTGCCCATGTTGTCCCACATCAGCACATCGCCCTCGGTCCAGCTGTGGCGATGGCGGTATTGCTCCTGCAGTTGATGGCGGAACAGGAACTCCAGCACTTCGGCGCTGCGCGCTTCAGGCAGTTCGTTGATGCGCATCGAATAGCCGGGGTTGGCGTAGAGCACCTTGCGGCCGGTGATCGGATGCGTCAGGAACACCGGGTGGGAGACGGGCGGCTTGCGGCGCCGCTGCTCCTCGGTCAAGGGCGGCCGGGTACTGCCCTTTTCGCGCCGCATCATTTCCCAGAACTTGTTGAAGTCATGAGTGATGGTCATGCCGTCGAGCTCGCGCTTGAGGTCTTCCGGCAGCCCTTCGTAAGCTGCGTGCATATTGCAGAACTCGGTATTGCCCAGCGATTTGCCGTCGCGCACGGGAATGCGGATGCCGAACAGCACGTTGGCGAAGGCGATGGTGCGGCTGTAGGACATGTCCGTGTGCCAGTCCTGGCCCGCATCGCTCAGGCCGACCGGCTTGCCGTTTTCGACGAGATTGGACAGGATCATCACTTCCGGCAGATCGGCCTCGTGATACATGTTGGCGACGTTGACCTCCAGCTTGCCGAAGTTCTCCGAAAAGCCCTTGAGCTGCGCGGCAGTCAATTTCTGCCGCGGAAAGCTGACGACGCCGTAGCGGCCCAGCGCCGCTTCGATACCGCTGTAGTCCGCGTGGGCCAGGGGCTGGCCCAGGTCTATGCCCTCGATGCGCGCGCCCAATGGCGTGCCCAGGGGGATGATGTCCATGATGTCTCCTTCCAGGATGGATTCAGAATGCGGCGTGCAGGATGGCCAGTACATCGGCCGGATGGGCGACGGAACGGGGGTTCAAGGCCAGCCCGCGTTCCGTCATGACGCGCTCGGCCAAGGCCGGCAGGTCATCGGCCGGCACGCCCAGGTCGCGCAGATGCATGGGCAGCGCGTGGCGGCGTTGCAGTGCCAGCAGCCATGCGGACAGGGATGCATAGGGGGTGGCGCCCGCGGCGCGCGGCGGCGTCAAGGCGCGATTGACGGCATCCAACGCGGGCGCAAGGCGCGCAGCCACGGCGGGATCCGCCTCGTTGTAGGCAATGGCGTGCGGCAGCACTACGCTATTGACCGCGCCGTGTCCCAGGCGATAGCGCGTCGCCACCACGTGGCAGATCGCATGGTGCAGGCAGCTACGCGCCATGGCCAGCACCATGCCGCCCAGATGCGCGGCAGCGAGGATGCTGCGACGCTGGCCGGCGCCCGCTTCCGCCGCAAGCGCGAACACGGGCGACGCCGCCGATATTTCCGCCGATATTTCCGCCGATATCCCCACCGATGTTTCCGCCGATATCCCCGCCGATATTTCCACGGCGGCACCGTGTTCCATTGCCTGCTGGAACAAACCCAGCGCCTGCAAGGCCAGCGCATCCGACACCGGCGAGCGGCCCGTCGAATACAGTCCTTCCAGGCAATGCGCGATGCCATTCATGGCGCTCTGGTGCAACAGGGCCAGCGGCACATCCTCCGCCAGTTCGGGGTCGACGAGCAGCGTCGACGCCGACACCCGCCGGTTCCAGAACATCAGTTTTTGCCCATGGCCATCGGCCACGCCGAAGGAACAGGTGGCCTCCGCCCCGGACGCCGTGGTCGGCAAGGCAACGATGGGCAGTTGCGGATTGACCCGGCGCGGGATGTACATGCCGCGCGGCGGCTGGTAGCGGGTGACGTGGTCGGCCAGTTCGCCGCCTTCGGCCAGCAGCAGCACCAGGGCCTTGGCGCTGTCGGCCACGCTGCCGCCGCCTATGCCTATCACGCAGTCCGGACCGAAGTCGCGCGCCCGGGTCGCCAGGTCGGCCACCAGGCCGGCATGGGAATGGGGCGGCACGCCGGCCAGTTCCAGATGCGCCAGGTCACGCCACTGCGCCGCCAGGGCGTGATAACGCGGTGTCGCCGCGATGCGATCCTGCGTCAGGATCAACGGGCGCCGGCAATCCAGGGCGTCCAGTTCGGCGCGCAAGCCGGCGGCGACACCGTCGCCAAAGCGAACGTGGGTGCCGTACAGGTGATAGTCGAAGGTATCGTCGTTGCGTCGCTGGCCGCTCATAAGAGAAACAGTGTATGGAGCGCGCGGAATCGGCGACACTAGCGCAAAACAAAATGATTTTTTCCAATTTGGAAAAGGTGGAGACCGCGTGAACCTGATCGATTGCCTGGACGTCTTCGTCGAGGTGGGCAAGAGCCTGAACTTTTCCAAGGCGGCCGAAAGCCTGGGCGTGAGCAATTCATCCGTCACCAAGAAAATCGCCTGGCTGGAGGCGCATTTCGAAGTGCAGCTGCTCAACCGCAACACCAAGCACGTCAGCCTGACCGAAAGCGGCCGCCTGTTGCTGGAGAACGCCGACATGCTGGCGCAGAGCGTGCGCGGCCTGAAGGAACTGGTGCAAGGGCCCGTGCGCACCGCCAGCGGCCGCATCCGCCTGGGCACCCCGCCCTTCTTCGGCGCGGTGCACCTGGTGCCGGCGATCGAGGATTTCTTGCGGCGCTACCCGTCCATCAAGGTGTCGCTGCTGCTGGACGACGGCCGCAGCGACCTGATCGCCGAGAACCTGGATCTATCGGTGCGCATCGCGCCTCGCCTGAAGGACACCAACCAGATCGCCTACCGCATCACCGTGGTGCCGCAAGTGGTGGTGGCCACGCCGGCCTATCTGCGCACCCACGGCATCCCGCGCACGCCGCGCGACCTGGAACGGCACAACTGCCTGGTCCACAACCTGAAGGCGCCCACCAGCCATTGGACCTTCACCGACAGCCAGCGGGCCGCCCACGTGGTGCGCGTCAACGGCAGCTTCAGTTCGAACCTGGGCGAATCGATCCAGAATCTGGTCAAGCTGGACCATGGCATCTCCATGCATCCGCGCTATATGGTGGAAAACGACATCGCCGACGGCACCCTGCAGGTGCTGCTGCCCGGCTATGAGGCTGAAGGGCTGGACATCTACGCCATCGTGCAGACCCGGCGCAATCTGCCCAGCAAGGTGCGGCTGTTCGTCGACCACCTGCGCGCGTGGTTCCGCGATGCCGACTGGAAGCGCTAGGGCTCGCGAACATCCGAAGCAGCCAGAAAATATCCGGAACACCGCAAGCAATTCCCTGACCCGGTCAGGCCATGACCATGTCCAGCTCGCGGCCCGCGCGCTGCAGATGCGCCACGCAATCGCGCACGATGCGCGAAGGCCGCCGGCTGGTGGGAAACAGCATCAGCGTGCGAAAGTGCACGGCGGGCAGGAAAGGCCGCAATACCAGTCCCTGCGGCACGAAGCCGCGCGCGGTCAGAGGATTGACCAGGCCGCAGCCCAGCCCCGCCAGCGCCATGGCACACACCGTGATGGAGAATGGCGTTTCCAGCACCAGTCGCGGCTGCACGCCCTGCGCTCGCAAAATATCGTCGGTCTCGCGCCGCGTGGTGTCTTCCGGCGCCAACGCGATGAAGGAAACGCCATGCAGATCCTTGGGCCGCACTTCGCGCTTTTCCGCCAGTGGATGGCCAGGCGGCACCGCGAGCAGGGCGCGCACCTTGCCGAAGGGTTTGGCATCCACGGCCGTCGTGTCGATCTCGTCGGCCGCCAGCCCCACATCGAACTGTCCCGTCGCCATCAACTCACGCACTTCCGACGACATGCGCGCCTGATAGGTGATGGCCACATCCGGATGCTGCAACTGAAAGCCGCGCAAGGCCATGGGCAACAAGGTGGTACTCATGGCGGACAGCGAGGCGATACGCAACTCGCCCGTGCCGAAGTCGCGGATACGCGCGGCGGCATTGCGCAACTGCGCCATGCCGATGAAGGACTGGGACACCTCGCGGAACAGGAGCTGTCCTTCCGGCGTCGGCACCATGCGCCCCTTGATGCGATCGAATAAAGCGAAACCCACCGACCGTTCCAGCTCCTGGATGCCCTTGCTGACCGCCGGCTGCGAGATGCGCAGCACCTCCGCGGCACGCGAGGCGGTCTGGTTGAGCATGACGGAATGGAAGACTTCTATCTGGCGCTGGTTCATTTCTTGCCCTATAACCTACGTGAATAGACTGGCCTTTTTTTAATATTAGACGGAATAAAACACCGATGCTGTAATGCCTCCATCCCTACTCGAAAAGCCCTTGTTTATCCCTATGAACGAATGGACGCGGTACGTAGTGACTCCCGAAGTCAGCCACGAAGGATTCGCCAGTCTGGCGGTGCCGGTGTACCGGGCATCGACCATTCCCTTTGCCGACGCCCAGGCCTACGCCACGCGGCGTGAACGGGGCGAGGAAGGCTATAGCTACGGCCTGTACGGCACGCCCACCACGCGCACGCTGGAACAGAAGATCAACCAGTTGCACGGCGGCGTGCGCACACTGCTGGCGCCTTCGGGCCAAGCCGCGATCGCCCTGGTCATGCTGCAGTTGCTGAGCCAGGGCGACCTCGTGCTGATTCCGGACACGGTCTACCCGCCAGTGCGCGATTTCGCCGACAAGGACCTGGCCCGCCTGGGCATCGTTGCGCGGTTCTACGATCCCACCGACGTCGCCGCGCTCGCCCCCCTGATCGACGACCGCACGCGCCTGGTGTGGCTGGAGTCGCCCGGTTCGACCACCATGGAAGTGCAGGACATGTCGGCCATCGCCGACCTGGCGCATCAACGCGGAGCGCTGGTCGGCTGTGACAATACCTGGGCATCGCCGCTGTACTTCAAGCCCCTGCGCCATGGCGCGGACATCGTCGTCGAAGCGCTGACCAAATTCTTCAGCGGCCACTCGGACGTATTGATGGGGTCCGTCACCGTCAAGGATCCCGCCATCGCCACACAGATCCGCGCCGGCCTGGGCCGTATGGGCGTAGGGATATCCCCTGACGACTGCGCGCTGGTGCTGCGTGGCATGGAAACCATGGCCCTGCGCATGGATCACGGCGCGCGAGTCGCCCTGCGCTTGATCGAACGCCTGCAAGGCCACCGCCTGGTGCGCGGCATTCTGTATCCCGCCCTGCCTGGCTCGCCCGGCCATGATCTGTGGAAGCGCGACTTCAACGGCGCGAGCGGCGTCTTCAGCGTGGTGTTCACGGAAGCGGCCGCGCCCCACGTCGGCTCCGCCCTGGACGCCCTGAAGACCATCGCCATCGGCGCTTCCTGGGGCGGCACGCGCAGCCTGGCCGCGCCCATGCCGGTGCGCGCCGTGCGCAGCGTGCGTGACTGGACCGAGCCCGACACCGTCCTGCGCCTGAGCGTGGGCCTGGAGGACGAAGACGACCTGGCCGCCGATATCGACCGGTTCCTGGATTACCTGGAACAGTGCTGCCCGGCCTGAAGCAGCCATTACACCTTGCGGCGGGCGTCACGACACGCCCGCCCCCGCCACGAAAGGACCTGCCACACCACGTAACGCCAGCCACACCGCACGATCAGTGCGGATATCAAGGGGAATACACATGCAAAAGCCTGAGCAAGCAACTTCCGTTCGTCGTCTGTACCGCGTCGCCGCCGCGCTGGCCCTGGCCTGCGCCGGTCTATCCAGCCTTCCGGCCCAGGCCGCAGCCGACAGCGCCAAGGCCCAGGAAGCGCTGGCGCAGAAAGGCAGCGTGACCATAGGCATCCACAACCGCGCGCCCTGGGGCTATCGTGACGACCAGGGCGAGGCCGTGGGCTTCCATCCCGACCTGGTGCGAGCCGCCCTGGCGCCGCTGGGCGTGAAGAAGATCGAATTCGTCGTCAGCGAATTCGGCGCGCTGATCCCTGGCATGATGGCCAAACGCAGCGACATGATCGCCTCCGGCATCGCCATCACCCCGCAACGCTGCAAGGCGGTGATCTTCAGCGAGCCGGATCTTGCCGTGGGCGACAGCCTGATCGTGGCCACCGGCAACCCCTACAAGATACACAGCTACGCCGACATCAAGGCCAATCCCAAGATACGCCTGGGCGGCGGCCGTGGCACCCTGAACACCAAGAACGCCATCGACGCCGGCGTGCCGCAGGACCAGATCACCCAGTTCCAGGATACCGAAGCGCTGGTCTCCGCCGTCATCGCCGGCCGCATCGACGCGGCGACGCTGTCCGCGCCCAGCGTGGTGTCGGTGCTGCAGGATCCCAAGGTCAAGGGCGCGGAGCGCGCGCTGCCCTTCACGGGCCTGATCCGCAACGGCGTGCCGGCAGCCATGTACACGGCCATTGCCTTCCGTCCCGAAGACACCGCCCTGCGCGACCTGTACAACCAGCGCCTGGCCCAACTCAAGGCCGACGGCACGGTACGCAAGATCATGGCGAAGTACGGCTTCACGGACGACGACGTGGCGCCGCAGGCGGTGACCACGGAAGCGGTCTGCGACGGCAAGTATTGAGCGACAAACACCTAGCGACAAAGCAGCGGGAGAAGCCGCCATGGAGTTCCTGGCAACGTTGGGCGCGATTTTCGAGGGCTTGCGCATCACCGCCCTCGTCACGGCCTACGGCATGCTGTACGCAGTCCCCTTTGCCCTGGTGTTCGGCGTGCTGCAGTATTTCACTCGTGACGCCACGCACACCGTCGTGACGGCGATCATCGAGTTCTGGCGCAGCTCGCCGGTCATCATCCTGCTGTTCATGCTGTATTACACGCTGCCCAATTTCGGCATCGTGCTGTCCAGCGTAGCGGTAGGCGCGATGGCCCTGGGCTTGAACATCGGCGGTTACGGCAGCCAGGCCGTGCGCGCCGCGCTGCAGTCGCTGAACCGCGGCCAGGTCGAGGCCGGCCGCGCCCTGGGGATGAGGCGCGTGCAGATCCTGGTGGCCATCGAGCTGCCTCAGGCCTTCGCGGCCATGATGCCGACCTTCGTCAACCAGTTCATCCAGCTGGTCAAGGGCACTGCCCTGGTCTCGCTGATCGCGCTGACCGACATGACGTTCCGCGCCAAGCAGATCTCGCAACTGGAATACGCCCCGGCACGCGTCTACACGGCGCTGCTGGTCGCGTATTTCATCGTTTGCTATCCGGCCACCATCTTCGGCCGGTGGCTGGAGCGCCGCGTCAGCACCGGGCAGAGGGGCAACCGTGAATTTTGACGTGTCCTTCGCGCTGTCGGTGATGCCCACCATCCTGCGCGGACTGTGGACGACGATCTGGGTGGCCGCCGCCGCCAGCCTGGGTTCGGCCCTGCTGGGCTTTACGCTGGAAATGCTGCGCCGGTCCAATCGCTGGCTCGGTTATGGGATGCGCTTCGTCATCGACTTCATCCGATCCACGCCGGTGCTGGTGCAACTGTATTTCCTCTACTTCGTCCTGCCGCAGTACGGCATCACGCTGCCCGCCCTCGTCGTAGGCGTACTGGGCCTGAGCATCTACTACAGCGGCTATCTGGCGGAAGTGTTCAAGGGCGGCATCGAGTCCATCCCGGTCGGCCAGTTCGCTGCCGCGAAGGCGCTGGGCCTGAGCCGGCTGAATGCCATGCTGTACGTGATCGCGCCGCAGATGCTGCGCAACATCGCGGCGCCCATGGCCAATTACTTCGTATCGGCCTTGAAGGCCACGCCTTATCTCGCGGTGATTTCGGTGCCGGAGATGTTGGGCCTGGCCCTGGAAGTCGGTTCGGATACGTTCCGCTATCCGGAACCCATGGTTTCGGTGGGCGTGATTTTTCTGGTTCTGGCGGTGGCTATCGCCCAGGCGGTGCGGGTATTGGAAACCCGCCTGCTGGCGCCGAGCCGCCGCTGAACATCCACGGGAGTACCCGGAGACTCGGGACGCGCCTGGTGCAGGCACGCCCCGGAGGGCGATCCGGGAAGGAGAAGGTTTATGTCTCAAGCCAGCAGGGTCTGGACCGCCATCGATTTCACCGCCGACGGCAAGCAATCCGATTATCTACGCGTACCCTATTCGTCGGACAAGTCCGCTTATGGCTGGATACCCGTGCCGCTGGTATGCGTGCGCAACGGCGAAGGGCCGACGGTCCTGCTGACCGCCGGCAATCATGGCGACGAGTACGAGGGCCAGGTCGCCTTGCTGCGCCTGGCGCGCGAACTGGATCCGGCTGCCGTGCGCGGCCGGATCATCATCGCACCGGCCTTGAATTTTCCCGCGGTGGCGGCGGGACGGCGCACATCGCCCATCGACGAGGGCAATCTGAACCGGCTGTTTCCAGGCGATGCCAACGGCTCGCCCACGGCGATGATCGCCCACTATGTGCAGACGGTGCTGTTCCCCTTGAGCGATCTGGTGATCGATCTGCACTCCGGTGGCAAGTCATTGGAATACACGCCTTGCGCCTTGGCGCGCCATGGCCGCGACGCTGCCGCGCAAGCGGAGATACTGCGGTTATTGGAGGTCTTCGGTGCGCCGCTCAGCATCCAGACCACCGGCGAAGGCGGCGGCGCGTCCACCACGCTCTACGCCGCGGCCACCCAGTTGGGGATTCCGGCGCTGACCACCGAACTGGGGGGCGGCGGGACGTTGATCCCGTTGGGCTTGCAGGTCGCCGAGCAAGGCGTGCGGCGCGTGCTCAAGCACTATGGCTATGTACCCGATATGGCCGTCGAGCCGGCCCCGCCCCTGCAGGTGAAGCAGTCGCAGGGCCGCAGCCATTTCCTGTATGCAGCGGAGGACGGCCTGTTCGAGCCCTTCGTGGCGGTGGGTAGCGAGGTCAGCGCCGGTCAACTGGCTGGATACCTGCATCCTTACCACAGCCCGCTACGCGAGCCGGTCGCCCTGCGCTTCCCCGCCGGCGGCATCGTCTCCTGCCGCCGCTTTCCCACGCTGACCGAGCGTGGCGATTGCCTGTACAACCTGGTCGCCTGAACTCAGAACCTGTGCCCCAGCATCAAGCCCACCGTGTTGTCGCGCTGGCTTGCGCCGAACTGGCCGGCGTAGTGAATGCCCAGGTCGGTATTTTTGTCCAGATCGAACTTGACACCCGCCTCCACCAGGGCGACATCACGCGCGATGGGGGCGCCGGTGACCGTGAAGCTGTCACCCATGTTGAAGGACATATGCCTGTGGTTGTGCACGGCGCCGGTGTTGTGCCGCCAGCCCAGTCCGCCGATCACCTGCCCCGTGACGGAGCCCAGCTCGATGTCCTGCTTGCCGCGCAGTCCCAGGGTCAACGTCGTGGTGTCGCTACGCTGGCGATGTCCGGTCAATGCCGCGCTGCCGCCGTACTCCTTGAAGCCGCGACCGTGGTTGTCGGCGTAGGCAAGACCTGCATAGGGCTGCAGGGTCAGTCCTTGCGCCACGGGCAGCGAATAGCCCAGCTCCGCGAACCATTGAACGGTGCTGACACCGTACTTGGCCCGTAAGGTCTGGTCCAGGCCCCCGGCACTGGCCTGGCGCCTGGTCTTCACGTCATTCCAGGTGTAGCCGGTCCCCACGATGGCGTGCAAAGCGCCAGGCCCCAGGGGCAGGACCTTGCCACCGTACAGCACCGCGCTGTAGCTGGTGGTATTGGCCTTGGAATCCAGGCTGCGCAGCTTCAAGTGGCTATCGGTGAAACCGAGGGCGCCGCCCAGGCGCCAGCCATTGCCCAGGTCATGGTCGGTGCCCAGGAACAGGCCCGCGCTGTTCTGGTCGCCACGCGCGGCATGGTCGCGGCCGCCGAACTTTTGCCAGCTGCCGCCCACGTGCGCCCACAGCGGCTTGGCGGACGAATGGGGTGCCGCGCCGGCAGGGGAATCGCCCCAGGTCGCCGTCGGTGCACCGGGGAGCATCCTTGCGGCCAGGTTGTCGCGCAGTTGCGCCAGGGGGACTTCGCGCGCCAGGGTGGAGACGGCCATGACGGATGTCGCCACCGTGGCGTGGACTTCGCCGGAGAGGCTGTCGACGTATTTTCCAAGATTGCCGTGATCGAGCGCGTCCAGTGCGCTGCCGTAGAGCGGGTGCGTCCGCGGCAATGCTTGCACCGCATTGGCGACGGATTTCTGGTTGGGGGCGTGGACGAAATCCGCAAAGCGGGGGCGCGACGGTGCCGCCGCGACGGGCGCGGGTACTTGCGCGTGCAGGGTCGCGGCCAAGGCGATGCCCGCGGCGGCGCGGGCGGCCGCCTCCTCCTCTTCGGCCTTGGCTTTCGCTTCGGCCTCGCTCCTGGTCCTGGCATCTTCTTCGGCCTGCGCCCTGGTTTTGGCGTCCGGTTCAATAGCGCGCTTGGACTTGCCGTCCCCTTGGGCCTTGCCGTCCCCTTCGGCCTTGGGCTTGCCTGCGGCATCGGCTTGCGCAGGTTTTCCCGTGGCGTCATCGGACGGTTCGCCGGATTCATTGCCGGACGCAATCGGCGCGGGTGGCGTGACGGGCGGCGCTTCGGCAGCGGGCAATCCCTCGCCGGAACCATACACCACCCCATAGGCGAGACCAGCAATGCCTTCCTGCGCACGCCTGGTGTGTTCGGCAGCGGCCTGGGCATTGGCCAGGGCGTCGACGCCGTGCTTGATCATCCGATCGCCTGCCGAGACCTTGTTGCCGCGTGGCTCGTCCGTATCCATGGGAGCCCCGCACGCGTCGCCCAGCAACGCCATCACGCACAATCCGCTCGACAACCCCCACGTGAGCGCCAACCGCATGCTCAATGGCGATCGCCGCGGCTCGCTTATCGCGGGCGTGCGCAAAAAAGCCGCTTCAGCGCGCGGTGACAGGCAGGAACCTTTGACTCGATTCGATGGCATGGTTGTATCCACTCCTTGAAAAACCATCCGTGGCGCAGGACGCACCACGCAATCGAGCCGGTCAGTAACCGCCCTGGCGGGATAGTTTCGAACAGGAGCCAGCCGGGGACCGGATTCAACATCCGGTCCCCGGGCACGCCATCAGCACTTAAGCCACTCAAGTAAAAATCAGCTTGGAACGGCTTATTTCGATTGATTAAGCATCGCGACGCACGACGGCAGAAAACAACACCAGACGTGGGTCGCGACGCGTCAAAAACGCCAGCTGACGTTAAGACTTGCCGAATGATCACGCGTGCCGCCGCCGAATTGGCCCGCGTAATTGACACCCACCGCGGCGGACTTGCCGACGTGGACTTTGAAGCCGGTCTCCACCAGCAAACTGTCCCGCGTGACAGGCGCACCCGTGACGGTAAAGCTGTCGCCAACATCGAAAGACATGCTGGCCCTGGTCCGCAAATCGCCCGAATTGCGCCGCCAACCAAGCGCGCCACTGACCTGGCCCTCATGCCTGCCCAGCTTGATACCCTGGGTCCCCCGCACACCCAGCGTCACGGTCGTCGTATCGCTGTGCTGGCGCTTGCTGGACAGCGCGGCGCTGCCGCCGCGTTCCTTGAAAGCGCGGCGCCGGTTATTCGCCTGGGACACGCCGACATAGGGTTGCACCGTCAGGGCAGGCGTCACGGGGATGGCATACCCCAGCTCCGCGAACAACTGGGTCGTGTTGGCGCCGTAGTCCCCGCGCAGATCCTGGTCCAGTCCGCCACCCGACACGCGGCGTTTGGTACGCACGTCGTGCCAGGTATAAGCGCCGCCCAGCATCATGTGGACGGCGCCTGGCCCGGCGGGCAGGACCTTGCCACCATAGAGAATGGCGCTGTAGCTGGAAATATTGGCCGAGGAACCCAGGCTGGAGACGTTCAGACGACTGTCCGTGTAGCCCAGCGCGCCCCCCATGCGCCAGCCGTCACCGATGGCTTCATCCATGCCGATGAAAACGCCGCCACTGTGTTGGCGCCCTTTCGCACTATGATCGCGGCCGCCCAGTTGCTGCCAGTTCCCCGTAACCTGTGCCCAGGCCGGATAAATCGTGGAAGACGGCAGCACGCCCGCCAACGCCGGCGCATCGCTGACACCGGCGTCCGCCGTAAGCGCGCCAGGCTGCCGGCCGCCGAACAGGCCGGCGCGCAGCTGGGCCATGGACACGTCGCGCACGGGCTCGACAGCGGTTCGCAAGGAGGCGCCCACCGTGGGATGCACCTCGCCGGAAATCGCGGTGCTGAAGGACGCCAATTCCCGCGGGGCCTGGGCCAATGCCGCACGGGCGGCCTCGCTGACCGGATGCGATGCAGGCAGGGAGTCGACGGCCTGGGCCACGGACTTCTGGTTGGGCGTCGTGACGAAATTCGCCAGGGGTACGATCGCAGGCTCGCCCTCGGCCGAGGCGTGGTCCGCGTCGACCGCGGACGCCTCCTGCGCGACGACGACCACCTCGATGACGTCGTCAGCTTCGGGATCTTCCGCAATGCTTTCCTGCCGGCCTGAAGTGACGCTGTCCGCCGTCTCACCTTCAGCCTCGATATCCTCGATATCCTCGACTTCCAATATTTCGATCGGCGGCAAAACCTGTCCCGAATCCTGATCGGCGTCCTTGGCTTTTTTCTCGAGGACTGCTCCGGCCACATAGATGGCGGAGACATCGCCCTTCCCATCATTGCCATCAAGACCCTTGCCTGGATCCGGCTCGGGCAAAGTCTGAAGCGTCACCGGCGGGTCTTTCTCGTCCTTGTCGGATCCCACCTTCGGCAGATCCTTGCCATACACCGTGACGATATATTCACCTGGTGGCGGGTGCCGTTTTACTTCGCTGCGCCTCACATCGTAGGCCGGCACGTCCTTCTTCTTGCGAAACTTGAGGACATACGCCGTCTTCCCATCGGCTCTGACGACTTTCTCATCGACAAGTTCATAGTCCTTGTTCGTCTCGCGACGGGCCAAGTCGTTGGGAGCGACGAATTCGCTGGGTCCGAACCATTTACTGTCGTCGGCCTTGCCATGGACAAGAATGCTCAGGATCTCCTGCCCATCGCGTATCTGTTTCTGCGCCGACGAGAAAAGGGCGAGGTTGAATCCGACGTTCCTCATCGTCAGATCGCCTTCGATCTCGATCCGATGCGGCAGATCATGCAGATAGAGCCGCATCTGTGTGCCGTCCAGCCGGACAGGCCCGCCGATCAGGAAAGGATTGGCGGAATCCTGGCTGATGACGGTATTGCGGCTTCCCTCGGATATCAGTTTCCCTACCTTGCGCTCGTTCCCCCAGTGTCCCGAGTAGTTGTTATTCTTGGCGGCCCATATGAGAAGCCTGCCACGATTCGTGATGTCCATGGGCTCATCGCGCTCGTCCTTGCCCCCAGCGCCAGGCTCGCTCATACATTTCTTTCCAATCCGGCAGTTCCATCGGGTTTCACCTGCCGGGACCTCGTGGATACTTCTGCGAAATCTCCCTGTTTCATCGCCAGATGCCACACTCATGGCAGGCAACCCGATGGCAACGCTCCACGCTACAGCGAGTTGCGTGCGACGCTGCTGGCGCCGTGATCGAGACGTTGCGTGCTTCGATTTTTTTGCTTCATGCGACGCGCCTGGAAATAGATATCGCGAGAGATTTAACATTGTGACCGCCTACTCCACCTTTGATTGAAATAAATCGAATAGCAAACGAAACTGCATATTCGAGGCGATCAGTAACTCACTTTCCAAGATAGTTTCATGAGCTTCAAAAGCGCCATCTACTTCTTTCAATAGATATCGTCGACGTACAGAGAGATCACCTGAATCGCTAAGCAGCCTTAAGTAGAAGTCGTCATGAAATTCATTACCGCGCGAGTAGTGTTGCTACAGAACGAGGCACGGCAACGTGCTCGGGGCATCCACGCCGGACCGCAGCCTCCGCTCAGAAGCGGGAGTTCAGGTGCACCTGTGCACCCTGATCGCTACCGCCGGCGCCGTACTGCCCGGTGTATGCGAAACCCAGCGTGGTCCAGCGCCCCACGGTCACCTTGACGCCGGTTTCCACGAGCAGGCTGTCGCGCGCCACCGGCACGCCACTCACGGAGAAACCCTCTCCCGCATCGAAGAACAGTTGCGCCCGCGTATGCAGATCACCGTCGTTGTGGCGCCAGCCCAGACCCATGGTCAGCATGACAGGCGCATGGGCCACGGTCGCCTCGTGGCTGGCGCGCAGGCCCAGCGTCATCGTGGTGGTGGCGTTACGCGCACGCTGGCCCGACAGCGCCGCGCTGCCACCGCGCTCGTCGAAGGCACGACGGCGCTGGTCTGCATAGGCAAGACCGGCATAAGGCTGCAGCGTCGTGCCGGCCGCCACCGGGATCGCGTAGCCCAGTTCCGAGAACCACTGCGCAGTGCTGGCGCTGTAATCCGCGCGCAGCGTCTGGTCCAGGGACGCGGCGCTGACCTGGCGCTTGCTGCGCACGTCGTGCCACGTATAAGCCCCGCCCACGGTCCAACGTAGGGTACCGGGCCCCAGCGCAAGCGACTTCACCCCATAGGCCACCGCGCTGTAGCTGGAAACGCCCGCCGATGCGCGCAAGCGCGACTGGTGCAAGCGGCTGTCGAGGTAGCCCAGCGCGCCTCCCGCGCGCCAACCATTGCCGACGTCATGGTCCGCGCCGATGAAGACCGCCGCGCTATGCTGGCGAGCCGGTGCACTGCCATCGCGGCCGCGATAATGCTGCCAGTTGCCGAGAACCTGGGCCCATGCGGGCGCCGCGCCGGCGCGCGACCGCGACAAGGGCAGCTCACGCGCTGCCGTGCCCACGGCATGCAGGCCGGTCGCCACGGTGGCATGCACTTCCCCCGAGAGCGAATCGAAAAACGCCACGGGCTGGCCCTCGGTGAGGGACAAGGCCGCCGCGCTGATCGGGTGCGTGCGCGGCAAGCTGGCAATCGAACTGGCAAGCGCACGGTGGGTGCTTGTCTCGGCCAACTCAAGCAGCCGCCGTTCCAACGCAGCATGAGCCTTGGGCGCCGCGAGTTTCGAGGGAGCCCGCGCTGTCGACTCGAATGCCGTCGATTCCTGGGTTGCCGGCGCATGCGACGCCGCTTCCGTGGCTGCCGATTCATGCATTACCGATTCATGCATTACCGATTCATGGATTACCGATTCATGTGTGCCCGCTTCCGCCGCGGCATGCAAGGCATGGCCCGGAGGATCGTCCGGGTGCGACAGCATCAGCAACACGCGCTCCCCCGCGGGATCCTCACCGTAGACCAGTTCCGCGCGCAGGACGACATAGGCACGCCCGGCCCCATCCACCGCCGTGACGCCGCGGAAGCGGCCCGCATCGTCGGCCTGCGCGGACGCCGCGGCGCGGCGCATGCGCAGGATTTCATGGCTCTTGGCGACGACGTGGCCAGGCAGGATCACCGCCCGGACAGCACTGTCCCGCAAGAAAGCGCGGCCATCGAGGACCAGGCGGCTCGCGCTATCGCCCTTGACGTAGACGACCATCAGGCCATCCTGGCCCAACCGCAACGCCCCCTTCACGGTCACTTGATCGAGCGGGCTGTAGCGCGTTCCCACATGCAGCACATTGCGGCGTCCCTGGAAGTCGATGTCGCCGAATGTCCTGGACGTTTGCCTCAACACGACGGTATTGAGATCGCCAAGCGCGACGATGGCTGCACCCTGGCCCCGGTGTAGCGGCTTGGCCGGGCTGCGCGGTTGTTGTGCCCCACGCACTTCCCCCCGGTTCTCGAACAAGGTCTGCGAGTGCAAGACCACGGCGGCGCCGTTGCGCCCCGCCAGGCCTTTGGGAGCAGCGCCACCCGGGCCGCCCTCGATGATCCCGCGATTGAGCATGGTGCGATGATCATGCAGGATGGCGCCGGGCCCGCCAGGTCCACCGCGCCCGCGCCTGCCGGCGCCGTCGCCGCCGTCACCGCCGCGAATCCAGCCGGAATCCGCGACCACCACGTCGGTGTAACGATGGCGGCCTGGCGCGCTGGCCGATGCGTTGGGCGAAGGGCCGTCGAGCAACAGGCCGGCACCACCGCCGCCGCCTTGTGCAGCCATTGAATTTCCACCCGGGCCACCGTGAACCTTGGCTTCGAAGGTCACGCCACCGAAATCCTGATACAAGGCAAAGCCGCTTCCGCCGCCGCCCCCGCCCCCGCCGCCGAAGCTGAATGCCTCGCTGATGTTTTCCAATTTGCCATGGCCACCACGTCCGCCCAGTGCGTCTTCTCTGACGACAAAGTGGAGCAATGCCGGATCGCCGTCGTACCCGTGCACGACGTCGCGGTAACCATCCAGCCGTGAACCCGCCGAGCCGCCACCGCCGCCGAGGGGAGCGTTGGCGCCAGCGACACCCTTGAAATCCCGGACCATGTGCAGCCCTTCGACATGCCGCCATTCCGGGGTCAAAAGCCAGGCCCGCGGTTTGGGCTTGCCCGCGGCCTGGCCGGTGTCGGGCCACACGCCCTTGAGCCCGACGCCCTGCTCCGGATAAATACCGGCGCGTCCTCCCGCCACCCCCAGTGCGGTACTGCCCCCGTCGGACGCCGGTTCATGGAGCCGTCCGCCATTGCCGCCAGCCGTATCTTTCGTACGGCCCCTGCCGCCGATACCGCCAAGATAGGACGCCTGCTGCGTGGACAAGCGGCGCCCGTCGGCCTCCGCCAGTTCGGCGGCCCAGGCTGTAGACGTCGGCCCCACCGACATGCCGCAAGCCAACGCCAGCCGCGCGCCCAGTTGCGCCTGCCTGCGGGTCGGGGCGCCACGGTCCTGCACTTCGAAGGACAGCCGCGCTCCCCTGGAAGCCGAGCGACCATGTTTATCCTTTGACATTTCTCCACCTCTATCTGACCGCGGCCGCCCAACGACCTGCGCTCGATTAACAATCGTGAGCAGGTCAGTAACGGGGGGCGTGATAAAGGTTTCGATTGCCGTCCACCTATTTCATCTTGCTATCCTTCTATCTCGATACGCGGCCTTGCCAATTGGAGACTTCATGATCAGACTGCGGCGCGCCCCCAATCTGCTGATCGCCCAGCACTGGGTCAACCTGCTGGAGCAGGCCCGCATTTCGTGCGAGTTGCACAATCAGTACATGCAAGGCGCCATGGGCGACATCCCGGTCGACCAATGCGGGCCCGAGGTATGGCTGGAACGCGAAGCCGACCTGCCTGCCGCGCAACGCCTCATCGATGGCGGCGCACCGACACCGGGCGCACCGTTGCAACGCTGGCGCTGCGGCGCGTGCAACGAATGGCTGGAACCGCAATTCACGACGTGCTGGAACTGCGGCTCGTCGTCCAGCGATTTCGAACGCTGAAGCGCGCGTAAGGCAGCGCCGTAAAACCTCGGGCGGCATTGCTGCTGGATGAAAATGAGAACTATTGTTAATATTCGTCGCGCGTCCGATGTCGCCGCCTGTCTCTCATTTCCCTCACGCCGTCATGTCCCGCCGCCGCCCTTCCGAATCCGGATGGCTCGCCCACTACCGCGAGCTGGTTGGCACATGGGTGAAGAGGAACTCGCGCCGGCAGGATGCAGAAGACGCCGCACAGGAGTCCATCATCAATGTGATGGCGCAGGATCCTGCGGCGACGCTCAATCCGAAAGCTTATCTGTATCGCGCGGCCAACAATCGCCTGGTCAGCGAGATCCGCCGCCAGTCCCGCCATGAAACGGTGTCGCTCGAAGCATTGGCCGACCACGAACACCCGCTGCTGGCCAGCCCCGATGCCGACGCGCGTGCCAGTGAATTGCTGCAGGCGCTGGACCGGGCCCTCGAACAACTGCCCTTGAAAAAGCGCCAAGCCTATATCCTGCACCGGCTCGAAGGCTACACCCAGCCCGAAATCGCGCAACACATGGGCGTCGCCTTGAATACCGTGGAGCGCTACATCATGGACGCCACCCGCGAAATACGCGAAAAATTACAATCTTTCTGCCCGCCATGATCAGGGCTTTGCCGCGCGCAAACGTCTTACTCGTTGAAAGCCCCACTCTTGCAAGCCCATGACCGAACCTATCCATCCGGACAGCCTGACCGATCCTCGCGACGCCGCCGCGTATTGGTTCGCACGCGTCCGCTCGGACGATATGAGCGCTTCGGAGCGCCATCGGTTCGAGGCCTGGCGCCGCGCCGATCCGGCCAATGAAAAGGAATACCTGCGCACCCAAGGAATCTGGAACGCGACCGGCAGGATTCCAGCGGACCGGTTGCGGGCGCTGATGGCTGAAGGGACGGCGCCAGGCGCGGTTCATCGAGGACACGTCGATCAGGGGCAAGCCGCTCGGGGGCATGTCGATCATGCCCGGCAAGGCAGCGGACGGCCGGGCATGCAGCGGCCCGTCGCGCCTGCTCCCCGCCGGCGCCTGGTATTCGGGCTGGGGCTGGGCACCGCCTGTTGCGTGGCGGTCGCGGCTGGCGTAGCGCTGCCGCGCTGGCTGGAAACGCCCAGCTACGACCAGAGCCTGGCCACGGGCCACGGCGAACGGCGGCAGGTCGCCCTGCCCGACGACTCGGTCATTGAATTGAATACCGACACCAATGCCACCGTGCGCCTGTACGGCGACCGCCGCGTGGTCGACCTGTCCGCCGGTGAAGCCGCGTTCACGGTCAGCCACAATGCCGCAAGACCGTTCTACGTCCAGGCGGGCGCCACCACTGTCCGCGTCACCGGTACGCGTTTCGTCGTGCGCCAGGATGCCGATACCGTCCTGGTCGCCGTGGAGTCAGGCTCGGTCGAGGTCAGCAACGGCCCATGGTGGCAGCGCGACAAAGCTGCGTTGACCGGTGGGCAGTCCGTGCGCAGCCAGCCCGGGGGCGGCCTGAATACGCCGGAAACCACGGATGTCGCCGCTTTGCTGGCCTGGCGCCAGGGCCGCGTGATTTTCCGCGATACACGTCTGGCCCTGGCGGTCGCCGAAATCAACCGCTATGCCCGCACGCCCATCCAATTGGCCGACGCCTCACTGGCCGACATCCGCATCGCCGGCGTCTTCAGTACCGAAAACACCCAGGCCTTCCTCGACCTGCTTCCGACGATCGCGCCGGTACGCGTGCGCCATCTCGACGATGGCCGCCTGGTGATCCAGCGGCGCTGACCGCGAGGGTGGCCTCCGGGCCACTCAAAAGACAATAAGAATACATCTTGTTTCAATTCACCGAGTCATTTCCATCAGGGGTCCGCGCTCGCTCGGCGTCTGTGTCATGAGGCCCCGCCATTCGCGGCCGGGCCGCAACCGTACGCCCCCTCGGACCCACGCGGCAAAGAACCGCGCTCTCACACAGAATCTGGAAATCGTTTCGTGGAATTACGCCCCGCTGACCATCTGGCGCAACGCGCCGCCCCGCCGCAACGCCGCGCCCTGTCCTACGGCCTGACGGCTCTGGCCGCCGCGCTCTGCCTGGCTTGCAGCGCCGCCGCGCACGCCGCGCCGGCCGAAGACGCGCCCGTCTACGTCAATCTTGCCGCGCAGCCGCTGGGCAGCGCGTTGATACAGCTGGCCAATCAATACTCCCTGTCGCTGGCCTACTCCCCGGACATCGTCGCAGGCCTGAACGCCCCCGCGGTCTCGGGCAGCCTTACCGCCGACCAGGCGTTGCAGCGCCTGCTGTCCGGCACGGGCATCGAATTCACGCGCAACGGCAGCAACCTGTCGCTGACCCGCGCCGCGCCAGGCGCATCTGCCACGACGCTGTCCACCGTCACCGTCACCGCGGAATCCGCCGACGCCAGGACCGAGGGCACGGGCTCCTACACGACCAGGAACGTCACCCTGGGCAAGGGCGAAACGGCGCTGCTGGACATCCCGCAATCGGTCAGCGTCATCACCCGCCAGCGGATGGACGACCAGAACATGACGACCATCGGCGACGCCATGCGGCAGGCGACCGGCATCACCACCAAGGTCAACGACAATCCTTACCTGAACAACCAGTATTTCGCGCGGGGCTATGCCTTGTCGTCCGAGCTGGACGGCATTCCCTCCTACAGTTCCTTGAACGTCGGCGCGCCGCAGTTCGACCTGGCCATGTACGACCGCATCGAAATCATCCGCGGTTCCGCCGGCCTGCTGGAAGGCAGCGGTGAACCGGGCGGCCTGGTGAACTTCGCGCGCAAGCGGCCCACTGCGGATTTCCAGGCGTCGGGGAGCATCTCGGCCGGCTCCTGGGACTACTATCATTCGGATCTCGACGTCTCCGGCTCGCTGAACCAATCGCAAAGCCTGCGCGGCCGCGCCGTCATCTCGGGCACCGACCAGAACCACTTCTACGGCAATTCCAACGCGCAATCCGCGATGCTGTATGGCATCGTCGAATACGACATCGATCCCGCCACCCTGCTGTCGGTCTCCGGCACGGTGCAGCGCGTCGTGCGCAAAGGCATCATGTCGCAGCTGCCCACCTACAGCAACGGCAGCCTGCTGGACATCTCACCCAGGGACAATCCTTTCCCGGACTGGTCCAGCGCCCACCAGAACACGGAAGAAGGGTTCATCGAGTTGAACCACAACTTCCAGAACGACTGGAAGGCGCGCGCCAGCTTCCGCTACCGCCATTCCACCAATGACGCCAAGTACGTGGGCGTCTACACGGACGTCGATCCGGTCGACAACACCGCAAGCTATTTCCCCGCCGCCGACAAGACGGAATTCGGCTGGGCCGGCGCGGACGTCAACTTCAGCGGACCGTTCCAACTATTCGGCCGCACGCATCGCCTTTTGATCGGCGCGAACTACGACAGGCTGGACAGCAAGGACAACTACTCCGACGTCGATGGCGGTACCATCGACTTCGACCAGCTGGTCCACATCCCGGAACCGTCGCTGCCTTATACCGGGGTCTACAAAGTCCGCACCGAGCAGTTCGGCGTCTATGGCCAGGCCCGCTTGCAGATTCTCGATCCGCTGACGCTGGTGGTGGGCGGCCGCGTGTCGAACTACAAGCAGTATGTCGGCATCGGCGACTATGGCACGTCGCCCGACATGGAAAAGCAGCCTGGCAACGTCAGCCACAAGGTCACGCCCTACGCCGGCCTGATCTACAAGGTCACGCCGGACACGTCCGTCTACGCCAGCTATTCGGACATCTTCGTACCGCAGTCGCAGCTCAGCGCCAGCGGCTCGGCCCTGCCGCCGCGTAGCGGGCGGCAATACGAAGCCGGCGTCAAGAACAGCATGTTCGACGGCAAGCTCAATGCGTCCGCCGCCGTCTTCAGGCTGCAGGACCGCAACCGCGCGTACTACGTCAGCGACGTCTTCTATTACCGCGCGGCGGGCCGCGTCGACATGAACGGCTTCGAGGCGGAAGTCACCGGTTCGCCGTTGCCGGGGTGGGACTTGAGCGCCGGTTATACCTATCTGGATCCGCACTACGAAACCGAGCAGGACGACCTGTCCATGGTCACGCCCAGGCACAATATCAAGCTCTGGAGCAATTACCGCTTCCAGCAGGGCAGCACCCTGGAAAAATTCAATGTCGGCGCCGGCATTCTGGCCTCCAGCCCCCTGAAAAGCAGCGCGGTCAACACGCCGGGCTACGTGACTGCTTCCATGCAGGTCGGCTACCAGATCAACCCCAAGACCAGCGCAACGCTGACCGTGGACAATGTGCTCGGCAAGACCTATTACCAATCCCTGGGTTACTACGGCAATCCGCGCAGCGTCATGCTGGCCTTGCGCACCCGCTTTTGAGCCAGCCGCGCCTGACCAGCCGCCACTAGATCGCGACCGTCGGTGCTTCCTTGATCACCTGCCGCAAGGCGGTGGCGAAGCGCCGTGCGGTGGTCGACAGCGGACTGTTCGCCGCATGCAGCAGCTGGATCTTGTGCGGCAGCACGGGATCCGTGGGGCGCAGCACGAAGTCGCGCTGGAAGTCGGGGTGGTAGCCGAAGGATTCGATCAGGGCCACGCCGACGCCCTGCCGCACCAGGGCCAGCGCCTCGGGCGTTGCGCGGATTTCGATATCCGGTTGCAAAGGGGTTTCGCCCGAGTTCAGGAACCGCGCGGCCAGGCGGCCGAACGGGGTTTCCGCTTCATACCCGATCAATAAATGTCCACGCAGATCTTCCGCCTGGATGCGCGAGCGCGCGGCCAGGGGATGACCGCGCGGAATCGCACAGCCCAGCCAGCCCGCGCCGATCTCTTCGGCAGCGACGTTGGCATTGGCGGGCGGCGACATGGACGCGATGCCGAAATCCGCATGGCCCAGCAGGATGTGCGGCAACAGCATGTCGAAAGCCAGCGGGCGATAGCGTATCGCCGTGCCGGGATGCTTTTCCCGAAAGCGCTGGATGGTGCGGGGTATCAGCCACTCGCTGAAGCTGGGACTGGAAACCAGGCTCAGGGTCCCCTCGACGCCCGACCCCAGCCCGGTCGCCAGGGTGTTGAAGCGGTTGACATGATCGAAGATGCGCTCGGACTCCGCGAACAGCCGGCGTGCCTCGGGGGTCGGCTGCAGACGCCCCTTGACCCGCTCGAACAAGGGATAACGCAAGCGGTTCTCCGCCGAAGCCAGGATGCGGCTGACGGCGGGCTGGGTGACGAACAGCATGCGGCCCGCCTCGCTCAGGGAGCCCGTCAGCATCACCGCGTGAAAGACTTCGATCTGCCGCAGGCTGAGCGCAGCAGCGGCGCCCGGGGCATTCAGGCCTGCCATGGTCTGGTCCAAGTAAATGCGGAAACAAGCCTGGGATTGTAGGCGGCAACAGCCCGCGCCGCGGATCGCCGCCAGACGCGGAGACAGGGCCCGTGCTGCCGACGCGACACTCCCGCATGATGAATTGCTCACAAGCTATAACAAAATGCGTACCCGGGTTTTCCCTGACCCGCTCACAGCTACAAAAAAATCAATTATTTATCAGCCACTTGCTACTCATCAGGAGCACCCATGCTGCACCGCACCAGGGTCTACCCTTAGATTTACAGCCCCGGGGCGACGGGCCATTCTTCTCGCAACAAAGCCCCAAAAGCCATCAGGAACCGTCTGCCATGTCCCGCAACATTACCGTCGCCGCCGCCCAGCTCGGCCCAATACAGAAGTCGGAGGGCCGCGAGGTGGCCGTGGGCCGCATGTTGCGCCTGCTGGAGCGCGCCCATCAACGTGGCGCCGAAGTCGTCGTGTTCCCGGAACTGGCACTGACCACCTTCTTCCCCCGCTGGTACACGGAAAACCTGGACGAAGCCGATCACTGGTATGAGAAGACCTTGCCGTCGGTCGAAACCCAGCCGCTGTTCGACGCCATCCGCCGCTACGGCATCACCATCTACCTGGGCTACGCGGAAATCGCCCATGAGGCCGACGAGCAGGGTGTGGTGCGCAAACGCCGCTTCAACACGGCCGTCATCATCGCCCCCAACGGCGAGGTCATCCTGAAGTACCGCAAGGTCCACCTTCCCGGCCACGCGGAGTTCGCCGAGCACCGCAAGGTGCAGCATCTGGAAAAGCGCTATTTCGAAGTCGGCAACCTGGGCTTCCCGGTCGTGCGCGCCCCCGTCGGCAAGGCCGGCCTGGAAGTCAACCTGGGCATGCTGATCTGCAACGACCGCCGTTGGCCCGAAGCCTGGCGCGTGCTGGGCCTGCAGCAGGTCGAACTGGTCTTGCTGGGCTACAACACGCCCGCGGTGAACCAGGACAACCGCGGTTTCGAAGCGCATCACCTGCGCGTGGCGCACTCGCAACTTGCCATCCAGTCCGGTTGCTACCAGAACGCCTGCTTCGGCGTGGCGGTGGCCAAGGCCGGCAAGGAAGATGGCTTCGAACTGTTCGGCCACTCCATCATCGTCAACCCGCAAGGAGAAATCATCGCCATGGCGACCTCGTGGGATGACGAACTGATCGTGGCGGACTGCAACCTGGACATGTGCGAACTGGGCCGGACCACGGTTTTCAATTTCGAAAAGCATCGCCGCCCCGAAGCCTACGCCCGCATCACGGAACAGACCGGCAGCGTGGCGCCGGCGCTGTGGACGCCCTCCAAGGCCTGAATCATGAACCTGACGCCCCTACCCTCCACCATCGAGCATGAAATGCTGGGCACCCTGCGCGTGCCGGGCTATGAAGACGTGCTGGCCGCCGCCGACCGCATCGCGCCCTACGTGCGCCGCACCGCGCTGCTGCGTTCGCCCAAGCTGGACGAACTGGCGGGCGCACCGGTCTGGCTGAAGCTGGAGAACCTGCAAATCACCGGTTCGTTCAAGGCCCGTGGCGCTTTCAATGCCTTGCTCAACCTGGACCCGGCCCAACGTGCCCGCGGCGTGGTGGCCTACTCGACGGGCAACCATGGCCAGGCCGTCGCCTGGGCCGCGCGCACCCTGGGCATACCCGCCACCATCGTCATGCCGGTCGATGCACCCGCCAACAAGGTGGAAAAAGCCCGCCGCCACGGTGCCCAGGTGGTGCAGTACGACCGTACTCGTGAAAGCCGCGAAATCATAGGCATGCGGCTGCTGGAAGAAACCGGCGCCGTCCTGGTACCGCCCGGCGATCATCCTGACGTGCTGGCCGCGCAAGGCACGTTGGCGCTGGAAGCGCTGCACGACCTGCCGCCCGCGGCCCTGCAAAATCTTGGCCTGTTCGCCACGCCCTGCGGCGGCGGCGGCATGGCGGCAGGCTGCGCCCTGGCCCTGCAAGCCCTGGCGCCGCATGCGCGCCAGGTGGTGGCCGAACCGGCCGGCTATGACGATACCGTGCAGTCGCTGGCCGAAGGCAAGCGCGTGCCGAATGTCCCGGGCGCGCAAACGCTGAGCGATGCGCTGATGGCCGCCATCCCGGCCGAACTGCCCTGGGCCATCAACGGCCGCCGCCTGGACGCGGCGGTCGCCGTGACCGATGAAGAAGTCGAGGCGGCCATCCGCTTCGCCCTGGATGAACTGCGCCTGGTGGTCGAACCCGGCGGCGCGGTAGCGCTGGCGGCCTTGCTGGCGGGCCATATCTCCACGCAAGGCAAGGACAGCGTCATCGTCCTGTCGGGCGGCAACATCGACCTGCCCCTGCTCACGCGCATCGCCGGTGAGGGGAACTGAAACCCGCATCGAAACCCTCATTGGATCGATATCCGCGAATTTCGCAGCAACCCTGACATTCCCTTTTTTTCGCAGCACATTTCGTTAGTCCAGGCGCGCCACTCGTAGGGGGCGCGCCGCCCAAAACTTCTATAACAGTCCAAGGAAATCCATCATGCCGTCATCCTTCATGCGCCGCGCCGCGCGCCTGCTCACCGCTGGTAGCGTCGTCGCCGCTGCCGCCCTGCCCGTCGCCGCGCACGCCGAATACCCCGATCGCCCGGTCACCATCGTCGTCCCGTTCAACACGGGCACCACGCCGGACATCGTGACCCGCCTGCTGGCATCGGTCATCAGCAAGGACACCGGCGGCAATTTCGTCGTGCAGAACAAAGTGGGCGCCTCCGGCATCATCGGTACCCAGTACGTCGCCAACCAGCCCGCCGACGGCTACACGCTGGCCTTCGCCAACGTGGCCACGCTGGCCATCAACCAGTCGCTGTACTCCAAGCTGCCTTATGACGCCGACAAGCAGCTGGCGCCCGTGGCCCTGACCGGTTCCGTGCAGAATGTGCTGGCGGTGCGTCCCACCCTGGGCGTGAAGACGGTCGCCGACCTGATCGCCCTGGGCAAGAAAGAGCCCGGCAAGCTGGTGTTCTCCTCCGGCGGCAACGGCACCACGGGCCACCTGAGCGCGGCGATGTTCGGCACCATGGCCGGCGTCAAGATGATGCACGTCCCCTACAAGGGCGGCGTCGAGGCCGATCTGGCCGTGTTGCGCGGCGAAGCCGACATGGTGTTCGACAACATCTCGTCGATCGCCAACTTCATGGATCAAGGCAAGGTCATCCCGCTGGCCGTCACCGGCGCCACGCGCGATCCCCTGTTGCCCAACCTGCCGACCCTGGATGAACTGGGCCTGAAGGGCTACAAGGCTGTCGCCTGGACCGGCTACGTGGCACCCGCCGGTACCGACCCCAAGATCCTGGACTGGTTGAACGCCGCCATCAACAAGGCGCTGGCCGAGCCGGAAGTGCAGGCCAAGCTGAAGACCCTGGCCTATGTGCCCATCATCAAGCCGCGCCAGGCCCTGTTCGACATCGCCCATGAAGAACGTCCGGTCTGGGCCAAGGTGATCAAGGACGCCGACGTTCACATCGACTGATCGAACGGTAGCGACGTCCACGTCGACCTTTCCATGCCGCCCGCGCCGTCGCCGACTTGAGGGACTGTCTACAGCCCCGGTCCCGACGGCGCTTCATTTTCTGGATAAGTTTCATGCCCAGCCCCACTCAGACTCACTACGACATCCTCATTCGCGGCGGCACGCTGGTCGACGGTTCCGGCGCGCCCCGTTACGCGGCGGACCTGGCCATCACCGGCCAGCGCATCGTCGCCATCGGTGATCTGGCGGCAGGCACCGCGGACCTGGTGATCGATGCCACCGGCAAGGCCGTGACGCCCGGCTTCATCGATTCCCACACGCATGACGATCGCTACCTGATCACCGACCCCGCGATGCCGGCCAAGCTGAGCCAGGGTGTCACCACCGTGGTGACCGGCAATTGCGGCTTGAGCCAGGCGCCGTGGCTGCCCGGCAAGCGCCAGGAAGTACCCGCCCCCATCAATCTGCTGAGCACGGACACGGCGGATTTTCCGTTCGTCACCTTTGCCGCCTACCTGGAAAACCTGGAACGCCATCCTCCAGCGGTCAACGCCGCCTGCCTGGTGGGCCACACCTCGCTGCGCGCGGCCGCCATGGACGACCTGGACCGCCCGGCCAACGACGCTGAAATCGCCCACATGCAGGACCTGTTGCGCGAAGCCATGCAGGCCGGCGCCATCGGCCTGTCCACGGGCACGGCGTATCCCACCGCCATGCCGGCCACCACGGAAGAATTGATGGGCGTGGCGCAGGTGCTGCGCGAGCACGGCGGCATCTATGCCAGCCACATCCGCGACGAGGCCGACCAGATTTTCGCGGCGCTGGACGAAGCGTTCGCAGTGGGCGCCGCCGGCCAAGCGCCCGTGCTGGTGTCGCATCACAAACTGATAGGGCCGAAGAACCACGGCCGTTCGGTGCAGACCCTGGCCCACATCGCCGCGGCCGCCGAACGCCAACCCGTACGGCTGGACGCCTACCCTTACGTCGCCGGCTCGACCATCCTGCGCAAGGACCGCCTGGCCGTGTCCAGCCGCGTCATCGTCACCAAGTCGAAGCCGTTGCCGCAATATGCCGGCTGGGACCTGGACAAGATTGCCGCGGACATGGGCGTGACGGCCGAGGAAGCGGTCGACGCCCTGCAGCCGGCAGGCGCCATCTACTTCATCATGGACGAACGCGACGTCGAACGCATCCTGGCCTATCCCGGCACCATGATCGGGTCGGACGGCATGCCGCACGACCCCGCGCCGCATCCGCGCCTGTGGGGCACCTTCCCGCGCGTGCTGGGCTACTACTGCCGTGAAATGCAGCTGTTCACGCTGGAAGAGGCCGTGCACAAGATGACCGGCATGACGGCGGGCTATTTCCGCCTGCCCGAACGGGGCCTGCTGCAGACCGGCAACTACGCCGACATCGTGATCTTCGACCCCGCCACCATCGCCGACACCGCCACCTGGTCATCGCCCACGCGCCAGGCCAAGGGCATAGACTGCGTCCTGGTCAACGGCGCCATGGCCTGGCGTGACGGCGCCAGCACCGGGTCGCGCACGGGCGCGGTGGTCCGGCCCGGGCAAGCGTAAATTACGGGCCGAAGCGTAAAAACATCCGCTGGTACACTTCCTGACCGCTTTCTGAGACGATGCGCACGGTGCCGCGCGATCCGCGCGCCTCGTGACGGATCACGAATGGAAGAAAAGGAAATCCCCGAGTGCCGACGATGAACTACGTCGCGGCCGCGCTGTTCGCGGTCGCGCTGCTGCACACTTTCTGCGCGCCCTTGTTCCTCAAGGCGGCACACAAGAACGGCCGTCATAGCGGGCTGCTGCACCTGCTGGGCGAAGTGGAAGTGGTCTTCGGTTTCTGGGCCGGTGTGCTGCTGATCGTCATGGCCATCGTCGGCAGCGGCGCGGACGCCCTGCAGTACGCGGAAACACGCAACTATACGGAACCGGCCTTCGTCTTCGTGGTGATGGTCATCGCCGCTTCGCTGCCCGTGCTGACGGCGGTGATGCGCGGCGTGGACACCATCGCGCGCTGGCTGCCCGTGCCCACTGCCACCGCCAAGGCCTGGCTGTGCCTGAGCCTGGTGCCTCTGCTCGGCTCCCTGATCACGGAGCCGGCCGCCATGACCATCGCGGCGCTGATGCTGGCGCCCCAGGTGTTCCACAAGCACATGCCGGAACGCCTGAAGTACATCGCGCTGGGCGTGCTGTTCGTAAACATCTCCATCGGCGGCACGCTGACGTCCTACGCCGCGCCGCCTGTGCTGATCGTGGCCCATACCTGGGGCTGGGACACGGCATTCATGCTGCAGCATTTCGGTTGGAAGTCCGCGGTGGCGGTGGTGATCAACGGCACCCTGGCGACCCTGGTGCTGCGGGCGCATCTGCGTTCGACCGATACCTCGGCCAGCAAGGCCACGGCGCGGCCGGTCTCCACCACGGCCATCGTCGTGCACCTTATCTTCCTGGCCGCGGTGGTGCTGATGGCGCATCACCCCATCATCTTCATGGGCCTGTTCCTGTTCTTCATCGGCTACACCCAGGCGTACCAGCAAAGCCAGGACCGCCTGATCATCCGCGAGGCCTTGCTGGTCGGCTTCTTCCTGGCGGGCCTGGTGGTGCTGGGCGGCATGCAGCAATGGTGGCTGCAGCCCATCGTCAGCGCGCTGGAGCCCAAGGTGCTGTTCTTCAGCGCCACGGCCCTGACGGCCATCACCGACAATGCCGCACTGACTTACCTGGGCTCGCTGATCGAGGGCATTTCCGACCAGGCCAAGTACATGCTGGTCGCCGGCGCCGTGGCCGGCGGCGGCCTTACCGTCATCGCCAATGCCCCCAACCCCGCGGGCGTGTCCCTGCTACGCGGCAACTTCCGCGACGAGTCGGTCAGCATGGGCGGCCTGTTCCTGGGCGCGCTGGTACCCACCTGCATCGCCATGGCCGCGCTGTTCCTGCTCTGAGGATTGAGCGCTGCCATTCATTGTTGTACGATGACATACGAGGCAGCCACCCGTGGCGCTTGCCCCGTTGGCGCAACGGTCCGGCTACCCCGGGCATCGTCCTTCCCCATTCCCCTACTCGCGCCGGCCTGACGCCGGCGCGCGCTTATCTCGGAGATATGCATGAACCTCACCGGATCCATGTTGATCGGCGCATCGGCCGTGCGCGGCACCGGCCGCGACCTGCACGCCATCGACCCGGCCCGCGGCGTCAAGCTGGAACCCGCTTTCCCCGCGGGCACCCGTGACGACGTCCAGCGCGCCGCCGCCCTGGCCCAGGACGCGTTCGATGTCTACCGCAACGTGCCGCTGGAGACCCGCGCGCAATTCCTCGAAACCATCGCCGAGAACATCCTGGCGCTGGGCGATGCCCTGATCGAACGCACCCACCTGGAAACCGGCCTGCCGCTGGCCCGCCTGCAGGGTGAGCGTGGCCGCACCGTCGGCCAGTTGCGCCTGTTCGCCCGCGTGGTGCGCGACGGCTACTTCCTGGACGCCACCATCGACCCCGCCCAACCGGAACGCCAGCCCCTGCCGCGCGTGGACCTGCGCCTGGCCAATGTGCCGCTGGGCCCGGTCGTGGTCTTCGGCGCCAGCAACTTCCCGCTGGCCTTCTCGGTGGCCGGCGGCGATACCGCATCCGCCCTGGCCGCGGGTTGCCCGGTCATCGTCAAGGCGCACAACGCCCACCCGGGCACCGCTGAAATGGTCGGTCTGGCCATCCAGAAAGCCGTCGCCAAGCACGGCCTGCCGGAAGGCACGTTCTCGCTGCTGTTCGGCGCCGGCAATGAAATCGGCACCGCGCTGGCGGAACACCCCGCCGTCAAGGCCATCGGCTTCACCGGCTCGCGCCGAGGCGGCCTGGCCCTGCTGGCCGCGGCCAATGCACGCCCCGAACCCATCCCGGTCTACGCCGAGATGTCCAGCATCAACCCGGTCTTCCTGCTGCCGGCCGCGCTGAAGGCTCGCGCCGACACCATCGCCCAGGGCTTCGTCGATTCCCTGGTGATGGGCGTCGGCCAGTTCTGCACCAACCCCGGCCTGGTGATCGGCATCGAAGGCCCCGACCTCGAACGCTTCCGCCAGGCCGCCGCCAAGGCCGTGGAAGCCAAAGGCGCGGCCACCATGCTCACGCCGGGTATCTTCTCGGCCTATGCCGAGGGCGAAGCCGCCCTGGCCGGCAATGCCTGCGTCAAGACGCTGGGCCGTGGCGCTGCATCGAATCCGGCCGCCAGCGCCGCCGGTCCCGTGGTGTTCGGCACCGATGCCGAACGCTTCCTGGGCCATCGCGAGCTGGAAGCGGAAGTCTTCGGTCCCGCCTCCCTGGTCGTCGCATGCAAGGATCTCGCTGAAGTGCGCAAGGTCGCCGAACACCTGGAAGGCCAATTGACGGCCACCCTGTTCGTCGATGCCGCCGATGAAGCCGACGCCCGCGCGCTGCTGCCGGTGCTGGAACGCAAGGCCGGCCGCATCCTCGCCAACGGCTACCCCACCGGGGTGGAAGTCAGCCATGCCATGGTCCATGGCGGCCCCTTCCCCGCCACGTCCAACGCCGCCACCACCTCGGTCGGCGCCACCGCCATCCGCCGTTTCCTGCGCCCCGTCAGCTATCAGAACCTGCCGGACGCGCTGTTGCCTGACTGGATCAAGCAAGCCAATCCGCTGGGCCTGACCCGCCTGGTGGACGGCAAGCTGACTCCGGCCGAGTAAGCGTCCGCCCAGGCGTCCTGTTCCCGCAACGGAAATGGACGCCTGGCCCGAGCAAACGAATTAACGGTTTTAATCCAGCCAAGTATGTTGTACGATGACATACATCAGTGCCCGACTACGGTATTGATCGGCTCTCACCTTTACTCCAGACGGACTCCATCATGACCACGCCGCAGGAACTCAAAACCATCGTCTCGGACGGCCTGCTGTCCTTCCCGGTTACCGACTTCGACAAGAACGGTGACTTCAACGCCAAGTCTTACGCTGCCCGCCTGGAGTGGCTGGCCCCCTACGGCGCGACCGCGCTGTTCGCCGCCGGCGGCACGGGCGAGTTCTTCTCGCTGGCCCCGCAGGAATATTCGGACGTGGTCCGCACCGCCGTGCAAACCTGCCAGGGCAAGGTACCCATCCTGGCCGGCGCCGGCGGCCCCACCCGCACCGCCATTCAATACGCCCAGGAAGCCGAGCGCCAAGGCGCCAAGGGCATCCTGCTGCTGCCGCACTACCTGACCGAAGCGTCGCAAGACGGTATCGCCGCTCACGTCGAGCAGGTCTGCAAGTCCGTCAAGATCGGCGTCATCGTCTACAACCGCGCCAACTCGCGCCTGGGCGCCGCCCAGCTGCAGCGCCTGGCCGACAAGTGCCCCAACCTGATCGGTTTCAAGGACGGCGTGGGCGACATCGAAGCCATGGTGACGATCCGCCGCAAGATGGGCGACCGTTTCTCCTACCTGGGCGGCCTGCCCACTGCTGAAGTCTACGCCGCCGCTTACCGCGCGCTGGGCGTGCCGGTCTACTCGTCGGCCGTGTTCAACTTCATCCCCAAGACGGCGATGGATTTCTACAAGGCCCTGTCCAGCGGCAACCTCGCTGCCTGCGACAAGCTGATCGACGACTTCTTCCTGCCCTACCTGGACATCCGCAACCGCAAGGCCGGCTACGCCGTCAGCATCGTCAAGGCCGGCGCCAAGCTGGTCGGCCACGACGCGGGCCCGGTGCGCGCGCCGCTGACCGACCTGACCGGTGAAGAAGAGGAAATGCTGGGCGCCCTGATCAAGAAACTCGGCGCACAGTGATAGGGCCCCCCGTACCGCGCGGTGCGCGGCCCCCCAGGGGGCGACACCGGCGGACCGGAGGATCCGGCTCCGCGGTGTTCTCGATGAGATTCGGGTTTTTTACCCGGCTCCAGGCAGCACCGAAGCGGTAGCACAAAGGCCGTCCCCAGGGACGGCCTTTGTTCGTTTGCGCCGACCCTGTAAACAAATCGGCGCCGATGTGCGGGAAGACCTGTATGTTGTCATACAGTCACTGGCGTTATCATCTCACTCGTACTTCGCCCGGCCGGCCTTCACGCCTCGTCCGCAATACCCACGCTTCCCCCCGCGCCGCTGCCTGCGACGCCGAAGAATCACCGCCCATGGAAAATCCCTCCCGCCCGCGCTCGCGCCTGACGGACGTCGTCATCGAAGCGCTGAGCAAGCGCCTCGATGACCGTACCTACCGGGCGGGCGACAAGCTGCCCTCGGAACACGCGCTGTGCCAGGAATTCCAGGTCAGCCGCACCGTCGTGCGCGAAGCCGTGGCGTCGATGCGCCTGAGCGGGCAGCTGGTGAGCAAGCCGGGCATCGGCATATTCGTGACGGAAGACCGCGAAAAACCCATCGACTTCGTAGTGGAGCCCTCCACCACCGACGCCCGCTGGGCCCTGCACATCATGGAACTGCGCGCCGGCCTGGAAATCGAGGCCTGTGGACTGGCGGCGGAGCGTCGTTCCGCCGCCGAACTGAGCGCCATCGTCGAGGCTTTCGACGCCTTCAACCGGGCGTCGCGCGACATGGTCGCCGCGGTCAAGGCCGATTACGAATTCCATATCGCCATCGCGCGCGCCTCCAACAACCCCCACTTCGCCGCGCTGCTGCAGGCCGCGGTGCGCGACGTCATGCTGGACCTGAACATCAAGCATGGCGGCAAGACCCCCGCCGAACTGGAAGCCTACGAGGCCCGCAACGCGTTGGAGCACGAGGCCATCCTCACCGCCATCATGCGGCGCGACCCGGGCGCTGCCCGCGCGGCCATGTCACGGCACCTGGGCGACAGCATCGCCCGGTACCGCAAGCTGCTGTCGCAGCCGGCGGATCAACGCAACTGAGCAACGCAACTGGACCATTCAGCCGGAATTCGGGTAATTCCTGATTACAAACCTGTATGATGGCTGCCATCATATAAATGATGAGCGAGCAAGACCAGGGGAGTGCCCGCAACGCCGGCATCCCCTTTTTTGTGCCTGTTCGTCCCGTCGCACGGTGTCTGGCACGCATTCAGGGCAAAAAAGCCCTGCTGACGCCCTTCGCTGTTACGACCACACCTGTCATACAACTAAGCCGTATCTATTCCTCCTCGGGAGAACAGTTCCATGCGTAAGTTTCTGAGCACCGCCCTGGCGGCAGGTTTGCTGTGCGTCGCGGGCGCCGCCCATGCCGGCACGACCTTCGACAACGTCAAGAAAAAAGGTTTCGTGCAGTGCGGTTTCGCCGGCATCCCGGGCTTCTCGGTGCTCGACAGCAAGGGCGAATGGACCGGTATCGACGTGGACATGTGCCGCGCCGTGGCCGCAGCCATGTTCGGCGACGCGTCCAAGGTCAAGGGCAATGTGCTGACCGCCCAGGCCAAGTTCACCGCCCTGCAGTCCGGTGAAATCGACATGCTGTCGCGCAACACCACCCTGACCCTGGCGCGTGACACCACCCTGGGCCTGATCGGCGTGGGCGTGAACTTCTACGACGCGCAAGGCGTCCTGGTGAAGAAGTCGCTCGGCGCCAAGAGCATCAAGGATCTGGACGGCGCCACCATCTGCGTGCAGCCCGGCACCACCACCGAACTGAACCTGGCCGACTATTTCCGTGCCAACAAGATCAGCTTCAAGCCGGTCCTGGTCGAGAACTACGACGAGAACTTCCGTCTGCTGGAAACGGGCCGCTGCGACGCCTACACCAACGACAAGTCCAATACCGCCGCCAATATGCGCACCCGTCTGGCCAAGCCTGACGAATGGGAAATCCTGCCGGAGAACCTGTCCAAGGAGCCGCTGGGCCCCATGGTCCGCCAGGGCGACGAGCAGTGGTTCAACCTGCTGCGCTGGACGCTGAACGTCATGCTGGAAGCCGAGGAATACGGCATCACCTCGAAGAACGTCGACGACATGCTCAAGAGCACCAACCCCAACGTCCAGCGCATCCTGGGCGTAACTCCGGGCATGGGCAAGAACCTGGGCGTGGACGACAAGTGGGCCTACAACATCATCAAGCAGGTCGGCAACTACGGCGAAAGCTATGACCGCGCGATGGGCAAGGACAGCCCGCTGAAGCTGGAGCGTGGCCTGAACCGCCTGTGGACCCAGGGCGGCCTGATGTACGGCTGGCCCGTTCGTTAAGTTTCCCTCCCATTGGCCGCCCGCCTCGAAGCCGGGCGGCCATTGCCGTTCTACCGCGCCGCAACGCCAAGCGCAGAAACGCCATACCGCCATACCGCCGCCACTGCGCCTGTCTCACCGCCACATCTCCTCGCATCACCATGAACAGCATCGTCAACGCCCGCCTCAAACAGATCAAACCTTCCCCCAGCATGGCCGCCAAGATCGTCGTCGACGAACTCCGCCGCGAAGGCCGCGAGATCGCCGACTTCACGCTGGGCGAGCCCGACATGAATACGCCGGAGCACATCGCGCGGGCGGGCCAGGAGGCCATCGCGCGCGGCGACATCCGCTACACCAGCCCGAATGGCACCTTGGGCCTGCGCAAAGCCATCGCCAAGTACCTGGCCGACAGCCTGGGCGTGCAGTACGGCCTGGACGAGATCACCGTCGGCGCGGGCGCCAAGCAGATCATCGGCGCGGCCCTGACCGCCAGCCTGGAAGCCGGCGACGAGGTGATCGTGCCCGCGCCGTTCTGGGTCTCGTATCCCGACATGGTGCTGCTGGCCGAAGGTAAGCCGGTCGTCGTCCAATGCCCTGAATCGCAGCAATTCAAACTGACACCCGCCAGCCTGGAAGCCGCCATCACGCCGCGCACGCGCTGGTTGATCCTGAATTCGCCCAGCAATCCCAGCGGCGCCGTCTACAGCCAGGCCGAGATGCGCGGGCTGACCGAAGTGCTGCTGCGCCACCCACAGGTCTGGATACTCAGCGACGAGATCTACGCGCCCTTCTGCTACAGCGGCGAACCGTTCGCTTCGCCGGTGCAGGTCGAACCCGCGCTGAAGCCGCGCACGCTGGTGATCAACGGCATGTCCAAGGCCTATGCCATGACTGGCTGGCGCGTCGGCTACGGTGCCGGCCCGGCCGAACTGATCAAGGCCATGAGCACGGTGATTTCGCAAAGCACCAGCTGCGCCAGTGCCATTTCCCAAGCCGCCGCGCAGGCCGCGCTGGAAGGCGACCAGGCCAGCGTGGGCGAAATGGTGGCGATCTTCAAGCAACGCCGCGACCTCATCGTGCGCCGCCTGAACGACATCCCCGGCATCTCCTGCGCCACGCCCGATGGCGCGTTCTACGTCTACGCCAACGTGGGCGGCCTTATCGGCCGCCAGGGTCCGGCCGGCGAACTGAAGAACGACCTCGACGTCAGCCTGTTCTTCCTGCGCGAAGCCGGCGTGGCCGTCATCGACGGCGGTTCGTACGGACTGTCGCCCTATGTCCGCTTCTCGTTCGCCACCTCGACCGCAACCATCGAGCAAGGCATGGACCGGCTGGCCGTGGCGGTCGGCAAACTGATGGCGGGCTGAACCGTGAGCCAGCCATCCACGCAATCCCTTGCGGCCACACCGCAGCGGCGGCTGTCCTGGAATGACCCTGGCGTGCGCGCCGTGGTCTACCAGGTGCTGGCCGTCGCCGCGGTCGGCCTGGTCATCTGGTTCCTGGTCAGCAACACGCTGCACAACCTGGCTGCCCGCAACATCGCCACGGGCTTCGGCTTCCTGTGGCGCGAGGCCGGCTTCGCCATCGGTGAAAGCCTGATCGACTACGGTCCGGCCAACAGCTATGGCCGCGCCATCGTCGTCGGCCTGGTCAACACCTTGCGCGTCGCCCTGATCGCCCTGGTGCTGGCCACCGCGCTGGGCATCCTGATCGGCATCGCACGCTTGTCCAGGAACTGGCTGATCAACCGCCTGGCCTCGATCTACGTCGAAGTGATGCGCAACGTACCGCTGCTGATCCAGTTGTTCTTCTGGTACGCGGTGATCACGGAAAACATGCCCGGCCCGCGCCAGGCCTTGAATCCGCTGCCGGGCTTCTTCATCTCCAATCGCGGCCTGAAACTGCCGGCCCTGCAGGGCAACGCGCTGGACTGGATGCTGTGGGGACTGGCGTTGGCCATCGTCGCCATCGTCGGCCTGCACCGTTGGAGCAGCAAGCGCCAGGAAGCCACCGGCAAGGTCTTTCCGCTGGGCCGCGCCGCGCTGGGCCTGGTCATCGGCCTGCCGGTCATCGGCTGGCTGGCCAGCGGTGCATCACTGACGCTGGACATGCCCGTGCTCAAGGGCTTCAACTTCCAGGGCGGTCTGACGCTGACGCCGGAATTCGCCGCCCTGCTGGCGGGCCTGACGATCTACACCTCGGCCTTCATCGCCGAAGTGGTGCGTTCGGGCATCCAGGCGGTCAATCACGGCCAGACCGAAGCCGCCAGCTCGCTGGGCCTGAAGCGCAGCCTGGTGCTGCGCCTGGTGGTGCTGCCGCAAGCCTTGCGCGTGATCATTCCCCCGATGACCAGCCAGTACCTGAACCTGACCAAGAACAGTTCCCTGGCGGTGGCCATCGGCTATCCGGACATCGTCTCGGTAGTCAACACCACCTTGAACCAGACCGGCCAGGCCATCGAAGGCATCCTCATCATCATGGGCGCCTACCTGACCGTCAGCCTGTCCATCTCGATCTTCATGAACTGGTACAACAAGCGCATCGCGCTGGTGGAGCGTTGATATGAATTCCTCGATATCATCCCGCGCCGCCGACCTGCCGCCGCCCTCGCCGCAATCCGGCCCGTGGGTCTGGCTGCGCACGCGTCTCTTTTCCTCGCCTGGCAATCTCCTGCTGACGGTCATCCTGGCCTGGCTGGTGCTGATGGCGCTGCCCGCGCTGGTGGAATGGGCCTTCGTGAAATCCAGCCTGCACGCCGCCAACGCCCAGGAATGCCGGGCGGCCGGTGGCGCGTGCTGGGCCTTCATCGTGGAAAAGCACAGGCTGATCCTGTTCGGCACCTATCCCTTCGACGAGCAATGGCGTCCCTTGCTGGCCACCATGATCCTGATCGCGGTGATTGTCATGAGCGGCATGCGCCGCTTCTGGAACCGGTCGCTGTTGGTCATCTGGACGGTCGGCCTGGTCTCGGTGGCCGTGCTGATGTGGGGCGGCGTGCTGGGCCTGACGCAGGTCGAAGACGGCCGCTGGGGCGGCCTGCCGCTGACCCTGATCCTGGCCACTTTCGGCATCGCCTTCGCCTTTCCCATCGGCGTGCTGCTGGCCCTGGGCCGGCGTTCGAAGATGCCCGCGATCAAGGCCATGTGCGTCGTGTACATCGAACTGATCCGCGGCGTGCCGCTGATCAGCCTGCTGTTCATGTCGTCGGTGATGCTGCCGCTGTTCCTGCCGGAAGGGTTTTCGATCGACAAGCTGCTGCGCGCGCAGATCGCCATCATCCTGTTCGCCGCGGCCTATATCGCCGAGACCGTGCGGGGCGGCCTGCAAGCCATCCCCAAGGGGCAGTATGAAGGCGCCGATTCGCTGGGCCTGACGTACTGGCAGCAGATGCGCAAGATCATCCTGCCGCAGGCGCTGAAGATCGTCATTCCGCCGCTGGTCAGCATTTTCATCAGCTTGTTCAAGGATACCTCGCTGGTGGTGATCATCGGCATCTTCGACCTGACGCTGGCGGCCAAGGCGGCCCTGTCCGATGCCGCCTGGCGCGGCTTCGGCGTGGAAGCCTACCTGTTCATCTCGCTGATCTACTTCGTCTTCTGCTACGCGATGTCCAGGTACAGCCAGGCGCTGGAAAAGCGTCTCGCCACCGGCCACGCCCGTTAACCAGAATCCCGCCGGGCGCGCGCCGCGCCCCGGCTTCAAACACAGGAGTACCGGCATGTCCGATGCCATCATCCGCCTGCAGAACGTCAACAAGTGGTATGGCCAGTTCCACGTGCTGCGCAACGTCAACCTCGATGTCGCGCAGGGCGAACGTATCGTCATCTGCGGCCCGTCCGGTTCGGGCAAGTCGACCATGATCCGCTGCATCAACCGGCTGGAAGAACACCAGCAGGGCCAGATCGTGGTGGACGGCACCGAGTTGACCAACGATCTGAAGAACATCGAAACCATCCGCCGCGACGTCGGCATGGTGTTCCAGCACTTCAACCTGTTCCCTCACCTGACGGTGCTGGAAAACCTGACGCTGGGCCCGGCCTGGGTACTGAAGAAGTCCAAGGCCGAAGCCGAAGCGACGGCCATGAAGTACCTTGAACGCGTCCGCATCCCGGACCAGGCAAAGAAGTTTCCCGGCCAGTTGTCGGGCGGCCAGCAGCAGCGCGTGGCCATCGCCCGTTCGCTGTGCATGAATCCCAAGGTCATGCTGTTCGACGAGCCCACCTCGGCGCTGGACCCGGAAATGGTCAAGGAGGTGCTGGACGTGATGGTGACCCTGGCCCAGGAAAGCGGCATGACCATGCTGTGCGTGACGCACGAAATGGGCTTCGCGCGCAAGGTGGCCAACCGGGTGATCTTCATGGACCGCGGCGAGATCATTGAGCAGAATTCGCCCGACGCGTTCTTCGACAATCCGCAGAACGAGCGCACCAAGCTGTTCCTGAGCCAGATCCTGCACTGAGCGCCCGGCGGTTCACGGGCCACACGCCGCTCAACAGCGCGGCAAGGGCGCGGCGCCGATGCGTTGCCACATCGCCTCGGCAGCGGGCGACAAGGTGCGCCCGCGCGGCCGGATGCGGCAGATCGGCGGGAAGGCATTCGGATCGGAGCTAGAGCACCCGCCCGTACCACCACAGCGACAGCAGGGCCGCGCAGGCGGCGAGCAGCGCGCCCAGCGCGGCGAACAAGGCCGAGATCTCCACCAGGTCGGTCTTGTCGAAAGCCAGGCGCGCGCTGAGGGTCTGGTACACGCGCTTCAGGCCCTCGGCGTCCTGGGCGCGGAAATATTCGGCGCCGGTCATGTCGGCCACCTGCTTCAACGCCTGCTCTTCCAGGCGCACCCGCGCCGACCACCCTTCGACGGAGATCACCACCCCTTCCGGCGTGCCTATCCCTACCGTATAGACGCGCACCCCATGGTCGGCCGCTACCTTGGCGGCGTCGATGACGTCCGGGCCGGTGTTGCTGTCGCCGTCCGAGAGCAGCACGATGGCCACGGACCGGTCGGAGGCGGGTGCGGCCGCCTTCGCGCCCGCGCCGCCCGCGCCCGCCGCGGCATCGCGGGAAGCAAAACTACCCCCTTCCCTGTTTGCCGCGTTGTTGCTGCCGTTGTTGCTGCCGTTGCTGTTGCCGTTGCTGTTGCCGTTTCGATTGCCGCCGCCGGCGCCAGGGCCGCCACCCGCCGCGCCCCCGTCGATGCGCGCGCCGGCCTGGGGCGTCGCCCCCCTGCCCTTGGCATCCTTGCTCTTGGCATCCTTTTCCGCCGCGGCATTCAAAAACGCATTGACGTCGATCTCCCCCCTGGGCAGCAAGGTCGCCAGGGAGATGATCAAGCCATTGCCCAGCGCCGTCCCCCGCTGCGGCTGCAGCCGGTCCAGCGCGGCGATCAGGTCGTCTTTCTTGCGGGTGGGCCGTTGCGCGACGGACGCGGTGCCCGCCACCGATACCAAGCCCACACTCACCCCCAGGGGCTGGTCCGCCAGGAACTGCTTGGCCGCCTCGCGCGCGGCATGCATACGGTCCGGCTTGATGTCCTGCGCGCGCATGCTGCCTGACGTGTCCATGGCCAGCACCACGGTCTGGATGCGCGAAGGCAGCTTCATCATCGCCTGTGGCCGCGCGACCGCGAAGAGGAATGACGCCAGCGCCAGCAGCATCAGGACTGGTGGCGTGTGCCGGCGCCAGCCGGACACGCCCTGCACGGTCAAGCCCGCGACCTTGAGCGCCGACTGGCGCGCGGCTGCCCGCCGACGGCGGCGCCGCTCGTGCAACACGAACAGCAAGGCCGCAATGGGCACGAGCGCCTGCAGCCACAACATCCTGGGCCACAGGAAACCGATCGATGGCAGATGGTTCAGCAAGAACTGCATAGCGACACCATGGTTCTCAGCGTGTTCTCGGTACGGCCTACTCAGTCAGTACCGCCCCTTCATTACCGCTTCTTCATTACCACCCCTCGATGCCGCCCGTCCGGCTGCACCGCCTCACCTGCGCTTGCGGCGCCGCGCGAAATCCAGCAGCGCGAGATCCAGCCTGTCGGCGGTGGTCAATGTCAGGCAGTCGACACCGCTACGTGCAAAAGCCTGTTTCAATTCCGCCTCGCGCGCCTCGGCCGCCGCGCTGAAGCGCGCGCGGAAACCGGGATCATGCGTATCGACCAGCAATTGGTCGCCCGTCTCCGCGTCCTCCAGCATCACCATGCCGAAGTCCGGCCAAGCCAGTTCCAGCGGATCCGACAGACGCACCGCGATCACCTCGTGATGCCGGCTCAGCAAGCCCAAGGGCACTTCCCATCCCGGCTCGCTGATGAAATCCGACACCACGAACACCACGGAACGCCGTTTCAGTACGCCCCGCGCGTGGTCCAGCAGGTCACGCAAGCGCGTCTCACCGCGCGCCGCGGCCGCCGTGCCATGCATGCGATCGAGCAGATGCAGCAGATGCCGCCGCCCGGTCCGCGCCGGCAGCACGGCTGCGCGCGCGTCGACTCCCCCGCTGTACAGCATGCCGCCGATGCGATTGCCATGCCCCGTCAGCAAACGCCCCATGACGCCGGTGAAGTCGCTCGACAAGGCGCGCTTGCGCACATCGCCAGAGCCGAAATCCACCGACCCGCTAAGGTCCAGCAGGAACCAGGCCGCCACTTCCCTGTCCTCCTGGAATTCGCGCACATGCGGCACCTGCAGCCTTGCGGTGACGTTCCAGTCCATATAACGAACGTCATCACCGGGCAGGTATTCGCGCAAGTCGGCGAAGTCCAGGCCGAAGCCGCGAAACAGGGTGCGATAGTCGCCCTGCAACAGGCCGTCCAACCGCCGGATCACGGTCCATTCCAGACGGCGCAGCAAGGCATCGGCTTGCCCTGGCCCGCTGCCGATCGCCGCGCCCTCGGGCTGGGCATCATTGCTCGCTTTCATGCCCTTGGCCGGCTTGCCCCCGCTGCCTGGCCCGCCAGCCGCGGCGTCCGTCGCCTGGCCCGACCTGGACCATGCCGCGGCCGCCCGCGCCTGCGCGGCGAGGGCCTGCTCTCCGGGGGGCGCCGCGCGCCGCTCAGCCCGCCGCCACCCGAACATGGCTTTCCAGTGGGCGCTCCGGCGCCGGCAAGGCCTGCAGGATGCGGCCGATCAGTTGATCCGCCGTCGCGCCGTCGCTCAAGGCTTCGTACGACAGCACCAGGCGATGCCGCAGTACGTCCGGCACCAGGTCCACCACGTCCTCCGGCAAGGCATAGTCGCGCCCGCGCAGGTACGCCAGGGCCCGCGCGCCTTCGATCAGCGCAATGCTGGCGCGGGGGCTGGCGCCGTAGGTCACGTAGCGCTGCATGTCCGCCAGCCCGCAACTGGCGGGCGCGCGCGTGGCCCCCACCACCCGCACGGCGTACTGGATCAGCTGCGGATCGACGTAGACCCGCCGGCACTCCTCCTGCAGCGCGGCCAGCTGCTCCGGCAGCGCCACGGGATTCACATCGATGCGCGGCCCCGTCACGCGGTTGACGATGACCACCTCTTCTTCATCGCTGGGATAGCCCACCAGCACTTTCATCATGAAGCGGTCGATCTGCGCCTCGGGCAAGGGATAGGTGCCTTCGGTCTCGATGGGATTCTGCGTGGCCATCACCAGGAAGGGATTCGGCACGGGATGGGTCTCGCCGGCGATGGTCACCTGGCGCTCCTGCATCACCTCCAGCAGGGCGCTCTGCACCTTGGCCGGCGCGCGGTTGATTTCGTCGGCCAGCAGCAGATTGGCGAAGACCGGTCCCAGCACCGTGGAGAATTCCCCCGTGCGCTGGTTGTACATGCGCGTACCCACGAGGTCCGCGGGCAGCAGGTCCGGCGTGAACTGGATGCGCTTGAACGAACCGCGCATGGTCTTGGCCAGCGTGTTCACGGTAAGCGTCTTGGCCAGCCCCGGCACGCCCTCCACCAACAGATGGCCGCGTGCCAGGATGGCCACCAGCACCCGTTCCAGGAAGTGATCCTGGCCGACGACGATGCGCTTCACCTCGTAGAGCAGGCGCTCCATCAGATTGGCGCTGTCCACGGCGCCCATGATAGGTTGGTTCATAGTCCTCCGCCTTCAGAAAGGAGAAATACCCACGGCGTTGCCCGCGCTTTCTATCGTGGTGGCAAAGCCGATACCGACAAAAGTCTTGGCGTCGGTGGGATTGAGGATCGCCGTCACGATGCCCACCACTTCGCCGTTCATGTTCACCAAGGGGCCGCCCGAATTCCCCGGGTTGGCCGCCGCGTCGAACTGGATCAGATGATCGAGATCCTGCTGGTGTTCTTCCGACGCGAATTCGCGGTCCAGGCCGGACACCACGCCGGACGACACGGAAGGCCCGATGCCGAAGGGGAAACCAACCGCCACCACCTCGTCGCCCGGCACCAGGTTGCGGCTTGAACCCAGGGTGGCGGCGGGCAGGTCGTCAGGCAGCGATGAGGCCTTGATCACGGCGAGGTCCTTTTCCGGCTGCGCACCGATGACGGTGGCGTCCGACTGATGGCCATCGTAGAACCTGATTCTCAACCGGGACGCGCCGGCGATGACGTGATAATTGGTAAGGATGACGCCCTGGTCGGTGATGACGACGCCCGAGCCGATGTTGACGCGCTCGTCGCCCTTGTCCTTCCCGTCGCCCTTGTCAGCCTTCTCGCCCTTGTCAGCCTTGTCGCCCTTTTCCTTGTCGGCCTTTTCACCCTTGTTGGCGGGTTCGTCCTTGTTTGCCTGGTCGCCCTTGCCGGCCTGGTCGCCGTTGCGGGCCAGATCCCTGGCCTTGTCGTTGTCGGCGCGCTTGCTGTCGGGCGGCGCGATGTCCGCCTTGGGCTGCTCATCCTTTTGGCTATCGGCCTTCGGACTAGCCGGATTTTGATTTTCGGCAGGCGCCTTGCCGCCGGGTCCGGCCGGCCCATTTGGTTCAGCTTTCTTTTCCGCCACGGCCGGCTTCTCAGCAGCCTTCGGGTAGGCGATGATCTCGACGACGGAAGCGCGCACGGCTTCGGCCGCGCGCGCCGGACGCGAAGGCAGGCGTTTGGTCTGCAGGGTATGGAGCACGGCGGAATCGATATCGTCCTGCGTGAGGGTGCGCAGGTGCGGTTGCATCAGCCAGGCAGTGCCCAGGCCTGCAACGAAAACCAGGGCGACTGCCGCCGCCACCCATCCGTAACGCGCAACTCGTTTCATGGTTGCCACCGGAGTTCCGTCCCGTCGTGGATGTAAAGTACCATCGTCCTACCGACCCGCCAAGGAGAACGAGATGCGGTTTCTCTGGCCGGAGCTACTCTGGCTGCTGCTAGCACTTCCCTTGCTGGCGGCGGCATATGTTTATGTGCTCACACGACGCAAGCGCGCCGTCGTGGTTTACCCCAATCTGGCGCTCGCCCGCACGGCGGTGGGGCCGACGCAAAAATTGCGCCGGCACATCCCGCCGCTGCTGTGCTGGCTGGCATTGGGCGTGGCGCTATTGGCGTGCGCGCGGCCAAATGCCACGGTGACGCTGCCGGCCGATACCCTGACCTTGATCCTGGCGATGGACGTATCGCGCAGCATGGAAGCCAGCGACGTCACGCCTACCCGCCTGACCGCGGCGCAGCAAGCAGCGCGCCATTTCGTCGAAGGCTTGCCCTCCAGCGTGCGGCTGGGCATCGTGTCCTTTGCCGCCTCTGCCACGGTCGTGCAGCCGCCGACGGAGGATCACCAGGACATGCTCGACGCCATCGATCGATTTGAGTTGCAGACCGGCACGGCTACCGGCAGCGGGCTGATCGTTGCGCTGTCGACGCTGCTGCCGGACGAGCGCGCGAACCTGGAAGCGCTGTTGTTGAACGATCCCTTGTCCAGCTTCGGCCTGGGCGCGGTGGCGGCACCGCTGGGCAAGGCCGCGTCGACCGACGCGGCGCGCAAGCAGGAAGAGGAACGGCCGGCTGCCGAGCCGGGTTCTTATCGCAACGGCGCCATCATCCTGCTCAGCGACGGCCGCCGCACGACGGGGCCCGACCCCATGGGTATCGCACGCATGGCGGCCAAGCGCGGCGTGCGCGTCTATACGGTGGGCTTCGGCACTCCGCAGGGCGGCATGGTAGGCGGCGACGGCTGGTCGTATTTCATGCAGCTGGACGAAACCACATTGCGCGCGATCGCCAAGCTGACAGGCGGCGAGTATTACCAGGCCGCATCGGCGGGCGACCTGACCAAGGTCTACAGCAACCTCACCACCCGCTTCTCGCTGGAACGGCGCGACACTGAAATCAGCGCCCTGCTCGCGGCCCTGGCGGGCGTGCTGCTGCTGCTGGCGTGCCTGCTGTCGATCAGGTGGTTCAGGCGGTGAAGGGCAGGCACTCAGGGTTCAAGCGCTAACCGTTCAGGCGCTGAGCGTGGGCGGCGCGTCGCGGCGCAGGGACTGCGGCGGCACGCCGAAGCCGCGGATGAACACCTCGCGCATGTGGCGCCGGTCGCGGAAGCCGGTCTCGCGGGCGATCACTTCCATGGGATGAAGGCTGCGTTCCACCATCAGTCGCGCCGCTTCCAGCCGCAAGCCTTCGATCGCCTTGGCCGGCGACTGTCCGGTCTCCGTGGTGAAGATGCGGCTGAACTGGCGCGGGCTCAGGTTGGCCTGCTGCGCCAGCACCTCCACCGTCAGCGGTTTGGCCAGGTTCTTGCGCGCGTAATTCAGGGCATTCTGGATACGGTCGGTCTTGGGCGCGAGGTCCAGCATTTCCGAATGCTGGGACTGGCCGCCGGAACGATGCTGGTGCATGACCAGCTTATGCGCCACGCCGCGCGCGATATCCGGCCCGAGGTCCTTTTCCACCATCGCCAGCGCCAGGTCCAGCCCCGCCGTCATGCCCGCCGACGTCCACAGGGGGCCGTCGATGATGTAGATGCGATCGCTCTCCACCTGGATGTCCGGATGGCGTTCCTGCAAGGCGTCCGCGAACAACCAGTGCGTGGTGGCGCGCCGTCCCGCCAGCAGCCCGGCTTCCGCCAGCGTGTAGGCCCCCGTGCAGATGGCTGCCACCCGGCGTGATGCCTGCACGGCTTCGCGCGCGAACGCACGTTCCTTGGGCAAGGAAGGCTGCTCGATGGGATTGAGCACCCCGCCCAAAATCCACGTATCGGCATAGGTCGAAGGCGTCACCTTGGTGGTGCCCACGGGCACACCGGTGGACGCGCGCACATTGCCGCCCGGCAGCGAGTAGTAGGCCATCTCGTAGAAACCATCCTCCGCCACCAGGTTCGCGAACTCGAAGACCGATTGGGTGGCCAACGACATCAGCTGGAAACCATCCTTCAGCAGGTAGCCGATCTTGTGCATGTCCGTATTCGTCCTGGCATGACTTAAAACATGACCATATACGTCATTTGAGAAATGATCAAGCGGGCCTAGGATTCACCCATCGCCAGCAAGCGACGCCAACGGCGACCCAAATCCACTCTTTGCAGGAACGACATCATGGCTCATCCCCACCCCGGCACTGCCCTCATCACCGGCGCATCCTCCGGCATCGGCGCCGTCTATGCCGACCGCCTGGCCCGCCGCGGCTATAACCTGATCCTGGTGGCGCGCAATCGTGCCCGGCTGAATGCCGTGGCCGAACGCATCACCTCCGAAACTCGCCAGGCGGTTGAAGTACTGGAGGCCGACCTCGGCGCCGCGGCATCCCTGGCGCAGGTCGAGGCCAAGCTGCGGGAAGACGCCAGCATCACCCTGCTCGTGAACAATGCCGGCGTTGGCACCCATACGCCGCTGCTGGAAAGCGACGTCGATGCGATGACTGCGATGATCGGTCTGAACGTCACCGCCCCCACCCGCCTGACCTACGCCGTCGCGCCCGGCTTCGTGGCGCGCGGCAGGGGCGCGATCATCAATATCTCTTCCATCGTCAGCATCGCGCCGGAGTTGCTCAACGGCGTGTACGGCGGTAGCAAAGCGTACGTACATGCGTTCAGCCAGTCGCTGCACCATGAACTGGGCGACAAAGGTGTGCGTGTACAGGCCGTATTGCCGGGGGCCACCGCCACGGACTTCTGGGCGACGGGTGGACTGCCGCTGGAGCAATTGGACCAGGCCATCGTCATGACGGCCGGACAACTGGTGGATGCCGCCCTGGTCGGCTTCGACCGCGGCGAGCTGATAACCATCCCGTCGTTGCACGCCGAACAGCAGTGGGAGGCCTACGAGGCGGCCCGCCGCGCCATGGCGCCGCATCTTTCTGCCAACACGCCCGCGGCGCGCTATCTCGCCGCGCGTTGATTCGACTCACGCCGATTACAGACAAGCTTCCCACATCCTGCCCTTCTCAAGGACTCATCATGAAACTCACCGAAAACACCATCTTCATCACCGGCGGCACCTCAGGCATCGGCCGCGCATTGGCCGAAGCGCTTTACAAGCTGGGCAACACCGTGATCATCGGCGGACGCCGCCAGGCCTTGCTGGATGAGGTCACCGCGGCCAACCCCGGCATGGGCGCCGTGCAGATGGACGTGGCCGATCCGGCCAGCATCGAAGCGGCCGCCGCCACGGTGATCACGCGCTATCCCGCGCTGAATGTGCTGATCAACAATGCCGGCATCATGCCTTTCGATGATGCCGGCGGCAAGATCGACGATGCAGTCTCGCGCGCAATCCTGGATACCAACCTGCTGGGCCCCATTCGCCTGACCTCGGCGCTGATCGAGCATTTGAAGCAGCAGCCCGACGCCACCATCATTCACAACACTTCGGTGCTGGCCTACGTGCCATTGGCATCGACCGCCGTTTACTCGGCGTCCAAGGCCGCACTGCACTCCTACGCCATGTCACAACGCTTCATGCTGCGCGACACAAGCGTGCGAGTGCAGGAAATCGCACCGCCCTGGGTAGATACCGATCTGATAAAGAAGAGCGGTGACCCGCGCGCCATGCCCCTGGACGCCTTCATCGAACAGACCATGGCAAGGTTGGGCAGCGACGACGAAGAAGTCATCGTCGAAGCCGTGAAGCCCTTCCGCGCCAACCCCGGGCCGAACGAACACGCCCTGGTGAACGGCTTCAACGCCGCCGTGGTTGCCGAGCCGATTCCTGTCTGAGGAAGCATGACAAGGCCATGCCTGCCAATCGGTAGCGGCCCATCACCGATCACGGCCGTCCGGCGTCCCGGATGGCCTGTTCGATGACCTTCGTGACCGCGTCGGGATGCGACAGCATGGACGTATGGCTGGACGCGATCTCCGTGGTCCGTGCGTGGATGCGCTGCGCCGTATCGCGCTGGAGCTGCGGATCGATCATGTGGTCCTGGGCGCTGACCACGAACCAGCTCGGCCGACTCTGCCATGCGGCCTGGCTGACCTTGTCGTCGAAGGCGGCGGCACGGATCAAGCCCTGGGTGGCCGCCACCTGGGCAGCCTCCACGGCGGACACATCCGGCGCGAAGTCGGCCTTGACCGCCGCCGCCGGTAAATACAGATAGCCGTCGCCGGTCGCGGCCAGCTTGCCCAGCCCCGGTGGCGTGGCGTAGTCCTTGCCCTGCGCGCCGGTGCTCTGACCAGGCGCCGGCGCGAAAGCGGCGACGTAGACCAGGCCCTTCACCTTGGGATCGACCCCGGCTTCAGTAATGACCGTGCCCGCCCAGGAATGGCCGACCAGGATCACGTCGCCCTTGACCTGGCTGATGGCACGCCGTGTCGCCGCGACGTCGTCGGCGAGCGAGGTCAGCGGGTTCTGCACGGCAACGACCGGGATGCCGTCGCGTTGCAGGCGGGCAATGACCTTGTTCCAGCTGGAGCCGTCCGCGAACGCACCATGGACCAGCACCGCTGTGGGCGTGGCGGCGGTGGATGCCGTCGATGACCGTCCCTGCGGCGCGGCGGCGAACGACGTTTCGGCATGGGCGGCGCTACCTGCCAGCGCGGTGGCAAGGGCGATGGCGGCGAGGTGGAACGGGTGACGGGACGCTTGCATGATGAATCCTGGTGGGTTGTGAACGAACAATCCGTACTAGACCCTGGTCATTTGTCCGGTCTGTGTCCTCGGCCCCCCGGATTTGCCGCCTTATGTATCGGCCCCAGGTCTTGATACATAGGCGTACAAAAGCCCCTTCCCGCCCGCCAGCCGCTTGCCGTACATTTGCGTCGGACAGGAAAGTGGCGCGCCGCGGCAGTCACCCGCGGCCGGCCACACCAAGGCAAGCACAACAAGGATCCCAAGGCATGGAGCACACCGACCACATCCTCATCGTCGACGACGACCGCGAAATCCGCGAACTCGCCGGCAACTTCCTGCGCAAGAACGGTCTGGACGTGACCTTCGCGGCCGACGGCAGGCAGATGTGGACACAGCTGGAACGTGGCACCTTCGACCTCATCGTGCTGGACATCATGATGCCCGGCGACGATGGCCTGGTCCTGTGCCGGGAACTGCGCAGCGGCAAGCACCGCCGCATCCCCATCCTGCTGCTGACCGCCCGCAGCGACGACATGGACCGTGTGCTGGGCCTGGAAATGGGCGCCGACGACTACCTTACCAAGCCCTTCGTCGCGCGTGAGCTGCTGGCGCGCATCAAGGCGGTACTACGCCGCACACGCATGCTGCCGCCCAATTTCCAGGTCACCGAATCGGGCCACCAGCTGCGCTTCGGCGAGTGGTGCCTGGACACGACGGCGCGCCACCTGCTGGACAAGGACGGCACCATCGTGTCCCTGAGCGGGGCAGAGTATCGCCTGTTGCGCGTATTCCTCGATCACCCCCAACGCGTGCTGACGCGCGACCAGCTGCTCAATCTCACCCATGGCCGCGAGGCGGACATGTTCGGCCGGTCCATCGACCTGCTGGTCAGCCGCGTGCGCCAGCGCCTGCGCGAAGATGCGCGCGAACCCACCTTCATCAAGACCGTGCGCAGCGAAGGCTACGTCTTCGCGTCGGCGGTGGAAGTCCTGGAAGCCTAGCGCGCCATGTCCCATCCCCTGCTGTCCCTGCGGCTGTGGCCGCGCACGCTGGTCGTGCGCCTGTTCCTGCTTTTCGTCGTGGGACTGGTCGCCGCCCATGCCTTGTCGTTCTCGCTGCTGTTCTACGAACGCTACACCACCACCAAGATGATGATGCTGGGCGACCTGGAGCGCGACGTCGGCATCGCCATGGACATCCTGGACCGCCTGCCCGCGCAGGAACGCGCCGCCTGGTACCCGCGCCTGACCAACGCCAACAAGCAATACCTGCCTGGCCCAGCGACGGTGCATCAGCCGCTGGCGTCGGCCGCGCAGCGGACCGCGGCGCGGGCGATCGAAGATGCGCTGGGCGACCGGCGCCCGCTTTCCATCACTGCCGATCCGGCGGATCCGCGCCACATCCAGGCGCAGGTCACGCTGGGCGATGGCAGCACCGCCGTGCTGGACATCCATTTACAGATGCCGGCCCTGGCGCTGTGGCTGCCGGTGGTGCTGTGCCTGCAATTGCTGCTGCTGGTCGCTTGCGCCTGGTTGGCGGTGCGGCTGGCGGTAAGGCCGTTGACCCGCCTGGCCCAGGCCGCCGATGCCATCGATCCGAACCGCAAGCCGCCCCCCGTACCGGAAAACGGCCCTCGCGAAGTGGCACGCGCCGCCACGGCCTTCAATGCCATGCAGCGCCGTATCGCCTCGCACATGGCCGAACGCATGCAGATGCTGGGCGCGATCTCGCATGACCTGCAGACGCCCATCACCCGCATGAAGCTACGCGTGGAGAGCATGGACGAAAGCAGCGACCGCGACAAGCTGGAACGCGATCTCGACGAAGTAAGCCGCCTGGTTCGCGAAGGCATCGATTACGCCCGTAGCGCGCATGGCAGCCAGGAGCAGGAAGTACGCGTGGACCTGGGCGCATTCGTCGAAAGCCTGGTCTACGACTACGAGGACACAGGCCGCCAGGTGGCATTGGCCGGACAGCGGAACCTGCCTTGGACGACTCGCCCGCAGGCTTTGCGGCGCGTGCTTAGCAACCTGATCGACAATGCCATCAAGTTCTCCGGCGCGGCCGAAGTGGAAATGCGCCACCACGGCGACGACAGTGTCTCGCTGCTCGTCCTGGACCGCGGACCGGGCATCCCTGCCGCCGAGCTGGATGCCGTGTGCGAACCCTTCTACCGCGTCGAAGCATCGCGCAATCGGGAAACCGGCGGCACCGGCCTGGGCCTGGCCATCGCCAAACAATTGGCCTCCGCATTGGGAGGCCAATTGATCCTGGCGAACCGCCAGGGCGGCGGCCTGTCCGTCGAACTCAGACTGGCCCGTCCGCTTCAGAACCGGTAATTGACATTGATCAATCCACTGTTCTGGCGGTTGCCGTCACCGTACTGGCCAGCGTACGTCAGGCTGACCTTGGTACTGCGCGTGACGGCCACCTCGGCGCCCAGTTCAAGGGCCAGGGCGTCGCGGGCGATGGGTGCGCCCGCCACGGAGTAGGACGTGTCGCTGCCCTGCAGGGCCAGGGTGGTGTGCGGCTGGACGTCGCCGAAGGCGTGGCGCCAGCCCACCGTGGCGCGCAGGGTGCCTGCCATTGCGCCGGCGTTGAAGTCCGTGCTGGCATGCAGGCCCAGGGTGGTGGTGGTCGTCTGGTTGTGGTTGCTTTCGCCGTCCAGGGCCGCGGAGCCCCCCGATTCGGAGAAACCGCGCAAACGCATGTCGGTCCAGGCGGCGCCCACGAAGGGTTCGACGCTGGCACCTTGGGCCACGGGCAGCTTGTAGCCCAGTTCGCTGAACAGCTGGGTGGTATTGCCACCATAGTCCGCCGTCAGCGTCTGGTCGATGGCACCGGCATTGACGCCGCGCCGGGTGCTCAGGTCGTGCCAGGTGTACGCCGCGCCGCCGCTCAGGCGGATCTGCCCCGGCCCGGCGGCAAAGGCCTTGCCGCCATACAAGGTGGCGCTGTAGCTGTCGACGTCCGCCCTGGAGTCGACATCGTGCGTGCTCAGGTGGCTGCCGGTATAGCCCAGCGCGCCGCCCAGGCGCATGCCGCCGCCCACGTCATGGTCCGCACCGATATACACACCGCCGTCCGTCGCCGTGGTCTTGGCGATGCCGTTGCCGCCGCCCACCGAGTTCCAATTGCCGAACACTTGTACCCAGACCGGATACGCGCCCGACGTCGGCAGGGACGACGCATCGCCCCCGCCCAGATCGGCCGTCGGCGGGCCCGGCAGCATGGCGGCGTCCATATTGGCGCGCAGATGCGACAGCGGCAGGCTGGACGTAGTGGTGGAAACCGTCTGCAAGGCGGTGACGTTGCCGGCATGAGCCTCGCCGGACAGCAGGTTGAAGGCCTTGGCCGCATCGCCGCCAGACAGCGTGACGACCTGCTGATACAGGGCGTTCGACTGCGGCAGGCCATCCAGGGAGCGCGCCACGGCCCGCTGGTTGCGCGTGATGCCCAGGCTGTCGAAGGTGATGTCGTTGCGTTGCAGCGTCAGGTCGACGTCCTTCGCCGTGTAGGCCAGGGACGGCGTCAGGAAAGCGTAGTTGGACTGCACCGAACCGAAGGTACCGCTCAGTCCACCATCGGACGTCAGGATCGTATAAGTGCGGAAGGGCGCGTAATTGCCATTTGTGCCGATATGCACGACCGAACCGGCCAGGCTCGTCTGGCCGGTGACGTGGACCAGGTCGCTGCTGGTGCTGGCGGGATCGGCCTGCACCGCGTAGATCGAGCCCTGTTCGAAAGTCAGGTTACCGTTGACCGTCAGCGTGCCGATGCTGCTGACGCCGGCGGCGGTCATGGCGCCGGGCGACAGCGTCGAACCGCTGGCCAGCGTGGTGCTGCCCACCGTGCCGGTACCGGCCAGGGTGGCCCCGCTGCCGGCATTGACCGTGCTGGCCACCGACCCACTGACGACCAGCGTGCCGCCGGCATCGACCGTGGTGGCGCCGGTGTACGTGTTGGTGCCCGTCAGCGTGGTGGTACCGGCGCCTATGGTCACGCCGGCCAGGTTGCGCAGGGCGTAGCCGTAGGTGAAGGCATTGCCCGCCCCCGGGGCGATGGTGACACTGCTGCTACCCGTGCCGCCGTCGATGTCGCCGATGATCCGCGCGCTGCCGCCCAGCACCTGCAGGCTGCTGTTGCTGCCGCCGAAATTGATGGCCAGGCCGCTGCTGTCGGCCTTGATGGTGCCGTAGTTGACGATGCTGGTGTTGGTGACGCCGGTGTCGATGGCGGCCGCCGTCGCGCCGCCGCCTTCGATCAGGCCACCCGCCAGGTTGGTGATGGTGACGGTGTGGGTGGTGGCGCCGCCGGTGATGGCGATGGCCGAATCGGTCTGGCCGCGAATGGTGCCGCTGTTGGTGATCGCGCTGTCCGCGTAGATGCCCTGTGCCGGGAACGTCGTGGTGGTGTCGTCGGGATTGTCGATGTGGTCGATGCCGGCCAGCGTAATGCCGCGGCCGATGCCGCCGTCCACGTTGTCGCCTTCGATCAGGCCGGAATTGACGATGGTGCCGCCGCCCACGGTGACGCCTTCGCTGACATCGTTGAACGCCTGCTTGCCGATGATGGTGCCGGTGTTGACGATATGTACGATGCCGTCGACGTCCACGCCATCGCCGTCGCCGGTCACGCCGTTGCCGATGATGGTGCCGTGGTTGTTGATGGTGGCAACCGAAGTGATGCCGTCGATATTGATGCCGGAACCGTCCTGGCCTTCGATGACGCCGCCCAGGTTGTTGGTGACGGTGATGGCGAAGGACACACTGTCGTCCGCCGCGCCGCCGGTGATGCCATGGCGCGAGCCCAGGATGTGTCCGGTGCCCGCCGCGACGTCGCTGCCATTGCTGGCGTTGATGACGATGACACCCGTGTTGTTCTGCGCGTCCACGCCGTCGTTGGCTTCCGTGTTGTACACGGACTGGATCAGGCCGTCGTTGTAGACCACGCCGTTGACGCCCGGCCGCACGGCGTCGGCATCGTAGGCCTGGATCACGCCGGTGGACAGGTTGCGCAGCACATTGCTGCCCGTGGTGATGGCATTCCAGTCTATGGCCTGGCCGCCCTTGCCCGCGTCCGTGGCCGACAACTGGCCAGAGATGATGGTGCCGGCGTTGGTCAGCGTGACATTGCTGTTGCCCACGTTCATCTGCATCGCATCGTCGGTCGTGGCCTGGATCAGCGCGCCGACGCCGTTGTTCACCGTCAAGGTCAGGCTGCCGGTGTTGTCGCGGATCGCACGCTTGCCGGTGGACAGGATGGTGCCGTAGTTATTGAGGGTGGCGTCGCCGGTCACCGATACTGAGATGGCGGAAGTCTTCAGGGTGCCGCCCTGTTCGACGGTTCCCGTGGTGCCGGCCGAGAGCGTTTGCGCGGACGTATTGGTCGTCGCGGTCGGGATATCGAAGCCGGCCGGGACGGCGAAAGCCGCGTGGGAGCCGACGAGGACAGGAAGGGCAGCCGCGATGGCCAGGGCCAACGGGGAAAAGGCGGGACGTTTCATACGTGTTGGCGGTTCTTATGGGGGGAGGGTCAGGATTTTCGGTATCCCATGTGTCATTGTCGTGACGGCGAAGAAACAATGAAAAAAGGCCCGCGAGTCTGGACTCGTGGGCCTGCTTATGCATTCAAGACGCTTTGCGATTCAGCGATTCGTCATGTTCGCCGGCGGTCTTCGTGGGTGGACACGCAAGAACCTGGTGCTCACATGTGATACCGCAGCGTCAGCATCGCATTGCGGCCATCGCCGAAGACGCTATAGAAGTTGCCGGGCGGACGGATGTAGTAGTCGCGGTCGAAGATGTTGTTCAAGGCAATCGACACGTCCACGTTGCGGTTGACCTGGTAGCCCACCGTGGCATTGAAGATGGCATAGCCGCCTTGCGTCACCCCCCGATTGATGGCGCTTTGCGCCAGCATCCCGCCGCCCACGCTGACGTTCTGCAAGGGACCGTCGGTGAACTTGTACTTGGTCCACAGCTTGAACAAGTGCTTGGGATCGGTGCCGTCGGTCAGGTCCGGTTCGTCGTCATCGAACTTGGTGTTCAGGTAGGTATAGCCGGCATAGACGTTCCAGTTCGGCGTCGGCTGGCCATTCACCTCGAACTCGATCCCCTGGTTGCGCGCCTTGCCGCCGGGAATGCTGCCGATGGCGTGGTCGGGGTCGCCGATCGCGCGGTTCTTGTCCTTGATGCGGAACAGCGCCACCGTGGTGCTCAGGCGGTCGTCGAAGAACGAGTTCTTCACGCCGACTTCATATTGCTCGCCCGTGCGGGGCGGCAACAGGGCACCGGTATAGTCGGTGGCGGTCTGCGCGGTCATGAAGCGCGAGAAATTGGCGTAGGCCGTCGTCGATGGCGTGATGTCCCAGACCAGCCCGGCGGACGGCAGGAACTTGTGATTGACGTTGGCGATGGTGTTCCAGCTTGGGTCGTCGGACAGCAGGCTCTTGGAGCGTTCGCGCAGGAAGGCTTCGCGCGCGCCCAACACCAGCGTGAGCGGGTCGGCGAGCTTGATGCGGCCCTGCGTGTAGAAGCTGTACTGTTCCATCCGGTTCTTGGCGTCGTAAGTGAACGGAACGCTGACTTCCGGCACCTCGTTCGGATCGTAGAGGCTGAACAGGCCGCCAGGATACGGGCCGTCCAGCGACACGAAACCAGACTTGCTGCGCTGGTTCACCTGGGCGTAGTTGAAGCCAGCGGTCAGCGTGTGGGTCAGGCCGAAGGCATCGACGGGACCGGACACGTGCGAGTCGAAGCCCGCCCAGTTGGTGGTCGTCAGCTGGCGCTGGTCGCCGAAATAGGCCAGGCCGTCGGCGGTGGCCGCGGGACCGGAGTAGGCATACTTGGCGCTGGAGCGGGACTCGCGGTAGAAGGCGGTCGTATCCCAGGTCCAGCCATTGTCGAAGCGGTGCGTCAGGTTGAGGTTGGCTTCCTGCATCCGCAGATAGGAGTTGTTCCAGTCGGGGCTGTAGTTGTCGTGGTAGGAGCCCGGCACGCGGCCGATCAGCGCCGTCTGGTCATCGTTGATGACGCCACCCGCACCGTAGTCCAGGCCGGTGATCTTCGTTACCTGGTATCCAGCCGACAGGGACACCGTGGTGCGCGGCGAGAAGTCATAGTCCAGCGCGACATAGCCCATGCCGTTCTTGTTGCGCGTGACGTCCACGGACTGCTGCGAATTATTGCCGGCGACCACTGCGCGGCCGCGCAGCGTACCGTCCTGGTTCAGCGGACCACCCACGTCGAATACCTGGCGCACGCCGCCAAAGGTGCTGACCTGCGTTTCGCTGGAAAAGTGGAAGGCGTCCTGCGGGCGCTTGCGCACCAGGTTGACCGTGCCGCCAGGCTGGCCCAGCGCGTCATCGGTCACGCCGGCCGGGCCGCGCAGCACTTCGACGCGGTCGTACATCGACATGTCGAACTGCTGCTGGTACTGCAGGCCATTCATGATCGACACGCCGTCGAACTGGATGCCCATCTGGTTGCCGCGCGCACGGTAGTAGCCGGTGCCGTCGCCGTAGTCGACGGAGCCCACGCCCGTGACGTAGCGCAGGCCTTGCTGGATGGTGGCGATGTTCTGATCGTCCATCCGTTCGCGCGTCAGCACCGACACGGAGCCGGGGATTTCCTTGATCGGCACGGGGATCTTGCCGACCGTGGCGGTGGTGGCGGCGTATGAGCCGCTGCCTTCCGTGGTGCCGTCCAACGCAGTGCCGGTGACCCTGACGTCGGGCAGCGTGCTGCCGGAGACCGGCGCCGGACGCAGCAGATAGCCGCCGTTGTCCTGCCTTGCCGCTTCCAGGCCGGTGCCCGCCAGCAGCGCGGCCAGGGCCGCCCCCGGGGTATAGCGGCCGCTGACGCCGCGGGTGGTCTTGCCGCTGGTCTGGTCTTCGGTGAAGGTCAGCAGCATATTGGCCGAGCTTGCCAGGTTGCGCAGGGCGGGCGCCAACGGACCGGCGGGAATGGCGTAGGCCTGCGTCGCGGCGCGCGCGCCTGCTTGCGCTTGTGGCGCGGCGGCCTGCGCCTGCGCGGTGGCCGGCAGGCCCGCATACAGCGCCACGCCGCAGGTGGCGGCGGCAATGGCCTGGACGATGGTGCGAGGCTGGAGCGCCCGCTGGTTCACCGGCACGGACTGCTGGTGTTGGCTACGGATAGGCGCGCGGCGGCGACCGACGATCGGCATGAATTCCCCACAGGATGGAAGTTGGAAACGAAGTCCTCATGGGATATGTGCCGCGAGAATCCGGATCGGGCAGCCGGAAGGCGAATAAATCTCAAAAATATTTGTAACGGTGAAAGGGGGGCCCGATTTCGGGCGGTGCATTCGGGGGCTGGGGGCTGGGGGCTGGGGGCTGGGGGCTGGGGGCTGGGGGCTGCGCGCCGGCTGCGGCCCCCAAGTCGGGACCGCGGCCCGTTGTCGGGGCCAGCAGCCCATTTCCGCGTGCGGCGCGATCACGAGATGGCTTCGACCGTCACCCAGTAGCGCGTACGCTGGTGGACCCGTACCGGCAGCACCTTGGTCAGCATGTCCAGGATGCGGTCCGTATCCTCCAACGGGAATACGCCGGACACGCGCAGATTGGCGGCGGCCGGGTCGCAGCGCAGGAAGCCGGGCCGATAGCGCCCCAGTTCCGCCAGGAAGTCGGTCAGCCGCAGGTCGTCGGCGACGATCTGGCCGCGCGTCCATGCCAGGTCACGGTCGACGACCGGCACGGCGCCGTCGACGGCACGCCGGGTGAATGTGGTGCGCTCGCCCGCGCGCAGGGTGCGTGGCTGCGAGGCGGACTCCGCCGGCGTGATCTCCACCGCGCTTTCCACTACGGCCACCGTACTGTAGCCATCGTCCTGGCGCACCATGAACCGCGTGCCGAGCGCGCGCACGCGCCCTTCGGCGGTCTGCACGATGAAAGGCCGCCGGTCAGGCTGGCCGTCGACCAGCACGTGACCCGTGATGATCATGGCCTCGCCTGCCACCAGGCGGACCAGGCGGCGCTGCCCGTCGAAATTCACGTCGATGGCGCTGTCGGTATTGAGCAGGATGCGGGTGCCGTCGCTCAACGCCACCGCGCGCTGCTGCCCCACGCCTGTACGGTAGTCGGCCACCACCTGCTGCCAGATCTGCGTGCGCGAGGCGAGCAGCGCGGACGTGCCGATGGCGCCGCCCCACAGCAGCAGGCGCATGGCCTTGCGGCGGCCGGCGACGCTGGCGGCCACGTTGCCGCCGGCCGCGGCCGCCTTGCGGGATGCATAAGGCGAGAGCGCCTGGTACGCGGCGCGTGGCTGCATGGCGGAGAGCCGACGGGTAACCGTTTCGATGTGGCGCCAGGCCAGTTCATGTTCGGCATCGGCCGCGCGCCATTGCTGCCAGCGCTGGCGTTCGGCGTCAGTGGCTTCGCCGGACATCATTATCGTCAGCCATTCGGCCGCGGCATCCGCGGTGGCTTCGCTGATCGGCTGGCCACAGGCCATGGGTGGCGCCGGGTCGCTGGCCACGGTGGACGGCGCCGGCCGTCGATCGGTCGGCAGGGTGGGCGGCGTGGAACTACAGGAAGTCGGCATGGTGTGGGCAGTGCTGGCTATCCGGGCATTCAGAAGGCCAGCGCGAACAGGCACTGCCGGTTGGCGCGTGTCAGGTATTGCTTGACGGAGCTGGCCGACACGTCCAGCCGCTCGGCGATCTGGGCGTAGCTCAGTTCCTCCAGATGGGCCAGCAGGAAGGCTTCCTTCACCTTGGGCGGCAGGCCGTCGAGGACGCGGTCGATTTGCTGCAGGGCTTCCAGCGCGATCAGCCTGGCTTCCGGCGCGGGCGCCAGTTCCTCGGGCAACGCGGCCAGCATCTCCAGGTAGCTGGATTCCAGCAGATGGCGGCGGTGGCGGCTCGCGACCAGGCGGCGGGCCACGGTGACCAGGAAGGCCCGGGGTTCGCGGATGGTTTCCAGCGCGCCGGCCGTCATGACGTTGACGAAGGCGTCCTGCGCGACGTCGGCGGCGTCGAAGCTATTGCCCAGTTTCTTGCGGAGCCAGCCGAATAGCCAACCGTGATGGTCGCTGTACAGCGTGTGCAGATCTTGCGGCGAGGAAAGGTCGGCGGATGGCATCGGGCAAACGCGGTCTTGCGGTCCGGATTTAGAAATAAGAATAGTTATCGTTTATAACCTGGGCGGGGCGGCTTGCGCAATACGAGTGCGCGACGGGGGGATGCAAAACAACGCAATCGTCTTAAGATTGCGATCAGTGCTTTGCAGTCCTTGCCTACTTCCCTGGAGGTAATGCCATGCCCAGTACCATGATTGCCGCGGTCGTCGAGAAGTTGGGTCAACCGCTGGTCCTGCGAGAAATGCCGATTCCCGTCCCGCGCCGGGGCGAGATCCTGGTGAAGACCGAAGCCTGCGGCGTCTGCCACACGGATCTGCACGCAGCCAAAGGCGACTGGCCCGTCAAGCCGCACGCCCCTTTCGTGCCTGGCCATGAAGGCATAGGCCGTGTCGCCGCGGTGGGTGAAGGTGTGACGACGGTCAAGGAAGGCGATCGCGTCGGCGTCCCCTGGCTCTATTCCGCTTGCGGCCACTGCGAGTTTTGCCGCAAGGGTTGGGAGACGCAGTGCGATAGCGCCGAATACGGCGGCTATACGCGTAACGGCGGCTTTGCCGAATACATACTGGCGGCGGCGGATTATGTCGCGCGTATCCCGGATGGCCTGGACCCGCTGCAGGCGGCGCCCATCGTGTGCGCCGGCATCACGACCTATAAGGGTGTCAAGGAAACCGAGGCGCGGCCGGGCGAATGGATCGCCATTTCCGGCATCGGTGGCCTGGGCCACCTGGCCGTGCAGTATGCCAAGGCCATGGGACTGCATGTGGCGGCAATCGATGTCGACGACGGCAAGCTGGAACACGCACAGCAGCTGGGCGCGGACCTGGTGTTCAATGCGAAGAACGGCGATCCCGCCGCGGCGTTGAAGAAGGAGATCGGCGGCGGCGCGCATGGCGTGCTGATCACGGCGCCGTCCATCCCCGCGTTTCATCAGGGCATCGCCATGACGCGCAAGCTGGGTACGTGCGTCCTGGTCGGCCTGCCACCCGGCGATTTCCCCACGCCCTTGTTCGACGTCGTGCTCAACCGCATTACCATCCGCGGATCGCTGGTCGGCACGCGCCAGGACATGGTGGAGTCCCTGTCCTTCGCCGCTGAAGGCTCGGTCAAGGCGGATATCGAGTTGGCGCCCCTGGGTGAAATCAACACCGTGCTCGACCGCCTGGAACATGGCCAGGTGCCATCCCGCGTGGTGCTGGACCTGCGCAATGGCGTGAAGACCTAGGCGGCGCCGTCCCGGCGGCGCACTTGCCGCATTCGTGCATCGGCGATCAACCCGCATTGGACCGGCTTGACGGCCTCGGTCGTCAAGCCACCGAACAGCAGCGCGAGTACAGCCAGCAGTCGTCTCATGACCACACCTCGTAGGTATCGCCACGCGGACCGCGCGGCGTGGGGACGCCTGTGCCACCGCAGGCCAGGTCGAAAGGCAAGGCCCACGCATCGACATCGCTAAGCCAGCGCGGGTTGGAGCGCTGCGGGGAGGCAGGACCGAGGGTCGTGGCAGCGGAGCGGGCGGCGCTGACCGAGCCGGACGGCCTGGCATCGGAGCGGGCCGGGTTGCGGGTACCGCGGAGGCGGGTTACGGAGAGCGTCTGGACAGCCATGGCAAAGCTCCTTGCAGGTCTTGGTTCGGCGTGGAAAACACGCCATGCCTGCTTTATATCCACCGCCTGCAAGGCTTGTGTACCGCACTGTATCTGCCGCCGAGCGTCGATACACAAGCCTGAAAAAAAGCCTGTTTCCGGCACAGGCCGGATACCTCGCGCAGGTGAAATAGCGTCAATCCTCAAGGCCGCCCCACCACCGCCAGGGCGCGCCAGGATCACCGCACTTTCACCTGTTCACGAAGGAGTCCACCATGCTCAAGACACTGAAGAAACTGGCCCTGGCCACCGTCTTTCTCACCTCGGTCGGCCATGCTGCCGCCATGCCCGGTGAACCGGCGCCCGACCTCACCGGCATCGAGAAGTGGCTCAACAGCGATCCGTTGACGCTGCAACAGCTGCGCGGCAAGGTAGTGCTGGTGGATTTCTGGACCTATACCTGCATCAACTGCATCCACACCATTCCCTACGTCAAGGAATGGCACGAGAAATACAAGGACAAAGGCCTGGTCGTCGTTGGCGTCCATACGCCCGAGTTTCCCTTCGAACGCCTGACCTCCAACGTCGAACAGGCCATCAAGCGCTTCGGCATCACCTACCCGGTCGCGCAGGACAATCGCTACGCCACCTGGAAGGCCTACAACAACCTCTACTGGCCGGCCTTCTACCTTATCGACAAGGAAGGGCGCATCACCTACACCCACTTCGGTGAAGGGCGTTACAAGGAAACCGAAGCGGAAATACAGCGTCTGCTGGCGCAATGAAGCGACGCGATGGCCCGACCCAAAAAAAGGCCTGCGTCCTTGGGGACGCAGGCCTCTTGTATGTCGCACGAGCGGCGCTGCGCGCCGCCCTCTTTGCGGAAATTCCCGCTTATTTCGCGGCGCCCTCGCCTGCCGGCTGCAGCTGATTGATCAGCGCCGGCCAGGTGTTGATCGACAGCAGGTGGCAGTAAACCAGCGGCAGCCAGCCGTGCGCGCGCCAGCGCAGGAAGGTTTCGTCGGGCAGCTTGTTGAACTTGGCTTCGTCCACCACCTTGAAACCGGACAGCGCCAGGCGTTGCCCGTCGGCCAGGGTGATGTCGGCGCGGTTCTCGACCAGCAGGTCCGCTTCGGCCAGGGCCGCGGCGAACTCGGTGGTGAAGGCGTGCTGGTTCTGGTAATCACGGCAGAAATCCAGCGCACTGCGGGCCAGGGCGGTGGGTTGGCCCGCTTCGTCGAAGAAGGGGTTGGCGCGCCCTTCCACCACGGCATCGGCCGCTTCGTCCACGCACAGCGTGAACTGGCTGCGATCGGCGTTCTCCGTGAAGATGAAGGGATAACGGCGGATGTACGCCGGAATGTACGTCCCTTCACGCCACTTGCCGTCAGCGTCGACGAACAGGTTCTCACCGGCGCGCACACCCAGCACCGCCACCGGCGCCGGCTGCGGGCCGTCGGTGAAGACGATGGGGAAATGGCGGCAGGCCGTCGGCAATTCCGTCGCCACCAGGGGCACGGCATTGGTCTTGGCCGCGTACGTGAAGCCCTTGTCGCCGGCCAGCGACAGATTGGCGTGCAGGTTGGCGTTCAGCGGACGCGGTTCAACGTAAAACAGCGGAAGCGAATTCGTCGAAGAGTTTGTAGTCATTACTCAAAATCCAAAAATCTGGTTAAGCGCCGTTCGGGTCAGGTCAGGAAGACGACTTGTCGTCATCCTGGTCCTGGTTGGACGTCGAGTCGGGCGTCTGCAGCACCGCGGGATCGCTGGCGGGCGCATTCAACCCATTGTTCAAACCACCAGGCGTTTGCCCAGCCGTGATTTCAGCAAACGAAACCCTGAGTACCTGCGGGTCGGCATAGGCGCCAAGTGGGTCCGGTCCGTAGGCGTTATTCGACACCGTACCACGGAACAGCGAATCCACGCCCGGCTTGCTCGGCTCGACCCAGATCGGCGCCGTGCTGGCGGTCACACGCTGCACGATGTCGTTCGGGCCCCACGGGGTATCGTTCATGAACCACGGCGCGCCTGCCAGCGGGCTGGTGACGAAGGCCGCCGCCACCGCACCGGTACGGCCACCGATCGAACCGTAGACCTGGGCCGAGCCCGCCGTGGGCACCGCCAGCACGCCCACGTTCAGCTTGTGGGTCGCATCGGCGTCGTTCAGGCCTATGGTCAGCTTGCCGCCGGCCGGGTTGGCCAGGCTGGGCGCAGCCAGCGTCAGCGTGGCCCTGGCTTGCGGACCGTACAGCCCCAGCGCGGTGATGTCGCCCTGCGTGGTGATGGCCAGGCTGTTGCCCTGGATCTGGCCCACCGTGCCAAGCGAGACCGAATCGCGGGCAATCAGATTGGCCGGCAGCAGCATCGTGGCAGCGCCGCCTTGCGTGAAGCTGGTGGCAGCACGCACCGTGGAGCCGGCCGCGAAGTTCACCGAACCCGCAGGGTTGGTGCCGGCAATCTTGATGGCCCCCGCATCGGCGCTGACATCGCCACCGAAGGTAAAGCTGCCACCCGTCAGATCGATGCCATCCGGACCCGTGGCCGTCAGCTTGCCGCGGTAGGTGGCCGACTGGGCCTCCAGCTGCTGCACGCGATAGGCACTGACGGCGCCGTTGAACACGACGGTATCGACGGCACGCAGGGTCAGGCCCGCAACGTTGGTGACGTCACCACCGGCGCTGATGTTGTGTCCCGCGGAGATCGTCAGGTTGCTGCCTGCGCCATCGAGCGTGCTGCCGAAGACGACAGAACCCGTGCTGCTGCCCAGCGTGCGATCGCCACCGAGGGCCACCGCGCCGCCGTAGGTCTGGTCGCCCACGGTCTGCACCGTGCCGGCATTCATCGCGGTCGTGCCGTCGATGGCCAGATTGCGCAGCGTGGCGGAACCGCCCACATTGCCCGTGATGGCCGCGTTGCCGGCGATATGCAAGGCCTGCGTACCGGCCTGGGCCGCATCGACGCCCGCCAGCAGCGCCACATTGGCGCCGGTCAGCGTGGTGTCCATGCTCAGGACCAGATGCTGGCCGTAGCGTTGGTTGCCCGTGGTATCGACCGAGCCAGCATCCAGCGCCAGCGTACCGGACGCGCCGGTCGTCAGCGAGGCGGCGCGGATGGCACCGGCGAAATGCGTGGCGTTGCCCGCGGTCACCGACAGGTTGCCGGCACGCGTCGTGGCGCCGATCGCACCGGCGAAGGTGACGTCGCCGCCCGCCTGCACAGCCAGGCCACCGCTACCGGCGGTGGCACCGTCCACGGCGCCATCGAACAGGACATTGCCCGTGCGGCTGGCCAGGGTCTGGTTACCCACCGTGGTGGCCGCACCCACGTAATGCTGGTTGCCCGTGGTGGTGATGCTGCCGTCGTTGAAAGCCGTCGTGCCCTTGACCGCCAGGGTCGTCAAGGCCTGGTTGGCGCCAAGGCTGCCGCCCAGGGTCGCGTTGCCGTCGATGGTGAGGGCATGCGCGCCGTCGCCGCCATCGAGCAGCGCGACCTGGGTGCCCTTGAGCACCGTGTCCTGACCCAGCACGACGCGGCTGTCATAGCTTTGCGCGCCGGTCGTGACCACATCACCGATATCCAGCATGACGGTGCCCTTGCCCAGCGTCGTCACCGACGCCGCGCGCACCGCGCCACCGATATGGGTGGTGCCGGACGTATCGACCGTCAGCGCCTTGATCGGATCTACGTCGCCACCGACACCCACGCCGGCCGCGAAATCGACATCACCGCCATGCGCCGCGATGCTCAGGTTGTCGTTGCCACTGACCGAGCTGGTGAACGACACGTCGCCGCCCTGCGTGGACAGCTGCTGGTCGCCGCGCAGCAGGAACCGCCCCTGATACGTCTGGTCCCCCGTCGTGGCGATGCTGCCCTGGTACAGGATCGTATTGCCGCTGACCGTCAGGCTGGACAGCGCCTGCTGTGCGCCCACCGCGCCCGTGATGATGCCGCGGCCGACGATGGACAGCGCGTGCGCGCCATCCGCGCCATTGTTCAGGTGCACTTCGTCGCCGGTCAGGACCGTATTGGCACCCAGCGTCACATGGCCGTTGTAGTTCTGGTTGTCGGTGGTTTGGATGGAACCACCGTTCAACGCCACGGTGCCGGTGTTGTTGACGTCAAGCGAAGTCAATACCGTGCCGCCGCCCACCGCGCCGCCGAAGGCAACGTTGCCCCCCTGCGCGGTGATGGTCAGGGCATGTGCGCCGTCGACCGTGCCGCCGAAGCTCACGCCACCGCCGGTGGTCGTCAGATTCAGGTCCTGATCGAACGTGACGCCACCTTGGTAGGACTGCGCGCCGGTGGTGTTGACCGTGGACGTGGAGATGCCGGCCGGTCCCGTGACGGTCAGCGCGGCCAGGGCCTTGCCGGCTCCCATGGCGTCCAGCAGTTGCGCTTCGCCGTCTATCGTCAACGACTGCCCGCCCGCCGTGCTGGCGTCGGCGCCCTGGTTCAGGGTCACCACGCCACCCTTCAGCGTGACGTTGGTACCGAGTACCGCCAGCTCGCCGAAGTATTGGTTGCCCGTCGTGTCGACCAGGCTGCCGTTCAAGGCCAGGGTACCCGGATCGTCGGTGGTCACCGACGCGGCGTACACCTTGTCGTTGAAGGTCGTCGCGCCGGCGGTGTTCACGGCCACCGCGCCCAGGCGGCCATCGCCCGGAACGATGGGGGTGCGAATGACACCGAAGGTCGTCGTCGGGACATGCTCGCCGAGCATGCCGTCGAACGTGACGTCGCCCAGGCCGGCGTCGATGCTCAGGCCATAGGCCCGGTCGAATTCGCCGACCACATTGCCCGCGAACAGCACATTGGCGCCGGCGCTGCCGGTGCCGGACTGCGTGTTCACGCTGACACCCGCGGCCAGCGTGGCGTCGCCGTTGACGGTGAAGGCCGCGTCGGAGGTGTTGTACTGGCCGGCCAGCGTGGTCGCGCCGTTATAGGTCTGCGCACCCAAGGTCGTGACGCTGGCAACGTAGTTGCCTGCGCCGGTGACCACCAGGCTGTCCAGGTTGGACGACGCGCCGTACACCGAGACCGAACCCGTGCCGGCGTCGAGCGTAGCCGCCAGGCCACCGCCCTCAATGGTGCCAGCCACCAGGATATCGCCGTCGGTGGCGGTCAGTGTGCGCAGGCCTCCAGGCAAGGCCGCGCCGTTCAGGTCGATATCGCCCTGGACTGTTATCGAACCGCCCTCCAGGTTGCCCACGAGCTGCACGTCGCCGTTGTAGACCTGTGCGCCGTCCGTCGTGACGTTCTGCGCGGTGATCTGGCTGCCGGTCACCGTCAGGCTGCCCATGTCGGTCGCGACGATGTCCTTGTTGATGGACACGTCACCGCCCGTGGACGTCAGCGCGACGTTGCCGCCGTTGCCGGCGACCAGGTCCTTGCCGGCGTCGACCATCAGGTTGCCCGTCGTGGTGATGCCGATATCGCCGTTGTTGGTGGTCAGGTCATTCAGCGTCAGGTTGCTGCCGCCGGACAGGAAGAGCCCGCCCGTGCCGGTGACCGAACCCGTGACTTCGCGCACCGCGATGTTCAGCGGCGAGTCGATGCTGCCGACGCCGTCGCGCGCCGTCAGGGTCAGGCCGTAGGCGGTCAGGCTGTTGCCGCTGCCCAGGTTGGCGATCTTGCCGGCCGTGGCGGTCAGGTCGATCTGGCCGTCGGTGCTGCCGGCGTCGATGGTGCCGACGCCGATGGCGCCGGTATCCGACGTTACCGACACGGTTCGTTCCGCGCCGGTTGCCGTCACCGATACCGCATCGACCGAGCCGGTGGCGGACAGGCCGATGTTGCCCGCCGCTTGCACATTGGTAGCGGTCAGGTCGCCGGTGTTGGTAACCGAGATATCGCCATTGCCGGTGCGCAGCGTGGCGTCCAGATCGCCGGTGTTGGCCACTGTCAGGTTGGCGGCGCTGGACGTATTGGTCAGCTTGGCATCCAGCGTGGCGACCTGTGTCGTCAACGTGGTGTCGCCACCCGCGGCACCGCTCGTGAAGGTCAGACTGCCGGCCGTCACATCGATGGTGCGCGGCGCGGCGCCATCAGCCACGACGTCGGTCGTGCCCTTCAGCGTGGCGCTACCCACGACGTTCAAGCCGGCTTCGGGCAGCGTCAACGTGCCGCCCGAAGACAGCAGCAACGTCTGCAAGCCGTTGACGACGCCAGAGCTGGCATCCATGTCGCCCAGGGTCTTGATGCTCAGCGTGCCGCCGGCGCCAGGATTGGTGTTGGTGCCCACCGAAAGCGCACTGGTGCTACGGTTGTCGATCGCGATCACGCCAGCGGCCTGCGTGGTCAAGTCGCCCAGATGTGAGACGGCAGTGATCAGCGCACCGCCATTGGTCATGGCCGTCTCGCCGATAGCGCCGATGTTGCCGCCTGCCGTCGCATTCAGCGTATTGCCGTAGATCTGGGTACTGTTCGTACCGGTGATATCCCCAGCGGCGTTCAAGGTCACATCGCCTGCACCGACGCCCGCTGTGTAGCCGGCGCCGATGTAGACAACCTTCAGGTCACCGCCCGCGTCGATGGCAACGGTATTGCTGGCGTTCGCGGTGTTCGTGATCAGACTCGTGGCGACCGTGTCGCCTGCGGTTTTGATCGCAATGGCCCCGTTGCCGGTGCTAATTTGATGCAGATCGACTCCCGCGGCACGGCCATCATTTATGTAGACATTGCCTGAAACCGTACTCGCGGAGAGCGATGCGGTCGTGGTCTGCACTGTCTTGTCGTCGCCGGGGGCGGCGCCGCCGATGCCGGCGTAAGCTTGCAACGACACTGAGCTACCGATGATGCGCGTGGCTGCATTACCGTCATCAATGATGCTGCCGCCGGTGGTGTTGAAGTTCAGCTGTACGGTACCGGTCCCTGCATCGATATTTCCGGCTACCAGGACGCTGGCCGACGGCGATACGCTCTGGATATTGATGCTGCTCGTGGCCTGCGCGTTGGCTACCTGCAGATTGCCGGCTGCTTGCACATCCACGACGGCGCCAGAAACGGAGGACAGAATGCTGCCGGCTCCCGCAGCCAGATAGACCGAACCGTTCGTGCTGTTCGCTTCGACGCGCGGGCTGCCGACGCTGATGCGAGCCCCTGAAGACCCGACGTTACCGCTTGCGTTCAACGTGACGCGGTAAGCGTAGACCGCACTGCTGGCGTCCAGGATGGACCCGTTAGTGGCATTGAGGGAAATTCCCGAGTTTGACGAACCGGCGGTGAGCATGCCAACGCTGATGTCACCTGAAGCAGCGGTGACCTTGATATCGTTGCCTGCGGCATCGGTGATGGATGTCATGCCCGACAGCTTGATTGCACCCGCTGACGTGACGTTGGTCGAACCGTTCTGGACCTGTGTGCTCAAGCCACCGGTCAGGGAATCGACAATGTCGAGATACAGCGAACCGGTACCCGTCACGGCTGCCGACACCTGCTTCGAGCCCGCCGACAATTGCAGCGCATCCGTGTCCGAACCGATGCCGTCCCGAGCATACAGCGTGATCGACCCAGTCCCGGAAGTGGTAATCGAGCCGCCGTTCGACAATATGCTGCCCCCCGCCGCCGACAGGTACAGCGTCTTGTTCGCGCCATTGCGGACCTGGCCGATCAAGAGGTCGCCACCTATCGACCACGCATTCAGGTCTCCGCCCGCGTTGACACTGGCCAAGTTGAGCGTACCCGTCTGCAAGACCGAGATGTCACCCCCCGCCGACGCGGTGAGATTATCGACCTGGATCTGCATCACCTGACTCGTCGTGCCGATGGTGCTGTTGGCGGAACTGCCCGCGGTCAGGCTCAGGTCATGCGCCGTAATGATCGAGCCACTCCCCGCCGTGATACTGGCGGAACCCGTAGTGCCCCGGCCGGCGGTCAGCGCGACCGAGCCAGTGCCCGCGTCGATGGTGCCGACACTGATGCTGCCCTGCGTCGTGTAGCTGAAGTCCAGCCCCGTGGCGTCCGCGACGTTGGTCAGCGTGCTGGTGCCGTTGTCCGTGGCCGAGAACGTCAGGCCGCTGGCTGACAGCGACATCGTTCCGGAACTGCCGATGCTGCCACTCGCCGTGCGGTCGATCGACAGCTTGGCGAGGTCCATGCTGTCATTGACGTAGAAGCTGCCGGAATTATTCAGCGCCAGCGTATCGGTGCTGACATTCAGTGCGACGCCGCTGCTGCCGATGGAAGCCGTGCCGCTACTGCCGGCAGCGGTCAACGTGATGCTGTCGCCGGCGATCTGGTTCGCCGAACTGGTACCGAGAATGTTGCCGCGCTGCGCCGTCAACGTCACATCGCCGCTGGCGGACGAGATCGTGTTCACGGTCAGGTCGCCGCTGCCCGTGCCGCCATTGCCCGAGGTCAGCGTGATGTCGCCGTCCGCCTGGGCGTTCGCGACGACCAGGCTGTAATCGCCGGTCAAGGCGATGCTGCCGTCCGCGCCGCTGCCGTTGGCCGCGGCCTGCAGGCTGACTGTGGTCGTTTCCTGCGTGTTCGACGCAACCTTGATGGCGCTGACGTTGCCAATGGAACCCGCGGCGGTCAGGTTGATCGCGGTGGCATTGTTGATGGTGCCGCTCAGGATCGAGCCGCCCAGGTTGTCCAGCGTGAATGTGTGGTGATCCACATCGACGGAACCCAGGGAGATGTCGCCCGCGTTGTTCGTCAGCGAGCTGTCGCCATGCGCGCCGAAGCTGGTCATCGTGGTGTTGCTGTTCAACGCCAACGAGACACCGCCGTCACGCGAATATGCGCTGACCGTATCGACGTTCGTATCGATGGCGTTGCCGATGGCGCCGATGGCCGTATCGCCCGAAAGGGTCAGGCCGGCCGCATCGATTTTGGTGCTATTGCTGCCATCGTCCGTCAGCGAACTGTTCAGCGCCGTCAGGCTGACATTGTCCAGGCCCACGTTGATGATACCGACCTGGATGCCACGGTCGCTGGACAGGCCCAGGGCAATACCGCCGGTGTCGGTGATGTTGTTCACCACCATCCTGGTGCCGTCGTCCGTGACGTCGAACGTCTCGGGATCGGCGCTGGTGCGCGACGCCCAGTCGATGCCATAGGTACGCGCGGACGCACCACGGGCGTCGACGGTCAGGGCGTCAAGGTGCAGTTGATCGGAGACGAAGACATCACCCGAGTTGTCCACATTCAGCTGCGCCGTCGACAGTGTCAGCGCATTGCCCGACGCGCCGATATCGCCATTCGATCCGAAGGTGTACAGCGTCACTTCACCCGCGGTGATGTTCGCGGCGCCATTGCCGTTACCTGCCGTAATGTCGCCGGCCGTGCTTAGGCTGACGGTGCCGGTGGGCAGCACGTCGATGCTGCCCACCTGCTGACTGCGTTGCGACTTGAACGAGAAATTGAGGCCGGTGTCGTCCTGGACTTTGCCCAGCGTATATTTACTGCCGTCGTCACCGACCACGAACGTCAGTTCAGGTGCGGTGATGTCGTAGACGGTGGGAAAATTGGAAACCGCGGTGCTGATGATAGACAACGTCGAGAGGTCGACATCGTTGTGCGAATTGATATCCCGCCCCGCCGTCAGTCCCAGCGAACGGGTATTGGTGTCGATGACATCGCCGGCCGCGCCAATGCTGCCGCCCGCGACCAGTTGCACCTGGCCCGCGGTGATGTGGGCAGCGCTGTCTGCATTGATGATGGAGCCGCCGCTGGTCAATGTGAGCGACTGCGCCGGCCCCGTGTCCAGTTGGCCAACAAGCACCGTGCGGTCACCGTTGAACAGGAAATCCAGGCCCGAATTGTCCATGACGTTCGACAGCAGATAGCTGCCAATGTCCGTCACGTTGAAGTCCAGGCCCTTGGCCGTGACCTGCAGCAAGTTGTTGCCCAAGCCGGCGGCGTGCGTATCGGTCAGGTCCAGCCTGTACAGGTCGGATGTATTGTCCAGCACAAGGTTGCCGCCGCTGCTCGCGGCCAGTTGGCGCGTATCCGTCAGGACCGCGTTGCCGTTGGCGCCGATCGAGCCGGTCACGGCGCTCAGGGACAGGACAGGCGTAACGAATCGCCCATCACCCGATTGGAGGATGTCACCGCTGGTGACGGTCACGTTGGCCGATGTTCCCGCGCTGTTGTTCAGCAGGGTCAGCGTCTGGTTATTTGACACCCACAGCGTCTGGTCCACGTCCGATGACAGCGTGTTCGCGCTGATGTACAGCGGCACGGCAGGGTTGACCTGGTACTTGCCCTGCACGGACTGCGCGTTCAGCGTCAGGTCGCCGGTGATGACGTCCGGCGTATTGTCAGCCTCGATGTGGGTACCGTAGATGGTGCCCGTGGTGGTCAGCGTGACCGAACCATTGCCTCCCGTCTGGACATGGCCCAGGGTCAGCGTGCGATCGCTCGACAACGACAGGTGCAGGCCGTTGGCCTGCGAGATGTTGTTGACCGTCATGCCGGAGACGGCATTCGGCCCGCCGTCCGTCAGGGAAAAGGTCAGCCCGGCGGACGAGATTACGTAGGAATTGGTCTGGCCTCCGCTGACCGAGCTGTCGTGCAAGGCCGTCAGCGACAGCGAGTCCAGCGTTGCCGCATTGGACACCGATACCGAGCCGGACGACGCCACGCTCAGGTTGGTCGTGTTGGTGGACATGCCAACGACGCTGCCGCCCTTGCCTGTCGCGGCAAGGTTGACGGTGCCGCTGGTCAGGGCACCCGAGGATTGGTTGATGGCCCCATTGACGCCCAAGGTCGTGTCGCCCAGCGCGGTGAGCGAGATGGAGCCCGTGCCAGCGCCGGTATCGATCGTGCCGGTCGAAATACTGCCCAGCGTGGTCAGGTCGAAGTTCGTGCCGGTCAGCGTACCCGCTACATTCAGCACCGTGCCGCTGTAGCTCATCGTCAGGCTGTTGCCGGACCCCAGGTTACCAAAGGCATAGGTGGAAGTTACGACGGCGCCGTTGACCTTGCGATCGGAGAAATCCAGCGACAGGTTCTGCAGCGCGGTACCGCTATTGCCGATGTTGATCCCGCCGTTGGTGGCAATGCTGAGATCTGTCGTGTTCAACGACAGCGCGGCGCCGCTGGAGCCGATGTACGCGGCGCCGTCCTGGCCAAAGACCGTCAACGTCAGCTTGGGCGCGACGATGGAGCCGGTCGACTGCACGATGGTCGACTGCATGCCGGCCGCGGCGTCCACTTCCAGCGAAATCGAATCGTTCGCTGCCAGCGCGTTGGTACGCAGGCCCTTCCTGGCGGAGACGGTGAGATCGTTCAGAACGCCCGCGCCGTTGATGGCGATCAACGACAGGTACGTGCCGAAATCGTGAATGGTGTAGCTCTGGGCTCCCGCGGTGACGGCCCAATCGTGCTCGGTGTTGGCCGTGCTGGTGTTGATGATGGACAGGCCGGTCAGTGCCGTATCGCTGCCCACATACACATCGCCGGCAGCGCTGAGCGTCAGCGCGCTGGTGCCGATCAGCGAGATCGGATGAAACACCGTGCTGGGGTCTCCATTCTCGTCTTCGACGATGCTGGCGCTACCGATGGAACCCACCCCCGCGGACAACGCCACCGTCGCAGCGGTGATGGAGCCAGGATTGGCCTCGTCCTCGTTGGTGATATTGCCGTTGGTGGACAAGCGCACCGTACCGGTGGCGCCGGCATCTATCGTACCGACCAGCATCGCCTTGTTGTAGCCGGCGAAGCCGAAATCCAAGGCAGTGGCGCTGTCGATCGAGGACAGGTGGTAGGCACTGCCGTCATCCGACAGCACGAAGGTTTGCCCGGCACCCGTAATCGAGTAAGAGGTCACCGCGCCGCCAGTGCGCGTGATATCCAGGCGGGAGAAAGCCAATTCGTTGGCAAGCGCCAACTCACCGCCGTTGCTCACCGAGACATCGGCCGCGGCCAGGCCGAGGGACTCGCCGAGGGACCCGATGGCGCCGTTAGCGGCCAAGGCCACCACGGGAGCCGTGATCGTCGTGCCCACATCGCCATCATCGAAAATCGAACCAGCAGTGGTCAGGCTGACCTGCGTGCCGGCATTGATCGTGCCGACAATCGTATCGCCGTCGGTCTGCTGGTACTGCACCTGCTTGCCCGCTGTGACCGAGGCCAGCGTAATGTCGTCCGACGTACCGATGGCCGACAGGTAAATATCGCCGGCCGTGGCAGTGGCCCGGATCGTGGCCAAATCATCGCCATTGAACAGGATGCTGCGGCGGCCCTGCTCGGGTGCCTGGTAGCTTTCAACCGGAACGTCGGCGCCGCCGATCGAGCCCGCCGCCCACAGGGTGATGTCGTTGCCCTTGGCGGTGATCATCCCGTAGCCGTTGCTATTCAGGATGGAGCCGTGCTCAGCCGTCAGCGTGACATTGCCGTTATTGCTGCTCACGGTGCTGCCCAGCGCCAGGTCGCCCTGCACGGCGTCAATGACGATGCTGCCGTCATAGGCGTAGATGCCGCCCAGGGTGATCGTGCCGGTGTAGTTGCTGGAGCCGGTAGGGCTGGGCAACTGCACGTAGATGCCGCCATGATTGGCCTGCGCGCTCAGGTTGCCGGTGACGATATCGAGATGCTCGGTACCTTCCGCGCCGATCGAGCCGTAGGCATCGAGATTGACCGAGTTGGCCACCAACACCGTGCTCTTGTCGCCGTCGTCCTTGATCGAACCGTAGTTCGAAGTCAGGTTGGCGCTGCCGCTGGCTCCCACGTTCACGGATCCGACGGTGATGTCGCGATCGCTGGTGAACGAGAAATTCAGGGCGCTGGTGTCGCTGACATCGGCCAGGGTGTGGCCCGACGTGCTGTCCAGCACCTTGAACAACAGGCTGGGCGCCTTGACCTGCAGGTCGTAGACGTCGTCATTGCCGTTGTGCAACGCCGTCACGGACAGCTGGTTCAGATCGGTGATGCTGCCCACATACAGGTTGCCCCGCGTGGTGAGCGTCAGCGAACCTGAGTTCGTATCGATGGCGTCGGCAAGCGTACCGATGTAGCCCTGATTGGCGGCCAGCGTCAGGTAGTAGGCGGTGACGCGCGTGTTGACATCGCCGTCATCGGTGATATTGCCCTGCGTCGCGGTGAAGGACGCCTGGCTGCCCACGCGGATATTGCCCAGCACCATGCCTTCATCGCCCTGGAAGCCGAAGGACGACAGGGCCGAGCTGTAGACGTCGTTGAAGTGGTAGACGCTGCCGTCATCCGTCACATTGAAGGACAGGTAGGGCGACGTGACCTGCAGGACATTGGGCGTCCCCGGGGTCTGGTGGGAGTTGTAGATGTACAGTGAATCCAGCGACTTGCCGCTGTTGTCGACGTAGATGTCCTTGCCGCTGGTCAGCGTCAACGTATCGGTATTGGTGTTCAGGTGCCCGGCGTTGGTGCCCAGCGTGCCCTGCGCGGCGTACAGCTCGACGCTATCGCCCGCCAGCAGATTGGCCGGCACCGCCGCCAGGATGTCACCGCCCGCGTTGATGTACAGGCGTCCGCTACCCGCATCGACCTGATTGACGGCCACGCTGGCCGCCGCCTGGATCGTGATGTCCTGGTAGGCCTTCAGGCTGTCCAGCGTCAGCGCGCCGCTGACCTGGTTGATGTAAATGGAACCAGCGGTGGCGGTCAGTTCGCCCGCGGCGGTGCGCAGTTGGTTGGCGGCCGTACCGATTGTATAGGTCGGCGCCTGGCCGTTGGTCGGGTTGGCGGCCACGGGCGCCAGCAGGAACACCTTGGCGCCGGTGATCAGCGCGGTGTTGCTGGTGTCGAAATTTTCGATGATGCTGTCGCTGGTCAGCGTAACGCTGCCCGCGCCGGCATTGATGTTGCCACCCACGAGGACGTACTGCCCTTTCAGGCTGATCGCGCCGCCGCCGGAACTGACGTTGTTCGCCAGCAGTTCGCCCGCGCCGGTGATCGTGATGTCGCCAGACTGGCTGGTGACGTTGTCGGCCTTCAGGGCGGCCGCGCTGGACACCACATCCAGCTTACCGGCCACGGACGCATTGATGGTCGAGGCAGTGGTCTGCAATGACCGCGTGAAACCTGCGTCGGTGCCGTTCAAGGTCAACGTCGAGGTCCGGATCAGCGTATCGGCGCTGGCATTGATGTCGCCTGCCAATGACGTGAGCGCTGTATTGGCTCCCGCGTTGAAGGCACCGCCCAGGTACAAAGCGCCGGTGGAGAGCACCGAAACGTCACCCGTGGCATTGATATTGCCCAGGTTGGTCTGGCCATGGTTGTAGACGTGGATACCGCCGGCCGTCGCGGTTGCGGTCAGGTTATTTGCCTCGGAGGCCAAGGCCTGCGACGCGGAACCAATGGCGGTAGCGGCCTGCAGCGTGAGATTGCCTGCGGAGATCAGCGTGCTGGCATCACCGCTGATGCTGCCGGTGGTCGAGGTCAACGCCACGCTGCCATTACCGGTGTTGGCGGTGCCGACGTTGACCGTACCGACCGAGATCGAGCGATCACCCGTGAACGACAGATTCAAGCCTGGCTGGGTAATGGTATTCAGGTGATAGCTGCTGCCATCCGTAACATCGAAGCTCAGGCCAGACGACGCAACGTCATAAGTATTGACCTTGCCCGTCTGCGCATGGCGGCTGTTGATTGCCAGCGAAGACAGCGTGCCGCTGTTGGCCACGACGATATCGCCGCCTGACGAGATGCCGAGGACGCTGGTATTCGTGTTGATCGCCGTGCCGACGGCGCCCACATTCGCCGCTTCCGCATCCAGCTTCACCGATGCACCGGCCAAGGACTGGCTGGCGCCGCCCGTGTTGTAGATCGAACCCGCGGTGCTGGCGACGTTGACCGCCCCGCTGCCCGCATTGATCGCATTGGCCAGGTTGATGTTGCCGGAGGCCTGCAGGGTGATGCTGCCGCCGTTGGTGGTCAGCCTGCCGATATTGTCCAGCGAACTTCCCACGCCCAGGGCCTGCAGGACGATGTTGCCGCCTTGCGTGGAGATCTCGGTGCTCGGACTGACGAAGCGGATACCGCCCGAGGTCGTCGACTGCAGGGTGAAGGTTGTGCCGGCCTCGTTGTTCAGATTGATCGCCGCCATGGCGTCGATCGTGATCTGCCCGGTGGCGCTGAGCGTGATGTTACTGCTGCTGGCCTGCGCTTCCAGCCAACCACGCGAGATGACGCTACCCGAATTACTGGGATCCGCGCTGTCGGTGATTTCCAGCGTCGCCGGATCGATCAGCAGCGTACCCACGCTACCCTTGGGCGCACGCAAGTCGGCCGTGCCGGTCAGGTTGATGTTCTTTTCAGCCGACACTTCCGCGAAACCGCCGTCGCCGCCATTGGCGCCGCCGCGCGCCGATATCTTGCCGGCGAACGTGGTGCTGTCGGTCGACCACAGGGTGACGTTGCCGCCCTTGCCCTGGTCCAGCGCATCGGCCTTCAGCGTCGCGCCGGCGGCCACTTCCAAGGTGGCCGACTTGTTGCTGTAGGCCGCCGAACCGTCGTCCGGCGCCACGCCCAGGCTGCCCAGGGCGACTTCGCCGCCGCCGGCCGCGCCGGATGCGTCGATGACGGCGCCACTGGCCACCTTGATGTTCTGCCCGGTCACCACGACCTTGCCGCCCTGCTCGCCCGCATTGGTGCCGCTGGCATCCACCGTCCCGGCCACGTTCACGGTGCCGGCGTCGCCGCCCGACAACACGATCTTGCCGTTCTTGGTACCCACCGACCTGGCGCTGACGATGCCGTCCGTGTTGATGACGTTGTCGACCACGTCCTTGACCGCGCGCGCGGTCATCAGCACCGTGCCGCCATCGGCGCGGATCACGCCGGTGTTGGTCACCAGCGCGCCCACGGCCTTGCCGTTGGCATCCTTGGGCGCATCCTTCACCACCGAGCTGGCGTCGAAGCTCAGCAGCCCGTCGCCCTGGAAGTCAACGGTAAAGGTGCGCGCACCCGCCAGGGCCACCTTGCCCAGCTTGGCTTCGATCACGCCCGAGTTCTTCACCGCGGGCGCCACCAGCGCGGCCAGGCCGCTGTCCTTGATGCTGATCTGGCCTTCGTTGACCACCATCGCGTTGACGTTGGTGGAGGCCTGGTTGAACTTCAGGCGCCCCGCCATGAAGTCCTCGTCGCGGATGTTGGCCGTGGTGGCCACCAGGCCGCCCACGTCCACGCGCGCGCTCTTGCCGAACACCACCCCGTTGGGGTTGACCAGCATCACCGTGCCGTTGGCATTGAGCTTGCCGAAGATGGCGGACGGGTCGTTGCCCACCACGCGGTTCAGCGTCACGCTCTTGCTGCCCGGCTGGACGAAATTCACCGTCTCGTTGGCGCCGATGCTGAAGCCCTTCCAGTTGATGATGGCTTTGCCGCTGCTCTGGTTGATGTCCAGCGTGCCATTGCCCTGGTTGGTGATCGTGGCCGCGCCCGCGGCGACAGTGCCGCCGGTCGGGTTGGCCTGGGCGCCGCCGGAGACCACGGAGCCGATCACCACGGCCAGCGTGGTCAGGGCAGGCAATGCGCCAGGACGCGTAAGAGGTGCGCGGCGCACGGGCAGGACGACGTTGCGTTGAGCGAGGGAACGGGGAAGGCGCTTCATGATCGGTATCGTCTCTGCTGCTTAGTACTGGGCCGAAATGCTGAAGAAAATGCGGGGGTTCTTGTTGCCCTGGGTCAGGACATCGTCGCTGAGCGGTTTGGCGACTTCGAACGTGGCATAGACGGACTTGGTGATGTTGGCGCGCACGCCGCCGCCGAAGGAGGCGAGCTTGCTGCGCGTCACGTCGGCGCTGGCCGAACGCGAATAGATGCGGCCGCCGTCGACGAAGGTGTAGACATGCGCGCCATGCGGCAGGAAGGTGGCCGAGGAAATGGCATAACGCAGTTCCAGCGACGCGGCCATGCCGCTGTCGGCCGACACTTCGCCGTCGTCGTAGCCACGCGCGAAGTTGGGGCCGCCAAGGGCGAACTCTTCGCTGGCCAGCAAGGGGCTGGCGCTGTACTGGCCGGCGAAGGTCGCCACCAGGCTGAAGCGGTCGTTCAGCTGCTGCAGGCGCGTCAGTTCCGCCGTGGCCTTGAAGAAGTCGGGCTTGCCGTTCTCGCGCGAGGCCAGTGCCGAGCCTTCCTTGCTGGCGCCCATGGTGTTCAGGCCCTGGTGCAGGGTGCCGCGCACGGCGGTGATGCCGTTCCAGGTATCGGTGCGGTCGTAGCTCAGGCCCAGGCGCAGCACGCGCAGGCGGTCGCTGGTGAACGGCGCGCCGGTGATGTCGGTGGTGACGTTGCGCGCCTCGAACAGGCCCACCGCACGCAGGTTTTCCAGGCGCGAACGGATGATGGGGTAGGTGGCGGTGGCCGCGTAGGACTGCACGTCGCTGGCGACGTTGAGCTGGGCCAGTTCCCGGCCCGGTTCGCTCTTGGCGTAGTTGGCCGTCAAGCCGAAGGTCATGCCCGTGTCGGTCACCAGCATATCGTACGCACCGCCCACGGACTTGCTGCGGTAGGCGGGAAAGCCCAGGCTGCCGTACAGCGTGGCGTGGTCGGCGCGCTCGCCGAATGAGTTCAGGCTTATCTGGGTGGTGGCTTCGCTCCAGCCCAGGTAAGGCGAGCTGCGGTTGTCCATGCCCACGCGCGCGTCGACCGCCTTGCGCTCGCTATGTACCACCAGCACCGAACCGCCCACTTCCTTGGGCGAGGGTTCCAGCGAAGCCCGCACCGTCATCCCCGCCAGGTCGTTGGCCAGCAGCAGTTGGCGTTCGACGTCGGCGACATTGACCGGACGCATGCCGCGCAGGCGCCGCACCAGCTTCTCCACCGCGGCCTTGGCCGGGCCGACGTCGCCGTCATAGACGACATCGGAAATGAAGCCTTCCACCACCACGATGCGGAAGCGACCGTCGTCGATGGTCTGCTCCGGCACGATGACGCGCGTGGTGACATAGCCTGCATTGCGGTAGCGCAGCTCGATCTCGTTGGCGACGTTGAAGGCATCGGCCACGGTGATCGTCTTGCCGACCAGGCCCTGGTACAGCGGCTGCAGTTCGTCGGCGCGATAGCGCGTCACGCCTTCGATGCGCATGTCCGTCAGCGTGAAGTTCAGCTTGTCCGCGCCCGCGGGGGCCTGCGAGGCGCTGCCCTGCTGCACGGTGACCGCCGGCACGCCGGGCGAACTCAGCGGCATGGCCGGCTGCGGCAAGGGACGTCCGGCTTCAGCGCCGGAAGGCAGCTGCACATTCTGCGCTGCCACGGAGCCGGCGGCCAGGGCCAGCGCCAAGGCCATGCCGGTTCGAGAACCCCAGCATGATCCCCGGGACGAACCCGGGCGAAGAACGGAACGGAGGGAAAGGGGGGACGGCGAAGACGAACTCTTGCGGTGCGACATGGATGGCGGCTGCGGCTTTACAATTTGAATAACTCTCCGCTATTTGACACATACATGTCTTATTCGTAAACATTTGAATTGTGAAGATCACAGTCTATTGCTGCTCATCACTACCCGCTCCCCAGGGAAATTTTTCTTAAACCGCCAATAAAGAGTGATTTCGAGCTGTTTATTGCGGGAAGACGGCTCAGATGCGTTGTTTACCCACCACTAATGCAGGCACATCACACCCTCGTTAATTTCAATTTATTTCACCGATCTGCGCTTCCATCCTCTTCCGTAAGAAAGAAGCTTTCTCATCCATACGCAAGATACGTTACGGCGCGGTAGCAGGATCGACCTGAAATCCCGCGACCGACGCGTCCGGAACCGGAACCGGTAGGCCCTTTCGTCCTTAGAGTTTCACCACCTGTAACACTGCATCGGCAAAAGCCTTGGGCGCTTCCTGCGGCAGGTTGTGGCCGATGCCACCGGTGAGATCGCGGTGCTGGTATTTGTTGGTGAACTGCTTGGCGTAGGCGGCCGGCGCCGGGTGGGCGGCGCCGTTGGCGTCGCCCTCCATGGTGATGGCGGGGATGGTGATCTTGGGCGCGGCGGCCAGGCGACGCTCATAGTCGTCGTAACGGGGCTCGCCTTGCGCCAGCCCCAGGCGCCAGCGGTAGTTGTGGATCACCACCGCTACATGATCGGGATTGTCGAAGGACCGCGCCGAACGTTCATAGGTGGCGTCGTCGAACTGCCATTTGGGCGATGCCTGCTGCCAGATCAATTTGTTGAAAGCGTGCACATTGGCTGCGTAGCCCTGCGCGCCGCGCTCCGTGGCGAAATAGAACTGGTACCACCATTGCAGCTCGGCGGCCGGCGGCAGCGGCTTGGCATTGGCCTGCTGGCTGCCGATCAGATAACCGCTTACCGACACCAGGCCGCGAAAGCGTTCCGGCCACAGGGCGGCCAGGATGTCGGCCGTGCGCGCGCCCCAGTCGAAGCCCGCGATCACGGCCTTGTCGATCTTCAAGGCGTCCATCAGCGCGATGATGTCCAGGGCCACCACCGCCTGCTGCCCGTTGCGCGGCGTCTCCGCCGACAGGAAGCGCGTGGAGCCGTAGCCACGCAGATAAGGGACGATCACGCGGTAGCCGGCTGCCGCCAGCATCGGCGCGACGTCGACGAAGCTGTGGATGTCGTAGGGCCAGCCATGCAGCAGAATGGCCACCGGGCCGTTGGCGGGACCCACTTCCGCGTAGCCGATGTTCAAGGTGCCGGCGTCGATCTGGCGGATTGTGCCGAAGGAGCCCGTGCTGGAAGACGTGGAGCCGGCGGCGCGCGCCGAGCCCCCGGCGGCGGCGCCAGGCTGCGCGCCCTGAGCGCGGGCCGTGCTGCCCAGGGCCGGAACCAGCAGTCCGAGGGCGGCCAGGGCCGAGGTCGAGCCGAGCAGACGGCGGCGCTGGGGATTCACGAGATTCGACATGATGCATGCTCCAAGGCAGATGTAGGTGGGGGCGCCGGCATCCGTCAGCAGTGCTGTGCATGGACGGATGAATCTGGCGTTGGAGTCTTTTTAACGAAGCGCGCCCTCCGCTTGGTTTGCGTATGTGTCGGTCCCAGGGACACGTACAGTGCGATACAAAAAGGGCTCGTGGATAGATCCACAAGCCCTCTGCTTGCACCTCCGGCGCCGGCTTCGCCGCGGGATTCAACCCCGGTGCGTTGCCGCCATCTTCGCCAGGGCCACCGTCAGCGCGGCGCCGCCCAGCGTCTTGATCAGGCTGGCGTGCTCGGCATAGAACGCGCTCATATGCTCGACGATGTCCGGGTTCTGCTGTTCCGCGTGGCCGGCCAGCTGCGCCACTTGATCCGGCGTGACGGTGGCAGCCTGTGCGGGCGTCACCGTGGGCTGGCCGCCTCCCTGCGCGGTGGCTTGCCCCAGCAGGGAGGCCAGGCCCCCACCCGCGGCGCCGCTCATGAGCGATGCCAGCACCGACGGCCCGATGCCGCTCAGAAGATGATTCAGCATGCCGGCCTGCTGGTCGGGATTGGCCTGGCCGAACATCTGCGCCGCGGCTTGCGCGAACGGCGGCGTCTGGTCGGAACGCAGCATGGCGGCCAGGCCCTGGCTCAGCAGGTCGGCCGGCGCGTTCTGCGCGGCCTGGTCGAAGTGGTCGGACACGTCGCCGGCCGGGGCAGTGGTATTGGCCTTATTGCCGTTGTTGGCGGCGTTGGCGAACTGGGAAAGCAGACTGCCAAGATCGAAACCCATGATGGGCCTCCTTGAAAGACGTGCGTTCAGCGAAGAAGATCAATTCTTCAGATCGTCCGGCACCTTGCCGCCGTTGGCGGCCAGCTTGGTCATCACTTCCTTGTGCAGCCAGATGTTCATGGCGGCCGAGTCATCGGTGCTGCCCGTATAGCCCAGCTCGCCTGCCAGCGTCTTGCGTGCGGCCAGACTGCTATCCAGCCCCAGCAGTTTCATCAGGTCGACGATGGAAGTCCTCCAGTTGAGGGGCTGCCCACTGCTGGCCTGTTTGGCCGAGAGTATGGCTTCGACGTCCACCGGCGGCAGGTTGGCCGCGGCGGGTGCTGCACCGGAGGCCGCCGCGGGGGCGCCGCCGGATGCAGGCGCAGCGCCCGGCGCCGAGCCGGCTGCTGCCCCGGCGGCGCCGCTGGCGGCAGCGGGATGATCAGAAGGAAATATCTTGGCGAGTATCGTGGAAAAAATTCCCATGGAAAGCTCCTTCATTCGTTGGACGGTACGGCGAATGGTAGCGTTGCGGGCTGGCCATATTTCGTGCAAAAGCACCTCGTTACGATTCTTGAACACGGCAGCCGCTTGACGGTGTACAAGCGTTGCAGATCGTTTCCGCGCCGCCTGGCATCGGCCTGCCTCGTTCTCCCATCGGACGCTCGCAAAGGATGAAGCCTTGGGGGTGTACCCGATCGCAAGCCTTCCCCCCAACCGTATTACAAGGCCGAAAACTCATGGAACATGACGTAGACGATGGCTCGCCTGGCTGGAATGCGATCGATGCCGCAATGCAGCCCTTGTATCCCGACCAGGAACCGCTGCACTACGGCAACGTGATCAGTGCCCGCCTGGGTGGGCCGAATCCGCTGGACGGCACCAGCGTGTGGAAACGGTTGGCCCCCGTGCCGCACTGGCACTTCCTGACGTATGGCTTATCCGAGCTCTACGCCAAGGAAAGCGAAGATGCGGACATCAGCGGCTACGGTTTCGAGTTGACCTTCCGCCTGCGTTGCGAGCCCGACGCCGAGGAGCCGCCGGCGTGGGCGCTGAACTTCCTGCAGAACCTGGCCCGCTATGTGTTCCAGTCCGGCAACGTCTTTCGCGATGGCGACTGGATGGCCATCAACGGTCCCATCGCGTCAGAAGAAGACACCCTGCTTTGCTACATCGCCCTGACGGCCGATCCGGAACTGCCCGCCATCGATACCCCCAACGGACGCATGGAGTTCCTGCAGGTCATCGGCCTGACGGACGACGAAGCCTATGCTGGCCGGCAGTGGAAGGTACTGAAGCTGCTGGAGGCCCTGAAGCCCGGCATGCCCTTGTGGATCACCGACCTGGCGCGGCCGTCGCTGCTGCAGCTCGACGGCGTGCCGGAACGCCTCGCGCAAGGCTTGCGCGAGGACGGCTCGGCCACCGGCAGCATCTTTACCGACCAACTGACCTGGCGCCAGGAAAAACGGTTGCTGCGTGCGGACCAGGTCATCATCGAGATAGGCGCCCGCCAAGTGTCCGAACTGACCGCCCTGTTGCCGCTGCGCCTGCCCTTCGACCGATCCTTCCGCGTACTGGGGCCGAACATGAGCGTGCGGTTCACGCTTGGGCAGAAGAATGCCGCCAGCGTGGAGGACAATGAACTCCATGTCGAACTGGAAGCGGCCACCGTCACCGAGATCGCCGCCCTGCTGCAAGCCCGCCGCGGCAGCTACGACGTCCAGTCCTACAAGGGCCTGCGCTTCGACGTACTGCCCACGATGATCAAGGACCGCAACGGTGAAGTCACGCAGACGATAGGCTGAGCGTGGCACTCGCGCCACGACTACAATCCCGCCCACCAGACCCCATTCCCAGAACCTGCCAGGACGTTGCCCCCCGCGACGACTTCGAACAATGTCCACAACCTCCGATCAACGCCGCGCGGTCAATCCCGCGCTAGGCATCGCCGTTTTCGTGCTGCTGGCTGTCGCCGGCCTGTTCTACGTGAAATGGTCGCCCTACTACCAGCGGGCCTTCGTGGCAGCCGAGCATCACTCGATCGGCGCGTCCATCCTGATGGGCACGGAAGCCGCGCCGCCGCCGGCATCGTTCACGGCCGCGCTGAACTACGCCCTGGCCTATGGCAAGGCGATCTGGCAGGCCATGGTCCTGGGCCTGCTGCTGGGCTCCGCGGTGCAGGCCTTGCTGCCACACCGCTGGATCGTGCGAGCCCTGGGCGGCACGGGCCTGGGCAGCGTCTTCGCGGGCGGCTTGCTGTCGGTGCCCGGCATGATGTGCACCTGTTGTGCCGCACCGGTGGTGGCTGGCCTGCGCCGTTGCCAGGCTGCCCCGGGCAGCACGGTGGCCTTCTGGCTGGGCAACACGATGCTCAATCCCGCCACGCTGGTCTTCATGGGCTTCGTGCTGGGATGGCAATGGACGGGGCTGCGGCTGGCCCTGGGCATCGTCATGGTGTTCGGCCTGGGCTGGCTGATCAATCGCATGAGCCACGGCGAAATTCGCGGCTTCGACGAAGCGCAGGCCAAGGCCATGCAGTCCGCCGACGCCGACGTCCAGGCCGACGACGGCATGCATCCCTTCGCCCGCTGGCTGCGCCTGTTCGTCCGGATGGCGCTGCGCTTGATTCCGGAATACATCGTCCTGGTGCTGCTGCTGGGCGCCGCCCGGGCGTGGCTGTTCCCCCATGTGGACGCCAGCATCGGTAATGAATGGCTGTGGATCGTCGGCCTTGCCGTGGCCGGCCTGCTGTTCGTCATCCCCACCGCCGGTGAGGTGCCCATCGTGCAGGCCATGCTGTCCCTGGGCATGGCGGCCGGCCCCGCTGCCGCCCTGCTCGTGACGCTGCCACCCATCAGCCTGCCGTCCCTGGCCATGGTCGCGCGCTCCTTCCGCCCCCGCGAACTGGCCACCCTGATCATCGGTGTACTGGTGCTGGCGCTGGTGGGCGCGGGGCTGGCCATCGGGTTGCGGTTCTAGAAAATCCGCTCGACGCCCAAGTGAGAGAACGTCTGTAATCAGTACGCTTGTGCTGCCACGCTGCATGTTCAGGTCATGGAGGCATTGCTGCGCAAGCCTCCCCCACCCACGTGGCCTGCGTCCTGCGCGGAAAACGAACGTACAAAAAAAAAGGGGGGCCAAGCCCCCCTGCCAATTCCATCACTAGCTGACTGCCTTTGCCGCCAAATTGATGTCCGCCTGGGCGAACTTGGTCAGTTTCTCGTCCGTCGCCTTCTCTTCCAGCAAGGTGTCGTGGAGTAGTTTCGCCGCGGTCTTCAGGCCCAGGTGTTTCGCCAGCGCGCACAGTGTGCCGTAGGTGGCGATCTCGTAATGTTCCACCTTCTGCGCGGCTGCGATCAGGCCGGCATCCCGCACCGGTCCCTTCTCGAACTCTTCGATGACTTCGCCGCCTTCCTCGACCAGTCCTTCCATGGCCGCGCACTTGATGCGCTTCAGTTTCAATCCCTCTGCGGCCACCACCTGATCGATGCGTTCGATCTGGCCGTGGGTTTCTTCCAGGTGAGTTTCGAAAGCACTAGCCAATTCGGGGTTGGTAGCCCCCCGCGCCATCTTGGGCAGCGCTTTCGTCAACTGCTTCTCAGCGCTATATACATCGGACAGTGCGTGTATGAACAAGTCTTCCAGAGTCTTCGTCGCCATTCTTAATCTCCCGTTTGAAGCGTTCGTTGATGCGTTGCGTGTTGCGGTGATCGAAGCGCGTTTCGATGCGCTCGACAGCGCGCACCTGCAGGCGCAATACATATGCCCGCATCCACCACGAGCCCATTCGTACATCACGGAAGAGTAGTAAGGCAGAGTAGTGAGGCGAACAAACATACCGCCCCGGCAAACTGCAATCGGATTCACCTGATGCATGGCACGGTGATTGCCCTGGATCGCTCACCTGCGCCGCCTCCATCGGCGCGATTAACGGGGCGATCACATGAAAGCATTACGATGGCACGGCAAGAAAGATATCCGCTGCGATAACGTCGAAGACCCAGGTATCGAAGAACCGCGCGACGCAATCGTGCGCGTTTCGGCCTGCGCCATCTGCGGCTCGGACCTGCACCTGTTCGATGGTTTCATGCCCGGCATGAAGCATGGCGACATCATGGGCCACGAGTTCATGGGCGAGGTCGTCGAAACCGGCACGGCAGTCAAGACCCTGACAAAGGGCGATCGCGTGGTGGTCCCATTTACCATCGCCTGCGGCGAATGCGAGCAGTGCCGCGCCGGTAATTTCTCGGTCTGCGAACGTACCAATCGCAATGCCAAGGAAGCGGCCAAGGTCTTCGGTCACAGCACGGCCGGATTGTTCGGCTACAGCCACTTGACTGGCGGCTATGCCGGCGGCCAGGCGGAATACGTACGCGTGCCCTACGCCGACACGACGCACGTAAAAGTGCCGGACAGCCTGAGCGATGAGCAGGTTCTATTCCTCGGTGACATTTTTCCGACGGGGTGGCAGGCCGCGGTGAATTGCGATATCCAGTCGACCGACACCGTGGCGATCTGGGGCGCGGGCCCCGTCGGCCAGATGGCCATACGCAGCGCGCTATTGCTTGGCGCGGGCCGGGTCGTCGTCATTGACCGGGTGGCCGAACGCCTGGCCATGGCACGCGCCGCCGGCGCCATTACGATAAATTTCGACGAAGAAAGCGTGGTGGATCGATTGAACGACCTGACGCAAGGCAAAGGTCCCGAGAAATGCATCGATGCCGTCGGCATGGAATCGCACGCCAGTCGCTCGCTCGATTCCATGTTGGACCGCGCCAAGCAGGCCGTCATGCTGGAGACCGATCGTCCACATGTACTGCGCGAGATGATCTATGTCTGCCGCCCGGCCGGCATCCTGTCGGTGCCCGGCGTGTATGGCGGCTTCATCGACAAGATTCCTTTCGGGGCGGCTATGAACAAGGGCCTGACTTGGCGCATGGGCCAGACTCACGTCCGGCGCTGGGCCGACGATCTACTCAAGCGTATCGAGGATGGGCAGATCGATCCGTCCTTCGTCATTACGCATAGAGCCAAGCTCGAAGATGGGCCGGACCTGTACAAAACCTTCCGCGACAAGGATGACGGTTGCATCAAAGTGGTATTGACGCCCTGACTGATCGCAGCGGCTTGAAAACAAGGGGCCATGACGGCCCCTTGTTAATTACCAGCGAGTACAACTGCCGGTACTTCAGGACGACTGCTTATTTTCCTTCGGACGATCAGATTTGCCTTGCACCGCGCCCTCCTGCGGCGTCAGTTCGGCCTGCTTCTGCTGCGCGGCGTCGCGGCCAAATTCATCCTTGCCTTGCTGGGTAGTATCCCCACCGCCGGGATATCCGGAATTCGTGTATTTATCCGGGTTCGCGTGGCTCGGAGGTTGTTTCTCTATGGATGGGGCGGGACGACGTGCGTTTCCATCTTCCACGTGTGGCATGCCGGTCTTGGACATATCGTTCTCCTGATTGACCCTTGTTCGATCGCATGCTCCGTACCCGGCACCTGTAGCCAATGCGCCAAGGCACAGCGCTTGCTCAGCGCCACAGTCATCTAGCGGAGACAGCCATGCACATCGGACGCTTCTACGATCTGGCAAAGAAGGCGGTGAATGCCTGGCTCGATGACTACGCCCCAAGCATGGGTGCGGCCATTGCGTTCTATACCGTCTTTTCCATGGCGCCCCTGGTCATCATCGTTATCGCGGTGGCGAGCTTCTTCTGGAGCCGCGATGCCGTGCAGGGCCAACTCTTCCAGCAAGTCTCAGCGCTGGTAGGCGCGGATGGTGCCAAGGCCGTCGAAAGCGTAGTCCAGGGAGCGCAGGCGCCAACTCAGGGCATCATCGCCACCGTCGTGAGCATAGTAGTACTGCTGGTGGGATCGACCACCGTGTTCGCGGAATTGCAGAGCGCCCTTGACCGGATATGGGAAGTCCCCGCCGCCGAGAAAAAGTCCGGCATCTGGAACACCGTCCGCGCACGTCTGCTGTCATTCGGCCTGGTGTTGGCGCTGGCATTCCTGCTCATCGTTTCCTTGCTCATCAGCGCCATGCTCAGCGCCATGGGAAGTTGGGCGTCCAATCTACTGCCGGCCTGGGAATTCCTGCTGCAGGCCGTCAACATCGTCATTGCCCTGGGTTTTACGACCATCCTATTCGCCATGATCTACCGCTTCATGCCCCGGGCTTCCGTGGCATGGCGCGATGTCTGGACCGGCGCACTCGTCACCGCTGTCCTGTTCGAAATCGGCAAGTTCCTGATCGGGCTCTACGTCGGCAAGGCCTCCGTGGCGTCATCGTATGCCGCGGCGGGGTCCCTGGTCGTCGTGCTCATCTGGGTGTATTACGCCGCCCAGGTGTTCCTGCTGGGTGCCGAATTCACATGGGTGTATGCCAACGAACACGGATCGCGCCGCGCCTTGCCCAAGCAAACCGCGCAGACCGTGCCGGGATAAAGCAGTGGGGACCGTTGCGGTCCCCACCCGTGCTGCTCATGCAAAAAAGCGCCGTGTCGACGCGCGATGCAAAGGCGCCTACTTCTTGGTCACCTTCGCCTGCAAGGCCTTCGCCATTTCCAGGTGCGATTGCAAGGCAGGCAGGGTCTTCTGCGCGAAGGCCTTGATATCCGGATCCTTGGCGTTTTTAGCGGCCTTCTCGAACAGCTTGATCGTGCTTTCATGGGCGGCGACACCGATACGGCGCGCATACATGCTGTCGAAGCTGTCATCGGTGACGTTCAGCGCTTTCAGCTCGCCCTTCTGCACCAGCGAGGGTTCAGTGGGCGGTGTGTAGCCCTTGGATTTCGCCAGCGCGGCCAGTTCCTCTCCAACCGCTGTATGATCCTTGATCATTTGCGTGGCGAATGCCTTGACGTCCGCATTCTTGGACTTGTCCAGGGCCATCTGGCTGCCCGCTATCTCGGTATAGCCGCCATGAGCCGCATCTTCCAGGAAGCTCTTGTCGGCGCTGGCCAGCCGGGTGGTAGTCGCGGACGAGCCCTTGGCGGGCGAGCCCGACATGGTCTGGGCCGACGCCGCAAGGGGGGCGGACAATGCACAACAGGTGGCCAATGCCAGGCCAGCAATGCGATAACGCATGGTGAACTCCTCAACTCGGTTTGAAAACACCGACATGTTGCAAGCCCCATGCCGCAGCTCTCGTCGTCTGTGACCACCGGACGCAGCGCTACTGTTTTGTCCGGTTCTCGTTGGTCTTGTACAAGAAAAACGTGAGCGCGAGGATCACTACCGCGACGGCAACGCCGAAACTCAAGATTTCGTGACCACCATCCCAGGACACGGCTTTCTGAAGAAAAAGCACCGACAGGACTGCAATCACCACGCTGATCAGGTTTCCCTTCAAATCTTCGAGATTCTTGATCTCCAGCCATTTGGGAAGGTTCAACTTATCATCCACGAACAAGGAATACAGTCCGATGCTTATGATGTAAACCGCTATGGCGATAAGAAAAACGTCGACCGCATCGATAATCCCCACCGCGATCATTTTTGCCGATCGTTGCGAAATGCCCTTCCCGGCAAGCACGATATCCCCCACGCTGAGGAACAACTCAATCGTCTTGAAAATGATGAGCGCGATGGATCCCAGGAATGTAGCGACGACGGGGACGACCATTACGTAGCGACCCGCTGTAAGAATTCTATGTAACATGCGCTCCCCGCTGGCAGGTGCAGCGATGCAGAACAAGCCATCGCGATTAAGAACCGGGCTGCTACCGCGCCCCATCATACTGCTGCCTGTTCCCCGAACTGACTTTACACGCACAGTCCCCGGTGATGCCGCGCTGCTCATGCGTATCCGCGCTCACGATGTTCGACAACCTGATTTTATTGGGGCAGTCGGGACGGGATCACGACTTGCTAAAAAGCATCGCAATTCAAAAAAAAATTGCGGCACAGTGCCTGCGACTCCGCTGCTCATGCATGGCGAATAAGCCGCGACAGCGTCAGCATCGGGAGCCGATTCACCCCCACGTCGATCACCGGAGCCTGGAGAAGCAAGCGCCTCGGGCATGGTCGGGCAACTGCACGGATCGGAGATTTAGCGGCTATGGCGCTGATATTGGTGGCGGACGACGAAATCTTGCTGGCCCAAGGGCTTAGCGAAATTTTGGGAGACCTAGGCCACGAAGTAGTTATCGCTCAGCACGGGCAACGTGCTCTGGAGCTCATTCGAGAGCGACGGCCCGCGCTCGTCATCAGCGATTTCATGATGCCCGTAATGACAGGACTGGAATTAGCCGAGGCCATCAAAGCTGACGTTGATAACATGCTACCGATCATCCTGGTCACCGGCGCTCAGGGGCATGTTGCCCGAGCCCACCGCGAACTTTTTGCGGAAATCCTGGATAAGCCCTATGACATGGAGCGACTGCTCGCGGTGATCGACTCCATCGTATCTCCGCTCTGAAGGAAACCGCCGACGAGTGAGTCATAGCGTGACGATGACGTGGTGTCGGCCCTCGTCCAATGGCACTATTGCCGGTCCCGGTTCCGGGGACAGGACTTCGCCGTCGAGGCGCACAGACGTAACGCCATGACCGAGTCCGGTGAGATTTTCAACACGAACCTCGATAAACGTTCCAGCTATTTCCACGACCGCATCGAAGCCCTCCCACGCAGCCGGAAAGCAAGGCTCAATCTGCAAGGCCGTTCCCGTACGGGTCAATCCCAGAATGCCCTCGATAGCTGCCCGATACATCCAGCCTGCGGAGCCGGTATACCATGTCCAGCCCCCCCGCCCGGTGTGGGGCGCCACCGAATACACGTCCGCCGCAACGACGTAAGGCTCCACTCTGTAGCGCCGCACGTCTGCCGCAGTAAGCGCGTGGTTAATGGGATTGAGCATCGAGAACAGCCCCGCGGCCTTGTCGCCCTCCCCCAGCTTCGCATAGGCGAGGACAGCCCAAAGCGCCGCGTGCGTATATTGGCCGCCATTCTCGCGCAATCCTGGCGGGTAACCCTTGATATAACCGGGATCGTGCGGAGTCTGGTCGAACGGCGGGCAGAAAAGCAGTGCGAGACCATCGTCGCGGCGCACCAGATACTGCTCCAGGCTAGCCATGGCGGCGCGCGCGCGTTGCGGATCCGCGGCCTCCGACAGAACCGCCCATGACTGGGCAATGGAATCTATACGGCATTCATCACTCTCGGCAGAGCCTAGCCAGGTTCCGTCGTCGAATGTCGCGCGCCTGTACCACTGTCCATCCCATGCGTAAGCTTCGAGCGACCGAATCACCCGGTCGGCATGATCGCGCCATCGCTGCGCCCGCGCGGGATCCCGCGCCCGTGCCAACGGCTCGAACAAATCCACCGTGCGGCGGAACAGCCATCCCAGCCACACGCTTTCGCCGTGGCCTGCCTGCCCGACCCTGCTCATGCCGTCGTTCCAGTCGCCGGTGCCCATCAACGGCAGTCCATGCACGCCGGTAAGCGCCATACACTGGTCCAGGCCGCGCGCACAGTGCTCGAATAAATCCGCGCCCTCTTCCGACGGCGTAGGCTGGAAAAACGCGTCGTGGTCGCCGGGATCGAGAGCAGGCCCGCGGATGAAGCCGACCAGCTCGTCCATCACGGCCTCGTCGCCGCTGTGCCTGACATAGTGCGCCGCCGCGTACGCCAGCCATACCCGGTCATCCGAGATGCGTGTGCGCACGCCCTTGCCCGATTCCGGAAGCCACCAATGCTGCACATCGCCTTCGACGAATTGCCGGGACGCCGCGCGCAGCAATTGATGCCGTCCCAACTCCGGCATGGCAAAGGCCAGGGCCATGCTGTCCTGCAGCTGATCGCGGAAGCCAAACGCGCCGCTGGATTGGTAGAAAGCCGAGCGCGCCCACAGCCGGCACGAAATTGTCTGGTAGAGCAGCCACCCATTGAGCAGGATATCCATGGCGCGATCGGGCGTCTTGACCTTCACCACGCCAAGACGATCGCGCCAACCGGCCTTTACCGCGTCCAGCACGTCCTCAAGCCTTTGCTGTCGATAGCGCAAAACAAGCGCGCGGGCGTCCTCGGACGAATCGCCTTGGCCGAGAAAAAATACGATCTGCACAGACGCACCCGGTTCGATCTCCAGCGTGCGCTGCAAGGCGGCACAAGGATCCAACGCCGCACCGCAACGTCCGGACAACGCTTCCCCACCCTGCAAGGCACGCGGCGCAGCGAGGTCGCCATTATCGCCAAGAAACTCGCGTCGATCCGTGGTCAGCGCATCCTGCCCGCCTGCCATGTCCGCGAAAGCGGTGCGCCCCGCGAAGTCCAGGCTCCATGGATTGGTCGCGAACACCGCGCCGGTAGCTTCATCGCGCGTCGTGACCAGGAACGGAGCCGACACACTCCGCGAGGGCCCCAATACCCATTCAACGTAAGCCGTGACCGACAACCGTCGTATACGGTCCGAATGGTTGACGAGCGTAAGGCTGGATATCTTGATCGGATCCTGCGGGGCGACGAACTGAACGAGCGTACTGGCGATATCCGCATACCGATACTCCAAGGTGCTATAGCCGAAACCGTGGCGGGCCACATACGTCCCCCGTCCGCGGATGGGCAGCGCGGTGGGTGTCCAGATCTCTCCGGTCATTTCGTCGCGCAGATATAGCGCCTCGCCGCTCGGATCCATGACCGGATCGTTCGACCAAGGCGTCAACTGGTTTTCCTTGCTGTTCTCCGCCCAGGTATACCCGCTGCCCTCCGCGGAAACCTGAAATCCGAAGCGGGGATTCGCTATGACGTTGATCCACGGTGCGGGCGTGACGGCGCCGTCCCGCAGTTCGATGACGTACTCCCGGCCATCCAGCTCGAAGCCGCCGGTCCCATTGAAGAACTCGCGATCGGATTCCGCTGCGAGGGGAGGCGGCGCCTCGACGAGCCGTTGCACGATGAGCGGCGCCGACGCGCGCGGCGAGGCTTCGACGATTCGCGCGAGCTGATCCGCAACGGACCCATGAACCGCCCATAGGACAATACTGGCCACAGATTGAAGAAGTTCCTGGCCGGGGCGCGTCATCAGATCGGACCGCATCGTAAAGACCGCGCCTTTCGCGAGTTCGGCGCCGAATCGCGGTCGTCCCTGGCTGCTGCGTACCGCCGTGTCGACGGCATTCTGCAGGTCCTGCACATACGAAGACGCGCGCTCGTTCAAGATCACCAGGTCGACGGCAAGGCGCTTCATGCGCCAGTATTCATGCGCCCGCAGTAATTGCCTGACCACTGCCATGTCCTCTACGTCATCGATACGCAGGAGCACAATGGGCAAATCCCCAGATATGCCATGAGGCCATAGCCCCGCCTGGTTCCCTGCGCCGCGCATGATCGAAGCCGATGGCGGCCTGAAGCGTGAATCGGGATATATCAGGGCCGCGGCCAGCCGCTGGAAGAGCGCCGCCTCGTCCGTATGCATTTCCAGATGCCGCAACTGCACCTGTGCCTGTGTCCAAGCCAGCGTTTCGGCGCGTTCGAAGGCGCTACGGTCGTGGTGCGTATCCACCAGATCCAGAAGCGCCTCGCGGCTCTCCGCCGCGAGGGTCCAGAACGAGATGCGGACAGACTGTCCCGTAGGGACCCGTACGCTGTGCCTTATCGAGAAGACAGGATCCAGTACGGCTCCGACAGTGTTGGAAAGGGGCTCGACGCCGGCATGAGGGGCAGGCCGCCAATCGTGCGCGCTGCGGTCCAGGAAGCGGGCGCGGTCCGTTTCGTATTGCACCGGCGCCAGGGATTCGCCCTCGATCACGGCGAAATGGGCCGCCCAGATCGCGGGCTCCTGGGCGGACCGCCGCCTGCGCGTGGCGAGCAACGCTCCGTATTCCGGCAGGAATTCGGTCACCACGAACATCTTGGAAAATGCGGGATGGGCGCGATCGGCTGCAGGTGCCGCCAGAACGAGCTCCGCGAAGGACGTCAGCTCGATATTGCGTGCGCGGCGGCCGCTGTTGACCAGCGACACGCGACGGACTTCACCGTCGATTTCGCCCGATACCAGAATCTGCATCGTCGTCGTCAGCGACCCGTCGCGTCGCATGAAATCCGCCCGATCCTCGGAGAACTCGATCCGCCACTCCGTACTCGGGGTGTCCTCGGGGTGTGGAACGGTCGACCAGGCCGTGCCACGCCGCATGTCGCGCAAAAAGATCCGCGATCCCATTGCGTCGCGTGTGGGATCGGCATGCCAGCGGGTAATGGCGCGGTCGCGCCAACGGCTGTAGCCGCCGCCCGCGGTGGTGAGCATTACCGTGTAACGCCCATTGGAAAGCAGGTGCGTATGCGGCGGTCCGGGTGGAAGCTGCACGTACCGCCGCACGTTATTGCCCGAACGATCGGTTCGCATTGCGGAGGTCCTGACCTCTTCCGCGCGAGGGTGGGAAACCGTCAAGTCGCGCGGCACGCGTTCCTGCAGCAGCGATTCGCAGGCCTGGATCATCGGCTCCCGGTGAAACCGGCCGCGCATGCGGCCGCTCTGCACCGCATTGGCGATAGCGACGATCGTCATGCCCTGGTGGTGGGCCATGTAGCTATGCACGATAGCGACATCCTCGTCCTCGCGCAAACGTGAGGGGGTGAAGTCCAAGGCCTCGTAAAAGCCGAATCGACCCAAAGCGCCTAGCTGCGCGAGCTGCGCATAATTGACGCGAGCGCCTTCGGGGTCGATCATCGTCGCCAGGCCCGTGGCATAGGGTGCGATCACCAGATTTTCTGAAAGCCCGCGCTTCAGGCCGAGCCCTGGCACGCCGAAATTGAAGTACTGATAGGTAAATTCGATGTCACGCGCGTTGTAGGCAGATTCGGAGACGCCCCACGGAATACCCAACCCCGCTGCGTATTGTTGCTGGCGTTTCACGACCAGGCGATTGGTCTGCTCCAGCACGCTTCCGACGGGCGCCCGCATGACGAGCGAAGGCATGAGGTACTCGAACATGGAGCCAGACCAGGAAATAAGCGCCGAGCCATGGCCCACCGGCGTGGATACCCGCCCCAACCGCAACCAGTGCCTGGAGGGCACATCCCCTTTCGCAATGGCGAAAAGGCTTGCCAACCGGGCTTCCGAGGCGAGCAAGTCATAACAACTCGTGTCCAGCCGGTTTTCCGCTACCGAATATCCGATCGAGAGCAGCTTGCGCTCCGGGTCAAGCAGGAAGCCGAACTCCATGGCCATCGCCATCTCACGTGCTTCCCGGGCGATCGCGAGTAACTGGGCGTCAGTTTCGCTTCGGTCGTGCGATGCGTCGACGTCCTCGCGATGTTCCTGGATTGCCGTGGCAAGCGCATCGATCCAGAACGTCAGGTCGGATGACGAGTCAACGGCCTCCACCGGTACCAGCACGCGCGCGGAGCGGCCAGCCTTGGTCGCAAGACGCGACAGCGCCGGCAGCAATGATGGCGTGTCTTGCCCGCTGGATAGCAGCGTATCCATTTCGTCCAGGGCCTGCGTCAATTGACGCAAGGGCTCGTTGGCGGCCATGGCCATTTCAGCGATGGCGCCGCGCGCCAACGCGATCGTATCCAGCAAACCTGCCCGCATGTCCAGCCCGTACGGGCCTTCTGTCCACTCACGGCAGGCATTGCCCAACGCGATGAGATGTCCCGCCAGATTGCCACTGTCGACCGAAGAAACGTAGGCAGGTGGAAGTACATGCAGGTCGTCCGTGGCATACCAATTCAGAAAGTGTCCCCGGTGGCGTTCCAATTGGCGCATCGTGGCCAAGGTTCCCCGCAGGTGATCGATTGCCTGGCGCGTCCCGACCCAACCGAAATCGCGCGCCGCCACGATGGACAGCAGGTAAAGTCCCATGTTTGTCGGCGACGTGCGTCGAGCCAGCACGGGCTTGGGCGTCTCCTGGAAGTTGTCGCACGGCAACAGATGGTCGTCCTGCGTAACGAAGGTCTCGAAGAAGCGCCAAGTGCGTCGCGCCGTCCGGCGCAGCGACAACTGTGTCGGCTCGGTGATACGCAGTTGGGACGGCATCGCGCTGGCACGGCTGATCCACCACGCGTACAGCGGTGCGGAGCACCACAATAAAAGAAAGGGCGTGACCAGCGGCCATGCCTGCGGCCGGGCCCAAAATACGGCGACGGAAGTAATCACACCCAGCGACACGCCGGGCCACATCATTCGATAAACTCCGCCTACACCCGATCTGGCGACGCTTGCCGATTGCGCGGCAGTGGTCCACTCCAGTAAATGGCGCCGGCTGAACGCCAGGCGCCAAAGCGTGCGGATAATGGCATCCGCCATTCGCCAGGAAGTGTCGGGTAGCAGCGTGAATGTCGCGAAGACCTGTTGGCCAGCCTGCGACAGGTCCTGGGCAAAAAGCATGCTGCGGTGACTGAACGCGACGCCGCTGCGGCGCGCGGTGGCGAAGCTGAATGGGGAGAGCACCGCGGGAATTGCCTGGCACAGCACGATGAAAGCGACCGCCGCCAATGCTGCATGCAATGGCAGCAGCCACGCGGCCGCCAGCGCCAGGAAGCCTGCCGGGGCAAGCAGGGACCGCCGCAGATTGTCCGCCATCTTTCCCCGCCCTGCATTGGGCAAGGCACCGCTGCCTGCACGGCGGCCGAATATCCAGGGCAACAACTGCCAATCGCCGCGTGTCCATCGATGCGTCCGGCGGACGGCCACATCGTAGCGTGCCGGAAATTCCTCGATCACTTCTATGTCGGATGCCAGGGCGGCCCGTGCAAAAATGCCTTCGAAAAGGTCGTGGCTGAGCATCGCGTTGTCGGGTACACGGCCCGCGAGGGCCGCTTCGAAGGCATCTACATCGTAGATACCCTTGCCGGCATACGAACCCTCTCCGAAGAGATCCTGGTAGACGTCGGACACCGCTGCGGCATAGGGGTCCATGCCTGCGGGGCTGGAGAACAGACGTTGGTAAATGGATCCTTCACGATAACGGGGCAGGGACGGCGTCACCCGGGGTTGCAAAATGGCGTGGCCTTCGACGATCCTTTGTCGTCCTGCGTCGAAGCGGGGCCGGTTCAACGGATGCGCCATCTTGCCGATGAGCATTTCAGCGGCATCGCGAGGCAGGCGAGTGTCGGCATCGAGCGTGATCACATAGCGTATGCCGGGTGAAAGACGTTGAGCCAGACCCTCGATCGGCGTGTAGCTCGTATCCGTGGCGCCGCGCAGGAGCCGATTCAACTCGTGCAATTTTCCTCGCTTGCGCTCCCATCCCATCCACACGCCTTCAGTCGGGTTGAACAACCGGCGGCGATTCAACAGCAGGAATCTGCTGCCCGCGGGCGCAGGCCCATGCTTCGAATTGAGATGCGCAATAGCAATGGCGCCGACCTGCAGTATCGCCGCGTCACCGGGCATGGTTTCGGTATCTGCATCCAGCCCATCCGTGAGCAGCGCGTAGACGAGATCGCCGCCCGCTCCGGACAGGAACAGGACTTCCAGCTGTTCCACCTGCTCCTGCAAAGCTTCTTCGGTGGTAAGAAGGATCGGCACGGCAACCAGCGTGCGGCATGTGCCGGGGACGTTGCGGGTCATATCGACCCCCGGCAGCACGGCGGCCCCCAGCTTCCAGGCGACCAGCCGATTCACCAGGGCAGTGGCGAGCTCGGTGGCGGGCAGGAATGCCAGAAGCAGGAACGGCATCATGGCCGCGGCCGAGATGTCCATACTCCAGCCCGCCAATCCGACCAGGGCGTCCAGGACCAATGAAAGGACTACGATCAGGCCCATGTACCCAAGCATTCCTGACTGCGTCGCCCGCCGGTCCAGGCGAAGGCGCAGTGGCGGCCGATATGCGATGCGCACTTCCAAGGCAGCCCTGCCGCGACCGACCAGGTAATAGCCCGGATCGCCGCGGCGTTCGCGATCGGAATCGCAAGCCTCGGCGAGCGCTCCCGCGGCCATAGCCGTGGCGTGTCGAGTGACTTCGAGCTCGCTTAGCGAGGCACCGCGAGCCAGTTGTTCGATTTCCTTGCGATAAAGATCACGTGTGGCGAAATCCATTTCCGCGAATGGACAGGCTGCCCTCAGGCATTCGTCTGCAAGGCTGACGCTCTCGAACCATTTCGCCCAGTCGATGTCGGAAACGAGCCGCATGCTCGAAATCACATTTCGCACACTGACATTGGCCGCACCCTGCCATTGTTGTGCCTGCTGCACTACCTCTTCAATGGTTTTGCCTTGCGCGCCAAGATGTTCCTGCAGCCAGTTCAAGACCGGCGTTTCCTGCGGATCGCGATCGCGCAGGCGTTTGCTCAATTGCGCCGCAAAGATCTCGGGCAAGGCCGCTGGCATGCGCTTCAACGTATCGATATTTGGCGTCGTGGTCGCCTCGCCGGTATCTTGCGAGTGCAACATGGCATCGACGATTCTGTCCGCCTCCTGCCGGGCAGCGCGTCCGGCGCCGAATTCTTCGGCCAGGCGGCGCAGGTTTTCGACCAGCACGATGCGCAGGGTGATGGCGATGGCCCATAGCTCGCCGATTGTCAGCGCCTGGACCTCCTGGTAAGCAGAGACGAAACGACGCAGTATTTCCGGGTCGAAATTGCTGTCTGTATGGGCCACGAACGCCCATGCGACCCCCAGCACTCGCGGATAACCCCGGAACGGCCCGTTGGCAAGCTTCGGGAGCTGCCGGTAGTACCCCGGAGGCAGGTCCTCGCGAATCTGCCGGATCTGCTCCTCCACAACGTGGTAGTTGTCGAGCAGCCAATCGGCCGCGGGCTCTACGCTGCGACCTTTCTCGAGTTCCTCAGCACTTTCACGGTAGGCCGACAGAAGGACAGCGGCGTTGTTATCCAGGCGTTTACGCAGCGCCAGGACCCGAGGCGGACGGCTATTGATCTTCTGGGCTTCTGCAAGGCTGCGGCCATGTTGCGCAAGCCGTTCGGCGCCGAATAACTCACTCCTGATTGGCGCCTTGTCTTCCCAGCACACCCTGTGTTTTATTTCTGCTTTCGCTTTGATTGCGTGTCCCCAGTGGAAGGACGGGAGGCCGTGACCGGCACGGGTACCGGCTTGGGGGGTTGTTTCGGCTTCTTTGCTTCTTTATTGCCGCGGATCTGGCCTTTTGCCATGTCTTGCTCCTGATGAGAGTGTCGCGTCTGTGCCGGCGTATCCGACGGTTCGCCTTGTCAGGCGAGAAAGGTCGGTGATATCACGCGCTGGTAACTTGGCTCATTCGGTCGACGACCTGGCGGCCGTACAGAATCGCAGCGTCCACCGCGCGGCTCGGCGTGGCGGCTGAGCCGCCTTCCACGAAATCGGGCACCCCATGGGTGGTCGATTTCGAACCGTCGTGCCGGACCATGGTCAAGGTAGCCGTGAAGGACGCACTATTACCGGCGACCCTGCGCTTGACGATGGCGCACAGCCGATAACCTTTGTAGACGAAGTTATTTTCCATTTTCTTTCCTTTCTCGAGCATGTCGAATCGAATGCTGAATGCAATTAAAAAGCCCTCGATTGAGGGCTTTTTTTCATGGCTTGCGGATGCCCATCGAATCGGCGGCGCTAGCGCCTTGCCCGATTTCGTAATCCACGCTTTGGCTTTCCGCAGTCGTTGAACTGTGACTACTTCCAATTGCCCAACAGCGGCCGGGGATACCGTTGCCGGAGGTTCGCAGCGCCCTGAAATCGAAGCTTCGGGCGGGGGTGAACCACTTGAGGGGGCGTGTTTGCATGATTCTTCCTTGGAACGAAGGGATGCTCCTTCAAGCAGGATTCCAAGGAAGGGACTTTGAACGATAGAGCGCGGTGGCGCAGGAAGGTACAGAATCGCGGTACTTGAGTCTCTGGACCAGAGTGATCCACAACGGCGGCACTGTCAAGAAATGGATCGAAAGCCGGGGGTTTTCTGGTTACCGAATAAAACGTGGAAATGCCGTAGCAGGAACGAGCAGCTCCTCGACACTTGTGCTCTACTTCGAAAAACAACTTATCCCTGGGTGCTTTTGATGGGTGTCGTAAACCGCAATAACGCGCGGGTCAGCGGAAGCGGCAACACCACGCTGATCTTTGCCCATGGCTTCGGCTGTGACCAGAATATGTGGCGGTTTATCGAGCCTGCATTCACTCGAAACTACCGCACCGTGCTGTTTGACCTGGTCGGCAGCGGCAAGTCCGATCCTTCAGCGTATAACACCACGAAGTATGCGCGACTCCAGGGCTACGCCGACGATGTTCTGGAAATTGTCGAGGAATTCGGGCAAGGACGCATCGTATATGTCGGGCATTCCGTCAGCGCGATGATCGGCGTGCTCGCGGACCGAGCAAGCCCTGGATGCTTTGCATCACATATCATGGTTGCGCCCTCTCCCTGCTACATCAACCATGAGGATTATGTGGGAGGTTTCGAAAGGCGCGATATAGACGCGCTTCTGAAGACAATGGAAGAAAACTATCTTGGGTGGGCCAGCACCATGGCTCCGACGATCATGGGGACGCCTGGAAAACCAGAACTGGTGGAAGAGCTCAACAACAGCTTCTGCCGCAATGATCCCGAAATAGCCAGGGAGTTTGCACGGGTCACCTTTCTTTCCGATAACCGGCAAGACCTGATCGGGCTGGACACGCCTTGCTTGATCCTGCAAAGCAGCGACGATCTGATCGCACCGGAAACGGTGGGGAACTATATGCATCGCGTGCTTCCGCGAAGTACCTTGCGTATCATCGATAACGTTGGCCATTGTCCCCACATGAGCACCCCTGGCGCAATTGCCGACGCAATGCGGGAATTCCTCGGCGATCTTGCAGAAGCCGATAAGTGAAGTCTTTTTCGCTCGATCCGGCCAAGTTGTTTGAGCAAGCCCCGTGCGGCCTCGTTGCCACGGACGATACCGGCCGTATACTGATTTGCAATGCGACCTTCTGCAAATGGCTCGGCTACGAGGCACACGAACTTGCCCAGCGACGCCTGCAGGATCTCTTGACGATAGGCGCCCGCATATTTCACCAGACTCACTGGATGCCGCTGCTCAAGTTGCAAGGCTCCGTGGCGGAAGTAAAGGTCGATATCTCCCATCGCGATGGCACGGCCCTGCCGCTCATCATCAACGCGGTCCGTCATGTCGACGACGGGTTCGTTTGGCACGAACTTGCAGCATTCATCGCCAAGGACCGCGGCAAATATGAGAAAGAACTCTTGATCGAGCGCAAGCGCGCCGAACAGGCCCAGGAAGGACTCGTGCTCGCGGAGATGCGCTTGCGACTGGCATTGACGTCGGGCGCGCTGTATGTCTGGGACATAGACCCGGAGACACGCGTGCCACGCTATGAGGACGGGGCCGCGATGCTGCTGGGACATCGCACACCCAGACCGGTAACGGCGGCGGATATGCACGCGGCCATGAATCCGGAAGAGCGTGAGAACGAAGCAAAGGCGCTTGCCGCGGCGTTGGATGTGCCGGGAGTTCCTGTGAATTATCTTGTACGACTCGACGGTATCGATGGCGTGCGTCGTGTTATCGATGTGTTTGGAGCAAGCGTGTTCGACGCGAATCACGTACTGACCCGGTTCGTGGGTGTGATGCAGGACGTCACGGAACAGGCCAGCCAACACGCCGCGGCCGAGGACCGGGCGCAGTTCGCGGAGCAAATGGTGGGCATCGTCAGCCACGACCTGCGCAATCCTCTCTCGACGATCAAAATGGCGGCGTCGCTGCTCGCACGAGAGAGTGGGTCCGACCGGCAATCTCGCCTTATCGGACATATCGACGCTTCCACGGACCGCGCAAAACGCCTGATCGGAGAACTTCTGGATTTCACTCAGGCCAGGGTCGGAAAGGGTATCTCGGTCACGCCGACTTTGATCGATCTGCACGGTCTCATTGGACGCGGACTGGCGGAGCTACAACTGGCTTTTCCGGGCAATCCGTTTATACAGAAGACTTCCGGAACCGGCCATTGCCATGCCGATGCCGATCGTCTGATACAGCTGTTGGGAAACCTGACGGCAAATGCTGTCACCTATGGCACGCCCAATGCGCCGATCGTGATCGACACGGCAATCACGGATGCATCGTTCAGCATCGCCGTGCGAAACGAAGGAAGCCCTATTCCCGCATTATTGCAAGCGAAGATATTCCAGCCCATGACTCGGGGCGAGGGCCTGGATGAAGGAGCACGCAGTGTCGGCTTGGGTCTTTACATCGTGCAGCAGATCGCACGTGCCCATGCCGGGCATGTGGAAGTGCACTCTGACCTGGCATGCGGCACGACGTTCACCGTAACGATTCCCCGTCACAAGGCCCCTGCCCTGCCAGTATGAGAGCAGGTTGATGTCCGTAGTCGGGTGCGAATCGCACCCTGACGAGGCGTAACCCTGCTTCACTGCATCACATCAACGTTGGAGAACCTATGCAACGCGTTATCACTGAACATCAGATCCCCACGGGGGACTTCCGCCAGATCAAGTATGTAGGCGCCATCGAAAATAATGTGGACAATGGCGATAGCATGCCGGTTTGGCGTTTGGAACCGGATTCACCTTACGTGCAGCAATTCAGCGCCAGGCCGATCGATAGCTGGACAGAGGTGATGATCGATGTCAAAGATCCAGGCTCGCCGGAAACGCTGGCAAGGCTGAAGCGTGCCGTCGAAGCGCGACTTATGCAGCAGCTTGGCATTTACCCCCCTGACGAATGACGCCGAGAGGATGGCAGTGCGATGGTCGCAACGATTCAACAGGCGCACGATGCGGCGGCGTGCACATCATTGTCTCAATGCCCGCATGGATTTGCTCAGGGCCATTGCAAGCTCGTCGTCCCATATAGCCAGCAATGACAAAGGGTTAGCTCACTAGAAGTAAGCTAACCCTTTGATTTTATTGGTCGGGGCGGCGGGATTCGAACTCGCGACCCTCTGCTCCCAAAGCAGATGCGCTACCAGGCTGCGCTACGCCCCGAAGGTTGGCAAATATACCAGAAAGCCGGCCATTCATCAGGGCGCCTTCACCTGTCCCCGCGTCATGGGCAACACTTCGACCACCTGCTGGAACACCGGCGTGATCTGGTTGACGTCGTCATGCATGATGTCCAGGAACACATAGACATCCCCCGCCGGCGCGGCCTTCTTCGCCAGAACGGCGTAGTAATTGCCGCCGATGGTGGCGTCGCCCTCTCCCCGGATGCGCACTTTGCCACTATTGAGCACATAGGGCTGAAATGCCTCGCCGCACTGTGCATCGTTCTTGCAGGTGAACAGCGTCTCGAACCCGCCCTGCTTCAATGCGGCCTCATAGTTGCGATAAACCTCCAAAGCCGATTTGACGCCATCGATGAAGTAGCCGATGCGGGTGACCCTGCCTTCGAGCGCCAGCACTTGCACTTTGTCGTCATCCTTGATGGCGCGGTCGGGCATCTGCGCCTCGTCGTAATCCTGCCGGCTGTAGGCATTGATGCGGGCGCCAGCAAAGCGCGCCAGCACGGGATGGTCCCCCGCCCCTTCGATATCGTCCCCTTCCCGGCCCGTCCGGCCACCCTGCACTGTCGAACGTGCGTGCCCCTGCGCTGTCGAAGCTGCATGCTCCTGGGTTGTTGGGGCTATGCCCCCCGCATGGGCCGCCGGGCCCGCCACCAGCGTCAACGCGCCAAGTGCGGCCAGCGTCCACACCTTCGTCCTCGTATGCATAGCGTCCATCTCCTGATCGATTGAGACCGTCCCTCCAGACCAAGGGTCCGGCGAAGCTGGAGGCCATTATGCTGACGCGCCAAGCCGCCTCGGCCCGAACGGGACAAATTCGTCTCGCCCTCAATCGATCAGTTTGCCGTTCTCATGAAATGGATGAGGGCCGTCGAAACGGCCGATGGGCGCAAGGTGGCTCACGAGATGTCCATCAGGATCGAGGGCGTGAACGCGAAAAGCCGGTGGCTCCAGGATCCACGCCGAAACCGCGTCGGGCTGCAGATCCAGGCAGACCTGGTGTGCCGGTGACGGGCACACGCTGGCCACCGTCCCGCCGAAGCGCCTTTCGATAGGCCGATGGACATGGCCGCAGATGATGCGTTCGACGTGGGCGTGGCGCGCGACGATGCGCTCTAGTTCGGCCGCGCCCGCGAGCAGGCCGATCTTGTCCATGTGCCCGATCAGGGTCGCGAAGGGAGGATGATGCATGGCGATGACGGCAGGCCGCCCCGCGCAGCGCATCAGTTCAGTATCAAGCCATCGCAGTTGCGCTTCGTCCAGTTCGCCATGGCTCTTGCCCGGCACGCTGGTGTCCAGCGCGAGCAGGCGCAACGCGCCAATATCGACCGCATAATGGACCGGCCCGTCCGTGCCCAGATAGGCATGACCGGGAAATCCCGCACGCAAGCCCGTGCGCGTATCGTGATTGCCGGGCAGGAGATAGACCGGCATCGCCAACGGCGCGATCAACGAAGCAAGATGCGCGTATTCTTCGGCACGCCCGAAATCGCTGAGGTCCCCGGTAATCACCACGGCTTGCGGCGCCTGCGGCAACGAGCCGATCGCCGCGACCGCGGCGCGCAGATAAGGCGCGGTGTCCAGGCGTCCATAGGCAAGACGACCGGGCTCACGAATATGGGGATCCGTGATCTGCACGAATATCGCCGACGGCGCAGGATTGGCATCGGCACGCGCATACGCGGCCGTCACCGCGAAATCTTTCTCCATATCGCCCGACATGTTCAAAGCCTCCCCGCCTCGATGTCTTCAAGCTTCACGCCGCGCGTCTCGGGCGCCAGCAGCACAGTGACGGTAAGGCCAAGAAAACCGATCAGCGCGAAGAACCATAATGCTGCAGCATTGCCCCACCACGCGATGAAATTGGGAAACACCAGCACGCCCAGGATGGAGCCGATCCGGCTGACCGCCGTCGCCAGCCCCGTCGCGCCCGCGCGTATATCCGTGGGAAACAGTTCAGTCGGATAGACGAAGTTCAGGATGCCTCCCCCAGCGTTGGCGAATAGCACCGCGCAGCTGAACAGCACGACCAGGAACACGAACCCGGGGTGGGCGTTCAATGCCAGCACCACCAGCGCAGCGGTCAGCCCGGTGAAAGACGTGATCAACAGTGGACGACGCCCCCAATGATCGACCAGTTGCATGCCGACGAAGGAACCGATCAGCCCCAGCAGGGCGACCACCCCGGAACCCACCAGCGTCGCCGCATGCGAGCCCTTGGCAAAGGGCGAGATAAGTGTCGGTGTATACATCGCGATACCGTAATACGCCGTGGCATAGCAAAACCAGAAGCCGAACACGAAGAGGGTGCGGCGCTTCAACCTGGGCGTGAACAATTCACCCAGACTCACGGGCTTGGCCTGCGTAGCGGTCATTTCCACGTCCTGTCCCGTGACCTGGCGCATGATGGCCCGCGCCTCATCGACCCGCCCGCGCGACATCAGCCAGCGCGGCGACTCGGGCAGCGTGATGCGGAAGAAGAACACGACCAGCGCGAACACGGCACCGACCAGGAACATCACGCGCCACGCATTGTCTCCGAGCGGCAGGCAGGCCAGGCCGACGAGATAGGCGGCGAACGCTCCAACGAACCACATTGCGGCCAGAAAGGTGCCATGTCGTCCTCGATGATGGCGGGAACTGAACTCAGCTACCAGCGTCGCCGAAATTGGATAGTCGGCGCCGATACCCACGCCCAGCAGAAAGCGGAAAGCAATCAGTTGCCAAGCGTTCTGCGCACCCGCAGTGGCTATCGCGAAAACAACGAAGGCCAGCAGATCGACCACGTACATGGCTTTGCGACCGAAACGATCGGTCAGCCGCCCCAACCATGCGGCGCCGATGAAGGACCCGATGATGGCGGAGGACACCAGCAGGCTCTGCATCCCTCCGGCCAGCCCCCATTGCTTGATCAGCATGGGCAACGCTACCGCGATGATGGTCAGGTCGAAACCATCGAGAAAGGTACCTCCCGCGGAAAGCAGCGTCACCTTGCGCTGAAATCGTTTCACTTCCGGACTGTCAAAACCTTCGAAACTCATTTCCATCTCCTCCCTGGATCGCGACGACCGTTGCCGTGCCGACCTTCCAAGTAAGAAATGTGACTTGTCACAGACGATGGTGCAGTATCAAAACGTGAGAAATTGCGCTGGCCCATCACGCGCATCGAGCGGACTCATGCAGCGGTGTACTGCATCACTCCTTCACCAACTCCACCCGCCGGTTCTTCGCCCGGCCCTGATCGTTGTCGTTGCTGGCCACCGGCGCCAGCGAGGCCACGCCATAGGCTTCCAGGCGCTTCGCGTCGATGTGGTACTGGCTGGTCAGCGCCTTGACCACCGCGTCGGCACGCTGCTGCGACAGGGTCTTGTTATGCGCCAAGGCGCCTTCGTTGTCGGTATGGCCGACCACGTAGACCTTGAGCGACGCGTTGTCCTTGAGCAGCTTGCCCATCTGGTCCAGCGCCTCCTTGGACTCGCTCTTGATCTCGGCCTTGTCCGTGTCGAAATAGACGCCATAGATCGCCACCTTGCCAGACTGCTCCAGCGCTTTCTGCATGGCCGTGGCATCGAGTACCTTCACCTGGCCCTGCTGCATGGCCTTGGTCTCCACAACCTGCTGGTACACAGGCGTAAGGTGATTGGCATCGTCATGCATGATGTCCAGGAACACATAGACATCCCCCGCGGGTGCGGCCTTCTTCGCCAGCAGGCCGTAATACGTGCCGCCGAATACGGCATCGCCCTGGCCGGCGCGGCGGACCTTGCCGCTGTTGATTACATAGCGCTGGAAATCCTCGCCGCACTGCTCGTCGTTCTTGCATGCGAAGATCGTCTCGAAGCCGCCGTCCTTCAGGGCCGCCTCGTAGTTGCGGTACACCTCCAACGCCGACTTGTTGCCTTCGATGCGATAGCCGATACGCGTCACCTTGCCCTCCAGCGACAAGGTCTGCGCCTTCTCGTCACTGTCGATCTTCTGGTTGGGCATCTGCGCTTCGTCGTAGTCCTGCACGCTATAGGCATTGATATGGGCGCCGGCAAAGCGCGACAACAAGGGGTGATCCTTGGAGCCATCCAGGTCATCGGCCGCCCGCCCCGGCTGCGCGACCGCCAGCATCAGCGCGCCCAACGCGGCCAGCGTCCACATCTTCGTCCTTGCCCGCATGGCATCCTCTCCTCGTCGATTCAGACCCTTACCCGCCCGGCCAAGCCAGCCGACGGAACCGGCGGGAATTATGCCCAAGCCCCCTCACGCAGTTGTGCCAAAAGTCTCTAAGTTGTCTCACGACGTAGCCAGCCGGCTCACGCAGTGGTCCACCGCTTCGAAGAAAGAAGCGATCAGCCGGCTTTCACGCCGCTCGCGCAGGCAGCAGACGTGGATATGCGTCGACACCTCATTGCCTTCGATATCCAGGGGCCGCAGCCGCGGATCAGGCACGTATTCCGACTGGGACACGGTGCCTATGCCCATGCCTCTGGCCACCGCCTCGCGCAGCGCCTCGCGGCTGCCGATTTCCATCATGATGCGCGGCGCCAGCCCCAGCGCCTGCATCGCGTCTTCCAGGGCCTTGCGCGTGGTCGACCCGCGCTCGCGCACGATCATGGGCTCCAGCGCCAGTTCCCGCAGGCTGATAGAAGCGCGCCGGGCGAAGGGATGGTCCACATGCACGAACGCGATCACCGGATAGCGCGCGTACGAACGCATGTAATATCGGCTGCCGGCATGCCGGCTGGCCAGCACACCGACGTCGCACACATAATTGTCGAGGTTCTCCAGGACATACTCGGAGTTGCCCTGCATGACGGACAGGCCGATGGCTGGATACATGCCGTGGTAAGCCTCGATGATCTCCGTGACGTGGTAGGGGCTCACCGCGCCGATCTTCAGCGTTCCCCTGCGCAATGAGCCCCCGTCACCCAACAGGCGCCCGATATCGCTCTCAAGGGACACCATCCCGCGCGCCAGCGGCAGCAATTCCAATCCGAGCGGGGATAGTTCGATGCGGCGGCCGCGCCGTTGGAACAGTTCAGCGCCGTACTCCTGTTCGAGCGCCTGGATCTGCGAGCTGATGGTGCTGTGCTGCATGTGCAGCGCCCGGGCCGCCGCGGTCAGTCCGCCGTGCTGGACCACCGCGACGAACGCCCGGATCTGATTCAGCGTAATGCTCATGAACGGCATTCCCGAAAACTGAAAAATCGCAGCAAACCGAATCCTGCCATGACCACTACGCCGCCACGCCCATCGCGGGATCGCTGGTGCCATCCTTGCCCGTCTCCAGGCGCCCGGCGAAGCGGCGCGTATAGCCGCCGTCCATGTCCAGCGTGAAGTCGTACCAGCTGTTCGATCCGTCCAGGTTCCAGGAGGCATCGATCTGCTTGCCCGGACTCACGGTATAGGTCCACGGTCCGTCCTCGCGATAGGCATTGGCAGTGATGGTGACCGTGGCGGTACGCGTACCCACGTTCATGATAGTCAGCACCACCGTATTGCGCGGCGCTTCGTAGCACACCCGCACCTCGACGTTGTCGCCCGCCAGCGCCTGCGCGACATCCCCGCCGAACAGGCGATGATAGCCATTGGGCCCCAACACCCACAGCCTGTACTTGCCGGGAGCGGGCACGAAATAGGTATCGGCTTCCCACACATCGGAAATCATCTTGCCGGGCTCAACCGTGTAGCGGCAGGGAACGGCGTCCAGGTCGTATTGGTTATACACATGGAACACCGCGCCCTGGCTGCCGGTATTGCTGAAGGTCAGCCATACCTGCCCGGTGGCGGCATCCAGGTTGGCGCTGGTGTGCAGTTCGTAGGGCAACGCCCGTGAAGGGCGCGCCATCCGCGCCTGGACCGGCAGCGGCGCGCTGCCCGCCGCTGGAATCGGCACGGCACCGGCAGCCTTCTGGCTGGTGTTCAGCGCGTCGATCGCGGTCTTGTCGGCTGGCAGGCTGACGATAGCTGGAAAGGCATCGTTGGGCGTCTTGAAGTTGAAGCAGCTCGTCATGTCGCCGAACACCGTGCGCCGCCAGGGGCTGATGTTGGGTTCGGGGATTCCGAAGCGCTGCTCCAGGAAACGCAGGGTCGAGGTGTGGTCGAACACTTGCGAGTTGACCCAACCGCCCACGCTCCACGGCGAAATAACCAGCGTCGGCAGCCGCACGCCGCCGCCGAAGGGACGACCGTCCGGTCCTAGCGATTGGTCCGAGTCGTAGGGAAAGTGCGACATGCTGAAGTATTCGCGCGACACGTCCACCGTCGACTTGCCGGCATAGGAGCCATGGCCATCGGGCGAGGGCGGCACCGGCGGCGGCACATGATCGAAATAGCCGTCGTTCTCGTCGTAGTTGAGGATCAGTACCGTCTTGCTCCAGACCTCCGGGTTGGCGGTCAGGTAGTTCAATATCTTCTGGATGTACCACCCGCCCTGCTCCGGCGTGCCCATGCCGGGATGTTCGCTGTACGTCCCTGGCGCGACGATCCAGCTGACCTGCGGCAGGCGGCCCGCCGCCACATCGGCGCCGAAATCGGTCAGGTTGACCGGATCGGCCATCGTATTGCCCACGCCCTTGATCAGCGGTTCGCGGGCGGCCAGGTCCTGCGTGAACGCCGTGCTGACGGGATAGCCCCGCGCATTCAGGCGCTCCACCGCCGCGCGGTAGCTGGCGAAGGCGCCCAGCTGGTTGTTATTGCTGTTGTTGTTGTAGCCCTGGTAGACCTTCCAGCTGACGCCGGCCGCCTCCAGCCGTTCAGGATAGGTGGTCCACGTCAGGCCATTGGCGGAGGACTGTATCGTGCCGCCCGTCACCGTATAGCCCCAGGAAGCATTGGAGTTCACCACGTGGTCCGACACGTTGGCGCCATTCGTGCCGCTCCACAGGAACAGGCGGTTGGGGAAGGTGCCGGTGAAGCAGGACGTGTAGTAGTTGTCGCAGATCGTGAAGGCATTGGCCAGCGCGCGATGGAACTGCATTTCATGCTCGACGTCTTCCAGATAGCCCATCGTCTTGTTGCCCTTGGCCACGGGCCAACCCGTCATGCGGCCGTGATCCCAGGCATTCTGCTGGTCGGTCCAGCTGTGCGCCAGGCTGCCGTTCAGGGCTTGCCCCTGCGTGTAGTCCAGGTGGTAAGGCTGGATGATGGTGCCGTTGGCGGCACGTTGCAGCCACACCGAACCGCCTGACGCCATGGGAATGGTGAAGCGGTCGCTATAGCCACGCACGCCAGGCAGGGTGCCGTGATACTGATCGAAGGAACGGTTCTCCTGCATCAGGATGATCACGTGCTCGATGTCGCGTATGGTGCCCGTGGCATTGTTGGCGGGTATGGCCAGCGCGCGCTGGATCGACAGCGGGAACGAGGCCAGCGCGGCGGCGCCGGCCGTGCCGCGCAGGAAAGCACGGCGGTTGATGTTGGTCATGGTGGATACCGGATTCGGGTCAGGGAGCGCAGGAGCGCTGCTTGTCGGTGGCGGGTACTGCGCAGTCGCAGGCGTCGCCAGGTGAGGTCACGGGCGCCGAGGGTGGCGTCACGATAGGAACCTCGACTGGCACCTCCGTAGCTACATCATCAGCGTCATCGGAGCCGGAGTCGAAGCAGCCGCCCAGCAACAGTGCCAGGGCAGCCGCGCCCGTCGCCAGGCAGGCGCGGCGCGGCAGAAAGGCGTGCAGGATCATCATCGCCACTCTCCTCAGTGGGCCAGCACGGTCGACAGCGGCATCTGCGACTGATAGATCGACGTCACTTCAGCGGGGGTCAACAGGCGGTTCCAGAAGGCCAGCTCGGTGAACGCGGCATCGTAGTCGCGCGAAGGTGTCGCCGTGGTGGTGCCGCCCGTGGTGACATTCCACTTCGGCCGGTTGGCGTCCGTCTGGTTGAAGTAATACTGGCCGGTGCCGTCGGTGCCCAGGCCCCAGGAGGCATAACCGTTCTTGCCGGTGATGGGAACGGCGTTGGTGCCCGTGTACAGCTTGGCCATGTCCACCGATGCGCCGTTCAAGGAGCCGGTGCGCAAACCCAGTATCGGGTCATAGACATACCAGTTGGCGGTCTTGCCCACGCCGTCGAAGGTCACGGCCGCATAGACCCACTGATTATTGGATACGGCGGCGGAAGAGTCGGCTCGATTGGTGTTGTCGCCGAAGTTCACGCGCAACGTGCAGCCGGTACCGGCGGCAACGCCATAGATCGCCATGGCGAAGCCCGGGTTGGCGCCCGACTTGAAGTTCTTGTTGCCCACCAGCGGATAGTCGCCGCCGACGATGCAGGAATCGCGGGGAATCCGGGTCCAGAAGCCCACCGAAAACACCGGTGCCGTGGCGTTGGTGGGATCCAGCGCCTGCCCATTGAAGGTCAGTGCGTAACCTTCCTGGTTGCTGGCGTTGGTGTACTTCAGGTTTACCTGCACACCGTGGCTGCTGGCGCCGAACGGGCCATCGACGACGACGCCGGTTGCCGGGTCGAGATCGCTGGCGAAGGGGCCCAAGGTGGAATTGCCCTTGGCATCCACGGGCGGCAACGTGTTGTTCATGGGGTAGTAGACGAACAGGCCATTGCTCACCGACGGCATGATCGGGGCGTACGACAGCGGCGCCGATCGGATGGCACGCAAGCCGCCCCCAGCGCCAGCTTGCACCACATAATCCGCCGTGTGTGTCCCGCCCTGGGGATACAGGCTGGTGATGTGATCACGCAACCCGTCGTCGACGTAGCGTGCCGTGCCCGCGGGCAAGGTGGCGATGACCTCGCCGTCGCGCAGCACGTTGATGGCGCCGGTTTCCGGGGCAGTCCAGCTCACGGTGGCATTGGCGGTGGGCTGGTTGAAATTGCTGGTGCTCAGGGCCACGTTCAACTGCGACACGGCCAGGTCGCCGATCAACTGGCTGCCATACATGGTGTAGGCAGCCGCTGCAGGGGTGGCGTTGAAATACGCCAGCACGGTAGGCGTGACATCGGCAATGCTGGGATAGGCGTACAAGGCGCTGAGCGTGGCCGGGGGGACGGCGTTGACACCGGCGGCATTGTTCAAGCCCTGGTTCAGCGCGACGAAGGTGGTGGATTCAGCCAGCAGAGGCAACCCGTCGGCGCTGCCCGTGACGCCGAGCCCGTAGGCCGACGTCAACACCACCAGCCATTTGTCCTTGGGGTTTTTCGCGGTTTCAGCCAGCAGCTTGCCCAGCGCCGCGTCCAGTTTCCTGACCGCGTTCGCGTAGGACGACGAGCCGGTGCCATAGCCCAGCGCCACATCCGTGGCGGCGTGATACTGCGCCACGACCGTGGTGTAGGCGCCGTCGATCAGCCCCAGGGTCTGCTCGGTCACGCAGTCGTCGGCAGCGGCGGTGTTGGAACAGTCATGCAGCGTATCGAGCGCGCTGCTGTCGTGCTGGCTGGCCAGCAGGCTGGCGATGTTGGGGGACGCCACGGCAGCCCCATTCAACCCTGTGCCCTTGGCCTTGAGGACTTCGAACACACTGCCGCCCTGGATGGCCAGACCGCTGGCATCGGACGTGACCTGGTGCAGGTTGGCCCAGTTGCCGGAAAGCAGCGTCGCCCAGCCAGGGGTATGCAGATTGGCCTGTTGCGTCTGCCCGCCGGGCATGCCGCCGCTATAGGCCACGGACACCTTCAGCTTGGCGAAGTTGGGCAGCGTGCCATTGGCCAGCCCTGCCTGTATCGCGTTATAGGTAACGCCGTCCAGGCCGACGATCAGCGCCCGGCTGGCGCCGGCCGCGGGCGTATCGGTGGCGGGGCCGCTGTCCGTCGGGGGTGTATTCGGCGCAGTCACGGCATCGTCGGCGTCCGACGAATCCGAACCATCGGAGCAGCCGCCCAGCGCGGTCGCCACGGCCAGGGAAAGGGACAGGGACAGGCAAAGGGCAACCGTGCGTCCCGATCGCCCGCTACGGGCCTGGTATTTTTCTTGCAGTGCTTGGATGAGGGGTTTCATACGGCCGTCTGTCAGTCCGAGTGGAGAGTGTTCAGCGACTTTAAAGATCGACAGGGACACCCCAATGACGAAAGCCCCGGAGTTTTCAGTCGCCTCCGTCGGTTTTTTCGTCAGATGCAATCGGCCGCAAACAGCGGCAATAAAAAAGGGCCTTCCTTTCGGAAGACCCATTCTTGCAAGTCTCTGCGCGAGCCCTGGCAGCAAGCCCCGCATCCTCGAGCGCGGCCCTCGTCGCGCCTACTGCTCCGTCGGTGCCTTCGGATCGATGCGCATGATCAACTCCACCCGGCGGTTCGCCGCGCGGCCGGCCGCGGTGTCGTTGGCTTCCAGGGGCATGGTGTCCGCATACCCGATGGCACGCAGGCGCATGGGATCGACGCCGTCGCGCACCAGCTCGCGCAGCACCGACGTAGCCCGGCTGGTCGACAGGTCCCAGTTCGACGCGAATTGCCGCGTCAGTATGGGCACGTTGTCGCTATGCCCTTCCACCGACAGCGGATACTTGCTGTGGTTGATGACCTCGGCCAGCTTCTTGATCAAGGGAATGCCCTCGGGACTCAAGGTTGCCTGTCCCGACGTGAACAGCAACTCATTGCTGATACGGAAACTGACCGACTGGCGATTGATGGTGACGTTCACCGACTTGCCCAGGTCCTTCAGTCCCAGTTCTTCCGCGGTCGGCATCTTCACCGGCGCGGCCTTGGCCGGTTCCAGCGGATCGGTGGGCGCGGTCGCGGGCGGCACGGCAGGCACGGGATCGGGCTGCGTCGCCCATACGGCCGGGATCACCGGCATGTTCTTCTCCCAATCCTCCACCGCCCGGGCCGGCATCTTGGCCAGGCTGACGCCGTTGGCCACCTGGGGTGGATGGGCGGCCATGCCCGGTCCCAGGCGCGTCAGCGCCAGCATCACCACGAACAGGGCCAACAGCAGCGTGATGAGGTCCAGATACGTCATCAGCCAGTTGTCCGGCTCGCGATCCAGCGTTTCCTGCACGTGCCACCGCTCATAGCGATTGCGCCGCACGCTCTTGGTCCGCTCGCGCTGCTGGCGTTCGACCGCCGCCTTGTTGCGGGCGGCAATGTCGATCCAGGACGCGCGGGATTGGGTAGTAGCCATGGAACTGACGAATACGCTGGAGATCAGGACCGCGACGAGGCGCGGTTACGCAGCGCGGCCTCGAAGGTGGCGGCGGCGGCGGCACGCGCCTCCGGATTGCCACGCGCAGCGCTAGCGACCGAGCCCACGCCACCCGCCACCGGCGCGGAGGCACGGGCCGAGGTCGGCGCCACGGAAGGCGCCGTGCGGCTGGAACCGCTCGCGGCAGCGGCAGCGCGCTTGTCGGTACGGTTGGACGAAGCGCGGCCAGCGGGCTGTTCACGGATCTCGTCTTCCACATGTTCCATGAAGGAATTCAAGGTCTCGCGCACCATGGCCGGGCCACGCCGCTCGCACATCATGGAGATGCCTTGCAGCACCATATTCATCAGGATCAGGCGCTGCTCGGTGCGGCGTTCCAGCTTGATGGCGATGGGCTTGCAGATCAGGTTGGCGATGAGGATGCCGTAGAACGTGGCGATCAGGGCAATCGCCATCTGCTTGCCGATGACATCCATGCCTTGCGAACCCAGCACCGTCATCAGGTTGACCAGGCCGATCAGCGTGGCCAGCATGCCGAAGGCCGGCGCGAAGCTGGCCACGGTACGGAACATCTGGGCCTCGGCCTGCTCACGCGCCCGCATGCGGGCGATACGCCACTGCAGCAGCTCGACGATCTGCTCTTCCGGGGTGTTGTCGATGATCAGCTGCACACCAGTGCGCAGAAACGGATTGGTGACCTTCTGCAGTTCGCGTTCGACGTTGTGGACGTCGGAACCGGCCCAGCTGTGGGCCAGCGTCACCAGCTCGTCGATGTCGCGCTGCGAGTCGACTTTCTCGTTGCGGAAGACCGTGCGCAGCAGCTGGGGAATACGACGGACTTCAGCCATCGGATAGCCGATGAACAAGGCGGCGATGGTGCCGCCCAGCACGATGCCCAGGCCGGGCAGGTTGACGAAGGCCAGGGCGCTGGGCGCCGAGCCGAAGATTGCGGCAGCCAGCATCGCCAGGGCGACGCCAATACCGATCAGGGTCGAGGAATTCATGAATACGGGCCGTTAAAGAGGCGGCCGGACCAGGCCTCCGGGCCTGCCGGGTCCCGTGAGGAACACGAGACCCGGCCATTCTAGTCAGCCGCCCCGCCAGTCAAAGGCTACAAAAACGGCCGGAATACCCCGGTCAAAACGGCTTCAGCCCTTAATTGGGCGAAATCGTGGCCGTTAACTCATAGTTTGGCCGAATTAACGCGTCCCCATTATCAACCTGCGGCCGGCGCAGTGGTGGTCGGCCGGCCAGCGCGCCCCGCGCACGCACATGAAACGCAGGCGAAAAAAAACGGCGCGATATACGCGCCGTTCTCTTGCCTGCCCGGGACGCCAGTCCGGGACGCCCCGTCACATCCTCAACCGAAGCGGCCGGTAATGTAGTCTTCCGTTTCCTTGCGCTTGGGCTTGACGAAGATCTGGTCGGTTTCACCGAATTCCATCAGTTCGCCCAGGTACATATAAGCGGTGAAGTCCGAGCAACGCGCCGCCTGCTGCATATTGTGCGTCACGATGACCACGGTGTAGTCGTTCTTCAGTTCGGCGATCAGCTCTTCCACCTTGGCGGTGGAGATGGGATCCAGCGCCGAGCAGGGCTCGTCCAGCAGCAGCACTTCCGGCTTGATCGCCACGCCGCGCGCGATGCACAGACGCTGTTGCTGCCCGCCCGACAGGCTGCTGCCGCTCTGGTGGATCTTGTCCTTCACTTCGTTCCACAGCGCCGCCTTGGACAGCGCCCATTCCACGCGCTCGTCCATCTCGCCCTTGCTGAGCTTTTCGAACAGACGCACGCCGAAGGCGATGTTGTCATAGATGCTCATCGGGAACGGCGTCGGCTTCTGGAACACCATGCCCACCTTGGCGCGGATCAGCGAGATATCCGTCTTGGTGGTCAGCAGGTTCTCACCGTCGATCATGATTTCGCCTTCAGCGCGCTGGCCCGGATACAACTCGAACATGCGGTTGAACGTGCGCAGCAGCGTCGACTTGCCGCAGCCCGACGGGCCGATGAAGGCGGTGACCTTCTTCTCGCGGATCGACATGTTCACATTGCGGATCGCATGGAACTTGCCGTAGTAGAAGTTCAGGTTCTTCACCTCGATCTTCGAGGCCAGGGTAGCGTTCTTTTCCATTTCGTTTCCCGAATGCCGCGCATCGGGCGCGGCAGTATGAGTTCAATACGCGCGGTTCAGTGCTTGCGGAACATGTTGCGGGCGATGATGTTGATGGCCAGCACCACCAACGTGATCAGCGTCGCCCCGGCCCAGGCCAGGTTGTTCCATTCCTTGAACGGGCTGGCGGCGTATTGATAGATCACCACCGGCAGGTTGGACATCGGCGCGTTCATATTCATCGACATGAACTGGTTGGACAGCGCCGTGAACAGCAGCGGCGCGGTTTCACCGGAGATACGGGCGATGGCCAGCAGCACGCCGGTCATGATGCCCGAGCGAGCGGCGCGGTAGCAGATCATGGTGACCATGCGCCACTTGGGGCAGCCCAGCGCGGCGGTTGCCTCGCGCAGGCCGTTGGGCACCAGCAGCAGCATGTTGTCGGTCGTACGCACGACCACCGGCACCACCAGGATGGCCAGCGCGATGGCGCCGGCCCAACCGGAGTAATGGCCTACCTGCGCCACGTACACGGCATAGATGAACAGGCCGATGATGATGGACGGGGCCGACAGCAGCACGTCGTTGAGGAAGCGCGTGGCCGGCGCCAGCCAGCCGCGCTGGCCGTATTCGGCCAGGTACGTGCCCGCCAGGATACCGACCGGCGTACCGATCAGCGTGCCGGCACCCACCATCATCAAGCTGCCGAAGATGGCGTTCATCAGTCCGCCCGCCTGTCCCGGCGGCGGCGTGATTTCAGTGAACAGCGTGTAGGACAAGGCACCGCCACCCTTGGTGAGCAGGGTGATGATGATCCAGAACAACCAGAACAGGCCGAATCCCAGCGCCGCCATGGACAAGGTCAGCATGACCTTGTTCACCACGTTACGGCGGCGGTAGACCGAGTTCTGCATATTGAGTACGGAGGTGGCCATGGCTTTTCTATTCCTCAGCTCTTCTTGCCTTCGCTCTGCGACAGGCGCAGCAGCAGCATTTTGGACAGCGCCAGCACGATGGTGGTGATGATGAACAGCACCAGGCCCAGTTCCAGCAAGGCGGACTTCTGCAAACCGGCCGCCTCGTTGAACTCGTTGGCCAGCGACGAAGCGATGGAGTTGCCCGGCGAGAACAGCGATCCGGTCCAGCGGAAAGCGTTACCGATCACGAACGTCACCGCCATGGTCTCGCCCAGGGCGCGGCCCAGGCCCAGCATGACGCCACCGATCACACCGTTCTTGGTGAAGGGCAACACCACTTTCCACATCACTTCCCAGGTGGTGCTGCCCAGGCCGTAGGCCGATTCCTTGAGCATCGGGGGCACCAGCTCGAACACGTCGCGCATCACCGCGGTGATGAAGGGCGTGATCATGATGGACAGGATGAGGCCGGCGGTGAAGATACCGATACCGAAGGGCGGGCCGGCGAACCAGCTGCCGATCAGCGGCAAGCTGCCCAGGACTTCGATGAGGCCGGGCTGTACATATTCCTGGAACACCGGCACGAAGACGAACAGGCCCCACATGCCGTAGATGATGGACGGAATGGCCGCCAGCATTTCCACCGCGGTGCCCAGCGGGCGACGCAGCCAGCGCGGCGACAGTTCGGTCAGGAAAATGGCGATGCCGAAGGACACGGGCACCGCGATGATCAGCGCGATCGCCGACGTGGCCAGGGTGCCCAGGATGGGCACCACGGCGCCGAAGATCTGCTTGTTGGGATCCCAGTCATTGGTCCACAGGAACGACAGGCCCCATTTGGCTATCGATTCCCGGCTACCGTAGATGAGCGAGATGAGCACCGCCGCCAACAGGCTGAAAACCAGGAAGGCGAACAGGCGCGTGAGATTGCGGAATAGCGCATCCATCAGCGCGTTTGAATTTTGCTTCATGGGGGAAGGTGTGCCTTGGGCCGTCAGACCCGGCTCTGCGGACGAAACTGGCACATTATTATCCATTACCGCGCTCATGGATGGGCTTTCCTTGCTTAAAGAGCGGGCTCGGACGAAGTGGCCCGAGCCCGTGGTCCGAGAGGGCGAAGCCCTCTCAAGCTGCTGGATCTGTGGCCGGATCCCGGGAAGCCTTACCCCGGAATCCGCTCAGCCCACGGATTTACTGCCATACAGCCTTGCCGTCGGCGCCCTTGATGTCCTTCCAGGAGGCGCGGATTTCGCTGGTCACAGCGTCGGGCAGGGGCACGTAGTCCAGGGCTTCAGCCGACTTCTGGCCGCCCTTGAAGGCCCAGTCGAAGAAGGCCAGGACGGCCTTGCCTTGAGCCGGCTTGTCCTGGACCTTGTGGATCAGGATGAAGGTGGCCGACGTCACGGGCCACGAGGTGGCGCCCGGTTCGTTGGTCAGCACCACGCCCATGCCAGGCGCGCTCTTCCAGTCGGCGTTGGCGGCAGCAGCGGCGAAGGCCTTCTGCTCGGGCTGGACGAACTTGCCGTCCTTGTTCTGCAGTTGGGTCCAGGCCAGCTTGTTCTGCTTGGCGTAGGCGTATTCGACGTAGCCGATCGAGTTCTTCAGCTGGCCGACGTAGGCGGCGACGCCTTCGTTACCCTTGCCGCCTTGACCGGTGGGCCACTTGACCGACTTGCCTTCGCCGATGTCGGCCTTCCAGGAAGCCGAAACCTTCGACAGGTAGTTGGTCCAGCCAAAGGTGGTGCCCGAGCCGTCCGAACGGTAGACAACGATGATGTCGGCCGAGGGCAGCTTGACGTCGGCGTTCAGCGCCTTGATCTTGGCGTCGTCCCACTTCTTGATCTTGCCTTGGAAGATGTCGGCCAGGACTTCACCCGACAGCTTCAGTTGGCCGGGGGCCACGCCGCTGATGTTGACGACCGGCACCGTGCCGCCGATGACGGCGGGGAATTGCAGCAGGCCGTTCTTTTCCAGGTCCTCGCCCTTCATCGGATCATCCGAAGCGCCGAAGTCGACGGTCTTGGCGATGATCTGTTGCTGGCCGCCGCCCGAACCGATCGACTGATAGTTCACGGCATTGTTCGTGGCAGCCTTGTATTCCGAGGCCCACTTGGCGTAGACGGGATAGGGGAACGACGCACCGGCGCCAGTCACATCGGCAGCTTGAACGGCGAAAACGGCGGCGCTCAGGGCGAAGCCAACGGAAATCTGTTTGAAGACACGCATCGTGGATTCCTTCTCGTGCTTGTTGGTGAAGTGCGGCAGACGCCCGAACCAGGCCGTCTTGAGTCACGGGAACGAATCTTACGGAGGCTATATGACACGATAGTGACAGTCATATACTGGTCAAAAAGTGACGGGGACACGCTCCTTCCCCGACGATGCGCGCACATAGCAACAAAACGCAACAGTTCTTACCATCCCGCCTGACTGCCGACTTAATGCAGGTCAGACGCCCAGGCGATCGATCAGGTGCTGGTGCAACGAAAACGGCGCTCCCCTGCTGCGCACCCGCGTGAAGTTACCGTCGGGCTGCTGCTGCCAGGCCAGCTGGTTGTCGCGCAGGGCAAAGGTAAACGCCTCGTCGATCACCCGCTTCTTCAACAGCTTGTCATTGATGGGGAAGGCGATCTCCACGCGGCGGAAGAAATTGCGGTCCATCCAGTCGGCGGAAGACAGGTAGACCGTTTCCTTGCCGCCGGCAAAGAAATAGAAAACCCGCGAATGCTCCAGGAACCGCCCGATGATGGAACGCACCCGGATGTTCTCCGACAGCCCCGGCACGCCCGCGCGCAGGGCGCAAACACCCCGTATGATCAGGTCGATCTTCACGCCGGCCTGGCTGGCCTCGTAGAGCTCCTGGATCACGCCGGCTTCCAGCAGCGAATTCATCTTGGCCATGATGCGCGCCTTCTTGCCTTCACGCGCGGCCTGCGCCTCGGCGCGGATCAAGGCCACCATGCCGTCGTGCATGGTGAAGGGCGATTGCAGCAAAGCCTTCAGGCTGCGCCGCGCCCCCAGCCCGGTCAGCTGCGAAAACACCTTGTCCATGTCTTCGCACAAGGCCGGATCGGCGGTCAACAGGCCGAAATCGGTGTACAGCCGGGCCGTGCGCGGATGATAGTTGCCGGTGCCCAAGTGGGCGTAGCGGCGCAGGCGCCCTTTCTCGCGCCGCAGGACCAACGCCATCTTGGCGTGTGTCTTGTGCCCCACCACGCCGTACACGACGTGCGCGCCCACCTCTTCCAGCTTGGCCGCCCAGTTGATGTTGGTCTGCTCGTCGAAGCGCGCCATCAGCTCCACCACCACCGTCACTTCCTTGCCGGCCCGTGCCGCCGCCAGCAGAATCTGCATCAGCTCGGAGTCCTCGCCGGTACGGTAGATGGTCTGCTTGATGGCCATCACTTCCGGATCCACCGCGGCGGCGGTGAGGAAGTCGATGACGGGCTGGAAGGACTGGTAGGGATGGTGCAGCAGGTGATCGCGCGCCGCGATGGCGTCGAACAGCTCGCCCGGGTCCAGGGTGCGGTCGAACGGCGCCTGCACGGGCGCGCGATAGGTCGGGAACAGCAGTGACGGCCGGTCAGCGACATTGCACAACTGCATCAGGCGCGACAGGTTCACCGGCCCGTTGACGCGGTAGGTGTCCGACTCCCCGAGCGAAAACTCCCGCTGCAGGAACGCTTCCAGGTCCGGCGGCGTCAACTTGTCGATTTCCAGGCGCACGGCCAGGCCGAAATTGCGTTGCGACAGCTCGCCTTGCAAGGCCAGCCGCAGATTGGTCACTTCTTCTTCGTCGACGTACAGGTCGCTATTGCGGGTCACTCGCCACTGATAGCAGCCCGCCATCGTCATGCCGGGGAACAGCTCGCCGACAAAGGCGCGCATCAGCGACGTCAGCAGCACATAGCTGTCCGGGTGGCCCGACAGCTCGCTGGGCATGCGGATCAGGCGCGGCAAGGCGCGCGGCGCCTGCACGATGGCGATGGACGCCTTGCGCCCGAACGCGTCGGTGCCCGACAGCGGCACGATGAAGTTCAGGCTCTTGTTGTATACACGCGGAAACGGATGCGCCGGGTCCAGGCCGATCGGCGTCAGCAGGGGCATCACATCGCGGTTGAACGTGGCATGCGCCCATTGTTGCTGCGCTTCGTTCCATTCCGAGGCATGATGCAGCGTGATTCCCTCGCGCTCCATGCAGGGCAGGATCTCGTCGTTCAGCAGGTCGTATTGGCGCGCCACCAGGGCATGGGTGGCTTGCTGCACCTGGGCATAGGCCTCGCCTGGTGTCAGGCCGTCGCTGCCGACCAGGTTGGGCGTTTGCAACTGCTGCGCTTTCAGGCTGGAGATGCGGATTTCGAAGAACTCGTCCAGGTTGGAGCTGACGATACAGACGTAGCGCAGGCGCTCCAGCAGGGGCGTGGCGGGGTTCTCCGCCATCGCCAGAACACGTTCATTGAATTTGAGCAGCGACAGTTCGCGATTCAGGAACCAAGGCTCAACCGCTTTCTGAGTCATGCAGAGTCCGTTAATGTTTTATGCCAACCGGGCGTTTTACTTCAATTTCGTGACAGTTCCATGACGAGCTGAATAAGCGTACCCGGAATTTCACGCTTGCGGCGCCCGCCTTGGGGGTCGTCACATTGAGTCCCTATAATGGAGCGCATCAATGTCTTTATTGCAGCGCCGCATGGATCATCTTCTCGCCGCCGTCGACCTCGGTTCCAACAGTTTCCGCCTGTCCATAGGCCGGGTCACGCAGCAGGAGGGCTCTGAACAGATCTATCAGATCGATCGTCTGAAAGAGACCGTACGCCTGGCCGCCGGCCTGGATGCCGACAAACGCCTGTCCCCGGAAGCCATAGACCGCGCGGTCGCCGTACTCGAACGCTTCGGCGAACGCCTGCGCAGCTTCCATCCCAACCGCGTGCGGGCCGTCGCCACCAATACCTTCCGCGTAGCCCGTAACACCGCCGACTTCCTGCCCCGCGCGGAAGCGGCCCTGGGCTTTCCCATTGAAGTCATCGCCGGCCGGGAAGAGGCGCGCCTGATTTTCTCCGGCGTGGTCCACACCCTGCCCCCCTCGACCAACAAGCGCCTGGTCATCGACATCGGCGGCGGGTCCACCGAAGTGATCATCGGCAAGGGATTCGAGCCGGGCCTGATGTCTTCGCTTTACATGGGCTGTGTCAGCTACAGCCGCCAGTTCTTCCAGGACGGCGTGGTCGATGCGCACCAGATGAAGCAGGCCGAGCTGGCGGCGCGCCGCGAGATCGAAGTGATCTCCAAGCAATACCGCAAGATGGGCTGGAAGGAGGTCTACGGCTCGTCCGGCACTGCCAAGGCCCTGTACGCCATCCTGACCGAATGTGGTTTTTCCACGACGGGCATCACCCGCACTGGCCTGAGCAAGCTGAAGGACCGCATCATCCGTTCGGGCCGTGTCATTCCGTCGGAACTGCCCGGCATCAAGACCGAGCGCGCCGACGTGCTGCCCGGTGGCCTGGCCATCATGAGCGCCTTGTTCGACGAACTGAACATCGACGTCATGCATACCGGTGACGGCGCGCTGCGCCTGGGGGTGCTGTACGACCTGCTGGGCCGTGACGACGAACACGACAAGCGCGATGAATCGGTCCGCCAGTTCATGCGGCGTTATCACATCGACATGAACCAGGCCGCGCGCGTCAGGCGCGTCGCGCTGGCGCTGTTTTCAGGACTGACGGCGCCGGACAGCGAGCGTGGCGAGCTGAGGCATCTGCTGGGCTGGGCCGCGGACCTGCACGAGGTGGGCCTGTCCATCGCCCACAACGATTACCACAAGCATTCGGCCTATGTGCTGGGCAACGCCGACATGCCGGGGTTCTCGCGGGCCGACCAGCAGGTGCTGGCGATGCTGGCCCTGGGCCACCAAGGCAAGCTGGCCAAGTTGGAACCGCTGGTGCGCACGCGCGATCAATGGCTGGCGGTGCTGTCCCTGCGCCTGGCGGTGCTGCTGCTGCGCCGGCGCGAAGACCTGCCCACCCTGCCGCTGACGCTATCGGTACGTGAGAAGTCCATCGTGATACGCGTGGACAATGAATGGCTGAACGCCCATCCGCTCAGCGACTTCACCCTTCACGCCGAAGAATCAGAATGGCGCAAAGTAGGTTTCTCGTTCGAGCTGCTTGAGCTTTAGGCGAAAGCGGCGGGTGGCCCGCCGCACCAGCCGGATCTTCATTCTTCTAAGGGTTCGGCGCATGGTGTTGTCCAGATAAGGATGGGATGCCGCCGAACCCCGGCGATGAGTGATGGGACTAAGCCACCTTGCGCGCCCGGCCGTCGGCCTGGGCGTTTGTTTCCGCCGGCACCGCCGGCAAGCCGAAGTGACGGCGATAACGCTCGTCCATTGCATCCATATCCAGCAACACCGGAAAATCGGCCGCGTTGAAATCGGGATCCCAGGCCGGTTCGCCGCAGATCTTGGCGCCCAGCTTCAGGTAGCCCTTGATCAGCGGCGGTACGCGCGCCGGCAGCGTGGTGCTGTTGAGCTTCTCCACCGGATAACGGTGCAGAGGCGCGACGCGCGGCAGGGTCTGGTCTTTCAGATGAGGGGCGACGGCACGCCATACTTCGGCGGCGGTAACGCCGTCGTCGCGCAGGCTGACACTGGCACAGCCCAGCAGATACCGGTAGCCGCCGCGGCGCATGTATTCCGCCACGCCGGACCACAGCAGCATGATGACCGTACCGTTGCGATGCTCGGGATGGGTGCAGGAACGCCCTGCCTCGACCAGTTGGTCGCGCAAGGGACCCAGGCCGGTCAGGTCGAATTCGGACGCGGAATAGTAACCGCCCGCTTCGCGCGCCTTCTCCGGCGTGAGCAGGCGATAGGTGCCGACGACGCGGCCCGTATCCAGCTCTTGCACCATCAGATGTTCACACCAGGGATCGAAACGATCCTGGTCGATGCCGTCATCCGGGAATACCGCGCCCATGTCTTCGGTGAAGACCTGGTAGCGCAGGCGTTGTATTTCCTCGATCTCCTCGGTCGTCCGAGCGAGGCCGACAACCAGTCCCGTGGTGACCGGACCGGACCAGGCTTCCGCCGTGGTGCGATCGGATTCGATACGAACTAGTTCGAGCATTTGGGCCAACTCCTAGGGTGTCCGCATAGTGTGGACGCCTTACATGTCAGGTAATTGACCGATATGTTACGTGACTGTGAAGCCCGTGGCTCTTTGGCGGAACCCGCTTTTACGGCTTTTTACCTGAACAGAATAAGTCTTCAGTATTGACTGAGGATTAAGTCGTTTTGACGACTGGGTAAAAAAAACTTGTCACATGATGCTGGGTCATGCCGAAATGAAGGGGGCGCCCCCACCCCCTCTCCTGGCGCTCAGCCTCCCAGTGACGCCGCCAGCAGTTCCGCGCTGGCCCGTGCGACCGTGGCGTCTTCCGCTTCGACCATGAGGCGCAACTTCGGTTCGGTCCCCGACGCCCGGATCAGCACCCGGCCGCGGCCCGCCAGGCGGGTCTCGACGTCCTTGCGGGCCTGATTCAGTCCGGCATGGGTCTTCCAGTCGACGCCCGGGGTCAGCGGCACATTGATCATTTCCTGCGGATACATGCGCAGGTCGGTCACCCAGTCGGCCAGCGTCGTCGTGTTGCGCCGCAGCGCCGTCAGCACTTGCAGGGCGGCGATGATGCCGTCACCGGTAGTATGGCAATCCAGGCAGATCAGATGGCCGGAGCTTTCGCCGCCATAGAGCCAACCGCGCGCCTGCATCTGCTCCAGCACGTAGCGGTCGCCGACCGCGGCGCGCTCGAAACCGACGCCCAGCGTCTGCAGCTGGCGTTCCAGCCCGTAATTGGTCATCAGCGTTCCGACCACGCCCGCCACCGGCGCATGCTGCATCCGCGCCCGTACGATGGCGTACAGCAACTCGTCGCCGTTGAAGATACGGCCGTCGCCGTCCACCATCTGCAGGCGGTCGGCATCGCCATCCAGCGCGATGCCCAGATGGGCCCCGCGGGCGCGCACTTCGTCCGCCAGCGACTCGGGGTGCATGGCACCCACGCCCTTGTTGATGTTGAAGCCGTCCGGCTGCACGCCGATGGCGTGCACTTCGGCCCCCAATTCCCGGAAGACGTGGGGCGCGATGTGATACGCCGCGCCGTGCGCCGCGTCCACCACCAGCTTCAGGCCCTTGAGGTCCAGGTCGTTGGGAAAAGTGCTTTTGCAGAATTCGATGTAGCGCCCGGCGGCATCTTCGATACGCCGTGCGCGGCCCAGCGCTTCGGAGCCGACGCAGCCCAGCGGCTCGTCGATGGCGGCCTCGATGGCGTTCTCCACTTCATCGGGCAGCTTCATGCCGCCAGCCGAGAAGAACTTGATGCCATTGTCTTCGTAGGGGTTGTGCGAAGCGCTGATGACGATACCGGCCTTGAGCCGCAAGGTGCGCGTCAGATAGGCGACCGCCGGCGTCGGCACCGGGCCGGCCAGCAGCGTGTCGACTCCGGCGGCCGACAGTCCCGCCTCCAGGGCGGACTCCAGCATATAGCCGGAAATACGCGTGTCCTTGCCTATCAGCACCTTGGGACGGCCCGCCGTGGACGACTCGCCCGCCAGCACGCGGCCAGCGGCATAGCCCAGCCGCAAAGCGAATTCCGCATTGATCACCGGGCCACCGACTTCACCTCGAACGCCGTCGGTACCAAAATATTTACGTTGACTCACGCAGTAGCTCCCTGTTCAACAGCCTGCCAAACTTTTAAAGCATCGACGGTTTCCGCCACATCGTGCACGCGGACGATGGCGGCGCCGCGCGCGACGCAGGCAAGGGCGCCGGCGATGCTGCCGGCCAGCCGATCGCTTACCTGGCGCCCCGTGACATTACCGATCATGGATTTGCGGGACAGTCCCACCAACAGCGGATAACTGGACACGCGCAAGGTGGCCAGCCGACGCAGCAGCAGATAGTTCTGCTCGGTCGATTTGCCAAAGCCGAAGCCCGGATCCAGCACGATGCGACGCGGGTCGACCCATGCCGCCCGCAGCTTCTGCGCGCGCGCGCCCAGGAAAAGGCCGATCTCACCCAGCAGGTCCGCATACGTCGTATCGTCCTGCATGGTGCGCGGCTCGCCTTTCATGTGCATGACACACAGGCCGCAACGCGTGTTCGCAACGGCCTCGATGGCGCCTGGCATGCGAAAACCATAGATGTCGTTGATCATGTCCGCGCCGGCATCCAGCACCGCGCGCATCACGCCTGGCTTGTAGGTGTCGATGGACAGCGGCACGCCGCAATCGCGCAGGCCCTCCACCACCGGCAGCAGACGCGCGAGTTCGTCCTGTTCGGATACCTCGGGCGCACCCGGGCGGGTCGATTCCCCACCGATATCGAGAATGTTCGCGCCATCGGCGATCAGCTTGTGCGCATGCGCGATGGCGGAAGCGGGATCGTCGTGTGCACCGCCATCGGAAAACGAGTCCGGCGTGGTATTGACAATACCCATGACCAGCGGGCGCTCGAGGTCGAACTCGAAGCGCCCGCACAAAAAGTTATTGGCCATTTACTAAAAAACCGACCTCAGACCGCCGCGGCGGTGTTGCCGCCAGTTGCCAGACCGCTGGGCGGCGTATCGGAAGAATCCGACGGGCCCTGGGGGACCTTGGGCGGGCGGGGAGGACGGCCGTTGATGATGTCGTCGATCTGGTCCGCGTCGATGGTTTCCCATTCGAGCAGCGCAGCCGTCATGGCCTCGACCTTGTCACGGTTGTCTTCCAGGATCTTGCGCGCGACGCCGTACTGCTCGTCGATGATGCGGCGGATCGAGGAATCGACCTTCTGCATGGTCGCTTCCGACACGTGCGTGGTCTTCGTGACGCTGCGGCCCAGGAACACTTCACCTTCGTTTTCGGCATAGACCATCGGGCCCAGTTCGTCGGTCATCCCGTAGCGGGTGACGATGTCGCGGGCAATGGCGGTGGCACGTTCGAAGTCATTCGAAGCACCGGTCGTCATCTGGTCCATGAACAGTTCTTCGGCGATACGGCCACCGAACAACACGGCGATGGTGCTGAGCAGGCGCAGCTTGTCCATGCTGTAGCGATCGGTTTCCGGCAACTGCATGGTCACACCCAGCGCGCGGCCGCGCGGGATGATGGTGACCTTGTGCACGGGATCCGTCTTGGGCAGCATGCGTGCGACGATGGCGTGGCCGGACTCGTGGTACGCGGTGTTCTTGCGCTCTTCCTCGGGCATCACGATGGAGCGGCGTTCCGCGCCCATGATGATCTTGTCCTTGGCCTTTTCGAAGTCCGACATATCGACCGTACGGCCATTGCGGCGGGCGGCGAACAGGGCGGCCTCGTTGACCAGGTTGGCCAGGTCGGCACCGGAGAAACCGGGCGTGCCACGTGCCAGCACCGAAGCGTCGACGTTGGGCGACAGCGGCACTTTGCGCATGTGGACCTTGAGGATCTGGTCGCGGCCACGGATATCGGGCAGCGGCACCACCACCTGGCGGTCGAAGCGGCCCGGACGCAGCAGCGCGGGATCCAGCACATCGGGACGGTTGGTGGCGGCGATGACGATGACGCCCTGGCCCGACTCGAAGCCGTCCATTTCCACCAGCATCTGGTTCAGGGTCTGTTCGCGTTCGTCGTTACCACCGCCCAGGCCGGCGCCACGCTGGCGGCCAACCGCATCGATTTCATCGATGAAGATGATGCAAGGCGCATGCTTCTTGGCGTTCTCGAACATGTCGCGCACACGGGCCGCGCCCACGCCGACGAACATTTCGACGAAATCCGAACCGGAAATGCTGAAGAACGGCACCTTGGCTTCGCCGGCGATGGCCTTGGCCAGCAGCGTCTTACCGGTACCCGGCGAACCGACCATCAGCACGCCGCGCGGAATACGCCCGCCCAGCTTCTGGAACTTGCTCGGATCACGCAGGAAGTCGACCAGTTCCTGCACGTCTTCCTTGGCCTCATCGCAACCGGCGACGTCCGCGAAAGTGACCTGGTTGGTGTTCTCATCCAGCATGCGCGCACGCGACTTGCCGAAGCTGAACGCACCGCCGCGGCCACCGCCCTGCATCTGGCGCATGAAGAAGATCCAGACGCCGATCAACAACAGCATCGGGAACCAGGACACGAAGATGTTCATCAGCAGCGACTGTTCTTCGCGCGCTTTGCCGGAAACCTGGACACCGTACTTGAGCAGATCGGAGACCATCCAGATGTCGCCGGGCGAAGTCAGCGTATACGGGCGGCCCGCGTCAGGCGTCACATAAAGCACGTCGCCTTGCACGTCCACCTTGCGGATGCGTCCAGCCTTGGAATCATCCATGAATTGCGTATAGCTGACGCCGTCCTGCGATTGGGTGCGTCCGTCGAACTGCTTAAATACCGTGAACAGCACAAGCGCGATCACCATCCAGACCGCGACTTTCGAAAATGAATTGTTCAAGGCGAATCTCCTGCTTTCGATTCTGACCGGTGGTTGCGGCAAGGAATGCCATAGGGCACATCCACTGGTATGTCAATAGCCATTCTACCCCGTGGAGGGCATGCGTGGGATGATCGGGGCGGCCAACCGCGTTAGGATCATCGATTAATTCGTAAGAATCATAATAAGGGGCATATGGCTGGAATGAGGAGTGACCTCGCTAGGCTTTGAGAGACCGTCCAACCAGGAAAGTCTCCGAAGAATTTGACCGCGATGCTTTGGGCTTGCGCTCGACCACGCGTTTGAAGCGCTTCTTGAACGATTCGACGATCTGCGAAAACCCGCTGCCATGGAACGCCTTGACGATAAGCGCGCCGTCCGGCTTCAGATGCGCGCAGGAAAATTCAAGGGCGAGATCGCAAACGTGCTCGATACGGGCAGCGTCAGCGGACTCGACTCCCGACAGGTTGGGGGCCATATCCGAAATTACAAGATCTACCGCGCGCCCTTCCAAAAGATTTTCCAACTGTTTCAAAATGCTATCTTCGCGGAAATCGCCTTGTATGAATTCGACGCCAGCGATAGCCTCCATAGGGAGGATGTCCAGCGCGATGATACGACCGTCGATGACGCCGCCGGCACCCACCAGGCGCTCGCGCGCTACCTGCGACCAACTGCCCGGGGCCGAACCCAGATCGACCACGACATCCCCGCGGCGCAGGAGCTTTTCGGTCTCGACGATTTCCAGCAGCTTGAAGGCTGCGCGGGCGCGATAACCCTTTTGTTGCGCCATCTTCACATAAGGGTCATTGATGTGCTGGTGCAACCAGTCTTTGGAGAATTTATTCTTGGCCATTCCCGTACAATTCCGCCATGCCTATATTAGAAATTACATCCCGCGAACGTAGCGCCCTGCGCTCGGCTGCCCATCCGCTGCGTCCTGTCGTCCTGATTGGCGACAAGGGTCTTTCCGACGCCGTGCTCAAGGAAATCGATCTGGCCCTGACGTCCCACGGCCTCATCAAGGTGCGCGTGGCGGGCGACGATCGCCAGGCCCGCGTGGACATGCTGGCGCAGATCTGCGACGTATTATCCTGCGCGCAGGTGCATCACCTGGGCAAAATGCTCATTCTCTACCGTCCGCTCGCCAATGGCGTGTCGGTATTGCCACAAGCCGTGTCCGACGCCCGCCCGAAGCGCAAGGCGTCCGAACCGCATGTGCCGAAGAAACTGGCCGCCGCCGGCAAGACCCTGGCCAAGCCGTCGCGCGCGCCCCGCCGCGAGGAAGAGCCCGCGGGCCGCAGCCGCGTCTGGCACGATGCGTCGGAGCTGAATGCAGCCGGCAAGCCCATGCGCCCCAGCAACCGCAAGGCCGCCGCGCCCGCCCACGGCATTCCGCGCCGTACCGGCAGCGCCATGAGCCTGCGTGCCGGCGCGCGTTCCGGTGGCATCCAGCGCGGTACCGCGGCGCGCAAGACGGTCAAGCGTTGAAGCGGCCGCTGTGCCCGCTACTACCGACCACCAGCAGTCATTACTACAAATTCCCAGGCCCTTGCATAAGGGCCTGTTTTTTTTTGCCTGGGCGCCCCTAGCCGGGCGCCCCTAGCCGGGCGCCCCGAATTACAGGTACTGGACGCTGATTACTTCGAACTCGCGCGGGCCGGATGGGGCTTGCACTTCGACGACGTCGCCTTCGGATTTGCCGATCAGCGCACGGGCAACCGGGCTGGACACGGAAATCATGTTGGCGCGGATGTCGGCCTCGACGTCGCCCACGATCTGGTAGACCACGCGGTCGCCCGAATCCAGGTCCTCGATTTCCACGGTGGCCCCGAACACGGCACGGCCGTCGGTATCCAGCTCTTGCGGATTGATGATCTGCGCGTTCGACAGCGTGCCTTCGAGCTCGGCGATGCGGCCTTCGATGAAGCCCTGGCGCTCGCGCGCGGCGTCATATTCGGCATTTTCGGACAGGTCGCCCTGCGCCCGCGCCTCGGCGATCGCAGTGATCACCGAAGGACGTTCGATGGACTTGAGCCGGTGCAACTCTTCGTGCAGGCGTTTGGCGCCGCGCACCGTCAACGGAATCGCAGACATAACTTTTCTCAACAAAGTAGAAAACGCCCCACCAGGGAGCGTTCGGACCAAGGTCGTGCCGGACGGGGGCACGCCATACGGCGCACCTTTGCAGGGGAATCTCGCTTCGCTCCTTGCCTCGCGCCCGCTCTTCCTGAGCCGTCATACAAACGGCGGCGGCAAGCTTCGACCAAAAAATAAAACCGCCCCCAATCCAGCGCGTGTGCGCTGCGCCAACGACCCACTGCGATGCGAAACGGACTGTCCAACCGCATCAGGGCGCTTTTTGTCATGGGGCGGCCCGGCGACAAAAAACCCCGGCTCGGGTATGAACCGGGGCAAGCAGGTGACATTGTCGGCAACTTTAAAGGGAATTGCAAGCCGTCCCCATTACTGGTTTTTTCAACAGCAATTGCCGGAATTACCGCTCAGCGCGAGGGGCTGAGCTCCCCCGTAAGCCGCGCGGTTAACCTCCCATGAACTGACCTCACCCTGCGCGGGCAGGACGCAACAGCGCGTACAGGATGATGGCGCCGAAGGTGGCCGTGCCGATGCCGCCCAGGGCGAAGCCATGCAGGTTGACGGTGAAGTCGCCGGCGCCCAGGACCAGGGTCACGGCGGCGGTGATCAGGTTGCGGTTGTCGGTGAAGTCGACCCGGTTGACGATCCAGATGCGCGCGCCGGCGATGGCGATCAGGCCGAAGACCACCACCGACATGCCGCCCAGCACGGGCCCCGGGATGGTCTGGATCAAGGCGCCGAACTTGGGCGAGAAACCCAGCAGGATGGCGATCAACGCCGCCACCACGAACACCAGCGTGGAATAGATGCGGGTCACGGCCATGACGCCGATGTTCTCGGCATAGGTGGTGACGCCGGTGCCGCCGACCGCCCCGGACAGCATGGTGGCCACGCCGTCACCGACGAAGGCGCGGCCCAGGTAGCGGTCCAGGTCCTGGCCGGTCATGGCGCTGACGGCCTTGATGTGGCCCAGGTTTTCCGCCACCAGGATGATGGCCACCGGCACGATCAGGCCCAAGGCGGGCGCGGAGAAAACCGGCGTGGCGAAATGCGGCAAGCCCAGCCAGGGCGCCGCCGCGACGGCGGCGAAATCCATGGGCTTGCCCAGGCCCAGGCCATTGGCGCAGATGGCGTAGATCACGCAAGCCGCGACCAAGCCTGCCAGGATCAACAGCCGTTGCAGCATGCCCCTGGCGCGTACCGCGATGAAACCGACGCAGAGGACGGTGACGATGGCCATGCTGGCGTCGAAGCCCGACGCGCCCATGGCGCCCTTGGCGGCGATGGGCGCCAGGTTCAAGCCGATGACGATGACGACGGCACCGGTGACTACCGGCGGCATCATGGCCTCGATCCAGCGGGCACCGCCGCCGGAGCGGGCATTGGCGGCCCATACCAGCACGCCGATCAGGGCATAGACGGCGCCGCAGGCAATGATGCCGCCCAGCGCCACCCCGATGTTGGGGTTGGGTCCGGCGCCGCCATAACCCGTCACCGCGATGACCCCGCCGATGAAGGCAAAGCTGGAGCCCAGATAGCTGGGCACCCGGCCGCCGACGAACAGGAAGAAGATCAGCGAACCCACGCCCGACATCAGGATCGCGACGTTGGGGTCGAAGCCCATCAGCAAGGGCGCCAGTACGGTCGAACCGAACATGGCGACGACGTGCTGCAGGCCCATCGCCGTGGTCTTGGGCCAGGGCATGCGCTCATCGGGTGCCATGACGGTGCCAGGCACCAACTCGCGGACCAGACGCCAGCGCGGAAAATAGGAACCCGGCATGTACTCCCCCCCGATTCGGATTGATTAGAAATTATGGAGATCGCATCCAAACTTGCGATCGATTGCGAAAGCTTGATGAAGATTGCCCCTGCAACAGGCAGATCTAACGAATAGTGCGGATACATTACCCCCGCTTTTACTCCTCGTTCGCAACTTGCAAGCCGCGCTTTCAGGCGGCCGCAAGTGTAGAGGTGCTTAAGGTTTTGTGAAAGCCCGTCGTTATTCGGTATGTAAAACCAGTTGGCCAGGCGCCCAGGGAAAGACGCCACGCCAGCGCCATGCGCGCCGCGCAACCGTCCATGGTCACGGTCAGTAGACACTTTCCGTGTTTGCGTCCGTGTTTCTTCCATTAGCAACGGACGGCAGCAGCGGCCGCCCACCTGATATAGGAGCTTTATTCATCATGTCGTCGATCTCGCCTTTGACCAGCTCGCTGGCCACCTACACCCAGGTCACTTCCAGGACCACGCAAACGGCCAGCCAGGCCGATGCCACCAGCAGCACGGATGCCGCCAGCGGCACGACCGCGGCGTCGGGTGCATCGAGTGCGTCCGCCACGGCGGGCGCGCAGAAGTCCGGCGGCGCGGGTGCCGTGGGTGGCGCCGGCAGTGCGTCTTCATCCTCGTCGACCGACGACACCACGTCCGAGGAACAGCAACTGCAGCAGCTGCAGGAACAGCTGCGCCAGATCCAGCAGCAGATCCAGCGCCTGCAGGCCAGCAATGTCTCCGACGACCAGAAGCAGGCGCAGATCGGGGCGCTGACGGGCGAAGCGGCGCAACTGCAGGGCCAGATCGCGCAACTGCAGGCAGAGATCGCCCAGGCCAGCTCGTCATCGACGTCCGGCATCAGCACGACGGCATAAGCCGTTCGCGGCCGGCTGTCGGCCTTGCCGACACCCCTGCCACACAAAGGAATTCCCTTCCCTCGTGTTGCTGCCCGCATGGGGCCCAAAAGGGAATTCCCTTGGGAATTCCTTTTCTTCGTGTCGCTGCCCGCATTGAAATCAGAAGGAATTCCTCCGGGAATTCCTTTTTCCTTTGCCCGCTGGACATGGCCGGCACTGCCGCCCTCAGCATGCCGGTCTCGGCACGGAACAGCCCTTACCGAAGCGCGGCAACGCGCCTTTTTTTATTTCTCGGTACCATCCAGGTTGTTGACAACCCCTGGACGCTGCCGGCGTAGCCGCCCGCCTGTCCGCACGCAAATCCGACTCATGACTACCGAAATCTGGCTGATCCGTCACGGCGAAACCGCCTGGAACCGCGAACGCCGCCTGCAAGGCTGGAAAGACATCCCGCTCAATGACGAAGGCACGGACCAGGCCGCGAAGCTGGCGCTGCGCCTGACCCGCGATGCGCAGAGCGGCCCGTTCGAAGCGATCTACAGCAGCGACCTGCAGCGCGCCCACGACACCGCCCAGGCAGCCGCCGACCTGCTGCAGGTGCGCGTGCGGCCGGAGCCCGGGTTGCGTGAGCGCTGCTACGGCGTGCTGGAAGGCCTGGCCATGAATGAACTGGCGGTACATCAGCCGGAAGCGGCGGCGGCATGGCACAGCCGTGAGCCCGATCGCCAGCTGGAAGGCGGCGAAAGCCTGCGCCAGTTCCGCGACCGCGTGGTGACGACCATGGAAGACGTGGTGGCGCGCCACCCCGACGCCCGGGTGCTGCTGTTCGCCCACGGCGGCGTGCTCGACATCGCCTGGCGCCATGCGCAAGGCATCCCCTTGACGCACCCGCGCGACGCCGTCCTGTTGAATACCGCCGTCAATCGCCTGAGCTTCAAGGACGGCCACTGGAGCGTCATGGGCTGGGGCGACATCAGCCACATCAAGGCCGCGGGCGACGACATCGTCTAGGTTGCGGCCGCGCGACGGCCCTGCGCGCGCCCCTACTCGCCCTTGCGCGGCTTGCGTGGCGCGTTGCGCGCCAGGCGGTCGTAGATGGCATTCGGCAGGACGTGCATCAGCCGCGCGACCATGCCCATCTGCCAGGGGATCACCGTATAGGAAACGCCACGCGCGATGGCCTTGGCCGCGCGCCGGGCGAATTCGTCCGCCTCCATCAGGAACGGCATCTTGTACGGATTGTGGGCGGTCATCTCCGTGCGCACATAACCGGGCGCGATCGTGACCACCCGGATGCCATCACGCGACAGCTCGTTGCGCAGGCTCTCGCAGTAAGTGGTCACGGCCGCCTTCGACGCGCTATAGGCGCCCCCACCCGGCAGGCCGCGCACGCCGGCCACGCTGGAAATCCCCACCAGGGTGCCGCCGCCCGCCTCGCGCATGGGCGCGACGAAGGGCTCGAAGGTCGCGACCATGGCCATCACATTGGTCTGCATCACCGCGCCGAAGACGTCGTGGTCTTCCGGGTGATCGGTCAGAGTGCCCACGCTGATGCCCGCGCAGGCGATGACGGCATCCACCCGCCCGCCGCTACGGGCAATGAAGTCATGCGCGGCCGCATGCAGCGCCGGCCGGTCGCACACGTCCACGCCGTAGCAGGCATGGGCGCCGGCATTGGGCAGGCTGTCGGCCAGAGCGCGCAGGCGTTCACCGCGCCGGCCCAGCAAACCCAGCGTGGCGCCCTGCTTGCCGTAATGCTCGGCCAAGGCCTTGCCCAAGCCGCTGGTCGCGCCCGTGATGAATACGTGTTGCGGCATATGGCCTCCCGAGCCTGCATCTGGAAAAACAAAAGAAAAGGCCAGGCACCTGGGCCTGGCCTCCGCGACGGCGACGCCTGCTTCATGTATCCGGCATCACGTACCCGGCATCACATCGGCGGCCTCATCTCATCAGCGTCACGTCACTGCTTACGCCGACTTGGCCAACGACGCATGCAGCTCCTGCAGCGGATACACCTGCAGGCCGTGCCCCTGGCGCAGATACTGCATGCCTTCCACCGCGGCGCGGGCGCCGGCGATGGTCGTGTAGAACGTCACCCGCGCCGCCAGCGACTGCGTACGGATCGTGCGCGAATCGGCGATGGCGTTGCGACGTTCCTCGACCGTGTTGATCACCAGCGAGATCTCGCCGTTCTTCAACATGTCGACCACGTGCGGACGGCCTTCCGTGACCTTGGCCACGACCTGCACCGGAATGCCGGCGGCTTCGATTTCAGTGGCCGTGCCACGCGTGGCCACCAGCTTGAAGCCCAACGCGTGCAAGCCACGTGCCACTTCGACCGCGCGCGGCTTGTCCTGGTTCTTCACGCTGATGAAGGCGGTGCCGGAGTCCGGCAGGCGGATACCCGCGGCCAGTTGCGACTTGACGAAGGCTTCGCCGAAGCTGGTGCCCACGCCCATGACTTCGCCGGTGGACTTCATTTCCGGGCCCAGGATGGTGTCGACGCCGGGGAACTTGACGAAGGGGAACACCGCTTCCTTCACCGAGAAGTACGGCGGCACCACTTCCTGCGTCACGCCCTGGTCGGCCAGGGTGCGGCCGGCCATGGCGCGCGCGGCGATCTTGGCCAGTTGCAGGCCGGTGGCCTTGGACACATACGGCACCGTACGCGAAGCGCGCGGATTGACTTCCAGCACGTAGACGTCGCCGCCCTGGATGGCGAACTGCACGTTCATCAAACCGCTGACGTTCAAGGCCTTGGCCATCATGCCGGTCTGGCGCTTGATCTCAGCGATGACGTCGGCCGACAGGGAGTAAGGCGGCAGGCTGCAGGCGGAATCGCCCGAGTGCACGCCGGCCTGCTCGATGTGTTCCATCACGCCGCCGATGAAGACGGTCTGGCCATCGGCCAGGCAGTCGACGTCGACTTCCGTGGCGTTGTTCAGGAAGCGGTCCAGCAGCACCGGCGAGTCATTGCTCACCTTCACGGCTTCGCGCATGTAGCGTTCGAGATCCTGCTGCTCATGGACGATTTCCATGGCGCGGCCGCCCAGCACGTAGCTGGGGCGCACCACCAGCGGGTAGCCGATTTCGGTGGCATGAGCCAGGGCTTCGGCTTCCGTACGCGCGGTGCGGTTGGGCGGCTGGCGCAGGCCCAGCTTGTTCAGCAGCTTCTGGAAGCGTTCGCGGTCTTCGGCGACGTCGATCGATTCCGGGCTGGTGCCAATGATGGGCACGCCATTGGCTTCCAGCGCGCGCGCCAGCTTCAAGGGGGTCTGGCCGCCGTACTGCACGATCATGCCGACCGGATTTTCCTTGTGCACGATCTCCAGCACGTCTTCCAGCGTCAGCGGCTCGAAATACAGCCGGTCGGAGGTGTCGTAGTCGGTCGACACGGTTTCCGGGTTGCAGTTGACCATGATGGTTTCGTAGCCATCTTCGCGCAAGGCGAGGGCGGCGTGCACGCAGCAATAGTCGAACTCGATACCCTGGCCGATACGGTTGGGACCGCCGCCCAGCACGATGATCTTCTTGCGATCGGTCGGCGCGGCCTCGCACTCTTCCTCGTAGGTCGAGTACATATAGGCCGTGTTGGTGGCGAATTCAGCGGCGCAGGTATCCACGCGCTTGTACACCGGGCGCACGTTGAGCTGGTGGCGCAGGCGGCGCACTTCTGTTTCCGACGTGTCCAGCAGGAAGGCCAGGCGGCGATCGGAGAAGCCGCGGCGCTTGAGCTGCCACACCGTGTCATAGTCGAGGTCGGCCAGGGTCTTCTGCTCCAGGGCCAGCTCGATGTCGACGATTTCCTTGATCTGCGACAGGAACCACGGGTCGATATGGGTCAGTGCGTGCACTTCATCCAGGGTGAAGCCCTGGGCAAAGGCGTCGCCCACGTACCAGATGCGTTCCGGACCGGGCTCGCCCAGTTCGGCCTGCAGCTTTTCGCGGTCGGTGGTCTTCTGGTTCAGGCCGTCGACGCCCACTTCCAGGCCGCGCAGGGCCTTCTGGAAGGATTCCTGGAAGGTACGGCCGATGGCCATCACTTCGCCCACCGACTTCATCTGGGTGGTCAGGCGCGCATCGGCGGTGGGGAATTTCTCGAAGGCGAAACGCGGCACCTTGGTGACCACGTAGTCGATGGTCGGCTCGAAGGAGGCCGGCGTGGCGCCACCGGTGATTTCGTTCTTCAGTTCGTCCAGCGTGTAGCCGACCGCCAGGCGCGCGGCGACCTTGGCGATAGGGAAACCGGTCGCCTTGGAAGCCAGCGCCGACGAGCGCGACACCCGCGGGTTCATTTCGATGACGATCATCCGGCCGTTGGCCGGGTTGACGGCGAACTGCACGTTCGAACCGCCCGTATCGACACCGATCTCGCGCAACACCGCGATCGAGGCGTCGCGCATGATCTGGTATTCCTTGTCCGTCAGCGTCTGCGCCGGCGCCACCGTGATGGAGTCGCCCGTGTGCACGCCCATGGGATCGAGGTTTTCGATCGAGCAGACGATGATGCAGTTGTCGGCGCTGTCGCGCACGACTTCCATCTCGAACTCTTTCCAGCCCAGCAGCGACTCTTCGATCAGCAGCTCGCTGGTCGGCGAGGCTTCCAGGCCGCGCCGGCAGATGGTTTCGAATTCTTCGGCGTTGTAGGCGATACCGCCGCCCGAACCGCCCATGGTGAAGCTGGGACGGATCACCGCCGGGAAGCCCGATGTGCCGACCTCGGCCGCGATGCGGCGCTGCACTTCCCAGGCTTCGTCCATCGAATGGGCGACGCCGGACTTGGCCGATTCCAGGCCGATGTCGGTCATGGCCAGCTTGAACTTCTGGCGGTCCTCGGCCTTCTCGATGGCTTGCTCGTTGGCGCCGATCAGCTCGACCTTGTGGCGCTCCAGCACGCCATGGTGGGCCAGGTCCAGGGCGCAGTTCAGCGCGGTCTGGCCACCCATGGTGGGCAGCAGCGCATCGGGACGCTCGCGTTCGATGATCTTCTCGACCGCCTGCCAGGTGATGGGCTCGATGTAGGTCACATCGGCCGTTTCCGGGTCGGTCATGATGGTGGCGGGGTTGCTGTTCACCAGGATGGTGCGGTAACCCTCGGCCTTCAGGGCTTTACAAGCCTGCGCGCCGGAATAATCGAATTCGCAAGCCTGGCCGATGATGATGGGGCCGGCCCCGATGATGAGGATGCTTTTAATGTCTGTACGCTTGGGCATGGTGCAATCTTTACGCGGTCTTAACGTGGCCGGCCATCTGGCTGATGAACTTGTCGAACAGCACGATGATGTCGTGCGGTCCCGGGCTGGCTTCAGGATGGCCCTGGAAGCAGAAGGCGGGACGATCGGTCAGTTCGAAACCTTGCAAGGTGCCGTCGAACAGCGACACGTGGGTGACGCGGGTGTTGGCGGGCAGGCTGGCCGCATCCACTTCGAAGCCATGGTTCTGGCTGGTGATGTAGACACGCTTGTTCTGCACGTCCTGCACGGGATGGTTGGCGCCGTGGTGGCCGGTCTTCATCTTGAGCGTCTTGCCGCCCACCGCCAGGCCCAGGATCTGGTGGCCCAGGCAGATGCCGAACACCGGCAGCTTGCGTTCCAGGAACACGCGGGTGGCCTGGATGGCATAGTCGCAGGGCTCGGGGTCGCCAGGGCCGTTGGCCAGGAACAGGCCGTCCGGATTCAGCTTCAGCACGTCCTCGGCGGGCGTCTGCGCCGGCACCAGCGTGACGCGGCAGCCGCGGTCCGCCAGCAGGCGCAGGATGTTGGTCTTGACGCCGAAGTCATAGGCCACGACGTGGTACTTGCTGGTGTCGGGCTGGTTGAAGCCAGTACCCAGTTCCCAGGTACCTTCGGTCCATTCGGTGGACTTCTCGATGCTGACCACCTTGGCCAGGTCCTGCCCTGACATGCCGGGGAAGCTGCGTGCCAGTTCGATGGCGCGGTCGGTGTCTTCACCGGCCAGGATGCAGCCGCCCTGGGCGCCTTTCTCGCGCAGGATGCGGGTCAGCTTGCGGGTATCGATGCCGGCAATGGCGACGATGCCCTGGGCCTTGAGGTAATCAGGCAGCGAGCTGGTGGAGCGGAAATTCGACACGCGAGCCGGGCAATCGCGCACGATCAGCCCGGATGCGAACACTTTACGGGCCTCGACGTCCTCGCCATTCACGCCGGTATTGCCGATGTGAGGATAGGTGAGCGTGACCATCTGGCCGTTATAGCTGGGATCGGTAAGGATTTCCTGGTACCCGGTCATGGACGTGTTGAACACGACTTCGGCCACGGTATGGCCCGGCGCGCCAATGGAAATTCCACGAAAAACGGTACCGTCCGCCAGAGCCAAGATTGCGGGAGAAGAACGATGAGTTCCCTCGGGAAAAAGTTGCGGCAGCACAGTAAACCCCGGTTTCAGAATCGATAATCAAACCTTGGAATTATACCCGGAAAGCCCGTTTCTCCCTGAAACCCGCGCCAGTCAAGGCTGAGCGGCCTGTTTTCCCTGTTTGCGCGGGGCGCTGGCGCGGGCCGGGGCGGCGCATTCGCCCTCCGCCCGCGAAGTCCTGCCAGCGCTACCGCGTGCCCGCCGCGCAGCGCCCCGGCTGTGGGCTACGCGCAGCGGTGCTACGCTAGACGCCTCATCCCCAACCGATCGCCGAGACTCTCATGACCAGCCAACTCGATTCCTTGCGCCAGCACACCACCGTGGTGGCGGATACCGGCGACTTCGAGGCCATGCGCGCCTATCGCCCGACCGACGCGACGACCAATCCGTCCTTGATTCTCAAGGCGGTGCAGAAAGATGCCTACAAGCCCCTGCTGGAACGCACCGTGCGCGAGCACAAGGACCTGCCGACAACGCAGATCCTCGACCGCCTGCTGGTGGCCTTCGGCACGGAAATCCTGAAAATCGTCCCGGGCCGCGTCTCCACCGAGGTGGACGCCCGCCTGTCCTTCGACACCCGTGGCACCGTGGAGCGCGCGCGCGGCCTGATCGCCCTGTATGAAGCCGCCGGCATTGCCCGCGAACGCGTCCTGGTGAAGATCGCCTCGACGTGGGAAGGCATCCAGGCGGCGCGCGTCATGCAGGAAGAAGGGGTCAACTGCAATATGACGCTGCTGTTTTCGCTGCCGCAGGCGGTGGCCTGCGCGGACGCCGGCGCCAAGCTGATCTCGCCCTTCGTCGGGCGCATCTACGACTGGTACAAGAAGGCCGAGGGCGCGAAGTGGAATGACGCGGAGCGCGCCGGCGCCAATGACCCGGGCGTGCAGTCGGTCACCCGTATCTACCAGTACTACAAGGCCCACGGCATCGAGACGGAGATCATGGGTGCCAGCTTCCGCAACGTCGGCCAGATCCTGGCCCTGGCCGGTTGCGATCTGCTCACCATCAGCCCGGATCTGCTGACGACGCTGGCGGAGACCCAGGGCGAAGTGCCCGCACAGCTGAAGCCCGCCGCGGACGGCGGGGCGCAGGAACGCGTGGATGCCAGCGAGATTCCCTTCCGCACCCAGCTCAACGATGACGCCATGGCGACGGAGAAACTGTCCGAAGGCATCCGCGCCTTCGCGGCGGACGCGGTCAAGCTGGACAAGTTGATCGAAGACCTGCGGTAAAAAACGCGGCGCCCGCACGCAGCGTGGGGGCGCCTACGCTTCGTCGTGGGTGTGCACTTGCAGCGCTTCCAGGAAGCGCGAGACCATGTTGTACGCCGCCACCGTGGCGGTCAGCTCCACCGTGTGGCGTTGACCCAGCTCGGCCAGGACGGCGTCGAAGACGTCCTGCGGCACCTGCACCTGGCGGGTCATCGCGTCCGCATACGCCAGCACGGCACGCGTGCGGGCATCGAACAGCGCGGAATCCTGCCAGCGGTCCAGCGCATCCAGTTGGGCCTGGCTGATGCCCTCCTTCAGCGCGATGGGCGCATGCTGGTCCGCCTCATAAGGCGCACCATTGATGCCGGCGACCCGCATGATGACCAGTTCCCGCAAATCCCCCGGCAGCGTGCTCAACTGCCGTATCGCGGTCAGGTAGTTCAACCAGCCGCTGGCCACCGGCGGGCTGTGCAACAGCATCTGGTAGAGCAGCAGCACGCTACCGCGCTCGGCGACGATGCGTTCAACCAGGGGCTGGGCTTCTTCGGTAGTCAGGTCGGCATACGGCAGGCGGGCCATGCGGGCATCCTATAAAAAATCCCCGCGCGGCGCTGCCGGAAAGGCGACCTGGGCGGGGATGGTTGATACGGCGTAAAAGGATCGGCGCTTTGAGAATCAGAGCTTTTCGGTCTCGCCGGCGCTGGGCCGCCACTTCATCAGCCGCTTTTCCGCCAGGGTGACCAGGCCATCCAGCACCAGGGCGAACACCGTCAGCACCACGATGCCGGCGAAGACCGTATTCACATCCAGCGTGCCTTCGGCCTGCAGGATCAGGTAGCCGACGCCGCTGGCCGAGCCCAGGTATTCACCCACCACGGCACCGACGAAGGCCAGGCCCACGGACGTATGCAGGCTGGAAAACACCCAGCTGGTGGCCGACGGCAGGTAGACGTGGCGCAGCAACTGGCGGCGATCCGCGCCCAGCATGCGGGCGTTGTCCAGCAAGGTGGGGCTGACTTCGCGCACGCCCTGGTAGACGTTGAAGAACACGATGAAGAACACCAGCGTCACGGCCAGCGCCACCTTGGACCAGATGCCCAGGCCGAACCACATGCCGAAGATGGGCGCCAGGATCACGCGCGGCATGGAGTTGGCGGCCTTGATGTAGGGATCCAGCACCAGGCTGGAGCCGCGCGACAGCCCCAGCCACAGGCCGCAGCCCAGGCCGGCGACGGTGCCGATGATGAAGGCCAGCACGGTTTCGGACAGGGTCACCCACAGATGCTGGTAGACGTCGGCATCGGTGACGAACCAGGCCCACACCCGCTGGGCGACCTTGAGGGGTTCGCCGAAGAAGAAGGCGACGTTCTGGCTGCGCGAGGCGAGATGCCACGCCAGCAACAGGATAATCAACAGCGACAACTGCCAGACGCGCAGTGACTTGGAACCGGGTTTGATCATATTGGACATGGCTAGGACCTACACCCGCTTCTGCTGCGCGTAGCCCTTCAGGACCTCTTCACGCAGCACATCCCAGATGGCGGCGTGCAGTTCGACGAAGCGCGGATGGCTGCGCACTTCGGCAACGTCGCGCGGGCGCGGCAGGTCGATATGGAATTCACCGATAGGATGCGTGCCCGGGCCAGCCGACAGCACAACCACCCGATCGCTCATGGCGATGGCTTCGTCAAGATCGTGCGTGATGAACAGCACGGCCTTGCGTTTGGCCATCCACAGGTCCAGCACCTCGTTTTCCATCAACTGGCGCGTCTGGATGTCGAGGGCGGAGAACGGCTCGTCCATGAGGATGATGTCTGGATCGCGGATCAGCGTCTGCGCCAGCATCACGCGCTTGCGCATGCCGCCCGACATCTGGTGCGGATAACGATCCTCCGATCCGCCCAGGCCGACACGGCGCAGCCATTCACGGCCGCGCTCGTCGGCCTCGGCGGCCGGCACATGCGCGAATTCCAGGCCGGCCTTGACGTTGTCCAGCGCATTGCGCCAGGGCAGCAAGGCTTCGCCCTGGAACATATAGCCGGCACGCCGGTTGATGCCCTTGAGGGGCTCGCCGAACACCTTGATCTGCCCGCTGGTGGGCGCCAGCAGGCCCGCCCCCACGTTCAGCAGGGTGGACTTGCCGCAGCCGGTGGGGCCCACCACGGAGACGAATTCGCCGGCGGCGACCGTCAGCGTGGATTCCCGCACGGCGGTGTAGCGTTGGCCACCGCCTTCGCGGGAAACGAACGTGCAGGTGATGTTGTCCAGCGAAAGTGCTGCTTCAGCCATTCGGGTATTTCTCGTTGGCGCGTTTGGCGAATTCATTGGTCCAGATCTTGGACGGATCGGCCTTGGCCGCATCGAAGTCCGGCACGAAGGCGGCCAGGGCCTTGACCGCGGTGGCGGCGCCATCCTCGGGGATGAGGCCGTCGGGGGACAGCCCTTCCAGGCTGGCCTTCAGGGCCGCCTTGTAGACCTCCGGTTCGCCCAGCAGGTAGTTGGCCGGCACGGCCTTGGCGATCTCGTCGATGCTGGCCGAGTGGATCCACTTGTCCGCGCGCACGATGGCATTGGCCAGGGCCTGCACCGTGTTGGGATTGGCGTCGATATAGCTCTGCGCCGTGTACAGGGTGCCGGCCGGCATGTTGCCGCCGAAGATGTCGCGCGTGTCCTTGAGGGTGCGCGTGTCGGCGATGATCTTCATGTCGCCGGCGCTGACCAGCGCGGTGACCACCGGGTCCGTGTTGGACATGGCGTCGATCTGGCCCGAGCGCAGCGCGGTGATGGCGCCGGCACCGGCGCCAACGCCGATGATGGAAACGTCCGAAGGCTTCAGGCCATGCTTGGCCAGGAAGAAGTTGACCACCATATTGGTCGAGGAGCCCGGCGCCGTAACGCCGATCTTCTTGCCCTTGAGGTCGGCCGGCGACTTGTAGTTCGCCATGGTCTTGGTGGAGACACCGAAACCGATCAGCGGGGCGCGGCCCTGCAGCACGAAGTTGCGGTAGTACTGCCCCTTGGACTGCAGGTTCAGCGAGTGTTCGAAGGCACCCGACACCACGTCGGCGCTGCCACCCACCACGGCCTGCAGGGCCTTGGCGCCGCCGGCGAAGTCGGCGATGGTGACTTCCAGGCCTTCGTCCTTGAAGTAGCCGCGCACTTCGGCGATGGTCAGGGGCAGGTAGTACACCAGGGCCTTGCCGCCGACGGCGATCGCCACCTTGGTCTTTTCAAGTTTCGCGGCCCGCGCGAAGGCGGGGGCCAGGCTCATGACGCCGGCCGAGCCGGCCAGCTTGAGCAGTTCACGGCGAGTGACTGTCATTTTTGTGTCTCCGATGTGTGATCCGCGGCCTGCGGGCGGCGGATTCCGATCGCGCCGGATTGGGCCAGCTCTGCGATTGTCGCGGAATCATACCCCAGCCCCTGCAGGACTTCCTCCGTATGTTCCCCTAAGTCCGGGCCCAGCCAGCGCGTGGCGCCCGGCGTGGCGGACAGTTTGGGGCTGACCGCGGGCAGCTTCACCGGCGTGCCGTCGGGGAAATGATGCTGCTCGATCATGGAGCGCGCCAGGAATTGCGGGTCGGTGAACATGTCCGCCACGCTGAAGATCTTGCCTACCGGCACGTCGGCCCGCCGCAAGGTTTCCAGCGCGCCTTCGATCTGCTGGCCGTCGCACCACTGCTGGATGGCGCCGTCGATTTCCTCCACGCGGCGCGCGCGGCCGTCGTTGCGCGCCAGGTCCGGGTCAGCGGCCAGGTCGGCGCGGCCGATGCCCTGCATCAGGCGCAGGAAAATGGCGTCGCCATTGCCGGCGATGACGATGTTCTGGCCGTCGGCCGTGGTGTAGGTGTTGGACGGCACGATGCCCGGCAAGGCCCCGCCGGTGCGCTCGCGCACCACGCCGGCCACGTCGTACTCGGGCACCAGGCTTTCCATCATGTTGAAGACGGACTCGTACAGCGCCACGTCGACCATCTGGCCCTGGCCGCCCTTCTGGCCATCCCAGCGGCCGCCCGTGGCATCGCGATGGCGCAATGCCATCATGGCGCCGATGACCCCGTGCAGGGCGGCTATCGAATCGCCGATGGAGATGCCGACCCGCACGGGCGGCCGGTCCGGGTGGCCGGACACGTAGCGCAGTCCGCCCATCGATTCGCCGATGGCGCCGAAGCCGGGCATGTCGCGCATCGGGCCGGTCTGGCCGTAGCCCGACAGGCGCACCATGATGGTGGAGGGATTGCGCGCGCGCAGCTGTTCGTAGCCCAGGCCCCACTTTTCCAGAACGCCGGGACGGTAGTTTTCGACGACGACGTCGGCTTCGAGCGCCAGTTGCAAGGCGATCTCGCGGGCCCGCTCGTCCTTCAGGTTCAGCGCGATCGAGCGCTTGTTGCGCGCCTGCACCGTCCACCACAGTGAATTGCCTTCATGCAGATGGCGCCAGGTGCGGATGGGATCGCCGCCGCCCTTGCCGTCCGGTCCGGCGGGGGTTTCCACCTTGATGACGTCGGCACCGAACTCACCGAACAAGCGGGCAGCAAAAGGGCCCGCGATAAGCGTGCCCAGTTCCAGTACTTTCAATCCAGCCAAGGCTGACATCCTGGCGTCTCCGTAGTTTCAGGCCGACGTTTTCATGTCGGCATTCTTATGCCGCCGCGTTTATGCCGCTGCGTTTATGCCGCCGCTTCTATGCGGACTTACGCTCCATCAGCGCCCAGGCAATCGTACCGGCGTCCACATATTCCAGCTCGCTGCCGGCGGGCACGCCCCGCGCCAGACGCGTTACCGACAAGCCACGTTCGCGCAGCGCTTCGCCCAGGAAATGGGCGGTGGTCTCGCCCTCGGCCGTGAAATTGGTGGCCAGGATGACTTCCGTGACCACGCCATCAGCGGCGCGGCGCAGCACGCGTTCGAAGTCCAGCTCGCGCGGGCCCACGCCTTCCAGCGGCGCCACCCGGCCCATCAACACGTAGTACAGGCCGCGGTAACCGTGGCTGGACTCGATCATGTTCTGGTCCGCCGGGGTCTCGACGATGCACAACTGCGAGGGGTCGCGGCGCGGGTTGGCACACGTTGCACAGATTTCGTCTTCGGCGAAGCTGTTGCAGCGCGCGCAGTGGCGCAGGTTGGTGGTGGCGCCGGCCAGCGCGCGGCCGAGCAGCTCGGCCCCCTGCAGATCGTGCTGCAGAAGGTGGTAGGCCATGCGGCGCGCCGAACGCACGCCGACGCCGGGCAGGCGGCGCAGCGCCTCGATCAGCGCCAGCAGCGGCTCGGGTTCAGGCAGCAAGGGCTCCATGCGGCTCCGTGGATCAGAAGGGGAATTTCATGCCGGGGGGCATGGGCATGCCGGCGGTCACGCCGGCCATCTTTTCCTGGCTGGTGGCTTCGGCCTTGCGCAGCGCGTCGTTGAACGCCGCCGCGACCAGGTCTTCCAGCATGTCCTTGTCATCGCCCAGCAGGCTGGGATCGATGGCCACGCGCTTGACGTCGTGGCGGCAGGACATCGTCACCTTGACCAGGCCGCCACCGGAGGCGCCTTCGACCAGGATGTCGGCCAGCGCTTCCTGGGCCTTCTTCATGTTTTCCTGCATTTGCTGCGCCTGGCGCATCAAACCGGCCAATTGTCCTTTCATCATGATGGGTGCGTCCTTCTGGGAAATGAGGAGGGGGAGTCTTCAGTTTTTGGGCTTTGGGTTCTGGCCGGCGCGCTTCATGCCGCGGCGGCCAGCGGCGGTTCGATGGCGCGGATGGAACCGGGCACGATCTTGCCGCCGAAATCGTTGACCAGGGCCAACACGAACGGATCGGCCACGGCCGCTTCCTCCGCGGCCTGCTGGCGAGCTGCGCGTTCGTGCTGTGCGACGGCGTGGGCCGTGCCGTCGCCGGTGATGCCGAACTCGACTTCCAGGCGGACGGCCTGGCCGAAGTGTTCGCACAGGACCGTTTGCAGGCGCTGTTTGCTGGCACTGTCGACCAGGGTCTTTACGGCCAGGCGCAGGCGCACCAGATCGCCCTGCAGGCCGGCCCATTCGCTCTGGCGCGCCACTTCGGCGGCCAGGCCGGTGACCGGCAGCTTGGCGGCCAATGCGGGCCAGGATGCGGGGTCCATGTCGGCCAGGCGTGGCGCACGGGATGCACGGCGGCCGGCGGGGGCGCGGTTGGCCACCGGCGCGCGGCGGGGGGCATCGTCGGCGGGCATGCCGGCGCTCAGGGTTTCGAACCCGTCGTCGTCAGCGTCGGCGCTGGCGGTGAAACCGTCCTCGTTGCCGAAGTAGGCGCCGTCACCAGCGTAGCCGCCCTGGGCATCGTCCGGGATGACTTCGTCGACCCACGATGGGGGTTCGTCAGCGGCGGGGGGCTGGGCGGCGGGCGCTTGCTTGGCGACGGCGGGCTCTGCAACGGGCGCTTGCGCTGCCACAGGTGCCTGCGTGGAGCCAGTGCCCGCCGGCGCCACGGCAGCCGTCGAAGCCGGCGCATCCGTTTGATCCCAAGGAGGCGGCGAGCCGGCGCCGGCCGAAGCCGGCGCAGCCGAAGCCGGCGCAGCCGAAGCCGGCGCAGCCGAGGCCGGCGCAGCCGAAGCCGGCGCAGCCGAAGCCGGCGCAGCCGAGGCCGGCGCAGCCGAAGCCGGCGCAGCCGAGGCCGGCGCAGCCGAAGCCGGCGCAGCCGA
>NZ_NJIX01000008.1 GCF_002209485.1 Achromobacter sp. HZ34 | reverse complement strand
CGACTTTGCGCCGATGATAGTGGACGGACGTCTGTGAAAGTAGGTCATCGTCAGGCTCTTATTGCTCAAACCCCCGCTGGTATCCCCAGCGGGGGTTTGTCTTTGCAGTTCTGTCTTTGCAGTTTTGTCTTTGTACGCGCGGAAAACGTAAAGCCCACCTGGCAGACCTGGTGGGCTTTGTTATTCGGCGACTGGAAAAAGGAAGGCCCCTGGTAAACCAGGGGCCTTATTCATTTGGCCAACGATATTAATACTTCGATTATCTCTGCCCTTGAACACCATCGTGTTTTCTTAACGTCAACGCATACGTAAACCGATCCGCTGGAAATACGCTGACCGTTATTTCAAACGGGCTGCGTCCTTCGCTGGCGTACCAGCGCGTCACTTCCAACGCATGCGTATCCGCTTCGACCCCAAGCGCGGCCGCCATGCGTGCTGGTACGCCGACCGCGCGGATCTCCTGGCGCACCTCATCCACCGTACAGCCGAATTTCTCTTCGACCATTTCGCAGATAAGCCCCGTGCTTTTATGCAATTGCGTACCCAGCTCCGCCCCGATATCCGGATCCAGGAATACATCCGTCCAGCACAAGGGCGCATCGGGTTTCTGCATATCCACCCGCAGCATCGCGACGCGCATCCACTTGCGCAACACCTCGCATTGCAACTGCGCGGCCAGCGCCGCATCGCACACCACGTGATCCGTGGCCTGCACATGCCGTTCGGTCACCACCGCGAATTGCATGAGGTCTTCCAGATCGGACAGGGACCGTTCATAAGCCTTGCGCGGTTGGGCAGCTTCCACCCGTATGCCGGCACGCTTGCGGCGTGAAATCAGCCCCAGGTTCTGCACCACCAGCAACGCCGACCGCACCGTGGCGCGACTGACGCCGTGCTGCTGCGATAAGTCCACCTCGCTGGGCAAGGCGGCCCCGACCGCGAACCGGCCGGTTTTGATCTGGTCGATCAGATCCTGCGCAAGCTCCATATAACGCGCGGCCACGTGTCCTCCCCTGTCATCGTCTATCCGTGACGCGGACTCTACACGCTGCCGGCCGGGTCAACAAATCCAAGGGTAAACCCTGGTTTTCTTCGAAGCATGGCAGCTATAAAGTACGGACATATTAAATAAGTACGTACTTTATACGGAGAGACAAAAGCATGGCAATCCCGTCCGCCGCGGCGACGCCCGGCAAACCCCAACCTTTCTATGCGCGCCTGGGCTTCCAGATCACGGCCGGTATCGTGCTGGGTATCGTCCTGGGCTTTGTCGATCCTCACCTGGGGCAATCGATGAAGGTCTTGGGCGACATCTTCCTGCGCCTGATCAAGACCGTTGTCGCGCCCCTGGTCTTCCTGAATTTGGTCCTGGGCATCCTGGCCGCCGGCGACCTGAAGAAAGTCGGCAAGATCGGTTTCAAGGCCTTGATCTATTTCGAAGTGGTCTCGACCATCGTGCTGGCCATCTCCATGGTGCTGGCCAACTACTCGGGCGTGGGGGTCGGCCTGAACCTGCAGCCCGACGCCGCCGCGCATGCGGCCGCCACCGCGTCCTATGGCAAGGCCGCCGCGCCAATAGGCTTCGATGCCTTCCTGCTGTCCATGATCCCCGACAGCTTCGTCGGCGCGCTGACCGGGCACAGCCTGCTGCAAGTGGTGGTGCTGTCCATCGCCTTCGGCGCCGCGGTGCTGATGCTTACGGCCAAGACGCGTACCGTCGTCGAAGGTGCTTTCACCACCATGTCGGACTGCTTCTTCAAGCTGACCGACCTGGTCATGCGCTTCGCGCCCATCGGGGCGTTCGGCGCCATTGCCTACGCCATCGGCGCCAGCGGCGCGCAGGCCCTGATCTCGCTGGGGTATCTGCTGCTGGTCATGTACGCCATCCTGGCTTTCGTGGTGATCGTCGTGTTCGGCGTCATCCTGCGCTGCTTCGGCATGAACATCTTCCATTTCCTGCGCTACTTCAAGGCAGAGATCGGCATCCTGTTCGCCACCGGCTCCTCCGAAAGCGCCTTTCCCCGCCTGATGGAAAAGTTGCAGGCCCTGGGTTGCTCCAAGCAGACCGTCAGCCTGGTGCTGCCCACGGGCTATGCCTTCAACCTGGATGGCACGTCGGTCTACCTGCCCTTGTGCGTAATGTTCCTGGCCAATGCCTATGGCGTGCCGCTGACCTGGGAACACCAACTGGGACTGCTGCTGATCATGCTGGTGACGTCCAAGGGCGCCGCCACCGTGTCGGGCGGAACCTTCATCGTGTTCGCCGCCACCGTCACTGCGTCAGGCATCCTGCCCATCGAAGGGTTGCCCTTGCTGTTCGGCATCAATCGCTTCACCTCGCAGGCCGTCTGCATCTGCAACGCCATGGGCAATAGCGTGGCAACGGTGGTCATCGCCAAGCTCAACGGCGACTTCGATGAAGGCGTGGCCAAGGCTGAATATCACCGGGCGCTCGGGCGACCCGTCAATGCGTCGCTCTGAGCCCGCAACGTACTCCAAGAAACAGAAGGAACCCAGCATCATGAAAATCACTGCGATCCGTGAGATCTCGGTCCCCATGGAGGGCAATGTCGCCAATGCCCTCGTCAATTTCTCGGAACACGACATCTCCCTGGTGGCACTGGTCAGCGACGTGATCCGCGACGGCAAACCCGTCATCGGCTATGCGTTCGATTCGATCGGCCGCTATGCGCAAGGTGGCATCCTGCGCGACCGCATGATTCCCCGCCTGCTCAAGGCGCCGCCCGAGAGCCTGCTCGATGACGGCGGGCGGCGGCTCGATCCCGCCAAGGTATTGCAGACCGTCATGCGCAACGAGAAACCCGGCGGCCACGGCGATCGCGCCGCCGCCGCGGGTGCCTTGGAACTCGCGGCCTGGGACCTCAACGCCAAGCTGGATGACGAGCCCGCGCACGTGGGTATCTCGCGCCATTACGGTCGCGCCGGCAAGAAGGCGGGGGTCGATGTCTACGCGGCGGGCGGCTATTACTACCCCGACAGCGCCGGCGACGGCACCGCGCGTTTGCGTGAAGAGCTGCTGGGCTACCAGGCGCAGGGCTACCAGGCCTACAAGATGAAGATAGGCGGCGCGCCGCTGGCCACGGACCTCAAGCGTATCGAGGCGGCCCTGACCGTGGCGGGCGACGGCAGCCGGCTGTCGGTGGACGTCAACGGCCGCTACGACCTGCCGACCGCGCTGGCCTGCGCCCGCGCGATCGAGCCTTATCGGCTGCGCTGGTTCGAAGAGGTGGGCGACCCGCTCGACTACGACCTGAACCGGCAATTGACCGAAGCGTATTCCTTGCCGGTGGCCACCGGTGAAAACCTGTTCTCCCTGCCGGACGTCAACAACCTGCTGCAGTTCGGCGGCATGCGGGCGGGCAAGGACATTTTCCAGATGGATGCGGGCCTGTGCTACGGGCTGACCGAGTACGCACGCATGCTGGCCCTGATGGAAGCGCGCGGCTACGACCGGGCCCAGGCCTATCCGCATGGCGGGCATCTGATCAACCTGCACATCGCCGTCGGCCTGGAGCTGGGCGGCTGCGAAGCCTATCCCGGCGTGTTCCAGCCTTTTGGCGGCTATCCCAAGGGTTGCGGGCTGGGCGGCGGGTTGGTCCGCCCCACCGACGCCGCCGGCTTCGGGCTGGAAGAGAAAGACAATCTGCGGCCCTGGCTGGAGAAGTTGGCGACGCCGCGCTGATATTACGGACAACAAGGATTCCTGATGACTATCGCAAATTTCCAAGGCGCCACCACGGTGCTCGACTCCGTGCTGTTTCGCGATGCCTTCGGCACGCCCGCGATGCGCGAAATCTTCAACGATCGCGCGCTCATCGAGCGCTATATCGAGGTGGAAGTGGCGCTGGCGCGGGCCCAGGCGCGCGTCGGCGTGATTCCCGCCGATGCGGCCAAGGTCATCGCCGAGCGGTCTCGCTTTGCCGATCTCGACCTCGATCATCTGCGCCACGAAACCGACATCGTCGGCTATCCCATCCTGCCGCTGGTCCACCAGTTGGTGAAGCTGTGCGGCGAGGAAGCGGGCCGCTACGTGCATTGGGGCGCCACCACGCAGGACATCATGGACACGGCCGTGATCCTGCAAGTGCGTGCCGCGCTGGACATCGTCCACGACGACATCGAGGAACTGCGCCGTGTGCTGGCCGCGCTTGCGACCAAGCACCGCGACACGCCCATGGCGGGCCGCACGCATCTGCAGCAGGCCTTGCCCATCACCTTCGGCTACAAGGCGGCGATCTGGCTGGCGATGTTCGATCGCCATGCCGAACGTCTGGCGCAACTGTGCCCGCGTGTCCTGGTGGGGCAGTTCGCCGGCGCCGCGGGCACCCTGGCTTCGCTGGGCGACCAGGGCCTGGCCGTGCAGCAGGCCCTGATGGAGGAACTGGGGCTGGGCGTGCCGGCGACGACCTGGCATGTGGCCCGCGATGGGTTGGCCGAAGCGGTGAATTTCCTGGGGCTGGTGACGGGATCGCTGGGCAAGATTGCGCTGGATGTCATGCTGATGGCGGCCACGGAGTTCGCCGAAGTCTACGAGCCTTTCGTCACGGGACGGGGTGCCAGCAGCACCATGCCGCAGAAGCGCAATCCGATTTCCAGCGAGTTGATGCTGGCTGCGTCCAAGGCCGTGCGGCAGCATGCGGGACTGATGCTGGACGCCATGGTGCAGGACTTCGAGCGGGCGACCGGGCCGTGGCATGCGGAATGGATCGCGGTCCCGGAAAGCTTCGTACTGTCGGCTGGGGCGCTGCATCAGGCCAAATTCATGTTGAGCGGGCTGATCGTCGACGAAGCGCGCATGCGCGAAAACCTGGGCGTTTCGCGCGGCCTGATCGTGGCGGAGGCCGTGATGATGGGACTGGCCCCGCACATGGGGCGCCAGCAGGCGCATGACGTCGTCTACGCCGCCTGCCGGCAGGTCAACGAACACGGTGGCAGCCTGGCTGAAGTGTTGGCGAACATGCCCGACGTCACGCGCCACCTGGACCGTGCCGCCATCGACCGCCTGACCGCGCCGGAAAACTACCTGGGCATGGCCCCCGCAATGGTCGACCGCGCCGTCGGCCAACGCGGCTGATCCTGGTTCAGACGGGCTCCTTGGTATCTGGCTTGGTATCTGACGCAGCAGGGGACGCCAGCGGCGTTCCCTGTACCCACGCCCGCAGCATGGCTTGCGTGACGGCCAGTACCACGGGCCCGATGAACAAGCCCACCAGTCCGAATGCCAGCATGCCGCCGATCACCCCGGACAGGATCAGCAGCAGGGGTATGCGCACGCCGCGGCTGATCAGCCATGGCCGCATGACGTTATCCATGGTTCCCACTACGATCGCCCACAGCAGCAGCAAGGTGGCCGCGACGTTGGCATCTGCCCGATACAGGAAAATCACGCCGGCCAGCATGGGCAGCAGTGGCCCTATCTGTGCAATGCAAAGCAGCAGCATGACGGCGGTAAGAATGCCGGCCACAGGCACGTCGGCCGCCCACAGTCCGAGCCCGCCCAGCGCCGTCTGCGTGGCAGCCGTCAGCACGATTCCCATGGCGACTGCGCGGATCGCCTGGCCTGCCAGGGTGACGGCCACTTCGCCCGCCGGACCGGCCAGCCGCACCGCGCCGTCGCAGATGAACCTTGCCGCCGCCTCGCCGTGCACATACAGGATGCCCGACAAGACCAGCGTGACCACCATGTGGATGCCGAAAGCCCCCAACACGGCGGCATGGCCCAGGGCCCAGCGGGCCGCCATCGTCAGGTAAGGTTCGACCCGGGCCAGCAGGCCGCCAGGCCCGACATCCGACAGCCGTTGCCATTCGGCCGTCGCGCGCGGGCCGACCAGTGGCACATCGTGGACCCAGGATGGGGGCGGAAACAGGGTATAGGTCGGCAGCCTGCGGATGGCGCCCACGATCTCGTCGGATCGCTCCGCGAAGGTGTCTATCGTCAGGTACAGGGGCAGGACCATGACCACCACCAGGCAGGCCATGAGGATGAGCACCGCCAGCCAGCGCCGGTTGTCCACGCGGCCCTGCAGCCACAGCAGCAGGGGCCAGGTGGCGACGACGATGGTGCCGGCCCAGATCAGGCCGGGAAGAAATGGCCGCAGGATGTACAGGCTGCCGGCGAGCAAGGCCGACAGCACCACGATCAGAAAGAAGCTGCGAGCGACTTCGCTGCGAGGGCGCACGACCATGCGGACTCCCCATTTTCGTGACGGGGCGGCACGATCGGCCGCCCGCGGGGCACGTATATGGTGCCAGAAGCCAGCCGGACGATCCATACGGCTTTAGTCCATGCCCCGGTCGCGCCTATACCGGAGCATTCGCGTGCGCGGAATGTCCGCGCACGCGCCAGCCATGCTATTTGCACCCTTCAGCGCAGCGGCCGTTCGAGTCGAACGCCATCGTCTTCCCCGACAAGGGCACATAGGACGGCGCATGGACCAGCTTGATGAAGACCTCGGTGCGGCTGCCCGGGCGGACCTTGCCGTTGACGGTGCCGACTTCATTGGCGTGCGAGGGGATGACCGAAACCGGCTTGACCAGGTCATTGATCACATAGGCCGCTTCCTTCGGTCCGGTCGTGAAGCCGTCGCCCATGTTCATGACCGCCAGCTTGGCGTGATACAGGCCGCGCACGACGCGGTCCTGGTCCGCCGTCACGCCCGTGTCGCCAGACAGGTAGGTGACCAGGCCATTGCTGAACGTCACCACGAAACCGGTTGCCAGGCCCGCGTCGCCGTAGATACCGGCGGCCTTCATCTCCTTGCCCAGTTCGCCGCCGATGAAGTCGGGGTCGACGCCATTGCTGTGCATGGCCGTGACCGTGGCGATGCGTACGCCACCCAGGGTCGCACTGCCGCCGAAGCGCGCCAGCACCGCATTGGCGGGGTCACCGCCATTGGCCTTGAGCTTGGCGGCGAAGAACGCCGGCATGTCGCTGCCGCTGACGATCTTCGATTTTTTCGCCAGCGCGATTTCCACGGCCAGCGTATTGGGCACGGAGGACACCGATACATCGGGATTCGCGCAGGTGCCGGAATTGGGCGCCTTGTTGTGCGCATTGCCCACGTGGTCGCCGTGCATATGGCTGATCAGGATCAGGTCGATCTTGCCCAGGCGGGGATCGTCGGCGCCGGCCACCGTGCGGCCCGGATCATAGAGAATGCGCGTGCCGTTGGGATCCTCGAAGATCAAGGCGCGATCCTGCGGGCAGAACTCGCCGTCGATGCCGCCCAGTGGCGTGACGCGTACGTTCTTGTTGTCCGCGGCCAGCGCGGCCGTCGAGGCAAGGGTCAGTGCGGCGAAAAGTGCAGTGGTGATTATTCTCATGGCAGCTCCCAGGTGGACCAACAGAGGTGGCTGCGCGAGTATAGAAGCGTGTCGTTGAATTGTCTAAAGGTATACGATCGGCCGAAGCCTTACTTCTGGTGGATGTCGCCGTCCACGTAGAACCAGCGGCCATCTTCCAGCACGAAGCGGCTGGTTTCGTGCAGGCGTTCGCCTTTGCCTTGCCAGCGGCTGCGCGCGACGAACTCCACGGTGGCGTGGGTCTCGTCCTGTACGCGATGTGCCTTGACGCTCAAGCCCAGCCATTTCAGGCCGGGCGGATTGGTTTCGATGTTGCCGGGGCGGGTGCCTGGATACCAGGTGTCGCGGAGATAGTCGGTCAGGTCGAGGACGAACGCGCTATAGCGGGACCGCATCAAGGCCTGGGCATCGGGGGCCTGCAAGTGCAAGGCACCGGCATGCCAACGGCCGCAGCAACTCGAATAGGGGCGGCCGCTGTCGCAAGGACAGGGGGAGGCGTTGATGGACATCGGCATCTCGGAACAGGGATCAGGCGGGACGATACCGCAACTGCGTCAACGCGCGCGCGGCCGGCGGCCCTTTCGCACTTCAGCCCCAGATCGCTGCCCCAGCTGGCGCATTCAACTTTCCGCCGGCGCCCGCGCGGAGACCACCAGCCAACGTCCATACATCGACTGCCTGGATCCGGCCTGTTCCCAGTAGCGCCGTTCCTCGTCGCACCCTGCACGCTGCTTCTTGCGGCGGATGTACATCAGCCCGGGTACGGCGAGGGCATACTCGACCATGCGCTTGGGCTTGGGCTCATCGACGTCATGCAAAGTGATGTCCGTGTAGCCGTACCGGCTCAGCATCAGATGCAGTTGCGTGAATGACCAGGGAATGAAGGGAATATATTCACCGCGCCGCTTGCCCACGGCGGGCGCGAAGCCGGAATGGAAGCCTCGTAACAGGTACTGCAGCCTGGAACGCATATACCAGGTGTTGGGCGTGGTGACGATCAGGGTGCCGCCGGGCCGCAACTGCTTGCGGAAGCTCTCCAGCGCCACGCCGGGATTGCACAGCAAATGCAACGCTTCGCCGCAGACCACCGCGTCGTAGGACGGGCCCATGGCTGGCAGAGGGTGGTCCAGATCGTGTTCGCGTACGTCACGGTAACCGCTGTAGCGAGACGGGAATTCCCACATGCCGACACCGTCGATGTGGATGGAGTCGGTCGCCTGCCCCTTGAAAGTTTGCCCCAGCCAACCGAAACCGCAAGGGGCGTCGAGTATCTCGCGGCAGGCGCGCCGATGCAGGATGGACAGGACGACCGGTTGATAGGGTGGGGACGGCGGAGCGGAGGTATCGGGCTGTTCTTGCATGGGCGTGTGCTGAGTGAAGACCCCCATGCTAACAACGAGTAAGGTAATAGTCAGTTTCAGCGGCGTGAAGGACCGTAATTAGCTGTATACGAGGGCGTCCTTGCAAGGACGGATCGCCCCACAGGCCAGCGGGGCGCCGCGGGCCGCACTCGCGGCGCCGCGAAAATGTCACGCGGCAGGGCTGGCCGGGGTCAGGTAGCGCCATACCAGGCCCACGCCGGCCAGGTAGACCAGGGTGATCGCGCCGAAGGCGACAGGCAGGGAGATGCCCCAGTCGTTCTGACTATGCAGGACGGTCCCCATGAAGGCCACACCGACCAGCACGCCGATCTGGCGATTGGCATTGAGGCTGGCCGCCGCCACGTTCGAATGCATCCGTCCGGCCACCTGCATGACGGTGGCCGTCATGACAGGCACGGCGACGCCCATGCCCAGGTTAGCCAGCGCCAGCAGCAGCGCGAAGATCCAGTAAGCGGTGTCGGGCCGCAGCACCAGGGTGGTCAGGGCCGCGAACACGGTGGAGCTGATGATGCTGGCCAGCAGCGTGCGGTGGGGACCGAAGCGCCCCACCAGGTTCGGCACCGCCAGATTGCCCACGGTATAGACCGCGATGGTGGGCAGCAACTGCAGGCCGGCTTGCAGGGGCGTGGCGTTGCGGGCCTGTTGCAGGAACAGGCTGAGCAGGAACAGCTGGCCGAAGCCGCCGAAGTTGATCAGGAAGCCCAGCAGGTTGGCGGCGCCGAAGCGGGGCGTTTCGAACAAGGCGCGCGGCAGCAGCGGCTCGGCGCTGCGGCGTTCGTGCAGGATGAAGGCGCCGGCGGCCAGCACCGTCAAGGTGGCGGCGCCCACGATAGGCGCCGACAGCCAGCCTTCCACCGGCCCCTGGATCAGGACGTAGCTCAGTGCGCCCAGGGCCGCCATGCCGCAAGCGTGGCTGAGGAAGTTGATGGTCTTGGGATGGCGCGCCACGGGCGTGATGACCTTGCTCGCCAGTATCAGTCCCACCAGGCCCAGCGGCACGTTGATCAGGAAGATGCTGCGCCAGCCGAAACGGTCGATCAGGATGCCGCCCACCAGCGGCCCCGATGCGGCGGCCACCGACACGATGGCCGACCACAGGCCCAGCATGCGCTGGCGTACGGTCTCGTCGGGATAGGCATGGGCCAGCAGGGACAGGGAACTGGGCATGAACAGCGCCGCGCCCAGGCCTTGCAGGAAGCGCGCGGCCACCAGCGCTGCGCCGCTGGGCGCCAGGCCGCACAGCACGGAAGCCAGCACGAACACCGCCAGGCCGCTCAGGTACAGGGTCTTGGCGCCATAGCGGTCCGCCAGGCCGCCGCCGGCCAGCAGCATGGCGGCGAAGGTCAAGGTGTAGCCGTCGACCACCCACACCAGTCCCGCCAACGGCACGGTCAGCTGCTTGGCGATGTCCGTCAGCGCCACGTTCACCACCGTGACGTCCAGGATGGCCATGACGAAGCCGATGGCCAGCGTGACCAGGGGCAGCAGGGGGGCGGCGGGGGTATGCAGGGCAGGGGAGGTAGTGTGCGTACTCATCGTGCGGCGCATCATAACGCCGCCGGAGTGATGCAAATATACGTATTATTGCTGTCCGAGGATGCAGATTCGCAGGCTGCGCGCGTGAACAAGGAACGGATTCCATGGATTGGGACAATACCCGGATATTCCTGTCGGTCTACCGCACCGGCACCCTGCGCGCCGCCGCGGCGCTGCTGCAGATAGACCAGGCGACGGTGGGACGCCGTCTGGCCGCCCTGGAAAAATCGCTGGACGCGCGCCTGTTCCTGCGCACTTCCAATGGCTACGTGCCTACCCGGGCGGGCGAATTGGCTTTGCAGGCGGCCGAGGCCATGGAGCGCGCGGCCGATCAACTGGTGCGCCAGACCCAGGGCACCGACGAGCGGGTATCCGGCACGGTGCGGGTGGCCACATCGGACACCATAGGAAGCCATCTGATGATCGCCGCGGTGCAGCAGGTGCAGGCCGCGCATCCGGATTTGCGCGTGGTGCTGACCACTTCCATGCAGTTGACCAATCTGGCGCGGCGCGATGCCGACATCGCCGTGCGCAACATACGGCCGGATAATCCGGATTTGATTTCGCGCCGGCTGTCGCGGCGGGAGATGGGTTTGTACGCCAGCAAGGCTTATCTGAAAGCGCACGGCGAGCCGCGCCGGGGCACGGCGTTCGAAGGGCATGCGGTGGTGATCTACCAGCGTGCGCTGATGATGACGCGGCCGGATACCCTGGCCGGTGAACCCTATGCGAACGCGCGGGTGGCGATGGAAGTGAATTCGGGCCTGGTGCTGCGGGAGGCGGTGCGGGCCGGGTTGGGGCTGGCCGAGTTGCCGGTGTACCTGGCGGAAAGCGACCCGCGCTTGAAGCGGGTGTGGCCGGATCGCGCGGAGCACTATGACATCTGGATGGTGCTGCATGGCGACCTGCATCGGTCGGGCCGCGTGCGGGCGGTGGCCGATGCAATCGTGGATGTCTTCGCCGCGAATCCCGCGGCGCCGCCGTTATGTGAGAAAAAAGGCTGAGCCGCGTGCCCGGCGGTTTCCTGCGTTATTTATCCAGCTTCACTTCGAAGCCACGCTTGACGCCGGGGCGGGCCATCAGGGCTTCGTACCAGCGCTTCACGTTGGGGAAGTCGGCCAGGTCGACCTTGTGCTTTTCGTGGCGCCAGGCCCAGCCGACGATGGCGAAGTCGGCCACCGACAAGGGGCCCGCGACGAATTCCACTTCGGCCAGGCGGCGATCCAGCACGCCGTACAGGCGGCGGGTCTCCGCCACATAGCGTTGCGCGCCGTAGCGGCGGTCGGCTTCGTTGTCCAGGCCAAGGAAGTGATGGGCCTGGCCGGGCATGGGGCCGAAGCCGCCCATCTGCCACATCAGCCATTCCAGCACCGGGATGCGGTCGGCGAGGCTGGCTGGCAGGAACTTGCCGGTTTTCTCGCCCAGGTACAGCAGGATGGCGCCCGATTCGAACACGCTGACCGATTTTCCTTCCGGACCTTGCGGGTCGATGATGGCCGGAATGCGGTTATTGGGGCTGATGCGCAGGAATTCCGGCTTGTGCTGTTCGCCGTTGCGGATGTCGACGGGGTGCACCGAATAGGGCAGGCCCATTTCTTCCAGCGCAACGCTGATCTTGCGGCCGTTGGGCGTATTCCAGGTGTGAAGTTCGATGGTCATGGATGTTTTGTGACGTAGGAAGTCATTGATCGCCGGATCGCTGCGACGCAGCGCGAGGCCGGTCAACAGCATAGATATACGGGGGATGAGGTTTCGTTAACCTGAAGCGCTACCGATCACCTGCCACCAGCGGTGGCAGTAGCCGCAGCCGCGCGCCGATCAGGTCAAGGCCGGCGCGACGTAGCGCTGGAAGGCAGGGCGCTGTTTTATGCCCTCGTACCAATTGCGCAGGGCAGGCAGGTCCGGACGCTGGATGCCGTCCAGGTCCAGATAGCGGCGGCAGTAGGCGCCGAGGACAATGTCAGCGAGGGAGAAAGCGTTGCCTTCCGCGTACTTGCGGCCGGCAAGGTGGGTGTCCAGCATCCGCCATAGCGCGCCGCAGGCGTCGGCGCCCTTCTGGATGGCGACCATGTCGCGTTCCGCTGGCGGCGTGCGGACCATGCCCCAGAACACATTGCGTTCCGCGGGTTGCAGCGTGGACAGGGTCCAGTCCAGCCAGCGGTCGATGCTGGCGCGCACGCGCGGGGCGGCGGGGTACAGGTCCGGGTGGCCGGCGCCGTATTCCATGGCCAGATAACGCAGTATCGAATTCGATTCCCACAGGACGAAATCACCGTCCTCCAGCGTCGGCACGCGGCCGTTGGGATTCATGGCCAGGTATTCCGGCTCGTTATTGCGGCCGTGCTGCAGGCCTGCGTCGATGCGGTCGTAGGGCAAGCCCAGTTCCTCACAGCACCACAGCACTTTTTGTACGTTGACCGAGTTGGCCCGGCCCCAGATCTTGATCACAAGCGTCTCCTCGCGAAAAGCGCAAGCTTGAACGCAAAGGGGGCGCGATGCAATGGTATGTGGGGCGATCGGCCGCGCAGCGGCGACGGCAGGCAGCGATTCCGTGCCGCGGCGGCATCAGCGCTGCAATGGCATCAGCGCTGCAATGCGTTCAGCGGCGCAGGAGCATCAGCGTCCACAGCGCGATCATGGCGATCAGGCCGACCCAGCAGCCGGCCCAGAGGCCCATCAAGGGCCATTTGAGGCGCAGGGGGACTTTCTTCGGATCGATGTGGGCGAGGATGCGATTGGCATAGCCGAACAGGCCGAATTGCATCTTCGGGAAGAACAGGTGCAGGAAGTAATCCTGCAGGATGCCCGCCTGCAGTACCCGCGGCAGTTTCTTGAACGGTTGCTTGGCCAGCATCGGATGACGCATGGTGTCGTTCAGCTCGTTGAGCTTGAACAGATAGATCGTGGCCAGGGAGACGACCGCGATGAAGAAACAGGCGACAAAAACGTTGAAAGCGACGGTCAGCGCGTAGGTGAGCACAGGGGACATTGGGAAACGGAAGGGGGGACAGCTTTCAGGAAGCGGAAAGGGTAACCCGATCTCTTACATAATTCCTACATAAATACGGAATTTCTGGCGCCAGGGCGTCTGCCTTCTACAACGGCTCCTCCGGTGAAAGAGATTTTTGTTTTTTGGGGGGTTAGCCCCCCAAGGCCCCTTTTTTTGGGCTATCGCCCCAAGACTGCGGTACCGCGCAATGTCGAAGGGTTTGCCTCCGACAAATGAAACAAAGCCGGCGTCAGCCGGCTTTGTTTACATCACTTCCGTTTCTCGATCGGGACGAACTTCCGATCTTCCGGGCCCGTGTAATTCGCGGTAGGCCGGATGATCTTGTTGTCGATACGCTGCTCGATGATGTGCGCGGACCAGCCGGCCGTGCGGGCGATGACGAACAGCGGCGTGAACATGGCGGTGGGTACGCCCATCATGTTGTAGCTGACGGCCGAGAACCAATCCAGATTGGGGAACATCTTCTTGATTTCCGCCATGGTCGATTCCAGGCGCTCGGCAATGTCGTACAGCTTGGTGGTGCCGGCCTGCTTGGACAGCTTGCGCGCCACATCCTTGATCACCTTGTTGCGCGGGTCGGAAACCGTGTACACCGGATGGCCGAAGCCGATCACCACTTCCTTGTTCTCGACGCGGCGGCGGATATCGGCCTCGGCGTCGTCGGGCGAGTCGTAGCGGCTTTGCACTTCGAACGCCACTTCATTGGCGCCGCCATGCTTGGGCCCGCGCAGCGCGCCGATGCCGCCAGTGATGGCCGAATACATGTCCGACCCGGTACCTGCCACCACGCGGCAGGTGAAGGTCGAGGCGTTGAACTCATGTTCCGCGTACAGGATCAGCGACGTGTGCATCGCCTTGACCCATTCATCGGACGGCTCCTTGCCATGCAGCAGATGCAGGAAGTGCCCGCCGATGCTGTCGTCGTCGGTCTCGACGTCGATGGAACGGCCGTTATGGCTGTAGTGATACCAGTACAGCAGGGCCGACCCCAGGCTGGCCATCAGCCGGTCGGCGATGTCGCGCGCGCCCGGGGTGTTGTGATCGTCCTTCTCGGGCAGCACGCAGCCCAGCACCGACACGGCGGTGCGCATCACATCCATCGGGTGGCTGGCGGCCGGCAGCGCTTCCAGCGCCACCTGCAATTGCACCGGCAGGCCGCGCAGGGCCCGCAGCTTCAGCTTGTAGGCCTTCAGTTCGGCCTTGTTGGGCAGCTTGCCGTGAACCAGCAGATAGGCGATCTCCTCGAACTCGCTGGTATCGGCGATGTCCAGGATGTCGTAGCCGCGATAGTGCAGGTCATTGCCGCTGCGGCCAACCGAGCACAGGGCCGTATTGCCGGCCACCACGCCGGACAGGGCCACCGATTTCTTCGGCTTGAAACCCGGCTTTTCCTGCTCTTTGGTTTCCTGGGTACTGGAGGTACTCATTTGTCTGCTCCTTGGCTCAACAACGGTGGGATATTCGATGGTAGCGGCAACCGCTCGCCGGCCACGCGATGAATCAGTCACGCGGGCTGAAAAAATGGGCCCGTTTGCGCGGGCCCATTTTTCAGTTACTGCCGGATTACTTCAGCAGGTCTTTCACGCCATCGCGCTCTTCGAGCAGCTCTTTCAGCGTGAAGTCCATGCGTTCGCGCGAGAACGCGTCGATTTCCAGATCCTTGATGACGGTGTATTCGCCGTTGGCCGTGGTGACCGGCACGCCGTAGATGATGCCTTCGGGAATGCCGTAGGAACCATCCGAGGGCACGCCCATGGTGACCCACTTGCCGTTGGTGCCCAGCACCCAGTCACGCACGTGATCGATGGCGGCGTTGGCGGCCGAGGCAGCCGACGACAGGCCGCGCGCGTCGATGATGGCGGCGCCGCGCTTGCCCACGGTGGGGATGAACGTGTCCTTGTTCCAGGCGTCGTCGTTGATGATCTTGTTCAGGGCCTGGCCGCCGACGGTAGCGAAACGGGTGTCCGGATACATCGTGGGCGAGTGGTTGCCCCACACGACCAGCTTCTCGATGTCCGCGACCGGCTTGCCGGACTTGGCCGACAGTTGCGACAGGGCACGGTTGTGATCCAGGCGCAGCATGGCGGTGAAGTTCTTGGCGGGCAGGTCCGGCGCCGACTTCATGGCGATGTAGGCGTTGGTGTTGGCGGGGTTGCCGACCACCAGGACCTTGACGGTGCGCTTGGCCACTTCATTCAAGGCCTTGCCTTGAGCGGTGAAGATCTGGGCGTTGACGGTCAGCAGGTCCTTGCGTTCCATGCCGGGGCCGCGCGGGCGGGCGCCAACCAGCAGGGCAACGTCGATGTCCTTGAAGGCGGTGCGCGGATCGCTGTGCGCAGTCACTTCCTGCAGCAGCGGGAAGGCGCAATCGTCCAGTTCCATGATGACGCCCTTGAGGGCTTTCTGCGCCTTTTCGTCGGGGATTTCCAGCAATTGCAGGATGACGGGCTGGTCTTTGCCGAGCATTTCGCCGGATGCGATGCGGAACAGCAGGGCGTAGCCGATTTGACCGGCGGCGCCGGTGACGGCAACGCGCATAGCGGGCTTGGACATGAAAATTCTCCGTAAGGGTCGTCGAGAAAAATCTCGGCGAATAGTGTAATCGTTGAGTCCGCCAAAAGCGGATCCCTGCTGACTTTGGAAAAGTCTTTTGCGCCTGCGGAACGATTGCCTATTGCAGTGCAATGACACTACGGTGGAAGCCCCGCTAAGCAGGGCGTATCCTAAGGCGAACATGACGTTTACGTCAATTTGGACTTATATCTTATATAAGACATAAGACGTTGGACATGCGTCATGCCGTTGTGCAACAATAGCGCCGCTCGGCGACAGCCCCGTTTCAGGTACCTGCCTGCGACGTCGCGGCCGCCGGCAAACCGAAAAAAATCAATGGCAGATCCCCGGCTAGAAGCCCCCGCTTGGAATAAGAATGCCGCTGGCCGTCCGGCCGGCGCGAGCGCCGCTTTCAGTCCGCTTTATCGCCAGATCAAGGACCTGCTGGTGCAGAGCCTGGATCGTGGCGAGTGGAAGCCGGGTGAACTGATCCCCAGCGAAATTGATCTCGCTGCCCGTTTCCAGGTCAGCCAGGGCACCGTGCGCAAGGCCGTCGATGAACTGGCCGCCGAACACGTGCTGCTGCGCCGCCAGGGCAAGGGCACTTTCGTCGCCACGCATCACGAAGCGCGCGTCCGTTTCCGCTTCCTGCGCCTGGCCGCCGACGAGGGCGCCGAAACCGAAACCGCCGAAAGCCGCATCATCGACTGTCGCCGCCTGCGCGCGCCGGCCGACGTGGCGCGGGCACTTGAATTGCGCGCCGGCGAAACCGTGTTCGCGCTGCGTCGCCTGCTGACGTTCGGCGGCGTGCCCACGGTGCTGGACGATATCTACCTGCCGGGATCGGCCTTCCGCGGCCTGACCGTGGAAGCGCTCAGCGCCAACAAGGCGCCGCTCTACGGTTTTTTCGAATCCGAGTTCGGCGTGAGCATGATCCGCGCCGATGAAAAATTGCGCGCCGTCTCCGCTACGGAAGAGGCCGCCACCGCGCTGGACCTGGCGATGGGAACGCCCCTGTTGCAGGTGGAGCGCATTTCCTACACTTATGGCGATCGGCCCATGGAAGTCCGTCGTGGCTTGTACCGTACCGATCGCTATCACTATCGCAATAGTTTGAATTGATGGAGTTTTTCAGTCGATTTGATAGCAACCCGTTACATGGGCGAAAATAGATAAGTTTTACCCCCGAGGGTTGAGTCTGGAGACCCGTCCAGGATCCGGCATTCCCGCCATCACGAGTTTTAGTTTCGAGACAACCGAGGTCGTCATGTCCGACACAGCTGCCAAGCCGCGTCCGCAGTTTCGCAATATCACCATTGGTCAAATCGCCAAGTACCGCCTGCCTTTGGCTGGCCGTCTGTCGATTCTTCATCGCGTCAGTGGCGCGTTGTTGTTCCTCTGTATTCCCTTGGTCATCCTGCCGTTGCTTGGCGCCAGTCTGGCGTCGCCTGAAAGCTTCGCCAGCGTGGCCTCGGTGGTGGGCCATCCGATCGTCAAACTGATACTGCTGGTTCTGATCTGGGGCTATCTGCACCATTTCTGCGCTGGCATCCGCTACCTGATGCTGGATCTGCATATGGGTATCGACAAGGAATCGGCCCGCAAGTCGGCCGGTGTCGTGTTCGGGGTCAGCCTGGCGCTGACCGTGGTGTTCGGTCTCAAATTGTTCGGAGTCTGGTAATGGCCGCGAGTAAGAATTACGGGCCCAAGCGCCTGGTTGTCGGCGCCCACTATGGCGTGATGGATTTCCTGGCCCAGCGCCTGACCGCGATCATCATGGCGGTCTATACGCTGGTGCTGTTCATCGGCGTGCTGGTCATGCCGGGCTTTACGTACGAAAGCTGGAAGGCGCTCTTCACTTTCCACGTCTACGCGCTGCCGCTGGGCCAGCTGCTGGTCACGCTGGCTTTCCTGTCGCTGGCTTATCACGCCTGGATCGGCGTGCGCGACATCTGGATGGACTATGTGCGCGCCGTGGGCGTGCGCCTGCTGCTGCAGGTCCTGACCATCCTGTGGCTGGTCGGCTCGGTCGTGTATTTCGCGCAAATTATCTGGAGGCTCTAAGCCGTGGTCGCTGTCAAGAAATCCTTGCCGCGCCGCCAATTCGATGTGGTGGTGGTAGGCGCCGGCGGTGCCGGCATGCGCTGTTCCCTGCAACTGGCCCAAGCCGGCCTGTCCGTGGCGGTGCTGTCCAAAGTATTCCCGACCCGTTCGCACACCGTTGCGGCGCAGGGCGGTGTCAGCGCTTCGCTGGGCAATATGAGCGAAGACAACTGGTACTGGCACATGTACGACACCGTCAAGGGGTCGGACTGGCTGGGTGACCAGGACGCCATCGAATTCATGTGCCGTGAAGCGCCCAGCGCCGTCTACGAGATGGAGCACTTCGGCATGCCGTTCGACCGTAACCCGGACGGCACCATCTACCAGCGCCCCTTCGGCGGCCATACCGCCAACTTCGGCGAAAAACCGGTGCAGCGCGCCTGTGCCGCCGCCGACCGTACGGGCCATGCCTTGCTGCACACCCTGTACCAGCGCAACGTCGCCACGCGGACCCAGTTCTTCGTGGAATGGATGGCGCTGGACCTGGTGCGCGCTGAAAACGGCGACGTCGTCGGCGTGACCGCGCTGGAAATGGAAACCGGCGAAATCTACCTGCTCGAAGCCAAGACCACGGTGCTGGCCACCGGCGGCGCGGGCCGTATCTGGGCTGCTTCCACCAATGCCTTCATCAACACCGGTGACGGCCTGGGCATGGCGGCGCGCGCGGGCATCGCCTTGCAGGACATGGAGTTCTGGCAATTCCACCCCACCGGCGTGGCCGGCGCGGGCGTGCTGATCACCGAAGGCGTGCGTGGCGAAGGCGGCATCCTGCTGAACAAGGATGGCGAACGCTTCATGGAGCGCTATGCGCCCACGCTGAAGGATCTGGCACCGCGTGACTTCGTGTCGCGCTCGATGGACCAGGAAATCAAGGAAGGCCGCGGTTGCGGTCCGGACGGCAGCTACGTGGTGCTGAAGCTGGATCACCTGGGCGCGGACGTCATCAACAAGCGTCTGCCCTCGATCCGTGAAATCGCCATCAAGTTCGGCAACGTCGACCCGATCAAGGAACCGATTCCGGTCGTGCCCACCATCCATTACCAGATGGGCGGCATTCCGGCCAACTACCACGGCCAGGTGGTCGACTGGAAGGATGGCGAGGCCAAGGTCGTCAACGGTCTGTACGCCATCGGCGAATGCGCCGCGGTGTCGGTGCACGGCGCCAACCGCCTGGGCACCAACTCGCTGCTGGACCTGATCGTGTTCGGCCGCGCCACGGGCAACCACATCGTCAATTCGCACCCGGAGCGCCAGCGCGCGCACCAGCAAGTGTCGCAGTCGTCCGTCGATTTCTCGCTGGACCGCGTCAACGCGCTGGAAAGCCGTACCGGTGGCGAGAAGACCCAATATGTCGCCAACGCGATCCGTGCCTCGATGCAGCGTCACTGCGGCGTGTTCCGCACGCTGGACCTGCTGAACGAAGGCGTGGGTCAGATCGAAGAGCTGGCCGAACAGGCCAAGCACATTTCGTTCAACGACAAGTCCAAGGTGTTCAACACCGCCCGTATCGAGGCGCTGGAACTGGCCAACATGACTGAAGTGGCACGCGCCACCATCAAGTCGGCGGCCAACCGTACCGAGAGCCGCGGCGCGCACGCACTGGACGACCACCCGACCCGCGACGACGAGAATTGGCTGAAGCACACTCTCTGGTACACGGAGGGTAGCCGCCTTGACTACAAGCCGGTTCAGATGAAGCCGCTGACCGTCGAGTCCTTCCCGCCCAAGGCGCGTACTTTCTAAGCAGGATGCTGGCATGAGCACCAAGCGTATCGTTAAATTCGAGATCTACCGCTACGATCCTGACAAGGATGAGCGTCCCTATATGCAAAAGCTGGACGTCGAACTCCAGCCCACCGACAAGATGCTTCTCGATGCGCTGGTGCGCATCAAGAACGATGTCGATGACAGCCTGGCCCTGCGCCGCTCGTGCCGTGAAGGCGTGTGCGGTTCGGACGCCATGAACATCAATGGCAAGAACGGGCTTGCCTGTACCACCAACCTGCTCGAGCTGAAGCAGCCTATCGTGCTGAAGCCCCTGCCGGGTTTGCCCGTGATTCGCGATCTGATCGTGGACATGACGCACTTCTTCAACCAGTACCACTCGATCTCGCCGTATCTGATCAACGATACGCCGCCGCCCGAGCGTGAGCGCCTGCAGTCGCCGGAAGCTCGCGAGGAACTGGATGGTCTGTACGAGTGCATCCTGTGCGCGTGCTGCTCGACGTCGTGCCCGTCGTTCTGGTGGAACCCGGACAAGTTCGTCGGCCCGGCTGGCCTGCTGCAAGCCTACCGTTTCATCGCCGATAGCCGCGATGAAGCGACGGGCTCGCGTCTGGACAACCTGGAAGATCCGTATCGTCTGTTCCGTTGCCATACCATCATGAACTGCGTCGACGTCTGCCCGAAGGGCCTGAACCCGACGAAGGCCATTGGCAAGATCAAGGAACTGATGGTCCGGCGCGCGGTCTAGTCATAGAAGGGTGTGAATATGAGCGAGCTTACCGATCTTGACCGCACCCGCCTGCGTTGGCGGGCGCGCCGCGGTCTGCTCGAGAACGACCTGATTATTACCAAGTACCTGGACGCGTACGAGTCGTCCTTGACGAATGAAGACGTTGCGGCTTTGACGCAGCTGTTCGAAATCGGCGATAACGACTTGCTCGATCTGTTGCTGGCGAGAAAAGAGCCGGAAGGCGATCTGGACACGCCGACGCTACGCGAAATCATCCACAAGATGCGCGAGCTATAACTTAGAGAGGAATGTGATGAAACTGTCAGACAACAAAGCCACCCTATCTTTTTCGGACGGCTCCGCTCCCGTCGAATTCCCGATTTACCAGGGTACGGTAGGTCCGGACGTCATCGACATTCGCAAGTTGTACGGCCAGACGGGTATGTTCACGTATGACCCGGGCTTCATGGCCACGGCGGCTTGCTCTTCGGCCATCACCTACATCGACGGCGACAAGGGCGAGCTGCTGTATCGCGGCTACCCCATCGAACAGCTGGCGGTGAAAACCGACTTCCTCGACATCTGCTACCTGATCCTGAATGGCGAACTGCCGGATGCCGCTCAAAAGGCGGACTTCGACTCGCAGGTGACCCATCACACGATGGTCAACGAGCAGTTGCATTTCTTCCTGCGCGGCTTCCGCCGTGACGCGCACCCGATGGCGGTGCTGACCGGCCTGGTCGGCGCACTGTCGGCGTTCTATCACGACTCGCTGGACATCACCAATCCGCAGCACCGTCACATCTCCGCGATCCGCCTGATCGCCAAGATGCCGACCCTGGTGGCGATGGCGTACAAGTATTCGCAAGGCCAGCCCTTCATCTATCCGCAGAACGACCTGTCGTACACCGGCAACTTCCTGCGCATGATGTTCGCCACGCCGTGCGAAGACTACAAGGTGAACGAAGTGGTCGAGCGCGCGCTGGACCGCATCTTCATCCTGCATGCCGATCACGAGCAGAACGCGTCGACCTCGACCGTGCGCCTGTGCGGTTCGTCGGGCACCAACCCGTTCGCTGCCATCGCGGCCGGTGTGGCTTGCCTGTGGGGCCCGGCTCACGGCGGCGCCAACGAAGCTTGCCTGCAGATGCTGGAGCAGCTGCAAGCCGAAGGCGGCGTGGCCAAGGTTGGCGAGTTCATGGAGAAGGTCAAGGACAAGAACTCGGGCGTGCGCCTGATGGGCTTTGGCCATCGCGTGTACAAGAACTACGACCCGCGCGCCAAGCTGATGCAGCAGACGTGCAAGGAAGTGCTGGCGGCCCTGGGCCTGGAAAACGATCCGCTGTTCAAGCTGTCGATGGAACTGGAACGTATCGCCCTGGAAGATCCGTACTTCGTGGATCGCAAGCTGTACCCGAACGTCGACTTCTACTCGGGCATCGTGCAACGCGCCATCGGCATCCCGACCGCGCTGTTCACGGCCAACTTCGCGCTGGCGCGTACCGTGGGCTGGATTGCCCAGTGGAACGAAATGCTGTCCGATCCCGACTACAAGATCGGCCGTCCGCGCCAGTTGTTCACCGGTTCGGTCAGCCGCAACGTGCCGGATCGCAAGAAGAAGTAATTGCGTCGCTAAGTTTGCGTCGCTTGGTTCGCGATGAAAAAAGCCTGTGCTTTGCACAGGTTTTTTTTATGCGCTGCGGCTCATAGCCACGAAGTCAGTAGCAGCACCGAGGCGGGCAGGGAGATGCCGGCGATGACGGTCTGGACGGCGATGATGCCGGCCATGAGGGGGGCGTCGCCGCCCAGTTGGCGCGCCATGATGTAGGAAGACGACGCGGTCGGCAGGGCCTGGAAGATGATGGCGGCAGTCGCGGCCGGGCCGCTCAGGTTGAAGACGTGGCACGCCAGCACGGTGACCAGGGGCATCAGGGCGAATTTGAATACGGATGCGAAGATCGTCGGCCGCATCCACGTGCGGGCGGCCGCGAAGTCCAGGGCCGCGCCGACACATAACAGGCCCAGCGGCAGGGAGGCTTGCCCCAGCGACTTGAGCACCTGTTCGAATATGCCGGGCAGGGGAAAGTCCGTGGCCTTGAGCACGATGCCGACGACGCTGGCCACCACCAGCGGGTTCAGCGCCAGCTGCTTCAGCACATTCTTCAAGGACAGCTGGCCGATGTTGCCGTAGCGGGCGAACACCAGCACGCACAGGACGTTGACGGTGGGAATGATGGCGGCATTGGCGACAGCGGCCAATGCCACGCCCTGGGAGCCCAGCAGCCCGGCCGCCGCGGAAATCCCCACGTAGTTGTTGAAGCGGATCCCGCCCTGGAATATCGAAGTGAAGGCCGGATCGCCCACGCCGGCGGTCTTGCGCGTCGCCAGCACCATCAGCGCCACGAGGGTCGTCGAGCAGACCAGCGTCACCACCATCGCCTTGATAGGCAGGCCATCCAGCTTGGCGGTCGCCAAGCCATGCACGAATAGCGCGGGCAGCAGGATGTAATAGCTGAGACGTTCGGCCTGCGCCCAGAACGGATCCGACAGGACCTTGCGACGGCGTAGCTCCCACCCCAGGGCAATCAGCATTGCGATAGGGGCAACCGAGGCGAGCAACGCGGCAATCATTCAGTCTCCAGTTTGCGTTTATAGATTTACGCAATGATTAGAGGCTGAACAATAACCTGCACGACTAATGACGTAAAACGATAAATAATCTGATTCAAGCGGGGAAGGCGCTTGAATCAGACTATCCGCCGGGATGCCCAGCGCCGAATGCAGTCGCCAGATCATGGGCAGTGTCAGTGCGCGCTTCCAACCCGCCGATATTACCGTCCCACGCCGCGGGCCATCATGGCCGCGCACAGGGGCAGCAGCAGGAACAGGTGCGCTTCGATCATCACCCAGCGGCGGATGCGGGCGATTTCCTGGTTGGTGGGGACGAAACCCGGCAGGTGGCTGGCCTGGCGCCGCCATTTGATGAAGGCGATGGTGGGCCGCGCCGAGCACAGGGCGATGACGACGAACAGGGTCATCTTGGCGTGGAACCAGGGATTGGGCGTGTAGAACTGCACGCCCTTGGCGCCCAGGAACAGGCGCAGCAGGCCGGTCGCCAGGACCAGCACCGCACAGGCAGCGTAGAACATGTCGTAGGTGGCCAGGCGCCTTACGGTCGCCGCCTGCATATTGGGGCGCAGCAGCACGGCCTGGGCGGCCATCGGAACCAGCAGGCCGAAGATGGCCAGGTAATGCAGCCAGGCGAGCAGGGCGTCGGTCACCATGATGCAGCCTCCAGATGCCGCAGCGTTGCGGTGAGCATGAGGGTCTCCTTGAGTAGCCGCGTCGTTGCAGGAAGCATGGTGTCTCCTTCAGAAACTGCAATGCTGCAGTGAGTCGAAAAGCCGTTGCGCCAAGGGCTTGGTGCCCACGGAGCTGAGATAGAGATTGAAGCTGACGTCCGGCAGCCGCGGCAAGGCGGCATCGTCGCCCAGCACGCGCAGGTCGCTGCCCAGCATTTCGACGGACCGCGCCGTCACGCCCAGGCCGGCGCGTACCGCGGCCCGCACCCCCACGACCGTGGGAGAAGTGTAAGTGATGCGCCACGGCACGCCGGCGCGTTCCAGATGCTCGATGGCCAGGCGCCGGAACAGGCTGGATTCGGCGGCGACGATCAGCGGCAGGGGGCGCGCCGGATCGTGCCGGTACCCGGATGCGCACATCCAGACGATGGGGGAGGTGCGCAAGGTCAAGGCCCGCAATTCGGGCGCTTCGCAGGCGGCTACCGTCATGTCGATGTCACCCTGCCGCAGCGACTGCACCAGATGCGGGCTGCGTCCCATGTGGATGGCGATGCGCAGCTCCGGGTACAGGCTGGAGCAATGCGCCAGGAGGTTCGGCAGGATGGTGTCGGCGATATCGTGCGGCGCGCCCAGGCGGACCTCGCCCGAGACGCTGCTGCCGTCGATGGCCATGCAGGCTTCGTCGTTGATGGCCAGCAGGCGGCGCGCATAGTCGAGCAGTTGGCGGCCTTCGCCAGTCAGCCGCTTGCCGCGCCCGACGCGTTCGAACAGGCGCTTGCCGGTCTGCGCTTCCAGCCGCTGCATTTGCTGCGTCACGGCCGACTGGCTGCGCGTCACGCTGTGCGCGGCGGCGGCGAAGGACTCCCGTTCCACGACTGCGACGAAGGTCCGCAGCAATTCCATATCGAGGTTGCGCATCTCACTTCAGTTTTTCTGATGTATTTCGCTTGGAAAGTGGCTTTTTTGGGGCATGAACGGTGTTTATAGTCTTCCAATCATAAAAAACCAAGGAGACAATGATGCACAGGCATTTGCAGGCCTTCACCATGGCGCTGGCGCTCACGCTGGCCGGCACGGCAGCGGCGGCCGGCTACCCGGACCACCCCATACGCATGATCGCGCCGTTCGCCCCTGGTGGCGGATCCGATGTCGTGGCGCGTCTGGTGGCGCAGAAGCTGATGCCCATCCTGGGCCAATCGGTGGTGGTGGAAAACCGTCCCGGCGCCTCAGGCATCATCGGTGCCGATCACGTGGCCAAGGCCGCACCGGATGGCTATACCATCCTGATGACCAACAGCGCGCTCACCAGCAACCCGTGGCTGTACAAGTCCCTGCCGTACAACACTGAGAAGGATTTCGTGCCGGTGATCGAGCTGGCCAGTTCTCCGACGCTGCTGGCGGCCTATCCCAAGGCGCCGTTCAATACCGTGCCGGAACTGGTGGCTTATGCCAAACAAAATCCGCGCCACGTAACGGTGGGCACGCCGGGCGCGGGCCAGATGTCGCACCTGGCCGCGGAGATGCTGGAACAGGCCAGCAATGCCGAGTTGATGATGGTGCATTACAAGGGAACCGCGAATTCGCTGGCCGATCTCATCAGCGGCAACATCATGATGTCCTTCGGCACGGTGCCCGGCTTCGTGGGGCAGATCAAGGCGGGCAAGCTCAAGCCCATCGCGGTTGCCAGCGCACAGCGCGTGCCGGCGTTGCCTGACGTGCCTACCGTGGCGGAAACCTATCCCGGTTTCGAGATGACCGTTTGGTTCGGGGTGTTCGTTCCCGCCGGTACACCCGCCTCTGTGGTGCAGAAGCTGAATGCGGCGATGGGCGAGGCATTGAAGGACCCTGCCGTGCGCAGCCGTTTCGCGGACGAAGGGCTGGAGCCCGCCGCCGGCACGCCCGCGCAATTCGACGCGCTGTTCCGCAAGGCTGGCGGGTTGGGGCAAGTTCATCAAGGAACGCGGCATCCGCATCGCGGATTGACGGAAGCGGCAAGCAGCGACCAGCCGGCGGCAACTAGCAACGAGTAAGAAGGAAACGATATGCAGAATCCTGACAACAGTCCAGGCGCGAGCGCCACGCCCACGCCGCTGGATCCCGACGCCTTACGCGCCTTTGCCGCCGCGGTGTACCGCAGTGTCGATGTACCGCCGGACGACGCCGCGCTGGCGGCCGACACGCTGGTGCAGGCCGACCTGTGGGGGCATCAGTCGCACGGCATGCTGCGGCTGGGGTGGTACTACGCGCGGTTGCGGTCGGGGGCGATGAAGGCGCATACCGATTGCCGCATTGCCGTCGACGGCGGCGCGGTGGCGGTGCTGGATGGCGCCGATGGCGTCGGCCAGGTGGTGGCGCGGCGCGCCACCGACGAGGCCGTGCAGCGGGCGCGCAAGCATGGCGTGGCGGTGGTGTCGGTGCGCAATTCGAATCACTTCGGCACCTGCATGTACTACACGCGCATCGGTGCACAGGCCGGATGCGTGACGATGCTCATGAGCAATGCCGGGCCCAATATGGCGCCCTGGGGTGGGCTGAAGAAGAAGATAGGCACCAATCCCTGGTCCATCGCGGCGCCCGCTGGCGCGCGGCCGCCTGTGGTGATGGACATGGCCAATTCCGGCGTGGCGCGCGGCAAGATCTACCTGGCCAATAACCGGCACGAAGCGATACCCAGCCATTGGGCGGTGGACAAGGATGGCCATCCCACCACCGATCCGGCTGCCGCGCTGGAGGGCTTCATACTGCCTATGGCGGGGCACAAGGGCTACGTCATGGGCGTGATGATCGACGTGCTGTCGGGCGTGCTTTCCGGCAGCCAGTTCCTGGATGGCGTGCATGGGCCTTATGACCCGGTGAACCGCAGCGGGGCGGGGCATTTCATGCTGGCGGTGAATGTGGCTGCCCTGATGCCGGTGGAGGAATTCCATGCGCGCATGGATGCCTACATCGCGTCGCTCAAGGATGTGCCGGTGGCGCCGGGGCATGAGCAGGTGTACTACCCGGGGGAGATGGAAGCGCAGGCTGACCAAAGAAATCGTGCCGCGGGCTTGTATCTGGCTCCCGAGACCTTGGCCGACCTGGGCCGCGTTGCGGACGAGGCTGGATTGAAGTGGGGAGATTTCTTCCCGGCTTGATTCGTCCCGCGCCTTTTGCGAAGACCGAAGCAACTTGAGAGAGATTTAATTTTTTTGGGGGAGACCCCCAATGGCCCCCTGATTGAAGAGGCGTTCTTTACTGGACCGGAGTCAAAGCCCCCACCGTCGCACAACGGTGGGGGCTTCGCTTTACCGCGCGCTGGTATCAGCGCCAGCAATCAACGGCGCCGTTGCGTCGCTTCCTGCTGCGCATCCACTACGGCCAGGGCCGTCATGTTGACGATGCGGCGCACGGTGGCGCTGTTGGTCAGGATGTGCACCGGACGCGCCGCGCCCAGCAGGATGGGGCCCATCGCGATACCGTTGCTGCCAGTCATCTTCAGCATGTTGTACGTGATGTTGCCCGTGTCCAGATTGGGCATGACCAGCAGATTCGCCGGACCCTTCAGCTTGCTGTCCGGATACGAAGCCGCACGGATCTTGGCCGACAAGGCAGCATCGGCATGCATCTCGCCATCCACTTCAAGATCGGGCGCACGCTGTTCGACCAGCTCGCGCGCCTTGGCCATCTTGTTCGACGATTCCGTCGGCCGGCTACCGAAGTTCGAATGCGACAGCAGGGCAATCTTCGGCACCACGCCAAAGCGCAGCATCTCGTCGGCAGCCTGCACCGTGATGTCCGCCACCTGTTCAGCGTCCGGATTCTCGTTGACGTGCGTGTCGGCGATGAACAGCGTCTGGTCGGGCAGCATCAGCACGTTCAACGCGGCATACGTGGACGCGCCTTCCTTGCGGCCGATCACCTCGTCGATGTATTTCAGCTGGTTGTCGTAGCGGCTGCTCACGCCGCACAGCAACGCATCGCCGTCACCACGACGCAGCAACATGGCGCCGATCAGCGTGTTGTGCTTGCGCACCATCGCCTTGGCGATGGTCGGCGTCACGCCGTGGCGGGCGCGCAGCTGATAGAAGGCATTCCAGGTCTCGTTGAAACGCTCGTCGTCTTCCGGATCGACGATCTGGAAATCCGAGCCGGCGCTCAGGCGCAAGCCAGCCTTTTCGATGCGCATCTGGATCACCGCGGGGCGGCCGATCAGAATGGGCTGGGCCAGCTTCTCGTCCACCACGGTCTGCACCGCGCGCAGCACGCGTTCGTCTTCGCCATCGGCGTAGATGACGCGCTTGGGCGCCTTCTTGGCCTGCTGGAACAGCGGACGCATCAGTTGGCCGGAGTGGTAGACAAAGCCCATCAGCTTCTGGCGATAGGCTTCCATGTCCTCGATGGGACGCGCAGCCACGCCCGAATCGGCGGCAGCCTGGGCCACGGCCGGCGCGATCTGCACGATCAGGCGCGGATCGAAAGGCTTGGGAATGATGTATTCCGGCCCGAAGGTCAGGTCCTGGCCGGGATAGGCGCGGGCCACTTCATCGTTCTGCTCGGCTTCGGCCAGTTCGGCGATCGCCTTCACGCAAGCCAGCTTCATTTCTTCCGTGATGCGGCTGGCGCCGGCGTCCATGGCGCCGCGGAAGATGAAGGGGAAGCACAGCACGTTGTTGACCTGGTTCGGATAGTCCGAACGGCCCGTGGCGATGATGCAATCAGGGCGCGCGGCCTTGGCCACTTCCGGGCGGATTTCCGGATCGGGATTGGCCAGGGCCAGGATCAGCGGTTGGCGGGCCATGGTCTTGACCATGTCGCCGGTCAGCACGCCGGCGGTCGAGCAACCCAGGAAGACGTCGGCGTCCTTGACGATGTCCGCCAGGGTGCGCGCGTCGGTCTTCTGCGCATAGCGCAGCTTGTTGGGCTCCATGTTTTCTTCACGGCCAACCCAGATCACGCCACGCGAGTCCGTGACGTAGATGTTCTTCAGTTGGACGCCCAGGTGCACCAGCAGGTCCAGGCAGGCGATGGCGGCGGCGCCGGCGCCCGAGCACACCAGCTTGACGTCTTCGATGCGCTTGTCGACCACTTTCAGGCCGTTCAGGATGGCGGCCGAGGAAATGATGGCGGTGCCGTGCTGGTCGTCATGGAAGACCGGAATCTTCATGCGTTCGCGCAGCTTCTTCTCGATGTAGAAGCACTCGGGCGCCTTGATGTCTTCCAGGTTGACGCCGCCCAGCGTGGGCTCCAGCGCCGCGATGATGTCGACCAGCTTGTCCGGATCGGTCTCGGCCAGTTCGATGTCGAACACGTCGATGCCGGCGAATTTCTTGAACAGGCAGCCCTTGCCTTCCATCACCGGCTTGGCGGCCAGCGGGCCGATGTTGCCCAGGCCCAGCACCGCGGTGCCGTTGGTGATCACGCCCACCAGGTTGCCGCGCGAGGTGTATTTGGAAGCGGCATCGTCGCCTTCCGCATGAATGGCCATGCAGGCCGCGGCCACGCCGGGCGAATAGGCCAGGGACAGGTCGTCCTGCGTGGCCAGGGTCTTGGTCGGCGTGACCGAAATCTTGCCGGGCGTCGGATATTGGTGATAGTCCAACGCCAATTTGGTCAGGTTGTCATCCATTGCATACTGCCTTTAACGATGCGAAAAGTGGGGCGGCAAAGCCGTGATCGGAATCAGGATTCGGAATTCGGAAGACGGCAAGAATAGCGCTTATTGCTGTCACCGGTCACATCGCACGCAATGCGAAACAGCATTCGTTGCATGTTGCGGTGCCGCAAAGCAGGGTGTTCGGGGTGATCAGCTGGCAACAGGGTGGGGCTGACTTTTTCTTCGTCCATTCCGGCCGTGCTGGTGGCCTGCGCCCTGGCCTTCGCGGTGGTGTTCGGTTTCCTGGTGGCGGCGGCCTGCGGCTATGTGGCGGGCCTGGCGGTGTTCGTGCTGGTGTCGTGCGGGTACGGACGCCGGCTACTGAATACCCCCTGAAATCGGATCCAGTGTTGTATGCACCGCAGCATCAAGTCTCGTCATGTAAATTTAAAGATCCCGTTTCGGGAACCCGCCGGTCTTTCTTTTGCCAAAGCGCTATACTCCGCCGAATAGGCTATTGAGGCTTGTACGTGCCTTCTGCCCCGCTATCCGCTAATCGGTGAAGCCGTGTCGCGGAAGGTTTTCCTGCATCGCACGGGTGAAGCACCCGGTAAGGTGAAGCAACACATGTCGACTGAGAACGAATCCAGACTTAATTCTTATCTGTTCGGGAGCAATGCTCCCTACGTCGAGGAGCTCTATGAAGCCTACCTCGACAATCCGGCGGCGGTATCGGACAACTGGCGTAGCTATTTCGATCAGTTGCAACACCAGCCCGCGACGGATGGACAGGAAACCACTCGCGACCGCGCCCATGCGCCGATCATCGAATCCTTCGCCCAGCGCGCCAAGGCCAATGCCTTCGTGCACCGCGGCCAGGAACCGGATCTGTCGATGGCGTCCAAGCAAGTGTCGGTACAGTCGCTGATCGGCGCCTACCGCACGCTGGGCTCGCGCTACGCCGACCTCGATCCGCTCAAGCGCCAGGAACGCCCGGCCATCCCCGAGCTCGATCCGGCCTTCTACGGCTTGACGGAAGCCGACCTGGACCAGGTCTACTCCGCCACGAATACCTACTTCACGACCGCCAGCACGATGACGCTGCGCGACATCCTGAAGGCATTGCGCGATACGTACTGCCGTACGATCGGCGCCGAATTCTCCCATGTGTCCGATCCCGTGCAGAAACGCTGGATCCAGGAACGCCTGGAATCGACGCTGAGCGCGCCGGCCGTGACGCCGGAGCATAAGCGCCATATCCTGCAGCAGCTGACCGAATCCGAAGGTCTCGAGCGCTTCTTGCACACGAAATACGTGGGTCAGAAGCGCTTTTCGCTGGAGGGCGGTGAAAGCTTCATCGCCTGCATGGACGAAGTGGTCAACCACGCCGGCGAAAACGGCGTGCAGGAAATCGTCGTGGGCATGGCCCACCGCGGCCGCCTGAACATGCTGGTCAACATCATGGGCAAGATGCCCGGCGACCTGTTTGCTGAATTCGAAGGCAAGCACGCCGAAGGCCTGTCCGATGGCGACGTGAAGTACCACAACGGCTTCTCCAGCGACCTGTCGACCCGTGGCGGTCCGGTGCACCTGTCGCTCGCGTTCAACCCGTCCCACCTGGAAATCGTCAACCCCGTCGTCGAAGGCAGCGTGCGCGCCCGCCAGGAACGCCGTGGCGATCATGAAGGCAAGCAGGTCCTGCCGGTGCTGGTGCACGGCGACGCCGCCTTCGCCGGCCAGGGCGTGGTCATGGAAACGCTGAACCTGGCGCAGACCCGCGGCTACGGCACGGGCGGCACCATGCACCTGGTCATCAACAACCAGATCGGCTTCACCACGTCCGACCCGCGCGATTCGCGTTCGACGCTGTATTGCACCGACGTCGTCAAGATGATCGAAGCGCCGGTGTTCCACGTCAACGGCGACGATCCCGAGGCCGTGGTGTTCGTCACCCGCCTGGCGCTGGACTACCGCGCCCAGTTCAAGCATGACGTCGTGGTCGACATCGTTTGCTTCCGCAAGCTGGGTCACAACGAGCAGGACACCCCCTCGCTGACGCAGCCCCTGATGTACAAGCGCATCGGCCATCACCCCGGCACCCGCAAGGTCTACGCCGACAAGCTGCTGGCCCAGGGCGTGCTGGCCGAGGGCGATGCCGAACAGCTGGTGAAGGACTACCGCCAGCTGATGGAAGACGGCCATCGCACCATCGAACCGGTGCTGACCGACTACAAGAGCAAGTACGCCATCGACTGGTCGCCCTTCATGGGCGCCAAGTGGACCGACCAGGCCGACACCGCGGTGCCGCTGGCCGAACTCAAGCGTATCGGCGAGAAGATCACCACCGTTCCCGAAGGCTTCACGCCGCACCCGCTGGTCGCCAAGCTGCTGAACGACCGCCGCTCCATGGCGCAGGGCAACCTGAACCTGGACTGGGGCATGGGCGAGCATCTGGCCTTCGCCACCCTGGTGGCGTCCGGCTATGCCATCCGCATCACCGGCCAGGACTCGGGCCGCGGCACGTTCACCCACCGCCACGCGGTGCTGCACGACCAGAACCGCGAGCGTTGGGACGACGGTACGTACATTCCCCTGCAGAACGTGTCGGAAGGCCAGGCGCCTTTCGTCGTGATCGACTCGGTGCTGTCCGAAGAAGCCGTGCTGGGGTTCGAATACGGTTACTCCAGTGCCGAACCGAACACGCTGACCATCTGGGAAGGGCAGTTCGGTGACTTCGTCAACGGCGCCCAGGTCGTGATCGACCAGTTCATCAGCGCCGGTGAAGCCAAGTGGGGCCGCCAGTCGGGCCTGACCCTGATGCTGCCGCACGGCTACGAAGGCCAGGGTCCGGAGCACTCGTCGGCACGTATCGAACGCTTCCTGCAGCTGTGCGCGGACAACAACATGCAAGTGGTGCAACCCACCACCGCCGCGCAGATCTTCCACCTGCTGCGTCGCCAGATGATCCGCCCGTTCCGCAAGCCGCTGGTCATCCTGACGCCGAAGTCGCTGCTGCGTAACAAGGATGCCGGTTCGCCCCTGACCGAACTGGCGGGGGCCAGCTTCAAGCCTGTGATCGGCGAGTTGGACGATTCGATCAAGCCCGGTTCGGTCAAGCGCGTGCTGGCTTGCTCGGGCAAGGTGTATTACGACCTGGTCAACGGCCGCAAGGAACGCGAGCTGGACAACGTCGCGATCATCCGTGTCGAGCAGCTCTATCCGTTTGCCCACAAGGCTTTCGAAACCGAACTGCGCAAGTACCCCAAGGCCACGGAAGTGATCTGGGTGCAGGACGAACCGCAGAACCAGGGCCCGTGGTTCTACGTGCAGCACCATCTGTACGAAAACATGAGTGAAGGGCAAAAGCTGGCGTACGCCGGCCGAGCCGCCTCGGCTTCGCCCGCGGTGGGCTACATGGCCAAGCACCAGGAACAGCAGAAGGCGCTGGTTGAACAGGCGCTGGCCCCGAAGTACAAGGGTTTCATGCTGACCAAGTAAGCGCTGGATAAGCGTAAGGGGCGCCCGCGGGCGCCCCGCGTCACGAACATTCACTATACGGATTCATAAAAATGGCTATTACTGAAGTTGTCGTCCCCCAGCTGTCCGAATCGGTTTCGGAAGCGTCCCTGCTGACCTGGAAGAAGCAGCCTGGCGCTGCCGTCGAAGCGGATGAGATCCTGATCGAAGTGGAAACCGACAAGGTCGTGCTGGAAGTGCCGGCTCCCGCCAGCGGCGTGCTGGCCGAGATCGTCGAAGCCGACGGCGCCACCGTGACCTCGGGCCAAGTGATCGCCCGCATCGACACCGCCGCCAAGGCCGCTGCTGCCCCGGCCACCGCGCCCGCCGCCGAAGCGCCCAAGGCTGCCGCCGCCGTTGCCGCCGCGCCGGCTGCTGCCCCGGCTGCCGCTTCGTCCTCGTCGTCGTCGGTCGCTTCGCCCGCCGCCGCCAAGATCCTGGCCGAGAAGGGCGTCGCCGCCGGTGACGTGGCCGGTTCGGGCCGCGATGGCCGTATCACCAAGGGTGATGCGCTGGAAGCCAAGGCTGGTGGTGCAGCCAAGCCTGCCGCCGCCCCTGTCGCCCCCCCGACGCTGTCCCTGGACGGCCGTCCGGAACAGCGCGTGCCGATGAGCCGCCTGCGTGCCCGTATCGCCGAACGCCTGCTGCAATCGCAGTCGGAAAACGCCATCCTGACGACGTTCAACGAAGTCAACATGAAGGCGGTCATCGACCTGCGCAACCAGTACAAGGAAAAGTTCGAGAAGGAACACGGCGTGAAGCTGGGCTTCATGTCGTTCTTCGTCAAGGCCGCCGTGGCCGCGCTGAAGAAGTACCCGATCCTGAACGCTTCGGTCGATGGCAAGGACGTGATCTACCACGGCTACTTCGACATCGGCATCGCCGTGGGCAGCCCGCGCGGCCTGGTGGTGCCGATCCTGCGTAACGCTGACCAACTGTCGATCGCCGACATCGAGAAGGCCATTGCCGACTTCGGCCGCCGCGCCGCCGACGGCAAGCTGGGCATCGAAGAGATGACCGGCGGTACGTTCTCCATCTCCAACGGCGGTGTGTTCGGTTCGATGCTGTCGACCCCGATCATCAACCCGCCGCAAGCCGCCATCCTGGGCATCCATGCCACCAAGGAACGTCCGGTGGTGGAGAACGGCCAGATCGTGATCCGTCCGATCAACTACCTGGCCATGTCCTACGACCACCGCATCATCGACGGCCGCGAAGCCGTGCTGGGCCTGGTCGCCATGAAGGAAGCCCTGGAAGATCCGCAGCGCCTGCTGCTGGAAATCTAAGCAGCGCCGCCGACGGCCGCTTGCATCGGCAAGCGGCTGTCGGCCGGTACGCGCTTGCCGCGCGCGCCTGGGACATGGGTTCCAGGCCTTGGCAAACGTACCGGCCAGCCGGTTACACCGGCGCCTCCTTTCACCCGGGCGGGGCGCGTGTTTCTTCCGCCGTCCGCCCCCTCTAGCGAGAACACCATGTCCAAACAATTCGACGTCATCGTCATCGGCGCGGGCCCTGGCGGCTACATCGCCGCCATCCGCGCGGCCCAGCTGGGCAAGTCGGTGGCGTGCATCGACGCCTGGTCGAACGAGAAGGGCGGCCCCGCCCCCGGCGGTACGTGCACCAACGTGGGTTGCATCCCCTCCAAGGCGCTGCTGCAATCGTCCGAACACTTCGAACAGCTGAACCATCACTTCGCTGAACACGGCATCGAAGCCAAGGGCGCCACCGTCAACGTGGGAACGATGATTGGCCGCAAGAACAGCGTGGTCAAGCAGAACAACGACGGCATCCTGTACCTGTTCAAGAAGAACAAGATTTCCTTCTTCCACGGCAAGGGCGAGTTCGCCGGCAAGGCCGATGGCGGCTATGCCATCAAGGTGACCGGTCCGACGACGGAAGACCTGGTCGGCACGCACATCATCGTGGCCACCGGTTCGGCACCGCGCGCGCTGCCGGGCCTGCCCTTCGACGAAAAGAACGTGCTGTCCAACGACGGCGCGCTGGCCATCGGCGCCACGCCGAAGAAGCTGGGCGTGATCGGCGCTGGCGTGATCGGCCTGGAAATGGGCAGCGTGTGGCGCCGCCTGGGCGCCGAAGTGACCGTGCTGGAAGCCTTGCCCGAGTTCCTCATGGCCGCTGACGGCCAGGTTGCCAAGGAAGCGCTGAAGGTCTTCACCAAGCAAGGCCTGAACATCCAGACCGGCGTCAAGATCACCGAGACCAAGGCTGGCGCCAAGGGCGTGAACCTGACGTACACCGATGCCAAGGGCGTCGAGCAGAAGCTGGCCGTGGACAAGCTGATCGTCTCGATCGGCCGTGTACCTTACACCGACGGCCTGAAGGCCGACACGGTGGGCCTGAAGCTGGACGAGCGCGGCTTCGTGGCCGTGGACGACGAGTGCAAGACCAATCTGCCCAACGTCTGGGCCATCGGTGACGTGGTGCGCGGCCCCATGCTGGCGCACAAGGCCGAGGAAGAAGGCGTGGCGGTGGCCGAGCGTATCGCCGGCCAGCATGGCCACGTCAACTTCGCCACCGTGCCGTGGGTCATCTACACCTCGCCCGAGATCGCCTGGGTGGGCAAGACCGAACAGCAGCTCAAGGCCGAAGGCCGCGAGTACAAGGCCGGCAGCTTCCCCTTCCTGGCCAACGGCCGTGCGCGCGCCCTGGGCGACACCACGGGCTTCGCCAAGGTGATCGCCGATGCCAAGACCGATGAGGTCCTGGGCGTGCACATCATCGGCCCGATGGCCTCGGAACTGATTTCCGAAGCCGTGACCATCATGGAATTCCGCGGCGCCGCCGAGGACATCGCGCGCATCTGCCATGCGCACCCGACGTTGTCCGAAGCCGTCAAGGAAGCCGCGCTGGCGGTCGACAAGCGCACGTTGAACTTCTGATCCTGATCGACGTGATCCGGGGGGCGGGTTGTCATGGCTCGCTCCCTTTTCTTTTGTGACGCCGGGCTGCTCTGCCGCCCATGAACTCCATGAACGTACGCGAGTACTACCAGCAGGCCCTGTCCGAACGCGGCTTCCAGCCCGACGATGCCCAGCGACGGGCGGTCGACCGGCTGCAGAAGTATTACGACGACTGGGTGTCCTTCAAGGCCATGCGGTCCAGCAAGCTGAAGAAGCTGCTCAACCGCCCCGACGTGCCGCGCGGCGTGTACCTGTGGGGCGGGGTGGGGCGCGGCAAGAGCTTCCTGATGGATGCCTTCTACGCCACCGTGCCGGTGGTGCGCAAGACGCGCGTGCACTTCCATGAGTTCATGCGCAGCGTGCATCGCGAGATGCAGGAAGTGAAGGGCATGGCCGATCCGCTGGATGAAGTGGCGCGGCGTATCTCCAAGCGCTACCGGCTGGTCTGCTTCGACGAGTTTCACGTGTCGGACGTGGCCGACGCCATGATCCTGCACCGTCTGCTGCTCAAGCTGTTCGAGTACGGCGTGTCCTTCGTGATGACGTCGAACTATGAGCCGAAGACGCTGTATCCGGATGCCCTGTATCGCGAACGCATCCTGCCGGCCATCGAGCTGATCGAAAACCGCATGGATATCCTCAACGTCGATGCCGGTGTCGATTACCGGCGCCGTACGCTGGAACAGGTCAAGTCCTACCACTGTCCGCTGGACCAGGCGGCCGAGGAAGCGCTGAATGCGGCCTTCGACAGCCTGGCGGACCGGCCGCGCGAAGATCCGGTGCTGCACATCGAGCATCGCGAGATCCGCTGCGTGGCGCTGGCCGGCAGCGTGGTGTGGTTCGATTTCAACACGCTGTGCGGCGGGCCCCGTTCGCAGAACGATTATCTGGAACTGGCCAGCCGCTTCCAGGCCGTGATCCTGTCGGGCGTGCCCAAGCTGGAGCCGCGCCATGCGTCCGAGGCGCGCCGCTTCACATGGCTGATCGACGTGTTCTACGACCATCGCGTCAAGCTGATCATGTCGGCGGCGGTGGAGCCGGAGCAGATCTATACCGAAGGCACGCTGTCCAACGAATTCCACCGCACCGTGTCGCGGATCCTGGAAATGCAGTCCAAGGAGTACCTGGACTCCGACCGGCGCGATACGGTGGCGCTGTAAGCGGGGTGGCCAAGGAGGCACGTTAAACTACGTGCTTTCCTGCTTCCTTCGCGAACTGCCGCCATGAACACCCGCGTCCTCACCGGCATTACCACCACCGGTACTCCCCACCTCGGCAACTACGCAGGCGCCCTGCGCCCGGCGATCGAGGCCAGTGCCTCCCCCGGGGTCGACGCGTTCTACTTCCTGGCGGATTACCACGCACTGATCAAGGCGGATGACCCGGTACGGGTGTCCCGTTCGCGCCTGGAAATCGCCGCCACCTGGCTGGCGGCAGGGCTGGATCCGGAACGCGTGACCTTCTATCGCCAATCCGACGTTCCCGAGATTCCCGAACTCAGCTGGGTGCTGACCTGCGTCACGCCCAAGGGCTTGATGAATCGCGCCCATGCCTACAAGGCTTCGGTGGACCAGAACACCGAGAAAGGCGTGGAGCCGGATGACGGCGTCACCATGGGCCTGTTCTCCTACCCCGTGCTGATGGCCGCGGACATCCTGATGTTCAATGCCAACAAGGTGCCGGTGGGCCGCGACCAGATCCAGCATCTGGAAATGGCACGCGACATCGCCCAGCGTTTCAACCACACGTACAAGGGCGATTATTTCGTGCTGCCCGAAGTGGTGATCGCCGAGGAAGTAGCGACCTTGCCGGGCCTGGACGGCCGCAAGATGTCCAAGAGCTACAACAACACCATTCCGCTTTTCGAGGGCGGTGCCGCGGCGCTGCGCGCGGCGGTGATGCGCATCGTCACCGATTCGCGCCAGCCGGGGGAAGCCAAGAATCCCGACGACAGCCACCTGTTCACGCTGTTCCGCGCGTTTGCGACGCACGAGGAATCGGCCGAATTCCGTGCCGCGCTGCTGGCGGGCATGGGTTGGGGCGAAGCCAAGCAGGCGTTGTGCGATCGCCTGGAACGCGAGCTGGCGGAGAAGCGCGAGCGCTATGACGCCCTGATGGCGCGGCCGGACGACATCGAGGACATCTTGCTGGCGGGCGCCGTCAAGGCCCGCAAGCTGGCCGCGCCGCTGATGGAGCGCGTGCGTGAGGCAGTGGGCCTGCGGACCTTGCGCGGCAGTGCCGCTGCCAAGGGTAGCGGCAAGAAGGCCGCCGCCAAGAGCGCGCGTTTCGTCAGCTTCCGCGACGAGGAGGGCAAGTTCCGCTTCCGTCTGATGTCGGCCGAAGGCGTGGAATTGCTGCTGTCGGTGGCTTACGCCGATCCCAAGGAAGCGGGGGCGGTAGTGAAGCGCCTGCAGGGCGGTGGGGCCAAGGTGTTGGCGAATTACGATTCCCAGACTTCGGTGGTAGTGGAGGGCGTGGAAGTCGTCAAACGAGTTGGCTACGTGGTCGAGATGGATGGCGCGGTCGTGGCGCATAGCCCGGAAGGCCTGGATGCCGACGCGTCCGACTCCGGCGCTCAAGCGACGCGGACAGCGTTGGCCAGCCTGCAGGCGGCCTGACATGGGCGGTTTGCAAGATCTCACCGGTTTGCGGGAACTGGCCACTGAAATCGGCGTGCCGGTCGCGCCGGTCCTGGCCGACTGTATCGAGCGCGGGTTGACGGCCTATCCGGACGATTTCCAGGACAACTACCAAGCCATCCTGCAAAGCCAGCCGCCGGCCCTGGCCAGCACCTATGATTTCGAATGGACCGGCCTGGACGAGGCCCGCACCTTGTGTGAAGAGTGGCTGGTGCCGTCCAGCCAGCATGGCAATGCCTTCCTGCCATTCGGCATGTCCGGCGCGGGCGACGTGTATGCCCTGATCCGCCTGGCCGACGGACGGACCGGTTGCGGCGTCGTCCTGCATGACCAGGACGACAGTGAAATGCGCTACGGCAGCTTCGAGGACTTCGTCTGCGCGCAGTTGCTGGATACGCTGCACGACCTCAGCCACCTGACCGACGATCTGGACATCGACGCTGCCGCGCAATGCGTGCGCGCCGACATCATGCGCCTGGCGCCCTCGCTGCCAGGCCAGTCCGGCATGCTGTTGATGGGCGCCGCATCGCGCGAGCCATTCTCCACGTCCATCCAGCGCGGCCCCAAGGCCAAGCCGGAACAGGTCGTGGCCTTGATCACGGCGCAGGAACACGCGGATCTCATCGCCCGCTTCCTGCTGCCGGAGCCGGTAACTTTCAATACCACCCCGCCCTGGGAAATCTGATCATTTCATCTACGGTTCTGCCGCCCGCTGCGCGCAAGCGGGTATTTGCCGGCCTGCTGCTGGCCATGCTGCTGGGGGCTTTGGACCAGAGCATCGTTGCGACGGCCCTGCCGGTCGTCACCACGGAGTTGGGCGGCCTCAACCACCTGGCCTGGGTGGTGACATCCTTCATGCTGACGTCGACCGTCAGCGCGCCGCTGTACGGCAAGCTCTCGGATATGTACGGCCGCAAGCCGCTGTTCGCATTGAGCATCGTCCTGTTCGTCGGGGCCTCGGTACTGTGCGGCGTCGCGGATTCCATGCCGGGTCTGATCCTGGCGCGGGCCCTGCAGGGGCTGGGCGCGGGCGGGCTCATGACCCTGGCGCAGACCATCATCGCCAGCATCGTGCCGAACCGCGACCGGGCGCGCTATCAAGGCCTGTTTACCGCGACTTTTGCGGTAAGCAGTGTTGCCGGACCGATATTGGGGGGCGTCATCACGACGCATCTTTCCTGGCGCTGGATATTCCTGATCAATCCTCCACTGGGTATCGCGGCACTGCTTCTGGTGCTTTCCTCCTTGCCCGGCGGTCTGCAGCGTGGCCATCATGCGATCGACTATATGGGCGCGGCACTGGTGACTGTCGGCACCTCGGCGTTGTTGCTGCTGTTCAATTCAGCCGGGATTCCGCTGGCAAGTAGCGATTTCGCCCGAGCGGCATTGATCGTGGTGGCGATCGGCGCGTTTGCCATGCTGTACTTTGTCGAGCGGCGGGCACGCGAACCGCTCATCGACCTGAAGCTTTTTCGCAATGCCTCGTATTCGATATGCGTGGCGGCGTCCGGCCTGATGTCCTTCGCCATGATGGGATCGCTGATTTTCATGCCGCTTTATTACCAGTTGGTATTGCATCAGACACCGACGCAATCGGGCGCCATGGTCCTGCCGCAGGTAGCGACCATGGTTATCAGCTCGGTGGTGGGTGGGCGCTTTGGCACCACTCCGGCGCGCATTCACGCGATGTTGCCGCTGGGGGTGGGATTGGAGTGTCTTGGACTGGTGCTGCTGGCGGTTTTCGCGCACTTCGGATTCAGCGTGCCCGCTTTTCTGTTCGCGGTTGGCGTGCTGGGGTGTGGAATGGGTATGGGCATGTCCATCGCCACGGTAATCGTGCAGAACTCGGTGAGTGAGTCGGTGCGTGGCGCTGCTACCGCAACGATGTCTTTCGTGCGTTCGCTCGGCGGGTCCTTGGGCACCGCGGTATCCGGTGCTGTCATGGCCTATGTGTTGAATATGCAGTTCGCTACCTTGAACGCCGGCATCGACGCCGGCACCTTCCTGGAACGCGGCCTGAGCGCGGTTGCCGCCCTGGCGCCGGAGCAACAGCTCATTGTCGTCGACATGTATCGCCAGTCCATAGGCGCCAGCCTGGTCGCCGGCGGCATCTTCATGTTCGGCGGCTTCCTGCTGGCGCTGAAGCTGTTCCTGATGCGCGCGGACGACAGCTTCAAATCGAACGCGTGAAGGTAGTTTTGCGCAAGCTCGGGTCTGGCAAAGTGCCAAGGGTCGGAAAAAAGGGGATCTCTATCGAGATCCCCTTTTGCGTCGCGACTAGCAACAGTGCGGTCGGCGCGGCTGCGGTGCTGTGTTGCCAGCACCCCGCGCCAGTCGTCCGCCTTAGCGTTTCAGCTTCGCGAACGCATCGGCCATCGCGCTGTTCATCGCGGCGCCAGCGCCACCACCGTTGCCGCCGCGGCTGTCCTGGCCGCCGCGACCGCCGCGGTTGCCCTGCCCACCGCCAGCGCCACCCGGGCGGCCGGCACCGGCCCCACGGCCGCCGCCTTCGGCACCGGCGGTACGGCGCGCAGGTTGCGCGGTGTCGTTCAAACGCATGGTCAGCGCCACACGCTTGCGCGCCACGTCGACTTCCAGCACCTTGACCTGCACGGTCTGTCCAACCCGCACCACATCGCGCGGATCCTTGACGAATTTCTCCGACAGGGCCGAGATGTGGACCAGGCCATCCTGGTGCACGCCGATGTCCACGAAGGCGCCGAAGTTGGCGACGTTGGTCACCACGCCTTCGAGAATCATGCCTTCGTGCAGATCCTTCAGCGTTTCCACGCCTTCCTTGAACGTCGCCGTCTTGAACTCGGGACGCGGATCGCGGCCCGGCTTTTCCAGTTCGGTGAAGATGTCGCGCACGGTCGGCAGGCCGAAACGCTCGTCGGTGAAGTCCGACGGCGAGACACCCTTGAGCGCATCGCGCTGCCCCATGATCTGGCGCACTTCGGTCTTGATGCGGTCCAGGATACGTTCGACCACGGGATAGGCTTCCGGGTGCACGGACGATGCATCCAGCGGGTTCTCACCGCCCTGGATACGCAGGAAGCCGGCCGCCTGTTCGAAGGCCTTGTCGCCAAAGCGCGGCACCTTGCGCAGCGCTTCGCGCGAGGGGAACGCACCGTTTTCGTCGCGCCAGGAAACGATGTTCTTGGCGAGCAGGGAATTCAGGCCCGACACCCGCGTCAGCAGCGGCGCCGAGGCGGTGTTGACGTCCACGCCCACCGCGTTCACGCAATCCTCGATGACCGCGTCCAGCGAACGCGCCAGCTCGCGCTGGTTGACGTCATGCTGGTACTGGCCCACGCCGATGGCCTTGGGCTCGATCTTCACCAGTTCCGCCAGCGGATCCTGCAGGCGGCGCGCGATGGAGACCGCGCCGCGGATGGTGACGTCCAGGTCGGGGAATTCCTGCGCGGCCAGTTCCGATGCGGAATACACCGAAGCGCCCGCTTCGGACACGACCACGCGGGTCAGCTTCAGGTCGGGGTAGGCCGTGGACAGGTCCGCCACCAGTTTCTCGGTTTCGCGCGAGGCCGTACCGTTGCCGATCGCCACCAGTTCGATCTTGTGCTTGGCGGCCAGGGCAGCCAGTACCTTGATCGAGCCTTCGCGGTCGCGGCGCGGCTCGAAAGGATAGATCGTGGCGTTGTCCACCACCTTGCCGGTGGCGTCGATGACCGCCACCTTGCAGCCGGTGCGGATGCCGGGATCCAGGCCCAGCACGTTCTTGGGGCCCGCCGGCGCGGCCAGCAGCAGATCCTTCAGATTGGCCGAGAACACGCGGATGGCCTCGGCTTCGGCTTCCTCGCGCAGGCGGCCGACCAGTTCGCTTTCGAACGTGGTGAGCAGCTTGACGCGCCACGTCCAGCGGCACACTTCACCCAGCCAGCGGTTGCGCGGCGACGCATCCAGGCCGAACAGGTTGTTGCCCAGCTTCAAATGGCTGGCGACACGCGTCACGCAGGGATGCGGCGTCTGCGCTTCCAGTTCGGCTTCCAGGCCCAGGCGCAGTTCCAGCACGCCTTGCTGGCGGCCGCGCAGCAGCGCCAGCACGCGGTGCGAGGGCAGGGTGCGCAGCGGCTCATTGAAATCGAACCAGTCGCGGAAGTTGGCGCCTTCGGCTTCCTTGCCGTCGGCCATCTTGGAGTACAGCAGGCCGGTGCCCCACAGATGGGCACGCATGTCGGCCAACAGGTTGGCATCCTCGGCATAACGCTCGGCGAGGATGTCGCGTGCGCCGTCCAACGCCGCCTTGGCGTCGTTGATGGCGGCTTCGGCATTCAGGTATTGCGCGGCCAGCTCGGCGGGATCGCAGGCGGCGTCGGCCAGGATGGCTTCGGCCAGCGGCTCCAGGCCGGCTTCGCGGGCGATCTGGGCACGCGTGCGGCGCTTGGGCTTGTAGGGCGCATAAAGGTCTTCCAGGCGCTGCTTGGTGTCGGCCGCGCGGATTTCCGTTTCCAGCTCGGGCGTAAGCTTGCCCTGCTGGCCAACGGAATCCAGGATGGCGATGCGGCGCTCTTCCAGTTCGCGCAGGTAACCCAGGCGGACTTCCAGATTGCGCAGGACGGTATCGTCCAGGCCACCCGTGGCTTCCTTGCGGTAGCGCGAGATAAAAGGCACGGTCGCGCCATCGTCGAGCAATTCGACGGCAGCGGCGATCTGCGTGGCGCGCGCGCCGAGTTCTTCAGCCAGCTGAGCAATGATGCGGGCCTGATCGACGCCGGCTTGGCCGGCGCTCGTGGTAGCGGAAGTTTCGGACATCTCGATACAACGACAAAATGGAAAAAGAAAACCGTCCCCGGCGGGCTTGCCGCCCGGGACGCCCCGTGGGCAAGAGGCGGATTGTGCCACACGCTCAACATCGGCTGAGTCGCACGGCGGGGGATTTTGTCCCTTTTTACCGCGAGATACACGGTGGAACGGTATCATTGCGGTTGGCGACCCCGTCTGCACGGGGTCGCGCCATTCTTTACTGCTCCCCCTATGCTGGACCTGGATATCACCGATTTTTTCGCCGCCGACGGCCCGCTGGCGCGCGCCCTGCCGGGCTACCGCACGCGCGAGTCGCAAGTGGCGCTGGCGCAGGCCATCGAACGCGCCATCGCGGAGCGCGGCACCCTGGTGGCCGAGGCGGGCACCGGGATCGGCAAGACCTGGGCCTATCTGGTGCCGGCCTTCCTGGGGGGCGGCAAGGTGCTGGTTTCCACGGGCACCCGTACCCTGCAAGACCAGCTTTTCTCGCGCGACCTGCCGCGTGTGCGGGCGGCGCTGGCCGTGCCGATTACCGCCGCCTTGCTGAAGGGGCGGGGCAATTACGTTTGCCACTATCACCTGGATCGCCTGTCGGGCGATGAACGCGCGCTGAAATCGCGCGGCGAGGTCAGCCAGCTGCGCCACATCCAGAAATTCGCGGCGATCACCAAGACCGGTGACCGCGCCGATCTGGCCCAGGTGCCGGAAGATGCCGATATCTGGTCGCGCGTGACATCGACCCGCGAAAACTGCCTGGGGCAGGAATGCCCGCGCATCCGCGACTGCTTCGTGGTGAAGGCCCGCCGCCAGGCCCAGGAGGCCGACGTGGTGGTGGTGAACCACGCGCTGTTCATGGCCGATCTGGTGCTGCGGGAGGAGGGCGTGACGGATCTGCTGCCCGAAGCCGATACCGTCATCTTCGACGAAGCACATCAGTTGCCCGATACCGCGACCCGCTTCCTGGGCAGCAGCGTTTCCACCCATCAGTTCCTGGATTTCGGCCGCGCCGCCGAGGCCGCCGGCCTGGCCTATGCGCGGGAGGCCACCAACTGGAGCGACGCCGGCCGCCTGGTCGAGCACGCCGCGCGCGAGCTGCGCCTGTCCTGTGCGGCCGTCGAGCGCATGCCTGGGCGCAAGGCCACGTTCGAAGCCATGCCCGACGCGGATGAATTCGATGCCGCGCTGGAAGCCCTGTCCAACACCATCAAGACGGTGACCAAGGCCCTGACCGAGGTGGCCGAGAAGCATCCCGACCTGATGGCGGCCGCGCGCCTGGGCGCGGATCTGCTGGTCCGCCTGAAGAAGTGGGCGACCCCCGGCCGGCCCGGCGGCCCGCGTGCCGACGACGGTCCCGATGACGCCGAGGTGCTGGCGGCCTGGGCGGCGTCGCAGGATTCCGTGATGGCGCTGGACGGTGTGGTGGAGATGTCCCACAACGCCGAGCAGGCGCTGGCTGAAGAACTGCTGGAAGGGGCGGCCCGGCGGTCGGCGAATGCGGCCGAGCGCGCCGACGCCGCCCATGCGGCGACAGCCGCGGCCCATGCAGCCGCCAAATCAGCCGGCAAGCCCATTCCCGCGATGGGCCGGCTGCAGTGGTCCGGGCCGGCCGTGCGTTGGGTCGAACACGGCCTGCACCATGTGCGCCTGCACTCGGCGCCGCTGTCCGTGGCGCAGGCGTTTTCGCGCTTCCGCAAGCCGGGCCAAGCCTGGATCCTGACGTCGGCCACCCTGTCGGTGCACGGCGATTTCGGCCACTTCACCCGGCAGTTGGGCTTGCGCGATGCGACGACGGGGCATTGGGAGTCGCCTTTCGATTACGGCAACCAGGGGCTGTTGTTCGTGCCCAAGGGCCTGCCCGAGCCGCAGGCGCCGAACTACGCCGAACGTTTCGTCGAGACGCTGATGCCCTTGCTGCATGCCAGCCCGGGCGGGGCCTTGGTCCTGTGCACGACGCTGCGCGCGGTGGAGCGTTTCGCCAACCTGCTGGAAGACGAGTTCGATCGTGCCGGGGTGGAGTGGCCCTTGCTGCGCCAGGGCGAGAGCACGCGGCGCGAGCTGCTGGACCGCTTTCGCACGCTGACGCATCCCGTGCTGGTGGGCAGCGCCAGTTTCTGGGAAGGCATCGACCTGCCCGGCGACATCCTGACGCTGGTCGCCATCGACAAGCTGCCTTTCGCGCCGCCGGACGATCCCGTGATCGAGGCGCGCTTGCGCGAATGCCGGGAACGGGGCGGCAATCCTTTTGCTGAATACCAGTTGCCGGAAGCCGCGATCTCGTTGAAGCAGGGCGCGGGGCGCCTGATCCGCACCATGTCGGATTGGGGCGTGCTGATGGTGGGCGATGGGCGCCTGGTGGAAAAAAGCTACGGCAAGCGGCTATGGCGCGGGCTGCCGCCCTTCGCCCGCACGCGTGAGCTGAACGAGGCGCTGGGCTTCCTGGACCGCAAGGGCGAGGAAGCGCGCGCGGCCAAGGGCGGGACGGACGCGGCGGAGTAAGCCCGGCTGAAGAAAATTTTCGGCAGGAAATCTCCAGGCAAAGAAATGGGCCGCAATGCGCGGCCCATTTTTTTTCCTTGAATTCTTCCAGATCGAAGCGGCTTCGATCAGGCTGAAATCAGAACCAGCCCCACGGATCCCACCATTCCTTGTCGACCGTGAAACCCTGCGACGGGAATTTGCTGTTCGGATAGTTCTTGTCCAGCACGCGCTGCGCGTCGTTCTTGAGTTCCGGCATTTTCAGCTTGTCGTAGGACAGCACCATCACATACAGGGCCTCTTCCACGGCAGGAGCGCCTTCGAAATCGGTGATCACGGTCTGCGCGCGGTTGGCCGCGGCCACGTAGGCGCCCCGCTCGTAGTAGTAGCGTGCCACGTGCACTTCGTTCATGGCGATGGCGTTGACCAGCCAGGCCATGCGCTGCGTGGCGTCGGGTGCGTACTTGCTGTCAGGGAAGCGCTTGATCAGCTCCGAGAAGGCGTCATACGACGCGCGCAGGCCCTTGGGGTCGCGCTCGCTGGGGTCCTGGCCGGTGACGCTGGTCATGAACGCGCTGGCGGGCGTGAAGTTGATCAGGCCCTTCAGGTACAGCACGTAATCCGTGCCGGGGTGATTGGGGTAAAGCTGCTGGAACCGGTCGATGGCCGCGAGCGCCTGCTCGTTTTCACCGTCCTTCCAGTTGATGTACGCGACATCGATCAGCGCTTGTTGGGCATAGATGCCGAAGGGGTAACGGCTTTCGACGGCCGTCATACGCTCACGCGCATCTTTCCAATTGCCCGCCGACATTTCCTGCTTGCCATCGGCGTACAGTTGCTCGGCGCTCCAGCCGGCGGTTTTGTCGTATTTGGAGTTGGTCGTGCCGCAGGCGGCAAGGACCAGGGTGAAGAGCAACAGGAAGAATGTACGCGCGACCGACCCGAATCGGGAGGCGTGGATTGGATGGGCGGGAACGCGGAGAATCACGACGGTTGTTTCCTTGGTGTTAGCATGGCTGCGGTCGATTATATGATTTGTCTCCATGTCCGATACAGCCGCGATTGCGGATTTCCCGTCCGACGACGAACCGCAGACCCTGCGCCTGCCCCTGAACGCCCCTTCTGACCGCCTGGACAAGATTTTGGCGGGCCTTTTGACGGAGCACTCACGCAGCCGCCTGCAAGGCTGGATCGAGGGGGGGCACGTGCTGGTCAATGGCGCTCCGGCCAAGGTGCGCCAGACCGTCGGACCGGGCGATGTTCTCACGATTTTCGAGCAACCGGCCCCGGAAAGCCTGGCTTATACCCCCGAACCGGTGGATTTTGGCGTGGTCGAGGCCAGTCCGGACTGGATCGTGGTGGACAAGCCGGCCGGCCTGGTGACCCATCCCGGCGCCGGCAACTGGACCGGCACATTGCTCAACGGGCTACTGTACCGCTATCCCGAACTGGCGTCCGTGGCGCGGGCCGGCATCGTGCACCGGCTGGACAAGGACACGTCCGGCCTGCTGGTGGTGGCGCGCACGGAACGGGCCCAGACCCATCTGGTGCGCCAACTGCAGGCGCGCAGCATGGGGCGGGAATATATGGCCCTGGCGCATGGGCACCTGGCGGCGGCAGGCACGGTGGACCGGGAAATCGGCCGCGATCCGCGCGTGCCGGTGCGGATGAGCGTGGAACGTCCGGTGGCGCCGAAGCAGGCCATCACCCATTACGAACCGCGCCGCTGGGGCCTGGCCGAGGACACGCCGGCCACCTTGGTCACCTGTCGCCTGGAAACCGGCCGCACCCACCAGATTCGCGTGCATATGGCCAGCCTGGGGCATCCGTTGCTGGGCGACGTCCTGTACGGTGGCCGCTGCGTGGCGGGCGCTGCACGCCAGATGCTGCATGCCCGGGCCCTGCATTTCGACGACCCGGGCGGCGCCGGCGAGCGCGCCTTCGAGGCGCCCGCGCCGGCGGACATGCAGGCCGTCCTCGATACCGTGCAGTGGCAGTGATGAGACGGCATCCCTTGGCATCTACCTCAGAGACGCTTCATGCAGCAAACCCCCTTGGTTGATTTGCCCGGCCTGCCGGTCGTCACGGGGCCGGCCTGGCCCGGTGTGCGCTATTTCTGTACGACGCGCGGCGGCGGGGTGGGGCGGGCGCCGCACGACACCCTGAACCTGGGGCTGCGCGCGGGCGACGACCCCCAGGCCGTGGCGGAGAACCGCCGCCGGCTGCGCGCCATGCTGCCCGCCGAGCCCTTGTGGCTGCGCCAGGTGCATGGCAGCGAGGTCATCGACGCGGATCTGCCGCGCGGATCGACGCAAATCCAGGCGCAATCCCAGGCCCAGGCCCAAGCCCCGGGCCAGGCCCAAGGCCAAGCCCAGGCCCAAGCCGACGAGGAACCTGCCGTCGACAGCGCCGTCACCGCGCAAGCCGGCCGGGTGCTGGCCGTGATGGCCGCGGATTGCCTGCCAGTCATGATCGTCGACCAGGACGCCACCGTGCTGGGCGCCGCGCACGCGGGCTGGCGTGGCCTGTCGGGCGGGGTGCTGGAAAACGTGCTGGCCGCCCTGCGCCGCAAGAATCCCGCGGCAACCCAATGGCGCGCGTGGGTCGGCCCCGGCATCGGCCCCGCTGCCTTCGAGGTGGGCGAAGACGTGCTGCGCGCGTTCACCGCCGGCGATGAGCAGGCCGCCACGTTTTTCCGTCCCTATCCCGACCGTCCCGGCAAGTGGCTGGCCGACCTGGCCAACCTGGCGGCCCTGCGCCTGCGCCGCGCCGGCGTGCAGGACGTCCACGTCAGCGGCCTGTGCACCTATAACGACCGCGAGCGCTTCTTTTCCTATCGCCGCGACGGCGCCACCGGTCGCATGGCTATGCTGGCGTGGCTGCAGCCGGACGCTGCGACGCAATACCCCTGAGATTTCCCGCATTGACAGTAACAGTGACCGCAATGCACCATCCCCGCAAAAGCCATTCATAACAAGGTGTCGAGGTGACAGCCCATCCATCCGCAGCATGGCCCGGTTCCGTGGGCGTGGCGCCAGCCGTCCTGGCCCAGATCCAGGCGGAGTTCGCCCGCGATTGGCAAGGCCTGATGGACGACGCCCGCCAGGGCCGCCTCGCCGCGCCTGGCGATCGCCGTTTCGCCGGTGAGGCCTGGAGCAGCAGCGCCCAGCATCTGCTGATGGCGCACGCCTATCTGTTGTCCGCCAAGGCCATGCAGCGCATGGTCGACGCCGCCGACGTCAGCGACGCCATGCGCGCGCGCTTGCGTTTTTCCGTGATGCAGTGGATCGACGCCATCGCGCCGTCCAACTTCCTGGCGCTCAATCCGGAGGCCCAGCAGTCCATCGTGGCCTCGGCCGGCAAGGCGCTGGATGTGGGAATGTCCAATCTGATCAGCGACTTGCGCAAGGGCCGCATCTCGCAGACGGACGAAAGCCAGTTCGAACTGGGCGTCAACGTGGCGACCACGCCGGGCCAGGTCGTGTACGAGAACAAGCTGTTCCAGCTGATCCAGTACGCACCCGCCACGGCCAAGGTCCACGCGCGGCCGCTGGTCATCATTCCGCCCAACATCAACAAGTTCTACATCCTGGACCTGCAGCCGGCCAATTCCTTCGTGCGCCATGCGGTGGAGGCCGGCTTCACCGTATTCATGGTGTCCTGGCGCAATCCGGTAGCGGGCGACGAAGACGGCGCGGACCACGCCACCTGGTCGGACTACCTGGACGAAGCCGTGCTGCGCGCCCTTGCCGTGGCGCGCGAGATCAGCGGCCAGGAGCAGGTCAATGCCCTGGGCTTCTGCGTCGGCGGCACGCTGCTGGCATCGGCGCTGGCCTTGGCCGAGGCGCGCGGCGAGCAACCCGTGGCGGCCCTGACCTTGCTGACGGCCATGCTGGACTTCCGCGATACGGGGATACTCGATGTATTCGTCGACGAAACCCACGCCTTGTTGCGCGACCGGCAATTGGGCAATGGCGGGCTGATGCTGGGCCGCGAACTGGCCACGACATTCAGCTTCCTGCGCCCGAACGAATTGGTGTGGAACTACGTGGTGGGCAATTACCTGAAAGGCCAGACCCCGCCCGCCTTCGACCTGCTGTTCTGGAACGCCGACGGCACCAATCTGCCGGGACCGTTTTTCGCATGGTATTTCCGCAATACCTATCTGGAAAACAATTTGAAGGTGCCCGGCCGCTGCACCGCCGCCGGGCAGCCGCTGGATCTCACCCGCCTGGCGATGCCCGTCTATATCTACGGCTCGCGCGAGGACCACATCGTGCCGTGGCCGGCCGCCTATGCTTCGACGCAGCTGCTGCGCGGCCAGCGCCGCTTCGTGCTGGGTGCCTCGGGCCACATCGCCGGCGTCATCAATCCGCCCGCCAAGCAGCGGCGCAGTTATTGGACGGTGGACCAGAAGGCAGGCCAAACCCCGGGTGGCGATGAGTTTCTCCCCGGCGATCCGATGGCGTGGCTGGCGCACGCCACGGAACACGCCGGCAGTTGGTGGCCGGATTGGCTGGCATGGCTGGCGCCGCATAGCGGCCGCCAGATCAAGGCGCCCGCCGAGCAAGGCAGCAAGGCCTATCCGCCGCTGGAGCCGGCGCCGGGCCGCTATGTCAAAGTACGGGCCATGTAGCATGGGCCCAGGATTCGAAAACCGTTGCTGCACCTCCGGGGCACGCATTCCCGGATTGAAATACCCCCGCGAGACAAACAGGAGAATTCAATGAGCGATAAATTGGCATATGTGACGGGCGGCATGGGCGGCATCGGCACCGCGATTTGCCAGCGCCTGGCCAAGGACGGGTTTCGCGTGGTCGCGGGTTGCGGTCCCAGCCGCAATTACCAGCAGTGGCTGGACGAGCAGGCGGCCCAGGGCCACACCTTTTATGCGTCCGTCGGCAACGTCTCGGATTGGGATTCCACGCAGGCCGCGTTCGACAAGGTACGGCAGGACTACGGCCATGTGGACGTGCTGGTGAACAATGCCGGCATCACGCGCGACGGGCTGTTCCGCAAGATGTCCCTGGACGACTGGCGCACGGTCATCGATACCAACCTGAACAGCCTGTTCAACGTCACCAAGCAGGTGCTGGACCCCATGGTCGACCGCCAGTGGGGCCGCATCATCAACATCAGCTCGGTCAACGGCCAGAAAGGGCAGTTCGGGCAGACCAATTATTCCACCGCCAAGGCCGGCATCCACGGCTTCACGATGGCGCTGGCGCAGGAAGTGGCCAGCAAGGGCGTGACCGTCAACACGATTTCACCGGGCTATATCGGCACGGACATGGTGCGCGCCATCCGCCCTGACATGCTGGAGAAAATCGTTGCCACGATCCCGGTGCGGCGCCTGGGTACGCCGGAGGAAATCGCCTCCATCGTGTCGTGGCTGGCTTCGGACCAATCGGGCTTCGCCACCGGCGCCGATTTCTCGCTGAACGGCGGCCTGCATATGCATTGAGGGTGCGGAGAGGCTGCGCGCGCGCCGCCCGGGCCAGGCGCCGCGCGTGCATGCCGGAACCGTGGAAGACAAATCTTTTCTCATAAGTACAACGCGATCGACCCAAGCTGGGGACAACCATGACGCAGACACAAACAGGCGCGGCACTTCGCCTGATCAAGAAATATCCGAATCGCCGTCTTTACGACACGCAGACCAGCACCTACATCACATTGGCCGATGTCAAACAGCTGGTGCTGGCCTCCGAGAATTTCCAGGTCATCGACGCCAAGAGCGGCGAAGACCTGACGCGCAGCATCCTGCTGCAGATCATCCTGGAAGAAGAGGGTGGCGGTGTGCCCATGTTCTCGTCGAACATGCTGTCGCAGATCATCCGCTTCTACGGCAACGCGATGCAGGGCATCATGGGGTCTTACCTGGAAAAGAACATCCAGGCCTTCATGGAAATCCAGGACCGCATGGCTGAGCAGTCCAAGGGCCTGTACGGCAATCAGTTCGGCCCCGAGGCGTGGACCCAGTTCATGAACGGGCAGACGCCGATGATGCAGAACATGATGAACAGCTACATCGAGCAGAGCAAGAACCTGTTCGTGCAGATGCAGGACAAGATGCAGGACCAGACCCGCTCGATGTTCTCGAACTTTCCCTTCCCGGGAACGACGCCGAACAATCGCAAGTGAGGTCGGCAGCGCTGGCCGTTTACAGGCGTGAGCGCGCGGCTGGGTTGTACGGCTGAGGCGACGCGCCTGGGAAGGCGGCTGGAGAAAGGCGGCTGAATACGGCTGGGTTCGCCCGGCCGTTTTGTTTTGCGGCCACGTTAATGTTTTCTTGACGAACGTTCTGCTAATTTCCTCGCCGTGATGAGATGTATTACCATTTCGTGACGCGTCACTTAACCCCGCTCTCGACCCCCAGCTTACGCGGCGCCTTTTAAGGCTATGGTAAGCTTCGTGCGTTAGGCTTATGCGAACGGTTCTTGTTTACATTATTCTTGTGGTTTCGAGGTGATGTTCGGGAACGGTATGCAAAGCCGACGGTCTATTTGGTCGATTGCATAACTAGAAGGAAGTAGTCCCATGATGAAGCAGGCCTTGGCCCTGGCCGCCGGTATTGTGTTTTCGAGCGCGGCGCTGGCCGCTGAATATCCGATCGGCAAGCCGGCAGAGAAGGGCGGCATGGAAATCGGCGCGGTGTATCTGCAGCCTATTGAAATGGACCCCCCGGGCGTGATGCGCGCCGCCAAGGATTCCGACATCCATCTGGAAGCCGACATCCATGCGACCGCGGGCAATCCCACCGGTTTTCCGGAAGGCGAGTGGATGCCCTACCTGGTGGTGAAGTTCGAGCTGCAGAAGCAGGGCAGCCAGAACGTGATCAAGGGCCAACTGATGCCCATGGTTGCCAACGACGGCCCGCACTATGGCGACAACGTCAAGCTGGAAGGCCCGGGCAAGTACCACCTGAAGTACTACGTAGCGCCGCCGACGGCCGACAGCATGAACCATTTCGGCCGCCACATCGACAAGGAAACCGGCGTGGGCCCGTTCTTCCAACCGTTCGAGCTGGAGTATGACTTCGTCTACGCCGGCACCGGCAAGAAGGGCGGCTACTGATGACACATCGCCGATCGCTCCTGGCGTCGGCGGTCCTGTTGCTGGCCTCGGCCAGCGCGGGCATGCCGGCGCTGGCTGATGAATTACCCACGTTCCAGCTGACCTTCAAGGCGGATGGGACGTTCGAACCGCAACGGCTGGAAGTGCCGGCGGGTCGATTCAAGATCGAACTGAGCAACGAGAGCAAAGAGCCGGTCGAGTTCGAGAGTATTCCCCTGCGCAAGGAGAAAGTGCTGGGGCCCGGCGTCAAGTCGTTTGTCGTCATCACGATTTCGCGACCCGGCGAATATCCTTTCTTCGATGATTTTCATCAGGACGTAAAGGGTACGCTGGTCGTCAAACCCAAGGAATGAAGCGGTCCGCCTCGTGCGGATCGGCAGTGTCATGGAACAGGTCTCTTTTATCGTCTGGCGCGAAAGCGTCGAAGCCCTGCTGGTCGTAGGCATTCTGTACACCTGGCTGCGCTCCTCCCCCGAGGGACGCCGTGGCTTGCCTTATCTATGGGGCGGGGTGGCCGCGGGCCTGGCCCTGGCGGGCGCGCTGGCGCTGGTGCTGCTGGGCGTGTCGTCGTGGCTGTCGGACGAGGGCCAGGAATGGTTCCAGGCCGGCATGGCGCTGGTGGCCTGCGCGCTGGTGGTGCAGATGGTGCTGTGGATGAAGAAGCACGGCCGCACCCTGAAGCGCGAGCTGGAGACCGGTGCGCGCGACTCGGTGAGCAAGGACAACTGGTGGGGCTTGCTGATCCTGGTCATGATCGCCGTGGCGCGCGAGGGCAGCGAGACCGTGGTGTTCCTGTACGGCACGGTGTCGGCCGGCGACGCCAGTGGCGGCGCGTGGATGCTGGCGCTGGCCGGCGTGGGCGGTTTCATCGCGGCCCTGCTGACGTTCTGGCTGCTGCAACTGGGCGGCAAGCTGATTACCTGGCGGCGCTTTTTTGCCCTGACGGAATTCCTGCTGTTGCTGCTGGCGGGTTCCCTGTTGATCGGTGGCCTGGACCGCCTGATCTCCCTGGACGTGGTGCCGACGATCGTCGATCCGGTCTGGGACACCAGCTGGCTGCTTAGCGATAGCGGCGGCCTGGGCAAGATCCTGGCGGACTTCGGTGGCTATCGCGCCATGCCGGCCTTGATTTCGGTGCTGGCATTCGCCGTGTATTGGATCGGTGTGTGGCTGACGCTGCGCATGGTCGATGCCAAGGCGGCGCGGCTGCAGGCCCAGAAGACGCAGGCCGCCAGGCAGGTCGGCTGAAGGGTTGAACCCGAACTGTTGAACCTGAACTGTTAAAGTCTGGGACTCAGGCAACACAAAAGCGTACCGGACGCGGTACGCAAGGCAGGTGAGTACGATGGCTGTTGTGGCAGCGGGGCGACTGGGGCGGGCAAGCTCGCGGGTCGCCGATTTCCTGCGCGACCATGCCTCTTTGCTGCGCAAGCTGCAGTGGGGCATCGTCGCGCTATATGCGTTTCTGTTGATCGTGCCGGCGGCCATGCCCCTGCCCGACAACACTGCGTCCGTCTTCAACAACCTGACCATCGTCGCCCAGTTCGCCTTCTGGGGCATCTGGTGGCCCTTCGTGCTGGTGTCCATGCCCGTGATGGGACGCGCCTGGTGCGGGCTGTTCTGTCCGGAAGGCATGCTTACCGAATGGGCCAGCGAACGGGGCCAGGGGCGTGCCATTCCCCGCTGGATGCGCTGGGGCGGCTGGCCTTTCGTGGCCTTTGCGCTGACCACGGTGTATGGCCAGATGGTCAGCGTGTATCAATATCCGCTGGCGGTGCTGGCGGTGCTGGGCGGGTCCACCGTGGCCGCCATGATCGTGGGCTGGCGCTATGGCCGCAGCAAGCGGGTCTGGTGCAAATACCTGTGCCCGGTCAACGGTGTATTCAATCTGCTGGCCAAGCTGGCGCCGTGGCATTTCAAGGTGGACGAGCAGGCCTGGCGCCATCCCGTCATCCGCATCGAGCCCATCAACTGTGCCCCGCTGGTGCCTTTGCGCCAGATGAAGACGGCGGGCGACTGCCATATGTGCGGCCGCTGCAGCGGTTATCGCGGCGCCCTGACGCTGGGTCCGCGTTCGCCTGAACATGAAGTCGTGGAGACGTCCGAAGGCGACGTCTGGCAGACCGTGCTGATGGTGTACGGCATGATGGGCATCGCCATGGGCGCGTTCCTGTGGACCTCCAGCCCGTGGTTCGTGACCATGAAGCAGTGGCTGGCCACGTGGCTGATCGAGCGCGACATCACCTGGCCGCTGCTGGACAACGCGCCCTGGTTCATCCTGACGCACTATCCGGAAGTCAACGACAGCTTTTCCTGGCTGGACGGCGCCTGCCTGCTGATCTTCGTGGCGGCCACCACCGCCGTGATCGGCGGCGTGCTGTACCTGGCGCTGTGGCTGGCCGACCGCATCCTGCCGGCGCTGGCGCCGCGCACCTGGATCGGCGGCGCGGGCCTGCACAAGCTGGCGCAGCCCTTGATTCCCACGGCCGGCATCGGCGTGTTCCTGGGGCTGACGTCCACCACCATCACCTTGCTCAAGCACGAAGGGATGGCCGCGCATTGGGCCAATCCGGTGCGTTTCACGTTGCTGACGCTGGCCATCGCGTGGACCCTGCGCCTGGCCTGGCGGGTGATGGGACAACGCCAGGGCGCCGGCGTGGGCCGCCGCCTGGCCGCGTGGCTGGTGTTCGCGGCTGGCCTGGCGCCGTTCTGCTACGCGTGGGTGTTGCTGTTCCTGGTCTGGTGATTCAGCTCGCAGGCGTGGCAGCCTGACGTGTCACCAGCGCTGAGACCGGGATGACCATCACCATTGCATCATCGCGGGTACCGCGATAGGCCGCTTCTTCGACGAGCTGTTCGGCAATGAGTGCGGGCGTATATCCCTTTGAGTCACGGTACCTGACCCGCAGCGCGATGGTCGATTCCGACATTGTCTTGCGTACGCCATCGGTGAACTGGACCAGGTAGCAGTGCTTGCCGCCACCGTCCTGCATGTCGGACAACGCTATCGAGAACACTTTGGGACGGGCGCTGACCCCAGGAATGTCATGGTCTCCCAGGGCGCGCGGACCGACTGTGTCCGGGTCGCTGAGTTGCTCCGTCCGGTCGGGCCTGACGAGAATGGCGCCTACGTCGCCCAGCGTCGATATCCAGGCCTTGTCGCCGATGGTGACGATGACGTTGGCCGTGGCGCCGCCTGTGGTCTCCGGGGCCAGGCTGCGGGACGCCTCGACGGACGTGATATTCAGCGCATTGACGACGGCCCGGTCCGACAACTTCCCCTGGCAGAATCTTTCCAGGTTCTTCCGCAGCACGGACGAATAGGCATTCTTCGCGTGGTCCAGGCAACGCCGGCCGCCATGTCCATTGAACATGGCGTGCAGGTGAACCTTCTGTTTCTGTCCATCGATGGAGAGATCGAAACCGTCGACGAGGATGTCGCTTAGCGGGGCTTCGAATTGCCCGTCCAGCATGCGTACATTCATCTTGTTCGCTACCCCGGCGCCGGAGGACATGGTGCAATAGGGCACGTCGAGGCGGGTCTCGTACGCACCGCGCGACCGGCCCCAATACGCTTGCACATCGAGGGGAACGGTCCTTCTGTCGGCAATCAGCCTGACCTGGCCATCTGTACTGCGCGGGTCTTCCGAACTGTGTAATTTTGGCGTGGATAGTATCTCCTGGCCTTGCAGATGCCGGTTCGCCAGGTTCCGCTCCTTGCGCATCTTTCCTTGCGCCGCCGCTTCTGAAAGGTAGACTCCGTGTTCCGCGTCGTCGATTTCCGCCTGGTTCGGCCGCGCGATGGAGGCTGGGATGGCTGACGGGGGCATGGGCATTTGCAAGGCAAGCGCGAAGCGTGGCTTGTGGTCGTCTCCTGCCTTGCCCGGTTTCATGCAGAGCTTCACGTCCCCGAAAGGCAATGAAAGCGTCTTGGGCGAGGCCCGGCCCAGCGAGCTGCGCGCTGCGCCGGACGGTGTGCCGGCGTTGCCGGGCTGAAAACCGAGTACGCCGACACGGCCTTGGCCGACGGGGTCGACTGGCCTTGCCGGGTCGTTCGGCGTTGGGTCCGGAGGGTGGGAAGAAGAAACGTTCGTCATCGACGGCTCCATTCGAATATGGGGCTGATCGGACGCGATCAGCACTGGCACGGCGGCGGTACACCGCGGTGCAATTTGTGGACGCACGTCTTCTTTCGTTCCCTGCGCGGCAGGCTACGCGCGGCCGTCTTCTCGGTGGAGCGGGATGAGCAGTGCTTCAGGCGCGCAGGCGAATGGCACTGGCGATAAAAAATCGCCGCGATCTTTACCGGATCGCGGCGATTTTTCCTGGCGCGGGACTGGCCGCGCGCGGCGTCTTGCTTACTTGTGCGACTTGGAGGGATCGACCTTCAGGTTGTTCTTCACCTGGGTCACGCCCTTGACGGTGCGGGTGACGCGAGTCGCTTCGTCGCTTTGGGCGGCGGTGGCGACCGAACCGCTCAGGGTAACCACGCCGTTCTGGGTTTCCACGGCGATGTCCAGCACGCTGAGCGCGGAGTTGCCGACGATTTCGGCCTTCACCTTGGTGGTGATTGCCGCGTCGGACGTATATTCGCCGACCGATTGTTTGGGTTTGGCATCGTCGGCGGCATAGGCGACCGAGGTGACGACTGCGCCAAATCCCAGCGCGGCGGCGGCGATCAGTTTACGGGTTTGCATCATGGGGGTACCTCCTGGTTGCTACGCGAATTTTTTAACAGGACATCTGCAACGAATAGTGCCGATCGGCATGTCCTGCCGAACCGATTTCGCGATCAGTCCAAAAATGGGAATTACGGGCTTGCGTGGCCCTGGCTTCAAAAGCCAGGCCATTCTTGCGTCATGGCCTGCTTTTTGAAGTCAGGGGCCGAGCGTGGTCACTTCCTGCGGAAGGCGCCGCTGAGGATGGACAGCAGGGCCAGCACGAGGAATACGAAGAACAGGATCTTCGCGATGCCGGCCGCGCCCGCGGCGATGCCACCAAAGCCGAGCACGGCCGCGATGATGGCGATGATGAAGAAGACGACGGCGTAGTGAAGCATGGGGAACCTCCTGGTTGATGATGGGCGCCGGGCATCGGGGGATGGCCGCGCTTGTGCTCTGGGGTAGAGCAATAAGCGTTCCCGGGGAGGGCCCCAATTAAAGGTTTGTTACTGCTGATCAATTTGCTTGCAGCGGGGCTCGCCTCGCCGATAAAAAAAGCCATGGGCGCCCTGCGGGCGCCCATGGCTTGTTCGGGGAGGAGGGAAGGCGCCCGAAATGTCCAGGCGAGCGGCCCCGAATCCAGGAAGTGCAGTCTCCCCAGTCTCTACGCCCTGGCGTTGCTCTCCTCGATGCGTTGCGCGATATGCGCCAGGGCCTCTTCCACCTGGTCGACCAGGATCAAGCACAGGTCACCGGCCTTCAAACGTCCCAGCGCCGTATCGATGGCAATGAACTCGCCGTCGATCTCGTCCGAATACTTCGCCCGGCTGGCATTGCGCAAGCCTTCGCGCAGCAACGCGATGACTTCCCCATCGGCACGGCCTCGTTGGCATTGGTCCTGGTACAGCAGCACCTCGTCGAACGCCTCGCCCAGCAGTTCGGTCTGCCGCCGGATGTCCTCGTCACGGCGATCGCCCGCCCCGCTGATCAGCGCCACCCGGCGCTTGGCCGGCATGGCGTCGACCGCCTGGATCAGGGCAATCATGGCGTCCGGATTGTGCCCATAGTCGGCAATCACCGTCGCACCGCGATAATCGAACACATTGAAGCGTCCCGGCGCCGACGCGGCGTCGTTCACGAAAGACCCCAGGCCCCGCTCGATCTGCGTCCAATCCACCCCCAACGCCCACGTCGCGGCAACCGCGGCCATGGCGTTTTCCACCTGGAAGGGAATGCTGCCCCTGCGCGTCAAGGGAATGCTGGACAGGGCAATGGCGTGCTCGTCCCCCCCCTGCGCGGCGACGATGCTGTCGCCGTCGCGATACACCACCCGCAAGCCCTGCGCACGATGCGTGACCATGCGCGGATGATTCTTGTCGTGCGCGAAATACGTGACACTGCCAGGGCAGGCCAGCGCCATCTCCGCCACAATGGGATCGGCCGCGTTCAACACCGCCGTGCCCTTGCTGGCCACATACTGCACGATCACCCGCTTCACCACCGCCAGGTCTTCAACCGTGCTGATATAACCCAGGCCCAGGTGATCGCCCATGCCGATGTTGGTCACGACGGCCACGTCGCAGCGATCGAAGGCCAGGCCTTCGCGCAAGATGCCGCCCCGCGCCGTCTCCAGCACGGCCGCATCCACTTCGGGATGCAGCAGCACGCTGCGGGCACTGCGCGGGCCGCTGCAATCGCCGGTGTCGATACGGCGGTCGCCGATATACACACCATCCGAATTGGTCATGCCCACCGTGCTGCCGTTCTGGCCCAGGATGTGCGCGGTCAGCCGCACCGTGGTGGTCTTGCCATTGGTGCCCGCCACGGCCACCACCGGAATGCGGCCGTCCTCGCCTTCCTTGTACATATTGGCGATGATGGCTTCACCCACCGCGCGGCCCTTGCCGAACGACGGATTCAAATGCATGCGCAGGCCCGGCGCGGCGTTGATTTCCACGATGCCGCCGCGCTGGTCTTCCAGCGGCTGGTGCACCGACTCCGCCACCACGTCCACGCCGCATAGATCCAGGCCTATCATGCGCGCGGCCGTGACCACGCGCGCCGCCATTTCAGGATGCACTTCATCGGTCACGTCGGTGGCCGAGCCGCCGGTGCTGAGGTTGGCGTTGTTGCGCAGGACCACGCGCGCGCCCGCGGGCGGCACGGAGTCAGGGGTATAGCCTTGCTTGGCCAGCACTCCCTTGGCGATGTCGTCGATGCGTATCTTCGTCAGCGTGGTGGCATGGCCGTCACCACGCAGGGGATCGGTATTGACCACGGCCACCAGTTCGCTGATGGTGTGGTTGCCGTCGCCGGACACCTGCGGCGGATCGCGGCGCGCGGCGGCCACCAGGGTGTCGCCGACCACCAGCATGCGGAAGTCGTGGCCCGGGATGTAGCGCTCGACGATGACGTCGTCGCTGATGGCTTCGGCGGCGGCATAGGCCGCTTCGATCTGTTCGCGGGTCTCGATGTTCACCGCCACGCCGCGGCCCTGGCTGCCGTCACGCGGCTTGACCACCACGGGACCTTGCAGCGCCTGCGCGGCGGTCCACGCGTCCTCGACGTTGTCGACCGTGCGGCCCAGCGGCACCGGCACGCCGGCGGCGTCCAGCAGCATCTTGGTCAAGTCCTTGTCCTGCGCGATCGATTCCGAAATGGCGCTGGTCAGGTCGGTTTCGGCAGCCTGGATGCGGCGCTGGCGCGACCCCCAGCCGAACTGCACCATGCTGCCTTGCGTCAGGCGGCGGAAAGGGATGCCGCGCGCCACGGCGGCATTCACGATGGAACCGGTGCTGGGCCCCAGGCGCAGGTCCTCGTCCATGTCACGCAGGCGGTGCAGGGCATCGGCCAGGTCGAAGGGCTGGTCGTCCATGGCCGCCAGGCAAAGCTGCTCGGCCAGTTCCAGCGCCAGGCGGCCGACCGATTCCTCGCTGTATTCGAACACCACCTGGTAGATGCCGGGTTCGATGGTGGCTTGGGTGCGGCAGAAGGTGACCGGGCAACCGGCGTGGGCCTGTAGCGCCAAAGCGACGTGGGCCAGCGTGTGCGCCAGCGAAACGTCTTCCAGGTGGCCTTCGGGCCGCAGCAGCCCCAGTTGCGGGAAACGCATGCGCAGTCGGGCTTCGAACTGCGGCAGGCGGTCGATCGAGCATTCGGCATCGGAGCAGGTCACGATGGCCTCGATGCCGGTATTGCGGCTCCACAGATTGGGGCCGCGCAGCGCGCGTATGCGGGAGACTTCCATGCGGATGATTCCTGTCGTCAGCTTTGCTGGATCCAGCGACGGACCAGGTTGATGGTGGGTTCGGACGCGCCTTCGTCGGTTTGCAGCAGCACGAAGTCGCCGGGACGCAGGCGCGCCAGCACGTCGTTGGCAGCCAGCGCGTGGTCGGGCTCGTCGACGATTTCCTTTACGCGCTGGGCCTGTTCCAGGCCGGCGCGCAGCAGCGCGCGCGCCTGGCCGGCCGGCCGCTTGGTGGGAACGGTGCTGTCGTCGTACAGCACCACGCGATCGAACACCGCGCCCAGCGCCAGGCCCTGGGCCACCAGGTCTTCGTCGCGGCGGTCCAGGCCGGCACCGTAGACGATGGTGCGATGCCGGGCCGGGAAGTGCTGGATGGCGTCGGTCAGCGCGTGCAGCGCCGACACATTGTGCGCGCCGTCCACCACCACGGTGGCGCCGTCGCGTTCATACGCGGTGAACTGCCAGGGCGCATCGGCCTGGTCGACGTCGAAGGTCTCGATGCCGACGCGGATCAGGTCCACCGGCACGCCCAGCGCCCAGGCCGCACCGACGGCGGCCAGCACGTTTTCCAGCTGGAAGGCGACACGGCCGCCGTGGGTCAGCGGCAGGATGGCCGCGGCCGCCAGCGCTTCTTCCTGCGAGCCGGTGGCCATGATCACCTGGCCGTCGCGTACATACACCGCGCGCTTGCCCAGCGCCACGTGCGAGGCGATGACGGGATTGCGCGGATCGATGCCGAAATACAGCACGTCGCCATCGCAAAGGGCGGCCATTTCCACCACGCGCGGATCGCGCGCGTTCAGCACGGCCGTGCCCGAGGGCAGCACCACGTCCACTTGCGTGCGCAGCACATTGAACATGCGGTCCGCATCGCTGATGTCGAAGTCGCCCAGATGATCGGCCGCGTCGATATTGGTGACCACGCCAACCTGGCAGCGATCGTAGGCCAGGCCCTGGCCCAGCACCACGGCGCTGCTGTTCTCGATGACGGCAGCGTCGACGGAGCGGTTCATCAGCACGCGGCGGCCGGACGCCCAGTTGGCGCAATCGCCTTTCTGCACCTGGCGGCGGTCGAAATACAGGCCTTCGCTGCAGGCCACGCCCACATGCTTGCCCCACAGCGACAGCAGACGGCCGATCAGGCGCGATACCACGGTCTTGCCGTTGGTGCCGGTGACGCCCACCACGGGGATGCGGCCGTCTTCGCCTTCGGGGAACAGATGGTCGACGATGGCGCGGCCGACCGGACGCGGCGTGCCCTCGGCCGGCTTCAAATGCATCAACAGGCCGGGGCCCGCATTGACTTCGACGATGGCGCCGCGCTGTTCTTCCAGCGGCCGCGAGATGTCTTCGGCCACCAGGTCCACGCCGGCCACGTCCAGGCCGACGATGCGCGCGGCCAGCACCACGGCGCGCGCCACTTCGGGATGGACCACGTCGGTGCAGTCGAAGGCGACATTGCCGTTGCGCTGGATCAGCACGCGGCGGTCGGCGGCGGGCACGGCCTCCGGCGTCAGGCCCTGGCGCGCCACTTCCAGGCGGGCCGCGGAGTCCAGGCGCACCGGGTTCAGCGGGCAATCCTCGCCGCGACCGCGGCGGGGATCGGAATTGATCTGGCTTTCGATCAGCTCGTCGATGGTGGAGACGCCGTCGCCCACCACCCAGGCCGGCTCGCCGCGGGCCGCGGCCACCATGCGGTCGCCCACCACCAGCAGGCGGTGTTCGTTGCCCACCACGAAGCGCTCGACCATCACGCCGCTGCCTTCCTCGTCGGCCACGGCATAGGCCGATGCCACTTCCTCGTAGGTCGTCAGGTTGGTGAAGACGCCCCGGCCGTGATTGCCGTCGTAGGGCTTGACCACCACGGGCAGGCCGATGTCCTGCGCGGCTTCCCAGGCCTCGGCGGCGGTCTTGACCAGGCGGCCTTCCGGCACCGGCACGCCGCATTCGGACAGCAGTGCCTTGGTCAGGTCCTTGTCGCGCGAGATGCCTTCCGCGATGGCGCTGGTCTTGTCGGTCTCGGCGGTCCAGATGCGGCGCTGGCGCGCGCCGTAGCCGAACTGCACCAGATTGCCTTCGAACAGGCGGGTATAAGGGATGTCGCGGTCATCCGCGGCATCGACGATGCAGGCGGTGCTGGGGCCCAGGCCGTGGCGGTCGACCAGGCGGCGCAGGCGCGCCACGGTGGCGTCGACATCGAAGGGACGGTCCTCGATGGCCGCCATGACCAGGTCGCGGCCTTCAGCCAGCGCCGCGCGCGTGACCTGTTCCTGCCAGGCCCGCACGACCACCTTGTAGACACCCCGTTCGGAAGTCTCGCGCGCTTTGCCGAAGCCGCCGGGCAGACCGGCCAGGTTCTGCAGTTCCAGGGTGACGTGTTCCAGGATATGGCCCGGCCACGTGCCTTCACGCAGGCGTTGCAGGAAGCCGCCGCGCACGCCGGGGCTGCAGCGATGTTCGATCAGCGTGGGCAGCCAGGTGGACAGGCGCTCGTAGAAACCGGGGATGAGATTGGAGGGGAATTCTTCCAGTTCGCCAATATCGACCCAGGCTTCCAGCACCGGCCGGTAGGTCCAAATGTTCGGGCCGCGCAAAGCCACGACATCGAGAAATTCAATGTCTTTCTTTTTCATGTTTTAATTTGAGCAGATATCCGATGGCGGACGGAAGGGCATCCAGGCATTTGCGGCAGGGCCGCGGTAGGACCGAGGCGCGTTTCAAGCGCTTTTTGTTTGTCTGCGCGATTCTGGCAGATGTTGCCGATTATAGAAAATGAGGCCCATTTTGTCGGGCATTGCCCAGTACTCATGGTGCTTGCTCTGTTGTAAGGAAGGAACACGTTTTCAGCCCCCCAGCTGGAACCGCGAACTTGCCTTGTTGGTCCGATCGCGGTTTTGAACGTTTTCGATGAAGAATCATTCGTCTGTTTCCACATACGACGGTCAGTTATTGCCCAGCAATTTGCCTGCCGACGTCCTGGCCCAATTGGGTCCGGACGAGTCGGTACTGGCATCGTTGGAACTAGACCTCGATACGGAGCTTAAGTTCCGGCCAGGCTTGCTCCTGGTAACCGATCGCGCCATTTTGGCGCATGATCCCGACCACGCCCAATGGCGGCGCTGGGCGCTGGCCGACACACGCGTGTTGACGCTGTCCGATCACGCCGGGGCGGGCGCGCTGGAACTCTATGGTGAGCACGCCCGGCTGGCGGTCTGGCGCTATACGCTGGGCCGCAACCCCGCGGCGCTGCGCCTGCTGGACGCCTACACGCGCCGGCATGCGACGCTGAATGCGCCTGCCGGTACGCCCGCCATGGCGGAAGAGGTGCCAGACGTCCGGGTTTGCCCCAGCTGCCAGGCGCCGTTGCCGGCGGGGCAGGAAGAATGCCCGACCTGTGATGGCGAAGCCGCCGCCCCCTCATCGACCTGGGCATTGCTGCGCCTGTGGCGCTTCGCCCGGCCGTATCGGACGCCGCTGATCACCGGGTTCGTGCTGACCCTGCTGGCGACCGCCGCCACCCTGGTGGCGCCCTACCTGACCATGCCGTTGATGGACGACGTGCTGATCCCGTTCCAGAGCGGGGCGCCGATCAACTATGACACTGTCCGCTGGCTGCTGCTGGGGCTGCTGGGCTCGGCCCTGCTGGCCTGGGTGCTGGGGTGGGCGCGCACCTATATCCTGGCCTGGGTCAGCGAACGCATAGGCGCCGACATGCGTACCGCCACCTATGCGCACCTGCAGAACCTGTCGCTGGAATACTTCGGCGGCAAGCGCACGGGCGATCTGATTGCACGCATCGGCAGCGAAACCGATCGCATCTGCGTCTTTCTCTCGCTGCATCTTCTGGATTTCGCCACCGATGTGTTGATGATCGTGATGACCGCGGCCATCCTGATTTCCATCAATCACTGGCTGGCGCTGGTCACGCTGGTGCCCCTGCCTTTCATCGCGTGGATGATCCATGTGGTGCGCGATCACTTGCGCCATGGCTTCGAGAAAGTGGACCGGGTGTGGTCGGAAATCACCAATGTGCTGGCCGATACCATTCCCGGCATCCGGGTGGTCAAGGCCTTTGCCCAGGAAAAACGCGAAGTGCAGCGTTTTCGCGATGCCAATAATCGCAACCTGGAAGTGAACGACCGCGTCAATACCGTGTGGGCGCTGTTCTCGCCCACGGTGACCCTTCTTACGGAAATCGGCCTGCTGGTGGTGTGGATCTACGGCATCTGGCAGGTGTCCAACCATCAGATCACGGTGGGTGTGCTGGCGGCGTTCCTGGCTTATATCGGCCGGTTCTATACGCGGCTGGATTCCATGAGCCGCATCGTGTCGGTGACGCAGAAGGCAGCGGCGGGGGCCAAGCGCATCTTCGATATCCTGGATCACGTGTCCAGCGTACCGGAACCCGCCCGGCCCGTGCCGGTGCCGCATCTGGAAGGCCGTATCGAGTTGCGTGGCGTGGGGTTCCGCTACGGTAACCGCTCCGTGATACGCGGCCTGGACCTGAACATCGAACCGGGCAAGATGGTGGGCCTGGTGGGGCATAGCGGTTCGGGCAAGAGCACGCTGATCAATCTGATCTGCCGCTTCTACGACGTGTCCGAAGGCGCCATCCTGGTGGACGGCATCGACATCCGCGCCATGTCGGTGGCGCAGTATCGGGGCAATATCGGCCTGGTGCTGCAGGAGCCTTTCCTGTTCTTCGGCACGATTGCCGAAAATATCGCCTACGGCAAGCCGGACGCCACGCGCGAGGACATCATCGCTGCCGCCCGCGCGGCGCATGCGCACGAATTCATCCTGCGTTTGCCGCATGGCTACGATTCGCTGGTGGGCGAGCGCGGGCAGGCCTTGTCGGGCGGCGAACGGCAGCGTATTTCCATCGCCCGCGCCTTGCTGATCGATCCGCGCATCCTGATTCTCGATGAAGCGACTTCATCGGTCGATACCGCCACCGAGAAGGAAATCCAGATCGCCCTGGATAACCTTGTGCGCGGGCGCACCACGATTGCCATCGCGCATCGCCTGAGTACCTTGCGCAAGGCGGATCAGCTGGTGGTGCTGGATCGCGGACAGATCGTCGAGCAGGGTGGCCATGACGAGCTGATGGCGCGCGAGGGTGCCTACTATCGTCTTTACCAGGCGCAGGCGCGCGCGGCGGAAGCCGAGGCGCAGGTGGAAGACGACGATGACGATCTGGTGCTGCCATGAGTTCAAACGCTTTCACATTGCATCGCAACGCCCAGGGGCGCCTGGTCCATACCGGCACCGATGGCGTCGTGCGCGAAGGTGTGCTGCCGGTGCGCGCGTTTCCCATCAGCGATCCGGATCGCGGGCTTTCGCTGGTCGACGCCGAGGGCCATGAGATCGTCTGGATCGAACGCCTGGAAGACCTGCCGGCGGACATCGCCGCGCTGCTGCGCGAAGAGCTGGCCAGCCGGGAATTCATGCCGGAGATCCAGCGCATCGTGGCGGTGCAAGGTTATGCCACGCCCAGCAGCTGGGACGTGATGACCGATCGCGGCCCGACCACCTTCGTGCTGCGCGGCGAGGAAGACATCCGCCGCCTGGGTGCGCATACGTTATTGATCGCCGACAGCCACGGCATCCATTACCTGGTCCGCGATCTGTCAGCGATGGACAAACCGAGCCGCAAGCTGCTGGATCGGTTTCTCTGATGCATTGTGGCGCCGCCGCGCCCTGAGACGCCGCCGGTCTAGAACTTGCCCCGCAACGTCAGCATCACATTGCGTGGTTCGCCATAGCTGTTGTAGTAGGCGGCATAGCCGGTCGTGCGCAGGTACGTGCGGTCGAACAGGTTGTTGGCAAGCACGCTGGCTTCCCAGCGATCGTTGATGCGATACGCGACACGGGCACTGAACGTGGCGTAACCCCGTTGCCGCACCGTGTCGTTGTCGATGTCGCTTTGCACATACATGCCGCCGCCGACGGTCCAGCCGGCCAGGGCGGCATTGAACTCGTCCACGAAGTGGTATTGCGTCCAGAGCTTGAACATATGCTCCGGCGCCTGGAAGCGCTTGCCCACATTGGCCGCGTTCGAATCGCTCAGGTATTTATTGCTGTTGTAGGTGTAGCCGGTGATGATGTCCCATTGCGGGGTCGGCCTGCCGGTCACCTCGAACTCGACCCCCTGGCTTTGCACTTCACCCGCGGCGCGATAGCACGTGCCGGCGCTGGTGCCGCCGCAGCCGACATTGTCCGGATCCACCATGGCGCGGTTCTTGTCGCGGATACGGAACAGGGCCACGGTGGCATCCAGCGCGCCATCCATCCATGACGTCTTGGCGCCGACTTCCGTCTGCCAGCCCACGCGCGGATCCAGGGCGTTGCCCTGGGCATCCTGCTGCGTTTGCGGGATGAAGATGTCGGCATAGCTGGCGTATAGCGTCACCTGTTCGTTGACGTCCCACACCAGCCCGCCATAGGGCGTGAACTTCTTGCTGGCCTGCGCGGCACCCGTCGTCCAGTCGGTGGGGGTTGCGCCGACCGAGCGGGTCTTGCTGGAATAGTCGGTCCAGCGGCTGCCCAGCACCAGCGTCAAGGGGTCCGCCAGCTTGATGCGCGCGTTGGCGTAGACGCCGCTCTGTTGCGTGTACGTCTCCGTGCGGTTGGGAATGTCTTCCAGGTCGGACGCCGCGATGATGGCGTCGTAATCGTGATCGTTGAGGACGTCCCGATTCCTGACGGTGGTGTAGTGCGAACCCGTCTTCGCGTCGGAGATGGCCGAGCTGTAGCCGAACGTCAGCACATGCTCGCGTTCGAACAGCCGCACCGGTCCGGACACGTTGACGTCCACGCTGTTCCAGCGCGAATTGTTGTTCAGATAGCCGAGCGAATAGTTGGCCAGGCCCGTATTGGCATCCACCGTGCTGGCCGCGTAGCCGGCGTAGCCTTTCTGGCTGTAGCTGGCATAGCTGTAGGCCGCGCGTCCGCTCCAGCCGTTGGCGAAGCGATGCTTCAAATCCACCATGAGGCGGTCGTCGATCTGCGTGGTGCGCCGGTCCGGTGCCAGGTAAGAACTGCGCGATACGACATTGCCAGTCGAGTACGTCGGCAGGCCGTAGCTGTTGTAGTACTTGTATTCGGAATGGGCGTAGCTCACGCCCAGCGTGGTGTCCGGCGTGAAGTCGTATTCCAGTGCGCCGAACAGGACGCGTTTGTTCTCGTCGCCCAGATCGTGCCAGCCGTCGGTGCTTTGCTGCATCAACACGCCGCGTCCGCGCAGCTTGCCGTTTTCCAGCAAGGGGCCGGTGACGTCCAGTTCACCGCGCCTGGTGTTCCAGGATCCCACCGTCACCGCGCCCTTGACGCTGAACTCCGGCTGCGGCCGTTTCAAGACATAGTTGACGGTGCCGCCCGGGTTGCCCGTGCCGCTAAGCAGGCCGGAGGGGCCGCGCAGGAATTCGATGCGGTCGTACAGCACGGTGTCGATGGCGCTGGCCGCGTTCTGTTGCGGCACGCCGTCGATTTCCTTGTTGGCCGTGTAGCCGCGTGCGTAGACAGACTCGCCTCGGTCGAAGTCCGACACGCGCGCGCCGGTCATGTGGTTGAGCGCGCTTTCGATGGTGGTGAGATTCTGGTCCTCGATCTGCTGGCGGGTCAGCACGGATACGGACTGGGGAATCTCTTTCAGCGAATTGGCACCCTTGAACAAGGATGCGCCGCTGGCTGCATAGGTGCCCGAACCTTCGGTGGTGGCGTCGTTCGCGCCCACCACCTTGACGGTTTCCATCTGCGCCGCGCCGGTGGACGGCGGCTTGGCCAGGGTCACGGTATTGCCTGTGCGCACGTATTCGATGCCACTGCCTTGCAGCAACTGGCCCAGGGCCTGTTCAGGCGTCAACGTGCCGGATACGGCGGGCGCTTGCAGGCCGCGCACGAGGTCCTGGGCATAGAGGATCTGCAAGGAGGTTTGCCGGCCCAGTTGCAGCAGGGCATCGCCCAGCGCCTGGGCGGGCATGTCGAGGCGAACGATGGTGTTCTGCGCGTTGGCTTGCGTGACGGCAGTCCCCAGGGCGAGTGCGAGCGATATCGACAACGATCCTATCAGCAAGGCCGTCCGGGGGGCGCCGGCCTTGCGTCGAGCTTGAATTTCCACGGTGTGCTGTTTTCCAGAGTGATAGCTAAGACTGGCGCCGTCGCGCCTGCGCCCTGGGCCCGGGCTTCTCCTGAGACCGCGCGCACGAGTGCGGACGGTCTCCCTCATAGGAAATGACGGATGAGCTTGGCGAACACCTCAATGAAAACGAGAACTATTGTGTAACCGTTGAAATTCGACGGCTTCGGCGCGCTGGCATTTCACGTCTTGGCGGGCAGGCGCCGTGTGCTTTGATGTTGTGGGCGCTAACGCGCCGCCACGATGCGTAGCGCGCCGTTTGGCAGGCGCAGCACGCGCACCGGGGCGATCGCGGGCAGGGCTTCGAGTACCGCTTGGGGCGCATCCAGGTTGAACACGCCGGCGATGCGGAAGTCAGCGAGCGGAGCAGCGTCGAATTGGGCCGGCAGCGCAAGGTAGCGGTTAACCTCCGCGACCACCAGGACCAGCGGCGCGTCCTTGAACACGATCTTGCCTTCGCGCCAGGCAGTGAGGTTTTGGGTCGTGACACGGGTCACGTCGCTGATGCGCCGGTCCGTGCCCACCCGTACCGCCTGGTCGGCCACGAGATCACGCCGGCGCCTATGCCACCAGGGCCCCGCGGCGACATTGACAGACCCGGACTCGACACTGACGTCCACGCTGGCGGCGTCGCGCCGCACGTCGAAACGCGTACCGGTCACCGTCACGAGCGCTTCACCGGCCTGCACCGTGAATGGCCGGGCGGTATCGCGCCGAACGCTGAAAAACGCTTCCCCGGCGAGCAATTCCACCTCCCGGCGGTCGCCGTACAGCGCCACGCGCAGGTGGGTCTTGCCATTCAGATCCACCACCGAATCGTCGGGCAACGCGATTTGCCGGCGTTCGCCGAGCGCCGTCTCGAACGTGGCTTCGTATTGCGCGGGATCGCTGCGCAGATTAGGCAGCAGCGCGGCCGCAACCGCGGCCGCGCTCACCGCGCCGGCGCCATAGGCGAAGCGGCGGCGCGACCAGGAGGCATGGGTAATGGCCTTGGCTTCGGCCTTGGCGGGACGCTGACCGGCGGCTCCGCCAGTGACCGTGTCGCTGGCACGGTCGGCAGGCATGGCGGCGCCGCTGCTATCCAGCAGCGCCCGCAACTGCTGTTCGGGCAGATGCTGCGACGCGCGCCAGACGTAGTCCATGCTGCGATACATGCGATCGTGCGCGGGGTCGGCGCGGCGCCACGCGGCACAGGCGTCCACTTCCGCGTGGGTGGCCTCGCCCGAATGGATGCGCGTCAGCCAGTACGCCGCGCGCTCGCGGATCCCGTCGTCGCCCTGGATGTCGGCGTTGGCGTTCATGGCCACATCCCCCGCGGCCAGGGTCCAGGACGAAGCTCGAAAACGGGAGGCATTGCGCGCAGGTTCGTCATGGCGTGTAGCTCCGCAACTTTTCATGCAGATGCAGGAGCGCGCGGTTCATATGCTTTTCCACCATGCTGCGGGAAATCCCCATATCCTGGGCGATTTCCGTATGGCTCCAGCCTTCCAGGCGATGCTGGATATACACCTTGCGGCAGCTCGGCGGCAATTCTTCCAGGCCGCTCATCAAGATATCGAGCACCTGCTTGGCGTAAAGCGCGGACTGGCCGTCCTGGACGGCCGGCTGGTCGCTCTCGTCCAGCTCATCGAGCGGACGGACGTCGAGCACACCGCGGCGGCGATGGCGGTCCACCAGTCCGTTGGCGGTACTGCGCGACAGGTAAGCGCGCGGATCCCGGATGCTGCTGAGGCCGCTTTCCAGCATGCCGACCACCGCGTCCTGCATGGCGTCTTCGCCATCCTGCGGATTCTTGCGACGCCATGCGCCCATCAGCTCGCGGTAATGGGCGAGCCAACCCTTGGCGGATTTGGGCGGAGAAGACATACGGCGAAAGACGGCAGGCCAGCGCGATGCAGCAAGCCCACAATAATAGCAATAATTCTTATTCTTATCATGCTTCCTGCGCCATGACCCGGTTACGGCCGTGGCGTTTGGCTTCGTACAGGCCGCGGTCGGCGGCGTCGATCAGCTGGGTGAAGGAGTCCAGCCGTTCCGGCATCAACGTGGCCATGCCTACGCTGATGGTCAGCCATTCCGCGGTCGCTGAATCGCGATGAGGAATGCGCAGGGCTTCGATGGAGCGGCGGATCTTCTCGGCAATCAGCCGCACACCGCCGGCCGGCGTCCCCGGCAGCACGACGGCGAACTCCTCGCCGCCGAAACGCGCCGGCAGATCGGTGGAACGGTCGCAGCAGCTGGCGATGGTCGAGGCCACTTTCTTCAATACTTCGTCGCCGGCCATATGGCCATAGGCATCGTTGTAGCTCTTGAAGTGATCGACGTCGATCATCAGCAGGCTCAGGTCCAGCCGTTCGCGCAACGCGCGCTTCCATTCGGCGCCAAGGTAGCCGTCGAAATAACGGCGATTGGCCAGGCCGGTCAACCCATCGGAATTGGTCAGGCGCCGCAATTCCAGATTGGTCTCCAGCAATTGCTGCTGGCTCTGCCGCAAGGCCTGGTAGGCCTCGTCGCGCTGCAGCATGGCAAGATAGCTGCGCGAGTGGTAGCGGATGCGCGCCACCAGTTCGATGGTGTCGGGCAGCTTGACCAGGTAATCGTTGGCGCCCGCGCTGAAGGCGGCGCTCTTGACCACTGCGTCTTCCTTGGTCGACAGCACGATGATGGGGATGTCGCGCGTGGCGGGGTTGGCGCGATAGGCGCGCACCAGCGTCAGTCCGTCGACGCCGGGCAGCACCAGGTCTTGCAGGATGACCGTAGGCCGGGTCTGGGTGGCGACGTTGAGCGCCTCATGCGGATCGGCGCAGAAATGAAAGTCGATATTCGGCTCATCGGCCAGGGCGCGCCGTATCGCTTCACCGACCATGATCTGGTCGTCCACCAGCAACACCATCGCATTCTGCGGCCGCTGGCCCAATCCGCCGGTGTAATCCATGACGGGTTCCATAGGTCTTCCTTTGTTATGTTCTCTGCACGCTGGCGCCCATCCCGAGCGCGGCGATCAACCTGGCGGCAATGCGGTCCAGCGGCAGAATCTCCCCGGCGGCGTTGAGCTCGGCGGCGGCCTTGGGCATGCCGTAGACCGCGCTGGACGCCCGGTCCTGGGCAATCGTCAGCATGCCGCGTTCTCGCATTGCCCGCAGGCCCAAGGCGCCATCGCGGCCCATGCCGGTAAGCACGACGCCGATGGCCGGTGCCCGGCAATGGCGCGCCACGCTGTCGAAGAATACGTCGATGGACGGTCGGTACAGGCCTTCGGCTGGCTCCCGCGTATATCGCAAAGTGCCATCATTATGCAGCACGAGATGGTCGTCCGTACCAGCCAGCAATACGGTTCCAGGCTGCGGGCGTTCGCCGTTGGCAGCAAGGCGTACGGGCAGCTCGATCTGCTCGTCCAGCCAGGTGGCCATGCCGGCGGCGAAACTGGCGTCCACATGCTGCACCAGCACGATGGCAGCGGGGAAATCGCCCGGCAAACCGCCCAGCAGCGTGGCCAGCGACGGCGGTCCACCGGCGCTGGCACCGATGCCGATCAGGCGGGGCGCGGCACCGGCGGCCAGGGGGTGCGCGGCCGTGGCAGCCTGCGCCGGACGGCCGCGGTCGTAGGCGCCGATCAGCCAGCCGACGTTGCGGATCTTGCGCAGCAGGGCGGCCGCCGCCGCGCGCGGGTTGGGGGCGCCCAGGCGCGGTGTGTCGATGACGTCGACGGCGCCGTGGCCCATGGCATCGAAGACCCGCGAGGTATGGCGGTCCATGTCACTGGTGACGACGATGATGGCGCAGGGCGTTTGCGCCATGATGCGGCGCGTCGCTTCCACGCCATCCATCACGGGCATCAGCAGGTCCATCAGGATGACGTCCGGGCGTTGCGCCATGCAGGCGTCCACGGCTTGCGCGCCGTCGCTGGCCACCCAGACCACGCGCAGTTCGGGGTCGAACGCGAGCGCCCTTTGCAGGGCCTCTACCGCCAGCGGCATATCGTTGACGATGCCTATTTTCATCGAGCGCGTCCGATCAAGTCTTCTACCGCCTGCAGCAGGGCGTCGTCGTGGAAGCTGCTTTTGCCCAGGTAGTAATCCGCGCCGGCATCCAGGCCGCGTTGCCGGTCTTCGGGCCGGTCCTTATAGGACACTACCATGACATGCATGGACTGCAGGCGGGTATCGTGGCGTATGCGCGTCACTAGTTCAATGCCATCCATACGCGGCATATCCACATCGGTCACGACCAGGTCATAGGTGCCGGCGCGCAGCATATTCCAGCCGTCCATGCCGTCGACCGCCACGGCGACCTCATAGCCGCGATTCTGCAGCAGTTTGCGTTCCAGCTCGCGCACCGTCAGCGAATCGTCGATGACCAATACCCGCTTGCGGCGCTGGGCTTCGGCTTGCGCGCCATCGCCCACGCGCAGCAGATCGCCGCTGGCCACGCGCTTTTCGATCGACCGCAGCAGATCCTCCACGTCCACGATCAGGACCGGCGTACCGTCGTCCATCAGGGCGCCCGCCAGGATGTCCTGCATCTTGCCCAGGCGCGGATCCAGGGGCTGCACCACCAATGTGCGTTCCGCCACATAGCGGTCCACCGCGATGCCGAAGGTCTGGGTGGCATCGCCCAGCAGGATCACCGGCACTTCACCCGCGGGCGGCGCTCCCGCCGGATATTGCAGCAGCAGGCGGCCGGCCACCAGGCCGATCTGCCGGCCTTCGTGGGTGAAGTGCTGGCGGCCCTCCAGCTGGGCGATGGCGTCGCGCGGAATGGCCAGGGCCCGCTGGACGTAGGCGAGCGGGAAGGCGTAGCGCTCGTCGCCAATGTCGACAATCAGGCAACGCGCGACCGACAGGGACAGCGGCATCTCCAGCGTGAAGCGGGTGCCCGCGCCCGGCCGCTGGTGGACGCGGGCGGTGCCGCGCAGCTGGCGCATCATGTCCTGCACCACGTCCAGCCCGACGCCGCGGCCGGACACCTCCGTCACCGCGTCGCGGGTCGTGAAGCCGGGCAGGAACAGGAAGCTGAGCAATTCGCTTTCGCTGAGGGCGGCGGCGGTTTCCGCATTGGCCAACTGGCGTTGCACGATTTCCTCGCGCAGGTCGTCCAGGTCGATACCGGCGCCGTCGTCGGCAACTTCGATCAGCAGCATGCCGGCGCTGTGGCGGGCCTCCAGCGTGACGGTGCCCACGGCCGGCTTGCCCTGCGCCAGGCGTTGCGCGGGCGGTTCGATGCCGTGGTCGACGGCGTTGCGCAGCAGGTGATTCAGCGGCGCGTCCAGTCTTTCCAGGACGTCGCGGTCGACCCGGGTGGTGTCGCCCAGGACCACCAGCCGCGCCTGCTTGCCGAGGTCGCGGGCAAGGTCCCGGATCATGCGCGGCAGGCCGCCCGTGGTGTCGCCGAAGGGACGCATGCGGCAGGCCAGTGAGGCATCGTAGAGCCGTTGCGCCAGATCGCCGATGCGCCAGCCGAACTGGTCGGCCTGGGCCATGCGGTCGCCCAGGGTCTGCTGGCAGGCGTCGGCCAGTTGGCGCGCCTGCGCCAGCGTGGCGCGCAGGCTGTCGGCGTCGGCCGGGCCCTGTTCGGCGCCGGCCAGCGTGCGCGACAGTTGCTCCTGCATGCGCTTGAGTTGCAGCAGCGAGGCCGCGAAGGGGCCCAGGCGATGGGATTCGACCAGGGTTTCGCTGCTCAGGCCCAGCAGGCGGTCCAGCGTTTCGGCATTGACGCGCAGGTCGCGGTCGGTGTCCGCCTGTGCCGCGGCTGGCTGCGCCGGGCGCGGCGTCGGTCTGGATTCCGGTTCCGCGCTGAAGGCGGGCAGGATGTCCGAGGGGAGAACCGTGCGAGGGCGTTCGGTGACCGGCGCTGGCGCCAACGGTCCGCCTTCCGTGGCAGTGCCGCCTTCCCCAGTCCCGATCCCTATGGAGCTTGGCACGAGGCCGCTGCGAAGATGCGTCGTCAGTACGGTGACGTAGGCATCGGCTTGCAGGATGGCATCGGCGGCGCCCATGCCGGGCAGCTTCAGCAACAAGTCGGCACCCCGCAGCAGCAGATCGATGTCCGCCGCGCTCAGATGGCGCCGGCCGGCCTGGGCATCGACGAGCAGGTCTTCCATCACATGGGCGACACGTACCCCGCCTTCCAGGCCGACGATGCGCGCCGCGCCCTTCATGGAATGGGCCGCCCGCATGCAGGCTTCCAGCTGGTCGGCGGCGGTGGCGTCCCGTTCCAGCGCCAGCAGGCCGGTGTTGAGCACCTGCACCTGGGTGCGCGCCTCCATCAGGAACAGGTCCAGCAGGGAAGCGTCGCGGATATCGTCGCCGGGATTCATGCCAGGCTCCGGTCGATGGCGCGCAACAGGCGCTCGCCGTCCAGCACGCCTATCGTGCGCTCGCCATGGCGCGCGATGGCGCGGGTGTAGCGTTCGGCGCCCAGGGTGGCGGGGACCGGACTCAAGGCGTCGGCGTCGTAGGCATGGATGCCTTCAACCTCGTCGACCGGGACGACGACCGCGCGTGGGGTGCTGTTGAGGATCAGCAGGCGCGGTGCCCTGGCCGATGCCGCCGAAGTGGCTGAAGGTACCGGCGCGGCGACAGCCGGAGCTTGCGTGCTCAGGCCCAGCAGTACCGGCAAGGAAATGCAGGCCAGCAGGCGGCCACGGATATTGCAGACGCCCGTCACGACGCCGCTGCGGCGCGGCAGCGTGTGGATCGCCCGCATCGTCGCCACCTCGGTCAGTGTCGACGTGGGCAGCGCCAGCCATTCGGCGCCCAGGCGAAAGACCAGCGCCGAGACGGTGACGGCGTTGCCTGCATGGGGGGAGGTGTGGCCCGGCACGCCCGGCGCCTTGGCGAGGGCGTTGGCTTGCTCGCCCCCGATTCCGTGCCGGGCCTGGGCGGCGCCGAGGCTGCCGTCATTGGTGCTGCTCCGGACCTGGGCGATGCTGACGCTGTCGTCCGCGTCGTCATATGTCGCGGGATGCCGGTCCAGCAGTCGCCGGGCGGCCGTGGCGTAGACGGGGCAGTTGCGGCAGTGGATGTGTTCGCGCAAGCGCGGGCACGACATGTCGCCGCGGATGCCGATGCGGTTCCAGCAGTCGTCGATGGGCGCGGCGGCGTGTTCAACCATGTCGGGCTCCCGCACGGGCCGCGCGTTGGCGCAGCTGGCGCGCCGCCGTGGCATCGCCACGCGCCTCGGCCACCGAGGCCAGGTGCAGCAGCGCTTCGTGATGGTCCGGTTCCAGGTAGAGCGCCTTGCGATAAGCGGCTTCTGCCGAGGCAGTGGCGCCGGCGGCGTCGTGCAGCACACCGATCAGGTAGTACGCCGCCGCGGACGCCCCATGCTGTTCCAGATGCCGCGCCCCCGCGTCCAGGGCCGCCGGAATCCGGCCGGCATCGGCCAAGGCCTGTACGGCCGCCAGGGACGCCAGGGACGCCGATGCGGCGGCGTTCGTGGCCGCGGCATTCAAGGCTGTAGCATTCAAGGCTGTAGCATTCAAGGCTGTAGCATTCAAGGCTTTAGCGTTCGAGGCTATAGCGTTGGAGGGCGTTGCGTTCGAGGGCGTTGCGGGCGCGGCGGCGCCGCGCGGCGCGCTCTCGCGGGTCGCCGCGAACGCTGGCAAAGCCGACGGCCCCACCGTGCCGCCATTCGCGCCCGCGGCGGCCCGCGCTGTCGCTCCTGCAACGGAACGGTGGGTTCCCCCCGAGCTTGCGCTCGAAGACGGCCTCGCCGCTACCTTGGCACCATGCGCCGCAGCGCGTCCGGCGCCATGGGGCCGAGCCGCGGCCGGCGGCATCTCCCGATGGAACGCGAACGCGCCGGGCGCGTCGATCTGCCGCAAGCCCATGCGCGTCAACAGGCTGGCTTCGGCGGGACCGACGAAAAGATAACCATCGGGCCGCGCCAGCCCCATCAGCACATTCACGGCGGCCCGCTGGGTGGCTTCGTCGAAATAGATAAGCAGGTTGCGGCAGAACACGAAGTCGAAGCCGGCCGGCGGCAGGTCCAGCACGGGTGCCAGCAGATTGCCCGTCTGGAAGGACACCTCGGCCCGAACCCGGGGCAAAACGGAATACCCGGCCGCCGTCTCGCTGAAATGCCGCGCGCGAAAACCCAACGCATCGCCACGGAAGGAATTGCGGCCATATACCCCATGGCGGGCGTGCTGCACCAACCGCGCGCTGATGTCCACGCCGATCACGGAAAACCGGCTGGCGTCGATGCCGGCATCCAGCAGCGCCATGCCCAGCGTATAGGCTTCCTCGCCGCTGGAACAGGGCAGGCTGAGCAAGCGCAACTGGCCGCCCTGTGCCAGACGCTGGCGGGCCAGCAGAGCCAAGGTGTCCATCGATTGCGGGTGGCGGAAGAACGAGGTCTCCGGCACCACCACGGTTTCGATCAGGTGCTGCTGCTCCTCGCGCGAGCCGGCCAGTTGTCGCCAATATTCAGCGGCATCGGCCGCGTGGCAGGCCTGGGCGCGCAGGCGCACGGCGCGGTCTATGGTTGCCTGGCCGATGGCGTCGGCATCCAGGCCGATCCGTTGCTTGAGCAGATCGTTGAAGGCAGCCTTCATGGCAGCTGGCATGGCACCTTCAGCGAGACCACGGGCCGAGGCTTCCCGCCCTGCCTCCCGGGACGGCACGTCGCTACCGGCTTGGCCGGCGCCGGCGGATGGCCCTGGGCGATTCATGTCCCGGCCTCTGCCGCGGCGCCAAACAGGCGTTCGCGCACCCCTACGGGTACCAGGTCATCCACGCGCAGCCATTGCAGCAGCCCGGCGCCAGTGTCCAATACCGGTCCCAGATAGGGCGCGTCGCGATGATCCAGGCCCGACGGCAGGAACGCCGCGGGATCGTAATGCGCCGTCTCCGTGGCTTTCTCCAGGATCAAGCCCAGCGGCGCGCGGCGGTCGGCATCGGCATTCGCATCGGCCCCCGTGGGACTGTCCACCACCACCACGCGCGTGCTCGTCAGCCGCGCGGCCGCCGCGCCCGTGGCCAGCGCCGTCATGTCGATGACCGGCAATGCGCGGCCGTGATACATCGCCAGTCCCGCCACCCAGGCCGGCATGCCCGGCATCTGCTTGTAGCGCGCCAGCGGCAGCACTTGCACGATCTCATGCGTGTCCAGCACGTAAGTGTCGGCCCCGATGGCAAAGCGCAGGAACAGGCGCCGCTGCGTGGCGGCGCGGTGGCCGGGGACGGGCGTGCCGGCAACGATGCTCATCACAGCTTGAAGCGTGTCACGCCGCCGCGCAGGTCGCCCGCCACGGTGTTCAGGTCGTCGATCGCCAGACTGGACTGGCGCAGCGATTCGACGGTCTGTTGCGTGGCATCGGCCAGCTGCGTCAGGGCCTGGTTGATCTGTTCCGCGCCGGTAGCCTGGGCCTGCATGCCCTCGTTGACCACCTGCACCCGCGGCGCCAGCGTCTGCACGTGCTGGATGATCTGCGACAACTGTTCGCCGACCTGCTGCATGTCCTGCATGCCGCGTCGCACTTCCTCCGAGAACTTGTCCATGCCCATCACGCCGGCGGCGACCGACGACTGGATCTCGCGCACGATCTGCTCGATGTCGTAGGTGGCCACCGCGGTCTGGTCGGCCAGGCGACGGATTTCGGTGGCGACGACCACGAAGCCGCGGCCGTACTCGCCCGCTTTCTCGGCTTCGATGGCCGCGTTCAAGGACAGCAGGTTGGTCTGGTCGGCCACCTTGTTGATGGTGGTGACGACCTGGTTGATGTTGCCGGCTTTTTCGTTCAGAACGCCCAGCTTGCCGTTGACCGTGCCGGCCGCTTCCACCACGCTGCGCATGGTGTGCTCCATGCGCGACAGGTCGTGATGCCCGCCATCGGCCAGGGTGGCGGTCTGGTCGGCGGCGGCGGAAACCTCGCTCATGGTGCGCACCAGGTCGCGCGCGGTGGCGGCGATCTCGCGCGAGGTGGCGCCGATTTCGGTGGTAGTGGACGCCACTTCCGAGGCCGTGGCTTGCTGCTGCCGCGACGTGGCGGCGATTTCCGTCACCGAGGTCGCGACCTGGATGGCGGAACGCTGCGCCTTGCCGACCAGGTCGGTCAGTTCATCGGCCATGCGGTTGAAGCCCGACTCGATGGCGCCGAATTCGTCCCGGCGCGCCAGCTGCAGGCGGGCGCTGAGATCCCCATTACCGAACCGTCCCAGACTGTCGACAATCTTGCGCATGGGCGTGTTGATGGCGCGGGTCAGCAAGGCCGCGCAGGCGATGGCGGCCAGCACCGCCAGGATCAGGCCGGCCAGCAGGATCCATTCGGCATGGCGCAGTGTCTCGACGATGTGCTGGACAGATTGATCGGCGCGCGCGCTGTTTTCGTCGACCATGTTGGCCAGTTGCGCGCGGCCGTCCAAATAGACATCGGTGATGCCATCCTGCAGCAGCGTCCGCGCGCGCGCGTTGTCGCCCGCTTGCTGGCTGGCCACCACCTCGGCGCGCGCCTGGCGGTAGGCGCTCACCGTTTTCATGAAGGTGTCGTAGACCTGGCGGTCGTCCAGAATGAATACAGTCTGTGCATACCCGCGCAGTTGCGCGTCCAGTTGGGCATCGGCTTTGTCGAGGGCGTCGCGCAGCGCCGGCAGCGGCGTCTGTCGCACGATGCCCTGGCGCAACTGGTCGTGGCCTTTTTGCCAGTCGTTGAGGATGCGGGCGCTGTATTGCAGCCCCGGCAGGGAGTCTCCGCGGATCCCTTGCGCCTCGCTCTCGATGGCCAGCAGCCGGCTGTAGTCCACCAGCGCCATCAGCAGCATGATGACGAGGATGGCGGCGAAGCTGGCCAGCAGGCGCTGCCGCAAAGTGAGGTTTTTCATGGTCGTCTGTGTCCCATCGCGTTATCCGTTTTTGCAGGCGCTTGGCCATGAATGGAATGGTCGGCGTCGTCCCTGGTCCGTCGCGCGCGGGAAAGTCTCATAGACGAGCAAGGTTCCGTCACAATACGCCGAACGGTTACATCAATTCAAGCATCACTCGAACTTGTGGCGTAGTCGATAGGACGTTGTCAAAAACAGACAGAGGGGGCGGTGGGGCTATGCGCCTGGATGGCCCTGTGCTTGGCGAAAGGGCGTGTGGCCTTCCAGGTCTTCCCGATAAGCGGTCATGGCGTCGCCCTCGCGCTGCAGGAAATCGGCGATGGCCTCGGCGAAGCGGCGGTCGGTAATCCAATGGGCAGAACAGGTGGGCGTGGGCAGCAGGCCGCGGGCGATCTTGTGTTCGCCCTGGGCGCCGCCCTCGAAGCGGCCCAGGCCGTGCGCCAGGCAGTACTCGATGCCCTGCAGGTAGCAGGTCTCGAAATGCAGGCCCGGCACGACTTCCATGGCGCCCCAATGGCGGCCATACAAGGCCTCGCCGTCGGTCATGTTCAGCGCCGCCGCCACGGGGGCGCCGTCACGGCAGGCCAGGATCAGCACCAGGGCGTCGGGCAATTGCTCGCGCAGGCGTTGGAAGAAATCCAGCGTCAGGTAAGGCGAGGACCAGTGGTTGCGGTAGGTCTCGACATAGCAGGCGTGGAAAAAAGACAGCGCGTCGTCGTCGATGGCCGCGCCGCTGAGCCAGCGGAAGGTGATCCCCGCCGCCGCGACCTTCTTGCGGTCCTGGCGGATTTTCTTGCGCTTGTCATGGCTGAGGGCGGCCAGGAAAGCGTCGAAATTGCCGTAAGCGGCGTCTTCCCAGTGGAATTGCACGCCCTGGCGCACCAGATAGCCGGCTTCTTCCAGGGCGCGCTGGTCTTCGGCCTGGGGAAACAGCACGTGCAGCGATGACAGCTTCAGGCTCTGGGTGAGTTCGACGGCGCCGCGCGCCAGCAGCACGCGGTCGGCGTGGGTGCGCGCGAGCAGGCGCGGCCCGCTGACGGGGGTAAAGGGCACGGCTGCCAGCAGCTTGGGGTAATAGTCCAGGCCGTGGCGTTCGAAGGCCTCTGCCCAGGCCTGGTCGAACACGTATTCGCCGCGCGAATGGGTTTTCACGTACAGGGGCATGGCGCCCACCAGTGCGCCGGCCCGCCGCAGGATCAGGTAGTAGGGCACCCAGCCCGTGGCGGGCGCGGCACAGCCGGTGTCGTGCAGGGCCGACAGGAAGGCGTGCGACAGGAAGGGCTGGGGACCGGCCAGGGCGTCCCATTGCGCCGGATCGACGGTGGCCAGCGTACGCGTGACCGTCAGGCGGGGATCGTCGGAATCGGCGGTGGGGTCGGACGCTGGCTGGGAGTCGGTCATGGATGCGGCGTGTGCAACGTTGCGGCGGTGAGGGGGACGTCGAGCTTGCGGCTGTGATGCCGCGGTGCGTTGCCCCATGGTGGGGGCCTGGAGATTATAAGAAGTCGCGTTGAGTGAGACGCCGCATCCAGGCCAAGCGCCTGGAGATTATAAGAACGTAGCTGTTAACCTGCCGCGATGGAAGACCTACCTATTTTCGTGGCGAGCGAATTGCGCCAGGGCGCCTTGGCCGCGCTGGCCCTGGCGGACTGGCCTGCCAAGCTGGCGGCCGTCGCTGCGCTGGACGAGTCCCTGCCCGTGGATCCGGCGGCGATGCTGGCCGCACCGCCGTCATTGCCTGGCCGGCCGGCGCAGCCCGTGCTGGTGGCCCCGGCCCGGCTGAAGTCGCGGCCGGCGGGTACGCCGCAGGGGCGCGCCGCGCTGGTTCATGCGCTGGCGCATATCGAATTCAATGCGGTCAACCTGGCGCTGGACATCGTCTGGCGTTTTCCCGGCATGCCGGACGCTTTCTACCGCGACTGGATCGTCGTGGCGCGCGAGGAGGCCAGCCATTTCCGTTTGCTCAACGAGCATCTGGCGACGCTGGGCCACGCCTATGGCGATTTCTCCGCCCACAACGGCTTGTGGGATATGGCCGCCAGGACTTGCGATGACGTGGCAGCGCGTCTGGCGCTGGTGCCGCGCGTCCTGGAAGCGCGCGGGCTGGACGCTTCGCCGATGATCCGCGCCAAGCTGGCCGCGGTGGGCGACGCGCGCGGTGCGGCCATCCTGGACATCATCCTGCGCGATGAGATCGGCCACGTTGCCATCGGCAATCGCTGGTACCGCTGGTTGTGCGACACGGGCGGGCACGATCCGGTGGCCTGGCATGCCGAGTTGGCGCAACGGTATGCCGCGCCGCGCCAGCGTGGTCCCTTCAATCTGGACGCACGCCGCGCGGCTGGCTTCGATGAACGTGAGTTGGCGGCGCTGACGGCGGGGGATGCTAACCCCTGACGGGGCCTTGTGCGGTTGCGCCGCGCCACGCGGCTGTGCCGCGGGCAGGCTTGGGACAGACGCTACTTTCCTTTTCCACCGGCCAGGAAATCGATGATTTCCGGCACCGGGGCCTGGGCGATGCCTGCATCGCTGGCGGCCGCGTAGGTGGCGCGGATGGCTTCGGCGGTGGCGTGCGGCGCGCCGGTCTCCTCCGCCATCGCGGTGTAATAACCCATATCCTTCAACGCGTTGGCGATGGAAAAGCGGAAGGCATCGGTGTCGCCGTGCTCGATGTAGGGGCGCAGGCGGCCCAGGACCACGCCGTCGCCGCCCCCCTTGGCCAGGATGTCCATCAGGACGGCGGCGTCCACCTGGGCCCGTTCGGCGCAGGCGGCCGCCTCGGCCAGTACGGCGGAGAAACCCAGCGACACGTAGTTGTGCAGCAACTTGAGCCTGTGGCCCGAGCCCACCGGGCCGGCAAAGGTGATATTTTCCGCGTAGCTGCGCAGCAGCGGCAGGCAGGCTTCGAACAGCGCGGGGTCGCCGCCGACGATCAGGTTCAGGCGTCCTTCGGCGGCTTCCTTGGGCGTGCGCGTCATCGGCGCATCCAGGAAGCGGCCGCCCGCCTGGGTGACCGCCGCGGCCAGTCTCAGGGTGGAAGAGGGGATGGCCGTGGAGCAGTCGATGACGATGCCTTGCGGGCGCAGTCCGGCCAATACGCCATTTTCCTGCAGCAGGACTTGTTCGACCTGGGGCGTGCCGGTGACGCACAGCACGACGATGTCGACCTGGCGCGCGACGTCGGCCGGCGTTGCGGCGGACCGGGCGCCGGCGGACAGGAGGTCATCGACCGGCTGGTTGCCGGGATGATCCAGCAGCACCAGCGGATAGCCGGCCTTCAGGATATTGCTGGCAATGCCGTGGCCCATCTGGCCTACGCCGATGATGCCTACCCGCGGCTTGTCGTTGAGGGTCTTGCTTGTCTCCATGCTGGTCCCTTCTCGATGGTTGTTAGCGACAAGGTGAACATCTTACGCCCGGTGCCCGGGCGTCCCTGTCAAAACATCGAAGCCACCATCAGGGACCTGAGTCTCAACCCTGGCCCTCGGCCAGCTTGCGAATTTCCGCCAGCAGGGCGTCGGGCACGTTCACGCCGGCCGTGCGGGCACCGTCGGCCAAGGTCTCGCGGCGTTGGCCGGGCAGGCGCACATTGCTGTCTTCCAGCATGGCGGAAACCAGGGTTTCCACACGCTCCAGATAGGCCGCCTGGCCCGCCAGCGCGCCGGGATCGATGACGAGGAAAGCCTGGCCGATACGCGCCCGATTGCCGGCTTCGGTGAAGAAGGAATCGGCTTCGAAACCGAAGTGCGCGCCGGTCAGGGCGCAGGCCAGCAACTCCACGACCAGTGCCAGCATGGCGCCCTTGGCTCCACCCATGGGCAGCATGCTGCCTTCGAGCCCGGCCTTCGGGTCGGTAGTGGGCTGGCCTTGCGCATCCAGCGCCCAGCCCAGCGGAATCTCGCGGCCTTCACGCGCCGCCACCATCAGCTTGCCGCGTGCCACTTCCGACAAGGACAGGTCGATCACCAGCGGTGCGGCGTCGCGGCGGGGAAACGCCGCGGCGATGGGGTTGGTGCCGAACAGCGGACGCTTGCCGCCGTGCGCCGGCATGGCGGCCGGCGAGTTGCCCATGGCCAGGCCGACCATGCCGCGCCGCGCCACCGCGTCCAGGTGATACGCGGCCACGCCGAAGTGATGGCTGTTGCAGACGCCGGCATAAGACACGCCGTATTCGCCGGCCCGGCGGATGGCTTCCTCGATGGCCAGGGCGCACGCGGGAAAGGCCAGGCCGTCGTGGGCGTCGACCAGCACCGCGCCACCGCGTTCACGCGCGACGGCGGCCATCGCGGCGCCGTCGGCGCGGCCATTGCGCAAGTGGGTGGCATAGAACGGCACGCGCGAAGCGCCATGCGAAGCGATGCCGCGCGCTTCCGCGTACATCAGCGCGGCGGCGGTGTCGTGCGCCATCTTCGGGCTGGCGCCGGCGCTTTCCAGCGCGGCGCGGCAAAGGGCTTCGAGGGTGTCCAGGTCCAGCGTGCTCATCTCGGTAACTCCGTGGTTCTGCGATTCAATTCAACGATGCGTGCGTAGTTTGGCTGCATCGTACGCCATGGCGTTCCTTTCATCCCTTGCGCAGGGCCTGGGCGACACGTTGCGCGGTCATGTCCGATACGCGGGTGTTGGCTTCTTCGGTCAGGCCGGCGATGTGCGGGGTCAGGATCAGGTTGGGGACGCCGGCCAGGGCGCTGCTGGCGGACAGGGGCTCCTTGTCGAACACATCGATGGCGGCGCCGCCCAGCTTGCCCGACCGCAACGCGTCGGCCAGCGCGGCTTCGTCGATGATGCCGCCGCGCGCGGTGTTGATCAGGATGGCGCCGTCCTTCATGCCGGCCATGCGTTCGGCGTCCAGCAAGCCACGGGTGGCGTCGGTCAGGGGGATGTGCAGGGTCACGGCATCGGCCTGGCGCAGCAGGTCGTCCAGTTCGGCACGGTCGGCCAGGCCTTCGCGCCAGGCGGGGTCATCGGCGCCCAGGATGGGATCGGCGGCGATGACGCGCATGTCCAGTCCACGCGCGAGGCGGGCGACGAGGCGGCCGATGCCGCCGTAGCCGACGATGCCCAGTATGCGCTGGTTGGCCTCGCGGCCATTGGACAGCGCGTTGCGCGGCCAGTCGCCTGCTGCCACCTGGGCGCTTGCCTGGTAAGCCCCGCGCAGCAGCAGCAGGATCGTGGCGATGACGTATTCGGCCACGGAGCGGGCATTGGCGCCGGTGGCGGGGAAGACGTCGATGCGGCGGGCCGCGCAGGCGGGCATGTCGATGTTGTCCAGGCCGACGCCGAGGCGGCCGACGGCTTTCAGCTTGGGGGCGGCGGCCAGCAGGGGGGCGTCGACGCGGGTGCGGTTGCGAACGATCAAGGCATCGGCCGATTGCACGGCGTGTAGCAGGTCATCGCGGCGGTCTACCAGGTCGGGTTCGTACTGGACATCGAAGTCGCGGCGGAGGCTGTCCACGGCGGGGGTGTCCATGAATTCGGAGATGACGATACGCATGATTGCTGGTTCCTGTCCTGGATTTTGGTAAGTCTGTACCTGAGGTACTCGTGTACGTCACGGCCAGGGGGCAGCCCGCGGTCTGGCGCCTGGCCGGGAATCCTTGCTTATCCAACCTGGATATTCGCGTCGTGGATGATCTTGGCCCAGCGTTCGACTTCGCCTTTCAGGTAAGGACCGAATTCGGCGGCTTCCATGGGTTGGGCGCCGAAGCCCAGGGTGACCAGATTCTTGGTCATCTCAGGTTGCTTGATCTGCTTCACGATGGCTTTGCTGATGCGGTCCACCAAGGGTTGCGGAGTGCCGGCCGGGGCCATGACGCCGGTGAAGTTGGACACCACCAGGCCGGGCAGGCCCGCTTCCGCCACGGTGGGGACATCAGGCAGATCCGGGCTGCGCTGCTTGCTGCTGACCGCCAGCGCCCGCAAGGCGCCGCTCTTCACATAGGCCAGCGACTCGGGATAGTTGGAGAAGATCAGGTCGACCTGGCCGCCCATCAGGTCCGTCAGCGAGGGCGCACCGCCTTTGTATGGGACGTGCAGCAGCTTGGTGCCGGTCAGGCTCTGGTACAGGGCCAGGGTCAGATGCGGCGGGGTGCCGTTGCCACTGGAGCCGGCCGACAGCGAGCGGCTCTTGGCTGCCTGCAGCAAGTCGGCCATGCTCTTGATGGGGCTCTTGGGATTGACCACCACCATCATGGATGACGAGGCCATACAAGCCACCGGGACCAGATCCTTCAACAGGTCATAGCCCGCCTTGCCCTGGAACAGGGTGGCATTGGCCGCATGCGACAGTGTCATCGCCAGCCAGGTGTAGCCGTCGGGTTGCGCGCGCGAAACATAGGCGGCGCCGATGTTGGCGCTGCCGCCAGGCTTGTTCTCCACCACGACGTTCCAGTTTTCCGCCATGCCCAAGGCCTTGGCGGCCTGCCGCGCCGCCACGTCGGTCAGGCCGCCGGGCGGAAAGGGCACGACGTAGTTGATCGGCTTGTCCGGCCACTTGCTGGATGATGCGTCGGCGGCCCACGCCGGCAACCACGGCGTCAGTGTCGCCAGTGCGCCTGCGCCAAGCGCGCCCAGGGTCGAGCGGCGCCGCGCCGATGCCGGCGCGTCGTGGCTCGCGGCCGTCGTGGCAATGAGGGAGTTATCGTTATCGATGACATCGTTCTTCTTCTGCATGGTCGGTCTCCTCCGGTGGGCCCGCCGAGCGACGGGCGAACAGGCGCCCGGCCGTCTTCGGGCCGGTACGCCTGATGAGCCTGCATGGAAGCCGCCGGCGCTGTGCCGGCGGCGGATGATGCCTTGCTGCTGCGGTAAGTTAAGCGCTTTCGTACAGGCGCGTCAGCACGAATTCACGATGGCCCAGTGCCTCGGCCGCGGTCCAGCGGCCATTGGCCGTGGCCAGCATGCATTCGAGCAGTTTGTCGCCGGCCTGGTCCAGATCGATTTCGCGTTGCAGCAGACCGGACGTGTCGACGTCGACGTGCTCGGACATGGTGCGCACGGTACGCGGGTTGGCGCAGATCTTGATCACCGGCAGGATGGGATTGCCGATGACGTTGCCTTGCCCGGTCGGGAAGAAGTGCACGGCGTAGCCCGACGCCGCGCACAGGGTCACCATCTCGGCGGCGGCCGATGACGAGTCCATGAACCACAAGCCCGAACCCGTGGGAATTTCAGCCTTGTCCAGGACGCCATCGACGCGGCATTTCTTGCCGATCTTCTGGATGTTGCCCAGCGCCTTTTCCTCGATGGTGGTGAGGCCGCCGGCGATGTTCCCCTTGGTGGGTTGCGACTCGGACAGGTCGCTGGTTTTCCAGCGGTCGATCATGTCCTGGTAGCGGTTGAACATGGTCATGAATTCGTCGCGCACTTTGTCGTTGGCGCAGCGCGCGGCGACGATGTGTTCACCACCGGTCAGTTCCGAGGTCTCGCCGAACACCAGCGTGGTGCCCAGGGTGTAGAGCTTGTCGAAGGCATTGCCGACGGTGGGGTTGGCGCCACAGCCGGAAGTGGTGTCCGATTCGCCGCATTTGGTCGAGACCCACAGGTCTTCGATGGGGCATTCGGTGCGATACAGCGCGGTGGCGTAGTGCACGAACTCCTTGGCCTGCTTGGACGCACGCATGATGGTGTCGTGGTCGCCATGCAGTTCGATGCTGAAGCCGGCCACCGGCTTGCCGGTGCTGGCGATGCCGTCGACCACGCGCTTGGTCCAGCCTTCTTCGATGCCGATGACGATGACGGCGGCGACGTTGGGATTGCAGCCGGTGCCGATCAGCGTGCGGAAATGCAGTTCAAGGTCTTCGCCGAACTGCAAGCGGCCATAAGGATGGGGCAGGGCCAGGGTGCCCTTGATGTTGTTGGCGACCGCTTCGGCGGCAGCATTGGAAATATCGTCGACCGGCAGCACGATGACGTGATTGCGCACACCGACGCGGCCGTTGTCGCGGCGATAGCCGCGGAATGTGGTGGAGGCGGAAACGACAGCCATTGGGAATCCTCTCGGCAGGGAATGGGGTGGGGAAGGCTTACCAGCGCTTGGTCTTGATGTTGTGGACGTGGGCGTGCTGGCCGACCTGGATGGGGGCGACCACTTTGCCGATGTCGACGCCGTACTTGAAGATGGTGTCGCCGGTGTTCATGTCCTTCAGGGCCACCTTGTGACCGATGGGGATGTCCTGCTTGGCCGTCACATGGATGATCTTGTCTTCATCCATGATCCAGGCATTGAGTTCGGTGCCGGCGGTGATGCCTTCCACCACCGCGACGGCCACCGTGTCCTTGGCGTCGTGCAGTACAGCGTGAATCATGTCTTCCTCCTGGTTGCGGCGGCCGCTCGACGGATGTCGGCAGCCGTTCATCGATATGCCCGGCCATCTTATTTTCAAATTTCATTTGAGTCAATCAGATCATATATATGAATCGGAAGGGCGCAGGATGGGTGCTGGATTTTTTTGCCAAGACCTGGTGAGAGGATTCCGGCGACTTCCGGTTCGATAACGCTGAAAAATAAAAAGGGAATTCCTTCAGGAATTCCCTTTTTCCTACCCTGACAGCGAAGTACCGCTGTCGTTCTAACGGCTGCCGAGGCGCTCGCGGCGTTGGCGGACGGCCTGGGCCAATTGGGCCAGGACCGGTGCGGTCTGCGACCAGCCGATGCACGCGTCGGTGATGGAGACTCCGCGCTTGAGCGGGACACCAGGCGTGAGATCCTGCCGGCCTTCTTCCAGATGGCTTTCTATCATCACCCCGCAAATGCGCTGCTCGCCACCGATCAACTGGGCACCGATATCCGCGCTGACATCGATCTGCCGCGCATGCGACTTGTTCGAATTGGCGTGCGAGCAATCCACCATCACCTTCTCACGCAAACCCGCCTTGCGCAGGCTCTGACAAGCTTCCTCGACACCGGCCGCATCGAAATTGGGACCCTTCTTGCCGCCCCGCAGGATGACGTGCGTGTCATCGTTGCCGCGCGTCTCGAAGATGGCCGCCATGCCCATCTTGGTCATCCCCATGAAAGCATGCTTGGCACGCGCCGCGACGATGGCGTCGGAGGCCACCTGCACGCTGCCATCGGTGCCATTCTTGAAGCCGAGCGGGCAGCTCAGGCCCGACGACAACTGCCGATGGCTCTGGCTCTCGGTGGTGCGCGCGCCGATGGCCCCCCAGGAAATCAGGTCGGCGATGAATTGCGGGCTGAGCAGGTCGAGGAATTCCGTGCCCACCGGCAGCCCCAGCTTGCCGATATCCAGCAGCAGTTCGCGCGCGCGGCGCAGGCCTTCGTTGATGCGATAGCTGCCGTCCAGGCGCGGGTCGTTGATATAGCCCTTCCAACCCACGGTGGTGCGCGGCTTCTCGAAATACACACGCATGACGATCAGCAATTCATCGCGCAGGTCGTCGGCCGCCGTCTTCAACAGGCGGGCGTACTCCATGGCCTGGTCGTGATCGTGAATGGAACAGGGGCCGACCACCACCACCAGGCGATCGTCGCGTCCGTGCAGGACGTCGGCGATCTGGGCGCGGCTGCGCTCGACCAGGTCTTCCAGGGAAGGCGTGATCGGCAGTTCGTCCAGCAGCAGGGCGGGCGAGATAAGCGGGCGCACGGCACCGATGCGCACGTCGTCGATGCGGGTGGTGTCGTGGGTGGAGTCCGCGTTACCGACTTCGCGGTCGCGGCTGGGATCATCGATGCGGGTCAAGATTTTCTCCGTGGGAAGCAGGGATTATCGCATTCGGCGACGACCGGACGGTGGAGAAGGGCGGTATCGGGCCGTGCGTGCCGAGCCTATAGTCGCGCTGTGCGGCTGAGCAGCGCGATATATCCGGCGGTCTTTCGAGATCCGCTACCACAACATAAAGGCGGCTAAGAGGGTGGCCGTGCCCTCGTCCAGGACGCCTTTTGTCACGGTTTGTTGTCTTGTGGGCCGCTGACCGTCTTTCTAGGATGGCCAGCGTAGCTTCTTCCCCTGATGGAGACCTTCATGACCAGACGACTATTCGCGGAATTTTTCGGGACTTTTTGGTTGGTGCTTGGCGGTTGCGGGTCGGCCGTGCTGGCGGCGACGTTTCCGCAGTACGGCATCGGCTTCGCCGGGGTGGCGCTGGCCTTCGGCCTGACCGTCGTCACCATGGCGTATGCAGTGGGCCACATCTCGGGCGGGCATTTCAATCCGGCGGTTACCTTGGGGCTGTTCGCCAGTGGCCGCACCCCGGCGGCGGATGTGATCCCCTACATCATCGCCCAGGTCGTCGGCGGCGCTGTCGCGGGTGCGGTGCTGTTCCTCATCGCCAGCGGCAAGACCGGCTTCGATCCCACGGCCGGCTTCGCCAGCAATGGTTACGGCCAGCATTCCCCCGGTGGTTACAGCATGATGGCCGCCCTCATCACGGAAGTGGTGCTGACGGCCATGTTCCTGATCATCATCAACGGCGCCACCGACGAGCGTGCGCCCAAGGGCTTCGCACCGCTGGCCATCGGGCTGGCGCTGACCCTGATCCACCTGATCAGCATTCCCGTCACCAATACGTCCGTGAATCCCGCGCGGAGTACGGGCGTGGCGCTGTTCCAGGGGACGTGGGCCCTGCAGCAGCTCTGGCTGTTCTGGGTTGCCCCCCTGGCGGGCGGCGTCCTGGGAGGTTTGGTCTATCGCGTGTTCCTGGCGACACCATCCACGGCGCGCGCCACCGCGGCGCCGTCGGGTCCGCCCGGCGCGCTGGCCTGAGCAGATCGACTGCCGCCCTGTACCCCCGCCAGCCCCGCGCTGGCGAGGGAATTTTTCATGAGACGTCCCTGGCGCGCATGACATTTCCTGCCTGGCCCTGACCCCTGACCGGCCGGTGCCCTGGCCCATCCCGGGGCACGGGGCACGGGGCACGGGGCACGGGGAAATCCCGCTCCGGGAAACTCCCTAATCCGGATATCTTGTAAATATATTTATGCGATATTAATCTGCGTTCCATCGGATTCGACATCGGAATCCATGTGGCGGAAACCCGCCACCCTATCCAGGAGAAGCAGGTGAGCAACGCGCGCTGGCAAGGGGTCTTCCCCGCCGTTACGTCCAAATTCAACGCCGATGAGACGCTGGACCATGCGGAAATGCGCAAGCATTTCAGCTTTCTCATCAACAACGGCGTGCATGGCCTGGTGACCGGCGGTTCGCTGGGCGAAGCCAGCACCCTGTCGCTGGAAGAAAAGGTGGCGGTGGCCAAGACGGCCGTCGAGGTCAGCGCGGGACGGGTTCCCATCCTGGCCAACGTCTCCGAAACCAGCACCCGCGAGGCGCTGCGTTACGTCAAGGCCGCGGTCGACGCCGGTGTCGACGGCTTCATGATCATGCCTTCGCTGATCTACGTCGCCGATTCCCGTGAAGCGATGCTCAGCGTGCGCACCATCGCCGAGGCCGCCAGGAAGCCTTGCATGATCTACAACAATCCGGTGGCCTACCGCGTCGACCTGAAGCCCGAGCACATGGCCGAACTGGCCGATTGCGAGTGGCTGGTGGCGATCAAGGAAAGCTGCGACGACATTCGCCGCATCACGGACCTGCGCAATCTGCTGGGCCAGCGCTACCAGTTGTTCATTGGCGTGGACGACCTGTCGTTCGAAGCCCTGGCCCTGGGCGCCGATGGCCTGCTGGCCGGCCTGGTCACCGCCTTCCCGCGCGAGACCGTCGCCCTGTACGACCTGATGAAGGCCGGCAAATGGGCCGAGGCACTGGCGCTGTACCAGTGGTTCACGCCCTTGCTGCACCTGGACGTGTCGACCAAGCTGGTGCAGAACATCAAGCTGGCCGAGACCCTGGCCGGCGTGGGCAACGAGAACGTGCGCCGTCCGCGCCTGCCGCTGGTGGGCGCCGAGCGCGAGCGCGTCGAGCGCATCATCCGCGCCGCGCTGGAAAAGCGCCCCGCCGCGTACCAGTCGCGCTAAGCCTGCGGGGGGCAGCCCGTTGCATCCAACCTGCCGCGCGATCCATTGAAGGAACCGCGCGGCAGGCCCGATCTTCAAGACGCCATCCGCATCATTTCCCGCATCGTCACGCCGGCGGCGGCCGCAGGGCCGCAGCATGGGATGCGCTCGTCCAGAATCTGACATGCAAAGCGACATCATTCTCCAGACGCGGGGGCTCACCAAGGAGTTCCGCGGCTTCGTGGCGGTGAACAACGTGGACCTGGCGGTGCGGCGGGGCGCTATCCATGCCCTGATCGGGCCCAACGGTGCGGGCAAGACCACGTTCTTCAATCTGCTGACCAAATTCCATGCGCCCACGCGGGGTGCCATCCTGTTCGACGGCATCGACATCACGCAGGAAAAGCCGGCGCAGACGGCGCGGCGCGGCATCGTGCGGTCTTTCCAGATCTCCGCGGTATTCGCCCAACTGTCCGTGCTGGAGAACGTGCGCGTGGCCCTGCAGCGGCGCCTGGGCGTGGACTACTGCTTCTGGCGCGCGGAGCGTTCGCTGGAAAAGCTGCATCACCGCGTCGAGGAATTACTCGATCAGGTCGGCCTGCGCACACATCTGCACATCGCTGCCGGCGACCTGCCTTATGGCCGCAAGCGCACACTGGAAATCGCCACCACCCTGGCGCTGGAACCGGAACTGCTGTTGCTGGACGAACCGACCCAGGGCATGGGCCATGAAGACGTCGACCGCATCAAGCACCTGATCAAGGCCGTGTCGGCGGGCCGCACCATCCTGATGGTCGAACACAATATGAAGGTCGTCGCCGATATCTCGGACACCATCACCGTGCTGCAGCGAGGCGAGATCCTGGCGGAAGGGCCGTATGCCGAAGTCGCCGTCGATCCCGCCGTGCGGGAAGCCTATATGGGAGCGGACGATGAGTGACACGATGCTGGAAATCCGCGGCCTGAATGCCTGGTACGGCGAGTCGCACGTCCTGCACGGCATCGACCTGGATGTGCGTCCCGGCGAATGCGTGACCCTGCTGGGGCGCAACGGCGCGGGCCGCAGTTCCACGCTCAAGTCCATCCTGGGCCTGGTGGGCCGGCGCCATGGCTCGATCAAGGTCGATGGCGTCGAGACCATCGGCCTGCCATCGCACCGCATCGCCCGCCGCGGCATCGGCTATTGCCCGGAGGAGCGCGGCATCTACGCCTCGCTGACCGCCGAGGAAAACCTGCTGTTGCTGCCCAAGGTCGGTCCCGACGGCATGTCGCTGGACGAGATCTACGCCATGTTTCCCAATCTGCGCGAACGGGCACACAGCCCGGGCACGCGCCTGTCGGGCGGCGAGCAGCAGATGCTGGCGATGGCGCGCATCCTGCGTTCAGGCGCGCGGCTGTTGCTGCTGGACGAAATCACCGAAGGCCTGGCGCCCGTCATCGTGCAGGCGCTGGGCCGTGTCATACGCCAGTTGAAGGAGCGTGGCTACACCATGGTGCTGGTCGAACAGAACTTCCGCTTCGCGCAGCATCTGGCCGACCGCCACTATGTCATCGAGCACGGCAACGTCGCCGCGGTCATCGACCGGGGCGAGGTGCAATCGTCGCAGGATCGTTTGAATGCCTTGCTGGGTATCTGAAGCAGGCATCTCCGCAGCAGGCATCTCCGCAGCAAGCACCAGGCATTACCACCAACCGTCTTCTTCCCAAACGTTGTCTTCCAGACCTCATATCCATTCATGGAGCGTTTCGAATGAAATTCAAGAAAATCGCGGCAGCGCTTTGTTTCCTGGGCTACGCCGGCGCGTCCCAGGCAGCCGGTATCAGCGATGATGTGGTCAAGATAGGGGTCTTGACCGACTTGTCCGGTGTCTATTCCGACCTGGCCGGCAACGGTTCGGTGGTGGCGGCCCGCATGGCTGCCGAGGAAATGGGCAACAAGGTGCTGGGCAAGCCCGTCGAAGTGGTGGCCGCCGATCACCAGAACAAGCCGGACGTGGCCGCCAACCTGGCGCGCGAATGGTTCGACCAGGGCAAGGTCGACATGATCACCGACTTTCCCACCGCCTCCACGGCGCTGGCGGTGATGGAAATCGCCAGGCAGAAGAACCGCATCACCATGCCGTCGGCCGGCCTGTCCACCGCCATCCTGGGTGAAAAGTGCTCGCCGCTGAATGCGCAATGGACCACCAACACCTACGCCCTGGCCGCCGGCACCGCGCGTGCGCTGGTCAAGGAAGGCAAGAAGACCTGGTACTTCATCACCGCTGACTACACCTTCGGCCATTCGCTGGAGAAGGACGCCACGGAAGTGATCAAGGAGAACGGCGGTGAAGTGGTGGGCGTGTCGCGCCATCCTTTCCCGGGCAACGACTTCTCGTCTTTCCTGCTCAAGGCGCAGGCCTCCAAGGCCGACGTGATCGCGCTGGCCAACGCCGGCAACGACACGGTCAACGCCGTGAAGCAGGCCGCCGAATTCGGCATCTCCAAGAAGCAGACCGTGGCGCCGCTGTTGACGTATATCTCGGATGTGCACAGCATGGGCCTGCAGAAGGCGCAGGGCATGTACCTGACGGAAGCGTTCTATTGGGACTACGACGACGCGTCGCGTGCCTGGGCGCGCAAGTTCTTCGAGAAGACCAAGAAGATGCCCACCGCGTCGCAGGCCGGTGTGTATTCCGCCACGCTGAGCTATCTGAAGGCCATCGAAGCGGCCGGTACCGACGACGCGCCAGCCGTGATGGCCAAGCTGCGCGAAATGACCATCAACGACGCCGTCATCCGCAACGGCAAGCTGCGCGCCGATGGCGCCCTGGTGCATGACATGCTGCTGCTGCAGGTCAAGACGCCGGCGCAGTCCAAGGCGCCTTGGGACTACTACAACGTCAAGGCCGTGTTGAAGGGCGAGGACGTGTTCCCCAAGCCGCAGGCTGCCTGCCCGCTGGTCAAGTCCTGATGCGTTGAGCCGTGCCGCGCGGGGGGCTGCCTGGCCCGGCGCGCGGCACGCCAAGCCTGATATGCCCGCGCCGTCGCCGACGGCGCCAGCCCGGTGCCCTACATGTTCGATATCTCCTACCAGTCTCTTCTGGCCCAGCTCCTGGTGGGGCTGATCAACGGCTGCTTCTACGCCATCCTGAGCATGGGGCTGGCGATCATCTTCGGGCTGCTGAACATCGTCAACTTCACGCATGGCGCGCAGTTCATGATGGCCGCCTTCCTGGCGTGGATCGGCTTCACGCAGCTGCCGCAATGGCTGGGTGAAAGCGTGCAGATCAATTTCTGGGTGGCGTTGCTGCTGGCGCCGCTCATCGTCGGCGGCGTGGGCGTCGTCATCGAGCGCACGTTGCTCAAGCGGCTGTATCACCTGGACCATCTGTATGGCTTGCTGCTGACGTTCGGCATCGCCTTGATGATGGAAGGGGGCTTTCGTTATTTCTACGGGATTTCCGGCGTGGGCTATGAGCCGCCGGAACTCCTGCAGGGCGGTTTCGACCTGGACTTCATGTACCTGCCGGGCTATCGCGCTTTCGTGGTGGTGGCGTCCCTGTCGCTGTGCCTGCTTACCTGGTATCTGTTCGAACGGACCCGCCTGGGCGCGCTGCTGCGTGCCGGCACGGAGAATCCGCGCCTGCTGCAGGCCTTCGGTGTCAACGTGCCGGTGATGATCACCCTGACGTATGGTTTCGGCGTCGCGCTGGCGGGTGTGGCCGGGGTGCTGGCGGCACCGGTCATGCAGATCAATCCGCTGATGGGGTCCAACCTGCTGAATATCGTGTTCGCGGTGGTGGTGATCGGCGGCCTGGGTTCCATCATGGGGGCCATCGTCACGGGCCTGGCGCTGGGCTTGCTGGAAGGGTTGACGAAGGTGTTCTATCCGGAGGCGTCCACCGTGGTGGTGTTCGTCGTCATGGCCGTGGTGTTGCTGGTGCGTCCTGCCGGCTTGTTCGGCAAGGAGAAATAAGATGTCGGTTCCTATCGCGCGCATGCCCATGGCCATCCGCATCCTTGTCCTGCTGCTGGTGCCGGCGCTGCTGGTGCCGCTGTTTCCGCAAGTGGTGTATCCGGTCTTCGTCATGAAGGTGCTGTGCTTCGCCCTGTTCGCGGTGGCCTTCAACCTGCTGACGGGCTACACCGGCCTGGTTTCCTTCGGCCATGCGGCCTTTTTCGGCTGGGCCGGCTACACCACCGGCCAGATGATGCTGCTGTTCGGGCCCGGCGGCCTGCCGCCGGAACTGGCCATCGTCTGCGGCGTGGCCATGGCGGCGGCCGTGGGCTACGTCATCGGCAGCCTGGCCATACGCCGCACCGGCATCTACTTCGCGATGATCACGCTGGCGTTGTCGCAGGTGGCCTATTTCATGGCTGTGCAGATACGCTGGACGCGGGGCGAGGACGGCATGCAAGGCATCCCGCGCGGCAAGTTCCTGGGCCTGGTCGACCTGGGCGTGGACAGCCATATGTACTACTTCACCCTGGCCGTGTTCGTGCTGGGCTTCCTGTTCGTCTACCGCGTCATCCATTCGCCCTTCGGGCAGGTGCTCAAGGCCATCCGCGACAACTCGCCCCGGGCGGTGTCGTTGGGTTATGACACCGACCGCTGCAAGCTGATGGCCTTCGTGCTGTCGGCGGCGGTGGCGGGCCTTGCGGGATCGCTGAAGGCACTGGTGCTGCAGCTGGTGGCGCTCAACGATGTGTCCTTGCCGACTTCCACCGAAGTCTTGTTGATGACGCTGCTGGGCGGCCTGGGCACGGTGTGGGGGCCGGTACTGGGCGCGACGCTGGTGGTCAGCCTGCAGAACTACCTGGCCACGCTGGGCGATGTGGTGACGATCGTCATCGGCCTGATCTTCGTCCTGTGCGTGTCCTTCTTCCGGCGCGGGTTCGTCGGCGAGTGGCTGGCCTTGCTGCAATGGCGCAAGGCGCGGGGCGGGGCGCGGACGGACCATACGACATGATTTCAGGGCAGCACCCGTCGCTGGCACGGGCGGCGCGGCGGGCGGCGGACGTTGCCTACGACCGCCTGGAGAGCATGATCGCCACGCTGCAGCTGGCGCCTGGCACTGCCGTGGCGGAGGCGGAGTTGAGCGCGCGCATCGGCCTGGGACGCACCCCCGTGCGTGAAGCACTGCTGCGCATGGTGGCGGCGGGGCTGATACGCCAGGAACCCAGGCGCGGCTTGCGCGTGGCGGCGATAGAACTGGCGGAGCATCTGAACGTGCTGCAGACGCGGCGGGTGCTGGAGCAATTGATTTCCGGCGCGGCTGCGCGGCGGGCGACGCCAGCGCAGCGCGATGCGATCCTGACGCACGCTGCCCGCATGCGGGTGGCCGCCGATGAGGACGACCTGGACCTTTACATGGCCGCCGACCAGGCGCTGGATGCCGTGTGCCACGAGGCCTGCCGCAATGTCTCCGCGGTCAATGCCGTGGCGCCCCTGGTGATCCAATGCCGCCGTTTCTGGTACGCCTATCGGCATGAAGGCGATCTGATGGCGGGGGCATGCCAGCACGGTCTCATGGCCGAGGGCATCGCCACGGGGGATGCGGTCGTGGCGCAACGTGGCGCCAGTGCGTTGATGGACTACCTGGACGCGTTCACACGCAAAGTCATCGACGCGTGAGCGATGCAGTGGATGGTGTCATCGATTCGTGAGCAAGCTGGCGGGACGGTGTGCCGGGCCGGGCGCTTTTCCGGCCGCGGCGGGACGGTTCAATGAACGACTGGCGGTTGCGCGAGCGAACGGATGAGTGCGTCGCGTTCCTGGCGTAAGGATGCCAGTTCTTCTTCCAATGCGTGCAGGACCTGGACGGCTTCCTCCGCATTGCAATGCTGCTCTTGCAGCCACTCCAGATGATGATGGTGGCGTTCCAGCCGGTATTGGCCCTCGGCGATGAGCCGATCGGTATTGCGCAGGGCACGGTAGGGAGCATGCGGGTCGGACATGGGGGGACTCCTGGTTCGCATTTTCAGGGGGGGAGCAGTGAAAACCGATTTGATTATCGGGCACACGATGGGTTTTTGACGTAGAAAAAGCCTATGCACCGCACCTGATGCCGGCCAAATGGCGGAGGGCAAGCGGGGCGCCTCCACCCAAAGGTGATCCTGGTTTTGTTTTTTGTGCGCCCTGGGTCCGGGATCGGACTTACCGGCTCGACCCGGCCGCCCGGCCGGACGGCCAGGTCGGACCCCACCGGACCAAGGGAAACATGGGGGCGCAGGGAGGTGCGTCATGTGCGCAGGCCCTCCGGTAATATGCCGGGGCCATGTCGCCTCATTCCTATTCCGCCATGTTCTCCTTTTACGTCTTCGTCTCACGCAAGCCGTGCGAGGCCTTCACTGGTCTCAAGCCATGCGTCCGTCCCATGCCCGGATCTGAATCCTTCTTGCCCGGCGTCGAGCCATGAGCGTCGTACTTGCTTGCGATCTGGGTGGTACGAGCTTCCGTGCGGCGCTCTACGACGCGCAGGGGCAGGTCTGGGCCGAGCATGCCTTGCCCAGCCCCACCGACGGCGCCGGCGCGGCGGGCGGACAGGCCGAGATCGATGCGGACGAATGGTGGGCCATCCTCATTTCCCTGGCCGATGCGCTGGCGGCACAGGCACCGGCGCGGTTCGCCGAGATCCGCGGCATCGCGATATGCGGCGTCACCCGTACGCAGATACTGCTGGATGACGCCGGCCAGCCCCTGCGCCCGGCGCTGACGTGGCGCGATACACGCGCCGCGCCCGACATCGAAGCCTTGCTGGCCCGGTTGCCGCAGGATCACCCCGAATTGCCCCAGGTCAACGCTTTCCATCCTATGGCCCGGCTGGACTGGCTACGCCGCCACGAGCCCACCGTCCTGGCGCAAGCGTGTTGCGTGCTGGAACCCAAGGACTACTTGAATTTCCGCCTGACGGGCGTGCGCGCGAGCGATCCCGTGTCGATGGCACGGCTCCATGCGGCGGCGGCACCGCTGCGTCCAAGCCTGCTGGCGGCGGCTGGCCTGGCTGCCGGCCTGCTGCCGCCGCTGCTGTCACCGACCGACGCGGTAGGGACAGTGTCGGCGGGATTGCCGGGTGCGTTGGCGCAGCTTGCCGGCGTGCCGGTGTTCTGCTGCGCCAATGACACCTGGGCCGCGGTCGCCGGCCTGGGCGCGCTGCGCGCCGGCCATGCCTACAACATTTCCGGCACCACCGAGGTTTTCGGCGTCATCGCCGACGTCCCTCACGGCCAGTCCGCGCCGCGCGCAGCTGGCCTGATGACGGTCGATTGGGGCGACGGCCTGCACCAGATCGGCGGCCCTGGCCAGAATGGCGCCGATACGATGGCCTGGCTGCTGAGCGTAGTGCAGGGCGCAGGCTCGGACCAGCAGAGCCTGGCCGCTCGGGTCGAAGCCCTGCTCGCCGCGCCGCGCGATCCGCAGCCAGTGCTGTTCCTGCCCTATCTACAGGGCGAACGCGTCCCCTACTGGGACGCCGACCTGCGCGGCGCCTTCGTCGGGTTGAATCGCCGGCACGGCGCAGGCGATCTTGCCTGGGCCGTCCTGGAAGGCGTGGCCTTTCTCAATCGCCTGGTGCTGGAACGAGGCGAAGCCGCGTTGGGCGCCGCGGTGACGGAAATCCGCTTCGGTGGTGGTGCCGCGGCCAATGCAGCCTGGTGCCAGGTCAAGGCCGACATCTGCGGCCGGCCGGTTAGCGTGGGCACGGCGCGCGAACCGGGCGCGCTGGGCGCGGCGGTGGTGGCCTGGACCGGCCTCGGCCATTTCCCCTCGCTCGCGGCCGCGCAGGAAAGCGTCGTCCGCGAAGCCCGCCGGTACCTCCCCGACCCCGCGCGCCAGCGGCATTACGGCGCCCTGTACCAACAATATCGCGCCACCGAGGCCGCCCTGGCGCCCGTCTCCAAGGCGCTTGTCGGAATGTCGAAGTAAGCCTGCATTGATCGCCGGCCGGCCGAGCGGCCCCCCTGGCGGCGCGGCGGTCCGGCATGCCCGGCAGGCCGGCTGGCCCGATAACACTTCACTTGTGCCCCGTTTTCCACGAAAATCCCCGTCTTTTCCCGCTTTCCGGCCGGGCCGACCCGCTCACGCCAGCCACTCGACGTCCTGCCCGAATCCCATGCGTGACTTTCTCGAAACCTACGGCACCGCAGTCGCCGGCCTGGTCCTGCTGATCTTCTTTGCGATCGCCGCGCCGAATTTCGCCGCGCCCGGCAACCTGCTCAATGTCCTGAAGGAAACCAGTTTCCTCGCCATCCTGGCATTGGGCTTCACGCTGGCCCTGATCAACGCCGAACTTGACCTCTCCGTCGCCGATGTCGCCAGCCTGGCGGCGGTGGTTGCCGGCGCGCTGATCCAGGGCGGCCATCCGGTGGCTGTCGGCGTGGCGGGAGGCCTGCTGGTCGGCCTGGCCTGCGGCCTGGGTAACGGCATGGCCGTCACCGTGCTGCGCGTCCCGTCGCTGATCGCCACCCTGGGCATGGCCGCCATTGCCCGCGGCCTGGCTTTCGCCTTGACCGATGGCGTTTCCTTCGTGGGCCGCTGGCCCACCGGCTATACCGGCCTGGGCCGCGGCGCCTGGCTGGGCGTGCCGGCCCCGGTCTGGTGGCTGGCGGGTGTCACGCTGGGCGCCTTGTTCCTGGTGAAGTGGACCCGTACCGGTGCGCGCATGACCGCCACCGGCGAAGCAGGCGAATCGGCACGCCTGGCCGGCATCAACATCCGCGCCATGAAATGCCTGGGCCTGGCCCTGGCCGGCCTGCTGGCCGGCGCCACCGCGGTGTTGCTGACGGCCAGCCTGTCCTCGGCCGCGCCCAATATGGCCGGCGATTATTTCCTTTACGCCATCGCTTCGGTGCTGCTGGGCATGACCATGTTCGAGCCCGGCCGCGCCAACGTGCCGGGCACGCTGGTCGGCGCGCTGACCTTGAAAGTGCTGGGCAACGGCCTGGTGCTGATGGGCGCGCCGTACTATGTGCAGGACATCGTGTTGGGCGCCATCATCATCGCATCGGTTGCCTTGTCGGCCACCGTGCTGAAGAAAACCGCATTCAAATTCTGACTGTCTCATCCAGGCCTGGCCGTTCCAGCCTGGCCATTGCATCAAATAACTCCGGGGGACTTCCATCATGCGCAAGCTGATTTCCAAACTCGCCTTCCCATTTGCCGCCTACGCCTGCGCTACCGCGATGATGCTGTGCACGTCCGCCGCGCACGCCTTCGAGCTGGGCATCGTGGCCTTCCAGATGTCCTCCGAAACGCACGCGCGCGTGGCCAACGCGGCGGCCGCCGAAGCCAAGGCCAAGGGCTGGAACGTCACGCTGTTGAACTCTGAAGGTTCGCTGCCCAAGCACGCGGAACAGCTGGACACGCTGATCAACCGCAAGGTGGACGCCATCGTCGTCGCCATGGGCAAGCCGGTGGAGGCCGACGCGCAGCTGCAGTCGGCCAAGGAACACGGCATTCCCGTCATCGGCGTGATGTCCGGCGCCAGCCCGCACATGCTGTTCGACGTGGAAAGCAACGAATACACCGTCGGCGCCGATGCCGCGCTGTATCTGCTGGGCCAGTTGGGCTATCGCGGCAACATCATCACCGCGCGTTTCGAGAACAACGCCGGTACCCGCATCCGCGGCAAGGTCCTGGATGTGGTGCTGTCGGAAAACACCGCCGTCAAGGAACTGGCCAAGTTCTCCATGGCCCGCACGCAAAGCTGGCGCGATGACGTGCGCAATGGCATGCGCGCGCTGCTGATGCAGAACCGGGGCAAGTTCCAGGGCATCTGGGCGTCCTTCGACGGCCAGGCCTACGTCATCGACGACCTGCTGCAGCAGGATGGCATGAAGAAGGGCGACATCACGCTGGTGTCCATCGACGGCGGCCCGGAAACGTATCGCCGCATCGCCGACCCGCAAAGCCTGATCACGGCGACCGTGATGATTCCCTTCGAGGACATGGGCAAGCGCGCGGTGGACTCGCTGGATGCCATCGTGGTGAAAAAGCAGTCCAAGGACAGCATCACCACCGGCCCGTACCTGTTCGCCAATGCGGTGTTGGTGGACAAGAACAATGTGCAGAATTACCTGAAGCCCTGAACATGTCCGTCGTCCTGTCGCTCAAGCACATCAGCAAGTCCTATGGCGCCGTGCAGGCGCTGCACGGTGTCGATCTGGATGTGCATGCGGGAGAGGTGTTGGCCATCTGCGGCGACAACGGCGCGGGCAAGTCCACGCTGATCCGCATCGTGTCCGGCGCCCAGCCGCCCAGTGGCGGCACCATCGCCCTGAAGGGGCAGGCGGTGCGTTTCCGTTCGCCGCATGATGCGCTGACGCAGGGCATCGCCACGATCTACCAGGACCTGGCCCTGGCGCCGCGCCTGTCCATCGTGGAGAACATCTTCATGGGCGCCGAGCACGTACGGCGGCTGCTGCCGGGCATCCGGGTGCTGGACAAGCCGCGCATGCGGCGTGAAGCGTTGGGCTATCTGCAACGCTTGTCAGTGCCCATCGAGGACATGCGGCGGCCGGTCGAGCGCATGTCGGGCGGCCAGCGCCAGGCGGTGGCCATTGCCCGGGCGCTGCATTGGAACGCGGACATCGTCATCATGGACGAACCGACCGCCGCACTGGGGGTGAAGGAAACGGCCCTGGTACTGGGCCTGATACGCCGTCTGCGGGAAGAAGGGCGGACGGTCATATTGATCAGCCACAATATGTCCGACGTCGCGGCCCTGGCCGACCGCGTGGCCATCCTGAAGGCGGGCACCAAGGTCATCGACCGTCCCGTCGTCGGCTTGACCGCCGACATGCTGGCCCACATGGTGATGACTGGACAGGACGCGGCATAGGCCGTGGCATGCCGCCGGTCCGCCCTACGCTGGCATGCAAGTCGCAAGTCGCAAGTCGCAAGTCGCAAGTCGCAAATCGCAAGCTGCAAGTCCCAAGGCGAATTCCCCTGCAACCCTCAGACAACGCTATGTTTTCCTATTCCAACGCGCTACTGCTGGCCTTCGGCATCATGGTCGTCCTGATCATGCCCGGCCCGACCAATACGCTGCTGGCTGCCGCGGGCTTGCGCCAGGGCGTGCGGCGCGCGGCCAGGCTGACCGCGGCGGAGCTGGCCGGCTACACGGTGGCGATCACCGTCTGGGGCGTATTCCTGGTGCAGGCGTCGCGCCAGCTCCCCTGGCTGCCGGCGGTCACCCGCGTGGTCTGCGGCGTCTACGTCGCCTGGCTGGCGGTGAACATGTGGCGCAGCGCGGTGGCGCTGCCGTCGGCAGAGCGCCGCGAGATCGGGTTGAGGACACTGTTCGTCGCCACCCTGCTCAATCCCAAGGCGGCGCTGTTCGCCGGCACCATCTTCCCGCCGGTGGCGTTTGCCGCGTTACCGGCCTATCTGGCGGCGATGGGCATATTCGCCGCGCTGCTACTGCCCATCGGCCTGCTGTGGATCGCCTTCGGCGCCCAACTGGGCAGCGGCCGCCTGCCGTGGCTCAATCCGGCGCATGTGCAACGCGGCGCCTCCGTCGTCCTGGGCGCCTTCTCCGCGACCCTGGCCTGGGCGGCCCTCCACTGATCTCAAACCGTCGCGATCGGCGTTACCGGTGATCCGATCGCATGGGGCAACCGTAGCGGCGGCGCCGTCAGCATGAAGCGATGGCGGCCGTTGGCGTGCAGCCATTCACCCAGTTCCTTCAGGTACCACAGCTCGGCCAGCGGCAAGCCCAGCTTGAACAGGCAGTGATGATGCAGGGGCAGCATGGCGCGCGGCCCTTGCCGTTCGCGGGCGGGGTAGGCCTCTACCGCATAGTTGTCCGCGCACAAGGCCGCGATGCCGCTGTCGCTGATCCATTGCAGCAGGGCGGCGTCCGTGCCGTCCAGTGCGGCGCCGTAATGATGCAGCACGTCGGCATCCGGTGCGCCCGCCATCTCCACTACCGCCTCGGCAAAGCCCGTGCGCAGTACCAGCATGTCGCCGCGTTCGACGTCGATGCCGTCGGCGGCCAGCACCTGCAGCAGTTCCTTGGCACCGATCAGGGTACGCCCCGTGCCGAAGTGGCGCTGCAGATCGACCAATACTCCGCGGCCCTGCATGCCCTTGACGGCCATGTTCTCCACGCCCAGCTTCAGCGCGGCCGACGGGCCATCGCCATCGCAGCCGCAACCGGCATGCGTGGCATCCTTGGGGCCGACCACGTCGATGCCGGCTCGATAGCCGTTGTAGTAGCACAGCTCGGCCCGGCCATCGCCGTCGGCGTCGAACAGCGCGCCCACGTGCGCCAGCGAATCCCACTGCGTGGAGTACTGCATGGACAGCAGCACCTGGTCGTCGCTGAGCACGTCCACGGCATCGGGATTCAAGTTGCGCAGGGGAAAGTTCACATAAGGCGTGTCCTGCATGCGGGTCGGACTGAGCTGGGGCGGATGGCGGCGCGGGTTCAGCACATTGCCGCCCGGCAGGTCCAGCGGCAGCGACAGGCAGAAGGTCTTGCCTGCAAGGATCTCGCGCGCGCCCTTCAGCACTTGCTCCGCGCCGATCAGGTTGGCGCGGCCCAATTGATCGTCAGGACCGAATTCGCCCCAGTTCGATCCCGGCGGACGTTGTTGCCAGCGTGCCATGGCTCACCCCTTCAGGAAATCGACCAGCAGACGGGCGTAGGCCTGCGGCTGCTCCCAGTTGGAAATGTGCGCGGCGTCCAGTTCCTCGTAGCGCGCGCCACTGATGGCGGCGGCCAGTTCACGGCCCTGCTGCGGCGTGGTCGATACGTCGTGCGTGCCGCTGATGACCAGCGTGGGGGCGGTGATGCGGCCCACCTGTTCGCGCAGGTCGGCGTCGCGCAGGGCGGCGCAGTTGCCGGCGTAGCCCGCGTCGGAATGGCGGCGCATCATGTCCACCAGTACCTGGGCCAAGCCCGGGTTGGCCGCGCGCCATCGCGGGGTGACCCAGCGCTCGATCAGGGCCGGCGCCATCGCATGCAGCGTATCGCGCTTGACGGCTTCGATACGTTGGTTCCAGCCATCGACGCCGCCGATGCGAGCCGCGGTGTTGCTCAGCACCAGACGGTCGATGCGGTCCGGATTGTCCAACGCGAACTGCAGGCCGGTGGGACCGCCCATGGACAGGCCGCAGAAATGCACGCGGCCGATCTGCAGATGATCGAGCAGTTCGGTGACGTCGCCCGCCAACTGCTTGAAGGTGTAGTCGCCGGCCGGGGCGGAAGACAGGCCATGGCCGCGCGTGTCATAGCGCAGTACGCGGAAGTGGCGCGCCAGCTCAGGAATCTGCGGGGCCCACATGTCGGCGCTGGAACCCAGCGAGTTGGACATGACCAGCACGGGCGCGTCCTGCGCACCGTCCAGGACGTAATACAGGCGAGCTTGGCTCAGATCGGCGTAGGACATGGGGGCTCCGGTTGAATGGGTTTCACAGATGGCATTTGCCGTCGACGTAGGCTTTGCGCCAGCGCGTGATCACCACGCGTTCGAACAGGCCGGCCTTGGAGAACGGGTCGTTGGCGATGAAGCGTTCCGCTTCCTCCCGCGTATCCAGCGCGACCACGTACAGGCCGCCACCGACGTCGGTGCCGTCGTCGTGCAGCTTGGCGCCGCAGGCCAGCAGCAGCGTGCCGTTTTCCTGGAGGAATTCCAGGTGCGCGGGGCGGTGCTGCTGACGCACGTGCTGGTGGTTCGGCTTGTCGAAGGTCTCGATGATGTAGGGCATGGCGAACTCAGGCGAGAGAGGGGAGAAAGCGGGAGGGTGCAGCAGCGGATGTAATGGGGACCGCGGGCGTCAGATCGCCGAGGGATGGCGCGCCAGCGCCGTCACATTGATGTCCATGTAGGGGAACAGCGGCAGCGACGACAGCAGCGTGTGCAGTTCATCGTTGTCCGCCACGTCGAAGATGCTGACGTTGGCGTAGCGGCCGGCCACGCGCCACAGGTGCACCCACTTGCCTTCGCGCTGCAGGCGTTGGGACAGGGCTTTCTCGTCCGACTTCAATTTGTCGGCGATTTCGGGTGCCAGATCGGGCGGCAGGTTGACCTGCATTTGGGCCATGAAGAGCATGGATATCTCCTGAGGGTAGGGTCGCTTTCCTGCGTGATGCAGGAAAGGGTAATGGGTAATGCGTCCGGGGGTAGTGCGTCCGGCGCGGCGCCAGGCAGTGTAATTATCAGACCGGCGCCACGCCCAGCGTGGTGCCGCCGCAGACATACAGGATCTGCCCGGTGACGAAGCCGTTCTCCGGCGCCAGGAAGAACATGGCGGCGCGCGCCACGTCTTCCGGCGTGCCCAGGCGCTTGACCACGATGCTGTTGATGATGCGCTCGGTTTGCGGCGCGCCTGCCGGATTGCTCTTGGTGAACAGGTCGGTGGCGATGGGACCGGGGCCGATGGCGTTGACCGTGATGCCGTCGCCGCCCAGCTCCATCGCCAGGGTGCGCGTCATGCCGATCAGGCCTGCCTTGGTGGCCGAGTACACCACGCGCTCCGGCTTGCCCAGCGCGGCGCGCGAGGCCATGTTGACGATGCGGCCGAAGCCGGCCGCCCGCATGGCCGGCAGCACGGCCTGCGTCAGGATCAGCGCGGTGCGCAGATGCAGGTTGACGACGTAGTCGAGGTCGGCCATTGACGCCGTATCGGCCGTGCCGGGACGCGTGGCGCCGGCATTGTTGACCAGGCCGACGATGTCATAGGTTTCGGTCACCTGGCGCGCCACGGCTTCCGTTCGAGCCTGGTCCGTCAGGTCGGCCTGGAAGGACACCAGGCCGGCAGGCGGATTTTCAGGCAGGCGATAGTCGATGTTGACGACCTGGCGGCCGGCATCGAGCAGGGCGCGGGCGATGGCGGCGCCGATGCCGGCGCTGGCGCCGGTGACCAGATAGGCTTGCGTTTTCATGGCGTAGCTTTCCTTCTCAGTGTGTCATCAAGCCCCAGGCCAGCACGGTAGCGATATGCAGCACGCCGACCCATACCATCATGATGACGGTATAGCCCATGATGTCGCGCAGCTTCAGCTTGGACAGCGCCAGCGCTGGCAGGATCCAGAAAGGTTGTACCAGGTCGTTCCAGGCATTGCCCAGCATCACCGACATGGAAGTCTGGTCGATCGAGCTGCCGATGGTCTTGGCGGCTTCTATCATGAAGGGCCCCTGGATCACCCAGTGGCCGCCGCCCGAGGGCGCGAAGAAGTTGATCACGAAGGAACTGATCAGGCCCCAGAAGGGCAGGGTGCCCGGCGTGGCGACGTCGACGAAGATCTGCGAGATCGTGTTCACCAGGCCGGAGCCCGCCATGATGGCCATGATGCCGGCGTAGAAGGGGTACTGCAGGATGATGCCGGCGATGGTCTTGATGCCTTCATTCAGCTTGCTGACGTAGGCCAGCGGCGTACCCAGCAGGATGATGCCAAGGAAGAGGATGATGAAGTTGATCAGGTTCAGGTCCAGCGTGCCGCCGTCGATGAAGGTGAACGCCACGTAGGCGATACCCATCAGGCCGATCAGCATGCTGAGGATGCGGCTGTTGTTCAGGCGTGAGGCCAGCGTATCCTGGTCTTCGTCGTCGCCGGCGACCTTGGCCGGGGCGGCATCCAGGGCCGGGTCGATTTCGCGGATTTCGTTGGCGTTCTTCGGATGCAGCCACGCGTTGAGCAGCGGCAACGTGATGATGACGGCCAGGCTCAACAACAGCATCGGCGTCGCGAAGATGGTCTGCGACAGCGGAATCACGCCCATCTGCTTGGCCAGCGGATGACCGGGCGTGGCGATCAGCACCGGGATGCTGGCCGACAGGCCCAGGCCGTACATGGTGAAACCGCTGTAGGCGGCCGCGATGATCAAGGGGTAATGCACGCCCTTGACCTTGCTGGCCAGCTTCTTGGCGACCACGCCGCCGATCACCAGGCCGAAACCCCAGTTCAGGTAACTGCCGACGCCGCCCACCAGGGTGGCGACGATGATGGCGGTGCGCGGTTGATGCACGTGGCTGACGATGCGGTCCAGCAGGCGGTCGGTCAGCGGCGCGGTGGCCAGCACGTAGCCCATGGCCAGGATCACGGCCATTTGCGTGGTGAAGGCGAGCAGGCTCCAGAAACCCTTGCCCCACTCGCGCGTGATGGCGCCCAGGCCCTGGCCTTCGACGCCCCAGGCCAGCAGTAGCGTCAGCAGGGTCAGCCCGATGGCGAATACAAACGGATCGGGCAGATACTTGCGCATCAGCTCGGTGAAGAAACTGGCGAGTCGACTCATGGTGCCTCCAAACGGCTCGTAATGTTGTTATCGGATGATCGGGGTAGTGGCATGCGTGGCATGCACCGCGCTTTGCGATCCGTCGCTGTGGATCCCGAGTGACGCGGGCGTGGCGCGCACGCCTGGAAATCAGGCGGGCGGCCGTTGGCCCAGCCAGGCCGCCAGTTCGGCCAGCGCGGCGCTCTTGTCGCGCAGCACGCGGTCGCGGCGTTCGGCGTCCCAGGTGTAGAAGCCCTGTCCGCTCTTGGCGCCCAGATGGCCGTCGCGCACTTTCTCGCGCAGCAGGTCCGAGGGCGTCGTGCGATTCTCGAGGTCGGGATACAGGTATTCCGCGATCGCGCAGTGGACGTCGATGCCGTTCATGTCGCGCTGTTCCAGCGGGCCGGTCAGGGCCAGGCGGATGCCCAGGCTCCACTTGACCACTTCATCGATGTCCTCGGCGCTGGCGACGCCGTTCTCCAGCAGGGAGATGGCTTCGCGCGCCAGGGCGTGCTGGATGCGGTTGGCGATGAAGCCGGGGATGTCGCGGCGTACCAGCACCGGGCGCTTGCCGGCATCGCGCAGGGCGGTCATCACGCGGGTCACGGTGGCGTCGGAGGTGTCGTCGTTGCGCACCACTTCGACCAGCGGAATGACGTCGGCGGGTGTGAAGAAATGCATGCCGACGAAGCGGTCGCGCCGGGTGACGGCATCGGCCAGGGCGTTGATGGACAGGCCCGACGTGTTGGTGGCGAAGATGGTGTGGGGCGGACAGAGGCTGTCCAGGCGGGTAAAGATGTCGCGCTTGAGTTCCAGCTTTTCAGGCACGGCCTCGATGACGAGTTCGGCGCTGCAAGCGGCCTCCAGGCCGGCTTCATAGCGGATGCGCCGCATCGTGGAGGGCACCGCCACGGCGCCCGAGGAAAGCACCTGGAGCTGGCGGTCGATGTTCTGGGCGGCGCGTTCGAGTGCGCCTTCCATGGGATCGATGAGGACGACGTCCAGGCCGCGCGCGGCGAACAGGGCGGCAATACCGCTACCCATGGCGCCCGCGCCAATCACGGCCAGGTGTTGCAGAGGAGAAGTCATGCGGAACTCTCGCAGTGGCCCGAGCCTTTTCGGGGCAGGGCGGATGCGTCGTCCGAATCTGGGGGCGTCTCTTCCGTGCCTGCCTTTCCGTGCCCTGGGCCAGAAAAATCATTATGTTCTATATACGAACATGTGTGCGTATATAGAATTTCTGCATCGGATGGTAGACCGGCTTTCAGCTCACAGACAAACGCGGTTGCAAGTTGTGTCCATCTAATGGACGTGTATGAATGGGGAACTGTTTTCCGCGTTCATGTGTTGAACGCGTTCACGCCGGAAGCGGCTTGGCGAGGTTCGTCCCTGCCATGATCTGTGCAGTCCCTACCGTGGCTACATGGGGCAGTAGCCCGAAAAAGGGGCATGGGATCTCCCCGTTGTCAAAAAGGATCCCGTGGCGACGCGGCTCCCAGCCTCAGCCAAACGGCCGACGATTCATTCCCACCTGTTATGAACGCATCAGCGCGCGGAAATTGTGCGTGCCTACGTTGCGGCCAATACTGCCGGCACAGCCGCCAGGGCCCGTGAATCCTTCAAGAGCCTTCCTGCCAATGCCGGCAGCAGAGCGGCGCATGTTCGACACCAGAGGAGATTTTCATGCGTGCACGCTTTTGCGCGGCATTGGCCGCGTTCGCCCTGACGTTTGTGGTTCAGGGGGCTGTCCAGGCCCAGGGGCAAGGTTCGGCCTCGGCCTCGGGGGGCGCCCCGAAACCGGCCGCGAGTCAGGCCTCGCAATATCCGACGGCCGCGGTGAAGGTGGTCGTGCCTTTTGCAGCCGGCTCATCCACCGACATGGTCGGGCGCGAAGTGGCGCGCATCCTGACCGAGGACCTGCATCAGTCCTTCATCGTCGAGAATCGGCCTGGTGCCCAGGCGACCATAGGTTCAGCGCAGGTGGTGCGTGCCGCCCCGGATGGCTACACCCTGCTGCTGGGCAGCAATACATCGATCGCCGCGGCGCCTTTCCTGATCAAGGACGTGCCCTACAAGCCACTGACGGACTTCGTGCCGGTCGCGCGCGTCGGCTCGGTGCCGTTCGTGCTGGTCGTGCGGCCGGATCTGCCTGTCAAGACAGCGGCCGAATTGATCGCCTATGCGCGCCAGCATCCTGGCAAGCTGACCTGGGGCTACGCCAATTCGGCCAACCAGGGCGCGGCAGCGGGAATGACCAAGGCGGCCGGCCTGGAGACGACGGCTGTGCCCTATACGGGTGTGCCGCAATTGGTCGTCGACATGCTGGGCGGGCGGCTGGATTTCGCCATCATCGACGTGACCAATGCCGCGCCGCAGATCAAGTCCGGCAAGTTGCGCGCGCTGGCGGTGACACCGGCGCGGGAGATCGGCGCCTTGCCCGGCGTACCGCCCTTGGGTGCCACCTTGCCCGGTTTCGAACTGGTGGGGTGGTATGGCCTGTATGCGCCGGCGGGCACGCCGCAAGCCGTCGTCGACCGGCTTTCCGCGGCGCTGCTCAAAGGCTTGGGGGATAGCACGGTGAAGCAGCATTTCGCCCAGGCGGGGCTGGAGACGTATCCGGCCAGCGCCAAGGAGCTGGCCAGTTTCGGCCAGGCGGAAACGGTCAAGTGGCAGCGGCTGGCGCATGATGCGGGCATCACGCCGCAGTGAGGGGTGTTGCCTCATGACGCACGGCCATCCGCCTTCCGGGGGATGACGTGCGCCGTGATGGTTGCTGCGATCCTGCATCCGGCAGGAAGTTCTGCAAAGGCGTATACTACGCAGTCCAACTGGGGCCGATCCGGATTCGACGTGGGTCGCGAAACAGTCAGGGCATGCCGAGCACCAGTCAGCTCGTAAATCCACTGGAACACTTACAAACGCCAACGAAGACGTTTTCGCTCAACAGCCCGCCCTGCGTGCTGCCTAAATGAGCTGCGGCACTGATCTGTCTTTGGGTCAGTTGGAGGAAGGCAACTTCCTAGGAGGGGTAACCCTTCGAACCATAGCCGTATCATTTACAAAGAATCGGCGTACACCGGGGTCTGACGGGGTGCGTTTAAATCACATGACTCGCTTCGGTCCGGCCTGTCGACTGGCTAAGATTCGAAGTTAAATCCAAATAGGTCGACTACGCATGTAGAACTGCCTGCGGAGGGCTTACGGACGGGGGTTCAATTCCCCCCGGCTCCACCACCATTCAAAAAACCAACCCTGACCGGGTTGGTTTTTTTTCGCCTGCTTGGGCTCCTACGGCTTGCTCCGCTTGATCGCCCACTGGCGATGCCCGGTTCGGCTCCGCGGAACTGCCAACAATCGAGGGCATGTTCAAGGATATCTGCGGCTTTGCTGTTAATGACGGCGTGACGTCCCCTCATCTACGTGTGTGGCAATCACGAGTTCTATGGGAAGCGGCCTATGCCCACGTTCTGGCGCGAGGCTAGCCAGAAGGTCAGCGGCACCCACGTTCATCTGCTTGAGAACAATGCCGTCATCTTGGATGGCGTTCGCTTTCTGGGCGCAACGCTCTGGACCGACTTCTGCTTGTTCGGCGCCGCCCGGCAGGAATTGGCAATGCAAAGCGCGCAGACGGGGATGAATGACTACGTTCAGATCGTTGCATCGGAGGCGCGTATCCGTCGAGTCAACGAAATGACGGGGCTGGGCCGTTACGTCGGCGACCCGCTGACAACGCGTGCAACCCTGGCCATGCATGAGAAAAGCCGCGCCTTCCTCGAAGATGCGCTCGCTGCGGGCCAGGGAGACAAGACCGTCGTGGTCACCCACCATGCTCCGAGCGCGAAGAGCCTTCGCCACGGCGACCCGCGGGGGCTGCTGGACGCTGCGTACGCGAGCCACCTCGATCATCTTGTCGATCGCGCCGCTCTGTGGATTCATGGCCATACGCATTTCCCCGTGGACTATCGCATCGGCGCAGGCCGTGTGGTTTCCAATCCGCGGGGCTATGCCAGGTACGAGACCATCGCGCGGTTCGATCCAGGCTTTGTGATTGAGGTCTAGGCTGCGTTGGTTCGCGGACTAGTGAACGGATCCGTCCTCTGACGATATCAATGCAGCGTCGACTGCTCCGGATCAACAGGGCGACACAAATACTGCCGTGTCTCCGGCCCTTTCTTGTCCCGTCGAATAGCCTAATTTAAAAGAAGCATTTTGATACGACTACGCGAGCCCGACTCCAAGTCGGCGTAGGGGCCGTGATCGGCTCGCCGCATCAGCAATTTCCTTTAACTTCTTGGCGTTGTCGACAAACCGGCTGCTTCGGGCGCCGAAATTCGCGATTGCGTTTCCACGGAGTTGTTCCCTACGATCGCCGCCGTTATTTCGCGGAGATCCCGTATGCAGCCCTCTACAACCGATCTGATGGCCCGCAGTCTGCGTGCCGTATGGCATCCGTGTACGCAGATGAAGCAGCACGAACGGGTTCCCCTGTTGCCTATCGTGCGGGCCGAGGGCGCCTGGCTTCAGGATGCCCACGGGCGGCGTTATCTGGATGGAATCAGTTCCTGGTGGGTCAATCTGTTCGGCCACGCCCACCCCGCCATCAACGCCGCCGTGACGGAGCAATTGAATACGCTGGAACACGTCATGCTCGCGGGCTGCACGCATGAACCGGCCGTGCTCCTGGCTGAACGGTTGTCGGCCTTGACGGACAACACCCTGGGCCATGCCTTTTTCGCCTCCGACGGCGCGTCGGCCGTGGAGATCGCGCTGAAGATGAGTTTCCATTTCTGGCGTAACCACGGCCACGCCGACAAACGCGATTTCGTCTGCCTCGACAACGGCTACCACGGCGAAACGCTGGGCGCGCTGGCCGTCACCGACGTCGCGCTGTTCCGCGATGCGTATGGCCCGCTGCTGCGCCACGCGCATCGCGTGCCCTCGCCGGATGCGCGGCTGGCACTGCCGGGCGAATCCGCCGCGCAGCTCGCGACCCGTGCCCTGGCCGAGGTGGCCAGGCTGTTCGAGGCACGCGCCAGCCACATCGCCGCGATCATCGTCGAACCCCTGGTGCAGTGCGCCGCCGGCATGGCCATGCACGATTCTTCGTACCTGAGCGGCTTGCGCAAGCTCTGCGACGAACACGGTGTGCATCTGATCGCCGACGAGATCGCCGTCGGTTTCGGCCGCAGCGGTACGTTCTTCGCGCACGAACAGGCCGGCATCCGGCCAGATTTCCTTTGCTTGTCCAAAGGCATCAGCGGTGGGTATCTGCCGCTGTCCGTGGTGCTGGCGACCGACACCATACACGCCGCGTTCTACGCGGACGAGGTCGCGCGCGGCTTCCTCCACTCCCATTCCTACACCGGCAATCCGCTCGCCTGCCGGGCCGCCCTCGCTACCCTGGACCTGTTCGAGACGACCGATGCGATTGCCGGCAATCGAGTCCGTTTCGATGCCCTGGAACAGGCCTTGAGCGAGCTGCGCACGCACCCGCAGGTCAAGCACCTGCGGCGGCAGGGCGCAATCATCGCGTTCGACGTGGCCTTTTCCGCCCAGGCGGGGCAGGCCACTTTCGCCCAACGATATGCGCAGCATGCGTTGGCCGCGGGCGCGCTGCTGCGTCCCATCGGGCGCACGGTTTACCTGATGCCGCCCTACATCCTGGATGAAGAAGAAATCGCGCAGTTGGCCGCAGCCACCCTCACTGCGCTTGAAAAGACATTGAGCGAAGGCCAGTGAAACGCGCGGTGAGACGATCCTCGCCCATTTTCCACCAACGTTCGTTGAGCCCTTTCGTTTGACGAGCCTTTCCGTTCGTTGATCCCTTCCCCGAGGCAGAGGCCGTTCATGGCATGACTGCCACTCCCGCATGGAGTCCACGTAATGAATACCCGTTCCCCCATCGATGTCCTGCGCGCCGGCCTGGCTGATCTGGATGCGCGCGACCTGACCCGCCGGCGCCGTATCGCCGATACCCCCTGCGCGCCGCGCATCCGCATCGATGGCCGGAATCTGGTCGCCTTCGCCAGCAACGATTACCTGGGCCTGGCGAATCATCCCGATCTGGTCGAGGCCTTGGCGGACGGTGCGCGGCGCTACGGTGTGGGTAGTGGTGGCTCGCATCTGCTGGGCGGGCATTCGCGCGCCCATGCGTTGCTGGAGGACACGCTGGCCGAGTACTGCGGCGGCTTCGCCCGGCAGCCGCGCGCGTTGACGTTCTCCACTGGATATATGGCGAACCTGGCGATGCTGACCGCGCTGGCCGGACCTGGCGCCACGATCTATTCCGATGCCCTGAACCACGCTTCGCTGATCGATGGCGCGCGCCTGGCCCGCGCCGACGTGCGCGTCTATCCGCATGCCGATACGGCAGCACTGGGCGCGATGCTGGCGGCGGACGAGTGCGGTGGCGAGGAAATGCATCGCGATGAGCGTGATGGCAATGGCCGCGGCAACAGCAACGGCAACGGCAACGGCGCCAAGATCATCGTCACCGACGCCGTCTTCAGCATGGACGGTGACATCGCGCCGCTGGCGGATTTGCTCGCGCTGGCCGAGCAGCACCAGGCGTGGCTGGTCGTCGACGACGCCCACGGCTTCGGCGTGCAGGGCCAGGATGGCGCCGGCAGCGTCGCGGCGCTGGGGTTGCGATCATCCCTGCTGATCTACATGGGCACGCTGGGGAAAGCCGCCGGCACGGCAGGGGCTTTCGTCGTCGCGGAAGACGCCGTCATCGAATGGCTGATCCAGCGGGCGCGCACCTACGTCTTCACGACCGCGGCGGCGCCGGCGCTGGCGCATGCGACGCTCCGCAGCATAGCCATCATGCGCAGCGACGAGGGCGCCGCGCGCCGGGCTCGCTTGAACGCCCATATCGAAACGATACGGACGCAGCTGGGGCGCAGTATGGGGTCGTCCTGGGCTGCCGCCACCTCGACAACTTTTGCCGACCACGACAAGGCCTCGGCAGGCATCGTCCCTGGCGCCGCCGCGGCCGTCCCCGCATCCATCAGCGCCCAGGGCCTCCGCGTGACCACGCTTGCAGCGCCAGGCAACGCGATGCGCTTGCCGTCATCGCACACCGCGATTCAGCCGATACTGGTTGGCGAGAACCACGCCGCGCTCGCTTTGGCGGAACGTTTGCTGACGCATGGATTCTGGGTTCCCGCCGTGCGCCCGCCGACCGTGCCGGCGGGCACCGCGCGCCTGCGCCTGTCCCTGTCCGCGGCCCATGAGGCAGCAGAGATCGAACACCTTTGCGAGGTGTTGTTCGCATGACCCGACCCGCCACGACCGCGCCAGTCACGATCCCGCCCGCCACAGCGCGACCCGCCACGACCGCGCCCGCCACAGCCCGACCACGCCGCCTGTCGTACTTCATCGCCGGCACCGATACCGAAATCGGCAAGACGCTGGCGAGTTGCGGCCTGCTTCACGCGTTCGCGGCCCATGGCTATGCCACGGCCGCCATGAAACCCATCGCCGCCGGTGCCGAACAGGACGCCGATGGAGAATGGCGCAATGAGGACGTGGAAGCGCTCGCCGCCAATGTCACGGTGTCCGTGCCGCGCGCGCTGTCCACGCCTTACCTGCTGCACGAACCCGCCGCGCCGCACCTGGTGGCCAGGCAGGCCGGCGTGACCATGGACATGGACTACATCGTCCAATGCCATCGCGCCGTCATCCAGCACGCCGACGTCACCATCGTGGAAGGGGTAGGGGGCTTTCGCGTGCCCTTGAACGACGACCAGGACACTGGCGACCTGGCCGTCGCCCTGGACCTTCCCGTGATTCTTGTCGTCGGCATGCGCCTGGGCTGCCTGAGCCATGCATTGCTGACGGCGCAAGCCATCGTCCGCGGCGGCCTGCGCCTGGCCGGCTGGATCGCCAACACCGTCGATCCATCGATGCGCCTGCTACCGCAGAACATCGACACCCTGCGCGACCGCCTGGCGCGCCACCACGGCGCGCCCTTGCTCGGGACCATCCCCAGGCTGGCCGACCCGACGGGCGCGCAGGCAGCCCTCTGGCTCGATGCCGCACTTTTGCTGGCCGATCCGTCGCAAGGCCGCTGGCCCTGACGGCTTCATGCCTGCCAGGCCCATCATCCAGCGTCGTCGACGTCTGCCGGGGTGCGCTACGATGGGGTCCAAATCGCCGTTCCCATTCGCTCGACGTCCCGACCATGATCAACCTGAGGCATATAGAAGTCTTTTACGCGATCATGCACACCGGCTCCATCACCGGCGCCGCGCGCAGCTTGAACGTGACGCAGCCGGCGGTGAGCGCCGTGCTCAAGCATCTTGAGGCCAGGCTGGGCATGGCGCTGTTCGTGCGTTCGCACGGCCGCCTGACGCCCACGCCGGAGGCGCAGGCCTTGTTGCCCGACGTGGCGGCGATCTTCGAGCGCCTAAGCGCGGTCGAGCGCTTGAGCCAGGACCTGGCCGGCGGCCTCAAGGGCACGCTGAGCGTAGCGGCGACGTCGCCCATCGCCAATGGTTTCCTGGCACGCGCCGTGGCGACCTTTTCGCGGGAACGGCCGGGCGTGCGCATTGCCCTGCAGGCGCTCAGTTCCCCGCTGGTGGTGGAGCGGGTGATGCAGTCCGAAGTGGATCTGGGCATCGTCTACCAACCCATCGACAATGCCGCCGTCGACGCAAGCATCCTGACATCAGCCAGTATCGCGTGCGTGCTGCCCGACACCCATCCGCTGGCCGCCCAGGCCTCCATCAGCATCTCCGACCTGGCTGGAACGCCGGTCATCACCTACATGCCGCAGGCCCTGCTCAGGCCCTACGTGGACCGGGCCTGCAGGCAGGCCGGTTGCCAGCTGGAAATCAGCGTGGAAACCGGCCTGTCCGTCACGGGGATCATGCTGGCTTACCATGGCGCCGGCGTCGCGTTGGTCGAGCCGGACCTTTTGTCGGCGATGCCGCTGCCAGGACTGGTCAGCCGGCCTCTGGCTCCGGCGATCCAGTTGCAAAGCGTCCTGCTCAAACACAAGCACCGTCCCGTCTCGCGCATCATGGATGAATTCATTGCCCATTTGCGCGCGATGCTGGCTGACGGCGAACCATCTGACGGCGAACCATCACGCACCGCAACATAAGCAGGCTTTATGGCCTGGCATGAATTCGTGAATTTCCCCCGCATGGGGTAGCGCGTAGAGTAGCCCGCACTAATTCAATTACATTGCGAGGCGGAAAATGGCGCAAACCCCATCGGGCAATCTTGCCCGGACCGTGGCCTGGGCGAGTTTTATCGGCACGGCCGTGGAGTGGTACGACTTCTTTCTCTACGGCATTGCATCGGCCGTGGTGTTCAGCAAGCTGTTTTTCCCCAATTACGATCCCCTGGTCGGGACGCTGATTTCCTTTTCGACTTTCGCCGTCGGCTATCTGGCGCGACCCTTTGGCGGGGCGCTGTTCGGCCATATCGGCGACCGCATCGGCCGCAAGTCGGTGTTGGTGACCACCCTGGTGATCATGGGCGTGTCGACCACGCTGGTCGGTTTGCTGCCCACTTATGAGAGCATCGGCATCTGGGCGCCGATCGGACTGCTGGTGCTGCGCTTGCTGCAGGGCATCGCCGTCGGCGGAGAATGGGGCGGCGCGGTGCTGATGGCGGTGGAGCATGCGCCAGCCAACAAGCGCGCGCTCTATGGCAGCGCCGCGCATATGGGCGCACCGGCCGGCCTGATCCTGTCCACCGGCACCTTCGCGGCCTTCGCCCTGATGCCGCCGGACGCGTTCCTGGCCTGGGGCTGGCGCATTCCCTTCCTGCTCAGCGTCGTGCTGCTGTGCGTGGGACTGTTCATCCGGTTGAAGATCAGCGAGTCCCCCGCCTTCGAGAAGCTGAAGGCCGCGGGCGGGCAGGCTGAACGGCCGGTCAGCGAAGTGCTGCGCAGCCCCGGCAACATCATCCGGGTAGCCTTGCTGCGCTGTATCGACGGCGTTGGCTCCAGCACCTATTCCTTTTTCGCCGCCACTTATGCGGTCGGCCATCTGGGCTTTTCCACCAGTGTCAGCACCATGGGCAATGTGATTGGCGGCGCCGTCGGCCTTATCTCGGTGCCTATCGCTGCCCGTCTGTCCGACCGCTACGGCCGCCGGCGGGTCTATATGGCCTACGTCACCTTTGCCATGGTGATCGTGTTCCCTGTCATGTGGCTGATCGACTCGGGTGTTCCCGCGCTGTTCTGGCTGGCCATGGCGCTGGGCCTGGGCGTCGCCAACTACGGCCAGTACGGCTCGGTATCGGCTTACTTCGCGGAGTTGTTCGACACCAAGGTGCGCTATTCCGGCGCCTCGATCGGCTACCAATTCGGCGGCGCGATTTTCAACGGCACCGCGCCGCTGGTGGCTACGGCCTTGACGGCGTGGTCGGGTTCGATCTGGCCTATCGGCGGCTTCATCGCGCTTTCGGCCATCGTCAGCCTGGTCACGGCCTGGCTGTCACCGGAAACCAGCCGCCGCGACATCACCGTGGATGCGCCAGCCGCTGGCGCAAATTCCGTGAAAGTGGGGGCCGGCCATGTCCTTGACAGCTGATCCCATCGTCGCGGCGGGCGGCATCGCGGCCTACCAACGCGCCTTGCGGGAAGGCAGATTGAGCGCGGAAACTGCCGTCTCCGCCTACCTGGCTCGCATCGCGGCGGTGGATGGCGCGATACGCGCGTACGAACACGTGGATGCCGCCGGCGCCTTGAAGGCTGCGCGCGCGGTGGATGCGATGCTGGCGGCGGGAGCCGATCCCGGTCCGCTGGCCGGCTTGCCCATCTCGATCAAGGACAACTTCGCGGTGGCGGGCATGCCGGCATACGCCGGCACCCGCGTGCCTATCGAAGACCTGATGCCGCGCGAGGAAGGCAGTATCGTCAAGCGTTTGCGCGAGCTGGGTTGCGTGATCCTGGGCAAGACGCGCAGCGTGGAGTTCGCCCTGGGCATCACGGGCTTGAGCACCCCGCGCGGCGCTCCCCGCAATCCTTGGGATCCGGTGCGGGAGCGGGTTACCGGCGGCTCCAGTTCAGGTGCCGCCGCCGCCGTGGGCGCGGGGCTTTGCGCCGTGGCGTTCGGTACCGATACGGGCGGCAGCGTGCGCGTGCCGGCGGCCCTGTGTGGGCGCGTCGGCCTGAAAACGGGCGCGGGCCGGTGGGCGACCGACGGTGTGTTGCCGCTGTCCCATGCCTTGGACACGATAGGCTTGATCAGCGCCAGCGCCGCGGATGCCGCCCTGGTTTACGCCGCGGTGCAAGGCGTCGCCTGTCCACCCCTGCAAGACTTGCGGGGCCTGGCCCTGGGGCTGCCACGCGCTTATTTTTATCGCGACCTGGCACCGGAGATCGCCGAGGCGACGAAGTCGGCGCTGGATGCATTGCGCCGCGCCGGCGCGGTCCTGCACGACATCGACGTGCCCGAAGCCAGCGGCCGCGACGCTTATTTTCCCGTTGCCTTGCCTGCCTGCCTGATCAAGCTGATGGGCGCCGATCGCTTCCTTGCCCAACGCAAGAACATGGATCCGCTGGTTGCTGAACGGGGCGAGCGGGGCCTGACCGTGACCGCCGCCCAACTGGCGGCGCTGGAAACCGGGCGCGCCGCCCACGCGGCCGCGGCCGGCAAGCGCTTCGCGGACTGCGTGGCGTGGATCACACCCACCACCACCGTGGCGGCGCCGACGGTTTCCGAACTGCAAGACAGAGCACGCAACTGGACGCTGGCCATGGGCATGACCCAGTGCTCGCAACCCGTCAATTATCTGGATCTGTGCGCGGTCAGCGTGCCCTTGCCGCGGCCGGGCGCCATGCCGGCGGGCTTGCAGATCGTCGTTCCGCAAGGCGAGGAACTCCGCGCATTGGCGCTGGCCCAGGCGATCGAAGCCTGCCTGGGTCAGCAGCCCGCCGCGGACATCGAGGCTTACACGCGGTCTAAGCAACTGCACCAGCGCGCATCTTAAGTAGTAGCGACAAGGAGAATCGAATTGAGCAGTGCAGAACCCAAGACCGTCTATCGGCCTCGCCAGGAAGGCCTGTATTTTCCGAAGTATCCCGAGCACGCGTCCGTCGAGGCGGAACGGCGCCATCGCAAGGAGCGTCTGGCCGCGGTGTGCCGCGTCTTCGCGCGCTACGGTTATGAGTACGGATTCGCCGGTCACGTCACCGTGCGCGATCCTGAGCATCCGAACCTCTATTGGACCAACCCCTTCGCCATGGATTTTGGGCGGGTGCGGGTGTCGGATCTGTTGCTGGTCGACCATGAGGGCACGGTGCTGGAGGGTACGTGGGCAGTCAATCGCGCCGGCTTCGTGCTGCACGCGGCAATCCACGAGGCCAATCCGCATCTGGTGGCATCGTGTCACGCCCATACCACGCATGGCATGGCCTGGGCGGCGTTGGGCCGGCCGCTGGATCCCATCACGCAGACGGCGGCCTGCTTCTACGAAGCGCACGCCGTGATCAAGGAAGAGGCTGGCGCGGTGGTGGTGGAGCGCAGTGCGGGACATGCCGTGGCGCAGGCCTTCGGCAACAACAAGATCGCCATTCACCAGAACCACGGCCTGTTTTCAGCGGGCCATGAAAGCGTGGAGGAAGCCGCATGGTGGTTCATCGCGGCGGAGCGCGCCTGCGAGATCCAGTTGAAGGCGGAAGCCACCGGTTCGCCCGTGCTGTCCATGAATGAAGAGGCCGCGCGTCATTCCTCCAAGCATCTGGGTACGCCATTCATGGCATGGCTGCATTTCCAGCCTATCTATGACGCCGTCACGCGCTCCGATCCCGATCTGTTCGATTGAACGGGACCGCGGCGGGCGGGGGCCTGTCTATGAAGGGGGAGCCGATGAGGGCGTCTGCGGGATCGCTTGCTGCTCCCGTTTTATTCAGTAAATATTCAGCTTTGGCTGACAAATAGCTGATATTTCACCTTCAATTTCAAAGAACGACGTTGAATTGCCGTTCTTTGTCGTTTTGGATTTATTGCTGATTCATACAATCTCCGCTGTAGAGCACCGGTCCCGGAAGAACGGCCGGCCTACATCTGGAGCAGGGCGGGAGACGAGTTCGCCATAGATTTCAGGCCTCTTCTCACCGGTATCAAGCACATGAGCAAAACCGCCCCTTCCCGCGCCTCGCAGGCGCCGGCCAGATATGCCCGCCGGGATCTGCTGGTCGCCGCGCTGGCGTCCGTGGCCACCGTCGTGGCGCCGACCTGGTCGACCGCTGCCTGGGCCCAGGTGCCGGCCGCCGACGCCAGCCAGCGATTTCTGGACCTGTCGAGTTTCCTGACCGGCAAGTCCGATCTCGATCCGGTCATCGCCCGCCGCACCCTCCAGGCGCTCATCGCCGGCGAGAAAGACTTCGAACAACGTTACGCCGCGCTGGCAGCGGCCTGTGAAGGGGCGCGCCAGGCCGGCACCTTGCCGACCATGGCCGCGTTCGACACCTCTACCGTCGGCCAGGATGCCGCGCTGCGCGCCACCGCCGTGGCGATCGTCAGCGCCTGGTACCTGGGACGTGTGGGCAGCGGCCCCAGCACCCAATTGATCGCTTATCACGAAGCGCTGATGTACCGGCCCACCGCCGGCATCACCACGATACCGAGCTACCAGCTTGGCGGCTACGGCTACTGGGTACCGCAGCCACCCCCCGCCCCCCTTCCGACCGTCAGCGCCGCCTGATCCACGTCCCGCTTCGCAGCGCAGGTCCACGGCCTGGCCGATGGCGGGAGCTATGCGAGAGTTTTCATGTCTACAGAATTTGATGCCGACGTCATCGTCGTCGGTTCCGGTGTGTGCGGCAGCCTGGCCGCGCACCGCCTGGGCAAAGCCGGCAAGCACGTCATCCTGCTGGAAGCGGGACCGCGCGTGCCACGCTGGAAAATCGTCGAGAAGTTCCGCAACACCCCGGTCAAGGGCAATCCCAACGGTCCTTATCCGGACACCGCCTACGCGCCCAAGTCGGACAGCAAAGGCTATCTGGAAGAAACCGGCAAGACCATCAACAATCCCAGCTATTTGCGCCTGGTCGGCGGCACGACGTGGCACTGGGCGGGCGCCTGTTATCGCTTCCTGCCCAATGACTTCAAGATGCAGACGCTGTATGGCGTCAGCCGCGACTGGCCGATCGGCTATGACGAGCTGGAGCCCTACTACGCGCAGGCGGAAGTCGAGTTGGGTGTCTCGGGTCCGGACGATGCCGACCAGAGCGCCACGGGCCGCGCCGGTACCTATCCCCCGCGCTCCACGCCATATCCGATGAAGGCCCAGCCGCTGCCCTATATGCAGCAGCGCGCGGACGAGATCCTCAGCGCGGCGGGCTTCAAGGTCCTCAACGAACCCACGGCACGCAATTCGCGGCCCTATGACGACCGGCCCACGTGCCAGGGCAATAACTCCTGCACGCCGGTTTGCCCCATCGGCGCGCTGTACAACGGTTCGGTGCACGCCTACAAGTCCGAGAGCGTGGGCGTGAAGCTGATGACCGACGCCGTGGTCTATCAGGTGGAGGCCGATGGCGCGGGCAAGATCGTCGCCGTGCGCTACAAGTCGCCCGATGGCACGGATCACCGCCTGACGGCGCGCGCTTTCGTGCTGGCCGCGTATTCGATCGAAACGCCCCGCCTGCTGTTGATGTCGAACATCGCCAACAGCTCCGACATGGTGGGCCGCAACCTGTCCTGCCAGCCGGAGTGCCACCAGAATTTCATGACCAGCGAAGCCTTGTGGCCTGGGCGCGGCCCCGTGCATCCCCAGACCTTCTTCACCGCGCGCGACGGCGATTTCCGCCGCGAACGCGCCGGTACCAAGCATGTGGTGGTGAACAACTCGCCTAACGACAGGATCACTGGCAACCTGCTCAAGAAAGGCATCATCGGTCCGCGCCTGGACGAGATGATCCGCGACCAGTCTTCGCGCATCATGGAGTTGAGTACGCAGCACGAGTATCCCGGAGAGGCGTCGAACCGCGTCACGTTGAGTACCACCCGCAAGGATGCCTTGGGCCTGCCCACGCCGGTGGTCCATTTCAATCGCGACAACGCCTACTTCCTGGCCGGCTTCGAAGACACCAAACGTGTCTACAAACGCGTGGCCGAGCTATTCGGCGCCACCGAGTATTCACCCCTGACGTGGGTGCATCCGCACACGCAGGGCACCACCATCATGGGCGCCGATCCGAAAACGTCGGTGGTAGATGCCCATGGCCGCGCCCACGACCATGCCAACCTGTACATCGTCGGCCCCAACGTCTTGACGACCACGGGCACGGTCAATCCCACGCTGACCGCGGCGGCCCTGGCCTTGCGCACCGCCGATGCCGTCCTGCATTCGATCTGAGGAAACGCCATGACCACAGCAATCACTTCGCTGCGCGGCGTCCTGCGCGGGGCTGCCGCGCTGCTGCTTGCAGGCGCCGCAACGGCTGCCGCCGCCACGCCTGCAAGCACGGCACCCGCCGCGGCTGACCAGGCCACCTTGGTACAGCGCGGCGCCTACCTGGCGGTCGCCGCCGATTGCGTCGCCTGCCACACCGCCCAGGGCGGCAAGGTTTACGCCGGCGGAAATCCCATCGCGTCGCCCGTGGGCACGATCTGGTCGACCAATATCACGCCATCGAAGACGGCGGGCATAGGCAACTACACCGAAGCCCAGTTCGCGCAGGCCTTGCGCGCAGGCGTGCGCGCCGACGGCGCGAATCTGTATCCAGCCATGCCTTATACGTCGTACACGAAGATCAGCGATGAGGACGTGCATGCGCTGTATACGTACTTCATGCAGGGCGTGGCCCCCGTCGATCTGCCGTCGCCGCAGACCACGCTGCCTTTCCCGTTCAACATCCGGGCATCGATGAAGGGCTGGAATCTGCTGTTCAACAGCGACAAGCGCTTCGAGCCGACGGCCGGCAAGACCGAACAATGGCTGCGTGGCGCCTACCTGACCGAGGCGCTGGCGCATTGCGCCACCTGCCACACGCCGCGTAACGCCCTGATGGCCGAGGACGGCAGCCGCGCCTTCGGCGGCGCGTCGCTGGGCAAGTGGTATGCGCCCAATATCAGCAGCGATCCGGTCCATGGCATCGGCGGCTGGAGCCAGGAGACCCTGGTCGCCTATCTGAAGACGGGCCACGCGCCTGGCCATGCGCTGGCCGCGGGTCCGATGGCGGAGGCCATCGATCACAGCCTGAGCAAGCTGACCGATGCGGACTTGAACGCCATTGCGGTCTATATCAAGACAGCGGCTCCTGTCGCCGGCGCCGCGGCCGACAAACCCTCGTATGCCTATGGCGCGCCGGCCAGGGACGAAGCCATGCTGCGCGGTGCTTCCATGGGCCAGACGACCGGTGCGGCGCTATATAGCGGCAATTGTGCTTCCTGCCACCAGGCGTCCGGCACGGGCGTGGAGCAGGGCGGTCCGCCGTCCTTGCTGCATGTGTCCGCCGTAGGCCGCGACGACCCGAGCAACCTGGTCATGACCATACTGGACGGCGTGTATCGCAGCGCCGGTACGCCGCGCCGCATGCCGGCCTTCGCGCACGAGTTGAACGACGAGGAAGTGGCCATGCTCGCAACCTATGTGCGGCAGACCTTCGGCAACCCGCAGGCGCCGGTGGTGACGGCGGCGCAGGTCAAGGCTTTGCGCGAACCGGCGCGGCCAGGTCCGATCGTGACCTATGCGCGAGTCGGCCTGGCCCTGGCCATCGTCGTGATGCTGCTGCTGGCGGGTTGGCTGTTGCGCCGCCGGCGCGCCGCGTAGTTGAACCCGTGCCGTTGAACCCGCCATTGCTTTAGCCCTCACAGGCCGCTACCCAGTTCCGGGTAGCGGCATTCGCCATTTCTGGAAGACGATCTGAACCCATCATGAAAAGAATGCATCTCTCCATCAAGGCCCGTATTGCGCTCGTCATCAGTTTCCTTGCTGTACTGCTGCTGGTGGGCGGTGCCATGGGAATGTGGGGCTTCAACTACGGCAACGACACGCAGCAGACCATGTACAAGCGCGAGCTTGCCGCCGCCATCGCGGTTTCGCAGGCCGACATCTATAACGCGCGCGGTTTCCTGGCGATCTATCGCCTGGGCCTGGCCCCGGACAACGCCGGCGCCGATGAGCAGGCCCGGCGCTCCCTGGGCCTGTTCAAGCAATCGGACAAGGCCTGGGCGGATTATTTAAAACTGGTCGCCGCCGACGATCCCCAGGAAGAGCGCCTGGCGCGCGACCTCAGCGCCAAGCGCGCGGCCTTCGCCAGCAAAGGCTATCAAGCCATCGTGGACGCGCATAACGCCCGCAACGCGGCTGGCGTCGCCACCGCCTGGGGCAATATGCGGGACTTGTTCAACGGCACCAGCGAGGCGTCGGCCGCCTTGCAGAAGTACCAGGCCCAACGGGCCGAAGCGCTTTACGGGACCTCGGTCGAGGTGTTCCGGACTTTCGTGATCGTCACGTGCGCCAGTTTGTTCCTGGTCCTGGTGATCTCCGCGCTGGTCTGGCGTTCGCTGCGCCAGGCCATCGTCGCGCCCATCGAACAAGCCCTGCGCACCTTCCGCGCCATGGCTGGCGGCGACCTTTCCACCCGCATCGTGATCAAGTCGCGCGACGAAATGGGCCAGATGCTGAGCGGCCTGCAAGGCTTGCAACAAAGCCTGGCCGACCTGATCAAGCAGGTGCGCCAGGGCGTGGACCAGATAGATTCGGGCGCGCGCGAAATCGCCGCGGGTAACGCCGATCTCAGCAGCCGTACCGAGGAACAGGCCGCCTCGCTTGAAGAAACGGCGTCGAGCATGGAAGAGCTGGCCTCCACCGTCAAGCAGAACGCGGACAACGCCAGGCAGGCCAACCAGTTGTCGACCAGCAGCATGGATGTGGCGCGGCGCGGTGGCGTGGCGGTGGAAGAAGTGGTGGGCACCATGCGCGAGATATCCGAGCGCTCGGCGAAAATCGCCGATATCGTCAGCGTCATCGATGGCATCGCCTTCCAGACCAACATCCTGGCCTTGAACGCCGCGGTGGAAGCGGCGCGGGCCGGCGAGCAGGGCAAGGGCTTCGCGGTGGTCGCGGGCGAAGTGCGTTCGCTGGCGCAGCGCAGCGCCCAGGCCGCCAAGGAGATCAAGCAGCTGATCGAAGACTCCGTCAACAAGGTCGGCATGGGATCGCAGCAGGTCGAACGCGCTGGATCCACCATGCAGGAGATTGTCGGCGCCGTTCAGCGCGTGACCGACATCATGGGTGAAATCGCCGCCGCTTCGTCAGAGCAGGCTGATGGCATCGAGCAGGTGAACCTCGCGGTCAGCCAGATGGACGCGGTCACGCAGCAGAACGCGGCGCTGGTCGAACAGGCCGCCGCGGCGACCGCATCGTTGGAAGACCAGGCCAAGGGCCTGCAAGCGGCCGTAGCGAAATTCAAGCTGTCGCCATCGGATGTGATCGAGGTGGATGGCGGGCGCTTGACCGGCATGTCCCCCGCGATGCTGGGCGCGTAACGCCGAACGGCGGGCCGGCATAAAATCAGGCGCTGTCATTCCGCGTCCCGCCATGAACACTGAAGACCTCGAACTCCTCGTCACCTGGACCATGCCCTTCGGCAAGTACAAGGGCCGCCTGCTGGCGGACCTGCCTGGCTATTACTTGACGTGGTTCGCGCGCGAAGGCTTTCCGCCGGGGCGTCTGGGCCAGTTGCTCGCGCTGATGCACGAGCTGGACCACAACGGCCTGAAGCCGCTGCTGGATCCGCTGCGTGGCGCGCCGGTAAAAAATCGGCGAGCCTGACGGCGGTGCTGGCGGGGGATCCAGGATCAGATCCCGGACAACCCGCCAGCACCGGGCCAAGCCCCGGTACAACCTCGGCCTTGCTGCCGGCCGAGCCCTACTGCTTGATGATTTCCAGCACCTGTTCGTGCAAGGCGTGCCCCGGTTCGGTCAGCGGCACGAAGATATCGAAATGAGTGCGGCCCGGCTCGATGACGAGCTGGGTGTTCAAACCGCGCTGGCGCAGCGCATCGTGGAAATGCGTGCTCTGCGCCAGGAAGCCCGGCGTTTCGCCGCCGCCCACGGCCACCAGGTAGCGGCTGGCATGCAACCAGCGTCCTTCCGGCAGGCTTTGTTCCGCCGCCACTTCGGGCGTCAACTGGATTTCCTGCCGCAGCGACGTCGCCAGCACGGGTGCCAACTGATACACGCCGCTGACACCGATCACCCGCAAGTGCCGCCCCAGGATGGGCAATTCCTGCGGATAGGCGCTGGTCATCGCGGCCAGGTGCGCGCCGGCCGAATGACCCGACAGCGTCACGCGTTCCGGATCGAACCCCAAGGTCCGCTGGTTGCGCAGCAGGAAAGTGACGGCCGCGCGGATCTGCGCCGAGATGGTGGTCACCGTGACGGCGGGGGCCAGCTCGTAGCCGACCAAGGCGGTCGAGATGCCGGCCGTGCGCAGGTTCTCGGCGATGAAGCTGAACACGCGCTTGTCGCCGCCGCGCCAGAAACCACCGTGCATGAAAACCAGCAGCGGCGCGCCAGCCGGTTGCTGCGCGGGGAACCAGTCCAGCGTGCAACGTTCGGGCTTGTCGTAACGCAGGTTTTGCCACGGCACGTCGGCACGCAGCGCTTCACTGCGGCGCGCATAGCCTGCGTAGATTTCCGTGCGCTCCGGATGGCGGCGTTGCACGTTGTAGTCGGACTCGTTGCGCAAGTCCGGCGCGGCGCCCGTGCCGTTGTGCTGCGCGAGATCGTCGGCCAGCATGTTCATGGCGAACCGCCTCCTCAATCGAGTTTGATGTTGGCTTGCTGGACGATGTCCTGGGCCTTCTTGATCTCAGCGGTAAGGAAGGCCTTGAAGTCGGCGGGCGTGCTGGCAACCGGCTCCAGCCCCAGGTCCTTCAGGCGGGATTGGATGTCGGGTTCGGCCAGCACGGCTTTCATTTCCTGCTGCAGGCGGTCGATGATGGCGGGCGGCGTGCCGGCCGGCGCGAACATGCCGTTCCAGTCATAGCTCTGGAAGCCGGGGAAGCCCGATTCGGCGATGGTGGGCAGGTCGGGCAACGACGCCGAACGCGTGGCGCCGGTGGTGGCCAAGGGCCGCAGGCGGCCTTGCTTGATATGTTCGGACGCCGTGGGAATGAAGGCGAAGAAGGATTGCACGTGACCGGCCAGCAGGTCGGCCATGGCCGCGCCGCCGCCCTTGTAGGGCACGTGCGTCATGGGGGCGTCGGCGGCGCGGGTGAAAATCTCCATCGCCAGGTGTTGCGACGAACCCAGGCCCGACGACGCGTACGTCATCGCGCCTTTCTGCTTCTTGGCGTACTCGATGAACTCCTTGACGTTGTGCACCGGCACGGCGGGATTGACCACCAGGACGTTGGCGGCCCGCGCCGTCTGCGTGATCGGCGCCAGGTCTTCCAGCGGCTTGAAGTTCATGTCCTTGTGCAGCGCCGGATTCACCGTGAAGGTGGTGATGTCCACCAGCAAGGTATAGCCGTCGGGGGCCGAGCGCGCGACAAAGGAATCGGCGATCATGCCCGAGCCGCCAGGCTTGTTCTCGATGACGACGCTTTGTCCCAGGCGCTCCGCCAGCCTGGGCGCGAGCAGGCGCATGGTGACGTCGGCACCGCCGCCAGGCGACGTGCTGAGGATGATGTGGATGGGGTGGTCGGGATATGACGCGGCTTGGGCTTGCGGCAAAGCGGCGCAAGCCACGGAAAGAAGCACGACCAGTCGCGCGAGGATTTTCATTTCAGCTCCGGGAAGACATCCAACTTGGTAAGAGGGTCAAGCGGTCTTGCGGTAATGCCGTAGTGCGGACTGGCGCCGTGCGTGTCGAGGTATCGAGGTCTTGCTGCCTTTGGGTATTCAGGTATTCAGGTGTCGAAGGCTGCGGGTAGCGCCGTGTTGAAGCCTTCGATTGCCGCGGTAGCGCGCAACGATATCAGGTCAGCCCGTCCTTGCCGACGACATCGTCCGCGTGCAGGCCGCCCACGCGTGCGTTCAGGCGGCCCCGGTTCGCCACGGCGAAGATCAGCGCGATCTCGTCAGGCAAGGGCGATTGGCCCATGCTCAACGTCATCGTGTCGTAATGCGAGCGGACATACAGCGCGTCCTTGTGCGCCAGCGGCACATCCACGGACGTCCCCGCCGGCCCCACCTTGGTGACGGAGGGAATCCAGGCCTTGGCGCCACCGATAGCGTCACGCAGCGGGTTAGCGAACGTGGTGGTGAGCAAGGCATTGGCGTGTTCCTGCTCACCGGCGATGCCGACGAGCCCGGCCTTGCCGTAGCTGCGCACATCGTACAGGTCGATGGCGGTGGCAAGCTGGCGTGCCATGGCGCTGCCCAGCGCCTCGCTCGCCGCGATGCCTTCGGACAGGTCGGCCTGGCCTACCTTGAAGGGGTTCTTCACGATGGCGATCACCGCCACCTTGCGCAAGGGCGGCCCATCCTCGCCTTGCGGCACCGGCTGGGTCTCGTTGATGACGATCCACTTCGTGATATCGATCTGCATGCCTTCCTGCCTTGCAATGGTGTAACGCTGGCTGACGTGTATTGTTGCCCCAATTGTGGGATTGTTCAACAATCTAGCAAATTGACGTTAACCCGTATAAGCTGGGCGCTTTGCCACCGCACTTCTGTCATGGATCTGAAGATCTCCCCCCTTAGCGTCCAAGGTGAAACCGTACGCAAGCTGCGCGAAGCCATCATGACGGGCTATTTCGGGCCCGGTGAGCGGCTGGTCGAGTCCAGCCTGTGCGAACGGCTGGGGGTAAGCCGCAACTCCCTGCGCGAGGCGATGCGCGTGCTGGCGGCCGAGCAGCTGGTGGTGCTGACGCCCAATCGCGGGCCGTCGGTCGCCGCCATGGATTGGGCCGATGCCGAGCAGCTTTACGAGACCCGCATCCTGTTGGAAAGCGAGGTGGCGGCCCATGCCGCCCGCCATGCGACGGCGGACAATCTGGCCGCCATGCGGCAGGCGCTGGATGCATTCGCGCAGGCGGTGGACAACGGCGATCGCCTGCTGCGGATCACCACCACCACGGATTTTTATGAAGCCCTGATCGTTGCCAGCCGGCATCGCATCATGGGCGATCTGATCCAGGGCCTGGTCGCGCGCATCAACGTGCTGCGTGCCAAGAGCATGGACAATCCCGGACGTTCACTGCAAAGCCTGAGCGAACTGACGGCGATGCACGAGGCGATTGCGCGCCATGACGAGGCGGCCGCCCGCCTGGCTGCCCGGCAGCACGTCGAAGCCGCCCGCGAATCCGCGCGCGTCATGTTCGACAGGACACGCGCAGCGGCGCAATAGCGCAATTCCGCAGTCGCGCATCACCGGATTACCGCTTTACCGCATCACCGCATCACCACATGACCGCCTGGCCTCAGGCCAGGGACGCCGCGTCCGCGTCGGCTTTCGCGGTGGGCCGCGCCGCGGGCTTTTTGTGGAAGGCCCGGACAGTCTCCAGGAACGCCGTCAGTGCGCTCGCCACGTATGCGTCCTGGCGTCGCACGAACTGCGTCTCCACCCTGGCCTGTTGCGCGGGCAGGTTGTGCAGGCTCACGCGTCCCGCCCTGGCCGCCTCCGCCACGACGACACGCGGCAGCATCGTCACCCCGACACCGGCCGATACGCAGCTGACGATGGTATCCAGCGACCCGAATTCCAGGGGCTGCGTGGCCACGATGCCTTTTTCTCCCAGGAAGGCCTCCAGCCTTTGCCGGTAGGAACAGCCGGCCTGGAATACGACGGTGCGCAGGTCGGGCAGGCCGGGCAGGTCCTTCAAGGACTTCAGGGCAGGGCTGGCGACCAGCACCAGTTCCTCGACGAAGATCGTGGTCGCTTCAAGGTCCGGATGGTTCACGGGGCCGGCGACGAAAGCACCGTCGTAGCGGTAGTCGATGACGTCCTGCACCAGTTGCGCGGTGGTGCCGGTGGTCATCACCAGGCGCACGTCGGGATAGGCGCGCGCGTAGGCCGTCAACGCGGGCGACAGGCGCAAGGCCGTGGTGGTCTCCAGGCCGCCCAGCGTCAACGTGCCGCGCGGCCGGCCGTCGTCGCACGCCGCCGCGCGGGCCTCCGTCAGCAGCTTGGCGATGCGGCCCGCATAGGGCAGCACGCGCTGGCCCGCCGGCGTCATGACCACGCCGCGCGCATGGCGCTGGAACAGTGGCAGCCCCAGGTCGTCTTCCATGGCGCGGATGCGGGCCGTGACGTTGGACTGGACGGTATGCAGCTCCGCCGCGGCCTTGTTCATGCTGCCGTGGCGGGCGACGGCTTCGAAGGTTTTGAGGTCAGTCAGATCCATGGTGGGGTCCGGGTATAGTGCTATCACCTTAACGTGGCGACGGCATCCGGTACGTATCAAAAATTCAGATAGCCACGATTCAATATACTCGCTTCTTCAGATAATTGATGGCGCGTAAGCTGGGCTATCTGAATTTGAGAAAGGACGTTCATCATGGACGTATCGATGGCAGCTGGCTCCCGGCGCGAGGGAGCGACCTGGGGCATCGTGGCCGGCTTCTGCGCAAGCCTGGTGGGAATAGGATTGGCGCGCTTCGCTTACACGCCGTTATTGCCGGCCATCATCGATGCGCACTGGTTCGAGCGCTCGGTGGCGGCGTACCTGGGCGCGGCCAATCTGGCGGGTTACCTGGCCGGCGCCCTGGCGGGCCGGCCCATGGCGGCCCGGGTGTCGACGTCCGTCATCCTGCGCGCGATGATGTTGCTGGCCACCGCCGCTTTCTTTGCCTGTGCCTGGCCGGTTTCCTTCGCCTGGTATTTCGCATGGCGCTTTCTCGCCGGCCTGGCCGGCGGCGCGCTGATGGTGCTGGCCGCGCCCGCGGTGCTGCCGCTGGTGCCGCCGTCGCGGCGCGGGCTGGCGGGTGGGATCATTTTTACCGGGGTGGGGGCAGGCGTCGCATTGTCCGGCACGCTGGTGCCGTTGTGGCTACGGCAAGGCGTGGGCCCGACGTGGTTGGGCCTGGGCGTGCTGTCCCTGGTGCTGACGGCCATTGCCTGGAAAGGCTGGCCGGCCGCCCAGCCGCGCCCGGTCACGCAAAATACGTCAGCAATGTCGGCAACGTCAGCAGCTTCGGCGACTTCGGCCGCATCGGTCGCTTCGGCAACGTCCGCGGCGTCCGTGCATCACCGCGCGCCGCCGGCGCCGGGACGAAGTTTGCGCGCGCTGTATGCCAGCTATGCGCTTAACGCCGCCGGCTGGGTGCCGCACATGATCTTCCTGGTCGATTTCGTCGCGCATGGCTTGGGCAAGGGGCTGCAGGCGGGCGCGGAGTATTGGGTGTTGTTCGGCATCGGCGCCACGGTGGGACCGGTGTTGGCGGGCTTGCTGGCCGACCGGGTGGGATTCGCCTGGGCGTTGCGGGCGGCCTTCGTGCTGGAGGCGGGGGCGGTGCTGGTACCGGCCCTGGGCTGGAGCGACGGTTGGCTGATCCTGTCCAGCGTGGTGGTCGGGGCTTTCGTCACGGGCACGGTTCCGCTGGTGCTGGGGCGTGTGCACGAGTTGCTGGCGCATCATCCGGCGCAACAGGGGCCGGCGTGGCGCACGGCGACGGTCGGCTTCGCGCTGTTCCAGGCCATCGCTGCCTACAGCTTGTCCTTCCTCTTTTCCAGCAATGGCCACGATTACGCGCAACTGTTCCAACTTGGCGCCGCCGCCATGGTGCTGGCGCTGGCGATCGACCTGGCCGTGGCGGCGAGCGCGCGCAGAAGCTAAGCCGTGCCGGCGGGCAGCAGGCCTTCTATGGCGGCCCACAGGTCCCGGGGATCGTCCGCGCAAGCGTCGGCTTCCCACAGGGTGATGTCCTCGTCGCCGCCCAGATAGCCATAGCCGGCCGCGATGGCGGGCATGCCGGCCGCATGGGCGGCCTGCACATCGCGCAGGTCGTCGCCGACGTAGACGCAACGGTCCGGCGTGTAGCCTGCTTCCTTGGCGGCGTGCAGCAGGGGATCGGGGTAGGGCTTGGCGCGGCCCACCGTATCGCCGCACACCAGGACGGCGGTGGTCTGCGCCAGGCCCAGATGGGCGACGATGGGCTCGGCCAGGTAGGTAACCTTGTTGGTGACGATGCCCCAGGCGTGGCCACGCGCCTCGATATCGCGCAGCAGTTCCGCGATGCCGGGGAACAGGGTGCTGTGGACGGTGGAGCTGGCCGCGTAGTCAGCCAGGAATTCCGTTCGGGCGGTGTCGAATTCCGGGTGGTCCGGCTGCATGCCCAATGCGACTCGCAGCAGGCCGCGCGCGCCTTGCGACGCCACCGGCCGCAGCAGTTCGTAGGGCATCGGCTCCATGCCGCGCTTGGTGCGCTGCAGATTGGCGGCGGCGGCCAGGTCCGGGGCGGTATCGGCCAGCGTGCCGTCGAAGTCGAACAGGATCAGGGCTTTCATTTGCGGGTCGCCATCAGGTAGTTCACCGAGGTGTCGCCGGACAGCCCGTAGATTTTCGTGAAAGGGTTGTACTGCATGCCTGCCATGCGAGTGGCGGTCAGGCCGGCCTGGCGCACGGCGGCGGCCAGCTCACTGGGCTTGATGAAGTTTTCGTAGCTGTGGGTACCGCGAGGCAGCAGGCGCAGGATGTGTTCGGCGCCGACGATGGCGTACATGAAGGACTTGGGATTGCGGTTCAAGGTGGAGAAAAAAACCAGGCCGCCGGGTTTGGCCAGCTCGGCGCAGGCACGCACGATGGAGGCCGGGTCGGGCACGTGTTCCAGCATTTCCATGCAGGTGACGACGTCGTAGCGTTCGGGTTGCTCGCGGGCCAGGTCTTCGACGGGGACGGCGCGGTATTCCACTTTCACGCCGGACTCCAGGCCATGCAGGCGGGCCACCTTGAGTGATTTTTCCGCCAGGTCGATGCCGGTGACGGTGGCGCCCGTGGCGGCCATGCTCTCGGCGAGAATGCCGCCGCCGCAGCCCACGTCGAGCACCTGCTTGCCGGCCAGGCTGCCGGCGATTTCCTGGATCCAGCCCAGGCGCAGGGGATTGATCGCATGCAGAGGGGCGAATTCACTGTCCGGATCCCACCAGCGGGCCGCCAGGGCACTGAATTTGGCCAGTTCGGCCTCGTCGACGTTCACGCGGGATTCAGTAGAGGTGCTCATTGCTATCCGGGGGAAGAATTCAGCCGGTAATTATATAGAGCGGATATCGGGCGAGCCCGGCCCGGGGTGCCAGCCGCCGGTCTGCCTGCCGCGAGAGGGGGCTTCCACAGGGTGGCCTGCCGTCAGTCCAGGCGTGGCTTGCCGAGCTTGCGCTCGACCAGCGCCCGGATGGCCGCCTGCATCGGCAGGGCCAGGCCCGCCAGGGAGACGCACATGCCCTGCATGCTGTCGCCCAGCAACATGAGCCGGCTGTCTTTCTCTTTCCAAAACGTCAGGCTGGACCAGTTGAAGCGGATGGTATGGGGCACGGTCTGGCTCTCGATACCGTCCTCGCTGAAGATCACGTGCGCGGAGAAGGGCAGGCGCGGATCGGATTTGTCGACGTCCGGGCGCTGCGCCATGGCTTTACGGAAGTGCAGGCGCATGCGCGGGCGCATCAACAGCCTCTGCATTACGACGATGGCGACGGCGATACCCACGGTGGCCAGCGGATAGCCCGGGTGCTCCAGCAGGACGAAGCGGAAGACGTCGGCCAGTGGCGGCCTGTGCGAGGTCTGGTCGGCCAGATTGAAGGCAACCAGCACGACGGCCAGGAAGAGGGGGGCGGCAAGGATGAGCAGGAGATCACGGCGCAGCCTTCCTGCCTTCAGCGCCGGCATCTTGTATATCTCCATATTCAGCGCAACGACGTCGTCGAGGACGACTACCGCATCGAATTCGATGGGCGCGGCGTTCAGCCGGTTCGTTTCTTCCTGCGCGTGATTGCCGAATTCCACCGGGCTGTCTCCTCGAAAACGGGTGCCGGGAAAAAAGGGGAATAAAAAAAGGCCTGCGCATAAGCACAGGCCTTTGATTCGTAGCGACCGGCGCTACGGCGGTAATCGCAATTACTTGCGGGTACCGACGATCTCGATTTCCACACGGCGGTTCTGAGCACGACCTTCTTTGGTCTTGTTCGTCGCCACGGGCTGGCTCTTGCCCTTGCCTTCCGTGTAGATACGGTTCGGGTCGATGCCCTTGCTGACCAGGTACGACTTGACCGCGGCAGCGCGGCGCTCGGACAGCTTCTGGTTGTACGCAACCGTACCGATCGAGTCGGTGTGGCCGACAGCGATGATGGTTTCCAGATCAATGCTGCGAGCTTGCGTAGCAACTTGATCCAGCAGTTGACGGCCTTCAGGCTTCAGAGTCGCCTTGTCGAAGTCAAAGAAGGTGTCGGCATTGAAGACGACCTTGCTTGCCATCGGGGTGGGAGCGGCCGGCTTGGCGGCTTGAGCGACCGGCACGCCATCACAACCGGGGACGCCGGTAGCGGGGGTCCAGAAGGCATCGCGCCAGCACAGTTCATTCGTGCCGTTCTTCCAGACGTTGCCAAACGGATTGCGCCAGTTGTCGACGGTCTGGGCCGAGGCTGCACCGGAGGCCGTGACGGCAGCAAAGGCAAGCGCCAGAGCGAATTTGGAGGGTTTATTCATGTTTCTCCTCGTTGAGCTTGAAGCTGGATAAGTGACTCGCAGCGAACCCCCGCCGCATATCAGGAAAACGGGGCCAGTATAGCAACGCCAAAAACGACTTCAAGGGAATCGCGACTGGGTTTCCTGCGTGCTGGAAACAATCTTAAGGCATTTGTCGTGCCCTGGCAGGCGCATTCACGTCCGAGATGACCATTTCGCCGCCCATCGCAGGCCCGTTGTTGGTTTTAGGCAACAGGCGCGGCAGGGCAAAACCCAGCTCGGCAGCATGGCGGCATTTTGTTACATGACGCGAGCGCATGCAAGTGGCGGCGGTGAGGCCGTCCCGAATCGGGCTTTCTCCCCGCCCCGGAGACTCCCGTCGACGATTCGTCAAATGCGCCGTCATGGTGCGCAACCTGCCGGGGCGTGGCCCGGGCTTTGTCCCGTCCCTGTCCGCCTTTTTGGCGACGTTAAAGGCCAATTTCTACAGAGTGATAGAATTTCCTGTTCGCCACCCCCTCGGGGTGTGCCCGCCTTTTCAGCTTCCGTCCCTACGTATAAACATATGGATTCCTTCGCCAAGGAAACGCTTCCAATCTCATTGGAAGAAGAAATGCGCCGCAGCTACCTCGATTACGCAATGAGCGTGATCGTAGGGCGGGCACTCCCGGACGTACGCGACGGTCTCAAACCCGTGCACCGTCGGGTCTTGTTCGCGATGCACGAACTGAACAACGACTGGAACCGGGCTTACAAGAAGTCCGCCCGTATCGTTGGCGACGTCATCGGTAAGTATCACCCGCACGGAGACCAGGCGGTCTACGACTCCATCGTCCGCATGGCGCAGGATTTCTCCCTGCGCTACATGCTTGTGGATGGGCAGGGTAACTTCGGCTCCATCGACGGCGATAACGCCGCGGCGATGCGGTACACCGAAATCCGCCTGGCCAAGATCGCCCACGAGTTGCTGGCCGACATCGACCAGGAAACCGTGGACTTCGGCCCCAACTACGACGGCAGCGAGAAAGAACCGCTGCTGTTGCCGTCGCGCCTGCCCAACCTGCTGGTCAACGGCAGCTCCGGCATCGCGGTGGGCATGGCCACCAACATTCCGCCGCACAACCTGTCGGAAGTGGTCGACGGCTGCCTGTACTGCCTGCGTAATCCTGAGTGCACGATTGATGAGCTGATCGAGCTGATTCCGGCGCCGGACTTCCCCACGGGCGGCATCATCTACGGCATGTCCGGCGTGCGCGAAGGCTACCGCACCGGCCGCGGCCGGGTGGTGATGCGTGCCAAGACGCACTTCGAGGACATGGACAAGGGCAATCGCCAGGCGATCGTGATCGACGCGATTCCCTTCCAGGTCAACAAGAAGTCGCTGCAGGAACGTATTGCCGAGCTGGTCAACGAGAAGAAGATCGAGGGCATTTCCGACATCCGCGACGAGTCGGACAAGGACGGCATGCGCCTGGTCATCGAGCTCAAGCGCAATGAAGTGCCCGAGGTGGTGCTCAACAATCTGTACAAGAACACCCAGCTGCAGGACACCTTCGGGATGAACCTGGTGGCACTGGTCGACGGCCAGCCGCGCCTGCTCAACCTGAAGCAGATGGTGGAGTACTTCCTGCAGCACCGGCGCGAAGTGGTCACGCGCCGCACCGTGTTCCAGCTGCGCAAGGCGCGCGAGCGCGGCCATGTGCTGGAAGGCCTGGCGGTGGCGCTGGCCAACATCGACGATTTCATCGCGATCATCAAGGCGGCGCCGACGCCGCCGGTGGCGCGCCAGGAATTGATGGCGCGCTCGTGGGATTCCTCCCTGGTGCGCGAGATGTTGCAGCGGGCCGACGGCGATACGCCGGGAGGCATCGCCGCCTATCGCCCGGAAAGCCTGTCGCCTTCTTATGGCATGCAGGCCGATGGCATGTATTCCTTGAGCGACACCCAGGCCCAGGAAATCCTGAACATGCGCCTGCAACGCCTGACCGGGCTGGAGCAGGACAAGATCGTTGGCGAGTACAAGGAAGTAATGGCGAACATCGCCGATCTGCTGGACATCCTCGCCAAACCGGAACGTATCACCACGATCATCAGCGACGAACTGCAGGCCATCAAGGCCGAGTTCGGCACCGGCGCCAAGGACGAACGGCGCTCGGAAATCGAGATGAACGCCACCGAGCTGGACACCGAAGACCTGATCACGCCCGCCGATATGGTGGTGACGTTGTCGCATGGCGGCTACATCAAGAGCCAGCCCTTGTCCGAATACCGCTCGCAGAAGCGTGGCGGCCGTGGCAAGCAGGCCACGGTCATGAAGGAAGACGACTGGATCGACCAGTTGTTCATCGCCAACACCCACAACTATCTGCTGTGCTTCTCCAACCGCGGCCGTGTCTACTGGCTCAAGGTCTGGGAAGTGCCGCAGGGCACGCGCGGCTCGCGCGGCCGTCCGATCGTCAACATGTTCCCGCTGGCCGAAGGCGAGAAGGTCAACGTGGTGTTGCCGGTGAAGGAATTCAGCGACGATCACTACGTGTTCATGGCGACTTCGCGCGGTACGGTGAAGAAGACGCCGTTGTCGGATTTCTCCAATCCGCGCAAGGCCGGCATCATCGCGGTCGACCTGGACGAGGGCGACTTCCTCATCGGTGCCGACCTGACCGATGGCAAGCACGACGTCATGATGTTCTCCGATTCCGGCAAGGCCGTCCGCTTCGACGAGAACGACGTGCGCCCGATGGGCCGCAACGCCCGCGGCGTGCGCGGGATGATGCTGGAAGACGGCCAGGCGGTGATCGCCATGCTGGTGGCCGGCGACGAAGCGCAGAGCGTGCTGACCGCCACGGAAAATGGCTACGGCAAGCGCACCCCCATTACTGAATACACCCGTCATGGCCGCGGTACCAAGGGCATGATCGCCATCCAGACCAGCTCGCGTAACGGCAAGGTGGTGGGGGCGGTACTGGTCAACACCATCGACGAGATCATGCTGATCACCACGGGCGGCGTGCTGGTGCGCACCCGGGTGTCGGAAATCCGCGAGATGGGCCGCGCCACGCAGGGCGTGACGCTGATCAGCGTCGATGACGGCAGCCATCTGTCGGGCGTGCGCCGCGTGGTCGAGAGCGACGCCGACGTGGATGCGGAAGCCGATGCCGAAGCCGATGGCGATGCCAAGGCCGAAGGGGCGGATGGCGACAGTGCTGGCGGCAATGAGGAACCCGGCGACGTGCCGGACAGCGATCCTTCGGAACCTACGGAAGAATGATGAGTCGACCCTGGAATTTTTCAGCGGGACCTTCGGCGTTGCCGGAGGCGGTGTTGCGGCAGGCGGCCGAGGAAATGCTCGACTGGCACGGCAGCGGCATGTCGGTCATGGAAATGAGCCATCGCGGCAAGCAGTTCGTGCAGATCTGCGACGAAGCGGAAGCCGACCTGCGCGAGCTGCTGGGCGCGCCCTCCGACTACGCCATCCTGTTCATGCAGGGCGGTGCGTCGGGTGAGAACGCCATCATCCCGATGAACCTGATCAATCGCCGGGGCACCAACAAGGCCGACTTCGTGCTCACCGGCCAATGGTCGGTGAAGTCGCACAAGGAAGCCTTGCGCTATGGCGACATTGGCATCGCCGCCAGCAGCGGCAGCGAAACCACGCTGGACGGCCAGGCCTTCAAGCCCTGGACCTGGGTGCCCGCCACCGATACCTGGCAGGTGCGCAAGGATGCTGAATACCTGCACTTCTGCAGCAACGAAACCATAGGCGGCGTCGAATTCAACGACTGGCCCACGCCGGCCAGCCTGGGCGCGCCGGATGTGCCGCTGGTGGTGGATGCCTCTTCGCATTTCCTGTCGCGTCCCATGGATGTGACGCGCGCGGGGCTGGTGTTCGCCGGGGCGCAGAAGAACGCGGGTCCGGCCGGCGTCACCATCATGATGGTGCGCCGCGACCTGATCGGCCATGCCTTGCCCATCTGCCCGTCGGCCTTCGACTACGCCAATGTCGCCGCCGAGCATTCGCGCTACAACACGCCGCCCACCTACGCGATCTACATCGCCGGCCTGGTCTTCAAATGGATCAAGGAGCAGGGTGGGGTGCAGGCGCTGGAGCAGGCCAACATCGCCAAGGCCGAGCTGCTGTACAACTACCTGGACGGCTCGTCCTTCTATCGCAATCCGATTCACGGTCCCGTGCGTTCGCGCATGAACGTGCCTTTCATCCTGCACGATGAGTCGCTCAATGACGCCTTTCTGAAGGGCGCCGAAGCGGCAGGCCTGCTGGCCCTGAAGGGTCACAAGAGCGTCGGCGGCATGCGTGCCTCCATCTACAACGCCGTGCCGCTGCAAGCGGTGCAGGATCTGGTCGCCTACCTGCGTGATTTCGAGCAACGCCATGGATGAAGCCCTCGCCGCCAAACTGAAGCCCTTGCGCGAACGCATCGATTCGATCGACGCGCAGATCCTCGACCTGCTGACGCAGCGCGCCCGCACGGCGCAGGAAGTCGGCGACGTCAAGCACGCCTTCCACGCGGATGGCCCGGTGCTGCGTCCCGACCGCGAAGCCGAAGTGATCCGGCGCTTGCAGGGGCTGAACCAGGGGCCCTTGCCTGGCGCCGCGGTGTCGGCCTTGTGGACCGAGATCATCTCGGCCTGTCGCGGTCTGGAGAAGGGGCTTACCGTGGCCTTTCTCGGCCCCACGGGTTCCTATTCGGAACAGGCGGCGATGGAACAGTTCGGCCACGCGGTGAACAAGCTGGCCTGCCCGTCATTCGATGAAGTTTTCCGCGCCGTCGAGGCGGGGCAGGCTGACGTCGGCGTGGTGCCGGTGGAGAACTCCACCGAAGGCGCCGTCAACCGCACCCTGGACCTGCTGCTGAACACGCCGTTGAAGGTGATGGGCGAGCGCTCGCTGGTGATCCGGCATTGCCTGATGAGCCAAAGCGGTTCGATGGAAGGCGTGCAGACCATCATGGCTCACCCGCAGTCGCTGGCGCAGTGCCAGGGCTGGCTCAATCGCAATCATCCGCAACTGGCGCGGGCCGCGGCCGCCAGCAATGCCGAGGCCGCGCGCGTGGCCTCGCAGGACCCCACCGTCGCCGCCATCGCCGGCGAATCGGCGGCCGCCACCTGGGGCCTGCAGGTCGTCAGCGCCGGCATCCAGGACGATGCGCAGAACCGTACGCGTTTCCTGGTGCTGGGCAATATCGATACCTTGCCCACCGGCAAGGACAAGAGCAGCCTGATCCTGGCAGTGCCGAATCGCGCGGGCGCGGTGTACGACATGCTCGCGCCGCTGGCCGAGAACAAGGTGTCGATGACGCGCTTCGAGTCGCGTCCGGCGCGCACGGGCCAGTGGGAATACTATTTCTACGTCGACGTGCTTGGCCACGCGGGTGAAGCCCATGTGGCGCAGGCGTTTGCGACCCTGCAGGCGCAAGCGGCCTTTTTCAAGCTGCTCGGCTCCTATCCGGCGCAATAGCTCCTTCCGTTCCTCATCCGCAGCAAGTCCATGACGACCGATAACAAAACCTACGACGCTCCCGCGCATGTCACCGCCATCGCTCCCTATCAGGCGGGCAAGCCCATCGAGGAGCTGGCGCGCGAATTCGGGCTGGACCCGGCGCGCATCGTCAAGCTGGCGTCCAACGAGAACCCGTTGGGCATTCCTGAATCGGCCCGCCAGGCCATGCTGGCGATCGTCAACGGCCTGGGCCGTTATCCCGATCCCAACGGCTTCGACCTGAAGTCCGCCCTGTCCAAACGCTACAACCTGCCGCTGGAATGGATCACGCTGGGCAATGGCTCCAACGACATCCTGGAACTGGTGGCGCTGGCCTTGCTGGACGCGGGTACGTCGGCGGTCTATGCACAGCACTCCTTCGCGGTCTACCGCCTGGCGACGCAGGCACGCGGGGCGCGCCACATCGTGGTGCCGGCGGTCGACTATGGCCACGACCTGGACGCCATGCTGGCGGCCATCGAGCCGGACACGCGCGTCGTCTTCATCGCCAACCCCAACAATCCCACCGGCACGTTCCAGCCGGCCGCGCGCGTCGAGGCCTTCCTGGAGCAGGTCCATGCGCGCCATGGCAATCGCGTGGTGGTGGTGCTGGACGAGGCCTATAACGAATACCTGGAGCCGGAGCTGCGCTTCGACAGCACCGCGTGGGTGAAGCGTTTCCCCAACCTGGTGGTGTCGCGCACCTTCTCCAAGGCCTATGGCCTGGCCGGCCTGCGCGTGGGCTTTGCCGCTGCGCAGCCTGGCCTGACTGACATCCTGAACCGCGTGCGCCAACCCTTCAACGTGAACTCGCTGGCGCAGGCCGCCGCGATCGCGGCGCTGGCCGACACCGACTTCCAGCAACGTTCCTACCAGGTCAACAAGGAAGGCAAGGCCCAGCTGTACAAGGCCTTCGACGCGCTCGGCCTGAAGTATGTGCCCAGCTTCGGCAATTTCGTGCTGGTGCACGTGGGCGACGCCCCGCGCATCAACCTGGAACTGCTCAAGCGCGGCGTCATCGTGCGTCCGGTGGCCGGCGACGGCCTGCCGGAATTCCTGCGCGTGAGCATCGGCTTGCCGGAAGAAAACGAAACGTTCGTCGCGGCGCTCAAGCAGATCCTGAAATCATGAGCCAAGCCGCCCGGCCGCCCGTTGGCGAATCCTTCAACAACGTTGCCGGGGCCGCGCCGGGGGTGATCCGGGTGGTCGAGCCCTCGGGCGACGTGCGACCGGCGATTCCGCTATTGGCTGTCGTCGGCGTGGGCCTGATCGGCGGTTCCTATGCGGCGGCCCTGCGCCGTGCCGGCCATGTCGGCCGCGTGCTGGGCGTGGGCCGTAACGCGCAATCGCTGACGCGGGCCTATGAACTGGGCCTGATCGATGACACCGCCACGGCCGCCGAGGCGGCCGCGCAGGCCGACGTCATCATGCTGGCCGCGCCTGTGGGCGCCATGGCCAGGGTGCTGGCGGAAATGCGGCCGCACTTGAAGCCCGGCGTGGTCATCACGGATGCCGGCAGCACCAAGGCCGAAGTCGTGCAGGCCGCGCGCGCCGCGCTGGGGGATCGCATCGCCTGCTTCGTGCCGGGCCATCCCATCGCCGGCGGCGAACGCGTGGGCCCGGAGGCGGCGGACGGCGGCTTGTATGCCGGCCGCAATGTCATCCTGACCCCCTTGCCGGAAAATGCTCCCGCCGACGTCGCCCTGGTGCGTGCCTCGTGGGAAGCCTGCGGCGCCCACGTGCGCGAAATGGACGTGCAGGCGCATGATCGGGTGCTGGGTTCGGTCAGCCATATGCCGCATTTCCTGGCCTCGGTCTATGTGGCGCAGGTGGCGCGCAGCGCCGACGCCGCCGAACGGCTGGCGCTGGCCGGTTCGGGCTTCCGCGATTTCACGCGCATCGCCGCGGGATCGACGGAAATGTGGCGCGATATCTTTCTTTCCAACCGCGAGGCAATGCTGACCGAGCTGGCCGCGCTGCGTGCCGTGCTGGACAGCGCCGAGCAGGCCCTGGAGCAGCGCGACGGCGCCGCCCTGGAGGCGCTGCTGGAAGAGGCCGCGATCTGCCGGCGCGGTTGGCGCTTGGGGAATACGAAATGAGCAGTCTGTCTTATCTGGATCTGCCGCACGCCGAAGACGCACGCGGCGTGGTGGCCATGCCTGGCTCCAAGAGTATTTCGAACCGCGTGCTGCTGCTGGCCGCGCTGGCGCAGGGCGCCACGGAAATCACGGGCCTGCTGGATTCCGACGATACGCGGGTCATGCTGGCGGCGCTGCGCGCGCTGGGCGTGGGCGTGCAGGAACACGGCGAAGGCCGTGTCACGGTGCAGGGCGCCGGGCGTTTCCCGGTGGCGGCGGCCGACCTGTTCCTGGGCAATGCGGGCACCGCCATGCGGCCCTTGACCGCGGCACTGGCCTTGATGGGCGGCGACTACCGCATGTCCGGCGTGCCGCGCATGCACGAGCGTCCCATCGGCGACCTGGTGGGGGCGTTGCGCGAGCTGGGCGCCGAGATCGAATACACCGGGCAGGACGGCTATCCGCCGCTGCGCATCGGCGCGGCCACGTTGCGCGCCGGGCAGGCCGCGCGCATGCCGGGCACCGTGTCCAGCCAGTTCCTGACCGCCTTGCTGCTGGCGGCGCCCATCTTCACCGCCACCACCGGCCAGCCCCTGGTCATCGACATCGTCGGCGACCTGATCTCCAAGCCCTATATCGAGATCACGCTCAACCTGATGGCACGCTACGGCGTGCAGGTCGAACGCACGGGCTGGAGCCGCTTCACGGTGCCGGCCCAGGCGCGCTACATCAGTCCCGGCCGCATCGCGGTCGAGGGCGACGCGTCGTCGGCTTCGTACTTCCTGGCGCTGGGCGCCGTCGGCGGCGGCCCGGTACGGGTCACCGGCGTCGGCCGTGACAGCATCCAGGGCGATATCGCCTTTGCCGATACGCTGGAAAGCATGGGCGTGCGCATCGAGGCGGGCGCGGACTGGATCGAGGCCAGCGGCGTGCATGCGGCCAGCGGCGGCAAGCTGCGCGCTTTCGATGCCGATTTCAACCTGATTCCCGACGCGGCCATGACGGCCGCGGCCCTGGCCCTGTTCGCCGACGGCCCATGCCGGCTGCGCAATATCGGCAGTTGGCGCGTCAAGGAGACCGACCGCATCCACGCCATGCAGACCGAACTGGAAAAGCTGGGCGCCACGGTCGAGTCCGGTCCGGATTGGCTGCGCGTGACGCCGCCGACCCGGGAAGCCTGGCGTGACGCGCACATCGGCACGTGGGATGATCACCGCATGGCCATGAGCATGTCCTTGGCCGCATTCGGGCCGGCCGCCGTGCGCATCCTGGATCCGGGCTGCGTCAGCAAGACCTTCCCGACCTATTTCGACGTCTATGCGGCTCTGGTCAGCGGCGTGGACAGCGCGGAGCAATCCGGGGGGCAACCATGAGCGACATCCTTGCGCCTGTGATCACCATCGACGGTCCGACCGCGTCGGGCAAGGGCACCGTGGCCCACGGCGTGGCGCGCCGGCTGGGCTGGGCGGTGCTGGACAGCGGCGCCCTGTACCGCCTGACCGCGCTGGCCAGCCTGCGGCGCGGCATCGAGGCCACGGATGAGCAGGGCGTGGCGGCGGTGGCCGAAGCGCTGGACGTGCGCTTCGACGGCGGCCACATCTACCTGGAAGGCCACGAGGCCGGCAACGACATCCGCCAGGAGAAGGTCGGCAACTTCGCTTCCCAGGTGGCCGCCTTCGGTTCGGTGCGCCAAGCGCTGCTCGAGCGCCAGCGCGCCTTTCGGCGGCCGCCCGGCCTGGTGGCCGACGGCCGCGATATGGGGACAGTTGTGTTCCCCGATGCCGGCCTCAAGGTGTTCCTGGTGGCCGACGTCAACGCCCGCGCGGAAAGGCGGCGTAAGCAGTTGATGGAAAAGGGTATTTCTGCTAAATTGCAAGACCTGTTGCGTGATATGCGAGAGCGTGACGCGCGCGATACCCAGCGAGCCGTGGCGCCTTTGGCCGCGGCGGCCGATGCCCACACACTGGATTCGTCCAGGATGACCGCGCAGGAAACCGTGCAGGCCATTCTGGACCTCTGGCGGGCCAAGGCTCCGGCACGGTCCTGATCGTTGCCGTGATTTCCGCCGGGCTGCTTTACTGATTTGCTGTACATCGTAGTACCCGTACCGTCCGCGGCGTACCACCGGCAATGGCCGGCCGCCAAGGATGGAATTGTTCAACTCCGCTGTCTCGGATTTTGCGGGGTGGCGTGTTCTCAACCTGGCCCAATCCCGGGCCTATGGACCTAACCTTAATGTCTTCTCTTCCCAACACCTCCGGCGGCGAAAGCTTTGCCGACCTGTTCGCTCAAAGCCTCCAGAACCAGGACATGAAGTCCGGTGAGGTCATCAGCGCGGAAGTCGTTCGCATCGACCACAATTTCGTCGTCGTCAACGCCGGCCTGAAGTCCGAAGCGCTGATCCCCCTGGAAGAGTTCCTGAACGACCAGGGCGAACTCGAAGTGCAACCGGGCGACTACGTCTCGGTGGCCATCGACTCGCTCGAAAACGGCTACGGCGACACCATCCTGTCGCGTGACCGCGCCAAGCGCCTGTCGGCCTGGCTGCAACTGGAACAAGCCCTCGAAAACGGCGAACTGGTTACCGGCACCATCACCGGCAAGGTGAAGGGCGGCCTGACGGTCATGACCAACGGCATCCGCGCGTTCCTGCCCGGCTCGCTGGTCGACCTGCGTCCCGTCAAGGACACCACGCCGTACGAAGGCAAGACCCTGGAATTCAAGGTCATCAAGCTCGATCGCAAGCGCAACAACGTTGTGTTGTCGCGTCGTCAAGTGCTGGAAGCCAGCATGGGCGAAGAGCGTCAAAAGCTGCTCGAAACCCTGCACGAAGGTGCCGTGGTCAAGGGCGTGGTCAAGAACATCACCGACTACGGCGCGTTCGTCGACCTGGGCGGCATCGATGGTCTGCTGCACATCACCGACATGGCCTGGCGCCGTGTGCGTCACCCCTCCGAAGTCCTGCAAGTGGGTCAGGAAGTCGAAGCCAAGGTCCTCAAGTTCGACCAGGAAAAGAGCCGCGTCTCGCTGGGCGTCAAGCAGCTGGGCGAAGATCCGTGGGTGGGCCTGGCCCGTCGTTACCCGCAAGGCACCCGCCTGTTCGGCAAGGTTACCAACCTGACCGACTACGGCGCGTTCGTCGAAGTGGAAGCCGGCATCGAAGGCCTGGTGCACGTTTCGGAAATGGACTGGACCAACAAGAACGTCGATCCGCGCAAGGTTGTCACCCTGGGCGAAGAAGTCGAAGTCATGGTCCTGGAAATCGACGAAGACCGTCGCCGTATCTCCCTGGGCATGAAGCAGTGCCGCCAGAATCCGTGGGAAGAGTTCGCCACGAACTTCAAGCGCGGTGACAAGGTTTCGGGCGCGATCAAGTCGATCACCGACTTCGGCGTGTTCGTCGGCCTGCCCGGCGGCATCGATGGCCTGGTTCACCTGTCCGACCTGTCGTGGACGGAAACCGGCGAAGAAGCCGTGCGCAACTTCAAGAAGGGCGACGAGATCGAAGCCGTGGTTCTGGGCATCGATACCGACAAGGAACGCATCTCGCTGGGCATCAAGCAGCTGGAAGGCGACCCCTTCAACAACTTCGTTGCCACCTACGACAAGGGCGCCGTGGTTCCGGGTACCGTCAAGTCGGTCGAAGCCAAGGGCGCTGTGGTGACCCTGTCGGTGGACGTCGAAGGCTACCTGCGTGCTTCGGAAATGTCCGCTGGCCGTGTGGAAGATGCGACGACCGTGATGAACGCCGGCGACAACATCGACGCCATGATCATCAACATCGACCGCAAGACGCGTTCGATCCAGTTGTCGATCAAGGCTCGTGACAACGCTGAAACCGCCGATACCCTGCAGCGCATGTCGGATGCCAGCGCTTCGTCGGGCACCACCAACCTGGGTGCTCTGCTGAAGGCCAAGCTGGACCAACAGCGCAACGACGGTTAATGCCACGTGACCAAGTCGGAGCTGATCACCGCCTTGGCGGCTCGATATCCGCAGTTGGCCGGGCGTGACATCGTCTACGCTGTCAAGACCATGCTGGATGCGATGGCCCAGGCTTTAGCCTCGGGCCAGCGCATCGAGATTCGCGGTTTCGGCAGTTTCTCGTTGTCGCAGCGGTCGCCGCGTGTGGGCCGTAATCCGAAGTCCGGCGAACAAGTGCTGGTGCCTGGCAAACAGGTGCCTCACTTCAAGGCGGGCAAGGAATTGCGCGAGCGCGTCGATCTGGTGGCCGACCCCGCGGCGTCGGACGGCAAGTCTTCCCTGGAAGGCTCGTCCGATTCAGTACCGTCGGCCCTGGACCTGCACGCCATGCATTAAGCAGGTGGCGTAGCCAAACGGGTGGTCCTCCCCCGTCTTGTCGTCTCAAAGAAGAAGACCTCGGTTTCGACCGAGGTCTTTTTTTTTCTTTACGGTGTGTTTGCCGTGCCTTTGCGGTGTTGCGCCCCGGTCCGTGACTTGCGGCCGCGCCTGGCGCAAGCGCGTCGGACCGGGGCGGCCGGCCGCCAAGCCCCCCGACTTTTGCGCTTCGCTTACAATCATCGGTTCCGCTGTTTGCTGGAGCATGCGCCATGCGCTACCTGATCTGGGCCCTGAGATTGATTGTGTTTGTCGTGGTGCTGATGTTCGCACTGAAGAACACCAATCCGGTCGCCGTCAATTTCTACAACGACTTCGTCGTGCAGGACGTGCCACTGATCGTGGTCATGTTGATTACGTTCGTCGTCGGCGCCCTGTTCGGCCTGCTGCTGACGGTGCCCGCGTCGATGCGCCGCCGCCGTGAAGCGCAACGCCTGCGCCGTGAACTGGATCGCATCCAGACGGCTGTCAATGGCCAGCAGGTGCCGGCCCAGGTGGCGCCGGAAACCATCGCGCCCATGTCGCCGCTTTGATCGAGAGCGCGCAACGTGGATTTTGAACCCTGGTGGTTGATTTTCGTCCCGGTCCTTTTTGCCCTGGGCTGGCTGGCGGCGCGGTTCGATATCCGGCAGATGCTGTCGGAAACCCGGGTCCTGCCTGACTCCTATTTTCGTGGCTTGAACTTCCTGCTCAATGAAGAGCCGGATCGCGCCATCGACGCCTTCGTCGAGGTGGCCAAGCTCGACCCTGAAACCACCGAGCTGCACTTTGCCCTGGGCAGCCTGTTCCGCCGCCGCGGCGAGATGGAGCGGGCCATCCGGGTGCACCAGAGCCTGTTGAATCGGGCCGATCTGCCCACGGCGGAACGGGAGCACGCCCAGCACGAGCTGGCCCAGGATTTCCTGAAGGCGGGCATGCTGGATCGCGCCGAGGCGGGCTTCAAGGCCCTGGGCGATAGCCGTTACGCCCTGGACGCCTTGCGGTCGCTGATCCGCATCTATGAATCCGAACACGACTGGCCACGCGCCATCGAAGCGGTGAAGACCCTGCGCGGCCTGGTCGACGAGCCGGTGCCGCAGCTGGTGCATTACCACTGCGAGCAGGCGCAGCATGCGCTGGCACAGAAGCCGCCCAATACCGACGCCGTGCTGGTGGCGCTGGATGCGGCCGATCATGCAGCCAATGTGTCTTCCAGGAACCACGTGGCCAGCAAGGCCTCGCGCGTGCGCATCGCCATGTTGCGGGCGGCCCTGGCGCGGCTGGAAGGCAATACCGAGCTGGAACGCATGCATCTGGAATCCGTGCTCACCGATGAGCCGGAATTCGCCGGCCTGGTGGCCGAGGCGCTGCTGGAAAGCTACCGCGCGGCGGGCGAGTCGGCGCAGGTGCTGGATTTGCTGCAAAAGCAGTACACCAAGCATCCTTCGCTGGACCTCTTCAATATCGTGTTCCGCGAGCTGCGCGCGCAGCAGGGCTCGGACACCGCCTGGGCCTTCGCCCGCAGCGCCCTGCGCCTGCACCCGTCGCTGCTGGGCCTGGATCGCCTGCTGGAGGCCGAGCTGTCCGCCACGGGCGCGGAAGCCGATGGCAACCCCGGCGCCAGCCCCAGCCCGGTCCCGGGTGCCGACCTGACGCTGCTGCGCAGCCTGATCCACAAGCACACCCAGCGCCTGGACCGTTATGCCTGCCGCAATTGCGGATTCCAGGCGCGCCGCTACTATTGGCAATGTCCCGGCTGCAATGCCTGGGAGACTTATTCGCCGCGCCGGCTGGAAGAACTGGAATGAGCACTTTCCCCGTGGACGCCATCGCCGCCTGCCGCATTCTGGTGATCGGCGATGTGATGCTGGACCGCTATTGGTTCGGTGAAGTCGAGCGTATTTCGCCGGAAGCGCCGGTGCCCGTGGTGCGCGTGGCGCGCCGCGAAGACCGCCTGGGCGGGGCCGCCAACGTGGCGCGCAATATCGTGGCGCTGGGCGCGCAGGCGACCCTGGTGGGCATCGTCGGCAGCGACGAGGCGGGCCAGTGCATCCAGCGGCTGGCGGGCGAGGCGGGCATCGAGGCTGCGCTGGTGGCCGATGCGGGCCTGCCGACCACGCTGAAGATGCGCGTGCTGGGCCGCCAGCAACAGCTGCTGCGCGTGGATTTCGAGGAACATCCGGGCGCTGCCGCGCTGGACGGCATCGATGCCGAGGTAGCCAGCCATCTGGCGGGGCATGACGTGGTGGTGCTGTCGGACTATGCCAAGGGTACGTTGACGCGAGTCGAAAGCCTGATCGCCGCCGCGCGCGCCGCCGGTGTCCCGGTGCTGGTGGATCCCAAGGGCGATAACTACACCCCTTATCACGGCGCCACCTTGGTGACGCCCAACCGTTCGGAAATGCAGCAAGCGGTGGGGCGCTGGCAGTCGGAGGCGGACCTGGACGAGCGCGCCCAGCGACTGCGCGGCCAACTGCAACTGGAAGCGCTGCTGGTGACGCGGTCCGAGCAGGGCATGACCTTGTTTACCGGTAGCGGCCGCGAGCATGTGGATGCGCAGGCGCATGAGGTGTTCGATGTGTCGGGCGCGGGCGATACCGTGCTGGCCACGCTGGCGGTCACGCGCGCGGTGGGCATGGACTGGCCCGATGCCATGCGCTGGGCCAACCGCGCTGGCGGCATCGTGGTGGGCAAGCTGGGCACGTCCACCGTCAGTGCGCAGGAATTGGGAGAATTATCATGATCGTAGTGACTGGCGCGGCCGGCTTCATCGGCAGCAATCTGGTGCGGGGGCTGAACCGCCGCGGCATCCGCGACATCATCGCGGTGGACGACCTGCTCGAAGGCGACAAGTTCGCCAACCTGGTCGATTGCCAGATCGCCGACTATCTGGACAAGGATGAATTCCGTGGCCGCGTGAAGGACGGCAGCCTGCCGGAATTGCGCGCGATACTGCATCAGGGCGCCTGCTCGGACACCACCGAGCGCAATGGCCGCTACATGATGGACAACAACTATCGCGTGACCCGCGAACTGTTCGAGTACTGCCAGACGCAGTGCGTGCCTTTTCTGTACGCGTCGTCCGCGGCGACCTATGGTTCGCCGACGGCGTATGTCGAGGATCCGGCCAATGAAGCGCCGTTGAACGTCTATGGCTATTCCAAGTTGCTGTTCGACCAGGTGCTGCGCACGCGTATGCATGCGTTGACGGCGCAGGCGGTGGGCTTGCGTTATTTCAACGTGTATGGCCCGCATGAGCAGCACAAGGGGCGCATGGCGTCGGTGGCTTTCCACAACATGAACCAGTTCCTGGCCGAAGGGCATGTGCGCCTGTTCGAAGGCTGGGATGGTTACGAGAATGGCGGGCAGAGCCGGGACTTCATCTCGGTCGAGGACGTGGTGGCGGTGAATCTGCACTTCCTGGACAACCCGGGCAAGTCGGGCATCTTCAACTGCGGCACGGGCCGGGCCCAGCCTTTCAACGATGTCGCGGCGGCGGTGGTGAATACGCTGCTGGCCGAGCAGGGGCATGCGCCTCAGCCTTTGGAAGCGCTGGTGGCGCAGGGCTTGATCCGCTATATCCCGTTTCCCGAGGATTTGAAGGGGCGCTACCAGAGCTTCACGCAGGCGGATACGGAGCGCCTGGTCGACGCGGGCTTCACGCAGCCGATGCGCGACGTGCAGACGGGCGTGGCGGAGTATGTGCGCTACTGGCGCGAGCGCGGCGGCAAGGGCAAGGCCGCGTAGTCTTCCGCATGGATGTTTTGCTGACTGGCGGCCTTGCGGCGCGCCCGGCCGGCGCAAGATGGATGGCGGCGTACTCGATGGGTACGCCGCCATTTTTTTCCACCTTGCGGGCAGTATCCGGTGCCGTCCGGGGCTTGCCCAGGAGATTGTCATGAATCCTTTCCTGCATAACCCTGTTGCCCTCGCGCCTGCTGGCGCGTCCGTTCGTGCCCCGGCAGTCGGTGCTTCGCTGGATCGCGCCCTGGCGCGTGACGCCGCTGCCGGCCGGGGGGCGGGCCGGCGCTGGGGGCGCCGTCTTGGCATGCTGGCGCTGGCGGCGGGCATGTCGCTGACGGCGGCGTCGGCGGCGGCGATGGACGTCAATGCCGCGACCGCGGAGCAGCTGCAGTCCTTGCGCGGGGTGGGGCCGAAGACGGCCGCCATCATCATTCACGAGCGGCAGCGCGGCGGGAATTTCCAGTCCATGGAAGACCTGTCCGACCGCGTGCGCGGGATCGGCGCGAAGAAGGCACGCGCCCTGCAGGAGGCGGGCCTGAGCATCGGCCCGGGGACCGGGGCAGGCGCGGGACCTGGCGCCCCCGCCGCGGGCAGGCCCGGCGCGCCCGCCGGCGCTCAGCCCGGCGTGGATCCGGCCAGGCCCGCCGCCCGTCCGGGACGGCAAGGATCGCGCCGCGGCAGCAGCCGGCCCTGAGCGCACGCAGCGCCGGCGCAGGTCCCACTACCGCGGGTATGCCTGGCGCGCTTACGGGCGTTCAGTCCGGCGCCGCCGACACCGATGTCCCCCCTTCAGACGCAACGCGGCCCGTCCGGCCGCGACCACGATCCGTCCGGATACGACGCAGCCCGTCCCGTCATGACGCGGGCGGGCCGGACCAGCGCGATCGGTTAGACGTCGCAGGATTTGCTTGCAAATGGCCATCGCCGGGACGGCCGGAGGGGGCGGTATCCCTGGCGATGGTGCGGCCATGTCTTGCGGCATTGCCGGGGGAAGGTATATTTCCAACATGAACTCCGCTACCTATCCCACTATCGAGCAGACCGTCGGCAACACGCCGCTGGTCCGTCTGCAACGCATTCCGGGCGCCGACAACGACGCGCGGGGCAATGTCATCCTGGCCAAGCTGGAAGGCAACAACCCCGCCGGCTCCGTCAAGGACCGGCCGGCCTTGTCCATGATCAGCCACGCCGAGGCGCGTGGCGAGATCCAGCCCGGCGATACCTTGATCGAAGCCACCAGCGGCAATACGGGCATCGCCCTGGCCATGGTGGCGGCGATGCGTGGCTACCGCATGATCCTGATCATGCCCGACAACCTGTCGGTGGAACGCCGCGCCGCGATGGCTGCCTACGGTGCCCAATTGATCCTGACGCCGGCCGACAAGGGCGGCATGGAGTACGCCCGCGACCTGGCGCTGGCAATGCAAAGCGAGGGCAAGGGCAAGGTGCTGGACCAGTTCGCCAATCCCGATAATCCGCGTGCGCATATCGAAGGCACCGGGCCGGAATTGTGGACGCAGACGGGGGGGCGGATCACGCACTTCGTCAGTGCCATGGGCACCACCGGGACCATCATGGGGGTGTCGACCTATCTGAAGTCGAAGAATGCCGGGATCCAGGTGATCGGCGCGCAGCCGGCCGAAGGGTCGCAGATTCCGGGGATACGCAAATGGCCGGAAGCCTATCTACCGGCCATCTTCGACCGCAGCCGTGTCGATGGCTACGAGTCGATCGTGCAGGCCGATGCCGAAAACATGGCGCGCCGGTTGGCGGCGGAAGAGGGCATCTTCGGCGGCATCTCCTCGGCCGGCGCCCTGGTCGCCGCCATGAACGTATCCGCCCGCGTGGAAAACGCCACGATCGTGTTCATCGTCTGTGACCGTGGCGACCGGTACTTGTCGACGGGCGTGTTCAACGGTTGAAGGATTCTTTAGCGTTTGCCCAGGGCCGGGGTTTCCGGCGCAGAGCATGGGCATCCTGCGGGGCGGTTTGCGATTCAAAGCGTCGGGGTTTTGCCCCCAGAAAATATGAAAATCCCTTCAGGGATTTTCATATTGGAAACGCTTGGCGCTTACCCGGATCTGGCGGCACGTCCAGGAAATCTCCTGAAAAAATCATCTATCGTCCAGCCACCAGATTCATTCGCTGCCGCACGGCTTCGGCCAGGTCCGCCACCGACGTGGCATAGAAATAGCTGTGGTTGTATTGGGTCAAGGCGAAGAAATTGACCGTCGCGGTCCGGTACTCCGCAGTGCCCGCGGATTCCTCCGGCAGGTCGACCACCCCCAGCGGCCCCTGCTGCCACGTAGTGCCATACCCCGCCTGCGCCGTCACCGGCCGCACCGTCGCCCCGGCGGCCTGCAAGGTCGGCCAGTCGCGCTGCGGCTTCAACCCGCCGTCGACCAGGATGGAAGGATCGGCCGGCAGGGTCACCGGTGCGAATACCGGCAATCCCCGCTGCCAGCCATGCTCCATGAGGAAATTGCCGACCGACAGAATCGCATCATTGGCACTGTTGGCCAGATCGATATGCCCCGTGCCGTCGCCATCGATGGCATAGCGCATGACACTCCCCGGCATGAATTGCGGCATGCCGATGGCCCCCGCATAGGACCCGCGTGTCTGCAGATCCAGTTTCCCTTGCATCACCAGGGTCAGGAAATCGCTCAGCTGATCGCGGAACATCTGCGCCCGCTCGGGCTTGGAGGGGTCCGGATAATCGAAGGCCAGCGTCGACAGGGAATCCAGCACCCGGAAGCTGCCCATATTGCGGCCATAGCGGGTTTCCACCCCGATGATGGCAACGATCACCGACGCTGGCACGCCAAAGCGCTGCGCCGCGCGGTCCAGCGTATCCTGGTTTTCCTGCCAGAACGTGGCGCCCCAGCCTATGGTCTTGGGCTCGACCACGCGCGACCGATAGGTGATCCAGCTGCGCGATATCTTCTTGCCGGGCGGCGGCGCGATCAGGCGCGCCACGGTTTCGCTATAGCGGGCGCCGGACAGCGCGCTGACCACGGCATCGACCCGCAGGTTGCGGTCGGCGGCCAACTGCCGCGCATAGGCCTGGACTTCCGGCCGCAGCTGGCCGGTCGGGGACAGCACCGCCGAGGGCTCATCGCCAGGCTCGCTATCCATGCTGGCCAAGGCTCCCTGAGCCGGCGGCGGCCCGATACGGATCCGGGCCACTTCGCCATCAGCGGCGGCCGCTGATGTGTTACTTGGCACCCCCGTGGCCACTTCCGGGCCGGCTTTCGGTGGGGTGCTGGCGCAACCCGCCAAGGCGGTCGTCGCCAAGGCGATTTGCAGGAATCGTCGACTGGTGAACATAATCTTCCCTATGGAGACCCTGTATCTTACTCACCCCTCATGCCGCCTGCATGAAATGGGGGATTGGCATCCCGAGAGCCCGCAGAGGCTGGACGCCATCAACGACCAGCTGCTGTCCAGCGGGATCATGTCCTATCTGGCGCAAGCGGAGGCTGCGCCGGCCCCGGACGAAGCCCTTCTGCGTGCGCATTCCGCCGAATACCTGGCAAGCCTGCGCCGCCATCTGCCCACCTCGGGTCACTACATGGTTGACCCGGACACGCTGATGAACCCGCACACGCTGGAGGCCGCGTTGCACGCCGCCGGCGCGGGTATCCAGGCGGTGGACGCGGTGATGGCGGGCCAGGCCCAGACGGCGTTCTGCGCCGTGCGGCCGCCCGGCCACCATGCCTGCCGCGACCGCGCCATGGGGTTCTGCTTCCTGAACAACATCGCGATCGCGGCGCTGCATGCCCTGTCGCACCACGGCCTGTCACGGGTGGCCATCATCGATTTCGATGTGCATCACGGCAATGGCACCGAGGACATCCTGGCGGGCGACGAACGGGTGCTCATGTGCAGCTTTTTCCAGCACCCGTTCTTCCCCAACTGCGGCACCCATGATCCGGCACCGAATATGTTGAACGAGCCGGTGCCGGCCTATAGCGACGGCACGCTGGTGCGCAAACTGGTGGCCGAACACTGGCTGCCGCGCCTGGAGGCGCACCGCCCCGAGTTGATCCTGGTATCGGCCGGCTTCGACGCCCACCGCGAGGACGACCTGGGGCAGATGGGCCTGGTGGAGGCGGATTACGCCTGGATCACCGAGCGCCTGGTGGAAGTGGCCGCGCGCCATGCCGGCCACCGTATCGTCAGCATGCTGGAGGGCGGCTACGACCTGTCCGCCCTGGGCCGCAGCGTAGTGGCGCATATCCGCGCACTAGGCGGCCTGTGAAGTCTCCCCTGGGCGTCGCCCCGGTAGTCCGCTGTATGGTCAACTGCCCGGCGCCTGGGCGCGACGGGCGTCAACAGGCTGTAGAATCGGGTAGCTTGTCGGTCTGCGCGGCGCCTCGTTGCTGCCTGCGCACACTCCGCCGCTACGAATAATTGTTTCGCCAATATAAAGGCAAATCACCCTCTGGAGGCTGCTGGATGAAGGTCCTGGTACCTGTAAAACGCGTCGTTGATTACAACGTCAAAGTGCGCGTGAAGTCGGATCAAACCGGCGTGGACATCGCCAACGTGAAGATGTCGATGAACCCGTTCGACGAAATCGCGGTGGAAGAAGCCACGCGCCTGAAGGAGAAGGGCACGGCGACGGAAGTGATCGCCGTTTCCGCTGGCGTGCAGCAAAGCCAGGAAACCTTGCGCACCGCCATGGCCATCGGTGCCGATCGCGGCATCCTGGTGCAGACCGACGCCGAACTGCAGCCGCTGGCCGTGGCCAAGCTGCTCAAGGCCGTGGTCGACAAGGAACAGCCGCAGCTGGTCATCCTGGGCAAGCAGGCCATCGATGACGACGCCAACCAGACCGGCCAGATGCTGGCCGCGCTGCTGGACTGGCCGCAGGCTACCTACGCCAGCAAGGTCGAAGTCGCCGGCGACAAGGTCACGGTGACGCGCGAAGTGGACGGCGGCCTGGAAACGCTGACACTGAAGCTGCCGGCCATCGTCACCACCGACTTGCGCCTGAACGAGCCGCGTTATGTCACGCTGCCCAACATCATGAAGGCCAAGAAGAAGCCGCTGGACACCGTCACGCCGCAAGACCTGGGCGTGGACCCCGCGCCGCGCCTGAAGACCCTGAAGGTCTCCGAGCCGCCCGCGCGCAAGGCCGGCATCAAGGTGCCCGACGTGGCCACGCTGGTGGACAAACTGAAGAACGAAGCGAAGGTGGTCTGAAGATGACGACTCTGGTTATTGCCGAACACGACAACGCCCAGCTCAAGGGCGCGACCCTGAACACCATCGCCGCCGCCGCCAAGATCGGTGGCGACGTGCACGTGCTGGTGGCCGGTAGCAATGCCCGCGCCGTGGCCGACCAGGCCGCGCAGGCCGCCGGCGTGTCCAAGGTGCTGCTGGCCGACGCGCCGCAACTGGCCGAAGGCCTGGCTGAAAACCTGGCGGCGCAAGTGCTGGCCATCGCAAAAGACTATAGCCACATCCTCTTCCCGGCCACCGCGTCGGGCAAGAACGTGGCCCCGCGCGTGGCCGCCAAGCTGGATGTGGCGCAGATCTCCGACATCACCGCGGTGGAGTCGGCCGACACCTTCCAGCGTCCCATCTATGCGGGCAACGCCATCGCCACGGTGCAGTCGGCCGATGCGGTGAAGGTCATCACGGTGCGTACCACCGGCTTTGACGCGGTTGCCGCGCAAGGCGGGTCGGCGGCGGTGGAAAACCTGACGGCCGTGGCCGACAGCGGCCTGTCGACCTTCGTCAGCCGCGAAGTCGCCAAGAGCGATCGTCCGGAACTGGCCGGCGCGCGCGTGGTGGTGTCGGGCGGCCGCGGCCTGGGCAGCGCCGAAAACTTCAAGATCCTGGATCCGCTGGCCGACAAGCTGGGCGCCGCCCTGGGCGCATCGCGTGCCGCCGTCGACGCGGGCTATGCGCCGAACGACTGGCAGGTGGGCCAGACCGGCAAGATCGTCGCGCCGCAGCTGTATGTGGCCGTGGGGATCTCGGGCGCCATCCAGCATCTGGCCGGCATGAAGGATTCCAAGGTCATCGTCGCCATCAACAAGGACGCCGAGGCGCCGATCTTCGGCGTGGCGGATTACGGCCTGGTGGGTGATCTGTTCGAATTGGTACCGCAGTTGGCCAGCGCACTCTAGACCCGCGCGCCGCCAGCGGCAAAAAAGCCTCGGCCTTGTGGTCGAGGTTTTTTTTTTGCACCGGATCGGCCCTGGGCAAAAAGCGCACCCATCTCGAACCGGTCTTTTTTGTGGCGTAGACTGACGCCTGGGCAATCAACATCAGAGCGCAACGGCCATATCCTGGCCCAGGCGCCAGGCAGCCGCTCAGTGGCCATCAGGCTGACCATCAGGCAGCAGCCGTTTCGGAGACGACATGACGTACACCGTACCGCTCGCGGACATCCGCTTCGTTCTCAAGGCGTTGGCTGGCCTGGACGACGTCCTGGCCCAACCTGGCTTCGAGGACATCTCCCCCGATCTGGTCGATGCCATCCTGGACGAGAACGCGCGCTTCGTCGAAGGCGTGGTGGCGCCCTTGAACCAGCCTGGCGACGTCCACCCGCCCACCTGGCGCGATGGCGCGGTGACCACGTCGCCCGCGCATGTGCAGGCCTTCCAGTCCTACGCGTCCGGCGGCTGGCAAGGCTTGCAGCATCCGGTGCAGTGGGGCGGGCAGGGCTTGCCCAAGGTGGTGGCGGCCTGCGCCAATGAAAACATCAACGCGGCCAGCCTGGCATTTTCCTTATGCCCCCTGTTGACCGACGGCGTGATCGAGGCTTTGCTCACCGTCGGTGACGAGCGCTTGCGCCAGACCTATGTTCCCAACCTGGTCTCGGGCAAGTGGACCGGTACGATGAACCTGACCGAGCCGCAGGCGGGTTCGGACCTGGCGCTGGTACGCACCCGCGCGGTGCTCCAGCAGGATGGCCCGTATCCCGGCAGTTATCGCTTGAGCGGCCAGAAGATCTTCATCACGTACGGCGAGCACGACCTGGCGGAAAACATCATTCACCTGGTGTTGGCGCGTACGCCGGATGCACCGGCCGGGGTGAAGGGGATCTCGCTGTTCGTGGTGCCGAAATTCCTGGTGGCGGAAGACGGCAGCCTGGGCCCGCGCAACGACGTCTGGTGCGCGTCGCTCGAACACAAGCTGGGCATACACGCCAGTCCGACGGCCGTGCTGTTGTACGGTTCGGGCAAAGGCGATGTGGGCGACGACGGCGCGGTCGGCTATCTGGTGGGCGAGGAAAACCGCGGGCTGGAGTACATGTTCATCATGATGAACGCCGCCCGTTATGCGGTGGGCCAGCAGGGCATCGCCGTGTCGGAACGCGCCTACCAGCAGGCACTGGCTTACGCGCGTGAACGGGTGCAGGGCCGCGCCATCGAAGGCTCGGCCGGCCCGGTTACCATCGCGCACCATCCCGACGTGCAGCGCATGCTGTTGACGATGCGGGCGCTGACCGAGGCAACGCGCGCGGTGTCCTACGTGGCGGCATCGGCGCGTGACCTGGCCACCCACCATCCCGATGCGCAGATCCGCGCGCGTAACCAGTCCTTCTACGAATTCCTGGTGCCGGTGGTCAAGGGCTTCTCCACCGAATGCGCGGTGGAGGTGGCGTCGCTGGGCGTGCAGGTGCACGGCGGCATGGGCTACATCGAGGAGACCGGCGCGGCACAGCATTACCGCGACGCCCGCATCCTGCCGATCTACGAGGGCACGACCGCCATCCAGGCCAATGACCTGATCGGCCGCAAGCTGCTGCGCGATGGCGGTGCCACTGCCCTGACCCTGCTGGAGGCCATGGGCCTGACCGCCGCCGAACTGGACGCCGAGGCGGCCGCGGCGCAAGAGGCCAGGCAGGAAGCGGATGCCGCCGCCATCGGCCTGCTGCGCGATAACTTGCGGCGCGCGATGCATGCCCAGGGCGAAGCCTTGGCGTTCATGCGGGCGCAGGCAGGCGGCAATCTGCGCGCGGTCTTCGCCGGCAGCGTGCCCTTCCTGATGCTGACCGGCGTGCTGCATGGCGGCTGGCAGATGGCACGCGCGGTGCTCGCCTGCCGCAAGATGCTGAAGGACGGGCAGGGTGGCGATACCACCTTCTTGCAAGCCAAGCAGGCGACGGCATTTTTCTACGGCGCGCACATCCTGCCGCGTGCGGGGGCACTGGGCGCGGCGGTGCGCGCGGGGGAGATCGTCGATATCTGGGCCGCGCGCGCGAATATTACTTAAAGTTATGTAGCCCCGTACTTTTTCTTGGTTTACCGGCTTGGTGAAATGATGAAGAATTCCCGCCATGCGGGCAGGGCCGGGGCCTCCGCTTAACCTTCACTCGAAGAGGACCAACATGACTCAATTGCGCTTGGGCGATACCGCCCCCGATTTTGAACAGAAATCGTCTGTCGGAACGATCAAATTCCACGAATACCTGGGCGACAGCTGGGGCGTGCTGTTCTCTCACCCGGCGGATTTCACGCCGGTCTGCACGACGGAACTGGGCTTCACCGCCAAGCTGGCCGGTGAGTTCGCCAAGCGCAACGTCAAGGTGCTGGCGCTGTCGGTGGATCCGGTCGATTCCCACAGCAAGTGGATCGACGACATCAACGAGACGCAGAACACCACGGTCAACTTCCCCATCCTGGCCGACGATGACCGCAAGGTTGCCGAGCTGTACGACATGATCCACCCGAACGCCAGCGTTACCGCCACCGTGCGTTCCGTGTTCATCATCGATCCGAACAAGAAGGTAAGGCTGACCATTACCTATCCGGCCAGCACCGGCCGCAACTTCAACGAAATCCTGCGCGTGATCGATTCGCTGCAGTTGACCGACAGCCACAGCGTGGCCACGCCGGTGAACTGGCAGGACGGCGATGACGTGATCATCGTCCCGTCGCTGAAGGACGAGGAAGTCATCAAGCAGAAGTTTCCCAAGGGCTACAAGGCAGTGCGTCCTTACCTGCGTATTACCCCGCAGCCGAACAAGTAAGCAAGCACGGCACTGAACGAAGAACGCCGGCATCCGAGAGGATGCCGGCGTTTCTTTTTGCCCCGGCGGTATTTCCTCCGGCAATAAAGAACAAAGATCTTATTCGTTGGGAATGGAACCGCCGCCCCGCACAATGCCATACGCCTAATGCCTCAGAGGCATGAGAACCCTATAACGCTACGACTGCGGGAAATGATGAAAACCAGCTCGAACAAGCGCACGTTTCTAAAGCAATCCCTGGCCCTCGGTGCGGCGGCGGCCAGCGGTAGCCTGGGCGTCCTGGGCAGCGTCGCCACGGCTCGTGCCGCCGATGCGCCCAAGCCCGTCGAACTGTTGAACGTTTCCTACGACCCGACCCGCGAGCTGTACGCGCAGTACAACCCCGTGTTTGCCAAGTACTGGAAAGCCAAGACCGGCCAGGACGTCGTCATCAAGAATTCCCACGGCGGCTCGGGCGCGCAGGCGCGCACCGTCATCGACGGCGCCCCCGCCGACGTGGTGACGCTGGGCCTGGCGCCCGACGTCGAAGCCCTGGTCACGCACGGCGGCTGGGTCAAGGAAGGCTGGCAGCAGCGCCTGCCGCACAATTCCTCGCCCTATACGTCGACCATCATCCTGCTGGTGCGCAAGGGCAATCCCAAGAACATCAAGGATTGGGACGACCTGGTCAAGCCGGGCGTGTCCGTCATCACCCCGAATCCCAAGACGTCGGCCGGCGCGCGCTGGAACTACCTGGCGGCGTGGGAATTCGGTCGGCGCAAATTCGGCGGCGACGCCGGCGCCAAGGACTTCGTTGCCAAGCTGTTCAAGAACGTGCCGGTGCTGGATTCGGGCGCGCGCGGTTCGACCATCACCTTTGCCCAGCGTGGCGTGGGCGATGTGCTGATCTCCTGGGAAAACGATGCCTTCCTGGCCTTCAACGAATTCGGGCCGGGGCAGTTTGAAATCGTTGCGCCCAGCGTCAGCATCCTGTGCGAACCGACCGTGGCCGTGGTGGACAAGAACGTCGACCGCAAGGGTACGCGCGCGGTGGCCGAGGCCTATCTGAACTATCTGTACTCGGATGCCGCGCAGGACGTCATCGGCCGCAATTTCTATCGCCCCACCGGCGAGCAGGCCAAGGCCAAGTACGCGAAGCAATTCGCCAAGATCGACCTTGTGACCATCGACAAGAACTTCGGCGGCTGGCCCACGACCAACAAGACCCATTTCGCGGATGGCGGCGTTTTTGACCAGATCTATGTCAAGCAATAAGGCCGCCGTGCTGGCGCACTCCGGCCTGCCGGGGCTTGGCGCTGCGCCGCTCGGCTCACCTTCGGGGCGCTCCGGAAGGCGCGGGCGGCGTGTTTTGCCCGGCTTCAACCTGACCCTGGGCGTGACGCTGTTCTACCTGGGCCTGCTGGTACTGCTGCCGCTGTCCGCGCTGTTCATCAAGTCCTTCGCGCTGACCTGGCCGCAATTCGTCGCGGCGGTGTCGTCGCCGCGCGTGCTGGCCGCTTATCGCGTCACCTTTGGCGCGTCGCTGATCGCGGCGGTGATCAACCTGGTGTTCGGCCTGCTGGTGGCCTGGGTGCTGGTGCGTTACCGTTTTCCCGGCAAACGCATCCTGGATGCGTTGGTGGACCTGCCCTTCGCGCTGCCCACCGCCGTGGCCGGTATCTCGCTGGCCGCGCTGCTGGGCCCCAATGGCTGGATCGGCCAGCACCTGGTCCCATTGGGCATCAAGCTGGCCTACACCCCCGCCGGCATCGTGGTGGCCCTGACCTTCATCGGCCTGCCTTTCGTGGTGCGCACGGTGCAGCCGGTATTGGAGGATGTGGAAAAAGAACTGGAGGAGGCCGCCTCCAGCCTGGGCGCGACCCCATGGCAGATTTTCCGCAGGGTCATCCTGCCGGCCATCACGCCGGCGCTGCTGACCGGTTTCGCCATGGCCTTCGCCCGCGCGGTGGGCGAGTACGGTTCGGTGGTGTTCATTGCCGGCAATATGCCGATGGTGTCGGAGATCACGCCACTGCTGATCCTGGTCAAGCTGGAACAATTCGACTATGCCGGCGCCGCCGCGGTGGCATCCGTGTTGCTGGTGACTTCTTTCGTGTTGTTGCTGGCGATCAACGGTCTGCAGTTCTGGCAGCGCCGCCTGCACGGAGGCCGGCCATGAAGCAAGCCCTGAACCCGACCCCAAGCCCGGCCATCGACGCAATGATCCAACCGGCACGCCGCAAGGATGCGGATGCCGGGACGCGCTGGGTGCGCATCGCGCTGATCGCCGTGGCGGTGATCTTCCTGCTGACCTTCCTGGTGCTGCCTTTGGCGGTGGTGTTTTCCGAGGCCCTGCGCAAGGGCGTGGACGCGTACTTCAAGGCCTTGTCCGATGACGATTCGTGGGCAGCCATCCGCCTGACCTTGCTGACCGCCGCCATCGCCGTTCCGTTGAACGTGGTCTTCGGTGTCGCCGCCGCGTGGTGCATCGCCCGTTTTGATTTCCGCGGCAAGTCGGTGCTGGTCACCCTGATCGATGTGCCGTTCTCGGTGTCGCCCATCGTCGCCGGCCTGGCCTATATGCTGGTGCTGGGCGCGCAGGGCTGGATCGGCCCGTGGCTGATGGATCACGACCTGAAGATCATCTTCGCCGTGCCGGGCATCGTCCTGGTGACGACCTTCGTCACGCTGCCGCTGGTGGCACGCGAGCTTATCCCGCTGATGCAGGCGCAGGGCAGCGAGCAGGAGGAGGCCGCCGTGGTGCTGGGCGCCGGCGGCTGGCAGACTTTCTGGCACGTGACCCTGCCCAACATCCGTTGGGGACTGATCTACGGCGTCATCCTTTGCAATGCCCGCGCCATGGGTGAATTCGGCGCGGTCTCGGTGGTGTCGGGCCATATTCGCGGCCTGACCAATACAATCCCCCTGCAAGTTGAAATTCTCTATAACGAATTCCAGATCCAGGCAGGCTTCGCGGTGGCTTCATTGCTGGCCTTGCTGGCGCTGCTGACGCTGTGCGTGAAGTCCTTCCTGGAATGGCGCCACGAGCGCCACGCCCGGAAGCTGGCTTTGACGGCGGCGGATGCGCGGCCGGGTGCCACGCCGTCCCCGGTGGCCAAGGTGCCCGTGCGGGCGGCAGCGTGAAGCGCGGCACCAGGATCGAATCGAGGCCTCGACCACACCCGGCCCGTGGTGCCATCGCGACGTGGAAAGAACAGACAGGATAGACATGGACATCGAAATCAAGGCAGTCAGCAAGCGCTTTGGCAATTTCCAGGCCTTGCGCGACATCAATCTGCATATCGGTTCAGGTGAATTGGTGGCCTTGCTGGGGCCGTCCGGCTGCGGCAAGACCTCGCTGCTGCGCATCATCGCCGGCCTGGAAACGCCCGATAGCGGCAGTGTGTATTTCTCCGGCGAGGACAGCACGGACGTGCACGTACGCGACCGCCAGGTCGGTTTCGTGTTCCAGCATTACGCGCTGTTCCGCCACATGACGGTGTTCGAGAACGTTGCGTTCGGCCTGCGCATCCGGCCGCGGTCGCAACGCCCGACGGAGGCCGTCATCCAGGAAAAAGTCCATGCCCTGCTGAACCTGGTCCAACTGGACTGGCTGGGCGATCGCTATCCCGCGCAGCTGTCCGGCGGCCAGCGCCAGCGCATCGCCCTGGCGCGCGCGCTGGCGGTGGAGCCGCGCGTGCTGCTGCTGGACGAGCCGTTCGGCGCGTTGGACGCCAAGGTGCGCAAGGAGCTGCGCCGTTGGCTGCGGCGCCTGCATGACGAGCTGCACGTGGCCAGCGTGTTCGTGACGCACGACCAGGAAGAAGCGCTGGAAGTGGCCGACCGCGTGGTGGTGATGAATGCCGGCCGCATCGAACAGGTGGGTACGCCGCGCGAAGTGTGGCAGCAGCCCGCCACGCCTTTCGTCTACGGCTTCCTGGGCGACGTCAACCAGATCGCCGGCCTGGCGGCTGGCGGTATCTGGCGCGCCAGCGGCGTATCGCTGCCGGCGCCGTCTTTCGATGGGCTGGACGAGCAGCAGGCGGTGGCCTACGTGCGGCCGCACGAGCTGGAGGTGCTGCGTTATGCGCCCGCCACCGATGGCATTGCCGTGCGGCTGAACCACGCCTATCTGGCCGGCCCCAGCGCTTTCCTGGAATTGTCGCGTGAAGACGGCGGCTTGCTGGAAGCGCAATTGCCCGAGGAAGAGTTCCGCTCGCTGGGCCTGGCCGACGGCGAGCAATTGCTGGCCCGCCCGCGCCGGGGCCGTATCTTCGCCGCGCAGACCGAAGCCGCCGCGCGGCGCGCATAAAGGAATTAGCGTATGAGCCCGATTTCGGTGATCGACGAGCAGTTGCCGCAAGGTGGCGCCCGATCCGCGGTATCTCCCGTGTCACAGCCAGCGAATTTGTCCGGCCGTCTGCCTGCCCCGCTTGCGGCCAAGTGGCAGGCGCTGGGCCTGCGCTTGGCCGATATCGCGCGGCGCTATCCTGACGCGGCGTTGGCCTCGTCGTTGGCGGCCGAGGACATGTTGCTGACGCACGCCATCCTGGACGGTGGCATCGCCCTGGGCATCTTCTCTCTGGACACCGGCCGCCTGCATGCTGAAACCCTGGCGCTGCTGGAAGTGATCGAAGCGCGCTACGGCCGTGGCCCGGACATCTATCGCCCGCATGCCGCCGCCGTCGAGGCGCACGTCGCGGCGCATGGCGCGTTTGCCTTTTATGAAAGCGTCGAGCTGCGCAAGGCCTGCTGTGAAATCCGCAAGGTGGAACCGCTGCGCCGTGCGTTGGCGGGACGCAAGGCCTGGATCACCGGCCAGCGCCGCGCGCAGTCGGCCACACGCAGCGAGCTGCCCGAAGAGGAGCAGGACACCACCTTCGGCCTGTACAAGTTCAACCCGCTGGCCGATTGGAGCGAGGCCGAAGTCTGGGCCGCCATCCGCGCCCTGGGCATTCCCTACAACCCCCTGCACGACCAGGGCTACCCCTCGATCGGTTGCGAGCCCTGTACGCGGGCCATCCGCCCCGGCGAGGACGTGCGCGCCGGGCGCTGGTGGTGGGAGTCCTCCGACTCCAAGGAATGCGGCCTGCACGCCGGCAACCGATTTCCGATCAAACCGCAGGCATAGCAGTCAGAAGTACCGAGTCATCGCGCCACGGAGTCCCAGGGCCCCGGCGTCACGGCGTCATAGCGTCATGGAACCCCCGCCATGGGATTCCTGTTTTTCGAGAGCCATATGTCCACCGTTCAACACACCCGCAGCCATCTGGATTGGCTGGAATCCGAAGCCATTTTCATCATGCGCGAAGTGGCCGCCGAATGCGAGCGCCCCGTCCTGCTGTTTTCCGGCGGCAAGGATTCCTGCGTCCTGCTGCGGCTGGCGGAGAAAGCGTTCCGTCCCGGACGTTTTCCTTTTCCCCTGTTGCACGTGGACACCGGCCATAACTTCGACGAGGTGATCGCCTTCCGTGACGCGCGCGCCGCCGAGCTGGGCGAGCAGTTGATCGTGCGCAGCGTCGAGGATTCCATCGCGCGCGGTTCGGTGGTGTTGCGGCGCGAAAACGATTCGCGCAATGCCGCGCAGGCCGTGACCCTGCTGGAATCCATCGCCGAGTTCGGCTTCGATGCATGTATCGGCGGTGCCCGCCGCGACGAAGAGAAGGCGCGCGCCAAGGAGCGTATCTTCTCCTTCCGCGACGAATTCGGCCTGTGGGATCCCAAGAACCAGCGGCCCGAGGTCTGGGACTTGTACAACACCCGCGTGCATCGCGGCGAGAACATGCGCGTGTTCCCCATCTCGAACTGGACCGAGCTGGACGTCTGGCAGTACATCGAGCGCGAGCAACTGGCCCTGCCGTCTATTTATTACGCCCATAAACGCGACGTGGTGCGGCGCAGCGGCCTGCTGGTGCCGGTGACGCCGCTGACTCCGCCCAAGGACGGGGAGCAGGTGGAGAACGTGTCGGTGCGCTTTCGTACCGTCGGCGACATCTCCTGCACCTGCCCCGTGGCATCGGACGCGACCGACAACATCGCCATCATCGCCGAAACCGCCATCAGCGACATCACCGAGCGCGGCGCCACGCGCATGGACGACCAGACCTCCGAGGCGTCCATGGAACGGCGCAAGCGTGAAGGTTATTTCTAAGCCGTCGACTGGAACTGAACATCACTATGAACGCCATCAATGAATCCTTCCTGCCGTCCACCGACGGCGGCGTCATTCGCCTGATCACCGCCGGCTCGGTCGATGACGGCAAGTCCACCCTGATCGGCCGCCTCCTGTACGACAGCAAGGGCGTGTTCGCCGACCAGCTCGACGCTATCGCGCGTGCCAAGCACAAGCGCGTCAGCGGTGACGGCATCGATTTTTCCCTGCTCACCGACGGCCTGGAAGCGGAGCGGGAGCAGGGCATCACCATCGATGTGGCCTATCGCTACTTCGCCACGCCCCAGCGTAAATTCATCATCGCCGACGCGCCGGGCCACGAACAGTACACGCGCAACATGGTCACCGGCGCGTCCACCGCCGACGTCGCGGTGATCCTGATCGACGCCACGCGCGCCGCCGACGGGCAACTGCTGCCGCAGACCAGGCGGCACAGCATGCTGGCCCATCTGCTGGGCATCCGCCACATCGTGGTGGCCGTCAACAAGATGGATCTGGTGGATTGGGACGAGGCGGTGTTCCGGCGCATCGACGCGGCCTATGCCGACCTGGCGCGCCGCATCGGCATCGAGCGTTACCAGGCCCTGCCGATCTCCGCGCTGCGCGGCGACAACGTGGTGAACCGCAGCGACGCCGCACCGTGGTACGACGGCCAACCGTTGCTGCCCTTGCTTGAAGCACTGGACACGCGCGATGCATCCGCCGATGCGCCGCTGCGTTTCCCCGTGCAGTGGGTGGCGCGCCATGATGGCGATACCGCCACCGACTTCCGCGCGTATGCGGGCCGCGTCGCCAGCGGCACCCTGCGGGTCGGTGACGAGGTGCTGGTGCAGCCGGCCGGCGCCACCGCACGCGTGCGCCGCATCCTCGCGCATACGGAAACGCGCGAGCGCGCATATGCGGGCGACTCCGTCATGGTGGAACTGGATCGTGATGTGGACGTGTCGCGGGGCGACGTGCTCGCGCATGTGGACGCGCCCGCGCGTGTCGCGCGGGAGTTCGAAGCCGAGCTGTGCTGGTTCGATGCACAAGCCTTGAATCCCGCGCGCAAGTATCTGCTCAAACACGGTACGCGCCTGACCGCGGCACGCATCAAGCAGGTGACCTCGCGTCGTGACATCCATGAACTCGAAGAGATCGAAGCGGTAGATGCGAGCCTGTCGATGAACGATATCGGTCGCGTGGTGATCGCCACGCGCGAAGCATTGACGGTCGATTCCTATGCGCAAAATCCGTCCACCGGCGCCTTCATCCTGATCGACGAAGCGACGCATCAAACCGCCGCCGCCGGCATGTTGCGATGAACGCCGGCAGGGCGGTTTGTCAAGCCCCGCGGAACCGTTATTGAAGTGAGCACTTCGGCGGAGACGCGCTGTTTATATGGGTTTTGCTTCAAAGCCACAGCAGAAAAAATATACCTGCTCATGCCGGGCGGTCTTGGAGTAAAGTGAACCGTCGTCGCAAAACGACGTTCAGTGGGTTGCATCAAGTACTGGATGCTTGTACAGTACTTTCATGGAACGCACTGAACATTTTGCTTCCGCCGGTTCTGGGTCCCCGGCTGCCGCCCCCGCCGCCTTGCGCGGTCGGGGTGCGGTTACTAATGTTGGACATCGGTTCCAGCAGGACGAGCGCCGTGCCGCCGTCGACCACGACCCCGCTCAGACCGTCCCTGTTTATTTCCAGCCGCCGCGCGGACTGGCCACGACCGTGGCAGTCGAGCAGGCGCGCCGCATCCTTTCCCGCAACGATTCGCCGGACATCGGCTTCGACCAGGCGATCAACCCCTATCGTGGGTGCGAGCATGGTTGCGTCTATTGTTACGCCCGGCCCACCCACGCCTATCTGGGTTATTCGCCCGGCCTGGACTTCGAAACCCGGCTGGTCGCCAAGGCCAATGCCGTGGACGCCCTGCGTGCGGAGCTGGCGCGACCTGGTTACCGGGTGTCGCCCATCAACCTGGGCTCGGCTACCGACATCTACCAGCCTATCGAGCGTGACTGGCGCCTGACGCGCGGCCTGCTCGAAGTGCTGCTGGAAACCCGCCACCCCCTGACCCTGGTCACCAAGAATGCCTTGGTGGAGCGCGATCTGGATCTGCTGAGCGCCCTGGCGCAGCGCAACCTGGTGTCCGTCTATATCAGCATCACCTCCCTGGACAACGACCTGTCTCGCACCCTGGAGCCGCGCGCCTCGGCGCCGCAGCGCCGGCTGGAGGCCGTGCGCAAGCTGACCGAGGCGGGCGTGCCGGTGGGAGTGCTGGTGGCACCCGTCATTCCCTTCATCAACGACGTCGATCTGGAACGTATCCTCGAAGCCGCCGCCAAGGCTGGCGCCTACTACGGCAACTACACGGTGGTGCGCCTGCCGTGGGAAGTGAAGGATCTGTTCGAACAGTGGCTGCAGGCCCATTTCCCCGATCGCGCGCAGCGTGTGCTGCATCGCATCGAGGACATGCGGGGCGGCCAGCGCAACGATCCCCGTTTCGGTACGCGTATGCGCGGCACCGGCGGTTGGGCCGACCTGTTGCGTCAACGTTTCGAATTGGCTGTGCGCAAGCACGGCTTGAACCGCCAGCGCTTGGAGCTGGATACCCAACGATTCGTCGCGCCGTCCCCGGCGGGCGGCGCGGCGGGACGGCAGAACCGGGCGCCGTCCCCGCAATTGAGCCTGTTCGACCAGCCCGGCCCCGTTGTATCACCCGCCGCGCAGACGCTTAGTCCTGACGCATAAGCGCCAGCCAGGAGCCCACCATGACCGTTGCCGCCCAACCGCAATTTTCCACTGCTTTTTCCCATGACATTTCCGGCAGCATCGCCGGTACTTTCGGCGCGCTCGCGGGTGCCACGCCCGGCACGGCGCCGCGCGGCAAGCGCCTCGGCAACGGCCGGCCGGCGGCTGGCCTGCCCAGGAAGCTGGTGGGTAAGCTCACAGGGAACTGGCCGTTCCGCCCGGTGCCCCAGGATCATGCTCCAGCGCAGGCCCCGGGCCATGTCTCGGGCAGCAGCCAAACGCGCCCGGTGCCGGAGCAGGGCAGCCATGCCGCCCCGGTCGGCAAGGCCGTCAACCCCGCCGAAGTCAGCGTCCGCGAAATGGTGACGGATGTCCTGCTGGTCGGCATGTGGGCCGCCATGATTCCCGGCATGATGTGGCTGGGTTCCGCGTTGGGATTCTGAGCGGGATGGTTTACGTAACTGACTGATTTCATGTAGAATTGCCTGTTTGCCAAAACTCATCCTCTGCGTGCGGCTAAAACGGAAGTCTTTTCCGCAAAGCAACCCTCGTGGTTGTGGCGATACATAGTCGTGGCGACTTTACTGGCAAGACATCCCGGCGGTTTACTCGGGCCTTCTTCTCGAAGGCGCGCGCAAGCCATTGTGATGGCCGCGAATCCCGCACAGATATGATGAATCAGGAGTTCAAATGAACCTCATCCAGATCCTGGAACAGGAAGAAATCAAGCGCCTGCTCGGCGACAACAAGACGTTGCCCGAGTTCGCCCCCGGCGACACCGTCATCGTCAGCGTCAACGTGGTTGAAGGTAACCGCAAGCGTGTCCAGGCCTTCGAAGGCGTGGTCATCGCCAAGCGCAACCGTGGCCTGAATTCGGCCTTCATCGTGCGCAAGATCTCGTCGGGTGAAGCCGTCGAGCGTACGTTCCAGTTGTACTCGCCGCAAATCGCCTCGATCGAAGTCAAGCGTCGTGGTGACGTGCGTCGTGCCAAGCTGTACTACCTGCGCAACCGCTCGGGCAAGTCGGCGCGTATCAAGGAAAAGCTGGTCAGCCGTCAGGCTGCCGCTCAGTCGGCCAAGGCCGCGTCCTGATCGCGATGTCCGTGTCCCGCATGCGAGACTGGCCATATGGCTTGTACGCGTGCAGGGATGCGGAGATGAAGGGGCGGCGCTCGCGTGCCGCCCTTTCCGCGACTGCATGGGGTAACTCCCATGGGAAAGGCACCCCGCAGGGTGCCTTTTCTGTTTCTTGCAGGCATATCCCACAGGCATATCCCCTAGGCATATTTTCACAGGCCCTGTTTTCATAGGCATATGTCAGACCGACCTTCTCCTGCGCGCCCACGCCGCCCTGCCGCGGGGCCAGCCTTCGATCCCGCATCCACCCCCTGGGTGGTGGCCAATGACGGCTTGCCGGCGCTGCCGCTCGCGCGGCTAAGCGAACAGGCGCTGCGCGATCACTTGACGGGAGAAGGGTCCTGGTCGGTGCAATTGCCGCTGAATGACGACACGCGTTATCCGGGACGCGAAGGCACGCCCGTGATGGCCGCCGTCCTGGTGCCGCTGGTGACGCGGCCCGATGGGGTGTATGTGCTGCTGACGCAACGCGCCGCGCACTTGCACGACCATGCGGGACAGATCAGTTTTCCCGGCGGCCGCATCGAGGACAGCGACGCCAGCCCGGTGGCCGCCGCCTTGCGCGAGGCGCAGGAAGAGACGGGGCTGACGCCGGACTACGTCGAAGTGCTGGGGACCATGCCACGCTACATGACGGCAACCGGTTTTTCCGTCATCCCCGTGGTGGGATTGGTGCGGCCCGGCTTCACGCTGGCGCCGGATGCCTTCGAGGTGGCGGAAGTGTTCGAAGTGCCCTTGAGCTTCATCGTCGACCCGGCCAATCATCGTTTGCATCGGGCGGAATTGCCCGATGGCCGGGTGCGGCAGTACTACTCCATGCCCTGGGGCAATTTCTTCATCTGGGGGGCGACCGCCGCCATGCTGCGCAATCTGTACTACCTGCTGGGCGGCGGACGCGACGAGCGTTAGTAAGCGGGTTCCAGCAAAGCCGGGCTTATGCAACGCCCGGGTTCAATAACGCCGGGCGTTCAGTAACGCAGGGCCTCAGTAACGCCCCTGCGCTGCGTTCTCCGCGACGATGCGCTCGTACAAGGCATGCCGCGCCGGTTCGATCTTCCCTTCGCGCAAGGCCGCCAAGACGCCGCAACCCGGCTCATGCAGATGGGCGCAGTTGTAAAAGCGGCAATTCGCCACGTACGGTTTGAATTCCGGAAAACCCCGCACGATATCCTCGCCCGACAGGTGGCCCAGGCCAAAGCCCTGGAAACCGGGTGAGTCGATCAGGTCGCCGCCGCTGGGCAGGTGGTAGAGCCGCGTGCTGGTGGTGGTGTGCTTGCCCATGTCCAGCGCGGTGGAGTGCTCGCGCGTCGGGGCGGCGGCGCCTGGCACCAGTGCATTGAGCAGCGTCGACTTGCCCATGCCGCTCTGGCCCAGTAATAGATTGGCGTGGCCGTTCATATGCGGCGCCAGGACGGCGCGGGCCTGGTCCTGGTCCTGCGCGCTGACTTCCAGCACCGGCACGCCCAGGCGGGCCAGCGGCGCCAGACGCGCGCGCGCCTCGGCCAGGCCGGTTCCCAGGTCCACTTTATTCAAGACCAGATAGGGCTCGATGCCCGCGCTCCACGCCCCGGTCAGCGCGCGGCCGGCCAGGTCGTCGGAGAAAGTTGGTTGCACCGCCACTACGATGAACAGCCGGTCCACATTGGCGGCGAACTGCTTGCTGCGCATTTCGTCGGAGCGGTACAGCAGGTTCTTGCGCGGCAGGATGGCATCGATGGCGCCATCGTCCCGTCCTTCCAGTGAAACCATGACCTGGTCGCCGACGGCGGCGCCCGCCTTCTTGCCTCGGGGAAAGCACAGGCGCTGGGAGCCATCGGCGAATTCGACCAGGAAATGCCGGCCATGGCCGCCGATGACGCGTCCCTGGACCAGGCCGGGACGGTCGGCGGGAGCGGGACTGCCCTGCGGACGCGGCCTCATGAATGAACCGCCACCGCCGGCGCGACGGGCGCCAGGTTCAGGTGCCGGATGCGTATGGCCGCGGGCGGATGGCTGTCATAAAAGGCCGAGTGAACGGGGTCGGGCGTCAGCGTGGCGGCGTTGTCGTCATACAGCTTGACCAGCGCCGATATCAATTGCGTCGACGAGCTCTGCTGCGCGGCATAACGGTCGGCCTGGAATTCGTCGCGCCGCGAATACCAGCTGCTCAGGGGCGTGAACAGGAAAGTGAAGACCGGCACCACCATGAACAGCAACAGCAGCGCCATGGCGTCGTTGCGGCCGTTCATATGGGGCAGGACGCCCAGCTGGGTATAGAACCAGGGCTGTCCGGCCACCCAGCCCAGCAGGGCGAAGAATCCCAAGGCCAGCACGAAGCTCATGACGATGCGCTTGATGATGTGGCGGTGGGCGAAGTGCCCCAGCTCGTGCGCCAGCACTGCCTCGATCTCGGCGCCGTCCAGGCGGGCCAGCAGGGTGTCGAAAAACACGATGCGGCGCGATTTGCCGAAGCCGGTGAAGTAGGCATTGCCGTGGCCGGAACGGCGCGAACCGTCCATCACGAACAGGCCGTTGATGGCGAAGCCGCAGCGTTGCGCCAGTTGCTGGATACGGTTGGACAGGTCGGCATCCTTGAGGGGCGTGAATTTATTGAACAGCGGCGCGATCACGGTGGGCGCCAGCAGCAGGGTGAGCAGGCTGAAGCCTATCCACAGGGCCCAGGCCCACAGCCACCAATAGGCGCCGGCTTGCGCCATCAGCCACAGCACGGCGGCGGCCAGCGGCAGGCCGATGATGGCGGTCAGCAGCAGGCCCTTGACCGCGTCGCGGAAAAACAGGCCCGGGGTCATGCGGTTGAAGCCGAAGCGGCCTTCCAGGTGGAACTGGCGCCACAGGGTGAAGGGCAGCTCCAGCAGGGCGAACAGCAGGCCCACCGCGGCGATCAGGAGCAGCTGGCGCAGGAAATCGTGGCTGGTCAGCCCGGAAACCCAGGTATCGATGGCCTGCAGGCCGCCCAGCAGGGTCAGCCCGATCAGCACGGCGGCGTCGAAGAACCTTTCCTTGATGCCCAGGCGGACGCGGGCCACGGTGTAGGCCGCGGCGCGCTGGTGACTGGCCAGGCCGATACGGGCGGCAAATTCCGGCGGTACGGCGTCGCGGTGGCGCACCACATGCCGGATTTGCCGGCTGGAAAGCCAGACCCGGACAATGATGCCTGCCAGCAGCAGGACGACGAACAAGAGTGTAAGCATGGGAACGATGAGCAGCCGGTGTGAGAAAATCGCTTTTTTATAAGGCAAATTATATGGCTCTGAACGAGAACCGCCTGGTTTGGCTCGACATGGAAATGACCGGACTGGATCCGGAGAAGGAACGCATCATCGAAGTCGCGGTGGTTGTGACCGAACCCGACCTCACCGTGGTAGCCGAAGGGCCGGTCATCGTGGTGCACCAATCCGACGCCCAGCTCGACGCCATGGACAACTGGAACAAGTCCACCCACGGCAAAAGCGGCCTGATCGACAAGGTCAAGGCGTCCACCACCAGCGAAGCCCAGGCCGAGGACATTTTGCTGGAATTCCTGGCCAAGCACGTGCCGGCGGGCAAATCGCCCTTGTGCGGCAATACCATCAGCCAGGATCGCCGCTTCATGTTCGCATACATGCCGCGCCTGGAACAGTTCTTCCATTATCGCAACCTCGACGTCAGCACCTTGAAGGAACTGGCGCGCCGCTGGCGTCCGGAAGTCTATCGCGGCTTCGACAAGAAGAGCCGCCACGAGGCCCTGGCCGACATCTATGAGTCGATCGCCGAGCTGGCTTATTACCGGGAACATTTCCTGAAAGTTTAAGGGCGGCAGCGCCCGGAGGAGACACACGAGAATGTCCTATCAAGACATCCAGTTCCAGATCGAAGCGGGCGTCGCCCGCCTTACCCTGAATCGCCCGGACAAGCTGAACAGCTTCACGGCCGCCATGCACGAGGAAGTGCGTGACGCCATGAGCCGTGTCGAAGCGGGCGAGGGCGGGGCGCGCGTGCTGGTGCTGACCGGCGCCGGCCGTGGTTTTTGCGCCGGCCAGGACCTGGGCGAACGCAAGCGCGAACCTGGCGCGCCGCCCGTCGACCTGGGCCAGACCCTGGGTGAAAACTACAACCCGCTGATCCGCCGCCTGGATGCCCTGGCCATGCCCGTGCTGGTGGGCGTGAACGGCGTGGCCGCGGGCGCCGGGGCCAATCTGGCGCTGGCGGGGGACATCGTCATCGCCAAGGCGTCGGCCAGCTTCATCCAGTCGTTCTGCCGGCTGGGCCTGCTGCCGGATTCGGGCGGCACCTATGTGCTGCCGCGCCTGGTGGGCCGCGCCCGCGCCATGGGCATGGCCTTGCTGGGCGATCGCATCAGCGCGCGCCAGGCCCAGGATTGGGGCATGATCTGGCAGTGCGTGCCGGACGAGGAATTCGACGCGACGCTGGACAGCCTGGCGCGGCAATTGGCACAGGCGCCGACCAAAGGGCTGGTTCATACCCGGCGCGCCTTGCGCGCCAGCCTGGGTAATGACCTGGCGCAGCAGCTTGAACTGGAACGCGGCATGATGGCCGAACTGGGCCGCAGCGAGGACTATGCCGAAGGCGTGGCCGCGTTCATGGCCAAGCGCGAGCCGGTCTTCAAGGGCCGCTGACTTTTTAGAGCGCATTCCCCATGCGATTCAGCCTGCGCCAGATGGAGGTGTTCCGGGCAGTCATGCTGACCGGCTCCATCAAGGGCGCGTCCAAGCTGCTGTTCACGTCGCAGCCGGCCCTCAGCCGTATCGTCGCCCACACGGAAAACACCCTGGGCCTGGCGCTGTTCCGCCGCGTCAAGGGCAAGCTGGTGCCCACCGTCGAAGCGGAGGCGCTGTACCGTGAAGTGAATCACTGCTACGAACATGTGCTGCGCATCGACGAGTTCGCGCGTGGCCTGGCCAGCGGCCAGTCGGGGACCTTGAACCTGGCTTGCAGTCCGGCGCTGAGCCGTGGCGTCGTGGCGGCCACCATCACGGCATTCGTGCGCGAGTACCCCAATATCCAGGTAAATTTTGTCCAGATCCTGCTCAATGGCATGGCGCAGGAAGTTCTGAGCAAGAAGGTCGACCTGGCGATTTCGGTGCTGCCCATCGAGCATCCCAATCTGCGCGTCGAGACCTTCCTGGAAGGGCGCATGGTGTGCGTGGTGCCGCGTGGCCACGCCCTGGCACGCAAGCGCCGGGTCAGCCTGGCGGACCTGGGCGGCCATCCGCTGATCGCGCATCACCCGAATATTCCTTTCGGCCAGTTGGTGGCGTCGGCGTTCGACAAGGCGGGCGTGGCGATGCGGGTGTCCGTCCATATCCACCAGACCGATATGGCGTGCAGCCTGGTGCGTGCCGGCGCGGGTGTGGCCGTGGTCGACGAGTTCACCATGGCCGGCATGGCCTGGCCCGACGTGCAGGTCTTGCCGCTGGCGGAAGATATCCTGCTCTATCCCAGCGTGGTGCGGTCGGTCTTCGACACCGGCCGCAGCCACGCCGACAAGTTCATCGAATTGCTGCGCAAGACGACTGCGGGTGACCTGAAATCAGTGACCTGAGCCCGGTGCCCCGAGCCCGGTGACTGGAGTCCGGAGTCCGGTTCCCTGACATCGCCTGGCACGATGGCAGGCCGGCCCGCTCAAAATTCTTCCAGGAACCGCATGCGGAAGCGGCGGCCCTTGATATTGCTGTTGGAGATGCGCGAAAACGCCTGCTTGGCGATCTGCCGATCCAGGGCGACGTAGGCATTGAACTCGGTGATGTTGATCTTGCCCACCTGTTCGAACGTCAGGCCGCCGTCGCCGGTCAAGGCGCCCAGCAGGTCGCCGGGACGCAGCTTGTCTTTCTTGCCGCCCTGGATGCACAGGGTGACCATGGGCGCGCGCAGGGGCCGGTCGGCCTTGGGCCGCAGCGTTTTCAAATCGGCCCATTGCAGCGGCGCCCCCTGGTATTGCTCGACCAGGGTGGCGAAGCGCATTTCCTCGGGCGAGCACAGGCTCAGCGCCAGCCCCTTCTGGTCGCCACGGCCGCTGCGGCCGATACGGTGCACGTGGACTTCGGTGTCCTTGGTCACGTCCACATTGATCACGGCGCCCAGGTTCTGGATGTCCAGCCCGCGCGCGGCCACGTCGGTGGCGACCAGCACGGCGCAGCTCTGGTTGGCGAACTGGATCAGGATTTCATCGCGCTCGCGCTGTTCCAGGTCGCCATTGAGCGCCTGGGCGCTGATGCCTTTGGCCCGCAGATGTTCGACCAGGTCGTGGCTGCGGATCTTGGTGTTGCAGAAAGCCAGTGTGGATACGGGACGGAAGTGGGCCAGCAGCGTGGCCACGGCCTCCAGTCTGTCCTTCTCGCCGATTTCATAGAAGATCTGTTCGATGCGGCTGGCATCGTGCTGCGCCGCCACTTTCACTTCGGCCGGATTGCGCAGGAAGCGGGCGCTGAGCTTGCGGATGTTGTCGGGATACGTCGCCGAGAACAGCAGGGTCTGGCGCTTGGCCGGACATTGCGCCGCGATGGCGGCGATGTCGTCATGGAAGCCCATGTCCACCATGCGGTCGGCCTCGTCCAGCACCAGGGTGTTCAGGTTGGACAGGTCCAGGCTGGCCCGTTCCAGGTGGTCCTGGATGCGGCCAGGCGTGCCCACCACCAGATGCGCACCGCGCGCGAGCGATTCGGCCTGGGGCCGGGCAGGGGCGCCGCCGACCAGCGTCAGTATCTTGACGTTGGGGATCAGGCGGGCCAGCCGGCGCAACTCCTGCGCCACCTGGTCGGCCAGTTCGCGGGTGGGACAGACCACCAGCCCTTGCGGGACCAGGCGGCTGACATCCAGGTTTTGCAGCACACCCAGGCCGAAAGCCGCGGTCTTGCCGCTGCCGGTCTTGGCTTGCGCGATGATGTCGCGGCCTTCCAGGATCAGGGGCAGGCTGTGCGCCTGGATAGGCGTCATCTGCTCGAAACCCAGCCCTTGCAGGTTTTCCAGCAAGGCGGGCAGAAGGGGCAGGGAGGAGAAAGGCAGGGAGGTATCGGTCACGGTAGGGCGCGGGCGGATGGCAAGATCCGCTGAATATTCAATTAAATGCGGGGGATGACCGACAGTGTATGCGTTTGCCGGCGCACGGCCTGCTTCCCGGCTGAATCCGACCCTCATCGGGGCATAGGTCGGCCCGGCCCATCCCTCATCGCGTGCAGGCCATCGATTAGCTTCAGGTTATACCCCACCCCCGATTCAGCACTCGCCACCGCGGACGCCGCTGCCTAGGATGCTGGCAGAGGGATCCGCATCCGGCATCCCCACGCATCGTTGGAGCGAGACTGAGATGAAACTGGGCTTGATCGGGGTCGGCAATATCGGCCGCCATTTCGCGCAACGCCTGCTGGACGCGGGCCATGAACTGCTGGTGCATGACCGTTCGGCCGCGGCGCAGGCGCGTGCGGTGCAGGCGGGGGCGCGTGGCATGGACAGCGTGCGCGCCTTGGCGGCTGAAGCGCCGGTGGTGCTGCTGTGCCTGCCCATGCCGGCCATCGTGGCCGAGGTGGCGCGCGAGCTGGCGGACGTCAAGGGGCTGCGCATCCTGGTCGACATGTCGACCACCGGGCCTTCGGTGACCAAGGAGGTGGAGGCCATCGTATCGGCGCAAGGCGTGACGATGATAGGCGCGCCGGTGAGCGGCGGCACCGTGGCGGCGGAGAAGGGCACGCTGGCCGTGATGGCGGCCGGACCGCGCGCGGCCTTCGAGGAAGTGGAGGCCGTATTGCGGGTGATCGGCAAGAACCTGTTTTATCTGGGCGAGGACGCCAGCCTGGGGCAGACCACCAAGATCATCAACAACACGCTGTACGCCACCAGCATGATCGCCAGCTGCGAAGCGCTGGTCTACGGTGTCAAGGCCGGCCTGGACCCGCGCACGTTGCTGGACGTGCTCAATGTTTCCAGCGGCCGCTCCTTCGCCACGCTGGAACGTATTCCGCAGTGCGTGCTGGACCGCAGTTTTCCGGTGCGCTTCACCACCGAGCTGCTGCACAAGGACGTCAAGATGTGCCTGGACGAGGCGGAGAAGCTGGGAGTGCCCATGCGGGTCAATCCGGCCGCGCGTCAGTTCCTGGCATTTGCGTTGTCGCAGGGCGACGGGCCGCGCGACAACGTCGAAGTCATCCGCCACATCGAACGCTGGGCCGGCGCCGAATTCGGCACGGCGCCGCGCGACTGACACGGCGGGCCGCCTGGGGCCGCCGTCAAGAATAAAAAAGGAGACCAGGAATTGAAGCATGCGCCTGGGCGAACCCTTTCTTTTTCCCATCCCATCCAACACCCCCATATCTCCTGGAGACCGAGACATGCCCGTGGAAATCCGCAAGAAGCTGTTGACCGTTGAATCCATTTATCACGAAGGCGGCCCGCCGCGCAGTGAGCCGATCAAAATGGCCTGCATCGCCGTGGTGCTGAAGAACCCCTACGCCGGCCGCTACGTCGAAGATCTGTCCGGCCTGGTGGAGGACGCCAAGGTGCTGGCCAAGGCCATCGTGCCGGAGCTGCTGGCGGCGGTGGGGGGCGCGGACAAGGTGCAGGCCTATGGCAAGGGCGCCATCGTCGGCCTGGGCGGCGAACTGGAACATGGCGCCATCTGGCACGAGGCGGGCGGCTGGTCCATGCGGGCGGAACTGCCCCAGGCCAAGTCCATCGTGCCGGCGGCCAAAGTGGTGGCCTCGGCCGGCACGCGGCTGCAGATCCCCTTGCATCACATCGAAGCGGCTTATGTGCGCAGCCACTTCACGACCATGGACGTTGGCGCCATCGACAGTCCGCGGCCCCACGAACTGCTTTACGCGCTGGTCGTGTCCACCGGCACGCGCGTGCATGAACGCCTGGGCGGCTTGCGCGCCGACAAGATCAGCGTCGGCGACGGGCAACGTTGATGGCAGGGCCCCACGGCCAATGAAGGTGGTTTGCCGTGGACAGGCGCGCTCGATGCGGTCTTGATGACGCTATGCCTGTATCGGGAAGGCGCAGGATTGAATAGCAGTATCCGGACCACCGGATTCCGACCATACCTGATAGAGCGAACCAAGATAGTTCGCCGGAGGAGACGACATGACAACCCGATTCGCGGCCGCTTGTGCGGCCCTGCTGTGTTCCTTGGCGCTGCCTGGGGCCGCGCATGCCGCTACGGCGGCCGAGGGCGCCGGTGCCTGGCCGGCGCGGCCCGTGACGCTGGTGGTGCCCCTGGCGCCGGGCGGTAGCACGGACTCGACCGCGCGCCTGCTGGCGCAGCGCCTGCCGCATTACCTGGGGCAGCCGGTGGTGGTGGAGAACCGGGCTGGCGCGGGCGGCAACGTCGGCGCGGACCACGTGGCCAAGTCGGCCGCCGACGGCTATACGTTCCTGTTCTCGACCACCACGCTGATCGCCAACGTGACGCTGTACGCGAACATGCCCTTGAACGTGCAGAAAGACCTGCAACCGGTGTCGCGGGTGTCGCTGATTCCCAATGTGCTGATGGTCAACACCAAGTTGCCCGTGACGTCGTTGAAGTCCTTCATCGAATATGCGAAGGACAGCAAGACGCCGGTTTATTACGGGTCGGCCGGGAATGGAACTTCGCAGCATCTGTCCGGTTCGATGTTCAACGAGATGGCGCATCTGAGCATGCATCACGTGCCGTACAAGGGCGGTGCGCCGGCCAATATGGATTTGTTGTCCGGGCAGATCCAGGCGGTGTTTTCGCCACTGGTGGAGGTATTGCCTTTCATCGACAGCGGCAAGCTGCGGCCGCTGGCGGTGACGACCGCGCAACGTTCGCCACGTTTGCCGGACGTGCCGGCCGTGGCGGAAAGCCTGCCCGGTTATGAAATCGTGCTGTGGAATGGCGTGTGGGCGCCTGCCGGTACGCCGGCTCCCATCGTCGACAAGATGAACAAGGCCATCAACGCGGTGCTGGGAGAGGCTGCCGTGAAGAAGACCCTGGCCGACCAGGGGTCGACACCGGCCGGCGACAGCCCCGCCGCATTCAGCAAACTGGTCGATGCCGAGATCATCAAATGGGGTAATCTGGTGCGCGCCTCCGGAGCGAAAGTGGAGTGACGCCGCCCGCGCGGCCGCCAGGATCAACACCCCTCGGGGGCAAATACAAGGAATCGAGACAAGCATGAAACCCGTTTTACTCGTGCTGGTGTTCCTGTCCGAAGAACACCGCGCCCTGGTCGCTGAACGCTTCCACATGATCTACGCCCCGAATGCGCAACTGGGCGCCGACCGCTCCAACGGCGAGCAACAGATCGCAGCGCGGGGACATGAAATCGAAGTGGTCCTGACCAATGGCACCAACGGCTTGCTCGCCAGCGAAATCGACCGCCTGCCCAAGCTGCGGCTGATCTCCACCGTCGGCGTCGGCTACGAAAACGTCGCGGTGGCGCGCGCCCGCGAGCTGGGTATTCCCGTGTCGAACGCCGCCGGCACCAACGACGATGCGGTTGCCGATCACGCCATGATGCTGTTGCTGGCGGCCGTGCGGCGCCTGCCTTTCCTGAACACCGGCGTGCGCAATGGCCTGTGGCGCGACGACATCCCGCGCCCGCCCCAGGTCTCGTTCCGCCGCCTGGGCATCCTGGGCATGGGCGCCATCGGCAAGAAGGTCGCGCGGCGCGCGTTGGGCTTTCACATGGAGGTCGGGTACCACAACCGCAGCCGCCGCGACGACGTCGATTTCACCTATTTCGAAGACTTGGCCAGCCTGGCCGCATGGGCCGATTTCCTGGTGGTGGCCGCACCGGGCGGCGCGGCGACGTACCACATCATCAACCGCGCCATCCTGGACGCGCTGGGACCGCAAGGGGTGCTGGTGAACATCGCGCGCGGCACGCTGGTGGATACGGAGGCCGTGGCCGACGCCCTGCGCGAAGGCCGCCTGCACGCGGCTGCCCTGGACGTCTACGAAAACGAACCGACCCCGCCCGCGCCTTTGCTCGATTTCGACAACGCGGTGCTGACGCCCCACATCGCCGGCATCTCGCCGCAGGCCATCGACGCGTCCGTGCGCAAGTTCCTGGAAAACGCCGAGTGCTTCTTCGCCGGCAAGCCGCTGGTCACGCCGGTATATTGAGGGGGACAGGCCGTGCCGGCGCGCATCCAGCGCCGGAGCGCAGCCAACCGCCATGGCCACGGCTTCACGCCGTGACCGCCCCCGGTGTTTCCCCGCGCAAGCTGCGGCGCACGATGTGCCAATACCAGGCGTGCAGCAGCGCGGCCGAAAGGGCCAGGCCGACCATGGCCATCAGCCACATGGTGCCGGCGCCGCGCGGTGAGCTGGGGATCACGATCTCGCGCAACCAGTCCAGGCCGCCCGCCGCCGGACCGAAGCCCAGCCACCAGCCGCCGACCAGCCCGACCAGGCCCAAGGCCAGCACCTGCAGCAGCAAGGGCACCACCGCCACCTTGTAGGCACGCAGCAGATAACTGTTGATGCACTGCATGGCATCGAACAGATGAAAAAGCGGGATCACCTGCAGCAGGCTGGCGGCCACCAGGGCCACTTGGGCATTATCCGTATACGCCGCGATGATCAGCGGCTGTCCCGTCCACAGCACCAGCGCGGTCAATAGCGCGCCCATCACACCCAGCGCCAGGCCCGCCAGGCCGGTACGCTGCGCCAGATGAAACTGGCCCGCACCGATGGCCTGCGCCGTCAACGCCGCGGTCGCCACCCCCAACGCCATCGGCATCATGTAGCACAGCGCGGCCAGGTTGGACATGATCTGGTGCCCACCGCTGACCAGCGTGCCTTCGCGCGCCACCAGCAACGCCATGAAGGTGAACGCGCAGACTTCGACCAGATAGGAACCGCCCATGGGCAGGCCCAGGCGCAGCAGTTCCTTCAGCGGGGCCCAGCGCGGCCGTCCCAGGCGCAGATGAAAGCGCCGGTAGTAGCTGTCCGTGCGCAGCATCCACAGGCCCAGCGCCAGGCTGATCCAGGACACGATGGCGCTGGCCAGGCCCGCGCCCGTGGCGCCCATGGCCGGCAGGCCCAGCTTGCCGTAGATCAGCACCCAGTTCAGCAAGGCCTTCAGGGCCACGCCCGCCAGGTTGATACCCATGACCAGCTTGGGCCGCGAGACCGCGGTACCCAGGGCATAGATGGTGCGGAAGACCAGCGCCGCCGGCAAGGCCAGCACCAGCGCCTGCAGATAGGAGGCGATGCGCTCGCGTACCTGCGGCGCGACGTCGCCCGAGAACGACAGCCACATATCGGGAAACAGCATCAGCACCGCGCCCACCACGGACAGGCCCAGCGCCAGCCAGATTCCCTGGCCCCAGGTCGCGCCCACATCGTGGTGGCGGCCGCCGCCGTAATGCTGGGCGAGGATGGGAATGAGGGCATGCACCACGCCCATCAGGCCGACGAACACGGTGATGTAGACCGAAGCCGACAGCGACATGGCGGCCAGGTCGGCCGGGCTGGAGTGCCCGGTCATGGCGGTATCCAATACGCCGAAGGCAATACCGGCCCACTGGCTGATCAGGACCGGCCAGGCCTGGCGCACGATGGCGCGCAGCGCCGCGCCAAAGGACGCGGTGGGCGGTACGGCGGTGCTCATCGCGGTCCGGAGGGCAGGGGCGGTACGCGCAGCAGGCGGAAGACTTCCGTACGGTCGGCCAAACGGCCGCCTTGCCAAAGCACCTCGGCGCCATCGCTATAGGCGGCGGTGCCGTCGCGCAAGCTGTTGCGCGTGGTCTGCTGCAGCACCACCGTGCACCTGCTGTCGTACGGGAAGTTCAGGTTGTCGAAGACCAGGAAGGAGGCGCGTTGGCCATTGCCCAGGCCCAGCCCGCGCACGCATTCGCCCGGCCGCACCGTCTGCGCGATGGCGGCCGCCAATTCATGGGAGGCCTGGCGATAGCTGCGCGCGTAGTCGACCGGCGGTTGCCACAGCAGCACCAGCAGTATCCACGTCGAAGCCAGGCCCGCCGCCGACATCACGGTACCGCGCCACAAGGCCGTGGGCCGCACGCGCAGGCGCCAGACGACCAGGGCCACCCAGCCCGCGGTGACCGCCAGCCCCAGCAGGGTGGCCGGCCAGGAGATTTCCGACACATAGCCGGTGGTCTGGCGCGCGATGTTATGGGCGATCTTGGGAGGGATGCCGAAATTCAGCGCGACCCAGCCCAGCCAGGCGGTGGCGGCGGTCAGCGAAAAACACATCACCGCGAACCAGTCCAGCGTGTTGACCACGGCGCGGCGCAGAGTAGGCAGGGAGAAGGCCGCGAGCACGGCGCAAGGCACCGACAGCATCACGAACTCGGACTCGCTGGGTTCGTCGATGAAGACCAGCAGCAGCACCGCGCAGATCAGCAGGCTCAAGGGCAGCCAGATGTGCGGCGAAAAGCGCCAGGCGCGCCAGCGCCACACCGCCAGCAATGCCAGCGGCCACGTGGGCCACAGGTACCAGGGCAGGTCGCGCAGGGTGCGCAGCAGGTCGGCCGCATCCGGCCAGTCGAAATTATTCAGGTTCCACAACTTCCAGTTGCGCACCCAATACTCGCTGGTGTGGGTGGCGGGTATCCACCATGCCAGGATCAGCAGCGCGGTAGCGATGGCCACCAGGGGCAGCCAGCGGCGCCGTTCCCATAGCGCGCTGCGCGGATAGAAGGCCAGCAACGTGGCCAGCATGACCGGTGCGCCGCCGACCCAGCCGCGCGTCAGGAAGCAACCCGCCAGGGACAGGGCCAGGGTGATGGCGCCGGTTATGGGCCGGTCCAGCATGCGGGCCAGGGAGTAATACACCACGGCCTGGCCGGCGATGATGGCAGGTATTTCGGAGGTCTCGTGCAGGCGCTGCAGGATGCCCACCGTCGCCAGGAACAGCAGCAGGGCGGCATCGGCCAGCATGCGGCCGTAGTCCCGCACGGTGGGTTCGCCGCCGAAAGGCAGCGCCAGCGGCTGCGCTTCGGCCCGGCGGCCCAGCAGGTAGGTGCCGTACCACACACAAACGGTGGTGATGCCGAACCACAGCAGGTTGGGCAGGCGCCCGGCGGTGATATCGCCGATCCAGGGGCCGAACAAATGCACCGACGCCGCGCCCACCCAGGTGATCAGCGGGCCTTCCTCGGCATGGGCCAGGTGGCCGACCTGAGGCAGCAGCCAGGCGCCGTCGCGCACCGCCGTCAGCATGGTCGCCAGGCCGACGACGTCGTCCGTCTTCCACGGGTCGCGCATGAACAGACCCGAGACGATATAAGCCAGGGCCAGGACGATGAGGACCAGGCGCGGCAGCTTGACGGTGGCGGTGGCGGTCAGCCGTGCCGGGGTGGTTCGTGAGAGTGGTGACACGTAGGTAATTTACCGGGTAGAAAAAAAAGCAGCCCGCAGGCTGCTTTCTTCGCGCGTGCGCTTAGCCGTATCAGGCAGAAGCGGCGGGCTTGGCGGCGCCGGTGGTGCGGGCGAAACGGGCACGGAATTTTTCCACGCGGCCGGTTTCGACGATGCGGGTCTGGGCGCCGGTATAGAAGGGATGCGAATCCGAGGTCACGTCGCACTTGAACAACGGGTAAGTCTTGCCATCGATTTCGATGGTTTCACGGGTGTTGATCGTCGAGCGGGTGATGATCTTCTTTTGGGTCTGGACGTCCAGGAACACCACTTCGCGGTATTCGGGGTGAGTATTCTCTTTCATTTCTTCCTCAGGGGTTGGGCGGGTCGCCAGCCAGCGCTACTGCTCCGCGCTTGCCTGCCATGGGTATCTGCTACCCGGTTGCCGTCAGGTTCCTGACAGCCGGGCGGAGACGGCAAGGGGCCACGTATCCAAAAAGTAACTCACGATTCTAGCCCGAATTGGCGATTCAGGGCAAGGCCTATCCAAGCTTGCCGTGTTCCGCCAGCGACAGCACCGCGCCGCCCGCCACGATCAAGTGGTCCAGCAGGCGGATCTCCACCAGGGCCAGGGCACGCCGGACATGCCGTGTCAGGCGCAGGTCCGCTTCGGAGGGTTCGGCGCGGCCGGATGGATGATTATGGGTCAGGATGAGCGCCGCCGCATGATGGCGCAGGGCATCCCGGACGATTTCGCGCGGGTAGACGGCGGCCTTGGTCAGGGTGCCGCGCGCCACTTCTCCAGTGGCGATCAGGCGCAAGCCGTTATCCAGGTACAGGGCCAGGCAGTGCTCGACCTTGCGGTGGCCCAGCAGTGCCACGCAATATTGCTTGACCAGGTCCGGGTGATCCAGGGCTCGCCCCTGCGCCAGTGCTTCATGGAGGGCGCGGCGGGCCAGTTCCAGCACGCTGAGCAACTGGCAGGTCTTGGCGCTGCCCAGCCCCGGGGTGGCGCGCAGGACTTCGGGTGGCGCCGCCAGCAGGCCGCGCAGGCCGCCGTAACGCTCGATGATCTGCCGTGCCAGCGCCATGACGGGGCGGCCCGGCAGGCCGGTACACAGTACCACGGCCAGCAGTTCGGCATCGTCGAGCGCGGCGGGGCCCAGGCGCAGCAGCCGTTCGCGCGGGCGGTCGGGGGCTTGTACCGACAGGTGGTCGGTGGGGCAAGGGAACAGTTTCGCGTGCATGGTCATGGCCTGGGACGTCAAGGAGGAGGAGGGCGGGCGGCCCCGGGGCGGGGCGCTGGAAAAGCGCGCTCAAAAAAGCATTTCAATAAAGCTTTAAAATCACGCTTTTGCATTTCGCCTTAACGGTGACAGACCTTGAGCGCCGCAGCTGACTCCACGCAAGTATTTGTCCGTCCGGATTCCTACCTGACCCTGCACTATCGCATCGTGCTGGCGTCGGGCCCGGCCGCGGGTTCCACCTTTGCCGATACCTTCACGGGCCGGCCCGCCACCCTGCAGATGGGGACGGGCCAATGGGCGCCGGGCATGGAGGCCGCGTTGCTGGGCCAGCCCGAAGGCAGCGTCTTCAGCACCACGCTGACGCCGGCCGAGGCCTACGGCGACCGCAATCCGGACCTGATCCAACGCGTCACGCGCACCATGCTGACCGAGCATGCCGGTCCTGACGCCACTTTCGAGCCGGGCGATCTGGTCGAGTTCAAGGCCCCCAACGGCGGCCGCTACTCGGGCGTCCTGAAGAGCCTGGACGACACCGGCGCGGTGTTCGACTTCAATCATCCCCTGGCCGGCACGGCCTTGCGCCTGGACGTCGACATCCTGGGGGTGTTGTGATGCGTGCCGGCGTTTCCATGGTTACCGCGCTGGACGCCCAAGTGCTGCTGGCGCAGCCGCGCGGCTTCTGTGCCGGCGTCGATCGCGCCATCGACATCGTCGAGCGCGCGCTGGAACTGCACGGCGCGCCGATCTACGTCCGCCATGAAATCGTCCACAACCGCTATGTGGTGGAAGACTTGCGTGGCAAGGGCGCCATCTTCATCGACGAACTGGAGGACGCTCCCGCCGGCGCCATCGTGGTGTTTTCCGCGCACGGCGTGTCCAAGGCGGTGCGCGCCGAAGCCGATGCGCGCGGCCTGCGCGTGTTCGACGCCACGTGTCCGCTGGTGACCAAGGTCCACGTGGAAGTGGCGCGCATGCGCGCCGCCGGCCGCGAGGTGGTGATGATCGGCCACAAGGGGCATCCCGAGGTCGAAGGCACGCTGGGCCAGGCGGCGGGCGGCATGTACCTGGTGGAAACGGCCGAGGACGTCGCTGCCCTGGTGGTGAAGGATCCGGACAATCTGGCCTATGTGACGCAGACGACGCTGTCGGTCGACGACGCCGCCGCCGTCGCGGGGGCCTTGAAGGCGCGCTTTCCCACCATCGCCGAGCCGCGCAAAAGCGATATCTGCTATGCCACGCAGAATCGCCAGGACGCCGTGAAGGTGCTGGCGCCGGAATGCGACCTGGTGCTGGTGGTGGGCAGTCCCAACAGCTCGAATTCGAATCGCCTGCGTGAAGTGGCGGAACGCATCGGCGTGGCCGCCTATCTGGTCGACGGTGCTGCTTCCATCGAGCCCGAGTGGCTGGAGGGGCGCCAGCGTATCGGCATCACGGCTGGCGCGTCGGCGCCTGAGGTGCTGGTGCAGCAGGTGATCAACCGCGTCAAGGAACTTGGCGCGGTGTCGGTGCGCACCATGCCCGGGCTCGAAGAAAGCGTTGCTTTCCCCTTGCCCAAGGATCTGTCGCGCAAGCTGGCGGCGGAATAGAAGCAACCCGGTGCGGCCTGGGGGATTCAAACTTGGTGTCAGGGGACAGGCGTAGTATCGAGCGCGCTATATGCCGGGCCATATGTTTATGCCCCAATCTATCGAGGATGCCCTCATGCCGCTATTCCAAGTTTCCATTCCCGTTTTCCTGCGTGGCCTGAACGTGCTGGCCGAACTGCTGCGCAAGGGCGAAGCCCATGCGCAGGAGCAGGGTGTGCCCGCTGACCAGTTGCTGCAGGCCAAACTGGCGCCGGATATGTTCAATCTGGTACGCCAGGTGCAATCCGCCAGCGATGCGGCCAAGGCCGGTGGCGCGCGCCTGGCCGGTTTGGCCGTGCCGTCCATGGCCGACACCGAGACCACCTTCGCGGAATTGCGCGAACGCATCGCCAAGACCGTGCAGTTCCTGGAAACGGTGGCGGAAGACGACGTCAACGCCGACATGCAACGCCCGATCGAGATCAAGACCGGCCGCGGCACTTTGAAGTTCACGCCCGTTCCCTACCTGACGACGTTCGCGCTGCCGAATTTCTACTTCCACGTCACCACCGCCTACGACATCCTGCGCAACCAGGGCGTGCCCCTGGGCAAGATGGACTACCTGGGCGACCTGTCCTTCGCCTTGCAGGCCTGAGCGGGATCCTCAGACGTCGCTCCATCTGCGAAGCAGGTTGTGATAACACCCGGTCAGCTGGAACGGCGCGTCCGATGTCGAGCGGGAGATCAACGTCTCGTCAAGACGGTGGCCGGCGTGCAGCGCCAACGTGTGGCGCTGCTGTATTAACGTGACGCTTTCAGGTCACCGGTGCCGGGTTGAACAGGGCCAGCGAATTGTGCAGGCCCAGGGCTTCGGCCCGGCTCTTCTTGCGGCCGCTGGCGACGTCCAGCATGCAGTGGAACAACTCCCAGCCGACATCGGCGATGGAGGCCTGCCCGGTGGCGATGCTGCCGGCGTTCACGTCCATCAGGTCGAACCAGCGCCGCGCCAGGTCATCGCGCGTGGCCACCTTGATGACCGGCACTTCGGCCAGGCCATAAGGCGTGCCTCGGCCGGTGGTGAAGATATGCAGGTTCATGCCGGCCGCCAATTGCAGCGTGCCGCAGATGAAATCGCTGGCGGGCGTCGCGGTGTAGATCAAGCCTTTGGTCTTGAGTTTTTCGCCGGGTGCAAGCACGCCGGAGATCGCCGAGTGTCCCGACTTGGCGATCGAGCCCATGGCCTTTTCGACGATATTGGACAGGCCGCCTTTCTTGTTGCCGGGCGAGGTGTTGGCGCTGCGGTCCGCCATGCCGCGTTGCAGATAGCGGTCGTACCAATCCATCTCGCGGATCAAGGCTTCAGCCACTTCCGGCGTGGCCGCGCGCGCGGTCAACTGCGCGATGCCGTCGCGCACTTCCGTGTTTTCCGAAAACATCACCGTGCCGCCGGCGCGCACCAGCAGGTCGCTGGCGAAGCCGACCGCGGGGTTGGCGGTCACGCCGGAGAACGCATCGCTGCCGCCGCACTGCACGCCGACCACCAGGTCGGAGACCGGACAGGTGACGCGGCGCCGCTTGTTCAGTTCTTCAAGGTGGCGTTCGGCAGTCTGCATGATGTTCGTCACCATGGACTCGAAACCGACATGGGCCTCGTCCTGCAAGGTCACCGTATCGACGCGATTGCCGCGATCCAGCAGGGGAATGCTGCCCGGCGGCAGCAGGCGGTCCGGTTGCAGCTTTTCGCAGCCCAGGCTGACCATCATCGCCGTGCCGCCGAAATTGGGGTTCTGGCTGATGTTGCGCAGCGTGCGGATGGGGATGATGGCGTCTGGCGCGTCGATGGCCACGCCACAGCCGTAGGTGTGTTCGATGCCCACCACGTCGTCGACGTGCGGATAGCGCGGCAGCAATTCCGCGCGGATACGCTTGACCGCGTGTTCGACCACGCCCGAGACGCATTGCACGGTGGTGGTGATGGCCAGGATGTTGCGGGTGCCCACCGAACCGTCGGCATTGCGATAGCCCTCGAAGGTATAGCCTTCAAGCGGCGGGGCAGGCGGCGGCACGCGGGTGGCGATGGGCAGGTCGTCCAGGCCGGGGGCGGCGGGCATGGTGGTCACGCGTTCGTTGACCCAACTGCCGCGCGGCAATTCCTGCGCGGCGTAGCCGATGGTCACGTGGTAGCGCACGATGGCGTCGCCCGTGGCAAGGTCGCGCAAGGCGACCTTGTGGCCTTGCGGCACATGCTCGCGCAGGACCAGGCCGTCGGGGAATTCGGTGCCGGCGGGCAGGCCGCCGTCATTGACGACGATGGCCACGTTGTCGTCGTCGTGGATGCGGATATAGAGCGGGGCGGGCTTGGCTTGCATGGGGACCAGCGTCTCCTGGGCGGTTCACGGTATTGTTTGTCATCGTACAACCTGGGGCCGTGATTCTATGTCCGACCCGTCAGCTGACGCCAAACAATATAAACCGATTGCGGCCGGAGTGCTTGTAAAAAGCTGGGCGTGAGAGGAAGTCTTTATTTGTACGATGACGTACAACTTGGTCGGCATTCCCTGATAGTCTGCGGGGCACGAGGGCGATGCCCCTCAGCTAGTCTGCCCCGTCTGGTCTCAACTGATCGTTGTGTGTTCCTGGCCCAAATATTCATAGGCCTCGGTGTTCACATGCGAGACGCGCCATTCCACGGGCATGCCGTGATACGAATAGGCGACCCGACGGATCTGCAACAGCGGCTCGCCTTCGGGCACGCCCAGCCATTGCGCATGCGCGGGGCCAGCCAGGCCCGTGCGCAGGCGTTCGTCGGTGCCGATGACATTCACGCCGAAGGCGTCCTGGTACAGGCTGTACAGCGTGCTGGGCCGTTCACGCAACTGCTGCTCGGTCATGGCGGGGAACAGGGCTTCGGGCAGGCAGATCTCGTCGACCATGACCACGTCGCCATTGAGCGACAGCACGTTGTTGAACTCGAAGACTTGCGCGCCGCTGGCCAGACCCAGCTTCTCGCGCACGGCCGCGGCCGCGCGCACGCGGCGAAAGCGCATCAGCTGTGTGGTGGGGTAGGATTTCTTGCCATCCTGCCGCACGATGCGGAAGAATTTGAAGAAGTGCGGGTTGCGCGTATGCACAGCGACGTAGGTGCCGCGGCCTTGATGGCGCACCAGGATGTTTTCCGCCGCCAGTTCGTCGATGGCCTTGCGTAGCGTACCTATCGATACGCCGAAGCGTTCCGCCAGGATTTTTTCCGGCGGGATGGCGTCGCCTTGCTTCCATTCACCCTGCGCCAGCGCCGCCAGCAGCGCATGCTTGATCTGTTCATACAGGGGGCTGCCCAAGGGCATGGCGGGGGAATACAGGTTATTCATGAAACACGTTCCGGAAGCAGGCGTGGAGTGTACCGCACAGAGGACAATTATTTATATATATCATATAAATGAATTTTATTAAGGTAATGCTTGGGTGCTCGTGTCCATTCGGGTTTGCAAAGGGAGGGGTAGGTTCGACATGCCAAAATTTTTCTATATGGCGCTATGCAGCCAAATTTCTTGTGCTATAGTTGCGGGCTCTTATCGAGAGTTCCTCAGCAGTGATGCCGGGTAGTTCAGCGCGGTAAGTACAGGTTTTAGCCGGCATAGCTCAGTTGGTAGAGCAGCGCATTCGTAATGCGAAGGTCGGGGGTTCGACTCCTCTTGCCGGCACCATAAAAGTGAAAAGGGCAGCCCAACGGGCTGCCCTTTTTGCATGCGCGCGTTGCGCCCGTATATCTGCGCGCTTATCCGCGCACTGCCTTGGGTGCCGGCGTGCTGATGTCGATGCCGCTCGACAAGGCATAGCCTTGCCCACGCACGGCGTGCAAGGGCAGGTCGACACCATCGGCGGTCGCTTTCTTGCGCAGGCGGCTGATCATCACCGACAGGGCAGCGGTGTTGTAGTGATCCGATTCCAGCGTGTCGTTGATCGTCTGAACCAACTCGTCACGCTTCATCTGCCGCGCCGGATGGCGGGCCAGGGCCAGCAGCAGGGCTCTTTCAGCATTGCCTAATTGCAGCTTGCGATTATCGGGCGTGACCAGGATCCAACCTTCTTCCGAAAGCCGCCAGCCCACTTCGACACGCGGTTCCAGGTGTTGCCGAAGATGTTCGAGTGCGCTGTGGATCATGCGCAAGCCAGCGTCGAGTTGAATTACCGTGGCGCGCAGATCCGTGTTCATACTGGTGCTCAAAAAAAACGGGTGAAATTGGTGGGATCGCCACCAGCAAATTGGTGGGATCTGGCCCACCTCCAAGGCGTGATGTTTGTATGTTATCTCTTAAATACAAAAACCGAATCACCAATTTGGTAGAGCAAAAGAGGCAGTGGAGAACAAAACGTCAAGAACTGCGTTTTGTTGAAATGAACCGGCATATCGCATGAAACATGCATACATCAGTCGCGAGTTTGCGACTAATTTCCACAGCGCTATGTCGTTATCGCACCACGCTGAAGAGGAGAAACGCCCGCCTGATCCACGCGAATACAAGGCCCAAATGCCAAGGGCCGCCTTGCGGCGGCCCAAAGCAAAAACCGCCTTGCGGCGGTTTCTGGTGTCGGTACTTCTCTTCACAACCTTTTGTATGGCTCCCCGAGCTGGGCTCGAACCAGCGACCTGCGGATTAACAGTCCGTCGCTCTACCGACTGAGCTATCGGGGACCGGCGGTGAAGAAGAGAGAATATAGCACGTATTTTTTTGAGTGCGCAAGTCTCTCTGCGATTTTTTTCGATAAGTCGAAGAAATTTTTCCGATCTCACGGTGTTTTGATCAGTTATTGCGCAGTTTTCTTCGAGTTTGCGTAATCATTGCGCAAACTCATCCCGCTTGATGGCTCACAAGAACAACGAAGCAGCAAGGAAATCAGTGAAGGGAGGAATCACGCGCACCGCATCGCGCGCTGCTCCTCATTCCGTCTATTGAAAATCGAGGCTGTCGGTCCGTCCAGCGTCCATCTAAGCTAGGCCATCGTGACGTCATCGGTGACGCGCGTAGAAAAACAAGCCGGCCCAGGCCGCGACGGAGACGAGAGATGACCCCAGGATTCCTGCGCAAGGCATACGCCTGCGCTGCTTTGGCCTTGTTGGCGAGCACCGCCACCCACACTGCGCTGGCAGCCTTCCCGGATAAACCGATACGGCTGGTCGTGCCTTTCGCGCCCGGCGGCGGCACGGACACCATAGCGCGTACGCTGGGGGCGGGCATGGGCAAGGTCTTGAAGGAGTCGGTCATCGTCGACAACAAGCCGGGGGCGGGTACCATCGTCGGCACCGACTTCGTCGCCAAGAGTGCCCCGGACGGCTACACCATCGACATGGCTTCGTTCGCCCATGCCGTGAATCCCAGCCTGCAGCCCTCCTTGCCGTATGACTACAAGACCGCCTTCGCGCCGGTGGCGTTGATAGGGACCGGTCCGAACGTGATGGTGGTGCCCGCCAACAGTCCGTTTCACAGCGTGCAGGACGTCATCGCCGCGGCCAGGTCCAAGGACAAGGGCTTGACCTATGCGTCACAGGGCATAGGAACGTCGGCCCACCTGGCTGGCGAGCTGTTCGCCAATCTGGCCAAAGTGCCGATGACGCACGTGCCTTACCGGGGCGCGGGCCCGGCGCTGACCGACCTGCTGGGCGAGCGTATCGACGTGATGTTCGCCACCGCCGCCGCGGTGTCCGGCTTTGTGCAGCAGGGCAAGCTGCGCGCCCTGGCCGTGACCAGCCCGCAGCCGTCGGCGGCCTGGCCGGGCGTCCCCACCGTGGCCGCGACGCTGCCGGGTTATTCGGTGGAAAGCTGGTATGGCCTGTATGTGCCCGCGGCCACGCCCAAGGACGTCATCCAGAAACTCAATGCCGCCGCGCGGGAGGCAACCCAGTCGGATGATTTCCGCAAGCGCATGGAGTACGAGGGCCTGGCGGTGCGCACCGGCGATCCCGCCGAACTGGATACGTACGTGAACAAGGAAGAGGCCCGCTGGCGCAAGGTCGTCAAGGAAAACAACATCAAGCCGGAATAGGGCGACGGGGCTTCGCGCCGAGGCAGTAGCCGGGTCGGTCGCCTGGTCCTTGCCGTGGGGCCCGCGCCCTTGCCCCAATTGGCCGACGCCTTGGCTTTCGAACGGCCAAGCGGGCTGCGTCCCGCAACGCCGCGCGGGCTCGCCGTGCGCGGGGCCATCGCCTGGCATCGCCGCATCGTGCGCGCGGAGCGATAGAGACGGCCGGCGCGCAGCGAAAGGCGGTCAGGCATTTTCTGGCGTATCCTGTCCAGCGCGCCCGCGGGCCAGGCGTGCCTGTCGCTGGCCGACAGCGCATGCCCGCCACGGCGTATTTCATCCTTCTGGTGCTGACAACAAGAACGGAGAGACATGCCATGAAATGCTATTGCGTCGTCGACTTCCACCAACCCCTGCAATTGCTCGAACAGCCGATGCCCGAAGTACAGGGCGCCGAAGTGCTGTTGCGGGTGCGGGCGGCCGGGGTGTGCCACAGTGACCTCCATCTGTGGGAGGGCGGTTATGACCTGGGCCAGGGCAAGCGCTTGTCGCTCAAGGACCGCGGCGTCAAGCTGCCCTTGACGCTGGGGCATGAGACGGTCGGCGCATTGCACGCCATGGGCCCGCAGGCCAAGGGCGTCGAGGCCGGCCGCAATTATCTGGTCTTTCCGTGGATAGGTTGCGGCGACTGCCCCGCCTGCGCGAGCGGACGCGAGAATCATTGCGCGGCGCCCCAGTCGCTGGGCGTCTATCGGCCGGGCGGCTACGCGGAATACTTGCGGGTTCCCGACGCGCGTTACCTGATCGACATCGGCGACCTGGATCCCGCTACCGTGGCGCCCTACGCGTGCTCGGGCCTGACGACCTATTCGGCCCTGCGCCAGATCGGCGCGGAAATCTACCGCGACCATCCCATCGCCATCTTCGGCGCCGGAGGCCTGGGCTTGATGGCGATCGAGATCCTGCATGCCCTGGGTGGCAAGGGCGCCATCGTGGTGGACATCGATCCCGCCAAGCGCCAGGCGGCGCTGGACGCGGGCGCCCTGGCGGCCATCGACGGCGCCGCCCCCGATGCGGCGCAGCAGATCGTCAAGGCCAATGGCGGCAAGCCCCTGCAGGCGGCGGTCGACCTGGTCGGCGCGCCGGCCACGACGGGCGCTGCCTTCGACGCCATGATCAAGGGCGGCAAACTGGTCATCGTGGGGCTGTTCGGCGGCGGCGCGACCTGGCCGCTGGCGCTGATTCCCATGAAGGCTATCTCCATCATCGGCAGCTATGTGGGCAATCTGCAAGAGCTGCGCGAGTTGATGGCGCTGGTGCGCGAGGGCAAGGTCAAGCCGATTCCGGTGCATCGTCATCCCCTGGACCAGGCCGACGCGGTGCTGGCATCGCTGGCGGCCGGCAAGGTCGTGGGGCGCGCGGTGCTGACTGCCTGAGCCGCACGGACCCCGGGCAGCCCAAAGGGGCAGCTTGGCGGGCGCGACCTGCCGCGCGGGCCGTCGGTCCGCCGCTACGGCCGCTACGTCTAGATCCCGCTGAACCAGTTATAGCCCTGGTCTTCCCAATACCCGCCTGGATAGGTATTGCTCACGAAGATCGCCATGATGTGCTTGGGATTCTTGAACCCGAGCTTGGTCGGCACCCGCAGGCGCAGCGGGTTGCCGAAATCGGGCGGCAGGGCCTCGCCACCGAAATCCAGCGCCAGGATGGTCTGCGGATGCAGGGCGGTGGCCATGTCTATGCTGGAGTAATAGCGGTCCGCGCACTTGAAGCCTACATAGCGCGCGCTCAAGTCGGCGCCGATGTGCTGCAGGAACGTCTTCAGCGGCACGCCGCCCCATTGCCCGATGGCGCTCCAGCCTTCGATGCAGATCAGCCGCGTGATCTGGCTGGCCTGTGGCAGGCCGCGCAGCTTTTCCAGGGTCCAGGGCTTCTTATCCGCCACCATGCCGGATACTTCCAGCTGGTAATCGGACAGGTCGATCTCCGGTACGTTGTACTCGGGATAGAAAGCGTTGAAAGGGAAGGGCTTGGTGATGTCGCTGGCGCTGTAGGTGGGCGCCAGCTTGTCCTGGCTGAACAGCCACGCCTGCACCTTGTCGTTCCAGCGGGACATGGCCCAAAGTACTTTGTCGAAGGTATCGCCGTCCTGCAGATTGCAGCCGGACAGCATGGCCAGGCCGCCCAGGCTCAAGCCCCCGCGCAGCAGCAGGCGCCGCTGCGTGTTGACCAGGGCGGTGCGTTGCGCCGGCTCCAGCACCAGCTTGGCCTGTTTGCGTTCCGGCATCGATCGGGTCTGCTTGCGTTCAGGCATCGTGCCGCTCCCCGGCCGGATGCAGCCTTGCCCGCCCCGTGATCATGGGCGGCAGCGTGCGGGGCACCAGCAGCACCATCAGCAGATGCACCACCACGAACAGGCCGATGCCCGCCATGGCCAGGAAGTGCACCACGCGCGCGGCCGCGAAGCCGCCGAACAGCGCGGTCAGTTCCTGCAGCTGCACTGGTTTCCAGATGGCCAGGCCCGACAGCACCAGCAGCAGGCCCAGCAGCAGGACGCCCAGGTACATGGCCTTCTGCACGGCGTTGTAATGCCCGATGCGATGGCCCAGCCGCATGCGCAGGGCGGCTATCACGTCGTGCCGCACGTCCGCCACGCTGACGCTCAGCAGGTCGCGCCGCAAATGGCCGTTGAATATGCCCGCCAGCAGATAGAGCAGTCCGTTGGCCACCAGCAGCCACATCACGGCGAAATGCCAGATGGTGGCCGCGCCCAGCCAGCCGCCCAGGGTGGCCCACTCTGGAAAGCTGAAACCGAAAATGGGCGAGGCGTTGTAGATGGCCCAGCCGCTCATGAACATGCAGGCCATGGCATAGACGTTTACCCAATGCGTCAGGCGCACCGGCAGCGTGTGGACCCGCACGCGTGTCGGCGGGCGAGGGGAGCGGGAAGTATTCAAGCGGATGTCCTGAACGGCATTGGCGTCATTGGTGACCAGGCGGTGTCCTTGGCCAGGAGCAGAGGCAGCGGCTGCCCTCCCGATCAGGCAAGGACACCGGTCGGGCTTACATCGGCGGGATGGTGCCGTCCTTGCCGATGATGACGTTCATGGCCGTCAAGGCTCCGCCATCGCCCTTCTGCGCGAAGACCAGCGCCGGCGCGCCCACCTTCATCAGGGTGGCGTCACCCGGTTCCAGGTAGACCACCGGTACATCAGGCGGCACCACGACCGTTTTCTCTCCTTCCTTGTATTTCACCTTCATCGTGGTGCCGCTGGTCGTCACCACACTGCCGACCGTGCCATTGGTCATGCTGCCTTTCTTGCCGTCGGCGCCTTCCCAGGGCCGGAAACCTTCACCCATGCCGCGCAGCGAGGCCGCGAATACATGCACTTCCAGGGCTTTCAGCGTGCCGTCGGCTTGCGGCACGGCGGCGGTTCCAACGTAGCTGTCAGGCTTGATGTCGGTGAGCTTGGCGACGGACACCGCGGCTACGCGCACATTGGCCGGCAGCGTAATGGTGGACTTCGTGCCGTTGCGGGCGGTGACTTCCAGCGAGGTGGCGCTGACCTGGTCTATCGTGCCGCGCACGGCCGTACGGGCGGGTTGCGCCGGTTGCGCATGCGCCGCGGCCAATCCGCCGGCCAGGAGTACGCTGGCTGCAAGGGCGCGAATCTGGAAAGATTTCATCGTGTTGATCTCCACACGGTGTCATTGAGACACCTGAAGTCCGAAGAAGGACGGGGCCGACGGGGCTGACGAGACCCACCGGGCCAAGGGCTCGGCGGGTCCGGACAGTCCATGCGTCGGGAACAGCGGAATCCATGATCCTCCCGGGCAGGGGACGCCAGCATGACCCGTGGATGACAAAAATGTCATCCAGTCCGCGGCGCCGGATCGATAAAATGCAGTCTCTGATACAGAGATGATGCACAGAGGTGATGCGTGCGGATATTGGTGGTCGAGGACGATGCGAAGACCGGGGAATACCTGAAAAAAGGCCTGGGCGAGTCGGGCTACGCCGTCGACTGGACGCGCAATGGCGCCGATGGCCTGCACATGGCGACAGAGACCGCCTATGACCTGGTGGTGCTGGACGTCATGTTGCCTGGCTTGAACGGCTGGCAGGTAATGCAGGCGCTGCGCGCGCAGCAGGACGTGCCGGTCCTGTTTCTTACCGCGCGTGACCAGCTGCAGGACCGCATACAAGGCCTGGAGCTGGGCGCCGACGATTACCTGGTCAAGCCGTTTTCATTTACGGAACTGGTCCTGCGCATCCGCACCCTGCTGCGCCGCGGTGTGGTGCGTGAGGCGGATCAACTGCGCCTGGCTGACCTGCACATCGACGTGCTCAGGCGCCGTGTCACGCGTATGAGCACCACCATCGCGCTGACCAACAAGGAGTTCACCCTGTTGCATCTGCTGGTGCGCCGCGAAGGCGAGGTGCTGTCGCGCACGCTGATCGCTTCGCAAGTGTGGGACATGAACTTCGACAGCGACACCAATGTGGTCGATGTCGCCATCAAGCGCCTGCGCGCCAAGATCGACCGGCCCTTCGAGCCCAAGCTCATTCATACCGTGCGTGGCATGGGTTACGTCTGCGAGGTGCGCGAATGCGCCGAAAGCGCTCCCGCTCCCTGACGCTGCGCACCGCGCTGCTGTTTGCGTTGCTGGCTGCCGTGGTGGTCAGCGTGCTGGGCCTGTACCTGTACATGTCCATGGAGGCGAACATGATCGCGCGCAGCGATGTGGGCCTGGTCGGACGGGTGGACCGTTATCGCTCGCTGATGCAACAGACGCTGAGGCTGGACGATATCCGCGCGCGGCCGCAGCTGTTCGAGAACATGCTGGGCAATGAGCAGGACATCCTGGTGTTCCGCGAGCCGAGTCACGCACCGTTGGTGAACGTCAATCCCGGCAAGCTGGCCTTGCCCGACCTGGTGCCCGTGCCGCTGCGGCAGGCCCTGACGACGGCAGCCGTGCACGGCCAGGACAGTACGCTGGGCGTGCCGGTGCGCTGGGTCACGGCGATGACGGTCACGGCCGATGGGGCCCAACTGGAAGTCAGCGCCGGCCATGTGATGTTGGGCGAGACTCGCATGCTGCGCCAGTATCGCGCGCAGATCGTGGCGTCCGTGCTGGTGGCCTTTCTGTCCATCGCCGTGCTGGGCTATGTGGCGCTGCGGCGCGGGCTGCGGCCTTTGCGCAACCTGGCGGCACAGGCGGCGGGCATCACGCCGGGCAGCCTGGACCGGCGGCTGAGCATACGGGACACGCCGCATGAATTGCGTGAAGTCACCGCGTCGTTCAACGAGATGCTCGACCGCCTGGCCGATGGATATGAGCGCATGGCGCAGTTTTCGGCCGATCTGGCCCATGAGATCCGCACGCCGATCGGCGCCTTGCTGGGTAATTGCCAGGTGGCCTTGTGCCAACGGCGCAGCCCGGAGGAATACGAGGTGGTGCTGGCCTCCAGCGTCGAGGAGCTTGAGCGCATCGCCCGCCTGGTCGAAAACATCCTGTTCCTGGCGCGCGCGGACAATGCCCAATCGGCCCTGGACTATGCGCCGTTGGACATGACGGTCGAGTTCGATCGCATCGCCGAATATTTCGAGGGGCTGGCGGAGGAGCGCGGCATACGCCTGGCGTCCCGCGCGCAGGGCCGCGTGCAGGCCGATCCCATCCTGTTTCGCCGTGCGCTTGGCAATCTGGTGGCCAATGCCGTGCGGTACGCGGATGCCGACAGTGTCGTCACGTTGAGCGCGCAGGAAGGGCCGGATTTCGTCATGGTGCATGTGGAGAACGTCGGGCCCTATATCGAGCCCGAACGCCTGCACAAGCTGTTCGACCGCTTCTACCGTGCCGACGTGTCGCGTAGCGCGGACTCCGACGCCAGCGGGCTGGGGTTGTCCATCGTGCGGGCCATCATGGTGCTGCATGGTGGCACCGCCACGGCGGAGTGCATGGATGGCGTGGCGGCGGGGACGTCGGGGCGGGTGCGCTTCACGCTGACCTATCCGCGCGAACCCGGCGCTGAGCGCATCGACAGTTCGACGTCGTCGGCGAACGGCACCGACAGGTAGCCGCTGTCCTGCGCGCGGACGCGAGCCAGATAGGCGGGGCAGCGGTCCGCGTTATCGGCGATGATCAGCGCGCCGGGCCGAAGGCGGCTCTCCAGCAGCCGCAGGACGTCGTCGTAGATGGCCTTGGCGCCGTCCAGCAGCACCAGGTCGATGCTGTCGGGCAGGTCGACCGCCAGCGTTTTCAAGGCGTCGCCCGCGCGGATTTCCACCAGGTCGTCGACGCCGCCCGCGATCATGTGCTCGCGTGCCTTGGCGACCTTGCCCGGCTCGAATTCGCTGCCGATCAGGCGGCCGCCGCCGTTGTCGCGCAGGGCCGCGGCCAGGTGCAGGGTGGAGATGCCGAAGGACGTACCGTATTCGATGATGGTGCGTGCCTTGATGCTGCGCGCCAGCATGTAGAGCAGGGTGCCGGTGTCGCGCGAGACAGGCAGCCACAGGTCTTTCAGGCGGCCATAGAGGTCCAGGTATTCGGTCTTGCTGTTCATCAGCCGATCGCGTTCGTCGTGCGGGATCGCATCGGCGGCAGGGCTGGTGGCCGCATCGGCCCGCTGGAACAGTTGTTCCAGCAAGGGCGCCAGCGGTGCGGAGGTCAAAGTCGTGGTCATGGACATGGCGTGGTTTCCGGTTTGCATGGGGAAGCGCTTTGCGTTGCGCGTTTGATTTGCGTTTGGGGTTGTGTCGGGTTTGCTGCGGGGTTGCGCTGGGTGTGTGTTCCAGTGCGTTTTTTAAATGCGATTATTTGCTCGCATTTTTAAAGAATACGACTCGCCGTGCGTATTTTCTATTCGCGTTCCTGCTCGCATTTTCTGGCGTGATCGACGAGGGCGAGGCGCGCGGATTGCCCCTGTGGGCAAGAGATTCCGTAGGGTGGGTGCCTGCCCATGGCAGGCTTCGATGCGGTGCCGCTCGCATTTCTGCTCACGATTACCGGTCACCGCTGGCGCCATCGGGCTGCGTGTTTTGCGGTATGGTGCGATCCGCAACTGCTGATTTTTTTGTCGACCCGCATGGAGGCCCGCATGGCCAGGTTTGCCGCCAATCTAAGCATGATGTACACGGAGCACGACTTTCTCGACCGCTTCCAGGCAGCGGCCGCTGACGGCTACACCGCGGTCGAATTCATGTTCCCGTATCAATGGCCGGCGCACGATATCGCGGCGCGGCTGCGCGCGGCGGGCTTACAGCAGGTCCTGTTCAACGCGCACCCCGGGGACTACGCGGCCGGCGAACGCGGCATGGCCAGCCTGGGCGACCGGCGCGAGGCCTTTCGCGACAGCATTCTGCGCGCGCTGGAATACGCGGATGTCCTCGATTGCCCGCGTGTGCATGTGATGGCCGGCGTGGCGCCGGCGGATGCCACCTGGCAGTCCCTGCGCGATGTCTACGTGGAAAACCTGTCCTGGGCCGCGGCCCAGGCTGCGCCGCTGGGGCGGGACCTGATGATAGAACCCATCAATCCGCGCGATATGCCCGGGTATTTCCTCAATCATCAGGCGCAGGCGCATGCCATCGTCCAGGAGGTGGGTGCAGCTAACCTGAAGGTGCAGATGGACCTGTATCACTGCCAGATCGTCGAAGGCGATCTGGAGACGCGTATAAGGACGTATTTGCCCGCGGGCCGCGTGGGCCATGTGCAGATCGCCGGTGTGCCGCGGCGCCAGGAGCCCGACACCGGCGAGGTGAATTATCCCTATCTGTTCACCGTTTTGGATGAGTTGGGATATGACGGGTGGATAGGCTGCGAGTACCGGCCGCGCGGGCAGACATCGGCGGGCTTGGGATGGTTGCGCCAGTGGCAAGCCGGTGCTGCTGCTGCTGCTGCGTGAGGCCGCCGGCCGACGCGCGGTTTGCGATTGATTGCTGATATTTGCCGTCGGTCACGGGTTACCCCCATCGTCGCCCTTCGTCCGTTCTGCTGCCTTGTCGGCGGATGGATGGGAGGTTGTTGCATCGCGCGCGGCTCGTTTGCAAGCGTCGATTGCAATTTGGCGGCGCGGCGGGGCGGTCGCGGGCGGTGTCGCGCACTTCTGGTAACACCCGGAAAGAGCCTGCAGTTCGTTGATTTGGCATTTGCGCGAGCATGGGGTCATAAAAACGTCCCGGAGGAGCGTGCTGTGATCAGATGGCATCATGTCGCGCGCGGCGTCATACGCGGCCGCGCATTCGCGATTGAAATAGCGTCGGTAGAGGCCGGCTTTGTTGCGCGTGCACTGGTCGACGGCATGCCGCCCATGGGTGATAGTTCAGTGTCCCACTCGGAGCAGGTGGCGGTGGGCAAGGCGATGAGCCTGGCGTATGCCTATGCGCACGGCTTGGCGTCGCGAGGAAGTGGCGCGGGCCTGGGTGAGGCGGGCGCCGAAGGGCAACGGCGCGCGGCTTGACAGTTTTGCCGCGCGGTTTTGCTCATTATCGGCAGCCTGCCAGGCGGGCCGCTCCATGGTCCGATATAGTCCCGGTTTCCAGAATATCGGACCGCTTCAATGATGGATCTTCTTGAAACGCCCCATGCGCCGCTGATTCCACATTTGCACTGCGGTGCGCTGAGTGGGCTGAATGCCGGTGCCTGCTGAAGATAGCCGGGACGCTGCCATCTTGGACAAGCGCATCGGTGTGACGGTGCTCACAGGATTTCTCGGCAGCGGCAAGACGACGCTGCTCAATCGCCTGGTGCGGACGCCCCGGTTCGCGGGTGCGGCTGTGGTGATCAATGAGTACGGCAGCGTGGGGATCGATCACCACTTGGTGCGCGGCAGCGCGGATACCGTCACGGTGCTGGAAGGTGGCTGCATCTGCTGCCTGGTGCGCGGGGCGCTGGCCGATACGCTGCGGGATCTGTTCATGCAGGCGCTGCGGCGGACGATCAAGCCGTTTCGTCACCTGATCATCGAGACCAGTGGATTGGCCAGCCCGGCGCCGATACTGTTCACGCTGCGGCATGAGCATTTCCTGGCGGAGCGGTATGTGTACGAAGGGACGATCGCGGTTGCCGATGCGCGGCAATTGGCCGGTGTGCCGTCGGCTGAGCCCATGCGCGCCCCGACGTCCACCACAGTGCCCACCCCCGACGCTTCGCCAACGCTGCTGCCGTTGCCGGCCGAGATGACGCAGCAGTTGGCACTGGCGGACCAGATTGTCATCGGCAAGGCGGATCTGGCGTCGCCACGGGAGATCGACTCGGCACGCGCGCGAGCTGGCGCGATCAATCCGTCCGCGGCGGTACACGTGCTGCGGCCGGATGCGGAACTGCCTTCCCTGTTGCTGGCGGATGGCGGCTACAGGAAAGGCAGCCCGGCAAGCGGGGCAGGGTGGTTGGGCCGTTTCGTGTCGGCGAGTGGCGAAGGCATGGCCGGCGGCCAGGGCGAAGGTGCCGAGGCCGGCATTCGGTTCAGCGCTGGTGGCGCTGCGCATGATGTGGCGGTGTGCACCCATGTCTACACCGAACCGGTCGCGCGGGCGGCATTCCTGCTGCGTATGTCTGCGTTGCAGGAGTCCCTTGGGGAATCACTGCTGCGGGTGAAGGGGCTGGTTTACTTTTCCGACGGCAGTGGACCGTGGGTAGTACACGGGGTGCACCGGGAGCTTTATCCCCTGGTCGCCCTCGACGGCTGGCCCGACCACGATCACCCCTACCAAGATCACGCTTCGCGGCTGGTGTTCATCGTACGCGGCATGTCCAGCGCGGCGTTGGCCACGATGCTGCGGGAAAGGCTGTAGCCGCCCGGATGCGGGACCGAATTCCGGGATTTTCGATTGCGTCCCGATTTTTTCCCATTCGGGATAATGCCGCGTATAATCGACCGCATACCTGCAGCGCGGTCCGGGTTAGTGCAAAGCCGCTTTGTTTTCCGGATCTGCCGTGGGGTGCATGCAGCCTGTCCGCGGCGTCCGCGATTTTCTTGATCCCGGATTCTCTCGATGCGGTTGACTATGTGCGGTCACGGCGCTGGCCATTTGTGGCGCCCGGTAATACCGCAACGGCACTCCACTTGCTCAGGATTGCATTCCAGATCGAAATTTGACGCAACGCCGGATCGGACCTCCTAAGTGATGTCCGTTGCCTGGTGCCTTGCCGCATGGTCGGCAATTCGCCCCAACCTGTCGTGTTTTCGCTGTCCTGTTTTCGCGCCCAACCTTGTTGGTCGAGGTCTTTTTGCAAGCTTTCCTTTCGTACGTACCGCCGTCAATGCCCGCGATAAGCGCAGCAGCGTTCACGCCTTCGACCTGTCGTCGCAATTCCGCACGTCACCACGCCGTAGCCGGTGCGGGCGTTGCTGCGCGCGCTTTGGTTCAAATGAACTGCGCGGCTGGGAAGCAAGCAGCAAAACAAAAAAGGCTTGGCGATTTCGCCAAGCCTTTTCTGTGTATCTGGTTGCGGGGGCAGGATTTGAACCTACGACCTTCGGGTTATGAGCCCGACGAGCTGCCAGACTGCTCCACCCCGCGTCTGAGAAAAGAATATTAACCCTATTTCAGAACTGTGGCAAGTCCTTTGCCTGTTTTTTAAGAAAGATTGAATAGATCGATGAATGAAAGCGAGGCAACTATAGTCATCGAAGCCGCGTTGCTCTGCGCAACGCAGCCGATGCCGCGCGGCGAAATCCGCAAACTGTTCAACGATGACGATGACATCGATGACGCAAAACTGGGCAGCTTGCTCGAAGCGCTGCAGCAGCTCTGGACCGACCGCGGCCTGGAACTGGTGTCGCTCGCCAGCGGCTGGCGCTTCCAGAGCCGCCCGCATATGCAACGCTATCTGCAACGGCTGGATCCCGAAAAGCCTCCCAAGTATTCGCGCGCTGTCATGGAGACGCTGGCCATCGTGGCCTGGCGCCAGCCGGTCACGCGTGGCGATATCGAGGATATCCGCGGGGTGACGGTGTCGTCGCAGATCGTCAAGACACTGGAAGATCGCGGCTGGATAGAAGTCATTGGCCACCGCGATGCCCCTGGGCGTCCCGCCTTGTTCGGGACCACACGGCAGTTCCTTGACGATCTGGGACTGCGGGCCCTGGATGAGCTGCCTCCTCTTGAAGCGCAAGGCGCGGCGGCGGCGCTGGCCGGCCTGGACCTGGGCGGCATCGAGATCGAGGAAGTCACCCCGCCCGCCCTCCAGGCTGCCCTCGACGGGACACCCGTCGAACCCGTCGCCGCGGATGATGCAGTGACGGATGCCGATGCCGGATCTGATGCCGATGCTGCAGCGGATGCTGTTGGCGATGCCGATGCCATTGCTGGTGTTCAGCCGGGCGATCCCGAAGGGGATGCCGAGTTGAGCAATGTATTTGGCGGGTCGGAAGCGTCAGGGGCGTCCGAGGCATCCGATGCCCCCGCAGATCCGCCCCTGGACGACGCAAATGTGGTTTCTGGGTCCACTCGGGCCCTTCAGCAGGAGGGAAATGTGGATATTCCGGCCGAAGAGGATGCACGGGCGGCGGCATCTGGCGTAGAATCCCCGTTATCGCCAGCCGCTGACGATGCCGCGCACGATGTGCGCCAGGCGACGGAGCGGACCGGCGCGGCTCCCGCGGATATGGCTTCCGCGAAAAATTCCGGAACTGCCGGGAACGCAGCCGACGCCGATTTGTCCATCGATCATGAGAACGAGCAGGTGTCCGCTTTGGCGGCGCCCGTTGCCGGCCGGCCAGATATGCCGCCGCCTGGGCACGACACCATAGATCAGCCCGGCGACGGGGCGCAGGTCCCTCAACCTGCCCGTACACCAGAGATAACGCCTCCCGACGTCGCGCCGGAAATCCAGCCGCGAAGTGGGGAGCCTGAAATTCCGTCACCCAAGCCGGACAACACGCCCGCAGGCTCGTCCGAGCAGTCCGACGATGAGGATGCGCACGCCGCTTCCCGCAAAGATAGAAATCCGGAGTAGTTCTAGTGACCATTAATAAGAAAGCGCAGGACGAAGTCGTCCCCGTGAATGAACACGCGAATGCTGCCGGCGCTGCCGCGCAGGATGGCGCCGCTGCGCCGGCGCGCAAGCCGCGCGCACGCCGCGTGACCAGCGCTGATGCTGCTGGCGCTGCTGACGCCACCGGTTCGGCGACTGCGTCGGCCGTGGTTGCCACGCCGGCTCAGGAAACGGTGGATGCTGCCCGTCCGCGCGCACCGCGCAAGTCGACTCGCGCCAAGGCGGCGCCGGAGACGGCGGTGGATGGGCAGTCACAGGTGGTGCAGGCGGCGGCAAGTCCCGCTGCTGTGGCAAGTCCCGCCGCTGTGGCAAAGGCCCGCCGGACGAAGGCTGGCGCGGCCGAAGCAGGCTCGGCGGACGCCGGCCAGACCGGCGCCGGCCTGACTGACGCTGGCCAGGCTGACGCGGCACCGGCCAAGAAGCCCCGCGTACCGCGCGCGCCGCGTGCGGCCGCTGCAGCGGGCGAAGTGGCATCGACGGCCCAGCGGACTGAGATGCAAAGCGACGCGCGCGGCGCTACCGGGCAGGCGGATTCGCCGTCCGCAAGCGCATCCGCCCGTACCGAAACCGCGGACGCGGCGCCTGCGCAGGCTGCACCCAAGCGCGCATCGGCACGCAAGCAGGCAGTGAAAGCAGAAGCGTCAGCCGCCCAGGCGCCGACGCCTATGGTTGCAGGGGCATCCGAGCCCTCGGCTGCGCCGGCACAGGCATCCGCACAAACGCAGGCGCCCGCGCAATCGCAGGCACCCGCACAAATGCAGGCACCCGCACAAATGCAGGCACCCGCACAAATGCAGGCACCCGCACAAATGCAGGCACCCGCACAAATGCAGGCGCCCGGCCAGGCACAGGCACCCGCACAATCGTTCGCGCCGCCCGCCAGTGGCGCGGCGGACAATGTGCCGGCCGCCGCCAACGCCGGCGACGAAACGCAGGCCCCCCGCGCACGCTCGCGCCGTCGCACGGATGCCGGCTACGTGCAGCCTGGCGCGGATGGCGCGCACGCAGGACAGGGCTCGCTGGGCGAACTCGGCGAACAAGGCGCACGCGCTTCCTCGCAGCGCGACGGCAAGCCGCCGCGCAATCGCTCCGCACGCGGCGCGAATGATCGCGGCACGAATGACCGCGGCGCGCATGCCGGGGGCGCCAATGCCCGCGGCACGGGTGCCAGGGGTGCGAATGCCGGCGACACCCATGCCGGGGGCGCCAATGCCCAGGCGGGTAATGAGTATGCATCGAATGAATCCGCCGCCACGTCCCAGGGCCAAAGCGGTGACCTGTTTGCCGCGCCGGCCTTCGAGCCGATAGCCTCGGCATCCGGCGATGCGTCCAACCCGGGCCAAGGTCAAAATCAAGGTCAAGGCGGCGAAGGCGACAACGGCGCCCGCACCCGTGGCCGCAAGTTGCGCACGCCTTTCCGCCGGCGCCGTGGCGACGCCGTGGAAAACACCGGCGGTCACGCCGCGCAAGGTGTTGCGGGTGGGCAGGGTGCCGCGGGCGCGAATGCGCCGGCTGACGGCTACGCCGCTTCCGACGCCGGCGACCAGCGCCACGATCGCGGCAACGAGCGCGAGGCCGAGCAGGCCCTGACGTACCTGGAAAAGAGCGCGCGCATGGAGCAGCGGCTGGGCAAGTACCTGAACAGCGAGGTCGTCATGCCCAAGCTGCACAAGGTCCTGGCCGACGCCGGCATCGGTTCGCGCCGGGAAATGGAAGAGCTCATCGTTGCCGGCCGCGTGTCGGTCAATGGCGAACCCGCCCACATCGGCCAGCGCGTTGCCGCCAATGACCAGGTGCGGGTCAATGGCCGCGTCATCACCCGTCTGAATACCCGCAAGCCGCCGCGCGTGATCCTGTATCACAAGCCGGCCGGTGAAATCGTCAGCCACGACGATCCCGGTGGCCGTGCCAGCGTGTTCGCCCGCCTGCCCAAGCTGCGCACCGGCAAATGGCTGTCGGTCGGCCGCCTGGACCTGAACACAGAAGGCCTGTTGATCTTCACGACGTCGGGCGAGATGGCCAATCGCATCATGCACCCGCGCTACGGCACGGAACGTGAATACGCGGTGCGCGTGCTCGGCACCATGGACGATGCGCAACGGACTTCGCTGGTCGAGGGTATCGAGCTGGAAGACGGCAAGGCCGCTTTCGGATCGCTGGACTTCATCGGCGGTGACGGCAGCAATCGCTGGTACAGCGTCACCCTGCAGGAAGGCCGTAATCGCGAAGTCCGCCGTATGTTCGAAGCCATCGGCGTGACGGTGAGCCGTCTGATCCGCACGCGCTTCGGCGACATCGTGCTGCCGACCACGCTGCGGCGCGGCCGCTGGGAAGAGCTGGATCCTAATTTGTGCACGGCGCTGATGGTGCAACTGGGCCTGCTGCGCGATGACGACGACGGCGATGGCCGTGGCCGTTCCAAGCAGCCCCAATCGCACGACAGCGCGCTGCCCCCGGGCTTCGGTACGCTGGACAACAACGGCATGAACGGCGCGCGCATCGGCCGGCGCGGCAAGCTGCAGGGCGGCAAGCCCGGCCGCAGCGGCCAGACGGCATCCTCGCCTTCCGACCCCTTCGGCACCGGCTTGATGATCACCGGCGGCTATGCCAACGGGCATCCACTGGGACATGACGGCGGTGGCCGCGGCAAGGGCAACGGCAATGGCAATGGCGGTGCCGGCGGCGGTAACGCCAAGGGCGGCCGCCGTGGCGGCAAGCGCGGTCCCGGCCAGGGTGCTCAGGGCGGCCAGGGCGCGGGTCAGGGCCGTGGGCGTCAAAGCCAGGGCCAGGGCCAGGGCTACGAGGCGCGTGGCGAAGGTTATGCCCCGGGCCAGGAAGGCCAGGAGCAGGGCCAGCGCCAGGGGCGGGGCCAAGGCCCAGGCCGCGGCAAGCCGGGCCAGAAGCCGCGTGGTCCGCATGGCGGCAGGAATCCCAATGCTCGCAAGGGCGACGGTCCGCGTCAGCATGCCCAGGGTGACGGTCCCCGTCAGCAAGGGCAGGGCGAAGGCCAGCGCCAGCACGCTCAGCCGGGCGCCGAAGGGCAGTCCAAGGGTCCGCGTTCGCCGCGTCCGCCCAAGGGCAATCGCACTGGCAAGCCGGCGGGACCGCAGGGCAACAAGCCGCGCGGTAATCGGAGTGCTGGCGGCGGCAACGGCGGTGGCAATGGTGGCGGCTCCAAGGGCGACGATTGGCAGCCGCGTGGCGCCTCGGCGCACGAGTCGCGCATCGGCATCGCGGATTTGCGCGGTCGCGGCAACCGTTAAGGCGCCGAGGCGGGCCTCATGGCGCCAGGGCAAGCCCCAGGGCGCCAGGATAGGCCTTGATGCGTCAGGACATCAGGCGTAATCCGGGACGAAGGCCGTCCCGAATTTCGTAACTCCTAGACGTAGCAAGCAATTTCCCGAAAATCTGATAAAATTCCGGGTTTCGCAGGCTCGTCGTTTGTGCCTGCCTGTGTTTGCAGCTGTTCGTACCCCGTACGCGTACTCGATACGTACAGCAAGGCACAGGCGGGTTTTGGCGTTTCCGCATGGCTGGCAACGAGGCATTTATCCTTGTCTACCGCCGTCACGGTCGCCAAGCATCCCGGTCAACGACGAGTGAACAAATAAAGGCGTGGGTAGCATTGCTTTCAAGCGTGCTTCCCGCACAACACGATGGGCTGGGCGTACAGCCCATTTTTTTCGAGCATATGGCTGATTTATTCGCAATGACCAAAGAGGCGCTGGCCGGCATGGACGTCGAACTCGTCGACGTCGAACGTGCCGCCCTGGGCCTGCTGCGCGTGACCATCGATCGTCCCGAAGGGGTGCGTATCGAGGATTGCGAACAGGTGTCGCGTCAGCTGTCGCGCGTGTTCGAGGTCGAGAATATCGATTACAAGCGGCTGGAAGTGGGTTCGCCTGGCATAGACCGCCCTTTGCGCAGCGAAGCCGATCTGCGCCGTTTTGCCGGCGAGCGCGTGGAAGTCAAGCTGCGTGACGCCGTGGAGGGCCGCAAGGTCTTTAACGGCATCCTGGTCGCCGACGAAGCGGCGCAGGAGCAGGAAAAGACCACTTTCGGTGTGGAATTTGAGGCAAAGAAGAACGATATCCAGGTGGTGCGTTTCACGTTCGATGATGTCGAGCGCGCCAAGCTGGATCCCGTTCTGGATTTCAAGGGCAAAAAGCGATGAGTCGCGAAATTCTTCTGTTGGTCGACGCCTTGGCGCGCGAAAAGAACGTAACGCGCGAGGTTGTGTTCGGAGCGCTCGAAAGTGCGCTGGCTTCGGCCATGAAAAAGCGGTTCAAGGACGATGCGGACATCCGTGTTTCCATCGATCGTGAAACCGGCAGTCACGAAGGTTTTCGCCGTTGGCTGGTGGTGCCGGACGAAGCTGGCCTGCAGGAACCCGACAAGCAGGAAATGCTGTCGGACGCCCGCGAAATCGTGCCCAATATCGAAGTTGACGAATACATCGAGGAACCGCTCGAACCCATCGAGTTCGGTCGTATCGGCGCGCAGGCGGCCAAGCAGGCCATCTTGCAGAAGATCCGCGACGCCGAGCGCGAACAGGTGCTGAACGACTTCCTGGACCGTGGCGAGACCATCGTGTCCGGTACCGTCAAGCGTATGGACAAGGGCGATGCCATCATCGAAACCGGCAAGATCGAAGCTCGTCTGCCGCGCTCGGAGATGATCCCCAAGGAAAATATCCGTGTGGCCGATCGTGTGCGCGCCTTCGTGCTCAAGGTCGATCACGCCGCGCGCGGCCAACAGGTGATCCTGTCGCGCACGGCGCCTGACTTCATCCGCCAGCTCTTCGAAAACGAAGTGCCCGAGATCGAGCAGGGCCTCCTGGAAATCAAGGCGGCGGCACGCGATGCCGGCGTCCGCGCCAAGATTGCCGTGATCGCCTACGACAAGCGTATCGATCCCATCGGTACCTGCGTGGGCATGCGCGGTTCGCGCGTGACCGCGGTGCGTAATGAGCTGGGCGGCGAGCAGGTCGACATCGTCCTGTGGTCGGAAGAGCCCGCTCAATTCGTCATCGGCGCCCTGGCGCCGGCGAACGTCGAGTCGATCCTGGTCGACGAAGACAAGCACGCGATGGACGTGGTGGTGGATGAGGAAAACCTGCCCAAGGCGATCGGCGCCAAGGGCCAGAACGTGCGTCTGGCCTCCGAGCTGACCGGCTGGCAGATCAACATCATGACGCCGGAAGAAAGCCAGAACCGGCAACAGTCCGAGCGTTCGACGCTGCGGACGACGTTCATGAACAAGCTGGACGTGGACGAAGAAGTGGCCGACATCCTTATCGATGAAGGTTTCGCGGGCCTGGAAGAAATCGCCTACGTGCCGATGCAGGAACTGCTGGAGATCGAGGCCTTCGACGAAGACACGATCAACGAACTGCGTACTCGCGCGCGCAACGCTCTGCTGACCGAAGCCATTGCCCAGGAAGAAGCCCTGGAAACGGCGCAGGATTTGCTGACGTTGGAAGGCATGACGTCTGAACTCGCCGCCAAGCTGGCCGAACGCCAAGTCCACACCCGTGATGACCTGGCCGAGCTGGCCACCGACGAGCTGGCGGAAATCTCGGGCCTGGATGAGCAGGCTTCGAGCGATCTGATCATGCGCGCCCGCGCGCACTGGTTCGACGAGAAGGAAGGGGGGTAGGCTGCTGAGCGGCCCGCCTGGTAATCGTTTTATTGGATTGCGCTAGTCATATTGTTAGATCGCCGTACACAGGAAGAACGCCTAATGTCGAGCAACACCGTCGCCCAGTTCGCTACCGAGCTGAAAATGCCTGCCAATGTGCTACTGGAACAGTTGCGCTCGGCTGGCGTTGAACTCAAATCGGTAGACGATTCCGTCACCGACAGCGACAAGGCGAAACTGCTCGACTCGCTGCGCCGCGCTCATGGTGGCGCCGCGGAAGGCAAGAAAATCACCTTGACCCGTCGCCAGACCTCGGAAATCCGCCAGGCTGACGCGACCGGACGCTCGCGCACCATCCAGGTGGAGGTGCGCAAGAAGCGCGTGTTCGTCAAGCGTGATCCGGCCGAGCTGGCCGCCGAGGCCGCCGCCGAGCAGGATGGCATCGCGGCGGAAGCTGCCGACGAGCAATCCGCTGCCACGCCGGCGACTGCCAGCGGCACGCCTGCTGTCGAGGCCACGGCATCGGCAGCGGCCGATAGCCAGGCGTCGCAGTCGGCCTCAGCACCGGCGGCATCCTCCGATTCGGCATCCGGTCAAACGGCATCCGCCGAGGCAGCCGCCGCGCCGGCCGAGTCCGTGGCCAGCACCCCCGCGGCTGCCGAATCTGCGCCTGCCGCGGAAGCGGCCAGTGCACCGAAGCCCGCCGAGACGCCAGTCCAGGCCAAGGCCGAAGCTGCGCCCGAGGCGCCCGCCAAGGCTGCCCTGGCGGCTGACGCTGAAACCAAGCCGGCGGCCGACGCCCCGGTGGCGGAGGCCAAGCCGGCCGAAGCCAAGCCTGGCACTACGCCCCAAGAGAACGCTGCCGAAAAATCGGTGGCGACCGAAACCCAAGCAGAACCTGTTTCCCGACAGCCGGAACCCGAACACGAGGCATCCGCGGCACCCGCCGCCGGCCCCGCCGCCGAGCCGGTCGCCGCCGTTGCCCAGCAAGAGCCCGTGAAGATTTCCGAACCTGTCGCGGTTGCGCAGTCCAGCGCAACCCAGTCCGCAAAGCCGGCCGCCGAGGGCGCCGCTAAACCGTCCACGACCCCGTCGGCCGCCAAGCCGGCGCCTGGCGCGCCGCCCGTCGCGACCCGACCCGGCGTACCCCAAGGACAAGCGCCGGCCCAGGGCCCGCGTGGTCCGCGTGCCGGTGAAGCCCGCCGCGGTCCGCCGCCCGTCGCCGCGTCGGCCGCCGCCACGCTGACCTCCGCGCAGCGTGACGATGCCCGTCAACGCGCCGAAGCCGAGGCTGCCGCGCTGCGTGAAATGTTGAACCGTCCGCGCAAGGTGCTGCGTGCGCCCGAACCGGAGGCGCCTGCCAATCCTGCGAACCTGCAGGGTACGCTGCACAAGCCGGCCGGCAAGCCCGCGGCCGCCAAGAAGGATGCCAAGCCTGGCACCACTGGCGCACCGGGCACCAAGAAGACCATCAAGACCACCGAGGTGTCGTCCTCCTGGAGCGACGACAACCGCGGCAAGAAACCCGCCGAGAAGCCGGCCGCTCCCGCCAGCCGTGACGGCTGGCGCGCGGGTGGCAAGGGCGGCGGCAAGGGTGGTGGCCGACGCGGCCAGAACGATCGTCGCGGTGGCGGTCACCAGCAGGAAGCCGCATCGGCGGAATTCATTTCCCGCGAAGTGCACGTGCCGGAAACCATCTCCGTGGCCGACCTGGCGCACAAGATGTCCGTCAAGGCCGCTGAAGTCATCAAGCAATTGATGAAGCTGGGCCAGATGGTCACCATCAACCAGGTACTGGACCAGGAAACGGCCATGATCGTGGTCGAGGAACTGGGCCACAAGGCCATCGCCGCCAAGCTGGACGATCCGGAAGCCTTCCTGGAAGACACCGCTACCCCGGGCGAAGAAGCGGAACTGTTGCCGCGCGCTCCGGTGGTTACCGTCATGGGCCACGTCGACCACGGCAAGACCTCGCTGCTGGATTACATCCGCCGCGCCAAGGTTGCCGCGGGCGAAGCCGGCGGCATTACGCAGCACATCGGCGCCTATCACGTCGAAACCGAGCGCGGCATGGTGACCTTCCTGGACACCCCGGGCCACGAGGCCTTCACGGCCATGCGTGCCCGTGGCGCCAAGGCCACCGACATCGTCATCCTGGTGGTGGCGGCTGATGACGGCGTGATGCCGCAGACGCGTGAAGCCATCCACCACGCCAAGGCGGGCGGTGTGCCGCTGGTGGTCGCGGTGAACAAGATCGACAAGCCGGGTGCCAACCCCGAGCGCGTCAAGCAGGAACTGGTGGCCGAAGAGGTCGTGCCGGAAGAGTACGGCGGCGATGTGCCGTTCGTCTCGGTGTCGGCCAAGACCGGCGCGGGCATCGATGACCTGCTGGAACAGGTGCTGCTGCAGGCGGAAATCCTGGAATTGAAGGCGCCCGTCGAAGCCCTGGCCAAGGGCCTGGTCATCGAAGCGCGCCTGGACAAGGGCCGTGGCCCCGTGGCGACGATCCTGGTGCAGAGCGGTACGCTCAAGCGCGGCGACGTCGTGCTGGCTGGCGCCAGCTTCGGCCGCGTGCGCGCCATGCTGGACGAGAACGGCAAGCCGGTGCAGACCGCGGGTCCTTCCATCCCGGTGGAAATCCAGGGCCTGACCGAAGTGCCGGCCGCCGGTGACGAACTGATGGTGCTGGGCGACGAGCGCAAGGCGCGCGAAATCGCGCTGTTCCGCCAAGGCAAGTTCCGCGACGTCAAGCTGGCTCGCCAGCAGGCCGCCAAGCTGGATTCGCTGTTCGACAACCTGGGCGAAGGCACGCAGACCCTGGCCCTCATCGTCAAGACCGACGTGCAGGGTTCGCAGGAAGCCCTGGTTTCCGCGCTTACCAAGCTGTCGACCGAGGAAGTGCGTGTGCAAGTGGTGCACGCCGCCGTGGGTGGCATCTCCGAAAGCGATATCAACCTGGCCATCGCCTCGAATGCGGTTGTCATCGGCTTCAACGTGCGTGCTGAACTGAGCGCCAAGAAGCTGGCCGACAACAACGGCATCGACCTGCGCTACTACAACATCATCTACGACGCCGTGGATGAGGTGAAGTCGGCCATGTCGGGCATGCTGGCGCCGGAGAAGCGCGAAGAGATCATCGGCCTGGTCGAGATCCGCGAGGTCTACTCGATTTCGCGTATCGGCAATATCGCCGGTTGTATGGTCCTGGACGGCATCGTGCGCCGCGACTCGCAGGTGCGCCTGCTGCGCAACAACGTGGTCACCTGGACCGGCCATCTGGAATCGCTGCGCCGCTTCAAGGACGACGTGAAAGAGGTCAAGTCCGGTTTCGATTGCGGCCTGACGCTGCGCGGCAACAACGACATCCAGGTGGGCGACCAGCTGGAAGTCTTCGAGATCAGGGAGATCGCGCGTACGCTGTAAGGCGAGCGTCGCGTATCGGTGATCATGAGTCGTCACAAGTCCAAAGCCATCCCGGGCCGCAATCTGCGGCTGGCCGACCAGATCCAGAAGGATCTGGCCGTGCTTATCCAGCGGGAAATCGACGTCGCGCGCGGCGGTCTGATTACGCTGTCCGGGGTGGAACTGTCGCAGGATTATGCCCATGCCAAGGTGTATTTCACCGTCATGGGCGCGGAGCCGGAAGCGGCCACCGCCCTGCTCAATGAAAAGGCGGGCTGGCTGCATTCGCAGCTGTACCGCATGCTGCACATCCATACCGTGCCGACCCTGCGCTTCTTCCACGATGAGCAGATCGCGCGCGGTATTGAAATGTCGCAACTGATCGATCGTGCCAACCGTCCCGATTCCTATCGTGACAAGCCCGACGAGCCTGAAGACCAGTCCTGAGCGGCTGTCGTCACTGCTTTTTCCTGGAATACGACGATGGCCAAACGACGCGGGCAGGTGCTCGACGGAGTAGTGCTGCTGGACAAGCCTGTAGGACTGTCCAGCAATCATGCCTTGCAGCGCGTGCGGCGCACGCTGGATGCCGCCAAGGCGGGGCATACCGGAACGCTGGATCCCTTCGCTACCGGCTTGCTGGTGTGCTGTATGGGCAAGGCGACCAAGATTGCCGGCGCGATGTTGAACGCCGACAAAAGTTATGTCGCGACGTTGCGTTTCGGCGAGGAAACCGATTCGGGTGACCTGACCGGCAACGTGGTGGCAACGGCGCCGGCGGGATTCGCCGGCGTGGACGAAACCGCGCTGCGCGACGTGCTGTCACGTTTCGTCGGCACCATCGAGCAGATTCCGCCTATGTATTCGGCGCTGAAGCGTGATGGCAAGCCGCTGTATGAGTACGCCCGCGCCGGCATTGAACTTGAGCGGCCACCGCGTCAGGTGACGATTTACCGCATCGAACTGCTTGCCTGCGAAGGCATGAGCGCGCAGATCGATGTGGCGTGCAGCAAGGGGACTTACATCCGGACGCTGGCCGAGGATATCGGGCGTGCGCTGGGATGCTACGGCCACTTGTCGGCGCTGCGGCGCACCCAGGTGGGGCCGTTTTCGCTGACGCACGCGGTGGCGCTGGAAGATTTGCAAGCGATGCCTGATCCCAAGCAGACATTGCTGCCCATGAATGAATTGCCGGCGGGCCTGGTGCCTGTCAAAACCTAAAGGATCCGTTATGAGTCGCGCATTGCGCAACGTCGCCATCATCGCCCACGTCGATCACGGCAAAACCACGCTGGTCGACCAGCTGCTGCGCCAGTCGGGCACCTTCCGCGAGAACCAGGCCGTGGCCGAACGGGTCATGGACTCGAACGACCTGGAAAAGGAACGCGGCATTACCATCCTGGCCAAGAACTGCGCGGTCGAGTATGAAGGCACGCACATCAACATCGTCGACACCCCGGGACACGCCGACTTCGGTGGCGAAGTGGAACGTGTGCTGTCGATGGTCGACGGCGTGCTGCTGCTGGTCGATGCGGTCGAAGGCCCGATGCCGCAGACCATTTTCGTGACGCGCAAGGCGCTGGCGCTGGGCCTGAAGCCCATCGTCGTCGTCAACAAGATCGACCGCCCCGGCGCGCGCGTGGACTTCGTCATCAACGCCACGTTCGAACTGTTCGACAAGCTGGGCGCGACGGAAGAGCAGCTGGACTTCCCCGTGATCTACGCATCGGGCCTGTCGGGCTATGCCGGCGAGACCCCCGACGTGCGTGAAGGCGATATGCGTCCGCTGTTCGACGCCATCCTCAAGTACGTGCCGCAGCGTAATGACGATCCCAACGGCCCGCTGCAACTGCAGATCATCTCGCTGGACTACAGCAGCTACGTCGGCAAGATCGGCGTGGGTCGCGTCAACCGTGGCCGCATCCGCACCGGCATGGACGTGCAGTACCGCTTCGGTCCTGACGGCGAATCCGGCAAGGGCCGTATCAACCAGGTGCTGAAGTTCAAGGGCCTGGAGCGTGAACAGGTCACCGAAGCCGAAGCCGGCGACATCGTGCTGATCAACGGCATCGAAGGCCTGGGCATCGGCTGCACGGTGCTGGACAGCGCCTCGCCCGCCACCGAAGCGCTGCCCATGCTGCGCATCGACGAGCCGACGCTGACCATGAACTTCATGGTCAACACGTCGCCGCTGGCCGGCCGCGAAGGCAAGTTCGTTACCAGCCGCCAGGTGCGCGACCGTCTGGATCGCGAACTGAAGGCCAACGTGGCACTGCGCGTGCGCGATACCGGTGACGACACCGTGTTCGAAGTGTCGGGCCGTGGCGAACTGCACTTGACGATTCTGCTGGAAACCATGCGTCGCGAAGGCTACGAGCTGGCCGTGTCGCGTCCGCGCGTGGTGTTCAAGGAAGTCGATGGCGTGCGCCAGGAGCCTTTCGAACTGCTGACCGTGGACGTGGAAGATCCGCACCAGGGCGGCGTGATGGAAGAACTGGGCCGCCGCAAGGGCGACCTGCTGGACATGCAGCCGGACGGCCGTGGCCGTACCCGCCTGGAATACCGCATTCCGGCGCGTGGCCTGATCGGTTTCCAGAACGAATTCCTGACCATGACGCGCGGTACCGGCTTGATGAGCCACATTTTCGACGAGTACGCCCCTGTGCGCGAAGGCAGCATCGGCGAGCGTCGCAATGGCGTGCTGATCAGCCAGGACAACGGCGATGCCGTGGCCTACGCGCTGTGGAAGCTGCAGGATCGCGGCCGCATGTTCGTGAATCCGGGCGAGCCGCTGTACGAAGGCATGATCATCGGCATCCACAGCCGCGACAATGACCTGGTGGTCAACCCCATCAAGGGCAAGCAGCTGACCAACGTGCGTGCGTCGGGTACCGACGAAGCCGTGCGCCTGGTGCCGCCGATCCAGATGTCGCTGGAATACGCGGTGGAATTCATCGACGATGACGAACTGGTTGAAGTCACGCCGAAGTCGATCCGGCTGCGTAAGCGCTACCTGACGGAAAACGAGCGCAAGCGCATGTCCCGCGCGTAATAGCCCTACCTTGAGGAGCGCAAACGCTCCAGCGGGCTACGCCCGCGGACCGGAAGACCTGTTCCGCGGTGCTCCCAAAGCGTTGTGGTTCTTAAGAAAAGCCCGTGCATCATGTGCACGGGCTTTTTTCATTTCACGATGACTTCAGTGCCGGGCCGCCTTGGGCGCCGTCAGAATGCGCTTGCAGCCATTGCCGTCCGACTGCCGTCAGCCGGTAGCGTTGCTTACTGCTGCGGGGCTTTTCGGGGAGCGTCATTTCCAGGACGCTCAGTCCGAGGGCTGGCAGCAAGTAAGTTTTGCGGAAATGATCTTCATGCTTGAGCGTCAGCGCCTCCTGCAACTGTTGTCGCGACATCTCTCCGACCACAACGCGCAACAGGCGCTCGACTTCCCCGGTGACTTCCCCGGTGACTTCCCCGGTGACTTCCCCGGTGGGAACGAGGGACAACGGATGCCGCGGCAGTCGGATCACGAACGACAGGCGGTCATCGTCTGTCTCGAATAGCGGCGCGGGCGATCCGTTGGCCGCCATTTCCTTCAAAATTTTCGGGATACCGGTGGAGCGCCCTTCGGTCATCTCCAGTTCCTTGAAGAACTCGCCGATGCGCCGGTTGCGATAGCGACGGCTGACGGCACGGCCCACTCTCAGGTCTTCCATGCGGATCGACCTATCCGGACCGGGGTAGCTCGCCACTACAAATTCATCGTGGCTGATACGCACCTCGATGGGTTCGCGCTCCTCGTAGGAGCGGTGGTAAACCGCGTTCACCACGGCTTCCTCGATGGCGGAGAATGGGAAGTTCCAGATCCGCGTGGCTTCCGCGCGATCCGGATGCTTGATAACCGTTTCGTGCAGGTAGTTGCGCTGGATGTAGCTCAATGCCTCGCGCGTCATCCGCGCAAGCGGGCCCCTGAAGATTTTCTCGTCGAAGCGATTGCCGCCCGCGCCTTCGGGGAACCACACCACGTCAATCTGTACGCCAGGAAAGAACTTGTCCGGCGTCTCGTTGAAGAACAACAGGCCGACGTTCTTGGGCCAGGGTGATTCGACGGGGCCCCCCGCTACAGACATCTGCCGACCCAATGCTTCGGCGGAAAGCTTCGGCGCATCCGCCGCCAGCGCGCTGTCTACTTCCTCCAGGAAGCCCTGCATCAAGGGCTTGGACAAATCTTCCGCACACGCCGTTTGGTTGAAACGGTCGTCGAATGGCACCTTGGCCGCCAGGCTTAGCAATTCCTGCTCGGTGTCACCCTTGGCCTCGACCGTGCTGCTATAGCGGCGGATGTAATAGCGCCATATTTTCTTGTTGGCGGTAACGGCCTCGGGTGCCTTGTATGGCCGAGTCTGACCGCCCGGTGCCCACAACACGATCAGGTTGCGGCCTTCGACCTGCTCAACACTCAACATGGGGAAGTAGGGCGGCTGGATCAATTGGCAGTACGCCAGAAGTCCTAGCTGAATCTTGTCGAGTTGATTGTCTGGCAGCCCGACCGGCGGGAACACCGGTTGGCCATCGGCGTTGCAGTTCTGTCCTATCACTACATAGCCACCACCCAGGTTTTCGAAGTCGTTGGCAAAGGCACAAAGCGTGCGGATGATAGCGTCCGGGTTCCACCCGGTTTTGTATTCGATGCGCTCGCCCTCCACGGTGCGCTGCCGCAGCAAATCCTCAAGGTTGATAGGGAGCTTATTGTTTGCGATCACCATTGCCTTCTCTCAATGCGATAGCCGATTGCCAGGTGGCTGGCTGGACCTGTTCATAAAGGATTCAACTTGATGACTCGCCAGCTGCGTTCGCCTTTGGTTGGGTGTTTTGCGAACACAGCCAACGCGGCCACGTCGATTACGCTAGAAGCGACTGATTCAACAATATCCGAGGACACGTAAGCATCATCCACGAAGCCGAATCCCTTGGGATTACGTCGTAGCTTTCCTTGGACGAGCTTCACGTCTTTGTCGGGCAGCTCCCCCCGCTCCACGCTGAATGCATCCAATCGATCGTTCTTGGGATTGCGCGCCAGGCCGAGTCGCACACTATCGCCCACACAAAGGGATCTGGCGATGGAAGCCTCCGTACCCAATTCATCGCCAGTCCCTGCAATGAAAACCTTCAACGGTTTTTCTTGGGAGGCTTCGCGCACGACTATTCCCGATCCCGATTCAAGGCAGTCCCAGCGCTTTCCTTCGGGCCTGCCGGAAACATGGACGATGGTTGCCCTGCCTTCACCATTTTGGCGTCCAATCACGACCGTAACTGGACGTCCAGGCTCCATTTTGAGTTTTTTCATGCCTGATCCGACCAGACTCCAGGCCTTTCCTTGGCCATCCTTGATGGCGAATCGCGGCAAGGCTCTCGGTCTCCAACCGGGACGCGGTTCCTTAGGCATATGTGGAATCAGAAGGCCCAGATAGGTCGCAGCCGCGGTTTCCACGACATCAAAGCAAAGCGCCAGCGCCGCAGGCGAATGGCGACCATAGAATTCTTTCGGCTCTTCAGCCTCGTTTGCAGACGGGTCGTACCACGGTCTGGCAATCAACGCTTCGAGCTCCCGTCCAATCGGCCATTTCTCGGCCTGACGGATATCGATCGTGATGGCAATTTCCCTGCTGGCCTGGGCATAATCCTCTTGCTCTGCCAGCAATTCGGCCAACTCTCGATGCGCCTTCACCAGAAACTTCGATTCGGCGGGACATTCCAGTGCGCGGCAGAAGCAAGATAAAGCTAGTTCCGGCTGCTCCGATTGGTACAACCTCCCGGCTTCTGCCCAGACCCAGAATTCATTTCGCTTGGCCTTGATGACGCTGGTCAAAAGTTCGGTAGCCCGCTGAAAATTGCCTTTGTTGCGGAACAGAATCGCTGCATTCCAGTTCAACCAGAGTGGGAAGTCCCCCGTGGCTTTCTTTTTCGCCGCCTCGATCCACTCCAAGGCCATATCCACGTCTTCATCCGTGGCTGCATCCGAGTGGGTCTTTATCCATTTGCACAGACCCAAGGCAATCTTCGTGGCCAAGGATGGAAGGGATTTTTCCTGGTATTCATTGGGCTGCCAATCTTCGTCGCGGAGGCCGTCCAGCCGTAGCCAATAGATGATGGAAGCGTACGTCGGCAACAAGTGAGCAATCTTGGTGATTTGCCCGACGATCATCGAACAGGCCATTTCCGGCACGCGAGGCTGGGATTGTAGGTATTCATCCCATCGCGTCCTTACGTAGTTCAAGTCCTGATGACTGGCTCGTTGACTGGCTTTCAGCGCCGCGTCGATTCGAATAACCGCCTGTTTGATCTCGTCGAAAATAACCCAATCCAGTTGTGAGCGGGTCTTGAAGTCGTCCGGATTCGCCGCAAGCACGTAGCCCGCTGCTTCGCGGGCCTCTTTCAGTTTTCCTTCCTTGCGCAACCTTTGGACATCCTGCCAAGTCACAACAACGCCTCCTTGATTTCATCGAGCAGAGCCAAGTTGCTGGTGTGGAGCGGGCGCAGGCTGGAAACCAGCCCCTGCTTGCCGAAGTTGATCTCGATGGAAACGCGCTCTTCATGATCCCGTGCGACAACGAGGTGCAAGCGATATGCAGCTTCAGTCGCCGAGACAATCTTCCAGCCATAAGGTCCCAGCCGCGACCTGGCGGAAGTCAGCAAACTTTCGACTTCCGGTGAGTAACCATTGGCCTGCAGGCATTCCGCGGCCAGGCTGGCGAGCAACGACCAATGTGCCGAGTCATTGACGTGTATGGCGGTAACGACGTTCTTGCCGTTGTACGCGATGCGCAGCCTGGATAGCTCACCCTTCGGGCCGACAAGGTCGTATTGCTCCTGATAGGAGTGGCAGGCAGCTTTGGCCACATGCCAGCCCAACGCCTGCGCCGCCTTGGCGATGCGCAGCCAGATGGCTAGCGATTTGTGAAAGTCCTTGGATTCTTCCAAGCCCGGCGGCACACTGCGCTGCTGGTCTTGCTCCGAGGCGATGCCATTGGGCTGGAAGGACCACCCCGCACCGATCGGGATGTCTGCGGCCACTGACACAGCCGCGGTCTTCCAAACGGCCGAGTCGTATGGCTGGATGTCGGTGAAATTCACCAGCACCAGCTCGCGCTCGGGAACGGTGAGTGCCGAATAAAGCCAGCGGAAGAAGCCTTCCGAATGGTGGCCTGCCGCATGATCGCAGTTCACATAGCAAATCGCCTGGGACATGCCCTGGGCATGATGGACCGTAGAGGCGTAGCCGTAACGCACGTAAGCGAAAGCTGGCAATGGGGGGAGAGTCTCGGACTTGCGGCGAACCCATTCCGCAATCGCAATATCCGCGCTGAGTTCGGGTCTCTCAGAAACGAGAAACTCCTCGAATACGTCTACCGGATTGTGCTCGGTTTTATCCAGTGAGCAACTCATGGAATGGAACACGATTTGAGCGTCACGTCCCTTTAGCGGCTGTTCGTACGTTTCCCTGAGGCCAACCGAGGTCACCAGCCGGCGACCACCAAAATCCTTGTCCTCCCCACTGACATAAATTTCCAGCAGGTCACCCGGCTCAAGGCTCATAGGCCGCTTCTTGCCGTGCAATCGTTCGCGCACCCAGACGGTCAATGCATTCGCCTTCGCGTGGGTTTCGGCGAGATACCAAACAGAACTGGGGTCGGACCTATATCGCTCCAGGATCTCCGAAGCTGCAGTTTGTCTATCGGCCTGTCGGAACCCCTCATCCTTCAATAAGTCCAGTTCCGCGAATCGCTCCGAACGAATGGCCTTCACCAGGCGTTCAGCGTTGGCTAGTTTGGCGGAGCCACCGGTGGTATCGATCACCTGGGACAATTCCAGAAACTGATGCTTCAGTTCCCGGCTCTTCTGAAATTGCCCTAACAAAGCGGAATCGTTGTCGCCCGAGCGCTGGATCTGATAGGGATCGCCAAAGAAGATTGCTTTGCGTTTACCTGACCCCAGCTCAGTGAAGTCACAAAAATCGTCGAGCAGGTGACCTGAGCCGTATTGCTTGCGATCCGGCGTGGTGAACCGGGAGTTGCTTAGGAGATGAGCATCATCCAACAGATAGACGGCGTCCTCGTCGTCTTCACAAAGGCGCATGGGAATGACATCGGGCTCCGCGCTTTCCTTGGCGACATCATCCTTCTTGCCTTGGGAATTGACGCCGCCGAAGAGGTGCGCGTAAATGCTTTCGGCTTCCACGGGGGCATGCACTGCCAAGCGCCGATTGGGCGCCAACACGATAGGCGTCCTGCGGGATTTCTGGATCTCGGAAACTAGAGTGGCCAACAAACGGCTCTTACCAGTCGAGGTCATTCCGAGAACGGAGAAGGTAATCAGCCCGTCCGTGGAAACGAAATTGGTCAGTGTCTGTAGCGCCTCGTGCTGGTGTGCGGTCAGGAGCGTGCGGGGCAATGGCTTGAACGGCTCCTGGCCGATGTCCCGCACTTTGGGGTGGCTGGAGAGCCACTCGACTGGCTGGACGCCCAGTTGATGAATAATGTCCTGCGCTTCCTTTGGATCGATATGCAGTTCGGGCGAAGCGAGGCGATCCAGCAGCGCTGTGCAGTTGTTCAGGTTCGTTGGATAGAACCACGAGCGAACTTTGGCTGGAAGTTCCAGGTGATCTTCGATATCGCCGCCAAATACGACGCCGGCTGAAATATGTCCGAGATTGCGGCCAGTGAGCAGCGACTTGGATTGCAGCCAGTTCAGGACTGAGAATTTGTTATCGCGCAGTTGCTGATAGGGATTATCTTTACGCCCGCCTTTGACCACTGCACCATCGGCCTGCCATGGACCGTTTTCAGTGCCGATCAGCCTGCCATCATGGCTTTTGAAATCGGCAACCAGAATAGCGGAAGGCAAAATGCAGACCAGATCGATCTCGGCGCCGTTCCACAAGGCATTGGCGATGACGATGATCCAGTCTGTGCTGGTTCCCCAGCGTAGATCCAGACGATCCAGGAAGACTTGGAGCATCTGGTTTTCAGTGGTGCGACCAGCCTTCTTTCCGTAGACGAGGATAGTCATTGGCCACCTCGTCTTTCCGAGCTGACCACGAGGTGCCTTGAGTTCACGATTTACCCTTTTGGGTCGTTCCAGCACGACCCAGAAACTTCGTCGCAAGTTTCCGTCAGCGGCTTGGGCGGGTGCTAGCGGAACAGAGGCAGCCTTTCATCGCATGTTCGGGCTGATGGAAGATGGACGCCAGTTTATCAGGCTGGCAGATGAGCAGCGCCATGCTGTCCGGCGCAGGCGTAAGTCAGGCGGAAGCAAACGAAGGGCCGGCGCGTATGGCAGACGCGCCGGCCCTTCGTCTCGGGGGCGTTGATATGGCTGGCGCCTGGCGCCGCTTACGCGGCGGCGTGTGGTGCGTAGTCGATCAGTCCGCGCGCATCGCCACCGTAGTACGTGCTGCGATCGGGCTCGGCCAGCGTCCAGCCGTTGCGCAATCGCGCCACCAGGTCGGGATTCGAGATGAACGGTTGGCCGAAGCCGGCCAAGTCTATTACGCCATCCGTTATCAAACGTTCGGCGCGCTCACGGGTCATGCCTCCCGCCAGGATCAGCGCCGTATGCGGCAGTACGGCGCGGAACACCGTAAGCAGATGCTGGATGCGATCGGAGACGGAGGCGCCGGTGGTCTTGATCGTGTCGGCGACCGCGAAGCCCGATTGATCCATGATGTGCACGTATGCCAGGCCGCGCTGGCCCAGTGCCGTCACCAGGGCGGTGTAGGTCTCGTCGATCTCATCGTAATGCGGCATGTCGAAGAGCTTGCCATAGGGCGACAGGCGTATGCCTACCCGTTCACGCCCGATCCTGGCAATTACGGCATCGACCGCCTCAAGGGCGAAGCGCAGCCGGTCGTCCATGGTGTCGGCGGCGTACCGGTCCTTGCGATCATTGATCTTCGGGTTGAGGAACTGTTCGAACAGATAGCCATTGGCGCCGTGGATCTCGACGCCGTCGAAGCCGGCCTCGATGGCATTGGCGGCCGCATCCGCGAAGTCCTGCACGATGCGCGGTACTTCTTCGGTCGCCAACTGGCGCGGCTCGGTCACCGGGATCAGCGCCGGCTGGCCTTGGTCGTCGTAGCCGAATGCCGTCGCCCCCTCGGCGAGCTTGGAGCTGGCGCTGACCGGGGCCTTGCCATCCTCCTGGATCGACGGGTGGGACACGCGTCCGACATGCCATAGTTGCGCGAAGATGCGCCCGCCAAGGGCGTGGACCGACTGGGTGGTCAGGCGCCAGCCGGCGATCTGCTCGGGCGTGAAGATGCCAGGATTGAACAGGTAGCCCTGGCCCTCGCGGGAGATCGGCGTGCCTTCGCTGACGATGAGGCCCGCGGTGGCGCGCTGCGCGTAGTAAAGCGCGATGGTTTCCGTCGCGATGTCCTGCGGCGCGCGCGAACGCGTCATCGGCGCCATGACGACGCGGTTTTGCAAGGTGACGCCGGACAGATTGAAGGGTTGGAACAGGTTGGACATGAGTTTCCTGGGCGCTGCCGCGTCTGGATCCGTCGTGGCGGAGGCGTATGCAGGGATGCGCAGCGGCGAGCAGAGTCGATTGATAAGGAACAAATGCTAGGCCGGCCAGCATGATTCAACAATCCGGCATAATCACATATCACTAATGCAAAACCAGCAACTCCATGAAGATCAGTACCTTGCGATACTTCGTGCATATCGCCGCCTCGGGCAGCTTCGTCATGACGGCGCGACGGTTCGGGGTGCCGCAATCGACGGTGTCGCGCCAGATCGCTGCGCTGGAAGCTGAACTCGGTCAGCAGTTGCTGCTACGCCATACCCGGGCCGTCAGGCTGACGGAGGCAGGCGCGCAGTATCTGGCCGACGTGCAACCTGCCCTGGATTTGATCGACGCGGCGGCGGATGGCCTGGTCGGCGAGGACGCGCCCTTGAGCGGGGTGATTCGTGTCAACGCGCCGGTCAGCCTGGGGAAGATGTACATCGCGCCGCTGCTGGCGGCGTTCCAGGATCTGCATCCGGCGATTGCGGTTGAATTGACGCTGACCGACACGCTGGTGGATCCGATCCAGGAGAGCATGGACATCACGGTGCGCATCGGCAAGCTGGCCGATTCCGGCCTGGTGGCGCGAACGCTGGGCACCCAGACGTATTTGCTATGCGCCAGCCCGGCCTATCTGGACCGGATGGGGCGTCCTGCCAGCCCTGACGACTTGAAGGCGCACAACTGCCTCCTTTACAGAGGACAGTCCGGCGAGCAGAAATGGTATTTCCGCAGGCCGCAGGCGTCCGTGAGAACGGTGTGCGAGGTCGCGGGAAACTTCAAGAGCAACAATGCCGAAGCGCTGGTCGATGGCGCGCTCTCGGGGCGGGGGCTCGTGCTGTTTCCGTCGTGGATCTTTGGCGCGCGCGTGTTCGCGGAAGGACGTCTTGTGCCCTTGCTGCGCGAATGGGACGGTGCGGGTGAGCCCGAGCCGCACGATATCCATCTGCTGTATCCGCAAGGGCGGCTGCGATCGCGCAAGGTCAAGGCGCTGTCGAATTTCCTGCAGGAAAAGATCGGGTCGCCCCCGGCGTGGAATGTGGTGATTTGATCGTTCAACGTATCGGTGGCGGCTCGCCGTTGCGCTTGAACATGAAGATCGCCACGTGGTCGCGCACATAGACGCGATAGGCGGCGCGGGCGATGTCGGGTTTCTGGTTGGCCAATTGCTCGATGGTTTCCGCTGGAATCGTACGCATGGGCGGAACGGGGCCGAACATGCGTAGTTGCTCCGTGGCCCAGCCCCAGCCCTGCGTCAGGTGCACGGGCAGCAGTTCCGCGAGGATGGGATGCTTGCGCATATTGTGGCGCACGATGGGCGGATGGCCGGCCTCGCCGACCAGGGCGATGCCGTCCAGCTGGTTTTGCAGGCGCAGGGCGGCGACGTCGTCCACCATGTTGCCGGACAGATTATCTTCGTAGGCTTTCTGCTGTTCGAGTGAATTGCCGTACACGGAGGCGATCAGCACCATCACGGCGGCCGGCACGACCAGCAGGCCGATGGCGTAGCGATGGTCGACCCGCAAACGGGGCACCGCGGTGGCCAGGATCAGTGCCGATGCGGCCATCAAGGCACCGAAGCCCATCATCACGCGTGGCGCGAACACGGGGTCGGCGAGGACCAGCATGGGACCCCATGGCGCGACCAGCAGGGCCAGCGGCAGTAACGGTACCGCCAGGCCCAGCGCGATGCGCGTGCCGACGCCCGCATGCGGCCACGTCCGGATGGCGTAACGTAGCGCGCCGATCAAGGCCAGCGGCACCGCCACGCCGGCCAGGACCAGCAGGACCCAGCCGCGCAGCGTGGTCATGGTCATCAGCACGTAATGCCAGAAGTGGGCCAGGTTGGCGGCGACAGCCGTGGGATCGATACTGCTGTGTGCGTTCGAATAGCCGCCGCGCACGGTCTGCTTGAGCACCACGGCATAGAGCAGGCACGCGAGCAGCGTGGCGCCGATCTGGCTGCCCAGTTGGCGCAGCAAGATGCCTGGAGCCGTATCGCGCCATTGTCCGGCGACGATCTGCGCGATGACCAGCAGCACGTAGACATTGGCGGCAGGCTGGTAAAGGCACAGGGCCATCAGCAGGAGCAGCATCTTGCGCGGCAGCTGCAGCCTGCCGCGCATGGGGTCCAGCGCGGCGATCGCCGCCAGCACCAATGCCGCCGTCATGGTCAGCACGTCGAATTTATAGGACAGGTTTTCCAGGTAGTAGGGACTGCCGGCCAGTGGCAGCACGCAGAGGGCCGGCAGCCAGCTGCCTGGCAGCTGGAAGCGCCGGCCTATCAGCGCGGCGAGCCCGGCCAGCATCAGCAGGGCGGCCAGTTGCGGCACCGGTGTGATGTCGGTCAGCGGGGTGCCCGCGTTGACGACCTCCATGAGCACATTGGCCAATGGCCGGCCATCGGAACCCCAGCCCAGATAGCCTGCGCTGGCGCGGCCCATGTCATCGATGTAGAGACGGTCGGCGTGAAGGATGGGCCAGAGGATCAGGCCGAACAGGATGAGCGCCGCGGAGAAGGCATTGCGGGGGAAAGAGCGGGACATTGGCGGGGGAGATAGCGTGGACGGGCGTGCTGCCGCGGGCAGTATATCCACCGCACGATGGACCGTGGAGACATGGTTTGGGACATGGGGGAACTGTGGTGCGTCAGCCATGGCACGTCTTCATTTCTTCGCAATTTGACGGAAATTTAACGGATGCTTGGGGGGCGTCTTGCAGCCTTCTTGCAAGCCGCGTTCTACGCCGACTTACAAGACTTTCGTGTGCTCAGGCCTTCGCAGCCAGATCTCGATGATCTTGTGTTCCCGCAGTGCCGCGAGCCAGCGGTTGCTTTTGCGGGGGGATTACCCCGTCCCCAGAGCCAGGTAACTCTGCTCAAGCTTGAAGTAACACAATAAATCCATAAGAAATACAAAGCTGCAGATGTCAGCTGAGGAGGCGGAATTTGGTAGGATTGCCCGCGAAAATTGCATTTCGCAACATTACAGGCGGAATGGAATTACTTCTTCACATCACGGGGGGACCGTTGCAGAGTCCTTCACTTGGGTGTGCTCCAGTAAGGCAGACTAGGAAGCAGGTATGCGGACGGTTAAGCGATTGGAAATCGGGCAAGCGGCGCAGGATCGCAAGGCCTTTACTCAACGCTTACTGTGGGCCGCGCTGTTTGGCGCCACGTCCCTTGCGGCAGGGCCCGCCTACAGTCAGATCGCGTGCCAGGTACAGAATCAGCAAAACGGCTTTTCGAATCCCCAATATGTGTGTTCGAACGCGCCTGGAACGGCGAATACGACCACTCCCATCGCCGTCACTGCGCCGGTACAGTCGCCCAACCCACTTTTTACGCAGGTCACCAATTGGGATGGCCTGACGTTTGCCCTGACGCCTTCGTCAAGCACCGCGCTGTCCGTATCTTCCGCCGGCGGTTCCCCCCAGGGCTTGGAGGTCTGGACGGGCGCCAATGGCGGTATCAAGCTTACCGGGCAGATGTCGCTGAACAATGAAGTGTTCGGTATCTGGGCCCAGCAGGCCGCCTCGGACGGCGGCAACGGCAGCCCTACCGCCACCGGCATCACCATCACCAGCAACGGCCAGATTTCCATGCAGGCGCCGAATGCGCCCGTAGTCGGGGGCGCGGCGATCTGGGCGGCGGACATGGGGGGCAACGCGAACGCGTTGGGCTACGGCGGAAGCGGCGGTACATCGTCGAACATCACCATCAACAACAACGGCGCGATCACGGCGAAGCTGACCGGGTCGCAGGGTTTCGCAGGCATCCAGGCCCTGTCCGCCGGCGGCGCCGGGATAAGCACTGGCCGGGGGGGCAGCGCCGGGCAAGTGGAGGTAACGTCCGGGTCGTCGACCGTCGTCGACTGGACCTGGCAGAACACGGGCGGCTCCAATTCGGGTGTCTATGGCATCCTGGCGGCATCGCAGGGCGGTGCGGGCGGCGTGTCGACCACCGGCATGAACGGAGCCAATGGCGGTGCCGGCGGCAACGGCCAGCAGGCCATCGTGACGTTGACCAAATTCGGCGACGTCAATGTCAACGTGCAAGGCACGCCTCCCTCTGCAGGCACACCCTTGCCGACCGCGGCAGTGGCGGCCATCAGTACCGGCGGCGCCGGTGGCGCGGCCACCGTCGGCAACGGCAATTCCGGCGGCAACGGCGGCAACACGTCCGGCGTGCAAATCTTCGATGTCGACGCATTCATCACGAGCAACGGCGATAACATGCCGGGCTTGCTGGCCTATACAAAAGGCGGCGCGGGCGGCGACGGCGGAACGGGTTTCGTAAATGCGGGAGCGAATCCGAATGAGAATGGCGGGTTAGGGGGGAGCACGGGTGGCGCGACCATTAACGTGACGGCGCAAACCCGTTCCATGTCGATATCGACCGCATCCGGCGGCGCGGGCTCTTCGCCTGCTATCGCAGCGGTACAACAGGGCGGAGCCGGCGGGTTCGGCGGATTCAGCCAGACGTCGATAGGAGGTTCGTCCAGCGGCGGGGTGGGCGGTGCGGGGGGATCGGGTGGCTCGATCAACATCCTGGTCCAAGGGCAGGGCGCCAACACCGTTGCGTTGGACACCAATGCCGCCAGTTCGCCTGGAATCTATGCGTCCAGCAAGGGCGGTGCCGGCAACTATGGCGGCTCGGCCGAGACAGGCGCCCTGGGGCCGTCGACGGGCGGCGCCGGCGGGGCGGGTGGGGCAGGGGGAAATATCGATATCTCTTTGATCCAGACGAACATCACCACGAACCAGTCCAATTCCCCCGGGATCGTCGTGGATTCGGAAGGTGCCGCTGGCAGCACCGGCGGTTTCGCCAACGGCACCACCGCCGCAGCCGGCAATGGCGGCGCCGGGGGGGCGTCGGGCAACATTACCATTACGACGGATGCCAACACGTCCATCACGACGGGCAACGGCGCCATTGCTTCCTCGGGGATCCTGGCGCAAAGCCTGAGCGGCGCCGGCGGGGCCTCCCAAAGCAGCAACGGCACCTTCGGCGGTGCCGCCGCCACTGCCGGCGCCGGGGGGGATGTCGGCACGATGTCGATCACCAACGGCGGCGCCATTACCACCTTCGGTCCGGCCTCGCGCGGCATCCTCGCGCAGGCGATGGCCGGAGCGGGTGGATCGGGCAGCTCCAGCTGGTCCATCGTGCACGATGCCGGCGGCGCCGGCGGCAACGCCGGCCAGGCAGGCACGATCAATGTCACGAACAACGGTGCGATCACTACGGCAGGCGATAGCTCGGCCGGTGTCCTCATACAGGCGTTTGGCGGCGGAGGTGGGGCGGGCGGTGGCGCTTCCGGCGTCATTGCCAACGTCGGCGGAGGCGGCGGTGACGCAAGTGCCGGCGGCAACATCAACTTCGTCAACAATGGCACCATCATCACGGCCGGCGCCGGCGCCATCGGTGTATTGGGCCAGTCCACGGGCGGCAATGGCGGCGATGGGGGCGGCGCCACCGGTATTACGGTGAGCGTCGGCGGCAACGGTGGGACCGGAGGCGGCAGCACTTCGCCGAATGCGGGTGCGATCACCGCCAATCTGAACTTCCTTTCGCAGGTCTTCACCTTCGGCGATTTCGCCCATGCCGTTGTCATGCAGTCCATCGGCGGCGGCGGCGGCAATGGCGGCAACGCCACGACGACCGGAGCCAACCTTTCGGTCAGCGTCGGCGGTACCGGTGCTTCTGCCGGTAGCGGTGGCCCGGTTAACGTGAATCTGTATGGCTCGGACATTTTGACGGAAGGCAACAAATCCGTCGGCCTGGTGGCGCAGTCCATCGGCGGCGGTGGCGGTACGGGTGGCGGGGCACAGGGGGCGTCCATCGGCCCGGGCATCGACGTGTCCGTTGCAGTTGGCGGGCAAGGCGGCTCCGGCGCCAACGGCGGCGGACCCGTCCAGGTAACCATGGTGGGCGGTTCGATCACGACCGGACAGGCGGCAGACCTGATAGGCCCTTCGAATGGGCCTGCGCAGATATGCCCGGGCACGTCGAATGGCGCGTGCAACGTATCGCCGGTGGACAGCTTTGGCGTGCTTGTTCAAAGCATAGGCGGCGGGGGCGGTCATGGCGGAAATGCCGCGGCGTCGGCGATGGCGATCGTCGCGCCGGGTACGCCGGGTTCGGTCAGTACATCGGTGTCGGTAGGGGGCAAGGGCGGATCCGGTGGCGACGGCGGGCTCGCATCGTTCGCGATGTCGGGCGGTGCCCCGGGCGCGTGGCCAGCCCCCACAACCATCACCACGCTAGGCAACGGCGCGACGGGCGTGATGGTGCAGAGCATCGGCGGCGGCGGGGGCGATGGTGGCGACTCGTCGGCCATGTCCGCGTCGGTCGGCTACGGGTCCGGCGCGTCGCCCGGCGGGGAGTCGTACGGCCTGCAACTGCAAACGACCGTCGGAGGAAATGGGGGCAAGGCGGGCAACGGAAACACTGTCCAGGTTGTCATCGGCGGCACGGTGACAGCGGCGGGGGCAATTACCCAGGATACCAACGGCAGCTCGACTACAAGCATTACTACCTACGGCGATTTCGCCGCCGGGATCAAGGCCCAATCCATCGGCGGCGGCGGCGGTGATGCAGGCACGGGCTCGGGCAATACGCAGGACTTCGGCACCGGCACTACCTCCACAGTCGGTTTCACCGTGGGCAGCAGCGGCTCGCCGGGTGGCGCCGGTGGCAATGTGACTGTCGCGCTTTTGCCGGGCAACGGAATCACGACCTGGGGCGCGGGGTCGCCCGGCGTCATCGCCCAATCGATCGGCGGTGGTGGCGGCACGTCGCAGGGCGGAGGATTGAACCTTGCGCAGTCAGGGGCGGGCATCAAGCCGGGCCTGACGCTCGTGCTGGGCAACCGGCCCAGCGACGTAGGTGGCAACGGCGGCAGCGTCAGCGTCAACGTGGTCGCGCCCATTACCACCCATGGCAACGATTCCACCGGCGTTCTCGCGCAGTCGATCGGCGGCGGCGGCGGCCTGGGCGGAGGATCCACATCGGACAGTTCGGGCGACAACCCCGTGCTGCAGGCGTTGCAAGGCCGCGAATTTCTCAGCGATGTCGCCAATCAAATGGGTGCAAGCGACGACCCGGTAACCACCAACGCAGTGCTAAGGGTGGACGTCGGTGGCGCGGGGGGCACAGGGGGTAACGGCGGTGCGGTATCGGTATATCTGCCATGGAAGATCTTTACGTTGGGAAATCCTGTGACAGCAGGGGGCAACCAGCAGGCAAGCAGCGGCGACTGGGCGCATGGCATCGTGGCGCAATCCATAGGCGGCGGCGGCGGCAAGGGCGGAACTGCATTTTCCAGCGCAAAGGGGGCCGACTGGGCCGAGTACAACGACTCCTACAACGAGGCGGTTGGCGGTACCGGGGGCTCTGGGGGCAACGGTGGGGCCGTAAATATCTACCTGCAAGAGAATGGCGCCGTGCAGACCGTAGGCTACGGCGCCACGGCCATCGTGGCGCAGAGTATCGGCGGCGGTGGCGGCATGGCAGGAGACGGCTCCGATGCTCTCGGCGGGGAGCTGTCGGTAGGTGTAGCGACAAATCGCGCGGCCGGCGCCTCCGGCAGCGGGGGGGTCGTCAACATCAATACCAGTGGGGCGACGGCCAGTGTGATCACGACGTCCGGAACCTTCGCAGACGGCATAAACGCTCAATCGATCGGCGGCGGCGGCGGTATCGCGGGCGCGGGGTCCAGCATCTGGGGCTCGCCTACCGGAAATCCGGTTTCCCATGCGACCACGCAAGGTATGGTTTTTTCGGCGGGAGGCGGTGCTCTCAGCACGGGTCTAGGCGGGGCAGTGTACATTAATGCCTTGAACACCCCGATCATGATCGACGTCAGCGGTTTCGGCGCGTACGGCATCCTGGCGCAGAGCATAGGCGGGGGCGGCGGCAACGTCATTGCGAACCAGGCAGGTGCGGGGGCGCCGACGCTGTACCTTGGCGGTCAGGCCGAAGGTTTACCTAACGGCGGACCGGTTGCTGTCGCCCTGGCGTCCGGCTCGATTATCAATGCCCGCGGCACCGCGGGCATCGGCGTGCTGGCGCAGTCCGTCGGTGGCGGTGGCGGCATTATCCGAGTCAACGACGGCTTGAACACAACCCCCTCGCTGACGACCGGAAGCAATGCCGCCTTGGCGCTACAGCCCGTTCCCAACCTTGGCAGCGGCGACTCTGTGAATGTCACGTCCTGGGGCACCATTGCCGCGAATGGCGCGGGGGGAATCGGCATTTTCGCGCAAAGCGTGGGAGACGGCGGCGGGCTGATATTGAACGGTTCCACGCTGTATGCCGGTTCGCCTTATCCATGTTCCCAAGTCTTCTGCAGCGAGGTGGCCGCCACGGGCGGCAGCGTCAACGTAACCATCAACAGCGGTTCCGTATCGGCCACGGGACAGAACGGCATCGGTATCTTCGCGCAAGTCGCGGGTTGGGGGCCGCTCATCCCCTTCGGCAATCCCAATGTGATTGTGGGCGATGGCGATCCCAGTAACCAGGTGACGGTAACCGGTGGACCGGGTGGCGCTGGCGTTTGGGTCGATCTACCCGGCGGTTATTCAGGGGTCGGCGTGGATCAGGCAACAGTGAAGGTACAGGAGGGCGGCGTCATCAATACGTCGCAGGGCTCGCAGGGCACTGCCATCAACGTCAGCGGCGGCGGCAGTATCGTGGTAACCAATCTTGGGGGCATCCAGGGCAACCTTAACCTGAACACGCTGGGCACACTGATTTCGGACACCGGCAGCTGGTTCAGTCCGGGCCCCATTACCCAGATCGGCGGAGAGCCGCAAGTGCGTGGCACCCTGCTCAACGGGGGCACCTGGACGCCGGGCCCATCGGCCAATGCGAATATCTACAACGAGGGTTTCATCCAGTACGACGACGCGGCGATGGTGACCAAGGTGAATGGGCATTTCATCCAGTCCAGCAGCGGACGCCTGAGTCCCATGATCGATTCGCTGAACAACCATGCCAGCCTGTTCCAGGTCAGCGCCACCGCCGTGGTGGATGGCTTGATCGTTCCCAATGCGGTGTCCTTGCTTCAAGGCGAGGTGCCGGTGCTGACGTCCGGTACCCTTACTTCGACGGCCCAGGCCAAGGATTCACTGGTATTCGACTGGGATGCCAGGACCTCGGGCAACACGATCACGCTGAAGCCCACAAGCTTCACGCCGAATATCGGTGCGTTGAACGGCAGCCAGTCCTCGCTGGCGAACTACTACAGCCGCGGCTGGAACAACATCGATCGCGGTCTGGCCACGACATTCGCGGGCCTGTCGCATATCGATGACGTAGGCACGTACAAGAACACGCTGAACAACCTGTCGAGCAAGGGCACGCAGGCACAGTCGATGGCCGTTATCGAGTCTGCCGGCACCATCCTGGGCGCCGGCATGAGCTGCCCGGTTTTCGTCGGCGACAGCGTGCAGCTGGGTGAAAATAATTGCGTCTGGGGGCAGATCAACGGCCGCTGGACCGATCAATCGTCCACCAGCGACATCCATGGCTATCACGTGTCGAGCACCACGTATCGCATCGGCGCGCAGCACCAGGTTGCGCCGAACTGGTTCGTGGGCGGCTCGTTGGCGGCGGGGCAGAGCTACGCGCGCGCCAAGGGCGGTTCGTCTGGCGATGGCGACGTCTACGATGGTTCGCTCACGGTAAAACACCTGATGGGACCGTGGTATTTCGCCGGGTCGCTGGCGATGGCAACGGGTTCGTTCAACAATAACCGCCAGGTCAACGTGTTCGGCGAGTCGACCTCGCTGGGCAGCGATTCCAATATTTTCCTGGCGGGCGGACGGTTCCGCGCGGGGTACGAGTTCGATCGCGGTGACTGGTATATACGACCCTACGGCGACGTGGACGTGGTGTACACGCACGCACCAGGCTTCAAGGAAAGCGGCTCTTCGCCCTACGCCCTGAATGTGCGCAGCGCCGACCAGACCAACTTGGCGTTCTCGCCCATGCTGGAATTTGGCCGGCGTGGCGACCTGGACTCGAAGACCACGATACGCGCCTATGCGGCCTTCGGCATGAGCTGGCGTCCTGATAACACGCGTACGGTGCGCTCCAGCTTCTCCGGCGCGGACTCCGCCAACGGCACCTTTAACGACTACATCAAGTCGCCGGAAGTGCTGGGCAAGGTCGACCTGGGTGTGCAACTGTTCCGCGCCGGAGGCTACGAATTCAGGGCAGGGTACACGGCCGATATCGGTCATTCGTACTTGAGCCAAAGCGCAACGGCGAGGTTCGCTTATCACTTCTGATCAACTGTGAGTGGCGCTGGCAGGCGGTGCATCCGTCCTGCCGGCAGCCGACCGGTCGGGGGGTAACTCCCTCATTTTTAGCGATTGTGGATTCAGACTAAGGAAAGCCTAACCCGGGACCGCGGGGCTGAGTTGTCAGCGCACAGGCACTTTAGTATTGCTACCAATATGGTCGTTTACTTCTGCGATCGGGGCAGCCCCTGGCAGCGAGGCACCAACGAAAATACGAACGGCCTGCTACGCCAGTACTTCCCAAAAAGAACAGGCTTGGCAAGCTACACGCAGTGCGAGCTTGATGCAGTTGCCGCCAAGCTAAACTCCCGCCCCACAAAAAACGTTGGGGTTCAAGACCCCTGCTGAAGCGCTGGACGCAATGTTGCACTGACCGTCTGAATCCACACCGCAAAGGCGGTCTTCACGTTCGACCCCCGATCCACAATTCATGCAAAGCACGCCACCGCCTCCTGTGCTGACTATGTGCTGTTTGCCGGGCAATTGTCCCCATTATATGGGTGGCTGTGTGGAGCCAATTGGTTTGTTCTTTCTTAGATCCTTTTTTCCGTTTCTTGCGGGATATGGTGGGATTTCTTCATCGATTCAGATATTCTTACGAACGCTAAGTAGAAAAAGAATACCAATTGGTCTGCGTTCTGGCGGCGTCTCTCCATGGCGAGGCCAGCCCTCGACCGATGGATATCCATAACGGGCAGCATCAGCCAAGGCCGGACCGCGACGTACGGTGGGCCTGGAGGAGACAGACATGGGATTGCGTACGCTGGTCAAGCAGGCGGCGATGGCCGCTTTGTGCCTGGGAGCCGCGGCCGCGGCACAGGCGGAGTATCCGGAGCATGCGATCAGCATGATCGTGCCGTTTCCACCCGGCGGGGTGGCGGACGTGGTGGGACGGCCCCTGGCGCAGGCCTTGGGGGAGCAACTGGGGCAGCCAGTCATCATCGAGAATCGCGGCGGCGCGGGAGGCGCGCTGGGGATCGGCCAGGTCGCCCGGGCCAAGCCGGACGGCTATACGATTCTGATGAGCCTGTCGTCCATCTCCATCCTGCCCGAGGCCGACAAGGTGCTCGAACGCAAGCCGGCTTACCAGCTGGACCAGTTTGTACCGATCGGACGGATCACCGCGGATCCGACGGTGCTGGTGGTGCGCGCCGACAAGCCGTGGAATAGCGTGCAGGATCTGGTCGATGCGGCAAAGAAGCAGCCTGGCAAGCTCAGCTACGGCAGTTCGGGCATCTACGGCACCATGCACGTGCCGATGGCGATGCTGCAGAACGCCGCGGGCATCAGCATGCTGCACGTGCCGTTCACGGGCGCGGCGCCGGCGGTGCAGGCCTTGATGGGTGGGCAGGTGGACGTGCTGGCTACCGGCCCGTCGTCGATCACGCAACTGGTGCAGTCAGGCAGGGTGAAGGCGCTGGCCCAATGGGGCGATGCGCCCTTGGAGAGCATGCCGCAAGTGCCCACCCTGAAGTCCCTGGGCTACGACGTGACGTTCGTGCAATGGTCCGGCGTGTTCGCATTGGCCGGAACGCCGCAACCCGTGCTGGACCGGCTGCGGTCAGCCGTGCAAGCAGCCGCCAATGACGACAAGGTCAAGGCGCTGATCGCGGGCACGGGCAGCCCGGTACAGTACCTGGACGCCAAGGACTTCGACGCCTACTGGCGCAAGGACTCGGCGTCGCTGGCGCTGGCGGTGCAGAAGATAGGGAAGGTGGAGTAAGGCGCATCAAGCCGTCAGCAAACCGCGCTTCTCGATGAAGGCGACGATGTCGGGCAGGCCCTTGCCGGCTTTCATGTCGCTCATGACGTAGGGGCGGGCGCCGCGCATTTTGCGGGTGTCTTCTTCCATCACGGGCAGGGATGCGCCTACCAGCGGGGCGAGGTCGGTCTTGTTGATGACCAGCAGATCGGACTTGGTGATGCCGGGGCCGCCTTTGCGCGGAATCTTCTCGCCGCCGGCGACATCGATGACGTAAAGCGTCAGGTCCGACAGTTCAGGACTGAACGTGGCGGCCAGGTTGTCGCCGCCGGATTCGATGAAGACGATGTCGGCATCGGGAAAGCGCGTCAGCATGCGGTCGACCGCTTCCAGGTTGATGGACGCGTCTTCCCGGATGGCGGTGTGCGGGCAACCGCCCGTCTCCACACCCATGATGCGCTCCGCCGGCAGGGCGCCAGCCACCGTGAGCAGACGCTGGTCTTCCTTGGTGTAGATGTCGTTGGTGATGACCACCAGATCGTATTTGTCGCGCATGGCCTTGCACAGCATTTCGGTCAGGGTGGTCTTGCCGGAACCCACCGGGCCGCCGATGCCGACGCGCAGGGGAGGGTTTTTCTTGGTGCGTGAAGTCATACGATGGTCCTGATGAGGATTACGGCAACCATGCCGCGAAGAGGTATGGAAGTTCGCTTCATGACCGGAACAGCCTTGAATACTGCGATTCGTGGCGCGCGGACAGGATGCCCAGCATGGGGGCGAAGGTGGACGCGTCTTCGACAGGCGTGACCGCGGCGCGTGCGGCAGCAGCGGCGATGTCCTGGCGCAGGCCGAACAGGATGCGTTGGCCCGCCACCTGGCCCAAGGGGACTGCCTTGAGCGCGGCGGCGACCTGGTTTTCGGTCCAGGCGAAAAGCCATGCCTGCAGGCCTTCCGGCAGCGTCACGCCGGCACTCTGCATGGCATAGGCATAGACGGTGGGCAGGCTCAGTGGCCGCATGGACCGCAGGATGGCGCGCGCGGACTCCGGGCCCCAGGCCAGCTCGTCCAGCAGGCGCGCCAGCGACCAGCCCATCTGCTCGGTTTCCTGGCGGAATTCGAAGGACTCGCGCATGGCCAGCAGTTCGTCATTGCAGTCGGCCAGCGCGATCGTGTCGGCGCTGGCCCAGTGGCGATATTGCTGGGCCAGCAGCACCGCCTCGCCACGCGCGGCCACGTCCAGGCCGGCGGCGATCCAGCCGTGCGCGCTGGCGGCATCATGGACGAGGCCGGCGTCGATGGCGGCCTCCAGACCCTGCGAGTAGCTGAAGGCGCCGATCGGCAATGCCGGTGACGCCAGGTGCAGCAGGGCGATCAGCTCAGTGCCGGTGCTTGCCGGTGCCGGCGCCGCCAGCAGGCTTGTCGTGGTCATGGCCGTGGCCGTGGTCGTGGTCGTGTCCATGGTCATCGTGTTTGTGCGAGTGGCCGCCGTGGCCGTGGTCATGGCCGCAGCTGGCGTGGTCATGATCGTGATCGTGGTCGTGCGCGTGTTCATGCCCATGCTTGTGACCGTGGTCATGCTTATGGTCATGGTCATGCTTATGGTCGTGGTCATGCTTATGGTCGTGGTCATGATCATGACCATGCCTGTCCTGATACACCTGCTGCGCCAGCGCGTAGTCCTCGGCGTAGGTCTCGTCATGGCCATGCTTGTGCCCGCCGCCGTAGGCGCCGGCTTCGGGCTGGAAGGGCGCTTCGATCTCGACCACCTTCAGGCCCAGCCGCAGCAGCAGGTCGCGCAATACCGGATCGAGCTCCAGTTGCAGGTAATCCGCACCTACTTCCACCGGCGTATGCCGGTTGCCCAGGTGATACGCCGCCCGCAGCAGGACATGCGGATCGACACAGGTGGCGCGCAGCACCGGCTGGGGCGCGGCGACCACGCGAACGAAGCTGCCATCCTCGGCAACCAGCGCATCGCCATCGCGCAATATCGTGCCGCGCGGCAGGAACAGCGCCACTTCCTCGCCGTCGTCCAGCGTGGCGGCCAGACGGCTGCGGCTGCGCTGGTCATACGGCAGCGTCAACGTCGCCGCGCGCCGCAGCAATGCCTTGGCCACGCCCTGGCCAGGTCCGACGATTTTCTCGATGCGTTTCATGATGCCTTGTTCTTACGATAAAGCGCGCTGGCACGGCAGGGATGGGAGACTGCCAGGGTCTCAAGCCATGCCCTGGCAACCGTAGCCTGTGGGGCAGCGATCCTCCGTCGCCTAGAACAGGAAATAGCGCTGCGCCATCGGCAAGACCGCCGCCGGTTCGCAGATCAATTCCTGTCCGTCGGCCAGCACGCGGTAGGTTTCCGGGTCGACCTCGATATGCGGCTGCCAGTCGTTGTGGATCATGTGCGACTTGCGCACTGCGCGCACGCCATGCACCGGCACCACCCGCTTGGACAAGCCATAACGCGCGGCCACGCCCGCCTGGTACGCGGACTGCGACACAAAGGTCAGCGATCCACGTGCCAGCGCGCCGGCGCGCGCGCCGAACATCTCCCGGTAGTGTACCGGCTGGGGGGTAGGGATGGACGCGTTGGGATCGCCCATCAAGGCGGTGGTGATGATGCCGCCCTTGAGCACCATCTCGGGCTTGACGCCAAAGAATGCCGGCTCCCACAACACCAGGTCGGCCCACTTGCCGGGCTCCACCGAACCCACTTCATGCGCGATGCCATGCGTCAGCGCCGGGTTGATCGTGTACTTGGCGATATAGCGTTTGGCCCGCGCGTTGTCCGCCCGGCCGTCGCCCGCCAGCGCGCCCCGTTGCACCTTCATCTTGTGAGCGGTCTGCCAGGTACGCATGATGACTTCGCCGATGCGGCCCATGGCCTGCGAATCGCTGGAGATCATCGAGATGGCGCCCAGGTCCTGCAGGATGTCCTCGGCGGCTATGGTCTCGCGGCGGATGCGCGATTCGGCGAAGGCGACGTCCTCGGCGATGGCGGCGTCCAGGTGATGGCACACCATCAGCATGTCCAGGTGCTCGTCCACGGTGTTGACCGTATAGGGCCGCGTCGGGTTGGTCGACGAGGGCAGCACATTGGGCAGGCCCGCCACCTTGAGGATGTCCGGCGCGTGGCCGCCGCCCGCGCCTTCCGTGTGATACGTGTGGATGGAACGGTTCTTGAAAGCGCCTATCGTGGTTTCGACGAAGCCGCTTTCGTTCAAGGTGTCGGTGTGGATGGCGACCTGGGTGTCCGTACGTTCGGCCACGTCCAGGCAGCAATCGATGGCGGCCGGGGTGGTGCCCCAGTCCTCGTGCAGCTTCAGGCCGATGGCACCGGCCTCGATCTGTTCCAGTAGCGGCCCCGGCTGGCTGGCATTGCCCTTGCCCAACAGGCCGATATTGATGGGCCAGCCGTCCACCGCGGCCAGCATGCGTTCCATATGCCAGGCGCCCGGCGTGCAGGTGGTGGCGGCGGTGCCGGTGGCGGGGCCCGTGCCGCCGCCCAGCAGCGTGGTGAGGCCGGCGGAAAGGGCTTCGTCGATGAGCTGCGGGCAGATCAGGTGGACGTGGGAGTCGATGCCGCCGGCCGTGACGATCTTGCCTTCACCCGCGATGACCTCGGTGCCGGCACCGATGACGATGTTCACGCCGGGCTGGATGTCCGGGTTGCCGGCCTTGCCGATGGCCATGATGCGGCCGTCCTTCAAGCCGATGTCGGCCTTGACGATGCCCCAGTGGTCGAGGATCACGGCGTTGGTGATGACGGTATCGACGACGTCGGCACCGCCGCGCTGGGACTGGCCCATGCCGTCGCGGATGACCTTGCCGCCACCGAATTTCACTTCCTCGCCGTAGGTGGTGTAGTCGCGCTCGATTTCGATGAGCAGGTCGGTATCGGCCAGGCGCAGGCGATCGCCGGTGGTCGGGCCGAACATTTCCGCATAGGCGCGGCGGCCGATTTTCAGGCTCATGCTGGGGCTCCAGTAGCGGTGAACGGGCGCATCACAGTTTCCCCATGACGCGGCCGGAGAAGCCATATACCTCGCGGTTGCCGGCCAGGGCGACCAGTTCGACGCCGCGGCGCTGTCCCGGTTCGAAGCGCACGGCGGTGCCGGCGGTGATGTTCAGGCGGAAGCCACGCGCCTGGGCACGATCGAAGACCAGGGCGTCGTTGACTTCGTAAAAATGGAAGTGGGAGCCGATTTGCACAGGGCGGTCGCCGGTGTTCTCCACCGTCAACGTGATCGTGTCACGCCCCACGTTCAGTTCGATCTCGCCGTCGTCAACCAGCAGTTCTCCGGGAATCATGATGGGATCCTTATCAAGTCTTGGCGGTCTTGCGTATTGGTCTCAGGGTGTGCGCCAGGGCCGGCGCGCCGGCCAGGCCGCTCAGGCGGCGAGCAGCAGCACGCCATAGGCGGCCACGCCCAGGCCCGCCGCGCGCGGCAGCCAGGCGCCGCCACGGCGCAGCGCCAGGCCGCCGGCAATACCGACGCAATGCAGGGTGATGGTCGCCACCATGAAGCCGGCGATATAGGGCAGGGCGCTGGCGGCCTCGGGCAGTTCGTAGCCGTGCGCATGGCCGTGGAACAGGGCGAAAACGCCGGCCACCGCGGCACCGGCGATCTCCGGCAGGCGCGCGCGCGTGGCGGTGAGCAGGCCCAGCACCAGCAGAGACGCGGCGATCATCGGCTCGACGGCGGGCAGCGGCACGCGCGCCAGGCCCAGCAGGGCGCCGAGCAGCAGCACCGACGCGAAGGCGAGCGGCGCCAGCCACACGCGGCGGCTGGTCATGGCGCTCCAGACGCCCAGGACGATCATGGCGCAAAGGTGGTCGGCGCCGGTGAGCGGGTGCATGAAACCGTCGGCGGCGCTGGTGGCCCAGCCGGCGGCTTCGGCAATGTGTTCGTGGCCGGGATGGGCCTGGGCGGCGCCCGCCGCCAGGAGGGCGAGCAAGGCGGCGGTGCGGGCGATGCGGGAGCGGTGCATGGGGGCCTCTCTTGTTGGAATGGTGTCAGGGGGCGGGCGCGGGATGCGCGGCACTTTTCTACGGAATTGGGTGGTGGACGGTGACCAGCTTGGTGCCGTCGGGGAAGGTGGCTTCGATTTGTACGTCGGGGATCATTTCGGGTACGCCTTCCATGACATCGTCGCGGCTTAGCAAGGTGGTGCCGAAGTCCATCAGTTCAGCCACACTGCGGCCGTCGCGGGCGCCTTCCATCAGCGCCGCGCTGATGTAGGCGACGGCTTCCGGATAGTTGAGCTTCAGGCCGCGCGCCTTGCGCCGCTCCGCCAGCAGGGCGGCGGTGAAGATCAGCAGTTTGTCTTTCTCTCGGGGCGTTAGCTTCATGAGATTCCAGAGGATGGATGTACGGAGATAATCAATTTCTCAGCGGTTGCTGGCCAATCGCCGATTGCCCATTGGCGATAAGGCGGCGGGCGATCGGCGGCAGGGCGCTATGGCGAAAGGCCGTCATGTCGCCCACAAACGCAAAGGCCGGCCGGGTACGCCATGGACCAGCGGGCGCAGACGAAGCCAGAGATCGTTGAAGAGCAGGCGTATCGGTTCGATGTTGTCGGCAACGGCGCGCACCAGGATCAGCCCTGGAACCGGACTGGTAATGCCAGCACGCAGCCGCAGTCCGGATCCCGAGCCCGAGCCCGAGCCCGAATCCAGCCCCAGCCCCGTGGCTGATACCGATTCTGCGGCCGGCCCCGCCCCAGTTTCATACGCCAGGCCGGCCGCCCACGCTTCCGCCAACGCACTGTCACAGGCGGGCGCGACGGCCCAGAGGGTGCCGTAGGCGGGCTGGCCGCCCAACCCTTGCGGCGCATCGCGCAAGGCGGCATCGGCCTGCAGCACCTGCCGCTCCGTCCACAGCAACCGGCCGCTGGCGTCCCGCAAGCGGGTAAGCGTGCGCAGCGAACCCGCGCGCCACGTCTCGCCGGAAGCCTGGCGGCCCAGCAGGGCAGCATCCCAGCCTATGGCGGTGGCGCCTTCAGCCAAGCGCAACTCCAGGCTCTGGCGTGCTTCGCTGTGATCGAAATAGATGTTTTCCAGGGGCAGCCAGTCCAGTCGCGCGCCGCGTCCCAGCGTGATGCGGACATCCTGATGGGCAGGATGATCGGGGCTGGTCTTGTACCACTTGGTGGCGCCGGGCGTGGTCAGCACCAGATGGCTCTCGGCCTCCAGCTCCAGATCCAGCGCCAGGCGATCGCCGCCCGCCAGGCCACCCGGCGGATGCAGCAGGGTCAGATGGCAGATCGCCGGATCGGGCTCGGGATAAAGCGCCTTCTGCACGTTCAACGGTCCGACGTGCGTTCGGCGCGCCAGGACCGTGCGCGGTCCACGCCGCGCCAGGCCCAGGGCCAGCGAAGCGCGCCAGCCGCCAGTATGCGGCGCGCCCAGCAGAGGCAGGAATCCATTCATGCGGTCGGTGGGGAAGTCGGCGGGTCAGCAGGCGACGGGTCGGTATGCGATGACACGCCGGTCGAAAATCGGGGACGCGCCACATGGCGTGCCCCCTGACCGAACGCAAGATGTATGCCAGTTTGCAGGTGCACCGGCCCGGGGCAGGAAGTCGTGCGTGGCCTTTCCAGGCCCCATAAAGGGCAAAAAAATGCCCCAAAATGGGGCATTTGTCAGTCAAGTGAACAGAAGTGGTGCAATTTATTCCACCGTGCCGCACCGGCACGGCCTGCTGCAGACTCGGCACCGGCACGTGTTCTCCGGGCCAGCCGACATCGAGGACGCCGCCCGTTGCGGCCTACGGCTGCAACGGCGCCAGCCTGATCAAGCAGGCTGTATCGACGGCGCGCCCGCGCGGCCGCGCGTCACCCGCGCGGTACCATTTGCCCGTCGCCTCGCCCCCCTCAGGCGGGCAGCGACGGCTCGTAGCGTTCCTGCGACAGCAACTGCGTGTGGAAGTCCACCACGTGCTTGACCACCTTGGCCGGATCGTCCTCGATGATGAAAAGCTCCAGGTCGCGCTGGCCTATCATGCCGTTGCCGAACACCGTCTTCGCCAGCCATTTGACGGCGCCTTCCCAGAACTCGCTGCCCATCAATATGATGGGGGCGGGCGGCACTTTGCCGGTCTGCACCAGGGTCAGCGCCTCGAACAACTCGTCCAGCGTGCCGAAGCCGCCCGGCAGGGCGACATAGGCGAAGCTGTGCATGAAGAACGTCGCCTTGCGCGAGAAGAAATATTCGAAATCCAGGCTGATTGTCTGGAATGCGTTATTGCTGGCCTCGTGCGGCAGCTTGATGTTCAAGCCGACGCTGGTGCCCTGGGCCTCGAAAGCGCCCTTGTTGGCGGCTTCCATGATGCCCGGCCCACCGCCGGCGATCACGGCGAACCCCGCCTGCGCCAGCGCGTCCGCCACCGCGCGCGCCTTGTCATAAAAAGGGGATTCCCGGCTGATGCGGGCACTGCCGAATACACTGACGGCCGGACCGATATGGCCCAGCTTTTCTGCTGCGTTATGCAACTCTGACATAATCACCGGTATTTGCGTACCGGCAGGAGTCTCCTTGCCATCTGCCACTTTCAACATGAATAAAACCCTGTTATTGGTTGACGGTTCCAGCTACTTATACCGTGCCTATCATGCCATGCCTGACTTGCGTAACGCGCAAGGCGAGCCCACGGGAGCGATTTATGGCGTGATCAATATGCTGCGCAAGCTGGTCCAAGATCATAAGGCAGAGTATGCCGCGTGCATTTTCGATGCCAAAGGCAAGACTTTTCGTGACGATATCTATCCCGAATACAAGTCGCATCGGCCGCCCATGCCCGAGGACCTTGCAGCACAGATCGAGCCTATCCACAAAGCCGTGCGCGCGCTCGGCTGGCCCGTCTTCGCGGTAGAGGGCGTGGAGGCAGACGATGTCATCGGTACGCTGGCCCGCATCGCCACGGAACATGACTTGAAAACGGTGGTGTCCACCGGTGACAAGGATCTCGCCCAGCTGGTCGATGATCACGTCACGCTGGTCAACACCATGAGCGGCGAAGTACTGGATCCGGCCGGCGTGGTGAAGAAATTCGGCGTCCCCCCGGACCGCATCGTCGACTATCTGATGCTGATCGGCGACGCCGTCGACAACGTGCCCGGTGTCGACAAGGTGGGTCCCAAGACCGCGGTGAAATGGCTTACCGAACATGGCAGCGTCGACAAGCTGATCGAAGCGGCCGCCGGCATCAAGGGCGTGGCCGGCAATAACCTGCGCACGGCCATCCCCAGCTTCGCGATGACGCGCGAGCTGCTGTCGGTCAAGCGGGATTGCGACCTGGGCGAAACCATCGTTGCGCCCGAGCATCTGCTGCCGCGCGAGGTGGACAAAGAGGTCCTGCTGGAGCTGTACGATCGCTATGGTTTCCGCACCTGGCTGCGCGAAATCAGCGGGGAGTCCGAACATGTTCCGACCGGCGACGCGCGCGCGCCGGTAGTGGTGCCCACGGCGCCCGAACAGACCGATTACCAGGTGATCACCGACTGGGCCGGCTTCGAGCGCTGGCTGGCCCTGATCGAGGCCGCGCCGCTGGTAGCGCTGGATACGGAGACCACCTCCCTGGACGAGATGCAGGCGCGCCTGGTGGGTATTTCCCTGTGCGTGACACCTGGCACGGCGTGCTACATCCCGCTGGCGCATCGCGGCCCCGAGGCCGGCGAACAATTACCGATGGCCGAGGTGCTGGCGCGTCTCAAGCCCTGGCTGGAAAACGCGCAGGCGGGCAAGCTGCTGCATAACGCCAAATACGATGCCCACGTCTTCGCCAATGAAGGCATCAAGCTGGCCGGCGTGCAGGAAGACACCATGCTGCAGGCCTACGTGCTGGAGTCGCATCGCGGCGTCAGCCTGGCCGATCTGGCCCAGCGTTGGCTGGGCCGCAAGGGCGTTACCTACGAGGAACTGTGCGGCAAGGGGGCGAAGCAGATCGGCTTCGATGAAGTGGCGGTGGAGAAGGCCGGGTTCTATGCGGCCGAGGACGCCGACTTCACCATCCAGATGCACAATGTGCTGCGCCCCCGCGTGAGCGCAGAAAGCGGGCTGGAGTTCGTTTACAAGCTGGAATTGCAGGTCGCCGAGGTGTTGCTGCGGATCGAGCGCACCGGCGTGCGCGTCGATGCCGACGAACTGGGCCGCCAGAGCCATGCCTTGGGCCAGGAAATGCTGACGCTGGAGGCACGTGCCTACGAGCTGGCGGGGCAGCCCTTCAACATGAACTCACCCAAGCAGCTGGGCGAGATCCTGTTCGGCAAGATGGAATTGCCGGTGGTGCGCAAGACCGCGAGCGGCGTGCCGTCCACCGACGAGGAAGTGCTGACCAAGCTGGCGCAGGACTATCCGCTGCCGCAGGTGTTGCTGCAATACCGGGGCCTGGCCAAGCTGAAGTCCACCTACACGGACAAGCTGCCGCGCATGATCAATCCGGCCACCGGCCGCGTGCACACGCACTATGCGCAAGCCGCGGTGATCACCGGCCGCCTGGCGTCGTCCGATCCCAATCTGCAGAACATCCCCGTGCGCACGGCGGAAGGCCGGCGCGTGCGCGAGGCTTTCGTGCCGCAGCGTGGCGTGCTGGTGTCGGCCGACTATTCGCAGATCGAGCTGCGCATCATGGCGCACGTGTCCGACGATGCCAACCTGCAGCGGGCTTTCGCGGCGGGCGAGGACATCCACCGCGCCACCGCGGCGGAGGTGTTCGGCGTGGCGCTGCAGGATGTCGCCACCGAGCAGCGGCGCGCGGCCAAGGCCATCAATTTCGGCCTGATCTACGGCATGGGTGTGTTCGGCCTGGCGTCCAACCTGGGCATCACGCGCGATGCGGCGCAAGCGTACATCGACCGCTATTTCGCCCGCTATCCGGGCGTGGCGCAGTACATGGAGTCGACCCGCGTGCTGGCACGCCAGCAAGGCTACGTGCAGACGGTGTTCGGCCGCCGCCTGTGGCTGCCGGAAATCAACGGCGGTTCGGGGCCGCGCCGCCAGGCGGCTGAAAGGGCCGCCATCAACGCGCCCATGCAGGGCACGGCCGCCGACCTGATCAAGCTGGCGATGGTGGCGGTGCAGGGCTGGATCGACAAGGAACAGCTGGCCAGCCGCATCATCATGCAGGTGCACGATGAACTGGTGCTGGAAGTGCCCGACGATGAGCTGGAACTCGTGCGCGAACGGTTGCCCGCACTGATGTGCGGCGTGGCAGAGCTGCATGTGCCGCTGGTGGCCGAGGTGGGCGTGGGCAAGAACTGGGAGCAGGCGCATTGATGGGCGTCCGGCTTTAGTTGCCGGTCAGTGTGGCGCAGGCATAATCAGGGTTTCCCCCGTCCCACGACAAGGAACCCACCATGAGTTTTGCTCCCGCCGCCGGTACCGTGCAGCCCACGGTCATCCACACCAGCCCGCAAGGCCTGACCCATGGCCTGATCGACCTGCCCGTCAAGGACGGCACGGTGCCGGCCTATTACGCCTTGCCCGAAGGCAAGACCAGCCTGCCCATCGTGCTGGTGGTGCAGGAAATCTTCGGCCTGCATGAACATATCCAGGACGTCTGCCGCCGCATTGCCAAGGAAGGCTATTTCGCCATCGGCGTGAACCTGTACGAACGCCAGGGCGATGCGTCGACCTATACCGACATCCCCAAGCTGGTGGCCGAGATCGTCTCGAAGGTGCCGGACGAGCAGGTCATGTCCGACCTGGACGCCAGCGTGGCCTGGGCCGCGCAAAACGGCGGCGACGCCAAGCGCGTGGGCATCACGGGCTTCTGCTGGGGCGGCCGCATCACCTGGATGTATGCCGCGCACAATCCCGACGTGAAGGCCGGCGTGGCGTGGTACGGCAAGGTGACGACGGGCCACGGCCCGCTCATCAAGCAGTTCGTGGTCGATATCGCCGACAAGGTGCACGGTCCCGTGTTGGGCCTGTATGGCGCCAAGGACGAGAGCATTCCGCTGGATACCATCGAACAGGTCAAGGTGAAGCTGGCGCAGGGCAACGCGGCGGCCAAGGCGTCCAAGTTCGTGGTGTATCCGGATGCCGGCCATGCGTTCTACGCGGACTACCGTCCCAGCTATCGCGAAACCGAGGCCAAGGACGGCTGGAAGCGCCTGGTGGACTGGTTCGCGCAATATTTGAACTAAGCGGGCGAGGCCGCGCCGCAAGGGCGCGGCCGTGGCGCGGGTCGCTGCCCGCGTTCCCACGCAGCCCGGGCGGGCTCGGCCCGGTTTCAATTCCCCGCTTCGTTGACGCTTTCCCGTAGCCGGCTCGGCAGCAGTTCACCTTGCTTGGCCAGCACTGGATAAGCCGCTGCGCCGACCAGGTGCGAGTTGATGCTCTTCACGTCGCGCAGGATGTCCAGGTAGACCTGGCCGACTTCGGCGGCATCCACCTGGCCCGACTTGATCTTGTTCAGATGCGCTTCCGACGCGCGGATTTCCAGCGCCCGCAGCCTTTCCTTCTCACCCGCCAGCGCGCGTGCCTGGCGCAGGTCGGCGTTGACGAAAAGGGCGGCTGTGCGCCGTTCGTTGGCCAGCAGCTGGCCCAGCACCTCGTCCAGCTCCGCGCGCTGCTCCGGCGCCAACACCAGGCCCTGCTTGCGCAGCTTGTTCGCATGCGCCAGCAGGCCGTGATACGCGGCATCGGCGGCATGGCCGATATTGCTGGCAAACGCCAGTATCTCTTCCATGCGCTGCGTGTCGTCGCTGGTCATGTTCTCCCGATCCAGCGTGGCCAGGTACAGGGTGATGGCCGTCTCCAGCTTGTCCAGCGCGCTGTCCAGCTGGCGCGCCTGCACCAGGCGATGGCGGTTGTCGCGCTTGAAGCCGGCGCGGGCCAGCAGCAGCAAGGTCTGCAGCATGTCGGCCATGCGCAGCGCTTCGCGCGAGGCATTGCCCAATGCCACCGCCGGCACGTCATGCGCCGCCTCGTCCAGGTAATGCGGCAGCGAAGGATCGTCGGGGTTGGCGCGCTTGGGCAGCCAGCGCGTCAGTAGCGCACCGTAGGGCGTGAGGAAGGGCAGGAACACCACCGCGATGACGGCGTTGAACAGGGTGTGGAAATTGGCCACCGCGCGCGCGCCATCGTCGGACAGCCCCTCCATCCACGGCTGCACCCAGGGCAACAGCAGCAGCCCCAGCACCACGCCGGCCAGGCGGGTCAGCAGATTGCCCAAGGGCAGGCGGCGCGCCGCGGGATCGTCGCCCGTGACCCCTTCGATGATGGGATTGATGGCCGTGCCCAGGTTGGCGCCCAGCACCATGGCGAAGGCGGCCGGTCCGCTTACCAGATGATGGCTGGCCATGGACATGATCAGGACCACCACGGCCACGCTGGAATGGGCGGCCCAGGTCAGGGCCGCGGCCAGCAGCATGGCGGCGACCGGCTGGGTGGCCAGGGCATCCAGGATGGTGCGCAGCAGCGGCGCGGTCTGGAAGGGCGCGAACAGGTCCACCAGGGAATGCAGCGACATCAGCAGCAGGCCCAGGCCGATGAACACGCGGCCCAGGTCGCGTGTGAGTCCCGGCGGATAGCGGCGGAACATCCAGACGCCAACGAGGATCAGGATGGGAGCCAGCGCCGTCAGGTCGAAGGACAGCAGCTGCACGATCAAGGTGGTGCCGACATTGGCGCCCAGCATGGCGGCCAGGGCCGGTACCAGGGCCACCACGCCGCCGGCCGCGAAGCCGGTGATCATCAGGCCGGTGGCCGTGCTGCTTTGCAGGGCGGCGGTGATGGCCAGCCCCGCGCAGAAGGCGCGCAGGCGGGTGCCCAATGCGCGTCCCAGGAACGTGCCCAGGGCCGCTCCGAACGCGCGCTGGACTCCCGTCTGCACCATGTGCACGCCCCACAGGAGGAGGGCGACATAGCCAGCGAAGTCGAGTAGCGTGATGATTCCGAACATAGGCGGAATCATCGCACGAGAAGTTGCCCTGGGTCGAATCGAGAATGAAAACGTTCTCATAAATATTCTTATGCGTGCCATAAGCGGCTTTTTTGGCGAAGCGCCAGGGCGGGTCGCCGGCCTGTGAAACGCCGGGTATATGATGGCGTCACACTGATTACGGTGGCAGGGGCGCGTAGCTGATCGGCCAGCCGCCACGACAAGAGATGGGGTTACCTTGGCTGTTTCTGTTTTCGACCTGTTCAAGATCGGCATCGGTCCTTCCAGCTCGCACACCGTAGGGCCCATGCGGGCGGCCTTGCTGTTCGCCACCGGGCTCAAGCGCGACGGGCTGATGCCGGCGGTGGCCAGGGTGCGGGCCGAGCTGTATGGCTCGCTGGGCGCCACGGGCAAGGGCCACGGCACCGACAAGGGCGTATTGCTGGGGCTCATGGGGCAGGCGCCGGATACGGTGGACCCCGATGCCATCGCCGGCCTGATCCAGCAGGTTCGGTCCAGCCGCAGCCTGGTGCTGCTGGGTGAGCACGCCGTGCCCTTCGTCGAGAAGGAGCACCTGATGTTCTATCGCCGCGAAGCCATGGCCGAACACCCCAACGGCATGAAATTCCATGCCTTCGACGCCCAGGGCGCCAGCCTGCGCGAAGCGCGCTACCTGTCGGTGGGCGGCGGCTTCGTGGTGACGGCGGGAGCGTCGAACAGCCAGGTGATCGCCGCGCACGATCAACTGCCTTTCCCTTTCCGCACCGGCCGCGAGCTGGTGCGCATGGCCGAGGACGCCGGCCTGTCCATCGCCGGCCTGATGCTGCGCAACGAACAGATGTGGCGCACGGAAGAAGCCGTGCTGGCGGGCCTGGACGACATCTGGCGCGTGATGCAGGACTGTGTGACGCGCGGCTGTGGCATCGACCATCCGGAAGCGGATGGCGAGCTGCCCGGGCCGTTGCGCGTGCGCCGCCGCGCGCCGGAGCTTTATCGGCACCTGACCCAGCGGGCGGAACGCACCCTGTCCGATCCCTTGTCGGTGATGGACTGGGTCAATCTGTACGCCATGGCGGTCAACGAGGAAAACGCCGCCGGCGGCCGCGTGGTCACCGCGCCCACCAATGGGGCGGCCGGCATCATTCCGGCGGTGCTGCACTATTACGATCGCTTCGTGCCGGGCGCCAGCCGCGCCGGGATACACGAGTTCCTGCTGACGGCCGCGGCCATCGGCTTGCTGTACAAGTACAACGCCTCGATATCAGGCGCGGAAGTGGGCTGCCAGGGTGAAGTGGGCGTGGCCTGTTCGATGGCGGCCGGCGCGCTGGCCGCCGTGCTGGGCGGCAATGTGTCGCAGGTGGAAAACGCCGCCGAGATCGGCATGGAGCACAACCTGGGGTTGACCTGTGATCCGGTCGGCGGCCTGGTGCAGATTCCCTGTATCGAACGCAACGCGATGGCGTCGGTGAAGGCCTTGAACGCCGCCCGCATGGCGCTGCGTGGCGATGGCCACCATTATGTATCGCTGGATTCGGTGATCAAGACCATGCGCGAGACCGGCGCGGACATGAAGACCAAGTACAAGGAGACGGCGCGCGGCGGGCTGGCGGTGAATATCGTCGAGTGCTGAGGGGCAGGCCTGGCGCCGGAACGCGGACTGCAAGGACTGCTGGCTTGCCATGTGTTTTACGAAAGCCGCTCCCCGTATGGGAGCGGCTTTCTTTTATGTGGGGGGAGTCAATCTTTTTGCCTGGCCCCGCATTAACGCACCATCTGGTTGATTTCCATGATGGGCATCATGATTGCCAGCACGATCATCAGCACGAAGCCTCCCATCAGCAGGATCATGGCCGGTTCCAGCAGGGCCGTCATGGCCATGGCACGCCGTTCGAGTTCGCGCGCCAGCGTGGACGAGGCGCGGTCCAGCATGGCCGGCAGCGTGCCGGTTTTCTCGCCGCTGGCGGTCAGGTGCACCAGCAGGGAAGGGAACACCCGCTGCACCTGCATCGACGAGGCCAGCGACGCACCTTCGCGCACCCGCGCGGTGGCGTCGTCGACAGCACCGCGCAGGCGATCGTTGCCCAGGGTCTGGCGCGCCGCATCCAGTGCGCGCAGCAGCGGCACGCCGCTGCCGGTAAGAATGGCCAGGGTCGAGGCGAAACGCGCCACGTTCACGCCCATGACGAAGCGGCCCGCCAGCGGCAGGCGCAGCACCCGCGCATGCCATGCCAGGCGCGCGGCGGGCAGGCGCAGCGTGCGGCGCCACGCGAACACCACGCCGGCAATCACCAGCCCCGTCAGCCAGCCCCATTGCCGCACGTAGTCGCTCAGCGCCAGCATGGCGCGGGTGAGGAATGGCAGTTGTTGATGCGTTTGCGTGAAGGCCGAGACCACCTGCGGCACCACGTAGCCCAGCAGGAACATCACGATCACCACCGACACGCAGCCGACCACGCAAGGGTAGATGAAGGCCGTCAATATCTTGCTGCGCAAGGCATTGCGGTCTTCGATGTACACAGCCAGTTTGTCCAGCACGGTGGCCAGTTCGCCGGACTCTTCGCCGGCGGTGACCAGCGCCCGGTAGATCTCGGGAAAGTCGCGCGGCCGCGCCGCCAGGGCTTCCGCCAGCCGGTGGCCGGCGCGCACGTCGGCGCGCACGCCCGCCAGCACTTCGGCCACGTGCTTGCGTTCGGCCTGGTCCTGTGCGGCGCTCAGCGCGGCATCCAGCGGCAGCCCGGCCGCCAGCAGGCTGGCCAGTTGCCGGGTCAGCCAGGCCAGGTCGTTGTCGTTCAGTTTCGGGCCGAACAAGCCGCGCGCCGTGGTCGCGCCGCTGCCGCCACCGGCGGCGGGTTCGGCCGTCAAAGGTAACAAACCGCGGGCGCGTAGCTGATTGCGGGCGCCTCGTGCGGTATCCGCGTCGATCAGTCCGCGCACGGTTTTACCCAGCGCATCGGTGGCGGTATAGCGATAGGAAGGCATTTATGAAGAATTCTTAATAAAGCGGCGCTTGCTGGTAACAACGGCGCCAGCGACGATCGTCAAGCTGGCCGGGGCGTGCCGGCTGCGCGGCGCTATTGGCGATTAATATCGCCGGCAATTATGACTGGTATTACATCGTTGTTTATGACAGTAATATTGCGACGCGATCAGTATAATCGCCGCGCTTCTGGCCATAACGACGATGGAACCATGCTACGCGTTCTGCAACGGCTCACCGCCGCAACTCTGTCTCTCACCCTCGCCTTGGGTGTCCCCCTTACGGCGTTTGCGCAACAACCGGCGCGTAGTACCGACGACAAGGTCTCCCTCAATTTCGTCGATGTCGACATCCCGGCGGTATTGCGCGCCTTGTCGCTATTTACAAAACGGAATTATCTGTACGATCCCCGCGTCAAGGGCAAGATGACGCTGGTGTCGGACCAGCCGGTGGATCGCCAGACCGCGATGAATATGCTGGCCGGTTCGCTGCGCCTGCAAGGCTATGCCATCGTCGAGGTCGGCGGTGTGACGCGGGTAGTGCCGGAGGCCGACGCCAAGCTGCAGGGCAGTGCCTTGTCGGTAGAGGAGTTCGATCGGCGCGGGCCGGGTAGCAACGGCCGCAATGGCGGCTACGGTGGCGCCGCCGCCGCCCCCGCCCGCGCGGCGGGCGGCGAAATGGTGACGCGCGTGTTCCCGCTGAAGTACGAGAACGCGGCCAACCTGGTACCGGTGCTGCGCCCCATGGTGCCGCCCAACAATCCGGTCAACGCCTATCCCGGCAACAACACCGTGGTGGTGACCGACTACGCCGACAACATGGAGCGCATCGCGCGCGTCATCGCCAGCATCGACGTGCCCACGTCGATCGACACGGCGGTGGTGCCGGTGCGCTATGCCATCGCTTCGGACGTGGCGGCGCTGGCGTCGCAACTGCTGGATGCCCAGCAGCAAAGCGCCGACGCCACCCAACGGATCGCCGTGGTGGCCGATCCGCGCACTAATAATGTGGTGATCCGCTCGGGCAGCCCGGCGCGTACCGCGCTGGCGCGCGATCTGGTGCTGAAGCTGGACACACAGCAGGCCGGCGCCGGCAATCTGCACGTCGTGTATCTGCGCAACGCCCAGGCCGTGCGCCTGGCGGCCGTGCTGGGCGGCTTGCTGACCGGCCAGGGCGCCAACGCGCCGGGGGCCAATGGCGCCGGCGGCCAGGGCCAACGCAATGGCGGCGCTGCGGCCGCGCAGCAGGGCGGCAGCCAGAACAGCCAGGGCGGCAGCGGCAACACCTATACGCCTACCGGCATGGGTAGCGGCAGCGCCACCGGCACCTCGTCGTCCAGCAGCGGCATCGGATCAGGCCAGCAGCAGGCCATCGCCCGGGTCGACGGCAGCAACAATATGCAGCCCGTTTCCTACTCGGGCAACGGCGCGACGGTGCAGGCCGACCCGGCCACCAACACCCTGATCATTTCCGCCAACGAGCCGCAGTACCGCAGCCTGCGTGAAGTCATCGACATGCTGGACCAGCGCCGCGCCCAGGTGCTGGTGGAAAGCATGATCGTCGAAGTCACCGAAAGCGAGGCGGCGCAGATCGGCGTGCAGTGGTTCGGTGCCACAAATGGTGGGCTCAATACCAATGGCACGTCGGTGATCGGCGGCTCCAACTTCGGCGGCACGGGCCTGAACCTGACCGGCGCGGCAAGCACCATCGACGCCTTGCCCGGCGGCCTGAGCGTGGGCCTGCTGCGCGGCACCACCACCATTCCCGGTGTCGGCCAGATCCTCAACCTGAACCTGCTGGCCAATGCGCTGAAGACCAACGGCGGCGCCAACATCCTGTCCACGCCGAACCTGATGACCCTGGACAATGAAGCGGCCAGCATCATGGTGGGCAAGACCGTGCCCTTCGTGACGGGGCAGTACGTGACCTCCGGCAGCGGCAACAGCAGCAATCCCTTCCAGACCATCGAACGCGAGGACGTGGGCCTGAAGCTGAACATCCGGCCGCAGATTTCCGAAGGCGGCTCGGTCAAGCTGGACATCTACCAGGAAGTCAGCTCCATCGATACCGCCAGCTCCACCAGCACCAGCGGCATCGTCACCAACAAGCGCGCCATCGACACCAGTGTGCTGATCGACGACGGCCAGATCATCGTGCTGGGCGGCCTGTTGCAGGACAGCGTCTCGACGACCAATTCGGGCGTTCCCGGCCTGAGCTCCATCCCCATCCTCGGCGCCCTGTTCCGCGACGATTCCCGCAGCCGCGAGAAAACCAACCTGATGGTGTTCCTGCGCCCGCACGTCATACGCAGCAGCGAGGACAGCAGGAGCGTGACGCTGGATCGCTACAACTACATGCGGCGCGCGCAGAGCGTGGTGCAGCCGGGCGACCATTGGGCCTTGCCGGACATGAATGCGCCCATCCTGCCGCCGGCCAATGTGCCCGGCGTATCGAATTCACCCGCGCCCGCGGGTACCTACGACCTGCGTCCGGGCAACGCCGCCCAGACCATGCAGCAGCAATCGCCGCCGCAGTCCACGCAATCGTTCGCCGTGCGCCAGCTGCCCGAGACGCCGCGGCCCCCGGATGAAGTGATCCGTGCCAATCTGCCGGTAGGCGTGACCATCGCCACCGACCCCTCCGCCTTGTATGGGGATGGCAAGGCCACCAAGACCACGCTGCAATTCGCCACCGCCAACGGGCAGGACCAGGCGCAAAGCATCGCCGCGCGGGTGCGCATGAGCGGCCTGGACGCCTACGACCAGCCCGGCCCCGGCGGCCAGGGCTATGTGGTGCGCTCGCAGGTGCCGCGCGACGCGCGCAGCGTGGACACGGCCTTGTCCCTGCTCAAGCAGCTGGGCTACAAGCCGGAGCTGGTGACGCAGCCATGAGCGCCTTGCCGCCGCTGCCTTATGCCTGGGCGCGCGCGCAGCGTGCCGTGCTGTCGACGCAGGCGGGCCGGGCGCGCTTGACCATCAGTGCGCGCACGCCGTCCTGGGCGCTGGCCGAGATCCGCCGCCGGCATGGCGAGCTGCCCGTCGAGCTGGTCGATGACGCGGTGCTGGAGACCTTGCTGACGGCGTCGTATAGCGACACGGGCGACGCGGCGACGGTGATGGGCGCGGCCGAGAACGAAATCGATCTCGACCGGCTCATGCAGGACATTCCCGAGGTCGCCGATCTGCTGGAGGCGCAGGACGACGCTCCGGTCATCCGCATGATCAACGCGCTGTTCACGCAGGCCGCGCGCGATAATGCCAGCGATATCCATATCGAGCCTTTCGAAACGCATTCGGTGGTGCGCTATCGCGTCGACGGCACGCTGCGCGACGTGGTGTCGCCGCGCAAGGCCCTGCATGCCGCGCTGATCTCGCGTATCAAGATCATGGCCCATCTGGACATCGCCGAAAAGCGCCTGCCGCAGGACGGCCGCATTGCCTTGCGCGTGGGCGGACGGCCCATCGATGTACGGGTGTCGACGCTGCCCACCGGCCATGGCGAACGCGCCGTGCTGCGCTTGCTGGACAAGGAAGCGGGGCGCCTGGAGCTGGAGAAGCTGGGTATGGATGCCGGCTTGCTGGGCAAGCTGGACAAGCTGATCCGGCAGCCGCACGGCATCGTGCTGGTGACCGGTCCCACCGGCAGCGGTAAAACGACCACGCTGTATGCCGCGCTGGGGCGGCTGGATGCCAGCACCAGCAATATCCTGACGGTTGAGGACCCGATCGAATACGACCTGCCCGGTGTCAGCCAGACCCAGGTCAACAGCAAGATCGACATGAGTTTTGCCCTGGCTCTGCGCGCCATCCTGCGCCAGGATCCGGACGTCATCATGATCGGCGAAATCCGTGATCTGGAGACCGCGCAGATCGCGGTGCAGGCCTCGTTGACGGGTCACCTGGTGCTGGCCACGCTGCACACCAACGATGCGGTGTCGGCGGTGACGCGTTTGACTGACATGGGTGTCGAGCCTTTCCTGCTGGCCTCGTCGCTGCTGGGCGTGCTGGCGCAGCGCCTGGTGCGCCGGCTGTGCAAGCATTGCCGCGCGCCGCATGAAGAGGACGGCCAGGTGGTCTACCGTCCGGTGGGCTGCCCGCATTGCAATCACACGGGATACAGCGGCCGTACCGGCATCCATGAGTTGTTCGTGGTGGACGAAGAGGTGCGACGCCTGGTGCATGAAGGACGCGACGAACAGGCGCTACGCCACGCGGCCGTGGCCGCGGGCATGCGGTCCATGCGCCAGGACGGCGAGCGCTGGGTACGCGATGGGGTGACGTCACCCGAGGAAATCGTCCGCGTGACGCGGGATCATTGACGCGACGCGCCTGGTGGGTGGACAGAGTTCCTGTGCCAGGGCGATGTTCCATGATATTAAATGGGCAAATCCCCCAAAGGGGATTTGCCCATTATTTTTTATCGTGGGTCTACGTCTCGCGTAGACGCGGACGAAAGTCCTCCATGCCAGGCGATATTCCGTAGGTTCCAAATAGAAAAATCCCCTTGGGGTTTTTTCTATTAATTTTTCCCTGCGGCCGCGTATGTACGGGCCAACCGTAAAGCTACTTCCCTGTCCCGAACAGGCTTTGCGGCCCGTTGCGCCGGCCGATGGCGGAGAGCAACGTTTCCAGGCCCGCGCGCGTGGTATCCGGCGCGGCGGCATCCGGTTCCGCGGTGCCGTTCAACGTCAGCCGGCGGCCGTTCCACACGCCCGAGGCCTGCACTTTCAGCGGTCCATTCAGCGTCGTCAGCATGACCTGCACGTCATTGCCCTTGCCGCCGCCTTTGCCCTGCATCGCCTGCAGGCGATAGCTGCCCAGCGGTCGCACGATGGACAGCGCCGACGTGGCGTCGCTCCATTGCACCTGCAGCAGCTCCGGCCCGCGCGCGACACCCGCATCGTAATCGGGCCAGCGCACTTCCAGATTGCCGCCGGGCGCCAGCGTATTCACCGGCGAACCGAAGGCGGACAGGATCTCCGCGGGCAGGCGCATGGTGCCGGCCGATACTGAAAAAGTCGGCGTAGCCAGGCCGCGCCAGGCCGGCGCCAGGCGTACCGTGCTGCCCAGCCAAGGATGCGCCAGCATGACGCCGTGCCACGTCCATTGCCAGCTGACGGGCTGCGGCAAGGTGCGGCGCGCACCGGCCGGCCCCAAGGCCAGCAAGGCCGTGCCATTCCATATCGTGCCGCTGGCGTCGACGATGGCGAACAGGCCATCGTCATCGACCAAGCGCATCAGCCAGCGCGCCGGCAGCACGGCCAGCGCGGCGGCCAGCGCAACCAGTACGCCGGCCACGATCAGCCCGTAAGGTCCGCGCGCGCCGGCGGCGCGGCGTGCGCGCCATGTGTCCAGAAGTCCCATTTATTCCAAACGTCCCATCTATTCCAGCAGTCCCATCTGTTCGAACGGTCCCATCTGATCCATCAGTTCTGCGAAGGCGCGGCCAGCCGCACGGTGCCGTTGACCTTACCGGGGATGGGGCGGCCGTATTCGGTGCTGGCGCGGGTCAGTTCCACACTGGCCACGCGCAGGCGCAGTTCGGCCGGTACGCTATCGCTCCAACGCATCAAGGCGGTGGACGGGGCCAGCTTCAATTCGATGCGCCAGGCGGCTGCCTTGGCGCCGTTGCCATTGCCATTGCCCAATTCCTGCGTGGTGCGCCAGCTATCGGGCTCGAAGCCGGCGCGGCGCAGGCTCTCGTCGATATCGGCCTGCGCCAGCGGCGCGCCGGATGTGCGCCCGCCGTGTTGGCGCAGGCGCTGCGCCTCGTTGGTCAGGCTGGCCACCGCGGCCGCCTGCGCGCGCAGTGCCGGTAGTTCCGTGCGTGACCGCGTGATGGTGGTCAAGGCCGGATCGATGGCGAAGGTGAAGACCAGGAACAAGGCCAGCACGATGCCGCCTGCGTCGACCAGGCGGCGTTCGCGCGGCGTCAGCGCGGCATGCCACACGGCCACCGGCCGCAGCGCGTCGCGCAGCTTCAGGCGCCACGTGGCGAATGTGGAGGCGGGACTTTTCATGGTTGGCTCCTGGAGATGCGCCAGGTCAACGGCGTGTCCTGTTTTTCTATGCGCAGGCCCAGCGCGGCGGCGGCCTGCGCCATGGCGGGGGCCTGGCCCAGTTGGTCGGGGTCCTTGCTGTCGGCCCCGTCCAGCTTCAGCGTGATGGCGTCATCCGCGTAGCGCAGTTCGGCGGTATGGCTGGCGGCGAAGGGCAGGGCCTTGGCGCTGGCCAGCGCCAGCGGCACGAAGTCCGCATTGCTGCTGCTGCCCTGGCCGGCCAGCAAGGCATTGCGACCCTGTTCGGCCTGGCGCAGTGCATCGACCACCACCGGGATATCGGGGAAGGCCGCGCGCACCTGGGCTTCCATGCCGGCGCGCAGCGTGACGGCTTCCGCACGCAGGCGCGCGGCGTGGATGTTCAACCCCACCACCCACACCGCCACGGCGGCCGCCGCCCACCACATCGGGGCGCGCCAGGGCGAGGCCTGTTGCGGGCTGAGCGCGGGCAGCGCCAGCGACCAGCGTGGCGCGTCGCTGTGCCAGCGGGCGTCGGCCGGGAGCATCAAGCGTTGTTCCGGGAAGGCGTCATCGCGCGGCAGCACCAGTTGCGCGGGTAGCAGGGCATCCACCCGCAGGCCGGCCTGGGACAGCAGGCGCCAGGCACGCGCCAGTGGGTCGCGTGCGGTCCAGGCCACGGTGACCGTGCCGTCGGCGGCGCGCGGGCCGTGGCCCACGGCCAGTTCTTCCAGGTCGCCCAGCACCAGCGGTTCAGTGGCGCCGCGCACGGCGGCGGTCAGCAGGCGGGCCGGCACGGCCGGCACCTGCACGGTGGTGACGATGGCGTCGTGGGGCACCAGCACCGCTTCGACGCGCGCGCCGGCAAAACCGGTGGCCAGGGCTGTGGCCGACAGTTCACCGCTGCGCGCGCAACGGCCCTGGCGGTCGAACCAGGCGTAAGCCAGGGGCATCGTCGCGGACAGCTCGGCCAGGTCGGGGAGCGCGACGCGTAAGGTGTTCTTCAATGGATTTCCCGTTTCCAGATAATTTCGGTGGATTGATCCGCGACGCTCTGGATCAGGGCCCGCATCACCAGATGGACACGCTCGTAGGCGACGGTGCCGGTGGCGGCGAACCAGGTGCTGGTGGCGCCGATGCCTTCCGGCGTGCCTTGCACGCCCACGCCGCCCAGGCGGTTGCTGAAGTCGGCCGCGTCGTTGAACCAGGCGCCACGTTCGCGCTCGCCGATCAGCACCCGGGCCTGCGCCAGGGTCATGTCGGGGACCAGGGCGGCGATCACCTCGGCCGGCGCGGTGTTGACGTTGACGGTGGTGGTGGCGGGCAGATAAGTCAGCGTTCGCTGCAGGTCGCGGCGCAGCGCGGGTTCCAGGCCCAGGTTGCCCAGCAGGTCGTCGATGCCGCGCGGTGCCGGCGCGCGGGGAGGCGCGCTTTGCCGGATGATGGCGCCGTTCTGGTCGGTAACCGGCTTGGTGGGCTGGGTCAGCGCCACGCGTTGGGCCAGCGTCTGGGCCAGGCCGTCATGGACGCCCAGGGCCGTCAGCAGGCGGGCGAGCACCAAGACCTGGTCCGGCATGACCAGGCCGCCGCGCGCCACGTTGTAGACGTTGAACTTGCCCTGTTCGTCTTCGATGAAGCCGGAGAAGATGGCGACGCGGCCATCGCCGGGGCGTTCCAGGCGCGTGTCCTGCACGGGCACGGTCCACAGTTGTCCGGCGTGGATGGTGGCTTCGCGGCGCAGGCTTTCGCGGATCACCAGGCGTGCCCAATCCAGGCCGCTGACCAGCAGCCAGCGCGCCTGCACGCGGGCCTGCTCGTTTTCCACCTGGCGCAGGGTGGAGGTCTGGCGCATGAACAGGCCGGAGGTCAACGCCGCGACCACCGCCACCACGATCAGCGCGCTGACCACCGCCATGCCGCGCTGGTTGCGGTCGCTGCGTTCACCGCGTCCGCTGCGATGGCCTTGGCGGCCGTGGCGGTCGCGGATGCCAGTGCCATTGTCATTGCCAGTGGCAGTCGTAGTGCCATTGCCGTTGTCATTGCCGTTGCCGTTGCCGCAGCGAAGGCGTGCCCGCAGGGTGGCGACAGACAGTTTCATCGCAGCACCACCACGCGTGTGTAGCGTTCGCGCACGCCGTTGTAGTTGCGTTCGAATGCGACCTCGATGCCGCTGGCGGAGCGGCCGCCGGTCGCGCCGGTGGCATTGGCGGAAGGCGCGACCCAGCCTTGTCCCGGGATCCAGAAGCGCACCGACAGTTGCACCACGTTGGCCATTACTTCAGCGCCCCCCTGCGCCGGCGGCAGCGGATATTGCAACCCGGCCTTGCCGGTATAGCGCCACAGGCCGCCGTTGTTGATGCGCCAGATCACCTGCTGCCAACTGCCGTCGTCGGCCGGGGCCGTGCGCACGATCTCCAGCTGCAAAGGCTTGCCGGGTTCCACGTCGACGTCCACGCCGCTGAGCAATTGACCCGGCTGGGCGACGTTATCGGCATTGTGGCCATCGTTGGACAGCGTCAGGTCGCGTTCGAGCTGGCCCAGCGTGCGCACGATGACGGCGTTGTCTGCAGCGTCGCGCTCCAGCCAGGCACGCGTGTCGGCGACGCGGCTCAGGCCGCGATAGGCCAGCAGGCTGACCAGGGCCATCAGGGTGATGGCGATGAGCACTTCAATCAGCGTGAATCCCCCCTGGCGCCGGCGCGCGCGCGCCGCCCCGCGCGTGGCGGCGCGTTGCATGGCGGTGGTGGCGCGGACGGGACGATTCATCGGGCGGGCGCTTCAGCGGGCGGCGGAGTCCATGGGAAGGCGGTTCTTGTCATCGAACGTTCGTCAGCAAGCCGGACAGTTCGGCCAGCGTCAGGTCCGGTTGGCCGCGTAGATAGACGCGCACCGACACTTGCCGGAACGCGCGGTTCAGCGAATAGGTGAAGGTGCTTTCGCACAGCATGTCCAGCCGGCCTTCGGGGCAGGGTGCGTCCTGCTTGCCAGGGCCGGGCAGGATTTCGGCAAGACGCAGCTCGGCCATGCGATTTTCGGCGGCGACCAGCGCCAGCGTCTTGTCACGCAGGGCCCGGTTGTTTTGCGCCATGACGCCCGTGGCGCGCAGGGCGGCCGCCAGCGCCACGGCGATGATGGCCAGCGCCACCAGCACTTCGATCAGGGTGAAGCCGCGCTCGCCGCCGCGGCCCGGGTCATTGCACCGCATAAGCGCCGCCGGCATCACGGTTGATGGTCACGTTGCGGCCGCCGGCGCTGAGGACGATTTGCATAGGGTCGGCCATCCATTCGGTGTCGAAGCGCAGCCAGCCCTTGGGGCCGGAAGGCGTGACGGATACGGTACCGGCCGACCACGCATGGGGCCGCAGATCGGGATCGTCGTGGAAGTCGTCGGGTGGCGGTATCGCTTCGTCTTCGGCGCTGCCGGTGCTGCCCGTGCGCCGGCCCGGGCGTTCGAAACGGTAGCCGCCGGCGTCGGCGCGCCAGGTGATGATGCGGCCGTCGCTGCGGGCTTCGCTCTGTGCGATCGACAGTACCTGCACCAGGCGCTCGGCATCCGCGTGCAGGCGCCGGTCCGGCGCGGCGACGGCGGACAGGCCGACCATGCCGGCCGCGATGCCGATGATCACCAGCACCACGAGGATTTCGATCAGGGAAAAACCGCGCTGCCGCGCGGAGACTGCGTTTGAGCGCGACTGTGCGGCGCAGGTCCGGGATGGCCTGGAGGTCTTAGAGATCCCAGGACCCGATGTCCGCATCGTTTTGCTCGCCGCCGGCCTTGCCGTCGGCGCCAAAGGAAAATACATCGACTTCGCCTTTCACGCCGGGGCTGAGGTACTGATAGGGATGGCCCCAAGGGTCATTGGGCAGGCGGTCGAGGTAAGCGCGCCAGTTGGACGTATTTTCCGGCCGCGTGACCAGGGCCTGCAGGCCTTGCTGCGTCGTCGGGTAGCGGCCGTTGTCGAGGCGGTACAGCTTGAGTGCCTGCATCAGGCCGCCGATGTCCTGGCGGGCGGCCACTTGGCGCGCCTGGTCCGGACGGTCAAGCACACGGGGCACGATCAAGGCGGCGAGGATCCCCATGATGACCACGACAACCATGATTTCAATCAGGGTAAAACCTTGCTGACGCACTATGGCGGCACTGCCTCGCTGATGCACAACCCACTCCGTTTGAGCTCGAGGCTGTAATTATACCGATCAATATGTCAGTAATGTTATGGCCATGCGGTATCTGGACCAGGGCGCTGGCGTGGCCTGTGCAGGCCGGCGTAGCGGATGCAGCGCGCCGTCCGTGTCTCCGCGGAAGCGGTGATCACGAAGCCGCACGTGTCACGCAGTCTTGCTTCTCAGTTCTTGACCGCGATGATGCCCGCGGCGGCGGGCGGCAGGGGCGGGGCGCTGATGGTCGTGCTGGTGCCGTTCTGGTCCAGCACCACTTCGTTGCGGTCGACGCGCACCAGCCGCAGCCCCGGCGTGATCTCTTGGCCGGCGCGCCAGGCCGTGGCCGGGCCGCCATCGACGCTGAGGATGGCCGCGCCCTCATCGCCGCTGGCGATCAGGCCGGCGATGGTCACCTGCGTCTTCAGGGTGCCATCCTTGCCGAACAGCAGCGCCGCGGGCGTGGTGTCGGTGGCCCGCACGGTCGCCGGACGCAATGCCGGCGGCAAGGTGTCCGGGCGCGGCGCCAACAGGATCGCGCCCCACACCCCCAGGCCCGCCGCCACGGCCAGGATGGCAAGGACGCGGGCAAGCTGCGCGGGAGAAGGCTGGCGAAGGGCAAGCATCTCAAGCCGCTCCACGTTGCAGCGCGGCGATGCGCTGCTGGATGGGCGGGTGCGAAGCGAAAATCGCGCTGATGGCATTGCGTCCGCTGATGCCCGAGGCTTCGAAGGACTTGGGCAGTTCGCCCGCTTCCAGGCCGCCCAGCCGAGCCAGGGCGCGGATCATGGGATCGCGCGAACCCAGCAGATGGGCCGAGCCGGCATCGGCGCGGAATTCCCGTTGGCGCGAGAACCAGGCCACGATGACCGACGCGGCGATGCCGAACAGGATTTCACAGACGATCACGGTGATGTAGTAACCGGCGCCCAGGCCGCGCTCATTGCGCAGGATGGTGCGGTCGATGAAATAGCCCACCACGCGCGCCAGGAACACCACGAAGGTGTTGACCACGCCCTGGATCAGGGTCAGCGTCACCATGTCGCCATTGGCGATGTGGGCGACTTCATGGCCCAGCACGGCGGCCACTTCTTCTTCCGTCATGCTTTCCAGCAGGCCGGTGCTGACGGCGACCAGCGATTCGTTCTTGAACGCGCCCGTGGCGAAGGCATTGGGCGCGCCATCGTAAATGGCCACCTCGGGCCGGCCGATGCCGGCGCGGTCGGCCAGCTGGTGCACGGTATCGAGCAGCCAGGCTTCACGCTGCGAACGCGGTGCGTTGGGGTCGATCACCTGCGCGCCGGTGCTCCACTTGGCCATCGACTTGCTCATGAGCAGCGAAATGATGGAGCCGGTGAAGCCGATGATGACGGAGAAGATCAGCAGTTGCGTGATGTTCAGGCCATTGGCCGTCAGGAAGCGGTCGACGCCGAAAATGCGTAGCGTGGCGGACAGCACCAGCATGACGGCCAGGTTGGTCAGCACAAAAAGTACGATGCGTTTCATGATTGTTATGGATCCTCTGCGAGCAGGTATAGCTTTGACGTGACGGGCCGGCCTGGGTTCCCGGCGGCCCGCACCGCCGGTTCCGGCCGGCTCTCCGTCGGAACAGCAGTATATTATCGGTTCTGTTTCAGGTTCCCTTCATGAGAGCCTGAGGCCCCCCGGAAATGACGTCGTATTGCGCCGGTCCGGGGTGGATATGCTGCAACCCCGTGCCACAACCCCCGCCACTATTCGGAATTACGCAGGTCTCATGCAGGCTCTTTGGATGTTGTTGGCGTCGCTCATGTTCGCCATCATGGGTTCTTGCGTGAAGCTCGCGACCGAATACGAGGCGTCGTTGGCGCAAGTGGTGCTGTTCCGGGGCATGCCGTCCGTGTTGCTGATCCTGGCATGGGCGCGCGCCGGACGGCATTCCATCGTGCCATCCAGATGGCGGCCCCATCTGTGGCGCAACCTGGCCGGGGTTTCTTCCATGTGGCTGGGTTTCTACGCCCTGTCGCACCTGCCGCTGGCCACCGCCACCAGCCTGAACTACACCTCGCCGCTGTTCATCGCCGGCTACATGCTGGGCTGGGGCGGCGCGCAGCGTGATCCCGTCCGCATCCTGTCTGTCGCCCTGGGGTTCCTGGGCGTCATTGCCGTCTTACGGCCCAGTATCGGCGACGACCAGTGGCTGGCGGCCCTGATGGGCCTGGGTGCGGGCGGTGCCGCCGCGATCTCGATGATGCAGATCCGCGAACTGGGACGCATAGGCGAACCGGAATGGCGCACGGTGCTGTTCTTTTCCCTGGCGGTCTCGATCAGCAGCCTGGTGGGCTTGCTGGTGCACGGCTGGGGCCAGACAAGCCTGGTGGGCTACGCGGCGCTGATCGGCATCGGCCTGTCCGGCCTGTGCGGCCAGTTGGCCATGACGCGCGCCTTCGGCCTGGGCTCGGCCTTGTTGACAGCCGCCCTGCAGTACTCGACCATCATCTTCGCCGCCTGCCTGGGCACGGTGTTCTGGCACGATCATCTGGATGCCATCGCCCTGTCCGGCATGGGCCTGATCATCGCGGCCGGCTTGCTGTCGGTCTGGCGCACCATGCGTGAACGGCGCCCCATCACCAAGACTGCCAAGGAGAACACCGTATGACCATGACTTTGATTTCCGCATCGGAACTGGCCGCGCGCCTGGGTGACGCCGATCTGCGGCTGTTCGACCTGCGCCACGACCTGATGGACCACGCCGCCGGGCGGCGCCAGTACGAGCAGTCGCACATCACGGGCGCCCGCTATCTGGACAACGAGACCGAACTGGCCGCGCCGCGCACCGGCAAGAATGGCCGGCATCCCTTGCCCGACCGCGCCGCCCTGGCCGCCTTGTTGTCCAGCCACGGCGTGACGCCCAGCACCCTGGTGGTTGCCTATGACGCCAGCGGCGGCCAGTTCGCGGCGCATTTGTGGTGGATGCTGCGCTGGCTGGGCCACGATCGCGTGGCGGTGCTGGACGGCGGCTGGCAAGCCTGGTCGGCCGCCGGCCTGGCGGTGGAAAGCGGCGCGGGTCCGCAACGCGCGGATATCGGCCAAGGCACGGGCAAGGAGGCGGGCGGCAATCTGACGCCGCGCCAGGCGCTGACCGAGCCGGTCGACGCCGCTACCGTGCTGGCCAATATCGCGCAGCCCAGCTTCACCGTGCTGGATGCTCGCGCGGCGGCCCGTTATCGCGGCGAAATGGAGCCCATCGATCCGGTCGCCGGGCATATCCCGGGCGCCTTGAACCGGCCCAATACGGACAACCTGGCCGCCGACGGCCGCTTCAAGTCACCGCAGGAACTGCGCAAGGAATTCGAAGCCGTGCTGGGCAAGCGCGCGCCTGCTGCCATCGTGCACCAGTGCGGTTCGGGCATCACTGCGTCGCACAATCTGCTGGCCATGGAAGTGGCGGGCCTGAGCGGTTCGCGCCTGTATCCGGGCTCGTGGAGCGAATGGGTCAGCGATGCTTCACGGCCGCAGGCCAAGGGCTGACCGTCGCGGCATGCGGCACGGCGCGCTGCCGTGCCGCGAGGTGATTGGTCGCGGATTGATGGGGCGTGGATTGCTGGGCCGCGGACCGATGCGCCGCGGATTGCCCGGGTGATGCATGCGGCAGTGTGCCCAGCCGGGGCAACTGCGTGGCCTGGTGGCGTTGTGCGACGTCGCTGGCAATTTCCAGGAAATAGGATAGCGGCGGCGGCGGGTCGTCGCTGATCAGGCAGGCCTGGTCGTCCCAGCGGCGCAGGCGGATGGCCTCCGGCGCCCAGGGGATGGCCGAGAACTCGCTGGCCTGGGCCGCGTCGAAGATGCCGCCGGCCTGGTCGAGCGCCAGGCGCGCGGCGCTATTGCGTGGCCCAAGATAATCCGGTTCGACGAAGCAAAGATAGCGGTGCGCCTCCACATGCAGGCGTATCGGCTCCAGCACATCCGCGCCGAACAGCCCGCGCAGGAAGGGCTGCACGAAATACTGGTGCTTGTAGTCGGCGCCTTCGATGCGCATGATGTCCGGATGCTGAAGAATCAGGTGGCCCAGGTCATGCAGCAGGGCGGCCGTCACCAGGGACGGCGCGGCGGCTTCCGCCAGCGCCAGCGCGGCGGTCTGGCGCGCATGCTCGGCTTGCGTTACCGAGGTGTCGCCGTAGGGCGAGCCACCGGTAAGGTGAAAAAGGTTTGCTATCTGGTCCAGTGTCAGTCCCATTGCCGTGCTCCTTGCGGTCGCGCAGCGTGGCGCGCGCTTTGGTGGTCCAGTTCAGTTGACCAGCACGACTTGATTTTTTGATGACGGACAGGAGGAGAAACGCAGACGTTGAGTAACGGACTGTGTTGAGCGTGGGCGCGAAAAAGCCCTTGAAAACAGGGGCCGCGTGAAACGCAGCGCGGGCGGCCCCCTGTAGAGGACCGCCCGTGTGGGCATCAAGGATGCGGTTCCGTCTCGGCCATGATGGTTCGATACCATTCATGGAAATGCTGCATGCCATCTTCCATGGGCGATTGGTACGGCCCCGCTTCGCTGACACCGCGCAGCATCAATGCCCTGCGGCCGGCATCCATGCGTTCGGCGATCTCGTCATCCTCGACCGCCGTTTCCATATATGCCGCGCGTTGCGCCTCGACGAATTCGCGCTCGAAAGCGGCGATTTCCTCGGGGTAGTAGAACTCCACCACATTGACCGTGTCCTGCGGACCGCGCGGATGCAGGGTCGACAACACCAGCACGTGGGGATACAGCTCGATCATGTGCGTCGGAAAATACGTCGCCCAGATCGCCCCGAATTCCGGCGCATCGCCCGCCCGGTATTGCATCAGGTTGTCGTGCCACTGGCGGTACACATCCGATCCCGGCTGCGCCAGGGCGTTATTCACGCCCACGCGCTGCACGCTGTGCCAATTGCCGAATTCCCATTCCAGGTCGTCGCAGGTGACGAAGTGGCCCAGGCCCGGGTGGAAGGGCGCAACGTGATAGTCCTCCAGATAGACCTCGATGAAAGTCTTCCAGTTGTAGTTGCACTGGTGGACTTCGACGTGGTCCAGCACATAATCGCCGAAATCGAACTCCGGCCGCTGGAACAGCGTGGCCAGGTCCTTGGCCGGATCGCGCGGGCCTTCGAACAGCAAGCCATGGCAATCGCGCAGGCGATAACGCGGCAGGTCCATGCACGGCGTGGAGGCGAATTGCGGCGCGCCCAGCAACTGGCCCTGCTTGTCGTAGGTCCAGCGATGCAGCGGGCAGACGATATTGCCCCCGGTGGCGCGCAGATTGCCCCCCGTGTTGATGTTGCCGGCCACATTTCCCGGCGCGCCGCCCAGCATCAAAGCCTGCCGGTGGCGGCAGACATTCGAGATGAGTTCGATGCCTTCCTTGTTGCGCACCAGGACCCGCCCGGCATTTTCCTGGACGAGCGTACGCCAGTCTCCTACCTCGGGAACCATCTTCTGGTTGCCAACGTATAAAGAAGACTGTTTAAAAATGATTTCTTGCTCGCGCTTAAAGCGTGCTTCGTCAAAATAAGCGCTGACGGGGAGCTGCGTACGAGCCGGCACAAAATGCGCCATCCGACCAACGTCGGTCATGATTCCCTCCGCTCGGATAAAAAAGCCAGGACGGCACGGATCCGTTCTGGCGCGAAGAAAAATCGGGCTGGCCGATCAAAGTGGTCGATTGTACCCCAGGGGGCAGCGGGGGCCAAACCCGCGCCCGTCTAAATTCGGGTGAGCGCTTTTATGACAGTGATTATTTAAGCCGGGCTTATTGCAGGACCACGTTCGCCTGCTTCACCAGTGTCTGCACCACGGGCAGTTCGGACTTGATCTGGGCGGTCAGCGCCTGGGGCGTGCCGTCGCTGGGCTGGATGCCCATTTCCAGCATTTTCTTACGCACGGCTTCATCCTTCAGTGCGTCGGCCAGGGCTGTTTGCAGCTTGCCCAGGACTTCCGGCGGCGTGCCCTTGGGGGCGACGAAGCTGAACCAGGCGCTCATGTCGAACTTGTTGTAGCCCTGTTCGGCGATGGTCGCCAGCTTGGATTCGCTGTCCAGGCGTTGCTTGCTGGTGATGCCGAAGACCTGCACCTTGCCCGAATTGGCTTGCGGCATGCCGGTGGCGACCATGTCGAAGAACAGGTCGACGTCGCCGCCTATCAATGCCGGCAAGGCCTGGTTGGCGCCCTTGAAAGGCACGTGCAGGATGTCGATCCCGGTCTGGGACTTGAACAGCTCGCCCGCCAGGTGCGACGACGTGCCGGGGCCGAAGGACGCGAAGGTGAGCTTGCCGGGATTCTTCCTGGCGTAGGCGATCAGTTCGGCGGTGTTGTGGAAGGGTTCCTTGGGGCCGGCCAGCAGGACCAGCGGGCCGATGCCCACCATGCCGATGGGCGCGTAGCCGTCCGGGTCGTAGGGCAGTTCCTTATACAGGAAGCGGTTGGTCACCAGGGTGGAGTTGGTCGCCATCAGGATGGTGTAGCCGTCCGCGGGCTCACGCTGCACGTAGGACGCACCGATGGCGGTGCCGGCGCCGGCGCGGTTCTCCACGATCATCGAAGCCTTGAGATCCTTGCCCATGCGTTCCGCCAGCACGCGGGTGAGCACGTCGGTGGCGCCGCCGGCCGGGAAGGGCGAAACCACCTTGATGGGCCGGTCCGGGTATTGGGCGTTGGCCGCGCCGCAGGCGCTGACCAGCGCGAGGGTGGCGAAAAGCTTGAGCCAAGGTCGCATTCGAGAAATCCCCTGTTTGAAGAATCAGCGGTTGATAAAGCCACCGCTTATGGCTAAATTCCGTATCTCGGAATTAAATTTTGTATTCCGGAATTCAATATAGAAAGGGATGGCGCCGAATGCAATCCGGAAAACCCCAGGTAGGTGATGAGTCCGCGGTCCCCTTGCGCGACCGGGCGGGGCGGCGGCGGCGGGCGCCGGTGGTGGAGGGGGCGGAGCGGTCGGCGGATTTCATTACGGCCCTGGCGCGCGGACTGCAGGTGCTGCGCTGCTTCCAGGCGGGCAGCGGTGCGCTGGGCAATCTGGAGCTGGCGCGCCTGACCGGGCTGCCCAAGGCCACCCTCAGCCGCATCACCTACACCCTGACCGAACTGGGTTATCTGCGCTACGACCGCGACAGCGGCCGCTATGCGCCCGGCCATGGCGTGCTGGCACTGGGCCTGGGCCTGCTGTCCGGCCTGGAAGTACGCCAATTGGCCAAGCCGGCCATGCAGTCCCTGGCGCAGCAGACGGGCGGCGCCCTGGCGCTGGGCACCTGCGACGGCGATGCCATGGCCTATGTCGAAGCCATCCACGGATCGTCCGCCCTGTACCTGCGCCTGCCGGTGGGCTGCAGGGTGAGCATGGACAGCGCCATGGGCCGCGCCTACCTGGCGCTGCTGCCGGCCGCGGCGCGCCGTGACCTGTTGCTGCGCCTGGGCCCCCTGGCCCCCATGCCCGACGTGATCGACCGCTGTGTCGCCGACCTGGCCGCCACGGGTTGCTGCTTCGCCTTCGGCGAGTGGCAGTCCGGCATCAACGCCGCCGCCGCGCCTTTCGAATCCGCCACGGGGGAGGGCGTCTTCGTCATCAGTTGCGGTGGCCCCGCCACCTTGCTGTCGGAAGCCGTCCTGCGCGACGAGGTCGCGCCGGTCCTGCACCGCACGGCCCAGGCCTTGTCGCGCTCAGCCGTCTGACGTAATCAGGCGCAAGCCTGAAACCAGGCAGGGACCGGACAGGGGATCGCCTGCACGAGGTACGGTGGAGGCGCTCCGCTACGGGGTCCTCCCCCTTGCTACAATCGCGGGATTCTTCTTACGCATTCCGGAGATCCGCTTGGCGTCCAGGCAAGTCCCCCCTGTCACCCCCGCGGCCGATACGGCCGACGCTGCCCTTCTGCCGCAAGATTTCGAAGGTGCCCTGGCGCAACTGGAGGATCTGGTCGCTTCGATGGAAGACGGCTCCCTGCCGTTGGAGGCTTCCCTGGCTGCCTACAAGCGCGGCGTGGCCTTGACGCGCATCTGCCAGGAACGCCTGGCGCAGGCCGAGCAGCAGGTGCGGGTGCTGGAAGGCGATTTGTTGCGGCCGCTCGAACCCGGCGCGCTGGACGACGATACGAACGGATGAAGCAGAACCACCTTGCCTTCGCGGACTGGCTGACGGCCCGCGCGCAGCACATCGAACAGAAACTCGACGAACTGCTGCCGCCCGCCGATGCCGTGCCGGCGCGCCTGCATGAAGCCATGCGCTACGCCGTCCTGGGTGGCGGCAAGCGCGTGCGCGCCGCCCTGGTCTACGCCGCCGGCCTGGCCTGCCCCGTCAGTGGCCACACTGCCGCGGTGGAAGCCTCGCTGGACCGCGCCGCCGCGGCCGTCGAGCTGATCCACGCCTATTCCCTGGTGCACGACGACCTGCCCTGCATGGACGACGACGTGCTGCGGCGCGGCCAGCCGACCGTGCACGTGCGCTATGACGAAGCCACCGCCATGCTGGCGGGCGATGCCTTGCAGCCGCTGGCCTTTCAATTCCTGGCGGAAATGCCCATTGCGCCTGCGCTGGTGATGCAGGCTACCCAGGCGCTGGCGCGTGCCGCCGGCAGCCGTGGCATGGCGGGTGGCCAGGCCATCGACCTGGGCGCCGTCGGCCGCACCCTGACGCGCGACGAGCTGCAGCAGATGCACGGCATGAAGACCGGCGCCATGCTGGCCGTCAGCGTGGCGCTGGGCGGCATCGTGGCGGGCGCCAGTTCGGTGTCGCGCCGCGCGTTGGACGACTATGCGCAGGCCATCGGCCTGGCTTTCCAGGTGGTGGACGACATCCTCGATGTCACCGCCGACACCGAAAAGCTGGGCAAGACCGCGGGCAAGGACGCGGCCGAGAACAAACCGACGTATGTTTCACTGCTGGGCTTGGAAGAGGCGCGCCGTTTCGCGTCGTCCTTGCGCGACACCGCTCTACAGGCCCTGGTGCCGCTGGGCGAAGGCCGCGCGCGCCTGGCTGAATTGGCCGATTTCATCGTTTTGAGAGATCGTTGACGTTCGCGCGGGCCGGCGCCGCCGGACCGCTCGATGTGCATCCGATTGCCCGCGGGGCTATTCTTCACAGCATGACCACAGAACTTCTGGACACCATCGCCAGTCCCGCCGACCTCAAGCGTCTGGACCGCCGCGAGCTGAAAAATCTGGCCGACGAGTTGCGCGCCTTCGTGCTGGAGTCCGTCTCCAGGACCGGCGGCCATTTGTCTTCCAACCTGGGCACGGTCGAATTGACGCTGGCCGTGCATCACGTCTTCGACACACCGCACGATCGCATCGTGTGGGACGTCGGCCACCAGTCCTATCCGCACAAGATCCTCACGGGCCGGCGTGCGGAGATGGGCAAGCTGCGCCAGGAAGGCGGTATTTCCGGCTTTCCCCGCCGAGTCGAATCCGAGTACGACGCCTTCGGCACCGCGCACTCGTCGACCTCGATTTCGGCGGCGCTGGGCATGGCCGTGGCGTCGCGCAACGCGGGCATCATGCGCCAGCACATCGCCATCATTGGCGACGGCGCCATGTCGGCGGGCATGGTCTTCGAGGCCATGAACAATGCCGGTGTCACGTCCAATATCAATCTGCTGGTGATCCTGAACGACAACGACATGTCGATCTCGCCGCCGGTGGGTGCCTTGAACCGCTATCTGGCGCGTCTCATGTCGGGCCGCTTCTACGCCGCCGCCAAGAACGTCGGCCGCGCCGTACTGCAGCGCGTGCCGCCGGTGCTGGAGCTGGCGCGCCGTATCGAGGAACATGCCAAGGGCATGGTCACGCCGGCCACGCTGTTCGAGGAATTCGGCTTCAACTACGTCGGCCCCATCGACGGCCACGACCTGGATTCGCTGGTGCCCACGCTGCAGAACCTGCGCGAACTCAAGGGCTTGCAGTTCCTGCACGTGGTCACGCGCAAGGGTCAGGGCTACAAGCTGGCCGAGGCGGATCCGGTGCTGTATCACGGCCCCGGCAAATTCGACCCCGCCGTGGGTATCGTGCCGGCCAAGGCGCCGGCCAAGGTCACCTTCACGCAAGTCTTCGGGCAATGGCTGTGCGACATGGCCGCGACCGACGAACGCCTGGCCGGCATCACGCCCGCCATGCGCGAGGGCAGCGGCCTGGTGGAATTCGAACGCCGTTTTCCTTCCCGTTATTTCGACGTGGGCATCGCTGAACAGCATGCCGTGACGTTTGCCGCCGGCCTGGCCTGTGAGCAGCAGAAGCCGGTGGTCGCCATCTATTCGACCTTCCTGCAGCGCGGCTACGACCAGTTGGTGCACGACGTCGCCCTGCAGAACCTGGACGTCACGTTCGCGCTGGACCGGGCAGGCCTGGTGGGCGCCGACGGCGCCACCCATGCCGGCAATTACGACATCGCCTTCCTGCGCTGCATTCCCAATATGGTCGTGGCCACGCCTTCGGACGAAGCCGAAGCGCGCCTGCTGTTGACCACGTGCTATCACTACCCCGGTCCGGCGTCCGTGCGTTATCCGCGCGGCGGCGGCAGCGGTGCGGTGGCTGGCACGGACCTGGACGAGGTGGCGCTGGGCAAGGGCGTGATCCGGCGCGAAGGCCATGGCCGCATCGCCTTCCTGGTGTTCGGTACGCTGCTGCCGGCCGTGCTGCGCGCGGCCGAGGCGCTGGACGCGACGGTGGCCGACATGCGTTTCGTCAAGCCGCTGGACCGCGAACTGGTGCTGGATCTGGCGGCGCGCCATGACGGCCTGGTGGCCGTCGAGGATGCCGCCATCATGGGCGGCGCCGGCAGCGCGGTGGCCGAAGCGCTCAACGAGGCAGGCGTGCTGTGTCCGCTGCTGCAACTGGGCTTGCCCGATCGCTTCATCGATCATGGCGATCAGCAGGCGCTCATGGCCGGGCTGGGCCTGGATGCCAAGGGCATCGAGGCTTCGGTGCGGCAGCGGTTTGCCGCTCTGCTGGCGGTCGAAGCGCCGCGCGACCGGGCCGTTGCAGGTTGAGGCCCGGGGGACATGGCCGCGGCGCTGTGCGTCCGAGGCTGTGGCCCCGATGCTGTCACGGTGCGCCCGTGCTTGTGGCCCCGTCGCCACGTTGTGGCGTTATTTCACCCTGTGAACTATCGCTTACCTATCGGCAATAGGGTTTTCACGGGGTTTGCGGGATTTTTACGCAATAATGCAAGTCCTTCAGCTATTTGGAGCGGTCGCGCGGCGACTGCTCGTGGCAGGTAAACGAATATGAATTCCCCGATCGACCCCGGCGTTGTCATGCCGGATGTGCAAAGCTCGGCCGACACTCGTCACATTCCCATCCAGCGCGTGGGTATCCGCGGCGTGCGTCATCCCATGCTCGTGCAGGCCGGTGACGGCAGCGCCATGGCTACGGTTGCCAACTGGACCTTGACCGTGGCCTTGCCGGCGGAAGAGAAGGGCACCCACATGTCGCGTTTCGTGGCGCTGCTGGAAAAGTATCGCAGCACGCCCATGACGCCGGCCCTGTTCCGCGCCATGGCGCGTGAAATGTTGCCGCTGCTGCATGCCGAGAAAGGCGACCTGACCGCTGCGTTCCCGTATTTCATCAACAAGTCGGCGCCGGTTTCCGGCGTGCAGAGCCTGATGGATTATGAGGTGCAATGGATTGCGCGCGCCAGCGGCGAAGAGGTCGAGTTCGAACTGGTGGTACAGGTTCCGGTTACCAGCCTGTGCCCGTGTTCCAAGGCGATTTCCGAATACGGTGCGCACAACCAGCGTTCGCACGTCACCGTGTCGGCGGTGCTGGGCGATGATGTCGGCATGGACGACGTCATCCGCGCGGTCGAGGAAGAGGGTTCCTGCGAATTGTGGGGCCTGCTCAAGCGGCCGGACGAGAAGTACGTCACCGAGCGCGCCTACGACAATCCCAAGTTCGTCGAGGACCTGGTCCGCGACGTCGCCGCCCGCATGTCGGCCCGCCAGGGGATCAAGCGTTACCGCGTCGAGGCGGAAAACTTCGAATCCATCCACAACCATTCCGCCTACGCGGTGGTTGAAGGGTAATTCGCTGGGCGCGAATGACACCCTGGGGTGGCGGGACGAGCCGGATAGCAGCACGGCGGGCGGCTTAGCCCAGGAGGGCCCCGCCAGAAGGCACCTGCGGGGAAGACCTCGCGGGAAGGGCGGGTGCATGCGGTTCCGATGTCCTGAGAATGTCTTCCCCACGACAATACTGGCGGACCGGGTTACCGGTCCGCCAGTGGTTCTTCTGGGGCAGGGTCGGACGCCTGTCTCCCGGCAGCAACGCCGATCCACCGTAATTCCATTGATTTCACCGCCGATTTGCACTATCTGCCAGTTCCGGCAATAATGTAAGGCTTTCCTGCTCGACTCCTGACTGTTGGGGGCGGGCTGACCCTGGTTCGATCCGGCACCTTCCTTCGGGCGTGGTGGGCGCATCGAGCCAGACATCCACTAGGAGTGTTACCCATGCGTCACTACGAAGTAGTGTTCATCGTCCACCCCGACCAAAGCGAGCAAGTGCCCGCCATGGTCGAGCGGTACCAGGCGCTGGTCACCGGCCAAGGCGGCTCGGTGAATCGCCTCGAAGACTGGGGCCGTCGCCAACTGGCTTACCCCATCCAGAAGCTGGTCAAGGCCCACTACGTGTGCCTGAACATCGAATGCGGCCAGGCTACCCTGGACGAACTCGAACATTCGTTCCGCTACAACGACGCCGTCCTGCGCCACCTGGTCATCAAGACCAAGAAGGCCCAGTCGGGCGCCTCGATCATGATGAAGTCGGTCGAGCGTGAAGAGGCCCGCAAGGCCTCGGCGGAAGCGGCTGCGGTTCAACCCGAATAAACGGCCAGGCGGATCGCGGCGCGCGCGCCAGGTCCACCACCGGAACGCCCCCGGAATACTTCATGAATCAGGTCGTACTCAGCGCCCAAGTCCTCGAAAGAGAAGCCTTGCGCTACACCCCGGCGGGTTTGCCCGCACTGGAGATGCTGCTGAGTCACCAGTCCGAAGTGATCGAGGCCGGACATCCCCGTCGCGTCGAAATGACGATTGCGGCGGTGGCGCTGGGAGACCTGGCGCTGTTGTTGGCGGATGTCGGTCTGGGGGCACAGCTGCAGGTCCAGGGTTTCCTGGCACCGGTACGCAAGGATGCGGTCAAGCTGAAGCTGCATATGCAGCAGGCGACACGTCTTTCGGGCAGCGATCCGGTCACCGTTTAGTTTGGATAAACAGGCGGCCTGGAATATCCAGGTCACACGTAAAGAATTCGGGTCCACGGACCCCTGAAAATCAAGAGGCACATCATGGCTTTCTTTGGCAAGAAGAAGGAAAAGCGCAAGTTTCCGCAGCAGAACCCGCTGTTCAAGCGTCGCAAGTTCTGCCGCTTCACGGCTGCTGGCGTTGAAGAGATCGATTACAAGGATCTGGACACGCTGCGTGATTTCATTCAGGAAAACGGCAAGATCATTCCCGCTCGCCTGACCGGTACCAAGGCGCACTACCAGCGCCAGCTCGACACCGCCATCAAGCGTGCCCGCTTCCTGGCTCTGTTGCCGTACACCGACAACCACAACTGATCCGGGGCCAGACATGCAAGTTATCCTGCTCGAAAAAGTCGTCAACCTGGGCAACCTGGGTGAAGTGGTCCGCGTGCGTGATGGTTACGCCCGCAATTTCCTGATCCCCCAGAAGAAGGCTACCCGCGCGACGAAGTCCGCGCTGGAAGCGTTCGAAGTGCGTCGCGCCGAACTGGAAAAGATCCAGGCCGAGCGTCTGGCTGCTTCGCAGTCCGTGGGCGAGCGCCTGAACGGCTACGTGCTGAAGATCTCGCAGAAGGCCGGTGTCGACGGCCGTCTGTTCGGTTCGGTCACCAACGCCGACATCGCCGAAGCCCTGCGCAAGGCGGGTTTCGAAACCGTTGAAAAGGCGTTCGTGCGCCTGCCCAACGGTGCCCTGAAGGCGGTTGGCGAATACCCGGTGCAAGTTGCACTGCACGCCGACGTCGTCAGCGACATCTCCGTGGTGGTTGAAGGCGAAATGGCCTAAAGCGCGAGGACGCGGCTGCCCAGGCGGCCGCATCCCGATTCGCCACCGTCCATCGGTGCGATCGACATTTGCGTGATCAGAGCCGGCCGGGTGCCGGCTCTGATTTTTTGTAAGACCGTTTCATGGCCAGTATTGGCCGTGTCATGGCCGGTTCGCCAGACTATCGCTCCAAGGTCCGTCAGTGAGTTCCTCGCCCATCCACCAGTCGCCGCCGCCCGATTTGCAGGCGTGGCTGGAAGCTGCCGCCACGCGGCCGCAGCCGCAGGTGCTGGAAACCGAGCTCGACGGCATCCATTTCGTGGTCAAGCGCCGGCGCGCCAGCCTTGGCGGCGGCATCAGCTACGTGCTGCGTTATCTGCGCGCGTTATTCCTGGGCCTGGGCTGCAAGCTGTTCCTGGGTGAATTCCCCAATCCTGGCGTTCTTTTGCGTAATGGCCTGGCTTTCGAAGCCCGCCGCTTGCGCCTGCTGCTGGCCGACGGCTGCAGGGTGCCCGCCATCTGGCACGAGGAACCCGGCCTGCTGGTGCTGGAACATGTAGGCAAGGACCTGTCGTCCGTGATTCGCCATGGCGATGACGCCATGCGCAGCGACTGGGCCCTGCGGGCAGGGCGCGACCTGGCCGAATTTCATCTGCGCGGCCATTGCCATGGCGGCGCGCAGATCCGTAACCTGACGATACGCAACGACGAGTTGTGGCGTATCGATTTCGAAGAGAATATCGGCGAAGCCTTGTCACCGCCCTTGGCCCAGGCCTACGATCTGTTCCAGCTGGTGGCCTCGCTGCTGTCCTTGCGCGCTCTGGATTCGAGCATCATGCCCGGGCTGGCGCGAGCGATGGTACAGGGGTATTTCGAAGTGAATCCGGATGCGCGGGTGCGGGCCCGCCTGACGCGTCTGGCCAATGTCTTGGGGGGCGCCGCGCGTGTGTTGCGTCCCTTGCTGGGCCGTCTGTCGTCGCGCGATGTCCAGGGTTTTTTCCGCGTGGCGGATGTATTGCGGGATCTGACGCGATCCTGATTGCGTTTCCGGCAGCAAGCCCCACCTTGAATCCGCCATTTAAAGTGCATCCATGAACTCGCCCTCCGCCGCCAGCAGCAACGATTCTTCCCTCGAATACCTGCGCGTGCCGCCCCATTCCATCGAGGGCGAGCAGTCGGTCCTGGGTGGTCTGCTGCTGGACAACGCGGCCTGGGATCGCGTTGCCGACGTGCTGGTGGAAGAGGACTTCTACCGCCATGATCATCGCCTGATCTGGCAGGCCATGGCCAAGCTGATCGGCCTGTCGCGTCCGGCCGACGTGGTGACCGTGCACGAGGCGCTGATCACCAACGGCAAGTCCGAGGACGCCGGCGGCATTGCCTATCTGAACTCGCTGGCGCACAACACGCCGTCGGCCGCCAATATCCGCCGCTATGCGGAGATCGTGCGCGAACGCGCCACGCTGCGCAAGCTGGTCACCATCGCCGACGAAATCTCGTCGGCGGCGCTGAATCCGCAGGGCAAGGAAGCGCGCCAGATCCTGGACGAAGCCGAATCCAAGGTTTTCAAGATTTCGCAGGAAGGCCAGCGGGGCGCTGGCGGCTGGCACGAGATCCAGCCGCTGCTGACGCAGGTGGTGGAGCGCATCGACGAGCTTTATCACCGCGATACCGAATCCGACGTGACCGGCGTGCCCACGGGCTTCACCGACCTGGACAAGATGACGTCCGGCTTGCAGGGCGGCGACCTGGTCATCGTGGCGGGCCGTCCTTCGATGGGCAAGACCACCTTCTCCATGAACATCGGCGAACAAATCGCCATCGAACAGGGCCTGCCGGTAGCCGTGTTCTCCATGGAAATGGGCGCGGTGCAGCTGGCCATGCGTATGCTGGGTTCGGTCGGCCTGCTCGACCAGCACCGGATGCGTACCGGCAAGCTGACGGCCGAGGATTGGCCGCGCGTCACGCACGCCGTGCAGATGATGCAGGATGCCCAGGTCTACATCGACGAGACGCCGGCCTTGACGGCCATGGAAGTGCGTGCCCGTTCGCGGCGCCTGGCGCGCCAGTGCGGCCAGTTGGGCCTGATCATCATCGACTATATGCAGCTGATGGCGGGTAGCGGCAGCAGCGAAAACCGGGCCACGGAAATCTCGGAAATCAGCCGGTCGCTGAAGGGGCTGGCCAAGGAACTGAATTGCCCGCTGATCGCGCTGTCGCAGTTGAACCGCAGCCTGGAACAGCGGCCCAACAAGCGTCCGGTGATGAGCGACCTGCGCGAATCGGGCGCTATCGAGCAGGATGCCGACTTGATCCTGTTCATCTACCGCGACGAGGTGTACAACCCCGATTCGCCGGACAAGGGCACGGCCGAGATCATCATCGGCAAGCAGCGTAACGGGCCTATCGGCACGGTGCGCCTGACCTTCCAGGGTGCGAGCACGCGCTTCCTGAATTTTTCGGGACAGCAGTCGTACTGATTCCGCCTGCCGGCCGATAAGGCGCCGAAGGATTCCGCGGAGAGGGCAGGAGGGGCGAGACGCCTTGGACGCCTCGCAGGCGGCGGTACATGAACATGTACCGCCACGACATCAATGGTGGTCGTCGGTCTCGTGCGGATCGACCGGACGGTTGGCCCAGCGGCTGGCCAGGAAGGCGCAGACCATCAGCTGGACCTGGTGGAACAGCATCAGCGGCAGCACCACGGCGCCCACGGCATGGCCGGCGAACAGCACCTGGGCCATCGGCACGCCGCTGGCCAGGCTCTTCTTCGAACCGCAGAACAGCAGGGTGATACGGTCGGGCAGATTGAAACCGAACAGGCGGCCGAGCAGCGTGGTGACCAGCAAGGCCACCGCCAGGATGGCGGCGCATGCCACGATCAGGCCCAGCAGGGCGTTCAACGGCGTGTTGTGCCACAGGCCTTCGTTCACGGCTTCGGAGAAAGCCGTGTAGACCACCAGCAGAATGGAACCCTGGTCGACGAACTTCAGCATGGCCTTGCGCTTGTGCACCCAGGCGCCGATCCAGCGGCGCATGATCTGGCCGACGATGAAGGGCAGCAACAGCTGCAGCATGATCTTCAGGACCGCGTCGAAGGACACCGGTGCGCTGCCCGCATTGGCGATCACCAGGCCCACCAGCAGCGGCGTGACGAAGATGCCTATCAGGCTGGACGCCGAGGCGCTGCATACCGCCGCCGGCACGTTGCCGCGCGCCATCGAAGTGAAGGCGATGGCGGATTGCACCGTGGCCGGCAGGCAGCACAGGAACAGGATGCCCAGATACAGTTCGGGCGTGACCAGCGGCATCAGCACCGGCTTCATCAGCAGGCCGATGATGGGGAACAGGATGAACGTGGTGGAGAAGATCACCGCGTGCAGGCTCCAGTGCGTGAAGCCCTTGATGATGGCCTCGCGCGACAGGCGTGCGCCGTGCAGGAAGAACAGCAGGCCCACCGCGATATTCGTCAGGGTGCTGAAAAACGCGATGCCTTGCCCATGCGCCGGCACAAAGCTGGCGATGATGACGGTGGTGACAAGGAAGAGGGTGAAGCGATCAGGCAGGAGACTTACGAGGCGTTTCATTGGAGGCGGGTTGCTGCCGGTGCTTCCGGGGGAGTAGCAAGGCCCGGAAGTGATGCTCGGCGCGAATCAAGGGATGGTGGGGAATCAGAGTTGCCGCATTGTACTTCGATGGCGGCAGGGGTGCCCCTGACGGCTTTCCTTAGTTGCCTCCCCCAGCGGCTTCCCCCTGCGACTCCCCTCAGCGACTTCCCTCGGCGACTTCCCTCAGCGACTGCCCGCCGCCAGGCGCGCCACCTCGCCGGCATCGGGCAGTTGCGCCACGTCCCAGCAGGCCTGGGCCAGGCGCGCCGTCTGTTGCGCGGGCAACAGGTCGCCCGCCAGGCCGAGGAACTTCTCTTCCAGGTCCGCATCGCTCATCGGCCGGTGCAGCGTGCCCAATGCTTCGGGAACGTGGCGCTCCAGTTGCCGGCCGTCCTTCAGCACGATGCGCACACGCCCCTCCAGTTTGCGCATCGCCGGGTCCAGTTCGGTAGTCACGCGCCGACGCAGCGCCACCACGCGCGGGTCGAGCACGGCGGCGGTGCCGAACTGGGTTTCCCCGGCCGCGCCGTAGACCAGGGCGGCCGCCAGGGCGTGGAACACACTGAACTTGCCTTCCAGGCCGGTACGCGGCTCGGGCTTGGAGGTCAGTTCCACCACCAGTGGGCCCACGGTGGCGTGCACCGCTTCGATGTCGTCCGGTGTCAGGCCATATTCGCGCCGCAGTTGCAGCACGCCGTCGATCACCGCGTGCTGCACCAGTCCGCAGGCGAAGGGCTTGTACATGTTCTGCAGCAGCTCATAGCTTTCGCCCAGGCCGCGCGTGATGGATTCGGCGTCGAAGCGCGAAGACATGACCTGGCCGAAACCGCGCTTCGCCTCCAGGGAACGGGTCGAACTGGTATAGCCGCTCTGCGCCATCAATGCCGCGCTCAGGCCGTTCTGCGCGGCCTTGCCGGGATGCAGGCTCTTGCACATGCTGCCGAACATCTCGCGCAAGCCCGCGGACTGGGTGGCGGCGATGCCCAGGGCCCAGGCCATCTGCGTTTCGTCCAGGCCCAGCAGCTTGCCGGCCGCCGCGGCGGCGCCGAATACGCCGGCGGTGCCGGTAATGTGCCAGCCGCGATCGTAATGTTCAGGGAACACCGACAGCGCGATGCGGATCTCCGCCTCCACGCCCAGTACATAGGCGTGCACCAGTTCGCGGCCGCTGAACCGTTTCCATTCGGCCAGCGCCAGGATGGCCGGCAGCACGGGGGCGCTGGGATGGACGGCGCGGTAGTGCGTGTCGTCGAAGTCCAGCACGTGCGAACTGATGCCGTTGATCAAGGCGGCATGCAGGATGTCCGCACGCTGCGCGCGCCCGACGATCTGGGCCTGCGGCGCGCCGAAGAACGGCGATTGCGCGTCCAGCACGGCCTGGGTGGTTTCGTGGCAGGCGGCGCCGAGCGCGCAGCCCATCCAGTTGAGCAGGCCGCGCGAGGCCTCGTGGATCACGGCAGGCGGCAGGTCTTCGTAGCGCGCGTTGACCAGGTAACGGGCGAGGGTGAGCGTGACGGGCGAGTCGGTCTGGGGAGCAGCGGTGTTTTGCATGGCGGGCAGGGTCTGGTGTATCGGTCGGTAGGCGTTGAATCTGTCGGCAGGCGCTGGATCGATCTATCGATGCAGGATCCGTCGACGGAAGCGGGATCAGTCGATGTGAATATTCGCGGCCTTGACGATGGCGGCGGACTTGTCGATTTCCCGCTTGACGTAGGCGTCGACCTCGGCGGGCGTGCCGTGGCCCGCGCTGGCGCCTTGCAATTGCAGGGTCTTCTGCACGTCGGGCAATTGCATCACCTTGGCGACCGTCTGGTTGAGCTTGTTGATGATGGGCTCGGGCGTGCCGGCCGGAACCATCAGCACGAACCAGGTGTTGGACTCGAAGCCGGCCACGCCGGACTGCTGCATCGTGGCCAGTTCGGGCGTATTGGGATCGGCCTGGGCGCTGGTGGTGGCCAGGGCGCGCAACTGGCCGGTGCGTACTTGCGGCAGCACCGACAGGGCGTTGGCGAACATCATGTCCACCAGTCCCGACATCAGGTCGGTCATGGCCGGCGCCGAGCCGCGATAGGGCACGTGGCGCAGCTTGATGCCGCTGTCCATGGCGAACATCTCCGCCGTCAGCTGCGGCGAGCTGCCGTTACCGGTGGAGGCATAGGTGAGGGCATCGGGCTTGGCCTTGGCCAAGGCGATCAGTTCGGCCACGCTCTTGGCCTGGACCTTGGGATTGACCACCAGGATGAAGGGCACGGTCGCCAGCAGCGCCACGGAGCGGAAGTCCTTCTCGACCTTGAAGGGCAGCTTGGTGTACAGGCTCTGGCTGATGGCGATGGACGACGGTGCGGCCAGCACGGTGTAGCCGTCGGGCGCGGCGCGCGCCGCTTCGCCCGCGCCGACGTTGCCGCCCGCGCCGGAGCGGTTTTCCACGATGAAGGTCTGGCCCAGTTCGGTGGTCAGCTTGGCGGCGACCAGGCGCGTGACGATGTCGACGCCGGCACCGGGCGGGAAGGGCACGATCACCCTGACCGGTTTGGCGGGATAGTCGTCGGCATGCGCCGGCAGGCCACAGGCCGTCGCGGCGATGAGCAGCGCCGCGCGCAGGGCCGGTTTGAAGCGGATAGTCATTGTTGTCTCCTGGAAGCTGGCTGGGCATTCCACCCAATCGCGGCGCTGATTACAGCCCGGCCGACCGCTGGGGACAATTCGAAAGATCGTTTGAATTCATAGGCTGAGCGTATGAATCGGACGGTGATTCCTGGTCACCGGGAGCCCGCTCAGCGCAGCTGATGCATGGATGAAAGCCTGCGGCCCATGGCTGCCGGCGCCCGGTCATGCCTGGATGACTTCCGTGTTCCGGCGCGGCATGTCGCGCAGCATCTGGCACAGCCGTTCAGCCGCCGGTGACAGCGCATGCTCGGCATGGCGGCACAGGCAGATTTCCCGCAGGGGCTGCGGCGCGCGCAGGGGGCGGCAGGTGACTCCGCGCAAGTTCAGTTCGGGCAGGGCGATGAGCGGCACGATGGTGATGCCGAAGCCGGCCCGCACCATGCTCAGTGCGGTGACGGTGTTGAGCACTTCGTGGTCGGCCTGCTTGGCGATGCCATTGTCGGCAAAGGCCTTGCGGATAAGGTCGGACTGCGCCTGCAGCCAGATCAGCGTCTGGTCTTCCAGCATGCGCCAGGTCAGGGTGCGGCGCCGCGCCAAAGCGTGGCCGCGCGGCAGCACGGCCACCAGCTCGTCGTCGAACAGGCGCTCGAACACCAGCGGATGGGGCGATTCGAAACGCGAGCAGATGGCGAAATCGACTTCGTAGTTGAGCACCAGGTCGGCGATGTGCGGGCTGCGGGCTTCGTGCAGGCGCACGCGCACTTCGGGGTGGGCGTCGTGGAAGTCGGCCAGGGCGTCGTTGACCAGGCCCAGCGCCAGGGAGGGCAGCACGGCCAGCGACAGGCGGCCCTGCTTGAGTTGCGTGAGGGCGCGGGCGTTGTTGCAGGCGTTGTCGATCTCCAGCAGGCCGCGCCGCATCTGGTCGCGCAACTGTGCGCCGATGTCGGTGATGCGCACGCGCCGGGTACTGCGGTCGAACAGCTTGACGTCGAGTGCGCCTTCCAGGTCGCGGATCAGTTGCGAGAAGGCCGGCTGGGTCATGCCGATCTTTTCGGCGGCGCGCGAGAACGACAAGGAATCCGCCGCCGCGAGGAAGCCTTCGATTTGCCGCAACTTGACGCGCATGTTCGATTTCCGGAAATAGCTAGGCCGTGTCCTGCGGCGTCATGGCCAGCGCCACGTTGAAGGCGGTGATCAGGGAGCGGTGGTCGGCGATGCCGCGCCAGGCGATGTCGAAGGCGGTGCCGTGGTCCACGCTGGTGCGCACGAAGGGCAGGCCGACGGTGACGTTGACGCCTTCGTCCACGCCCAGGTACTTGACGGGGATCAGGCCCTGGTCGTGGTACTGCGCCACGACGATGTCGAAGTCGCCGCGCCGTGCCCGCATGAAGACGGTGTCGCCCGGCCAGGGGCCGGATGCGTCTATGCCTTCGGCGCGCGCGGCGGCGATGGCGGGGGCGATGATGTCCAGGTCTTCGCGGCCGAACTTGCCGTTTTCGCCGGCGTGGGGGTTCAGGCCGGCGACGGCGACGCGGGGATGGGCGATGCCCATCTGGCGGCAGGCGTGGTGGGCCAGACGCATGGCGCGCAGTTCGGCTTGTTGCGTGATGCCCGCGAAGACGTCGGCCAGGGCGACGTGGATGGTCACCAGCAGGACGCGCAGTTCGTGGTTGGCCAGCATCATGGCGAAGTCTTGCGTGCCGGAGCGTTCCGCCAGGATTTCCGTGTGGCCGGGGTAGTCGGCGCCGCCGGCGTTCATGGATTCCTTGTTCAGCGGCGCGGTGACGATGGCGCGGATGCGGCCGGCCTTGGCGTCATCGATGGCCGCGCAGACGTAGTCGTAGGCGGCCCGTCCCGCTGCGGCGCTGACCTGGCCCGGTGGCAGGTCGGCGGGCAGGGCGGGGGAACAGGTGATGACGGGGATGATGCCTGGCTTGGCGGAAGAGGTGGCAGAGGCCTTGGGTGCCGAAGATGCCGAAGATGCCGAAGATGCCGAAGCTGCCGAAGATGCCGAAGATGACGAAGAGGCCGAAGATGACGAAGATGACGAAGAGGCCGCGGAGGGCTTGGACTGCGCCGCGTAGGCGGGCCCGGCAATTTCCTCGACCTGCAGGTTGGCGCCCAGCAACGCCACGGCGCGCCGCATCGTACCGGCATCGCCGTAGACCACGGCAGGCGCACCCAGCCCCTGCGCGTAGGCTTTGACGATGATTTCAGGACCGATGCCGGCGGCATCGCCCATGGTGATGCCCAGCGGCAGGAGAGAGGCGGAAGCAGAAGTCACGATAGCGCGCGGCAAAGGAATAATGAGAAAAGCAAGAATAGCGCGTTTGCTATTTCCCAAACTCCAGCCCAGCCCAGCCCAGCCGGCCGGCCCCGCTCCAGCCCCAGCCGCAGCCGCAGCCGCAGCCCCAGCCGCAGCCCCTGCCGCAGCCCCTGCCCCAGCCCCAGCCGTAGCCGTAGCCGTAGCCGTAGCCGCCGCAGCCGCAGCAGCCGCCGCAGCCGCAGCAGCCGCCGCAGCCCCGAGCCCCTTGCCCCAGCCCCGGTTCCCGCCAAAGCCTCATAGGCTTTGGCGCGGGCGTTACGGCGGTCGTTCCTACATCGCCTCGATCAAGGCCTGGACGAATGCTTCGGCGGCTTCGGGCAGGGGGCGTTTGGCGGCGGTCTGGATTCTCAAGGTGCGGCTGGCAAACTGGGGTTCGGTCAGCGGGACGCTGACCAGTTCGCGTCGGCCCAGTTCACCACGCAGGATGATCTCTCCACCCAACGTGATCGCGTGCCCCCCTCTGACGATGGCATAGATGATGGAAGAGGAGTTGCTGGAAAACGCGATGTCGAACGGCGAGCCGTCGCCCGTCCCCGCGCAGGCGTCGAACAGCAGGCGGACGGTGGCGCCCGAATCGGTCAGGGCGATGGGATAGGGCTTCAGGTCGTCCAGGGCAATCTGCGTGCGCCCGGCCAGAGGGTGATCGGGCGCCATGATGGCACTGAGCGGCGAATCGACCTCGTAGCGGACGTCGATATTGCTGGCGGGTGGGGCGCTGGTCTTGATGTGGAAGGCCAGGCCGATGTCCACGCTGCCATCCACCAGGGCTTGCGTGACGCCGGCCGATGATGCGGTCTTCAGGCGAAACACCACTTCCGGGTGGGCTTTGCGGTAGGCGCCCAGGATGGAGGCCAGCACGTTGCGGCCCACGGTTTCGTTGACGCCCATGCGGATGGTGCTGGACTCCCCGCCGCGCAGGCTGCGCAGTTCGTGGCGTGCGCGTTGCGCGTCCATGGCGGCGCGCTGCACGTAGTCGAACAGCAGATTCCCCGCGCGGGTGGCCGCCATGCCATTGGGCCGGCGTTCGAATAGCGGCGTACCGGTTTCTTCTTCCAGCTTGGTGATCTGGCGGCTGACGGCCGACGACACCACATGCAAATTCGCCGCTGCGTCCTTGATGCTGCCAGTGCGGAAGACTTCCAGAAAATAACGGTGCGCGGTATCGAGCATGGCGAGTGAAAATCAGTTTGTTAATCAGCAAAGCCGCCCTGGCCCCGGCCCTGGCCCCGGCCCCGGCCCCGGCCCCGGCCCTGACCCTGGCCCTGGCCCCGGCCCCGGCCCCGGCCCCGGCCTTGGCCCTGGCCCCGGCCCTGGCCTTGGCCCTGGCCCTTGCCCTGGCCTTGGCCTTGGCCCCGGCCCTGGCCTTGGCCCTGGCCCTGGCCCCGGCCCCGGCCCCGGCCTTGGCCCTGGCCCTGGCCCCGGCCCCGGCCCCGGCCCCGGCCCCGGCCCTGGCCCCGGCCCTGGCCCCGGCCCCGGCCCTGGCCCTGGCCTTGGCCCTGGCCCTGGCCTTGGCCCTGGCCCCGGCCTCGGCCCCGGCCCTTGGCCCTGCCTTGGCCCCAGCCCCTGCCAATGGCGGCGCTAGGAGGCCAGCCACTGATGTCGCCTAAAGGGGCGATAGCCCCAAAAGAGGGGCGATGGGGGGACCCCCATCAACTAAAAAATCGCTCTCCGCAACAACCAAATTGCCAAAAAAGCAATCCAACATCGAATATTAGAAATTGATTGCGAAAAACGCAATTCTTAAAATCCCCCCGGAGACCATACATCCTGGGCGTAAACCAAACCGCAGACAACGCCCGCATTTCGATTACCAAGGGCTATCCACATGAAGCACCCGCATCTTCCCGCCACGCCCACCCCGCGCGGCCAAGACAAATCCGCGCTGCGCCGCCGCCTGCTGGCCAGCGCCGCCCTCGTGGCAGGCCTCGCGGCCTTCGCCGGCCCCGCCTGCGCGGCCGACTACCCCGCCCAGTCCTCCATCCAGCTGGTCATTTCCTTCCCCCCCGGCGGCGCCACCGACGTGCTGGCGCGCGAACTGGCCGTGAAGATGGGCGCCGCGCTGGACCAGTCCATCGTCGTGGTCAACCGCCCCGGCGCCGCAGGGCTGATCGGCATGCAGACCGCGTCGCGCGCCACCCCGGACGGCTACACCCTGTACATCTCGTCGGTGGGATCGAGCACCATCAACGAAGCCATCAACGGCAAACAGCGTGTCTCCCTGGACGACCTCGACGCCGTGGGCGGCATCGCCGCTGCCCCGCACATCCTGGTCGTGCCCAGCGAAAGCGGCATCAAGGACGTCAAGACCCTGGTCGAGCGCCTGAAGGCCAAGCCCGACGGCTATAACTACGCCTCCATGGGCGCCGGCACGCTGTCCAACCTCGAAGGGGAAATCTTCAAGGAGCAAACCGGTATCAAGGCCCTGCAGATTCCCTACAAAGGCAGCAGCCAGGCCTTGCCGGAAGTCATCACCGGCTCGTCCATCTTCTTCTTCGACAGCCCCTCCAGCTCCCTGCCGCAGCAGAAGGCCGGCCGCATCAACGTGCTGGCGGTCGCCGCCGCCAAGCGCCTGAGCTCCCTGCCTGACGTGCCTACCTTCAAGGAACTGGGTATCAATGGCCTGGAGTCGGAGAACCTGTTCGCCCTGATGGTGCCCAAGGGCACGCCGCCGGATCGCGTCGCCATCCTGGACAAGGCCTTGAGGAAGGTCCAGGCAGATCCCGCCTTCCGCAAGGCCATCGAGGTGCCGGGCTTCGAAGTCAGCGACATCTCCGGCGCCGACACCCCGCGCTTCATCCACGACCAGCGCGTGTTCTGGAAACAGAAAGTCGAAAGCCTGCACATCGCGCCTTCCGCGCAGTAAGGTGCGGTAAGCCAACAAGCCAACAAGCCCGACAAGCCAGTAAGCGCAGTCAGCGCAGTAGGCGCATTAAAGCGTATCAAGCCCGGCAAGCGCACTAAACCAGCCCGCCGTTTTCCACCCGTTCAGCGATCATCAGCCATGCCCATAGCCGATCCCTTCTGGAAACTTCCTTATCCTTCCCAACGCATGCCCGTGCTGGCCGACAACGTGGTCAGCACCTCGCAGCCCCTGGCCAGTTCGGCCGGCCTGCAGATGTATGCGCGCGGCGGCAATGCCATCGACGCCGCGTTGGCCACGGCCATCGCGCTGACCGTGGTGGAGCCCTGCATGAACGGGATCGGCGGCGACATGTTCGCCATCGTCTGGCACAAGGGCGAGATGCATGGATTGAATGCGTCGGGCCGCGCACCGGCCGCGTGGGACACCGCGCGCTTCGCGCACCTGGACAGCATGGACAAGATAGGCTGGAACAGCGTCACCGTGCCCGGCACGGTGTCCGGCTGGCGTGCCATCTGGGAAAAGTTCGGCTCCTTGCCTTTCGAGGACCTGTTCGAACCCGCCATCCGCTACGCGCGCGACGGCTACCTGGTCTCGCCCACCGTGCACCGGCAATGGCAGAAGCAGGTGCCCGAACTCAGCGGCCAGCCCGGCTACGCCGAGTCCTTTGCCCCCAATGGCCGCGCGCCGCTGCCCGGCGAACGCTGGCGCTGCGCGGGTCAGGCCGAAACGCTGGAAAGCATCGCCCGCAGCAAAGGCGAAAGCTTCTATCGCGGCGAGCTGGCGGCGGCCATCGCACGCCATGCACGTGAAACCGGCGGCCTGATGACCGAAGCGGACCTGGCCGCGCACAAGCCCGATTGGGTCGAGCCCATCAGCATGCGCTACCGCGATCACGAGCTCTACGAAATCGGCCCCAACGGCCAGGGCATCGGCGCCTTGATGGGGTTGGGCATGCTGGACCATTTCGATCTGCGCGAAACCGGTCTGGACACGGCGCGCACGCTGCACCTGCAGATCGAAGCCATGCGGCTGGCGTTCGCGGACATGTACGAATACGTGGGCGACGCCGACCACATGCCGGTCACCGCCGCGCAACTGCTGGATCGCGACTATCTCGCCGAACGCGCCAAGCTGATCGACCCGCATCGCGCCGGCGCGCCCCGTCCCGGCACGCCGCATAGCGGCGGCACCGTGTACCTGACGGCGGCGGACCGCCATGGCACCATGGTGTCGTTCATCCAGTCCAACTTCAAGGGCTTCGGTTCCGGCGTGGTGGTTCCCAACACGGGCATCGCCCTGCACAACCGCGGCTGGGGTTTCAGCACGCGCGCCGGGCATGCCAACGTGGTGGCGCCGGGCAAGCGCCCCTTCCACACCATCATCCCGGGCTTCGTCATGAAGAACGGCCAGCCGCTGATGAGTTTCGGCCTGATGGGCGGCTCCATGCAGGCGCAGGGCCATCTGCAGATGGTCAGCCGCCTGGCCGACTTCGGCCAGAACCCGCAGGCGGCCAGCGACGCGCCGCGCTGGCGCATCACCGACGACAACCTGCGCGTGGCGGTGGAATGGAACACGCCGCCGGAAGTGGTCGCGCAACTGCGCGACATGGGCCACACCATCGAAGTGGCTCCGCGCTTCAACCTGGAGTTCGGCAGCGCGCAGATGGCCATGCGCATGAACGAAGGCTACCTGGCGGCGTCCGACCATCGCAAGGACGGCTACGCGGTCGGATATTGAAGCAGGCAGGGCGACGTGGCCGCTGGCGCGTCGCCTCCGCCAAGTCGCGCAAGAAGGTGCTTACAAAAAGGACCACGCATGAAAAAGGCCGGCGGGGCATAAGTCACCGCCGGCCTGGCGTCTGAGAGGGTACGCAGCGCCCTACAACACATCTCCCGCGTAATCCGCCAGGCGCGAACGTTCGCCGCGCTGCAAGGTGACGTGGCCCGAATGCGGCCAGCCCTTGAAGCGGTCGACCACGAAGGTCAGGCCCGAACTGCCCTCGGTCAGGTAGGGCGTATCGATCTGGGCGATGTTGCCCAGGCAGATCACCTTGGTGCCGGGACCCGCGCGGGTGACCAGCGTCTTCATCTGCTTGGGCGTCAGGTTCTGCGCTTCGTCGATGATCAGGTACTTGTTCAGGAAGGTACGGCCGCGCATGAAGTTCAGCGACTTCACCTTGATGCGCGAGCGGATCAGGTCCATGGTGGCGGCGCGGCCCCAGTCGTTATTGCCTTCGCCGTCGCCCATGTTGAGCACGTCCAGGTTGTCTTCCAGCGCACCCATCCACGGCAGCATCTTTTCCTCTTCCGTGCCCGGCAGGAAACCGATGTCCTCGCCCACCGGCACGGTGACGCGGGTCATGATGATTTCCGTATAGCGCTTGGTCTCCAGCACCTGCGTCAAGCCGGCGGCCAGCGCCAGCAGGGTCTTGCCGGTACCGGCCTGGCCCAGCAGGGAGATGAAGTCGATGTCCGGATTCATCAGCAGGTTCATCGCGAAGTTCTGTTCGCGGTTGCGCGCGGTGATGCCCCAGACATTGTTCTTGCCATGGGTGTAGTCGCGCAACGTCGCCAGCACCGCCGTCTTGCCGTTGACTTCGCGCACCTGCGCGTACAGCGGCATCTGGCCTTCGAAGTAGACGAACTGATTGACCACGAACTGCGCGCACAGCGGACCATGCACACGGTAGAACGTGGTGCCGCTCTGCTGCCAGGATTCGACGTCCTTGCCGTGCTTGTTCCAGAAGTCTTCCGGCAGCATCATGACGCCGGTATAGAGCAGGTCGGAATCTTCCAGGACGTGGTCGTTGAAGTAGTCTTCCGCGGCCATGCCCAGGGCGCGCGCCTTCAGGCGCATGTTGATGTCCTTGGACACCAGCGCCACTTCACGATCGGTATATTTTTCCTGCAGGGCGCGCACCACGCCAAGGATCTGGTTGTCGGCCTTGCCCATGGGCAGGTCCGACGGGAGGGTGCTGTGGATGGCCGTGGTCTGGAACAGCAGGCGGCCGCTGGCGTCCTTGTTGCCCAGCGCGCTCAGCGCCACGCCCTGGTCCAGCTGGTCGGTGGCGGTCGCCACCAGCTGGTCCAGCGAGCGGCTGACCTGGCGGGCGTTGCGCGCCACTTCCGACATGCCTTTTTTCTGGTGATCCAGCTCTTCCAGCGTCATCATCGGCAGGAAGATGTCGTGCTCTTCGAAACGGAAGATCGACGTCGGATCGTGCAGCAGCACATTGGTGTCCAGCACGAACAGCTTGCGCGCCGCATTGGCGGCGCGCGTGCGCGACTTGCGCTCGGACCTGGTGGAAGCCTTGGCGATGGGGGTGGGCACGGCGGACGCCGCGGACGGCTGCAACGCCACCGGCGCCGTGTCGGTGACCGGCTTGAGGGCGGCGGGCACGGTGGATGGCACGAGGGCCGCGGGGTTGGCCCCTTTCTTTCCAGAGGCTGCCTTGCGCGCCGCCGGCTGCCTGGCAGGCGCGGCTGCCCGCACTGGTGTGATGCCGGCCAGTTCGGGTTGCAGGGTAGCCGGTTCAACGGCTGCGGATTTTGCTGCGGGTGATGCTGGACGAGCGGCTTCGCCCGTGGGGAACGTCAGGATAGCGGCGGGGCGGGTGGGCAACTTCGGAAGCGGCATGAGCGTCACTCTCCTGTGGGTAGCCAGCGCGTGATCAGACGCGCCGGCAACAAATCAACCTATGCTTTTGGCGGCTTGCAGGACTTCCTTGGCATGGCCCGGCACTTTCACGCCTCGCCACTCCTGGACCAGCAAACCGTAGGCATCGATAAGAAAGGTGCTGCGTTCGATACCACGCACCTGTTTGCCATACATATTTTTCTGCTTGATGACGTCGAACAGACCGCACACGGTTTCGTCGGCATCGGTGATGAGCGGGAAGGGCAGCTCGTATTTGGCGCAGAAGTTCTCATGCGACTTCAGGGAGTCGCGTGAAATGCCCAGCACGATACAGCTGGCCGCCAGGAAGTCCGCGTGCATATCGCGGAAGTCCTGGCTTTCGGTGGTGCAGCCCGGCGTGTTGTCCTTGGGATAGAAATAGAGGACCACGGCGCGGCCGCGGCACTGTTCCAGGCTGATGGGCCCGATCGTGCTGTCGGCGTTGAAAAGCGGCGCGGGTTTGCCGATGATAGGCTTCATCAGGTCGGTGCTCCTTGGGGGATCAGGGCGACGACCACGCGCCGGCCTTCTGACATCAGGATGTTGTAAGTTCGGGCGGCCGCCTGGGTATCCATCACCTCGATCCCGATGCCGGCCTTCAACAGGGGCCGCAACACGTCGGGCGCCAGGAATTTCTGGCGCGCGCCGGTGCCGATGAGCAGCACTTCGGGGGCGTCGGGCGGCAGGGGCGCTGGCGCGCCCTCGGCTTCGTCGAGAAAGGCCAGGGGGTCGCGCACCGCTTCCGGCAATCCGGCGGCCTGGCGCAAGAGTTCAGGGGTGATCTGGTCTGGCGCCTGGACCGGCCAGTGGGCGACGGGGCCTTCAGGGCCGAAGGCGACCGCGTGGGAAAAGCGTACCTGGTTGACTTCGATATAGTCATCGCCATAGGCGGTGACTGTATTCAAGGCAGCCGACGCAGGATCAGTATGCAGCTTCAATAAATGGCTCCGGCTTGTTGGGTGGATGATAGCGCATCGTGATGCCGGCATGTTGCGCGGGATATACAGGGGAAAGCACGGGGGAACGGTCCCTTTTCGCTCAATTTGCCCAGGGGGCCGCGTTAGGCTAGATTATCGGGTTCCGCCTTAATTCGCCCCAAATCCCCCTGTTCGCCCAAGGATTCTCGTCATGAGGAAATTCTCGCGCATCGAGCGCCTGCCGCCCTACGTATTCAATATCACGGGCGAGCTGAAAATGGCGGCACGGCGTCGGGGCGAGGACATCATCGACATGTCCATGGGCAATCCGGATGGCCCCACGCCGGGCCATATCGTGGACAAGCTGGTCGAGGCCGCCACGCGAGCCGATACCCACGGCTATTCGGTTTCCAAGGGCATCCCGCGGCTGCGCAAGGCGATTTCGACCTGGTACCAGCGCCGCTACGCGGTGGATATCGATCCCGATTCGGAAGCCATCGTCACCATCGGTTCCAAGGAAGGCCTGGCGCACCTGATGCTGGCCACCCTGGACCAGGGCGACACCGTGCTGGTGCCCAATCCCAGCTATCCCATCCATATCTATGGCGCGGTGATCGCCGGCGCCAATATCCGTTCGGTGCGCATGACGCCGGGCGTGGATTTCTTCGAGGAACTGGAACGCGCGGTGCGCGAATCCATACCCAAGCCCAAGATGATGGTGCTGGGCTTTCCCAGCAATCCCACCGCCCAGTGCGTCGACCTGTCTTTTTTCGAGCGCGTGGTCGCACTGGCCAGGGAACACGACATCCTGGTGGTGCACGACCTGGCGTACGCTGACATCTGCTTCGACGGCTATGTAGCGCCGTCCATCATGCAGGTGCCCGGCGCGCGCGACGTGGCGGTGGAATTCTTCACCATGAGCAAGAGCTACAACATGGCCGGCTGGCGGATCGGCTACATGGTGGGCAACCGCGAACTGGTGCATGCGCTGGCACGCATCAAGAGCTATCACGACTACGGTACGTTCACGCCCATCCAGGTGGCAGCGATCGCCGCGCTGGAAGGGCCGCAGGACTGCGTCGACGAGGTGGTCGAACAATATCGCAGCCGCCGCGATGTGCTGGCTAAAGGCCTGCACGAAGCCGGCTGGGACGTGGAGGTTCCAAAAGCCTCCATGTACATATGGGCGCGGATACCCGAGCCCTACCGGGCCATGGGCTCGCTGGAGTTCTCCAAGCGGGTGCTGGCCGACGCCAAGGTGGCGGTGTCACCTGGCATAGGTTTCGGCGAATACGGCGACGAATATGTTCGCTTCGCCCTGATCGAAAACGAGCAACGCACCCGTCAGGCGGTGCGCGGCATTAAAGAAATGTTCCGCAAGGACGGATTGCTGAAATGAATCCCATGAAGGTAGGCCTGCTGGGCCTTGGAGTGGTAGGTGGCGGTACCTGGACGGTGCTGTCGCGCAACGCGGAAGAAATCGCGCGTCGCGCGGGCCGGCGTATCGAAGTCACCCACATCGCCGTGCGCGATACGATCAAGGCGACCAGCCGCGTGGGCAGCGGTGCGACGATCACCACCAACCCGCTGGATGTCGTGCGCGACCCCAGCATCGATATCGTGGTCGAGCTGATCGGCGGCGATACGCTGGCGCGTGAACTGGTCCTGGAGGCCATCGCGCAGGGCAAGCACGTGGTCACCGCCAACAAGGCGCTGCTGGCCAAACACGGCAATGAAATCTTCGCCGCCGCCTCCGCGCGGGGCGTGATGGTGGCCTTCGAGGCCGCCGTGGCCGGCGGCATTCCCATCATCAAGGCGATCCGCGAAGGCCTGACCGCCAACCGCATCCAGTGGGTGGCCGGCATCATCAACGGCACCACCAACTTCATCCTGTCGGAAATGCGCAGCCGCGGGCTGCCTTTCGCCGAGGTGCTGGCCGAGGCGCAGCGCCTGGGCTATGCCGAAGCCGATCCCACCTTCGACGTCGAGGGCGTGGATGCCGCGCACAAGCTGACGCTGCTGGCGTCGCTGGCCTTCGGCGTGCCGGTGCAGTTCGACAAGGCTTATGTCGAAGGCATTTCGCAGCTGGCGCAGGAAGACATTGCCCACGCCGAGCGCCTGGGCTATCGCATCAAGCTGCTGGGCATCACGCGCCGCCGCCCTGAAGGCATCGAGCTGCGCGTGCATCCCGCGCTGGTGCCCAGCACCCGCCTGCTGGCCAATGTGGAAGGCCCCATGAATGCCGTGCTGGTGCGCGGCGACGCCGTCGGCCCCACGCTGTATTACGGCCAGGGCGCGGGCGAAGAGCCGACCGCCTCGGCCGTGGTGGCCGACCTGGTCGACGTCACGCGCCTACACACCGCCGATCCGGGCAACCGCGTGCCGCATCTGGCCTTCCAGCCCGATGCCATGTCGGACACGCCCATCCTGCCGATCGAGAAGGTGTCGACGTCCTACTACCTGCGCCTGCGGGTGGACGACCAGCCTGGCGTGCTGGCCGACATTGCCCGCATCCTGGCCGAGAAGGCGATTTCCATCGGCTCCATGATCCAGCAGCCATCCAACATTGGCGGCGCCGACATCATCTTTCTCACGCATGAAGCGGTGGAAGGAGACGTCAACCAGGCCATCGCCCGCATCGAGGCGATGGCTTTCGTGCGATCCAAGGTGACGCGCATCCGCATGGAGAGCCTGGCATGAACTACGTATCCACCCGTGGCGGCATGGCGCCGCTGCCTTTCTCCGACATCCTGCTCGAAGGCCTGGCGCCGGACGGCGGCCTGGCGGTACCGCAGACGCTGCCCAAGCTGACGGCCGCGCAACTGGAAGCCTGGCGCGCGCTGCCCTATGCGGACCTGGCGTTCGAGGTGCTGTCGCTGTTCATCACCGACATCCCCGCCGCCGACCTGCGCCGCCTGACGCACGCCGCCTACACGCCGGCCATCTTCGGCAGCGAGGACATCGTGCCGCTGCGTCCACTGGACGACAAGCTGAGCCTGCTTGGGCTGTCGGAAGGTCCGACGCTGGCGTTCAAGGACATGGCCATGCAGTTCCTGGGCCAGGCTTTCGAATACGTGCTGACCAAGCGCGGCACCACGCTCAACATCCTGGGCGCGACCTCGGGTGATACCGGTTCGGCGGCGGAATATGCCTTGCGCGGCAAGAAAGGGGTGTCCGTGTTCATGCTGTCGCCGCATGGCCGCATGAGCGCCTTCCAGCGCGCGCAGATGTATTCGCTGCAGGACGCCAACATCCACAACATCGCAGTGCGCGGTGTGTTCGACGACTGCCAGGACATCGTCAAGGCGCTGGCCGGCGACCTGGAATTCAAGTCGGCCTGCCATATCGGCGCGGTCAACTCGATCAACTGGGGGCGCATCGCCTCCCAGATCGTGTACTACGTGCATGGCTGGCTGCGCGCCACCAAGAAGGCTGGCGAGCAGGTGTCCTTCGCGGTGCCGTCGGGCAATTTCGGCAACATCCTGGCGGGCCATATCGCGCGCCGCATGGGTCTGCCCATCCGCCGCCTGGTGCTGGCCACCAACGAGAACAACGTGCTGGAAGAATTCTTCCGCACCGGCATCTATCGGCCGCGATCGGCGCAGCAGACGCATGCCACGTCCAGCCCGTCGATGGATATCTCGCGCGCGTCGAACTTCGAGCGCTTCATCTTCGATCTGGTGGGTGCCGATGGCGCTCGCGTGAAAGCCCTGTGGACCCAATTGGCGCAGGACGGTTATTTCGACCTGTCGGGGCAGTTGGGCGAATTCGGCGACAACTATGGTTTCGTGGCCGGCGCCAGCTCGCATGCCGACCGCCTGGCGACCATCCGCGCGACGTACGATGCGTCCGGCGTGCTGATCGATCCGCACACCGCCGATGGCGTGAAGGTGGCGCGGGCGTTCGTCGAGCCGGGCATTCCCATGGTGGTGCTGGAAACCGCCTTGCCGGCGAAGTTCTCCGACACCATTCAGGAAGCCCTGGGCCGTCCGGCTCCTGCGCCTGCCGCGCTGGCGGGCCTGGAGTCGCTGCCGCAGCGCTTCGAAGTCATGGACAATGACGCCGAGGCCGTGCGGGCCTACGTGCGGGCGCACGCGGCGCTGTAAGCCACGCGCGGACGCACGTGGACGCGTCCACAGGGTGATGCAAAGGGGGCTGCCAGCCCCCTTTGTCATTTCCGTTCAGCCGTGGGCGCCTCAGGCGGTATCGGCGTCATCCAGGCCAAGCTGGGCCTTCATGGCCTCGCGGATCTTGAATTTCTGGATCTTGCCGGTCACCGTCATGGGAAATTCGGTCACGAACTGGATGTACCTGGGCACCTTGTAGTGCGCGATCTGGCCTTGGCAGAAGTCGCGGATCTCGGTGTCGGTGGCCGTCTGGCCCGGTTTGACGATGATCCATGCGCAGAGTTCTTCGCCGTATTTCCGATCGGGCAGGCCTACCACCTGCACGTCCTGGATCTTCGGATGGCGATACAGGAATTCCTCGATCTCGCGCGGATAGATGTTTTCGCCGCCCCGGATCACCAAGTCCTTGATACGGCCGACGATCTTGACGTAGCCCTCGGCATCCATGGTGGCGAGGTCGCCCGTGTGCATCCACTGTTCGGCGTCGATGACTTCGCGTGTCTTGGGCGCGTCTTCCCAGTAGCCGTGCATCACCGAGTAGCCGCGGGTGCAGAGCTCGCCCGACTGGCCCGCCGGGACCAGCGCGCCGGTACCGGGATCGATGATCTTCACTTCCAGGTGCGGCTGGACCGTGCCGACGGTGGACACACGCTTGTCCAGCGGCGTCACGACACTGCTCTGGCAACTGACCGGACTGGTCTCGGTCATGCCGTAGGCGATGGTGATCTCGCGCAGGTTCATCTGTTCGACCACGCGCTTCATCACCTCGGTGGGGCAGGGCGAGCCAGCCATGATGCCGGTGCGCAGCGTCGAGAGATCGAACTCCTTGAAGCGCGCATGATCGAGTTCGGCGATGAACATGGTGGGGACACCGTGCAGCCCGGTGCATTTTTCCGCCTGCACCGTTTCGAGCACGGTGAGGGGATCGAAACCATCGTTCGGGTAGACGATGGCCGAGCCGTGCGTCAGGCAGGCCAGGTTGCCGAGCACCATGCCGAAGCAGTGATACAGCGGCACGGGAATGCACAGCCTGTCGGCGGGCGACAGCTTCATGCATTCGCCGACGAAGAAGCCGTTGTTGAGGATGTTGCGGTGCGTGAGCGTGGCCCCTTTCGGAAAGCCCGTGGTCCCGCTGGTGAACTGGATATTGATGGGGTCGGTCGCCTTCAGGCGCTTCTGCACTTGCGCCACGGCGGGGTCGGTGGAGTCGCCGGTGGCGAGCAGGCGGCTGAAGCGCTGCACGCCGCTGTCCTCCACGTCCGCGCCAGCCGCGTCGTCGATCCAGAAAATATGTTGCAGGCGCGGCAGGCGCGTGGGGCCCAGCTCGCGCAGCATGCCAAGGTAGTCGCTGGTCTTGAACTTCGCCATCGTTACCAGCGCCTTGCAGCCCGCCTTGTTCAGTGCATATTCCAGTTCGGCCGTGCGGTAGGCCGGGTTGATGTTGACGAGTATCAGTCCCGCCTTGGCGGTGGCTATCTGTAGCAGCACCCAGGCAACGTTGTTGTGGGACCAGATACCGACACGGTCACCCGGGACCAGGCCAAGCTTCAGGAGTGCGCTGGCCAGCTTGTTCGACTCGGCTTGCAACTCGCGGTAGGTGAAACGGCGGCCTTCGTGGCGGCTGATGAGGGCATCGCGGCCAGGCTGCTTTTCGACCATGCCGTCGAAAAAGTCGCCGATGGTTTGTTCGATGAGGGGGACGTCTGTGGCGCCTTTTGCATAGCTCATGGTTGTGTCTCCTGATGCTGGCTGGTTTCTCGGAATGGTTCGTAATATGACCAGCTTGATTTCAAATCCCGCCAGTGCGTCTTGCGCTACGGATGGTCGGGGCGAATTGGCTTCTTTATACAAGCTTCTTCGCGCGATGGGGCTGGAAGGGGGGCGCAATGGTTTTACTCACCCGATACGAATCATGTGGCGCGGCCGCATGCGTTGACGGCGAGCCTTCGCTGGCGATAATGGGCGTTCCTCGTTGGCCCAAGGAATGCCATGCTGCCGCTGCTTTCCCCGCTGAACTTCCTCGCTATCGGCCTGGGGGCCGCCTGTGGCGCATGGTTGCGTTGGCTGCTTGCTCTCGTGATGAACCGATCCGAGGGCATGCCGTGGGGGACGCTGGCGGCCAACCTGGGCGGTGGCTACGTGATCGGCATCATGGTGGCCTTGGTCGCGTCGCATCCCGATTGGCCCGCCTGGGTGCGGCTGGCCTGCATCACGGGCTTCCTGGGCGGCCTGACCACGTTCTCGACGTTCTCGGCCGAAACCGTGGGCATGCTGGAGCGGGGCGAATATGGCGGCGCGGTACTGTACGCAAGCATCAGCCTGGCCGGCTCCCTGCTACTGACCGCAGCGGGCCTGTTCACCGTGCGGGCGCTGGGCTGAACATCTCGCGATAGCGTCAACGCCCCGCGATCAGTGTGGCGGCGCGTTGGCCGCTGCGGACGGCGCCTTCGAGGACGGCGGGATAGCCGGTGTCTGTCCAGTCCCCGGCCAGGCATAGCGCAGGCCAAGGCGTGGCGTTGCCAGGCCGCGCCAGACCCGGCGTAGCTGAAAACGTCGCACGTTTGTCGACCAGCAGTTCCGCATGCGCGATGGCAGGCAAGTCCGCCAGGCCTCCGCGCACAGCCTGTTCGCGCACTTGCTCGATGAGCGGCGCCATGACCGCGGCACGGTCATCCCGCGCCAGCCGATCCGCCAGCCGCGCCGCGGCGCTGACGACGATGGACAATTCCCCGCGTGACGAATCGCCCGCCAACCCGGCGCGGTCGAACAGCCATTGCCCATCGTGGCCCCGCGCGGCGTCTTCACGCAACATCATCATGGGCATGGGCAAGCGCCAAGGCGCGTCCAGACGCAGATTCAAGGTTGCGATGGGGGAATATTCGAAGCCGGCCAAACGATCGCCCAGCGCCGCGCCCAGTAACCGAGCGGCGTTGGCAGGTGGCACGGCCAGGATGGCTGCGTCGTAGAAGTCGCCATCGATGCGAACACCATCCGCCGAGGGCTCGACCAGACGAACCGTCACGCCATAGCGCACGTCGCACAGCGCCGCCGCGGCATCCGGCCACAGCGCGGAAAGATCGACGCGCGGCAGCAGCAGGTCGGACGCCGCCCGTGCGCCGGCCAGGCTGTCACGCAAGACATGGGCGAAGAGCTGGGCATCGGCCTGCGCGACGGGTGTGTTCAAGGCCGCCAGGCATAAAGGTTCCCACAGCCACCGCACGGCGCTTTCCGGCTGTCCATGCCGCGCCAGCAGATCCGCCACGCTGTCCGCCGCCGGCAACCGCCATTGCGCACGCTGCAAGGCCCGCATCAGCCGCAGGGCCGCCATGCGGGCCGACCCATCCAACCCCCGCGCCGTCAGCAGCGCGTACGCCGCATGCAAAGGCGCCGGCAGTCGCGGTGCCCGCAGCCGGAAGGCGCCGTCCAGGCTGGCCAGGGCCAGCGGCAGCCGGGCCAGCAAGCGGTCCGGCTCGCAGCCCAGCCGCCGCATCAGCGCCAACGTATCGCTGTAGGCGCCCAGAAGAATGTGTTGCCCGTTATCCAGGGGCAAATCGAAGTCCGCGTGCGTGACGCGCCGCGCCCGTCCGCCGGGCGTACGCCCCGCTTCGAGCACCGTCACGGCATAGCCCCGATCATGCAAAGCCACCGCCGCTGCCAAGCCGGCCCAGCCAGCGCCTACCACCGCCACCCGCCGCTGCGCCGCGCGCGTCGTCTCCGTCGCGCCAGGGGTCGCATCAGCCGCAGCGGGCTTCTGCGTTGCGCCAAGCGTCCCATCAGCCGCAGCAGGCGGCCGCGTCGCGCCAGGCATCGCCCCAGCCGCAGCGGGCGTCTTCATCGCGCCAGGCGCCGCACCAGCCCGCGGCCACCGCCGACCCAGGTTTTCCACGCCAGCCACAGCTTGCGCAAGGGCGTCAGGGAGATGCGCTGGTGCAGCACCTGCCAGTTGTCACGTTCGATCTCATCCAGCAGGGCGTGGTAGATCGCGGCCATCATCAACCCCGGCCGCTGCGCCCGCCGGTCGGATTCCGGCAGCGCCCGCATGGCCTCGCGGTACAGCTCACGCGCGCGTTGCGCCTGGAACGTCATCAGCGCGGTGAATCCCTCCGAATATTTCCCATTGAGGATATCCGCCGCCTTCACATTGAAACGCTGCAATTCATCGATAGGCAGATAGATGCGCCCCCGCCGCGCATCATCGCCGACGTCACGGATGATGTTGGTCATCTGGAACGCCAACCCCAGTTTCTCCGCATAAACCAGCGTGGCCGGATCCTCATACCCGAAGATCGAAGCCGACAGCTCGCCCACCACGCCGGCCGCGTGCCAACAGTATTTGCGCAGGCCCGGCCAGTCCAGGTAACGCGTCTGGTCCAGGTCCATTTCCATGCCATCGACCACGGCCAGCAGGCGCTCGCGCGTAATGTCGTAGGTCTGCAGATGCGGCTCCAGCGCGCGCGTCACGGGATGATCAGGCGCGCCGCCATACATGCGGTCGATTTCGGTGCGCCACCAGGCCAGCTTGATACGCGCCACCGAACTGTCGCTGACCTCGTCCACCACGTCGTCCACCTCGCGGCAGAAGGCGTACATCGCCACGATGGCGCGCCGCCGTTCCGGCGGCAGGAACAGAAAGGCGTAGTAGAAACTGGACCCGCTCTTGGCGGCCTTGTCCTGGCAGTATTCGTCGGGAGTCATGTCGAAGGGGCAGAAGTGGGATCGGTGCCCGTGTCGCCGGTAACGTTGTGGATCAACGCATGCTGCCTTGAATTCGCCAGCATGCGGTACGGAAAGAACGGGGGTACAGAGAAAGCGCGTCAGCCAGTCAGCCAGCGCTGCGCCGGAACAACGCGCGTCCCAGCATGATGCACCAGTCGCGCCCGCCCAGTTCCGGGCGATTCATGAACACATCGTAGCGGGCCTGCTCGATACGTTCCAGGATGCGCAACCCGCCTTGCACCACCAGGCGCAGCTCCAGGCCGATGCGGCCGGGCAAACGCCGGGTCAGCGGCGCTCCGGAGTGTAACAGTGCCCGTGTGCGGGCGACCTGCTCGCCCAGCAGCGCCTGCCATTGCGGCGTCAGGCGGCAGGCTGCCAGGTCTTCCTCGCTGACGCCATGGCGTTGCAGGGCATCCTGCGGCAGGTAGACCCTATCCTTGTACCAGTCGACCCGCACGTCCTGCCAGAAGTTGACCAGTTGCAGGCCGGTGCAGATGGCATCGGACTGGCGCAAGGCCGTGGCATCGACCACCCCGTACAGATGCAGCATCAGCCGTCCGACCGGATTGGCCGAGCGCGCGCAGTAGTCGAGCAGGGCGGCTTCGTCGGCGTAACGCTTGACGGTGATGTCCTGTTCGAACGCCGACAGCAGGTCCAGGAAGGGCGTGATGGGCAACTGCTGGCGCGCGATGGTCGCCGCCAGCGGCATGAAGACCGGCGCCAGGCGTTCAGCGACGGGACGATAGCTTTGCCCGGCCGTGCTGGCGATGCGATACAGCTCCGTCCGATAGGCAGCCAGTTCCCCCAGCCGCTGCGCATCCGGCGCGTCGCCCTCGTCGGCAATATCGTCCGCACTACGCGCGAAGCGATAGATATCGGTAACCGGCCCGCGCAGGCGGCGTGGCAACAAAACGGAGGCAACGGGAAAGTTTTCGTAATGGTCGACGGACATGGATCAGCGCAAAATCGCCTCGGTGGAATCGACGCTATTTTAGTGAGCCCGTCACAGGGCATCGGGTAGACTAACGCCGACCGCCAAAACCAACGCCTGCCGCAAAAAATATCCTTCTCTCATACAACCGGTCCATTGCTCCGCCGGCCCACCATTCCGCCGGTACGACATCCGCCTCGCCATGCCACGCCCAATTACCGCCACGATTTCCGTCGACGCCCTCACGCACAACCTCGAGGTCGTCCGCAAGCACGTCCACCAGGCCGCCGTCACCGCCGCGGCGGCGCAGGGCCGGGCGTTGGCCGCGCCGTCCGTCTGGGCGGTCATCAAGGCCAATGCCTATGGCCACGGCATCGAGCAGGCAGTGCGCGGTTTCTGGCAGGCCCAGGGCCTGGCCATGCTGGATCTGAATGAAGCGGTACGCTGCCGCGAAGCGGGGTGGGGCGGCCCCATCCTGCTGCTGGAAGGCTTTTTCGAGCCGGCCGACGTGGAAGTGCTGGAGCGCTATCACCTGACCACGTCCGTGCACCATCCGGACCAACTGACCATCCTGGCGGGGAACCGCGGTTCGCGGCGCCTGGATGTCTTCCTGAAGCTCAACTCCGGGATGAACCGGCTGGGTTTCGCGCCGGATGCGTATCGCGCCGCCTATCAGCAGGCGCTGCGCTTGCGCGACGACGGCATCCTCAACAGCGTCGGCAAGATGACGCACTTCGCCAACGCCGATGGCCAGCCGGGCGTCGCTGCCCAGATGGACGTCTTCAACCGCGTCACGGAAGGCTTGCCCGGTCCGGTCAGCGTGTCCAATTCCGCCGCCACGCTGCGCTATCCCGACCTTGCGTTGGCGCGCGAGGATCATGGCGCCTGGGTCCGTCCCGGCATCTGCCTGTATGGCGGTTCGCCGTTCGCCGATGCGGATGCCGCCAGTTTCGGCCTGCGGCCGGCCATGACCCTGGCATCGCGCCTGATTGCCGTGCAGCAGGTGAAGGCCGGCGACGCCGTGGGCTATGGCAGCCTGTTCAGCGCCGATCGCCCCTTGCGCGTGGGCGTGGTGGCTTGCGGTTATGCCGATGGCTACCCGCGCCATGCCGGCACGGGCACGCCTGTCACGGTGGCGGGCGTGCGCACGCGCCTGCTGGGCCGGGTTTCCATGGACATGCTGGCGGTCGATCTGACCCCGGTGCCGACGGCCGACGTCGGTGCGCCGGTGGTGCTGTGGGGCGAGGGCGGTCCGACCGTGGACGAGGTGGCGCAGGCGGCCGAAACCATAGGCTACGAATTGCTGTGCGCCCTGGCGCCGCGCGTACCGGTGCACGGGCGCGATATTTGACAATAAGCTGAATTTATTGTCAGCTTGCCGCGGACCTGGATGCGCACCGCGCCGTAACGCGGTGAAGCAGGCTGCTCATCGTCACGGGGCAAAAGCAAGACAGCCACGCGCGGATGGTGTCTACTTGGCACATTCTCTCCAATGCAGATTCGAGGTTGTTCCATGAAAGACAAATGCGTGCTGGTGACCGGCGCCACCAAGGGGATAGGCTGGGCGCTGTCGCGCCGGCTGGCCGATATGGGCTGTCACGTGGTGGGAATTGCCCGACATACCAATGACGTCGATTTCCCGGGCTATCTGTACGCCTGTGACCTTGCCGACGCCGGCAAGACCGAAGACGTGCTGCGCGAGATCCGCGAGAAATTCCCCGTCGACGCCATTGTCAACAACGTTGGCCTGGTGCTGCCCCAGCCTTTGGGTTCGGTGGAATTGGCGTCGCTGTACAACGTACTGGACCTGAACGTGCGCGTCGCCGTGCAAGTGGTGCAGGCCTTCGTCGAATCGATGAAGACGCGCCGTTCGGGCCGCATCGTCAATGTGGTCAGCCGTGCCATCCATGGCAGCCAGGACCGCACCAGCTATTCGGCGGCCAAGGCGGCGTTGGTGGGTTGCACGCACACCTGGGCGCTGGAGTTGGCCGAATACGGCGTCACGGTGAATGCGGTTGCGCCTGGCCCGATCGAAACGGAATTGTTCCGCGCCAGCCGTCCGGTTGGCAGCGACGGTGAAAAGCGCGTGTTGTCCGGGATTCCCATGAAGCGCATCGGCAGCCCCGCCGAAGTCGCCGCCGCCATCGCCTTCCTGCTGTCCGACGATGCCGGTTTCATCACCGGCCAGGTCTTGGGCGTGGACGGCGGCGGCAGCCTCGCCGGCCGCAGCTGATGTAGCAGCGCGCTTTGCGCGCCGCCCGCGCCCCATTGCAAAGCCAGCCTGACGGCTGGCTTTTGCTTTTGCGCATAGTCAAAGGCGGTCCTCGTTCCTTCCCCATTCGCTACACTCCCCCAATGGCCAAATCTCGAACCGTCTACGTCTGTGCCGAATGCGGCGGCACCAGCCTCAAGTGGCAGGGCAAGTGCCCGCACTGCAATGCCTGGAACACGCTGGAAGAAACCGTCGAAAGCGCGGCCCCCGCGGCAGCGGCGCAGCATCGCTATGCGCCGCTGGCGGCATCCAGCCCCGTGCGCAGCCTGGCCGAAATCGAAGCGCGCGAAGTGCCGCGCCAACCGACCGGGCTGGACGAATTCGATCGGGTGCTGGGCGGCGGCCTGGTCGCCGGCGCCGTGGTGCTGATCGGCGGCGATCCCGGCATCGGCAAGTCCACGCTGCTATTGCAGGCCCTGGCCTCGATGTCGGCCACCGCCAAAGTGCTGTACGTGACCGGCGAAGAGTCCGCGGAACAGGTGGCCTTGCGCGCCCGCCGCCTGGGGCTGCCCACCGGCGACGTCAACCTGCTGGCGGAAATCCGCCTGGAAGCCATCCAGTCGGCGGTCGCCGACCAGCGTCCGGTGGTGGCGGTGATCGACTCCATCCAGACCTTATATAGCAGCGAATTGACGGCCGCCCCCGGCTCGGTGTCGCAGGTGCGTGAATGCGCGGCGCAACTCACCCGCCTGGCCAAGCAGACCGGCATCGCCATCGTCATGATCGGCCACGTCACCAAGGACGGCGCCCTGGCCGGCCCGCGGGTGCTCGAACACATCGTCGATACCGTGCTGTATTTCGAGGGCGATACGCATTCGTCCTACCGCCTGGTGCGGGCCTTCAAGAACCGCTTCGGCGCGGTCAACGAGCTGGGCGTGTTCGCCATGACGGATCGCGGCTTGCGCGGCGTGGCCAATCCATCCGCCTTGTTCCTGTCGCAGCACGACCGCCAGGTGGCGGGCTCATGCGTGATGGCCACGCAGGAAGGCACGCGGCCATTGCTGGTGGAAATCCAGGCGCTGGTCGATGCGGCGCACACGCCCAATCCCAAGCGGCTGACGGTGGGGCTGGAAAGCAACCGCCTGGCCATGTTGCTGGCGGTGCTGCATCGGCATGCGGGTGTGGTGACGTCGGACCAGGACGTGTTCGTCAACGCGGTGGGCGGGGTGCGGATCACGGAACCGGCGGCGGATTTGCCGGTGTTGCTGTCCATCATGTCGTCGCTGCGCGATCGGCCTTTGCCGCGGGGGCTGGTGACCTTCGGCGAAGTGGGCCTGGCCGGCGAAATCCGTCCCGCACCGCGCGGCCAGGAACGCCTGCGCGAAGCGGCGAAACTGGGTTTCAACATCGCGCTGATCCCCAAGGCCAATGCCCCGCGCCAACCCATCGAAGGCCTGGAAGTCTGGGCCTGCGACCGCCTGGAAGACGCCTTGGAGAAATTGAAGGAAGCGTGATGCCGCGCCGGTGCGGATAGAAGGAAATTCCCTCGCTTTCCTGCCGCTGCGGTCAGGAGACCTGATCGATGCACGGAGGGGAGGGTGCTCCTCGATAGCCCATTGCGCCAACACAACCTATTCGGCTTATTGAGCAGGTCAGCATTCCCCCCATATTCTGACGCTGCCATGAAAACCGGTGTCGTTTGAATAGGGAGTATCGAGGGGGTCTCCCCCCTCGATTATTTTTTGATTGTGCTTCCAGGAAATCGCATTAACCAAAATCAGCTGTTCTCTTTAAGAAAAACGAAAGCTATCCCGCAAAAATCGCAAGGAAATATCCGGGTTTCCCCGCGAAAATTCGCGTATTCGCATTAGGTTGCATCGAGTATGAAATTTTTTATCGAATGCATGCAACCTTCCCTGAACTCCCTGCTCAAAAGCAGTACGGGGAACACGGCAAGATCGCCGCGCCCGTGGAATCAAGGCCCGGTGGCCTTATTAATTCTGGAGTTATTCATGACCTCTCGCTCCCGCATTGCTGCTTTTCTGTCCGTCTCGGCATTGACCCTGGGTCTGGCCGCGGCGCCGGCGGCTTTCGCTGCCGACGCTTCGACGACCGCCAAGCCCAAGTCCTCGCAAACCCATAAGCACAAGGCCAAGAAGTCCGGCGCCAAGTCGTCCGCCAAGACGGCTCCCGCCACCCCGGCCAAGTAATTTTCGCGGGCGCAGGGCCAGGCGAAGCTTCCGCCAGGAAGCTTCGCCTTTTTATTTTCGCCGCGTCATCCCGCCCCGCAGGCGTGACTTTTTCTTCCTGCAGAGCGCCAGACTATCGTCAGCTTTAGGTACGATACGCCCATGCCAGAATCCTCCGCCGCCGCCCGTTTCCCCGCCGCGCGTCCCGTCGCCACGCGCGGACTCCTGCACCCGCTGCGCCTGGGTGTGCGCGCCTTGCTGCGCGATACCCGCGCCGGCGAATTGCGGCTGCTGGTCATCGCGCTGATCGTCGCGGTGGCCGCCGTCACCAGCGTGGGCTTCCTGGCGGACCGGGTCGGCCGCGCGCTGGAGCGCGACGCCGCCCAGATGCTGGGTGCCGATGTCGTGCTGGATTCCGATTCGCCCTTGCCGCCCGCTTTCGAGCAGCGCGCGCTGCAGGAAGGCCTGCGGCTGGCGCACACCTGGCAATTCCCTTCAATGGCCGGCGCGGGCGACAACGCCCAGCTGGTGTCCCTGAAGGCCGTCGAGCCGGGCTACCCCTTGCGTGGCAGCCTGCGCACCGCCCAGGCCCCCTTCGGCGCTGACGCCCCCACGCGCGACGTGCCCGACCGCGGCACCGTCTGGGTCGATCCGCAACTGCTGGGCATGCTCAATGTGGCGGTAGGCGGCACCTTGACGCTGGGCGATGCGCAATTCCGCATCGCCCGTGTGGTGACCTACGAACCGGATCGCAGCCTGCAGTTCGTCAACGTGTCGCCACGCGTCATGATGCGCGCCGATGACCTGGCGGCCACGCATCTGATCGCGCCCGGCAGCCGTGTCGGCTATGCCTTGCTGGCCGCGGGTGAAGCTCCCGCCGTGGCGGCCTATTCGACCTGGCTGACCGCCAACCTGCAGCGGGGCCAGAAAATCGCCACGGTCGAATCCGGCCGTCCCGACGTGCGCCGCGTGCTGGATCGCGCCCAGCGCTTCCTGTCCCTGGTGGCGCTGCTGGCGGTGCTGATTTCCGCGGTGGCGGTGGCCCTGGCGGCGAATCGCTTCATGCAACGCCATCGCGACGGCGTCGCGGTGATGCGTTGCCTGGGAGCGCCGCAATCGGCCATCACGCGCATGTTGACCGTGGAATTCATCCTGGTCGGCGTGCTGGCGTCGCTGGCCGGCGGCGTGGCGGGATATGCCGTGCACGAAGGACTGGTGCAGGTGCTGGCCCGCCTGATCGACACGCCGCTGCCCACGCCATCGGTGCTGCCCGCGGCCCAGGGCCTGGCCACCGGCCTGTGGCTGCTGCTGGGTTTCGCGCTGCCGTCGCTGGCGCAATTGCGCCACGTGCCGCCGGCGCGCGTGCTGCGGCGGGACGATACGGGCCTGCAGGCGGGCAGCGTGGTCGGCTACATCATCGGTGCCGCCGGCTTTGCGCTGTTGATATGGTGGTTCGCCGGCAATGCCCGCCTGGGTGGCATCATCGCCGGCGGCTTCCTGGGCGCCTTCGCGGTCTTCGCCCTGCTGGCCGGACTTTGCGTGGCCTTGCTGGCACGCGTGCGCCACGCCGCCGCCGGCATGCCGGCGCTGCGTTTCGCCCTGGCCGGGGTGACCCGGCGCCGCGCCGCCACCATCACCCAGGTCTGCGCCCTGGCCATCGGCCTGATGGCCTTGCTGCTGCTGGCCATGACGCGCACCGACCTGATCGCCGGCTGGCAGCGCACCTTGCCGGCGGATGCGCCCAACCGTTTCCTTATCAACATCCAGCCCGACCAGCGCGCGGCGGTAGCCACGCGCCTGACGCAGGGCGGCGTCGGCCAGGCCGACCTCTATCCCATGATCCGCGGCCGCCTGGTGTCCATCAACGGCCGCGCCGTGTCGGCGGCCGATTACGAGGATGGCCGCGCCAAGCGCCTGGTGGACCGTGAGTTCAATCTGTCTTACGCCGACAAGATGCCGACGTACAACCGCCTGGCCGAGGGCCGCTGGATGGCGCCGGCCTCGCGCGAAGTGTCCATGGAGTCCGGCATCGCCACCACCCTGGGCGTGAAGATGGGCGACAAGCTGGCCTTCGACATCGCCGGCCAGACCGTGGAAGCGGACGTCACCAGCCTGCGCACGGTTGATTGGGACACGATGCGGGTGAACTTCTTCGCCATGCTGTCGCCGTCGGCGCTGGCCGACGCGCCGCAAAGCTGGATCACCTCCTTTCACCTGCCCGACGACAAACCGCAGTTGCTGCCCCAGCTGGTGCGCGACTACCCCAATCTGACCGTGTTCGACGTCGGCGCCATCCTGAAGCAGTTGCAGACCGTGCTTGATCAGGTGGTGCAGGCGGTGCAGCTGCTGTTCGTATTTACGCTGGCGGCCGGTGTACTGGTGCTGGCCGCCGCCCTGACGGCCACGCGCGACGAACGCGTGCGCGAGGCCGCGGTATTGCGCGCACTGGGCGCCACGCGGCGCCAACTGGCGCGTGCGCAGCGGCTGGAGCTGCTGGCGGTGGGTGGCCTGGCCGGCCTGCTGGGCGCGGCCGGTGCTGCCGCGGTGGCCTGGGCCCTGTCGCGCTTCGTTTTCGATTTCACTATCACGCTCAGCCTGTGGCCCTGGCTGGCCGGCATCGCCGCCGGCATGCTGGGCGCCTGGGGTGGGGGTGCCTTGGCCTTGCGCGGCGTACTGCGGACGCCGCCCCTGGTCACTTTGCGGGAAGCACTATGACTACGACGACGCGCGTCGAACCGATCTTCGAGCCTATCGATCACACGCGCAGCATCTTCGAACAACTGGGCGGCGAGCCGGGCGTACGCGCGCTGGTCGAGCGTTTCTATGACTTGATGGACATGGACGCCGACCTGGCCGACCTGCGCGCCGCCCATGGTCCCAGCCTGGATAACGCGCGCGACCGGCTGTTCTGGTTCCTGTGCGGCTATTTCGGCGGCCCTGACCATTACATCGAACGTTTTGGCCATCCCCGGCTGCGTGCCCGCCACCTGCCTTTTTCCATCGGCACGCGCGAACGCGACCAATGGGTCGTCTGCATGGGGCGCGCCATGGCCGAACAGGGGCTGGAACAGGCCTTGATGGACCGCTTGCTGCATTCCTTCTACGGCACTGCCGACTGGATGCGCAATCGTGAGGGTTGAAACCGCCGCTTTGGCGTGGGACGAGGCGCCCGCCGGCGCCATGCTTTATGACGCGGCCCGTATCAGCCGGCCCGGTCCGCATCTTTTCGATGCCGCTGCTTATGCCGCCACCTACGGCACCCCTGCCGAGCCCGTGGCCGCGGGCGGGCGGCAGGCCGCGTGGTTCGTCCAGGGCGAATTCGGTGCTGGCGTGTTGCGGCATTACCGGCGTGGCGGCCTGGTCGCCCGCATCAGCGACCGCGATTATTTCTGGCTGGGCGCCGACAGCACCCGCAGTTTCCGGGAGTTTCGCTTGCTGGAGTCGCTGGCGGCCCAGGGGCTGCCGGTGCCGGCGCCGCTGGCTGCCGCCTACTGGCGCCAGGGGCTGGCCTACAAGGCAGCCATCATCGTCGAACGCATCCCCGACGTGCGGCCGCTGGCACTGTTGCTGGATAGTCCGGTCTGGGAGGCCGCCGCCGACGCCGTGGCGCGCATGCACCACGCCGGGGTATGGCACGCGGATCTCAACGCTTACAACATCCTTATCGATGGCGCGGGCAAGGCCTGGATCATCGATTTCGACCGCGGCCACCAGGGCGGCGTCACCGCGCCGGCCCGCGCGGGCAACCTGCGCCGCCTGCGCCGTTCGCTGGAAAAGGTCGGCGGCGCGGCCGGCCTGGCCTTGCACGAAAAATTGGAAGTGGCCTACCGCCGCCGCATGGCCAGCCACCCCGACTGACGCAGGGCGTAAAACCCATTATCATTTTGCCTTTGGCGCGCCGGGGACTCGGGCAGCGATAGGTGCATAACTTTCTAGGCAAGGGGCCCTGGATGAGATTCAACGCGGGTATCCGCTACGCAGCGGGAGCGGTACTGGCGACCGTGGTCATGGCTACAGCCCATGCCCAAGACAAGGTCGTCAACGTCTATAACTGGGCCGAATACACCGCGCCCGACACCATTCCCGGCTTCGAGAAAGCGACCGGCATCAAGGTCCGCTACGACGTCTACGACAACAACGACACCCTGCAGGCCAAGCTGCTGACCGGCAAGTCCGGCTACGACGTGGTCGTACCGTCGACCCACTATGCCGCGCGCCAGTTGCAGGGCGGCCTGTTCCAGAAGCTGGACAAATCCAGGATCCCCAACTGGCAGTACCTGGATCCCGACCTGATGGCCCTGGTCGCCACGGTCGACCCGGGCAACCAGTACCTGGTGCCATGGGGTTACGGCACCAACGGCCTGGGCTACAACGTCACCAAGGTCCAGCAGATCCTGGGCAAGGACGCGCCCCTGGGTAGCTGGGACATGCTGTTCAAGCCCGAGAACGCCGCCAAGCTGAAGGACTGCGGCATCTCCATGCTGGACGAGGCCGCGCAGGTTTTCCCGGCGGTCCTGCATTATCTGGGCAAGGATCCCAACAGCAGCAATCCGGACGATTACAAGGAAGCGCTGGAACTCCTGAAGAAAATTCGTCCCTATATCCGCCAGTTCAGTTCGTCGGGCTACATCGACGAACTGGCCGTGGGCGACCTGTGCATGGTCTACGGTTTTTCCGGCGACGTCATGATCGCGCGCAAGCGTGCCAAGGAAGCCAAGCAGCCTTACGACGTCAACTACTACATTCCGCAGGGCGGTGCGCCGGCGTGGTTCGACACGATGGCCATCCCCAAGGACGCCCAGCACGTGGATGAAGCGCTGGCTTTCATCAACTACATCGAAACTCCGCAGGTGCATGCGGCCATCACCAACACCATGTTCTATCCGAATGCCAATAAAGAGGCGCGCAAGTACGTGGTCAAGGACGTCGCCGACAATCCCATGATCTATCCGCCCGCGGACGTCGCCAAGACGCTGTATGTGATCAAGCCGCAGCCGGTGAACATCCTGCGCCTGCAGACCCGCATGTGGGCCGAACTGAAGTCCGGAAGATAAGCAATCATGAGTGACAGCCGTTATCCGGCGCAACACACGGCGGATCCGGACGAGTTCGTCCGCGTCGCCGACCTGGTGAAGATATTCGGCGACACGGTCGCCGTGCGTTCGGTCAGCCTTAGCGTCAAGCGCAACGAGATATTCGCCTTGCTGGGCAGTTCGGGCTGCGGCAAGTCGACGCTGCTGCGCATGCTGGCCGGTTTCGAGGAAGCGACTTCCGGCCAGATCCTGCTCGACGGCGAGGACATCACGGCGGTGCCCCCTTACCGGCGCCCGGTCAACATGATGTTCCAGTCCTACGCCTTGTTCCCGCACATGTCGGTCGAGGCCAATGTCGCTTTCGGCCTGAAGCAGGAAGGCGTGGATCGCGCCGAAATCCACGATCGCGTGTTCGAGGCGCTGAACCTGGTGCAGATGGCCGGTTATGCCCGGCGCAAGCCGAATCAGCTGTCCGGCGGGCAGCAGCAGCGCGTGGCCCTGGCGCGCAGCCTGGTCAAGCGCCCCAAGCTGCTGCTGCTGGATGAGCCGATGTCGGCGCTGGACAAGCAGATACGCCAGAAGACCCAGATCGAACTGGTGCGCATCCTGGAGCAGGTCGGCGTGACCTGCATCATGGTGACGCACGACCAGGAAGAGGCCATGACCATGGCGCATCGCCTGGCCGTGATGACCGAAGGCCAGATCGTCCAATGCGGAACGCCGCAAGACGTCTACGAGTTTCCGAACTCGCGTTTCGTCGCCGGCTTCATCGGCACCACCAATCTGTTCACGGGCACCATCGTGGTCGACGAAGCGGATCACGTGGCCATCGAATGCGAAGAACTGTCGCGTCCGCTGTACGTCAACCATGGCGTCAGCGAGCCGCTGGGCATGCAGGTGCACGTCTCGATCCGGCCCGAACGCGTCATCGTGACGCGCGAACGTCCGCAGACCGAGCACAACTGGGCCCACGGCATGGTGTCGCACATGGCCTGGATGGGCAGCTACGCGCTGTACCAGATCCGCCTGGATTCGGGCGTGCAGATCGAAGCCACCGTGCCGCGCCGCGTGTTGGCGCAGAGCGATGCGCCGGCGGTGGGCGAGGAAGTGCATGCCAGCTGGGCGGCGGATAGCGCGACGGTGCTGGCCTCATGATGGGCCGCGTGATGCGCCGCCTGGTGCCGTCCGGACGCGCGCTGGCGGTGGTGCCGCCTTTCCTGTGGCTGGTGCTGTTCCTGCTGGTGCCTTTCCTGCTGGTATTCAAGATCAGCCTGGCCGATCTGCAGTTCGGGATTCCGCCCTATACGTCGCTGGTGGAATACAAGGACCAGGCGCTGCAGTTCAGCCTGCATCTGCGCGGCTATGTGCTGCTGTTCACGGACAGCCTGTATTTCGCCACCTATTTGAGCTCGGTGAAGATTGCCGGCATCAGCACGCTGGTCTGCGTGTTGATCGGTTATCCCATGGCGTACTACATCGCCCGGTCCACGCCCGCCACCCGCAACCTGCTGCTGCTGGGCGTGATCCTGCCGTTCTGGACCTCGCTGCTGCTGCGCGTCTATGCGTGGGTGGGCATCCTGCGCAACGACGGCCTGCTCAATAAATTGCTGATTTCCCTGGGCATCATTTCGCAGCCGCTGGAAATCTATCGTACCGACCTGGCGGTCTATATCGGTATGGTCTATTCCTATCTGCCGTTTTTCATCCTGCCCCTGTACGCCAATCTGGTGAAGATGGACCTGCGCCTGCTGGAGGCCGCCTATGACCTGGGCGCCAAGCCCTGGCAGGCGTTCTGGCAGATCACCGTGCCGCTGTCGCGGCCGGGTGTGATCGCCGGCGCCATGCTGGTCTTCATTCCGGCGGTGGGCGAATACGTCATCCCGGAAATGCTGGGCGGCGCCAATACCTTGATGATGGGCCGGGTGATGTGGAGCGAGTTCTTCAATAATGCCGACTGGCCCATGGCCGCCTCCGTCACGTGCGTGATGGTGCTGCTGCTGTTGGTGCCCCTGGCGCTGTTCCAATACAACCAGGTCAAGCAGGCCGATGTGAACGGGGGAGGCAAGCGATGATGCTGCGTCCCAATCCCGTGCTGCGGGCCCTGGTGCTGGGGCTGGGGTTCCTGTTCCTGTACGTGCCCATCCTCAGCCTGGTGGTGTTTTCCTTCAACGATTCGCCGCTGGTGACCGCCTGGTCGGGCTTTTCGTTCAAGTGGTACGCCTCGCTGTTCCATGACGACGCGCTGCTCAGCGCCGCTTGGCTGTCTTTCCGCGTGGCGGCGCTGTCGGCCACGGCCGCCACCATTATCGGTACCTGGGCCGGCTATGTGCTGGCGCGCATGGGCCGTTTCCGCGGTTTCTCGCTGTACCTGGGCATGCTCAGCGCGCCCCTGGTGATCCCCGAAGTGGTGGTGGGCATTTCGCTGCTGCTGATGTTCGTCGAAGTGCGCGGCCTGATCGGTTGGCCGGACAATGGCGTGTTCACCATCTGGATCGGCCATACGACCTTCGCCATGGCCTTCGTGGCGGTGATCATCCAGTCGCGGGTACGCGACCTGGACCGGTCCCTGGAAGAGGCCGCCCTGGACCTGGGCGCGACGCCGCTGAAAGTGTTTTTCCTGGTCACGCTACCATTGATCGCGCCGGCCCTGGCGTCGGCCTGGCTGCTGTCGTTCACGCTGTCGCTGGACGATGTGATCCTGTCTTCCTTCCTGTCCGGCCCGGGCTATACGACCCTGCCGCTGGAAGTGTTTTCGCGGGTGCGACTGGGCTTGAAGCCCGAGGTCAACGCGCTGGCCGCCTTGTTCATCCTGGCCGTCGGCATCTGCGTGGTCGTCGCCAACCGCCTGCAACGCCGCAAGGAGCAATCTTCATGACTCAAGTCGTCCTCTATGGTCTCAAGCAGTGCAGCACGTGCGTCAAGGCGCGCACGTGGCTGGACGAGCATGGCGTGAGCCACGAGTTCATCGACTACCGCGACCATCCGGTGAAGCCGGCCTTGCTCAAGGCATGGGCCGAGCAACTGGGCGGTTGGGAAAAGCTGGTGAATCGCACGTCCATGACCTGGCGCGCCTTGCCCGAGGAGCGCCGTGGCGCCACCACCGACGCCCAATGGCTGGCCTTGATCAAGGAATTTCCAGCCCTGGTGCGCCGGCCCGTCAGCGTGACGCCGGACGGCACCGCGGCGGTGGGTTTTTCGGAAAAACGCTATGGCGAGCGCTTCGCCTGACGCGTACGAATCGCACGAGACCGTCCATGCTGCCTGATGCCCGCGGAGCGGTGGATGCCCGATGATGCGCGTGACCCGGCCTATGCGTATCGCGCCGATGCGGTCATCGGCCGTCCGCTGCCCGATGCCTTCTTCCACCGCGACGCGCGCCAGCTTGCCCGTGAACTGATAGGCATGGTGCTGCGGCGCCGTGATGGCGATCTGTGGCTGGCGGCGCGCATCATCGAGACGGAAGTCTATTACCTGGAAGAGAAGGGCAGCCACGCGTCGCTGGGTTACACGCACAAGCGGCGCGCGCTGTTCATGGATGGCGGCACCATCTACATGTACTACGCGCGCGGCGGCGATTCGCTGAATTTCAGCGCGGCCGGTCCGGGCAATGCGGTGCTCATCAAGTCGGCGCATCCCTGGCTGGACGACGTGTCCGGCGCGGACGCCCTGGCGCGCATGCAGGCCTTGAGTCCGGCCGCGGGCGGCGCGGCGCGTTCACCGCAAAGGCTTTGCGCCGGCCAGACCTTGCTGTGCAAGGCCCTGGGTTTGAAAGTACCGGAATGGGACGGGCAGGGCTTCGATCCCGGCCGCTTCTTCGTCGACGACGTGGGCGCCCGGCCGGCGCGCCTGCTGCGCACGACGCGCCTGGGTATCCCGCCCGGCCGTGACGAACATCTGCCTTACCGTTATGTGGATCCCGCCTACGCGGTGTTCTGCACGCGCAATCCCCTGCGCAGAGGGCAGGTGGCGGGCCAGGACTACAGCTGGGTGACGCGCTCGGGTAAGCCGTCCAGCGAGCCTTGCTGAGGTCAGGCCTCCGCGGCCTGACCCCGTCCGGCTTGTGTCTCGGCGCTTCGCGCTCTTTCCCTACTCGGAGATTTCGGCAACGCTGGCCCGCTGGGCGCGCGCGGCGCGGGCTTTCAGGCGGTCGATCATCGCATCCACCTTGCGCTGGATGCGGCGGCGGTTCAAGGACTTGCTGAGGGCGTATATCGGCACCGCCTGCTTGGAGCCGAAACCGTCGATCAGATACAGTCCGCGCTTGCCCTGGGCGTTTTCGCCCATGACGATGTTGCGAGCGGAGATGTCGTTGAGGATGATGTGATGGTCTGCCAGCGAGTCGAAGAAGAACGCCAGTTGGCGCGCCAGCTCAGGAGCCAGCTGGCCTTCGCGCTGGACCATGTCTTCGACCGTGGGCGCCAGGCCGCCGGCGCCGTCGGAAATCTTTTCCACCAGCAAACCCAGGCCTTGCGTGGTTTCGGCCAGGCCGACGACACGGGCCATCGGAATCTGCCAGCGGCCGGCGGCGGCGTTGTAAGCCGCCGCGTATTCAGACAGTTCGTGGATATACGCGCTGTAGGCGCCTTCGCGCTGGAACAGGGTCTTGATCAGGCGGCGCCAGGGGTGCTTGTCCATCGTCTCCGCGAAACTCGCGCGGTTCACCACCTTGACGAGCAGGTTGGGCTCATAAGGGTGCTGGTAGACGCTGCGCTCGTTCCCGGCCGCGATGGGCACGATCTCGTCCAGTTCCAGGGCGCCGAAAGGCAATCCATGGCTGGGGACGAGGGGGGGGAACGGAGCGGGCTGGGCGGCGGTTCGACGCCGCTGCAGTGGAACTATGCTCATAAGAGACGCAGTGTGGGCTTTACAACAATGTGTTTCCACAATGTGTTGCCACCTGTTTATGACGAAAATTCGACGTTGCCCGTAGTTTGAACGCGTTATCACATGGGGCAAAGAAAAATCTCAGAATTCTGTGGTGTTATGCCCACATAATGGCAGTTACATAAGCGCATTTAGCGCCAAATTTCACGTAATTGCCCCGATTGTTCCGTTTATGGAGGCCTTTTGCCTAACATTTCTTTAGATGTAATGCTGTGGCTTTGCCTCGCTGCGTCCCTATTGGCCACATTGCTGGCGGGATTGGCTTGGCGCCGCCGCCCGGCCGCCGATGGGCGCCTGGATCAGGTGCTCGATGGGCTGGAGAAATTCGAAAGAGTGCTACGGGCCGACCTGGCCGAAAACCAGCGGGGTCTGCGTGATGAATTGGGCACGGCCGATCGCGCCCTGCGCCAGGAACTGACGCATGCGCATGAGGCCCTGCGCGGGGCGCTAGGCCGCGATGCCCAGGCCGCCCGGGTGGAGACGGCCGAATCGCTGGACCGCTTTGCCGGCCAGCTACGGCAGGAACTGCGCAATCTGGTTGAACTGAACGACCGCCGGCTGCTTGAAGTACGGCAGACCGTCGAGCAGCGGTTGGCGGCCCTGCAGACCGACAACGCCGCCAAGCTGGAGGAAATGCGCCGCACGGTGGACGAGAAGCTGCACGCCACGCTGGAACAGCGGCTGGGTGAATCCTTCAAGCTGGTGTCGGACCGCCTGGAAGCGGTACACAAGGGCCTGGGCGAGATGCAGACGCTGGCCGCCGGTGTCGGCGACCTGAAGCGGGTGCTGACCAACGTCAAGTCGCGCGGCACCTGGGGCGAGGTGCAACTGGCGCGACTGCTGGAAGACACCATGACGACCGAGCAATACGCCCGCAACGTCAAGCCGGTGCCCGGCAGCGATGCCATCGTGGAATTCGCCATCCGGTTGCCGGGCCGGGGCGAAGGGGGCGAGCCGGTGTGGCTGCCCATCGACGCCAAGTTTCCCAAGGAAGAATACGAGCGCCTGACCGCGGCGGAAGAGGCGGCCGACGCCGAGGGCGCGCGGGCTGCCGGCGCGGCCCTGGCGCGCGCGGTGGAAATCCAGGCGCGCCTGATCGCTGATAAGTACATCGCACCGCCGCACACCACCGATTTCGCCATCATGTTCCTGCCTACCGAGGGGCTGTATGCCGAAGTGCTGCGCCGTCCCGGGGTGCTGGACCGCCTGCACGACCTGCGGGTGAACGTGGCCGGGCCCAGCAATCTGGCGGCGCTGCTGAACAGCTTGCAGATGGGTTTCCGCACCTTGGCCATCGAGCGGCGTTCTTCGGAGGTGTGGCAGGTCCTGCGGGCGGTGAAGACGGAATTCGGCCGTTTCGGCGACTCGCTGGCGGCGGTCAAGCGCACGCTGGAGACGGCCGGCAACAAGCTGGGGCAGACGGAGGTGCGCACGCGCGCCATGCTGCGCAGCTTGAAAGGCGTGGAGTCCCTGCCGGAGGATCAGGCGGCACGCTTGCTGGGCGGGCACGACGGGACGGAAGACGATGTGGGCGGCGGGGGAAGCTCCCCGATCTGCTAAATTTCAGGGTTGCGGTCCGCTGGCGCGGGCCCGCCGCGTCTTCCATTCCGTCTTTTTTGAGTCTCCGCCATGCTTTCCCAGCAAGAATTGAAGCAGCAGGCCGCTGATGCGGCCCTGGAAATCGTTGAACAAGTGGCCGGCCCCGATGTCATCATCGGTGTCGGTACCGGCTCCACGGCCGACCTTTTCATCGACGGCCTGGCGCGTTTCAAGGGCCGCGTGCGCGGCGCGGTCGCCAGTTCCGAACGTAGCGCCAAGCGTCTGCAAGGGCACGGCATTGCCGTATTCGACCTGAACGACGTCGAGCACATGCCTGTCTATGTCGACGGTGCCGATGAAATCGATGGCCGCCTGCACATGATCAAGGGCGGCGGCGGCGCGCAGACCCGCGAGAAGATCGTCGCGTCGGTGGCCGACCGCTTCGTCTGCATCGCCGACGAATCCAAGCTGGTGCAACGCCTGGGCGCCTTTCCCCTGCCGGTCGAAGTGATCCCCATGGCCGCCGCCGCGGTCGCGCGTACGCTGGCCAAGCTGGGCGGCCGCCCGGTCGTGCGCCAGGGGTTCACCACCGACAATGGCAACGTCATCCTGGACGTCGCCGGACTGGATATCGTCGATGCGCCGGCGCTGGAACTGGAAGTGAACAATATTCCCGGCGTGGTGACCTGCGGCCTGTTTTCGCGTCCCGGCGCCGACCTGGCGCTGCTGGCCACGCAGAATGGCATCCGGCGCCTGGGGTCGGACTGAACGACTGGTGGGGCGGCATGAATGCCCGCCGCTCCTGTCTTTCCGTCAGGGTCGCGTGCCTGGGCGAGAGGACCGGTTCATAATCCTGTCATAAACAAGTCATAACCTTCCGGGCGACGCTGATACACGACAGCCAAGCCCGGCTGCGCGCGCAGCGCATGACATCAAGCCGTTAAAACCGCTGGGAGCCCGGATGACCGAGCATACAAACAAACAATTCGACGCCGATCTGGAAGCCGTCCGTTCGCAATTCCTGGCGATGGGGGGAGTCGTCGAGGTCATGATCCAGGAGTCCATCGAAGCGCTGACGGGGGGCGACACGCTGCTGGTCGAGAAGGTTCGCGAGCGTGAGAAGGAAGTCAATCGCTACGAAGTCGACATCGACCAGCGCATCAGCCAGATCCTGGCGCGCCACCAGCCCACCGCGATCGACCTGCGTACGCTGATGGCCGTGTCCAAGATGCTGACCGATATGGAACGTTGCGGTGACGAAGCGGAAAAGATCTCGGCCGTGGCTCGTCGTATCCATGATGACGAAGTGCGCTACACGCCCAGCGTGGACCTGCGCCACATGGCCGATGCCGTGCGCGAAATGCTGCGCCAGACCCTGGACGCCTTTGCCCGCCTGGATGCCCTGCAGGCCGCCGCGGTGGTGCGTAGCGACAAGAGCGTGGACAAGGAATGGAAGGCCGCGCTGCGCCAGCTGATCTCGTTCATGATCGAGGACCCGCGCACCATTTCGCCGTCCATCGACGTGATCTTCGTGGCCCGCGCGCTGGAGCGCATCGGCGACCATGCCAAGAACATGTCCGAACGCGTCATTTATATGGTGCATGGTGCCGACGTGCGTCACACCGGCGCCAAGAACGCCGAGCGCCAGGCGCGCGGCGAAGAGGACGAATCGGTCGGGAACGACGTGCAGGCCTGATTCAGGGAAGCCTGCTGATCCACTGACTGCCGCGCCAGGCGGAGTCAAAAAAACCGGCGTCGGACTTTGCAGTCCGGCGCCGGTTTTTCATGGGGGCTGCGATATTACGCCGAAGGCGGGACGAAACCTTGCGCTTCCACGGAGCCGTCTTCGAACAGAAAGCGTTCCATCTGCTGTTGCAGGTACTTGCGGGCGCGGGCGTCGGCCAGGTTCAGGCGGTTTTCATTGACCAGGCGGGTCTGCACGCCTTTCCATTCTTCCCAGGCTTCCTTGGACACGCTCTGCCAGATGCGGGTGCCCAGTTCGCCGGGGTAGGGCGGAAAGTCCAGCCCTTCGGCTTCACGCTTGAGTTTGACGCAGTTAACGGTACGGGCCATGTCGGAATTGCCTAAAAAAGTGAATGGGCGGATTTTAACCGAGGCGGCGGCGCTGGCCGGAAAGCCCCTGCGGCGTGCACGGTGGCGCGTCGCGCTTGCAAGGGCAGTGCTCTACAGCCGTGGCTGCAGGCGCTGCCGCAGGCGCTGCGCGGGAGCAGCGGCAGCGGCACCACAGCCCCTGCCTACAGCCGCTTGATGAAGATGAGGCTGTTGCGTGAGCGGTTGTAGTTCTGCTGCTTTTCGCGCGGCATGTCGGCGATGCCGCCGTTGACGAAACCGCGCTTGAGGAACCAGTGCGAGGTACGCGTGGTCAGCACGAACAGCCGCTTGGCGCCGAGGCTGCGGGCGCGCGATTCCATATGGCGCAGCAGGATTTCCCCTTCGCCGGAGCCTTGCCATTCGGGATGCACGATCAGGCAGGCCATTTCGGCCATCTGTTCTTCCGGAAAGTGATGCAAGGCCGCGCAGCCGTAGATGACGCCGTCGTGCTCCAGCACCGTGAAGTTCTCGACGTCGCGTTCGATCACGCCGCGGCCGCGCGGCACCAGCGTGCCATCGGCTTCCAGCGGCTCGATCAGGCTGAGGATGGCGCCGACATCGTCCAGCGTCGCCGGGCGCAGATCGTCCAGGGTGTCTTCGACGACCATGGTGCCCACGCCATCGTGGGTGAAGATTTCCAACAGCACACCGCCGTCCAGCGTGAAGGGCACGATGTGCGCCCGCGCCACGCCACGCTTGACCGCCAGCGAGCTGTACTGCAGGAACGCCGAGGTGTCCTCGTCCAGGTCGCCTTTGGCCAGCAGCGCGTCGGCATCGATGCGCGCCAATTCGGTATCCACACTGCCGTCTTCGTTGAGCACGCCGTCGGTCACCGACAGGAAGATCAGCTTTTCGGCGCGCAGGGCCACGGCCACGCTGGTCGCCATCTCTTCCATCGCCAGGTTGAAGGCGTCGCCGGTGGGCGAGAAGCCGAGCGGCGACAGCAGCACCACCGACCCCAGCTCCATGGCCTGGCGCATGGCGTCGACGTCGATCTTGCGGACCTGGCCGGTGTGCTTGTAGTCCACGCCGTCGATGACGCCGGAAGGCCGGGCGGTGACGAAGTTGCCGGAGATGACGCGGATGTGGGCGTGCGACATGGGCGTGTTGGGCAGGCCCTGGCTGAACGCCGCTTCGATGTCCAGGCGTATTTCGCCGGCCGCTTCCTTGGCGCATTCGAGCGAGGCGGCGTCGGTGGGCGACATGCCGCGGTCGAATTGATGGGTATAGCCTTTCAGGCGCAACTGTTCGTTTACCTGGGGACGCGAGCCGTGCACCAGCACCAGGCGGATGCCCAGCGAGGAGAGCAGGGACAGGTCCTGCACCAGCACGTTCAAGGCACCGGCTTGCACCAGCTCGCCGCCGAAGGCGACGACGAAGGTCTTGCCGCGGAACGCGTGGACATAGGGGGCGACTTCACGAAACCAACGAACGAACTGGGCGGGGGCGAAGCCCGGGGCTTCCAGCGCGGAGACGGTGTCTTGTTCCTGGTCGGACATGATGCGGCGAGACTTCCTGCAAAGGAAAAATGAACTCGAAATTATAGGACCACGCAGGGATAACCCGCACGGCCCGTGCCTATTTAGTCACGTAAAGGTCTGGCGTGCGCTTCGGTCGCCCGCGGCGGGGCGCTTAGAAACCGTTTCGACGCGTAGCACGCGCGTGCTACGCGTTTTCTCGGGCGCCTCCGCTGACGTGCCATTTCTTCGCTTGCGGCGCGCGGTAGCGTGGCTTTACAGCGTGCCTGGATACGCGCCGCCGTCCATCACCAGGTTCTGGCCGGTGATGAAGCCGGCGCGGGCGCCGCAGAGGAAGGCGCAGGCGTCGCCGAATTCGGCGGGGTCGCCGAAGCGTTTGGCCGGATTGCGCTGGCGGCGTTCCTCGAATAGTTGCTCGGCGGTCTGGCTGGCCGTTGCGGCCGCCTTCATGGTGTTCAGCAGGCGGTCGGTTTCGAACGGCCCGGGCAGCAGATTGTTGATGGTGACGTTATGGGCCACCACCTGGCGGGCCAGGCCGGCGACGAAGCCGGTCAGGCCGCTGCGCGCACCGTTGGACAGTCCCAGGGTTTCGATGGGCATCTTCACCGCGGCCGATGTGATGTTGACGATGCGGCCGAAGCGGCGCTCGATCATGCCGTCCACGGTGGCGCGGATCAATTCGATCGGGGCCAGCATGTTGGCGTCCAGGGCGGCGATCCAGTCGTCGCGGGTCCAGTCGCGGAAGTCGCCCGGCTTGGGGCCGCCGGCGTTGTTGACCAGGATATCGGGGCGCGGGCAGGCGGCCAGCAGGCGGGCGCGGCCGTCGGCGGTAGCGACGTCGGCCACCACCGTGGTGACCTGAACGCCCGTTTCGGCGCGGATCGCTTCGGCCGCTGCTTCCAGCGCATCGGCCCCGCGCGCCGACATGACCACGTTCACGCCCTCACGCGCCAGCGACAAAGCGCAGGCGCGCCCCAGCCCTTTGCTGGACGCACAAACCAAAGCCGTCTTTCCTTTCAGACCCAGATCCATCGAAATGCTCCTTCACCGTTAGAAATTCTGTTCCTGCCTGGCCAACGTCCCTCCCGCGTACGGACGGCAACCTGGCGCCCTGCATCGTAGAGGTCTTCCGTCCTGGCGACCAGTGCCGCCGCGCGCCCGCGCGGCCTGCGCCGCTACAGCCCACGACCGCGTCGTTCACAAGTTTTCTTATCCTTGGAAACCACGCCACCCCCGCCACCCTCCGCTGCGCGCAGCGCATGCGGAGCGCAACCGCACGCCGTCCACGGCAGGAGACGCGCACGGCGCTTTTGAACAGCCGCCCGGGTGCCGCTACAGTCCACGACCGCGTCGCTCACAAGTTTTCTTATGCTTAGAAAAATTTTGTATCGAGCTAAGGAAAAGGTGGAAAATGATATTAATATTTTGAAATAATTGCCGATCGTGGCTAAACGGCATTCTATGCTGCGGCACTCAGCCAGCCCGGGATCTTTCGGCACGTTTGCGTAAATAATGGGGACGTTCACACTGTGGAGCAACGCTACTGGTTGACCCTGGACCCGGTCACTCACGAACTGCGCGCGGGTTTCCGCGCGGGCGTGGATGCCGAGCCGCCCAGCGTCGACATGCTGGAAACCGTGGTCGCGACCCGCGGCTGGACGGCCGACGCCCTGGATGGCGACGCCGTGGCGCGCTTCATCGACCGCTGCTGTGAGGTGGCCGCGCGCTACGCGGGTGGCCTGGCCGCGGCATCGCAGGGCGCCGACGAAGGCGCGGCGCTGGTCACCGAGCTGGCCGCCATCGAATCCGCCGCGGCGCATCTGGGCGCCGTGGTCGAACTGGCAAGCGCGCCGGTGCTGGCCGATACCGCCACCCTGGACGACCTGCCGGACCTGCCCGAAGGCGACCCCGACGTCGTCGAGCAAGTCATTGGCGCGGTCCACGACGGCAGCTTCGAGCTGTCGATCGAGCCCGACCACATGCAGGTGTTCCTGAACATGCAGCCGCCGCGCGGCGGCCGCCACGTCGTCCTGGCCGACGTGCGCGCCATCCTGGCCGACCACAAAGTGGTGTTCGGCGTGAAGGAAGACCAGCTGCTGCAGGCCCTCGAAGCAGGCTTCTGTGAAGACCTGGTGGTGGCCGAAGGCATCGCCCCCAGCGAGGGCGAGCCCACCCAGTTCAAATCCCTGCTGGACTCCCAGGCCCCCCACGCCAAGGTCGATGACCGCGCGCTGGTGGACTACCGCACGCTGGGCAATCTGCTGCTGGTCAAGCCGGGCATGCGCCTGATGCGCCGTATTCCCGCCAAGCGGGGCAAGGACGGCATCAATGTGCTGGGCCAGGCCGCGCCGGCGCCGGAACCGGAAGACATCCCCTACGATCCCGAGCTGACCGGTGTCACGCGTGACGCGCAGGATCCCGACGTGCTCGTCGCCGCCATTGCCGGCGCGCCGTCCCTGCTGGCCAATGGCCATGGCATGTCGGTCAATCCCGTGGTGCAGGTCGAGGCCGTCGACCTGTCCTCGGGCAATATCGATTTCGACGGCACCCTGCAGGTCAATGGCGACATCACCACCGGCATGCAGGTGAAGGTGACTGGCGACGTGGTGGTCAGCGGTACGGTGGAAGCCGCGCACATCGATGCGGGCGGCAACGTGGTGGTCAAGGGCGGCATCCTGGGCGCGGCCGAAGGCGGCCTGTCGGGTAGCGGCGAGCCGGTGATGCGCAGCGCCCACGTCATCGCCAAGGGGTCGGTGCAGGCGCGCTTCATCGGTAACGCCACGGTCAGCGCCGGCAAGGATGTGGTGGTGGAAAGCGAGATCCGCCAGAGTGACGTAGCGGCCGGCGACAGCGTGACCGTGGGTGGCAAGGGCGCCGCCCAGGGCAGCATCAATGGTGGCCAGGTGCGGGCGCTGCGGTCTGTGCGTGCGGTGACGCTGGGTACCATGGCCGGCGTCAAGACCTTGGTGCAGGTGGGGGTGAACCCGCATGCGGCCATGCAGAAAGAGGCTTTGGAACGGACCCGCCTGCGCCTGACCGAGGAAAAGGGCAAGCTGGAGCAGCTGCTGATTTTCCTGCGCAAGCATCCGGAGAAGGGCGCCAACGGGATCGGTGCGCGGGCTTTGCAGACCCATGTGAAGCTGAACCGCGACCTGGGGGCACTGGAGGCCAAGGAAGCGGAACTGGCCGCGGAAAAGGACGCCACCGATGGGGCGACCATCGAGGTCGGCAAGCGGATCTACGGCGGTGTCGACCTGCAGATCGGCAATCGCCGCGAGGAAATCATCGAGGACATGGGCGGCGGCAAGGCCACCCTCAGCGAGGGCAAGCTCACCATCCGGTGATTGCTTGCCGCGCGGGCGGCGGCGACTCCCTTGAGCCGGCGGGCAGGGAGGCGCCCCTCTATAATTCGGGCAATGACCGTCAAGCCTTCGCCTTCCGCAACGCGCCCCGCCGCTCCCGCATCCTCCTCCCGACCCGCTGAACCCGCCGCCACGCCAGGCGAGCAGGCGCCGCCGTCGCGGCCGGACCGCGGCCGCCCGAGCCGTCCGCCGCGCGAAATCCCGCCCATCACCTATCCGGAGGACCTGCCCGTCAGTGCCCGGCGCGATGAGATCGCGCGCGCCATCACCGGCCACCAGGTCGTCATCGTCAGCGGCGAAACGGGTTCGGGCAAGACCACGCAGCTGCCCAAGATCTGCCTGGACGCCGGCCGCGGCCGCCAGCGCATGATCGGCCACACCCAGCCGCGCCGCCTGGCCGCCACGTCCGTGGCCAAGCGCATCGCCGAGGAACTGAATACGCCGATGGGCGAACTGGTCGGCTACCAGGTGCGCTTCAACGACCGCACCGGCCCGAACGCCGCCATCAAGCTGATGACCGACGGCATCCTGCTGGCGGAATCGCAGCGCGATCCACTGCTGCGCCGCTACGACACGATCATCATCGACGAGGCCCACGAGCGCAGCCTGAACATCGACTTTCTGCTCGGCTACCTGAAGCAACTGCTGCCGCGCCGGCCCGACCTGAAAGTCATCATCACCTCGGCCACCATCGACGCCGACCGTTTCTCGCAGCATTTCGCCGGGGCCGACGGCAAGCCGGCGCCGGTCATCGAAGTGTCCGGCCGCCTGTACCCGGTGGAGATCCGCTACCGCCCGGTGCGCCAGGACGAGACCGAAGACGATATCGAGGAAACCTCCACACGCCGCCCGCGTCCCGGCAACCGCGACCGTTCCGGCGACGAAGAGCGCGACCTGATCGATGCCATCGTCGACGGCGTCGACGAATGCGCGCGGCACGGTTCGGGCGACGTCCTGGTCTTCCTGCCCGGCGAACGCGAAATCCGCGAAGCGGCCGAGGCCCTGCGCAAGCACCATCCTCCGGGCACGGAAATCCTGCCCTTGTTCGCCCGCCTGTCGCAGGCCGAGCAGGAACAGATCTTCCGCCCGCGCGGCAATGCCCGCCGTATCGTGCTGGCCACCAACGTGGCGGAAACCTCCCTGACCGTGCCCGGCATCCGCTTCGTCATCGACAGCGGCCTGGCGCGGGTCAAGCGCTATTCGTGGCGCAACAAGGTGGAGCAACTGCGCATCGAGCCCGTCAGCCGAGCCTCGGCCAACCAGCGCGCGGGCCGTTGCGGCCGCGTCGGTCCGGGCGTCTGCATCCGCCTGTATGCGGAGGATGACTTCAACGCCCGGCCGCCTTTCACCGATCCCGAAGTACTGCGGTCCTCGCTGGCCTCGGTGATCCTGCGCATGAAGTCGCTGCGCCTGAACGACATCGAGAACTTCCCCTTTGTCGAAGCACCGCCGGGACGCGCCATCGCGGACGGCTATCACCTGCTGCAGGAACTGGGCGCCATCGAGGCCGTGCGTGAAGACGGCGACGCAGCGGGTGACGAGGACGGCGATCCGACGGAAGTGGCCGCCGGCGCCGTAGCGAATGCGGACGGCGCCAGCGGCGTCGCAACAGCGCCCAAGCGTAGCGCCGCCGCCGAGCCCGAACGCAGCCCGCGTTTCGCCCTTACCCGCACCGGCGAAGAGCTGGCCCGCCTGCCCGTGGACCCGCGCGTCGGCCGCATGATCCTGGCGGCGCGCGAACAGCAGTGCCTGGCCGAGATGCTGATCATCGCGGCGGCCTTGTCCGTGCAGGATCCGCGCGACCGGCCCATGCACGAGAAAGAAGCCGCTGAACAGGCCCATGCCAAGTTCGCCGACGAAAAATCGGAATTCGTCTCCTATCTGAAGCTCTGGCGCTGGTACCACGAGCAGGTCGAGCACAAGGCCTCGCAGCGCAAGCTGGCGGGGCAGATGCGGCAGAACTTCCTGTCGCCGTTGCGCCTGCGCGAATGGCACGACGTCCACAGCCAGTTGTCCAGCGTCATCGGCGAACAGGGCTGGCGGATCAACACCGCCGAGGCCACGTTCGAACAGCTGCATCTGGCGCTGCTGTCGGGCCTGCTGGGCAATATCGGTTTCAAGAGCGATGAAGCCAGTGCCGCCGGCGCCGGCCAGTACCTGGGTGCGCGCGACATCCGCTTCCACATCCATCCCGGTTCACGCCTGGTCAAGAAGGCCGGCCGCTGGATCGTGGCGGGCGAGCTGGTGGAGACCACGCGGTTGTATGCCCGCTGCGTGGCCCGCATCGAGCCCGTCTGGGTGGAACGTGTCGGCGCCCACCTGTTGCGGCGCAACTGGGGCGATCCGCGCTGGGAGAAAAAAGCCGGGCAGGTGGTGGCCAACGAACGCGCCACCCTGTACGGCCTGACGATCTATTCCGGCCGCCGCGTGCATTACGGCCGCATCAATCCGCAGCATGCCCGTGAACTGTTCATCCGCCAGGCCCTGGTGCCGGGCGAGATCGACACGCGCCTGCCCTTCGTGGCGCACAATCGCCGCCTGATCGCCGAGATCGAAAAGCTGGAACACCGCGCGCGCCGTCCGGACATCCTGGTGGATGACGAACTGATCTACGCGTTCTACGACCGCCAGATCCCGGCCGGCATGAGCCAGACCGCGACCTTGGAGAAATGGGTCAACGGCCTGGACAAGGCGGGCGCCGCCGCGCTGCAGCTGACGCGCGACGAGCTGATGCGGCACGAGGCCGCCGGCGTCACCACCGAGGTGTTCCCCAAGAAAATGGACTGGCAGGGCGTGTCCATGCCGCTGGACTATCACTTCGAGCCCGGCTCGCCGCGTGATGGCGTGACGCTGTCGGTGCCGTTGTTCGCCTTGAACAAGGTCGATGCACCGCGTTGCGAATGGCTGGTGCCGGGCATGCTCAAGGAAAAGGTGCAGTTGCTGCTGAAGTCCTTGCCGCAGAAGATCCGGCGCCATTGCGTGCCCTTGCCCGACTATGCGGCCGGTTTCTATGACCGCTGGTTCGACCGCCTGGCCGAACCCCAGCAGGGCCTGGTGGACGCGCTGACGGCGGATATGTGGGACCAGATCAAGGTGCGCCCGCTGGCTTCGGACTTCAAGCTGGAGACCTTGCCCGCGCACCTGTTCATGAATTTCCGCGTGGTCGACGAGCATGGCCGCATGCTGGCCGCCAGCCGCAACCTGGCCCAGCTGAAGGCCGAGCACGGCCGCCAGGCGCAGGCCGATTTCCAGCAGATGGCGTCGCGCGATACCCAGGTGGCGCAAGCCCTGGCCCAGGAGGGCCTGACGGCCTGGACCTTCGGCCCGCTGCCGGAAATCATGGAGATCCGCCGCAAGGGCCTGTCCGTGATCGGTTATCCGGCCCTGGTCGATCGCGGCACGCATTGCGACCTCGACGTCTACGATGATCCCGACGAAGCGCGCCGCCATCATCGCGCGGGCCTGCTGCGTTTGTTCCGCCTGGGCCTGCGGGAGCAGGTCAAGTTCCTGGAAAAGAACCTGACCGACCTGACACGCATCAGCATGCTGTTCATGCCGCTGGGCACGCTGGAAGAGTTACGTGACCAGATCATCGACGCCGCGCTGGCGCAGGCCTGCCTGGGCGACCCGTGGCCCACCAATGCCGAGGAGTTCGACAGCCGGCGCAATGACGGCAAGGGCAGGGTGGGCTTGCTGGCGCAGGAAGTGGCGCGCCTGGCGGGCGCGATCCTGACCGAATGGGCCGCTGTGCAGCGCAAGCTGCCGCAGGCCAAGGCCCACGCCGCGGCCTATGCCGACCTGCAACAGCAGGTCGGTGCGCTGGTGCATCGCTGGTTCCTGCGCGATACGCCTTATGCGCAACTGGCGCACTTTCCGCGTTATCTGAAGGCGGCGGTGGCGCGCATCGACAAGCTGCGCGCCGATCCCGGACGCGACCAGCGCCTGATGACGGAGATGGCGCCCTTGCTGACCCAGTACCAGCGCGCCCGCAGTGCCTTGAAAGGCGCGCCCGACGCGCGCCTGGACGAGTTCCGCTGGCTGCTGGAAGAACTGCGCGTCGCCCTGTTCGCACAGGAACTGCGCACCCCCATGCCGGTGTCGGTCAAACGCTTGATGAAGACCTGGGAAAGCATGCAGCGTTGATTGCAGGTTTTGCCGCGCGGGAGCCAATCGGTCGGGCCGCGCTGACCCGCCCGGCTCCGCCTGCACCCGCCCTGGCCCGGCCAGGAAAGGGGCGGGGAGGTGCGCGGTTGCTACGTCACGCCGCCGGCGTGGAACCAGATGCCGCGCGTCTGTTCCTGAGCAACATCTTTCTATTTTTTGAAAGATTTGCGGAGGGACATACGATGGGCGGGATTCAATCTATTTTTTCATCCATGGCGTGGTCATGCACACACGCGAACCCTGCGGATGCGGACGCCGAGGATCCGCCTTACGGTCCCGCTACCCCGGCAGCATCCTCGTCGCCTGGACGGGCGCGTGGCCGCTCGGGTGGCGTCAATTCGGCCGAGACCCCGACCCCGAGCATCAGCGATACGGGGGCTTCATCCTTTACAAGGGCATCCGGGCGCCGTGCGCGGGTCCTGGCCGACCAAGGGCCCAGCGTCGCAGCCTCTGGCCGTCCGGCCAGCGCGGCGCCCGTGGATGACTGCCGCATCGGCGAGAGCACCTATTCCATCGCCTATCTGCGCGAATTGGCGGCTTGGGCGGTGGCGGGCGACAGCGCTTCCAGGCCCGCGCGCATCAAGTGCGCTGCCTGGGTCCTGTGCATGCAGCCAGGCGACGTCCTGATACAACGTGATGACGGCAAGCTCGAATTTTTCGTGAAACGTCTCTGGGGCGGACCCACCGACTATATGGTGATCCCCGCGCCCCGGCCAGGGAATGAAGCGTTCTGGCCACCGTTCGCCTGGTACCACGATGCCAAAAAGGCACTGGACGACGCGTATCTCGGCCGTGGCTCAACGGCCGCGAATGGCGCCACGGTTGCCGGCACCGGCAATGACGCGTCAGCCCGGCCGCCTTTGCCGCCCGATCAGGAATGGGCGGAGTACGACATGCTGCATGCCGCGCTGCACTACTATCCCGCTGGCGGCCTCGCCAGCAAGGGCATCGGCGACATTGCCCGCGAGCAGATGTACCGCAGGGCCTATCTCATCAGGTCGAAACATCCGACCGGGCTACGGCTCGTCGCCCATGCCTCCGTCCGCCTGCCGGCGTTGACAGCGGTTAATGAAGTGCCGAAGCCGCCGTCCAAGCCCCGTTTCCCCGAGGGCAGGGGCGGCGAAGTCCTGCTGTAGCGCCCGTCTCCGCCTACAGCCAGACGAAGGCGCCGATCACCAGGACCACCAGCCCCCACTTCACGCTCTTGTACACCGTCCGGTTCCAGGCCTTGAACTGCTTGCGCTTCTGGTCGATCTTGTGGTGGAAGTGGGTCAGCTGGTTGATGGCGCCGGTCTTGTCGCCGCTGTCGTTGGGCGAGCTGGCGGCCGACATCACCACGCGGCCGAACCAGTGGTTGAAGGCTTCCGCCCACCGCCATTTCAGGGGACGCTCGACGTCGCAGAACAGGATCACGCGATTGGCGCCCGAACGATTGTGCGCTTCGTGGATGTAGGTCTCGTCGAACACCACGCCTTCGCCATCGCGCCAGCTGTAAGACTGGCCGTCCACCTCGATATAGCAACGGTCGTCGTTGGGCGTGGCCAGGCCCAGGTGATAGCGCAGCGATCCGGAGAACGGATCGCGGTGCTTGTTCAGCTTGCCGCCGTCGGGCAGCTCGGCGAACATCGCCGCCTTGATCGACGGGATGGACTTCAGGATGGCGACCGTGCGCGGGCACAATTCCTCGGCCGAAGGGTGGCGGGCGTCATACCACTTCAGGTAGAAGCGCTTCCAGCCGTACTTGAAGAAGGAATTGAAGCCGATGTCATCGTTGTTCTCGGCGGCCTTGATGCGGCGCAGATCCTGCATCCGCAATGCCTCGTCACGAATGATTTCCCAGTTGTCCTGCAGCTTCTGCAGCTCGGGAAACTCCCGCGTCGAGACATAGGGCGACGTCGGCACGCGCGACGTCAGCACCATGAAGGCGTTGACCGGCGCCAGCAGGACCGAGTGGTCCAGGAATACGCGCGACCACGACAGTCGCACCTTGCCTCTAAAGTGACCATAGAGGATGGCGGCCAGCCACAGGCCGGGAATCAGCCATTTCATAGCGTAAAACACCGTTCAATCTGAGATAACCGCTTATTCTTGCACACACGGCTCCAAACCGCGCGCGAAAAAGGCGCCCTGGGTACAATCGCGGTCATGTCCGAAGCCGTCACAGCCCCGTCCCCCTTTGTCCATTTGCGTGTCCACTCCGAGTTTTCGGTGGTGGATGGACTCGTCCGCATTCCCGATCTGATCAAGCGCGTCGCCAAGCTGGGCCAGCCCGCCGTGGCGCTGACCGACCTGTCCAACCTGTTCGGCCTGATCAAGTTCTACAAGGGCGCGCGCGGCGCCGGCATCAAGCCGATCGCCGGCTGCGATCTGTGGCTGACCAATGACGAAGACCGCGACAAGCCGTTTCGCGTGCTGGTCCTGGTGCGCAACCGCCAAGGCTATCTGAATCTTTGCGAATTGCTGTCACGCGCCTTTCTGACCAATCAGCACAAGGGCCGCGCCGAAGTGCGGCGCGACTGGCTGCTGGCCAGCGACGGGCTCATCGTGCTGTCCGGCGGTCGCGCCGGCGACGTCGGCCAGGCCTTGGAGGCCGGTAACGCGGTGACCGCGCTGGCCCTGGCGCGGGTGTGGGCGCAGGCCTTTCCGGGCGCGTATTACGTCGAGCTGCACCGGGCCGGTTTCGATGGCGACGAAGCCTATACCCAGGCCGCCATGCGCCTGGCCGCCGAAGCCCACCTGCCCGTGGTCGCCACCCATCCCGTGCAGTTCCTCGACCGCGAGGAATTCCAGGCGCATGAAGCGCGCGTCTGCATCGCCGAGGGCGAAATCCTTGCCAACCCGCGCCGGGTGCGCCGGTTCACCGAGGAACAGTATCTGGCCGACAGCACGGAAATGGCGCGCCGCTTCGCCGACGTGCCCTCGGCCCTGGCGAATACGGTGGAAATCGCCAAGCGCTGCAACCTGACCCTGGTGCTGGGCAAGCCGCGCCTGCCCAACTTCCCCACGCCCGAAGGCGTGGGCCTGGACGACTATCTGGTCCAGCTGTCGGAAGAGGGTCTGGAAAAGCGGATGGAGTTCCTCTATCCGGACGCGGCCGAGCGTGACAGCAAGCGCGAGCAGTACTACGAACGCCTGCGCTGGGAATGCAAGACCATCATCCAGATGGGCTTCCCGGGCTACTTCTTGATCGTGCAGGACTTCATCAACTGGGGCAAGAGCAACGGCGTCCCGGTCGGTCCCGGCCGGGGTTCGGGCGCCGGCTCGCTGGTGGCCTATGCGCTGGGCATCACCGACCTCGACCCCATCCGCTATGACTTGCTGTTCGAACGCTTCCTGAATCCGGAGCGGGTGTCCATGCCCGACTTCGATATCGACTTCTGCCAGGACAATCGCGAACGCGTCATCGACTACGTGAAGGAAAAGTACGGCCGCGCGGCCGTCAGCCAGATCGCCACGTTCGGTACGCTGGGCGCCAAGGCCGTGGTGCGCGACGCCGGCCGCGTGCTGGACATGCCTTACCTGTTCTGCGACGGCCTGTCCAAGCTGATCCCCTTCAATCCGGCCGATCCCTGGTCGCTGGAGCGCACGCTCAAGGACGAGCCGGCATTCAAGGAACGCTACGAGCAGGAAGAAGAAGTGCGCGGCCTGGTCGACCTGGCCCAGCCGCTCGAAGGCCTCACCCGCAACATCGGCATGCACGCCGGCGGCGTGCTGATCGCCCCCGGCAAGCTCACCGACTTCTGCCCGCTGTATTGCCAGCCCGGGCAGGAAAACAGCGCCGTGTCGCAGTTCGACAAGGACGACGTCGAAGCCGCCGGCCTGGTGAAGTTCGACTTCCTGGGCTTGCGCAACCTGACCATCCTGGACTGGGCCGTGCGCTATGTGCGCCAGTTCAACGAGACCAAGCGCGACTTCGACATCATGGCCTTGCCGCTGGACGACCAGGCGGCCTACAAGGTGTTGACCGACGCCAATACGACGGCCGTGTTCCAGCTGGAATCGCGCGGCATGAAGGAGCTGCTGAAGAAGCTGCGCCCCAGCAACTTCGAAGACATCATCGCCATGCTGGCGCTCTACCGTCCGGGGCCGCTGGAATCCGGCATGGTGGACGACTTCGTCAACCGCAAGCACGGCCGCGCGCCGGTGGACTACTTCCACGACGATCTGGAAGCCACCCTGAAGAGCACCTACGGGGTCATCGTCTACCAAGAGCAGGTGATGCTGATCTCGCAGATCATCGGCGGCTACTCGCTGGGCGGCGCCGACTTGCTGCGCCGCGCGATGGGTAAGAAAAAGGCCGAGGAAATGGCCAAGCACCGCGAGCTGTTCCAGAAGGGCGCGGTGGAGAAGGGGCACGATCCCGACCTGGCGGTCAAGCTGTTCGACCTGATGGAAAAGTTCGCCGGCTACGGCTTCAACAAGTCGCACTCGGCCGCGTACGCGCTGATTTCCTACCAGACCGCCTGGCTCAAGGCCTATCACCCCACGGAATTCCTGGCCGCCACCATGTCGTCCGATATGGACGACACGGACAAAGTGCAGATTTTCTGCCGCGACGCCATCGACAACGGCGTGGTGGTGCTGCCGCCGGACGTCAATGCGTCGGGCTACCGCTTCCTGCCGGTCGAGGACGACTACACGGCCAAGGGCCAGCCGCCGCGCACCATGCGCTACGGCCTGGGCGCGGTCAAGGGCACCGGCCAGGGCGCGGTCGAGGAAATCGTGCGCGCCCGCGAACAGGACGGGGTGTTCAAGGACCTGTTCGACTTCTGCCGCCGCGTCAACAAGCATGCGGTCAACCGCCGCACCGTCGAAGCCCTGATCCGCGCCGGCGCCTTCGATTCCATCGAGCCGAATCGCGCAGCCATGCTGGCGTCGGTGCCGACGGCCATGGAAGCGGCCGAGCAGGCCGCGCGCAGCGCCAACCAGGTTTCGCTGTTCGGCGACGACAGCAGCGACGTCGTGGCCAGCGAGCTGTCCAAGGTGGCGCCCTGGAACCTGCACACCCGCCTGTCCGAGGAAAAGCAGGCGCTGGGCTATTTCTTCAGCGGCCACCTGTTCGACGCCTGGCGCGACGAAGTGCGCCGCATCGTGCCGATGACGCTGGTGCGCCTGGAACCGCAACGCGATCTGCAATGGATGTGCGGCGTGCTGGCCGGCGTGCGCGTGATGATGACGCGGCGCGGCAAGATGGTGTTCGCGGTGATCGACGACGGTACCGCGCAGGTGGAAGTCTCGGTGTTCAACGAGTTGTACGAGAAGCACCGTAATCGCCTGCGCGAGGACCAGCTGATCATCGTGCAGGGCAAGGTCAGCAATGACGAATACTCGGGCGGCATGCGCATCGTGGCCGACTCGCTGTACGACCTGCAACTGGCGCGCGAAGCGCGTGCCCGCGTGCTGCGTGTGCGCCTGAACGGCAATGCCAACGCCGAACAGTTGCGCAAGCTGCTCAATCCCTATCGCGCCGAGCCGGAGAACGGCATTGCCGGCATTCCGGTCGAAGTCGAATACAACAAGGACAACTTCCGCTGCACGGTACGCCTGAGCGAAGAATGGCGGGTGCGCATGGCGGATACCCTGCTGGAGCAACTGAGCCAGTGGGCGCGTCCAGACGGCGTGGAGATCTCGTACTGATGCAACCCTTGCGCATACTCCATTCCGAAGCCGCCACCGCCTTCGGCGGCCAGGAGCACCGCATCTTCAAGGAAATGATCGCCATGCGCGAGCGTGGCCACCATATGGAAGCGGTGGTGCAGTCGCGCGCGCAACTGGTGGAACGCCTGGGTGACGCGGGCTTCACCGTGCACAAGGTGGACATGGCCGGCGTGCCCAACTACTTCAAGGGCATCGCCGCCATCAAGCGCATCCTGCGCGCGGGCCACTACGACGTGCTGAATACCCACAGCCGGCGCGACACGGTGATCGCCGCGCCGGCGGCGCGGCTGGCGGGCACGCCGCCGCTGATCGTGCGCACCCGTCACCTTGCCAGCAAGGTCGGTTCGATGTGGTCGTATACGTGGCTGCCGCATCGGGTCACCACGGTCAGCGACCACGTGCGCGAATACCTGATCACGCGTGGCGTGCCGCGCGAACGCGTCGCTACGCTGTATTCGCCCATCGTGCCGCCGCCGCCCATCGAAAGGTCGACGCTGCGGGAAGAATTGAAGCTGTCCGACAGCGACATCGTGGTCGGCTGCGTGGCCGTGATGCGGCCCGCCAAGGGACACCGCGCGCTGATCGACGCGATGCTGCCCTTGATGCGCACGCGCCCCAATCTGCACCTGGTCTTCGTCGGCAGCGGTTCGCCCACGTTCGAGCGGGTGCAGGCCTATATCGCTGAATTGGGCCTGCAGTCGCACATCCATTTGATGGGCACGCGCCGCGACGTGCCCAACCTGCTGGCCGGCTTCGACCTGTTCGCCCTGGCCACGGAGCAGGAGGCATCCGGCACCGTCTATGTCGAGGCCCAGGCCAGCGGCCTGCCGGTGGTGGGTACCGACGTGGGCGGCGTGTCGGAAATGTTCAAGGACGGGGTGTCCGGTTTCCTGGTGCAGCTGCATGACCAGGCCGCGTTGACCAATGCGCTGCAACGCCTGATCGACGATCCGGCATTGCGCAAGACCATGGGCGATGCGGGGCGGCGCATGATCCGCGAGGAAGGCATCTTCTCACCGGAGCGCCTGGCCGAGCGCACCGAAGCGGTCTACCGCAAGTGGCTGGCGGAGCGCGGCGCATGAAGGACGTGATCAAGGATCCGCTGAGCGTGGCGCCCATCAAGGCCGCGCATAACGTGCCGGTGCTGATGTATCACCACATCACGCCGGCCGGCGGCATGATCAACACCACGCCGGCCAATTTCGAAAGCCAGATCGCCTGGCTGGCGCGCAATGGCTATACCGCGCTGACCGCGGAACGCTTCGCGGGCCATCTGGCGGGACGTCCGGTGCCGGACAAGTCGGTGCTGATCACCTTCGACGACGGCTATCTGGATAACTGGGTCTACGCGCATCCGGTGCTGCAACGCTACGGCATGCATGCCGTGCTGTTCGTGATTACCGGCTGGATCGGCGAGGGCCCGGTGCGTCCCTACGAAGGCCTGGACGGCGTGCCCGCGGCCAGCCTGCCGGCCGCGCCGGACCACGATGCCAGCAAGAAGCTGATCGAAGCCGGCCGCCATGACGACGTCATGCTGCGCTGGAGCGAGATCGAGGCCATGCGCGCGGCGGGGACCTTCGAGTTCCACAGCCATACGCATACCCATACGCGTTGGGACCAGGTCTGCGGTCCGGACGTGGCGTCCAAGCGGGCGCACGTCGCCAAGGAGCTGGCGGATTCGCGCGCGACCTTGCAGGCGCGGCTGGGCGAGGTCAGCGATCATCTGTGCTGGCCGCAAGGCTATTTCGACGGCGACTACATGCAGGAAGGCCGGACGGCGGGCTTCGGGCATTTCTATACGACGGATCCCTTCGGCCAGAACGTGGCGAATGCGGCGCCCGGCACGCCTGCCACCCCCGACGCTACCGGCACGCCTGGCTCCGGCGGGCCCGAGCACATCTACCGCTTCGCCGTGCGCAACCAGCCCGCCGCGTGGCTGGCCAAGCGCCTGTGGTGGGCGGCGCATCCCTTCTGGGGGCCGAAGTACAACGCCTGGAAGTCCTGGAAGAAATCCTGGAGGAAGCGCCTGCGGGGTCGCCGTTCATGAAGCTGTCGGTCATCATGATCACCAAGAACGAAGCGGCAAATATCGTCGATTGCCTGGATTCGGTGACGTTCGCCGACGAGTTCATCGTGGTCGACTCGGGCAGCACCGACAACACGGTGGAACTGGCGCGCGAGATGGGTGCGACGGTGCTGCAGACCGCGGACTGGCCCGGTTTCGGCCCCCAGAAGAACCGCGCGCTGGATCTGGCGCAAGGCGAATGGGTGCTGTCCATCGACGCCGACGAACGTGTCACGCCGGAGTTGGCGGCGGAGATTTGCCGCAAGATCGGGATAGACGCCGGCAAAGGTCCTGGAGCCGCTCCCGGCGTGTCCCGCGACACGGATGCCAAGGACGCCTATGAAATCCCGCGCCTGTCCGAATTCTGTGGCCGTTTCATCCGCCACAGCGGCTGGTGGCCGGACCCGGTGCTGCGGCTGTTCCGCCGCGGCATGGGGCGTTTTACCGATGCCGCCGTCCACGAGAAAGTGGTGCCCGTGGGGACGTGGCGAGCTGGGCGCTTGCAGGCCCATTTCATCCACTACTCCTATCCCGACCTGGACGCGCTGATCGCCAAGAGCAATCGCTATTCCTCCGACGCCGCCACGATGATGTACGCGCGCGGCAAGCGGGCGTCGATCTTCAGCGCGCTGGGCCATGGGTTCTGGACCTTCATCCGCATCTACCTGATCCGGCGCGGTTTCCTCGATGGGCGCCAGGGCGTGGTGCTGGCCGTGACGGCCGCGGCCGGCAGCTTTTCCCGTTATGCCAAGCTGATGTTCATGGGTGATGAGGACAAGCGCCTGCAGGACGCCGCGGAACGCCGCGGCGATGCCGGGTCACACACGCGACCATGAAGATCCTTTATACAAATTTCCACCCGCGCAATGGCGGCGGGCACGTCACCTACATACTCAACCTGGTGCGTGGCCTGGCGCCGGCGCATGACATCACCGTGGCGACGCCTGGCACCAGCCGCCTGTATCGCTACGCGGGCGCCATCCCCGGCGTCAAGGTGGTGGATGCCCGCTTCAGCACGCGCGCCGCGGGCTTTTTCGCGGAACGCGCGGCACTGCGCCGGTTGATGGCGGCCGAGCGTTACGACGTCGTGCATGTGAACGGCTCATCCGATCACCGGCACATCATGCTGGCGGCGTTGGGCATGAAGCGCCCGCGCATCGTATTCACCAAGCACAACGACCTGCCGCTGGACACGCTGGGCCATCGCTTGCGCGCGCGCTACGCCACCGACCGCGTGATCGCCGTCAGCGACTACGTGGCCGGGCTGCTGCGCCAGTCGCCGTATCGCGCCTTGCCCATCACCACCATTCGGCACGGCATCGATACCGACTACTTCGCGCCGCCGTCGGCATCACTGCACGAGTCCCTGCGCGAGCGTTACTTCGGCCCGGCCTGGCGCGGCAAGATCCTGCTGGGCAGTGCCGGCGGTACCGATTATGACAAGGGCTGGCTGGACCTGATGGCGGCCCTGGCGGCCCTGGCGCCGGCACAGCGCGAACGCTTCCGCGTGCTGGTGGCGGGCGATCCGCCCAACGACGTCAAGATGGCGCGTGTGCGCGAACTGGGCGTGCAGGACCTGGTGATTTTTCCCGGCCTGCTGGACGACGTCAGGCCGGCGCTGGCCGCCTGCGATGTCGGCTTCGTGCTGTCCTACCGCGAAGCCTTGTCCTTCGCCTGTCGTGAAGTGATGGCCCTGGGCTTGCCGGCCTTGGTGACCAATGCGGGCGGCCTGCCCGAAAACGTCATCGACGGCGTCGACGGCTGGATCGTGCCGGTGCGCGCGCCCGAGGCCATCGCCCGCGTGCTGCGCGGCATCCTGGATGACCCCGCGTGTGTCGCCACCATGGGTAGCGCCGCGCGCGAACGCAGCGCGCGCGAATTCAGCCTGGCGCCTTTCGTCGCCAGCACGCTGGAGGTGTACCAGGCAGCGCTGGCCGGAAGTCCTTCGCGATAACCGGCCGACACTATCATTTGCCGATCCGCCGGCTCGTCATTGGCAAGCGCGGGCTCCATGACATCAACAGGCGCTGATTCCATGCCGATTCCCATCCTCATGTATCACCAGATCGGCCCGATGCCGCCGGCGGGATCGCCGTATCGCGGCCTGACCGTGCATCCGGCGCGCTTTCGGCGCCAGATGGCCTGGTTGCGCCGCTTCGGCTATCGCGGCTTGTCGATGCGCGACCTGATGCCTTATGTGCGCGGCGAACGCCAGGGCAAGGTGATCGGTATCACCTTCGATGACGGCTATCGCAACGTGCATCGCCACGCCTTGCCCATCCTGCGTGAACTGGACTACACGGCCACCAATTACTTCGTCGCGCGCCAGTTCGACGGGTCCAATGTGTGGGATGCAGGGAAAGGCGTGCCGCCATCGCCCTTGATGTCCGTGCAGGAAATGCGCGAATGGGCAGCGGCCGGCATGGAAGTGGGATCGCACACGCTGGATCACGTCCACCTGCCGCAACTGACGCCGGAAGACGCCATGTGCCAGATCGCCGAGTCTCGCCGCGAACTGGAAGCGGCCCTGGGCCAGGCGGTCTCTGCCTTCTGCTATCCCTACGGCGAGTACACGCCGGACCATTGCCGCATGGCGCGCGCGGCCGGCTACGACAACGCCACCGTGACGCGGCGCGGCCTGGTGCATGCCGGCGACGATCCCTATGAATTGAAGCGCGTATTGGTCGCTGGCGGCACCAGCCTGTTCAGCTTCCTGCGCAAGACGTTGACGTCCTACGAAGACAAACGCCGGCGCCCTTGAAGGACGCCGGCGCTCGTGCCGGGTCAGCCGCGGCCACCCATGCCGCGTTGCTTGCTGGTTTCGCTTACCGCGGCCACCGGCCTGCCACGCCCCTCAGAACCGCCACGTGAAGTTCGCTCTGACGCCGTGGTCCTTGGCGCGATCGCCGAAGGTGCCGGCGTAGCCCAGGTTGACGGACCCGTTGCGGCTGAAGTCCCACGTCGAGCCCACGCCCACCAGCAGCGCGTCGCGGTTGCGCGGCAGGCCCTGGGTGTTGAACGTCACCGACCGCTCCAGATTCATCCGGGTCGACGGCGTGAGGTTGCCGTAGGCATGTTGCCAGGCCACTTGGGCATGTGCCCCTATCTTGCCGTTGGAGCCCAGGTCCCAGGTGTTCTGCGCCCGCACACCCAGGGTGCTGCTGAGGTTGCCCTGGGTGGACTCCTTGCCGATGAGATTGGCCGCGCCGGCGCCTGATTCCTTGAAGTCCCTGGTCAGCGCGCGGTCGTAGGCCAGGCCGACATAGGGCTCCACCGTGGCATCGCCGAAGGCGAACGGCAGGCCCGCTTCACCGAAGATCTGCGCCGTGCCGGCCCTGTATTTGGCCTTGGCGGTACCGAATTCGGTGTTGCGACGGGTCTTGACGTCGGCGCTGCCCAGCGAGGCGCCGTAGCGCAGGTTGACCGCGCCCGCCTGGGTCGAGCCGTAGCCCGACAGGGAGAAGCTGCTGATGTCGGCTCTCTGTCCGGCGCCGAGCCCCTGGGTGTTGACGGTGGTGCTGCCAAACGACAGCGCGCCGCCCAGACGGGTGTTGGCCGAGACCGCGGTGTCGGCGCCGAAGATCAGGCCGCTGCCGCTGCGGCGCAGACCCGACGCGTTACCGTCACTGGCCAGCGTGCCGCGGCTGTTCAGGTATTCGCCCCAGATCCGGACGCCGCTGCCGGATGCGCCGGACGCGGCGCCCCCGCCGTTCTTGCCCGCGCGCGCCTGGCCCAGCAGCGTTTCGCGGGTTTGCGCCTGCTGCTCGGCCAGCATGCCGGTGACACTGGGGTGGATATCACCGGCCAGGCGGGTCAGGCTGTTGCGCGCCGCGTTGGCGTCGTTGGTGTTGAACAGACGCTCGAACACGGGGTTGCTCACGTGCAAGGAATCGACGGCCTTGCCCACGGCGCGTTGGTTGGCGTTCTGCGCCACGGCGCCGAAGCCACCCTTGTTGCGCTCCACGCTGACCACCAGGTTCTGGCCTCGGACGGCGGTGTTGATCGACGAGAACAACGTCGCTTCGTCGCCCTGCACCCGATCGAAGTTGCCGGTCACGCCTTCCTTGGCGTCGATCAACGCGAATTGCTTGCCCAGCAGCGACGCGTTGACGCCGTTCACTTGCAAGGTGCCGCCCTGCAGGTCGGCCTTACCGGCGACCAGCAGGCGATCGAGCGTGCCATCGCTGGCCAGGGTGGAACGGATAACGCCCTGCGGCAGCTGGGTGAAGTTGCCCCCCACGGTCAAGGTCTTGCCGGCCGGTCCGCCCGGCGCCACCACACCGCTGGACACGAGATTGCCGACCGCGCCCGAGCCGGTCAGCGTGCCGCCTGCCTGCACCTTGGTGTTGGAGCGCAGCGTCGATCCGCTCACTTGCAGGGTGCCGCCGGCAACGGTGGTGGCCCCGCTGAACGTATTGGTGCCGGTCAGCTCCAGGGTGCCGGCGCCGCGCTTGGTCAGGCCGCCATCGCCGCGGATGTCGTTGGAGAAAGTACCGCTCAAGCCCTTGGTGTCGATGTCGAAAACCTTGTCGAAGCCTTCCGCGCCGAATTCACCGGGGCCACGCGACGCACGTTCGACGTCCAGCAGGCCGCGGCCATAGATACGGCGGTCGTTCAGATGCCCCGAGTTGTTGGCGGTGGTGAGTATCACCTCCTGGGTCTGCGCGGCGGTCAGGAAGGGGAATTCGCTACGGACGATGGCGGCCGCGCCTGCCACGTGCGGGGTGGCACCGGAAGTACCCGCAAAGTGTTCGACCGTGCGTTCGCCGTCACGCCAGATCTTGCGAAAGCCGAGCGGATCGGACGACGTGTTCTTGCCTTCGCCGCTGGCCGTCTCGGGTTTTTCCTGGTCTTCCGGGGTGGGCGTGTCTTCGCCGCCGGGCGCGGCGATGCACCATTGCCACGCGTCGCCGCAACGGTTGCTGTAGCTGGCTATCTGGTTGTCGCGATCGGTGGCGACCACGGCGATGATGTTGCGCTTGAGATGCGAATAGTCGATGCTGGCCAGGCGCGGCTCGGCGCGTTGGATGAAGGGAATATCGGCCTCGCTCCTGACGTCCTCGCGTTCTTTGGTCGAGGTGCCGTCGACGAACAGGTAGGCGCCGCTGCCGTGATTGGCCGGTGAAATAAGGGGGATCAGCGCATTGCCGGAAGGATTGCGCGCGGCAACAGGTTGGTCCGTGTATTCGTTGCCGGCGGCGAAGACCATCAGAACGTCTTTCGATGCCGCGTATCCGATGGCGGCAATATCGCCGAAGTCAAGCTGGCCCTTTACAGGATTGAAGGCGATGTAGTGGCCGGACTGCTCGATGTGGTTCGTGTTGGGGGTGTCGTCCAGCTCCTTTTTTTCGGAAAAGGTGGGTGGGCCGAAGCTGCCGTTGATGACCTTGGCGCCAGCGTCGGCCAGGTAGCGGATCGCACGGGATCTGGCGTTTTCGGTGCCGTCCGCGCTGGCGTCGTCGCTGTCATCGTCGGCTCTGTCGTTCTCCACGCCGATGCCACGCGCGACCAGGATGGTCGCGCCGGGCGCGACACCGCGCACATCGCCGTTGCGCCCATTGGCGGCTGCGATGCCGGCCACCATGGTGCCGTGAAAACTTTCGCGGTCGGTCGGTCGAAAGGCGCCCGCGCCGCCAAGGCCGAAGTTGGCCGAGCGGGGATCGATACGTCCGGCGAAAGCCGGATCGTCGAACAGGCCATCATCCAGGATGCCGATCACGGAGCCGGCGCCGGTCTTGCCCTGGCGAAAGGCTTCATTGGCACGGACGCGGTCGAGGTTCCAGTCGGTGTCCGCGGCAAAGGCCAGAGGGGTGAAGGCTTGCGCGAGCATCAGGACGCTCAGCTTGGGAAGCAGGTTGAAGCGCGTGGACGGCGCAGCGGCGACGGTTCGGGGGGAATTTGCTTGGGTCTGCGTCATGACAGTTCTCTTCTCGATTCAATCGGTTCATGGATGCGTCTGGGCATCGATAAATGGTGATTGAATTGGACTATTGAACAGTCATAGTCAATAGTAGAAAAATCTCGACTACAGGAACTGTATGGACTCTTAAGTGGCTGAAAAGCAGAGGTTTTTTCTGATGAATCGATAGAAGCTACCCAGCCGCAGCCGCAGCCGCAGGCCAGCCCCAGCGCCGGGCCAGGCCGGCCAGGCAGGCCCAAGGTCCCGAGTTCTCCGGGCCACAGCTACCAGCCTCGGCGCGGCATGCCCGGGCATCGCTTATCGCCTAGAAGCGCCAGCCTGCCGTTGCCCGCACGGTATGGTCCCTGGCACGGCCGCCAAAAGCGCCGCCATAAGCCAGGTCGATCGCCCCCCTGCGGCTGAAATTCCATGTGGTGGCGGCGCTCACCAGCAAGGCGTCGCGGTTGCGTGGCAAGCCTTGCGTGGTGAAGGCGGCCGAGTCCGTCAGGCGCATCCGTGTGGCGGGTGTGATATTGCCGTAGGCGTGCAGCCAGCCCAGTTGCGCATGGACGCTCACCCTGCCGCGCCGCCCCAGGTCCCAGGCATAATTCGCACGCACGCCCAGGCTGCTGCTGATGTTGCCCTGTGTGGAGCGCTTGCCGCTCAGGCTCGCCGCGTCCGCCCCGGACTCCTTGAAGCCCTGGGTCCGCGCCCGGTCGCAGGCCGCGCCGACATAGGGTTCGACTGTCGCATCGCCGAAAGAGAACGGCATGGAGAACGGCAGGCCGGCCTCACCGAAGATCTGCGCGGTGCCAGCCTTGTATCTGGCCTTGGCGGTGCCGAAGCCGGTGTGGCGGCGTGTCTTGACTTCGCTGCTGCCCAGCGAGGCGCCATAGCGCAGGTGGACCGCGCCTGCCTGGGTCGAGCCATAGCCCGATAGCGAGACGCTGCTGATGTCGGCTTTCTGCCCGGCGCCCAAGCCCCGCGTGTGGGCGGTAGTGCTGCCGAACGACACGGCGCCACCCAGGCGCGTGGGGGCCAGGCTGGCCGAGCTGTCTGAGTTGGCCGAGCTGGCTGAATTGGACATGCTGACCGAATTGGCCGAGACAGCGGTGTCGGCGCCGAAAATCACACCGTCGCTGCGGCGGCGCAGGCCTGACGCGTTACCGTCGCTGGACAGGTTGCCGCGGCTGTTCAGGTATTCGCCCCAGACCCGCACATCACCGTTCTTGCCGTTTGCACCAGCCGTACCCGCCGTACCCGGCATACCCGGCGTACCCGGCATACCCGGCGTACTCACCGTCATCACCGTCCTCACCGTATTCACTGTACCGGCCGCGCCTGCCATACCGCGCGTGCCGTCCCCGGCGCTACGTGCCTGGCCCAGCAGCGTCGCGCGGGTCTGCGCCTGCTGTTCTGCCAGCATGCCCGTGACGCTGGGGTGGATATCGCCGGCCAGGCGGATCAGGCTGCCGCGCGCCGCATTGGCGTCATAGGTGTTGAACAAGCGTTCGAACACGGGGTTGCTCGCCGGCAACGGGTCAACGGCCTTGCCGACGCTGCGTTGGTTGGCGTTCCTGGCCACGATGCCGAATCCGCGGGGGTCGAGGCCGACGGCAACCTGCAAGCGTCGTCCCTGGGCGAAGGACGTCAATGACGCGAACAGCGAATCGCTTTGCACGCGTTCGAAGTTGCCCGTCACGCCTTGCCGCGCGTCGATCAGGGTCAACGGCTTGCCCAACGCGGCAGTTGTGATGCCTGCAACCTGCAGGGTGCCGCCGCGGATCTCGGCCTTGCCGGCAACAACGAGACGAGCCAGCGTCCCGTCGCCAGCCACCGTGGATCGAATCACGCCTTGCGGCAATTGAATAAAGTGGCCCGCCACGGACAAGCTTGCACCTGTCGCCGCACGCGTCGTCGCGCTTGCCACGCCCCGGCCGCCGACGCCGGCGCGGCGCGCACCGCTGGCATCCGGCGCGCCACCGTCATTGGGCGCTCCACTGCCTTCCGGAGTAACGCTGCCGTCCGGCGCGACGCTTTCGCCCGGCGCGACGCTGCCGCCCGGCGCGACGATGCCGTTGGACACCGTGTTGCCGACGACGCCCGTGCCGGTCAGCCAGGCGCCTCGTTGCACGCTGACATCAGAGGCAGCGATCGAGCCGCTGACATGCAGGGTCCCGCCAGCCACGACCGTGGCGCCGCTGTACGTATTGGCCCCGCTCAACGCCAGGCGTCCGGCGCCGCGCTTGACCAGGCCGCCTGTCCCCTTGATGTCGTTGGAGAAAGTGCCGTCGTCGCCCTTGGTATCGAGGTCGAAGAGCCTGTCGTAGCCTTCCGCGCCGAACTCACCGGGGCCGCGGGAAGCGCGGTCGACGTCCAGCAGGCCGTGCCCGTAGATGCCGCGGTCGCCCAGATGCCCTCTATTGTCAGCGGTGGTCAGGATCACCTCCTGGGCCTGTCCGGCGGTCAGGAAGGGGAACTCGGCGCGCACGATCGCGGCGGCGCCTGCCACATGAGGTGCCGCGCCAGAGGTTCCCACTGCTTGGACCAGGCGTCGGCCATTCGGGCCGACCGTGCGAAAGCCAAGCGGTCCGGTCTTCCCCTTGCCACCGTTGCGCGCATCGATATAGGCGGTATCACCGCCACCCTTGTCGCCGGCCGCCGCGATTTCTTTCGTGTCTTCCGGACCCGGTTCTACGTCGCCGCCGGGCGCGGCGATGCACCATTGCCACGCGTCGCCGCAACGGTTGCTGTAGCTGGCTATGTGGTTGTCGCGATCGGTGGCGACCACGGCGATGATGGTCCGCTTGAGATGCGCATAGTCGACCCGAGCCAGGCGCGGATCGGCGCCGTCCATGAGGGCCATGTCGCTTTCGCGTTGCACGTCCTCCATGTCGATGCCGTTCACCGCATATTCGTCCAGGTCGATAAAGCGGTAAACGCCACTGCCGTGATTGGCCCGCGCGATCAGGGGCAATAGCGCGTTACCGGTGGGATGGCGCGAGGCGCGGGGCTGATCGCCATATTCGTTGCCGGCGGAGAACACCATCAGGACGTCCTTCGCCGCGGCATGGTCGATCGCGGCAAAATCGTCTTCATCAGGCCGACCCGTCACCGGGTTCAAAAAGAGGTATTGCCCAGATTGCTCGAAGTAATTCTTGTTGGCGATGCGCTGGCCGGTGGACAAATCCACGAGGTATTTTTCGGAAATGCTGAGCGGCCCGTAGCTGCCGTTGATGACATGGGCGCCAACGTCGGCGGCATGGCGGATCGCCCGCGCGGTGGGGCCTTCCCAGCCCCGGTCTTCACCGCCTACCTCCAGTGCGCGCAGGTGCAGGATAGCCGCGCCAGGCGCCACGCCACGTACATCGCCGTTGCGGCCACCAGCGGCGGCGATAGCGGCCACCATGCTGCCGTGCGTCTCCTGCCGGTCGACCGCTTGATAGGCGCCGGCATCGCCATCGCCAAAATTGGCCGAGCGCGGATCGATGCGCCCGGTGAAAGCCGGGTCGTTGGCGAACAGGCCTGTATCGATGATGCCGATCCGGGCACCGGCGCCGGTCTTGCCCCGGCGGTGTGCTTCATGGACCTGGACCCGATCCAGGTTCCAATCGTCACCTTCGGCGTATGCCATGGGGCAGCAAGCGTGCCCCAGGATCACCGCGCCGACGTGAGGCAAAAGGCGAAAATGGTTGCGCTGGGCTTTGCGCCAGGGCAGGGCGAGGGCGGTCGAGCGGGAGGGAGGGGTGTTCCTGTGCGGTGTCATCTGGCTGTACGGATCGGGGTGCAAATCGACTGTGAGTACGATTTGCCCCGAAACGGTTCGCGCGCCCGCCGCGTGCGCGTGAAATCAGGACGACGCAGGCGCCGTGGCCATTTCCAACTGCGTCAGCCACGCGATGGCGTGCACCCGATCCGGCCCGCACATGTCCGCCGCGGCCTGCAGCCCGCCACAGAAAGCGGGCCGTTCCGGCTTGCCGAAGACCGCGCAACGCATGTCGTCGAGCAACTGCGTGCAGCGTTGCCCCGCGGGCTTGCCCTGCGGCATGCCGGGCAGGGGGCTGGTGATGGACGGGGCGATACAGCAGGCGCCGCAGCCGGGGCGACAGGACAAGGCCATCAGACCCAGCCCCGCAGCCAGTACACGAACAAGCCCGAATATTCCTTGATGATGGACCGGCTGGCTTCGAACGTGCGCATGTCCGGCAGCCACAGATCCATGGGCGGCTGCGTGGTCGGTACGACGATCTGCGGCAGCGAGGGCGCCGCGATGGCGGTGACGCCCTGCTTGCGGAAGGCCGCCATGGCGCGCGGCATGTGCAAGGCGGAAGTCACCAGCAGCACGGTGCCCAGATGGTGGTCGCGCAACTCGTCCTCGGTCAGCGTGGCGTTCTCGTAGGTCGTGCGGCTGAAGTTTTCCAGGATCAGGGCACGTTCGGGAATGCCGGCCTGGCGCAAGGCGTGGGCCATGCCCTGGGCCTCGCTGACGTCGCCGGACAGCGCGCCGCCCGACAGCACGATCTTGGGCGCGCGGCCGGCCAGGTACAACTGGGTGGCGGTCTGCAGGCGGGTGACCGCCGTGTCGCGGTCGAAGGGCAGGAACCAGTTCGGGCGGCTGTTGGCGGTATTGCCGCCCAGCACCACGATGGCGTCCGCCATCGGCAGTTCGGCGGGTATCCGGTAGGGATACTGCCGCTCCAGCGCGCCGCCCAGCCATAGGGAAGTGACCGGTAGCGACCACGCCAGGGCCCAGGCCAACCCGACGACGGCCAGGACGGCGCCGGTGACGCGCAGGCGAAACAACGCCAAAACCAGGCCCAGGGCGACCAGGGTCAGGCAGAGGTTCAGGGGAATGATCAGATTTGCCAGCAGACTTGCGATTTCCATACTGCAGCGATTGTTCCGAGGCAGAGCTGGTCTGTCAATCAGTGAAACACGCGGACTGGCCGCTCGATTCCAGGCAGGTTTTGATAACCGGTGCGACATCGCTCACCGCCGGCCAGTGCTCGTCCGAGCCCAGGCAGATGGCGCCGCGCGACCACGGTCCGGTGCGCTCGCGGTTGGTGACGCCGAACAGCGTGATCTGGCGCGCGCCGGCGGCGGCCGCCACGTGGGAGACGCCCGAATCATTGCACACGACCAGGGCGGCCCGGGTGGTCAGCGCGGCGAAGGCGCCCAGGCCCAAGGCCGGCAACAGGCGCGCGGTGGGGGCATTACGGCGCGCCTCATCGACTTCGGCCGGCGGCGGGCACATGACGACCTCGATGCCTTGCGCCTGCAGGTTACGCGTCAGGGTGTCGAAGTGCGGCCAGACCTTGTTGCGGCCGCGATGCAGGCCGGTGGCGGTGGGGGCGATCAGCACGAAAGGACGGATCGTGGCGGCAGAGGCCATGCCGTCATGGGCCTGGTCGCCAGATGCCCGGGTGCCGTAGGCCGCAGCGTTGGCGTCCACGCCTGTATCGGCCAACCCCGCGGCGGCAAGGGCGGCGTCGGCCGCCGCGGCCTGCTCGGCGGTCGGCGTCAGCCCAAGCTCCGGTCCGGGCTGTTCGGCCCCGGCCGGCAGGCCCCAGGCGGCCAGCGCCGTGCGCGTCAGGTGATACCAGGACTGCACCGCATGCAGGGGTGCCTTGGGTTTGGCGATGGGCCAGTGCAACAACAGGCTGCGCCCGTCGTCCCGGTAACCGGCGGTGGGAATGCCGGCCAGGCGCAACACCGCGGCGCTGGACAGCGAATCCGGCAGGCTCAGCCCGCGGCAGTCGCGCCCGCGCGCGCCGCTGTCGCGCACATGCTGGCGCAGCGCGGCGCGATCCGCGCGGAACGCCCCGCGCATCGGTACGAAGTCGTGGGCAGGCGCCACGCCGGCCAGCAGATCCCGGGCCCAGGGGCGGGCGCAGATCGTCAGGGGCAGGCCGGTGGCCTGCAGCACATACAGGGAGGGGAGGCTCATGCAAACGTCCCCGACCCAATTGGGCAGTCTGACGTACAGGCGGAGATTCGACGGCATAAAAGAAGAGGGGGAATAAAGGAGCTTTTGTCAAGGATCGGGAAAGCGGGCAAGCACGCGACATGGGTTTTCGCGAGCCAACGGTACAATCCCCGCTCAGGATTGTATAAAAGCGAGAGATTTCTTGAATTCTGCCGCACGTAACGCGCAGGCGGGTAACCACGCGGTCAAGTCCGTCATCTGGTCCCGCATCTATTCCCGTGTCGGGACCCATTGGAAAGCGCTGATTCTGGCGGTCTTGCTGATGGCGGGCGCCGCAGGCACCCAGCCCACGCTGGCCGTCATCATGAAGCCTTTGCTCGATGATGGTTTTTCCGGGACCAAACCCTATTATGTCTGGGCCATTCCGCTGGCCGTGGTCGGCTTGATCCTGCTGCGCGGCGCCTGCAACTTCTTCAGCGACTATCTGCTGGCCTGGGTGGCCAACAACGTCCTGCGCGGCATGCGCCAGGAGATGTTCGACCGCCTGCTGGGCCTGCCCGATGCCGAATTCAAGCGCGGCGACACCGGCCGGCTGCTCAACCGCTTCACCATCGACGCCGGCAACGTGACCGGCTACGCCACCGACGTGATCACCGTGCTGGTGCGCGAGTCGCTGGTGGTGGTCGCGCTGATCTGCGTGCTGCTGTACATGTCGTGGGTGCTGACCCTGATCATCCTGGTCATGTTGCCGGTGTCGGTGCTGATCGCCCGGGTGTTCATCCGGCGCCTGCGCAAGATCAATCGCGACACGGTGAACATGAACGCGGAGCTGACCCGCGTGGTCGGCGAAGGCATCGATGGCCAGCGCGTCATCAAGCTGTTCGACGGCTATGACTACGAACGCGGCCGTTTCGGCTACGTCAATTCGCGCCTGCGCCGTTTCGCCATGCGCAGCGCCGTCGCCGACGCCGCCATGACGCCGCTGACGCAGGTCTGCATTTCCATCTCGGTGGCCGCCATCATCGCCGTGGCGTTGGGGCAGGCCAACGCGGGCACGCTCACGGCCGGCAGTTTTGCCGCCTTCATGGCGTCCCTGGCGCAGCTGTTCGATCCCGTGAAGCGCCTGACCAACCTGGCCGGCAAGATGCAGCGCATGCTGGTATCCGCCGAAAGCGTGTTCACGCTGATCGACCAGGTGCCCGAGCTGGACAGCGGCACGCGCACGCTGCCGGCGCCCGTGCGCGGCAAGATCGAATTCCGCGGTGTCAGCCATCGCTTTCCCGATGCCAGCCAGGATACGGTCAGCGATATTTCGTTCAGCGTGCAGCCCGGCGAGACGGTGGCCCTGGTGGGCCGTTCCGGCAGCGGCAAGACCACGCTGGTGAACATGCTGCCCCGCTTCGTCCTGCCCACGGGTGGCAGCATCCTGGTGGACGATGTGGAGATCAACGACCTGACGCTGGCCAGCCTGCGTTCGCATCTGTCGCTGGTCAGCCAGGATGTGGTGCTGTTCGACGACACCATCGCGGTCAACGTCGGCTATGGCTCGCTGGAGCAGGCGAATGAAGAGCAGGTCATGGCCGCGCTGGAAGCCGCCAATCTGCGCGACTTCGTCACCCAGTTGCCCAAGGGCCTGCAGACGCCGGTCGGTGAGAACGCCGCGCGCCTGTCGGGCGGCCAGCGCCAGCGCCTGGCCATTGCGCGGGCGCTGATCAAGAATGCGCCCATCCTGATCCTGGACGAGGCCACCTCGGCTTTGGACAACGAATCGGAGCGCCAGGTGCAGTCCTCGCTGGAGCGCCTGATGAAGGGCCGCACCACCCTGGTCATCGCGCATCGCCTGTCCACCGTCCAGAATGCGGATCGCATCGTGGTCCTGGATGCCGGGAAAGTGGTGGAACATGGCCGCCACGAAGAACTGCTGGCGGCCAACGGCCTGTATGCGGCGCTATACCGCATGCAGTTCCGCGACCCGGACTGATTTCAAATCAGGATCAGGTCGTACTGTTCCTGGTTGTAGGTGGCCTCGACTTCCAGGGATACTTTCTTGCCGACGAAGTCGCCCAGCATCGCCAGATGGGGGCTTTCTTCTTCCAGGAACAGGTCGACCACCTCCTGCGACGCCAGGATGCGGAATTCCTTCGGATTGAACTGGCGCGCCTCGCGCAGGATCTCGCGCAGGATTTCATAGCAGACCGTGCGCGCCGTCCGCACATGGCCGCGCGACTGGCAGGTCGGGCAGGATTCGCACAATTGGTGCGCCAGTGAATCGCGCGTGCGCTTGCGGGTCATCTCCACCAGGCCCAGCTGGGTAAAGCCATTGACCGTCATGCGCGTGCGGTCGCGCGACAGCGCCTTGCGCAACTCGGACAGCACGGTGTCGCGATGTTCCGGGTCTTCCATGTCGATGAAGTCCAGGATCACGATGCCGCCCAGATTGCGCAGCCGCAGTTGCCGCGCGATGGCTTGGGCCGCCTCCAGATTGGTCTTGAAGATCGTGTCGTCGAAATTGCGCCCGCCCACGAAGCCGCCGGTATTGACGTCCACCGTGGTCAGCGCCTCGGTCTGGTCGATGATCAGGTAGCCGCCGGATTTCAGGTCGACGCGGCGCGACAGCGCCCGCGCAATCTCTTCGTCGACATTGGCCATGTCGAACAAGGGCCGCTCGCCACTGTAGTGCGTAATGCGCTCGACCACGGAGGGCGTATACAGCTTGGCCCATTCAATCAGGTTGACAGTGGTGGTGCGCGAATCGACACGGATGGTGCCGGTGCGCGGGCCCACCATGTCGCGCAACACGCGCTGGGCCAGCGTCAGGTCCTGGTGCAACACGGTCGGCGCGGGCTGGCTGCGTGCCTGGGCCTGCACGCTGGACCAGAGCTTGCGCAGGTATTCCAGATCGGCCTGCAATTCGTCGTCGGTGGCGCCCTCGGCCTGGGTGCGCACGATGAAGCCGCCTTTTTCTTCGGCGGGTACCAGCGCATGCAGGCGTTCGCGCAATTGCACGCGTTCGGCCTCGGATTCGATCTTCTGCGAGATGCCTATATGGGGATCATGCGGCAAGTGGACCAGCATGCGCCCCGCGATACTGATCTGGGTCGACAGCCGTGCGCCCTTGGTGCCAAGCGGATCCTTGATCACCTGCACCATCAGCGTCTGCCCCTCGAACAGCAGCTTCTCGATCGGCGTGGGCGTCAGGCCCTGGCTGCGCTCGCTGCGGTTCTCGCGCAGGTCGGCAATATGGATGAAGGCGGCCCGTTCCAGCCCGATATCGACGAAAGCGCTCTGCATGCCGGGCAGCACACGGACCACGCGGCCCAGATAGACGTTGCCCACCTGGCCCCGCTGGATGCTGCGTTCTACGTGCAACTCCTGGACCGCGCCCTGCTCGATGATGGCGACGCGGGTTTCGAAAGGCGTGACGTTGATCAGTATGTCTTCTTGAGGCAGCACGGTGCTAGAGGGCATGGTCGATGTTTCTTCTATATATATGTATGTGGTGTTCTGCAGCGGTTGCGGCCATGCGGCGGATGAGGACGGATGGCTGGCCGTTAATGGTTGAAGTCTATCCACAAAGTGAGCCGCCGTGGCGTTGGCGCGGTATGGCCAGGCAATCAGGTAGCTGCTTATTACCCTGCCGGGGCGATATCGCTACCTCCGTGGGCGTGTGCAGGCATCGCTTCAAGATGCGCGGAGGGGTGCTTCAGCAAGATATTTAAGTTTTTTTGCGGCTGACTTGCGCACGCCAAAAAAACCGTGCTAATATCTCTTTCTTCGCTGCTCAAACGCAAACGCGACAACGAACCAGAAGCCCCAGGGTAGACGGTTCGAAGCCAAGCAGGGTAGCGAAGGTGAAGTGAGATGATGAAGCAGTTTTCAGGTTGAGCGCTTAGCGCCGCCAAAAACGGTTTCAGCGAGATCCGGCAACGAATCGAGCAAAGCAGGTTTCAAATGCAGGGCGGTGACTTCCAAGAAGCACGCAGCGTTTGAAAGAAGTAAAAAAAGTTCAGAAATGAATTTGACAACTTCGAAAAACTGCTTCATAATCTCGTTTCTCTGCTGCTGAAACAGCAACGCGGCGAAAGCAGCGAAGCGAGTGAGTAAGCAGCAAGGTAGT
>NZ_NJIX01000007.1 GCF_002209485.1 Achromobacter sp. HZ34 | reverse complement strand
GCCGGCGCAGCCGAAGCCGGCGCAGCCGAGGCCGGCGCAGCCGAAGCCGGCGCAGCCGAGGCCGGCGCAGCCGAAGCCGGCGCAGCCGAAACCGGCGCAGCGGCTACCGGAGCCGCCGCTGCGGCCGCGACGACCGCAGGGGCGGCAGGTGTAGCAGCAGCATTCCCCGTCGACTCCTGGCTGCCGCGCGTCGGCGGCGGCATAGTCTGCGGGGGACCGGCCTCGCCGCTCAAGGACAGCATGCGCAGGCAGGCCATGACGAAGCCGGCGTACTCATCCGGCGCCAGGGCCAGTTCCTGCCGGCTATGCACCGCCACGGAATAAAACAATTGCACCGCATCGCCGTGCAGCATCCCGGCCAGGCGCGCAACATCGGCGGCCAGCGGATCGTCGGCCGGCGTGGCCCCGCGCACCCGCTGCTCGATGGCCACCCGCGACAACAGTACAGCCAGGTCAGCCAGCGCCCCGCCATAAGACAGACCGCGCGTGGCCAATTCATCCGCCACCGCCAGCACCGCCAAGGCGTCACCGACCGCCAGCGCGTCGAGCAGCCGTACCAGATGCCGCTGATCGATGGTCCCGAGCATGCCGCGCACGGCCTCCTCGGTCAGGTTGCCGGCGCTGTAGGCAATGGCCTGATCCGTCAGCGACAGCGCATCGCGCATCGAACCGGACGCTGCCTGGGCAATCAGCCGCAAGGCTGGCACTTCGGCCGCGACCTGTTCCTCGCCCAACACGTGGGTCAGATGCCCGACGATGGCGTCCGGCGGCATCTGCTTCAGATTGAATTGCAGGCAGCGCGACAGCACCGTCACCGGAATCTTCTGCGGATCGGTGGTCGCGATAATGAACTTGACGTGAGGCGGCGGCTCTTCCAGCGTCTTCAGCATGGCGTTGAAGGCGTGCCCGGTCAGCATGTGCACTTCGTCGATCATGTAGACCTTGAAGCGTCCGGCGCCCGGCGCGTACACCGCCTGTTCCAGCAGCTGGGTCATTTCATCGACCCCGCGGTTGGACGCCGCGTCCAGCTCCAGGTAGTCGACGAAACGGCCGGCATCGATTTCCGTGCAGGCCCGGCATACGCCACAGGGCTTGGACGTGATGCCGGTTTCACAGTTGAGCGATTTCGCCAGGATGCGCGACAGCGTGGTCTTGCCAACGCCTCGCGTACCGGTGAAGAGCCAGGCGTGATGCAGCCGCTGAGTATCCAGCGCATGCGTCAGCGCGCGCACCACGTGGTCCTGCCCCACCAGGGTGTCGAAGGATCGGGGCCGCCACTTGCGAGCCAGTACGAGATAGGTCATGGGCGGATTGTAGAGCCTGCCGGGCTGGAAGACGCCTGAAAGACAAAAGGGACGGGCCACGACGACCACCTGCGCTTTGACACGCGGTTCCGTCATGGCCCGTCCCCGGGGAATTAGTTGACGAGCCTTACTCCGGCACTGATCCTAAACGACTGTGGCTGCTTCGTTCCCGACCTGACCAGGTTCACCGCCGAACCATGCGAAGGGGCCCGTCACCGCGAATTCTAACAGATCGGCGCGATGCATCGTCCGGCAGGCGTGCAGATGTTAGAATCTCGATCCCTCCCGGCGCGGCCTTCGTCGTGCCTGTTGCTCAGCAGCTCGCCGTAGTTAAACGGATATAACCGGCCCCTCCTAAGGGTCAATTGGTGGTTCGATTCCACCCGGCGAGGCCAATCGCTTCCTAGCTCAGCCCTCTCTTCCTTCGCCATTCCAGCGGAGGCACCATCGTTGTATCCAGAACGAACCCTATCGCGTGAATTCGCACTCACCCCTGGTCGACCATCCGGCATCATGAGGCAAACGGTTCGTATCCAGCAGGCTACTTTTTTTGCGAAATCGTAGCCTACTGGCTACAATAGAGCCTATCAATCCCCCGGAAGGAAGGCACCAACGCAAACGTCTGGTGAGCGGGGACATGAGAGAGATAGTAAGTACCGAAGAATTTGATGAATTCGAAGCGAACCTGAAGGACGTAGCAGGACGCGCACGCATCCAAGCGCGGATCCGGCGTCTGGCAGAAGGAAACCCGGGCAGCCATAGGAACCTGAAGCACGGAGTGACCGAATTGAAAATCGATGTGGGCCCTGGCTATCGGGTGTACTACACGCTGCGGCAAGACGGTTCTATTGTGATACTGCTCGCGGGTGGAGATAAATCTACCCAAAATTCAGACATTGAGCGGGCATACAAGTTGGTTTCGCAGCTTTGATGCTCATGCACCAGGAAAGTATTCGTATTGCATCGCGAGTGCTTTTCTTAGCGCTCCCACCTGAAGGGGCTATGAACATGGATAAATTAGTGACCCGGAAGTACGACATCGCTGAGAGGCTCCGCACGCCGGAGGAAATGGCTGCTTATCTGGATGCGTGCATTCTGGAAAGTGAAGGAGATGCCGCCTTCATCGCGAAGGCTCTCGGTGATATTGCCCGTGCACAAGGCATGACAAAAATTGCTCGCCAAACTGGCCTCTCTCGCGAGAGCCTTTATAAAGCACTGTCCGGCGAGCGCTCGCCGGACTTCGCCACGATCCTCAAGGTAATGAACGCCCTGGGGATCTCATTGCACGCTGAGGCGCATCGCCCAGCGTGACCCAGGTCAGTCGAGCTTGATGCCGCTGGCGATGCCGCGCAGTTTTTGATCCTCTTGCTTCATGAAACCCGCGAAATCTTTCTGCTCGGCGGGTTGGGCGACGGTCAGGCCGGCGGTTTCCAGTTGCTGCTTGACCTTCGGGTCCTGCAACACCTGCTCCAGCGCGGACGCGAGCTTCGCGCGGCGATCCTCGGGCATGTTCTTGGGCGCGAACACGCCGAACCAGAAGCTGAAATCCAGGTTCTTGACCGACTTGCTCTCGTTGATCGCCGGGACCTCAGGCGCGGACGCGTCGCGCGCCTGGCCGGTGACGCCAAACGCCTTGATGGCACCCTGGCGCGCCTGCGGCAGCACCACCGACGGCAGCGCGACGCCCAGGTCGATCTGTCCGCCCAGCAAATCCGTCATCAGGGGCGCCGCCCCGCGGTAAGGCACGTGCAGCATCGATACATCCGCGAGCTTCATGATCTGCTCCATGACGATCTGCTGGTACGAACCGACGCCCGTGCTGCCGAAACTCAACTTGCCCGGCTGCTTGCGGGCCAACGCAATGAGGTCGTCGAAAGAATTCGCCGCCAAGTCCTTGCGGCCGATCACCATGAAAGGCGTGCTGCCCACTTTGCCCACGGGCGTGAAGTCGGAATACTTGTACGGAACGGCCGAGTTGACGATAGGCAGCAGAACCGTCTCGTTTACCGAGCCCAGCATGATGGTGTAGCCGTCCGCCTTCTCCCGCAGGACCTTGGCCGCGCCGACGGCGCCCGCGTTGCCACCCAGGTTCTCGATGACGACCGGCTGCCCAAGGATCCGCGCCATGGGTTCGCTGAGGTAGCGCGCCACGCCATCGGACCCGCCGCCGGCGGGAAACGGCACTATCATCGTGATCCGCTGCGTGGGGAAACTGTCCGCGGCGTGCGCACACGTTGCCGTGGCCAGCGTTGCGAAGGTGGCGGCCAGGAAAGCGCGCCGCGAGAGGTTGCGGTAAGGCATGTAAATCCCCTGAAGATTTATTTTGGTGAAAATGTGAGCAATCAGGCTTGGTAAGCCGGCAGAGCCAAAGGCAATGCCGGAGCCAGCAAGGGCGACAGCTTGCCCACCTTTCACCCCTCGGGCAAAACTAAAACCCACCCTCCGATTCAAAAAAGCTATCGCTCGCCCCCGGAATCCCAAGTAATGATCAATTCCCCCGCCACTCTCGTAAACCGCATGGTGGCCAAGCTTCGATTGCGGCAGATGCAGCTGATCGTGCTCACCGCTGAATTGGGCAACACCCATAAGGTGGCCGCGGAAGCCGGCATCAGCCAGCCCAGCGTCGTCAAGTTCCTGGGCGACGTCGAGAGCCTGCTGGACATCAACCTGTTCGAACGGCATGCCCGCGGGATGCGGCCGACGGCGGCCTGCCACACGCTGCTGCCCACCTTGCGCAGCATGCTGCGGCTGATCCAGGCGACGGCTAGTTCCCTGGTGGACCTGCAGACCGGCACGGCGGGCGTCATCCATATCGGCGCGCTGCCGGCCGCCTGCCAGGGCCCCATCATGAGCGTGCTGGCACGCTTCGCCGAGAGCCATCCCCATATCAGCACGCACCTGCATGAAGACGAGACCGCGGCCCTGATGGAAGACCTCAGCGCCGGGACGCTGGATGTGCTTTTCACCCGCCAGTCGCATCCCTACCCGGAGGGCTATGCGTTCATCCCCTTGCTCGCCGACCGCGCCGCGGTGGTGGCGCGCAGCGGGCACCGGCTGGCAAGCGAAAAGCAGCTGACCGTCGACGCGCTGGCGCGAGAGAAATGGCTGACCTTTCCAGCCAGCATGACCAGCCGCACGGTCTTCGAAAGCTGGTTCGCGCGCGCGGGACGGCAGCCCGAACGACTCAATGTCACCACCAGTTCACTGTCCGCCATCGTCACCATCGTGGCGGAGAGCGATGCCCTGGTGGTGCTGCCATACAGCCTGGTCGCGCCCAGCGTGGCCAGCGGCCGCTTCTGCCTGCTCGATACGGAAAAGATCGAACCCTTGCGGCCCCTGGGCATACTCTGGCGCTCGGATACGCCCTCGCTCGCTGTCCGCATCCTGTGTGAATGGATGAGCAGGGAGATTGAATCGACCGCTGGGCCCGCGGCAGGCTGACGGCGAGACTGGCCGCGAACTTCGCGTTGCCGGCCCTGCTTTGCCGGAGATGATGCCCGTGTCGGAGCCGATGCCGATGCCGATGCCGATGCCGGAACCGGCGCTCGTGTCTACCGCTTGGTCAACGCGATCAGGTACGAACAAGGCTTGTCGCCGGGATTGGCGAACGTGCAGGACGCCGGGCGGCCCAGTTCCAGGCAGTCGCCGGCCTGCAGGGTGTGTGTATCCGGGCCTTCCTGAAAAACCAGCACACCTTCCAGCACCCACATCAGCTGATGCTGGAAGGTGAATGCGTCCGGCGGATACGACACCCGCGCATTCGGGGGCAGGTCGATACGCAGCAGTTCAGTCACGCCGCCATTGGCCGGCGACACGGTGCGCCGCACATAGCCGGTCTCTGGATCTACCCACACCGGCTGGTCGTCGTGCCGTAACAGCCGGCCATTGACCTGTTCCGCCATGGCCAGGAGCGCCGACAACTGCAGGCCGAATGCGCCGGACAGGCGGCCAAGAATGGTGGCCGTGGGACTGGCTTCGCCCCGCTCGATCTTGCTGATCATGGCCTTGGACACGCCGGAACGATCCGCCAGCTCCGCCAATGACCACTTGCGCGCGTCACGCTCTTGTTTGACGTGCAAGGCAATGGCCGCGGAGGGATCGTGGAAGGTGGGACTCATGATGGACGTACGCCTTGGCGGCGGGACCAGGCCCGCCCCGCTTTGGCTCTGGACAGGGGAAACGATTATACGTTTGGGACGATTCGAGCCGTGGACGGCCGCCACCAAGGATCAGGACAAACCCGAATCTTAGCGAAAACGTCTTGTATCCGATTCATATCGTCCACTATATTGGACACAGCATTTGATCCAGATCAAATCTGGCTCGAAAACAAGACCAACGACCTATCAGAAAACGGAATCGAGATGGCGCGCGAAATTCGGATCAATGCGTTCGACATGAATTGCATCGGGCATATCCAGCAGGGCCTGTGGACGCACCCGCGCGACCAGTCGACCCGCTATACGGACATCCACTACTGGACCCAGCTGGCACAAAAACTGGAAGCCGGCCTGTTCGACGGCATCTTCTTCGCCGACGTGCTGGGCGCCTACGACGTCTACGGCGGCAACACCGACGCCACGCTCAAGGGCGCGGTGCAGCTGCCGGTAAACGACCCCTCCCTGCTGATCCCTGCCATGGCCGCCGCCACCCGCCACCTGGGTTTCGGCGTGACCTGCAACCTGACCTACGAACCGCCCTTCTCCTTCGCCCGCCGCATGTCCACGCTGGACCACCTGAGCGGCGGACGCATAGGCTGGAACATCGTCACCGGCTACCTGGACAGCGCCGCCCGCGCCACCGGCCTGACCGGGCAGATGGCCCACGACGACCGCTACGACCTGGCCGACGAGTACATGTCCCTGGTCTACAAACTGTGGGAAGGCTGCTGGGAAGACGGCGCCGTGGTCAACGACCGCGCCCACCGCATCTATGCGGACCCGGCCAAGGTCCATCGCGTGCACCACGACGGCCGCCAATACAAGGTGGATGCCCTGCACCTGTCCGAACCCTCGCCGCAGCGCACGCCCATCCTGTACCAGGCCGGCGCCTCCACCCGCGGCCGCCAGTTCGCGGCGATGCACGCCGAATGCGTGTTCGTCAACGGCCAGAGCATGAGCGGCGTGCGCGCCATCGTCGACGACATCCGCGGGCTGGCGGTGCAACAGGGCCGCAAGGCCAGCGACCTCAGCGTGTTCCTGGGCGCCACCGTCATCACCGGCAAGACCGAAGCCGAAGCCCGCGAGAAATTCGAGGACTACAAGCAGTACGTGGACATCGAAGCCGCGCTGGCGCATGCTTCGGCCTCCATGGGCATAGACTTCGCCAAATACGACATGGACGAACCCATCCAGACCGGCCAGAGCCAGGCTATCGTCTCCAACGTCGAGGCCATGACGCGCGCCGCCGGTCCCACCTGGACCAAGCGCAAGCTCATCGACCAACTGGTGCTGGGCAGCCGTCAGGCGCCGCTGGTAGGCTCCGCCGAACAGGTCGCCGACACGTTGATCGCGTGGACCGAGCAGGCCGATGTGGACGGCTTCAATCTTTCGCGCACGGTCACGCCCGAATGCTTCGAGGACTTCATCGACCTGGTGGTGCCTGTCCTGCAGGAACGCGGCGCCTACAAGACCGCCTATCGCGAAGGGGTCTATCGCGAGAAGCTTTTCGGCCATGCCCATTTGCCGGCGACGCACCAGGCCGCGCGCTATCGCGCGGGTGCATGAGCCGCATGCGGACCGCCAGCCGCTGATTGCAAGCATGACATTTGTACGGACGACTCTTGTACGGACGACACTGAAATGATAGCCAAGACTGTGTATCGCGATGCCATGGCCAGGATGGGCGCGGCCGTCAACGTAATCACCAGCGACGGCCCCGCCGGCCGCTGCGGCTGCACCGCCTCGGCGGTCTGCGGCGTGACCGACCAGCCGCCCATGCTGCTGGTGTGCATCAACCGCAGCAGCCGCAACAACACCGCCTTCAAGGAAAACTCCCGGCTGTGCGTCAATGTCCTGGACGCCAGCCAGCAGGCCCTGGCGCTGCGCTTCGCGTCCAAGGACATGGCCGTGGACGAGCGCTTCTCTGAGGGCGACTGGGACGTGCTGGAAACCGGCTCGCCCGTGCTGCGCGGCGCCGCGGTATCGCTGGACTGCGACATCACCTTCACCGCCGAAGTAGGCACGCACACGGTGTTCTATTGCGCCGTACGCAGTGCCACCAGCCTGGAGAACAGCGAGGCGCTGATCTATTTTGACCGGGGCTTCCACCGGGTCGGCCGTGCCACGCACGCCGTGGGCGCCTGAGCCCATGGCCAGCGCAAGTCATCCCGCGCAGCCGGCCCGCCAGCCGGGCGTCGGCAAGGCCGCGTCGCTCGTCATCCTGCTCTTCTGCCAGGTCTGCGCCATGTCGGTCTGGTTCGCGTCCGCCGCCGCCGTGGCGACCATCAAGCAGGCGGTGGCGCTGACATCCTGGCAAGAGGCGCTTTTGACCAGTTCGGTGCAGGCGGGCTTCGTGGCGGGCACCATCGCCAGCGCCCTGCTGGGGCTGGCGGACCGCTTCGACCCGCGGCGCCTGTTCATGCTGTCGGCCTGGGTGGCCGCGGGCGCCACGTTGCTGCTGGTGGTGTGCCCACCCGCCGGGGCACCGGTGTACGTGCTGCGCTTCCTCACCGGCATGTGCATGGCAGGCGTCTATCCCGTGGGCATGCGCCTGGCGGCCACCTGGGCCAACCGCGACCTGGGCCTGCTGATCGGCCTGCTGGTGGGCGCGCTGACGCTGGGTTCGGCCAGTCCGCACCTGTTGGCGGCGTTCGGCGGGATGCAATGGACGTCGGTCTACCTGGCCGCCGGCACGCTGGCCGCCGTGGCCGGACTGGCGATCAATTTCTGCGGCGTGGGGCCCTCCATGACGCGCGCCGCGCGTTTGAACCCGGCCGCCGTGGCACAGGCCTGGCGCCACCGGCCGCTGCGGCTGGCCAACCTGGGCTACCTGGGACATATGTGGGAGCTGTACGCCATGTGGGCGTGGCTGGCGGTATTCCTGCAATTCAGTTTCGAAGCCAGTGGCGCGGCGCAGCCGCATCTGGCCGCCGAGCGCATCACCTTCATCGCGATCGGCGCGGGCGCCGCCGGTGCCTGGGCAGGCGGCTGGTTCGCCGACCGTTATGGCCGCACGGCGGTCACCACCATCGCCATGCTGGTGAGCGCCTCGTGCGCCGCGACCATAGGCTGGACCGCCGGCGCACCGATGGCCGTGGTGGCGACCATCGCGGTGGCGTGGGGGATTTCCGCGATCGCCGATTCGGCGCAGTTCTCGGCCAGCATCGCCGAACTGGGCGCGCCGGACAGCATCGGCACCTTGCTTACCGCGCAGACCTGCGCAGGCTTTCTGCTTACCTTGGTCAGTATCCATCTGGTGCCGCCGGTGCAGGCTGCGCTGGGATGGCCCGGCGCGTTCGGGATGCTGGCCATCGGACCGGCCATCGGTTGCGTGATGATGCTGCGCCTGCGCGGCGATCCGGCATCGCTGCGCATGGCCAACGGACGTCGATGACCCCGGCCGCAACGGCCTTCCGCAACGCAACACCGCAATCCAGGAAATCATAATGAGCTATCCCTCCATCCGGATGCTGATCGACGGCGCGTGGATAGAAGCGCCCGGCCAGCCTGTCGTCGATCCCGCCACCGGCGCGGCCATCGGCACGGTGCCTCATGCGCAGGCCCCGCATCTGGACGTCGCGCTGGCCGCCGCGGCAAAAGGCTTCGAGACCTGGCGCCGCGTCGCGCCGGCCGAACGGTCCCGCGTCATGCTGCGCGCCGCGGCGCTGGTGCGCGAACGGGTGGAAGCCATCGCCCGCGACATCACGCGGGAACAGGGCAAGCCGCTGGCGCAAGCGCGCGCGGAAATCCTGCGCGGCTGCGATTTGATCGAATGGGACGCCACGGAAGCGCGCCGCGTGTACGGCCGCGTCATCCCCGCCGAACCAGGCATGCGCCACACCGTGATACGCGAACCCGTGGGCGTGGTGGCGGCGTTCACGCCGTGGAACTTCCCGCTCAGTTCGCCGGCCCGCAAAGTGGGCGGCGCCCTGGCGGCGGGCTGCGCCATCATCCTGAAGGCGTCCGAGGAAACGCCCGCCGGCGCGATGCATCTGGCCCAGGCCTTCCTGGACGCCGGCTTGCCGCCGGGCGCATTCAACCTGGTGTTCGGCGATCCCGGCTTCATTTCCAGCTACCTGATTCCCCATCCCGTGATCCGCCTGGTCACGTTCACCGGTTCAACGGCGGTGGGCAAGCACCTGGCCGCATTGGCGGGCGCGAACATGAAGCCGGTCATCATGGAACTGGGCGGCCACGCGCCCGTGATCATCTGCGAAGACGCCGACCCGCGCGCCGCGGCGCTGGCAAGCGTCAAGGCCAAGCTCAACAATGCCGGCCAGGTCTGCGTGGCCCCCACCCGCTTCTTCGTGCACGCCGCCATCCATGACGAGTTCGTGGCCGCTTTCGGAGAAATGGGCGCGAGCGTCAGGCTGGGCGATGGCATGGATGCCGGCAGCGACATCGGCCCGGTCGCCAATGCGCGCCGGCTGCACAGCCTGCAACAGCTGACCGACGACGCCCTGGCCAAGGGCGCGCGCCGCGTGTGCGGCGGCACCGCACGCGACGGCAAGGGCTACTACTTCCCCTTCACCGTCCTGGCGGACGTGCCGGCACATGCCTTGGCCATGCACGAGGAACCGTTCGGCCCCTTGTCGCTGGTCACGCGCGTGCGGTCGCTGGACGAGGCCATCGCCCAGGCCAACAGCCTGCCCTTCGGCCTGGCGGGTTATGCCTTCACCGAATCGGCGCGTAATGCGCGGCGCCTCGGCGATGAACTGGAAGTGGGCAACCTGGCCATCAATCACTTCGTGTCCGCCGTCTCGGAAACGCCGTTCGGCGGCGTCAAGGACAGCGGCTACGGCCGCGAGGGTGGCACGGAAGGCCTGGAGTGCTACACGCATGCGAAGAGCATTTCGCACCTGACCGCTTGACCAGGCCACGGAAGGAAACACGCGGAACGCAAGAACGAGCGGTCGACCCACGCAAGATGGGCGCGGCGCAAATAATGAACACGGGGAAAAAAGAATGATCGAGCTTCGAGCCATACAAAAGAGCTACCAGGTGGCGGGAGCGGCTGTCGTGGCACTGAAGGAAATCGACCTGACCATCGCGTCGGGCGAGATATTCGGCATCATCGGCCATTCCGGCGCCGGCAAGTCGACCTTGCTGCGCATGCTGAACCTGCTGGAGCGGCCCACCGGCGGCAGCGTGTCCGTGGACGGCGTCGACCTGCTGGCCTTGAACGACGAAGACTTGCGCCAGTTTCGCCAGGGCGTGGGCATGATCTTCCAGCACTTCAACCTGCTGGGTTCCAAGACGGTGGGCGACAACGTGGCCTTTCCCTTGAGGATAGCCGGCAAGGCCGACAGGGCACAGATCGACGCACGCGTGGACGAACTGCTGGAACTGGTCGGCCTGCGGCGCCACAAGCACAAGTATCCGCGCCAGCTTTCCGGCGGCGAAAAGCAGCGCGTGGGCATCGCCCGCGCCTTGGCCAACCATCCGCGCCTGCTGCTGTGCGACGAGGCGACCAGCGCGCTGGATCCGCAGACCACCCGGTCCATCCTGCAACTGCTGCGCGAGATCAACGAGAAGCTGGGCCTGACCATCGTATTGATCACGCACGAGATGGACGTGATACGCACTGTCTGCGACAAGGTGGCCGTGATCGATACAGGCCTGATCGTCGAGCACGGGCCCGTCAGCAAGATCTTCCTGCATCCCCAGCACCAGACCACGCGCCGCTTCGTGCAGGAAGCGGAACATCTTCCCGCCGACACCGCCAGTTTGGCGCCCTCTGACAGCCAGAACAAAACGATACGGCGGCTGACGTTCATGGAGGACACGGTGCATCAACCCATCCTGTCGCGCACCGCGCGCGAGTTCGGCATCGACTTCTCCATCCTCAGCGGCCGTATCGAGCAGATCAAATCCACCACCTGCGGCCAGATGACCATTGCGCTGGAAGGCGACGGTGCCCGCATCCACGCCGCCCTGGCCAGCCTGTGCGCGCTGGGTGTCACGGTCGAGGAGGCCACGTCATGAACGCGTACCTGAGCGGATTATTCAGCAACGTCGACTGGCTGGACATCGGCTGGGCCACGGTCGACACGCTGTCGATGCTGGGCGGCTCGCTGCTGCTGACGCTGTTGCTGGGACTGCCCCTGGGCGGCCTGCTGTTCCTTACCAGTCCCAATCAGCTGCATGCCTCGCAACGCGTCTATGGCGCCGTCTCGCTGGTGGTGAACGTGCTGCGCTCGCTGCCCTTCGTGATCCTGCTGATCGCGATGATTCCGGTAACGGTGTTCCTGACCGGTACTTCGCTGGGCGTGATGGGCTCGATACCGGCGCTGGTGGTGGCGGGCATTCCCTTCTTCGGACGCCTGGTCGAATCGGCGCTGCGCGAAGTGGACCGCGGCATCATCGAAGCCTCGCTGGCCATGGGCGCCAACACGCGCCAGGTGGTGCTGGGCGCCCTGCTGCCGGAAGCCTTGCCCGGCATCCTGGCGGCCGCCACGGTCACGGCCATCGCGCTGGTGTCCTACACCGCGCTGGCGGGCGTGGTGGGCGGCGGCGGCCTGGGCGACCTGGCGATCCGCTACGGCTACCAGCGCTTCCAGCTGGACGTGATGTTCATCACCATCATTTTCCTGCTCGCGCTGGTGCAGATCCTGCAAAGCGTGGGCAGCCGCCTGGTGCTGCATTTCAGCCGGTAAGTCTTATCAACCCGTTGGACCACTCAACCGAAAGCCGGAGAGAACGAAGTGAAGAAACTCATCGCACTGCTGGCCCTGGCCTGCGCCTTTTCGGCACAGGCCGCCGACCGCCTGGTGGTGGGCGCGAGCCCCACGCCGCACGCCGAGATCCTGGAGAACCTGAAGCCCATGCTGGCCAAGGAAGGGGTCGAACTGGACATTCGCATCTACACCGATTACGTGCAGCCCAATGTGCAATTGGCGGAAAAGCGCATCGACGCGAATTTCTTCCAGCACAAGCCGTACATGGATGAATTCAATCGCAGCCGCGGCACCAACATCGTTGCCGTCAGCGATATCTTCGTCGCGCCGTTCGGTGCCTATTCCAGCAAGGTCAAGAACATCAAGGACCTGAAGGATGGGGCCACGGTGGCCATTCCCAATGACGCGGTGAACGGCGGCCGCGCGCTGCAGTTGCTGCATCAGGCCGGGGTGATACAGCTGTCCGACCCGCTCAACACCAAATCCACGGTGAAGGACATCGCCGCCAATCCGAAGAACATCAAGATCAAGCAGCTGGAAGCGCCCATGCTGCCGCGCGTGCTGCCGGAGGTCGACCTGGCCGTCATCAACACCACGTTCGCCCTGGAAGCCAAGCTGAACCCGACCACCGACGCCCTGTTCCTGGAAGGCGACAAGTCGTCCTTCGCCAATCTGCTGGCGGCCCGTCCCGATAACAAGGACAGCCCGGCCATGCGCAAACTGGTCGAGGCCCTGCGCTCGCCGCAGGCCGCGAAGTTCATGCAGGATCGTTTCAAGGGCAGCATCGTTCCGGTGTTCTGACCGCAGCGACAAGCATGCCCCTCAAACGGGCCTGGGCGTTTCGACGCGCCCAGGCCCGTTTTTCTTGTGCCGAAGCGACGCATCGGCAATCGGCGTCGCGCCGGCACGCAAAAAGTAAGCCGGCGGCCATCATGAAAAGATGGGCGGCACCGGCTATCCGCGCGGACTGCGCCGCGGTGTTGGCGATCGAGGTTGCCGCATGACGCATCAGCGCTTCGGCGGACTGGCGCCGGTAGCGCTTGCCAAGGCGTGCTGGACCGCTTCTCGCCACGCCTGCTGCGGCCGGTCCTCGGCTTCGACCTGGCGCGTCACCACGCCAAGTTCGAAGACCGGGCCGCCCTTGGGCAGCGGCCACACGTCCACGGGATAGATATCGGTCAAGCGCCGGTCGATCAACTGCAGCACGGAAAAACCCAAGCCGGCACTGACCATGGCGACGATGGCGGCGGCGCTGCCCAGTTCCACCAGGCTGCGCTTGCCAGGCACCAACTGCTGCACATAGCGCGTGGCCATGCCGCCGGTGGTGGTCGCCCTGTCGTAGCGGATCCAGTCCATCGCGCGCATGCGGCTGGTGAGGTCAGCCGTGCCCAGCGGCCGATGCGCCGTATCGCGCGCGCCGTTCTTGCCGCCCGGCGGCGCGATGAAGACCAGGGACTGCGAGGCCAGCGGCGCCCAATGCAAACCCGCGCGCAAGCCGCGCTGCGGACGCGCCACGATGGCGGCATCCAGCCCGCCCGCCTTCACTTCATCCGTCAAGGCCGCGCTGGTGCCACGCTGCGGCGCGATGGTCAGGCGCGGATGATATTCACGCAGGTAAAGCATCGCGGCCGGTAGCAGTATGGGCTGCAATGCTTCTATGATGCCCACGCGCAGATGGCCTTCGACAACGATGCCAGGCCGCCGCCGCAAGGCCTCCAGCATGCTCAAGGCCGGCTCCATGGTGCCGACCAGTTCCAGCGCGGCGGGCCGTGGCCGCACATGCTGTCCCGAGCGATCGAACAGCGGCTTGCCGACATACTGCTCAAGCTGCTTCATCTGCATGCTGACGGCGCTGGGCGTCATGTGCCGCGCGTGCGCCGCGGCTGCGAACGAACCCTCGGCGACGACCGCGGCCAGGGTCTGGAAGGCTTCGAGTTTCATCAGAAAATTTGATCTTTATCAGCAAATTAAGTCACTTTTTATGCTAGTCCACAAAACCTAGACTGCCCATAAGGAACAAGAAAAAAACCGCACTTCAGGAGACACGCATGAACCGACGAGGTTTTCTAGCCACCACCCTGCCCGCCGCGTGGGCCTGTACCTGCCTGCCAGCCCTGGCCCGCGCCGCGGATCTGGCCTCGACACTGCGCGTTGAAGTTGGCGCGCCCCCCGGCGGCGGCACTGACTTCGTGGCCCGTGCCCTGGCCATGGGCATGACCGCCGAACTCAAGCGCACGCTGGTGGTGGAAAACAAGCCTGGCGCCGGTGGCAACATCGCCGCCAATGCCGTCGCGCAGGCGTCCGGTGACGCCAGCACGCTGCTGGTGGCCTACACCAGCTTCGCCATCAATCCCAGCATCCAGGACAACCTGCCTTACGACCCCGTGCGCAGCTTCACGCCCATCAGCCTGCTTGCCACCTCGCCGCTGATCCTGGTCTGCAAGGCAGATCTGCCGGTGAAGAACACGGCCGAACTGCTGGACTACGCGCGCAAGCACCCGAAGCAACTGAGCATCGCGGGCGCCGGCCTGGGCAGCGCCAGCCAGATGGCCGGCGAGATGTTCAAGGCGCAGGCCAAGCTGGACATCGTCAGCGTGCCTTACAAGGGCGCCGCGCCGGCGGTACAGGACATCCTGGGCGGCCAGGTCCATTTGCTGATGTCGGAGGTGGCGACGGTGCAGCCGCTGTTGCGCAGTGGCAAGCTCAAGGCGCTGGGCGTCAGCACGCCGGAACCCCTGCCCGACTATCCTGACGCCCAACCCATCGCCAAGTTGCTGCCGGACTTCGACTACCGGGTCTGGTTCGGGCTGTTCGCGCCCGCCGGCATCCCCGCGGAGCAGGCCGGAGCGCTGGAGCAGGCCGCCGTCGCCAGCATCAAGAACGCCCAGATCGCGGAGCGTCTGAAACAGCAGGGTCTGGATCCCGTGGGCAGCAGCCGCGCGGATTTCACGACCTTCATCCAGGCCGATATCAAACGCTGGCAGAAGGTGGCCAGCGCCACCGGCGTGCGCATGGGGTGATCGGTCTTGCGCAATGCAGACCCGGGCCGGCGCAATTCCGCCGCCGGCGTTACAACCCCGAATGAACTAATTCCCCGTTTTCACAGACGAATACCGCCATTCCCGCCACGCTTTCCAGGCGTCGGCCCGGCGGCGGTTCCGCTCGGGCAAGGCCTCCGCCTTCCGTCCCCTTATTGACTTCCTCGGGATTACACCGACCGACAAGCGCGGCGCGGCATGACAGGATTACGTTTCCACACAGTTAGCTTTTAAAAGATTGTTTAAATTAATCGCCTAACCCTATAATTCAAATCAATTTTTCGCCGCAGACAGTGCCGAAACATCTATTCACACCCTGACAAGTCAAGTTTTACTATGGCGCAACTCTGGAAACGATCGGTATTTGCAGCAGCGGCTCCGCTGCTGCTCGCGCTATCGACCCTGTACGTTTCGGCTGCGCATGCCGCCGCCGACCCGTGCAAGGTGAACGCAAAATCGGCGGCCTGCAAAGCCGAGCAGGCCAAGGCCGCGAAGAAAGCCCCGGCGGCAAAATCCGCCGCCAAAGCCCCCGCCGCCAAGACCGCGGCGAAGAGCAGCACGGCGAAGCAAACCGCCAAGCCGGTGGCGAAGAACAGCAAAGGCAATGCGAAGAGCACGGCCAAGGCCGAACCGGCCAAGAAGACGGTGACCACCAGCAGGACGGTGGCCGGCCGCAAGGAAACCACCATCAGGACCGCGGCCGGCAAACCGGCCACGGTATCCACCCGTACGTTGACGCCGGTGCGCACCACCGCCACGGCCGACGCCGGCGACGCGGTGGCGCGTTTGACCACGCCGTCCTCGCAAGCGGCCGCGCTGCGTTCCAGCGTCGCTTACGTGCAGGACGTGGCGACCTCGACGGTGCTGTTCTCCAAGAACGAGGACACGGTGCGCCCCATCGCTTCGATCTCCAAGCTGATGACGGCGCTGGTGGTGGTCGACGCCAACTTGCCCATGGATGAAATGCTGGACGTCACCGACGACGACATCGACCGTCTGCGCCACGCCTCGTCGCGCCTGCCGGTGGGTAGCCGCCTGAGCCGTGCCGACATGCTGCACGTGGCCCTGATGTCCTCGGAGAACCGCGCCGCCCATGCGCTGGGCCGCTATTATCCGGGCGGCATGCCGGCCTTCGTGCGCGCCATGAACGAAAAGGCGCGCGAACTGGGCATGCTGGACACGCACTTCGTCGAGCCTACCGGCCTGTCGAGCGAGAACGTGTCGTCGCCGCGTGACCTGGTGCGCCTGCTGCGCGCCGCGTCGCAGCGGCCGCTGATCCACCGCTACACCACGGACACCGAGTACGACGTGGAAATGCGCAAGGGCCGTACGCAGACCTTCCGCAATACCAATGCGCTGGTGCGCAACGCCGATTGGGACATCAAGGTGTCCAAGACCGGCTACATCAATGAAGCGGGCGAATGCCTGGTGATGATGGTGCGCATCAATGGCCGCGACCTGGCCATCGTGCTGCTGGACTCGCAAGGCAAGTATTCGCGCGTTGCCGACGCGGTGCGGATCCGCAAGTTCGTGCAGAACGAAGTGGCGATGCTGTAGGCGTTATCGGATGCTGGAGACGCAGCGCGGCCCCACCGCCGCGCCGGTCGCCCCCGCAACGGAGCCAGGCTCTGTTGCGGGGGTTTTTATTTGCACGGATGCAGGCAGCGAACTGCGGGGTGCAGCCCGGCACTGCGGGGCGCGGCCGGGGCGGCGAGGCGCAGCGACGCACGGAGGGGCGCGGCGACGCCAAGCGCCGCGCGCCGTGCTTAGTCTTCCAAGGCTGCGTTGACCGGCTTCGCGCCGAGCAAGTCCACCAGGACTTGCGGGGCGATGGCTACCAGGTAGCCGCGCCGGCCGCCGTTGATGTAGACCCGCGGAATATCCAGGATGCTCGCTTCCACCCACACCGGCATGCGCTTGCGCGTGCCGAAGGGTGATGTGCCGCCGACCTGATACCCCGAATGGCGTTGCGCCGTATCAGGATGGCAAGGCGCGATTTTCTTGGCGCCGGTCTGGCGCGCCAGGTTCTTGGTGGACACTTCGCGGTCGCCGTGCATCACGATGATCAGCGGGCGCGCGGCCTCGTCTTCCATGATCAGCGTCTTGACCACGATGTGCGGGTCGACGCCCAACTGCCGCGCCGATTCCTTCGCGCCGCCGTGGTCGACGTAGTCGTAGGGATGTTCGGTGAAGGCAACCTTGTGCTGCCGCAGGAATTGCGTGGCAGGCGTTTCGGAAACGTGACGGGCTTTGCTCATGGCCCGGATTTTATGCCGACGCCGCCCGCAAAGAAAAAGACCTGTGCAGTGCACAGGTCTTCCCGATCGCGGGCACAGCGGACCGGCACAGCCGGTTCGCCAGTGCCGCCCCCTGGGGGGCCGCGCCCCGCGCGGTACGGGGGACTTTTATTCCAGCTTGATGTTTTGCTGCTTCACGACGTCCTTCGCCCAGTCGAACTGCTGCTGGATCTCCTTGGCGAATTCTTCCGGCGTGTTACCCGACGGCGACGACCCCTGCTCGTCCAGGGCCTTGATGACCTTGGGATCCTTCAGCGCGATCACAGCGGCGTCACGCAGCTTGTTGACGATCTCCATGGGCGTGCCCTTGGGTGCCAGCAAGCCGTACCATACCGGCTGGTTCAGCACCGGGAAGCCCACTTCGGCGAAGGTCGGCACATCCTTCATGTTGGGGATGCGCTGCGGCCACGCCACGGCCATGGCCTTGAGCTTGCCGGCCTGGATCTGCGGCATCGACGAAGGCAGGTTGTCGAACAGGATCTCGACCTGGCCGCCCACCGCGTCGGCCAGCGCCGGACCCGAACCCTTGTAAGGCACGTGCACGATCTTCGTGCCGGTCGCCATCTTGAAGGACTCGCCCATCAGGTGCAGCACGCCGCAGGTGCCCGAGCTGCCGTAGGAATATTTGTCCGGGTTCTTCTTCAGGACCTCGACGAATTCCTTGAAATCCTTGGCCGGGAACTTGGGATTGATCGACACCACGTTGGCGGTGTTGGCGAAGTTCGTGACCGGCTGGAAATCCTTGATCGGATCGTACGGCAGGTCATTGGGACGGCATGCCGGATTGACCGCCATCGTGGATACCGTGGCGATCGACAGCACGTAGCCGTCCGGCGCAGCCTTGGCACCTTCAGCGGCACCGATGGCGCCGCCCGCGCCGCCCTTGTTCTCGACCACCAAGGGCTGCCCCAGTTCCTGGCTCATGCGCTGCGTGACCAGACGGGCGATGATGTCCGTCGAACCGCCAGGCGCGAAAGGCACGATCACGCGGATGGCGTGCTCGGGATAGCCCTTGGCGTGGGCGCCGGTGGCGGCGAACGACAGTCCCAGGGCAATGGCCGCGGCCAAAGTACGCTTGTTCATTCTGGTAAATCCTCCTAAGTCTCCAACCCGCCCGTTTGCGGGCCGATCTGTTTCCGGATGCGAAAAATAAGAATTGCTTTTGGCAGGCGCAGTCCTTCACAAATCGAAGAATAGCAGCATTCGTTTACATCAGATATCGAGGAAATCCCGGCACACGCATAACAGGGATAGGCCGACCAGGGGGCATGCCGATGCCATTTGGCCCGCGCAAGCCAGCACCCGCCGGCGGTGAGCCTGGTATTGAAAAGGCCGCTCCCCTTGCGGGGAGCGGCCTTGTTCGAGACACGCGGCGAGCCAACGCCGGCACGGGCCGGGCGGCGGCGCCGAATGCCCGGCGCCTGGCGCCGGGAACCTACCGTTTCGCGTTCGTCATGTCCGCGGGCACGACCCACTGGTTGAACTGCTCTTCGGTCAAGTGCCCCAGCTTCAGCGCCGATTCCTTCAGCGACAGGTTTTCCTTATGCGCCTTCTTGGCGATCTGGGCAGCCTTGTCGTAGCCGATGTGCGGATTCAGCGCCGTCACCAGCATCAGCGAACGATCCACCAGTTCGGCGATGCGTTCGTGATTGGGCTCGATGCCCTTGGCGCAATGCTCGTCGAAACTATGCATGCCGTCGGTCAGCAAGCGCACCGACTGCAGGAAGTTGTGGATCACCAGGGGCTTGAACACATTCAATTCGAAATTGCCGCTGGCGCCGCCGATGTTGATGGCCACGTCATTGCCCAGCACCTGGGCGCCCAGCATCGTGATGGCTTCGCATTGGGTCGGATTGACCTTGCCCGGCATGATGGAGCTGCCCGGTTCGTTTTCCGGAATGCTGATTTCGCCCAGGCCCGAACGGGGACCGCTGGACAGCCAGCGCACGTCGTTGGCCAGCTTGATCAGTCCCGCGGCCAGCGTCTTCAACGCGCCATGCGCGAACAGCAGCGCTTCATGCGAGGCCAGCGCCTGGAACTTGTTGGGCGCGGACACGAAGGCGGCGCCGGTGTCGTGCGCCAGTTGCGCCGACACCTTGACGCTGAATTCCGGATGCGCATTCAGGCCGGTACCCACGGCGGTGCCGCCGATGGCCAGTTGATGCAGGCCCGGCAGCGTCGCGCGAATCTGCTGTTCGGACAGGTCCAGCTGGGCCACGTGGCCGGACAGCTCCTGGCCCAGGGTCAGCGGCGTGGCGTCCTGCAAGTGCGTGCGGCCGATCTTGACGATGTCATAGAACTTGGCGCTCTTCTCCGCCAGCGTGGCGCGCAGCGCTTTCAGGGCGGGCAGCAGATGCTGTTCGACCTGCACGGCGGCAGCGACGTGCATGGCGGTGGGAAACGTATCGTTGGACGATTGGCCGCGGTTGACGTGGTCGTTCGGGTGCACCTTGCGGCCCTCGCCGCGCTCGCCGCCGAGGATTTCCGAAGCGCGGTTGGCCAGCACCTCGTTCATATTCATATTGCTTTGCGTGCCCGAGCCCGTCTGCCAGACCGACAGCGGAAACTCATCGGGCCACTTGCCGGCGATCACTTCGTCCGCGGCGGCCACGATGCCCTTGGCGACGCCGGCATCCAGTTCGCCCAGCTCGGCATTGACCTGCGCGGCGGCACGCTTGAGCCGCGCCATCGCGTTGACCAGCGGCACGGGCATTTTTTCGGTCGAAATAGCGAAGAATCGCAGCGAGCGCTGAGTCTGAGCCCCCCACAGATGGTCGTCGGGAACCTCGATCGGTCCGAAAGTATCTTTTTCGGTGCGCGTTTTCATGGCGGTACAGCTCCGTTCTGATGCCTCTGGCATGCCGCAGGCACGCGGGGGGCAGGGTTGGTAATCGACCGGGCAAGAGGCGTGAAGACGCGCAACCGAATGGGCGCGCCTCGGCCCCTACCTATAATTCCCATGTTTTTACCACTCGCCCCGCCACCATGTCCGCCCCCATAAGCCTGACCGTCCATCTGCCCGACGAGCTCGCCACCGAAAACCTGGCGCGCCAGCTCGCGCCCCTGCTCGATGGCCGCTCCGGCATCGTCCCGGCCGGGGGACGCATACACCTGTCCGGCGAGCTAGGCGCGGGCAAGACGGCATTCACCCGCGCCCTGTTGCGTGAAAGCGGCATAAAGGGGCGGATCAAAAGTCCCAGCTATGCCCTGCTTGAAAGCTATAAAGTTTTTAACTTATACTTCTATCACTTTGATTTTTATAGATTTAGCGATCCGCGCGAGTGGCTGGACGCAGGTTTTCGCGATTTATTGCGGGACGATGCGGTCGTTTTGATTGAATGGCCGGAGAAAGCGGAGGGTCTGCTCTCCCCTCCCGATCTGCAAATTTCCCTGGATTACGCAGGCCAGGGACGCGACGCCACGTTGACGGCTTACTCCGCTAAAGGGCAACTATGGCTGAACGCGATCGTCCTGAACCCGGCGCCCCCGCCACCCGCAGCGCCATGACCCGCCGCCGCCTCATCGGGGCGGCCGCCACTTTGATCGTCTTGCCGGTCATCCCCAGTTTCGCCCAGGCCGCGACCCTGCTGGCCGTGCGTACCTGGCCGGCGGACGAATACACCCGCGTCACGCTGGAGCTGGATAGCGAGCTCAAGGCGGAACAGTTCACCCTGGAAAATCCGGACCGCCTGGTGGTCGATATCGAGGGCCTGTCCATGAGCCAGGCCTTGAACGACCTGGCCGGCCGCATCCGCAAGGACGACCCCTATATCCGTTCGTTGCGCATCGCGCAGAATCGGCCCAATGTGCTGCGCCTGGTGTTCGACCTGAAGCAGGCCGTGGCGCCGCAGGTGTTCACCCTCAAGCCGGTGGCGGACTACCAGTTCCGCCTGGTGCTGGATCTGTATCCAAAGGTGGCCCAGGATCCCCTGCTGGCGATCCTGAAGAAGCAGCCCGCCGGCCCGGATGTGGACGATCCGCTGGCGCGCATCCTGGAAGATATTTCGCGCAACCCGCCGGGACCGGATTCGCAGACGGCGTCGATTCCCAAGCCCGCGCCGCTGCCCAATCCCGCGCAACCGCTGCCGCCGCCGGCGGTGGAGAAGCCTTCCACCAAGCTGGCGGGCCGCAAGCGCATGCTGACCATTGCGCTGGATCCCGGCCATGGCGGCGAGGATCCGGGGGCCAGCGGTTCCACCGGCCTGCGTGAAAAAGACGTGGTGCTGCGCATCGCGCATCGGCTGAAAGCGCTGATCGATGCGCAACCCAATATGCGCGCGTTCCTGACGCGCGACGATGATTACTTCGTGCCGCTGCATGTGCGTGTGCAGAAGGCGCGGCGGGTGCGGGCCGACCTGTTCGTGTCCATTCATGCGGATGCCTGGATCAAGCCCAGCGCCAGCGGCTCGTCGGTCTTCGCTCTGTCGCAGCGCGGTGCCAGCAGTTCGGCGGCACGCTGGATGGCGGACAAGGAGAACGCCGCGGATCTGATCGGCGGCGTCAACCTGGGTTCGCATGACGAGCAGGTCGCCAAGGTGCTGCTGGACTTGTCCACCACCGCGCAGATCAACGATTCGATCAAGCTGGGTTCGGTCTTTTTGCAGGAGATCAAGAAGATCAACCATCTGCACAAGGACAGCGTGGAACAGGCCGGTTTCGCCGTATTGAAGGCGCCGGACATTCCGTCCATCCTGGTGGAGACGGCCTTCATCAGCAATCCCAGCGAAGAGTCGCTGCTGAAGTCGTCCCAGCATCAGGACAAGCTGGCGGTGGCCATGTTTACCGGCATCCAGCGGTACTTGACGACGAATCCGCCGCTGGCGCGGGTGAGCGACGCCACGTAGGTGAATGACCACTGCACCGGTAATTCAAAAGGGGCTCCCTGGATAAACCAGCGAGCCCCTTTTTATTGATGTGGCAAGGGCCTCGGCGTGCGCTTGAGCCCTGTCCTGCTACGCCTGATAAGGCGGAGTCTTGGCGGCGGCTTTCTTTTTGCGGCGGATGATTTTCCAGATGCCGGCCAGGATCAGCGGCGCGATGGCGGCGCCCAGGCCGATCAGCACGATCAGGTTCAGGTGCTCCTTGACCATCGGGATATTGCCGAAGAAATAACCCGCGGTCACCAGGCTGAGCACCCACAGCAAACCGCCGGTGATGTTGAAAAGCTGGAACCGCGCCACGCTCATGTCAGCCACGCCCGCGACGAAGGGCGCGAAAGTACGCACCAGCGGAATGAAGCGCGACATGACGATGGTCTTGCCGCCGTGCTTCTCGTAGAACGCATGCGTGCGCATCAATGCGTCACGATCCAGGAAACGCAGGTTCGTGGAAAACACCTTCGGTCCGATCGCACGGCCGATGACGTAGTTCAAGGTATTGCCCGTCACCGCCGCGACCACCAGCAGTACCGCCAGCAGCACGGGATCGATATGGCCGGACGCGCCGAACGCCCCTGCGATGAACAACAGCGAATCGCCCGGCAGGAACGGCATGACGACAAAACCGGTTTCGGCGAAAACAATCAGGAACAGAACGAGATACACCCATGCCCCATACTCCGCGACCCAGACCCCGAGGGTCTGATCGATATGCAACACCATATTCAGTAAATCGAGCATGTGATCAGCTTCAGCAAAAACATTAAGGGTGACCCGGGAATATAGCCGACTGCGGCATCCAGCTAAAATCGATCGCAAACCCTGTGTTGCGGCAATACGCCGCAGCCCTTTCGCCTTAGCTCTCACGGCTACCCTGCCGCCCTGCCCAGCCCCATGTCCGATCGCCGTCCCATTGCCGCGTTGCCCGACCTCCTGATCAGCCAGATTGCCGCTGGCGAGGTGATCGAGCGCCCTGCCTCGGTACTGAAGGAATTATTGGAAAACGCCATCGACGCCGGCGCCCGCGCCATCGAGGTGCGGCTGGAAGGCGGCGGCATCCGAAGGATTGCCGTCACCGACGACGGCAGCGGCATTCCACCGGATGAGCTGCCCCTGGCGCTGCGGCGACATGCCACCAGCAAGATCGCCAATCTGCATGAACTGGAATCGGTAGCGTCGATGGGCTTCCGGGGAGAAGCGTTGGCCTCCATCGCCTCGGTGGCGCGTTTGACGATAACTTCACGCACGCGTGACAGCCAGAATGCCTGGCAGATCGACGGCAGCGGCGGGGAGGTAGCGCCGGCCGCGGGCCCCGCCGGCACCACCATGGATGTGCGGCAGTTGTTCGACGCCGTACCCGCGCGCCGTAAATTCCTGCGTGCCGAGGCCACTGAATTCGGCCACTGCCTGGATGCGATGGAACGCATTGCCCTGGCCTACCCGGGTATTGCCTTCCGGCTGTTCAACCAGGACCGCGCCCACCGCCAATGGCTGCCGACCGATCCCTTCCGCCGCATCCGCGACGTGCTGGGCGCGGAGTTTTCCGAGCACGGGCTGCCGCTGTCGCATGAGGTCGGCCCGGTATCGCTGACGGGCATGATCACGCGCCCCACGGCCGCGCGGGCGCGGGCGGATCGGCAGTATCTGTACGTCAACGGGCGTTTCGTGCGCGATCGCACGGTCAGCCACGCGCTGCGCGCGGCGTATGCGGACGTGCTGCATGGCGACCGCCAGCCGGCTTATGTGCTGTTCCTGGAAATCGATCCGGCCGCGGTGGATGTCAATGTGCATCCGGCCAAGAGCGAGGTGCGTTTCCGCGAAAGCGGCGCCGTCCATCGCTTCGTCACGCAGGCGGTCGGGCAGGTGCTGGCGCAGACCGGCGGCCACAGCGGTGTCGCCGGGGCCGCGGCTTCGGCCGGCGCCGGACACGCAGGCGCATCGGGCGGTACCGGCGCGCCGGACAGCGGTGGCAGCGCCGGGCTGGGCGCTGGCGGCGGCTTCCTGCGCCCTGCGCCCGGTAGCGCCAACGCAGGCAATGCCCCGCGCCCCCATTCGCAAGTTCCTTTCCGCTTGCACACACCAGCCAGCGGCGGCGGTGACTGGCAAACGCTGTATCGCCCGCTAGGCGGCGAAAACACGCCCGCGGCGAACGCTGGCCGGGGCGCCACACCCCCGGCCGGTGGCGACGCCGTGGAGAACCGGGCACCGGGGTCCGGGGCCCACGCGCGAGATCTTTCTTCAAGCAATCACTACGCGCCTGAAAACCAGGCCGAGGGCGGCGCGGATGGCGCGCGCCCAACGCATGGCTATTCGCCTGCCGAAGGGGGATACGGCGCTCCAGGCGCGGGCCATGCATTGAATGACGGAGGCTATTCCCACCCGTCGGCCAATGACGGTTTCGACGCCGCGGGAGGTGGTCAGACGAAGGGCCACCAGCAGGGGGCGCAGGACGGCGCCGCGGCCAGCCGCGCAAGCGGTTTCCGTTACCCGAACCTGGAAACGGCCATGGGGACAGGCCAGTCCCTGCAAATCTCGGAGCCGCCCGCCGGCCGGATGGACACCGGCAGTGGCTCCGGTGCAGGCTTGGACACGGGTTCCGCCGCAAGCGCGGGCGTGCGCGCAGGCGCCGGCACAAGCGCGAACTGGTCCGAAGACGATGAGCAGCCGCTGGGCATGGCCCTGGGGCAGTTGCATGGCATCTACATCCTGGCGCAGAACCGGCGCGGCCTGGTGCTGGTGGACATGCATGCGGCGCACGAGCGCGTGGTCTACGAGCAACTCAAGCGCGCGCTGGACCAGCGCGAACTGCCGCGCCAGGATCTGCTGGTGCCGGTGGTGTTCAACGCCCAGGAAAAGGACGTCGCGCTGGTGGAGGAATACCGCGACGAACTGATCGAACTGGGTTTCGAACTGCGCCCCGCCGGCCCCACCGCCATCGCGGTGCGTTCCGTGCCGGCGCTGCTGGCGCGCGGCGATGTCGAAACCCTGGCGCGGGCGATCCTGCGCGATCTCGGCGCGGTGGGCGTATCGCGCCTGCTGACCGAGCAGCGCAATGAGTTGCTCTCCACCATGGCCTGCCACGGGTCGGTACGCGCCAACCGCCGCCTGACCCTCGATGAAATGAACGCACTGCTGCGCCAGATGGAAGCCACGGAGCGCGCCGACCAGTGCAATCACGGGCGGCCGACCTGGACCCAGTGGTCGATGTCCGACCTGGACAAGCTGTTTTTACGGGGGCAATAGCCGCAGGCCGAAGCAGCGCCCGCCGTCAGCCCGGCCGCTGCCCGGATCTTCAGCCGGACCCCATGGTCGCTTGGCGAATTCGATACACACCCATTAAAGCCAGTCCTATTACATGGCTCATCTGCCCATCATCTGCCTCGCCGGCCCCACCGCGGCCGGGAAAAGCGCCGCGACGCTGGCGCTGGCCCGGCGCTGGCCGCTGGAAATCGTCAATGTGGATTCCGCCACCATCTATCGCGGCATGGATATCGGCACGGCCAAGCCCTCGCCTGAAGAGCAGCGGCATGTGCCGCAGCATCTGCTGGATATCCGCGACCCCGCGCAATCCTATTCCGCCGCCGAATTCCGCGCCGATGCACTGGCGCTGATCGCCGCCATCCATGCGCGCGGGCGCATTCCCTTGCTGGCGGGCGGCACGATGCTTTACTACAAGGCCCTGCGCGACGGCCTGGACGATCTGCCGCAGGCCGATCCCGTGTTGCGCGCCGACCTGGACGAGCGCGCCGCCCGGTCGGGGTGGCCGGCGCTTCACGCGGAACTGGCGCGGCTGGATCCCGTCACCGCCGCGCGGCTGGCGCCGAACGACAGCCAGCGCATCCAGCGGGCGCTGGAAATCTGCCTGCTGACCGGCCAGCCCATGTCGGCCCTGTTGGGCAAGACCTCCAGGGGCAACACCGAAGCCGAGGTCGAGTCCTTGGCAGGGACCGAGACAGGCGCGGGGGGCAGTGGCGAGCCCAGCGCAGCAGCGGGCGGCGGCGCCAAAGATGAACCTTCCTACCGCTATGTAACGATCAGCCTGGAGCCTTCAGACCGCCTGCGCCTGCACGAACGTATCGCGCAGCGCTTCGACGCCATGCTGGCGGCCGGGCTGGTGGACGAAGTGCGCGCACTGAAGGCACGGGGCGACCTGCACCCGGGACTGCCGTCGGTGCGCTGCGTCGGCTATCGGCAATTCTGGGACTATCTGGACGGCCAGGCCGACCTGGCCGAGGCCCGCGAACGTGGCATCGCCGCCACGCGGCAACTGGCCAAGCGGCAGATCACCTGGCTGCGAGCGCAGCCGGACAGGACCATCGTCGATTGCCTGGCCGGCGATGCGGTCGCGCAGGTCATTGATGCCTGCGCGCCGCTGCTGGATAAGGATGCGCATTCGGTCCAAGCCGGCTAGCCGGCGACAACCGAGGGCACCAGAGCCAGCTTCGGGAATACGAGGCCGGCCAAATCGTCGGAACAGGCCATCGAATCATCCCATCCGACGGCCCGGCCCGACCCACCGTGACTTACACCACCACCGTCTGCGGCGCGTCGCCCTGGCGGGCGACCACTTCACCAATGCGGTCCACCGTTTCACCCTGCGCGCGCAAGGTGGCGGCAATGGCGTCGGCCTGCGCCGCATCAACGACGATCACCATGCCGATGCCGCAGTTGAACACACGATGCATTTCCGTATCGGCCACGCCGCCATGCTGCTGCAGCCAGCTGAACAGCGGGGGCATGGCCCACGCGTCGCGGTGCAGCGTCACGGCCAGCTCGGGCTGCAGGATACGCGGCACGTTATCGAGCAAACCGCCGCCCGTGATGTGCGCCATGCCCTTGATGGCCGTGCCGTGCGCGGCCAGGGCGGCCAGCACCTGCTTGACGTAGATGCGGGTCGGCGCCATGACGACGTCCCCCAGGGGCTGCCCGTGGAAATCGTCGGTCGGCTTGGCGCCGGCGCGATCGATGATCTTGCGCAGCAGGGAAAAGCCGTTGGAATGCGCGCCGCTGGAAGCCAGGCCCAGCACCACGTCGCCGGGCTGGATCGACTTGCCGTCGATGATGGCGGACTTCTCCACCGCGCCCACCGCGAAGCCGGCCAGGTCGTACTCGCCGTCGGGATACATGCCGGGCATTTCCGCGGTCTCGCCGCCGATCAAGGCGCAGCCGGCCAATTCGCAGCCGCGCGCGATACCGCCGACCACGGCGGCCGCGGTATCCACCGACAGCTTGCCGCAGGCAAAATAATCGAGGAAGAACAACGATTCCGCGCCTTGCACGAGAATGTCGTTTACGCTCATCGCCACCAGATCGATACCGACGGTGTCATGCCGGTTCCATTCGAAGGCCAGCTTGAGCTTGGTGCCGACGCCATCGGTACCGGACACCAGCACGGGCTCACGATATTTCTTCGGCACTTCAAACAGCGCGCCGAAGCCGCCGATGCCGGCCAGCACGCCCGCGCGCATGGTACGGGCAGCCAACGGCTTGATGCGATCGACCAGGGCGTCGCCTGCGTCGATGTCGACGCCGGCGTCGCGATAGGTCAACGGGGCTTGGGGTTGATTTGTCATGAGAAAAACCGTCGGGTGTGTGACAATTGCAGGATTTTTTGGGTAAACCACCAGGATTTTACGTGAAGCCGCCAGCTTCGCCAGTCAGTCGTCATGAACCGCCAGTTGTTGCTATCCGTTCTGCCTGAGTCAGCGCCTACGCTGGCCAACTTCGTCGCCGGCCCCAACCACCCGGCGCTGGCGGCCGTGCGCGCGCTGGCACCGGGGCGGGCCCTGTATCTGTGGGGCGCGGCCGGCTGCGGGCGCAGCCACCTGCTGCGTGCGCTGGCCTCGGTTCCGGGAGCACGTTACATCACCGCGGGCATGGAAGCACGCGCCGCCCTGCCCGCCCTGGCCCAGAGCGACGCCCAGGCGGCCATGCCGCCGGTGATCGCGGTGGACGACATCCATCTCATGGACGACGCCGGACAGGCCGCGCTGTTTGCCTTGTACAATCGCTGGCGCGAATCCGCCGCGACCGGACGCGCCTTCGCCCTGGCCGTCGCGGGTGACCGTGCGCCGTTGGCGATGCCGCTGCGCGAAGATCTGCGCACTCGCCTGGGTTGGGACCTGGTGTACGGGCTGGCCCAATTGTCCGATGCGGACAAGCTGGAAGCGCTGGGCAGGCAGGCCGCCGAACGGGGGCTGCAATTGAGCCCGGAAGTGCTCAACTGGATGCTGACCCATTACGATCGCGACATGCGCCGGCTGGCCACCCTGCTGGACGCGCTCGACCGCTACTCGCTGGCTACCCGCCGGCCCATCAACATCTCCCTGCTGCGTACCATGCTGGCAGATCCGGATACACATACGAAATGAGTTCTGCCCGTCGCCTGGCCCTGTTTGACCTGGACCACACCCTGCTGCCCCTGGACAGCGATTACCAATGGGCCGATTTCCTGGCGCGCACCGGCCGCGCCGGCGACCCCGACGAGGCGCGCGCCCGCAACGAAGACCTGATGGACCGCTACAACCGCGGCGAGCTGACTGCAGAGCAGTCGGCCGAGTTCATGCTGGGCCTGCTGGCGGCGCATACGCCGTTCGACCTGGCCGCCTGGCATGAAGAGTTCATGGCGCTGGTGATCCGTCCCGCCATTTCCCTGCCGGCCGTCCGCCTGGTGCAATCGCACCTGGAAGCCGGCGACCTGTGCGCCGTCGTCACCGCCACCAACCGCTTCGTCACCGCGCCGATCACGCGCGCCTTCGGCGTGCCCCACCTGATTGCCACGGAAGCTGAATACGTCGAAGGCCGCTACACCGGCCGCATCGAGGGCGTGCCCAGTTTCAAGGAAGGCAAGGTGTTGCGCGTCAACGACTGGCTGGCCGGCATGGGGCTGGCGCTTGCGGATTTCTCCGAAACGTTTTTTTATAGCGACTCGGTCAACGACGTTCCCCTGCTGGAAGTCGTCAATCGCCCGATCGCAGCCAACCCCAGCCCGGCGCTGCGCGAGATCGCGCAAACGCGCGGCTGGCAGGTGCTGGACCTGTTCGCGCACATGGAAGATGCCAAGTCCTGAAAATCGATGATCACTGAAACCATAAGAAAATTCGTCGGCCGGCTCTTCCCGGCTCGCGGTCCCCTGCGGATATCGCAAGACAAGCACGGGATCGATCGCCGCAACGTTTCGCGGCACGCGATCAAAGTCTGTGAGGTGCTGCGCCAGCACGGCTTCGAGGCCTACATCGTCGGGGGCGCGGTACGCGACCTGATCGTCGGCATCGAGCCCAAGGACTTCGACGTCGCTACCAACGCCACGCCGGAAGAAATTCGTCCTTTGTTCCGCCGCGCCCGCATCATCGGCCGCCGTTTCCAACTGGTGCACGTCGTGTTCGGCCAGGAGATCATCGAGACCTCCACCTTCCGCGCCCCCGCCACGGAAGACCAGGAAACGGATGAGCATGGCCGCATCCTGCGCGACAACGTGTTCGGCTCGCAGGCGGAGGACGCGGCGCGCCGCGACTTCACCCTGAATGCGCTGTACTACGATCCGCTGTCCGAAGAGGTCATCGATTATCACAACGGCGTCGCCGACCTGAAGAAGCGCATCGTGCGCATGATCGGCGATCCCAACAAGCGTTACCGCGAAGACCCTGTGCGCATGCTGCGCGCGGTACGTTTCGCGGCCAAGCTCAACGGCACCATCGACCCGGCCACGCGCGAACCCATCCGCGTCATGGCCGAACTGATCGAGAACGTACCGGCCTCGCGCCTGTTCGACGAGATGCTCAAGCTGCTGACCTGCGGCCACGCGATGGATTGCCTGCGCCAGTTGCGCGCCCAGGGCCTGCACCACGGCGTGCTGCCCCTGCTGGACGTGGTGCTGGAGCAGCCCGGCGGCGAGAACTTCGTCGAACTGGCCCTGGAACGTACCGATGCGCGTGTGCGCGCCGGCAAGAGCATCAGCCCCAGCTTCCTGTTCGCCGCCTTGTTGTGGCAGCAGGTGGAATCGCGCTGGCGCCAGTTGTCCAAGGGCGGAGAGCAGACCATCCCCGCGCTGATCCAGGCCGCCGACTCGGTGCTGGAAGAACAGACGGAAAAGCTGGCCATCCAGCGCCGCTTCTCCTCCGACATGCGCGAGATCTGGTTCATGCAGCCGCGTTTCGAACGCCGCGTCGGCAAGAGTGCCTACCGCATGCTGGAGCAGCCGCGCCTGCGCGCCGCCTGCGACTTCCTGCAGTTGCGCGCCGCGGCCGGCGAATTCGACAGCGTGCTGGCGCAATGGTGGATGGACCTGGCCAATGGCGACGACATCACCCGTGCGCAGATGATCGACGAGGCTTCGCGCGCGCCGCGCGCCCGCGAGGAAGAACCTGCAGCTCGCCGGCGCCGCCGTCCGCGCCGCAAGCCCGGCGGCGCCCCGCAACAGGACAGCGCCGAATGACGGGCGGCGCCACGGCCTGGATCGGCCTGGGCGCCAACCTGGGCGATGCCGGTGCGACATTGCGCGCCGCGTTGCATGAACTGGCCGCCAGCGACGGCATAGCGGATTGCACGGCGTCGCCGTTCTATCGAACCGCGCCGGTCGATGCCGGCGGCCCCGATTACGTCAATGCCGTGGCGCGGCTGCGTACCACGCTGGCGCCCGAGGCGCTGCTGGATCTGCTACAGGCACTGGAGCAGCGCCATGGCCGCGAGCGGCTTTATCACAATGCACCGCGCACGCTGGACCTGGATCTGCTGTTGTACGGCGACCAGACCCTGCATGGCCCGCGCCTGACTGTGCCGCATCCACGCATGCATGAACGGGCTTTCGTCCTGCGTCCGCTGGTGGACCTGGCGCCCGGGATGAGGCTGGCGCAAGGCCGCGCGGCGGACCTGCTGGCGGGCCTGGGCGGGCAGGCGATCGAACGCCTGCCCTGAGCCGGTTGCCTGCTTCAGCGGACTACCCACCAGACTACGAGCCGGGCTACGAGCCGAAGCCCGGTCCGGACTACCGACCAGACTTCGAGCCAGGCTTTGGACCGAAGTATCGGCCCATCGTCATCACGCCGTTGCGACCGGGATCTTGCCGATGCGCGCCTGCCATTCCTTCGGGCCGGTGGTGTGCACCGACGTGCCCTGGGCGTCCACGGCCACCGTCACGGGCATGTCCTTGACGTCGAACTCGTAGATCGCTTCCATGCCCAGGTCGGCGAAGGCCAGGACCTTGGCCGAACGGATGGCCTTGGACACCAGGTAGGCGGCGCCGCCCACTGCCATCAGGTATGCCGAGCCATGCTTGCGGATGGCCTCGATCGCCACCGGACCGCGCTCTGACTTGCCGATCATGGCGATCAGGCCGGTCTTGTCCAGCATCATGTCGGTGAACTTGTCCATGCGGGTGGACGTGGTGGGACCGGCCGGGCCGACCACTTCGTCGCGGACCGGATCGACCGGACCGACGTAGTAGATGACGCGGTTGGCGAAATCCACCGGCAGGGACTCGCCCTTGGCCAGCATGTCCTGGATGCGCTTGTGCGCGGCATCGCGGCCGGTCAGCATCTTGCCCGACAGCAGCAGCGTCTGGCCCGGTTTCCAGCTGGCCACTTCTTCGCGCGTCAGGGTATCCAGGTTGACCTGCTTGGACTTGTTGTAGTCCGGCGCCCAGTGCACTTCCGGCCATTCGGAAAGCGACGGCGCGGCCAGGTGGGCCGGGCCCGAGCCGTCCAGCTCGAAGTGCGCGTGGCGGGTGGCCGCACAGTTGGGGATCATGGCCACGGGCAGCGACGCCGCGTGGGTAGGGAAGGTGGCGATCTTGACGTCCAGCACCGTGGTCAGGCCGCCCAGGCCCTGGGCGCCGATGCCCAGCGCATTGACCTTCTCGTACAGTTCGATGCGCAGTTCTTCCAGCTTGCTGCTGGGGCCGCGTTCCAGCAGTTCGTACATGTCGATGTCTTCCATCAACGACTGCTTGGCCATCAGCGCCGCTTTCTCGGCCGTGCCGCCGACACCGATGCCCAGCATGCCCGGCGGACACCAGCCCGCGCCCATGGAGGGAACGGTCTTCAGCACCCAGTCCACCAGCGAGTCGCTGGGATTGAGCATGGCGAACTTGGACTTGTTTTCCGAACCGCCGCCCTTGGAGGCCAGCTGCACGTCGACCTTGTCCCCGGGGACGAGTTCGACGTTGACGATACAGGGCGTGTTGTCCTTGGTATTGCGGCGGGAGAACAGCGGATCTTCCAGCACCGAGGCGCGCAGGGGATTGTCGGAGTTCAGATAGCCGCGGCGCACGCCTTCGTCACAGAGTTCCTGCAGGCTGCGGCGGGTATCGAAACGCACGTTCATGCCGACCTTGAGGAAGACATTGACGATGCCGGTATCCTGGCACAGCGGACGCTTGCCCTCGGCGCACATGCGCGAGTTGGTCAGGATCTGGGCAATGGCGTCGCGCGCGGCCGGGCTTTCCTCGCGCTCGTAGGCGCGCGCCAGGTGGCGGATGTAGTCGACGGGATGGTAGTAGCTGATGAACTGGATCCCATCGGCGATCGACTGGATGAAATCCTCTTCCTTGATGGTGACGGTCATGGCAAGGGGGCAAAGTTGTTAGAAAGGAAAACCGGCGGGATTGTAGCCCCATGCCCGACGCGGGCCGGGGCCACCTGATACGCCGGGAATCCCCTGCGGCTATCCGCGGATTACTTGCCCGTCCAGACGGGCTTGCGCTTCTCTGCAAAGGCGGTGGCGCCTTCTTTGGCGTCGGCGGACGTGAAAATGTGCGCGATCAACGGCCGTTGGCGGTCGAACATGCCTTCCTGCTCCCAATCGCCCGACTGCGCCACGATGCTCTTGGCGGTCTGCACGGCCAGCGGGCCGTTCTCGACGATGGCCCGCGCCAGCGTCAACGCGCCCTCCAAAGCCTGTCCCGGCTCGGTCAGGCGATTCACCAGCCCGTACGCATGGGCACGCTCGGCCGTCAGCATGTCGCCGGTCAGCACGATCTCCATGGCAATGTGATACGGCAGGCGGCGCGGCAGGCGCACCATGCCGCCAGACCCCGCCACCAGCCCGCGCTTGACTTCCGGCAGGCCGAAATTGGCGTTGCGCGCCGCCACGATGAGATCGCAAGCCAGCGCCATTTCACAACCGCCGGCCAGCGCATAGCCTTCCACGGCGGCGATCAGGGGCTTCTTGGGAGGTGCTTCATTCAACCCGGCGAATCCCCGCCCGGGAATCAGCGGACGCTCGCCGCTCTGGGCGAAGGCCTTCAGGTCCATGCCCGAGGAAAAGGTATTGCCGGCCCCGGTCAGGATGCCGATGCGCACGTCCGCCCGGTTGTCCAGCTCATCCAGGGCGGCGGCCATCTCCTTGGCGGCGGCCAGGTTGATGGCGTTACGGGCGTCGGTACGGTTGATGGTGATGATCTGGATGCCGTCGGCGACTTCCACCTTGATCAGGTCGGACATGAGTTAGCTCCTCGTTGTAAGTAATCTGCGGGCGGGCCGCGGCGGGGTCCAGGTCCGCTGCACGGGAGCATGCGCCTCCCCGTCGAGCTACCGGTACACCCTTGGGCCGACCGCCCTGAATTCCGCATAATACGTCCCTCGGCCGCTCCAGTTAAAATGCCGGGTTTGTCATCGACAGCCGGCAGTCAAACGCCCCGCCCTATGCTCACTTTTCAGCAAATCATCCTCAAACTCCAGGAATACTGGGACAAGCAGGGCTGCGCGCTGCTGCAGCCCTACGATATGGAAGTGGGGGCGGGTACGTCGCACACCGCCACTTTCCTGCGCGCCATCGGCCCGGAACCCTGGCGCGCGGCCTATGTGCAGCCTTCGCGCCGCCCGAAGGATGGCCGCTACGGCGAGAACCCCAACCGGCTGCAGCATTACTACCAGTACCAGGTGGTCCTGAAGCCGGCGCCGCCGGAAATCCTCGACCTGTACATCGGTTCGCTGGAAGCGCTGGGCATCGACCCGCGACAGCACGACATCCGCTTCGTCGAGGACGACTGGGAAAACCCCACGTTGGGCGCCTGGGGCCTGGGCTGGGAAGTCTGGCTCAACGGCATGGAAGTGACCCAGTTCACCTACTTCCAGCAGGTCGGCGGCCTGAATTGCAGCCCCACCACGGGCGAGATCACCTATGGCCTGGAACGCCTGGCCATGTATCTGCAGGACGTGCAAAGCGTGTACGACCTGGTCTGGACCGAAGGGCACAACGGCCGCCCCGTGTACTACCGCGACGTGTTCCACCAGAACGAAGTGGAACAGTCCACCTATAACTTCGAGTACTCCTCGGCCGACATGCTGTTCGCGCACTTCAACGACTACGAGTCCGAAGCCAAGCGCCTGATGGAAGTGCCGCTGGCCCTGCCGGCCTACGAGGCGGTGCTCAAGGCCGCCCACACGTTCAACATGCTGGATGCGCGCGGCGCCATCAGCGTGACCGAACGCGCCGCCTATATCGGCCGCATCCGCAACCTGTCGCGTGCCATCGCCCAGGCCTATTACGAATCGCGTGAACGGCTGGGCTTTCCCATGCTGGGAACGGCTCCGAAGACGGAGGCCGTGGAATAACGATGACGCAGCAATCGACGCCAACCATGAATGCCTCTCCCCGCCCCCTGCTGGTCGAACTGCTGACCGAGGAACTGCCGCCCAAGGCCTTGCGCAAGCTGGGCGAGTCCTTCGCCGAAAGCGTGCGCGCCACGCTGGCCGCGCGCGGCCTGCTGGCGCCCGCCTGCACCGTGGCGCCTTACGCCACCCCGCGCCGCCTGGCCGTGCGCCTGTCGGCCGTGCTGGCGCAAGCCCCCGACCAGGAATACAGCGAAAAACTGATGCCGGTGAAGATCGGCCTGGACGCCGACGGCAAAGCCACGCCCGCGTTGCTGAAGAAGCTGGCCGCCAAGGGCCTTGAACACATCGATCCCGCCACGCTGGCACGTGAATCCGACGGCAAGCAGGACGTGCTGGTGGCGCGCGGCAAAGCGCCCGGCGCGGCCCTGGCCGCCGGCCTGCAGGACGCCATCGATGCCGGCATCGCCGGTCTGCCCATCCCCAAGGTGATGAGCTATCAACTGGCCGATGGCCAGACCACGGTGAAGTTCGTGCGCCCTGCACACGGCCTGGTGGCGCTGTTCGGCGCCGACATCGTGCCGGTGGCCGCGTTGGGCCTGATCGCCGGCCGCAAGACCCTGGGCCACCGCTTCATGAGCAAGGGCGAGATCGCCATCGCCGACGCCGACAGCTACGTCACGCAACTGTTCGAGCAAGGCAAGGTCATCGCCGCCTTCGACACCCGCCGTGCCGAAATCCAGCGTCAGCTCGACGCGCACGCCGGCCAGCTGGGCGCCACGCTGGGCGACGATCCCGAAGTCACCGCCCTGCTGGACGAAGTGACCGCCCTGGTCGAGCATCCCACGGTCTACGTGGGCGAGTTCGAAGCGCAATTCCTGGATGTGCCGCAGGAATGCCTGATCCTGACCATGCGGCTGAATCAGAAGTACTTCCCGCTGTTCTCGCCCGCGACCGGCAAGCTGACGCATCGCTTCCTGATCGTCAGCAATATGCAGGTGGCCGATCCGGTCAACATCGTCGAAGGCAACCAGCGCGTGGTGCGTCCGCGCCTGGCCGATGCGCAATTCTTCTTCGTCACCGACCGCAAGACGCCGCTGGCCGAACGGGTCGAGCAACTGGGCAGCATCGTTTATCACAACAAGCTGGGCACGCAGCTGCAGCGCGTCGAGCGCGTGCGCGCCATCGCCCGCGGCATCGCCGCCGCGCTGGGGGTGGACCCGCGCAATGCCGACCGCGCCGCCCTGCTGGCCAAGGCCGACCTGGGCACCAATATGGTCGGCGAATTCCCCGAGCTGCAAGGCATCATGGGCGCCTACTACGCCCAGGCCGACGGCGAACCGGAGGACGTGGTGGCGGCCCTGCGCGGGCAGTACCGCAACCGCATGGACACGCCCGTCGATGCCGCCAGCCTGACCGCCGCCATCCTGTTCATCGCCGAGCGCGCCGAAACGTTGGTGGGCATCTGGGGCATCGGCCTGGCCCCCACCGGTGAGCGCGATCCCTATGGCTTGCGCCGTGCCGCCCTGGGCGTGATCAGCGCCTTCGAGCAACTGGCCGCGGGCGGCCTGCTGAAGATCAGCCAGAACGGTCCCCTGACCCTGGACGGCGTGCTGGACCTGGCCGCCGCCACCTTCGACGCCGGCCAGATCGCGCCGGCCGACCTGGAGAAGGCGGTTGCCGAGGTGCGGACCTTCATCTTCGAACGCTATCGCAACCAGTTGGTCGCCGATTTCGATCGCACCGCCGTGGATGCCGTGATTGCCCTGGCGCCGCCCCTGCACCAGGTGTCGGCGCGCGTGCGGGCGGTCACCGATTTCAGCGCCCTGCCCGAAGCCGCCAGCCTGGCCGCCGCCAACAAGCGCGTCGGCAACCTGCTGAAGAAGGCCGAGGACGGCATCGCCACGCTCGACGCGGCCCGCCTGTCCGAACCCGCCGAGCAGGCGCTGGCCCAGGCCATCGCCGACCTCAGCCCGCGTGCCCAGGCGCAGTTCGACGCCGGCGATTTCGCCGCCAGCCTGAGCACCCTGGCACAGGCTCGCGCCCCGGTGGATGCCTTCTTTGCCGATGTCATGGTCATGGCCGACGACCCGGCCGTGCGCGCCAACCGGCTGGCCCTGCTGGGCCAGTTACATGGCCTGATGAACAAAGTGGCGGACATTTCCAGGCTGGCCCAGTGAAACTGATCATTCTCGACCGTGACGGCGTCATCAACCAGGACAGTGACGCCTTCGTCAAATCGCCCGGCGAGTGGATCGCCCTGCCCGGTTCGCTACAGGCCATCGCGCGCCTGCGCCAGGCGGACTGGACCGTGGTGGTGGCATCCAACCAGTCCGGCCTGGGGCGCGGCCTGTTCGACATGGCCACGCTGAATGCCATCCACGCCAAGATGCGGCGCGAGGTGACGGTGGCGGGCGGCGCCATCGACGCCATCTTCCTCTGTCCGCATCTGCCGGAAGACGGCTGCGACTGCCGCAAGCCGCTGCCCGGCATGTACCGGCAGATCGCCGACCGTTACGACATCGACCTGGCCGGCGTGCCGGCCGTGGGCGACTCCTTGCGCGACCTGCAGGCCTGCTCGGCGATGGGCTGCGCGCCCTGGCTGGTGAAGACCGGCAACGGCATCAAGACCATGGCCAAGGGCACGCTGCCGGAAGGCACGCGCGTGGCCGACGACCTGGCCGCCGTGGCCAACATCCTGCTTGGGGAGGCTTGACCCTTGGCCTTCCTGCGTTCTCTGGTTTATCTGCTGTTCCTGTCCGTCACCGTCATCCCTTACGCCCTGGCCTGCATCCTGTGGGCGCCGCTGCCGCAGCACTGGCGCTACCGCCTGACGGTGGGCTGGCCCGGCCTGGCCGTCTGGGGCGCGCGCGTCATCTGCGGCATCCGCTGGCGCGTGCAAGGGTGGGAGAACCTGCCTGACGGGCCGGCCATTCTGCTGTCCAAGCACCAGTCGGCATGGGAAACCCTGTTTTTCCCTTCCCATATGCCGCGCGAGGTCTGCTTCGTCTACAAGCGTTCCCTGCATTGGGTGCCCTGCTTCGGCTGGGGCCTGGCGCTGCTGCGCATGATCGCCATCGACCGCAGCAAAGGGCGCGACGCCTTCGAACAGGTGGTGCGCCAGGGCAAGCTGCGGCTGGAAGAAGGCCGCTGGCCCCTGCTGTTTCCCGAAGGCACGCGCGTCGCGCCGGGCAAGACGGCGCGCTTCAAGATGGGCGGCGCGTTGCTGGCGTCGCGCACGGGCGCGCCGGTGATTCCCATCGCGCACAATGCCGGCGAATGCTGGCGGCGCAATGCCTTCATCAAGCGGCCGGGCCTGATCACGGTCAGCATCGGTCCCGCGATAGAATCGCAAGGCAAGACCCCTGAAGAATTGAACCGCGAGGTTCAGGCCTGGATCGAAGGCGAGATGCATCGCCTCAACCCTGAAAGGTATGGCGCGGAATAATCAGCTCGAATTGTTGTTCAACGCGCCGGCACCCGCTGCCGGCGACGTGGGCGAGCGCTCGCCGCTCGAAGCGCATACCGATGCCGGGGGTCTGGCTGGTGCCGATGCAGGCGCCAGGCCCGCCGCACCGGCGCCCGCATTGCTTGAGCCCGGTACCGGCCCGGCCGCCTCGTCACCCGGCACGCCTGCGCCCAGGAACGGCGGCCCGGGACCAGGCTTTTCCCTGGCGCCGTCCAGCCCCCTGCTGCAAGTTCCCACGCCTTGTCCCCCCACCCTGCCTGACGGTGCGCGCTGGCGCGTGGTGCAGGCGCCGCAACAAGCCATCGGCTTCGTCCTGCAGCGTTCGCGCCGCCGCAGCATCGGTTTCGTCGTCACGGATGACGGGCTGCGGGTGACCGCGCCCAATTGGGTGACCTTGAAGCAGATCGACGAGGCGGTGCTGGAGAAATCCCGCTGGATCCTGACGAAGCTGCTGGCCTGGCACGACCGCAAGGAACAGATGGCCTTGTCGCAGACGCGCTGGCAGCCCGGGGGCGCCCTGCCCTATCTGGGCAAGCGTATCGTCATCAGCCTGGGCTCGCACGACCGCCATGCCGCGCTGGCCGGCGACGCCGACGCCCCGCTCGATGGCGACCTGCTGCGCCTGGCCTTGCCCGCCGATGCCGACGGACCGCGCGTGCGCGACGCCGCGCAGGCGTGGCTGCAACAGCGCGCGGGCGTCTGGTTCGGCGCACGCCTGGGACATTTCCTGCAGGTCAGCGGCCTGAAGATCAAGCGCTGGCGCCTGTCCTCGGCGGCCACCCGCTGGGGCTCCTGCACCAGCGATGGCCACATCATGCTGAACTGGCGCCTGATCCATTTCGCGCCCGCCATCATCGATTACGTCATTGCCCACGAGCTTGCGCATCTGCGCGAGATGAACCACAGCAGCAACTTCTGGGCGGAAGTCGGCCACATCCTGCCGGAATATGAACAGGCCCGCGACATCCTGCGCCGCCACGATCCGGCATCGCTGCCGACCTTCTGACCCGCTCGCCGTCGCCCGCGCCGGCCCGTGGGTTTATCATCTGCTGGTCCTACAATACCGCTTTGCACAAGGAGCATCCCCCATGCGTATCCTCCATACCATGCTGCGCGTCGGCAATCTGGACAAATCGATCGAGTTCTACACCAAGGTCCTGGGCATGCGCCTGCTGCGCAAGAAAGACTACCCGGACGGCAAGTTCACGCTGGCCTTCGTCGGCTACCAGGATGAGGCCGAAGGCGCCGTGCTGGAACTGACGCACAACTGGGACACCCCCAGCTACGACATCGGCAACGGCTACGGCCACATTGCCCTGGAAGTTGCCGACGCCTATGAAACCTGTGACAAAGTGCGCGAACTGGGCGGCAAGGTGACGCGCGAAGCCGGCCCCATGAAGCACGGCACCACCGTCATCGCCTTCGTCGAAGATCCCGACGGCTACAAGATCGAATTCATCCAGCGCAGCGGCCGCGCCGATTGACATGATCCATCAGATCCTCAAGATGGGTGACCCGCGCCTGCTGCGCGTGGCCGAGCCGGTGCAGGCCTTCGACACCCCTGAACTGCACGCCTTGATCGAAGACATGTTCGAGACCATGGCGGCGGCGGGCGGTGTCGGCCTGGCCGCACCGCAGATCGGCATCGACCTGCAGCTGGTGATCTTCGGTTTCGACAGCAGCGAGCGTTATCCGGATGCGCCGGCGGTGCCCCGCACCATCCTGTGCAATCCCGTCATCACGCCGCTGGGCGACGAGATGGAGGAAGGCTGGGAGGGCTGCCTGTCCGTGCCGGGCTTGCGTGGCCTGGTGCCGCGTTATCGCCACATCCGCTATACCGGTTTCGACCCGGCCGGCACGCCCATCGAACGCGAGGCCGAAGGTTTCCATGCGCGTGTCGTGCAGCACGAGTGCGATCACCTGATCGGCCGGCTGTATCCGACCCGCATGGCGGACCTGACCAAGCTGGGCTATACGGAAGTCCTGTTCCCGCATCTCGATCCCAACAGCGACGACTGAATGGCCACGACCGCCCCGAGTCCGCACGCATGCTGAACCGGCTGTGGCTGGCATTCTTCGTCGCGGGCGCGGGCGCGGCCCTGGTGCGCTGGGCAGGCGGCGAACCGCAAGTGTTCGCCGCCATGATCGCCGCGCTGTTCGACATGGCGCGCCTGTCGGTGGAAATCATGGTGCTGCTGTTCGGTACCTTGACGCTGTGGCTGGGCTTTCTGCGCATCGCCGAACAGGCCGGCCTGGTGACCAGCCTGGCGCGCCTGCTGGGCCCCCTGTTCGCACGCCTGATGCCGGAGGTCCCGCGCGGCCACCCCGCCATCGGCCTGATCACCCTGAATTTCGCTGCCAACGGCCTGGGCCTGGACAATGCCGCCACGCCCATCGGCCTGCGCGCGATGCGTGAATTGCAATCGCTCAATCCCACGCCCGAACGCGCCAGCAATGCCCAGATCCTGTTCCTGGTGCTGAATGCCTCGTCACTGACGCTGCTGCCGGTGACGATCTTCATGTTCCGCGCCCAGCAAGGCGCCAGCGACCCCACCCTGGTATTCCTGCCGATTTTGCTGGCGACCTGCGCGTCCACCCTGGCCGGCCTGCTGGCCGTGGCGGCGTGCCAGCGCCTGCGCCTGCACGACCCCGTGGTGCTGGCCTGGCTGGGCGGCGCTGCGCTGCTGCTGGGCGGTTTCTGCGCCCTCCTGGCAGGTCTTTCCGCCAGCGCCATCAACGCGCTGTCCTCGCTGCTGGGCAACCTGACACTGTTCGGCATCATCATGGCCTTCCTGCTGGTCGGCGCATGGAGAAAAGTTCCGCTCTACGACAGCTTCGTCGAAGGCGCGCGCCAGGGCTTCGACATCGCCCGCGACCTGCTGCCCTATCTGGTGGCCATGCTGTGCGCGGTAGGCGTGCTGCGCGCGTCCGGGGCTCTGGAGTTCGCCCTGGATGGCATTCGCTGGCTAACCCATGCGGGCGGCCTGGACACGCGCTTCGTCGACGCCTTGCCTACGGCCCTGGTCAAGCCCTTTTCCGGCAGCGCCGCGCGCGCCATGATGCTGGACACCATGTCGCACTTCGGCGTGGACAGCTTTCCCGCCCTGCTGGCCGCGACCATGCAGGGCAGTACCGAAACTACCTTCTACGTTCTGGCGGTGTACTTCGGCGCCGTCGGCATCCGCCGCGCGCGCCACGCCGTGGGCTGCGCGCTGCTGGCCGATCTGGCCGGGGTGCTGGCCTCGATCGGCGTGTGCTACTGGTTCTTTGGCTGAGGCCTTGCTGCTTCGCCTACTGCACCTGCAACAGCTTCATCCCGTTGGTGCCGCCGCTGTCGCGGTAGAAATCGCCCTTGGTCAGGACGACCCAATCGCCGGCCTCGACGCGGCCACGGCGCTTCAGCTCGCCGATGGCGGCATCGCTGAGGTCGGCGGGATCGTAGGCGGACGGATCGAAGGGAACGGTCGACACGCCACGGAACATCGCCACGCGGTTCTGCGTGAACCCATGCGGGCTGTAGCAATAGATGGGCACGCCCGAACGGATGCGCGACATGATCAGCGGCGTATGGCCGCTTTCGGTCAAGGCGATGATGGCCTTGATGCCGGGGAAGTGATTGGCCGCGTACATGGCCGCCAACGCAATGGTCTCGTCGCAGCGGGAGAAGGTCTCGCCCAGGCGGTGATGCGAATGCGTCGAGGTCGGGTGCTTTTCCGCGCCCAGGCACACGCGCGCCATCGCCTCCACCGCTTCCACCGGATAGTCGCCGGACGCGCTTTCCGCCGACAGCATCACCGCATCGGTGTAGTCCAGCACCGCGTTGGCCACATCGGAAACTTCCGCGCGGGTGGGCACGGGGCTGGAGATCATCGACTCCATCATCTGCGTCGCGGTGATGACCACCTTGTTGAGCGTGCGCGCGTGCTGGATGATGCGCTTCTGGATGCCCACCAGCTCCGCATCGCCCACTTCCACGCCCAGGTCGCCGCGTGCCACCATGACACCATCGCTGGCGCGGATCAGCGCATCCAGCGCCTCGTCGTCGGCCACCGCCTCGGCCCGCTCGATCTTGGCGATGATCCAGGCATCGCTGCCCGCGGCGCGCACCAGATCGCGTGCCTCATCGATGTCCGAGCCATAGCGCGGGAACGACACGGCGATATAGTCCAGCTTCAATTCGGCCGCCACCTTGATGTCGGCACGGTCCTTGTCGGTCAGGCTGGGCGCGGACAAGCCGCCGCCACGCCGGTTGATGCCTTTGTTGTTCGACAGCGGGCCGCCCACCATCACCGTGGTGTGCACCGAATCGATGTCGACGCTATCCACCCGCAGCACCACGCGGCCATCGTCCAGCAGCAGCTCATCGCCCGGCCGGCAGTCCTGCACCAGTTCCGGGTAATCGATGCCGACCACGTTCTCATCGCCTTCTTCCGAGGGATGGCTGTTGGACAGCGTGAACGTCGCGCCCACGCGCAGCGTCACCTTGCGGTTCTTGAAGCGCGCGATGCGTATCTTCGGTCCTTGCAGGTCACCCATCAGGGCAACGAAACGCCCCTGCTTTTCCGCGGCCTCGCGCACCAGTTGCGCGCGCTGGCGATGATCGTCCGATTCACCGTGCGAAAAGTTCAGCCGGGCCACATCCATACCGGCACGCACCAGCGCTTCGATGCGTTCGGGACTGGACGTGGCGGGCCCAAGGGTGGCAACGATTTTGGTGCGACGCAGCACTGCCATGGTGGATCCTCGTGTGGTTGGGCAAGCGTCATATGGTACGCCTACATGCCTGCGCGCTCTATGACGGCGCGCGGGTATGATGACGCGGCTGGCACTTCCTCACCCACCGCGCACCGAGACCGCACGTGAAAATCGTCATCGCTCCCGACTCCTTCAAAGAAAGCCTGTCAGCCCCCGACACGGCCGCCGCCATCGCGCGCGGTGTGCGTGCAGCCTGCCCCGACGCCGAGATCGTCTGCGTGCCCATGGCCGACGGCGGCGAAGGCACGGTCGCCGCGGTATTGCAGGCGACCCAGGGGCAGTGGCGCAGCACGCGAGTGATCGATGCCCTGGGCGAGCCGGTCGACGCGGCATGGGGCTGGATCGAAGGTCGTCCGCAGGGCCCGGATGCGTTGCCTGATGCATTAACCGGCGCGTTGCCTGATGCGTTGGCAGGTGTGTTGCCCGTTGCGCTGGCCGATGCATTGGCGGATGCGCTGCCCGGTGGGCTGGCGGCTACTGGCTTGGCAGACACCGCGGCGCATGCTGCGTCAGCTGCCGCGCTGCATACCGCGGTGATTGAAATGGCCGCGGCTGCGGGCCTGGAACAGGTACCGCCGGCACGCCGCGATGCGCTGCGCGCCACCAGCCATGGCGTGGGTGAGTTGCTGCGGGCGGCCCTGGACGCCGGCGCACAACGCATCATCCTGGGGCTGGGCGGGTCGGCTACCAATGACGCCGGCGCCGGCCTGCTGACCGCGCTGGGCGTGCGCATCCTGGCCGCCGACGGCAGCCAGCTGGAGGCAGGCGGTGGCGCGTTGGCGCGGGCCGCCAGCCTGGACGTCAGCGGCCTGGACCCACGGATCGCGCACACCCGCATCGAAGTGGCCTGCGACGTCGACAATCCCCTGTGCGGGCCCAAGGGCGCCTCGGCGGTCTTCGGCCCGCAGAAAGGCGCTAGCCCAGAGCAGGTGGCTGAACTGGATGCTGCGCTGGGGGTGTTCGCCGACCTGTGCGCGCGCACCCTGGGCCGCGACGAACGCGATGCCCCGGGCGCCGGTGCGGCGGGCGGGCTGGGGTTTGCCGCGCATGCGTTCCTGGGCGCGCGCTTCCGGCCGGGCGTGGAGCTGGTGGCGGAATTGGGGGGATTGGCCGACGCCATGCACGGCGCCGACCTGGCCTTCACCGGTGAAGGACGGATGGACGAGCAGACCTTGCACGGCAAGACACCGGCCGGCGTGGCCCGCATCGGCAAGGCGGCCGGCGTACCGGTGGTGGCCCTGGCCGGATCGCTGGGTGCCGGCTATGAACGTCTGCACGAAGTCGGCATCGTCGCCGCCTTCAGCCTGGCGCCGGGGCCGATCACGCTGGAGCAGGCCTGCACGCGCGCGGCCGAATTGCTGGCGGACCGGGCCCGCGATGCGACGCGCCTGTTCCTGGCGGGACGGCGTTAAGCGTCAAGCATCAAGCGTCAAGGCGACGCCCGGGGCTCAACCACCAGCGTAAAAAAAAGGAATTTCTTTAGAAATTCCTTTTTCAATTTTTCGGAGATATCAAACCGAAGCAGTACATGGCGGAACGGCTGGCGCAGCGGCGCGAAACGTTGAAGCGACGCGCTGTGCTTGACCTCCGAATAGGAAAAAAAGGGGAATTCCTTCAGGAATTCCCCTTTTAATTTTTCCCAGGTATCCAGCCAGAAATCCCCGAGGGTAGTCAAGCATCCAGCTCGGCGCTATGGGGCCGTGACGGGCCCACCAGACCGGCGGCCTGCAAGGTGTCGGCCAAGGCGATGAAACGCTCGACCGGCACTTCTTCGGCACGCGCCGTCGGCGCGATACCCAGTTCGTCCCAAGGAATCACGGCAGCCCAGTCGCCCAAGGCGCGGCGCAGCATCTTGCGACGTTGCGCGAAGGCCTTGGCCACTACCTGCTCCAGCGCCGCTTCGCTGCGCGGCCGCGGGCGCTCGGCCGGCAGGGGCACCATGCGCACCACCGCCGACACCACGCGCGGCGGTGGGTCGAATGCCTCGGGCGGCACGTCGAACAGCTTGTCCATGCGATAACGCGATTGCAGCATCACCGAAAGACGGCCGTAATCGGCCGACGACGGCGTCGCCACCATCCGATCGATGACTTCGCGCTGCAGCATGAAGTGCTGGTCGCGCACGTGGTCCGCCGCCGCCATCAGATGGAACAGCAAGGGACTGGAAATGTTGTAGGGCAGGTTGCCCACCACCCGCAACCCCGTGCCGAAGCCGGCGAAATCGACCGTCAGCGCATCCGCCTCGACCACGTCCAGGCGCTCCGCCGGATACTTGTTGCGCAGACGCTGCGCCAGGTCGCGGTCGATTTCCACCACCGTCAAACGCGCCGCCTGTTGCAGCAAGGGCGCGGTCAGCGCGGACAGGCCAGGGCCGATCTCCACCAACTTGTCCTCGCGCGCGGGCGCAATGGCCCGCACGATCGCATCCACCACACTTTCATCGACCAGGAAGTGCTGGCCGAACCGTTTCCGAGCCTGATGACGCGTCATGAAACGCTCCCTCGCCCGCTCAACGGTTAGCCTTGTCGCGCTGCTCCTGCTTTTCCAGGCGATTGTCGATATAGGCCTGGTCATGCAGTTGATCCAGCCAGTCCTCAAACGCGGGTTCGGAACGGCGCTCGAACAGGGTGCGGCGCGCCTGCATGCGCTGCATCTCATCGGCCACGTCTTTCTCGCGGCGCTCCAGCACCTGGATCAGGTGCCAGCCGAAAGGCGACTGGATGGGTTCGCTGATTTCGTTGATCTTCAGGGTGTTCATCGCCGCCTCGAACGGCGGCACGGTTTCGCCCGGGCTCAACCAGCCCAGGTCGCCGCCCTGCGGCGCGGTAGCGTCCTGCGAGTTCTGCCGGGCCAGGGTGGCGAAGTCCTCGCCGCCCGAGACGATGCGCTGGCGCAGCAGCTCCAGGCGCTGACGCGCCTGCGCGTCATTGACCACCGCCGACGTCTTGATCAGGATGTGGCGCGCGTGCGTCTGCGTCACCTGCATCGGGCCTTGCGGCGCCCCGCCTCCCGGCGGCTGCTGCGGCATGGCTTGCGGCGCGGGTGCCGGTGCGGGCGCACCGCCGCTGGCGCGATCCAGCACCTTCAGGATATGGAAACCGTTGCCGCTCTGGATGATGCCGGACACCTGGCCCTTGGGCAGGTTGGCCACGGCACGCACGAACAGGTCGGGCCAGCCATCGAGCGGGCGTACGCCCATGGCACCGCCTTGCAGGGCCTCGGGGCCATCGGACGAGGCCGCCGCCACGCTGGCGAAATCGCTGCCACCCTTGACGCGGGCCAGCAGGTCCTCGGCCTTCTTGCGCAGCACGGCTACCTGCTCGGTGTTCGAACCATCCGGCACGCGCACCAGGATCTGCGCCAGGGCGATGCGGTCGGACTGCACGGCGGCAGCCTGCTGCTCAGGCGCCTCGGCCTGCTGCATGGGCGCACTGGCCGGGGCGCCGCCACGGCGACGCTGCTGCTCCTTCAGATACGCATCGACTTCCGCGTCGGAGATGATGATGTTCGCGTCCACCGTGCGGGCACGCAGGCGATCGGACAGCACTTCGTCGGCGATGTTGCGCCGATACGTTTCCCAGCTGATACCGCTCTTTTCGACTTCCTTGCGCAGCTGATCCATGGAAATCTTGTTGCGCGCGGCCACCGTATTGATGGCCTGATCGACCGTGGACTGGTCGACCTTGATGTTCATGCGCGCGGCTTCCTGGCGCTGCAGGCGCTGCATGATCAGGCGTTGAAGAACCTGGCGCTGCAGCACGTCCTGCGGCGGCAGCTGGATCTTCTGGCGGGTCAGGTCGCCCATGGCGGCCTGGGTCGCGTCGCGCACTTCGCGCAGGGTGATCACGTCCTTGTTGACGACCGCGGCGATGCCATCGGCGAATTGCTCGGGCGGCGGTGCCGGGGGAGCGGCTTCCGCCGGCGCGGGGGCCTTGCCACGCGAGGTTGCCGCTGGCTTTGCAGCACCCTTGGCGGGCGTATCAGCGGACCAGGCTGGCAACGGTGTCGCGGCATAAATCGCCACCAGGGCTGCGGACAGGACGCCGCGCCAGGCGGCACGGGGGGCAATCACACTACGCATCATTCGTACCTTTCAAAACTCGTCCCCGGCTGCGCGGGCGGCGTCGTCGGCTCATAGCCGGGGATATTTTTCTTCATCATCTTCAGCGGATCGGTACCCAGGGAGCCCAGGCCCGTCAGTTCAAGCTGGAAGAAGAAAGCGTTATTCACATCTGTTGCAGACACAGCATAGCGCTGGAATACGAAACGTCCCGTCCAGCAGCAATCGCCCTTGTACTCCAGACCAGCGATGGCCTGGGTTACTCGGCGCGTGGCCGGCTCACCCGTCTGCGGGTCAAGCACGCCATCTCCGCCGCGCATCGAATAGTCAACACGCCCCACGCCGGACCAACGACTGGTGAACGGCCACTGGAAGGCCAGGCTGATCTGGTTCTGCCCCGCCGGCAGGTAGTTGGTGAAACCGGTGATGGTCTGCGGATCGCGCTGGTAGCGGTACGACAGTGACACCGAAGTGGCTCGTTGCGGCGACCAGCGTGCGCCGATCAGGCCGCGCTCGAAGCGCGAATCGTAGGGATTCCACTGCGCTTCAACGTTCGTCGACAAGGTATCGGTCAAGGCCGCGCTGGCAGCGCCCAGATAGGCCGAGCGCACGTCGTCGCGGGGCTTTTCACCGGGCAGCGTCACCTTCTGGTCCTCGAAGTAGAACTGCTGTCCGAATGACAGGGACGCGCGTTCGAAACCGGTATTCGCGTCCAGCCAGCGCGTGGTCACGGCCGCGGTCAGCTGATTGGCATTGGCGATGCGATCCCAGCCACCCGAATACAGATTTTCTTCGAAGGCCTGCGAGAAGCTGAAGTCCGCCAGCGACGTATCGTAGACCGGCATCGTCGACTGATCCCGGTACGGTACGCGCAGGTAGAACAGGCGCGGTTCCAGCGTCTGGGTGGCGGCGTTGCCGAACAAGGTGGTGTCGCGCTCGAACGTCATGCCGGAGTCGATCGACATGATGGGCAGGGTACGCGAGGCGCTGTCGGGGTAGTTGTACGCGCCCGCACCGAAACCCAGGTTGTCGTTGGGATGCCAGTTGGTGTTCTGGTACTGCGTGAAGTTCAGCCCCACCTTGGGCGTGATGTACCAGCCTGGCCGCACGATGGGGTACGCAATCGTGGGATACATCTGCAGACGGTCGCCCTCGGGACCGTAGTGCGTGTCCATGAACAGCGGCCGCGAAAACCGGGTGGCCGTGCTGGTGTACTCCAGATCGAAACCGTTGAAGTCATAGCGCTGCCCGTTCACGGAGATTTCGGGCACCTTGTCATAGGGCGCCACGATCTCGTTCGAGTCGGGATCCTGCAGGGTCTGGTACTTATAGACCTGCACATACGTCTGCCAATACTTGTTGTTCCAGCCGACAAGACCTTGCCGCGGCAGATAGGTCTGCGAGGCGTCGTTCAAGCCCAGGGACGCGAAGTCACGGAAGTAATTGCCGTCCGACACACCCGACACGTTCCAGGCGGTGTAGAAGCCATTGCCCAGCGTCTGGAAATGCTTGGTGCTGTACAGATAGCGGTTTTCACCGGTCTGGCTGTCGTTGGACAGATAGGTTCCCATCAGGGAACCGCTATAGGTCGGACCGAGGTAACGGAATTCCGCTCCCAGTTGCTCGCCACGCTTGCTCAGGTAGCGCGGCGTCAAGGTCAGGTCGTAATTGGGCGCCAGGTTGAAGTAATACGGCACTTGCAGGTCGAAGCCGCTGCGGCTGGTCGACCCGTACGTGGGCGTCAGGAAACCGGACTTGCGCTCTTTCTTGACCGGGAAGGTCATGTAAGGCCAGGCCAGGATGGGCGTGTCCTTGAAATACAGCACGCCATTGCGCGCCATGCCTTCGTTTTCGTCGAAGTCCAGGTCGATCGAATTGGCCTTGATGTACCACGCCGGGTTGTCGCAGTTGCAACCCGTGTAGGTGACCTGCTCCAGCCGCATGGTGGAGCGGCTGAAGATATCCGCATGTTCCGCCTGCGCGCGGCCGCCGGAGGCGCCGAGCCAGAAATCGGGCTGGCTCAGGGCGCCCGTATTGGTGTCGACGTTGTAGCTCATGGCCGGGCCGATCGCCAGCGAACCATCGCGCAACAGGCGCGCATGGCCTTCGCTGGTGGCCACACCCTCCATGCGGCGGTACTTGATCGAGTCGCCCTTGATGATGGTGTCCATCCGGCGCACTTCGGCATTGCCCGTCAGCGTGACGTTGGAGTCGGGATCGCCGTTGATCTGGTCGGCCTGCAGGAAACCGGGCAGGTTGTCGCCGTCGACCCGGTGCACCCGCAAGCCGGTGGAATTACGCAGGCCGGAGCCGTCTTTCATCCCGAGCACCTGCACCGAGTTCGACGGGGGCGCGGCGGGGGCGGCCTTGGCCTTGGCTTTGCCATTGCCCTTGGCGGTCTGCTTGGACAGCGTCTTGGACGTTGCCTTGGTCAAGTCGTTGACGGACGAGTCCGCGGGAACTTGCGCCTGGGCGGCCGCGGCCGCGCCAGCAAGGAATAGGATCAACCACCGGACCATGCGCACGTATGAAGAAACCTGAAAAAATTGGGATGACGGTCAGGCACGGAACGACCCTGCGTTCCCTTGCCCACCGTGGGGGCCGGTCATCCGGCGAGCCGGTATTATAGAGAAGCCGCGTGGCGACGCGACTCCCCCGTAAAATGGTGCGATTCGCGATTAAAACAGCAATCTTCCTCCAGGTCGCCTCCTCTTGAATACAACACCCGATACCCGCCAGGACCAGATCCGTCAGTGGCTGCTCTCCCTGCCCGCCGATCTGGGCCTGGATGTCGCCTCCCTGGCGCCCGCCTCCAGCGATGCCAGTTTCCGCCGTTACTTCCGTCTGAACGCCGCCGCGGGCAGCCTGATCGTCATGGACGCCCCGCCCGAGCGCGAGGACTGCCGCCCTTTCATCCACGTCGCCGGGCTGCTGGGCGACGCCGGCCTTAACGTGCCGCGGATCCTGGCCCAGGACCTGGCGCAAGGCCTGCTGCTGCTGACCGACCTGGGCCGCGACACGTATTACCAGCGCATCCAGGCCGGCCTGCCGGACGCCGAGTTACAGACCCTGTATCGCCAGGCCCTGGCGGCCCTGGTGCGCGTGCAGCAGGCGGCCACCACTGGCCTGCCCACCTATGACACCCCGCGCCTGGCGGCCGAACTGGAACTGTTTCCGGAGTGGTACGTCGGCCAGCATCATGGCATGCAGCTGGACGCCACGACCCGCCAGTCCCTGGACCGCATCTTCGCCCTGCTGTCGGCCAGCAACGGCGCGCAGCCGCCCGTCCTGGTGCATCGGGACTTCCATTCGCCCAACCTGATGGTCTGCGATGAAGACCGTTACGGTCCGAATCCGGGCGTCATCGACTTCCAGGATGCCCTGGCCGGCCCCATCACCTATGACCTGGCGTCGCTGGTCACGGATGCCCGCACCACCTGGGAAGAGCCGCAACAACTGGATTGGGCTATCCGCTATTGGGAAATGGCGCGCGCCGCCCAGTTGCCGGTGGATGCCGATTTCGCCGATTTCCACCGCGCCTACGAGTGGATGAGCCTGCAGCGCAACCTGCGCATCCTGGGCGTCTTCGCCCGCCTTCACCATCGTGACGGCAAGGCCGGCTACCTGGCCCACATTCCGAGAGTGAACGCTTACGTTCGCCAGGTGGCGGCACGCTATGGCGTGTTCACGCCGCTGCTGCGCCTGCTGGACAAGCTGGACGATCGCCAGCCCGTAGTGGGCTACACCTTTTAATCCGGAGGGCAACCCACCGTGCGCGCCATGATCCTGGCGGCGGGCCGCGGCGAACGCATGCGCCCGCTCACCGACACCCTGCCCAAACCGCTGCTGAGCGTCGGCGGCGAACCGCTGATCGTCTGGCACATCCGCCGCCTGATCGCGGCGGGCATCAACGACATCGTGGTCAACCACGCCTGGCTGGGCGACCGCATCGAGGCCGCCCTGGGCGACGGCGCGGCATTCGATGCGCGCTTGCGTTACTCGCCCGAGCCGCAAGCCCTGGAAACCGCCGGCGGCATCGCGCAGGCCTTGCCGCAACTGGGCGACGCCCCCTTCCTGGTGGTCAATGGCGATGTCTGGTGCGATTGGGATCCGGCGGGCGCGCGCGGGCAGGCCAGCCAGTTGGCGGCGACGGGCGGACAGGCCTGGCTGCTGCTGGTGGACAATCCGGCGCATCACCCCGAGGGCGACTTCCACTTGCTGGAGAACGGCACCCTGGCCGCGGCGGGCGGGCGCCGTTTGACCTATGCCGGTATCGGCGTCTACCATCCCAGCCTGTTCGCGGGATTGGCGCCCGGCACGCCGGCCCGGCTTGCGCCTCTGCTGGTGGATGCCATCGGGCGCGGCACGGCGCGCGGTGCGCGGCACGATGGCACCTGGGTCGACGTCGGCACGCCGCAGAGGCTGGCGGACCTGGATGCCATGCTGACGCGCAAGGTCAGCGGGGCGCGCTAGATCGCAAGTCCGCGAGGGCCCGGCACGCGGTCTTCGCCACAGCGAAATACTTGGGAACGCTGAGTATTTCACAATATCAATGAGCGCAACGATGCTTGTCGAAGTGCCTATGCATAGGCCGTAACAGGTATCCTGTAGCGCCTCAGGCGGGCGCGGCTGGGGCACAGGCACGCGCTCGTTGCACGAAACGCAGGTTTTTTTGGACGGATGGGATGTTCGGACGGTCGCAGCGCTCGGTTTTCAAACCCTCGGTATATCAGCCCGGCAAACGCTCAAGGCGCATGCCGCGCTGGCTCGTGCTGCTATTGGTGGGCATCGGCCTGGGTGCCGGCGGCGTGCTGTTTTTGCAGACCAATTATGGCCCGCAACGCCTGACCATCGAACAGTCCGAGCAATTGCACAGCGAACTGAGCGCCGCCAACCTGGACCGCCAGCGCCTGCAAGGGCAACTCGACGAAGCCAGCCAGCAGCGCGACTCGGCACGCAGCACGCATGGCAAGCTGACGACCGACCTGGCGCAGGCTCAGCAGCAGATCGTCACCTTGAACAAGGACCTGCAGCTGTTCGAGGAAGCCATTCCGCCCGATCCGCGCGGCAGCAATATCGGCGTGCGCTCGGCCTTGCTGACACGCGAACCTGGCCAGCTTGGCTACCAGGTCCTGATCATGCGTGACAACGCCAAGGCGGGCGCCCCCTTCAAGGGCACGGTGCAGTTCGCCATCGAAGGCCGCTATCCGAACGGCCGCGTCGATACCATCGCCCCGGACGCCATTGCCCTGGACCTGGATCGCTACCAACACATGAGCGGATCGCTGAAGCTGCCGGACGGCTTCGTCGCCCGCACCGTCGTCATCAAGGTGCTGGACGGCACGCAACGCCAGCAGGCCATGCGCGTTTACTACGTGCGTTGACCTGGCAGCGCTGCCGCGGGACTGCAGCCGCGGCCAGCCGAAAAAATGGGACGCCGTCTTCAAGACGGGCGTCCCATTTTGCTTTCTGCCAGGAATCAGGAATTGGCCTCAGGTCATCTTGCGCAAGGTACCGTCGCGGCGGATGAATTGATGCCACAGGGCGGCCAGCGCGTGCAGGCCGATCAGGTAAAAAAGCGCGTTGCCGATGAACAGGTGCGCGGCCCGGACATCGGACCGCAGATCCGGATGCGCCCCCACCAGGGAGAAGGACCAATCGGTCCCCATCAGCATCACGGGACGTCCCGCCATATTGGTCATCAGGATCCCCAGCAGCGGCTGCGCGATCAGCACGATATAGAACAGCCAATGCATGGCGCGGGCACAGAGGGCCAGGAAACCGCCGCCCGCCTCCGCCGCCGGCACGCCGTGCACCAGCCGCCAGACCAGGCGCACCGCCATCAGCACCAGCACCGTACAGCCGGCCCAGATATGAATGCCGGTCCAAAGTGTGCGCGAATCACTGCCGCGCGGACCGCGTATCTCGATCGCCGTCAGGGCCAGGGCGACCAGCAGGAACACGAGCCAATGCAGGATAACGGCGGGACGGCTGTAGCGGGCGACGGGCTGCGCGGCCCGGTTTAGCGTTTCGACCTGCATGAGTACTCCTTGGCGAAATGGAAGGGAAGCGAGCCTGCACTTACCTGAGAGCTTGAAATGTATATCAGGTTCCCGGGCGGCGTGATGAATCAAGGCCGCATGCATCAGGTCCACCACGCCTGCCGATAGCGAATCAGCGCGGCGCCTCGATGTGCAGATCATGCAGCACCGCGGTCCATCTAGCGATTTCCTCGGCAATGAACAGCCGGACGTCTTCTGGCGTATTGCCGCGTTGCGGCAGGGAGAAAGCCAAATCCTCCATCACCCGGATCAGCGTGGGGTTGCCCAGGACCGTATTGACGGACCCGTTCAAGCGCGCGATCACCGCGGGAGGCGTGCCGCGCGGCGCCACCAGCGCATACCAGGTGCCGCCCTCCTTGCCGGGCAGGCCGTATTCCTCGATGGCGGGGACATCCGGCAGGGCGGCGATACGGCCGCTGGCCATGACCACGACCGGTTTGACGGCGCCGGACTTGATCTGGGCGAGAACGCCGGGAACCAGCGTGATCTGGATATTCGTGCGCCCGGCCATGAGGTCGACCAGCGCAGGTGCGCTGCCGCGATAGGCCACATGCGCGATATCGACGCCGGCTGATTTCTTGAACACCTCGCACAGAAGATGTTCCGTCGTGCCGATTCCGGCGGAGCCGCAGACGAGCTTGCCCGGGTGCGCCTTGGCAGCCGCGATCAGCCCGGGGACGTCATTGACCCGGGATTGCCTGTCCACCACCATGACCAGGGGCACCGTGGCCAGCATGCCGACAGGCGCCATATCCTCGACGAAATCGTAGTCGATGCCCGGGTACATGATCTTGTGCGTCGTGTTCGGCCGCGCGGCGAGGAACAAGGTGTAGCCATCGGGGGCCGCTCTTGCCACCGCGGCCGCGGCAATGTTGCTGGCGGCGCCGGTCCGGTATTCGATGACGACCTTCTGGCCCAGGTCCTCTGTCATATAGGCGGCCATGTGCCTGGCAATCAGGTCGGAAGCGCCGCCGGGGGGAAAGCCGACGACCAGTGTGATGGGACGTTGGGGATAGTCAAGCTCGGCACTGGCTGCCGCCGCAGCGGCGGACAGGGGGACGGCAGGCACTGAGCTCCCCGCCAGCAGCAACGCCGCCAATTTCCTTATTCCTGGGTTCATCTTCACCCTCCACAGTCAAGGACATCGAACCGGGAAGGGCCAACAGGAAACCGTTCCCTGCGCTTGGGTAGACGCGGCGGGGATACGGGTTCCGTTTTCTTACGACTTCTTTCAAGTCAGTGCGCGAATGAATGCGGCGAATGAATGCCGTGAACCGATCGACTCAGTGCAGCGTATTGATATTCCTGTCCATCAACACCGCGGTCCATTTCTCGGTCTCCTGCGCGATGAGTGCACGCAGGGTATCGGGCGTGTTTTCGGGCGGATGGGCAGGGATATAGGAAAGGCACTCCAGTCTTTCCTTTAGAACCGGCTGGGCCAGCGCCGTATTGAGGGCCCGGTTCAGCGTGGCGACGATGGCGCGCGGCGTCCTGGCGGGCGCCATCAGGGCATACCAGCCCTCTGCGTCGGCGCCGGCCAAGCCGAACTCATCGATCGCGGGGACGTCGGGCAGTGCGGCAACACGCTGGTGCGCCATGATGACCAGGGCCTTGATATTCCCCCTCCGTATCAGCGGCAGCGCCATCGGCAGCGGGAAAATCAAAAGGTCGGTACGCCCCCCGATGACATCGGCCAGCGCCTCCACGACGCCCAGATAAGGCGCACTCATCAAGCGGATGCCTACGGACTGCTGCAGGAAGCCGCCCAGCAGGTGGGAAGTGGTGCCTATCTCGGCGTAAGCGCAGGTATATCCGCCGGGAGGGTGTCTTGGGCTTGCGGGCATGATGATGTCATTCATGCTGCTCAGCGGGGTGTTCTTGCCGGCTACCACCACGAAAGGCATCTTCGCCACCAGCCCGACCGGCGTCAGGTCGAACGAGAAGTCGTAGTCGACATCGTCGTACATGAGGCGATGGAAAATATTTGACCGCCCGGCCAGGAAGATCGTGTAGCCGTCGCGCTCGGCGCGCGCCACCGAGGCGGCGCCGACGTTGCCGGCCGCGCCAGGCCGATAATCTAGAAGGATTTCCTGCCCCAGGTCTTCGCCCATATGCGTGGCAATCTCGCGTATGAGCATGTCGCCGCCGCCGGGCGGGAACCCGACGACGATGGTTATGGGCCGCTCAGGAAACGGCGCCGCCAGGCTGGCCGCCCTTGCCCCGAGGGAAGCTCCGTCACCGGCCGAGATCAGGGCGGCCAATTCCTTTTTCCCCAGTTTCATCCTCATCCCCCAAAAAGCATACCGTGCGCATCGGAGCCAGCGATTGCTGGAATCAGGAATCGCGTAGCGCGTGCGATTCCTCGCATGGGTAGACGAATGGCGCGAGGAGTTCCACGCTGGTGCTACTGGACGCTGCTGATGTCGCGCCGCTCCAGCACTTCCGTCCACTTCGCCGCTTCGTCGGCCATGAAAGCGCCGAGGGCTTCGGGCGTGTTGTTCGAGAGCGGAACGACGAAGCCTTGCGAGATCAGGACTTCCCGCAAACTGTCATTCGCCAAGGCATTGTTAAGGGAGCGATTCAAGCGGAGGATCACGTGCGATGGAGTTCGTGCAGGCGCCACCAGGGCAAACCAGCCATTGCCCTCGGCCTTCATGAAACCGAACTCCTCGATGGAAGGAACATCCGGAAGTTCATGCAATCTGGCCGAGGACATGACAGCCACACAGCGGACCTTATCGGATTCCAGATAAGGCAACGCCGAAGCCAGCGATGTGAACATGAAATCCGCTCGTCCACCGACCATATCCGTCAGCGCTGGTGCCGCGCCTTTATAAGGGAGATGGAGAAGCTCTATGCCGGCGGCCTCCTGCAGCGACTCGCACAACAGATGATTCGTCGTCCCGATACCCGTAGACGCACAGGTAAGGCTTCCCGCACGTTCTCTTGCCAGATCCATCGCGTCCTGCAGCGTCGTCGCATTGACGTGCTTGCCCATGACCAGAAGGTAAGGCATCTTCACGACCATGCCGACGGGAACCAAATCCTTGGCGAAGTCATAATTCATGTGGCCATACATTTTCTTGTGCAGCGTCACGGAACGGCCTGCCAGGAAAAGCGTATGACCATCCGCCTGAGAGCGCGCGACCGCCATGGCACCGATGTTACCCGCGGCACCGATACGATAATCGACGATAACCGGCTGCCCCAGGTCTTCGCTCATGTGCTTTGCGAGTTGTCTTACCAGGGAGTCAGCGCCGCCACCGGGCGGCAATCCGATGACCAGCGAGATGGGCCGTCTCGGAAATTCCCCGCTACTCTCCCCCGCCGACGCACCCATCGGCACCATGCTCCCCGCCACGACCGAGGCGATAAAATTCCTGGCTATTTTCAGTCCCATTTCCAGCCTCCCAATAAGCAGGCTCTCATCGAAGAACCACTGAGGCCCGCGACACGTTTCGGGTATGTAGGCCGTGGGTCGCCACCGGTTCCCATGAGCATGGCGCTTTGCCCATGCCCCGGGATCAGAGTGAATCAATGGAACAGCGCCTGGAATCACCCTGGCGCCATATAGCCGAGACGCGCGAGTCGCAGGCGGACGTCTTCGCTGGCCAGCACGGTATTCAGTGACCGGTTCAAGCGGGCGATGACGCCCTTGGGCGTGCCGGTGGGCACCATGATGGCGTACCAGTCGTCCACACCCATCTCGGCGAAACCGACCTCCTCTATCGTGGGAACGTCGGGAATCTCCGCGATACGCAGTTTCGAGGTCACCGCCACGGCGCACACGCGGCCCGACTTGATGTGCGGCAAGGCCGCGGACAAAGGTGTGAAAAGAAAATCGACCAGGCCCGCAACCACATCGCTCAAGGCCGCCGCGGAGCTTTGATAAGGAATGTGCTGGAAACGCATGCCCGCCGCCGTCTGCAGGATTTCGCACAACACATGATTGGTCGTTCCCATCCCCACCGACGCGCACACATAACGGCCCGGGCTGAATCGCGCGAGTTCAATCGCGTCCGGCAGATCACCGGCGGCAACGTGATTGCCCATGACCACGACAACGGGCATCGTCGCCACCATGCCGACCGGCTTGAGATCACGCGCGAAGTCGTAGTCCATATACGGGTACATCGTCTTGTGCAGCGTGGCCGCGCGGGTACTCAACAAGATCGTGTAGCCATCGGACCGCGCACGCGCCACGCGCGCCGCACCGATATTGCCCGACGCCCCAGGCTGATAATCGATGGTGACAGGCTGTCCCAGGTCCGCCGCGATATCCGCCAGCAGCGCGCGGGCGAGAATATCGGCACCACCTCCTGGCGCCGCACCCAACACCAAAGACAAAGGCCGCACGGGATAGCCCGCATCCAGGTCACCGGCCTGGGAGCCCGCGGCCCCGTCCGCGGCCGCCGAGGCCAAATCTCGTATTTCGTGATTCATTTCCGTCTTCCTTCCTGAATTCGCAGCGCCGCCAGAGCGTCGTCGTTCGACAAAGGCATGGCCAGCCGCCGCGCCAGCAGATCCGCGACAACACCGGCAATGCGGGATGCTCGTTGCGTGGGTAGATCCCTGGCGGCGACTAGTTCCGCGTACGGCGGGCCCGCGGAAAAAAAGACGGGGAAATGCGCCTAACTCGGATGGCCAAAAAAAAACCGAGCCAGGCAATATGCCCGGCTCGGATTCTGGTCACCCGGCCACGCCCCGAACAAATCAGGACGTGGCGGCGGAAGAAATCAGCTGAAGAATTCCTTCACCCGATCCGTCCACGACTTGCTTTGCGGCGAATGACGGTCGCCGCCATCGTTGAGCGACGCCTCGAACTGACGCAGTATCGTCTTCTGCTCTTCGCTCAGGCGTACCGGCGTCTCCACCACGACGTGGCAATACAGATCGCCCGGATAGCTGCCGCGCACGCCCCGTATGCCCTTGCCGCGCAAACGGAAGGTCTTGCCGGACTGCGTGCCTTCCGGAATGGAGATCTCGGCCTTGCCGCCCAAGGTCGGTACCTGCAGTTCCCCGCCCAAGGCGGCACTGGTGAAGGGAATGGTCAGCTCGCAGTGCAGATCATCGCCATCGCGCTGGAAAATCTTGTGCGGCTTGATGTGGATTTCCACATACAGATCGCCCGCCGGACCACCATTGACACCCGGCTCGCCATTGCCGCTGGAGCGGATGCGCATGCCTTCGTCGATACCGGCCGGAATCTTGACCTGCAGGGTCTTGTTGCGGCGAATGCGGCCAACGCCATCGCAAGCCACGCAGGGATCCGTAATTTCCTTGCCCGTGCCATGGCAGGTCGGGCAGGTCTGCTGGACGCTGAAGAAACCCTGTTGCATACGCACCGCGCCGGAGCCGCCGCAAGTGTGGCAGGTCTTGGGCGACGTGCCCGGCTTGGCGCCCGAGCCGTGGCAGGTATCGCACTTTTCCCAGCTGGGCACGCGGATTTCGGTATCGAATCCATTGGCCGCCTGTTCCAGTGTGATTTCCAGCGAATACTTCAGGTCGGCACCGCGATACACCTGCGGACCGCCACGACGGCCGCCCGCGGCGCCACCGAAGATCTCGCCGAAGATGTCGCCAAAGGCGTCGGCGAAACCGCCGCCCATGCCAGCGCCCATACCGCCCGCCGCATTCGGATCCACGCCCGCGTGGCCGTAGCGGTCATAAGCGGCGCGCTTCTGTTCGTCGGTCAGGATTTCATACGCTTCCTTGACCTCCTTGAACTTCTCTTCCGATTCCTTATTGTCCGGATTGCGGTCCGGATGGTACTTCATGGCCAGTTTGCGGTAGGCCTTCTTTATCTCATCATCCGTGGCGTTCTTGGCAACGCCCAGAATCTCGTAATAGTCACGTTTTGCCATGATATTCCAGAGGCGGGATTCGACGGGCGCCGCCCCGGTAGGCCCGGCTACCTGCCGAGCGGCCCGCAAGCCCGCCGTTTATACGATCGCGCCCGGCACCGGAAATCTCCGGGGCCGGGCGTATTTACTGACTTACTGAATTACAAGAAGATCAACCATCACTGGTCGCGCTTCACTTCCTTGAAGTCGGCGTCGACGACGTTGTCGTCCACCGGCTTGGCGTTGTCAGCCGCCTGTTGCGCCTGCCCGGCTTGCTGCGCCTGCATGTCGGCGTACATCTTTTCGCCGAGCTTCTGCGAAGCGGTGGCCAATGCCTGCACCTTGGCTTCGATGGCTTCCTTGTCGCCGTCCTTCAGGATCTCTTCCAGATCCTTGATGGCAGCCTCGATGCTTTCCTTTTCGGCAGCTTCGAGCTTGTCGCCATACTCCGTCAGCGACTTGCGGGTCTGGTGCACCAGCGAATCGCCTTCGTTGCGGACCTTGGCCAGTTCAGCAATCCGATGATCCTCGGCAGCGTTGGTCTCGGCATCCTTCACCATGCGCTGGATCTCTTCTTCCGACAGACCCGAGTTGGCCTTGATGGTGATCTTGTTTTCCTTGCCCGTGCCCTTGTCCTTGGCCGACACGTGCAGGATGCCGTTGGCGTCGATGTCGAAGGTCACTTCGATCTGCGGCGTGCCACGCGGCGACGGCGGGATACCTTCCAGGTTGAACTCGCCCAGCGCCTTGTTGCCGGCGGCGATTTCGCGTTCGCCCTGGAAGACCTTGATCGTCACGGCCGGCTGGTTGTCGTCCGCGGTCGAGAAAGTCTGCGAGAACTTGGTCGGAATCGTCGTGTTCTTGGTGATCATCTTGGTCATCACGCCACCCAGGGTTTCGATACCCAGGGACAACGGCGTCACATCCAGCAGCAGCACGTCCTTGCGGTCGCCCGACAACACCGAACCTTGAATCGCGGCACCGGCGGCCACGGCTTCATCGGGGTTGACGTCCTTGCGCGGATCGCGGCCGAAGAATTCCTTGACCTTCTCCTGCACCTTGGGCATGCGGGTCATGCCGCCGACCAGGATCACGTCGTCGATCTCCGACACCTTCACGCCGGCATCCTTGATGGCCACGCGGCAGGGCTCGATGGTGCGCTCGATCAGCTCTTCCACCAGGGCTTCCAGCTTGGCGCGGGTCAGCTTCAGGTTCAAGTGCTTGGGACCGGACGCATCGGCGGTGATGTAGGGCAGGTTGATTTCGGTCTGCTGCGCCGACGACAGTTCGATCTTGGCCTTTTCCGCCGCTTCCTTCAGGCGTTGCAGGGCCAGCACGTCCTTGGACAGGTCGACGCCTTGTTCCTTCTTGAACTCACCGATGATGTAGTCGATGATGCGCTGGTCGAAGTCTTCGCCACCCAGGAACGTGTCGCCGTTGGTGGACAGCACTTCGAACTGCTTTTCACCGTCGACGTCGGCGATTTCGATGATGGAGACGTCGAACGTACCGCCGCCCAAGTCATACACGGCGATCTTGCGGTCGCCCTTTTCCGTCTTGTCCAGGCCGAAGGCCAGGGCCGCGGCGGTGGGCTCGTTGATGATGCGCTTGACGTTCAAGCCGGCGATACGGCCGGCGTCCTTGGTGGCCTGGCGCTGGCTGTCGTTGAAATAGGCCGGCACCGTGATCACGGCTTCGGTCACTTCTTCGCCCAGGAAGTCCTCGGCGGTCTTCTTCATCTTGCGCAGCACTTCGGCCGACACTTGCGGCGGGGCAATCTTCTTGCCCTGGGCTTCCACCCACGCGTCGCCGTTATCAGCCTTGCTGATCTTGTAGGGCATCAGGTTGATGTCCTTCTGCACGGCCTTTTCGTCGAACTTGCGGCCGATCAGGCGCTTGACGGCGTACAGGGTGTTGCGCGGGTTGGTGACGGCCTGGCGCTTGGCCGGCGCGCCCACCAGGGTTTCGCCATCGTCCATGTAGGCGATGATCGAGGGGGTGGTCCGGGCGCCTTCCGCGTTTTCGATGATGCGGACCGAGGCGCCATCCATCACAGCCACGCAGCTGTTGGTAGTGCCAAGGTCGATGCCGATGATCTTGCTCATGATGGATTACCTTGAAGAATTATGTTTTGAAAAATGGGAAAGGAAATTTCGTTCCAAGACTAAGTGGTGACTACCGTTGACTTTTCAAGGGCTTATTGCTTATTGCCCGATCCCGCTGCCGGCTCCGCGGCGGCCAGCAATCGCCGCACCGCGTCGGCGAATTGCGGCAGGCCGGGCCAGCCGGAAATCCGTCCCAGGCGCTTGCCCTGGCGAAACATCATGAAAGCCGGTACGCCGTGCAGCGAAAATCGCTGCCCCAGCGCCACATCGTCGTACACATTGCATTCGAACCAGCTCAGGCCCAGGTCCAGCAAGGCGTCCTTGTGCAGCATGGCAGTCTGCTTGAACACGTTGCAGTTGTAGCAGTCCTGGCCCCACAGGAAGATGCAACGCAAGTCTTCGCCGGGCGCCTGCACGACCATGCGGTCGAAGCTGGCGCTGTCGACGGCACGCATGCCGAACATCTCGAAGACCTGCGCCGGATCGAAAACCTGGGTGCTGGACATGGACCTATCCGTTCAGCCCTGGCCGGCCGAAACCATCACCAGCGCCGGACGCAACACGCGATCGGAGATCAGGTAGCCCTTTTGCAGGGTCTGCACCACCGTGTTGGCGGGTTGCTCGGACGGGATGGAGGAAATCGCCTGGTGCTGGTGCGGGTCGAACTTCTCGCCCGCGGCCGGCTCGATCTGGATCAGGCGGTTGCGCTCGAAGGCGCTGGTCAGCTGCTTGAGGGTGCTTTCCACCCCGGCGCGCAAGGCCTCCAGGGTCTGGTCCGGCTGGGCCAGCGCGGCTTGCAGGCTGTCCATGACGGGCACCAGGCTCTCGGCGAAGGACTCGATGCCGAACTTGTGGGCCTTGGAGACGTCTTCCTGGGCACGGCGACGGATGTTTTCCGCCTCCGCGCGGGTGCGCAGCAGCTGGTCGTAGTGCTCGGTGGCCTTGGCCTGTGCCGCCGCCAGCTGGGCTTGCAGATCCAGCAGGGGATCGGCGGAAGCAGCGGCAGCAGCGTCAGCGGACGCGGGGGCCGCGGTGGCGGGGTCAATCTCGGGCCCTTTATCGGCAGGCTCGTTCTGTGCCGTCATAGGAAAGTTCCTCCGGGAAACAATTGGTGTTCGCGAACCAGTATGGGGATCAATGCCCGCGTTTCAAGCGGGGAGATTGAGGAAAGTGCGAAAAAAACCAACTAATGGGCGGAATGACCGGTCCGACGGAATAAACGGCTGATTTTCTTGAGATTCCTGGATGCCGCCGGCCGGGCGACTACCCCCACCCCGGCCCGGCGGCGGGGGCGGATCGGCGCGACTGGGGCGGATCGGCGCGACTGGGGCGGATCAGGACCGGCGGCGCGGCTCGGGGTCGACGGCGATGGGGTCGCTGGCGGGAAAAGTCTCCCTCAAGGCCTCGTCCAGATCCCGCTCCACGGTCTCCGCGGGAGCCGGCGGTTCGGTCGCGGGCGGCTGGACGGGCTTGCGGGGTTCGGAGGGATGTGCAGGCTTGCTCATGGTCGGCTCCCGTTGAAAGGGGGGAAGGTCCGACCATGGTAACGCCGGCCGCCTACTTCAAGGCCGGCCAGCCTTGCAGATTACGTTGCACCAGGTCGGCCAGGGCGCCTATCCAGACGCCATCGTCATTGACCGCCGGAATGTAACGGTAGCGCTGCCCCCCTTCCTGGAGAAAGGCGTCGCGGCATTCCTGAGCGATTTCCTCCAGGGTTTCCAGACAATCCGCCAGGAAACCCGGGCATACGACGTCCACCTCTTTCACGCCCTGGCGCGCCAGTTCGCGCAATGTCGGCTCCGTATAGGGCTCCAGCCAGCGGGCCGCGCCGAAGCGGCTCTGGAAAGTCACCTCGACCTGTTCCGGCATCAGGCCCAGGCGTTCGCGCAACAGGCGCCCGGTGCGCAGGCAATCCTGGTAATAGGGATCGCCCAGCTCGATCGAATACCGCGGCAGGCCATGGAAACTCATCACCAGCTTCTGCGGCCGGCCATGGTCGCGCCAATAGGACTCGATGCGGGCGACCAGGGCCTCCAGATAGCCGGCATCGTCATGGAAACGCTTGATGAAGCGCAGCTCCGGCTGGTTGCGCAGCCGGGCGGTATGGCGCGCCACCGCGTCCACCACCGTCGCCGTGGTGCTGGCGGCGTACTGGGGATACAAAGGCACCACCAGTATCCGTTCGCAGCCGGCGGCGCGCAGCCGGTCGATGGAGGCCGGAATCGAAGGATTGCCGTAGCGCATGCCCAGTTCCACCTCCACCTGCAGCCCGCGCTGGGCCAGCAGAGCGGCCAGGCCCTGGGCCTGGCGCTGGCTGTACACCAGCAAGGGCGACCCGCCGTCCATCCAGATCTCGCGATAACGGGGCGCCAGACGCTGCGGCCGGCGCCGCAGCACCATTCCGTGCAGGATAGGCTTCCACAGGTAGCGCGGAATCTCGATCACGCGCGGATCCGACAGGAATTCCGCCAGATAGCGCCGGATGGCCGCCGGGGTGGGCTCGTCCGGCGTACCCAGATTGACCAGCAGGACACCCGTTTTCCCGGGGCCCGACGGGGTCTGTTCAGCAAAGGGATCGTTTTGCTCGGCTTCCGGCAGGAAGCGTTCCGGCCAGATGTATTTGAACGCGCGCAGAAACACAGTCACCTCTTGATGAGCGCCGCGCCAGCACCCCGCGCGCTGGCGCTGGTGCTCGTGTTATTGGTTGTGGCTCAAGGCGTTGGACAACAGGCGGGCCGTGATGTCGACGATGGGAATGACCCGTTCGTAGGCCATGCGCGTGGGGCCGATCACCCCCAGCGTGCCCACCACCTTGCCATCCACGCCATACGGCGCGGTAATCACCGAGACTTCCTCGACGGGCATCAGCTGCGAATCGCCGCCTATATATATCTGCACGCCCTGGGCGCGGCTGGACACATCCAGCAGCATCAGCAGGTCGGTCTTTTTCTCGAACAACGAGAACATCTTGCGCAGACGGTCCATGTCGGACGCGATATCCGTCACTTCCAGCAATTTGCGCTCGCCCGAGATGACGAAGGAATCGCCCTCGTCCACCGCCTCGGCGCCGGCTTCGGCCGCTGCCTGCATCAGGCGGGAGATGTCCTCGCGCAGTTGCGCCAGTTCCGTCGCCAGCGTGCTGCGCACCGCGTTGAAGGACTTGCCGGCGAAATGGATATTGAAGAAGTTGGCGGCTTCGACCAGTTCATGTTCCGCGTAATCGCGCTGCACGAACAGGATGCGGTTCTGCACGTCGCCGTCGGGCGTGACGATGATCAGCAGCACGCGTTTGTCCGACAGGCGGATGAATTCGATCTGGCGAAACACCTGGGTCCGCTTGGGGGTCAGCACCACCCCGGCGAACTGGGTCAGGTTCGACAACAATGCCGCCGCCGCGTTGACCGCCCGGGTGGGCTCGGCGGCGGTGAGCATCTCGCCCATCATGGCGGGCTGCAATTCGTAACCACGGACCGCCAGCAGGGAATCGACGAACAGGCGATAGCCGCGCGGCGTCGGCACCCGGCCGGAGGAGGTGTGGGGGCTGTGGATCAGGCCGTTCTCTTCCAGGTCCGCCATGACATTGCGGATGGTGGCCGGAGACAGGTCAAAGACCTTGGACAGCGTTCGCGAGCCGACGGGTTGTCCATCAGCGATATAGCGTTCAATCAACGCCTTCAGTAGTGCCCGTGCGCGGTCGTCCATGGCGCTATTCTAAGGAATCTTTTTGCAACGGTGCCAATTTTGTCCAGCAAACCGAAATATGGCCCCATATAATCGACGAAAAATAGCTTTGATTTTTGATCCACCTCGGCGCTCGACCATGCATTTTCCCACCGTCGCTTTGATCGGCAGACACCAGGACACCGGCCTGGATGCGCCTTTGCGCGCGCTCGCCCATATGCTGACGCAGGCAGGCCGCGCGGTGTTGATCGAGGCCGACACGGCCCGCAATACGGGCCTGGAGGAATATCCGGTCGCCACCCTGGAAGAAATCGGCAAGCAGGCCTCCCTGGCCATCGTCATGGGCGGCGACGGCACCATGCTGGGCGTCGCCCGCTACCTGGCGCCGTTTGGCGTGCCGCTGGTGGGCGTCAACCACGGTCGCCTGGGCTTCATCACCGACATTCCGCTGGAAGATGCGCAGAATGCGCTGGCCCGCGTGCTGGAAGGCAACTGTGTCGCCGAAGACCGCATGCTGCTGCAAGGCAGCGTCATGCGCGGCGACCAGGAGATGTATTCGGCGTCGGCGCTGAACGATGTGGTGCTGAACCGCGCCGGCCGCGGCGGCATGATCGAAGTGCGCGTCGAGCTGGATGGCGTCTTCATGTACACGCTGCGCGCCGACGGCCTGATCGTCGCCACGCCGACCGGATCGACGGCCTATGCGCTGTCGGCCAACGGTCCCATCCTGCACCCGGGCATCGCGGCCATGCTGCTGGTGCCGGTGGCTCCCCAAACGCTTTCCAACCGTCCCATAGCCCTGCCGGTCACCAGCGAACTCAGCATGACCGTCACCGCGATGGGCCGTGTCGAAAGCGGCGCGTCCTGTCATTTCGACATGCAGACCTGGTCTGATCTTCAGCCAGGCGACCGCATCGTCGTGCGGCGCGCGCCGCACACCATCCGCTTTCTGCATCCCGAGGGCTACAGCTTCTTCACGACGCTGCGTCGCAAGCTGCATTGGAACCTGATGCCGCAAGGGACCGAGACTCCCGAATAACTCCCCCTCGAACATGCTGCGCACCCTGCATATCCGGGATTTTGTCATTGTCGACCTGGCCGATATTCATTTCGGCGCGGGATTCACTGTGTTTTCCGGCGAAACCGGCGCCGGCAAATCGATACTGATCGACGCCCTGGCGTTGACGCTGGGCGGCCGCGCCGACGCCGGCGTGCTGCGCGAAGGCGCCACGCGCGCGGACATCAGCGCGGTGTTCGACACCCCGGACCACCTGCGTCCCTGGCTGGCCGAGCGCGAAATCGAGGCCGAGGACGAACTGGTCCTGCGCCGCGTGGTCGATCCGCAAGGCCGCAGCCGCGCCTTCATCAACGGCGTGCCCGCCACCGTCGCGCAGCTGCGCGAACTGGGCGACAGCCTGGTCGACATCCACGGCCAGCATGCGCACCAGAGCCTGATGCGCGCCGACGCCCAGCGCGACCTGCTGGACACCCATGGCGGCCATGGCGAACTGCGCGGCACGGTGGGGCAGGCCTGGAAGACCTGGCGCGAACGCGTCAAGCAGCTGGAAGCCGCCGAACGCGACAGCGCGTCCCGCGAAGCCGAGCGCGAACGCCTGGCCTGGCAGGCCGGCGAGCTGGAACGCCTGGCGCCGCAGCCGGGTGAATGGGAAGTCCTGCAGACCGAACACAGCCGCCTGTCGCATGCGCAGTCCTTGCTGGACGGCGCCGCCCAGGCCATCGAGGCGCTGGACGGCGAAGACGATTCGGCCAGCAACCGGGTCAACGCCGCCCTGCATCTGCTGCAGCAGCAGTTGCGCCACGATCCGGCGCTCAAGGGCGTCTGCGAGGAACTGGAATCGGCCAGCATCGCCATCACCGAAGCCGTGTCCGACCTCAACAACTATGTCAGCAAGGTCGAACTGGACCCGGCGCGCCTGGCGCAGGCCGAGCAGCGCCTGGGCGATGTGTTCGAGACGGCGCGCAAGTTCAAGGTCGAACCGGAAACCCTGCCGCAACTGGCCGCCAGCCTGCGCCAGCAACTGGACGCCCTGCAGGCGGCGGGCGACGTCGACACCCTGCGCAAGCAGACCGAGGCAGCCCAGGCGGAGTACACCAAGGCCGCCACCAAACTGACGACGGCGCGCCGCAAGACCGCCAAGGACTTGAGCAAGCTGGTAACCCAGGCCATGCAGACCCTGGCCATGCAAGGCGGCCGCTTCGAAGTGGAAGTGGCGGCCGGCGCGGCCTCGGCGCAGGGCGATGACGTGGTCGAATTCCAGGTGGCCGGCCACGCTGGCGTGACGCCGCGAGCCCTGGCCAAGGTGGCGTCGGGCGGCGAACTGTCGCGGATTTCCCTGGCGCTGTCAGTGATTGCCAGTAGCGCGGCCCGCGTACCGACCCTGATTTTCGACGAAGTCGACAGCGGCGTGGGCGGTGCGGTGGCGGAAGTGGTGGGACGTTTGCTGGGTGAACTGGGCCAGCGCCACCAGGTCCTGTGCGTGACCCACCTGCCCCAGGTGGCGGCGCGCGGGGGCTCCCATTACCGGGTCAGCAAGGCCGAAAGCAAGGGTACGACACAGTCGCGCATCACGGAACTGGACGCGTCGGACCGGGTCGAGGAAATCGCCCGCATGCTGGGGGGCATCCGCATTACGGACACCACCCGCAAGCATGCGCGGGAGATGCTGGCGACCTGAGGGTGGCCAGCTACGGCCGGTGGTGAATCAACGGCGGCCGCTGCAGTCACTGCAGACGCCGTAGAGCACCATGGCGTGGGATTCCAGCGAGAAGCCGTTGTCCTTGGCCACCTTGTGCTGGCGCTTTTCGATGTCCACATCGGAAAATTCCACGACTTTTCCGCAGTTGGTGCAGATCAGGTGGTCGTGGTGGTCGCCATCGTTGAGCTCGAAGACGGCCTTGCCGCTGTCGAACTGGCTACGCGCCAGGATGCCAGCCTGTTCGAACTGGGTCAGGACGCGGTAGACCGTGGCCAGCCCGATTTCGACGTTTTCGTTGATGAGGGCGCGGTAGACATCTTCCGCGCTAAGATGGCGCTGTTCCGCCTTGCGGAAAATGTCCAGAATCTTCAGGCGCGGGAACGTCGCCTTCAAACCCATGGTCTTCAATTCGCTTTGATCGGTCATGGTGTGTTAATTTCCGCTGCGCCGACGCCGGAGGGGGGTTGCCAGCCCGCCGTGAACCGGCAAGCCGAGCCGCGCATCCGCTGCCAGCACTGGATTTGATTTAAACCTTTATGATACCGGTTTTGCCAGTATCCATTACGGGGGCCCGTTAGTGTCCACCATCGTCCGCATCTCTTCGCGCCGCCTGCAGGCGGGTTTTGCCGCCGCAACCATCGTTTTTGCGTTGGCCGGCTGCGCTTCTGGAAAATGGGGATTCCCCTATAAGGCTCCAGTACAACAGGGCAACTGGGTGACCAGTGAGCAGGTCGCCCTGCTGCAAACCGGTATGACGCGCGAACAAGTGCGCTTCGCGCTGGGCAGCCCCACCCTGACCAGCGTGCTGCACGCGGACCGTTGGGATTTCCCCTATTACTACAAGCCCGGCTACGGCAAGTCGCAGGAGCGCAAGTTCACCGTCTGGTTCAAGGATGACAAGCTGGTGCGCTGGCAAGGCGACGAACAGCCTGACCTGCAGCCCTTCCAGCTGGCCAACCAGGACGTCAAGCGCTCCGAGGCGGAAAACCGCCAGACGCTGGAAGATGCCCAGCGCGCCAAGAGCGAGGACGAAAAGGTGCGTGGCAACGTGACGGTCACGCCGCCCGCGCCGACGAACTCCAGCACGCCGGGAGCCATTCCCGTCCCTGGCTCGTCTTCGCCAACGCCTCTGTAAAAACGCCGTTCCGAAGGACATCGTTATGCGCATCGCAATCGCCGGCGCAGGCGGCCGCATGGGCCGCATGCTTATCGAAACCGTGCTCAACACGCCCGGCATGGAGCTGGCCGTGGCGCTCGACCGCCAAGGCAGCAGCGATGTCGGCACGGACGCCGGCGCCTTCCTGGGCCGCGCGACTGGCGTGCGCATTACCGACGACCTGGCCGCCCTCGCCCAGGCCGACTGCCTGATCGACTTCACCCGGCCCGAAGGCACCCTGGTCCATCTGGACGCCTGCCTGCGCCATAAGGTGAAGATGGTGATCGGCACCACGGGGTTCGACGATGCCGGGCGTGCCGCCATCCAGCGCGCCAGCCAGGACATCGCCATCGTGTTCGCGCCGAACATGAGCATCGGCGTGAATGCGACGCTCAAGGTGCTGGAGCTGGCCGCGCGGATCTTGAATTCCGGCTATGACGTGGAAGTTTTCGAAGCCCACCATCGCAACAAGGTGGACGCGCCGTCCGGCACGGCATTGAAGATGGGCGAGACCGTGGCCCAGGCCTGGGGCGTGAACCTGCCCGACGTGGCGACCTGGACGCGCGAAGGCGAAACGGGGCCGCGCGAGACCGGCACGATAGGTTTTTCCGTGGTGCGTGGGGGGGATATCGTGGGTGAGCACACGGTGTACTTCTGCGGGGCGGGCGAGCGGGTCGAGATCACCCATCGCAGCAACAGCCGGCAGGGTTATGCCCAAGGCAGCGTGCGGGCCGCGGGGTTCCTGGCCGATATGGATCGTGGGCTGTTCGATATGAACGCGGTGCTGGGGCTGTAGGCCGGGGCGCGTTCACGTTGGCCTGCGGCCTGGATGAAGTTTATTCAAGGGATCCCCAAGAGGATCCCTTGTCGTTTCTGCGGAGTCGCAGGGTCTGCCGCCGGGGCAAGGGTCCTCAGGTTGCGGAAGAGCCGGGATTCCCGCGCCCCATCTTTCATACGACGACCGGCTCGGCCTCCAGGGACACGCCGAAGCGTGACTGGACGTCGGCCTGGATGGCGCGGGCCAGGGCGAGGATGTCGGCGGCTTGCGCGCCGCCGCGATTGACCAGTACCAGGGCTTGGCGTTCGTGGACACCTGCGGGGCCCAGGCTTTTGCCTTTCCAGCCACACTGGTCGATCAGCCAGCCAGCCGCCAGTTTGTAGCGGCCATCGGCCTGGGGATAGGACACCAGGCCGGGGCAACGCGCGGCGAGCGCGTCGCGTTGCGCGGCATCGACGATGGGATTCTTGAAGAAGCTGCCGGCGTTGCCGATGCGGACCGGATCGGGCAGCTTGGCGCGACGGATGTCGCAGACGGCATCGGCAATGGCACGCGCGGTCACGGTGGCTGCGCCGACGCCGGTGCTGCTTGCGGTGGCGGTGGCGGTGCCTGCTCCTGTGCCCGATTCGGAGTTACCGGTCTCGATCCCGGCCAGCCCCGGATGGCGCTGCAGGTCCGGGTAGTCGAGCACCGGGCGCCACGGGCGCGGCAGGGCGAAGCGGACGGCGACGATGAGCCAGCGGCCGGCGGGTTCGTGCTTGAAGCGGCTGTCCCGATAAGCGAACCGGCAATCCGCGCGATCCATGTGCACGAGTTCGCGTCGCGTCACGTCCCAGGCGGTCAGGCTATCGAAGCGGCTATCCATTTCGACGCCATACGCGCCAATGTTCTGCACCGGCGCGGCGCCCACCGTACCCGGGATCAGGGACAGGTTTTCCAGGCCGTCCCAGCCTTGGGCCAGGCAGTACTGGACGAAATCGTGCCAGACCTCGCCACCGGCGGCTTCGACGATCCAGGCGTCGGCGCGCTGCTCGACCAGCCGCACGCCGCGCAAGCCCATGTGGGCCACCAGCCCGTCCACTTGCGCCGGCAGCACCATATTGCTGCCGCCGCCGAGGACCAACAGCCTGCCATGTCGCGCTGCCAGGTCCGACAAGGCCGGCAATTGCGCGGGATCGTCGATGCGCACGTAATGCGCCGCCTGCGACCGCAGTCCAAGCGTATTGAACGGCGTGAGATCGGCGGAGCGCGGGATCAACGCCGCGTGCGGCGCGGACACGGAGGCGGTGTTGTTCGGGAGAGACTGGGCAGTGCCGGACGAGGCCGGGGTGTTTGACATGTACAGGGTCACTTGTGCTATAGTTTCTTTCTTCGCTGATTTTACGCGAATGCGGGAGTAGCTCAGTTGGTAGAGCGCAACCTTGCCAAGGTTGAGGTCGCGAGTTCGAGACTCGTCTCCCGCTCCAGAATTTCGATTCGCAGTATTGCCCTGGCTTCCAGGGAAACTGCAAGTCGGTGGCAAGAGGGGCAAAATCTCATGATTTTGCCCCTTTTTGCATTCTGCCAATGTCTGCGGAATCCAACCCGCGGGCAAGGTTCATTTCCTGCCTATGCCGACGCATCCTGATGCGCCTGCGTGACCACGGCCAGTTGCCGCGCGGCGCCGCTGGCCAGGAAGCCCAAGTCCGTGCCCGTGGAAACGAAGCGCACGCCCAAGCGCAAGACCCGCCGCATGACTTCCGGCCGATTCGCGATGCCACCGGCCCCCACGAATTTTCCGTGAGACCGGGCGGCCGCCAGCACCCGCTCGAAGACAGCCACCACGACATCGTCGTCGCCATCGGCCCAGCCAAGTTCCGCGCCCAGGTCCCCTGCCCCGACGAAAAGCATGTCCACGCCATCCACGGCCGCGATGGCATCGACCGCGCCCAGGCCCGCCGCGCTTTCCACCATGACGGCGATGAAAAGGGATGCGTTCAATGCGCTGGCCGCCTGCGCGGCCGGGAAGCTCCGGTAATGCAATAGCGCTTGTCCCGAGCCCATGGAGCGCCCGCCCCTGGGCGGATACATGGCCGCGGCAACCGCGGCGCGCGCCTGGCTGGCGTCCTCGATGTGCGGCAGGATCAGGCCCATGGCGCAGCCATCGAGGACCCGGCCAATGAAGGCCGCATCGACACCGGGCACACGCACCAATGGCACCACACCCGCCTCGCGCGCCGCATGGCACAGCATGGCGGCCGTCTCCAGCGACAGCACGCTATGTTCGAGATCGACATAGAGCGTGCTGAAGCCCGCGCTGGCCGCGATCCGCCCTATCTCATGGCTGCGCGAGATACGCAGGCTCATGGACGCCGCCAGCTCGCCACGCGCAAGGCGTTCCTTGAGCGGATTTCGCGTCAAGGAAGACAGGTCATCGTTCGCCATGGTCATCCTGTCTTCATACGCTTCACAGGCTTCATATGTGGATGGGGCAGAACGGCGCCGGATTCAGTATCTTGACCTCCTGCCCCACGAACGTACCGCGGTTGCCGACCTTGAATGCCCGCCATGCCGGATCGTCGTCGAGCGCCTGGCGCCGTTGCTCGCGGTCGGCCAGGCTGTCATAGACCCAGATATGGACGACCTGGTTGAGCGGTCCGATGTCACTGACGAAGAACCCCAGCAGCCGGCCCAGGTACTTGCGCTGCAGGGGCAAGGCGTCCCGCTCGTAGCGGGCCAGGTACTCGTCCATGCGGCCGTGGACGACCGTGTAAGTGCGCTGTTCGAAGATCATGAATTGGATGCCTCTCCTGCGACTGCATTTCATTCCGTGCGGATGCCGGCCGCTTTCAGCCATGGCACCCAGCGGGCAAAGTCCGCGTCCAGGCGTTGCTTGAACGCAGCGGTATCCTGCGGATTGCTGAAACCGGCATCGGCCAGTTTCGCGGCGACGTCAGGCTGTTTGACGGTTTTCGCCAGGGCCTGCGCCAGCGCCTGCCGCAGCGCAGGCGCCACCCCCGCCGGCACGAAGATGCCGTACCAGTTGGTCATCAGCAGTTGGGGCATGCCCGCTTCCTGCGCGGTCGGGATGTCCGGCAGCAGCGGCGAGCGCCTGGTATCGAAAATGACCAGTCCCTTGAGCCTGCCATCCTGGATATACGGCTTGAGCACCGGCACGTCCGCATTCACCAGGTCTACGGTCCCCGCCATCAGGTCCACCAGCGCCGGCGCGGCGCCGCGATAGGGGATGTGTACCAGCGGCACATGGGCCGTGCGTGCGTACAACTCCGCGCCGATGTGCATCGTGCCGCCCACGCCGGTCGAACCGTAATTCAGCTTGGTCTGTGCGGCCTTGGCGGTCAGCTCCTTGAGCGTATCGACCCCCAGGTTGGGCCGCACCGCCAGCATGGTCTGCACTTCTCCCAACAGATAGACGGGCTCCACATCCTTGCGCGGGTCGCACGGCAGCTTCGGCGTGGTGCCGGCGCTCATCACCAGGCTGGATGTGGTCAGCAGGAGCGTGGCACCATCAGGCGCTGCCTTTGCCGCATAGGCCACCCCGACCGTCCCGCCCGCGCCGCCGCGGTTTTCCACGATCACGGACTTGCCGAGCGCCTGGCTCAGGCCCGGCGCGACGATGCGCGCAATCTGGTCAGCCGGGCCGCCGGCGGCGAACGGCACGACGATCTTGACGACCTCCGTCGCCAAGCCTGGCGCGGCCACCAGGCAACCGGCCGCGACAGCCAGGGCGCCCGCCACACGTTTGGCTTTCATGAACACGGCGTTGTCTCCTCATTTTATTTTCCTTGTCGTCATGCGCCGGCGCCGACGATCAGGTCATCCGCCGAAACGGGGCTCGGGCAGGCCGCGCACGCCGACATCCAGGGCGAGCACGGCGCCGGCCAGCGGCTCGGCCGCCTGCTCTTGCGGCGTAAACCGCTGTGAATGGCTCGTGATGAACAGCGTGGCCAGCCCTTCCCCGCCAAAGGCCGGGCAAGTGGGATTGGTGACAGGCAGCTGGATGACCCGATCGACGCGGCCGTCCGGCGCCAGCCGCATCAACTGCCCGGAGGCCACCATGCAATTCCACAGATAGCCTTGCGCATCGACCGTGGCGCCGTCCGGCCGCCCCTTCTGATGCGTCCAGTCCTTGAATACACGCCGGTTGGATATCGCGCCGGCGTCGATGTCGTAATCGAAGGCCCAGATCATCTGGTTGTGGGTATCGGCGAAGTACATCGTGCGGTCGTCGGGGCTGAAGCAGATCGCATTGGGCAGCACGAAGTCGTCGAGCATGGCCGTACAGCGGCCATCCGGATCCACGCGATACAGGACTCCCAGCGGTTCGCGCCGGGTGTCATGCATGCTGCCCACCCAGAAGCGGCCGCGCCGGTCGCATTTACCGTCGTTCAAGCGCATGCCTGCCGCGCCCCCCAGGGGATCCGCGATGCGGCGCGCCGCAACGCCCTGCTCCGGATCGAAAGTGAACAAGCCTCCTGGTGTCGCCAGCAACACGCCGCCTTTGTCACGCAGCGCGATGGATCCGGTGATCAGATCCGGATGCAGGCACTGCGCGGTATGGCGCCTGGATACCGGATCGTAGGACTGCAACGCGGGACGGCGGACATCCACCCACCACAGACGCCGCGTACGGTCGCACCACAACGGCACTTCGCCAAGAATGTCCGCGCTTTGTACGGCCACGGTGACCGGCAGATCGGCTTCCTGCATCCCTTGCTCCCTATTCACTTGTATTTGGTGGCGGCCAGCGTGGCCAGGTCGATGCCGGCGGCGATGTCGGCCTTCTGGCGGTTGTCGCCCGCATCTATCTTCTCGGCCTGCTCCAGCACCGCCGTCACGTGCGCAAAGGGGACGAACACCACGCCTGCCTCGTCCGCCAGCACCAGGTCGCCAGCGTCCACGGCCACGCCGGCGATCCTGACCTGGCCATTGATTTCCACGGTGCGCAGGCGCCACTTGCCGGTGATGGGCGTCACGCCGCGCGACCAGATCGGGAAGTCCCGTTCCCGACTGCTGTCAGGGTCGCGAAACGAGCCATCGATGACCGCGCCCGCGCAGCCGGCCCGATGGGCCACCGCGGCGGACTGCCCGCCCATATTGGAGATTCCCGTCAGTCCTTCGATGACGACGACATCGCCGGGAAGGGCCTGGTTATAGGCTTCGTGCTCGCCCATCATGCCCTTGCCGCTGGCGGCGGCCACCGAAGGATTCAGGCCACGTTCGACATTGCGCACCGTGACTGCCTGGCCCAGCATGCGGCGCGGCGCCAGCGTGGGCGCCAGCACGGACGCCGGAATCGCCCCGAACAGTCCCAGGTTGTCCATGGCATCGGACACGGTGCCGGTCAGGTCTTCGATGGCGGCGTAGCGCGCGAGGATCTCGGGCGCCAATCGCGGCAGTTCGGTCCGCCTGATCGCTTCCGCGGGGACACGCCCGGTCAGGGTCTTGCTGGTCATGGGGTCTCCTTCGGGGTCTTCCTCGAAGTCTTCTTCGGGTCTTCTTCGTTTCGAACGAAAGATAACGACCCGCCCGCGGAATCACTAACATTCCAAATGCTGGGACTTTTTCCTTTTCCCACTTTTTGCCGGGCCGTTGCGCTAAGCTCGCAGCGTGAAACGCGCCAAGACAAGCAGCACCGCGAGTGAGCCGGGCACCAGTCTGGGCCGGGCCCTGGCCGTGCTCGAATTGTTCACCCTCGGTCGTCCCGTCGTCACCGTCGACTACGTCACCGAGGTGCTGCGCTATACCCGTTCGACGGCCTACCGCTATCTGCAGGAATTGTGCAACGCGGGATTCATCACGCAGGCCGCGCCTGCCGTCTACAGCCTGGGTCCGCGCATCATCGAACTGGAGCGCCTGATGGCGCTGACCGATCCGCTGTACCGGGCGGGCCAGGAGGTGCTGGCGCCGGAACCGCAATCCAACACCGCGCTTCTGCTGCACAACCTCTACGAGGACAAGGTGCTGTGCATCTACAAGGCGGGCCCGGACGTGCTGGAATGCGGCGGGCAGCGCATCACCATCCGCCGCGCGCGCGGCATCCCGTTCCCCCTGTTCCACGGGGCGGCATCGCTGGCCCTGCTGCCGTGGCTGCCCTCGAACCGGGGCCTGCAAACCTATCTGCAAAATACCGCTGCCATCGCACGGGCCGGACTGGGTGACGATTGGGAAAGCTTCCGCCGCACGATGGCGGCCGTGCGCCGCACCGGCTATGCCACCAGCCACGGCACCATCACGCCACTCCTGAGCGGCGTCGCCGTCCCTATCCTGTCCCCCAGCGGCAGGCTGCTGGGCAGCCTCGCGCGCACCGTGCCGACGGAATCGCTCAACCCGGACAACGAAGTCGGGCATGCCAGGTCCCTGAACGTGCTGGCCCAACGGGTCGCGCAGGCCTGCGTCAACGCGTCGGCGCGCTGATGCGATAGCCACCGATGCGCCAGCCGCCCATGCCAGACTGATTCCACTCATCGGAATAGAATCGAGGATCCGCCCCCGCCTTGCTACCTTGGCAAGGGAGGGTGGGAGAGGTTATGTGGGGACTACAAGGCCAATGACAGCAACGACTTCGCAATCCAGTTCTTCAACCGCCGAGCGCCAGGCTGCAAGCAGCGGGACCGTCAGCCGGGTGCTGCAACTGCTATCGGTATTGGCGGACGCTTCGGGCCCGATCGGTGTCAAGCAGGTCGCCGAACAGATGTCATTGGCCCCTTCCACGGTGCATCGCCTGCTTCAGTTGCTGCGCAAGGAAGGCTTCGTGGACACCGCGAGCAACAGCCATCAGTATGCGATCGGAACCCAGTTCTACCGGGTGGCCGCTCGTGTGTATGCCGCGGGATCTCCGCACGACATCGCGCTGCCGCTGATACAGGCGATCGCGGACGAGTTTAACGAAACCGTGGTGTTCGGCCTGTACCAGCCGGTGCAGCGTAGTGTCACCTTCACCGCCAGTGCCGATGGCGGCCAGCGACTGAAGTATCACCTGGACATGCATACGCCGCTGTCCCTCGTCTGGGGCGCTTCGGGCAAGGCCATCCTGGCGTTCCTGCCTCCCGACATCGCCAGGAAAATCATCGAGAGCGAAGGCCCCTCTCCTGCCTCGGGCGCCCCCGTCCCGGATCTGGCGGACCTGGAGAAAGAACTGGCCAGGACACGCCGGCGTGGCTACGCGGTCACGGACGGCGAGAAGTTCCCCGATGCACGCGGCATCGCCGCACCCGTGTACGGCCCGCGCGGTGTACTGGGCTGTATCTGCCTGACTTCGCCAAAGTCGCGCATGCCCCATGGCGAGATCGCCCAGATCGGGGAAAAGATCGTGGCCCAGGCGGCGGTGCTTTCGCAAGCCCTGGGTGCTTCCGATCCCTGACACCCTATCCTTTTCCCTCATCTCCAGGCTAGCCATCGGCTGGCCTTTTTTTCGCCTGGCCGAAATGCACGCTAAGGGTGGCGACCGCGCAAACCCCGGCGTCGCCATGTCCATGATCCCGCGCATCGTGGGGATTGCCATTCGCCCACGCTCTCACTACAATTCCTCTCAACGAAATCGAATTCCGTTAAACGGAATCTCAGGAGACAACCGATGAATCGGATTTTTTGCGCGGAATTGCGGGTGTCGGGACAATGACGCTGGATATCCTCACGCTGAGCCGGCGCTCCGTCGCCGCGGCGACCGACGCCGCCGCCATGGTGGAAGAGATCGCCAGGAGCTTCATGGACACCCTGGCGGTTGCCCATGCCGGCCGCAACGAGCCTGTGTTGCGCAAGCTCGCGGCGCTGTACGGAGCAGAGCCCGCCATGCCGGAACACCAGGCCCTGTTCAACGCCACCGCCGCGCATGCGCTCGACTACGACGATCTGCAGTTCGCCAGCGTCACGCATGTGAGCGCGGTGATCGTGCCTGCGCTGATCGCCGCCGCGCACGCGGCGCCGTCCTGGCCGCAGCCCCGCGCGATGGCATCCGCCTATCTGGCCGGCCTGGACACGGCCAGGCAGGTCGGCACGGCCCTCGGTCCAGCCCACTATGCGGCCGGCTGGCACGCCACCAGCACCCTGGGGCCGCTGGCCGCGGCCAGCGCCGTGGCCAGGCTGTGGCAACTGCCGCTGGACCAGACCCGCGACGCGCTGGCCTTGGCCACCTGCCAGGCCAGCGGTACGCAGCGCAGTTTCGGTTCGATGGCCAAGCCGCTGCAGGCGGGCCTGGCGGCCAGCGCCGGCTTGCGCGCCGCGGCGTGGGCGCGCCAGGGCATCAGCGGCCCCGAACACCCCTTCGGGGCCGGAGGATTCGAGACCCTCTACGGCGGCCGGCACGACAGCAGTCCGGCGCCCGACGACGCGCCTTTCCTGGTGGACGTGGGCCGTAAAGCCTATCCCTGCTGCTATTGCGCGCAACGCCTGGTCGCCGCGGCGTTGAGCCTGCGGCAACAGCTGCAGGGAGTCGAGGGCGGGATCGCACCCCAGGCGGTCCGCAACGTCACGATCCATGCGCAGGAAGGCACGTTGCTGCCGCTGCGCATCACCCAACCCAGGGACGGCAACGAAGCCAAATTCTGCGCCGACTACGTGGTCGCCGCGGCCCTGCTCGATGGTGGCGTGGGCCTGCGCCACTTCGAGGCCGCCAGCCTGCAACGCGCCGACCTGGCCGCCCTGCGCGGCAGGATACGAGTGCTCCAGCATGGTCCACGCGCCGGCTCGATCGAGGATGGCGTCGTGTGGGCGCAATGCGAATTGGCCGACGGCCGCGTACTGCAAGGCGCCGAAATCAAATACTTCCCCGGGTCCACCCAGGCCCCGCTGACCGAGGCACAACTCGAAGCCAAGCTGCTCGATTGCCACGGCGGCAACGACGGCGCGGTACAGGCCTTGAAGCACACCGTGCGGCGTTGGCTGGGCTTGTCCGCATGACGCAAGCAGCGAACGACACGAACGATACGACGATACAAAGGAGACACTCGATGCATCTCAATGATCCTGCCCCGGTCACGGGATCGGGCTTCGACGATACGGCCAGGCCGTTGAACGACCTCGCCCCCGACGACACCCCCCGTTTTGAAATCGTCGACGGCAAGGTCATGCTGCGCGGCAGTGTCAGCCGCTCTTCCGGCTGCCAGACCTGGCCCCGACGCACCATCTGCCCGCAGACCGGCGCGCGCGACATGGAACCGCAGTTGTTCGGCCCCTACGGCATGCTGTATTCGTACGCGTCGATACACGTGTCGGCCACGCGCGCGGTGCCCTACACCCTGGGCTATGTCGATTTTCCCGACGGACTGCGCGTCCTGTTGCCCGTGCACTCCGCCGACGCATTGGCGGGCACGCTGCCATGCGATGTCCTGGTCGAACTGCACGTTGAAAACGACGCGGTGGTAGCCATACCGCTGCCTGGCGGCGAACAAGCCGGGCAAGCAACACGAGCCACGCAAGGAGCGCAAGCATGAACGCCCAACAGGCATACATCGTCGGGGCGGCCATGATCCCGATGGCCAAGTACAAGGACTCCAGCTACTCGGGCCTGGCGGTTCCAGCAGTGCTCAACGCCCTGCGTTCAGCGGGCGTCGAGCCTGCGCGGATCGAGGCAGTCGTGTGCGGCCACGCCTTCGGCGGCATGCTCACCGGCCAGCGCATCGCCAAGGACGTGGGCATCGGCGGGGTTCCCGTGACCAATGTGGACAATGCCTGCTCCGGCGGCGCCAGCGCACTGCACCTGGCCTGGAAGGACGTGACCGCTGGCCGCCACGACGTGGTGCTGGTCATCGGCGTGGACAAGCTGACGCAGTTCGGCGGCGGCACCTTGCCGCTGGTGGCCGAGGACCCAGAAGTGCAGCAAGGCATCGTCATGCCCGCCGTGTATGCCATGCGTGCACGCCGCTATCTGCACGAACGCCGCGCGTCGGTGGAAGATCTTGCGCGAGTCAGCGTCAAGGCACGCCGCCATGGCGCCCGCAATCCCTACGCCCAGTTCCGCAGTGAAGTCGGCATCGACGAAGTGCTGCGGTCCCGCCCTATCGCCGATCCGCTTACCCTGCTGCAATGCTGCCCCACGGGCGATGGTGCCGCGGCGGTCATCGTCGTCTCGGAGAAACTGCGCCGTCAGCTGGACAAGCCGGCGGTACGCATCGCGGCCTCCGTACTGCACTCCGGCACGGCCACCACGGGCTTCCGCGACATGCTGCGTCCGGAGATCACCATGCATTGCGCCACCGACGCCTATGAGATGGCCGGTTTCGGCGCCGAGGACATCGACGTGGTGGAACTGCACGACGCCTTCAGCATTGCCGAGCTGGTGTATTACGAAGCACTGGGCCTTTGCAGGAAGGGCGAATCGGCCGATTTCCTGCGCGATGGCAAGAGCACGTATGGCGGCCAGGTGGTCGTCAATCCCAGCGGCGGCCTGCTGTCCAAGGGGCACCCGGTGGGCGCCAGCGGCGTGGCCCAGGCGGTGGAAATCTACTGGCAACTGACGGGCCAGGCCGGCGAACGGCAGGTGCCCGATGCCCGCACCGGACTGTCGCACGTGACCGGCGGCGGCATCGCGGGCCTCGACCACGGTGCCTGCACGGTGCACCTGTACGAAGGACTTCGATGAACACCAGCAATCAGGCAACTGCGTCGGCATTACCGCTGCAAGGCTATCGGATCGTCGACCTGACGACTTTTCTTTCCGGCCCCTTCTGCACCCAGATCCTCGCCGACCTGGGCGCCGAGGTCGTCAAGATCGAAGCGCCGGAGGGCGATTCGTCCCGTGCCATCCCGCCGCACTTCCTGGGCGACGACAGCATGTACTTCATGTCGACCAATCGCAGCAAGAAGAGCGTCTGCGTCAACATGAAGGAGAAACAAGGACTGCGGCTGGTCCTGGACCTGATGGCGAAAGCGGACGTGGTGGTGGAGAATTTCCGCCCGGGCGTGGCGGCTCGTATCGGGCTGGACATCGACCAGATACGCAAGGACAACCCCCAGCTGGTGTGGGCCTCCATCAGCGGCTTCGGGCAGGTTGGTCCATGGCGCGACCAGCCCGCCTACGACATGATCGTCCAGGCGCTGTCCGGCGTCATGAGCCTGACCGGCGAGCCGGGCCGGCCGGCGGTCCGCCTGGGGATACCCGCGGGCGACATGGTGGCGGGCATGTACGCATCCATCGCCATCAATGCGGCCCTGGCCGACCGCGAACGCGGGGCGCCCGGCCGCGTGATCGACATTTCGATGCTGGATTGCCAGCTGGCCATGCTGTCGTACCAGAGCGCGTATGCCTTATACAGCAACGTCACGCCGCAACCGCAGGCCGCTCGCCACGATTCGATCCCGACCTATCGATCCTTCAAGGGCCAGGATGGCCGTGAACTGGTGGTGACGGCCAACACGGAAAAAATGTGGCGTGGCCTGTGCCTGGTGCTGGGCCTCGCTTCCTTGCCGGACGACCCGCGTTTTCTCAATGCACGCAGCCGCCTTGAGAACAAGGAAGCCCTGTGGCCGCTGCTCGAAGCCGCGTTCCTGCGGCAAGACGCGACCGACTGGATCGCGCCGCTGGTCGAGGCCGGCGTTCCGGTAGCCCTCGTGAAAACCGTGCCCGAAGCGCTGGACGACGCCAGGAACGGCGAACGGGACATGATCGTCCGGGTGTCGGACGACCAGGGACACAGCACCGAGCTGGTGGGCAATCCCATCAAGTTTACCGGTGCCGATCCCGTCGACTCGACCTTCCCTCCTGCCCTGGGCAACGACGCATTCCAGGTGCTGTCCGGCTGGCTGGGGCTGCCCCGGGAAGCCGTGCAGGGGCTGGTTGGCGCCCAGGTGCTGCATATGCGCTGTTGATCCTTCCTTCCTAACAAAAAACAATCAGGAGACAAAGCCATGACAATGACTCGTTTCATCAAGCAGGGGATGGCGGGCATCACGCTGCTGCTCGCCAACGCCGCGGCTCACGCCGCCGACGACTATCCCGTTCGTCCCATCTTCCTGGAAGTCGGCTTCGAGGCGGGCGGCCCCACCGATGTGGTGGCCCGCATCATGGCCAAGGCCATGTCCGCCAACCTGAAGACGTCGGTCATCGTCGAGAACAAGCCCGGCGCCAGTGCCTCGATTGCCGCCAACGACGTCATGCGTGCCGCGCCGGACGGCTACCGCCTGCTCGTGAGCACGTCGGTGCTGACGGTCAATCCGCTGCTGTACCCCGATCGCTACAAGTACGACACGGTCAAGGCGTTCGAGCCCGTCGGTAATTTCGTCACGCTGCCCATGGTGATGGTCACCAACTACGATTCGCCCTACAAGTCGGTGCAAGACCTGGTCGCCGATGCCAAGGCGCATCCATCCAAGGTCTCGTATGGTTCTTCCGGCGTGGGCAGTTCGGCTCATCTGACGGGCGAGATGCTGGCCACCCAGGCCGGCATCACCATGATCCACGTGCCCTACAAGGGCAATGGCCCGGCCTTGCAGGAAACGATAGCGGGCCGCATCTCGTTCATGTTCTTCCCGAGTGTGGGCATCGCCAACTACGTCAACAGCAAGCGCCTGCGCGTACTGGCCCTGGGCAGCAAGGACCTGCGCACGACCTTCCCCGGCGTGCCCACGCTGGACAGCATCGGGTATACGGGTTTCGAGGAAGGATCCACCTGGGTCGGGCTGCTGGCGCCGGCCAATACGCCCAAGCCCATCGTCGAGAAACTGAACCAGGCGGCCATCACGGCGCTCAATACGCCCGATGTCCGCGAGCAGCTTGCATCGCTCGGGGCGGTGGTCCAGGGCGATACTTCGGAGAACTTCCGGCGTTTCCTGATCGAAGACAAGACGCGCTGGTCGACCGTCATCCAGCACAGCGACTTGAAGCCATGACGCCAGCACGATATTCATCGCACATAACAAAAAGGAGACAACCCATGCGTTACGCCCTCAGCGCGGTCCGAAGCGGCCGGCTCCCGCAAAAATTCCTGGCCATGCTGGGTATCACGGCGACTTTGCTGGCCGGCCCGGGCGCTGCCCGGGCCGACGAGGCATCGGCTTGGCCCACGCGCCCCATCACGCTGGTGGCGCCATTCGCGCCCGGCGGCTCGACCGACATCCTGGCGCGGGTTGTCGCCGCGGGCATGAGCAAGGTGCTCAAGCAGTCCGTGGTGGTCGAGAACCGGGCCGGCGCGGGCGGCACCATCGGCGCTGCCGTGGTTGCCCGGGCCCGCCCGGACGGCTATACGATCCTGCTGTCCAACGTGACCTTGGGTTCGGCCGATTCGCTGTACAAGAATCTGTCCTACGACTTCATCAAGGATTTCGACCATGTGGCCTACCTGGGCGCGGTGCCCTGCGTGCTGGTGGCGAGCAAATCCCTGCCGGTGACAAGCGCGCCCGAATTCTTCTCCTATTTGCGCGCCCATGCCGGGCAGCTCAATTTCGGTTCGTCGGGGATAGGCGCGGCATCGCATCTGTGCACGCAGTCGTTCCTGAGCACCGGCGGATTCAAGGCCAACCATGTGCCCTACCGGGGGGCCGGTCCCATGATGGTCGACATCATGAGTGGGCGCATCGCCTTCGCGCTCGACACGGCACCCAATGCCTCGTCGCACATCCAGGGTGGCAAGGTACTGGGCCTGGCCGTGGCCGCGGACCAGCGCATCCCCTTGCTGCCCGACCTGCCGACCATCAAGGAGGCCGGCGTACCGTTCGAGATGTCGATCTGGTATGGCTTGGCCACGCCCAGGAACACGCCCAAGGAAATAGACCACAAGATCTATGAAGCGGCCCAGGTGGCATTGCGCGATCCGGAAGTGCTGAATGCCTATCGATCGCTCGGCGCTTCCGTCACGGCGGAAACGCAGCAAGCCTTCCTGGCGCGGGTCGAAGCCGACAAGGTGCGCTGGACGGGTATCGTCAAGCAGGCGGAGATCGAGCCGCAATAGGCAGCGCGTGGCCCGCGAGTGGCCTGTGCGTGGCCGGGCCTTGGCCGGATTGCCGACCGGGTCGCTTCCGGCAAGGGCCCCGCGGTCCTTGCCAGCCTCTCGCCTGCGGCGAAATCGCCACAGCGGCACAGAGATCCCTGGCGTTCCACAATTGATAACAATTATCATTAATGCTCTCGTATGGAAGAGCGGTGATCAATCGTGGCAGGGTTCGACTGGCCGGTGGGGCAGGCATCCGTGGATGCGCTTTACCGGAATCATCATGGCTGGCTGCAGGGCTGGCTGCGCCGCAAGCTGGGCAATGGCTGCGACGCCGCCGACCTGGCGCACGACACGTTCGTGCGCGTGCTGCGGGGCCGCAGCCAGGAGACCATCCGCGAACCCCGCGCCTACCTGGCCACCATCGCGCATGGACTGGTCGTCAGCCACTGGCGCCGCAAGGCGCTGGAAGATGCATGGCTGGAAACGCTGGCCGCGCAGCCTGAGCCGGTCGCGCCATCGCCGGAACAACGCGCCCTGATCCTGGAGACACTGGAACAGATCGCCGCCCTGCTCGACGGCCTGCCCGACCGCGTCCGGGAAATCTTCCTGTACTCGCAGATCGACGGCCTGACCTATCCCATGATCGCCAGCCAGCTCGGCATCACGGTCAATGCCGTGCAAAAGGCCATGACGCGCGCCGTCACGCAGTGCTACAAGGCGCTCTACCTGCATGGCTGACGTCATCGCGGAACACATCGTCGAGCAGGCGGTGCATTGGTATGTGCGCCTGGCGTCCGGCCTGGTGACGGTGCAGGAGCGTGCCGATTTCGATCACTGGCGCGCGCTGCATCCGGACCACGCCCAGGCCTGGAACCGCCTGCAGGACATGGGCGGCCGCCTGCAGGACAGCGCGGCGCGGGTCGCGCCACCGACCACCCACGCAACCCTGGCGCGGCTGGCCCTGCTGACGAAGCGACGGCGTGCGCTCAAGCAGCTGGCGTGGCTGGGCGCGGGCGGAACCTGTCTGTTCCTGGTCCAGAAGCAGGTGCCATGGCGCGGCGAATTACTGGCGGCGCTGGCGGACGTGCGCACCGGCACGGGCGAACGGCGCAGCCTGGTACTGGCTGACGGGACACAGTTGCGCGTGAACACCGCCACCGCCGTGGACCTGCGTTTCGACGCGCAGGAGCGACGCCTCGTCCTGCGCCGCGGTGAAATCATGATCGCCACCGCCAAGGATGCCGCGAACCGCCCCTTCGTCGTGGCGACGGCCGACGGCGAACTGGTTCCCGTCGGCACGCGCTTCACCGTAAGGCGCGATGACGACACCGAACGCCCCTACACCCAGCTCGCGGTCATGGAAGGCGCGGTCGACGTGCACCCAGGCGCCGGCGGCGGTCCCGCATCGGCACGCATCCCAGCGGGCCAGCAGGTGCGCCTCACGCCCGCGGGCGTGGAGCAACCCGTGCCCCTGCGTGAAGAAAGCCAGGCCTGGATCGACGGCATGTTCGTCGCCGAAGGCATGCGACTGGCCGACTTCCTCGCCGAATTGAGCCGCTACCGGCGTGGCCACCTGCGCTGCGCGCCCGAGGTGGCCGACCTGCGCATCACCGGCGCGTGGCCGCTGGATGGCCCCGATGCGACCGACCGCATCCTGGATGCATTACCACGGCGACTGCCAGTGGACGTGCGCAGGTACACGCGTTACTGGGTGACGGTGGCGGCGCGCTGACTACAAATATTTACATTTTCCCCAGGCAGTTTTTGCGGACCTGCGCGGCCTCCTCATGGAAGCCCTCGGGATACCTGCCTGTGCAAGACCGGCCACGCATCGCCGGCCGCGCCTGGCCAGCCGTTCCTGACTGCCGATTCCCGCGGGCACCCTGACTACATCCATCCGTTGAGGAATCCGCACCATGGCCGCCAGCCGGGCACATCGTTCTTTATCTTCGCCATCACGCAAGGCACGACGTGCCCGTAATGCGTGCCAAGCGCAGCCGCCGCAGGCATCGTTCGATCGCATAGCCCGCTTCGCCCGCCTGATACTCTGCGCAGCCTTGGCCGGCGCCGCCAGCCTGCCGCTCGCTACCGCATCCGCCCAGCCGGCGCCATCGGCCACCGCGGTCCGCCATGATTTCGATATCCCGCAAGGCTCGCTGGATCAGGCATTGAGCCGCTTCGGCCGCCAGGCGGGCACCGCCATCTCCGTGAATGCGGCGCTCACCGCCGGCCTGCGCAGCCCTGGTGTGCGCGGCAGCTATTCGGCAGCCGACGCCTTGGCGCGCCTGCTCGCCGGCACCGGCTTGCAGGCCGTGCAGGACGGCGCCGGCGAATACACCTTGCGCGCCCTGCCCGGTACGGCGGCCAGCACCGGCGCGGCCACCCTGCCCGCCGTGCAGGTGACCGGCACGGCCGACGCGGCCGAGCGTTCGAATCCGCCCACCACGGTGGGTTCGAAAACACCGCTGACACAGCGCGAGATTCCGCAATCGATCAGCGTGGTTACGCAGGCGCAGATACAGGATCGCAACCTGATGGACATGAACGATGCCTTGCGCAAGACGCCGGGCATCGTGGTGACGCCTTACCGCGATGGCCGCGCGGACCTGTTTTCGCGCGGCTTCCCGGTCGACACCATGCAGCTGGACGGCCTGCCGATCAGTTTGAACATGACCGAGAACGGCCTGCTGACGCCCGATCTCGCGATGTACGACCGGGTGGAGACCCTGCGCGGTCCGGCCGGCCTGTATAACGGCTTCGGCGGCCCGGGCGGCACCGTCAACCTGGTGCGCAAGCGTCCTCTCGACGACCTGGCCGCGACGGCCGAGGTGCGCGTAGGCACGGATCACGAGTATCGCGGCATGGCCGATGTTTCCACGCCGTTGAACGACGCCAAGACCCTGCGGGCGCGGGTGGTCGGCTCCTATGAGAACACCGACCTGTACCAGGACTCGACGTACAAGCGGCCCGGCCTGTTGTACGGCGTCGTCGAGGCGGACCTGACGCCATCGACCACGTTGAGCATCGGCGCCAGCTACCAGCGGCTGACGATGCGCTCGATGTCCGAAGGCTATCCAGCCTATACGGACTACCGGCTCATCCAGCATCCCTCGCGCGACTATATCGGCAGCAGCACCGACGGCATGCGCTACGAGTCGAACTCGGCCTTCTTCGATCTGGAACACAAATTCGGCTCGGACTGGCGGGTGAAGCTGAGCGGCACCCACCTCTACAACACCGCCTCCATGAAAGGCACCTATGCCTGCTGCGGCGGCGTGGATCGCGCCACCGGCCTGAGCAAGATATCCTGGGGCGGTGGATCGAGCGGCAACAACACACAGGACGTGATGGATGTCTTCGTGGATGGCCCTTTCGACCTGGCCGGACGGCAGCATCACCTGACCGTGGGCATGAACTACCAGCGGTCGAACAACTATATCCGCAACGTCTACGGCGACCTCGGCAATTACGTCGACGTCAACGACCCCGTCGAACTGCCAGGCTATAGCGGCGCGCCGCTCACCAGCTATGCGCTGCGAACCGTCACGACGCAGTACACCACCTACGCCAACGCGCGCTTCAAGCTGGCCGATCCGCTGACGCTGGTGCTGGGTGGCAATGCCATGTGGTGGCGCGCGTCGGTGCGTCCGGTCGCGGACCAGAATCCCTTCGACACACCCAATACGCGCGACAGCGTCGACGGCCGCATCACGCCTTACGGCGGCCTGCTGTATGACATCAACCAGACCTATACGGCTTATGCCAGTTATACGAGCATCTTTTCGCCGCAATCGGCACGCGACAAGGACGGCAAGCTCATCAAGCCGATGCAGGGCGATCAATACGAAGTAGGCTTGAAGGGAACGTACCTGGACGGCAAGCTCAACACCAGCGTCGCGCTGTTCCAGCTCACCGAGAAGAACCGCGCCGTGGCCGATCCGCGCGAGGACCCCTACTCCGGCATCTCCATCGCCCAAGGCAAGGCACGCAGCCGTGGCGTGGAGGCGTCCGTGTCGGGTGAGGCTTACCGGGGACTGGACCTGTACGCGGGTTATGCCTACACCCACGTGAGCGTCGCGGACGCGGACGACGACGGCGGCTCGAACGGCCTGGGCGCGCAGAAATTCACGCAGATCGCACCCAAGCACACCTTCAAGCTATGGGCCAATTACCAATTGCCGGGGGAATGGCATCGCTATAGCGTGGGCACCGGCCTGAACGTATCCAGCAGCTATTACTACGACGATGGCGTGGGCCGCCTGACGCAGCCGGGCTACATGACGGCGGACCTCAAGCTGGGCTACCAGATCAACGATCATCTCGATGCCTCGCTCTACGTCGCCAACCTTTTCAACAAAAGCTACTACGAGAGCGTGGGCTCGACGTGGAACCAGAACTTCCTGGGGGCGGCACGCACGGCGATGCTCACGCTGCGCTGGAGGATGTAGCGTCAGCCCGGCGTCCGCCGCAACACCTGCCCGGGCCGCGCACCGGTTGCCCGGCCGTCGCGCCACACCGCCTGGCCATTGGTCCAGACCGTATGGATGCCGGCCGCCGCGGCCACGGGTTGCGCGAAGGTGGCCCGGTCTTCCACGCGCCCGGCGTCCAGCAGGACGAGGTCCGCCGGCGCGCCTTCCCGCAGGACGCCACGGTCGGCCAGGCCGAAACGGGCCGCGGTCAGGCCGGTCATCTTGTGGATCGCCTTTTCCAGCGCGAACAGGCCCAGGCCGCGCACATAGTGGCCCAGCACGCGCGGGAACGTACCCCACAGGCGCGGATGCGGCTTTTCGTCATGAGGCAGGCCGTCCGAACCGATCATGGTTTCATCGAACTGCAGGATACGCTGCACGTCGGCATCGTCCATGCGGAAATAGATCGCGCCCGCGGGCAGCAGGCGGTCGACGGCCTCATGCAAGCCGCAGCCCAATTCCCGCGCCACTTCGTCCAGGTCGCGCCCGGTGTATTGCGGCAGCGTCCGCGACCAGGTGACGATGACGCGTGAAGCGCCGTCGACCAGGTCATGCGTCAGGATCGTCGACGACGCGTTGTACGGATAGCAATCCAGGCATATGGCCTGCCGCTTCATCTGCTCGCTTATGCGAGCAAGCGTCTCGACCGAGCGGCCGTGGTTGGCCGTGCCCACCACCTTGTGATGCGAGATGACGACGGGCACGCCCAAGGCCCGGCCGACCTGGAAGCTTTCTTCCAGGGATTCCATGACGGTATCGCCCTCGTCGCGCATATGCGTGCAGTACAGCCCCTGGCGCGGGCTGAGCGGACGGCAGACTTCGATCACTTCTTCGACGCTGGCGGCGGCCGACGGCGCATAGGCCAGGCCGGTGGAGACACCGATGGCGCCGGCCTCCAGGGCCTCTTCCACATGCGCCCGCATGCGCGCGATTTCGCTGCCGGTGGCAGCACGGCCGATGTCCGCCATCTCGATGACACGCAGATTGGTGTGCCCCACGAGCATGGCGCAATTGGTGGCCGCCGGCTGCGCGCGCAAGCCGTCCAGGTAGTCACGGAAGCGCGGATAGCGGTACCAGCGGCCGCTGCCGTCCAGCAGGTCCAGAGGCGGCACGGGAACGCCGTCCTTCAGCGGCGGCATGGGGGCGAGCGAGATGCCGCAATTGCCGCCGATGACCGTCGTGACACCCTGGCTGACTTTCGGCGCCATGTCGCCGTCGGACAGCATGACCCGGTCGTCGTGCGTGTGGGCGTCGATGAATCCGGGCGCGATGATCAGACCGCGCGCGTCGATTTCCTCGCGGCCGCGCACGCCGGCCAGGTCGCCGATGCGTGCGACATCAGCGCCGTCAATGGCGACGTCGGCCGTGTAACGCGGCGCGCCAGTACCGTCCACCACATCCGCGCCGCGGATCACGATGTCATGAATCTTGCCGGAAGCGACGCCGCGCATCACTTGGCCGCCTTCTTGAGATTCCAGAACACGGTGACCGGGGCCGGCAGGATGCCGGACAGCCTGGTGCTGTACGCCGCCGGAATCTGGAACTGGCCCAGGGGCGCGACGACACCCTCATCGATCGCCAGTTTCTGGATCCGCGCGGCGATCTGCTTGCGCTCGGCTGGGTCGGCCGCCTGGGCGTACTTCACGCGCAGGGCTTCGATCTCCGGTACGTCGGGCCAGCCGGCCCAAGCCTTCGTGCCGTTGGCCGCCAGGGTGGTGTTGCCGAAGGGATCGCCGCTGCTGGCCAGGATGCTGTATGTCGCGAAGATGTTCCAACCGCCCTCCGCCGCCGGCTTCTGGTTGTTCTGCTGCGTCACCGCGGTCTGCCAATCCATGGCCTTCATCTTCACGTTGAAGCCGGCCTTGCGCAGCGCATCGCCGATGACCACCGGCTGCGCGGACACCATGGCGATATCGGTCGGCTGCAGCAGCACCACGGGCGTGCCGTCATACCTGGCCTCCTTGAGCAGGGCCTTGGCCTTGTCGATGCTGGCCGGGATCACCCAGTCGGCGCCGTAATCGTTACCATTGGGATTGCCGCAACCCATCACGGCCGCGCAGGTCTTGTAGTACTTGGGATTGCCCACCAGGGCCTTGAGCACGTCCTCCTGGCCAACGGCCGCCAGCGCGGCCTGACGTACCAGCTTGTTGTCGAACGGCGGGTGCAGGTGATTCATGCGGAAGTAGGTCCACGCGCCCAGCTTGTCGATCACGTCCACCTTCAGGCCGTCCTGGTTCTCCACCATGGGCAACAGGTCGAAGGGCACCTGCTGGACGAAGTCCACCTCCTTGTTGACCAGGGCATTGATCGCCGTCATCTGGTCGGACATGCCTACCCACTCCACGCGGTCGACGTTGACCACCTTGCCGCCGGCCGTCCAGCTGGGCGGCTCGCTGCGCGGCACGTAGTCCTTGTTCTTCTCGTAGACCACCTTCAGGCCGGGGCGGAACTCGGCCGTCACGAACTTGAAGGGGCCGGAGCCGATGAATTCCGTGATGGGTTGCGACGCAGGCGTGTCGGCGATGCGCTTGGGCATCATGAACGCCGGCCGCGAACTGATCTTCGACAGGCCTTCGAGCAGCAGCGAGGTGGGCTGCTTGAGGACGATGCGGAAGTGAGTGGCGTCGATGGCTTCCATGCTCTGCACCATGGTCACCAGGACCTGTCCGGTGGCGTCGACACTGGCCCAGCGGTTGATGGACGCCAGGCAGTCTGCCGCGGTGACCGGCTGGCCGTCATGCCATTTCAAGCCATCGCGCAGCGTGAAGGTGTAGGTCTTCTGGTCATCGCCGACCTGCCAGCTGGCCATCTGCGGCTGCACCTTGAAGTGCTCGTCCAGGCCCAGCAGCGTGTCGTAGATCATGTAGCCATGATCGCGCGTCAGGAAGGCAGTGGTCAGGATGGGATCCAGCACGCGCAGGCCGGACTGCATGACGGCGGTAACCGTCACGGGTCCGCTCTCGGCCCGCGCGGCGGGTGCCGCCAACATGGCGCCCGCCAGGACCCCGGCCACGCAGGCATGGCGGACGCTGCGCAGTAATTCGAGTTTCAGCTTCATGATGGATACCCTTGTATGAAAGTGGGCCCGGCTATGCTGCCGGTTGAAGGCTCAGGTGGAGATCCGGCTGGCGCTCCAGGTGCGGCATGCTTTAAACGATACTGGTCAATGAAGCTTGAACAAGCCATCGGCGATGGGCGAGGGCCGCCGCGCGATGCGGTCCGCCAGCAGCCCCGCGCTGCCCGTGGCCAGCGTGAATCCCAAACCGCCGTGGCCGGCGTTTATCCACAGATTGCGATAAGGCGTAGCGCCGATGAGCGGCTTGCCGTCGGGACGTGCCGGCCGCAGCCCCGCCCATTCCACTGGCGCGCCGATTTCGTTGAGCCGGGGCAGATAGCGGCGCACCTGTGCCTTCAGCCCCGCAATGCGGCGCGCATCCACACCTGAGCAGGCCGAGCCGATGTCCACCATGCCTGCCACGCGCAAGCGATTGCCCAGCCGGGCGTACACCACCTTGTTGTGGACGTCGCTGAGGCTGGTGCGCGGCGCCCGGCTGGACTCGCTGAGGTCATACGTCAGGCTATAACCCTTGAGCGGATAGATCAGCGGATCGAAACCCAATTCGCGGCATATCCCCTGCGCGCCCACGCCGTTGGCGATGACATAGGCTTCAGCCTTTAGCGCGCCGGCACTGGTATCCGCGGCGGTGATTCGCCCCGCCTCGGTGCGCAAGCCGTTCACCCGGGTGGCGAATTGAAAACGCACGCCAGCCTCGCGCGCCAGCCAGCCTTGCAGGGCGCCGCACAAGGCCAGGCAATCGCCCGCGTCCTCGCTTGGTGTATGGATGCCGCCCACCACCCGGTCGGCGATGTCGCTCAAGGCGGGTTCCAGCGCCAGGCATTCCGCGCGCGACAGAGCCTGCTGCCGACAGCCGAGGCCGGACTGGTAATCCATCAGGATGCGCGCTTCCTTGAAGGCCTGGCCGTCCTGGTAGACCAACAGCTTTCCGCTGGACACGAAATCGAACTGCAAGCCCTCGCGCGCCACCAGTTCGTGCATGAGACGGCGGCTGTGCAGGCCCAGTTGCAGCAGCTCGGCGGTGCTGCGGTCGGCCGTGTCGCGCCGGCAGGCACGCAGGAAACTCAAGGCCCAGCGCCACTGCGCGGGATCGGCTCGCAAACGCAGGCGCAGCGGCGAGTCCGGCTGCGTCAGCCACGCGGGCAGCTTGCGCAGGACACCCGCATCCGCCAGGGGGGCAACGAAGCTATAGCTCAATTGCGCGCCATTGGCCTGGCTGGTGCCTATGCCGGCGCGCGCCGCACCATCGACCACCGTGACGGCATGTCCTTCGCGGGCCAAGGCGTAAGCCGATGTCATGCCGATGATGCCGGCGCCGATCACGAGGATGTCCATGGGTCAGGCCTGTTTACCGCTGGCTGGCGGGCTTGGGGTCGGGGTCGGGCCTGGGTCCGGCCGCGTGCGCGCCGCCTCCAGATCGGACAGGGGCGTGTCCTGCAGGTCTTGCGGCAGATTGCCGACCATGCTTTCCAGCGCGGCATAGATGCGCGACCAACCTTCGTTGGTGCGCAGCGGCACGCCCAGGAAATGGCTTTCCGTCTTCGACCGCAGCATCAGGTACAAGACGCCGGCCAGCATGATGCCGACCTGCGCCGGCACGTCGGCTTCGTCGGTCAGCCCATCGACCCGATCGATGAAGGCACGCGCGGCGCGCTCGCGGCGGCCGGCCAACTGCGCGGTGACCTCATTGCTTTCGATCAGCTCCCAGCGGCGGATCTCGCGCAGGGTCTCGTTGCTGCCCAAGGCCTCGATCTGCGCATGCAGCATGGACAGGATCAATTCGGCGGGTGGGCGCGGGCTGGACTCGCCTGCCTTGAGCAGGTCGGAGCGGCCGGTCCAGTAATCCTGCTCGCGCATCCAGGCCATCAGCAGGCCAGGCAAGCCATTGAAGTAACGGTAGATCAATTCCTTGCTGACGCCCGCCCGCTTGGCGATGGCGTTGACGCCGACGCCGCCCATGCCCGTCTCGCGGATCTGGTCTTCCAGCGCCTGCAAGATCTGCCGTTCAGTCTGCTCACGCCGCGACATCGCTACTCCTTCCGGCCAGCAGCAAAGTGTTCTGCGCCGGGAGATCCACGGGACAGGCCGCGCCCGCGTGGATCCGCACATAGAGTTCCGTCGCGGTCACGCCCAGCAGGACGCCGTCGCGTCGCACATCGGTCTTCAGATACACCGCAGTGCTGATGCGATCGAGCGCGGCCAGGCGGGGATTGGCGGTGTCGATGGCGACGATGGCGCCTTGTGCGTCCACGTGCACGCAGTCCCGGGCCGCGGGCATCAACGGCACGGCGTGGCGCAAGGTGATGAAGCGGGGATCGGTGTCATTGCCCTGCAGGCGCGACCAGGCCAGTTCGCCCAGTTGCGCGGCCAGATCGCCGCGGGCATAGATGGAGTTGTGCAGCAATCCCAGGCTGGCTGTCGGCGTAACGCGGCTGAACTCGCCCAGGTCGTCGCGGCGCGACACGCGGGCGCTGTTGGCCATGCCGAGGCGGCCATGGACATCGATGGCGACCAGGCCCGCATCCCATTCGGCATGTGATTGCAGGACGGCATCGACTGCCTGCTGCGGAGTGGGTGCCTGAGAGGCCTGCCCCCACGGGGACCGTCCCTGTGATGCCTGGCCGCGGGACGCCTGGTCCGCGCGCGATCCGGCCAATCGATCGACTGCCGCGCGATTCAGCGCCACGCCATCCACGCCCGGCAGATTGGGCAGGCGGTGCCCGGTTACCAGGCCCACGCCATCGGCGCCCGCCAGGAACTGCGTCAAGGGCTCAGGACGGTCGGGGCCGCTGGAGATGATCGCGGCCACGCGTGCGTCCCGCCACCCCGCGGGCAGGTCCAAGGCGCTGACGCCACCGCGTTGCGTGACGCGGTATTGCACAGCACCCGCCGCGTCGAGCACCGCCATGACGGCGAAACCGCCGATGGCGCCTCGCCCCAGCAATTCTGCGCCCAGCACCGCTTCATACACCGCCGCGCCGGCATGGTCGCCGAACGCCGCAACGCCTATGGTCATGGAGCATCGCCTCGAATGTGACCACGCGGTCACAAGACGATGCTAGCACCGGGTTTCGCGGCCTCACAAGCCCGGTGAAAACCCGTATATCGCTCCCTAGATGGGCCGGCGCACCGCGCGGATCTTGCCGCTCTTGCCGCCGCCGCAATAGAACAGGTCGGTCCCATTGGACTCCAACCCCGACACATGGATGCCGTCGGGCAGCGCCATGCTCGTGTGTACCGCGCCATTCTCCGGATCGATCCGGCGCAGCTCGCTGTGGTCGTCTTCCCACGTGCCGTGCCACAGCTGGCCGTCCACCCAGCTGACGCCGGTCACGTGCCGGTCGCAATCCAGCGTGCGCAGGACCTTGCCGTCGGCGGGATCGACCTGCAGTATCTTGCGGTTCTGATAAAGGCCCACCCACAGCATGCCATCGGCCCAGGCCATGCCGGAAGCACCGCCGGCGCCTGGCGCGGGGATGGTGCTCACGACCTTACCGGATTGCGGGTCGATCTTGCGGATATGCTCGCCGTCGATCTGGTACAGGTAACGGCCGTCGAACGCCGTTCCGGCCGTAGCCGGGATATCCAGTTTGCGCACGGTCTCTCCGCTTTCAGGATCGAGGGCTTGCAGATGTTCGCCCGAGGCGAACCAGACATGCTTGCCGTCATAGGTCAGGCCGTGCACGGCGGACACGCCCGGCAGGGGGCCATACTCACGTACCAGTTCAGCGTTGGATCGTTTCATGTGCTCGCTCCTTGGGTTGGGTTGAGTTCATGCTACGCGGCGGCCAGGGCGTCCGTGAGTAAAAAGTTTGTCGTGATATCGGCGTAGCGCGACGCGGTCCAGCGCCTGGCGCGGCCGCGCCCGAGTGGCCGCGCCCTGCCCTGCGCGGCCAGGACATCGAGGGCCCGTTGCAAGGTGCGCTGGCTGACGCCCAGCGCCAGGGCCAGCGCCGAACTGGACCAGGCTTCGCCGTCTGCCAGCAGCGCCAGGATGCCGGCGTTGGGCGTTTCGACGGGCGGCGTCAGGACGGCGACGGACGCCGGCGCCGGCCGGGCATCGCCCGTGGCCGGGCCACGACGCTGGCGCGAGGATGCTTCCCTATTCGAGACCTGGCCTGCATGGTGGGCTGGTACATCGTCATCCGCGACTCGACCTGCACGATGGGCCGTCTTGCCTTCCCCTTCCAGCGCCAGCGCGTAGCCGGCGGCCGTCGCGCGGATGCCGGCCAGGGGCCGCAGCGCGGTGCGCAGGCGGCCGATTTCCACGCGCAGGCGGGCGCGGTAGGATTCATCCGCCGTCTTGCCACGGAAGAGGCGCTTCACCAATACGGCGCGCGCCACGTCTTGCGGCCAGGCTTCGCCCAAGGCACGGGCCAGGTCGAACAGCGTGGGCCGGCGTGCCAAGGCCACCAGGACCGACCCGCACTGCACCACGTGGCGACAGCCGTCGATGATCAACGTGGGGGTCTGCAACAATGCCTCCACGTCGTCCAGGCGCAATGGCCTGGCAACGCCCTCCGCCAGCAGGCACGCGGCGGGCGCGTCGACAGCGTGCTTGAGTTCATCCACTTCGGCCGTCAAGGTGGCGATGCCGGAGCGTTGCGCGGCCAGGCCGGCGCGGCGCAAGGCCAGGCGCGCCGCCTTCGCGCGTATCTGGCGCAACGCAATACCGGCCAGGACCAGGGCATGGACCGCCTGTAGCGCGGGCGGCGCGGCGGCAGGATCGATGGCCAGGACAGCAGCCTGGGCCTGTTCGACCTCACCGGTCAGCAGGCCACGGCGTGCCTGGAGCAGTCGCACGTACTGGGCGTTGGCGCGGTCGCCGTGGGCATCGAACACGGCCTGCGCGTCGTCCAGCGCTTGATCCAGCCCTGTCAGCTTGCGCGTGGCCAAGGCGATCTCGGCTTCGACCAGGCGGCAGCGCGCCTGGGCCACGGGGGCCTTGGCGCCGAAGGTCCGGGCAGCGCGGCGTACCAGCTTGCGGGCCCGTTCCATGTCGCCGATCTGCGCCATGGCGATACCCCGCAGCGCCAAGGCGGGTGCGTCGTCGCGCAAGGCGACGCGGTTCAGCGCGCCCAAGGGATCGCCCGCGGCTAGCGCGCGGGCGGCGGCTTCGATGCTGGGATCCATCCGGCCTCCGGCGAGTGCCGCGTCCACGGCAGGGCGCGGGGTGGCACCAATCTAGCACAGGGCGGTTGGGGACCGAAGGCCATCGCCGTTGGACAGGGCAGATGGATCCGGGACGACAATTCCCGGCCCGGACTCCAGGAATCTGCCGCTTCAGCGCGCGGCTTCAGGTCACCAGCGATAGCGCAGGTTGGCCAGCACCGTGCGTTCATTGCCCCAGTAGCACGCGGTGGGACCGGGGCAATTGACCACGTATTTGCGATCGAACAGGTTGGACACGTTGAGCGACACATCGGCGCCGCGCAAGGCGGGCGTCATACGGCTCAGGTCGTAACGCAATGCCGCGTCCACCAGCGTCACGCCCTTGATTTCAGCCACGTTGTTCAGGTCGCCATAGACGCTGCTGCGATAGCGCACGCCGGCGCCCATGCCCAGGCCCGCCAGCGGCCCTTCCTGCAGCGTGTAGTCCAGCCACAGCGCGGCCTGGTGCTTGGGCACGAAGATCATGCGGTTGCCCACCTGGCCCACCGTATCCGTGGCGTTGGTCTTGGTGATTTCGCTGTCGGAATAGGCATATGACGCCGTCAGGTCCACGCCCCGCGCCAGGCGCGCCTTGGCTTCCAGCTCCAGGCCCTGGATACGCACCTGCCCCGTCTGCACGCTGTAGCTGGTGTTGACCGGATCGGGCGCACTGACGTTCTTCTGCACGATCTGGAACACCGATGCGGTGTACAGGCTTTCGGTACCCGTCGGCTGGAACTTGATGCCGGCTTCGTATTGCTCGCCCGTGGTCGGCTTCAAGGTCTCGCCGGTGCGCGTGGTGCCGGCCACCGGCTGGAAGGACGTGGAGTAACTGAGATACGGCGTCACGCCCTCGTCGAAGCGATACGCCGCGGCGACACGGCCGGTAAAGCGGCTCGCATGCGATTTCAAACCGGTATCCGTGCCGCTGGCGAGCCAGGTATCGGTGTGCGTGCTGGTCCAGTCCTGCCGGCCCGCCAGGGTCAGGCGCAGCTTGCCGAAATCGGCCTGGTCCTGGACATAGAGGCCGGCTTGCTCGCGTTGCTGATTGATGATGGTGGCGTCGGGCGGGGCATGCAGGTCCAGATTGCCATAGTCCGGATCGTAGAGGTCGAACAGCGCGTAACTCCTGCCCGACGTCAGGATCTGCAGCTGGCTTTCGACGAAGCGCGACTGCTCCCGCAGATAGTCGAAGCCCAGCGTCACGGTGTGCTGCGACTCGCCCAGCTTGAAGTGGCCGTTGGCCTGGTTGTCGATCTGGAAGGTGCGCGCCTTTTCCGGGAAGGCCCAGGCATAGCGGACGGCCTGCGTGTCGGTGGCCATCAGGCCGATCTGCGTGCGCCGCGAGTTGGTGTCCACATTGCTGACCCGTGCGGTCTGCCGGAACGACCAGGTATCGTTGGCACGGTGATCCAGGGTGTAGCCGAACAGGGTCTGGCGGTTGGTGAAACGGTCGTAGTCCGGATCGCCGACAAAACGGTCGCGCGGGATATGGCCCTTGGAACTGGCCTCGACGGTGCCCACGTAGGGCAGCACCGGCGCGCCGCCGCCGCCGCTGGCTTCGATGTGCTGGTACTGGGCCGAGATATTCAACTGCGTGTCCGGCGACAGCTTCCATGTGAAGCTGGGCGCGATGAACACGCGCTTGTCGTCGATGTGGTCGTACTGCGTATCGGTACTCAAGCCCAGGCCGGTGATGCGGTACAGGAACTTGCCGTCTTCATCGACAGGCCCGGAAAAATCGAAGCTGGGCTGCACGCGCCCATAGCTGCCGGTCTGGAAGCCGACTTCGTTCAGGCGCTCCTCGGTCGGGCGCTTGCTGGTCATGGCCACGATGCCGCCCGGGCCGCTTTGGCCGTACAGGCCCGACGACGGCCCTTTCAGGACCTCGATGCGCTCAAGGCCATAGGCTTCGACACGCGGTTGCGCGTATCCGCGGATGCCGAAGGGCAGCACCAGGCCATCCAGATAGCGCTGCGGCGTGAAGCCGCGCACGGTCAGCCAGTCATACCGTACGTCGGTGTCGGCGTACTGGCCCACCACGCCGGGCGTGTAGCGCAGAGCCTGGACCACGGAATTCGAGCCCTGCTGGTCCATTTCCGTGCGGGTCACCACGTTGATCGTCTGTGCTGTGTCCAGGATGGAGGCATCCGATTTGGTGCCCGAGCGCGTACGCGTGGCGGCGTAGCTGTCACCCAGGGTGGCCGACGCGGCTCCCGTGCCTTGCACCGTGACTACCGGCAGCGTGGCGGTATGGCCGGCGTCCGGGGGGGTGGTCTGGGCCTCTGCGATGCCGCCCCAGGCGGATGCTCCCGCCAGCAAGACGACCAGCGCATGCCGCGCGTAGGTCGGTGTCCAACCAGCACGCCCTTGGGCGGCGACGACAGCGAGTGCGGACTCGCGGATCAATTCAGGATGCTGCTCGCGCACGCGGATTCCCCAACACTTAGAAGAAATAAACGATAATCATTGCTAATTCGGATCGGAATCATTACAGGTTTTTTCAGCCGCCGCTGACGGATTCGCGGCCGCCATCGACGGATTCCGGTCTACGCCACAGTTTTTTCCTCGGTAATTAGTGCTCGGTACGATGTCCCTTCCCGCAAGTCTCTACAGCGCGCCCCGCCTGGCCCATGAGTGGTGGCGTGATACGTTGCCCACGGTTCCCACCTCCGCGGACTGGGAAAAGACCATCGCCCTGGTCGAGCGCATCGACGAAGGCGTCAGCCTGGTCGTACTGAAGGGCCGCCCGGCGTCCACGCTGTGGCTGCCGGCGCCCGGTACCGCCGTGGCAGGCATGCAGATATGGCTGTCGGACGGCTGCCAGGTGGGCTTCGACCAGGGGCCGCAGGCGCTGCCGCGAACGGGCGATCTGGCCCTGTTCGAACACGCGGGTCCGGTGGGCAGCCTGACGCGCATTCCGGCGGGCGCCGATGTGCATGTGGTGGATGTTCGTTTCACGCCCGCGGCGCTGCGCATGCATGGCGCGCTGGAATGGGCCGCCGGCCTGCAATCCCCCGACGCGCGCGACTACAGCGTTCCCGCCCAGGGCGGCATGCTGGCCATGCGCGCGGCGCCAGCGCCTTTGCTGGCGGTCGCGGCCGGCATGCTGAAGCCGCCGGTCCAGAGCCGGCAGGCGCGGGCACTGTGGCGGCGAGCCCGCGTGTACGACATGCTGGCACTGGTCACCGACCTGGTCGGCGTGCGCGGCCCGACGCCGGAGCCGCTGGACGCCGAGACCATGAAGCGGCTGGATCTGGCGCAACAGACCTTGCGCCAGGACCTGGGCCACCCGTGGGCGGTGGCGGGCCTTGCACGCCATGTGGGCCTGCCGGAAAAGCGCCTGCAGGCGGCGTTTCGGCTGGGGGCCGGGATGTCGGTCTATGCCTATCTGCGCAAGCTGCGCCTGGACGCCGCGGCCGATCTATTGCACGGCGGCGCCAGCGTGACCGACGCGGCGATCAGCGTGGGTTTTTCCAACCTGAGCCATTTCAGCAAGAGCTTCCGCGACCGCCACGGCGTGCCGCCCGGCCTGTGGCGCGAGGCGTCAGGCGCGGCCTAGGCGGCCGCGCCGCCGAAGGGCGCGCGGCCCAGGGCACCGAGCAGATCGGTCTGCGAGATGATGCCGGCGACCCGGCCCGCTGCATCCGTGACGATGACGGCGTGAGTGCGGCCATCGGTAAGTATCGGCAGCAAGGCGGCAGCGGGTTGGTCGGCGGCAGTGGTCCGGGCCGACGCCAGGATGTCGGCCACCGTCGTCGCCGGGCGCAGCAGATCGCGCAGGCCGACGGTACCGAGCAGGTAGCCGTGTTCGTTCAGTACCGGCAGCGTGCGGATGTCATGCCGCAACAGCAGTTCCTGGGCTTGCCGCGGCGTGGCATCGGGACGCACGGAGATGATGTCATGCGACATGATGTCGGCGCAGCGCAAGTCGGCATGGGAGCGCACCAGCGCCTGCACTTCGATTTCGTGCAACAGCTGCTGCAGGTCATCCGGGGCTATGTCGAAGGTGGTGCCCAGCCTGGCGAGCGCGGCATCGATGTCTTCCTGGCGCGGCCCGACCCGGTCGACAGGCGCGGGGTCGGTGGTGCCATGCGGATTGGCAACGGGTACCGGCTTGTGGGGATACGCCCGTCGCGTCAGCCGGTGGAAGAAAATGCCCAGCAGCACCAGGATGCAGGAGTTCAGACCCACCGGCACCAGGGGAAACAACGCACCCCATTTGGCGACGGCGGGGCCGCCCAGGGCCACGGTCAACGCGGCGGCGCCGCCCGGCGGGTGCAGGCAGCGCGCGATCGACATGGCGCCGATGGCGAAGGCCACCGCCGCACCGGCGGCCATCACGGGATTGGGGATGATCTGCCCGACGGCATAGCCCGCGAAAGCCGACAGCGTGTTGCCGCCGATGATGGACCAGGGCTGGGCCAATGGGCTGGAGGGCACCGCGAACAACAGCACCGCCGAGGCGCCCATGGGGGCGACCAGCAGGGGCAGTGCCGGGCCATTGCCCAGCATCACCGCGCAGATCAGGCCGGTCAGGCCGATGCAGGCCAGTGCGCCCAGGCAGGCAACGACGCGTTCACGCGCGGTCGCGCCTGCGAGCATGGGACGGAAGAAACGCAGTCGCCCGGTGGACGACGCCTTGGAAGAAGTATGGTGCAGCGGATTCATGGCGTTATGAACTGCCGCGCAGGTGGGGGGTATGAAGCCTGCCTTCGCAGTTCTGCCCGAATGAGGGGCCGGCGGATTATTGTGGATTAGCCAGCCATAAGCAAATAAACCGTCCGGGCCGTGGGCGGTTTTCCCATCGCCGCCGCCCCGCCGGGGGATGAAAGGCTGCCTGGATTTTCGCGGCCCCTGCGCGCCTCTGCCTGGTCAGGCCACCTGCACCATGGTGAGCGCGGGTGCGGCGGCACGCGCGACGTCGGCGGCGATCGCGGCCTGGGCCCGCGCATGCGCTTCGGCCAGGGCTTGGGCGCCGCGCACCGTGCCTTCCACGGCGTAGAAGCTGATGTTCTTCAGCCCTATCGTGCCAAGGATGGCGCGCAGGTAGGGCGTGAGGAAATCCGGCTGCCGTGCCAGGTCGCCGGAGAATTGTCCACCGGACGAGATGGCGACATAGACGGGACGATCGCTCAATCGGCCCACCTTGCCTTGCGGCGTGGCATCGAAGGTGACGCCGATGCGCACCACATGGTCTATCCAGGACTTCAGGCCGGAGGGCACGGTGAAGTTGTGCATCGGGGTGGCGATGACCACGCAGTCCGCCGCCTGCAGCTGGCAGATCAAGGCCGCCGAGCGGCTGAGCGCGCCGTGCCCGAAGCCGTCCGCCGACAGCTGCATGCGGCCGCCCAAGGCATCGGCGTAGTCCACATCGGGATGCGCCAGGGCGGACACGTCGCACTCGGTCACCGTGGCAGTGGCGTCAGTGGCGCACAAGGTGTCGACCAGGTGTTGCGACAGGCGGAAGCTTTCCGCTTCGGTGCCGCGGGGGCTGCAGCTGATTCGCAAGATGTTCATGCGGAGGATTCCTTACGGACGTTGCCTGCTGAAAAATGGGTTCATCACGGGATGACAGGATGAATGGTAGAAGCTTCATGCCATAATCCAAAGAACCATAAACGCGCATATGGACTAGGCCATGAGTGATTCTTCCGTCCTGCCGGCCGCGGAGGCCGAGGACGACGCTCATCTATATCGGCAGATCTACGACCGCTTCCGTGGCGCTATCGCGGCAGGCACGCTGAAGCCCGGCGACCGCATTCCTTCGGCGCGGGCGCTGGCCAAGGAGCTGGGCGTAGCGCGCGGGACCGTGGAACTGGCCTACTCCCTGCTGGCCGCCGAGGGCTATGTGCAGGCGCGCGGCCAGGCGGGGACCATCGTCACGCCTGGCTTGCAGGTGCGGCCCTTGGCAGCCGCAGGGGTGGCAGCCGCAGGGGTGGCAGCCGCGGGGGCGGCGGGCGCGGGGACGACAGGCCATCGCGCCGGCGCGCCGGCTCGCCCAGCGGCGGGGCGTTACCGCAACAGCGATGGGCCCGTTTCCGCGCTCGCCTATCCGCCGGCCAGCGCGCCCTCGCCGACCGCCGAGCACGGCATTCCCGCCGCGAGCAATCACGTTACGGTGGGGCTTACGACAGTGGGGCTTACGACAGCAGGCCTCCCGCCGGCTGGCCGCATCGTCGACATGCCGGCCATTCCTCCGTTCCAGATGGGCCTGCCGGCACTCGATGCGTTTCCCCGCAAGATCTGGGCGCGCCTCGGCGCACGCCATCTGCGCGCGGCTCAGCCGCCGGACCTGGCCTATCCCGCGCCCGGCGGCCTGGCCAGCCTGCGCCAGGCCATCGCCGCGTATCTGCACATGGCACGCGGCATCGCCTGCGCACCAAAGCAGGTGTTCGTCACATCGGGATATAACGCCAGCATGCAGCTGGCCGTGCACGCCTTGCTGCAACCGGGCGCCCGCGCCTGGGTGGAAGACCCCGGTTATCCCCCGACCCGCGCCCTGCTGGCGCAGTTGAACATCCCTGCCGTGCCGGTCCCGGTGGATGACGACGGCCTGGACGTGGCGCGCGGCATCGCCCGGGCCGACGACGCCAGCCTGGCGGTGGTGACGCCGGCACATCAAAGCCCGCTCAGCGTGTCGTTATCGCTGCCGCGGCGCCAGGCCCTGCTGCAATGGGCCGAACGGCGTTCGGCGTGGATCTTCGAGGACGACTACGACGGCGAATATCGCTACGTCAGCCGTCCCCTGCCCGCGCTGAAAAGCCTGGATCGCGGTGGCCGCGTGCTGTATGCAGGCACGTTCAGCAAGGTGATGTTCCCCAGCATCCGCCTGGCGTATCTGGTGGTGCCGCCAGAGTTGTGCGCGCGCTTCGAGGACGTGGCTCGGGTCACGGCGGGGGGCGTTCCCTGGCTGACCCAGGCGGTGACGCAAGCCTTCATGGCGGAAGGGCATTTCGCGCGGCATATCCAGCGGATGCGGCGCCTGTACGCGCAACGGCGCGCGGCCTGCGCGGCGGGCCTGGCGCAGGTCCTGGGCGACCGCATGCACGTCGAACCGCAGCCTGGCGGGATGCATCTGCTGTTGCGGCTGCATGCCGGGCAAAGCGACCACGCCCTGGTTGCACGCATGCTGGAACATGGCATGTATGCGCAGACGCTTTCGCAGTGGTACAGCGAGGCGCCAGCCGGCGGGCAGGGCCTGCTGGTGAGTTTCACCAACGTGGAAAACGAAGCGCAGGCCGTGGCCCTGGCCAGGAAGATACGCGCGGTGATGCCTTAGCCTGGACAGGATCCATGGCCCTGACCCTGATGCCCCGGCTCAAACCCGAAACCTGAGCCGGGCTTGCGGCGCAGGCGACGGCGGCCATCTCAATCGACCGTGCGTTCGCCGGCCTCGTCCAGCAGGAATTCCACCAGGGCGGGCAGGGCCGTATCGATGGGCCGGTTCGGCCGTACACGCATCACGTAGCCCCACGAGCCGTTCAAGCGCAGCTCCGGCATCAGCGCCACCAGGCGGCCGCTTTCCAGCGCTTCGTCCACCAGCGGCGCGCGGCCCAGCGCGATGCCCACGCCCGCGCCGGCCGCCGACACGATGGTGGCCATGCCGCTCAACATCAACGGCGCCTGCGATTGCTTGTCGCCCAGGCCCAGGCGCACGCGCCAGGTATCCCAGTCGGTTTCGGGGCTGTCGACATGACGCTCCTCCAGCCAACGGTGTTCCAGGAAAACGCCGGAATCCGAGCGGCGCGCGGGCGGCACCAGGTCCGGATGGCAGACCGGCACCACGGTTTCCGTCATCAACAGGATGTCGCCGGCCACTGAGTCGCGCGGCCCGCCCGGCTGCACATGCAGCAGTGCCATGTCGATATCCTGTGCCTGCCAGGCTGGATCCTGGCTGGCGTGCAGATGCACCTGGATCTCGATGTCCGGATGCAGTTCGGCGAAGCGGCCGATGCGCGGCGCCAGCCACAGGGCGGCGAGCGATGGATTGGCCGACAGGTTCAAGCGATGCATGCGGCGGCCGCGCGCGCGCATGCGTACGTCCCGGCAGGCGCCCTGCAGGAGGGTCAAGGCCTGTTGCACCGATGCCAGCAAGGCAGCGCCCGCTTCGGTCGGCTCGGCGCGCCGGACCGTGCCGCCGCGGCGGAGCAAGGCGGTGCCCAGTTCGGCCTCCAGTCCCCGCAACTGATGGCTGACCGCGCTCTTGGTCACATTCAGCTCAACCGCCGCACGGCTCAGGCTGCCCAGCCGCGCAACGGCCTCGAAAGCGCGCAAGGCGGCCAAAGGCGGAGTACGAGAAGAGATGTCGTCGGCGAGGGACATTTGATGGAAAGGTTGTGGAGATTGCTGGTATCCGGGGGACAAAGGCCCTGCCCCCCTTCCCTCTGCCCCTGGGCAAGGGTTGAGTTTACTTCAACCCATGATTGAAAAACTATCGCTTTCGGCCAACCCATTGTTCGGGGAAGATGCCACCGCATAGAGGGAGCAAAACCATGTATTTCGACTCAAGACTGTGGCGTCTCACGGCCGGTCTGCGTGCCGGCATGACCGGCGGCATCCTGCTGGGCCTGTTGGCCCTGGCAGCGGGCATCGCCCGTTATATCTTCCTGGGCCAGATCCTCGCCCGCGTATTCGCCGGCGCACCGACCGCCGAATGGATCACCCCGGCCATCGCCGCCGCAGCCATGATCGTCCTGCGGGCCCTGCTCGATCACCTGCGCACCACGCTGGCCAATCGCAGCGCCGCCCAGGTGCAGCAGGTGCTGCGCGCACGCCTGTTCGACCGCATCGCCGAACTGGGCCCGGCGTGGCTGGGCAGCCAGCGTACCGGCGGCGTGATGCTGACGGTCGTCGACGGCGTCGAGCAATTGCAGACCTTCTTCGGCCAATACCTACCGCAACTGGCGATCTCCATCGCCGCGCCCTTCGCCATTTTCGCCGCCATCGCCTGGTGGGACGCGCCGACCGCGGCGGTGCTGCTGCTGGCCGCCCTGCTGTCGCTGTTCGGGCCCATGGCCGTGCACATGCTGGATCGCCGCGCCAGCCTGGCGCGCACACGCGCGCTCAATGCGTTTGGCGAAGACTTCCTGGATGCCGTCCAGGGCCTGCCCACGCTCAAAGCCTTCGGCCAGGGCAAGACCTGGGGCAAGCGTCTGGCCGAGAAGGCCCGCGAACTGTCCAACCATACCTTCTGGGTGCTGTCCGTCAGCCTGTTGACGCGCGGCATCAGCGACCTGGGCGTCACCCTGGGCGCGGCGCTGGGGCTGACCCTGGGCGTCTGGCGCGTCAGCCATGGCGCCATGAGCGTGGAAGCGCTGCTGATCGTCCTGATGGCCGGCACGGAAATCTTCCGTCCCTTGCGCGATCTGCGCAGCGTCCTGCATCGCGGCATGCTGGGGCAATCGGCGGCGGCGGGCATCCATGCGCTGATGGACGCCACCCCGGCCGCATCGGCCGCGCCCATCCAGGGCGGCCAGAAGCCGGCGACCATCACCCCTTCCATCGAATTCGATGCCGTGGAGTTTTCCTATACCCCGCAACGGCGTGCCCACCACGGCCTCACCTTCCGCATCGCGGCGGGCGAACGGGTCGGCGTGGTCGGGCCCAGCGGCGTGGGCAAGTCCACCATCGTGCGGCTGCTGCTGCGCGAGCACTTGCCGCAAGGAGGCGCGATCCGCATCGGCGGGTATGACATCGCCACGCTGGACGGCGAAACGCTGCGCTCGCAAATCGCCCTGGTCAGCCAGGACATCACCTTGTTCCATGGCACGATCGCCGAGAACCTGCGCCTGGGCCGGCCCGACGCCAGCGAAGAACAGCTGCGTGCCGCGGCGCGCGCGGCGAATATCGACGACTTCATCCTGTCGTTGCCGGATGGTTATGCGACGCGCCTGGGCGAACGGGGCCTGCAGCTGTCGGGTGGACAGCGCCAACGGGTTGCCATCGCCCGCGCCCTGCTGCGCGATGCGCCCATCCTGATTCTCGACGAAGCCCTGTCTTCCGTCGACGTGGAGAACGAGGCCATCATCCAGGAAGCGCTGGACAGGCTGATGGTGGGCCGCACGACCATCATCCTGGCGCACCGGCTGGCCAGCGTCATCGGCGCCGATCGCTGCCTGGTGCTGGACGGCGGCCGTGTGGTCGAGGAAGGCAAGCATGGCGTGCTGATGGATCAGCGCGGCCTCTATTACGCCTTGATGCACGAACAGGCCGCGGCGCACGCAGCCGCGCCGGACGTTGCGGCGCCGGCCGGCGCACGGCCTGCTGCTGCCGTCACCGGCGCAGTCGCCAGCGCAGCCAACGGCAACGTTGACTCACCCACGGCGCCGGGCCAACGCGCCTTGAACGAAGACGCTGCGCAGGTCGGCTGGCGTGGCATCATCGCCACCCTGATGTCCGTGGTCCGCCCCTGGCGCGGCACGTTGATCACCACCATCCTGCTGGGCGTCGCCCGCGTCGCGGCCTACATCGGCGTGGGCGCGGTCAGCGCCCTGGTGGTCGCGGCCGTGCGCGATGGCCGGCCCACCGGCACGCTCATCGTCGCCCTGCTGGTGGTCGCCCCCCTGGCCGCTTTGTTCCACTGGCTGGAGTCGTGGCTGGCGCATGCGATGGCGTATCAACTGCTGGCCGATATGCGCGTGAAGCTTTACGACAAGCTGGAACGCCTGGCGCCGGCCTATCTGCTGCGGCGCCGTTCCGGCGACCTGGTGGCCCTGGCCACGCAGGACGTCGAGATGATCGAATACTTCTACGCCCACACCATTGCGCCAGCCATCGTCTCGGTGCTGGTGCCCTTGAGCGTGCTCGGTTTCCTGGCCGTGTACAGCTGGCCTGTCGCATTGGCGCTGCTGCCCTTCCTGGGCTATGCCATGCTGTCGCCGGTGCGTGGACGGCGGCGTGTCGACGCGCTGGGCGCCAGCGCGCGCCAGGCCTTAGGCGAGATGAGCGCGCACGTCACCGACACCATCCAGGGCTTGGGTGAGCTGCAGGCATTCCAGGCCACGGCCCGGCGCCGTGCCTCATTCCTGGAAGTCGCGCAGGCTTATGGCAAGCGCAGGCTGGAGATCCTGGCCGATCTGTCGGCACAGACCGCGTGGTTCGAACTGGCCATGGGCCTGGGCGGCGTGACCGTGGCGGTGGTCGGCGCGTTGCAGGTAGCAAGTGGCGGCCTGTCGGCTGGCATGCTGCCGCTGCTGGTGTTGATCGCGGTGGCGACCTTTCTGCCGGTATCCGAGATTTCGCAGGTGTCGCGCCAGTTGGCCGATACGGTGGCGGCGGCGCGCCGTCTGCATGTGGTGCACAGCGAGACGGAGCCGGTGACCGATGGCCCCTTGCCGGCGCCGGCTTCGCCACAAGGCTTGTCGATCGCTTTCGACAAGGTGACCTTCACCTATCCTGGCGCGGCCGCCGCGACGCTGCGCGACCTGAGCTTCGCGGTGCCTGCCGGCGCCACGGTGGCACTGGTGGGTGCATCGGGCGCAGGCAAGAGCACGGTGGCGAACCTGATGCTGCGTTTCTGGGATCCGCAGGCCGGCAGCGTGAAGCTGGATGGCGTGGATCTGCGCGAGTTGAATCTGGATGCCTTGCGCGAACGGGTGGCGCTGGTATCGCAAGACACGTATCTGTTCAACGACACCTTGGCCGCGAACATACGCCTGGCCCGTCCTGGCGCGACCGATGCGGAACTGGCCGCGGCTTTGGACCAGGCCGCCCTGACCGATTTCGTGCGCCGCTTGCCGGAAGGATTGGACACGCGCGTGGGCGAGCGTGGCATGCAGTTGTCGGGCGGGCAACGCCAACGCATCGCCATCGCGCGAGCGTTCTTGAAGAATGCCCCGGTGCTGATCCTGGACGAAGCCACCTCGCATCTCGACACACTGAGCGAAACCCGTGTCCGCTCGGCGCTGGATGCGCTGATGCAGCACCGCACGACGCTGGTCATCGCACATCGCCTGTCGACGATACGCGATGCGGACCTGGTGCTGGTCCTGGGACGCGGCGGCCTGCTGGCCAGCGGCCGGCCGCAAGAGGTGTTGGGACGCGAGAGTTTGTATGCCGGGTCCGGGATCAGCTGAGGGCTGCCTTACACCGTGACTCCGTGGACAGCCGCGGGACGCCAGGGCACCGTGGAACACTCAACGGTCCTGGCAATCGAGCAATTCGCGCACGAACACCGCGTCCAGGCTGATGATCTCGTTGGTGCTCATTGGCTTGCCGCCATACATGATGTCGCAACCTTCGAGAACGATGTGCATGGCCTGCCCATCGGGCGGCAGATGGCGGCCGAGTTCACGGCCGGACAGGCGGATGAAGGTGCGGTCGTTCGGCAGCGCAGCGTCGCGCTTCATTCCGCGCATCGACTCGGCCAGCAGAAGCGCTGGCGTGGCCATGCTCTTCTCGACGAAGGAAGCCGGCTCCAATCCCGTGACGAACTTGGCGTTTTCTCCGTCATCGTTCTGCGCGATGCATTCCGGCTTCCCGCTCGACCTGGATGCCAGCACGAAGAACTCGCTGTTCTTGAAAGCACTTTTGAACTCCGCTAATGGAATCAAGGGCAGAAGGAATTCCAGCGGTGCCTTTCCTCTTGCCTGCTTCCTTGTCAGCGGATCGTCATACGTCACATCCAGGGACGCTTTCGAGCGATATTTCTCGATCAGCGAGCGCAGCGACGCTCCTTTGCCATTGGCAGGCGTAGCCGTTTCGGCAGGACGACCCACGACACGCGTATAGACCAGGAGCAATGCCAGGCCCAGCGAAGCGATTACCGCGATTTCAGCGGTGCTCCAGTTGGCGCCCATGCCTTGCTCCGGGATATGTAATCGATGCCCGGCCGGCAAGATCGCCAGTTCCGCAAGCACATGGATGTCACCGACGCCCGTTCTATCGACCCGTTTTTTATCCACCCGAACCTGGCCCGCCACCGCGGACAGCGCCTCCTGCGCGGCATCCATGTCCGCGGCATTGGCGTCGACGGAGAAGCTGACTATCCAGTCGTCGCCGAACAGCATGCGTTCCGCATGCCCCGTCCTTTCGCTGGTGTACGCCCATTCAAGCTCGCCGGTCCGTTCGTCGAAAACCGGTGGCTGCAACCACGACAGGGGAAACGGATCGAAATTGACCGCGCTTTTCGTGGACACCACCTTGTGTTGTTCGAGCGCTTCCAGCAGATCGTCGGCATGAATACTTTCCTTCAGTCCGGACGTCTTGACGTTGGCGAAGTAAGCGACGTCGACCTGGATCAACCAGCGGGCGCCGCACTTTGTCACCCTGCCGGCACGCTGTAGCGGCATGGACGTCGCCCGGGTGGCAAGGGCGGTTGCGTCTTGCGGCGTCAAATAAACGTAGTCGTCAGGTAGCTGCAAGGTGATCCCCGGCCCAAGCGTCTGGGTGCCTGACTTCCAGGGGGCACCGATAAGCGAATCGATGTCGGCCTTGCTGTGCGTCCCATCGTAAAGCGCGTTGAAGCAGGACGCAGGCAGCGTGGCGGCAGCGCCATTGCAGCAGGCCATGGCCAAGAGACAAACAGCAATCCAGCGAGGAGCCAGCTTTCCATATCTATGCATTTCAGTTTCTGCCATTCATCAGCCGTGAGGCGATCACCGCTGCGTTCGACGCATTCGGAGGAGGTGGGCGATGAGTGGGCGGCGATCCTGAGGCGGTTCCACCAACTTCATCCCCGGTGCGTAACCTGCGCTCGAATCGACGGAATGGCTATGAGAACTGTCTTCTGAACCTCACCGTTGCGGATCGGATCGTTTATCGGTTTTTGACGTGGCGGATTCATTACAATCCCTTTCTTTCCGCGGGCGTATGCGTTTTACGCCGCAGCGGGAACGGATATAGACGGATTTCAGGAGCAAGGCGTGGCGCAGTGGGCAATCGGCATCGACATCGGCGGAACATTCACGGACCTGGTCGCCCAGGACCATGACAGCGGGGGGCAATACAGCCTGAAGGTATTGACGACCCATGCCGATCCGACACGGGCAGTCATCGACGGCGTGGGCCGCCTGATGCAAAGCTCGGCCATCGCGCCGGCCGACGTCAAGCGCGTGGTGCACGCCACGACGCTGTTCACGAACGCACTGATCGAACGGCGTGGCGCGCGTACCGGCATGCTGCTCACGCGCGGCTTCATGGACATCATCGAGATGGGCAATGAGCGCAAGTACGATCTGTACGACTTGCAGCTCGACCGCGCCGTGCCCCTGGCGCCGCGCGATCTGCGTGGCGAGGTAGGCGGCCGCCTGGACGCGACCGGCGCCGAACTCGAAGCGCTGGACCTGGACACCGCGTTGGAGACCGTGGATCGCCTTGTCGACGCCGGCATCGAGTCGCTGGCCATCTGCCTGCTGCACGCCTATTTGAACGACGACCATGAACGCCGCCTGGCTGACGCCATCGCGCGCAAGCATCCGGGCCTGGCGCTGACGCTGTCGTCCGAAACCGCGCCGGTGATCCGCGAATACGAACGCATGTCGACCACGCTGGCCAATGCCTATATCAAGCCGATGGCGCAGCAGTATCTGCGCACGCTAGCGGCCGGCCTGGGCGGCCTGGGCCTGGACGCCGATGTGCTGATGATGCTGTCCAACGGCGGCCTGGCGCATCTGGACGACGCCCGCGCGCAGCCGATCGCGTTGTTGGAATCGGGCCCGGCGGCCGGCGCGATTTCCGCGGCCCACCATTGCTTGCGCGAAGGCCAGCGCGACCTGCTGGCCTTCGACATGGGCGGCACCACCGCCAAGCTGTGCCTGGTGGAGGACGCCCGCCCCGCCATCGCCTTCGGCTTCGAGGCAGCCCGCCGCAAGCGTTTCGCGGAAGGCAGCGGCATGCCCATCAACATCACCACGGTGGACTTGATCGAGATCGGCGCGGGCGGCGGCAGCATCGCCCATCGCGACGAACTGGGCCTGCTCAAGGCGGGTCCGCGCAGCGCGGGGTCCGAGCCCGGCCCCATGTGCTACGGCCGCGGCGGCGACGCGCCCACCGTGACGGACGCCAACCTGACGCTGGGTTATCTGAACGCCGGGTACTTCGCCGGCGGCACGCTGGCCATCGATGCGACGCTGGCCGAGCAGGGCTATGACAAGCTGGCCCGCGAACTTGAGCGCGACCGCACGGCCGTGGCCTGGGGCGTGCACGACATCGTGGCCGAGAACATGGCGGCCGCCGCGCGCGTGCACGTCGCGGAACGCGGTCGCGATCCCCGCCACTTCATCCTGGTGGCCACCGGCGGTGGCGGTCCGCTGCATGCCTATTACGTGGCGCGCAAGATCGGCGTGCGCACCATCATCTGCCCGCCCGAAGCGGGCGTGGCATCGGCCTTCGGCCTGCTGGTGGCGCCGGCGCGCGCCGACCGCTCGCGTACGGTCAGCTTCAAGCCCGCCAGCGATCCCATCGAGAAGATCGAGCAGGCCTATGCGGCGCTGGAAGACAACGCCCGCGCGTCCCTGCAGTCGCTCGCGGACACCTTCGGCCCCATCGCGCTGAAGCGCCGCGCGGATGGCCGCTTCATCGGCCAGGGTTTCAACCTGACGGTGGATCTGCCGGCCGGTCCCTATCGCCATGACGATGAGGCGGGCGAGCAGGCCTGGCGCACCGCGCTCGACCAGGCTTTCCGCAGCGAGTACCAACGCAAGTTCGGCCGTACGCCGCCGGACGTGCCGATCGAACTGGTCAATCTGCGCGCCACCGCCGAAGCGCCGCCGCGCCAGCCCTTCGAGCCCGCGCCGCTGCCCGCTGGCGCCGTACCGGCGCCGCATGCGCGCCGGGCGGTGTATTTCCACGAGGAACGCCGCTACTTCGATACGCCGATCTACCGGCGCGAGCAGCTCGCGCCCGGTTTCACGGCGGCTGGCCCCTTGCTGGTCGAAGAAGCCAGCACCACCTTGGTGGTCGGGCCGCTGGCGCGCGTCACGCTGAGCGTCAACGGCAATCTGGTGGTCGAGATAGACGCGGCGACGGGGGATGAGGCGTCGAGGCACAGGACCTCGGAAAATGAGGTTTCAAGCAGCGCGGCTGCGACGAACGAGGCGGCAACGTCCGTGAGCGACGTCGGCGGCGCGGGAGCCGCTGGGTCCACGGGCGCGGCGCCGCAGCGTGCGGTGGCTCCCGCCGCCGATCCCATTTTCCTGGAAGTCTTCTGGACGCGCGTGCGGTCCGTGGTCAGCGAGGCGGCCAAGCTGATCGTGCGCACGTCCTTCTCCACGCTATCGTCCGAAGCCAACGACTTCGCCGTGGTGATGACCGACTCGCGCGGCCAGACCCTGGCGGAAAACGCTGGCGCCATCCCGTCCTTCATCGGCACGCTGGGCAAGACGGTACGCGCCACCCTCGCGCGCTTCCCGCTGGACGGCATGCGCGACGGCGACGTCTACGTCACCAACAATCCCTGGATCGGCACCGGGCACCTGAACGATGTATGCCTGGTCAAGCCCATCTTCCACGACGGCCGCGTCATCGGCTTCGCGGCGACCGCGGGCCACGTGCCCGATATCGGCGGCAAGATCCGTTCGGTCGACGCGCGCGAGCTGTATGAGGAAGGTTTCCACATGCCGCTCATGCACTTTCTGCGCGCCGGCGAACCTGACGAGACCTTGCTGACGTTGTTGCGCACCAATGTGCGTACGCCCGAACAGACCACCGGCGATATCTGGTGCCACGTCGGGGCGACCGAACTGATCGCCGGCCGTGTCGCCACGCTGTTGGGCGAATACGGCCTGGAAGGCGTCGACGACCTGGCCGATGCGCTGTTCGATCGCAGCGAGCAGGCCATGGGCAAGGCCATCACGGCGCTGCCCGAAGGGGTCTATGAATACGGCATGAAGACGGACGGCTTTGCCGAGCCCTTCCACTTCCAGGTGGCGGTGCGCGTGGCGAACGGCGAGATCGAATGCGACTTTGCCGGGTCTTCCGCGCAACAGCCGCGCGCCATCAATTGCGTGCTGGCATACACCGAGGCGATGACGCAGTACGCCATCAAGAGCCTGCTGGTGCCGGAACTGCCCAATAACCATGGTTTGTTCCGCCCTGTGCGGACGCTGGCGCCGGCCGGCTCCATCCTGAATCCGATCACGCCGGCGCCGGTGGGCGGGCGGTCCTGCACCGGCCACTATGTGCCCACGGTGGTATTCGGTGCGCTGTTCGCGGCCCTGCCCGGACGCGTCATGGCGGGTGTCGGTTCGCCGGTGTGGATCACCAATATGAGCGGCGTGCGCGCCAATGGCAAGCCGTTCGCCACGGTGCTGTTCTACAACGGCGGCATGGGCGCGACGGCGGGCAAGGACGGCGCCAACGTGATGTCCTGGCCCAGCAACATCTCGCCCACGCCTATCGAAGTGGCCGAGCGGGATTCGCCGCTGTTGTTCCGCTACAAGAAGCTGGTGGCGGGCTCGGGGGGTGACGGGGCATGGCGCGGCGGGCTGGGCGAGGAGGTCTGCTACGTCAATCGCCATCCGACGCCTTTGGCGGTGGTGTTCCTGACCGAACGCATCCGCATCGCGGCGCCGGGCCTGGCGGGTGGCGGCGACGGCGCGCCGGGCGCGGTGTTGATCAACGGCGTCGCCATCGACTCCCGCACGCCACAGGTGCTGCAGCCGGGCGATGAAGTCACCCTGCGCACGCCCGGCGGCGGCGGCTATGGCGCCCCCACCGACCGCGACGCCGAAGCAACGGCCCGCGACGCGCGCATGGGCTACACAGACGCGTGATCACGTGAGCGCGGCGGTGGCGGTCCTGGCGGTGGCCAAGCTGCGGCGTAGCCCCGTTGGCCCCAGCACGCCGGCCATGGGCTCCGTGTGCCCTACCCGGGGCAATTGGGGGGTGGCGGAGCCACCCCCCTAAAATCCCTCGACGTGCCGCATATTTCATATGCTTATAACGGAGCGCAATGAAATAATTAATTACCATATGCGGCAGCGCATCAAAACAAGCACCGGTGCGCCATTCGCGACCGCCTGAAGGCCCACAGCCCGCAGGCATACCTGTAAATACCTGGATCCATATCCCGGGGGATCTCCACCATGACGTCTATCCGCAAACTCCTGACCACGGCCACCGCCGCGGCCGCCCTCGCCTTCAGCGCCGCCGCCAGCGCGGCGTTTCCCGACAAGCCCCTGACCTTGGTGGTCGGCTTCTCCGCCGGCAGCAGCATCGACATGGTGGCGCGCACGGTGGCCAGCAAGCTGTCGCAGAAGATCGGCCAGTCCGTCATCGTGGAGAACCGCAACGGCGCGGGCGGCAACGTGGCCGCCGACTATGTGTCCCGCAGCAAGGCCGATGGCTACACCATGCTGGTGGTCGCCAACAGCATCGCCATCGCCCCGGCCCTGTACCCCGACCTGAAATTCGACACGCAGAAGGATCTGCGCGCCGTGGCCTACGTCGGCATCGGTCCGGTCATCCTCAAGGTCAACAAGCAGCGCGGCTTCAAGACGCTGGCTGACCTGGTGGCCTATGCCAAGGCCCATCCCGGCGCGCTGAACTACGGTTCTTCCGGCATCGGCGGCACGCCGCACATGGCGACGGTGCTGTTTGACGAAGTGGCTGGCATCTCGATGACCCACATTCCCTACAAGGGCGGCGCCGATGCCTTGAGCGCGCTGCTGGGTGGCCAGGTCGACGTGTTGCTCAACCCCCTGCTGGGCGACGCCGCCAACGACCGCGTCACGCCGCTGGCCATCTCCGGCGAGAAGCGTTCGCCCTTGTCGCCTGACGTCCCCACCTTCGGCGAGCTGGGTTATCCCAAGTACGACCTGGGCGTGTACTACGGGCTGATGGCGCCGGCGGGCGTGCCGGCGGACGTGGTGGCCAAGGTCAATGCGGCCGTCAACGAGACCCTGGCCGATCCGGCCATCGTCGAAGCGTTGACCACCCGCAGCGGCATCGTGCTTAAGCGGGAGACCCCGCAGGAATTCCAGCAGTTCATCGACAAGGACATCGCGCTGTGGAAGGACGTGGTCCAACGCAACCGCGCCGCGATCGAAAAATAAGCGCGGACGCGGCAGACTGTTTGCGCCGCCGCCTGCCCGGCCGGGGGCACCGGCGCCGGCCGACGCCGGTGCCGGTGCCAGTGCCAGTGCCAGTGCCGGCGCCATAGCTACAGCCTCCGCATCAGGAGCGATGCACAGCGGTTTAGTATTTTGATGCCAGGGCTGGTGACAAAACAAAAAAAGCATGTATAATCTTTTTCTCGCCGCTTTTCGAAGCGGCGAATTTATCGAAGCGACAGCAACGATAAATATGCGGGAGTAGCTCAGTTGGTAGAGCGCAACCTTGCCAAGGTTGAGGTCGCGAGTTCGAGACTCGTCTCCCGCTCCAAATTCAGAGAAGGCCGAAAGACTATGTCTTTCGGCCTTTTTGCTTTGGGGTCGACTTTCAGGGCTGATGCCAATTGCCGCCGAGCTTGGAAGTCTTCTCACTCAGTTTGAAATTCATCAGACCAGACAAGGCCGGGGGCCAACGGAGTTACATCACCACAGAAGCCTTCGCGCTGTGCAAGGTCTAAGTCCCTTGCCCCAAAGTATTACCCTCGTGTTTTGCGGCGGCCCAAGCCTGCCGATGGCGGCCTTCGACCCCTGGCGGTCAATCGACTTTCTCAAAAGCGGCCGTTCCACGCAGCTTCGCAAGTGGCCATGGTCGACGGTCGCGTAGCCAATTTTGTTTTTGTCCTAGATTTCGCATCAAATTCGCGCCGCAAGTTCTCGTCAACCCAATTTCAGTCAGATCGGTAAGGCGCGACCGGGCGTGGCGTTGTCTAAGGAAAGCCGGCGCGCTGGCATCGCGTGGCCGAAGCGCTAGATCAGCGGGGTTTATGGATGGACGACCGTCATCCTGAACGGGCCGCCATTCTCCGCAGCATGACTAATAGCTTCGTTCACGTCTTCGAGTTTGAAGGACGTCACGTCGAAGTGACCGAGATCGAGCAGACCGCCGCGAATCATGCTGGTCATAAGCGTGACCGCTTCCGGCGGATACATCCATTTGCCCCGTACGGTGATGTCATTGCGCATGATCCACGGATAAGGCAAATCGAGACCGTCGCCGCCGAGCATGCCGACACCGCCCATCAACACAACACGTCCGTAGGGCCGCACGGCCATCACTGCCGCGCGCACCGTCCTGGTGGTAGCAGATGGCGGCAGCAGGTCCATTACACAGTCGACAGGGGCTCCGGCAGCCGCCCGCATCCGCTCCCGATCATCGTCCTCGTTGCCAGTCAGCTTCACTGTACGGATACGCTCGCCGAAGCGCCTTTGCAGATCCGCGAGCACGCGTTCATTGCGGCCCGACGCGACCACGCAGCGCACACCCATTGCGAGGGCAACCGCTACGCACGCGCTACCGAAGTTGCCGGTTGCTCCACTCACAAGCAAAGTCTCTCCAGCCTTCAGATTCGACGCAAGCAGCCCGCCGTACGGAACCAGCATTGTGTTGAGCGCGCACCATTTCGCGGCGGCGGCGGGACCGATTTCACCAATGCGAATGGCGTTCTCGGTTGGCACGCGCATCTGTGCGGCGAATGGGCCGTGGTGGAAATGGCGCGCGAGTCGCAGGCCGCCGTCGCCGCGTGCACTCCAGCCCTGCAATGTGATGTCGGGCGTGAGCGCGTCGTCGCGTGAACGAACGGTTGGATCGCAGAAAACCCAATCGCCTGTTTTGAGATGCGTGGCGTCGGGGCCGAACGCACGCACGCGCCCGATTGCCCCGCAGCCAGGGACGAGCGGCAACTCAATCGCGTAGCGGCGCTCGCCGCTGAACACTTCTCGCGCATACGACAGTACTGGCGCGGCAACGACGTCGACGATTACTTCGCCGGTGCCCAAGGAAGGATCTGCTATATCTTCAATCGCAAGCGGCTCGCCGAGTGTCTTCAAAATCGCTGCTTTCATCTGAATTTCCATTGATGGTAGTCGGACAAGGCCATTCTGACAGGCGTAGAATCGATAACAAGGCCTAGTACTATCCTGGGATTTGTGCGTACCTGCTTTTGGAGAAGGACGGTCATGACAACAGCGAGCCGAAGGGAATTTGGCGATTTCCTGCGCTCACGGCGCGAGAAGCTAAGTCCCGAATCGGTGGGACTCAATGACGGGCGGCGGCGTCGCACGCCCGGTTTGCGCCGCGAGGAAGTCGCGGAACTCGCGGGCATCGGCGTGGACTGGTATGTGCGGCTCGAGCAGGGCCGCACGGTGAGTCCGTCCGATACCACGCTCCAGGCGCTGGCTCGCGCGCTGCGGCTCGGCAAAGTCGAGGCGGCGCATCTGCGCGCACTGGCACGCAGCGGCGATCGGCAGCCGTTCACGTGCGAGAGAGTGCCGGGACCCATCGCGAATCTGATCGCGACACTCGGGCTTCCCGCGTATGTCACGGGTATGCGTTGGGATCTGCTGGCCTGGAATGCCGCAGCGTCCGACCTGCTTGGCTTCGACCGTCTTGCCGAAGCGGATTGCAACATTCTGGTGTTCATGTTTATCGAACCGGCCTCGCGCCGGCTTTTCGGCGCGACCTGGACTAGCGAGGCGCGTCGCATGATCGCGTTGTTTCGCGCAACGCATGATCTTTATGCCGACGATCCGGCATTTGTCGAACTGGTCGAACGACTGCGCGCGCACAGCACCGAGTTCGCGAAATGGTGGAACGCGCACGATGTTCGCGGGGGCGCGTCCGGGCAGAAGGTGCTGACCCATCCTGAGCGCGGCGCGCAACGCTACGACTACGCAACGTTTCAGGCGAACGACGACCCTGCGTTGAAACTCGCGATCTACACGCCCGCGTGAATCGAACTCACCACGCGCAACGCGTCATCATGGCGAGGTCAGTCAAGCCGGGTATCGGATAGGCTCGAGCCACCGACGACAATGGGACGGGTCAATTACCCCGCATGTTTTTCATCGCTGGACGTTCGTCGACGATTAGTGGTCAGAAGCCGGGCGCCCGTTTATGGCCGGAAGCGGAGGTTCCGGGAGTCCGGGACGTATCGCAGAGTACTGCGCTGCCGCAGATTGCGATCTTCGCGAAAGGGAAAAATTCCAGGGTACGTGAACTATTTCCGAAAAAATTCCAAATTAGTGAACGACTAGTTCCATCCCATAAGAACGAGATTTGGGTAAGTGATTGATTTGTATAGGATGGAAATTTTACCGTTGATGAACTTCGACAGTAGCCTAGCCTGTCGACTGAAAGTCGCTTGCAGATTCTTCAGGCGGTACAAGATTCGTGGCACCACGCGACCCCGGGTTGGCTAGCCATCCTAGCCATCGAGGACGACGCCCCGATTGTTCGGTATTGGGCGACTCGTGCGGCTACTCTCAGACCACCAGCCAGCGAGGGACAAGCGGGTGGCCTATTGGATCTCGTGCTCCCCAAATTGACGGAAGAAGAGGTTCGACTATATGAGAAGGTGAGAAGCGATCCCTCGGATCTAGTGCGTCTGTGTGCAGAGCGCGGCGTCACCCTCACGTACAAGACTTTGAGTAGTGAATCGCAATTCCGCTGTCGAAATTCGTCCCCTCGTGTCATCCTCTGCCGCTCATGCGCCCCGGCAACCGCATCGCCGTCACCGCCATCACCGCATGCAACATGGCAAGCAGCAGAAACGTTGCCTCCCACGCGTTCAACCCGACAAGCGTCGGGTGCGCGCCGAGCAACTCCGCCAACACCAGCGCGCAGAGCGTCGTCAAGGTCGGCCCACCGAGCCGCTGCAGGATGTTGAGTGTCGTGTTCGACATTGGCAGATTGCACTGCTCGACCGACGCGTAGGCCGCCGACATCGCCGGCAGCGCCGTCGCGCCGAGCCCGGCGCCGCGCACGAACAACGCCGGCACGAACGTTGCGGGCTGCAGCGGGCGTGAGGCCAGCCACACCAGCATCAACGTCGCGGCAAGCGACAGCAACGCGCCACCGGTCGCGACCGCACGACCGCCGAAGCGCCCCGTCAGAAAACCGAGCAGCGGAAAAGCGACCATCATTCCCAGACCGAGCGGCGCGAGCAGCCAGCCCATCGCCGCGGGAGAACGGCCGCACGCCTGGATGAGAAAGAGCGGAATCAACATCAGCCCCGCGAACATCACACCGTTCGACAGGAACTGCACAACCGCCGCCACCGCGAACGTGCGGTTGCGAAACTGGCTCAGATCGATCAGCGCCCGCCCAGCCTTGCGCACTTCCACCCGCAAAAAAACGACGAGCAACACGACGCCCGTAACCATCGCGACGATGCCCACATGCTGCCGGATGCGCTCTGCGCCGAACAATATCAACGCGAGTCCAGGCGACAGCAGAACCAGACCGAGCCAATCCAGTTCGGCCGGCCGAAGAGCTTCGCGATCGTCGGGCAGAAACAGCACCGACAACACCAGCGCCAGCACGCCGACAGGCAGGTTGACGAGAAACAGCCAACGCCACGACGCATGGTGAAGAATGACGCCGGCGATCACCGGACCGAGCAACGGTCCGAGCAGGATCGGCACGGTTGCATAGCCGGCCACGCGTGTGAACTGGTTACCCGCCGCGCGCTTCATCATCAGCTGAGCCATCGGTGCGAGCAGACCGCCGCTCGCGCCCTGCAACAGACGGAAGCCGATCAATGCATCAGCCGACCACGCCAGGCCGCACAGCAGCGAACTGAGCGTGAACGACGAGAAGCACCACAGGTAGAGCGCCTTGCCGCCGATCCGGTCGATCAGCCAGCCGTTGAGGGGCAGCACCAGCGTGAGCGCGAGCAGATACCCGCTCGTCACCCACTGAATGGCGGGCAACGTGGCATGGAGATCCTGCGCGAGACCCGACAGCGACACGTTGACGACAGTCGCATCGAGTTGCGCGAGCAGCGAGCCGAGTACGGCGACGGCGGTAATTTTCCAGACCAGCGGATCGAGCTGATCGCGTTGCGTCGCGCTCAAAAAAGACCTTCGCGACGCACACGGCCGAAATGAACCGATGTGAAAGCACCCATGACTAGCACGCCGACGAGCAGCGCCGCGCTATCGACGTTCGCGCCGGGCGCGAACGGATGGTGGACCAGCAGCGCCAGACCGATTAATGCGTTCAACATGCCCCACAGGAAATTGACTAGCGGCGACGACGGCCCCTTGCCATGCGGCGTCGAAAACGGAGAAGGGAACACTTCGCCGCGCAGACCTGCGGTGAGATGCGGCATCGCGTTGCACAGGAAGGCACCCGCGAAAAAGATCGCAATGAAGCTCATGGTTCGTCCTTTCAAGGAAAGCTGGAGAAGCCGGAAAGCCTAGGGAAGCGTGGAATCGCCGAGCCGCATGATGAGTGGAATGGCCGCAGCAAGCGTCGCGACGTCCTGCGGATCGAACTGTTCGAGCTTCGCCAGCAGCCATTCGCGTTTGGCCGCCGTGCGCCGCTTGCGCTCGTCCAGCCCTTTGCGCGTGATCGCGAACAGGATCTGGCGGCCGTCCGTGGGATGCGCTTCGCGCTCGACGCACGCCTCTTCTTCGAGGCCCGCGAGGATGGTTTTCATAGACTGCGGCTTCATCGATTCGGCGCGCGCGAGATCCGCGGTGGTCATCGGGCCTTCACGTTCCAGCCGCGCGAGCACGCTGGACTGCGAAAGGTTCAGGTCGCCGGGATTGGTGCTGCGCAGCCGACGCAAAAGCTGGCCGACAGCCAGCGTTAGATCGGAGACGACGCATTCCAGCGGCGGAGTGGAATTACGGGAGCGAGCCATGTGTGAAGCGTAAATCAAGACAGATTAACTTGCAAGTTTGCCTATCTAACTGTGGACGCGAGCTACAACGCGCGCATTCATCCGGAATGTATGTCGGATCGTCGTCCGGCTGATTTTCGGTGCGAAGTTGACGCTCGAATGCTTCGTCCGGGGAGGCGGCAAATGGCAGATGGTGGCCGATAGCCGACGTTCGTCCGGGCGCTGCTAGACAATCGGGTGGACGGCACATTTCGACGAGGCAGGACCAATCCTAATGACAAGAATCTGCTAAGACATTGATTTTCTTGCAGAAGAAAATCCATCCCGCTGGAACTCGACAGCTGACACAAAGCTGCGTCAGGACAAAGCGCCCTATGGGCCTCGCACTGATTCCGCTCTAATGGTACTGACTCGGCAGACTTGCATAAGGAGGCCGAAATGCAAAATTTGAATGTCAACGAGGCAGGAGCTCGCTTCGACGAATTGATTGATCGAATGCAGCGAGAGCCGATCCAGGTCACACGGCGCAACCGTGCCATAGGCGTCATGGTGTCTGCTGAGGATCACCATGCAATGCGTGAGTTTTATGCGGATCGGTTGCGTCGCACCTTGAAGAAAAGTGCCGAGGAAGCAGCCGCACGTGGCTTGACAGTCGAGAGGCTCGAACAGCTGCTAGCCAATGATTGAGCGCGCCGTCGTCGAGCGCCTGGTGCAGCCAAAAACGCCTGTTCTCATCCACAGGCTATATACGGCCCGCCGACGCTAAGGCCAACGACTACACGCAACTTGGCATCCAATCCGAAGGGGCAGCGTTACTTTGAAGTTCCCCCCTTCAACGCCCAACCCGCGCACGGACCAACTGCACAAATTCGGTGACCAGTCCGCTGACTTGGCGCAGTTCCAGCGCGCGCGCTTCTTCGTCAGCGGTTTCGTAGAACTGGACGTAGCGCCCAGGTCCGTCCTTGAGATAGCCGTCCGTGTATCGGTCGGAGCAGAACTTCTCTTCCAGCGTCGCAAGCGCCAACTGGAGCGGCTCGGCAAACTGTCCGGCGTTGAGCCTTGCGGCGTATTGCTCTGCGATGGATGTTGGCGCACCGTCGTAGTTCCGCAAAACGTGCACCACATCCGCGACGTCCTTGGGCTCGTGCCGGTGCTTCATTGCCAGCGCCTTCAGCGTCAAGAATGCCGCGGCGTCGGCGTGTCGGATGGTCTCCGTCGAGATGCCCGCGCCATCAGGCCTTTGGAAGCGGATGGTGTGGGTAACAAACCAGTCCTTGGTCATCCCCGCGTAGGGAATCCTGCACGCAGAAATTTCCTCGCCATCCAACGATACGAGTCCCTTTTCTTTCGGGTTGCCGGTGTCTACAAGGAACTCGACGACAACCGGTACGGCATTGGTCACCAGTTGCCATTGCCAACTGCTCACCTTTCCGTCCTTTTCGAGACGCTGGAAGCCCGCCTTCTTCAGTTGGTTTCGCAGTGAGCTGTAGTCTTCGCCGGCCATCAACACTTGAACGTCGAGCACGATGTCCACATCGGTCGTGCCGACGTGAGCGGGTTCAGTCGGCGCCAAATAGCGAGGCACAAGCCCACCAATCAAACGCAGGCTCTCCTTGAAGCTTCCGAAGGCTTCAAGGAGCAAGCCGAGCGTGACCTCGCAGGCGAGAGTCACCTTGTCGTGATAGAGCGCCGCCCTGTCGTACTTTTCAGCCATTGGCCATTTCACCCAACTTCAGCGCCCGGCTCCTGAACTCGGCTGCGAGTTCTTTATTCCTACCAACGCCATCCAATAGGTCGAGATACATCACGAACCGACTTGCAAAGTGAGCGTTCCACCTTTCTGGATGTGCGTCGCCGAACATCAGAGATGCGCCAGCCCGCTCGATGAAGGTGACGTTCCAGCCCTTCTCCGCCGGTTCGAGCTTCAAGTCGGCAGCCCACTGCTCGCTGACGCCCGTCGGCACGATGATAGTCACGCGGTCGACGGCTGTCAGATGCGGAGTGACCGTATTGGCCGCTGCGGCGCCAGTCATCAGCCATCCGTCGAACTCAGCGAGCCGTTCAAGCAGGTGATCGACAATTCCACCGGGGCCGCTGGCGTAGGCATACCAGCGAGTGCGCCTTTCCTGGGGCAGCCTTGTCTTCCAGACCTGGGCCCAGGCATCGAGCAGCTGTTCCGGACGGATGAGCCTGCGTCTCAGCGAAGGACCGGAGCCCGTGACGTCAACCCAGGCTTCCCGTTCGAACTCCTGCATGGTTGTCGACACCGTGAACGGCGATGTGCCTGCCATGGCCGCGAGGTCCGCACCCGACACCCACGCCTCCTCACCCTCGCGTCGCCAGTGTTCCAGCAGCGCATGAACCACCTGCTCCCGAGCGCCAGTGAACAGGCTTCGGATCCTGCGCTTCTCGACCGGCTCTTTCCTCTCCCGCTGGATGTCGATGTGCCTCAGACCATACCTGAAGTAGAGCGTCCCCGAGGACTCCTCGTAGAAGTTGATGTGCGCATCACGCAGCAACTCCTGGGCACCGCTGCTCAGAAAGCTGGCGACCAAAATTGGCACTTCGTCGGCTCCAGCCAAATACTTGGCACGCGCAACGAATTTTTCCAGCAGCATGCGGGCATCGCGCGGGTAAACGCTGTGCTTGACCTCTATGCCGAGCGCGGCGGCCTTCTTGTCGGGGCCAAGGGTCGCATGCACCAGGAAATCAAGTCCTAGTCTCCTTCCCTCCGCATCAAACGGCTTTTCCTCTTTGCAGTCGACAACCCGCAGCCCCATGACTTGGTCAAGGGCGTCGAGAAAGAGCCGAACGAGGACACTCGATACATTTGGCATAATGACTATATTAGCTGCACAGCAAATCTTTTCAAATAGCTAAGTTAGCGATTAGCAGGAAATTTGCTGGACATAGTCCTTGGCGCTCCGCTGCCATCGAACATCGTTCGCTGCCTATAACCAGTTGTTATCCCCCGCCCCGGTCGGCACGCCACTTTTCCTTTTCTGATCAATGGCTTGAAAGATGTACAACCGTGCAAGAGAAGTCCTCCGGCTAGTGGATTCCCCCTAGCTGCCATGCCGATCCGCTTGGCTCACACTGGCGCCCTGTCCTTCCCGGGCGCGCCAAGCCAGCGCGCTCAATTCCTTATCCTTGAAAATTCCGGATCACCATGAGCCGCATCCTTCGCGCCGCCGCCGCCCAGCTGGGCCCCATCCAGCGGGCCGACTCCCGTCCCGCCACGCTCAAGCGCCTGATCGACCTGCTTGAAGAAGCCGCGGGCAAAGGCGCCCAGCTCGTCGTCTTCCCCGAACTGGCCCTGACCACCTTCTTCCCCCGGTGGTTGCTTGAGCCGGCCGAACTGGAGGGCTACTACGAGTCCGCCATGCCCAATCCCAACGTGGCGCCGCTGTTCGACCGCGCGCGCGAACTGGGCGTGGGCTTCTACCTGGGCTATGCGGAAAAGACCCCCGAAGGCCTGCACTACAACAGCGCCATCACGGTCGGCCCCGACGGCAAGATCATCGCCAAGTACCGCAAGGTGCACCTGCCGGGTTCGGTCGAGCCGCGCCCCGGCGCCAAGATCCATCAGCTGGAAAAGCGCTACTTCCTTTACGGCGATCTGGGCTTCCAGGCTTTCTACGGCCCCGAAGCCTGGGGCGCGCCGGTGACCGGCATGCTCATATGCAATGACCGCCGCTGGCCCGAAGGCTGGCGCAGCTATGGCCTGCAAGGGACCGAACTGATGTTGATCGGCTACAACTCGGCGGCCTACGATCCCAATGGCGGCAGCAGCGAGGACCAGGCCCTGCGCACGTTCCATTCGATGCTGGCAACCCAGGGCAATGCCTATATGAATTCGACCTGGGCCATCAGCACCGCCAAGGCCGGCGTGGAAGACGGCTTCGGCCTGATCGGTTCGAGCTGCATCGTCGACCCCAACGGCGTGGTAGTGGCGCAGGCGCAAACCCTGGAAGACGAAGTGATCGTGGCCGACCTCGACCTCGACGCCTGCAAGCAGGGCAAGGAAAAGATGTTCAACTTCGCCAACCATCGCCGCCCGCAGCACTACCAACGCCTGGTCGACCAGGTGGGGGCGGAACTGCCGCCCAAGCCCTGACGCTGCAACGGCGCGCGGCCAGAACGGCGCGTCGGTCCGAAAGTCGGAGATAATCGATGTGCCGGTCGCGTACCGGCACATTTTTTTATCCGGCCCAGCAAGCTTCAGGACACCGATGCCCGATCGTTCCCAGCCCCTGCCCGGCGCGTCCTTGAACCTGCGCCAGATCGAAGTCTTCCACGCCATCATGGCCACCGGCTCGATCAGCGAGGCCGGGCGCCTGCTGCACGTTTCCCAGCCCGCCGTCAGCCGGGCCCTGTCCACCATCGAACAACGGGTGGGCTTCGCCCTGTTCGAGCGGATCAAGGGCAGGCTGCACCCGACGCGGGAAGCATCGCAGATCTTCCTGGCGGCCGAATCCATCCACGCGGAAGTCGCACAACTCAACGAGATGATCGGCACCCTGGCCGCGCAGGGTAGCGGCGTGCTGCGCATCGCCTCAACGCCCAGCTTCGCCGAATGGCTGGTACCCGAGGCAGTCGGCCTGTTCATCAAGCGCTACCCTGAAGCGTCGATCAAGTACCGCCCCCAGAGCATGGACGCGCTGCTACCGCAGCTGCTGCTGGGGCAGGTGGACGTGGCCGTCTCCACGGTCGACCCGGACCACCCCACCCTGCAGACCCGGTCGCTGCCGCTGGGCCAGATCGTCTGCGTGCTGCCGCGCCGGCATCGCCTGGCCGACGAACCCGTCATCCGGCCCGACATGCTGGTCAACGAGACACTCATCGGCTACGGCTCGCACACGCCGCTGGGAACGCGGGTGCAGTCCTTCTGGAACACCGTCAATCTGGCGCCGAAGATCGAGGTGCGTTCACCGCAGACGGCCTGCGCCTTCGTGCGCTCGGGGGTAGGCGTCGCCCTGATCGATACCTACGGCGTCACGGCCAGCCTGGCCGCCGATACGTGCATCAAGCCTATCGAGCCGGGGGTCGCGCTGAACGTACACGTCTCGTACAGCCGCACGCAGCCTATCGGATCGCTGGGCAAGGCCTTCGTGCGCATCTTCGAGGGCATACTCAAGTCACGCTACGAACCCTGGATAAGCCAGCTGACCCAGGCCACGCGGCAGCCTTGATTTCGCAGCATTGAGTTCACAGCCCTGACCTCACAATCCTGACGCCACGGCCCCGGCGTGCCCGCACGCCATGCCTGCAACCTGGTGGCGCAGCCATGCCACACAGCCATGCCTATTTGTGGCGCGGCCATGCACCAGCGTTATGGCCTGCGCCGCAGCGCCCCGCCCGTCGCCCCGATTCCTGTTTGAAAACAGGCGCTTGCCACGGTCCCGCGGATATGGCCCCGAGCCGGGATTGGTAGTTTCCCATAGTGATTCCCCTGGCGCTGGCGCGCATCATGGACGGCGAACCCTTCCGTGCCCGGGAAGCAGCAACGCCCACGCCATCGACATCGCCATGCAGAACTTCGATCTCACCATCCACAACGGCCGCATCGTCACCGACGTCGACGAGTTCGATGGCGACATCGGCATACGCGACGGCAAGATCGCGGCAATCGCGCCCACGCTGCCCCAAGGCACCCGCCATATCGACGCCAGCGGGCGTCTGGTGATGCCCGGCGGCATCGACAGCCATTGCCATATCGAGCAGCTTTCCAGCATGGGCGTGATGTGCGCGGACGACTGGTACAGCGCCAGCGTCTCGGCTGCCTTCGGCGGCAACACCACCATCGTGCCCTTCGCCGCCCAGCACCGCGGCGACTCGCTCAAGGACATCGCCGAGCGCTACGCCGCCTCGGCCGCCGCCAAGTCGGTGATCGACTACAGCTACCACCTGATTATCACCGACCCTACGCCGCAGACGCTGGAGCATGAGCTGCCGGCGCTGATTCGCGCCGGCATCACGTCGTTCAAGGTCTTCATGACGTACGACAAGATGAAGCTCGATGACAAGCAGCTGCTCGACGTGTTCGCCGTGGCCGCGCGCGAAGGCGCCTTGCCCATGGTGCACGCGGAAAACAATGATGTCATTGCCTGGATCGCGCGCCATCTGCTGGCCGCCGGCTACACCGCGCCCAAGTACCACGCGGTGGCGCATGACCCCAATGCCGAGGACGAAGCCACGCAGCGCGCCATCCGCCTGGCCGCGGTGCTGGAAGTGCCCGTGCTGATCGTCCACGTGTCCACCCAGGGCGGTGCCCAGGCCGTCCATGCGGCACGTGCGGTCGGCGCGCCGGTGTTCGGCGAGACCTGCCCTCACTATCTGCTGCTGACCGCCGACAACCTGGACCTGCCCTCCACCGAGGGGGCCAAGTTCTGCTGCAGCCCGCCGCCGCGCGATCCGGCCTCGCAGGAGGCGCTGTGGCAGAGCCTGCAAAGCGGCGGCCTGACGCTGCTGTCGTCCGATCATGCGCCCTACCGCTACGATGAGACCGGCAAGATTCCTCATGGGGAGCAGACTACCTTCAAGCAGATGGCCAATGGCATGCCGGGACTGGAAACGCGCATGCCGCTGCTGTTCTCCGAAGGGGTGGGCAAGGGGCGCCTGACGCTGCAGCAGTTCGTCGCGCTTACGTCGGCCAATCATGCGCGCATGTATGGGATGTACCCGCGCAAGGGGGCGTTGGCAGAAGGCTCGGACGCTGACATCGCCATCTGGGATCCGGAAAAGACCGTGCGCATCACCTGGGAAGAGCTGCACGATGCGGTCGGCTATACGCCCTACGAGGGGCACGAGGTCAAGGGTTGGCCCACCACCGTCATCAGCCGCGGTGAAGTGATTGTGGATGGCGGCAAGCTCGACGCCGGCCGCGGCCGTGGCGCCTTCATCGCGCGCGGGCAGCCCGGCCCTTTGGCCGAACCACGCGAGCCCAGCCCGCGCGCAGCGTTCCTGCGCAAGATTTTTCCGGATACGCAGGGTGGTGTTTAAGGACTTCTTTTAAAAAAGTGCGGCAAGAAAAGGGAGTGTCCGACATGCATTGCCGAACCGTATTACCGATACGCCTACCGCCAAGGAATTCGCCATGAGCGCCAGCACGTCCGACGACCATCCCCGCATCGTCGTCATCAACCCCAATTCCCTGACCGCCATGACCGGCGCCGTCGCCGACGCCGTCTCGGTATTCGCGCGCCTGCCCGTGCGCATCGACTGCCTGACCGCGCACGACGGCCCGCCCGGCATCGAGAGCCAGCTGGATTCAGACTTGGCCGTCGGCCCGCTGTTCAAGCTCGCCAAGGAACACGCCGCCGACGCCGCCGCCATCATCATCGCCTGCTTCAGCGACCCCGGGCTATGGGCCCTGCGCGAGCACTTCCCCTTCCCCGTCCTGGGCATAGGCGAAGCCGGCATGCTGACTGCCATGGCCACGCGGACACGTATCGGCGTCATCGCCGCCACGCGCCAGTCGCTGCCGCGCCACTACCGTTATTTTTCCCTGATGGGATTGGAGAAGCGCGTAGTGGGCGAACGCGCGCTCGACCTGCACCTGACCGATCTGGAGGACGAGGAAAGTACCTTCAAGCGCCTGGCCGAAGTGGCCTGCACCCTGCGCGACGAAGATGGCGCGGAAGTACTTGTAATGGGCTGCGCTGGCTTCGGCCGCCAGCGCGCGCGCCTGGAGCAGGCTTGCGGCCTGCCGGTGATCGAACCGTCGCAAGCGGCTGTCGGCATGGCCGTCGCCCAGATCTTCGCCGGCGCCCACGCTTCGAAGTAAGCGGGGCCTCGACCTAACTCAGGCCTCGGCGTAAAGATGCGACAGCGCGCGGGCGATACCTAGCACCTGCGCGTCCTCCCCCTGCCCGGCGGCGATCTGGATGCCGACCGGCAACGCCATATCCGGCCACTGCGCCGGGATCGTCACGGCGCACTGGTCGTAGACGTTGACCGGCCGGGCCTGCAGCGACACACGGGCATTGAAGCGCATGACGGCCTCCACGCTATCCAACGATGCAAGGGGCGGCGCCAGGCAAGGCGTGGCGGGCGCGATCCACCCATGCAGTCCCCGCAGCGCCACGCGCGCCCGTTCGGCGAGTTCAACCCGCAGGCCCAGCAACTCATCGGCACGCGCCTGCGTCATCGACATCGCCGGCGCCATTCGTGCCTGCGCGACCGGGTCGAGCAGGCCGTAATACCGCTTGAGCAAACCCTTGCCCAGATATTCGCGCAGTTGGTAAGGCACCAGCTCCGCATAGATGGCGCCGATCCGGTCCAGGCCGGGCAGATCGATGGGAATCAGCGTCACGCCCGCGCGCAGCAGGCAGGACAGCACGCGGCGCCACGCATGGTCGACCGGCCGGTCGAGGTCGGAATTCATGGTGTCGCACACCCCCAGCCGCAGTTGCGACAACGTCACCGGGGCCGGCGCACAGCCCGTCATCGCGCGCACCGCCAGTTCGGCCAGGCCGACGTCCTGCGCCAGCACGCCGACGCTGTCCAGCGCCGGACTCAGCGGATAGACGCCTTCGCACGACACCAGCGACGCACTGGACTTGTAGCCAACCACGCCGCACAAGGCGGCCGGTATACGCACCGAACCGCCGGTGTCGGTGCCCAGCGCCAAAGGCACCAGCCGGCCGCCCACCGCGCAGGCAGAGCCACCGCTGGAGCCGCCCGTTGCGCTGGCATCCGCATAGGGCAGCGGGTTGCGGGGCATCGGATGGCCGAGGTTGTAGTTGCCCAGCGCGAACTCGGTGGTCCGCGTCATGCCGATCAGCAAAGCCCCCGCGGCCTGCAGGGCGGCCAGCGCCGGCCCGGGACCGCGCGCATCCACCGGCACGGGCAGGCGCGTGCCGGGCCCCGTCGGCATGGGCGGCGCGCAGAACAGGGACTTGGCGGCGAAGGGTATGCCTTCGAGCAGCCCGGGCCGGCCTTGCGCCATGGATTTCCGCCAGAAGGTCGACGCGTCGGGTGGGTCGTCCCAGGCGCCCGAAGGCGTTGCCGCATTGGCGGCCAGCGCGGTCTGCAAATCCAGGTGATCGAATGCACCCAGGTGCGCGTCACCCTCGGCCGCGCAGGCCACGGCGTCGCGCACCCGGCGTTCGCGCTCCGGTGCGCTCAGCCGCCAGGCGAATGCGGCTGGGCCCGGCGCGCGGCACTTGAAGGGAAAGACCGGATCAGGCGGCCAACTGGACATCGGCGGGCAGCGCCTTGTAGTACGCCGCGATGTCGCGCGGCAACGTCACCCACACGTCCGGATGGTTGACGATGCGCCGCAGCGCTTCCCGCAGGCGGCGCGCACGGAAAGGCTGGCCCATGATGAACGAGTGCAGCGAGATCGCGCATACCAGCGGCGTGTCCTGCGCCCGGTCCAGCATTTCCTCGAAGTTGTCGACGATCATCTCGGCATATTCCGCCGCCGTATTGCGCCGGTACACGACCGCGGGCTGGTCGTTGAGCTCGATGGGATACGGCACCGACAGGATACGGCGCTCGCCGGCCCTGACCCAGAACGGCTGCTCGTCGCAGATACCCCAGTCCAGCGTGTAGTCATAGCCCGCATCGGCCAGCAGATCGGTGGTGTTCAGGCTGGGGGTGAGATACGGACTCAACCAGCCGGCCGGCTTGACGCCGTCGGCCTGCGTCATATAGTCCGTGACCTCCTGCACCATGGCGCGTTCCTGGTCGATCGGCATCTCGATCTGGCGCTCGGCGTTGGAGCGGCCATGCGCGATCAGTTCATCGCCGCGTGCGCGGTGCGCGGCGATCAGGCCGGGGCAGTGCTCGTAGTTGGCCGAGTTGGCGATCACGCCCACGGGCATGCGCAACTCGTCGAACAGTTCGATCAGGCGCCAGCCGCCGATGCGGTTGCCGTAGTCGCGCCACAGCCAGCTGCGCTGGCTCCATGGCAGCGTCTGGCGGTCCAGGTCGACCCCGCACTGCACGCCATAGGGAAAGTGTTCGATATTGACAGCGATATAGACCGCCAGCTTCTTGCCTTGTGGCCAGGTGAACTTGGGGCGGGTGGGAAGATCGGAATGGGGAAAACGTCCGTGGGAATCCAGCATGGTGTCAGTCTCCGGAAATGCTGCCAGGCACCACACCGGCCGGCAGTGCGGCGCAATATTTGGCGATCTCGCCAGGCGTGGTCAGCCAGAACTTGTCGCGCGACTTGAAGATGTGGTCGAGCACGCGGCGGAAGGCGCGCAGCCGATAAGGCTGGCCGATGATGAAGGGATGCAGGGCGATGCTGAATACCAGCGGATGCTTGGACGATTCGGCGAGCATTTCGTCGAACTGGTCGATCAGCATGTCGCAGAACTCGCGCGCGCCATGGCGGCGAAACACCATTGCCGGCGAGTCGTTCAGCTCGATCGGATAGGGCACGGACAGGATGGGGCCGGAACGCGTCTGCATCCAGAACGGCTGGTCGTCGGCCGGCCACTCCATGACGTAGTCATAGCCGGCTTCCTTCAGCAGATCCAGCGTGCACGCCGATTCGGCCAGGTAGGGGCCCAGCCAGCCCTTGGGCTGCGTACCGGACAGGCGGGTGACGACCTCGGTGCACTGGCGGATGAGATGTTCCTCGTCTTCTTCCCACAAACCGTCCTGGCGTTCGGCGTTGGAGCGGCCATGGCCGATCAGTTCATCCTTGCGTGCAACCAGGCGTTCCAGAATCTGCGGGCAATGTTCGAGCACCGCGGAGTTGACGTTGTGCGCGCCCGGAATGCCGTACTCGTCGAGCAGGTCAAGGTAGCGCCAAAGTCCGACACGGTTGCCGTAGTCGCGCCAGGCAAAATTACGCTGGTTCTGCTTGGTCAGGCCATCGGCGCTGTCCGAGCCCATGCCCGCGCGAAAGGCGAAGTACTCGATGTTGTTGCACAGGAAAACCGCCAGGCGCTTGCCTTCGGGCCAGCTATAGTCGGGACGGTCGACGATGGGGCTGAAGTCGTAGCGGTCGTGATGGGGTAGTTTCATTTCATGCTCTCCGGATGTAGTTCTTTGGATATGCCTTGCATCGCCTTGCTTCTACCGGACCTCCCGTTCAGACATGCTGCTGACCCAGCGCACGGCCGGCCACAGCAACACCAGGTAGATCAATGCGCACAGGATCAGCGGCGCCGGGCTGTACAACAACGATTGCGCATTGCGCGCCATGCCCAGCAGGTCCTGCAGGCCTACCACGCTGGCAATCGCTGTCATCTTGATCACCAGCAGGCTGTTGCTGCACAGCTCCGGGTTGGTGCTGCGAAAGGCCTGCGGCAACACGATGCAGCGCAGCGTCTGCGTCGCGCTCATGCCGGTCGAACGCGAGGCCTCGACCTGCCCGCCCGGCACCGCTTCGATGCCGGCTCGCAGGATTTCGCCGTAGTAGCAAGCCGTGCTCAACGTGAAGCTCAAGGCGATGATGCCCCAGTTGCTCCAATCCATGCCCCAGAAGTGGATCAGGAAGGAGATGAAAATCAGCAGCACCAGCGGCGGCAGCGCGCGGAACAGGTCGATGTAGATCGTCAGCGCGATGCGCAGGGCGCGCGACTTGCGCTGCGTCACGCCCAGCGCAATGAGCAGGCCGACCGACAGTCCCAGCACGATGGTGAACACCGACAGCTGGAAGGTCATCCACAGGCCCTTGAGCATCAGCGGCAGGACCTGGCCGAAGATGTCCAGGTTGAAGAAGGTATCCAGTAATCCGTCTTGCATGGCTATTTCCTCCAGTTCCAGGTCCGCTCCAGGTAGCGGCTACCCATCACCACCGGCAGGAAGATGGCGAGGTACAGCACCACGGCCACGGACAGCGTCGACGGATTGCCGGAGTTCGACGACGCCGACTCGGACACGCCCAGGATTTCGGTAAGGCCGATGACGGAGCCCAGCGCCGTCTCCTTGGTGATGGCCGCGATCTTTCCCGTGATCGGGCCTATCATCATCCGCACGGCCTGCGGCAGTACCACGTGCAGCATGGTCTTGAGCCATGACATGCCGGTCGAGCGCGCGGCTTCGACCTGCCCCTTGGGCACCGCCAGGATGCCTACCCAGACACATTCCTCGATGAACGCCGCCAGGATGAGCGTCAGCGTGATCCAGGTCGAGGCAAAGGGCGACAGCGTCAGTCCCAGATAGGGTGCGCAGAAGAACACCACGATCAGGTAGACCATGGGTGGAATGGTGCGCCAGACGTCCACATAAATGACGATCAGCACGGCGAGCAGCCGGTTGCCGGCCGCGCGCGCCACCGCCAGCACGGCGCCCAGGACCAGGCCGCCGATCACGATGAGGACGGACAGCGCGATGGTGACGACCAGGCTTTCCAGGATGTCGGGCAGGTAGCGGTGGATGACTTCCCAATTCAGGAAGACATCGACGATGCTGGAATCCATGCTCAGCGCCCCTTGGTATAGCGGCCCACGAATTCACGGGTGCGGGCTTGCGTCGGGGTTTCGAAAATCTGCCGGGGCGGCCCGTCTTCGACCACGACGCCGCCCTCCATGAAGATCACCCGGTCCGCCGCATCGTGGGCGAAGCCCATCTCATGCGTCACCACCAGCATGGTGATGCCCAGGTTCTTGAGACTCTTCATCACTTCCAGCACGCTGCCCACCAGCTCGGGATCGAGCGCGCTGGTGGGCTCGTCGAGCAGCAACACCTTGGGGTCGAGGGCGATGGCGCGCGCGATGCCCACGCGCTGCTGCTGGCCGCCGGACAGCTCGCCCGGCCTGGCCATCAGCTTGTCGGCCAGGCCGACCTTGGTCAACGCATCGACAGCCTTGTCGTTGGCATCCTTGCGCGACATCTTCTTGACGTGACGCAAGGCCAGTGACACGTTCTCGATCACGCGCAGATGGGGATAGAGGTTGAACGACTGGAACACCATGCCGATTTTCTGGCGCAGGCGATTCAAGTCGACATCCTCGCGTGTGATTTCTTCCCCATCGATCAGGACCTGCCCCCCCTGCACGCTTTCGAGCCGGTTGCAGCAACGCAGCAGGCTGCTCTTGCCCGACCCGGACGGGCCGATGATGCAAACCAGTTCGCCGGCGCTGACCGACAGGTCGACGCCCTTGAGAATCTGGTTGGCGCCATAGCTCTTTTGCAGATTGACGATTTCAAGCACAGGGTAGGCCATGCCGCTTCCTCTCGACCGTGGTTGCGTGCGGATTACTTGCTGCAGGCCAGCGTGACCGGCGTCGCGTCATAGCCGGGCAGGCCGGGGATGCCGGTGCCATCGACGGCCTTGGCCGGCAGGTCGTCGGCAGCGGGCTTGTAGCCCATCCACTTCTCGACCAGGGCAGAGACGACGCCCTTCTGCTTGAGGCACTTCAGCGCGTTCGAAAACTTGGCGCGGGTGGCACCGTCATCCTTGCGAAAGGCCATCGCCACCACGTTGCCGGAATCGATGCTGAACGACGCTGGCGTCAGCAAGGGGTTCTGCTTGGACGCCCAGCGGATCACCGGCATGGTGGCCATATTGGCGTAGGCGCGGCCGGAGATTACGGCCTGCACGGCGTCGGCATTGGTGCCGAACGACTGGAACGTGTAGCCGTACTCCTGCTGGTGCGCCTGCAGCCAGCGTTCCATCGGATTGCCCTTGTTCACGGTGATGATCTTGCCGCGCAGGTCGGCCGAAGTCTTGATGTCGGGCGTGCCCTTTTTCTGCACGAAGGCGTAGATCGACTTCAGATAGCCTTCGGTGAAGATGAAGCTCTGGGCCAGCTCGGGCGTGACCGTCATCGGCGCGGCGATGTAGTCATATTTCTTGGACATCAGGCCCGGCACGATGGCGTTCCATTCCACGCCGTCGATGGATATCTTCTCGCCCAGCTCCTTGCTCATGGCGTTGGTCAGGTCGATGTTGAAGCCGATCAGGTTGCCCGACAGGTCGCGCATCGCGTGGGGCGAATACGTGGCGTCGACGGCGGTGTGAAATTCCGCATGAGCGGCGCCGCTCAGCGCGCAGGCGGACAACAGGAAGGAACCGAGTACGGCGGAAAACCCTTTACGCATTTTGCTACTCCTATCAGTTGCGGGAAAAGACTGGCGCACCGGCCGTCGCGAATGACGTCCAGGTCCGGGAAGAAAAATTGACAGGGGTAGCTCCCCACGAAACGGGAGACGAATCGATCGGCCGATGGCCGGGTGCGCGGCGCCGCCGAGACGACACACCGCCACCTGCCGCATAGGCAGGCGCACTCGCAGCATGAGGCATGCTGTATTCCCCTTGACGATGAGGGTTTTCCCTCTAATTTTCGCCAATGCCGTCGATTTCAAAGAAAAATCGGGCATCAGTCATGGCGGCCAGTGTGACGAATCGTCCCCGCAGTGCACAAACGATTTATCCTGAGGGCTGACTCAGTTTTACTCATACCTATCAAGTGAAACGTCGCCTTCCCCCTTTGCTTGCAGTGCGTGCCTTCGAAGCGGCCGGCCGCCATGGAAACTTCACCGCCGCGGCCAATGAGCTGAGCGTGACCCAGGGCGCGGTCAGCCGGCAGGTCAAGATCCTGGAGGAATTCCTGGGGGTCGATCTGTTCCAGCGCGAAGCGCGCGGCGTGATTCTCACCGCGGCCGGCCGCCGCTACCTGACCATGGCCACCTCGGTGCTGGACCAGATCGCCAATACCCGTGTCGATCATCTTGCCGAACCCGGCAAGCCGCTGTCGATCAGCGTGCTGTCCTCCTGCGCCAGCCTGTGGCTGCTGCAAAGGCTGGCCGACTTCAACCGGCTGCACCCGGAAATCCGGCTGCACGTATCGACGTCGCAGGAGCCGGTCGACTTCAGGCGCGACGGCGTGGACATCGCGCTGCGCCTGGGCCGCCTGCCGGGTCGCGTACCGGCACCGCAGGATGCCCCCTTCTCCACCGACATGGTGCAGGACTGGACCGGTATCGAGGCCCTGCACGTGTGGGATGAATACATCGCGCCCGTGTGCAGCCGGCGGCTGGTCATGGGTGGTCTTCGCATCGACGACATCGACGACCTGGGCAAGCTGACGCTCATACACAATGCCAGCCGGCCCGACCTGTGGCACACCTGGCTGCAGGCCAATGGTGCGTCCATGCCCGCGGACGCCAAATCGATCTGGGTCGGCCAGCGCTTCATGGCGGTGCTGGCCACGCGCGAAGGCCAAGGCGTGGCCTGCGTGGCGGCCGCCGACATAGACCTGCTCGAGTGGCGCCACGAACTGTTCTTTCCTTTCGACCTGCGCGTGCCCACGGGCGACGCGTACTACCTGCTCTATCGTTCGGACACCGGCCGCCGGCCGGAGATCCGCGCCTTCTCAAACTGGCTGCTGACGCTGCGCCACATCGTCAGTGAACAGGGCATCGTTGCGACCGGCTAGGTGCGGCCAGGTCGCTGGCCGCGGCGCCCTACATGCGCGCTGGCCTTGGCCGGATTCCGGTCCTAACCCCGGCCCAGCCCTTCATCCAACTCCCCGCGCCGCTCGATGATGCGCGTGACCAGGCCGTAGGCGACGGCCTCGTCCGCCGGCATCCAGTGGTCGCGTTCGATGTCCGCCAGCACGCGTTCCAGGGGTTGGCCGCTTTCGCGCGCAATGACGCGGGCGATGCGTTCACGCGCCTTGACGATCTCGCGCGCCTGGATGGCAATGTCGCTGGCGACGCCGCCGGCGCCACCGCTAGGCTGGTGGATCAGGAAGCGGGTCTGCGGCAGGCAGAAGCGGCGCTCGCGTGCTGCGCCCAGGTACAGATGCGTGGCGGCACTGCCGACCCAGCCCGTGCCTATCATGTTGACCGGCGCGGTAATGAAGCGGACGACATCGTGTATCGCATCGCCCGATTCCAGATGGCCGCCAGGGGACGACACGATCATGTTGATGGGCGCGCTGGACTCCGCGTCCAGGGTGAGCAGGCGGCGCACCGTTTCGGACGCCGACGCATCCGTGACGGGGCCGAACACCAGCACCGTCCTGGTGCGGAAGGTTTTCTCCTCCAGGAAGGTGTTGTTCTGTCCAGGGGCAGCCTGGGCGGGATGGTCCGGATCGGTGGCATGGGTCGGTGCATACATCGGGGAGAACTCCTGTTCGTGTTAAGTTCACCCGCTATACGAACCAGCCACATGAAACGTGACAGCCGCCATGTCCTCCCATCCATTGAGCCACGATGACGCGCTGCGCAGGCGCCTGATTGCCCTGGCCCGGCGCTGGCTGGCCCAGGGCGCCGAGGCGGAAGATCTGGTGCAGGACACCTATCTGCGCACGGCGGCCACTGCGCTGCCTGCCAGCGATTCGGGCCGGGAGGCGTGGCTGGTGACCGTATTGCACCATCTCTGCATCGATTTCCTGCGGCGGCAGGGGCGTTATCACGCGATTCTTTCCAATGGCGCCGCCGAGGCTGCTGGAGCAATCGGATTTGCCGGGGCCCCCGAAGCTGGCGGGGCTATCGCAAACAACGGCCTTGGGGGCGCTGTCGCCACGGCGCAGGACGAAGACGATCCGCAACGCCTGGCCGCGCAGGCGCAGCGGGTGGAAGCCGCGCTCGCTCATCTCAGCCACACCCTGGCCCCGGCCGACGCGGCGGCCGTGCTGCTGTATGAAATCTTCGAGTTCAGCCATGCCGAACTGGGCGCCTTGGCCGGACGCAGCGAGGATGCGTCCCGCCAGCATCTGCACCGCCTGCTGCGGCGGCTGCGTTCGTCGCCGGCGCAGGGCCGCCGGCCGAAGACGGACGGGCGGGATGGTCGGGACGGGCAGGACAGGCGGGATGCGATGAATGAAAAGGACGGGCAGCCAGTCAGGGATGACACGGATGAGGACGCCGGCTATCTCTTTACCTTGTGCCGCCACGCGCTGGCCCAGCGCGACCCCGGCGGCCTCGTGGCCCTGCTGCGCGCCAGCAATCCCCACATCATGGCAGTCCTTGCGAACACCATCCCTGGCGACCAGGACGCGCGGATCGACGACCGTAACGCCCCACGGATGAATCTCCGGAACCTGCTCGAACTGCCCGCCTTCAGCGCGGCATCACTGCCATGCGTGGTTTCCTGAATCCCGCGCTGAACACCCAACGCCGCACACCGCAATAGGTGGATATCCGCGCAGCTTGCTTTAAGCTCACCGGCACTAGAATGACCGGCTGGTCCCGCCCCCGCGGATCCATGACTAGCCTCCAACGCCTGCAACGGCGTTTCTCGTCCCCGTGTCCACCACCGATTCCGGCACCACGCCCGCCCAGGTTTCCGGCGCTGATACGCAGCGCAGGGAACGCATCGACCCCCAAGTCTGGAAGATCGCCGGCGTGGTCATGCTGGCGCCGCTGATGGCGCAGCTGGACTCGACCGTGGTCAACGTGTCGCTGTCCACACTGGCGGAAAAACTCGATACCACGCTGACGACGATCCAGTGGGTGTCCAGCGGCTACCTGCTCGCCCTGGCCCTGACCTTGCCGCTGACCGGCTGGCTGGTGGACCGGGTGGGCGCGCGCAGGGTGTACCTGGCGACGTTCTCCATCTTCACGCTGACCTCCCTGCTTTGCGGCATGGCCACCACGGCGCCCAGCCTGATCCTGTTCCGCATCTTGCAAGGCATGGCCGGCGGCGTGCTGACCCCGCTGTCCCAGATGATGATGGCACGCACGGCCGGCCGCAATATGGCGCGCGTCATGGGAATAGCCGTGATGCCGGTGATGATAGGGCCCATCCTGGGCCCGACCCTGGCCGGGCTGATCCTGCAGCATGCGGGCTGGCAGTGGATCTTCCTGGTCAACCTGCCGGTCGGCATCCTGGCCACCCTGCTGGCCTGGCGCGTCCTGCCGCCGGACCGCGACCTGCGGGTGCGCCGCAACTTCGACTCCCTGGGCTTCATCCTGCTGGCGCCGGCCCTGGCCATGCTGCTGCACAGCCTGGAGACGCTGGCCAGCGCCACCACCACCGACCCGCAAGGCGTCCGGCTGGAACTGGGCGCGGCCATCGTGCTGCTGGCGGCCTTTCTGTGGCATGCGACGCGGCGCGCCGGCGCGGCCCTGATCGACATCCGCCTGTTCCGCACGCGCACATTCTCCGCCTCGGCCGCGACGCAGTTCCTCACCAACTGCATGACCTACGGCGGGCAACTGCTGTTTCCCCTTTACCTGATCACGGCGCGGGGCTATTCGCCGTCGCGCGCGGGCATCCTGTTGGCGCTGATGGGCCTGGGCCTGATCTGCGCCTTCCCGCTGATGGGCAAGCTCACGGACCGCTTCGGCTCGCGCCGCGTCGCCACGGGCGGCGCGCTGATCGGGCTGGCCGGCACCTTGCCTTTCGTGCTGGTGGACCGCTACGAGATGCCGGATCTGGTGATCTGCGCCCTGCTGTGGCTGCGTGGCACGGGACTGGGATCGATCAACATCCCGTCGATGTCGTCGGCTTACGCGGACATGCCGCGGGAACGGCTGCCGGTGGCGACCACCGCGCTGAACATCGTGCAGCGTCTGGGCGGCCCTATCGCCACCACCGTCCTGGCGATCTGGCTGCATGCCAGCCTGGGCGCGTCCATGAATGGCGCAGCGGCGAGCCACACGGCCGCCGCCTTCTCCAGCACCTTCATCCTGTTCTGTGGGGTACATGCCCTGGGCGTGGTGGCGGCGGCGATGATTCCTGGACGTAGACGCCGGCCGTAGCGCGGTATGCTCCGCGCATGACGTTCGACGCCCTGCCCCAGCCTCCCAGCCAAGATACGGCCCAGCCATCGGCCGCCGCACCGGCACTGTATGGCCGCGAGGCACAGTTGCGGCAGCTGGTCGATGCGCTGGTCCGTGTGCGGACGCATGGCAGCGCCGAACTGGTCCTGATCTATGGCCCGGCCGGCTCGGGCAAGTCCGCGCTGGCCGAGGCACTGGCACATGCGGGCGCCGCGGCCGGGCGGACGGCTGGTAGTACGGCCGGGGCTGCCGCCGCGATTGCGGCCGAAGGTGCCTCCGGCGTTGCGGCTGGGGTTGCGGCTCGATATGTGGCCGGCAAGTGCGACCTGCAGCATCACGACATTCCCTACGCATCGCTGGCCCAGGCCCTGCACGCCCTCACGCGCCAGGCCCTCAACAGCCCGCCCGCCGAACGCGAGGAATTGCGCCTGGCGTGGCTTGCCGCGCTGGCGGGACAGGCCCGCGCGGTGGCCGAGATCCTGCCGGAGATGCACCACGTGCTGGGCGCCACGGCGCCGCTGCCGACGGTGCCGGCGCCCCAGGCTCAGCGCCGCGCGCTGGACGCCATCCTGGCCACGCTTAGCGTTTTCGCCAGCCGGGCCGTGCCGCTGGTGTTGCTGCTCGACGATATCCAGTGGGCAGACAGTTCCACCCTGGCTTTCCTGCAAGCCTACATCGCACGCCCGCCGCGCCATCTCCTGATCGTGGCGACCTGCCGCGACGCCGGCAGCCTGGCCCCGGCGACCGACCTGAACTGGCTGGACCACGCGCACCGCACGCATACGCTGCCCATCACCCGCATCGCGCTGGCGCCCCTGGACGAGAACGCCCTGTCCGGCATGATCGCCGCGCAACTGCATACGGCGCCGGCCAACATCGCGGGCCTGGGCGCAGCCATGCACCGCATCACCGATGGCAATCCCTTCCATGCACAGCAGTTGCTGCGCGCCCTGCTGGACGACGGCGTGCTGCGCAGGCAAGGTGAAAGCGCAGTCGAACGGGGCACAGGCGAAAGGGGCGCAGGCGCAAAGGAGGCAGGCGAAGTCAAAGCCGCAGGCGCCATCTGGACCTGGGATATCCAGCGCCTGGCCGACTGCTACGCCGGCGGCGTGACCGGCTTGATGGCGCGCCGCATCGGGCAGTTGCCCGCCTCCGCCGCGGGATTGCTGGGTCACCTGGCCTGCCTCGGCGCGCGGGCGCGTACCACCCTGCTGGCCGATATCGCCACCTGCCACGAGACCGATATCGACGCAGACCTGGCCGCCCTGGTGAATGCCAAGCTGCTGGTCCATACCCGCAAAGGCTACGCCTTCACGCACGACCGCTTCCTGGAGGCCGCTTACGGCACGGTGCCCGAGCAGGACCGGCCGGCACGGCACGCCCATATCGCCCACGCCATGATCCTGCACTACGGCGACCGCCTGGCCGAACATGCTTTCGACATCAGCAACCAGATCGAGCGCGCGGCCGGCCATCCGCTGACGGAGACCAGGCAGGTGGCATTCGTTCAGGCCCTGGTGGTGGCCGGCCGCCGCGCCAAGGACGCCGCCGCGCTGGCCCAGGCGGTGCGCCACGTCGATGCGGCCCACGCGCTGATGCGTCCAGACTGGTGGCGCAGGCACAAGCAGCTGGCCTATGAAGCCAGCCTGCTGCGCTGCGAATGCCTGATCGCCCAGGCCGAACTGCCGCTCGCCGAGCGCGAGATCGACGGCCTGCTGGCGCGCATCCTGCCGGTACTGGATCGCGCTGCCGTCTACCGCCTGAAGGCTGAACTGCAGACCGTGCAATCCGATTACGAGGGCGCCATCGCCACCGCGTTGTCCGGCCTGGACATGCTGGGCGTGCGCCTGGACCGCAATGCCGGCGCCACCGCATGGCGCCAGGCCCGCGACGCCGTCACCCGTGCGCGCGCCGGCCGCGATATCGCCAGCCTGGCCCAGCTGCCGCTTACCGACGATCGCCGCGTGCACGCCGCGATGGGGCTGCTTTCCACGCTGATCTCATCACTGTTCGTGAAGGACAACCTGTGCTTCCTGCACGTCGCCAAGATGGTGGAGCTGACGCTGACGCATGGCATCACGCCCCACGCGCCTTACGGCATGGCCTGGTTCGGCGTTTTCATCGCGGATATCTACGAGGAATATGAAGACGGCCTGGCCTACGGCATGGTCGCCAAGGACTTGGTGGACCGCCACCGCTATGACGCCGAGCGCATGGCCACGCTGGTCGCGGCCGGCCGCGTAAGCACCTGGACGCGGCCGCTGTGGTTCTCGCTCGACCAGGTGCGCGGCGCCGTGCAGCAAGGCTGGGCGTCGGGCGCGCCCGGCATGGCCTGCTATGCCACTTACCATCTGGTGTGCGACCTCTTGTCCATGGGCGAGGCGTTGCGCCTGGTGGACGAGGAAATCGAACGTGGCCTGGCGCTGACGCGCCTGGTGCGATATCGCGACATCGAACTCATCCTGCTGGCGCAACGGCGCTTCGTGCGCGCCATGCAGGGGCGACTGGAAGACGACGCCACCACGCCGGCGCTGGCTGAACGCCTGGCACAGAGCCGATCCCAGCCCACCCGCTTCCGCGTCGCGCTGTACGAGGGCATGATCCACGCCTATCTGGGCGCATGGGAACCCGCCAAGGCCGCGTTGTCGATCGCGCACGACCTGGCCTGGGCGGCGCCCGCTCACATCAACGTGGCCGAGTGCAAGTTTTTTCTCGCGCTGGCGCTGGCGCGTACACGGGCCACGGATGGCGACTGCGCGGCCCGCATGACGGCGGTTGCCGCGCTGCGCGACCGCGTCGAACGCTGGGCCGCGTTGAATCCGCTGACGTTCCGCGGCAAGCTGCTGCTGATCGAAGCTGAACTGGCGCGGCTGCGTGACGAACCCCTGGCGGCGTTGGCGCTTCACGAACAGGCCATCCAGGCCGCCCAGCTGGCGAGCTTCCCCCAAGAGGAGGCGATGGCGCACGAACTGGCGGCGCAGCTGTGCGACAGCCACGGCCTGCGCACAGCGGCCGGTGAACACCTGCGCGCGGCAGAGGCCGGCTACCGCCGCCTGGATGGCGAACACAAGGCCGATCAGGTCGGCCGCGCCTACCGCGAATGCCTGACCTTGCACAACCCACGCCGCGCGGTGTCCGGCAGGGAGCAGGAAGCAGGCTGGGCCAGCGGCCTGAAAGCGGCCCAGGCCTTGTCCGGTGAAGTGGTGATGGAGCGCCTGCTCGAATCGCTGATGACCAATATCGTCACCTATGCCGGCGCGCAATACGGCCTGCTGGTGTTGATGGGCCCCACCGGTCCCATGGTCGAAGCCTCGGCCCGCGTGCTGCATCACACCGTGTCCGTGCATCTGGGCAGCAGCGTCCCGACAGAAAACGCGCTGCCCATGACGGTCCTGCACAGCGTGCTGCGCACGCGCCAGACCCTGGCGCTGGCCGATGCGACCCAGCAGGCGCCATCCTTGCAGGGCCTGACGGATCCGCCGCGCCTGCTGCGCTCGGTGCTTTGCCTGCCCTTGCAGCGGGGCGGGGAGTTGATCGGGGTTTTCTACCTGGAAAACAATGCGGCGCCCGGCGTGTTCGACGAGACCCACATCGAAGCGCTGGAAGTGCTGGCGCCCCAGCTGGCCATCACCCTGCAGACGGCCCAGCTGTATGAACGCCTGATCAGCGAGAACGACAGGCGGGCCCGCGCCGAGCTGGACTTGCGCAATGCGCGCGCCGATCTTGCCCGCACCTCGCACCTGACGGTGATGGGCAGCCTGGCCGCGTCCATCGCGCACGAAGTCAACCAGCCGCTGACGGCGATCGCGTCCTCGATGGACGCCGGCGTGCGCTGGCTCAAGCGCGCCACGCCCAATATCGAAGAGGCGCTGGATGCCATGGCGCACGCGCGCCAGAACGCCATGCGGGCGGCGGAGATCATCCGCGCGCTGCGTTCTCTGGCCAAGGAGGCGCCGGCCGTGCTGGAGCCGCTGTTGCCGGATGCGGTACTTGAAGAAGTCCTGCAGATGGTGCGCATGGACATCGATGCCAGAGGGGTGCGTTTGCACAGCCACCTGCACGCCGGCCCGGCCACCATCGATGCCGACCGGGTGCAGCTGCAACAGGTCGTGCTGAACCTGATCATCAATGCGCTGGATGCGATGGCCGATACGCCGCTGGCGGAACGGGAACTGGAGGTGTCGTCGGCCTTGCGCGATGGCCGCATCGAGATCAGCGTCAAGGACAGGGGCCCGGGTATCGCCGCCGAGACCCTGCCGCGCATCTTCGATGCGTTCTACACCACCAAGACGCACGGGATGGGAATGGGATTGGCCATCTGCCACTCCATCGTCGAAGCGCATGGCGGCACGCTGGAAGTGCGCGCCCGCAGCGGCGGCGGCATGGCGTTCTGGTTCCAGTTGCCTGCCAGCCTGCCGGCAGCGCCACCGGCCGGTCTGCCGGAGAATCGGCTGGCCTCCCGACCTGCCGAATCCGCGCCCCGACCGCCCATCACCCCTTCAACTGCTTGAGCAGGTTCAGCACTGGCGGCGACCGCTCATACTTGCGGAACACCGCCGCCACTTCCGAGGTAATGGCCGGCTCCGCGAGGTTGCGATAGACGATATTCGGCAGCGTGATGACCGTGCGCAGCGTGTCAGGCACGATAGCGACACCCGCGCCCAGCGAGACGTGCGTAAGGACGGCCAGCAGTCCACCGGGAACCGCGCCGATGGCGGGTTCGAATTCGCCACGATGCGCCACTTCCTGCAAGCCGCGCCGCTGCTCCGGAACGATGAAGGTTTCCTGGGCCAGCGCCCCGGGCTGTATGGGCAGGCGGCCCTGCGCCAGCGCGTGCCGCGCCGGCATGGCGACGCAGAACTTGTCGCGGCTGAGCACCTGGCTGGTCAGGGCCGACGGCAGGATGACGGGCATACGCACGAAGGCGATATCCAGCTTGCCCTCTTCCAGCATCGCCGGCAATCCGTCCATCGGCAGTTCAGACGCCTTGATGACGACGTTGGGCCAGTCCACGCGGTACTGCCCGACGCGCTGCTGCAGCAGGCCGGAGAACGCGGCCGAACCGACGTAGCCGATCTCGACACGGCCAATCTCGCCGCGGCTGGCCTGGCGGCCAACGCTGATTGCGCGCTCCATGCGTTCGACGACGGCGCGGCTCTCGACCAGGAAGGCCTCGCCTGCCGCGGTCAAGGACACGGCGCGCTTGGTGCTGCGATTCAGCAGCCGTAGCTGCAACTCTTTTTCCAGCTTGCGGATCTGCACGGTCAAGGTGGGCGTCGAGATGCCCAGCGACTCCGCCGCCCGCGTGAAGTGCAGTTGTTCAGCGACGGCGATGAAGTAGCGCAGATAGCGGAGTTCCATGGTTTGCTGCCCGAGAGGAAGCGCGCCCGGTGGCGCGCCGTCCGGCGTTGATGTATCGAAGTCGGCGTAAATAATTATCTGAAAACTAATAATTATCCCGTTTCGTTATATTGAACCAAATTATCCGTGGTGCTTCAATGACTCCATGATTCCAACCATCGCCCCAACATGAGCGCCCACCTCGCTTCCCGACGGACCCACGGCCGGACGGCCGTACTGCTGGTCGGCGCGCTGGGTTGCGCGATGACCGTGCTCGACACGAATGTGGTCGGCATCGTCCTGCCGACCATCGCACGCGATCTCAACGCATCATTCGCCGACATCGAATGGGTGATCAGCACTTACGTGCTGTGCTTCTCGGCCCTGCTCCTGCCGGCGGGATCGATCGCCGACCGGTATGGCCGCAAGCGCGTGTTCCTGTGCGGCATCGTGCTGTTCGCGCTGGCGTCCTGCGCCTGCGGCCTGGCGCCCACCGCGACGGCGCTCTACCTGGCGCGCGGTGCGCAGGGTGTCGGCGCCGCCTTCCTGCTGGCGCCGGCCCTGGCCATCATCGGCCATGCCTTCCACGAAGAAAGTGCGCGAGCCCGGGCCTGGGCAATCTGGGGCGCCATCATGGGCCTGACGATGGTACTGGCGCCCTTGATCGGCGGCGCCATCAATGCGCTGCTGGGCTGGCGCTGGGCCTTCCACATCAATGTACCGATCTGCGCCGCCCTCGCCCTGGCGGTCGCCGGCGTCATCGACGAGTCGCGCGATCCGACGCCACGGCCCCTGGACTTCGCCGGCATCGTCCTGTTCGCCGGCGGCATGTTTGCATTCACATGGGCGTTGATCGTCGGGCCGGTACAAGGATGGGGAAGTGCCGGCTTCCTGCTGCGTCTCGGCGCGGGCCTGGTCCTGTTCCTCGGCTTCAGCCAGGTCGAGCGGCGTGGCAGGCATCCAATGCTCGACCTGTCCTTGTTCGCGGCGCCGGCCTTCGTCGGTGCCGTGATTGCCATGCTGGCGTATGCCGCGTCGGCGCAGGTCATGGCGTCGCTGCTGCCGCTGTTCCTGCAGAATGCACGGGGCAAGACGGCACTGCTGGCAGGCGTGAGCATGCTGCCGTTCGCCCTCGCCATGCTGGTGTTGCCGCAGGTAGGCCGGCGTCTGGCCACGCGGCTGCGCTCCTACCAGATATTGGCCTTGGGGCTGGCCATCGTCGCCCTCGGCAACCTGGCCATGATGGTGGCCGCCGGGCATCACAGCCCGGCGCTGTTGATCCTTGCCATGGCGGTGCTGGGCAGTGGCGGTGGACTGCTCAACGGCGAAACGCAGAAAGCCATCATGGGCACGGTGCCGCGCCACCGCGCCGGCATGGCGTCGGGCATCAGCACCACGGCGCGCTTCTCCGGCATCCTGCTGGGGTTCGCCAGCCTGGGAGCGGTACTGGCCGGGGGCGTGCAGGCGGCGCTGCGCGACAGCATGCTGCATGTGGGGATAAGCGGCACGCCCGGCTTCGCCGATACCATCGCCGCGGGAGACCTGGCGCGGGCACTGGCGATGTACCCCGCGACGCTGCATGAGACGCTGACCGCGTTGGCACGGGACAGCTACGGCGCCGGGTTCGCCAGGGCATTCCTGGTGGCGGGGGTGGTCAGCCTGGTGGCGTCGGTGACGGTCTATGTGTTGATGCGCGACAGGCGGCGCGTTTGAGGGAATTGACTTCGCTGCGGCGCCTGAATGCGCCAGGGAAAAAGGAATTTCTTTAGAAATTCCCTTTTTTATCTTGGAGTCGTTCCGACAGCGTCGGCCAAGCCGTGAATACGGAAGATGCGCGGAGTTTGCTTCAGGCGGCGGCGTGCACGCCCAGTTGCTGGGCCATCAGCACCAGGTCGGCGAAGGTGCGGGCTTTCATCTTGCGCATGGCCTGGCCGCGGTGGATCTTGACCGTGACTTCGCTGATGCCGATCTCGCCGGCGATCTGCTTGTTGAGCAGGCCGCGCACCGCCAGGCCCATGACTTCGGCCTCGCGCGGGCTGAGCGTCTGATAGCAGGCGCGGATTTCATTGAGCCGGCGTGACCCCAGGCGGCGCTGGCGGTCCTTTTCCAACGCCGCCGTGACGGCGTCGAGCAGGTCCTGGTCGCGGAAAGGCTTGGTGATGAAGTCGACGGCTCCCGCCTTCATGGCGGTGACGGTCATGGCGATGTCACCGTGGCCGGTCATGAAGATGATGGGAATCTCCACGCCCAGCTGAGCCAGCCGCGCCTGCAGGTCCAGGCCGCTGGCGCCGCGCAGGCGCACGTCCAGCAGCAGGCAGCAGGCGACGTCGGGCAGGGCGGAATTCAGCGGTGGAGCGTCCAGTACCGGGTCGTCCAGCAGTTCAGCCGCCGAGGCATGCAGGCGCACGGTAAACCCGACGGAGCGGAACAGGCTGCCCAGTGCGTGCCGTAGCGCGGCATCGTCATCGACGACCAGCACTACCGCATCGTCGATGGCAACCGGATCCAAGGGTTCGAGGGTGGCGGACGTCAGGGTGTTCTCTCCAATAGCCGCCGATTATATAAGCCGGCACGCGGCGCGCGCCAGGGCCGTACCTATACCTTTGGATGATGCGTCCCAGACGTAAATACGACATGAACCTATGAATGGTAGCTATGGAAGCCGCGGCGCCAGCCATGCGCATATGACGCCGGTATGGCAGAAGGCACCTGGATGGCGGCGCCGTCTCCCTTGCCGTTAATACCATCGAACAATGGTCGGCAACGCCTGGGCCATCTAGTCTAGCTGCGGTCGCGTCGCCACGCGCGTCGAAGTCCCTTGAAGCGGCGGCATCGCGCGTCACCCGCGCGCCGCCCTATTCTCTTCCTACAGGAATCGTGCCATGTCCAATCCCAAGCTCGAAGTGCTGACCCCGCAGAACAGCCAACTCATCTTCATCGATCAGCAACCGCAGATGGCCTTCGGCGTGCAGTCGATGGACCGCCAGACGCTGAAGAACAACGTGGTGGGCCTGGCCAAGGCTGCCCGCGTGTTCAATGTCCCGACCACCATCACCACCGTCGAGACCACGTCGTTTTCCGGCTACACCTTCCCTGAACTGCTGGACGTGTTCCCCGAGCAGAAAGTGCTGGAACGCACGTCGATGAATTCCTGGGACGACCAGAAGGTGCGCGACGCCCTGGCCGCCAACAAGCGCAAGAAGGTGGTCGTGGCCGGTCTGTGGACGGAGGTCTGCAACACCACGTTCGCCCTGTGCGCCATGCTGGAAGGCGACTATGAAATCTACATGGTGGCCGACGCTTCCGGCGGCACCACCAAGGAAGCGCACGACTACGCCATGCAGCGCATGGTGCAGGCTGGCGTGGTGCCGGTGACCTGGCAGCAAGTGCTGCTGGAATGGCAGCGCGACTGGGCTCGTCGGGACAGCTACGACGCCGTGATGGCGATTGCCAAGGAGCACTCGGGTGCTTACGGCATGGGCGTCGATTACGCGTACACGATGGTGCACGACGCCAAGCAACGTACGGCTACGACCCACGAAGCGCTGGCCCCCGTCCACGCGCCCGTGATCGCCCGCTGATAGGCGCCCCGCGCTAACGCGCGGGATAGGTTTTTTAGGGGGGTGCCCCCCTAAGCCCCCCGCACTATCAGGGTCCTGTAGGGACAGCCTTCTACAGCCTCCCACCGTACCCGATGGCTGTAAGGCGCAGCCTTCAACAACTCTCGCCATTGCGGGGAGTTGTAGGGGCGGAGCCCCTTCAGCTATTGCAACGCGGGGGCTTAGGGGGCGTAGCCCCCTATTCCTCTCTCTTACAACAAAACGAAGAAATCCACGATGAATACCGAAGCCCAGACTCAAGACCTCAGCACCAGCCGCCGCAAGATGCTGGTCGCCGGCGCCACCTCGGTCGGCGCCGTCGCCGCCACCGCCATCGGCAGCACCGCCCAAGCCGCCGACAAGCGCGCTGCCGCGCCCACCCATGGCGGCAAGCATGACGGCCGGCAAGGCACCAACTACGTCGTCACCAAGGACGGCACCCGCATTTTCTTCAAGGACTGGGGCAAGGGCCGCCCCGTCGTGTTCTCCCACGGCTGGCCGCTGAACTCGGACGCCTGGGACAACCAGATGCTGTTCCTGGTGCAGAACGGCTTCCGCGTCATCGCCCACGATCGCCGCGGCCACGGCCGCTCGGACCAACCCGCCCAGGGCAATGACATGGACACCTACGCCGACGACCTGGCCGCGGTCATCGAAGCCCTGGACCTGAAGGACGCCACGCTGGTCGGCCATTCCACCGGCGGCGGCGAAGTCGCGCACTACATCGGCCGCCACGGCACCAAGCGTGTCGCCGCTGCCGTACTGATCGGCGCGGTGCCCCCCATCATGATCAAGACCGACAAGAACCCCGGCGGCCTGCCCAAGGAAGTGTTCGACGGCATCCGCAAGGGCGTGGCCGACAACCGTTCCAAGTTCTACCAGGAACTGGCCATCCCCTTCTTCGGTTTCAACCGCCCCAATGCCAAGCCGGAAAAGGGCACCATCGACGCCTTCTGGTCGCAAGGCCTGACCGGCAGCGCGCTGGGCCAGTACCTGTGCGTGCGCGAGTTCTCCGAAGTCGACTACACGCCGGACCTGGAAAAGATCGACGTGCCGACGCTGGTGCTGCATGGCTCCGACGACCAGATCGTGCCCATCGACGACTCCGGCCGCCTGTCGGCCAAGATCGTCAAGAAGGCCACGCTGAAGGTCATCGAGGGCGCGCCGCACGGTATGTGCGTCACCCACGCCGACCAGATCAATGCTGAACTGCTTGCTTTCCTGAAGCGTTGAGCTGACGGAAAATCGTCGCTTCAAGGCATGCGCCCAGCTGTATGAAAACGCTGGGCGCATGCCCGTTGAAGCACCGCCGCGCGTCCCCCCCAGCGGCCATCCTACCTAGAGAACCCTGCCATGAACGCCACCACCACGCCCGATCTCATCTTCGTCAACGGCAAATTCACCACGCTGGATCGCAGCTGCCCGCAAGCCGACGCCGTCGCCATCCATGACGGCCGCTTCACCGCCATCGGTGAACGCGACGACATCATGCGGCTGGCCGGTGCCGGCACGCGCGTCGTCGACCTGCAGGGCCGTCGCGCCATTCCCGGCCTGATCGACAGCCATATGCACATCATCCGCGGTGGCTTGAACTACAACATGGAATTGCGCTGGGACGGCGTGCGTTCGCTGGCCGACGCCATGCGCATGCTCAAGGACCAGGTGGACCGTACCCCGGCGCCGCAATGGGTACGCGTGGTAGGCGGCTTCACGGAGCACCAGTTCGCCGAAAAGCGCCTGCCCACGATCGAAGAGATCAATGCCGTGGCGCCGGACACTCCCGTGTTCATCCTGCATCTGTACGACCGCGCGATCCTGAACGCAGCCGCGCTGCGCGTGGTCGGCTACGGCAAGGACACACCCAACCCGCCGGGCGGCGAAATCGTGCGCGACGCGCAGGGCAACCCGACCGGCCTGCTGCTGGCCAAGCCCAATGCCACCATCCTGTACGCCACCCTGGCCAAGGGCCCCAAGCTGCCGGCCGAATATCAGAAAAACTCTACGCGCCATTTCATGCGCGAGGTCAACCGCCTGGGCGTGACCGGCGTGATCGACGCCGGCGGCGGCTACCAGAACTACCCCGATGACTACAACATCATCGAAGAGCTGCACAAGGAAGGCAACCTGACGGTGCGCCTGGCCTACAACCTGTTCACCCAGAAACCCAAGGAAGAACTGGCCGACTTCAAGAACTGGTCGGAAAAGGTCAAGCCCGGCCAGGGCGACGACCTGTACCGTCACAACGGCGCGGGCGAAATGCTGGTGTACACCGCGGCCGACTTCGAGGACTTCCGCGTCGAACGGCCCGACATGGCGCCTTCGATGGAAGCCGACCTGGAGCCGGTGATCCGCCTGCTGGCCGAGAAGCGCTGGCCGTGGCGCTTGCACGCGACCTATGACCAGACCATCTCGCGTGCGCTGGACGTGTACGAGAAAGTGGCCCGCGACGTTCCCTTCGAAGGCCTGAACTGGTTCTTCGACCACGCCGAAACCATCACCGACCGCAACATCGACCGTATCGCCGCGCTAGGCGGCGGCATCGCCGTGCAGCATCGCATGGCCTACCAGGGCGAATACTTCGTCGAGCGCTACGGCTCGCGCGCCGCCGAGGCCACGCCGCCCATCCGCAAGATGCTGGAACGCGGCGTCAAGGTCGGTGCCGGCACCGACGCCACCCGTGTCGCCTCCTATAACCCGTGGGTATCGCTGTACTGGCTGACCACTGGCAAGACGGTCGGCGGCACGCAGCTCTATCCCCAGGCCAACGTCATGGACCGCGAGACCGCCTTGCGCCTGTGGACCGAAGCCAATACCTGGTTCTCGTCCGAAGTCGGCAAGAAAGGCCAGATCAAGGTGGGTCAACTGGCCGACCTGGCGGTGCTGTCGGCCGACTACTTCCACGTCCCCGGCGATGAAATCCAGGACATCACCGCGGTGCTGACCGTGCTGGGTGGCAAGGTGGTCTATGGCGAAGGCGACTACGACGATCTGTCGCCGGAACTGGCCCCGGCCATGCCCGACTGGTCGCCGGTGCGCCATGTGGGCGGCTACCAGGCACGTGCCAACCTGAGCAGCGCCAAGATGATGCCGGTGTGCGCGTGCGACAGCGCCTGCGGTGTGCACAAGCACTCGCATGCGAACGCATGGGCCACGCAGGCACCCACCTCCGAGGAAAGCACCTTCTGGGGCGCGCTGGGCTGCTCCTGCTGGGCGTTCTGAAGCCTGTACCTGAAGATCCTGGAGAGAACCATGACCGTGATATCCGAGTTGCCGACGGCGGGTTCTCCCGCCGATCGCCGACCGCTGTGGTGGCTGGGCCTGCTGCTGCTGTGCGCGCCTTACCTGCAGGGCGGCCTGGTCAAGTTGACCGACTTCAACAGCGCCTTGGCCGAGATCCAGCATTTCGGCCTGGCGTCCTCGGGGCTGTGGACCACGGTCATGGCCGCCGGCACCATCGCGCTGGAGCTGGGCGCGTCGGTGCTGGTGCTGTCGAATCGCGGACGCAGCCTGGGGGCGCTGGCCCTGGGCGCCTTCACCCTGATGGCCACCTTCATCGCCAACCGCTACTGGTCGGCTCCGCCCGAAGCCCGCTTCGCGCAGGCCAACAGTTTCTATGAACATCTGGCGCTGACCGGCGCGTGGCTGCTGGTAGCGGTCGCCAGCTGGCCGAGGCGCCGCGCATGACATCGCCCGCCCTGCCCCCGTCCACGCCAGCCACGCCGCCGGCGCAGGCCAAGCCTTTCGCGCCGCTCGCCCACGCCACCTTCGCCGTGCTGTGGGTGGCCACCATCCTCGGCAACGTCGGCAGCTTCATGCGCGACGTCGCCAACGCCTGGCTGGCCACGGACCTGTCGAACTCGCCGACCGCGGTGGCGGCGATACAGGCCGCCACCACCCTGCCCGTTTTTCTGCTGGCGATACCCGCCGGCGTGCTGTCCGACATCCTGGACCGCCGCCGCTTCCTCATCGTGATCCAGATCGCGCTGGGCCTGGTCAGCGGCACCTTGATGGTGCTGGCCTGGCGCGGCGCGCTCACCATCGAGATTCTCATCGCGATGGCTTTCGTGGGCGGCATCGGCGCGGCCATGATGGGACCGACCTGGCAGTCCATCGTGCCGGAACTGGTGCCGCGTCCGGAACTGCGCAGCGCGGTCGCGCTCAATGGCCTGGGCGTGAACATCGCTCGCGCCATCGGTCCCGCCACGGGCGGCTTGCTGCTGGCCGCCTTCGGCGCGGCGGCAACGTATGCGGTGGACTTCGTCAGCTACATCCTGGTGATCGGCGCGCTGGTCTGGTGGAAACGGGCGCCACGTACCAGCGATCCCCTGCGCGAACATTTCTTTGGTGCCCTGCGCGCGGGCCTGCGCTACACCCGTGCGCACAGCAAGCTGCACGTCGTCCTGTTTCGCGCGACGGTGTACTTCATTTCGGGCAGCGCCATCTGGGCTCTGTTGCCGCTGGTGGCGCGCCAGGTATTCGCCGGCGGCGCGGGGCTGTATGGCCTGCTGCTAGGCATGGTCGGTGGCGGCGCCATCATCGGCGCACTGCTGCTGCCCCGTCTGCAAGTCTGGCTGAACGCGGACAGGTTGTTGCTGGCGGCAGCGGCCGCCACCGCCGTGGCCATGGGCTTGCTGAGCCTGGCGCCCCCGCTGGTGCTGGCCTTGCCGCTGTTCCTGCTGCTGGGCGTGGCATGGATAGCCGCGCTGACCACCTTGGGTGGCGCGGCCCAGGCCATCCTGCCGGACTGGGTGCGTGGACGCGCGCTGGCCGTTTACCAGATGGTGTTCAACGGTGCGCTGGCGGCAGGCAGCCTGCTGTGGGGCGCGGTCGCGCAGCACCTGGGCGTGCCCCAGGGGTTGCTGGCCGCGGCCGTGTTCCTGCTGGTGAGTTCGCTGCTGGCACACCGTGTCCGCCTGCCGCAAGGAGAGGAAGACCTGGCGCCGTCGCAGGCCTGGCCCGATCCGCGGATGGCGGTGCCGGTCGAAGACGATCGCGGTCCTGTCCTGATCCAGATCGAATATCGCGTGGCACGCGCCGATCGGCAGGACTTCCTGCGGACGATCCGGCGTTTGTCGGAAGAACGCTTGCGCGATGGCGCGTTCAACTGGAGCGTGATGGATGACCCGAACGATCCGGAACGCCTGGTCGAGTGGTTCCTGGTCGAATCCTGGGCCGAGCACATGCGCCAGCATCGCCGGGTTCATAACGCCGACGCCGATCTGCAGCGCGAGTTGCTGCGGTTCCAGCGCGGCGCTGCGCCGCCGCAAGTGCAGCATCTGATCGGCGTGAAACTGCCGCTTTGATATCCGATCCACTTATTACGACACTCAAGGAAATCTCATGAAGCTTTATATCGTTTCGCTCGCGACCGGTATTTTGGTCGGTATTATTTATGCCTTGTTGAACGTGCGCTCACCCGCACCGCCCGTGATTGCGTTGATCGGACTGCTGGGGATGTTGATCGGCGAACAGGTGGTACCGCCGGCACGGCGATTGCTGAACGGCGAGCCCGTTACGCTTTCCTGGTTTCATAAAGAATGCGTGACGAAGATCACGGGCGTCGCTGCCGCCCCCAAGACCGATACACAACCGACCGACAAGTCATGACCGCATCCCCCCGCGCCGCTGCCCCCATCATCGCCATCGTGGACGACGATGCATCGGTGCGGATGGCGCTGGGCCGCCTGCTGCGCTCCATCGACCTGGACGTACGTCTGTACGACGGCGGCCAGGCGCTGTTGAATGACACCCAGGCCGGTACGCTGGACTGCGTCGTGACGGATGTACGCATGCCGGGCGTCAGCGGTTTTGATTTATGCCAGTCGCTGCGCAAGCGCGGGTTCGCCATGCCCATCGTGTTCATGACGGCCCACCTGCAGGAAGGTTATGCCGAGCGCGCGCAGGAAGTCGGCGCGGCCTGTTTTCTGCAGAAGCCTTTTGCCGATACGGAATTGATTGCCTGTATCGAGCAGGCCGTGGGGCGTTCGTCGGGCGACGATTGAGGGACAACGCTGCTGCAACCGCCATCGATGCGTGGAATTGAAAAAGGACCGGCAACCAATATGGCGTCGGTCCTTTTTCTTGAGCGGCTGGGGTGCTGGTCGTGGTCGCTTACCTGATCACCGAATCCACCACCGCATTCAACGCGGGGCCATCGACCGTCACGGTCTGGTTGTTCAGCAAGCCCTGCAGATACGCCGCCGCGGTATCCTGCTGACGCTTCTGCCGCATGGCATTACGCAGGCTGTCGCGCACTTCGGCCAGGGTCGGCGTGCCTTGCGGCGTCATGTCCACCAGCTTCAGGACATGAAAACCCTGCCCCGATTGGACCGGCGCCGACACATCGCCCTTCTTCAGCTTGCCAACCACCGGACGCATTTCCGGCAGCAGCTGGCCCAGCGGAATCAGGCCGGTATCGCCACCCGCCTGCGCCGAAGGATCCTTCGAATACTTCTTCATCAGCGCGGTGAAATTCGCCTTGGGGTTCTGCGCTTCCTTGGCGATGTCGGCCGCGCTCTTGCGGGCCTCCGCGACAGCCTTGGCGTCATTGGCCGGCGCGGGGATGAAGATCTGCGCGACGCGGTACTGCGCCGGCTTGACCATCTGGCCCTTGGTCTGGTCATAGACGGCCTGCAGCTCCTTGTCCGACGGATAGTCGGCCGGTACGGCACTGACCGAAGCCAGGTAGCTGCGGAACACGATCTCCTTGGTGGCCGCATCGATCTGCGCCTTGACCTCGGGACGCTGCGCCCAGTTCTGCGTCTGCGCCTGCTGCAGCACGGCCTTGTCGGCCAGTTGCGAACGGACCAGGCGTTCAGCCGCGGGGCGATTCGCCTTGATCTCCGCGCGCGCCTGCGGCGGCAGCGAATTGAGCATGTTTTCGACTTCGCCACGCTGGACTTCAAGCGTACCGGCCTTGGCGATGACGTAGTTGCTGGCCGGCTTGGCTTCAGGGGCCTTGGCATCGGCAGCGAATGATTGCGCCGTCACGGCCAGGCAGACCGCGCCCGCGGCTGCCATCCATCGGTGTTGAACAGTTTTCATCGCGCTCGTATTTGTACGTGAAACAAGGTGGGCAAGATTGGCGCCGCATCCGGGAATACGCAGCCCGGCCTGGCGCGGCGCGCCGTGGCCCGACTGCGGAAACACTCCGACTGCGGGAAGACCTCAAGCCCCTGATTATTCCACGTCCACGGTCGCGGGAGAAACAACAGGCGCAACCGCAGCAGTTTCGTCCGCATCGACGTTGGCCGCAAATCCTGCCGCTTGCCCCGGCTCGCCGCTGCAGCGGCGGACGGGGCGCCCCTGCCTTGGGCAAGGGCATGCGGTTGCCACCATTCACTGGATAAGGATTCGCGCCAGGCCAGGATGTGCCGATTCAGGTAGCAGAACCGTCGTCTGATTCATGCCGCGCGGCGACGGCGCGGATAGCACGAGTGGCGCGCTTGTGCGCGCCCGGTTCAAGACGCGTCGGCGCCATGAAGCCGTTGGCAACCGCCGCGGCTTTCTCTGCTTCCCAGGCCGGGCTCAGCATTTTTTCCTGGAGGCGCAGGGGCAGGTACAAGGCGTACAGATGCCCCCAGATGCCGCTACTACCCTGTTCCTGGCGTCGATTCCACCACATAGACCTGTCCCCGTCCGGCTCCACCAAGAATGATGCCAACCGCCAGCGGAAGGCCGGGGAAAAGGTTTTCAAGGTGGTGGAAGGATCCTTCAATTTCATGACCGGATGATGAAGTGGCTGTGGAAAAGTTCGCGCTTGCGCATTCGGTGCGTTCGGCGCGATCGCCGCGCTCGGCACAGAGACACCACGCATGACTTACCCTGCCGCACGGTTTATCCTGCCGCGCTACGTGTCTTGCCGCATGTCTTACGCATAATCCGACCATGTCCCACGCCATTACCATCCGCCGTCGCGGCGGCTTCGCCCGGCATATCGCCGCCTGTGCCGCCCTCGCCTCGTTGCTGACCCTCGCCGCCGCGCCCGCTGTTTCCGCGGGCCTGCCGGCGGCGGTCGACGGCAAGGAGCTGCCATCGCTGGCGCCCATGCTCGAAGCGGTGACGCCGGCCGTGGTGAATATTTCCGCGGTGAGCGCCAACAAGCCGCCGCCTGGTTATTTCTATTTGCCGGGCCGTGGCCGCGTCACGCAGAGTTCAGGCTCGGGCGTCATCGTCGACGCCGCGCAAGGTTATGTGCTGACCAATCATCATGTGGTGCGTGGCGCTGAATCGATCAAGGTGGCCTTGCAGGACGGCCGCAGCTTTTCCGCCAAGGTGCTGGGCAGCGATCCCGACACCGACCTGGCGGTGCTGCGCATCCCCGCCGAGAACCTGAAGCAGCTGGCCCTGACAGATTCCAGCGCCTTGCGGGTGGGCGACTTCGTGGTGGCCATCGGCGATCCCTTCGGGCTGGGACAGGCTGCCACGTCGGGCATCGTTTCCGCACTGGATCGCTCCAGCCTGCGTGCCGCCGGCTACCAGAACTTCATCCAGACTGACGCATCCATCAACCCCGGCAATTCGGGCGGTGCGCTGGTGAACCTGCGCGGCGAGCTTGTCGGCATCAATACGATGATCTACACGCCTTCGGGCGGCAACGTAGGCATAGGCTTCGCCATTCCGTCCAACCTGGCCAGCGAGGTCATGCATCAATTGCTGGAACACGGCCAGGTGCAGCGGGGCACGCTGGGCGTGGACGTGCTGGATATCACGCCGGGGATCGCGCAGCAGTTGCGCATGGCGCCCAGCACGACTGGGGTGGTCATCGCGCGTGTGGTGGACGGGTCGCCTGCTGACAAGGCGGGGGCCAAGGCGCGCGACGTAGTGTTGGCGCTGGACGGCAAACCGATATCCACACGCCAGCAGTTCCACAATACCGAAGGGCTGCTGCCGGTGGGCAAGAAGGTAAGGATGACGTTACGGCGCAATGGCCAGACGCTGGATGTGACGGCGGCCATCGAGGCTGAACCCAACGAGGCGATGCATGGCGGGTCGGCCGACCCGCGCCTGACCGGCGTCGAGTTCGCCGAGATGCCGCGCGAGCAGCGGGTGCGGGGTAACGATGGGGTGATCGTCAGCAACGTCTATCCGTCGCGCGGACCGGTGGCGGCGCGGCTCCAGCGTGGGGATATCCTGATCGGCGTGAACCAGCGCCCGATCAGTCGGCTGGCGGATTTGCGGGAGCTGCTTTCGGGCGGAAGTGGGCAGGCGTTGTTGCTGCAGATGATACGTGGGCAGACGAAGTTCTATCTGCAGGTAGCGCCAGCGCGGTGATCTCCCCTCCTCCAAATTACCTAGGGATAACCCTTGGCTTCAGAAATATTCCTGAGCGAGCGTAAGCGGCATGGCGGATGAAGCCGCCCGCTCGGGCGGTCATCACTTTGTTTGAGTAGAGAAACATTCAACTATTCCGCAAGCCCGGGAATATCCCTGGTCCGGGCCCTTATGCGACATAAGCCAGAAAAATCAGCACCCTTAACGCGGGGTTATACGTTTACGATATTTAGACATAGGACACGCGTCAGGCCCTTTCCTATGATCGGACCATCATGCGAACGCCCTCCGCAAGGACAGCGTCCGTACAAGTAACGGGGTAAGCCATGCAACAGGCCAGCATCGAACATCCAGACCCACGGTTGGACGTCACCGACCGTCATCTATTGACCCTGTTGCAGGCCAATGCCCGCGAACCCGTGGCCCTGCTGGCCCGCAAGCTGGGCCTGGCACGCACCACGGTCGTGGCCCGCATCGCCCGGCTGGAGAAAAACGGCATCATCGCAGGCTACGGCGTCCGCCTGGGCCAGACGCTGGAAGAAAACGTGGTGCGCAGCTATTGCTTCATCAGCGTGCGCCCCAAGACCGGCGCCCAGGTCGCCGCCGCCCTCAAGCGCCTGCCCGAGGTAGAAGAACTGTCCGCCGTCAGCGGCGTATTCGACTACCTGGCATTGCTGCGCTGCTCGCGCGTCGAACAGCTCGACGCCCTGCTGGACCAGATCGGACTGGTGGAAGGGGTCAACCACACCCAGAGTTCCATCGTCCTCAGCCGCAAGATAGACCGCCGTGCGGCGCTCGGTCAGTAGGCCGGGCCGGCCCACCGCCCCACCACACCCCGAGAATCCGTCCCGGCACAGTCATTTCGACGAATTCCCCCGTCGAAATGACGAAAGAGCACGACATTTCGACGCTCTGTACGCTACCAACCGACAATCCTCATCCGTACGATTCCCTCACTGCCAACACTTCAGGTAAAGGGGAATCGACCATGGCAACACGCATCGAAAACGTACTCGTGCTGGGCGCGGGCAAAGTAGGCGGCACCATCGCGGACATGGTGGCGCACTACCATGAACTGCCCGTGACGCTGGCCGACGTGGCACTGGCCGACGCAGTGCCCGCCCACGCGGACGACCTGGTACGTCGCCTGCAATGCGACGTGATGGACGACACGGCACTGGCCGCCGCCGTCGAACGCCACGCCGTCGTCATCAACGCGCTGCCTTTCTATCTGGCCGAACGGGTGGCCACGCAAGCGGGCCGCCTGGGCGTGCCGTACTTCGACCTGACGGAAGACGTCGCCGCCACTACCGCCATCCGCCGCATCGCGGCCACCGCCTCCGCCCCGCTGATGCCGCAATGCGGCCTGGCGCCGGGCGTGATCGGCATGCTGGGCAGCGACCTGGCACGCGGTTTCGACGAACTGCACGATCTGCGCCTGCGCGTCGGGGCGTTGACGCGCAGCGCCAACAACGGCCTGCGCTACCACTTCACGTGGAGCATAGACGGCGTCATCAACGAATACTGCAATCCTTGCGTGGCCATTGTCGACGGCCAGTTGCTGTCGGTGCAGCCCATGGAAGGCTATGAAACGCTGACGCTGGACGGCGAACCCTTCGAAGCCTTCAACACCTCGGGCGGCCTGGGCACCCTGTGCGAAACCCTGCAAGGCAAGGTCCGCAATCTCGACTACAAGACCCTGCGCTATCCCGGCCATCGGGACGCCATGAATTTCCTGCTGCACGACCTGCGCCTGATCGAGCGGCGGGAGATTCTGCGCGACGTCCTTGAATATGCCGTCCCGCACAGCCGCGACGACCTGGTCATCATCCACGCGTCGGCCAGCGGCATGCGCGACGGACGCTATGAGCAGGACAGCCGCACCTTGCGCTGCCATGGCGCCACCCTGCGCGGCAAGCGGCGCACCGCCATTGAACTGACCACGGCGGCCGGCATCGTCGGCGCCTTCGAACTGTTGAAGGAAGGCCTGCTGCCGCAACGCGGTTTCGTGTCCCAGGAACAGGTGTCGCTGGACAGCTTCCTGGGTACGCGTACCGGCCACTATTACGCCGGCCTGGGCGTGGAGGCGATCGCAGCATGATCGCCCGCGCCTGGTCCCGGTCCGAGTTTTTCCCTACCCGATCGGCTTCCGAAGACCATGCGCAAATCCCCCCTCGCCCAGCTTGCCCTGACTGCCCTGTCCACCGCCGCCATCCTGTTCTCATCGCAAGGCCAGGCCCAGACCGCGTACCCTGACCGGCCCGTGCGGCTGGTCATCCCCTACGCCGCCGGCGGCTCGCTGGACGTCGTCGGCCGCGTGCTGGCGGAGAAGTTCCAGGCACAGACGGGGCAGACACTGATCGTCGACAACCGCGGCGGCGCCGCGGGGCAGATCGCGGCGGACTACGTGGCGCGTTCGCAGCCGGACGGCTATACCTTGCTGTTGGGAACCGCGGCGCAAACGTCGATAGCCAGCGCGTACTTCAAGAAGCTGCCGTACGACCCGTTGAAGGACCTGATCCCCGTCAGCCTGCTGGTCAACACCTCCAACATCGTCTTCGTGTCCACGGAGTTTCCTGCCACCACCATCGCGCAATTACGCGAGCAGGTGCAGGCCCATCCGGGCGAGGTCAGTTACGGGTCGCCCGGCAACGGCAGCGTCTCGCACCTGGCGACGGCGCTGTTCGAAGAACGCACCGGCATGAAGCTGCTGCACGTGCCTTATCGCGGGGCTGCCCCGGCGCTGAATGATCTGGCCGCGGGCCGCATTTCGATGTTGTTCACGTTGCTGGCCAGCGCCAAGCCCGTGCTGGATTCAGGCAAGGTCCGGGCATTGGCCATCGCGGGCCCCAAGCGCAGCCCCGCCCTGCCTGACGTACCGACGCTGAAGGAGGTGGGCATCGAAGGCGCCGACAGCGGCGTATGGATAGGCGTCATGGCACCCAAGGGCACCCCCGCCGCCGTCGTCGACAAGCTGAACGATGTCATCATGACCGCGCTGCAAGCGCCCGACCTGCGCAAGCGCCTGGCCGACAGCGGCGCCGACCTCGCCCCCATGGGCCCCAAGGAATTCGGCGCGATGATCACGCAGGACGCCAAGACCTGGAAAGAAGTCGTCACGGCGGCGCATATTCAGATGGAGTGATGCGTACCAGGGGTGCGCTAAGCTCAGGCGCCCGGCCAGATACCAGGGGCCGGCAGCGAAGGATAGCCAATGCAGGGCTCTAAGCCCTCTGTTTCATTGCATGGCTATGATGTAAGGCTCGATGCGCGTAGCGACTCGATCGATGGCCGCATACGTCATCAGGTCGTCTACCGTGGTACGCCTTTGCTTCAACGCATCTCTCAAGGCTTCGATGGCCACACCCTCGCCCACGTGCCGTCGATGCTTGAAATAGTCCGCGATCGTCTTTTGCGATGCCATATACCGGAACGTCCACTCCTTCGACCCGAAAGTGCTCCACGCCAGCAGTCAACACGTTCCCTGTGGCGCGGACGACTTCAAGCCTTATCCGCCGTTCGTCTGGCATCCTGGCTTTGCGGGGAATCGTCATCCACACGGTGTGCGGCAATTGAGTGGTCAATAGGTGGTGACGCAGGGCGCTAAGCAGACTGACGACCCCGAGAGGTACAAGCCGGGCTGCCTCCGCCAGATCGTGCGCGGCATCCTCTCCAACAAGGGCGGGACTTTGGTAAAGGCCTCGGGCCAGACGCACCAACTCACTCGCGTCAACCAAGCGTCTGAGATAAACCAACGGAACGCCCGCCGCCGTCAAATCTCGTGCGCGCACCATTCCGCGTTCACTGAGAATCTGTCGCACGCATTCACTATGGGTCATTGAGCGCTCCGATCGTTATTTTACGCCGGCAATTTTCCAAAATTGCCGACATATCATAACGACGTGCGGCGGCTTCACGGATAGAGCGATGGCGGCGCACATCCGGTGGGATGATCGGAAAACAGGCGCTCCGACGATCGACCTGCCTACTCTTAGACCAAGGGCTGATTTAACATTTTGTGAATATTTTAGATTTAAAAAGTAATTTCCCTGGGATTCAGTTTAGATTTATATTTATCTTGTTTCATGCCGTCTCATTTTAGGTAACTATTAATGTTTTTATTCGGCCGCAAGTTGTGCCGCCGATAAAACCATATATCTGGTGTTCCGGTTTTCTGGCAAGCATCAAAAAGGAGGCGCTGCATAAAGCGCGCCGATACTAATCTGCCTTCGCTCACATTGACGAGGGCTAGCCAGCTTTGCCGCCCCCATGCATCCCGACGTCGATTCGTATACCGCTCAAATCGTCCCAAACACCCTAACCACGGCTTCCGGTCAGTATTTCGACCTCAATCAGCCGTTTGCGATGCCGCGCTACGGTAATCAATGCACTGGCTATATCACGGGCCGTGAATACATGGCGGATGTGGCAGACGCAATCCGGAAAGCGAAAAGTTTCATCTTGATCGGGGACTGGCAGTTGGATTTCGACGTTGAATTGGACAACCGCGGGAAAGATGGTCATCCCGGGCGCCTGTCGGAATTGCTTGCTGAGGCGCTCAAGAACGGCGTGCATATCCGCGTACTGTTATACGACTCGGTCCAATTCAAGCTGGACACGCATGAAGAGGTATCACGCCGAATCCTGGAAGGCTTACCTAAAGGCAAAGGGTCGATCAAGGTAATGCTGCAGAACGCGAGTACGGGGCGCGCAGGAGTGTGGGGCCGCAACGTGCCAAATGTGTCCAGCAACATTGTTTTTGCCCATCACCAAAAGTTTGTTGTCGTGGACGGCAGCATCGCGTTCCTGGGAGGAATGGATCTAGCGTACGGGCGTTGGGAAACTCCGGCCTTCCACATTGTGATAGACCCCAATATCCACATCATTAATGACGCCTACAACCAGCAAATACCTCCCGCGCGCAGGCTGACTGACGACGAGAATAAGTTGACGGCTGCAAACGAGGGCCTGCCGGGATTTCGTCAGCCCTTCACTGTGCCTCCGCACGAGGTGTTGGACCCGAAAACGCAGCCACGTCAGCCATGGGAAGATGTGGGTCTGAAGATCGAGGGGCCCGCAGCGTTCGACGTCTTTACTAATTTTGTCCTTCGCTGGAATAGCTTTGCGCGAAGTGGCAGCAACGCCATGGACGGCACAATGAACACAGCCTGGTTCGACCGAGCAAAAGGGAAGGACTACCTGGTCGACCCACTGGCTCCAGGATCGGGATCTAACATCGTTCAAATTTGCCGTTCTGTTTCCTCATATCAATTAGGTATCGAACTTGAGCTCTGGGACGATAATCACAAGTATGTAAACGACGACTGGAAGCAACCCAATCCCAAGCGGCGCCGTGTCGTGCAGGCGGCGCGCGCAGCTTGGGCCGGCAATCATCAGACCAGCATCCTGGATGCAATGGTCAATGGCATCAGATCAGCCCAGGCGTTTATCTACATGGAGAATCAATTCTTCATGTCGGCCTGCGGCCCCGACGAAAACGGCACCGCACCACCGTCCACCAACTCCATTGTCGAGGAGCTTGCCAACGCTGTCGGACGCGCTATTTTTGCAAATCGGCCTTTCCACATTTATTTGGTACTGCCCGAGCACCCTGAAGGACGGCTGGAGGAAAGCGCCACAGTCTCTCAAGCGTGGTGGGCGCTGCAGGGCGTGTCACGGGCACGACTGAGCCTGCGCAACCGAATCAACACGTTTCTCTACCGAAAGCAGGCATCCGCCCGCAAGATGCGGCCCGCGAAGAACGATGATGAGCTACGGCAATTCCTCGCCCTGTGGGGCATGGCGGACGAATGGCGCAAGTATCTGACGGTGTTAAATCTGCGTAACTACGGGCGGACGACAAAGGGCGTACTGACAGAGATGATCTATGTGCACAGCAAGTTCACGATCATTGACGATGCTGTCGCGATCATCGGCACGGCGAATATCAACGATCGCAGTCTCAATGGAAACGGCGATACAGAAATCGCGGCGGTCGTCGTTGACACAGCACAGGCGCAAATGACCGACATGGGCGGCGGGGTACGAGTCGTGGCGCGCGGATTCGCCCGCGACTTACGCAAAAACGTCTGGCGCAAGCATTTTGGGATGTCGATCGATGAACCGACCGAGGGCAGCGAAAAGAAGGACGACCCACCAGAGGGAATAGATATTGACCGCCCCTTGCATCCCGGTACCATCGACGGCATTTTCAAGGTCGCGCGCGCCAATCGCATGGCTTACGATGAAGTTTTCTCGCATACTCCGCGCGATAGTTTCAGGGCGCTGACCGAAGGGCGCAAGCGGTATCCAAAAGGGGACTTTTCCGCCATGCCTCCGTTGCGACCCAACTATATGAAGGGTGGCGGGCATGATATCGCCAAGGCCCACGCCTATTTGCGTGCGCACGTGCAGGGGTTCTTTGTGGAAATGCCACTGTTATGGGGGACCAACATGTCTTCGCCTCCATCACCTGGACATATCGACATGACGATTGCCCAAGCAGACGGCGAGCGACAGGGGCCCATGCAAAGTCAGCCGGAGGAGGCCAGCGTATGAACAATCTGGATTTTGCCGATTCAACCAAGGAACGTTCAACGCGCTGCGCAGGAACGGCCCGATCCGCAGCATGATGTATTCGGCCAATTAATACAGCACAGACCCTTTCCATGAAGAAATTCCTCAGATGGCCCTACATTCTGCCGACCGTCTTGGCAGTCGCAATGCTTTGCATCTATTTGCTAGCGCTATCGGGCGGCAATGCCGCGCATGATGGCAGTGGCCCCGATCCCGTCGGGTTGATCCTGATGTTGGTGGTGTGGATCCTGGGGATTGGCCTGGCCCTCACCACCTTGTACGCGATGTTCGCGCGGCGGCGGACAGGGGCGGTGAAAGGTCATCGAGCACGTGTAATCGGTTTTCACGCAGCGTTGTGGCTCGTGGTAGCGATCGGAATTTATACACCTGAGATCCGTGAGAGTTTTTCCAGACGCGCGGTGCACCAAACGGCCGCATGGAGGGCACCAGAAACTGTCGCCCATGGAACGCTCAAACAGGTCGAACGCGCTTATCTGCAAGCGCGCCAGGAAACCGATGATCCTTCCGTGTTAAACAGCGCGATGACATCAGCGGCTTTATCCTATTTTCGCGTCGATGTCTTGAAATTCCTTAAAGATCAAGGTGTGTCGCTGGCACAGCCGGGACAGGAAAACGCCTGGATAGACAGCATCGTCAGGGTTTTGAGAGCTAGCCGCGATGACAAGCCACAAGCTACCCTTGAAACGGTGCAATGGCTGATGGACGAAGGGGGAAAGCAGGGTTTCTCTTTGAAAGCTCGGGCTACCGATTTCTCCGCGATCACGTTCTATTTCACTGCATACGAGGATGTCAATAATCCGGCAACCCGCCAGCTTCTCGATTTACTCGTTGCGCACGGCGCGGATACGGTCGGGTGCAAGGGCAAGGCTCCTTGCCCGCTAATCTACGTCGCTGGCAAAGGACTGGTCACGACCGTACGCTATCTTCTCTCGCAAGGCGCGGATCCCAATTCGGTAACTACCGGCGCAGACGAAACGGCACTCGCCTCAGCAATCCGCGACCGCAACTCGGAGATAGTGAAGCTGCTGCTGGACGCAGGGGCACGTCCGCGCTTCAGGGTGCACGATAACGATATTGCGCTCGCTTGCGAAACGCAGAGCGGGTCCGATATCGAGGCAAGCAAACGAGTGATTCAGGTACTGCGCGCGGGAAACCTCCATATGACCGCAGACGACCTGGCCCGATACCAAGGCCCGATCTATAGCGAGGACCAGAGGGCCTGCATAAGAAGTTTCATGTGAAAGCCACACTCGCCCCAACTAAGGAGACATCATGCCCTTGCACCGTACCCTGGCCGCGCTTTGCGTCGCGGCAGCCAGCCTGCTGCTCAACTGCGCGAATGCCGCGCCCGCGGCGCCGCCTCCCGTGCCCAAGACGCCCACCGGTCCGTTGACCCTGAGCGGACAAGGCAGCTTCTTCGTCGGCGGACGTGATGTCACGTCGGAGACCTTGTCGCTGTCGCCCAAATACGATGCGCACGGCACGGTGACGGTGGATCAGATGTATGTGCGTTACCAGATTCCCCAACATACCAAGCGTTTTCCCATCACGCTGATCCACGGTTGCTGCCTGACCGGCATGACCTGGGAAACCACGCCCGACGGCCGCATGGGCTGGGATGAATACTTCCTGCGCAAAGGTTATTCGACCTACGTCATCGACCAATCCGGCCGTGGCCGCTCCGCCACGGACATCTCCGCCATCAACGCGGTGAAGCTGGGCAAGGCGCCCACCAGCTCACTGCCGGATCTGTTCGCCGCCGGGCACGAGGCAGCCTGGGCGATATTCCGCTTCGGCCCGCGCTACCCGGAAGCCTTCAAGGATACGCAGTTCCCCGTGCAGGCCCAGGCCGAGCTGTGGCAACAGATGGTGCCGGACTGGCTGGGGTCCATGCCGACGCCCAATCCCACCGTGGCGAACCTGTCCAAGCTGGCCATCAAGCTGAACGGCACCGTGCTGCTTAGCCATTCGCAGTCCGGTATCTATCCTTTCCAGACCGCGGCCATGAACACCAACGGCATCGCCGCCATCGTTTCGGTGGAACCGGGTGAGTGTCCCAAACCGGAGGACGCCAAGCCGCTGACCGGCATTCCCATCCTGGTCGTCTTCGGCGATCACATCGAAGAGTTTCCACGCTGGGCGCCGCGCCTGAAGGCCTGCCACGCCTTCATCGATGCCCTGAATGCGGCGGGCGGCAAGGGACAGCTGATGAGCCTGCCGGCATTGGGCGTACACGGCAATTCGCACATGATGATGCAGGACAGGAACAACCTGCAGGTCGCGGACCTTATCCTGGATTGGATCGGCCGCAATACGTCGGCATCGAAGCAGCAGCATTGAGGACGACGGCGCCAAGGCGGGGCCTCTGAAAGAGATTTTTAGATTATGGGGAGCGCCCCCATAGGCCCACGCTCCGGCGAGCCTCAGAGTCAGGCGCTGGCACGGACGATCAGTTCGAAGCCGATGTCCTGCACGCGGGCGCTGACCGCGTGGCCCGCGGCGCGTTGCACGATCCATTCGGCCGCCTGGGTGCCTATGCGGCGGCCGTCGATGCGTATCGTGGTCAGGGCGGGACTGGTGTCGGCCGCCAGCACGTGGTCGCCGAAGCCGACCACGGCCAGTTGGTCGGGGACGGCGATGCCGTGCTCGCGTGCTTCGATCAACGCGCCCAGGGCCAGCATGTCGGTGCTGCAGAAGACGCCGTCGATGTCCGGATGACGCTGCAGCAGATCCGCCAGCGCGCGACGGCCCGAGCCCATGGGCGCGGGCGCATTCACGACCGCGGTAGGCAAGCGCGCCATCGCGTCCGCGCCAGCCGACACCAGCAGCCCCAGCCGGGCCAGTTCTTCGGCATAACCCTGCCGGCGACGCTGCGCGCGCGGGTCGTTGCCGGTGATCAATGCGGGACAGCGCACGCCGCGTTCGTGCATGGCTTGCGCCACGCGCGCGCCAACGGCTTCATGGGAAAAACCGATCAACATGTCGACCGGTGTTGCCGTCAGGTCCCAGCTTTCCACGACGGGTATGCCGGACCGCGCCAACCGCTGCCGCGCCGCTTCCGACTCCAGCACCCGCGTCAGCACAATGCCATCCGGACCGCGGCTGATCAGGTTCTCCAGCAATTCGATTTCGTCGGCATCGTCATAGCCGCTCTCGCCCAGCATCAGCTGGTAGCCATGCGCGGCCAGGGTTTGCGTCAAGGCTTCCAGGGTCTCCAGGAATACGGGTGACGCGATGGCCGGCACCAGCGCGGCGACCAGCCGGCTGCGGCCGGATGCCAGTCCGCCCGCCAGACGGTTGGGCACATAACCCACCTGCTGGATGGCCGCGCGGACGTGGTTGACGGTCGCCTCCGGCACCGTGGCCGGGCTGTTCAACACGCGCGAGACGGTTTGCGCGGAAACACCGGCCACCCGGGCCACATCGGCCAGCGTGGCCCGCCCCGAACCACGCCGGGTCCGCCGCGGCGGCGCGGCCACCGCGGGCGTCATGTCAGGCGTGCCGGACGCACGGGGCGTAGGCGTTCCAAGCGGACGCGCAGACGCAGGCGCCGCGACGGACGCTGGCGAACGGGAAGACTTGGAGCGTCCAGGTTTCATGCCGCGGAAGATAGCACGGATGATTGTGTTAGCGCTAACGTTAGCGCTAATATTACCCCCCTGATTTCGACGATCTCCCGAGCCTGATCGGCCCGAGCCGATGTGGCTCGGCCCGCGCAGGGCAGCACGCATCGTCGACACGACCAGACCAACCTGAAAGGAAACACCGGCATCATGATGACGCAGATGAAAGGGCTATACGTAGTGGCGCAAACGCCGTTCGCGGCCGATGGTGCGTTGGACCTGGACAGCATCGACACCCTCACCGACTTCTACTTCAAGCACGGCGCCGCCGGCCTGACAGTACTAGGCGTGGCAGGCGAAGCGGCCAAGCTGTCGGAAACCGAGTCGGTCAGCGCGGTCAAGCGCTTCGTCACCCGTGCCCAGGGCAAGCCCGTCATCGCCGGCGTAAGCAACCCCAGCGTCGCGCAACTGGCCACCCTGACCCAGGCGGTGACCGACGTCGGCGCCAGCGGTGTCATGATCGCCCCGCCGCCCGGCCTGCGCACCGAGGAAGACGTCATCGGCTACTACGGCGCCGTCTTCGACCGCATCGGCGACGTACCCACCGTGTTGCAGGACTTCCCTTTCTCCACCGGCGTCTGGATGTCGGTGCCGACCATGGCCCGGCTGATCGAGCGCTTCCCGCAGATCCAGGCCATCAAGGAAGAAGACATCCCCAGCGCCGCCAAGATCACCCGTCTGCGTGAAGCCATGCCGCGCCACGTGCCCATCCTCACCGGCAACAACGCCGTGTTCCTGCCGCAGGAACTGGAGCGCGGCATCGAAGGTCCGATGGCCGGTTTCTCGCATCCAGAGATGCTGTCCGGCGTCTACGCCCTGTACACCCAGGGCCAGCGCGACGCCGCCTTCGACCTGTTCAACCTGTACCTGCCGCTGCTGAACTTCGAGAACCAGGCACAATGGGGTGTCGCCGTGCGCAAGGAAATCCTGCGCCGCCGCGGCGCCATCGCTTCCGCGGTCATGCGCGCGCCCGGCCCGCGCCTGAGCCCGCTGGACCTGAAGGATATCGACTACCTGCTCGAACGCCTGGGGCAGGCCCTCGCACAACGGAGCCTTTGATGTCCGACCATCCCCGCTACGACGCCAGCGCGCTGATCGCCCATGCACGCGCCCTGCTGGAAAAACTGCACATGCCCGCGGACAAGGCCGCCGCCGTGGCCGAGATCCTGGTGGAAGCCGATCTGATGGGCAGCCCCACGCACGGCCTGAACCTGCTCGACCAATACCTGGAGCACGTGCAGAAGGGCCATATGCAGGTCCAGGGCGACCCGGAAGTGGTCTCCAAACGGCCCGCCGTCGAAGTCTGGGATGGCAAACGCCTGCCCGGCCCCTGGCTGGTCCTGCGCGCCCTGGAAAGCGCCATCGCGCGCGCCGCCACCTATGGCACCGGCACGGTGGTGATCAAGAACAGCCACCACATCGGCAGCCTGGCGACCTATCTGCGCCGCGCGACGGCGCGCGGCGTGGTGCTGCATCTGGTCTCATCGGCCCCCAGCGCCAGCAGCGTAGCGCCTTACGGCGGACGCAAGGCGCTGTTCTCACCCAGTCCCATCGCCATCGGCCTGCCCGCGACCACCGATCCCATCCTGGTGGATATCTCCGCGTCCATCACCACCAACAATATGGTGAAGAAGCTGGCGCGCGAGGGCAAGAAGCTGCCCGGCAAATTCCTGCTGGATGCGGACGGCAATCCCAGCGACGATCCCGCCGTCATCGCTGGCTCCCAGCCCGGCACCTTGCTGCCCTTGGGCGGACTGGATGCCGGCCACAAGGGCTACGGCCTGGCGTTGCTGGTGGAAGGCCTGACGGCGGGCTTGTCCGACCAGGGCCGCGCGCAGGACAACGGTCCGATGGCCAACACCATCTATCTGCAGGTCATCGATCCGGAAGCCTTCGGCGGTTTGCAGGCCTTCGAGCAGCAGATGGAACAGGTCGCCCAGGCCTGCCGCGACAACCCACCGCGTCCCGGTGTCGAATCCGTGCGCGTACCAGGCCAGAAAGGCATGGCCACCGCCCGCCAGCAAGCGCAACAAGGCATTGCGCTGGCGCCTGGCATCGTCGCGGCCCTGGAGAAGTGGTCCGCGCATTTGGACGTACCCATGCCCGCTCCCTGCGCGGCGGGCTGATACCGGGTACCGCGCTGGCCGGCACGTTATCAATCGAAGGCCACCCGACTCAAGGCCGGCGTATCGCGGGCGGAGCGGGTGCCTCCGGCCCCAGGCGCCCGCCTGCGCTCAGGTACAAGACAACCGGCTTATGGCAGTATCGCGGATGCCGTGGACCCGGGGCGCTGCAGCGGCCATCGCGAACCACGCTATCGATATTCAAGGGGAATCATGAAGAAGATCTGTATTTTCGGCGCCGGTTCGGTCGGCGGCCATATGGCGGCCCGCCTGGCGCAAGCCGGCCTGGACGTTTCGGTGGTGGTGCGCGGCGCGCATCTCGCGGCCATCCGCAAGAACGGCCTGCGCATGACCGCGCCTGGCGAAGACTTCACCGTCCAGGTGCACGCCAGCGACAATCCGGCCGACCTGGGTCCGCAGGATCTGGTCATTTCCACCCTGAAAGCCCAATCCCTGGGCCCGGCAGCTGAAGGCATGGCCGCGCTGCTCAAGCCCGACACGCCGGTGGTGTTCGCGGTCAACGGCATTCCGTGGTGGTACTTCCACGGCATGCCCGACGACGGCAGCGGGCAGCCCGCCGCCACCCGCCTGCCCCGCCTCGATCCGCAAGGCCTGGTGTGGCGCCATATCGGCGCGCAACGCGCGCTGGGCTGCGTCATCCGCTCGCCCAACGAATTGTCCGCCCCCGGCGTAGTCCGCAGCACCGGCGCCGCCAACACCTTTACCATCGGCGAACCGGACAACAGCGCATCGCCGCGCCTGGCCGCCATCGTGGAGACCTTGCAGCGCGGCTTGCCCGGCGCCCGCGCCAGCCAGGAGATCCGCCGTGACATCTGGGCCAAGCTGGTCTTGAACGTTCCCAGTTCGCTGCTGTGTGCGCTGACGGTCTCGACCGCGCCGGAACTGTTTGCACGGGAAGACACGCGTGAAATGTGGCGCCAGCTGGGCAACGAGACCCATGCTGTCGCCGCCGCGCATGGCATCGACGCCGGCTTCGACCTGGACGCGCAGATCAGCTCCGGCGGCAAGAACCGCCATCCTCCTTCCATGCTGCAGGACCTGCTTGCCAGCCGGCCCATGGAGCTGGACGCGCAGATGCGCGCCGTGCAGGATCTCGGCCGCATGGCCGGCGTTCCCACGCCCACGCTGGACGTGGCCGTGACGCTGCTGGCGCACCGAGAACGATCGGAATTCGCCGCATCGCTGCGGGAAAAGGCGTAAGGCGCGCAGCGGATTTCGATATCACTATCGAATCGTTCGCAATCGTCCCGCCCGTCCCTACTATGAGCGCCCGTCTTCCACACCGGTGCTCATATGAAAGCCCTTTTCCGCGCCCTGCTCCTGACCGGCTTTGCCGCCGTGGCCTCGTACTCCCACGCGGCCGAACCGCTACCCAAGGAAGTACGCATCACCTATAGCGGCGGCGCGCAGCTGATCGTCAACGCCAAGGTAGATGGTTCGCTGGAAAAAGCCTTCGGTGTTCCGGTGAAATGGGTGCAGTTCGGTACGGGCGCGGACGTCCTGAACCTGTTCGCCAGCAACAGCATCGACATCGCCAACTTCGGCTCCAGCCCTACAGTCTCGGCCATCGTGCGCAAGTTGCCGATCGAACTGGTCGGCGTCTCCGCGGACATCTCGACCTACGAACGCCTGGTCGCGCGCAAAAGCAAGAACATCAATACGCTGGCCGACCTGGCTGGCCACACGGTAGGCTACCCCGCCAACTCCACCGCCCAATATGCGCTGGACACGGCAATTGCCCTGAACCATATCGATCGCTCGAAGATCCGCTTCGTTCCGCTGAAGCCGGACGAACTGGTCGCTGCCTGGCGTCGTGGCGACGTCGATGCCGGCTATGTGTGGGCGCCGTTCAACTCGACGCTGGAACAGAATGGCGGCCAGCCCATCTTCTACACGAAGGATCTGAAGAAAGACGGCTACCTGATTTTCAATGGCCTGTCCGTCTCGCGTGCCTTCGGTGAAAAGCACCCCGAGCTGGTCGCCAAGCTCCTGCTGGTGCTGGAACAGGAGGTGCAGAACTACCGGAAGAACCCCGACGCGGTCGCCACCGCCATCGCCAAGGAACTCGGCTCGACCCCACGGGCAGTGCGCGAATCGATAGAGGGCAACAACTACCCGACCATCGCCGAGCAATTGCAGGACAACTGGTTCGGCGACGGCAGCAATACCGACAAGACCGTGCTGGGCGGCGCCGTGCGCAAGACGGCGGAGTTTCTTGGCAGCATCGACCAGATCCGCAAGCAGGACATCCCCGCGTCGTTCGCGGGAGCCATCAATCCCGCGTACCTGAAACTGGCGCGCAAGCTGCAGACCGCGCAGTAAGGCCGAGGCCCCGACCGGGCAGAAGCACAGCCGAATGTCCGTGCCGGACCCGCACTACAAGATCATGAAGCAAGACTTTTGAAGCGACGTACTCGACGTACCTATGGCCTCGTCGTCAGCACCGCCGCCGTCGTGGCGGTGCTGGCTTCATGGCAACTCGCCAGCACACGCGGCTGGGTCGACAGCCTGTTCCTGCCGCCGCCCTCTGAATTACTGTCCACATGGGCCGACCTCTGGCGCAATGGCTATGGACAGATTCCCCTGTGGGAACATGTCGGCATCAGCCTGGCCCGGGCCTTGTCGGCGTTCGCTCTGTCCATCGTCATCGGCGTGCCGCTGGGGCTGGCCATGGGCTTGAACGCCACGCTGGCGGCCATCCTCAATCCCTTCGTCCAGTTCCTGCGGCCGCTGCCCAAGATCGCGCTGATTCCCCTGGCCATCGTTTGGCTGGGCATAGACGAGGCGTCGAAGTTCTTCCTGATCTTCATCTCCACGTTCCTGAATGTGCTGGTAGGCGCGGCCGCCGCCGTACAGGGCGTGCCGCAGGGCTACATCCGCGTGGCCCGAACGCTGGGGCTGACGCGGCGCCAGGTCTTCTGGCGCGTGGTGTTTCCGCATTGCGCCGGCGACATCTTCACCACCATCCGCCTGTCCATCGGCATAGGCTGGACTTCGCTGGTCGCGGCGGAACTGGTGGCTTCGACGTCGGGCGTGGGGTGGCTGATCGTCAACGCGGGATCCTATCTGCGCACTGACGTCGTATTGATCGGCATCCTCATCCTGGGTGTGCTTGGCTATCTGCTCGACCTGATCCTGGTCACCCTGCAACGCTGGTGCGTGCCATGGGCAGGGAAACAGTGATGTCCCATCTGATCCTTGAGAACATCGATTTTTCCTTCGCCACGGCGCGTGGCGACGCTGGGCCGCCGATACTGGCGGGCTTCAACCTGGCCGTCGATCCGGGCGAGTTCGTCGTGTTGCTGGGCCCTTCCGGCTGCGGCAAATCCACCATCCTCAACCTGGTCGCCGGCTTCGAACGCCCCGGCGGCGGGCGCATCCTGGTGCACGACGTCGCGGTAAGCGGGCCCGCGCCCAGCCGCGGCATGGTGTTCCAGCAGGCGATGCTGTATCCCTGGCTGACCGTGCTGGAAAACGTCACCTTCGGCCCACGCATGCAAGGGGTGCCGGCCGCCACGTACCTGCCGCAGGCTGAAACCCTGCTGCGCCACATGGGCCTGCAGAATCATCACCATGCCAAGTCGTGGGAATTGTCGGGCGGCATGCGCCAGCGGGTGGCCCTGGCCCGCGCCTGGATCATGCAGCCGGACATCCTGCTGATGGATGAACCCTTCGGCGCGCTGGACGCGCAGACCCGCAGCCTGATGCAGGAACTCCTGCTACAGGCCTGGGCCCGCGCCAGGACCACGATCCTGTTCGTCACGCATGATGTCGAGGAAGCGCTACTGCTGGGGACACGCATCCTGGTGATGTCCGCGCGCCCGGGACGCATTCGCGAGGAAATCCGCGTGCCCTTCGCCACGCCACGCGACGCGGAGACGCTGGCCACCGATCCGTCCTATGGCGAGATCAAGCGGCATGCCTTGCATCTGGTGCGCGAAGAGGCGCGCAAGCATCTGGCCTTGTAGCGGTGCCCTGCTGGCCGTTACGCGGCCTGCGCCGTTTCGACCAGCCAATCCCGAAATGCCAGCAGCGCGGGAGAGGGACTGCGGTGACCAGGAGCACAAAGATAATACCCGCGCGACAATGAGATGGGCAGGTCAAAAGGCATCTGCAGGCGCCCCGAAGCCACGGCATCTCCTATGAGGCAACGCTGCACCAGGGCCACGCCCATGTCCGTCATGGCGGCCTGGATCAATATGGAAACCTGATCGAAGCCGGATGCCAGATTGGGCCGCGGCGCCTTGACGCCGGCCAGCCGCAGCCATTCCGTCCAATTACCCGGCGCCGTGGTGTGATAAAGCAGTGGCGCCCGCATCAACTCCGCTGGCGTACGCCAGCGCGCCGTGCGTGCGCGGTCGGCGTGGCACACCGGCACCATCTGCTTGCCGATGAGATACGTACAGTCCCATCGCGGCCATTGCGTCGGCCCCGCGCCAGGCAGGATGGCGGCGTGCGGCGTGGCGCCCGAGAAATCCTCGTCCTTGCGGTAAGGCACGAACTTGAGACGGACGTCGGGATGCCTGCGTGCGAAGTCAGGCAGCCGCGGCATCAACCACACGCTAGCCAGCGTAGGCACGGTGGACAGCACCAACTCACGCGGCCCCGGGCCCCGGCGCAGCTCCGCGCTGGCGCCTTCGATCTGTGCCAGCGGCCCTTCGACAGATGCGAGCAGGTCGCGGCCGGAAGATGTCAGTTCAAGCCCGTGCGCATTGCGCCGGATCAAGGTCTGGTTGTAGTGGCTTTCCAGCCGGGCCACGGCGCGGCTGATGGCGCCCTGCGTCACGCAAAGCTGTTCAGCAGCGCGGGTAAAGCTGCCTGTTCTTGCTGCCGCGACGAAGGCGTGCAGCTCGGACATCGACGGCGACTGAATGCGCATCCTGCTCCCCTTTACATGACTGTTGGTAATGATACCAAGCGCTTTTGTCGCTTGAGACGCCTGGGCGCGGCGAGCAAACTTCGGTCCACTTCGCCGTTCAGCCAGTCTCAAAACAGAGAGCCACCATGAAATTCCGTTATCCGACGTTGCCGTTCATGCCTGTCCTGCTTACCGCCGTGATGTCCTTGTCCGCCGCCACCGCAACCGCCGCGGGCTACCCCGAACACAGCATCAGGCTGATCGTGCCCTTCGCGCCTGGCGGCTCGACCGACCTGGCGGCCCGCCTGATCGCCCAGTATGCGGGCCAGGAGCTGGGCCAGGCCATCGTGGTGGAAAACCGCGCGGGAGCCGGGGGGTCCCTGGGGATGGAGATGGTGGCCCGGGCCGCGCCCGACGGCTACACATTGGGCATGGCCACCATGAGTACGCACGGCGCGAATCCTGCCGTCTACAAAGGCCAACTGAAGTACGACGCGGTCAAGGACTTCACGCCCATCACCAACGTGGCCTCGGTGCCAGGCGTCTTCGCGGTCAATCCCAAGGTTCCCGCCAAGACCATCCAGGAATTCATTGCGCTGGCCAAGGCCGCGCCGGGCAAGTACAGCTTCGCCAGTCCCGGCACGGGATCGCTCGGACACGTCAACGTCTCCTATTTCTCGGCGCTCGCCGGCATGCAGTTGCTGCATGTGCCGTACAAGGGTTCCGGTCCGGCCATGAACGACGCGCTGGCGGGCCAGGTCGACGCCATCACCGACAACCTGCCGTCGGCGCTGCCCCACATCCAGGCCGGCCGCCTGCGCGCGCTGGCGGTATTGTCCGAACACCGATCGCCCATGCTGCCCGATGTACCCACGTACATCGAGGCCGGATTTCCGCAGATGGGCGGCGGTGGCTGGTTTGGAATCGTAGCTCCTGCCGGCGCGCCCGCCAGCGTGGTTGCAGGCTTGAATACCGCGATCCACAAGGCCATGCAGCAACCCGAGTTCATCAAGAAGATGGACGATGTCGGCGCCACGTTGGTGCCGACCACGCCTGAAGAATTCAGCGAGCAGATCAAGCAGGCCGTAGCGCGCTATCAAAGCGCGGTAAGCATGGCGAAGATCGAGATCAATTGAAATGACGACCCGCCAGCCCTTTACGATAGAACGCCCCACTGCGCCCCCCATCGCCCTGGTCTGCGACTCACCGCACAGCGGCAGGACGTATTTCCCGGACTTCCGCCACGCGATAGACCGCAAGCGGCTGCGCCAGGTGGAAGACACTCACGTGGAGGCCCTCTGGTCTTCGGTACCGGCCGTGGGAGGCGCACTGCTGCACGCGCATTTTCCCCGCAGCTATGTCGATGCGAATCGCGGCATCGACGACATCGATCCCCAACTGCTAGACGGCGTCTGGCCCGGGCCGTTGAATCCCGGTGAGAAAACCAGGCTGGGATCCGGGTTGATCTGGCGCAAGGTCGCGGCGGATACGCCTATCTACGATCGCCTTTTGCCGGTAGCCGAGGTGCAGGCACGGCTGGACGCCTGCTACAAGCCCTACCACGCGGCCTTGGCGTCATTGATCGAACAGGCGTTCCAGGCTTTCGGGTCCGTATGGCATCTGAATCTCCATTCCATGCCCAATAACGCATACGAGCGCTTGCGCATCGAGCACGATCATCCATTGGCGGATTTCGTGCTTGGCGATCGCGACGGCACCACCAGCGACCCTGCATTCGTGGATGTGCTGGAGCAGGAATTGCGAGCGCGCGGGTACACCGTGGCGCGTAACGATCCCTACAAAGGCGTGCAACTGATCGCGAACATAGGACGGCCGGCGTTGCTGCGCTACAGCCTGCAGATAGAGATACGCCGTCCTCTCTATATGGATGAAGCCACTCGGGAACGCAATGCGAACTTTGCGGCGGTTCAGGCCGACCTGAGGGATATCACGCAGGTCCTTGGAAAATATGTGACGGAACGCACGGCGCCACGCTGAGCTATCCTGGTGTCTTCCTCTTATTCCCTAACCGCGCGTCCAGTCATCCGCGCCAGGAGGCAGTATGAAAGTCGAAGGCCGTTGCCATTGCGGCGCCATTGCGTTCGAGGCGGACGTCGATCCTGCCACGGTTGCGGTGTGCCATTGCGCCGATTGCCAGAAGCAGTCCGGGTCGGCATTCCGGACCAACGTTCCCGCCAGCGCCGCCACCTTCCATCTTCTCAAGGGGTCGCCGCGCCGCTACATCAAGACGGCGGACAGCGGCAATCGCCGCGTTCACGCGTTCTGCGAGAACTGCGGCACGCCGATCTACGCCTGTGCCGTCGAGAATCCGCAGACGTATTCGCTGCGTGTCGGCACACTGGACCAGCGCCAGGAACTGGCCCTGCCGGCCCGGCAGATCTGGACCAAGCGGCGCCTGCCGTGGCTGCACGACCTGGACTCGGTGCCAGGCGTGGAGGGCCAGCCCTGAGATTGACTATCCGGCACGCGCCGCGAATCAAAGACGGCCCTGGGCTTGCAATCGCTGCGCCAGGCGCGGGTAGACGCGCAAGGCGTTTTCACCCAGTACCTTGGCGCGATGCCCGGGCTGCAGCCACTCGACGGCGTCGATATAGCGCTTGGTGTCGTCGTAGTAATAGCCCGTGCGCGGGTCTATGCCCTTGACCGCGCCGATGATCTCCGACGCGAACAGCACGTTGTCCGGCGGCACGACCTCCAGCAGCAGTTCGATGCCCGGCCGGTGATAGACGCAGGTGTCGAAGAACACGTTGTTCATCAGTTCCTCCACCGTCGGCCGTTCGAACTGCTGCGCCAGGCCGCGATAGCGCCCCCAATGAAAAGGCACCGCGCCGCCGCCATGCGGAATCACGAAGCGCAGCGTGGGGAAGTCCTTGAAGATGTCCGCCATCAGGAACTGCATGAAGGCGGTGGTGTCGCCGTTCAGGTAATGCGCGCCGGTATGGTGGAAATTGGGATTGCAGGAGCAACTGACGTGCACCATGGCCGGCACGTCCAGCTCCACCAGGGTTTCGAACAGCGGGTACCAGTGTTTTTGCGTCAGCGGCGGATCGGTCCAATAACCGTCGCTGGGGTCGGGGTTGACGTTGCAGCCGACGAAGCCCAGTTCCTGCACACAGCGTTTCAGCTCGCCGATGCAGTTTGCCGGGCTGACGCCAGGGGATTGCGGCAGCTGGCACACGGCTGCCAGTTGATCGGGATATAGTTCCACCGCGCGGTGGATGAGGTCGTTGCAAGCCCGCGTCCAGTTGGCACTGGTGGTGGCATCGCCGACGTGATGCGCCATCGCGCCGGCGATGGGCGAGAACAAGGTCAGGTCGACCCCGCGCTCGCGTTGGATGCGCAACTGATTGGGTTCCAGGGACTCGCGTATCTCGTCGTCGCTGATATGGAAGTCGGGTGTCAGCACCTTGCCTGCCGCATAGGCTTCAGTCTGGCGTGCGCGCCATGCCTTGAGCGCGGCAGGCGCGGTGGTGTAATGGCCGTGGCAATCGATGATCATGGTTGTGTCCTGCGTAGGGAAGAAGGCCTACTCGACCTTCAGGTTGAATTGCTTGGCCACGTCCATATATGCCTGCAATTCCTCGTTGAAGAAAGTGGTGAAGGCCGGTGCCGGCTGGGGCGCCGCTTCGATGCCCAGTTTGTTCAAGGCCTCGATGACGTTGGGTTGCGCCATCACCACCTGGATGGCATCGGACAGTTTCTTCACCACCGGCTGCGGCGTGCCGGCAGGCGCGAACACGCCCCACCAGCCAGTGCGCTCAAGGTTCGGCACCCCGGCTTCCGCAAAAGTAGGCACCTTGGACAAGCGATGGAAACGCTCCGACCCGGTAACCGCCAGCGCGCGCAGCTTGCCGCTCTCCACCAGGGGGACGACTTCGCTGGCGGTGGGAATCATGAAGGTGAGACGGCCCGCCAGCAGATCGGGCAAGGCGGCGGAGCCGCCCTTGTAGAGCACCTGCACAGGCTTGGTCCCCGTGTTCTGCGGGAACAGCAGATTGGTCGGCGCGCCGGCCCCCACCGCGCCATACGAGGCCTTGTCCGGATTCGCCTTCATCCAGGCCACCAGGCCGGCCACATCGTGGGCCGGCGATGCCGTCGGCACCACCAACACAAAGGGCGCGCGGCCGGTGCGGGCGATGGGCTGCAGATCCTTGGCCGCGTCGTACGGCATGTTGGCCGTGGTGGCGCGGTTGAACGCCAGATACGTCGAGCCCATCAGCAAGGTGTAGCCGTCGGGCGCGGCGCGGGCAGCGTATTCCGAGCCGATGTTGCCATTGGCACCGCCACGATTCTCGATCACCACGCTCTGCTTCAGGCGCGTTCCCAGTTCACTCGCCACCACGCGCGAAATGTTGTCGACGCCGCCGCCCGCGGCATAGGGAACGACCAGGCGGATGGGTTTGTCGGGATAGTCGGCCCAGGCGCTGCCCGCGGCGCCGCTCCAGAGCACTAACGCGGCCAATGCCACGCGAATAGGACGCAGATGCATGATGTCTCCTGGTGTCTTGTCGATGTTTTTGCATTTCGCGTGCTGGAGCCGTTCGCGTACCCTGCTCGCCGGGGCCTCCTGTTGCCCCGGCACGTCTCCATGCACCCTTGCAGCGTAGGCGCCGCCGTCAAGCACGACAATATCGGTCCGTCAGGCGGACCGATATAAGATAGGCGGACAACTAGAACGAGGAGACAGCGATGAGTGAAAACCCTGACGACCTGGTGGTAGCGGCCACGCGGGCGTTGGCCATCCTGGACGTGTTCAGCATGGAAGAGCCGCACCTGGGCCTGAGCGACATCGCACGTCGGGTCGGCCTTGCCAAGACCACCGCATTGCGTCTGCTCAAGACCCTGGAGGCCAGCCATTACGTCGCCCGCACGGACCAGGCGCAATGGCGGCTCGGCCCCGCCACCGCATCGCTGGGCTCGCGCTACACCATGGCCTTCGACGTGCGGGAAAGCATAGAGCCGGCATTGCGCAAGCTGTCCGATGAAACCGGCGAAGACATGTCCTTCTTCGTCCGCGACGGCGACCACCGCATCCGCCTGGTCAAGGTGCGTTGCCCGCAAGCCCAACACAACCGCGCCCGTGTAGGCGAAGCCATGCCGCTGGATCGCGGTGCGTCCGGCCTGGTGCTGTTGGCGTACATGGGGGAAACGGGACCGCTCTACGACGAGATTCGTGCACGCGGCTATCACGTCACCGTGGGTGAAGCGCGGCAGACTTCGGCCAGCGTGGCCGTGCCCGTCTTCGGCAATCGCTGGCGCGTCGCGGGCGCGCTATGCATAGGCATGCCGGCCAGCCCCGACGTCGCACCGAAATTGCATGCCTATGCGCCGCGCCTGCTGCAAGCCGCGCAATCCCTGTCGGCGATGCTCAGCTATGACGCCGGCACCGCGCGCCACGAACGCCGGCCCCGCGCGACCTGGCATCCGTAACGTGCGCGCGTCAACCGACGATCACTTAGCGTCCAGGCAGGACTTCGGCACGCGGATCCAGCCTTCCATCAGGATGCGCGCGCTGCGACTCATCAGCGCCTTGGTGACCTGCCATTCCCCCTTTACCTGCTTCGCCTCGGCACCCACCCGCAGCGTACCGGACGGATGGCCGAAGCGCACCGACTGGCGTTCACCGCCACCGGCAGCCAGATTGACCAGCGTACCCGGCACCGCCGCCGCGGTACCGATGGCCACCGCGGCGGTGCCCATCATGGCGTGGTGCAGCTTGCCCATCGACATGGCGCGCACCAGCAGGTCCGCGTCACCCGTGCCGATCGCCTTGCCGCTGGAAGACGTATAGGCGCTGGGCGGCGCCACGAAGGCAACCTTCGGCGTGTGCTGCCGCGTCGCCGCCTCCGCCAGGTCCTTGATCAGGCCCATCTTCAAGGCCCCGTGCGCACGGATGGTCTCGAAGCGCGCCAGCGCCGCTTCATCGCTGTTCAGATCGGTCTGCAGCTCGCGGCCGGTATAGCCGATATCCACCGCGTTCAGGAAGATGGTGGGAATACCGGCATTGATCAGCGTGGCATCGAAAGTGCCGATGCCCGGCACTTCCAGGCGATCCACCACCTTGCCGGTGGGGAACATCGCGCCGCCATCCTCGCCCTCGTCCGCCGGATCGAGGAACTCCAGCCGCACCTCGGCCGCGGGAAACGTCACGCCGTCGAGTTCGAAGTCGCCCAATTCCTGCACCTGGCCGTCCGTGATGGGCACATGGGCCACGATGGTCTTGCCTATATTCGCCTGCCAGATGCGTATCGTCACTTCGCCATTGCGCGGGATGCGCGCGGCGTCGATCAAGCCCATATGAATGGCGACCGGTCCCACCGCCGCCGACAGGTTGCCGCAATTGCCGCTCCAGTCCACGAAGGGCTGGTCGATCGACACCTGGCCGAACAGATAGTCGACGTCGTGGCCGGGCCGCGTGCTGCGCGCCAGGATCACCGACTTGCTGGTGCTGGACGATGCGTTGCCCATGCCGTCGATCTGCTTGCCGTAGGGATCCGGGCTGCCCAACGCGCGCAGCAGGATCGCGTCGCGCACGGCGCCGGGCTGGCGCGCGGCTTCCGGCAGGTCTTCCACATGGAAGAACACCCCTTTGCTGGTGCCCCCGCGCACATAGGTCGCGGGAATCTTGATTTGATGATCGACGGCCATATCAGGCTCCCTGTTCTTGAGCGAGAAAATCTTGCGCGAAGCGTTGCAGCACGCCACCCGCTTCGTACACCGATACTTCTTCAGCGGTATCCAGACGACAGTTGACGGGCACTTCGGCCGTGCTGCCGTCCTTGCGATGGATGACCAGCGTCAACGTGGCGCGCGGCGTGCGCGCGCCCACCACGTCATAAGTCTCCCCGCCCTCCAGCGCCAGCGTGTGGCGATTCACGCCCGGCTGGAATTCGAGGGGCAGCACGCCCATGCCGATCAGGTTGGTGCGGTGGATACGCTCGAAGCCTTCCGCCACCACCGTTTCCACACCGGCCAGGCGCACGCCCTTGGCGGCCCAGTCACGCGAAGAACCTTGGCCGTAATCGGCCCCGGCGATGATGATCAAAGGCTGCTTGCGGTCCAGATACGTTTCCATCGCTTCCCACATCCGCACGACCTTGCCTTCGGGTTCGAGGCGGGCCAGCGAACCGGCCCGCACCTGGCCGTCGGCATCGCGCACCATCTCGTTCTTCAGCGTGGGATTGGCGAAGGTGGCGCGCATGGCGGTCAGGTGATCGCCGCGGTGCGTGGCGTAGGAGTTGAAGTCTTCCTCCGGCACACCCATCTTTGCCAGGTACTCGCCCGCCGCCGAATTCGCCAGGATGGCATTGGACGGCGACAGGTGGTCAGTGGTGATGTTGTCCGGCAGGATGGCCAGGGGCCGCATGCCCTTGAGCGTGCGCGGATTGGCGGCCAGGGCGCCCACGCCCTCGGTGTCCCAATAGGGCGGACGGCGGATATAGGTGGACTGGGGACGCCAGTCGTACTGCGGGCTGACGGCGGTTTCGACCGAGATATCGCGCGCGAACATGGGCTCGTACACGCGGCGGAACATGTCCGGCTTCACTGCCGCCTTGACGATGCTGTCGATCTCTTCGTCGCTGGGCCAGATGTCTTTCAGGCGGACTTCCTTGCCGTCGACCACTGCCAGCACATCCTTCTCGATATCGAAACGCACCGTGCCGGCGATGGCGTAGGCCACCACCAGCGGCGGCGACGCCAGGAATGCCTGCTTGGCGTAGGGATGGATGCGGCCGTCGAAGTTGCGGTTGCCCGACAGCACGGCGGTGGCGTACAGGTTGCGGTCGATGATCTCCTGCTGCAGGGCCGGATCCAGCGCACCGCTCATGCCGTTGCAGGTGGTGCACGCGAAAGCGACGATGCCGAAGCCCAGCTGTTCCAGGTCGCCCAGCAGGTCTGCTTCCTTCAGGTACAGCTCCACGGCCTTGGAGCCGGGTGCGAAAGAAGACTTCACCCACGGCTTGCGCGCCAGGCCCAGGCGGTTGGCGTTGCGCGCCAGCAGTGCCGCGGCGATCACGTTGCGCGGATTGGACGTATTGGTACAGGACGTGATGGCCGCGATGATCACCGCGCCGTCCGGCATCAGGCCCTGCGCCTCTTGCTCCCTGCCCTGCTCCAGGCCCGCGCTGGTGGCGATGCCGCGTTCGGCCAGGGCGGACGTCGGCAGGCGCCGATGCGGATTGGACGGGCCGGCCATATTGCGCTCGACCGAGGACAGGTCGAATTGCAGTTCGCGTTCGTATTGGGCGTCGCGCAGGCTGTCCGACCAGAAGCCGGCGGTTTTCGCGTAGGTCTCGACCAGGCGCACCTGCGCTTCCTCGCGGCCGGTCAGGCGCAGGTAGTCCAGGGTTTGTTCGTCGATCGAGAACAGGGCCGCCGTGGCGCCGTATTCGGGGCACATATTGGAGATGGTGGCACGGTCACCGATGGTCAGGCCGCGCGCGCCGTCGCCGAAAAATTCCAGATAGGCGCCGACCACTTTTTCCTTGCGCAGGAATTCCGTCAGGGCCAGCACGATGTCCGTGGCGGTGATGCCGGGTTGGGCGCGGCCCGTCAGCCGCACGCCGACGATTTCCGGCAGGCGCATCCAGGACGCGCGTCCCAGCATGACGTTTTCTGCTTCCAGGCCGCCCACCCCTACCGCGATGACGCCCAGGGCGTCAACGTGGGGCGTATGGCTGTCGGTGCCGACACAGGTGTCCGGGAAGGCCAGGCCGTCGTGCACGTAGACCACCGGCGACATCTTCTCCAGATTGATCTGGTGCATGATGCCGTTGCCCGCTGGGATCACGTCGACATTGGCGAAGGCCAGCTTGGTCCAGTCGATGAAGTGGAAGCGGTCCTCGTTGCGGCGGTCCTCGATGGCGCGGTTCTTGGCAAAGGCATCCGGATCGAAGCCGCCGCATTCCACCGCCAGGGAGTGATCGACGATCAGCTGCACGGGCACCACGGGATTCACCAGGGCGGGGTCGCCGCCTTCGGCCGCGATGGCGTCGCGCAGTCCGGCCAGATCGACCAGGGCGGTTTGTCCGAGGATGTCGTGGCACACCACGCGCACCGGATACCAGGGGAAGTCGCGGTCGCGGCGCCGTTCGACGATCTGCTGCAGGCAGGCTTCGAGGATGGCGGGGTCGCAGCGTCGCACCAGGTTTTCGGCGTGCACGCGTCCGGTGTAGGAAAGCTGGTCCCAGGCGCCGGGCTTCAGGGCATCGACCGCCGCGCGGGCGTCGATGTAGTCTACGGCGGTGCCCGCGAGGGGCTTGCGGTAACTGGTGCTCATGGGTGATGTGGCGGGACGGTGTCGGCCCTGCCCAAGTCCTTGATGATGTTGTTGTCTTCAGGGCGGCATGGGTTACGGCGGGTATCCGCGGGTAGTTTGTCTCCACCCATGCGCGTCCGGTCTCGTTCGATATTATGCCGCTTGTTGTCGGGATGCCATCGGGGCTGTTCAACCGCTGGGATCCGGACCGCGGGTTTACCTGGGGTGCGCGGGTGCCCGCAGGGCCTCCCTGAATCCTAGCGAGGATTACGTTTTCCCGGCCGGTGGCTGTGGGTTGTTCGCGGGGTTGGTGTCCACCTTGGTCACGGCCTCGATGCCGCTATCTGTCCCCAACGCGACCAGATCCACGCGCAGGGCCTCGGCTGGGGCGCCGTCGTAGACCTCCTGATCGTCCACGTAGGCGGTATAGACACGCCGATACTTGGCTTCCTTGACCGGATCCTGAATGGTGTCGCGGGTCCAGCGATACAGGGGATACTGCGCCTCGCCCTCGCGTTCGGCTTCGGCGACGTAATCGGCGAAGGCCTGGAACTGGGACTTGATGACGGCGTGGTGGCACGCCAGGACGGCGCGTAGCGGCGCATCCTCGGATGCGTCGGGCCGATCACGCAACCGCTCGGCCGTGGCCGCGGTTACGCGCAGGCGAATCTGATACTGCCAAGTATCTTGCACGAAGGCCTCGCTGCTGGGCCGCGCGGCCCGAACTGGGCGCGCGAACCGGTCGTATTCTACGCTGGCCTAAGTTTGGGGCTGGTGTCGATTGCCTTGCAGTGTGGAACCTTCATACCCCAGTTTGGAATGCCTCGAACATGGGCGGGGCCAGCGGAGCCGCATTTGCGCGGGAGACAAGGCGATCTGCCGCGCGCGATTCTTGCCGCTACGGATTTCCTGATTCTTTGCAGCATCCGACGCGTGTCGATGGCCGTTTTCGCCCATTGCGGTCATGAAGACAAACATCACGGAGCCGCCATTCAATGAGCAAGCTCGCGTAATATCGAGCAATGCATTCATTTACCTTTCTGTTATCTCAAGTGGCGTCTTGCAATCCAGTCCATCTCTTACGGAATAGGAGCTGCGCGTGGCAATAAAAAGCAAGGACTTAAAGATCCTGTGGGGGCGATCTGGGAATCGATGTGCAATTTGCAGGATTCAGCTAACTCAAGACGCTAGCGCAGCAGCATCCACATTCTCGCTTGGAGAGCAAGCACACATTGTTGGAGATAAGGACGATGCTGCCCGAGGAAAGAGTCCCCTGAATTCGGAAGAGCGCGATAGCTATCACAACCTCATTCTGCTTTGCCCAAATCACCATACTGAGATAGATAAGAATGAAGCTGATTGGCCAGTTGAGAGACTTCATCAAGCTAAATCAACTCATGAGCTTTGGGTTACCGAAACTCTTAGCGAAACCATCGATCATGTGAAGCTCGCTCAGCAGGCCGCGGTCAGTTCCATCGTCGATGCAGCGGTAGATTTGTGCGATCTCGAAACATGGCAAGCTTGGACGAGCTGGACTCTTTCACCCAACCAGCGCTGGTCGAAAGGGAAGCCAGCTGAGTTGTTCAAATTCCGCCAGCAGGTCATGGCAGCCATCTGGCCTCCGGATTTCGAAGAACTTCGGAGGGCAACGACGACACTTTCGCTGCTTCTGCATCAAGCATGCGAAAAATTCATGGAACATAGCGACATTTCAGGCGAGCACTATCGTGAAGATCGCTTCTACCAAAGGCCAGCATACAATCCGAACTACGACTCCGACGTTGAAGAATTTGAAGCTTGGCAGGAGCGGTGTTATGCGTTAATCAAAGACGCAACAAAGGCAGCAAACTGGTTCGCTGACGTAGTGCGCCGCGACGTCAATCCAATGTTCTTCGCGACCAAGGGAAAGTTTTTGATAACGGAAGGACCATTTCCCGACTTCTCGTTTCGGACTCGTTTGCTTGAGTACACTGAATCTGAGAAGTCGATGCTTCCCTTGCCTAGGAATAAGCGCCAATCGGTCGCTCAATGAGATGCTGATGCCCTTGTTAGTCCATAAGCGCCTTCCACGTCACATATTAGAGCTCATACTTCACGCATGCGACTTTCCAAATCACTTTGCGCAGTTGTTGGCGATGTTCTGGCAAGCACAGGTTCTCATGCAACGCTGGACGACTTGTTCAGCTCGGCAGGTGCACCGGGCGAGCCTCCCGCACTCTCGCACGGCTCCAAGTGGAAGACGTGGATCTTCCGCTGTGGCCAAGATCCCAATATTGATAGTTTGGAAGTTCTAGGGAATCTGCTGGAGGAATTCATGGATCTTCCCCCTTCCGATGATGAGTATTTGGAAGACTGGCGAGCAAAACGCACCCGAGTGGAAGCTGTACTAGAAGAGAACGGCTTGCGCTATTTCCGCTTCGGAAGAATTCTCCCGCAGGGAGCGCTGCCGATCGAAGCGCAACCTGACACTGCACAGCTTCGAGCTCAATCAGCAAAACCCTCGGAAGTCGAAGAACTCCTCGACGTGGTCGTCCGCGGCCTTCGAAGAGCGATGCATCCACTAACCCATAGGCGTAAGGGTGTTCAGCCTCTGTCCTTCTGTAGCGAGTACGACGTTCAAGACCTCCTGCATGCGCTTCTCCGGCCCTGGATCAGCGATATCCGGCCCGAGGAGTTCACTCCGAGTTATGCGGGATCGAGTACTCGGATGGACTTTCTACTGCCCGCCTACGGTTTAGTTATCGAAACCAAGATAGTTCGGGATAGATTGCATGCCAAACGCATCGGTGACGAACTAATCATCGATATCGAGCATTATCGCAAGCACCCGTCATGCAAAACGCTTTGGTGTGTTATCTACGATCCCGATCATCAAATTACGAATGCGCAAGGGCTCAGAAGTGACCTCGATGGTCAGCGCCAGTCTAAAGATGGGACGGTTATGGTGAAGACATACGTTCTATGAAGGTTAGGATGCATTCGAGGGTCAATCCGACCTGCCTGCGGCCGGCAAAGTACCTGTATTGTCGAATGACCGCTGCCCCCCCTATTACCGACCGCTCGTGGCAGAAAATGGACACCGCCACGCGCCTAAAAGGGAACGGCGTCGAGCTGATGTCGTGGGGGGCGAAGTAGAAATGTCACCCGACCAGACAAGACATTGGAAAATTAATCTTGGGGCACGATCCGAGCATTTGCGAGCCACCCTAGCGCCTTCGCTTGACGGTATTGGTCATTCCAGAAATGCACGAGTTCCGCGTACTGCTGATGAGTAATCCATGCGAAGTTATCATCAGCACGAGGGTCACCGCCGAAAAGGAGCGGCTTGATTAACCACTTAACTTTCCCTGATAAGCGTTCGTCGGACGTAAGTTGATTCGGGAGCGGCTTATCAATCGGGGAGAGATACGCGTCGTCGATAGGAACCGAGGGAATCGTGAATGTCATTCCAGCGGAATCACTGACAATGAAATCCTGCCATCCGCTTAGCCCCAAAAGTGCAAAGCCAGGCAACGCCGTGTTCAGCTCGCATATCCGCGCAAAAGTGTTTGCCTCGTCGGGCGAATAAAGAACCACATACTCGTCCCCGTTCCAGCCTTCCTTCATTTTTCACCTGCGACGTCGAAGTTGAAGTTTCCGCTCAAGGGATGCTCTACGGGCCAGCCGCCACCCAGCCTGAGCCAGGTCTGCGATACTGGTTTTCTGTGGCCACGGAATTCATCGTCAATGGCGATGCGCAAGGACTTCGAAGCCAATGTCCGTTCGTCAGTCGGAAATGCGAAAAGGCAGTCCTGGTTCACTGCGATGGCAGCGAAGTACGAGACCGCCCGCTGGCGCCTTCCAATTGCCTCGTGCTCCGCCGATCTCGATTCCATCCACGGGAGTGGGAAAGCCTATTTCAAAATCGCCTTTCGCGTATGTGTTAGCGCCGATGTAATACTGACCCAGTGGGTCAGTTTTCAACCGGCGTTGACACGTATGCGCGAGCCAAGCTCTCGGCAGCGATGTCGTAAATACTGTCGACCGTTTCGCCGAGCCCTTTAAGGTCCTGCGGGCGTAGATTGCGGACGATTCCCTCGCCCTCAATGACAATGACCATACGGACATCGAAGAGGATCGCAGTGCTTTGTCGAGGGCAACCACGGCAGAAAGGAATGCGCCTGCAAACTGAGTGGCGTCAGACGTCCAGACCTCACTATTGCCTTCTTTTTTCGTGAAGTTCGGCGGACTGAAATCCATGTCGGGGAGCAACAATAGCGTCCCGGCGGAAGACTTGCTTCTATAGAGTGCGCCCACGGGTTTATCTCCTGCACGAGTCTGAACGCATGCTCGAACATCGGATGCGTTCAGGACAGCCCTATAGCCAGATCTATCGCCGAACTCGGCCCAGTAGGGGGCCAATAATTCAGCCCCCTTCGACGTGAGCTTCATCGAACTCCCAGTTGCTGCTAATGGCTCCAAGCTCATCGGGAGCGTGTCGTAGTTAGTGAGGAGTTCAACGTGACGAGTTGTCTTCTGATTTCGACCGGTACCCGAGTAGGAGCGCTTACCCGTATCTACGTATGCTTCGTACAAAGAAGGCAGAAAGACAACCACGGTCTTTCCCGTCTCGACAGCCTGTTTAATTTCGCGACGCCAGTGTTCACAACATTCTTTCGCCTTGAACGAGGCGCTGTCATTGAAGCACGGCTTGCCTTGGTAAGTTTCGTAGTGGTTGTGAAGAAACTCCGAGATTTCTGGCCTGAAGAGAAATATGTCCCAGTCCAGTAGCGATGTCTTTGACCGAAACGTTGCATAGGTTGGCTCGGATGACGCAAGCTCCACACCGACAATGAGGATTTTCCGTGCAGCCATATGACACCGTTGATATATGCAGAATAACTACATTTTGGCATGCCCGCCGATAGGCTGCTTCTGGCTGGCAAGCGACCGCTCACCGGCCAGGATGTATCAAGCCTCAGTTTGCTAGGCCATCTCAAGAACATCGTCGACCTCGATGCCGAGATAGCGAACTGCGCTTTCCAGCTTGGTATGCCCGCGCAGCAGCTGCACTGCTCGAAGATTCTTCGTCCGACGGTAGATCAGCGAGGCTTTTGTACGGCGCATAATGTGGATGCCATATGCGGTATCGTCGAGACCAATCGATGCCGATCCAGCGATGCACAATTTGGGCGTACTGTCGCGCTGACAGATGCGGCGACGAATGCAACCGGCTGCGAAACAGAAAGTCCGCCGCCTTTAGGCCTCGCACATCAATCCATGCTTCAAGGCTCTCACGGGTTTGCTCCGTGACCTCGAATTGGACCGGACGCTGGGTCTTCTGTTGCATAACGGTGGCTCTCGCGGCCACGTGGCTTCCGTGACGGACGTCCTGCGCCTGCAATCGCGTGAGATCGCAAGCTCGAACTTGCTATCGATCGCGAGATTGAATTCAGCGGCGGCTTCTGCCCGTTGAGTTTGCCCTTGTTCCATGGCACACGACGGTTAAAGGCGACATTCTTGGATCCGGAGACGATCTCCTCTTGAGTAAAGGGAGATTTAGTATGCTCCTACCAAGGGTCGCTCTCCGACCCGAAGAGGACAGTCAAGCAACTAACGTTCTAGCTCAGTGGCGACTGGCAGTGGTCTGCAAGAGCGCCGGGTTGCGCCCACTGCTCAAGGCGCTCAATCGTTTCCTCAACTCTCTGCTGCTTGCGAAGATTTGCCTCTAGCGCGCTATACAGACTTCGCGCGCAGTCAGTTGTATCCTATTAGCATTAGGCCAAAACATAGTGCTGAAGGTCATTTTTGGAATTATTATATTTATCCAGCTTACCTTTGGTAAGTTTTTTTATTTCGCCTTTATTTATTGCGTCTATTAATTCCGCCTCTAATGCTGGTAACGAATCTTTCACTCGACGAATATCTCTTCCAAGAAATCCAATGATTGGAAGCTCATCTCCAATGGCAAAGCTGTTTAATTTTTTACCTAACAATTCCTTGAATTGTTCAAACTCTGTAATTAGAGTGTCTATTTTTCCTTGCGCCTCTTCCTCCAAGATATAGACACTAGACAATAGGTGCTCCACTATTTTTAGCGCTACTGATAGTTGTACCTGATCTGGTCTTTTAATTTCATGGGCTGCATCATTGCCCATGAATCGTATTCCGTGCAAACGTTCGGCATCTTTTCGGGATATGTATCCTGCTGATGCCAATTTGGAAATTCTTATCTCTAGATTCCTTCCATCAATGTTAAGGTCGTTGCAGACAGCTTCAACAGTGCCTCGAAGACCCAACCCTGCCAACACAAGAGCGTCCTCTTTTAATGCGAGCAATACTTCTCCGTATATTTCACCCACCAAACTAGGAAGATAGTATTCACCACTTAGTGAGCGATGGTTCTTTATAAATCTAGGGTAAACGGTTATTGAAGTAGGGATTTCCCATTCATCATCGGCAATCTGATAAGCGTGCTCGATTTCTTCTAAAACATCTCGGAATGACTTTGTTTCGCAGCCAAGGCATTCAATAACTTGATATGCCCTATCGTAAACATATTCATCTCTTGATGATTCGCTGTGCTCCGAAAGAATACTATGATTTGTTTCTTGACCGCAGTGACGGCAGTGGCTCTTTATTTTTTTAATCGTCATATGGTTGCACCAAAATTTAAATATCTAACTGGATTTTGGGTAAATGGAAAACGACTTTCATTGTTCTAAAATTAGTGTATCCGAAATAATTTTAGTGGGCACTCGCAAGAAGATTGTTAGTAAACCTAAAAATTTTGAGATTGGAGCTTTGATGTGTGCCGTCGAGGCCAAGGATGCAATGACTGTTTATGGCCGGAGACGGACGTCTCTCCCCTATTAGGCAGTCGGCAAACTAAGCCGCGAGACTGTGAGGCACCCATCGTCCATCACGGCGCGCGAACACGCATGTCGAGAGCGCGTATCGTTTTTCAGGAAGATCCCGGCTGACCATCTCATTTAGAAACGTGACTGCGCCGTCCCATCCGGAGGCCGATACGAACAGCAAATCGCGCGCGGGCACTACAGCAAGAATATCGCCAGGCATCTGTTCTTCGAGTTGGTCCCAGAGCGATTCTAAGAGCAAAAGCGTGGCTTCGAAATTCCCACCTGCGGTGACCATGTACCGAGGAGGCGAGCCGTGCAACTCGATTTCGGGTAGTCGAGCAGGTAGATTGCGGAGAGCTAGGGCGTGCAGTTCCTCCTCTGATATCGCGGAGCGTCTGAGGTCTCGATGGTTAACGAAACGGAAGTGAGTTGGCAAGTCGATTGCGTACATGATGATCAAGTCAGCAGCAAACGGCCGAGCAATAGGGAAGTCGTCGCGGGCAAGGGTCACGACGTTCGCGCATGGATCGTCTGGCTCCATTACCTTGAGTATAGGAACTAACAGCGTAAAGTCCAGACTGTCGGCTGCGGACTCGTTCTGCGAATTCTCTAGGGCGGCGTTCGATGTCACCGGCACTCCTTGACCTTTCGATTGACCAAACATTTTTTGTTCTCGATCTCGTCAAACGCACTTAGTAAGGGTGCATTGTAGTTCGGTAGCATTGACCGAAACTGGTCGCAGCTATTGTCGAAATTCACGATGGGGAAAAGCCGAAGGGCCGAAGCCAACCGCGTCGGTATAGCCTCTCGGGAACCGGGTCGGCTCCGTCCGCTATTGGAGCGGGCCAAGCTGTTCTGGTGACTGCTGCGAGGCCCGGGCGAACGGCGGAAACTGGCCGGTAGCAGACTTAGCTAAGCCCGCTTTCTGTTTTCCAGCTCATGGACACTTCTTTCTGCCCACCAATCTTCGGCAAGAGGAAGCGCCTCAAGAATTCTGGCAATAATTGTATCGATAGCGTCAGTATCGTAGCGGTACCACGCAGTGGTGTCGGATCCAGGATGGTTTTGGAGACGCAGACGCTCGTTGATGTCGTGGGCCGTCACCTTTGAAGCTGGAATGAACTTCCCCCAAGCCGTCGTCATTCCTTCCCTAGGGCAGGACGATATTTCGATCACAAATCCACCTCCGTATTTGTCAACCTGAAAGGTCCAAAGATCAGTTTGGATATTCCCAATACGACGAAAATGGGGAAAAGAACCTCTGAACCCAGCAGACCGCAATGCAGGAATGATCGTCTGCTTGAGGGCGGCTTCCATTTGAGGGCGGTCTTGGTTGTCCATATCGCTGATCTGGTCGTTTGGCGAGTACGCACATTATCAAAGAATTAGCGACGTGTGTTGCTGGTCAAATGCAGCCTCCGGCATTGGGCAGACGCATCCTAGTTCAAGCGAAGCTGTAGCTCGGCCTCCTTGTGGGGTGGGGAACTGCCGGGCCAAGTGAACCAAATGCGGGAAACTCCGTCTTGGATGAATCACGACTTCCATCATTCATGATCAATTAATTTAAGATCACCCTGTACATCGGAGCGGGCTGGAAGGAGAAAACTCCGCATACTCCTGTCAACCCGCTGATGCCATTCACGCCTGTATACAATGCTTCAACGACGGATATCTGATCCCCAAAGGTTGTCGTCCATTACTGGCCGAACGGCCCGGCTACCATCGTTCTCGGTGGACGGACAAAATCCTGAAGACGAAAGCAAGGCAGCCAATAAATGAAGAAAAAGAAACTTGCAAACGCAGAGCTCAACAGCCCGACGCAAACGACGGCCGCCGCCCCGATTACACCGTTTACACCTGGCGAGCTGCCTCGGCTAAGTGATGCAGAGCCGGTCACGATTCGGTCTGTGGTGAAACTGGACCAACGGTCCATGGTCTGGGCATACGAGGGATCGATTGCGACCGACGTCGAGTCGATGGGCCCCTTCCTCGCGGTCCTGATGACCGCGACCGCTATCGGTAGCGCCTGGTTGGCCTATGCCGCTATGTTTTATCTCGACCCCACGGGATGGGGGACCGTCATAGTCATCACCTTTGCCTGCCTGTTGCTGGCCCTGGCAGTAGGCGCCATCGCATTGGCCGTGTATTTCGTGCGAATCAGCCTTTTCAGCAGCTATGGCGATCTGCATTTCAACCGCAAGTCCGGAACAGTCTATATGCGCGAGAACAAGGTCGCGCTCCAGATGGACTGGAAGCACGTGCGGCCTTATGCGCGATTAAGTTTCGGCCCCGCCCAACTAGGCGGCGGGCCGATAATGAGCTTGATGCTTATCGAGTACTACCCCGATCAGCCGAATCAATGGAAGTCGCGCATGACCGTCGCCGGCCCGCTGCCCAATCGCGAAGGCTGCCAACAGGTCTGGGAAATGATACGCCGGTATATGGAAGACTCACCCGAAAGCCTGCCCGAGATCGAAGTGGTGCCCGGCACACGCACTTGGGTCAGCGCGTTGATAGAGTACGGACCGCTGTCGGGATATTTGTCGACGCCAGCGGAAATCGTCGCAAAACTGCGCGCTCGAAACTGGTGGCCATCCATCAATCCGTTGAATATTCTTTATTGGATCGGCTGCTGGCCTTCGCCTCTTTACGCGACCCTCTACGCACGATTCCGGCCGCGGCCGAAGCTGCCGCCGGAATGGACCAAAGACGAAGCACCGCTGCCTGGCGAAGCCAACCCATACCGCATCGTGCCAAGAGCACCGGGCGAAGCGGCCGGTCGTAAAAAAGCAGCGTTGGTGCTCGGGATTACCTGCGGCCTGTGCAACCTGATCGGAATCACGTTTTACTTAGCAGGCTTGACGCCACTCTGGCTGGCAATGTTCGGTAAGGGCTGAACGAGACTTGCACGTCGCGAGCGACATTGCGCTGTCCATCCGTGCTTCGTGCCCGCTCCATCTCACGTCTTATGCTGGCGCTTGCGCACGCTTTCCACCATCGGGTGTGCATAGAAGTGGGCCAGAAGCCGGGACTTTTGATTTTCCGTCAGCAAGCTTGCCGCAATCATCTCCGGCCATTTGTCGACGGCAGCGCGGACGCAGTCGCTGATGACCTTGGCGGCGGGGCGCTCCAGGATTCCCACCAGGTCGCAGAATCTACGCAAGACAACGGGCGTCAATGCTGGCCGGTGGGCCAACTGCCTGACCGCGTCAGGTGCCCTCGATGATTTGTCCTTCGGCAAGGCCAGGTCCTCGTCGTCGGGAAGTATGCGTAAACCGTGGCCGCGCGTGGCGTTGTGATAAACCACGTGCGCGACGATGTCGTAGGCCGGTGGCAACTCCGGTGTGCGCCCGTCGGGATACCACAGGCCGATATTCTTGAGGTGCATGTCCAGGTTGCCCAACATTTCGTTCGCAACCAGTCGGCGCAGTAATTCATGCACCGCGGACTCGCCCAGACTGGGTTCGGCCATCATCACCGCGGCAATAGCGGTGTATGAATACGCTTTCGTGTATTTGTTCTGAGGCATCACCCCCAATACTTGCGCGAAATCCTCGCAGTGCACGCGTCCTGCGGGGCTTCTGTCATAGCGGACGACGGCCAGGAAATGGGACCGGGCTACGTCCAAGGGCTTGCCGTCCGTGCCGCTCAAGTCGTAATGATGCTGGGCGGCGAGTTTGCTGAGCGGTTCCAGGTACGCCTGGCACACATTCACGCCGGCGGCGGCGGCGAGACGAAGCGATAGGTCTTCGACTTCTGGGAGCAACGCGGTTCCGGCTACGGGCAGTTTGGCGATGATGTGCGTGTCGTGGTCCTTGGTCCGTCCGACGTAGCGCTCGCCATCCTTGATGACTCCAAGCTTGGGTTGCACGCCAGATAGCGATACGCCCTCCTCCAACGGATCCGCCGTGACCGTCATCTCCAAGGCATCAGCATTCTGCGTGATGTAGTGGGTCAGCTCGTCACGGCTCAAGGAGATGGGCAGGGCATGGACATTGCCGGGCAAGTCCTTGCCACACGCTGCGAGCAACTCGAAGTGGTCGTCGGAAGCGCAGTGCCGAAGTTGCGCCACGTGGTCGCGGAAGACGCCTTCCGGAAGCAGATTTTGAAAGAAGGAAGGCAGCAACCATGAGGTGCCGTCACTGGAGAGCTTGCCGTTCAGTGGCACGCTGGCAAGGTCTCGCCAGGCGAGTTCCTGTTCCTCGGGGCTGTTCGCCAGGAAACTGGTGGAAACCACGGGAGGGGCTGCCATTGCGATGAATGCCTCATCCGCGACAAAGCGGTTGATGACCTGGCCGCCCTCCTGGCTGTATTGGAACAACACACCCACGCGCTGCCCGCCGATGCGAATCTCCAGCGCCTTGACGTTCATGGCGAGCGCTTATCGTTCTTTTTAGTTTCGAGCGCCTCCAGCGCGGCGGCAACCCGGGACTTCACCGCTGGCGCCTTGACCTGCGCTGCAAGCAAGCCTGGAGAGGCATCCTTGGGTACCAGCACGAGTTCAAGGCCAAGCCTCCCGGCGACGGCAAGGAGGGTACTGACCTTGTAGTCCTCCCGGCCGCTCATGACATTGGTCATGGTTTGTTTGGCGATTCCAGCTTTCTCACGCAGCGCAGCTTGAGGCACGTCCAGCGTGGATGCTCTATTGCGGAGGACTTCCGCAAGGGAAGAAAGAGTAGACATATCAGTAAAGTAGGATTATTTCCATTCATCCTACTCTTTTAGGCGCTGCCGATCAAGAGAATAACCTATTAAAGTAGGATTCTAAAAAATAAGCCTACTTTAACGCTCACACACTTCGCATGGCGCCTGCTGGTCCTCTGCCGCTAAGCCGCCAGGGTATCGGCCGCCTTTTGCAAGCCCTCAAGGATGGAGTCGGCCACGTACCTGGGGAATCGATCCGGCAATAGCGCGCGGATGGTCATCACGACTCCGGGCGTGCGCGCGACCAGGTCGTCGAGGACATGCTCCACGCCCTGACCGTTGTGATTGACCACGCCGTGCTCAGTGCCCACGGCAATCCAGTGCCGGCGCAAGATGTCGCGCATGACCCAATGGGCGTTTTTCGAACGCACGGCCATGGCCATCTTGGCCTTGTAGGGAGACAGCTGATTCGCTCCTTTGCCGATGATGGGATAGGCCGACAGTACGTCGTACAGCGGGGTGAGTTCGTAGGTTCCGCCCTGGCGCAGGAAAATACTGAAGTTCTTCGCGTGGCCATCCGTGGCGCAAAGCATCCAGAACAGGACCTGGGCCTGGAAGAACATGCGTCGGTCGCGATCAGGAGCGCGCGACGTGGCCAACAGCTTCATGATCTGGCGCACGCCAGGCCCGCCGTCGGACTCGTACTTCAAATGCGGCGGGGTTCCCGTCGCTTGGCACATGTCTTCCTGCGGCAACCGGATGAGCCAGCGCTTGCCTTCGGGGTTCTCCCACCACATCCTGTCGAAGCGTTCGACGGCCAGCACTTTCATGTTCTCGAACATCAAGGGCTTGGTCGTCGCCACGGGCATTTGGTAGGCGCGCAGGATTTCAGAGCACAGCCACTCGTTTTCGACCGAATCGCTCATGTCGAATTTCATGTTTGCGACCAAGCCCAGTGGCAGCTTGAAAATGTGAGTGGTCGGTGTCGCGCCATGCGGGCGGCACCATCGGCCGTCGTGCCAGAGCATGGCCGACTTTTCCTGCGCGCCGGCAATGGAAATGCGGAAATCTTCGTACTCGGCAGCGTCACGGCCCAGGGGGCCTGGCGTCAGGGTGTTGCGAAGCAGTTGGGCAATCTCGGCGTCGGACATCGGTGTCGCATTCACCTCTTGAACGCCATCCGGCGCCTCAGGGCCCGGCACCACCTGCAGCGCGCCGACGCAGTCACGACCGACTTCAGCCAGCAGGGCAAACGCGTTGGTCGAGTCGGCCTGGTACCGACGGGCGACACGCTCGCGGATCTCCTTGCTGTCCGGTAGCAGGTTCTCGAAGTAGGTGCGCACGGCCTCGCCGCGCTGCGGCGGGTTGCCCGGGATGAAGGGCAAGGACAGCGATAGCGGACGGCCTTGGGGAGACGCCACCCAAGCGTCGGCATACTGCAGGACGTCTCCGACATGCGGCTGTACGCTCCAGGTGCCGACGAATTCGCCGTTCATCCAGAGATTCAGGGTGCGAGTGTGCGAGCGTCGCCCCATGGACTCACCAACTGGGGCCAGCCGATGGGGCGGGGGCTGGCAAGTCACCGGACTTACGCAGCACGAGTTCGACGCCCAGGATGCTCAGAAGCTCCAGCAGCCGGTCGGCGCTGACCTTGTCGGCATTGCGCTCGATATTAGACAAGGCTTGCTGACTGATACCCAGGCGCATGGCCGTATCCGCTTGGGTCAAGCCGGACTGTTTGCGGAATCCCTGAAGCAAGGTTGGAAGCTGCTCTGCGGTGCGGACGGCGAAGTCTGGCATACAAGCCTCACGTTGTATTTTTGCTTTACGCAGTATGGTGAGTAAAACAGAAATACGCAAGATAGCTTGTAAAGTCGAAATACAATCCTTAGGTTGTATTTATGATTTACAACACAAAAGTTGTATAACACTCAGACGACGCTGCCCGCGACGGCCGCCGCTACCCGCAGCTAACTGACCGTCAATCCCAGTCAGGCGCCAGGCCAGCCGGGCTGACTTCGCGGCCGTTGCGTTCAAGGCCGGCGATGGCGGTCATGTCGGCGTCGGACAGGCGCAGGGTCTGCGCCTGCAGATTTCCTGCCAGGTTGGCACGCTTGGTCGACGACGGGATCACCGCATAGTCCAGCTGCATGGCCCAGGCCAGGGCCACTTGCGCCGGCGTTGCCTGATGCCGCGCCGCGATCTCGCCAAGGACGGGATCGCCCAGCACCTTGCCATAGGCCAACGTCATATAGGACGTCACGGTGATGCCCTGCCCCTGCAGGAATTGCGCCAGCTTGCGATTCTGCAGATAGGGACTCAGCTCGATCTGGTTGGTGGCGATATTGCCCTCACCCACCGCCGCGATGGCCTCGCGCGTCAGCGCGATATTGAAATTCGAAATCCCGATCTGGCGCGTCAACCCACGCTCGCGGGTTTGCGCCAGGGCGGTCATATAGGCCTCCAACGACACACCGTTGCCCGGCGCGGGCCAGTGGATCAAGGTCAGGTCGACATGATCGGTGCGCAGCTTGCGCAGGCTTTCTTCCAGGCTGGCGGCCAGTTTCTCGGGGGCATAGTTGTCGACCCAGATCTTGGTGGTCAGGAAAATGTCTTCCCGCGCCACGCCGGATTCGGCGATGGCCTGCCCGACTTCGGCTTCATTGCCATAGATCTGCGCGGTATCGACTGCGCGATAGCCCAGTTCCAGGGCGGTGCGCACGGAGTCGATGACGACCTGGTCCTTCAAACGGAAAGTACCGATACCGAAACGGGGGATGGTGGATGTAGTCATGTTTATTCCTTATTGAATTGAATTCACGCCACTGCCAGCCGGCGTCGGCGGGTAGCCTGCACAAGAACCAGCAACAGCCCCGCGATGGCGATGGCCGCGCCCGCCACGGGTACCGCGCCATAACCCAGGCCCGCCGAAATCGTCGCGCCGCCCACCGCCGCGCCCAGGGCATTACCCAGGTTGAACGCGCCGACGTTGACCGAAGACGCCAGGCCTGGTGCCCGTTCGGCGGCCCGCATCACGCCCATCTGCAACGGCGGCACGACGGCGAACGTCGCAACGCCGAACAGCAGCAAGGACACGGCAGCGCCAACGTGGGTCTGGCCCAGCAAGGGGAAGGCCAGCATCACCACGATCACCAGCGTCAGGAAGCCGATCAGGCTGCCCACCAGCGAGCGGTCCGCCAGCTTGCCGCCAGCCGCATTGCCGAGGGAGAAACCGACACCGATCAGCACCAGCATGGCCGTGATGAACTGCGGGCCGGCACCGGTCAGCGACTGCAGGGTCGGCGCAATATAGGTATACAGCGTAAACATGGCGCCGGAACCCAGCACGGTCGTCAGCAACGCCACCAGCACGGCAGGCTGCGTCAATACCGACAACTCGACGCGCACGTCCGGACGCCGTCCGCTTTCCCCGCGCGGCAGGGCCAGCCACAACGTGCCCATGGCCAGGATGCCCAGGACGGCAGTGGCGGCGAAGGACATGCGCCAGCCTATGGTCTGGCCCAGCCAGGTGGCGGCCGGCACCCCGCCGATATTGGCGATGGTCAGTCCCATGAACATGGTGGCCACGGCGCTGGCCTGCTTGTGGCGCGGCACCACGCTGGCGGCCACCAGCGAACCCAGGCCGAAGAAGGCGCCGTGGTTCAGGCTGGTCACCAGGCGCGCCAGCAGCAGCGTGTAATACCCGGGTGCCAGCGCCGACAACAGATTGCCCACGGTGAAGATGCTCATCAGGACGATCAGGGCGCGGCGGCGCGACCAGCGCGACAGCGCCAGCGTCATCAAGGGAGCGCCCAGCATCACGCCGATGGCGTAGGCGCTGACCAGCATCCCCGCGCTGGGAATGGAAACGTGTACGCCCTCGGCGATGACGGGCAACAGCCCCATCGGCGAGAACTCGGTGGTGCCGATGCCGAAGGCGCCAACGGCCAGGGCAAATAGCGGGAACGCGGAGGACGTTTCCGTCCGCGTGCCGGCGGTCGAGCTTGGTAGATCAGACATGGTGGGATCCGGCTGCAGCGTTTTGCTGCATAGCAAAATAAAAACGCAGTTTGCCGGAATTGCCGTCGCGCAAACAGCACCGCCCAGGCGAAAGACTCTTTACTTCAAGTCAATAATCGATGACCGGGGATTGACCGTAGCGCCATATTTGCCAGGCAAGAACTCAGCATTCACCGCAACGCATGGCTCCCCGGCCACGCCCGCGATCTACCGCAACGCCATGCTACCCGTGCCCCGGCCGGCGCCCGCATCCCCCGGCGCGCCCCCGAAAATCTCCCGGCAGACCTGCCGCAACGACTCGGCGAACAGCGTGTCGACCGGGCGGGCGCCTTGCGCGCGGGTAAACAGCGCGATGGGCGGCAGGGTCCAGTTGAAGGAATACGGCACGATGGCCACCCCGGCGATACGCACCAGTTCGTCCGCCACGTCCGACGGGACGATGGAGACGGCGGTCTCGCTGGCGGCAATCATCTCGCCGATCAGCCTGGCCGAACCGCTCTCGACGATAGGCGTGGGTGGCGCCAGCCCGGCGCCCAGGAACATGTCGGCCACCTGCTCTCGCATGGGGGTGTGCGGAGCGCCCAGGATCCAGTCCAGTTCCACCAGCACCGGCCAGTCCAGGCGCGTGCGTCCCAGTTGGGCGGCCAGCCGGCGGCTGGCGATCAGCCTGGGCTGCTGCTGGTAGAGCCGTTCGAAGGCCACACCCTCCAGGTCCAGCGTGGCCGAGGCGCGGCCGATCACCATGTCGACGTCATGTTCGCCCAAGCGCGCCAGCAACTGCTCGCTGGCCGCCTCGTGCACCGTCACGGTCAGCCGCCGCTGGCCGTCCGGCAGGGTGCGCTGGATGGCAGCGGACAGGATGCGCCCGGAAATGTAAGGAATCACGCCGATGTGCAGGTGCGCCGCATGGCCGGCCACCACGGTTTCCATATCGCGGACCAGATGTTCCAGGTCGTGCACCATGGCGCTGGCCCGGCCCAGCACCACCTCGCCCAGGGCGGTGGGCGCCATCCCGCGCACGGACCGGTCGAATAGCGGCGCGCCGAACATGCCCTCCAGCTCGGCCAGCGCATTGGTGATGGCGGGCTGGCTGCTGGCCATGCGTTCGGCCACCCGCGTCAGCGATCCATAGCGGCGGATGTTCAGCAGCAGGGTCAGGTGGCGCATTTTCAGGCGCGCACCCAGCCGGCGCAGCACCTCGTCGGCGTCGAATCCAGCCATGGTCAGGGCCGCCCTTGGTCAATACATAAGGAAAACATTATTGAATCATAGCAATTCAGAATTTTATAGTTATGCCTTGAAGCCTAGAATTCACGTCTGCAAGCCGAAACAGGCCACAGGCCATAGGAGAGGAAAGCAATGACCACCAGCAACGACCGCCAAGCCGCGCTCGACTATCACGAGTTTCCCGTGCCCGGGAAGATTGCCGTCACCGCCAGCAAGCCCCTGGTGACCCAACGCGACCTGGCGCTGGCGTACACGCCCGGCGTGGCCGCGGCGTGTGAGGAAATCGTTGCTGACCCCGTCAATGCCATCCGCTACACCGCGCGCGGCAACCTGGTCGGCGTCATCACCAACGGCACGGCCGTGCTGGGGCTGGGCAATATCGGCGCGCTGGCCTCCAAGCCGGTGATGGAAGGCAAGGCGGTACTGTTCAAGAAGTTCGCCGGCATCGACGTCTTCGACATCGAGATCAACGAAACCGATCCCGACAAGCTGGTCACCATCATCGCCGGCCTGGAAGCCACCTTCGGCGGCATCAACCTGGAAGACATCAAGGCGCCCGAGTGCTTCACCGTCGAGCGCAAGTTGCGCGAACGCATGAAGATCCCGGTCTTCCACGATGACCAGCATGGCACCGCCATCACCGTCAGCGCCGCCTTCATCAACGGCTTGAAAGTGGTAGGCAAGGACATCAAGCAGGTCAAGGTCGTGGCCTCCGGCGCCGGCGCCGCCGCGCTGGCCTGCCTGGACCTGATGGTGGACCTGGGCCTGCCGCTGGAAAACATCTGGGTCACCGACATCGAAGGCGTGGTCTACGAAGGCCGCGTCGCGCTGATGGACCCGGACAAGGAGCGCTTCGCGCGCAAGACCGACCTGCGCAAGCTGACGGAAGTCATCGAAGGCGCCGACGTGTTCCTGGGCCTGTCGGCCGGCGGCGTGCTGAAAGCCGAGATGGTCGCCAAGATGGCGCCCCGGCCGCTGATCCTGGCCCTGGCCAACCCGACCCCGGAAGTGCTGCCTGAAGTGGTCAAGAGCGTGCGCGACGACGCCGTCATGGCTACCGGCCGTTCGGACTACCCGAACCAGGTCAACAACGTGCTGTGCTTCCCCTACATCTTCCGCGGTGCGCTGGACGTGGGCGCCACCACCATCACCCGCGGCATGGAAAAGGCGGCGGTGTACGCCATCGCCGGCCTGGCCGAGGAAGAGCAGAACGAAATCGTTGCGGCCGCCTACGGCACCTATGACATTTCCTTCGGCCCCGACTATTTCATTCCCAAGCCCTTCGATCCGCGCCTGATCGTGCGCATCGCGCCGGCCGTGGCCAAGGCTGCCATGGAAGAAGGCGTGGCCACCCGCCCGCTGAACGACCTGGAAGCCTACGCCGACCAGTTGCAGCAGTTCGTGCATCATTCCGGCGCCTTCATGAAGCCGTTGTTCGCCGCGGCCAAGCAATACGTGCGTGACGGCGGCAAAGCCCGCATCGTCTTCACCGAAGGCGAAGACGAACGCGTGCTGCGCGCGGTGCAGGTCATCGTCGACGAAAAGCTGGCACGCCCCATCCTGGTCGGCCGCCCCGCCGTGCTGCTGTCGCGCATCGAAAAATTCGGCCTGCGCCTGCGCCTGGGCCAGGACGTGGAAGTCACCAATCCGGAATTCGACGAGCGCTTCCATCAATACTGGACGACGTATTGGGACCTGATGAACCGCAAGGGCGTCACCAAGGAAATGGCGCGCGTGGACATGCGCCGCCGCCTGACCCTGATCGGTTCGATGATGGTGCGCCTGGGCGATGCGGACGGCATGATCTGCGGCACAGTGTTCGGTTACCACGACCACCTGCGTTTCATCGACGAGGTCATCGGCAAGAAGCCGGGCGCCAAGACCTATGCGGCCATGAACATCCTGCTGCTGGATGAGCGCACCGTGGCGCTGCTGGACACCCACGTCAACGAAAACCCCAGCGCCGAACAGATCGCCGAATACACCATCGCGGCGGCCGAGGAAATGAAGCGCATGAACCTGCTGCCCAAGGTGGCGCTGCTGTCGCGTTCCAGCTATGGCTCGGGCAGCTCGGCGTCGGGCGAGAAGATGCGCGAGGCCCTGCGCCTGATCCGCGAGCAGGCGCCGGACCTGGAAGTCGACGGCGAAATGCACGGCGACTGCGCGCTGGACGAAGCGCTGCGCCTGAAGGTGCTGCCGGATTCGCCGCTGAAGGGCTCGGCCAACCTGCTGGTCTGCCCCAATGTGGATGCCGGCAACATCGCCTACAACCTGTTGAAGACGGCCGCCGGCAGCAACGTCGCCGTGGGCCCCTTCCTGCTGGGCGTCAACGCGCCGGTGCAGATCCTGACGTCGAGCTCGACGGTGCGCCGTATCGTCAACATGGCGGCCCTGACGGTGCTGAAGGCGAATAGCGAACCGGCCGCCTGAGGCATCCAGGAAGGAGCTCCAAGCAGAACTCCGGGAAGGGTTAGGGAGGCTTTCAAGACGCAGCCGCCTGGAATCTGAACAGCTGGAACAGAAGGACCTGACGGCCCCGCCGCCGGGTCCTTTTTCCTGTTGCCGCCTTGACGATGCCGGTCAGGCGCTATGATTCGCCCTCCTAGTGAAATAAGAAGCATCATGGCACTAGCGTTCCTGGGTTTGTCCGCCTGGCAGGTCATGCTGGCGGGACTGCTGTTCTTCGGCGGCATCTATCTGTTGTTCGGTGCGGCCACGTGGCTGCTGACCCACCACGTCCTGCCCGCCCTTGGAATCGGCCGGCCCCTGGATCCGCGCCCCCTCGCGCCGGGACAGTTGCGGCGTGAACTCGCCCAGTCCGGCGTGTCCGTACTGCTGTTCGGCACCGGCATGATCTTTCCCTGGGGCTTGTTGCAATTGGGCTGGGCCCACCTGGCCCTGGATGCCGGCGGCGCGCGCATCGCGCTGGAAATCCTGTTCCTGCTGGCCTGGAATGACGTGCATTTCTGGATCAACCATCGCCTGCTGCATACCCGCCCGCTGCGGCGCTTCCATCTGCCGCATCACCGGTCCATCGTCACCACGCCCTTTTCGACCTACAGCTTCCACCCGCTCGAAGCGCTGATGCTGGGCAACGTCATCCTGTTGCCCATGGTCTTGCACGACTTCAGCTTCTGGTCGCTGCTGTCGGTACCGCTGTTCAGCCTGTTCTTCAATTGCATAGGCCACGCCAACTACGACTTCTTCCCGCGCGTGTCCTATGCGCATTGGTTCGCAGCCAGCCGCCGGCATCATCTGCACCATGCCTGTTATCACGGCAACTATGGCTTCCAGTTCACGTTCATGGACCGCTTGTTCCGTACGCGGCTGACCGCCGACGCGGCCGCCCGGCAGCTGGATGCCTACGAGCAGAGATCGCATTCCGATGCGCGCGCTTGAAGGATCGGCGCAAACGGAACGGCAGGACCGCGCCGGGCGCCGGGAGCGATCCGGGCCACGCCTGGCCCTGCCGACGCTGCGCCATCGCCGCGACTGGCAAAGCCTGGCCTATCTGGCCGCCCTGCCCGCCCTGGCGGCATGGCAATGGATGCACGGTTTCTGGTGGCCGCTGTACGCGCTGATGCTGTTCCTGACGCTGGGCATAGGCGTGATCCATCACAACCACACGCACTTGCGGATGTGGCACGGGCGCCGGGCCAATCGCGCCACCGACTTCTGGATCACGCTGCTGCAAGGCCATCCCACGTTCGTGTTCTACCCGGCCCACGTGGCGAATCACCACCGGCATCGGCATGGCCCGCGCGATGCCGCGCGTACCTATCGATTCGGCGGCGACACGAACCATCTATGGGGCTACCTGATCCATCCACTGCAGGCGGTGTGGGTGCTATACCCGCTATTCACTGCCTGGCTGGGCCGGCTCAGGCGCCATCACCCAGGCGCCTGGCGCTACTGCATGGCGCAATACGCCGCCTGGCTGGGGCTGTGGGGCGGGCTGCTGGCGCTGCATCCCGCCAAGGCCCTGGTCTACGTGATCGTGCCGCAGCTGCATGGACTGCATTGGCTGCTGGCGACCAATTACCTGCAGCACGCGCATGCCGACGGCGGGCCGCAACGGGGACGGACATTGAGCTATGCGCGCAATTTCGAAGGCCTGCTCAATCCCCTGCTTTTCAATATCGGCCTGCATACGGCGCATCACGAGCACTCGCGCGCGCATTGGTCGGCCTTGGCCCGCCTGCATGATGAGCACTACCGGGCACGCATCCCCGCCACCCTGAATGAAGGCGGCCTGCTGCCTTATATGTTCCGCGTATATGTCCTGGGGTCCTTCAGCGCGCGCTTCCGCACCCGCTCACATATGGCGCCGGCAGGCCCGCCCGGCTCGCTCGTGGAGGAGCAAAGCACCGCGACCGCCGATCCCGCCACCCATTACGCTACCGATAACGTCCGCTAGGACACCTCGTAGTCACCTCAGAGAACACCATGCCTACCCCGTTTCATCGTGTCTATCTGGAAAGCGCCGGCTATTTCATGCCGGGCAGCCCTGTGTCCAACGAAGAAATGGACCGCTACATCGCGCCCTTGAATCGCATCTCCGGCCGCATCAAGCAGCGCATCCTGGCGGAGAACGGCATCAAGCAGCGCTACTACGCGATCGACGCCGAAGGCGCCACCACCATGACCAATGCGCAGCTTGCCGTCGGCGCCATCCGCGACTGCCTGCGACGCAACGAGATCCAGCTCGACGAGGTCTCGTTGCTGGCCAGCGGCTCGTCCGGCGGCGACGCCCTGATGCCGGGGTTCGCCAATATGATCCAGGGCGAACTGGCGGCGCCGCCCATGGAAGCGCTGTCGCTGCACGGCATCTGCGCCGCGGGCGTGGCGGCGATCCAGTCGGCGGCACAGGCGGTGGAACTGGGCGGCCACGCCAGTGCCCTGGCCGTGGCCAGCGAAATGCCCTCGCGCCTGTTCAAGCGTTCGCGCTTTGCCGCACGCGGCTATGACGCCGATTTCGACGCGCATTTCCTGCGCTGGATGCTGTCCGACGGCGCGGGCGCGCTGGTGCTGGGCCAGGGCCGCCGTGCGCTGCCTGGCGTGTCACGCGGCGTGCGCCTGCGGCTGAAGTGGGTGCACCAGCGCGCGTTCTCCGGCGACTATCCGGTCTGCATGCAGCTGGGGCTGTCGGCGGACCGTGCGCGCGGGCACCTGGACTATCCCTCCTGGACCGACGCCGAGGCCGACGGCGCGCTGTCGCTGCGCCAGGACATCCGGCTGCTGCCGCACCTGTTCGACATCGGCATCCATGAATACGCGGGCCTGGTGCGCGATGGCTGGGTGGATCCCCATCGAATCCACCATTTCCTGTGCCATTACTCGTCCGAGAAATTCATCCCGGTGGTGGAGGACCTGCTGGACAAGGCCGGCCTGGCGATCGCGCGCGAACGCTGGTTCAGCAATCTGGCTTGGCGCGGCAATACCGGCGCGGCGTCCATCCTGATCATGCTGGCCGAATTCCTGGAGACGCGCGAGATCCGGCCGGGTGAGCAGATCCTCTGCTACATCCCCGAATCGGGCCGCTTCACGACGGCGTACATGTTGTGGGAAGTCGAAGCGGCGGATGGGACGACGGCTGCGACGTCGGCTGCCACGGATCCAGGTCGCCGCCAAAGCGCGGCGGCAGCCGCCCGCGCCGACGCTGGCGCCCCTGAGCCCGAGCGCGCTTCCGGACCACGGGCCGGAGCCGGAGCCGGAGCCGGGACCGGGACCGGCGCCAGCCACACCGCGTCCGCCGCCGCGGAAGATATCGCCCCGCCGCATGCCCCCGACAGCGCGCCCGAAGGCCTGGGCGCGCTGCTGACGGAGTTGGCGTCAATCTGGCACGACTATCGTTCCCGCGTCTGGCGCACGCCGGTCATCCGTCACTTGCGCAATCGCCGCTTCCAGCCGGCCGATTACGTGAACTGGATGGCCAACTGGATTCCCCAGGTGCGCGAAGGCAGCAAGTGGATGCGCGAAGGCGCCGCATCGCTGGGCCCCGACTACCAGCCCCTTGCCGCGCTGATCGACACACACGCGGGCGAGGAACAGAACGACTTCAAGATCCTGTTCGAGGACTACCGCAAGGCGGGCGGCACCGTCGAGGATATCGACGGCTTGCGCCGCAATCCGGGCGGCGAGGCGCTCAATGCCTACCTGCACAGCCTGGCCGCCACGCGTGACCCGATCGGCCTGCTGGGGGCCATCTACATCATCGAAGGCACCGGCCAGCGCATCGTGCCGGCCCTGCTGCCGCTGTTGAAGGCCAGCCTGGCGTTGCCGCCCGATGCCTTCCGCTTCCTCGAATACCACGGCCACAATGACGAACACCATCTGGCGCGCTGGCTGGCCGCGGTGGAACTGGCGCTGGACTGCGACGACAGCGGCACGGCCGAGCGGCGCATCGCGGAGACGGCGCGCAGGACGGCGGCGCTGTATCTGATGCAGTTCCAGTATGTGATGGAAGATCACCCCGAAGATCACCCCTACGATGGCGCCGGCAGCAACGCCAGTGGCGTCACGAACAAGGACGACGCAGCATGAACCAGGAGCCCGATTTCCTCGCCCAGGGCCACGACCCCGCCGATCCCAATCCCTGGCTGGCCTTGTACCTGGACCGCAGCACGCCCTTGCCGGACCCCGTGAAGAAGGCCTGGCTGACGGATTCCAGCAGCCGCTCGCGCCAATACCTGCTGCCCTTCCTGCGCCCGCTGGCACGTGCCTTCATCATCCTGATCCAGGTCGTGAAGACGTTCCTGCCCAAGCGCTGGTCGCATTCGCGGCTGCTGCATCGCATCCTGGCATGGGGCCTGGAACGCTTCGTCTCACCCGAAGCCAACTGGCTGATCCTGCGGCATTTCCATCTGGGCGCACAGATCCTGGCGTTCATCGCGGCCAACTCGCCGGTCCCCATCACCACCACGCCGCTGGAGCCGCGCAAGATCGAGGACCTGGAAGACGAACTCTTCGTCAAGCACGACCTGAACCTGTTCAATTTCGTCATCCGCCTGAACCAGGCGCTACGCGACGCGGGTGTGGAGATGCAGGCGCCGGCGTCGGTGGACTACTCGATGATCCGCGATCCCGGCTTGCGCCTGGAGGACCTGCCGCACCGGCCAATGAACTTCCTCGACCTGCAAAGCGCGATCGAACTGTTCACGCCGCTGTACCAGTTGATGCTGACGGACAACGACTTCTGGCGCGCGGCCAATTCCCTGCAGCTGGACGAGACCATAGGGATCTACGCGGCCAAGCTGCTGGGGGCGCCGCAGCACCTGATCCTGGTCAACAACAACCATCCGCTGGTGCCCATGTCGACGCTGCGGGCCGGCTACCGGCTGGTGCTGCATGGCCTGTCCACCGAAATGCTGCACAGCCTGCTGATGGAATTGAAGGCCGCCCAGGAGGGCGGCACGGCGCCGGCGCCGATCAGCTGAATCAGCCCTGCTCCGCCACCGCCTTGGCCGGCACCAGCAGCACCGGGCACGTCGCCAGCCGCAGGAAGGCTTCAGCGACGCTGCCCAGCATCATGCGTTGGAAACCGCGGCGGCCGTGGGTGCCCAGCACCACCAGGTCGGCGCCCACTTCCTGCGCCGTGTCCTGCAATTGCTGGGCGATGGTGGGGGAAATGCCTTCCTTGTCGATGAATTGCGCCTTGCCGCGCACTCCGGCGGCCGCCAGGCGTTCGTTGGCGGCCGTCACCACCTTGTTGGCCTCTTCGATCATGGCGTCGCGTACCGGCGTCACGTCATAGACGGCGGTGGTGTAGTAGGCGCTGGAATATTCGATGACATAGACCGGCAGCACTTCCGCGTTTTCCTTGCCGCCAAGGTGCAAGGCGTGCTCGAAAGCGGCCTGGGCCACGTCGCTGCCGTCGAGGGCAACCAGAATTTTGCGATACATGTACAACTCTCCTAGGGTCGACGTTGATATAACCATGATCGGGCGTACGCCGCCTGGACGCCATGATCTGGGTCAATTCCCCCCTCAACCCGAACTGTACCCCCACGCCCGCGATCCAGGCTACCCGGCGGCGCCCCGAGGCTGGCACGGCGCCGGCGAAGCAGGGCAAGGCGGAGGCGGGATCGCCTGAAACGGAATACCTAGAGCGCCGTTTCCCTGGGCGAAGACGGTGCGAATTGGGAGAGCACGGTCTTGCCCGTTGCGAGCACGAGGTCCGTCTTGCTGAGGTGACCAAAGTTGCGGTTGGTGAAGCGCGGGGTCGGGCTGCCATCGCGGCTGCCTTCGCGGCTGCCATTCTGGCTGCTCCCCCGGCTGCCGGGTTCGCTGCCTGATCGAGTACCGGCTTGGCTGCCCTCGCTGTCCGCGTCGCTGGATGCGCTCCCGCCGGCACTGCCCATTTCCCTGTCGGCATGCACCTGCACGAAGGCGCGATACAGGGCTTCGGCGAAGTCTTCGTACACGATGTATTCATCCTTATCGACCAGCAGCTTGACCTCGTCCAGCTTGGGCTGGAAGACATCGATCATGTGTCCGCCGTTCGAGAACGAATACCTTTCCAGCCTTTCCATCATCCACTCCGCGTCATCGGGGTTCAGCAACTGCGCTGCCGGCCTGAGCCAGGTTTCGAAGTCCTTGCCTCTTCCCGATGCGGCATAGGCCTCCATCAGGCTCCTGAAAGCGTGGAGCGTTTCGACAGGACGCGCATCCCGCACCGCGCCGACAACCCTGGCCAGCACGTCACGCAGCAAGATATGCACGACGACCTTGTGCAAGGACTCGCCGGCGACCTCCCGTATTTTTCCGGCGCGCTCGACGACACTGCTATCGGAAGGAGTTTCGAAGAACTTGCCGATCACGTAGTTCCACGCGCGCGTCCACCACCGCCGCTGCTGCCCCGAGAGAACGAGTCCCTTGATCGGATCGTCGAACAGCACCTTGCCGGCGTCTTGCAGTTGTCCCCGGCGACCGGTCGCCAGCGCCACTTCCATCTGCTCCCTCACGTAAGCCCACGCATAATCCTCGCCCTCGCTCCTTGCCAGCTGCTTGATGGAAGCGATCAGGGCCCGCGTTTCGACGTCCAGCTTCCTGGAGGTCCTTGTCCCGCCGTCGGGCAAGAACAGGTTATGCACGACGCGATGCACCCCGCTTGCCACATTCACATGCCGTCGCTGTGCGCGCCGTTCCTGCAGGTCGCGGCCGCTCTTGAACGCGGACTGGACATGGAACCAGATCTCACCGATGACGCGACGCACCACGCCGCCTCGGTGATAGACAAGCATTTCGCCGCGCCGCTCCGGGATCTGCCCCCAGGCAGGAAGGGGGGACCTCGCCATCTTCAGCGCGTGGGCAGTCGCATCGTCCAGCGCGGTTTCTGCCACGCCGCCGCCTGGACCTGCCTGTGCGCCCTGGCGCCTGCGCACCGGCCTGTTGGTGTCGGCCTTGCTGGCATCAGCCATTCTGGCGAGACTCGATTGCACGGCCTGGTTGTCGAACGGAACGACCGCGCCAACAGGCTCCTGTGCAGGCAGCGCGGCGGCGATTCCATTCATGTTGTCGAACAGCCGCTTGCCGAGCAAGTATTGCGCGTCTCCCGCGTCCGGAGATATCCCCGAGCCCGCAAGGCCCAGGTAATGGCGGAAAGCCTCCATGACCTTGCCGACCTCGTGCGCCACGTTTTCCTTCTGGATACCCGCATCGCTCAGATTCAGGGTTGCGGCCATTGCACGCGAGACGGCGCGATCATGGCCGGACAACGATCGCTTCTCCAGTAATTTTCCCAGTGCCAGCAGCGCCGCAATTGGCAACTGTTTGGCGCCGAGCATGCTCCTGGCGATGGTATTTGCCACGTCGGTCTGGACGCACGCAGCGCTGTCGGGATCGGCGCCCAGGGCGATCCTTATGGGTAACTGCATCCATTCCGGCGCGTGCTCCTCGATGACGCGGGCGATATAGTCCTGCTCCGTCTCGCCCTCGTTGTGCAGGCCGCATCGATAGCCCTTGTACAGATCCACGAAGCCGTCGGCGATGACGGGCAGGAGCTCCTTGTAATCCTCACCCCGCATCTGGATCAGCAGACCCGCGTTGAACAAGGCTCCGACGGGCGCCTGCTGCAGCAGGAACTTCATTTGCGCCGTCGCGGCCTGGTCCAGGTTGCTCATCAAAACGTCCACCCGGCGCTTGCGCTCCGCCTTGACGTGGGAGTCCGCGCTGTCGTCGCTGTCACTGCCGCTGTTCCCGTACATGGCCTTGGCCTTGTCGCGAAAATCCTCGTCCCTGGCATAGAGGCGAGTACGATTCAGGCCATAGAGGTCAGCACCCTTGAGCGCATCGCGCAGCGGCTGCACATAGCCCTGGTCACTGGCGGGCAAGCCTGCATGGTCGCAAGTGTCGATGAAAGCGCTCATGCGATCGGCAAAATCCCTCTCGATGGATTTACCGCCGGTCACCGCGGAGGCGGCGCCGAGGGTCACAGGGTCCAACCTGGCCTGGGTAAATACGACGGCCTGGGACATCGTCTGCCTCACTTTTCGGCAGGACTTCCTGAACCTGGAGTTTTGGCGCACCTTCTCCGGCTTGACCACCTTGGTGAACGTGCCCTCCAGGCAACTCAGGAAAGCCTCGGCCGATCTGTGGACGGCCTTTGCCCTCTTTTTCCGCTTTCGCGCGTATTCCTTGGCGTCGGCGGGGCCTGGCCGACCGATTTCCTCGATGTGGGGGCCATCGTGCCCCCGGTGCCGGCTGAACAAGCCCGACAGTGTGCGCTTGAGACTCGCACCATGCCTGGTGCTGCGTGAGCCGATGTCGGCGTTCTCCACGTCCACCGGACGTTCGTCGTGGTGGGACACGACGTTGACGTCCCCGTGATCGAAGGACACGGTTCCCTCGGCGATTGCGTGGCTCGATCCCGTAGACCAGCTCGAAGATGAGCCACGGCGTATCCTGTCGACTTGTCCGAGGCCAGCGGACGGCATGACCGCCCACTGATTGGCCACCTGATTGGCCTCCTGTTTTGCCGCCTCCTTGGCCGCCGCCTTGGCCGCCTTCTTCGCTGCGTGCTTTGCCTTGCTTTCTTCGGACTTCGGCACCAGGAAATTCTTGAGCTTGACCAGGTTTTCCCTGACGCTGTGCGAACGTTTTTTCGAGGCCAGGGGTGCGCTGGCACCGCCAGGCTGAAAGCGCAGGCCGTCGCCCGCGCCGGACGGGGCCAATGGCACCAAGGGCCCGCCTTGGCAGTATGGCGGTTGCGTGGCTACTGGAAGTGAATGTTCTTGAATGGTCATGCGTGGCCTTTTCGATCTGCGTGCGCGATGCCAGGCAAAAAAAGGCATCGCGGGGATGTCTGGTCGGTTCACACGCAAGGGCTCCTGGTTCCCTGCCGCTACGGGCGTACGGCGGGCATGGCGAGAGCAAAGGTTTCAGCTTGTTTAGCTTCGCTTTCGTCCTGGTTACCGCCACATCGCAGCGGTGCGCCGTCACATTTATCAAAACAGCGTTAAACAAGCACCATTCGGCGGCCGCCACCCGCATGCCGTTTGAGCCACATCAATATGCCGCCCGTCCCACGCGCCTACGATCCAGGCTGAAATTTCATGATTGCTGGGGTTGCCCATGTTCAAACGCATCGCCGTCCACCTCGATGACGACGCCGCGTGCACACGCCGCGTGCGGGCCGCGGCCCAGGTCGCCCGCGACCACGAGGCCGCCCTGGTCGGCATCTACACCAGCTACCTGCCGCCGCAATACGCCTATGACGAAGGCATCGTCCCGGACGACGTCTACGCCGTGCTGCAGCGCCGCCTGACGGATAACCGCAAGGCCGCGCACAACTTGCTGCAAAGCGCGGCGCGCGAGGCCGGCGTTCCGGTCCAATGGCGCGCGCCCGAAGGCTTGCCGGCCGAAGCGCTGGCCCGCCATGCGCGCACCTGTGACCTGCTGGTACTGGGCCAGTCCGGCGAAGACGACCCGGAAAGCGTGGTCACCCCCTATTTCACCGAATCCATCATCATGACCCTGGGCCGGCCGGTGCTGATCATCCCCACCCAGGGGGACCTGCCGCCGCTGGGCCGCAATGTCATGTTCTGCTGGGACCAGGGGCGCGAGGCGGCGCGGGCGCTGACCGACGCCGATCCCGTTTTGCGCCGGGCCAACGAACTGCTGGTGCTGTCGGTGACCTCGCGCCCGGTCACGCCGGCCGTGCGGGACGACCTGCACGATTACTTCGCCGCGCACGGCTACCCGCCCCCCCAGCGGCTGATACGCGATGGCCATCAGAACGACGTCGGCCGGCTCATCCTGGAATGCGCCGACGAGCGGGGCAGCGACCTCGTCGTCATGGGCGCCTACGGCCATCACCGCCTGCGTGAATGGGTCATGGGCGGCGCCTGCAGTGCCGTCTTGCGGGCCACCGCCGTGCCGGTGCTGCTGTCGCACTAAGGCGGCGGATCTGGCGGCGGGTCTGCCGGCGCCCCGTGGCGCTCCTGGTTCCCGGACCCCGCCGTATACTTTGATCTCGGCTTTTCTGCGCTCCCTCTTCCGCCATGCCTGCCCCCAGCGAAACCCGTCTCTACGGCATCATCCAATCGGCCATGGAGGCCATCATTACGGTCGATGCCACGCAGACCATCGTCATCTTCAACCCGGCGGCCGAGCGCATCTTCCTGTGCCCCGCCGCCGAAGCCATCGGCACATCGCTCAACCGCTTCATCCCGCGCCGTTTCCACCACACGCACCCGCAGGACCTGGCCCGCTTCGGCCGCACCGGCGTATCCGAGCGGCAGATGGGCGGCGACCGCAAGGTCACCGGCCTGCGCGCCAATGGCGAGGAATTCCCGCTGGAGGCGTCCATCTCGCAATGGGAAGACGAGCACGGCAAGCTGTACACCGTGCAGTTGCGCGACGTCACCGAACGGGAAAGGGCCAACCGCGAACTCGAATCGTCACGCAACGAACTGACGCGTTTGTCGACCGCCATCCAGAACATTCGCGAGGAAGAAAAAACCCATATCGCGCGTGAACTGCATGACGACCTCGGCCAAAGCCTCACGGCCATGAAGATGGGCTTGTCGCTGCTGGAAGGCATGCTGCCGGACGGTGCGGCGGCGGCCCGCGCGCAGGCGGCGTCGCTGCATGCCTTGATCAACGCCACCGTGGCCTCGGTCCGGCGCATCGCCTCCAACTTGCGGCCTGTCATGTTGGATGACCTGGGACTTTTCGCGGCGGTCGAATGGTTAGCACAGGACTTCAGCGAGCGCTACGCTATTGAGACGGATGTTCATATCGGCGATGAGCAGATAGAGTTGGGCCATGAACTCACGACCGCCGTATTCCGTATCGTCCAGGAAGCGTTCACCAACACGGCGCGCCATGCCGGCGCCACCCGCATCACCCTGCGCCTGGAGTGCGACGCACGGCAATGCCGTATCGATATCCGCGACAACGGTGTCGGGGCCACCCCGACGCAAATGGGCAAGGCAGAATCATTTGGCCTGCTGGGCATCCGCGAGCGGGTGCGGCTGCTTGGGGGCACCCTCGTCCTGCAAAGCGAACCCGGACAAGGCTTTCACCTGATAGCCACCGTTCCCACCATCACCACCGACATGGTCGAAAAAACATCATGACGCGCATCCTGCTGGCCGACGATCACACTCTGGTGCGGGAAGGCCTGAAACAGATCCTGGGCATGGCCGAGGGGCTGTCGGTCCAGGGCGAAGCGTCCAATGGCGCCGAAGCGCTGACGCTGCTGCGCCAGGGCAACTGGGACGTGCTGCTGCTGGACCTGTCCATGCCGGGCCGCAGCGGCGTCGAGCTGATACGCCAGATCAAGGATGAATTCCCCCGCCTGCCTGTCCTGGTGCTGACCATGCATGGCGAACAGCAGTATGCCGTGCGCGCGCTGAAGGCCGGGGCGTCCGGCTACCTGACCAAGGAAAGCGCCGCCGCGGAACTGGTGGCAGCGGTACGCAAGGTAGCCGGCGGGGGCGTCTACCTGAACATGGACATCGCCGAGAAAATCGCGCGCGACTTCTCACCCGCCGCCAGCGCCCTGCCCCATCAGCAGTTGTCCGACCGCGAGTACTCGGTCTTCCGCCATCTGGCCATGGGCCGCACCATCGGCGAGATCGCCGCGCTGCTTTGCATCAGCGGCAAGACCATCAGCACCTACAAGACGCGGGTCCAGCAGAAGATGCGGATCAACAACCAGGCGGAGCTGATCCACTACGCCATCAAGCATCGCCTGTTGGACGAGTCCGGCGAGGGCTTTGAATAATTCGCGCCCGACGGCCCCGTCGACCGCACGCCGTCATCTCTCACGCCGTCGTCGTCACGCAGTCGTCCTTCACGCCATCGATGCGGGCCGCCAGTGCTGGCGATACTTCAGCCAGACGATCACCGTGACGCTGATGCCGATGCCGGCGAACACCAGCGCCAGCAGCCAGAAGGCCACCCCGTGATTGAGTACGTAGCCGGACACCATCAGCCCCAGGGGCAGGCCATAGACGGCCATGGAGCGCAGGCCGATCACGCTGCCGCGCAGGGACGGCGCGACATTACCCAGCAGGAAGGCCGCCATCGGAATCATGCACAGGTTCTGGGCCACGCCAGCCAGATAGATGATGCCGAAGGCGAGCGGCAGCGACTTGGTCAGCGCAAAAGCGACGATCAGGGCATGCCAGACCACGCTGAAGCACAGCATCGTCCTGGCGGGGCTGGGCAGGCGGATGCGTGACAGCAGGATGGACGACGTGATGCTGCCGGTGGCCGTGACGGCGATCAGCATCCCCAAGCCGTACTCGTCCATGCCGAAGCGCTCCTTGGCGACATAGGGCAGCAGGCCCGTCACGAAGGGATACGCGGAGAAATTCACCATGAAGGCCATGATCATGGTGGCCGTTTGCGCCGGCGCGCCGCGCACGGAACGCAGCGCAGCCTGGAACTGGCCGAAGACGGTAGCACCGTCCGCGTGCCAGACCGGCCGGTCCATGCGCAGGCTTGCGGTGAAGAAGGCAGCGGTCGCATAAAGCGCCACCACAATGGCGTAGGCCCAGGCCAAGCCCAGGGTGGCCATCAGGGCAGCGCCCGTCAGCGCCCCGCCCATCCGCGCCAGGTCTATCGTCATCCGCGACAGCCCGATGGCGGGCAGCATGACGGACCGAGGCACGATGCCGCTGGTGACGACATTGCGCATGCCCATGTCCGATGGCCGGATCACGCCGCTGAGCGTGGCGAAGCCCAGGGCCAGCCACGGTGTCAGGTTGTCCGTATGCGCGAACAGCAGCAGGACGGCCGCCACCGTGACGTAGTACAGGCGCATGGCCAGCATGGTGTTGCGCTGGCCGTGTCGATCGCACAGCGCGCCGAGCAGCGGCGATACCAGCGTCCCCAGAAACTGCAGCGAGGCGATGGCGGCCATCAGCACCACCGAGCCCGTCTCGACGAGTACGTACCAGGCCAGGGCCAGCGTTTCTATTTCGAAAGCGCAGGAAGTGCTGAGGTCGGCGACCCATTGCCTGCGGTAATTAGGAATCGCGAAGGGGCGGATCGCCGGTTCGGATAGCGTCGGGACGACAGCTGTCACGATGTCCCCCGATCGGTCAATCGGGCAATATCGTCAGGGGTAAATCCAGGAGCACACCTCGCCGTTCTTCTCATGCTTGTCTCCTCAAGCAGGACGTGACGTCAGCGGCCCGCGGCGGCACGCGCCAGGGGGGACTAGCTCATACGGTGCAGACTCATTCGGTGCGGATATTGGCGGCCATCTTAACCATACCTTGCCCCTGCGCGCCACCCCCCGCTTTCCCGCCCCGCGTCACAGCGCGGGCTTGAGCACCATGAGGAAATACACCACGACCATGGCGATGAAGGCGGGATAGCCCAGGCGTTCCCACCACAGGGCGAAGCGCCAATAGCGGACCGGCAGGGTATTGGCGCCATCGGCGTGGGCCGCGGCCGCCATCTTGGCCATCTCGGCCTGCAGCCAGACCACCGGCAGCCAGCAGATCCCCGCCATGATGTACAGCGCGATCGAAAGCTGGATCCAGGGCGTCGCCCAGGACCAGCCCACCGAGTGGGCCAGCCACAGGCCGGAGAGGGGCTGGAAGATGACGGCAGGCGTGGTGAACCACAGGTCGGCCCTGACCACCAGGCGGGAGACAGTGGCGATGGACGCCACATTGCCCGTGCGATTGGTGAAGAAAAGGTAGAACGCGGTGCCGAAGCCGGTACCCACCATGAGGACCGAGGACAGGATATGCAATGCCTTGAGTACGAGGTAGGAGTTCATGCTTGGGTCTCTTCACTGAACAAGACGAATAACAGCGCCAGGATGGGCAGGTTCTTGAGAATCGGGCCGAAGGGATGCCACAGGAATTCCGGCAGCGCGAAGGCGATGAGAACGGAGTAGCCAGTGATCAGCAGTACCTGCGCCGCCCACAGGCGGCGGCCGGGACGCAGCAGTGTCGCCACGCCCAGGATGAAGTCCAGGGCCGATGCCAGATACAGCACCGCCAGCGCCAGGGCGCCATGCAGATGCACCCGGGCCAGCAGATCCAGGCTGGCCGCCTGCGGATAGATGAAGGCGCTGCAGATGGCTGTGCCTATCCAGGTCAGGGCAAGCGCGCCTCGCAGCAAGGGGGGGCGCCACGCGGCCAGGCCCTCCTGGCGTAGCGCCGGGGCGTCCTGCGGGCGGATGAAGGCGTCGACGCCGGCAGGCGCGCGGCCCAGTATCTTGGCGGTGGTGGCGGCCTCGGCGGTGTTGCCTTCGTTCAGCATGCGCCAGGTGTCGCGCGTCAGCACCGAACCGGGCACCCGGTCCAGCAGCGTCGCGCCCAGGGCGATCAATGGGGCCGGAATGCTGATGCGCCACGCGGCGGGGAAGCCCAGGGACTTTCGGTAGGCGGCGAGCATGTCGCGATACTCGACCTGCGTGCCGCCTACCAGATCGAGCGGCTGACCAACTGACAGGCCCAGCGGCGGCTCGTCTGCCGAGCCCGGCGACTGCTTGCTCACCGGCCGCCGCAGCGACTGGTCGCCCGCGTCATTCACGGCGGCGTCCACCGTGTCCGGCACTGCATCCCAGGCCGCTCCCTGCGCAGCCCCCGATCTCAGCAAGCGGACGACGATCTCGGCCAGTTCATCGACGTGGATGGGCCGCAGCAATTGATGGCCGCCGGCTGGCAGCGGATGTATCGGCGAGGTGGCCAGCGCGCGGAAAAAACGGGCCGATGCGCCAGCGGTTCCGTAGACCAGCGCGGGGCGCAGGACGTGATGGCGAATCGGCAAGGACCGCAGATGGTCGTCCGCCGCGCGCTTGCTCTGGAAGTAGCGCGTGGCGCCGTTCTGGGTCCCCAGGGCGGAGATCTGCACGATGTGCTGCACGCCTGCCTGCTGGCAGGCGTCGAACAGCGCGATCGGAGCGCGCCGGTGCAGCAGGTCGAAGGTCTGGCCCTGCCCTTCGACCAGGATGCCAATGGCGTTGATGACGACATCGATGTTTTGCAGCCTGGGGACCCAGGTGGCAGAGTCGGTGTCGATGGCGTAGTCAATGCCGATCTCATCGGCGCCGATCTGGTTGCTGCTTGCGCCGTGGACGCCGCCGCCTTCACCGCTTTCATCTCGGCGGTTTTTCCGAAGCCTGGCGTGCCTGACGCCCTTGAACACGCGATGCCCGTCGCGTGCCAGGGCCTCGCACAAGGCGGCGCCGATGAAGCCTCGCGCACCGCAGACCAGGACGTTCATCCCCGTTCGACTCATGACGACCTCCTCTTTACAGTTATTTCTGTATAGACAGAAATTTAAGATCAAAAAAAAGCGGACGAATTTCCGCCCGCTCCGCTGCTCACTTCCCCGTACGCCGCACTGCCCGGCTCAGCTTGGCGCCCATGCCCAGCGTCTTCATCAGCGTTTCGGGCTTCATGCGCAGCATCTCGTCGGCCCAGGTGGTGAGGGTTTCCAGGAACACCAAGGTGTCGCGGATGCGCTGTTCCGTGGCGGCGTCTTCCGTCGCCATCTCCGGGCCGGCCAGGCTGTCACGCAGCATCGTCAGCGTGGGATCGATTTCGCGCTGGCGCCGCCCTTCGACGATCAGCTTGAACAGCTCCCACACATCCGTCGATGTCTCGAAATGATCGCGGCGGTCGCCCATGACGTGGACCACCTTGGCCAGGCGCCAGGACTGCAGTTCCTTCAGGCTGGTACTGACATTGGAACGGGCGACGCCCAAGGTATCGGCAATCTCATCGGCCGGCACCGGGCGTCCCAGCAGATACAGCAAGGCGTGTATCTGCGCGACGGTGCGATTGACGCCCCAGCGGGAGCCCATTTCCCCCCAGTGGAGGATGAATCGTTCGGAGACAGGCGAGAGTTTCATGGAAGCCACTTTATGGGCTTCAGTTATTTCTGTCAAGACAGAAATTTGAGAAACAAACGCATGTGGCCTTGCCCAGCCATTTGCAATAAAAAATGAATGTCACCCCGCTGTCACGCGGCAACTCGAAGATCCTCCGGCATCCAAGGCAGGAGATTCCCATGCGTCAGGGCACCATCAGCGACATCCTGCGGCGCATCGCCGCGACTTGCGACGAACGCAGGCACACCAGGGCGCTGGTCGGCGCCGGCGATTGGCGCAAGGCGGACGACGACACCACCCGTTGCGCGGCCTTCGATGCGCGTGTGAAGCGCGAATCGGGACTGGCCGAAGCCGTGCACGGCACCAACGACTTCCAGCCGGCCGCCTTCCTGCCCCAGGGTGCCGCCACGCGCCGCGCCGTCGGGCGAGTCCTCCTGCAGACGCCCTCGGCAACCATCTCCGGCACGGGCTTCCTGATCAGCCCGACGCTGTTCATCACCAACCAGCACGTGATCACGGACGCCCAGGCCGCCGGCCAGGCCACCGTGGTGTTCGACGACGAGCTGGATGAACGGGGCCAGCCCTGTCCGCGCACCATAAGGCCCGCCGTCTGGCCCTGTTCACCGCCACCAATATCGACGGCGCCACGTGGCTGGCGATCGACCGCAAGACGGGCCAACCCGCGGCCGAGCAGCCCGAAGGCGACGTCTGGTACAACGACTCGCGCATCAACACCACCTACACCGTCGGCCAGGCCTTCTACTCCGGCTGGAGCCACCTGTTCGACCGCGGCCACCTGACCCGCCGCGAAGATCCCAACTGGGGCAAGTTCGCCACTCGCGCCAACGCCGACACCTTCCATTTCACCAACTGCACGCCGCAGCACTGGAAGTTCAACGAATCCATCGAGTACTGGCAGGGCATCGAACGCTACGTCCTGGAAAAAGGCATCTTCGACAGCGGCCGCGACAAGCCCGTGACCGTGCTGCAGGGCCCCATCCTCGACGACGTCAACGACCTGTGGGCCGATGACGTGCAGGTGCCGTCGGCGTTCTGGAAGGTGGTCGTATGGAAAGGCGCCAGCGGGCTCAAGGCCGTGGCGATGATCGCCGACCAGACGCCCTTGTTCTCGCTGCAACGGCATGGCGCCGCGCCGCCGCCCAAGGACACCCCGGTGGACGTGCTGCAATGGCGCGCCTCCATTCCCACCATCGAAAGCAAGACCGGCCTGGACCTGAGCCCGCTACGCGAGTACGACACCGTGGGCGCCGACCTGCCCGTGGTGGGCGAAGCCCTCATGCCCATCACGAAATGGGAAGACATTCCGTTGGAATGAAGGAAAGGTATTTCCCGGCCTCGGGAAAGCGTAGGCACCACCCGCCCCGCCAAGACAGCGGAATGGTGGCGCCCGGCTAGCAGTGCCCGGCTAGCGGCGCCGCGCCACGGGCGCCCGGCCAGGTGCCCGAAAGCACCCGCCCGATTTCAAGCCTTGTTGAACCGCGCCAGGAAGGATTGCGTCGCGGTCTGCCTGGGGGCGTCGATCACCTGGTCCGCCGGCCCCGCCTCGACGACGACCCCGTCGCGCATGAAGATCACCTGATCCGCCACCTCGCGCGCGAACGCGATCTCGTGAGTCACCAGGATCATGGTCATGCCGTCCTCGGCCAAGGCCTTGATGACGGCCAGCACCTCGCCCACCAGTTCCGGATCCAGCGCCGAAGTGGCCTCGTCGAACAGCATCACCTCCGGCCGCAGCGCCAGCGCGCGCGCGATCGCCACCCGCTGCTTCTGCCCGCCGGACAGCATGTCGGGATAGGCCTCGGCCTTTTCCGCCAGCCCCACCCGCGTCAACAGCTCCATGGCCAATTCACGCGCCTGCTCCTTGGGCACCTTCTTCACCGTCACCGGCCCTTCCATGACGTTCTGCAGCGTGGTCATGTGCGGGAACAGATTGAAGTGCTGGAACACCATGCCCGTGGTGGCGCGATAACTGGCCAGTTCCTTCTCGGGTATGCGCCGGCCATGGCCGCTGTCGAAGTCCATGCTGCGCTGGCCCACCCGTATCCTGCCGCCATCGGGCATCGTCAACAGATTGATGCAGCGAAGCAGCGTGGACTTGCCGGACCCCGACGGGCCTATCATCGCCACCACGGAACCCCGTTGCACCTGCAGCGAAATATCCTTCAGCACCACATGATCGCCAAAGCACTTGCTGAGATTGTTGATTTCGATCATCAGGTCGCTCATGACGCATTCCTGTCCTGTCTGGCCAGACGGTTCTCGATGCGCTTGGACCATAGCGTGGCCGGGAACAGCACGATGAAATAGCAAAGGGCGGTAATCGTATAGAGCTCCAGCGGACGATACGAATCATGCGCGGCCGATTGCGCCTGGTACAGCAGATCCGGCACCGCGATGACCGACAGCAGCGACGTATTCTTCAACTGCATGATGGACTGGCTCATCAAGGGCGGCACCATGCGCCGGAACGCCTGCGGCAGGATGATGCGCCGCATGACCTGCTTGGTGCGCATGCCCATGGCCAGGCCGGCTTCCGTCTGGCCCCAGTCGATACCCTGGATGCCCGCGCGCACGATCTCGGAATAGAACGCCCCGCCGTACAGCGTCAGCGACAGCGCCGCCGCCGTGGTGGGGGTCATCTCGATATTGGCCAGGACGGGCAGCGCGTAGTAGAACCAGATCAGCTGCACCAGCACCGGCGTGCAGCGGAAGATTTCCACATACGCACGCAGGATGGCCGCGATGTACCACGGTGCGCGCACCCGGCCGATGCCGACCGCCAGACCCACGGCCAGGCCCGCCGCCACCACGATGACCGTATACCCCACGGTATAGGCCAGGCCGCTCAACAACAGCTTGTGGTAGACCCAGATCGAGCCAAAGTCCCACTGATACACAACCGCTCCTTGAAATTCCTGCAATGCTCGCTCGTCCCCCCGGGATGCCAGGGGAGACGAGCGTTCCTACGTTCAGAACGTGGCTTCCTTGGGGAACAGTTTGGGATCGACACCCGCCAGCTTCTGCATGTTGTCGATGATGGTCTGCTTGATCACGCCCTTGGAGCGCTCGGCGTTCAGCCACTGGTTGACGTACTCGGTGAAGGCCTGGTCGGGCTCCTTCTGCACGCCGATGGAAGTGGGCGCGGTCGCGGCCGGGGTCGGGATCACCAGGTGGCCCAGCTGCGGCGACTTCGACAGCACGGTAACGGCCAGCAGGATCACCAGCACCTGCGCATCGACGCGCCCGGTCTGCAGCGCCAGCGTCGCGTCACCCGAGGTCTCGAAGCGATTCAGCTTCGCCTGGGTCAGCGTCTGGGTGGCGAAGGTGTCCTGGTTCGAACCCTGGTCCACCGACAGGCGCACTTCCGGCTTGTTGACGTCGTCCCAGGTCTTGGGATCGAAGCTTTTCTTGGCGACCAGCGTGAACGTGTTCTGGAACAGCGGGTCGGTGAAGCCGACCGTCTTCTTGCGCTGCTCGGTGGGCGCCAGGCCGAACATGCAGTCGATCTTGTTCGATTGCAGGTCCAGCACCGCGTTGCCCCACGTGGTGTCGATCGCCTGCAGCTTGACGCCCAGGGATTCCGCCAGCTGGTTGGCGAAGTCGACGCAGAAGCCTTGCCACTGGCCGGTCGCCACCGACTTGACGTAGTAAGGCGCGGCGCCGGCGATGAAGCCGGTGCGCAAGACCTTGGTCCGCTTGATGCGCGCCATGGTCGATTCATTTTGGGCAAATGCCGGCATGGAAATCATCGAACCTAGGCCGAACGCACATGTGGCCGATACAAAACTTCTGCGTGTGATCACGGCAGTCTCCTGAGTACAGAACATTCGCCTGGAAGCGCTTCAGATAGTCCGCGTCCACGGGACCGGGCCTATCCACCGGGAAGAATTCTAATCGCGCATTTCCTCATCCCAGCGGCGGATATTCATGAATCTGCCAGATTTTTGTGCTTTGGCGCCGGGGGATGTGGCGAAAGTGCCGAACGCCTATTTCGCGCAGCGCATCAATGCGGGCAAACCCTGATCAAGCGGATTGCAGCCGCAGCCCGTCGATGAACCACCGCAGCATGCCCACCACGTCGAATACCGGCAGCCCGGTGTTGCGACGGACCGCGGCGGCGAAAGGCGGCATATTGGTGCATTCGAAGACGATGGCGCCCACATCGGGAAACTGGGCAACCAGGCTTTGGGCCGCCACCACCATCTCCAGCTCCAGCACCGCGAAATCGGCCTCCGAAGGCTGGGCTTGATCGGTGAACACGCGCCGGAACAGGCTTTCCTCCGGCATGCCGACCATGGGGGTGGCGGGGTCCACGCCCACCGCGGCCAGGTGCAATTCCGTCAGGGCCACCTGGTTGATGGTGAGTATGCCCACCCGCTTGCCTGCGGGCAGCATGCGTTCGACCATGGGCACCTGCAGCAACGCGCTGGTGGCGACCGGCACGGACAGCCGTTCGCTCAGTTCCCGCTGGAACAGGGCAAGAAAGCCGCAGCTGGTGGTGATGCCGCGCACACCCATGTCTATCAGTTCCTGTGCCGCATCGACGAAGGGATCGAGCAGGCCGCGGCCCTGGTCCTCGATGACGCGTGCCGGCGTGGCCCCGCGCACGATCTTGAACTGCATCGGCACGGACCAGGTGGCGGCATTGCCGATTTCTCCCGGAAAACGCGGAAATCGCGTATCGAGCATGAGCACGCCCAGGGTAAGGCCGTGGACCACCGGGCGGGAGGAAAGGGAATCGAAGTTCATGATGGGAATACCGAAAGGTCGATCGAGCCGGGGAACTGGCATGGCAAACTATAAGCCGGCAATATAAGCCAGCATACAGGCCGCAACGGGAGACACGCATGCCGCCCTATTACGATCCGGACCCGCAGGAAACGGAAGAATGGCGCGACGCCTTCGTCGCACTGATGCAGGCGCACGGGGCCGAACGGGGCCGGCAGATGCTGTCGACATTGGGCAGCCTGTTGCAAGGCGAGATGCAAGGCCAGGCCGTCGCGCCAGCGGCGCCGGCGCCGGCACCGGCGGCCACGGGCTACGTGAACACCATCACTCCCGCCGCACAAGCGCCCTTTCCCGGCGACCTGGCCACCGAGGAACACCTGGCTTCGCTGATGCGCTGGAATGCCCTGGCCATGGTGATCAAGGCCAACCAGGCCTATGGCGAACTGGGCGGTCATATCGCCAGCTACGCCAGCGCCGCGGACCTGTTCGAGGTGGGCTTCAACCATTTCTTCCGTGGCCGGGCAGGCATGGCCCCCGAACAACGGGGCGACCTGGTTTTCTTCCAGCCGCACAGTGCCCCGGGCATCTACGCCCGCGCCTATCTGGAAGGGCGGCTGACCGAACAGGACCTGCTGCATTTCAGGCGCGAGATTGCCGCGGGCGCGGTGGGGGCCAAGGGGCTGTCCAGCTACCCCCACCCTTACCTGATGCCCGATTTCTGGCAATTTCCCACCGGGTCCATGGGCATAGGTCCCATCAACTCCATCTACCAGGCCCGCTTCATGCATTACCTGGCGGACCGGGGCATCCTGGACTGCCAGGGACGGCGGGTGTGGGGCGTGTTCGGCGACGGCGAAATGGACGAGCCCGAGAGCATGGCCGCGCTGACGCTGGCGGCGCGGGAAGGGCTGGATAACCTGACCTGGGTCGTCAACTGCAATCTGCAGCGCCTGGATGGCCCCGTGCGCGGCAACGGCAAGATCATCGATGAACTGGAGCGCCTGTTCACGGGTGCCGGCTGGAACGTCATCAAGCTGCTGTGGGGCAGCGATTGGGATCCGCTGTTCGAGCGCGACACGACAGGCGCCCTGCGCGCGGCCCTGGCGCAAACCGTGGACGGCCAGATGCAGACGCTGGCCGCCAAGGATGCCGATTTCAATCGCCTTAATTTCTTCGGCCAGAATGCAGAAATCGCCGATATCGTCGCGTCTCTCTCCGACGAGCAGATCGATGCCTTGAAGCGCGGCGGCCATGACATCAGGAAGATCCATGCCGCCTATCATGCCGCCGCTGCCGCACGCGGCGCCCCGACGGTCATCCTGGCCCATACCAAGAAAGGCTACGGCATGGGTCCGGCCGTGCAGGGCAAGATGACGACCCATTCCAACAAGAAATTCGAGCCCGAGGACCTGCTGGCCTTCCGCGACCGCTTCAAGCTGCCGCTGACGGATGAGCAGGTGCGCGACCTGACCTTCTTCCGGCCCGCCGAGGATAGTCCCGAGATGCAGTATCTGCGGGCCCGGCGCGATCGACTCGGCGGCTCGCTGCCCAGGCGCCACACCGAGTGCGCGCCGCTCGCCGTCCCCGCGCTCGGCACTTGGGGCACCTTTGCCACCGACGCGAATGGCAAGGAAATGAGCACGACGATGGCCTTTGTCCGCATGCTTGGCAGCCTGCTGAAGGACCCGGAGGCCGGGCCCCGCCTCGTCCCCATCGTGGCTGACGAGGCGCGCACGTTTGGCATGGCGAACCTGTTCAAGCAGGTCGGCATCTATGCCCGCCATGGCCAGCGTTACGAACCGGAGGACATCGGCTCGCTGCTGGCCTATCGCGAGGCCACCGACGGCCAGATCCTTGAAGAGGGCATCAGCGAGGCCGGCGCAATCTCCAGCTGGACCGCCGCGGCCACCAGCTACAGCACGCACGGCGTCGCCATGCTGCCCTTCTACATCTACTACTCGATGTTCGGTTTCCAGCGGATCGGCGACCTGATCTGGGCGGCGGCCGACCAGCGGCCGCGCGGTTTCCTGATCGGCGCCACGTCCGGCCGCACGACCCTCGGGGGTGAAGGCCTGCAGCACCAGGATGGCACCAGCCACCTGTGGGCGTCCACCATTCCCAATTGCAAGGCCTACGACCCCGCGCATGCCGGGGAGCTGGCGGTGATCATCGAGCAAGGCATGCAGGAGATGCTGCAGGACCAGCGCGATGTCTTCTACTACGTCACCGTGATGAACGAGAACTACGCGCAACCGACCCTGGCCCGGGAGAATCATGCAGCCGTATTGCGCGGCGGCTACCTGTTCGAAACGAAGCAGGGCCAGCCTGGCAAACCGGCGGTGACGCTACTGGGCTCCGGCGCGATCTTCCGCGAAGCCCTGCAAGCGGCGGAGATCCTGCATGGGGAAGGCCACACGGTCTACGTCTACAGCATCACCAGTTGGACCGAGCTGGCCAGGGACGCGCAGGCGTGCGAGGAATCGCACTTGCGGCACATGCTGCAAGCCAGCGCCGGCCCTATCGTCGCCGCATCGGACTATGTCCGCCTGCTGCCGGAATCCCTGCGCGCGCATCTCCCCGCTGACCGTTCCTACCGCACACTGGGCACCGACGGCTTCGGCCGCAGCGACACCCGCGCGGCCCTGCGCGGCCACTTCGGCGTCGATGCCACGGCCATCGCCAGCGCAGCTCGAGAAGGACGGGAGCGCGGCTAAGTCAGGGAAGGAGTGAGGAAGCGGCGCTCTGCAACCCTGGGCTCACGGCGTCCCGGTTACTCCATCTTGATATTCGCCGCCTTGATGACCGCGCCCCATTTTTCGCTTTCCGCGCGGGCATAGCGGGCGAAGTCCGCGGGAGAACTGGTAATGATCTCGAAACCGACGTCGGTGAGCATCTTCCTGCGTTGCGGGTCCGCCATCGCCTTCCTGCTGTCGTCGGCGATTTTCTGGACGATGGCCGGCGGCGTACCCGCGACGGCGAACAGGCCGAACCAGACATCCGTCTCGAATCCTGGATAGCCGGACTCCGCCACCGTGGGCACGTCCGGCAACAGCGGATGCCGATGATTGGTGGTCACGGCCAGGCTGCGCACCTTGCCGGCACGCTGTTGCGGCAGCGTGGTCATGATCACATCGAACATCGAATCGAGCCGTCCCGCCAGCAGATCGTTCATCGCCAGCGATGATCCTTTGTAGGGCACGCCCAGCATCTTGATGTTCGCCTGGGCCATCAGCAGCTCCATGGTCATCTGGGGCGTCGCTCCCACGCCGCCGCCAAACGTGAGCGCGCCCGGATGCGCCTTGGCATAGGCGACCAGCTCGGCCAGCGAATGGAAGGGGGAAGACGACGGCACGGAAAGCAGTTGGGCGATGGAGACCAGTTCGGTCACCGGCACGAAATCCTTCTCCGCGTTGTAGGGAACCTTGGGGAATAGATGGGGCACCACGGCCTGGGTGGTCTGGGTGCCGAACAACAGGGTGTAGCCATCGGGCCTGGATTCCGCGACCACCCGCGATCCAATGATGCCGCTGGCGCCGTCGCGATTCTCCACGATGACTGGCTGGTTCCAGATCCGGCCCAGGCCTTCCGCCAGCGCCCTGGCCACCTGGTCGGTCGAGCCGCCCGCCGAAAATGGCACGATCATCCTGACGGGCCTGTTCGGGTAGGCCTCGTCAGCCAGGGCCGGGCGGCCCGCGCAGAAAGTGGCCGCCGTGGCCAGCATCAGGCCCATAGTGCGCCGCCGCGATTTCCCTGAAAATCGGTTCATGATGTTTTCCCTTGAGTATGTTTTGGTCCTGAAGCGCCCGGTATGTTTTTCTCACGCCCTTACCGGGTGCGTCCTGCCTGTGCGGTCGGGCCAACCGCCGGGGCCACCAGCGGATCTATCCCGCGCGGCCACCTGCCTGCAATGCCCCGTCGGTCAGCGCATCGCCGTAGAACCTGCGCGCATAGGCCTCGGTCACCAGGCCATCGCGCAGATCCTCCGCCAGCGCTTCCAGCGGCCGCGCTGCCGGATCGCCAAAGCCCGCGCCGCCCGGCGTCTCGATACGTACCGTCTCGCCGCGCGCCAGGATCAGGTGGCGTACCTTGGATCCCAACACCTCCTCGGCGGAACTCCCGGCATTGCGCAACAGCCGTCCACGCCCGCCCTCGCCGCCGCCTTCGGCACCCGCCGCACCCTGCAGATGGCTGTCCGAACGCGCCGAGAAGATCGTCTCGTCCCGCAGCATCCGCACCTCACGTACGATGCCAAGCCCACCCCGATGGCGCCCCGGCCCCGCTGAATCCACCGCGAAGCCGTAGTGCTCGACACGCAACGGGCATTCATGCTCAAGTATCTCGGTAGGCAGGTTGCGGGAATTGGTGATGTGGACATGGATGCCGTCCATCCCATCCGCGGCGTCGCGCGCGCCGCCGCCACCGCCCAGGGTTTCGCCGCTTAGATAGATGGACCCGTCCTCCGGCCGCGTGCCCGAGAAGGCGATCGTCGGCATCGTGTCCACGCTGGAGGCGATCGCGCGCTCCCTGTCGACCAGGCCCACGAAGGCCCCGATGATCGCGCCGGCCAGGCGCTGGCAGGTGATGGTGCGCGCGCCGCAGGCCCCCGGCGAACGGGGATTGACGATGGATCCCGACGGCGCCTTGATCACGATGGCGCCGGCCATGCCGCTGTTGGCCATCAGGTCAGGATCCAGCATGGCCTTGACGCAGTAATAGACCGTGGCACGCAAGGCGCTGTCGGACACGTTGAGCGCGCCGCGCGACTGCGGACCGGATCCTTCCAGATCGACCACCAGCACCGCGCCATCCTTGTAGACGGTGGCTGTCAGCGGCACGCGGCCGCCCTGCCCGCTGCCGTCATCGTCCAGCCAGGTCGTGAAGGTGCTGCGCCGGGCGGGCAACGCCGCCACGCGATGGCGCGCACGCTGCAGGGTATAGGCCAGCACGCCATCCACCGCTTTCTCGAACTTCGCCGCGCCGCCCATGCGATCGATCAGGCTGCCGATGGCGCCTAGACCTTTTTCATTGGTGGCGATCTGCACGCGCAAGTCCAGCGAACGCTCTTCGGGCAGGCGGGAATTCAGGGCGATCAGCCCGATCAGGTCGTCATCGACCTGACGCCCGCGCGCCACGCGCATGATGGGAATGCGCAGGCCTTCCTCATAGATCGTGCGCGCCGCCGCCGAGGTCGAACCCGGCACCGCGCCGCCGACATCGGAGTGATGGCCGATGTTGGCGGCGAACGCCACCAGCCGGCCGTCGACGAACACCGGCGTGATGACGGAGATGTCAGGAAGGTGGGTGCCGCCCGCCGCGTAGGGATCGTTGCAGACATAGACGTCGCCGTCACGGATTTCCGCCAGCGGCCAGCGCGCCAGCACCGCCTCAACCGATCCCATCAGGGAACCGAGATGAACGGGGATATGCGTGCCCTGCGCGATCAGGCGTCCCTGGCGATCGAACATGCCGACCGAGAAGTCGCGCCGCTCCTTGATCTGCGGCGAAAACGAGGCGCGCATGATGTTGCTGGCCATGGACTCCGTGATAGCCAGCAGGCGATTGGTGAAAACTTCAACGGCGATGGGGTCGAAGGCCTGCTTGTCGTGGGTGTCGTGTATTGCGTTCATGATGAATGTCCGTGATGGTCGTTCAAACCCGGATGCGGATATTCCCCGCCTCGTCGATGGTGGCCGTCTGCCCGGGCAGGACGACCGTGGTCGAACTCATCTCCTCGATGATCACGGGCCCCGCCAGCGCCAGGCCGCTGGGCAGAGAGGCCCGGTCATAGACGCGGGTACGCATCCAGCCGGCATCCTTGTCGAAGTAGACGTCGCGTTCATCCCAGACCGGCGTCGGCCGCGTGGGCTGCCACGCCGTGGCGCCGGCTTTCACGACCAGGCCCACCGCCTGCAGGCGGCAGTTGACGATTTCGATGGGACGGTCCGGATGCGCATGGCCATGCTGTGCCTTGTGGGCGCGATGGAAGCCATCGGTGAAAGCATCCTGGGCCTCCTCTGCGCCGGCCTGCAGGGCCACCCGTATATCGTGCGTCTGGCCGCGGTAACGTCCGTCGATGAGGCAATGAAAGCGCCGTTGTGCCTGGGCCACGTGCTCCTGTTCCAACCACTGGTCGCCTTCCTGGCACATATCCCGCAAAACTCCCTGGATCCGGCGCCAGTTCTCGTCGTCCAGCGGGGCCAGCTGCGTGCGTACGAAATCGCGGCTGACGTCGGCCAGCAGGATGCCCCGCGCGCACATCGTCCCCGGCTCTTGCGGCACCAGGACACCACCTATGCCGCACTCCTGCGCCACCTCCGCCGCATGGAGCGGCCCGGCGCCGCCAAAGGCAAACAACGTGAAGTCGGCCGGATCGTGGCCATGCTCCGTGGATACCGTGCGGATGGCGCGGCTCATGTTCGCCGTGGCAATCCGCAGGATGCCGTGCGCGGCTTCTTCGACGGACACGCCGATGGGACGTGCGATCAGCGCATCGATGACCGCGGCGGCGCGCTCGCGATCGACCTTCATGCGGCCGCCCAGCAACGTCGCCGGATTGAGGCGCCCCAACACGATGTTGGCATCGGTCAGCGTGGGCACGGTCCCGCCCTTGCCGAACGCAACCGGGCCGGGCACCGCACCGGCGCTGTCGGGCCCCACTTTCAAGGCGCCCACGTCGTCGAGCCGCGCGATGCTGCCGCCGCCCGCGCCGACGACGTGGATATCGATCATGGGCATCTTTACCGGATAACCGGCCACCAGGCGATCCGACGTAAACCCCGGCCGTCCACCGGTAATCAGGGAAACGTCGGTGCTGGTCCCGCCCACATCGAAGGTGATGATTTCCGTCAGGTCTGCCGCGGCACCGATGACCGTCGAACCGATGACGCCCGCCGCGGGTCCGGACAGGCAGGAAAGCACCGGCAGGCGCGCCACCGTCTTCAACGGCATCAAGCCGCCGTTCGAGTGGAACGTCAGCGGGTCGACGGTCAGCCCGACGTCCTTGAGCCGCGTGCGCAAGCGTTCCAGGTAGTGATGCATGCGCGGCGCGACATAGGCATTCAAAACCGTCGTAGAAGTCCGTTCGAACTCCCTGAATTCGGGCAGCACCTCGTAGGAAATACTGACGTGCAAACCCGGGGCGACGCGCTCGACCACGCGGCGGGCCTGCTCTTCATGATCGGGGTTACGGTAAGAATGGAGAAAGGAGATCGCCAATGACTCCACGCCATCGGCCAGCAGTTCCCGCACACACTGCTCCAGTTCGGATTCATCGAGACCGCGCAGAGGCGCGCCGGTGGCATCGAGGCGCTCGCCCACTTCCAGGCGGTGGCGGCGCCACACCAGCGGCGCCGGCTTGGCCACGCCATGGTCGTACAGCGATGGCCGCGTCTGCCGGCCGATGGCCAGCACGTCGCGAAAACCGCGCGTCGTCACCAGTCCCGTCCTGACCCCACGCCGCTCGATCACCATATTCGTGGCGACCGTCGTGCCATGGCCGAAGTATTCGACCTCCCCGGGCGGGACCGAATGCTGTTCCAGCATCTCGCGCGTCCCCTGCGCGATCGCCACGGAGGGATCCTCGGGCGAGGACGGCACCTTGAAGTAGGACAGTGCGCCCGTTGTCGTGTCAGCCATCACGAAATCCGTGAATGTGCCCCCCACATCGATACCTATTCGAACCATGCTTTTCCCCGGCGATCCATGACCTGTTGATCCAACACGTGTGCTGTCGAGAACACGGGAAACATCATGCCGGGACGGCTCCTCCCCACACAACCACATAAAGGGTAGGAGGCCGATAACTGAATGTTATGCTGACAGCCAGACTTCTTCCCTGCCCGCCGCCATGCAACTGAATCCCAGACAGCTGGAAGCCTTCCGCAAAGTGATGCTCACCGGCAGCATGACGCTGGCCGCCGAGCTGCTGAAGATCAGCCAGCCCGCCGTGAGCCGCCTGATCAGGGACCTGGAGGCGACGGTCTCCGTGCGCCTGTTCCGCCGCGAAGGCAATCGCCTCATTCCGGGCGCCGAGGCGCGCCGCCTGTTCCAGGAGGTCGACCGCTTCTATCGTGGCGTGGAGTCCGTGGAGCGCGTGGCCCAGGATCTGAAATCGGCACGGATAGGGACACTGCGTATCGCGTCCATCAGTGCCTTGGGCCTGAACTTCATCAGCGAAGGCATCCGCCAGTTCTCGGACACGCATCCGCATGTCAGGGTGTCGCTGGATGTCTGTCCGTCGCAGGGTGTGCTTGAGCTGATCGGCGCCAACCAGGTGGACATCGGCTATATCGGCTTCATCAATGCCGAGTATCCGGGCGTCGATGTCTATCCCCAACCCGATGTCGCCGCCGTCTGCGTGCTGCCCCGCGACCATCCCCTCGCGCGCAAACGGGCGGTGCGCGTCAGCGACCTGCAGGGCGCCGCCATGATCTCCCTGGGCGCCGACAGTCCTTTGCGGATGCGGGTGGAAATCGCGCTGGAAGCCGCCGGCGTCACGTTCAACCGGTCGATCGAAACCACGTATGCGCATTCGGCCTGCAGCATGGTCGCGGCCGGTCTCGGCATTACCATCGCCGACCCGTTCACCGCCGCCAATCTGCGCGACCGGCGCATCGTCTGCCGGCCCCTCGTACCCGCGATCGCCTATACGTTTTCCATGGTGCTGCCGGGGCACCAACCGCGCTCCAAGGTCGTCAACGATTTCATCCGCGCCATGGAGAACCTGTTCCGTTCCGAACTGGCCAGAACGAGGTGGCCCCTGCAGGAATCGGCCAAAGCGTCCCTATGACAATTTTTTGATTGTCCTGCACCAGGCGATTAGGCTACCCATCCTCATCGTCTGGAGCCTCGCCATGTCGCCGAAAGCGTCCGCCTTACGCAATCGCTGGCTTATCGTGATCGCCGGCGGCGTCCTGATGGGCGCCGCGCTGGGCGTGCGCCACGTCCAGGGGCTGTTCCTGCAGCCCGTCATCAGCAGCCAGGGATGGACGCGCGAGGACTTCGGCCTGGCGCTGGCGCTGCAGAACCTGGTGTGGGGACTGGCGCAACCCCTCACGGGCATCATCGCCGACCGCTATGGTTCAGCCAAAGTCGTGTTCACAGGCATGATCGTCTACGCGCTGGCGTTGATGCTGATGACCTACGCACAGCACCCGACGGCATTTGCGCTGACTAACGGCATCATGATCGGGATCGCCCTGTCCGGCACCGCATTCGGCGTCGTCTACGGCGCCTTGAGCCGCATATTCACGGGACCGCAGCGGACCTGGGCACTGGCCATCGCCGGCGCGCTGGGCGGCCTGGGGCAGTTCTGCATGGTCCCGGCCGCGCAAGCCCTGATCACCGTATCGACCTGGCAAGGCGCGATATCGGTACTGTGCATCGTCATGATCACGCTCACGCCGCTGGCCCTTTTCCTGCGCGACGATATGCCCGCCGCTGCGCCTGGCGATGCGCGCGCTTCCGTGCCCGCTGGGAGGGCTAGCCGTGCGCCTGCTCATTCGCCCGATGATGCGAGCGCCAAAGCCCGTCCGGCTGCGCATCCCCCGGAAGCAGCGGCCTCGACCCTGACCATGCGCCAGGCAATACGCCAGGCCTTGTGCCACCGGGGCTTCTGGCTGCTCAATCTCGGCTTCCTGGCCTGCGGCTTCCAGCTTGCCTTCGTCGCTGCCCACATGCCGGCGTATCTGATGGACCGCGGCTTGAGCGCGCAGCAAGCCGGCATGACGCTGGCGATCATCGCGTTGACCAATATCTTCGGCAACTACACCTGCGCCAGGCTGGCAGGCCGCTGGCCGGCCAAGCAGGTGCTGTGCGTGCTGTACCTGTTGAGGACGCTGGCGCTGGCAGCGTTCCTGGCGGCGCCCGTCTCGATCTGGAGCGCTTACCTGTTCTCGGCGGTCATGGGTTTCCTGTGGCTGGGCACCGTTCCCCTGACCACCGACGTGATCCTGCGGATCTTTGGCGCGCGCTATATCGCCACCCTGTTCGGCTTTGTCTTCGTGGGCCATCAGGTCGGCGGATTCCTGGGCGTCTGGCTGGGCAGCGTGATCTACGACACCTACCATTCCTACGATCCGCTGTGGCTGCTGTCCATCGTCATCGGGCTGCTGGCCGCGGGAGTGCATTGGCCTATCGATGATCGTCCTGTGGCGTATCCCGGACCGCTTGGCGGGCAAGTGTCATGACTCGGGCAAGGACGGCGCCTGGGCGGCATTTGTTGCTGGCGAAGAGGATATTTTTTGTGGGGGGTAAACCCCCACGCCCCCTTTTTTTCGGACTGGCCCGCGCCGTGGCCGCCACCCTGTGCGTGGCACTGCTGTCCGGCGTCTTTCTTGCCTGGCAAGATCCTGGCATCACCCTGGCACTCCTGGACGGCGTCTTCCTCTGCCATTGAGACAGACACACGGCACTGGCGCACTGTCCGCAGTCCGCGGCGTGTTCGCGCTATGTCCGTGCTGTGTCCGTGCTGTGTCCGTGCTGTGTCCGTGCTGTGTCCGTGCTGCGTTCGCGGAAAATCCGCGGGCTGCCTGCACAACCATTTTTCCTATCAAAGGAAACACCTATGCTTGCATAGGAAAGCGGTATTGGTCCCCTCCCCCTTGTGCCTCCTACCATGACATCCGCCGTGCGCGGAATCATTACGGCGCAAGCATCTCGAATGCCAAACGAAGCACACTTCGTCCAGATACAAGGGGATTACCATGAAACACTCAAGCGTTCTGAAGCTGGCATGCGCAGCACTGTGCGTCGCCCTGTCCGCCTCATCTCCCAGCCACGCCGCCGACAGCGCGGATAACTGGCCAGACAAGCCGGTGCGCATCATCGTGCCCTTCGCGGCCGGCGGCTCCACCGACATCGTGGCGCGCAAGGTCGCGCAGCGCCTGGGCCAGTTGACCAACCAGCCCTTCGTGGTGGAAAACAAACCTGGTGCGGGAGGGACGCTGGGAGCGGCCTACGCGAAATCCCTGCCGGCCGACGGCTACTCGCTGTTCCTGGGCACGGTAAGCACCCAATCCGTCGCGCCCTTCCTGTACAAGACGCTGCCCTATGACCCATTGAAGGACTTCCGCGGCCTGGCGATGATCGCCTCCGTGCCCAACGTGGTGGTGGTCAACAAGAACCTGGGCATTCACGATCTCAAACAGATGATCGCGGCCTCCCGCAAAAAGCCCGGTGGCCTGACGTATGGCTCCAGCGGCCTGGGTTCTTCCAATCACCTGGCGACGGAAGCCCTGCGCGCCACCCTGGACATCCCCGCAACCCACGTACCCTATCGTGGCTCGGGGCCGGCGCTGACCGACACCATGGCCGGCCACGTCGACTTCATGCTGGACGTCGCATTGACGTCGATGGCCTATGTGGAACGCGGCGACGTCAATGCCGTCGCCGTGACATCCAGGCAGCGGCTGGCCGCGCTGCCCAACGTGCCGACCGTGGCGGAACAGGGCTTCCCCGAGTTCGAAGCGGTAGGCTGGTTCGGCCTGTTCACCCCGGCCCATACGCCGGACGCCCGCGTGCGCAAGATCGCCGAGATGGTGCGCAAGGTCGTGCTCGACAAGGACATGGTGGACTACTTCGCCGCGCAAGGCGCCACTGCCAGCGGCGTCACCCTGAAGGAATTCGATGACGTGGTCGCGGCGGACCGTGAGCAATGGGGCAAGGTCGCCCAGATCGCAAAGATACAACCCGAATAGGCGGGATACGGGGCGACGCCGCTGTTGCTGTTGCTGTTGCTGTGCTGCTGCTGCGGCTCTTGGCTCGCCCTTTCCAGGAACGGCTATCGAAGCAGAAGACAACCAAAGACTGGGGGATGGAATATGACGAAGACCGGCTTTCTGACGACGCAGGACCTGCAAGCCATTTCCGCGGCAATAGTGCGCCCTCCCCGCGCGGGCGCCCCCGACGCGCTGCTGCAGGCGCTGGACCACATCGCCCAGCGCGAGATGGGCCACCGCCTGTTCACCGCGTTGCGCTACGACCTGGCCGAGGGCCTGGCGCACCGCCTGTACAGCAGTGCGCCGGCGGTCTATGCGGCGAGCGGATCCAAGCAGATAGGCGATGCGCCCGCCTTGCGCGAAATGGTGGCGACCGGCAAGCCCCGGCTGGCGCCCGACGCAGCAGCGGTTCGGCGGGATTTTCTCGATGCCGAGGCGATCTTCTCGCTCGGTTGCGCCAGCGTGTTGAACATCCCCGTCCATGCTTATGGACGACTGCTGGGTCAGATCAACCTGCTGCATGACGCCGATCACTATCGACCGGCGGATATCGAGCACGGCACGTATCTCGCTGCACTGGCCGCGCCGGCATTCATGATCCACGGATAGGCTGCATGAGGCGGCGCGCGCGCCGGGCCGCTTCATCCCGCCTTACCGAGGACATCCGTGCGCAACGCGGTTCGCGGTCCAGTTCGCCGCTCAGTTCGCCGTGATATGCGCGGCTTCGATCACGCTCTTGTAGCGTTCCAGTTCGCTCTTCGTGTAGCGGCCCAGCTGCTCAGGGCCCATGAAATCCGCCTCGGCGCCCTGCTCGGCGGCCTTCTTGCGGAACTCCTCGGTCTTGGTGATGCGCTCGATTTCAGCGGCGAGCTTCGTGACCACATCCCCGGGGGTATGCGCCGGCGCATAGACGGCGAACCAGGATGACACGATCAGGTCGGGATAGCCGGCCTCGGCGGCCGTCGGCACGTTCGGCAGGCTGGGCAGGCGCGTCTTGCCCGTCACCGCCAGCGCATTGAGCTTGCCCGCCGATACCTGGCCCAGCAGCGGCGGCGGCGTGGTGATCGTCATGTCCACCGACCCGCCCAGCAGGTCCGCCAGCGCCGGGCCGGTGCCCTTGTACGGAATATGCGTGATCTGCGTTCCGGCCATCTGGTTCAACAGCTCGGTGGATACCTGCTGCAGCGAACCATTGCCCGACGATGCGTAATTGAGCTTGCCGGGATTGGCCTTGGCGTAGTCGACCAGCTCTTTCATCGAATGGATGGGCAGGGTCGAGCGCACCACCACCAGTTGCGGCGCCGAGATGACGTTGGCGATGGGCGAGAAATCCTTGATGGGATCGGCCGTCAGCGTCGGCGTCAGGGTGGGCGTGATGACCTGGAAGCCCGAATACTGCAGCAGCAGCGTATAGCCGTCCGCCTTGGCCCGCGCCACCATCTGGGACGCGATGCCGCCCGAAGCGCCAGGACGGTTCTCCACCACCACCGTCTGGTGCAGCGCCTGGCCCAAGGGCTGGGCCAGCAGCCGCGCGGCGATATCGGTCGTCCCGCCCGGCGCGGCGGACACGATCAGGGTGATGGGACGATCCGGATAGGCCGCCTGGGCGGTCGAGGCCACGGCCAGGGTGATGCAGGCGGCGGCCAGCAGGCGAGGTCCCGCCTTGAAGAGGGTTTTCATGCGTTGTCTCCTTGGTTTTTATGGAACTATTGGGTAGTGCTCAGGCATCTGGTAAGAACCGCTCCGCCAGCCAGGCCGGCGCCGGATGCGTTGCCAGCCGCGTACCGGCGGCCAGCAGGGGATTGGTCAAGGGGCGTTGCACCAGCTCCGGCAGGCCGCGGACGACCTCCATCAGCGGCGCCAACGCAACCCCCGTTTCAACACCCATGCACTGGAACATGTGCACGAGTTCTTCCGTGTTCACATTGCCGCTGGCACCGGGCGCGTAAGGACAGCCTCCCAGCCCGCCGGCCGCCGCATCGAAGCGCGTCACGCCCACCTGCCAGGCCGCCAAGGCATTGGCCAGCGCCATGCCGCGGGTATTGTGCAGATGGATGGTCACCGGCAGCCCCGGCAAGACCGTCGCCATCCGCTGGCACAGCTCCGCCACCTGCGTGGGATAAGCCATCCCGGTGGTATCGCACAGCGTGAAGCCGCTGGCGCCCGCCTCGGCCAGGCGCAGGGCCAGGTCAAGCACCTGCATGGGCGCCACGTCGCCATCGAAAGGACAGCCGAAAGCGGTCGACAGCGACACATTGCAGGGCAAAGGCCCTTGCTGCGCCGCCGCGCGCAGGATGGACTTGAGTTCGGCCAGCGACTGCTCCCGCGTCATGCGCAAGTTGGCGCGATTGTGCGTCTCGCTGCTGGACATGACCAGGTTCAATTCGTCGGTGCCGACTTCCAGCGCCCGCTCCAGCCCCCGCACATTGGGCACCAGCGCGGTATAGATCACGCCCGGCTTGCGGCGGATGCGCCGCATCACCTCCTGGGCATCGGCCAGCGCCGGTATCGCCTTGGGCGACGTGAAGCTGGTCACCTCGATGCGCGCGAAGCCGCATTCCGACAAGGCGTCGACCAAGGCCACCTTGGCGTCGGTGGCGACGATGGCCTTCTCGATCTGCAGCCCGTCACGCGGGCCGACTTCATTGATCTCTATGGATGCCGATCTGGATCCCGATACGTCCCGTGTCATGCAATCACTCCCGCCTCGCGCATGGCCGCGCGCTGCGCGGCCGTGATTCCCAGGGATTCCAGCACCGCGTCGGTGTCCTCGCCCAGCGTCGGCGCGCGCCGCCGCACGGCGCCCGGATTATCCGACAACAGCGGGAACACGCCCGGCATGTCGACCTGCAGCCCGTTGGCGGCATCCACCCGGGTAATCGCCTGGCGAGCCCGGTAATGGTCGTCCTGGGCGATGTCCGCCACCGTATAGATGCGTCCCGCGGGTACTCCCGCGCCGCACACCACATCCAGCACCGCGGCGATGGTACGTGTCGCCGTCCAGGCGCCGATGGCGGCATCGATCTCATGCACGCGCGCCACGCGGCCATCGTTGCGCGCCAGCGCTGGATCCTGGCCCAGGTCGTCGCGGCCGATGCAGGACATCAGCCGCGTGAAAATGGCGTCGCCATTGCCGGCAATCAGCACGTAGCCATCCGTGCAGGGATAGGCATTGGACGGCGCGATGCCCGGCAAGGCCGCGCCGGCGGGCTCGCGCACCGCGCCGAACGCGCTGTATTCCGGCAGCAGGCTTTCGGTCAGGTTGAACAGGCTTTCGTAGAGGGCGGCATCGATCATCTGCCCCTGCCCGCCCCGCGCGTCACGGTGATACAGCGCCAGCAGCACGCCCAGGGCGCCATGCAGGCCGGATATGGTGTCGCCCAGCGACAGGCCGCCACGCACCGGCGCGCGCCCCGGCTCGCCGTTCAGATAGCGCAGGCCGGCCATCGCTTCACCGATCGCGGCGAAGCCGGGCTCACGGCTCTTGGGCCCGGTCTGGCCGTAGCCGGAGATACGCAGCATGATCAAGCCGGGATTCAGCGCATGCAGCTTCTCCCAGGACAAGCCCCATTTTTCCAGGGTGCCGGGACGGAAGTTCTCGATCAGCACATCGGCCTGCGCGGCCAGGCTGCGCACGATTTCCTGCCCTTCGGCCTGGCGCAGGTCCACGCAAACGGATTCCTTGTTGCGCGACTGCGCCTCCCACCAGACGGATGTGCCCTCGTGCAGCATGCGCCATTTACGCAGGGGATCGCCCTGTCCAGGTGGCTCGATCTTGATGACGCGAGCGCCGAAGTCGGCCAGGGTCTTGGCGGCAAAGGGACCGGCGATCAATTGGCCCAGCTCCAGAACGCGGATGCCGGAAAGAATCTGTACCGCCATGAAGTCTCCTGCGCGGCCTGCCCGCGGTTTTCGAATAATGGCAGGAGTGTGCGCCGGGACGATCCGATGCGGAATGGACGATACGGGAAGAGGGCTTTCGCGAAACGCGAAAGCTGGCCACGGCATGAAGCCGTGCGGCGTCATCCTCGATCGCAGCTTCGGCGCCTGGTGCGCCCGAGACCGGGCCGGCCGCCCGAGGCCGACCGGCACCGCGCTAATCACTCATCAGCGGCCTGCAAGTGCGCCAATAGCAGCCGCGCCGCCAGCGTCAGGGTCGCGGGTTCGCGCACCCCCAACAGCAGCGAGCGCTGCGCCCAGGCATCGCGCAGCGGTATCAGCGCCAGCTTCATCGACTGCGCATGCGGCTGCGCCGCCACGCGCGGCAGGATGCCGATACCGCCGGTTGCCGCCACCATCCGGCAGATGGCGTCGAAGCTGCGCACCTGGATGCGCAAGCGCATGCCACGCTGCATGCGCGCGCTTTCTTCCTGCAGGCGGCTGGCCAGCGAAGTGGCGGTCGGCAGGCCGACATAGTCGAAGTCCAGCGTCTCGGCGAACGACACCTGGCGCCGCTTGGCCAAGGCGTGATTGCGCGCCGTCACCAGCACCAGTTCATCGATGCGATAGGCCGACGTCACCAGCCCCGCCGCGGGCGTGCGGTCGGCGAAGATGCCGATGTCCGCGCGATTTTCCGCCACCGCCGTCACCACGTCCGAACTATTCTGTTCTTCCAGGTCGATGCGCACGGCGGGATGCGCGGCCATGAACGCGGCCAGGTCTTCCGGCAGGAACTGCGTAATGGATGAAGTATTGGCGGCGATGCGCACCTGGCCGCGCGCGCCATGGGCGTAATCGGACAGCGTCCCGGCCAATTGCTCGACCTCGCGCAGTACCCGCAAGGCGTGCGCCAGGCAGGCCTGCCCGGCGTCCGTCAGTTCCACACCGGCGGCATTGCGAAACAGCAGGGGCGTGCCCAGCGCTGCTTCCAGATCCGAAATCCGCTTGCTGGCCGCGCCCACCGCCAGATGCTGCTGGCGCGCGCCCGCCGAGATACTGCCGTGCCGCGCGACGGCCACGAAAAGGGACAAGGTGACCAGATCGATGCGACCGAGGTTCATTACCGTGCCGACAAGAGCCCTCGCGATGCCAGGTTGCGCATCAACTGACCCAGGCCGAAGTTCCAGGGAGGTGCATTATCGCTATGGGTCACGGCATTGCGCAAGGCGCCCAGCCTGGGCGTAGCGATGCTCACCACGTCGCCGACCTTGTGAGTGAAGCCGCCGCCGGGGTGATCCCTGTCCTCGGTCGGTGCGAACAGCGTCCCCAGGAACAGCAGGAAGCCATCGGGATATTGATGATTTCGGTTGAGCGTCTGCGCCACCAGATCCAGGGGATCGCGGCTGATCTGCGCCATCGAACTGGCGCCGCTCAGCACGTAGCCGTCCGTACCTTCGACCCGCAGGGTCAGTTCACAGCGGCGCACGTCATCCAGGCTGAAGGTATCGTCGAACAGGCGTATGAAGGGGCCGATGGCGCATGAAGCATTGTTGTCCTTGGCCTTGCTGAGCAGCAGCGCGCTGCGGCCTTCGAAGTCGCGCAGATTGACGTCATTGCCCAGCGTCGCGCCAACGATGGTGCCTTGCCGCGTGACGGCCAGGACGATTTCGGGTTCGGGATTGTTCCATTCCGACTTGGGATGGATGCCGATCTGATTGCCGGTGCCGACCGCGGACAGCACGGGCGCCTTGGTGAAGACCTCGGCGTCGGGGCCGATGCCCACTTCCAGATATTGCGACCACAAGCCTTGCGCCATCAGCACCGACTTCAGGTGGGCCGCTTCAGGCGACCCGGGTTTCACCGCACGCAGGTCCGTGCCTATGGCGTCGACGACGGTGCGCCGCACCCCTTCGGCGCGTGCCGGCTCGCCCTTGGCCTGTTCCTCGATGACGCGTTCGATCATGCTGGACGCGAAGGTCACTCCCGCCGCCTTGATGACTTGCAGATCCGCCGGCGCCAGGAAATGGGCCTGTGCCGCATCGGCATCCGTCCGTGTGTTGGCCAGTACTTCGGCGCTGCTGCCTATCAGCCGTCCCTCGGCGCGCCGCACGGCCTGTACGGGATCAGCGGCATCAAGCAGATCGCTCAGGGTTGCGAAGGTGGTGGACAGGTCGTACACGCCGCCGGCGCGCAGGACCACCGGCGACGGGCCGCCGATCTTGCCGGGGACCCACGCCCTGCCCACCAGGGTGCCCGCGTCGCCGTCTGTCGGCAAGGTATTTTCAGGAGTCAGGATCTGCATGGTCGCCCGCTTCAATGGTTGAAAGAAAGAATGAATGAGTGAACGGCTGGATAAATGCCTGGATAAGCAATGGGATTCGGACTTCAAGTAAACCAGAGCATCGCGATGAAGCTCAATAAGGACATCTCAAGGATTGATATCATTTCGTAATCGCCGGCAGACGATCAGGCGCACCCGGAACCCCTCATGCCCCGTCCCATCCCTCCGCTGAACCCGCTGCGCGCCTTCGAGGTCGCCGCGCGCCATCTCAGCTTCACGCGCGCGGCCGAGGAGTTGTGCGTCACCCCTTCGGCCGTCAGCCACCAGATCAAGGTGCTGGAGGACAATCTTGGCATCGCCCTGTTCGTGCGCGACACCAAATCCCTCATCCTGACCAGCGCGGGCAAGGCGTATCTGCCGGGCGTCCAGGAGGCTTTCCGCCAATTGGTGCAGGCCACCTACCGGGTGCAGCGCGAACGGCAGTCGCAGGCGCTCAAGCTCAATCTGCCACCGACGTTCGCGGTGAAATGGCTGATCCCCCGCATGAAGCGCTTCGTGGCCAGGCATCCGGACATCGACCTGCGCGTATCGACGTCCAAGAACATGTCCGATTTCGAGCGCGACGATGTGGATATCGAAGTGCGCTACGGGCGCGGTGACTACCCTGGCCTGCATACTGAACTGTGCCTGCCGGTGGAGGTGACGCCCGTGTGCAGCCCGGCGCTGCTGGCAGGGGCCGCGCCGCTGGTGCGCGCCGACGACCTGCGTCATCACACCTTGCTGCATGATGACAGCACCTATGACGATGTCAGCAATCCGGACTGGGCCACGTGGCTGGAACGGGCCGGGGTGAGCGGCATCGATACCTCACGCGGGCCATCCTTCTGGCCTAGCCACCTGGTGATCGATGCGGCGATAGACGGCCTGGGCGTGGCGCTGGCCAAGCGCAACTGGGTGCGCCGCGATATCGCCGCGGGACGCCTGGTGGAGCCCTTCCCGGATCTGGCATTGGACATCGAGTTTTCCTATTTCCTGGTCTATCCCGAAGAGCGCGCCGCCGACCCGCGTATTCAAGCCTTCGCTGCTTGGGTACGTGAAGAAGTTTCCGACACGGACACCGCACCGAAAGCCCCCGCCTCACGCCAGCGTGCCACCTGATCGCCGGCGATACCCAGTTCCGCGAAGACCTCCGCCGTGTGCTGACCCAGCAGCGGCGCCGGCCGCCGCACCTGCTGCGGCGTACCGCTCAGTTTCACCGGGAAGCCCAGCGCCTTGACCCGCCCTTCCACCGGATGGTCGATCTCCATGACCATATTGCGCGCGCGTGCCTGTTCGGTATCCAGCGCTTCCTCATAATCCAGGATGGGCGCGGCCGGCACCCCGGCGGCCAGCAGGCGTTCGACCCAGATATCGGCCGGCGCGGCAGCCAATGCCTCCTCGATCAGCGGAATCAGCTCAGCCCGATGCCGCAGGCGCGCCACGTTGTCGATGAAGCGCGGATCCGCCGGCAAGTCCGGCCGCCCGATGACCTCGCACAGCGCGTTCCACAGCTTGTTGTTCGCCGCGCCGATCACCATATACCGATCCGCCGCGCGCACGGCCTGGTAAGGCGCGCTCATGCGGTTGGCGCTACCCAGCGGCGCCGGCACGCGGCCCGTGCCCCAGAACTCCGCGCTCTCCCACACCGACAGGCCCAGCGCCGTCTCGTACAGCGACGCATCGATGTACTGGCCCAGGCCGGTGGTGGCACGGCCGATGACCGCGCTCAGGATCGCATAGGCGGCGAACAGCGCCGCGCCCAGGTCGGCGAACGGTACGCTGGACTTCATCGGCGCGCCGTCCGGCTCGCCCATCACGCTCATGGCGCCGCAGCTGGCTTGCGCGATCAGGTCCAGGCCGGGACGGCGCGACCAGGGCCCCGTCTGGCCGAAGCCGGAAATGCTGGCGTAGACCAGGCGCGGATTGATGGCGTGCAGCGTCTCGAAGTCGATCTTCAGGCGCGCGGCCACGCCGGGTCGATTGTTCTCGACCAGGATGTCCGCCTGCCGCACCAGTTCGTAGAAGGCCTCGCGGCCCTCGGCATTCTTCAGGTCGATCTCGACGCTGCGCTTGTTGCGATTCAGCGCCAGGAAGCCGCCGCTGTCGTCGCCCTTCAGGCGGAAGCCCATCGCGCGGCGGGTCTGGTCGCCGGTCCCTGGCGTTTCCACCTTGATGACGTCGGCGCCCATATCGCCCAGCAGCATGCAGCAATAAGGGCCGGCCATGATCTGGCTGACATCCAGTACGCGCAGATTGGCAAGGGGAAGCGTCATTGTGTAGTCCTTATGTTTTGCGCGAAATCAGGTGGATGCATGAATGGGGGGAAGGGAGTGAAGGGAATGCAAGGGCTTGCGGAACCTGCCGGACGGTGCGCCAACGCGCCACGGCAAGACATGCCGGCATCCCATCAACGACCCACGAAGGCAGGACGGGTCTTGGCCAGGAAGGCCCGATAACCGATGCCGAAATCCTCGGTGTCGAAGCAGTCATAGGCTTCGTCCAGTTCCGCCTCCGTCAGCGGCCGCGGATCATCCAGGCGCTGGACGAAGCGCTTGTGCCAGCGCGCAACCAGAGGCGCCCCCGCGGCAATGCGGCGCGCCGCCGCCAAGCCCTCTTCGTTGACCATGGCATCGTCCACCACGCGATTGACCAGACCCTTGCGCTGCGCCTCCTCCGCGCCGAACACGCGGCCTTCGAGCACGATTTCCAGGGCCACCGCACGCCCCGCCAACGCCACCAGGCCGCCCAGTTCGCCATAGGACATGACCAGCCCAAGCCGGTTGATGGGCGCACCGAAGCGGCTGGACGCGCCGCAAATACGCATATCGCAGACAGCGGCCAGTTCGAGCCCGCCGCCCACGCAGGCGCCATGGATGACGGCCAGGGTCGGATGGCGGCTGCCGGCCACCGCCTGCATGGCGCGGTGCGTCACCCGGCCGTAGGCGCGCGCCGCGTCCTTGTCGCGCCGCGTGCGGGGAAACTCCTCGATGTCGGCGCCGGCCGAAAACGCCCGCTCCCCGGCGCCGCGCAGGACGATGCAGCGCACGTCATCATCGGCGGACAGCCCGGCCATGGCATCCGCCAAGCCCTGCCACATGGCCTCGTTCATGGCATTCATCTTGTCGGGGCTGTTGAGGATGACGGTGGCAATGGCGCCATCGCGTTCAACGATGATGGGTTCGGACATGGGTTTCTCGTTCTGGTGCCGGCGGAAGGCATGAAAACAATCAGCCACGCGGCGGAGATTCAAAGTGTAGGAATGCCCCTGCCGTGGGCCAAGCGAGAAATATTGCGGCACCTTTCAAGAAAAACTCTTGCGGCCACTTCTTGCGTCGTCTTCCCATGCCCCTCCGCGTGCGTCCCTCCTGTGGCCTCCCCTGCCCTGTGAGAAAAACTCAGCGTCGATTCAAATATTTCAACGTTGCTAGCCAGCGGCTGCGCTCCCTACACTTCCGCCATCGCCAACGCCGCGTCCACACGATGACGCGGCGCAAAAAAGACAAGGAGACAGAGATGAACCGACGCCACGTCCTGACAGCGGCTGCCGCCGCGACCCTGCTGCCGTTTGCCGTCCGCGCCCAGGGCTCCGTGCCCAACCCCATGCGCCTGGTGGTCGGCTTTCCGCCTGGTGGCGGTACCGACATGGTCAGCCGCCTGCTGGCGCAGAAGCTGGGCGCGATGTGGAACATCTCCGTCGTCGTGGAAAACCGCGCTGGGGCCGCCGGCGTCATCGCCGCGGACTACCTGGTCAAGCAGCCCGCCGACGGCAGCTGCCTGCTGATGACCAATTTCAGCAACCACGCCGTGGCGCCCAGTCTCTACCCCAAGCTGGGCTATGACGTCGACCGCGACTTCTCGCCCATCATGCTTGCCGGCATCTCGCCCAGCCTGCTGGTGTGCCGCGCCGACCAGCCAGCGCGCACGCTGCCGGCCCTGGTCGAGCGTTGCCGCAAGTCGCCTGGCACGGTGACGTTCGGATCGGCCGGGCCGGGTTCGGTGCAGCATCTGGCGCTGGAAATGTTCAAGCTGCGCGCCGGCATCGATGCGCTGCACGTGCCCTATCGCGGGTCCGGCGCCATGATGGCGGACCTGCTTGGCGGCCAGATCGACTACAGCTTCGAGACCATGCCGTCGGCCACGCCCCAGGTGGCCAGCGGCAAGCTGGTCGCCATCGCGCAAACGCGCCTGCGCCGCTCGCCCGCGCAGCCCAACGTGCCGACGGTTGCCGAACTGGGCTATCCCGGCTTCGACGCCAGCACCTGGTATGGCCTGGTGGGTCCGGCGGGCATGGATCCGGCCTTGGTGAAGCGTTTGAACACCGATCTCAACACCATCCTGGCCCAGCCCGACGTGGTTGAAAAGATGAAGACCTATGGCGCCGAGGACGGCGGCGGCAGCGTCGAGCGTTTCGCCGCCTTCATCCAGGAAGAAAAGACCAAGTGGGCCAAGGTCATCCACGACGCGCACGTCACCGTATGAGCAAGACCAGCATCACCTGCATCGAGGACCTGCGGGTCCTGGCGCGCCGCCGCGTGCCGAAGATGTTCTACGACTACGTCGATGTCGGCTCCTGGACCGAGGGCACGTACCGCGCCAATGAGCTGGATTTCCAGCGCATGCTGCTGCGCCAACGCGTTGCCGTGGACGTGACCACCCGCAATACCGGCGCGACCATGCTGGGCCGCGCGGTAAGCATGCCGGTGGCCATCGCGCCCACCGGCCTGACAGGCATGATCCACGCGGACGGCGAGATCCTGGCCGCGCGCGCGGCGCAGCGCTTCGGCATCCCCTTCACCCTGTCGACCGTCAGCATCTGCTCCATCGAAGACATTGCGCAAGCCACCGGCGGCCATCCTTTCTGGTTCCAGCTGTACATGATGCGGGACCGGCGCTTTGTCGAGAAGCTGGTGCGCCGCGCCCATGAGGCTCATTGCGACGCCCTGGTGCTGACGCTGGACCTGCCGATCAGCGGCCAGCGCCACAAGGACTTGAAGAACGGGCTGACCGCGCCGCCCCGCCTGACGGTGGCGAACATGGTCAATATGGTGGGCAAGCCGGGATGGTGCCTGCGCATGCTGGGTACCCGGCGCCGCAGCTTCGGCAACATCGTCGGCCATGCCGAAGGCGTGGGCGACATGGCTTCGATGGCCGACTGGAGTTCGCGCAATTACGATCCTTCCGTGACGTGGGAAGACATCGCCTGGATCCGCAAGATCTGGGAGCGCAAGCTCATCCTGAAAGGCATCCTCGATGCCGAGGATGCACGCCAGGCCCAGCGCGTGGGCGCCGACGCGATCATCGTGTCCAACCACGGCGGCCGGCAGCTGGACGGCGCGCCTTCCAGCATCCGCGCCCTGCCCGCCATCGTCGATGCCGTGGGCGCCCGCACGGAAGTGCATCTGGACAGCGGCGTGCGCAGCGGCCAGGACGTACTCAAGGCGCTGGCCCTCGGTGCCCGCGGCGTCTATATCGGCCGTGCCATGCTGTATGGCCTGGGCGCATTGGGCGAAGCGGGTGTCACGCGGGCTTTGGAAATCATCCAGAAGGAACTGGACCTGACCATGGCCTTCTGCGGCCACACCGATATCGCGCGGGTGGATGGGGACGTCTTGTTGCGCGACTCCACGCAATGGCCGGCGGCGCTGGCAGCGTAAGCTGCCGCGCTCCGAGGGGATGCAGACGAGTCCCTGTCACGTGGGCCTCGTACACGCTCCTGTTACTCCGTCTTGATATGCACCGCCAGCCAGACCGTCTCTTGATCGGGCGACGTGTAGGTCACCCAATGTTCGACGCCGCCGGGAATCAGCAGGTGGTCGCCCGCATTCAGCGTGTGCTCTTCACCGGCCAGCAGCAGCCGGGCCGAGCCTGAGACCACCATCACCCATTCATCATGGGGCTGGCAATAAGGCTGGTCCGCGGGCGTGACGTTGCCGTGGGAAACGATGCGTTCGATCACGAGATCCGGGCGCGTGAGCAAGCCCTCGAAAGTCTCCGCCTTGCGCTTGGACAGCATCCGTACCTTCGGCGTCCACTCCGCAATGGCGTCCATGGGCACCACCGGCCGCGGCAGCCGCCGGAAATCGAAACGCGCCAACACGGGCGAAGTCAGGCCGGCCACATCCACGTTGTAGATCTGTTCCGGTTTGAAGAACTCATCGAAGGCCGCGCGGAAGTGGCCGCGCGACTTCACCACCACGGTCCTGGCGGCAGCGATGTCCAGACCGAACATTTCGAAGAACATGGGCTCGTGGCATTGATAGCGGTTGGACACCACCACCACCTCGATGCCGCCGATCCGCAGCAATACCGACGGCCCCAGGTCGTAGCGGCAACCCTGCAACTGTCCCCGGCGCCCGACGCCCTGGCCATCACGCAAGGCCAGCACCCGGGCCTGCGTTTCGAAGGCGTCCGAATACAGCGTGGTCTCCTCCCGGTTGAAGCGCGCCAGGAACGAGGCATCGACACCCAGGCGATGCGCTTCGGCGCACAAGGCTGCATCGGTGATGACGCCGACGATCACGCCCTGGACATCCGCCGCCAGCAAGGCTTGCAGCAAATAAGGCGTATTGCCGCGGCCACCGCCGCCGGGGTTATCGGCAACGTCGGCCAGGCACACGGCGGGCAGCCGCTCGTCTTCGCCGGCGGCACGCGCCAGGGCCACCGCCCGTTCGACCGACGTCAGTTCCGGCGTGAAGGCCGCGCGGCCTTGCCACGCGGGCAGCGCCAGATCCAGCGCGACCTGGCGCGCGTACGCGGGATCGTTGCGCGTGGTGACGATCACCGTCAGGCCGTTCTTCGGCGTATCGCCATAAACGAAACCCGCCACCCCGGAAATATTGATGATGCGGGGATCGTCCAGCAGTGCTTCGGCCGAGGCAATCATGTCGGCGTAAGGCCCCGTGCCGGGCGCCGTCAACAGCTGCGTAGGCGGCGCGCAGACGGGCATGCGGATGTGTGCCACCGAGACCTCCCCGCCCGCCATCAGCTCGCGCAGGACGCGCGCCGCGTCGGCGCCGCGCTCGGCCATGTCGACGTGCGGATTGCGGCGATACGAGATCAGGGTATCCACGCTGTCGACCATGCGGTCCGACACATTGGCGTGCAGGTCCACCGTGGCGACCACGGGGATGGCGTCCCCCACGATACGGCGCACCATGGCGAAGACCTCGCCATCGGGATCGTCGGACTCGGTGGTGATGGCCGCGCCGTGCTCGCAGATATAAACCGCCTGCACGGGCAAGGCCGCGCGCAAGCCGGCCTCGAATACCACCATGGTGTCGGTGAAGAAACCGTGCTCCACCGGACCGCCCGACTCCGCATTGGCGAACAGGATGGGCACCGGCGTCCAGGCGCCGGCGCCATCCATGTCGCGCACGAAGGCCGGAATCTCGGGCGTCATGGCCGGCGCATCGCTACGGGCGTCGGCCATCAGGGCGTCGCCGCGCAGGTAGGCCCTGGTGACGAAGTCCTCGCGCGTGGAAATCGGCGCGAAACGGTTGGATTCGATCGCAAAGCCCAGTATGGCGATGCGCGGTCCGGTGGTGGAAGTCGGCATGATCAGTTCTGCTTCTCGATATGGGCGGAGGCAATCACGTCGGCCCACTTCTTCTGTTCAACGGCAACGAATTTGACGAAATCGGGTTGATTGCCCGGCGTGGGCGTGGCGAAGGCCTTGGCCAGGTCCGCCTTGACCGCATCGGACTTCATCACCTCTTCCAGCACCGCGCTGGCACGATCGACGATGGCCTTGGGCGTCCCGGCCGGGAAGATCAAGCCGCCCCAGGCGCCGTTGTCATAACCCTTGAAACCGGATTCGTCGATGGTGGGAATGTCCGGAAACGCGGGCGCGCGCGTGATGCTGGTGATCGCCAATGCGCGCAGCTTGCCGGCCTGCACCAGGGGCCAGGCGATGGGGGCATTGGTGATGGTGTAATCCAGCTGGCCGCCCGCCAGATCCGTCAGCGATGCGGGGTCGCCGTTATAGGGCACGAAAGAGGTGTCGATATTGGCCATGCGCTTGAACAACTCTCCGCCCATGTGCCCGCTGCTACCCAGGTTGGACGCGGCCCAGAACAGCTTGCCCGGCTTGGCCTTGGCGGCGGCGACCAGATCCGCGATCGATTTGTAAGGCGAGTCCGCCCGCACTACCACCAGGTTGGGCAGGGTGAACATGGGACCGATCAAGGCGAAGTCCTTGGACGCGTCGTAAGGTATCTGGTTGAACAGCGACGGATTGACCGCCAGCGTATTCAGATTGCCGTACCCCATCGTGTAGCCATCGGGCGCCGCGCGCTTGATCTGGCCCATGCCTATCGATCCCCCCGCGCCGGGGCGATTTTCCACGATGAAAGACTGGTGCGTGGCCTGGGCCAGATGCGTCACGACCACTCGGGTCAGCACGTCGGCGCCGCCGCCCGCGGCGGACGGTACGATGACGGTGACCGGCCGGGCTGGCCAGGTGGCATCCGCGGCGTGGCCGCTCAGCGGTGTAAGCAGCGCCGTGGCCAGGATGGCGGCGGTAGCCAGCTTGCAGCGGACCGCCCCGGTGTATTGTTTTCCGAACATTTTCACTACCCCTTGGAATGTTATTTACATCAAGCCGGACTCAGGCGCCGGCTGCCTTGCCTAATTCCCCGTCGACCACGGATAACCAATAGGCGACGCCATAAGGAATCGCTTCGTCGTTGAAGTCGTAGTTGGGCATATGCAGATTGCCGCCGCCATCGCCCTGGCGCACGCCATTGCCGATGAATACGAAGGCGCCGGGACGCTTCTGCAGCAGCCAGGAAAAATCTTCGCCGGCGGTCAGGCGCTGCATGTCGCCATTGACGCCGTCGTTGCCGACCACGCGCGCAGCCGCCGCCACCGCGGCCTGCGTGACGGCCCCATCGTTGATCACCGTGGCCGCATTCCACCAGCACTTGACGGTCGCCGTGGCGCCCTGGATCGCCGCGTGGGCATGCGCCATTTCCGTGATGCGCTGCTCCAGCAATGCCTGCACGTCCGCGCTGAAGGCGCGCATCGTGCCGGAGATATGCAATTTCGCCGGCATCACATTCATGGCCTGCGGATCGCCAGCCTGGATATGGCCCACGCTGATGATGGCGGTCTGGTCTGGCGGCACGTTGCGCGACACGATGGTCTGCAGGCCCAGGACGAAATTCGCCTGCGCCACCGTCAGGTCCGAGGCCAGGTGCGGCGTCATCCCGCCATGCCCGCCCGTGCCCGAAAACGTCACCTGCCACCGGCCGGAGGCGGACATGAAGGCGTCGGGACGCGTGCCGAACGTGCCCACCGGCATGGTGGGATAGGAATGCAGGCCGAAAATCCGGTCGCAGGGGAAGCGGGAGAAAAGATCGGCCTCCAGCATCGCCAGGGCGCCGCCCCGGCCTTCCTCCGCCGGTTGGAAAATCAGGTGTACGGTGCCCGCGAAGTCGGGGTCGCGCGCCAGGGCGCGGGCCGCGCCCAGCAGCATGGTGGTATGCCCATCGTGGCCGCAGGCATGCATGACGCCGACATGGCGCGATGCGTGCGGCAAGGCATTGGTCTCCGTCATGGCCAGCGCATCCATGTCGGCACGCAGGCCGATGGCGCCGACTTTGCCGCCGCCGTTCTTACCACCGCTGCTTTTGCCACCCCCTTCGCGCTTGCCGACGATGGTGCCGACCACCCCCAGCTTGCCTACGCCGGTCACGGTTTCGATACCCCATTCACGCAGCTTCCCCGCCACCAGTTCGGCGGTGCGGGTTTCCTCGAAACCCAGCTCGGGGTGGGCGTGGATGTCGTGACGAATGGCGGTCAACTCGTCGAGGTCCAGGCGGGCACGTTGCAGATAATCGTTCATGTCTATTGCCGAAGAGGGGTACTGCCGGTTTTCAGGGCTGACCGAAAAGCTCGGTCATGAACTGGGTCGATTTCAAGCCGGTGCCGGTCATGATGGCTACCGTGGTCTCGTTCGCTTGAATCGCGCCGCGCTCCAGCAACACATCGATGGCGGCGGCCGCCGATGCGCAAGTCGGCTCCACATACAGCCCCATGGCCGCCATGGCGCGCACGGCCGCGCGTATCTGGTCTTCCGTCAGGGCCACCGTCTGACCCTGGGTTTCGCGGATGGCTTGCAGGTTTTCCAGCAGGCGCACGGGCCGTTTGATGGCGGTGCCTTCGGCGATCGTCGGTGATACAGGGCGATCGGTCAGCGTATCCACACCGGCCGTGAAGCAGGCGTCGATGGGTGAACAGTTCAAGGGTTGTGCCACGAACAGGCGCGGCAGTTTCTTGATCTGGCCAGCCGCCAGCAATTCCTTGAAACCGATATGGCAGCCCAATACGTTGCTGCCCGCCCCGGTGGGAATGATCACGTTATCCGGCGCCGTGAAATTCAGGTCTTCCCAGATCTCGTAGGCCAGGGACTTGGTGCCCTGCAGAAAGAAGGGGTGCCAGTTATGGCTGGCATAGAAAATCTGCTCGGATTGACGGATGGCCTCGTGTTCGGATTCCTCGCGCGGCCCTTCCACCAACTGCACCTCGGCGCCAAAAGCGCGGATCTGCGCCACCTTGGCGATGGGGGTATAGGCAGGCGCCAGGATCTTCACCTGCATGCCGGCTGCCGCGCCCAATGCGGCGATGGCGGCGCCGCCATTACCCGAACTGTCTTCGAGTATCTTGGGCACGCCTTGCTGGCGCAGCCAGGAAACCATCACCGCGGCGCCGCGGTCCTTGAAGCTGCTGGTGGGGTTGAACCATTCCAGCTTGAAATACGGCCGTGCCTGGCCCCAGTTGCGCTGGATCAGCGGGGTACATCCCTCGCCCAGGCTGACGGCATCGGCGATGGGGGCCGGCAAGGCCGCCTGGTAACGCCAGATGGAACGCCGCCGCGTCTCGATGTCGTCGCGGCCGATGCCGGCAAGCGGGGTCACCATCAGGGGATTGTGGTCGTCCGAGCGCCACCGGATATCCGACAGCGGATACGTCTTGCCGGTGCGCGGATCGATATATATCGGGTTTTTGAACTGCGTCATCAATGCTATTCCTGGTTCAAGCTATTCACGTGGCGGGTTCATCAGTGCCTGTCCACGGCCCCTTACCAAGGCCACGTAATCGCCATGCCGCGCCCCGCCTTGCGGGCGCCATCGAAAATCATTTGGGCCACCACCAGATCCTGCAGCGCCAGCCCCGTCATATCGAAAACGGTGATGGCGCCCGCCTCGCGTACATAGGACTGTTCGCCCAGGATGACGGTGCCGATCTCCGTTGCAGGGCATTCCTTGGCCCACTGCCCTTCGCCCACATTGGCGGACTGGCGCCCGTCATCGACGAACAGCCGGGCGCGTTGCAGCAGACCTTCCGGCAATTCGCGCTTGCCTATGGTGTCCGCGCCCACCGCGTTGACATGCGTGCCAGCCTGTACCGCTTCATTGCCGAACAGCGGCTTGCGGCTGGGCGTGGCCGTGATCACCAGGTCGGCGGCAGCCACGGCCTGGTCGGCGTCCGTCGCATGCTTGAGTGCGCAACGGTCCCCATGGCGGGCGGTGAAATCGCTTTCGAAGCCGGGATCGCTGGCACCGTCCACGGTCAGGTAGGTCACCGACACCAGCGAGGAACGGACCTGCAGCGCATATTCCAGATGGATGCGCGCCTGCACGCCGGTGCCGAACAGGCAAAGGCTACGAACATCCTTGCGCGCGAACAGGTCGATGCCGATAGCGCCGGCCGCACCGGTACGCAAGGTGGTGACGTGGTTGCCATCGAGCAGGCAGACCGGACGTCCGGTGGCCGGATCGAAAAGCATGATGGTGGCCTGGTGCGCCCCTTTGCCATGGGCGGTATTGCCCGGCCAGAAGCCGGCCGCCTTGAAACCCAGGACATTGTCCGGCGCGATGTCACCGGCCTTGATCCCGAACACCGCATTGCTTCCCACCGACTCGCGGATCATCGGAAACACGCGGCCCGTGCCGGCGCTGTGTTGCACGAAGGCCTGGCGCACGGCGGCCATGGTGGCGTCGCGGTCCAGCAAGGCCAGCACGTCAGGCGCGGGGATGAGAAGCAAGGTGTCTGAGACGTCTGAAGGTGCTGTCGCGGAAGGCATCTGGACTCGTGATCTGGGGGTGTTGAAGGTAGACAATATATCCAGATCAAGATTTATTGTCCATGTTCGAATGTCCAACTTTTCTCAGAATCTGTCCGAATTCGGGTAATTACTGATATTTTCTGGATGAATTGTCCAGATCATCCCGGTTTCGCGGGTATAGTTCGCCCATGCCAAACACATCCGACAAAATGTCCGAATCCCTGATGCTGAGCCAGCTGCGCACCATCGCCGAGGGACTGGGCAAGACGTTCGCGCCGTTCTGCGAAGTGGTGGTGCACGACCTCAGCCATCCGAAGAACGCGATCTACAGCATCGAGAACAACCTCAGCGGCCGCAGCGTCGGCCAGGCCGTGACCGAACTGGGCCTGGCCCGGATCCAGGACCCGGACTACCCCGCCATCATCCCCAACTACGCCAACCAGTTCGCCGACGGCCGCCAGGTCAAGAGCACGTCCATCGGCATCAAGAATGCCGAGGGCGAATATGTGGCGGCCTTGTGCCTGAACGTGGACCTGACGCTGTTCAACGGTTTCCAGGCCGCGCTGGCGCAGTTCTCCCAGGTGCAGACCGAAAGCGTCGAGGAAACCCTGGACGCCAGCCATTCAGACCGTATCCGCGAACAGGTGGATGCCTTCGCCGCCGCGCGTGCCACGACCGCGCGCTCCTTGAAGCCCGCCGAACGCAAGCAGCTGGTCCAGGAATTGAAGAAAGCCGGCTATCTGGATATCCGCCGCGGCATGGAAATCGCCGCCGCCCATATGGGCGTTTCCCGCGCGACGGTTTACAGCTACGTCCGCTAGCAAAGCCGGAGCGGCCTGCATGGCCGCTCCAGGCCTGGCTCAGTTACGTGCCTCCGTATGCATCCCAGGCGGATCCAGCGGCGGCTCGGCCGGCAATTCCTGCGGCAGGTAGTTCGGCAAACGGCTGGCGGGGAAGATCGCCAGGATGGCCACCATGGCCATGATCAGCAGACCGATCTTCAAGGCCCGCAGCCGGGCTTCCGTATTGACCCGCATGGCCTCGGACACCTGCTCCGGCGTCGCGGTGGTCCCGGCCAGGACGTTTTGCAGACGGTCATTGCTGACGAAGTTGATACTCTCCAGGTCGATCTGCGCCTGTAGCGTAGGCGTCAGGACAGGCGTCGCCGCGATGCCCCGCATCACATTGCCCGCCAGCAGACCCACCAGCAATGCGCCCGCCACCGCGGTGCCTACGGCGTTGGCCAGGTTGTTCGTGGTGCCCCGCAAGGATCCGACATCGTTGGCCAGTTCCTTCGGCGATGCGCTCACCAGCACATTGAAGACCAAGGTCACCAAGGCCCCCTGGCCGATGCCGAACGTCACCAGTCCCACCAGCACGGCCACTTCAGTCCAGTTATTGCGCACCACGAACGCCAGCCAGCACAAGGCGATAGTGCATATGATGAAACCCACCCGCCCTATCTGCCGCGGCGTGAAGCGCTTGTAGAAACGCACCACCAGCATCGCGGAAAAGAACACCGAGAGATTGAACGGCAGCATGGCGATGGCCGTCGCCATCGGCGTGCGTCCCTGCACGATCTGGATGTACAGCGGTACGCTGAAATTCAGCATCGCCTCCAGCGCCACCACGGAAAACATGGCGATCACGGCAGCGCGTTCGCTCGATGAAGTGATGACTTCCAGCGCCAGCAAAGGCGTCTTGCCGGATTTCGCGCGCCTGCGTGTCCATGCAACGAAGGACTGGCCCAGCACGATGCCCAGCACGATCATCACGGGTGCCGGCGACATGCCGAGCAGGTCGAAGGGCGCGGCGGCACGCGCCGATCCCAGGCCCCAGCGGTTCAGGTTGTTGAACCCGAACGTGATGAGCAGAATGGCGACCGCGGCCAGGATGATCCCCACCACGTCGATGTTCACCTCGGGGCGTCCCCGGTCGGCCTTCAGGCGAAAACTGAGCACCAGGATGATGGCCGACAGCGCGATCAGGATGCCGAACACCGGCCGCCAGCCGATATACGTGCCCAGCACGCCGCCAATCAGGAAGGCCGATACGCCCGCGCCCGCGCGAGCCGAGCCCAGGGCCCCCACGGCCGTGGCCTGCTGCGTGCCGTGATAATTCTCCGCGATCAGGGCGACCAGGGACGGCACCATGGCCGCGCCCGCAAGACCGCTCAAAGCCTGCGCGGTGATCATCAGGGTGGCATTCGGACTGATGGTCATCAACACCTGCGCGGCACCGAAGACGATGACCGACAGCCGAAACACCACCACGGAACCGAAGCGCTGGTTCAACTTGGCGCCCAGCATGACGAAGGCCGCCACCGACAGCGAGTACATGACGATACCGGTGGCAATCGTGGTGGGCGGCACGTTGAAGCTCTTCACCATGCCGCCCATCGCCACCGGTAGTGACGCGACGTTGAAGGACATCAGAATCTGGGCCAGGGCGATGGTGATCATCGGCACCCACGAAGCGCGCGCTTGCGCGCCATACCCGGCCCCTGCAACTGTCGTCGTGTGACTTTGCATCGTTCACTCCTGGTAGATAGGCGTGCCTGGTGAACACCGACACCTGCAGTCGCTATGCGAGAAGGCGCGCGCGGTTAACTCAACGTGTCAACCATGTTCCCGAAAGGGCTCGGAAACGAACATGTCCATGCCGAGGCGCCGCGAAAGAAAGCGCGAGGCAAGCTGCCCCTTGACGCTATTCCCCGCGGCGTCCAGCAAGGGCCCAAAGGTACCCAGCCCGCTCTTGCCGGGAGACACGGTGACGATGCCGCCACCTATCCCGCTTTTGCCGGGCAGTCCCACATCGCACAGCCAGTCGCCGGAGGTCTCATACATGCCGGCGGTCACCATCACCGCCAGCGTGTAATGGCACACCTCATTGCCGACGACCCACTCCCCCGTCACCGGGTTGATGCCACCGTCGGCGAGCGTGGCGCCCATGACGGCCAGATCTCTAGCGTTGATGTCCAGGCAGCACTGCCTGGTGTACAGGTCCGTGGCGGTCTTGGCATCGCAACCCAGGCGGCCGTATCCGAACAGTACATTGGCGATGCCACGATTACGGAAATTGGTCGCCGACGCCGAGGCGTAGACCTCTTCGTTGACCGAGAGTTTCCGGCCGGCGAAGGTGGACAGGCCGTTGAGGATCAGCGCCCATTTTTCCTCGGCGGTGGCCCCGGGCATCAAGCTGGTGGTGGCGATGGCGCCGGAATTCACCATCGGGTTGGTGCGTCCGTCAGGCGTGCGCTCGATGGCAGACAAGGAATTGAACGGCAGGCCGGTGCTGTTGACGCCCAGTTTTTCGCGGCATGCCGCTGCGCCTATCGCCTGGCAGACCAGGGCGAAGACGAAGGGCTTGGAGATGCTCATGATCGTGAACGCGTGATCCACGTCACCTGCCGCATAGACATGGCCATTGGTGCCTACCAGGCAGACACCGAACAGGCTGGGGTCTACACGCTGCAGGGCGGGGTAGACCGTCGAAACCGTGCCGTCGGAATCGCTTCGAAACCGGGTGTGCGCCTCGTGTACCAACAACTCGACGACATACGGATCCGGCAGATGGCCCGTTGAAACATAATCAGCCGTGTCTTGACCAAGATTCTGCGACATGGTGCCCCCAAGTCTGATCTACGGTAAGGATGCAAGGTACTCGTACCTGAAGCTGATGACGCTGAAGCTGATGGCGCTATGGCCGATGTCCGCTGGCGGATCACATAAAGGCTGATGACGCTATGGCCGATAACGCGAACGTGCCGGTGATGGTACGCCTGAATTTGCGATTGATTCAAGTATTGTTGCGCTGGGCCAACTGGGCTGCTCTGCCGTGGCAGGCCAGCCCAGGTCGGCCCTGGTAAGGTCAGGCCAGGTCAGCCCAGATCGGGCAACTGCACCGTCTTGGTCAGCTTCTTGCCATCACGCACGATCAGGAAGTCCACCTTCTGGCCGGCGGCGGTTTTCAGCGCTTCCTCCATCGAGGGCCCGGTGACAGGTTGCCCGTTCATCGTCAGGATGATGTCGTCCGGCAAGACATCGGCCATGAAAGCCGGCGAGTCGTTGACCACCACCACGACGTGAACGCCTTTGTTGGTCTGCAACTTCTTTCGTTCGCTGTCGTCCAGCTCCCGCGTATGTATGCCGAAGCCCGCCTTCTGCTTGACGAAATAGGCGGCGCGATATTCAAAGTGGTCATAGGTGACGTTGACCTGCCTGATCGCTGTCACTGTCGTGGTGGTCGTGGACTTGTCGCTGGCCTTGACCGTGCCCTTCGAACCTTTGACCTTTGAGTCGTTGACCGTTTCGGTCGTCGTCTCCCTGATCGGCACTCTGCGGTTTTCCGTCTCGGTCGTGCTGCCCGTGTACAAGGGGCTGAAGATGGCGACCAGATCCGCCTTCAGCTCCCTGGCCTGGTCCACGGCAAGGCTTTCCTTGATGCTGCCATCCGTGGCGTGGAAGCCCGACTCACCCAGGAAGCCATAGCCCCGCCGCAGATAGGAAGCCATGAACGCATCCCTTTGCTCCGGCGTCGCCAAAGGGGCGATGCGCTCGATGATGGGATCTTCAGGCGGCGGCGCGGCGCGGTTGGCCATGAGTTGGGAGACGTCCACCGCATTGGCCTGCTGGTAGTGGTCCGAATAGACGTTCACGCATCCGGACACCGACAGGACATGGATTGAAGCTGCCATATTTCATGGCGCCGCCAACGTGTGGGCGTCACAGCAATTCGTTACAAGAATGCGAGTCCCTTCCGCCCTCGCCCGGCAGTCGTAAGCAATAAGACAAACTCGGTAACGAAATGCGCGGCAACGCGTGAGCCGGGAGATTGTCCCCCTATCCGTCGCTCGGATAAGATCCCCGGGCATCTTCGCGGGCTCGCGGCGCCGGTCGCCGCGGCATCGCCACGCCCCGTGCGCTACAGCCCGCGGCGTATTTCCCGAGAGACGGAATCCGACCCATGGCCAAGGACAACGCGCAAGGCAATCAAACCGCGCAGGACGGGCGCGAGCTGGAAGTACTGGGCACCTGCCAGACGCAACCCAGCATGGACGCGCAGCACGAGCACAACGTCACGCCGGCGCAAGTGTGGTCCTATGCGCAGGAAGAAGCGTTGGTCAGCGTCAGCGACCAGCATGACCACGACAAGTGCTATCGCCTGCTGCCCGATGCCGAGGACCGCGCCCGCCGCATCGCGGCGCGCTATGCCGGCCTGTATTTCGACAGCGCCGCCAAATCGAAGGGCAAGGTGCAGTTCTACTGGCCCGCGCTGGCTGCCTTCGTGGTGAAGGACATCGTTGAGGCCTATCGCTTCGACCGAGAGAACGTGCTCGAAGGCGGTTGGGGTAACGCCATGCGTACGTCTGCCGTGCCCACCCTGTTCTCCGAGGCCTTGTCGAGCGCGTCGCCGTATGCGCACGCCATGCGCGTCTATGTGGCATTGGCCAAGGGCAATCTGTGGCTGTACATGGATATTTATCCTTGGCTGTATTTCTTCCTGCGCTTCGGCATCAAGCAGGATGGCAGCTTGAACGAGGCCCGCATACGCAGCCATGTCGAGCAGCGCAATGCCACGGAATACCAGCAGCAATCGCGCAAGGCGGTCGAAGACTTGCCCTTCGGCCGCGCGTGGTTCGCCCGCCAGCAGGCCCGCCAGGCCAATGATCCCGTCTACAAGCGCGCCAAACAGTACTTTCCCACGCAGCCCAGTTGGTCCATGGATGGCGGATATGGCGCACACACGGCCGCGGCTTATCAGGCACACAATTACGTGAGGGCGCACATCGCCAGCTATGACGGCGGCTACCACCTGCCGGTTGCGGCAAAGTGGCAACCCATACGCGAAGCGTTCTACGTCATGGAGGAGGAGCGCGTTGAGCTCACTCGCGTGGCCCAGGACAATGCGGCGTTTTCACGTCTGGAGAAAATCGCCAAATTCCCGACAACGGCCGAAGTGCGCGACACCTACGACTTGCTGATCTCCGAATTCCATGGTGGCCCGGAAGCCCAATCCACCACTCAACTCAAAGAGTTGAAGCTGATTGCCGCGCAAGAGCAGCTGAATATCCTGCAGCCGCTCATCTATGACGACCAGAAGTTGAAGGAAACGATGGACATGAATCATCGTTTTGCCCGCGCCAGCGGGGGCATCATGACGACCAAATATCGCGTGATCTACAGCGCCGCGCCCACAACCGATAACCCGAAGTTGCAGACCGTATTCGACCCCCCATCCGGCCGCTGGAGTGGCGTCTGGCACGGCATCATCAACCATCAAAAAAGTCTTCCCAACGCGAATGATCGAATGAAATATGTCGGTCAGATCGCTAGCGACTTCCACAACCTGATGCTCACGCAGCGTGAGTATATGGAAAAACAGTTGAGGGAAATCCAGAAGCGGGGTGGTGAAAAACATGCATAGACGTCGCTTCCTGCGCACCGGCACCTTGACCGCCGGCTTGATGACCGTCTCAGCTCTTACTTATTTCAAAGCCAAAGGCGCACAAATGTCCGATATCCGTTTCGACCTGGGCAAGAACATCGTCGAGACCGCCAAGCAGTCCGGCGTGCCTGCCTTTACCAGCAATGACGTAAATGGCTTTATCTGGTACAGCATCAACGACATTCCACCTCAGGTGGAGGCTTTGTATACCCGCCCCGGTTACGAGATCCGATGGCGAGACCTTTTCGCCTTCACGTTGCGGGCGGACCGCGCACGCTCTGAGGATCTTCTCGTCCAGAACGTTACGCTGCAGCATCGCGCCGATTTCAAGAATCACGCCGATGCCCAGGCCTTTGTCATGCAGACGATTGCGCAATTCAAGCAAGGCCGCTGGCAGCGCGCATTCCCTGGCGACGTAGCGCGACTGACCGGACGATCGTCGCTGCTGGACGAGCAGGGCAAAATCAATGGGAACGCTGCCAGCCCGGACCCCGCCTATACCATGTCGCTGGAAGACTGGACTGAACTAATGCGTTTAGGCGCTCAGTGGCGTTGGTCGGGGGACGGCATCCTGGCCAAGCTGGATGCGTCGACGGTGGGCAAAAACCCTGACGGCTCGCCTTCCTACCAATTGGCCATCGATTTCTACATCGAAAAGATTTGGGATGACGTGCTCGAAAAAGACCAGCAGTACAAGATGAAATCGCTGGCCGAGAATGGCGTCGACACCGCCAAGCTGATGAAGGAAAACAAGGAACAGCAGGCGGCCCGCAGGAAGATCCTGGAAGAAAACGCCATCAAGCGTGGCGACAAGGTGCTGGGGGGCTAAGCGGACAAGGCTCGCCGCTGCGAGTCTCAGGCGGGCAGGCCGGATACCGCGGCCAGGCGGTCCCAGCCGAGCATCAGGTAATCGATACTTGTATCCAACGTGGCGGTGGCAACGCCGTCACGGGCTTCGGTCGACATCCCCATAAGGCAGCCATGCAGCGTCGCGGCATAGGCGCTGACGGCGGTTTCCCCGGACAGATCACCAAGATCGATGGCCTGTCGCACACGCTGCTGGAAACCTTTCCGCACGCGAGCGCGCTGCTCGGCAAGCAGTTGCTGCACATGCTCGTTCGCGGGTGAGCATGTACTGGCGGCAAGCACCAGCAGGCAACCCCTGGGATGCCCGCGCCCCGTCTGCATGCGCGCCGATCCGCGCAAGGTCCGCTCCACGGCTTGCCGAGGCGCCAGATCGTCGTCCCACAGCGGAGCGGTCACCCTGCCGTGTGTCATCAAATAGAGATCGACCACCTCGGCGAACAGCGCCTCCTTCGACTTGAACGCCGCGTAGAAACTGGGCGCGGTGATCCCGCCCATGCCAGCCTTCAAGACACTGAGCGAAGTCGACTCGTAGCCGTGCTTCCAGAAAAGCAGCATCGCCTGCGCAAGCGCAGCATCCCTGTCGAACGTTCTTGGCCGTCCAGCCGTTGCCATCGTAGATCCCCGTGAGCGCCGCTTCAGTCGAAGTCGGTGGCGATGGCGATCTCACGCCACGCATCCAGGTCCTTCTGGAACGCGGCCAGCTTGCGATCGGCAATGCTGAACGCCGCCGGCCCCAGGGGCAGATGCAGAGGCGGCGTATCGCTGTCGACCGCTTGCAGAATGACGGCAACCGCCTTGGCGGGATCGCCGGCCTGCTTGCCGTCGTTGGTCTCGCGATAAGTGCGCCGTTTGCCGGCGGTCTCGTCATAGGCGCTGATCCGCTGCGCCACCATCGTCATCGAACGGCCCAGGAAATCGGTACGGAAAGGACCCGGCTCGGCAATGATCACGTGCAGGCCGAACGGCGCCACCTCCTGCTCCAGCGCCTCCGACAGGCCTTCCACCGCGAACTTGCTGGCGTTGTAGTAGCCCGCCCCCGCCGACCCGGCGATGCCCGCCCCGGAAGACAGGTTGACGATGCGGCCGCCAGGCCGCTGGCGCAATGCGGGCAAGGCCGCGCGCGTGGTTTCGATCAGGCCGAAGACATTGACTTCGAACATGGGACGGTACTCGGCGGCCACCCCTTCTTCCAACGCACCGAACAGCCCATAGCCGGCATTATTGACCAGCACGTCCAGGCCACCGAACGTGGTGGTTGCCAGAGCCACGGCGGCTTGCGCCGTCTCCGGCCGCGTCACGTCCAGGGCACATACGCGTACGTTTTCCGGAAACTGCGTGGCCAAGGCCTGCAGCGTCTTCGGGTCGCGCGCGGTCGCCACCAACTGGTCGCCACGCTGCGCCACGGCTTGCGCCAGGATCTGACCGAAGCCACTGGAACAGCCGGTTATCAACCACGTCTTCTTCATGAGGTTCTCCTGGGAAGGACTGCGAAGCCAATAATTATGTACTGATCGGTATATTAATTAGCGCAAGTCTTCGAAGTCAAACGACCGTGTTTCGGGTGGGGTTCGAGATGCGCTGTGGATGCGGTCCCATCGGACTGCCGAAAGACGGTCGTGGCGCAAGGGCGTGGATGGTATCCAGGCTAATTTCTACATACTTTAGATACCCAATAAGCATTAACTTCTGCTAAGCAGATGGTATCTATCCCTAATTTCTTTGAAATTAAACAAAAGCCGTATAAATTGCGGACTTTTTGCGGAAGCTCATCCGTTAACGCAGGCCAATAGATTGGGTAGCAACGCTCGCACAGCCATCGAGTAACGCTAGGACATCCAAAAGTTGGCCGCTATTTGGAGATCCATTTTGCTATATGGCAAAAAGAAGTGGCTGAAGGCGACCATCGCGCTAAGCGCCTGCTACTGGAGCGGCGCCATGGCCGCCGACCTGACCGTGTCTTCGGGCGATACGCGCGTGTTCGACGGCTCGGCCACCTATCCCGGTGGCGTCGATGTCAACGGAGGCACCCTGGTGATTGGCGGCAACGGGGGCGGCGCGGGAGTCACGATCAGTGGCAACGTCAATGCGACCTCGAATGCCACCATTGCGGGGTTCGGCTCGATCGCGGGCGATCTCAACGTCAGTGGCAATTCGCACGTCGCGCCTGGATATTCCGTCGGCACGCCGACCGGCGTCTCCAACGGCAACCTGATCGTGAACGGCAACCTGTCGATGAACAACGCCGTGTTCGATTTCGAGACCGGCTATGCCGGACTGCCGATCACTCAACCGGGCACCGGCGACAACATCACCGTGCGCAATGACGTCACGCTCAACAACACGACGCTGAACGTCTCGGTGAACACCTTGGGCGTCAACGCCGGCTACTACCGCATCCTGTCCTACGGCGGCACGCTGAGCGGCAACGGCCTGGCCCTGGGCACCGTGACCGGCGACTCCCTGCCCGCGGCAACCATCCAGACGCTTACGGGCGACAAGCAGATCAACCTGATCCTGGGCCCCAGCACCACCAATCTGTGGAACGGCGACGGCCTGGCATCCGCCACCCGCTCGGGCGGCGGCAGCGGCACCTGGAGCGCCACCAGCACCAACTGGAACAGCCCGAACAATGCCACGGGGGCCCTGCCCGACGGCGCCTACGCCATCTTCACTGGCACCACCGGCGTGGTGACCGTGGACGGCGGCGCCGGCCCGGTGCGCGTGTCCGGCCTGCAGTTCGCCAGCGACCGCTACCATGTGCAAGGCGCGCCCATCACCCTGGTCGCCAACGGCGCCAATCCGCCTGCCATCGTCGTCGGCGACGGCACGTATGCCTCCAGCCAATTCGTCGATACCATCGACAATCCCCTGCAAGGCACCAGCGGCTTCGTCAAGACCGGCCCGGGATCGGTGATCCTGAACGGCGACAGCAGCGGCCTGAGCGGCCCCATCCTGATCGCCGACGGCGCGCTGGAACTCAACGGCAAGCTGAACGGCCCGGTGGACATCGGCCGCGAAGTCGTGCTGGCTGGCGTGGGCCAGCTGGGCACTACCACGCTGTATCCCACCGCGGTCATTTCCCCCGGCAACGATGGTTCGCCCATTGGCACCCTCACCGTCAATGGCGACCTCAGCTTCGGCCAGGACGCCATCTATCGGGTGCATGCGGATCCCCTCAGCAGCGCGAGCGACCACATCCACGTCACCGGCATCGCCCACCTGGACGGCACCGTGGCGCACGTGGGCCCCGATGGCAACTATGCCCCGCTGACGACGTACAACATCCTGACCGCGGACGGCGGCATACAGGGCCAGTTCACCGGCGCGTCCAGCGCGTATGCCTTCCTGACGCCCACGCTCAGCTACGACCCCAAGAACGTGTTCCTGACGCTGTCGCGTAACGGCGTGCCGATCGGCAGCGTCGGCAACACGGGCAACCAGGGCAGCGTAGGCGGCGCGTTGGATAACGAAGCGCCGCCCCAGGCGCCCTCCGCGCCGGCGAACGGTTCGGCCTCGACCGGCAATACCGCAACGTCGGGTACCAGCGGCTCGGCGGCAGCCGCGAACGATGCGTCATCGGCAACTGCAGCCCTTGCCACGACCGGGGCCGGCAGTGCCCTGGCCAATGCAGCGGCCAGCAGCGGCAGCGGCGCCCGCCAGGTGGCCACGGCCGTTCTTTCCATGACGCCGGACGAAGCACGCGCGGCCCTGAACATGCTGTCGGGCGAAGCGTACGCCAGCACGCCCAGCGTGCTGCAAAGCCTCGGCGACACCGTACGCACCGTCCCGCTGGCGCACTTTCGCGGCAATCTTGACGCGACCGATCTCCCGGGACGACCGACAGCGCAATTGGGTGCTCCCTCATCCGACGCCTTGCCGCGCAGCGCTGCGCTTCCCGTGTGGGCGCAAGTCGTCGGCAACTGGCGCACGTTCTCCAGCGATGGCAATGCTTCGCGCGTCAGCCAATCGGACGGCGGGCTCTTCGTCGGCGGCGACGGTGCCGTGGGCGGCGGTTGGCGCCTGGGTGGCGCGCTCGGCTATGTCGGCAGCCACAGTTCCATTGCCGATGTGTCGTCGCGTACCGATGTCGACAGCTACACCGCCACCCTGTTCGGCGGACGCAATTTCTACGTCGGTCCCGGCCATCTCCGCTTCACGGCGGGCACGGCCTACACCTGGCACGACATCGAGACGAAACGCAGCGTGGCGGTCGGCAGCCTGAACCAGCAGCTCGATTCGTCCTATCACGCTTCGTCGACGCAAGTGTTCACCGAACTCGGCTACAGCCTGCCGATAGGCGACGCCTACACCGTGGAACCCTACGCCGGCGTGGCCTGGAACCAGTTGCGCACGCGCGGCTTCAGCGAATCGGGGGGCGCGGCTGCCTTGCACGGGGCGGGGCAAACCAACGATGTCACGAGCACCACGCTGGGGTTGCGCGGTGCGTGGCAATTCGGTTCCGACAGTGCGCCGAACCGCCTCACCGCATCGCTGGGCTGGCGCCACGCCATGGGTGATGTGAACCCCACGCAGGCACTGGCTTTCGATGGCGGCACCACGTTCTCGGTGGCAGGCGTGCCCATCGCCCGCGATGCCGCGGTGTTCGGGCTGGGGGCGGAATTCACCATCGCCCGCAACACCACGGCCGGCATTACCTACGACGCGCAGTTTGGCGGCGGCAACCGGCAGCAGTCCGGTGTGCTGAAGGTGGCGATGCGGTTTTAATCCGCGTGTGGCGGCCGGATCAGGCGATAGGAATGTAGATATCGGTCTGCCACTGATCCAGCGGAGTCTCGGGAAAGACGCTCAGGTAGTGGAAGAACAGCGGATGATCCCGCAGTTCTTCCCCGCTTGCCGGCAGCCAGTCGCGATAGAACGGGTAGACGGTTTCACCAACGTTATCCGTCGATCCCGTATGCCGTACCACCGCGCAACGGCCACCCGGGATGACGAGTTCGCGGATACCGTAGGCATTGGCGGCAACCGCTTCGTGGATCTCGCCGCAGATATCAAAGCGGAACTCCTCGGCCGGCGTCGTGTCCGGGTTATTGCGCGGAATACCGAAGGTCCTGCTCGACGCCACGGGGGACTGTCCGCTTTGCTTGCGCCAGTCGACGAACTTGCGCACGCTCTCGTTGACCAGCCCGGGCGGGCCGGCATGCTCGAGCGCCGCGACGCGCGTTGCGGAAAAATCGACGATCTTTACTTGCATGGTGAACTTCCTCGATAGATAGGGGACGACGAAAGTCGCACTCCACGCCTGCCAATTCGGCTGCTGCCGAAACGCACTCGGCGCCATGCCGAAGGCGCGTTTGAAAGCACGGCTGAAGGCTTCGGGGCTATCGAAGCCCGCCTCCAGCGCGGCATCCAGCACCGAGCAAAACTCACGCGCGGCCAGGCGGTACGCGGCCTTGCGCAAGCGCAACAACTGCACGTAGCGTGCGACCGGCATTCCCACGTAAGCGGCGAATTGGCGATGAAAATGAAACTTCGAGAAATTGGCGATGCGACTCAGCGCCTCCACCGACAAGGCATCTTCCAGATGCGCTTCGATATGCACAAGCACGGCATCGAAGCGCTTCGCATAAGCGCGCGTGGCATCAACGGGGTCTTGCATGGCTGGGGTTCTCGAATAGTGCGACGGGGCTATCTTCGCCCATCGTAAGGGCATTGCGCCTAGCCGTGCTTGCTCAATTTCTGAAATGCCGCCGATAGACAACTTTTGGTGATGAGTGATATCACCTTCCACTTACTACCGTGGCATCCCGGGCATCCCTAAAGTTGAGTCCGTCGCAAAGACGTACCTCACTCAATCTTTCGGAGAACTCGGATGTCCACCGTCAACTCGCAAATCAATCAGGATCTGGCCAACCGCGTCGCGGTGATCACTGGCGCGTCCAGTGGCATGGGCCGCGCCTCTGCACTACTGCTGGCATCGCGTGGCGCGAAAGTCGCGCTGCTGGCCCGGCGCCAAGCGCAGCTCGATGAGGTCGCCGGCGAGATTCGGCGCCGTGGCGGTGAAGCCATCGCGATCACCACCGACGTCACGGATGCGGCCTCGTTGGAAGCTGCTGCTACCGCGATCAAGGCACACTATGGCGATGCCGACCTGGTGTTCAACAACGCCGGCCTGATGCTGCCGGGAGCGATCGGCCAGCAGCCGCGCGCCGAATGGGAAACGCAGATCAACCTTAACGTCACCGGCGCAATGCACGTGATCCAGGCGTTCATCCCGCAACTGGAAGCGGCCGCTGCACAAGGAAAGGTCGTCGACCTGATCAACACTTCCTCGATCGCCGGGCAGTACGTATTCGGTTATTTCGCCGTCTACTCCGCCACGAAGGCCTTTGTCAGCCACCTGACGCGCCACCTGCGCATCGAACTGGGCCCGAAGAATATCCACGTCTCCGTCATCGAGCCAGGCATCACGGACACCGAATTGCAAGGTCACTTCACTTTCCAAGGCGCGATAGACTGGCTGGAGAATGCGTCGAAGTCCATCGAGTTCCTCAAGCCGGAGGACATCGCCGCCACCGTCGGCTTCATCGTGTCCCAGCCCAGGCACGTCAACCTGCAGCAGGTGGTCATCATGCCCACGAAGGAAGGCATCTGATCAGGGGGCTTTGCCGAGTGCCCTGAGCTCTGCGAGTGGAATATGGAAATGCTTGCCGCCGCGCAGGCGCTCGACGGTGAAGTCGATGAAGCGCCGCACGCGCGACGGCATGTCGCTGCGCTGGGCGTAGTACAGATACAGGCCCAGGCGCTCGCTCGTATGCTTGACCATCAGCGGCACCAGCTCACCTGCCCGGATCGGCGCGCTGGCATTGATGCTGTCGATCTGTCCTATACCCAGCCCCTGCAGCACCGCCAGCATCTCCGCTTCGGGGTCGTTGCAACAGACCACGTGGTTCACTGCCTGGTAGACCGTTTCTCCTTTCACCAGGAACTCCCAGGGAAACGGTCTGGCAGCCCCTGGCTGCCGATAGCCGACGCAGGCGTGCTGCGTGAGATCGGCGATATCCCGCGGCATGCCTCGCGCCGCGACATAGGCGGGCGTGGCACAGAGGATAAGCTGAATGTCGAAGAGCCGGCGCGAGACAACCTGCTTCGCCGGCGCGTTACCCGCCTTGAAGCCAAGGTCGATACGCTCGCCCACGGTATCGGTGTTGCCATCGTCGATGACGATGTCGAAGGTGATATCGGGATGCTGCGCCCTGAAGTCCGCCAGAATGGGCAGCAAGACCTTGCGTACTACGCCGCCTGCGGCGCAAATGCGGATCAAACCCTCGTCTTCGCGGGCGGCCCCCCTGATTCTTGCCAAGGCGCCCGTCAGGCTTTCCATACTGCCGCGAACGGAATCCAGCAGGCGTTGCCCATCCTCGGTCAGCGACGTTTTTCTCGTGGTCCGATGAAAGAGCCGCACGCCAAGGTGCTGTTCGAGTTGCCTGATGCTCTTGCTGACCGCTTGGGCCGTGGTGCCCTGCCCTGTGGCGGCCCTGTTGAAGCTGCCCGACTCGGCCACCCTGATGAAGGTGCCGATAGCCCGCAATTCGTCCATGGGGTTCTTCCAGTTCAGCCCGTTGCGCCGCTGGCATGCTCGCGCGTCAGCTCGACAGAATAGGTGAATCGCTCGGCCGGATGGGTGGTGATGCCTATGTCTATCACCTGCCCTTCCTGGTCCAGATAGCGGCGCACGATGCGTAGCGCTGGCTGCCCCTCGTCGGCCTGCAATTCGGCGGCCAGCGCCGCGGGCACGACACAGCCCTGGATGTCCTGGCGAATTCTATGGATCCGCCGCCCATAGTGCTTCTCCAGCAAGGACGCCACCAGCGCGTCGGGCGCGGCGGTCACCAGATCCGCGATGCCGGAGAGCGCACCGTCTTCCGTATCGACGTACACGTCCGTCCACCCCATTGGAATATCGGACCCGGCTCCGCCGAATCGAACGAAGGATATCCGCAGCCGGCGTACGCCGGGCGGACAATCCAGCAGCGCGGCCAATGCAACGTCGACGACCACCTCATCGATCCGCTTCAGCAGGCGCGAATGGGTCTCGCCAAACTGGACCAGGTCCTCCACCGAGGCTAGCGACTGGCGGTAGTGGCCGGAAGGCCGCTCCGCTTCGACACGGGTACCGAACTTCCGGCGCCGCGAGACCAATCCCAATTGCTGCAGTTCGCTGATGGCGGAACGGACCGTCTGGCGGCTTACCCCGTATTCGACCGCCAGATCCACCTCGCGCGGCAAGGTCGTGCCCAAGGCGAACTCACGCGCAGCGATCCGGCTCGCCAGATCGCGAGCCAACTGTGCATAGCGCGTGTCGGACATGCTGTAACTCTCCCACCCTGATTGGAACCATACGCATTGCGTATAGGTATAAACACTTATATCACGCTTAGGTACGGACCTAATAGAGTTCGTTTCTTAAGTACGTACCTAAGAAAATAGGTACCCGGCGAAATTTCGACTCATTCTAATGGAGCGGCCATGCAGCCAACCCAATCCACCACGCCAGCGCGCCAGTTGCCGTGGTATCGGAGACTAGGCATCCAGGTGCTGATCGGACTGGCGGCGGGAACCGCGCTCGGTCTACTCGCGCCCCAGGCCGCGGCCTCGATGAAAATCCTGGGCGACATGTTCCTGTCCCTCATCAAGGCAGGCATCGCGCCCCTCATTTTCCTGACCATCGTATCGGGCATCAATTCCGCGGGGGACGCCCGCAGCGCCGGCAAGGTGGGATTGCGGGCACTGCTGTATTTCGAGGTGCTGTCCACGATCGCGCTGGCGCTTGGCCTGCTGGCGGGGAACCTGCTGAACATCGGCGCCGGTATCCATCCGACTGCCACGCAAGGCAGCGCCGCGCCGACGGCGGCCCCGCACGAAGGGTTCGTGGGCTTCCTGCGGCATCTGGTCCCTGACAACGTGGTGGGCGCATTCGTGCACGGCGACACCCTGCAGGTCGTCGTCATGTCGGCATTGTTCGGCATCGGCTTGCTGGCCCTGCCGACCGACCGCCGCGAGCGCATCGCCGCGGGCCTGGACACGCTTTCGCAGTTGGTGTTCTCGTTCATCAACCTGGTCATGAAACTGGCCCCGATAGGCGCGTTCGGCGCCATCGCCTTCGTGGTGGGCAGCAATGGCACGGCCGTACTGATCAGCCTCGCGCAATTCGTAGTGAGCTTCTACGGCGTGGTGCTGGTCTTCGTCGTGGTGGTACTGGGAATAACGTGCCGGCTGGCGAAGATAAGCCTGTGGGGCCTGCTGCGCTACATCAAGGAGGAAATCTTCATCGTCTTGGGAACGGCGTCCTCGGAAAGTGCGCTGCCCGGCCTGCTGCGCAAGCTCGAAAACCTGGGATGTTCCGCCCAGGCCGTGGGCCTGGTCCTGCCCACCGGTTATGCGTTCAACCTGGATGGCACGTCCATCTTCATGTCCATGGGGGTGATGTTCCTGGCGAACGCCTATGGCGTGGACCTGTCACTGACGCAGCAGCTTGGCATCATGCTGGTCATGATGCTGACGTCCAAAGGCGCGGCCACCGTTTCCGGAGGATCCTTCGTCGTCTTTGCCGCGACCGTCACGTCCATGCACGTGCTGCCCGTCGATGGGCTGGCCATCATATTCGGTGTCTACCGCTTCCTGTCGATCGCGGTTTCCACGTGCAACACCATAGGCAATAGCGTCGCCACTGTCGTTGTGGCGAAGTGGAGCAATGAATTCGACGCCGAGCGCGCAAACGCCATCCTCCGTGCGGGATCGGTTCCCGCACAGGCTGCCGGCACGCCGGCGTCCACGGCACCCGCATCCTTAACGAAGTCCTTTGAAGCGAAGTAGCAATGAGCACCGTCAAGACCCGCATCGAGACCGACGCCTTCGGCGCCGTGGAAATTCCCGCGACACGCTACTGGGGCGCGCAGACACAGCGCGCGCTGGGGGTCTTCGAAATCGGTGAGGAACGTTTCCCCGCAAGCCTCGTGCATGTGTTTGGCTTGCACAAACTGGCCTGCGCACGCGCCAATCGCGCATTGGGTACGCTGGATGCCGCGTTGGCGGCACCTGTCGAGGCAGCCGCGCAGGAAATGCGCGATGGCAAATGGGACACGCATTTTCCCCTGACCGTCTGGCAGACCGGCTCCGGCACGCAAACCAATATGAACGCGAACGAAGTGATCGCGAACCGTGCCAACGAACTGCTTGGGCAGGCACTCGGAACGAAGACGCCCGTGCATCCAAACGATCACGTGAACGCCTCGCAGTCTTCGAACGACAGCTTTCCCACGGTCATGCATATCGCCAGCATGCTTACGCTGACGGGTCGGTTGCAGCCCGCGTTGCGAGCGCTGGAAGCCGCCTTGGACGGGCGCGCCCGAAAATTTTCCCAGGTACTCAAGATTGCGCGTACGCACCTGATGGATGCGGTGCCGATGACGGTAGGCCAGACCTTTGCCACGTTCCGGCAGCAGGTGGCCAATGCGATCGCGCGCGTGGACGGTGTCATGCCGCGACTGCTGCTGCTGCCTCAAGGCGGCACGGCCGCCGGCACCGGCTTGAATGCACCCGCAGGGTTCGACGCTTCATTCTGCGCCGTGCTGGCGCAAGAGACGGGGCTGGCGTTTGCGCCCAACCCCAACAAGTTCGAAGGGATGGCATCCCACGATGCATTGGTCGAAGCGTCGGGCGTACTGAACACCATCGCCGTTTCGCTGATCAAGATCGCCAATGATCTGCGCTTGTTGGGGTCTGGTCCCCGTTGCGGACTGGCGGAAATCCAATTCCCCGACGATGGATTGACGTCGTCGATCATGCCGGGGAAGCGTAATCCGACGATCGCGGAAGCGCTACTCCAAGCCTGCTTCCAGGTCTCCGGCAACAACCAGGCCATCATGCTCGCCGGCGCGTCAGGCAATTTCGAACTCAACGTCGCCAAGCCGGTCCTGATCTACAACCTGCTGCAATCCATACGCCTGCTCAGCGACGCCGTGATGGTATTCGCCAACCGGTTCGTCGCCGGAATAGAGATCAATGCGGAACGGCTGGCTGAAAACGTCGAGCGCAGTCTCCTGGCGGTGACCACGCTCAATCCCATCCTGGGCTACGACAAGGTGGCCACCATCACGCGCAAGGCCGTCGCCGAAAACATCTCCCCCCGCGCCGCCGCCATAGCCCTCGGCCTGCTGACAGCGCAAGAGTATGACCGCCTCGTCGATCCCCGGAAACTGGCGGGTGCTTTGCAGTAGGGCCAGGTGGCGCGGGACAGCCCTACTCGGAATAACTCTGCGTTCATCGTCAGCCGGGAAACTCGACCGTTTCTGTCCTCGAACGGATGCACGTCCGTGACCAGGAATGCCGATTGACGGCAGGGTCTCCCGCAGCGAGCAGGATTTCTCCCGAATGTCGTTTTCCAGCTAAGAAAAGGCCCAGAGCGCGGTGCTTTGTCGTATTCCAGCTAAGAGTTGGTGCTTTTTGTCGTTTTTCAGCTAAGTTTTCCGATCGGGCGCCTTGTTCGAGATCATGCTTTCGCTGATCCCGACTGATGCCATCTTGCAAGACCCGGGGCAATTTTTCCACTTATGCTATGTTATAACATCTCACTTTTAACACTAGAGTGATCCCCCATGGCACCGACGAGACTGCCCGTCACGGTCCTTTCCGGCTTCCTCGGCGCCGGCAAGACCACGTTGCTCAATCACATTCTGAACAACCGCGAAGGCCGGCGGGTTGCGGTCATCGTCAACGACATGTCCGAAGTCAATATCGACGCCGCCTTGGTACGGGACGGGGGCGCGGAACTGTCGCGGACGGACGAGAAGCTGGTGGAGATGAGCAACGGCTGTATCTGTTGCACCTTGCGCGAGGACCTGCTTCTTGAGGTCGACCGGTTGGCCAGGGATGGCCGCTTCGACCAACTCGTGATCGAATCGACAGGCATTTCCGAGCCCCTGCCCGTGGCCGAGACCTTCACTTTCGAAGGCGAGGACGGCCGCAGCCTGAATTCGGTGGCGCGCCTGGACACGATGGTGACCGTGGTCGACGCCCACAACTTCCTGCGTGACTACAGTTCCCGCGACAGCCTGCAGGATCGCGGCGAGTTCCTGGGCGAGGAAGACGAACGCACCGTCGTCGATCTGCTGATAGAACAGATCGAGTTCTGTGACGTCATTGTCCTGAACAAGCTGGACCTCGTCACGGAAGCAGAGCGGGATCGCTTGATCGCCATCCTGAAAAAGCTCAATCCGCGCGCACGTGTCGAGATGGCACGGTTCGGCACGGTCGCGCTCGACCGCGTGCTCGACACGCGCCTGTTCGATTTCGATGAAGCCTCCAAAGCGCCCGGCTGGCTGAGCGAGTTGCGCGGCCACCATACGCCGGAGACGGAGGAATACGGCATACACAGCTTCGTCTATCGCGCGCGCCGTCCCTTTCATCCCGCAAGATTCCATGAACTGGTCCAGCGCGAATGGCCGGGTGTCGTGCGCTCCAAAGGCCATTTCTGGCTGGCCAGCCACCCGGAGCTTGCCGGCTCCTGGTCCCAGGCCGGCGCTGTGGCGCGCCATGGCGCGGCAGGCTATTGGTGGGCCGCGATGCCGCCCGAGCGTTGGCCGGAAGACCCCGAGTACGTCGCCATGATCCGCAAGAACTGGGTCGACGAAGTCGGCGACGCGCGCCAGGAGTTAGTGCTGATCGGCATGGACATGGACGAACATGCGTTGTGCCAACAGCTGGACGCCTGCCTGCTCACGGATGAAGAAATGGCGTCAGGCCCACCCGTCTGGATGACCTGGGATAATCCTTTCCCGAATTGGCCTTGAAAAAATCGGCAATGCGATGCCTCGACGCGAGCCGTTATGCGCTTTCGCCGAGTGATGACCAAGAGGGAGCAGCGATGCTCCCTTCTTCTATTAGTCAAGCCACACGCTGATAACCAACGGAATTTGATTGATCAAAATTTTAAAGCGGACGAAATCAATCGCTCGACCTCACAATGCCCGGAGAAAGCATATAACGAGGAGACAAGACCATGCAGAAAGCATGCACGCCGTGGCTGCGCGCCGTTGCGCTGGCACTAGGATTGACAGCGGTGTTCACCGCGCAGGCTGCGGGTAACTGGCCAGATCGGCCCGTACGCATCATCGTCCCCTATGCGGCGGGCGGGACCACGGATTTCTCCGCGCGCCTGGTCGCGCAGAAGCTCGCCGAGCAGACAGGCGGATCCTTCGTAGTGGAGAACAAGGCCGGCGGCTCGGGCACCATCGGCGCCCTGCAAGTGGCACGCAGTGCACCGGACGGCGCCACGCTGCTGACCAACGATACGTCCTACGCGATGCTGCCGGCGCTGTTCGCCAACCTGCCCTGGGATCACGCCCACGACCTGGTGCCGGTGACCACACTGGTACAGACGCCCGTGGTGCTGGTGGTTCCCGCCAACTCGCCCTTCAAGACCCTGGACGCCTTGCGCACCTATGCCCGCGCGCATCCTGGCAAACTGAATTTCGGTTCGGGCGGCGCCGGCAGTTCCACCCACTTGCAAGGGGCTTTGTTCAACAAGGATGCGGGCGTGGAGATCACGCATGTGCCGTACAAGGGCGCCGGCGAAGCCATGCTGGGACTGGTGTCGGGGCAGGTGGACGTGCTGATCACGGCCGCGCCCACGGCGATGCCGCAGGTCGCCGGCGGGCGCGCACGGGCCCTGGCCGTGAGCGGTGCGCGGCGCCTGCCCGCGCTGGCCGATATACCCACCTTCGCCGAAGCGGGCCTGCCTGCCTACAATGTGGTGAACTGGTTCGGCCTCTCCGCGCCCAAGGGCACCAAGCCTGAAGTGATCAAGACCATCGCTGCCGATGTACGCAAGGCGCTCGACGATCCCGCGTTGAAGGCCCGCCTGGCGGAGCAAGGCGCGGAGCCCGGTGGCATCTCGCCCGAAGAATTCGCGGCGCGCATCACCAAGGAGACCGCGGTCTGGTCCGATATCGCGCGCAGTGCCGGTATCACGCCGCATTGACGCGACGCCGTCAGCGGCCCGGCATGTTATCCGTCACGAAGACAAACCTCGAACTGGACATTGCAAACCCATATGTGGAACCTGAGTTTCAAACCACCCGAGATCATCGACGCCACCATCCTGACGCGCCTGCCGGAGCAGTTTCGCCAAGCGCAACGCACTGAATGGAGCGATGCCAACAAGCCGGGCCACGCGCTGGACAGCTTTCTGGAAGGGCCATCCTTCGACCGCGATGGCAACCTGTGGGTTACCGATATTCCCAATGGCCGCATCTTCCGTATCGATACGGCCTTGAACTGGACGCTGGCCGCGCACTACGACGGCTGGCCCAATGGCAGCGCCTTCCATCGTGACGGTTCACTGTGGATCGCCGATTACCGCCGGGGCATCCTGCGGCTGGAGCCGGGCGCGGATAAGCCTCAGGCGGTCATGCCGCATCGGAACAGCGAGTCGTTCAAGGGCATCAACGACCTGACCTTCGATGCGCAGGGCGCCTGCCTGTTCACCGACCAGGGGCAGACCGGCATGCAGGATCCGACCGGGCATGTCTATCGGCTGGGCGCCGATGGCCGGCTGGAACCGTTGATCCGCAATGCGCCCAGCCCGAACGGACTGGCGCTCAATGCCGACGGCAGCGTGCTGTATGTCGCGGTGACGCGCGCCAACGCCATCTGGCGCGCGCCGCTGCCCGCCAGCGGCGGCGTCAACAAGGTCGGCCAGTTCCAGGCCTTCTTCGGTGCCAGCGGCCCGGACGGCCTGGCCGTCGATGTCAACAACGGCGTCGCGGTCGGGCACGCCAGCCTGCGGGGCGCTTTCCTGCTCAACGCCCATGGCGAGATCACCCACTATGTCCGCAGTCCCATCGGCGCGACATTGACCAACCTGGCCTACCGTCCCGGCACCAACGAGCTGATCATGGTCGAGTCGCAAACGGGAACCTTGCTGACCGCGCGCCTGCCGCATGAAGGGCTGCCCTTGTATTCTCACGCCTGATTCGGTCACCACGGCCAAGCGAGAGGCAACATGATGAAGGGCTCGACCGCCGGCGTCGTGTTCAGCGCCCTGCGACTGAAGGCGCGTGCCGTGGCCGCATGACCGAAATTCACTCAGCGGCGTCCGTCAACCGCCGTAGTTCGTCCTCGACAAATTCCATCCGGTCCTTGCCCCAGAACAGTTCTTCGCCGACGATGATCATCGGCACGCCGAAGACATCCCGCTCCACGCCGCGGTCAGTACTCTTGGCGAGTTCGGCGCCCACTTCGTCGCTGACGCAGCGCCGCTCGAACTCGTCCGGATCCACGCCCAGGCTTTCAGCGATCTGGCGCAGCCCTGCGTATTCCGCGATGCCCGCATCACCGTCTTCCCAGTAGGCGGACATCACCCGCTCCACGAATTCGAACTCCTTGCCGTAGTCGCGCATCACGATGGACCCGCGCAAGGCCCGGCTGGACTTGATCGGGAACTGGCTCGGCATCTTGAACGGCAGTTGGTACTTCTCCGCCCACCGCATCAGGTCGCGCTTGCGGTTACGCAGCTTGGCCTTGGATTCCTTCATCAGGTCGTAGTTGTTGTTGCGGAAGACGTAGCCCAGGTTGAAAGGATGCAGGACCAGCCCCACCTGATAGCGCTCCAGCAGCGGCTTGATCAGTTTCAAGGCGAAATAGGTATTGGTGCTGCCAACGTCCCAGTACATCTCGATCTGCTTGATGGTCATGAATGCTGTCTCCGGTGAATGGTGTGCCTACTGCAGGAATGCGCGGGAACTCTGGATGAGGGGCGTCCACACGGCTTCCTGGCCGCGCAATTGGTCCAGCAAGCCCTGGGGCGTCGCCTTGGCGGCCTCGACAGGAGTCGCGCCCAGGCGGTTCATGGACTCCTTGAAATCCGGATCGGCCAACGCCGCCTGCAAGGCATGCGAAAGGCGGTCCACCACGGGCTTGGGTATCCCCTTGGGCCCATAGACGCCGTGCCACACCGTGACCTCGAATCCCTTCAATCCTTGTTCATCCAAGGTCGGCAGATCCGGCAGCAACGGCAGCCGCTGTGGCGTGGTGCTCCCGAACGCCTTGATGCGGCCGGCCTTGATCGGACCAATCGTAGTGGTGATCTGGTCGCACAGCAAATCGACCTGGCCGCCCTGCAGGTCGGTCATCGCCGGGGCCGCCCCTTTGTACGGGATCGTCGTCAACGCCAGGTTCAGCCGGTTCATCAACATCAGCCCGCACAGGTGCGACGCCGTCCCGATGCCGGCATTGGCGACGTTGACCTCTTTCTGGTGTGCCCGCAGATAAGCCTGCAGCCCTTTGAAATCCTGGGCCGGCACCTTTTGCGCGCTAACCAGGGTCATGGGTACATCGACCACCTGCCCGATATACGTGAAGTCGGTCGACGGGTTGAAGCGCAGATCCGGCGACAAGGCTTTCAAGGTGGACATGCCGATGTTATGCAGCAGCAACATATAGCCGTCGGGCTTGGCCTGGGTGACCAGTTCGGATCCGACGATGCCGCCGGTACTCGGGCGGTTATCCACGATGATGGTCTGCTTCAGCACCTTGCCCATCGACTTGGCCAGGTTGCGCGCCACGACATCGGTGGGTCCACCCGCGGCGAAAGGGACGACCAGGGTGATGGCGTGCGACGGATAGTCGTCCGCCCATGCGGTGCAGGCGACCAGCGCCAGGCCTGCGGCCACGAGGCTCCTTCTCATTTTTGTCTCCTCCAGGTTGAGTGATCCGCCTGTCCCGGCGGTACGGCGCTGTCTACGCGATGTCGTCGCGCACCAGCACCTTTTCCTCGTAGAGCCGGCGGATTTCGTCTTCCGGCAGATCGAGTATCTGGCTCAGGATCTCGTCGTTGTGCTGGCCCAGTGCGTCCGCGTGCAAGGCTTCGGGCGGCTCCCATCGAGAGAACTTCACGGGCAGGCCGGGTATGTCGAATTCACCCAGCACGGGGTCCTGCACACGGCGTACGGTGCGCCGCTGCCGCAGGTGGGGATGCTCGATGGCTTCGTTGAGGGTCAATACGGGGGCGCAAGGTATGCGGTGCTGCTCCAGCACGCGCATCGCCTCGTCCCGGCCTGCGAACGTTCCGAGCCATCCTTCCAGGATGTCCTTGAGCGCGCCGTTGTTCTGTTTCCGCAGCGACGCCGATTCGAAGCGCGGGTCTTGCAGCAGCTCCGGCATTCCCAAGGCCTGCACCAGGGCAGCCCATTGATGCGGCAACGTGGCGATCGAGACATAGCCACCGTCGCCGCAACGGAACACGCCCGTCGGTCCGCCATCGGGATGCTGGGATCCCGTCCGCTTGGGCACATAGCCGGGTCGCAGGGAGACCCGGGGCACGGCGACCTCGTGCATCTGGAAGTAGGTGTCGAGTAGCGACGCCTCCACATGCTGGCCCTCGCCGGTGCGTTCGCGATGCAACAGCGCGAAACCGACAGCCATGGCCGCCGCAATGCCGGTCGCCGTGTCGCCGATGGCCATGGTGATCAAGGCCGGATCACCCTGGGGATCGCCGATCAGGTCGGTGACGCCCGCGTACGCCTGTGCAACATAGTCGTAGCCGGGCTTCTGGCTCAAGGGCCCGGCCTGCCCCGCAAGCGAAATCGAACACATGACCAGTCCAGGATTGAGTTCGCGCAATGCCTCGTAGGACAAGCCCACTCGTTCCATTACACCGGGGCTGAAATTCTCGACCAGCACGTCGAAGTGCGGGATCAGTGCGCGGATCAGTGCCTGCCCCTTCGGGCTCTTGAAATCCAGCGCCAGGCTGCGCTTCGAATGATTGTGCTGGAAGAAATAGGTGCTCCTGCTCGATCGCTTGTGTTCGGGCTGGCGCGACCGCAGTCCACCGACACGCGTACGGTCGCCGAACGGCGCAAGCTCCAGCTTGACGACATCGGCGCCCAGTTCGGCCATGATGCGCGTGCAGGTCGGGCCCGCGACGATCTGCGTCATGTCCAGGACGCGGTAGCCTTGCAGCATGGGCAATCCAGGTTTCATCGTTACCGCACTCCCACTCGGTTGACAAGGTTCATCGGCCATTGAATTGTTTCTCGCCAAACAGATTGGCCCATCGTTCGCCCGCCGGCGGCTTGCCACTGCGGTCCACCTTCTCGCCCATCACGGCCAGCCCTCGCTGGACCGCCGGACGTGCGCGGACCTCCGTGTACCAGCGCTGCAGGTTGGGCCAGTCGCTCAATTCCTGCCCCTGCCAGCGATACGCGCGCAGCCAGGGATAAGTAGCGATATCGGCAAGGGAATAGTCGTCGCCGGCGAGAAAGCGGCTACGCGCCAGCTGACGGTCGATAACGCGGTATAGACGCGTCGCTTCCTTGGTGTAGCGCTCGATGGCGTAGGCGATCTGCTCGGGCGCATAGCGCCGGAAGTGATGCGCCTGCCCCAGCATGGGCCCAACGCCACCCATCTGGAACATCAGCCATTGCAGTACCGCGTAACGCCGTACCGTATCCTGGGGATAGAGATCGCTGCCCACCTTTTCGGCCAGGTACACCATGATCGCTCCCGACTCGAACATCGGCAGCGGTGTGCCGCCCGGACCGTCCTGATCGACGATGGCGGGAATCTTGTTGTTGGGGCTTATGTCGAGGAACGCGGGATCGAACTGCTGGCCCTTGCCGATATGCACGGGAATCACCTCGTAGGGCAGCCCCAATTCCTCCAGCAGGATTGACACCTTGTAGGCATTGGGCGTCGTCCAGAAATACAGTCGAATCATTGGCTATCCGTCCCGAATGAGGCTTGGCGAAACAGGGCCCATGATAGGTGGCGGATTTTTTTCAGAACAATATGAGATCAAGATCCCGGCATATCGGTATCCTATGGCTGGACTACCCTCGGTCTGGCCAGGCACCTGCTGCTACGCACAAAGAAATCCGGAATACATGGAACTGAGACAGCTGAAGTACTTCGTCCGCATCGTCGAACTGGGCAGCCTGTCGCGCGCCGCCAAGGACCTCTTCATCGCGCAGCCGGCACTGAGCGCGCAGATCATGAACCTGGAGAAGGAACTCGACGTCCGGCTGCTGGCGCGCAGCGTGCGCGGCGTGGCGCCCACCGAAGCGGGCCAGGCGCTGTATCTGCATGCGCAAGCGGTACTGCGGCAGATTGAAAGGCTGCGCCACGACGTACAGGGTCCGACCCCGTCCGGCCCCGTCTCCATCGGCATGCCGACCAGCGCCGCCAATGTGCTGGCCGGCCCGCTCATCGCAGCGGTAGGAGAAAGATTTCCCGATGTCCGCTTGAAGATCGTCGAAAGCCTCAGCGGCCATCTTTACGAGCTGGCCGCCAACGGCCGCCTGGAACTGAGCCTGCTGTTCGAAGCGCATCCAGAGTCCGCCCCGGGTGAACCTGTCGACGACGCACTGCACCATGGCGGCGCGCACCTTCCGCTGGTCGACGAGGATCTCTGCCTGATCCATGCACCGCAGGATGGGGGTACGCCGCAGCGCGCCGACATCTCCGTCGCCGACGCCGCCGCGTTCCGCCTGGCCTTGCCGGCCCATGCGAACATCACGCGCCGCCTCATCGACCGCGCGTTCGACAAGGCGGGGGTGAAGATGGACCTTCTTGCCGAACTCGATTCGCTGTCCACCATCCAGTCCATCGTCACCAAGGGACAGGCCGCGACCATTCTCACACCGGCGGCCTTCATCGGCCCCGGCGCGCTGTCCGGGCTGAGTGTCCGCCGTATCGTCGATCCGCCTCTCGTCAGGCGCCTCAGCCTTTATTCCTCCGAGGTGGTCGGCCTGGGCGCGGCGGCGGACCAGGTGGCCTTGCTCATTCCCGAACTGGCACACGCGCTGGTCAACTCGGGCACTTGGGAGGGCGCGTCATGCGCGCGTGCCCAAGCCGGCCAGTCATAGTTCCTCCATATACCCCTACATGCAATTCCTATTAGGGCACCGGCACACTGGCTCCGTACACTTCATCGAATGGCGGGCTCACAGCGGGGCACTCGATAGCGATGAAGAAGATATTGGAAGGCACGGTCGTCCTGGATCTCACGCGATTCTTCTCCGGTCCGCAGGCAACACTGCTGCTGGCCGGGATGGGCGCCGAAGTCATCAAGATCGATGATCCCGCGACAGGCGATCCCACCACCTTCTCACCTCCTTTCGTGGGGCCGAAGGGGGTGTCCTTCCAGCGCCAATCCGAGCAGGACATGGGGATCGCCTACCTGAAACGCGCTCGCGCCAAGAAGTCGGTCTGCCTTGACCTGAAGACGGCGGAGGGACTGCGCGTATTCAGGAAGATGGTGAAGCAAGCCGACGTCGTCATCGAAAATTTCAGCGTGGGCGTCGCTGAGCGCCTGGGTGTGGATTTCGCCAGCCTGTCCCGGATCAACCCGGCGCTGGTTCATTGTTCCCTGACAGGCTACGGCACGACCGGGCCGGACAGCCGGCTCAAGGCATATGACCTGATGGTGCAAGCGGCCGTGGGCTTGATGGGCATCACCGGGCATCCGCAGGCCCCTCCCGTCAAGGCGGGCTCGCCGCTGTCCGACGCCATCGCCGGCGTCTTCGCCGCCACGGGCATCGTTTCCGCGCTGCTGCATCGGGACAGGACCGGTGAAGGGCAGTCGGTCGATGTCTCCATGGCCGATTGCCTGTTCGCCCTGCTGTTCGACGAACCCTTCGATTGTTACGACGCGCTGGCGCTACCCCAGCGCCAAGGCAGTCGCATCATGCGATTCTCTCCATTCAACAGCTATGAAGCGCTGGACGGCTGGGTCGTCGTCGGGGCCGCTACGAGCGCGGATTGGCAAGCGCTGCTGCGCGTCATGGGGCGCGAGGACTTGCGCGCGGATGCGAACATGATGGACCTGGGTTGGCGCCTGGCGAATAACGCCAAGGTCGACACCATCGTGGCGGACTGGACACGGACGTTATCGAGCGACGAGATCATACGCTTGCTCAATGCGGTACAGGTACCTTGCAGCCCCATACGCACCATGGCGCAGGCCTTGTCGTGGCCGCATCTGTTGGCGCGCGGCATGGTGCGCCCGCTGTGGAATCCGTTGACGGATGCGCCGGCGTGCGCGTCCGGGCCGGGCTTCCCGGTCAAGTTCAGCGCCACGCCGGGAGACTACGACACGCCGGCGCCGCTGCCTGGCCAACATACCGCGGAGATCCTTGCGCGGTTGGGCGGCTGTAGCGCGGAGGATATCCGGGCGTTGGCGGCGGCCGGAATCACCAACGGCGCGGGTTGCGCGGATGCCAACCTCGATTAGACGCCGGGCTGTATGATCGGGCGTTGCTCCACAAACGGCCATTGACAGTAAAGCCAGAGGTAAGGATGTCCATCGCCAAGACGCCGCCCGTTCCCTATTACGCGGTAATTTTCACGTCCCTCCGTACACCCGGCGACGACGGGTATGGAGACATGGCCGATGCCATGGTCGCGGCGGCATCCAGGCAGCCCGGATTCCTGGGGGTGGAATCCGCGCGCGAAGAACTTGGCATCACGGTGTCCTATTGGGACAGCCTGGAAGCCATCGCCGCCTGGAAGCAGGATACGAAGCACCTGGTGGCGCAGCGCCTGGGGCGAGAGAAATGGTACGCCAGCTACAAGACCCGTATCTGCCGCGTCGAGCGGGACTACGATTTCGAGAAGCTCTGATGCTGTCCCAGGCTACCCTGTCCTTTCTCGACGACCATTGCAAACGAGCACACGCGGCGTTTCCGGAGGGCGGTACGCTGTGGACCTATATCGAAGCCGCGAGCCAGGCGCACACGCGCTTCAAGGATCATCGCCGCAAGCCCGCCGCCGACGCCCTGGACATCGAGGAGCTCGCCACCTGGTTGCAGGCGGCGGAAGGCAATTTCGGGGCCTTGCTTCCGCAGGCTATCGAACAGGCCAATACGCTGATCGACCTGCTACGCGCCGACCTGGGCGTGGACGAGTTCCTCTGGTATTACCAGAACGACGGCGACGTCATGAATGCCGACATCCATATGGCTCGCCGCGCCGACAATCGTTATTTCGCGCTGGAGTTGTGGTGGAGCTTCGATTGAGCCGCGGCACGGCGCCGCCGCGGCTGGGCTGAGCCCCCCTATTCCGCGGTTATCCCCGCATCCTTGGCCACCGCCGCCCACTTGGCAATTTCCTTGACGATGAAGGCGTCGCACTGGGCGGGCGTCGTGCCGGCCGCTTCGAAGCCATGGTCTTGCATGGTCTTCGCGAAAGCAGGGTCCTTGACCGCCTTCACCAGCACCTCGTTGAGACGATTGATCACCGGCGCCGGCGTGCCATTCGGGACGAACATGCCCGACCACAGGTTGGCCTGGAAGCCCGGCACGCCCGCTTCGGCGACGGTGGGCAGGTCAGGCAGCGACGGAGAACGGTGGTCGTCACCGATGGCCAGCGCGCGCAGGTGCCCCGACTTGATGTAGGGAATCGCCGACGCGGCGGCGATGAAGCCCATCTGCACGCGCCCCGCGATCATGTCGGTCAGTGCCGGACCCGATCCCTTGTAGGGGACCGCGGTCAGCTTCAGGCCCGTCATCCGGGCGAACAGCTCCATCGGCAGTTGCGACGCCTTGGAGGAAGTGCCGAAATACAGCGAGTTGGGATGGGTCTTGCCGTAGTCGATCAGCGCCTTGACGTTGTGCACCGGCAGGGACGGCGTGACGACCAGCACGATCTGCTGCACGGCGGTCTGCGTGACGCAGCGCAGATCCTTGACGGTATCGAAGGTGATGTTCTTGTACAGGGTGGGATTGACCGCGTGCCCGCTCGACACGAAGGCCACGGTGTAGCCATTGGGTTTGGCCTGCGCCACGTAGGCCGTGCCTATCATGCCGTCGGCGCCCGCGCGGTTCTCCACGATGACGGACTGGCCCACCGCGGCGGACAGTTTCTGCGCCAGCAAGCGGCCCAGTTCGTCCGTGCCGCCGGCCGGCGCATAAGGCACGACCATGCGGATGGGTTCGTCGGGATAGTCACCCGCGGCGGCGTCGGTAGCAGCTGCCAGGGCTGCCAGCCCCAGCACGGTGGCGATACAGGACGCCGTACAGGAAGCCCGGCGTGACGCCGGACGGATATTCAGTCTCTTCATTGTTCCTCCGGATTTCTCGTTCTTTTGGCGGCCGCGTCTATGCGCGGCCCTCTGCCTGTGCCGGCAGTCGTGTTCAGACGGGACGCGTACCGCGGATCTGCACGCGATGCATCAGCCGGCGTTGGCCCGGATAGTCGTCCAGCGCCAGATGCTGGCAACAGCGGTTGTCCCAGAAGGCGATTGAACCCGGCTCCCAGCGGAAGCGGCAGGTGAACTCGGGCCGCGTGCTGTGTGCATAGAGGTAGTCCAGCAAGGGCTGGCTTTCAGCCAGCGTCATGCCATCGAAGCGCTCGGTGTGCATGGTGTTGACGAACAGTGCCTTGCGTCCCGTATCGGGATGGGTGCGGACGACGGGGTGCACGGAGGACATGGTGCCGTTCTTGTTGCCCAGGCCCTGGCCCGGGGCCAGCACGTCGTCCACTTCCAGCGACGCCAGGATGCGACTGTTGGAGTGCACCGCCTTCATCCCGTCCAGCATGGCCTTCATGCCTTCGGACAAGGTGTCGTAGGCCAGGTACTGGTTCGCGAACATGGTGTCGCCGCCGACCGTCGGCAGTTGCCGCGCGGCCAAGACCGATCCCAACGGCGGCACTTCCAGGTGGGTGGTGTCGGAATGCCATTCCCAACCGAACACCAGGCCCGTCTCCGGCTTTTTGTCGATGACCAGCAACTCCGGGAACAGGCCCGGATGCTGGCGGTGCGGCGGCAGTACCGCCAGATCCCCGAAGTGGCGGGCGAAGCGGGCCAGATCGTGATCCGACGCTTCCTGGTCCCGGAAGAAGATGACCTGGTACTGGTTGAAGGCCTGCTTGATCTCCGCGACGGTCGCTTCCGGCATCTCGCCGGACAGGCTGGCGCCGAAGACCTCGGCGCCCAGGGCGCCTGAAAGGGGTCGAACTTGAATGTGGGAATACATGGGGACCTCGTCTCATCGGTGGTTGGATAGGGTGTGCGCGACGGTTTCGGATGAACCGCTTCGACATCGATGCCCGAATACATCGTTCATATATATGAACGTATATTCGTATATCTGAACGTATGATAACGATCAAGTTGGCGATCCGCAATGTGCTTTAGAATTCCGCGACTTCAGGGAGCGTTATGAAAAACCCCTCCGAGACCGACGTGAAAAGCGCGCGCCGTGTCGTGCAGATCTTCCAGTTGTTCGCCGAATTGCGGCAGCCGGTGCCGCTGTCCTTGGTCAGCAAGCGGCTTGAGCTTCCCAAGTCCAGTTGCCTGGCCTTGCTGAAAACGTTGGAGAGCAATGGCTACCTGTACCGCCTGAACGACGGCAAGGATTACTACCCGACGCGGCGCATCTTCAACGAGGCGCGCATCATCACCGAGAACGATCCCTTGCTATCCAGCATGGGTTCCTATCTGCATGGCCTGCGGGAACTCACCGGCGAGACTGTCTACCTGGCCAAGCGCGAAGGCCATCTGTCGCACTACGTCGAGGTGGTCGAGTCGGACCAGCAATTGCGTTATGCGGCCTCGGTCGGGGAAAAGCGCCAGTTGCACATCGGCGCCGCGGGGCAATGCCTGCTGGCGGCCATGGCCGACGACGAACGGGATGCGCTGATCGACGAGCTCGACCTGACCAAATACTCCGCCAACACCATCACCAGCGCGGCAAAGCTGAAGAAGACGCTGGCCGAGGGCAAAGCGCGCGGATGGTATATGTCGGTGGGCGGCTACCAGTCGGGCGTCGCGTCCATCGGCGGCTATGTGTGGATCAACGGCGAACCCTATGCCATCGTGGTAGCCGGTCCCACGGAGCGCATCGTCGACCACGAACAGGCCATCGGCCGCGCCGTCGCGGCGCTGTGCAAGAAGGTGACGCAGCAGGGCTGACGCTGCTGCTTGCTGCAAGATGGGAGCGGACGCAGACCCATTTGCCGCGGATAACGTCCGCCTTCGCCGTGGTTATTCACCCAGAACGCAGCGCGATAGCCCTCGCATCGCATCGATGACGCGGTCGGTGGGCTCGCCCATCTGGGCGTGCACGATAGCGCCATCGATGGCGACCGTCAGGGGGCGGCCCAGGGTGCCGCCGGGGCTTTCGAATATCTCGTCCAGGCATCGCGCGACGTCGTTCTTGTGGTCGCGCACGACCTTCAGTATCTCGGGATGGGTGGCGCCGAATTCGGCCGCGGCATTCAAGAAGGCGCAGCCACGGAATTCCGCGCTGTCGAACCAGTCGCGCAGCGTGAGCGCCAGTGCGTCGATCCGCGAGGCGCCGGCGGCCAGGTTGGACGCGAGACCGTCTCGAAACCACTGCATCCAGCGTTCGTGGCGGAATTCAAGATAAGCCGCCACCAGCAATTCCTTGCTCGGATAGTGCCGATAGAACGTCACCTTGGTGACGGCAGCAGCCTCGATGATCTTGTCGACCCCGGTGGCGCGGATGCCCTGGCCGTAGAACAGGGCATGGGCCGCGTGCAGGATGCGTTCGCGCGGCGGGAGTGTGTCGACGGAGGCGGGAGTGCTTGACATGGCGCATTGTAGACAGATCGGTCCACCATCCGCAATGATATGTAGACAGATCGTTCCACTTACGTTAGCCTGCGCATGTAGACAGGTCGTCCTACTCTCACTTGCCCAGGAGCAATCATGGAAACTCGCCCCCCGCTGCCGCCATTCACCAAAGAAACCGCCATTCAGAAAGTACGGCTTGCCGAAGATGGGTGGAACACGCGCGATGCCGCGAAAGTCGCGCTGGCCTATACGCTGGACACCAAGTGGCGCAATCGCGCGGAGTTCGCCAACAACCGGATGGAAGCCCAGGCCTTTCTGGATCGGAAGTGGAAGAAGGAGCTCGACTACCGCCTCATCAAGGAACTCTGGGCTCACGACGGCAACCGCATTGCGGTGCGTTATGCCTACGAATGGCATGATGACGCGGGCAATTGGTTCCGCTCCTATGGCAACGAGAACTGGGAATTCATGCCGGACGGACTGATGCACCGCCGCTACGCCTGCATCAACGACATGCCGATCAAGGAATCGGAGCGCAAGTTTCATTGGCCGCTGGGCCGCCGGCCTGACGATCATCCGGGCTTGTCGGAACTCGGACTCTGAGGCAGCCTCCCCCGGCTGCCGCCTGCTTGTAGGAATGGGACTACAAGCGTAGTCCCGCACTGTCATCCTTTCGCGCTCGCTCCCGATAGCGCACTCCGGCCCAGGGGCCGACAATCTCGGCATCGACATCCCCTACCTGGAGTTCCTCATGCAACCCCGCCCCGCGCTTAGCGTTCCGATCTCCATCGGCCAGTTGCCCGTCATGCCGCGCCGCCCGGACGACATGTTGCGCAACCGGAGCGCCTCGCGCTGCACCACCTGCGCCCTGCAGCCCGCCTGCCTGGAAGCGGAATCCTGCGAACAGATGCTGGCCGCCGGCACGTCACTGACGTCCGGCTGGCGCATGGTGCGCAAGGGCCAGCCGCTGTATCGCGCCGGCGATGAGTTCGGCAATCTGTACGCGGTGGTGTCCGGGTCGCTGAAGACGGTGCTGTTCCATAGCGAGGGCCGCGAGCAGATCTGCGGCTTTCCCGGGGTGGGCGAGCTGGTCGGCATGGATGGGATCGATACGGGACACCACGCGTGCGACGCTGTCGCGCTGGAAGACACCCAGGTGTGCGTGATTCCCTTCAACATGCTGGAGCAGCGCTGCCGCCAAGCCGCCACCACGCAGCATCACCTGCTGCGTCTGATGAGCGCGGAGATCGTGCGCGAACAGCGCTTCTTCATGCTGCTGGGCCGCATGTCCGCCGACGAGCGTTTAGCGTCCTTTTTGGTCGGACTGTCGAACAAGCTGTCGGCGCGGGGTTATTCCTCGTCTGAATTCCACCTGCGCATGACGCGGGAAGACATCGGCAACCACCTTGGAATGAAATTGGAAACGGTCAGCCGCACCTTCTCCAAATTCCAGGCGCAAGGGTGGATCATTGTCCGGCAGAAGCATGTCGCGCTGCGCGACGTGGAAGCGCTGCGGACCATGTCCTGCCAGTAAGGCCTGCTTATTTCACCGGAATCTTGACCGATGCCGGCACGGGAACGGCGGTGATGCCATTCTTGGGGCTGCCATCCACCACGCGATCGGAATAGACCAGGTAGACCAGCGCGTTGCGCTTGGCGTCGACCATGCGCACGACGCGCAGATGCTTGAACAGGAAGGAAGCGCGTTCGGTGAAGACTTCCTCCTGGGCGGGCACGGGCGACTTGAACTGGATGTCGCCCACTTGCCGGCACGCCACCGAGGCTTCGGCCTTGTCTTCGGCCACGCCGAATGCCCCGGACACACCGCCGGTCTTGGCGCGTGACAGGTAGCAGCTGACGCCCGCCACGCGGGGATCATCGAACACTTCGACGACGATCTTGTGGTTCGGGCCGATCAGCTTGAAGGCAGTGCTGACGTCGCCCACTTCCTCCGCATGAGCGGAGCCCACACCAAGAAGCGTCGCGGCAGCGAGGAAGATCAATTTCTGGAACATGTGGATATCCGGAGCAGGAAAAAGGGAAGATTGGGGCAAAGACGAGAATACCTGCCGGCCTGCGTCCCTGGAGACCTTCCGGCGCGCCAATCTGCCCGCCTGAGGCCGGCAGGATGCCCGTCGCCGAAATAGTGTAGAATAGCGGGCTTGCTCCAATTCCATCCTGGCTGATAGGGTCACTGGCCCAATTTCACGCTTTGGTGACGCCCGCGCTTGCCGCGTCCCGGATGAAATCCCTGGAGCATATCGGGACTTGTCTCCCGAACTGCTGGCGCAATGGCAGAGTGGTTATGCAGCGGATTGCAAATCCGTGAACGTCGGTTCGATTCCGGCTTGCGCCTCCAAGATTCCAAAAGGCTCTCCAGACGGAGAGCCTTTTTCTTTGCGCTGACACCGGCAAGCGCGATGCGCTTGGCCGGAAATGACAAAAGCCACCTCTCGGTGGCTTTCATAGACTGGCAACGAACCTCAGTCACATGGCGTCGGTGCTGCAGGTCATCACGCAATCATCCTGACGCTGGTCTGCTTACCCGTTGCGGGCGCCTTCGTGGCTGCGCGGACTTCAGTAGGTCAAGGGGTACGGGACCCCGTTTTCGTCGATCGATTCGATGCGATCCACAACGACATCGGAAGCGTCCTTCGCATCACCCAGTTGCGCGAACGTGCAATCCGTCACTACTCGAAAAAAACGGCTCGATTCAGGATCGCCATCTCGCTGGATTTCCACATCCGCGATTGCCGGCACATCACCCGACTGAAACGCTCCGCTGCACACAGTCCAACCATCGATTTCACGTGTACCCATATCTTCTCCATTTGTCTGTGTCAGGAGGGATCGTAGCACGCACCCCCAAAAACAAGACCTCGCAGCGATATCGGCACCGACCCTCAGAGCTTGCTACCGCGCAATAACTTCGCCAATTCGGGCGCAGTCATGAAAGAGATATTGTTCTTCGCGGCATAGTCGCGTGCAGACGGAGATATCTCTCCCAGCGCGATATAGATGGCTTCACGGGCGCCGCGCTTTTCGCGGGCCGCTTGCAGTTCGCGCACAGGTTCGACGCCCGTGCGGGCCGCTTTCCAGCGCTTGGCACTGACCAGGGCGACATGGCCATCCTTGCTCAATGCAAGATCGGCACCGCTGCCATTCAAACGCTCGACCTGGCAGCCATCGCGCTCGAAACCAGCCTGGATCGCCGCGGCAAACGCCGACCACGGCATGATGGCGGCCGCCGCCGCAACGGTTTCCACCTGGCCGGCCGAAGGCGCGCGCATCTGCCGCCAGGCAGCCACGATCGCGATGATCACAAAGGGTATGGAGCCGAATACGCCAATGGCCCAATACGTCTGAGGCAAGGCCGCGACCGCACCGACAATGAATACCAGCGCAATGCCCGCGCTCATCCACCACGGCGAACGCAACAGCACGCCAAAGGCGGAGTCATTGAAACGCGTGGGCTTGAAGCGAGGAAATTTCATGACGCGGCGGCCTCGCGCACGACGATGCGTACGTTGCCGCAGGTCACCACCTGGCCCGCCCGGATCTTCGCCGTCTTGCGCGTTTCCACGGCGCCGTCCACGCGGACCATGCCGTCCGCCACCATGGCCTTGGCAGCACCACCGCTGTCACTGATGCCCGTGACCTTCAGCAGGTGGTTCACTTCAATATAAGGAGCGCCAGGCGCGAGATCGAATTCTATGGTTTGCATGGAGGCGGTAAAAAAGCCAGGACCGAAGGCCGCGCAGCGACACCGGCCGCGCGAGAAGAAAGGCGTAGTTTACGCGCGCCGTGACGGCCATAGCGGCCGGCCGCTGGCTACTCTGCTGGGCGCTGCCCGCAGATCACTGGGCGCCGGCTGCTGGCTGCTGGCTGCTGGCTGCTGGCTGCTGGCTGCTGGCTGCTGGCTGCTGGCTGCTGGCGACGGGCGGCGGGCGGCGGGCGGCAAATGGTAAAAGAGCCAAATCCCTCAGCCGTTCATTTCATCGCATGCCCCAAGCCGCCCCACCCGTCCTCTATTCCTTCAGACGCTGCCCTTACGCCATGCGCGCCCGACTGGCACTGGCGGTGAGCGGAATCGCCTGCGAACTCCGCGAAGTGGTGCTGCGCGACAAGCCCGCTGAATTGCTGGCGGCTTCGCCCAAAGGTACGGTGCCGGTCCTCGTCCTGCCGACTGGCCACGTCATAGACCAAAGCCTGGACATCATGCGCTGGGCGCTGCAACAGCATGACCCGGAACGATGGCTGCAACCGGAGCACGACTCCCCGGCCGCCATGGACGCTCTGATCGCGCAGTGCGACGGTGAATTCAAAGCCGACCTGGATCGTTATAAATACCCTGATCGCTATCCGGGCACCGAGCCACAATCGCATAGGCAGGCAGGCGCCGCCTATCTGGCCCGCCTGGAAACACGCCTGTCGGCCACCCCTTATTTATTCGGATCCCGCGCCGCCCTGGCCGACATGGCCATCGCCCCATTCGTGCGCCAATTCGCCCACACGGACGCCGAGTGGTTCCGTGCCCAACCGTGGCCGGCGCTGATACGCTGGCTGGACAACTTCACCGACAGCGCGCGCTTCAACGCGATCATGCAAAAGTCAGCTGCCTGGATACCAGGCACCTCCGGGCTGCGCTTCCCCCCCTGTCGAAATTCACCTACGCTGGAATCGTGAGTTCTGCAAAATCAATGAGTCAGGTTGAAGCTGTTCAAGCACATCCCCCACGCCAAGCGAGGTAAGCGGCCACAACGGGGAAATTACCAGTTGGTCGAAATGTACTTCGCTTCCATAAATTCCAGTAACCCATGGTGCGCACCTTCGCGGCCAAGGCCGCTCTGCTTGACGCCGCCGAAAGGCGCCGCAGGATCAGAGACCAATCCGCGATTGAGAGCTATCATCCCGCTCTCGATCGCTTCGGATACGCGCATGCCACGCGCGAGGTCTTTTGTATAAACGTAAGCGACCAAACCATATTCGGTCGCGTTCGCAAGGCCAATGACCTCGTCTTCAGTGTCGAAAGTGACGATAGCGGCAACCGGCCCGAAAATTTCCTCATGCAGCAAATCGGCAGTCGGCGTGACGTCGGCCAGGACAGTCGGAAGATAGAAGCATCCAGAACGGTCCGGAGACTTACCGCCCGTCACCAGGCGCGCGCCCTTAGCCACTGCGTCGTCCACTAACGAAGCTACCTTGTTAACGGAACTGCGATTCACCAACGGTCCGCATTCGGTGATTTCGTTTACGCCATCATCGACAACCAATGACTTCATTCGTGCCGCAAGACGCGACGTGAACTCGGCGACCAAGGATCGGTGTACGTAGAAGCGATTGGCAGCAGTGCAGGCCTCGCCCCCGTTTCGCATCTTCGCGATCATCGCCCCCTGGACCGCTGCGTCGAGATCGGCATCTTCGAAGACGATGAACGGGGCATTCCCCCCAAGCTCCATCGAACAATTGATGATGGAGTCGGCAGCCTTTCTGAGCAAGACACGGCCAACCTCCGTAGATCCTGTAAACGATAATTTACGCACGCGAGGATCTTCCAACATCGCGCCACATACCTTGCCGGAGCGCGAGGTTGTGAGAACATTCACGACACCAGCAGGCACGCCGGCTTCTGCTAACAATGCCGCGATCGCGTACGCCGTGAGCGGCGTTTCAGTTGCCGGCTTAAGAATGCAGGTGCAACCGGCCGCGAGCGCCGGCCCGATTTTCCGAGTGGCCATTGCCGCTGGGAAATTCCATGGCGTGATCAACAGCGCAATGCCGACCGGCTGATACTGCACGATAGTGCGGGCCGCGCCTGATGGCGACGTACTGATTTCTCCGTTGATGCGCACAGCCTCTTCTGCATACCAGCGGAAAAACTCGGCAGCGTATGCGACTTCTCCCCGCGCATCGCTCAAAGCCTTGCCGTTTTCGAGTGAGATGAGCGCGGCAAGGCGTGCGGCATCGCGCATCATCAGTTCATAGCACCGGCCAAGGATTTCGCTACGCTTGCGTGGCGCAGTAGCAGCCCAACCAGCCGCGGCGTGCTCCGCGGCATCCACCGCCAAGCGGGCCTCTTCTTCTCCGGCATCCGCAACGCACGCCAATAGCTGCTCGTTCGACGGATTGAACACGTCGATACGTTCCCCAGAGCTCGCTTCTACCCATGAGCCACCAATGAAGAGATCCACCGGGATGCTGTCGAGATGTTGTTTGTTTAAAGCGGACATAAGGTTCCTGGATATTTGGTGGTGTTGAGGGACTCAGTTGGCGCCGTGGTAAGCACGCCGAACAACCTGGCCAATTGCGTCCACGTCCAACATCCGTGGATTGTTATTGATCAACCGTGCCGAACGCATTGATTGTTCGGCAACCCAATCAATTTTTTCTTCCTGCAGGCCAAGGTCCTTGAGCGTAAGCGGGATGCCGATGTCCGACAGAAACGCCCGGATGCGATCTATGGCCTGTTTCGCCACCGCGCCGTCGTCCGGGTTATCAACTCCTATGACACGCCCGATAGCCGTAAGCTCCGTTTGACAAGCCGACGCGTTGTACTCCATCACGTAGGGCATCAACACCGCTACTCCCAGCCCATGCGGCGTGTTGGTAAGCGCGCCAACTGGGTACTGAATCGCATGCGCGAGTGACGTACCGGCACTGCCGAACGCCAGACCCGCGAGTAACGATCCCTTCATCACCATCGTTCGAGCCAGGATATCGGAGCCGTTCCGCACCGCTTGGGGTAGATAAAGGCACAGCGCTTCAATCGCGCTCAGCGCGAATTGATCGCTGAGCACGTTCTTTCCAACAAACACTCGTTCTTGCGATAAATCAGGCGTGGGCGGATGTGCGACCGCGGTGTATGCCTCGATCGCGTGCGTAAGCGCATCAGCGCCCGACAGCGCGGTCAGGCCCGGCGGGCAGGTCATGGTCAACTCGGGATCGCATATCGCCGTATGAGGGATAAGGTAAGGACTCGAAATGCCAACCTTCAAGTCTCGAGTGTCGTCGGCCAGTACCGCGACCGGTGTCACCTCTGATCCCGTACCCGACGTCGTCGGTACGGCCACGATGGGCGTCACCGGCCCCGGAACTTTGAACTCTCCATAGTATCGGTCGATAGGGCCTCCGTGCGTAAGCAGGAGACTGACCAACTTGGCCATATCCATGCAGCTGCCGCCACCAATACCGACCACGACGTGCGGCGCGGCACTACCCATCATATCCACGCATCTCTCAATGCTACTGAGTGGAAGTTCAGCCAGTGTCCCATCGAAAACCGTCACACTCAGCCCGTTTTGCGCGAGATCGTCCAGGATCCCGAGCATGTCCCCGGAGGATGCAAAGCGCTTATCCGTGCAGATCAGAACCCGCTTCCCGATGGCAGACAGAGTTTTGCCAAGTGCCCGGCGTTGGCCCGCTCCGAAAAGGACCGAGCGGGGCGCGCGCATGACGCCGATTGATGTATGCATGATTGGATATTTCCAAGGAGTTCAGGAACGAGCACGCACTCCGGCGTACTCGCGAATACTGTCCCAGATGGCAGGCGCGATCGATACGCCACTCGCGAGACTACGTTCACGCATCGCGTGTGCGCGGTCGCCCGGCACGTTGACTGGTCGGGCGGGGTCCGCGGAAGAACTCGCGCGCAAAGCCTCCAAGTAAGCCGAGACACTACCCACGGACGATTTCGCAGCCGGCTCGATCACGATGAAAATGTCGCCCTTATTGCAGACGGTCTCGGAATCGAGGGTGCCTGTGACGTCTGTCCCGAGTGCCGATGCCGTCAACGCTGCCACCATTACTTCGAAACCCAGGCCAAGCGCATAGCCCTTGGGTCCGCCGAATGGCGAAATTGAACCTTGGCGCGCTGCCGCGGCATCCAGCGTTGGATCGCCGTTGCTGTCGAGCGCCCAGCCCGGCTCCAAAGGCTGCCCCCGGTTCGCGTAGTCGTGGACTTGGCCCATCGAGATCAGACTGGTTGCCATATCCAGCACAAACGGACGCGGTTGCGCTGGTACGCCGATCGCCACCGGGTTCGTACCCAGCATCGCCTTGCGGCCCCCCCAGGGATGGACAAGCGCCTCACTCGTCGTCAGCGCGAACAGCACTTGCCCTTGGCGTGCCACGCTTTCAGCGTAGAGCGCAAGCATTCCCAGATGATTGCTGTTGGAGATTGCTGCCATTGCGACGCCCGTCTGCCTGGCGCGATCGCAGATTTGATCGAGCGCCGAATACGCAACAACCGGACCCAGGCCACGTTCTCCATCCACCTGCAGGAATGCCTGCCCCCGCCACTGCCCGCGACCCGTAGTTACAGGATCCGCGACGCCATTCCGAATACGTTCGATGAGACGAGGCAGGCGAAGCAGACCGTGGGATGCACGGCCGCGCAACTCCGCCTCGACAAGGAACTCGGCCTGAGTCCGAGCATGCACTTCTCGCACGCCTGAATTCATCAAGGCGCGGACTGCGAGGCTCGTCGCCTCCGACGCGTCAATTAGTAGCTCGTCCATCGCTACCGAAGCTCCAGGGCAAATTTGTGGATCCTGTCGAGTCCTTTTTGGATCTGATCGAGTTCAAGGGCGATGGATACCCGGAAGAAGGGACTCAAGCCAAACACTTCGCCTGGCACGGCGGCAACCTCAGCTTCCTCAAGAAGGGCCGCAACCACGTCAACATCCTTCTTCAGGATGCGTCCCGCGGCAGTCTCGCGTCCGAGCCACTCACCACAATTGATATAGACGTAGAAAGTGCCTGAAGGTCGCACCGCCGAAATGCCGGGAATCTCGGCGATGCGTGCGATCACCACATCGCGCCGCTCCTGGAATATGCGGCGATTCTCATCCATAAACGCCTGATCGCCCGCGAGCGCTTCAATCCCCGCGGCTTGAGCAATGCTGCTGGGAGAGCCAGTCATGGAGCTAAGTAAATCGCCGATCGATTTGATGACATCGAGCGGGCCAGCAGCAAACCCCAAGCGCCAGCCTGTCATGACGTAGCCTTTCGAAAAGCCGTTGACCGCGATAACACGATCAGCCATGTCTGGCATAACTTCAACGAACGACGGTGCTTTAACGCCATCGAACGTAATGTGTTCATACAGCTCGTCGGTCAGAATCCATACGTCCGGGCGCTGCTTCAACACTTCCGCGAGCGCACGGATCTCATCAGCCGAATACACTGCACCCGATGGATTGTTGGGCGAGTTGAAGATGATCGCCCGGGTCTTCTCCGTCAACGACGCCCGCAGCAGCTTCGGCGTCAGTTTGAATCCTGACGCTTCCGGACACTCAACAATGACAGGGACGCCACCCACCATCTCCACGTGGTCAGGATAAGTCACCCAATAGGGCGCTGGAATGATGACCTCATTACCGGCATCCACGATCGTGTACAAGCTCGCGAGCAGAATTACTTTCGCGCCGCTGCCGATGACGATCTGCGCAGGCAAATAGGCGATCCCACTATCCCGCAACATCTTATCGGCGATGGCTTTCTTCAGCGGGCCGTAGCCGTCGGCGGCGGTGTACTTGGTGAAGTCGCTCGTGATGGCCTTCATCCCCGCCTCCTTGATGTTTCGCGGAGTGTGAAAATCGGGTTCCCCAAGGCTGAAGGGGATAACGTCCTTACCCTGGCGCTTCATCTCGGCAGCCCGTGCCGAGATGGTCATGGTGGGTGATGGGCGAACTTCAGTTGCCCGATGAGCTAATTTCGGCATGATCAATTTTTGTTCAGTAGATTTTGTAAGCTTCCAACAGGCGTGGAGCCGGATGGACACACTGCGATTGGCTAGATACCGGGAGGTGCAACAGGATCCGACGTAAATCCTGCGTCGTCGAAGAGTTTCCTGACCAAACCCGAGGATTTGGCACTCTCGAGAAAGCTGCTGACGGCACATAGTCCAACCGGCCGATCCTTCGCCACCGATACGGCGATGCCGGTGCTATGAAGCGTTCCATCGAGAACACGGGTGCTCGGAATTTTGGCTTGGTACGCCGTCAAAACATCTCGCGAAAGCACAACAGCATCTACTTTCTTGTCCTGCAGCCCTGACATCGCTTCTTCAACGGAGGACACCGGGACGATCTGCGCCGCGCTCAACACCCTTTCTGCATTGCGTATCGTTGTAGTGTTAGCGATCCCGGCCGCGCGAACGCCGCGCTGGTTAAGATCCATCGTGAATTGGAATGTCGAATCCGCATTTACCAATGCGGTACTTTCAATGACGAAATAGGAGGGGCCGAAGGCGACGCGCTGCTTCCTTTCTTCGTCCATCGGCATGAACGCTACGTCTATCTGCTTCGCCTCGACGGCGTCTGCCAGCTCGCCCGAGTTCGGCACCGCATTAAAAGTGACTTCGCAACCGAGCCACTTCGCCAGACCTTTCCCAAGTTCGACAGTCGGGCCATGCGGCGCGCCGCTCTCATCCAGCTCGACAAAGAAGGTGGACATTGCCGGCGCGTAGACCACGCCCACGCGCAGCAGCCCGCCAGGTGCCAGCTCGCCGCGGTCTTGAGTTATCGCATTTAAGGTATTCATGATTTTCGAAAAACGTTCAACAGTAGCGTTCAAGATGCCTGATCAGGCTGACCCAGCCAGGCTCACATATCGATATGGATCAGTCTCTTTGCGTTGTCGCAAGCCCAGGAACAAGATCCGTCGTCATTGGCACATCACCCCCCTCAAGACGCGCAAGCGCAGCGGTAGCTATGCTGTTGCCGATGACATTGGTGACAGTCCGGCCCATATCCAGGATCTGGTCGATACCTAGAATAAGCAGCACACCTTCAGTGGGCAGACCGAACATCGGAGCAACCGCTGCAACGACGACCACTGACGCACGGGGCACGCCGGCGGCGCCTTTACTGCTGATGAGCAGCACGAAGAGCATTGTGATCTGCTGTGTGACCGAGAGCTCGACCCCAAAAGCCTGCGCGATGAAAAGCGCGGCAAATGTGCAGTACATCATCGAGCCATCCAGATTGAAGGAGTAGCCGAAAGGCAGCGTGAAGCCGACTACCTCTTTCCTGATGCCAAACTGTTCCAGTCGTTCCGTCATCAAGGGGTAAGCCGCCTCGCTACTTGCAGTTGAGAAGGCGATCAAAGCTGGTTGTCTCATCATCTTGAGCAACCGGAAAACGTCCTTCCCCAGGACCAGATAGCCTGCAAAGATGATGACCATCCAAAGCAGGACAAGTCCAAGATAGAAGGATCCGACCAGCTTCCCGTACGTGAACACAACGTCCAGTCCATTCACCGCGACTGCCGTGGCCAGGGCCGTGAAGACACCGATCGGAGCAAACTTCATGACAAACTCGGTGACTTTGAGCATCACCATCACTATCCCATCGAGGGAGTTTCTCAGTTGCGCAACTCGCGGATCTTTGTGATAAATGCTTAGACCCGCTCCGAAAAACAGCGCAAACACCACAATTTGAAGAGCCTCGTTGCGCGCGAGCGCATCGAAAATGCTGGTCGGAAACACGTGCGTCAGAAACTCGTGCAGGTTGAGGCTGGCGGTTTTCAGTCCAGTCGAGATGCTCCCGCCCTTGGCCACCAGCCCCATGCCCGCGCCGGGTTGGAGGAGGTTTGCCAGCACCACACCCAGGGCCAATGAAATCAACGACGCGACCAGAAACCAGGCAACTGCCCGGCCAGCCAGGCGGCTCACGGTTCCCTGCCCACCGATGCCGGCGATACCGGAGACCAAGGTGGTGAATATCAATGGCGCGATGATCATCTTGATCAGCCGCAAGAAAATTTCCGTCACGATCGACAGATAGCCCGCGATCGTTGTCGCAGTAGCGTGATCGATTGCGAGGACGTGGATCAGATATCCCACGCCCAAACCTAGAACCATGCTGATCCCGATATTCCGGGTGAGTCGATTTTTCACCTTGGCGCTCTCCATAGAATTGTGTGCCCCTGGCTCGGGGCTCCCCTTGTCGTCTACGCTCGGCGGTCAAGGCGCAATCAGCGACCGCGGAACGTTCGAACGCACCTAGTATTCACACAATCGGCGCAACGCAAAAACGGATTAAACTGAACGGATTCCTCAGTTTTTCTGATTATTATGAAAGCACTTGACCTCGACGTTCTCGAGATGGTGGTGGCTGTCGCCGACGCCGGCTCTTTCGTAAGTGGAGCGGAGCGCGTGCATCGATCGCCCTCTGCGGTAAGCATGCGGATCAAGGCGTTGGAGGAGTCGATGCAAAAAACGCTGTTCACCCGCACAACGCGTAGCGTTGTCCTGACCGATGCCGGAGAGAGACTGCTGGACTATGGACGCAGGATGCTGGAAATCCGTGACGCAGCGTGGACGTCCGTGGTGCGCCCCGAAGTCAAGGGCAGGGTCACGATAGGCGTACCGGACGACTATGCGTCGTCGCTGTTGTCACCAGTGTTGAGAAAGTTCTCACTGGCACATCCGCAGGTCGAGCTTCGTGTCTTGGGACTGCCAAGTAGCGACCTGGCCCCATTGCTCAAGGACAACGCGCTCGATCTTGCGTGCCTCACGCGGGTAAAGGGCATCCCGGGAGACCTTCTCAGGCGCGAGCCGCTTGTCTGGGTTTGCTCCGATAGGCATCGCGAGATTTGGAAAGAAAGGCCTTTGCCAATCGCCGTGTACACAAGTGGCAGCGCGGCTCGCGCGCTCGGGTTGGCAGCGCTCCAGAATGCAAAGATAAAGTTTCGCTTGTCGTTCGAAAGCGCCGGCGTGATGGGACTTGTCAGCGTGCTGGAGGCCGGCCTTGCCATCGCTCCAATGTCACGCTGTAGCGTGCCGGGTCACCTCACTCAGCTGGGCGAAGAAGATGGTCTACCCAAACTCCCGATGCTGGACATTGTGCTGTCGCGCAGCGCTAATTCAAACCGTCCTCCGTGCGACTTCTTGGCAAAGGCGCTGCTGGACCACCTAAAGAGCTAGAACGCGGGATCGGTGCTGCCACTGCGCCCGAGTGGCTTCGGCCATTCACTTGAGAATCTCACGCCACTGCCGCGTCTGCTCGACTATCCCACGCGCCACGTCCTGGGACGGCTCTCCCCCCGCCTCGGCACTGATGGTCTGCAACCCTTTCTGCATATCCGGCGTCTTCAACGCTGCGATCACGCCTTGATATAGCCGGGCCTGCACATCGGCCGGCGCCCCCGTCGGTATCATCAACGCATACCAGGTCTTGAAGGTGTACTGCGGCAAATGCGCCGCCTCTGCAATAGAAGGCAAACCGGGAAAGTATTCGCTGGGCTTGCTACTGCTCACCGCCAACGCCTTGACGCTATGCGCGCGCACCGGCCCTAGCACGATACCGCTAGGCGGCATCGCCACCTGCAGCCGCCCGCCGAGCAGGTCAGTCAACATTGGTTCGTCGCCCTTGTAAGGCACGTGTTCCATCTTGATGCCCGCGTCGCGAGCGAACAGCTCCATCGACAGATGATCCGTGCTGCCTATCCCGGCGGACCCGAAATTGATCTGGCCAGGATGTGCCTTGGCGTACTGGATCAATTCAGGAACGGATTTGACCGGGAAATTCGCGTTGGCGATGAGGACATGCGGCAGCGAGGCCACCGTCGTGATCGGCACGAAATCCTTGGTGAAATCGTAGGTCAGCGAGTCGTAGATGGACGGCGCGATGGTATGCGCCGTGGTCGCCAGGAACAAGGTGTAGCCGTCCGGTTTGGACCGTGCGACGTAGGCCGCGCCCAACGTCCCGCCCGCCCCTGCACGGTTATCCACAACCACCGTCTGGTTCAGCTGCTTGCCTAGTGTCGAGGCGAGCAAGCGCCCTATCATGTCGGTGGACCCACCAGGGGGAAAAGGGACGACCAGGGTAATCGGCCTGTCAGGCCACGCTGCCTGGGCAGCAAATCCATAAGACGCACACAGGCAGGCAGCGACGCCCACCGTCAAGCCACGCAGGATCTTCATCTTGTCTCGCTCCGCCGTCAGGCTTTTTTTATCGTGTCCGCGGTCAATGCCGCGTACGTCTCAGCGCCTTGCAGAGCAGCAACTCATCGGGCGTGATGGCGCTCTGGGAGTATTCGCGCCGACGGGAGCAAGATCAATTTCCTTGCGTTAATACGTTCATAACAGCCGCGAATGAATCGCGGCAGACGAGGCTGATAAATCAATGGCCGATGAGCAAACGGCCGATAAGCAAATCATAGGCAGCAAAACGGCGCTGGTTCCGTTGCAACCAGCGCCGCGCATCTCCTTGAAAAAATCGGACTTGCGATCCCAATTAAGCCAGATCGATCGGGCCGATGCTTATTTTCTTACCCTCAGCCTCGGGATCTTCCTCGTCCTTCGGCGGCACCTCATCAGCGGGTAAGACATCTGGATCTTCCGGCAGCGGATCGGGTCTCATGCCGGGCACGACCGGATCAGTACCCAAAACATCCGGGTTGTCGGTATTCGGATTTTGCGTAGCCATAAGCTTCTCCAAGACACCGCGAATCGCGGCGGTTCGAAGCTGGCTTCGCAATCGAGGTGCCCAAGGACGACGCTATCGGGAAACTCCCAGGTAAACCTGCCCCCAATCGTCCAGGGCAAAGCCACTTATTCGCTCGTCGGCACCCCGGCGTAATCCCGCCGCCTCCAGAACCGTTCCCGCTTATGCTCTTCATCGTAATGGCTGGCCGACGGTTTCAGCAGATCGCTGCGAGTCACCAGTCCCAGCAGCCGCAGACTGGTCAGGTCTTCCACCACCACAACCCGCTCCAGCCCGCGCGATGCCAAGCGCGTCGCAACCTGGCGGCAGGTCTCCTGCGGCAGAGCCAGCGCGAGGTCGCGCGGCTCCATGGCATCTCCGACAGCCTGATCCAGTCCATCCAGGCCCACCCGCGCCTGGATAGCCAGCACGGCCGCGCGATCCACCACGCCCAGCACGGCCCCATCCGCCACCACCGGATAAGCGCGCCATTGCTGGGCCGCGCCGAAGGGGCCAGCCATCACGTCGCGCAAGGTCATCGTGGCGTCGATCGCAACGGGATCAACGGTCATGACTTCGTCCACATGATGCCGTTCCAGCGGATCCACGCCGTACTCACGGAAGATATGGTGCCCGCGCCGCGCGATCTTCTCCGTCATGATGGAACGGCGCATCGTCACCGCGACAAAACCATGGGCCGCCAGCGTCGCCGCCAGCAAGGGCAGGAAGGCGTTCGCATCATGCGTCACGCCGAAAGCAAAGACGATGGCCGTCAACGGCGCACCCAAGGTCGCGCCCAGCGTGGCGGCCATGCAGACCAGCGGCCACAAAGTGGGATCGCCACCCGGCAGGATGGGACTGAGCACCACGCCCAGACCCGCGCCCAGCATCAGCAAGGGGGCCAGTACCCCACCCGACGTGCCGGAACCCAAGGCCACGACCCAGATCACGGCCTTCACCGCCAGCAAGGCCAGCGCCACCTGCATCGCGATGTTCTGGTGCAGCAGGTCATCGATGACGTCATAGCCCACGCCCAGCGCGCGCGGCTCCAGCAGGCCACCGATACCGATCACCACACCGGCCAGCGCCGGCCACCACATCCAATGCACGCGCAGGCGAGCGAAGGTGTCCTCGGTCTTGTACAGCGCCAGCGACAACCCGGCTGCCAGGGCCCCGGACAACAGACCCGCCACCAGGCAGGACAACAGCGCCGTGGCGCCGGGCATGGCCGTCTGCATGGCGAACAAGGGCTCGGACCCGAAGATCAGGATGCGCGCGAAGCCGGCCACGGCACATGCCAGTGCCACCGGCAGCAGGCTGCGCGGGCGCCATTCGAACAACAGCAATTCCACCGCCAGCAGCACCGCCGCCACCGGCGTACCGAATACCGCGGTCATCCCCGCGGTAGCGCCCGCCACCAACAGGGTCTTGCGTTCGGCCGCCGTCAACGACACGCACTGGCCGATCAAGGATCCCAATGCGCCACCCGTCATGATGATGGGCCCTTCCGCCCCGAACGGCCCGCCGCTGCCGATGGCCACGCCCGACGACAGGGGCTTGAGCAGCGCCACCTTCAGCGACATGCGGCTCTTGCCGAACAGGATCGCCTCGATTGCTTCGGGGATGCCATGCCCGCGGATCTTCTCGGAACCGAAGCGCGCCATCAGGCCGACGATAAGACCACCCACCACCGGCACGACAACCACCCAAGCGCCCAGGTGATTCAAGGCCGGCGAACGCTCGGCGAAGGAGAAGGTGCCGTAGAAGAAGAGATTGGTGCACAGATGTATCAGGCCCAGCAGGACGAACGCCGCGGCGGTAGCCAGCAGGCCGATCAGTACTGCCAGGCCCATCATCAGGGGAAGCCTGGCGTTGACGGCGAAATCACGCTTATGAGTGTGGTGTTTCATGATGGATCGGGGGTCGCGCATCGAAGATCGCGGGATCAAAGATCGAGTTGCGGTACCGCGAAGGTACCGGTGAGGGATTTGAGTTCGGCGCGATGCAGCGCCGCCAATTGCACGAGCAGGCGCTCGCCCGCTTCGAGCAGATGCACTTCGACCTGGCGCCGGTCATGCTCCGCCGGCCGGCGCTCCACCAGCTTGTGGCCTTCGCAACGGGTCACCAGCGCCACCACGCCGTGATGCTGCGCCTGCAGGCGCTCCGCCAGCTCACCCACCGTCGCCCATTCCCGGCCCGGGAATCCCTTGATGTGCAACAACAGGAGATATTGCAGCGGCGTGATGCCCGCATCCTGCGCCGCACGCTCGGAGAAACGTTCGAAGCGGCGCATCTGGTAGCGAAATTCGGAAAGCTGCTCGAAGTCGGTTTTCCGAAGTTTTGACGATGCTGTCGTTGCGGATGCCGCGGCCGCAGCCGTGGCGGCGGGCTTGGAGGCGCCGGGCATGGTTGGTCCAGTTTCAGGCAAACAATGAATATATCATAACGTGATATATATCCACAAACCGGCGCACTCGCCCCAGCGCCACCCGGCAGCTACACGATGCCGCGGGTGGCGCGAATACCGCCCGCCCTGCGTCAGCAGCCCCCAGCGCCAGCAGCCCCCAGCGCCAGCAGTCCCCTTCAACGCCACTCCTCCCGCCGCAGCACATAGACCTGCGGCACCAGCACCGCACGCACGCTGCCGTCCGGCATGCTGACCGGATACTCGACCAGCCACACCATGTCCCGCTTCATCTTCAGCATCTGTTCCGGCGTCAGGGCGGCGCCCAGCATCAGGCCGTGCGTGAGCGCGAAATCCGTGCCGGCGGTCAGGAGTGCCCGATACTGGGCCTGCAGGCTCAAATGCCCTGCCATCACCGGCTTACCGGTCAAGGCTTGTACCTGGGTCGCCACTACGCGTTGTTCGTAGGCACCATCGCCCAGGCGCCTCATGTTGCCATCGGCGGTGATGAAAGCGGCTTGAACTGGCGCCGCCCCGCCGTGCAACAGGGACAGCAGGTAGTCGCTGCCCAGTGAGTGGCGCACCGCACCCTCGCCCGGCGCGCTGGTGACGACGTAGACCGCTTCCAGCGAAAGATGCACCGCATAGCGCGGATGGGTAGGCGCGACGACGGACAAGGTCGATGTGTACACCGCGGTCCCATCCGGCTGCTCGACACGGTGAACCTTCGCCTGCCTGGGCAAGGGCGGCGGCCGGGCCGTGGCCCCTGCATGCGTGGTCCACGGCGTCCCGTCCAGTGGCAGCGGCTGCGCGGGCCAGATGGCCCAGGCCTGCGCGGTCATGATCGCCGCCCCCACGAATACCCAACACACGTACTTCATGCCCCCACTCCTCAACGCCTGCAGCAAGCGGAATGAGTGGAAATAAGGAACGGGGATGTTCCTTGGCGAGCGTCAGCGGGTCCCTGCCCCGCCCAGGATCACGGTGTACTGCGAAGACAATACCCCGCCGTTGCCATGCGCCAGCGCGATTTCCGCATCCTCCACCTGGCGCGCCCCGCACTCGCCACGCAACTGCCGCACGGCCTCTATGAGCAGGAACAACCCGTACATGCCGGGATGGCAATAGGACAGGCCGCCGCCATTGGTGTTGACGGGCAGTCCGCCACCCGGCGCGATATGGCCGCCGCTGACGAAGGCGCCGCCCTCCCCCTTCGCGCAGAATCCCAGGTCTTCCAGGAACAGTATCGTGTTGATCGTAAAGGCATCGTAAACGCCGACCACATCGACATCGCGCGGACCGATGCCGGCTTGTGCGTAGGCCAGCTCGCCCGCACGGCCTGCGCCGGTGTGCACCAGGTCCGGCATATTGGAAATGGACTGGTGCGTGGTCACATGACCCGCCCCCAGCAAATGCACGGCCGCCTTGCGCAGGTCACGCGCCCGCCGCGCCGAGGTGATCACCAGCGCGCCGCCGCCATCGCTCACCAGGCAGCAGTCGCGGATGGTCAGGGGATAGCTGACCATCCGGGCGTCCAATACCTCCTGCACCGTCAATGGCTGTTTTTCCCAAGCCACGGGGTTGAGCAGGGCCCACTGCCGCGCGGCCACTGCGACTTCCGCCAGTTGCTCGCGCGTGGTGCCGAATTCGTGCATATGGCGCGCGGCCGCCAGCGCATAGGCGGTGGGCGGCATGAAAGGCTTGAAAGGCGCCTCGTAGGGATTGCGCTCACCCGGGCTGGTGTTCTTGCGCCCCAGTGAACGCTGCGTGCTGCCGTAAGCGACCACGGCCACCTGGCACACGCCCGCCTCGACCGCCTGCACCGCGCGCGTCAGATGCCCCATGAAGGACGAGCCGCCCGTGGAGGTCGAATCGATATGGGCTTCGGGAAGATGAAGATATTCCGCCAGCGCCAGCCCGGCCATGCGGCTTTGCGTGGTGGCGCAGAACAAGCCATCGACGTCGCGCAAGGACAGGCCGCAATCGGCCAGCGCGCGCAGCACACCTTGGGCCATCAGGTCGATGGGAGAAAACCCCGGGCCGACTTCGCCCAGGTCCGATTCGGCCACGCCGACAATGGCGGCGCGCTTATCTTGCAGGGATGCCGTCATATCATTCCGCCGGGGTGAATGCAGATGGGGAGGAGGCTGCGGGGGTGGAGACAGCCGGCGTGAAGACAGGATACGGATCATCGTCTTCCGCGTCCGGCGCGTGCACCTGGAAGCGCACCCGCAGGCCGATGGCGACGTCGGCCGCCGGCAAGCCTTCGACGCGGCTCATCAGGCGAAAACCTTCGTCGCAGTCGATCAGCGCGACGTTATAGGGATCGCCTTTGCGTGGATGGACCACCGAGGTGCTGTACACCGTTCCCGCCCCACTGCTGACACGCCACTCCAGGCAGTCTTCGCCGGTATAAGGGCACAGGACACGGGGAAAGAACACGGCCTTGTCCGCCGCGGGGCTGTATTGATAGGCCAGGCGCCCTTCGCGCAAATGCCCGAGGTAAATTGAATAAGGCGATGGGGACCGCGCCGGCGCCTGCGCCAACGGAGTCCGGCTCTGGGACTGGCCCTGCCCTTGATCCGTCATGACTGCCCCTCCTTCCCATACATCACCGAAATCGTCTCGGCCACCATGGCCGGCCTGTCCACGCCCTCGATCTCGATGCGATTGGCGAAGGTCAGGCGCGCGCCGCCCTCGACCGGATCGTAGGCTTGCAAGGTGCGATGCAGGCGGATGCGCGCCCCGCACTGCACCGGCGCGGTGAAGCGCACCTTGTTGGACCCGTAGTTGACACCCTTCGAGCGCCGCCGCACGCGGCAGATCTTCGCGCCCAGGAAGGTGATCAAGGACAGCGTCAACAGGCCATGCGCGATGGTCCTGCCTTGCGGCAGTTCGCGCCTGGCCCGTTCCACGTCGACGTGTATCCAGTTGTCGTCGCCCGAGACCTGGGCGAAGGCGTCGATGCGGGCCTGGTCGATCTCCAGCCACTCACTGGTTCCCAGCAACTGGCCCACATAGCGTTGCAGGTCGTACGGCGTATCCACTTCCAGCATGACGTTCCTCCTTATTGGTCCATCAGGGTCAGCAGCCGCTCGCGCACCAGGCTGTCGGCCTGGGCCACGATGCGCGCCACCAGTTCCGCGCAGGTCGGTACGTCGTCGATCAGCCCCTGCACCATGCCCACCGTCCAGATGCCTTCCTCGACGTCGCCTTCTTCATAAACGCGACGGCCCTTGCCGCCGGCCACCTTGGGCCCGATCTCCGCGATACCCAGGCCGGCCTGCTCCATTTCGACCACGCCGCGCGCCAGCGCGGTACGTGCCACGCGGCTGCTGTTGCGCAGGCTGCGCAGGATCAGGATGGTGTCGGCCTCGGTATTGGCGACGATGGTCTGCTTGATGTTGTCGTGCACCGGCGACTCCCGCGTGCACATGAAGCGGGTGCCCATATTGATGCCCTCGGCGCCCAGCGCCAGCGCGGCCACCAGGCCACGCGCGTCGCCGAAGCCACCGGAGGCGATCACCGGAATGCTGACCTGGGCCACCGTGGCGGGGATCAGGATCAAGCCGGGAATGTCGTCTTCGCCGACGTGGCCCGCGCATTCAAAACCGTCGATGCTGACCGCGTCGACGCCGATCTGCTCGGCCTTGCGGGCGTGGCGCGGCGTGGTGCACTTGTGGATGACCTTGATGCCGGCCGCCTTGAACGCCGGCATGTGCGCTACCGGGTTGTTGCCGGCCGTCTCCACGATCTTGACGCCGCTGTCGATGATCACGTCACGGTAGGCGTCATAGGGCACGGGTTTGAGCGTGGGCAGTATCGTCAGATTGACCGCGAAAGGCCGGTCCGTCATTGACCGTACGCGTTCGATCTCCTTGGCCAGGTCCTCCGGCGTGGGCTGGGTCAGCGCGGTCAGCACGCCCAGCGCGCCGGCGTTGGACACCGCGGCCACCAGTTCCGCGCGCGCGACCCATTGCATGCCGCCTTGTACGATGGGGTGCTCGATGCCGAGCAATCGGGTAATCGCGGTTTTCAACGGCCGCCTCCTTGTTGATGTCGAAAGGCATCCGTGCGGACGGACGCCGAGGGGGAAGTACGCGGCGCCGCGGTCGCCGCGCCCGCTACATCGGCGGGCACGGCCGCCGGCACATAGGGACCGCAATCGGGCGCCAGCGTCAGCCGTGCGCCGGTCATGGCCTGCAAGGCGGCGAAGTCCATGCCTTGCAGCAGGCGGCTGACGACCAGGCCGGCTGGCGTCACGTCGATCACCGCCAGATCGGTATAGTTGCGATCGACGCAGCCGGCCGCCGTCAGGGGATAGGTGCAGCGATCCAGGATGCGCGGCTCGCCGGACTTTTGCACATGCTCCATCAGCACCCACACCTGGGCCGCGCCCGCGGCCAGGTCCATGGCGCCGCCCACGCCGGGAATCTGCCCCTCGGCGTCGGTCGTCCAGTTGGCCAGGTCGCCGTTGGCGCCCACCTGGAAAGCCCCCAGGCAGGCGATGTCGATGTGGCCGCCCCGCACCATCAGGAAGGAATCGCTGTGGCTGAAGACAGATGCGCCCGGCAGCAGGGTGACGAACTGCTTGCCCGCGTTGAGCACGTCCGGATCTTCGTCGCCCGCTTGCGGGGCGGGCCCCAGCCCCAATAAGCCCTGCTCGCTGTGCAACAGGAGTTCACGTCCGGCCGGCACGTAGTCGGCGATCAGCGTCGGCACGCCTATGCCCAGGTTGACGCAGCTGCCTTCGGGGATATCGTGCGCAGCGACACGCGCCATGTCCTGGCGGCTGAGGCCTCTGCGGGTGGCCGCGACGCTGGCGCTGCCGCTAACGTTGGCGCTGGCAATTGTCGTCGCCGCGACGGATGTATTTTTCACGGAATCGGTCTTCATGGTCTCACCTCCACCAGGCGATCGATGAAATTGGCGGGCGTCACGATATGCTCCGGATCGAGCGCGCCCAGTTCGACGACTTCGCTGACCTGGGCAACGGCCAGCCTGGCCGCGCCGGCCATGACGGGATTATTGATGCGGGCGCCGCGGTGATAGACCAGGTTGCCCCAGCGGTCGCCACGCAACGCCTTGATCAAGGCCGCGTCACCGCGCAAGGGCTTTTCGAAGACGTATTCCTGGCCGTCGATGATGCGCGTCTCCTTGCCCTGCGCCAGCCGGGTGCCGGCACCGGTGCGGGTGAAGAAGCCGCCGATGCCGGCCGCGCCGGCGCGGATGCGTTCGGCCAGCGTGCCTTGCGGCACCAGTTCCAGTTCTATCTTGCCGGCTGCGTAGAGCTCGTCGAAGATGGTCTTGCCCTGCAAGCCGCGCGGGAAGGAGCACACCATCTTGCGGATGCGGCCCGCGCGCATCAGGTCGCCGACAATGTCCTGGCCGATGGTGGCGTTGTTGGCGACGATGGTGAGATCGCGCACGCCCAGCGCCAGCACGCCCTCCATCAATTCGGCCGGTCGTCCCGACGTACCGAATCCGCCCACCAGCAGGACGTCGCCGTCCTTGATGCCGGCCACCGCGTCGGCGATGGACTTCATGCGTTTGTCTATCATCGCTCAGTCCAGGTCGTGGCCCTTCATGTCGGCATTGCGGCGCGCGCGCCGTGCCAGGTCCAGCAGCACGGGACCGATGCGTTCAGGGTCGTCCACGGGCTCGGCCTCCGGCCCGCGATGCCATCCCTCCATGGCGGACAGATGCCCGCCGCCCACCTCGAACACCCGTCCGGTCACTTCGGCGCTGGCGGCGCTGGCCAGCCAGACCACCACCGGGGCGATCCAGCGGGGGTGGCGCGCGGCGATTTCTTCCGGCGTGCGTTCGCGCAGGTTTTCCGTCATGCGGGTCTGGGCATGCGGGGAGATGGCATTCACGGTGACGCCATAGCGTTTCAGCTCACGCGCCGCGATGACGGTCAGGGCGGCGATGCCGGCCTTGGCCGCGCCGTAGTTCGTCTGGCCGATATTGCCGTACAGGCCGGACGAAGACGAGGTGTTGATGATGCGCGCGTTCACCCGCTCGCCGGAGAGCTTCTGCAGGCTGCGCCAATGGACGGCGGCATGATGCGCGGTCGCGAACGTGCCCTTCAGATGCACGTTGATGATGGCGTCCCATTCGCTTTCTTCCATGTTGACCAGCATGCGGTCACGCAGGATGCCGGCGTTGTTGACCAGGGCATGCAGGGCACCGTAATGGGCGACCGTGCTCTCTATCATCTGGCGGGCGCCATTCCAGTCGGCCACGTCGTCGCCGTTGGCGATGGCGTCGCCGCCGGCGGCGCGGATTTCGTCGACCACGGCTTGGGCGGCCGACAGATCCTGGCCGATGCCGTCACGCGACACGCCCAGGTCGTTGACCACCACCTTGGCGCCATGCGCCGCCAGCTGCATCGCGTATTCACGGCCGATGCCACGGCCGGCGCCCGTCACGATGACGACCCGGCCTTCACATAGTTTGCTCATTCCATCCTCCAGATAAGTGACTCGTTCGATTTCTTGGCTTTTTGTCCGAGGCCATTTGTGTGTGCCGCCGGTTCGTTGCGTTTTTCGTTGCGTTTTTCGTTGCGCTTTTTCGTTGCGCTTTTTCGTTGCGTTATCTCGTGCCGCCAGCGTCGCCTCGGCGGCCTGACCGCCCTGGGACCGGCCCCGCTCCCGCTTCCTACAGGAAGCGCGGCGGGCGCTTTTCCACGAAGGCGGCGGCGGCCTCGCGGTGATCCGGCATTTCCGTGCAGCGCGCGTGGCGCCAGCATTCGCGGTCCAGCATGTCGGGCAGCGACAGATGCGCGGCGTCGTTCAGATTGGCCTTGATGTGCCCGATGGCGGTACGCGGGCCGGTGGCCAGGCCCCGGGCGATGCCCATGACCTCGGCCTCCAGCGCTTCCGGCTGGAACACCGCGTTCAGCAATCCCAAGCCCAGCGCGGCCTGGGCATCCAGCATGGGCGAGACCAGGTAAAGCTCGCGCGCCTTGGCCATGCCGACCAGGCGCGGCAGGAAATAGTGGCCGCCAAAATCCCCCGACAGCCCGACATTGACGAAACCCGTACGCAAGCGCGCCGTATCGTCGCCATAGCGCAGGTCGCAAGCCAGGGCCAGGCTCAGGCCGGCACCCACCGCCGGCCCGCGCATCATCGCGATGGTCGGCTTCGGCATGGTGTGCAGCAGCTCGCAGATGCCCGTGCGGCGCCGCAGCCCGGCCATTTTCTGCTCGAAGGACAGGGGCGGTGGCTCAGCCGTCCCCGCAGTGCTCCCGACGCCCGGACCAAGACTGTTTTTCGCGGTGCCGCCGACGTTGGCGTTGGCGTTGGCGTTGGCGTTGGCGTTGGCGTTGGCGTTGGCGTTGGTGTTGGTGTTGGTGTTGGTGTTGGCGCTGGCGCTGGTGCTGGCATCGGCGCCAGGCGTGCTGCCGGCGTTCGCCCCTGCCGCCATCCGCGCAACATCTCCGCCCGCGCAAAAGGCCGTGCCGGCGCCGGTGAGGACCACCGCAGCGATGCCATCGTCATCGGCGGCCGCGCGCAACGCTGTCAGCAGCGCGGCATACAGAGCGGGGCTGAGCGCATTGCGGCGCTGCGGGCGATTCAAGGTCAGCACCAGCAGCCGACCCTCCTGCCTTTGCAGCAGATCCTGGCCGCCATCCGTACTATCGCTGTCGGTCGAAAGGGGCACGGCGGTGCTCCGCGTGTCGGTATGGTTCACATCGTCTCCTTGGCCTGACTTTTCTTCGTAACCTGGATAGTCGTTTCGTACCCGACTCGCCGGCCTTTTTTTATCCTAGGGGAAGACGCTGATTGCGTGCGCGGTGGCGCCGCATTTATACGTCCACATATCGAGATACCGGACCATCCAGTACGTCCACCTCCCTGTATTCCGGCTACAAATCACATCGGGGTCGGCCGCTGGCCAGGTCCAACATATAGAAGAAGCGCATCGCCACGCATGCGGCGCGGAGACACAAGACATGAGTCCCAGCATTCCCACTCCCTCGGCCAGCGCGGCCGCCGGCACCCAGACCCTGCATCGGGCGGTATCCCTGTTGCGCCTGATCACCGCCAACAATCGCAGCGGCAGCCGCCTGGTCGACCTCTATCGCCGCACCGGCCTGGAACGCCCCACCGCGCATCGCATACTGCAAGGCATGATCGCCGAGCAGCTGATACGCCAGGACAGCCACAGCAAGCGCTACTACCTGGGATCCCTGCTGTACGAGATGGGACTGGCCGCCGCGCCCAAGCTGGCCTTGCGCGACATCTGCCACCCCTACCTGGAGACCCTGGCGGAGCAGACCGGCGATACCGTTTTCATGACGGTGCGTTCCGGTTTCGACGGCGTCTGCGTGGCGCGTGCGGACGGCGCATTTCCCATCAAGATGTTCGTGCTGGACGTCGGCCGGCATCGGCCGCTGAACGTCGGCGCGGGCGGCCTGGCCGTGCTCAGCGCCCTGCCCGATGACGAGATCCAGCGCATCTGCCGGGTCAATGTCACACGTACCCAGCGCAAGAATCCGCGCTTCACCGACGCCCAGTTGCGCGCCAGCATTGCCGCCACGCGCCGGCGCGGCTATGCCACCAACAAGGTGATGGACAATCCGCCGGTGCATTCCGTCGGCCTGGTGGTCCGCTATCCGGACGGCACGCCGGCAGCGGGCATCAGCGTATCGACCCTGGCCTCGCGCCTGGGCAAGGATCGCCTGGAGATGGTGGTGCGCTGCCTGGGCGACGCGGTGGAATCCATCGAAGCCGATCTGCGCCGGCATATGGCCAACGACGCCACGGCGCCTGCCTGCGCAGTCCAGGCGCAAGCGGCATGAGACCGCACGCCGCCTGAAGTCCAATTTATGGACTTGAATCTGCGACCTTCGCGCGCCGCCGCCGTTCGCGCACGGCCTTAAGTCCTTAGACTTTTTTTCGAGTCCTGCGACCGTCACGCAATGGCCGTCGCGGTACCGAACCTTATATCCAGAAGAACATACCGCCCCAACGCGGTGGAGGACGACAATGACATCCCTGATTTCCCGACGCTGGGCCGACGTGACCCGTTTAGCCCGTTTGGCTCGTTCGGTCCGATTAGCTCCTTCGGTCCGTTTGGCTCCTTCGGTCCGTATTGCCGGCATGGGCCGCACGACCCATGTGGCAGCCCTCGCCACGGGCCTGGCCATGGCGCTCTGCACGGCTGCCGCGCAGGCCGAGTATCCCGACCATCCCATCCAGGCCGTCTCGCCTTACGCCGCCGGCGGCGCCAACGACTTTCTCACCCGGCTGATGGCGCAGCACATGGGCACGGCGCTCAAGACCACCATCGTGGTGGAGAACAAGGCTGGCGCGAACGGCATCGTCGGCGCCGGTTTCGTGGCCAAGGCGGCACCGGACGGCTACACCCTGCTGATGGGCAATAGCGCCACCCACGGCACCAATCCGACGCTGTACAAGCAGATGCCCTACGACCCCGACCGCGATTTCGCACCGGTGGGCATGGTGGCTTCCGTACCCATCGTGCTGGCCGTCAACGCCAAGCTGGGCGTCAACAACATTCCCGAACTGCTGGCCTACGCCAAGGCCCACCCTGGCAAGCTGGCTTTCGGCAGCAGCGGCGTGGGCGGCACCGGCCACCTGTGCGGCGAGGCCTTCAAGGCGGAAACCGGGCTGGACATGGTGCATGTGCCCTATAAAGGCGACGCGCCGGCCGTGGCCGATGCCATGGGCGGACAAGTGCCGATGGCGTTCGTCGGCGTTGCGTCGGCGGCGCCGCTGCTGGCGTCGGGCAAGATCAAGATCCTGGCCGTGGCCAGCGCCCATCGATCGGGCTCGCTGCCCACGGTGCCCACCATGGCCGAGGCCGGCTACAAGGACATCCTGTTCGCCCAGTGGTACGCCCTGGTCACGCGGGCCGGCACGCCGGCACCGGTCATCGCCAAGCTGAACGCGGCAACCAAGACGGTGCTGGCGCAAGAGGACGTGAAGAAAAGCCTGGCCACGCAAGGCGCCGATCCCGAATACATGACGCCGGACCAGTTGCGCGGCTTCTACCAGTCGGAGATCAAACGCTTCGCGGAAATCATCACACGCCTGGGTATCAAGGCGGAACAGGCGGAATAAGCGGGATTGGCCGGATTGGCCGGATTGGCCGGGTTGGCTAGGTTGGCTAGGTCGGCTAGGTCGGCTAGGTCGGCTAGGTCGGCTAGGTTGGCTAGGTCGGCTAGCTTGGCTGGGTTGGCTAGGTTGGCCAATAGGGCCGAGGCTCGGGATCGGCCTGGATGCGGGGCCGGATGCGATTTCTACGTCGCGGGCGCGATGCCGCGCCATCGATGCCTCATCAGGCCCTATTGGCGATGCGCGCGGCGCTTTCCAGGCGGCCAAGCAGCGCGCCCGGTGGCCGCGCGGCAAGGCGCGCGAAACGGTGCCTCAGGCGCAGCATCCGCACCGGCCGCGGATTCGTCGGCGGATCTACCGCAGGCGGCACGCCGGGAGGAGGATCGCCTTCGGGCGCAGGGGTGTCGTCCGGATCGGGGGGCGGGCTTTGCGGGCCGCCCGGGGGCGGCATGCCGGGATCCGTGCCCGGCGGTTCGGGCGTGATCTGGGCGTAATGAAATACAGGTTGAAGATTGGCGGGCAACAGCAGGCTCATCATGATGGCGGAGATCCGGTCGGCGACGTCGAAGCCTCCGGCTGAGCAAGCGCCATGCCGCCTATCTCTATAATCCAGCGATGACCGATACCGCCGCTCCCCTGCGCCTGACGACAGGCCCCGCCACGCTCGAACTGCTGCCCGCACTGGGCGGCACGATTCTTCGTTATGACTGGCACGGCGTGCCGGTCTTGCGTCCCACCGAGGGGATTCCCACGCAGTCGCGGGTGACGGCCTGCTATCCCCTGGCGCCCTATTCCAACCGCATCGCCGATGCGCGGCTGGCCTTCGACGGCAAGTCCTGGCCCATCCCGCGCACCGCGGACAACCACCCGCTGCCTATCCACGGCATCACCTGGCAACGCCCCTGGACCGTGACCCACCAGGACGCCACCCATGTGACCATGGAACAGCACTATGAGGTCACGGACGACAACGCAGAGGCAGGCAAGGCACCGGCCGCCGATGCCGCAGGCGCACCGGCAGACGCATCAGCAGGCGCACCGGCAGACGCATCAGCAGACGCACCGGCAGACGCACCGGCAGACGCACCGGCAGGCAATGCGGCGGACATCGCCCCCATCGCCCCCTGGCCCTTCCCTTTCCACGCGACGCAGTCCTTCGAACTCAGCGAGGATGCCTTGCGCATCACGCTGACCTTGCGCAACACGGGCACCACGGATCAACCGGCCGGACTGGGCTGGCATCCCTATTTCCCCCGCACACCGCAAACGCGCGTGCGTGCCGATGTCAGCCATATGTGGGTCAACGACGACCGGAGCCTGCCCCAGGACCTGCTCGATACCGGTGGCGCCGTGGGTGACGGCCTGCCGGTGACGCAAGTCGACCTGGACAACGTTTTCAACGGCTTTACCGGCTCGGCCAGCGTCGCCTGGCCGGAACGGGGCATGGCGGTGGACCTGGAAGCCCATGCCCCACTGATCCATCTGGTCATCTTCACGCCGCCTGGCATGCCGCACATCGCGGTGGAGCCGGTCAGCAATATGACCGACGCCTTCAATCGCTACGCCCAGGACGCGGCGCCGGAGCTGACCGAGCTTGCGCCGGGCGTGCGCCAGGACCGTGCCACCGGCACGCTGATCCTGGCTCCCGGCGCCCAGGCCAGCGCTACGCTGACCCTGCGGCCCCGTCGGCTGCGCTGACCGCCTCGGCCGCGGAGAACCCCACGCATGGACGACGCAGTCCTCGCCGCGATCCAGCGCTGGCCCGACGTGCCGGCGGTGTCCGGCTGGTTGTCGCTGGACCAGCGGGGGCGCTGGCGCCTGCATCCCAATGGCGATGCCGACCAGGGGGGGCCGGGCGAAAGCATCACCAGTCCCGCCATCCTGGCCTTCATCGACCGCAACTACGCGCGCGCTGACGACGGCCGCTGGTTTTTCCAGAACGGTCCCCAGCGGGTCTACGTGCGCCTGGACGCCGCGCCCTACATCCTGCGGGTGAACGGCGATGGCAGCGGCCTGCAGACCCACACCGGGCTGGCCACGGGCCGGATATCCGGGTGGTGGCTGGACGAGGATGGCCGGCTCTATGCCGACACCGACGCCGGCCCGGGCATGCTCGACGGCCGCGACATGCCGCGCGTCCTGGACGCCCTGTTCCTGGCCGACGGCAAACCGGCCCTGGAGAGCCTGGCGGCCCTGCCGTTGAACGGTACGCTGGCAGTGTCTTACCGGCCGGACTTGGCCGCGTCGACGCCAGCCACCGCCGCCGCTGAGACTGCTGAGACCGCTGATATCGCCGCTGCCACCGAGACCGCCAACGCCAACAAGGCCGCCGACGTCGCTGACGTCACCCACGCCACCCGCAGCCATATCGCCCAGGCGCTGGGCTACGCCACGGGCTGCTGACCCGCGGCCGCCCACGCTCCCCGCCACAAGGACATCATGGACACGCATAGCGCGATGCGCACTTTCGCCAAGGTGGTCGAACTGGGCTCGTTCGCCGCGGCGGCCGCCAAGCTGGACCAGGCCCGTTCGGCGGTCACGCGCCAGGTCGCTTTCCTTGAGCAGCGCTACGGCGTGCGCCTGCTCAACCGCACCACGCGCAAGCTGGGCCTGACCGATGCCGGCCAGGCCTTCTACGACCGCATCCGCCCCATCCTGACCGACCTGGACGATCTGGAGCAGGCCTTGCAGGCTGAAGACCGTCGCCCCAGCGGCCGCCTGCGCGTGGCCGCGCCGGTTTCCTTCGGCGTGCGCCACCTGGGCCCGGCCATCGCCGACTATATCGCCACCTACCCGGACGTCTTCATCGACCTGGACTTGAATGACCGGGTGGTGGACCTGGTGGAAGAAGGCTACGACGTGGCCGTGCGCATCGGCAGCCTGCCGGATTCCACGCTGGTCGCGCGGCCGCTGGCGACGCAAGCCCTGAAGGTCTGCGCCGCGCCGGCCTATCTGGCAGCCAATGGCGAGCCGCGCCAGCCGGACGACCTGAAGCGCCACCGCTGCCTGCAATATGCCTATTCACGCACCGGCAACGAATGGCGCTTCGAAAAGGACGGCCAGTCGTTTGCCGTGCGGGTGCCCACGTCCCTGCGCGCCAACAATGGCGACATCCTGCGCACGGCCGCCGTGGCGGGCCACGGCATCGTCCTGCAACCGGGCTTCCTGGTCGACACCGACATCGCCGCCGGGCGCCTGGTGCCGCTGCTGCGCGACTACAGCACCTCGCCCATCACCATGTATGCCGTCTACCCCCACCGGCGCTACCTGACCGCCAAAGTGCGCACCTTCGTCGCCTTCCTGGAAGCGCGCTTCAGCGCGGGCGCCGTAACCGCTGTCGGCGAATGACGCACCGCGACGCACGCCAACCGTTAGAATCGGCACCATGAGTGCAAAGCCCATCACCTATTTCCCCGCCCCGCGCCTCGCGCACTACTGTAGCCAGTGCGGCACGCCCGTGGTCCGGCGCGTCCCCGAAGGCGACAATCGCGAGCGCGATGTCTGCGACAACTGCGGCGCCATCCATTACCAGAATCCCCGGGTGGTGGTGGGCACCGTCCCCGTATGGGAAGGCCGCATCCTGCTGTGCCGCCGCGCCATCGAGCCGCGCTACGACACCTGGACATTGCCGGCGGGTTTCATGGAGCTGGGCGAAACCACGGCGCAGGGCGCCATGCGCGAAACGCTGGAGGAATCCGGGGCGCGCGTGAAACTGGGCGGCCTCTTCACCGTCGTCGATGTGCCGCAGGTGGACCAGGTGCACATCTATCATCTGGCCCAGGCCCTGGGCCCGGAACTCGATCCCGGCCCCGAAAGCCTGGAAGCCCGCTACTTCGACGAGGCCGACATCCCCTGGGATGACCTGTCCTTCCGTACCGTGGTGACGACGCTGCGGCATTATCTGGACGATCGGCGGCGCGGCGTGTTCGAGCCGCATTACTACTCTCTCGATACACCGCATTGAAGCTGCCCTGGCTGGAACCCCATACGCCGCTGCCGCCCGCCGCGTCGGCGCTGCGCGACCCGGATGGCTTGCTGGCGGCAGGCGCCGACCTGTCGGTGGAGCGCCTGCGGGAAGCGTATGGCAAGGGCATTTTCCCCTGGTATTCGGAAGGCGAGCCGGTGCTGTGGTGGAGCCCCGACCCGCGCATGGTGCTGGCCTGCGCCGACTTCGTCGAGTCCCATACGCTGGCCAAGCGCCTGCGGCGCATGGCACGCGAAGAAGGCACGCCCGCGGCGACCATCGAAGTGCGTGTCGATACCGCCTTCGAACAGGTGCTGCGGGCCTGCGCCGCGCCGCGCGGGCAGCAGAACGGCACCTGGATCACCCCGGAAATGCAGGACACATACCTGGCCTGGCATCGCGTGGGCGGCGCCCACAGCATTGAAACCTGGATCGATGGGCGCCTGAGCGCCGGCCTGTATGGCATCAGCCTGGGCGGCATGTTCTTCGGCGAGTCGATGTTCACGCACGTCACCGACGGCTCGAAAATCGCCCTCGCCCATCTGGTGCGCTTCCTGGTCCGCCACGGCGTGCCCTGGATCGACTGCCAGCAGCAGACGCGCCACCTGGCCAGCCTGGGCGCGCAAGCCATCCCGCGCGCTCGCTTTGTCGACGAAGTGCAACAGTTGGTCAGGCGGGCCCAGCCCCCATGGTGCCCAGGGCGGCTCGACACCTCGGGCCACCTGCATCCACATCCAGCGCCCTCTGCCAATCCGGTTTAGGCGTTATCATGTCCGCACGCAGCCGGCCACGGATACAAACACAGGCCGGCGACAGCCGCAGCGCACATGAGCCAGCTCAAGGAACTTCCGTTTTCCACTCTGCAGTTCTATGCGACGGCGCCTTACCCGTGCAGTTACCTGCCCGGACGCCAGGCCCGCTCGCAGGTGGCTGCGCCTGGGCATCTGATCAACGCTGGCACCTATTCCCAACTGGTCGAGCAAGGTTTCCGGCGTAGCGGCCTGTTTACCTACCGGCCGCATTGCGACGGCTGCCACGCCTGCATCCCGGTCCGGGTCGATACCACCCATTTCGCGCCCAATCGCAGCCAGCGGCGCGCCTGGCGTGACCACGGCAACCTGCAGTCCTTCGTCGCCGAGCTGGCCTGGTCGCCGGAACATTATTCCCTGTACACCCGCTATCAGCAGGGCCGGCATCCGGGCGGCGGCATGGACGAGGACAGCCGCACCCAGTACGCGCAATTCCTGCTGACCAGCCGCGTCAATACCCGGCTGGTGGAATTCCGCACGCCCGACGGCCAACTGGCGATGGTGTCCATCATCGACGTGCTGGACGAAGGGCTCTCGTCGGTCTACACCTTCTACGATCCCGACCTGCCGGGCAGCCTGGGGACCTACAGCATCCTGTGGCAGATCGAACAATGCCGCACCCTGGACCTGCCCTGGCTCTACCTGGGCTACTGGATCGAGGCCAGCCGCAAGATGGCCTACAAGGCCAATTTCCAGCCGGCCGAACTGCTGGTCAACGGTCTCTGGCAGCCGCCACGGGAAGACGGCACGGCGCCGCAACCGTAGCGCAGGAATCGACTGCGGAAACAGCGGCGACGCTGGCCGCCCGCCGGTGTCGCGCACGGGTTCTCACTGGCTCGCCTGATCCCCGCTCTGCCTCTACAATTCGCCCCCATGTCTATCCTCTTTCAAGCCTACCCCCTGGCCCGCGCGGCGCTGTTCGCCATGGATGCGGAAACCGCGCATGAAGTGACCTTGAAGTCGCTGCAACGCGCCTACGATTGCGGCGCCACGCGTTCGCTGCTGCATGCGGCGCCCATGGCGCCAGCCGACCTGATGGGGCTGCGCCTGCGCAACCCCGTCGGCCTGGCCGCGGGCCTGGACAAGAACGGCGCCTACGTCGACGCGCTGGGTAATCTGGGCTTCGGTTTCATCGAAGTCGGCACCGTGACGCCGCGCGCCCAGCCGGGCAATCCCAAGCCCCGCATGTTCCGCCTGCCGCGCGCCGAAGCGCTGATCAACCGCTTGGGCTTCAACAACCAGGGGTTGGAGGCGTTCATTGCCAACGTGACGCGCAGTAAATGGCGCGCGAATGGCGGCATCCTGGGCCTGAACATCGGCAAGAACGCCGACACGCCCATCGAGCGTGCCGCCGAGGACTACCTGATCGGCCTGGCCGGCGTGTATCCCCATGCCGACTACGTGACGGTGAATATCTCGTCGCCCAATACCAAGAACCTGCGCGCCCTGCAGAGCAGCGATGAGTTGGGCGTCCTGCTGGCGCAATTGCAGGAGCGCCGCAAGCAGTTGGCCGACACGCATGGCCGCCAGGTGCCGCTGGCGGTCAAGATTGCACCGGACCTGACTACCGAACAAATTGATGCCATCGCGGACACCTTGCCACGCTACGGCGTGGATGGCGTCATCGCCACCAACACCACGCTGTCGCGCGAAGCGGTGGCCACGCTGCCGCATGCCCAGGAAGCAGGCGGGCTGTCCGGGCCGCCAGTGCACGAGTTGTCCCTGGCGGTCATCGCCCGGCTGCGCGAGCGCATGGGTAAGGACTTCGCCATCATCGGCGTAGGCGGCATCGCCTCTGGCCGCCAGGCGCGCGAAAAGATGGCCGCGGGGGCCAACGCCGTACAGCTGTACACGGGCTTGATCTACAAGGGCCCGGCCCTGGTGCGCGAATGCGTCCAGGCCGTCGCCACCGGCGGCAAATAACCAGAGCAAAAAAATAGAGCAAAAAAAGGGGCCGCCCTAGGGCGGCCCAATTTCCAGCTCTGCTCAAACTCTACAAAGCATACCCCTGCTTAAGCGTCCGGCCAAGCGCGCCAACGGCGCACCCGGTCCCGGCATTGCCTTAAGCTGCGGCGGCAGCGCGACGGCTGCGGGGCGAGGCGACTTTATTGGCGGCATCGGCGGCATCCGAAGCAGCCTTGAAAGTCGCGTTGGCGGCGGCATTCAGGTTCGACTCGGCAACTTCAGCGGCCTGCTTGGCGGCCTTGGTCATCGAATCATAGGCGCTGGTAGCGGTAGCCAGCGAGGACTTGATCAGGGCGACAGCACCTTCCGAACCGGTGGGCGCATTCTTCGACCACTGGTCGATGGCGTCCGAGATCTGCACCTGGCCTTCGGCGATCTGCTCTTCACCCAGCTTGACCAGCTCAGTCTGCACACCGGTAACGATGTCGTACACATGCTTGCCGTAGGCCAGAGCCTTTTCAGCGCCCGGCTGCACCAGGTTCGTCGAGAAAGCGACGGCTTCCTGGGCATCCTTGACGCCGCTGGCTTGCTGCGAACGCAAAGCCACCTCATCCAAGCTGGCCTTGACGACCTTCAGATTCAGGTCGACCAGCTTCTCAAAACCCGAGAACAGCGCGGTTTGCGCGGCGATGAAGGTGTTGATTTGAGCTTTCTGGCGGTCCAGGACTTGTTGCGGAATGGCGGTCATTTAAGAATCTCCTGTGTGGGACTCAGGGGTCCCTAATGGTGTAGTAGCCCTATCTGGTTCACTGTGCAGAGCACAAAATTTCCAGACAAAACAACTACTTGGGTACTCTCTAGCCATCAAGGGGTGGCATCCCGTTACCCTCGCCCTGCTGCCGGCGGAGCCGTTTGGTGCACTGCACAATTGCCATTCTATGCCGCTTCGAAACGATGTCAAGCACATTTTGTGCGTCGCAACAAATGAAACATTATGCCCTTGCTGGCCATGCCGCACGCGTGTCCTCAGACTACCCCGGCTTTGTTACGGTTCTGATGCAACATGGGGAAACACCTGGGATGACGCCGTTGCCTTTCTTACTTAGACTGCGTTCGAGTACTCAATAATAAACAGCGATCTAGGCAGGCATGTGCACCGGACGTACTAGTCCGATGACGGACCCGCCAGCAGCGAATAACGAAATACACCCTGAGGAGACGTCAATGGTTTTTCGTGCCCGTCCGGTTTCCGCGCTGCTTGCGGCGGCTGCTTTCTGTTGCATGGCTGGTGCGGCGCATGCCGCCTATCCGGATCACGTCGTGAACATGGTTGTGCCATTCGCCGCCGGTGGCCCCACGGATAACGTGGCGCGCTCCCTGGCCGAAGCCATGCGCCCCACGCTCGGCCAGACGGTGATCGTGGAAAACAAGGGTGGCGCCGGCGGTACCATCGGCACGACCTATGTGGCGCGCGCCGAGGCGGACGGTTATACCGTGCTGCTCATGCACGTCGGTTTTTCCACCGCGCCGTCGCTGTACAAGAATCCCGGCTATGACGCGCTGAAGAGCTTCGAGCCCATCGGGCTGGTGGTGGACGTGCCGATGACAGTCATCGCGCGCGACAATTTCCCGCCCAACACCATCCAGGAACTGGCCAAGTACATCAAGGACAACAAGGACAGCGTCACGCTGGCCAACGCCGGCATCGGCGCCGCCAGCCACCTGTGCGGCACCATGCTCAGCGAAGCCTTCGGTGTGCAGTTGCTGACCGTGCCCTACAAAGGCACCGCGCCGGCGATGAACGACCTGCTGGGCAAGCAGGTCGACATGATGTGCGACCAGACCACCAACACCACGCAGCAGATCGCCGGCAAGCGGGTCAAGGCCTATGCCGTGACCAGCCTGCAGCGCGTGCCCACCCTGCCCAACATCCCCACCATGAACGAGTCCGGCTTCAAGGGCTTCGAGGTGGGTATCTGGCACGGCATGTGGGTACCGAAGGGTACGCCGAAGCCGGTCGTCGACAAGCTGGTGCAAAGCCTGCAAGCCGCGGTGGCCGATCCCAAGTTCCAGGAACGCATGAGCGGCCTGGGCGCGGTGGTCCTGACCAAGGATGCGAATCCGCAGGCGCTGCAAGACAAGGTCAAGCAACAGGTTCCGCAATGGGCGGAACTGTTCAAGAAAGCGGGTGTAGAAAAACAATAAGCCCGATCGATCGGCCCCTTACCGGGCCGAAGTGGAAAGCCCGGCTTGCCGGGCTTTTTTTTATCCTGGGCGACCTGCACCCCACGGGCGCTGCTAGGCGACCTGCACCCCATTGGCCGCCAGCGTCACCTCCGCTGCATCCCCCGTCGGGGCTTCGAAACCCAGGGACTCGGAAATCTGCACGGCGGTGTCCCGCAACCGTTGTATCCACTCGTCCTGCAGGCGCTCGGCCGGCGCGGAAATCGACAGGCCGGCGACCAGCTTGCCCGTATCGTCGTAGATCCCGGCGGCAATGCACCGCACGCCCAATTCCAGTTCCTCGTTGTCGCGCGCATAGCCGTGGCGCCGCACCAGCGCCAGTTCGCGTTCCAGTTGGTCCAGTTCGGTCAGGCTGTTGCGGGTATGGCCGGCCAGCCCCGTGCGCAGGGCATAGGCACGCACCTGGCGCGTGTCTATGGTGGACAGGAACAGCTTGCCGGTGGAAGTCAGGTGCAGCGGCGCGCGGCCACCGATGGCGCGCACCACCTGCATGCCGGAGCGCTCGCTCCAGGCGCGATCGATATAGACGATTTCATCGCCCTGCTGCACGGACAGATTGACGGTCTGCCCCGTCAGCCGATGCAGGGCACGCATGGGCGACAGCGCGGCCTCGCGCACATTCAGCCGTCCCTTGACCAGGGAACCCAGTTCAAGCAGCCGCATGCCCAGTTGGTAGACACCGTTGTCCACGCGCTCGACATAGCGCCCGACGACCAGGTCGTTGAGGATGCGATGCGCGGTGGACGCGTGCAGTCCGGTGGTCGCCGCCAGTTCCTTCAGGCTTACCGGTTCCGGCTGGGCCGCCAGGGCGTCGAGCAGGCACATGGCCCGCTCCAGTACCTGAATGGCAATGGTGGTATGGACGCCCACCACGGGCGCCGTCCCGGTGCTATCAGTCAAAGAACGCCTCATGGACTCCACACTCTTCTCGCGCCGGGATCACCGCAAAGGAATTTTGCGGCGTTGCAGCATTTTTATGGTTCCCGTATTGTGAAATACGAATGGGGTTTTGACAACCGCTCAATCTGGCGCCGTCATCTGTCCCCCAAGGCGCTGCGCCTCGGTCCGCAGGAAAGCCAGCGCCTCGGCGGCCGCGGCCGGCTCGCCTTTCACGCCCAGTTCGATATGGGGGCGTTTGCCGCCCTCGCCCACGCTGGGCAGGCTGAAGGCGCGCACCTGGGGCCAGCGCGCCTGCACGGCCTCCATCGCGGGGGTGATGCGCGATTCGGGCAGGCCGTAGACCAGGAAGGAATGTTCCGCGTGGCTGACCTGGTGGTGCAGGTCGCGGTAGCGCTGGTCCAGGGTCCATTCGAGCATGGGCCAGGCCATGACGGGGAAGCCGGGAACGAAGGTATGGTCGCGGATGAAGAAACCGGGGATGCGGTTATAGGGGTTGGGCACGATCTCGCTGCCCACGGGGAAGACCCCCATCTGCAGGCGTTGCTGGTTTTCCGGGGTGCTCATATCGGCACTGCCGCGGCCTTCCGCCGCCATATCGGCGCAGCGCAGGGCGATCTGCTCGGCGGCGTCGGGATGCAGTTCCAGCGGCAAGTCCAGCGCCGCCGCGGCGGCCTGGCGGGTGTGGTCGTCCGGCGTGCCGCCGATACCGCCGCAGGACAGGACGATGTCGCCTGTCGCGAAACTGTGCCGGTAGGCGGCCACCAGGTCGTCACGTTCGTCGGACAGGATCTGCGCCCAGGCCAGCTTCAGGCCACGCGCCCCCAGCAGCTCGACCACTTTGGAGAAATGCTTGTCCTGCCGGCGTCCCGAAAGGATTTCATCGCCGACGATGATCAGGCCGATACGCCGCGCGTTTGCTGTCGTCATTTATATTCTTCCTGGAGTAAAAGCCGTTTTGCGGGCGTTTTTCAAAGCGCCTTTTCAACCCTTCATGACGCTACGTCGATGACGGTTTCCTGCCGCAGCCGCTGCAGCGCATCCAGCCCGTAGTGGGCGAACACCAGCGCGGAGAACACCGGCAGGAACACCCAGGCCGGCGGCAGCAGGTTGATCAGCGCGCAGATGAAGCCCACCGACCAGAAGCCCAGATTGTGCCGGCGCAACAGCAGGCGGCGTTCCGTCGGTGTGGCGTGTTCAACGATGGCGTCGATACGCATCATCCGCGAAAAGGCGAAGGCCCACCAGAACACGTGTAGCAGCAGCGCCATCGGCGGCACCAGCCACAGGGGCAAGGTCAGCACCCAGCCGACGCCGAACGCCAAGCTGACCCACAGCGCGTTCCACACGCTCACGGCGGTGGCATTGCGGCCCTGCCGTCCCACCGTCTTGTATTCCCGCGCGCCGACATGGCGCAGCACCAGCGGCATGACGAATACGGCGGCGATCGCCAGCCCCAGGATGCCGGACACCGGCAACAGGATGGCCGCGGCCAGCACGGGCACCAGGTAGAGCTTGAGCGAGAACAGGCCGACGCTGATCATCCAGTTGTCGACGCTGTTGACCACATTCCATTGCGATGCCTCGTCGCGCAGCCATTCCGTCAGCGGCGCCCAGCCGAACCACAGCAGCAGGATCCCGCCGGCCAGCGCGATCAGGAAAGGCAGCAGGATCGCGAACAGCATGCTGGGATGGCACTGCGACACGGCGGCGCGCTTGAAGGCGCGCGCGACCCCGGCCATGCCGGCACTGGGCACGGGTGCGCCGGGGCGGACAGGCACGGGAGGTAGGGGTGGGGTCATAGGGCCTTTGGCGTAGGAAAGGACACGAAAACACGGGGACCGCGAAAACGCGCGGACCGGGAACACGGACAAGGCCGCGGCCCCCCGGCGGGCGGACCCGTGGGAGATCGCGGGTATGATAGGCCAAGCTTCGAACCCTTGCCGACATGTCCGTGCCCTCGACCTCCACCGCCCCCCTGCCCGTCCCGGCCAGCCTGGCCTTCGAACCGGACGATCCGACACTGAGCGAACGCCTGCGGCAGGCCGACATCGGCCTGGTGGCCTGCTTCTGTGCCGCCTGGTGCGACACCTGCCGGGAATACCGGCCCAAGCTGGACGAGCTGGCGGCGCAATGGCCGCAATTCGCCTTTGCCTGGATCGATATCGAGGATCACGCCGACTTGCTCGGCGACGAGGACGTGGAGAACTTCCCCACGATACTGGTCCAGATTGGCGGGCGTAGTGTTTTCTACGGCCCCATGCTGCCGCATATCGGCCATCTGGAACGGCTGCTGGGCACATTGGACGCCAGCAGCCCTGCGGTGGCGACCCAGCTGCCCGACGTACGCGCAATGCTGGATCGATAATCCGGATGGTCAGGCGCCGTCGCTAGGACGGCTTGCGGCTGCCACCCAACAACACGGCCACTTTGCGCTTCGGCGCGCCGGCGCGTTCGTCGCTGCCGGCTTCGGGCCGGGCTGCGTCAGCCTGCACGGCGGCAGGGCTGGGTTCGTAGGGACGCAGGAAGAAATCGTCGATCGGCGGGCGCGACGGAGCGTCGTTATAGCGGCGCCGGCTGCCGGAACCACGATTGTCACGGTCTTCGGAACGGTCGCGGCCATCACGGCCATCGCGGCCGCCACGGCGTTCGCGGCCACCGGTCTCGGGTTCACCGCCCCGGCCATGGCTGCGCGCCAGCAAATCGGCGGGCAGTTCCAGTTGGCCGCGCGGCACCGCGCGCTTGATCAGCTTCTCGATGTCCAGCAGCAACCTTTCCTCGCTGGGCGTGAACAGGGCGATGGCCTCGCCCGACGCGCCCGCGCGGCCCGTGCGGCCGATGCGGTGCACGTAGTCTTCGGCGTTATAGGGCAGGTCGTAATTGATCACGCAAGGTACGCCGGCCACGTCCAGGCCGCGCGCGGCCACGTCGGTGGCCACCAGCACTTCCAGCTCACCGGCCTTGAACGCTTCCAGCGCCTTCATGCGGTCGGCCTGGCTCTTGTCGCCGTGGATCGATTCGGCGCGGACGCCGTCTTTTTCCAGCTGGCGGGCCAGGCGCGCGGTGCCGATCTTGGTGTTGGAGAACACGATGACCTGGCTCAGGTTGCGCGATTTCACCAAGTGCACCACGGCCGCGCGCTTGCCTTCCGAGGTCATCGGATAGGCGATCTGCGTCACGGTGTCGGCGGTGGCATTGCGCCCGGCCACCTCGATTTCCACCGGATTGTTCTGGAAGGAACGCGCCAGCTTGCGGATTTCGTTGCTGAAGGTGGCCGAGAACAGCAGGTTCTGACGCTGCTGCGGCAGCAGACGGATGATGCGGTCGAGATCCGGCAGGAAACCCATGTCCAGCATGCGGTCCGCTTCGTCGAGCACCAGCACGCTGACCTGGCCCAGGTTGACGTTCTTCTGCTCCACGTGATCGAGCAGGCGGCCAGGCGTGGCCACCAGCACTTCGCAGCCGTTGCGCAAGGCTTCCTTCTGCGGGCCGATGTCGACGCCGCCGAACACCACGGCCGCGCGCAGCGGCGTACGCGCGCTGTAGCGCTTGACGTTCTCGAAGACCTGGTCGGCCAACTCGCGCGTGGGCGTCAGCATCAGGGCCCGTACGGGATGGCGCGCGGGCGAGGCGCTGGAATTGGACAACGGCATCAGGCGATGCAGGATGGGCAGCGTGAACGCTGCCGTCTTGCCCGTGCCGGTCTGGGCGGCGCCCATGACGTCCCTGCCACCAACGACCACCGGAATCGCCTCGGCCTGGATGGGCGTGGGCGTGGTGTAGCCGGTGTCGGCAATGGATTGGAGCAACGACGGATGCAGGCCGAAGTCCGCAAACGTGGGCGCGGGCGTAGCAATGTCAGCCGGCGTAGGCGCGGCGGTGGAGGAGGTTTCTGTCATTAGGGATAGGCGATACCGGGCCACGTGCAAGGCACGAAACTGGCAAAAAGTCAGGCCCGGATTGCTGTGGAATGCGTAATTTTAACGCAGGTAGGCATTTTCGCCCCTATCGGGGCTGCGGGCCGCGCCATAAGGGGCGCTGCGCGCCACGGCTCGGGCACCGGATCGGCTATCCCAGCATCCAGCGCAGGCCCCACAGGGCCAGCATGCCGCTGACGATCACCAGCACCGCGCTGCGCGTGCGCAGGAAGACCAGCAGCGCCACCACTGCCGCCAGCAGGCGGATGTCGAAGCGGGGCCCCTCGCCGGGCGCCCAGGGCAGGACTTCCGGCACGATGATGGCCGTCAGGGCCGCCACCGGCGCGAACCGCAACGCTCGGCGCAGGGCATCAGGCAGCGGCAGGTAGTCCCCGAACACGGCGAAACCGGCCCGAGTCAGCAGGCTGCAGACGGTCAGCAGCCCGATCGCGGCATAGACATACAGTTCTTCGGCCGACAGCTCCAACCAGCCCATTACCGAACGCTCCTGCGCCAATGGCGCTCGGCCAGCATGCCCGCCGCCACGCCCACCAGTACCGCCAGGGCCAGACCCAGGCGCAGCGGCAACACCTGGCCGCACCAGGCCACCACGCCGGCGGCCAGCATGGCCACCAGCATCGGCCGGGCGCCGGCCAGCGGAATGGTCACCGCCAGCAGCGCCAGCACGGCGGCGAAATCCAGCGACCAGCTGGCGGGCACCACGGTGCCCAGGTAGATCCCCACGATCGACGCGGTCTGCCAGGAAAACCAGCCCGGGGCGATGCAACCGATGAAGAACCACAGCTGCTCGCGCGTGCCCCGCTCGGACGCGTCCCCATAACGGGGCATGAACAGGACGAAACCCATGTCGGTTGTGAAATAGCCCAGCGCCAGGCGGCGCGGCCAGGGCAGATGGCGGATATAGGGGTGCATGGCGGCGCCGAAGATGATGAAGCGCAGGTTCACCACGAAGCCGGCGGCGAAGATCAGCCATAGCGGCGCGCCGGTGGCGATCAGGGGCAGCGAGGTCAGTTGGGCCGAACCGGCGTACAGCAGCAGGGTCATGGCCAGCGCCATGGACTCGGTCAGTCCCGCCTTGACCATGGCCACGCCGGTCACCAGGCCCCAGGTCGCCGTGGCGATCAGCGACGGCAGCACCGCGCGCAGGCCCTCCTGCATGGCAGCCATACGCTCCTGGCGGATCAGCGCGATGTCAGGATCGGAAAACGCCGGTTCTGAGGACAACGGGTTACCTGCGGCAGGAGCAATCCGGGTCTGTGCCGAATTGGATCGAGGTGGTGCAAGAACGCGGGATGCGTGCACCGGAACAGGGCATATTGTAGCCGCGTCGCTTGATACAATACGACCCATTCTTTGTGGAGAGCTCCCATGTCGATGGCGGACCGAGACGGTTTCATCTGGTATGACGGCAAGCTGGTGCCCTGGCGCGACGCCACCACCCACGTACTGACGCACTCCCTCCATTACGGCCTGTCGGTCTTCGAGGGCGTGCGCGCTTACAAGACGGACGAAGGCACCGCCATCTTCCGCCTCAAGGAACACACGCGCCGCCTGTTCAACTCGGCGCACATCTATCAGATCCCCATGCCCTTCGACCAGGCTACGGTGGAGGCCGCGCAATGCGAAGTGGTGCGCGCCAACGAGCTGGAGTCCTGCTATCTGCGGCCGCTGGTCTTCTACGGTGCGGAAAAGATGGGCGTATCGCCCAAGGGCGCCAAGGTGCACGTGGCCATCGCGGCCTGGCCCTGGGGCGCTTACCTTGGCGAAGAAGCCCTGGCCCAGGGCATCCGCGTCAAGATTTCGTCCTTCGCCCGCCAGCATGTGAACGTGACCATGCCGCGCGCCAAGGTCGCCACCACCTACGCCAACTCCATCATCGCCAATGCCGAGGCCTTGCAGGATGGCTATGACGAAGCCCTGCTGCTGGACACCGAAGGCTTCGTCGCCGAAGGCGCCGGCGAGAACGTGTTCATCGTGCGCGACGGCGTGCTGTGTGAACCGGAAATCGCTTCGGCGCTGACGGGCATCACCCGCTCGACCATCCACGCGCTGGCCGCCGACCTGGGCATTCCGATCCGCACCAGCCGGCTGACGCGCGATGACATCTATATCGCGGATGAGGCTTTCTTCACCGGTACCGCCGCCGAAGTCACGCCCATCCGCGAGGTCGACAACCGCCAGATCGGCAATGGCCGCCGCGGCCCCATCACCGAACGTTTGCAGAAGGCCTTTTTCGATGTCGTCCAGGGGCGCGATCCCAAGCACAAGGACTGGCTCACCAAGGTCTGACCGGCGCGGCCGCTCGCCGGCCGCAATTTTTCAACGGGCGCGACTCGCGTCCCTCAATCGCTTGCTTCAATACATTCAGGAATCAACATGACTGCCGCCGCCGCAACCGCCCGCCAGCACGAAACCATCGAGGTCGGTGCGGAAGACCTGCCCGTCTTCTGTCCCGGTCCCAAGGCACCGCTGTGGAGCATGCACCCGCGCGTCTTCCTCGACGTCGCCCATACCGGCAGTGCCCGCTGTCCTTATTGCGGTGCTGAATACCGGGTCAAGCCCGGTACGGTGCTCACTGGCCACGGCCACTGATCGCGCAGCGCCGGACGACGCGCGCCGCGCGCCCCGCGGCCCATTGTTTTGGATAGCTCATGTTCGCCACGCCCGACGAAGCTGAACACGCCTTCTACGAAGCCCTGGAGCAGGCCGATCCCGTGCGCATGATGCAGGTGTGGTCGGACGATGAAGATATCGTCTGCATCCATCCTGGCGGCCTGCGCGTGGTCGGCCATAGCGCCGTACAGGAATCCTGGCACCAGATCCTGTCCAACGGGCCCGCGCGGGTGCGGCCCATGCGGCCGCTCGTCTTGCTGAGCATGATGAGCGCCGTCCACGTACTGATCGAGCAGGTCGCCACATCGGAGCATCCCAATGCGCCGTTCGCCAACTGCTACGTGACGAACATTTATCACAAGGGTCCCACCGGCTGGCGCATGGTCATGCACCACGCTTCGCCGGCACCCGCGGAGGCCGGCGTGCTCGACTTGCACGACGTCCCCGACATGCTGCACTAGAAGAACGGACGCGCATTGGCAAACGCTCGCCTGGATACTACGCCCTGCCCTGTGCCCGCCTGGCTGCCCGACGGCCACAGCCAGACCATCTATGCCGCCACGCTGGCGCAGTACCACCGCATCGCCTTCGTGCGCGAGCGGGTGGAGACGCCAGACGGCGACTTTGTCGATTTCGACTGGACAGGTCCGGGGCTGTTCCCCCATAAAGCTCCCGAGAACCAGGGCGGCATCGCCACGCCCGCGGTGGCCAGTACACCGACGGCCGCGGCCCGCTGGATCAACGACGCCGATTGGGCATCGCTGCCGCAGACGGCGGGCACACCGGCCCTGGTGCTGTTCCACGGCCTGGAAGGCGGCAGCATGAGCCGCTACGCGCAATCGGTCTCGCATCATTTCCGTGCGCGGGGATGGATCGTCGCCATCGCGCATTTCCGTGGTTGCTCGGGGGTGCCCAATCGCCTGGCACGCGCTTACTACTCGGGCGATTCGGACGAGGTCGGCTTCATGCTCAACAGCGTGCGCGCCCGCGTGCCGCATGCCCGCTGGCATGCCGTGGGGGTATCGCTGGGCGGCAATGCCCTGCTCAAGTACATCGGCGAGCAGCAGGAACAGGTGGCCTGGCTGGGCGCCTGCGCCGGCATTTCGGTGCCGCTCGACCTGGTGGCCGGCGGCAACAGCCTGTCCAAGGGTTTCATCAATCGCCGCATCTACAGCGCTTATTTCCTGCGCACCATGAAGCACAAGGTGCTGGAGAAGGCGCGGCGCTTTCCGGGGTCAATCGACGTCATGCGTATCGCTCATGCGCGTGATCTGCGTGACTTCGACGATGCCTATACCGCGCCCATGCATGGCTTTCGCAATGCCCTGGATTATTGGACGCGGGCGTCGAGCAAGCCCTGGCTGGCCAGTGTCACCGTGCCGACGCTGGTGCTGAATGCGCGCAACGATCCCTTCTTTCCCGAACCGGCCTTGCCGGGCCCGGCGGACTGCTCGGCCGCGGTACTGCTGCACCAGCCGGCCACCGGCGGCCATGCCGGTTTCCCGACGGGAGCCTTCCCGGCCCACCTGGGATGGCTGCCGCAACGGCTGGGCCGTTTCTTCGAAACAGGGCTATAGGGCTCCCCCCTGCCGCGCGTGGCGCGGCCCCCCAGGGGGCGACACTGGCGGACCGGGAGACCCGGCCTTTCCCAAAGGGCGCTTAACTCTTGAAGCGTTGCAGCAGGCGGCGCTGCTCTTCCAGGCTGTCGCGGACTTCCTTGATCTGTACATCGATCTGCGACTGCTCGTAGAAATCCCGCGAGATGTCGCGGGCCTGGCGTAGTTGCGCTTCAGCCGCGGGCAAGGCGCCGACAGCGATGTAGTAGCGCGCCATTTCGCGCCGCGCCCCAACCCGGTCACCCGTGCTTTCTTCACTCTGCGCCAGCATTTGATAGAAGGCCGGCTCATCCGCGCCCCACTGCTTGATGCGATCGCGCAGGAACACCTGGGCCGCCTCGTGGCGTCCGGCATTCTGCATCGCCTGCACATAGGCCATGCCGATGGCATAGCGGTCCGGGTATTTCTTCCAGGCGGCTTCAGCCAGCGCCAGCGCACGCGGCACATCCTTCTGCGCGAAGGCCAGGTCGATGCCCAGCTTGGCCAGCTCCGGCGACGTCCGGCCATCGGCACTGGCCAGATCCAGGTTCTTGCTGGCGGCGGCCAGGTTGCCCCGCTGTAGTTCACTGTAGGCCAGGCCATAGTAGGCGGCCGACTGGCGCAGGCCCGTCGCCGTGCGCGATTCGTCCTGCAACTGCTGCGACGAACTGCGCAGGCTTAGCGCATCCCGACCCTGCATGACCCGCATCTTGGCGCGCAAATACCAATAATCGTCGCTGTCCACATGCCGCACGGCCGGCATATTGCGCACCCGGTTCTGGATGTCCGACATACGCTCGATGGACAGGGGGTGGGTCGACGCCCATGCGCCTCCGCCCGTGCCTTCGTTCAAGCGCGACGCGTTCATCAAACGGGCGAACATGCGCGACATGCCGGCGGGATCGAAGCCTGCGCCCGTCAGCATCTGGAAGCCGGCGCGGTCCGCCTCACGTTCCGCGTCGCGCGAAAAACCCAGTTGGCGATCGATGGCGGCCGCCTGGCCGAATGCGGCCACGCCCATCGCCAGATTGCCTCCCGCACCGGCAAGCGCCGCCAGCAGCGCGGCGGCGACCGATGCCAATGCGATGGCGCCGGTCTGGCTCTGCTGGGTCATGCCGCGCGCGATGTGACGCTGGACGACGTGGCCGATTTCGTGCGCCAGCACCGAAGCCAATTCGGATTCGCTGTCAGTGGCAACGATGAGGCCGGTGTTCACGCCGATGAAACCGCCAGGCATGGCGAATGCATTGATCTCCGGATCACGCACACCGAAGAGTTCAATGTCCGGCACGGTGCCCGGTGAATATTGCGCTAATTTGCGGCCTAATGCAGTTAGATACTGGTTCAGCTCGGCGTCATTGATATACGTGGGATCACGCCGCCCTTCCGCCATGATGGCCTGGCCCAGGCTTCTTTCTACGTAAGGAGAAAGGTCGGCGGCGGACGCCGCACCCATCGATGGCAGGCCAACAGGTTGAGCAAAAACGGCCGTGGTCGCACTAACCGCCACTGATGCACTAAGCAACAGGATTAACGGCTTGCATACCCAACCAAGTGGCAATGTCTTATCCCAGCGTTTCATGCGATTATCATAGTCGAGCCAAACAATATACTGCTTTCCTTTAACAGATCGGATTATCACTTCGAGGTTCCAATGCGCCCTATTAGAAAAGCCGTGTTTCCCGTTGCAGGGATGGGCACCCGTTTCCTGCCGGCAACCAAGGCCATGCCAAAAGAAATGCTGCCGGTTGTGGACAAGCCCCTCATCCAATATGCCGTCGAGGAAGCTGTCGCCGCGGGCATCACTGACCTGATTTTTGTGACGGGGCGAAACAAGCGCGCCATCGAAGATCATTTCGATTCCGCCCCTGAACTGGAATCCGATCTGGAAAAGAAGGGCAAGGTCGAGCTGTTGAACATGGTGCGCGGCATCCTGCCCGCCGGCGTCAATTGCATCTACATCCGCCAGTCGGCCCCGCTGGGCCTGGGCCACGCCGTGCTGACCGCCGCCCCCGCCGTGGGCAACGAGCCCTTCGTCGTGGTGCTGGCCGATGACTTGATCGATGCCGATACCCCCGTGCTCAAGCAGCTGGTCAATACCGCCATCAAGTACGACGGCAGCGTGCTGGGCGTGCAGGACGTGCCGCGCGAAGAAACCAAGAAGTACGGGATCGTGGCCGCCTCGCACGTGGACGACCGCACTGAACGCGTCACCCACATCGTCGAGAAGCCCGAGCCGGCCGACGCGCCTTCGACCCTGGCCGTGGTGGGCCGCTACGTGCTGGAAGCCGAAATCTTCGACCACCTGCGCTCGACCAAGATGGGCGCCGGCAACGAGATCCAGCTGACCGACGGCATCGCTTCGCTGATGCGCGAACGCGCGGTTTTCGCGCATCGCTACGAAGGCACCCGCTACGATTGCGGCAACAAGTCCGGCATGTTCCAGGCCACCGTGGCACTGGGCCGCAAATACCACGGCCTGACGCCCGACGACGAATAAGCAGGGGCAAGGCGAGTTCGCCTGCCGGGTCCGCGGACCCGGTCTGCTTTACCGGTCTGCTTTACCAGTCTGCTTAACGGGCCTGCTCGATGGGTCTGCTTACCTCTGCAGGCCCGCCCCTGGATCCAAAGATCACGCGCCCGCCGGGCGCGTTGTCTTTTTCCCCGCCGGCGTAGTCGCGGGGCGGCGTTTGCGCTGTGGCAGGCGATGCTTGCCGGACAGGCGCATGAGGGTGCCCAGCGCGACCAGCAAGCCGACCACCTCGACCAGCGCGGCGGGGATCCACATGGTCAGGCCGCCTATGCTCTGGTCCATCAGGGCCGGCATGGCGATGGCGCGGCCGCACAGTTCGAACAAGGGATAGAGGTCGCGTTCGGTCAAGGCGATATAGGCACCCGCCACCATCTGCGGCGCCATCGTGAATATGGGCGACAGCACGCGCCCGCCCGGCGACATGGCGGCCGGCGGACTGGGCCGGCGGTCCAGCACCAGGTTCCAGTAGAGGAATCCGCTCACCACCACGGACCAGTTCATCAGGCGGTAGAGCCGCCAGTCCAGCATGGAATAGAACTGCACCGTCGGCAGCAGCCACACCAGCACCAGGAGCACGAACAGCACGGGAACCAGGTATTTGTTGGTGAGGATGCCGATGAGCAGGCGCCCCGCCGCGCCGGCGTTGAAGCGGCGCAAGGCGCTGCGCCAGGCCAGCGGCAGGCCGGCGCGCATGGCCGATCCGGGAAACGCGCCCATCAGCAGCAGGGGACCCAGGTGATGCAGCACGAGGTGTTGGGCGCGATGGATGAAGAACATCCGCTCGGCGTAGTAGTCCAGGCGGGTGTGCAGGGACAGGTAGAGCAGGATCCAGCCGGTCCAGAACAGGGCCTTGCGTGCGCCGGTGACGTTGTGGGTACGCCCGCCGCGCACGAACAGGTACGCGGAGGCCAGGAACAGGACCACCAATGTGGGGGAAAACTCCCAGGGCACCAGCCAAAGGAGCCAGTCGGGCCAGTCCAACGATTCCATGACGATCCTTGCCGATCGGGCCACGAACGGCCGCCCAGGTTCGACGGCCCGTCGCCGGGCCGCGACACGCGCCCCGTTGGGGGGTGATTGTAGACCGGGCGCCGTTGCGCTGGGCGCCGTTGCGGCGGCCGCCCGGCTCAGAACCGGTGCTGCATGCCCACCATCACTCGGGAGGTGTGCGCACCGTCCTGATCGAACTGCTGATTCAGCGTGTAGTTCGAGGCATAGCCCACGAAGCCGTACAGCGTGGTGCGTGGCGACAGCGGATGGATATAACCCAGCGTACCCAACTGGGCGCTTTGGGCCCGCTGCCCGTCTCCCCAGGTCCACGACGGCCGCGTCGGCGACCACTGCAGCACGATGCTGTCCTGGCCCACCGGCACGGTCACGCCCAGGAACCAGGCGTCCGCATGGCCGCCGTCGACGAAGGCCCGCGGTCCCACCGCCACGCCCAGGTCGTCCGGGTCACTGCCGTCCAGGCCGACATAGCCATGGCTTTGCCGCGTCCACCCCACCGCCACCTTGACGACCTCGAAGTCGTAGGCCACGCCCAACTGCACCGCACGCGGCTGCGCCTGCGTACCGATGGTATTGCCCAGCCGCATCTGATCCCACGTGGCCACCGCCAGCCATGGCCCCTGCTCGTACTTGAGACCGGCACTGAAGGCCCGGTTGTTGGCGCTGGCCGTATAGCCGTCCGGCTTCGCCGCGTCGAACGAATAGCCCAGGCCCAGCGTCCAGCCGGCGACCGCTGGCGACACGTAGTTCACCATGTTGTCGAACTGGAAATTGTCGGACGCCTTGAACGTGGCACCCAGTCCCATGTCTTTCCAGCCGCCCTGCTCCAGCTGATTGCCGAAGGCCTGGCCGATGGTGTATTGCCTACCGAAGGTCAGGCGCCCGTAGTCGTCATGGGCGAAACCCACCCAGGACTGATAGTTGAACAGCCGGCCGTCCTGGTCGTCGATCTGGCCGTTGCTGGGATTGAAGCCGGTCTCCAGCTGGAACAGCGCGCGCCAGCCCGAGCCCAGGTCGTCCTGTCCCCGCAGGCCCCAGACGGAATCGGCCAACCCGCCATTGATCAGGCCATTGCGCGTGCCGGTGCCCGACACATGGGTGCTGCCTACCCCAAGGTCGATGAGGCCGTACATGGTGACGACGGCGCTATCGGCGGCGGCGTTTTCACCGCTTCTTTCGCCGCTGTTTTCGGCGCAATGGGCGGGTGCCGCCATGACGCCGGTGAGCAGCGTACAGCTGGCAGCCGAGGCAAAAAAAACCGCTCCGTGCATAAACGGAGCGATGGTCATTGCGGACTTCCGCGCTGCTGGTTTGAACGGCATCGAACGTCTGAAGATGAACAACTCGGCGGCTTCGGAGGTCGCCGCCGATGTGCCTGGCATCATGCAACGGCGGCGCGCTGGTCTCCGAAACGTACGGAACGGATTGCCGGATTGTCGCTCAGTTGCCTGGCCTGTGTCATGAGAACATTCCGCATATTTGGCGGGCAATTCACCGTAATGCAAGCCGACGCCATGGCCTTGTCGCGGCCTTGGTCCACCTGCATCTGGGCCACGCTCAGGCCGGCCGCCTTGAAGTCCAGGCAAATCTGCTTGCGCACGGCACTGAGTGCCTCGCGGGCACAGACCACGGTCAACCTTGAACTCGCGCGCCTGTCAGCCAACGCCGCCGGTCGATCGACACCGGCACGCCGAAGAAACAAGTCGAATACACGCATAATGACCTCCTCGCACGAGCGGGATGGCATACGTCAATAACCAGCCTGACCAGCCTGACCAGCCTGGTGAGTGTCACGCACGCGCAAGATGGAACATGCGAGCGAGAGCACAGGCGGGCAAAGCGGGAACTCAGGCGGAATGGCGCGGGAAGAATATCGTCGCGAGATGAAGATTGGCGGCACGCAACAAACTGCGTACGACCTCGCGAAGAACTTTAGACACCGCACCCTGCAAGAACAGGGCGCGGCAGAGGTGAATCTGCGTAAACCCTGTCAGGCAGCGACGCCGACACTAGGTCGACTACTACTGTCGCCGGAATCGGTATTCACGTAGCAACCCCTGGATATGAAGAAGTCACCAGTCTACTCGGGTTTGCCCTGAGGAACAAGGACAAAGCGCCGCAAAAGCGTGAGAAAACAAGGTTCTACAACAGGTGACACGATGCACGGCAACGGGGACGTCTTCCGTTGGGGCGATGAATCGTTTTAGTTGGGGGCTCCACCCCCAAACGCCCCTGCGCCGGATTCGCACGGGGCGCCGCGGGCGCGCCGTGCCTACGCTCGTCACGCGCAGGGGGGATTTGGGGATCCCCCAAAAAAATGAAACCTTCGCCTTCCGTCAGGAAGGCGAAACAATGCATCAAACATGCAGGTGCCAGCCGACATAGCCGGCGAACAGGGCGTACAGGCCGCCCACCGCCGACAATGCCCGCAGGTTCATGCTCTCGCGGCGGAAGCGCAGCCATAGCAGGCCGATCGACAGCATGGTGCACAGGCCGGCGACCAAAAGCGTGTCGTCCAGCAGCCAGGGCGTCATCATGATCCCCATGGCGCTGGGGATCGTCGCCTGGATCATCATGGCGCCGGAAATATTGGCCAGGGCCAGCCTTTCCTTGCCCTGCCGCACCCAGATCAAGGCATTCATGATCTCCGGCAGCTCGGTGGCCACGGGCGCCAGCAGCAATGCCGCCACATGGGGCGTCAGGCCCAGGATCTGGCCGATGTCCTCGATCTGCGCCACGAAAACGCGCGACGCGCCGGCGATCACCGCCAGGGCCAGCAAAGTCTGCAGAAAGGCCCAACCCAGGCTGGGCCGCTCGTCACGCGGACGCAGCTTGAGCGGCTCAAGATCCTCGGCGGCGGCCGCTTCGTCATCGGCCAGCAATTCACGCCGCACATACAGGCCATAGGCCGCCAGGAAGGCAAAGCCCAACCACGGCTTCCAGGCAAATGCCACCAGGCCGATACCCAGCTTGAAGACGAAGATGCCCATGAACCAGCCCTGGTCGCGAGCCAGCTTGCGCTGGTCCGCGTTCATACAGGTCACGCACTCTGCCGCGGGCTGGCGCCGGCGCTGCCGCATCAGGCCAAGGCCGACCACCGCGTACGCCACCGTGGCCAGCACCAGCGGACCTCCCATGGCGGCACCCACGCCGATGTCCTTGTGTTCCGGAGTACCGCCGAAGGCCACGGCCATGAAGGTGACGGCGCTTTCAGGCAAGGCCGTGCCGAAGGCCGCCAGCACGGTGCCGACGGCGGTTGCGCCGAGGTCCAGGCGCTGCCCGACCCACTCGACACCATTGACGAAATACTCGCAGGCCACATAGATGATGGCAGCGGCGGCAAAAAACAGCAGTAGCGTGGAAAACATGGAAATACAACAGCCGGACGAGCGGATTACCTGAGGCGCGACGACGCGGCTCGCCCGGCTGGGTAGCGCGTCGTGGCCAAAGGTCTCGCCTGGCTGGGCCGGCCGGTGCAGGAGAAAAACCCGCGACGGATGGCTGCCGTTTACGCCATGGGGTCCTGGACCACCAAGTATGTTGACGCAAACTCCTTGGGGATAAGGATGGCTACTCCCCAATGAACACGGCGCGGATTGTATCAGCGCGATGTGACACATCCGTGGAAAAAAGCAGATAAAGTTAACTCCACTCCTTTTTCGAGCGTCTTCGGACGCCCACGACATGAGCCTACCTCCCGTCGATCTCACGCCCCACATCGAACGGCGCCAGCGCCTGCAGGCCTATATGCGGTCGCTCGGCGGCGGCATCGCCGTGCTGTCGACCGCACCTGAAGCCGTGCGTAGCCGCGACTCGGAATTTCCCTATCGCTTCGACAGCGACTTCTTCTACCTCACCGGCTTCACCGAGCCGGAAGCCTGGCTGGTGGTGCTGGCGGGCGAGCGTGACGCCAGCATCCTGTTCTGCCGCGAACGCCACGAGGAACAGGAAACCTGGACCGGCCACCGCTTCGGTCCGGAAGCCGCCGCGGCGCGCTTCGGCTTCGACGACGCCTATGCCGTGGAGCGCCTGGACGAACTGTTGCCGGCGCTGCTGGCGAATCAACCCACGCTATTCGCGCCCTTGCAGGCAACCGGGCCCCAGGGTGAACGGCTGGCACGGGCGCTGGACGCGGCGCGCCAGCAGGGGCGTGGACAGCATCGGACGCCCACGCGGCAGATAGACCCGCGGCCGCGCCTGGCCGACATGCGCCTGGTCAAGGATCCCACGGAGATTGCCCTGATGCGGCGCGCGGCCCGCATCTCGGCGGGTGCCCATGCGCGCGCCATGCGCCACGTGCGCGCCGGCATGCATGAATATGAGATCGAGGCGGAGCTGCTGTATGAATTCCGCCGCCATGGCGCGCAGTCGGTGGCGTACAACAGCATCGTCGCCGCTGGTGCCAATGCCTGCACGCTGCACTATCCCGCTGGCGACGCCGTGCTGCGCGACGGCCAGTTGCTGCTGATCGACGCCGGCTGCGAATACGACGGCTACGCGGCGGACATCACCCGCACGTTTCCCGTCAATGGCCGCTACAGCGGGCCGCAGCGGGCGCTGTACGACCTGACGGTGGCGGCGCAGGACGCGGCCAGCGCCGCCATCCGGCCGGGCGCCAGCTTCAACGACGGCCATGAAGCCGCCGTGCGCGTGCTGGCGCAGGGCATGCTTGACGAAGGCTTGCTGGAGGGCTCGCTGGACGGGGCGCTGGAGTCCAAGAGCTACAACCGCTTCTATATGCATCGCACCGGGCATTGGCTGGGGCTGGATGTGCATGACGTCGGCGACTACCGGCAGGATGGTGGCGGTGATGACGTCGGCGCGGAGCGTCCCTGGCGCACGCTGGAGCCCGGCATGATCCTTACCGTCGAACCGGGCATCTATGTCCGCGCGGCGCCCGACGTGCCGGAGAAATTCTGGGATATCGGCATCCGCACCGAAGACGATGCGCTGGTGACGGCCGAGGGCTGCGAACTGATCACGCGCGGCGTGCCCGTGCATGCGGGAGAGATCGAGGCCTTGATGCGGGAATGAGGCGCGGCTCGGCGTAACGCTGGCGTACGTTGGCCTCGGGTAGGAATGTTTCATATCTCCCCTTGGGGGAGATATATATGGCCCATGTCGGATCAAAGCCAATGCTGCGCAGGGTTCGGGCACCTGATGGGACAAGGCCCGCATGCTGGTAGCTGCGGCCTCCGGCTACAGCACGTATCCGTCCAGCCATCCCAGCGCGGACCACACGTACACCACCACCATGGCGATGCCGAACATGGAGCAGATGGCGCCGACCAGGGTGGCGGCGATGGCCAGCAGCACTTCACGCCAACCGGTGCGGGACACGCGGCCCAGTCCCGGGTTGTAGGCCTGGTCGAATTTCTCGTCGCTGCGCAAACAGAACACGACGCTTTCGATGAAGCCGTCGATCATGGGAATGAACAGCAGGAAGAAGGCCGGATTGTCGTACCACACCGGGAACATGCGGGTGGCTGCCAGGCAGATCACCGCATACCCCGTCACCAAGGCTGCCCCGCGCCGCCCCAGATACCACCAGTGCGCGCCCAGGAATCCCAGCACCAGCGCCAGGGAGGCGGCCGCCACCTTGGTACGCGGACGGGGGCCAGGCACGGGAAGTGCAATCTCGTCGGTCATGCCTGGAGTGTAGAGCCGCAGCGCTAGAATCGCCACATGAGCAAACCCGATTTCTCCGGCGCCATCCTCGGTGCAGGCCCCGTGGGCTGTGCGCTGGCCTTGATGCTGGCGCGCCATGCCGCCGATCCATCGTCCATCCTGCTGGTGCGCGGCGCGCCCCCCGCCGCCGCTGCCCAGGGCGCCACGCCGGGAATCACGCCTGCCGCGGGCGCGACGTCCGCCCCAGGGTCGACGCCGGCATCCGCGCCCGGCAGCGTAACGCCCACAGGGCTTACGCCCTCTCCCAGCTCGGTGATCGCGCCGATTTCGTCGACCACCGCCAGCGCGCCCCTGGCCGCGCCCGCGGTGCCCGCCACGCCAGCTGGCACCGCGACGGCTGCCGCGCCGCCGGAGACCGACGCGCGCGTCCTGGCCATGAATCACGGCAGCCGCGTTCTGCTGGAATCACTGGGCGCCTGGCCCCGCAACGCCGCCGAGATCCGTACCATCCATGTCTCCCAGCGCGGCCGGCTGGGCCGCACGCTGATCCGCAACAGCGACTTCGACGTACCGCAACTGGGCGCCGTCGCGGCCTACCCCGCGCTGCATGCCGCGCTGATGCGCCAGGTGGAGCAGGCGGGCATCACCATCCGCACCCTGCCCGATGCCCGCATGACCAGCCAGGACGCCGATGGCGCAACCCTGACCGCCGGCGACGGCACCGTCCTGCGTTGCGGGGTGGCCGTGCGCTCGGACGGCGCCGGCGCCGACGACATCCGCCGGGACTACGGCCAGCACGCGGTGCTGGCCACGGTGCGCGCATCCTTGCCCCGCGACGGCTGGGCGTTCGAGCGCTTCACCCGGGAAGGTCCGCTGGCCCTCCTGCCGCATCCCGCCGCACCCGATACCTATGCCGTGGTCTGGTGCTGCGCGCCGGAACAGGCCCAGGGCCTGGCCGCGCTGGACCAGGTGGCGTTCTCCACGGCATTGACGCAAGCTTTCGGCGACCGCCTGGGAACACTGGCGTGCTGCGCCCCGCGCCATGTCTTTCCGCTGTTCCTCAGTGCCCGCCGGTCCCTGGTGGACGGCCGCGCCGTGGCGGTGGGCAATGCCGCGCAGACCTTGCACCCCGTTGCGGGCCAGGGTTTGAACCTTGGCCTGCGCGATGCCGCCCGCCTGGCCCAGTCGCTGGCGCCGTGGCTGGCCCGTCCCGCTTCCACGCCCACCGAGGCCCTGGCCGGCTTCGCCCGCGCCCGGCGCGACGATCGCTGGCTGACGGCCGGGTTGACCGATCTGATGCCGCGCGCGTTTTCCACCGGCGTGGCGGCACTGGAACATGCCGGCGGGCTGGCGCTGCTAAGCCTGGACTTGTTGCAGCCCCTGCGCGCGCCCTTGGCCCGGCACCTGTTGCAAGGCCTGCGCGCCTGATACGGCAGAGCAAGCTAACGCAACAGTCTGCGCGGCAAGCCGCGCAACGTCGCGCCTGCACAACTGGCGGGACCCGCCACACCTGCGGTTTCACCTGCTTTGACGCCATTCAATATGGGGCCGGATCGGGGCGGGTAAAATCCCCGCCCATGCGTATCGGCCCCTGGACTCTTCCCAATAATGTGCTGGTCGCGCCCATGGCGGGCGTGACGGACCGGCCATTCCGCCAGCTTTGCAAAAAGCTGGGCGCGGGCTATGCCGTTTCGGAAATGGCCGCCAGCAATCCCCGCCTGTGGGACAGCGTCAAGACCTCGCGCCGCCTGAACCACGAGGGTGAGATCGCCCCCGTGTCGGTGCAGATCGCCGGCGCGGACCCCGCCATGATGGCCGAGGCCGCCGTTTTCAACGCCTCCAAGGGCGCGCGCATCATCGACATCAATATGGGCTGTCCGGTCAAGAAGGTCTGCAATGTGGCGTCCGGCTCGGCGCTGCTGCGCCATGAAGACCTGATCGCCCGCATTCTCGACGCCGTGGTGCAGGCCTGTCGTCCGCTGGACGTGCCGGTGACGCTGAAGACCCGCACCGGCTGGGACCGCGAGCACCGCAACGCCTTGCGCATCGCCCGCCTGGCGCAGGACAGCGGCATCGCCGCCCTGACGCTGCATGGCCGTACCCGCGCCGACATGTACACCGGCCAGGCTGAATACGACACCATCCGCGAAGTCAAGGCCGCCGTGGCCATCCCGGTGATCGCCAATGGCGATATCGACAGTCCCGAGAAAGCCAGGCGCGTTCTCGACTACACTGGCGCCGACGCCGTCATGGTCGGCCGCGCGGCGCAGGGCCGTCCGTGGATTTTCCGCGAGATTGACTACTACCTTCGTACGGGGGCTAAACTGCCGCCCCCGACCTACGGCGAAATGCGCGACCTGCTGCTGGAACACCTGGACGACCATTACCGGTTCTACGGGGAGCATACCGGCGTTCGCACGGCGCGCAAGCACATCGGATGGTATATCGACGGCCTGCCTGGCGCCGATGACTTCCGCGCTCACATGAACCAGATCGACGGCACCGGCGCGCAGGCAAGCGCCGTGGCCAACTGGTTCGATCATTTCGCCCGCGACGACCGGCCCATCGAAGCCGCCGTCGAGCAAGCCTTGCTGGCGGCCTGATCGAACCCTATTCCGCCGTTTCACATAAACAAAAAAAGTTGTGCATGATGAGTAAAAAAGATGTCCTGGAAGAATGCGTGCGCGCCAGCCTGGAGCGCTACTTCGAAGACCTGGGCGATTCCGAGCCCCACGACATGTGGGAAATGGTGATGCGCTGCGTCGAACGTCCGGTCCTCGAAGTGGCGCTGGAACGCGCCGGCGGCAATCAGTCGCGCGCCTCCGAAATGCTGGGCATCACGCGCAATACGCTGCGCAAGAAGCTGCTTGCGCATAACATCCAGGTCTGAAAAGCTTTCCCCACTATCCCTGAAACGGATCCGCCGCGGCCCGCCGCGCGTCCCGCCCGCCCATGAAAATCGAAACCGCCCTGCTTTCGGTCTCCGACAAGACCGGTATTGTTGAATTCGCCCGTGCCCTCGCCACGCGTGGCGTGCGCCTGCTGTCCACCGGCGGCACCGCGAAGTTGCTGGCCGAGGCCGGCCTGACCGTGACCGAAGTGGCGGCACACACCGGTTCGCCGGAAATCCTCGACGGCCGCGTCAAGACGCTGCATCCGAAGATCCACGGCGGCCTGCTGGCGCGCCGCGACAGCGCGGAGCACCTGGATACCATCGCCAAGCACGGCATCGACCGCATCGACATGCTGGTGGTCAATCTGTATCCCTTCCGCGAAACGGTGGCCAAGCCCGACTGTACCTTTGCCGACGCGGTGGAAAACATCGACATTGGCGGTCCGGCGATGCTGCGCGCGGCCGCCAAGAACCACGGCACTGAAGCCGGCGGCGTGACGGTGGTGATTGATCCCGCCGACTACCCGCGCGTGCTGGCCGAGCTGGACGCCCAGGGCAGTACGTCCTATGCGCTGCGCCTGAACCTGGCCACCAAGGTCTACGCCCACACGGCCTCCTATGACGGCGCCATCGCCGCCTACCTGAGCAGCCTGACCGAAGCCGCCCCGGAACAGGACGCCACCCCCGCCCGCAAGGAGTGGCCCGACACGCTGACCATCCAGGTCAAGCAGGAACAGGCCCTGCGCTACGGCGAGAACCCGCACCAGACCGCGGCCTTCTACGTCGACGCGCAACGCCAGGCCGGCCTGCTGGGCAACTACCGCCAGTTGCAGGGCAAGGAACTGTCCTACAACAACATCGCCGACGCCGATGCGGCGTGGGAATGCGTGCGCAGCTTCGACAGCGCCGCGTGCGTCATCGTCAAGCATGCCAATCCCTGCGGCGTGGCCGTGGCGGCGCATGCGCTGGACGCCTATCGCCAGGCGTTCAAGACCGACCCGACTTCGGCCTTTGGCGGCATCATCGCTTTCAACCGCCCGGTCGACCTGGCCACCGCGGAAGCCGTCAGCGAACAATTCATGGAAGTGCTGCTGGCCCCCGCCTATGACGGCGCCGCGCTGGCGCACCTGGCCAAGAAGAAGAACGTGCGCGTACTGGAAGTGCCCACCGGCGTCGGCCAGAATGCCTTCGACGTCAAGCGCGTGGGCGGCGGCTGGCTGGTGCAGTCGCCCGATACCGGCAGCCTGACCCAGGCGGACCTGAAGGTCGTCACCAAGAAGCAGCCCACCGAACAGCAATTGAAGGATTTGCTGTTCGCCTGGAAGGTGGCCAAGTACGTCAAGTCCAACGCCATCGTCTTCTGCGCCGATGGCATGACCCTGGGCGTCGGCGCCGGCCAGATGAGCCGTATCGACTCCGCCCGCATTGCCTCGATCAAGGCCGAAAACGCCGGCCTGTCGCTGCAAGGTTCCGCCGTGGCGTCCGATGCCTTCTTCCCCTTCCGCGATGGCCTGGATGTGGTCGTGGCGGCGGGCGCCGGCTGCGTCATCCAACCCGGTGGCAGCGTGCGTGACGACGAAGTCATCGCCGCCGCGGACGAGCATGGCATCGCCATGGTCCTGACCGGCATGCGCCACTTCCGCCACTGATGCGCATCCTCGGCGTCGATCCCGGCCTGCGCCGCACTGGCTTCGGCGTTATCGACTCCGATGGCGCGCGCCTGCGCTATGTCGCCAGCGGCACCATCGTCGTGCCGCCGGCCGACGCGCTGGCGCAGCGCCTGAAGGTGATCCTGGACAACCTGCGCGAAGTGGTGCGGGACACGCAGCCCGACGTGGCCGCGCTGGAAATCGTCTTCCTCAATACCAACCCTTCCTCCACCCTGCTGCTGGGACAGGCGCGCGGCGCCGCGCTGTGCGCGCTGGCCGACTGCGGGCTGGACGTGCACGAGTACACGGCACTGCAGATCAAGAAGTCGGTGGTGGGCACCGGCCGCGCCGCCAAGGAGCAGGTGCAGGCGATGGTGCAGCATCTGCTGGCACTCGATGGCCTGCCGGCGCCGGACTCCGCCGACGCCCTGGCCTGCGCCATTTCCCACGCCCACGTCGGGCCGCTGGCGGATCGGCTCTTAGTGATGAGCAAGAAACCCAAAGGTGGGCGCATGCGGTTGCGCGGCGGTCGGCTGGCCGTCTGACAGGACATCGCCAGACCGCCGATGGAGAGAATGGCGGTTGCCCATCAACCTCCTGCCGGGTTGCACCTCCTTCGGATCACAAATAGAGACGGATTACCAAGACGTGCAACAACATTCGCGGTATCCTCTTGCTCACTTTTGCGAGCCACGGGCGGGCGTGCGATCTGATCCTTGCTCAACTCACTTGCCTTTTAATTCGCTGACGGTGCGCGTGTATTCCCGCACGCCGCCGGCTAATCAGTCTTAGACCATCTTGGAGCCAGTTGTGAGCGAATCCGGCACTATCTCCGCCGTCATCAAAGAAAACCAGCAAGACATTCTCAAGGAGTGGCTGGATCTGCAGGTCTCCGCCTCGAACAGCAAGGGTCTGATCAAGGAATCGGAGCTGCGTGCGCAGTCCGCCAACTTCCTCGCGTCGTTCACCGCCGCTACCGGCGATGGCATGGACGCCAAGCTCGCCGGCACCAACTGGGATGAGGTGCGCGCCTTCCTGGCCACCCTGTCGCGCAATCGTGCTCTGCAGGGCTTCTCGCCTACGGAAACGGCGACGTTCGTGTTCTCGCTCAAGAAACCTATCATCAATATCTTGCGCAAGACGCATGGCAAGGACTCCGGTCGGCTGGTCGACGAGATCTGGAATTTGACGCTGGCCCTGGACGCACTGGGCCTGTACACCATTGAGCAATACCAGAAGGGCCGTGAGCAGGTGATTCAGCGCCAGCAGCAAGAACTGCTGGACCTGTCCACGCCGGTGGTGCAGCTTTGGCAGGGCATCCTGGCGCTGCCGCTGATCGGCACGCTGGACAGCGAGCGCACCCAGACCGTGATGGAAAGCCTGCTGGAAGGCATCGTCGAGCAGGAAGCCACCATCGCGATCATCGACATTACCGGTGTGCCGACCGTAGATACCCTGGTTGCGCAGCACTTGCTGAAGACCGTGGCCGCCGCCCGCCTGATGGGCGCGGAGTGCATCATCAGCGGTATTCGTCCGCAAATCGCTCAGACGATCGTGCACCTGGGCGTGGAACTGGGCGACGTCGTCACCAAGTCCACCTTGGCCGAAGCGCTGCGGGTGGCCCTGCGCAAGCGCAACCTCATGATCACCTCGGCGGCGGGGGCCAAGGGCTAAGCGCATGGATCGTATCCCCATCCTTCGTCTGCAGAACTATCTGCTGGTGACCATCCAGGTCGAGTTGCACGACGAATTAGCCGTGACACTGCAGGATGACCTGACGGCGACGCTGTCGCGCACCCATGCCCGCGGCGTGCTGATCGACATCTCTGCCCTTGAGATCGTCGATTCTTTCATTGGCCGCACGCTGGCGCACATCGCATCGATGGCGCGCGTGATGGACGCCAACACGGTCGTGGTCGGCATGCGGCCAGCCGTCGCCATCACCCTGGTTGAACTCGGCATGACGCTCACCGGCATCAATACCGCGCTGAACGTCGACAAGGGCATGGAACTGTTGCGTACCCTCCAATTGGACGGCGAAGGCTCCCAGACGGATGATGCTTGATGACCGGCCCCCGGCAAGCCATCCTGGAGTTGAGCACCCAGGACCAACTGGCGATCGCTCGACGCACGGTACAGGAATGGGCTACGACCGTAGGGTTCGGCACACTGGATCGCACCAAGATCGTCACCGCGGCCAGTGAGATAGGCCGCAACACGCTGGTACACGGCGGCGGCGGGCGCATGACCATCACTGAAGTCACCAACGAAAATTTTCAACAAGGCCTGCGCCTGGTCTTCGAGGATCAGGGACCCGGCATCCCGGACATCGACCGCGCCTTGACCGATGGCTACACCACGGCCAAGAGTATGGGCCTGGGTTTTGGCGGCGCCAAACGCCTGGTCAATGAATTCGATGTCCACTCGGAGCCGGGACAAGGCACTACCGTCACGCTGACCCAATGGAAACGCCGCTAGCCGTCGACGACCCCAGCCAGGTGGCGGAGGCGCGGCGTCATGCCGTGCTTGTCGCGCAGACGCATGGCTTTTCGGAAGAGTTGAGCGCCAAGGCGGCGCTCATCGTGACCGAAGCCGCCACCAACCTCGTCAAGTACGGCGGCGGCGGCACCATCCTGACCCGGCCCTATGCCGAGATCGACCACACCGGTCTTGAAATCCTGGCGTTGGACCGAGGTCCCGGCATGAGCCAACTGGAAGCCAGCGAGCAAGACGGCCACTCCACCGGCGGCAGCCTGGGCCTGGGCCTGGGCGGGATCGCGCGCACGTCCTCATTCCATGAAATTTATACGGGTGAAAGGTTGGGCACCGCCGTCCTTGCCCGCCTGCGCAGCGACCATGCCGTGGAACCCGCCGGACGGCCGCGGCAGTGGCTCACCGTAGGTGGCATTTCCACCCCCAAGATCGGCCAGGAAGCCTGTGGTGACGCTTACGCCACGCGTTGGGTGAGCGGCGCGCTTTGGGTGACGGTGGTGGACGGGCTGGGCCACGGCCCCCAGGCGGCCCGTGCCGCGCATGAAGCCTTGCGTGTATTCGAGGCGGCCGATGCCGATGCCACGCCTTACGACGTCATCCGCGCGGCGCATACCGCGCTGAAAGCCACGCGCGGCGCCGTGATGGCGGTAGCGGTGATCCGGCCTGTCCTGGGCAACTTCGAATTCGCCGGTGTCGGCAATATTTCCACGGTACTGATCACGCCGGATGACCTGCGCCGCCTGCCGTCCACCGACGGCACGGTGGGCTATAGCGTCCGCACCATTCGGGAACAATCCTATCCCTGGCAGCCGGGATCAATCCTTGCTTTGAGCACGGACGGTCTGTCCACTCGCTGGAATCTGGCCGGGCATACCGGCTTGCAGCGGCGTCATCCGGCGCTCATCGCCGGTGTGCTGCATCGAGACTTTTCCCGCGGCAACGACGACGCCACCATTGTGGTCGTGAAGGACGAACAGGCATGATCCATAGATTGCTGACGGCGCGCATAGAGAACGACCAGGCCCTAGTCCGGGTGCGCGACCGTACGCGCCAGGTCGGCGACGTATTCGGCATGGATAATCTGCAACGTACCCGCCTGATCACCGCGGTATCCGAAATCGCCCGTAACGCGGTGCAGCATGCGGGTGGCGGCCAGATCGAATTCTTCTTCCGCGAGGAAAGCGAGAACGCCCCGCAAGCCCTCATCGTCCGTATCAGCGACGGAGGCCCCGGCATGAACGTCGCCGCCCTGCCGGCCGACGGGCAACGCCCCAACGGCAAGACGATGCTCGGCATCGCCGGCAGCCGGCGGCTGGTGGACCATTTCGATATCGAGTCCACCCCGGGTAAGGGAACCCGGGTCGCCCTGGAAATGCAGCGCAGCCACACGCAGCCCATCATCGGTCGTGCGGAACTGGCGCCGCTGATGGAGCAGATGGCGCGCCGCAAGGCGCAGACGCCGGTCGAGGAACTGGAACAGCAGAACCGCGAAATGCTGCTCACGCTGGAAGAATTGCGCCTGCGCCAGACCGAGCTGGAAAAAGCCGATGAACGCAAGGATGAGTTCCTGGCCATGCTGGCGCATGAGCTACGCAATCCCCTGTCGGCGATAGGCACGGCACTGGAATTGCTCAAGCGCAAACGCAACGCCAGCGAGACCGACTTCCAGCGCCTCGGCGACCTGATGACCCGCCAGACCGCGCAATTGACGCGGCTGGTCAACGACCTGCTGGACGTGTCGCGGGTGACGCGTGGCAAGATCGACTTGACGCTGACTCCCGTGCTGCTGACGGACCTGATCGATCATGCTCTGGAAAGCACCCACGGCATCATCACCGCCAGGCATCACACGCTGGCGTACACGCCGCCCGTCGACGCAATGTGGATCTGCGCCGACAATCTGCGCTTTCGCCAGATCCTCGGCAATCTGCTGCACAACGCCGCGCGCTACACGCCGGAACACGGACGCATCACCATCCGCGTGTCGCGTGAAGGCCAACGAGTCGCCATCGCTGTGGAGGACAACGGCATCGGCATCGGCGCCGACATGCTGCCGCGTGTTTTCGACCTTTTCGCCCAAGCCGACACCAACCTCAGCCGCCAGGATACCGGACTGGGCATAGGGCTGACGCTGGTACAGCGCCTGCTGAAATTGCACCGTGGCAGCGTCGAAGTCCACAGCGAGGGCTTAGGCAAGGGCAGTCGTTTCACCGTGTATATGCCGCTGCTCGAAGCCGACGCCGTGGCCGACACGCCGCAGGCCGAGCTGGCGCACGACGCGACGCGGCCGGTGCCGCGCCAGCCTGCGCAGCACAGATCCGGCTCGCGCATTCTGCTTATCGACGACAACGTCGATGCCGTGCATACCCTGCGCCAGTTGCTGGAAGACGGGGGCCATGTCGTGGCCGAGGCACATACCGGTGAGCGTGGACTGGCGGTGGCGGAATTGTTCACGCCCAGTGTGGTGGTGATCGACATTGGTCTGCCAGGTATCGACGGCTTCCAGGTGGCACAGGAGATCCGCGCGCAACCATCCACTTCGGCCAGCCTGCTGGTGGCCCTGTCCGGCTATACCTCGGACGCCATGCGGCAACGCGGCCGCGAGGCCGGCTTCGACCGTTACCTGACCAAGCCGGCGGATATCGATGCGCTGGAAGAAATGATCAGGGATCGTTGAGATGCCGGTCGCGGGATCCTCATGCCCGCTGCCCGGCGCCCGGCTGCTCGCCGCCCGGATGCTCGGCATCCGCCAACGGTAGAATGCTTCCCTGATTCCGGCTCGCGTCCGCGGACCGTTCCCCTTCTCTCTTCGCGTGTACCCGCATCATGATCGGAAGACTTACCGGCACCCTGGTCGAAAAAACGCCGCCGACGATATGCATCGACGTCAACGGCGTCGGCTACGAAGTCGACGTGCCCATGAGCACGCTTTACGCCCTGCCTGAACTGGGCGCGCGCGTCAGCCTGCACATTCACCTGACCGTGCGCGAGGACGCGCACCTGCTGTATGGCTTCGCCACGCCGGCCGAACGCGTCACGTTCCGCCAATTGATCAAGGTCAGCGGCATCGGTGCGCGCATTGCGCTGGCGGTGCTGTCGGGCATGTCGGTGGCGGACCTGGCGCAAGCCGTCACGCTGCAGGAATCGGGCCGCTTGACCCGGGTGCCGGGCATAGGCAAGAAGACCGCCGAAAGGTTGCTGCTGGAATTGCGCGGCAAGCTGGGCGCCGACCTGGGCGCCGGCGTGCAAGCCGTGCCGGACAGCCAGTCCGATATCCTCAACGCCTTGCTGGCGCTGGGCTATTCGGAAAAGGAATCCCTGTCCGCGCTGAAGGCCCTGCCGGCCGGCGTCGATGTGTCGGAAGGGATACGCCAGGCCCTGAAAGCGCTGGCAAGATAGGAGCGCGTGCGAAGGCCGCGCGCCCGGATCCAGGTCGCGATCCTGATCCGGACCCGCCCCCGAAGGGCCGCCTGCCCTAGAAATACACGCCCAGACCGCGTCCCAGATACCCCGGCACCACGGCGTCCATCGATGCAGGTACCACACCAAGCTCGGGCGCCATCGGTTCGGACGCGACATTGTCCACGCGCAGGCTGTCCAGGTTGTCGGGCGACATCAGCGGCGTGCCCGGCAGCATGGACAACATGCCTGCCTGCAGGCGCCCCAGGCCGTCCGGCATGGCGCACACCAGGCGCGGATGGCCGCTCCAGCGCGCGCACAAACCGGCGACTTCCTCCAGCGTATAGACCTGCGGCCCCGCCAGTTCGTAGACCTTGCCCGCGGCGTGCGAAGTACCGAGCATGGCGACGATGGCAGCCGCCACGTCCTGCACATGCACCGGTTGCAGGCGCGACCGTGCGCCGGCCAGCGGCAGCACCGGGAAGCGCCGCGCCAGCCGCGCGAACAGATTGGTGAAATTGTCGTCGGCGCCGAAAATCACGGACGGCCGTACCAGTGTCCAGGCCGGATCGGTGTCGGCCCAGACCTGGCGCACCGCTGCCTCGCCATCGCCCTTGGAGCGCAGATACATGCTGGGGCCGGCGCTATCGGCGCCCAGCGCACTCATCTGCACGAAGCGCCGCACACCATGGCGCCGGCAACTGGCGGCGACGCGCTGCGGCAAGGTGACGTGGGCGCGGGCGAATGCCGCGCCATAAGGCTTGCCGCGATCGCCATGCAGGATGCCGATCAGATTGACCACGGCGTCGCAACCCTGCACCAGGCGATCCAGCGAGGCGTCGTCGTGGATGTCGGCCTGGAACAGCGTAACCGTGGGCAGCACCAGCAGATCGCGGCCATGCGAGTAGCCCCGCGTCGGCACCCGCAGCGCATGGCCGGCCTTGGCCAGCGCCGCCGCCAGGTGTCGGCCCACAAATCCGGTACCGCCCAGAATCAGGATACGCATCGTCGCTCCGTCAGTACGTGTAGAAGGGTTCGGCCAAATTCAAAAGCCAACGCGGCATCCTGCATTCGTATCTCGGCCGGGACGAGCAAGGCAGATGCCCGGCGCGGCAATCAGCTTTCCAGGAATGCCCCGTACGCCTTCAAGTCCACATTTCCGCCGCTGATGATGACGCCGACACGTGCACCGGCGACGGGATGCACTTTTTGCAAAACGGCGGCGGCGGCCAGGCAGCCGGTCGGCTCCACCACCATCTTCATGCGTTCGGCGAAAAACTTCATGGTCGCCACCAGCTGGGCATCGCTGACCGTGAGGATATCCTTGACCTTGTCCTGGATGATGGGAAACGTCAACTCGCCCAGATGGGTGGTCAAGGCGCCATCGGCAATGGATTTGGGCGTGGGAATCGGGATGATCCTGCCCGCGCGCAGGGACTGCTGGCCGTCGTTGCCGGCCTCGGGTTCGACGCCGTAGACCTGGCACGACGGGCTCAGCGCCGCGGCCGACAGTGCGGAACCGCCCAGCAGCCCGCCGCCGCCCAGGCACACGAACAGGTAATCCAGGTCGCCCACTTCCTCGAACAGTTCCTTGGCGGCGGTGCCCTGGCCGGCGATGACGTCGGCATGGTCGTAGGGCGGAATCAGGGTAGCACCGGTCTCGGCCTGCAGGCGCTTGGCGACGGTCTCCCGATCTTCCGTGTAGCGGTCATACGTCACGACGGTGCCGCCGTAGCCTTCGGTGGCGGCGCGCTTGGCGGCGGGCGCGTCCAGCGGCATGATGATGGTGGCTTTCACGCCCTGCAGCCTGGACGCCAGGGCGATCGCCTGGGCGTGGTTGCCGGAGGAAAACGTCACCACGCCGCGGGCGCGCTGTTCGGGCGTCAGCCTGGCGATGGCGTTGTAGCCGCCGCGGAACTTGAAAGCGCCCATGCGCTGGTAGTTTTCGGCCTTGAAGAACACTTGGGCCCCGGCAATGGCGTCGGCGGTGGTGGACGTCAGCACCGGCGTGCGGTGGGCGACTCCCTGCAACCGCTCGCTGGCGGCAACGACGTCATCGAAAGTGGGCAAAGCGGTCGACATGGCGATTTCCTGGATAAGGCAAGCGGTGGCAAGCGCGTCGGGCGGGCGGCGCGAGAAAGAATGTCCCGGCACGCGGCGGCATCACCGGGGGGCGGCGCGCGGACACGGCATGATAGTCCACCCTGGACGCCGCCGGAACCTCTCCCATCTCTTCCCGGGTGGTACGATTGGACGGCCTTCCACCTGCACGAACCATGGCCATCCAGTCCGATTCCCTCAGCTCCCGTCCCGACGCCGCCCGCCTGGTTGCGCCGCAACCCGTTTCGCCCAATGAAGAGTCGGTCGAACGCGCCTTGCGGCCGAAGATCCTGCAGGACTACGTCGGCCAGGCGCGTGCGCGCGAACAGCTGGAAATCTTCATCGCCGCCGCCCGCCAGCGCAATGAGTCGCTGGACCATGTGCTGCTGTTCGGCCCGCCCGGGCTGGGCAAGACCACGCTGGCGCACATCATCGCGCATGAGATGGGCGTGCAGTTGCGCCAGACCTCGGGGCCGGTGCTGGAGCGTCCGGGCGACCTGGCGGCGCTGCTGACCAATCTGGAAAAGAACGACGTCCTGTTCATCGATGAGATCCATCGCCTGTCGCCGGTGGTGGAGGAAATCCTCTATCCCGCGCTGGAAGACTTCCAGATAGACATCCTGATCGGCGAAGGCCCGGCCGCGCGTAGCGTCAAGCTGGACCTGCAGCCCTTCACGCTGGTGGGCGCCACCACGCGCGCCGGCATGCTGACCAATCCGCTGCGCGATCGCTTCGGCATCGTGTCGCGGCTGGAGTTCTATAGCGCGGAAGATCTGGCGCGCATCGTCACGCGCAGCGCGTCGCTGCTGCAGGCCACCATCACGCCGGATGGCGCCAACGAAGTGGCGCGCCGGGCCCGTGGTACGCCGCGTATCGCCAATCGGCTGTTGCGCCGGGTGCGGGATTATGCGGAGGTGAAGGCCAAGGGGCTCATCGACGGCAAGGTGGCGGGTAGCGCGCTGGCCATGCTGGAGGTGGATCCGCAGGGGCTGGACCTGATGGACCGCAAGCTGCTCGAAGCCATCGTGCACAAGTTCGACGGCGGCCCGGTGGGCGTCGACAGCCTGGCCGCCGCGATCGGCGAGGAACGCGACACCATCGAGGATGTGATCGAGCCCTATCTGATCCAGCACGGTTACCTGCAGCGCACATCGCGCGGGCGCATGGCCACGCAGACCACATGGCGGCACCTGGGATTGGCCCCACCCGCCGGCACGTCCGCGTCGACAGGCGATCTGTTCTGATGGTGCCGAGCGCCAACGCTTGAAGAATTAAATGGGCCCCCAAACGGGGGCCCATTTTTTGGGACTGGTTTTTTGGCCCGAATTTGGCGTCCTGGCCACCTCAACGACGGTGTGTCCGCCAAGGCTTGACGCCACACTTTGGAGTGCGGCGCCACTAGTAAAAACAATTCCCCAGCATCAACCGGAATGCGCCGCGACCCTTTCCAGGATATCTTCCCCGTACGCTTCCAGCTTACGCGCCCCCACGCCGCTGATATGGCCCAGCGCCTCCAGCGAGTCAGGTTCCGACAGCGCGATCTCGCGCAAGGTGGCGTCGTGGAAGATCACATACGCAGGCACGCCGTGCTCGCGTGCCACTTCGCCGCGCCAGGTCCGCAGATCCTCGAACAAGCCCTGCGCGGACGCCGGCAGATCGACGGCCTGGGGCTTGGCCCGCGTGCCGCGCGACGCCTTCGCCGCCTTGGGCGACTCGCGCCGCAGCATCAGCTGGTACTCACCCTTGAGCACGGCCCGGCTGCCCTCCGTCAGGGCCAGCGTACCGAAGCCGTCATGGTCGACCTGCAGCAGGCCCTTGGCCAATAGCTGCCGCAACACCCCGCGCCACGCCGACTCCGACACGTCCGCGCCGATGCCGAACACGGACAGGCTTTCATGCCCGTACTGCGCCACGCGATCGGTGGACTTGCCGCGCAGGATGTCGATGATGTGGCCGGCGCCGTAGCGCTGGCCCCGTTCCTTGGCCAGGCGATACACCGCGGACAGCACCTTCTGCGCCGCCACCGTCCCGTCCCAGGCTTCGGGCGGTTCCAGGCAGACATCGCAATTACCGCAAGCGGTGATGGTCTGGCCGAAATAATTCAGCAGGCGCACGCGCCGGCATTCAACGGTTTCGCACAAGCCCAGCATGGCATCCAGATGCTGGCCCAGCCGTCGCTTGAAGGTTTCATCCCCCTGCGACTCGTCGATCATGCGGCGCTGCTGCACCACGTCCTGCAAACCATAGGCCAGCCACGCCGAAGCCGGCAGGCCGTCACGGCCGCCGCGGCCGGTTTCCTGGTAATAGCCTTCCACCGACTTCGGCAGATCGATGTGGGCGACGAAGCGCACGTCCGGCTTGTCGATGCCCATGCCGAAGGCGATGGTGGCAACCATGACGATGCCGTCCTCGCGCAGGAAACGCGCCTGGTTCTCCGCGCGCACTTGCGGGCTGAGGCCGGCGTGATACGGCAAGGCGTTGATGCCCTGGTTGCTGAGGAATTCCGCCGTTTCCTCCACGCGGGCGCGCGACAGCGCGTACACCACGCCGGCATCGCCCATGTGTTCGGCTCGGATGAACGCCAGCAGTTGCTTGCGCACCTCGTTTTTTTCGACGATGCGGTAGCGGATGTTGGGACGATCGAAACTGGCGACGAAATGCTCGGCCTCGTCCAGGTTCAGGCGCTCGGCGATCTCGGTGCGCGTATGGTCGGTGGCGGTGGCCGTCAGTGCGATACGCGGCACGTCGGGCCAGCGTTCGTGCAGCACCGACAGCTTGATGTATTCCGGGCGGAAATCGTGGCCCCATTGGGAGACGCAGTGCGCCTCGTCGATGGCGAACAGGGCGATGCGGCCGCGATCGAGCAGTTCCTGGCAACGCTCGGTGAGCAAGCGCTCGGGCGCTACGTAGAGCAAGTCCAGTTCACCGTTGACGAAAGCCTGTTCGACCTCGCGCGCCTCGCGCCAGTCCTGCGTGGAATTCAGGAAGGCCGCGCGCACGCCCAGTTCGGTCAGCGCATCGACCTGGTCCTGCATCAACGCGATCAGCGGCGACACCACCACGCCGGTGCCCGCGCGCACCAGCGAGGGCACCTGATAACAGAGCGACTTGCCGCCGCCGGTAGGCATAAGCACCAGCGCGTCGCCGCCGCCGATCACGTGATCGACGATGGCCTGCTGGTCGCCGCGAAACGATTCATAGCCGAACACGCGCCGCAGCACTTCCAGAGCGCGCGGGTCAGACATGGGAAAAAGCCGGGAGCATCATGGGGGGCATTCTAATGGATGCGGGGAGGACGCGGCTTTGCCGGCGCGCAAAACGGTCCCTTGGGCCAGGCGGGCGGCAGCCAGGAGCCGCCAATGAGAATTCGCCGGCCCGTGGCCGTTGCGGCTTAGCGCCCAAGCGGCAAGGACAGGTTCATGTTGACGGCGTAGTCCCCGCTGATGACGTCGCGGTCGGCGCCGACGGCCAGGCGGACATTGGGAGCCAGCAGCATGCTTTGCGACAGGCCGAAGTGGCGTTCGGCCAGGACGCCGCCCGCTTCGTGAACACCGTAATAGGTGCCGGTGAACGTGCCCCAGCTGCCCATGGGCAGGCCGGCCGACAAGGTATTGCGTGACTGCCGGGTGTCGATGGGGCCGGTCGAGTACGTGGACAGGTCGTTGTAGCCGGCCTGGGTCTGCTCGTTGGCATAGCCCAGCGTGACACCGGACCAGACGTCGACCTTGTAACCCAGCCGATAGCGCCAGCTGTCCGATTCGACATAGCGGCTTTGCGTGGCGCCGGCGTTCAGCGTGCCCCATTGGCCGATCGAATAGGTCGATCCCAGGCCGGTCGCGCTGAGGGCGCGCGCGCTTTGTGCCTGGCCTTCGACCGTCCAGTCCTTGGTCACGCCGTAACGCAGCGCGCTGGAGCCCGCCGCCGCGCCGTAGTTGATGCCACCCTGGGTGGCGGTGGTATCGGTGTAGTCCAGGTGGCCGAACATGGACGAATAGCCGAACTTGCCCTCCGCCACGGGGGCGTCGGCGGCGGACGTCAGGTTGGAGAAGCCGAAACCGCCTATGGTGGCGGCGCTGCCCCAGCCGGGGGTATAGGTCGATTGCGTCCCCAGCGACAGGGACGGGCCATCGACGGTGCGGTAGGTGAGGCTGCGTTCGCCCTCTTCCATGCCGCCCACCGTGGAGATGCCGGAGAACCAGCGCTTGGGAGCGCCCAGGGGGCGTGCGTATTTCACCTTGCTGGGGGTGCCCGGGGGAGGCGGCACGTAGTTCAAGGCGTAGTCGGGGTCGTTCATGACCATCAGGTCGTCGGGCAGCTTGCCGGCATCGGCCACGGCGTCCGTGCGGCATTGCACCGCGCTGGCGATCGGGGCGGCTGCCAGGTCGGCAGGCTTGGCGGCCAGGCCCGGGTCGGGCCGGCCCAGCACTGCGGCCAATGGATCGTCAACGGCGCCGGCGGCGTCAGCGGTCGGCTGCGTCGAGGCGGCGTTGGGCGTGGTGGATGATCCTGCCGCGCTGGATGTTCCTGCCGCGGTGGACGTTCCTGCCGCGCTGGACGTTCCTGCCGCGCTGGACGTTCCCGCTGCACCGGCCGCTCCGGATGCGCCCAGCCCGGGCGTTCCGGCGGCGCCGGAGGTGCCGGGGGTGCCGGGCGCGCCCGCTGAGCCAGGTGCCACGGTGATCCGGCCGCTGCCGTCCCCCGCGCCATTGACTGCGGCGTTCACCGATTCCGTTGTGGCATCGGCGCCGGGCGCGCAGGGTGGCAGCTCGGCCGTGAGCATCACCGAGGTGCCGATCTGGACGGGCAGAGGCTGAGCGGGGGCCAGGTTGCCGATACTGGCGGCGGCAGCGCGCGGCTGCGCCGCTCCGGCAAGGGCGGGCACGGCCAGGGCCAAGCCGCCGGCCAGGCAAGCCAGCCGCGTGCGCAGGAAACGGCCAGGTGCGTACGCAGGGAGGGACATAGTGGAAGTTACAAGCAAGAACGGCATGACAGCTTGCACAGCAAACGGATGCGCGGCAACGCTGGGCAAACCGGGATTTTAGGCTGCCTATTGCACTGCGGAAATGTCTGTACCCGGAATGTCAGAAACAAACCATGACGATGTCGCCCTCACGCCACCACGATGCTCCGGCCCCCCCGCCCGCACCCACCGAACACCGGCCTCGGTTGCCCAGGCCCGGGCCCGGGCTAGGCTAGGCTGGGCTGGGCTGGACTGGGCTGGGCTGGGCCGGGGCCGGGGGCCGGGGGCCGGGGCCGGGGGCCGGGGCCGGGGCCGGGGGCTGAGCCGGGCCGGGGGCTGAGCCGGGCCGGGGCTGAGCCGGGCCGGGGCCGAGG
>NZ_NJIX01000006.1 GCF_002209485.1 Achromobacter sp. HZ34 | reverse complement strand
AAAGACGGACCGCAAAGCGGCCGATGGTTCGAGATTGAACCAACCGACGAATGGGAATTCGCAAGCACGCACGAGGTACGAAAACTCTACGCCGCCCCGCCTGAGAAGCAAACTTCACACCCCGAGGGGGATGCGGTGGGAGCGGCTGAGACGATTGCGGGCGCCATCACGAAACTGGACCGTCTGCGCGCGCTGACGCCGAGTGACGTTAGCGAAACCTGGGAGGAAGCATACCGGGAGTTGTCCGAAGCCCTGTATAGCGCCGAGTCGCAATTGCTCGCCGCCCCAACCGTCCCGCATTCCTTGACGGTTGCGCAGGGCGATGAGCGGGCGGCGTTTGAGGCGGACTATGCGAAAGCCTGGAACGCTGCCTACGACAACAAGACCAATCACACCGCTGCTGATGTGGCGCAGCTGCGGGACGGTGACGGGTATGGCGATGACGTGGACTATCTGAAGGGCCGCTGGGAAGGCTGGATGGCCCGCGCCGCCAAGCCGGAGCAGCAGGGCGGGGGCGATGCGGAGCGTCAGAAAGCGCTTGGCGAAGCAGTCGAGCGCGCCTGCAGGGAATTGCCGGCGGATTACGAAATTCAGATCAGGCTGGAGAACGGCTACGGCGGCGCAAAGCTGTACCAGTTCGATGGCGGCGTCAGCACTGACCTGGATGACGATGACGAGCGCGACCTCGCCCGGGAGATCAGTGAGGGCATCGCCACAGCCATCGCCCAGCGCGCCGCTGCTCAGGGGGCGAACGATGAGTGAAATGCTCTTCCTCCTGATCGCCGCGCACGCGCTCTGCGACTACCCGCTGCAGGGTGATTTCCTGGCCCGTGCCAAGGACCGCAACACCGACCTCGGTAAGTTGTTCTGGCCGCATGCCCTGTTCGCCCATTCGATGATCCACGGCGGTGCGGTGCTGCTGATTACAGGACTGCTGCCGTTGGCCATCGCAGAGGTCTGCGTCCACGCCATCACCGACTGGCTGAAATGCGAGAAGCGCATCGGGCTGAATACCGACCAAGCGGTCCATATCCTGTGCAAGGTGATCTGGGCTGCGGTCGCAACTTATGGGGTGGCGCATGGCTGAATCGACTGGCGATAAGCAACTGTTGGAGGCCGCGGCGCGGGCGGCGGGCGCCGATGAGATATATGCGCGGCTTTCCGAAATAGCCCACCGAGACAGCGCTGTTTCGATATCAGTTCGCGCGGCTGACCTACGGGCAATCTTGGCTCTGTACCAGCAGAGTCAGGCAGAAACTATCGCTTGGGAGTCCACCACTCCCGTATACATCCAATACGTCACAGACAGTCGATACCGCAAGTTCCCAGCCTATGCGAGGAAATGGTACAGGCCTTATCGGTGCGCCGCTTGTGATGGGCGCGCCGCCGCCGCCGCCCTGTGTGACCCCCACCAGAAGGGAGAGAGCGGTGGCCAATGATCTATTACCGTGCCCATTCTGCGGCGGTCCCGTAGAGATTGAGAAGACCATTGATGGGCGGCGATGGTGGGGCGTCGTATGCCGCAACACCAGGAACCTCGGCGGTTCATGCTGTGTCAGCATCACGCCATCTGCATCCGAAGAGGCGGCGGTGGCACGTTGGAACATGCGCACGCCTGCGGGGCAAACGCCGCAAGAACTTGCAGCCGCCTCAGTACGGCAACGGCGAGATGAGATTCCGTTCCCGAATATCGACGGCACCGACCTATTCCGCCGATACACGGACGGCGATGACTGGAATACCAAGCGTTGACTGAAGCAATACGACGACTGATTGAAACGACGAGAGAGGACTGGGCCATGCAGATCGAGCAACACGAACTCAAGCAATTGCTGTCCGAGGCAGCGCGCCAGGGCGCCATGCTCGCCATCGAGGGGATGGTGTGCTACCACCTGTCCGATGCCTGCGAGCGCTTGGGCATCAGCTATAACACGCTCAAGCGCCGCATCAGCGAGGGGAAGATCAAGACCGTGGACGGCCGCATCACCGGCGCTGAGCTGTTGCGCTACCTATCCCAGCAAAGCGGCGAGGCTTGAAGCGTGCGGGTTGTAATAGCGCATGGCCATCTTCGGGTCGGTCCACCCGAAGACCTTGCACAGGTCCAGCACGGTCAGCTTCTTGGAAATCATCGTCGCCGCAGTGTGGCGGGTGTCGTGCCAGGTGAAGCCCGACAGCCCGGCCCGCTCGCGGTACTTGCGAAACAGGGCGTCCAGGCTTGCGGTCTTCAAGCCAAAAACCAGGACATCATCCCATCCTTTCATCCGCTCCAGCACCTTGCGCGCCTTGGTCGACAGCGGGACATCGCGGGCGCGGCCGCTCTTGGTCATGGGCAGGTGGCAATGGTCCACGAAGACCTGATCCCAGGTCAGCCCGCATAGCTCTCCGGCACGCATGCCGGTCCTGATCGCCATCAACATGCACAGCGCCACGGCCTGGCCCGTCGTGGCCACCCTTCCCCGCCGCTGGTAGCCCATCTCTCGCAACATCTTGCGGATCTCCCACCATGCCAATACCCGCTCCCGGTGTTTCACCTGGGCGGGCTTGCGGATATCTCGGCATGGGTTGGAATCGACCCAGCGCCATTCCAGGCGCGCGGTCTGGAAGACAGATGACAGCAGGGTGATTTCGCGCAGGACGGCGGCAGGCCCCACCTTGGCCCCACGGGCGTCCCTGAAATCGGCGATATGCTGGGGGGTGACGCGGCCAATCGGCAGGGCCAGGGGCAGTTTATGCCCAGGCTGCTCGAAGGCCGCCAGGCGCACAGCCTCCCACCGGTAGCCGCGCTTGCTGGGGCTGACCTCTTCGGCATAGCGCCGAAGGGCATCTTGCAGGGTATGCTGTTCGCCAAGTGGCTTGGTGGCTTGGGCGACTATCTCCGCTTCACGGCGCGCCGCCCATTCCTTGGCTTCGCGCTGCGTGGGAAACGTCTCGCTATCGCGGATGCCCAGCTTCTTGATCTGGACGCGGTAGCCTTTATCGGTCTTCTGAATGCTCGCCATGGGGCCTTGAGCGGGGCCGCGATGGGGCCGAAGACTGCGAATATTTGATATCTGGCAGTCAACGGACTGCCGATCTTTCCCGCAAGTCGTTGATTTTGATAGTTTTGGATTCTATACGATCAACGACTTTCTAAATCTTGGTGCCGACGGCGAGACTCGAACTCGCACAGCTTTCGCCACTACCCCCTCAAGATAGCGTGTCTACCAATTTCACCACGTCGGCAGGGTAATTCTTGTTTCCAGCGATGCGGCTGCTGGAAAGTCCGAAATTCTAGCATGGTTCCGGCCATCGTGTCGGCGCGGAACCATCGGACTACTTGGCCACTTCAACCGCTTCGATCGCTGATCGACCCGGTTTACTTCGCGGGCGCGGCCGGGGTGCTCGTAGCCGGCGCCGCGGGCGTGGCAGGCGCGGCAGGCGCGCCCGGGATCGACGCATCGGGCTTGGCAGCCGGGGCGGCAGGCGTGCTGCCAGCCGGCGCCGCCGGAATCGCGTTACCGCCAGCAGGAGCGGGAGCACCCGGAACCTGCGGCACCGAACGATCGGCCGGCGCTTGATACCCACCCATCACGCCCGTATCCACCGCGGCCGGACCACCGACGCCCTTGTGCGTCACATATGCCAGACCCGCCGTGGTGGCGAAAAACACCACCGCCGCCCACTTGGTGGTGCGCGAAAGGAAGTTGGCGGCGCCCGAAGCACCGAACAGGCTACCGGCGGAACCGCTACCGAAAGACGAACCCATGTCGGCGCCCTTGCCTTGCTGCAAGAGAACCAGAACGATGATGCCCAGTGCCGACAGCAACTGAACGACCATCAAAATCGATTGAATCAAAGGCATTACTTACTCCGAAATCCGAAACGCTGCTCAAACAGCGGCTATGCGTAAAAATTCATCGGCCACCAGCGACGCGCCGCCCACCAGGGCACCGTCGATGTCGGGCATGGCGAACAACGTAGCGGCATTGGCCGCCTTGACGCTGCCGCCGTAAAGAATACGTACTTGCGGGACGCCCAGGCCTTGCAGCGCCACGCGGATGGCGCCATGGACTTCCTGCGCCTGCTCCGGCGTCGCGGTGCGACCCGTACCTATCGCCCAGACCGGCTCGTAGGCCAGCACCATCCTGGCCAGCGCGTCCGCGCCCAAGGCCAGCACCGGCGCCAGCTGGCGTTCGATGACACCCAGCGTATTGCCGCCTTCGCGCTCGTCCAGGGTTTCGCCGACGCACACCACCGGGGTCAGGCCGGCGGCCAGGGCGGCGCGTGCCTTGTCAGCCACCAACTGATCGCTCTCGCCATGCATGGCACGGCGCTCGGAATGGCCCGCCAGGGCCCAGCGGCAGCCGAAATCCTGCAACATGGCGCCCGCCACTTCGCCCGTGTAGGCGCCCTTGTCATGCACGCTGATGTCCTGCGCGCCCCAGGAAATGGGACTGCCCTTGAGCAGCACCTCGGCCTGGGCCAGATAGGGGAATGGCACGCAAACACCCATCTCGCAATGGCCGGCCACGCCCTGGCGCAAAGCCGCCAGCAAGGCAGCATTGTCGGCCAGCGTGCCGTGCATCTTCCAGTTACCCAGCACCAGGCGCGCACGCTCGGTGTCGGACGGGTGTTGGCGATCTGTCGTCGTCATATATAGGCTTCGCAAACCGTAGGTTGGATCGGAATATGGCCCGGCGGGTTCCCCGCCCCTGGCACAGGCCGCGTACGGCAGGAGACTTGAAATCTCCCGGCTCGATCCACGGCCGTCAGGCAAGACGGACCCACCGGAAAAAATCCCGGTAAACCCGCGATTGTATCCTGTTCGGCCGCTTCAGGTGGGAGAACCTGCCGTAACAGCCGCTTTTCGGGGTAACCAAGCCACATACCCCAACCCTCGGCCTTCTGCCCGAATATCCCTTTGGACGAGGCCATCTTTACGCCCAGCTGTCACGAAGCGCTGCTAAACTGGCGGCTCACTTTGGGGAGTAGCCTGCTTCCACCCCCTGGAAGCGCCCGCGTCAACATTCTTGGCCTCACGGCCATGGCGCTGGCAGCCCTTGCGGCTTGGCGAGACCATGGGTTTCCTTATGCCTCAGCCGGGCGCATTCGGGAATCTATGCGTCGCCCGGCCGAGACTCCCCGTTTCATGAATTTCGCGGCAACCATCCTGCTGGCCTTCGCCATGTCGACCGACGCTTTCGCGGCCGCCGTCGGCAAAGGCACCGCCCTGTATAAGCCCCGCTTCAGCGACGCCCTGCGCACCGGCATCATCTTCGGCGTGATCGAGGCCATTACGCCCCTCATAGGCTGGCTGATCGGCTCGGCCGCCGCCAAGTACGTCCAGGAATGGGACCACTGGCTGGCTTTCGTCATGCTGTCCGTATTGGGCTTGCTGATGATACGCAACGCCTTGCGCAGCCAGGGCGAGGAAGAAGCAAGCGAACCGCCCCGCAAGCATTCCTTCTGGAATCTGGCCCTCACCGGCTTCGCCACCAGCATCGACGCCATGGCCGTCGGCGTGAGCCTGGCTTTCATCGACAACAACATCTTCATCACCGCCTCCGTCATCGGCCTGGCCACGCTGCTGATGGTGACGATAGGCGTGATGCTGGGCCGGGTGCTGGGCAAATTCGTCGGCAGGCGGGCGGAAATGTTCGGCGGCCTGGTGTTGATCGGCGTCGGTACGTCCATCCTGTTCGAACACCTGCACGCATGATGCACAACGGCCCTCGCATGTCCAAATCCACAGGCATTGCCGCTGCGACTATCCTGGCGTGGCCCTGTAGCAAGCCATGGACGTCAGACGTGGACGCCGAACATCGGCGCAGGTAACGAGCAGCAGAATTTTGCAGGCCAGACCCCTGCGGAAGCCTTCTTCCGCAGCCCCGTCCATCAGAAAAATGTCGGAGAAATAGGCAAGCATCCGCTTCATTTAGGCACGCAATTGTCATCTGAATCAGCCTAGTATTGATCCCGACGTGGATCACGGCGCAATGCCTGTGGGCGCGTATCGCAGCCACAGCCAATACACGGCCTCCCCCCTCGTTTCACAGCCGTCCCGTCTTTCCACGAATTCCGCAATTTTCTCGCTGTCGGAGATCCCCATGACTACCTCTTACGCATTCGGCGCCACTGGCCCCAAGGCCGCGCTCGCACCTTTCAACTACGAAGTTCGCGACCTGCGTGAATTCGATGTCCAGCTGGAAGTGCTGTACTGCGGCGTCTGCCACTCGGACCTGCACCAGGCGCGCGACGAATGGCGCAACACCATTTATCCCGTCGTCCCCGGCCATGAAATCGTCGGCCGCGTGACCGCCGTCGGTTCGCAAGCCACCAAGTTCAAGCTTGGCGACATCGTCGGCGTGGGCTGCATGGTCGATTCCTGCCGCGCCTGCCCCAGCTGCAAGGAAGGCCTGGAGCAGTACTGCGAAGGCGAAACGGGCTTCGTGCCGACCTACAACGGCACCGACAAGCAGACCGGTGCAACCACCTACGGCGGCTACTCGTCGCAGATGGTGGTGGACGAGGCCTATGTGCTCAGCGTCCCCAAGAACCTGGAACTGGCCGGTGTAGCGCCCCTGCTGTGCGCGGGCATCACCACCTACTCGCCGTTGCGCACCTGGAATGCCGGCCCCGGCAAGAAAGTCGGCATCGTCGGCCTGGGTGGCCTGGGCCATATGGGCGTGAAACTGGCCGCCGCGATGGGCGCGCACGTGGTGCTGTTCACCACCTCGCCGTCCAAGATCGAGGATGGCAAGCGCCTGGGCGCCAACGAAGTCGTCATCTCCAAGAATGCCGAAGAGATGGGCGAGCATGCCAACAGCTTCGACCTCATCATCAATACGGTGGCGGCACAACACGACCTCAACCCCTTCCTGAACCTGCTGCGCCGCGACGGCACGATGGTCCTGGTGGGTGCGCCGGAGCACGATCACCCGTCTCCCCAGGTCTTCAACCTGATCTTCAAGCGTCGCCGCCTGGCCGGCTCGCTGATCGGCGGCATTGCCGAAACGCAGGAAATGCTGGACTTCTGCGGTGAGCACGGCATCACGTCCGACATCGAGCTGATCAAGATGCAGGACATCAACCATGCCTACGAGCGCATGCTCAAGAGCGATGTGAAGTACCGCTTCGTGATCGACTCGGCGACGCTGCAGCAGCAGTAAGCAGCAGCAAGCAGCAATCGCGCTTGCGCCAACGATGAAAATGGCCGGCTCACGCCGGCCATTTTTCATCGCCCCGCCGACGAGCCGGCGCGGCACCGCCACAATCCCGTCACATGGACTGGTATACGCTGCCTCATTGGAGGTAGACATGTATCAAGGTGAACGTTTGAACACGGCCACCCACTTCGTGGGACTTTGCCTGGCTGCGGCCGCCCTGGTCTGGCTGGGCCCGCGGATGTGGCTGGATGGAAAGCCGGGGTCGGCGGCCGGGTTCGCCATCTATGGGCTGTCCCTCTTGACCGTCTATGGCAGCTCCATGCTGTTTCATGGCACGCGCGGCACCAGCAAGGCCACGTGGGCCATCGTCGACCATTGCGCCATCTATCTGCTGATTGGCGGCACATACACCGCGCTGGCCCTGCTCAGCCTGGAGGGTCCCACCCTGGTGATCCTGCTCAGCGCCGTCTGGTTGCTGTGCTTGTGGGGACTCATCAACGAGGCCTGGCTGGGCCGCTCGCGGCGGCCGTCAGTGCGCCGTTATGTCTGGCTGGGCTGGGGCGCGGTCGCGGCCCTGATCCCGGTGATGCCCGAAATGAATGCCTGGAGCCTGGTGGCACTGTGGGGCGGCGCCGCCGTCTATACCGCGGGCACCCTCTTCTACCGGAACCGTCGCTCGCTCGTCCACGCCCACGGGGTCTGGCATGTCTTCGTGATCGTCGGCAGCGCCTGCCATTTCCTCAGCATCGCGGCGCAATTGCGTCAGGGCTAGCGCAAGGCCGGATCCAGGCGATCGCGGATCCAGTCGCCGACGATGGATATCGACATCGTCGTCAGGAAAATGATCGTCCCGGGAAAGATCGCGATCCACCATGCCGTGGTCAGGAAGGCCCGTCCGGCTCCCAGCATCTGCCCCAGGCTGGTCAGCGGCGGCCGTATTCCCAGGCCGAGAAAGCTCAAGGACGTTTCCAGCAGGATGACTTGCGGAAAGTTCAGCGTGAACTGCACGATCAGCACGCTGAGGATATTCGGCAGGATGTGCTTCGAATACAGCTGCCAGGGCGATGCGCCCAGGGCGGTCACCGCCACCGCATAACCCTGGTTCCTGGCGGAGATCACCACGCCCCGCGTCAAGCGCGCGAACACTTCCCAGCCGTAGAAGCCCATGATCAGGATGAACAGCATGAAGCTGCCGCCGAACACGGCGATCAGGGCCAGCGCGATCAGCAGGAAAGGCAGCGACGCCTGCACATCGGCGAGCATCATGATGGCCTCTTCGACCAGCCCGCGGAAATGCGCCGCCAGAAAGCCCAGGACAGTGCCGATCAACGCCCCGATGGCGGTGCCTCCCAACGCCACCAGGATGCTGAAGCGAATCGCATACAAGAGCCGGCTGAGGATATCCCGCCCCAGTTCGTCGGTGCCCAGCCAGTGGGCGGAAGTGCCGCCCAGGAACACCGGGGGCGCCAGACGCAAGCGCAGCGCCTGGGTGCGATAGTCGTAGGGTGCCAGGACATCGGCCAGGCAGGCCACGGCCAGCAGCAGCACGATGAAGACCACGGCCACGACGACCACCACCGGATAGTGCGAGTCCGGCCGGTCCGCCGCGGACTTTTTCCACCGACGTGGCAATACGAGCGACATGGCCCTACCCTTCCTTGCGCGCCGAGCGCATGCGTGGATCGACCAGGGTGTAGAAAAAATCCACCGCCAGATTACTCAGCACCATGGTGACCGCCGTCAGGATCAGGATGGCCTGCACCACGGCGAAATCCCGTGAGGTCACCGCACCGATAAGCAGGCGGCCGATGCCGGGCCAGCCGAACACCGTCTCGACGATGATGGACCCGGCCACCAGATCGCCCAGCTTCAGGCCGACGATGGTGATGATGGGAATGGCAGCGTTGGGCAGCGCATGCCACAGTACCCGCCGGGCTTGCGGCACCCCTTTGGCCCGCGCGGCGACCATGTACTGCCGATTGAGCACCTCCAGCATGGCCGAGCGCGTGAAGCGGGCGAACACGCCGGCGAAGTGCGTGCCCAGCGTGATGGCCGGCAGGATCAGGTGCCAGAGCGTGTCCGCGCCGGCACTGGGCAACATGCGCAAGTGCAGCGAGAACAGCAATATCAGCAGGATGCCCAGGAAGAAATTGGGCAGGCTGAACCCCAGCACCGCGAAGCTCATGACGAAGCGGTCCACCGGCCGATTGCGATGCAGCGCGGCGACGATGCCCAGCGCCAGTCCAGCCAGCAGGCCCAGCCCGAAGCCGGTCAGCCCCAAGCGCAAGGTATAGGGCAACGCTTCAGCGATCAGCTCCGTGGCCGGCTTCTGGTCGGACAGCGACAAGCCGAAATCGCCCTGCATCAGGTTTTGCAGATACGAAACGTATTGCTCCCACAGCGGGCGATCCAGGCCGAACTTCTGCCGGTACTGCTGGACGACTTCGGGCGACGCCTGATCGCCGACCAGGGCTTCGATGGGATCGCCCGAAAGATTCAAGGCCACGAACGTGAACGTGACGACGATCCACACCGTCAGGAGACCACGTACAAGCTTGCGTATCGTTGCGCGCCAGTCCATGCTGTGCCTCAGGTTGACGAAGGGGTGGCGGCAATGCCGGACGTACCCGGCGCGATCATCAGCAACGGGTCGTTCACCAGCACGCCCCGGGGCTGCAAGTCCAGAATGCGCGCCAGGCGTTCGGGCGTGGTGTCGCCTACCGCGCAGGGCGTGCCCTTGCCCCCCATGGTGACCCAGGTGGGTTTGTCGCGCAGCACGCGCGCGGCGGCTGGCTGTGCCACCTCACCCTCCCACACGCGGAACACCTGTGCGCCCGCCTGCTCGAACGCGTCGGCCTGTGCGTAATCCGGCAGGAACGCCAGCAGCTTCAGGCCGGGCTCCAGTTCACGCGCCCTGCGCATCTGTGCCACGTCACGCACGCCGATCCAGGCGCGGCCGATGGCGCCATGCGCCAGGACATCACGCACCACGGCCTCGATCAAGATCAGATCGGGCGTCTTCACGTCGATGAGGACAGGCCGGCGCGGCGCGATGCGGGTCAAGGTCACCGGCAATGGCGACAGGCGTTCGTTGCCCATCAAGGCCACGGCGTCGAGTTCGGCGGCGTCCAGATCGGCAATCGCGCGGGCCTCGCCGTTCAAGGCGATACGGGCCAGGTTGGCATCGTGACAGGCGTACACCTGCCCGTCCCGGGTCAGCCGCGCATCGGTTTCGACGACGTCCGCGCCGATGGCGATGGCGCCGTCATAGGCGGCCTGGGTGTTTTCAACATAGCGCGAGGAATATCCCCGGTGGGCGATAACGAGGGGACGATTCATCGTATTTCCTTGATTTGCTCCGCGAAATGGCAGCGCACGGCATGGATGCCGTCTATCACGCGCAGCGCCGGCGCCTCGGTAACGCAGCGGCGCAGCGCGTAGGGACAGCGGGTATGGAAGTGGCAACCACTGGGCGGATGCGCGGGGCTGGGAGGCTCGCCTTTGAGCACGACACGCCCACCGCGGCCCTGGCCGGGTGCTTTCGACACGTCAGGAATGGCGGACAGCAGCGCGCGCGTATAGGGATGCAAGGGCTGGTCGTACAACTCGTCGGTCCAGCCTTCCTCGACGATCTGGCCCAGATACATGACCGCAACGCGATGCGACAGCCGCCTGACGACACGCAGGTCGTGGGAGATGAACAGATAGGCAATGCCATAGTCCTGCTGCAGGCTCTCCAGCAAGGCAATGACAGTGGCCTGCACCGACACGTCCAGCGCCGATACCGGCTCGTCGCACACGATCAGGCTGGGCTTCAAGGCCAGCGCCCTGGCGATCACCACACGCTGGGCCTGGCCCCCACTTATCTGATGGGGATAACGATGCGCCATCTCGGCCGGCAGCGACACCGCCCGCATGAGTTCGGCAACCTCGGCATCGCGTTCGTCGGGCGCGCCGATGTCGTGCAGGTCCAGAGGCTCGCGAATCTGCCTGGCGATGGGCAGGCGCGGATCCAGCGACGATAGCGGGTTCTGGAAAATGATCTGGACTTCGGCGCGTTTCGCGCGCCATTGCGACGCCGACAGGGACGCCAGATCCTTGCCCTTGAATCGGATGGTCCCTTGCGTGGGGCGATCCAGCCCCACGATCATGCGCCCCGTGGTGGTCTTGCCGCAGCCGCTTTCGCCCACCAGGCCCAAGGTCTCGCCGATACGAAGACTGAAAGACACGCTCTCGACGGCATGGATCGCGCGGCGCTTGCCCAGCCAGGACCGCGCACCGCCAAAGTAGCGCCGCAGCCCATCGACCTCCAGCAGATCGCCGTCATAGCCGGGCTTGCTCATAGCCATGTCTCCCGTGGCCGATAGACGGGCGCGCGGATGTCCAGGCGCGGCATGGCGGCAAGCAGCTCGCGCGTGTAATCCTCGCGCGGCCTGGCGAATAGCTGTTTCGCCGGCGCGGCTTCGACCACACGACCATGCCGCATGACCACGACGTCGTCGGCCATCTCCGCCACCACACCCAGATCGTGCGTGATGAAAAGCATGGCCATGCCCAGTTGCGCTTTCAGGCGGTTGAGCAGATCCAGGATCTGCGCCTGTATGGTCACGTCCAGCGCGGTGGTGGGCTCGTCGGCGATCAGCAGTTTGGGCCCACAGGCCAGCGCCATGGCGATCATCACGCGTTGTGCCATGCCGCCGGAGAACTGGTGCACATACGAGGCCAGGCGCTGCCTGGGTTCGGGAATGCCCACCATTTCCAGCAATTCCAACGCGCGCGCGGCGCGCTGCGAGCCCGACAGGTTCGTATGCAGCGCCAGGGCTTCATGCAGCTGGCTGCCCACGGTGTGAACCGGATTGAGCGAGCCCAACGGATCCTGGAACACCATGCCGATGGTGCCGCCGCGGATACGCTGCAGCGCCTGTTCCGGCAACATTGCAAGGTCGCGTCCCTCGAACAGGATACGCCCCGCCGTCATCCGGCCATTGCGGGGAAGGATGCCCAATATGGCCTGGCAGGTGATGCTTTTGCCGCTGCCGCTCTCACCCACGATGCATAGCGTGCGGCCGGCATCGACGCTGAAGCCGACGTCGTGCAGCACGCCGGTCCATCCCGTCGCCCCGCGGAAACCTGCATGCAGGCCGTGTACGGCGAGGACGGGCTCGGCAGCGCCGTCGGCGACGACTTGAGGGACGACTTGCAAGATGGGCTTCAATCAAGGCGTCCCGAACGAGAGGTTGTCGGGGCGCAGATCCATGTAGTACTGCGAATACGGCTGCCAGACCACTTTCTTTTTCATGGCATAGCCGGTGACCGGGTTGTACAGCATGGTCATGGGCATGTCGTCCTCGAAGACATCGAGCACCTTGGTATACGTCGCCCGCCGTTGCGCCGGATCCGTGGCCGTATACAAGGTCTTGGCCAGCGTGTTGAATTGCGGGTTCGCGGTATAGAGCTTCTGCGACTTCTGCGTCTCGGAATCCGCGCCCCAGAGTATCAGCAGCGAGCCCGTCGGATCCGGAATGCGATAGGTGTTGGACCAGGCGAACATCTGCACGCCGGGCTTGCGCACGTCCTTGAAGCTGTCGACGAAATCGATGCGGACGTTGATACCGACGGCGCGCCACATTTCCTGCATGATCTGCGCTGCCTCGACGTTATAGAGGTAGTAATTCGGGATCAGGCGATAGGAGATCTCCTGGCCTTTGTAGCGGCTCTGCTGCAGGAGCTTCCTGGCCTGCTCCGGATCGTAGGCGTAGCCCACGCGGTTCTTGTCGTAGAGATTGCCGAAGCTGGGCAGCTGATAGCCATTGGGCGCATACGTCTTGCCCTTCCACAAGGCATCGATCAGCGCCTGGCGGTCGATCGCCAGGCTCAAGGCATGGCGCAATTTCTTGTCGGACAGCAGCGGATCGTTGGTGTTGAAAACCACGACGTGGCTGTTTTCCAAAGGCACGGTCTTCAGTGCCACGTCCTTGTAGGCTGCCAGCGCCTGCCATTGGTCCGGCGGAATTTCGGCGGCGATGTCGTAGTCGCCCGCCACCAGGCCGGCCACGCGAGCCGCCACTTCGGGGACCGATTTGAAGACAACCTTCTTCGCTGCCGGCTTGCCTTCGTAATAGGCATCGAAGGCTTCCAGCGTGACGTGGTCGTTCTTTTGATAGCCGGCGAACTTGTAGGGGCCGGTGCCCACCGGGTTCCAGCGCAAGGCCTTGGCCGCGTCGTCCATCCAGACCTTGGCGGCGACACCGTCCTTCTTGTATTTGTTCCAGGCCTCGTCGCAGATGACGAAGGACATATAGCTGGACAGGCGCTGCTCCAGCGAGGCGTCGTGTTCAGCGGTGGTGAAACGCACGGTGGTGTCGTCGACCTTTTCGACTTTACGCAGGGTGCCGAAATAGGCCGGACCTTCGGCGTAATAGGCGTCCGGGCCCCACAGGCGCTCCGGCGAGAACGTCGCCAGGACATCGTCAGCATTGAACGGGCTGCCATCGTGGCAGGTCACGCCCGTGCGCAGCTTCACATCGAACGTGGTGGGCGTGGTCCAGGACCAGCTGGTCGCCAGGCCGGGAACCAGCTTCGCACCGCCATCGGCATCCGGATGATTGAAATCGCGGCGGATCAGCGTGTCGAAAATCGAATAGTAGATGCGGACGTCGACGTTGCCGTTACCGGCGGCGGGGTCCAGCGTGCGCGCAAGTTCATTTACCGCGACGGTCAGATTGGGGCGCGTATCGCTCGCGGCCTGGGCCTGCCCCATGGGCAGGATCAACGCCGACAGACACGAGAGAACGCCGCGTACGGCGTGCCGTTTCAGATTCAACATGCCAATTCCTCCGCCTGCGCGGTCAGTGATATCGAAAGGTGTTCTGTAGCTTGGTACTTCTTTGTTCTTGTATTCAGGGCTGGGACCGGTCGCCACGCTTCTTTTGCGGCACGCCGGCATTCTCGAACGACAGGCGCAGGTCTTCCAGCTGGGCCAAGGCATCCATGGAACGGCCTCGATCCACTCTGGAAAGCTCCAGCACCAGCGTGTTGCAGATCGCCATCGGCACCGTCAGGGAGTGGAACTCGCCTGGCTCGCCGCGTCTGGCGGTGATGGAGATCTTGGCCGCGGGCGCCACGCTGCGGTCGGTGAGCAGCACGGTGCCGGCGCCGCGTTCGGCGGCCAGCGTCAGGGCGCGCACCACGCCGGGGCTGTCGTGGCGAAAGATCATGCCGAACACCAGGTCTTTCTGTGTCAGGCCGATCAGTTCGTCGGCGGCTTGCCAGTCGGCGTGCGCCAGGCCGGTGGCGGCGTAGCCGGAACGCTTCAAGCGCCGCGCGAATAGCTCGGCCAGGCTGCCAGCGTGGCTTTCACCGATGACGATGATTTTGTTTGCGCGACGCAAGGCGTTGGTCGCTGCCGTGATCTGTTCCTGGCTGACCTGCGCCATCAGGCGGCTGAGCGCCAGCATTTCTCCAGCGACCACGGATTCCAGCAGGGAGCGCCCCGCTGCACTATCGACACGCTTGCGCACGCGCGCCGCCGCATCCTGCTCGAATTCCAGCGCCTCGCGCATGGCGCTATAGGTTTCGAAGCCCAGCTTGCGCGCCAGGCGGCTGGCCGTGGATGGGTGCACGCCTGCACGCGCTGCAACTTTCTGTGCAGGCATGAGGCTGCCGATGGTGGGGTCTGTCAGCAGAACGTTGACCAACCGTATGTCGGACGGCGTCAGTGTGTCGTTCTTTTCCGCGACCAGGTCTTCGAAACGCATTCCAGAGGACTTTATAAGAAATTCTTGTGAGCAGTCAGGTGAAGCTATGCTGAATCGTATGCAAACTATATTGCAGGATCTTTACCATTGCAATTTTTATTGCAGCGACGATTACGGATGCGGCGGGACGGATGCCGAGCCACGGAGGCGGGGTGGTCAGGCCCCGTTTCGACTCGCCAATATTACGGATAGCGCCCTGCCGCGCGCCGACGTACTATTTACCGCGGCCCGGTTTCGCTTCAGCACCCGGCGCCGAATTCCGTAACGACGGAGCCATGCCATGGCACGATTACTCTCGGTAAACGTCGGCCTGCCGCGCGACATCGACTGGAAGGGCCGCACGGTACACACAGGCATCTGGAAGTACCCGGTCATAGGCCGCTGCCGCGTCGGGCGCCTGAACCTGGCGGGGGACGGCCAGGGCGACCTCGGCGGGCATGGCGGCGAGCAGCGCGCGGTCTTTGTGTACCAGGTCGAAGCCTATCGCCACTGGGAAGCCGAACTCCACCGTAACGATTTCGTCCACGGCCAGTTCGGTGAGAACTTCACGGTAACTGGCCTGCCGGACACCGAAGTCTGCATCGGCGACCGCTATCGGATCGGCAGCGCCCTGTTTGAAGTCACCCAGCCGCGCGTGACCTGTTATCGCGTCGGTATTCGCACCAACGAACCAAGGATGCCGGCGCTACTGGTGGCAGCCGGACTGCCGGGGTTCTACCTGCGCGTCCTGAGCGAAGGCGATGTGGGTGCCGGCGACGAAATCGTCAAGGTCGGCGCCGCCGCCGAACGCATGACCGTCGCGCAAACCGACGCCCTGTTGTATTCATCCCGCCACCCGCGCGAACAGTTGGAGCGGGCGCTGCGCATCGAGGCGCTTTCGAAGGGTTGGCGCGGATCGTTCGACGCGCTGCTGCGGCGTCCCATGGCCAGCGGCAATGCGGGCCTGGCGCCGGCGGCCGCCCGTCAGGCCGCTGCGCCAGGCTTCCAGCGGCTCTCGGTGACCGCAGTGGAATCCGTTTCCGACGATGTCATCGCCCTGTCGCTGCAAAGTGCGGATGGACAGGCGCTGACGCCGGCGCTCCCCGGCCAGTATCTGGTCCTGCGCTTGCAGGTGGCTGCCGGCGAACCGCCGGTCCTGCGCAGCTATTCGGTCTGCGGCCGGACGGATTCGCCTGGTTACCGGATAGGCGTGAAGGTCGAGCCTGACGGCAGGGCCGGCAGATATGTCCGTGATCACGTGAAGGTCGGTGACGTCCTCGATGTCAGCGCGCCGCGTGGCGGTTTCACGCTGCAAGGCGGGGAAGGCCCCGTGTTGCTCATGAGCGCCGGCATCGGCGTGACGCCGGTACTGGCGATGCTGAATGCGCTGGCCATGGCGCACACGGCGCGCCGGGTCTCGTGGATACACGTGGCGCGCGACGGCCGGCATCACCCATTCGCGGCGGAGGCACGGCGCCTGGTGGACTCGCTGGCGCAGGGATGCGGCCATGTGCGCTACACCCGGCCGTCCCCGAGCGATGTGGCCGGCCGGGATTTCGATGGCTCAGGCCGCCTGTCGCTGACGGCGCTGCGCGAGCTTCCCATCGCTGCGGACTCGGAGGCCTATGTGTGCGGTCCGATCGCTTTCATGGCGGACATGAAGCAGGCGCTGGCGTCACTGGGTGTAGCGTCAGAGCGGCTATATACCGAAACCTTCAACGGCGGCGCGTCGCTGACGCCCGGCATCGCCGCTACCGCAACGCGGCCCCCGCATGCCCCCGAACATGAAGATTGCGCCGGGCCGCGAATATCGTTCGCCCGCAGCGGTGTCAGCGCGCATTGGAATGGCGCGGCCTATCGAAGTATTCTGGAACTGGCCGAAGCCTGCGATGTGCCCGCGCGCTGGTCCTGCCGCAGCGGCGTCTGCCATAACTGCGAGAGCGGCCTGATCTCCGGTTCTGTCGCGTACGAGCCGGATCCGCTGGATCTTCCGGCAACGGGCAATGTATTGATCTGCTGTGCAATGCCGCGCGATGACTTGGTCGTCGATCTATGACGGACGGCCGCCACGGCACGCGATGACCTGTTTATCCGCCCTTGAATAGCGCGCCGCCCTGGCGCGCGCCCGAGATGGAGCCCACGATGATCTATCGCCGTGATTTTCTTGCAGCCGCCGCGCTGGCTGCCATCTTGTCAGCCGTTGTGCTGCCGCCCGTCCACGCACAGGCGGCCACGCCATCGAACCAGGCCAGGCCGCAAGTCGGCATCATAGGTGCCGGCACGGTGGGCGGGACGCTGGGCGCCATGCTCGTGCAGGCAGGGTATCCGGTGATGTTCTCGTCCCGGCACCCTGAAGAACTGCGGGAGATGGTGCAAAAGCTGGGCAAGCTGGCAAGTGCCGGCACGCCCGGTGAAGCGGCCAGGTGGGGGCAGATCGTCTTGGTGGCCGTGCCGTATGGCGCGCTACCTCAATTGGGACAGGATCTGCGTGCTGAACTGCGCGGCAAGGTGGTCATCGACGCTACCAATCCATTCTCCGGACGCGACGGCGCCCCGGCGCGGCGCGCCGAACAGGAGGGGGTGGGCAAGGTTTCGGCGGAACTGCTGCCTGGGACACGTCTGGTCAGGGCTTTCAATACGATGAGCACGCGCACGATCGCCAGCGCCGCACACCGGCCGGGCGATCCGCTGGCCATTCCCATCGCGGGCGACGATGCCGACGCACTTGCCGTCACGTCGCAACTGATACGCGATATCGGTCTGGAACCGGTCGTGACAGGCGGTTTGGAGACGGCGAGGACTTTTCAGCCGGGGGCCCCCGGCTGGCAGGCTATCGGCAATGCCGCGGATCTGCGCAAGCGCTTGAATTTACCGGCAAGGTAAATGGCCGAGGGGCTTGGCGGAAGGAGTGGGATTCGAACCCACGGATGGTTTCCCATCGCCGGTTTTCAAGACCGGTGCAATCGACCACTCTGCCATCCTTCCCGCAACTTCTCCACAAGGCTGCCGCGCTCATCATGCTACGCTGCTTGCAGGGCGGCCATTGTATCGGATTTCAGGGGCCGCCGTGCCGCGCGCCACCCGGCCGGAATCCGCAAAACGGCCCCTGGCACCGTGCCGCGCGCCTGCGCCGCCACGGGTGCAAACAGGCGGTACAATCCCGCTTCGCTCAAAACAGCGCCCGCACCTGTTCCCCATTCGGCGGAGCTTTTGCCACACCGCCCGGGTGGTGAAATTGGTAGACACAGGAGACTTAAAATCTCCCGCCGCAAGGCGTACCGGTTCGATTCCGGTCCCGGGCACCACGTATCGGCACGGCTTGGCGGCGATAGTGACCGTTAACGAAACCCGAGGCGTTCCGCATCCGTTCAGCAACGCGTTCCGCATTTCCCCATGCCCCACCAGTCCCACGGTAATCCCCCCGTAAAAGCGATGTTGTGGATTCAGACGGTCAGTGCAACACCCCATTTTTAGTATTGCTACCAACATGGTCGTTTACTTCTGCGATCCGGGCAGCCCCTGGCAGCGAGGCACCAACGAAAATACGAACGGCCTGCGACGCCAGTTTGCGACGTGCCGAAAAATCGGACTGATCCGACGGCAAAATGGCACTTTGCCAGGGATCCAATTCCGACGGGGGCGGCACCTATGTGCATCGCCAACCAGGAGGAGGAACAGCATGTCCCGCATCAGAATGAGAGACCCCGTCAGTCGGTATGAGTTGAACAGCAAGCTTGCCGCACAGGATGCGCGCCTGGATTCCGCGATGCACCAGATGTTGAGCATCGTGACCCGCATGGATCAGACTTGCAAGGACATGCGCGCTGAAAACATGAAGATGCGCGATGAGCTACGCGCCGAAGTGCAAGAGATTCGTGCCGATGGCAAAGACACCAGGAAAACCGTGATCGTCACGGGCATCGCGGTCGTCCTTGGCGTCGCGGCCTTCAATTCATCCGTGTGCTCCAGTCTCGTGGCAGGATTCCAGGCAGCGCTAGCCGCACAGCAATCACTTCAGCCGCCACTGCATATGCCGGCGCCCCCTTCGTCCCTGCCCCCCGGCCCCATCATCGCCGCCCCGGTGCATTAAGGAGGAACAGCATGCCGCGCATACGAATGAGTGACCCGGTCAGTCGGTACGAACTGAATAGCAAGCTAGCCGTGCAGGATGCTCGGCTGGACGCCGCGATGCACCAGATGCTGGGTATCGTGACTCGCATGGAGCAGACTTGCATCGACATTCGCGCCGACAACAAAGCGATGGAGGCAAGATTCGACGCCAGATTCCTCTCCATAGACGCGAAATTCGATCGCATGGACGCAAAGTTCGATTCCATCGACTCAAAATTCGATTCCATCGAAAAGAAGTTTTCCTCCTTGAAGACGACCATGATCGTCACAGGCATCGGGACGGCCCTCACGGTCGTCTTCGGCGTCGGGTCATTCAACGCAACGTTGACGTCCAACATGCTCGCAGCATTCCAGGTGGCTGCATCGAACCAGCAGCACACACGGACGTCCATGGCCGAACCGCAGGCCGTGCGACCTCCACTGGCATCCCCCCAACCCGCTCCGCCCACCGACACGGAGAAAATCCCCCCGCCCGAAGCCCCCAGGTAAAATCCGCCATTCCCTCTGCCTGACTGCCGCCCCGACGGCCCGCTTCCGCTCTTGCCCTACACCCTCATCCCCATCGCAGGCCGCGCCATATCCGTGGGCGGCCCTCCCCTGTTGGTCCTCGATGCCTGCGTATTGATGTCTTCGGTACTGCGCCCGCTATTGCTGCGCCTGGCCGACCAGCAGGCCTATCGGCCGGTGTGGAGCGCGCGTATCGGCCAGGAATGGGTGCGCAACGCGGCGCGCATCTGGGAGTGCGACCCGGCGCTGGTCGAAGGCGACTGGCAAGCCATGCAGGCCCGCTTTCCGGACGCCGATGCTGGCGAATTCAGCGCCTACGAAGCCGGTCTGCGCTACAGCGACCCCAAGGACAGGCACGTGATCGCCGCCGGCCTGGCATGGCGTGCGCGCTGCGGCGAGCAGATCACGCCCGCGGCCAGCGTGCTGACCTGGAATCTGAAGGACTTCAATCGGTCCGAACTGCGGCGCCTGGGCATGGATGTCTATGACCCCGATCGTCTGCTGTCTTTCTGGTGGAGCCAGGATCCCGCGCCGCTACGCGACGCCCTGGCCCACACCATGGAGCAACTGGTCGAAGCTGGCCGCCAGCCCGAACCCCTTGCGGTGACCTTGAATCGCGAACGTCTGCATCGCCTGCGCAGCCTGATGCTGGCCGCGCAGGCGGCCTGAAAGGACGTCTCCTCAGGCGTGCTGTCGCGCCGGACAGCGACGCAGCCAGACCGCATCAGGCACCGCAGCGGCCCGTTTCGAACAGCGGGGATTCATCACGCCCAGCGCCCGCGCCAATTCATCCTGGCCACGCTTGCGATAAACGACATCCACCCGCACGGCATTGTGCTGGGTATCGCTCTGCGCCTGCGGCGCAAGCACATGGCGCTGGGCGCGGCCTTGCAGTTCCGGCCGCACGCCAGCCAGGATCAGGTACTGATGCACGTAGTCTTCATTACGCCGCGCCAATTTTCGATTGTGATCGAGATCGGCCGGATTGCCGCCGGTAAACACCGTCCCGCGTAGATTGATTTCCTGGATGACGTAGCAGTCTTCCGGCAACTGGTGCCTTAATCGCGCCAGCGCGCGGTCCAGCTGACCCTGCGTGTCGGCATGCTGCGCGACGGTCACGTCGAAGCTTTGGTGGCGGGCCGGCTCGGCGGAGTGGGAATGGATGGGATATGTCATGACGGTGCTGCCTCCTTGCCAAGATAAAGATCATGCGAACACGAATCGCATGTGGCGGGTGAGTTGGCAGCCGGCGTAGACCGGTTCCCTCGATGTATTCAGTCCCGATCCGTCATCTCATGAACTCCCAGGCAGTCAGCAACGTGGCGACCGTCCCTGCATCATCGCGGCCAGAGACATCAATGATCATGATTGCTGGCCGCGAAGCCGGCCGCATTCAATCGGTCGATGACCTCGGTGATATGTTCGGGCCCGCGCGTCTGCAGCACGAAATCGACCTCCACATTGCGCACCGGCAAGGACGTGAAGGCGCGCTGGTGATGCACCTCGGTGATGTTGGCTTGCGCATCGGCGATAAGCGAGGTGGCCTGCGCCAGCGCGCCCGGGAGGTCGCGCATGTCGACGCGGATGCGGGCCAGGCGGCCCGCGCGCACCATGCCGCGTTCGATCAGCTCGCCCAGCATCAAGGGATCGATATTGCCCCCCGTCAACACCAGGCCAATGCGCTTGTCCATGAAACGCGTATCGCCTTTGCCATGCGCGTGCAGCAAAGCGGCCAGGCCAGCCGCGCCCGCGCCTTCCACCACGGTCTTTTCGATTTCCAGCAGCACCACGATGGCGTGCTCGATATCGGCCTCGCTCACCAGCTGGATATCGTCGACCAGGCGCGCGACGATCTCGCGGGTGATGCGCCCCGGCGACTTCACGGCGATCCCCTCGGCGATGGTGTACGGTCCATGCGGCAATTCCTTGCCGGCCAGCGTCGCATACATGGAGGGAAAGCGCTCGGTCTGCACGCCGATCACCTGCAGGTTCGGCTGCAAGGCCTTGGCCGCCGTGGCGATGCCACCGATCAGCCCGCCCCCGCCGATCGGCACGACCAGCATATCCAGGTCCGGGCGCACTTCCAGCATTTCCAAGGCGACCGTGCCCTGCCCGGCGATCACCGCCGCGTCGTCATACGGATGGATCATCACCAGGCCGCGCTTGGCCGCCAGCTCATAGCCATGCGCTTGCGCATCGTCGAAGGTATCGCCCGCCAGCACCACCTCGGCGCCGTAGCGGCGAGTATTGGCCACCTTCACGGTCGGCGTGAAGCGCGGCATCACGATCACCGCCGGCACGCCCATGCGCTGGGCGTGATAGGCCACGCCTTGGGCATGGTTGCCTGCCGACACGGCGATCACGCCACAAGCACGCTCGTCGTCGGTCAGCAGGCGCATGCGATTGAACGCGCCGCGCTCCTTGAAAGACGCGGTGAACTGCAGATTCTCGAATTTCAGCCAGATTTCCGCGCCCAGCATGTCGGACAGCGTGCGCGAATGGGTGAAGGGCGTGTTCAGCACCTGCCCCTGGAGGTTTTGCCGCGCGGCCTGGATATCGGAAAGATCGATCACGATGGCGTCCTGACGAAGAAACGACGGCCTGCCCGGACGGCTACCGCACCGGCAGGAAATTAAAGAACATCAAGCCCTGAGCATAATTGATCCCGATGCGGCGGCTGTTTTCGCCCAACAGGTTGGCGATCAGGTCCAGACGTCCGATGATGGCACCGAATTCCCGCTCGAAACTCAGATTCACGGCGGTGCCGCTGATTTCATTGGCCAGCAGCAAGGGATTGCCGGCGCTATCGCGCCGGCTGGCCAGCAGCCAGGCGGCGGCCTCGACGTTGCGCGCCGCGTTATAAACGCGCTGGCCGTCGAGGATGTCGGCCACGTAGAAACGCGTCTTGCCGTTGTGCGCTGCAATGATGGTGTCGGCCAGGCCAAAGATGAACGCGGCCACCCGGTCGCCCTGGTAATTGGGATCCAGCGACACGGCCAGCACCTGGATGTCGCGCAGGCCGCTCAAGCCGCCGGGCGGTCTGCGGGTGTCGATCAACTGGCGCAAATGCGTAATGGCGGCCGCCTGGTCCGCCATGCCCGCTTTGCGCCATTCACGCGGATTGCGGCGGTACAGCTTGTCGGCCAGCGAATAAAGGCTGTTGAGGTTGTCACGCATCTCCAGCGTGACGGTGCGATTGAAATCCGTCTGGCCGAACTGGTCGGCGGACATGCTTTCGCTGCGCGGCCCGCGGCCATCGCTGGAGGTGGCCTGGGGATTCATGCAAGCGGCCAGGGTCAAGGACAGTGAAAACGCCACGGCGCCGTAGGCAGCGCGCTTCAGCCCACGGCCCAGCCCAGGCCCCATTCCAGCCCTCGAGCCAGGACCGACGCGGGCCAGCGCGCCATCAGCCCTGCGCAATGTCTTGCCCACGCTCAGCCATGCATACATCCATTATCGGCCCCCCTCTTGCCATCCAATGCCGACAAAACTTTACCCCAAAAAGCGGCCAGGGCAGTCGAAAAGCAGAACGGCGCCCGCAGGCGCCGTTCTTTCAGGCATCCCGCCACCAAAGGCAGCGGGACACCTGCACTGTCACCCTTGCGGCTTAGCCCGCCGGGGTTTCCGTGGCGGCCGGCGTTTCCGCGGCCGTCTGGTTTTGCTGCTGCTCGATGCCGCCGATAGCCTTGACGGACAGGCGCAGACGGCCCTTGTCGTCAGCTTCGATGACCTTCACGCGCACTGCCTGGCCCACCTTCAACACGTCGTTGATGTTGGCGATGCGGTAGTTGGCGATCTCCGAGATGTGCAGCAGGCCGTCGCGGCCCGGCAGCACTTGCACGATGGCGCCGAAGTCCAGCAGACGCAGGACGGAGCCGTCGTAGATCTGGCCCACTTCGACGTCGGCGGTCAGCTCGACGATACGGCGTTGCGCTTCCTTGGCCTGATTTTCATCCACGCTGGCGATCACGATGGTGCCGTCGTCGGAGATGTCGATCTGGGTGCCGGTTTCTTCGGTCAGCGCGCGGATGGTGGCGCCGCCCTTGCCGATCACGTCACGGATCTTCTCGGGGTTGATCTTGATGGTCAGCATGCGCGGCGCGAAAGCCGACAGCTCGCCACGCGACTCGCCCAGGGATTTCTTCATCTCGTCCAAGATGTGCAGGCGGCCTTCACGGGCTTGCGCCAGCGCGACCTGCATGATTTCCTTGGTGATGCCCTGGATCTTGATGTCCATCTGCAGCGCGGTCACGCCCTTCTCGGTACCGGCAACCTTGAAGTCCATGTCGCCCAGGTGATCTTCGTCACCCAGGATGTCCGTCAGCACGGCAAACTTGCCGTTGTCCAGGATCAGGCCCATGGCCACACCGGCCACGTGATCCTTGACGGGCACGCCGGCGTCCATCATGGCCAGCGAACCGCCGCACACCGATGCCATCGACGACGAGCCGTTGGATTCGGTGATTTCCGAGACGATACGGATGGTGTATTGGAAATCTTCGGGCGCGGGCAGCAGCGGCACCAGGGCGCGCTTGGCCAGGCGGCCGTGGCCGATTTCGCGACGCTTGGGCACGCCGATGCGACCGGTTTCGCCGGTGGCGAACGGAGGCATGTTGTAGTGCATCATGAAGCGGTCACGGTACTCGCCCATCAGCGCGTCGATGATCTGCTCGTCCTGCTTGGTGCCCAGCGTGGCAACCACCAGGGCTTGCGTTTCGCCGCGGGTGAACAGGGCGCTGCCGTGTGCGCGCGGCAGCACGCCCAGGCGCACGCTGATCGGACGCACGGTGCGGGTGTCGCGGCCGTCGATACGCGGTTCGCCGTTCAGGATCTGGCTGCGCACGATGCGCGATTCCATATCGAACAGGATATTGTCGACGGTGACGCCGTCGGGCTCGCCGGTGCCGGTTTCGGCAGCCTGCGCGGCCAGGCGGGTACGCACATCGGCGTAGACTTCACGCAGCTTGGTGGTACGAGCCTGCTTTTCGCGGACTTGGTAGGCGGCAACCAGGCCGTCCTGGCCAGCGGCGCCAACAGCGGCGATCAGCGCGTCGTTCTTGGGCGCAGGCGCCCAATCCCAGTCGGGCTTGCCAGCATCGCGCACCAGTTCGTGGATGGCGTTGATGGCGGCTTGCAGTTGTTCGTGGCCGTAGACCACACCACCCAGCATCACTTCTTCCGACAGCTGGTCGGCTTCCGATTCCACCATCAGCACGGCGGTCTCGGTACCGGCGACGACCAGGTTCAGGTTCGACGTCTTGGTCTGCGCGGCAGTCGGGTTCAGCACGTACTGGCCATTGATGTAGCCAACGCGAGCGGCGCCGATGGGGCCGTTGAAGGGGATGCCGGAGATGGCCAGGGCGGCGGAAGCGCCGATCATGGCGGGGATGTCAGGGTCGATCTCGGGGTTGACCGAAACCGTGTGGATCACAACCTGCACATCGTTGTAGAAGCCTTCCGGGAACAGCGGGCGCAGCGGACGGTCGATCAGGCGCGACGTCAGCGTCTCTTTTTCCGACGGCTTGCCTTCGCGCTTGAAGAACCCGCCGGGGATGCGGCCGGCAGCATAGGTCTTCTCGATGTAATCGACGGTCAGCGGAAAGAAGTCCTGGCCGGCCTTGGCTTTCTTCGCGGCCACGACCGTGGCGAGCACGACGGTGTCATCGATCGACACGACAACGGCACCAGAGGCCTGGCGGGCGATTTCGCCGGTTTCCATAACGACCGTGTGCTGGCCGTACTGGAACGTTTTAGTCACTTTATTGAACATGACGATTATTCCTTACAAATGAAAAACCGTGGCCGCTGCGACAGAGTCGCACCGGCCACGGTTGCGTCATGGGGAACCGACCCCGTCGATCACTTGCGCAGACCGAGTTTTTCGATCAGAGCGCGATAAGAATCGGGATTACGGCCTTTGAGGTAGTCGAGCAGTTTGCGACGGCGGCTGACCATGCGCAGCAGACCGCGGCGCGAGTGGTGATCCTTCATGTGTTCCTTGAAGTGACCAGTCAACTCATTGATGCGGGCGGTGAGCAGAGCCACCTGAACTTCGGGGGAGCCGGTATCGCCCTGAGCGCGCTGGAATTGCGCGACGATATCGGACTTCTTGATGTCAGCGACGGACATGTAATGACCTCTTCGAACATGCGTCAGGGCCGAGGCGCCCGGACGTGGGTTAAAAATGATTTCTACTACGAGCCAGGCATCGATTGTCGATGCGTCTTGCCAAATAGATACTGTATGCCTTGGAATACACGTTTTCCGGACGTCTATGCCGGAGAACCGAAGGATTATAGCTGAAAGCCGGGATTTGTCCCCTGCATTCTTTCATCAGGCGTTCAGGCGGCGCCCGGAGACTTCCATGCCCGATTCATCAGGAACCCTGTCCCCCATTGATTCGCGCCGATTCTCGAACCCGGCTCGTGCCACGCGGCCTGGCCGGTCGCGCCCCAAAGCCCTTGCCCAGCGGCTGGCGCTGCCGCTGGCCTTGACCACCCTGGCCATGCTGGCGGGTTGCGCCGACATGGCGGCTAAAGTACCGCCGGGCGCACCGCTGGCCCAGGTGGAAGCCGACTACGGCCGCCCCAATTTCACTTGTGTAAGGCCGGGGCCGGGGCCGGGGCCAGGGCCGGACGGTGGCGGCCGGCGGGTGATCTGGAGCCAACAGCCGCTGGGCCAATATGCGTGGGGCGCCAACGTCGGCGCCGACGGCCGCATCGACCGGGTGGAGCGGCTGCTGACGGACGAGCACTTCAAGCTGCTCGACGACGGCGACTGGCCGGCGGAAAAAGTGCGCTGTGAATTCGGCCCGCCGGCCATCATCGACCAGGTCGGCCTGCCCAGCGTGCGGCAGGTGGTCTGGTCTTACCGGTATCGGGAAAACGACGTGTGGAATTCGCTGATGTACGTCTACATGGGGCGCGACGGCGACCGCGTCACGCGCCACCATCCCGGGCCGGATCCGATGTACGAGGACGATCGTTTCGGCATGGGATGGATGTAAAAAAGCCCGGCTTTGGCCGGGCTCGGATTCACATCACTGCGGCCCGCCGTTGCGCAGGCGGCTACGCTGCAGCCGACGGGCACGGCTCCAGCGCCAGGCCAGCAGGAACCAGCCCGACACGCCATAGACCACGAACAGGCCGAACAGCACGACCGGGGGATCGCTGGAGACGAAAACGAAGGCGGCCACCACCAGCAGGATCATCCAGAACGGCACGCTGCGGCCCAGGGCGAAGCTCTTGCCGCTATAGAACGGTACGTTGGTGACCATGGCGATGCCGGCATACATGGTGACGACGAACGCCGTCCAGGCCATGAAGGAATCATGGATGGGCAGCTTGTTATCCACCGCCAGCCACACGAAACCGGCCACCAGCGCCGCCGCCGAAGGGCTGGGCAGCCCCTGGAAGAAACGCTTGTCGACCACGCCGATATTGGCATTGAAGCGTGCCAGGCGCAGTGCCGCGCCCGCCACGTAGACGAAGGCGGCCAGCCAGCCCCAGCGCCCCAGCTCGTTGAGCATCCATTCGTACATGACCAGCGCCGGCGCGACGCCGAAGGAGGTCATGTCCGACAGCGAGTCGTACTGCTCGCCGAAGGCGGACTGGGTATTGGTCAGGCGCGCCACACGGCCATCCATGCCATCCAGGACCATGGCCGCGAAAATCGCGATGGCCGCGGCCTCGAACTGGTTGTTCATGGCCTGCACCACGGCATAGAAGCCGGCAAACAGGGCAGCCGTGGTAAACGCGTTGGGCAGCAGGTAGATGCTGCGGTGGCGGTTCTCGGCGTCGCGCATCGAAAGTTTGGGCATGGCGGGCGTCTAAAGTGGCAGGGATGACATCGGTGGCGTCGGAACGAAGGCGGGGGCGCGTCGGCGCCTCAACCCACGGACGATTCGCTGACCGCGGCCGGCAAATCGGCCAGCACTGAACTGGTGGCGCTGACCTTGTCACCCAGCGCCACGCGCGGACGCGCGGCAGGCGGCAGGTAAACGTCCACCCGCGAACCGAAGCGGATGAAACCGTAGCGCTGGCCGCGCGTCAGCTTGTCGGTCTTGCGCGCATAACAGAGGATACGCTTGGCCACCAGGCCGGCTACCTGCACCGCCGTGACCGTATGGCCGGCGGGCGTGCGCAGCACCATGGCGTTGCGCTCGTTTTCCAGCGAAGCCTTGGCCAGGGCGGCATTGACGAATTTGCCAGGGAAATATTGCACATCCAGCACTTCGCCATCCACCGGCGAGCGGTTGGAGTGGACGTTGAACACGTTCATGAACACGCTGATCTTCAGCGCGTCACGGTCGGCATAGGGATCGCGCACGGTTTCCACCGCGACGATGCGGCCATCGGCGGGAGACAGCACCGCGGTGGCCGAATCCGGCGCCATGCGGGGCGGATCGCGGAAAAATTGCAGTACGAATAGCGCCAGGATCCAGAAGATCACCGACACGCCCGGCGACCAGAAAGTCACCAGCAGGGCAATCACGATGGCACCGGCCAGGAAAGGCCAGCCCTCGCGGGCAATGATGGGATGGGGATAAGGGGGTTTATTCATCGTAGGCGAAGGTTAACCGATATGGCCCCGTTTGGCCTCCGACGGCTGTGGCAAGACGAGACGGATTGAGCCCTGACAGGGCAAAAAAAGCGGCATGCCTGAGCATGCCGCCGGATGCAAATTCTGTTCCCGGGCCGCGGTCGTGCCGCGGCCCAGGTGGCGGGGCAAGGATTGTACCCTTCCCCGGATGCCCATTAGTTCTTGGACTTGTCCACCAGCTTGTTGGCGGCGATCCAGGGCATCATGGCGCGCAGCTTGGCGCCGACCACTTCGATCTGCGACTCCGCGTTGATGCGGCGGCGCGAGGTCAGGGTCGGGGCACCGGCCGTGTTTTCCAGGATGAAGCGCTTGGCGTATTCGCCGGTCTGGATGTCGGTCAGGGCCTGGCGCATGGCCTTGCGGGTTTCGTCGGTGACGATCTTGGGGCCGGTCTCGTATTCGCCGAACTCAGCGTTGTTCGAGATCGAGTAGTTCATGTTGGCGATACCGCCTTCATAGATCAGGTCGACGATCAGCTTCAGTTCGTGCAGGCATTCGAAATAAGCCATTTCGGGCGCGTAGCCGCCTTCCACCAGCGTGTCGAAACCGGCCTTGATCAGCTCGACGGTACCACCGCACAGCACGGCCTGTTCGCCGAACAGATCGGTTTCGGTTTCTTCGCGGAAGTTGGTTTCGATGATGCCGGCACGGCCGCCGCCGTTGGCGCTGGCGTACGACAGGGCCACGTCACGGGCGGCGCCGGACTTGTCCTGGTACACGGCCACCAGGTGGGGCACGCCGCCGCCTTGGGCGTACGTCGAACGCACGGTGTGGCCCGGGGCCTTGGGGGCGATCATGATGACGTCGATGTCTTCACGCGGCACCACTTGGCCGTAGTGCACGTTGAAGCCGTGCGCGAAAGCCAGCGCGGCGCCGGCCTTGATGTTGGCGTGCACGTCGTCGCGGTAGACCTTGGCGATGTTCTCGTCGGGCAACAGCATCATGACCACGTCGGCGTTCTTGACGGCTTCGGCCACTTCCTGGACTTTCAGGCCGGCCTTCTCGGCCTTGCTCCACGAAGCGCCATCCTTGCGCAGGCCGACCACGACCTTCACGCCGGAGTCGTTCAGGTTCTGGGCGTGGGCGTGGCCTTGCGAGCCGTAGCCGATGATGGCGACCGTACGGCCCTTGATCAGGGAGAGATCAGCATCTTTGTCGTAGAAAACTTTCATGGGGTGCTCCGATATTTATCTAGGAATCTGGTTCAAATCGAAAATACAAATTGGGCTTTCACCGCGGCCAGAGGCGTCTGGCAAGGCGCGGCCGGCTGGTTGCCCGCCGTGCTACAGCTTCAGTACTCGTTCACCGCGTCCGATTCCCGAAACCCCAGTGCGGACGGTTTCCAGAATCGCGCTGCGATCCAGCGCCTCGATGAAGGCGGAGATCTTTTCCTGTACACCGGTCAGTTCGATGGTGTAGGACTTGTCGGTGACGTCGATGATGCGGCCGCGGAAAATGTCGGCCATGCGCTTCATTTCCTCGCGTTCCTTGCCGACCGCGCGCACCTTGACGAGCATGAGCTCGCGTTCGATGTGCGCCCCTTCGGTCAGGTCCACCACCTTCACCACATCCACCAGGCGGTTCAGGTGCTTGGTGATCTGTTCGATCACTTCGTCCGAACCGGTGGTGACGATGGTCATGCGGGACAGCGTGTCGTCCTCGGTGGGCGCCACGGTCAAGGTTTCGATGTTGTAGCCGCGTGCCGAAAACAGGCCGACCACGCGGGACAAGGCGCCGGGCTCGTTTTCGAGCAGGATGGAGATAACGTGTTTCATGGCGCCCTCTTACAGATCTTCCGAGCCGAGCAGCATCTCGGTCAGGCCGCGGCCGGCCTTGACCATCGGCCACACGTTCTCGGTCCGGTCGGTGATGAAGTCCAGGAACACCAACCGCTTCTTGTGCTTGTTGAAAGCCTCGCGCAGCGCCGGCTCGACGTCCGCCGGGCGCTCGATGCGCAGGCCGACGTGGCCGTAGGCTTCCGCCACCTTGACGAAGTCAGGCAGGGAATCCATATAGGACTCGGAGTAGCGCGAGCCGTAGTCGATCTGCTGCCACTGCCGAACCATGCCCAGGAACCGGTTGTTCAGGCACACGATCTTGGGCGTCAGATGATATTGCTGGCAGGTCGACAATTCCTGGATGTTCATCTGGATGGACGCCTCGCCGGTGATGACGGCGATGTCTTCTCCCGGATTGGCCATCTGCACGCCCATGGCGTAGGGCAGCCCCACACCCATGGTGCCCAGGCCGCCGGAATTGATCCAGCGGCGCGGCGAACCGAAGCGGTAGTACTGGGCCGCCCACATCTGGTGCTGGCCCACGTCCGACGTGACGAAGGCATTGCCGCCGGTCACTTCCCACAGCTTTTCCACCACGAACTGAGGCTTGATGACCTCATCCGAGTTGGTGTACTTCAGGCATTCCTTGCCGCGCCAGGTATTGACCTGCTGCCACCACTTGGCCAGCGCCGGCGGCTTGGTGTCGGCGGCGCGGAACTGCGCCAGCATGTCCACCAGCACGTCCTTGACGTTGCCGACGATGGGCACGTCCACCCGCACCCGCTTGGAGATCGACGAGGGGTCGATGTCCACGTGGATGATCTTGCGCGGGTTTTGCGCGAAATGCTTGGGATTGCCGATGACGCGGTCGTCGAAGCGGGCACCGATGGCCAGCAGCACGTCGCAATGCTGCATCGCCATATTGGCTTCGTACGTGCCGTGCATGCCGGGCATGCCCAGGAAGCTGGGGTGGCTGGCCGGCAAGCCGCCCAGGCCCATCAGCGTATTGGTGCACGGCGCGCCCATGTAGTCGACCAGTTCGGCCAACTCGGGCGCGGCGTCCGACAGGATGACGCCGCCGCCCGTGTAGATCATGGGCCGTTCGGCCGCCAGCAGCATCTGCACGGCTTTCTTGATCTGGCCCTGGTGGCCCTTGGTCACCGGCGCGTAGGAACGCATGGTGATTTCGCCCTTGGGCGGGGTGTACTTGCCCGGCGCCAGGGTGATGTCCTTGGGGATGTCGACCAGCACGGGGCCGGGACGGCCGGTGCGCGCGATGTAGAAAGCGCGGCGCAGCGTATCGGCCAGGTCCTTGACGTCACGTACCAGGAAATTGTGCTTCACGCAGGGGCGCGTGATGCCCACGGTATCGCATTCCTGGAAGGCGTCTTCGCCGATGGCCGCGGTGGGCACCTGGCCGCTGATGATCACCATCGGAATGGAGTCCATGTAGGCGGTGGCGATGCCGGTGACCGCATTGGTCACGCCGGGGCCGCTGGTGACGATACAGACACCCGTCTTGTTCGACGAACGCGAATAGGCATCGGCCGCATGCACGGCAGCCTGTTCGTGGCGAACGAGGATGTGCTGGAACTTGTCCTGCTTGAAGATTGCGTCGTAGATGTAGAGCACCGCGCCGCCCGGGTATCCGAAGACGTGTTCCACGCCCTCATCCGCAAGGCAACGCACGACGATGTCGGCGCCATTGAGTTCCATATTGTGTTCCTTTCCCTGTTTCCGGCCCAACGTTCTGGAGTGCCTCGCCCGGATACGGCGGCGGCGGAACCCGATACCGGCTGCGGTAACACGATCGGCGCTTTGCGGTTCACGGAACCGCGCCACCCGAACGCCCTACCGATCCGGCACGCGTCCATCTAAAACGCAGTGCATGCGCCCACATGGGCGCCGGAGATCGAAATGGAAGCCTTGACTGCACGCTTTTGGCGCGGCCAATGGCAGGGTACTACTGGCGCTTGCTGCCGGTCGGTGGACCGGCGGTCTTGCTGACCATTCAACACCGGACACAGATGACGGACCGGTGCGAGCGAAGGACTTTACCGTGTTTGCCCTCGCCCTGGCAAATCAATAGGCCCCCGGAGCGTAAAAACGCCGCCCCAGCAGTAAAAATGCCACACAATTCACTGGAAATTGCGGGGACATAACCCGCCAAAGCGCCCGTTACTCTCTCTATACTTGTCGCAACATCACGTCCGGACCCACCACCCTATGGATTTGCGCCTTACCAGCCTCCGCAAATTTCTCTACAGCCACTATTTTTTCGGAGGGGTGCGGCAAGCCACGGGGATGCTGCTGCCGGTCTTGATCCTGGGCGTGCTGTTCGACCGTTATACGCTGGGCCTGGTCGCCACGTTCGGCGCCCAGTGCGTATCCATCATCGACCAGCCGGGCGGCCCGCAGCGCCATCGCACCAACGAAATGCTGGGCGGTGCCCTGTTGGCGACCTTCACGGTGATCATCACCGGGTTTGCCTCGACGCAGCCCGCCATCCTGTGGGTAGTGGTGACGCTGCAGTGCTTCGCCTATTCCATGCTGACCGTGTTCGGCAAGCGCGGCGGCCTGATCGGTTTCGGCGGCCTGCTGGTGATGGCCCTGACGATGCACTCGCCCCTGCAGCCGAACCAGGTGCTGCTGCACGCGGCCGGGACGCTGGGCGGCGCCCTCTTCTACCTGGCTTTCAGCCTGACCTTCAGCCGCATCTTCTGGCTGCGCGAAGAACAGCAGGCCATGTCGGTCGCCCTGTTCGCCACCGCCGACTATATGGAGGCGCGCGCCGCCTTCTACGACGAGGCCGAGGACCTGGACACCTGCTACAGCACCGTGATCCAGCGCCAGTCCGCCATGACGGAAAAGCACCAGGCCGCGCGCGACATGGTGCTGCGCCAGCTGCCGCGCGGCAAAGGGGCGGGGGACGCCCGCCGCGTCATGGTGTGGAATATGTTCGTCGACATGCTGCAGTTGATGGACACGCTGTTCGCCACGCACACCGACTACGCGTATCTGCGGCGGGCGCTCAGCGGCAACGACCTGCTGCTGTTCATGCACGACTCACTGATCAAGATGTCGCTGGAGATGAATCGCGTCGCCCTGGCCTTGTCCAGCAATGACAAAGTGCGCCGCCGCACCAGCATCAAGGCCGAACTGCGGGCCATGGAATATGAAATCGACCTGCTCAAGCAGGCCGGCCTGGCCGAACGCGAACCCGAGACCCTGGCCGTGCTGATCCAGATCCAGCGCCGCCTGCGCAATGCCAGCCGCATCGTCGACCGCCTGGCCGACCACACCCAGGCCAGCCCGGACGCGTTGCCCACCAGCGCCCTGCGCATCGACAAGTCGCTGACGCGCTTCATGACCCGCCAGGAATTCCGCCTCGGCATGCTGACCAGCAACCTGCGCCTGAATTCGCCCAATTTCCGCTACGCCCTGCGGGTGACCCTGGCCGCATCGGTAGCGATGATCCTTACCGAACTATGGGTGACCGAAGCGTTCTCGGCGCACAACTACTGGATCATCCTGACCATCGTCATCGTCATGAAGCCCGGCTTCGCGCTGACCCGCCAGCGCAACGGCTGGCGCCTGATGGGCACCTTGCTGGGCTGCCTGCTGGCGGCCGTCCTGCTGAACCTTACCGACAAGCCCGCCATTTTGTTCGGCGCCCTGCTGGTCGCCTGCATCATGGGCAACAGCCTGGTGCTGCTCAATTACATGGGCAGCGCGGTGTTCAATACGCTGTTCGTGGTGCTGGTGTTCCACTTCGTGTCACCGGGAACGGTGTCGATGGCGGTGATCGGGGAACGCGCCCTGGATACCCTGATCGGCTGCGCCGTGGCCTTGCTGTGCAGCTACGCTTTCCCCTGGTGGGAATCGCGCTTCATGGGGCCGCTGGCACGCGCGGCGATCAATGCGAACCGGGAATACCTGAACGCGGGGCTGCGCTATGCGGAAGTGATGCGCCGCAAGCAGATGGCCAAGGCGGCCCAGGCCCCCGTCACCGCCGCGCTGGTGCAGGGGCCGCAGCCCGACGTGCCGCCGCAGCCGGACGAGGAGGAAGCCGACCTGAACTGGCGGCTGGCACGCAAGAACGTGCATATTTCCTTCAGCAATTTCGCCGAGGCGTTCTACCGCATGACCAGCGAGCCGCGCTCGCGCCAGCAGTTCGTGCCGGAGTTGAACAACCTGCTGATACAGAACCATATCCTGGCGTCGCAGACCACCGCCGCGGTGCCGACGCTGTCGACCCTGGCCGAAGACCCTCCGGCGTCGGTCCAGGATACCTTGCAAGACATCGTGATCATGCTCGACCCGGCGCGCCCGCCGGTGCCGCCGCTGCCGGAGCAACTGGACAACCAGGGCGACCTGGCCGCCCTGGCCTATCCACTGAAGCTGATGGTCAAGGCAGGGCAGATGATCCGGCAGGAAAGCGGGGCGTTGGGATGAGTGCCAGGCTGGCGCCCCGCCTCGGACGGGCCGCCTTGGAATGCCCGCTGAGCCGGCGCGCTCAGCCTTCCAGCTGGCGCCGGAATACCAGCTTATCCGGCGTCGACACGTCCGCCGCGTAGGCATAGCCTTCGCTGTCGAAGCCTTGCAGCTTCTCCGGCGTGCCTGCCTTGTGCGTAATGGCGTAGCGCGCCATCAGGCCGCGCGCGCGCTTGGCGTGGAAGCTGATGATCTTCCAGGCGCCGTTCTTCCAGTCCTGGAACACGCACTGCACCACGCGCGCCTGCAGGGTCTTCAAGTCGACCGACTTGAAATATTCCTCGGAAGCCAGGTTGACGATGATGGGCTTCTTGGCGCCGGCCTGGCGTTCGTTCAGGTACTCGGCGATGCGGGCACCCCAGAACTCGTACAGGCTCTTGCCGCGCTTGGTTTCCAGGCGCGTGCCCATTTCCAGGCGATAAGGCTGCATCAGGTCCAGGGGCCGCAGTACGCCGTACAGGCCGCTGAGAATGCCTACATGTTCCTGGGCCCAGGCCAGTTGGGCGGGCGTCAGCGTGTCGGCCTGCAGGCCTTCGTAGACATCGCCATTGAAGGCGAGGATGGCCTGGCGCGAATTGGCCTGGGTGAACTTGGGCTTCCACTCGGCGTAACGGCGCACGTTCAGCTCGGACAGCGCCGCGCTCAAGGTCATCAGCGCGGAGATATCGTCGGCCGATTTGGTCTTGAGCACCTTGATCAGTTCGGCGGCCTGGTCGACGAACAGCGGCTGGGTGTGTTCCTGGACCTGCACCGGGGTGTCATAGTCCAGCTTCTTGGCGGGAGACAACAGATACAGCATGGAAACGGGTTCCTTTTTCTTGCCTGGATAGCTTTGATGGGTTTGATTGTAGATATCGGAGGGATTCAAAACCTTGGCAGGCCAAGGTCTTGCGGCCACCGGGGCTTTGCCCGGACAGGCGCGCGCATCAACGGGCGGTCCAGCCGCCATCGACCGAGATCGTGGTGCCGGTCACCTGCTCGGCCGCCGGCGAAGCCAGGTAGACCGCCGTGCCGCCCAGTTGCTCCGGCGTGACGAACTGCAGCGACGGCTGCTTTTCGCCCAGCAGGTCGCGCGCGGCTTCTTCCTGGCTGATGCCTTTTTGCGCGGCGATGGCGCTGATCTGTTTTTCCACCAGAGCGGTGCGCACCCAGCCCGGGCAGATGGCGTTGGCGGTGATGCCCTGCCCCGCTGTTTCCAGCGCGGTCACCTTGGTCAGCCCGACCACGCCGTGCTTGGCGGCGACGTAGGCCGACTTGTTGGCCGAACCGACCAGGCCGTGGGCGGAGGCGATATTGATGATGCGGCCCCAGCCCTGCTTCTTCATATGGGGCAAGGCGGCAGCCGTGCCGTGGAAGACGGCCGACAGGTTCAGCGCGATGATGGCGTCCCAGCGCTCGGCGGGGAAGTCCTCGATCAGCGACGTGTGCTGGATGCCGGCGTTGTTGACGATAATGTCGATGCGGCCCATCTGCTTGACGGTGTTCTCGACCAGGCCGCGCACGGCGTCGCCGCGGCTCAGGTCGGCGCCGTCATACAGCGCCTTGACGCCGTGTGCCAGGGCCAGGCCGGCACGCGTCTTCTCGATTTCGGCGGCGTCGCCGAAACCGTTCAACACCACATCCGCCCCTTGCGCGGCCAGCGCCGTGGCGATCCCCAGGCCGATGCCGCTGGTGGATCCGGTGACGACCGCTACTTTTCCTTTGAGCATGAAGATTCTCCTAACCGCGTAAGGGAATGATGAAGGGAGGGACCGCCGGCCCGCCGAGCGCCTGGCTGCTTGCGGGAAGGCGCGGTCGCGCGGCGCCGGGATCAGTCCGCCGCCGCTTCGGGAGTGTAGCCGCGTCGCGCCCGCGCGCGCATGCGCAAGCGTTCGAGCACTTTCAGCCATACGGGGACGATGGCCATGGACACCGCCACTACCACCGAGATGAGATCGCGGTGGGGAACTGTCAGCAGACTGTTATCCACGGCTTCGTTGAAGATGGCGAAGCCGAACTCCCCGCCCTGCGCCAGGCCGATGGCAAACGGCAGGCGATGGTAGGACGGCAGGCCGGACCAGCGCGCGATGCCGTACAGGATGAGGCCCTTGATCGCCAGCAGACCGACCACGCCCAGGATTACGAAAAGCCAGTGGTCGCGCAGGACTTCCAGGTTGATGACCATGCCGATGGACAGGAAGAACAGGCCCAGCAGCAGGCCCTTGAAGGGTTCGATGCTCTCTTCCATGCCTTCGCGAAAGCGTGACTTGGCCAGCACCACGCCCACCAGGAAACCGCCCAGGCCGGCGGACAAGCCGGCGTGGTCGAACAGTTGGGCCGTGCCTATCACCACCAGCAGCGTGGCGGCGGTGAAGAGTTCCTTCAGCTGGGCTCGTTCGGCCCATCCCAACAGGCGCAGGCCGCGCCCCAGGACCACCACGGCGACGCCGACCAGGCCTTCCATGAAGGATGGCGTACGGGTGCCGCCGCCGCCGATGACGCCCACCGCGACCAGGACGGGAATGGCGGCCATGTCCTGCCACAGCAGGATCCCGACGGCCGTGCGGCCCATGGGCGTGCGGCTGAGATCACGCTCATCGAGCAGGCGCATGGCGACGGCGGTGGAGGACAGCGACAGGGCCAGGCTGCACAGGATGGCGCCGGCCCATGACATGCCGATCAGGTGGCGCAGGACGCCGCCCAGCAGCAGCGACAAGGCGGCGGCGCTGACGAACATCTGCAGCGAGCCGATGCCAAAGACCTCGCGCCGCATGGCCCACAGGCGGGCGGGTGCCATTTCCAGGCCGATCACGAACAGCATCATGACCACGCCCAGCTGGGAGATATTGGTGATGGCGGGAACGTCCTGGACCAGGCCCAGGCAATACGGCCCGATCAATATGCCCGCCAGCAGATAACCCGGAATCGCGCCCAGACCCAGCAACTGCGTCAACGGCACGCAGATCACGGCGGACAGCAGAAGGATGATGACGATTTCCATGCGGGCATCCTGGCGGCGTGGGCGCTAAGAGACGCATTCTGACAAGAAATTACCCAAGCGGGTTAGATCCCCTGTGCAGCAATTCAACAACTTTTCGAATGGCTAGCCACATTTCCAAAATGTCTGCTAGAATGGCGGACTTTGCTGCTCCCCACACAATTCAGGCATCAAACTTGTGTGGCGGTGGATACCCGAAAGGGAGTTGAGTTCTTCTTGATGACGATCTTGGCTGGCGGCAAAACGATAGCCTCGATTCGACCACGGGGTTATTGAAAGCGGTACCCCGGAGAGGTGGCAGAGTGGTCGAATGTACCTGACTCGAAATCAGGCGTACGGTATCCCCGTACCGTGGGTTCGAATCCCACCCTCTCCGCCAAAATCTAGTCCGAAGCGATCCAAATCGGTTCGGAAAATAGGCAGAAAGCCCGTGAAATCAAAGTTTCACGGGCTTTTTTGCTTCTGGGTGGTCTGATAGGGTTCGTTGCAATCCGGTAGCTCGAGGGGTATTTTTGGGGGTATGTCCACGTACCCCCAAAGCTAGATACCCCCAACATGCCACTGACGCACCAACAAGTCCTCAAAGTAAAACCTGCCGAGAAGCCCCAGAAGCTCGCTGATGGCGGCGGGCTCTATCTGTTGGTCAATCAGGCGGGCAAGTACTGGCGCTGGAAATACCGCGTCGATGGCAAGGAAAAGGTCATGGCGCTGGGCGTGTTCCCGGACGTGAGCCTTGCCGAAGCCCGCGAGGCGCACCAAGCCGCTCGGAAATTGCTGGCATCGGGCACCGACCCAATGGTCGAACGTAAGCAACAGGGCTTGGCTCCGGCGGGTACGACCTTCTCTGAGGTCGCCCGCCAGTGGTGGAACCACTGGTCGCCCTCGCGTAGCGAGCGTCACGCCGAATACGTGTTGCGCCGCATGGAGTCCGACATCTTTCCGACGCTGGGCGCGCGCCCTATCAGCGAAGTCCAGGCGCCCGAACTGGTCCGCATGACCAAGACGATCGAAGAGCGCGGCGCGCTCGACATTGCCAAGCGCTCCCTGCAAACCTGTAGCCAGATTTTCCGCTACGCCATCGCCCACGGCTTAGCGACGCGCAATCCAGCCACCGAAATCCGTCCCAGCGACATCCTTGTGTCTCGCCGCAAGCAAAACTACGCGCGCGTAGATGCCAAAGAGCTACCAGCACTGTTGCGCCATATCGAGATCTATCAGGGCAGTACGGTGACTCGCATGGCGATGAAGCTGATGGCAATGACCTTTGTGCGCACCAGCGAATTGATTGGCGCACGATGGGTTGAATTCGATCTGGAGAATACCTGCTGGGACATTCCGGCCGAGCGGATGAAGATGAAGTCACCGCATATCGTGCCGCTATCGCGCCAGGCAGTGGCCTTGCTTCAGATGCTGCATACACTGACCGGCCATCGGGAGTTGCTCTTTCCTGGCGACCGCGACTTCAAAAAGCCGATGTCAAACAACACCATCCTCAAAGCGCTGGAGCGCATGGGCTACAAAGGTCAGATGACCGGGCACGGATTCCGGGGTGTTGCCTCGACGATCCTGCACGAGCAAGGCTGGCCGCACGAGCATATCGAGCTGCAACTGGCGCATCAGGAGCGCAACGATGTCAGCGCGGCATACAACCACGCGCTGTATCTGGAGCCTCGCGCCAAGATGATGCAGTCCTGGTCGGACTATCTGGATCGGTGCGTGTCCGGTGCGTCGGTCACGCAATTGCGCAGCCCCTGATTAGCCAACTGGACGTTGAGATCACAATTTGTTGCCGCGCAAGAAAATTTGTGGTTTCATTCGCGTCAGGCTTGGTTGACGCACCAACCAGCTTTCGCATGACTGGCATCTCTAGCCGGTTGTCCGAGTAGTGTTTTGTACCTCTGACTTGAGCAGCGGAACCTTTGTAGTCGCCGACGTGCGGTCGTACTGCGACCCATTACCACATCCCTTAACTCGGATGCTGGGTGGTGGGTGCGCGCATTTTCTACGACCCCTCACGCAGCTACGACCGCATGCTCAGAGGTCATATGAACACCATCAAACCGCTCCACCTGCGGGGCGCCGAAGTCGATACCTTGATCGGCATCGGGAAAACTACCCGATTTAACTGGCAAGACCCCAAATCCCCTTACTACGATCCGACGTGGCCATTGCCGATTAGGCTTGGCACGCGTAAGACCGTCTATATCGCGGACGAAGTAGAGGCGTGGCTGAAAGCGCGCCCTCGTACTCGTGAGGTCCTCGGCGTAACGGAGGTGGCGTGATGAACGGCCCCTCCTACACAAACAACGTGTCTAGCCCGAGTAAGCACGATGCTTGCATCCAGCAAGCCGGCCTCGACTTCGGCATCGCTCATTGCCTCGACGCCACCACGCATTGGTTAGTGGACGACTACGCCCAAAGCCTGCGTGGGGCGGTTAAGACTACGGCACAGATTTTCAATGGGCGTCGCATGTTATTTAGCGACCAAGAGCAGGATGACCTCACCAGTCGCCTGAAGCTGTGTCGAACGCTTCCGAGTCCGGATCGCGAGGATGTCCCCGTCATCGACGCTCTCTTGCGTACTCTGCTGCCGAGCCATTTCAGCCAACTTGTGAGCACAATGGCCGAGCGCAAGGAAATGGGCATGTTTAATCGCGAACTGTTCGAACAGGTTTGCCATGAAGGCGCGCGCACTCAGGCCGTAGCACGCGCAACTCAATGGCAGCGCAAGAGCAGCGCCGATGGGATGCGAGTTCAGCATGCGGTGGACGCGGCATTTTCCAGTGACGAGCCGGTCCTCGCGTACAAGGTTGCTCTCTTGCGCAAGCCGTTCATCCCAGAGAACGAAGCGGCTGCATATGCGCTGCACGAATGTGCGAAAGGTAACGAGCTGCTGTTTCAGCAGGCACTATCGGGCGAAAAGACGCATCGCCAGCTCGACACACTGCATCGGCCCAGCATTGCGTTGACTCAGAACGACTTGCATGCCCTGCAAGATGGCCTCGACCGCGCGGCATTCATCAATGCCTGGCTTCGAGGCGGTGTCATCACGGTCAATTTCTCTCGCGTCCATGGTCTTTATCTTGGTGCCGTTTTGCTGGCCGATGGTCGTGCAGCGCCGAGCGACCTTGCCGACGAGGTGGACCGTCTGTCGTGCAGGGCTGACGGCCCGGCTCGAAGCCCTGGATGCCGAAGCGGGCGAAGTCCGCCGATACCAGGCCATCAAGGACAGGGCCGAGACCCGCCGTGATGCTGTTCGTAGTGATCCAGTCACGGCTCGGCTGGCGACGATTTTCAGCATAACGGATGCGACGCTTGATCTGCTCGTAGGACTGGCGTTCGCTGCCGTCCTGGAAGGGATGGCTTGCCTGCTGTGGTGGATTGCGTTGTTACCCAGTAGTCAGACATTCATCACGGACAGTTTGGCCGTCGCGGCCACCGCCCCACCGGCACCCGAACCATCACCGGCCATCCCCGAGCCAGACACGGAACTCACGAAGCTCGTCCGAGATATTCAGGCGGGCATCGTGTCGCCCACCGTCTCCGGCATTCGTCAACATCTTCGCTGTTCCCAGGCAAAGGCCGCTGCGTTTCGGCGTCAGCTTGCCAGCGCCACATCCTAACCAGCCATTCGGCTGGAGTTCCCTCATCTCGTTCATTGCATCCGGGTCATCCGGAGGGCCGCGATCGCGCTCGATTTCTACAGGAGTTGCATTTTGAAGCCTTTCCCTCCCAGGCCGCGTTTCCCGATGGGGAGAGCGGTCATCACACCTGCTGCACAGGAAGCGCTTGATGCTATCGGCATATCGGGCGCCTCTCTTCTCGCTCGCCATATTTTTGGTGAGTGGGGCAATTTGTCTGCCGAAAATTTGGCCGCCAACGAGCTGGCCTTGCTAATCGGCCAGCGCTTGCTGTCAAGCTACGACCTGCCCGACGGCGAGACGGTCTGGATCATCACGGAAGCCGACCGATCCGTGACAACCATCTTGTTACCTAGCGACTACTGACTACCAATCCAACCTTCTCTCGGAGCAAACATGAAACTTATTTCCTCTACATGCCTGGCAGCGCTGAGTCTGGCACTCTCCGCCTGCGGTCATTCCGAGGTAGATACCGTCAAGGCGGCCTCAATCCCGCAAGACCCCACGTATACCTACGCCACCGCGCTGTCGAATCGTGCCTCGTGCGAGAAAGATAGCTGGCGCTTGTTCAAGGACGACACGAGCCGAACAGTCGTCGAATATCGTTGCGAACTCAGGAATGGCGCAGCGCTTCTTGCAGCATTCCGTCAGCAGAAAATCGCCGATACGCAGCACGATTTCCAGGGCTATTACAACGGCCTCGACCAGACGGCAGAAAGCATCCACCAGCAAAATCCCGAAGCTCTGGAAAAACAACTCACCGAGGCTCAGACCCAGCTTACGCAGTTGCAGGCCAATGGCACGCCATCGGCAGCCACCCCGGAGGCGCTGAAACAGGGCATCGTCAACGGCGCGAGCGAACTGGAGGCTGCTCAATCTGCCGTCGAGCGGGCACAACGGCAACTGAACGATGCGCGAAATGGCCTGGCCGGCGTGGAGCAGGAGCGAGTCCGTTTCGAGAAACACGAAAAGGACGCACTCGCGCAGATCGACAAGGCATACGCTGGCATCACCCAGGCGACCGAGGTATTTCAGTGGTTCGTCCGTGATACCGAAGTCGTGCCTGCTTGGGCCGGCGTCGAGCTGGCGCAACAGGACAGAAATACCGTGCGCCAAGATTGAAATTGGAACCAGACGATGTGGGATTTACTCCGTCACCGGGGCGATGATCATGTTCACGCTGTGCTCAATGTTCCGGACAACATCATTCTCGGCCAGTAGTCACCGGCATCGGAATAGGTTGCGGTAAGTCGTCCGCTTGAGAGCGCGCTAACACTCGTCTGAGTCTGATCGGAATCGCGTCAAACCACTCCTAACCAGCCCAAATCCAGTCAAATCATGTTTATCGAGACACATTTTCATGAGATCATTCGAAAATTACCCAAACTCCGACTTTTTGATGGAAATCGACGCCATGTCAGATCGCTGGTTGTCGGTCGAAGAGATCGCCGAATACCTCGGCGTCAGCAAGGACACCGTTTACGCCTGGATCAGTAAACGCAACATGCCTGCGCATCGCATCGGCCGATTTTGGAAATTCAAGTCTGAAGAAGTCGATGAATGGGTGCGCTCTGGTGGCGCAGCAGAGAACGAAGGTCGAGGCAACGAATGACTGACTTGCTATCGATGGGTTTCGATCGCCTCATCCGGTGCTCGAAACGAAATGAGAGCTGTTGAAATGACGAAAATTTCTTGTGTTGATTTGTTCTGTGGAGCTGGCGGGCTGACGCATGGCTTCGTACTCGAAGGCGTACCGGTCGTTGCCGGCATCGATATGGACCCCGCTTGCCGCTTTCCTTATGAAGCCAACAACAGCGCCAAGTTTGTAGAACGCGACATCAGCAAGGTCACCGCTGCCGAGTTGAATACGCTGTTTGGCGAAGCCGACTTGAAGATCCTTGCAGGGTGCGCACCTTGCCAGCCTTTTTCCACCTATGCACAACGCTATGAGCTTGATGGCAAGGATGGGAAATGGGGGCTCTTGTACGAGTTCGCTCGTCTGGCCAAGGGTACCCGACCAGATGTCATCACGATGGAGAACGTCCCGACCGTTGCCAAGCATGAGGTGTTTCATGACTTTGTCGATACGCTGAAGCGACTCGGTTACAACGTATGGTTCGATGTCGTCGATAGCTCCCAATATGGCGTACCACAGACCCGCCGACGCATGGTTCTGCTGGCATCCCGACACGGCGAGATCACGATGATCAAACCTACGCTCGAAAAGCCCAGAACCGTGAGACAGGCGATTGGCCGCCTACGTGCGCTGAGCGCTGGCGAGGCTGCCCCCAGAGACAAGCTGCACGTTTCATCCACGCTGTCGGAGAGGAACCTCAAGCGCATCAAGGTTTCGAAGCCTGGCGGTACGTGGCGTGATTGGCCAGAGCATCTCGTTGCCGATTGCCATCGCGCAGAAAGCGGCAGGACTTACCCGGGCGTCTATGGCCGCATGGAATGGGACAAGCCTGCCCCCACTATGACGACGCAGTGCTATGGGTTTGGGAATGGCCGGTTCGGTCACCCAGAACAGGATCGCGCAATCACCTTGAGAGAAGCGGCAATCATTCAGAGCTTCCCGCGTGACTATGCGTTCATTCCCGATGATGGAGAGGTGAGTTTCAAGGTTCTTGGACGCCTCATCGGCAATGCAGTTCCTGTCGACCTGGGGAGGGCTATCGCCCGCAGCATCAATGAGCACTTGACATCGACCGGACTCCGATGATCTGACGAGACTCCATCGATGCCACGCGTTCAGCCCTCATCTCCTGAAGCCAGTCGCCGAATGGCGAAAGTCCGGCGAACGGGAACCGGTGCCGAGATCGCATTGCGTCGAGATCTGCACCGGAGAGGCCTGCGCTATCGAGTCGACTTCGAGGTACTGAAGAAACCTCGTCGAGTCGCGGACATCGCTTTTCCGGGGCTGATGATCGCCATCTTCGTCGATGGATGCTTCTGGCATGGGTGTCCCGAACACGCCACATGGCCGAAGCAGAATTCGGACTTCTGGCGGCAAAAGATCGAAACGAACCGCGCTAGGGATATCAACACGAACGAACGGCTTCGGAATATCGGGTGGACGGTACTGCGATTCTGGGAACACGAACAACCGACCGAGGCAGCCGACATCGTCGTCCAGACGGTCGCCATGGGCAGATCGAAGCGTGGCGCTTCGTCGCCTGGCACACACAAAAAGAACTGAACAGGAAGATCGCTGACCTCATGGAAATCGCAATCGAGCAACAGAACCAGACCTATCGCACTCGGCCAGAGCCGGGGCAACTGGTCGAGGTTAGGCGACGCCAGTGGGTCGTTGCCGAGGTCGCCTCATCCAAGCTGACATCAACTGCAGCGCAACAAAACGCGGTCACGCTCTCATCCATTGATGAGGATGGTTTGGGCGAAGAGGTGGAAGTCATCTGGGAGATCGAGCCTGGCGCGCAAGTCATCGAACGTGCGGGGCTGCCAACGATCTCCGGCCAAGATGACTCCGACACCCTCGAAGCCTTTCTTGATGCGGTTCGCTGGGGTGCTGCCACCAATGCCGACAGAGGCTTTCTGCAAGCGCCGTTCCGCAGCGGTGTCACCATCGCGGACTTCCAGCTTGATCCACTGGTACGGGCCATCGACATGGCGCGCGTCAATCTACTCATCGCAGATGACGTTGGCTTGGGTAAGACCATTGAGGCTGGTCTGGTCATTCAGGAGATGCTGCTGCGGCACCGTGCTCGCACCGTCCTGATCGTTTGCCCCGCATCGCTGCAAGAAAAGTGGCGAGTGGAAATGCTGGAAAAGTTTGGCCTTGATTTCCGGGTTGTCGACACGGCCTACATCAAGCAGCTGCGCCGAGATCGCGGCATCCATGCCAACCCATGGACTTCACATCCACGACTGATCGCGTCCATGGACTGGGTTAAGAGCGGCGAAGGGCTGCGCGCCATGCGTGACGTCTTGCCTGCTCATACCAGCTACCCGCGCAAATTTGACATGCTCGTGGTCGATGAAGCACACAATATCGCCCCCGCTGCCGGCGCGAACTACGCGCTGGAGAGCCAGCGAACACGTTTCATTCGCTCCATCAGCCCGCACTTCCAGCATCGCCTGTTTCTGACGGCTACCCCCCACAACGGTTACACCGAATCCTTTACTTCGCTGCTTGAGTTGCTAGACGATCAGCGCTTCGCTCGCAACATCCTGCCCGACGAAAAGCAGCTTAGCCAAGTCATGATCCGACGCCTCAAAAGCGATTTGGTCGATGCCGAAGGTAAGCCGCTCTATGCACAGCGCAATTTGCAAGCGCTGCCGGCCTCGTATTCGGCACAAGAGCGGGCCATTCACCAGAAGCTGAACGACTACTGCACGAGTCGCGAGCAGGATGCCGAGAAGGTAAGCAATGGGTTCGGCACGTCGTTCGTCAACCAGTTGCTCAAGAAGCGGCTCTTTTCGTCTCCCGCCGCTTTCGCTTCCACACTTGAGAAGCACATTGCGAGCCTGGCCAATGGCAGCCAGTGCAAGGACAAGGATGCAATGGCCGACCGCATTTTGCGCAAAGCCATCTTGCGGGTCGAAGAAGACTATGCCAACGACCAGGAGGTCGAGAACGCGCAGTCCGAGGCCGTCGAAGAGGCCTCACGGCGCGCGCAACCGCTGACGGCAGAGCAGCAGCAAATGCTAAGCGAGCTGCGGTCTTGGGCTCAGGCTGCCAAAAACCAGGTCGATGCCAAAGCCAAGGCCATCCTCGACTGGCTCAAGGCCAATCTCAAGGACGACGGTCAGTGGAATGATCGTCGGGTCATCTTGTTCACCGAATACCGCACTACGCACCAGTGGATGCACGAGATCTTAGCCAGCCACGATTTTGGTGGCGATCGACTCGCCATCCTCCATGGCGGCATGCCGCAGGATGAACGCGAGAAGGTCAAAGCAGCCTTCCAGACCTCGCCCACGGATTCAGCGGTGCGCATCCTGCTGGCCACTGATGCCGCATCTGAAGGTATCGACTTGCAGAACCACTGTAATTGCCTCATCCATCTGGAGATCCCTTATAACCCCAATGTGATGGAGCAGCGCAACGGTCGTATCGACCGGCATGGTCAGCGCCAGAAGGAAGTGTTGATCTGGCATCCCGTCGATGGCGGCGAACATGGCAAGGCAACCATTGGCGGCCACGGCGATGACATCATCCGGGCACTGCGCAAGCTCGAATCCATGCGGGCGGACATGGGCAGCGTCAACCCGGTCATCGCACCGCAGATGTCAGGGCTGATCGAAGGCTCGCTCAAGGACCTCGACACCCGCCTTGCTGAAGCCAAGATCGCCAAGGCCAGACGCTTCGTGCGTGCCGAGCGCGAACTCAAAGACCGCGTCGCCAAGCTGCATGAACGGCTGCTGACCACGCAGCAGGACTTTCACCTCACGCCGGAGCACATCCTCATGGCGGTCAAGACGGGCCTCAAGTTGGCAGGCCGCCCGCCACTCGAGCCCTTTGCTTTGCCTGATGCCCCTGCTGGCACTGTATTCAAGATGCCCGCGCTTTCGGGCTCGTGGGCGCGCTGCCTCGAAGGCTTGCGTCACCCACACACACTGCAAATTCGGCCCATTACTTTCGATCATGCTGTTGCCACTGGGCGTGACGACGTAGTGCTGGTTCACCTGAATCACCGACTGGTACAGATGTGCCTGCGTTTGCTACGCGCCGAGGTCTGGGCACAAGACGACGTGAAAAAGCTGCATCGTGTCGCGGTGCGTTCGGTGCCGGACGCACTGATTGATGGGCCTGCAGTGGTCATCATCTCGCGGCTGGTCGTCACTGGCGGTAACCATCATCGCCTCCATGAAGAGCTGACGGTCGCTGGGGGCTATCTGGGCGACAAGACGTTCCGCCGAGAGGAGGGGGTCACCAAAATCCAGCAATGGCTAGATGAGGCCAAGCCACTGACCGCCGCCGACACGTTGTTTGATGCCATCCGTGTACGTTTCGACCGTACACAAAGTGCCATCTTGCAGACGATTGACGCCCGGTCGAAAGACCGACTCAAGTTCCTGGCCAACACCCTGCAATCCCGCAAGCAACAGGAGGTTGCCGATATCGGAGCCGTGCTTGATGAATTGGAAAGGGCCATTCAAACGGAGCTGAAAAAAGATCCGCAACCGGAACAGCTTTCCCTGTTCACGGAAGACGAACGAACACAGCTTCGGCGTGACACCGCCGCACTGGAGGCGCGACTTGCTCGCATTCCAGCCGAGCGCCAGCAGGAGGCTGAAGCCATCGAAACCCGATACGCCAAACTCAACGACCGCACCTTTCCGGTCGCCGTCATCTTTCTGGTGCCTGCATCTGCCGTTCAGGGAGGTGCCGCATGAGTGCTCCCAGCGTGCATGATGATTGGCTGTCGCTGATCGAGATCTCCGGTCCTTTTCTCGCCGTTCCCGTTCTGAAGGAAGCCTTTCCGCAGGGGCTGGAAGAACTCGATACCACCAAGCGCAAACGTCTGCGCCAAGCCTACGAGGAATGGCGCGAAGCCCTAGAGTTGGACGACGCGCAATTTGCTGAGTTGCACGTGGCCTGGATCGACGAGGTGCTGTCGCGTGGCCTTGAGCTCGATGAAGACGGCAAAGGCGACGTTCTAAAGCGCGCCGCCTGGTGCGCCGCCAACCTCCAAACCGACTTGCCCGAGCACGGCATAACGCTGTCGCCTGATCTCGCGGTGGTCGATGAGCAACGCGCCAACAAGCCGCTGCTGCTGATCCAAACCTATGCGCATGATATCGACCTCGATGCCACCCTGAAGCAAGACGGCTGGGCCGCCACACCTGCCGATCGCATGGTTTCTTTGTGCCGTTCCTTGGGTTGCCGGCTCGGACTGGTGACCAACGGCGAGCGCTGGATGCTGGTGGATGCCCCGGTGGGTGCCGTCACCACCTTCTCCAGTTGGTATGCACGCATTTGGAGCCAAGAGCCCATCACGCTGCAGGCCTTCGTGCACCTGCTTGGCATTCGCCGTTTCTTTGTCGACGAAGCCGAACAACTGCCCGCACTGTTCGATCGCTCTCTAAAGTTTCAGGACGAAGTCACCGACGCCCTGGGCGAGCAAGTGCGCCGTGCCGTTGAAGTACTGATTCAGACGCTCGACAAAGCCGATCAGGACCGCAATCGAGAGCTCCTGCACGACGTCAAGGAACCCGAGCTATATGAAGCCGCGCTGACGGTGATGATGCGCCTGGTGTTCCTGCTTTCCGCCGAGGAGCGTGGCCTGCTCCTGATGGGTGACGAACGCTACGAGGCCAACTACGCGCTCTCCACCTTGCGCATGCAGTTGCGCAAAGAGTCCGAGGAAATTCTCGAACGCCGCTGGGATGCCTGGTCGCGCCTGCTGGCGATCTTCCGCGCGGTCTTCGGCGGCATCGAACACGAAAACCTGCGCCTGCCGGCACTGGGCGGCTCGCTATTCGATCCCGATCGATTCCCCTTCCTCGAAGGTCGGGCCAAAGGCTCGAACTGGCGCAGCGATGCGGCCACACCGCTGCCCATCGACAACCGCACCGTGTTGCTGTTGCTGGAGGCCATCCAGCAATTCCAGGGTCGAACGCTGTCCTACCGCGCACTGGATGTCGAACAGATCGGCTACGTATACGAGGGTCTGCTCGAACGTACTGTCAAGCGTACCGATGAAGTCACGCTGGAACTGGATGCCACCAAGAATGCCAAGACGCCATGGGTCAAGCTGGCCGAGCTGGATTCCGCACGCTTGGATGGTGCGGCTCGACTCGCCGAATTGTTGCAAGAACGCTCCGGCAGTTCCGCCAGCCGGGTTCGTAATGATCTGGCCAAACCTGTCGCCGACACCCTGGCCGACTGCCTCTTGACCGCCTGCCAAGGCGACACCACGCTCCGCGATCGCGTAAAGCCCTATGCCCATCTGCTGCGCACCGACCCATGGGGCTATCCACTGGTCTATCCTGCAGGAGCCTTCATCGTCACCACCGGCTCCGACCGGCGCGAAACCGGCACCCACTACACCCCGAAATCGTTGACCGAAGCAATCGTCGCCGAGACTCTCACGCCGGTAGCCTATGTCGGCCCAGCAGAGGGCGCGCCGCGCGATCAATGGGCTCTGAAGTCCCCCGCAGAACTGCTCGACCTTAAGATTTGCGACCCGGCCATGGGCTCAGGCGCCTTCCTGGTGCAAGCCTGCCGTTGGCTGTCTGATCGCCTTGTTGAAGCCTGGTCACAGGCTGAGGCCTCGGGCAAAAACGTGAGCGCGGAGGGTGAAATTCTGGAGGCAGGAACAGCCAGGGAACCTCTGCCCCGCGACGGCGAAGCGCGCACAGTCATCGCACGCCGCCTCATCGCCGAGCGTTGCCTCTACGGGGTCGATTTGAACCCGCTGGCGGTCGAACTTGCCAAACTCTCGATTTGGTTAGTGACTCTGGCAAAGGGTTGCCCGTTCGGTTTCCTTGATCACAACTTACGCTGCGGTGATAGTTTGTTGGGTATCCATCGACTGGATCAACTCACCGAACTGAGTATGACGCCCAATGGCAAAGGACAGCAGCGATTGTTCGGGCGGAACATTGAGCGCGCCGTACATGAGGCGATTGAGTTGCGTCAGCATCTTCGCGAAATGCCTATCCGCGATATTCATGACGTAGAAGCGATGGCGCACTTGGATGCTGACGCTCGGCGCCGGCTCGAAGTGCCGGAGTGTATCGCCGATGCGTTCGTTGGCACAATATTCACATCAGGGGGTAACAGCGCCGCATTGGAAAGCACGCTGGCGTCGCTGACCCTTCAGGCCGGACAGGCCATTGATGGCGGAATGGAGGTGCGTGCCTTGATGCGCCTGCGATCAGTCGCCGCGCTTTCGGCCGATCTACCTACAAACAAGCCCGCGCGTCGGCCGTTTCATTGGCCATTGGAGTATCCGGAGGTGTTCGCGCGCGAAGTCGACGGTTTCGATGCCATCGTCGGAAATCCTCCGTTCAGTGGTGGCCGTTTGATCGGACGTCGTTTCGGGCTGACGTATCAAGACTACTTGAAGCTGGTGCGCAATGGCGTTGTGGGGTCGCCCGATCTCTGCGTCTACTTCTACCTGCGAGCCTTTTCCTTGCTCGGATCAAGGGGGTGCTTCGGTCTTTTGGCAACCAAGTCAATCACTGAGACTGGCTCCCGCGTGGTTTGTCTGGATCAGATCATTGGGAAAGGTGGAATCGTCTATCGCGGCTGCTCTCCAATGCCCTGGCCTGGTACTGCCGCCGTCGACGTATCAATAGCATGGGTCACACGTGATGCCTGGCAAGGCCAGAAGGTTCTGAATGATCGATTGGTATTAGCCATAAATGGGGCGTTGGAAGAGGATTTCCAGATCAAACGCCCGATGAAACTCAAAGCATTGAAGGGACAGTTCTCACAAGGCCAGGACGTCATGGGGCGGGGCTTCGAACTCACGGCCGAGGAACGGGCGGAAATGCTTTTAGCCGACCCATCGTGCGAAGAAGTGATCTTTCCTCTATTTAATGGGCAAGACCTTAACACCATGCCGAGGCTGGATCCCTACCGCTGGGTGATCTACTTTCGAGATTGGCCGGAGGAAAAAGCACGGCGATACGGGGCGGCATTTCGCCGTGTCGAAGAGCTGGTGAAACCTTATCGAGATGCTCTGACTGGCCAGATTCATCAAGATTGCTTCTGGAAGTTTTGGGATCTTCGCCCACAGCTCGTTGCCGAGTTGGGACGAAGGGAGAGTATTCTCGCATCCGGTATTACGTCAAAGTATCTGTCATTCAGGTTCGTTCCGACTAATGTTGTTATGAATAAGGTTACAAAGCTTTATTTCTTTGACAAATGGTGGGAATTCGCTTGTTTGCAGTCATCATTGCACGCGGCCTGGGCCTACTGGACGTGCGGAATGATGGGACTTTCGAGGTTGAAATACTCAACTTCGGAAGCGCTTGAAACGTGGCCAATGCCAGTCATCAATGGTCGCAACGAACTTGATGACCTTGGTGAGCGCTATCACGCGCACCGAGAAGCAATCTTGGCTGACGAAGCGATTGGACTCACTCAGCTCTACAACCGCTTTCACAGCCAATTGCACGATGACTCTCGAATCAAGGAAATGCGAATGTTGCATCGCGAAATCGATCTCGCGGTTGCCCGCATCTATGGCTGGGACGATCTTGATCTCGACCACGGTTTCCACGCGGTGCAGTATTTGCCCGAGAACGACCAAGTTCGCTTCACTGTCAGCGAACGGGCGCGTCTTGAGGTGCTGCGCCGCTTGTCGGAACTCAACCTCGAACGGTACGCAGATGAGACGAATCAGGGGCTACATGGCGGTAGCACGAAGCGAGCCTCGCCCCGTACACCGCGCGCCGGTCGCAGCACCGGTGCCGTGACGGCTCAACCTTCGCTTGACTTCGACACGGAGACTGCGACTACCGCCAACGGCGCGGTCTCAGCCACGGCAATCCTCGACTTCTTGAGTGTGCACGCGGGCTGGCATGCCAAGGCCGACGTTCTTGCCGCCACTGGCGTAACGGACGGCCAATGGATTGCATTGATCGCCGATCTGATCGCAGGCGGCACGGTCGAGCGCCAAGGCGAGAGGCGCGGAGCGCGGTATAGGTTTATCGGGGGGCGCGACTGATGGAGAACCAACGCTATCCCGGAGAACTTCGCGTGTCGGCCCAAGACTTTGCTGGCTCCGGCTGGGCGGAGGCATTGGGAGATGTACCTCGTGAGGGATATTCCGCGATGTGGCAAGCACTTTCCTCCGCTGCTCGCTCGGCTATGGAAGATGGTCGCAAAGGACATAGCAAAGCACTCTGGTTACTCGCCGATGCCTGCTCCATGGCGCTGTCGCCGAAAAGCCTTAATGAGCCTTTCAAACCATTCATGGTGATGGAGGAGCGGCGCTCGGTGATTCCTGACGATCTATCAGAATCAGAAATCACGTTTTATGCCGAGATTGCCGATGCAATTCATGATGCGCGGTTGAAAGCGCGAGTGGCTGATCTCGTCTGGCTGAAGCAGCGTCCACGAAATTTCCACTTTGCGCTTACTGCGATCGACGCTTATCGCCTGATTCCATTGAATACTGAAACGTGGGTTCGTGGTGGCCGCGAGTGCTGGGAGCGCGCCATCAGTTTGACTCGCACGCTGAAAGCTGGCGCAGGAACCCGCTTGGCCGAGATGGAAAAAGCCATCCTTGACGCGTTCCATACAGCAACTAAGAAAAGCGGTTTTCTTGCATTATGGCTGGCTGACCTTATGGATACGCATGGTCTTGGTCGACCACATCCGACAGCCATTGCAGAGAAGCTGAGTGCGCTGGCTGTTGAATTTGATGGGGATGGCGATCTTCATCGCTCCCGCGAGTTCTTCGACGCAGCAAGCCGCTGGTTTAATCGGTCTGGTGACGAAGGCAAATCAGCTGAGATGACTGTTGCGGTCGCCGAAGGATGGGTAAAAGAAGCGATTGCCCGAGTTTCGTCCGATCAACCAAGTTATATGGTTGCTGCTGGTTTTTATGAGAAGGCTATCCAGATCTACCGCAGCATTCCACGCAGCCAGCGATCGCGTCATCAAGGCGATGAGAGGATTGCCGAATTGCATCGACACATGAATGAGGCGGGAGAAAAATCGCTGGATGAACTTGGCGAGGTCAAGACGCCAGGTGTAGACATCAGCGAGCTTGTCGAGAATGCTCGCACGTCGGTATCAGGAAAGTCTGTACAGGAAGCCTTGTTCTCGTTTGTGAACATCTATCAAGGGGTTCGGGTTGACCAGATCCGCACATCTGCAGAAAAGATCCTGCAGCAGAGTTTCTTTCGTCGGCTATTTGGCAGTACGCACCTGTCGCGAGATGGTCGCGTCATCGCCAGGCAGCCAGCAGCCGGATTCGAGAATGCTCCAGCCAGTGAAGACCCAGCGTTGTGGGCGCAGATGGTTCATGACTATCAGATTCTGATCAATATCGTCGTGCATGGCGACATATGGCCTGCCCATGAAGTGCTGCTGGAAGAGCATCGCTTGCGTGAAGATGACTTTATTGGCCTGGCAAGTCAGTCCCCAATAGTGCCACGAGGCCGAGAACGCCTATTCGGCAAGGCGCTATATGCGGGCTTTGACCGCGATTTCACCGTGTCCATGCATCTGCTGGCGCCCCAGATTGAGCACATGGTTCGGTTCCACCTGAAGAATGCCGGGGTGAAAACCACCAATCTCGACATTGATGGCATTGAGAACGAAAACGGCCTGAGTACGTTGATGGGCCTGCCAGAAGTTGAAAAGGTGTTCGGTAAAGATTTGTCCTTTGAGATCCGGGCGTTGTTCTGCGATGCACTGGGGCCGAACTTGCGTAACGAACTAGCTCACGGCCTCTTGAATGATGATTCGTTTCAGTCAATTCATGCAATTTACGTGTGGTGGATAGGGTTGAGGCTGGTCTTCAACACATTCTGGAATGCGGCGAGGAAAGCCGAAAGCGACAAGGATGCGGAGGAAAACAATGACAATTGACGAATCGACCAAATCACCCGATGCATGGATCGCCATTGATCATGGCCTTGTTGCCGATCTCACGCTGGCACCCTACACGTTGCAGCTGAAAGGCGAGCGTTCGCTGTATCAAGCCATCGCCGAAGACGATTGGGTATTGATCCTGAGCACCGCTGGTCACATCACGCGGGTAGGACGAGTGCTGCGGGTTCGTTCTGATCTGGAGACCACCGCGATCTACTTCGATCGCATGTTGTTGGTTGATCCGGCGGTTTCGATTGACCTTACGTCGCTCTCCCCCCCATCCTCTGGCAGCGTTGGCCGCCTTCAGTGGACGGATTTCCTTGAGTCGCTCCCCAAGGCATTACACAAGACCATCGCCGGAGTGCCGACCATTGAGGATCAGGCTTATATCCGCGAACTGCTGCAACTGGCCGTGATGGACGACCTGCTCGGCCCGGCTGGCGGCCCCCGTGAGCGCATTGTCGACATGGGGGTGCGCGACCGCTACCTAGTTGGCAAACTGGCCCCGCGCTACCTAGTTGGCAAACTGGCCCCGCGTGAGGCCGCACAAGGCGGCATTGAGGGGCTGGACGGGCCACTCGCAAATGACGACGCCGAAGAGCCCACCCAGGCCAAGGCTCCCGGAAGGCACGAGCCGGGCGCGGAGTTTGGAACGGCCACAGGGCGTGTGGAGCCGGAGTCGGATTCAGCTGACGAGATCGACGCCGCCAGCAACCAGTCATTGGTGCCTAGCAGCCTCGGCATGACCTTCTGCGTTGATGGTGATGCCGAGCGGATTGAGATTGAAGTGCGCTGGGGCCGCTATTTACCTGTTCCAGGGAAAGATCATGACGCTACCAAGCTCATAAACCGCAAAATCAAAGACCCCGCAGGAAGAGTGATTGACGTCATCCAAGAAGAGGTCAAATGCAAGGTATGGCAGCGCATTCCTTGCGGCGGAAAGATTTTACTGCCGCTCACCGAGGGGGTGGTTCCACATCAAGCACCTGATAATGAATTTCCCGACGTTCGGGTGCAGGGTTCCATTCGCGCGAAGAATGCCAATGGCGATCGTTTAGTTACCTTGTTTCTAGTCAACACTAATGAGATCCATGAAAAAGACACCAACAAAGATTCATCTTGGGTCTTTCAACCCGAGCTAATTGTTCGCGCGGAGAAGAGTGCTTTCAAACGCGCCATCTTCCGGCGCCGGCCGGTGCTGGACGCCAACGGCATGGACCCCGAACGTGAAGCGCTGGAGATGATTTACCGCAACCGCGTCGAATTCGCCGTGGGCCATGGCGTTGCCGTCCATGCCGAAACCGCAGACGACGTGACGCTGGCAACCGAGGTGCGCACCACGGTGATGCCACAATACGAGGTGCAGGTGACAGAGACGCCCGGTCTTGATCCAAGCGATCGCCCGGCGATGCGCGAGATGGTCAGCAGCGGCCTGCTCGACATGCAGCGCTTGGCGACTTTGGAGATCGACCCACTGGTCGACGCCTTGAGCATGCTGACCAAGGACTACGCTGCATGGATCAATGAGCAGCGCGCTCGCGTCGGGGCCGAAGTGACCGGCTACGACCCCCAGTCGCAACAAGCGATGGACCGCTGCCAGGAAATCCACACCCGTCTGCAGCAGGGTATCGATACACTGAAAACCAATGAGAAAGCGCTGGCGGCCTTTCGCTTCGCCAACAAAGCGATGGCCACGCAACGCGTGCGCAGCCAATACGCGCTGGCCATGCGCCGGGGCGAGGATGTCACCATCGACAAGTTCGATGTGCTGAAGAACCGCAGCTGGCGTCCATTCCAATTGGCGTTCCTGCTGCTCTCGATCCCATCACTGGCAGACCCGAGTCACCCGGATCGCGTCCAGCCCGTCGAGGCCTATGCCGATCTGCTTTGGTTCCCCACCGGTGGTGGCAAAACCGAAGCCTATTTAGGCGTGGCCGCCTTCACCATGGCCATTCGACGCATGCAGGGCAATCTCGGCGGGTTCGACAGCTCGCGCGGTTTAGCCGTGATCATGCGCTACACGCTGCGCCTGCTGACGCTGCAACAGTTCCAGCGTGCCACGGCATTGATTTGTGCCATGGAAGTATTGCGACGTGAAGCCCTGGACATGGGCGACAAATCCCTCGGCACGGAGCCCTTCACCATCGGTCTGTGGGTTGGCAACAAGGTTACGCCGGGCACTACCGAGGACAGCCACCGCGCCATTGAGGATGTGCGCAACCCCGGCAAATACAACGCCGGAGTGGCCTCACCCGCGCAGCTTACTAGTTGTCCGTGGTGCGGCTCGGAAGTGGCCCCCGGACGCGACGTCGAGGTCGACAAAGGCGCTGGTCGCACCTTCGTATTCTGTGGCGACAAGAAAGGTCGCTGTAATTTTTCCAAGGGTAAGTCCAGCAAGCAGCCGCATCCGGGGATTCCGGTGCTGGTGGTCGACGAAGAGATTTACCACCGCCCACCGACGATGATGATCGCCACCGTGGACAAGTTCGCCATGATGGCGTGGCGTGGTCAAGTGCGCACGCTCTTTGGTCGCGTCGGGCAGGAATGCGAGCGCCACGGACTGCTTTGGCAGGGTGCCGATTGCAATGGCAATCATCAAGCGGCCAAGGGCCAACCTTCCTCCAAGGTGAAGGCCATCAACCCGATACGTCCGCCAGATTTGATCATTCAGGACGAGTTCCACCTGATCAGTGGGCCGCTGGGCACCATGGTAGGCTTGTATGAGACCGCCGTGGACGAAATGTGCGGCTGGACGCTCAATGGCAAGACGGTCAAGCCCAAGGTCATCGCCTCCACGGCGACGGTGCGAAAAGCGAAGCAACAAATTTCTGGAGTTTTCAACCGGCAAATTTCAATCTTTCCGCCATCTGGATTGGATGTGGAAGATAACTATTTCTCAGTCCAGAGATCTATCAAGGACAAGCCGGGGCGACGTTACCTTGGAGTGTGCTCACCCGGTAGTTCGCGCCCCGCGATGTTGATCCGCGTCTACACCGCGTTCCTGACAGCAGCGCAGGAACTGTTCGATCACTTTGGCGAACCCGCTGATCCTTACATGACCATGGTCGGCTATTTCAACTCTTTGCGTGAGCTGGGCGGCATGAAGCGCTTGGCAGAGGACGATGTGCAGACACGTTCTTATCGCGTACAGATGAGCATGGTAGAGCGCCCTGCACTGGCACAACGCAGCATCAGCAACATTCGCGAACTGACGTCCCGAGTATCAAGCCAAGACATTCCCAAGTATCTCGATAACCTGGAGGTCAAGTTCAAGTCCGAGTTCGACACAACAAGCGGCAAGTATATGACCCGCTGGCAGGACGGCGACACGCGCGCCATAGATGTGGTGCTGGCGACCAACATGCTTTCCGTCGGTGTCGACGTAAACCGACTCGGCCTGATGGCCGTGAACGGGCAACCCAAAGGAACTGCTGAGTACATTCAGGCCACCAGCCGTGTCGGGCGTTCTTTCCCGGGCCTGGTCTGCACGGTGCTGACGTGGGCCAGACCACGCGACCTGTCTCATTACGAAACCTTCGAGCACTACCACGCCACTTTCTATAAGCACGTCGAGGCGCAATCGGTAACGCCGTTCTCGCCACGCGCGATGGATCGTGGTCTGACGGGATCGTTGTTGAGTTTGATGCGTCTGGAGAACGACGGGTTCAGCCCGAACGAAGGCGCTGGCCAATTAAATATGTCCAATCAGGCCGAGATCGTCGATGCCATCAAGGTGTTGGCGACTCGCGCAGGCAATGTCGCTGAAGACAACTCACGTAAGCAGTTGGCTGAGACCGAGCTGAAAGAGCGCGCCGACGAATGGGCGAAAGAAGTCAGCAAGGGCGGACGGATCTTGGCCTATGAGAAGCGCGGCCCCGAAAAAGACAAGACCGTGGCATTGATCAAGTCGCCAGGACTTCAAGCCTGGGACAACTGGACCGTGCCTATGTCGATGCGAGAGGTCGAGCCCGGCGTGCGTCTGATCATGAACACGAGCCATATCACGGACTATCACGATTGGAAGCCTCGTCCCGCAGCGAAGGATGAGGATTGAACATGATCATCAATAACAAAACGCCAGTCGGCGAAGTACGACCCAGCCAATTGCTGTGGACATATGGCCCCGGTGCGCTGATCGACCTGCCCAGCCTTTCCGTCGTGACGCTTGGTATCGACCGCTGGGAAAAGGATCGCTGCCAGCCGATTCAGGAGGCGCGGCTGCTCGCTGCAGTTCGGAAGGTTCTGGGAACGCAGGTCGAAAACCTGCGGATGCCGCCTTTCCAGAAGAATGAACTCGTCGACGTCTGGTCTGCCGAGGCCAATATCGGCGTTCCCGTCCGGCCATTCCCGCGCTGGATGCGTTGCGTGAAGTGCGGCCTGCTGTCGCCCTTTGATGCAGGTCTGTTCGAGATCAAGGAGAACCGTTTCAGGCCAGAGCGAACCCGTTTCGTGCACAAAGGCTGCCGTGGCTCCAAAGGCGACCAACCGGCCAAGGACGCAGATGCCGTCCCCGCACGTTTCCTGTTGGCCTGTCGCGACGGCCATCTCGATGACTTCCCTTGGCACTACTTCGTTCATGGCGGCATCAGTCCGTGCAAGGGCACGCTGCGCTTCTTCGAGAGTAGCGCGTCGCTGCAAACGGAAAACCTGTGGGTGAAGTGTGATGCCTGCGGGGCGTCCAGAAGTATGGCGCACGCCTTTGGAAAAGCCGGGAAAGAGAATCTGCCAGGGTGCCGAGGACGCCATCCGCATCTGGATCACTTCGACAACGAATGCGACGAGGAAGCGCGCGCCGTTCTGTTGGGGGCCACGAATAGCTGGTTTCCGATCACGCTCTCGGCGCTCGCGATTCCGCAGACCAAAGACCCGCTCAGTCAGCTGATCCAGGATGGCTGGGAATTTTTCGAAGATCTCGATTCCGAAGCCGAGGTGTCGGTGACGGTGAAGACGTTGAAAAAGACCGGGGCGCTGCCAGGCATCGACAAGTATGAGGTGGCCTCAATCTGGTCGGCCATCGAGGCGCATCGCTCCGGTGGTGGACAAGATGTCGTGGGTGAAGCCGACATCAAAGGGCCCGAGTGGGACGTGTTGACCGAAGCCAACCCGCCCACGGACTACCCGCACTTCATGAGCAAGAAGGTCGGTACGCCAACGGGACTCGGTGGTCATGTCAGTCGAGTCTTGCTGCTCGAACGTTTGCGCGAGGTGAATGCGCTGCTGGGTTTCACTCGTGTCGAAGCACCCGAAGAGTCTGGCGACCCCAATGAGCGTCCGCAGATGGCCAGCCTGTCACGCAGCAAGCCGGATTGGGTGCCAGCCAACCAGGTTCATGGTGAAGGAATCTTCATCCAGTTCGACGAAGCTGCGCTCGTCAAGTGGGAGGCTCTGGATGGTGTCAAGAAAGTCGACCAGATGCTCCGAGGTGGTCATAGGGGATGGCGCAATTCACGTCATCTCGACCCGAACGAGGGCTACCCGGGCATTCGTTATGCAATGCTGCACACGCTCTCTCATCTACTGATTCGGGAGTTGGCGCTGGAATGCGGGTACAACGCTGCGAGCATTCGTGAACGCATCTATGCCGACACTTCTGGCGATACCCCGCAGGCAGGCATCCTAATCTACACGGCAGCCGCCGATTCGGACGGCACCTTGGGCGGTCTCGTCGATCTCGGCAAGCCTGAAAACCTCGGTCGCTTGTTGGAGCAAGCGTTGAATCGCTCGAAGATCTGCTCCTCTGACCCACTCTGTTCGGAGCATGATCCGGAGAAGGATCGCTCCCTGCATGGTGCTGCCTGTCATGCGTGCAGTTTGGTAGCGGAGACCTCTTGCGAGCGAGGCAACCGCTATCTGGATCGATCGCTGCTCGTGCCCACGCTCGAACGCACCGACGCTGCTTTCTTCAAGGGTTTCTGAAATGGACGAACTCTTGGATGCCATTGCAGCATTGGTTTCTCTGGTTTCTCCCGAAAAGGTGCAGGCCATTGCCGCACGCATTCGTCGAACCGAAGCCAGCAAAGCTGCGTCGACGTTACCGAGCGTGGTGGGAACCCCGGTGGCCAGCACCGTGGTCGAGCAACTTGCAGCCGCATGGCAAAACACCGAGGTCGGTTCGGGCGAACTGGCGTTGATGCTTCTCGCTGCCAGCCACGTCTATACCAAAGCTGCGTTGGAGCAATCCACCGAACTCGTGTGGACTGGCCCGACGACGCCTTTCGTATCGGCTCGCCGAACAGAGCAGGCGCTTCTTCAGGTCATTAATTCCGCTGAAAGATCCCTATTTATTACGAGCTTTGTGGCCTACGACGTGAGCACGATCGTCCAAGCATTGAACGCTGCTAATGAACGGGGGACGGGCATTAATATTTTGCTCGAATCCTCACAAGACCATGGTGGCAGCATTAATATTGATGTCATTGGCAAGATGCGAGATCTTGTGCCTGGCGCGGCATTCTACGCTTGGCGCGAACGAAAAACCGCATACGTAAATGGGAAAGTTCACGCCAAGGTCGCTGTGGCCGACAGCACCATGTGCTTCATCACAAGCGCGAATCTGACGGGGCACGCGATGGAGCTAAATATGGAGGCAGGGGTTCTAATTACAGGCGGAAAAATTCCAAAATTGCTGGACGAACACTTGCAGGCATTAATCGATACAAAGACGGTATCACCGGCATGAACGGTTTGCATGTGGTAACTAGCGCTGGCTGAAATACCTCACCCCGAACAGCTTGTCGTCATCGGTGCGATCCTTCGGCACTTGGTTGGACTTCGCCATGTAGTTTTCGATGAAGAGGCGCAGGGAGTCACGCTTCGGATCGTTATGACGATTGACCTGCCCGAGGCCTACGCCCCATTGATGTTGTAGATCGGCCTTATGGGCATTGGAATTCCAATAATCCCCCCATCCCTTCGTGATGTCGTGTTCCCAGTATTCGCCGAGCATCCTGCAAATGGGTACATCAGCTCTACGATCACCTCGATAGAAGACGAGTAGATGCAGATGCAAGCCTGAGCGCTTGCCTTCTTCGAGCTTCCAGATCAGTCCTCGAATGTCATGCAGCAGTTCGCTGTCGTAGTCTTCGATATGACGGAAGAGTCGATCTCGATGATGCTGGATCGTGCCGAGCATCACGTCTTCGCGATACCGCTTCTTGTAGGTCAGCGTGGGGAAGAGAATTAGATGGCGTGAGCTATCTTCGAACATGTCCTCTTCGAATGCCAGACCTGTACGTCTGTTCCTGCGGACTCTGGCTTGTTCAGCCTTACGGCGTTTGATCTCGTGGTCACGGCTGATGTCGTGGTCATAGCTGCTTTCATCGAACATGGTTGATCTCGTTGGTTATGCCAACGGATCACCTGTGTTGATATTTTTTTATTCGATGTGAGGGTCGTGTAGCTGATCGCTACCCTCATCCATCTGTCGATGAAGGGCTTGATCTACATGCATTGACCTGATGTTCATTTCCCTTACTCGGCTACTTGTGCTTTATCCCATAGATTGAGATTGTTTTTTCTATTACATAAAAAGCAATGACGAAGGACAGGGAAGCAGCCTGCCGCAAAGACAAATCCCCGATGCAGCTCAAAGCTAACGTCAGGAAAATATGGTTTCTAGCTCGGGCTTTTATGTCACCATCCAGAAGAAAATTGTCGCACCAGTAGTGGTAGCCTGTTGATGGAAGCGAAGTGCGTTCTCGCAGCGCATCGGAAGGGAACATTTTTGGGATGAGACTGGCGATGTTTGAAGAAACAATCCGCGCACTGGAAAAGCTTGGCAACGAAAAATCTACTGTTTCCATCTCAGCCGACGATGACAACTACTTCGACCGCGAGTGTCCCGCGCCAGAATGTTTGGCTCAGTTCAAGGTGTTGATGGCTGACTGGAAGGACAAGGTCAGGGACGAGGAGGTTTTTTGTCCATTCTGCGGCCACACCGCCGATGCACAGAAGTGGTGGACACAGGAACAGCTTAACCACGTTCGGGACGTTGCGCTGGCGAATATTCAGGGAGCAATCGATGGTGCGCTTCGCCGTGACGCGCAGAAATTCAACCAGAGACAGCCCAAGGGCGGATTCATCTCGATGAGCATGAGGGTGGACAGCCGACCGCAGCATGTACTGATTCCCTATACTGCGGCAGCGCCCATGCGTCTCAAAATCACTTGTACTGAATGCGGATGTCGGTATGCCGTTGTCGGCGCGGCGTATTTCTGTCCGTCTTGTGGAGCAAACGCAGCGGAGCTTGTTTTCGATCTCACGGCCCAGGGCATCCGGCAGTCGCTCGAAGCCATTGACACTATCAAAATTTCCATTCCAGATGCGGACACTGCGGAAAACACGTGCCGTCTGATCGTCGAGAGCGCTTTACAAAACGTGGTGACTGCATTCCAGCGGATTGCAGAGGCGCTTCACGCACGTGTTGCACCGACAACCAAAATCCGGCGCAACGCATTTCAGAACCTTGCCGAGGGTTCAGCTCTTTGGGTTGCCGCCATTGGGCACGGATACGACAAGCACCTCACTGTCGCCGAGATGGAACAGCTGACAACGGTTTTCCAGCAGCGTCACCTGCTCGCCCACACATAGGGCATCGTCGATGATGATTACATTAGGAAAACTGGCGACACGCGGTATAAGTCTGGGCAGAGATTGGTGATCAAACACGAGGCTGTGGCTGAAGCACTAACTCTGGTCGAGCAATTGACGCACGGTGTTCGTGAAGACGCCAAGGGTAACGGGTGACCTCATTAGTGACTGCTCTTGGCTGAACTCAACCCGTCAATATTCGTGGGCTGCTTTTGCCATAACCTCTAGAGGTCCCCTATTTGCTCAGGGCCAGTGATTCCGCCAAGCCATCCATTGCCCCTGAGCAACGGATGGTTGGTCGCGTAAAATACGTTCCCAAGATTTTAAGCCTGATAGCGTGTGTGTAGACTTTGTCCGAAGCGCTCCGACTGAAGCCAACATCTTTGCGGGTAGTAAAGGGGGTATCTCGGCTTTCGTTTTTTTAGAAAACCCATCATCTTCAATGGCTTGCGATTCCGATAGGAATGACACCCTCTCCGCCAAATTTTTGTAGGCTTTTGAATTCTCAAGAATTCAGTAGAACGCAGGGTGTTTTTGACACCGCGTTCTACACAAAGCCTCTACACATCGGCCAGAGCTTAGGTCATGACTTTTTCTTTTTCCTATACCAGGAATTTTGGAAGAGTCACGACCCATGCCAGTCCTGCCCACAGGCCTTCAGCGCCACTCAAAATCCGGAACCTACTACCTTCGTAGGCGCATTCCGACCGACCTACTGACTTGCTACCCAGGCAAGAAAGAGGTGATTCATTCCCTGAAGACCAAGGACTACCGCACGGCGCTTGAGCGACACCGGCAAGGTGAAGCCGAGTTGACTCGTGAGTGGCAACTGCGTCGACAGAAGATGGCACGCGAGTTCCGGCAGCAGGCTAAAGCCACTGCAGCCCAACAGGGTTGGCCGCCAATCCGCATCGACGACCTGACGGCCCCTGCCATCTCGAGCATTTGCTCGCACTATCAATCCGCCAGCTTGGCGGGTGACGAGCGCAGGCGCACCAACTCAGGCTACGACCTTGAAGACGTTCACGAGTATCGGCAAGGATATGCCGAGGTCTTGCAGACGCTCAAAGACGCAACGGCCACCAACGACATCAAGATGCTGCAGCAACCCCTTGATGAGTTCCTGCGCTTCTACCGCTACGAAATCAATCATTCTTCCACCGCCAGATGGACGCCCTACTCCTCGAGTTCGGGCACACGCTCATCCGCACCAACGAGAGCCTTCTTCAGCGCTTCAACGGGCAAAGGGTCGCGACGCCGGTCGCCGCGCAGTTCGCCGAGACCCCTCGCCTGTCAGAGGTGACGAAGGCCTACCTTGAGTACTACGAAAAGCTCGAGCACAGCGCGATGCTGCGCAAAGTCCAGACAGTCATGCCCCTGCTAGTGTCTCTGGTCGGTGACAAGCCGATTGGAACACTGAGGCAATCCGACTTCGAACACTTCTTCGAAGCCATCCAGCAGCTTCCTCTCGCTGGAAAGATGCCTGCCGCCAAAGGGGGATTTCCCCGTCGGAGCTCGCCAAGCTGAAAATCGGGGAAATCAGTAAGGGGACCAACCATTCAATAGCAAGACCGCCTTCACACTAACTGCGAGTGCAATGAAGCAAGCTGTGCCCAAAGTGCAAAGCCCGAAGCAAAGCCAGCTCAATACCGACTAACAAGACCCGAGTGATAGCTCGCTGTCAAACTTTGCGGCCGCTAGGTGAAATAAGCTGGCAACAATAATGCTAAGGCGCCTACGGGAAACTGCCCATTTATAAAGCCTCGGAAGGCGTTACACTTCGGCAAAATCATCAGATTCTTCTATGACTACCAAATCTCAACTAGCACAGCGCCTCGAACTGGATTGCCTACCAGCCCCAACGCCCTGGCCCGGTGCCAATGCTCGACTTTTGGGCCACGGCTTAGGGCTACCCATAAAGCCATTAGACCGCTTGGCAGGATTCAGCCCGGACGAGTTTGAGCGGTTTACGTTGGAGTGGGCCTGTGATTTCCTCGCAAAGCAGGATGACATTTACGAAGTTCAAGCTCGCGGAGGAGCTGGGGACAAAGGAAGAGATGTGATTGTTTGGCTAGATGCCCCAGGAATAGCGCCCAGGCGAAGTCGCTTTTATCAGTGCAAACGGTGGCAGGATAAACTTGGGCTAGGCTCGGCCGGCGTCGAAATCGCAAAACTACTTTTCTATACGCATAGGGGTGATTACCCCATCCCGCTTAGTTATCATTTCGTCACACACAAAGGGGTTACCGGCCCGCTCCAAGACCTGCTCGATGATGGCAAAAAACTAAGGAATGAAATTATTGCCACATGGGATGACTACAAAACCAAGGTTCGAAAAGACCCGCCCATCGAATTAACAGGCGAATTTCTAGACTATGTAAATAATTTTGATTTCAAAATTTTCCATGCAAAGCAACCGCATGAACTGATAGAAGAACATTCGAAGACCCGATTTCATCTAACGGTATTCGGCCTACCTCTGATTGAACGTGCGCCACCCCCAAGCCCGCCCTCTACGGCAGCCGCTAGCGAATCCAAATATATTCAATGCCTCTACAATGCCATTGCCTTCGATTTGAAAAGAACAATAATTAAAGAGGCAGATTTTGATGAACACTCTAGCCACCAAAGGCTGTTCAAGCGTTCCCGCCTAACTTTCTACAGTGCAGAGGGGCTGCGCGAATTAGCCAGGGACAACATGAGCAATTCGCAGTACTTTGACACTCTCTTAGAAGAGTTTTCTGGCGGACTTTATCATTGGTACGCTGACCCGACAGGAAGCCCGCTCGGTCGCCTGCACCAGACAGTGAAAGGCGCACAGAGCCTTGCCCTAGCTGCGCATCCACTCACTCCGCACGTCAATGCAAATGACCGTGAAGGAATGTGCCATCAGCTTGCCAATATTGGACATATCGACTGGTGCAAGCCGTGACGCCAAGTATTGAAAGAGTGCCATACAAAAGACCCTATAACTCGCCATTAGAGTGTGGGCTACGCGCGCTATTCATACTTAGTGCGAGCCCATGCGCTCTTGATTTACAGCGACTAATCTCCTACGACTATTTTCTCGTGCACTCGGGTGATGTTCCAAGCGGTCCTATGAGCTTACACCCCGCAGTTCCACATCGGAGCGGAGAATTCCTAGTTCGGCGGGAGATTCTTCAAGCAGGGCTTCATCGGATGCTATCCAAAGAACTCATCGAAGTAGAGTTCTCAAACAAAGGTTTCTTTTATAAATCCACACCCCTCACACAAGCATTCATAAAGCTTCTAAAAACGCCATATTGCAAGCACTTACAGGACAGGGCAAGGTGGGTGAGCCAGCATTTTTCTGGAACCACTGATGACCAGCTCAATGATTTTATGGCAAAACGCATTGGCGAATGGGGTGCAGAATTTGAAAACCTGACCGCCATGGACTCCCTGGAACTCTAAAATGCTTCAGATTTCAAAAATACTACTCCGTGGCCATGGAGTTAAAGATGCCGAAGTTGTTTTCGAGAGTGGTGCAAATGTACTCGCGGGAGAGTCGGACACCGGGAAGAGTCATATCATTACGTATGTTGACTACGTACTTGGCGCTAAGGACTTGGCAACAGAAGATGCCGGCGCGGAATACAATATATTTCTTGTAGAATTTAAAAACCTATCGGGAGAGCGTTTAACACTAGCGCGCAAGCGCGGAGAGAATTCTCTTCAAGTACACAGAAAAGGTATCGACAACATAGCAGAGGCCGGCGACTTTATTCAGGCCTATCGAACCGGGAAGAGCACAAAACCAGACGTATCCTCAATACTTCTCCCCTTCGCAGGGATGAAAGAAGCGCGACTGCGTAAAAATGTTGATGGGCACACTCAGCGCCTCACAATTAGAACTCTTTCGCTTTTGTTTCTGATTGATGAAGTCTCGGTAATTAACATTTACTCCCCGGTAACGGGAAAGAAAGACTTTGACTTTACGCCAAGAAAGCGGGCTTTTTCATACTTGCTGTCGAACACCGACGACAGTGCGGTCCAGGCGACTGAAAGCGATGAAATTGCAAAGGCTGGTCTCAGAGCGAAGCTCGACTTAATCGCGCTCCTTATCGAACCATTAGAGAAGAAGAGGCTTCGAGGACTTGGCGAGGCTGACGAGCATTTCGACGATGAAGCTCTGGATAGAGCTATAAAGACCTTGGAGGCTGAGCTCGAGCGCGTCAGCGAACTTCGGGACATTTACCATCAGGACTCGCTAGAAAACGCGAACCGCGCCATAAAAGTGGAGTCCCAAATATTGGGCTCGGAGCAGCTTCTATCTAGGTACGATTTATTAAAGCAACGGTACAAATCGGACCTTAATCGTCTCGATTTCATCACAGAAGGTGCTTTTTATTTAAATGAGCTTCAAGATGTCGCCTGCCCTATATGCGACCAACTCATAACTCCCGAGCACGCTCTTACACATCAAGAAGGTTTTGGTTTAATTAGAGATTCTGCTGTAGCAGAAGCCACCAAGATTCGAACCCTTGGAGAGAGCTTAGACAACGCAATAGCAGACTTAAATTCTCATCGCACCAAATTCCTTCGGGAAAAGCAGCAACTTGAGCGAGAGCAGAATTCCATAGATTTGAAATACAAGCTTTCCATATCTTTAGGAATTGAAGATGAGCTTCAACGGCTCAACAAACTCATTTCAGAACGCACGGAACGCGAGGCTTACCAAAATGATATGGAGCGGCTCGACAACTTTATAGCTCTTCGTCAGGAGATTTCAGACCAGCTTGGACGCAGCGCTGCTCCTAAGCGCGAATGGTCTGCCCTCCCAACAGAGAACCTGAGAAAACTCTGTGCTCATGTTGAAAACGTGCTAAACGACTGGAACTGGAAGGGAAATAGAACAGTTGAATTCGATGAAAAGAAATTTGACATATTGGTTGGAGGCAAACCTCGACACTCACACGGTAAAGGTGTTCGAGCCATCCTTTACTCGGCTTTTGCGATTGGCCTACTCAAGTATTGCGCAGCCGAAGGATATCCTCATCCTGGATTTGTCATAATCGACTCGCCATTAACAAGCTACATGAAGAAGAAATCGCAAAGCATAACCGGCCAACTCGGAGAAATAGAATCAGACGTAGAAATGGCATTCTGGAAATCTTTAGTCGATATACCCAAGGATATTCAGATAATAATTATTGAGAACAAAGAGCCGCCTAGCGATGTGGCGAAGAAAATTCACTACGAGTGGTTTGCAGGCGAGCACGCCGTGGGAGGCCAGCGCGTCGGTCTCATTCCTACTATTTAGTCAATAGTATTAGGCACCTTTGCGCCCAACTAGCAGCCGGACTTTTCCATGCCATTACCGTCAAAGCTAAGCGATACTTCCCAAGTGCATCTCGAACAACTCATCTCCGAGCAAACGCAGGAAGGACCAAACCTAGACCTCAAGCGGCAACTGCCCACTGCATGGGATGGCGGTGCGAAGCATGAGCTATTTGCTGACGTATCTGCATTCGCAAATGCCGGCGGCGGCGACCTGATTTATGGGATGGAAGAAGACGACGAAGGTAGGGCGACTGCGTTGGTTCCATTGCAGGACAATTCCGACGAAACCACTCTACGCATCGCCGACCTGCTCATGACAGGCATCGAACAGAGAATCCCTGGGATGCAAGTGCAGCCCGTTCCAGTAACGGATGGTGGCGTGGCCGGGACAGTCTTCGTCATCCGAGTACCTCAAAGCTGGGCCGGGCCACATCGTGTGAAGTCGAACTTCAAGTTCTACATCAGAGAAGGAAATCGAAAGCGAGAAGTCGATGTCCCCGAGCTACGCGGGCTCTTTCTCCGCACAGAAAGCCAAGCCCAGAGAATTCGTGATTTCCGGACCCAACGTCTCGGCAGGATTCTCACGGGCGAGCTTCCCTGCCGATTAATACCGGGTCCCAAATGGGTGCTTCATGTGATACCCACACAAGCCGCCCTTGGCATAGGAAGCCTGAACCCACTCCCTTATCTCGATTTCACGCGACAAATCCCGTGTCTCGGAGTGGAGCATCCTGGGCATCCTCGAATAAATATCGACGGTGCGCTCGGCGTCAGAAATACAAACTCTGAAGGTCTAACCCACGGATACACTCAGCTCTTTAGAGATGGATTTGTTGAAGCTGTTTATACCCTTCCGTCGCGCGGTGGGGAGACATTCCTTCCTGGTGTCGCGTACGAAAAATACGCTGCTGACTTTGTGACAAGAATTCGTACCGAGCTTATCTATGCGGGATATGACCCAGAAATGGCGATTCTGATGTCACTTTTGGATGCCGACCGAGTCGAGCTTTCATTTAACCGGTTCAACTGGAATGTCGACATGAGCCAGGGCTTTTTCGACCGAAAAACGGTCATCCTGCCTGAAGTGCTAATTTCCGGGAATGAGCCCCCGCTAATGGCGTTGAAACCCATGTTTGACCTGGTATGGCAAGCTGCAGGAATGCAAGGCTCAATCAATTTCGACGCAGGCGGAGAGTGGCGGGCTCATGCATAAGAGCTAGTAACTCCGGAGTTGCGGCCATTGCATCGCGAAGCTATGGGCTTTGGGCTTGTGCCCTTTTCCTCAACGAAGGCGCGTGTACGCCTGTGTTCATCATAGCAGTGCGCAACGTCCACTCATAAGTCAGTCTTCAGAGCACGACTGTTGCATTGCCCGCAAAACCTCACTCACAAATCTACGAATTACGTAGTTTTGCGTTACATTACCCACTGTACAAGACACCTTGTGTGCGTAGCCTCGGGCTGACAATAATTGCGCTATGCAATGGCAATTCGCTTCCCATGGCCAATCTTCTGGATGTAGAACAGGAACGGGAGCTCTTCTGGGTACCCCCGAGTGCGCGCTTCTTGGCAGAGGCGCCAGGACTGCCCCCGAACCCCATGAAATCCCGGCTGCGCCGCCACCCGCTCGAGTGTCGACTTGACTGCATCCCATCGTCTTCGCCGTAGTTGGTCGTCTAGCAGGATGTACAGGTCCTGCATCTGCCCCGGCTCTCGACGCCAAGTCCATCGCACGCCGCCCTTGTAGTTGTACCGAGTGAGCTCGTAGCCCAACCACCTGAGTCGTGGCTTTTCAGAGACGCTTCGTAGCGCCTCATGGGCACCCAGCTCGCCATCTGTGAAGAGCATCAACCAGGAGACATATTCAGCGCCATCGGGGAAGAACACAGCGAGCACGGCATTGGCCTTCCCGTTCTTCTTTCTGGTGATGCGCTGAGCAGCGGATGCAGCGACTCCGTAGAGGTTATGAAACTTGCTGACCAGGGCACCCAGTTTGGAGGCCGCAACGGTTCCGGAGGTGTACCGGGTGTAGCCCCGCGGGATGCAGTCAAGAACGCGGGCGAGCGCAGCCGCTGTAGTGCGGGCCAATGGGGTTGTAGGTGCACGCATGGAAGGCTTCCAAAAAATATTCTTACCTTCGTATAGCGCGCGCAGTGCGTGTGATTCGCTTTGCTGTTGTTCTATGCAGGTGAGACAAATAGATGTTCCGAGCGAAGCTCGGGCTATACGCTCATAGGAACACAATGCGCGGAGCTGAAGCTCACGCGATTTACATCAGGCAGTTCTGCGTTGTGCACCTTCCCGCAGGGTGCACAACGCAGGACCGCCAACTTGCAAACACACACGGGGGAGACCCCACGCGAAGGCTCGCCAAGCCTTCGAAAACCGCCGTAGCTCTATGCCTCTTAATGGGGGCTGGTAGGGCTGCAACGGGCGCTGCAATGGGACACCATTGCTTCGACCCACTCCGACGCATAACGGGCCAGGTAGCTTGTTTGCCGGCGACGTTGGGCGACACGGAAACGGGAGCTGTGGCAACACAGACGAACCCTGTTCAGCGTGAAGCAGTGTGAATCTGCATTGGGGGGTGTTCGGAAATGAACGGCACAACCCAGTCTCGGCAGGTAGGCTGATGAGGTCGCAGAAATGCGGCAGGGGCACGAGGGGAAACCTGGACTGCTCGGCACCACGCGGAAATGCGTGGGTCTCTAGATAGCTTAAGCCTGTAATTGCCAGTGAGAGTCTGGCATCCGAGTAAAGACCCTTGGATATGCGCCCCTGTGGCGTGATGAGCTGATGAAGGTTCGGGACGGTAACCCGATGCTATGGAACATCGTAGGGCGAAAGCGGCGACAGCCGTGAAGCGTATGCGACTCCTTGAACCTGAGGCTCCATATCTCAAATCGTGAGTCTGACACGATGAACTAACGTGGGAATCTCTGACGGCCAATTGACCAGGGTGGCACCTGGGACGGCGCAAGAGAGGGAGAGGCGGATAGTAGAGTCTGAGCGACAGACAAGACCTAATCAGTCGAGTCTGAAGCGAGCGTGCAAACGCACTCGAAAACTGCCAGCGGTTGAAATGTGTGTGCCCCGCAAGGGGATTTGAGCTTGGCGGCTCACTGCAAGTCGATAGCTGGAAGTGCTTGGCGGCACCGACAGCGAAAAGCCCATCGCTTGGCGGCAATGGGTCAGCAAAACGTGGAACGGACAAGGCGGCCTGGAACACTCGCGCGCCATGTGGACAAACAGCGTCAATAGGAGGAAACCTTCGAATCTCGCCCCCCAATTCTTTGGGGGGTTATCCCCATCTACCAGATGGATTCTCGCAGAAGTCTCGCGAGACACTAGGCTACGGGTCTGCTCTGCACGGCTTTCCCGCTCATCGCGGAAACAACGCCTGCCGAACCCCGTGCCGTGCAAACAATCTATCAAAGAACTCAGCAACACGCTGCTCTGCTTCGGGACCGACATGGGGTTTCTCAGAGAGATTCACGTCCCGGAACTCGTATCCACCAAAGCGGTACACCTCGTAGCCCATCAGCCTCAGCCGGCGGTCCTCTATCGCCATCTCGGCGTAGAGTTTCGCGTTCGCGATGTAATTCTGTGGAGAGCGCCTGTCTAGCACTCCGTAATGGTGACGCCCATCTATCTCGATGACGATGCGAACGCCGTGCTCAAGCATGAGAAGGAAGTCCATACGCTGCCGCGCCAAGAATTTCTCATCGCCTCGCTCGCGGAGTGTATATGGGTCATAGTGTAGGTAGACCTGGGGGACTAAAGCAGGCAACCTATCACCAAGCAATTTGGCAAATCGGTCGTAATAGCCACGAAAAATTGCATACTCCCCGGGGGAATTAGCGCCGATGACGGATTGCCGCAGGCGCCCGTACAACATCTTCGAGCCCTCGGCTGGGTCTACCGCTTGAGTCTCAGCGTACCAGTCGCGGAGGTCATTCCACAGCAGCATGCCCGAGCTCGGAAGCGGCCGGTCGTACACCAGCACTTTGTCGGCGTGCTTCGTGATTTCGACGTCGTTGTTCAATGCGTCACGAATGACCAGTTCAGGTTTCTCACCAGTCGATGCAAAAATTAGGTTCTTCATCGCGCCGGCGACGCCGGCCTCAGCACGAATAACTCTGTAGATAGGATATCCGGATTCGACCGCAGCTTGCTTCAGCACAAAACCGTCTCGCTTCAAGGCGTCACTAATAGCCCCGGCCAGCGTAGCCTGCTCCGCGTCGCGGCGGGTCATAGGATGGACAATTTTCTCGAGTAGCGCGAAGAAGCGAAACTGAGTGCACGTCAAGGCACCGCATTGAATGAGCATCTCCTCATTGGACAAATCCGGGTGACGAATGTAGTGCTGCTCTATCTGCGCCCTGACGCTCGAGTTGCCAAGCCGCAACGAGTCCCTCTCCTGTAACGCTGCAATGCCAAACACTTCTTCCAGGCATTCCATGACGGACGAATCACCGAACAGCGAGTCAAACCGGTTCAGGACCTTAAGGACGTCGCAACGAACAAGCTTGCTCACTCGATGCCGACTATGCTCAGTTAACTCCACTAGCGCCTCCCGAAGGTCTTCGCTCGGATATTCGCAAAGTACCTTGCCTGCAAGCTCGACTAGGCCATCCGCGCTCAAGTCGGCAATTCTCGCTAGAACATAGGACCTTTTGCTGGAGTGCGCCTCTGCCTCGTCATCTGGAGCAACGGACGCCTGAATGCCCAGATGCATGCACACCCGAGGAAGCTCATACGACTTGACGTCGTGCAGAACATTGGGAATCAGTGCCCTGATAGCCTCGAAAGAGGCTTCCGGGAGCTTGGCGCTCGACCCGGCCATGAAATATATCTCCAAGTTTTCGCGATGTAGATTGCCCCACCAGAGGGCTCACCGAAAGAAAGTAGGCCTACACTCTGGAGGAATAGCAATCGCTACAACGGGAGTCAAAGGCCTGATGGTATGCGCACGTAGCCCACTTCCCCAATGGCGACCAAAGGCGCAAGCCGAAGAACCACCGCGTGGTCAACAATTGCACGACAACTCGCCTCCTCCCCCGACCTCCAGGCTCGCAGGCCATCGTTTCGTCATGTCGGCCGTCGCCCCGACGCGAAGGTCCTTAATTGTTTCCCGCACTGCCGTTTGGGCAAGCAAAGCCCCCTTAATTGTTCTCCCCAATGCCGTTCGGGTGAGCAAAGCCCCCTTAATTGTTCTCCGAAATGCCGTTCGGGTGAGTCAACAATGGGCTCGCCCAATTCCGGGGGCCATTCTTGATAAATGCATGTGCAGAACAGCCGAGGGAGCCTTCGTAGTTCCACACCCTATGCGAAACTGCCACCTTAGAAAAATTCATAGATAACAATCACTTAAAAAGATTTTTTTCGGAAAATCCGCCCTTTTCGCGGGATTCTACGGTGGCGTGTCCGCATACGCCGAACAGGAATGGGGGATACAGCAAGTCGCGTGGGAGTTGGACTCAGCTACCTGGACAGCAGCTAAGCCCCCTAGTCTGATGCTGCAAGATGCAGAGGACTTGCTCAAAATGCGCCCAGTGCCGCAGCAACGTGTGAAAAGCCGCATGCAAGCAGCGCTAGATGCCCGGCATCTCACGTAGAAATCCGCGGCCCTGACACCACCAAATGGGCCAGCGCTCCTGAAAGTTGTAGACCTGCTTTACAAAGCTGGAGCGCGAAGGTTGCACCGTTAAAGCGCTTCCTCGCGCCGACGCGGAACGACTGCCTAGGTTTCCGAACATGGCTTTCATCTCCACTACGACGCTGGGCAACGAACAAGCCAAACTGGACTTCTTTGCTAGCGAGAAGCAAAAAGCAGGTCATTGATGCGCAGTACGGACGCATGCGACGGAATTTATGACAGCATTTCTGCGTAAACCGCAAACGTCACGGTCCGATGCCCCAAGAGCAGTTGAGCCCCTGCTGACTGTACGCATTATTGCAGTCAGCGGATATGAACACCTATGACGTCAGAGAACACGACGGTGCCGTTGCCATCAGATATCTTCACCTCCATAGTATGGATGCCACGAAATGAAGCATCGCGAGACCAACGGTACTTCTTAGGCAAACCACCTCGCGCACTCGTGCTCTGTTGAACATCAAATGTATTGCGCTCATCCGCAGTCATGCTTGCATTCTCTGCCTCTGCTCCGTAGTTTTTTCTAATCCACAAACAATTCAGTGGCGCACGCAGTCCGTCGAGAGCATGAGGAGCTATGGAAACCTCAAAGTGCAACTCGGAATCTTTATCCACACACCAAGCGACAGACGGGTAAGGTGTTAAGCCATGCTTTGTTTCAACAAACGCTTTGAATTCAATCCCCGGCCTGGACTTAAGCCCAGACGCCAAGCTCTGCCTCATACCGAGAGGAATCGGCAATATTTTTGCAAACTTATCGATATCTAATTCATGAATCTTGTAGTTTAGAGTCGTGCCATCCGCGAGCTGGTAATTTGGCCTCAAATAAGGAACATTCACAGGCTCCCCATTTTGAAGCTCCGTTTTTATGGCAGTAAATGCGTCGGAGAGGTCTAAATAGCTAACAAGGTTGTGACCTAGCATCGTCTTATCCTTAGATGCCATTGACTGCAATTTAGCAGCCACATCTACGTAAAAAGACGTGGCCGTGACCTCGGAGACGGCCGTATACCCGTATGAGGACCAAAGGACTTGGTCATCACCACCATAGTCGATGCCTATTCGGAATCCTATGTCGCTAGCATCGCAGCCTTGCCGAACAAGACCGGGGACAATGGCTTCCTTCATCAATAGACGCAACATAGCAGCGCAGTTCACCGCTGCCATGCAAGTACTTTCTCGGTCTTGTCCACTCCCTCCAAAATACGCCATTAGCGCATCGCCCATAAACCTATGAACATGCCCATCTAACGCACGAACAGTTTCAGAGGCAGCCCGTAAAATGCTATTTTTTATTACCCTAACCTTTTCAAGGTCATAAAGAAATGAGAGCCGGGTTGAATTCTTGATGTCTATAAAAACCGTTGTTATATAATGCAGCCTGGTTTCATCAGTTCCTTCAATCCACTGAAAATCAGGGTGCGCACCAATACTTCCTTCATTAAGTCCAGCCTTTCCAAACCAATCACGTATCGGCGCTTGAATTGCGTACTCACCCACATCCAACGCCAAATCGAAACCTTGATGCCTCCCACCCCCTTGAGCATTTGCTGATTTCTGCAGACTCTCTAGCGATAGGCTGCCCGAATCCGATGCGGTAATAGTTCTGGATTTTTTACTCTGCTTTTCATAAAGATAATCAAAACTAGAGCGAAACAAATCTTCTTTAGACATGGCCACGCCTTAGGGAAGTGTCAAGCATAGAAGCAGTATGGTCGCAAGACTTAGTGGCAATTGCGCTTTTACCAGAGTGGCAATTGATTTTTTCAACGACATCATTTTTTTAGATACTATGCTTGCCAACACAAACGCTTGGCATGCAAGGTCATCCACTATCTCAGCCTCAGAAATAGTATTAATTCGACTGACGTAGCCGTCCCTCCCTCCTTCCAGACTCGCTACATCACCAAAGAAAACTATAGACGGCTGCTCATGCTGAGCGCGTCCTGGGGGCGTCTGAGGGTTTAACGCAGCGTAGGCAAGCGACGCCGCATAGAACGTGGAGGCAATTGACAGGGCAGCCAAAATTAGAGCGGCCCACCAAATATCATCATGTGTTCTTTTGGCAGATAAATCTATCACCTTAAATACGACACCACCGATATATGCCATTGAGTACGACAAAATGACTGCAACCTTAGCATTCGCCGCGGCAATGTATCCGTCGTACCGCTTTATTATTTCAAACAAAAGCTTTTGTTGGCTCTCAGCCCGTTTCAATGCAATAGCAGCGTCTTCCACGACTCAACACCTCGACTATTTTGCGTTGGAGCAAAAATTTTATTAATACATCGCAGCACTTAAGCATGCTCCGAAGCGCCATTCGCACTGTAATTTACATATGGCAATAATTATGACGAGATATTGAAACCCTGGCAATGCCCGCGTGCCCGTCAAACCATTGGGAGAGGCTCAGCCGCCAGGCAAGTCTCAACACAAACAACCAAGACAGACGGAATCAGTGTCTTTATCACCTCAAAGGAAACCGCTGCGAGCTTGGTTGCTCGAGCCGACCATGAACGATGCCTCCACGTTTTGCTCTGTGCATTGCCACGACAGTCGCAAGCCCCAACAGAAACTGGCCTAATTCCTGTCGCAATAACAGCCGCTTCGGCAGGCGCCCGGAGACAGCGTGTGCTAAGCTTGAAGTCACCTCTTCTACACTACGCAGCTACACCTAGTTGTGTAGAAGTGGTAAATCTAGCCAGGAAAAGTCATAGCTTTTCGCTAAGATAGGGAATCCCACCCTCTCCGCCAGATAAATCAAGCGCTTAGCTTGCGGAAAGCCCGCCCTTACCGGCGGGCTTTTTGTCGTCTTGGTGGGGAAATTTCGGACCGTTGATGGACTCACTGGTCGGGCGCGCGATACGCAGCGCCGTGGCCGTGATGGCGTCCGCGGACGATGCCTCTACCCGGTAATTGGCACCGATCAGGGGCACGCCGCACTGCTGCTCCAGGACAGAGAGGATCGGCAACACCGTGAGGTCGATATGAATATCCCTGACACGCGTGCGCAATCGATGCCTTGATCGTAAATTAAGCCTCACCAACCCATTGGAAGCATTCGCCATCGAAATGGAGGGAGGGATTCACCTGGAGAAAAGACGATATGCGTAGACGGCCGGCGGCGGGCGCTTTGTTTCAGGGAAGACGAAGCAATACCGCCAGAACGTCGTGAGCCTGCAGCGCCTCGATGGATTCCAATATCGGAATGGCCAGGAGGAACAACAGCGCCTCGCGCACCGTCTTCTCCCAAGCTTCCAGCGAGATGGTCAGTCTCGCCGTGTTGCGCCAGTTGCCGAAGCGGGGCCCAAACCGCGGAGTACTACGGCAGTACTCCGCGAATGTATCGGGGAATTTTCGCTTCAGCACGGATTCCTCGTGGCGGATTACCAGGCTGAATACCGCGAACACGACCACGCCTAGAGCAAACGCCAACGCGACGCTACCCGATTGCGCCCCGATGCCGAACGCGCCGAGCAACGAAAACACGTACAAGGGATTCCTGGAAATCGAATAAGGCCCAAGCGCTATCAGTTCGCGGTTCTTGTTGCCGCCCAGGTAAAGTGAACACCAGCCACGACCGAGTATCGCAACGAAGATCATGAGCATCCCGACCACTTCGATGTTGTGATGCACGCTGCCGTCGATGTCCCAGGTGGACTGGAAGAAAAGCGCGGCAATCGCCGTGAGTACTCCCACGATCCAGAGAGAGAGCCGGCGGGCGTTCTGGATGCGTTCAAGTCTTGCGCTCACTGTACCGGTCGGCTGAGCAGTCTTGTTGACTATCAATTCCCTGATCCTTTCCTATAAGAATTCCTCTGGAAGTGTGCGGTAAGGTTTGTGGAATTTTCGTCAACCGCCTGGCCGGCCGTCCAAACCGCGTGCGCGCGGATCGATACAGGGAATTCAAAGCAAAAAAGCCCCTGACGCGCGTCAGAGGCTTTTCCTATCCGAGGCGCCGGATCAGAACTGGTACTTCACCTGCATATCCACGGTGCGGCCACGGCCGTAGTAGCAATAGAAGTCGCAACCGCTGATGTAGTTCTTGTCGGTCAGGTTGCGAACGTTCAGCTGCACCGACCAGTTGCGGTTGATCTCGTACAGACCCATCAGGTCGATCAGGGTGAAACTGCCGACCTTTTCGTCCGGGTAGTAGGTTTCATCCACGGTGGAGCCGTTATAGCGAATGCCGGCTGCCAACGTCAGGGCTTGCGAGCTGGGCAGCGTCAGGCGATGGCTGACCCAGGCGCTGGCCTGGTTCTTCGGGATCAGGGGTACACGCACCGTCTGGTCGGAACTCACGTCCTGGTGCGCATGGTTGTGCGTATAGGCCAGCTTCAGGTTGGTCGCCTTGCCGAGGCGCAGATCCGTGGACAACTCGATGCCCTGGTTCTTGCGCTTGCCGATCTGCGTCTGGATGTTGGTCGAATCCGCCGCCAGCGCATTCTTCTCTTCCAGATCGAAATACGCCAAGGTCACGGTGCCGTTGAGCCAATCCGGATTGAACTTCAGACCCACTTCACGCTGCTTGCCTTCATACGGCTTGTAGCCTTGGCCATAACCATCCGAACCCGCGATCGGCTGGAACGATTCGGTGTAGTTGAAGTAAGGCGACACGCCATAGTCGCTGATGTACATGGCGCCAAAATTATGGCTGTTGTGGCTGACGTCGTAATCGGCATTCGTGCCGGACGACAAGCTGTCACCCTCGGCCTTGTCGTGGCGGATGCCGCCAGTGAACAGCCAGTTGCTGCCCACTTTCACCTGCGAATTGAAATACGCGCCAAGCTGCCTGGTCTTCAGGTTATAAGGCGTCCCGCTGACGTCGAAAGGCTGGCCATAGACGGGGTTGAACATATCGATATTCGGAACGAAGCCGAAGCCGTTATTGTCCCCATCCGTCTTGGAATGCAGGTAGTCGAAGCCAATCGTGGGGATCCACTCGACGCTGCCCCAGCTGATCTTGCCCTTGACGCGGTTATCGATGTAGTTGTTGTTGGTGTCGCCATTGGTATAGCTATACCCACGCAACGCCTGGCGGTTGCCGTCCGAACCGTAGGCAAACGTGTTCTGCTGGTCGATGTCCAGGCGCGTGAACTTGTAGTTCTGCGTGAACTCCCAACCATCGGCGAATTCGTGGCGGAACAGCCAACCGGCGCTGACCTGCGTGCGCCGCAGGTAATCCGAATACGGTTCACCCAGGTTGGTGGTCCGACCGATATGGCCATAGGGCGTATCGATCAGGGAACCGTAGGCGGGCATGAAGCCGTTGGTCGGCGTGCCGTTTTCACGTTGGATGCTGGTCAGCAGCGTCAGGGAAGTACGGTCGCTGAAATCCACCGTGACGCTGGGCGCCAGGTAGAAAGTCTGCATATCGGTATGGCGCTGCTGCCCATCTTCCTCGCGCGCCAGTCCGACGACGCGGTAGTACACGGATCCGCTTTCGTTGGCGATGCCGTTGTAGTCGACGCTGAGGCCACGCCGGCTATTGGTACCCACCTCGGCGCCCAGGCTCAAGGCTTCTTCCTTGTGCGGCCGCTTGGTGACCAGGTTGACCACGCCACCCACCGCCGATGCGCCAAAGATGCTCGAATCGGCGCCCTTCACCACTTCCACCGACTCGACGCCAAATATCTCGGGTTTCCACACGAAAAAGCCGTTGGGCGTCGTGGGAGTACCGTCCAGCGACGTCGAAGCGTCGAAGCCGCGGATCTTGAACCAGTCGACCTTGTTGTCGCCGCCAAAGGGCTCGCTGACGATACCGGCCTGGTATTGCAAAGCCTGATCCAGCCTGCGCGCGCCCTTTTCCTGGATGGAATCCTGGCTGATGGTGAAGTTCGAGCCGGGAGACAGGAAGTCCAGGCTTTGCAAGGCGTCCACCGTCCCGACTACGGTCACTGCGCTCATCTCCTGCACGGGAGCAGCGGCAGGCGCTTGCTGGGCATGGACGGAGCAATTCAGGCCAAAGGCCCCCAGGATGGCCGCGTTGAGGGCGGTAAGGTAGGTGCGCATGAGATCGGGTTTCATAAAAATGAAAGGAAACTGGACCGAATGGTAATAGAACCTATTCTCATGCACAAACATTCTGTTTCCACATTGCGACATTTTCACCACAGGGGTAGATCAGGTGGGAAGTCTCACAACCCGATGTGTCGAATGCACAGATGACGGTCCAAGCAGCTCGGCGCGGGGCCGGTTGACTATCAACTCAAATGAATAGCGTAGCGGGCCCCGAACCTTGCGCCCTGTTCGGCTGGCTGGCACCGCGCTGGCTGCATCACGTGCAGGGCCCCTGACGTCGAACGCCCGGTAAACCGTCCAGTCATACGCCTCGTCAACCACCGGGTCGCTCTCACCCTCCGCCGGCAATCGCCTCGCGGGTCCGGGCAATGGCTGCGCCAAGGGGATCGGCTTCACCCAGCAGATCGAAGGTGCCGTTCAAGGCAAAGAAACAATGTCCGTGCACGGTGGCGAACACCGAGCGGGCCAGGTTCGCCCCTTCGGACTTGCGTGTGTCGGGCAGCGCAGCGATGACTTCCTCGATCAGGATATCGATCACACCGGCCAGCTTGTCCGCATAGAACGCCGGCAACGCGACGTCGGCCGGCAGGCGGAAGTCATATAAAGCAGCCCAGGCGTGCCGATGGCTGGCCGCGAAATCGAAGTAAACCGCGACGGCCTGCTCCAGTCGGTCCAATGGCGCCGCTGCTTTCGCTCCGTCCAGCTTCGCTTCCAGCGCCGCCCGCCACAAGTCCAAGGTCCGGCCGTTGATGGCCAATATCAGGCCATCGTAGTTGCCAAAGACGTTGTAAAGCGTGCCGACCGAATACCCGATGCGCTTGGCCACCTCGCGCGCCGAAAACCTGGCGAAGCCGACTTCGGACAACAAGGCGTGCCCCTCGGCGACGATCAGTTCGGCAAGTTCTTCGCGGGTGTGGTCGGATCGGCGGCTCATAGGACAGGCAAGACAGGGTAAAAACGGGCGCCAGATAAAAAGACGCGGCCACCCATTCCCACAAGATAAAGAGAAAATTGAACACTGTCCAATAATTTATTGATCACCGATCAAAATTTTATTGAACACTGATCAATTTCATGCCACCATGCACTCCGCAACTCAGAATCGGCGTCTCCCAGCAGAGATCCCGGAAGCACACAATACGCCCTTGCCGTCTTGAGGAAGAGAGCAAAATGTCCCCCTCCCCCCATTTCTCGTTGCTAGCCAAACGCCGTCTCGGCCCGCTCTTCGTCGTCCAGTTCCTGGGGGCCTTCAACGACAATCTGTTGAAGTACGCCCTGCTGTTCCTGGCCAACTTCGGTCTGTATGCCGCCGACCCGGCACGCGCCAAGATGCTGGCCACGGTCGCCACCGGGTTGTTCATTCTGCCCTACTTCCTGTTCTCCGCGCTGGCCGGACAATTGGCCGACCGCTACGACAAGGCCCGCCTGATCCGCTGGATCAAGGCCGCCGAGATTGCGATCATGGTACTGGCGCTGGCCGGTTTCTGGCTGCTGTCCGTGCCGCTGCTGCTGACGGCCCTGTTCTGCATGGGCCTGCACTCCACCCTGTTCGGCCCGGTCAAGTATTCGATACTGCCGCAACAACTGGCGGAAAACGAGATCATGGGCGGTACCGGCCTGATCGAGGCGGGTACCTTCCTCGCCATCCTCGCCGGGCAATTGCTGGCCGGGGTCATCTCCATCCATGACGCGGGCATCGTGCTGATCGCCCTGGCCGCGCTGGGCTTCGTCGCCAGCCTGGCCGTCCCCAAGGCCCCGCCCATCGGCACGCACCCGCCTATCGACTGGAACATTTTCAAGAGCACCTGGGAAATACTGTCCATCGCGCGGCGCACCCGTGGCGTGTGGCTGGCCATCCTGGGCATCAGCTGGCTGTTCGCGGCCGGCGCGGTCCTGGTCTCGCAATTCGCGCCGCTGGTCTCGGACAGGCTGGCTAGCTCGCAAGACGTGGCGACTATCTTCCTGATCGTCTTTTCGCTGGCGATCGCGGCCGGCTCCATCGTCGTCAACCGCCTGCAGAAAGGCGAGGTTTCCGCTCGCTACGTGCCGATTTCGGCGCTGGCGATGGCGCTGGGCCTCATCGACTTGTGGCTCTCCACCAGCGGCTTCGTGGCGCAGACCACCAACGCCACGGTGGGACAGTTCCTGGCGACGTCCGGCGCTATCCGCATACTGGTGGACCTGGCCGTCGTCGCCTTTGCCGGCGGCATGTTCGTCGTGCCTCTCTACGCCATCATGCAGGTCATGAGCCCGCCGGAGGAATGCTCGCGCGTCGTGGCCGCGAATAACATCGTCAACGCCGGCGTCACCGTCGTCGCCGTGCTCGTGGTCGCTGGACTGCTGGCGGCCAACGTCGACATTCCAGGCATTATCGGCGTGCTGGGCTGCGCCACGCTGGTCGTTGCCGTGGTCTCCATCTGGCTGCTGCCGGAGACCCTGTTCAAGGACGTGGTGCGCCTGATCCTGCGGGTGATCTACCGCGTGGAGGTCAAAGGGCTGGAAAACATGCCGCGACCGGGCGAACGCGCCGTCGTCGTGGTCAACCATATTTCATTGCTCGATGGCCTGCTGCTGGGCGCCTTCCTGCCCGGCAAGCCGACCTTCGCGGTCAACACCACCATCGCCCAATCCTGGTGGATCAAGCCCTTCCTTAAATTGTTCAAGGCCTTTCCCGTCGACCCGACCAATCCGATGTCGACCAAGGCGATGATCAAGACCGTGCGCGAAGGCAATACGCTGGTGATCTTCCCGGAAGGACGCATCACCGTCACCGGTGCGCTGATGAAGGTATTCGATGGCCCCGGCCTGGTCGCCGACAAGGCCGACGCGGCCATCATTCCCGTGCGCCTGGACGGCCCCCAATACACGCCGTTCAGCTACCTGAAGGGCAAGGTGCGGTCGCGCTGGTTCCCCAAGGTGACGCTGACCGTGCTGTCGCCGCGCCGCTTCCAGATAGAGGAAGGGCTGACCGCGCGCCAACACCGCGAAGCCGCCGGCCGCCGCCTCTATGACGAGATGAGCGACATGCTGTTCTCGACCTCGGGCACCCGTACCACCTTGTTCGACGCGCTGTGCGAAGCGCGGGTCGTCCATGGCGGCAAGGCGAAGGTCCTGGAAGACGTCAAGCGCAAGCCCTTGACCTACGACCGCCTTATCGTCGGCGCGCAACTCCTGGGCAAGCGCCTGGCGGCACACACCCAGGCAGGCGAGGCGGTGGGCATCCTGCTGCCGAACATCAACGGCGCGGTCGTCGCCTTCTTCGGCGCGCAGGCGAGCGGCCGGGTGCCGGCCATGCTCAATTTCACCGCCGGCCTGACCAATATGCGGTCGGCGTGCACCACGGCGCGGATACGCACCCTGGTCACCGCGCGCGCCTTCGTCGAACAGGCCAACCTGGGCGAAACGGTTGCCGCGCTGGAAAGCGACGGCGTGCGGGTGATGTGGCTGGAAGATCTGGCCGCCAGCATCGGCGGCATCGAGAAAACGTGGGCGATGTTGACGGCACGCCGCGCCGCCGCGCGCCACGCAAAACTGGCGATCAGTCCCGATGCGCCGGCGGCGATCCTGTTCACTTCCGGTTCGGAAGGCACCCCCAAAGCCGTCGTGCTGTCGCACCGCAACCTGCTGTCGAACTGCGCCCAACTTGCGTCCCGGGTCGACTACAACGCCAGCGATGTCATCTTGAACGCGCTGCCCATTTTCCACAGTTTCGGCCTGACCGGCGGCACGCTGCTGCCGCTGCTCAACGGCATACGCACCGTGATGTATCCCAGCCCGCTGCATTACAGCATGGTGCCGGCGCTGGCTTATGACGCCAACGCCACCGTGCTGTTCGGCACCGACACCTTCCTGGCGGGCTATGCGCGCATGGCACATGGCTACGACTTCTATTCGGTGCGCTATATCTTCGCCGGCGCCGAGAAGGTGCGCGCGGAAACCCATAAGGCCTATGCCGAAAAATTCGGCCTGCGCATCCTGGAAGGTTACGGCGCCACCGAATGCGCGCCGGTGATCGCGGTGAATACGCCCATGCATTTCCGCGTGGGAACGGTCGGACGTCTGCTGCCCGGTATCGAGACGCGGCTGGAAGCGGTTCCGGGCATCGATGAAGGACAGCGGCTGTTCGTGCGCGGTCCCAATGTCATGGCGGGCTATATGTTGGCCGATGCACCGGGCGTCTTGAAACCGCCAGTCGACGGTTGGCATGACACCGGCGATATCGTCAGCCTGGACAGCGCGGGCTTCATCACCATTCGCGGCCGCGCCAAGCGTTTTGCCAAGATCGGTGGCGAAATGATCAGCCTGCCCGCCGTCGAAAACAATGCCACCGCGTGCTGGCCGGGTTTTGAACACGCCGTGGTCACCCGTCCCGATCCCAAGAAAGGCGAAACCCTGGTGCTGTTCACCACGGCGCCCGAGGCCACCGCCAAGGCCTTGCAGCAATGGGGCCGCGCCCACGGCGCAACGGAGTTGATGACCCCGCGCGACATCCGTGTGCTGGACCGCCTGCCCGTCCTGGGTACCGGCAAGGTCGACTACGTCACGATGTCCGCCATGGCGGCGCAGGCGCCGGCCCTGGCCGACGCCGAGGAAACGGAGGCCGAGGAAGCGTAAAGCGCCTTGCCGCCATTGTCGGAAAAGCCCGGGATCCGCATGGTCCCGGGCAAAAGCATCGTCGAAATGGAGGATGGGCTTACAGCACACTCCCCGTTAGATTCCGTAACGGCAATCCCGCCGTTCAAGGAAAACGCAATCATGAAGGCAGCGACGTGGGCGAGACTTTCGGCGGTGTCCGGGCTTTCCTTGATGACTACCTGCTGCGTCGCCGCCATTTGCGATGCTGCCCTGGTCCAGTCGACGCAGCTGGAGCCGGCCAAATACCAGTTCCGCTTCGCCGTGCAGATGGATCATTGCCCCTTCGTCGCCTGCGAAACGACGATCAAGTACAAGGTCAACTATACGGAACTGCTGAACGGAGGCCGGATCGCGTTGGACCGGCGCTATCTTTTCTCCGCCCGCCTCAGCAACGGGCAAAAGCAGATCGACGATACCGTCACGGTAAGCGCCAGCCGCTTCGATCCCAGGGTGGAAGACCTGGAAATACTCGGGGTTTCCTGTTTGTAGGACGGGTCTATGAAACCGCCTACTGGCGCAGCCCCTCTGCCTGGATGTGCAACACGGTGTCCGTCTTGAAACCGTATTCCTTGCCAAACCCCACGCCATAGGCGTCGCGGTCGAAATGCCCGGTCGATTCCGTGCCGCAGACTTCCTTCTTCAATATTGGATTCTCGTAGCACTTGAAGGACAGGATATCCAGCGTCAAGGGATGCGTCACACCGTGCAGGGTGAATTCGCCGCGTGCGCTGACCGGTTTGCCGTCCTTGAAGCTGACATCCTGGCTTTTGAATGTGGCCGTGGGGAACTTGGCGACGTCGAAGAACATGTCCGAACGCAGATGCTTGTCCAGTTCGTCGTGGCCGATGTCGACAGACGCCATGTCGATGGTGACGTCTATGCTGCCCTTGCCGGCTTTTTCATCGAGCACCACGGTGCCGCTGGTTTTCTTGAACTTTCCGCGCCAGATGGATGCGCCGTTGAAGTGGTCGGCTTCGAAGCTGGGATACGTATGATCCGGGTCCAGTTGGTAAGTGACCGGCTCGGCATGCGCAAACGTGGTCATGGCGAACGCGCCCAGCAGGCTGGCATACAACTTCTTCATTTTGGCTCCCATCTACCAATCAGTCCGTCCCGCGGTCGCGGAGCCGCGCCGCGCCAAACTGACTCGTAGATTAACGCAAGCCCGCAAGGCTATTCGTCTTCAGTTTCCCGACCAGGCGGCTCGCCCAGCACGCGCTGGTTGCGGCGCTGTATCAATTCCAGGGTGGCATCCGTCGCACCCGGCCCAGGGACATACCGGATGTCACGGAGCGACAAGGCAGGCCCGTCCCCGGCATGCACGGTGATTCTCTCCACCGGCCGGCCAGTCCCGTCTTCCACCAGTTCCAGACGCTGCCTGCACGTCTCGTCCAACCAGTCGTCGCCCCACTGCTTCAATGTCACCAGGACCGGGAACAGCGCCTCGCCCTTGGGCGTCAGCCGGTAGCCCTCGGTATTCGCCCGTCCTTCCAAAGGGAAGCGTTCGACGATGCCCAATTCGATCAGCCGCTCGAAGCGCGAAGTCAGGACGTTGCGGGCGATGCCCAGATGACTCTGGAACTCGTCGAAGCGCGTCGTGCCCTGGGCGCATTCGCGCACGATGAGCAGGCTCCACCACTCGCCAACCTCTTCGAGGGCGCGGGCGATCGAGCAATTCATGCCAGTGAAGCGTTTTCGGTACATGGCGCTTTTTTACCACTCAAGGTTTCATGACACAACTTTCCATGACGATATAGTTGCTTCACGAAACTCTAATCGATATAGTTTCGTCACGCAACTTCCTGTGCGCAAGCACAAAGGATCTCTTTCATGGACCGCCGCCTTCTCATCCTCGCCCTGGGCATGTTTGCCTTGGGCACCGACAGTTTCGTCGTGGCCGGCATCCTGCCCCAGCTTGCCCACGCCTACGGGGTGAGCATCGGCGCTGCCGGGCAGATGACCACCGCCTACGCCATCACCTACGCCCTGCTGGCACCGACCATCGCCGCCCTGGCGGCCGCCGTCCCGCGCAAGCGGCTGATGCTGGCCGGACTATCCCTGTTCGTACTGGCCAACCTGGCCACGGCATTGGCGCCAACCCTGGGCGTGGCGCTGCTGACGCGGGTGCTCGCCGGCCTGGGCGCTGCCATGTTTTCTCCCACCGCCACCGGCGCGGGCACCATGCTGGTGCCGCCGCAACGCCGGGGCTATGCGCTGTCCATCATCATTGCGGGCCTGACCGCCGCCACGGCACTGGGATCCCCCATCGGTGCCTTGATCGGCGGCCTGGGAGACTGGCGCTGGACCATGGCCTTCGTTTCCCTGCTGGGCGCGGTGGCCGGCATCGGTGTCTGGACGCTGCTGCCGGAACTGCCGCTGCCGCCGGCCGTGACCTTGCGCCAACGGCTGGCCCCGCTGGCTGACCGCCGCGTCGGCCTGACCCTGATCACCACGCTGATCGCGATGAGCGGCATCTTCACCGTCTACACCTATTTTTCCGTCGTCTTCAATCAAGCCATAGGCGGCAGCACCGTCACACTGGGCGTGCTGCTGGTCATCTGGGGCGCGGCGGGCACCGCCACCAACCTGATCGCCGGCCGCCTGATCGACAGGGTGGGCTCGCGCAAGGTGTTGTTGACGATGTTGACGGTGCTCGTCATCGACATCGCCCTGCTCCCCTGGACCGCCGACAATCCCTGGACGGCGGCGCTGGCCATCGCGTTGTGGGGGGGTGCCGGTTGGGGGCTGCTGGTGCCGCAGCAACATCGGCTGGTCACGTTGGCGCCCAGCATCGCTCCGGTACTTTTGGGTCTGAACACGGCGTGTACCTACATCGGCGTGTCGGCGGCGGGCGTCATCGGCGCGGGCGCGATCGGCACCTTGGGTGTGCACTACCTGACCTACGTGGCAACCGCGCTGCTGGCGGCCTCGTTCATCCTGGCCGAACTCGCGGCACGTCGCATTGCGGCCGTGCACAGGGCGCATCCCGCGCCGATACCGGCTTCTGTGTGACCAGAGCCCGGGCGCGCCACGCGGCCCGGGTTCCGGACAAGCGCTCAGGCGATGTCGCCCAGGCGCTCCTGCACGGCACGGAACGAAGCGGCGAGCAACTGCTTGGCGCTCTCCTCCGCGGCAGCGGGCTCGCCAGCCTCGACAGCGTCCAGCAGTCTCTGCCAATCGCCCGCAGATTCACTGCGCCGCTGCGGTGTCTGGAAGCTGAGCGAGCGGCCTCGCACAGAGATCTTCCAAAGCACCTGATTGCCCAAGCCTTCGTACATCGCGGGCAATTGCTTCCAGCCGACGGCGTTGATCAGCAATTGCTGCGTTTCGATCGACGTCCTGGCGTAGACAGCGGGAGAAGTGGACGATTTATCGGCCATCTGGCGCAGACGCTCGATCTGCCGTCGCAACTGCGCCAACGTGGCCTCGTCGCGCGACTGTGCAACACGCCGTGCCGCCAGTCCTAGCAGTTGCGCGCGGATGCAGAAAATTTCCTCGATGCCGCTGGCGTCGATTTCGCGGACGCGGGCGCCAAACCGGGGCACCCGCTCGACCAGTCCCCGGCGCTCCAGCACACCGATGGCTTCACGCACCGTCGTGCGGCTGACGGCATAGCGGTCAGCCAGCGTTTCCTCTTTCAAGCGCTCCCCGGGCCCGACCACCCCGTTCTGTATGGACAACTCCACCTGATTGGCCATCTGTTCAGATAGGGATTTGGACCTGCGTCCCAATGGAAGCACGTCGTCCTCAACCAGCTTTGATGTTCGCGTCATAGGAAGGAATACGGGGCGGCGGCGTGGTGCCGGCATCATTGGAATAATGGTGCGCTAGTATATCGCCCGGGTTCAGCGGGCCACGCTTTGCACACCATGATGCCGCCATGCTCAATTGATTTGAATATTGGCCGAGTGGATCACCTTGCCCCACTTGGCCACCTCCGCGGCAATGAAAGCGTCGGTCTCGGCCGGACTGCGCGCGACCACTTCACCGCCCAGTTGCCCGAGCTGGGCGACGAAGTCCGGATCGGCGGAGACCTTCTTCAAGGCATCGCTGTATGCGCTGACGATCTTGTCCGGTGTACCGGCCGGCGCCAATAACGCGAACCAGCCGAGCACCTCGAAGTTCGGATACCCGCTTTCCGCAACGGTAGGCGTATCCGGCAGGAACTTAGATCGCGTCTTCGACGTGATGGCGAGCGGCCGCAGCGTTCCATCCTTGATATGCGGCAGCATCACGGCAATATTGTCGAACATCATCGGCACGCGTCCGCCGATCAGATCGGGCAAAGCCGCCGCGCTGCCCTTGTACGGGACGTGCATGATGTCCACGCCGGCCTCGATCTTGAACAGCTCGGCCGCCAGGTGTTGCCCCGTCCCAGGGCTGGCCGAGGCGAACTCCACTTTGCCCGGGTTCTGCTTGAGATACGCAACGAAGTCATGCAGATTTTGAGCCGCGATCTTGGGATTGACCACCAGCACATATGGCGTCACCGCCACCAGCCCGACGGCTCGGAAGCTCTTTACGGTGTCGAAGGGCTGATTGTTGTAGAGCGACGCATTGGTGGCGTGACTGCTCGGCGCGAACAGCAGGGTCTTGCCGTCGGCGTCCGCCTTGGCCACCATGGACGCCGCCAGGTTGCCGCTGGCGCCACCGCGGTTCTCGACCACGATGGACGTCTTCAGCCGCTCCGCCATCCGCTGCGCGACCAGCCGTGCGATGACATCCGTCGTGCCGCCTGGGGGGAATCCCACCATGAGGCGGATCGGCTGCTCTGCACGAACCTGGCCATACCAGAGCGGCAACATTGCACAGGCGATAAGCAGTACCGCCTTCCGTAGTGTCTTGATCATTGGTTGTCTCCTGATTTATAGGTTTTGATTTTTGCCGGCGACGCCGCCCCCGATACCGGCGTTCGTCCCGGACGCTGCGTGGGCCGCCAGGTCAGGACACCGCCGCGATGGCACTGCGGGCGGCCTGTTCGTCCATCGGCTGGTCGTCCTGAATTACGTATCCCGAAGGCTCACCCAACAGCGAGCAGCGCATCATGTGGCGTGGCTTGGTCTGGTCGAAGTCGGGCAGCGCAATATGCAGCGTGCAGCGGTTGTCCCACATGACGATGTCATTCACGTCCCAACGATGGCGATAGACGAATTCCGGCGTCGTGGCATGGCGGTTCAGGAAATCGAGGATGGGACGGCTCTCTTCTTCCGTCATGCCGACGAAACTGCGCACGCGGTCGCTGATGAACAGCAGCTTGCGCCCCGTCTCCGGGTGCGTGCGCACCACGGGGTGTGCAATCGGCGGATTACGCTTCTTCAACTCGGCGATCTGCGCAGGGTCGCGTCGCTCGAAGCCCTTGATCAGGGTGATGTCATGCACGGCATGAAGACCGTCGAGAAAGCGCTTGAAGGTCGTGCTCAGCGTGTCATAAGCCATATACATGTTGGCGAACATCGTGTCGCCGCCCACCGGGGGCTTTTCCTTACACATCAACACCGACCCCATGGCCGGCCGGTTGGTGTAGCTAAGATCGGAATGCCAGTTCCTGCCGGTATTGCGCGTCTGCGAAGGTTTGCCGTCGCGCGGCTTGTTCGTCACCAGCAGGACCTCGGGGTGGTCCGGATCGCGGTAATACGGAACGCTGTCGTTGCGCTCGACTTCTCCGAAGTTGCGGGTGTAAGCGATCAACTGCTCCGCGTTCAGGTCCTGCCCAGGCAGCACCAGGACAAGGTGCTCGCGCCAGGCGGCACGCAAAGCCTCCAGTTGATTCGGCCGCAGGCCAGCGCGCAAATCCAATCCCGTTACCGATGCGCCGGCGGCATAACCCAGCGGGCGTACTGTGATTTCACTCATCTTTTGTCTCCTAAGGGAGTGGCGCGAGACGGCTAGCACCGAAGTCGATGCAAGCGATCCGCCACGACGTTGATCATACCTCCCAATCTTGCACATTGTCGACATAGACAATATTCATAGATATAAGTAGTTGATATACAATGATTTATTTTCAACAAAGTTGAAAAATTACGATTTTTCGACGATTAGGCCAACTCGATGATCGGCTTGAATGCGAATTGCTCGATAGCAACAATTTCCATAGAAATCGTTCCCATTTATCCCTCTGTCAACTGACCCCCGTTATGCTGTCAGCCGCGCGCGATTCCCCCGCGCTGACGGATCGATGAGCGCAGCATCGCCCCCCGCAACGCCAATCCGTGGCGATTGCCGCGCCACCAATAACAGGATGAAGAAGAGAGTAGTTTCGTGGGCCTGATATCCATAGAATTCGGCTTGGGATTTCCCATTTTCTTTCTTTTGTATTGGGCCTTTCGTCCGCGGCCCGATATCCAGAATCTGTTATTGACCCTGGCCAGCCTGCTTCTGCTGGGTTATTACGGGTCCGGCCGGGTGCTCGCCTGCGTCGTCATATTCACGGTGCTGGTTTACCTGCTGACCAAGGCCATGCAGGCCAGCGCGTCAGCCCGGGCGCGCAAAGCCTGGCTGATCCTCGGCGTGGTGCTGGCGATCCTGAACCTGGCGTTTTGGAAATACGCGGAACAGCTGCGTGTGCCGTTGGCCGACCTGCTGGCGGACCGGGGCCTGGATATCGACCTGCAGAACCAATGGCTGCTGCCGCTGGGGCTGTCGTATTACACCTTCCAGGGCATCAGCTACCTGGTCGCCTGCTACCGCGGTGACGTCGAGGTGACGCGGCGGCTGAGCCTGGTGGATCTGCTCGGGCACTTCGGCCTGTTCCTGACCGTGACGGCCGGCCCTATCCATCGGACCACCGCCGCCAAGGGCTTGACGGACTACGACGGCGCGCCTTGCGGCGCCGTGGACCAGATCAGGACCCGTGAGCCGCGCCACATCATCGCGCCGACCTTCGCGCTGTGCCTGATTCTGGCCGGCCTTGCCAAGAAGTGGTGGTTATCCGGGTGGCTGGCTTCGCATGTGGTAACGCCGGTTTTCGCCAATCCCTCCCAATACCATTCCCTGGATATCTTCACCGCGATCCAGGGCTATACCTTGCAGCTTTTCTTCGATTTTTCCGGGTATAGCGACCTGGTCGTGGGCATGGCCCTGCTGCTAGGCCTGCGCCTGCCGGTCAATTTCCGTGCGCCCCTGCTGGCGCATAATCTGCGCGAGTTCTGGAACCGCTGGCACATCAGCCTTTCCACCTGGATCCGCGACTATATCTACCTGCCCTTGGGCGGCAGCCGCCAGGGTTTCGTGCGGACGCAAGTCAACTTGCTCCTGGCCATGGGATTATCCGGCGCCTGGCATGGCTATGGCTGGAAGTTCGCCATCTGGGGCCTGCTGCATGGCGCCGGGCTGGTGCTGCTGAATATCGGCGACCGCATCCTGGCGCTCGTGCCCGGATGGCGCGACAGCGGGCGCAAACGCGATTTCATTGCCAGCCTGGGTTGGCCGGCAAAAGCCATCTCGGTATTCCTGACCGTGCAGTTCGTGTGCTTCTGCTTCGTTCTCTTTCCCATCCAGGACCTGAACGAAGTGACGCAGATATACAGCGCGCTGGTGCACAACTTCCATGACGTCCGCATCGGCCCGTGGACGCTGCCCGTGCTGGCGGCCATGCTGCTGCTGTGGCTCGCCTATCCCAAGCTGCGCCGCCTGCCCGAAACGGGCGCGGCCGCCTTGGCGCACTTTCCCGCCCTGCTCCGTCCGGCATTGATATTCGCCGGCTTCGTCCTGATCGTGCTGCTGGCGCCGTCCGGCATCCCCGGTTTCATGTATGCCAACTTCTGAATCCATCATGGCATCCCCGCGTACCCAATCCGTGTCCACCGTGACTACGCTGGTTTCACTGGTTTTCCTGGCACTGGCCTCGCTGTGGCTGATGCAGGGCCCTATCGGTATTTATTATCAGCAAACCTATCACCGCGGCTATCCGCTGGCCGTCCTTGAGGAAAGCGAAATCTGGAAATCCGGCCAGCAGATATGGGCCAGCCTCAACGGTGCCATCGACGACGCGGGCAAATCCCTGGATGCCGACTCCGTCAGGCTGACCGACGACGCCAATCAGAAATTCGTGTTGACCGAAGATTTCTACCTGCGCGAGCAACAAGCCAAGGTGGCAGAGGAAAACCAGCGCCGCGCCGCCGCTGAATTGCTGGCGCGGCAGAAACAGGAAGCCGAAGCAAGCAGGCTGGCGGCCGCAGCCCGGCTGCGCCAGGAACAAGCCGCCACTGAGGCCGCCACTACAGCCGCAAAAGACGCCGCAAGAGAAGCGGAACAGGCGGCCTCGCAGCAAGCCCTGCAAGCGCAGCAAGCGCAACAAGCCGCGCTGGACGAACGCAGCCGGGCCTTGGCCCTGGCGGCGCAACAGGGCGCCGAAGAACAAAGGCGCGCGAACTACCTGATGATCGCCGCGCCCGGCAAGGTGTTCATGGCCGGCGATTCCCTGATGCAGGGAATCGCGCCCCACCTGCTGCGTACGCTGAAGACCCAATACGGCATCGAGGGCGTGGACCTGAGCAAGCAAAGCACCGGCTTGTCCTATCCGAACGCCTTCAATTGGCCGGAAACCATTTCCCGCACCATCCTTAAGGACCCCGGCATTCGCCTGCTGGTCATCATGCTCGGTCCCAACGATCCTTGGGATATGCCGGACCCCGCCAACCGGGGCGGCAAGTTCCTGCGCTTCAAGACCCCGGAATGGGAAGCCGTTTATCGGCAGCGCATCGCCGGCATCATCCAGTCCAATGCGGCCCACGGTGTCAGCACGTTATGGATAGGCGCCCCTGGCATGAAGGCCAGCAAACTGGACGGCCAGATGCTATGGCTGATGCAGATCGTGCAGGACGAAGTGGAGAAACAAGGAGCCGTCTTCGTGGATACCCGTCATCTGCTACCCGGCGAAAATGTCGGTTACAGCGACTCCATCCTTTTGGACGGTAAGAACACGAAAATGCGCAGTGGCGACGGCATCCATTTCTCCGTCGCCGGCCAGAAATACCTGGCGCGGCAGATTTTGGATAAGCTCCGTCTGCCTCAACCGGCTACGCCACAGTGAGTCCCATGCTTCCAATGCTTCGCCCCCGTACCTTTCTTGCCACCCTGATGCTGGGTGCCGGACTGCTGGCGCTTACGCCCGCTGCGCGGGCCAATGCGCTATATGACTACGGCGACAAAAACGCGGCGCGCATCGCCTCGCTGCTGAATCCCGCCACCAGCCGGCAAAGCGTTTTCCACATGGTCCAGATCGGCGATTCGCATACGGCGGGCGACTATTTCACCGATTATCTGCGCACCGAGTTGCAGCAGCGCCTGGGCGACGGCGGCATAGGCTGGGCCATGCCGATGTACGCCAGCGGCCAACGCCTGGCCCGGGTGGGCTACGAAAATGAAGGGTGGGAACTACTCAATAGCCGCAATGCCGGTGAAGCCGATTATCCCTTCGGCGGCATGATCGCGCGCGGCACCGGTGTGGGTGGACAGCTGACCCTGAAGACAAAAGCGGACGACAGCCCGCAGCAGAACGTCACCGTGCTGGTCAGCCAGGCCGCCGGCGATCCGCCGCTGCACATCATCGATGCGGACAGCGAATTGCAGGACGTCAAGGCCCGCCGCGCCGACGGCTCCTGGTCGCAGGCCACGTTCACAGCCCGTCTGCCTTTTATCGTGACCACCGAAGGCAGCCCGAACACGCGCATCGGCGGCTGGTGGATGACCAGCGGACGGCCCGGCGCCATCGTCTCCGCGGTGGGCATCAATGGTTCCGAACTGTCGCAATGGGACCGTTGGCGTTCCGGCTGGATGGACGATCTGGCGGTGGGCAAGCCCGACCTGATCGCGCTGGCCTACGGTACCAACGAAGCCTTCCGCGGCACACTGGACCCGCAGGATTTCCGCCGGACGCTGGAAACGGCCATCGACCAGTTACGCGCAAAATTTCCCCATAGCGCCATCCTCATCATCGGCGCGCCCGAATCCCTGTCGTCCCTCAGGGGTGGCGCATGCGGGCAACGCGCGCCGTCCCTGAACGTCGTTCAGCAGGAGCAACGCGCGATCGCCAAGGAAAAGCACACGCTTTATTGGGATTGGCAGCAAGCCATGGGCGGCGGCTGCTCGATGCGCAAGTGGGTCAACCAGAAACTGGCCCGCAAGGACGGCGTCCACTTCAGCCAGGAGGGTTATGAGCGCGCTGCCGGTGACCTGCTGGGTGGGCTGCTGCACCTGCGCGCAGCCGCCGGGCATCAAGCCGGGTTTTGAATCGGCGATTGACGCCGCGCCCTGGCCGCGGCCTCCTCCTGTTTCTTCAACGCCACGGCGGCCTCACCGGCCGGAGTGATCACATAGGCGCCGCCACGAACCTGTTCTATCGTACTGTCGATAGTCACCAGCCCCGCCTTTACCAGCTTGTTCAGCCTGCGTATCCGGGTTTTGTAATCGTCGTTGTATTCGCGCGCGAACTGCATCCGTTCACGCGCCAATGTGGCGACGTACGGATGTTGGGGTTTCATGGAACCCAACAGCATGTAATCGCTGCGGTCCAGCTGCCTGGCGCCGCGGATCTTGTCGGCGCTAACGTGCACGACGTTTCGCCGCAGTGCGGACGTCCCTTGCCGAACTTCGATAATCCCCACTTCCGATGATGCGCGCCGTTGCCGCGCTGCGGCGGCTCGTGCGGATAGCGCTTGATGCAGTCCGGGAGACGGGGGAAGCAGCGGGGACGTCGAGCCGACGCCGCGCGGTTCGTCGCTCCATGCAGGCGACAAAGCGTCCCTTCCTCCGGGAATAGGGCTCAGTCGATTGGCCGAACATGGCCAGGCATCGGGATCCCGAGCAAAAAAATCACAGGGGAAGTACTTGTCGAGGCCGCGATCGAAATGCGGCCGGGCATCCGCCGACGCAGCCACATGATGACGATCCGCTGCCGGCCGCCTCATCGCTGCGCGTGCGGTATGAGGGCTTGCGTGCGTCACGCTGGCGACCAGGCGCGTGGGGCCGGAAGTCGGCGGGCCGACAGGGCCGAATATGAGGATGTCGGGAGACGGCGGTTGCGTCGTGGAGCAAGAGGGAAAGGAAGAGGAAGAGGGATGATCCAGCATTTGATGAGGCGCTCACACGGCTTGCTTGAATCCGTGTGAGTAACCTGCCGGCCCTTACCAATCCCACTCTGTCCCTGAAAGCCTCAGTAGCCCCAGCAGGTTCCCGCTGCCGGCTTGCCGCAAGAACGATAATTGGCGGCGAACCACAGCTTGCCCGCATTGCGTGGGTCACCGCTGCTCTTCACGTCATTGCGCGGCAGTTCTTCCAGCGTGTCGCGCGCGTCCTTGGTGGGCGTGCCGCTGGCAGCGCCAGACACCAACACGATGCGGCCCAGTTCCGCCGCGGTGGTGCTACCTGAAACCACGGCATTGTCCGCCAGCGCCGTCATCTTCAGCGACGCATCGCGCACGGCTGCTGCGTAGCTATCGGTCGAATCGGTAGGCGCCAGGGAGCTGTTCAACTTGCTGACCGCCAGGATCTGCGCCAGCGTATTGGGCGCCGCGGTACGGTAATTCGTCAGCGGCTGCAGATTGCCCAGCGCGACCTGCCCACGCAGCCAATCGCCCCATTGGAATTCGGCGAATTCCGGCAAATCGCCGTTCGAATAGGCGATATCACGCGTGAAATAGACCAGCGAACGATACATGTCCTCGCTCATGCCGCCGGGGTCGTTGTCATGCGGCAGGCCGACGCGGGTGGGCAGTTGATCGACGGTGATCGGCTGGTTGTTGCCGTCACGCAGCCAGGCCTTCTTCTCGTCGACCATGCGCGTCCAGAACGCGGAGGCCGAGGTCATATCGCTATAGTTGGCGTCCACCTTGACCCAAACCGGCAGCTTGGGGCCGCCGTCGGGGATCTCGCGCAGGGACGAGAAGGTGTGATGGCCGTCGGTCAGGTACAGGTTGCCGTCCCAGCCCACCACCACGGTTTTCAGGACATCGTCGTGGGTGCCCGGCGCATCGGCGCAAGTGAAGGTGGTCGGGTCGTCCAGGCGCGCGGCCTGGGCCTCGGCGATGGTGGCGAAATCGGCAACGCGCTCGCTCATGCCCATGTCTTCGCAGAAGTCGTCGAACTTCTTGCCGACCGTGCTGTTCAGGTAGTCGAGCTGGTTCGTGACATTGCCGGCCCAGGTGGGGCGGGCGAAATCGCCCTGCCAGCGGCCCAGCTTGTAATAGATCTGCTCGTAGCCGATGGCGTCCTGCGTGGGATGCAGTTCCTCGATGCGCACCTGGATGATGTCGCCGGCCTTGGCCTTCAGATAGGCCTGGTTGCGGGTGTCCGGCTGTTCCGTCGGGACATCCGGCGTGGCCGGCGTCGCGGGCGTCTCGACCGGCGCCGTGGCGACGGGGCTGTCGTCATCGCCATCGTCACCGCCGCCGCAGGCGGCCAGGGCCAGCGGCAGCACCAGCATGGCGGCTACGGCCAGGCGGCGCAGACGCGCCAGGGCCAGGGCATTCGAAGGGGTCGCCGAGGACGCGGCGTCAGCAGAGGCAAAGGCTACGGGCATGGGAGTCGATCGCTCTTCATATGAGACAAAATGAAGGGGGCATTCTGACTACACAATGTGTCGGAGATATTGCTAGAAGTATCTCAAACGATATTTCTCCCTCTATATCGTCGATTCAGGCGTCTTCTTCATTCATTTATCGTTATCAGTAGCTGACTAAAAACTGACGAATAAAGAATTGCGGCCCGCTCGTCCGGTTTTTGAGCGGGCATCGGCCCTGCGGTTCCAGTGCCGTGGCATCAAACCGCCGCGCCGTTTTTACGCGCGTGCTGGTTCCAGCTTTCCAGCAGCAATCGAGTCTGCGCACGCACCGTGGACTTGATCAGTTCGGCCTTCTCCGCATCGATGTCAGTCCAGCCGAACAGCGTGAGCGTGGAACGCCGGGCGATATGGAATACCAGAAGCTGGCCGTTCAAACTCATCATGCGGACCAGATTCTCCGGGGCGTCGGGCGCGCTACCGGTCAGCCGCCCCAGCAATTCCGCACAAAGATCGTTCAGGGGCTTGCGCAGGCGGCACTGCAACACTTCGGACGCGATGCCAGGCTCGTGGCCCGCCTGCTCGCGCGCGAAGAACATGCGGGGGTCCGGCTCGCGCTTGCGGGTGAACATCTTGTCGGCGATGGTTTCCTGGATGCGGATGAAGGCGTCGATCAGGCGCTGGGCGTCGCCGTTTTCCGCCAGCACCTGCCGCGCATTCAGCACGACAGGCTCGAAGAACGCCAGCGTCTCGTCGGCGATGTGCTCCGCGCAGGCCCGGTACAGGCCTTCCTTGTTCTCGAAGTAGTACTGCAGGGCAGGCGCATTGACCCCCGCTCGCTGGGCGATATCCCGCGTGGAGGCGCCGTCGAAGCCTGCTTCGCCGAAGCGTTCGATGGCCGCGTCGATGATGCGCAGGCGCGTTTCATCCCCGCGGGCATAACCGCCCGCGGCAGGGCGCCGGGGTCGTTTGGCATCGATCATTGTTTTTCTCCCGCAACCATAACAAGCCACACAAGGCAAAAATATAACACTTGATAAATTTGTTCCGATCGATAAAAATATTCCAATCGTTAAATTTTCGTTGACCCTCTCCCCATGTCGACCACTGCTGAAACGCTTCCCGGCGCCCTTCCTGGCGTGCCTGCACCCGCGTCCGCCGCCGCGGGCGCCGGGTCTCCTACACGCGCCCCCTCTCGCAAACGACTGGTGCTGTTCACCGGCGCCGGCCTGATCATACTGGCCGGCGCCGCCTGGCTGGGACAGTGGTGGCTGGTGGGCCGCTATTTCGAAAGCACCGACGACGCCTATCTTCAAGCCGACGCCGTGACGGTGGCGCCGAAAATCAGCGGCTATGTCGCGGAAGTCTATGTCGCCGACAACCAAACCGTGAGGGTGGGCGATCCCCTGTTGCGCCTGGACGACGGCACCTACCGCGCCGCGCTGGACCAGGCCAAGGCAACCGTGGCAGCGCGCGAGGCCGACCTGACCCGCGCCCAGGCCGAACTGCGGCAGCAACAGGCCAGTCTCGAACAAAGCCAGGCCCAGCAACGGGTGGCGCGCCTGAACGCCCAGCACGCCGAAGACGAAGTGCGCCGCTACCGCCCCCTGGCCGCCAGCGGCGCCGAAACCAGCGAACGGCTGGCGAATCTGGTCAATACGCGCGACCAGGCCCAAGCTACGCTGGCAGCCAATACGGCCGGCGTCGCCGCGGCCCAGGCGCAGTTGGCGGTGACCGCCGCGCAGATCGACCAGGCCCGGGCCCAGCTGGAAGCCGCGCAAGCCAGTACCCGCCAGTCCAACCTGGATCTGCAGGACACCATCGTGCGGGCAGCCCAGCCGGGACGCGTCGGCGACCGCAGCGTGCGCGTCGGCCAATATGTACAGCCGGGCACCCGCGCGATGACAGTGGTGCCTGTGCAAAACGTCTATCTGGTGGCCAACTTCAAGGAAACCCAGATCGGCCGCATGCGCGCCAACCAGCCCGTGACATTGCACGTGGATGCCTTGCCGGGTACCGAACTGCATGGCGTGGTGGACAGCTTCGCGCCTGGCACCGGCTCTCAGTTCGCCCTGTTGCCGCCGGAGAACGCGACGGGCAATTTCACCAAGATCGTGCAGCGCGTGCCGGTGCGTATCCGCATCGACACGGGACCGGCTACCCGCAACGTGCTGTTGCCGGGCTTGTCCGTGACGGCCGAGGTCGACACGCGCGGCGCCCGCGATGACGAACAGAAGCTGCGCGAGGAAAACCGCGCGGCGGCGGCCACTGCAGCCGATACGGCCCATGCCGGATCGAATGGCGGGTCACATACCGGCCTTCACTCCGTGGAAACCAGCCATGGCTGAAGCCGCCACCTTGGGCGCGCCGGCGCCTGCATCCGGCGGATCCGGACAAGCGGGACAAGCGGGACAGGCCGGCCAGGCCGGACAAGCCGGACAAGCCGGACACCCCGGCGGCGGCGGCGCCCAGCCCGCGGCGCGCGCCTCGGCGGCGGACTGGATCGCCGTCGCCGCCGGTGCGCTGGGCGCGCTGATGGCCACGCTGGATATCTCCATCACCAACTCCGCCTTGCCGCAGATCCAGGGCTCGATCGGCGCCACCGGCACGGAAGGCACCTGGATTTCCACCGGCTATCTGCTATCCGAGATCGTCATGATTCCCCTGGCGGCGTGGCTGACGCGCGTCTTCGGCCTGCGCAACTTCCTGCTTGGCAACGCCGTGCTGTTCGCCATGTTTTCGGCCGTGTGCGGCCTGTCGGGCTCACTGACGCAGATGATCGTCGGCCGCATCGGCCAGGGTTTCGTCGGCGGTGCCATGATTCCCACCGCGCAAACCATCATCCGCACGCGCCTGCCGCGCGAACAGATGCCGCTGGGCATGACCATGTTCGGCCTGATCGTGCTGCTGGGCCCGCTGCTGGGGCCGGTGGTGGGCGGCTGGCTGGCCGAGAACATCAGCTGGAGCTGGTGCTTCTTCGTCAACCTGCCGGTCTGCGTGGGCCTGGTCACCCTGCTGGTGCTGGGCCTGCCGTCCGAAGGATCGCGCTGGAGCGAATTCATCAAGGCCGACTGGCTGGGCATCGTCGGCCTGTCGGTGGCGCTGAGTTCGCTGACGGTGGTGCTGGAAGAAGGCCAACGCGACCGCTGGTTCGACTCGACCATGATCACCACCTTGAGCATCATGTCCGTCATCGGCTTCATCGTGCTGGGCGTGGCGCAATTCACCGCGCGCAAACCCATCGTGCGCCTGAGCCTGCTGCGCAATCCCCGCTACGCCAGCGTGATCCTGATCGTGTTCGCCGTGGGCGCCGGTCTGTATGGCGTGTCCTACCTGGTGCCGCAATTCCTCAGCCTGATCGCCGGCTACAACGCCCTGCAATCCGGCGCCGTGGTGTTGCTGTCCGGCGTGCCGGCTTTCCTGATGATGCCGCTGCTGCCGCTGCTGCTGCGCAAGGCCGACTTCCGTGTGCTGGTGATCCTTGGCCTGCTGATGTTCACGGGCAGCTGCCTGCTGGATATCAGCCTTACCGCACAGGCGGTGGGCCATGATTTCTACGGCTCGCAACTGCTGCGCGGCGTCGGCCAGATGCTTTGCATGATGCCGCTGAACCAGGCATCCATGGCGGCAGTGACGCGCGAAGAGTCCGGTGACGCCGCCGGCCTGTACAACATGGCGCGCAACCTGGGCGGGTCGGTGGGCCTGGCGCTGATCGGCATCGTCATCGACCGCCGCAACAAGTATCACACCGACGTCATCCGCGAATCGCTGACGGCCAATTCCGTGGCCGGGCAGGACCATATGGCCGCCAACGCCGCATCCTGGTTCGCCCAGACCGGCGACATGGCCTATTCGAAGATGCGTGCGCTGGGACAACTGGCCGCGCAGATCCAGCAGCAGGCCGCGGTGATGACGTATTCCGACGCCTTCTATCTGCTTGCCCTGGCCCTGCTGGCCTGCGTCCCGCTGGCCTTGCTGCTGAAAACTCCACGCGGCCCGGTGCCGTCCGCCGGACATTGAATCCGCAATGAATGCCATGAAGTCCTTCCTGTTTTCTACGCCCTTGCGCGGGTCTGCCCTGCGCCCTTTACTGACGCCGCTCATCGCCGCCCTGCTGCTGGCCGGCTGCGCGGTCGGTCCTGACTACCACGGCGCGCCTGACGCGGCGCCCAGGGCCAGCCAGGCGAAGACGTTCGTGCGCCAGACCGACGCGACAGGCACCGACGGCGCCATCGGCGCCGGCCGGGCAACCGCGCCCGCGCAATGGTGGCTGGCACTCGACGACGCACAATTGAATGCCTTGATCGACGCCGCCCTCGCGCACAATCCCGATGTGCATGCGGCCCAGGCGCGCCTGCGGCAGTCCCGCGCACAACTGCGCCAGAAGCAGGCCAACGAGATGCCGACCAGTTCGGCCACGGCCGCGGCGCTGCGCACCAATACACCGGAAAGCAGTTTCACCAATAGCGGCCCGATGACGCTCTATACCGCGGACTTCGACGCTTCATGGGAGCTGGACCTGTTCGGCGGCAAGCGCCGCGCGGTCGAAGCGGCATCCGCCGAGGCCGAGGCGGTGGACGCCGATCTGGCCGATACGCAAGTGTCACTGGCGGCGGAAGTGGCCCAGGCTTACGTCGGACTGCGCGACCAGCAACAGCGCCTGCGGCTGGCCCAGTCATCGGCGGAACTGCAGCAACGCATGCTTGACCTGACCTTGCAACGGCGCGCCGCCGGCACCGCGGCCGACGTCGACGTCGAGCGCCTGACCACGCAGGTCCAGACCACCCGCGCCACCTTGGTGCCGCTGGACGAGCAGATCAGCGAATCGCTGGATCGCCTGGCGGTGCTGACTGGCCGCGAACCGGGCGAGCTGGATCAGACCTTGGCCCCGGTCGGCACCCTGCCGGCGTTGCCGGCGACCGTGGATGTGGGCGATCCGGCCGCCATGATGCGCAGGCGGCCCGACATCCGCGCGGCCGAACGGCGCCTTGCGTCCGCCAATGCCGAAATTGGCGAACACACCGCCGACCTTTTCCCCAAGGTGTCGCTGTTCGGCACCCTGGGGTTCAGCGCCGACACGCCTGGACATTTGTTGCGCAAGAGCAACTTCAGCTGGGTCGGGGTGCCATACCTGCAGTGGAATGTCCTGGATTTCGGCCGGACCCGCGGCGCCATCCATGCCGCCGAAGCGGCCCGCGACGAGGCGCAGGCCAAATACGCCCACACCGTGTTGCAGGCGCTGCAGGACGCCAATGGCGCCCTGTCTCGCTATGGCCACCAGCGGGAACACCTGGAGCGGTTGCGCCAGGTCCAGGTGTCGGCGCAACGGGCGGCGGACCTGACGCGCCAGCGTTACCGCGCCGGTACGACCACGCTGATCGACCTGCTGGACACGCAGCGTACCGAATTCGCCGCCCAGCAGGACGTGGTGGCCGGCGAGGCCGAACTCCTGGACGATTTCGTATCGCTGCAGAAAAGCCTTGGCCTGGGCTGGCAGGAAAAGCAGGCCCCCCTATCCGGGCAGTCCCCAATGACGGCCGGCCGAGACTCGGGTTAAATAGCAGCGTTTCGCCCACAAACCTGAAACCCGCCACCACGATGGCGGGTTCGAGACATTGCAGCAGAGCAGCACCGCGTAGCAACCCTGGTCGTCCGGCCGGGGCATAGGGAGACGGTATGCATCGCTGGTCGAAGGCCCGGTTGCGCTATCAAATCATCCTGTATCACGGGGTCGCCGTGGTCGCGGTGGTCATGGCTGGCTGGCTCTGTGCCCGCGCCACCCGCCTGGACCCGCCGCCAGGCGTATCGCTCAGCGCCCACCTCCGCACGGATGACGCCAGTTTCATGTCCCGCCTGGGGGCAATCCAGCCGGCATTCGATCCCGTCTCTATATATTGATGGGCAGCGCGGGATCGCAGGCCCCCGTACCCGCCCGGGTACGAACCAGACTCCTACCCAATAAAAAATGCCCTGGATTGGAATCCAGGGCATTTTTGTTTCTATTGCAAAGTAGCTGGCAAGGCCAAGCTTGGCCCGGTCGGGCCGGGCCGGGCGCCGCCTGAGCCAGGAGCCCAGGGCGGCCGCCCCGCCCTTAATCCGCCCGCGTTTCCAGCGCGCGGTTGATACGCAGCGCCAACAGCGTGCAGACCACCCCCGACAGCAGGTAAGCGCTGACCGCGATCACCCCGAAATGGGATGACAGGCTCAGGGCCACCAGCGGCGCGAAGGCAGCGCCCACCAGCCAGGCGAAATCGGACGTCAAGGCCGCGCCCGTGTAGCGGAACTGACGCGTGAAGTTGGCCGTCACCGTCCCGGAAGCCTGGCCATAGGACAGTCCAAGCAGGAAGAACCCGATGACGATGAAAGCATCCTGCCCGGTGGTTCCACCTTCCAGCAGCAAAGGCGTACACAAGGCGAAGACACCGATCAGGCAGGCCAGCCCGCCCAGTGTGTTGCGGCGCCCCAACTTGTCAGCCATCCAACCCGACATGATGGTACCCACGATGGCCAGGAAGCCACCGAAGATTTCCGCCGTCAGGATGGAATTGACCGATTGCGTGGACTGCAGCGACAGCCAGGAAAGCGGGAAGATGGTCACCAGATGGAACAGCGCATAGCTGGCCAGGCTGGCGAAAGCGCCCAGGAAGATGTTGTAGCCCTGGCCCTTGAACATGACCAGCGTACCGACCGGCTTGAGCTCACCCTCTTCCAGCAGCCGGGTGTATTCGTCCGTCATCACCAGGCGCAGTCGGGCAAACAGCGCGACCACGTTGATGGCGAAAGCGACATAGAACGGGAAGCGCCAGCCCCAATCGAGGAAGTCGTCCGCGCTGAGAACGCTGTGCAGGTACAGGAACAGGCCGCCAGCCAGCAGGAACCCGATGGGGGCACCCAACTGCCCGATCATCGAATACCAGCCCCGCTTATGGACAGGCGCATTCAGGGCCAGCAAGGAAGGCAGGCCATCCCACGCACCGCCGGTCGCCACGCCTTGTAATACGCGGAAGATGGCCAACAGGACGATGGCATGTGTCCCCAATGAAGAATAATTAGGGACAAATGCAATCCCTGCTGTCGCCGTCCCCAGCAGGAACAGGGCCGATGTCAGTTTTACGCTACGTCCCCATCGCCGCTGGATCGCCATGAATATCGACGTGCCGAAGGGCCGTGCGATAAAGGCGAAGGAGAACAGCACAAAAGCCATCAACATGCCGTCCAATTGCGGCAGATAGGGGAAAAATACCTTGGGAAATACCAGGACGGAGGCGATCCCGTACACGAAAAAGTCAAAATATTCGGATGCCCGCCCAATAATCACACCGATGGCGATTTCGCCGGGGGCGACTTCAGAGTGTCCTTGATAGCCGCCCCGATCCGCCTGGGCGTCTCTCTGAGAGTCTGGTTGGGCGCTTTCGTTGTAGTCCAGCGTACCTGTAGACATCATGCTGCCTCCCGATTCGAGCTAAACTTCAGCGGCCCTCGAACGGACCGCTCTCTCTGCCATGCGTTGCACTTGGACAAAATGTCCACTTTGCGCAGCGCATCAATGAGCGTACATTTCGCGTTATTTTCCATAATTTGCGCCCTTGTCTCGTCTCACCGCAATGCCTCCATACAAGCCTCCCCGCGGATTACTCCTGCTACCCCTCCTTGCTGCCACCCTGCTATTGGGCGGCTGTAATGCCGTTCTGCTGTCTCCGTCAGGGGACATAGCGGTCCAGCAGCGCGACCTGATCATCATATCCACGATTCTGATGTTGGTGATCATCATCCCGGTAATTATCCTTACGTTGGTATTTGCGTATCGTTACCGCGCGGCCGCCAATAATCCCGATTACGACCCGGAATGGAACCATTCCACCCGTATCGAACTGATGGTGTGGTCCGCTCCGCTGATCATCATCATTGCGCTCGGCGCGATCACCTGGGTGAGCACGCACCGCCTGGATCCCTACCGCCCCCTGGACCGCGTGTCCGAAGGACGGGAACTGCCCACCAACGTCAAGCCGCTGGTGGTCGAAGTGGTCTCGATGGACTGGAAGTGGCTGTTCATCTATCCGGAGCAAGGCATTGCGACGGTGAACGAACTGGCCGCGCCGGTCGACCGCCCCATCCAGTTCAAGCTGACTTCGACGACGGTCATGAACGCATTCTTCGTGCCCGCGCTGGCCGGCATGATCTATACGATGCCGGGCATGGAAACGCAGTTGCACGCCGTGATCAACAAGTCGGGCACGTATGACGGCATGTCGTCGAACTTCAGCGGTGCCGGTTTCTCGGGCATGCGTTTCAAGTTCTACGGTATGCCCGCCGGTGATTTCGACAAATGGGTGCAACAGGCTCGTGAAGGCGGCAATACGCTGGATCGTCCCACCTACGTGGAACTGGACAAGCCCAGCGAGCGCGTGCCCGTGCAGCGCTATGGCAAGGTGGCGGCCGACCTGTACGACGCCATCCTGAACCGTTGCGTGCTGGCAGGACAGACGTGCATGAAGGACCAGATGGCCATGGACCAGCGGGCCAACAAGGGTCTGTCGGGCCGTTATAGCCTGGCCAACAACGACCTGTCCGCCCGTGAGTACCTGGGCAGCATCTGCACCTCCAGCAACCCCACCGGTGCTGGCGTGCTTGAAAACAAAGTGCTGTAACCCGGCCATCCGACAGATTTTTCGCCTAGCGGCCCGCCGCTACGGGAACAACGATGCCTGATCATCTAGATATAACCAAACTGCTATTCGGTCGACTTTCGCTCGACTCGATTCCCTATCACGAACCCATCCTGGTGGGTACGTTCGCTGTCGTCGCCCTGGGCGCCGTGGCGCTGCTCGCGCTCCTGACCTACTTCAAGGTCTGGGGTTACCTGTGGCGCGAATGGTTCACCAGCATCGACCACAAGAAAATCGGCATCATGTACATCGTGCTGGCCATCATCATGCTGCTGCGCGGCTTCGGCGATGCCATCATGATGCGGGCGCAGCAGGCCATGGCCTTCGGCGATAACGCCGGCTTCCTGCCGCCGCACCACTACGACCAGGTTTTCAGCGCCCACGGCGTGATCATGATCTTCTTCGTGGCCATGCCTCTGGTGACGGGCCTGATGAACTTCGTCGTGCCGCTGCAGATCGGTGCGCGCGACGTGGCCTTCCCCTTCCTGAACAACTTCAGCTTCTGGATGACCACCGGCGGCGCCGTGCTGACGATGATTTCGCTGTTCGTCGGCGAATACGCGCGCACCGGCTGGCTGGCCATGCCGCCGTTGTCGGGGATCCAGTCCAGTCCGGACGTGGGGGTGGACTACTACATCTGGGCATTGCAGGTGGCCGGGGTCGGGACATTGTTATCAGGGGTCAACCTGCTGGTGACGATCGTCAAGATGCGCGCCCCCGGCATGTCCATGATGAAGATGCCCGTCTTCACCTGGACCTCGCTGTGTACCAACGTCCTGATCGTCGCGGCCTTCCCGGTGCTGACCGCCGTGCTGGCCCTGCTGTCGCTGGACCGCTACGTCGGCACCAACTTCTTCACGAACGATCTCGGCGGCAACCCGATGATGTACGTGAACCTGATCTGGATCTGGGGCCACCCCGAGGTGTACATCCTGATCCTGCCCGCCTTCGGCGTGTTTTCCGAAGTCGTGTCGACCTATAGCAGCAAGCGCCTGTTCGGCTACACCTCCATGGTGTACGCCACGGTCGTGATCACCGTGCTGTCCTACCTGGTCTGGCTGCACCACTTCTTCACGATGGGGTCCGGCGCCAGCGTCAACTCCTTCTTCGGCATAACAACCATGATCATCTCCATCCCGACAGGGGCGAAGATATTCAACTGGTTGTTCACGATGTACCGCGGCCGCATCCGCTTCGAAGTGCCGATGCTGTGGACCATCGGCTTCATGATCACCTTCGTGATCGGCGGTATGACCGGCGTGCTGCTGGCCGTGCCTCCCGCTGACTTCGTGCTGCACAACAGCCTGTTCCTGATCGCCCACTTCCACAACGTGATCATCGGCGGCGTGGTGTTCGGCATGTTCGCCGGCATCAACTACTGGTTCCCCAAGGCCTTCGGGTTCAAGCTGAATGATTTCTGGGGCAAGTGCTCGTTCTGGTTCTGGTTCGTCGGCTTCTACGTCGCCTTCATGCCCCTGTATGTCCTGGGCCTGATGGGCGTGACGCGCCGCCTGAGCCACTTCGACGACCCCACGCTGCAGATCTGGTTCCAGGTCGCCGCCGTTGGCGCCGCACTGATTGCCCTGGGTATCGGCAGCTTCCTGATGCAGATCTTCGTCAGCATCCGCGACCGCAAGAAGCTGCGCGACGAGACGGGCGATCCCTGGCACGGCCGTACGCTGGAATGGTCGACCTCGTCGCCCCCGCCGAACTACAACTTCGCTTTCACCCCGCAAATCCATGACGGCGATGCCTGGTGGCAGATGAAGCAGCTCGGCGCCAAGCGTCCCCTGGCCGGCTTCCTGCCGATCCACATGCCCGCCAACACCGGTGCCGGCATCATTCTGGCCGGTCTGGCTACCGCCTTCGGTTTCGCGATGATCTGGCATATGTGGATCCCCGCGGTCGTGTCGTTCGCCGCCCTGATCCTGGGCTCGATCTACCACACCTTCAACTACAAGCGCGACTACTACATTCCCGCCGAGGAAGTAGCCCAAGTCGAAGCCGAACGCACTCGCCTGCTCGCCAACCATGTCTAATACACACGCCATCCAGCAGCCCGGCGCCAAGTCGGGTGAGCTGAACTTCTTCCTCAAGGAAGAACACCACCCGCAGAACGGCACCTTGCTGGGCTTCTGGGTGTACCTGATGAGCGATTGCCTCATCTTCGCCTGCCTGTTCGCCACCTACGGCGTGCTGGGCCGCAGCTACGCCGGTGGCCCCACCGGCGCCGAACTGTTCGATCTGCCCCTGGTGGCGATCAACACCTCGATGCTGCTGCTGTCCTCGATCACCTATGGCTTCGCCATGATCGAGATGCGCAAGCAACGCATCGGCGCCGTGCAAATATGGCTGCTGATCACCGGCCTGTTCGGTGCCGCCTTCATCGGCCTGGAACTGTACGAATTCCTGCACCTGATCCATGAAGGCAACGGTCCGCAGCGCAGCGCATTCCTGTCGTCCTTCTTCGCCCTGGTGGCCACCCACGGCCTGCACGTGACCTTCGGCATCATCTGGCTGCTGACGCTGATGGTGCAGGTCGGCAAGCACGGCCTGATCCCGGAAAACCGCCGTCGCCTGATGTGCCTGTCGATGTTCTGGCACTTCCTGGACGTGGTCTGGATCGGCGTCTTCACCTTTGTCTACCTGATGGGAGTGCTGCCATGAGCGACCATTCCGCAACCGCACACGACCACCACGGCCACGGCCACGGCCACGACGATCACGACGACGGCGCTGCCCACAGCACGTTCGGCGGCTACATGACGGGCTTCGTCCTGGCCGTCATCCTGACCGTGATTCCGTTCTGGCTGGTGATGGGCAAGGTGTTCGAAAGCTCCAGCACCACCGCCTTGATCCTGCTCGGCCTGGGCGCGATCCAGATCGTCGTGCACATGATTTACTTCCTGCACATGAACGCCAAGTCGGAAGGCGGCTGGAACATGCTGGCGCTGATTTTCACCATCGTCCTGGTGGTCATCACCCTGGCCGGTTCCTTGTGGGTCATGTACCACATGAACGTCAACATGATGCCGCACATGAACATGCACGACATGCAGACGTCCTGATACAGGGTGTGTGCACAGCCCCGCCGGTTATGCTGGTGGGGCTTTTTTTTTAACTGCCGCCGGCAGATCTGGGGTTTCGTGGTTTGCCCCGATGCGTCCGACTGGCGTTTTTACCGCCCACCGGGCCGGCTCACATGGTTTCCCCCTCTTCCTCCGCGGCCGCCGCGCCGCGCCGCCGTAGCAACAAGAATCGCAGCAAGGCCAGCCTGGTATGCCTGGCCCTGATCGGCGTGCTGCTGTTCGCCGTTTTCTGCGCCCTCGGCACCTGGCAAGTCCAGCGCCGTGCCTGGAAGCTGGACCTGATCGCGCGAGTGGACCAGCGCGTACATGCCGCGCCCACGCCGGCTCCCGGTCCCGCCGAGTGGCCGAGCATCTCCGCCGACCGCGACGAATACCGCCGGGTGCGGCTGGACGGCACCTGGCTGGCCGGCAAGGACACGCTGGTCCAGGCGGTCACCGACCTGGGCAGCGGCTTCTGGGTCATGACGCCACTGCGCCTGGCCGACGGCAACATCGTGCTGGTCAACCGCGGCTATATCCCGGCCGGACAGCGCCCGGCGGCGCCCGACGGTGGCGCTGCTGGTGGCGCTGCTGGTGGCGCTGGGGGTGGCGCTGCAGGTGGCTCAGCCACCGGCGCGGCTGCGGCTTCGCCCCCTGCCTCGGTCACCGGCCTGCTGCGCCTCAGCGAGCCCGGTGGCGGCTTCCTGCGCAAGAATGAACCGGCGACTGACCGCTGGTTCTCGCGCGACGTGGTTGCCATCGCCACCACGCGCGGCCTGCCAGCCACGCAGGTGGCACCGTACTTCGTCGACGCGGATGCCGCCGCAGCACCCGTGCCCGCCGACGCTGCCGGGACAACGCCCCAGGCCGGGACTCAGGCCGGGACTCAGGTTGCGACCCAGGCCACGGCGGCCGCGGCGCCGGTCGGCGGCCTGACCGTGGTCAAATTCCCCAACAGCCACCTCGTCTACGCCATCACCTGGTACGGCATGGCCTTGATGGTCATCATCGGGGCGGTCTACGTCGTGCGCGACGAACGCCGCCGTGGGGAGCGCTGAATTGGGCGACGATATCGCTCCCTTGGGCGCGCCAGCCGACGCGTCGGCGGATGGCACTCCCCGCCGGCGTTTCGACAGCACCGGCCACAAGAACATGCAGCAGCTGGTCCAGCTGCGCTGGATCGCGGCGCTGGGGCAGTTGATCACCATCTACGTCGTCTACCTGGGATTCGATGTCCGCCTGCCGCTGGACTACATGCTGGCCGTGCTGGGCTGCCTGGTGGCCTTCAACGCCGTCAGCATGCTGCGCCTGCGGGTCTATCCGGAAGTCACCAACGGCGAACTGCTCGTTTCCATGCTGGTGGATGTCGGCATGCTGACCGCCCAGCTATACCTGAGCGGCGGCGCCACCAACCCCTTCGTCTTTCTCTATCTGCTGCAAGTGACACTGGGCGCCATGCTGCTCAAAAGCTGGAGCACGTGGATCCTGGTGACCGTCGCGCTGTTCAGCATCGGCGGCCTGGCGCTGGCGGCACGGCCGCTACCTTTGCCCCTGGACCATGCCAACGGCGTGGGTAGCCTGTACATCCAGGGCATGCTGGTGTGCTTCGCCATCAATGCGGTGCTGCTGGTGGTCTTCGTCAGCCGCATCAGCCACAACCTGCGCGCGCGCGACGCCCACCTGGCCGACCTGCGCCAGCGTGCCGCCGAAGAAGAACACATCGTGCGCATGGGCCTGCTGGCGTCCGGCGCGGCCCACGAGCTGGGGACGCCGCTGGCCACCCTGGCGGTGATCCTGGGCGACTGGCGCCGCATGCCGGCCTTCGCCGACGATCCCGAACTGACCCAGGAGATCAGCGAGATGCAGACGCAGGTACTGCGCTGCAAATCCATCGTCAGCGGCATCCTGCTGTCCGCCGGCGAAGCGCGCGGCGAAGCACCGGTGGAGACGACGGTACGCACTTTCCTGGACGACCTGATCATGGAATGGCGTGACACCCGGCCGGGCGCCACGCTGGACTATCACAACGATTTCGGCCAGGACCTGCGCATCATTTCCGATTCCGCGCTCAAGCAGATGATAGGCAACGTCCTGGACAACGCGCTGGAGGCCTCGCCGGAATGGGTGGGCCTGCGCGCCACCCGTGCCGGTGCCGATCTGACCCTGGTCGTGACCGACCGTGGCCCGGGCTTTCCGGCGGCCATGCTGGCGCAGCTCGGCAAACCCTATCAGTCGAGCAAGGGGCGGCCCGGCGGCGGCTTGGGCTTGTTCCTGGTGGTCAACGTGGCACGCACGCTGGGCGGCCGCGTATGGGCCAGGAACCTGCCGCAAGGGGGCGCGATGGTAACCTTGACGCTGCCGCTGGCGGCGTTGACGCTGGACGACGATGATGAGCCGGACATCACGCTGGACGACGATCCCTTGGACGACGATCTGCTGGATGACAGGCTGGAAGACAACCCGCTGACCGGGACTGGTGACCAGGACGAGGACGCGCAAGGACGGCTGCGCGCAGGTCCCCGCCCAGCCCAAGACAACAAGGAACAGGGCCATGCAAGCTGAACCGTTGACCCAAACGGGCGTGGGCCGCCTGCTGCTGATCGTCGAGGACGACGAGGCCTTTGCCCGCACCCTGGGCCGCTCGTTCGAACGGCGCGGTTATACGGTGCTGCATGCGACCAGCCTGGAAAACGTCCAGCAACTTCTGGAATCGCACGCGCCGGCGTATGCCGTGGTCGATCTTAAGCTCAAAGGCGAGGCCACCGGCCTGGCTTGCGTGCAAGCCCTGCACGCCCACGATCCCGCGATGACCATCGTGGTGCTGACCGGCTATGCCAGCATCGCCACCGCCGTGGAAGCGATCAAGCTGGGGGCTTGCCACTACCTGGCCAAGCCCTCGAACACCGACGATATCGAACAGGCTTTCGAGCGCGCCGAAGGCGATACCGGCGTCAGCGTCACCGAGCGCACCACGTCCATCAAGACGCTGGAATGGGAACGCATCCACGAGACGCTGGCGGAGACGGGTTTCAACATCTCCGAAACGGCACGGCGGCTGGGCATGCACCGCCGCACGCTGGCGCGCAAGCTGGAGAAGCAACGGGTGAAGTAGCTCAGGCGCTGGCCCGCATCGGTTCCATTATCCAACGCCGCTTGTCGCGCATCGGCGGCGTGCCGAACAGACGGCTGTATTCCCGGCTGAACTGCGAAGGACTTTCGTAGCCCACCTGGCGCGCCACCACGGCAACGTCGCCGTCGCCCATGAAGATCAGGCGGCGCGCCTCCTGCAGGCGCAGCTGCTTCTGGAACTGCAGCGGGCTCATCGCCGTCACCGACTTGAAGTGATGATGGAAGGACGACACGCTCATGTGCGCGTCGCGCGCCAGGTCGTCGACCCGCAACGGCTGGTCGTAGCAGACGCGCATCTGATGGATGGAACGTGCGATGCGCTGCGTGTGGCTGTCCTGCAAGGCCGTCTGCCGCAGCGCCAGGCCCTGACCATTGACCAGCAGGCGATAGAGGATCTCGCGCTTGATCAGCGGCGCCAGAATGGGAATGTCGAGCGGCGTGTCGAGCAGGCGCATCAGCCGTAGTACCGCGTCCAGCATGGACGTCCCCAGCGGATGCACATGCACGCCGCGCGGTGCTTCGGCGGGCCCGGGCGGCGGCAGGTGTTCGTCGCGGATCAACGCGCCGATCTCTTCCACGTCCAGGTCCAGGCGCAGCCCCAGATAAGGCTCGCTGGGGCTCGCCACGCGCACCTTGCCCACCACCGGCAGGTCCACCGACGACACCATGTAGTGGAAAGGATCGTATTCATAGACGTCCTCGCCCACCAGCAGGCGCTTGCCGCCTTGCGCGATGACGGACAGGATGGGGTTCTGGATACTGTGCCGCGGACCGCACTCACACATCAGCCGGTGCAGATGCAAGCCCGGAATGGCGGTCAGTACCGAGCCTTCCAGGCGGTCGTCGGTGTGGCGCGCAACCAGCGCCACCAGCTCGTTGCGGGCCGCTTCATCGCGCTGGCGTGCCTGCGCCGCCGCGTCCTGATCTAGCGACGGCAAGGCTTCATAAGGCAGGTCGTGAGATCCCATGGATACTCCCGGATAAGACGACAAGATGGAACAATGGTGCAGGATCGGGCAGCCGGCGCCAGGACAATACGATGTCGGCCACCTCGCGAAGTCGATAACGGCGACCTGCAGGAATGCTGCCAGACGCCAGTGCAGACTATATCCCCTTCGTGCGGCTTGGGCATTCAGACTGATCAAGATCGTGCCGAGCTTCGGAGAATCAGGCAAGAATCGTGCAGGATCGGGCACCTTCGGACAGGCCGGGAGGCTCATACTTGACCTCGTTCCCCCCTCCCCCCACACATGTCGCCCTCGGTGCCGGCCCGCCGCGCATCGTGGCGCGGCACATCCAGGAGTCACCTCATGCAGTACAAAAAATTCGGCAGCACCGGCCTCTTCGTTTCCGAGCTATGCCTGGGGACCATGACCTTTGGCGGCTCCGACGGCATCTGGGGCCAGATCGGCAATCTCGAACAGCAGGACGTCGACGGCATCGTCGGCGCCGCGCTGGATGCCGGCATCAACTTCATCGACACCGCCAATGTCTACGCTGGCGGCCGTTCGGAAGAACTCACGGGCCAGGCCTTGAGGAATCTCAAGGTACCGCGCGAAAACGTCGTGGTCGCCACCAAGGTATTCGGCGAGACCGGCACCGGCGGCGTCAATTCGCGCGGCTTGTCCCGTTATCACATCCTGGACAGCGTGAAGCAGAGCTTGCGCCGCCTGCAGCTGGATCACCTGGACCTGTACCAGGTGCACGGCTTCGATCCGGCGACGCCCATCGAGGAAACGCTGGAAGCGCTGGACACGCTGGTGCGCCACGGCCACGTGCGCTACATCGGCGTTTCCAACTGGGCGGCGTGGCAGATCGCCAAGGCCCTGGGCATTTCACAACGCCTGGGCCTGGCGCGCTTCGAGTCGCTGCAGGCCTACTACACCATTGCCGGGCGCGACCTGGAACGCGAACTCGTTCCCATGCTCAAGAGCGAGGGCGTGGGATTGATGGTGTGGAGTCCGCTGGCCGGTGGCCTGCTCAGCGGCAAGTACAGCCGCGACACGCAGGCCGAAAGCGGCAGCCGCCGCGTCAGCTTCGACTTCCCGCCGGTCAATCGCGACCGCGCCTACGACTGCGTCGACGCCATGCGCACGATCGCGCAAACGCACCAGGTCTCGGTGGCCCAGGTGGCCTTGGCCTGGTTGCTGCACCAGCCGGTAGTAACGTCGATAATCATCGGCGCGAAGCGGCTGGAACAACTGCACGACAACGTCGGTGCGACACAGTTGCGCTTGAACGAAGAGGAGTTGGCAATGCTGGACCGTGTCAGCGCCCTGCCCGCCGAATACCCGGGCTGGATGCTGGAACGCCAAGGCGGCGCGCGCCTCAATCAGCTGCACGCCGCTGATAAGCGATAAGCCTTTCAGCAAGGCCATCGCGTTGCACGGCGCGATGGCTGCCACCGCGGCGCCTGCCACCGCGAAGCTGGCCACCACCGGCCCTCGAAATGCTGGCCGTTCCTACGCCGACTCCAAACGCACTGTCGCGCTGACCGATGGCGTCGGCCGCATCACGGTGATTCGTTGTTCGTCGGTGTAGCGCTCCAATGCGCGCATACCCGCCGCGGCAGCGGCACTGGCCGCCATGTAATGCGTGCCGCGATCGACCAAAGTCCCTTTGCCGGTCTCGCGCGACATCGCAATGTAGATCAACCACACATACTCGCCGTTTTCCGCACGCTCTACATCCAGGGCCAACCGGTAGCCATCGGCGACCGCCATGTATAGCTCCATCTTTTCCCCCGCCTTATTTTTGCTAAGGCACTCTATAGCACGACTCGTGGGCTCAATGCACTAGTGGGCGATAAGGTTTTTTGACCGATGAAAGGGGACTGAAGGCAGAACTCAACACAGCGCAATTCTTGGAAATAGACCAACATTGTCGTTGCAAGAACGTAAGCGCGTTCGTTCACGCACCGCTCATTCGGAATCAGTTTCGTTCCGTAAAACAAGGCGATTCCTCGTTGCACGGCGAGAAAAAAATGCAAAAGGCCTTGACGCATTCAGACACAGTCGAAACGCGAGGCGGCGCAGCGCGTGCTACTTGTAATGCGTTGATCAAGCAGCGTCAGTAGCAGTGCGCCACTTGATCGATGCACACGACTTTGGCCACGGTCTTTACACCGTGGCCGCTTTTTTAGCGCGCATCAATTGCCGCGATTCACACTGATCCATGCTCATCTGTTTCCGGGCGAGATCATCCAGAACAATTCCGTGCGCCCTCAGACATATCCCGTCAGCCACGAAGAAACCTGGACGCAAGCTGCCGTTCATCTTTGCTCCCTCCGTGCGCAAAGCATGACAGACACGCTTGGAAACTGCCTCATTTGCACGCCGTCGCAATAAGTATCTGTTCTGCAACGTCGATGGGCCGCGTCTCATGCCCTCCGCCGAACAGGCTTCGTATACTGCCCCGCGATTTTTCCGATTTCTCTAACACTGGAATACCCCGTGCAAAACGCTGGCAGCGTCTTGATTGTCGACGACCACCCCATGATCCGGTTCGCCGTCAAGACCCTTTTTGAACAGAACGGCTGGAAGGTCGTCGCCGAGGCAGGTTCCGGCGTCGATGCCTTGAGCGCGGTTCGTCAACATCAACCGGATCTCATTGTGCTCGACATCGGCATCCCGAAAATGGATGGTCTGATGGTGATCTCGCGGCTACGCGGCGATGACGAGCAACGCGCGCCGCGCATCGTGGTGCTCAGCGCGCAGAATCCCGAACACCTGGCCGCGCGCTGTCTGCACGCGGGCGCGGCGGGCTTCGTCTACAAAGGCAAGGAGCTGACCGAGCTGATCGGCGCGGCCAAGGCTGTCATGCAGGGGAACACGTATTTCCCCAGCGTGGCACTGCGGCCATCCGCCGAAGGCGCGGGCGGCGAAGGCGCGCTGATTCGCCTGCTGTCGGACCGCGAACTGGTGGTGCTGCAGCACCTTGCGCGCGGCGCCCTCAACAAGACCATCGCCGCCACGTTGATGCTCAGCGAAAAGACCGTCAGCACCTACAAGACGCGTCTGCTCGAAAAACTGAACGTCACCTCGCTGCTCGAATTGACGGACATGGCGCGCCGCAACGGCCTGGTGTGATGCCGTGGATCCGATGCCGGGGCGTCCCCCGCCAAGGCTCTCGCGGGTTTTGCCGCGGGCCTTGGTCCGGGCTTCGGCCCTGGCCTTGGCTGTGCTGCTGCCGTACAGCAGTCAGGCCGCGGCCGACGAGCCGCCACCGCCGCGTCCGCACGCGGTCATCCACAGCACCCATTGCGCCGTGCCCGCCGATGGCCTGCGCGCCAGGCTGACGTCCGACGCCGGCGGCCGCGAGGGTGTGCAGCCTGCCGATTGGACGTCCGACTACGTGCCCGACATGGCGCCCGACCAGGAGGCCGATAGCGACAACCTGCTGACGGACCTGTACAACACGGTGGTGCAGTTCTTCACCTCGGACAAGGATGCCGATGACCTGCGCTGCTGGGCGTTCCACGGTCTGAACATGGGCCCGCCGCCGTTGCTGCTGACGGCCGAGGAAAAGCAATGGTTGAAGGCGCACCCTTCGATCAAGGTGGCGCTGGCCGAGCCCGCGATATCGGCGCCGGAGGACGATGGCCGTAACCACGACCCCGGCCTCGTCTACGAATTCCTGGCCGCGATCGCGCAGCGCACCGGTCTGCGCATCGAAGTCACCAACGTGGACAATGCCCAGGCCGCGCCGGCGCTCTTCCCGTACCAGACCTTCGATGTGCTGGGGCCCGTCGACCTGGCGACGTATGACGATCCGGCCTACCAGACCACCCGCGCCTTCGTGAACAACGGCAACGTGCTGCTGGTGCGGCAGGAGCATCCAAACTCCGACATTCCGACCGAGAGCCTGGTCAACAAACATCTGGCCGTGGTGGCGGGCAGCAGCAGCGAAGCCTGGCTGGCCGAGCACTATCCCGAGATCGTGCTGGTGCGCATGGACAGCGACCAGGCCGCGCTGGAAGCGGTCGCCGACGGCTGGGCCGATGCCGCGGTGCTGATCGAACTGCGCGCCAAGTACGCCCTGGCCCACGGCTATGCCAGCAGCCTGCGCATCGGCGGGCATCTGCCCAACGAGCCAAGCCGGATGGGCCTGGCGGTGACCAACTCGCAACCGCAACTGCAAAGCATCGTCGACAAGGCGCTGGCCAGCCTCACCCCCAAGGAGATGGCGACCCTGATCCACCGCTGGCGTTCGACGCAGGAGACCCTGATCGCCCCGCCCAGCGCGCACAGCCAGCAGCTGCATCGCCTGCTGGGGGCGGCCATCGTGCTGGGCATCCTGCTGGCGGCCTGGAACGGCTATCTGCGCCGGCAGATACGCAAGCGCCAGCGCGCGGAGCGCGCGCTCAACGACCAGCTCGAATTCATGCGGGTGCTTATCAACGGCACGCCATACGCCATCTATGTGCGTGACACGCAAAGCCGCCTGGTGGCATGCAACCAGCGCTATCTGGAAGAATTCGCGGTGCAGCGTGAACAGGTCATGAACAAGACGCTGAAGGAAGCCGACATCGAATTCATCACGCCTGAAGACGAACAGCGTTATCAGGCCATCTACAGCGAGGCCCTGCGTGAAGGCCGCGCCATCTTCGCCGACCGCGAAGGGCTGGTGCGCGGTTCGCGCCGGCGCATCCATCACTGGGTACTGCCCTACAACGATTCCTCGGGCGGCATCGCCGGCATCATCGGCGGCTGGATCGACGTGTCCGATCGCGTGCGCCTGCTCAATGAACTGCAGGCCGCCAAGGACCTGGCGGAATCGGCCAATCGCGCCAAGACCGAATTCCTGGTCACCGCCAGCCACGAGATCCGCACCCCCATGAATGCCATCTCCGGCATGCTGGAACTGGCGCTCAAGGGCGACGACGAGCATGCCCTGAAAGACTACGTCACCGTGGCGTACACCTCGACCCAGGCGCTGCTGGCCATCGTCGGCAACATCCTGGACATCGAGAAGATCGAATCGGACCGCCTGGAACTGCTGCCCGAACGCACCAGCCTGACGCAACAGGCCGAATCCGTGCAGCAAATGTTCGACTGCGTCGCGCGCAGCAAGGGCATCACGCTGAAGCTGACCATCAAGCCCGGTGAACCCGACCACGTGCTGATCGACCCCACCCGCTTCAAGCAGGTGCTGTCCAACCTGGTCAGCAATGCCGTCAAGTTCACCGCCTCCGGACAGGTGGAGGTGCGCCTGGCCAGCCGCCAGGTGTCGGCGGACCGCTGCGTGGTCGACGTCATGGTCGTGGATACCGGCATGGGCATCAGCGAAGAGGATCAGCGCCTGCTGTTCCAGCCTTTCACGCAGACCCGTGAAGGCGCGCGCACCCTGGGCGGTACCGGCATGGGCTTATGCATCGCCCGCAAGCTGGTGGAACTGATGGGCGGGGAAATCCGCCTGCACAGCACGCCGGGCCTGGGCACGGAAGTCAGCTTCTCCTTCGAGGCCACGCGCCAGGATCGGCCGGAGCAGGACGATGCCGCCACGCCCGCCGAACCGGAACATGCAGCATCCCTGCATGTGCTGATCGTCGACGACAACGCCCCCAACCGCATGTTGCTGCGCAAGCAGATGGAGCACCTGGGCCACCGCGTGGTACAGGCCAACAGCGGCAACGAGGCCTGGCGCGCCTGGCGCCCCGGCGCCTATGACCTGGTCATGACCGACTGCAATATGGCCCACGGCGACGGCCATACGCTGGCCCGCCGCATCCGCGCCGCGGAACGTGCCGGCGGCCCGCGCTGCGTCATCTTTGCGTATACGGCCAATGCGCGGCAGGAAGAGGTCCACCGCTGCCGCGCCTCCGGCATGGACGCCTGCCTGTTCAAACCGGTGGGCCTGGAAACCCTGCGGCGCAATCTGCGCAGCCATGTGCCACGCGTGAGCACCTTGCAGGCGCCGTGGCGCGCAGGCCTGCTGTTCGATCCGTTGGCCATCGATCACCTGTGCGGCGGCAATGCGCTGAGCAACCGCGCCATGTTCGAGGAGCTGCTGCGTTCCGGCCGCGACGACGCCAAGGCGCTGGCCAGCGCCGCTGAAAGTGGTGACGCAGCCATCATGGACGGCGCCGTGCATGCGGTGCTGGGCGTGGCCCGCATGATAGACGCCCGGCCGTTGATGGAATCCTGCGCACTGGCCCAGCAAACACTGGCCGAGCTGGACGATGCCCCCTGCACCGCCCAGGAACTGGAGAGCGTGCGGCAGCACCTGGACGCCCTGCTCGATTCGGTGCAGGCATGGTTGCACACCGAGCCCGCGGAGGACCCGGCGCAAGCAATCTGACACATTTGTGGCGCACGAACTCTGCCACAATGGCTCTTCGCGCGGTGATGAGTACTCGTCTGGGTACTGCTAATGGGTAGCCTGTGATGACGCCGATGAACGCTGTCCCCGATCGTGTCTTTCTGCTCGATGTCGACAACACCCTGTTCGACAACGACCGCCTGCAAGCCGACCTGCGCCACCACCTGACCAGCGTCCTGGGCCCCGAGGGCAACCAGAATTACTGGCAGCGCTATGAAGACCTGCGCAGCCGTTTCGGTTACGCCGACTACCTGGGCGCGGTCCAGGCCCTGCGCCAACCGGGCCGCAACGACCTGCTGCTGCCCGGCATTTCCCGCTTTCTGCTCGAATATCCTTTCGCCAGTGCCGTGTTCGACGGCGCCCTGGCCGCGATCGACAACCTGGCCCATTGGGGCCGGCCTGTCATCCTTTCAGATGGCGACGCCGTCTACCAACCCCACAAGATCCGTGGCGCCGGCCTGGCCACCGCCGTGGAAGAACGCGTATTCGTCTACGTGCACAAGCAGCACATGCTGGGGCAGATCGAACGGGCCCAGCCGGCGCGCCACTACGTCATGGTGGACGACAAGCTGGCCCTGCTGACCGCGGTCAAGCAGGCCTGGGGGGCGCGCGTCACCACCATCTTCGTGCGGCAAGGCCACTACGCGCTCGATGCCGCCGGCAATGCGCGCTACCCGCCACCCGACCTGACGCTGGAGCGCATCGGCGACCTGGCGCGGTGGCAGCCGGACATGCCCACGACCAGCCTGTCCACACAGGCATGAGGATTGCCAGCCGGCTCCACTTCGAGCACGGCACCGACTACGCGGCCGTCTGATCGCGGCCGTCCGATCCTGCCGCCCGGCCGCGGGCGGCACCACGCACGGGAGCAAGACCGATGACTGATGCGACTCATGCAGCAGCGCCTCTCACAGGCCCTCTACCGGAAGAAGAACTGCGTCTCATGGATGCGTACTGGCGCGCGTCCAACTATCTGGCGGCGGGCATGATCTATCTGCGGGAAAATCCGTTGCTGCGCCAGCCGCTCAAGCCTGAACATCTGAAGAAGCGGCTGCTGGGCCATTGGGGCTCGGCGCCGGGCCAGACCTTCACCCTGGTCCATCTGGACCGCCTGATACGCCAGCGCGACTTGAATGTGATGTTTATCTCCGGCCCGGGCCATGGCGCACCCGCCTCGCTGGCCTGCGCCTGGATGGAAGGCCGCTATTCCGAGGTCTATCCCGACCGCTCGCTGGACGAAGCCGGCATGCAGCGGCTGTTCCGCAAGTTCTCCTTCCCGGGGGGCATTGGATCGCATTGCACGCCGGAGACGCCGGGGTCCATCCACGAGGGCGGTGAACTGGGCTACAGCCTGTCGCACGCTTATGGCGCTGCCTTCGACAATCCCGACCTGATCGTCGCCACCATGGTGGGCGACGGAGAAGCCGAAACCGGGCCACTGGCCGCGTCCTGGCATTCCAACAAGTTCCTCAACCCGGTTCACGATGGCGCGGTGCTGCCCATCCTGCACCTGAACGGCTACAAGATCGCCAATCCCACCATCCTGGCGCGTATTCCGCACGAGGAACTGGAAGCGCTGTTCGTCGGCTATGGCTACAAGCCCTATTTCGTCGAGGGCGACGATCCGTCGCGCATGCACCAACAGATGGCGGCCACGCTGGATGCCTGCATCGATGAAATCCAGGCGATCCAGCAGCAGGCGCGCGCGGAGGCGGGGAAAGCGGGCCGGGCCAAGGACGGTGCCAAAGGCGCCGCCAAGGGCAAGGCCAAAGCGGCCGCCAAGGGTGCCCCCAAGGCTGCGGCCGATGCGGTCCGTCCGCGCTGGCCGATGATCGTGCTGCGCTCGCCCAAGGGCTGGACGGGCCCGAAGACGCTCGACGGCCACCAGGTGGAGAACTCCTGGCGCTCGCACCAGGTGCCGATCGCCGATCCCGCCACCAATCGCAGCAGTTTGCGCGCGCTTGAAGACTGGCTGAAAGGGTATCGGCCCGAGGAACTTTTCGACGCCGCCGGCGCTCCCGTCGAAGCGCTGCGCGCGCTGGCCCCGGTCGGCGACCGCCGCATCAGCGCCAATCCCCACGCCAACGGCGGCCTGCTGCGACGCGACCTGGACCTGCCGCCCTTCGCCGATTACGGCGTGCCGGTGCGCGCGCCAGCCGCGTCCAATGTGTCGCCCACCGCCGTGCTGGGCGGGTTCCTGCGCGACGTCATGCGGCGGAACATGACCAACTTCCGCGTATTCGGCCCCGACGAGACCGCCAGCAACAAGCTGACGGCGATATACGAAGCCAGCGGCAAGACCTGGCTGGCGCGGACGCTGCCGGAAGATGCCGATGGCGGAGCCCTGGCGCCGGACGGTCGCGTCATGGAGATACTCAGCGAACATACGCTGGAGGGCTGGTTCGAAGGTTATGTCCTGACAGGACGCCATGGGCTGTTCGCCACCTACGAAGCCTTCGTCCATGTCATCGACTCGATGTTCAACCAGCATGCGAAATGGCTGGAAAAGTCCAAGACGGAATTGGACTGGCGCGCCCCGGTGCCATCCATCAACCTGCTGATCACGTCGCTGGTCTGGCGCCAGGACCACAACGGCTTCACGCACCAGGACCCGGGTTTTCTGGATGTGGTGGCCAACAAGAGCCCGGGCGTGGTGCGCATCTATCTGCCGCCGGACGCCAACTGCCTGCTTAGCGTGGCCGACCACTGCCTGCGTTCGCGCGATTACGTCAACGTCATCGTCGCCGACAAACAGCCGCATCTGCAGTACCTGGACATGCAGTCCGCCACCATCCATTGCACCAAGGGCATAGGCATCTGGGAATGGGCCAGCACCGACCAGGGCACCGAGCCGGACGTGGTGATGGCTTGCGCGGGTGACATCGCCACGATGGAAGCCCTGGCCGCCACTGAACTGCTGAAAGAGAAATTCCCCGACCTGAAGATCCGCTTTATCAACGTGGTGGATCTTTATCGCCTGGTGTCCGAGACGGAGCACCCGCACGGCTTGAGCGAGCGCGATTTCGACTCGCTATTCACGCGCGACAAGCCGGTGATCTTCAACTTCCACTCCTACCCGTCGCTGGTGCACAAGCTTACGTACAAGCGGGCCAATCACGGGAATATGCATGTGCATGGTTACCAGGAACGGGGCAACATCAACACGCCCTTCGAACTGGCCATGATCAACGAGGTGGACCGCTACCACCTGGCCATCGACGTCATCGACAGGGTGCCCAAGCTGCATGTGGTGGGCGCGCACGTGAAGGAATGGCTGCGCGACCGCATCATCGAGAACATGGCCTATGCGCATGAGGAAGGCATAGACCGAGAAGAAATCCGAGATTGGGTCTGGGGGTAAGGATCAGCCCCCGACAGGCTGGGGTTCTTTACAGCTGGAGCGGGCACGCGACGTGCGCCGATCTGGGTGCGAGGCCGTGGCTCATAGATAGGGCCTGAAGCGGGCTTCGCCTTCCTAATGTGTCCCTTGCAGGAGAATTGCCATGACCAAGAAGCACAAGTCAGAGCCGCAAATGTCGCAGAGCAACGCCGGCGCGGCGCGGCGCGCCGATGACCAGCCGCGTGAGACGCAGTACAGCCACGGCGACACCCAGAACCGCAGCAAGAAGGACGGGCATGCCACCCAATTGGGCACGGGCCAGGACCAGGGGAGTTCGCGCCAGCACGGTGCCGGCGCGCGCCGGGGCAGCTAAGGTTCAGCGCGGCGCCATGGCCTTGGCGAAATCGCTCTGCAGGTAGTGCTCGACGATTTCCTGGCCGGTAGCCAACCACACCCCGGGGTGCTTGCAGATGTATTCCAGCGCCGCATCGAGCGCGCCGATGCGGTGCGGCAAGCCCGTCACGAAAGGATGGACGGCAATGGCCATGACGCGGGCGGACGTCTCGCCCTCGCGGTACAGCGTGTCGAACGTCCGCTTGATCGTGGCCTCGAATTCCGGCACCGACATCTTCATGTCGAAATAGGCCGGCACATCATTGGTCTGCACCGAATACGGCAAGGACACCATGCCCGGCTTGCCCACCGCCATCGTGTAGGGCTGGTCGTCATTGACCCAATCGCACACATAGCGCACGCCTGCCTCGGACAGGTACTCCAGCGTGTTCCACGTCTCCGCCAGGCCCGGCCCCAACCAGCCAGTCGGCCGCACGCCGGACGCTTTCTCGATCCTATCGACGATGTGGAAGATGGCCTCGCGTTCCTGTTCGGGCGGCATCTCGTTCAAGCGGATGGCGTTGGTGATGCCGTGTCCCATGAACTCCCAGCCGCGCCGCACGGCTTCCTCGATGATCTCCGGATGGTGGTCGCAGAGCTCGCTGTTCAGCGCCGCGCTGGCGCGGATGCCGTAGCGGCTGAGCGTGTCCATCAGGCGCCACACGCCCACGCGGTTCCCGTAATCGCGCACCGACCAGTTACGCACATTGGGAATCTTGGCGTGGCCGGCGGCAATGCGCTCGTTGACCACGCCCGGCATGACATCGTCCAGGCCGAAATATTCGACATTGGGATTTATCCACAGCGCCACACGGGCGCCGTTGGGCAACTTGAACGGCGGGCGCGCGGGCTGGGGGATGTAGGGAAACGGGCCGTAGCGACTGACTTGCATCAATGTTCCTTGACAACATAGTCGCGCGAACCCTCATGGTATTTGCGCGCCAACTGCTCGGCCGAAAGCAGTTCGCTTTCCAAGGCCGCAATACGTTCATAGCCGACCAGGTCGGTGATGTCCTGCATACCGACCAGCAGATCGGGGCGATCGATGATGTCATCGCCCTGCACGCCGCCCTGCAAAGCCAGGATCGCCTGGCGCATGCCGTGCAAAGCGGCGGCCGGCAGGAAGCGCGGCAGGCTGATGCGGGCCACGCCCATCTCGCCCAGGCGCTTGAAGGGGATCAAGGGCGTGGTGGGCCGTTGGCGAATACCGAAGCCCATATTGATGTTCACCGGCGTGCCGTCGGCGGCTTCCAGCACGCGCAGGATGTCGTCCTCGGTGCGCACGGCATCGGGATAGATCATGTCGGCGCCGGCGGCCACATACTCACGCACGCGCCTGACCGTGCCTTCGATGCCTTCGACGGCAATCGCATCCGTGCGCGCGTTGATGATGAAGTCGGGATCCTTCTTGGCCTTGAGCGCGGCCTCGATTTTCAAGGCCATTTCCAGCGGCTCGACCAATTCCTTGCCGCGCATGGCGCCGCAGCGCTTGGGCATGAACTGGTCTTCGATATTGATGCCGACCACGCCGGCTTCCTCGAAATACTGCACCACGTGGAAGACGGTCACCGCGTTGCCGTAGCCGGTGTCGGCGTCCGCCATCAGCGGAATGTCGACGGCGTGGGTCAGCCGGCGACAGGCATCCACATTGTCGCGCAGGCTGAACAAGCCGATGTCGGGCTGCCCCAGCAGCGAGTTGGCCAGGCCCGCGCCCGTGGTGGACGCGGTCTTGAAACCCATGGCCTGCGCCAGCAGGCCGCTGTAGCCGTCGTAGATTCCCGGCGATATCAGCGGCCTTGCACTCTTGAGCAGGTCGCGCATTTGTCGGCACTTGGTCATGATTCCTCCTACACCCGGCAGGCGCTATTGGGCCTTGATCCCGCCCTCCTGGATCACGACCTTCCACTTGGCGGTTTCGTCCTTGATCATCTGCGCGAACTCGGCGGGCGTGTCCATCACGATGTCCTGACCCATGTCGTCGAAACGCTTTTTCGTTTCCGGCGCGGCCAGCACCTTGTTCAATGCGGCATTGATCCGGTTGACGATCGCAGGCGGTGTGCCCGCGGGGGCCAGCAGGCCATTCCACGTCGTGGCCGTATAGCCCTTGATGCCCGCTTCTTCCATCGTCGGTACGTCCGGCAGCGTCGGGGACCGTTCCGCCGCCGTCACGGCCAGCGCCTTGAGCTTGCCCGCCTTGATCTGCGGCAGCGCCTGCGGCAACACGTTGAACATCATGTCGACGCGATCCCCCAGCAGGTCGGTCATGGCCGGCGGACCGCCACGATAGGGCACGTGCACGATATTCACGCCGGCATCGCGCTTGAAGAGTTCGGCGGCCAGATGCAGCGACGTGCCGGTACCCGAGGAACCGAAATTCAGCACCCCGGGATGTTCCTTGGCGTAGTGCACCAGGTCGGCAACGGTATCGATGTGCAGCGACGGCCGCACGATCAGCACGTTCTGCACGCTGCCCACCATGCCGATGGGCGCGAAGTCCTTGATCGGATCGAAAGACAGGTCTTTGTACAGGAAGGGGTTGGTGGCCAGGCCGGGCGACCCCATCAGCAGGGTGTAGCCGTCGGGTTCGGCACGCGCCACGGCATCCATGGCCAGGTTGCCGCCCGCGCCAGGGCGGTTGTCGACGATGATGGGCTGGCCCAGTTCTTCGGACAGGCCAGGGGTCACCGAACGCAGCAACACGTCGGCGCCACCGCCGCCAGGGAAGCCCAGGATGATGCGGATGGGTTTTTGCGGATAGGCAGTGTGGCTATCCTTGCTGCCATCGGCGGCGTGCGCGCCGGCGGCCAGCAGCAGCGTGGCCGTGGCAGCCAGCATGGCCCCGGGCAGGGGCTTGCTGGAAAATGGCGCGGGAGACACGGCGGAACGCAGCGACAAGGGAAACTGCGGCTTGCTGGGCGGTGCGGACTTGAAGAGCTTGGCGAGCTTGGCAAGTGGCGCCTTGGAGAACAACTTCGAGGGCAAGGCACCCAACAGCTTGGACAACATCACTTTTTTTCCCCAGGTTTGGCCGCTGTCGCTCTGCGCCGAGGTGGCGGAGGATCCCAGACGAATTCGGCCGTGTACTCGTAGCGATCTTCGCAGAAATAGTTTTCAGTCCAGCGTATGGGCTGGCCGCCGCGCAAGAAAGTCTGCGCCTGGATATGCATCACCGGATCGGCCAGACCGATTTTCAAAAGCTCGGCAATATCGGTATCCGCGCGGCTCAGGCGTACGGTATGCAGGCTCTTTTCGACCTTGAGGCCGAAGTCATGCCAGAAAATCTCGTGCAAGGATTCGCGCAGCATGGCACCGCGCGTGATTTTCGACAGATACGAGGGCATATAACTGATTACGACCGACAGCGGTTCGCCATCGAGATCATGCATGCGCACGATCTTGAAAACGTCGGCGCCCTCTTCCAGGCCCAGGAAGCGCGCCACATGCGCCGGCGCCGGGGCCAGGCCCAGTGTCAATATGCGTGGCTTGCTGGACAAAGTGGCATGCAGCGGATCGCCATTGGAGCGCACATATTTCTTGCGCGGCCCCGCCTCCACGCGTCGCGTACCGACGCCACGGCGGCTGCTCAGCAACCCTTCGCGCTTCAAATAACTGAGCGCGTGCCTTACAGTGGTACGGCTCACACCGAATTCATCGCACAGCGCCTGTTCGGTCGCCATTTGATTACCCGCCCCCAGATCACCAGCTTCCAGACGGCGCCGCAGCACCTGCGCGATCTGGTGGTACATCGGGACTCCCGCGCTCAACGTATGCATGGACATTTGTATGAAGGTGATTACAATGTTTCAAGTTCAACGCCGCACAATCTTAACCGGATAAGTTCGCTTACGCATCATCTTCAACGGCTTAAAGAAGGCGAGGAGTTTTGCTAAATGACCGCGACCCAATCAGGTAATTTCGGATCTATCCCTATTGTCGACATTCGACCGATGTTCGATATAAAGGATCATAGAGGGGCGCTCCGGGTTGCGGAAGAAATTCGTAAAGCCGCGGTAGACGTTGGATTTTTCTACATATCCAACCACAATATCCCGGCCGATCTGCTGCGCGCGGTCTATATGTGCGCAAAGTATTTTTTCCGCCTGCCGGAAGAAATCAAAAAATCGATTTCCATCAATGATGCGCACCGCGGCTATGTCGCTTTCAAGCAAACCGTGCTGGAAGGCGCACGCCTTGCCGATTTGAAAGAGAGCTTCAATTTCGCTTATCCCTTCACCCCGGATCACCCGGAAGTGTTGGCAGGCAAGCCTTTGGTGGGGATGAACCAGTGGCTGCCCAGTGAACAGACCTGGCGCACCATTTTGGAATCTTATTACCAGCACGTCTTTGAGCTAGGTCAGCGGGTGCTCGAAGGGATTGCGCTGTCGCTGGAGCTGAAACGCGATTTTTTTCGCGCTATGTACAAAAATCCGCTGGTGCGCGCGCGGCTGCTGCATTATCCACCGCAGCCGCCCGAGGCGCGGGCCGAGCAGTATGGTGCGGCACCGCATACAGATTTCGGCTGCATCACCATACTCTGGCAGGACGACGTCGGCGGCTTGCAGGTACGTAACCGCAGCGGCGACTGGGTGTCCGCGCCCTATATCGACGGCACGTTCGTGGTGAATATCGGCGACATGCTGGCGCGCTGGTCCAATGACCTGTTCGTCTCGACGCCGCATCGGGTGGTCAATGCGTCGGGCCAGGAACGCTTTTCCATTCCCGTGTTCTACGATCCCGATTTCGATACCGTGGTCGAATGCCTGCCCAATTGCGCCACGCCGGACGCGCCGCCCAAGTACGAACCCATCATTGCCGGCGACTACATCACGGCGAAATACGATGCGTCGTATGCGTATCGGCAGAAGAAGCCGGTAGCGTAATCTTGCGCCAGCGGAGTTGAATCGAGCCATGGCCCGGAGGCGCTGCCCCGGCTCCACGGCCTGGTGTTCACTCACCGAAGAGATTGCGGCGGATCTGTTCCAGGTGCCCCGTCATCAAGGCAGCGGCCTGGGCCGCATCGCGGTCGCGGAGCGCGTCGACGATGGCGCGGTGCTGCTGTTCATACTCCGCGCGACGCTGCGGCGTCAGTGAATTGCGCTTCAGGCGTCCCCACTCGCCCTGCTCCCGGGCGCGGTTGGTCAATTCCAGTATCTGCATGAAAAACGCGTTGTGAGTCGCCAGCGCGAAGGTCTTGTGCAGCTCGCCGTCCCAATGCTCGAAACCTTCGATGGTCGTCGCCGCCTCGGACTGCTCGATGCAGTGCTGCATGGCGGAGAAGTCAGCCGCCGTGGCATTGCGCGCGATCATGGGCGGCAGCAAGGGTTCGACCAGGCGGCGCGCCTCCATCAGTTCCGCCGGGCTGACCGGCACATGGAACCAGGGCACCGCGGCCGGCGGCGCACCCAGCAACGATTCGGCTTGCTCCGACACGAACGTACCGCTGCCCACCGATTGCCGGATCAGCCCCCGGTCGCGCAGATCCGCCAGCACACGCCGCACCGATCCGCGCGACGCGCCGAAACGCTGGCTCAGCTCCCGCTCCGGCGGCAGCTTGACGCCCGCGCGCAAGCGGCCGGCACTGATCTCTTCCTGTAGAAACCGCGCCAATTCCTTGGCGCCCTCGGACCGCACGGCGGAACCCGCTACCCGTTCATCCACGTTCAGGTACTCCCATAGACTTGGCGATTCTACATCAACATGAACCAATTGGTCAGACAATCCATCAAGAATTGTATTGATGAAGATCCATTTTGGTTCTAAATTACGCTTTGCCTCAACCAATTGGATTATCTACGAGTCATGAAATTTGCCAATATCGCGCTTGACGGAACCCCCACCATTGCCCTCGTCGACACGCAGTCGCAGCAATTTTGGCCAGTATCCCAGCTGGCACCGGGATTCAAGGGGGACATGGTCCAACTGGTACATGATTTCGACCGCCTGCGCGAAAAACTGAGTACAGCGGGTGCGGGCAAGCCGCTGGCCGGCGCCAAGATCCTGGCCCCTGTCGATCAGCCCCGCCGCAATATCTTCTGCGTCGGCAAGAACTATCACGAGCACGCCGCCGAATTCAGCAAGTCGGGCTTCGACAGCAGCGCCAAGGAAGGCGAGCTCGCCCCGGAAGCGGCCGTCGTCTTCACCAAGCCGGCCACCACCGTGATCGGTCCGGGCGCACCGATTCCGCCGCACAAGCAGGTCACCCAGCAGATCGACTACGAAGCCGAACTGGCCGTGGTGATCGGCAAGGCCGGCCGCGGCATCCGTAAGGCGGACGCCTTCGACCACGTGTTCGGCTACACCATCGTCAACGACGTCACCGCGCGCGACCTGCAGAAATTGCATCGCCAATGGTTCCTCGGCAAATCCCTGGATGGCTTCTGCCCCATGGGTCCCTACCTGGTCACGCGCGACGAAGTCGATGCCACCAAGCTGGCCGTGAAGTGCTGGGTCAACGGCGAACTGCGCCAGAACGCCAACACGTCGGATCTGATCTTCGACATCCCCACCATCATCGAAACCATCTCGGCCGGCATGGAGTTGCAGCCGGGCGACGTCATCGCCACCGGGACGCCGGCGGGCGTGGGCATCGGCTTCAAGCCGCCGCGCTTCGTGTCGTCGGGTGATGTCATCCGCATCGAGATCGAGGGCCTGGGGACGCTGGAGAACGCGGTGGCGTAAGCCGCGCAGCGCGAATATGCGCGTCGACCGCGAGCATACGCGGCGGCGCGTCCGGTGACATACGCGGCCTCCACAGGAGCCGTGAGGAGACAATCGATGAACGCTTTGATGCGCGGCGGCCTGGCCGCCTTCGCAATGGTGGCCGCCTGGAGCGCCACCACCAACCTGGCCTGGGCCCAGAAGTATCCCAGCCATCCCGTTACCATCATCGTGCCCTTCGGCGCCGGCGGTTCCGCCGACGTCTATGCGCGCGTGCTGGCGCAGCGCCTGGGCCAGGAGACCGGCCAGTCCTTCGTGGTGGAAAACCGGCCGGGCGCCGGCGCGGTGATCGGCACGCAGTACGTCGCCAAGGCGGCGCCGGACGGCTATACCCTGCTGATGATGTCCAATACGCAGACGGTCAACGAGACGCTGTTGAAGAAGCGGCCTTATGACCTGATGCAGGATTTCACCGCGGTGGCGCCCGTCAATGAGGCGCCGCTGGTGCTGGTGGTACGCGCGGGCCTGCCGATCAAGTCGGTCAAGGAACTGGTGGCGCAGGCCAGGCAGTCGCCGGGCAAGCTCAATTACGCATCGTCGGGCACGGGCACGCCGTATCACATGGCCGGCGAACTGTTCAAGAACATGGCCGCGATCAACGTTACCCACATTCCGTACAAGAGCAGCGGCGGCGCGCGCACCGATGTGCTGGGTGGACAGGTCGACATGATGTTCGATGCGGTCAGCACCATGACCGAACTGGTCCAGACGAAGAAGGTAGTGGCGCTGGCGACCACCGGCGCGGAACGCTCCAGCGTTTTCCCCGATACGCCCACCATGGCGGAGGCGGGCGTGCCCGGCTATACAGCGACGATCTGGCTGGGTCTGCTGGCGCCCAAGGGCACCCCGCCTGACGTGGTGAATTTCCTGAACGAGCACATTTCGAAGATCGTCGAACAGCAGGATATCCGGTCGGTGTGGGCGCAAAGCGGTGTCACGCCAATGAAGATGACGCCGGCCCAGTTCACCACCTACCTCAAGCAGGACATCGACAAGTGGGGCGCGATCGTGAAATCGGCCAATATCACGGTTGATTGAGGATGGGCGTGGAAAGCATCGCGCTGACCGTCAATGGGCGGCCCCTGTCGTTGCGGGTGGACCCGAGCCGCAGCCTGCTGGACGTCCTGCGCAATGAGTTTGGGCTGAAGGCCAGCCACTATGGCTGCGGCGCGGGCTTGTGCGGCGCCTGCATGGTGATGATGGACGGCCATGCGGTGCCTGCCTGCGATACGCCGATGTGGTCCGCGGCGGACAAGGAGGTCGTGACGGTGGAAGGCCTGGGCGACGAGCGGGCGCTGCATCCGGTGCAACGGGCTTTCATCGAGGAGCAGGCCGCGCAGTGCGGTTACTGCACGTCGGGGATGATGATCGCGGCGGTTGCCTTGCTACGGCGCTGTCCGCATCCGACAGAGACGGAAATGCGCGCGGGGCTGGAGCGCAACTTGTGCCGTTGCGGCACGCATCCGCGGGTGCTGCGCGCGGTGGCGCGGGCGGCGCGGGACGGTGGCGGTGGCGGTGACTCATCATGATGGACACTGCCGTCAATGCTTTGCCGTTCAGCCTGCGCGCCAATCCGCGCCTGTCGACCTGGCTGGCGTTCGATCCAGCGGGTACGGTGCTGGTGCGTTCCGGCAAGGTGGAAATCGGCCAGGGCATACGCACTGCCCTGGCGCAGATCGCCGCCGAGGAATTGGAGGTGACGTTCGCGCGCATTGCGATGGCCGCGCCACGCACGGCCGTCAGCCCCGACGAAGCGGTGACCTCCGGCAGCTTGTCGATCCAGCATTCCGGCGAGGCGCTGCGTCACGTCTGCGCGCAGGTACGCGCGGTGTACTTGGCCCACGTAGCGGCCGCGCATGGCGTGCCGGCGGCAGCGGTACGGGTCGAGGATGGCATGTTCCTGCATGGGCCGGATCGCCTGGGCAGCTATTGGGATTTGGATCCCGGTTTGCTGGACCGGCCGGTTGACGTGGATGTATCGGTCAGAACGCGCGCTACGTATCGCGAAGTCGGCCAGTCGCGGCAGCGGGACGACATCGCCGAGAAGGTCTACGGACGGTATCGCTATATCCACGATATCGAGTTGCCGGGATTGCTGCACGGGCGCATGCTGCGGCCACCCTCGCCGGCCGCACGATTGGTGGCACTGGACGAGGCGGAAGTGGCCGCATGGCCCGACGTCGTCAGCGTGGCCCGCGACGGCACGCTGGTCGGGGTCGTCGCCACGCAGGAACATGTCGCGGAACGCGCCCTCGTCCATCTGGCGGCGCACGCCACGTGGGAAGAGTCCGCCACGCTGCCCGACGACAGCGCGCTGCCCGCATGGCTGAAGACGCTGCCATGCGAGACTTTACGGTTGGGGAACGGCTCGGCCGAAGCCGGGGCTAAGGCCGGTGCTGGTGCCGCAGCGGGGGCCGAGGCCCCTGGCCTGGTTACCGAAACGTCGCGGAACGACGCCGGCGCGGCAGGTCCCGTTCGCACCCTGCGTGCAGCGTACTCGCGGCCTTTCCTGAAGCATGCTTCGATCGGCCCATCCTGCGCCCTGGCGCGGGATGATGGCACTCGGCTGGAAGTGTGGACGCATAGCCAGTCAATCTATAACTTGCGGCGTGACCTGGCGCTGGCCTTGCGCCGGCCCGAAGACGCCATCGTCGTCGAACACGTGCAGGGCGCCGGCTGCTACGGCCATAACGGCGCCGACGACGTGGCTTACGATGCCGCCTGGTTGGCGGGCCATTGCCCCGGCCAGCCGGTGCGCGTGCAATGGTCGCGCGCCGATGAACTGAACTGGTCTCCACTGGGTCCGGCCATGGCCGTCGAGCTGGAAGCCGACGTCGATGCCGACGGCCATGTGCTGGCCTGGCGCCATCAGGCTTGGAGCCCCGGCCACGGCTTGCGTCCCGGACGTGCGCCCTCGCCCACCCTGCTTGGCAGTTGGCACCTGGCAAGGCCTTTCCCGAAACTGGACGCGGTCGACGCGCCCCGCGCCGCGGGCGGCGGCATGGATCGCAACGCCGAGCCCGGCTACGCCTTCGCCAGCGTCGACGTCGCCTGCCACCGGGTCCGCGATGTGCCCTTGCGGGCATCGGCCTTACGCGCGCTGGGCGCCCACGCCAACGTCTTCGCCATCGAGTCCTTCATGGACGAACTGGCCCTGGCCGCGCATGCCTCCCCGCTCGACTACCGCCTGGCCCACATCGAAGATCCCCGCATGGCGGCGGTACTGCGCGCGGCGTGGCAGGGCAGCGATGCGAGCGATGCCGAGGCTGCGCCATCGAACCCCAACGGCGCCACCGGCGGCGACGCCAAGGCCTCGTCGTCGAATGTCGGCAGTCCCACCGGCGGCGATGCCAAGACCGCGCCCGAGAACGCCGACAGCGTGCGCGGCCGAGGCTGCGGCGTCGCTCGCTATAAGGGCACTGGCGCGTACTGCGCCGTCGTGGCACATGTCGAAGTCGACGACCAGGTCCGCCTGCGTGCCCTGCACATTGCCGTCGACGTCGGCCTGGCCATCAATCCCGACGGCGTGCGGCAGCAGATCGAGGGCGGCGCCTTGCAGGCGGCAAGCTGGACGCTGCAGGAGGCCACCCACTTCGACACCACCCGATTGCTCGATGGCGATTGGGAAAGCTATCCCATCATGCGCTTCAGCCAGATCCCGGCCGTCAGCGTCGACATCGTGAACCAGGTCGACGCCCCGCCATTGGGCGCCGGCGAAGCCGCCCTGGGCCCCACCGCCGCCGCCATCGCCAACGCGGTCGCCACCGCCCTGGGCGTGCGCGTACGCGACATGCCGCTGACACCGGACCGCATCATGCAAGCAATGAATGACGAGGATACGGACGCCGGCTAGCACCCGCAGAGGCGATCCCGGTGCGGCATGGAAGCATATCCGAGGCGGATCCTTAAAAACCACATGCTCCTCAGGAGCGGCATTACCCCTATTCAGGCAAACCAGGGCCTCGATGAAAGGCCCGGCAACACAGGACGAAAAGGAACACGATGGAACTGCATTTATTCAGCGGCGGCGCCGCGCAAGCGGTGGTCAACGGCCTGCGATCGGATTTTGAAGCCGCGCATGGCTGCACGGTTGAGCCCACCTTCGGGGCGGTCGGCACCATGCGGGACAAGCTCCTGGCTGGCGCCCCTTGCGATCTGCTTATCCTGTCCCAGGTACTGATCGACCAATTGACCCAGCAAGGCCATCTCGTCGCAGGCAGTGCACAGGCATTGGGACGCGTGGAAACGGGCGTGGCCGTCTGCGCCGGCAGCCCGCCAGTGGATGTCCACGACGGCGATGCCCTGCGCTCGGCGCTACAGGCCTGCACCGGCCTGTATGTCCCGCACCTGACCCAGTCCACGGCCGGGATCCACATCGCCGGCGTCCTGAAAAAACTGGGCCTGGACGAAAGCCTGGCGGACCGTATCCATGAATTCCCCAACGGCAATGCCGCGATGACGGCCATGGCCAAGGCCGGCGGCCCCGGCCTCATCGGCTGCACCCAGGTGACGGAGATCCGCTACACGCAGGGCGTCACCCTGGTCGGCGATCTGCCGTCCGGCTATGGCCTGAGCACCGTCTACACGGCCGCGGTCTGCACCCACGCCGCCGCGCCGGACCTGGCCGCCGAGTTCGTACGGACCTTGACCGGGCCAGCGTCGTCGGCTTTGCGTAAAGCGTCAGGGTTCGGCGTCTGAAGCGGGCTTGCGGGATGGCCAGGAAGCTGCGGGCGACCTGCCGCCAGGCACGCCGACCGTGACACTCCGGCCTTATCAGGCCCGGGAAGCTTACGTTCGCCGGAACACCCGCCGCATGGCCAAGGTGGCCGCGGCGGAAATCACCAGTGTGAACATGAAAGCCGCCAAGGCCAGCAAGGTGGCCTGGTCGGCGATGGGCCCGTGGCCCGCGAAGTACAGTACCCCACAGGCATTCAAGGTAGCCAGAATCACGCAGGCGCCTAATGAATTGCCCACGTTGCGCAGCAGGGCGAACACGCCGCCGCCCACGATGGCCAGGCCGACGATCGTGGCCATGCCCCAGAACAGGTTTTCATATTGCACGCCGCCGCCCCTCCCTTGGACGAGCGGGCAGTGTATAGGCGGCGCCGGAAGGTGTCGATGAATGCACCGTTCCCGCCGGCGTGCGCCGGCAAGGCAAAGGCCGGCAGCGGCACTTACGCTGCGGTGCGCGAGTACTCCGGCTCGCCATTGGAGCGCACGCCGCTGATGCCCTGGAACAGCACCGCGCAGCTTTTCTCCGCCTCATCCTGGCTGGAGAAATGGCGGCCATCCATCAGGGGCCAGCACTTTTCCGGCGCGTTGGCACCCAATTTACGCGTCCAGATCTGGATCGAATACTTGCGATTCACGGCCTCGACCGCGCAGCGCACACGGAAACCATTAACAGTTCGAGTATTCATGATGTGTTTCCCCTGACAGCAGGACCGATCCCTCCACCGGTCCCACCATGGACGGCGCTGAGTGAATCAGTCAGGTCAGGATTGTGCCGATGTCATTCGACAACTTTATTGCGCAGTTGCAAGCAAAAGCGAACAGTGATTTCAAAGTTAGTAACATCATGATTCGTCGCGAGGCCGCCACAGGGCACTCTAGCGCTCGCCCACAAATACGTAAGCAATTGCAAAATCGACGTCCGCGGACCCTTTAATTCCGACCTGTTTCACCCGATTTCGGAACTTCTCCCCTCCCCTTGCGGTCAAATCCAAGAAATTCCCCAAATCCACAAAACAGCCCAAACCTATCGGGAAGCTGTATAGGATTGTCGCCACTTCTCCTTGCCCTGAAAGGTCTGGAACAGGAGGTTTGAAGGACAATGGGGTCGTTGTCATTAACTTGGCCGCTCAGGCGGCAAAGCGTAGGAACATCATGAATAAGCGTTTGATCGTTGCGGGACTTGGGGCTGCCGCCCTGATGATTTCCAGTGCGGCCATGGCGCGTGTGGACGTGGGTATCGCCATCGGCATCCCGCCCCTGGTGGCCCCGGCGCCCGTCTATGTTGCACCGGCCCCGGTTTATGTGGCACCGCCTCCTGTCTACGCGGCGCCGGTCTATGCGCCCCCGGTCGTGGTCGCGCCCCGTCCGTATTACTACCCCGGTCCCGTCATCTACGGCGGATATCGTGGCGGTTACTACCATGGCGGCCCGCGCCCCTATTACCGCGGCGGCTATCACGGCGGTCCTCACGGCGGCCCCGGCTGGCACCGTTAAACCCAGGCGCGCCTGACCGCGCGCCGGACTAGATCTCGTCAGGCCGCCATCGTGCGGCCTGATCGAAGTCGATAAAAAAGCGCTGCATGGTTTTGAACCATGCAGCGCTTTTTGTTGTTTGACGCCTCAGGCCACCACGTCGCCCCGGGCACCCAGGACTTCGATCCCGCCCATATACGGCCGCAGCACTTCCGGCACCACGACGCTGCCATCGGCCTGCTGGCCATTTTCCAGCACGGCCACCAGGGCACGGCCCACGGCCAGGCCGGAGCCGTTCAAGGTGTGCAGGAATTCCGGCTTGCCCTGGGCATTGCGGAAGCGGGCCTGCATGCGGCGGGCCTGGAAGTTCTCGCAGTTGGACACCGACGAAATCTCGCGCCACGTGTTCTGCGCCGGCAGCCACACTTCCAGGTCATAGGTCTTGGCCGCGCCAAAGCCCATGTCTCCGGTGCACAGCAGCATCACGCGGTAAGGCAGGTTCAGCAGCTGCAGCACCTTTTCGGCGTGGCCGACCATCTGTTCCAGCGCGTCGTAGGACGTGTCGGGACGGACGATCTGCACCATTTCGACCTTGTCGAACTGATGCTGGCGGATCATCCCGCGCGTGTCGCGGCCGCCGCTGCCGGCTTCGGAACGGAAGCACGGCGTATGGGCGGTCAGGCGCAGCGGCAGATCGGCGTCGGCCAGGATGGTGTCGCGCGCCACGCTGGTCAGGGTGATCTCCGAGGTGGAAATCAGGTACTGGTCCTCGCGGGTGTATGCCTTGCCTTGATCGTCGACCTTGGGATCGTCATCGCCGCCGCCCTTGCTGACGGCAAACATGTCGTCCTTGAACTTGGGCAATTGGCCGGTGCCGTACAGCGTCGAGGCGTTGACGATGTAAGGCGTATAGCACTCCGTATAGCCGTGCGTATTGGTCTGCAGGTCCAGCATGAACTGCGCCAGCGCGCGGTGCAGGCGGGCGATGGGGCCCCGCATGAAGGCGTAGCGCGCGCCCGACAGCTTGGCCGCCATGTCGAAATCCAGCCCCAGCGGTTCGCCCAGCGAGACGTGATCCTTGGCTTCGAAATCCAGCGGCCGCGGGTTGCCGTCGGCGGCGGGCTGGGGCACCCAGCGGCGCACTTCCACGTTGTCGTCGCTGGAACCGCCCACCGGTACGCTGGCGTGGGGCAGATTGGGGATGGCCATCAGCCACTCGTTCAGGGTCTGCTGCACCTCGGCCAGGTCTTCTTCCAGCTGCTTCAGGCGCACCGGCACGGCTTGCGATTCCGCCATCACGGCCGAAGCATCCTCGCCCTTGGCCTTGAGCTGGCCGATCTGCTTGGCCAGCGCGTTGCGCTTGGCCTGCAGGGATTCGGTTTCCGTCTGGACGGCCTTGCGGCGGGACTCCAGCGCGTTGAAGCGTTCCGTGTCGAAGTCGACGCCACGGCTCTTCAGCCGGTCGACGACGGTTTGCAGTTCTTTGCGCAGTAGAGTGGGGTCGAGCATGATGATCCAGCGTGAGTTGAACGGAAGGCGGCAAAACCGCCGTCCGGCTGATTTTAACGTCCCGGCGGGGGATGCTGTCCGGATGCCCGGTTTTCCCCCTCGCGGCCGATCGCGGCCATGGCTTCCCGGCCCCGCCCGGGGATTGCGGATCTGGCGGCTGGGGTATAAACGAGGCCCCACGATTCAGTGCGAAGGAAGCTCGTGTCGAGAAAACTTGGGGCATGGCGGTTTATTGCGGCGACGGCGGGTGCCATACGGCGGCAGGGACGGGCCATGCTGGGTGCGGCGCCGTGGGCGCTGCTGGCGTTTACCCTCACGCTGCCGTTCGCCTTGCTGGTGTCCACGATGTACAAGCCCAGCGATCAGCTGTTCGTCATGCTGGCGTGGGTCAATGTGATAGCGCTGGCCCGGATGACGTACGCCTGGCATATGGTGGTCGTCCTGGGTGATGCGCAGGGCACGGCGTCCTCGGCTCCTGGCGGCTTGGGAGAGGCCCAGCATCTGGTTCTGCTCGCTGCAATCACCGTCCCGGTGGCGATACTGGGACGCATCACAGGGGATGTGCCGTACATCCTGTACGGCGTGATGGATGCTCCAACAGACATGGTGTTCGCCGAGACGTTGCTGGCGGTGCTGGCGCTGATCTGGCTGCCTGTGCTGTACGCGCTCTCGGTCTTAGGCTTGAGCCTGCCGCGTTCAGCGGTGACCGGGGCGTACGGATTTCGCGGCAACCGCGCCGCCATGCCTTACCGACGCTGGCCTTTGATACTGATGCTGCTCGTGCTGGTGAGCGTTGCCGGGGAGACTTATGGGCTTGCCTACTCGCTGAAGCACTATTACACCGGTGTCGGGCTGGTCCAGGTCATCGTGGGCACGGGGCTCTGCGTCCTTGTCACGTTCGTGGTGACGGCCATGTACGCGGTGGCGTACCGTGATTCCGCTGTCGCGGCGGTGAAGTAGGCGTCAAGCAACATCCGCCGGCAGCGCCGAATGCGACAGCGTATAGGTTCCCACCACCGGCGCCGCGGACGCGCCTGAAGCTCGAAGCGTAGCTGCGTCCAATTCCGCCGCGACGGCCGCCAGCGCCGCCGCGTCGTACCCAGTCAACAGCACGACCACGTCAGCGACCTGATCGGGCGTTCCGCGGATCTTCTGCTCCGTGGTCTGCGCGATGGCCGGCGTCTCATGGCGCAGCAGATGCGCACCGATGAAACCTGGCCGTCCCGCCAGCGAGGCCAGCCGTTGCGGCAGATCGCGGCATAAGCGATCGATCCCTTCAGGTCCCTCCCCTGTCAGCCGCAACGTGACGGCATGCCGTCCGGCCAGGCTGCCGTGCGAGACCAGGACGTGGGATTGGCAGCGCACCATGTCCCGGTGATAGGGCATCAGCTTGCGCGACCACGGCGTGGGATCGTTGAGCCGCGCAAGATAAGCCGGCGACGACAGCACCCCATGCGTGTCCAGTTCATAGATGACGAACACCCCTTCCCCGCCCCCGTTCTCGGTCCAGCGCGAACTGCGCAGGAAACCCGGCACACGCAACCGTTCCGGAAAATGTTCATGCGTGTGCCAGTCTTCGAATTCCGGCTTCATGGGCCCGGCCATATTCCACCACATGGCCAACGCGGCCTTACCTAATAGCGCCATATTCTCTTCACCTGATAAATACCGTGGAGACCGCCGGCACGGCCGCGATCACGATCAATCCCAATACCAGCACCGCCAGATAGCGCCACATATGCCGGATCACCGCGTCAGGCGTCACCTTGCCGATGGCGCAGGCCGCATAGAAACCGATGCCGAACGGCGGCGCGAACAAGCCGATGCTCATGGCGACCACCACCACCATCGCGTAGTGCACGTCGTTGATGCCGAAGGTATGGGAGACAGGCAGCAGCAAGGGCGCGAATAGCAGGATGGCCGGGATACCCTCCAGGATGTTGCCCAGCAGAAGAAACACCACGACCGTGATCGCGAGGAATCCATAGGCGCCGCCGGATATCGCCGTCATGCCGCGAGCGAGGTCGCTGGAGAAGCCCGATTGAGTCAGAGCCCAGGCCATGCCCGTGGCCGTGCCGATCACGAACAGGATGGCGCCCGACAGCGACGCGGTCTCGACCAATGCCGGATAGAAGCGATTCCACTGAACCGGGCGGTAGATCAGCACGCTGACGACCAGTGCGTAGACAATGCCGATGGTCGATACCTCCGTGGCCGTGGCGACGCCTTCGACCACGGCCCAACGAATGACGAAAGGCAATGCGATCGCGGGAAGCGCGGCAACGAAGGAAGTCCGGATCACGCGCCAGTCCGGACGGGACTCGGCCGGCTTGGGTTCGGCGCGTGAGCGGACGAACGTCAACGCAGCCAGGAAGACCGCCAGCAGCAAGGCCGGCAGCAGCCCTGCGGCGAACAGGCTGGCGATGGAGATGCCCGTGACCGAACCCAAGGTGATCAGCACGATGCTGGGCGGAATGGTATCGGCCATGGCCGCCGAACCGGCGAGCAAGGCGACCAGGTCACCGTCCTTGGCACCGCGTTTGCGCATCTCCGGGAAGAGTCCGGGCGCGATCGCGGCCATGTCGGCGACCTTGGATCCCGAGATACCCGACACCAGCAGCATCGCCACCAGCAGTACGTAGTAAAGGCCGCCCCGCACGAAACCCAGCAACGCCGCCAGGAACGCGATGATGGACTTGGCGAAACCCGTAACGTCGATCAACAGGCCCAGGAAGATGAACAGCGGAATCGCCAGCAGCAAGGGCTGGGACATGCCCTGGTCGAGCCGGTTGACGACGACGCTCATGGGCGTGGTGGTGGTCAGCGACAGATAGCTCAGCGTCGCGATACCGAATGAGAATCCGATGGGCACACCGATGAAGATCGCCACGCCCACGATTACGACGAAGAACACCAACAGATTCAGGTTACCGATCTTGATCAGCCAGGGCGCGACGGCCCACAGCCCCGCGCCGATGACAGCCAGCGCCACCGCCGCGGCGACCGTCGCCAGCACCAGCCTGGCCTTGGCGGCTTGCAGAAGAACGGTCACCAACAGGAGGACGACACCCAGCTCGATGCCGAACACGCGCCAGCTTGCCGGCACGCCCAGGTTGGGCAACACGGCAAAAGACTCGTCTTCCACGTAGTCCATGGCGGGATGCAGCATCAGGCACAGCGTCACGAAGACCACGGCCATGACGGTCGCGCGCAGCATCACCTGCATCTTCGGCGATGCGCCACGGCTCAGTGCGCTGAAGGCCAGGTGCTCGCCTTTGCGCAGGGCGATGGCGGCGCCCAGCATGCCTAGCCAGAGAAACAGGCTGCCGGCCATCTCGTCGGACCAGACGATAGGGCTGTGCAGCGCGTAGCGGGCGATCACCCCCGCGAACAACAGGCAGACTTCGGCCACGATGAGCGCGGCCGCCACCAGGTCCACGACGCGCCCCAGGCCGGCATCGATGATTTCCAGCCAGCGCGGGGCTGGCGCTGCTTGCGCGATACGCGGCGCCGGGGCGAGGCTCATGCCAGTTCCCCGCCGGCGGCCTGCTCCAGCACCTTCCAGGCGGCGTCGCCGAATTTCTTGCGGGCGTCGCCGTAATAGCCGGCGGCCGTGAGCTTCTTGCGGAACGAGTCCACGTCCACGGCGTTGAAGGCCACGCCGCCCTTGGCGATGGCGTCCTTGTAGGACTGTTCCTGGCCCGCCAGGTCCTGGCGCTGGGCCAGGCCGGCTTCGTTCAGGCGTTTCTCGACGATCTCTTGCAGATTGCCCGGCAGATTGCGCCAGACGCGGCCGTTGATCAGGACCCAGTTCCCTTGCCAGATGTGATTCGTCAGCGAGCAGTACTTCTGCACTTCGAAGAACTTCGACGTCACGATCACGCCCAGCGGGTTTTCCTGGCCATCGACGATCTTCGTCTGCAGGGCCGGATAGACCTCGTTGAACTGGATGCTGGTAGGCGCGGCGCCCAAGGCCTTGAACAGGTCGACGTAGGCGGCGGCGCCGGGCACGCGGATTTTCATGCCGCCGATATCGCCCACCGTCTTGATGGCGCGCGTCGACGAGGTGACCTGACGAAAGCCGTAGTCCCACACGGTGGCTGGCGCATACAGATTGGCTTGCTTGAGCGAATTGCGGATCAGCGTACCCAGTTCACCATCCATGCCTTTCATCACCGCGGCCGAGTCCTTGAACACGAAACCGACACCGTCCAGGGCGGCCATGGGCACGACGCTGGAAGCGATCAGGCCGCCGACCACGAACATCTCCACTGCACCCGAGCGGACCTGGTTGAGGAGATCCACTTCGCCGCCCAATTGGTTATTGGGGAAAAGGCGCAGCTCGATGCGGCCATCCGTGTCCTTGGCGATGCGGTCGGCCGCCTGCTGCAGACGCAGATTGGTGGGGTGATTGGCCGCCAATGGGTGGGCAACCTTGAACACGTATTCCGCGGCGCGGGCCCGCGACATGAAGGGCAGGCTCAGGACAGGGGCGGCAGCTAGCGCGCCGAGCAAGTTGCGGCGGGTCAGGGGTTTGGCCATGGTTGTCTCCGTTATGGGTATTTTGACCAAGCGTTGCGGGGAAAGCCCTAGGATTTGCGGGTGGGCAGGGGCTGGTTTGGACGACGTTGAAAGATGGGGGAAATGGCGCTGGCGGCGCCTAGCTCGCTGGCGGTTTCGATGAGCGCGGTGCTCAGTTCATCCATGCGAGCCTGGGTGAGGCGGGTCGTGGGGCCGGCGATGATCAGCACGGCCAGGACATCCTTGTTCGGGCCGAATACCGGCGTGGCCATGGAACTCATGCCGGGAAGGAAGACGTTGACGGTGGTGGCGTAGCCGGGGGCTTTCGTGGCTTCGACCAGGGTCATCAGGGATTTGATCGTGGCGGGGGCGTCCGGGCCGTAGTCCTTGGGGTCGCCCAGGCCTTGCTTGGCGACCAGGCGCAGGGCTTCGTCCTCGGATTTTGTTCCGAGCCACACCATGCCGGCCGCGCTGCATGAGAGGGTGACGGGCTGGCCCATTTCCGGGTCGTAGCGCAGGCCGACGGTAGCGCCTTGGGCCTTGGCGACGTAGATGAGTTGGTCCTCGTCTACAACGGCCAGGCGGACCAGTTCCTTGCTCTTGGCAGCCAGCCGTTCGAGGATGGGCTGGGCGACATCGACGATGCCGCCGGAGCTCAGGTGACGCAGGGCCAGGGAGACGATCGACATCGTCAGCGTGAATTCGCCGTGCCGCTCGTCTTTGCGGACGTAGCCGGCGGCGATGAGGTCGTTGAGGATGCGATGGGTCGCGCTGAGGGGAATGCCTGCTTTTTCCGCCAGCTCGGACAGAGTCCGGCCGTCCCGGTGGTAGGAGAGTTCCTGGAGGATGGTGAAGCAGCGGTCGATGATGTTGCTCATGGCGTCACGTCGGTAAGAGGCGTGACGCCATTCTATGGAAGCCTCTTCAATTTTGGAAGAGGCTTCCAATTTGAAAACTGCTTTCAAGGATAGGGATTTGCCCTAGGATGTTTCGCTCCCGCTTGGATCGGCGTCGGACCTGGCCTACTCGCCTTGTTCACTTACCTCGGCGCGTTCCTTTGCCCAAAGACCGAATTCGCGCATGACCTCGACCACCGGCGCCAGCCTTGCGCCGTCTTCGGTCAATTCATATTCGACCGTCACGGGTACCGTGGGAAAAGCCGTCCGCTTCACCAGGCCCGCCTCTTGAAGGGCTTTCAGATCGAGCGTCAGCATGCGCTGCGAGATGGATGGCATCAGCTTACGCAGCGCATTGAACCGCTTGGGTCCGTCGAGTAGGTAAGAGGCGATAAGCAATCTCCATCGCCCACCCAGCAGGCGCATGGCTTCCTCAACGGAACATCCCGATACGGTGACCTTCATCTCAGACCTCGGTATAAAAAATGTCGCTACATGACATTTTAGTGCCTACTTCATTTTTTATACTTTCACCCACACAATCCGGGGCACGCAAAGCCTTCCGCCTTGCTCCCTTATGGATTTGGGAATGAAGCTGTATTACATACCTGCCGCATGCTCACTGTCGCCACACATCGTCATCAACGAGTTGGGCCTCGACGTCGACCTGGTGAAAGTCGACCATAAAACCCATCACACCGACGACGGGCGTGATTTCCGTGAACTCAGCCCCTTCGGGTATGTGCCGCTGCTGGAACTGGACGATGGGACGTTGCTGCGCGAGGGCAGCGCCATCGTCCAATACCTGGCGGATATGAAGCCCCAGGCAAATCTGGCGCCGGCGCATGGGTCCCTCGATCGATATCGTTTACAGGAGTGGCTGGGTTTTCTGTCATCCGAGATCCACAAGGGATTCATTCCCCTGCTCTATGCCCGGCTGGCCGGGGCTTACGGCACCGAAACGGCCAAGCCCAAACTGGAGCAACGCTACCGCTGGATCGACGAGCAACTTGCCACTTGCGACTACCTGATGGGGCATTACTCGGTGGCTGATGCGTACCTCTACTCGCTGACGCAGTGGGGACAAGCGCAGTGGCTGGCGCCCACATACAAGGCCGACATACATTTCGACGAGTTAGAAAATCTTCGAGCCTGGTATTTGCGCATGCGCGCACGGCCGGCTGTTCGCAGGGCGTTGGATGCAGAGGGGTTGGTGTAGCCTCGCGCGTTGCAGAGTCGGAGGCGACACTTCCGCAGAAGCTTCTTGCAATCCTACCCGGTGATGCATTGGCCACCGCCGTTTCAACCGCTGCGGCAGCAATTTGACCAAGCTTTCCCGCACGGAGCTTTGGTGCCTGACAAGCTTCACTAGTTGATCCAGCATACGCACCTGAGTCGGGAGTGCTGATGTTGATGCAGCGCGTAGGGCGATTGATCCACCTGGCTTACCAGTTCTCAGGCCGCTCTTTGAGCGGCCTGTTTCGCTATGTGAGACTGCGTATCTCCACCGCCTCATCCAGCCTCTATTTCTGATCTTTGCTCTTCCATTCAAACGGTCGCAATCGCGCGCACCCACTCCAACGTGCAGCGTTGCAACACCCGCGACATAATCCCTCAGGCGTCGTGGCGGCTTACGATAGAATTCTTTCGATGCACGCTCAGGGCTCGCCCCGAATGTAATGACTGCATTCCAACTGCAGTCCAAGAATGCGAACAGTTGGACAATTTTCCCAGCAATAAAGTCCACACGGCGCCGTTAGCCATTACGCGCGTTCTTCACGGAGTTTCGATTGACCGTTTTTTCGAGCAACGACCGCGCCGCCGAATTGGCGCGGGCACAGGCCCGCATCCTCGAACTTGCGATGGGCGACACAGGGCTGCATCAAACGCTCGAGGCAATCACACATACCGTAGAAGGTCTGTCGGAAACCAAAGTCCTCGCCTCCATTCTTATCCTCGACGAGGACGGGCTGTGCCTGAGACATGGTGCCGCACCGAGTTTGCCCGACACCTACAACAAGGCCATAGACGGCATTCACGTCGGGCCGGGAGTCGGTTCCTGTGGCACCGTCGCGTTCAGTGGCGAGCCTGTCTACGTCTCGGATATCGCCACCAATCCCTTATGGGCGAACTACCGCGATGTCGCACTGTCCTATGGACTGCGAGCATGCTGGTCCACGCCCGTGAGATCGAGCGCGGGAAAGCTGCTGGGCACATTCGCGCTCTATTACCAGGCGCCGCGCGAGCCGGACGATAACGACATCGAGCTGATCAGCTTCGTCGCTCGCTCCGCCGGCCTGGTCATGGAACGGAAGCAGGCCGAGGAATCCTTGCGCATCGCCAACGAGCGCCAGATCGCCAAGGTGGAAGCGGACCTGGCCGCCTCGCGCGACCTGGTACGTGAACTGGAGACCAGCCGCGCGGCACTCGCCAGCAGCGAAGCGCGCCAGCGCGCAATCTTCCAAAGCGCGATCGACTTCGCCATGGTCATCGTAGACCCCCACGGGATCGTGACGGATTGGAACCCCGGCGCGGAACACGTCATGGGATGGTCCCCCGCGGAAATGATCGGCCAGAACGCCGAACTGTTTTTCACTCCCGAAGATCGGGCGAGCGGCCGGATCAGACATGAGATGAGCCGCGCCTTGCAAGACGGGCGCGCGTCCGACGACCGTTGGCATCTACGCAAGGACGGAAGCAGGTTCTGGGCTTCCGGTGAGCTGATGCCTCTTTCCGACGGAAGCGGCGAACATATCGGCTTCGTGAAGATCCTTCGAGATCGAACCGATGAACATGCCGCGGGTATTGCGCTGAAGCAGGCCAAGGACCGCTTCCAGACGATCGTCGAAACCATAGACGCTGCATTCGCCATCGTGAAAGTCGTGTTCGATGAGAATGACAAGCCCGTCAATTACCGCTTCGTCGAGGTCAACCCGGCGTTCGAGCGTCAGGCAGGCGTGGATCTCCAGGGAAAACTCGTCACCGAGTTCGCACCGGATCTGGAGCAATTCTGGTTCGACACCTATGGCCATGTCGCCAGCACGGGCGAACCGGCCACCTTCGAGAACTACGCCGAGGCATTCAAGCGCTGGTTCGATGTGCGGGCCGTCCGGGTTGGCGATCCCGCCGACCGGCAGATTGCCATCTTGTTTAGCGACGTCACCGCGCGCCACGACACCCAGGAGCGCCTCCGTGCCAGCGAAGCCTCCGCGCGCGAGAATGCAGAGCGTGTGCAACTGGCCCTGGGCGCTGGCGCGATCATCGGGACATGGCATTGGGATTTGCCTAGCGATCAATTCGCGGTCGATGACGGCTTCGCCAAGGCCTTCGGGCTGGATCCGGCGCTCGGCCGCAATGGGATCCCTCTAGCGCAAATTGTCGAAACGGTGCACCCGGACGACAAGGCAGGGCTGGCCGATGCAATCCGCGAAGTCATAAAGCGCGGCGGCCCATATGCCTACCAATACAGGGTTCGGCGCGCCGATGGCCGCTATTACTGGATTGAAGCGAACGGACATGTCGACCATGGCCCGGATGGCACGCCCCTCAGCTTTCCTGGCGTGGTTATCGATGTTGAAGAGCGTCGCAGCATCCAGGCAGAGCGAGATCGCGCGCTCGCCGCGCTGCGAACGCTGAATGAAACGCTTGAGCAGCGCGTTGCAGAGCGCACGGCGGAATTGATGCGTGCCGAAGAAGCGCTTCGCCAGGCCCAGAAGATGGAAGCGGTGGGTCAGCTTACCGGAGGTATTGCACACGACTTCAACAATATGCTCACTGGCGTCATTGGCGGTCTGGCGCTGGTTCAGCGCTACATCGCGCTTGGGCGCATGGATCGCGTAGACAAATATATCGAGACGGCGACAGTCTCGGCGCAACGGGCGGCTGCCCTTACGTCGCGCCTGCTGGCTTTCGGCCGCCGCCAGTCACTGGATCTCAAGCCGACCGATGTGAACGTGCTGGTTGCGAGCATGGAAGATCTTCTGCATCGGACGCTCGGTGAACAGGTGGCACTCGCGGTGCATCTGGATGGCGGCGTCTGGTCCGCCTATAGCGATAGCAATCAACTTGAGAGCGCGCTGCTCAACTTATGCATCAACGCGCGTGACGCCATGCCGGGCGGCGGCAAGTTGACGGTCGAGACAGGCAACACGCAGCTGGATGAACGTTACGCCAACGACTACGCCGACTTGCAGCCGGGCGACTACGTGGTGTTGTCGGTTACCGATACCGGCACGGGCATGTCGGAAAGCACCGTCGAGCGCGCATTCGAACCTTTCTTCACGACCAAACCCATGGGCCAGGGCACCGGCCTGGGGCTCTCGATGATTTACGGTTTTGCCCGGCAATCCGGTGGACATGTCCGGATCTACAGCGAGCTTGGCAAAGGCACGACGGTAAAGCTCTTCTTGCCGCGCCTTCATGGCGCATTGGACGAAGCGCAGAACCTTGCCGACTCGGCGACCCCGCTGGGTGCCGGTGAACTCGTCATGGTCGTCGAGGATGACCCGTCCGTGCGGATGATCATCACTGAAGTATTGGACGAGCTTGGTTATGGCGTAATCGAAGCCGTGGACGCACCGACCGCGATTCCCATCCTTGAGTCGAACAGGCGAGTAGACCTGCTCGTTACCGATGTCGGCCTGCCAGGGATGAACGGTCGGCAACTTGCGGAAGTCGCGCGTCAGTCTCGGCCAGGCCTGAGGATTCTGTTCATCACCGGTTACGCGGAAAACGCGGCGGTGCGGGCGGGGTTTCTGGATACCGGCATGGAGATGATGACCAAGCCGTTCGCCGTGGATGCCCTTGCAGCGAAACTGCGGGACATGCTGGCGAACGCTGGGTCACCTTCCGGCGTTTAGGATTTCAAAAAGAACGTCGCTTCGATTTCCACCGTCGTGTGCCGGGGCAATGCCGCAACGCCTATCGCCGTACGCGCGTGGCGGCCAGCGTCGCCGAAGACTTCCACCAGCAGGTCGGAAGCGCCATTGATCACGGCGGGGACGGATTCGAACGTAGGCGGGGCCAATACGTAGCCGTTGACTTTCAAGCACCCGCCAACGCGATCCAGGTCACCATCGCATGCTTCCTTGAGCGCGGCGAGCATGTTCACGGCACATAAGCGCGCTGCGGCATAACCTCGTTCGATGTCGTCAGCCCCTTGCACCGGGCCGCTGTAGACGGCTTTGCCGTCGCGCGAGCTGGTCTGCCCCGCCATGAACAGGAGATCGCCATGGCGGCGGAAGGGAACATAGCTACCACCGGGCTTGGGCAGGCTGGGCAATTCAACGCCAAGTTCACGCAGGCGGTCGGCAATGGATGTGGTCATGGCAATCCGTAGATAAGAGGGATTCGAAGACAAGCAGGCACAGAATGGGTCTGCCTGGTGGACAAGGATAAGGCCAGGAAGCGATGAGGGGAAGACCGGGGCAGGGACCAAGCCCAATGGGCATGGACGCTAAGGGACTGGGCGGCTGAGGCGCAGAAAAAATCCACTACGCCCCCGCCAACATCCCCGCCTCCCTCTCCTCATCCTGCTGCGCCAGCCGCGCAAAGGCTTCCTCGATCTCCAGAAAATCGAACTTCTGCCGCCGTAACGCCAGCAGCGTTTCCAGTTCGTCCAGGTGATGCGTCATCAGCTTCTCGGCCCGCGCGGCATTGCCATCGAGAATGGCTTGCATGATTCCCTCATGTTCATGCGGCCCCGCACAATTATGCGACGTGCACTCATGCAGCGAAGCCGGCGCGAACAGCGAAAAATGCAGGGAAGACCGCTGCATCAACCCTCGATGCATATCGACCAGATATGGATTGCCGGTCAACTCCACCAGCAGGAAATGAAATTCGGCGGACAGCCGAAATGCCAGCCCCCGGTCATCCCGCTCAGCAGCATTGCGCTCGGAAGCGACATGCTCTGCCAGCCGATTCACCGCCAGCACCCGGCGCCGCTCAGCGACCTGCCGCGTCACGCCCAGTTCCAGGATCTTGCGAGCGTCGTAGATCGCGTGCAGTTCCTCGACGGTCGGCACTGGAATGAAAGTCCCGCGATTGGGCACCGCGTCCAGCCACTTCTCATGGGTCAAGCGCTGCAATGCCTTACGCACTCTCTCGCGGCTGACATTCAGCACCCGCGCGATGGGCGGCTCCTGCAGCTTCAGCCCCGGTCGCAGCAGTCCGGAAAAAATGGCACGCCGGATGAGGTTATAGACATTCTCGTCAGCGTCGCTCGTCCCGGGCTTGGCTCCCTCATTGACTGGCATCGATATCCTCCACAGCGGCCACCAGCAGTTTAAGGCCCTCGGCGAAATCCGCGATTTCCATGGCTTCGTCGGGATTATGACTGCCATGCTCATTGCGCACGAAAATCATCGCGGTGGGAACGCCGCTGATGCCAAAGACCGCGGAGTCGTGCCCCGCGCCGCTGGCCATCTGGACATGCTCGATGCCAAGATCGTTCGCCAACCGGACCAGGCGTTCGCGGTGGACCGGCGCAATCGGGCCAGGCAATGCGTTGGTGTAGGCGCCCAGGTCGATTTTTACGCCGCGCCGGGTGCCGATTTCCTCAGCCATGTCCCGCACGGTCCGATCGATCTGCATAAGCAGATCATTGTCCTGGCTGCGGATATCCATGGTGAACCAGGCTTCGCCAGGAATCTTGGTCATGGTATGCACCTTCGCGTCCGTATGGCATTGCCCCACGGTGCAGACCAGATCCAACCCACGCGACTCGTAATCGATCCACATGGCTTCAAGGCGGTTAAGGAACTCGGCGACCGCGAATACCGCGTCCTGCCGGGAGCGGCGCGGTTCGGCGCCCGCATGGCCATAGCGGCCCACCACATGGCAATTCTTGTAGCGCAGATTCCCCCGGATCCCTGTCACCACGCCCACGGGGATGCTTTCCTGCACCAGCAACGGCCCTTGTTCGATGTGCAACTCCAGGAAACACTCGATATCCGAAGCACGCAACTGAGGTTCGCGCCGGCGTATGCGGTCAGGCTCGAAACCGCACATCGCCATATGCTCGCCCAGCGTTTTCCCGGTGTCGGGGCGTACGCACTGGTCCAGGGCCTCCGCTTCAAGCAGGCCCCACGCGGCACGGCTGCCGATATAAGGCGCGGGAAACCAGGATAGTTCCTCCGCACGCACGCCCATGACAGTAATGTCGTGACGCGGCAAGCGCCCTGCCCGCCGCCAGCGCGCCAGCATTGCCATGCCGGCGACCACGCCAGCCGCGCCATCATAATTGCCGCCATCCGGCACGGAATCCAGATGCGATCCGGTCATGATGGCAGGTAAATCACGCTCAGTTCCCGGCAAGGTCAGATAGAGATTCCCTGCCGCATCGATTCGTTCTTCCAGGTCCAGGCGACGGCCCAAATCGCGCATCAGATCGTGCGCCATTTGTTCGCCCTCGCCGTACGAGGCTCGGGTCACGCCCAACTCACTCCGCGACCTGCTGCGCAAGGTGTCGAACAATTCCGCCGCCAGCGCGGTTTCGGCTTGAAGATCCGCACTCAGCGCGGATTGCATCGACACAGAATCAATGGACGTCGACTCAGCGGACATAGCGAGAAACTCCCAGCACCCGTTCCATGACGAGCGCAAAAACGATGGTGAAGATAATCAATACCCCGGCGACTGCCGCGGCTCGCACGTCCAGCAGGTTCTCTATCAGGTTCCACAAGCGGATCGGCAGCACTTCGCTACGCGCATCCGACAGGAATAGCGATATCGGCACATTATCGAAAGAGAACATGAAAGCGATGAAGCTGCCCGCCAGCACGGCCGGCAGCGCCAGCGGCAGGGTGATGCGGATAAAGGTGCGCGTACCATCGGCGCCCAGGCTGCGCGACGCTTCCAGCAAGCTGGGATCGATCTGGCCAAAGCCGATCAAGGCGGTGCGGATGATGTAAGGCGTGGAAATCGCCATATGGCCGATGACCAGGCTCCAATAGGACAGCGGCACACCTATCGTCTGCAGCCACACCAGCATCGCCAATCCAAGGCTGATCCCGGGCAGCATCATCGGCGACTGGAAGAACGTTTCCAGCGCACGGGCCCAGGCGGTACGCTGCCTGGACAGATACAGGGCCGCCAGCGTCGCCATCAGGCCGGCCCCCAGCGTCGCCAGCAAGGACACACGCAGGCTGATGGCGAAGGCCTGCCAGATGTCGTCGGACTCGTTCCACAGGGCCCCGTACCAGCGCCAGGACATGTCACGCGGGGGAAATCGCAGGGATTCGCCGCCATTGAAGGATGCCGCCAGTGCGATGAACGTCGGCACGAGCAGCAGCAGGACCGCCACCGCCAGCGTGGCGCCCGATGCCAACCGCCAGATGGCGGCGTCGACGCGGCGCCGAATGCGGACGCCGAGCGTGGATTCAGCCATGGATATACCCCTGCGAACGCCGCGCCAGCACGGTGCCGGCGAAGATGATGGCGCTGACCGTGATCATCAGGATCACCGCCAGCGCCGCCGCGAAGCCCCAATCCTGGTTCAGGATGGATTGCTGGTAGATGTACATGGGCATGTACAGCAGGCCGCCGCCACCCAGGATGGTCTGCGACACAAACGCCCCCACCGCCGAAGCGAACACCAAGGCCGCGCCGCCTATCAGGCCCGGCACGCTCAAGGGCAGCAGCACCTGCACGAAGGTGCGCCAATGCCCGGCACCCAACGACCGCGAAGCCAGCGCCAGACTGCCATCGACGCGTGACAGCACGGTGTACAGCGCCAATACCATCATGGGCAGTTCGATCTGCGTCAGGCCGATCACGACAGCGGATTCGGTAAACAGGATGCGAATCGGATGATCGATCCAGCCCAGCCACAGCAGCAACGCGTTGATGGGCCCCTGGTTGCCCAAGGTCACCAGCCAGCCAAAGGTACGCACGATGGCGCTGACCAGCAATGGCAGGATGACGAGCAGCAGCATGGCCGAGCGCAGCCGCGGCCCCACGGTCACCATCGCCAACGCATAGGGAAAGCCCGCCAGAATGGTTGCCACGGTGGCGTAGACGCCCAGGCGCAGCGTGCCGAACAGCACGCCATAGGTCATGGGGTCGGACAGCGCGCGCACGAAGTTCGCCGCCGTCAACGCGCCGTCCTGGCCGCGCACGCTCATGACCAGCAGCACGATCTGCGGCGCCAGCACGAAGATAAGGAAATAGAGAAGCAGCGGAAGCGCCAGCAAGAAGCTGGAGTCCAGCTGCGGTTTGCGCAGCGCAGCGGCCCCGGACATAGGCCTGGGCGTGGGCGTAGGAGCGGAAAGGGGCATGCTGGCGCCGCTCATGGCAGGAACACCGGGCAAAGGGCCTGCGGATTGATCCGCACCCGCACGCGCGCCCCCGCCGGCAGGTTATCGGCGCCCCGCTCACGAGGCGCGGCCAGCTGTAGCTCGGTGCCGTCATCCAGCGTGACCCCCACGCGGGTGCTCGGCCCCATGGGCCTGGCATAACGCACCACCGCGCCAGCCCCGTCGTCGCATAGTTCGATCTGTTCCGGGCGCAGGGCGATGCGCGCCGCGCCTACACGGCGGCACGGGCCTGCTGACTGGAAGCGCAGCTCCACCCCGCCGGCTGTGCGCAGGGTCCAATGGTCGCCATCACTCTTGCCCAGCACACCATCGAGGAAGGTCGAGTTGCCCACGAAGCCGCTGACGAAAGGCGTGCTGGGCGCATCGTAGATTTCGCTGGCGGTACCGAACTGCATGACCTGGCCGGCATTGAGCACGGCGATGCGGTCGGCCATGCTCATCGCTTCCTCCTGGTCGTGGGTGACCATGATGGTGGTGATGCCCAGTTCGCGCTGGATGCGCAGCAGCTCGAACTGCATTTCCTCGCGCAGGTTCTTGTCCAGCGCGCCTAGCGGTTCATCCAGCAACAGCAGGCGTGGCGAAATGGCCAAGGCCCGCGCCAACGCCACCCGTTGCTGCTGTCCGCCGGACAATTGCCGCGGCAGGCGCTTGGCGTAGCCATCCATGCGCACCACGTCCAGCATCTCCTGCACCTTGGGCGCGATGGTTTCCTTGGGCACCCGATGGGAGCGCAGGCCGTAGGCGATGTTGTCGGCCACGGTCATGTGCGGAAACAGCGCGTAGTTCTGGAACACCATGCCGATGCGGCGCGCTTCGGGCGTCAGCGTGGATATGTCCACGCCATCCAGGCGCACCGCGCCGCCGTTGGCGCGCACGAAGCCGGCAATCACCCGCAGCAAGGTGGTCTTGCCGCAGCCACTGGGACCGAGCAAGGCGACGAATTCGCCCGCGTTGATTGCCAGATCGATATGGTCCACGGCCACGGCATCGCCGTAGCGGACCTGGATGTCGTCGAGGGTGAGGAAGGCGCGGTCGGTCACCATGCGTGGCGTCCTTTCAGATGGCGGATGAAAAGCAGGTGCCTAGGGCAATGCAATATCCATGCCATTTTTTCAGGAGCGGCCTCCCCCGGAAAACAAGGCCAGGCTAGACCACGCGGGCCCAAAAACGTGCACACCTGCCACAAAAATGTGCACATATGCGATCCGAATGTGCATCATTTTTGAGCACGGCAACCGCGCACAAGCTCCGCCAACCCTCACTCCATAGAGAGAACCCCGTCCAACGGCCCCGGAACAGCCAAGGGTTTCCCCCATGCAAACTTGGCATATGTATTGCATACAACCCTGGGACGCAATACGTCTGCCATGCATTGTCTTATCCGGCAACCGTCTTGCCCCCCGATACCTGGAACCGACTATGAACGAGCGCGTGATACCTCGCGATCTACATGGCTACGCCGGCAACCCGCCGCGAGCCCGCTTTCCCAACGGCGCCGCCCTGGCGGTATCGCTGGCCGTGAACTTCGAGGAAGGCGCGGAATGGACCATTGCCGATGGTGACGCCACCGCCGAACGCGTCGCGGAGATCCACAGCGTCGTGCCGGCGGGCCGTTGGGATCAAGGCACGGAGCAGCAATTCGCGTATGGCATGCGCGCCGGTGTCTGGCGCATCCTGGAAGCGCTGGAACAGCATAAGCGTCACGCCACCTTCTATATGTGTGGCCGTGCCGTGGAGCGCTCGCCGGAGATCGCGCGCCGCATCGTGCAAGCGGGACACGAGGCCGCCTGCCATGGCTGGCGTTGGCGGCCGCATGCGGACTACGACTCCCGCGAGGCCGAACACGCCGACCTGCGCCGCTGCGTGGCGGTACTGCGTGAAGTCACCGGGGCCGCGCCAGCGGGTTTCTTCTGCCGTGGCAGCGAAAGCCCGTGGACGCGCGCGCTATTGCGCGAGGAGGGCTTCATCTACACCAGCAACGGGCTGGACGATGACCTGCCCTACTGGGCCAATGGCGATGCCGATGCCAATGCGAATACCGCTGGCGCTCGTCCCCTGCTGGTCATCCCCTACGCCTTCGACAGCAACGACATGAAGTTCTTCCATCCCAATGGCTTCGTCCGCGCCGACGACATGGTCGGCTACGTCAAGGACGCCATCGAGGTGCTGTTGGAAGAAGGCCGTCGCGGCGTGCCCAAGCTGCTCAATATCGGCCTGCATCTACGCATCGTCGGCCGTCCCGGGCGCTTTGCCGCCGTCAAACGCATTCTGGATTTGCTGGACAGCTACGGCGACGAGGTCTGGACGCCCCGTCGTATCGACCTCGCCCGCTACTGGCAAGAACATTTTCCCGCGCGCTAATGCGCATCTCTTGGCGTCAGTCCCTCTCTCTGCAAGGAAACGCTTCATGAACGACATCAACCTGTCCCGCCGCCATCTGATGGCCGGCCTCTCCGGCCTGGCCCTCAGCAGCGCGCTGCCGAATCTGGCGCGCGCGCAATCCGACGCTCGCATCGTCGTGCAGACGTTTCCGGGCACGTGGGAACAAGCCGCGCGCAGTGTCATCGTGCCGGCCTTCGCGAAAGCCAGCAAGGGCGAGGTGACGATCAGCCCCGTCCTGGCAGTGGATGCCCTGGCCCGCGTGTCGGCATCCAAGAACGCCCCGCCCTACGATGTGATCCTCATCGATGAACCCGCCGAGATCGTCGCGCGTGCGCAGGACCTGCTGGAACCGCTGCCCGTCGCGCAGATGCCCAACCTGGCGAAGCTGCCGCCTGGCCTGGTCGGCAAGGACGGCTACGGCGCCATGGCCGCGCTGCAGGTCTTCGGCATTGCCTACAACCCGCGCACGGTGAAGGCGCCGCCCACTTCCTGGGAAGACCTGTGGCGTCCGGAGTACAAGGGCCGCGTGTTGATCAACGGCCCCGACACCACGATAGGCGCGACGTGGATGGTGGCGCTGGCAAAAATGCACGGCGGCAGCGAGACGGACCTGGAGCCGGCGTGGAAGGCCCTGGAAAAGCTCAAGCCCAACCTCGCCACCATTCCGCCCAACCCCGGCGCGGTGGGACCGCTGTTCCAACAGGGGCAGGCGGACATCGCGGTGGGGTTTCTCAGCGTGGTCGAGCCGCTGCGGGCGCGCGGTGTGGATATCGCCATCGCCAAGCCCAAGGAAGGCTGGGGCATCGTCAGCAACATCGCGCATCTGGTCAAGGGCTCGAAGAACAAGGCGCTGGCGGCTGCCTATATCAACACCCAGGTCGACGCCGCGGTGCAGGCGCAGTTGGCGAAGGAGCCTTACTACAACGTCCCGAGCAACCGCGATGTGGCCTTCTCCGGGCTGCTGGCACAGGTCGCCCCCAACCTGGACGAACTGTTGAAGTCGCGCAGCATGAACTGGGCGCCCATCGCGGCACAGCGGCGCGAGCTGATCGACCGCTTCAATCGCGAATTCCGGCGCGGCTGATGCGGCTGCTCGTTCTCAACCCCAATACGTCCGAGGCGGTAAGCGGGCGCTTGCGCATGGTGCTGTCGTCCGGCTTGATGCCGGGCGAGCAGCTTCGTGTCGAGACCGCCGCGAGCGGGCTGGCCTATATCGGTGATGTTGCTGCCATGGCCGTCGGCGCGCAGGCGGCGCGCGCGTCCTTGCAAGGCGTCATGGCCGAGCGTGTTGCGCCTGGTGATGGCCGAGCCGCAGGCGCAGGGCTGGGTGACGGCCCGGCCGCCGCTGATCACGCCACCGATGAATGCTTCGACGCCGTGCTGCTGGCCTGCTTCGCGGACTTGGACACAGCGGGATTGCAAGCTTTGGCGGGACGGCCAGCGGTAAGCCTGCTGGGCGCTTCCGTAAGGATGGCCGCCCGCGCGGGCCGGCGCTGGGCGGTGGTCACGGGCGGGGCAGGATGGCAGCAACTGCTGCCGGAGATGTTCGCCGTGGCCGCCGCTTCGCAAGCAGTCGCGGGAGAACTGGTCTGCGTGCGCACCTTTGAAGTGCAGGATCCCGCCATCGCTGGCGATCCTTTGCGCATGCAAGCGGAGATCGCACGCCTGGCCAGGCTATGCGCGGACGAGGACGGCGCCGATGTGGTCATCATCGGTGGCGCGGGATTGGGAGGGTTGGCACCTGCCGGTGCTGTGGGACGCAGAGACGTCCTCGTATTGGATAGCGTTTTGTGCGGACTGCAGGTCGCACGGGAATCGATCAATCCGGCGCCCTTGCGAGCCACGCGGTCCGGGTCTGGGCCAGGGCCTGCTGCTGTTACGGTCGCCGTTGTTCCGGGGAATCACAATCATGACTAACGTCTATCCGCGCGACCTGATCGGCCACGGCGCCAAGCCCCCATTGGCCGACTGGCCCGGTGGCGCACGCGTCGCCGTGCAGTTCGTGCTCAATTATGAAGAGGGGTCTGAGAGTTCAGTCCTCGATGGCGATGCCTTGTCCGAGCGTTTTCTGTCGGAGATCGTCGGTGCCGAGGGCTATCCCGCACGCCACATGAGCATGGAATCGATATACGAATACGGTTCTCGCGTGGGCGTGTGGCGTATCCTGCGCGAGTTCGAGAAGCGTGGCCTGCCGTTGACGGTCTTCGGTGTCGCGCAGGCCTTGCAGCGCAACCCCGACGTCGCCCGTGCCTGCGTCGAGCTGGGCCATGAAATCGCCTGCCATGGCTGGCGCTGGCTGCATTACCAGAACGTCGACGAAGCGACCGAGCGCGAGCACATGAAGCTGGCCACCGCGTGCATACGCGAGTTGACCGGTGGCGTGTGGCCGCTAGGCTGGTATACGGGCCGCGACAGCCCCAACACCCGTCGCCTGCTGGTCGAACATGGCGGTTATGAATACGACAGCGACTATTACGGCGATGACCTGCCGTTCTGGACACGGGTGACGCGCGGGGATGGCGGCTCGTCGCAGCATCTGGTCGTTCCCTATACGCTGGACACCAACGACATGCGATTCGCGACGCCGCAGGGATTCAACACGGCGACGCATTTCTACGAGTATCTGCGTGACAGCTTCGATGTGCTGTATGCCGAAGGCGAAGAGACGCCACGGATGCTATCGATAGGGATGCACTGCCGGCTACTGGGCCGGCCGGGACGCTTCCTGGCGTTGCAACGCTTCCTGGATCACGTGCAGCGGCACGACAACGTGTGGATCTGCCGCCGCATCGACATCGCGCGGCATTGGGCTGGGCGACATCCGAGCTGAGCGTGGCCATATACCCCCGCCCGTCCCGCTACGGCCCGTTTGCAACCTGGCGCTGCCTCGGCGCGCCATTGGCTGCATTCGGCATGCCGCCCCGTATCAATCAGCAAATCTGGGCAATCAAACCGTTCAAACTGAAAGCAGTGAGCCTCTGCCGGTCAGTCTCCAACAGAACGGTCACAACGTGATATCCCAAAAAAATATCTAAAGGGATTCTCAGCCCTAGATCCCGGGATCGTCACGGATTTCGGCATTTATCCTGTCCGCAGGAGATATCTCAGCGGCTCTCGCCGCCCAAAAACAAGCTACGCATTCCACGCGGCCTCGCCTATGCATGGCGTATCAGGTCGCCTTCTCCTATTGAAATTTAAGGCCGACGTCTCATCGTGCGCATATCCAATCTGAAAATTGGCACCCGGCTCGTGCTGGGCTTCGCCATCGTGCTCATCCTGTTGATCGGCGCTTCGTCATTCAGCATGTACCAGCTCCATCACATTGCAGAAGCCAACCGCGTCACGCTGGAAAATCCATTGTTCAAGGAGCGGCTGGCTGCCGACTGGAGCCGCAACACCTTCGGCTCGATACGGCGCACGTCTGTCCTGGCGAAAAGCGCCGACAACTCCCTCATGGCGTATTTCGCCAAGGACGCCGAGCAGATTTCCCAGTCCACCACTGAGATCACCAAACGAATCGAATCCCTTATCGTTGGAGAACAGGAGAAGGCGCTCTTCGCCGAAGTGGGGCGTGCCCGGCAGCGCTATACCGATACGCGCAATGCGGTCATGACGCAAAAGGCGGCAGGAAATATCGACGAAGCCAATCGCATCTTCAACCAGGAATACTCCCCTGCCGCACAGCAGTACGAAGATCGCATCGAGGACTTCGTGAAGACGCAGAGACAGGCCATCGACGAGGCCAAGCAGCTTATCGCCAACGACTACACGCGCGGCACCGAACTGCTTTTCGTCATCACCGCGCTGGGCGTCGTGCTGGGCGCTGTCTGTGCAGTCATCATCAGCCGCGGGATCGTGCGCCCGATCTCCTATGCGGTGCGAGTCGCGAATACGGTAGCCAACGGCGACTTGACGCAACGGATCACCGCCGAATCCAAGGACGAGATGGGCCAACTGCTGCAGTCCTTGCGCACCATGAACCTGAATCTGGCGCGCACGGTGAGCGGCATCCGCACGGGCGCGGAAACGATTTCGACCGCCTCCGCGGAAATCGCCGCAGGCAACGCCGATCTGTCCTCGCGAACCGAAGAACAGGCGGCTTCGCTGGAGGAAACCGCGGCTTCCATGGAGCAGATGGCGTCCACGGTGAAGCAGAACGCCGACAACGCCCGCCAGGCGAACAAGCTGGCGGCCAGCGCGTCGGCAGTTGCCGAACGCGGCGGCGTGGCGGTGGAAGAGGTCGTGCAGACCATGGGCGCCATCTCGGCCAGCTCGAGAAAGATTTCCGACATCGTGTCGGTGATCGACGGCATCGCCTTCCAGACCAACATCCTGGCGCTGAACGCCGCAGTGGAAGCGGCGCGCGCCGGCGAGCAAGGCAAGGGCTTCGCCGTCGTGGCCGGCGAGGTGCGCACCCTGGCACAGCGCAGCGCCAGCGCCGCCAAGGAAATCAAAGGACTGATCGAGGACTCGGTCGGCAAGGTCAACGTCGGGGCCGGACAGGTCGAGCGCGCCGGCACGACCATGCGGGAGATCGTCACGTCGGTCAAGCACGTGACCGACATCATGGGTGAGATCACCACTGCATCGGAGGAACAGGCCCAGGGCGTGGATCAGGTGAACATCGCCATCGCGCAGATGGACGAAGTGACCCAGCAGAACGCAGCGTTGGTCGAGCAGTCGGCCGCCGCCGCGGGCGCCATGCAGGACCAGGCCGCCGAACTGGTCCGCGCCGTGGCAACCTTCAAGGTCGGCAACGACCAGGTGCTGGAAGCGGCGCCCGTATCGTGGCGCCCGCCGCGTGGCGCTACGACGACGCTTTAAAACCGCCAGCGCACAGTGACCGCGCCGCTGTTCTGCCGATTGCCGCCGCCGAACTGCCCGGTATAAGCCAGCCCCACGGTGGCAGCCCGCGTAACAGCCAGATCGGCGCCCAGCGACAATACGGCGGCATCGCGCGCCAGCGGCGCACCGTTCACCGTGAACGACTGGCTGCCCTGGAAAGCCAGGGTAGTGGCCGGGTCCAGGTCGCCGTACGCGTGGCGCCAACCCGCGGTGGCATAAGCGCGCCCCTGCGACCCGGCGCTCTCGAAGGTGCTTTGCACGCGCAGGCCCAAGGTGGTGCTGCCTACCTTGTTGTGGCTATCCTTGCCTGAGAGCGCGGCGTCGCCGCCCGATTCGCTGAAGCCGCGGATGCGCTGGTCGTTGTAGTCCGCGCCAACGAAGGGTTCCAGGCCGATACGGTCGGTAAGCGGCAACGCGTAGCCAAGCTCACCGAACACCTGGCTCGTATTGCCGCCGTAGGACGCCTTGAGCGATTGGTCCACGCCTGCCGCGTCGACGTTGCGGCGCGTGTCGATGTCATGCCAGGTATACCCGGCGCCCAGGCTGACGTTGATCTTGCCCGGCCCGGCGGCGTACGCCTTGCCACCGTAGATCACGCCGCTATAGCTGTCGATGTCCGTGCGCGACGACAGGCCCTTGGCGCTGCTGTGGCTGCCCGTGTAGCCGAGCGCGCCGCCCAGGCGCCAGCCACCGCCCACGTGCTGGTCTCCGCCGACGAACAGGCCACCATCGGATTGCCGGACTTCAGTGCTGCCGTTGCTGCCGCCGAGCGTGCGCCAGTCCCCGAAAACCTGCGCCCACACCGGCTGCGCCGCCGATTGGGGCAAGGACGACGCGTCGCCACGGCCCAACTGCGCCGTCGGTTGGCCGCGCGTCATGCCCGCGTCCAGATTGGCGTGCAGATGCTGCAAGGGAAGTGTGGCGACATTGTCCGCGACACCGAAAAGCGTGCTGCCGGCGCTGGCGTGCGACTCACCCGACAGGGATTGGAACACGCCGGCCGGGGCGCCGTTGGGCAGGTTCAGGACACGCCCGTACAAGGGCGAGTCAGACGGCAAGGACTGCAAGGCATTGGCTGTCGCGCGCTGGTTGCCGTTGCTGGCCAGATCGGCGAAGCGGATGTCTCGTGTGCCGCCGCCATTGGCAGGCGGTGTGGAAGTCCCGCCATCCGCCGGCGGCGTGGAGGTATTGCCATCGTCCGGGACCTGCTTCAGATTGACGACCAGATCGACATTGTTGCCGTGGTAAGCCAGCGTCGGTTCAAGATAGGCAAGGTTGCTGGTCACCTGGCTGAACTGCCCCGTCAGCCCGCCCGTGGCTTGCAGGATGCCATACGTGGTTTGCGCCGCGTAGGGGGCACCGCTGCCGATCTGGACGACCGAGCCACCCAAAGTGGCCGCGCCGTTGACGACCACCGCGCTATTGCTACCGTCCGCGGCCGCCGTGACGCGAAAGGTGGATCCGCTGTCCAGGACGAGATTGCCGTTGACCGTCAACGTGCCGGTCGGGTTGGCAGCGTTGCCGGGCGCCAGCGTGCCACCTTGCGTGATACGCGTCTCGCCCACCTGGCCCGTGCCGGAAAGCGTTCCCGTATCGAGAACAATGACCGGACCTCCCAGCTTGCCGTCGACTTGCATCGTGCCCTGGTCGGCGAAGCTGGCGCCGGCGAATCCGCTGCTATCGCCCGACAATACCAGCGTGCCTGGGCCGACCTTGTTAAGCCAGCCAGTTCCCGTCAAGGAGCTGGAGATGGTCGCCACCGCGCCAAGCGGAGTATCGAGGTTGCCCCCGCTCGGGCCCAGTATGAAACTGCGTGCACTATTGAATCCATCGGCCATTCTCAGCGCGCCCCCGTCCAACGTGACGCTGCCCGAGGGATCGCCGAGATTGCTGTCCGACGAGACGACCAGCTCTCCCCCCTTGATGGTCCAATTCGTGATGGCGCTGGTGCTGCCGGTCAGTGTCCAGTTGCTGGCACCCGTCTTTTCGTAATCCGTGAATCCGTAGAACGACGCGCCCGCGGTCAGGGGTGGGGTCGCCACGATTCGGGATACGTCGAAGGTGGAGTCCGTGTCGCCGCCCAGGGCCAGGGTGTTGGTGACGCCGAACGCCGTTGCCAGGACATTGCCTTGGAAGGAAAAACCGTTGCGCAGTTCCAGGCGGTTGTCGCCGCCGGTGAACATCAGGGCGGTGGGGCCCTGGACGCCCAGGGCATTGCTGCCGGCGTTGATCGCGCCGCTGTTGATCACCACGGTGTTGCTGCCTGCGGTAACGCCCATGCCGGCCAATGCATCTGGCGGGGGCGAACCTGCGCCGATAAACGTCGGTCCGACGAGGCCGGCATCGCCGCCCGTGATCGTACCGGTGTTGATCAACGCGGCGCCGTCGGCGATCTCGACCCCAGTTCCTCCAGCCCCACCCATGCCGCCATAGAAAAGCGTGGAACCGTCGGTACCTCCTAATCCCCCGATGCCGCCGTTTCCTCCGGTGATTATGCCGCTGTTCGAGAGGGTAGCCGTTCCGCGCACCGACACGCCGGTCCCGCCGTCACCGCCATTGCCGCCGCCCGCGTACATGTTCAGGCTCGAGAGTGACAAGCCGCCCGATCCGCCATTCCCGCCGTCGCCACCACTGACGTTCGTGCCGCTCAGGATGAGGGTCGATGTACCGCCCAATACGACCCCATAGCCTCCAGCACCGCCGCCTCCGCCGCCACCCGACGGGGCTGAAGGCGTTGGAATCAGGTTGGAGGCGCCGGCGCCGCCGTCGCCCCCCTTGCCGCCGATTATGGTCAGGCCCGAATACTGGTTCGGGATGCCGGTCACCGTGGTCGTGAATCCGGCTGCGCCACCGCCGCCACCACCGCCGCCGCCGCCGCCAAAACCCATGGCAGGGGGTGCGAAGGCGCCATTCGCGCCGGCGTTACCGGTTAACACGATGCCGTTGCTTGAGGAGCCCGTACCGGCGCTTCCGCCGGCCCCCCAGTTGGAGAAGCCCTCGCCATCTCCATCGTTGCCTGCCGCGCCGGAGCCACCGCCTCCTCCCCCCGAGCCGCCACCACCGGGTATGAACGTGCCCATCCCACCATCGTTGCCGGGCGTACCGCCCGCGCCAGGAACGGCCAGATCCGTGCTATAGCCGCCCGCGCCGCCAAAACTCTGGGCGTGCACGGGAGACGCGGCCACCGCAGCAAAGGCCAGCGCGCTGGCGATCATCAGGGACAGTGGGTGACGGCGGGGAAACGGGACGTCGGAGGAAATGCGGGCAGGGGCTTGATCAGCACGCAGGCCAGTGGCCGAGGTGCTTCGAGGGAACGGATGCATTTGTGCAACGGAATAAAGCGCCGTTTGCAGGCCAAGTGCCCGCTGACAAAGGAAACCAGTTAACGACGCGCGTTGAGGGGATGTCGATGGAAAATCGACGCGGGTAGCGATGCGCGAGCTTATCTTGGATTTCGTGCGGGCCAGGCCCGTGCCGGGATGAGCTTCGCTCATAATCAACTCGTGTATTCCTCACACAACACCACTCGTCGCCAAGGTAGCCTCTACCCTTTTGTGTTTTGACAAAAGGTTGGCAGCACGATGTCCGCAAACTCTGATAGCAATCGCATTCTTACCACCCACGTCGGCAGCCTGCCGCGCCCCGTCGAATTGCTGGACCTGATGAAGGCCAAGGCGCAGGGGCATGGCGATGAAGCCGCGCTGGATGCGTGCGTCAAGCGGGCCGTGAAGCAGTCCGTGCGTGAGCAGGCCGACGCCGGCATGGATATCGTCACCGATGGCGAACAGTCCAAGGTCGGCTTCTTTGCCTATGTCCGCGAACGGATCCAGGGTTTCGAACCCCGTCCGGGCGCGGGTTACGCCGCCTTCGATGCGGAAGTGGAAGCCTTCCCCGAGTACTACAAGGAATACTTCGGTTCGGCCATGCTGGGCGGCAACATCCTGCCCTTCGTGCCGGTGGCCTGCACCGGCCCGGTCGCCTATGTCGGCCTGGACAAGGTGAAAGAGGACATCGAGAACCTGCGCGCCGCGCTGGTGGACGTCCCGCATCACTCAGCCTTTCTGCCCTCGGTCGCGCCCAATGGCGTCGGCAGCAATGAGTATTACAAGAGCGACGCCGACTACCTCGAAGCCGTGGGCGAAGCCCTGCGCATGGAATACAAGGCCATCGTCGATGCCGGTTTCAGCGTGCAGATCGACGATCCCTTCCTGCCGGACCTGTTCGCCGACCGCCACCTGGACAACGTCGCCATCCGCCGCAAGGCCGACGATTACGTGCAGATCCTGAATCACGCCCTGCGCGGCCTGCCGGCGGAGCGTGTGCGTTACCACACCTGCTACAGCATCAACGAAGGTCCCCGCATCCATGACGTTCCCTTCATCGAGTTCGTCGCCTGGATGCTGCGTATCAATGCGGGGGCCTACTCCTTCGAAGCAGGCAATGTGCGCCACGAGCACGAGTACCACCTGTGGGAAGAGGTCAAGCTTCCGGCAGGCAAGAAACTCATCCCCGGCGTCATTTGCCATGCCAGCAATACCGTCGAGCATCCGGAATTGATCGCGGAGCGCCTGGTCCGCTTCGCCGACCGCGTCGGCCGCGAGAATGTGATTGCAGGCGCGGACTGCGGGTTTTCGTCGCAGGCAACCTACAAGACCGAAGTACACCCGACCGTCATGTGGGAAAAATTCCGCGCCATGCGCGCGGGTGCCGACCTGGCGACCAGCAAGCTCTGGCGCTGAGGACGACGGGCTCGGGTGCAGCGGCTTCCTGTCGGCGGCCTGCTGCGCCCAACCTCGCAAGGTCGCTAGCGCGCGGGCTGCGCGGCGCCCATCGAAGCGCGCTGCGCTTGCAGCAAGCTATCGATCTGATCCAGGCGTATATAGCCGACGCGGGGAAACTCGAGGTCGACAATGACATAGAGCGTGGCCGTCATGACCGCGGCATACAGATTCTGGTGAAACCAGGCGCGTCCGCCGCCGCCCAGGTTCAGGCCTACGATCTACGCGCATACCAGGTCGCGCTGCCACGGAAAAACGTGAAGGGCGAGACCGCCATGCGTCCATAACGCAATGGCACCAGCGCTTCGACGCGCCCTGCGCTATTGGCACGCAGCAGATCGACGGGATCACGGACGGTATTACCGATTTCCCGGTGCAGCGCCCGTTTTGCGCGCGTCCGGGCTTGCCGCCCTACCTCTTTCCGCTCCACTAGCGTCTGTGGCTCAACCATTTGCGCACCTCGTGCATGACCGCCGGCGTGTATTAATTTCGGGTCTGGGACGCGGCCTTCCATTGCCCATCGGCGCGGCGGCAGAAAAGAAATGTCCAGCGCTCATCGGTCTTGCCGCGCCGTAGCGTGGCGTGCAGCGGCCTGCAGGGCATGCCGTTCTGCTCGTGGGCCGCATCGGCATGGACTTCGCCGGTCAACGCTGCCTTGCCGGCAGCACCAGCGCCCGTCCACGGGAAGCGCTTGCCCGTCTGGGGATCCTGCAGCGCCTGCACGACGGTCCGGTCGAAGCTGTCCCTGTCACTGCCCTTGAGCGTGCCGTATAGCGTGTCGTTGTTGAAGGCGCCATACCCCTGGGCGCTGGCAAGCGCTGGCGCGCCGCACAGAATGAGATTTATCAAGCCGCGTAGTGCAAGATATTTCCGCATTTTCGCCTCCATGGCGTCGCGCGCTCTCGCGGAATGCCGCATGTGGGCAATACCGCTGACCTAGGCCGAATTTTTCTCATACTAACGACTATTTGCAATATCGTGCAATATTATTGCTCATCCATTAGAACGATCCAGAATGGCTGAGAGCGTCGGCCACAGTGCCGTCCGGCTCAAATGTAGAGCGCTTTGCTCACGCTCGTCGGGTTTCGCACGCGGTGCGCAAAACCTTCGAAAAAGAAGGGAATGTTGTCGCCGGCATCGCCCCCCAAGCGGCCGCGGACTTTATTCCACGTCGCAATGGCGGTGTGGTTATCTGCATCACCCACCACGAGTACAGGCTGGTTCCGTTCTTCAAGCCATGAATAGGTACCGCCAAATTGCTGGCGCCCGACTTCCAGGATGTAGCAACCGAAGCGGGTGACGATGCCTTCCACCGCTTTCGGCGAAAGATCGTCGCGGTAGGTCGAAGCCTCCGCCAGCATCTCCTCGACCACCTGCAAGCTCGCTTCCGAAAAATCCAGCTTCCCCTCGGCCCGATCGTTGAAGTCCGCTTGAGCTTTGGCGGCGAGGCGTTGTATTTCCTGTTGAAGTTCGTTCATATATTGAATTTGCTTATGGGGCGTAGCGCCTGGCATTCGCGTCGAACACGAAGATGCCGGATCAACCCAAATGAGGCAGCATGTCGAACAGCAATACCATCAGCAGTCCAACGAAGGACACGATGGACTGTACGACCGTAATCGTGCGGGTCGCTTCGCCCATGGTCATGCCGAACGATTCCTTGACCATCCAGAAGCCCGCATGGTTCGCATAGTTGAAGAACAGCGAACCGCAGCCGACCGACAGCGCCAGCAGGGACAGGTTCAGGTTCGGATCAGCGCCGGCCAAGGGCGCCAGCAGTCCGGCCGCGCCGACGATGCCAACGGTGGCCGAACCGGTGGAGACCGACAGCAGCATGGCGATCAGCCAACCCAGCACCAGCGGCGGGAAATTGAACTGCTGCGTCAGGTGCACGATGGCATCCCCGACTTTCGCGCTGGTGAGGATCTGCTGGAATGCGCCCCCGCCTGCGATGATCATGACGATGCCCGTGATCGGCTTGAGGCTGCCCGCCAACGAATCGCGCAGCTTTTCAGCATCGCCACCACGGACCAGCACCAGCGCCACGGACGCGAACAGTACCCCCAGCAGCATCGCGATGACCGGATTGCCCAGGAACGCCGCTACACCCAGTACCGCCGAACCCTTGGGCAACAAGACCTCCGCCAGGGCGTGGACCAGCATCAGCAGCGCGGGCAGGAGTGCCGCCAGTATGCCCAGTCCCGCGCTGGGCAGCGTCTGGTCATCGGCCGCCGTGCCGGCGGTGAAGTGATCGACCAGCGATTGCTCGGGGCGAGTCGTCATACGCGGCGCGATGAACTTGCCGTACAGGGGACCGCCCAGGATCATGGCCGGGATGGCGGCGACGAACCCGTAAAGCATCGTCGGGCCCACGCTCGCTTTCAGTGACGCGATGGCGGTGAGCGGACCCGGGTGCGGCGGCACCATGCCGTGCATCGCGGCTAGCGCCGAAATCACCGGGACCCCTACGTAGACATAAGCCGAACCCTTGAACCGGGCCTGTTCTTCCAGCTTGCGCGCCACGCTGAAGATCAGCGGCAGCATCACCACCAGTCCGACTTCGAAGAACATGGGGATGCCGATGATGAAGGCCACCAGCGTCATGGCCCAGGGAATCAGCCGCTCCGGCGTGTGACTGAGGATGGCTTTCGCCACGCGCTCGGTAGTGCCGGCGTCAGCCAGGATTTTCCCCAACATTGCGCCCAGCGCGATCACCAGGCCCACCGCGCCCAGCGTCTTGCCGGCGCCATCGATGATGTGCTTGACGATGGTTTCCGGCGCCATGCCGGTGGCAAAGCCCACACCGACGCAAACCACCAGCAGCGCCAGCAGCGGATGTAAACGAAGGCGAGAAATAATCAGCGCCACCAACGCCAGCACGCTCACCAGGGCGGTGACCAGCAGTTCAATGTCAAGCGAAGACATGCCACAAATCCGGGAAAAACAAGCGTTCCAGATTAGCACGCCGTATCGGTGGGCCGATTCTGCTACTGCCTCATTTGATTTCGATCACCACCTTGCCAAAATGCGCGCCCGACGCCAGGTACGCATAGGCATCGGCAGCCGCCTCAAAGGGAAAAACCCGATCGATCACCGGTTCGATGCGCGCCTGCTCGATGGCTTGCACGGCGCCCGCCAGGTCGCTGGTCGAACCCGTCTGGCTGCCCAGGATATTCAGCGTCTTCACCATCACGGGCAACACGGGCATCGTCACTTCCATACCGCCGATGAAACCCACCACATACACCGTTCCGCCTATCTTCGCCGCGCTGATGGACTTGGCGAACGTCCCGCCGCCCACCGTTTCGACCACCAGGTCGGCACCTTTGCCATCCGTGGCTTCGAGCAGGGCTTCGTCCCACGCGGGCCGGCTGCGGTAATTGATCAATACATCGGCACCAAGCTGGCGCGCACGTTCGAGCTTCTCATCCGAGGACGACGACAGGATCACTCGCGCGCCCGCGGCCTTGGCGAACTGCAATGCGAACAGGCTTACACCGCCCGTGCCCAGGAGCGCCACGGTCGACGCGGGTCCGATACGGCCTTTCACGATCGCGTTCCACGCGGTGGTGGCGGCAATGGGCAGCGTGGCAGCCTGCACGTACGGCATGCCGTCGGGAATGCGCACCAGCGCGCTGGCGGGAACCAACGCATATTCGGCAAGGGACCCCGGCATGGTGACGCCGCGGATGCGTTGCCCAGTGTTCTCCGTAAGCAAGCCGTTCGCCCAGTCAACGAATGCCCCCGCAATCACACGGTCACCTAAGGACCATCCACGGACGCACTCTCCAATTTCGACGATCTCGCCTGCGCCATCCGTACCGGGGACGAACGGTGGCGCCGTATCGCCCAGTCGGCCACGCGCCACCATCAAGTCCAGGTAGTTCAAGCCGGCTGCATGCAACCGAATCAGTACTTCATCCGCCGCCGGACGTGGCACGGCTGCTTCTCCCAGGAGAAGCACCCAGGTGTCACCAGGGATCAGCTGGAACGCTTGCATCATTTATCGCTCCCTTTTCGTTATCGACACGCCATGCTATCCCTGAGCAACTACCTATAATCTCTCCTCAGGGCAGGACATTCCTGCATGGAGTGCACGAATGAACAGTATGGAAGCCGACGAAATGGCCGCGCTGGTGGCCGTGCTGGAAACGGGCAGTTTCGCCGCCGCGGGCCGGCAACTCGGGCGCGACAGTTCAGTCATTTCGCGACGCTTGAAAGCGCTGGAAACACGCCTCGGCACCCGCCTGGTCGAACGTTCGACACGCCGGCTTTCGCCTACGGACGCCGGCCAGCGCCTGCGCGAGCGCGTGCAGGAGGCCATGCAACTTATCCACAACGGCGAAGAAGAAGCACGCTCGCTGAGTGCATCGCCCATCGGGCTCTTGCGCTTGACGCTGCCGACCGGTTTCGGGCGCCGCTGGATCGCACCGCGCTTGCCCGAATTTCTCGCGCGCTACCCGTCCCTGGACTTAGAAACCGTCTTTACCGATCGCTTCGTCGACCTGATCGCGGAGCGCTTCGATGCAGGCGTGCGCATCGGACGCCTGGAGGACAGCCGGCTCGTCGCGCGACAGGTGTTGACGATGCGCCGTCTGTTGTGCGCGTCGCCGGCGTATCTGAAAGCGCATCCGCCCATCCGTCATCCGCGCGATCTGGCGCAGCACGCATGCATAGGCTTCTCACCCATGGCATCGCATCCGGTCTGGCACCTGTCGCGCGACGGCAAGCAGCATGCCGTGCGCACGCGATCACGGCTAGCCACCGACGACATCGATGCCCTGATGCACGCGGCCTTGCAAGGCACAGGCGTGGCCTATTGCGCGGATTGGATCGTCGCCAACGAGTTGCGTGAAAAACGCCTCGTCGAGGTACTGCCGGCCTGGCAAGTGGTAGGCGATGAAACGATGCACGTCATTCGCGCTTCGGCACAGTACACGCCAGCAAAAGTGCGCGCGTTCGTCGACTGGATGACGGAGGAATTCCAACATCTGGCGTGGCCCAGCAAGGCGCCATAGCCGCTATCTCAGACGCTGGCCCGGGTGGCGTTTTCAAGTCCTTCCGAAAATCTGCCCATCAGTTTCACCAGCAGCCTCACATCGGCCTCTTCCCACTCCTCGAAGATCGCCCGGCCGATGCGTTCGCGTGCAGCGTCGATGGCGGTGGTCATCGCCTTGCCCTGCGCCGTCACTGTCATCTGCCGGACGCGCCGGTCCGTCGGGCTCGGTTCGCTCTGGGTCAAGCCCAGGCTCTCCAGCTTGCTCACCTGGCGGCTGACCGTCGAGTAGTCGCGGCCGACACCGTCGGCGAGTTCGCCCACGCCGATCGGACCCTTGCGCTCGATGCCCACCAGCAGCGGGAAAAGCGCGCGATCCAGCGTGATCCCAGCGGCACGCACCATCGCCTCGTCGTTCTGCGGGCGATTCATCACGACGGCAATTCGCACCATCGCGTCATGCAGCGATCTCAGGTCCTGCCGCGAGATATGTGTATCTTGCACTCTTTTCGGTTTTGTCATAGCATGCTCTCAATTTATGTGCATAGTACACCTATTGGAGCGATGATGGCCTCGACCCCTTCCCCCGATGTGCTGATTTGCGGTGCCGGCGCGGCCGGTCTCACCCTGGCGATCGACCTGGCGCGGCGCGGCGTCCGCGCCCGCGTGATCGAGAAACTGGCAAGCCCCTTCCAGGGTTCGCGCGGCAAGGGCATTCAGCCGCGCACGCTGGAGGTGTTCGAGGACCTGGGCGTACTGGATCGCCTGGTGGCCATCGGCGGCCCCTACCCGCCGCAACGGATCCACGCGGCCGACGGCAGCTTCGTCGAGTCGCCCTTGATGGAGACTTCGCCCGCCACGCCCGCGGAGCCTTTCCAGCAACCGCTGATGCTGCCGCAGTTCCTTACTGAAGGCGTGCTGCGCGACCGGCTGGTCGAACTGGGCGGCCAGGTGGACTTCGCTTGCGAACTGGTCGGCTTGGAGCAGGACGAAGCGGGCGTCACCGCAAGCCTGCGCGGCTCGCAAGGCGATGAGATGCTGCGCGTGCGTTATCTGGTGGGCGCGGACGGCGGCCGTAGTTTCGTGCGCAAGTCGCTGGGAATAGACTTCCCCGGCAAGACGCTGGGCGTGCGGGCCATCGTGGCCGACGTAGTGCTGACCGGCCTGGATCGCGACGCGTGGCATCGGTTCCAGGACGGCGACATGGCGCAGCAAGTGATGATCTGCCCCCTCGCGGGCACCGACCTGTTCCAGGTGCAGGCGCCCATTCCCCATGGTGTCGATGTGGATCTCTCGGCGGAAGGGCTGTCGGCACTCCTCCTGGCGCGCACGGGCCGCCCGCAAATCCAGGTCCACGCTGTGCACTGGGCCTCGGCCTACGAGATGAACGCGCGCCTGGCCGACCGCTACCGCGCCGGCCGCGTGCTGCTGGTCGGCGACGCGGCGCACATCCACCCGCCTACTGGCGGCCAGGGCCTGAACACCAGCGTGCAGGATGCGTACAACCTGGGCTGGAAACTGGCCGCGGTGGCAGGCGGTGCTGACCGCGCGCTGCTGGACACCTTCGAGGCGGAACGCCGCCCGGTCGCCGCACAGATGCTGGGACTGGCCACGCGACTGCTCGACGAAGCGAAAGCCGGGCAGATGATGCGGCGCCGGCGCGATGTGCAGCAGCTCGACATAGCTTATCCCGCAAGCCCCCTGGCGGTGGAGCGCCCCGCGCGCGCTGCCGGTGTGCGCGCCGGCGACCGCGCCCCTGACGCCCCCATGATCGGCGCCGCCGGCCAGCCGCGGCGCCTGTTCGACCTTCTCCAGGGACCGCACTGGACGTTGCTGGGCTACGAAACGCAGCGCGCGGACGTCGAGCCGCGGGCGGGACTGCGCATTCATCGCATCGGCGCCAAGGGCGAATTGCGCGATGACGCCGGTCACTTCCGCGCCGCCTACGCGCCTCAGGAAGGCGACTGGGTACTGGTGCGTCCCGATGGCTACATCGGAGCGATCGTCGGCGCCGAGGACGTGGGCGAATTGCAGGACTACTTCCCCCGGGTCGGACTGGGCCGTTCGCACTGAATGCGGCGGACCACCGTCGGCCTGAGACATCAAACACGGCGCTCTACAACCAGGTTCTAGAGCGCTGACTTTTTCTCCGGCGATTCCTCGGGCAGAACATCCCACCCGCCACCCAAGGCCTTGTACAAGGACACCAGATTGGTCGAAATCGTGGCCGTGCTGTCGACCCATTGCTGCTCGTTGGTCAGCAAGGTCTTCTGCGCGGTCAGCACATCGAGGTAATTCGAGAAGCCGCGGATATAACGCTTGTTCGCCAGATCCAACGCCCGTTTCGACGCCTGCACGCTGGCTTCCAGGCGATCGCGGCGCCGCTGTTCGGCAGCGAAGCCCGTCATGGCATCGTCGACTTCCCGGAACGCGGTCAACACCGTCTTGCGATATGTGATCGCCGCCTCTTGCTGCTGCGCTTCCCGTAAGGCCAAGGTCGCACGCAGGCGGCCACCCTCGAAAATGGGAATGGAAAGGCTGGGGCCGAAGCTATAGCTGCGCGCGTCCCAGCTGCCCAGGTTCGAGAACTGCGTGGCCTGCATGGCGGCACTGCCGGATAGCGTGATCTTCGGGAAAAAATCCGCCTTGGCCGCACCGATGCTCGCGGTCGCCGCGTGCAATTGCGCCTCTGCCTGGCGTATGTCCGGCCGGCGGCGCGCCAGCTCCGACGGCAGGCCTACCGGCACGCGCGGTGGCACCGCGGGCACCACGGGCGCTTCCTTCAGTTGCGCGGCGAGCGCCTGTGGATACTCTCCCAGCAGAATGCCTATGGCATTGATCAGCTGTGCTTCCTGCTGTTCACCCTGCGGAATCTCGGCGGCATTCGACTCAGCCTGGCTTTGCGCATTGGCAACGTCGAGGTCCGTAGACAATCCGTGCTTTGCGCGCTCGGTCGTCAGTTCAACGGTGCGCTGCGCGAACGCCAGGTTCTCCCGGGTGATGCGCAGCCTCGCCTGCGTACCGCGCAGGTTCAGATAGTCGCGGGCGACTTCGGCGGCGGTGGATACGATGGCATCGTGCCGCGCTTCGTTCTGCGCCTCCACCGTGGCCTGGGCATTTTCCGTCGTGCGCCTTACCCTGCCCCACAGGTCGAGTTCCCACGAGGTGTCGAAGCCATATTGGTACAGATTGAATGCCGGCAAGGCCGTCCCGGAGGACTGGGGCACACCGCCCTGCCTGCCACCCAGCCCGTTGGTATCCGTGGCCGACGACGAGCCGCTGCCGCCAAGCAGGCCGATGACGCCGTCCGCGCTTTCCAACTGGCGCGTGTAGGAAGCGTTGCCGTTCAAGGTGGGAAAGGCGTCCGCCCTGGTCTGCCCCAACTGCGCCCGCGACTCGGCCAGTCGCGCCATGGCGATCTTGATATCGAGATTGCTGTCCATGGCACGCGTGACCAGCTCGGTCAGCAAGGGATCGCCGAAGCTGTTCCACCACCGTGTATCGACAGGCTCGGGGACCGCCACCGCGTGCGCGGCATCGGCAGCCGCGGCCGGGGACCGTGACCATTGTGACGGCGTCTGCAACTCGGGATGCTGGAAATCGGGTCCCATCGTGCAGGACGCCAGAAAGGCGACGAGTGGAACCCACAGAAGATTAGTGCGCATTTACCTGTGCCCCCTTCGGCAGCTTAGGCAACAACAAACAAAGTGGACACAGCAGCAACGCGATGATGCCCAGGACGACGAACACGTCCAGATAGCTCATCACCGAAGCCTGCTGTTGTACCTGTGTGGCGATCGACCCGAGCGAGCCGGAGAAACCGTTGTAGGGCGTAACGTGCTCGGCCAGGCGCGCATGATGAAACTGCGCCCGCCACGCCAGTTGCGTGGTCACCAGCGATACCCCGAAACTTCCACCGACGTTGCGCATCATGTTGATGAGCGCCGACGCATTGTTGTTCTCTTTCGGCGGGATGCCGATGAACTGCACGGTCGACAGCGGGATGAACAGGAACGGCAGCCAGATGACCTGGTAGAGCCGGGCCATCGATACGTCCGAGAACCCCACATTCAGACTGAGGCCCGACGCGTGAAGCAACGCCACGCCCGTGCCGGCAAGCGACATCATGACCAGCCACTTGGGCTGGAATACACGTCCGGTCACGGCACCCGCTATCGGCATGATCAACAACAGGATGGCACCACCCAGCCCCAGCGTCAGTCCGGCGTTGGTGGCGTCATAGTGCAGCAATTCCTGTGTGAACTGCGGCAGGATCTGGGTTGAACTGTTGATGATGAAGCCGAAGGCAAACATCACGCTGCAACTGACGGCAAAGGCGCGTGACTTGAACAGGCGCAGGTTCACGATCGGGTGAGGCGTGGTCAATTCCCGTATGACCAGCGCCACCAAGGCAATGACCGCGATTGCCGTGAATGCGCAGATGAAATTCGACGAAAAGCCATCCTCGCGCTCGAACTTGTCGAACACGATCTGCAGGCTGCCGAATCCGGCCGCCACCAGGGCGAAACCCAGGTAGTCGATGCGCAACCCCTTAGCGAGCAGGGCACGCCTTTCCTCTTTCACCAGCTTGCTGTCACTGACGAACATTCCTGTCAGCACCAGCGAGAGCACGCCCACGGGCAGATTGATCAGGAACACCCAGTGCCACGAATAGTTGTCTGTAATCCAGCCGCCCAGCATCGGCCCGATGGCCGGCGCCGCTACGACAGTGAATCCGTATAGCGCGAACGCCATCGCGCGCTTTTCCGGCGGGAAGGTATCGGCGAAGATGCTCTGTTCGACCGGTGCCAGGCCGCCGCCGCCGAAGCCCTGCAACACGCGGAAGAAGATCATCATCTCCAGCGATGTGGCGAACCCGCACGCTACGGAACTGACCGTGAACAGGATGACGCAAATCATGTAGAAGCGTTTGCGGCCGATCACGTTCGCCAGCCATCCGCTGATCGGCAGGACGATCGCATTGGCGACGAGATAGCTGGTGGTGATATAGGTGCTCTGGTCCAGGCTCGCGCCCAGGCCGCCGGCGATATGGCGCAGCGCCACGTTCGCGATGGTGGTGTCGAGCACCTCCATGAACGTCGCGATCGATACGATGACCGCGATCAACCAGGGGTTGTAGGGGCCCGCCGCCGATCTGGGTAACGCTGCGTAGGGATCTGCCATGCTTATTGCACCGTGACACGCGGGGTGACGGAAAGGCCGGGTGCCAGCGGCACATGGCGCCAGTCGTCGCCGTCGAAGACGATCTTCACGGGAACGCGCTGCACGACCTTGACATAGTTACCCGTGGCGTTTTCAGCCGGCAAGCTGCTGAAGACCGAGCCGGTCCCGCGCTGCAGGCTTTCTATGTGTGCGTGCAGCTTTTCGTCCGGGTAGGCATCAACGCTGACCTCGACCGCCTGCCCCACTTTCATATGGGTCAGCTGCGTTTCCTTGAAATTGGCCGTGACCCACATTTCGTCCGGGACGACCGCCACCAAGGCCTGGCCTGGCGTAACGTAGTTGCCCAGATTCACGGTGCGGCGGGTGACCTTGCCTGCTCGCGGCGCCAGCACTTCGGTGTAGCTCAGTTGCAGCTTCGCGTTGTCGACGTCAGCCTTGTTCTGCCGTACCAATGCCTGCGCCGCATCGATTTTCGTGCGTTGCGACGCCACCTGGGCCTCAGCCGCCCGCACGGCCTGCCTGGCGCTGTCCAGCCGGGCGATCGCGCTTTTGGTGGTCGCCTGGCTCTGCTCCAGTTGCTGGCGCGTAATGGCGGCCGGGTCGGTGCCCGTAAACCGTGCCAGATCCTGGCGCGCCTGCGTCAGGTCTGCCTGCGCGACCTGGACCTGCGCCGTCTGCTGGCCCAGATTGGCAATCTGGTACTGCAGGTCGGCCTGTGCTTGCGCAACCTGAGCCTCGGAGTTCGCCTGCTGCGCTTGCGCCTGTTCAAGCTTCACTTCGTAGTCGCGCGGGTCCAGCCTGAGCAGCGGCTGGTCTTTTTCGACGTGCTGGTTATCGGTGACCAGCAGGGCGACCACGCGGCCGTTCACCTGCGACGCGATCTGGCTTTGATCGCTGTCGATGAAGGCGTCGTCGGTGCTCTCGTAATGGGCGCCGCGCAGCCACCAGGCCGTGCCTGCCACCACGCAGACCAGCAGCACCGCCACACCTATGATCGTTCTCAGGCGCTTGCTGCGCGGGCGCGCGGGCTGGATGGGCTGGCCCGTTTCGTCTACCAGATCCTTCCCGCCATCAACCTGTTCCGCGCCGGCCGGCGTACTGTTGTCGCTTTCACTTCCCGCCATGGGAATCTCCAAGATGACTGTGGAATGGATTCTATAATAGAACGGAACGGTTTCGTTCTATTTCTGGAAAAGTGGGATAATTCGAAAAATTTGCCTGATGAGCCCCCTCCCCTTGTTCGAGAAAGACTCGTGACACGCGCATCCAAGCCCACCGATGCCACGCCTGCGCACTGCTTGTTGCTGAAAACGATGTTTTCGCGCAAGAAGGGCCGGCCGTCGAGCGCGATGGCGGGAGACGTCGAAGAGCGGATACTCGATGCCGCCACGACCATCTTCCTTGAGCGTGGCTTCGGCCAGGCATCGCTGGACGCCATCGCCAAGGCGGCGGGCGCCAGCAAGGCAACGCTCTACAGCCGTTACAGCGGCAAGGAAGCGTTGTTTGCCGAAGTGGTCAAGCGAAACTGCGAACGCAGCCTGCGCGCCGCGTACGAGGCGCCGCAATCGGCATCGCTGGAGCAGCACCTGATATTGCTGGCCGAAACGGTCGCCATGCGATTACTAAGCGATGAGGTCATCGGCTTGATCAGGATGGTGATTGCCGAGGCGCCGCGTTTTCCGGCGCTGGCTCAACTGACAAACGAAGCCGGCAAGTCGCGCACGCTGGACGCGGTGGCGAAGATAATGGCTGAACACTCGCCGCGCGCGCTCGAGGGCGCTGCGCTCGCAGCAAGCAGGCGCCAAGCGCGGATCGTTGCCGCCCAGATGCTCGACGCGATCATCCCACCCATGATTTTGAAAGCCTTGATGGGCGAAGACCTTGCCGCCCTCCGCGGCAATCTGCGGTCGCAGGTGAAGCAGACCATCGGCGTTTTCGCGGCGGCCGGTGCGCTGGACGCTTTCCAGTAGGCCGCGGAACAATGGCGCTCATGGCATCGAGCATTTACTCGGAAGCGTGCGCTCCCAATAGCAGCGCCAGGCTGAAGTCTGCCGCCTCGTCGGTGGACTCATTGAAGTCCTGGTAACGCTTGCCCTCGTTGTACGCGAGGTTGTCCAGCAGCTGCCGCAATACGGGAATGTCCGCCGCAAGCTTGCTCCTGTCGCTCGTCAGCCTCAGCTCGATCAAGCCCTCTCGTCCAAGCATCACGCCGGAGCAACGCTCACTCCCATTGGCCCGCCGTGGCACACCCTTTACCCCGCCATCGATCGCCCATATCAGGCTGTGGTGCACCCGGTCATATTCCGGCGGCTGCAGCCAGCCTCTCGCCTCGATTTCAAGTTCGCCAGAGCCGCGTCCCTGCTCGTTCAATCGCTCATAGTTGCGCTGCAGATTCCGCAGCAGCTTCTTTTGGTCCCAGTCCTTGGTATCGTCGTCCTTGATATGGCCGTACTGCTTGAAGTAGACCTCGACCATCCAGTTTTTCCCGGACTTGGCCGCGGGAGTGAAGACGCCCACCGCATCGTCGGGTTCTCCCCCCAGAGCCAGCAGGCGCTGATTGAATGCGTCCGCGGGAATGAAGTCCACGCCCGCGGGCAGGGTGACCTTCGCCTGATCGATCACGCTGACGACACCCGAGTGCACCGTGGCCCGTTCGACAGCTTCGTCGGCGGCCTGCAACGCCTGCATCTGGCTTTTCGTCTGGGCTGGCGCCGCCGGAGCGAATACGAGGGCAGTGAAGGCAATCACGCAGGACGCATGGAATCTGGCGAACATGGGGTTCCTGTAAAAAACTCGAGGGATGTCAGCAAGACATGGCGCCGGACGACCGGACAGGAGCCAATTTCCTGCTGCGATCAGTATAGAAAAATGGCGCCTGGCAAGGCGCCTGATTTGCATCAGTAGATTTCTGCACGGCGATCACTCTCAGTCTCCGGGGAGGCTAGCCCGCATATAGGCGCTCAAGCCTGCGGTCAGTGCAGCGAACGTCACCGCGCAACGAGGGCTGGCCCGTAGATCCTCGTGCATCGCTACCCATGTGTCCATCTTGTACGAGAACTGCCTGGGCAGGATATGGACCATTGCAGGATCCCTTGCCGCCAATCCGACCTGGCAGACGCCAATGCCGAAGCCGGCACGAATGGCGGCCAGTTGCGCCAGGTCGCTGTTGGTCCTGAATGCCAACGCCTCGCGCGAGAACCAGGGGAAGCGCCTCTGGAACTTGCGAAGAAAAGCGTTCTCGCCGTCGAAACCGATAAGCGCATGTCCCGCCAACGCGGCGATGGAGTCGGGCGTGCCGCGGCCGGCCAGGTAGCGTTTGTGCGCATGCAGTCCCACCTCGATGCTGCCCAGGCGCTTGGCCACCAATGCGTCCTGCTCGGGTTTGAACATGCGCACGGCGATGTCTGCTTCTCGCTGAAGCAGGTCATCTGCCCTGTTGGACATGAGCAACTCGACGTTCAGCGCGGGATGGTCTCTTCTAAGCTTGGCCAGGATAGGCGGCAATACTTCCACGCTGATGATTTCGCTGGCCGTCAGCCGTACGGTGCCGCGAACCTCCGTGCCGTGGCTGCCGGCAGCCCGGCGCAGCGCCGCGGAGTGGGCGGCGATACCGACGGCGTAGGGCTTGAGTTCCAACGCCGCATCTGTCGGAGAGAATCCGTCGAAGGAACGGACGAACAGCTTGAGCCCCAGCGCCGCTTCGAGGTTATCCACATGGCGGCCCACGGTCGGCTGGGTCAAGCCCATCTCACGCCCAGCCGCCGAGAGCGATCCGGTTTCCAGGACCTTGAGGAACGTGCGATACCACTCCCAGTTCGGTTCTATGCTGGCCACCCTATTCATTTATGTATAGCTGCTAGCAGAATTTATGCAATTTTCATTTATGGGTCAACTTCGCATAATGAGGTTCTTGCAACAACAATCTCACAGGGAGTAGACGCTTTGCCCAAGATCGCATTGTTCGGCGCCGCCGGCGCCCTGGGCCAGGGCATTGCCTCGGCCCTCAGCGCACAAGGCCTGCCATACCGCGTTGTCGGGCGCAATGACGCCCGCCTGCGCCAGGCATTCGATGACTATCCCCACGCCGAGATCGTTACATGGAATCCCGATATACCATCATCGGTCGAGGCGGCGGCCCAAGGCGTCGAGACACTGGTCTATCTGGTCGGCGTCGACTACACGCGGTTCGACCTGCACCCGCAGTTGATGCGCAAGACCTTGGCCGGCGCCATTCGTGCAGGCGTCAAGAACATTCTCCTGATCGGCACCGTGTATCCCTATGGCCTGCCCCGGTCTTTACCGGTGCATGAGGATCATCCCCGCGAGCCCCACACCTTCAAGGGGCGCATGCGCAAGGAGCAGGAAGACATCCTGATGCAGGCGCACGCGGCCGGAAGCATCAATGCGGCGGTGCTGCGTTTGCCGGACTTCTACGGTCCAGGCGTGGAGGCCAGCCTGTTGCATGGTGCGATCCAGGCGGCTGCCCATGGCGGGACGGCGGACATGGTTGGGCCGCTGGACCGCCCGCATGAATTCGTGTTCCTGCCCGACGTAGGCGCCGTCGTCGCCAGGCTGATCAGCACTCCCGCGGCATACGGCAAGATCTGGCACCTGGCCGGGGCAGGCGTGACGACTCAACAGGAGTTGTTAGCCGAGATGGAACGCCTGACCGGCAGAAGACTGAAACGGCGGGTGGCAGGCAAGGCCATGCTGCGCCTGATCGGCCTGTTCAACCCGTTCATGCGCGAGATGGTGGAGATGCACTATCTATTGACCCAACCCGTCATCATGGACGACTCGGCGCTGCAGGCATTGATCGGGCCAGTAAAAAAGACGCCTTATCCCGAGGGGATAAGGCAGTGCCTGAACAAAGCAAACCCCTGACACCAGACATCAGTTCCAGCCTTAACCCACCTGCCGGTCGCGGTCCGCCCAGTATCCATCGCGCAATTGCTTGCGGGCCAGCTTGCCGTTAGCGTTCTTGGGCAGCTCGCCGACGATTTCTATGCTGCGCGGTTTCTTGAAATCCGCAAGCAGCCCACGGCAGTGCTCGGAAAGTTGCGCCTGCGTCGCCGTCGCGCCCGGCTTGAGCACCAGGACCGCCTTCACCGCCTCCCCCCACTTGTCGTCGGGAACGCCGAATACGCAAGCCTCATAGACCTCCGGATGCTGGTACAGCGCCTGTTCCACTTCCGTGGGATAGACGTTGAAGCCACCAGTGATGATCATGTCCTTCTTGCGATCGACGATGAAGAGATATCCTTCCTCGTCCATGCGCGCCAGATCGCCGCTGTGCAGCCAGCCGTCGTGCAGCGCGTTCGCGCTCAGTTCAGGCTCACGCCAATAGCCAGCGAAGACATCCGGGCCCCGCACGGTGATCTCCCCCACTTCTCCCGGTTCCGCCTCGCGGCCGTCGTCGGTCACCAGCCGCAGCTCCCCTTCCCCAAATACGCGCCCGCAGGACCCCAGCAGTTCGGGCCGTCGGGACATGGCATAGGCGTGGTCGCTGCGATCCAGCATCACCATGCCGCCGGTCGTCTCACCGGCACCATAACCTTGGCTGAGGATGGGTCCCAGCGTCTCCCAGGCCTCGCGGATGCGCGCGGGCGCCATGGGCGCGCCGCCGTAGGAAATCTGGCGCAGCGCGCTGAGATCGTGCCGGCGCAAGTCCGGATGCGCGATCAACATATTGAGCATGGTGGGCACCATGAAGCTGAACGCCGCGCGATGGCGCGCCGCCGCGGCCAGGAAAACATCTGGATCGTAGCGGTCCTGCAGCAGGATGGTGCCCCCCTGGAATAGAAACGGCTGCATGAACATGCCGCTGGCATGCGTGATGGGCCCCGCCAGCGCGAGTACTTCGCCAGGGGCCGCACGCATGCGGCCCATGACCACTTTGCGCAATGACGCCAGACGATTGCCCACGGTTTGCATGGCAGCCTTCAGCTTGCCCGTCGAGCCGGACGTGAAATGCAACACGGCAAGGTCGTCCGGTGCGACAGCTACGTCCGGGTTGCTGTCAGCCGCGCAGGCGATCCACGTTTCGTACGGCCGCCAGACCTCGGGCGCTTCACCGCCCATTGCGCTATTGCCTGTCACGATGATATGGCGCACGTCGTCCAGCTTGCCGCGGATCGATGCGAGTTGTTCAGTATGGGCCGGATCTACGATCAGGACCGTGGCCGCCGCGTTGTTGAGGGTATCCACCACTTCCTGTGCAGAGAGCCGCGCGTTCAAGGCGACCTTGACCAGCCCCGCTTTGTACAGCGCGCACTCCAGCTCGATGATTTCCGGGCAGTTCCATGCCAGGATGGCCACGCGGTCGCCTTTGCCCAGACCCAGCGCCAGCAAGGCATTCGCCAGGCGGTTGGACCGTGTCTCCAATTCACCGAAACTGATCTTTCTGTCGCCGAACAGGATGGCCGGTCGGTCGCGCCAGTAGCGCGCATTGCGAGTGGTATATCGTCCCTGATTCATGGATGTCTCCTTCGTCGGCGGCAACGCCCGCCTTGCTCGTGTAAGCGGATGGTGCGGCAGTGCGTTGCCGCAAGGCATAACGGACACGCAAAATCCGATGCCGCCGCGTTATCGGTCGCCATCATGACGCCGCGTTATCGGATTCCGCCGCGTCGGCATCGGCGTACCCAGGCGGGCGGGTTACATCTAAGCCGTCCCGGAACGCGCTTCCTGCGTCGGTCCGTGACACGCGCCGTCCACGAACGCGCGCGTCGGTTCCAATCAAATACGAGGAGACATCGTGCCTATGCGCTTCATCACCCTTTGCCTGGCAGCCGCCGTGTCGCTCGGCGCCGCGCCCACTGCCGCGCGAGCCGACAGCTACCCAGCCAAGCCCATCCGCTTCATCGTGCCGTTCTCCGCCGGGGGCCAGCTGGATTACGTGGCACGCCTGGTGGCCCAGCCCATGAGCGAAAATCTCAAGCAGAATGTCATCGTCGAAAACGTCAGCGGCGGCGGGGGCAACATCGGCGGCATGAAGGCGGCCAATGCCGCGCCGGATGGCTACACCGTGCTGGAATACGGCGGCAACTTTCCCATCGCCAAGCATCTGGCGCCGGACCTTGCCTATGACCCGATCGGCGGCTTCGAACTGGTCAGCGGCATCAGCATCTCGCCGCATGTGGTGCTGGTCGCGGACAAATTGCCTATCCATGACCTGCGAGAATTGGCCGCCTATGGAAAGGCGCATCCAGGCGTGCTGAATTACGGCAGTCCTGGCATAGGCTCGTCCATGAACCTGACCTTTGAAGTCATCAAGCAGCACTTCGGCATCGATGCGATACACGTGCCTTATCGCGGCGGCTCCAATGTGCTGAACGATCTTGCCGGCGGCCAGATTTCGGTGGGCGTGGTGGCGGTGGCGCCGGCGATGGCCATGATCAAGGCCGGCAAGATACGGGCCATCGCCGTGACCAGCAGCGAACGCGTGGCGGCCCTGCCAGACGTGGCCACCGTAGCGGAGTCCGGCTTCCCCGGCTACAGCAGCGGCAGCTGGGCGGGGCTCGCCGTACCCAAGGGCACACCAAAGGCAGTGGTGGACAGGCTGAACCAGGCCGTGCGCGCCGCCGTCGCACAGGACAGGGTGCGGCAAGATCTGCTGACGCAATCGTTCACGCCGATCGCGGGCACACCCGATGAACTGGCCACGCGCGTCCGCGCTGAGTCGGACAGTTACGGGCCGCTCATCAAGCAGTTGGGACTGCACGCGGAATAAACGCCCATCAACCCGGCGCCTTGCGCCATGCGGCCGCATGATCCGTCAGGATGTCGATCAGGCGTTGCGCCAGGGGCGACCGGTAGCTGCCCCGCGGCGCAAGGATGCCGATCTCCCGGTGCCAGGTCACATCCTCCAGCGGCACCACGCCCAGGTTTCGCCCCGCGCTGGACCGCAGCGTGATCTCGCTGGTCAGCGTCAGCAGATCGGTGTTGAGCAGGATGCTGACAAGGTTGGCCGCCGCGGCATTGGATTCGATCACCACCTCCGGCGGCGGCGCGCCACGCTGCTCGAAGCGCGTTTCCAGCCACCGCCGCGCGGCGACTTGCGGACCGGGCAACAGCCAGCGATATTGCGCCAGATCCGCAAGCACGATGCGGCTGCGGTTGAACAGCGGATGGCTGGCGCGCGCGGCCACATAGAGATTGTCAGGAAACAGCGGCATGCGCTCGAACTCGGACGACAATGTCGACTCATGCAGCGAGCAAACCATGAAATCCAGCTCGCCCTGCCGCAATGCCGTCAGCAATGCGTCGTTCAGATTCACGGTGACACTGAAGCGGGCCGCCGGCCGCTGGGCCAGAAGTTCGACACAGGCCGGATTGAAGAAATGCTCGGCCAGCAGCGGGGTGACGCCCACGCGCACCAGACCTACCGTGCCACGGTGCAGGTCCGCGGCCTCACGCAGCGCATCGTCCAGCCCCAGTCGGGCCTGTTGCGAGCGCTGGTAGAACGCCTGGCCTGGCAAGGTCAGCTCCATGCCCTTGGGCGTGCGATTGAACAGCTGCAGTCTCAGCTCTTCCTCCAGGCGGCGGATACCCTTGGTCAGAGCCGGCTGGCTTACGCCCAACTGCTCGGCCGCGCGCCCTACGTGCCCGCTGCGCGCCACCGCCAGAAAGTAGTCCAGGTCTTCCAGTCTCATTTGATTCCGCCCGGTTATCGAAAGCAGGCGGAAGATAATCGCGGTTGCCCCCGTTGACTGTCAAGCTTTGCTTCGTACACAACATACGGAGGAGAGTGCGCCATGACTCGCATCGAGGACCCGCTGCTACCGCGCCTGCGCGAGACCTTGCAGCGCTACCTGCAAGAAGAGCTGATCCCCATGGAGAAGGACCAGGGGCTCGGTTATGAAGACAAGTTTTCGCGCGAACTGGTGCGATCCGTATGGCGACGGGCGCATGCGCTGGGCCTGTATGGCCCGCAACTGCCACCGGAGCTGGGCGGCCAGGGCCTGAGCTATCGCGCCCTTTGTGTTTTGAAGGACGACGTGGCGGCCTCGGGCGCCATCCTGTTCCCTCATGTGCTGGGCGACTGGGGCGGGCCTTCGCGCATCGGCAGCCTGGCGCAATACGCCACGCCGTATCAGCGCGAGCGCTACATCCTGCCGGTGGTCAACGCCGAACGCGGCGCATGCTTCGCCATGACCGAACCGCAGTCAGGGTCCGATGCGACCCGCCTGCAAACCACGGCGGTCATCGATGGCGAGGACTATATCCTCAACGGCACAAAGCACTATATCTCCGCATCGACGTTCGCGGACTTCGCCGTGGTGATGTGCGTGACAGACCCGGACAAGGGCGCCGACGGCATATCCGCCCTGCTCGTGGACCTGGACCAGCCGGGCGTGACGCTCACCTACGATTGCGTACCCATGACCGGGCAATATGTCGATGCCGACATCCTCTTCGACCAGGTACGCGTGCCGCGCCGCAATCTCATCGGCGAGCCGGGCCAGGGCTTTCGCATTGCCATGAACCGCGTCAGCGTCAACCGCCTGCTGCACTGTCCGACCATGATCGGCCTGGCGCGGCAAGCCCTGCGGCTGGCATTGGAGTACGCCCACCACCGCCAGCAATTCGGCGGCCCCATCAGTCGTTTCCAGGCCATCCAGCACATGCTGGCCGATATGGCGACAGCACTGTACGCCTGCGAGCAGATGGTGCTGGCGACGGCAGAGCGCGCCGATGCCGGGGAGGACGTGCGGGAGACGGCGTCGATGTGCAAGCTGTTCGTGTCCGAACGCTGCTTCGAGATCGCCGACAAGGCCATGCAGATACACGGCAATGTGGGCGTGACGAAAAATCATCCGGTCGAATTCATCTTTCGGCGTCTGCGCCTGTACCGCATCGTCACGGGCACCAGCGAGATTCAGCGCAATACGATCGCCAAGGGACTGCTGCGATGAGCCTGCACGGCATCGACACGAGCACGCACGGAGGGTATCTGAGCGGACTGGTGGTGCTCGACCTGGGCCAACTGCATCCTGGGCCCTACACCGCTCAGCTATTGCAGCAATTGGGCGCAACGGTCATCAAGGTCGAAAAGCCGGGGGGCGACACGTCACGCGCGCTCGGCCGCGATACCTATGCGAAGTACAACCGCGGCAAGCCGTCGATCATGCTGGATCTCAAACAAGCGGACGATCGCGCGACATTGCTGAGATTGGCACGGGCCAGCGATGTCCTGATCGAAGGCTTCCGCCCTGGGGTGATGGCACGCCTGGGTCTGGCCCCCGCGACCCTTGCCTTGGAGAATCCCCGCCTGGTGATCTGCTCGATTACCGGATTTGGCCAGACCGGCCCCTACGCCGACCGCCCCGGCCACGATATCAACTACCTGGCATTGAGCGGCTATTGGGCGGTGCCGTCGCAAGTTCGCGACGTCGCGGCGCGGCCACGGCTGCGCCTGTCGGATTACTGCGCAGCCATGCATGCCGCCCTGGCCATCCTGGCCGCGGCGGACCACGCGCGCAAGACAGGCGAGGGGCAGCATCTGGATGTGTCCATCCATGATGCCATGACGGCCTGGATGGCGCCGGGCGTCGACGCCGTACAACGTCATGGCGGGCCAGGCATGGGCCTGGACCATGTCATGCCGGACAACGACATTTTCGAAACCGCCGACGGCCGGCATATCGCGCTGGGCATCCTGGAAGAGAAGTTCTGGGACGCGCTGGTCAATGCCTTAGGCGCGGACTTTCCACTTCTGCGCGATCCGGCCTATGCGCAAAGAGCGGGGCGGCTCGCCGCCAAGCGCGATCTGAACCGCCAGTTGCGCGAGATCTTCGCCAGCCGCACGCGGGCACAATGGGAGGAACGGCTGGCAGGCCTGGACCTGCCGTGGGCGCCTGTCCTGGAGTATGACGAGGTGTTCGAGAACGATCATGTCCGGCATCGCGGCGTGGTGAACGCGCAAGCCCGGGGGGACGGGCCGGGCTTTCCGGTTCGCTTCTCCCAGTCCTTGCCCGCCACGGCGGGACGTGTCGCGGAGCTGAACGAGGACAGGACGGATATCCTGGACTGGTTGCGACGAAAAGAAGATGAAGCACGGTAGCAACTACCCGTTCACTTCTTCCTGGCTTCCTCATCCCACTGCTTCAAAACAGCCAGTTTCTCGCCGATCTTGATTTCCAGGCCGCGCGGGACCGGCTGGTACCAACCCGGTTCGCGCATGCCGTCGGGCAGGTACGTTTCACCGGCCGCATACGCGTTGGGTTCGTCGTGCGCATAGCGGTAGGCATGGCCGTGGCCCAGCTCTTTCATCAGCTTGGTGGGGGCGTTGCGCAGGTGGATGGGGACTTCGCGGCTGCGGTCCTGTTTCACGAAAGCGCGGGCCTGGTTGAAGGCGTTGTAGCCGGCATTGCTCTTGGCGGCGACCGCCAGATAGATGACGGCCTGGCCTAGCGCCAGTTCCCCTTCCGGGCTGCCCAGGCGTTCGAAGGTCGATGCGGCGTCGTTGGCGATCTGCATGGCGCGCGGGTCGGCCAGCCCGATGTCTTCCCACGCCATGCGCACGATGCGGCGCATCAGGTATTTGGGATCGACACCGCCATCGAGCATGCGCGTGAACCAGTACAAGGCGGCATCCGGGTTGGAGCCGCGTACGGATTTGTGCAGGGCCGAGATCTGGTCGTAGAAATTGTCGCCGCCTTTGTCGAAACGGCGTGCGTTCAGGGTCAGCGCGTTCTCGATGAACGTGGCGTCGATGTCCGTGATCTTCGCGGCCTGTGCCGCCGAACTGGTCTGCTCCAGCAGATTGAGCATGCGGCGGGCATCGCCGTCCGCCAGGCCGACCAGGGTTTCGACCGCTTTCTCGTCGAAGTTCAGATGAGACAGGACCTGTTCGCGCGCTTTTTCGACCAGGAGCTTCAGTTCGTCCTCGGTCAGGGATTTCAGGACGTAGACCTGGGAACGGGACAGCAGCGCCGAGTTGACTTCGAAGGACGGGTTTTCGGTGGTGGCGCCGATGAGGGTCACCAGTCCCGATTCCGCATACGGCAGCAACGCGTCCTGCTGCGATTTGTTGAAACGGTGGATTTCGTCGACGAACAGGATGGTGCGTTTGTGCAGGCTGAGGTTGCGCTCGGCCTGGTCCATGGCGGCGCGGATGTCCTTCACGCCGGAAAACACCGCCGACAAGGCGATGAATTCACAGTCGAAGGCCGAGGCGGTGAGGCGCGCCAGGGTGGTCTTGCCTACACCGGGTGGGCCCCAGAGGATCATCGAATGGGGGCGGCCCGATTCGAAGGACAGGCGCAGGGGCTTGCCTGGCCCCAACAGGTGTGACTGCCCAACCACCTCGTCCAACGTCGTCGGCCGCAACGCTTCGGCCAGAGGGGGAATGGGTTTGGCCTTGAAAAGATCGTTCATCGCGGTATTACACCAGATGTGAAGCCGGTGAAGGGGCCTTGCCCCTAACCGCCCTCTCCCCCTTCCCCCTGGGAAAACCCCGACTGCGGCTGTAAATTATTTTCAGGATAATTAAAAAAATACGGTGATCTGGTAATTATTTTCAGCCTAGCCATCACCGACGCTTGAAAACGATCCCTGCCAGAAAGCGCGGCCGCGGCCCGCCAAGGCGCCCGATCACCCGCCAGCCGAGGTTATCCATGACGACGATCCACCCCTATCCTCCCCTCGACGCAGACGGCAAAGGCCTGGGCCGGCTGGACGGCTCCTGTAGCCTGGAGCAGGTTCCGGCCATGGCCTGGAATCTGCTCGCCGAGGACGTCAGCCTGCCAGTGGCGGTGCTCTACGAAACCCGCGTGCGCCACAACCTGGAATGGATGCAGCGCTTCATCCGTGCCTACAAGGTGCAACTGGCCCCCCACGGCAAGACCACCATGAGCCCGGCGCTGTTCAAGCGCCAGCTCGACGGCGGCGCCTGGGGCATCACGCTGGCCACCGCGCCCCAGGTCAACGCCGCCTACCGGCATGGCGTGCGCCGCATCCTCATGGCCAATCAACTGGTCGGCCGCGCCAACATGGCCCTGGTTGCCGACCTGCTGCGCGACCCCGATTTCACCTTCTACTGCATCGTCGACTCGGCCGCCAACGCCGCCGCCCTGGGCGCCTTCTTCGCCGCACGCGGCCAGACGCTGCGCGTGCTGGTCGAACTGGGCGTGGCCGGCGGCCGTACCGGCGTGCGCGACGACCAGCAACTGGACACCCTGCTGGCCGAGATCGCCAAGTGGCCCGGCGCCCTGGCCCTGTCCGGCATCGAGATCTACGAAGGCGTACTGCAAGACGAAGCCCAGATCCGCGCCTTCCTGCGCCGCGCCACCGGCACTCTGCGCAACCTGCAGGATAACGGCCAGCTGGCCACCGACAGCCCGGCGCTGATCTCCGGCGCCGGCTCGGCCTGGTATGACGTGGTGGCCGAGGAATTCTCCGGGCTGGACATCGGCCGGCCGCTGGAAATCGTGCTGCGTCCCGGTTGCTACCTGAGCCACGACGTCGGCATCTACCGCGGCGCCGCCACCCGCATCAACGCCAACAACGAGGTGGCGCGCCATATGGAACCGGGCCTGCTGCCGGCGCTGCAGGTCTGGGCCTATGTGCAATCCCTGCCGGAGCCGGGCCGCGCCATCATCGGCCTGGGCAAGCGCGACGCCGCCTTCGACGCCGGCCTGCCCACGCCCGCCCTGCACTACCGCCCCAATCAGCAGACCGGCCAGACCGCCAAGGCCGCCGCAACCGCAGCCACGCCAGCGACAGCCGCCGCGGCCACCAAGCCCGCCAACGCGCCGCCAGCCTGGAAGCTGACGGCCATGATGGACCAGCACGCCTTCATGCAGATCGACGACGGCGCGGACATCCAGGTCGGCGACATGATCGGCTTCGACATCTCGCACCCCTGCCTGACCTTCGACAAGTGGAAGCAGGTCCTGCTGGTGAACGACGACTATCAAGTCCTCGAAGCGGTACAGACTTTTTTCTGAAGCACGGCAACAAGAAATACATCAGGCCGTTTGGGCCCCCCACCTTTGGAGCACGCTACATGAACGCAACGATCTCCCGTCGCCGCGACGGGCTGAAGAACTTCCTGCTCGCCAGCGCCCTGGGCTTGGCCTTCCTGGCCGGCGGCGCGCACGCGGCCGACCCCGTCAAGGGTGGCACCCTGTCGGTCGCCACCATCGGCGAGCCGCCCACGCTGGATCCCATGGCCAGCACGGCCGACCTGGTGGGCATCCTCAGCCAGCACATCTTCGAAACCCTGTACACCTTCGACGCCAAGTGGAACGTGACGCCGCTGCTGGCCGACACGCTGCCCAAGATCAGCACCGACGGCCTGACCTACACCATCCCCCTGCGCCAGGACGTCACCTTCCACGACGGCAGCAAGATGACCGCGGCTGACGTCGTGGCGTCGCTGCAGCGCTGGACCACGGTGGCCTCGCGCGGCAAGCAGGCCGCCCAGTTGATCACCGGCATCACCGCCACCGACGACCATACGGTGACGATCACGCTGAAGCAGCCCTACGCCCCGTTGACCGCCCTGCTGGCGATGAACAACGCCGCCGCCGTCGTCCTGCCCAAGGCCAAGATCGCCAACCCACTGACCGAGTTCATTGGCACCGGCCCCTACAAGCTGAAGGCGCGCGTGCCCGACCAGTACCTGCAATTGGTGCGCTTCGACGGCTACAAGTCGCGCGCCGGCGAACCGGACGGCTATGGCGGCGCCCGCAAGCAGTACCTGGACGAAATCCGCTTCGTGCCGGTCAGCAATGCCAACACCCGCATCGAAGCCGCGGTGGCCGGCCAATATGAATACGTCGATTCCATCGCGGTGGAGTCCGCCGGCAAGCTGAAGTCGAGCAAATCCGAAGCCGTCCTGCTCAAGCCCTTCGGCTGGCCACGCCTGGTGCTCAACACCAAGCAAGGCATCATGTCCAACGTGAAGGTGCGCCAGGCCGTGCAGATGGCGCTGAACGAAGAAGACATGCTGTTCGCCGCCTTCGGCGACAAAGCCTACTACGCGGTCGACGGCGCCATGTACCCGGAAGGCTACCCCTGGCACACGACACAGGGCACCCAGGTGTACAACAAGGGCGACGTGGCCGGCGCCAAGAAGCTGCTTGAGTCCTCCGGTTCCAGCGATCGCACCATCCGCATCCTGACCAGCCAGCAATACGAGTTCCACTACAAGATGGCGCTGGTCGCCGCCGAATACCTGAAGCAGGCCGGCTTCAAGGTCGACATGCAGGTCGTCGACTGGGCCACCCTGACGCAACGCCGCCAGGACCCCGCCCTGTGGGACATCTTCATCACCCACAGCCCCTTCCTGCCCGAACCGGCGCTGATCGACTTCCCGTCCAAGGACGCGCCGGGCTGGTGGGACACGCCCCGCCGCAACCAGGTGCTGGATGCCTTCAACCGCGCCACCAACCAGGACGAACGCGTCAAGCGCTGGGCCGACGTGCAACAGGCCATCTTCGACGAAGTGCCCTTCATCAAGGTCGGCGACTTCAACGCCGTGGCTGCCAAATCCCCGGCGCTGCAGGGCGTGACCCCGGCCCCGTGGCCCTACTTCTGGAACGCCTGGAAGGCGGCGAAATAAATGCGCTATCTGATCAACCGTCTGCTGGGCCTGGTCGCGGTCATGTTCCTGGTGGCCACGATCGTGTTCGTGATCATCCGGGTCACGCCGGGTGATCCGGCGGCGGTGATGCTGGGACCGGAGGCCAGCCAGCAGGACATCGCCGCGCTGCGCACCCGCCTGGGACTGGACCAGCCATTACCGGTGCAATACGTCACCTGGCTGGGCCAGTTGGCCAAAGGCGACCTGGGCCAGTCCATCTTCCTGAACAAGCCGGTGCTGTCGGCTCTGGCCGACCGCGCCGAGCCCACGTTCTGGCTGACCTTGATGGCGCTGGTCATCGCCAGCGCCATCGCCCTGCCGGTGGGGATACTGTCCGCGGTCAAGCGCGGCACCACGCTGGACCAGTCCGTCCTCAGCTTCTCCATGTTCACCTCCAGCGTGCCCAGTTTCTGGCTGGGCCTGCTGCTGATGCAGGTGTTCTCGGTGAAGCTGGGCTGGCTACCGGTGTCGGGCTACGGCGGTCCCGATGCGTCCATCGGCACACGGCTGACGCACCTGATCCTGCCGGCCGTGGTGCTGGGCCTGGTCAACTCCGCGCTGATCACCCGCTTCATCCGCGCCAGCATGCTGGACGTTCTGCGTGACGATTACGTGCGCACGGCACGCGCCAAGGGCCTGCCGGAACGCAAGGTGATCCTCAAGCACGCGGTGCGCAACGCGCTGATTCCCATCCTGACGGTACTGGGCCTGACCACGGCCCTGCTGGTCAGTGGCGCCGTGGTCACTGAAACGGTGTTCGGCCTGCCCGGCGTGGGCAGCCTGGTGGTGTCGGCGGTACTGCGGCGCGACTACCCGGTGATCCAGGGTGCGCTGCTGGTGATCGCCGCCATCTATGTCTTGATCAATCTGCTCATCGACCTGCTCTACCTGCTGGTCGATCCTCGGGTGCGCTACTGATGTCTTCTCCCGTTACTGTCCAGGCCGGCGCGGATCGTTGGCAGGTGCTACGCCTGCTGGTGTCGCGCAAGACCGTGCTGATCAGCCTGATCGTGCTGGTGGTGCTGATCGCCGCCGCGCTGCTGGCGCCCATGATCAGCCCCTACGATCCCTACAAGCTGTCCATCATGAACCGCCTCAAGGCGCCCAGCGGCGCGCACTGGTTCGGCACCGACGACTTCGGCCGCGACGTGTTCAGCCGCGTGGTCTACGGCGGCCGCCTGTCGCTGACCGTGGGCTTCGCGGTGGTGATCCTGTCCAGCGTGCTGGGCATCGCCCTGGGCCTGCTGGCCGGCTTCTTCCGTGGCGCCGACAAGTTCGTGTCGCGCCTGATCGACGCCATGATGGCCTTTCCCGACATCCTGCTGGCCATCTCGCTGGTGGCGGCATTGGGGCCGTCGGTGATCAACGTGGTGATCGCCCTGGGCATCGTGTACACGCCGCGGCTGGCGCGCATTGTGCGGGCCTCCACCCTGGTGATCCGCGAACTGCCCTTCGTCGAGGCCGCGCGCGCCCTTGGCGTATCGACCTGGCGCATCGTCACCGTGCACGTGCTGCGCAACCTGGTGTCGCCCATCCTGGTGCAGGGCACGTTCATCTTCGCCTACGCCATCCTGGCGGAGGCCGGCCTGTCCTTCCTGGGCGTGGGCGTGTCGCCCGACATTCCCACGTGGGGCACGATGATCAACGCCGGCCAGCAGTACATGGGCTCGGCCGACTGGATCATGATCTTTCCGGGCATCGCCATCGTGTTGTCGGTGTTGTCCCTGCAGTTGGTGGGCGACGGTCTGCGCGACGTGCTCGATCCGCGCCTGCGCAAGGAGCTTTGAAGAATGAGCGCGAACATGAGTACCAGCGTGAGCGCCGACTACGCCGATGGCGCCGCGGCAATGGGCCAGGACGTGGTGCTGTCCGTCCAGGGCCTGAAGACCTGGTTCCACAGCCGCGACGGCGTCGCCAAGTCGGTGGACGGCGTCACCTTCGAACTGGCGAAGGGCGAAACCCTGGCCATCGTCGGTGAATCCGGTTCCGGCAAGTCGGTGACCAGCCTGTCCATCATGGGCCTGCTGCCCAAGCCGGCGGGCCGCATCGAAGGCGGCAGCATCCACTTCCGCGACCGCGCCGGCGCCGTGCACGACCTGGCCCACGCCAGCGCCGCCACCTTGCGGCGCATCCGCGGCGCCGAGATCGCCATGATCTTCCAGGAGCCGATGACCAGCCTGAATCCGCTGTACACGGTGGGCGACCAGATCGCCGAAGCCGTGCTGCAGCACGAAGGCGGCAGCCGCGCGGCGGCCATGGCGCGTGCCCGCGAGATGCTGGAGCGCGTCGAAATCCCCGCCGCCGCCAAACGCATCGGCGAGTATCCGCACCAGATGTCGGGCGGCATGCGCCAACGCGTCATGATCGCCCTGGCGCTGGCCTGCAACCCATCCGTACTGATCGCCGACGAACCCACCACCGCGCTGGACGTCACCGTGCAGGCGCAGATTCTGGACCTGCTGCGGCGCCTGCAGGAAGAGCTGCACATGAGCATCCTGTTCATCACCCACAACCTGGGCGTGGTGGCGGAGATCGCCCATCGCGTGGCGGTGATGTATGCGGGCCGCGTGGTCGAGGACGCCGGCGTCTACGACCTGTTCGAACGCCCCACGCACCCGTACACACGCGGGCTGCTGTCCTGCCTGCCCACCGACGCGCTGCTGGCGTCCGGCGAACGGCTGCGCGCCATCCCGGGCAATGTGCCCAGCGTGCTGGCCCTGCCCGCCGGCTGTACTTTCGCGCCGCGCTGTCCCCTGGCTGACGAGGCCTGTACCCGCGCGGTGCCGGAACTGCTACCCGTGCGCCCGGAGCATCGCGCGCGCTGCATCAAGGTTGCGACGATATGACTGCATCTTCATCCACCGATCCGCTGCTGAGCGTGCGCGACCTGCGCGTGCACTTCCCCACATCGTCGCGCCGCGACGCGCCGGTGGTACGCGCGGTCGACGGCGTCAGCTTCGACGTGCCGCGCAACACCATCGTCGGCCTGGTCGGCGAGTCCGGCTCCGGCAAGACCACCACCGGCCGCGCGCTGCTGCGCCTGCTGGCGGCCACCAGCGGCCAGATCAGTTTCGACGGCACCGACATCAGCAAGCTGGACGAAAAGCGCATGCTGCCCTGGCGCCGCCGCATGCAGATCGTGTTCCAGGATCCCTACGCCAGCCTCAACCCCCGCATGACGGTGGCCGAGATCATCGGCGAGGCGCTGGATACCCACGGCCTGGCGCGCGACCGCCGCGAAGCGCGCATCAGCGAACTGCTGACCCGCGTCGGCCTGAATGCCGATCATCGCAAGCGCTATCCGCATGAGTTCTCCGGCGGCCAGCGCCAACGCATCGGCATCGCCCGCGCGCTGGCCGTGGAGCCGGACTTCATCGTGGCCGACGAGCCGGTGTCGGCGCTGGATGTGTCCGTCCAGGCCCAGGTACTGAACCTGCTGCAGGATCTGCAGCGCGACCTGGGCCTGACCATGCTGTTCGTGGCGCACGACCTGGCGGTGGTCAACTACCTGTGCGACGAGGTGGTGGTGCTGTATCTGGGCCGCGTGATGGAGCGCGGACCGACCCGCGAGGTCTATGCCCGGCCCCGCCACCCGTATACTCGCGCGCTGTTGTCCGCCGCGCCGGTGCCCGATCCGCGCGCCGCGCGCAAGCGCATCCTGCTGAAGGGAGACATCCCCAGCCCCATGAATCCGCCTTCGGGCTGCGTGTTCCGTACCCGCTGTCCGCACGCCCTGCCGGTCTGCGCCGAACAGGTACCCGAGGCCACTGCCGTGGGCACCAACCATTTTGCGGCCTGCGTGCGGGTCGATGAACTGCAGAACGCCTGAATGCCCACGCCCGGAGCCCCCGCATGAATACCGTCCGCGATATCGTCTACCAGATCCGCAGCCGCCGCGATGCGCTTAGCGCCACCGAGCGCAAGGTGGCCGACGCCATCCTGGACGACATCATCCACGCCGCCGCCGCCACGGTCGAGCAGCTGGCCGAGAAGGCCGGGGTGAGCAATGCCACGATCTCGCGCTTCGCCCGATCGGTGGGCTGCGACGATACGCGCGACCTGAAGATGAAGCTGGCGCAGGCCAGCGCGGTGGGCACGCGCTTCCTGGACCGGGCCGCGCCGGCGGAGGAAAGCACGTTCTACGCCCGCATCTACGCCGATATCGAAAGCACCCTGCGCGCCCACCTGCCGATGTACACGGAAAACCTGTTCGAACAGGCCATGGACATCGTGCGCAATGCGCGCATGATCTACGTGTTCGGCATGGGCGGCGCCTCCGCCGTGCTGGCGCAGGAAATGCAGTCGCGCCTGGTGCGGCTGGGCTATCCGGTGGCGGCCTATAGCGACGCCGTGCTGATGCGCATGGTGGCGGCCACGCTGGAAGAACGCGATGCGGTCATCATGCTGTCGGCCTCCGGCCTGACACCGGAAATGCTGTCCGGCGCGCGCATCGTCAAGCAGTACAGCGCCCGCATCGTGGCGCTGACCGATGCGGACTCGCCCCTGGCCCGGATTGCCGATGTAGTGCTGCCCGTGCGCACCGACGAAACCGACTTCATCTACAAACCGTCCGCCTCCCGCTACGCCATGATGCTGGCCATCGACCTGCTGGCCACCGAGCTGGCCATGGCGCGCCAGGAGGAGACCCGTGACCGCCTGCGCCGCATCAAGCTGGCGCTGGACGAATACCGGGGTGGCCCGAACCGGCTGCCCCTGGGAGATTGAGAAGATGTACGACACCCTGATTGCCTCTGTCCGCGTGCTCGACGGCAGCGGCGCGGCCGGTTACGAGGCCGACGTGGCCTTGCGCGGCGGCCGTATCGCGGCCATTGCCGGGCCGGGCGAGCTGGCCGCGGCCGGCGCCGTGGAAACCGTGGATGGCACGGGCTACGTGCTGGCCCCGGGTTTCATCGACGTGCACACCCATGACGACACCAACGTCATCCGCACCCCGGGCATGCTGCCCAAGCTGTCGCAAGGCGTGACCACCGTGGTGGTGGGTAATTGCGGCATCAGCGCGGCGCCGGTGACCCTGCGCGGCGACCCGCCCGACCCCATGAACCTGCTGGGACAGCGCGAGGATTTCCAGTACGCCAGCTTCGCCGACTACACCCAGGCCATTGAAACGGCGCGGCCGGCGGTCAACGTGGCCGCCTTGGTCGGCCACACTGCCCTGCGCAACAATCATATGGACAGCCTGGACCGCAAGGCCAGCGCGGCGGAAATCGACGGCATGCGCGGGCAGTTGCGCGAGGCGCTGGCGCATGGCGCCATCGGCCTGAGCACCGGGCTGGCCTATGCGTCGGCGTACGAGGCCGACACCGCCGAGGTCAAGGCCCTGGCCGAAGTGCTGGACGAGTTCGGCGCCTTATACACCACACACCTGCGTTCCGAGTTCGCCGCCATCCTGCAGGCGATGGAAGAAGCCTATGAAGTGGCTGCCCATGCACGCGTGCCGCTGGTGGTGTCGCACCTGAAATGCGCCGGTGCCGGCAACTGGGGCCGCACGACGGAAGTGCTGGCCAGCCTGGAAGGCGCGGGCCGCCTGCAACCGGTGGGTTGCGATTGTTATCCCTATTCCGCCAGCTCGTCGACGCTGGACCTGAAGCAGGTTACCAGCGATTTTCCTATCGACATCACGTGGTCCACGCCCCATCCGGATCAAGCGGGCCGGACGCTGGCCGACATCGCCGCGGAATGGAACGTGCCGTTGATGGAAGCGGCCAAGCGGCTGCAACCGGCCGGGGCGGTGTATCACGGCATGCGCGAGGATGACGTGCAGCGGGTGTTGAAGCATCGCTTGACGATGATAGGGTCGGATGGGCTGCCCAATGATCCTCATCCGCACCCGCGCCTGTGGGGGGCTTTTCCACGCGTGCTGGGGCATTACAGCCGCGACCTGGGGCTGTTTCCGCTGGCCGAGGCGGTGCACAAGATGACCGGGCTGTCGGCGGCGCGCTTCGGCCTGGCCGAACGCGGACTGGTGCGCGAGGGGTATCACGCGGACCTGGTGCTGTTCGATCCGCTTACGGTGAAGGACGAGGCGACGTTCAGCGCACCGGTACAGGCCAGCAGCGGTATCGCGGCGGTGTGGGTCAACGGCGTGCTGTCCTACCGCGAGGGGACCGCCAGCGGTCGCCGGGCCGGACGCTGGCTGCCGCGCGCAGGCGATTTGCGGGCGAGCTTCGCCAGCGGCGTACCGGGCTAAGGGCGGCGGTTGCCGCGCCGCGCAAGGATTTCGCCGATGGCGTGCCGGGCCGGCGCAGGCAGCGCCGGCGGCAGGGTATGTAGTGACTTATCAACAGAATTCACAGGAGCAGCATCATGAGCAATGCACCCAAGACTGACGCCAATGGCATTACCCGCTACGGCGTTGCCGGTGGGACCGGACAGGGCGGTTCGCACATGCCTTTTGCGCGGGCGGTGGCGGCCGGCGGCTGGCTGTTCGTTTCCGGCCAGGTGCCGATGGAGAATGGCGAGGTGATCGAAGGCGGCATCGTGGCGCAGTCGCACAAGGCCATCCAGCAGGTGCTGGCAATCCTGGAAGAAGCCGGCTACGGTCCGGAGCACGTCGTACGCTGCGGCGTGTGGCTGGACGACGCCCGCGATTTCGCGTCCTTCAACAAGGTGTTCAAGACCTATTTCGGCGACAACCCGCCAGCCCGCGCCTGCGTGGAATCACGGCTGGTGGTCGATGCCAAAGTGGAAGTCGACTGCGTCGCGTATAAACAGCCCTGATCCCGCGCGGGGATATGGCGGGGCGCAGCCCCGCCAGATGAAACTACATCTTCACCGTATCGACACCCTTGGGCGGGGTGAACTGGAAGTCCTTGTCGCCCAGGCGCGGGTTGGGCGTGATGCCGGACAGGTCGACCCGGGTGGTCTGGCCGAAGGCATCCAGCAGTTCGATGCGCGCCGGCAGATTGTCCTTGAAACCGATGTCCACGCGCGAGAAACCGGCATCGCTGCTGCGCGGCTTGGCGCGCAGCCAATCCAGGCCGTCCTTGGCCGGCAGCGGGCTGACGTCGAAGGACTGCTCCAGGGAACCCGAACCGAACAGGATGGCCGCCGGCGACGTGCCGATGGCCTGGTCGACCTTGCGCACGGTTACCTGCGCCAGGTCGGGGTCGTACTGGTAGACCTGCTTGCCGTCGGACACGATCAGCTGTTCATACGGCTTCTGCACCGCCCAGCGGAAACGGCCCGGACGCTGGAAGGAAAACGTGCCGCTTTGCGGCGCCTTGGCGCGCGCGGACTGCTGCGCGCCCGTGGCGCCGCTGGTCACCTGGCTGAAGTTGCCGCTGGCCGAGGTCACCGTGGCGACGAAGGACTTCAGTTGCTCCTGCGCGCTGGCCGCCCAGGCGGCCCCGGGCGCCAGGACCGGCGCCAACGCCAAGGTCAGCAGCGCGATGCCGCGCGCGGCGCGGGCCCGCAGGCCATGGTCCTGCGTGGCGCCGCCCGACGCGGCACTTGCCCGCGCGCAACGGGCCGGCGCGGAGCCTTCCTGAATACCACCAATCTGCATAAACGAAATCATCAAGCTTCCTCGCTGGCGGATGCGGCCGCGGATACCGGCACCAGGATTTCCCGGTTGCCGTTGGACTGCATGGCCGACACCATGCCCGAATGTTCCATCTGCTCCAACAGGCGCGCCGCCCGGTTGTAGCCGATGCGCAGGTGACGCTGCACCAGCGAAATCGACGCGCGGCGATGTTTCAGCACCACCTCGCAGGCCTGGTCGTACATCGGATCGGATTCGGCATCGTTGAAGCCGGTCACGCTGCTGGCACCTTCGCCGGTCTCGCCTTCGACGCTGCCTTCCAGCAGACCGTCGACATAATTCGGCTCGCCCTGCGATTTCAACTGCTCGACCACCCGATGCACTTCCTCGTCGGAAACGAAGGCGCCGTGCACCCGCACCGGCAGCCCCGTGCCCGGCGGCATATAGAGCATATCGCCCTGCCCCAGCAGGGTTTCCGCGCCCATCTGGTCGAGAATGGTGCGCGAGTCGATCTTGGACGAAACCTGGAAAGCGATACGCGTCGGAATATTGGCCTTGATCAGCCCGGTGATCACGTCCACGCTGGGCCGCTGCGTCGCCAGGATCAGGTGGATACCCGCCGCGCGCGCCTTCTGCGCCAGACGAGCGATCAGCTCTTCGATCTTCTTGCCCACCACCATCATCAAGTCCGCCAGCTCGTCGATGACCACCACGATGGTGGGCAGCGGCTGCAGCGGCTCGGGCTGGTCCGGCGTCAAGGAGAAGGGATTCGGGATGGGCTCTTCGCGCTTGATGGCGTCGCGGATCTTGGCGTTGTAGCCGGCCAGGTTGCGCACGCCCATCTTGCTCATCAGGCGATAGCGCTTCTCCATCTCGCCCACGCACCAGTTCAAGGCGTTGGCGGCATGGCGCATGTCCGTCACCACGGGCGCCAGCAGGTGGGGAATGCCTTCGTAGACGCTCATTTCGAGCATCTTGGGATCGATCAGGATCAGGCGCGTATGCGTGGCATCCGCCTTGTACAGCAGGGACAGAATCATGGCGTTGATCCCCACCGATTTGCCGGAACCGGTCGTACCGGCCACCAGCAGGTGAGGCATCTTGGCCAGGTCGGCCACCACGGGGTTGCCCGCGATGTCCTTGCCCAGCGCCATGGTCACCACCGAGGCGTTGCTGTGATAAGTCTGCGATCCCAGGATTTCCGACAGGCGCACGGTCTGGCGGCGCGGATTGGGCAGCTCCAGCCCCATCAGGTTCTTGCCGGGGATGGTTTCCACCACGCGGATGCTGACCAGGCTAAGGGCCCGCGCCAGATCCTTGGCCAGGTTGACCACCTGGCTGCCCTTGACGCCGGTCGCGGGCTCGATTTCATAGCGCGTGATGACCGGGCCGGCCTGCGCCGCCACCACGGTGACGCTGACGCCGAAGTCGGCCAGTTTCTTCTCGATCAGGCGCGAGGTGAACTCGATGGTCTCGGCCGAGACGGTTTCCTGGTTGGTGGCCGGCGGATCCAGCAGGCTGACCGCGGGCAGGTCGCCCGCTTCGCCGACGTCCGCGGCGGTGAACAGCGATTGCTGTTTCTCGCGCTGGACGCGGTCCGACTTGGGCACCACGGTGATCGCCGGCTCGATGCGCACCGGCTGCTCATGCACCAGCTTTTCCTGCTTGGCGACGACCTGCTCGCTGCGCTCGGCATAAGCCACTTCGCCCAGCTTGCGATCCTCTCGCGCCGCCACCGAGTCGCGGGTGCGGCGGATCATGCGTTCCATCCCGCCGCCCAGGCGCTCGGCCAGGGTCAACCAGGAAAAGGCAAAAAACAGGCTCAGGCCCGCGGCCACCAGCACCAGGAACACCAGGGTGCCGCCGGTGAAACCGATGGCATTGGCCAGCATGCCGGCCAGGGAATGACCAATCACGCCGCCCGAACCGTTACCGCCGTCCGAACCGCCCGGCAGATGCGAACCATGGGTGTACAGGCGGAGGGCCTCCAGGCCCATGGAGCCCACCAGCAACAGGGCAAAACCCAGGCCCTGCTCCCAGTGCACACGCGGCAGCTCGGTGTCCCCATTACCGGTTACACGCAGATGGCTGGCCAGGCGGCGGTAGCCGGCGCGCACGCGGTGCAGCAGCAGGATGACCCACCACCAGGCCGAATAGCCGAACAAATACAGGAGGATGTCTGAAAGATAGGCACCCAGCGTGCCACCCTTGTTGTGGATCACGCCGGCCGGCACGGAGTGCGACCAGCCCGGATCGGCGGAATTCCACGTGACCAGCACCAGCGTCAGCCAGGCAGCCATGGCGGCGAACAGGATCCAACGGGCTTCCCGCAGCAGCGACGACAATCGTGTTTGCAGGGGGGAAGGCCCGTTACGGGTATTGCGCGAGGCGCGCGGAGAAGCGGTTGAAATACGCGGCATAGGCCTCATTATAATTGGGCATCCACTTTGCTCTGTGTGCCCGATGACTACTCCGAAACATGCCCAATTGCTGATCCTCGGCTCCGGCCCCGCCGGCTATACCGCCGCCGTGTACGCCGCCCGCGCCAACCTGAAACCGGTTTTGGTGACTGGCCTGGCCCAGGGCGGCCAGCTCATGACCACCACGGAGGTCGACAACTGGCCGGCCGACGTGAACGGTGTGCAGGGCCCCGATCTGATGCAGCGTTTCCAGCAGCACGCGGAACGTTTTAACACCGAAATCATTTTCGACCACATCGCCAGCGTTGATTTGACGCAACGGCCGTTCAAGCTGACCGGTGACGGCGGTAATGTTTATACCTGCGACGCCCTGATCATCTCGACCGGGGCCTCCGCCAAATACCTCGGCCTGCCCTCGGAAGAGACCTTCATGGGCAAGGGCGTGTCCGGCTGCGCCACCTGCGACGGCTTTTTCTACCGTAACCAGGACGTGGTGGTGGTGGGCGGCGGCAATACCGCCGTGGAAGAAGCCCTGTACCTGTCCCATATCGCCCGCAAGGTGACGGTGATCCATCGCCGCGACAAGTTCCGCGCCGAACCCATCCTGATCGACCGCATGATGGAAAAGGTGCACAACGGCAATATGGAACTGAAGCTGTTCGCCGAACTGGACGAAGTGCTGGGCGATGACAGCGGCGTGACCGGCGTGCGCATCCGCGGCACCAAGGACGGCGCCACCGAGGACATCGCCGTGAAAGGCGCGTTCATTGCCATCGGCCACCATCCCAACACGGATATCTTCCAGGGCCAGGTCGACATGAAGGACGGTTACATCGTCACGCGCAGCGGCTTGTCCGGCATGGCGACCATGACGTCCGTGCCGGGTGTCTTCGCCGCCGGCGACGTGCAGGATCACGTCTACCGCCAGGCGATCACCAGCGCCGCTACCGGCTGCATGGCCGCCCTGGACGCACAACGGTGGTTGGAGAATGCGGGGCAGCAATAAGCCGGGCGCGCGCCCCGATCCCGCCAATGCCGGGGGCAAGCGCACCAAGGGCAGCCTGGCGGATAGCGCGGACCTGAAGGACTTGCGGGACAGCCTGCGGGAGTCGTCGCGGGCGCAAGCCCTGCGGCCGTCCGCTGCCATGGTGGCCGCGCAGGCCGCCAAGGCGGCGGCCAAGGACGATGGCCTGAGCGGCGCCGGCCTGCCCGACGATCCCAAGTTGTTCGAGCGCGCCATGCGCAACGTGCAGAAGCAGGCGCCGGCGCGAGTCGCCCAGGTGGCGCCCGTCACGCCGCCGGCCGAACCCAAGGAACCCACCTTGGCCCAGGCCATGCGGCGCGCCCACGCCTTGGGCGAACAGGGCGCGCGCGCCGACGGCGGCGTGTCGGACGGCGCCGACATCACGCGTTTCCTGTCGGAAAACGGCACTGCCTTCGTCCGCCACGACGCCGCGCCGGATACCGCGCGCAACTTGCGCCGCGGTGCCTGGCGCACGGGCGCGGAACTGGATCTGCATGGTTTGCGGGTCGAACAGGCCCGCCATGCGCTGTTTTCCTTCCTGGATGAGTGCCTGGAGTTCGGCATCCGCTGCGTACGGGTGGTGCACGGCAAGGGACATGGCTCGCTGGACATGGAGCCGGTACTCAAGGACAAGGTGCGCACCTGGCTGGTGCAGAAGCCAGAAGTCATGGCTTTTGCCGAAAGCGAAGAGCGGCATGGCGGCGCGGGTGCGCTGCTGGTGTTGCTGAAGCTGGTGGACGACGTCAAGCGATAGCGAAGGTATCGTTGCCGACGCGGGTGGACGACGTCTGGCGATAGCGAAGGAATCGTTGCCGACGCGGGTAGACGACGTGTGGCGACAGCAAAGGAACCGTTGATGAAGTGGATGTACCTGGCGATAGCCATCGTCGCCGAATTGATCGCCACCAGCTCCTTGAAGGCCAGCGAAGGGTTCACGCGCCTGTTGCCTTCGGCGATTACCGTGGTGGGTTATCTGGTGTCGTTCTATTTTCTTTCGCAGACGCTGCGGGAGATTCCGGTCGGCATTGCGTATGCCATCTGGTCCGGGGTCGGCATCGTGCTGATTTCCCTCATTGGCCTGGTGTTCTTCAAGCAGCACCTGGACCTGCCCGCCCTCATCGGCATCGGCCTGATCGTGGCCGGCGTCATCGTGATGAACGTGTTCTCCGACACGGTGAAGCACTAGCCCGGGGAGGCCAAAGCGGCTCCGCCCCTTTGCGATCCCCTGCCGCTGAAAGCGGGCTCAAAGGGGCTCCGCCCCTTTGCGATCCCCTGCCGCTGGAAGCGGGGTCAAAGGGGCAAAGCCCCTTTATCTTCTCGCGCGGGGCGCGCGGAAGCGGGGTCGCGCACGTAGTCGACCAAGGCGCGCGTCGCGGCGTCCGGCGCCGGTGTCAGCAACGAAAACACCACGATGGTAAGGAAAGCAGCCGGCGCACCGAACACGCCGGCGGCGATGGGCTGTATGCCCCACCACAAGGTCACCGGCTGCGTGCGGTCGATGTTGAACACCAGTTCCCGCAGCCACGGATGCGTGTGGGCCATGTAGGTGAAGGTCACCGCCAGCCCGGCCGCCATGCCCAGCGTGGCGCCCCATTTATTGGCGCGCTTCCAGAAGATCCCCATCACCAGCACGGGGAAGAAAGACGACGCCGCGAAGGAAAACGCCGCCGACACCATGAACAAGATATCGGCCGGCTTGCGCGCCGCCACCCAGGCCGCCGCGAAAGCCACCCCCAGCAACAGCACCTTGGACACCAGCACCCGCCGATTGGCCGGCATGCGCGGCGACACCACTCGATACCACATGTCATGCGACAGGGAATTGGACAAGGTCAGCAGCAGGCCATCGGCCGTGGACAAGGCGGCTGCCAGACCACCCGCCGCCACCAGCCCCGAAACCACATAAGGCAAACCGCCCATCTCCGGCGCGGCCAGCACCATCATGTCCGCGCCCATGCTGATCTCATCCAGCTGCACCAGGCCATCGCCGTTGACGTCGGTGACATCCAGCAGCCCCGGACTGACCGCGCTCCAGGCATGCACCCAATCCGGCAGCCCCGTATAAGGCGACCCCACCAGCGTGCTGTAGATCACCTGCTTGATCAACACTGCCAGGGCCGGCGCCATCAGGTACAGCAGCAGGATGAACAGCAGCGACCACGCCACCGAGCGCCGCGCCGCCCCCACCGACGGCGTGGTGTAGGAACGCATCAGGACATGCGGCAGCCCGGCCGTCCCCATCATCAGGCACAGCACCAGTGCCAGGAAGTTGTTGCGCAGGTCCTTGCGTTCGGCCGGCGTGGCGCCCGGATAAGGCTGGGCCGCCGGCACCGGCGGTTGCGCCCGCGCCAGATAATCGTTGCGCGCCTGGAACCAGGCCAGGCGCGCCTGCTCGGGATCGGCGGGATAAGCCGTCAGTTCGCGCTCGACCGAACGAATCTCCACCGACGGCGCATCGGCCGCCATCAAGGCCGCCAGCCGGTCGCGCAAGATGACCTTCTCGGTCACCCACGACTGCGGCAGATTGCGCAGGCGCGTGTCCATCTGTTCAGCGCGGGCCTGCCACAGGCGGCGTACCGCCACTTCCTTGGGATCGTCGCGCAGGCGCTCTTCGGTCTGGATCACCTGCTGCATGACGGGGCCGGCCGACCACGGCGGCACCGGACCGCCCGCCACCTTCATCGACAGCCAGATCACCGGCACCAGGTAGCCGATGATGAGAATGATGAACTGCCCTACCTGGGTCCAGGTGACGGCGCGCATGCCGCCCAGGAACGAGCACACCAGCATGCCGCCCAGCGCCACGAAAATGCCCAGCTCGAAAGAGATCCCGGTCATGCGCGTGGTGATGATGCCCACGCCATAGATCTGCGCCACCAGGTAGGTGAAGGAACACAGGAAGGCACAGGCCACGCCGGCCAGCCGCGGCAGGTTGCCGCCATAACGCGCGCCGAGAAAATCCGGCAAGGTGTATTGGCCGAACTTGCGCAGATACGGCGCCAGCAGCAGTCCCACCAGCACGAAGCCGCCGGTCCATCCCATCACATAGGCCAGGCCGCCATAGCCGCTCAGGTACAGGGTGCCCGCCACGCCGATGAAGGACGCCACCGACATCCAGTCGGCCGCCGTGGCCATGCCGTTGTAGAAGGCGGGCACGCGCCGGCCGGCCACGTAGTACTCGACCGGGTCCGAGGTGCGGCAGATGATGCCTATGCCCGCATACAGGCAGACGGTGACCAGCAGGAAGACATAGCCTATCCACGTACGCGCCATGCCCAGCACTTCGCACAAGGTCAGCACCAGGATCAGCAGGGCGAAGCCGGCGGCGTACAGCACGTAGATACGGCGCAGTTGCACATCCAGTTCGCGCTGTGTCGCGCCGCCGAACAGCATCAGTCGTCCCAGGCGTCGTCACCCCGGTTCATGACGCGGGCATGGACGACGACGATGAAGAGATAAGCCAGGGGCGCGCCGTAAGCGGCCATCCAATAGGAAAGCGGCCAACCGAGTACGGTATAGGGAACGTCGCGGGCGAACCACGCGGGCAGGAAAGTCAGGACAGCCCAGATGGACAGCAGAAGCAGGATCACGCGGCGATTGCGGCGCCAGCCAGGCGCACGGCAGGAATCGTCAGGCATCTCCAGCATCTCGTCTGCCCCTGAATTCGGCGGCTGAATGCGACAACGGCTGGCACTGCCTGGTGCCAGCCGTTGCGCGTTTTGCTTTTATTAAGGTACAGCTTTTTTATATTTACCGGTGCCGCCCGGTTTTGCCTTGCAGAGGCATTTGTCTCCTCACCTGCATGGAACGAATAATGCACCAATGCCGTGAATGTGACACTAGGGGTATGCCCTAGGAAGGGGCATTCATTTACTTAAATTACGCACCATATTGGTGCTTTTGCCGAGATTTCGGCTTTTTTTGCGGTTTGGCACAGCGGCCAGGCGGCATTTGTATTCAAAGTGGTGCAAAAAAACGGCGTCCGGGAAGTCATCCAAATGACCGAGGAATGCCCGCTTCCGTGCGTTCCGGCTGTCATGCGACCTCGATTCTTTCGAGCCTCGGCTGAGATTTGGCCAGAAATTGCCCGGGATTTGCCTGCAAACCGCCCCTGTCGACCCGCGTTTATATCTTCTTTACACCCCCGCCGCCAAGCTTTACCCCGTTTTTATCGCCGCTTCCCTAATCTGCCTACCGTCCCGCCAGCCCCTTCGCGCCGGTGGACAGGGGCGCTACGCCCTTAGGGAGAAACGATATGGACGTTGTCTATCTGGCCACTCTGGCCATCTGCGCCGCCTTGACGATGGCGCTGTACGAATTTTGTGACCTGCTGCAGCGAGGAGACCAGTCATGAGTTGGCTCTACCTGATCAGCGGCACCCTGGCCCTGCTGCTGTTCATCTATCTGCTGGTGGCCCTCTTCAAGCCGGAGAAATTCTGATGGACAGCCGCTTTGTTGGCTTGCTGGGGTGCTTTCTTGCCGTACTCCTGCTGCTTGCGCCCTTGGTAGGGCGCTATATCCGTATCGTCATGGAGGATGGGCGATCGCGCCTGACCGCCTGGGGCCGCCCGCTGGAGCGGCTGATCTATCGCATCGGCGGCATCCGCCCCGAGGCGGAGATGGGCTGGAAGCGCTACGCCGCCGCCGTCCTGGTATTCAGCGTGCTGGGTGCGCTGGCCACCTATGTGTTGCAGCGCGCGCAAGGCCTGCTGCCGCTGAATCCGGCCGGCTTCGGGCCGGTGACGCCGGACTCCGCGCTGAATACCGCCATCAGCTTCGTCACCAACACCAATTGGCAAGGCTATGGCGGCGAATCGACCATGAGCTACCTGACGCAGATGCTGGTGCTGACGGTACAGAACTTCGTGTCCGCCGCCACCGGCATCGGCGTGGTGCTGGCCCTGATCCGCGGCTTCGCCCGTCACAACGCCAGCACGGTCGGCAATTTCTGGGTCGACATGACGCGCAGCACGCTGTACGTGCTGTTGCCGCTGTCCTTCATCGTGGCGCTGTTCTTCGTCGGCCAGGGTGTGATCCAGAACTTCGACGAGTACAAGCAGGTGCCGCTGGTCGAGTCCGTGCAATACACGCAGCCCAAGCTGGATGCGGCTGGCCAGCCCGTGCTGGACCAGGCGGGACAAGCGCTTACCGAGAACGCCACCGCCACGACGCAGACTTTGGCCATGGGTCCGGTGGCTTCGCAGGAAGCCATCAAGCTGCTGGGCGTCAACGGCGGCGGCTTCTTCAATGCCAACTCCGCGCATCCCTACGAGAACCCGACCGCGCTGTCGAATTTCGTGCAGATGCTGGCCATCCTGCTGCTGCCCGCCGCCCTGTGCTTCACCTTCGGTGAAATGGTCGGCGACCGGCGCCAGGGCCTGGCGGTGCTGGCGTCGATGACGGTGCTGTTCATCGTCTTCGCGCTGGTGGCCGGGCACTATGAAACGGCCAGCCCGCTGGCGACGGCCAACCCCATGCTGGCGCAGCAAGGCGTGGATGCCACCAGCGGTGCGTTCAGTCCGGGCGGCAATATGGAGGGCAAGGAGACGCGCTTCGGCCTGAATGCCACCACGCTGTTCGTCACGGTGACCACGGCGGCGTCCTGCGGCGCGGTCAACGCCATGCACGATTCGCTGTCGGCCATGGGCGGATTCGTACCCATGCTGCTGATGCAGCTGAGCGAGGTGGTGTTTGGCGGCGTCGGCACGGGGCTCTACAGCATGCTGGCCTTCGCCATCCTGGCGGTATTCATCGCCGGCTTGATGATAGGCCGCACGCCGGAATACCTGGGCAAGAAGATCGAGGCGCACGAGATGAAGATGACCTCCATCGTCATCCTGGCCACGCCCCTGCTGGTGCTGGTGGGCGCCGCGGTGGCCGTCAGCGTGGCGGCGGGCCAGGTTGGCGTGGCCAATCCGGGCGCGCATGGATTCTCGGAAATCCTGTACGGCGTTACCTCGGCCGCCAACAACAATGGCAGCGCCTTCGCGGGGCTGTCCGCCAACACACCCTTCTACAACGTGCTGCTGGGCCTGGCGATGTGGTTCGGACGTTTCGCTGTCATCGTGCCCATCCTGGCCATGGCCGGTTCGCTGGCCGCCAAGCGGCGCGTCCCGGCGAGCGCCGGCACCATGCCCACCCATGGCCCGCTGTTCGTCGTGCTGCTGATCGGCGCGGTGCTGCTGGTCGGCGCGTTGACCTACGTACCGGCGCTGGCGCTGGGTCCGGTCGCGGAACATTTGCAACGCTAGGACCTGCCGCCGCGCCGGCGCCCCTCGGACATTTTCCGGGCGCCCGTCCGGGACCCACCCGGATGCCGCGCGGCCGGCGTCCGCCCCTTATTGAAAGGCTGAAACCATCATGGCCCTTACCAACAACGATACCGCCGCCGGTTTGACGCCGGTGCAGGACGGCGCCGTGCCGGCCCCGCGGCACTTCAACTTCTTTTCCATGACCTTGCTCTTCCCGGCCGTCGTCGAAAGCCTGCGCAAGCTGGCGCCGTCGGCGCAGGTCAAGAACCCTGTCATGTTCGTGGTCTACGTCGGCAGCATCCTGACGACGCTGCTGTGGATCATGGCGCTGCGGGGACAGGCGGAAGCCCCCGCTGGCTTCATCCTGGGCGTGGCCCTGTGGCTGTGGTTCACCGTGCTGTTCGCCAACTTCGCCGAAGCCCTGGCAGAAGGCCGCGGCAAGCAGCAGGCAGCCGCGCTGCGCGGGCTGCGCACCACGCTGACGGCCAATCTGCTGCGCGATTTCAAGCCGGCGGACATCGCCCATGCCCACCCGGACGATTGGCGCGCGCGCGCCATCGCACGCGCTTCCGGCGACCTGCGCAAGGACGATGTGGTGCTGGTCGAAGCGGGCGGCACCATCCCCGGCGACGGTCTGGTGCTGGCCGGCGTGGCCTCGGTGGACGAAAGCGCCATTACCGGTGAGTCGGCGCCGGTGATCCGCGAGGCGGGGGGTGACTTTTCGTCCGTGACCGGCGGCACGCGGGTGCTGTCCGATTGGCTGTTCGTGCGTGTCGCCGCCGATCCAGGCGAAAGCTTCCTCGACCGCATGATCTCCATGGTGGAAGGCGCCAAGCGCCAGAAGACGCCCAACGAACTGGCATTGACCATCCTGCTGGTGGGTTTGACGGTGGTCTTCCTGCTGGTCACCGTCACGCTGCTGCCCTTCGCGCAATATGCGGTGCTGGTCAGCAAGGCCGGCGTGGTGGTCAGCGTGACGGCCCTGGTGGCGCTGCTGGTGTGCCTGATCCCGACCACCATCGGCGGCCTGCTGTCGGCCATCGGGGTGGCCGGCATGAGCCGCATGATGCAGGCGAATGTGATGGCGATGTCGGGCCGCGCGGTGGAAGCCGCTGGTGACGTCGATGTGCTGTTGCTGGACAAGACCGGCACCATCACGTTCGGCAACCGCCAGGCCTCGGCGTTCATGCCCGCGCCGGGGGTGTCGCCGCGGGAGCTGGCCGAGGCGGCCCGCCTGGCCTCGCTGGCCGACGAGACGCCGGAAGGCCGCAGCATCGTGGTGCTGGCGGAGAAGACGCTCGGGATGGTGCATGGACGCGCGGTGCGTGGCGCCGAAGGCGATCGCGGAGCGGTTGCCGGCGTACTTGCCGGCAGCGAGCAGGCTGTTGCGGGGAACGCCGCGGTTGCGCCCGGATCCGCCATGGAAGTCATCCCCTTCACCGCGCAGACGCGCATGAGCGGCGTCGACGTCGATGGCCGCCAATTGCGCAAGGGCGCGGTGGATGCCGTGCGGCGCTGGCTGGCCGAGCACGGCGTCACCATGGATGCCGCGGTGACGCGCGCCGCCGATGACGTAGCGCGGCGGGGCAGCACGCCGTTGGCGGTGGCTGATGGCAACCGCGTGCTGGGCGTGGTGGAACTGAAGGACATCGTCAAGCCGGCCATCAAGGAACGCTTCGGCGAGCTGCGCCGCATGGGCATCAAGACCGTGATGATCACCGGCGACAACAAGCTGACCGCAGCGGCGATCGCCGCTGAAGCGGGCGTCGATGACTATCTGGCCGAGGCCACGCCGGAAGCCAAGCTGAAGCTGATCCGCACCTACCAGGCTGAAGGGCGCCTGGTGGCGATGACCGGCGACGGCACCAACGACGCGCCGGCGCTGGCCCAGGCGGACGTGGCGGTGGCGATGAATTCCGGCACGCAGGCGGCCAAGGAAGCCGGCAATATGGTGGACCTGGATTCCAATCCCACCAAGCTGATCGAGATCGTCGAGATCGGCAAGCAGATGCTGATGACGCGCGGCGCGTTGACCACCTTCAGCGTGGCCAACGATGTGGCGAAGTACTTCGCCATCATTCCGGCGGCCTTCGCCAGCGTGTATCCGCAGTTGGGGGTGCTCAACGTGATGGGCCTGGCCACGCCGGCCTCGGCCATCATGTCGGCGGTGATCTTCAACGCCCTGATCATCGTGGTGTTGATCCCGCTGGCGCTCAAGGGCGTGCGCTATCGCCCGCTGGGGGCCGCCACGCTGCTGCGGCGCAACCTGCTGGTCTACGGCCTGGGCGGCCTGCTGGTGCCCTTCGCCGGCATCAAGGTGATCGACATGGTGCTGGCGGCACTGGGCTGGACGTGATCACGCGGCATGGTCGCACGGCACGCCACGGCCACGTTCCCGAGCCATCCCGCGAAAGATCCCCGGCGCCGGGATGGGGAGGTAAAGGCGGGTCCCCCGCCTTTGATTCAAACAATCTCTGCAAGCAATTGACGCTACAGCGAATAGGACACCCATCATGAAAACCACTGACATCAAACGTAGCGGCGCGCTGCCGCAAGACGGGGCGCCTGTCCAAGGCGGCCTGCTGCGCCCGGCGCTGGCCGTTTTCCTGGCACTGAGCGTGATCACCGGCATCATCTATCCCTACGCCACCACGGGCGCGGCGCAGGCGCTGTTTCCCTACGAGGCACATGGCTCGGTCCTGCAGGCCAACGGCAAGGCGGTAGGCTCGGACCTGATCGGCCAGCCTTTCTCGTCGCCGCGCTACTTCTGGGGCCGGCCGTCGGCGACCGCGCCCATGCCTTACAACGCGGCCGCTTCGGGCGGTTCCAACATGGGGCCACGCAATCCGGCCCTGGCCGAGGCCGTGCAGGCTCGCGTCGCCGCCCTGCATGCGGCCGACCCGGGCAATACGGCGCCCATCCCGGTGGACCTGATCGCCGCCTCGGGCAGCGGGCTGGATCCGGACATCAGCGTCGCCGCCGCCCGCTACCAGGCGCCCCGCGTGGCGCGCGAACGTGGCCTGGCGTTGGCCGAGGTGGAGCAGCGCATCGCCGTCCACACCCGCAAGCCATGGCTTGGTTTGCTGGGCGAGCCGGGGGTCAACGTACTGGCGTTGAACCTGGACCTGGATGGCGTGAAGACCGGTCGCTAAACGCCTTGCCGAGCATGAAGGACACAAGCGTCATGCAAATCGTCATCCATCCCCCAGGGGGGATGGAATGACCTGCGCAAGGATGGATTTTCTGGGGAAAGGAGTCATGGTTTCTTCCGGCCTGGCCGATGAGAACATCGGTCCACGCATTCAGGACGACGCCGACGCCGCATCGGTTCTCCTGCCGCCGCGTATAGTGGCGGCTGGCCCGGTCGGTGTGTGTGACCGACGGCTGTATCGATCGCAAGGATAGCCACTTCATGTCCGCCTCCGCTCGCGCCCGTCCCGATCCGGATGCCCTGCTGCGCGATATCGACGCCGCTGAAAAGCGCGCCGTGCGCGGTCGGCTGCGGGTGTATTTCGGCGCGTCGGCCGGCGTCGGCAAGACCTATGCCATGCTGACCGCCGCCCGCGCCCTGCACGCCCAGGCCACCCAGGTGCTGGCCGGCGTCGTCGAAACCCACGGCCGCAACGACACCGCCGCCCTGCTGCGCGACCTGGACGTCCTGCCACGCGCCGCCCTGACGCATCGCGGCCACACCCTGCATGAATTCGACCTCGACGGCGCCCTGCGCCGCCACCCGCAACTGATACTCGTCGATGAACTGGCCCACAGCAATGCCCCCGGTTCCCGCCACGCCAAGCGCTGGCAGGACGTGGAGGAACTGCTGGCCGCAGGCATCGACGTCTGGACCACCCTCAACGCCCAGCACCTGGACAGCCTGAACGAAGCCGTGGGCAGCATCACCGGCGTGCGCGTCTGGGAAACGGTCCCCGACGCGGTATTCGACGCCGCCGACGAAGTGGTGCTGGTCGACCTGCCTCCCGACGAACTGCTGCGCCGCCTGCGCGAAGGCAAGGTTTATCTGCCCGACCAGGCCCGCCACGCCGCCCGCAATTTCTTCCGCAAGGGCAATCTGATCGCCCTGCGTGAACTGGCCCTGCGCCGCACCGCCGACCGCGTCGATGACGACGTCCAGGCCTACCGGCGCGACAGCGCCATCGCCAACGTCTGGCGTACGCGCGAAGCCGTGCTGGCCTGCCTGGCCGCCGCCGATGGCGCCGAGTCCGTCGTGCGCGGCGCGCATCGCCTGGCGCAACAGCTGGACTGCGATCTGCACGTGATCACGGTGGAAGTGCCGCGCGCGGCGCCGCTGCCTGCGTCGCGGGCCAGGGCGCTGCAGGCCGCGCTGGCATTGGCGCAAAGCCTCGAGGCCCACGTCGAAACCCTGTCCGGCACCGATATGGTGGAAGCGGTCAGCGCCTATGTGCGGCGCCACAACATCACCAAGGCGGTATTGGGGCGCACGGAAACCAGCAGCGGCTTGCTGGCCGGCCTGGCGAGCCCGGCTGGCCTGGCCGGGTGGCTCACGGCCGCCCTGTCCAGCGTCGGCCCCTGGCGCCGCCAGCGCTTCGCCGACCGCCTGGCGGCAGGCTGCCCGGACCTGGACGTGATCCGCCTGGCAGCACCGGTGCACGCCCCGCCAGCGCGGGCGATGTCCGGCCACGGGCGAGAGCCCAGGACCGCGGATGGCGGCGATCTGAGCAGTAGCGGCAGCCGGCCCGGTCGCGGACGCGACATCGGCGCCGGCGACGGCGCTCGCGGCACCGAAAGCGGGCGCGGCAATGACATCGGCAGCGTTCGACGTGGCGCGCCATCCTTCATGCCCTACGTGTGGTCGGGCGCCTACTGCGCCATCGCCACGCTGGTTTCGCTGGTCGCCTATCCGGCGCTGCACCAGACCAATATCGTCATGTTCTATCTGCTGGCGGTGATGGCGGTGGCGCTGCGCCACGGCCGCGGACCGGCCGCCCTGGCGTCGGTCATCAGCGTGATGGCCTTCGATTTCTTCTTCGTCCTGCCGCTCAAATCCTTCGCGGTGTCGGACGTGCAATACCTGCTGACCTTCCTGGTGCTGCTGGCCGTCGGCCTGCTGGTGGGGCAACTCACCGCGGGCCTGCGCGAACAAGCCCGGCTGTCCGCCCGCCGCGCGAGCGTGGCGCATGGCCTGTATGAATTCGCCCGCGAACTGTCGTCGGCCTTGCTGCCCGAGCAGATCGTCGCATCGGCCGTTTCCTTCATCGACGCCGCCTTCAGCACCCCTTGCGCGCTGCTGGTGCTGGACGAGCACGACCGCTTGCGGCTGGCCAGCACGGAAACGCCGCTGAATGTGGAGATGGCGCTGGGCCAATGGGTGTTCGACCATGCCCAGCCCGCCGGGGCCGGTACGGCCACGCTGTCCGCCAGCCCGCTGTTCTACCTGCCGCTGAAGGCGCCCATGCGCACCCGCGGCGTGCTGGTGATCCAGCCGCCCGGCGGCGCGGCCTTCGCGGCCACGGAAGCACGCCGCCAGCTGGAGACCTATGCCGCCGTCATCGCCATTGCCATCGAGCGCCTGCATTATGTGGAAGTGGCGCAGACGGCGCTGGTCGACATGACGTCGGAACAGTTGCGCAACTCCCTGCTGGCGGCCGTCTCGCACGACCTGCGCACGCCCTTGACCAGCCTGGTCGGCATGAGCGAGAACCTGCTGGCCGCCACGCCGCCCTTGCCGGCGTCCCAACGCGAGATCGCCGCCGCCATGCGCCAGCAGGCCTACCGCATGCACGCGCTGGTGGTGAATCTGCTGGACATGGCGCGGCTGCAGAATCGCGAAGTGACGCTGCGCAAGGAATGGCAATCGGTGGAGGAACTGGTGGGCGCGGCCCTGGCCGACACGCGTGAGCCCCTGCGCGGCCATCGGGTGTCGGTGGCGCCGCTGTCCGATCTGCCGCTGGTGGAATGCGACGGCGTGCTGCTGCAGCGGGTGCTGTGCAATCTGCTGGAGAACGCCGCCAAGTACACGCCGCCGGGCAGCCAGGTGCGTATCGAGGCCGATGTCGTTGAAGCGGAGATGCACATCGCCGTGGCCGATGATGGCCCGGGCGTAGCACCGGGCGCCGAGCGCAGCATCTTCCAGAAATTCGTTCGGGGCGAACGCGAGTCCGCCACGCCCGGCGTCGGGCTGGGCCTGGCGGTGTGCCAGGCCATCATGAGCGCGCACGATGGCCGCATCTGGGTGGAAGCGGGAACACCCAGGGGCGCACGCTTTATCATCGCGCTGCCCTTGCGGCCGGCGCCGGACCTGGATCCCGAAGCCGGCGCGGACGCGCACTAAAAACGCGGCACACACTGAAGCCCGGACACAGCTGAAGCCCGGACAGAAACTGAACCCCAGACAGCAACTGAACCCAATATGTTCGATTTCCAACCCACCGTGCTGTTGATCGAGGACGATCCCCATATCCGCCGCTTCGTGCGCGACGCGCTGGAGAGCGAGGGCTGCCAGGTCTTCGACGCACAGACCGTCAAGCGTGGCCTGATCGAGGCAGGCACCCGCCAGCCCGACGCCGTGGTGCTGGACCTGGGGCTGCCCGACGGCGACGGCATGGACCTGATCACCGACCTGCGCGGCTGGACCGAGGTGCCGGTGCTGGTGCTGTCGGCCCGCAGCGCCGAAGCCGACAAGATCGCCGCGCTGGATGCGGGCGCGGACGATTACCTGGCCAAACCCTTCGGCGTCGGAGAGTTGCTGGCACGGCTACGCGTGCTGCTGCGCCGCCACGGGCGCGGCGGCGCGGGCAATTCGGCCGAGATCACTTTCGGTGGCGTGAGCGTGGATTTCGCGCGGCGTGTGGTGACACGCGATGGCAGCCACGTGCACCTGACCGCGATGGAATATCGCCTGCTTGCTGTCTTGCTGGCGCATCGCGGCAAGGTCATGACGCACCGGGAATTGCTGCGTGAGGTGTGGGGACCGTCGCATGTGGAAAGCAGCCATTACTTGCGTATCTACATGGGGCATCTGCGGCAGAAGCTGGAAGCCGATCCCGCTCAGCCCGTCTACCTGTTGACGGAAGTAGGGGTGGGGTATCGCTTCGCCGGTTAAGGCGAGGCGAGGCGCGAGGGTTCTTATTTTTATAGCTTGTTGATACGCGTGGCTCGCCTTTTGAGTCGGCCTTTAGGCGTTTCTTCCTATCGTTGCGCAGCCTCTCGCGCGTGCGAGGCGCAACACAGGAGAGAAACACCATGCAGTTCACGTTCACGCAAGCATCGATGGCCCGGACAAGGTCCCATATCGCGGTCCTTGCCGCAGCCTTGACGGCTGCATTGGCGCTGGGCTACCCCGCCACCAGCCGCGCGGACAACGCCCCCGGCACGACGGCGGACAGCGTCCCAGGCGGCACCGCCGCCCCCGCGCCTGACTACACGCTCAGCGCCAATCTGACGTTGGCATCGCAATACCGCTATCGCGGCATCATGCAGACGGACAACAAGCCTGCCATCCAGGGCGGCTTCGACTTTGCCCACAGCAGCGGCTTCTACATCGGCAACTGGAATTCCAGCATCAGCTGGCTGGCCGACAGCAACAGTGACGTGTCCGCGCCGGTGGAGATGGATTTCTACGGCGGCTATCGGGGCAACTTCGCCGCTGACGTTCCCTTCGATTTCGGCGTGCTCAGGTACTACTACCCTGGTGACTATCCGTCCGGTTATACCAACCCCGACACCACGGAAATCTATGGCAGCGTGGGCTATGGCCCGGTAGCCTTGAAGTACTCCTACGCGCCGACCAATCTGTTCGGCTTCGCCCGCTCCAAGGGCAGCCAGTATGTCGAACTGAATGGCAACTTCGACACCGGCGTGTGGGGCCTCACGGTCAACACGCACGTCGGCTATCAATACCTGCGCAACGTCGACAACGGTTCCTACTACGACTGGAAGCTGGGCCTCACCAAGGACCTGGGCCAGGGCTTCAGCGTCGCGGTGGCCTACATCGACACCAACGCTGACCGCGCCGTCTACACCAACACCAAAGGTCGCGACATGGGCCGCGGCACGGTGCTGGCGTCCTTGACCAAGACGTTCTAGGCAAGCCAGGGCCCGCGCGGTTGACACGATTTTTATACGGAAGGCGTGCATTTTTCGCAGGCGTTTATCCGCGCGGTCCTACAGTGGAATCGTCATCCACCACTGGCCTCCCCCGCCCGCCGGGCGCGGCGCCTTCCCCTGACATGCCCCTGATCTCCGATTTCATCGCCGCTACCCATCCCGCTGCCCACGGCCGCCGCGCCGCCGCCTCCACGGTATTGCCCGCAACCGCGCGTGCACGCACCGCCGACGTCCGCCTGACCGTGCGCGTACCCACCGCCGATACGCAGGCGGTGCGCCGCGCCCTGCATCGTGCCCTGGGCGACCGCATCGACATCTACACACTCAAGGCCGAGACGCGAACGGCGGACGCGCGCGGCGTGACGACGCTGCAATTGCAGGCCTGCCGCAGCGAACTGGCGGCCTTGATGGACGCCATCATGGCAGGCATCCCTGAAGCGGAATTCGGCGCCATCCTCGCTACCCCGGTCAACGCAGAAGTTGGCCGCGACCTGACGGTGCTGCATTGATGGCCGCCGCCATGCCGGTACCAACCGGGCTGTGGCTGCCGATGGTGACCCCCATGCGCCTGGGTCGCGTCGACGAAGACGCCGCGGTGCGCCTGGCGCGCTACTATCGGCGCGCCGGCATCGACGGCCTGGTGCTGTTCGGATCCACCGGCGAAGGCAGCCTGCTGAGCCTGGCCGAACGCTGCGACATGGTGGCCGCCCTGCGCGCAGACGCCGAGGCCAGCGCGCTGCCGATCATGCTGGGGCTGGGCGGCGTCGACACGAATGGCGTGGCGGCGGCGATGCGACGGCTGAACCGCCTGGAGCCCGTGGCTTACCTGATCCCGCCACCCTACTACCTGTGTCCCACGCAGGCAGGCATGCGTTGGCATTACCGCCAACTGGCCTGGGCCACCGAGTACCCCATCATGCTTTACAACGTGCCCAAGCGCACCGGTTCGGCGCTGACCGTGGAGAGCATGGAAACGCTGGCCGCCACCCAGCCGATCGCCGGCGTGAAGGAATGCGACGCCACGCGGCTGATGGCCATCCTGCAGCGCGGCCAGGTGCCCGCGGTATGTGGCGAAGACGCGGCCTTGTGTGATTTTTTCCTGGCCGGCGGGCAGACCGCCATCGCGGCGTCGGCCCATGTTCGCCCGGATCTGTTCGTCGCCATGATGCGGCTGGCGCAAGCCGGCCAAGCCAGCGCGGCGCGCGCGCTGGAAGACCAGCTCAAGCCCCTGGTGCGTCTGTTGTTCTCCGAACCGAATCCGGCCCCGGTGAAAAAAGCCCTGGCCATGGCCGGCCTGATCCAGGACGAATTGCGGCCGCCATTGATGCCGGCCAGCAATGCGCTGGCCGGTCGCCTGCGGCGCCTGCTGGAGAGGCTGCCGCCGACACCTGCTGAAGAAGCTGCCGGCGGCACCTGCCGCCATGGCCGATCAATCGACCAGCGCGGCCTCGGTGAACATATAGCCCCAGCGGCGCACCGAACGTAGCGGCAGCGGCATGCCCATCGCCTGTGCCTTGCGGCGCAGGCGGCTGACCATGACGTCCACGCCTCGCGGCGACGATGCCGGATGCTCACCGCTCTCACCGGTCGATGGCGCCAGCGCGCTGAGTTCCGCGCGCGCCAGGCTGCGGCTGGCCGCGCCGAACAAGGACAGCATGAATTTGCGCTCCAGCGTCGTCAGCACCAGGCGCTGGCCGCGCGGCGACACCAGCGTCCAGCCGCCGTCGCGCAAACGCCATTGCTCGCTGCCCGCCTCCACGGCAAGCGCCGGGGGTGAGGACGGTGCAACCGGCATCGCATCGATGACGCCCGGCAGGGCACGCGGTGGCATCTGTCGCACGACGGGCGCTGCGTTGGCCGCATCATCCAGGGGAGCCCCCGGAAGACAATGCAATAAGGCATGAACTGTCGAGGTCAGCTTACGCAGATCAGCGTCCAGTTGCTGAAGCGTCGCCTGCAGTTCACGGGTAGTAGAAGGGATCACGTGCACACTCAACTCCGGGCCCGGCAGGCCCGCTTACGTTCACATGTAGAGGCAGGTATACAAGCGAGTCGATTTGGCACGACCTCGCCGGTACACCTTGCTCGCAAATTTGCCGGTATTTGCGTACCTAGCGACCAAAGCCCCCATACTGCGCGGATACCACCGGCGCGGACACCGGATTGTAGTATTCCGTAACGTCGAGGGATTGATCAAAAAGGCGCCAATTTGCTTGGCTATATCGGGAATTAGCCCCAGGAGACCTACAGGTATTCCCCAAATAGACACCGTTCGCGGCGGGTTCAAAATAGGCACAACCGCAGCACTGCCGCATACCTTAGCCCAGTTTGTCGACAATGTCGCGCGGAGAAACATTGTTTCAAATTCTGACTCTTCTAGCACTACGAAAATCTTAGGAAGCGGTCAAGCGAAATCTACGACCATCCTGAGCTTTTGAATCCCTCATATCTGGTCGCTCATATGCTCACATCGAGGCTCAAGGAAGCGCGCTTGCGTGCCGGGATTTCCCAGGAGCGGTTGGGCGTACTGGCCGGACTGGACGAAATGTCCGCCAGTTCCCGCATGAACCAGTACGAGCGTGGCAAGCATACGCCCGGCTTTTTTCTCATCGAAAGACTGGCTTCGGCCCTGGATATCCCCGCGCCCTGGTTTTATGCCCGCGACGACGACATGGCAGAAATGCTGATGGCCTATCACAGCCTGCCACCGGCGCTGAAACTGGAAGCGCTGGCCCACATGCGGCAATTGCAGGATCGCGCGGAAGGCGAAGCGGCATGACGCAAGTTGCGTGATTGAGACGAATATCGGCGACCCACGGGTCGCCGATATTATTTTCCATTGCGAGACCAGATTCGGATATCAACCACCGATATCAATCACGAACAACAGCTCCCAAAATACCAGCCGAAAAATATCAGCCGGCCGATATCCGAGGCGGAATATCCGCCGCCAGGAGTCGCTCAGCGGCGTCGCGCCGTCAGACGCACCAGCAGCGAACCCACCGCCGCCAAGGTAGTCAGGCCCACCACGCCCATCCAGCCCCATTGCGCCAGGGCCAGGCTGCCCAGTGCCGCCCCCACGGACATGCCGACGAACACGCTGGTGAACAGCAATGCGTTCAAGCGGCTACGGGCGCCCGGATCGATGCCGTAGACGATGGTCTGGTGCGCCACCAGCGTGGCCTGGATGCCGAAGTCGAAGCCGATGGCGCTGGCCACGATCAGCATGATCTGGCTATGCGTGGTGGGCAACAGCGGCGCCAAGGCCATGGCCAGGAATGACAGCGCCGCCAGGCCCGCGCCCAGCCGCGTCACGCGCTCAGGACCGCTGCGGTCGGCAATCCGGCCCGCCAGGGGCGCGGCCAGGGCGCCCGCCGCGCCGGCCAGGCCGAAGGAACCCGCCGCCGCGCTGCCCATGTGGAACGGGGCTTCATGCAGCATCACCGCCAGGGTCGACCAGAAAGCGCTGAAGCCCAGGGACAGCAGGCCTTGCGCCACGGCGGCCCGACGCAGCGCCGGATGCTGGCGCCACAGGCTGAACAGCGAACCCATCAAGGCGCCGTAGGACACCGAAGTCGTCGGTGCGAAGCGCGGCAGGCCGCGCCACAAGGCGACGCCGATCACGGCCAGGCCCGCGGCGGCCGCCACGTACATGGCGCGCCAGCCGAACTGCTCGGCGACGAAGCCGCTGACCACGCGCGACAGCAGTATCCCCAGCAGCAGGCCGGTCATGACGATGCCGACCACCCTGCCCCGGTGCGCCACCGGCGCCAGCGTGGCCGCGGCGGGCACCAGGTCCTGGGCCATGGTGGCCGACAGGCCGACGGCCAGGCTGGCCGCCAGCAGGAAGCCGAGCGACGGCGCCAGGCCTGCGGCCAGCAGGGACAGCGCCAAGAGCGTGCCCTTTATCAGGATGATGTTGCGGCGATCGTAACGATCACCCAGTGGCGCCAGCAACAGCAGGCCCAGCGCATAACCCAATTGGGTCAGGGTCGGCACCATCCCGACCTGGCGCTCGCTGGCGTGGATGGCGCCGCTCAGCACGCCCAGCATGGGTTGGCTGTAGTACAGCGAGGCCACGCTGACGCCCGTGCCCACGGCCAGCAGCAGGATCAGCCCGCCGGATAGGTTTTCCTGGGATCCCGTGCCGGGGGTGGCCGCAGCGGCCTGTGGATTCTGATTCATGGGTAGAGAAGACATGGTGGATGTCCCGGAGGAATGTTCGACGGTTCGCATTCTCCAGACGAATGACACGCTGCGGTAGTAGCATGGTGCGCAGATAGCTTATACGCTATGCGCATGACCGAATCGAAGATAACCGCGCAAACAGCCCCTGGTGTCGACCGGATCGAGCTGATGCAGACTTTCATCCGCATCGTCGAGACGGGCAGCCTGTCCGCCGCCGCCGCGCGCCTGGGCACCACGCAGCCGACCATCAGCCGCCGCCTGCAGGCGCTGGAACGCTTTCTGGGCCTGCGGCTGCTGCAACGCACGACCCACGTCATGAAGCTGACCGAGGACGGCGAACGCTGTTACGCCCGCGCCCGCGACCTGCTGGACAACTGGCGCGCCATGGAAGAAGACCTGCGTGGCGTGGCCGATGAGCCCGAAGGCACGCTGCGGGTGCTGGTGCCGCACGCCTTCGGCCAGCGCCAGCTGATGCCGCTGCTGGCCGACTATCTGGCCCGCTACCCCAAGGTTTCGGTGGAATGGCTGCTGCAGGACCGGCGTCCCGACTTCGTCGCGGAAGGCATCGATTGCGCCTTGCACGTGGGGGAAGTGGGCGATGTCGAGCTGGTGGCCAGCCGGGTTTCGGAAATACCCCGGATCGTCGTCGCCGCCCCGGCGCTGGCCGCGACGGTGGCCGAGGCACGCCATCCTGGCGATCTGGCCGGGCTGCCTTGGGCGGCTTTGCGCACGTTCTACCGTGATGCCGTCACGCTGCGGCATGACGCCGACCGGACCGAATACCGCTTGCCCATCCAGCCGCGCGTACTGACCGACAATCTGTATGCCCTGCACAACGCCGCCCTGCTGGGGATGGGTGCCGCCGTCGAGTCCGCCTGGATGACCACGGAAGACATCAAGGCTGGACGGCTGTGCCAGTTGATTCCCGCATGGCAGGCCGATCCCCTGCCTATCTACCTGATGCATCCCTATGCGCGGTACTACCCGGCGCGCCTGCGGCGCTTCCTGGAGCTGGTGCGGCAGGCCATGCCCGCCGTCATGGATGGGGCTGCACTGATACCTTCGGCGTAAAGGCAAGCAGGCGCAATGGGCAGTGGCCGGTGCTCCGCGTCCAGGCCCACGGGATAGTGCGGCAACGACGGCAAGGGGCGCAGCGGCGGCGGCTTACGCGCCGCCGCGAGCCCATCACATCTTGCCTATCATCACCTGCCCGAAGCCGGAGCAGGACACTTGCGCGGCGCCGGGCAGCAGGCGGGCGAAGTCATAGGTCACCTGCTTGGACAGGATGGCTTTTTCCATGCTGGAGATGATCAGGTCGGCGGCATCGGCCCAGCCGATATGGCGCAACATCATTTCGGCCGAGAGTATCTCCGAACCGGGATTCACATAGTCCTTGCCCGCATACTTGGGCGCGGTGCCGTGCGTGGCTTCGAACATGGCCACGGAGTCCGACATATTGGCGCCCGGGGCGATGCCCACGCCCCCAACCTGGGCGGCCAGCGCGTCCGACAGGTAATCGCCGTTGAGGTTGGTCGAGGCGATCACGTCGCACTCGCCCGGCCGCAGCAGGATGGTCTGCATGAACGCATCGGCGATGGCGTCCTTGACGATGATGTCGCGCCCGGTGCGCGGATTGCGCACCTTGCACCACGGGCCGCCATCGATTTGTTCACCAGCGAATTCCTTGCGCACCAGGCCATAGCCCCAGTCGCGGAAACCGCCTTCGGTGAACTTCATGATGTTGCCCTTGTGCACCAGGGTCACCGACGTCCGGTCGTGGTCGATGGCGTACTGCACCGCCTTGCGCACCAGGCGCTCGGTGCCTTCGCGCGACACCGGCTTGATGCCGATGGCGGAAGTTTCAGGGAAACGGATGGAGGTGGCGCCCAGCTGCGTGCGCAGGAAATCGATCAGCGCGCGCGCGTCCTTGGACTCGGCCGGATATTCGATACCGGCATAGATGTCTTCCGAGTTCTCGCGGAACACCACCATGTCGGTCTTTTCCGGTTCGCGCAGCGGCGAAGGCACGCCCTTGAAATAGCGCACCGGCCGCAGACAGACATACAGGTCCAGTTCCTGCCGCAGGGTGACGTTAAGCGATCGGTAACCGCCGCCGATGGGGGTGGTCAGCGGCCCCTTGATGGCAACCAGGTATTCCTTGACGGCATCGATGGTCTCGCGCGGCAGCCAGGTATCGTCGCCGTACAACTTGCGGGCTTTTTCGCCGGCGAAGATCTCCATCCAGTGGATGCGCCGCTTGCCGCCGTAGGCCTTGGACACCGCCGCGTCGACGACCTTGATCATGACGGGCGTAATGTCCACGCCCGCGCCGTCGCCTTCGATGAAGGGGATGATGGGCTGGTCCGGGACGTTAAGGGTCTGGTCGGCGTTCGCGGTGATTTTCTGGCCCGCGGACGGGACAACGATATGCTGGTAGCTCATGACAACGGCTCTCTGCGGTTACGGACGAGGCAAGGCTCATTCTATATCGCCGGCACCGCCCCTCGCGCGCTTGACCCCGCGCGGCGGGAGTAAAATGCCATGACGCAGCGCACAACGGTATCAGCCCTCTCTCCGCATGTTCAATCCTTCACGCGATCAAGTCCGCGAATTTTTCATCGAATCCTGGCGCAAGCATCGGGCTTCGGAAGTCCTTACGCCTTTGGAATCGATGGCCCTGGACTGGCTGGTCGAGCATCCCGAATATCACGGCGACATGGAAGACCCCGACGCCATGACCAAGGATTACTCGGTCGAAAAAGGCCGCACCAATCCCTTCCTGCATCTGTCCATGCACCTGGCGATCGCCGAGCAATTGTCGATCGATCATCCGCCCGGCATCCGCGCCGCCTACCAGCGCCTGACGGCGCGCAGCGATGCACATCATGCCGCGCATGAAATCATGGAATGCCTGGGCCAGGTGGTATGGGAAGCGCAGCGGCTGGGCAAGCCGCTGGACAGCGATACGTATATCGATTTGATACGCCAAAGGGCAGAACGCTAACGGTGCGGACGGCTGGCGGCGTACGCCGTCCGGCCATGCCCGGCCCCCTGCCGACCTTATCTGCCTATTTCCGCACGCCCAGGTCGCTGGGCAGGCTGGCCAGCCAGGCCGTGACGTTGTCGATGTCATCCGGCGACAGCTGCACCGCGAAGGCCCCCATCACTGGATTCTTGCGGATATTGGCCGACGCCGCGGCGCCTGACTGGCCACGCTGATAGGCCTTGAGCGCATGCCGCAGGTAATCTTCATGCTGGCCCGCCAGCACCGGATAAGCGGGATCGACCGAGGTCTTGGCGTCCGCGCCATGGCAGGACGCGCAATTGAATTTCTGGAAGACGGCCTTGCCGGCGTCCAGGTCGGCGGCCTGCGCCAGGCTGAACGAGGCCAGCAGCGCGGCACCCGCGCAAGCGAGAAAATAGCGTTTCATGGATGCCCCCGGGTTACTTGAGATTGGCGTAATACGCAGCCAGGTCGGTAATGTCCTGGTCGGACAGGCTGGCCGCAACGGCATCCATGGTGGGATGACTGCGCGCGCCGCTCTTGTATCCATTCAAGGCGGCCTCGATGTACTTGGCATTCTGCCCGGCGATCATGGGCACGTGGTAAATCTCGGGGAAACTGGCTTTATATCCCGGGATGCCATGACAACCGATGCACATCGAAATCTTGTCACGCGCCGCCTGCAAATTGGGCGCCGCGGGGGTCGCGGCGGCAGCGGCGGGCGCGGCATCGGCCGCGTGGGTCACACCCGGGATCGCACAGGATGCCGTCAAGGCCATCACTGCAACCGTACGCAATACATTCGTTCGCAACTTCATTGGGGGCTCTTGTCTCGGCTGTTCTTGGTTGCTGGAACTACTGTTGGTACTTCTGCGAGGACCTCACGCCAGCCCTCCAGCCGGACGCAAAGTCCTGGCGATTGTACGATAATTGCCCGATCGACCACGCATGGGCGCTGCCCCGTGCCCTGCCCGTGGAGGCTCACGTTTCATGTCCGCTGCACAATCCGCTGCCCCCGCCGCCCGCTTCGACGGCACCGAACGCTACGTCGCCACCGAGGATCTGAAGCTGGCGGTCAATGCCGCCCTGACACTGCAGCGCCCGCTTCTGATCAAGGGCGAACCCGGCACCGGCAAGACCATGCTGGCCGAGGAAGTAGCGGCCGCGTTGGGCCGGCCCCTGCTGCAATGGCATATCAAGTCGACCACCAAGGCGCACCAGGGTTTATACGAATATGACGCGGTCTCGCGTCTGCGCGACTCGCAGCTGGGCGACGAGAAGGTGCGCGACATTCGCAACTACATCGTCGAAGGCGTGCTGTGGCAGGCTTTCGAGGCCGACGAGCCGGTGGTGCTGTTGATCGACGAGATCGACAAGGCGGATATCGAATTTCCCAATGACCTGCTGCGCGAACTGGACCGCATGGAATTCCATGTGTACGAAACGCGCCAGACCATAAGCGCGCGCCACCGGCCGCTGGTGATCATCACCTCGAACAACGAAAAGGACCTGCCCGACGCTTTCCTGCGCCGCTGCTTCTTCCACTACATCCGTTTTCCGGATCGCGACACGATGCGCGACATCGTGGCGGTGCACTATCCCGATCTCAAGCAAGACGTGCTGCGCGCCGCGCTGGACACATTCTTCGCCTTGCGCGAAGCGCCCGGGCTGAAGAAGAAGCCCTCTACCTCGGAACTGCTCGACTGGCTGCGCCTGCTGCTGGCCGAGGACGTGGCCGCGGCCGAGATCGACGCCCACGCGGCCACCGCGGTGCCGCTGATGGCAGGCGCCCTGTTGAAGAACGAACAGGACATGCAGCTGCTGGAACGCCTGGCGGCGATGACGCGCACCGGCACGCGGCGCTGACGGGGCGGCCGGCGCCATGCTGATCGACTTCTTCTACCACTTGCGGGCCCACAAGCTGCCCGTGTCGGTGCAGGAATACCTGACGCTGCTCGATGCCATGCGCCACGACCTGATGGCGCCCACGCTGGACGACTTCTATTTCCTGGCGCGTACCGCCCTGGTCAAGGACGAGACCCTTTACGACCGCTTCGACCAGGCCTTCGGCGCCTACTACAAGGGCATCGAGGCCGCCTTGCCCGCCGGCAAGGACATTCCCCTGGATTGGCTGATCAAGCAATTCGAGCGCACCCTGACGCCCGAGCAGAAAGCCGCCATCGAGAAGCACGGCTGGGACAAGTTGATGGAAATGTTCCGCGAGCGGCTGGAGGAACAGAAGGGGCGCCACGCCGGCGGCAACCGCTGGATAGGCACCGGCGGCACATCGCCCTTCGGCAACGGCGGCTATCACCCGGAAGGGATACGCGTGGGGGGCGAGTCGGCCGGTAACCGCAGCGCGGTCAAGGTGTGGGACATGCGCCAGTTCCGCGACTACGACGATCGGCTCGAATTGGGCACCCGCAATTTCAAGGTGGCGCTGCGCCGCCTGCGCCGCTTCGCCCGCGCGGGCGCGGAACTGGAACTGGACCTGGACGACACCATCGCCAGCACCGCGCGCAACGCTGGACATCTGGACCTGCGCCTGGTGCCCGAGCGCCACAACACCGTCAAGGTGCTGATGCTGCTGGACGTCGGCGGCAGCATGGACGATCACATCGGCCGGGTCGAGGAACTGTTCTCCGCGGCGCGCAGCGAATTCCGCAACCTGGACGTCTACTATTTCCACAACTGCCCCTACGACAGCCTGTGGCAAAGCGCGCGCCGGCGCAGCAATGAACGCTTCGACACCTGGGACATCCTGCGCAAGTACAACGCCGACTGGCGCCTGATCATCGTCGGCGATGCCACCATGAGCCCGTACGAGATCCTGCAACCGGGCGGATCGGTCGAATACGCCAACAAGGAAGCCGGTGCGGTGTGGCTGCAGCGCCTGCTGGAGGCCTGGCCCAAGGCGGCCTGGCTCAACCCCGAGCCGACCGCGTCCTGGACCTATCGGCAGTCCATCGCGCTGCTGCGCGACATCATGCACGACCGCATGTATCCGGTGACGGTGGCGGGCCTGGAGCAGGCCATGCGAACGCTGTCCAAATAAAGGCAGGCGGGAAGCCCTGGCCGGCCATGCGCCACGTACGCGCCGGCCATGGGCAATTCAGCCATCGACCGGCTGGCGCGGCGTTTCCAGTTGCAATTGGTAGAACAGGAGGTCCAGCCAGCGGCCGAACTTGAAGCCCGCCTGCTTGATCTCGCCCGCCCGCGTGAACCCCAGCTTCTCGTGCAATGCGCAGCTGACGGCATTGGTGGAGTCGATGGCGCCCACCACGACGTGATAGTCCTGCTGGCGCGCCCGTTCGACGACGGCGCGCAACAGCGCTTCGCCCAGCCCGCGACCGCGGAAACGCTGGTCGACATAGACCGAATGTTCCACCGAGTACTTGAAAGCCGGGAAAGGCCGGAACGGACCGTAGCTGGCGAAGCCCATCAGCACACCGGTCTCGTCTTCGAAACCGACCACCGGATAGTTGCCCTTGCGCTTGGCGTCGAACCAGGCCTGCATCGACGCTTCGCTGCGGGCCTGGTAGTCGTACAAGGCGGTGGAAGTCAGGATGGCGTGATTGAAAATCGCCAGGATGGCGCCAGCGTGGCGCTCATGAGTGCAATCGACCGCGATCATGCCAGCCTCAGTCCGGTTCCTTGGGCGCAGCCATGACTTCGGACTCCAGGCGGCCGCGCGGGAAAGCCGAGCCGGTCTGGGGCACCACTTCGGTCACCATCGAGCGTTCGCTGTCCATGGTGAAGAAACGAACCTGCTTCATGCCGGCCTGGGTTACCAGGGTGACCAGGCCGTTCAGATCCGACAGGGTCATATCGGTGCTCACCAGGATGGCAACCGGAGTCATGGGACCGCGCGCCTTGTCCTTGGCGACCACGCCCAGGGCCGCGCCAAGCTTGGCGGCGTCCAGGCGGGTAGCGTCCTCGCCTACCGTGAACTGCGGTTGGTGCGCACCCTTGGCCGGCGGGAAGACTTCCACCACCACGGGGCCGCGCTGCGTGTCCTTGGCGGCATCGGCGGCCGGGGCCGCGGGGGCTGCTGCGGGGGCCGCGGCCGGTGTCGCGGCCGGGGCCGCCTTGTCGCCTTCCTTGGCCACGGGCTTGTCGGCTTCCTTGGCGGGTGCCTTGCCGGCATCCTTGGGAGCGTCCTTAGGGGCGTCCTTCGGGGCTTCCTTGGCGGCGGCCGGCTTGGCTGGCTCCTTCGCGGGTTCCTTGGCCGGCGCCTTGGCGGGTGCGGCGTCCTTGGGGGGCGCCGCATCCTTGGCCGGGGGCGTGGCGTCCTTGGCGGGCGCGTTGTCCGGCGTGGATTGGGTTTGCGCGGGCTGGGCCGCCGCGGGCGCCTGGGCCTGCGCGGCAAGCGCGTTCAGACCTAGCCCGCAGCCCAGCAGGATGGAGAGGAGGGTTCCCGTCATGGCGCGCGGCGCCGGCGTCTTCTTAAGCACTTCTCGAATTCCCAGGATGCGTTCATTCAGCCGCCGGCGGCTCACCCACCACGGCTCGACCTAGGAATATACCCGGCCGGAACGAAATCGTCCGAAAGATTCCGGACATTGTCGCCAATCGATCTCGTCACCGTCCATGTCCAAATCGAACATACGGGCATAAGCGGGCCGTGTCCGGACATCCTTGCCCTGCCCCTCCATTTCCAGGACGTGGCCGGTAAACCCGCAAGGTGCGACGCTGCCCTCGGCACAATACCGGCCGGCGGGCAGATCGACGACATAGGTCATGTGATCGTGCGTCAGGATGGCGACGTACCTGCCGTCATCGCTGGCATACGCATAGCGGAAGGTTCCCTTGAGCCTTTCCCTTGGCAGCTCATTGCCTGCCAGATGCGACAGGGCGCGGGAGACGATATCAGTCAACATGATGCAATCCTCCATGAGCAGGCCGGCTCCCCGCCGGCCGCAAGCGGCACGTTCAAACCTTCCGCCCCGGGCGGCGTCCGCGGCCGCGTATGAAACGAACGTCGGCCCTGCTTGGAGCCGGAAGGAATGGTTGTAACGATGCGATGGGCTGGTGCATCGCCCCTCGCGCTGAGCCGGCGAAGGGCGGTCCGCGCGTCGGACTGCGGCGCGCGGCATCTATCTGTCAGTACCAGACTACTCTCGGCTCTGGACGTCGCCAAGTCGCCGGCCTCCTCTGCAATGAGGTCGGCAGCCGGTATATTGCCCCATCGAAAAGTGCAGTTGACGCCCTTTTCCCCGAGGAAGCCACAGGATGGCGCCCCGTTTCCGGTCATTCCCGTACTCGTTACCGTAAAAAACCGCTTTCCCAACCCAAAAATCAGTTACAGCTTGCGCCGGCTGAACTTCACCCCCCGTATACACTCCAACAACTTCGTCTACTCCGCAGGATTACTAGATTCATGCGCCTTTATCTCCCCTCACTGTCGCGCCAGCTGAAAGTTCTGCTTTTTTCCTCGTTCATCGCCTTCCAGGCCGGCGCCGCGACCGTGCCGGATGGCGTCACTGAAACCAGTACGGTAGAGGGGATATCCGAGTTTCGCCTCGGCAACGGCCTGCGCATCCTGCTGGCGCCGGACGATTCCAAGCCCACCACCACGGTCAACATGACCTATCTGGTGGGCTCGCGCATGGAGAACTATGGCGAAACCGGCATGGCCCACCTGCTGGAGCACATGCTGTTCAAGGGCACGCCGACCACCCGCAATGCCCTGGGCGAATTCAACCGCCGCGGCCTGCAGGCCAATGGCAGCACCTCGTCGGACCGCACCAACTTCTTCGCCAGCTTCGCGGCCAACCCCGACACCCTGAAGTGGTATCTGGGCTGGCAGGCCGACGCCATGGTCAATTCCTTGATCGCCCGCGCCGACCTGGACACCGAGATGCCGGTGGTGCGTAACGAGATGGAACGGGGCGAGAATTCCCCCTTCAACATCCTGATGCAGAAGATGCAAGGCGTCGCCTACCAGTGGCACAGCTACGGCAAGGTCACCATCGGCGCCCGCTCGGATGTGGAAAACGTCGATATCGACCAGTTGCGCGCTTTCTACCACCAGTACTACCAGCCTGATAACGCGGTGCTGATCGTGGCCGGCAAGTTCGATCCCGACAGCACCCTGCAGGCCATCAGCGAAACGCTGGGCAAGCTGCCCAAGCCCTCCCGCAAGCTGCGCCGCGAATACACCGTCGAGCCCGTGCAGGACGGCGAACGCGCCGTCACCCTGCGCCGCGTCGGCGGCACGCCCCTGGTGGCCGCGATGTATCACATCCCCGCCGCCGCCAGCCCGGACTTCGCGCCGCTGGACCTGGCCACCACCATCCTGTCGTCCGAACCGTCCGGCCGTCTCTACCATGACCTGGTCACGCGCAAGCTGGCCGCCGGCACCTTCGGCTTCACGATGGACCAGCTGGATCCCGGTATCGCCATGTTCGGCGCCCAGCTGGAACCGAGCATGAACCAGGACGTCGCCATGAAGACGCTGACGGCGACGCTGGAGTCCGTCAAGCAGAAGCCCTTCACGCAAGAAGAACTGGATCGGGCCCGCAGCCGTTGGCTGATCGACTGGGACCGCACTTATTCCGATCCTGAACGCATCGGGGTCGCGTTGTCGGAGGCCATCGCCTCCGGCGACTGGCGCCTGTTCTTCCTGGAACGCGACCGCGTGCGCGCCGCCAAGCTGCCCGACGTTCAGCGTGTGGCCGAACAGTACTTCCTGCGCAGCAATCGCATCGAGGGCCGCTACATCCCCACCACCGCGCTTGAGCGCGCGCCGGCCAACACCCGCGTCGACCTGAGCGCCGTACTCAAGGACTACAAGGGCGACCCGGCCAATTCCCAGGCCGCCGCCTTCGACGCCTCGCCGGCCAATATCAACCAGCAAACGCTGCGGCGTACCCTGGACCTGCCCAACGGCAAGGTCGACCTGGCGCTACTGTCCAAGCCCACGCGCGGCCACCGCGCGCATGCCAAGCTGCTGCTGCAGTTCGGCAATGAGCAGACCTTGCGGGGCCAGCGCACCGTGGCCGACGCGGTGGCCGACCTGCTTACCCGCGGTGCCGGCAAGCTGAGCCGCCAGGCCATCGACGACCGCTTCGACCAGCTCAAGGCGGACGTCCACTTCAGCGGCTCGGGCACCAATCTGTCGGTGGTCATTTCGACCACGCGCGAGAACCTGCCGGCGGCGGTGAGCCTGGCGCTGGAAGTGATCCGCAACGCCAACTTCCCCAAGGACCAGGTCGACGAATACAAGACCCAGGTCACCACCGCCATCCAGAACGCCATGACCGAACCGCCGGCCCTGGCCCTGCGCACCCTGGCACGGCACGACAATCCGTGGCCCAAGGACGACATCCGCTACGTGCCGACGTTCGATGAGTCGCTGGCATCCGTACGCGGCCTGACACGCGACAAGTTGGTGGCCTTCCACAAGAAGTTCTATGGCACCGGCACCATCGCCTTCTCGGCCGTGGGCGACTTCGATGCCGACGCCGTCCAGGCGGCGCTTAAGAAGAGCCTGGCAGGCTGGCAGCGCGGCGCGCCCTACACGCGCATCGCGACGCCTTATCACGCGGTGCCGGCCAAGGACTACAACCTGGAGACGCCGGACAAGGCCAATGCCTTCTTCGCGGCCTATCTGCCGTTGAAGGTGCAGGACACCGCGCCGGATTACCCCGCGCTGTACCTGGCGAACTATCTGCTGGGCTCCTCGGGTTCCTCGCGCCTGTGGGACCGTATCCGCGAGAAGGACGGCTTGTCCTATGACGTCGGCAGCACCCTGGACATCTCTTCCTTCGAGCCGCAAGGCAGCTGGACCATGCGCGCCATCTACGCGCCGCAGAACCGCGATCGCCTGCAGCAGGCGCTGTACGACGAGACCACCCGGGTGCTGAAGGATGGCTTCACCGCGCAAGAACTGAAGGACGGCGTCAACTCCCTGCACAACTACTTCCGTCTGGCGTACTCGCAGGACGGCGTGGTGGCTGACACCTGGATCCGCTACATCCGTCGCGGACGCGACTTCACCTGGGTCGCCGACATGGACCGCAAGATCGCCGGCTTGACGCTGGAGCAGGTGAACGAAGCCATGCGCAAGTATTTCGACCAGGCCGCTTTCACCACGGTGTACGCGGGTGATTTCGACAAGTACCAGGGCAAGGCCGAAGACAAGGCTGAAAAGCAGGACAAGAAGTAGCCTGGAAAGGAATCCCGGGGCGCGTCCCCAGGACATCCACCGACCAAGCCATGGGCCGCGCGAGCGGCCCATGGCTTTTTTACGTCCGCGGAGGCATCCGACGGGAACGCAGCGGGCCACTCCGACCACAGACGTGCCGCGTGCGGAGTCAGAACGCCGCGCCGCCGGTCAGCACTGCCGGTCCCCATAACATCCCAGGGATTCCCTTTATGCCTCTCGTTTTTTCGGGGCTGTCGCGCCGACTGCCCGCCCTGCTCTTCATGTCGTTCATCAGCTTGCAGGCCGACGCCGCCAGATTGCCGGAAGGCTTGGGCAAAGCCTATGGCAAGCCCATCACCGCCGAGGGCATCACCGAGTACCGGCTGGACAACGGCCTGCGCGTCGTGTTGGCACCCGACGCGGACCAGACGGTCACCGCCATCGACCTGACCTACCGGGTGGGTTCGCGCAACGAGCACGAAGGCCAGGGCGGGATGTCGCATCTGCTGGAGCACCTCGTGCTGGCAGGCACGCCCCGCCAGCCCGCCGTTGCCGACGAATTCCAGCGCCGTGGCATGGACGTCAAGGCCAGCACGTCGGCCGACCGCACCCGCTACGTCGCCACGTTCCAGGCCAACCACATGGACCTGGCCTGGTATCTGGGCTGGCACGCCGCCGCCATGCTGCACAGCGCTTGGCGGCGTGCGGACGTGGAAGCCGCGCTGCCCGTCATCTTCGCGGAACTGGAGGTCAGGGATAAGACTCCCGAACGGGTATTGCGGCAGAAGATGCGGGGCGCCGCCTTCCATTGGCATAGCTACGGCAACGATCCGATGGGCACGCATGCGGATATGGCGAATGTCCGCCTGGACCGGCTGCAGGCTTACCAGGCGGAGTACTACCAGCCGGACAACGCCGTGCTGACCATCGCCGGCAGGTTCGATGCCCCGCTCACGCTGTCGGCCATCGCCGATACGTTGGGCAAGCTGCCGCGGCCCCGCCGCAACGTGCCGGAGGATTACCGGGTCGAGCCGCTGCAGGACGGCAATCACGCCGTGACGCTGCGGCGCGTGGGTGGCTATCCGCTGGTGGCCACCATGTATCACGTGCCCGCTACCGGCAGCCGCGACCATACCCTGTTGCTGCTGGCCGCCGACATGCTGGCGGCGAGCGGCGCCCATCGGCTGCAGGATGAACTGGTGGCGACGGGACTGGCCGGCAAGGTGAGTACCCAGGCGCTGGGATGGCGCGACTACGGCCTGATCGAATTCCGCGCCGCCCTCAAGCCCGCCATGGATACGGAGAGCGCGCAGCGCGTCCTGAATCGTGTGGTGGAGACGTTGCGGCTGCATCCGTACACGCAGGAGGAACTGAACCAGGCCCGGCGCCGTTGGCTGGATACGCGGACGCGAACGTTGGCCGATCCGCAGGCGCTGACCGACGCGTTGTCCAAGGCGAGCGTGAACGGTGACTGGCGTCTGATCTTCCTGGAACGCGACCGGGTGCGGGATGCCACGCTGGTGGAGGTGCAGCGGGTGGCGGATCATTATCTGACGCGGGCCAATCGCAACCAGGGGCGGTATATACCCACTGCGTCGCCGGAACCGCAGCCTGCCAGCGCGCCGGTGGATCTGGGGCCTGAGCTGAGGCGCTACGAGACGGATGTCGATTGATGCGCCGTCGGGTAGTCAGTCGGGAAGCGGGGTGTCCGCCGATGCGTTGGGTGCGGGTGCGGGTGCGGGTGCGGGTGCAGCGGCCGTCGTGGGCATGCGGGCGACGCAGTCGAGCAGGGCCGGCACGGCCGGGTTGTCCTGCGGCATGCGCCAGGCCAGGTACATGTCGGCGCGCAATGCGCAGTCCTCCAGGTCGGTGAAATGCACGCCATCGAGGCGCAGTTCGCGTGCTGACGCGGGCACGATGCCCACGCCCAGGCCCGCGCGGACCAGCGCCAGCAGGGTGTGCGTCTGGCTGGCGTGCTGCACGACGTCGGGCCGCACGCCGGCCTGCCCCAATGCGGCGGAAATGCGTTCGTGGAAGTACTTGCCTTCGTTGGGCGAGTAGGAGATGAAAGGCTGGCCGTCGAGCGCCTGCAGGGGCACGGTCTTGAGCCGCGCCAGGGGCCAGCCGCGCGGGACCGCCAGCATCAGCGGCTCGCGTTCCAGCAGGCGGTGGCCCAGGCCGGCCACGCGCGGCAGGTGGCGGATCAGGACGAGATCCAGGTCGCCGGCCACCAGCAGACGGCCCAGGTCGATCGAGACCATTTCGCGTAACTGGATATCGACGTCGGGTAATTCACGGCGCGCCTGGGTGACGATGGCGGGCATCAGGCGGTAGGCCGCCACGGCGGTGAATCCCAGGGTGACATGTCCGGCCGTGCCGGTGGCGGTGCGGCGCGCCTGCAGGGCGGCGTGGCTGGAGAACTCCAGCAGATGGCGGGCGTCGCGCAGGAAGCTGCGGCCGGCGGCGGTAAGGGTGACCACGCGGCTGCTGCGTTCGAACAGGGTGACGGCCAGGCTGCGTTCGAGCATCTGGATCTGGCGGCTTAGTGGGGGTTGGGTCATGCGGAGACGGGCAGCCGCGCGGCCGAAATGCAGTTCTTCGGCGACTGCCACGAAGCATTCCAGTTGTCTCAGTTCCATGTCCTGCGTCTCCGATCGATTCATTTTTTATATTGATCTTTGCTATTTATAGCTGGATAGCATGCGCGCGTCGAATCGTTCCTATACTGGGTCGTGCCAGAGGCGTAGGGACATGAGGGGGCTGCGCCCCTTCAGACTCCCGCGGGGGAAAAAGGCGGGGGCTCCGCCCCACGCCCCCGAACCGGGAGCGCGAGGCGCCACCCCGCGTCCTCCATGGTGGGGGTGTGGGGGCAGCCCCGGGTCCTACCCGGTGGGGGTATGGGGCGTAGCCCCGTGTCCTTCCTGGAGGGGTTGGGGCGTAACGCCGTGTCCTACACGGAGGGGGTATGGGGCGTAGCCCCGTGTCCTAGCCGGTGGGGTATGAGGCGTAGCCCCATGTCCTACCCGGTGGGGTATGGGGCGTAGCCCCGTGTCCTTCCCGGGAGGGGGTACAGGGGGCGTAGCCCCTTGCACTCCAAAAACAATATTCATTATTCAAAAGAAAGGTGCGAGACATGGAGACGATCGATAAGGGGCGCAGGCGCTTGCTGGGCGCTGCGCTGACTACGCCGGTGCTGGCCGCGGGCCTGCCACTGACGACCTACGCGGCAGATGCCTACCCGGCGCGGCCCATCAGCCTGCTGGTGCCGTTTTCACCCGGCGGCGGTACGGACATCTCCGCCCGCCTGCTGGCCGCGGCACTGGGCCCCCAACTGAACGGCGCCTCCGTGGTGGTGGACAACCGGCCAGGCGCCGGCGGGCAGATCGCCGCCGACCTGGTGGCACGGTCCAACAACGACGGCTATACGCTGCTGTTCGCCAACTCCGGCATGCTGGCCGTGAACCCCTGGCTCTACAAGCTGCACAGCGATCCCGCCACCGCCTTCGCCCCCATCTCCATGTTCTCGGACCTGCCCTTCGCCCTGGTGGTCTCGCCGCAACTGGCAGCCCGCAATGTCCAGGAACTGGTCGAACTGGCGCGCAAGGAACCAGGCAAGCACACCTTCGCCAGCTCGGGCACCGGCGGTGCGCCCCACCTGGCCGGTGAAATCTTCCAGCAAGCCACCGGCACGCAGCTGACACACGTGCCCTACAAGGGCGGCGGCCCTGCCATGACGGACCTGATGGCAGGCCGCGTCGACATGCTGTTCGCATCCATCCTGGAAACGGTCACCTATGTGCAGGCCGGCAAGCTGCGCGCCCTGGCGGTCACCGGGCCGACCCGTTCCCCGGCCATGCCCGACGTGCCCACGCTGGACGAAGCCGGCGTGCACAATGCGCAGACGGGTTCATGGACGGCCGTCCTGGCGCCGGCCGGCACGCCGGCGGCGGTGGTCGACAAGCTGTCCGAGGCGATCCGCCGCGTGGCCGACAGCGCCGACGTGAAGAAGAAGCTGGAAGCACAGGGCGCGGTGGCGCACGGTTCGACGCCAGCCGAACTGGCCAAGATCGCCGCCAGCGAACGGGCCCGCTACGGCGACATCATCAAGACGCGCAACCTGCACGTCGAATGAGTCTGGCGCCCGCCGCGACGGCGTAGCGGCAACAGGCTCAGAAATGGACGGAGCACCGGATTCCCGCAGGGATCCGGTTGTTCTTGTTATCGACCTTCAACAGCACGACGAAGGTGCCGCTGGCGGCGTCCATGACCTTGTCGATGCGCCAGACGGTGGCCCGCAAGGGCTTGTCGCTGATCGCCGAATTGACGGTGACATCCGCGCCGGCGTCCATCTTGACCTGGCCATACAAGCCCTCGGGCACCACCACCTTGACCAGCAAGGGATCGATCTGCGCCAGCTTGACGATCTTGTTGTCGTTGATGCGATCGCCCGGCCCGGCATAGCGCTCGGCCACCACGCCGTCGAACGGACTGCGTATGCTGCGCTCGCCCAGGATGGCCTGCTGCAGCTCCACCTGCAACGCCGCCTGGCGGCTCTTGGAACTGATCTCGTCGTAGTCGCTGGCCGGCAGCAGCTTGCGCTGGTACATATCGCTATTGCGCTGCACGGCGCGCGCCAGGTACGCCGCTTCGCCCCGGCGCACGTTCAGCGTGGCCTCGTCCACCTTGCTATTGAGCGTGGCGACCACATCGCCCTTCTTCACCGTATCGCCACGCTGCACCGATATCTTGTCGATGACGCCGGCGATAGGGCTGCCCAGTTCCGACACCATGAACGGCTCGATCAGGCAGGCCATGGGCGTTTGCAGCGAGGCGGTCTCATGCCCCATCGAAGCGCCACCCGGCAGCGCGGTGGGCGACAGCGTATCCGCGAGCGGGGGCGGCGCCACGTTCTGCGCCTGGGCCACGCCAAAGCCGAGGCCGAGTCCCGCAACGCTCAGACGCAGCAACACGCCCGCGACCCAAACGCGCGAACGAGAAGCACCAGGCAAGCGGGCAGTCCATGCAGGGCTGGCGCGCAAAGCATCGTCGCACCGGCTCATTCCGATCATTTTCTTCATCATCAATCCCCCTGCCCGGAAAAGGACAAGGATTTCTCCAGTTGTTCATCGGCCGCCACCAAGCGTTTGCGATCGCGGGCCAAGGTGTTTTCGGTACGTTGCTGGGCATGGCGCAACCAGCGCGCACGCAGGCCAGGCAGGGCCGCCAGCACGGGCACCATCGCGCGCGCCATCCAGGTGCGGGCCACGCTGTCCAGCACCGCGTCTTCCAGCGACAAAATAGCCTGCGCATGGCCAGGATCGCCCTGGCGCGCGCTGCGCCCCTGCAATTGCCGGTCGATCCGGGCCGACTCATGCCGCTCGGTCAGGATCACATGCAGGCCGCCCGCGTCACGCGCCGCGTCCGACAGGGCGATATCCGTGCCGCGCCCGGCCATATTGGTGGCGATCATGATGCTGCCCGCCTGCCCCGCCTGCGCCACCATGTCGGCCTCGCCGGCATCCTGCTTGGCATTGAGGATCACCGGCGCCAGGCCGGCGGCTTCCAGATACGCGCCCACCGCTTCGGACGCCGCCACCGACCGTGTGCCGATCAATACGGGCACCCCGCGCGCATGCAGCTCCCGCGTTCGCTCGCACACCGCCGTCCATTTTTCGTGCAGCGTGCGCAGCACCACGTCGGGATCGTGCCGGCGCCGCGATTTACGGTGCGTGGGAATGGGCACCACCGGCAGGTTGTAGACGCGGCCAAGCTCGCCGCGTATTTCGGCCGCCGTGCCCGTCATCCCGGACAAACGCAGATAGTGCTTGAAAAAGCGTTGATAGCTGATGCTCTTGAGCGTCTGCCGTGGCTCGGTCAGCGCCAGGCCTTCCTTGTACTCGATCATCTGGTGCAGGCCCTGGCCCCACGAACGATCGGCCATGACGCGGCCGGTGAACTCGTCCACCACCATGATCTTGCCGTCGCGGATGATGTACTGCTCGTCCAGGTCGTAGAGATGCAGCACCGTCAGCGCGCTCAGGGCCAGCTCCTCACGGCGGAAAGGAATGTTCCACGGCGCCGGTAGCGCGGCGCATTGCGCCTGCAAGGCCACGCGCCCTTCCTCGGTCAGGCCCACGCGGCGCTCGTCGCGCAGCACCCGGTAGTGTTCCGGTTGCAGCCCGCGCGCCAGGTCCACGGCCTGGCGCGTGACGCTTTCGATGTCCTGCTCCTGCACGCCGGAAATGATGAGCGGCGTGCGCGCTTCGTCCACCAGCACGCTGTCGGCCTCGTCGACAATGGCATAGGACAGGCCGCGCAGATACAGTTCCGCCGTGCGCGCCTGGCCGCCGCGCAGGCGTTCCAGGCGCAGGGCGTCTTCGTCCTTGTCATCGTCCAGCACGATGAGGTCGCGCAGATAGTCGAACACCACCGTCTTGTTCGAGCAGTAGACAATGTCGGCCTGGTAGGCCAGCCTGCGCGTGGCGTTGTCCATCTCGGCCGTCACCGCGGCCACGGTCAGGCCCAGCGCCTCGTACACCGGCGCCATGATGGCCGCGTCGCGCTCCACCAGGTAATCGTTGGTGGTGATCACATGCACCGGCAGGCCGGCCAGGGCGGCCGTGGCGGCGGGCAGCGTGGCGGTCAGCGTCTTGCCCTCGCCCGTGTGCATTTCCGCGACCATGCCCTGCAGCATCACCCACCCGCCCAGGATCTGCACGTCGAAATGGGTCTTGCCCAGCGTCTGGCGCGACGCCTCCCGCACCAGTGCGAAAGCACGCGCGGCGGTCGCCAGGTCCATGCCATTGCGGCGCAGGTCGTAGGCCACGGCGGCCGCGCGTGCGCGGATTTCCGCCAGCGACGGCTGCCCCAGCAGCGCTGCTTCGCGATGCACGCGCGCCACGATGCGGCGGCTGCGCGCGACCGGCTGGCGCCACAGGCGCTGCAGGCGCCGCAAACCGCCCGTGCCCAAGGCCTCCAGGCGATTCGCATAGCGTTCGCTTTCTTTCTCGGGATATAGAGGATTGGGCTGCAGGACACCGGATAGCTGCATGTCACACCTGCAGCTGATGCAGCAGCACCTGGCGCAAGGCATCGTAGGCCTGGTACAGGATGGGACGCGGCGCGTGGTCGAACTTCACATAGACCCGGCCGCCCAGATACAGGCGCTCGATGCCCGGCGGCAGCGCCAGATCCATGACGAACAGGTTCTCGGCCGATTTGGCGGGACCGTCCTTGGACTTGCGCGTATCCACGCCGATGGTGCCGCCCCCTTGCAGGCTCAAGGCCATGCTGGGCAATTCATCGGTGGCGGCCGGCACCTCGCGCGCGATGGCGACGCGGTATTCCCGCGCAGTGTCCTGCGCCAGGCGCACGCGCACGCCCTCGTTGGACCGCTGGATCCGCTCCAGGCCCGATTGCGGCACCACCACGCGCACGTATTCCGCATGGGTCAGCACATAGCCCAGCAGCTCGCCGCGCTGCACGTAGCGGCCCACCATGTCGCCCGGATGCGCCGGAATGAAACGGCCCGCATGCTGGCTGCTGACCCGTTGCGCGTCGGCCTGGCCCTGCACGATGCGCCGCTCCGCCTGCAGGCTGGTCCATTGATGCTTCATGATGTCGGCCTGCACGCGGTTCTTGGCATAAGCCTCGACATAGCGCGCCTGGTATTCGTCGGACTGGGCTGCCAGGGTGGCCAGGCGCCGGCCCAGCTCGTCGTTCTCGATGACCACCAGGGGCGTGCCGGCGGCGACGCTGGCGTCATCCTCGCCCAGTGCCTGGCGGATGAAGCCGCTGACAGGGGCACGCAACTGCGCGCTGGGCGGCACCCATACCACCCCTTCGGTATTGGTCGAGGCCGGCAGCGGCACCAGGGCCAGCGCCCCCACCAGGCCCAGCAGGCCCAGGCCCGCCACCAGGTAGGACCGCGCGCGGCGCGCCTGGATCTGCGGATCGGTGACCAGATGGCGCCCGAGGTGCCACAAGGGCAGCACGATGGCCGTGTACAGCGACCACAGCGCCAGCAGGATGCCGAAGAAGAAAAACCGCTTGGCCACGATGAAGATCGCCAGGCCCATGATGAACAGGCGGTAGCAGAACGACAGCACCGCGTAGAACACGAACCACGTCTTTTCACCACCGCTCGCGTGCGGCGGCTCGGACGCCTGCAGCCACAGCACGTAGCGCTTGACCAGATACCCCACATAGCCGTTGGCGCGCTGGCCCAGGTTGGGGATCTCGATGGCGTCGGACAGGACGTAATAGCCGTCGTAGCGCAGCAGGGGATTGCCGTTCATCAGCAGCGTCGACACGCCGCAGATCAGCACCACGGTATAGGCGATCGACCGCAACGGGCCGGGATCGAGCTGCACCCAGGCCGCCATGGCCAGTCCCGCCAGGAACAGTTCCACCATGATGCCCGCCGCGCCCACCAGCATGCGCTGGCGCTTGTCGGCGAAAGCCGCCGCGGCGGACGCATCCACATAGGGAATGGGCACCAGCAGCAGGAACATCAGGCCGATCTCGTGCACCTCGCCGCCGCGCACCTTGATGGCGAACGCGTGCCCCAGTTCGTGGATGGCCTTGACGATGGGATACACCAGCAGCATGGTCACCACATTGCCCGTGGAGAAAACCTGGTCCCACACGTTGTGGGTCAAGGCCTGCCAATGCATCGCCCCCTGCACGGCGCCGTAGCCGACCACCGCCAGCCACAGCAAGGCGCCGAACCAGGTGAAGATCCACCGAACGAAGGGCAGGCCGCGATCCAGCAGGCGGTCCGGGTCCAGCACCGGCAGCTTCAAGGCGCTGGGATTGCCGATGTACTGCTTGAGTTTCTGGGTCCGCTGGCGGCGCCGCCGTTCCACCAGGTCGCGCACGTCCGGCGCCCGGTCGGTCAACAGCACGTCGGCGCGATGCAGTTGCGACATCAGCCGGATCACTTCGTCCTGCGGCATGGCGTCATCGGGCAGCTGGCCGCAGGCGATGTCCCAGATCTGCTGCACCGTGCGGCGGCCGTCCATCAGGCTGATCAGCAGGTTCGCTTCAGGGGTGTAGCGGTGGTACTCCCCATTGCTCTGGTCCTGCATCACGTACCAGATCTCGCCGCGATAGACGTGGCGGTGGATCCGCACATGCGAGCGCAGGCGCGGCCGCAGCTGGCTGACGCGGTGCCAGGCATTGCTATGGAGAGCGGTGACGGCCATGGTGTGCGGCGATCCGGCTACTGGAACCAGTCCCACCACTTCAGGCGGAACCACTCGACGAAGCCGTGGGTCCAGATCCAGAAGTAGCTGCGCCGGCCGATATCGATCTTGCCCACGCCTTCCATGCCGGGGCGCAAGGCCGGCAAGGCGTCGCCGTCCAGGCGCGCTTCCAGGCGGAACACGCTCTTGCCTTCCTGCACTTGCGCCAGCGGCACCACGCGCAGCACTGTGAACGCAATCTGCTGGTCGGGCATGGCCGCCAGCGCCACCCTGCCCGTCTGGCCGACCTGGATGTCGTCGATTTCGCGGTCGTCCACGTCCAGCCACAGGCGGTAGCGGTCCATGGGAGAGATCTTGAACAGCTCCTGGCCCCGCTTGACTGCCTCGCCCAACTGCTGGCTGAGGTCGCCGCTGACCAGGATGCCGTCGAAGGGAGCCTTCAAGGCCGCGCGGGCGATCTGTTCGCGGTAGAACTGGATCTGCGCCGAGGCCTGGCGCGCCTGGGCCTGGGCGATGGCCGCGGCGGCGCTATTGCCTTGCGCCATGGCTTCCTCGGCCTGGCGGCGGTACTGCACTTCCAGGTTGCCGGCGCGCAGCAGTTCCAGTTCCGTTTCGCGGGTGTCGAAGGTGGCCAGCACTTCGTCCTTCTTCACCACGTCGCCGGCGCGGTGCGCGGCATCGCCCACGTAGCCGTCGAAGGGCGCCGCCAGCGATCGCTGGATGATGCCCTGCACGGTGGCCGTGGCCGTGACACGGAACGGTCCCGGCACCGCCACGCCGAACAGCAGCACCAGCAACAACGCCAGCACCAGCAGCTTGCGGCCGATGTAGCGGGCGCCGAACAGGCGGCCGCATTCGCGCAGCACGGCGTCGCGCCCGCGGATCCAGAACGGACGCTCCTGCTGGCGGCGCTGGTACAGGATGCGTCCCACCAGCACCACGATGCTCTGGCACAACTCGATGTCCTGGGCGTCGAAGGGACGGTCGTCGGGACGCTCGAACACCATGGCGCCCTTGGCCTCGCCATCCGGCGTGAAGGGTATGGTCAGCAGGCTCTGGTTGCCGAACTCGCGGCCCAGCTTCTGGTGCGCGCGTGATTGCAGGGTGCGGTCGCGATCCTGCGGCAGGCAGATCAGGGTGTTCTGGTCGATGGCCTCGTCCATCGCCTCGGCGACGGCGTGGATCAGGTTGGTGTTGTGGACGAATTTGCTGCTGTGCGACAGCGCGTACACGCGCGCACGGCCATCGTTGCGAAAGCCGATGCTGACGCGGTCGCAGTCCAGCCGCGTCGCCAGGTCGGTCGCCAACGTCAGGGCGACATCCTTGGAGCCGCCCTCCTTCAGCGCCTTGGCCACGCTGTTGATGACGGTCATCAGGCGCTCGACGCTTTGCTCGCTGCCACGGTCGGCACGCTGCACCAGCCAGGATTCGAGGACGCCGACGCCCCAGCGCAGCTTCTGGATCAGCGGTTCGGGCGGCTGCGGCGCGGTCTGGAACGCGGCGACGCCGTGCAGGCGGCCCGCCAGCAGGACGGGATAGGCGATGACCAGACGCTGGCCGTCCAGGGTGACGGCCACTTCCCGGTCCGCCAGCGATTCATTGACGGTGTCGTACAAGGCCGCGGCGGCGGCGCCATCCTGGGGAAAGTGGGCGACCGGCTCGAAGGGGCCGGTATCGGGTTCGCCCAGCACCAGCACGGCATCGCGTACGCGCGGCAGCTGGCCCGCCTGCAAGGCCAGCCAGGCGCCCAGGAAAGCGGACTTGTCGCTGGTGTTCGACAACGCGGACCACCACGCCAGTTCGGCGCGGTTGACCAGGACCGACACGGCGGCATTGCCTGCCTCATTCATCCGCGCTCACTTCCTCCACGACCTGCTCAGTCTGCGTTTCATCCGATTGCGCGGCACCGACCGTCGGTCCGCGCTTGCGCTTGCCCTTCGTATCCCAGGTATGGGTCCTGGAATTGAAGACCACCGTGCCGCCCTTGCCGCCCGTCGTGCCCAGCACGCAGGACAAGCCCAGCAACGCCACGCCCGCGGCCAGGGCTGCGTGGTCGTGCTGGCCGCCCTGCTCTGCCGTGGCGCCGGCGCCTGCGTGAGGCGTCGCGCTGGACCGCGCCTGGCCTTGCGGACCCTGCGCGCCGCGATCGGTATCGAGCCCGGCATGCGGCAGGGCCGTATTGTCGGCATCTTCCGGCACCGTGTCAGCCGGCGTTACAGGTACTGTGGTTTTGCCGCGATTTTCCCCTGCCGCGGGACGCTTGCGTCCGCCATCGGCGGCGTCGCTCCTGCCGTTGCCGTTGCCTGCGATGGCGCTGTCGGTAGCCTGGCCGCCCCCGCCTGCCCAGGACGTGTTGCCCGGGACGGAGACTTGGCCTTCGACCTGGCCACCGCCGTCGGCGATGTCCTCGTCGTGCCTGCCGATGACGATGTCCGGCTGGCGCGGCGCCAGGCTGATGCGGGCTTCCTGGGGATCGCTGGAACTGCCCAGCATGGCGAAGGCATTGCGCTCGGCCCAACCGTTGCCGTTGGACGTCGGGCTGGCCATGCGCGGAATCGCCGGCGACTCCATGTTCCAGTGCCAGGTGTAGAGGTCTTCCAGCACCCGCGTGATCAGGTCCGGCCGGTTGCCGCCGGGGCCGAAGCGGGTCAGGTTGGTGGCGACGCCGTTCTCGTCCAGGGTGATGGCGGCATAGTCGCCCACCATCACGTCCTTGCTCAGGCTGCCCTTGAACAGGTCGTCGCCCTTACCGCCAAGCATGATGTTGGAGCCCGGGCCGGCCCACAGCGTGTCGCCGTCGCCGTAGGCGATATCGGTGGTGGCGACCAGGCGCGGCTTGTCGTCGATGAACTGCACCATGCCGTTGTCGCCCAGCATGATGTTATTGCCGGCGCCGCTCTCGATGTAGTCGGCGCCCGCGCCGCCTATCATCACGCCCGTGCCGTTGTTGTACAACTTGTCGTTGCCGCCGGTCGCCGACGAGATGGACGCGAAGGTGGCGATGTGGCCGTTGGTGAAGTAAGAGGCCAGCACGCCATCGCCGGCGATCAGGTTGTAGCCCGCGCCATTGGCGCGGATGACGTCATCGCCCATGCCGCCGAACAGGACGTTGCGGCCGCCGCCCACGGTAATAGTGTTGACCCCGCCCGCCGACGGCAGGTCTATCGTGCCCAAGGCCAGCAGGCCCGCGCCGGACAGGTGGCGCACGGTGCCGCCAGGCGCCGCGCCGTCGATGAAGTCGCCACGGTCGCGCAGCCAGTTGACCGGCGCCGCCGTGGTGATGCTGCCGTAGTTGGCGAAGATGATGTTGTTGCCGTCCTGCGCGTCGATGGTGTTGTTGCCCACAGCCAGGCGGTCGGCCGCCGCGCCTGCCGCGGCTTGCGCCGCCAGCGCGGGCGTCAGCACCAGGCTGAGCGAGTACAGCGACTGCTGGTCGACGCCCGGCGCGGCCACGCCCATGTCCATCGGCGCGGTCAGGCTGACGTTCATGCCGGCATTGCCGAACACGATGTTGTTGCCCTGCCCGGCGTGGATGACGTTGCTGCCGCCGCCACCGGCGATCAGGTCATTGCCCGTGCCGCCGATGAGGGTGTCGTTGCCGGCACCGCCATACAGGATCACGCCCTGGCTGGTGGCGCTGGCGTCGAGGGTGTTGTTGCCAACCCCATTTCCCGTGTTACCGAAGGCCAATGCCTGGCCGGCCACGCGCTGGCCGGCGCTGGCGGTGTAGTAGGCATCGTCCTGGCTGGTCGAACCGAACAACAGCACGGGGCGGGTATTGCCGCCCACGGTGTCGCCCTGGGCGATCAGCAGGTTGTCGCCCCCGCCGCCCTGCACCAGGGTGACGGTGCCGACGGTCGCGTGCTTGACCGTGTAGACATCGTTGCCGGTGCCCAGCATGGTGTTGACCGACTCGACGCCATGGAAGACCACGCCGCTGTCGTAGACGTGGGTGGTGCCCGCATGGCCGGTCTGGATGATGGCGGCGGCGTTGGAATCGACGCCGGTGGTCATGCCCAGGCCGGTCAGCCAGCCGAAGTTGGCTGCCTGCGGATCGTTGTAGACCTGGCCCAGGCCGTCGGTGCTGCGCACCTGGCTTTGCATGCCGGTCTGGCCGGTGCTGGTGCCGTCATCGAACACGCGGATGCGGTCGTTGGTGGCCGTGGGCGTGGGAACGCCCGAGGCGCGCGGCGCCAGCGGGCCGTCGCTTTCGCTGGGCAGGTGGATGGCCTGGTGCAGCGTGCCGTCGTAGTCCGGCGTGTCCAGGACATCGCCTTCGACCAGCAGGCCGCCCTGGATGGCGGACACGTCGTGTGGCTGGTTGGCGAAGTTGGCGTAGCTGATGCCCGTGGCGGGGTCCACCACGATGGCCGGCTGGTCGGTCTGGCGCGGGTTGCGCACCTTGTCGACGTTGTTGGCCGGGCCGGCATAGTTGGGTTGCGCCACCGTGACGACGATGGGTGCCAGCGCCACGTCGCGCAGGCCGGGCAGCGTGGTGAAAAGCGACGCCGCCAGGTGCAGGTCCATGCCGGACAGATCGGCCGCGGACAGGCCCACGCCGGTGCCGTTCTCGACCTTGACCAGCACTTGCTGCGTGGCGGTCCAGGCGTTGGCGCCGGTGCCATTGGCATCGAAGGTCAGCACGACGCTTTGATGCCACGTCAGGCCGCCGTCGGTGGACAGCAGCAGGCCGCGGCCGTCCAGGCTGTCCAGTGCCTGCGCCAGGGTGCTGTTGGCCGCCAGGCCGGTGCCCTGGGTCAGGGAGCCGTACAGGGCCGACGACAGCATGGCGCTGCTCAGCGACACATAGGCCTGGCCGCTGGCCGGACGCGGCAGGATGCTGCCGGCCAGGCTGACCGAGACCGACAGCGCGTTGCTGCCGTCGCTGTTCAGCTGGCCGGCCTGGGTGGTGATGGCCACCGGGCTCTGGCCGTCGCGGGTATCGCGCGAGGCCGAGCGGCCCGTGACGATGGTGTTGGGCGCCACATCGCCGGCCAGGTCGAAGGTGTCGCTGTCGCGGCCGCCGATCAGGGTGGTGATGGCGTTGCTGCGGGTGGACAGCACGTAGATGTGGTCATTGCCTTCGCGGGCATCCAGGTTGACGCGCTGGATGTTCTGGTAGCTGGTGTTCAGCCCCGCGCCACGGATGGCTTCCTGGGTGATGGCGAAATCGTCTTCGTCTTCGGAGCCCAGGGCCGTGAAGGTGTTGACACCGCCGCCGCCGTCGATGGCGACCGGGCCGTTGAGCACATAGTCGCGTCCGCCGCTGGCGTTGGTGGCGGCCTGCTTGAAGGCGTAGACCATGAACTGGTCGTCGGCATTGCCGCCATACAGGGCCAGGGGAGCCGCGTTGCTGTACACGCGGAAGATGTTCGCGTTGTCGGCCGCGCCGTAGATGGTGGTGGCGAAGCTGTTGCCGCGCGACAGGTAGCCTTGGGTGGTCAGGACCGTGTCCACCGTATCGCCAGTGGCGACGTTGGGGAACTGGGGCGCCTGGCCGTACAGCTGGCCGATCTGGAACTCGTTGTGCTTGGCCGGGTCGCTGCCCAGGCCGGCATCGATCACCACGGTGGTGCTGCTGTCGTCCAGGTAGAAACGGTTGCCGCCATCGACTGCGTTCAGGCGCAGGCCGCCGGTCATCGTGCGATCGTAGTTGATGCGCTGGATGGCCGGGTCGTAGGCGCCCGCGGTGCCTTGCGGGGTCAGCAGGGCGACGAAGTTTTCGCGCAGCAGGAAGGTCTGGTCCTGGGCGTTGCCGTTGATGGTCAGGGTGTTCACGTCGGCCAGGTTCTCGGCGCCGTGGTCGTCGGTGTCGCGGACGTTGACGTTGATGGCGGTGAGGACGCTGTTCAGGTTGACGATGACGCGGTCGTTGCCCGTGCCGCCATCGACGTCGATGGTGTCCGGTTTGCCTGCGATCGCCTGCTGGCTGGTCAGGGACGGCAACTGGTCCAGGATGATCAGGTCGTTGCCGGCGTTGCCGTGCAGGGTGATGTGGCCGGCCAAGGTGCGGGCGGACAGGTAGATGTAGTCGTCGTCCGTGCCGGCGGACACGTCGGCACCGGCCCGCAGGATGATGCGTTCGATGCGTATCGTGTCGTTGCCCGCGCCGGTGTCCATGGTCAGGCGGCCTTGCATTTCCGTGTCGGTGACGGTGACCAGGTCGGCACCGTTGCCGGTGGTGACCGCGGACGTGGCGCCGACACTGACGCGCGTCAGGGTGACGCTGTCACGGACCGGTGCGTCGCCGGTGCGCACTGTCAGCGCGCCGCCGATGTCGGTGTCGGTAGCGGAGACCGCGTCGTTGCCGTTGCCGGTGATGAGATCCGTGTACAGGCCGACCGAGACGAAGCCCAGCCTGATGGTGTTGTCGCCGTCGCCGGCGTTGATGGTCATCGAGCCGGTGTTGGTCACGTGGCGCAGGGTGATGCTGTCGTTGCCGCCACCGGTGGTGAGATTGGTGTCGCCGCCGACGGTGAGGTCGGAGAGCGCGATCTCCACGGTGTCCATGACGATGGTGTTGTTGCCCTCATGGGCGGCGATGGACAGCACCCCTGCGGCGGTCACGCGTTCCAGGGTGATGAAGTCGTCGCCGTCGCCGCTGGTGATGGTGGCGGCGGCGCCCAGGGCGACGTCGGTCAGGGTGATGGTATCGCCCGTGATGGCGTCGCCGCTGGTGATGGTGACGGCGCCGGTCAGGATGGAGCTGTCGATGAGGATCTGGTCGTCGCCGGCACCGGTGGTGATGTTCGTGGCCAGGGCCATCGAGACGTCATCCAGGGTGATGGTGTTGTTGCCTTCGTTGGCGGCGATGACCAGGGCGCCTGCGCTGGTGACGTGATGCAGGGTGATGAAGTCGTCGCCCGTGCCGCTGGTGATGCTGGTGTCCGCGCCCAGGGTGATGTTGGTCAGCTTGACCGTATCCGCCGTGTTGGCGTCGCCGCTGTCGATAGTCAGCACACCGGTGATGGTGGAGTCGACCAGGGTAATCAGGTCGTCGCCACTACCGGAGGTGATGTCGGCGGTCAGATCGACGGTCACCGTATCCAGGCTGACCGCGTTGTCGCCGTTGCCGGCGTCGATCGCCAGTGCGCCGGCCTGGGCCACACGCAGCAGCGTGATGCTGTCGTTGCCGCTACCGCTGGTGACGCTGGCATCCGCGCCCAGTGTGATGTCGGTCAGGTTGACCGTATCCGCCGTCGCTGCGTCGCCGCTGTCGATGGTCAGCGCGCCCGTGACGGTCGAGCTGGTCAACGTGATCGAGTCATCGCCACTGCCGGTCGTCATATCGGCCGTCAAATCGACCGTCACTGTATCCAGGCTGACCGTATTGTCGCCGTTGCCGGCGTCGATCGTCAGTGCGCCGGCCTGGGCCACACGCAGCAGGGAGATGCTGTCGTTGCCGCTACCGCTGGTGATGCTGGCGTCCGCGCTCAGCGTGATGTCGGTCAGATTGACCGTATCCGCCGTCGCCGCGTCGCCGCTGGCTATCGTCAGCGTACCGGTGACCGTGGAGTTGACCAGATCAATCAGGTCGTCGCCACTGCCGGTGGTAATGTCAGCCGTCAGATCGACCGTCACCGTATCCAGGCTGACCGTGTTGTCGCCGTTGCCGGCATCGATCGTCAGTGCGCCGGCCTGGCCCACACGCAGCAGCGTGACGCTGTCATCACCGCTACCGCTGGTGATGCTGGCGTCCGCGCCCAGCGTGATGTCGGTCAGATTGACCGTATCCGCCGTCGCCGCGTCGCCGCTGGCTATCGTCAGCGTAACGGTGACCGTGGAGTTGACCAGATCAATCAGGTCGTCGCCACTGCCGGTGGTGATGTCGGCGGTCAGATCGACCGTCACCGTATCCAGGCTGACGGTGTTGTTGCCGTTGCCGGCATCAATCGTCAACGCGCCAGTCTGGCCCACACGCAGCAGCGTGATGCTGTCATTGCCGCTACCGCTGGTGATGCTGGCGTCGCCGCCCAGCGCCATGTCGGCCACCGATACCGAATTCGTGCCCTCGCCCGCGTCGATCACGATAGAACCGGTGGACATCGTCGAGTGGAAATCGATGACGTCGTCGCCCGCCAAGGTAGCGACGGTGAACGTTACCGTATCCAGCGTCAAGGCCGCGACGGTAATGTTATCCACAGCCGAGCCGCCAGTCACGGTCACTGCCGTACCTTGCACCAAGCCGCCGACACCATCCACCGAACCGGCGATTTCCGCGGTGTCGGAGAACGTGATCATGTTCACCCCACCGCTGCTGCCGTCGATGAACAGCTCCGGCGCCAGCAGGCGGCCGGAAATGGCGATAGTGCTGGCCTTCCCATACCCGGCAGCCCCGGAACGATCATCCCGGTCGCTGCGCAAGTACATCTGCTGCCCCGCCTGCACCACCGACCCGGCAACCTGGTTGATATTGTTGCCAGCCAGCAGGCTCAAGGTTCCCATCGCACCGACGACCGAAGCCGCCGACATGACGATATCCCCGGTCGTTCCGCTGGCGGCAGCGTCATGGCGCGCCACCAGCCAGGCATTATCCGCCTGCACCGTGCCCACATTCAGCACCAGCGCCTGCGTGACACCGGCGGCGTCCTTGGCACTGGCTACCTGCACCAGCGCCGCATCGCCGACCGCATCGACATTGATCGTGGCGCCACTGCCCACCGCCGCCACCACCAGCGCGTCGTTGACCGCGATCCCCGGCACCTGGGCCTGTGAATACCCACCCACCGAACCGCCGGCGGTGAAGTACAAGCTGCCGCCGACGACCACCGGCGCATCCCGGTCCACCGACAAGCCGGCCTGCGCCGTCTTGTCATTCACGATGCTCGTGGCACTGGAAAGATGAACCTCGGCCCTGTCGCGCGACTCGACCTGCGCCAACGCCAGATCATGCGCCCCGACCTGGCTCAAATAGATCGCCTCCTGCGCGGACGCCTTCAGCCAACCCGACAGGTCGGTCAACAGCGCTTCCCCGGCGATGCCTATCGTGCCGTTCAGGGTCTTTAAATACGCATTGCGCGCCACCAGCGCCGCGGCGCCGCTGGCCGAACCGTTCAGGATGCTGTCCACCGCATAGATGCGCACATCTCCCGCCGCGCCGCCCGTACCCGTGGTGTCCACGGTACCCAGGCGCAAGGAATTGAAGCTGTACAGGTTCACGCCGCCCGAGCCATAGGCACTCACGGTCGCCAGGGTATCCAGCGGCGACACGCGTATCAGCAACGGCGTTCCGTCCTGCGTCAGGTCGGTACCCAACGTGCCCACGGTCGTGCCGGCCCTCAGCACGATCTGGCGCGTATAGCCCAGGGCATCCAGGTCTACCTGATCGAGATCCGACAGCACCACGTTGGCGTACTGCAACTGCCCATCCGGCGTGTTGTTCAGGATGGCCTGGCCCGCCTCCAGCGTCAGGTTGCCCGCTGCCGAAATCTGGCCCACCAGCAGATTGGCACCCGCCTTGAACAGCGAGGCGCTTTCCTGCGTGCCGGCCATCGTCGCCAGCACCACGTTCAGGTCCACGCTGCCCTGTTGCTCGACCCGCGCGATCCCGCCCGTTTCGACATACAGCGAGTGTCCCGCCTTCAGGTTCAACTGCAGATTCTTGTTGCCATCGGCCTGATAGACGCCGCTGCCATCCAGCGTGCCGCCGGTGATGTCGCCCTTGGCCACCAGGCTGACCTGACCGCTGCTTTCTATCGTTCCCGCAGCGGTCCCGATGATCGAGGCTCCCGTGCCCGACGCATCGATGCTGATATAGCCGGCCGCATGGATATCGCCCAGGCGGATGCTGCCATTGGGCGAATCCAGGCCTATGGTCGTATCGCTATAGGCCGACACCACGCCATGGTCCGCGTCCACCGCCAGCGAACGCGTCAAGCGCAGCGTCAGGTAGCGCGGATCGCGGATGTCGCCCACCAGCATGCCCGTGTCCAAGGCCTGGCTGCTGTCGCCGTCGTGGCTGACATAAGGCACGTCCACCTTCGTGAACACCGCATCGCGAAAGCCGCTGCCGATGTCCACGACCTGCTCGCCGCGCGCCCTGGCGGCCTCCACGCTTGCCAACTGCGCGGTCTTCTCCGCCAACGTGCCGTTCTCCACCAGCTTGCTGTTGTAGACGAAGACCGAGCGCGTCGTCTTGTACAGGTTGAAGTCGTCGGAGAACAGGAACTGCACCATGGTGCCCGCGGCCAGCGTCTGGCCGTTCAGCAGGCCCGCATCGCTGGAGAACACCGGCTGAACTTGATGCCACAGCGACGTGTCGCTGAAGTCTATCGTGGTGCGATCCAGGCTGACCGAGCCCGACGGCCCGACGTATTCATACAGCGTGTGGTAAACCCCCGCCAGGTTGACCGCATTGGCGCGCGAGAGCACCGCCTGGTCGGCTTCCGGCAGATAGTTGAACGCGTTGGCGCGGTCGGCGTCGCTGAGGATCTGGCTCAGGTCCGGCAGCTTCAGCGTGTAGTCGCCCAGGGACGCACCGATGGTGCCCTGCCCCGACGTGCGCAGCACGATGTCCTTGCCGGCCTTGATGTTCAGGAAGCGGTCGCCGCTGGTCGCGCCGGTGGAGTCCGCCTGCACCCCGAACACCGTCTCGTTGATGGCGGCCGACACCGGATACAGCAGGTTGTTGGCGATGTCGCTCAACTCGCCGCCGTAGATATAGGCGAAGTACGACGCCACATACGACGTGCCGTAGCGCGCCTTCTCGGCGTCGGTCTGCGCCGGCGCATCGGCCTTCGCCGTATAGACGCGCGAGTACGCCGTGACGCCCGTGCCGTTCAGGCTGGACGCATCGAAGGTGACGGTCACCGCCGTTCCCATTTCGGGATACAGCGCCAGCAGGTCGCCGTTCTGGTCGCTGCCCGTCTGGTACAGCATGGCATCGGCCAGCGTGGCCGCCAGGCGTATCGTGCCGTCGCTACCGACGATGGCGTAGTAGGCCGTGTTGGCCTGGATGCCGCCGGTCGAGTAATTGAACAGGATCTGGTCGCCCGTGCGCAGCGCGCGCATCGTACCGGTGCCCGTCCCGTCATCGACGATGTTCATATTGGACAGCTTGAAGCTGCTCTGCCCGACACTGGCCAAGGTCGACGTCACCGACCCATTGGCCACGTCCACGCGTTGGCTCCAGTAATTCTGGTATTCCGTGGTCGCCGTGGTTTCCTGCGCGACGACATAGTCGTACACCGGCTGGTTGCGCACCGACTTCACCACATTGCCCGCGGCCGTTGCGCTGAGCACCGGCGGCAGGTAATTGGGATCGTAGGCCTGGTTCTTCAGCAACTGATCCAGCGCCTGCAGATCCGGGCTCAGTGCCGCCACGTTGGTGGCCGCCGAGCTGGTGAACAGATGGGTGGAAACCGTGAAGCGCCCCGCCAGATCCGTCGCCGCGAAGCCGGCCACCATGGCCGGGGTCAGGCCCTGGTCGGTGAACAGCGTCTTCACCAACGCCTGGCCGTCCGTCGTCTTGTTCAGTTCCTGGATCTGCTTGTACAGCATCGCGTCTTCGCGCGTGGCGAACAGGCGAATGTTGTTGGTACCGCTATCGACCAGCACGTAGTAGGCGACGTTGTTCTGCAGGCTGACGAACTTGCCGCTGGCGGCCGTCACGTCGTTCAGGTACACGCGGTCGTAGTTCTGCAGATTGCGGTACGAGGTCACGTTGCCCGCGGCATCGGTGACCGGCACGATGTTCAGCGTGGTCAAGGTGATGACGCCGGTGTTCTGCACGCTGGCGCCGCTGGCGGCGGCATCCAGCAGTTTCACCGTCACCGCGCCCAGCGACGTGCCGGCGGCCTGGAACAGCTGGTCCACCGACAAGGTGCTGGCGGCATTACCGTCGAAGGCCCCATTGGCGGTTGCCGCCAGGGTGACGACACGGCCGCTGACGCTCTTGATGTAGTACACCAGGACCTGCGCGGAATTGCTGAAGCTCAGCTCCACACGCTGGCCCTGGCTCAGGGCGTCGCTGCCGTCGATGCGCAGCGCCACGTTGCCCGACTGGGCCAGGGACTGCTGCACGAAGCCCTGGTCCTGCAGGCGGATGCCGGCGTTCACCGTCATGCCGCCGATGCTGGGCGTATAGGCCGCGCCGGCGGCGCTGTCATAGATATTGGTCTCCTGGTAGACATTCATGTCTTTCAGGGCCTGCTCCTGCGCGTAGACGCTGCCGCTGAACGTCAGCGTGCCCGACAGCCAGGCGCTGTCCGGGCTGCTGGCGGTCAGCGCATGGCCCTGGCTGTCGGTCAGCGTCACGATGCTCAGCTTGCCGTTGTCGTAGACGCCCAGGTCGTGGCCGACCAGGTTGCCGCCGCTATTGGTCAGGTACAGGTCCAGGCCGGTCAAGGAAATATTCGCCCCCGACGTGAGCAGCGCCTTCAACTGGTTCATCATCTGCAGCTTGGCGTCGGCGCTCAGCGTCGACGAACTCAGGTCCCAGCTGATGCTGTTGCCAAGGCTGACGTAGTCGGTGTAATCCGCACCCGTCTCGTGGTAGGTGGCGAAGGGCAGCACGCTGCCGAAGGACCAGCCCCAGTAGTAGCTGGGCGCGTCCTGGGTCTGCACCCCCTGCTTCAGCGCGGTGGCCGTGAAGCCATTGCGGAAGGTGTAGGTGATCTTGTCGCTGGCGCTCGTGCCGGCGGCCAGGCCCGTGAGCCCATATTTGATCTGGCTCGGCAGCGTGGCGTCGCTGAGCACGCCCGCATTGCTGCGGACATAGTAGTTCTTGAGGGCGATGGCGCTGCCATCCACCGTCACTTTCAGGTAAGCGCCAGTGCGATTGCTCATCGACGCGAACGCCGACCCATCCGCGTTGACCAGGCTGACCGCCGTGATGGTGCGCGTGTAGGACACGCCATCGATGACGAAGGTCAGCTTGGTGCCGACGATGCTGTTGGCCGTGTTGTTGAGCCACTGGTTGTAGGCCGACACGGACGCGAACGAGCCTATGCTCCAGCCCAGCGTATCGCCCGCCAGCATCAGGTTATTGCTGACCGACGTACGCTCGATGACGGCCGCGCCGGTGGCCGTGATGTCCTTGAGCTTGGCGTAGAAGCTGCCTGCGCCGGTGTCGATCGTGTCGCTGTGGGCGCCGTTATACGTGTCGATGGCATCGATGACGGACTGGCTGATGTTCAACTCGCCCAGGCCCAGCACGATGCCTACGTTCGATCCGGAACCGTTGGGGACCGACGGCTTGACGGTATCCACGGTCGCGGTGGTGCTGCCCAGCGCCAGTTGCGAGCCGTCGGCCTTTTCAAGCACGACGTTGAGCGACTGGTGGCCCGAGCTGTCCAGGTTGTCGAACTGCCCGACATAGGGCGACTTCAACGTGATCAGGATGGTGCTGAAGTTGGCCTGGCCCAGCCAGCCCGACGGTCCCGCCACCGGCGAGATCGAATCGATGGCCAGCTTCTGGCCGTCCACGACGACATAGCCGAATTCGCGCAGGTGGCTCAGGATGTCCTGATAGGCATTCGTATTGAACAGGCTGCCGCCCGCCAGCATCTGCAGCGTGCTGTCGTTGAACGTCAGCTGCAGGGTGTCCGAGCCCTTCTTCACCGTCAACGTGCCGGAAGGCACGGTGAAGGACACCGGCAGGCTGGTCGAAGAGGCGTCGCCGCCCTGGGCCAGGCTGTAGACCGGCCCATACAGCACACCCTGGCTTCCCAGCGTGTAGCCGATCGAACCCAGGTCGGCCACCGTGGCGGCCGTACCGGTGGCCGGGTTGTACAGGGAGAAGGAGAAACGGTAGAAACCGTCCGCCGCGCCGCTGGCAACCGTCAGGTAACCCAGCACTTCCTTGCGCTTGCCGCCGTCCAGGCTGTCGTTGTAGGCCAGGCGCACCAGCTGATGCCCCTCGACCGACGCGCGGATGGAGGCGCCGTACTGATCCGCCGTCATCTGCACCGACAGGTACTGGCCGCTGTCGCTCTGCGTGGTCAGATAGGTGCCGCTGCCGTTCAAGGTCACCGTGGCCATCTGCAGCGAGCGCACGCCCGCCCAGTAGCTGTCGTACAGCGCCGATTGGCTTTCCAGCCCGGATACGATCTGCGCCGTGACCTCCGGATAGGCCTTCTCGGTGGCGGTGCGGGTATCGGCCAGTTCGCCGTCCAGCAGCGAGCCGCCGTTCAGGGTCAGCGTCACGCCGCCCTGTGCGGAGTACACGGACGCCTGGGGGTTGCTCCACGACGTCGGCTTGACCAGCGTCAGGTCGCTGCCGGCCGTGACCTGCGACACGTAGATGCTCTTGTCCAGGCCGGCGGGACCGCCCGCCAGGCCCGCCTGGGCCGCGAAGCCCTGGCGCGCGTTGATGTTCAGCGCCTGGGTGGAGGTGCCGATGGCGCCGAAGCCGGCGTTCAGTTCGACCCGGTTGCCCGCCACCGCAACGGTGGTGGTCGATGCGGTGTAGTTGAAAATGCCGTTCACGGCGGTAACGTAGACGTTGCCCGCCGACGACGCCACATTCTTCAGGTACAGCCAGGAACTGAGGCCGCCGTCCGAGAAGGTATTCAAGGTAATGTCGTTGCGTGCCTGGGCGCTGGTGGCGCCGTGCGAGCCCATCACGTTCAGGCTGATGGCGCCGCCATTGGCGACCGCGCTGACGTTCAGGTTGGCATTCGCCGCCGTGGGCATGGTGCCGTCAGTGCCGCGCGCCATGATGCCGGCATTGGCCGCCATGGTGATGGACGCCGCCCCCGCCACGGAATTGGCTTCCAGGTAGACGCTCTTGCCGTTGCCGACGATCAGGTTGCCGACCACCGAGATGCTGCTGTTGCTGCGAATGTAGATGGCGTTATCCGCCGTGCTCGATCCCTGGAAGGTCACCGTGATCGGCTGCGAAGCGGGCACGTAGAACGTGAACAGTTCCTGCTGCTTCTTCTGCACGACCTGGGTCAGCGTGGTCGTCTTGTAGCGCAGCCAGCCGCCGCCCGACGTATGCGGACCGTCATTGTTCACCACCACGCCGGTGTTGAACTTGCGATAGGCCACGGTGAATACCGTGGGATCGATGGAGGTACCGCCACTGGACTGCAGCACATAGGTCTTGCCGTCCGGTCCGACGATGGTGCCGCCGGCCTGTTCCACCAGGGTCTGGGTGCCGCTGCCTTCGACCACCGAGGGCACCAGCGCATTCGACAGTTCGCCCGCGGCATTCAACTGGCCTGCCAGCACGTCAGGCACGCTGGAGGAATTGGCGTAGGCCACCACGGTGGATACCAGCACCGGGCGCGGGGTTTCCATGACGGTCACCGGGCCGGTCTTGGTGGTATTGCTGCTGGTCAGCCAGCCCAGGGGATCGACGCCGTCGCCGATCAGGTTCAGGTTCTTGGTCGTGTAGGTAGTGGTGGTGGTCTCGCCCGAGCTCCAGCCCATCACCCACACCATTACCTGGCCCGCCTGCGGCGCGTAGCTGAAGCTGACGGTGCCGCCCGCGGTCAGCGTCTTGCTGTCCACCTGATGGCCTGCCGTGCTCTGCGCGCCGTTGCTGTCCTTGTACATCCAGACGTAGTCCGGCCCCGTGCCGGCGTTGGTCACCTGGACGAAGGCGTTCCATACGGTGTGCACCACCTGGTCGGTGCCGTTCAGCTCGTACAGGTCCTTCTGGCCGCGCGCCGTGTCGATGATCTGGATGCGGCCCTTGCGGTAGGTGCTGACGTCGATGTCATGCACGATCAGGGCATAGGTCGACTGGTTGTCGATATGTACCGACGGATAGCCGTTGGCGACGATCAGGTTGCCGTTGCCCACGGACACGATCTGCCCGGTCAGCGTAATGCTGCCGCCGGCCAGGCGCACGGGATCCAGCACGATGCTCTGGGTGGCGTAGTCGAAGTAGCCGGTGATGCCGCCATAGCGGGTCACGCTGCCGTCGGCGCTATACGCCACGCCGGTGATGGCGTAGCCGTTGGCGTCCTGCAGCTGCTTGGTCTGGTCGCCCTTGAAGCTGCTGTCGATACGCAGGTAGGCATCGGTGATGCCGCTCTGGATCTTGCCGTCGATGTTCAGCGTCAGCGCGGAGATGTTGATCGCGCCCAGGGCGAAGATGCGCGAGTCGCGCGCCTGCGTGTTCTGGTTCAGGTAGGTCGAGAAGGAACTGAGCGTGGTGGAATTCCAGCTCAGCAGCGCATTGGTCAGCTGGTCGCTGACGCCCGTGCTCTTGGCCCCGCTCTTGAGGCTGTTGATGACGTCGGTCCAGCTGTTGTTCAGCACCGTGGGATCCGTGCCGGTGTTGAACCAGCCGTCGCTCATCAGGCTGAAGTTGCCTTTCGCGGCGATATCCAGGCTTTCGGCGTCGATGCTGCCGGTGACGTTGATGCTGCCCAGGGAGTTGGACACGCCCACATGGCCCAGCGGATTGACCACCGCGCCCAGCAGGCTCAGGTCCACCGGCGCGTTCATCAGCAGCGCCGTCATGTCCGAATCCAGCGCGCCGCCATACGGATCGGCGGCCCAGCCGCTCTTGAACTGGCTGATCGTGATCTCGGCCGTGTCGGCGCCGGCCGTGCCGCGCACGGACTGGTCGTTGACGTAGACGAAACCGGACTTGAAGACCTTCAACTGGCCATCGGTGCCCGGACGGATGATGGTACCGTCCAGCACCACCGCATCGTTCACGTTCATCAGCATCGGCGAATCGTTGACGATGTTGATCTGCGTGTTCGAGCGCGCCTGGATATTGCCATCCAGCGCGTGATCGGTATTGGTGGCGTTCACATACACCGAACCGCCCGCCGCGTACAGATTGGGTACGTTCAGGTAGAAAGTGCTGAAGGAATCCAGGTACACCAGCTGGCCGTTGACCACCTGGGTCATCTGCACGCTCTGCAGCTGTTGTTGCAGGGCGGCGATATTGGCCTCGTAGCGCGCCACGGCCTGCGCATCCGAGATGTGCTCGGTCTTCATCTTCGTCAGCGTGCGGATCTGCTCGCTGATGATGTTCGACTGGTTGGCATACAGCAGCGTCGGCCGGTCGATGTCCACCGTCTTCAGCACGTAGTAGGCGCCGCCGATATTGCTCATCGCCGTGGTACCGAAATTCGAGCCCAGGGCCTCGGCCTTCTGCTCGTCGGTGGGCGACCCCAGGCGCACCCAGCGCGACGTATTGCCGTAGTTCTCCGTGGCCAGGTTCAGGTTCGCGCTGTCCGCCTGGTTGTAGTAGTAATAGCTGCCGCCGTTCTGGATGATCATGCCGGTCGTGACGTTGACCAGCACGTCCGACGCCTGGAACGCCGTCAGTTCATACTTGACATCGATGTTGACGGTGCCGGAGGCGCCGTCCGTGCTGGTCTTGCCCGCGCCCAGCAGCGCTTCAAGGATGGCCTTGACGATGGCCGAGTTGGCATTGAAGGAGACCGTCGGGCTACCCTGCGTGGGCAAGGTCAGGCCGGCGATCGTGGCCAGAAGGCCCGCCGGGATCACGAACAGATTGGACGCGTTATTGGTGCCGGCAATGATCTGCGTGGCGCTGCTGGTGCTGACCGTGTTGCCGCTAGTGTCGACCACGCCCGTGGACAGGCTCATGGACGGATTCAGGTTCAGGCCGATGACCTGGACCGTGCCATTGACGTGGGCCTGGTCCAGCGTGGCGGGATTGGCTTCCAGGCGCACATTGCGCTGGGCCTTCAGCAGCGAACCGCCGGCACTGACGCCGTCGATGACGATGGTGTTGATCTGCTTGGACTTGGCGCCGCTGTCCACCAGGGGCACGGTGCCGATGCCGACCAGGGTGATCGAGACGTTGTCGTTGGCCAGCAGATAGCCGGTGGGCGCCGCATCGGTGGCCGCGCCGCTGCCGGCCAGCAGGATGATGCTGTCGCCTTCGATGGACGTGTTGTCCACCGCCACCGAGTTGTTCACCGTCAGGTTGTTGTTGCTGGCCGATTTGTTGACCGACGCCACCGCCACCACCAGCATGTCGCTCATGGTGGTGGTGACGCCCAGCGTGATCGTGCCCACGGTAACGTCGCCGAAGGTGTTCTTGACGAAGGCGCCGCTCATGCCGACCTTGGCCAGCGTGCCGTCGGTGCTCAGCTTGTTGGTGGAGATGGTCGCGCTGAGGCCCGACACGCCTTTGATCTTGTTGCTCGACGTGTAGATGAGGTCGTTGGTCGCCACCAGGTTCAGCGTCGCGGGCGTATCGTAATTGCCCGTGGCCAGCAGCACGGTCATGCCGCTGCTGTCGATGGTGGAGTTGGCGCCGCGGCTGCCGGCGATGTTGATGACCGACTGCGGACGGATGTTGACCGTCTGCGAGCTGGCGTCCACATTGGCCAGGGACACCGAGAAGCTGCTCAGCGCGGACGTGCCGCGTACCTTGTTGTAGGTGCGGATGTCCAGCTTGTTGCCGCTGACGTAGGCACCACCATCGATGGTGACGGCCGACGTGCCGCCGATATCGACGCTGACGGTGCCCTTGCGCCCGGATACCCCGGCGATGGTGCCGGCGTCCATGATGGCGTCGGTGTACAGGTCCTGGTCGGCGCCGATGTTGATCATGGTGCCCGTGATGCGGGCGCCGCTGGTGACGGTGACGCCGGAATCGAGGCGGGTGGTCAGGGCGGCCGTATCGACCTGCACCGTGCCCACGCCGACTTCGAGCGAGCGCGAGTCGACCGTCAGGCCGGCCGTGCCGTTGTGGTCCGTCTTCGTGGACGTATTGATGTTGACCAGGTCCGCCTGCACGGTGGCACTGTCCACGCGCGCCTTCAAGGAGCCTTCCAGGGTGGTCTCGGCGCGCATGACGCCGACGTTCACCACGCCCAGGGTGATGGACTTGGCGGCTGCCTGGCCGTAGTACGTGCCCAGGGCCTGGACGTTGACCACGCCCGGTGTCACGGAGCCGTCGATATTGGTGGTGGTCGGGCCTTGCAGCGTGGCGCCGGCCACGGCTTCGGCCAGGGTGGTGGTCGCAATGTCCACCACGGCCTGGTTGACGTTCACCGACAGGCCGGTGGCGGCGGCCACGCCGGCCGTCTTGGTGTTGCTGAAATCGATCTGGGTGTTGGCCACCAGGTCGACCACCGGTGCCGCCACCGTGGCGCCGGACACGCGCGCCGTGTTGGTGTCGGTGGCGGTGTTCTTGGCGATGCCGACGCCGATGGCGGCGCCTACCGTGCCGACCGCCACGCTGACCTGGGTCAGGTCGATGGAGGACTGCACTTCGGTGTTGGCATGGATCTGCACGCCGTCCAGGGCGCCGACCTTGCCGGCGCCGGTCACCTCGGAGGTCACCTGGCTGTTGGTGGTCGTCGTCACGGTGACGCCGGCACCGGCGGCCGAGAGGCCGCCACCCACCGCGACGGACGCCGTCACGGCATCCATGCCGCCGAAGGTGGTTTTCTCGTGCGCCAACACGGCTACGCCGTTGTAGGCGCCGACGTTGTAGTCATTGGTGGCGGTGGCGGCGGCGGTGCCGATATAGGCATGGACGATGTTGTCCGTGCGGTTGTCGACCAGCGTCACGGCCAGCGCCAGGTTGATCGAATTGCCGGGAATAGGCAGCGATGCGGAGACCGCCACGCCATAGGTGCCGGACTTCAGGATGGTGCTGCTGTCGTCCGCATCGACCAGTACCGAGCCCATCTGGCCGGCAACGCCGGCCACGACATTGGACTTGTTGCCGATATAGGCCGTGGTCTGGGTGGCGAAGCGATTGGTCGTCTGCGCGCCCGCGCCGGCCGCCGTCAGGCCGCCCGCCGCGGCGATGGCCACCGAGCCGGCGAAGTTCACCGAAGTGAGCGTTTCGGTGGACGTGGCGGTCACATCGACGTCGCCCTTGTTCACCGTCACTGTGCTGCTGTCGATATATGCCTTGGCGCTGTTGGTCGTCGTGCCGTTGGAACCGAAGGTGTTGTGCGCCAGCGATACGCCGATGCTGGCCGCCAGGCCCGCGCCGGTCGCCGCCACCGAGGCGGCGCCCGTCACCGTGCTGATGGTGGACGTGTTGGTGGCGTCCACGGTCAGCCCCGTGCCCGCGTTCAGGGTCGATCCCTTGACGCCGGCCGTGACGGCATCGGCGACGGTGTTCTCGGTGGAGGCGCCTGAACCGGACACGCTCACGCCGGTGAAACCGGCCGCCACCGAGGCGGCGATGGCCACGCCGTCCAGCTTGCTGGTTTCGGTCGCGGTGACGGAAATAGTGTCCGAGACCGAGATACTGGAATCGGCGACCGTCGCGCTGACGCTGTTGCCCGCGACGTTCTTCAGCGTCGCCGCGCCTACCGCCAGCGAACCGCCGCTCATGGCGAAGCCCAGCGAAGCGCCCACCGACTTCCCGGTCAAGGTGGTGGTATCGACCGCGCTGACGATGACCTTGGCCATCTGCGCGCCGGTGGTGGCGTTCAGGGTCGAGCCGGAGATGTGCGCATCGACGCTGCCCAGCGCCTCGTTGTCCGCCAGCGATACGCCCACCGCGATGGCCACGCTGCCGGTGGTGCCCGCCAGGCTGGCGCCCGCCGCGGTGGCGGTCAGGACGGACGTATTCGTGGCCTTGACGCTGAGGCTGTCGGCCACCCTGCCCGTGCTGATGCCACTAAGCCCTTCCACATAGGCCTTGGTGGTCGCACGGGTGGTATTGCTGGTGGATGAGCCCGCCGCCGCCAGGGCGTAGCCGTTGTAGGCCACGCCGACGGCGCCGGCCACCACGATGCTCTTGAGGGTCTGCGAGGTGGTGGCATCGACCGAGATCGCGCCCAGGTTGTCCGCCTTGGTATTGCTGATGCCGGCACTGGCGCCGGCCGTTGCCGTGATGTCGTTTTCCGACGTGGACGCCCCGATGGCCAGCGATGCGCCGCCGGCGGTCAGGGCCAGGCTGGCCACCACCACCGTCGCGTCTATGCTGCCCGTCATCGACGCCTTGACCGTCAGCGCATCGCTGCCCGATCCCTGCACCTTGGAGTTGGCCACCAGCGCGCTGGCCGAGGACCCGATGGTGTTGTTGGCATTGGCGCCGCCGCCCGCAATGGCGGCACCGCCCAGGCCGATGGCGGCGCCGACGGACACGGCCACCGACACCGTCTTGATGCTGGCTTCGCTGGTGGCTTCCACCGTGATGGACGGGGTGCTGACGAAACTCACGCCGTCCACGCCGGCCGTCACCGTATTGGCCACGGCATTCTGCGCCAGCGAGGCCGCCACGGACAGGCTGGCAGCCACGCCCAGAGACACCGCCACGCTGATCGCCACCGCGGCGATGGTGCTGTTGACGTCGGCATGGTCGCCCGCCGCCACGTCCACGCTGGACGCCTGCCAGCCATGGGCCTGGCTGGCGTCGGTAATCCTGGCGCTGATGGAGGTCTGGATCTTGTTCACCGCCTGCGCGCCGGCACCCGCGCCGGCCAGGCCTACGCTGAGGCCATCGACGATGGGCGGCGCGTAAGCCACCGACACCGCCACGGCGCCAGCCACCACCACCGAGTGAATGCTTTGCTGCTGGTCAATGTCGCCATTGGAATTCAGCGTGTAGTTGCGCGCCGTGACCGCGACCGCGCCGGCGGTCATCGTGGTGGTATCGACCAGCGCCTGGATGGCGTTGACCGGTCTGTCCGCGCCCAGCGTGACCACGCTGCCGCCGCCGTCGACGTCGTAGCCGATGACGTTCTGCGCGACCGACACGCCGATGGCCGCCGCCACCGAGCCGTACTGGCTGACCGAGACGGCCGCCGACATGCCCAGCACCACGGCATCGATCTGCGACAGGCCCAGGGCGCTGACTTCGACCGCGCCCTTGGTGGTACCGCTGACGGTATTGATGACGGAACCGGTCACCGTGGCGGTGACGTGTCCGGAGATGACGTTGCGCGCCAGGGCGCCGCCACCGCCGATGGCCGCATTGACGGCGCCCCCGGCGGACACGGCCACCGACGCGCCCAGCACCACCGTGGTGATCGCTGCCTGCTGCACGGCCTCTACCGTCACGGCCTGGCCGGCGGTTTCGAGGGTGCTGCCGGACACGCCGGCCGCCACGGTATTGAATACCTTGTTGACCGCGGCGCTGACGCCCACGGCCAGCGCCACGCCGGCGTCGCCCGCCTGCACGGCCACCGCGCCGCCCACGGCGACGGTGGTGATGTTGGAATGATCGACGGCGGAAACCGTGATCGTCGCGCCCGTTCCGGTGACACGCAGCTTGGAATTGTCGACATGCGCGGAAACCGAGGTGGTGATGTTCGCCATCGCCACCGAAACACCGATCGACGCACCCATGCCCACCGCGCCGGCGGACACCGCCACGCTCAAGGCACCGGCCACCGTGACGATCTCGGCGTCATTGCTGGCCGTCACATTGACCGCCCCCTTGTTGCGTTCGTCTATGGTGCTGGTCGCGGTGTCGTCGGCGGGCGTGTCGACGTTGTTGACGTAGGCCTCGACGCTGCCGCTGATGTTGTTGCCGCTGCCCGCGCCCGCGGCCGAGCCGGCGAAGCCCTGCCCCGCCGCCACCGCGGCCGCCACGCCGATCGACACCGATACGATGCGCGATTCGTTATTGGCGGAAACACTGACGCCATTGGCGGTGTTCAGCGTGGTGCGCTTGGTCGCGTCACTGGTGCTGGAGCCGTCGATATAGGCGTGCGTCTCGTTGCCCACGTCGTTCTGCGTGGCCGACACGCCGGCCGCGATGGCCGCGCCATTGCCCGGCGATACCGCCACGCCCAGGCCACCTGCCACGGCCATGATGTAGCCGTGATCGTCGGCCTTGACCACGATGCCCGGCGTGTTGTCGGTGGCCAGCGCCTTGACCAGGCGCGCATTGCGGATGGAAGCCTCGTTCTTGCCACCGATGCGGTTCACCGACACGGCGCCCCCCACCGACACGGCGACGGTGCCGACGGCCAGGCTGCCGGCCACGGTGACGTTGTTGACCTTGCCGCTGAACAGCGACGCCACCTGGACGTGATTACCCTGTACCAGGCCTTCGGTATCGTGGATGCTGGCCGATACGCTGTGCGTACGCGAGGTACCCAGCGGCGCGCCGCCCAGGTAGTTATAGGACAGGCTGGCGCCTACCGCCACGCCGACGCCCTGCGAGCCCAGGCCGAAGGCGACGGCGCCCGCCAGGCTGTTGATGACGGACGTATCGTTGGCCTGCACGACGATGTCGCCGTCGGCCTTGACCGCCTGCGTGCTGCTGGTATTGCCTATCTCCGCGCTGATGCCGGTGGCGATCCAGTTCAATGACGCCGAGCCGCCGAAGCCCACATTGGCGCCGGTGGCGCCGGCCGCTACCGCGCCGCTGACCGCCATGGCGGCGATCTGGGCATTCATGCCGGGAGGCAGATTGTCCGGCTTGGCGAAATCCGCCAGCACATACAGATTGCCCGCGGAGGTCAGGGTCGAACCGATGGCGCCCGCATAGATGGTGTCGAACACCATGTTGACCGCGAAGGCCATGCCGCCCGCCCCGCGTCCGCCCACCGATACTGCCACGTTGCCGGCCAGCGTATCCAGATTGGCCGTGTCCAGCGCGGCAATGCGAATGTCGCCATCGGTCGCCGTGACGGTGGCGCCGGTGATCCGCGCCGACACCGTGTTCTGCAGCTGGCTCACCGCCACCGATCCGCTGATGGCCACGCCGGCACCGCCGGCCAGGCCGACCGCAATGTTGTAGATGCTGGCGCTTTCCGTCGCCAGCACCTGCACCGACGACGCCGTCACCGTGGCGTTCTTGATGCTGGCCTCCACCGTGTTGCGCATGTCGGCCACGCTGACCGCGGCGCCCAGCGCCAGCGACTTGGTCTGGTCCAGCGCGACACCCAGTGCGCCTGCCGCCGACACGATCTGGCTGTTGTCCTGCGCGGACACGGCAACGCTGCCGTCGTCCGCCAGCACGGAAGTGCCCGCCGCCGCGCCGGTATTGTCGATATAGGCCGTGACGTTGGCGCGCGACAGGTTCACCGCGATGGCGCCCGCGCCACCGAAGGACTTGCCGCCGGCACCGGCCACCGTGATGGCCAGCATGTTGTTGGTCAGGCTGTAGCCCTTGGTCAGATCGGCGATATCCACCGCAAGCAGGCCATCGACCGAACTCACGCTGCTGACCGTCTTCTGCAGCTTGATGCCGCCCGTGCCGGTCACCGCGCCCAGGTGGATGGCGATGCCGTCCTTGGCGTCGTCCAGCGAGTTCGCCAGTTGGTAGCTATACGTGGTGGCGCCCGCGGCGGTCGTATCAATGACGTAGTAACGCTGGCCGTCGACCAGGCCGGCCACGGTCGAGCCGTTGCCGTGGTAGACGACGATGTCGCCGGTGGCCAGGCCGGGGTTTGCCGCGAAGCTGAAGGTGTTCTCGTTGGCGACCTGGTTCTTGGCACTGCCGGCGACGACCGTGGCGCTGGTGGCCGTGCCCTGGCTCACCGTGGTGGTCTGGGCGCCATTGCTATCGGTGGTGGTCTGCGTGCTCGACTGCGCATGGGCCAGGTCGATGCGCGTGAAAGACAGCATCGCATCCGGGTTGACCGTGATGGGATTGCCTTGCGCGTCCAGCGCTTTCTGGCCGTTGCTGTCTTTCAGGTAATAGGTGTACGTGCGGGTGGCGCTATCGAACACGCTCAGGTACGGCAGCGTGGACAGCGTCACGGCGCTGCCGTCGACGTTCTTCAGGATCAGCGTGTTGGCGTCCACCTTTTCAACCACGTACACGTGATTGTCGGCGACGCCTTGGACTACGCCATTGGTGCCCAGGTTGACCACCACCTTGTCACCCGTATCCAGGCCATGGGCCTTGGGCAAGGTGATGCTGCCATCGGCATTGACCAAGGCACCAGCGCTGTTCTGCACGGAGAAGCGTTGCAGCGACGTGCCCACGGTGGCGCCGCCGAGGTTGACCAGGTTGCCCGCCGCATCGCGCAGCTGGAAAGAGGTCTGGTCCGCGCTGAGGTTCACCACATAGTAGGCCACGCCTACCTGCAGGGCGTCGGCACCGCTCTTGACGATGCGGTTGGCGACGACGTCCTCCAGCTTGCCGTCCTTCAGCGAGCCGCTATAGACGATGGCGGCGCCTTCCTGCAGGCCGGCGAAGGCCGAGCCCAGCTGGATGCGGTTGTTGGCGGTATCCACGGTGACCGTGGCATCCACGCCGTGGTACGGCTGCAGATTGACGCTGGTGGCTTCCTGCATGCGCACGTGCGCGAACTGGATGCCGGACAGGCTGGTGACGCTGGCGAACTGCAACGCCAGGCCGCGCATGGCGTTTTCCTGCGTGTCGGCCAGCCGGATCGAGGCCGAGCCGTCCGGCGCGGCGACGCGGATGATGTAGTAGATGCGGTCTGCGCGCAGCTTGCTGCCGTCGGCCAGGGTGATGTTGGTGGCGCCGGCATTCACATAGATACCGTCGCCCGTGCTCCAGCCGGCGAACTCGTCGCTGGACGAGCCGCCTGCCGTACCCGCCGGCAAACCGGCGCTGCCGGTGTTGTCCTGCGTGCCGTTGATGATGGCCGCCGCCGTGCCGGTGAAGGTCAGCGTGCTGCCGCCCTGATCCACGTGGATGTCGCTGGCGCCGACCGCCAACTGCGCGCCGTCGCTCAGTTGCGCGTTGCCGCCCGCCGCCAGCGGATCGACCAGGCCGGCGAACACATTGACATTGCCCTTGGTGGCGTGGACGTCGCTCTTGTACACGTACGCCGTGATGGACGGATTGGTGGCGGCGGTGCCGTTGTCGTTGACACCCACCGTCTGCACGGTGGCGCCCGAGTCGGCCAATTGGCCATTGTTGACGCTGAGCAGGTCGCGATCGAACGGATCGTTGCCACCCATCTGGTTGACGGCCAGGGCCAGGCCCACGGCGCCGTCTTCGGTGGCGATGCCCACGCCTACCGTGATGGCATACATCGCCGCCGCGTTGGAGGCATTGATGCGCACCGCGTCGGCGCTGTTGGAGAAACTGGCCGACTGGCCGGCCTTCACCGTGCTGTTGCTGATGTGGGCATCGACCGCGCCCTTCATCACGTTGACATTGACGGCGCCGGCCAGCGCGAATTTCTCGGCCAGCGCGCCGGCCGCGCTGATGGACACCAGCAAGGGCGCCGAATGGGCGTGCAGGTCCACGGCGCCGGCAACGTCGACATCGGAGGACTCGACGATGGCAGCGACGTGCGAGGACGTTTCGTTGTAGCTGACCGATGCGCCCACGGCGGCGCTGCCGTCGAGCGTGCCGGCCACGCCGCCGGTGACGGCCACCAGGGTGGTGTCGTCGCTGGCGTCCATGTTCAAGGCCGAAGCCGTGATGCTGCTGCGCTTGGAGACGGCGCCCGCGCCGTCGTACAGGGGCAGCACGTAGGCGGCCATCGCCGTGTCGACGATATTGACCTGGATGGAACCGGCGCCGGCGAAAGTCGACTCGCCCAGTCCGATGCCCACGCCCAGGGCGCCGCCGCCCAGCGTCGCGTCATCGGACGCGTTGATGTTGACCGCGCCCGCCTTGCCGGTATCCACGGTCGAGCCCTGGATGCCCGCCATGATGGCGTTGCCGATCTCGCTGTAGCTGATGGCGATGCCGGCGCTGATCTTCTTGCCGACCCCGACCGCGCCGGTGACCGCCACCAGCGTGGTCTTGTCGTGCGCGCCGACGGTGACGTCATGGCTGCCCGTCACGCCCGTCTTGGCCACATACTTGACGGTGCTGTTGAGCAGATAGCTGTTGATCTGGTTGGCGACGATGTTGACCGAGATGGTCCCCGCCCCCGCACTGCCGTCCTTGGCCATGCCGAAGGCGCCGGCAAAGCCGACCACGGTCTGGCTGGACGTGGCGTCCACGGTCAGGTTGCCGTTGTAGGACACATCCGGCGCGTTGGCGACGCCGGCTTCGACGGTGGCGGAACTCAGGTTCAGGGCCAGGGCCGCGCCCACGGCGGCCTTGCCTTGCGAGCTCGCGGCCGAACCGGCCACGGTGGCCAGCACGGTGCTGTCGCCCGCCGTGACGCTGATGTTGCGCGCGCTGACCTTGTCGCCGCCCAGGCGGGCGATATTGGCGTAGCTGACATCCGCGACCGCCACCGAACCGGCCACGGCCACGCCCTTCTGGCCTTTCGCGCCGGCCAGGCCAGCGGCGATGGTCACGGTAACGCCGCTGCGCTTGGCGCTGATCGACAGGTCGGTGCCCACCAGCAGTTGCGCGGCCGCGGCCACTTCGGCCAGGGCCTGGCCGCCCAGCATATTCATGCTGAAGGCGCCGGCGATACCCAGGTTGCCCTTGCTGCTGTCCGTATTGGCGAAAGCCGCCGAACCGGTCAGGGCCAGCGTCACCGCGTCGTTATGCGCCTCGATGGTGGCCGTCTTGCCGATGGTGATCGTCAGGCCCGCGGCGTTGATATAGGACTTCGCGGTGTCGTTGGAGACGTTCACCGCCACCGAGCCGGAGATCGCCAGGCCGGCGCTTTCCTTGGTCGGGCTGACCGAGGTGGACGTGCCGCCCGTACCGCCCGTACCGCCCGTACCGCCAGTGCCACCGGTGCCGCCGGATGCAGCGCCGGAGTCCGAATCCTGCGTCAGCTCGGACGTCTTGCCGCTGAGTTCCTGCAGGATTTCGCTCAGGCTCAGCAATTCGTCCGGATCGGAAGCCGATGTCGCCGTGCCCGCGCCCGGCAGCGTCGATCCCTTGCTGGAAGGCACCACGGTGTCCAGGACGTTGCTCGAATCGGTGCTGCCGCCGCTGTCGCCCGATCCGCCCGTACCGCCGCTGCCGCCCGTGCCACCGCTGCCACCGGTACCGCCGGCATCGGCGCCGGCCGTCGCACCCGTGCTCGCGGTCGACACCTGCGAACCGGCGATGCTGAAACTTCCGACGAAGCCCTTGTTCTGGCTGTTCAAGTCCAGTGTATCCGCGCCGAAGGAACCCGCCGGCGCCGCGCTGGCGCTGCTGCCCAGCAGATCGCCGATAACCGCCTGCGTGTCTCGATTCAGGACATTGATGCCTATGCTCATGCCCACGCCCATCGCTTCGGACGCGGCAACCGCCCCGGCGAGGGTGCCCAGATAGCTGGCATCCACCGCGGAGATGGTCGCCGCGCCGGTGGCCAGCACCGTGGCACCGCGTCCCACCTGGGCAATGGTGGTGCTGGAGATGACGTCGATCAGCAGCACGCCATTGACCGCCGTTTCCTTGGCCTTGCCGCCGGACGTGCCGGCGTCCACGGCGATCACTTCATTGTCGGCGGTGACGTTCAGCGCGCCCGAATAGATAGTGGCGCCATCCCCGATCACGGCTTGCGTATCGTGGGAGGCGACGTTCAGGTACAGCGACACGCCGATGGCCGAGCCTTCCTTCGACTCGCTACCGTATTCGAAACCGGCGAACGTAGGCGCGGCAAAGCCCTTGGCGGCGTTCTTGGCCGTACTCATGCGGCTGGTCGAACCGTCCGTGGGCGCGGTCGCCGCTCCCTTCTGCAGGGACGCAGCCGCGCCCGAGGCGCCTCCGACGGACACCAACCCGGGCAGGATGATGTTGCCGACGAAGTTCATGCGCTGCGTCGAATTCACCGCCGCCACGGTTACCGCCCCGGCAGCACCGGAGGTCGGGCGGGTATCGATAGTGCCGTTGACCGTGGCATGGGTGTCGGTGTTCTGCACCTGCACGGTGAAGGCGCCGGCCAGGGCCAGCTTCTTGCTCTTGGACGTAGCCGAGGACCATGTGGTGAAGCTGTTGGCCACGCCGCCGCTGCTGTTGTCGATAGTGGACAACAGGTTCTTCAAGAAAGCCGTGCCATCCGTCTTCAGCACGCCCAGCTTGCCCGTCAGCCCGCTGGCCGCGCTCCATTCGCTGCCGATATTCTGGAAAGGCGTGTACAGGTTGTACAGCCACAGCTTGTCGGGATCGATCTGGTTCAGTGTGCTGGCATTGACATTAGCCGCGCCGCCATGGGTGTTGATGGTGGCATTGCCGTTGACCGTCGCCGTCGTGTTGACGGTATCGATGTCGATGACGACCGCCGCCGCCGCGCCCAGCTTGGACGAATCGCCGCCCTCCGCCGCCGCCGTCTGGTCGGTGGTGGCGGCATTTTTCTTCTTGAGGAAATCCTGCTTGCCCTTGATGGCGCTTTCGTCGACGCCCGACTGCACGATCAGCTTGGGATCGTACTTGGTCTGCGCCGTCACCGTGACGGCGCCGCCGTCGGTGGACACGGTGGCCACATCGCCCGTCACGCCGGAGCCGATGCGGGCCGTGGTGGTCAGCGCATTCATCGACATGCCGATGGCGCCGCCGACCTGGAAATCGATGGACGGCTTGTCGATCTCGTCCTGGATCTTCTTGTCGCTGGCCGCCTTGTCGTCGGCGTCCATCTTGGTCTTGGTGTCGCTGACCTGGTCCTTGAAGCTCTTGTCGCTGGATTCGACCAGGGACTTGAAGAAAGCCAGGGTGTACTGCGAGCCGGTGCCCAGCCCCTTCTTGGCTCCCGTGGTGGCCGGCGTCACCGTCTTGGCCACGGCCGCCGACTTGGCTTCCTTGATCATCGTATCGCTGTAGCTGGGCGCTGCTGCCGGGCGCCCGCCCAGGATGGTGCTGACCGTCAGCAGGCTGCCTTCGTCGAGGGTCTGCGCGTTGACCGTGATGGCACCGCTGCCGTGTACCGTTGCCTTGCCGTCCAGGAAAGCTTCGGTGGTCAGCTGGTTGTAGACGAAGCCCACACCCACGCCGACCTTGGCATAGCCGGCGCTGTAGGTGCCCTTCTCGCCCTTGGGCGCCGTGCTGGCTGCCGGCGGCTGGCTGGAAGGATCGCTGGCATCGACCGTCTTGGTGTCGTCCGAGGTCGAGGTATCGCCCGACGCGAATATCTGGATCTTGCTCTTCTGGTGCGTGACGGCGGAGATGTCGATGGCGCCGCCCGTGGCCAGCGCGGTGCCGGCCCCCGTCAGCGACGTCGTGTACTTGACGCCCGTCTCCAGCGTGGCATTGGCGTTCACATGCACGGTCGATTCGCTGATCACCACGCCCACGCCCACCGAGATGGTCGCCGGCACGGCGTCCAGCTGGCTGGGCTTGAGCTTGATGCTGAAATCGTTGGTGGCGTCCGACGTGATGGAGATCTTGCCTTGCGCCTGGATGGTGCCGCTGATACCGACGTGCGAATAGTTCTGGATGACGCCGACGCCGAAGCTGGCGACCAGGGAGATCAGGGGGCTGAGTTCGACCTTGGCCACCGTCTTGGACGAGATGGTCACGTCCGCGGCCGAGACCAGGCGCGCAGCGTTCGAGATGTCGATGCTGGATTGATAGGTCACGCCAGCGAACGACACCAGCAGGCCGGCGTTATCGACGAAATTCTGCGCTGCCAGCAGGGCTGAGTTGGTGCCGCTGGCCAACGTTCCCAGGATGCCCGATTGGCCCGTGGGCACAATGTCCGGGAACTTGTCGCCATCGATTTCGCTGGACAGCGTGATGCCGGCGCCGCCGGTATCCTTGGCCCACAGGGTGGCCTTGTTGATGGTGATCGAGGTGTTCAGCGTATAGACCTGCGCGAACGCCGAACGGAAAGGCCGGTACAGCTGCACCGCCAGCTGGATGGCGCCGGCCTGCAGGGTCACCAGCGCGGCCGCCGCGTCGGATGCGCCCACGGTGATGTTCTGTCCCGCGATGCGCAGGGTCTTGCCGGCGTCGACCGTGATGTCCTTGAGGATGGTCAGCGTGCCGCCGGTGATGGTCACGTTGCGGCCGGCGACAACCCAGGCCTGGTCCAGCGTGCCGCTGCTGCCCAGGTCCAGGTTGTAGTCCAGCGAACCCGTGTTGGCGCCGAAGTTGATGGCGTTGACCGTGCCGCCGCTGCTGATCATGCTGGACAGGTTGGTGCTGCCCGCCGTGGAAATCAGGTTCAGGACGTTGCCCGTGCCGCCTGCATGCGCCAGCGACAACGTCGCCTTGTCGCCGCTGGTCGCGGGCATGACGACGGCGAAGGTCACATTGCTGGTATTGCCCTTGAGGGTATCCGCGCCGCCGCTGGTGGCCAGCGTCACCGCCTTGCTCCAGGTCGTGGCATCCAGCGTGGTGGTACCGCTGGTGTTGGTGGCATTGACCGTGGCCGCCGACATGCCGGCGCCGGCCAGGGTCACGTCACCCACCTTGGTCGAGCCCGACAGGCTGTTGTACAGCAGGCCATCGGCCAGCACCGCGCCGGACGCCGAATTGACCGTCAGGGCATTGCTGCCGGCCGTGGCGCTGGTGACGATCTTGTTGCCGCTGCCGGTGTTCTCGCCGGCCTGGCCGTAGTTCACCACGAAGGTGTTGTCGCCGCTGCCGGAATTGATGGTGGCATTGGCGCCCGCCAGCACGAACTGGGTACTGTGCACGATGCCCAGCGCACTGCCGGTGAACACGCCCGCGCTGGAAGAATTGGCTTGCACGGCGCCGGTGCCGAGCAGCCCTAGCTGATAGGCCGCGGACGACACGATGACGCTGGAAGCGTTGACCGTGCCGTCGGCATTCAGCTGGGTCTGCAGCCCCGGCGTCAGCGCGAACTGGCCGGTCATGCCGGCGGCGATGGCCTGCTGGCTATAGGCGATGCGCAGGCTGCCGTCGGTGTTCAAGGTCGCCGTCAGGGCATACAGGTAGTCCCAGGGCGTGGTGGTGTCAGTGGCGGCCAGCAGCTTGCCGTCGTTGGCGCCGCCCACGGCGATGCGCAAGGCAACGCCAGCGGCATCGGTGGCGATGCTGCCGTTGATGGCCAGCAGCACGTCCTGCACGGTTTCCACGGCATCCAGGCCGACGTTGACGCGGGCATCGAATGCCGTCGCCGGCATCACGAACGACAGCGCCGTGCCGGTGACATCCTCGTAGCCGGAGCTGAGCGCCGACAGATAGGTCTTGGTGGTGACGCCGCTGAAGGCCGTGGTATCCACGGTGCTGGCCGCCGTGCCCTGCACCACGAAACGGAAATCGTTGACGTTGGTGAAGGTGCTCTGGACGTTGCCTATGGTCAGCTTGGCGTTGTCCAGGGCAACGTTCTTGCCGCCGGTGGAAAGCTGCAGCGTATTGGCCAGGGACGAGCCGATCACCGTCGTCGCATTGGCATTGCTGATGACGAAATAGTTCGATTGCCCGGTGCTGCCGTCCAGGGTGGCCGTGCCCAGGAACGCGGACGTGTCCAGGTAATTGGCGAACGCGCCGCCCAGCACCTGCACGCTGTCGATATTGCTGTAGTGGGAACGGCTGGAGCCGTTCGCGGCGCGATCGAACCAGGTGTCGCCGCCGGTGGCGCCGAACATCACATAGGCCGTGTTGTTCGAGGCAGTCATCTGGCTGGCGTACTGGCTGCCGTCGATGCCGGTGTAGCCGTCCGCCACCACCACCAGTTCGGTGTGGGCGCCGCTGCCGGTGCCGCCGGCCAGGGTGTAGTTGCCACCCATCAGGATGATCTGGTTCTGCGTGTTGGCGCCGTTGCCGGACTTGATCGTCCCGCCGCTCATCAATCCGCTTACCAATACCGTATAGCCGCTGAAGGCCGACGCGTCTATGCTGCTGGATCCCAGTCCGCCGTTCAGGCGCGCACCGGTGAAGTTGTGCGCCGCGCCGTCGTCGAACGTAATGGTGTTCTGCAGCACCGGGGTGGGTGCGCCCGCTTCCAGCGCGGTGCCATCCGTTGCGTAGGTCCCGGCCAGGCCGGTATTGGTAAGCAGAAAGTTCCACTGCCCGTCTTCATCCAGCACGTTGCTCGCGGCATCGTGCCGCGCCACCAGGGTGTTGCTGCCCTGGTAGCCGGTGAAGGTGTTGTTGCCGCTGCCGCCCTTGAGGACGTTGTTCCCCACGCTGCCGATCAGGGTCAGGTCGCCCGTGTAGGCGCTGCCGTCCAGCGTCACCACGGTGGCGCGGTTATAGGCCGAGCCCGCAACCGAGGTATCGTCTATCGTGCGGTAGTCCTGCATGGTGACCGCGCCGACGTTGACCAGGGTCACGGTCGATACGGTGCTGCCGGCGGCCGGCGGCGTATTGGTGATGGTCGCGCTGGTGGCCGAGCCCGCCAGGACGGCATTGCTTTCGTAGCCGCCGATGTATTCGGTGCTGGCGCCCACGGCGGCGCCGAAGTTGCCGACGATCCAGTCGTTGCCGCCGCCGCCGCTGACACGGTTGGTGCCGGTGCTGGCGGCAACCGTGATGATGTTGTCGCCTTCGCTGCCGACGATGTCGTTGTCATGCCCGCCGCTGGCGCCGATCACGTTGGTGATGTTGCGCACGCCTTCCATGCCGCTGGCGTCGTACAGCAGCGTGTCGTCGTCGAGGTAGTTCAGGTTGACCGTGACGTTGTCGTCGTAGGCCGAGTAGTCCAGGGTGGTGCGGCCGGCATAGCCCACCAGAACTTGCACGTCCAGGTTGTCGACCAGGGCGCTGGCGCCCGCCAGCGAATTGGCGGCGCCGCCGGCGCTGACGCCGGCACCCAGGTAGACGCTGATGCCGCCGTCGGTATGCACCTGCGCGGTGAAATCGGCGTTGTAGAGGGAAAGATCGAGCGTATTGCCGCTCTGGCCGGCTTCCTGGGTCAGGGAGAAGCCGCTGACGCCGTTGGCGACGACATAGACGTTGTCGCCGCCGGTGCCCTTGATGATGTCGTTTTTGTTGTCGATGTAGACCGTGGTGCCACCAACCACCGTAATCCGGTTGCCGCCCGCCGTGGATCCCTTCACGGCGCCGACGTCGCGCACATAGCCGAAGCCGGTCGGTGCCGCCGGCGGCACCTCGTCGCCGTTGCTGTCCGCCGTGGGCCCGGACAGGTCCACGGTGACCCCCGTTGCGTACGCGCTGTAGTCGAGTATCGTCTTGCCGCTGATGGCAGTGCCGATCAGGTTGAAAGTCTTGTCGCCTATCTTCAGGCTCTGCGAGCCGTCCGCGGACTTGAACACGACATCCACGCTATGGCTGGTGGCCGTGCCAGCCGTATCCACCGTGGAGTAGGTGATGTGGTAGCTGTCGTTGTTGCTGATGGTGACGGTGACGTCGCCCCGCACCGCGGAGAAGTCCAGGGTATTTCCGGTATTGGTGTCGTCGTCGTTCTTGACCCAGACCCCGTTCTCCTGCTTCATGCCCTGGCGCAGCTCAATGGTGGTCGAGGCCGCGGTGGAGCTGTTGTCGAAGACGAAGGTGTTGTTGCTGCCGTAAGCCGTCAGCAGCGGGTTGGTCGCCACCGCCTGCAGGGTGGCACCGCCGGTCTGCACGCCAGTGGCGTCGGCCATCACGCTGTTCCAGCTGGCGACGGTCAACGTAGTCGCCTCGATGGCGCCTGTATGGTAATCCAGCGTCCAGTCACCGCCCAGGGCGGCGCTGCCTACCGTGTGCGTGGCGGCCGCGACATCGGCGCGGGTGATTGCCGACAGGCTGTTGATGAACTCGGTGCCGCCCTTGGTGCCGGCCACGCCGCAGCCGTACAGCAGGATGTCGCCTTGCACGTTCAGCGCGTCGCCCCAGGCCTTGAGGCTGTCCTTGTAGGTCGACAGGTCGTTCTTGTCGAGCACGGTGGTGCCCAGTTCCAGGGAGCCGGCGCTGCCGTGGCTCATGATCTGCACGGCGTTCAGATCGTGGTGCTGGCCGAGGATCTGCGTGATCTGCGCCACGCCGTCGTAACGGCTGTCGAGCACGATGATCTCGGTGTCGTGGCTGCGCAGCACCTGCAGCTGCGGGCCGTCGCCGGTGGGCGTGGCCAGCGTATTGCCCAGGCCTTCGGTCTTGCCGCTGATCAGGCTGTACAGCCCCTGCACCAGCTGGGCCGCGTTGTCGACGGAGGGGTCGACGAAGATGATCTGCTTGATCGCCGTGTCGGCGGCGTTGCGCGTGTAGCCGGCCAGGGAAATCGGCGCGGCGCTCTTCGCGGCGTCGGGCGTCGGTGCCGGAACCGCCTGCACCTGCGACGCGTCCTGGCCGGGCAGCAAGGCCTTGGCGTCGCCGTGGCGCGCGGCGGTTTCTTTCTGGTACTGCGCCAGCGTCATGGACTTGCCCAGCTGCTTCGCCGTGCTGTAGGCCTCGCGCTCGACCAGATAGGGGTGGTTGCCCGGCCCGGAGGCCTTGGCATTCTGCGCCGACTTGGCGCCGTGATGATCGTTGGGCGCCACCACCGGCGCGTCCTGCTGGTTGGTGGGCGGAGGCGGCGGCACCAGTTCGGCCGACATCAGGTAGCGCCGCTCAAGCGCTTCGAACAAGGGACGACGACGGAACAACGATCGCTGGACTTCGCGCGCACCACGGCCCAGGCCCAGCTGGCGTCCCAGATTGCGCATTGTTTTCTTGATGGTCATGTCGTTGCTCTTGTCGTTGTCTTGTTCTTACAGCACTGCGCTGCTGATCGCCGCGATGTCCATGCCGCTCAATACGCCGGCCGCCTGCTTCAGCTTCAGCGTATCCAGCAGGTAGTTGTAGCGAGCTTCCGCTTCCTGGCGCTTGGCGTTGTACAAGTTGCGGGTGGCGTCCAGCACCGCGACGATGTCGTTCAGTCCGGACTTGTAGCCCGCCTGCTTCAGGTCCAGGGCCTGCTGGAAGGCCTGCACCGAACTGCCCAGCGCCTTGATCCGGTCCACGCTGGCCAGAATGCTTTGCAGCGAGGTCAGCACCTGGCGCTGCACCTTGCGCCGCGTCAGGCTCAGTTGCGTCTGCGCCGTACCCAGGCGGCTGGCCGCCGCGTGGGTCATGCCGTAGGTGTAGCCGCCCTGGAACACGGGGATGATCAGGTTCAGCTGGGCGCGCGTGTCCTGCACCGTGCTGCCCCCACCGAAGAGGGAGCCGCCCGTTTCATTACGGCCGCTGGAAACCTTCATGTTCAGGCTGGGCAGATAGCCCGCCTTCTGCACCGACACCTCGCGCTCGGCCACCGACACGGCGGCCGCCGCCGCGCGGATGGACCAGTTTTGTTCCAGCGACTTCTGCACCCAGGCATCGGGATTCAGCGGCTGCGGCACCACGGGGCGCAGGTCCTTGCGTATCGGCAGCAAGGGCACATCGCCATAACCGATGATTTCCTGCAAGGCCTGTTGCTTGTCGAACAGGTCGTTCTTCACCAGCAGATAGTTGGCGTCCTGCACGTCAAGCCGGCCTTGTACTTCGCTGACGCCCACCTGGGTCACCTGGCCGGCGCGGAACTTGGCCTGCACCAGTTCCATCTGGCTGCGCGTCATGCTGCGTTCGGCCTCGGTCAATTCGATCTGGTCCTGCGCGGCCAGTATGCTCAGGTACGCGGTGGCCGTGCGCAGCATCAGGTCCTGTTGCGCGTAGGCAAAGTTGGCGACTTCCTTGCGCTCGGTGTCCTGCGCCTGGCGCCACTTCTGGAAGGCAGCCGGATCGTAGATGGGTTGCGTCAGGGTCAAGGCATAGCCGTTGTCGCCCCAGGAGGCACGGCCCTGCTGGTAGACCGAGTTCTCGCTCTTGACGACGTTCTGGCTTTCGCGCGCGTAGTTGGCTTCGACGTTCACATTGGGCAGCAAGGCCGCGCGTGCGGCGGTCACGCCGTAACCCACGGCCTGCATTTCGCCGTAGGCGCCGCGCAGCGTGGGATCATTGTCCAGCGCCATCGCGAACACCTGCTGCAAGGACAAGGGACCGTCGGCGGGCAGCTTGGCGCTGTCGTAAGCCTTCATCTTTTCCGGATCGATGTCGGCGGGTGCCGGCATGACCAGGGTCTGGTCCAGGCGCGGCGCCGGCTTGGTCGGCACGCTGTCCAACTGCTCGCCGGCGCGCGGCTTGAGGGGCGGCGTGCTGCCCGGCTTGTTGGAGATGGTGTCGCTGGCGCCCTTGAACACGCCATCGCCGGCAGCGGGCTCGCCACCCATGACGAGTTCGCCGGAAGCGGTCTTGATACCCGAAGACGCTTGCTGCTTGTCACCGGCCTTGCCGGCCTGCGCGGCGTTGGCTACCGTGTCGGCGTCCTGCTCCGACTCGACTCGCGAGCCGATGTAGTCCTTGCCTGGATCGCTGCGCGGCGGCGCCGACGGCAGGCCAGTGCAGCCAGCCAGGCCGACGATGGCTGCCAACATGGCCGGCGCAAGCGCCACGCGGCGCTCGGCTTGCACAGGTTGCTGCGTGCTCGTGTTTTTCTTGTTCTTAGTCATAGTAGACCGTCATAAATTCATTGCCGTCCCTGGCACTGCCAGCGGCCAGGCTATAGATGCTGCGAGGTTCGTCTGGTACGAAAAATTCCAGCACGCCGGCCGGTGGCAGCGCGAAGCTGGAAGCCACGCGCAGCAGGTCGGGGATGTGCGATCGCAGCGGCAGGTCGGCGCCACGGAACGTCACGGTGAAGGATTCCCGGCGCGTATCGGCTTCATCCACTTCCAGGAACATGAAGCCGGCCGGGTCAGCGGCTGCGCTCGCCGCGCCGATGATGTCCGCCGCCACGTGGCGCGCCACCGGATTGGCAAGGCTGGCCAGATAGGGCTGCAGGTGCCGGTCGAAAGCCGCGCGGTTGTCCAGGTGGCGCATGCGATATGTGGTGATGGCCGCTTCACGGCCCGTCGCGGGATGCCATTTGTAGCCGCAGCCCAGCGGCAACACCCCATGCTGGCGCAACGCGTCGGGCGTGGGCATGAACTCCACATAGACGCGATAAGTCCCCGCGCCCATGCCCTCCTCCGGTTCATAGGCGAAGAAGATGGCGCGCGCGTGATCCATGTCCTGCAGGATGCGCAGCCACAGCCCTTGCGGTATGGCCAGCAGGCGGGGCAACGCCGCGAAGACGATGCCGTCCCAGTTCTGCCGGGCGATGCCCAGCAAAAAGCGGTTGCCCACCAGGCCGGCCATGGAAAACTTCAGCGACCACTCCACGCCATCGATCTGGCGGCCATGAAACGCCGAAATCAGGCGGTCGGCCCACACGCGCTGCTCGCCCCTGAGCGTGTGCAGCGGGATGTGTTGCTCCGCCCCGGTGTCCGCTGGCGTCGCGCCGGAAGACGCCGCCGCGGCTGCGGGAACGACGGGAGGAGTCAGGATCGCAGTCGTCGGCATGGCGTCGTTCGCGAGGTGATCAAGTGGCGGGGGACACCCGCGGTCAACCCATGCCGGGCATTCACGCCGGCGCAGGGCCTTTCGGTGCGACGTCGGTGGAGGATTCGATGTCCTTGCGGCTCTGTTCCTGCTGGCGGCGGCGCTCATCCAGGCGTGCGGCCAGGCGCTGCACATTGCCCAGCGAGGCGCGATGCAGCTCGATCAGGCGCAGCAGTCCCGAACGGAACAGTTCGACGACGCGCTGGTCGTCCAGGCCGGCCAGCTTCTGGTCGTCCACCACCCAGAAGCCGCTGAGGTAGTGGTCACGGCCACCCTGCGAGATGGTGATCGACTTCGAGACGATCAGGCCCAGCTCGTGCAGGCGGTTGGCCATCTTCTTCGTCACTTCCATTTCGTCCTGGAAGGCGCGCAGGAACTCCATCATCTGGGCCAGATAAGGGGTTTCCTTGTCGCCGTCGAACAGGGCGACACCATCCTGCTGATTCAAGCCGGGATAGGACTCGTCGATGCAGACGGCCAGCCGGCTTTCATCGTTGGTCGTGCCCAGGACGAAGGGGTAGCGGCGCGCGAACGCCGGCACATAGCATTCGGCAGCCCACGTGCCCTGGTCGGTGACGAACAGATTGCTCTTGTCTTCCAGGCCCAGCAGCACGGCCACGTGAAAGGAGCCGGGCGCATCGCCGACGAACACGATGGGATAGTGGCGGCCAGCATCGGCGAATTCGCTGGCAGAGATCGGCAGCGCGTTGGTTTCCCGGGCAAATGCGTAGTGGTCGGGCTGGATCTGAATGCGGGTTTCGCGATGCGTAGACCGGTCCAGCGCTACTGCGCGCTCATAGAAAACGGCTGCTGACATATGCTTACTCTCCACCAAATAATTGTGTCATTGCGGCACATTTAATCATGAAGATGTTGCACATTACGAACTTGCTCAGGGTGATTTGGTATCCATTCTGAAAAGAAACGACTTAATTTCAAAATATGTTATAGATGAGTAGAAATTCTCCGGGGAGTTTGATCGAGCGTCTCAAATCACTCACTTATTTACGGAGAATTTCCCTCTAGAACTAGCGATTTCCCTGAGGTAAAAAACCAACGGCCGAGCACGAAGGGATGAGGGTCGGACGATCGCAATATTGCGACATCTCGGTCAGCGGAAGACCATCCGGGGCGCTGATCGACCCGCCGAACAATCGATTTATTTCGAAATATTAGACGAAATTATTTGAAATACGAGGTTTCCGCAATCGTGATGGGAATTGCAACAGACAGGGCTGGCTGGCCTGCCGGTTCGAACGACTCGAACGCTGGCCCTGGTTGAAGTCGCCCCGCGCCGCCGGCGTCCTCGCGGACGCTCAGGCGGCCCCTTCCCGCAGACGCGCGGCATTCAGGGGCGTGTCGTGCAGCCGGCGCCCCAGGGCATTGGCCAGCGCATTGGCCAATGCCGCCGAGGCCGGCCCCTGCGATGCCTCGCCGGCGCCCAGGAAAGGCTGGCCCGGCTGGTCGATCAGGTTCACTTCCACCCGTGCGGGCACGCCGGAGAAACGCAGGATGGGATACGTGCTCCAATCGTAGCTGTTGACGCGCCGCCGGTCGAAGCGCAGCTGTTCATGCAGCGTCCAGCTGAAGGACTGCAGGATGCCGCCCTCGACCTGGTTGCGCACACCATCCGGGTTGACGATCTGGCCGCAGTCCACCGCGGCGATGACACGATGGACGCGCACCGCGCCGGTTTCGCGCTGCACTTCCAGTTCCACCGCCAGCGCCATATAGGCCATCAGGTTCTTGTACTGGGCGAAGGCAAAGCCCACGCCATGTCCGGGCGTGCGCGGCGCCGTCATCGGCCAGTCGAATTGCCGTGCGGCCAGTTCCACCACCGCGCGGGCGCGCGGATCCTTCAGGTGGCGCAGGCGGAACTGGACCGGGTCGGTCCCGGCCGCCTGCGCCAGTTCGTCCATGAAGCTTTCTATCGTGAAGATGTTCATGTACGCGCCCAGCGAGCGCATGGCCGATACGCGCAAAGGCATGTCGGGCAGGAAGTGATGGCGCACCAGCATCCGGGGCAGGTCGTACAGCGGGATGCTGTTGCGGTCGCCCCCGCCCTCGGGCATGGGAATCGGCTTGGGCGGCGCCGGCGTGAACGGTTGCGCCAAGGCCCACGTCGGCATCAGGCGGCCGGCGTTGTCGATGCGCTGGTTATGCGAATTGCTCCAGACCTGGTAGTCCCAGTCGACGATCTTGCCGTCCGGGTCCAGCGTCGCCGACACGTCGGTGATCATGGCCGGGCCGGACGGCTCCCAGGTGTGCTCCTGCTCGCGCATCCACTGCACGCGTACCGGCTGGCCCGGCACGGCATGCGCGATCAGGGCGGCGTCGGCGGCCACATCGTCGGCGCCGTTGTGGCCGTAGCAACCGGAGCCCTCGACGTGGACGCAGCGGACGTGCTCCGGCGGCAGGCCCAGCATCTCCGCCAGGCCGCCGCGCAAGGGGAAGACGCCCTGCGTGTGGGTCCAGACCGTAAGCTGGCCATCGATGAATTGCGCCAGCGCGCAGGACGGGCCGATCGAGCCGTGGGTCAGGTAGGGCTTGGTGTAGCGGGCCGTCAGCCTGCGGCCGGCCGGCGCGGCGCCATTGCGCTTGTCCGTCACCAGGATCTCGCGTGCGGGCAAACGCATCAGGTAGGCGTGGATGTCCTCGGCGGGCGGCAGGCTGGCGCTTTCCTCCCAGCGCGCGGCGGCGGCCAGGGCGCGCATCGCCACGATGGCCTGCCACTCATCGCGTGCCACCACGGCCAGGTAGCTGCCGTTGCGCACCACCTGCACGACACCGGGCAAGGCCCGTACGGCGGCCTCGTCCAGCGAGACCAGGCGCGCGCCGTAGGACGGCTGGCGCACGACGCGCGCGTGCAGCATGCCGGGCAGGCGCATGTCCTGCACATAGCTGGCACCGCCGGCAACCTTGCCGGGGATGTCGACGCGCGGCAGGGACGCGCCGATCACCTGGAATTGGCGCGGATCCTTCAAGGGCGAAACGGGGCTGGCGGCGCGATGCAGGTCCAGGCCGGCGATGGCCGCGCCGTATCCCAGCTTGCGGCCATCGGCGGCCAGCACCTGGCCGTTCTCCGTGCGCAAGGTGTCGCGCGATACGTTCAGCTGCGTGGCGGCGGCCTGCAGCAGCAGGTCGCGCACCTGGGCGGCCGCGTTGAGGATGGCGGTACCGCTGTCGGCCAGGGAATGGCTGCCCGCCGTATAGCCTTCGTTGGGCGTGCGCGCGGTATCCGCGGTGATCAGGGTGATGGCCGATGGGACCACGTCCAGTTGCTCGGCGGCGATCTGGATGAAGGCCGTGCGCACGCCGGTGCCCAGTTCGGCTTTGCCCGTGCAGACTGTCACCCGGCCGGTGGGCTCCAGGCGGATCCAGGCGTCCAGCATGGGGGTGCTGTTCAAGCTGCCGGGGAGCTTGGCGGCCGCCTGGGCTGGCGGCGATGGTGTCGGTGTCCCGGCGGCGGCCGCCGCCTTGCCTTTGCCCGGTCCCGCGGCCTGCGCCATGGCTGCCGCGGGGATCAAGGAAAAGCCGACCGTGATGGCGCCCGATACCAGCACGCGCCGGCGCCCCAGGTCTACCCGCTTGCCTGTCCATTGCTGGCTCATTGCCGTTTCCTCCTGGCATGGGAGACTGCCGCCGTGGGCGCCTGTTCGACCAGCTCGGCCGGCCGCAGCGAGGACAGATGCGCCTTGCCGCCGGCTTGCGCGCGTATGCCTTCGGCGGCGTCCACGATGGCGGCGACGATGCGCATATGCGTGCCGCAGCGGCACAGATTCGGCTCCATATGCGCGACCACTTCGGCGCGGGTGGGTGCCGGATTGTGCTCCAGCAAGGCCTGGGCGCGCATGACCATGCCGGCAATACAGTATCCGCACTGGGCGGCTTGATGATTGATGAAGGATTGCTGCAGCGGGCCGGGCTGCTGCGGCGTGCCCAGGCCCTCCACGGTGCGCACCGGCCTTGCGCCGACCGCGGCGAGCGGCACCTGGCAGGAGAACATCGGCGCATCGCCGACGATGACGGTACAGGCGCCGCACTGGCCCAGTCCGCAGCCGTATTTGGCGCCGTTGAGTTCCAGCTGGTTGCGCAATACGTAAAGCAGAGGCGTGGCCGGATCGACATCCAGCTCGTGCGCCTTGCCGTTGACAGTCAACGTGATCATGGCTGATGAGCCTCCTTGCCCTGCACCTGCGGTTGCGCTTGCGGGGACGGCTGCGCTGCGGGCTGCATCGGCTGCGCTGCGGGTTGAGCCTGCGGGGCTGGCTTCGTTTTGGGTTGGGACTTCGAATGGCTTTTCGGTGACGCTTCGGGCTGCGTTTGTGGCGGCTCCTGCTCCTGCGCCTTCAGCGGGGCCTGTGCCGTAACGGCTTCCTTGCGCACGGCGGTGACGGCGTCCTGCAAGTTGGGCCACGCAGGACGGTGCGCGATCTGCACGCGCATGTAGTCCAGTACCTGGGCCACTTGCGCGTCGTCCAGCACGGCGCCGAATGACGGCATGTAAGGCGTCGCGGCGCTGCCTTCCTGCGGGATGCCGTGCAGCACCATATTGATGGCGTTGCGCGGATCGTCGGCCGTTGCCGCGCGGCTCAAGGCCAGCGAGGGGCGGCCGCCGATGCGCATCATCGGCGCGCCTTGGTCGTGGCAGGCGGCACAGGTAGACGCGAAGATTGTCGCGCCCAGCGTGGTTTGTAGCGCCGGCTGCGTGATCGGACCTGCCGGGGTCGGCGGCGCGGCCGCATTCTCCGCAAGGACGGCCGCCCCTTGCCCTTGCCCTTGCCCTTGCCCTTGCCCTTGCCCTTGCCCTTGCCCTTGCCCGCCGCCGGATGCGGTGACGGCGGCTTTGGAGCCAGGCCCTGTGCCCTGCATATCCAACAGATAAACGGCCATGGCCCGTACATCGGCTTCGGGCAAATTGGCCAATTGCCGGGTCACGTCGCGCATCGGGCCTGCGGCGGCGCCGTGTTCACTGGCCAGGCCAGTACGCAAATAGGTGGTCAACTGATCGACGGTCCAGGGCAGCACGCCAGACGCCGACGCGCCGGCTGCATTTCCCGCATTACCCGCATTACCCGCATTACCTGCATTACCCGCGCCCAACGCGTTCAGCGCTGGAGCTTCCCAGCCTTCGATGACGGCGCCGGCATAGGCGCGGTCGCTGGCGGGCGCGCCCAGTGCGTTCAAGGGCGTATGACAGGCCGCGCAGTGACCGGCGCCTTCCACCAGATAGCGCCCGCGCAACCATGCGTCGCTCCGCCCCGCCTGCGTGGGCAAGGGACCATCCGGCAGGTACAGCAGGTTCCACAATGCCAGCAGCGGCCGGACGGAATACGGGAAAGACAGATCGTTATCCGGCGGCTTGGTCGCGACCGGCGTGCGCGTCATCAGATAGGCGTACAGGTCCTGCACGTCCTGGTCGGACAGATGCGTGAAGTGGGGATAGGGAAACGCCGGATACAGCAGCGTGCCGTCACGCGCCACGCCCGTGCGTAGCGCACGGTCGAACGCCGGCAGGGACCAGCGGCCGATACCACTGTCGGGGTCGGGCGTGATGTTGCTGCTGTAGAGCGTGCCGAAAGGTGTACGCAGCGGCGCGCCGCCGGCATAGACCGGGCCACCGCGCGTGGTGTGACAGGAGATACAGTCCCCCGCCGCCGCCACGCGCAGGCCGCGGTCCACGGCGGCGCGGTCAAAAGATGAAGCGGCTGGCGGTGTGATCTCCGCGATCGTGGCGCGCCACATCGTCGCGCCCAGGGCCACGATGCCCACTATCACCACGCCGGCCAACGTCGCCGCGATAGTTCTGCCTCGCATTCAGGCCTCCGAAACCTATATTTCGCAGAACTGTAACTTTACGAGGCTGACAAGGGATTTAAAAACTGCCCGGCGCTACCGCCGCTTACAGCTCTCCAAGATCGGCTTACCAATAAGAGGGGATGTCCTACACCAGCCGGATGAGAAACCCGGCCATGGCCTGACCGCAAGGAACGCGTTCCCGTGCCGGCCAAGAGGGTAAAAAAAGGGGAAATTCCTTCGGGAATTCCCCCTTTGCCCAGCCATCAGCCCTTGGGCACTTCCCGTGGCGGGTGGCCGTCGTATACCGGGATGTATTGGCGCGGAATCGGCCCCTTGTTGCGGCCGCCCTGGCCGGTCTGCTCCCACGCATGGGCAAGGATGCCGACCGAGCGCGACAGGCAGAACAGCCCGCGCGCCAACGGCGCCGGAAAGCCCAGCTCGGCATAGATCACCGCCGTCGCCCCATCGATGTTCATGGGAATCGCCTTGCCCTTGCGCGCCGCCAGCTCGGCCTCGATGGCCCGCGCGATCACCGCATAACGCCCTGACACGGCACCCGCCGCCGCCGCTTCATCGACCAGCTGCAGCAGGCGCGGCGCACGCGGGTCCAGATGATGGAAGCGATGGCCGAAACCCGACACGAACTTGCCGTGCAGATCGATGAAGGCATCCAGGCCGGCCCGTACCGCCTCGTCCTGGCTGGCGCCGCCATCGATGCGCGCCGCCACGTCCAGGTACAACTCGACAGCCTGCTCGCCCGCGCCGCCATGCACATCGCCCAGCACATTGACGGCCGACGCCATCGCATTGTTCAACCCGACGCCGCAAGTGGCCGCCATGCGCGCGATGGCAATGCTGGGCGCCTGCGGACCATGGTCCACCGCCGCCATCAGCGCCGCTTCCAGCAACTTGCCCTGCCGCTCGGACGGCAGTTCGCCACGCAACATCAACCACGCCATTTGGGCGAAGCCGACATTGCCGATCAGATCCTGGATGGCATAGCCGTGATAGCGGATCGACCCCGGCTTCATATCAATGATGGACGTGTGCCACCACTGCCGGCTGGCCTGCCCGGCATCCTGGTCAGCGAGGCCGGAGCCGCGCCCCAATCCCGCCGCCGCGTTACCGCCGTCCTTGGCCGATCCGCCGACGTTGCCCGTTTCCTTCTCGCTCATATCGCTCGCTCCTCTTTCAGGCCACGAATCTGCTCGGCGTCGTAGCCCAGCTCACGCAGCAACTCATCGTTGTGTTGTCCCAATTGCGGCGGCGGCGTGTCCACCGCGGGCGCCTCGCCATCCAGCTTGAAACCCGTGCGCACCACACGCACATCGCGGCCCACGCCCGGCACGTCCGGGAAGGTGGCCACCATGCCGCGTTCGGCCACCTGCGGATGCGCCAATGCCTGCTCGACGCTATACACCGGCCCGGTCGGCACCCCGGCCTCGGTCAGCAAGGGCCACCATTGCAGCGCCGACCGCGCCGCCAGGGCCTGCTCCAGCTCCGCTTTCAAGGCATCGCGATGACGCAGGCGCGCCTGGCGTTCAGCGTAATCCGCATGCACGATCAGGTCCTCGCGCCCCACCACCCGGCACAGCGCCTCGAACTGCTCCTGCTTGTTGGCGGCAATGTTCAGCAGGCCATCGCCGGTACGAAACGTCCCGGAAGGGCTGGCGGTGACGTTGTCGTTGCCCATGGGCGTCGGCGTGCGGCCGGCCACCAGGTAGTTCGATACGGCCCAGCCCATGGTGGCCATGGTGGCCTCCAGCATGGACACATCGATGAAGCGCGCGCTGTCACGCTCGCGCTCGGCCAGGGCGGCCGCCACCGCGAAGGCCGCCGTCATGCCGCCGATGGTGTCGGCGATGGGATAGCCGACGCGATAAGGCGCGGTGTCCGGCGCACCGGTGATGCTCATGACGCCGGACATGCCCTGCACGATCTGGTCATAGGCCGGATAGTCGCGCAGCGGCCCCTGCTGGCCGAAGCCGGAAATGGCGCAATACACCAGGCGCGGCTGGTGCTGGCGCAGCACTTCGAAGCCCACGCCCAGGCGATCCATCACGCCCGGCCGGAAATTTTCCACCACCACGTCGGCCTGGGCCACCAGGCGCAGGAACACTTCCTTGCCGCGCGCATGCTTCAGGTTCACGGTGATCGAACGCTTGCCGGCGTTCTGCGCCAGGAAGGAGACGCCCATCAGGCCGCGGTTCAGGTCGGCATCGGCACCCAGCTGACGCGCCAGGTCGCCGGTGCCGGGCGTCTCCACCTTGATCACATCGGCGCCCATGTGCGCCAGCTGGTGGCAGCAGAATGGCCCCGCCAACACATTGGTGAGGTCCAGCACTCGAATGCCGTGCAGGGGCTTGGACATGAATGATTCCTCTAAAAAAATCCCACGCGATACGCACGGATGCACACCGCCAGCCACGCAGCGGCCGGCAGCGTGTCCGCTTCATGCTTTATTCCATCTTGGCGCCCGAGGCGCGCACCGTGTCGCCCCAGCGCTTGTATTCCGACTTCAGGAACGTGGCGAAGTCTTCCGGCGTCCCGCCGATGGGCGTGCTGCCTTCGGCGGCGAAGCGCTCGATGGTCAAGGGCTTTTTCAAGGCATCGTTGACCACGGAGTTGATGCGCTGCACCGCTTCAGCGGGCGTGCCGGTGGGGGCTACCAGGCCCTTCCAGTCGCGCGCGTCGAAATCGGCATAGCCCTGCTGGGCGATCGACGGGACATCGGGCAAGGCCGCCAGGCGGTCCTTGGACGTCACGGCCAGGGCGCGCAGCTTGCCGGTGGAGATCAAGGGCAGCACGGTGGCGGGCGTGGCGAAATAGATGTCGACCTGGCCGCCGATCATATTGGTCACGGCAGTGGACGCGCCCGGATGCGGCACGTGCAGGAACTTGACGCCCGCGGCCTGCATGAACATGGCGCCGGCCAGGTGGCCGACGGTACCGATGCCAGCCGACGCCATCGTGATGGCTTCCGGCTTGGCCTTGGCAGCCTTCACCACGTCATCGAGCGACTTGTACTTGCTGGCGGCGCTGACCACCAGCACCACGGGCTGGCCGGCCACCAGCACGATGGGCACGAAGTCCTTGAGCGAGTCATAGGGCATCTTGGGGTACAGCGACGGATTGATGGCCAGGTTGGACGTCTGGCCCATGCCTATCGTCAGGCCATCGGCCTTGGCGCGCGACAGCAGACCCAGGCCAATGTTGCCGCCGGCGCCCGCCCGGTTTTCCACCACGATGTTCCAGCCGGTGGCCTGGCCCATGAACTGGGCAATCAACCGCGACGCGGCATCCGTACCGCCGCCCGGCGGGAAGGGCACGATCATGGTGATGGGGCCCGAGGGGTATTTGGACTCGGCGCGCGCCAGGGTGGGCAGGGTAAAGCCGGCGGCGGCAGCGGCCATGCCGGCGAGCAATACGCGGCGTTGATGATCCATGTTGTCTCCTGAGTGATCTGGATGAGATCGTTAAGAACCGTCGGTGGATGCGGTTTCAGCCTTGTGTCGGCTGATTTCATTAGATAGAATACTGTTCTATCTATGATGACCGGCGGAAGTTGCGGCTGTCAAGCCGGGGCCCGCAGATCCACGTTCCCTGCCGCCATGCCCAGAAAATCCGCCATCCCTTCCCTCGCCGATGAGAATGCCGCCGCTGGCGGCGTCGCCGCGGTGGACCGCGCGCTGTCCTTGCTCAACGCTTTTTCCGCGTCGCTGCCGCAGCCGGACCTGACCGAACTGGCCGAGCACACGCGGCTGCACAAGAGCACCGTGCTGCGCCTGATGGCCTCGCTCGAACACGCGCATCTGGTCCGGCGCCGGCCCGACGGCCGCTACACCCTGGGCCCGGGCGTCGCGCGCCTGCACCAGGTCTATGCGACGTCGTTTTCATTGGCCTCGGTGGTAATGCCCGCGCTGCGCGAGCTGGTGGCGTTGACCCAGGAAAGCGCCGCCCTGCACGTGCGCCAGGGCGACCAGCGGCTGTGCCTGCATCGGGTCGATTCGCCCCGGCCGGTGCGCGATCACACCCGCGCCGGCGACCTGCTGCCGCTGGATCGCGGCGCGGGCGGCCGCATCCTCAGCGCCTATGGCGGCGGCAACGAAGAGATCCATGCACGCATCCGCCGCGAGCAGGTGGTGGTGCTGGTGGGCGACCGCCTGCCCGAACTGGCCGGCATCGCGGCGCCGGTCTTCGGCGCCGACGGCGAGTTCGTCGGCTCCATCACCTTGACCATGCCGGCGGAGCGCTTCGACGCCGGCTATGAAAAACCGGTCAAGCAGGCCGCGCGCGCATTGACGGCGTCCCTGGGCGGCACCTATCCGCCGCCTGGATAAGCGAGCCACGACACATTTCCGCCTATCCTGCTCAGGCTACGCCGTCGCCGCCCGCCCCCGCGGCGCCGGCCTGCCTTGCGATTCGCTTAAAGCCTTACCCCGCGAGAGCCGCGATGGCTAACTCGCGGACGCCGGGAGTAAGATCGGCCCCTATGCGGGCAGCCGCGCCCCCGGCGCCACGCCCCTCATTCATGCCACCGAGGCCGCAAGCTTGCCGCGCGGCCCACGGCCCATCCCTCCGGAGCACTTCCTTGAAATACCGCAAACTCGGCGATACCGATTTGAACGTCAGCCTGATCGGCCTGGGCACCATGACCTGGGGCGAACAGAACTCCGAAGCCGAAGCGCACGAACAGCTGGACTACGCCCTGGCGCACGGCGTGAACCTGGTCGACACGGCCGAGATGTACCCGGTGCCGCCCAAGGCCGAAACGCAAGGCCGCACCGAATCCTTCATCGGCACCTGGCTGGCCCGCACGGGTCGCCGCAAGGAAATCGTCCTGGCGAGCAAGTGCGCCGGCCCCGCGCGCGATCCCAAGCGTCCCGGCCATATCCGCGACGGCAAGACCTTCTTCGATCGCAAGAACCTGACCGCCGCGCTGGACGCCAGCCTGAAGCGCCTGCAGACGGACTATCTGGATCTGTACCAGTTGCACTGGCCCGACCGCACGACCAACACCTTCGGTGTGCCCTACTACCCGTGGGTGCAGGACGAGCACACCGTGCCCATCGCCGAAACCCTGGACGTGCTGCAAGACTTCGTCAAGCAAGGCAAGGTGCGCCACGTCGGCGTGTCGAATGAAACGCCCTGGGGCGTGGCGCAGTTCCTGAAGCATGCGGAGCAAGGCAACCTGCCGCGCATCGTATCGATCCAGAATCCCTACAGCCTGCTCAATCGCCAGTACGAGAACGGCCTGTCGGAATTCAGCCATCACGAAGGCGTGGGCCTGCTGGCCTACTCGCCGCTGGCCATGGGCATGCTCACCGGCAAGTACCTGGACGGCGCGCGCCCGGCCGGCGCCCGCCTGTCGCTGTTCACGCGCTTCACGCGCTACAGCAATCCCCAGGCTGAAGCCGCCACCGTCGAATACTGCAAGCTGGCGCGCGAGCATGGCCTGACGCCGACGCAACTGGCGCTGGCCTTCATCAACACGCGTCCCTTCACCACCAGCAACCTGATCGGCGCGACCAATCTCGATCAGCTGAAGGAAAACATCGACAGCGCCGAAGTCGAGTTCGGTGCCGACCTGTTGAAGGCGGTCGACGCGATCCACGCGCGCTGGACCAATCCGGCGCCGTAAGGACGACGCCGGGCACAGGCTGCACGGCAGGCGCAGGCGCGGGGCGACAGCAGTCAGCCCTGCGCCTTTTTTTTGCCACAGCCACGGGCTTCTTGCATTTCCAAATGGGCATTGAGTATTTAAGCCTGCGGCTGGCGCCGTTTAGAGTGTCATGCACCGTCGTGACCTCCGAGGCCGTCCACTCATGCAGTGCAGTAAATTCCTTAACCTTGCCGCAGCGCTGCTGCTATGCGGCGCGGCCACCGTGCAAGCAGCCGAGCCGCAGGCCGGCGGCGTACTCAAGGTTGCGCTGGACGGCGACCCGCAGTGTCTCGATCCGCAGCAGGCCGGCAATAATACCGCCCTGAACATCGGCCGCCAGATCACCGATTCGCTGACAGACCAGGATCCGCGGACCGGCGCCATCGTCCCCTGGCTGGCAACGCGTTGGGCCGTCGAGGATGACAGCCGCCGTTTCACCTTCGTGCTGCGCGAGGGCGTCTCCTTCGCCGACGGCACGCCAGTGGATGCCGACGCCGTCAAGGCCAACTTCGAAGCCATCGTCAAGATGGGCGCACGGTCATCGCTGGCATCCACCTACCTGGCCGGCCTGGAGAACGTGCAGACCCCCGACGCCCACACCGTGGTCGTCCGCTTCAAGCAGGCCAATGCGCAATTCCTGCAAGCCACGTCCACCATGAGCATGGGCCTGCTGTCCAAGGCGACGCTGGCGAAATCCTATGATGAGCGCTGCCAGGGCCAGCTCATCGGGTCCGGCCCCTTTGTCCTGCAAAGCTTCGTGCACAACCAATCCGCCAAGCTGGCTCGCCGCAACGATTACGGCTGGGCGTCGTCGCTGGCCGGCCACTCAGGCCGCGCGTATCTCGACGCCATCGAATTCCGTGTGATCGCGGAATCCGGGGTGCGCACCGGCAGCCTGATCTCGCGCCAGATCGACGTCAACACCAGCGTCCTGCCGCAGGACGAGAAGGTCTTGCAGGCGCAAGGCCTGCCCATCCTGGCGCGCAGCAATCCAGGCTTGGTCTACAGCTTCTATCCACAGGAATCCCTGCCCATCGGCGGCGACATCGCGGTGCGGCGCGCGCTGGTCAAGGGCATCAACCGCCCGGAACTGCAGACCATCCTGTCGCAGTACCAGCGCGCGGCCACCTCCCTGCTGGCGCAGACCACGCCGCTGTACATCGACCACTCGGCCGACCTTGCCTACGATCCCGAAGGCGCGGCCAAGCTGCTGGATGACGCGGGCTGGAAGCCCGGCGCCGACGGCATCCGCGTAAAGGACGGAAAGCGCCTGGCCATTGCGCTGGAGTACTGGCAATCGGTCACGTACCTGGAACTGGTGCAGCAGCAGTTGCGCGCGATCGGCATCGACCTGCAGTTGAAGAAAAGCGTGATTGGCCAGGTCAACGCCAAACGCGACAGCGGCCAGTTGGCGTTGCAGTTCTATAACCTGACCCGTGCCGATCCCGACATCCTGCGCACCGTGTTCCTGGCCAGCGGCCGCAACGTCAACTTCCGCCAGCCGGCCGAGGTCGACGACGTACTGGCCCGCTCGGCCGGCACACTGGACACCGACACCCGGCGCAAACTGGTCGACCGGGCGGTGACGCTGCTGCTGCGCGACGGCCACGCGATTCCGCTGGTCGAGCTGGCTACTGTGGGCGCCACCGGTAAGAACGTTCACGGCCTGCACTACGAAGCCTCGTCGCGACTGCAATTCTTCGACACCTGGATAGAAAAATGACTCGTGGCACAACGGCCCGCGGCTATCTTGTTACCCGGCTTGCGCAGGCCGTGTTCGTGCTGTGGGCCGCTTATACCCTGTCGTTCCTGATTCTCTATATCCTGCCCAGCGATCCCATCAGCATCATGCTGAACCAGGGCGATGGCCAGGCCGATCCCGCGCAAGTCGCCGCGCTGCGCGCCGTCTATCACCTGGACCAGCCCCTGATCGTGCAATACGGCATTGCCCTGGGCCATGCACTGATGCTGGACCTGGGCCATTCCATCCAGACCGGCCAGCCCGTGGCCGGCATGCTGGCCCAGGCGGCACCCGCCACGGCTGCGCTGGCGCTGACCGCACTGGTATCTGCACTGGTGCTGGGCGTATTGCTGGCGCTGGCCGCCAGCAATACACGGTCGCCGCGCCTGCGCCAGGTGCTGCATTCCCTGCCTTCGCTGGGCGTGTGCCTGCCCACCTTCTGGATCGGCCTCCTGCTGCTGCAATGGTTGTCCTTCGGCTGGCCGCTGTTCCCCGCCATGGGCAACGAGGGCTGGCGTTCGCTGGTGCTGCCCGCGGCGACCCTGGCGGTCCCCAGCGCGGCCACCGTGGCGCAGGTGCTGCTACGCTCGCTGGAAGGCGTCTGGCACCAGCCCTTCATCCACGCGCTGCGCGCCAAAGGGCTGACGCGCTTGCGCTTGCTGCTGGGGCATGTGCTGCCCAACGCCGCCATTCCGCTATTGACCATGGCCGGCCTCATCATGGGCAATCTGCTGGCGGGATCCGTCGTCACCGAGACCGTGTTCTCACGCGAGGGCGTAGGCCGGTTGGCGCAGAGCGCCGTCGCGGTCAAGGATATTCCCGTCGTGCAAGGCGTCGTAGTGCTGGCCGCCACGGTGTTCGTGCTGGTCAATCTGGCGGTTGACCTGGCCTACCCCTTGCTCGATGCGCGCATCACGCGCCAACGCGGACGGGCGCTCGCATGACGGACGCTGTCAGCACATCTGCCAGCGCATCCGAGGCCGTTTCCAGGTCGGGTTCCGGGTCCACCTCTGCGCGCGCAACCAGCCGCGCGGTGGACTCCCTGGGCTTACCGAGCGCCCCGAACGCCGGCGGCCGCGGGCGCGCTGCCTTGCACGGCGTCGCTTGCCTGCTGCGCCGGCCAGCGTTGCTGGCCAGCATCCTGATCCTGGTGCTGGTCGTCGCCTGGGCCCTCGCGCCGGGCCTGTTCACCAATGCGGACCCGTTGCGCGGCGTACCGCGCGATGCACTGCAGGCGCCCTCGGCGGCACACTGGTTCGGCACCGACCATCTTGGCCGTGACATCTACGCCCGCACAGTCCATGGCACGTCCACCTCCCTGCGCGCGACCGGCCTGGCGGTGCTCATTGCCCTGGCCAGTGGCGGTGCCATCGGCCTGCTCGCGGGTTTCCTGGGCGGCCGCGCCGATACCGTGCTGATGCGCGCCACCGACGTGCTCATGGCCATCCCTACCCTGCTGCTGTCCATGGCCATCGTCACGGTGCTTGGATTCGGCACGGTGAATATCGCCGTGGCGGTGGGCCTTTCCTACATCGCCACCTTCGCCCGCCTGATGCGTGGCGAGGTGATGCGCTGGCGTGGCGCGGTCTTCGTCGAAGCCGCCGTGGCTGGCGGCGTCCGCACCGGGACCATCCTGCTGCGCCATGTGCTGCCGCATGCGGCCGGTCCGGTGCTGGCATTGGCTGCGCTGGAATTCGGCTCCGCCGTGCTGGCCGTCTCGTCGCTGAGCTTCCTGGGGTTCGGCGCACCACCGCCCCAACCGGAATGGGGTCTGCTGATTGCCGAAGGCCGCAACTACATGGCGGCCGCCTGGTGGTACACGACCATGCCCGGTGCCGTGGTGGCCTTGGTGGTGCTGGCCGCCAACCAGGTGGCGCGCGCCGTGCAAGAACAGGGAGCCCCATGATGCCTCAAGAAAAGTCGCCGCTGTTGGCGGTCGAAGACCTGCGCGTGTCCTATGACAACCAGGCAATGCCCGCACTGGATCGCGTCAGCCTGCAGGTGAGACCGGGCGAGATCGTCGCCGTGGTGGGCGAGTCAGGATCCGGCAAGTCGACGCTGGCAGCGGCCCTGACCGGTTTGTTGCCGCCCACGGCCCGCCGGCACGAGGGCACCATTCTTTTCGAAGGCCGCGATGTGGCCACCGCCGGGGAACGTGCGTGGGTCGCCCTGCGCGGCGGCCGTATCGGTTTCGTGCCGCAGGATCCGGGGCTGTCGCTGGATCCGATCCAGCGCGTCGGCGTGCAGTTGCGAGAGGCCATGTTCGTCCATGGGGTACCGCGCCGTCACGCTGCCGCCCAGGTGCCCAGGTTGCTAACGGAGGTGGGACTTGCACGAGCGGAGCACATCGCGCGCAGCTTTCCGCACGAGCTGTCCGGCGGAATGCGGCAGCGCGTGCTGATCGCCATGGCGATCGCGAACGAGCCGGCCCTGATCGTGGCCGACGAGCCCACCAGTGCACTGGACGTCACGGTGCAGCGCCAGGTGCTGGATCATCTGGAAGGCCTGGCCCGGCGCAAGGACATCGCGGTGCTGCTCATTACGCACGATCTGGGCGTGGCCTTGGACCGGGCCGATCGCATCGTGGTCATGCAGCAAGGACGGGTCGTCGAAAGCGGCACCACCGCGGCCATATTCGACCAGCCGCGTCATGCGTATACGCGGACGTTGCTGGCCGCGGCGCCCATCCTTGCCGCGACAGTGCGGCCGGTCGACGCTCGACCCGTGAATGTCATCAGCCTGCCGATCCGCCGGGATGCGCTTTCGACGGACGCCGCCGGCAGCGGTGGCGATGGCAGGATGCTTCCGCGGGAGCCTCGCCCGGACACCCCGGCGCGGCGCGGCGCGCTGCTGGCATTGCGGGGGCTGAGCAAGGAATTCGGCGCGGGCCCGAAGGCTGTCGACGACGTGTCCTTCGACGTGCCGCGCCACGGTACGACGGGCGTGGTCGGTGAATCCGGCTCCGGCAAGTCGACCACCGCACGCATCGCGCTTTGCCTGGAACGGCCCAGTGCGGGCAAGGTTCTGTTCGACGGGCAGGATGTCACGCATCTGTCGCGCGGCGCCCTGCGCGATTTCCGTCGCCGGGTCCAGGTCGTCTATCAAAACCCCTACGCTTCGCTAGACCCTCGCTTCACGCTCGCACGCATCATCACCGAGCCGCTGGAAGCCTTCGGGGTCGGTAATGCTGCCAGCCGTCGGCACCGTGCCGCGCAACTGCTGGAGCAGGTGGAATTGTCGCCGGCCCTGCTGGACCGCAAGCCGGCCCAGTTGTCCGGCGGCCAGCGCCAACGCGTCGCCATCGCGCGCGCGCTGGCCATCGGTCCGGATCTGCTGGTACTGGACGAGGCCGTGTCGGCCCTGGACGTTTCCGTGCAGGCCCGCATCCTGGATCTGCTGGCGCGGCTGCAGAACGACTTGGGCGTGAGCTATCTGTTCATCTCGCACGACCTGGCCGTGGTGCGCCAGATCTCCGATCACGTAGTAGTGCTGCGTGCAGGCGCCGTAGTGGAACAGGGGCCGGCGCAGCAGGTCTTCGATCACCCTCGCCATCCCTATACCAGGGCGCTGCTGGCCGATAGTCCGGGACAGCTTGGCAATGCCCGGCAACGAGCGCTGCATCTCGCGGCATGAAGACCTCGCCCTTGGGGATCGGGGCTACGCCTGGCAGGGCCTTTCTCACAAACAACCGCCCCTTTACGCATACCATGACGCAGACATCTTCCTTTCATTTCGGGTTGGGCCTGAACGCGGCCGCCCACCATGGTCACGCAGCACACCCGGTGCTGCATTGGGAACGGGCCATCCTCGACGCCGACGCCGCCGGCGTGGACTTCGTCACCCTGGATGATCGCGCTGGCCGTGCCAGCGGACCGGGGCAGACGCCGCTGGATGCCATCCTGCTGGCCGCACGCGTGGCGCCGCTCACGCGCCACCTCGGCATTCTGCCAGGAGTGGTGGTGCCCTTGAACGAGCCATTCCATGTTTCCACGGCGCTGGCTACCCTGGACTATGTCACGGGCGGACGCGCCGGCCTGCTCGCCCTGGTGCCGGACACGGGCCATGCGGCGGCGGTGGCGCAACTGGCAGGGGCCGGCCTGCCCGGTTTTCCGGTGCCGCGCGGCGATGCGTTGTACGCCGATGCCGACGATGCCTTGCAGGCCATCAGGCTGCTATGGGACAGCTGGGAAGACGGCGCCATCATCCGCGATGCCGCCAGCGGGCGCTTCATCGACCGCGACAAGCTGCACTACATCGACTTCCAGGGTGCGGGGTGGTCGATACGCGGACCGTCCATCGTACCGCGGCCACCGCAGGGCCAGCCGCCAGTTGCCATCGCGGTGCGCAGCGAGGCAGACGGGGCGTGGGCCGCCCGCCACGCGGATATCGCTTTCATTCCCATCGATGGCGACAACAGCGCGCAGGCTGCGCTGCGCGCACGCCTGTCGGCGGCGCGCCAACTCGCTGGCGCTGCCCTGGCGCCGCTGCGCCTCTACGCCGACCTCGTCTTCTCGCTCGATCCACTGGTGGAGGAAGACAGCTGGGAGCAGGACGCCCACGGCACCTATTACGCCGGCACCCCCGACACGCTGGCCGCACGCATCGTCGATCTGCGGGCGCGCGGTTATGACGGGGTGCGCGTGCATCCGCGCAATCTCACGCGCGACCTCGCTGCCATCGACGAGGCCCTGCTGCCGCGCCTGCGCGATGCCGGCCTGCTGTCCGGGAACAGCGCAACACCCCCCAAGTCGCTACGCCAACGACTGGGCCTGGCGCCGGCTTTGAACCGATATCGGGATATTTCGCAGACTGGCTTGCCTACGTCGGCAGCAGCCGGGAGCACAGGTGAATGGCAAGGAGCACAGCAATCATGACGCGCAAGCAAATCATTCTCGGCGCGCACTTCCCGGGCGTCAACAATATGACGGTCTGGAGCGATCCCCGCGCGGGCAGCCAGATCGAGTTCGATTCCTTCAAACGATTCGCGCAGGCGGCCGAACGCGGCAAGCTCGACTTCCTGTTCCTCGCCGAAGGCTTGCGCCTGCGCGAGCAGCGTGGCCGCCTGCACGACCTGGACGTGATCGGCAGGCCCAATACCCTGGTGATACTTGCCGCGCTGGCCGCGGTCACGTCGCGCATCGGCCTGGCCGGCACCTTGAATGCAACATTCAACGAGCCTTACAACCTGGCCCGCCAGCTTGCCACGTTGGATCATGTGTCGGCCGGCCGCTCGGCCTGGAATGTCGTGACCTCGCCCGGCGCATTCACGGGCGAGAATTTCCGCCGTGGGGGGTACCTGCCCTTCGAACAACGCTATGACCGCGCGCGGGAATTCGTCTTGCTCGCCCGCAAGCTATGGGACGCCGGACGGCATGACTTCGATTACCAGGGCCCGCAGTTCAATGTGCGGGGGCGTTATGACGTGCCGACGCCGCCGCAGGGGCATCCTGTGATCTTCCAGGCGGGGGACTCCGGCGCCGGGCGTGAATTCGCCGCGGATACCGCGGATGCCATTTTCACCCGCCATGGGGCGCTGGCCGAGGGCCAGGCCTTCTACGCTGACGTCAAGGGGCGGTTGGCGCGTTCCGGGCGCGCGCCCGGCGAATTGAAGATCCTGCCCGGCGTGGGCGTGGTGCTCGGCGACACGGCGGAGGAAGCGGCGTGGCGCCATGCCGAGGTGCGCCGCCAGCAAGTCAGCCCACAAACGGCCATCGTATTGCTGGAGCAGGTGTGGAATCGCGACCTGTCCGCGTACGACCCGGAAGGTCCCCTGCCGGACATCGAACCGGATCTGCAAGGCGGCATCGTCGCGCGCGGCCGTACTCGCCAGCACGACGACAACGCAGCCACCGCGCGGCGCTGGCGCGAGCTGGCGCAGCGCGAGGGATTGAGCATCAGGGATCTGATCATCCGCGTGACCGGACGGCAGCAGTTCGTCGGCACACCTGCACAGGTGGCCGATGACATCGACCGTTATGTGCAGGCGGATGCGTGCGATGGCTTCATCATCGCGCCGCATCTGATCCCCGCGGGCATAGAGGAATTCGTCGACCGTGTCGTGCCGCTGCTGCAGGAAAAAGGCGTCTTTCGCCGCGAGTACCAAGGCCAGACCTTGCGCGACCACCTGGGGTTGCCGCCGGTCCGGCGGCATTCGGTTCCCCAGGGCGAAGCGATGGCGTATTGATGCTCGTGGCGCGGCGCGGGCACGGCAACGCGGGCCAGGATGGCGGCCCGTGCTACCGCCACTCCCCCTGGATCGCGCGTGGCGATGGCTACCCGCGCCGGTAACGATCCGGTGCGATCGGGCTGGCGTCCATGGCCTTGAGGATCTGGGCCAGGCCCTGCACGGGCAACGCGACGTGCAGGCGACCGCTCGGTCCGCAGACATCGTCACCGCTAGTCCAGGCGGGTTCAGCGCCGCCTGCGTGGCGGGCGCGCAGCCAGCCCTGCCGATCGACCAGGAACTGGGCGCCGGCCAGGTTATCGGGCGTGACGCCAGCCAGGAAGGCATAGGCCTGCCACGCGTCTGCGTCCGCGCTGCTACATTCGGCGTCGACGGCGTCGCGTGGATCCAGCGGGTCGAGATGAACATTGCCGACCGGCCGGCCCGCCGCCCCGCGCGTCAACACCACCGTGACCAGGCGGGGATCATCGCGCTCGTCCTCCTCGGTCGAGGCGCCATGCGCGACGATGCGCACGGGCTGGCCGCGCAGAGACGACAAGGAAACACGTCCCCGGCCCCGGCAGGACAAGGCAATTTCGGGTGCGGGCACCGACGGCATCCCCACCCCGCCGCTGGCCCCATAGGCGATGGCACGCAAGTAATCCACCACACGCCACGCCGCATCGGCATCCGGCGCCGGCACCCACGTCGTCGAGCTGGTCGTTGCGCCGCCCGCATGGCCCGCATGGCCTGCATGGCCTGTATTGCCCTGCTCGCCACCCGCGGCGCTGGCGCCAGCACTGGCGCTTGCGTTGGCGTCGGTAACGCGCTCGCCACCGACATGGCGGCCGGCGCCGACAGGCGGATGATGCAAGATACGCCAGTAGATTTCCCCCTCCAGGCGATTCTGGAATAGCGCTTCCCCCAGCGTGCTTGGCCAAAGGGCCAGCGCCGCGGCGCGCGGGCCCTGGCCATCGGCGGCCACGCCATGGCAACTGGCGCATTGCGCCTCGTAGGCCACCCTGCCCTGCAGCAGGCTGGTGGGTGTGTAAGCAAGAGACGATCGCTCGAACGAAGTCGGCAACGCGGGCGCCAGATACAGGGCCGGCCTGGGCCAGGAGGCGTTCACCAGCAGCAGCGCGCCCGCGGCCAGGGCGCCCCACCGCCAACGGCGGTGCCACGCTCCGCGCCACACCAGGATCACCCCGCCCGTGGCGCTTGCCACCGCCAACCAGAGCTTGTGCCACACGTAGGGGCTGACCGGAAGGTCCGCGTCGTAACGCCAGGCAAAGGGCCAGGGCACCCGATCCACCGGCCATCCCGGCATCGGCCACCCCGACCATGCCGCCACCACGGCGGTGGCAAGGCCCAGCACCACCAACACCAGTGCGGCGAATAGCAAGCGCTTCCCGGCCGGGCGCCGGGCACGTACCGGTTTCGGCCCTTTCGATGGCGCCCCCGAAGCGCCGCTCACGCCGGGCTGCGTCGCGGGCATGCGCGCCCCCTTACCATGTGGCAGCCAGGCCCAGCAATGACAAGGCACGCCGCCGCAAATCCGCGATGCGGGGATCGCCCCGGTGGCGGGGATAAGGCAGATCGTTGATCAACTCGTCCTTGATGCGTGCCGGACGGTCGCTCAAGACGACGATGCGCGTGGCCAGGAACAGCGCCTCCTCGACATCGTGGGTCACCAGCAGCGCCGTCACGCCGGACCGCTGCCACAGGTCCACCAGCTCCGACTGCATCGCCAGCCGCGTCAGTGAATCCAGCTTGCCCAGGGGCTCGTCCAGGATGAGAATGCGCGGATCATTGACCAGCGCACGGGCCAGCGCGGCGCGCTGCGCCATGCCGCCGGACAACTGATGCGGATAGGCAGACCCGAATGCCGTCAATCCCACCCGTTGCAAGGCATCGTCGATGCGCGCGCCATCCCGCCGCAACAAGCCGCGCGCCTGCAAACCCAGCGCCACGTTGTCGCGCACGGTCCGCCAGGGATAAAGCGTGGGGTCCTGGAACACCAGAATGCGGCTGGGATCCGGCCGTGTAACCGCAATGCCGTCAGCCTCGATCAGGCCTCGATCGGGCGTTTCCAATCCCGCCACCAGCCGCAACAAGGTGCTCTTGCCGCAACCGCTGGGTCCCAGCAACGCGACAAATTCTCCCGGCTGGACATCCAGGTCGATATCGTCCAGCACCGGCAATGCCGCGCCTTCCAGGTCGAAAGCATGGCTCACGCCGCGCACATTCAAACGCACCCCCAGACGGGCACTGCCTTCGCTCACGGCTACCATTTCACCACTCCCTTCTGCCACGCCAGCACGCGATCGCGCACCGCGAACAGCAGCGTGATCAAGCCCGAGAACGTCAGCGCCATGACGATCAGCGCACCATACATGTTGGCGTAGGAAGCCCAGCCCTGAGCCCAGGACAGGTAGAAACCCAATCCCGATTTCACTCCCATCATCTCCGCGGCCACCAGCACCGAGAACGACGCGCCCAGGCCCATGAACAAGCCCACGAACACATGCGGCAGCGCCGCGGGGACAGCCACGCGAAAGATCAGGAACCGGCCGTTCGCACCCAGGGTACGCGCCACGTCATAGAAAGCGCGATTGACGCTGGCCACCCCGGACCACGTCAACACGGTTACCGGAAACCACGTCGCCAGCGCGATCAGGAAGACCGCCGCGGCCCAGCTGGACGGGAAGAAGAAAAATGCCATGGGCAGCAAGGCCGTCGACGGCACCGGGCCAAGAAAGCGCAGCACCGGATGCACCCAATATCCCAGCCCCCGCGACCAGCCTATCGCCACGCCAGTGACGAACCCACTGATGGCCCCCAGCACATAGCCATTGGCCAGCAGCCACAGCGAATTCACCAGGCTGTCGAGCAGACGCTTCCAATCGCCGACGTAGATCTCGATCAAGGACTGGGGCGGCGCGAAGAAGGGGCTGGGCAGCAGGGCCAGCTTGGCCGTGACCACCTCCCAGATTCCCACCAACACCGCCAACAGCACCAGCCAGGGCCCGGCGCGCTGTAGCCTCTGCGCAGCGATCCGCAACCAGGATCCGGGCGTGAACGAGGTCCCGGCCCGAGCCACAGCCTTGGCTTGCCCCAGTTTCCCGTGGGTCACCGCACAACTCAGCGCGACCACCGCCAGCAACACCGCCCACGCCACGGCGGCCAAGCCGAACTCGCGGGTATAGCCCCACTCCTTGAAGCCGACCTCCTGGTTGGGCCACGACAGCGTCAACCCCCCGACCGCCGCCCACAACAGGGCGGCGGCCAGCCCGGTCAGCCAAAGGCGCCCGGGCCGCCGTACCGTCGCCGCGGCATCGGCGACGGCCAGTGCAGTGTCAGCCGATGACATCGGGCACCACCACCTTGGCGTACTTCTGCACATCCAACCCGGGGCTGAGCACCTTGATGCCCTTGAGATCTTCCGCGTAACCGACGATCTCCGTGCGCAGCGCCGCGCCCGTGGAAGCGTGGCCATGCGTATGCGAACGCAGGATCGCGGCGACGCGTTCAGCCGGTACCTTCTGTGGAATATAAGGCGCGAAGATGCGCGCGGTCTCGTCGGGATTGGCGGCGGTCCACTTCTGCGCGGCGATCACCGCGCGCGCCGCCGCCGATGCGGTCTCCGGATCCTTGCGCACCAGATCCCCGCGCAATCCCAGCACGCAGCAGGTGCGGTCCGCATAGGCGCCGTCCAGGTTGGTGGCGATCTGCCGCAGATGATTGTCTTCGCGATACACGAACAGCTGCGGATCGTCGCCGGCGATGGCATCGACCTCGCCCTTGCGCAGCACTTCGGCGAACAGATCCTGCGGATACTGCTTCCACTCGACGCTGTCCGGATCGATACCGAGCTGGGCCGCGCGGATGGCGAAGTAATTCTTCACGGGGCTCGCCTGGTCGGAGACCGCGACACGCTTGCCCTTCAAATCCTTGATGTCCTGGATGGAAGAATCCGTTGGGGTAAGCAGGCGCATGCAACCGCCATGCGTGCCCACCGCGAGCTTCACATCGAAGCCCTGCTCCAGCGGCTTGAGCCAGCGTAGCGCCATGCCGATGCCGCCGTCGGCGTGCCCGGTGGCAATGGCCTCCAGCAACTGGTCCGTGCTGCCGCTGAAATTGATGCGTTCGACCTTCAGCCCATACTGCTCGAAGAAACCGCGCTCCAGCGCCACTGAAACGGGCGACTGGCACACCGCCGTCTGGCTCCAGGCGATGCGCAGCGTGCGCGGTGCCGCATCCACCGCCAGCACGCGCGAGCCCAGCATGCCCAGGGGCGCCACGGCGCCTATCACGCTCGCCGCCCGCAACAGCGCGCGCCGCGACATCCCGGAACGTGGCAGGCCAGCCGGCCCGCCGGTAGATCCAAACCGATGCGTCATGATGACCTCTTTCCTGTTTATCCGCTGTGTTGCGGCTTAGCCGGCAGTATCGGCGCGCCCGCGGGACGAACCAAATACAAAGCCGGGATAAACAAAGCGGGATAAGGAAATACGATGAGGTTGAATCGGGTGAATCCAGGATTGCCGCCGTCAAGGCGTGGCCAACCGGCGCGGGGCGTCCGCGTGGATCGTCGCCGCGCCTGGGCCAGCGGCCTTCAAATCGCCGCCGTGCCCGGCGTGCGCAGCTTCACCATCAGCACGTACACCAGCAGGGCCAGCGCGCAAAAGATCGCCATGGTGCCGGTCACCGCCAACACCCCGATGCGGCCGAACAGGTCGCTGACCAGCCAGCTGGAGAAGGCGCCGATACCCATCATCAGCGCATTCATCACCGCCGCCGCCGACCCGGCGATATTGCCCAGGGGCTGCAACGCCCCCTGCTGGGTACTGGGCGTGATCAAGCCGTAGCAGAAGGCGTTCAACATGAACAGCGGCGCCAGGTTCCACGCGCGCACCAGATGCGTCACCGTCAGCAGCAGCATGATCACGGCGGACACCAGGGCGATGCTCAAGCCGATCTGGATCAGGCGATCGCCCGGCACGTAGCCCGCCAAGCGGCCGCTCAAATACGACGCCAGCATAATGCCCGCGGCCGCCGCGCCGAACAGCAGGCCGAAGGCCTGCGGCGGCACGCCCAGCGCTTCCATCAACACCAGCGACGACCCCGTGACGTAGGCGAAATGGCTGCCGAAGCCCAGGCCGCAGATCAACATATAGGCGATGCACACGGGCTTGCGCAGCAACGCCACGTAAGCGCCTCCCACGGACACCGACGGCGCGCGCTGGTCCGCACCCGCGCGCAGGCGGGGCGCGGATTCTTCCAGGCCCAGCCAGACAATGCCCAGCACCACGACCCCGCCCACCATCATCATGGCGTAGATGGCGCGCCAATTGGCCACCTCCAGCAGGAACGCCCCCACCGACGGCGCCACCATCGGCGCGATCACGCGGATGATGGCGATGTTCGACAACAGCGTGCGTACTTTCACGCCTTCGAAGTGATCCCGCACCAGGCTCATCGACAGCACCGCGCCGGCGCCGGCCCCCGCGCCTTGCAGCAGGCGCCAGGCGAGAAAGGTATCGATGGTGTTGGAGAACGTGCATCCCACGCCCCCCAGCGTGTAGATCACCAGGCCGAACAGGAGCACCGGCCGGCGTCCCCAGCGGTCCGACAACGGTCCATACACCAGCGGCGCCGCGGCGAAACCGACGAAGAAGATGCTAAGGCTCAATGCCACCCGCGCCGCATCGGTATTCATGTCGCGCGCCACCGCGCCGAAAGCGGGCAGGCCCACATCGATGGACAGCGAGGCCAGCGCGGCCAGCGCACCGCAGAACAGGATGAAATAGAAGGAATGCGGGGAAATGCGGAAACGGGGGCGGGAGATCATCGACGGGGGTAGGCGAAGGGGAACGGGACTCGACCGCTTTTGGCGGTCGGACGCCGTGGGAGGCGCATCTGAAAATCGCATGCAAGTTTAGCCCGCCGTGGCTGACAGGTCCCCGTCAGTGTCCCTGCCTGCACATTTCCCACACTTCCTCCATCACTCGATGCAATTTTTTCCAATGCTGAGTTTCGGTGAATTCCGCGCCCGGTTTACAGGATTTCGACGCCAGCACCCCTAGAATCCGCCGCACTGACCCAGGCCACTTATGTAATGACAAGAGGTACTCCATGTGGCGCCGCCTGCAACGCAAACTGTCCGCGTGGACACCCGAACATCAGCGCGTAGCCGTGGATTTTCCCGACGCGCGCGAACTGCGCCGCCGCTCGGCGCGCGCCGGCCAGCCCCAAGGCATGATCGCCGGCTTCTATACCCGGGACAGCATCTACGAAGCGGAAAAGAACCGCTTCGTGCGCTCGGCCCAGCTGATCGGCCTGCCGGCCGACGTCGTGCAGGTTTCCTCCACCGGCAGCTGGGTACGCAATGCCGCCATGAAGCCCGGCGTGCTGGCCACGCTACGCGCCAGGCATCGCGGCGCCTTGCTGTATGTCGACGTCGACGCGGTGTTCCATCGCGATCCGTGGCCGGTGCTGCTGGACCTGGATTGCGACATCGCCGCCTACTATGAACCGGAAGGACATCTTCTCAGCGGCACCTTGTTGATCAACGACACGCCCGCGGCAGCCGCCTTGCTCGACGCGTGGCGCCTGGCATGCGCGGCCGATCCGCAGGCCTGGGACCAGGTCGTGCTCGAACGCCTTATCGCCGAGGACGCCGCGCGCGCGCAGCCGCGCTACCGGCTGGCCCGCTTGCCGGTGTCGTTCTGCTGGATCTTCGACAAGACCAATAACGAAGCCTGCGACGCCGTCTTCATCGAACACCTGCAGGCCAGCCGCGAAGCCAAACGGCGCAAGCGCCTGTTCGGCCGCCCCGGCAAGGCCTTGCGGCGCCGGCGGGAACGTACGCTGGCGATAGAACGCATCCTGTTCGACCAGGATGGCTACCCTGGCGGCGAGAAACAGGACGCGCGGCACACAGTAGACAGCCGCTACGCGCGCCCAGCCTCCCACTAAGCGCCCACTAAGTTCCGCCCTCGTCGCGCATCAATCCCGCCACGGCCTCGCGCATCCAGCGATGCGACGGCACCTCTTCCCACCGTGCGTGCCACACCATGTTGTAATGCGACTTGGGCAGCTCGAACGCCAGATTCCTGACGTGCAGGGGATGAAATCGGGCAATGTAGTTGGCCAGCTTGCGCGGCATCGTCACCGCCAGGTCGGTCTGCTGCAGGATCAGCGGCACGTGGCTCATGCTCGATACATACAGGTCGAACTCGCGCTGATACCCCGCATGGCGCAGCCAGGTATCGACCTCGTTGTCCTTGCCATACATGTCCGTGGTCGTCACGAACCGCAGCGCACTGAAGGCTGCCGGCGTCAGGCGCCGCCGTGCCGCCGGATGGCCGTGGCGCAACAGGCAGACGCGGTCGTCGTCGAACAGGCCCTGGCTGCGGAAGCGTGACCCTACTTCCTCGAAACGGCCCAGCGCGATATCGACGGAATGGTCCTCCAGCTGCTTTTCCGGCAGCGCCACGCCCAGCATATTGACGAAGCTGAAGCGGACCATGGGCGCGTACCGGTCGCAATACCGGCGTAGTCCCGGCGCCAGCATCCATTCCAGCGTGTGGCGCGCGGCGATGCGAAAGGTGCGCGTTGACTTCAAGGGATCGAAGGCGCCGCCCTCCTCCATCAGCCCGCCGATGGCGGCCAGGGCCTCGCGCACGGTGGGCCGGATCTCGATCGCGCGCGGCGTCGGCACCAGTTGCCGCTTGACCAGCACGAACAGCGGATCGGCGAACAGGCGCCGCAACTCCGCCAGCTTGCGGCTGATGCCCGGCTGCGTCGTATGCAGCCGCGCCGCCGTCTCCGTGGCGCTGCGCGTTTCCATCAGCAGTTCGAACACGGTCAACAGATTCAGGTTGACCTTGCGCAGCGTGTCCAGCTCCATGACACCACCGAGTTCATATCAAAAAAAGCATTATATGTTTCATTTAAATGATTTGATGTTATGACAAAGCATCTTTAGGATTTCCCACGCCAGGCATGAGCCGAACCAGGAGATCATTGATGAGCAGGCAGCCCCAGACGCCGTTTCCGCTGTACGAAATCGCCGGCACACCGCTGGCGCGCGGCCGTGCCTACGGCGAACAGGCCAAAAAACGCATCGCGCGGTCCATCGAGCACTACAGCGCGCAGGCCGCGAACCTGAAGATGGCGCCGGCCGAGATGGATCAGGTCATCCACAGCTACATCCCCGTGGTGCGCAAGTTCGACGAGAACTACCTGACTGAAATGCAGGGCATCGCCGAAGGCGCCGGCGTGCGCGTGGAAGACATCTTCCTGCTCAATGCCCGTACCGAAGTGATGAAGCTGGCCGTACGGCCCGAACTGCGCGCGCGCCTGCTGGGCGAGACCAACGACGGCTGCACCTCCGTCAAGGTGACGCGCGCGGCGACCCAGGACGGCGAGCTCATCCACGCGCAGAACTGGGACTGGAAAGAGGAATGCGCGGAAACCGGCGTGGTGCTGCGCATCCTGCGCGACGATGGCCCCGACCTGCTGACCTTCACCGAAGCCGGCATGCTGGCGCGGTCCGGTTTCAATGCGGCGGGCATCTCCATCACCGGCAACAACCTGGAATCCGATCGCGACTACCGCCAGATCGGCGTGCCCCTGCCCCTTATCCGCCGCAAGGCCCTGGAAAGCAGCTTCGTCGCGCATGCCATGCACGCCGTGTACGCCACGCCCAAGACGGGCTCCAACAATATGGCGGTGGCGCATATCGGCGGCGTGATCATCAACTTCGAATGCGCGCCCGACGAGACCTTCCAGCTGCATCCGGACAACGGCCTGCTGGTGCACTCCAACCACTGGCTCAGCCCCATCGCGCTGACCAAGCTCAAGGATACCGGCATCGCCTTTTCGCCCTGCACGCTATACCGCGAACACCGCGTGCGCGAACTGCTGGCGCCGCGGGTAGGCAAGATCACGCTGGACGACGTCAAGAACGCGCTGCTGGACGACTATCAGTCGCCCTGGTCGGTGTGCCGCCCGCCGCGCGGCGACTTCGGCCGCGCCACCCGCAGCGCCACGGTGTCCACCGTCATCATGCAACCCGCCCACGGGTTCATGGAAGTTGCCAACCTGCCGGCACTGGATCCCACCTTTACGCGCTACGAGCTGCCGCGGCGCGGGTAATCCCATCACAAAACCAAGGGGAATCATCACATGAAAGCCAAACTCACCACGCGTCTCCTGCGCCTGGCCGCCGGCGCCGCCAGCGCCGTCCTGCTGACCGCACCGGGCCTGTCCGCCGCCGCCGACAGCTATCCCGACCATGCCATCCGCCTGATCGTGCCTTTCGCCGCGGGCGGCGGCACCGACATCATGGCCCGCATCATCGCACAGGACGTGGGCAAGGAATTGGGCCAGACCATCGTCGTCGAGAACCGTCCGGGCGCCGGTGGTGGCATCGGCGCGGCCTTCGTCGGCCAGGCCAAGCCGGACGGCTACACCCTGCTGATCGGTTCCACCGGCACGCACGGCGCCAACCAGTACCTCTATTCCAAGCTGCCCTACGATCCGGTCAAGGACTTCACGCCCATCTCGGTGCTGGCCACCTTCGACAACGTGGTGGTGGTGCCGGAGTCGTCCAAGGTCCATACGCTGAAGGAACTGGTCGACCTGGCCAAGAAGAACCCCGGCAAGCTGAACTACGGCGTGACCACGGTCGGCAGCTCCTCGCACCTGGCGGTGGAGAAGTTCAAGCGCGACGCCGGCATCGAAGCGGGCGCGGTCCCGTACAACGGCGCGGGCCAGGCCTCCACCGACCTGCTGGCCGGCCGCCTGGACTTCATGCTGGACCTGGTCGGCACGCAGCAGGGCAATATCAAGGCCGGCAAGGTGCGCCCCATCGCCACGACGGACGCCAAGCGCAACGCGCTGCTGCCTGACGTTCCCACCATCGCGGAATCCGGCTACCCCGGCTTCAACGCGGTCGGCTGGATCGGCTTGTTCGGCCCCGCCAACCTGCCGCCCGCGGTGGTCGACAAGTTGTACAAGGCCATCGACAAGGTCTACAACTCGCCCGAATTCCAGGCCACCATGCGCTCGCGCTCCTTCGACATCGCCCACATGCCGCCGGCCGAGTTCACCAAGTTCCTGGCCGGCGAACGGGACAAGTGGGGCACCGTGGTACGTGAAGCGAATATCAAGCTGGATTGAGGAGACGCAATGAATCAACGAACGAACCTGCCCGAAGCCATGCGCTGCGTGGTGTTGATAGGCATCGATTTCGACGGCCCCAGCCATGAAGTGGGCCGCGGCATCGCGCCGCTGGGCAAGCATTCCTGGGGCAATTACTCCGCGCGTTGCGGCGTGCCCCGGCACATGGACATGCTGGCGGGCCATGGCATCAAGGGCACGTTCTTCGTCCCCGGCTACGACGCCGAGCGTCATCCGGACACCATTGCGCAGATCGACCGCAACGGCTTCGAAGTGGCGGCGCATGGCTATCTGCACGAAGCCTGGGAATTGGGCCTGGAAGAAGAAGAGGCCCTGCTGCGCAAGACCGATGGCATCCTGCGCGACATCATAGCCAAACCCGTGCTGGGCTGGCGCTCGCCCTCGGGCCGCAAGAGTGACCGCACCATGGCGGTGTTGAAGTCCATGGGCTATATCTACGACTCCAGCGACAAGGACTACGACCGTCCCTATCGCCTGCGTTTTGGCAAGGGCGCGGAAGACGTCATCGTCGAACTGCCCAACAACACCTACAGCCTGGACGACTTCCCCTTCTACAAATTCAGCCATACGCCGCCGTCCGAAGTGCTGGGCCAATGGAAGTCCGAATTCGACGCCATCTACGGCGCCGACCGCTTCTTCGTCATGTCGCTGCATCCACGCGCGGGGTGGGGTTCCGGCACGCCTTCGCGCACCCGGGCCCTGTCCGACCTGATCACCTATATGAAGGGCCACGACGGCGTGCAGTTCATGGACTACCGCAGCTTCGCACTGTGGTGCCAGGAGCACCGCGACAACCTGGAAGAGGTCTCTTTCGCATGAACACCTACACCTGGCCCCAAGGCGCCCGCACGGTGGTGCTGCTGACCGTCAACTTCGACGCCGAAACCTTCGACCTGAAGGAAACCCCGCCCGAGCGCCTGTTCGGCCGCTATTCCTACGGCCGCTACGCGGTGCGCGCGGGCTTTCCGCGCCTGCGTGAACTGTTCGCCCGGCATGGCGTGCCCGCCACGTTCTTCGTGCCTGGCGGCGACGCCCGGCGCCATCCCGACCTGGTACGCGAACTGGCCGCGGACGGCCATGAAATCGCCGCGCGAGGCATCGACCTGGAAAACTTCGCCACCCTGGGCGACAAAGAGGTCGAGGTGCTGCGCACCGCGCGCACCGTGCTGGCCGACATCACCGGCACGGCGCCGGTGGGGTTCCGCGCGCCGGGCGGTGAGTTGTCCTCGCGCACGCTGGGGCATCTTGCCGAACAGGGGTTTCTCTACGACGCCACGTTCCAGGATGCCGATCATCCTTACGTGTATGGCCTGGCGGGCGGCAAGCGTATCGTCGAACTGCCGTCCAACTTCGCGCTGGACGACGCGCCCATCTACTCCGCGCGGCACACGCATGCGCGGCTGCACACGATCTGGCGCGACGAGATCCAGGCATTGCACGCGGAAAACGTCCTGATCCCCATCACGCTGAATTTGCGTGGCGACTTCGGCTCCACGCGGGCTGCCCGTATCGCCGTGCTGGATACCCTGCTGACGGAGATCAAGCAGCTGGGTGATGTGCGCTTCATGACCTGCCAGCAGCTGGCCGAGCATACCTTGTCGCTGAACCTGGCCACGGAGCCGGATCCCTTCCTGGCCCATGCGGAAACGTTGTCGCGCACGGAGTATCGGGGCGACCTGGCGATCAAGCCGTTGTAGGCGCTGGCAGCGGCAGCCAGCGCCGAGCGGTCCGCGCACCCGGACCGCTTGCAGGGGCATCGCAAAAGTAAACGGGCGGCTCCGTCAGGAGCCGCCCGTCCTTTTTCCCTGGCGTCGCCGCCCGGGCCGTTCTTCCCGTGGTCACATCACCCCCGGCCGAGGCGCGAGGGCTTACTGCCTGCTTCTTACTACTTGCTGCCTGCTTCGTACTACTCACTGCAAATCAGGCACGCGCCATCAATCCAGCTTGATGTTCGCCGCCGCGGCGACGTCCTTCCACTTGGCGATTTCCGAGGTCATGATGGCCTTGAACTGATCCGGCGTGTTGCCGACCACCGTGCCGCCCAGTTCCTTGAAACGCTTCTGCAGCTCGGGATCCTTCAGCACTTCCACCGACGCCTTGTACAAGGTCTCGGCGACTTCAGGCGACAAACCCTTGGGGCCGAGCAGACCGTTCCAGGCCGACACGTCGTAGTTCTTGATGCCCGCTTCGGCGAAGGTCGGCACATCGGGGATTTCCGGCAGACGCTCCGGCGAAGCCACCGCCAGCGCGCGCAGGCGGTTGGACTTGATGAAAGGCAGCGACGACGGCAACGGTTCCCAGATCATCGACACCTGGCGGCCGATCACATCGTTGAAGGCCGGACCGGCACCCTTGTAGGCCACGTGCATGATCTGCGCGCCGCTGTTCTTCTTGAACAATTCCATGGCCAGATTGCCCAGCGTGCCGGCGCCCGACGACGCATAGGTGTACTTGTGCGGCTGGGCCTTGGAATCGCTGACCAGATCGGCCAGGGTGGCCGCTTTCACATCCTCGTTGACGCTCAGCACGCCCGGCACCGTGACGATCTGCGTGATCGGCGTGAAGTCGGCCACCGCATCATAGGTCAGCTTGGTATAGATGGCGGGGTTAGCGGCATGCGTGCTGGAAGAGGCCAGCAGCAGCGTGTAGCCATCGGCCTTGGCTTCGGCCACATACTTGGAGCCGATCACGCCGGCGGCGCCCGCCTTGTTCTCGACCACGATGGTGGCGTCCAGCTTCTGGCCCAGCTTCTGCGCGAACAGGCGGCCGATGACGTCGGCCGTGCCGCCCGGGGCGAAGGGGATGATCAGGCGGATGGGCGCGGACGGATAGTCCTTGGCCATGGCGGCCGGGGCCGCGCCCACAAAGGCGCCGATTGCGGCGAGAGCCACGATGGAACGCTTCAGCATTGTTGGTATCTCCTGTTGTCTTTCATTTTGAAGGGAGGTGGGGAGCCTGGGAACGGCTGCCCAAGGTGGCGTAGAGCCACGCGGTGACGTGCGCAAGCACTTCATCGCTATTGCGGTCCAGCATGCAGGCGTGGCTGTTGCCATGTAGGCCAGCGGCGGGAAGGTCCAGCACCGTCATGGGCGCACCCCGTTGCCGCATGGCCTGGACGTAGCCGTCGACAGCGTGGCGGTAGGTGTGCCACAGCGGGCTGTGGTCCAGGTAGTCGCCCCACAGCACGAGTTGGGGGATGTTCGTGTGGTGGATGCCGCCAACGGTCATGGCTGCTGGCTGGATTGCCGGCGTGCGCTCGGCCACGGGCTCAGTCGCTATTTCCGCTACGGCGGGCATGCCCGTAGGCTCCACCGCGACGACCGCGCGCACCAGCGCGGGGTGGCGCTGCGCGGCGTGGGCCGCGTGGCCGCCGCCCTGGCTGTGGCCAAGGACGATGCAGGGCCCCACCGCGGCGATCAACTCATCGTAGGCAGCCAGCGCCATCTCCCCGTGGTCCAGCCAACGCGGCACGAACTGGCGGGCGAACTGGTCGAAGTGCTCGACGGGGAATTGCGTGCAGGGGTGTGCCGCGGACGGATAGCCTCCGGAAGGGCCTAAGCGAAACACGTCCCAGGCTTCTTCATGGCTGCGGAAGATCGGCGCCGACCGGTAGATTTCCGGGAACATGGCCCATGAGGCACGGCCGCGCTCCGGCGCGTCGCAGACCCACACATCGAAACCGGCCTCCAGCAGCCGCCACAGCCAACCGGGCCGCCCATCGGGAGTCGCTTCCCACTGCGCGCCCGTCATGCCGCCGCCGTGCCACAGCAAGATGGGCAAGGGGAAGCGCGGCTGCGCCAGGGCATACTGCATCGCATACATCTGGCCGACGCTGTAGGTGCCGTTCATGTCGACGGGCCGCGCCGTGCCGGCCGCCACGGTCCTGTCCAGGACCGGCAAGCCTTGCACCTGCGTGGTAACGCCGCCGAAGAAGTGCGAACGGATGCTGCGTAGGGAAACGTTGGACATGATGCGAGCCAGGTCGAATGCGGCGCAGCTTAGCCGCTTTCATGGTGAATTCCGGTGCATGAATACGTTAAGCTGTGCCGAATCAGCACAACTCGAAATTCACGCGGAATCTGCCATGGACGCCCTGCCCAAGGATCTGGACCTCGATCTCACCCTTTTGCGCGACCTGCTGGCCTTGGGCCAGGCCGGCAACCTGAGCCAGGCGGCGCGCCACCGAGGCATCACGCATCCGGCGTTTGGCAGGCGTATCCGTGCGCTGGAGGACTGGGCCGGCGCCGCCCTGGTGGAACGCGGCAGCCGCCGCAGTCCGCTCACCGATGAAGGCCGCAAACTGGCCGCCGCCGCCCGGCAGATCGAAGCCATATTGCGCAACACCCGTGCCGTTTTGGCACATACGCCTGAACAGGCGCTGCAGACCATCACCATCGCCGCCGGCCGCACCTTGTCGCATACCCTGCTGCCGCAGCTGGTCGCCGACATCCGCGATGCCTGCGGTGATCTGCTGTGGAAGGTCAAGACCACCAGCCTGCGTCCCGGCCTGGAAATGCTGCGGGAACGATGGGCCGATTTCATGCTCGGCCATGCGCCGGAGGGGGCGATACCGCCGGGCATGGAAGACCTGTTGTCCTGCTCGGTGGGCCGGGACGCCCTGGTCGCCGTCTCCGCGCCCCTGGTGTCCGGCTATCCCAAATACGCGGTGCCGCAGAATCTGTCCCAACCCATGGTGCCTTACCTGGCCTATGCGCCGGGGATGGCGCTGGGGTCCATCCTGGACAACGCCTTGCAGCAGCAGGCGTGCCGTGATCGCCTGTTCACCATCTACGAGGCCGATCTGGCCGATTCCATCCATGCCATGGTGCGCCAGGGGGTCGGCCTGGCCTGGCTGCCGCTCAGCCTGATCCGAGAGGATCTGCTGCAGGGCCGCATCGTGCGGGCGGGCGCCAAGGCCGAGGACATCGACATCGACGTCCGCCTCTACACCCGCCAGGCGGCCCTGGAGGACGCCAGGACGCGTGGCGTATGGGAAGCGGTCATCGGTCTTTATGGATAGCGGAGAAGGGAATGGAAGAAGGGATCGGGTAAAGGGAAAAAGCGGAACAGGTGGAATAGGCGGGATAGGCGGGATAGGTGGGATAGGTGGATAGGTGGGATCGGCGGGAGCAGCGGCGGCGGGTGAGACGGGTGGGGCCAGGGCCAAATAAAGCGGGGTCGACACTGCGGGTAATATTCCCGGCGAGACCTATTCCCCCTTTTTTTCTGTCCTCGCCCGCCATGCCCACCCTGCATATGCTCCTGCTCTTCCTGGCCGCCGACCTGGCCTTGAAACTCACCCCCGGCCCGGACATGGCATTGACCCTGACGCGCGGCATGACGCAAGGGTTTCGCATCGCCTGGCTGAGCGTGCTGGGCAACTTCTGCGCAGGCTTCGTGCAGATTCCCCTGGTGGTGCTGGGCCTGGCCGCGATCTTCAAGGAATCGCCCACGCTGTTCCTGTTCGTGAAGCTGGCCGGCGCCGTGTACATGGTTTACCTGGGCGTCCAGGCCCTGCGCCGCAGCCGCAAGCCGCGCGACCTGACGGCTGCGCCCGCCAAGGGCGAAGGCCGCCAGGTGTTCATCCAGGGCTTCATGACCAATCTGCTGAATCCCAAGGTCTTCATCTTCCTGGTCGCCTTCCTGCCGCAATTCGCCGACCCCGCCGTCGGGCCGGTGTGGCTGCAGATGCTGATCCTGGCGTGTATCTCCAAGCTGTTCGGCCTGTGCTCCGGCGCCACCTACGCCTACGGCGCGGCGCGCATCCGCAACTGGTTGACGCGCAATCGCTGGTTCCTGCAGGCGCAGGACGGCGTGTTGGGCACCTGCATGCTGGCGATCGCGGGCTACCTGGTATTCAGCGCGGACACGTCGGCATCGAAATAGCTTGCCAGTAACCGACTAGAATCGCGGTTTCCCTCACTCTTGCGAGCGTGTGTCGATGAAAAACCTGGCCTGGATTGCGGCTGTGTCATTAGCGGGTTTGCCTTGGGGTGCGCATGCGGTCACCTTCGACTGCACCAAAGCGCGTTCGGCACCTGAAAAGCTGATCTGCAGCACGCCTGATCTTTCGCGGGCCGATGATCATCTGAAGCAGAGCTTCGAAGCCGCCCGCGCCCGCGCCACGGACAAGAAGGCCTTCAACGACCGCGCCAGGCAGGAATGGCAGCGCCGCGAAAAGACCTGCACCGACGCTGCTTGCGTGCGCCAGTGGTACGCCGACCAGGAACGCCTCTATGCGGCCACGGACGCGACACCGGCCGTCCCCGCACAGCCGGCGCCGAAGCCAGCTACGGCGCAGTCACCGTCCGCGGCTCCCGCGTCAGCGCACCCCGCGGCGCCGCAATCCACGCCCGACACGCGCCCGGCCGCCTCGCCGCAGGCCGCGGCCAACGCCCCTGAAGTCGCGGCGACAGTGCTGTACGCCGATTACCAGCAGAGCGAATCCGCGGCCGACCGCAAGTACAAAGGCAAGACCATCAAGATCAGCGGCACCGTTGCCGGCGTCACCGCGCCGGCCAATGGCGATCCCTATCTCGAACTGACCGCGGCCGACAGCGCCATGCCCAAGGTCCACCTGGATTTCCCCAGGACGGCGTCAGCACAAATCGCCGCGATCAAGAAGGGCCAGAAGATAAGCCTGCCCTGCGTAGGCCAGGGGCTGGTCATCGGCGACCCCGTCCTGCGCTGCGCCGACGCGCCCTGACAAGGCGTCAGTTTTTGGCCGGGCCCCGCGAACCGCACTCTCAGGGGTTGGCGAAAACCACGGTTTCACTGTTTTCGTTCTTGCAGAAGCGGGCGATGCTGCCCACCGAATTGGCGTGCTCCTGGGCGCTATGCGCGGCGCACAGGTCCTCGAGCAGCACCATTTCGTAGTCGCGGTCGTGACCGTCACGCGCCGTGGCCTGCACGACCGCCTGCGTGGAGACGCCGGAGAAATAGATGCGCTGGATGTTCTGCGCGCGCAACTGCGCTTCCAGCGTCGTCGAATAGAAGGGGCTGACCCGATGCTTGATGACCTGGATGTCGCCCACCTTCTGTTCGAGTTCGGGATGGATCTCCGTGCCCCACGCACCCAGCTTGAACAGGCCATGCTGCGGCGCGGCCGAGAATACTTGCGAGCCTTGCGGGCACTCCGGATAGCCTTCGGAGAAGCCGACCCGCACGAACCCCACGGCGATGCCGGCGGCGCGCGCACGCGCGATGGCCTTGGCGGTCTTGGCAATCACCTGGCGCTCCCGCACCTGCTCGCCCAAGGGGCTTTTGCCATTCGGGCCATCCACGTGCACGAGGTCGTTTTGCATGTCGAGGACGAGAAAAAGGGAGCGGGCTTGTTGCATGGTTGAATCTGCCTTGTTGGAAGTTGCGTTACGAACTTGCGTTACGAAATTGGGTTACCTGGACGCGGTGAGCGACCCGGCGCCGCCGTGAATCGTTTTGCTGGCGTGGTTGATCCTTGCTAATCGCACCAGATGCCGCCGTTGACGTCCATGATCTCGCCGGTGACGAAGCCGGAGCGCGGTGACGCGAGAAACAGCACGGCCGCGGCGATTTCATCGGCCGCGCCCATGCGCCCCACCGGGATCAGGTCGCGCAAGGTTTGCGGGAAATTGCTGGTCATCGCCGAAGCGACCGGACCCGGCGCCACCGCGTTGACAGTGATATTGGCCGCGGCCAGCTCCTTGGCCAGGAAGGCTGTCATGCAGTGTACGCCCGCCTTGGACACGCCATAGGCGACGTTGCTGGCGCGCTCCTGCTCGCGCGGATCCAGCCATGGACGCGGATTACCGCCGTTCTTGCCGATGACCGAACCCAGGTTGACGATGCGCCCGCCGCCGCTGCGCTTCATGTGCCCGATGGCGGCCTGGCAGCAGAGGAAAGTGCCCTTGAGGTTGATGTCGATGACGCGGTCCCATTCGGCCTCGGCCAGGGTTTCCGCATTGCCCAGCGAGACGATCCCGGCCACGTTCACCAGGATGTCCAGGCGGCCCAGGCGCGCCACGGCATCGTCCATGCAGCGCAAGACATCGGCACGCCGCGTGACATCCAGGGACACGCACTGGACACCCGCGCAAGGCGGTTCGAATGCCACGCGATCGGCGGCGATGACTTGCGCGCCATGCGTGGCCAGCGCGATGGAGACGGCGCGTCCGATGCCACCCGCGCCGCCGGTGACCAGGGCAACCTGGCCTGAAAACAGATCACTGCTGTACATATCATGCGTCCTTGTAAGCCATGTCGAATGCCGCCAGCACGCGGCCTTCCATAATTGCGTCCCACAAGGCGCCAGCCTGGCCGTCGCGCCCCGCGCGGTCTCCCCCACCGTCCGCCATGTCTTTTGCCGCGCGTTTCGCTGTGCCTTTCGCCGTGCCTTCAGCCGCGTCTTTCGCTGTGCCACCCGCCGCGCTGTTCTCCGCGCCGGCATCAGCAAAATCCAGGCAGTCGTCGAATTTCGCCCGCGCCTGCAAAGCGTCGACGCCCAGGTCTTGCGCCACGAAACGACTCTGCTGAAGCACCTGCTCGCCATCCAGCAATGCCAGAACGGCCGGCGGATGGCCGGGGTTATCAGGCAAACCGTCCTCCAGCTCGATCCGCTCGGCCATGTGCAAGACATCCTTGTCGGACAGCACCTGGCTGGAAAACCCTTGCAGCGTGGGCGCGCCGTGGACCAGGGTGTACGCCGTCATGAAGGGGATGCTGTACTTGGCGTCTTGCAGGGTGACCGGACGGCGCCGCTGGGCCAGCGGTCGGCACAGGCGGCCGGAGGAGGGATTGACCGCCACGCGCACCCGCGCGGCGGGATGCGCCAGGCTGGTGGCGCGGGCCGCCAGCGCCACGGCGATATAAGGGTGGGACAAACGGCAGCTGGGCCAGGGCTTGATGTCCACCTGGCGCGCGTGCCACTGCGAAAAGTCGAGCAGCATGGCGCGCTGCCGCGGCGCCAGCGCCCCCGTCAGATACAGGCGGAACAGTCCCACCGCGCCGTCCAGCGCGCCCGCGGGCCCCGTCACGCCGGCACGCGCCAGCAGGGCGGCCTGCAGCCCGCCCTGTGCCGCGAATGCCGGATAAAGGCCGCGCGCCGTGGCGCCGGTGCCGAAGCCGGCCTCCTTGCCGCCCGCCAATTGCATATAAGCCAGGCCCAGGGTCGAAACCAGCTGGCGCTGGTCCAGCTTCAACACCAGGCCGGCCGCCATGCCGGCGCCCAGATAGCCGAACAACTGTGTGAGAAACCATTCCGAGCCCGGGCCTTCGCCCTGCGGCGCGCAGATCACACCCAGGCGGCACACCAGTTCATTACCCAGCGCCACGGCGTCGACCACTTCCTCGTCCGTCGCGCCCGCCAGCGAGGCAGCGGCCAGCGCGGCGGGCAGCACGCACGTGCTGGGATGCAGTCGGCCCAGGTCGTGGATGTCGTCGTAATCAAGGATATGGATAAGCGCGGAATTGATGAAGGCGGCTGCCAGTGGCGCGGCACGGCCGCCGCCGATGAGGCCGCAGGCGCCCTCGCCATGTCCGGCTTGCAAAGCGTCGATGACCTGGCGGCCCAGGTCGGTGCCGCGCGCGGCCAGGGCGATGCCCAGCGAGTCGGCAATGTGCAGCAGAGTCTTGGCTCGCAGGTCAGCGGGGAGATCGCCTTGGCTGGCCTGAAATCCCGGAGGGGCGCCAGCCAGAGTCCCCGCCCGCGACCCGGCTGGCGCCCTGGCGTGCGACCAGACCTGCAATAGCGCCTGCGCCAGTTCCCCGCTTAGCGATGCGATGTCCGCTGCCATATCGAGCCTCTACTGGCGGCTGTCCGCGATATGTTGCGCCGACCGGCGGCCGAACACCAGGCCCTTCAGCACGGAGGTGGCACCAGTGTAATTGGTGTAGTACGTTCCGACGATCTCGCCCGCCGCATAGAGGTTCTTCATCGGATTGCCATCCGTGTCCAGCACCTGCCCGGCCGGATTGATCTTCAGGCCACCGAAGGTGAACACGTTCGAGGAAATGATGGGATAGGCGATGAAAGGCCCCTGCTCGATGCGGCGCGACCAGTTGGATTTGACGGGCGCCAGACCCTGCGTGGCCAGGCCGTCGAGTTCCAGCGCCTTGAATCCGGCCTCTGCCGGGCAGGCCGCGTTGTAGCGCTCGATGGTGGCCTGCAGCGCGCTGGCGGGCAGGCCGATCCTGGCAGCCAAGGCCTCCAGCGTGTCGGCCTCGATGGCGGGTTGATCGGTACGGATGGCCAGGCGATAGTTGGGCACATCCTTCACACGCTGATCCAGGATGACATACGCGATGCCCTGTTCCTGCTCGTAGATGCGGCGGGTGACGCGCTCGTAATAGGCGTCCACCGTGCCGGGCGCTTCGTCGGTGAAGCGCTGGCCTGCCTTGTTGACCAGCACGCCATACGGAAAGATGAAGATCGACGGTTCCGACACACCCGAGCGCGGATCCACCGGCTCGGCGTGATAACTGCCGAATTCGCCGCTGGGTGCCGCACCGGCGGCGAACGCCATCTCGATGCCTTCACCCCGATTGAAATACCCCCCTTTGCACACCGGCCGCAGGTACACCGAGCGCGGACCCAGGTACTTGGCCATCAGCGCCGAATTGCCTTCGAAGCCGCCGCAGGCCAGCACCACCGCGCCCTTCAGGCGCACGCCACCCTCTTGGGCATGGTGCGCGAGCAAGCCATGCACGATGCCGTCTTCGTCGGTCAGCAGGCGGCGCGCAGTGGTGTGATACAGGAAGGTCACGCCCAGGCTTTCGGCCTTGGCCGCGAGCGCCTCGACCAAGGCCTCGCCGCCGCCGACGGGCAACAGGCGGGGCTGCGTCTTGGTCAGGAATTGCGTAGGCAGGAAGTCGAACTTCACGCCCATGTCCTGCAGCCAGGCAATGGTTTGCGGCACATGATCGGCGAAGCAACTGATCAACTCCGGGTCCAGCACCGACAGCGTGCGCGCGGCATGCGACCAGGACTCGCGCCCCTGCACCATCTCGGCGGTGAAATCGGGGTCCATATAGACGCCGGCATTCTCCGCCAGGTGCTCTTCGAAATCGTCGGACACCTGGTCGATCGCCTTCATGCGCAGATAGGCTTCGGTGTAGCGGCTCTGGCCGCCGCGGTCGGCGCGGCTCGCACGCTCCAGCACCGCCACCGTCAAGCCACGCTCGGCCGCGGCCACCGCCGCCGACAAGCCCGCCACGCCGCAACCCGCCACCACGACATCGAATGTACGTTCCATGCTCTCCATCCTCAATGAAATAGGCATCTGCACCGTATGCGTCGGCGCTACACTCGACAGATTAGGTGCTGCGATGCCTGCGTGTTAGCCCCCGCCGGCTAATGCACGATTAAAAAAAAACGAAAGGAGACACATGGACAAGCTCTGGGCCATGCAGGTATTCGTGCGGGTGATGGAATGCGGCAGCCTCTCGCGCGCGGCCGAATCACTGGACCTTGCCAATGCCACCGTGACCACCAGCCTGCGCAATCTTGAAGCGCATCTGGGCACGACGCTGATACAGCGCAATTCCCGCCATTTGCACCTGACGGAAGAAGGCCGGATCTTCCTGCCGCATTGCCAGGAGATCCTGCGCAACGTCGCGCGCGCGGAGACCGACGTCAAGCGGCAAGGCAGCGATGTAGCCGGCACGCTGCGCGTGGAAGCGCCGTTCGCCATCGGCCACAACCTGCTGTGCCCCGCGCTGATCGAACTCACGCGGCGCCACCCCGGCCTGTCCGTATCCGTGGCGCTGACCAACGACACCCACAACCTGATCGAGCGGGCCACCGATGTGGCCATCCGCATGGACCGCGTGGAGGACGCCGACCTGGTGGGCCGGCCCATCTATGAGGCGCAATACATCGTGTGCGGCACACCGAAGGCGGTCGGCGCCATGGGAACAGCAATGCGGGCCGCGACCCCGTCCGATCTGGATCCTGCCCGCTGCCTGGGGCTGTTCGCCGAGGGTCACCACACGCCCAATCCCTGGCACTTCTCCAAGGACGGCAACGTCGTGGTGGTGAACCCGGTCGGACCGCTCAGCTTCAACAATACCGCCGCCTTGATCCAGGCCGCCTTGCAGAACGTCGGCCTGATCTACGTGCTCGATGTCTTCGTCAGCGATCTCATCAAGCGGGGCGAGCTGGTCGAATTGTTCCCGGACTGGCAGACCAGCAAGCGCACCTTCCACGCCGTGACGGTGAAGTCGCGTTTCGCGGCGCCCAAGGTGCGAGCCTTCATCGATTTCCTGCTGGAAATCTTCGATGCGCGGCGCCGGCCCAGCGTCACGACGATGGTTGCCATCGGTCCAGACCGTAGAAAGAAAAAACCTCACTGACGCGATCGGCCTCGGGGGGATTATGGTAGTAGCCCTTGCGACAGGTCTTGATGCCGCAGATGGTACGCAAATCGTGCATGGTCTCGGCCTGCTTGACCCAGGCGGCCAGCGAATCCAGGACGGGCACCCCGTCCACTTCGACCACGCCATTCTGCACCAGCAATACGTTCAGCGGCGCTTCGCCCGGAATGATGACGTCGGCGCCCTGCGCGATCAGCTTGCGCGCCGAGGTCTTGAAGCGCTCGATCAGTTCGGTGGGGTCGCTGAATCCCTTCAGGACATCACTGAAGGTGAAGCCCACCGGCATGGCGCCGGCGAAGCGCGATTCCAGGCCATGGTTGCGGGCGTTCTCGGCGATCAGTTCGTTCATGTCATCGATGAACAGCAGCACGCCGAATTTGCGGCCCAGCATGCAGGCGGTCAGCATGGCGGACTCGCCATGTCCCACCACGGGAATGTCCACCAGGCTGCGGATCTCGCGCAGGCCCGGTTCGGGCAAGGTACTCAGCGAGAACACATCGTAGCCCTGCTCCTGCGCCTGCACCGCGGCCGCCATCAACTGCATGCTGTGCATGTACTGGAAGGCCACATGGCGGATGTCGGTGCCGGGATAGTTGCTGCGGTACGTGCCGGCCTGCATGCCATGCATGTCGATCTGCGTATCGGGCCGCGCCACCTTGGCGAAATGCCGCTTCAGCGCGTCGCTGTAGGCGCCCAGGTCGGAGAGTACGGTGAAGCTTTGATGCCAGATTTTCATATCACTTCGCTATTGAACGGGTTGATGACCAGGAAGAAGATCAGTCCACGCGGACGTGGGCCTCGTCGACGACCTTGGCCCACTTCTTTATTTCCGATTTGAAGAACGTGTCGAATTCCCGCGGGCTGGTACCCATCGGATCGCAACCGACGGCCTCCAGCGCGGCACGCACTTCAGGCGCCTGCGTGGCCTGCGCGGCCGTTGCGCTCAGCTTCTGGATGACCGCGGCGGGCGTGCCGGCAGGCGCGAACAGGCCGAACCAGGCGGTGGCGTCGTAGCCAGGCAAACTGGATTCCGCCACGGTGGGAATGTCGGGCGCGGCGCGCGAGCGGGTCTTGGTCGTGACCGCCAAAGCCCGCAGCTTGCCGCCCTTGACCAGCGGCAGCGTGGTGACGATGTTGTCGAAAGTCAGGGGCACCTGGCCGCCCAATACGTCGGACATCGCCGGCGCCGCCCCGCGGTAGGGAACGTGCTGCATCTTGACGCCCGCCTGCATATTGAACAGCTCGGCGAACAGATGGGCGCCGGAACCATTGCCGGCGCTGGCAAAATAGATGGGCTTATCGGACGGCTTTTTGGCGGCGGCGATGAGGTCGGCCACCGAGTGGTAAGGCGTGCCGGGATTGACCACCACCAGGAAAGGCGTGGACGCCACCTGCGCCACGGGGGCCAGGTCTTTCAAGGGGTCGTAGCTGAGCTTGGGATACAGGCTGGGATTGACCGCCAGCGAGATGGTGCCGAACAACACGGTATAGCCATCGGGCGCTGCCTTGGCCACATAATCGGAGCCGATGTTGCTGGCCGCGCCACTCTTGTTCTCGACCACGATAGCCTGGCCCAGCAACGCGCCCATCTTGGCGGCGATGGCACGCGCGGCCACATCCGAGGCGCCTCCGGGCGGAAAACCCACGATCAGCCGTATGGGCTTATCCGGATAAGCGGCCTGGGCCGCGCCGGCGACGCCCAGGGCAGCCAGCACGCCGCCGGCGAGCAAAATCTTCAGGTACTCCACGTCTCGTCTCCCTTTTTATGAATGGCTTCGCATTGTGTTTGCGAGCCATTCTGCCTGCCCCGGGAGGATAGGAGAACGTGAAGAAGCCGAACAGGCGTTTCAGTTATCTTGAATGCTGGCCGGCATGCACGAATCGTTCATCATCTCGCTCCAGGGAACACTGGCCGGCAATGCGGCATCGCGTTCGGACAGGGAGAACTCGGACAGGAACAACGCGGTCCTGCATTTCCAGCTCACCGCCTCGCGCACGGCGATGCGCAACACCCAGGTTTCCACTTTCCGGCCCATATCCGGAAAGACATAACCCTTGGGATGACCGTCGGGCCCCTCATCGCCGTGCCCCAGGGTCAATTCGGCCAGGGCATCGGACTCCACCGCAAGCGTGGCCACCGTGCGGCCATCGCGCCGCAGTTGAACCTTGCGCTCGGCCAGGACAGGCACCAGGCCCGGCGCGAACTGCCACAGCAGGGCCATGGGCTGCGCTGCGCGGGTTTCCACATAGTCTTCCACCTCGACCTGGTTACGCTCACGCCGCAGCGTCAACGTGCGGCGATGCAGCACGCCCGGATAGCGGCGATTCGTCGCACTCACCACACTGGTCGCGGGCAACTCGCTCAACAGGTCGATGCTGACCAGGCCGGCCTCGTTGCAGGGCACGGCATCAGGCAAACAAAGGGTGCTGTGGCCGGCCGACGAGTATCCGTGGATGGACATGGGATGCCTGTACTCATATCCGTAGGGTCCGCTCTCGTAGATGATCCAGCCGTCCGCATACAGCATCATGGACAGGTCATCCTGATGCTTGTGATAGTCGCCGTGATGGCTGGCGCACAAGACCGCGAAGGTCTGCGCCGGCCCCTTGCCGGGATCATCGCGCAGGATGGCATAGCCGCCGTCGAAGAACACCGCGCTGCGGTCCGGTTCGTTGTCGCCGTAGCCGAACAGCTTGTTGTGCTTGGCCGCGTTGATCGACACCGGGGAGGTATCGCCGATAGGCGGGTAAGTGCCGTCCGGCGCAATGATGTTGAGGCCGTAACGCCGCATCCCGCGCAGCAATTTCCTCAGACGTTCCCCGCATGGCGCATCCATGCTCTCTATCAAAGCCAGGTGCCGTTCGATATTGTCGGCGATCAGAAAGTGATAAGCGGGCGAATGCTCCTTGTGGACGCCGTCGCTGCTCACGGCACGCTCGAAATAATCCAGCAGGCGGGCCAGGCTTCTTTGCTTTACCGCTTCGACGCCCACGGCAAGTTTGCAGTAGTACAGCAAGGCCAGGTTCTGGAACATGCCATGATTATTGTTGCCGCCGTACATCGCATCCAATCCCAGCAGGTCCACCAGCGCTTCCACCCGCGCCCAGTGCGCTGCCGCGTCAGCGACGCGCCCCTCCTTGCGCAGGCTGACATACAGCCGTAACCAGTAACTGAGGCGGCGTGCGGAAGTTTCGTCGTGGAACGCCATGGCGCGGGCATCGCGGGGATATTGAAAGCGCGCGCACCAGCTCTCGATCAGCGTCAGCGCGGTATCGAACCAGTCCGGCTCCGCGGACCGCACGGCGTACGCCGCCACCAGGTCGCCGATGAACGCGTGCATGTGCAGCGAGCGCTGCTGCGAGCGCAACAGCTGATCAGCGCCACGCCAGTCCGGCCGGATCTTGAATTGCGTGCCGTCGTGCAGGGCGACGAGGCGCCGGCCCACGATGGCGCGCGCGGATTTCAGATAGCCGTTCGTGACCCGTCCCGGCAGCAGCCGATCCAGCAACGCATACTCCTGGGCGAAATCCGCATCCGTCAATTGACCACGCAAAGGACCTGGCATCCGGCGCTCCAATTCAATTGTTTTCAAAGGACCGTGTTGCTGACAACAAGCTTGTGCAAGGCCGATGATAGCGGTCAGAAAGCTGTCGAGGGACGACAGCAGCGCGACAGAAAATGCTTGTCACAATAAGTTGACGTTGGCGTGCGCCGGCCGTTACTCAGCCGGAACCGCTTTGCCAGTCGACGCGATCCAAGACGTATGCGTACTTAAAAGGGCTGCGACATCGTCATCGATTTGATCGCCAGAACATATGGCGGCCAGCAGGCGCCCTGAACGGGAGCAGCCAGGGCCTGGTGAAATCGGAACAGGCCCTGGAACACCTTTTTGTCACGGACAAACGCCGGTGCGCGGCGTCGTCAAAGAAGTATCCTCGCGCGTATTACCCGCCAGCTTGCGGATCTTGTCCACCAGCTCCGGCGTTGGCTTGTCATAGCCATAGCAGTAAGGCGGGGCCGGGACCGCATCCGGCTGGTGGTCTTCCAGTGCCGGCTTGGCGTCCCCCAGGTACAGGTTGTCCTTCAGGCGCAGGGATGCCAGATAGTCCATCTTGTAGCCATATTTCCCCTTCGACCGATCCCAGTTCTCGCGATCGGACTCGCCGTTGCCAAGGGCGCTACGCTTGGGCGCGCCCGGGATATAGCTGCAATAGTTGGCCTTCACGCCTTCCGTCGTCGGGAAAAACTCCGGCTCGGTGCATTTGCGCTGGGCGTAATTGCTGAACATATTCCCTTCGACCAGGGCGCGCGCCTGCAGGCTGAAACTCATGCCGTAGAAATCCCAGTTCTCCAGCAGGTTGTTGAACAGGTGGAAGGTGCCGAATTGCGCGCGCGGATTACGCTGCATGGTGTCCACGAAATAATTGTGGTGCAGCGTCACCCGAGCGATCTTGTCGCGTTCGTAATTCTCGAACAGGTTCTTGGAGGTGATGTTGTTGAGCAGCATCACCTTGTTGGAGTTATGAAACTTGTTCCATGACACCGTGACGTCGGTCGAGCCGTTCTTCACATTCAACAGCCGGTCCGACATGCGCGACAAATCCATATGGTCCACCCACACGTCCCGGCTGTCGTTGGCCACATTCACGGCCTGGGTGAAGCGCTTCAGGCGGCCGTCTATGGTGACGTGGGTCAGGATGACGTTCTTGCTGCCGTACACCCCTATGCCGTCATCCAGCAACGTGACCTGCTTGCCGCGTCCATCGACGGTGGTGTTCGAGGGCACGCGCAGTTGCTTGTCCAGCGTGATGGTCAGGTCGGACGCGAAACGTATCCACGTCGGTCCCTTCTTCGCATGTTCCAGCGCGGCCCGCAGCGTGCCGGGTCCGGTATCCTGGTCGGATGTGACCACGACGACCTGGCCATTCAAGCCACCCGTCGCCTTGGCGCCGTAACCTTCGCGCTGTTGCAGCAGCGAAGTGACGAACGGACATTGCTGGTCCGCGACCTTGCACGATTCATTGGCACCGGCACCGGCATTGGCACCACCGGTCCTGGCGGCACTGGCCGCCTGCGCCGCGCTACCGACCGCGACGCCAAACACTACCGCGCAGGCAAGCAGCCCGCGCATCATTCTCTTGTTCGCCTTCATGAAACATTTCTCCCATCTTCGCTTTCAGTTCACTGAAACGTCGGGATGGTCGAACGCTGCGTTTCGGTGAATCAGCTCAGTCCAGCGCTTCTCAGCCCTGGGGCAACGCGGATCGATCCGGCGCCTGCACATGGCGCCAGATGCCGCCGCTCATGCGCAGGTTCTCCGGCGGGCCGGCCAGGTGTTGCCTGAGGTGTTCGAAATAGGCCTGCTGCCAGCGCTGCGCATAAGCCTCCACATCTTCACCCGGCTTGGCCACGGGAAGCATTTCGAGGGTGTACGTAACGTGACCGTCTTCCCAACGGGGCGCATAGAACACCGACGGCACGCCAAGGCGATGCGCCATATGGGCGGCGAAACCCGAGTAGGTGACCTCCTGCCCTTCGAAGGTGGTACGCGGCGCGGCGGGGTTGGCCGCACCGTCGATCGCCAGACACAACACGTAACCCGATCCCAGCGCGCGCAGGCAAGCCTTGGCGACCTGCGCCTCGGTCTGGTCGGCGGTGGAAATCAAGGCCGGGGCATAGCTGCTCTGGGCAATGGTCGGCGCGGTGGCAAGCCAGCGCGACGGAATGCCGAGCAATTCCAGGGCCATCAGCCCCGCGTACATCGGCCCGACGTGCGCCGTGGCAACCACGACGCCTCGGCCCGCGGCAAGCAGCGGCGCAAAGAAACGTTCGCCTCGGTCCAGGTCGCCGAGCAGGCCCATGGCTTCCTCGACGCGATCCTCGCGGCATTCGAGCCAGTCGAACAGCAGATGATCGATCAGATGGCCCCAGCGCGCCTTGCGCTCCCACTCGGCGCGATCCATGCCGGTGTCGGCGCGCATGGCCCACGCCCAGTCGAAGCGCGCCCGCGGGATCGGCGCCGTATCCAGCCGTTCGTCAAGATTCGCCAAGGCTTCCTGAAAGGTCTCTGGAAGCTGTGCGCTGCGCTTGGCCACGTACAACTTGAACAGGGCTTCCGCTTCGTCCTTGCGGCTGGCCTGGGATAGCGCCCCGATGGTGGCGCGCTGCCACAGCACCTTATCTGGCGCTTTTTCCAGCAATGCCAGCATCTGGTCGGCGGCCTCGCCGTACTGCATGGAATAACGCAGCGCGCGCGCATACAGGCCGCGCGTCTGCTCCAGTTCCGGCGCAAGTTCGACGGCCTGCTTCAAAGGCGCCAACGCGGCCTTGTAGCGTCCGGCGCGCAGCAGGGTCTCGCCGTTCAAGGACAGCAGCCGCACATCCGTGGGCGCCAACGCCAGGCCGGCTTCGAAGTGGGCCAGCGCGTGCACCTTGCGATCTTCCTCGCTGCCGCGCTTCAGATAGGCCTGGCCCAGGCTGGTGCGCAGGGCCGCGCAATCGTGGCCCGCGCCCAAGGCCGCATCGCCCAGCTGCACGGCGGATTGCACCCTGCCATCCTCCAGCAAGGCGCGCACGGCCATCGTCGCCACGCGGTCGTTCGGCAGCTTCAGCGGGTCCAGGTTCGCGGCGATGCGCGCGGCCTCGGCTCCGTCGCCGTTGCGCATGAAGGCCAGCATCCAGATGGACGCGTCGACGGCGACGACGCTGGCTGCGGCATTGGACGCCGCGACATGCGTTGCGCGGGGCGTCGCACTGGACGCTGAATCTGTCGCGGCACTGGACGGATCGGCGGTGGCGTTACTGGCGTCGCCGTCCCGCGTGCCATCGACCAGGCCCAGCGTGGCGCGTGCGACGGCCGCGGCATCGGCCACCCGGCCAGCCTGCAGGCGCAGTTGAATCCGCGCGCCATGCAGCATCGCCGCATCAGGCTCCAACGCACCGGCCGCATCGGCCTCGGCGATGGCGCGGTCCCATTGCTCCGTCCGTCCCAACAGGCTGGCCAGCATGCGGTGATCGTCGGCGTGCGAAGGATAGCTGGCCACAAGTATGTCCAGCGCGGCGATGGCGGGCGCGAACGCGCCTTCCTTCACGAAGGGCGATACCAGCAGGCGCTTGATCTCGCGCCGGCCATTGGCCGGCCGTGCCTGCGCCAGTACCGCGGCCAGCCGGGGCAGTTCCGCGGCAGGCTCCGCCGCGCCGCGTATGGCCTTGATCACATCCAGCAGCGCGGCCATGGCCGCGGCGTCCGGCGAAGCGGCGGCCCGTGACGCGGCGGCGGCAGCGGCATCAGCGGCGTCCGCACGTGCAGGCGAATTTTCAGCAGCGGGTGCCGCACCATTCGCAGGCCGGCCTACGATAACCGTATCAACCATGGCGTAGTCCTCTCAACAAAGCCAGCCCGATGCGGAAGATGAACATCAGCACGAAACCGACGGCCAGCGCTTCCAGCAGCAGGATCCCCAGCTTCGGGCTGCTGGGCCGGTCGGTGGGCACCGGCTGCGCGATGATGGACAGATAGCGCTGCAAGCGCAGCGTGTCCACCATGGCCTGCTGGTACGACTGCTGCGCCAGGGTCAGGTTCGATTCGGCGAATACCTGGGTATTGCGCAGTCCTTCATAGGACTTGAGCATGGTCGCTTCCGTGGTGCCCTGCCCGCTCAGGCGATGCCGCAGGTTCACCAGGCGCTTTTGCAGCGCCACCACCTGTAGCTCGGCCGGCCGCAGCATGGGATGGTCCGGGTTGCCCAAGGCGCGGATCTTGTCCAGGTTGATCTGGGCGCTGCTGAGCTCCCCTTCGAGCTGGCCGGTGAGATTCAGCAGCATCGACACCGTCGCGGTGGGGTCGATATTGCCGTGTTCCGTGCGCCACGCCGTCAGCGCATCGCGCGCCTCGCGCGCCTTCGCTTCCGCTCGGCTGAGCTGCTCCTGGCTCACCTTCAACTTGTCCGACACGCCCTTCTCGTTCATCTGGCTGACGAAGTCTTCGGCCAGGCCGATCAATGCCTTCGACAGCGTCTCCGAGTCTTGCGGCGAGTACGCGCTGACCCGCACGACGTCGATCTGTTCAAGCACGTTGAAAGACACATTGACGGCAGCCTGGTAAGCGCGATAAAGATCGTCCTCGCTTGAGTCTTCGGCCAACCGGTTGGCCGGGTCCATCCCTTTGTTGACCAGGTAATGGCGCAAGTTGATCTTCTGGTCGAGTTGCCGCATGCAATCGCGCGACTTGAGGAAGTCGCTGACGGCCCAGCCGTCGACGAAACCGCCCAGCATGCCGCCCATGTTCCCGGTGGTCAGCAGGTTGGCCGCGCCCCCAGGCTGCTGCCCCCCACTCGACTGCACGAAGAAGCGCGATTCAGCTTCATAGCGTGGCGTCGCCACGTGGAACACGTAGACCAGGGCAAGCACCACCGGCAGCACGACGATGACCGCATTGACCCAGCGGTAACGACGCCGGCCACGCAGCGACGACTGGCGCTCGCGGCGACGACGCTCGATTTCCGATGAACCTTCAGAAGCCGAGCTGGCCGTCGCCGAAGCTGCCCCCGAGGGCGTCCTCGCCTGCGCTGCCGGATTCGCTCCTCGATCGTCTTGGGGGGAATTTGCGGATGCACTGGTCGAGGTCGTCTTCGATTCTGAGGGTGCTTCGTTCATAGATCAGGCCTTTGAGGCAGTAGTCTGCCATCTGGTTCTGGCGATAACTGGAAAAAATGAGCGTCCGGCCGACCAGCCGCTCTTCGAACAGGGACAGCCATAGACGGGTGAAACGGCAGGGCTCGAAGGGGATGGCCCCTTCGATGACATAGACGTCGAACGCGGGCGCCAATGCCAGCGCGAACGAGAATTCCTGCCGCAGGTAGAGCGGCCAATGCTCCATGGGGCGGGCCAGCACGCGGGGATCGCTGATGATGTCCGCAACGAGTTCGAACGTCGCATCCGCGTCGATCTGATACAGGTCGGCGACGAACTCGATGATGTTCAGCCCGGTGGCCTTGCCGCGTATGAAGGCCTGCCGCCCGATCGCCCACGAGACGCTGCCGTCGTGGGTGACGAAGCCCTGGCGTGGTGGCCGCAAGCGGCACAGCACGTCGATGATTTGGCGATGCAGCTCGGGCGCGGGTGAAAGCATCGCATAACGCCCGACGGGTATATCGATGTCGACATCGGCCAGCAAGGCCTGCTTGTCGCCAAAAGCATAGGGTTCGTCGGTTACGCCGTGGAGATGGATCATGGTTGTCGCTCACATCGGCTGGATCTGGCTGCGGGCAAGACGCTCCGCGGACAGCGCGATGACCACCAGGAACACCAGGGCAGTCAGGAAATAGGCCAGGCTCGCGTTCTGCGAGGGATAGTTGGTGAAATACACCGACCGCAACAGCTGCATGCCGTGCGCGAACGGCGACCACAGGAAATAAGGGCGCAGCTGTTCCGGCAATTGCTCCGAGACGAAGAAGACGCTCGAAAATATCTGCAGGAAGCGCTCGATCACCGGCGCCAGGCGCAGGAAGAAATGCCACCCCGTTGCCAGCGCGCCGAACAGCACGCCCATCGCCGCGCCGCCCACGCCCATCAGTACCACGAAGAGCACGAAGGCAGACACATTGTCCGGCAGCGAGATCAGGTCCAGGGCATGCCCGGCCGTGATCAACACGCCGAATACGACAAGGTACACCGTCACATAGATCATCGCCTGCACCAATGCGCACATCAGTGGTGTGACCCCCTGGAAATTCAACATCGCCCGCGCGGAGACATAGCCCGTACTGCTGCGGAAGATGATCTGCCGGAACATGATCCAGGTGGTCGCGCCCAACAGCGAAAAGGTCGGCACATCCATCCCCAGGATGTAGTGCGTACCCATCAGGAAATACAGGGACGAGATCAGCGTCAGCAGGACGACCGGGCCCACCAGGGACCACGCCAGGGCAATCCGGCTTTCGCCGTGCATCACATGCAACTGATAGATGAACAGGGGCAGCAAGGTACGCAAGCGCGGCCGGCCCTCTTCCGTATCGCCCGCCCGATAGCCGTCGTGCAAACCACGCATGCGGTCGCGCAGGATCGCCAGGTCGCCGACTTCTTCCGGCAACAGTTCGATCTCCATCGCGATATCGTTACGCGACGCATGGCGGCGGGCGCTCTGCGCCTCCTCCGTCTTGCGCCGCTGCACGCGCCGTTCGTTCGCGACTCCCAGGCGTTCGTCTTCCGCCGCCAGCTTGGCCGGCACATAGCCCGGCTCGTACACCGCCACGTCCGCCCGGATATCGTTTTCCAGCAGGCGCACGATGATGCGCAGGCGCCGCTTGGCGAAGTCGGCCGCGAGGTCGTCATGGCCACTGCGGGTTATCTCTTCGTCCAGCTCCGTCTGCAATGCGTCATAGACCGCGCGGCGGGCAGCCACGCTACCGTGCGGCTCCCCCTGCAGGCGTGCCACCAGCTGCTTCAGCACGGACGCTACCGGCTTGTCCGTGTCGAACAACGCCGTCAGGTCCAGGCGCCATGCGGCCACGCCCGTGCCTACCGCGTAGGTGCTGTCCTGCCGGCGCGACCGCCAGCCCTTGATCCTGTCCTCGTTACTCATCTACGCGCTATTGAGTAACGTTGTTGGTGTTGGTGGAGCCGCCGCCGGAATCCTGGTCGATCGCTCGCGTCGCGCTGAAGCCCGCGCTCATCGTCACACGGAATGCCGACAACACCTTCTGCACCTGGGTAAACGGTGCGTCTGAAATATAGATGGCTTGCCCCTCGCGTACGCTGAACTGACCGGCCAGCGCCACCTGCGCCGGCTGGGTCAGGTCGAATTGATACACGATGGGCAGCGTGTCCGGCGCCCCCTGGGTACCGGGCTTGGAAGGCGTGAACAGGAACACCGAGCGCGGGTCGGCCGTCTTGTCGTCCAGTCCTTTCGAATCCGCCAGGGCATCCAGCACGCTGTAGTTGCGCTTGCTGATGGCCACGCGGCCTTGCGTGCCCGCCGCGCCGAGCACGGTCAGGAATTCACGCGAGTCGTGGGCGGTGATGACATCGCCGGCATGCAGCAGGATGTCGTTGTCCTGGTTCCGATAAATATCCGACAGCCGCAAGGAAGTGATCTCCTTGCCGCGCCGTAGCGTGATGACCAGCGCCTCGGGATTGGTCTGCACCGGGGCCGCTTGCGCCAGCGCGCTGCTCAGGCGCTGGGTGGTCTGCGTGATGGGATAGAGCCCGGGCTTGGTCAGGTTGCCCTGCACCGTCACCATCTGTCCGCGCGCATCGCCGACACGGGTCACGCTGACATCGGACCCGACGATCAGCTTGCTCAAGCGAGCCACCACAGCGTCATGCAGCTTCGACAGCGTCATGCCGGCAGCGTGGAACTTGCCCAGCATGGGCAGGTAGATATAGCCACTCCGGTCTATTTCCTGGTTGCCCAGGTCGCTCACCCCGGAAGGATTGGCTGCGAACACGCCCAGTCCGTCGCGCTCCCAGACCGTCACGTTGATGCCGTCGCCGGGGACCAGCACGTCGAACGTGGAATTCGCGGAATCGCGGTAACGCGCGGGAAAGTCCATGACCTCCGGCACATTGCTTTGCATGGCGTTCTGCCGCGTGACGGGCACCACGACGACATCCTTGTCGTCGTGCGCGCCCACCATCTCGCTCAGCATCGGACCGGAACGCGGCAACTGGCACCCCGTCAGGGCGAGACCGGCGAACGCCAGCATCACCAGGGTGGCCAGGCGCTTCAGCCGCTGCCGCGAGCCGGTGTGCCGCAGGTCAGGATGCTGTGAATCGGGGTGCTGTGAACCAATGTGCTGTGAGCCAGCGGCCAGGCAGTTCTTCATCACTGTCATTATTTTTGGGGTCGCGCAAATATTGCCGGGCAATCAGGCCTCCATCAGACGCATCGGCCCGAGATCGATGCGTTCATCGTTTTCCGGTACGCGCATGAAAGGCACGCACAGGCTGAGAAATTTCTCCAGCATCGCACTGAGTGAAAACAACTCGCGCGCCCGTTGCCGGCAGTGTTCCCGCAACACGTCATTGCCACGGACCATGTCCACCATGGACGAAATCTTGCCGCATGCCTCGGTCAGGTTCGGATGATCCAGGTCGTCGATTAGATGACCCGTCACATTCTGCACAAAGCACTCACCCGCACCGCCGGCTGGTGTAGACACCACCGGCACACCCAGCAACTGGGCTTCGATGAGAACATTGGGAAGACCTTCGAACCGCGACAACAGCACGCTGGTGTCCATCCGCGAATACCAATAACCAACGTGATTCGACAGGCCCACCAGCAAGATTCGTTCCGTCACCTGTAATTCTTCCGCCAGCGCGACGATGTTCTCTTGCAGGCGCCCATCGCCGACAATGACGAAGCGCGCTTGCGGCCGGTCCTTCAGATACTGAGCGGCAAGTTTTATCCACAGTTGCGGACGTTTATCGGGTTCCAGGCGGAACACGCCCCCTATCGTCTCGGTGGCATCCGTGGTCCTGGCCTCGAACTCCGTCCACTTGCGCTCGTCTTCTTCCGAGGAACCCGTCGTCAGCTCGGGCACGCCGTTGTAAAGAATGTGGAAACGCTCCAGCGGAATTCCCAGCCATTGCGAGTACGCCTGCGCCGCCGCCAGGCTGTTGCTGGCGAAGCACACACCGGGCACGCGCGCCAGCGCCTGGTACAGCACCGGATACTCCTCGCGGAAACGGTCCTTGCGTATATTCGGCGGCAGCCCACGAAACACCAGGTGTATCGTGGGCACGCCGGCAAGCAGGGCGGCCAGCGCCCCGAACAGGCACGTGCCGTCCTGCCACAAGCTGACGACGTCGAACTCGTGCGCGCGCAAGTGCGGCGTGAGCCGCGTGACGCCATAGTGAACCGGCGGCGGCAACTGTTCCAGCAAACGGTTCAGGCCCGCATCGGCCACCGGTTGATGGGCAATCGACACCGGCGGCAGTCCGTTGATTTCCGTCACTGGGATCCGCGCATTGAGCAACACGGGCAGGAAGAAATTCAAACCCTGCTTCTTTCCCGTTCCGGAAGGCTCGGTATGCTGCTTCACCAGCACGGCAACGTCGGCCGGCCGCAAGCACGTCGGTGCCGGCAAGGCCTCGCCGATATCCGCCAGGCGGTTCAGTTCACCGGCAAGCCGCGTCAACTGGCGCTCGGCGCCGCCGGGCCCCAGGCTGCCGGTGACCAGCGCGATCGACACCGGCCGCTCCGGCGGCTGCTCGGCGATCTGGCGATTGCGGAAGTGCAGGATCGCGTGCTTCATCGACACGATCCTGATGTCCTGGCCAGTGAGTTCATCCTTGGACGCGAAGCCCTGGTAGAACGCATAGTCGTTGGCCAGCGCGCTCGCCAGCTCGGCCGCCTTGCTGCCGGGGACCAATGCACCCATGACGGGCTCGATGGCCTCGAAGGCATCGGCCAGCAAGCCCCGCTTGCGCAGGCGCTTGGCGAACTCGATACGAACGTTGCGGTCTTCGCGCTGCGCGATGAGACGGCGGAACAAGTCGTCCGACTGCTCATATGCGCGGATGTCGTTAAGCAACTTGGCGCGGGCGAACAGCAGATCCCAGTTACCGCTCGTCTCCGGAACGTGCTTCTCGATCAAGGAAAGGGCTTCGTCCAGATGCCTTTCCTTGACGAGACGCGTGGCGCTATACCGGACGATCAGCAAATCGTCCGGGCATTCGCGCAGCAGTTCCGCCCACTGCTCGGCCATCCCCTCGTTGACACCCGCCACTTCCTTCAGCCGTAGCAGAAGAAAGCGGACTTTGGGGTCGGCCATGTGGTCGCGGGCCAGCACGATGGCGCGCGGCAGGTTGCCTTGCGCCAGCTGCACCCGCGGGGATCCCGCGACTATCTCCTCCAACTGAGCATGAACCGATCTGAGATCGGATAACTCGTTCTCTTGTTCGGCAGCCAGAGGGGAGTTCATGCGGCTTTCCTCCGATTGATCTTCTCAATCCAGACTTGGCAACGCTTGATTTGATGATCGAACTGCTGCCCCTCTTCACGCTCATTGAGCGCCTGCCAGTAGGGCAAAGCCTGCTCGAAACGGTGCAGGCGCATGGCGCCGACCGCGGCCAGGCGCAGGCCGATGGCGTCGTCGGGAACGAGTTCCAGGATGCGCTCGCCCAAGGCCAGGCGCTCGGTCGTGCTGGTGGGCTCCAAGGCGCGCGCCTCGGCATACAGGGTTCCCAGGATGCGACGCTTCTCGTGGGGAACTTCCGTCATGTCCGGCCACGACTGCGCAATGCGGTCCAACAGCTTCCAGGCCGCACGCTGATCGCCCGTGGCAAGGATCTCGCGCGACGCGCGGATGGCGCGCGGTCCGAGCCTGGCCAGCTGGCGCTGCGCTTCGTCCTTCGCCGCCTGATCGGCCGACGGATGATTCAGCACCGCGTTATAGGCATCGATGGCCTCACCGAACCAGCCGCCGTTGAACGCCACCCGGGCGAAATACAGCTGCGTGCTGAGCTGGGCGGAATCGTCCGCCGCCGCCTGTTCCAGGTGGTGCATGGCGGTTTTCTTGTCGCCCAGTGCGTCGGCGGCGCGGCCGCGCATGGCATCCAGTTCCGGAAACTCGATCTGGGTGTCCAGCGCCAGGTCCGTCAACTCGATCACTTCCTTGTGGTTACCCGCCAGCAGCGCGGCGCGCACGCCCAGGCGCAGGGCCCGTTCGAAGGCGCGTTGCGCACGCACGCTGGTCAGGGTGCCCGGCGCCAGCAGGCGGTGGCCGCAGATCATGTCCGCGGCATCGCGCAGGCGCCCTTCTTCCAGCGCACGGGCGCCTTCCTCGGACCACGCCTTGGACTGCCCTTGCAGCCATGACGTGATTTCTTCGTTGTCGCTCTTGTCCAGGCCGCAAGAGACGGCCAATGCGCAAGCCGGCATGACGCAACCGCGCCACGACGCTTCCTTGACCAGTTCCAACGCTTCCTTTTCCGAAAGCACCGGCGCTTCCGCGGCCAGGGCACGCAACCCCGCGCGGTCGCCGGCCAGCAGGCGGTCGCGCCACAGCATGATGAAGCTGCGGCCATGCGACGGCAGCGTTTCGCGCACCTCGCTCACCCAGCGCGTGACGCCTTCCATGTCGCCGCTTGCCTGCAGCATGGCCAGCACCGTGTCGGCGGCTTCCGCGGCCCACGGGTCAGTAGGCGCGGAGACGCGGAACAGCTGCTTCCACTTGCCCAGCGACTCATCGCCATTGCCCAGCTGGGCGCCGGAGATGGCGGCGATACGGATGATTTCCGGCGTTTCGATTTCGTCGCCCAGCAGACCGGCCGCCAGCGAGTACGCCTGGTCGTGATGGCCCAGCTTGAAGTGGTTACGCATCAGGATCTGCTCGGCCTTGCTGCCCGTGGCCAGCGCGCCGTCGGCGGGGCCCAGCAGGGCCAACGAGCCGTCATAGTCGCCCAGTTCTTCCTGGATGCGCGCCAACAGCAGCGTATGGTCGGGCAGCGCGGGATGGCGGCGCAGCACTTCACGAACACGGCGCGATGCTTCGCGCAGATTGCCCGCATCCCATACCTTCTCGATGCGGTCGGCGCTTTCTTCGGCGGTCAGCTTCGGCGCCGAGGACTGCGGCGTGGAGGCACTCATCTTCGGCCGCATGAAATTCTTGTACCAATCGGCGCACAGGCGCTCCGAGAAGGCTTCCGAATAATGCGTCAGGTCCAGCCCGCCGTCTTCCAGGGCATCGGCCTGGCCGAGCTTGTTCATCAGGGGCGTGGGATCGTAGCAAGGCACGCCGATACGCTGGGCCGCGGCCGTGACAGCGGCAATCAGCTGCTCGCGGTGCTCGATCGTCACGTTGTCCGGCGTCACGGCATTGACGTGGGTGACGAAGACCACTTTGCCCTTGCCGAGCAGATCGACGATCTCGCGCATTTCGCTTTCGATCTCTTCGTCCGTCAGGTCGCGCCTGACGATGCGGGCCAGCAATTCCTTGTCTTCCGTGGGCAGGCTCTTGAACAACGGTTCCTGGTCCAGCCAGGCGCGCCGTTCCGCCAGCTTGTCGGGAACAGCCATGGACCAGTACGTGCGGGTGCGCGTACGGTCAGCGAAGAACTCGCTGAAATAACGCCCCATGTAATTGGATTGGATGGGATGGCCGTCGATCGTCAGCAGCTTGCGCGAAGACAATTCGACGATGTACAGGTCAGCCGGCTTGTGCGTCCCGCGACGTGCCTGATCGCCATTCGAGGGCCGGAAAACCAGCCTTTGAACGGCAACGGGAATATCGCCTTTGCCGAACATGAAGCGCGCCTGTTGCAGCGCCTCCGTGCTGGTATGCACGAAACCGTAGTTGCGTCCGAGTTGCAGCTTGATCGGGTAGCGCCCTACTGCCCCCCGCAAGGGGGTATGGATTCGGCAAGTTCCAATTGGAGCGGTCGTGAAAGCAACCATTCATGGTCTCCTGAAGTGTTAGATCGACGGCCGGAACGCTTACAGCGTCCAGTACAAGACGTCAGACTGAAGGCGGTTGCTGTCCAGCACCGACTTCAGGTCGCACACCATGCCGCCGCTCTTGACCAGATCGGGCATGTCTTCCCAGATCGTGTCCATGGTTTCGCGGTGGGGGACGGCCAGGATCAGCACGTCCATGTCGTTGAAGTGCGCGCGGTCGACCAGCTTGATGCCGTACTCGTGCTCCATCTGCGCCTTGTCGACCATGGGGTCGCAAGCCACCGGCTCGATACCGTATTGACCCAGGGCGTTGTACAGATCGACCACCTTGGAGTTGCGGATGTCCGGCACGTTTTCCTTGAACGTCATCCCCAGGATGCCGACCTTGGTCTCGGCATTCAGGCGGCCGTTGCGAGCCAGCGTTTGTACCACTCGCGACGCCACGTGATTCGCCATGCCGTCATTGATGCGGCGGCCCGACAGAATCACTTCGGGGTGATAGCCCAGTTCCTGCGCTTTCGACGTCAGGTAGTAGGGATCGACACCGATGCAATGGCCACCGACCAGGCCCGGCGTGAAGCGCAGGAAGTTCCACTTGGTGCCGGCGGCTTCCAGCACTTCCGAGGTACGGATGCCGACCAGATCGCAGATCTTCGACATCTCGTTCATCAGCGCGATATTGATGTCGCGTTGGGTGTTCTCGAGTACCTTGGCGGCTTCCGCCACTTTGATCGAGGACGCGCGATGCACACCTGCATCGATGATCTTCTCGTACACGCCGGCGACGGTCTCCAGCGACTCGGCATCCTGGGCCGACACGATCTTGACGATCTTTTCCAGCGGGTGTTCCTTGTCGCCCGGATTGATCCGTTCGGGGCTGTAGCCCAGCTTGAAATCGATGCCGCAACGCAGGCCGGAGGCTTTCTCCAGCTCCGGTCCGCAGATTTCCTCGGTGGCGCCGGGATGTACGGTGGATTCGAAGACAACGATGCAGCCGGGGCGCAGCACCGGACCGATCAGGCGGCAAGCCGAGACCAGCAGCGAGAAGTCCGGGTTGTTCTTTTCGTCCACGGGCGTGGGAACGGCGACCACGAAGAAGTCGCAGCCCTCCACGTCGGTGATGGTGTCAGTGAAGCGTATTGGAGAATCAATCAACAGTTGACTTTCGATCTCGCCGGTCCAGTCGTCCCCCTCTTTGAGGCGTTCGATTCGTCGTTTATCGACATCAAAGCCGATCACATCAAAGCGCTTGGAAAGCGCCACGGCTACCGGAAGGCCCACATACCCAAGGCCACACACTGCGATTTTCTTGACCACTGCTACCTCTCAATTTCTCATCGTGTCGCGGACACTAGAAGTCGACGCGCCTAGACAATTCGACATATATCGGAAACGTCTTGTCTTATTTAGCGCGAGTGCACCACTAAGAACGTTCACAGATCGTCGGCGGGCTGTGGCCATTTGGCGTAATGCACACCGACGGCGAATCCTAGACGGAGGTCAGAGCAACTTTCTTTCTAAAAATTTTGATTGCTCTGGAAATGAATCAAGCGACCACGGGCAAACCCGCAATTCACCGCAATAAATTACACTCTTTACGCAAGTGGCAACACGCCCGCTACGCCGAGTTATTTGTAGATATTTAAAAGCGTTTCTTTTGTCTTATTTAATATGAACGCAAAGAAATAATGACTCATCCACGCGGTGCTTGTCTAGGACAAATAGATGCCTACCGAGTAGTTACGCCCCGGGATGAACGTTGTCTCGGCATGGTAAACGCGTGGTAACGACGCCGTAAGAATTGAGTAGATATAGAGGGTCTCAACTTTTCTTTTCGTTCGCACAGGCCAGCATCGCCGCGCCGATCTTTGCGCCGCCTTGTGCCATCACGCCCTCACCCGCGCCTTCGATATCGCGCCGCTCCTTGTTCTGGCTCAGCTTGTACTTGCCGACCAGACGCGTGACTTCCACCTGGATGCCGACGATCGCCTTGAGCAAGGTGTCGATGTATTCGGCTTTGCTGTCCGTCATCTTCCACGGCTTGGGTTGCGTGGCCTCATGCGTACGCGTCAGCCGCGCGACGACACCACGGACATAGCGCTCGTCGTCCCTGACCGTGATCCTGCCGTGCGCATGCGCCACCATGTAGTTCCAGGTCGGCACCTGCTTATGCAACTCGTGCTTGCTCGGATACCAGTTCGGCGAGATGTACGCATCGCCCGCGCGGAAGACGACCAGCACTTCATCGCCATCCTTGACGTCCTGCCACAGGGTGTTGGCACGCGCGACATGCGCATGCAGTGCCGTGGTGGCGCCGGTCTCCAACTCGAATGGCAGATGGTTGGCATCCAGCCCGGCACTGCCATGGGTAAGCAGCATGCCGAAGGGGTTGGCACGAATCAGGTCGTGTATTTTGTCGACATCCGGGACGGCAAAGTGCTCGGGAACGTACATGGAGTGGCCTGCGAGAAAGGTGGAATCGGATAGGCTGGCAACGAGGCGCCATCTTCCCGCAAAACTGGCCTTGGCTAAAGTTCCAGTTTTTGCTTATCTTTCCGGACCACTTCCGGGAACTTGCGCAACGCCGTCGCCAGCCGGCGTACGCCCGGGACAATGTGTTCCACCGGCAAGCTGGCATAGCCGATGACGTATCCCGCGCAATCCCTCTGCCGGCTGGAAGACGCCGACGCATACAGCGGCGACAACGGACGTATCCCCACACCATGCGCTCGCGCGTGTTCGGCGAAGCGCGCTTCGTCTTGCGCCGGAACGCGCGCCAACCAGATGACCATGTGCAGGCCCGACGCCGCGCCATCGACGATCACCGCTTCAGGCAGATGCTTTTCCAGGGCCTGCAGCAAGGTGCCACGACGCTGTTCATTCATGCGCCGGCAACGGCGCACATGGCGTTCGTAGGAACCGTCTTCGATCAGCGCCGCCAATACCAGCTGGTCCAACCTGGGCGCATGCCGGTCGGCCAGGCATTTGGCCTGGCGAAACAAGGCCACCAGAGAGGTCGGCAGCACCACATAACCCAGTCGCAGCTGCGGCGACAGCGCCTTGGAAAACGTGCCGACATAGATGACGCCGTTGGAATCATCGATGGACTGCAAGGCGTCGACCGGCCGCATGCCATAGCGGAATTCGCCGTCGTAATCGTCCTCGACGATCCAGGCCCGCTGCCTGACGGCCCAGGCCAGCAACTCCTTGCGCCGGTTGATCGGCAGCACGCCCCCGAGCGGAAACTGGTGCGACGGCGTCAGGTAGATCAGCTTGCAAGCCTTGGCGGGCAGCCGGCGCGTATCCAGGCCCTGCTCGTCAACCGGCACAGGCAGCACCTGCGCACCGGCCGCTTCGAACACCCGCCGCGCCATCACGTAGCCGGGATCCTCGACGACGACACCATCCCTGGGATTTACCAGCAGCTGGGTGCATAGCGCGATCGCTTGCTGTGAACCATGCACGATGACGATCTGGTCCGCCTCGCACCGCAGCCCGCGCGCCCGGTGCAGATAGCCGCGTAGTGCTTGCCGCAACGGCGCTTCGCCTTCCGGCTCGCCGTAACCCAGGCGCTGCTGGCGTTGCACCAGGATTCGGTTATAGGCCTTGCGCCAGGCCAGCAGGGGGAAGTCGTCCGCCGACAAGGCCCCGTAGCGGAAGTCGATGACCGATGCGGGCTCAGTGCCGGTACCTGTGGCGGGGTCGAAGCCCGAGATCCGTCTGGCATAGCTGCTGACGTCCCGGTGGTTGAAGTCCTGGTCGCCGACCTCCCGGTCCTGCCGGGGTGCAGGCGCGACGCCCGCGGCGACGACAGCCCGTTTGCCCCGCTGCGTCTCCAGATATCCTTCCGCCGCCAACTGCTCATAGACGGCGGTCACGGTGGAGCGCGACACCGCCAGCTCGATAGCCAGCGCGCGTGTCGACGCCAGCGGCGCGCCCGCACGCAGGCTCCCATCGAGGATCTGCCCACGGAGAGAGCGATAGATGCGCTGGCTGGTCTTCGTCGGCGCGACGGCGGCGGCTGGTCGTCGGCTCGGCGGCAGAACGGACATTTCCAAGTACCGAGAAGTCAAAGAGCTCCCTTTATCTAGGGAAAACCCCTGGAAATCAAGCCCCCTTGCGTTTTCGTCTTGGCATATATTGGATCCAGGATCCCGTCGTCAGCATCGTGTCCTCCTTTCCAGACAGCTCGCTGACGCTTTTTTCGGCGGTATAAATTGGATCCAATATAAAGTAACCAGCGATTCAACCGCCATCTTCTCCCTCATTTCTCAAGGAAGCCAGACATGACTATCCAGTGGCAAGGCGTTTTCCCCGCGGTCACCACCAAACTCAAAGCCGATTTCTCGCTGGACGTGGACGCCATCCGCGCCGGCCTGGAACGCCTCATCGCCAATGGCGTGGGCGGCGTCGTGATGATGGGCATGGTCGGCGAGAACGCGCAGTTGTCGCCCGAAGAAAAGCTGACCGTCCTGCGCACGGCCAAGGAAACCATCAAGGGCCGTGTGCCCATCGTGTCGGGCGTGGCGGAGACCAGCACCGAAAAGGCCGTGGCTTACGCCAAGGAAGCGGAAAAGCTGGGGATAGACGGGCTGATGGTGTTCCCCGCCCTGACCTATAAATCGGACAACCGGGAAACCATCGCCTTCTACAAGGCCGTCGCCAGCGCGTCCAAGCTGGAAATCCTGCTTTACAACAATCCCCGCGGCTACGGCGTCGACCTGACGCCTGACGTCGTGGCGGAACTCCTGCAGGCGCCGACCATCACCGCCATCAAGGAGGAATCCTATGACACCACGCGTGTCACCGACCTCATCTCGCGCTTCGGCGACAGGCTCAATGTCGTCTGCGGCGTTGACGACCTGATCCTGGAAAGCGCGGCCCTGGGCGTGAAAGCATGGGTGTCGGGCATGGCCAACGCCCTGCCGAAGGAGTCGGTCGAATTGCTCAAGCTGGCCGTTGCCGGTGACTTCGCCAAGGCGCGCAAGCTCTACGCGGTGCTGACGCCCCTGTTCCACCTGGACACGGTGGTCAAGCTGGTCCAGCACATCAAGCTGGCGGAAAACATGGTCAGCGGGTCGTCCGAAACCGTCAAGCCGCCGCGCCTGGACCTGGAAGGCGCGGAGCGCGAAAAGACCATCGCCATCGTCAAGAAGACGCTGGCCGACCTCAAGGCCCTCGGCTACTGACCCAGGCCGGCCGAAGCGATGCGCGCTTCGGCCGGACGCAAACGACATGACGACGCCAGTGCCACCGCGCGTACTTCACCAGAACAAGGGAAATACCAACATGTCCACGGTCTCAGCGCGCCTTGAGCGCATTCCATTCTGCCGGGTCCACCTGATGCTTCTGCTCATGGGCGGGCTCGGCTTCGCATTCGAAGCATTGGACGCCGGCATCATTGCCTTCGTCCTGCCCGTATTACGCACGCAGTGGGAGTTGAGCAGCATCCAGGTGGGCGTGCTGGCCAGCAGCACGTATGTTGGCTTCCTGATCGGCGCCCTGGCCGCGGGCCTGCTGGGCGACCGCTTCGGCCGCCGCGGCGTCATGATGTGGGCGCTGTCCATTTTCTGCATCATGTCGGTTGCCAATGCGCTGACCCATGACTGGCACTGTTTCCTGGCCTTCCGCGTACTGGGCGGCATAGGCATGGGCGCTGAAGGCGCCATCATCGCGCCCTTCCTGGCAGAGTTCGTCGCCAGCCGGTACCGCGGGCGTTTCACGGGCGCGCTGGCGGGATTCTTCTCGTTCGGCTTCGTCACGGCGGCGCTGCTCGGCTACTTCGTCGTACCGCTTTCGGACGATGGCTGGCGCTGGGCGCTGTTCATCACCGCCGCGCCGGTACTGGTCCTGCTGTGGTGGCGCAAGGCGCTGGACGAGTCACCGCGCTGGCTCGAAAGCCAGGGGCGCGACGCCGAGGCCGACGCCGTCGTCAGCAAGCTGGAAGCGCAGGCGGAACGCATCCTGGGTACCTCGCTACCGGCATTGCAGCCTGACGCGGCGCCGCCGGTTGCCCAGGCCGCCAAGACCACGCCGTTCCATCTGCAGCTGCTGGCCTTGTGGCAGCCGCCCTGGCGCGGCATCACCGCGATGACGTGGACGTTCTGGCTGTCGATCACCTTCTGCTCCTACGCGTTCTTCACCTGGATCCCTGGTCTGCTGGTCCAGCAAGGGCTGACGATCACCAAGAGCTTCTCGTATTCCATCGCCATCTACCTGGCCCAGATCCCGGGCTACTACTCCGCCGCGTACTTCAACGACAAGATAGGCCGCAAGGCGACCATCGTGATGTACATGGCCTTCGCCTGCGCGGCGGCCATCGCGCTGGTGTTCATCAAGGACCCGACCGGCATACTGGTCGCATCGATCTTCCTGTCCTTCGGCATGAATGGCGTGAATGCCGGCCAGTACGCCTACACCCCCGAGCTTTACCCCACGCATATGCGCGCCACCGGCATGGGCGCCGCCTCGTCCTTTGCCCGTCTCGGCGCCATTGCGTCGCCGACCATCGTCGGCGTGATCTATCCCGCGCTGGGATTCGCGGGCGTGTTCGGCATGACGACGCTGGTGCTGCTTACGGGCGCCCTGGCGGTCCTCTTCTTCGGCATCGACACCACCGGCCGCACACTGGAAGACATCGCGGCATCCAATGCACACGCAGGCGGCGCAATCGCTGCTTCGGGAGATCGCCTTGCAGGATCACGATAAGCAAGCCGTCGATGAGCAAGCCGCCGACTCGCTGGCCGTAGCCAGGCTGACGATACTCGCGCAGCTGGCGGCAGCGCTCGGCGCCGCCACATCCCATGCGCGGATGTGGCAGGCCAGCGACCTGGCGCTGCAGCAGCTGTACGGTCATCGGCTGTACACGATACTCGCCTTCGACACGAAGGCCGGGCTGCTGCAGCGGCTCCACAGCAGCCGGCCCGACATCAACCCCGTGGGTGGCGTCAAGCGCGTTACGCAAAGCGCCTGGGTGGACCGTGTACTGCTGACGGGCACGGGCTACCTGGGCTCGACGCCCGCCGATCTGGCCTCGGTCTTTTCCGATCATGCCTTGCTGACCAGCCATGGGCTGGGCAGCGTATTGAATGTCCCCGTGCGCAATCGCGGCACCGTGGTGGGGTCGCTCAACCTGCTCGATGGTCCCGCCCACTATGACGGCGCGGACCCGGCCGCCGCCAACGTGGTCGCGCAACTGCTCTCCGCCGCCTTGACCGAAGCAGCCTCGACCCTGGACGGCGCATTGCCGCCAGGAGTCACGCTGGAAACGGTCTGAAAAAAGGTCTGAAAAAAACGTCTGAAAAAAAAGGTCCAAACCATGAAAACCCAGATGATCATCCTGAAAAACTGCAAGGTCCTCGATATCCATCATCCCGACGACCAGACGCTTTATTCCATCCTGGTGGCCGACGACAAGATCCAGGAAATCGCCGCCGGCGACCTGGCCAACAAGGACGCGGTCGTCATCGACGTCGCCGGCAAGACCGTCATGCCGGGCATGATCGACTGCCACGTGCATGTGATCGCCTCCGTGGCCAACCTGGGCCTCAACGGCCGCCTGCCCAATACCCTGGCCATCCTGCGGGCCGTGCCGATACTCCAGGGCATGATAGAACGGGGCTTCACGTCGGTGCGCGATGCCGGCGGCGCCGACTACGCCCTCACACGCGCCATCGAGGACGGCACCATAGACGGCCCGCGCCTGTTCATCAGCGGCAAGGCCCTTTCGCAAACCGGCGGCCATGCCGATTTCCGCGACCGCTACGACGGTTCGGACCCGGACCCATGCGGTTGCAACCGCAATGCCGGCGCCATCGGGCGTATCGTCGATGGCGTCGATGCGATCCGCAAGGCGGTGCGCGAGGAAATGCGGTCGGGCGCCAACCAGATCAAGATCATGGCGTCCGGCGGGGTTGCGTCGCCGACGGATCCCATCGGCAATCTGCAGTTCTCCGTCGATGAGATCAAGGCCGTGGTGGAGGAAGCGCAGTCCCACCAGACCTATGTCATGGCCCATGCCTACACGCCGGCCGCGATCAGCCGGGTCGCCAAGCTGGGCGTGAAGACCATCGAACACGGCAACCTGATCGACGACGAGGCTGCTGCCGTCATGGCGCAACACGGTACCTATGCCGTCCCTACGCTGGTCACCTATGACGCCATGAGCCGCGTGGGCAAGCAGCAAGGTTTGTCGGACGATACCCTTGCGAAAAACGAAAACGTGCGCCTGCAGGGCATCGAAGCCCTGAAGATCATGCAGCGCCATGGCGTGAAGATGGGTATCGGCAGCGATCTGCTGGGCGATATGCAGCAGTACCAGACCGAGGAACTGGAGATCCGGGCCAAGGTGCTGGGCAACTTCGAGGTGATCTGCCAGGCCACTGCGATCGGCGCGGAGATCCTGGACCGCAAAGGGAAGCTGGGCGTGATTGCCGTGGGCGCCTGCGCCGACCTGCTGGTGGTCGACGGTGACCCGGTGAAGGACATCTCGGTACTCGTCAGGAACCAGGGCGAGAAGATCGTCGGCGTGATGAAAGCCGGGACGTGGATACGCCAACCGTCAGGACTCATGCAATGAATCACACCTTTTTTTGTATCGACGGGCATACCTGCGGCAACCCCGTCCGGCTGGTCACGGGCGGCGCCCCTGCCTTGCAAGGGAACTCGATGATCGAGCGGCGCGCACATTTCGAACGCGACTACGACTGGATCCGGACTGCCCTGATGTTCGAGCCCCGCGGACATGACGTCATGTCCGGCACGATCGTCTACCCCCCGACGCGGCCGGACTGCGATGTGGCGATACTCTTCATCGAAGTCAGCGGCTGCCTGGCCATGTGTGGCCACGGCACCATCGGCACCGTCACCTTTCTAATCGAGAATGGCCTGGTCCAGCCGCGCGAGCCCGGCGTGCTGCGCCTGGATACACCGGCCGGTCTGGTCCTGGCCCACTACACCATGGCTGGCGAGTACGTCGAATCCGTGCGGCTGACCATCGTGCCGTCATTTCTGCACTCGCGCGACCTGGTGGTCGACGTCGATGGCTTGGGGGAGATCCGCTTCGATGTCGCTTATGGCGGCAACTTCTACGCCATCGTCGAAGCCCAGCCCAATTTCGCCGACCTGGACAGCCTGGCGCCCTCGGACATCCAGCGCCTGAGCCCCATCCTGCGCCGCAAGGCCAACGAGAAGTACACCTTCGTGCATCCCGAGACGCCCGCGATCAACGGCCTGTCCCACGTCATGTGGACCGGCAAGCCGCATATGAAAGGCGCCAGCGCGCGCAATGCCGTGTTCTACGGCGACAAGGCGATAGACCGCTCGCCCTGCGGCACGGGCACGTCCGCGCGGATGGCGCAGCTGGTCGCCAAGGGCCAGCTGGCGATCGGCGAGAAGTTTGTCCACGAGAGCATCATCGGCACGTCGTTCAACGGCGTTGCGGTGGAACCTGTCAAGGTGGGCGACCATGACGGCATCCGTCCCAGCGTCGAAGGCTGGGCCCGCATCACCGGCCACAACACGATCTTCGTCAATGACCGCGATCCGCTGTACAAGGGCTTCCTGGTGAAGTGACCGAGCGCTCCCGGTACCCTTGGACCGTTGGACCGTTGGATCCTTGGAAACGTCCAGGCCCACAGCATTGCAGGCCGGACGAGCGTCATAGAACTTGAAGGATTGAAATGCGTCATCTCGTCGTGGTGGGGGCTGGCATCATCGGCCTCTCTTGCGCGTGGGCGGCCCGGAAGCGCGGCTTCACCGTCACCGTGGTGGATCCGGACTTCGAAGGAGACCGGGCCTCCCATGGCAATGCCGGCGGCATCGCCGTCTCCGAATGCGTGCCGCTTAGCCTGGCCGGCATGGGACTGAAGCCGCTGCGCTGGCTGCTGGATCCGCTGGGGCCGCTGGCGATCCGGCCCGGTCACGCGCCACGTCTTCTGCCCTGGTACCTGGCGCTGCGCAAAGTCGGCGACCCGGGCAATTACGCGCGCATCGGTGACGCCCTGGCGTCCTTGAACCGCCTGTGCCTGGCGGACTTCGAAGCGATGCTTGGCGACCTGGACCTGTCCGGGGATCTGCACAAGCGTGGCGCCCTGACCGTCTATGAGACCGACGCGGCCTACGCCGACGAGCGGGCCTCGTGGCAGTTCAAGCGGGAGCGCGGCGTGCGCTGGCGACCCGTCGATCTGGCGGAACTGCGGGAACTGGAACCCGGCCTGGCACCGGTCTTCAGGCACGCCGTCATGCTGGAAGACTGGGCCCACATCGACGATCCCAAGCGCATCGTCGACGTGCTGCGGCAAAAACTGCGCGAGCGTGGCGTGGAATTCGTGCGTGGCGAAGCCGCGCGCATCGAGGGGAACGCGGTGTGCACCAGCGACGGCAGGCAGGTGACAGGCGACAAGCTCCTGGTCGCCGCCGGCGCATGGTCGGCCCGGCTGGCAGGCACCGTGGGCGACCGCGCCCTGGTCGAAAGCGAGCGCGGCTACAACACCACGCTTCCGCGCAGCGTCGGACGCCTGAATCGTGAAGTCATCTTCGCGGAACGGATGTTCGTCGCCACGCCCTTGGCGATAGGCCTGCGCATCGGCGGCGCCGCCGAATTCGCCGGACTCGAAGCGGCGCCCAACTTCAAACGCAGCGATGCCCTGCTGCAATTGGCGCGCCGTTATCTGCCGGACCTGCAGGATGCCGACGCCAGGCAGTGGATGGGTAATCGGCCCACCACGCCCGACTCCCTGCCCGTCCTGGGCCTGTCACCGCGGCATCCGGACGTCCTGTATGCATTCGGCCACGGCCATCTCGGCCTGACCCAGTCCGCCACCACGGCGGCGCTGATCGCGCAGCTACTGGTGAATGAGCGCCCGAGCGTAGACCTGGCGCCATTCACCATCGCGCGGTTCTGATCCGCCGCGCCGACCGATCGCCTGCCGCCTCAGGAGAAATGAACGGAGATACCGCCCAGCTTGCCGTAGTCGGCATGCAGGGTGTCGCCCGGTCCTACGGCGACGGTTCGTGTGAAGGAGCCGGCCAGGACGATGTGGCCGGCTTCCAGCCCGGCGTCATGCAGGGCCAGCTTGTTGGCCAGCCAGGCGATACCCAGGCCCGGATGCCCCAGCACGGCGGCTGACACGCCGGATTCCTCGATGACGCCGTTCTTCAGCAGGATGGCACCCACCCAGCGCAGGTCGATGTCCATGGGCCGTACCGGCCTGCCGCCCAGGACGATGCCGGCGCAGGCCGCGTTGTCGGCGATGTTGTCGACGATGGTGCGGGGATAGCGGCTGCGGCCATCGATGATTTCCAGCGCGGGCACGACATAGTCCGTGGCGTCCAGGACGTCGAACAGGGAAACAGCCGGGCCACGCAGCGGCTTGCCCAGCACGAAAGCCAACTCGACTTCGACACGGGGCACGATGAGCTTCTCCGTGGAAATCGTCTGGCCATCCTGGAAGAACATCGTATCCAGCAGATGGCCGTAGTCGGGCTCGTCTATGCCTACGGTGCTCTGCATGGCCTTGGACGTCAGGCCGATCTTGTGGCCGCGCAGGCGCGCACCATCGGCGATCTTGCGGTCGATGATGCGCTGCTGGATGGCGTAGGAGTCGGCGATCTCCATCCCCGGAAAGGCCTGGGCCAGCTGCTGCGTGGGCACACCGGTGCGCTCGGCCTCCAACAGCAGTTCGGCGGCGCGTGCACGGTCCTCGTCATTGAGCATGAGCAGCTCCCGGTTCGTCGGCAACGGTGTTCGAAAGCGTGCCGATGCCAGGCACCTCCACTTCGACGACGTCGCCCGGTTTGAGATAGCGCGGCGGATCGAAACGCACGCCCGCCCCGACCGGCGTGCCGGTGGAAATGACGTCGCCCGGCTCCAGCGCGGTCCACAGAGAGATATAGCGGATCAACTCGGCGAAGGGGAACATCAGGTTCGCCGTGGTGTCATGCTGGCGTTGCTCGCCGTTCACGCGGGTGGTCACGGTCAACGGCGCGGCGGGATCGAACTCGTCCGCCGTCACCATCCACGGTCCCATCGAGCCGCTGGCGTCGAAATTCTTGCCCTGTGTCACATTGAACTTGCCATGGCGCACCCAGTCGCGCACCGTCCCCTCGTTGCAGCAGGTCAGGCCGGCCACGTGGGACCAGGCGTCAGCGGCCGGGATATGGCGGCCCCGCTTGCCAATGACGAGGGCGATTTCTCCCTCGTAGTCCAATTGCCGCGACACGCGTGGCCGCAGCAAGGCCTGGCCATGTCCCACGAACGAACCCGGGAAGCGGGGAAACACGCTCGGATACGCCGGCGGCGCGCTGCCGTCCTTGTACTCTTCGTTGCGATTGCCGTAGTTGACGCCGACGCAGATGATTTTCTCCGGCGCGGGAATGGGTGGCAGCAGCTGCACGTCCGCCAGGCGCAGCGGGGTGCCGGCGGCGGCGGATGAAGCGGCCAAGGCCGCCGCGCGCCGCGCCAGGTCGGGCAGCGCCCCGGCCGCGATGGCCTCGCGCAGGCTGGCATGGCCCAGCGCGCCCAGGTCGACGATCTCATCGTCACCGCGCAGCAGGCCGTAGCTGGCGCGGCCTTGGTATTCGAAGGACAGCAGTTTCATTTGTCGTATCCAAATAGCTGGGCCGGGTTATCGACCATGATTTTCTTCAAGGTGGCCGCGTCGCCGGCGTAGCGAGCCAGTTGATCCACCAAGCGGCCTTCGTCGGGCGTGGCCTTGACAGAGACTGGATGGGGCCAGTCGCTGCCCCAGATCACGCGATCAGGGTTGGCCTGGATCATGGCCTGCGCCAGGGGTATGACGTCGTCCCACGGCTCACCCGTGCGGGACAGCTTTTCCGACAACGACAGCATCACCCAGAAGTTGCCGCGCTCGAGCAGTTCCAGCAGTTTGCGACGGCTGGGATCGCCCTCCCCCGCTTGCGGGTTGGCGCGGCCCATATGGTCGATGACCACCGGGATGTCCAGGTCTTCGAACTGCGCCACCTGGGCCATGATGCCGTCAGGCTCGGGCTGGAATTTGGCGTACCAGCCCAGCTCGCGCAGGCGTGCGATCGAGCGCTGGTAGACCGCAGGCTCCATGCTGATGCCCAGCCCTTGGCGGGTATAACGGGCGCCGCGCACGCCGGCATCGTGCAGCCTGGCGATATAGGCATCGTCGCGCTCGGCCAGCACAGCCGCGTTGGCACACCCGCGATAGTTGGGACCGGCCACCGCCAGGCCGTCGAGGACCACTTGGTGGTCAGCGCCATAGGTGGTCGCCTGCACGATGACGCCACGTTCGATGCCGAGCAGGCGGTGCAGTTTCAAGGCGACCTCGATGGTCGCGCTGGGCATTTCGTAGGCGGCGCCCGCGCGCACCGGATAGCGCTCGACCGACCCGAACACATGGAACTGGCTGTCGCAGGCGCCCGCCGGCAGCCGGGTGCGGGGCGCGGTGGGATGCGGCTGGAAGGATTGGTAGTCGCTCATGCCGCCGCCCCCTTATCGTGGCCAGCGATGACCGCGATGAAATCGCATTCGATGAGCTTGTCGCCGTCCAGGTCTGCCTTCATCGTGTGGCGTGCGGGACGATCATCAGGATTCGGAAAAGCGCGCAGCCAGGGCGCATTCAGGGCGGCCCGCTGATCGCGGTCGCGCATCCACACCGTCATCTTGATGATGTCGGCGAGCGACCCGCCGCCGGCCTCGACAATGCGGCGGACATGATCGAACATCAGTTCGCACTGGCGCTCTATGGTTGCGCCATAGGCGCCGCTGGCGGGATCGGTGCCCTGGATGCTGCCCGAATAAAGCATGGCGCCGATACGGCAGGCGGCGGGAATGGGGTTCTTGTGGCTGAAGCCTTCGGCGTAGATGCTGCGTCTGGTCATGGCGATTCCGTGGTCAGTTGGCGGTGATGTGGGCGCTCTCGATGATGGGCGTCCAACGGGCGTCCTCGGCGGCCAGGTAATGGGTGAATGCTTCCGGCGAGCTGCCGCGCGCTTCCGCGCCCAGGTCGGCGAAGCGCTTGATGATGTCGGGCTGCTCGAGGATGCCTTCCAGTGCCTTGCTCAATTTGGCGAGGATTTCCGGCGAGGTTCCCTTGGGGGCCAGCAAACCGGTGAAGGTCGACGCGTCCATGCCCGTCACACCCGCCTCGGCGAACGTGGGCACATCCGGCAGCATCGGCACGCGCTGGGAGGTGGTCACGGCCAGGGCGCGCAGCTTGCCGTCCTTGATGAAGGGCGAAGCCACGGAGATCTGGTCGAACTGGAAGTCGACCTGGCCGCCCAGCAGGTCGGTATTGGCCGGCGCATTGCCCTTGTATTGAGCCGTGGTCCAGCGCGCGCCGGTGATGTGCTGCAACAGTTCGCTGACCAGGTGGTTGGTGGTGCCGGCGCCGGGCGACGCCATGGTCAACTTGCCCGGCTCCTTCCTGGCCAGTGCGATCAGCTCAGTCAGGTTTTTCACCGGCAGCGACGGCTTCACTTCCAGCACCAGCGGGGTGTAGGAGATCGAGCTGATCGGCGCGAAGTCGCGGTTCCACTTGTAGGCGTCGCGCTTGAAGATCAATGGACTGAACAGCAAGGGGCCGTTGGCCGCCATGAACAGCGTATAGCCGTCGGGATCGGACCGCGCGACGAACTCGCCGGCGATCATGCCGCCGGCGCCCGGCCTGTTCTCGACGATGAAGGGTTGGCCCAAGGCCGCTTGCAGGCCGGGAGCGATCAGGCGGGCGGCGACGTCCACATTGCCGCCGGGCGGATACGGCACGATGACGCGTACGGGTTTATCAGGCCACGCGGCATGGGCGAGGGAAGTCAGGCTGGCGAGCGCGACGGCGGCGCAAGCCCGGGCCAGGAAATGGCGGGTCATGTGTCTGTCTCCGATATCGGGTTTGTTGTTGTTTTGAACTCGTGAACTTCTGCAGACAGACTCTAGGAATTCGCGCGGCGGGCGACAATGCGAGAATCACCAAAAAGTCCAAATGACGGACTTATTCCGCGAAAGGCTTTTTCGGCAGGATCGCGCCACCATGCGAATACACCGAAAATGGCTCGTGAACGGTCGATCGGAAAGTTCAATAATTGGACATGCCGGCAAGAGCATGTCGTAAAACACAGAGACAGCCTCATCATGCGTATCGCCGCAACGGAACTCACGCCGGAACAGACCTACAAGCTCATGAGCGGCATCGTGGTGCCGCGCCCCATCGCCTGGATCAGCACGCTGGGCCCGGGCGGCAAGGTCAACCTGGCGCCCTTCAGCTGCTACACCTTCGTCTCCAACACGCCGCCGATGATAGGCGTGAACCTGGGACGCAAGGCGGGCCAACGCAAGGACACCGCGCGCAACATCCTGGAGCAAGGCCATTTCGTGGTGAATGTGGGCGACGAGACCCTGCTCGATGCCATCCATGACAGCGCGGAGGAGCATCCGCCCGAGGTCAGCGAAGTGGAGTTGCTGGGGCTGGAGGTGATTCCTGGCGAGGCCGTGGCCACGCCGCGCCTGGCCGCCGTGCCCGTCAGCATGGAATGCCGCTTCCATAGCGTCACGCCCTTCGGCGATACGGGCGCCGAATTCTTCGTCGGCGAGGTGCTGGTCTTCCACATCCGGGATGGCCTGGCACGGGACGGCAAGATCGATACGGCGCTATTGCGTCCGGTGTGCCGCATCGGCGGACCCAACTATGCGTCGCTGGGTCCCATCGTCACCAAGCGGACGCTGCGGCAGACGCCCAAGTCCGTCCTGGCGGACGGCCAATGACAGACGCTGCCGAAGACACGCCGACGGGTGCGCAGACGGTACGCCGCGCCGTCGCCATCCTGCGCCTGGTGGCCTGCGGCCAGGAGCGCGGCGTGCGGCTGATCGACCTGGTGCGCATGTCGGGCCTGAACCGCCCGACCGTGCACCGCCTGTTGAAGACCCTGATCCAGGAAGACGCCATCGAGCAGGATCCCGAGACGCGGCGCTACCTGATCGGCCAGGAAATCAGCCTGCTCGGGCTGGCGCGCACGCGCCGCTTTCCCTTGCAGACACTGGCGGATCCTTATCTGGCGGAACTGGCGGACCAGGTAGGCGATACCGTGTTCCTCAGCATCCGGCACGGCCACGATTCGATCTGCATAGGACGGCGCACGGGGCATCATCCCATACAGGTCCTGTCCATCGAAGTGGGCGTGCGGCGGCCTCTGGGTGTCGGCGTTTCCGGGGTGGCCTTGCTCGCCTGCCTGCCGGAGCAGGAGAGCACCGCCGTGGTCGAGGCAAACGCCGCGCGTTTCGCGGTGCTGGGCGAAAGTCCGGCCGACATCCTTGCCCGGGTGGCCAAGGCACGGGCAAGCGGTATCGCCCATGCCCCCCTGGGACTGATGCAGGGCACCAGCGCGGTGGCGATCCCCATTCCTGGCCCGGACGGCAGCGCACTGGGGGCCGTGACGGTCACCGCCATGGCCGAGCGCCTGGCGCAAGACAATTTCCCCCGCGTGGTGGAGCGCATGCGCTACGCGGCCCAGGCCATCGCACGCCGCCACGCGGAGATTGCGGCAAGGCGGTGAGCGGAACGCGGCCGGGACATGGACGTAACGTCGCCGGACGGCATCGCCCACGGTGCCCTCAACTGGAAATCCGCTTGCTGAATAGCTTCGTGCTGGAAATACTCGCGTAGTGGTTCACTTCGGCAACGAGATTGCGGATAGCCTGGTCCAGATCATCCACCGGCGCCGTCGACGCTGCCATGGATGGAACCGGGCCCGACTTGGCCAGGGCGGCCACCAGGCCGGCGGCCAACGCGTCGTAGTCGTCGGCCCGGCGACGATTCAAGTCGCTCGCGGTCCCATCGGCCAGGACTTCGACAACGGCCGCGGCGCCGCAAACCGAACGTATATCGACGATCAGCGCGCGCAGGCAGTCCAGGCGTGCCGAGCGCCGCCGCCCCTCCAGGAGCAGACGTTCTCTCGTCGTTTCGAGCCGGGCGCTGGCCAAGCCCGCCTGGCGTTGCTGTACATCCAGTTCGGGGGTGGCACCGTCCTGATTTCTCAGCGCCGCCGCCGCGAACTTCATATTGGCCGATATCGCATCGCTGATCGTCGACTGGATCACGTTAGTGCCCTTCTCCGGCCACAGGAGAAAGCTTGCCGCGATGGCCAGGGCCGCACCCAGCGCTTCATTGAGGAAGCGCGCATAGATCAATCCGTGGGCGGGATGGATGAGATCCGACGTCAGCATGAACATCGGCGTGAGGAATACGACCAACAGACCGTAGTTGACCAGCCGGGAGGCAATCGCTGCCGCCGCCAAGGGAATGATGGCCAAGGCCATCGCGCCGGGACTGGATACCTGCGTCAGCAATAGCGCGGCGATGGCACCGCCAATGACACTGCCGACGGCGCGCTCCAGGACACGCGTCCACGTACTCGTCGACGCCGGCTGCGTCACGATGATGGCGGCAATCGCGCCCCAGTAGGCGAACGTCACGCTTAGCCAGGAACCGACTGCGTACGCGACCACGGCAGCAACGCTCACCCGCAAGGCATGGCGCCAGACGATCTGGTCGACACGGTGCCTGGCAGCCGCGCCGGTGATCCAGTTCGATAGACCGCGCGCCGACCGCGAAGATCGCACCGGCGCGGGACCGGCTTCAACGAGGGGCGGACTGGATACATCGTGCTTCTCGGACAGGCGCGCCAGCGCAGCGGCGGCGAACACCACCGCGCGCGTGATGGCGTCATCGAGCGCGCAGGTGCCAGGGGATTGCAGGCGAGCCTTGGCGTCCCGCAGCAAGCCGGTGGCCTGGACTTCATAGGGCGCGCCATGCAATAGCGCCAGGCCGTCGGCCTCGGCGATGACACTCAACAGCTGGCGCAGGCGCGCGAGCAACTTTCTCGAAACCTCGTCCGGCGACCGGGAAGCCCCGCGCCGCGCGTGGCCGATCGCGACCAGCGCTGAAAACACCCGGCCGGCGGCATCGATGCCGCGCTCGAAGTCCGCACCGATACCTGGATCGCGGGCCGCCAGCGCTCTGGCGCGTTCGATGGCAATGCGCACGCCGCGGCGATAGACCGTGTCGTATTCATTCCACTTCTGTGCGTTGGCGCCATCGACGGTCGGCGCCGCGTCCAGCGTTTGCAGACAGGCTGCCATGCCTTCCAGCCGTCCGAAAACAGCCAGGAACGTCAGCGTGGCGGTACGCCGCAGGGGAATCGGCCACAGGAATACGCAGAACACGATGGCCCAGACAGACCCGAGCAGAAAGAAGCCTGCCAGTTCGACTGCTGGAAGAAAGGGCCTGGCGGAGGCGATACCGATGACCACCGCCAGCTGGGCGATGAATCCTCCTTGCGCGGGCATGGGGCCCAGCGCCGGCTTGAACGAGCGCGCCAGGCCGCACAGGAATACCAGGAGGAACAGCACCGCAAGGCTGGCCACCTGGCCCAGGTGCGCAATGTACGCTGCCATGGGCAGGACGATGGCGCCCAGCACCGTGAAGCTGGCCATGCTGCGCAAGCGCTCCGGCCTGGCGCCCTGGGGGTCGCAAAGGCAATTCCAGAACACGCCGATGGCGGCGAAGGCCAGTTCGGACCGGTTCATCACCGCCGCTGCCGCCAGCAGCGGCGCCATCGCGATGGCGGCTCTCAATCCCTCCGCCAGCGCGATGCGTTCAGGCGTAACGGCGAAGACATGGCCATCCGCCCATTGGGTCCGGCGACTTACGAACGACACGAGGCGAGCGATAAGTTGCATGGCACTGTCTACTGGAAGATGGAGAGAATCGAGGACACTTTACCGCTCCGGCGTACGCTGGATATCAAGCGATTTTCCTTGCCCACACGGCCTGGGCATTGGTGAATTCGCGCAGGCCAAAGTGCGACAGTTCGCGCCCGTAGCCGCTCTTCTTGACGCCGCCCACCGGAATCCGCGCATTCGTTGCGGAGAATCCATTGATGAAGACACCGCCGGTTTCAAGGCGCCGGGCAATGCGTTGAGCGCGAGCCACGTCGCCAGTCCACAGATTGCCGCCCAAGCCGTAGTCACTGGTGTTGGCGAGTTCGATGGCGTGCTCCGCATCCTCCGCAACCGTGATCGCCGCAACCGGGCCGAAGGTTTCCTCGTCGAATGCCGCCATGCCTGGCTTGACGTCCGCCAGTACGGTCGGCGCATAGAAATTTCCCGGACCGTCGATCTTGTTCCCGCCCAGGAGGAGCGTGGCGCCGGCATCCAAGGTGCGTTGGACCTGGCCGTGCAGTTCATCACGCAGATCGCCGCGCGCCATCGGGCCCATGGTCACCGACGCGTCCAGCGGATCGCCCGCCGTCAGTTGGGCAGCGGCGGCGACGAACTTGCGGGTGAATGCTTCGGCAACGGGCTTTTCCACGATGAAACGCTTGGCGGCAAGGCAGACCTGGCCGGCATTCTGGAACCGCGCCTCGATCGCCGCTTTCACGGCCAGGTCGATGTTGGCGTCCTTCAGTACGATGAAGGCATCGGCGCCCCCGAGTTCAAGCAGGCTTTTCTTGAGGGCCTTGCCGGCCAGCGCGGCAACCGCCGCGCCAGCGCGCATGCTGCCGGTAAGCGTGATGGCGGCAACGCGGCCATCCTCGATGACATGAGCCACGGTCTCGTTATCGGCGTTCAGGTTCGCGAACAGTCCAACGGGGAAGCCAGCCGTCTCATACAGGCGTTGAAGGGCGTACGCCGACCCCATGACGTTCGGGGCATGCTTCAGTATGAAGCCGTTGCCGGACAGCATGATGGGGGCGGCGGCGCGCACTACCTGCCACAAAGGGAAGTTCCAGGGCATGACCCCCAGGATGCTGCCGATCGGCAGATACGAAACATGTACCTGGTCATCGCCATCGACCGAAACCGGTTCGTCGGCGAGGATGGCCGGCCCGTTGTCAGCGATCCACAGGATGGTCGCCGCGCACTTTTCGACTTCAGCCCGGGCCGCGGCAATCGTCTTGCCCATTTCAGCGGTGATGATGTGGGCCAGGTTCTCGCTGTTTTCGCGCAGTGCCTGTGCCAGCCGGCGATAGGCGGCGACGCGCTCGCCCATGGGGGTTGCACGCCACATGCTGTAGGCCGCCGCGTTGTCCTGCAACAGTCGCTCGACTTCGGCGGGAGTCTGGAATGGGTAGGTGGCGATGAGCTCACCGGTAGCCGGGTTGCGGGAGACGGCGGCGGCGATCTGCGGATTGGCGATCTGGGCGGAGTTGAGTTGCGACATGTCTTTGCCTTTGGTGGGTTGAGAGCAGTGTTCAAGAACTGCTCAGACGTCACTTTAGGCAGTCACGGCGCCCCCAGTAAGGCGTCTTGTTATCCTATTACTCGCGGTCCCTGGCAGAAGAATGCGGCGTGGGAATATAGGTAACCAGCGACAGATCCGGCCGCCCGGCCGGCGTCAACGCCACATAAGTGAACGCCGTGATCTCACCAGAGGGCAAACGCATACGCTTCGCGCCCTCGTCGAATCCCTTTACCTCGGTGTCCTGCCACCACACACGGAATTCCGGACTCAATTCGTTCAGCTCGGCGATCAGGCTGTTGAACGGCGCTTTGTCCGGCGCCTGCGCGCGGGCGGCCCGGAAGGCGGATATCATCCCGCGCGTCATCTGCTCCCAGTCGAGAATTTGAGTGCGGTAAGGGGGATAAAGAAAGAGCAGACGCAAGGTGTTGCGTTCGTGCGCCTGCAGAAGACCGTAGTCGACGAACATGTCGGCAATCGGATCGTTCCAGGCCAGGATATCCAGCCGCGTATTGCGGACATAAGCCGGCACGTGGATAGACCGCACGAGCATTTCGAGTCCCTCGCTCAGCGCGCCTCCCGTAGCGACGGCGGGTGCCTCGCGCGAAGACAGCGCGAACAAATGGGTCGATTCGACCTGATCGAGCTTGAGTACCCTGGATATCCGCCGCAGCGCATCGGCAGACGGCTGGATTTCCCGCCCCTGCTCCAGCCAGGTGTACCAACTGACGCTGACGCCGGCCAGCACCGCGACTTCTTCGCGGCGCAGCCCCGGGGTACGGCGGGGTCCCGTCTCCAGTCCGTATTCTGCCGGCTGCAAGCGCGCACGCCGGCTGCTCAGGAACGTTCCCAACTCGCGGCGTTGCTCGGGCGATGGTCTGCTTGGCATGGTGTACTCAGCGAAGAGAGGGTGGACATTCAAAAAGCGCGGGGCCGCTCTTGGAAGAGCGGCCCCAATCATACGGCGCAATCGAGGATTTCGAGCCGGCTACGCGGATCAGAATTCTTGCCTGGTCGGGCGAAGCACGATCTCGTTGATGTCTACGTCGGCGGGCTGTTCGATGGCAAAAGCGATGGCGCGAGCGACGGATTCGGCAGGGATGGCGTCCTTGTAGAAATTCAGCACGGTTTCCGCGGCCGTGCCGGATGTGCTGTATTTCAGCTCGCTGTCAACGGCGCCCGGCTCGATCGAGGTGACGCGGATCTTGTCGCCGACTTCCTGCCGCAAGCCTTCGGAGATCGCGCGCACCGCGAACTTGGTTCCCGAATAAACCGTGCCCCCCGGTGCGAATACCTTGACCCCGGCAACCGAACTCAAGTTGATGATATGGCCATCGCCCTGGGCGAAGAAGCGCGGCAGGACGGCAGCGATACCGTAAAGCGTTCCCTTCAGGTTGACGTCGATCATGGCGTCCCATTCATCGGTGTTCACTTCCGCCATCGGACGAATCGGCATCAGGCCGGCATTGTTTATCAACACGTCTACCTTGCCGAAATCCCGCACGGTTGCCGCGACGACCGCTTCCACCTGGGCCTTGTCGGTGACGTCCAGTTCGTAGGCACGCGCGGTGCCCCCCGCGGCCGTAATTTGCGCCACAACCGCGTCCAGCTTCTCCTTGCGTCTTGCCGCCACCGCGACCTTGGCGCCGCGCGCGGCAAGGAACTTGGCGGTTGCGGCGCCAAGGCCGGTGCTGCCGCCAGTGATCAGGATGACTTTATTTTCGATACCGTTGTTCATGGAAGGACCTCTTTGATGTTGAGTGGAGTGGTTCATGCGTAGGCTGGATAATCCGTGAACCCCTGCTCCGCACCGCCATACATCGTGGTCGGGTCGAGCGGGGCCAGGGGCCAGCCGTTGGCGATTCGTTCGGGCAAATCCGGATTGGCGATGAAGGGACGGCCGAAGGCGATGAGGTCGGCCAGTCCCGTGTCCAGCAGCCGGGCGCCACGCTCGGCGGTGTAGCGCCCGGCGTACAGAATGCGTCCGCTGAAAACGCGGCGGACTTCCCGGCGGAAGGTCTCCGGCAGATCAGGCGCGTTATCCCAGTCGGCCTCGGCGATGGATACGTAGGCGACACCAGCCGCTTCCAGGACCTTGATGGCTTCGATATACGTCTCGTGCGGATCGTCTTCGACCAGTCCGATATAGACCCGGTCCTGGTCCGTGCTGGTGAACAGCGGCGTGAACCGCACGCCCAGTCGATCCGGCCCGACGACGGCGCCAACGGCGGCCACAATCTCGGTGAGAAAGCGCAAGCGGTTGCGCAGCGATCCGCCATACTCGTCGTCGCGCAGATTGGCATGGGCCGAGATGAACTGGTTGACCAGGTACCCATTCGCGGCGTGGATTTCGACACCGTCGAAGCCGGCCGCCAGGGCATTCTTCGCAGCGTTGGCATAGGCGGCCACGAGTTCCTTCACCTCGGCGGTCGTGAGTGCGCGCGGTGCCGAAGGTTCGACCAGCACACCGGCGCCGGGACCGGTTTCGATAAAGGCCTTGACCTTCTTCGCCTGTAGGGCGGAGGGCGCGACGGGCGCGGCGCCATCCGGCTGCAACGCTGCGTGGGAGACCCGGCCGACATGCCACAGCTGCGCGAAGATGATGCCGCCTGCGGCGTGGACCCCATCGGTGACCTTGCGCCAACCGTCGACCTGGGCCTGGCTGTGGATTCCGGGCGTCCACGCGTACCCTTTGCCGCGCGGTTCGATCTGGGTACCTTCGGTGACCATGAAGCCCGCGCCGGCTCGTTGTCCGTAATACGTGGCCATCAGGTCGGTAGGCACGTCCCCAGGTTGGCCGCTGCGCTGGCGCGTCAGTGGCGGCAGGACGATGCGGTTTCTCAGCGTATGGCGGCCCAGGGTGACGGGCGCGAATAGAGCGGGATACTGCATTGGAGCTCCTTGTACGGACTGGACCGTCACTATTAGACCAGTCGTCTAGTCGTCGATTAAAAAAAGACGCACTTGAAAAAATGCGTCGTGTGCTTCTACTTCAGTTCTTCGGCTGCAGGATTACGCGGGTGGTCGCAAGCGCGGTCGCGAAAGGCTGGGTGCTACGCTGGATCTTGACCATCACACTGGCCCCGAGCCACAACTGATACAAGCTCTGGGCAATTACTTCGGGCTGGCCCTGCACGGCAAGGGAGCCTTCCGCCACACCCGCTGCGATTGCCTGCGCCAGCCGGCTGGTAATACCTTCCGTGCCGCGCTTCAGCGACCGGCGCATGGCGTCCGACAGGTCAGCCACTTCCGCGCCCAGCTTCACCGCCAGGCATTTTCCCTGGCAATCGGCGAACGATTGGTTGTCCTGCCATGCCGTCCAATAGTTCATCAGGCGCTGCGCCATGCTTAGCCCCGGCTCCCTCAGGGTGCGATCTATCTCGGCAAGGTAGTCCTCGAAATAGTTCTCCAGCAAAGCCTCACCGAAGGCATCCTTGGATCCGAAGTAATGATAGAAGGACCCCTTGGGCACAGCGGAAGCCGTCAGGATCTCGTTGATACCAACGGCGGAATATCCTTTACCCGCCATGATGCGCTGCCCATTCGCGAGTATGGTCGCTCGCACATCGTTGGTCGCTGGGGTAGTGGCTGTGTTCATGGGCTGCACTTTAGAACACATTAGACCGGTCGTCTAGTAATTTTTTATCAGGCTCGCTGCGGAACATACCGGCACCAACGGCGCGCGCGCTCACACCCCCAGCGCCGCATCCTCGCTTTCGCCACCGAGCGCCGCGGTCTGGGTGTTGGACAGGAAGTTGTACGGCGGGTTGCCGTTGAGGCGGTTCTCGCCCAGCTGGCGATGGCGGTAGATCAGGGGATTGTGGGACGCCAGGGTGCGCACGTTGCGCCAGTGGCGGTCCAGATGGCGATTGCGGTCCACGGCCGACGAGCCGCCCACTTCGAAGATCTCCGTCGTGGTCTTCAACGCCAATTCGAAAACCACCGCCTGCGCGCGATACGTATCCAGGCCTGCTTCGATATCACGCTCCTTCAGCGCGGCGAGGGCAGCTTCGGTCCGCGCCGCTGGGGGCCCGACTCGCAAGGCCCATTGCGCGTTCGCCACGTCGTCCAGCGTGGCCGCGGCCTGCAATACGATGGCCTGCAAGGCATATGCAGTGGCATCGGCCCGCCCAACCACGGCCTGGATCAAGGGATCGTCCTTGGCGATGGCGGCGCTGGCCTGCCGGTAGGTCCGCGCCCGCTGTTTGACGAAGTCCGTAATCTCGTCGGTCGCCCGGCGCACGATGCCGGCGGTCGTGGCCAGATGCGACAGCTGCACATGCGCCCAGCGCGCGCCCGATCCGCCAACCGGCGGCGCAACGTTGGCCGCATCCACTGGCGTATCGCGAAACACCGTGGTGCCGCTGCCGCTGCCCTTCTGGCCAAATCCGACCCAATCATCCACGACCTCCACGCCCGGCGCCCTGGTGCCGACCACCACGGTCGCCAGTTCGCCGTTCTCCGTGGTGACGGATACCGACACGTAGTCCGCGTAAAGCGAACCCGTCGTGTAGTACTTCTGGCCGTTCAAGACATAGCCGTCGCCTTGACGCCGGATATTGGTGGCGAACTTGCCATGCTCGCCCGTGCGCTCGGCATTGCCGGCGCCGATCACCGCGCCATCGGCGATGCGGCGCAACCATTTCTGGCTTTCCGGCAGGTCGCGCTGCGACCAATGCCCTTCCGTGAACCTGAAGTGCACACGCAATGCATGCGACAAGTTGGAGTCCGCCGCGGCCAATGCGATCAAGAGCAGGTGCAACTGGCGCAAGCTGGCGCCGCCACCGCCCAGGGCACGCGGCACACGCACGGCGGTAAAACCCGACTCGCGTAGCCATTGCACCGCTTCGGTTGGATGCTGCCCAGCACGTTCGCGCGCCAGGGCACCCTCGGCGATGCGTTGGAACACGGGCGTAAAGCGCGCAAGCAAGGCCTGGTCGTCTGGCGCTTGATCGTCTGCAACCTGTTCATCGGTGATGGCGGCACTATCGATAGATCGGGCGGTATGGCTCAACGTGGACTCCTTGGGAAACAGCAGCAAAACTAACCCGTCGCCGCGTTGCCTTCAATTGAGCACGTGAGCATGAACTTATCCGGACATGAGCTTATGCTTGCGCCTAGGGATAAGCCCCATTCAATGAATCGCGGCTCGAGCTCATCATAGAAGCCTCGACCATCCTGAATCGATCGGACCATGCCCTCCCACCACATATCCGCTTCGCCCGAGACCATCCACTGGGGCTACTTGAGCGCCGCGCTCAAGCCCTCCGTCATCATCGACTCCGGCGACACTGTCGTCATCGATACCGTCAGCGGAGGACCGGGCTACCTGAACGAACTGGGTCTCGAACTCCTCCCCGAACATCGCCTGATACACGAACAATGCAAGCCCATGTTCGCCGGCCACATCCTGACGGGTCCCGTCGGCGTGCGCGGCGCGGAGCCTGGCGATGTGCTGGAGGTACGGGTGCTGGACATCAAGCTGCGCTACCCGTGGGGCTGGAACTCGCAGCTTCCCTTGCGCGGCACCTTGCCGGAAGACTTCCCCAACCGGCGCATCGTCGCCATCCCCATCGACCGCGAACGCATGACGGCCGAAATGCCCTTCGGGCCGTCGGTACCCCTGGCGCCGTTCTTTGGCGTCATGGCCGTTGCGCCCCGTCCTGAGTACGGCCCGGTCAGCTCCATCGAACCGCGCGAATACGGCGGCAACATGGACAATAAGGAGCTCGGCGTCGGTTCGACCACGTTCTTTCCGGTGCAGACGCCCTTGGCCTTGTTCTCCACAGGAGATGGACACGCCGTGCAGGGAGACGGCGAGGTCTGCCTGACGGCGCTGGAAACGTCCTTGACCGGCACTTTCCAGCTCATCCTGCACAAACGCATTGCGCTGGATCTGCCGATCTCGAAGACCGACACCCACATCATCACGATGGCCTTCCACGAAGACCTGGATGACGCCGCCAAGATTGCGCTGCGCAAGATGATCGCCCTGCTGTCAAAGACCCAGGGGTGGTCGGAGCAGGACGCCTATACCTTCTGCAGCCTCGCCTGCGACTTGCACGTGACCCAATTGGTCGATGGCAATAAAGGCATCCACGCCATGGTCCGGCGCGAACTCCTTGCAACGGATATAAGCATGGCGCAACTGGGTGCGTCGCTACGTTAATGGCTACGGCAATGGCGCCGCGATGCGCATCGCACCAAACCAGGGACACGCCGACGCACAACATTGGGGTGACCCCGCCTGCGCGCCGCGAACGCCGGGGTTAGGGAACACCATCCGGCCGAGGCCATGCGCCGGCGCCTCATAGCGCGGCGCCGGCGGTACGAAGTGCGATCGCACCCAAAGGAAAGTTTGGCATACATGTTGCTTGCCTCTTTCGAGACGACACGATGATCCATCACCCGGCCTTCGCCACGGACTCAGCCGACCTGTTGCGCGGCCTGTGGCAAGACCGGGCGCAAGATTTGGCGCAAGACTTTGTGCGAGACCCGCCGCAAGGAGCGTTTCATCATGACCGAAGAAGTGATCAGCAAGGAAGCCTTCGACCTGCTTCTGGCGCAAACGGGACTGCCCAGGCTGGATGCGCGCCAGACCGAGGATTTGCGGTCCGCGTATAAGTTCGTCGAAGCCATGAAGATGCGTGTGCGCACGCCCCGGGGGTTCGACGCGGAGCCCGCCCTGACCTTTGCCCTGCCGATCCCGGGTGATGCCAAATGAGCCAGGAGTACCTTCCCACCATCGCCCAGGCGTCACGAGCCATCGCGGCCGGAACGCTTTCTCCTGTCGCGCTGACCGATCTGCTATTGAGCCGGATCGAGTCGCATAACGCGACGCTCAACGCCTTCATTACGGTGACCGCCGACCTGGCGCGCAAGCAGGCCCGCCAGGCGGAGACGGATATCAAGGCGGGACGCTATTGGGGTCCGCTGCACGGGATTCCGATCGGCTACAAGGACATCTTCCAGACAGCGGGCATCCGCACCACAGGCCACTCGCACTCCCTGATCGATCGCGTGCCCAGCGAAGATGCCACCGCGGTCGCCAAGACGGCTGCCGCCGGCGCCATTTGCCTGGGCAAGCTCGCCACGCATGAGTTCGCTTTCGGCGGGCCCAGCTTCGACCTGCCCTGGCCGCCCGCCCGCAATCCCTGGAACACGGACCACTTCACCGGCGGCTCCAGCAGCGGCACCGGCGCGGCGGTGACCGGCGGCCTTGCGCTGGGCGGCTTCGGCTCGGACACGGGCGGGTCCATCCGCTTGCCCGCGGCGTTCTCCGGCCTGGTCGGCATCAAGCCCACTTATGGACGCGTCAGCCGCCACGGCGTCTATCCGCTCTCGTTCAGCCTGGATCATGCAGGTCCCCTGGCGTGGACCGCCGAGGATTGCGCGCTGATGCTGCAAATCATGGCGGGCCACGATCCCGCCGATCCGGCCAGTGCGAACGTACCGGTACCGGACTATGGAAAATTGCTGGATCGTGATTTGACCGGCATTCGCATTGGTGTGGTGCGCCATTTCTGGGAAGAGGCCGATGCCACGGCCGAGACCGCCCAGGCCATGGAAGCCGCGCTGGCCGTGCTGAAAAAACTTGGCGCGCACCTGGTCGACATACAACTGCCGTCCTTGCTGGACTATGCGGAGACCACGTCGCTAATCCTGCTGGTGGAGGCCGCTGCCGTGCACCAGGAAGTACTGCAGAAGTCACCGGAACTGCTGGGGGAAATCCTGCGCAAGCGGCTTTACCTGGCCTCCATGTTCTCCGGCGCGGATTATGTGCAGGCCTTGCGTCGCCGGCGCGAACTCTGCGATGCCTATGAGCAAGCGACGCAGGATGTCGACGTGGTCTTTACCGCAACGGCAGCCGGCCCGGCCAAGCGACTGGAAGACATGCACTGGTTCTACACATTCACCACGCCATCGCTGACGATGCCCTTCAATCTGACCGGTAGTCCTGCGGTGGCGACACGCGCGGGGTTTTCTTCGGATGGACTGCCGCTATCCTTCCAGCTGGCCGGAAAGCCGTTCGACGAGGCGACGGTACTGGCCGTAGCGCACGCTTATGAAAAGGCGACTGACTGGGTCAATATGCGCCCCGCCATCGCCAGGCTTTAGGATCGAGCGATGACCGACTTCTTCGATATGGCAGGCTACGGCGAAAATCCGGTGGGGTTCGGTAAGACGCCCGCCGTTCTCGTCGTGGATTTCCAGCGTGCATTCACAGACCCCACGTTGCCCGCGGGCAAATCGCCCCATATCCACGCCGCGGTCGAAAATACCGTTCCCCTGCTGGCCGCGGCACGGGCAGCCGGCGTGCTGGTCGTCTCTTGCTACACCGCCTGGAGCAACGAGCGCGGCATGATCCCCTGGAAGACCACCGCGGTGCGCAGCGGGATGTTTTATGGCGACCCCGCCACGGAGATGGACTCCCGCATCTACGACCCGCGCCACGACGTCAATCTGGTCAAGGCGGGTCCTTCCATTTTCTTTGGCACGCCACTCAGCACCATCCTGCACAGGAATGGCGTCGATACCGTAATCATCGCGGGCTGCACGACGTCAGGCTGCGTGCGCGCATCGATCATCGACGCGTTCTCCTACGGTTTCCGCACCATCGTGGCCAGCGATTGTTGCGGCGACATGGAAGCCGGCCCCCACGAAGCGAACCTGCTCGATGTCAGCCGCCGTTATGCCGACATCGTCGACTCCCAAACATGCATCGACTATTTTGACCAGATCAAGGCGGTCGCCGTCGGATAGTTGCAGTTTCTGGGCGCCCTAACCCTTGGGCAGCGCGATGCGCCCGCCCTTGCGCCTGGGCTTCGGTTCCACGCCTATGCGTTCATCGCGCGCCAGCACCAGCGTCGCTACCTGCTGGGCCGTGTCCTCGAACTCGGGGGCGCTTTCGGGAACGTACAGCCACTTGCCCAGCACAGGATGCGGACGCAATGCCGGCAGGTCTTCAACCAGCGCCGCATGGCGGTCGCGCGAGGTGCATACCAGCAGGCCGTTCCAGGGATCGCCACGGTCGGCGGCCACCAGGCATAGCTGGCCGTCCAGGTACGCGGCCAGGCAGCCGAACATGGGCTTGCATAGATAGGTCTCCTCGCGATCGAGGAGGTCGAAGATCCAGGCGAGTGTATTCAAGGCGGCAGGCATCGGTAAATTCCTTCAAGACGATAGCGACGCTGCGCACACCGGAGCCCCGGATGCCGTGGGCCCGGCAGGGGGGAGTCGCCTTGCGCCATCGCATCAGTCCATTTTATGGAACAGCGCCTGCCCATGCTCGCGCAACAACTCCACCAGCTTCTCCGCCGCGGGTGACAGGCTGACATCCTTCGGATAGGTCAGCCCGAAATTGCGCACCAGCGTGGTCGTCTCCAGCGAAATCTCACGCAAGCGCCCGCGGCTGGCCTGGATGGTGCGCCGGGAAACGAAGCTGAGCAGATGCGTATCGGCAATGACGCGCGGGATCAGCGGAATGGAATTGGTCTCGATCTGCGTCTGCGGCGGCGCCAGGCCGCGCGATTCGAAAACCTGGTCCAGCCACACGCGGCTGGCCACGCTGACATTTGGCAAGGCCCAGCGATAACGCGCCAGCTGCTCCAGCGTCACCGGCTTACGGGCGCGCAAAATGGGATGTCCGGCGCCCGCGGCCACTACTACGATGTCTTCAAGCAAGGTGTCGTAGACGAACTCGGCATCGTCATGTTCAGGCACGAAACCCAGAACGAGATCCAGATTCCCATCACGCAGTTCGATACGCGACTCGTAATTCATGCGGATCAACAGCTTCAGCTGGACGTCGGGGGCCTCCTGCAGCAGGCGCTGCGAAATGGTCGGCAGCAGGTATTCGGCACCCAGCGGCCCGCAGCCCAGGCGCACGATGCCGGCCGTGCCCTGCCCCAGCGCGGCGACCTCGTCGCGCACGGCGTCCGCGGCATTGAGCAGCGGTGTGGCCCGCGTGAGCAGGGCCATCCCTGCCGCGCTCAGGCGCTGCCCACGGCCCACGCGTTCGAACAGTCGCGCTCCCACCGAGGCCTCCAGGCGCGTGATGGCCTTGATCAGCGCCGGCTGGGAACGATGCACCGCATCCGCCGCGCGCCGGGTATTGCCGGTCTGGGCGACAGCAACGAAATACTTGAGATCACGCAGGTCCATGGACTTTGATATCCAAAAGGATTCAATTGATCAAAATTTTACAGTAGACCTGATCAATCATCCGCGTCGACAATTTTGGCAGTGCCGGGACATGACGCTCTCGATGCGTCGGCACACCGCAAAAGGGCCGCACTCAGCCCCATGCAATGACAACAACAGCAACAACGAGACGGAGACGACATCTTGACCTCATCGCCTGGCGCCCTGGCCGGACGCGTACTATGCGCCGCCGCCCTCAGCCTGTCGGCCGCGGCACACGCCGACGACCATTACCCTGCCCGTCCCATCACCCTGGTCGTGCCTTTCGCGCCGGGTGGCAACATCGATACGACGGCCCGCATCATTTCCGCCGAGCTGGGCCGCCAGCTCGGCCAGTCCGTGGTAGTGGAAAACCGCGCCGGCGCGGGCGGCGTGATCGGCGCCACCTACGTGGCGCGCGCCAAGCCCGACGGCTACACCTTGCTGCTGGGCAACTCCGGCCCCAATGCCGTGGCCAACGCCGTCAGCAAACGCGTGCCCTATGACGGCGTCAGCAGCTTCACACCCATCTCCCCGATCACCACCAATCCTTCCGTACTGACGACCTCGACCAAGGTGCCCGCGCGCGACTTCAAGGGGTTCCAGCAGTACGCGCAGTCCCGGGAGAAAGGCGTCACGGTGGGCATCGCCGGATATGGCTCCTACACCCATCTGGTGGCCGCGCTGATCAATGACAAAGGCGGACTCAAGGCGACCATCGTGCCATACAAGGGCACCGGACCGGCCGCGACCGACCTGATGGGGCAGCAACTGGACGCCATGGTCGACCAGATCACCACGGCCGCGCCGCTGGTGCGCGATGGCCGCGTCAAGGCAGTGGCCCAGACCGGCGAACAGCGTTCGCCCCTGCTGCCCGACGTGCCCACGATGGCCGAACAAGGCCATCCCGAGCTGACTTCGATTATCTATACCGGCCTGTTCGGACCGGCGGGCATGCCGGCCGACGTCACCGCCAAGCTGGCGGCAGCCATGGACAAGGTGCGCGGCAACGACGCCGTGCGCCAGCGCTTCAAGGAAATCGGCGCGGATGTTTCCACCGTGTCGAACGCCCAGTTCCCCGATTACGTCCGCGCCGACGCGCAGCGCTGGGCGCTAGCCGCCCAGCAGGCGCACGTGTCGGTCGATGAGTGAAAGGGAGATGACGATGGCAGCGTCGTCCTTGCAGGCAGGGTGCCTGGCACCAGGTGAGGCAACCGCAGGCTCCGGCGCTTCAGCGTCGGGCGTCTGCGACTGCCACATCCATATCAACGATCCGGCCTATGCCTATGCGCCTGGCGCGGATCTGCACCCTCCCCCCGCCACCGTGGCCGCGTACCGGCCCCTGCGGCAGGCCCTGGGCATCACTCGCGTGGTCGTCGTCCAGCCATCGAGCTACGGCCTGGACAACCGCTGCACGCTCGATGCAGTGCAGCGCTTCGAAGCGGAAGGCGTGGCGGCGCGCGCGGTGGTGGTCATCGATGCGGACATCGCCGAAGCCGACCTGGTTGCCCTGCACCAGGCCGGCGCGCGTGGCGTGCGCTTCAACCTGCTGCGTCCCACGCCGGTGTCCGGCGACGCGCTGGCCCGGGTTGCACGCCGCATCGCGGCCTGGGGTTGGCACCTGCAGTTGCATGCCGGCGCGGACACCATCGCGGCGATGGCGCCGGCGCTGCTGGACCTGCCGGTGCCGCTGGTGATCGATCACATGGCACGCCTGCCCGCCAGGCAGTGGGACGCGCATCCCGCCATGGCGGCGCTTGCCAGGCTGCTGGCGCGCGGCCGCACCTGGGTCAAGCTGTCCGGCCTGGAACTGGACGGCGCCGCGGACGCGCCGGCTTACTCGCCGCAAGCCGCGCTGGCGCGCCGACTGCTGGATATGGCAGCGGACCGCATGGTGTGGGGGACGAATTGGCCGCATCCCGCCACCGCCTGCCGCGGCGAGCCCATGCCGGACGATGCCGCCCTGCTCGACTGGATGGCCACCGTGGCGCCCGATGACGCGCTGCGCCGCCGTGTCCTGTGGGACAACCCGGGCCAGCTGTATGGCTTCGAGCAGCACATCGCTGAGCCCGCCGCGACGGCCGCCACGCCCATTTCTTCCTGAGAGCCTCCGATGACCCATACCGTTTTCGTTACCGCCCCCAAGCTCGCGCAAGCGGGCGTGGACCTGCTGCAAGCCGCCGGCGCGCGCGTGATCTATCTGCCGGATGCCGATGACGTCGAGGGCGTGCGCGCCATCATGGCCCGCGAGCCCATCGATGCCGTCATCTCCCGCACCGTGGCCCTGGATGCCCAGGCGATCGCGGCGTGCCCGACATTGAAGGTCGTCTCCAAGCATGGCGTGGGCGTCAGCAATATCGATGTGGCCGCCTGCACCGAACGCGGCATCCCCGTCTACATGACGCCCGGCGCCAACGCGCAGTCCGTCGCGGAAATGACCCTCGGCTTGCTGTTCGCCGCCGCGCGCCGCATCAACTGGATGGATGGCGAACTGCGTGCCGGCCGCTGGTCACGGGCGCAGGATGGCCTGGAACTGCAGGGCCGCGCGCTGGGCCTGGTGGGCTTCGGCCAGATCGGGCAACGCGTGGCGCGCGTATGCCTGGCGCTGGGCATGCGCGTGCATGCGCACGATCCGGCCTTGCGTGGGGCATCCAGCCCGGTTGCCGATGTCACGCTGTGGGACACGTTGGACGACATGTTGCCGCGGTGCGACGTGCTCAGCCTGCACGTGCCTTTGAACGCCCACACGCGCAATCTGCTGGATGGCGAACGCCTGGCGCGCCTGCCCAGGGGCGCCATCCTCTTGAACACCGCGCGCGGCGAAGTCGTGGACGAGGCCGCGCTGGTGCGTGCGCTGCAGGACGGCCAGCTTTATGCTGCTGGCCTGGATACCATGACCATCGAGCCCCTGCCGTCCGGCAGCCCGCTGCTGCAGCTGCGCAACGTGGTGCTGACGCCGCACGTCGGCGGGTCGACGCCGGCGGCGCTGGCGGGCATGGCCTCCGGCGCCGCTCGCAATGTGCTCGGCTACTTGCGTGGTGATACCGTCGATGCCGCGGCGTGCGTGAACGCGGAAGTGCTGACGCGCGCCGCCACGTCGGCCGCCTAGCGCGGAATCTTTCTTGTGAAGCCACGCCGGCGGCTTGAGGCAGCATTTTTCTTGCGCTGCCACGCCGGTGGCTTGAAGCGGGCCTTTTCTTTTTGAAGATTTTCTGGAGCGATCTATGACGACAACCTCGACGCAACCTTCCTGGCCGGCCGGCTACCGCATCAATCCGCGTGCGGCCGGTCCCGCGGCCGACATCGTGCAGGGCTTCCAGGGTCTGCCCGCGGCAGCCATCGGCGATGCCATGAGCCGCAATGTCGGCACCCTGGGATTGCGCCAATATCACGCCAGGCTGGACACGACGATCTGCGGGCCGGCCTTCACGGTGCGGGTGCGCCCGGGCGACAACCTGATGATCCACAAGGCCCTGATGATGGTGCAGGCGGGTGACGTGCTGGTCATCGATGGCGGCGCCGACCTGACGCAGGCGCTGGTGGGCGGCCTGATGCGCACCACTTGCGTGGCGCGCAAGCTGGCGGGGCTGGTGATAGACGGCGCCGTGCGCGACCTGGTCGAATGGGCCGAGGACGGCATGCCCATCTGGGCGCGCGGCCACACGCACCGTGGGCCGACCAAGGACGGTCCGGGAGAGATCAACGTGCCGATCACCTGCGCGGGCATGGCGGTACTGCCGGGCGATCTCATCGTCGCCGATGCGGACGGCGTGATCGCCGTGCGTGCCGATGAGGCCGCCGACATCCTGGCCCGCACGCGCGCCCATCTGGAGAAGGAAGCCAAGATCCGCGAGACGAATCGCACCGGTAGCGCGGATCCTGAGCGCTTCGATGCGGTGCTGCGGGCCAAGGGCCTGCCTGTCTGAACGGGCGTTGCTTTTTTTGTGCAGTCCAGGCGCCGGGGCAATGTGGTGCCATGTAGGACCATGAGCGCCGGCGCAGCCGTTACCATGAAGCCAGCGCTGGCATCGGCGCGATATACAGCGGCAAAACCGCGATAAGAAACAGGAGACTCACATGGATCGACGTCATTTCCTCCAGGCAGCGGCGACCGCCGCGCTGGTGCCCTCCGCGCTGATGCCCGCCTGGGCGAGGGCGCAATCGGCCGACTGGCCCAAGTCGCCCATCAAGCTGGTGGTGCCCTTCCCGCCGGGCGGTGGTACCGATACGGTATCGCGGCTGGTCGCGGAAAAGCTGACCGTGCTGGACAAGTGGCAGGTGATCGTGGACAACCGCCCTGGGGCGGCCGGCAATATCGGCCTGGACCAGGTCTCCAAGGCCCGCCCCGACGGCTACACGCTGGCCATGGCGCAGACCTCCAATATGGCGATCAATCCGGCGCTGTATGCCAGCATGCCTTTCGATCCATTGAAGGACCTGACGCCCATCGTCGAAGTGTGCGCGCAACCCGTCGTGCTGGTCGTGCGCAACGAGTCGCCCTTCAAGACCTTGGCGGACCTGGTGCAGGCGGCCAAGCGCGAGCCGGGCAAGTACACCGTGGCCCAGGCCGGCCTGGGCACGGTGGGCCATCTGGCTGGCGAGATGCTGGTACGGGCGGCGGGCATCCAGATGATGCAGGTGCCGTACAAGGGCGCGGGTCCGGCCATGACCGATCTTCTGGGGGGCCAGGTGGACACGTACTTCGGCAGCGCGGCGTCGGTGATGCCGCAATTGCAGGCCAGGAAGATACGCGGCCTGGCGGTCACGTCCGCGCACCGCTTGCCGGGGCTGCCCGACCTGCCGACCGTGGCCGAACAGGGTTATGCGGATTTCGAAGCCACGACGTGGCTGGGGTTGGTAGGGCCGGCGGGATTGCCGCCGAACGTAGTGGCGGCCGTGAACGCCGCGGTCAATGCCGTGGTCGCCCGCAAGGAAGTCCAGGATCGCCTGCTCGCCGAGGGCAATGCCCCGCTGGGCGGCACCGCCCAAGCGTTCGCGCAAGTGATACAGGGCGAACATGCGAAGTGGGGCAAGCTGATACGGGAGGCGAAGATCAAGGTGGAGTAGGAAGGATCGTCAGCGTCCCGTTGCCGCGCGCTTGCCTGGAGACAGCGAGTCCGCGTGCGGCAGCTTAGTCCTGCAGCGTCTTCACCCAATCGCGAAAGTTCTCGTTCTCGAACTCCCACGTCTCGTTGGGCGTGCGTGTGAGGACCATGAGGCGGCTCAGCGCGCCCAGGGCCTTCTGCACAGACGTTGCTTTAAGACCCGGGACGCCAAGCTGCTTGCCCAAAATGGCGCGGGATGCCTGTGAGTATGGCCGGCCTAACTCCAACTGGATTTCCCCGCCTACCCCGGCAGCCTTGGCACTGGCTTTCACATTTTTCACCGGCTTGAGCAGTGCGAGCACGCGGCCCATTGCACCCTTGGGCTCAGCCGCCTCCTCCAGCGCTTGCAGCAGCGCAAGCGCCGGGCTCTGCGTCTGCCACAGGTCGGCGCAGGCCACGGTGAAACCCGCTTTTTCCGCCGCGGGCTTGAGGTCTCGCATCAAGAACTGCGTCTTGCCGGGCCGGCGTGGCGCGAAAATGGTGGTCGACTGCACGGGCCCCGCCGTCAGGAGCCTCAGGAACTGCTGCGCCAGGCTGCGCCGAGGAAAGTGCCAGGGGACTGAGATGTCCACAATTATCCCAATTATCTTCAATCTGGATATTTATACCGACCAAGGATAATGCAGATAACGCGCGTTCACTGCTGCAAGAGTGCCTTCCTCCACGCACGACCGCCTGGCTCACAACGCTGCTCACATCCCTGGCCGCTCAGCCAACCTTCCCTGGAAACCTCGGACCACGTCGCAAGCGGATCGGGCCATGGTCGATCGCGGCGGGATCCAGGGTGGCTTCGCCTTGCGTGATCACGATGATCTGCTTGCGCGCCAGTTGCGCGGCCACTTGCCGGACGGCGGGCATCGAGGCGCGCCAGTCGGCCTGCTCGTCCACGAGGGCCCGCGCCACGTCGGACGGGCAGATCGAGGCGGTGGCGGCACGATGGCCGAGCAGGTCCAGCATGCAATGTTCGATCCGCGCATTCGTCAGGGCCATGGGATTCTCACGCCGAACAGTCGGCTTGGTTAATATGTCGCGCACTCAGGATAAATCCGTCCTTGATCCACCGACAAATGAAGGCAGTTCGATGACCATACAGAAATTCGCCCAGCTTGAAGTTCCCGGTCTGCTTGGCGAAAAAGAGGTACACCCCGGTTCGTTGGGGGACGTGAAAGCCGAAACCCGTTCGCTCGACGTCACGATAGCCAACCGGCCGGGGTGCGAAACCGGTTTCTGGGAATGCACGCCGGGAAGCTTTCCAAGGACGATCAAGTCTGGCGAAATCATGCACATCCTGGCGGGCGCCGGAAGCTTTCAGCCGGAGGACGGTGACAAGGTGAACTTCGCCGCTGGCGATACGCTGTTCTTTCCCGCCGACACGCGCGGTCTCTGGGAAATCCGTGAGACGGTGCGCAAGCTGTACGTGATGGTGTGATATTCACGACAATTCGCCCTGACGATGAAACGCCACCTTTTCAAGGTGGCGTTTTTTTTCCTGATCCCGTGCGCAGAGCCCCGCACTGCGGGGGGGCGGGCGGCCGCCAGCAGGGTGATCGGCACCTCGGTCAGCCGATCAAAGCGGCGGCAGTTCCCGCCGCGCGCGCCGCGAGTAATAGGCGAACGTCGCCTCAAACCGTCGCGGCGTGCTGACCCACTTCTGCGCCTCCGCGCCCAGGTCATGCGGAATCGGCTGGATCTCGCCCGCGGCCATCGCCAGCAACTGCAGCCGCGCCGCGCGTTCGAACATCACACCCAGCACGCAGGCTTCTTCCACGCTGGCGCCGCACACCAACAAGCCATGGTGCGAAAGCAGGATGGCCTTCTTGTTTCCCAGCGCGCCGCTGATGATCTCGCCCTCCTCATTGCCCACCGGGATCCCGGGCCACTTCCCCAGGAACGCGACCTGGTCATACAGCACGCAGGTATCCATGTGCGAGATATTCAGCGGCACTTCCAGCATCGCCAATGCCGACGCATGCGGCGCGTGCGAGTGGACGATACAGTTGATGTCGGGCCGCGCGCGATACAGCCACGAATGAAAGCGGTTGGCGGGATTGGGCATGCCTTCGCCCTTCAACACGTTAAGGTCTTCGTCGACCAGCAGCAGGTTGTCGCTGGTGATCTCGTCGAAGCCCAGGCCCAGGCGCTGCGTCCAGTAGGTTCCCGGCGTCTCCGTGCGCGCGGTGATCTGGCCGGACAGACCGGAATCGTGTCCGAAAGCGAAGAGGATGCGGCAAGTCTCGGCGACCGCCTCGCGCAGCGGCATCTTCTCCGTGCGCAGATCGCTTTCCATTTTCTTGAGCGAAGCACTGACGATTTCGCTCTTCTTCAGTTGCATGGTTTCCATGTATGTCTCCTGATTCGAGAAGAGTGTAAAGGGAATATCCGAAGGAATCCGTAGCGGGGCATGTCGTGCCGTGTGCGAGGCACGCAGTCGCCCCGTTCAGGCGGTCACTTTTCTTTCGCCTTGGCCATGATCTTGGCCCAGCGCGTGTCTTCCTCTGCCACGAGGCGCCGGAACTCCTCTGGCGAGGACGACGCCGTGGCCGTACCCTGCTTGAGCAATGCGTCCTTGAATGCGGGATCCGCCACGACCTTGGCCACCGCCGCATTGAGTGTGCTGACGACCTCGGCCGGCAGGCCGGCCGGGCCGATCAGCCCCGACACCGAGCCCGACACGATGCCCGGGAAGCCCAGTTCCGTCGTGGATGGCACATCGGGCGCGCTCGCCAGACGCTGGGTATTCGCCACCGCCAAGGCGCGCAGCTTTTGCGAAGCGACGAAGGGCATTACCTGCGGCGTTGCCTCGAACGTCATGTCCACCTGCCCGGCCACCACACCGGTCACCGACTCGGCGCCGCTCTTGTAGGGCACGTGCAGGAACTGGATGCCCGCCGCCTCCTGCAGGATCTGCATGCCTTGATAGGGAGAACTGCCCACACCCGCGGTGCCGAAGCTGATCGAGCCGGGCTTGGCCTTGGCCAGCTTGATCAAGTCGCCCAAGCTGGTCGCTGCCACGCCCGCGTTCACGGCGATGAGATGCGGTGTATTGCCGACGAGGGAAATGAAGGAGAAGTCCTTCTTGCTGTCGAATGAAGCCTTCATGTCCGTATGCGGGTTCACGGCCAGGACGCCCATCGTGGTGAACATCAGCGTGTAGCCGTCGGGTTTGGCGCGCCGGATGAAGTCGGCCGCGATGTTGCCGCCGGCGCCGGGGCGGTTCTCGACGATGATGCTCTGGCCAAGCTGTTCGCCCAAAGCCTTGCCGGTGGCGCGCGCCACGATGTCCGTGATCCCGCCCGCGCCGAAGGGGACGATGAGGGTGACCGGGCGGTCCGGATAAGCGCCGGCCAGCGCCGGCGCCGAGCACAGCGACAGTGCGGGAACACAGGCAAGCACGCTGAGCAGCGCGCGGCGGTGCGATGGCTTCATGGATATATCCCCTTTTGCTGAGAATGCATTGATGTCGATCAAAAGACACTGCAGTGTTTATAATGACACAATGGTGTCCTATCGGGCAACTCAAGTTGATCCGGTAAAACCCTCGGTCTAGAATTTCCGCTTTGCGCAAAGCAGCCCGATACGGCTGCGGCGCGGTCAGGGGTATTTGCAGGGACATGGAAGACAAACCGCGCGACAACGCCTTGGGGGAACGCCTGGCATCGTTTCGGAAGCTGAACGCACTGACCTTGGAGCAGGTGGCGGAGCGCGCCGCATTGACCAAGAGCTATCTTTCCAAGCTGGAACGTGGCCTGTCGTCCCCGACCATCGGCACGTTGCTGAGGTTGGCGAAGGCGCTGGATATCAGTGTCGACCAGTTGATCGGGACGTCCGCGCAGTCCAGCGAGGTTTTGCTGGTGCGCGCTGCCGACCGGGTTCCTTTCAGCCCGTCGCGGGAGCGCCTTGGCTACACCTATGAAGCCATCGCCTCCGAACGCCTGGACAAGGCGATGACCCCATTCATGATGACCCCGCCGTTTTCGGTGGAGGCCGAACACGAACTGGTCAGCCATGCGGGCGAGGAGTTGATCTACGTCGTCAACGGCGACATGGAGGTCATCTTCGCCGACCACACCGTGGCGATGACGGCCGGCGACTCGCTGTACTTCAATGCCTCCCTGCCCCACCGGTCACGCTCGCTGGGCAACACGCCCGCGCAGGCGCTGGTCGTGGTGTCGGATCCGACGAAGCGGCGTGGCGCGTAAAGTGCGGGGAGGATGCGCCAGCTAAACCACGGCCGCGCTGAACGGCTCGGGTTGTCGCGCCAGCAGGTGAGACAGCCGTTGCAGGGCCGCCTGTAAGCGTCCACGGTCCTTGATGCTGCCCAGGGAGATGCGGACGGCATTCACGGATTGGCTGCCGGTGGCGAAGGCTTCCGCCGGCGTAACGGCTATGCCTTCGCTGTCGGCGGCACGTGCGAACTGCGCGGAGGTCCAATACCCCGGCAATTCGAGCCATACATGCAGGCCATCGCCAGCGCCGCCATACCGCCCCGCCAGGATATCCCCGGCCATCCGGTAGCGCAGGCGCGCCTCCTTGCGTACGCCTTCCATCAATCCGGCAGCCGAACCATCGAGGATCCACTGCGTGGCCAAGGCAGCCGTCAGAGGGGCGACCATCAGCGCGAATGATCTCAGTGCAACCAGGAAACGCTCCCGCTCTTGCGGGTCTCGTATGAGCACGAAGGCCACACGCAGGCCGGGCGTCAGGCATTTCGACAGGGTCGAGATGTAATACACCTGCGCCGGCGCAAACGTGGCGATGGGCGGCGGCGGGGCATCGGCAAGCAGCCAGTAGGGATCGTCCTCGATGATGCGTACATGGCAGCGCTGCGCGATGCTGGCAAGTTCCTTGCGCCGGCGCTCCCCAATGGTGACGGCCGTCGGGTTTTGCAATGTCGGATTGAGGTACACCAGCGCAGGCTTGTGCTTGCGGCACGCTTGCTCAAGCATCTCCGGCACCATCCCGTGCCGGTCCGCTCCCACTGCAATGATGCGCCGGCCGAATTGGGTCGCGGCGGCACGCAAGCCGGGATAGCTGGTCGGCTCTGCCAGGATCACATCGCCAGGCTCCGTCAGCGCAAGGATCAACGCGGCGATCGCCGCCTGCGCCCCTGGACAGACGAGGACCTGTCCGGAATCCAGATATCCAAACATCGGCTCCAGCCATTTGGCTCCCGCCTGGCGGTCGGAGTCGCTGCCCCCGCCCAGGTGGTAAGTCATCAGCAAGTCGGTATCCGCCCCCATCAATACCTGGGACAGGCCTTGCTTCAACATGTCGTCGAAGTCCACGCCATCCGGCGGCGGTGGGGTATTCATGCTCAGGTCGAGGACCGAGGTCAATTCGACTTTCGGCGCGGCGACATAGGTGCCGCGCGCGCCACGCCCCTCCAGAAGGTGGCGTCGCCTGGCTTCGTCGTAGGCGCGCGTGATCGTCGTCAGGTCGACGTCCAGCTGTGCCGCCAGCTGGCGCTGCGGAGGCAGCCGGTCACCGGGTTTCAGCGCCCCGCCTGCCATCGCCGCCTGCAACGCATCCGCGATCTGCAAGAAACGGGGGCCGCCCTGCGCGGTCAAGCGCGGCAACCAGCGGGGCAAATTGTCGTGTTGCATGGCTGTCAAAGGCGGCGTTTTTCTTCGATGTATGGATATTGCTTTTTAGTAGTATGTCTGTAAACGCGCAACGACTGCCATACAAGAACCGCGGTCGCCGACGTTTCCGCCCCCCTGATTCGGGAGGTGGTGCTCTTCACAGCAGGCAGAGTCAAGTCATGGCTGATAAATCTCAAATGATCGATTGGATCCCGGTAGTCTTCCTTACCTTCAAGGTGCTCGTGTTCGGCACGTGCATGTTCTTCGCCATCAAGTGGCATTACGACCAGGGGAAGAAGGGGAAAGACACGCGCGCATTGCTGCTCACGAGCGGCAAGGTGGTTGCCGTCTTCGTCGTGGTGCTGGTTGGCGTCCTGTTCCTGGCCTTCGGCCTGGCCAGGATGCTGGGTATGGATATGAGCCTTCCCTGAGGGCAAAGGGTGGTCGGCGATAGCGTGCGGCTGCCATGGTCACCCGAAGATGGCCATGAAGCGAGCGCTGCGCCATGTTGCTCGCCGCGGAGGCAAGGACTTACGCCGTTCCATCGGGCAGCGCGAAGGAGAGCAATAGGCCAGGGCATCGACCAGGCATTCTGCAACGCCGTCGGCATAGCCAAGACGCAAAAAGCCCACCATGAAGGTGGGCTTTTTACTTGATATTCTGGTGGGCTGTGAGTGGCTCGAACACTCGACCTACGGATTAAGAGTCCGCTGCTCTACCAACTGAGCTAACAGCCCGGCAAGCTACTTTGCTTGGCACTTCGTGCCGCGCTGCAACTGCTGAGAGGGAGAATTATACATAGTTTTTTGCGCTTGTCCAACGCCGCGCCAATCTCGGAGCAAAGTAACAGCGAACCTGTCGGCGCCGCGCGACAGCCCGGCCGCCTCCTCTTTGCATCCCGGCTCGCGCCTGTTCCTGGAAATCCCTCGACAGCTTCTCACCTGTCCACGGCGGAATCGCCCCCACGCCTTCCACCGCCACTTACGTTGCAATTCCATCCGCGCATCTCGCGCGGACATACGTAACGCCGCAATCGCCATATTCAACATGACCGAATATTCACGCGCGCCGCACTCGCGCAACGCAACGCGCGAGATTACGTTTTTCCAGTGCCGGAGTATCAATTGAAACGCCAATTCAACTTCTCCAAACGTCCAAGTAAAGTGGCACACCAATAACCCAGCCCGATCGAAAAAGCCCTGGCTATACGCGCCTGCGGCATGAATCAGACGTGACGCTGTAAGGACCGTTCATGGGGAAGCGTGTCGCTATCGTTGGCCTCGCATTCAGATTCCCAGGCACCACGGCCGCAACGTATTGGGCCGACCTGCTTGAAGGCAAAGACTTGATCACGCAGGTCCAACCCGGACGCTGGTCATCCGATGCCTATCTGCACCCGGACAAGGAACAACCCGGCACCGCGTATACCCACGCGGCCGGGACCATCGGCGATATCACCGGCTTCGATGCCGACTTCTTCGGCATCTCGCCACGCGAAGCCGCACAGATGGATCCGCAACAGCGCCTGCTGCTGGAAATGACCTGGGAAGCGGTGGAAGACGCCGGCATCAAACCGACCTCGTTACGCGGCAGCGATTGCGGCGTCTACATCGGTATCGCCAGCGCCGACTACGCCTATCGCATGGCTGAAGACATGGACGTGGTCGATGCCTCCACGGCCACCGGCAATACGTCCAGCACCGCGGCCAACCGGCTGTCGTATTTCTTCGACCTGCGCGGCCCCAGCATGGCCATGGACACCGCCTGCTCGTCATCGCTGGTGGCGTTCCACCAGGCCTGCCGCGCCATCCTCGGTGGCGAATGCAGCCATGCCATCACCGGCGGCATCAGCCTGCACCTGCACCCCTACGGCTTCATCTCCTTCTCCAAGGCGTCCATGCTGTCGCGCCGCGGCCACTGCAGCGTGTTCGACGCCGCCGGCGACGGCTACGTGCGCTCCGAAGGCGGCGGCGTGTTCATCCTCAAGGACTATGACCAGGCCCTGGCCGACAGCGACCGTATCCTGGCCGTGGTCGCGGGCACCGTCGTCAATACCGATGGCCGCAAGACCGGCCTCACCGTCCCCAGCGCCGACGCCCAGGCCGACTTGATGCGGCGCGCCTACGCACAGGCCGGCATCAAGCCCATCGAACTGGACTACCTGGAAGCCCACGGCACGGGCACCGCGGTGGGCGACCCCATCGAGACGCACGCCATCGGCGCGGCACTGGGCCAGGCACGGCCCGCCAACCGGCCACTGCCCATCGGCTCCATCAAAAGCAATATGGGCCACCTGGAACCAGCCTCCGGCGTGGCGGGGCTGGTGAAAGCCATCTACACCTTGATTCACCGCACGGTGCCCGCAACCATCGGCGTGCGCAATCTGAATCCCCACATCGACTTCCAAGGCTGGAATATCGAGGTCGTCACCCAGAACCGGCACCTTAAACCACGCGGCAAGCTGACCGTCGGGGTCAACTCCTTCGGCTTCGGCGGCGCCAATGCGCACGTCATTCTGCAAAGCGCGCCCCGCCCCGCCCAGGCCCCCGCGACCAAGCTGATCAAGAATGCCCCCGTGCCGCTGGTCGTCACGGGCCGCACGCAGCAAGCGCTGCGCGCATCCGCCGCGGCGCTGGCCGCCGCCCTGCGCGCCGAACCGGATCGGCCGATCTATGACTTCGCCTATCACGCCACCCGCCGCCGCGACTGGCACGCACAACGCGCGCTGGTGTTCGCCAGCGACCGGAAGCGCGTCGCTGCCGACCTGCTGGCCCTGGCGGAAGACCAGGCGCCCAAGCTCTCCGTGTCGATGGCCACGGGATTGCGCAACGCGCGCGGCCCGGTCTTCGTCTACTCGGGCAATGGTTCGCAATGGGCCGGCATGGGCAGGCGGCTCATGGCCGACCCGGTGTTCGCGGCGGCGGTCCACGAGGTGGATGCGCTGTTCGCGGAATACGCGGATTTCTCCGTGGCGGCAGCGTTGGCAGGAGACCCGGCAACCACCCAGGCACTTACATCAGCGACCGCCGTTGCGACCGAAACGACGGTCGATAGACCCACGGACGCCGCCGCGGAAACCGTCGCCTCCGACCGCTACGACCGCACCGAAATCGCCCAGCCTGCGCTCTTCGCGCTGCAGGTGGGCATCACCCGCATGTTCGCGCAACGCGGCGTGGTGCCGCTCGCCACGATGGGACACAGCGTGGGTGAAGTGGCCGCGGCCTGGGCCTGCGGCGCGCTGACCCTGCCCGAAGCCGTCAAGGTGATCTATCACCGCAGCCGCTTGCAAGGCCAGACGCGCGGCCAAGGCCGCATGAGCGCCGTCGGCCTGGGCGCCACGCAGGCGCAGGCCTTGCTGGACGAACTCGAAGCAGGCACCCGCCTGGTGCTGGCCGGCGGCAACAGCCATCGCGGCGCCACGGTCGCTGGCGATCCCGCCGCGCTGGACCTGATGGAAGAAGTGCTGCGGGAACGCGGTGTCTTCCATCGCCGGCTGGATCTGGACTACGCCTTCCACAGTCCGGCCATGGATGCCATCGAAGGCGAGATCAAGCATGCGCTGGCAGACCTGCACTGCGCGGACAGCGACGTCGCCTTCTATTCAGCGGTAAGCGGCACCCAGGAAGCAGGCAGCAAACTGGATGCGACGTACTGGTGGCACAACGTGCGCCTGCCGGTTCAATTTTCCGAGGCCTGCCAGCGCGTCATCGCCGACGGCCTGAACGTCTTCGTGGAGATAGGCCCGCATCCGGTCCTGCGCGGCTACATCAAGGACGCCCTGGACATCGCGGACCGGCCCGGCCGGATCCTGATTACCGCCGCCCGCAACGAAGACCTGCCGGCGCGTATCCACGATGCGGCCGGCCAGACCATACTCAGCGGCGCCGACGTGGACTGGCAGGCGCTGTTCCCCTGGAAGGGCGAACATACGCCCATGCCCGCCTATCCCTGGCAACGGGAACGCCACTGGTTCGGCGACACGCCCCAATCCCTTGGCGTGCTGATGCGCGAACGGGTCCACCCCCTGCTGGGCTATCCCGTCCGCCAGCACGAAGGCGTGTGGGAAAACATCCTGGACACCGGACGCCATCCAACGCTGGCCGACCATGTCGTGGGTGGCGCCGCCGTCTTCCCCGGCACGGGTTTCGTGGAACTGGCCCTGGCCGCCGCCATGGAATGGCAGCCGGGCAGCTATGCGGACATCGAAGACCTGGACATCCGCTCGCCCTTGGTGCTGAACGCCGCCCCGGGCAAGCGCGTGCGCCTGGCGCTGGACCACGAGGACGGCCGTTTCCGCATCCTCGGCCGCGACATCAACGGCGATGCGTCATGGACCGTCCACGCCGGCGGGCGCATCCGGCGCCAGGCCAATGCCACCTGCCTGCGTGGCGCGGCCGCCGTCACGCCGCCGATGCGCGAACCGGACTTCGACGAAGGCGAGCACCACGCGCTGACATGCGCCGTGGGCCTGGCCTATGGCCCGGCCTACCGCGCCATCGTCCATGGCTGGCGCCTGGCCGCCGACACGGTCTTCGCCCGGCTCAAGCCGCCGGCCAGCCTGACGCAGGAACTCAGCACCTCGCACCTGCATCCGGCCCTGCTGGATTGCAGTTTCCAGCTTCTCATCCATCTGCTGCGCGACGATCCCGCCATGGGCCAGGGCATTGCCTTCGTCCCGGCGCGCATCGGGCGCGTCAGCCTGCATGCCGGCCAGGGCCTGCCACGCTATGCGCAGGCGCGCCTGCGCCGACGCGCCCCCCATTCAGTGGGGGCGGATTTTGCGCTCTACGACGGCCAGGGCCGCCTGGTGGCCAATGTCGACGACGCGAATTTCCGTGCGGTCAGGCTGGCCAAGCCGGCCGCCGAGCAGTTCGACTACGTCGATTGCGTGCTGACGCCGCGTCCCCATCTGTATGCGCCCATGCCGCCGCAAGCCCTGCCCGCCGCCGCGCTGGAGGCACGCTTGCGCGAGCTGTGGCCGACGGTGCCGGACCATGGCAAGGGCCAGGGCAGCAGCAGCGAGGAAACGGACCGCTACAGCCAGGAAGTCGACCCTTTGCTGGAGAGCCTGTGCGACCGCTATGCGATCGAGGCGTTACGCACACTGGCCAAGGATGGCGCGCGGCTGACCAACGCCCAGGTGGAACGCCACACGCGCCAGCATCCCCGCTCGGCCCCGCTGTACGAGCACGTGCTGACCCGGGCGACGTTGGCCGGCTATGCGCACGCCGATCCGACGGGATGGACGCTCAAGGATGACGCGGCGAACGAGGCCGAGAAGGCGGACGAAGCCGACCAGGCGGATGAAGCCAGGGAAGCCACCGCCGCCGACATCTGGAACAGTCTGCTGCGCGACTACCCCGACTACTTTCCTGCCATCCTCGCCGCCGGCCGCGTCGGCATGCATCTGCCCGCGCTGCTGACCGGTACCGTGGACATCGAACAGATCGTGCCGCGCTCGGCCACGCCGACGGCGCTCAGCCGCATGGTGCTGGGCGCCGCACGGGGCCAGATGCTGGCCGAAGCCTTGGCCGAAGCCCTGCAGCGCGCCGTATGCATGCGCGCGCCGGGCCAGCGCATCGCCGTACTGGAAGTCGCCCAGGGCCTGCCGCTGATAGGCAGCGCGTGCTGCGCGGTGCTGGACTTCGACGTGGCGGACTACCGCTATGCCTCGCCCGACCCCGATGCCGTCGAGGCCGCCCGTCACGGTCCGCTGGCGGGATATCCCCTGGCAAGCGCCGTCGCCATAGGACCCGATGCGCCGTCGCCCGATGGCGAACGCTACGATCTCGTCGTCCTGCATGGCGAATTCGATACGCTTGAACGCTTCCGCCAGGCGCTGGCCTACGCCCGCACCAGTTTGCGCTCGGGCGGCAACCTGTTACTGCGCGGCACGCCGCCCACGCCCTGGATGGATTTCCTGTTCGGCGGACGCACCTCCTGGTGGCTGGCCGGCAAGGACGGCAGCCATGCCCCCTTGCCGACGGCGGAAGACAGCATCGCCGTCTTGCGCGAAATGGGCCTGCATTGCGCGCCGGCCATCACCCTGAGCGCGTATCCAGCGTCCGCCCCCTACCTGATCCTGGCCAGCGCGCCAGCCATGGACGAACAGGCGCCGGCCCCGGCGTCGCGCACCCGCCTGCTGATTGGCGATGAACAAAGCGCGGCCCTGGCCCAGGCCTTGCGGCTGGAACTGGACGCAGCCGGCCAGCAGACCGTGCTTGCCACGGACGTGACGCCCGCGTCAGTAGCGGAGGTTCTGCGCCAGGCGCGCAGACGCCACGGGCAGGTTCACGACATTGTTTTAGTAGAGGGATGGCAGGCGGGTTCGGACATGAACCCGGCCATGAACTCGAACATGAATTCGGACACCGGTTCGGACACAAGTGCGAGCACGGGTTCGCGCACGACGTCGAACAGGGATCCGCGCACAGGTTCACCCGCGCCCGAAGCGCCCTCCTTCGACGGCCTGGTGCGCCGATGCGCGCTGGCGGCCGCCATCATCCAGGCCTGCGAAAGCAGCGACCCCACGGCGAGCGCGCCGGCCACCATCTGGCTGGTCACCCGCAACGCCGGCCTGGCCATGGGCGGCGGCGATCCACGCGAAGAAGGAATCTTCGACGCCGCGCTGTGGGGCTATGGCCGCACGCTCGCCAACGAAGCCACCAATTACCGCATGCGGCTGGTCGACGTCATGGCCACGACCGCGGTACCGGCCTTGGCGTGCGAACTGCTGCATCCCGACCTGGAAGATGAAATCCTGCTGGACGCCGACGGCGCGCGCCGGGTCCCACGCGTGCGCGTCGTGCCCCGTCCCGCTGAATGCGCCGTGAACGGCATGGACGGCCTTGTAGACGACCTGGAGCATGGCCGCGACACCAGCCCTATGCAGAATCCGCCGGCCACCCAGCCGGCAGCCCAGGCAGCCGCCCTCCCACCGATCACGCACGCCACCGGCCCGTTGTACGCCCGCCTGGACTTCGACCTTCCGGGCCAGCTGCGCAACCTGCATTGGCAGGCCGTTCAATCCATTGCGCCGGCGCAAGACCAGATCGAAGTCCGTGTCGCCGCCACCGGCCTGAACTTCCGCGACGTCATGTACACCCTGGGCCTGCTACCCGACGACGCCATCGACAATGGCTACGCAGGTCCCACCCTGGGATTGGAATTCGCCGGCGAGATCACGCGCCTCGGTGCCGCGGTCACCGGCTACAAACCGGGTGACCGGGTCGTCGGTTTCGGCCCGTCCAGTTTCGGCGAACACATTCTGACGCAGCCCAGCGCCATCGTAACCATCCCCGCGGACTTCTCCTTCGAAGCCGCGGCAACCATACCCAGCACCTTCTTCACGGCGTGGTACGCGCTGCACCATCTGGCACACCTTGAGCCCGGTGAAAAAATCCTCATCCACGGCGCCGCCGGCGGCGTGGGGATCGCCGCCATCCAGCTGGCGCAGAGCCTGGGCGCCGACATCTACGCCACCGCCGGCTCGGACGAAAAGCGCGACTTCCTGCGCCTGATGGGAGTGACGCACGTCTACGACTCCCGCTCCCTGTCCTATGCCGACGAGATCCTGGCCGATACGGGTGGCGAAGGCGTGGATGTCGTGCTGAACTCGCTGGCCGGGGAAGCCATCAACCGCAATCTGCATGTCCTGCGCCCGTTCGGCCGGTTCCTGGAACTGGGCAAGCGCGACTTCCACGAAAACACCCGCATCGGCATGCGCCCATTGCGCAACAACGTCAGTTACTTCGGCATCGATGCCGACCAGCTGATGTCGGCCCGGCCGGACCTGACCCGCCGCCTGTTCGGCGCCATGATGGGCGGCTTCGGGGAAGGCCTGCTGCATCCCCTGCCCTACACCGTGTTCGACGCCAACGACGTGGTCGACGCCTTCCGCTACATGCAGCAGGCACAGCAGATCGGCAAGATCGTCGTCACCTATCGCCATGGCATCCGCCACATCCGGGCGCCGCGTCCGTCAGCACCGCAGCGCTTGCGCCTGCCGGCGCAAGCCACCTACCTGGTGACGGGCGGCCTGGGCGGCTTCGGCCTGCGCACCGCGCAATGGCTGGCCGAAAAGGGCGCGCGCCATCTGGTCCTGGTCGGCCGCCGTGGTGTGGCCGACGACACCGCGCGCGCCGCCATCGCCGCGCTGGAGGACCAGGGCGTGCAGGTTCATGCGCAATCCTGCGATGTCACCGACGAACAGGCGTTGCAAGGCTTGTTGCAGCACATCGCCCGGGCCCTGCCTCCGCTGCGCGGCATCGTCCACGCGGCGGTGGTCATCGAGGATGGCCTGGCCCGCAACGCCAGCGCCGAGACGATAGAACGGACCATGGCCGCCAAGGTCCTGGGCGCGCAGCACCTGCACGCCCTGACCCAGGCGCTGCCGCTGGATTTCTGTATCTATTATTCCTCGGCCACCAGCCTGTTCGGCAATCCCGGCCAAAGCAGCTACGTCGCGGCCAACCACGCGCTGGAAGCATTGGCGGTACAGCGGCGCGACCAGGGCCTGCCCGCCACCTGCGTGCGCTGGGGCGCCATCGACGACGTCGGCTTCCTGGCGCGCAACGAGAAGGTCAAGGACGCCCTGCTGGCCCGCATCGGCGGGCGCGCCCTGGCGGCGGCGGCCGCCCTGGACGCACTGGAAGGCCTGCTGCTGGCCGACGCCAGCGGCCAGGCCGTGCTCGATCTCCAGTGGCCCACCCTGGCCCGCCTGCTGCCCACCGCGGCCGCCCCGCGTTTCGTCGAACTGGCACGTGGCGACCGTGACAGCGACCAGGATCCCACCCACGACGTTGCCCACCTGCTCGCCACCCTGGACGACACGGCGCTGCATGCGGCCTTCGGCGACATGCTGAAAGCCGAGATCGGCGAGGTGCTGCGTGTAGCGCCGGACAAGATCGACCCTGAACGCTCCCTCTATGACATGGGGCTGGATTCCCTGATGGGCGTGGAGTTGATCGCCGCGCTGGAAAGCCGCTTCGGCGTCAGGCTGCCGGTGATGACCTTGTCGGAAAGCCCCACCGTCATCAAATTGACCGCCAGGCTGATCGCCATGCTGCGGGGCGAAGGCGCGGCGGCGCCCGCGGACCGCACGTCGTCCATGGTCGAGAAGCTGGTCGCCGACCACGCCGCCGACATACCGGATGCGGCGGTCGCGCAGTTCGTCGCCGATATCAAGAGTGGCAAAACCGAAAACGGCAAACCCGAAAATGGCAACGCCGCGCCGCCACACCGCATGACCCCATAGGCCACCCGTGATAAAGCACAAACTGCCAGGCCTGGCGGCCGGCCTGAAAGACAAGTTGATCCAGCAATCCCTGGAACGCAAACTGCGCCAGGTCGAACAGGAGCACGGCCGCGCCGCCATGCCGCTGCCCCCCAGCGTGCGCCCTGGTGTGCCCGAGGAACACTACCGCTTCGACCTGCACCCGGGTTACAAGCAACTGCGCATCATGCATGACGGTGCCACGCGGATGGGGCTGCAACATCCCTTCTTCAAGCTGCATGAAGGCACGGCCGGCGAACATACCAGCATCGGCGGCCAGACTTACATCAACTACGCCAGCTACAACTACCTGGGCATGTCCGGTGACGCCGTCGTTACACAGGCCGCCAAGGACGCGATCGACCGTTACGGCACGTCGGTCTCCGCCAGCCGCCTGGTGTCCGGCGAACGCCCCGTCCATCGAGAACTGGAAATGGCGCTAGCCCGCCTCTATGAGGTCGACGACGCGGTTACCTTCGTCAGCGGCCACGCCACCAACGTATCGACCATCGGCCATCTGTTCGGTCCGCGCGACATGGTCCTGCACGACGAGTTCATCCACAACAGCGTGCTGCAGGGCATCCAGTTGTCGGGCGCTCGCCGCCTGCCCTTCCCGCACAACGACTGGCGCACCCTGGACCGCCTGCTGGAGGAACAGCGCCGCGACTTCGAGCGGGTGTTGATCGTGCTGGAAGGCGTCTACAGCATGGACGGCGACTATCCCGACCTGCCCCGCTTCATCGAGGTCAAGCGCCGCCATCGCACCTTCCTGATGGTGGACGAAGCCCATTCGCTAGGGGTCATGGGGCTGCACGGCCGCGGCATCCGCGAACACTTCGGCCTGGCGGGCACGGACGTGGACATCTGGATGGGCACCTTGAGCAAGACCCTGGCCGGCTGCGGCGGTTATATCGCGGGCGAAAGCGCCCTGGTCGAGCACCTGAAGTTCCTGGCGCCGGGCTTTCTGTACAGCGTCGGCATGCCGCCCTCGGTGGCGGCGGCGTCGCTGGCGGCGCTGCAACGCATGCTGGCCTTGCCCCAACGCGTGGCGACACTGCAGGTGCGCGGCCGTTTCTTCCTGGAACAGGCGCGCGCCGCCGGCGTCGACACGGGCAACAGCCAGGGCCTGGCCGTGGTGCCCGCCATACTGGGCAGTTCGGTCAAGGCCACGCGGCTGTCCGCGGCCTTGTTCGAACGCGGCATCAATGTGCAGCCCATCATCTACCCCGCCGTGCCGGAAAAATCGGCGCGCCTGCGCTTCTTCATTTCCTGCCAGCACACGGAATCGCAGATCGAGCGCACCGTGGAAGCCCTGGCCTCACTGACCGCGCTGACGTAAGCGTGCCTCCTGCCACGACCAGTACAGCACCATGCCGAAGCCCACGCAGGCCGTCACGTCCAGCGGCAGCAGAATATAGTTGCCGTCGCGCACGGCCTGCACCAGCGCCACCAGCGCATAGCCGAACGTGAAAGCCTCGCCCACCATCAACGTCCGGTTGATCGGGGGCAGGGCCACGCCCCGTTCGACGTCGCCCTTGGGCGTGCGATGGAAATCGCCATTTACGCCCAGGAACGCGCGTATGCCGCCGACAAAGTAATACCAGGCCATCGGGATGAACATCGCGATGTAAAGGTAGTTGTACCAAAGCGTGGCCGCCACGCCGGCCCTGTCGGCGGGACGGGTGCGCCGGCGCGCGCCCAGCGTGCTCCCCAGCGACCATAGCGTGACCAGCGCGAACAGGGTCACGGCGCCCACCTGCACTTCGATCCGGTCGAAGTTCACCAGGTAATTCAGCGGCAGCCCCAGCAGGACCAGCACATACATCGACGCCAGCAATACCGACGAGAACATCATCGACACCGCATGCAGGCGCTTGAGCATGGGCATGCGCTGGCGCGCCATCTTGCGCGCGTGCAGAAAGGCGCTGTGGATCAGGCCGCGGCCCCAGCGCTCGCGCTGGATCCGGAACGTGCTGATCGCCTCGGGCAGGATGGACATCGACACCACATCGCCCAGATAGGCATATTTCCAGTCGTCGAACTGGGCCCGATACCCCAGGTCCACGTCCTCCGTCACCGTGTCGGCATTCCAGCCACCCAGCGCCTGCACGCAGGTACGGCGCCAGATACAGGAACTGCCGCTCAGGGACGCCATGCCGCCATCTTCGCTGAGGCCCGCGGTCAGGTACTGCTGATGGCCCATCTCCATGGCCTGGAAGCGGGTCAGGAACGAGGCGTCGCTGTTCTCGTAGCCGATGGCCGTCTGCAGATAGCCCAGCCGCGGATCGTCGAAGCACGGCATGCAGCGCAGCAGGAAATCCTGCGGCGGCACGAAATCCGCATCGAAGATGACGAAGAACGCGCCCGTGGCGGACTTCAAGCCATGCATCAGGTTACCGGCCTTGAAACCGCTGCGGTCCCGCCGCCGCAGCAGGCGGATGTTCACGCCCCGGCGCTCGTGGCGCTCGACGCGGTCGCGCGCCACGGCGCAGGTATGGTCGGTGGAATCGTCCAGCACCAGGATTTCCAGCGCTTCCGGCGGATAGCGCAAGGCGCACACGGCGTCGATGAGCCGCTCGACCACCGCCGCTTCGTTATGGATAGGCAACAGCACGCTGACGCGCGGCTTCGCCCCCCCCGGCGGCGCCGTCGCCGTGGCGTCCAGCGAAGTATCCTGCGCGGCGGGCTGCGCGGCGCCACCCTCCGTCAGTTCCGTCAACCGGCGCCGCTCGGTCTTGCGCGAGATGCGCAGGATGCGCATCTCCAGCGCCACGTAAACACCCAGCGACAGAACGATAAGGATGAAAGCGGCATTCGCCAGATAAGAGAGCCAGGTCATGATGATCGGCTCAGCGTTTGACGGCCGCGCAGACATCGGCCAGGCGATGCGCCCACGTGTGGTGCTGCTTCACATAGGCCGCACCCGCCTCGGCGCGCGCCAGGTCGTCGGCCGAGGGGCCGCGCCGCAGCCGCGCGAACAGATCGCGGGCTTGCTCCGCCGACGTCACCACATGGCAGAAATCCTGGAAGTTGCGCTCCACGGCCAGGCTGGGATTGGTCACGGCGATGCCGCCGCAAGCCAGGATTTCCAGCAACCGGCGCGAGAACATGGTGCCGGACCCGGTCACCGAATTGACGTTCACCGAAATCACGTGCTGCTTGTAGACATCGGCCGTGCGCCGGTGCGGCACCTTTTCATGGATGCGCAACTGGGCATGGCGCGGATACTCGAATTCGAACAGGCGCGACAGCCGGTCGTGATTGCGGTCGTACACATTGAGCGGCAGTTTCGTCGTCGCGCAGGCGCCGAAGATCATGTCCAGGAAGTGCCGGCGCTCGCTCAGGATTCGACGGTAGTAGCTGCCGGTGAAGCAGGCCTCCTGGCGGCCGAAGTGAAACCCGGTGAAGTGATGAAAGGCCGGCTGATACGGCATGCTCAAGGTGTGCACCGGCACGTGGGCCGGCAGGCGCCGACGATAGTCCGCCACGCGCCCCTGGTCGGTCGTGAACACGTAGTCGAAGACCTGCGCGACGTCGATGAAGTCGTCGAAGAAGGCACCGTCGTCCTTGTTCCAGAACACGGTCGGCACGCCGCGCGCCTGCGCCAGGGCGACCAGCCGCAGGATCACCTTGGGCGGCCCGATGCGCAGCCACGCCGGTTGCCGGGCCAGGCGATAGCGCCAGCTGCCGTCCGCGCCATGAAAGGCCGACTCCACGAACACCAGGTCCGGCTTCCAGCCTTCTATCACTTCCCGGTAGTTACGTGGCGTCAATATGCGTACCCGGCACTCGACCGACAGGCAATCGGCCGTGAAAGCGTCCGTGACCAAAGCCACCTTCAGCCGCCCGAACGCCCCCTGCCCCGCCACATCCTGCGCCACCGGGGGATAGTCGTACACCGCCGCCCCCACCTTTCTTATCAATCCGCCGATCATGCCGGTCCCCGCCTTTGGTTCACGTTGTCTTTACATGCCAGGTAAGATGTCTTGTACATAGGCACTCCAGCTGCGGTGCGCGACGGCGTATTGCCTGGCCCGCGCGCCGGTCCGTTCCAGCGCCGCGCGGTCGCTCAATGCCCTGCCCAGGGTTTTCGCCAAGTCGGCGGCGTCGCCGGCCTTGAAGAACCAGCCCGCCGGACGCTCGCCGAACTCGTCGCGCAACACAGGCAGGTCGGCCGCGACCACCGGCCGGCCCAGCGCCATGGCTTCTACCAGCTTGATCGGCGGCACGATGCGACAGACGTCGAAGGGCTTGCGCGGGATGCACACCAGCGCACAACGCGCCAGATAGGCGCGCGCTTCGGCCGGCGGCATCCGTCCCATGAACAGGACCAGATCCGTCAGCCCGGCGCGGGCCACCTGCGCACGCAGATCCGCTTCAGCCTCGCCGTGGCCGATCAAGGTCACCGTCACGCGACGTCCGGCGCGCCACAGGCGCCCCACCGCCTCGATCAGCGTGTCCAGGCCTTCGTAGGAAATCAAGGAGCCCGCATAGCCTATGGTGTCGGGCTCCACATCCAGCGGATCGGCGGGCGGGAAACGGGCGGGATCGACGCAATTGGGCAGCAGGGCCATTCGCTCGGCATGGATCGGCCAGTGCGCCTGGGCATAACAGCGCAGCTGCTCGGAGATGACGAACAGGCGGTCGGCATGGCTGGCCACCAGGCCCTCCAGCTGCAGGCCTTGGCGAAACCCCTGCGTTTCTTCGTAGCGTGGGCGCCGCGCACTGCGGGTCAATTCCCACAGCCCTCGCATCTCGTACTGGAAAGGCACGCCCAACTGGCGCGCCGCCAACAGGGCCGGCAAGGCATTGACATGATTGGACGCGGCATGGATGACCGCCACGCGATGCTGCTGTGCCACCTGCGCCACCGCCTGCGCGGCTTGCACGGCATATTGCAATACCGGCCGCAGATTGGACGGTGCCCGCAGATGGGTATAGGTGATGTTTTCCACCTGGGTCGTCTCCACCTCGCTGGCGGGCCCCTCCGTCTCGCCCAGGCGGTCGCGCCGGTCCCAGGGGTAGCCGGGCCGGGTCATGACGTGCACATTGGGCCGCGCCGAACGCAACGCGCACATCACCTCGTGCGTGCGGGTCACATAGCCGCTCATGTGATAGGGCAAGGCGCTGGCCGCCACATAAAGCAGGCTGCCGGAATCCGGGGCGTACGGTGTCGCCGCGGCGGGCCGGTCCAGTTGGCGCTGGATGGCACCCGTGGTCAGCATGCGGCTCAAGCCCAGCCATGGCTGCGTCAACCATCTCATGCCACGCGCCTCGCGGCGGACGCCCGGGCGGCGCCGCCCGCCGCCGGGTTTTCGTCCGGGTTTTCCGCCCGTTCCACCGGTACCGTCCGCGACGTCGCGATCTTGCCTCGCGCACGCAGGTCCAACAGGTCGGCGGTGGTGATGACTTCGTAGTTCCTGGTCAGGCGCTGCATCAGCTTGCGGTAGCCTTCGAGGCGCTGATCGTCCCGGTAGACGCCGTAACCCTGTTCATCCCAATACAACAGCGACCAGGAGTGCAGCAGGAAGACGGAAAAATCCGGACTGCCGCTGAAGGTTTCCAGCAGCAGCTTCCCCCACCACGGCCGGAAGCGGAAATAGCTGGACTCCGGATAAGTCAGGCGCGCCCACCAGGCATCCTTGCCGATGCTGGGCAGGATGCGCTTTTCCGTCATGGGAATTTCAATCACACCGTTGGACCAGGCGTACGGCACATTGGTGTCCTCGGCATAGGGGCACTGCCCGGCACGCACGGCGCACATGGAATTGTTGAAGGACAGGGGAATGGCCACGTCCTCCAGCGCGCGGATGGTGCTGGCATTCCAGCGGAAGGAGCCCGCGCGAAACGCCCGTATGGCTTTGCCGGTCACGCCGGTTATCAAGCCACCGAAGTGCCGCAGGATGAACACCGTGCGCGCGTCGTCGGTGTACTGGTTCATATACTGCGGCCGCGGCGCCAGCCCGTGCTCGTCCCAGAAGCGCATCGGCAGATATTCCGGATGCGCATGCAGCTGCACGTCCTGCCCTTCGGCGTGCAGCCAACGGGCCACGCGCAGGGCCGCGCCCAACTCGTCATAAGCCCCGCACAGGTCCATGAAGAACACATGCTTCGCGCCGAACTCGTCGCCGATCCGGCACATCTCCCGCACCCCGGCCGTGCCGCCCTTGTGCTCGCCCCACATCAGTCGCTTGACGTGATCGCCGGGCGCACGCTTGGGTAAGGCCTCGGTGTCCACGGTGATCAGGGCATAGCGGTCAGGCATGGTGTGCGTCTCCCCACATTTCCGCCACTCTCAGGTCCAGGGGAGTGCCCCGCCTTATCCTCCCGCGCCGGTACAGGTCCAGCAGCTCTGCGCTGGTGATCACGTCGTAGTCCGCTGAAACCCGCGCCACCAGCGCGCGATAAGCCTCCAGCCGGCGGTCGTCCAGGTAGACGGCGCGCCGCTTGTCATTCCAGTAGAGAAAAGACCAGGAATGCATCAGCAGCACGGCGAACGAGGGGCTGCGCACCAGGAAGCCGGGCAGGCCGGCGAAGCGCCGGGTCTTGAAGGGGAAGTAGCTGGATTCCGGATAGGTCAGGCTGACCCAGCGTTCGCGCCGTCCCGTGCCGGGAGGGATATGCCTTTCGGTCAACGGCACCTCGATGACGCCATTCGACCAGGTAAAAGGCTGGTTGGTCGGCTCCGCATAGGTGGCCCGTCCGGTCATGTAGGCCCGCATCGAATTATTGAACGACAGCGGAATCTCCGCCGCCCGCAGCGCCCGGATGAAATCTGCATTCCAACGCAACGAACCCGCCCGGCAGGCCAGCACGCGCTTGCCGGTGATGCTGGCCAGCTCACCGCCGAAGTGCTTGAGCAGGAACAAGGCCCGGTCCGGCTCGGCGTACTCGTTGATATAAGCGGGAGTCGGCGCCAGTCCGTGGCCCGACCAGAATTCGCGCGCCAGGGTTTCCGGGTGCAGGTGCAGCTGCACGTCCTGCCCCGCCATGTCCAGCCAGCGCACCACGGTGCGCAGCTCCTCCGCATGGCGCAAGGCGGCGCACATGTCGACGAAGAACACATGCGGCACACCGAATTCGGCGCCTACCGCGCATATCTCCCGGATTCCGGCCGTCCCCTGGTCATGGTGCCCCCAGATCAGGCGCTGGACGTGATCGCCGTCCGCCCGCTTGGGCAAGGCCTCGGTGTCCACCGTCAGTAGGGCGTATCGGGTCATTGGACGCTCGCACGTGGGCCGGCCGGGCAATCCAGCGAGGGAACGCCATAGCCGATGAACAGCGGCGTCAACGCCAGCAGGCACAACATCGATCTCCAGTCAGGCATGGTGGCTCCCCTTGCGTTACCTATCTGGTCCGGGCCATCAGCCGGCCGAATTGCTCCACGGTCAGGCGCGGCGAGACGTTCAGCCGCCGCAGCACGTGCACGTCGTGGCCGGGGTCCGGGTAGGCCAGTCCATCTTCCGTGGAATAGAAATAGCGGTAACCCACCTCGACCAACGTATCGATGACGCGCGGGTTGTATTGGCCGAACGGAAAGCAGAAGTGCTCGGTGCCGCCCAGCGCAGCGCGGCACTTCGCCGCATCCTCCCTCAATACCGCCGGCTGCGAAGAGACCAGGCGCGACACCAGCTGCTCGTCGCGTGCGTGCATACGGTGGGTATGCGCGGCCCATTCGTAGACGTCGGACTGCGCCACCATTTCCTGCCTGGACACGTACTGCAGCACGTCGGGGTCCAGGACCTCCACCGGCAGTTCGGGCTGCTTGCCGGTAATCAGGAATACCACCGCCGTGAAGCCGTGGCGCTTGAGAATGTCGTAGCAGTACCTGGCCACGCTCAGGTGGCCATCGTCGAACGTGATCATGAGCTTGCGCGAGACTTCCATCTCCACGCCCTTCATATAGTCCTCCAGCTCGGCCAGCTTCATCGTGGCGTAGCCGTTGTCCCGCAGCCACGCCATCTGTTGCTCGAAGCTTTCAACGGTATTGGTGACGGTGCCGTCCCTGAAGCAGCTCCTCTCCTTGAGTTCAAGCGGCAAATGGTGGTGGTAGGTAAGTATCGACAGGGCGCGCTTCTCGGCCACCGCCACCTTGGGCTTGACACCGAACAGCCTGCGCAAGCGGTTCCACAGGGCCACGTTCTCACTCCGAGAAAAGCTTCTGTTCGTCCAGCTGGCGCCGGACCGCATCGAAGGTGTAGCGCTGCGCCACGTCGCGCAGCCGCCCGCCCGCATCCGCGCGCAAGGTGCGCGATGTCGCCACGGCATGCAATAGCTCCCCGGCTTGCGCGCACGTCGCGGCGAACAAGGGATAGTCCTTGCCCAGCACACCTTCGAACACCGCGCTGCGCGCCAATATCATCGGCACTCCCAGGCTGGCGTATTCCAGCACCTTGGTGGACAGCTCCAGGGTCTCGTGCTCGAAGCGCGGATCGCGGAACGCCCAGCTGGCGTGCATGCCTTGCAGGCGCCGCATCAGCGCGTCGCGGTCCAGCGCCCCGTGCCATTGCAGGCCGGCGCCTGCCTCCAGCCGGCGCTGCACCAGCGGACGGAAATCCGGATCGTCGGCGGGGTTGTGGATCTTGTCGCCGAACACATGCAGTTCGGCGTCAGCCACCGCGCCACGCAAGGACTCGTGCGCCTCGAACAACTCCCGGATGCCCCAGCGCGGCGCGAACTTGCCTGCGTAGCAATAGCGGAAGGGCGTGGCGGCTTCGATCTCCTGCCGCTGCCGCGCGTTCTCCGCCTCGTTGGCGGCCGGCACCATGGGCGGCAGCAGCCGGGTGCGCGAGGCCGCCTGCGGAAACAGGCGCGCGAAATAGGCCATCATCTCCGGTGTCTGGCACAGGATGTACTCGCTCGCGCCAATGATGGTTTCTATCTTCGACCGGCTTTCCGCATCCAGCAGTTCGGCCTGCTGCGGAATGTCCGTCAGGTAGGCCCACAACCGCCCCGTCAGGCAAGGCGACCGCGCGGCCTGCAAGCACACCTCCAGCCCTCGCATGATGAAGGCCCGGAAAGGCCGCTCCCCATCCAGGCGCGCCAGCCACGCCACGGCATCGGCTTGCGACAGGCCGGTACGCGCATCGGGAAGTTCGGGCTCGATCAGCCGTACCGCGGGCGTCAGGTCCAGCAGGCGCGATATCACCTGGGTACGGTGCACCCGCGCCTTGAGCACGACGGAAACACGCAAATTGCCCAGGCCACTCAGCACCTCGGCCAGCGACGCCGCCCAGATGGCCGACCCGTCCATGATGTTCAGGTTGACGTCGCCATACAGGGCAACGTCCGTCAGGCTCAGGTCCTGCGCCAGCAGGCGCTGGTCCGCCACCGCATTCACCGTGTCGCCGCCGCGTCCGCTCAACAGCGCCAGCTCCTGCGACACAGTCTGGCGGTAGCTGGACTGGGCACGCACCCGCTCGGCGGCGGCGCGCGACATGGACAGGAAGGTGGCGGGATTCTCGACCAGGCGGCGTACGCCCGCCGCCAACCCCAAGGCGTCCTCGGGCTCCGCCATGATGCCGCAATGCTCATCGACGAATTGGGGGATGGCAGCCACGCGCGTGGTGACCGGCACCAGTCCGGACGCCATGGCCTCGTCGCGCGACACCCCCTGCGAGTCCGCCCGCGAGGGCACCAGGAATATTCCGTACTCCCGATGCAGCGCGGCGATTTCACGCTGCAGCAGGAAGCCCTTGTGCAAAGTCACGTTTGGATATTGGCGCAGGGGCTCGACCGTGTCGTCGAACAACGGCCCGTCGCCGACCAGGCGGATACGCAGCTGCGAGAAAAACGGTTCCTGTGCCAGTGCCTGGATGGCCCGCACGGTCAGGTCATTGGCATAGACCGTGGAGGCATACGGACGGATAGACAGCAGGTCGAAGCGCTGCTCGGGCGCCTTGGGCAGGTATTCGAACAGGTCGCCGTCGACGAAATTGTGAATCACCGCGATATTGCCCACACTGTCCATGGACAGTCGCAAGTCGGACAACGCTTCCATCGCCTGGTTATCGGAAATGAAGGCCACCGTCAGGTTAGGATGCCGTAGCGTCAGTATTTCCCGCCACATGACCATGCGCGCATCCGAGGTTCGGCGCGACGCGTTGCGCGTGTCATCGGTGCTGTGGTTCGTCGCCCGGCGCCACCAGGGCTGGATCTCCGAACCGTGGGCCCAGATGACGACACGGACGTGGTCCAGCTGTTCGCGCACGGCATTCCAGATTGGACGGTCGCAGATGTGCACCGCCACGCTGTCGTGGGTGCCCGAGGCCAGGGCGTGCTTCAGCTGGCCGACCTGCGCATCCACCACATCGACATTTTCGAACTCACGGAACTTGCCGCCTCCCGCCATGGTGATGCGCATTACCTCGGTCGGCCAGCCGGACCGGTTGTAGGCCTTGACGCGGGAATGGACAAAGCCGAATCGGTAGAGGTCGTCGTAGCTGGGATATTGCCGGCTCACCACCAATTGCCGCCCGCAGGGCAGCAGGTCGAATTCCGGCGGGCAGGCTTCCAGCAAGACGATGCGGCCGATCTTGGCCTGGCCACCGCCCTGCACGCGCATGCCCAGCCGGATGGCGGCCGTACCGGGCGGCAGCGCGATGCCGTCGCGCATGCCCAGGGTATGCATGTAATGGGAGATCTTCTGCCCGTTGCCGTCGAGGAACACGAAGACCAGGCGGATATCCAGTTGCGCATCGCCGTGCACGATGAAGCCGAAGTCCTGTCGCATCGTCACCTCTTGCGGCGGGAACTCGCGGCTCAGGTAGACGTACTTGTACTCCTCAGGCGCCAGCTTGCTGTCGATATGGACCAGGCTATCGTCACCCAGGCTCAGCTTCATGCTCTTATGGATGGACTTGGGCGGCACCAGCGGCAACCAGTCCTCCGCCTCCAGCGCCACCCGTTCGTCGACCTTGAGCGCACGTACCCTTTGCGCACGTGGCTGCATGTCCTGGGGCAGGCTGGCCCCCGTGCGCTGCACGTCATCGGCGTCGACGATGGCTGCCACCGTCTCGCTGCCGGCGCCGTCGGCGCAATAGCTGAACGCGTCGACGGCAATCAGGGAGTCGGCCTCGATGCAGGCATCCTCCAGCCGCAGCGCGGGGTTCTCGGCCCAGGCCTGCAGGCCGCCGGCGGGCCCGGCTTGTGAAGCGGCATGTGAAGCAGCTTGTGGCCCGGCTTGTGATCCGGCTTGCAAGAGCCCCTGTGGCAGCAGGCTGCGCCGCAGCGCCGCCCGGCGTACCGGCACATATTCCTGGCCGCCGTCTCGCTCGACCACATGGCCACCGGCGGCCAGGGCGTGGAACGACGCCTTGGTCACCCCGGCGCCGCCGGCGAAGGACGTCGCCAGGACCAGGTCATTCAGATAATGCTTGCCGTAATAATCGCCGCTGCAGATCGGCGCCACATAGTCGAAGCGCTGCGCCCGGTGCCAGGCGGCCTGCCTGCTTTCCACCACCACCACACGCGAGTGGCTGCAGATTCCGCGCGGCCCCACCAGCAACAGCACCACCCGCGGCCGCGCCTGGCGCTCCATCGCGGCCACCAGCAGGGCGGCCTCTTCCTGCGTGGAGGCTTCGGCCAACAGCGCGACCCGCGGCGCGGGCGGCACGGTCGAACGATTGAACACCTTGCCGACAATATAGGCCAGGCGCTGTGTATAAGTATGCTCGGTCAGTACCTTGCGCAAGGCTTGCAGGCGCAGCTTGCGATAGGCCGCGTCATTGCCGACCAGCGGTGCCAGCCGCCCTTCCAGCTCGCCCGCGTCATCCGATGCGACGACCAGATCGCCGAACAGCTGCCGCAGGCCCTTGGAGAAATTGCTGACCACCACCGTGTTGCTGGCCATCAGCTCCAGCGCCCGGCGCGCGAACATGGTCTGCGACTGCTTCACCGTGTTCACGGTAATACCGTAGCGGTAACCCTTACAGCCCTTGTCCATCTCGGTATAAGGAAGCGTGCCGCGTATCTCGCCGTGGAACTCTTCCGGGAAGGCGAAGTCATGCGGCGGCGGCCGGTTGCCGTTGCGGTCGTAGATCTCCACCCACTTCAGCTTGCGCGCCACGCTGACCAGAGTACGGAAATCCGCTTGCCGCTCCAGGTAATGGGGATACCAGGATCCCGCAAAGGAAAAGCCTTCGCGCCGCTGCACTGTCGCCATCGGATTGTGCATCGAGATCTGCGCGGCGAAGGGCAGGAAATACACCCGCTCATGGCCCACGGCGCGCTTGTATTTCGCGATGCAGTCCATGTCCGTGGTGAAGACGTGGTCGACCATGCGCGCCACCGGCAGGAAGCGCGAGAAATGGACCGGGTCTTCCTTGCACCACAGCAGCGTGGGCACGTTGTGATCGCGCGCCCACTTCACCAACGCGCGCAATTCCCCGGAGGCCTGGCTGACCTTCTTTTCCCAGGAGTCGTCCAGGCCGCGCCAGGCCGATTCGATGAACACGATGTCCGGCTGGAACTCGACGATGTCCTGGTGCCAGGTGGCGGCCGACAAGGGCAGCAGGCGGCACTCCGGCTCGAAAGCGTGATGGGTGAAATCGTCCATCACGGCCGCCAGCCGCAACTGCTGCAGCGCCGGCGCCCCCTGGTCCTGCGACAGCCGGCGCTCGCATAGCCGGATATTGGCCTCGAAATACTGATTTCCCAGCAAGGTCCCAAGCTGCTCGTACAACTCCACCGCCGCCTGGTAATTTCCGCGCAGATATTCGCTTTCCGCCTCGCGGACCAAGGATCCCTGCATGACTCCCTCCTGTCGTCCGGTGTTTCGTCCGGTCATCACGCAGCCAACAAACCGACCACATCGATGTTCCTGGCGTGTTTGCGGATTTCCTCCACCGCCAGGACGAAGGGCTGGTGCTTGACCAGCAGGCACAGCACGTCGGCCTGCGCCATGGCGTCCTCCAGCGAGACCAGGCTCAGGTTGTCCGCGCGCAGGCTGGCCGGCAGGAAGTCGATATTGGGTTCGACCACCTGCACCTGGCAGCCCAGCTCCACCACGTGCCGCACGATTTCCACCGCCGGGCTCTCCCGCAAATCGTCGATGTCCGGCTTGAACGCCACGCCCAGGCAGGCCACTTTCAGGTCGCCCTGCCTGGCGGTGGGTTTCAACTCGCGTAACTCGTCCAGGGCGGATCTGATCTTCTCCAGCACCCAGACAGGCTTGTGGTCATTGACCTCGCGCGCCGTGCGTATCATGCGGGACGTCTTCGGCGCCGAATCGACGATGAACCAGGGGTCGACCGCGATGCAGTGGCCGCCGACGCCGGCGGCGGGCTGCAGGATATTGACGCGGGGATGGCGGTTCGCCAGGCTGATCAGTTCCCACACATCGATGCCCAGCTCGTCGCAGACCAGGGACAGTTCATTGGCAAACGCGATATTCACGTCGCGGAAGCTGTTCTCCGTCAGCTTGCACATCTCCGCGGTGCGGGCATCCGTCACGATCAGGGCGCCTTCGACGAAGGTCTGGTAGAGCTCCACGGCCATCGCCGACGCGGTCTGGGTCATGCCGCCGATCACGCGGTCGTTGGCCACCAGTTCCTGCACCACCTTGCCCGGCAAGACCCGCTCCGGGCAGTAGGCGATCTGCACGCCCGCGGCGTCGCCGGCCTGCGACGGGAACGTCAGGTCCGGACGCGCCTCCGCCAGCCACTGCTCCAGCTTCGCGGTGGCATCCACCGGCGAGGTGCTTTCCAATATCACCAGATTGCCCGTGGCCAACACCGGCGCGATCGACTTGGCGGCCGCTTCGATATAGCTGAGGTCGGGCTTGTGGCCGTCCGTGAACGGCGTGGGCACGGCAATCAGAAACGCATCGGCCGGCTGCGGCGTGGTGGTGGCCACCAGGAAACCCTCGGTCACCGCGGCGTGCACCAGGATGTCGAGCGCGGGCTCGACGATATGGATCTTGCCCTGGTTGATGGTATCGACGGCGCGTGGATTGACGTCCACGCCGATGACTTTCTTCTTGCGGGAAGCGAACAATGTCGCGGTGGGCAGCCCTATATAACCCAAGCCAATCATGGAAATGGTATCGAACACGGCGAGCCTCTTCTATCAATGTTTGAGTTTCAGGACGTCAACGATGCGGGAGGCGGCGCGGCCGTCCCCGTAGGGGTTGTGGGCGCGCGACATGGCCTGGTAGGCCTGGGCGTCGTCGAGCAGCCTGTGGGCCTCGCGCACGATCACACCGGCGTCGGTACCGACCAGCTTGACGGTGCCCGCCTCCACGGCCTCCGGCCGTTCGGTGGTATCGCGCATCACCAGCACGGGCTTGCCCAGCGACGGCGCTTCTTCCTGGACACCACCGGAATCGGTGATCAGCAGGTCGCTGCGATCCATCAGGTAGATGAAGGGCAGATAGTCCTGCGGCTCGATCAGATGCACATTGGGCACGTCGGAAAGAATCCGCCGCACCGGCTCCTGCACATTCGGATTCAAATGCACGGGATACACCACCTGCACGTCCCCCCGATTGGCGATCTCGCGCAAGCCAAGACAGATGTTCTCGAAGCCGCTACCGAAGTTCTCGCGCCGATGGCCGGTCACCAGCACCATCCGCCTGGCCGGATCGAGAAACCCGAAGCGGGCCGCCAGCGTGGCGCGCAGGTCGCGGTCATCGCGCACGCGCTTGGCGACGTCCAGCAGCGCGTCGATCACGGTATTGCCGGTGACGTGGATGGCGCCCTGCGCCACGCCTTCACGCAGCAGGTTGGCGCGCGCCTTTTCCGTCGGCGCGAAGTGCACATCGGCGGTGGCCCCGACCTGGCGCCGGTTCATTTCCTCCGGCCATGGGGAGTACTTGTTATTGGTGCGGAGCCCGGCTTCCACATGCCCTACTTCCACTTTGGCGTAGTAGGCCGACATGCTCGCGGCGAGCGTCGTGGTGGTGTCGCCATGCACCAGTATCATGTCCGGTTGCCATTCGCGGAAGACGTCACGCATACCCAGCAGCACCTTGCTGGTAATGTCGGAAAGGTCTTGCCCCGGCGCCATCAGGTTCAGGTCGAAGTCGGGGGTTATCGAGAAAATGTCCAGCACCTGGTCCAACATCTGGCGATGCTGCGCCGTTACGCAGACTTTGCTTTCCAGGTTGGCGTCGGCCGCCAGCGCCTTGACCACGGGCGCCATCTTGATGGCCTCGGGTCGGGTACCGAATACAGTCAGGACTCTCATGTTTTTTCACTCCGGGGACGCGCGGATATCAGGCAAGCGCCTTTTTCCAGCTGACGCTCGGTGACCTGGCAGGTGTAGCCACTGGCCTGCAGTTCTGTTTGCCATCGCGTGGCAATTTCTTGTTCGTCGTCGCGGATGTAGTCATCCAGGACAAAATCGATGGCAGCCCTGGGAAAAAGCTGCCGGATGATGGGCCCGGCGGGATAGCGGGCAAACTTCCCTACTGTCGCTGGCGGGCCGTCGACCACCACCAGGACGGACAGGGAGCGGCCGCGCATGCTGGCCGCCAGGCCTTTGAGCACGGCGCCGTAGTCGTAGTAGGGATAGGTCTCTTTCCTGGCGTTGGCCCACGGCGACAAAGGCGCGAGCAGCAGCTCCACCATGCCGGTGACACCCGCCGCCTGCAACTGGGCCAGCGTCTGGGCGTGATAGACGTCCTGATGCTCGAAGGAAATGAATTTGGTCTTCACTGCGTTGGTTTTTATTGCGTCGGCCTTCACCGCGGCCCTGGTCCGCCGTGGGGCCGACTGGCGCGCCAGGGCCTTGGCAATGACGACCGTCGACAGGCCGGAGCCGAACTCGATGACGACGTCGTAGCGCTTGAGTTCGAGCAGCTGCACCAGATACACCGCGAAGTCGGGACTGACCGGCCACGTATTGCGCTCCGGACTCACCAGCGGCAGCTCGCCATTGTTGTAGTAGCCAAGCAGGCCGACCAGGGCCTGCAGCTGCCGGCTGGCGTTGCCCACCTCGTCCTTGACGGTGATTTGTACTTCCTCCCGCAATCGGGACAAAGCCTCGACTTCGTGCTTCGAAGCCGTTTCGCGTTCGAGCAAGGCCAGGCGTTCGCGCTCCCACTGCAGCCGCAACCACTGCAGCTGCTCGACCTGCCGCCGCTGGTGGGCCACATCGCGATCCCTGTCCTGCACCGCGCGCGTCAGTTCGTCATTGGCCTGCACCACGCCGTCATGCTGGCGCAGCAGGTTTTCATGCCGCTTGACCAGGTCATGGTGATTCCGCAGCACCCCATCGTGGGTCCGCAGCACGTCTGCGTGCTTCCTGGCCAGCGCCTCATGCTGCACGGCCAACGCATCGTGCTTGCCGGCCAGGGACCGATGCGCCTTGACGGCATCCTCGTGCTGGCCCACCAGGGCTTCGTGCGCGGCGATCGCTTCATCGTGCTTGCGCGCCAGCTCGTCGTGCATGCGATACAGGGTGTCGCGCTCCTCCGCCAGGCTAAGCACCTGGGTGCCTTGCCGCGCCAGCTCCAGCGCCAGCGCGGCACGCGCCCGCTCCGCCGCGACCTGCTCCAGCTTGGCGGCGTCCAGCTGCCTCATATACCGCGCCGCCAGGGCCTGCTGCTCGGCACGCTCATGCTCCAGCTGCCGCACCTTCTGCTCGATCACGCGCGACTGCGAGACCGGATCGTATTTCTGCGCGATCTCCCGTCCGCGCGCCTGTCGGGCGTCCGCGCGCAGCTGCTCCACCTGGCGCTCTTCCGATTCACTGAACTGGATCTCCGGCGGCAACGCCTCCAGCATGGCCTCGGCCAATTCGGGCCGGCCCGCGTCGTGCTCGCGGAAGGCCAGCCACTTCAGGCGAAACGGCCTTGGGTCCAGCTCGTAGGCCTGGCGCGCGTAATTGGCGGCGCCCAGCACGTCGTTGTTCGCCAGGCTGCGCGCCAACGCGGTCAGGGCACTGGCTTTGACACTGGCCGGCGACCGTTGCAGCAGGGCCTGGACGGCCCCGTCGCCGCCGCTGGCGTAGGCGGAGATCAGCGCCTGGCACCCCTTGCCGCCCAGCTTCCTGGGTGGCGCATAATCCTTTACGTCGCGCCAGATCGACCAGAGCTTGCCCGGCAGGCGCAGCGCCGCGCCCGGGCCGCTGACGCCATGGACCATCGCCGTACCGAAGCGCGACGCAAAGGATTGCCGCCCCTGCAGCCGGTACAGATCTTCGCGCGCCTCCAGCGCCTTGCGGTAACGCAAGCTTTCGGCGGCCACTTCCGGGAAGCGGCTATCCAGCATGACGAAGCGGGAATTGGCGCTGGCCGGTTGTTCCGCCGCCAGGTAGTGCCCGCGCTCCAGTGCTTCCTGCACGTCATGCAGCTGCGCGAACAACATCGTGTTTTCTTCGCGCAACGACGTCAGTTCAGCGTCCCCCGCCTCGAGGGCCGCGATTCTTTCCTTGGTTCGAGCAGTGCTCATCGGATAGTCCCCCCGGACGATCAGTCCACGTGATCCAGTACGATGCTTTCCAACAGCTTCAAGGTTCCAGCCACCACCAGCGAGATCAACAGCGTGAGGACGATGTTGTATCCACGCCGTGGCTCCATCGGGTACTCGGGCACGGTGGGCGACTGCAGGACCGATACCTTTTCCAGCAAGCGCAGTGAATCGCTCCTGCCCTTCTCCAGGCCCAACAGCGCCGACTTGTAGAGGTCTTGCGTAAAGACCACCTGCATCTGCAGGCGCTGGAAAGCTTCCACCGAGGCGTTCAAGGTCGAGCCGCTGGGCGTGGCAAGCTTGGCTTTCTCGTCGTCGATCTGGCGATCGACCGCGGCAATCGCCTGCTTGAGACTCAGGATGTTGGGATGCGTGCGTTCCAGTGACTTGGGCAGGGAAGCCAGCTGCGTCTGCAACTGCGCGCGTTGCCCCTCCAGGGACGCCACGATGGCGTTGATGCTCTCGGCCGTGGCGGTGGGCGACAGCAGGCCCTTTTCGTTCTGGTACGCCAGCAGCGCCTGGCTGGCTTCCTGGAACCGTTCCTGCGCCTTCTCCACCTGCGATGTCAGAAAGCCTATCTGCGCTTCCGCCATCTCATGGCCCAGCACGTTCATGTAGTCTTCGCCCTCCTCGACCAGCATCCTGGCGATCGCATGTGCGGTATCGCGGTCGTAGGCCTGGACCCTGATACGCAAGACGCCGGCGTAGTCGTCGTACTCCACTTCCACCATCCGCAAATAGAAGCGGTAGAAGAACTCGATGTCCTTGAACCACAGGCGCGACATCACGTCATGGGCGGAATCGCTGAAGTGGTGGCGCAAATCGAGCTTGGCATCGAGCTTCTTCAGCATGTCCAGCGACAGCAGATAGTCGCGCAACAGCAGTTGGTCCGCGCGCGTGGCGCCCAGGGCGGCGCCTGCCGTCACCAGCGCGGTCAGGTCCGGGCTGGGCAGGTTGGCGTTGTCGGTCTTGCGGATGATCACATTGGCTTCGGACACATAGCGATCCGACGAAACGAAGCCCCAGTACAGGGAGATCACCACGCCCATCGCCAGGCTCAGCTGGATCAAGCGATCGAACACGCGCGTCGGCCAGCTGGCCGAAGAGGGCGCTTGCAGCACATGCGCGGTATTTTTCTGTTCAGCCATTTTCACTGTGCCGCCTGATAAGCCTTGAGCGCGTCGTCGAGCTTGTCGAACCAAAGCGCCTTGCCCTCGTGGATCCATATGCCCGACTGGCAAAAATCCTTGAGCGTGCCTTCGTCGTGCGAAACCATGATCAGGCCCGCGCGATTGACCATGGAACGGAAAGCGCCCGCCGCTTTGCGCCGGAAGGCCGCGTCTCCCGCCGCCGTCACTTCGTCCGAGATATAGACATCGAATTCAAAGGCCAGCGACAGGGCGAACTGCAGGCGCGAGCGCATGCCCGATGAATAGGTGGTGACCGGCTCATCGAAGGCCCCCTGCAATTCCGAGAAATCCTGGATAAAGCGCAGGCGATCCGCCAGGTCGGCCGCATGCCCGTGGATACGGCAGACGAACTTGGCGTTCTGGCGGCCTGTCAGCGTGCCTTCCAGGCCGCCCTGCCCCATGGGCCACGACACCCGGCATTGCCGCTCGACGTAGCCACGGGTGGGCTGGTCGACGCCGCCGATCAGGCGCAGCAGCGTGGATTTGCCGGCGCCGTTCTTGCCTATCAGGCCGACATTGCATTTGCGCGGGATCGTCACGTCGACCCCGTTCAGCACCCACTTGCCCATGCCGTGCTCGGTGCGGTAGCGCTTATGGACGTCGCTGACGATGATCATTGTGTCACCAGCTGACGAGCGAAGGACCGGTACAGGGCCAGGCCCAGGAAGAAGCTCAGCCCGGCCCACCCGTACAGATAGCCGAGGCTGACACCCGACACGACGTGGTACTCGGTGCCGAAGCCCTGGCGCACCAGTTCGAGCCCGTGCGCGATGGGATTGAACAGCAGCATGTCCAGGTAGGGCTGCGGGATCGCCGACAAAGGTGAAATCGTGCCGGAGACCAGGTACAAGGGCAGCATCAGTATCTTCAGGATGTGCTCGCTCTCCGGCACCAGCACCATCAGCACCGACGTCACCAGGCCATAGCCGACGCCGAACAGCCACAGACCGAATACGGTGACCGCGACCAGCAAGGGATCGTTGGGCAGCGCGGGCCGTCCGGTCAGCTCGGCCACCGCCAGGATGACGGCGGACACGATGATCATCAGGAAGGCTTCCAGCACGGCGCGCGCGACCGCCACATCGAAAGCCTTGACCTGCCGGTACGCGAACAGGGGCTGGTTCGACTCCACGGCATAGGTGACCTGCACCGCCGTGCGGCGAAACATGAAGAAGGCCAGCATGCCGGCGATCACCCACATCGCCGCATCGATGCCGCCGACGAAGCGCACGCGGATGACCGTATAGATATAGGTGAAGAACCCGATGTGTATGACCGGCTCCATCAACATCCACATCCACGCGGCCCGCATGTCGAACAGGCGGTCCAGGGCTTCGCGCAGGAACAATGCGCGCCACACGGAGAACGTCACCGTATAGGGGCTGCGCGCCTTGAACCGGGCGGCCGCCGCGCCGGAGGGCGGATCGACGGGACGATAGCTGACTCTCATCATTGGAAAGTCCTGTCCAGCGTCACGGTCGGTACCGCCACCGACACCACCAGGCGCAGGAACTTGTTGAATTCCGCCTCGGGCGAGTTCGCTACGTAGATGACGTCGCCGTTCTGGATGGGAAAATTCTGCACCACGAAGAAGGACGAGGGATCACGCAGATCGACCTGGTACACCACGGGCACCGTACCGTTCACCCCGCTCGGCAAGACCGTGCCGGCGTCCTTGCCGGCCAGCAGCTTGGGATCCTCGAAGCGGAAGATGAACACGCCTCGCGCATCGGCCCGGTTGTCGGCCAGGCCGCCCGCCCGCGCCAATGCCTGCGCCAGCGAGATACCCTGCGCTTCGAGCGGCAACTCGTCGTTCTTGCCGGTAGCGCCCAGCACCGAGAAGCTGAGCGGCTGGAACAAGGCCGTCACCACGTCGCCAGGCTGCAGCAGCAGGTTCTGGCGCGGGTCGCGAATGATGCTGTCCAGGGCCATCGTCGATGTCACGGCGCCGCGCGTCAGCTGGATGGCGACGCGGCTCACCGGCTGTTTCACGCCGCCGCCCGCCGCGATGGCATCCAGCAGGTGCTCGCCCTTGGGCGTCAGGGGCATCTGCAGGTTGCTGGTGACCTCGCCGACCACCGTCACGCTGGCGCTGTTGTTCTTCACGACGCGCACCAGCACCTGCGGGCTATTGGCCTTGCCGGCCAGCCGCGCGGCCACCGTGTCCTCGATCTGCTGGCTGGTCCGGCCTTGCACGGACACCCGCCCGGCAAAGGGAACCGTGATGGTGCCCAGGTTGGAAACCATCTGCGCGGGGAAAGTCACTGCGTTGGTGGTGGCCGGCACCGGCTTGGACGGATCCATCGGCGCGGCATTGTTGAACAGCATTGCCGGCGGCGATTCCCAGACCGAAACCTCGATGACGTCACCGGCGCCGATCACGTAGTTGTTGGGAACGCCGCGCGGGAACACATCCGAGAACTTCCCCAGTGCCTTGCCACGCGCCAGGTTCCTGGCCACGGCATCGCTGACGTCGATCAAGGCAATGCCCTGGATGCGCGCCCGCTCGCCGCTACCTTCCGGCGCGTTCATCACCTGCTCCCGGCTGGCCCCGCTGGATGAGATCCAGCCCGGCATGGTGCCGCAACCCGCCAGGGTCAATAGCAACGCAGGCACGACACACCGCAAGACCGATCCGAACGAACGCTTGTCTGCTCTCATGGGCTCTCTGTTTCCACTACGCAGACCCGGCGTTACAGCCATGCTGCTCGGAATACGCTTCTCAAGACAAACCTTCTCAAGGCAAGAGAGGCTTGTTGCTGCTTGAAGCTGGATGCACACACCAGCCGTGCCAGTGCGCGCATTCTGATCAGAAAACCACCTTGCGACGTTTCATCCCCGGCGTTTCGTTTTGGCCTTACACGCTATTTACAGTTGATTATGTAAGCCCTGCTTAATCGCAATTTATTGCTTCCGGAGCAGGCCTGCGCTGGCCAGGAAAATAGCGGCCAGCGAGGTCACGGCCAGCCTGCGTGGACCGTCCTGGCGCGCCGCTGTATCCGTGCCTGTTGCAATGCCCGGGGCTATTAGCGGGTCCATGCATGGGACTATGCCGGGCGCTTTTTCCGAGCCCGTTCCTGGGGCCATGCCTGTGTCCATGCCTGTCAGCCAGATCAGTGCGTCCGTCGTTCCGCTGGGTTCTCCCAGCGCACGGTAGACCTTGGCCATGATGGGAATGTGATCGCCGAACACGCACATCCCTGCCGGCCGTCCGTTGCAGGCCAGCGTTTGCGCCAGGGAAGAGAACATGTCGTCGGCGTTACGCAGATGCCTGGCGTAGGCCACCAGGTCTTCGCAACCCGCCGGCATGGGCCCGCTCAACACCTGCCGCGCGTCTGCCGCGCTGACCGATTCCAGGTGCAGCGGCCCATGGTTTTCCATCGTGATGACATGAATGTACAAAGGCCGCGGATCGTCGCGTTGCAGTAGCGCACTGACGTAACCACCCAGGGCACGATCACCGATGTTTGCACCGTCTTTCTGGTTTTCACCAAAGGCCCGGAGGTCGATGAATTCGTCAAAGCCCAGCGCGGGGAGCACGGTATCGCGGCCATAGAAACTACCGTGATAAGGGTGCACGCATACGGTGCGGTAACCCAGTCTTCGCAAATAGGAAGCCACCGTGGGGACACCGCGCCGCGCCAGCTTGCGATAGGGATTGAAGCGATGCACGCCCAGATCCCGCGGCGCCAGGCCGGTCAGGAAGGCGAATTCGGTGCGCACGGTGTTCGCGCCCCGCGCGGCCACGTCCAGTTCGCCGTACATCGCGGCCTGTGCGCACAGGCGATCGAAGCCCTGCAGGACGCCCCGCTTGACGATGGGATAGGCGCGCCGCACATCGAAGAAGGATTCGCTTTGGATAGTGACGAGGTCGGGCAGGGATGCCGACGTGCGCGCGGGCGGGACAGCGCCGAACGGTCCGCGCACTGGCGCATCGCCGGTGCCCACGCCCGGCGCAGCCCGTTCCGCGCGGCCGTAGGCCCACAGGGCCGCCAGCAGCCCCAGCCGGCGCAAGTCGTCGTCGGCATCGAACGTGGGGGCCAGCCGCCGTCCCCCTACCCGCGCCAGCCCCCATCCCCACAACGCCAGCAACAGGATGACCGCCAGCCCACGCAGCCCGGCGGCGTGGATGACGGCGGGCTCCAGAGCCAACCCCAACCACAGCGCGGCGCCATAACCCACCGCGGCAGCCACGGCGTACCGCCAGGGAAAGAAAGGCAGGTACAGGCGCGGATGGCGGATCGCGTCGGTGAAGTAATCGAAATCCTGGAACACGAAAGGTTCGCGCAGCGCGTCGTACTTGGCCAGGCTGACCAGGATGATGACGCCCTCGATCGCCAGCACGTTGAACATGGCGAAACAGGGCCGGCCGAACAGCAGCAGCTCGGCTGCGTAGGCCATCAGCCAGATCCCCGCATGCGTCGCATTGGCGGCCCAGGGCCGGCGCCACGGCGGCACCGGCCGTGGCTGCAGCACCGCCCCCATGAGGGTGCTGGCCACGAGTCCCAGCGCCAGCGCCAGGCTTACCTCACCGCCCCCCATAACCCATCCTGCGCAGAATCCAGCCGGACACCGCGGGATGGAGGACAGAAAGCAGGAAAGTCCCCAGGTTCAGCGGGAAGGGAAAGCTGATACGGGCCCGATTGGCGCGCAATCCCAGCCGTATTGCCCGCGCCGCCCGCGGCGCTTCCCACAGGAAGGGCTTGGGGCCGGGCATGTCGAAGCACATGCGTGACGCCACATAGCCCGGCAGGACCACATTGATACGCACGCCCGCGCCGACCAGGCCGTCGCGCATGGCTTCCCCATAGACCTTCACGGCCGCTTTGCTCGCGCTATAGCTGGGAATTTCCGGCAGTCCGCGCCAGGCCGCCAGCGAACTCATCAAGGCAATCTGGCCATGGCCACGCGCGCGCATCGCCGGCAGCACGGCATCGACGGTGGCGAACACGGCCCGGATGTTGACGTCCAGCAGGCGCTGCACGTCATCCCAGGACTCGCCCTGCCCCTGCGGCCCGGTATCTATATTGACGCCGGCATTGGCCACCACCAGGTCCGGCGCCTCATCACGGCTGATCCGCGCCAACCACCCGCGCAGGGCGTCCAGATTGCGGACGTCCAGGCGCTCGGTCAGCACCTGGGCCCCCGCCGCGGCGCAGGCGTCCGCCACCTGGCGCAGGCGGCGGCCGTCGCGGCCCTGCAGGATAAGGGTGCGCGAACCCGCCTGGGCGTATTCCAGGGCCAACGCCGCCCCGATCCCGCCAGTAGCGCCCGTAATGAGTACGCATACGGGAATGCCTGGAATCGCGGGGCGCTGTATCATCATCGGGTTTTGAGGGAAACGTTTGTCACAGGCATCGGGCGCTCGCGCCGCGTCCGGTAAGCATAGGGGCGGCATCCCTGCAACGCCGCGGAGGATACGTGCACGTAAAGCAACCGATTCCTACAACGCCCCGGTTAGAATCGCGCAACGCGCCGTAACATCCTTAATGTCCCTCTCCGCAGCCATGTTCCGCATCGACCTGCGCCGCCTGATTCTCTGGCTTTGCCTGCTCTCCGTTCTGGTGGCGCTAGGTAACAGCTTCTATGCCAGTTACCAAGTGCAGCGCGACATCCTCCTGACCAACACGCTGGAAGGCAACCGGGCGTATGCCACCAAGCTGGCCGGCGCCACCGACAGCTACATCAACGCCATCCGCCAGGAACTGGCTTTCAGCGCCGGGGTGCTGTCCCACATGGCCTTGCAGCCGGGCTTGATGGAGCAGGAGGTCGACCGCCTGCGGCGCCAAAGCGATCACTACAACTCCGTGGTGATCGTGAGCGCGGACGGCAAGATCGCGGCCATGTCGCCGCCCCAGCCCGGCATGGCCGTCGGATCGCAACTAGGCAGCAGCGCGGTCCAGGACGCCCTGGCCCAGCGCAAGCCCCTGGTCAGCGAACCCTTCGTCGCCACCACCGGCCGCTGGGTCATCGTCTACTCGCAACCCATCTTCGACAAGTCCGGCGATTACATGGGCTTCGTCGGCGGTTCCCTGTACCTGCACGCCACCAACGGCTTGCACGCCCTGCTCGGAGACCATTACTACCGCGATGGCTCCTACCTGTTCGTGGTCGACCGCCACGGCACCCTGCTGTATCACCCCGACGCCGCCCGCATCGGCCAGACCGTCACCGACAACAAGGTCGTGACGGCGCTGATGCAGGGCGCCAACGGCCAGCAACGGGTCGTCAACACCCAGGGCGTGCCCATGCTGGCCGGCTATGCCGTTGTGCCCTCCACCGGCTGGGGCCTGGTGGCCCAGCGCCCCCTGGCAGGCACGCTGCAACGCATGGACGAATTGCTGTGGATGACCATCCGCAATTCCCTGCCCCTGCTGCTGGTGCTGCTGTTTTGCATAGGCTGGCTGTCCAAGCTGATCGCCCGCCCGCTGTGGGAGCTGGCCAGTGTCGCCAAGCAGATCGACGAAATCGAGGCGTCCGACCGTATCCGCAAAGTGCGCTCGTGGTATTTCGAATCGAACCAGCTCAAGCGCGCCCTGCTTACCGGCCTGGGCAGCATCAATCACAAGATGCGCAATCTGCGCCGGGAATCGACCACGGACGCCCTGACGGCATTGTTGAACCGGCGCGGCCTGATCAAGGCCATGGACGAATTCGCCTCCACGGGCATGCCGGTGGCCGTCCTGGCTGTCGATATCGACAATTTCAAGTCGGTCAACGACCGCTTCGGCCACGACGTCGGCGACGAAGTCATCCGCACCCTGGCCACCCTGATGCGCAATGGCTCGCGCAGCAACGACATCCTGGCGCGGCCCGGCGGCGAGGAATTCACCGTGCTGCTGCCCGGCACTTCGCTGGAAGACGCCATCACCGCGGCGGAGCGCCTGCGCGGCGCCATGCACAAGGCGCCCAATGCCACGGGGGGGCCGGTGACGGTTTCCATCGGCGTGGCCCGTTTCCCCGAACACGGCAAGGATCTGGAAGGCGCGTTGAAGGAAGCGGACAAGGCCCTGTATCACGCCAAGAACGCCGGCCGTAACCTGACCTGCGTGGCCCAGCCGGAAGGGCCGGACGGCTACCTGGCGATAACGCGGCGCCACGCGGCCTGAGCGTGGCCGTGGGGCCAGGGGCCCGGAACCGGCAGCGTGAACCCTCAAGAACAGGGGCCTCAGGTTTTACACCTGAGGCCCCTCTTGCTACCTGATCACCGCGCCGCCGGCTTGGCTGACCTGGGCGCGGCCTTGGGTGGCGGCGCCTTGGGCGGCTGGCGGATTTCCCGCAACATCGTGCCGCACTCGTTCTCCTTTTCTTCGCTCGCGCTAGGCACGATCAGCGCCAGCAGGCCGGCCGCCGGCGTCAGCAAGGCGCCAAGCGCCACCGCACCCGCGCCACGCGCAGCCAGGGGCAGGGTTTTCACCCCGGGCTTGGGATTCTTCAACGTGCCGGCCACATACAGCGGCGACCGCAGGGAAATGATGCGCAGCCCCTTGCTGTGGGGGGTGATGTCCAGATCGAGTGCTTCGGTCTTGAAATTCACCGAGCCCTGGATCTCGACCAGCGTATTCTCCGTATCGAACACAAAGATCCGCGGCGTGGCGATGCCATCCTTGAAGCCCAGGTCGGCCGCGCCGCAATTGATGTTGACCTCGTCGTCGCCGAACAGCTTGCTGACCACGTAATTACCGACGTTCAGCCCGGCCAATTCCATCAGGCTGCGGCTGATCACGCCGTCGTTGATCAGGAGCTTGGTTTCGCCATTCGACGTTGCCATCAACTGCGCCACCGAATTGCCGTTGCCGCTCAGGGCAGCGTCGCCATTGAGTTCGCCGAGGCTTTTCTCCATGGACTTGACGCCCGGGAACAATTGCTTGAGCTGCAGCTTGCGCGCGCTGATCTTGGCGGAAGCCGGCATGGGCCGCTTGCTGCCGTCCAGCTGGATGTCCGCGGTCAATGAGCCACCGGCCATGCCGAAGCGCAGGGGCCGCAGGGTCAACACGCCGTTGTCCAGGACCACATGCGCCTGCAGATTGGTGATGGGCAGGTTATCGGTCTGGACGATGCGCTTGGCCTCCAGGGACACGTCCGCGTCCATGTCGCGCCAACGTTCCGTGCGGAATTCCTGCACCGGTAGCGCCTTGTCGGCGGGCTGTTGCGCCGGGCTGGAACCTTGGGCGCGCGTGGCGGCGGTGCTATGCGAAGCGGCCTCGTCCTGCTTGGCCTGCGCCTGCGGGTGGTCGCCCGAAGCGGCAGCATCCTTGGCCGCCTTGGCCGCGGCGGCCGCACTGGTGCGTTCCGCCGCCGCCACCTTGCTGGCATCCGTGGCGCCCTTCTTGCCGGTGTCGGCTCCGACCAGGGGCCCCAGGTCCGCGAAACGCAGCAATTGCGAGGTGAACTTGCCCGTCAGCTTGGGGCGCGGCTTGGTGGCGGCATAGGTTACGTCGCCATGGATATCGCTATTGCCCACCTTGCCGTTGAAATTCTGGTATTCGAACACCGAGCCCTGCGCGTCGTTGAGCCGTGCGGTCAGATGGCCGTCGGTGCTGTAGGGCGGCGTGTCCGGCAGCGTCACGCCCGTAAGCGGATAGAGATCGGACATGCTGTTGCCGGACAGCTTGAGCCGCAGGTCCAGCGCGCCGACGTGCATGGGATTGGTCACCGTGCCGACGACCGATGCCTTGGTATGGCCCAGGGCGACATCGGCCTGCACGGGGAACGGGTTGTTGCCGTCCTGCAAGGCCAGCATGCCGCCGGCCTTGCCCTCGCCGGAGACATCCAGCCCCTTGAAACGGCCCTTGGCGGCCCAGCCGAAAACATAATCGCCCGGCGCCGCCGCCTGGGCGTCCGCCTGGCCACCCGACGCTGTGGCCGGGGGCGTGTTGGGTTGTGGGCTGGGGGGTGCGGCGGGTTGCGCGCCGGGTTGCGTGCCGGGTTGCGTGCCGGGTTTCGTGCCGGGTTTCGTGTCCACTTGGTTGCCAGGCGCGGCATCCGGCTTCACGCCCGCCAAGGCCGCGCCCGCCAGCTGCGCGAAGGGCACCGGCTTGCCAAGGGGATCCACCGTCACTTCCACGTCCGCCTGCAGCGTCACGTCCTTATAGCCGACCCGCCCCTTGTCGAAGCCGATCTGGTTGACGTCCAGGGTCCAGGGCGTGGCAGGCTCGGCTTGCTGCTCGTCCTGCTTCTTGGGCGTGAACACCCAGTTGGCCCGCCCGTCCGCCAGGCGTTCCAGGTCGGCCGACGGCTGCGTCAATTGAATCCGGCGGATGATCACGCGATGCGACAGCAAGCCCAGGAGCGAAATACTGAACTGCGCCTGCTTGAGCTGCGCGAACTGGGGCGCCTGTCCCCACTCCGTATTGCCGATGGTGATGTCGTTGGCGGTGACATGCGGCCATGGCACCCAGGCACGCCAGCCCCCCTCATCGGTTTCGCGCTGCCAGGCCACGCTCAGGTCGCCATTGATGGCGAAGGGACGGCCCAGGGCGTCGGTCGCTTTGCTATCTATATAGGGCTTGGCCCGGTTCCAGTCGAAAGTGGCGATCACGATGACCACCACGACCAGGAATAGAATGAGTACCGTGACGATACCGGTCAGGATTTTGTGCTTTCGTGCCATGCGTCGGTCCCATTTCCTTGCCGCGTGGGTTTCTGCGTAGGTTGTTGCGTATTTCGTTATGCCGGCCGCGCATATTTCGTGCCCGCCCTTTCTCCCTTTCCCGGCGCGGAGGGCGGCTTCGACGTCGAATCGACGGCCGACCGTGTAAGCTTTACCCCCTCGCGCCTTCCCCGGCAGGCGCGGCAGGGAATAGAGAAGCCGGCCCGGCGCCCAGCGCCAGGCCTATTTTTAGATAGATAAGTAAGGGGACGTCCCCGGCCACAGGCCGGCCGTCCGGGAGAGCCCATGCGGCACCTGACTCTGGTTTTCATCATCGCGGCCTTTGCCATGCTCAGTCTGAGCCGACTGGCGCTGGCCGGCTGGCAACATCAACGCGTGCGCAACGCCGGCGGGCTGCGGCCCATCATGCTGGGCGGCCTGCGCATCGACGCGCACGAGATCGGGGTGCTGGCCGTGGCGCCGGCCGTGCTGGCGCCCTGGTTCGGCCACTATCCCCTGGCGACCGCCATCACCTCGGTGTGGCTGCAGTTCGCCTGGCTGCTGCTGGTTTTCATGGAAGTGGCCACCCCGCCCTTCATCCTGGAATACGATTCGCGCCCCAACCGCCTGTTCGTCGAATACCTCAAGCACCCGCGCGAGGTCACCGGCATGTTGTGGCGTGGCTTCAAGGTACCGGTCCTGGGCGGCACCGTCATCGTCATCCTGGCGGCCTGGCTGGGCCATGCCATGTTCTCCCAGCCCGTGCCGGATGCCCCCATGCCCTGGTGGCTGATTCCCGTCGTCAGCCTGGTGGCGCTGGCTATCGGCATCCTGGCCATCCGCGGCACGCTGCAGCATCGTCCCATCAACCCATCCACGGTGGCGTACTGCTCGGACGGCATGCTGAATATGCTGCCGCTCAACTCACTGTATAGCGTGCTGTACGCCATCTACAGCATGAAGAACGAAAAATCCGCCTCGGCCGTCTACGGCAATATGCCGGAAGCGGACATGCACGCCCAGGTGCTGGCCAGCGCCGGCCTGCCTTATCCACCCGCCGACGCCGAATTTCCCAGCATGCACACCCAGCAGCCCGCGCGCCCACGCCAGCGGCCGCTCAATCTGGTGATCATCCTGGAAGAAAGCCTGGGCGCGCAGTATGTCGCCAACCTGGGCGGCGCACCGCTGACGCCCAATCTCGACAAGCTGGCCGAACTGGGCTGGAACTTCACCCGCGCCTATGCCACCGGCACCCGCTCGGTCCGTGGCCTGGAGGCCGTGGTCACCGGCTTCATGCCGACGCCGGCCCAGGCCGTGGTCAAGCTGCCCGATGCACAGCGCGGCTTCTTCACACTGGCCGACCTGCTGGGACGCCACGGCTATCACTCCCGCTTCATCTACGGCGGCGAAGCCCACTTCGACAACATGAAGGGGTTTTTCCTGGGCAACGGCTTCGACCATATCGTCGACCGCGGCGAATTCGTCGACCCGCAGTTCGTCGGCACCTGGGGCGCCTCCGACGAGGACATGTTCAACCAGCTGCATCGCCTGCTCAGCGCCGACGGCGACCAACCCACCTTCACCCTCGCCTTCACCGTTTCCAACCATACGCCTTGGGAATACCCCCAGGGCCGCATCGAACCGGACGGCAATCCAGCCACCGTGGAAAACACCGTGCGCTATGCCGATTGGGCGCTCGGCCGATTCTTCGACCAGGCGCGCCAGTCGCCCTATTGGGAAAACACCGTTTTCCTGATCGCCGCGGACCACGATTCGCGCGTGTCCGGTGCCAGCCTGGTGCCGGTGCGCCACTTCCAGATCCCCGCCCTGATGCTGGGTGCCGATATCGCGCCGCGCCGCGACGATCGCCTGATCAGCCAGATCGATTTCGGTCCCACCCTGCTGTCCCTGATGGGCGTGCAGACCCAGCATCCGATGCTGGGCCGCGACCTGACACAGGCACCGGCCAGCGACGATGGAAGCGGGAACGACAGCGGCCGCGCCATCATGCAGTACGGCGACAACTACGGTTATCTGAAGGGCGACCAGTTGCTGGTGCTGGGGCCGCAACGACCGCCCGCCCAGTTCCTCTACACCGCACCGGAAAAATACGAACCCGTGGCCGTCGATGAAAGCCTGGCCACCGAGGCCTTGGCACACGCCTTATGGCCCAGCTGGGCCTATCGCGAAGGCCGTTATGCCTTGCCGGCGCGGCACGGCGCGGGGCAGCGTGCAAGCACGGCCCGGCCGGCTGCGACGATGAATGCGGAGACTACTGCGCAGGACACGACTTCCGCAGGCAAAACGGCCTGAAATTAAATCGTGTTTATCGGCATTAGAAATTAATAGTTTGTTTTGTAACATAAAATCGTGGCGCTCTCTGCGCCATTCGGTAATCGTGTCAAACTACGCCGCAGCAAGGCAGTATTCAGCATGGGCCAGGACCAGGGGCTCCGGCTTATCACCTACCGAAATTATTGACAGACAGCGTCCGACTTGGCGGCGCGTGGAGTGGATTTGAGTATGAGCGCCGCAGGCCTCCAGGTTTTAATCGTCGACGACAATGACATGGCAGCCGAGCTGCTTTCGGAGTTTGTCGGCCTGCTCGGCTACGAAGCCAGGATGTCGTCGACCGGCGCCGCGGCGCTGGCGGAATGCGCGAAACAGCGTCCGGACGTCATCATTACCGACATCATGCTGCCGGATTACGACGGCTACGAATTGGCTTCCCGCTTCCGCAGCGAATTGGGCCAACAGATCCACATCATTGCATTGAGCGGTCTTCCCAAGAACAACCAGCGACCGGAGGCCGTGGCCTTCAACCACTGGCTGGAAAAGCCCGTCGACCTGTCCACGCTCGAAGACCTGCTGGCGCAGGTCGATAGGAAGCCGGCATGACTCGGACCGAGCAGCAACGCGCCCAGGCCTTGGCAGGCATCCAGTTCAAAGTGCTCGCCCAGGTTTTCCCGGTACTGCGGCATGATGCGCTCAAGCCGCTATCCAATGCCAAGCTCACCATCGTCCTGCTCGAAAAGTCCATCGCCAAGGGCACCATCCTGGATCCGGCGGCGCCCCCCTTCGTCAATGACCTTGACGGCATGCTGGACGAGAGCGTGGAAACGATCCGTCTGCTCAACACCTGGTTCCAGGACGAGGGCCGCCGCGCCGACACGCAAGACATATTGCTCGAATGCCGCAAGCTGGCGTTTTCGCATCTGCTGCTGTCGGGCAAGAAGGTGCAGCTGCAGACCCAGCCCCACACCGCGCTGGTGTCGCAAAGCGCGGCGCGCTATGTATTGATGGCGTGGCTGATCCACGCCATCCAGTCCCTGCCCGAACGGGGTATCCTGGATATCAGGCAAACATCGGCCGACCGGATCGAGGCAAGCGTCCTGCCGGCCCCCACGGAACATAACGGGCGCGAGCCGCGTCCTGACACTTCCCCGCCCCTGCTGATGGAAGAAGTCGAGATAGTGGCGCAATGCTACGGTTGGCAGGTGCGACGCAACGATGACGGGTGGACCATCACCCTGCCGGCGGAAGACCAGGCCAGCATGGCGCCATCAGGAAATCATTCGTAAGGACGGTACGGGTCGACCACGAGTCGATACGGCTGATGGTTAAACTGGCAAACGCGGCTTCCCGGCCGCGGCGATCCTCTTGATAGCGGCCCAGAATGAGCGTCTTGCGCTTTCCACCCTCGAAAAGCGAATCGCGATCCGTGCACACACGCGTGGCGGAAGCAGCGGCCGAAACGAAGCAGGCCAGCGTTGCTGCCGCGCTTCCCGATGCCGATGCACCGCCCCCAGGCCTGGATGCACTCTGTTCCCTGGTGGCCGTGTTCTTCGGCGTCCCCATTGTGGTGTTTACCGCCCATGACGATCCCGCCGCGCCGCTGGCCATACACGGCACCACCCAAGCTCAGGCCGCGCTGTTCCACCGGCTGAGCCTGCCGACACAGCAGGCGCAGGACGTCATCCAGCTGGACACCGAGGCCCTGGCCGCCGCCGGTGCCGCCACTGACCTGCACTTCTTCACTGCCGTACCGCTGCTGCTGGATGGCATGGGCCGGGCTGCCGGGGTTCAGGCTACCGGCGTGCGCGCCGGCGCGCTATGCATCGCCGGCAGCCAGGCGCGCGCGTTCTCGCCCGATGACCTGCGCCACCTGCGCGACTATGCAGCGGTGGCGGCCGCCGCCGTGCGCGGCAGCCGTGCGCTGAACGAAGCCCGCATGCGCGAACAGATGCTGGCGCGCGCCTCGCGGCTGGCGCGGGTGGGCGGCTGGGAATACAACGTCCAGACCGGCAGCCTGACGCTGAGCGAACAGGCCATGGACATCTACGGACTGGAGCCCTCCACCAAGCCGACGCTGGACATGCTGATGCGGCGCTTCTATCCAGGCGACGCCTTGATCGATGCCCGTGAAGACCTGGCCCGCATCCTGCGCGACAGCAAAGGCTACGATTCGCGTCGGCGCATCCAGCGGCTCGATGGCACCTCGCGCTGGATCCATGTGCTGGCCGAACCGGAACTGCACGAAGGCCAGGTGATCCGGGTGCATGGTCTGATCGAGGACATCACCGAAGAGGTGGAGGCCCAGCGCCGCTTCCACGAACTGGCCTACACCGACAAGCTGACGGGGCTGCCCAATCGCGGCGCCTTCCTGCTGGAACTGGGCCGCCGCTTCGTGCGTACCGAAGCCATCAACCTGGTGGCCGTCGACGTCGACGGCTTCAAGGACGTCAACGACACGCTGGGCCACCATGCCGGCGACCAGTTGCTGACCGACATCAGCCAGCGCATCACCACCTTCTTCGCGGTCGGCACTTTTGTCGCGCGCATCGGCAGCAATGAATTCGCCGTCATCGTGGAGGCGCCGGACGACAGCCCCGCCGACTTCACGGCCGCGGTCGACCAATTGCGCCTGGCGCTCAAAGCGCCCATGGCCTATCCGGAATATACGTTGATGGTGTCCGTCAGCGCCGGCATCTCGGCGGCCCCGCGCCAGGCCGAGGACGCCGACCAGTTGATACGCAACACGGACATCGCGCTTTACCAGGCGAAGAAGGCTGGCGGGGACTGCTCCGTCATGTTCGAGCCGCATATGCGCGACCGCCTGGAAGAACGGGTGCAACTGCTGCGTGACGTGCGCATGGGCATCGCCCGCGGCGAGTTCATCATCTATTACCAGCCGATCTACGACATGCGCAATCAGACCCTGTCGGGTTTCGAGGCGCTGATGCGCTGGTCGCGCCCGGAACGCGGCATCCTGTCACCCGCGGTGTTCGGGGCCGCGTTCGACGACCAGACGCTCGCCCCCGCGCTCGGCACCGTGGCGTTGCGCGCCGCGTTCACGCAGATGCGGCGCTGGAACGAGCATGGCTTCGCGTTCGGGCGCGTGTCGGTCAACGTCGCGGCGGCGCAGTTCTATACGGGTGACCTGGCGGGGCAGATCCTGTCCCTGCTGGACGAATACGGCCTGAGCGCGCAACAGCTGACGCTGGAGATCACCGAAAGCGTCTATCTGGGCCAGGGCAGCAACGCGGTGGAAAGCACCTTGCGCAAGCTGCACGATGCCGGTATCCACATCGCACTGGATGACTTCGGCACGGGCTACGCGTCACTGTCCCAGCTGCAGCGTTTCCCGATCGATTCCTTGAAGATCGACAAGTCCTTCGTGCAGGAGCCGGACGCCCGCTCCATCGTCGATGCCATCATCGCATTGGGAACCAGCATGAACCTGGATATCGTCGCTGAAGGGGTGGAGACCCGCGCCCACCAGGACCAGCTGCTGCACAGCAACTGCCGCTACGGCCAGGGGCATTACTACGGCAAGCCCATGCCGGCGGAGTTCTACGGCTGACTCAGCCCACCCGCGCGGAGTGGTAAGCATCCACACCGCCGGCGTGCAGATTCGCATTGGCCTCGTAATTTCTGGCTTCGTAGTTGCTGGCTTCGTACTTGCCGGTTGCTTCGGCCGCGCCCTCATCGTCCGCCGTGATGCTGTCTTCCAGCAAGGTCTGCTCCATGACACGCGCGGCCGTTTCCGTGGCGCGGCGCAGGATGGATTGTTCGACGCTGCGCTTGGCGACGTCCAGGCTATAGGACATGCCATTGTCGTACGCCGTCTGCCACCAGTAGCCGATGTCGGCGATATTGTCGAACCAGTCGATACGACCATGCTGTTTGTAAGCGGCATCGATGTACGTCCACGTACCACCAATGCCCGAAACCCAATAGAACGTTCTCATTTTTCTTCCATTCCATGCCCGCCAAGGCGGGCTTCAGAGATCAGGGACGCCGACGCACATACACATGGGACATAGGGCGCGCCGGGAATCGCCTCGCCTGGGAGGACGAGTGATGAAATTCTAAGTAGCAGGTCTGTATCAAAAAATAAGAAGAATCTGAAGCGGCCTGCAAAGACGCGGGCGCCGTCCCCCTGCGGTTCCGTCATGCCGGGTCGCGCGCGATCAGGCGATAGCGGAAGCCCGCGGAACCGATCAAATAGGAGAAATTGACGAAACCGGGTTCTGCCTGCACGGCATAGGTCACACATACCCGGCTGACGTGCGGATCGAGTTCCATGCGCCGGCGCCCCCCTTGCGTATCCTCCACGTCGACGCAGCGCAATTGCTCGAAGCACACCGCGACATCCAGCCGGTAGGCGCCGTCCGGCATGCGCACCACGTCGACGTGGATCTGGCTGCTGCTGTCCTGCGGCAACCACGCACGCGCGTCGCCCATGCTGAAGGGCGCATCGCGCCCCGCCATGGCAAGCACTCGCCACACCGGCTGTACCAGAATGCGATTGAGCAGCATGGTCAACCGTCGCGCATCGCGCGGTCCGGCCAACAGCAGCAAGGCCTGCACGGCCTGCGTCACCGCGACATCGCGGCCACCCTCCACGCCGGCCCAGGGCGACAGTTCGGTGCGCAAGGCCAGGCCCTGGGCGTTGACACCGCTGATGCCGAACGACAGGCACACCCGGTCCAGCACGTCCGCCAGGAAATCACGGCACACCTGCACGACCATCTCGTTACCGTCGCGCCCGGTGACCACGTAGCGCACACAGCGCGAGGCACGCTTGCCGGTCGCGAACAGGCGCGCGGGCAACACTGAACAGGCGTGCAGGAACGCCCGCTCCACGCCCACGCCCAACACCGTGGGTGGCAACGCCGGCCGTTCGGCCAGCAGGACGCCGAACTCCCCCGCCAGGGCCGCCCGCAGCATCGCCGGCCACCGCTGCGGCGTCGCGCCGCTCCACCCCGGCGGCGCGGGCAGTTGTGGCGCCGCCCACTCCGACACACCCGCCAGCCGCATCCATCGATGCCACAGCGCGGCATGGATCGCTTCCAGCCACACGATGGCGGTGCGCAGCCGCCATGCACGCCCGCGCCCGGCGCAAGGCCACTCGAAGGCCGTCTCGCGGCCCTGCGCGATGCCCCCACGCGCGGCCAGCAGGCCCCGCATCGCCAGCGCGGCGGCGGGGCCGGCCAACGCCGCGACGGCATGGTCCCAGCCGGTCTGCGCGGTGGCCTGCGCCAACAGCGCGTCGGCATGTGCGCGGGTGGTCTCGTCGCGCCACAGATCGGTGGCCAACAAGCCCAATGCTTCGCTGCGCGTGTTGCGCGCATGCACGATCTCCGCCAGATCCCGCAGGGCGCGCAACAATGCATCCACGCCAACCTGCGGCAGGCGCAGCAGCTGCAACAAACGCTGTGCCCCCGCACGCACCGCCTCGTCGGCCACGGCGATGCGTTGTGCGTACCCTTCGCGCCAGGCGCGCGTGCGCGTGCGCCAGCCAAACAATTCCAGACCCATGGCGGCCGCGTAGAAACAACCGAACTCGTGATCGCTCATCGTCATCACGCCGTCCAGGCTGTCCAGCGACACCCCGCCGCGCGCCCGCCGCAGCGCGGCGCGCATGCGCGGCGGCGCATTGCCCGAGACGGTGTCGTTGGACATATCGCGCAGGAAGGACAACTCACGCAACTGCGACCAGCCCTGGGCGCGGTTGCCATTGTCCGGATCGGGCAGTGGCGCCTTGCGGGCCACTTCCTGGGCCCGCTGCAAGGCCAGCAGCAGCAGGCGGCGCGGCACCGCGTCATCACGGGCCGCCAGGGCTTGCGGCAAGCCCTCGTAGATGCGATAGAGCAGCCCCGGCTCCAGGCTGTTGCCACCCAGGCGCAACAGATCCGCCATCAGCATGCCGATGTCCGGCAGGGAGACGCCCGCCGCGCGGATGGCATGCGTCTGCATCAGCTCCAGCGCGTGACGGCAGCGCCCCCATGCCAGGCGCAAGGCCGCCGCCGCGTCGCCGCCCGCGTCGATCTCTGCCCGCATGGCGCCTGCCACGGTGATGACGCGCGCCTTCAGCCGGTCCCGCACCGTATCCGCCGCCGCCAGGAACAGCAGCTTGGGCAAATGGCGCGCCAGTCCGCCGTCATCGGACGGCGCATGAACCGAGGGCTGGACAGCGGCCATCGCCTGGATATTGCCCGCCTGTGCCGCCGCCCCCGCCAACGCACCGAGCGCCATGTCCGGCAAGCACTGCACCGCACGGCCGATGAACTGGGTGATCGATTCGCGCGAGGCCTTGAGCACTTGCACATGCCCTGCCTGCACCCGCAAGGCGGCGTGCAGGCGCGCGCGCGAGGTGGGCAGCGGCTCCACGCCGGGACAAAGGGTCTCGGCCGCGAACAGTTCCGCCACCTCGCACAAGGAACGCGACATGGCGCGCGCCGCGCAATGCTCCAGGCCTGCGTCCAGGGCGCCGAGAAACAGCGACAGCAAGCGCTGGCCGCGTTCCCCCCCTTCCCAACGCCAACGTTCGACCAACTGGCGTCCGGCGTCCTCCAACCGTTTGCGGCTGCTGGCATAGCCTTGCCGCAAGCGCACCAGATCATCCACCTCCTGGGCGGCCAGACATGCCTGCACGCAGCGCTGGACGCGCGCCGCGATGGTTCCCGCCTCGCGCGGATTGAGCATCACCCGCAGCAACGTGGCCAGCAAGGGCCGCACATCGGCACTGCTGAACACGCCATTGCCTTGCGCGATCATGGGCAGCAGGCCCGCCACGGCCTCCAGCAGCCGCGCTTCATAAACATAGGAACGCAATGGCACACGCGTCGGCGGGCCGGCGCGCACCCTCATGCCTATCGCCTCTATCGTTCCATCGTCCGCGCCCATCGTCCTGAGCGCGCCGGATGCCCTTCGCGGCAGGCGTGTACACCCACGCATGCCCGCTCGAAAGGCCGCCCCTCCCAGGACGCCAAATCCGCCCGCACCGAATTCGTATGGTAGGGACCGTGGAATCGTATCCTGGCCAGAATCCACCGTTCTCTCCTAGTCATCGATCTAGCAGGAGCACGCTGCATTCGTATTCACCGACATGCGTGGCGACCACGCTGGTCGTCCCGTGTTCCAGCCACCTTTGTAACGTTGATGAATTTTCGTTCCGAACTTTCGGAAAAATGAACGTGAAAGACGGGCTTAGGGAGGACAAGAACAGGAAATTAACAAGCGTTCAATTGGCTTCAAAAAATGCCATGAGAAAAGTCTCAAATGATTCGTAAATTGCGAGGATTCTGACGCTTTTTATGATCTCCCCCGGGCTTCGTAAAAGCGACGTCAAATGAGAATCTTACGGGCCATGTGGTGAACGCGCCATGCTCGATTCGATGAGGCGATACTCGGTCGCATCAAAACCTCACTCGAGCGATCATGACACATCTAGCCCCCCTCGTTGAGCGGCCAAAAAAACGCGCTCTACCCACCAGGTCGGTACCGGCGTTGAAGAATTGTCATGACGACATCTTCATCGACCTCGTCAAGAATCACGCCACCCGTCTTCATCGCTTCATCATTCGACAGATAGGTAACTGCCCTGATGCGGAAGATCTCGCGCAACAAGCTTTTCTCGAAGCTGCGCGCTCTTACGATACCTTTCGTGGCGAATCGCAATTGTCGACCTGGTTATATGGCATCGCGTTGAATCTCGTGCGCAACTATCTATCCCGCGCGCCGGAATGCCGTTACTACTTCGTCAACGAAGAAGTACTGGTCGACCGCGCTTCGCACGATCCCGCGCCCGACTTCGTCGCGGAACAGAACCAGACCATGACCATCCTGCAAAACACCCTGGATGAATTGCCGTCGCATATGCGGGAAATATTGTTGATGATGGGACTCAATGGCTACACCTATGAAGAAGCCGCGGACCGCGTCGGCGTTCCCGTGGGAACCATACGCAGCCGCCTTTCCCGTGCGCGTGCGGAACTGCGCCGCCGCCTTCACGACAAGGGATTCCATCTGGACGATCATCATTGACGCAGCCGGGTCGCCACACGACGATCCATCAGTATCAGTCCAAGGGAATCCCCCATCTCCGATCCCGAGGTCCATGTCGCACTCAACGCAGTGCTCCGCGGAACCAGATCCTCGTCTTCCGATATTTGCCGGCCGTTGATGGCCACGACCCGAGGCCGGATCATGAACAGGCGTTCGGTCCGCCTCTGGCTTTTCTTCTCGCTGGTGAACAATCCGCCCAGCAGGGGAATGTCTCCCAACAGCGGCACTTTGTTGACACCATTGGTCGACTGATTGGTGTTGTAGCCGCCGATCACCAATGTCTGCCCGTCTCCCACCAGCGCCAGCGTGCTGATGGAATTCACCTTGGTGGTCGTGCGCTTGTCCGTCGCCTTGGGTTCCACCACCGTGCCATCCTCGATATCGACGGTCAGTTCCACCTGCCGTCCATTGGGCGACTCGATATAGCGTGGCACCACCCGCAGCGACGTTCCCACCGACACCGGTGTGATATTCGTCACCCGCTCGCCGGTCTGCTCGATGTACAAGGTCTGCTTCAGGTCGAGGATCGCACTGGTATTGTCCGTGGTGAGCACTGACGGACGCGCCATGATTTCCGCCAGGTTCTTCGACTCCAACGCACTCAACTGCGCGTTCAGGAAGGACGAGGAATACCCCAGCCCGACGGAGCCCCCCTTGAGCGTGCCCGCCAGGGCTTCCTTGAGTTTCCCTTCCGGGCCCGCGCCATTGTCGAACTTGTAGTTGAAGCGTCCGGCCTTGCCTTGCCAATCGACGCCCAACTCGTCGGCCGCGCTGGCATCCACGTCGACGATGGTGGCTTCGATCTCGATCAAGGTGCTGGGGACATCCAGCTGGGCGATCAAGGCCCGGTAAATGGGCATGCGCTCCGGGGTATCCTGGATGATCACCGCGTTCAGCCGCGGATCGGCCTGGATGGCCCGCGGTACGCGTACGCCACCGCCAGGCCCCGTGGATTCGGCGTCGGCCAGGCCACCCACGCCGAAGGCCGGATTCGGCAGCGCGCCGGTATATGCCGAAGCAACGCCGCCGCGCTCCACGACGCCCGTCGTCGCCTCGTTGGACAAAGGCGCCGCGGAACGCAAAGGCTGCGCCAGGACGCGCAACGAGGCATCCACCTTGGCGTCGCTCGGCCCCTCGATGAGGTTACGCAATATCGTCGCCACGCCCGGCGTGGTCGTGGTCTGGTCCCGGTACGTAATGGTGCGATCGTTGACCGAAGCGTACTTCAACCTGAAGACCTCGATTTCCTGCTTGGCCGTGTTGGTCGGCAAGGCCTGCGACATGCTCGCCACCAGATCCACATACGCCCTGGGCCCGGTGACCAGCGCCATGTTCTGTCCGGGCAGCTCGCCCCAGCCAAAACGGGGATCGAGCACGCCCAATTGCGTCAAGGCCTGGCGCATGCCGCCGACGCCGCCAGGCCCGGCACTGACGGTGCGCGTCTGTACCTCCGACGCATCGCTGACATAGAGCGTGCCGGCGTAGACGAACCAGTTGAACCCATACACGCCGCCCAGCCGGTCGAGAAAGTCGGTAGGCGTGTTGGTGTTGAACTTGCCGCTGACCACGCCACCCACGCCCTTGCCCAGGCGCAGCGACAGGCTGAAGCCGGAAGCGAACTGCTGCAGCACTTCCTGCAGGCTCTGCTGGTCGGCGAAGTAGGTGTACGGCACCTGGGGCCAACGCGGCCCGGCCAAGGCCTGCCCCGCGGCGCCCATCAAGGCGGCGGCCAGCAGCAACCGTACGCTGTACATCGCCATGCAGCGCCACGCCGTTCGCGCGCCGGCGTGGGGATTGTTTGCGAGCGTACGCTTCGCCGCAACGGTAGGGACAGCGTCCACGGGTAATTTGTTCATGATCCGTTCTTCGATTTATCGGTCGTCTTTGTTTTCGTCGTGGGCAGTGGCAGCGCCATCTGTCCGCTCCGCGGTTTGCCCATCGTTCACATCGTTCCCATCTTTTCCATCGCTCACCCCGTCCACATCGGCGCCATCGCCATCCAGGCTGCGGGCCCAACGCAATACCGCCGCCACGGGTTCGATGAACTCCGTCGGGATGTAGGCCTCCACGGGGGCGTCCGCATACAGGCGGCGGGCCAGGGGGATGTCGCGCATGATGGGCACGCCCTCTTCCTTGGCGGCGGCGATCATGTCCAGGGCTTCGTCGTCGCACCCCTTGGCCAGCAGCACCGGCAAAGGCGTGCGCTCCTGCTCGTAGTACAAGGCGATGGCAATGTGCGTGGGATTCGCCACCACCGCGGTGGCCTTCTTCGCCAGCTGGGTCGAGTCATTGGCATTCTCGTTGCGTATCTGCTTACGCTTCTGCTTGATTTCCGGCGACCCTTCCTGCTCCTTGTATTCGCGCTTGACCTCCTGCTTGGTCATGCGCAAACGCTTGGTGCGCTGCATGCGCTGCCAGGAGAAGTCGAAGGCGGCCAGCACGGTGCACAGCAGCGCGACGTACAACAGCAGCTTCTTCATCAGCTGCGATACCAGCGCGAAGAACGGCGCTATGCCCGCGTAACCCGCGTAGGCCAGCGGCCGCACGGCGTCCTTGATCAACACATAGATGAACCAGGAAAACGCCACGATCTTGACGACGGCCTTGAGGGTCTCCACCAGGTTGCGGGCCGAGACCAGATTCTTGGCGTTTTCCACCACATTCAATTTCTTTCCGGACGGCTTCACCTTTTCGAAGGCCACCAGGAACCCCACCTGCAGCACGTCCGCCATGAAACCCACCACCAGCAGAATGCCGATGAACGGCAGCGTGATCTGCAGCATCAACGTCAGGCAACGTGTCCCCACCACGGTCAATGCCTGGTGAAACGGCAAGCCATAGACGCCGGTGGGCACTTCCATCAGTGCCTTCAGCGCGGGCAGCAAGGCGCCGCCGCCAAACAAGGCATAGCCCAGCAGGGACACCAGCAGGATGGATTGGCTGAAGTCCTTGCTATAGGGCACGTCACCCTTCTTGCGCGAGTCACGCAATTTCTTGTGTGACGGCGGTTCGGTCTTGGCTTCGCTCACAGCGGCTCCCAATATGGCCGCAAGATGGCCAGCACATCACCCATGCCGCTGCCCAGGCCGGCCGCATACTGCGCCAGGACGTGCAGGTACAGGGCCAGCATCAGAATCCCCAATGCGCTCTTGATCGGCATCGCCAGGAAGAACACCTGCAGCTGCGGGGTAAAGCGGCTGGCCAGTCCCAGCCCCACCTCGGCCAACAACATGACGATGACGGCCGGGCCGGAATACAGCACCGTCAAACGCAACAGCGTATCGACCTGGCCCAGGCACAGCGGCAGCGCATCCAGGCGCAGCACCGGAAACCAGCTCCAGGGGTCCCACAGGCGATAGCTGTCATACAGCACGGTGAGGAACAGCGTGAAGCCACCAGTGGTGAAGAACAGCACCGCGTAGGCACGCCCCAGCAGGGTCCCCAGCGGCGTGGTTTCGCTGCCCAGCTCCGGATTGAAGATCGATGCGATGCCCGCGCCCCGCTGGTTGTCGATGAAAGTGCCGATGGACTCGAAGATCCAGAATGGCACGGCCATCAGGTAGCCCATGCACATACCCACGAAGACCTCCTTGAGCAGGATCACCGTCAGCAGCCCGATATTGAACTTCTCGGGAGCCTGCGCCATCATCAGCGGCAAGGTGAAAGCCCCCAGCACGCCCGTCAGCGTCACCCGCAAGCGGCCGGGCAAGGCGTTGCGGCCGAATGCCGGGATGAACGAGCACATCGCCACGATACGGGCCTGGGTCAGCACCAGGCAGACCAAGGCGCGCAAGATGTACTCCTTCTCGAAGGAACCCTCCATGCGATATCCTGCTCAGCGTATCGCCGCGAAGCGCGCCATCAGCATGACGGTGAACTGGTAGATCTCGCCGCCCATCCAGACACCGGTCAATAGCAAGGTGGCCAGCACGGCAATCAGTTTGACGCCGAAGGACAGCGTCTGCTCCTGGATCTGCGTCAGGGCCTGGAACAGCGAGAACAAGGTACCCACCACCGACGCGACGGCGATCGGCGGCAGGGACAGCCAGAAGATCAGGTACAAGGCCTGCTTCATGTAATAGACAAATTCGGCATTGGACATGGGTCGATGAGCCCTTCGTATTCAGGTGTAGGTGAGCACCAATCCCTGCAGCAGGCGCGTCCAGCCGTCGACCATGACGAACAGGAACAGCTTCAGCGGCAAGGAGATCGTCATCGGCGACACCATCATCATCCCCATGGCCAACAGCACGTTGGAGACGATCAGGTCGATGATGACGAAGGGCAGGAACAGCAGGAAACCGATCTGGAAGGCCGATGTCAGCTCCGATACCAGGAAGGCCGGCGCCAGGATGATCAGGTCGTCCTGCCTGGTGTCCTTGGCGGCTTCCTCGCCCCATAGGCGGTGAGCGGTCTTCAGGAAGAATTCGCGGTTCTCGGGCTTGCTGATGCGCAACATGAACTCGCGCAGCGGCTGCACGCCCTCGCTCAGGGCCTTGCCGATTTCAGGCAGGCGGTCCGCCATGGGGCCCGGCTGCTCCAGCGTTGCGACCACCGGTTCCAGCTTCTGGAAGGACTGTGTGAATACCGGCGCCATGATGTAAACGGACAGGATCATCGCCAGCCCGTACATGGCGGTATTGGGCGGCGCCTGTTGCAGGCCCAGCGCGTTGCGCAGCAACACCATCACCACCGACAGCTTGACGAAGGACGTGGTCAGCACGACGGTCAAGGGAATGAGCGACAGCCCGACCGCGACCATGAGCAGCGCGATGGGATCGATGCCGGTCATGCCCGCTTCTGCCGCAGGCTGACGATGCGCACGCCCAGGCGTCCGTCGATCTCCACCAGCTCGCCGTGGCCTATGCAGAGTCCATTGGCGCGGATGGACACCGGTGCCGTGCCGACCTCGCAGTCCAGCACTACGGTCTGGCCCTGGCGCAGGCGCCGGACATCGCCCAAAGGCATGGCACGCGCGCCCAGATCGAAGCCGACACGCATGGGAATGGCATCCATGGCGTCGCTGCCGGCCTGGTCCGCAAGAACGTGGCCGGCAGCCTCGTCGTCGTGACCCGCGCCGTGACCGTCGTCGTCTTCGTAGACGGCATCATCGTCGTCACTGACGTGCGATGCATCGAAATCCAGAGAACCATCGTCCTCCGGATAGTGTTCCTTCTCTTCTGGAGACATGATCGAAATCCAATCCGCAACTATCAAATACGGCGCGGGCATGCCGGCCCGGTCACCCGCGACATCCGGGGTGACCGCGGCCAGCCTCAGGGCCCGGCCATCGGGGGCACGCAAGCAGATCTCGCCACGGCTCCCGCCTAATTCCTGGTCCAGCAACACCACGTCCCCGGCGTTGAGCCGGTGCACGTCGCCATAGGTCAGGTCGGTGTATCCCAGCATGGCGCGCATGGGGATGGGAACGTCGTCCAGCCAGACGTCATCGCCCGTGACGGCCTGCCGCGGCAGGCAACGCGCGAGTAAAGCCAGGCCGCCGGCGTCGGCCTGCAGCGCCAATGTCCAGGCGTCCTGGGCGGCGGGCGCCGCCAGCAGCACGCTGCCGCGCCAGGCGATGTCGGCGGATGACGATGCTTGCCGGTCGTCCCGGCCCAGTTGCCAGCCCGCCGGCAGACCCAGGACGCGCAGCCGCGGGCGCAGGAAGTCGATCAGGCACTCCACCGCGGCATCGGTGACCCAGCCGCACTGATCCAGATCGACCCGGCCCACGCCCGCGAACGCAGCCTCCAGCCATGCCGCGAGCGCGGCGGGCGCAACGGCCAGGCGCACATCCGCGCCATCGGCCCGCAGCCGCAGCGCCGGCGCGTGGGCGGCGTCGCTCACCGGCGCCATCCCTATGCTCAGGCGCCAGCGTCCATCCCGTCCGTCCAGGGCCGGCCAGTCCAACTGCTTGCCGTAACGCGCCAGGGCGTTGTACGCAGCGACGCTGGCCGCGGCCAGGCGTGGCAAGGGATAGGGGCGAACCGCCGGCACGTGAGGGCTCATACCGACGTCGGCGCCGCCGGGTGGCCACCCGTCACATCCGACCGGTAGCGCGTTTCGGACTGCGGCGGCGCCGTATTCACCAGCACGCTACAGTCGCGCTGGCGGCGCAGCGCCAGGCTTTCGGCCAGGCGCGGGGTTTCCTTGCCCAGCAGATCCAGCGCCCTCGCTTCACCACATTCGAAAGTGACCTGCAGGCGCTCGGGCAGGTTCTCCAGCATGACCGACGTCTTCGGCAGCCTGGCGTGCCGCAGATCCATGCGCACCGCGCGCCTGCCGTCCTTGTCGATGACGGTCAGCAGGTTGACGATATCGGCGGACAGCGTGGCAGCCAAGGGGACTGGAGGACGCAGGGCATGGGTAGCCTGCGCATCCAGTCGGGCGTCGTGATGCACGGCTGGCGCGGCCCCGCTATCGCTACCGTCGGAATTGCCGGGAAAGCCGTCATCGCCGGCGGTGTTCGGATCCTTGTCCAGGTAGTGGGATGCGAAGATGCCGGCCGCGTAGTCGAGATCGTCACGCCCTCCCGCACGCAGGTCGGCCTTCGTCAGCACCTCGTTCATCGCCGGGTCGGCCACCGGCCGGCCGCGCGCGCCGTTATCAGGGCCGCGGACATCCCGGCGCTCGGCCCCTGGCTTGTCCGGTGACCGCGCGGCCGTACCGTCGGCTCGATCGTTGGCGGATGCCTTGGGCAGCGGGTTGGGCCGCAGCGCCTGCGCCGCGTACGCCGCCGGGGAGGCTGGCCCCGTACCTGGTCCTGTGCCTGGTCCCAGCGCTGCCCCACCCACGGGTCTGGTCGTCGTCATATCGTGAACCTCCGCGGGGAGCCACGCAATGAACCGCGCGATGAGGCGCGCAGTGAGCCAATTTCTTCCATTTCCAGATCCTCTTTTCGTTCTCTTTGTGCCGCCATTTCACGTTCCTGCACGGTGTGCATTTCCTTGGTCTTGCCGACCTGCTTCTGGCTGCGCCGATGGACGGCCTGCGTCGCCTCCAGCTGCTCCTGGCTGGCCTGGCGCTGTTCCTCCGCCTCGGCCACACCTGCGCGCAGGGCTTCGGCACCCTGCCGCAAGGACTCAAGCTTGCCGTGCATGCCCTGCACTGCCGACAAGGACCACAGCTGACCGCGCATGCCGTCGAACAAGGCGTCACCTTCGCGGCGTGCGTCAAGCAGCCCCTGTTCCAGGATGCGCTCCGCCGTGGCGACTTCCTCGTCGGCCTGCGCCCGCGCATGGCGCGCGTGCCGGACAGACTGCGCATCGCGCTTTTCCCGGGCTTCGCGCAAATTCAGCAGGCGTTTCAACAAGGTCATCGGCTCTCCCTTTCCCTTAAGGCATGGACGCGTGGCCAAAGGCCAGCTGCTCCAGCTGCGCGACGGTATCGACGAAGTCCTGCGACTCCGAAGCGCGCTGCCGCAGGAATGCATTGATCGCGGGCATCTTCTCGATCGCCTCATCCGTATCGGGGTCGGCACCCGGCGTGTATTCGCCCATGCGTAACAGCAGCTCGACGTCCTGGTAGCGCGCCATCAGCTCACGCACGCGGCCGGCCGCATCCTTATGCCCTTGCTGCACCACCCGTCCCATCACCCGGCTGGCCGACGCCAGCACATCGACCGCCGGATAGTGGTTGGAGGCGCCCAGCTTGCGCGACAGCACGATGTGCCCGTCCAGGATGGAGCGCACTTCATCGGCGATGGGCTCGCTCATGTCGTCGCCCTCGACCAGGACGGTGTAGAACGCCGTGATCGAACCGCGGTCGTTGTTGCCGGCCCGCTCCAGCAGGCGTGGCAGCATGGTGAAGACCGATGGCGGAAAGCCGCGCCGCGTGGGCGGTTCGCCCGCGGCCAGGCCGATTTCGCGCTGGGCCCGTGCAAAGCGCGTGACCGAGTCCATCAGGAACAGCACGCGCTTGCCTTGGTCGCGGAAATACTCGGCGATCGCGGTGGCCACGAAAGCAGCCTTGCTGCGCTCCATGGGCGACTTGTCGCCGGTGGCGCACACGACGACGCTGCGCTGGAGCATCTCCGGCCCCAGCTCGTCCTGCAGGAACTCGCCCACTTCGCGCCCCCGTTCGCCGATCAAGGCAATCACATTGATGTCGACCTCGGCGCCTTTGACCAGCATGCCCATCAAGGTGGACTTGCCGCCGCCGGCGGCGGCGAACACGCCCATTCTTTGCCCCTCGCCACAGGTCAGCGTGCCGTCCAGCACCCGCACGCCCAAGGGCAAGGGCCGGTCGATCACGCTGCGCGACAGCGGATGCGGTGCGTCCGCCAGCACCGGATAGACATCGGTGGTGACCAGTGCGCCCCGCTCGGCGACGTCCAGCGGCCGTCCCAGGCCATCCAGCACGCGGCCCATCAACGCCGGGCCCACCGGCACCGTCATGGTCTTGCCGGACGGGATGACTTCAGTGGTGGGGGCGATGCCGCACATATCGCCCAGGGGCGTGAGCAGCGCCGCGCCGGCTGCGAATCCGACCACCTCCGCCAGGACCGCCGTGCCGTCGTCCGGGTTGCGCAACTCGCATATTTCACCGATGCGCGCCTGCGGCACCGCGGCCCGGATGATGGTGCCGATGGACTGCGTCACGCGACCGGTGATGCGGACCGTGCGGATGTCGCTCAGGGCCCCGCGCAGCCGGGGCAGTATGGTTTCAAGTTTCATCATCGTGCCCTCCCCCGCCATCCTGCCCGGCCGCGGCGACGACGATCTCCGGCTCGACACTCCGGCGTAGCGCCTGCTCCAGCGCCGCCAGCTGCGCGTCCACGCCGGCCTCGATCACGCCGATTTCCGTCTCCACCCGGCAGGCGCCTCGCGCCATCTGTGCCGTGGCCACGATATCCAGGTCTTCGACCGCGGGAAACTCCGCCAGCAGGTCATCCCGCCAGGCCAGCACCGTGGCCACATCGTCCGTATGCAGGCGCAAGACGGCCTGCTTCTGCCGCCGGGCGCGCCCGAGCGCGCCGCGTACGATACGCACGATGCGCTCGCCCGCATCCAGTTCGCCGATGATCTCGCGCACGCAGTCCATCACCAGGTCGACCATCTCACCCTCGATGGCGTCCAGGTAGGCGCGCGCCTGGCGCAGGGTTGCGTCTATCTCCGCCACCTGCACCGCACGAGCCTCCCGCAGCCCCTCCTGATAGCCACGCTCGCGTTCCGCCACGTGCTCCTCGCGCGCGTGGTCGCGTATCACCTTGGCCTGGACCCGAGCCTCGCCCAGCACGTGTTTCGCCCGCACCCAACGCGAGTAGTCCGACGCGCGCACCACCTTGCCGCCGGCCGCGACCCGCGCCGCGCCCATCGCCCTGGGCGCCGATTCACATACGACGCGGAATCTCATGCTGTACGCTCCCGCGCGTCCAAGGCTTCGGCCAATGCCAGGGCCTGCGGCGCAGCCAGGCCCCGCGGCGCGATCGCCGCCGCCGGCAGGCGCAGGGCCAGGCGCAGGCGCAGCACGTCGTCCTCATTTTCCAAGGCCAGCAGCAGGGCGCCCCACCCCAGCCATTCGATCTGTTCCAGCGCCGTCGCGGGATCGTCGAACGCCGGCCCCGCCAGGCCCGGATGGGGCGCGGCATCTCCCAGCAAGGTCAGCGCATACAGATCCTGGCCCATGGCCGCGGCCAGTGCCCGCACGAGCGCACCCGAGACGCAACGGCGCAAGCGCGGCGCACACAACACGGCCCCCATGCGCCGGGCCAGCAAGCGCAGATCGGACGAGCCATAGGCGACCAGCCAGTCCGCGGCGCCGGCTGCGGGCGACGCCGGCCGCTCCCACATGCCCAGGCATTGCAGGATGTGGCGCGACCAGTGGCGATGCCATACGTTCGCCAGATCAGGCCTGGCTTGCATGGCCGCCAGCGCGGGGCCGGGGGGATACGCCTGCCAGTGGCTCTGGTGCAGGGTCGCGCTGGGCAGCATATTGAACTGCCACCAGACCGCGTCGAAGATCAGGGCGTGCGCCGACGAACTGCTCATACGCGCGAGGCCTCCCTGTCCTGATTGCCGGAGGCCGGCGTTGCCGTCTTGCCGGCCTCGCCATCCTTGCCCTTGCCACTGTTCTTGTCTTGGCGCGCCTCGGTCCTGCCACGGCCGTGGCGCCACCAGAACAAGCCGCCGGCACCGATGGACACCAAAGCCGCGAGCAAGAGGCCGCCGATGATGAATTCCATTTTCGCGACCGATTCGGGCGCCACCGTCACGCCCATGATGTCCTTGCCCGGCGTCGGCTTCACGGGTTCCTTTCCCGTCGTCGCCGGCACCAGCGCAACGGAGACGTTGTCCGCGGTCAAGCCGGGAATGGCATGGGTGATCATGGTGCGCAGTTGCGGCAGCACCGCGTCCAGCGGTTGATCCGCGTGATACTTGATGAACACGCCAGCCTTGGCCGGCGTCGCCACCCGATCCACGCCCGCGGCCTCCGGCAGGACCAGATGCACGCGCGCCACGACGACACCGTCGATCTTCGACAGCGTATTCGCCAGTTCCTGCGACAAGGCATGGACGTAAAGGGCACGCTCCTCCACCGGAGAGGAAATCATTCCCTCCTTTTGAAACGTCTTGCCCAGGCCCTCGAAACGTTCACGCGGCAGGCCAGCCTGGCGCAACACCTCCAGCGCATTGGCCATGGCCGAGCTGGGGACGGCGATGACGATGCCAGTCTTGGTGGTGCTGCGCGACGGCGTGATGCCGTTGTTCAGCAACGAGGACATCACCTCATTGGCATCGCTCTCGCTGGTCACGGTCAGGATGTTGACGTCCGAGCTGCAGGCCGACAACGTTGTCAGGCAGGCGAACAGGAGCGGCAGCCACCGCCCCCGTCCCAGGCGCCGACCGCCCAGCCGCCGGCAGGCGTGCACGAGTACCATAAGCCGCCGCAACATCAGGCACTGCTCTTCATGAAGGTATCCGCGTCGCGCACGACTTTGAATACGGCCTTGGACAGCGTCTCGAAATAGATCGAATACATCCCGGTCATGCGCTGCAACTTGATCATGCTGGCGGCACTGCTATAGGACGCCGGATCGACGATGCGCTTATCCAGATCCGCATGCATGGCTGAGATTTTTCCGAACAGCGAAGAGATGCCACCTTTCAAGCCGACGGGCTGGTTCGGCTCGTCGGCGTCGGCGGCATCGGCGGCACCGGCCCCGATCCCCGTGTCAGCCGCCGTGGTCGCGGTGCTACGCCCCGACGGAGACGCCGTCTTGGCATCGCCCCGCTCCAGCTTTTGCGCCGAGTTCATCGTGTCGATGAAGCGTTGCCTCACCGCGTCGGCATTCCTGGGCGGCGTCCCGGCCAGTGCCACATGCTGTGCGGCGGCGCTACGGAACACGGAGGACGCGCCGGGGACTGAGAGGCTGGCTGCTTGCGGGCTGGCCGCGGGCGGGTTGACCGCTGGCCCCGCCGCCGGCAGCGGGGCAGCGGCGCTCACGTGTCCCGCGCGCTGCCCGGCATTCATGATTTCGGCAAAACGTTGCGTTGCGACGCCATCGGCGCTGCCGGTCTTGGGCAGCAGCGAAGTGGAAGTCACCGACGGCGTCAGGCCACCTGGGTTGGGCTCCAAAAGCGTGATCCGCGAGATGGAAGCCCTGAAATTTTCTTGGGCGCTCATAGTCGAATTTAGTTTTGAATTGGGGGGAGAAAAATGCGTTCCCTGTGTTCGCTTCGGTCGGGAAGTCACTTTTCGAAGGGCGTTCACTCGTTATTTACGCGAACGCAACCTTCATCAGGAAAGAACAACCCCCTTCTGGTTCCACCTGGAGATGTAAAGAAGATAAAAAAATGTCTGAACCGTGCAGATGAGGCGATTTTTCTTATGCTTCCACAACGTAAAAAAGACCCATCGAACGCGGCCAGGCGCCTGATGGGTCTTGAGGGGAAAGACAGCACGGGGGCCGGACAGAAAGCGAATCGCAATAACGCTTTCCCCCCGCTCACGACAGCGGTCAAGCCCCGACCGGCACATCCCCAAAGACGGAGCCGGTCAGTCGTCGCAGCATGTCGCCGTGCCCACCGAGCATCGTGACGTATGCCTCGCGCCACACGTTGAAGCTCGCCGCACTACGCTTCAGGGTGTCGGATTCGACCGAGCCGTAGCGGTCGCTTGCCTTCAACTCAGCCTGCAGAATCTGCGCCTGGATGGCGATCTTGTCCGCGTCGCGAGAGTCCCAGGTGGCTGTCCCATTCATCACGCCCACCGCGGCCCCCGTGCCGGCGCTCAAGAGTTGTCCGCCCGCATCGCTTGCCACGGCGAAGTTCTTGACGTTCACGCCGCTTTTCAAATTGGACGCCAATTTTGAAAAGCCACCCATGGAGGACGCGGACGCCTTCGCGCCGTAGAACGAAAAGGCCATGATCCCGATGGTGGCGCCTATGGTCATCACCTGGTCCACGACGTCGGCGATTTCGTCCGGTACGCCAACGAGCTTCAGCTCATTGGAGACCAGTTGCCCCACCGCCGAGGGATCGTTGATGACGCCCACGACTGTCGCGATCACCAGGGCCGCGCCGATGGCATTGCCCAACTTTTCGGCAAATTCATCGGAGCCACCAGCCCACTTGATGATGGCTTTCGCCACCGAGCTGAACCCGCTCATGAACGTGAAGTTCTCGTCGACCGCGAATTGCACGGTTTTCTCGACTATCCCCACGACCGAGGCGCACAACATGGCGATCAGCAAGGGGCTGGCGACCACGCCGACGCCCGACACAAATGAGGCGGCGACGGCCACGGCAAGGAAGACCGTCGTCACGACATCCGAGATCAGCGAGCCTATGCGTGCCCAGAAACTCTTATTTTGCGCCTCGGCGCGCTTCTTGTGCTCCTCCGCGCGCTTCAGGTTCGAGCTTTCCCGCATGGCTTCGTTGGACTCAAGCCTGGCTTTCAGGCTCTTGCTGCCATCGCTCATCCGCTGGCTGAAACCCGTCCCGATCAGCAGGTCGATCGCCGGCAACATGGCCATGATGTCCATCGTCGCCCACCTGGCTTCCTCCGCGCTCGTATAGCGCCCGGGCAGCGAGGGGGCGCCGTTGCCGTTCGATAGCGGCGCCTGCTCCTGGAGAGAGGGGAAGTCTTGCGTATCCTCTCCAGCCAAGCCGTTCAGCGACGACTGCGCGGCACCAATGAGCGGCATGTTCACGCCGGGGACGCCCAGCAAGGTAAACGGAGCCGTTGCTCCTGCAGTTCCCATGGATAACATAGTGCCTCCCCCGGACGTCAGAAGCGCATCTGGGCCTGCAGGGCTTGCACGGAGGCGTTGTTCATGACCTTCTGATTGCCGATCATGTCGTTCGCCTGCCCCAGCATGCCTTGCTTGGCCGATGCAGACAGCCCGTTCCTTGCATCCGCCTCGTTCTTGTCCGCATCCGCCCTGACCTTTTCCGCATCGTAGACGCCGCCGAAGGCGCCCCCCGTCGAAGCCGCTGCATTGGCCGCATTCGCCACGGTCGACCCGGTCCGGGAATTTTCCAGGTGCTGGTTGCGTTGCGCGGAAGCGGTCGAGCTATCCATCGTTGCCATTGTTCGGTCATGCGCATGGTCTCTTTCCTTACCCTGCGCCTCGATAGCATCCGCATCGGCTTTTTCGGCAGCGTCCAGATGCGTTTTTATTTCGGCGGAATTCTTCTCCATTGCGTCCTGCGCGCCCTGCCCGTCCGTCGATGTTTTCTCCAGGTCGGCGGCCTGCGACTCCTGCAGCGCCTTGGCCTTGGCGCGCGACTGCTCGGCCTGTTGCACGGACGCCCTGGCCTGGTCGCCGGCCATCTTTTCGCTTGCCATCGCATCCTTCACATTCAAGTTGGCGGCGATTTCGTTCTTCGCCGCGGGAGCGGCCTGCATGGCGGACTTGATGGCGTAAGCGGCGGCAACGGTTGCTACACCAGCGCCGGCCAGGCCGGAGTAGAACCGCCATTTCGACGCCTTCTCCGCCTCGTCGGCAGCGCGACGACCGGCCTCGTTCCCATTCTCGATCTGCTTGCGCAGGTCGTTGTCATTGTTCATGCCGGCCAGGGTGGCGAGAATGATGACGCCGCCCAGCAGGGCCTCATAGCTGAGGGTATCGTCGAATCTGCCCGCCAGGCCCGCCAGGCCCGCCAGGCCGGGATTGTCTTTGGATTCACCAGAGCCCGGAGCAAGCACCGGAGCGACAGATGAGTCCGTATAAGGGCGTTGAATAGCTAACATGGCTTTCTCCAATAATCAGAACTTCGATTGCTTGATACTCAGCACCGGGATACCTGGCGCTGAAGGGTGGCGCAGTACTCCCGCACCGCGCCATGTTCTTCGCCGACACATTGCAATTGCGCCAGGTCCAGTGCTTCCCTGGCTTGCTCCGTCTTGCCCAACTTCAGCAGGCATTCGGCGAAATGCATGAGATTCACAGGGTCTTCCGTCGTCATCAGTAAAGGCACATAGAAGCCAAGGGCGACTTCGTGTTTGCCCTGGGCCTGCGCCGCCGCCGCCGCGGCCTTCAATCCCAGCGGATTGAAGGGGTCTTCCGCGATCAGTTGCACGAACACCGCGTAGGCCTCCTCGTAGCGGGCAGCCTCGTAAAGTGTGTGCCCCTGCTCGTAGAGACGCTTGCGCAGGGCCGGCGTCAGCTGCCTGCCCTGCTCCAGCGCAAGTTTCGCCATGGTTTCCCGCAGGCTTGCAGCGGCGGCGGCCACGGCCTCCTTGTTTATTTGCGCGGTCATCGAGCCAGGCTCGTCGCGATGCCGTTGAGGGCCTGGTTCTCCTTGGTAAGGATGCTGTTCATACCGGTGAGATACGCTTGCGCGCCTTGCGCTTCACGCGTCAGGTCGTTGGTCTCGATACTGTTCATGTTGTTGTATGAAGTCAGTTTCGAATCCATGTTGGAGATCAGGTCATCCAACTCCTGCTTGGTCGTTTCCTTGGAGATTCCCTTGCCGCCGGCATACGTCTTTGGATCCCAGCCGATCTCGTTGAGCGTCGTCTGGGCCTCCAGGATCTGCTTGTTGAGATCAGCCTCCGAGATACCGCTACCCTTGTCCTTGAGCTTGGTCTTGCCGTCCGCCCCGGGCTTGAAGCCTTGGCCCAGGGTCCGCACCAGCTGCTGGGCGCTGCGAATTCTTTCCTGGTCGGCGTTGATCTCCCTGACCTTGAGGGCTCTTTGCCGCGTGTTTTCCATCGCGCTGCCGAACATCACGCTCATGATCGCGTAGACGATTTCGAACACATCGCCGGTAGCGATCGCGGCCGCCAGCTTGGAGTCGGCGGCGCTCAGGTACCGCGCGCCGAGCGGATCACTCGGTTTGTCCGGGTTGAGGCGGCGCTCTGCCTTGATACCCAGATAACTGTCGAGCAGCTTGGACTGCCGCTTCAGGTTCGGAAACCTGGGATCGTCGAAGGCACCGGGAGGCACCGCTGCCATGATTTGCCCCAGCAGCTCCTGCATGTTCCTGTAGCTGCCTACCGTCCCGGCCTTCTCGTCGGTACTGGCGTCCCACGCCTTGGCAGCCAGGTTTGCGAAAATCCTTCTTATCCTCTCGGGATCCACGTCTCCCACGCTGATCTTGGGCACGCTGGCCTTACCGTCGGCAACCGGCGCCTCCGTGGCCGCCGCGTTCGACGCCACCGCCTCGCGCTTGCGCCGCGGGCCTGGTTTGCCCGGGTTGGCAAAGTCAGTGACAGAATCCTGGCCGGACGCGTACCCTTCGTCCGAACCGCCGCCGTCGCCACCGCTCGCGTCCGAATTTGAATTCGAATTCGAATCCGACGACTGCTTGCCCGTGAGCGGGGGGGGTGCCATGCGGCGCTTCCTGCTGCCCCTGGTGACCGTTCCCTCCGTGCTGTCCTCGGTGCTTTCTTCCGCGCGCTCTTCCACGGCATCCTTGCCGGGCCCTTTCGCTGCATGCCGCTGGTGAAGGTCGCCTGGACCTTGGGATGCGAGGGCCTGCGGCAGCAACACCGCATGCTGGGCCGCAAGCTTGGCAGCGGCTTGCGCGGACGCCGGGGCCGACATGGCGCCTGTCGCTTGCGCCAGGCTGGCGCCTGGCAGGGGCGGGGTGCCTGGCGGCGGGGTGCCGGCCGGCGCCTGGCCGATCGATGGGGAAACAAGCTGCTCTGGCCCCGGGGTAGGGATGCCCACATTGGCGCCGCCCTGGGCCAGCGCTGGCCGGGGCTGTTGATGAGACATCTTGTTCGCGGCCAGGTTGGCCGCGCCTGCAGGCGCGCCCTGACTTGCCTGGCCACTCGCCGGGCTGCCGCGCTTTTGCGTCTGTGCATTTCCTTGGCTGGCGGTGGCCATCGGCGGGCCGGCCTTGTCCTTGCCGGTACCCGTTTGACCTGCACCGTCTCTGCCAGCGCCTTCCCTGCCAGGGTTTTCCTTGGCCGCGCCTTCCCTGCCGGCGCTGCTCCTGGGCGCGCCCGTATCGGCACCCTGCCGCTCCGTGCCCTGGCCTTCATGCTTGCCCTTGGCGCCGGCGCCACCTTCATCACGCAGCCCCTGCTGTTCGCCAGCCTGGCCCTTCATGCCTTTGCCGGCGCCTTGCGCGCCATGACCGGCGCCCTTGCCCGCGGCATGCGCGGGACGCGTGGTGAAGCCAGGCGCGGGAGCGTCGTCGTCCGTGCCAGGATCAGCGGGAAGAAGGTCACGAAGTTCTTGGTCGAGTGCTTCCGAATCACCCGTCAGCCCGGTGAAATTGGCCGGATTGCTGCCGCCTGCGACAAACGCTGCCTGCATCAAGGCAACGTCGTTGAAACTGGAATTGCGGATGTCTGCCATCTCGCCACCTAATATAAAAATTGCGTGAAAGTGAGTCGTCCACTTGTGGGACCCCGTTCCCCGGAGGGACGGGCTTGAACGGTATGTCGCCAGCTATCGCCGTCGGTTCCAAGCAAGAAAAAACTTAGTTCCATCCGCCTCAGGACGAGCCCTTGGAACCTATCTGGATAGGTCCGTTACTACGAACGACGCCCGCTTCCAGATACGCGACTTCAGAGACACGATGTCTGTCGCCGTGGATCCTGCCCGTGAGGATGCTGTCGGCGCTGCCCAACGGGGCATCGCCGGCTCCCTCCGGGATCGCGGGAATTTTCTGAAATTCGTTTTCGGCGCAACACGCGTCGGATATGGCACCCCTCGGTTCCGCGAACGCCGCGCCTTCGGCCTCCATTCCAGCGCCACGCCGGGATGGAGCTCCCTCGCGCAGGCAAAGGCTGGACCGTGGCGCGTCGTGCAGCGCGCCCCGCGATGTGCGTTGCGACGGGCGTTGCGATGTGCGTTGCGATGTGCGTCGCGATGTGCGCCGCGGTGCGCTTACTTGAGGCTTGAATACTATGAGCAGAATTCCTACATCCACATCCGGCCCTTCTTACGTGGGTTCGGCCGCCGCACCTACCGCGGTCGACGCCAACGCCGTTTCGCAGGGCCAAGGCGTCGCCGGCGTGCGCCCGGACGCCGAGCGCACGTGGGCGGCGAACACCGGCACCGGCCCCGCCATCAGCCTTGACCTCGCCATGTTCCGGCAACTGCTTTCGCGCGATACCTATCGCGAGGCCATGCGCGGCGCGGATTCTTTCGCGGATGCCATGAACACGACGCAAGCCTTTCTCGCGGACAAAGAGAAAGCGCTGTTGCAACACGCCAAGACGACCGATCCGGCCAGCGCGGACCAGGCCAGCCGGAAGGCAGCGGATATCCGCGCGGGAAAATCCGTGGTCGGCGGGTTCTGCACGCGCAGCGATACGTTCATCGTCTACAAGCACCGCTCGCCGAAACTGGGCTGATCGCTTGTGACCCAGGATCCCAGACAACCCGCCGCCTGTGCCGTACTGCGCCTGCTCGCGTATGCGCTACTGCAGAACAACCAACCCGGCAGCGCCCTGCAGTTGCTGACGACGCTCGGCCACCTGGACCGCCTGGACGTGCGCTCGCGCGCCATGAAGGCCTTGGCCCAGTTGCGCACCGGCGCCCCCGCCGACGCGCTGGCCACCTTGCAGGAAGGCACCGACAAGGGCGAGGAAATGCCGCTCTTCAATCTGATTCGCGCCCAGGCCCACATGAAACTGAGCCAGGCAACGCTCGCGCGCGCCGCCATGCAAAGGTACGTCGCGACCCGCGGCCACGTACCCACTCCCCCCCCCACAAGCTGATCGCGGCTCAGGAACCCACCATGCAAAGAGTATCCCGCCTGGTTATGGCGGCCACCAGCCGCAACGACATCGTCCTGGCGTTCTTCGTCATCGCGATCATCTTCATGATGATCCTGCCGCTGCCGACCACCCTGGTCGATGTCCTTATCGGCGCCAACATCACGCTGACCTGCGTCCTGTTGATGGTCGCCATCTACCTGCCATCCCCCCTGGCCTTCTCCTCGTTTCCCTCGGTACTGCTGGTCGGAACGCTGTTTCGCCTGGGCATCTCCATCGCCACCACCCGCCTGATCCTGCTCAATGGCGACGCGGGCCACATCATCGAAACCTTCGGCAACTTCGTGGTCGGCGGCAATCTGGTGGTCGGCCTGGTCGTCTTCCTGATCCTGACCATCGTGCAATTCATCGTGGTCACGAAGGGATCCGAGCGCGTGGCCGAAGTGGCTGCCCGCTTCTCCCTGGACGCCATGCCGGGCAAACAGATGTCCATCGACGCCGACGTGCGCGCCGGCACCCTGGACAAGGACGAAGCCCGCCGCCGCCGCGGCCTGGTGGAGAAGGAAAGCCAACTTTACGGCGCGATGGATGGCGCCATGAAGTTCGTCAAGGGGGATGCCATTGCCGGCCTCATCATCGTCGCCGTGAACCTGCTGGGCGGGCTGGCGATCGGCGTCCTCCAGCACGGCTTGAGCGCCAGCGAGGCGGCCACCACCTACTCCATCCTGAGTATCGGCGACGGCCTGATATCGCAAATTCCCGCCCTGCTGACCGCCATCGCCGCCGGCATCATCGTCACCCGCGTGCCGGACGAGCAGCGTTCCAACGTCGGCAAGGACATCGGCAAGCAAGTGATGGCGCATCCGCGCGCGCTGTTGATCAGCGCCGCCGTGGCACTGTTCATGGGCCTGATTCCCGGCATGCCGACCGTGGTCTTCCTGATTCTTGCGGCCATCTTGGGCCTGGTCGGTTTCACGCTGGGACGCGCGGCCAAGGACGGACCGGTCGGGGGGGAAGACGGTGGCGGGCTGGCAGGCACTGCGGACAAGGAACAGGAGGACGACGCGGCCAAGCTATCGTCGGCCCGTCCGCTGACCATAGAAATCACGCCAGAGCTGGACGCGGAACTGGAGCCGGAAGACCTGAAGCGCGACTATCTGGCTGCACGGGGGGAACTGTATCGCGAGCTGGGCATCCCCCTGCCGGAGATGCACGTGCACATCGGCGAGGCGACACCCGCCGTCGGCGAAGAAGAGGACGACCTCGCGCGCGCAGGGCGGCAGTACCGCATCCACCTGTACGACGTTCCCGCCGACCAGGGCTATTGCCCGCCGGATGCCATCCTGGCGCGCGAAAGCGCGGAAAACATGGAGGCGCTGGGCATTCCGCGCCTGGGCGGCGCAACCTGGCATGACCAGCGCGAGTATTGGATCGCCGACAAGCACGCGACCATGCTGCGCACCGCCGGCGTGCCCTTCCTATGGCCGGCGCAGGTCATCGCCGACCGTGCCGCCGAAACGCTGCGGCGCCACGCGGCCGACTTCCTCGGCATCCAGGAAGCGCGCCTGCTGCTGACCGCACAGGAGCCTCGCTATCCGGAACTGGTCAAGGAAACCCAACGCATCATGCCGGTACAAAAGGTGGCGGAGATCCTGCAGCGCCTGGTGTCCGAGCACATCTGCATACGCGATATGCGCGCCATCCTGGAAGCCCTCATCGAATGGGCCCCAAAGGAAAAGGACACGGTACTGCTGACCGAGTATGCGCGCATGGGGCTGAAGCGTTACATCAGCTACAAGTATGCAAACGAACATGGCTTCCTGCCCGTTTACCTGCTCGCTCCCGCCACCGAACAAGCCGTGCGCGATGCCATCCGTCAAACGTCGGGAGGCAGTTATCTTGCGATGGACCCGGAACAATCCGCCCTGCTTCTGGAACGCATAAAGCAGACGGTCGGCCCACAGGCAACAACCGCCCAGCGTCCTGTCCTGCTGACCACCATGGACATCAGGCGGTATGTGCGCAAACTGATCGAGAACGACCTGTATCACCTGCCGGTCCTGTCGTATCAGGAACTGTCCGCGGAACTGAACATACAGCCGCTCTCCCGCATCGAACTCTGAATCTTGCCCACCATTTCCCCGCATCATGAGCGCCCATCAACTTGAACTGAGGATACTTACCGGTTTGCACCAGGGGGCCCGCGTGCCCGCCGCAAACACGATGAGCGTCGGCAGTGACGCCGATTGCGACATAGTCCTTTCCGACCCAGGCATGCCCGCGCAAGCCGGACACATCCGCGTCGTGAACCAGTCCTGGCATTTCGACGGCACACAAACAGAAACCACGGAAACCGCCGGTTCCACCGATTCGACAGCGGCCGCCGACACCGCGGATGCCAAGGCGGCCGCGTCCTCATCGGCAAGCCCGCTCGTGCCGGGCATGCCGTTGCGGGTGGGGCCGGTATGGATCAGCGTCGCTCCGGTCAGCGATCCCTGGCCCGATCCCACCACCGTCGAAGCCAGCGCCGCGGCAGCGGCCAGGCGGGCCGCCGCGGCGCATGCTGCCGCCCTGGACCGGACCAGCGCGGCACGGCGTGCCAGGCCTTACAAGCGGGCGGCGGCATGCGCCATGGCGGCGGGCGTCATCCTGGCCCTGGTGCTGGGCACCCGGATGTTCTGGAACAATGCCACGGCCAACGCCACGCCGGCGTCGCCTTACAAGATGGAGCTCGAACGCGCCGCGCGCCAGGCTGCGGCGGCCCTGGACGCGCTGGCCCTGGCGTCCGACGCGCAGGTGCACCAGAAAGACGACGATCCGGTCACCGTCACCGGCTGGGTGCGCAACGACGTCGAATACGAGCAGCTGGCCCAGGCCCTTTCACGCATTCAGCCACGGCCGGCCATCAAGGTCGAGATCGCCACGGTGCAGATCCGCGCCGCACAGAATGTGCTGAAGGATTTCCTGGTGCGTTCCAACGTGCAATATCTAGGCTCCGGGCGCCTCACCATCCAGGGCATCGCGGCCACCGCGGAACGCCGCAGCGCCGCCGTCCAGACGCTGGAGGCAAAACTGGCGGGCGTCACCGTGGAAACCCATGGCATTGTCCTGCTGGCGGACGTCACGAACCGCCTGCAGCGCGCCATGAACGCCGTGCTGCTGCCCATGGGGCCCATCAAATGGGCCGATGACGCCTTGAACATCGACACCGAACGTCTCGACACCCCGCAACTGCGCGTGCTGCATCCCTTGGTGGCACAGTTCAACAAGAACAACTTCAACAGCGTGCATGCCGTCCCGGAGCCGCCCCCCGCGCTGCCCCCTGAAGCATCGATTCCCTTTCGCATTACCAGCGTGGTGGGCGGCGCGCATCCCTGGCTGATGCTGGCATGTGGAACCAAATTGATGGTCGGCGGCACGTACGATAACTACAGGCTGGAGTCGATCGCCAAGGACAAAATCGTTTTCAGAGGTCCTGATGCGGTAGTCACCATCCAACGATAGTTCTGCCGCATTTCTTTCCGAACTACCTACTCCCCCCCAGGTTCCCATGTCCTATTCCGTAGACGACACAAGTGATGATCTGAGTACGCTCGCCAATGGTAGCGGGCCTTCCGACCCCCTCAGCCGTGTATTGAACGCGGCACAAAACAAGGTGATCCCGCCGGGTGGCCTGAACAAGAAGTTGAATTCGACCGACATGATCGATATTCAGCGCAACGTTAATCGATATCAGCTTTTCGTGAGTACGCTGAGTAATCTGATAAAGGCGTTTTTTGACACGCTGAAGGGGATTGCCCGAAACCTGAGCGCTTGATCCATAACCTCGACCAGTCTCATGCGAATAGCGGGTATGGGCGGGCCGGACAGGTTACTCAAAGATACTCCGCCCGAAATCACGGCTATACTCCGGTGACATTTGCTAGCTGCAGCCACGCCTACATATCGCAATGTTACTGGAGTTGCTGATGCGCCCGGTCGATGATCGCGAATACTCCCCTCATATCCTGCTGGTGGATGACAGCCCGGCAGATCTCAAGCTCCTGGTCCAGGAACTCGATAAAGAGGCTTATCGGCTGACTGTCGCGATGAACGGTCGCCAGGGTTATGCCCGCGCGCAGGCGCTTCCGCGTCCCGACCTGATTTTGCTCGATGTCTGCATGCCCCAGATGGACGGCTATGCGACGTGCACGCTGCTGAAAGAAAATCCCCAGACCGCCCATATCCCCATTATTTTCGTCACGGCCTCCGGGCGCCTGGACGAACGTCTGAAAGGTTTCCATTCCGGGGCCGCGGATTACGTTCTCAAGCCCTATAACCCGGTCGAAGTGCTGGCCCGTATCCGCGTCCATCTGAACAAACCTGCCGCCACCTCGGAAGACAAGCCCGCGGCGGAACAAGCGCTTGCCCCGGTGGCGACGCCGGCCTCCCCCGGTCCGGCAACCGCCTTGACGCCGGATATGGACATTCGCCTGCCGCCGCTGATGGCGAATCCGACGGACGAGACCATCGTCGCCATGACGCGCCGGTATTTGAATGAGCGCCTGGCCAATCCGCCTTCCCTCAAATCGCTGGCGCGGCTCATGGGAGTGCATGAGCGCAGATTGACCCAGGCGTTCCGCGTGTCCCTGGGTAAATCGGTCAAGGATTATCTGCGAGACGAACGCATGAGTACCGCGCAGAAACTGCTGCATCTGCGTCAGCTGAGTATTTCCGAGATTGCCGAAACGCTGGGTTTTTCCAGTCCCGCCAACTTCGCCGCCGCTTTTCGTCGCCACGTGGGCTGCAGCCCCGTGTTGTTTCGAAAGCAGGCGCGCGGCGATTCGCTGTCCTCCGGCGAGCAGAAATAACCGTCCGGACGAACTAAATCGTCAAAAATTTGTATAAAAGTACAAAAATCAAAACGTTTCTCTTCTATTTCAAAAGTCTATTTTGCGTTCCTTACTTAGGATAGCGGCGCAATCTCATTCTGCGCCACCGCGCAACCAGTCGATAAAAAGCGATGACGCGGTATGCCGGAATGAGCTCCGACCCGGGTTTGCGGTGCACATGAAACCGTGAACCCACCGTTGCACTGCAACGGAATGGGCTTTTACAGGCGTCCCGTATCAGGAGAGGAATATGGCTGCTCAACCCCAAGCCCTGCACGAGTATTCGTCGGGTCACTCCGCGGTTATGTTCGCCAATGCGAACCCGAGCAAGAAAATGTTGTCGCGGCACCGCAAGCCGGCCCATGTCCTGATCATCACGGATCAGGAAGCGCCCCTGGCCGGCGCCGTGGCGTTATTGCGCAACCAGCTGTTCAGGGTTTCTTTCGCCTCCGGCTGGCACGGTTTCTACCAGGCCCAGGCCTGGCGCCCGGATATGGTCCTGCTCGATGGCGATATGCAGCAGATGGACGCCTTCATGATGGCGCGGCTGCTGTCCCAGTCCCAGGACACCAACTCGATACCCATCATTTTCCTGGTGAAGCCCGGCGTCAACGGCGCCACCACTGAAGCCTTCGCGGTGGGCGCGGTGGATTGCGTGCCCAAGCCGATTTATGCCGAAGAACTGCTGGCGCGTATTTCGGTACATCTGCGTCCGGTCGGCGCCGCGGAAGCGAGCAACCCTGGCGCGGCACCGGAGGGCGGCTCACAGGAAGACATCCTGCTGCGCTATGCCCTGGATGCGATCCAGGCCGACGTCGGCAGCATCCATACGGTTCGACAACTGGCCCATAGTGTCGGTACGCACGAAAGAAAACTCTCTTCCATTTTCAAATCGCGAACGGGAAAATCGGCCCACAAGTTCATTTTCGATAAGAAAATGGCTGCCGCACGCCGCCTTCTTGCCCGCACGGGAATGCCCGTACACGCTATCGCCCGGCACGTCGGTTTCCCCAGTGTCTGCAATTTCACGGTAGCATTCCGGCGCCACGCAGGCATTACGCCCACGACCTATCGCAATCAAGCGAAAGAGGAAATGCGCGCGGGAACATACACGGAAATTTGATGCACTTCTGCGTTAAAACGCGCCGTGTAGTGCCGGGAACGATTCGGGCAGTCAGAAGGTCAAAACGCGCACGCGTTGGTAGTCAATCAGATATCGCGCGCTGATGAACATCCGCTGTCTTTACCGGGTCGATTCCTACCTGGGTCAGCGGACCTGCTTGAGCTTTGGATGGAGTTTTCAACATGATCCGCGTCGTACTGGCCGATGATCACCCCATAGTGTTGCTGGGGATAAAGAATGCGCTCGCGACCTCACCGGATATCAGCGTGGTCGGCTCGGCCGATAGCCCGGACAGCCTGTTCGCCTGTCTGGCTCAAACGCCCTGCGATGTGGTGGTCACCGACTTCTCCATGCCTGGGGGCACGCAGCCGGACGGTCTGGCCATGCTGCAGCAGTTGCGCGCGCAATATCCGCATATCCACGTAGTGGTGCTGACGAAGATCGCGACGCCCACCATGATCAGCCCCGCGTTGCAGGCCGGCGCCCTGGCGCTGGTGGAAAAAAGTGCCGCGATCAAGGAAATCAGTACTGCCATTCAACGCGCGGCATCCGGCTTGTCGTATTTCACCGAAAGCATACGCAACGAATTCGCGGCATTGGGCGTGGCGCAGTCGCAGTTGACGGCGCGCGCCGCCTTGTCTCCCCGTGAAATGGAAGTCGTGCGGCTTTTTGCCAGCGGCCGCAGCAATAACGAAATCGCCCAGATCCTGGGATTGAGCGCCAAGACCACCAGCCGCCAAAAACAGGATGCCATGCGCAAACTGGCGGCGCGCAATGATGCCGAATTGATCGCCTACGCGAAAGATCTGGGTCTGCTCTGACTGGGTATGCTCTGACTGGGCCGGCGCTGCTTGAAAAGCGCCAGCCCGTTTCCGGCGAGAACGTGGACGCGCCAACGTCTATGCCGGCACCAGGCAATATCGATATTCCGGAAGTCGCAGCGGCTGCACGACAGGCAGCTCGTCCGCGATCACCCGCCAGGCATAGCGGACGGCCTTGCGGCTGAGCGCGGGATCCAGGTCGAGGGTTGCCGAGGGCAGACACGTGTCCTGGTCCACCAGGTTCGCGCCCTTCACGTTCAGCCATTCGACGTGATAGCTCATGTCGAAGGTGTCATCGAGGTTCTGTTCGATCAAGGTGTGCGTATGCGCGGGGCCACCGACTTGCAAGGGCGTGCCCGACGCCAGGCGCAACGGTGTGCCGATCGCCGAGCGCGTCTCGGCCACCGCTGTCGGCGCGGCCGCCATTTGGGACAGCAATCGGGTTAGCTGTTGGAACTGGCCTGCGTCCACCATTCGGCTCAGGCATCGCAAGGCATCCTCGACAGCGTTCGAGCGAGCGCGCTTGCGCGCCTGCGCGTCCGGGCCTGCGTCGACGATGGGGCCAGCCATGACCGCATCGAACGATATTGGCGTCCCATCGGGGGCCCGGCCGCGGACCGACAAGGAACAGGAACCACGCAGGTAATCCTTGGCGTAATCCTCGTTCACCACCGTCGCGTCGACGGGATAACTGCCCGGTGCGCCTGTGGCGGCTACCCCGGACAGCCTCTGGATGGGTGGATCCTTGAACGAGAGTTCCTCTTTGTAGATTTCGCGCACTGCCATGGGCTGCGCCCAATCCGGCCACCGCACGGAACGCGCCAGGGCATCCCGCAGCAGGTTTTCCTGTACCTCGATGCCGAAGTCGCTTTGCAGTGCCAAGCGAATGTCGGCATCCGCCAGCACATCCTCGTCCTGATCGGGCTCGGCCACCTTCCCCGCCACAGCACCATCCACGATGCGCGCTGGCGCCGACGACACGAACGCCCCAAGCCTGGCCGCGAATGACGTGCGCCGGATCAGCGTGAAGAAAGCACCTTCAATGATGTCAGGGACCTCTTCCTGGCAGGCCAGGCCCTCAGCGATGCCCTGCATCAAGTCTTCACGCGCCAGAAGGTCGTCGGGATCGTCGTGCAGGAGGCCTGGATCGTGGCTGGCAAGATCCACCCGCGCGTGGTTCAGCGCAAGACTGAGGCGGTGCAGTACCTGCGCGCGCGCGGGTGCGATGCGCAGACCGGGCAACGCAAGATTGACGGCCTTCTCAATGAATGCGGCGGTTTCCTCCGCGCCGTCCAGCTTGCCGCCGCAGACCGAATACAGCGTCACCATCGCCAGCAAGGCATCCGTGGCGTCACGCAAATACACGCCGACGTCGGCCATCCGGTGCAAGTCCTCGGCATCGCCCTCGGCGACGAGTCGTTCCAGGCACGGCCTGAACCGCACCTGGCCGAACTCGCCGACCCGGCGATCCCGTTCGGCGGTGACGGCACGTGCGTCGACGCACCGCCCGAACGCAGCCATGACGTCAGCCGCGGACACGAGAGCGGCGAATTCCTTGTCGGACAAGGCGCTGAGTACCGTTGCCTGGCGCAAGACACGCGCCCCGTCATCCTCCGCGTGCGCCGGGGCGCCATGCAAGCCCAACGCCTCTGCCGCGGCCCGCACTACCTCCGCCACCTGCGCGTCCCGATGGCCGATGTCGCCATGCCGTGCGGGGTCCAGCCGCGCGTCTGCCGGTTGATCCTCCATGCCCTGGCCGGCCAGGCCAACCCGCAACAAGGCCGCCAACTGGCTCAAGCCAAGCGCGGCCCGCCGTGTCCGGATGCCGCCGTGGCCATCCGGCAAACCGCAGGCCTCCTGCAGATCTCCGATGATCCTGTCCAACGCGGCGATGCGCCTGATGTACTCATGTTTCCAGCTCTGGCAGTACTGCTGCCATTGGTCCGCGGCTATCGCCAGCGGGGTGGGAATCCGGATGCGTTGGAGTTCCTGTCTCGCTTCATTCAGGATGCCGAATGGCAGGCAGCGTTGGTACAAGGCATACACCGCAGCGCCAAGCCTGGCGAGCGCGAGAAGGACACCGACACCGGCCTCCAGGGTGGCGGGCTGGCCCTTGTCCACACCCAGGAAGATGCCGTGCAGAGCGGATTGCAGCTTTCTCCTGTCCTGCTCCACGGTCAGGCAGGCGGCGCGGCGCGCCAGCGTGGCTGCGGTACGGTGGCCCAGTTCACGCCTTGCCGTGGCCAGCCACGCCACATGAACCTGGTCGATATGTCGTCCGCGCAACGCCTGTTCCAGGCTTGCCAACACTGTCTGCGCCGGCAGGTCCGTGCAACGATGCAGACGCATGAGCAGCGCGTCGCGGTAATGGGCATCGGCTTGCTCCGCTCGGGGCGACAAGGGGCCCTGGGACAAACGGCTGAAGGCGGCAGACGACAGGGCGTCCACGCAGCGATACGCTTCCTTCTCGAAGACAGAGATCACCGCACTGGCGCCTCGCGGCACCTCGTCCGGCATCAACGCCGCAAGTCGCTTCACCTGTTCGAACAAGCGCTGGATGGTGGCCACTGTCTTCCGGGTGGCTGCGTCGCTGCGCTTCCCGACGGGGATGGACAAATCGCGAACCAGGAAGTCGAATGACGCCGTGATGGTTTCCTGCAAGCGCGCACGCCGGACTTCTTCAGTGATGACGCGCGGCCTGCGCCCAGGAAACCAACACTGGATACAAGAGACGTCGGTAGCCACCGATTTTACTGAATGGGCAATCGAGGCCCGCCTTGCCGAGGCGATGTGGAGCGTGGGAACGGTGGCGGTATCAGCAGCGGTATCAGCGGCGGTATCAGCGGCGGTATTGGCGGCGGGATCAACACCAATGCCGGCGGCGGCAGGGTTAGGGTCTATCCGGTCCGCGGGCGCGTCCGCGCACCACCCGTCGAATCCCGGGCTGGCTCTGCCCACGACACTCATTGTCTCTCCCCGGATATTCGCTTCGATATCCTTTTTCGCTTTGAACGGCACTACGTGAACGACACTGCGCGGCGAGGCGCCTGGATCAGGCGCGCATCGATCCACCGCGCGGTAGATCGTCATAGCCCTGTGGTGTCGCCCTGGCGACCTGCGGCTCCTTGGTGTTCGACAGCTTGGGCGCCTTGACGTCGCCCCGATCGACGGTGCCCAGGTATTCGCGCCACACGACGGCCACGTTGACCATCTTCTGCACGATATTGCGCAACAAGCTGACGTTGGCGTCCAGCAGTTCCAGACGCCACGACAGCAACACTTCCCCGGTGTGCTTATCGACTCCCAGGGTGGCGCCGTCAGTCTCGTGACCGAAGAGATTCGCTTCCAGCAAGTCGCCGTAGACCGTGAGGCGCTTGGCGTCTTCAGTGGGAATGCGGCCCAGCACGACATAGCAATGCAGCAAGTCTTGCGGGTCGTCGTGTTCCAACGTCAGGGTAACGCCATTCTCAAATACCAGATCAACCGTGCCGGACTCTCCCAGGCTGAGGTTGATGCAGCTTTCCTTGCCAAACAATTCGATCAGACTATATGCGTCCATGGTTTCATCCGCAGTGCGTTAGATGGAGGGACCCCGCCTTGCGCCGTGGTCCATTCAGATTGCGGATAGGTAACCGTGATGCGCTGTTCAGTTCCCCAGGCAGCAAGTCGAACGCGCGTGCTCAATCCAGATTCATGCTGGGCACCGCGCGCGAACGCAGGCCGGCATTGCCCTCGGCGGGATCACAGCCCCCCACCAGCGTCAAATCGGCTTCGCTGCCATCGAGCGGGAAGTCGCGCACCATCTGTTCCGCCCGCAGCGGAATGCCGCAAGCGCCTTCGACGATATGCCGGCGTATCTTGGGCGCGAGGCGTTTGCCGCGCGCGCGGGCATTGACCAGTTCCACCATCGCCGCCGAACTCAACGGCTCCACGTGCACGGCCGCCGCCGAGGGCAGATCCGCCGACGGCGCGCGCGCCGCCATCACCAGCATTACCGGTGAGCTCTCCACCAGCCGTGCCAGGCGCGCAATCAGTTCTTGAGTGGCGCGGTCCGCCCATTGCAGGTTGTCGACGACCAGCAGCATGGGCTGGCCGGAGCGTTCCCGTTGCAGCAGCAGCGCGGTGACGGCATGCAGCACGCCTTCAGTGGGGCCGGCGTCGCTACCCTGCCCGCGCTGGCGCGGCGTTGCCGGACGCAAGACCTGCTCATGGACGCTGGCGCTGGTGTGGCGGTCCAGGCCCGCGCGATAGCCCAGGGACTCGACCAGGCGCGCCACTTCCTTGTCCGCCTCGGACAAGGCCAGGCTGGCGGCGCCGGCGCTGTCCAGCACATGGCGCACGAGATAGTCGTACACCGGATGCAGGCTGCGCTGGCGATTCTCCTGGCGGCACTCCAGCACGCGCACCGCGCCGCCGGCGCGCCTTGCGTACTCGCTGAAGACCGACATCAGCAAGGTCTTGCCGACGCCCCGTTCGCCGTGCAGCAGCATGGTGCGGCCGCGGCCCGACGTGGTGATTTCCGACCAGCGCCGCACCAGGATGTCGAATTCCGCCGCGCGCCCGAACATGCGGTGCACGGGCGGGGCCTCGGCGGCACAATCCAGCACGCCGACCCGCAAGCCATAGCGTTCATCGGGACTGATGACGTAGCGGTCATGCAATTGCGCGCTGGCGGTATCGCTGACCAGCGTTTCGCCCATGCCCGCCAGATAGGCCAGGCGGATGGCGCGCTGGCCGATCAGCATGATCGCGCCATCCGCGCTGTCGCCGTCCAGGGCGGCGAGGTCGGCATGGATGCCCATGCCCAGAATGGCGTCGCGTGGCGGCGCGAAACGGCGCAGGTCACAGGCCAGCCGGGCCGCGGCATCCGCGGGCGACTCGCAGGATTCGGGATAGCCGAAAGTAATGGAGATGCTGCCGTCGGCGCCCGCCGACACCAGGCCGCCGCGTCCGCTGACCAATTGCAGCAGATGTTCGCGGGTGTTCTGCAGGCGGTCTACCGCGCAGCGGCTCTGCCCATCGTCGTCCTGCGACACCGCCAGGGCCAGGATGGCCACCGGTCCGGAGGCCCATTGTCCTTGCGTATTGGCGGGCGCTGCCGGCGTGTCGCGCAATGGCGCACCGGCCTGCAGCAGCGCGCGGGTTTCAGCGGAAGGTTCGGTCTCGTAGTATTCGCCCATGACGGCCGCGCAATGCTCATAGGCACGCAGCGCCGCTTCGCGGCTGCCCGCGTCGCGCAACAGGCGGATGAGGTTACGATGCGCCAGTTCGTCGCCCGGATGCAGCGAAACCCATTTGCGTGCGCCAGCCAGTGCTTCGTCGATGGCGCCGCGACGGGTCAGCGACACGATGTATTGCTGGCGGCAGCGCGACACTTCCTGCGCCAGCCTCGATTGCCAGCTGACGCGCCACGCGTTCAGTCCGGTGCCTGCCACCGGCGGCAGATGCTCAAGCAGTTCGCCGCGATCGAAGACGAGCCGGTCCTTGAGCGCAAGATCGCCGTACTCGCCCATGCCCAGCAGGACCATGGCGTCGACTTCGACCAGGCGGAAATCCAGCGCCACCGTGCCTGAAGTGGTCAGCAAGGCCTGCCCTGCCGAGGCCAGCAGACGGCGCAGGACGCACAGGGCCTGGCGCAGGTTGGCGCGGCCATCGCCGTTGCCCTGCGGCCAGAGCAGCTCTGACAGCGCGGCCCGTGACCACACGCGTTCGTGCGCCAGCGCCAGCACGGCGAGCAGATGCTTGGGTTTGGAATAACCGATCTCGTCGGTGCGATCGACACCATCGACCCGGATGCTGAAGCCGCCGAGCAATTGAATGACGATCGCTTTGGTTTGGAGTTGGGACATGGCATCGACTGCGTAACGGCATCGCGGGAGGTGCCGTTGCAGTCGAGCCCGCGGTTTGCGCGCAAGAGCGACGCGCGTCAAACAGCATGTACGACGTGAAGCAGCATCTCGGCTCAGGCACCCGCGACAATACGGTTGCGCAAAACGTAAAAAGAGGAGATGCCCGCAGTCTATTTGCTGATCTAAGCGTCAAAAATAAGAAAAGTCTTATTCTTGCGAAGTAATGCCATGCCCGCGCCCCTGCTCCCGCAGGATGGAGGGCGTGTCCTGCAGCGTCAGCCGTTGCCGCAGTGCCGTCATGGTCTGCTGCCAGCGCGCCAGGTCCATGTCGCTGGGATCGCTCTCGCTGGAGGGATCCTGCTTGAGCGTGTCCAACAGGTTCTCCACCTGCGTGGCGCTGTCCGGGACGATGGTATCTTCCACGATCTTGGCGCCGATGAACTTCTGCGTATGCGTGCTCTGGCTGGCCGAACGCTGTGCCACCGCGTGCACCAGCTTGCCGTCGCTATAGCCCAGGTCGACTTGCGCGCTGGCGCTGTCGTCGATCTGTGTGTAGTAGTAGTTTTGCGTGTTCGGATCCATTTGCAGATCCATCGGGATATCCGGATCGATCTGCTGGTGATAGCTGGCCGTCAGATGCGAATACTGTTGCTGGCTGATGGCGCGGTCGCGCATGCCGGTGCCGCGAATCTCCGTACGCTGGTTGGCCTGGAAAGAGAACGTATCCTGCTCCTCGGGCCGTAGCGGGTTGGGCGACGTGGCCGTCTGCTTCACCGATGCGGTGAAATCGGCCAGTCCCGACGTCAGGCTGTGATCCCGTTCGCTCAAGGCGATGTGGCGGCTGTCGACGGGGCTGGGCAAGGTGGCCTTGCCGTAGCTGCTGTTCATCTGCGCGAACGCATCCTTGAACAGGTCCACCAGGCCGGCATCGCCGTGGCCGCGACGGCCGGCGTCATCGATCTGGGAAAGATAATCGGCGACGGCCGCGGCGCGCTGGTCATCGTTGCCGAACACGCGGGCATCGGACAAGTCGACATCGACCTTCACCGTGCCCACCGGCCCGTCGAATTCGACGCTGCGGTTCTTGCTGTCGGCATGGAAGCTCAAGGTCTGGACGCCGCCATTGACCTGGACGCTGGCCTGCAGATCGACCGATGACAACACCGAACTGTCGAACTGCGTCAGGCCGCCCAAGGCCAGCTTGGGCGGCACCGCGGCCAAACCGTCGACGGCGTCCTGGAAACTGTCCGCCAACGCGCCCAGCGCCTTGCGTTCCGCATCGCTGAGGGTTTTGCCATCGGCCACCTCGATGCTGGCGGCAAGACCGTTCTGCTGGCTGCCCAGCGTGATCGTCACCGCCACGCCGCTGGCCGTCTTGACGGACAGCGTCATCTGGTTGTCGGCCAGGGTGTGCAGGGACTGCTGCCGTATCGCGGTGGCCGCGGCGGCCACCTCGTCGGACAGGCCGGTGGAGGTCCCTTGCAGCACCGATTGCGAATACGTACCGCCGCCGTCGGCCAGACTGTTCAGCAAGGCCGCGCCCAGGCCATTGAAGCGGCTGGACAGTGTGCCTGTGCGGCTGTTGGCGGCCATCAAGGCGCTGACGGCGTCGGTGGAATTGCTTTCCCACACCGGGCTGGCGGCGGCATTCACGCTCTGCACGGAGTAGGTCTGGACGGTGCCGCTCTGCCCCAGCGTGACCGCGGTGGACGAGGACGCGGCAGGCGCGCTCTGTTGCGCCACGGCGCTCGGCGCCAGCGACGAGGCGGTACTCAGGCGAGTGACGGCATCCAGCGAGGACAGCGACGACAGCGTGGTCATGGGCAGGCAACGGCAGAAAGCGTGGGAGCGGCATGCTCCCATCCTTCCTGCATTACGGCTGCTGAGCAGTGAAACTTAAATCCCGATGCCGGTGCCGGCGGGCTGGTCCACCAGCGCCGCCACCTCGTTTTCCGTATCCACGCTGACCCCGGGCCAGGCGCCTTCGCGCACGCACTCCACCACGATGCGGCGCACCGCCTGCAGGGCGCTCCAGGAACCGGCCGCCGTATCGCGGTTGCGCGCCATGGCCAGCACGATGCCGCGGTGCAGCGGCGGGTCCGCCAGCGGCGCCGCCTGCAGATGCCCCAGCGCGATCTCGTCGCGCACCATGGCATAGGGCATCAGGGTGTAGCCGGCGCCATCGGCCACCATGCGGGTCAGTGTGGCGCTGCCCGTGTCGCATTCGACGCGCACATCCAGGGTGATGCCCAAGTTGCGGGCCAGCATCTCGGCCTGCATGCGCAAGCCGTAGGAAGTGGTCGGTAGAACCAGCGGGAGTTCGCCCAGCCGGCGGGCCGGAAACGACGCTCCCAGCGGCGCGGCGTCGCTCGGCCCCACCAGGTGGATGGCCTCGGTCAGGCGCAGGCTGTCCCAGGCCAGCGCGGCTGGGGCGGGCGCGTAGACCAGCCCGATATCGGCCTGCCCATCGGTAAGCAGCTTCAGGACGTGGCTGCCCATGTCTTCGACGAAATGCAGCGCGGTGGCGGGATAGGTCGCCAGCAAGCCCACCGCCAGGCGGCTGAAGATGACGCTGCCTATGGTGGGGGGCGCGGCGATGACCAGGCGGGCCGGTCCCTGGTGCGCCAGGGCATGGGCCACGCCCTGGGCCTCATCCATGGCATCGAGCACTTTCTGCGCCGCCCGCAGGAAGGCGGCGCCGCTGTCGGTCAGGGCGGTGCCGCGTCCGTTGCGAAAGAACAGCCGCACACCTACCTGCTGCTCCAGGCGCGCGATATGGCGGGTGATGGTGGATTGGTCCACGCCCAGCTCGATGGCCGCATTCGAGATGCTGCGGTGCCGCGCAACCTTGGCGAACAGCGCCAGTTCATCCGAGTTCATGGCTGCCTCCTCTTTGCGGGATTCTAACGAACGCCGCGCGCGCCCCCGCAAGAACGGCATAACCGCTATGCGGATCCGGCCAGCCGTTGCGCAGCGACTGACTCCTATAGTTGTCCGAAACCGCCACCGCGAACCAGAGCACCAGAGCACCAGACCAGGAGGAGACAGACCGATGAAAATCCGCAAAATCCAGGCTTATGCCGTGACCATACCCTTGCGTGCGCGCTACTGGGTCAGCAACGAGGTCATCGACCGCTGCAGCCAGATCATCGTAAAGATAGAAACCGACGGCGGTCCGACCGGACTGGCCACGCTGCATGGACGCAATATGCCGCGCGTCCTTGAAATCGTCGCGGAACTGGACGGCTATCTGCATGGCCGCGATGCCCTGGCCCAGGAGGCGATCTGGGCCGACCTGTTCGGCCTGACCACACAGTCGCCGGGCACCGTACGCAAGCTGAAGCTGCCGGACGTGGGCGGCCCTGACAAGCGCGCGGCCATGCTGGCGGCGTTGGCCGGCATCGACATCGCGCTATGGGACATCAAGGGCAAGGCGGCCGGACTGCCCGTATGGCGGCTGCTGGGCGGCGAGCGCACCAGCGTGCGCGCGTACGTCACCGGCGGCTATTACCAGGATGGCGCGGACGTCCTGGATATCGCGCCCGAGATGGCGGGATACGTGGCGCAGGGCTTCAACGGCGTCAAGATGAAGGTAGGCGGCATGGCCCTGGACGTGGACGTGGCGCGCGTGCGTGCGGTACGGGAAGCCATCGGCCCGGACACCATGCTGATGGTCGACGCCAACTGCGCGTACAACCTGCCGCAGGCGATCGCGGCCATCCGCGCGTTCGAGCCCTACGGCATCCATTGGTTCGAAGAACCCCTGCACTGGTACGACTCGGTGCGCGCGCTGGGCCGCCTGGCGCAGCATACCCGCGTGGCGCTGGCCAGTGGCGAGTCGGAGATGCACAGCTGGGCCTGCCGCGACCTGATCGACCTGGGCGGCGTGCGCTACATGGAGTTCGACGCGACACGCTCGGGGGGCATCACGGAATGGCTGCGGGTCGCCGCCTACGCGCAAGCCCATGGCGTGCTGATGGCCACGCACCACGATCCCCATATCCACGGGCATCTCGCCGCTGCGGCCGCCAATGGCGATTGCGTGGAAGTGTTCGTCGACGAGAACCGCGACCCGCTGTGGGCGCAGCTTTTCACCGAACGCGCGCAATTGCGCGACGGACGGCTGCACCTGACCGACCGGCCCGGCTTCGGCTTCGACATCGACTGGGATCTGGTGAAACGCCACCACATCTGAAGGATGAAAAACAAAGACGGTGATCCGGTGAAACGCCACCGCATCCGAACGACATAAGAACAAAAGCAAGGAGACTGCATATGCCTACCATCCCTCGCGCCTTGGCCAAGGCGCTGCTGGTCCTGTCCGCGGCCATGACCGCCTGGCCCGTGCTGGCGGCCGGCTACCCCGACCATCCGCTGCGCATCATCGTTCCGTTCGCGCCCGGCGGCGCCAGCGACCAGACCGCGCGCTACATGGCGCAGAAGCTGACCGAACGGCTGGGACAATCCGTCATCGTGGAAAACCGTACCGGTGCATCCGGCGCCATCGGCGCGGCCTACGTCGCGCGCTCAGCGCCGGACGGCTACACGATGATGCTCGTCGACACCTCGTTTTCCATGGTGACGGCAATCGGCACGAAGACGCCCTATGACCCTTTGAAGGACTTCACGCATCTGCGCCTGATCGTGACGACGCCGGCGGTGGTCGCCGTCAATCCCAAGAGCGCCATGCACACGCTGAAGGACCTGCTGGACGCCGCGCGCGCCCATCCCGGCAAGGTCAGCTATGGCTCGGGCGGCGTCGGCAGTCCGCTGCATCTGGCGGGCGCCCTCCTGGCGGAAAAGTCGGGCACCACGATGCTGCACGTCCCTTACAAGGGCGCGGCACCGGCGGTAATGGATACGATCTCCGGGCAGGTCCAGTTGAGCATCCCCGCGCTGCCCGCTGCCTTGCCCTACCTGCAGTCCGGCCAGTTGCGGGCGCTGGCGGTCACCTCGGCGCATCGCGCGCCCTTGCTGCCGCAGGTACCGACGGTGGCCGAGGCGGGCGTTGCGGGCTACGACGCGGTCAGCTGGTTCGGCCTGACGATGCCGGCCAATGTCCCGGCGCCGATACAGCAGAAGCTGCGCACCGAGCTGGACGCGATACTGGCGCAAGCCGACACCCAGGCGTTCTTCGCCCGGCAGGGCGCCGAAGTCGATACCGCGGGGCGCCCCTTCCCCGCTTTCATCGCGGGCGAAATCGGCAAGTGGACGGATATCGCGAAGAAGGCGGATATCCAACCCTGAGCGAGCAGGCACAAAAAAGCCTCCACATGGAATGGGGAGGCTTGAATGCGGCTTATCGATTCAATGCTGCGAGGATTTATGGTGGGGTGGGTGGGACTCGAACCCACGACTCTCTGATTAAAAGTCAGATACTCTAACCGGCTGAGTTACCACCCCCGCCCTCGAAACATTGCCCGAAAGCCAGGAAAAGCCTGCTGCTCGAACATGCTGAGCTGCCGACTCGACCGAAGCCCATGATTATGGGCCAAGATCGGCCTGCCTGTCAAGACACCTTACCAGGCAGTGACCACCGCATCCTTGTATTTCTTGGCAATGAAGTCCTTCACGGCCTGGGAGTGGTAAGCGGCAACCAGCTTGGCGAACTCGGGGCGAGCCTTGTCCTTTTCACGCACCGCCAGCACGTTGGCGTAGGGCGAATCGCCCGCTTCCTGGGCGATGGAGTCGGTCTTGGGGTTCAGGCCAGCCTGCATGGCGAAATTGGTGTTGATCACCGACGCGTCGGTGTCATCCAGCGAACGGGGCAGTTGGGCGGCGTCCAGCTCGATGAAGCGGATCTTCTTGGGATTTTCCACCACGTCCAGCGGGGTGGCCTTCAGGCCGACCTTGGGATCGACCTTGATCAGGCCCTGGGTCTGCAGCAGCAACAGGGCACGGCCGCCGTTGGTGGGATCGTTGGGCAAACCGACGCGGGCGCCTTCCTTCAGGTCGGCCAGGCTCTTGACCTTCTTGCTGTACACGCCCATCGGGAAGATCACGGTCTTGGCAATGCTCACCAGCTTGTAGCCGCGGTCGGCATTGGCGTTGTCCAGATACGGCTGGTGCTGGTAGCTGTTGGCATCCAGGTCGCCCGCCGCCAGCGCGACGTTGGGCTGCACGTAGTCCGAGAACTCGATGATCTGCAGATTCAGGCCTTGCTTGGCGGCCTCCTGCTTGACCACTTCGAAGATCTCCGCGTGCGGGCCGGCGGTGACGCCGATCTTCAGCGGCTTGTCCTGGGCCTGCGCGGCCGGCAACACGAAGCTGGCGCCCAGGGCGAGCGTGGCCAGCACTTTGAGAAGGGTCGATTTCATTTGCACTATTCCTGTGGCCGGATCGGCTCGAGTGGATATAAAAAAATGGCAACCGTCAGTCCCGGATCACGGGCGGTTTCCTGGAAAATTCGGGGCTTGTTGTGGCCTGACGCAAGGGCGTTCCCGGCGTCGACCGTCCCCGCGCATCAGCGATGCGACATCCGTCGCACCAGCCAGTCGCCGAAGCTCTGGATCACCTGCACCAGCAGCACCAGCACCACCACGACGGCCAGCATGACTTCCGGCAGGAAGCGCTGGTAGCCGTAGCGGATGCCCATGTCGCCCAGACCGCCACCGCCGATGGCGCCAGCCATGGCGGAATAGCCGATCAGGCTGACCACGGTGACGATGGTGGCCGCGACCAGGCCCGGCAAGGCCTCGGGCAGCAGCACCTTGAGTATGATTTGCAGGGGCGAGGCGCCCATGGCGCGCGCCGCCGTGATCAGGCCGGGATCCACCTCGCGCATGGCGTTCTCGGCAATGCGCGCCATGAAGGGAATGGCGGCAACCGTCAGGGGCACGATGGCCGCGGCGGTACCGATGGACGTCTGCGCGATCCAGCGCGTGAACGGAATGATCGCCACCATGAGGATGACGAAGGGCACCGACCGCGTGGCATTGATGACGACCGCCAGCACGCGATTGACCGGCAGGTTCTGCAGCATGGCGTCGCGGCCGGTGACGATCAGCGCCACGCCCAGGGGCACGCCCAGCAGCACCGCGACGCCGCTGGAGACGCCCACCATCAACAGGGTCTCAAGCAGCGAGGAAAGCAGAAGATCGATCAGTTGCGGGCTCATGGGCAATTTCCAATACGGTAATGTCACGGGCTGCCAGGGCGGCCGTGGTTTGCTTCAGGGCGGCCGGCAGGCCTTGCGCGAGCACGAACAGCGTGCCGACGGCAACGCCCTGGACGTCATCGACGCGGGCCTGCACGATGTTCAGGTCGAGGTCGAACTGCCGCGCCAGTTGCAGCAGCTCAGCGGCGCCATCGGCGCCACCGCCCACGGACAGGCGCAGCAGTTGCATCGGCGCTTCCGGCCGGCGCGCCACCGCGTCCTTCATGCGCTGGCGCACCGCCTGCATGCTGGCGTCGCTGAGGTCGGCCGCCGTCGCCGCCGACACCATGGCGCGCGTCACTTCGTGGCGCGGCGCGGCGAAGACGTCCAGCGTGCGCCCCATTTCGACGATCTGCCCTTGCGCCAGCACCGCCACGCGGTCGCAGACCTCGCGCACCACTTCCATCTGATGGGTGATCATGACCACCGTGACGCCGGTCTTGCGATTGATGTCGCGCAACAGGGCCAGGATGTTATGCGTGGTTTCCGGATCCAGCGCCGACGTGGCTTCGTCGCTCAGCAGCACGTCGGGCGCATTGGCCAGGGCGCGGGCGATGCCCACCCGCTGCTTCTGGCCGCCGCTGATCTGGCTGGGATAGCGGTCGCGCAGATGTTCCAGCCCGACCAGCGCCAGCAGGTGCTCGACGCGCGCCGGAATCTCGGCCTTGGCGATGCCCGCGATTTCCAGCGGCAAGGCGACGTTGCCATACACGGTGCGGCGCGCCAGCAGATTGAAGCCCTGGAACACCATGCCGATGCGGCGCCGCTGCTGGCGCAACTGCACTTCGGACAAGCCGGTCAGCGCCTGGTCGCCGATGGCGATCGTGCCTTCGTCCGGGCGTTCCAGCAAATTGATGCACTGGACCAGCGTGCTCTTGCCGGCCCCGCTGGGGCCGATGATTCCAAACACCTCGCCCTGGGCGATGTCCAGGTTGATGCCGCGCAAGGCCTCGAAACGGCCGTGCGGCGTGGCATAGGTTTTATGGAGATTCTGGATATGGATCATGGCGCGACATTCTGAACGATGGCCATTCTTATTAGAACGACAGTTTCTTCCGTTTTTTATAACTTTTGATTATAAAGGCTCGAAGCGAAACAAAAACGCCATGGTCCTTCCGGGGAAGGAACCATGGCGCGGCATGGGAAAAACGTCAGCGCGCGCGTGAAATACGCACTTCGGCGCCGCGGCGTTTGACCTCCAGGCCCTCGGACGGCAGGATGCGCAAGCCTTCCAGGCCCTTGATGTAACTGGAGCCCTGCATCTGCATGACACGGATCTTGTTGCGCATGACCACAGGGTTATGCACCGGCATGCCGAACATCCAGACTTCGTCCAGGATACGGGCGGAATTGAATTCACCCGTATGCTGGGCGGCCGGTCCCAGGCAAAGCATGTGGCCTTCGCGCCCGAACACCGGATACTGGCCCAGGCCGCACTCGATATTCCAGACGCTTCCGCCTTCGTAACGGTGGCCCGTATTCAGATCCCACCAGGCGTCGCCCTTGGGCAGATAAACCTGCACGCTCTGGCCCGGTTGCACGATGGGCGCGACCAGCAAGGCCGGCCCCAACAGGTATTGCAAGTCCCAGTCGTGGGCTTGCGGGTCGTTGGGGAAGGACATCGCCATCGAGCGCTGCACCGGCAGGCCGGTGCGGGCGGCGTCTTCGATGGCGCCCAGGACGTAAGGCACCAGGCGATAGCGCCACTGCAGCCAGGTCCGGGCATGCGCCAGCGTTTCCTCGCCGAAAGCCCACGGCAGCAGGCGATCCACGCCTTCGAAACAGAAGTTGGCGGAAAAGACGCCGAAGGTCAGCCAACGCAGATACAGTTCCGGCGTCATGCCGTCCTGGGGTGCGGTGGCGCAACCCAGGTTGTGCATCTGCACAGGGATACCGCTGGCGCCCACCGACAAGGCGGTACGCAGGCTGTGCTGCAGGCCGTCCCAGTCATTGCTGACCACAGGGCCGGTCTGCCACGGCAGGCGCTGGGCGCCCGGGAACAGGTCGGCACCCGGCGCGACGCCTTCGGGCGGCACCTTGAGGCCGGCCACGGCGTCATACAGGGCACGGCGGGCCAGCAGGGGATAGATAGTGCGCAAGGCCGGGCCCGATTCGCCACCGCGCGCGGTGACGGTATCGGGGATAGCCGGCTGGGCATCGCCCGCGGGCGCGTCCAGGCCGTCGTCGATCAGTTGGCGATGGCGTTCGACCCAAAGCGAATACACGTCGCGATGGGTCAGGTCCAGCAGGCCGAAAGGCTTGCCGCCCGATGCCGGCGTACCGTCGAAGACCTGGGCGCCGCCCTCGTCCTTGAGCAACAGCCAGCCGCGATCCTCCAGTTCCTCGAACAACGGCGTGTGCAAGACGACACCGGGGAAGCCGGCGGCGCACACATGCACGTTGTGCTTGTGGAACAGGGCCAGCATCTGCTTGGCATCGGGGAAGCGCGCGGCGTCCCATTCGAGCAGCGGCTTGTCGGCCTGGAACGACCAGGCGGCCGGCTGTGCCAGCGCCACCGCGTCCAGCGGCAGTTGCTGTTCGCGCAGGCGCTCGATCAGGGCGGCGGTCTGCGTCGGCATCTCGCCTTCGGCCTGGCGCAGCCATACGCCCATCGCCCACAGCACCGGTTGCCCGGCGCGGCCCGTGAGCGCGGTGTATTGATTGAGCACCTCGGCCGGCTCGCCGGCGAACAGGAACAGGTCCAGCACCGTGTCATCGACCGTGACGATGTACGCATCGTCGGCCGGCGCCACGCCCGGTGCGTGCTGCACGCGCCGGATGGTGTTCACGTAGACACCCCAACCCGCCGGGCTCCACGCCAGAGGCAGGGCACGGTGTTCAGGATCGTCGGAGACGACGTCTTCGCCGCGCCGGTCCAGGTCGCCCGGCGTCTCGCCCAGGCCGTAGATACGGTCCTGCGCGTTCAGCGCGAAGCCGGCGGTCCAGACCGCCTCGTTGGCGTCGTCCAGGGCATTGAAGCCAAAACCAGGCGTATGTTCATTCAGCGCCGATTCCAGGACGCATTGTTCGCCCTTGAACAGCGCGACGCTGAGTGGATCGTTACGCACTTCCAGGGCCGAGTCGCCCTGGGTGATACGCCAACCGGTGCCAGGACCGTCACCATCGCTGGCCCCCAAGGGGGCCACGGTGGCCTCGCCGACGGCCTCCTGGCGCGCCAGCAACATCTCGGCGACCGCGCGCGCACGCGGCGTCAGTTTGTCGTCCGCAAACTGATGCGCTAAACCGAATCGCAGGCGAAATACATTAGGCGCATGCGCCTCAACCACCAGGCGCAGACCGTCGCCCGCGTCGAAATCGATACGGCTGGGGCGGGCAGTCAGCAACTCGACCGTCTCGAGTTGGTTAGTGTGGGCAAAGTCGTACTTAGACGGCACAGAGCATCCCCCGCTGAAGCCAAAAAAGCATCAAAAGGCGCTATTTTGACGGATTTATCCGCTGAAATAAACTCGTCTCACTTTTTGGGGCCGTATGAGGGGCCCGACAGGCGCGCGTAAGTATGCGCCCAGGCGGCGAAGCGAGCACTCATTTTGCGTGGATTACACCGCCCGGCGGTGCCGTGACGGAATGAGAAGAACGCTCAACTGACGGCAAAATTGCCCCAATTACGCGTATTTTTTGATAACCGGCAAAATTCAAAAGATCAGCGCGGCGTGATCTCCGCCAGAAGGTCGTCCTCCAACGGTAGCGGTTCGCCGCACAAAATCGCCGCAATGATATCCCCTGCGAGGGCACTCCAACTGAGGCCGCGAGAGGCGTAACCGGTGGCCAGGAGCAGACCGGGGGCCTCCGGGACGGGGCCGATGGCCGGCAGGCGCCCGGGCAAGACTGCCCGCCAGCCGGCCCAGCCTGGGAGGTGGGTTGGCACGGCTGCGGCGCCATTTGAAGGATTCCCTTGCGCTGGATCCCCTGGCGCTGAATTCCCCGGCGCCGGGCCACCACTCGCTTGGCCGGCGGAGGCGCCGGCGAGTTGCCGAGCCAGGTGCGTCAGCGCGGCAGCGGGCGGGCCGCTTAGCAGGCCGGCGGCCTTGTCCAGGCATACGCCCTGGCCCGCCGCACTGATTTGGGCGGAACTCGCGCCGTGCACATAAGTGCTGCCCGCGACGCATCCGCCGTCGACCGCGGGCAGAAGATAGCCCTCGCCGCCGATGATGCAGCGTGGGCCGCCGTCCAGCAGTTCGGCGTCGACCCGCGTGACTTCGCCCGCCAGGGCGTGCATCTGGGCCACGCGGGGCAGGCGCGCCAGCAGCCCGCTGGCCGCCAGCACGGCAGGCGTCCCGGCCGCATTGGCCAGCACCACGGCGGCAGCCGGCGGCAACCTGCCTGTTTTGCCGCCCTGAGCCCCGACCAGACCCGCTACCGCAGCCTCTCCCGGGCGCGATTCGCCACCGGCTTCGCCCTCGGCCTCGATTTCGGCAACCCAGCCTTCCGCTGCCGCTTCCAGCCGCAGTACGCTTGCGGTCCGGCGCGTGATGCCGGGCGTCGCGAGCAAGGCGTCGATCAGGGGCTGGGGCTGGACCAGCAGGCCATCGCCAAAGTACAAGCCGCCACGCGATACCGGCACGCCGGCGAGTCCCGCTGCTTCCTCCGCATCCACGGCGCGCACCCACTCCGCCGGGAAAGCCAACGTTGCCAACATGCTCTCGTTCGCCGCATCCAGATCCTTGTCGCCAACCGCAGTCTGCGCCTTTTCCGCAGCGGCGCCACGGCCCGCCGCAGCGCTCGCCGTCGCAGTCGCGGTCGCGGTCGCGGTCGCGGTCGCGGTCGCGGTCGTGGTCGCGGTCGTGGTTGCGGCAACGGCCGTGCCGGCCTTGGCGCCGCGGCTACGGTCGCGCGTCAATTGCAGCGTGCCGCAACGCACGGGCGCGGCCGGGCCGGGCAGCCCGAGCCAGCGGGCCAAAGCGCGCTGGCTGCCCGCGCGCGACAGCCGCGCGCGCACGTTGTCATCACGCGAGACCAAGGGCGTGAGCGCCGCCGCCAGATGGCCGCCATGCGGCGTCGTGGCTGCCTGACCGGCCGTGGCGTCTCCAGACTCAACTGAAAATCCGGGTCGAGGTCCGAGCTCAGGCCCAGATGCCGGCGGGGCATCCACCACCATGACGGCAACACCGCGCAAGGCCAGGGCGTGCGCCACGCCGGCGCCCGCGAGGCCCGCTCCAACCACCAGGACGTAACCCTCACGTACCCGCTCGCTCAGCGTTTCGGCCAGGGATACGCCAGCACCGGCATCTGCGTCCGTGCCGGGCGCGGCCACCCCTGCCCACCGCCCGGCCACCATATGCGTCTTGGTACCGAACCCGTCCTCCCGTTCGACGTCGAAACCCGCGTCCCGCAAGGATCGGCGTACCGCGCCCGCGCTGCACCAGGTGGCCAGGGTCGCGCCAGGCGCCGCGTGCGCCGCCAGCGCCTGGATCAACTCGGGCGTCCACATGGCCGGGTTACGCTTCGGCTTGAAGCCATCGAGAAAGAATGCATCCGCGCCGAAACGCACCCGCGGCACGCAGGCGGCCGCATCGCCGAATACCAGCGTCAACGTCACCGCCCCCTGCTCGAACTCCAGCCGATGCACCCCCGGCAACAGCGGCGGCCATTGCTGCAACAGCGCTTCGGCCAAGGGCCGCACGTCCTCCCCGCCCGCCAGCTCGCCCAGTTGCCGCGCCAGATCCTCGTGCCGCCAGGGATGCGCTTCGAAAGACACCATGTGCAAACGCCGCGAGCGCGCCGGATCCGCGCGCCAGGCCCGCCACAAGCCAAGAAAATTCAGCCCCAGGCCGAAGCCGGTCTCGCAGACCGTAAAAGCCTGCCGCCCCCGCCAGCGCCCAGGCAGGCCGTTGCCGCGCAGGAAAACATAGTCGATCTGCCCCCACGGCCCGTGCGGGGAGTGATAGACGTCGCCATAGCGCTCGCTATAGGGAAGGCCGCGCGCATCCAGGGCCGGTTCGGCGGAAATCAGGGGCTGGTATGAAAACAACGAGGACATCGGTAATGTGACCCGGCGATCCGGGTCGTACATATTGCGTTGAACTTGAAAGCGTAGAATCGCGAGTAATGCGGCCGGCAGATTACACCCTGGGCATGGTCTGGCGCACCGAACCGCCATCGCCTCGTGCGCGGGGCGACGGCCGCCGGCACACCGCCAGGTTCGCCGCCTGCCTCCTACGTATAAAGGTCACACTGCATGCAAAACACCAGCCAGACTCCGTCGACGGATGCACCTCTCGACCTGGGCGCGGCCTTGGATGCCGCGGTAACGGCGGCACACGCCGGCGCCGCCATCCTGCAATCGTATTCGCACCATCGCGCCGATCTCGTGATCGACCGCAAGGCCCGTAACGATCTGGTGTCCCAGGCGGACCGCGAAGCCGAGGAAGCGGTGATCCAGGAACTGCGCGAGCGCACGCCCCACTTCGGCATAGTCGCCGAGGAAACCGGCGGCAAGGTCGCCGGCCGCGCCACCTGGTATATCGACCCGCTCGACGGCACCACCAACTTCCTGCACGGCATCCCGCATTATGCCGTGTCGATCGCGCTGATCGCCCATGCCGGCACGCAGGTCGCCGCCGGTACCACGGTGGACGTGGATACGCCCGTGGTGGCCGCCATCTACGACCCCTGCCGCGAAGAACTGTTCAATGCCGTCTACGGCATCGGCGCCTGGCTCAACGGGCACCGCATCCACTGCTCGCGCACGGCCACGCTGGACGATGCCGTGCTGGCCACGGGCTTTCCTTTCCGCGACTTCTCCTTCGCCAACCAATACATGCCCAGCCTGCACCACGCCATCGAGCACACGCGCGGCGTGCGGCGCCTGGGCGCGGCCTCGCTGGACCTGGCCTGGACCGCGGCCGGCCGTTTCGACGGCTACTGGGAAATGGGCCTGGCCCCGTGGGACGTCGCCGCCGGCACCTTGATCCTGCGCGAAGCGGGCGGCGTGGCGGAAGACATGTATGGCATCGATCCGTGGCCCATCGGCGGCTATGTGGTCTCGGGCAACCCGCATATCGCCCAGGCCTTGAAGGGCATGCTGGCGCCGCATCTGACAGCGCCGACGAAGGCGCCGACCTAAGCAGCGAGGCGCGGGCACCGGCGCAGGCGCCGGCGTGAACACCGGGAAACAAGCCCGAGCGTGAGCACCGCGGCCCACCATGGGCTGCCCCAATCACTGCTCGCGCAATTCGCGCCGCAGGATCTTGCCCACATTGCTCTTGGGCAACTCCGCGCGGAACTCGACCATGCGCGGACACTTGTACCCGGTCAGGCGCGTGCGGCACCAGTCCTTTACCTGGGCTTCGGTCAGGGCCTCATCGTCGCGCACCACATAGGCTTTCACCACTTCCCCCGAATGGGTGTCGTCGACGCCCACGGCCGCCACTTCACGCACGCCCGGCAAGGCGGCGATGGCATCCTCGACTTCGTTGGGATAAACCTTGAAGCCCGAGACCGTGATCATGTCCTTCTTGCGATCGACGATGCGGACATAGCCCTGGTCGTCCATCACGCCGATGTCGCCGGTACGGAAAAAACCGTCCTCGGTCATCACCATGCGCGTCTCGTCGGGCCGGCGCCAATAGCCCCGCATCACTTGCGGCCCACGGATGCAGACCTCGCCCCGCTCGCCATAGTCCAGCTGCCGGCCGGCATCGTCCAGGATGGCAATGTCGGTGGAGGGCACCGGCAAACCGATGCTGCCGGAATAAATGAGGGAATCGGTGGGATTGACGGCGGCGACCGGCGCGGTCTCCGACAGGCCATAGCCCTCGATCACCGGCCGCCCGGTCATCTTCATCCAGCGCTCCGCCACCGCGCCCTGCACCGCCATGCCGCCGCCGAAGGTCAGCCGCAAGGCTGAAAAATCCAGCGCGGCGAAGGCCGTGTTGTGCGATAGCGCATTGAACAGCGTGTTGACGCCCGGGAAGATGTTCACCGGCGTCCGCTGCCACGCCTTCACCAGCGTCGCGTGATCGCGCGGATCGAGGATCAGCAGATTGCGCATCCCCGCGTGGATGCCGTACAGGCCGCACACCGTCATGGCGAAGACGTGATACAGCGGCAAGGCGCTGAGGATGGTCATCTGCCCGGCGATATCGTGCAAGGCCGGCCACGCCACGGCTTCGGTCTGCAGGACGTTGTTGGCCAGATTGCGGTGGGTCAGCATCGCCCCCTTGGGGATGCCGGTGGTGCCGCCCGTATATTGCAGCACCGCCAGGTTGTCCATGGACAGCACTGGCGGCTGGAAGCCGGCGCGCCGGCCCGCGTGCAATACCGCCGTCAGCTTGCGGGCGCCGGCGATGCGCCAGCGCGGCACCAGCTTCTTGACGTGGCGTGCCACGACGTTGACCAGGACTTCCTTGAACCCGCCCAGCAGGTCGCCGATGGCCACCACCACCACGTGGCGGAGCGCGGCCGGCGGGGTGGCGGCGCCGCGCACTTCCTGCACCACGTGCGCGAAGCGCTCCAGCACCACGATGACCTCGGCGCCGCTGTCCTCCAGCTGCCGCTGCAGTTCCATGGCCTTGTACAGCGGATTGACGTTGACCACCACGTGGCCGGCCCGCAGCACGCCCAGTACGCATGCCAGGTAGGCGGGTACATTGGGCATCATCAGGGCCACCCGCGTGCCCGGTGCCAGTTGCAGCGATTGCAGCCAGCCGGCGAAGTAGCGGGCGTAGCGGTCCAGCCGTCCATAGCTGATGTCGGTTCCCAGCGCCGTGCAGGCCACCCGGCTGGCGTAGCGTTCGCAGGCCCGGTCCAGCAGATCGACCAGGGACACATAGCCATCGGCGGAAATATCCGCGGGGACACCCTGCGGATAGTGGCTGAGCCATGGACGGGGCATGGTTAGTCTCCATTTAGTATGTTTTGGGTTTGATGATACGCTCAGATGTCCTCTCCCCGGCGTGCGCCCACCGGCGCCGCCCGCAGCCGCGCCTATCCGTAGCGCGCCCCTATGGTGCCCCATGAATCTGCTCGAACCCATCATCGCCTGGCAGGCGGAAATCGCCGCCATACGCCGCGACTTGCACGCGCATCCCGAACTGGCCTACGAAGAACATCGCACCGCCGACGTGGTCGCCGCCCAACTGGAGGCCTGGGGCATCCCCACGCATCGGGGGCTGGCGGGCACCGGCGTGGTCGGCACCATCAAGGGCCGCAGCGACAATGGCCGCGCGGTGGGCCTGCGCGCCGACATGGATGCCCTGCCCATGCAGGAAACCAACACGTTCGAGCACGCCAGCCGTACCCCCGGGAAGATGCACGCCTGCGGCCATGACGGCCACACCGCGATGCTGCTGGCGGCGGCGCGCTACCTGGCCGACCAGCGCAATTTCGACGGCACCGTCTACGTGATCTTCCAGCCCGCCGAGGAAAATGGCGGCGGCGCCAAGCGGATGGTCGACGACGGCCTGTTCGAAAAATTTCCCATGGAAGCGGTGTTCGGCATGCATAACTGGCCCGGGATGAAAGTCGGCACCTTCGGCCTGACTTCCGGCCCCATCATGGCGTCCAGCAACGAATTCATCATCAACATCACCGGCAAGGGCACGCATGCGGGGATGCCCAATCTGGGCGTCGATCCGGTGATGACGGCGGTGCAGGTGGCGCAATCGCTGCAGACCATCATTACGCGCAACCGCAATCCGCTGGATGCCGCGGTGCTCAGCATCACCCAGATCCACACCGGCAGTGCCGACAATGTGGTGCCCACCGAGGCCGTCATGCGGGGCACGGTGCGCACCTTCACGCTGGAGACGCTGGACCTGATCGAGCGGCGCATGCGCGAAATCATCGAGCACACCTGCGCCGCCCTGGATTGCCAGGTCGAGTTCATTTTCGCGCGCAACTATCCGCCTACCATCAACCATCCTGCCCACGCGGCTTTCTGCGCCGAGGTGATGCGCGGCATGGTCGGGGCGGAGAACGTCAATGCGGACGTCCAGCCCACCATGGGCGCCGAGGACTTTGCCTTCATGCTGCAGGCCAAGGAAGGCGCGTATGTGTGGATCGGCAATGGCGAAGGCGGCCATCGCGACGCCGGCCACGGGCTGGGGCCCTGCATGCTGCACAACGGCAGCTACGACTTCAACGACGATCTGCTGCCTTTGGGCGGGACGTATTGGGTGGAAGTGGCGCGCCAGTGGCTGGGGCAGGATCGCTGAGAAACGGGCGAGGCCCTGGGTCGGCGTGACCGTGGCTGGCGGCGGCCAAGTGCCGGCCCGCCGCGGTCGGGGACGCGCCTGGCTTCAGGCTTCAGGCGTCACGCGTCAGGCGACCGGGGCCGCGGCTTCGCGGCGGCAGAGTTCGAGGAATAACGCTGCGGCGCGGGCCGGGGCGGCGGCGTGGGGCAGCAGGATGCTCAAGGTGCGGGTCAGTCCTTCGGCATCGGGATTGTCCGGGCCGCCCGAGCTGCCGGGAGCGCCGATGCGCAGGCCCTTCAATGCCCCGTCCTCGTGCCGCATCGACATGACCGAGACAAAACCCACGCCCAGGCCGGCGCGTACTGCCTGCTTGACGCCCTCCACCCCCGCCAGCTCCAGCGCGACTTCGGGCGCCAGGCCGGATTGCGCGAAGGCCTGCTCCACCAGGCGCCGCACGCCTGAGCCGGGTTCCCGCATCACCAGGGAATAGCTGGCCAATTGATCCAGGGTGACCGAGCTGCCCTGCCCCAGCGGGTGGTCGGCCCGCACGACCGCCACGACCTCGTCGCGGCGCCAGGCATGGGCTTCGGTGTCGGCGGGCAGGCCGGTGGGGACCTCGCCTTCGATGAACGCCATGTCCAGCAGGGGTAATCGCTGCACGATCTGCGCGGTGTTGCCGTCCGACAGATGCAGCGTGACGGCCGGATAACGCTGGCGGAATTCGGCCACCAGGGCGGGCAGCAGATAGCTGGCTGGCGTCGTGCTGGCGCCCAGGCGCAGGGTTCCCGACGCCACATTGCGCCAATCATCGCGGACGGCGCGGGCCTGGCCATACGCCTGTCGCAGCAGTCGCGCCTGATCCGCCAGGCGTTCACCGGCGCTGGTCAGCACCACGCCGTGGCCGCGGCGGCGGTACAACGGTTCGCCGAACCAATCCTGCAGGGCCCGTAATTGTCCGGATACGGCCGGCTGCGACAGATGCAACATCTCGCCGGCCCGGCTGATATTCCCCGCGTCCGCCACGTAGGCAAACGTCAGAAGCTGCTCTGGGGTCATGGTGAAACCTCGTGAGAAGAATTTTTAAATGATGGGGTATCCCCCATCGCCCCTTCCTCGGGCTATCGCCCCTGCGGCCGTGCCCTGTCTGCGGGCGCGACGCGGATGCGGGACGTAACCTCCGCTCCGGTGGAGATATTTGGGTGATGGGGGATCCCCCCGTCACCCCTGCTTTGGGCTATCGCCCCGTGGCTGCGCCCTGCCTGCGGGCGCGGCGAAGATGCCAAGTGCAAACCTGCGCTCCTGCGGAGATATTTTTTGAGGGGAAATTCCCCCCATTTCCCAGTTCCCCATTTCCTCATGCCTTGCGTCGCGCGCCGGGTTCCGCCCCGGCGCGTTCTGTCGTGTCGCACGACGCGACGCTACGCGCGGGAGAGCGGGGAGCGCTTTCGATGCCATGGCCCACCATATCAGAATTTCCGATATTACATATCCATAAATGCCATTTTCCAAATAACACGATGCGATTTATTATTTCTTTAAGTTATTTGTTAATAAAGATATTCACATGTCGACCGCTGCTCTCCCCCTCCCCTCGCCCTGGCGCGACAAGCTCAACGGTGTGCTGTTCGTAGGCCTGCTGGCCGCCGCGGTGGTGCAACTGGCCGACCTGCCCTTCATCCGCGGGCTGGGTTTTTCCCCCCTGGTCGTGGGCATCGTCTGCGGCATGATCTACGGGAATTTCCTGCGCGGTACCATGCCCGCCGATTGGGGCATGGGCGTCAACTTCACCGCCCGCAAGCTGCTGCGTATCGCCGTCGCGTTCTACGGCCTGAACATCAGCATCCAGCAGATCGCCGCCGTCGGCCTGCCCGGCCTGGCGGTATCGGTGACAGTCGTGGTCGGCACCCTGGTCCTGGGCAACGTCGTCGGCCAGCGCCTGCTGGGCCTGGACCGCGACACCGCCATGCTCACCTCCGCCGGCAGCGCCATCTGCGGCGCCGCGGCAGTGCTGGCCTTCGAACCCACCTTGCGCGCCCAACCGCACAAGAGCGCCGTGGCGGTAGCCACCGTGGTGCTGTTCGGCACCTTGTCCATGTTCCTCTATCCGGTCTTCTACCACGCCGGCTGGCTGCACTTCGACACCCAGGCGCTGGGCATCTACATCGGCGGTACCGTGCACGAAGTGGCGCAAGTCGTAGGCGCGGCCAGCAACATCGACCCGGCCACCACGGAAGTCGCCACCATCGTCAAGATGACCCGCGTCGCCTTGCTGGTCCCCGTGCTGCTGGTACTCGGCTTGTGGCTGCGCAACAGCCGCGCCAAGGACAGCGACGGCACCACGGCAGGCGCCCCCGCCGCCAAGCTGCCCGTGCCCTGGTTCGCGGTGGGCTTCCTGGTGCTGGCCATCATCAACTCCCTGGGCATCCTGCCCGAGCAGGCCATCACCGTGGCCAAGCGCCTGGACGTGTTCGCCCTGACCATGGCCATGACCGCGCTGGGCATCGAAACGCGCTTCAGCCAGATCCGCAAGGCCGGTCCGCGCGTCCTGATCCTGGGCCTGATCATCTACGCCTGGCTGATCTTCGGCGGCTACGCCATCGTCAAGCTGGCCACCTGATGCGTGGACGCGACGCCGGCATCCGGCGCCGCCCTGTTGAGCACAAACGCGGCAGCGTTTTTCCTGCATAATCGGCCGGTTGTCCCAAGTTGTTCGTTCGGAACCGGCCTTATGACCTCCAGCAGCAAGCCCCAGCACTCTACTACCCTGCCCAAGGATCGCGAGCCGGCCCTGCGCGTCATGCCGCTGCCGGCCGACGCCAATGTGCACGGAGACGTCTTCGGCGGCTGGATCATGGCGCAGGTGGATATCGCCGGCTCCATTCCCGCGGCCCAGCGTGCCGCCGGACGCGTGGCCACGGTCGCCGTCAATTCCTTCCTGTTCAAGCAACCCGTATTCGTGGGCGATGTCTGCAGCTTCTATGCCGAAATCGTCAAGACAGGGACCACATCGGTGACCGTCTCGGTCGAGGTCTACGCCCAGCGCCGGCGCCTGGACGCCGAAATCGTCAAGGTCACCGAGGCCACCCTGGTCTACGTCGCCACGGACGACGCCCGCCACAGCCGCCCCTTGCCCGCTCTCTGACGGATCGCACGCATGACGGAAGCCGCCGCCGCGACTCAGTCACCGGCCCCCGCCCGCCAGCACACGCTGCGCCGCCTCGATCCGGAGGATGCCCAGCACGCGCTGGCCGAAGTGCATGAACTGCTGCGCCGCCAGCAGGTGGTGGCCAATCTGGTCCATCGCCAGGAGGAAGGCGACAACAAGGCCGACCTGGTCGAACAGCTGGTACAGCGCCAGCACGAAGCCGAACTCAAAGCCCTGGTCGACGGCCTGCATCCCGCCGACATCGCCTTCATCCTGGAGTCCCTGCCCAAGGACGAACGCCAGAATGTCTGGCGCCTGGTCAGCGCCGAACACGACGCCGACGTGCTGCTGGAAGTGGAAGACTGGGTCCGCGAATCGCTGATCGAGGCGATGGACCGCCAGGACCTGGTGGCCGCCACCGGCAGCCTGGACGCCGACGAACTGGCCGACCTGGCGCCCGACCTGCCGCCCGACGTGGTGGCCGAGGTGCAGAAAGGCCTGACGGAAGAAGAACGGGCCCAGTTGCTGGAAGCGCTGGGCTACCCCGAGGACAGCGTCGGCGCCATCATGGACTTCGAGATGGTGCGCGTGCGTGAGGACGTGACGCTGGAAGTCGTGCTGCGCTACCTGCGCCGCCTGCATGAACTGCCCGACCACACCGACCAGATCTTCGTGGTCGACCGCCAGGACAAGCTGCAAGGCACGCTTTCCCTGTCCACGCTGCTGGTCAGCGAACCGGAAACCGACGTCCGCGAAGTGATGACCACCGACTACCTGTCGCTGGCCCCGCTGGATTCCGACGCCGACGCGGCCGGGGCCTTCGAACGTTACGACCTGGTCTCCGCGCCGGTGGTGGATGACCAGGGCCGCCTGATCGGCCGCGTCACCATCGCCGAAGTGGTGGACGTGATCCGCGAAGACTCGCAGGAACAGGACCTGTCACGTGCCGGTCTGCAGGAAGAGGACATCTTCGCCCCGGTCAAGATGGCCTTGCGCAACCGGGCGCCCTGGCTGCTGTTCAACCTCTGTACGGCGGCCACGGCCTCCTTCGTCGCTTCGCGCTTCGAGGACACCGTCAGCCACATTGTCATCCTGGCCTTCCTGATGTCCATCGTCGCCGGTATCGGCGGCAACTCGGGCAACCAGACCATGACCATGATCATTCGCGCCCTGGCGATGGGCCGCATCACCGGCCGCAATCTTTGGCAACTGGTCAAGCGCGAGCTGCTGGTGACCTTGCTGGTGGGATTGTGCGGCAGCCTGGTGGCGGCCGGTTTCGCCTGGGGCATCTCGCATTCGATTTCCATCGCCCTGGTCATGATGGCCGCGATGATCTGCAATATGCTGGTCGGCGCCTCCGTCGGCGTGCTGGTGCCCATGGTGCGGGCGCGCTTCGGCAAGGATCCCGCCATCGGGTCGTCGGTGCTGCTGACGTTCGCCACCGATTCGCTGGGATTTTTCATCTTCCTGGGACTGGCCACCGTCTTCCTGCTGTAGCCGGTCCACCGGCCTTCCGCTTGCATCTTTCATCTTGCCCTCCGGGGCAAGGCGTCTTACCCTGCAAAACACGGCAGGTCAGACGAAACGGAAGAGGGGGCGCAGCCTTGTTCATCCAGTCGAAAGTCCGAGTCACAGCCCGAGCCACGGATCGAATCACCGCTCGACCCGCGGCGCCACCCACAGCGCGCCCTACCCCCCCACCGCCCCGACCGCCATCCACCGCCGCGTGCCGCCATGCCGCCGCGCTGGCCCTGGCCGCCACGGCCACGGTGCTGCCCATGGCAGCCACCGCCTGCGACAGCATGCCAAGCTACATCCAGTTCGCCTGCAATCGCGCAGACCAGATCTGGACCGAAGGCAACAGCGATCTTTATCTCAGCGGCTGGGCCTGGCATAACCGTAACCACTATGCGCCCTCCACCATCAGCCGTTTCCGCGAATTCGCAATCGGCGGCGGCTACGGGCGCAGCCTCTACGATGCCGATGGCGACTGGCATGCCATCTACGGCATGGCCTTTCTCGATTCGCACAGCAACGTGCAGCCCGTGGCGGGTTACGGTTACCAATACGTCGGCCACTTCGCCGGTGATTTTCGTCTAGGCGCGGGCTACACGCTGTTCGTGACAGCGCGCAAGGACATGATGCACTACATCCCGTTTCCCGCCGCCCTGCCCCTGGTCTCCATGGGCTACAAGCAGGCGAACATCTACGCCACCTATATTCCGGGCGGCAATGTGCTGTACATGTTCGCGCGATGGTCGTTTTGAATCGACGCGCTCAGCAGAGCGGGAGCAGGCGCCGCACCAGGGCGCCCAGGCGGCAATCCTCGATGCCGTTGGCGCGCAGCGCCTTGTCGGTTTCCACCACGTATTCCAGGCAGGCGCCCGAACGGCCCACCGCGGTACGGATGGCGGCCATGCGGTTTTCTTCGGTAAGTTCGCCGGCGTAATTGGTGCAGCCGCGATTGAGCACGAACACCAGCCCGCTGACGTTGCCGGCGTCGCTATGGCAGTTGAGCCAGCGCGGCGTGTAGGCGCTGTCTATCATCTCGCGTTCCCACAGCGCCGCGAAAGCCTGGGGTACGTCGGCGGCGGCCACCCGGAACGCGACGCCGCGGCAGCAGCCGCCACGATCCAGCCCGAACACCAGGCCGGGAATTTCACGGGAACCGCGATGATGATGGGACCACAGGCACAGGGAGCGGTGGTAACCCTTGACGGTGGTGATGCGGCGTTCCTGCCAGGCGAAGCCCGGGCGCCAGATCAACGAACCGTAAGCAAAGACCCAGAGGTCGTCGGTGCCGTTCCAGTGTCCCAGGACACTGTCCAAAGAATCATGCTCCGGCATTTGCGCCTGCAGGCATGGCAACTCAGAGACTACCGCCGACATAGAGGACCTATCCTTTTGCCCGTTCGCTCCGTTCGGGTCAGTGTTAATGCTAAACCTCGGCATGGAAAAAAGGATTGCACGATGACGGCGGCGTGACCGGTTGAAATAAAAATCCTGTTCCCGTTGCTGCGCCACAACGAAAAATTTTGCTCCTTATCCCCGGTAGCTCTGAACAAGGCGGCGGATGCAGCCTGACGGTAGCGCAAGTGGCGGCGGCGAACGGGCGCGGGGCAGGCGCGGCGAAAGGTGCGCCGCAATCTGGGCGACAATGCCCGCATGTCCGCAGTCACCCGCCACCCCACGTTGTCGCACTGGGGCGCCTATACGGCGCTGGTCCAGGACGGCCGCCTGATCGCTTGCGAGCCCTTCCCGCATGACCCGGCCCCCTCCAGCCTGATCCACGCCATGCCCGCCATGGTGCATTCGCCCTTGCGCGTGCGCCGGCCCGCCGTGCGCGAAGGATGGCTGCGGGGACGCAACGCCGGGCCCGGCGCGACGCGCGACACCACCGGCCGGGGCAGCGACCGCTACGTGGAAATCGGCTGGGACCAGGCCCTGCGCCTGGTGCACGAAGAACTGCAGCGCGTGCGCGCGGCGCACGGTCCCCATGGGATCTTCGGCGGATCCTATGGCTGGGCTTCAGCCGGCCGGGTCCACAGCGCGATCACCCAGACCCATCGATTTCTCTATGCCGGCGGCGGCTGCATCGAACAGGCGGGCAATTACAGCTGGGGCGCCGCGCAATTCCTGCTGCCGCACGTGATCGGCACCTTCAAGCCGCTGACCGGCCGCGTCACCGACTGGAACAGCGTCGCCCACCACACGCAACTGCTGCTGGCCTTCGGCGGCATGCCCTTGCGCAACGCGCAGATGATCGCTGGCGGCGCCGGCGCCCACACCACGGAACAGTGGCTGCGCCGCACGGCCGAACGGGGCGTGCGCTTCGTCATCATCTCGCCCACCCGCGGCGACGTGCCGTCCTGGCTGGACGCGGAATGGGTTCCCATCCGCCCCAATACCGACGCGGCCATGATGATCGCCATGGCCCATACCCTGCTGGTGGAGTCCTGGCACGACGAAGCCTTTCTGCACACCCACTGCGAGGGATACGCCGCCTACGCCGCCTATCTGCGCGGCGACGCCGACGGCCAGCCCAAGGACGCCGACTGGGCCCAAGCCATCTGCGGCGTGCCGGCCGCCACCATCAGGGCGTTGGCGCGGGCTGCCGCCGGCAGCCGCACCCTGGTCAATTGCACGTGGTCGCTGCAACGCGCCCACCGGGGCGAACAGCCTTACTGGGCCAGCATCGCGCTGGCGGCCATGCTGGGCCAGATCGGCTTGCCCGGCGGCGGGTTTTCCTTCGGTACCGGGTCGATCAACAGCGCCTCCAATCCACGGCCGGACGTGGCCGGCCCGGAGATGCCCGACCTGCGTAATCCGGCGCCGCGCGCCATCCCGGTGGCGCGTATCGCCGACATGCTGCTGGCGCCCGGCGCCGAGTATCAATTCAATGGCCGCACGGGCATCTATCCGGACGTGCGCCTGGTCTATTGGGCAGGGGGCAACCCCTTTCACCATCACCAGGACCTGAACCGCCTGGCGCGCGCCTGGCAGAAGCCGGAAACCATCATCGTGCACGAGAGCTGGTGGACGCCCACCGCCAAGCGCGCGGATATCGTCCTGCCCGCCACCACCACGCTGGAACGCAACGACATCGGCGGCTCCACGCGCGACCGCTACGTTTTCGCCATGCACCAGGCCCTGCCGCCGCAGGGCCAGAGCCGCAGCGACTTCGACATCTATCGTGAACTGGCCGCCCTGGGAGGCTTCGAAGCGCACTTCACCGAGGGCCGCGATGAGATGGCCTGGATCCGCCACGTCTATGCCCGCATGGCCGAGCGCTGGCGTACCGGTCCGGTCGCCATGCCGGAGCCGCCGTCCTTCGACGCGTTCTGGCGGCAAGGCTATATAGAGCTGCCGGAAACCGAACGCGATTTCATCCTGTTCGAGGATTTCCGCCGCGATCCGGCCGCGCATCCGCTGCAGACGCCCTCCGGCCGCATCGAACTGTATTCCAGCAAGGTCGCGGGTTTCGGCTATGAAGACTGCCCGCCGCATCCGTGCTGGCTGCCGCCGGCCGAGTGGCTGGGCGCGCCCGCCGCGCGACAGTGGCCGCTGCACCTGATCACCAGCCAGCCGGCTGACCGCCTGCACTCACAACTGGATCCGGCGCCGCAATCGCGCCGCCACAAGATCCAGGAACGCGAACCTGTGCGCATCCATCCCGCCGATGCCGCGCCGCGCGCAATCGCGGACGGGCAGGTGGTGCGCGTGTTCAATGCACGGGGGGCGTGCCTGGCGGGCGCCATCCTCGATGACGGCGTCAGTCCGGGCGTGCTGGTGATGTCGACGGGGGCGTGGTTCGATCCAGGCAAGCATGTTGAACGCCACGGCAATCCCAATGTGCTGACCCTGGATATCGGGACGTCGCAATTGTCCCAGGGCAGCAGCGCGCTGTCTGCACTGGTGGACATCGAAGCATGGCAGGGGCCGGTACCGGCGTTGCGGGCATATGAATCGCCGCTGGCGAACGACGCCGCGGACGCAGGCTGAAGCCGAAACTACGGGCCGCGAACTACAGGCCGATATCCAGCGTGTAGTGGCTGCCCGCCCGGTTTTCCAGCGTCAGCGCCACCAATCCCGGCTGGCTGGCGGCGGCGTCGGGAGCGACGTGCAGCCGCACATTGCCCAGCAGCACATCCCAGCCATCCCCGGCCGCCTCGACCGGTACGTCGGCCACGTGCGCCAGCGTCTCGGCCGTGGCACGCGCATCAGGCGAGCGCGCATCGATGCGCGTCACGCCAAGCGCGCCATTGGGATGATCCATCAAGGCCGGCGTCCACACATACTCCGGCGTGATATGGCGGCAGAAGTACATGCGGATCCCCGGCACGGGTTGCTCGGCGAAACGCACGGTATGGAATTGCGCCTCGACCTCCTGCCCGTCGAACTGGGCGCTGCGCTTGAGCACCTGCACCGGATTGACGGCATAGCCGGCGTCGCGCAGACGCTCGTAGGTCGCCTGCGCATCGTTGGTGCGCAACACCAGCGCTTCCAGGCCCAACGGCGAATCGGCGATTTCCTTGCGCGCCGGCGGCTTGCCAGGCGGCCAGCCCAGCAACTCGATGTACGCGCTTTCCAAGACGATCAGGCGATTCCACGACCCCAGGTTGTGGATCGCCGTTTCGCTCAAGGTATAGCCCTGGCGCTCGAAGTGCGGCGCCATTTCCTGCAGGCGATCGCGCACCATGATCACGGCATGATCGAATTCAGTCCGTCCCACCGCATGCAACATGGCGCGCTCCTCCATCGTGTCCAGGCTGTGCCGGTCAGGCCAGCTTGCCGTGGCACTGCTTGTACTTCTTGCCGCTGCCGCAAGGGCAGGGATCGTTGCGGCCCACCTTGGGCAGGACATTGCGCTGGGGCGCCTGGCCTTGCGGCTGGTCGTCCTGGCCGCCCAGTGCCTCGTCGTAGTCCGAGTGGTGGTACTGCACGTTCTGCACATGCGATTGCGCGGCTTCCGCCTCGGCTTCGGCAACCTGCTCCTGCGACTGGATGCGCACGGTCATCAGCACGCGCACGACATCGTCGCGGATGCGGTCCAGCATGCCCGAGAACAATTCGAACGCTTCGCGCTTGTACTCCTGCTTGGGATTCTTCTGCGCATAGCCGCGCAGATGGATGCCCTGGCGCAGGAAGTCCAGCGAAGACAGATGCTCGCGCCAATGCTGGTCGATCGCCTGCAACATGATGGAGCGTTCGAACTGGGCCCACGCTTCCGCGCCCACCTGCGTCGCCTTGGCACGATAGATCTCGCGCGCCGATTGCAGCACACGCTCGTGCAGGTCTTCGTCGGTCAGGTTGGGTTCTTTCTCCAGGATGGCGCCCAGGGGCAGCTCGATCTGCCAGTCGCCTTCCAGGGAGCGCTGCAGGCCGGGAATGTCCCACTGTTCCTCGACCGACTCGGCCGGGACATAGTTGCGGAACATGTCGGTGACGGCGGCGTCACGCAGGTTTTCCACGGTCTCGCTGACCGAAGCAGCCTCCAGCACGTCATTGCGCTGGGAGTACAGCACCTTGCGCTGGTCGTTGGCGACGTCGTCGTATTCCAGCAATTGCTTGCGGATGTCGAAGTTGCGGCCTTCCACCTTGCGCTGTGCGGTCTCGATGGAACGCGACACCATGCCCGCCTCGATGGGCTCGCCTTCGGGCAGCTTCAGGCGTTCCATGATGGCGCGCACACGGTCGCCCGCGAAGATGCGCATCAGCGGATCTTCCAGCGACAGGTAGAAACGCGAGGAACCCGGATCGCCCTGGCGGCCGGCACGGCCACGCAGCTGGTTGTCGATACGGCGCGACTCGTGACGCTCCGTGCCGATGATGCGCAGGCCGCCGGCGGCTTTGACCTGCTCGTTCATCGGCTTCCATTCGGAGCGGATCTTGGCGATGCGCGCTTCCTTGTCCGCCTCGCTGACGTCGGCATCGGCACGGATCAGGTCGACCTGCTTGTCGACGCTGCCGCCCAGCACGATGTCGGTACCGCGGCCCGCCATATTGGTGGCGATGGTGATGTGGCCAGGCTTGCCGGCCTCGGCCACGATCTCCGCTTCCCGCGCGTGCTGCTTGGCGTTGAGCACTTCATGCTTGAGCTTGGCGCGCTGGAGCAAACCCGACAGCAACTCGGAATTCTCGATGCTGGTGGTACCGACCAGCACCGGCTGACCGCGTTGATGGCAGTCGCGGATGTCTTCCAGGATGGCGTTGTACTTTTCCGGATTGGTCTTGAAGACCTGGTCGTTCTGGTCCTTGCGGACCATGGGCTTGTTGGTCGGGATGATGACCGTTTCCAGCCCGTAGATTTCCTGGAACTCGTAGGCTTCCGTATCCGCCGTGCCCGTCATGCCCGACAGCTTGTCGTACATGCGGAAGTAGTTCTGGAACGTGATCGACGCCAGCGTCTGGTTCTCGTTCTGGATCTTCACGCCTTCCTTGGCCTCGACGGCCTGGTGCAGGCCGTCGGACCAGCGGCGGCCTGCCATCAGGCGGCCGGTGAATTCATCGACGATGACCACTTCGCCGTCCTGCACCACGTATTGCTGGTCGCGGAAGAACAGGGTGTTGGCGCGCAAGGCGACCATCAGGTGGTGCATCAGCGCGATATGGCGCGGGTCGTACAGCGATTCGCCTTCCGGCAGCAGGCCCAGGCGGCCCAGGATCTGCTCGGCATGCTCGTGGCCGGCCTCGGACAGGTGAACCTGCTGGCTCTTTTCGTCGACCCAGTAGTCGCCTTCCGGTTCCGGCTCCTGCGGCTTGGGCTCCGTCGTCATGCGGGTGAGCAGCGGCGGCACCGCGTTCATGCGGATGTACAGCTCGGTGTGATCCTCGGCCTGGCCGGAGATGATCAGCGGGGTGCGCGCTTCGTCGATCAGGATGGAGTCCACTTCATCGACGATGGCGTAGGCCAGCTCGCGCTGGCGCCGGTCCTCGATGCGGTACTCCATGTTGTCGCGCAGGTAATCGAAGCCGAATTCGTTATTGGTACCGTAGGTGATGTCGGCCGCATAGGCGGCCTTCTTTTCCTCGTTGGGCTGCTGCGGCACGACCACGCCGGTGGACAGCCCCAGGAAACGGTACAGGCGCCCCATCCACTCGGCATCGCGCCGGGCCAGGTAATCGTTGACCGTCACGACGTGCACGCCGCGGCCGGACAAGGCATTCAGGTACACCGGCAGCGTCGCCATCAGCGTCTTGCCTTCGCCGGTACGCATTTCGGCGATCTTGCCGTTGTGCAGCGTGATGCCGCCCAACATCTGCACGTCGAAGTGGCGCATGCCGAAAACCCGCTTGCCAGCCTCGCGCACCACGGCGAAGGCTTCCGGCAACAGGTCGTCCAGCGAGGTGCCCTGCTTGTAGCGATTGCGGAACTCGTCGGTCTTGGCGGCCAGCGCTTCATCCGACAACGCGGCGATGCTGGACTCGAACCCGTTGATCTTGCCGACGGTCTGGCGATATTGCTTCAGCAACCTGTCGTTGCGACTGCCGATGAGTTTCTTGAGCAGAAAAAGCATGCGTATTGGGGCCGCCCGCCAGGCCTCCATTACATGGGAAACCCGCCGTGCGGCGATCTTTTAGTTGGTGGAGCGGACGCGTCCGCTGGCAAACGATCGAGTGTAACGCACCTGGGGACAAAGCCCCGGGCGGGTGACGGGAATGTCACGCCTGTAGAGCCAAAAGCGCAGGCGTGCCTGTCACACTCAGCCGCCCTTGGCGGACGGCGCAGCGGCCAGCGTCGGCGGAGCGGTCGCGGGCGGACCGATGAAGAGCTTGGGATCGAGCGGCTGGCCGGCCAGCCGCACTTCGAAATGCAGATGCGAGCCGGTGGAGCGGCCGGTGGATCCGACCCGTGCGACGATCTGGCCGCGTTCGACCACGTCGCCTTTCTTTACCAGCAGTTCGGAGGCATGCGCGTAGCGCGTGCTCATGCCGTCGCCGTGGTCGATTTCCAGCATATTCCCGTAACCGCTTTCGGGACCTGCTTCGGTTACCACACCGCCGGCGGCGGCTTCGATGGGGGTGCCGCGCGGCGCGGGAAAGTCCACGCCTTCGTGCATGGCGTAGCGGCCCGTCACCGGGTTGCGGCGCCAGCCGTAGGATGAACTCAGGTAGGCATAGCCTTCCAGCGGCATGGAGGTGGGCAGGCGGGCCAAGTCGCCGGAACGGCGCGACAGCGCGGCATCCAGCATGTCCATGGTGCTGGACTGGGCCGAGGCGTTGGCCAGCAGATCATCGAGCTGGCGCCCCAGGGCCTGGGCCGAGCCGGGATCGAGCGAAGGGGGCGCGCGATCCGTGAAGTTGTCGTCCATGACGTCGTCGGCCTGCGGGTCCGTCGAGGCCATGACCGGCTGTCCGGCGGCCGCCTGCTGTGCAGCACCCGGCGCCACACCCGTCGACGCATCCGCCTGCGGCATGGCAGCGCCCGCGTTGGCAGCGGGGTCGGTCAGCGTCACGCCCGCCGCCGCGGCCAGGCGCCGGCTGAGGGCGTCGATGCCGATCAGCTTGGCCTGCAAGGCACCCACGCGCCCCGCCAGCATGTTCAGGTTGTCACGCACGAAGGCGGCATTGCGTACCGCCTGCTCGGAAGCCAGGGGCGTCGCATCGCTGCCCACCTGCGGGGCGGACAGATTGCGGTACATGGATGCGCTGTAGGCGCCTATCATTGCAGCCAGCGCCAGCAAGGCGCCCAGCAGCAAGGCCAGGCGGCTGCCCCCGAGGGTCAAATGCCCGTCCGAACCGCCACGGGCATGCATAATGACTATCTTCAAAGCTCGCTATCCTTTCTAGTCCGGCATGAAAAAGATTCCATACCGTCGTCCGCGCTCCGCGCCGGGTCGCCAGCAGGCTACCGCGTTGCGATGGCTGGGGCATGACAATCATGCCGCCGGCATGCTGGCCACCGCCCGCCTGCATATGCAGGTACAAGCTACCGTGGCCAAGATCCTACCCCCAGCGCTGGGCGAAGTGTGCCGTGTGGCACGGCTTGAAACCGATAAGTTGCAACTGGCCGTGCCAAGTGCCGCGCACGCCGCGAAACTGCGCCAGATGGCACCACGCGTGGCGCAGGCCCTGGCGGCGGCCGGCTGGCATCTCAACGAGATTTCCGTCAAGGTGCACGCCGGGCTGCTGCCCCCTGCCGCGCCGCCCCCGCCACGGGAGGCCGCGCCTTTGGATGACCGAGCGCTGGAAGCGTTCGCCACTTTGCAAAAAAACCTGCGGCCAGGCACGCTGGCCGACGCCGTGGCACGGCTGCTGAAGCATCACAAACCGGGATCTGGATCCTGAAAGTGCTCGGGTCCAGGATGCTGATCCGGGGATGATCGCCGCCCCGGGGATGGTTTCCACCCCAAAGCGCCAGTTCGAAAACCGCCGGCCAGGCAAACCAGTCCGGGATGCGCCCGTCGTTCGGATTACGCCAGCTTCCACTCGTAGCGGAAGGCCTGGGGCGCGGCCGCTTGCGACTCGTACGTTACCATTTCCCAGCTTTCCTGCTGGGCCAGCAGCGCGCGCGCCAGCTGGTTGTTCATATAGTGGCCGGACTTGCACGCCACGTAGCGCGCCACCAGGGGCTTGCCGATCAGGTACAGGTCGCCGATGGCGTCCAGGATCTTGTGCTTGACGAACTCGTCGTCGTAGCGCAGGCCGTCACTATTCAACACGCGGTACTCGTCCATGACGATCGCGTTGTCCAGGCTGCCGCCACGGGCCAGGCCCATGGAGCGCAGCGCCTCGACCTCGTTGACGAAGCCGAAGGTACGAGCACGGGCGATTTCGCGCGTGTACGAATGGGTGGCGAAGTCGATCTCGGCGAAATTCGCCGTGGAGTCGATGGCCGGATGGCGGAAGTCGATGGAGAAAGCCAGCGCGAAACCGTCATGCGGTTCGAGGCGCGCCCACTTTTCATTGCGTCCTTCGCCTTCGCGCACTTCGATCGGCTTGAGCACGCGAATGAACTGCTTGGGGGCGTTCTGTTCCACGATGCCGGCCGAGCGCAGCAGGTAGACGAAAGTCGCCGCGCTGCCATCCATGATGGGCACTTCTTCAGCGGTCAGGTCGACGTGCAGGTTGTCGATGCCCAGGCCGGCCAGTGCCGACATCAGGTGCTCGACCGTGGAGACCCGCACATTGCCCTGCTGCAGCACCGATGCCATGCGCGTATCGCCGACCCCGGTCGCTTGCGCCGGCAGATCGACGACCTCGGGCAGGTCGATGCGATGGAAAACGATTCCCGTGTTCGGCGCGGCAGGGCGCAAGGTGAGTTCCACCCGACGGCCGGAGTGGACGCCCACCCCGGTCGTTTTGACCAGATTTTGAATGCTGCGCTGACGGAACATGGGAATTAATCTTATTTTTGAGGATAGGCCGGCAAGATCGCTGCAGATGCCAACTTAATCCAAGGAGTGTAACCCTATTGCAATGCAGCGACAAACCGAGACGCGTAGATCGTCCCTGATTACATCGCACAAGGGAGAAATCCCCTCCGGCCGCGCGCGGGGACAGCGCGCGGCCGGAGACCAGGGAGGTTGGAGCCGCCGGATGAAGCTAAGTTCAATCCGCCTGCTTGCGCAGGAACGCCGGGATATCGAAGTGATCCATACCCGAGCTTTCCAGGGCACGCACCTGGGCCGACGCCTGGCTGCGCGGATTGCGCATCACAGACGGCATGTCCAGATTGCGATAGTCGCCCTGGGGAGCGGCGCCGCCAGTGTGTTGCATACCGCCCATCGGCAGGTTGTCGGTGCCGGTGCGCAGCACTTCAGCCGTGCTTTGAACCAGTTGCGGACGGCTCTGCGCGCGGCCCAGGCCGGTGGCGACCACGGTCACACGCAGGTTTTCGCCCATCGACTCGTCATAGGCCGTGCCGAAGATCACGGTGGCGTCATCCGAAGCGTAGCCGCGGATGGTTTCCATGATTTCGCGCGTTTCGCGCATCTTCAGCGAGCGGCTGGCGGTGATGTTCACCAGCACGCCACGGGCGCCATGCAGGTCGATGCCTTCCAGCAGCGGGCAGGCGATGGCGTGCTCGGCGGCGACGCGGGCACGGTCGGCGCCGGCGGCGCTGGCGGTACCCATCATGGCCTGGCCTTGCTCGCCCATGATCGTCTTCACGTCTTCGAAGTCGACGTTGACGTTGCCTTCGACATTGATGATTTCAGCAATGCCGGCGCAGGCGTTGTGCAGGATGTCGTCGGCCGACTTGAAGCAGTCTTCCTGCGTCGCGTCCTCGTCCATCAGGTCGTACAGGTTTTCGTTCAGCACCACGATCAGCGAGTGAACGTGCTTGGCCAGTTCGCCGATGCCGTCCTCGGCCATCTTCAAACGCTTGTTGCCTTCGAACGTGAACGGCTTGGTGACCACGCCGACGGTCAGGATGCCCAGTTCCTTGGCCACTTCGGCCACGACCGGACCCGCGCCCGTACCCGTGCCGCCGCCCATGCCCGCGGTGATGAACACCATGTGGGCGCCATTGAGCGCGGCGCGGATTTCTTCGCGCGCGGTTTCGGCCGAAGCACGGCCCTGTTCCGGCTTGGCGCCGGCACCCAGGCCGGTACGGCCCAGGCGAATCTGCACGGGCGCGTTGGTCGCCGCCAGTGCCTGTGCGTCAGTGTTCGCGCAGATGAAATCCACGCCATTGACGCCGTTACGAATCATATGTGCCACGGCATTGCCGCCGGCGCCACCAACACCAACCACCTTGATTACGGTGCCTTTGGTGCTGTTATCCAACATTTCAAAGTTCATCATGATTGACGACTCCCTCAAGTCTTAAACGCAAATCACAAGAAATTCCCCGTTGCCGCTTTCTCTGTGAATCGCCTCAAAGCCGATGCCGGTCCTGTGACCCGCAACGGGTTTGAAGCGCCTCCGTCAGCGCGTCGTCAACGATCTTGACGCGCCCCGGGTATCGGCGACAGCCCGCTACCCTTTTGCTACTGCAAAACTATCACTGCACACGTAAATTCAAAGCCCCTGGCAGTCTGCTACCAACTACCAATTGGCGCCACTACTAATTGACGTGAACTACTAAATACTTACCAACTAAGTGCTGTTCTTATTAAACGCTGAACTGCAGACACTGCTTCTTACTAGCCCTTGCGCATCACACGCAATCAAACGCAAGGACCGTTAGTTCATGAACCACTCTTTCATTCGCGTCAGCAGGCTTTTGAAATTTCCTGTCTGCGCGGCAACCTTACGGCCTCGCACTCGTTGCATGCGTGCTTCCTGCAGCAAGCCCATCACCGTCGAGAAGCGCGGATTGCGCATGACGTCGGCCAGGCTGCCTTCGTACTCGGGCACCGCCACGCGGACCGGCTTCAGGAACACGTCTTCGGCCAGTTCCACCATGCCAGGCAGTTGCGCGGAGCCACCGGTAAGGACCACGCCCGACGCCAGCAGGTCTTCATAGCCGGAATCGCGCACGACCTGCTGCACCAGGGTGAACAACTCTTCGATGCGCGGCTCGATGACGGCGCCCAGCGCCTGGCGCTTGACCAGGCGCGGACCACGATCGCCCAGGCCCGGCACCTCGACGGTTTCCTCGGGGCTGGCCAGCACCTGCTTGGCGACGCCGTAGCGCAGCTTGATTTCCTCGGCGTCCGGCGTGGGTGTACGCAACATGGCCGCGATATCGTTGGTGATCTGGTCGCCGGCGATCGGAATCACCGCAGTATGGCGGATCGCCCCACCGGTGAATATCGCCACATCGGTGGTCCCGCCACCGATGTCCACCAGCACTACGCCCAGCTCTTTTTCATCCGCGGTCAGGCAGGCCAGGCTGGACGCCAGGGGCTGCAGGATCAGGTCCTGAACTTCCAGGCCGCAACGGCGTACGCATTTGACGATGTTTTGCGCGGCACTCACCGCGCCCGTCACGATATGGACCCGCACCTCCAGGCGCAAGCCGCTCATGCCGATCGGTTCGCGGATGTCTTCCTGGCCGTCGACGATGAATTCCTGCGTCAGCACGTGCAGCACTTGCTGGTCCGTGGGAATGTTCACCGCCTTGGCGGTTTCGATCACGCGGGCGACGTCGGTGGACGTCACTTCCTTGTCCTTCACCGCCACCATGCCGCTGGAGTTGAAGCTGCGGATATGGCTGCCGGCGATGCCCGTGTAGACGTCGCGAATCTTGCAATCCGCCATCAACTCCGCTTCCTCCAGCGCACGCTGGATGGAATTGACGGTGGTTTCGATGTTCACCACCACGCCCTTGCGCATGCCGCGCGACTCGTGCTGGCCCAGGCCCAGCACCTCGAAGCGGTTCTCCGGCAGGATCTCGGCGACCACGGCCACCACCTTGCTGGTGCCGATATCGAGGGCGACGATTAGGTCCTTGATGTCACGGGTCATGTTGTCAACGCTTCTTGGGGGTAGGTTTCGATTTCGATTTTTCGGGTTCGGGCAGCGGCGCCAGCGCCAGGGCAAAGCCATTGGGATAACGTAGATCGGCTTGCAATACCGCACGGCCCTCCAGTTTCGACACCAAGGCTGGCCAAGCCTGCACAAAACGCTGGATGCGCGCCGCGAACGGCAAGGCACCCGGCGGCCCGTTGGGATCCGGCGCGTCCGCGCCCGGATCGCGGCCCAGGTCCAGCAACAGACCGTTGGACAGCTTCGCGCGCCAGGCATAGCGCGCACTCAGATCCAGTTCCTGCACATGCATGTCCAGCGGCGCGAACCAGCGCGCCAGTTCGGCATAGCGCTGCACCACCAGGCTTTCGCTGCCATCGGGCCCGGAGAAATGCGGCAACGCGTCCTCGTCGTCCAGCTCGCCGGTGTTGGCCGTGAACGATTCGCCCCAGGTGTTGATCATCTGGTTCTCGTTCCACAGCGCCAGCGGCTGCTGCTCCTCGATACGCACACGCAGGGTGTTGGGCCAGATCCGGCGCACCGACGCATGCCGCACCCAGGGCACCGACTCGAACAGCTCCCGCGCACTGTCCAGGTTGACCGTGAAGAAGTTGCCCGCCATTTCGCCGGCTATCGTGGCCCGCACGCTGGCGGGCGACACATAGTGCAACTGCGAGTCCGGCATGGGCTCCAGTTCGATGGCGGCCAGATTGAAATACGGCCGCTTGGCCAGCCACACAACCCCACCGGCCAGCATGGCCAGCACCGCGAACACGGCCAGCGTATTCGCGATGAGGTTGGTGGTGCGAGCGTCGTTCCACACGGATCTTCCAGGTCAAGCGTTACGGGCCGGGGCGCGCACTTTGAGCGCGGCCTCGGAAAGAATGGAAACACACAGTTCGGGATAGCTCATGCCAACAGCCTGGGCCGCCTTCGGCACCAGGGAATGGCTGGTCATGCCCGGCGACGTATTCATCTCGATCAGCCAGGGACGGTTGTCCTTGTCCAGCATCAGGTCGGCGCGGCCCCAGCCTTCGCAGCCGAGCGCCCGATACGCGGCCACGCTGATGCGCTGCACCTCGCTCGCCAGGTCCCGCGGCAGGTCGGCCGGGCAGAAGTACTGCGTGTCGTCGGAGAAATACTTGTTTTCGTAATCGTAGTTGCCGCCGGGGGCGACGATCTCGATCACCGGCAGTGCGCGCGCGCCGCGGCCGGTACCCAGCAGGGCCACCGTCAGCTCGCGGCCGGTGATGAATTGCTCGGCCAGCACTTCGCTGTCGAAGCGCGCGGCCAGCGCATAGCTTTCCTTCATGTCGGAGTAGCCGCGCACCTTGCTGATGCCGACGGTCGAACCTTCATGCGGCGGCTTGATCATCAGGGGCAGGCCCAGGCGATCGGGCACCAGGCGCAGTTCGGTGTCCTCGCCCAGCACTTCGAAGGCCGGCGTGGGCAGGCCATGCTGCAGCCACACGCGCTTGGTCATCACCTTGTCCATGGCCAGCGCCGAGGCGGCCGCGCCGCTGCCGGTATAGGGAATGCCCAGCAGCTCCAACGCGCCCTGGATGGTGCCGTCTTCGCCATAGCGGCCGTGCAGCGCGATAAAGACGCGGTCGAAACCGGCCTGCTCCAGGTCGGCGAAAGTCTGCCGGCCGGTGTCGAACAGATGGGCATCGACGCCGGCGCTCACCAGGGCTTCGTGCACGCCGGTGCCGGACATGATGGACACTTCACGTTCGGCCGAACGGCCGCCGTACAACACGCCGACCTTGCCGAATTGTTGGGGGGCAATGGTCATGCCAGTTCTCCAATTTGCGCGGGCACGCGGCTGATGGAGCCGGCGCCCATGATGATGACGACGTCGCCATCGCGCACGAAATCGAGCGCCGCGGCGGGCAGTTCGGCCACGTCCTCGACGAAGACGGGCTCGATCTTGCCGGCCACGCGCAGCGCGCGCGCCAGGGCGCGGCCGTCGGCCGCCACCAGGGGCGCCTCGCCGGCGGCATAGACTTCGGTCAACAGCACGGCGTCGGCGGTGCCCAGCACGCGCACGAAATCCTCGAAGCAGTCGCGGGTACGGGTATAGCGATGCGGCTGGAAGGCCAGCACGATGCGGCGCTGGGGCCAGGCCCCGCGCGCGGCGGCCAGCGTGGCGGCCATCTCGACCGGGTGGTGGCCGTAGTCGTCGATGACGGTGAAGGAGCCGCCGCCATGCGCGGCCGGCACCGGGAAATCGCCCGTGTGGGTGAAGCGGCGGCCGACGCCGTGGAAGGATTCCAGCGCGCCGCGGATGGCCTCGTCGTCCACGCCCAGCTCGGACGCGACGGCAATGGCGGCCAGCGCGTTGCGCACATTGTGCAGACCCGGCAGGTTCAGGGCCACGGACAGCGGCGGCAATTCCTGCTTGCGGCCGCGCCGCGTCACGTCGAACAGCATGCGCGTGCCATCGGCGCGCACATTGTGGCCGGCCACCTGGGCGTCGCCATCCAGGCCGTAGGTGGTGACGGGACGCGACACGAAGGGGATGATCTCGCGGACGTTGGCGTCGTCGGCGCACAGCACGGCGGTGCCGTAGAACGGCAGCTTCTGGGTGAACTCGATGAAGGCGCTCTTCAAGCGGGCGACATCGTGGCCATAGGTGTCCATGTGATCGGCGTCGATATTGGTGACGACCGCCATCACGGGCAGCAGGTTCAGGAAAGACGCGTCCGACTCATCGGCTTCGACCACGATGTAGTCGCCCTGCCCCAGGCGGGCGTTGGCGCCGGCCGAGTTCAGGCGGCCGCCGATGACGAAGGTGGGATCCAGGCCGCCCGCCGCCAGCACGCTGGTCACCAGGCTGGTGGTGGTGGTCTTGCCATGGGTGCCGGCGATGGCGATGCCGCGCTTCAGGCGCATCAGCTCGGCCAGCATGACGGCACGCGGCACCACGGGAATCCGCGCGGCGCGGGCCGCGATGACTTCAGGGTTGTCGCCGGCCACCGCGGTGGACGTGACGATGGCGTCGGCGCCTTCGATGTGGGCGGCGGCATGGCCCAGGGCGATGGTCACGCCCAGGCCCGCCAGCCGGCGCGTGACGGCCGAATCGCTGAGGTCGGACCCGCTGATGCGGTAACCCAGGTTGAGCAGGATCTCGGCGATGCCGCTCATGCCGGCGCCGCCGACGCCGACGAAATGAATGTGCTGGATACGGTGCTTCATGTTGCGCGCCTCGCTGCCTGTTCGCAGGCGTCGGCGATATGCTGGGCGGCGGCCGGCAACGCGCGGGCGCGTGCCTGGACCGCCACCATCTGGAGTTCTTCACGGCTGCGCTCGCCCAGCCACTGTGCCAGCCACTGCGGCGTCAGTTCGGCCTGCGGGCGCGTCCAGCCGGCGCCGGCGTCGCTGAGATAGCGCGCGTTGGCGGTCTGGTGATCGTCGATGGCATTGGGCAAGGGGATGAACAGGGCAGCCACGCCGGCGGCGGCCACTTCGGCCACCGTCATCGCGCCGGCCCGGCAGACCACCACGTCGGCATCGGCCAGCGCGCCGGCCATGTCGTCGATGAAGGCGCGGCAGTCGGCGTCGACACCCGCCTGTGCATAGGCTTGCTTCAAGACCTCGATGTGCAGTTCGCCGGCCTGATGCGTCACGGCCGGCCGCTGCGCGGCCGGCAGCAGCGCCAGCGCCTGCGGCAACACGGTATTCAAGGCTTGCGCGCCCAGGCTGCCGCCCACCACCAGCAGCCGCAGCGGACCGGTGCGGCCGGCGTAGCGCCGTTCGGGTTCGGGCAGCGCGCAAACCTCGCGGCGCACCGGATTACCCATTACTTCGCCACGCGGCAGCACGCCGGGGAAACCGGTCAATACCCGCCGCGCCATGCGCGCCAGGGTACGGTTGGCCGTGCCGGCAACCGCGTTCTGTTCATGCACCACCAGCGGCACGCGCCGCAGGGCGGCGGCGACGCCGCCCGGGAAGGCCACATAGCCGCCCATGCCCAGCACGACATCGGGACGCAGGGACGACAGATAGCGCAAGGCCAGGCGCAGGGCCGAGGTCAGGCGGAAAGGCAGTTGCAACACGGCCTTGATGCCGCGGCCGCGCAGGCCCTGGAAACGCAGGGGCATCATCTCGATGCCGCGCGGCGGCACCAGCTTGCCTTCCATGCGGTCCGGATTGCCCAGCCACAGCACACGCCAGCCGCGTTCGCGCAGCACATCGGCCACGGCCAGGCCAGGCATGATGTGGCCGCCGGTCCCGCCCGCCATGATCAGCGCGGTGCGGGGCGCGGTGGCGCGGGTGGCAATGGCGCCTGGGAGATTGCCGGGTGTATTGCTCATACCCGCCCTCCCCGCATCATGGTCCGGTTCTCGAAGTCCACGCGCAGCAGCATGGCCAGCGCTACCAGGTTCATCACCACGCCGGAACCGCCGTAGCTCACCAGCGGCAGGGTCAGGCCCTTGGTAGGCAGCAAGCCCAGGCACACACCCATATTGATGAAGGCCTGCACGCCGAACCAGATGCCCACGCCTTGCGACACCATGCCGGCGAACGTGCGCTCCATGGCCACGGCCTGGCGGCCGATCTCGAACGCGCGTTGCACGATGATGGCGAACAGCGCGATGACCAGCAGCACGCCGACGAAACCCAGCTCTTCGCCGATCACGGCCATGATGAAGTCGGTGTGCGCTTCCGGCAGGTAGTGCAGTTTCTCGACGCTGGCACCCAGGCCCACGCCCAGCCATTCGCCGCGGCCCAGCGCGATCAGCGAATGCGACAGCTGATAGGCGCTGCCGTAGGCGTTGTCCTGGTTCCAGGGATCCATATAGGCGAACAGGCGCGCGCGCCGCCAGGGCGACAGCCAGATCAGCATCAGGAAGGTGCCCAGCAGCACGCCCAGCAGGCTGCTGAAGAATTTGCCGTTGATGCCGCCCAGGAACAGGATGCCGATGGCGATGGCCACGATCACCATGAAAGCACCCAGGTCGGGTTCGAGCAGCAGCACCATGCCCACGCCGCCGAGCGCGCAGGCCATGGGCACGAAGCCGCGCACGAAATTCTGCATGTGCTCCTGCTTGCGCACCGTGTAGTCGGCGGCATACAGCAGCGCGGCGACCTTCATCAGTTCGGACGGCTGGAAGTTCAAAGGCCCCAGCGGGATCCAGCGGTGCGCGCCATTGACCTCGCGGCCGATGCCCGGCACCAGCACAGCCAGCAGCAGCACCAGCGCCACCATGAACAAGGGCACGGCCAGGCGCTGCCACATGCGGATGGGCAGCGTCAGGGTGATGGCGGCAGCCACCAGGCCGACGGTGACGAAGGCGGCGTGGCGCACCACGAAATAGTATTGGCCGTAGGAGGCATAGCGCGGGCCGTCGGCCAGCGCTATGGAGGCCGAGTAAACCATCAACAGGCCCAGCGCCAGCAAGGTCGACGACGCGATCACCAGGGACATGTCGAAGGAGCGCATGCGCGTGCGGCCAGGGCGCACGGCGTTGACGCTGCCGGTGAGGTCGGCGAACAGGCTCATGCGACCTCTCCTTGGTCCAGGGCCAGTTCCTGCACCTCTTCGGTGTAGACCTGGCCGCGATGTACGTAGCTGCGGAACATGTCCATGCTGGCGCAGGCGGGCGACAGCAGCACGGCATCGCCGGCCTGGGCCAGGCCATGGGCCTGGCGTATGGCGTCGCGCATATCGGTGGCGAACACGCAGCTGACACCGGTCGATTCCAGCACGCTGCCGATTTCCGGGCCGTCCTTGCCGATCAGCACCACGGCGCGCGCATGGCGTGCCACCGGCGCCACCAGCGGCGAGAAATCCTGCCCCTTGCCCAGGCCGCCGGCGATCAGCACGACTTGCTGGCCCAGTCCGTCCAGCGCGGCCACGGTGGCACCGACATTGGTGCCCTTGCTGTCGTTGATGTAGTCGACCCCACCGATGCTGCGCACGAACTCGACGCGCAGCGGTTCGCCTTCGTACTCGCGGGCGGCGCGCAGCAAAGGCGCCCAGCCCAGGTCGATGGCGCGCGCCAGCGCGCAAGCCGCCAAGGTATTGGTGGCATTGTGCAGGCCGCGGATCAGCAGCGCATCCACCGGCATCAGGCGCGACAGGCGGCCCTGGTCGCGGCTGGGCGGCGGCGCGTCTTTCTTGCGGCGCTTCGGCGCCTCGACCGGAATATCGAAATCGCTGGGCTCGCAGGCGGCCAGCCAGGCCACGCCACTGGCCTGGTCCAGGCCCAGGTCGCCCACCAGCGTCGGTGCGTCGCGGCCGATGGTGCGCACGTTCAAGCCTTCCACGCGCTCGACCATGGCTACCGTGAGCGGGTCGTCGCGATTGATGATGGCGATACGGGCCATGCCCAGCAGACGCGCCTTGGCGGCGGCGTAGGCCTGCATGTCGCCGTGCCAGTCAAGGTGATCCTGGGTGACGTTCAACACCACGGCGGCATCGGCCGACAGGGTGTGCGTGGTGTGCAGCTGGAAGCTGGACAGTTCCAGTACCCACACTTGCGGCAGGTCGTTTTCGTCCAGCGCATCCATCAGCGCGGCCAGCGCGGCCGGGCTGATATTGCCGGCGGCGCGCGCGCTCAGGCCCGCGGCTTCGACCAGATGGCGTGCCAGGGCGGTGACCGTGGTCTTGCCGTTGGTACCGGTGACGGCCAGCACACGCGGGTGGTAGTCGCGGCTATCGGCCAGCGCCGCCAGGGCGCGGGCGAACAATTCGATTTCGCCGATGACCTCGATACCGCGCGCGGCGGCGGCTTCGAGCAGTTCGAGCGCCGGCGCCTGGTTGGGCGCCAACCCCGGGCTGATCACCACCTGCGTCACGCCGTCCAGCAGGCTGGCATCGAAGGTAGCCAGGCCCAGGTGGAATTCGGCTTCGGCACGGGCCTGGAACTTGCTTTGTTCCTGCACGTGATCAGGATCCTGATCCTCAGGCGCCAAGTCGTCTTGCGCTGCCAACGCCGCACGCAAAGCGTCAAGGCCGGCCGGTTCGGCACGCGTGTCGGCCACCCGCAGCCGCGCGCCGCTGCGCGCGCACCAGCGCGCGGCGGCAATGCCGGTCTCGCCCAATCCGAGGATCAGGACCAGAGCCGGCGCGGGGGCGGAGATGTCCGAAACGCTCATCGCAACTTGAGGGTGGAAAGGCCGATCAACACCAGCATCATGCTGATGATCCAGAAGCGCACGACGACCTGGGTTTCTTTCCAGCCGCCCACTTCGAAATGGTGATGCAGGGGCGCCATGCGGAATATCCGCCGCCCCTCGCCGTATTTACGTTTGGTGTATTTGAACCAGGTGACCTGGATCATCACCGACAGGGTCTCCACCACGAACACGCCGCCCATGATGAACAGCACGATTTCCTGCCGCGCGATCACCGCGACGGTGCCCAGCGCGCCGCCCAGCGCCAATGCGCCGACATCGCCCATGAACACCTGGGCGGGATACGCGTTGAACCAGAGGAAGGCCAGGCCCGCCCCGCCTAGCGCCGCGCATAGCACAATCAATTCGGAGGCCCCTGGCACATAGGGGAACAGCAGGTATTTGGAATAGTCGGCGCGGCCGATCACATACGAGAAGATGCCCAGCGCGCTGCCCACCATCACGGTCGGCATGATGGCCAGGCCGTCCAGGCCGTCGGTCAGGTTGACCGCGTTGCTGGTGCCGACGATGACGAACCACGTCAGCGCCACGAAGCCCAGCACGCCCAGGGGATAGCTCACCGTCTTGAAGAAGGGCACGATCAGGTCGGCACGGGTCGGCAGGGGCATGGTGAAGCCGCTCACCACCCAGCCGCGGAACAAGGGCCACAGTTCAGTATTGGCCGGCGCCGACACGGCGAAAGCCAGATACACCGCCGCCACCAGGCCGATGATGGCCTGCCAGAAGAACTTGGTACGCGACCGCATGCCTTCCGGATCGCGGTAGACGACCTTGCGGTAGTCGTCGACCCAGCCGATGGCGCCGAAGCCGAAGGTCACCAGCAGCACCACCCAGATGAAACGGTTGCTCCAGTCGCACCACAGCAGCACGCTGATGCCGATGGAGATGAGGATCAGCGCGCCACCCATGGTGGGCGTGCCGGTCTTTACCAGGTGGGTCTGCGGACCGTAGGCACGCACGGCCTGGCCGATCTTCATCGCGGTCAATTTACGAATGACCTTGGGGCCGGCCATCAGGCCGATCAGCAAGGCCGTCGCGCACGCCAGCACCGCGCGCAGCGTGATGTACTCGAACACGCCGAACGTACGGATATCGTCAGACAGCCAGCGGGCAATCTCAAGCAGCATGCTTGCCCTCCTGTGCCGTGGGCACCTGGCTGCCTTCACTCGAATACAACTTCACAACCCGCTCCATGCGCATAAAGCGCGAACCCTTTACCAATACGGCGGCGGGCCGCATGGCCCGCGTCGCCGTCACGATGTCTTCGACTGAATCGCACGCCGTGCCGGCCGGCCCGAAGGCGGCCGCGGACGCTTGCGCGGCCGTGCCCAGCGTGAACAGGGCGTCGATCCCCCGCTCACGGGCGTAGGCGCCGACCTCTTGATGCATCGCCGGTCCGTTGGCGCCCACTTCACCCATGTCACCCAGCACCAACACGCGCGGCGCCGGCAATTGAGCCAGCACATCGATCGCGGCGCGGACCGAGTCAGGATTGGCATTGTAGGTGTCGTCGACCAGCACGGTTCCGTCACCCATTTGCTGGCGCTGCATCCGGCCCTTCACCGCGCTGAAATCGGCCAGCGCGCGGCAGGCGGCGTCCAGGGGCGCCCCGGCCGCCAGCCCGCAAGCCACGGCGGCGAGCGCGTTGCGCAGATTGTGCAAACCGGGGACAGGCAAGGTCAGCTCTGCGGTACCGGCCGGCGTCACCAGGCGGCAACGGGTGGACAGTACATCGCATTCGATCGCTTCGGCGTAGACGTCCAGGCCGGCCTGCAGACCGAAGCGCAGCACGCGCGGCGTGGCGGCCATTTCGTCCCACACGCCTGTATGCGCATCGTCGCCGGGATACACGGCATAGCCGGATTCCGGCAGCGTCGCCAGCACCGCGCCGTTTTCGCGCGCGACGGCCTCGACGCTGTGCATGAATTCCTGATGCTCGCGCTGGGCGTTGTTGACCAGGCCCACGGTGGGCGCGGCCATGGCCGTCAGCGCGGCGATTTCACCGGGATGGTTCATGCCCAGCTCGATCACCGCGGCGCGATGTTGCGGCCGCAGGCGCAGCAGCGTCAGCGGCACGCCGATGTCGTTGTTGTAATTGCCCGCCGTCGCCAGGCGCTGGTCCGCGCCCAGCCATTGCGCGAGGATGGCGGCAATCATTTCCTTGGTGGTGGTCTTGCCATTGCTGCCGGTCACACCGATCACCGGCAGATCGAAGCGCGCCCGCCAGGCCGCGCCGATGCGGCACAGCGCAGCGCGCGTATCGCCGACCACCCACTGGTCCAGCGGCGCGCCATCCACCGCGTGCGCGACCACGGCCGCGCGGGCGCCCGCCTGGTGGGCTTGCGCCAGATAGTCATGGCCATCGAAGTTCTCACCACTCAAGGCGACGAAGACCTGGCCTTCGCTCAGCGTGCGCGTATCGGTCGACACACCCACCGCCTGCGGCAGGGACAGCGCCAGCGCGCCCCACGCACGATCGTCGAAGGGCAGGCGCTGCCCGGCAATTTCCTGATAGCTTTCATGGCCCTTGCCGGCCAGCAGCAGCACGTCTTCGACAGCCGCCGACCACACTGCCTGCATGATGGCGCGGGCGCGATCGGCCTGCACCGTCACCGCACGCGCCGCGGGCATGCCGGCCAGGATCTGGTCGATGATGGCGTCAGGGGCTTCACTGCGCGGATTGTCGCTGGTCACGTAGACGCCATCGGCGTCGGCGGCGGCGATGCCGCCCATCAGCGGGCGCTTGCCCGGGTCGCGGTCACCGCCGCAACCGAACAGGCACAGCAGGCGGCCGCCGCGCGCCTGCGCCACCGGACGCAAAGCAGCCAGTGCGCGCGCCAGGGCATCCGGCGTGTGGGAATAATCGACCACGACCAGCGGGCCGGGCGCCGCCAGCGCCTGCGGCGCCGCGACGACTTCCATCCGACCCGGCACCGGCGTCGCCGCGGCCAGTTCGCGCGCCACATCGGCAAGCGAACCGCCCAGCGCGGTCAGCACGCCGGCCACCAGCAACAGGTTCTCGACGTTGTGGCGGCCCAGCAGGCCGGTCATGATCTGCGCTTCGCCCTGCGCGGTGGCGAGCGTGAATATCTGTCCGTGGGCGGTAGCGCTCAAACCCGTGGCGCGGATTTCGGCACGGGTTTCGACACGGGTGTGCGCATCCTCGGCTGCTTGCCCCTCAAGGCTGTATGCCAGCGCCAGCCCGGCGGGCAGACGTGCCAGCAGGCGTTGGCCCGCGGCGTCGCCGGCATTGATCACCGCGCGCACCAGACCGGGCCAGTCGAACAGGCGCGATTTGGCCGCCTCGTAGGCGTCCATCGAGCCGTGGTAATCAAGGTGATCGCGCGTCAGGTTGGTGAACGCCGCCACGCCGATGCGCACGCCGTCCAGCCGGCCCTGCTCGATGCCGATGGAGGAGGCCTCCATGGCGACGCAGCTGGCGCCATGGTCGCGCATCGTCGCCAGTTGCCGATGCACGGCCAGCACGTCCGGTGTGGTCAGTTGTCCGGGCAGCGCCTGGCCATCGGGCAGCGTCGCGCCCAGGGTGCCCAGGGCGCCACACGGACGGCCGCTATGCGACAAGGCGCGCGCCAGCCATTGCACCGTGGAAGTCTTGCCGTTGGTGCCGGTGACGGCGATGACGGTCAAGGCGGCGGAAGGCTCGCCGTACCAGATATCGGCCATCCGGCCCAGTTGCCCGCGCAGTTCGGCCACGGGCAGAACCGGCACGGAACCAGCGATCGCGGTGACGGCGGCGGCCCGCGCGGCGTCGTAGCCGGCGGCCTCGTACACCACGGCCGCGGCGCCTTGCTGGATTGCCTGCTCTATATATAGACGGCCGTCGCTGGTCCCACCCGGGCAGGCGACGAAGACGTCGCCCGGCGCGACCTCGCGCGAATCCAGGCGGAGATGGGCTTGCGGGCCATTTTCAGAACGGACCTGGCCCGGCGCACGCGCGCGCAGCCAGTGCACGATGTCGGCGGCAGGCAGGCGATTGTCGTGCGTATCGGCCAGGGCGTTCATCGCATCGGCTCCTGCAGTCCGGCCACGACGGTCGACTGGAAAGGCGCATCGGGTTGCACGCCCAGCATACGCAGGCTGGGGCCCATCAGCGCGGAAAACACCGGCGCGGCGATGGCGCCACCGTAATAGCCGCCCGTCTTCGGCTCATCGATGGTCACGGCAATCACCAGCCGCGGGTTCGACACCGGCGCCAGGCCGACGAAGGAACTGCGATAGCGCTCGCGGCTGTACTTGCCGTCGACGATCTTGCGCGCCGTACCGCTCTTGCCGGCCACGCGATAGCCCTGCACCTGTGCCAGCTTGGCGCCGTCCGGCCCTGCCGCCGCTTCCAGGTAGCCGCGGATCATATTGGCGATCTTGGGCGTGTAGACCTTGACGCTGGTGGGCTCGCTATCGCGCTTCACCAGGGTCAGCGAAACCATGTCGCCATTGCGGGCGAACACGGTATAGGCGCGCGCGATCTGCAGCAGCGACACCGACAGGCCATAGCCGTAGGCCATGGTGGCCTTCTCGATCAGGCGCCAGCGGTCCCACGGCCGCACGCGGCCAGGCGCGGCGCCGGGAAAGCCCAGTTGCGGCGCCTGTCCCAGGCCCAGCTCGGTGAATTTGTCCCACATCTCGCGCGGCTGCAGCGTCTCCGAGATCATCGTCATGCCGATATTGCTGGACTTCAGCAGCACGCCCGCCACCGTCAGCGTGCCATTGCGGCTGACGTCGCTGATGGTCGAACCTTGATAACGGAACTGGCCGTTGCCGGTTTCGAATTGCGTGCTGGGGGTGATGCGGCCCAGTTCCAGCGCCAGCGCGGCGGTGAACGGCTTCATGATCGAGCCCGGCTCGAACGTATCGGTGATGGCCTGGTTGCGCATGGACGCAGGCTGGAAGGTGCTGCGATCGTTGGGATCGTAGGTGGGCAGGCTTGCCAGCGCCAGGATCTCGCCGGTGTGCGCATCGATGATGACGGCCGCGGCCCCGCGCGCATGGTGCAGGTCGATGGCGTCCTTGAGGGTCTTGCCCACCAGGTATTGCAAGCGCGTATCGATGGACAGGTTGATGTCCTTGCCGTCCACCGGCATGGTCACCGCCTGCACGTCCTCGATGACCCGGCCCAGGCGATCCTTGATCACGCGGCGCGAACCGGCGCGGCCTTGCAGCGCCTGGTTGAACGCCAGCTCGACGCCTTCCTGCCCCTGGTCTTCGACATTGGTGAACCCGACCACGTGCGCCATGACGTTACCGTCCGGATAGTAGCGGCGCGTCTCGGGCTGCTGGTGGATGCCGGGCATGGCCAACTGCTTGATCTTGTCCGCCACGTCCATCGGCACCTGGCGCTTCAGGTAGACGAAGTTCTTGTCCTCGTTCTTCAGCCGCTCGGTCAGGTCGGCCACCGTCATGTCCAGCAGCTTGGCCAGGCTGGACATCTGCGGCGCCGTCGCGGTGTTGGCGTCTTCGGGAATCGCCCAGATCGCGCGCGCGGGCACGCTGGAGGCCAGCACGACGTTATTACGATCCAGGATCTTGCCGCGCGTCGCCGACAAGGTCAGCGTGCGCTCATAGCGCCGTTCGCCCTGCTGCTGCAGGAAGTCGGTGGTCATGCCCTGCAAATAGAGTGCGCGGCCGCCCAGGGTGATGAAGCCGCAGAACAGCAAAATCAGCACCAGCCGGGCGCGCCAGGCCGGCAGCTGTCCCCGCAGCACGGGGTTGTTGAAGAACGGCAAGCGCTTCATTGCGCCCCTCCGTTGACCGGAACCGGCGGCTGGTTGAGATACAGCGTGCGGTCCGGCGCGATGGAAATCATTTTAAGATCTTCGCGCGCGGCGCGATCGACGCGGGCGTTGCGCGCCAGTTCGGCACGGTCCAGCTGCAGGCGGCGCCAGTCGTTTTCCAGGTCGCGCGCCTGCGCTTGCGCGCGATCGACGTCGACGAACAGCTGGCGCGCCTGATAACGCGCGGTCACCAGGGAGATCGCGCAGAGCATCAGCACTACAGCCAGGACCAGGCTCATCCTGCCCATCAGCGCCTCCCCTTGCCGGCGCCGCGCGTGGGCGCCGGGATCTTGGCTTTCGCCGGGGTTTTCGCTTGTGCTTTCGTTGACGCCTTGGTTGAAGTTTTAGCGGGCGCGGTTGCCTGCATCAACCCCGGCACGAACGCGGCGATGCCGCCCTCAGGCAGCGGTGCGTCAGTGCGTTCGGCCACGCGCAGGACGGCGGAGCGGGAGCGCGGATTGCCGGCGACTTCCTCGTCGTCGGCCAATACGCGTCCCAGTGCATGCATGATGGCGGGCGGCAGCTCATCTTCGCGCAGCGGCATGCGGCGCATGGTCTCGCTGGACGGACGCGCCGCGGCGGCGATGCACTGCTTGACCATCCTGTCTTCCAGCGAATGAAAGCTGATCACCGCCAACCTCCCCTTCGGGGCCAGCAGCTCTAGAGCTGCCGCGAGGGCGCGAGCAAGTTCCTCGAGCTCCCGATTGATGTAAATCCGTAGAGCTTGAAAGGTGCGTGTGGCCGGATGCTGACCCTTTTCGCGCGTGCGGACGGCGCCTGCGACGAGCTCGGCGAGTTCGAGCGTGGTGTGTAGTGGCGCTGTTGCGCGGCGAACTGCAATCGTTTTTGCAATCTGAAAAGCAAACCGTTCTTCGCCATAATCCGCTATGACCTCCCGCATCTCATCCACACTGGCTTGCGCCAGCCATTCCGCGACCGTGGGGCCGCGCGTCGTATCCATGCGCATGTCCAGCGGGCCTTCGCGCATGAAAGAAAAACCTCGCCCTGCATCGTCAAGCTGCGGGGACGAAACCCCCAGGTCCAGCATGACGCCATCGATCTGTCCGATGCCCAGGTCCGCCAGCGCCTGAGGCATCGTCGCAAAACCATCGTGCACCACCGTCACGCGCGCATCCTTGGCGGCCAGCTCGCGCGCCACGCCGATGGCGACGGGATCCTTGTCGAACACCACTACACGGGCTTGCGGTCCCAGGCGGGACAGCAGCTCCCGCGTGTGGCCGCCGCGCCCGAAGGTGCCGTCGACGTAGATCCCGGCCAGCCGGGGATCCGCCTCGTCCGCCTGCGCGGAAGCCGCGCGGGCGCCACCGCGACGACCGAAATGCGGCTGTAACAGCGCATCCACCGTCGGCGCCAGCAGTACGGGCCGATGTTCGAATTCCATAGCCCGCGTCAGAAAGAAAACTGGTTGAGAACGTCCGGCATGCCCTGCGCCAGATCTTCCGCCTCACGGCGGGCCAATGCAGTGGCATCCCACAACTCGAAGTGCGCGCCCATGCCGAGCATCATCACTTCGCGGGTCATGCCAGCGGCATTGCGCAACTCCGGCGCGATCAAAATGCGGCCCGAGCCGTCCAGCTCCACATCCTGCGCATTTCCCAGCAGCAGTCGTTGCAATGCGCGCGCGGACATGGGCAAGGCAGCGATTGCCTCACGCTTCTTCTCCCACTCCTGGCGCGGATACATCAACAGGCAGCCGTCTGGATGACGGGTCAGGGTGAGGCGGCCTTCCGCCTGGGACGTCAGGGCGTCGCGGTGCCGAGTCGGGATAGACACCCGACCCTTCGCATCCAGCGTTAACGCGCTGCTTCCCTGGAACACCCCTCTCCCCCACTTAATTGCACAAAAACCTACTTTTTCCCACTCTACGGGATGGTTAATGCGCGGTCAAGCAGAGCGACACAATTTTTTCAATCACAACAAGGACTTAGCCGAACCCGCCGTTGAGCACAAAAGAAAACCCCCTGATAAATCAGGGGGTTGTCGTCTGAAATCAAAGTCCTACATGAGACTTCGGCGCTAAAAGGTAACTTCCTCGCCTTACTTGTGTCGATTTCAGTGGAAAGCAAGGCAAGACGAATCTATGGGCCGGATTCTGTACACCGGGGATAACCCCGATGGGCAATCATTCCTCTGGCCCGGCCATTACTGGCCGGATCTAGCCACCTACCCGCATGCTCGAACGGAGCCGCCCTTCCCGATCCGAAGACCGTGCGCATGCCTATTTGATGTTGCTCCGGGTAGAGGTTGCCGCGTTTCACCCTGCGATGCCGCCGGCCGTTACCGGCCGGCGCGACACGGAGTGGCCGTGCCTGTGCGGAAGTTGCCTCCCGCCCGCTTCGCAGACTCGTCTCTGTGGCCCTGTTCCTCACCTTGCCGATGTTGCCACCGGCCCGGCGGACGGCCGTTAGCCGCTACCCTGCCCTATGGAGTCCGGACCTTCCTCGAAGCGCGTGAGCGCCCCGCGATTGCCCGATTCGTCTTGCGGAGCGCATTGTACCCGGCTTAGGCAAGCCGCTTCAGCGAGCCGCTTCAGCAAGCCGCTTCAGCAAGCCATGGAAAAGCCGTTCCCCGTCGGGGGACGGGGAACGGCTTTGGCTGGAGCAGGACTGGCCCCCGCTCGCGCGGGATTACGACGCCGTGGCGCTCGTGTCCAGCGTGTTGCTCAGGTCGCCCTGGTCCACACCGTTGGCCTTCAGGCCATCTTCACGCACCTGCAGACCCGGCAGCGTGGGCAGGTCCCAGCGGCGGGTGATGAAGCGCAGGATCGAAGTGGTGTCGTACATCGTGTGGTCGACATAGCCCTTGCGCACGGTCGGGCCGGCGACGATGGCGGGGATGCGCGAACCCGGCCCGAAGCGATCGCCCTTGGGCGGTGCCACGTGATCCCAGATACCGCCGTTTTCGTCATACGTCACGACGACCAGCATGTGGCCCCACTGCGGGCTCTTTTCCAGTTCGGCGATGATGTCGGCGATGTGCTGGTCACCACGCTTCACGTCGGCGTAGCCGCTGTGCTCGTTCAGGTTGCCGACCGGTTTGTAGAATGCCACCGGGGGCAGCTTGCCGGCACGGATATCGGCGATGAACTGCTCGCCGTTCACGCCGCCGTCCTTCAAGTGATCCGCACGCTCGGCGATCCCGGCCGCCGTGGTCGGATCGAAGCGCTTGAAGTAGTTGAAGGGCTGGTGGTGAAACTGGAAATTGACGAAGGCGGTCTTGCCGTCAGCCTGCAGGCCGGTGCCGGAGTAATCCGAACCGACGTAGCCGGCGGGATTCGTGGCACGCGCCGTCTGGAAGGCCCAGCCGCCCGAGTACCAGGCCCACTCGACGTTCTTGTCGGTCAGGTAGTCGCCGATGGTGGGGCCGGATTGCGGCGGCAGCACGCCCGTGTTTGACTGGTCGGCCAGCAGAGGCTCGGGGGTCGCGCCCGAAACCGTCGCCGGTGCGACGCCGCTGGGCTGGTAAGGCGGCTGCATGGTGTTGACGGCATAGCCGTCAGGCGTCAGCGCGCCGCTCAGCGTGAAGATCGACGCGGCACTCGTGGTCAGCGCCGAGACGCCGGCGGAGGCAGGCTTCACGGTCAGGTGGTAGCCCTGCGGACCATCGTCCAGTACGGAGACCTTGCCCACGTTCGCCGTGGTGATCGGATCGACCGGCGCGGCGGCCGTGATCAGGTATTGGTGGTTGAGGAAGGAACCACCGAAGGCGCCCATGAAGAAATGGTCGGCCATCGTGTACTTCTGCGCCACTTTCCACAGGGGCAGATTGGTGGCATTGCCCGTGAAGTGGCCCATCACCAGACCACCGCCGTTGTCGGCCCAGGCGGCGAACATATTGTTCTTGCCACCGTTGATCTGCATCTGGTTCTGGTAGAAGTTGTGCCACATGTCCGCGTTGACCGCGTTGATGTCGACACCCGGATATATTTCATTGATGGCGAACGGCGCGTTGACCATGCCCGTGGTCTGGGTGGTCGTCACCGTCGGCACGGTCGTGTCGAATTGCGCGGCGGGGACGGTCAGGCCGGCCCACACTTGCGGCAGCGAGGTCAGCACCGTGGTGCCGTCGCGATCGACCTGCTTCTCGTACGTCGCGGTCGCCAGCGGGCTGTCGATGCCGGGAAAGTCGCTGTACAGGTTGTCGAAGCTGCGGTTTTCCGCGTAGATCACCACGACGTTCTGGATGTTGTCCACGGCCTTGGTGGCCAGCTCTTCCTGCGTGGGGGCGGGGGTGGACGTTACAGGCGGCGTAACGGGCGTCGACGGGGTATCGTCGTCATCGCCACTGCTGCCGCCACAGGCGGCCAGGCCGGTGGCCAATGCCACGGCTACCAACGGCGCAATGATCTTATGCGTGTTCTTCATTTAGGGCTTTCCTCTTTCTTGTGCGGGGGAAGTATTCGATGTCCGGACATCGAGCGCCGCTATGTTGAAGTTCAACGATGTGAACTTCGTGAACAAGCGCTTAAAGAAATCTGAATGCATGAAGAAAATTCAGGGCTGCGCTGTATAGGCATTCAGACTTCAGTCAACGGACTTGAGCAAACCTGAAATATTGGCTGTTTACGCTGCGGACCGCGGCCTGCCTGATAAGTAAGCAGGCAGGCCCGTGATTCGCGCGTTCGATTTTTCCCCGTCTGGCGCGTGGGCCATCCCGATCAACGTTGACCACGGCAACTTTGCCGCGGCGATTTACGCCACGGCTCCCTCCGCCGCTCTGCTGCCACGACATGCCTTTGCCTTCACGCCCCACGGTTCGTCACACCGTCTCCCTTCCCTCCCGCCGCCTGCACTGGCGCGGCGTGTTGTGCACCGTGGTGGCCACGATGCTGGCAATCGGTATCAGCGGAGCGCTGGCCTTGTGGGGTGAACGCAGCCAGGGGGCGACAACGAGCGGTTCCACGCCAGCGGCCACGGGCGCTGCCCCGGCCACGGCGGCGGCTACGTCCGCCCCTGCCACGACCGCCGCCGCTGGCCAGCAAAGCGTCTACGATAAATTCCCGGAACCGCCGGTGACGTACGACCGGGCTTACGCCAGGCAACGCGCAGCGGACATCGCCAATCTGGGCGCGCTGTTGTTCAAGGACAAGACGCTGTCGGCATCGGGACAGCAATCCTGCGCCACCTGTCATAGCCCGGAAAATCATTACGGTCCGCCCAATGACCTGTCGGTACAACTGGGCGGCCCGGACATGAAGCACCCGGGCGTGCGTGCCGTGCCGTCCCTTATGTATCTGGAGACGGTACCCAACTTCGATGAACACTTCGTCGACTCTGAAGAAGAAGGCGACAACACCACCGATGCCGGCCCCACCGGCGGCTTGACCTGGGACGGCCGTGTCGACCACGCGAGCGCGCAGGCGCGCATTCCGCTGCTCGATCCGCAAGAGATGGCCAACTCGGATATCGCCAGCATCGTCGAGAACGTGCGCAAGAGTCCGAATGCCGACACGATCCGCAAGTTATTCGGCGGCCATGTGTTCGATACGGACGAGAAGGCATTCCACGCCATCACCCAGGCGCTTGAGTATTACCAGAACGACGCACGGCTCTTCTTCCCGTTTTCGAGCAAGTACGACGCCGCCGTGCGCGGCCTGACCAAGCTCACCGACCAGGAGATGCGAGGGGCGAGGTTGTTCGAGGCCGCCGACAAGGGCAACTGCGCAAGCTGCCACCGCTTCGCCGTGCCGGGACAGTTGCCCGTCTTCAACGACTTCGGCCTGATCGGCCTGGGCTTGCCGCGCAATCCTGCGATTCCTGCTAATAAGAACCCCGCGTATTTCGACCAGGGGCTGTGCGGTCCGCTGCGCAAGGACCTGACGGATCATCCGGAATACTGCGGCCTGTTCCGCTCGCCCACGCTGCGCAATGTCGGCACGCGCAAGGTCTTTTTCCATAATGGGGTGTTCCACGATCTGCACCAGGTGGTCGAGTGGTACGTCACGCGCGATACCAATCCGGAGAAGTGGTACCCGCGCAATACCGACGGCAGCATCGCCAAGTTCAACGACCTGTCCTCGGCCAGCATGCACGAGAACGTCAATATGGATCCGCCCTTCGGCGGCAAGCCCGGCGGCAAGCCCGGCGACAAGCCGGCGCTGACGCCGGCGGAAATCGACGACGTCGTCGCTTTCCTCAATACGCTGACCGACGGCTACTACGACCCCAGCAAGCCGCCGGCACCGGTGGCGCAGGCGCAGGCGCAGGCGCAAGGTGCCGGGACGGCAGCAGCGCCCGCCACCACACATTGAGCATCCGTGCAGTCACGCACAATGCGGTCCAGGGGCCTCGGCTTCGGGCCATGGCCATGGCCCGGGGCCATGAGGCCCCGGCCGAGCGTCTCGGGCCACGACCGCCGGCCTGAGGCCCGCCTCGGGCGGGCGCCCCGGCTTCCTGCGACAATAGCGCTTTGCACGCACCTGCCTCGGCGCTCATGGCCCCCACCACGCTCATCACCTTTACCAACGTCCAGCTGGCCTACGGCCACCACCCATTGCTGGACCATGCCGACTTCTCCATTCTTGGCGGCGAACGCATCGGCCTGATCGGCCGCAACGGCGCGGGCAAGTCGTCCATGTTGCGCCTGCTCGACGGCCGCACCCAGCCCGATGACGGCGACGTCGCCCGCGCCGCCGGCCTGCGCGTGGCCACGGTGGAGCAGGAACCCGAGCTCGACGAGACCATGACGGTGTTCGACGTGGTCAACAGTACCGACGAAGACCACGAAGACTGGCAACGCGCCTCGCGCGTGCGGGCGCTGCTGGAACGACTGGGCCTGCCCAATGACGCCCTTATCGCCGGCCTGTCCGGCGGCACGCGCAAGCGCGTCGCCCTGGCGCGCGCGCTTGCCGGCAACCCCGACCTGTTGCTGCTGGACGAACCCACCAACCATCTGGACTTCACCGGCATCGCCTGGCTGGAAGACCTGCTGCGCGGGTGGAAAGGCAGCGCCGTCATCATCACCCACGATCGCCGCTTCCTCGATGCCATCGCCACGCGCATCGTCGAACTGGATCGGGGCCGCCTGCTCAGCTTCCCCGGCAATTTTTCGCAGTGGCAGGAACGCAAGGCGCAATGGCTGGAGTCGGAACGGCTGGAACAGGCCCGTTTCGACAAGCTGCTGGCGCAGGAAGAAGTCTGGATACGCAAAGGCGTCGAAGCCCGCCGCACCCGCAACGAGGGCCGCGTGCGCCGCCTGGAACAGCTGCGTTACGAACGCGCCGAGCGGCGTGAACGCCAGGGCAACGTCAATCTGGCGCTGGCCGAGGGCAATCGCTCCGGCAAGCTGGTGGCTGAACTGGAGCACGTCAGCAAGGCCTTCGAAGGCCGCAACGTGGTCAGTGACTACTCCACCACCCTGTTGCGCGGCGACCGCATCGGCATCATCGGACCGAATGGCGCCGGCAAGACCACGCTGCTCAAGCTGATGCTGGGCCGCCTGCAGCCGGATAGCGGCACGGTACGCATGGGCACCAACGTTGAAGTAGCGTACTTCGACCAGATGCGTTCCCAGCTCAATGAAACCGACACGCTGGCCGACGTCATCAGCCCGGGCAGCGAATGGGTGGAAATCGGCGGCACGCGCAAGCACGTCATGAGCTACCTTGGTGACTTCCTGTTCTCGCCCGCGCGCGCCGGTTCGCCCGTCAGCAGCCTGTCGGGCGGCGAACGCGCGCGCCTGCTGCTGGCGCGCCTGTTCGCCCGGCCGGCCAACGTCCTGGTGCTGGACGAGCCGACCAACGACCTGGACATCGAGACGCTGGAACTGCTGGAAGCGCTGCTGCAGGAATACACGGGTACGGTGCTGTTGGTCAGCCATGACCGCGAATTCCTCAACAACGTGGTGACGCAGACCATCGCCAGCGATGGCCCCGGCATCTGGAACGACTACGTCGGCGGCTATGACGACTGGCTGGCGCAGCGGCGTGTGATTGCGCCGGAAACGGAAGCCAAGCCGGAGGGCAAGTCCGCCTCGTCCGCTTCATCCGCCGAGCCGGCCGCGCAGGACAAGAGCGCAGCGGCGCCGGCCAAACCCAAGCCGGCCAAGACCGCTCGCCTGAGCAGTTGGGAAACGCGCGAACTGGACGGCCTGCCCGACGCCCTCGCCGCGCTGGAGGCAGAGCAGGCGGAATTGTCCGCCAAGCTTGCCGATGGCTCGCTTTATCGCGATGCGCCCGACGAGGTGACCCGCATCAACGCACGCATAGCGGCCATCGAGCAAGAGCTGGAAACCAAGCTGGAGCGCTGGGAAGCGCTGGAAGCGCGGCGCGACGGCTGAAGCAAGGTGCCGCAAGGTGCCGCGAGCATCCTGCTTACGCGTGCACCTGCCAATCCAGCGTTTCGCCTGCGGCCAGAGGGACAAGCGTGGTCGCGCCGTACGGCACTTCTTCAGGAATGGTGTAGGGCTTGCGGATCAGGGTCAGCGTATCGCGATTGCGCGGCAAGCCGTAGAAGTCCGCGCCATGGTGGCTGGCGAATCCTTCCAGTTTGTCCAGCGCCCCCGCCAGGTCGAAAGCCTGCGCATACAGCGACATGGCATGCAAGGCGTTATAGCAACCGGCACAACCGCAACCATGTTCCTTCAAGCCGCGCGCGTGCGGCGCGCTGTCGGTGCCCAGAAAGAAACGCGGGCTGCCGCTGATGGCGGCCTCGACCAGCGCCGCCCGGTGCACCTCGCGCTTGAGGATGGGCAGGCAATAGTAGTGCGGCCGCACGCCACCGGTGAAAATGGCATTGCGGTTGTACAGCAAGTGCTGCGGCGTGATGGTGGCGGCGACCGGACCTTCGGCATCGCGCACATAGTGCGCCCCTTCCTTGGTCGTGATGTGCTCGAAGACCACCTTCAATTCGGGAAAGGCCTTGCGCAGCGGCAGCATCACCTGGTCGATGAACAGGGCTTCGCGGTCGAACACGTCGGTGGCCGGGTCGGTCACCTCGCCATGCACCAGCAGCGGCATGCCCTGTTTTTGCAGGGCTTCCAACGCCGGGCGGCATTTGCCGAGCAGATCCGTCACGCCAGCCGCCGAGTTGGTGGTCGCGCCTGCCGGATACAGCTTCACGGCATGCACGAATCCCGATTCGCTGGCGCGCACGATTTCTTCCGCCGGCGTATTGTCAGTCAGATATAGCGTCATCAAGGGCTTGAACGCATTCGGTGCGACGCCGGCGGCGGCCAGCGCGGACAGGATGCGTTCGCGATACGCCGCGGCCTGTTCCGTGGTAGTCACCGGCGGCTTCAGGTTGGGCATGATGATGGCGCGAGCGAACTGGCGTGCGGTATCGGGGACCACGGCTTGCAGTGCCTCGCCGTCGCGCACGTGCAAGTGCCAGTCGTCGGGGCGCGTGATGGTCAGGAGCGCGGGCGTGGAGGTAGTCATAAGCTTGGATTCTTCAATACAGCCGCGCATGGCGGTTTGAGGTTTCGGCCCCGCCATGGCGTTGGCGAGGCTGCAAAGAGGTCGGATGAGCGGTCTTACCAGGACGGACTTTCCCGAAAGGTCTTACCCGAACGGGTCTTCCTGAATCGCCCTTCTCCAGACTTTACTGCGACAGGGGCATGCCGCGCTCGGCCAGGGCGCAAAACATCGCGCTGCCCAGCGGGATCACCGCGTCGTTGAAGTCGAAGTGGGAATTATGCAGCGTGCAGCCGGATTCGGCGCCACCTTGGCCGAGCCGGAAATACGCCCCCGGCCGGGCCTGCAGCATGAAGGAGAAATCCTCCGACCCCATGGACGGTACCAGATCGCGCACCACGTTTTCCTTGCCTATCATTTCGGTGGCGATGTCGGCGACCAGGTTGGCGTGCTGCGGCGTGTTGAGCGTTGCGGGGTAGATGCGCTCATACTGCACCTCGGCCGTCGCGCCAAACGCGCCGGCGATGGACGTCGCCAATTCCCGCATGCGCTTTTCCAGCAATTCCTGCACGGTCTTGCGGAAGGTGCGCGCGGTGCCGACCAGCTTGGCTTCGCGGGGAATCACGCTCATCGCCCCCGGATTGCCGGCCTGCATCGAACCGATCGACAGCACGGCGGAATCCAGCGGATTGACGTTGCGCGACACGATGGTCTGCAGCGCCGTGATCAGGTGGCCCGCCACCACCACGGGATCGATGGTCTGGTAGGGATGCGCGCCATGCCCGCCGCGGCCGTTGATGGTGATCTCGAAGCGATCGGCCGCGGCCATCATGGGGCCGGGATTGATGCCGACCGAATTGGGCGGCAGGCCCGGCCAGTTGTGCAGGGCGTAGATCGCGTCGCAGGGAAAGGTATCGAACAGGCCGTCCTCCAGCATGGCCTTGGCACCGCCGCGGCCTTCTTCGGCCGGCTGGAAGATCAGTACCGCGGTACCGTCGAAATTGCGTGTCTGTGCCAGGTAGCGCGCCGCGCCCAGCAGCATGGTCGTATGGCCATCATGGCCGCAGCCGTGCATCAAGCCCTGCTTGGTCGAGCGGTGGCCGAAGGCATTGTCCTCGGTCATCGGCAAGGCATCCATGTCGGCGCGCAAGCCTATCATGCGGCCGCTGTCGTTGCCCTTGCCGCGAATGACGCCCACCACCCCGGTTTTGCCGATGCCGCGATGAACTTCGATGCCCAAGGCTTCCAGGCCGCCGGCAACAATGCCCGACGTGCGCACTTCTTCGAAGCCCAATTCGGGATGTGCATGCAAATCCCGGCGTATCGCGGTCAATTCGTCGTGAAAAAGCCGGATCGATTCCAATGGTGTGCGTGGGTACATGGATGAAGGTTACACAAATCCAAGTTGAAGAGATTCGGAGGTGATTTTAGTTGCTACAGACCATAAATGCCTTTGTCTTTGCTGCGTAGACACGTTATGCTCCGGCCGCAGGATTCATTTTTCCAACACTCAGAGAAGGAGAGCCGGATTATGGCCACCCCCTCCAAAACCGCGACTGCCCGCAAGCCGAATGCCGCGTTCATGAAGCCGCTGACCCCCAGCGCGGACTTGGCTGCCGTCATCGGCCCCGAGGCTGTGCCGCGTACCGAGGTCACCAAGAAGATTTGGGAATACATCAAGAAGCACAACCTGCAAGACGCCAGCAACAAGCGCAATATCAATGCTGACGACAAGCTGCGCCCGCTGTTTGGTAAAGACCAGGTGTCGATGTTCGAATTGACCAAGCTGGTCAATGCGCACTTGAAGTAAATCGCGTCAAGCGAAATCAGCAGGAGTCGTGCACTGCATGCTGCCCGTTGCGCAGCTGCGGCACTCCTGCCGAAACGAATAAAAAAAATGGCTGGCATTGCGCCAGCCATTTTTCTTTTCGCATATTCCTTTCAGCCAATCACGCGTAGGCCGCGGGGCCGCGTCCTTCCAGCAAGGCAAGCCAGCCCTTGATAAGGCGATAGAGCACCCAGACGACGGTAGCTGCCACACCTATCCAACCCAGGAAGATCAGCGTTGCAATGGCGCTGATGGCCAGCCACAGCAGGGCCCACCAGAACGTGCGCAGCAGCCAGTCGAAATGGCTGGCATAGAAGGTACCCGCGGTGTCCGCGCGCTTGACGTACATCAGCACGACGCCCGCGATGGTCGCCATGCAAAGCAGGCCACCGGTAAGAAAACCAAGCGCGAACAACCCGTATGCGACATGCGTCAGCGTGCGCAGATCGAGGCCGTTGGAGGTGACAGGGATCTGGGGGTCACTCACGATGCTGCTCCTTCGAAATAGTGCCGGACAATGTTACCCCACATCGAAAAGCGAGCGAGCATGGTCGCGGCCACGCGGGCGTTACGTTGTTATTTGCTGACGATTGCGCAGGAAAGGCTTGCGTTCGCGCATAAAGAGAAAAAGCCCACCAGGTCTGCCTGGTGGGCTTTACGTTTTCCGCGCGTACAAAGACAGAACTGCAAAGACAAACCCCCGCTGGGGATACCAGCGGGGGTTTGAGCAATAAGAGCCTGACGATGACCTACTTTCACAGACGTCCGTCCACTATCATCGGCGCAAAGTCG
>NZ_NJIX01000005.1 GCF_002209485.1 Achromobacter sp. HZ34 | reverse complement strand
CGGCACCCGCCTCGGCGCCGGCACCCGCCTCGGCGCCAGCCCCCGCCGCGCCCCCGGCCCCCGCGCCAGCGCAGTCGCCCACCTCCACGCAGGCGCCGGCTCCCGCGCCTGCCCCCGCTGCTCCCGCTGCCCCGGCCGCGGCGCCTCCGGCCGCCGATGTGAAGCCCGCGGACAAGCTGGATTTCAGCGCTTTGGTGGGACCGACCGCCAAAGGCAGCATCGCCATCGGCAAGCTGGTGGCGCGCGGCCTGCGCGCTGACGACGTCAGCGGCAACGTGGCGCTGGCACAAGGCAAACTGGAGATCGATAAGCTGTCCGCCGCGCTGTATGGCGGCAAGCTGGCGGGCATGGTGTCGGTGGACGCCGCGCACGACAACGCCACGCGCGTACGCCTGACGCTGAATGGCGTGGCGCTGGGTCCGCTGCTGACCGACGTCGCGGGCCGACGCGCCCTGACCGGCACGGGCAACGTGGCGCTGGACCTGAAAACCCAGGGTACCGACGTCCAGGCCTTGAAGCGCCAGTTGTCCGGCAGCGCGCAAGTGCGCCTGCGCGATGGCGCCGTGCAAGGGATCAACGTGGGCCAGGTGCTGCGCGACGTCAAGGGCCTGGTCTTGTCCGGCAAGCGCGAGGACAGCACCGAGGTGCAGGCCGATGCCAACCGTGAGACCGCGTTCTCGCGCATGGACGCGGACCTGGCTTTCGCCAATGGTGTCGGCACCTTCACGCAGCTGGACCTGGTTTCGCCCTTGTTCCGCGTGACCCAGGGTACGCCCGCGCGCATCGATGTGGGCGAGAGCACCCTGGACCTGATGACGCAGATCCGCATCGCCGATCCGCCCCCGCGCAGCGAAGGTCTGGACGAGCTGCGCGGGCTGGGCGTGCCCGTGCAGGTGCGCGGGCCTTTCGAACATCTGAGCTATCGTGTCGACTGGCGCGCCATGGCGGGCGATCTGGCCGCCCGCGCGCTGCAGCGCGGCCTGAAGGACGTATTGAAGCCGAAGAACGGCAAGTCGGAAGAACGACTCAAGGATCTGGGTAAGGTACTTAAAGGAATCACGGGGAAATGAGCACGTCCATCTATCATCCGGTTGCCCATTGCGGCGGTACCGACAATCCGCAAGCGCAGCAGTACGAACGGCGCTGGCTGCTGGTGCATTCCGGCGGGCAGTGGCTGACGCGCAGCATCAATCCGCGTCTGGCCGACATCACGGTTGAATTACGTTTCGGCTATCTGGTAATGCGCGCGCCGGGCATGCTGCGCATCGACATTCCGCTCGACGTCATCGAGGACGACGACAGCGTGCGCGAAGCCATACTGGTGGGCACGCAAGCCGTGGATGTGGTGGACGAAGGTGAACTGGCCGCCGCCTGGGTCTCGAACTTCGCCGGCATCCCGTGCCGCCTGATGAAAGTGCATCCGGAGATGGGGCCGATCGACTGGCCGGAGTGAGGCCGGCCGCAACGGCGTTGCCCGTCATGGTGCCGATGATGGTGCCAGCCGAAATGACGCCGGCCCCAGGACTCAGCTTTTCGTGTCCGGCGCCTGGGCTGACGCAGGCCGCGCCGCGCGTCGGCGCGGTGCCAGCAGGCCATGCGCCACGAGGCCGGCGGCCAGGCCCCAGAAGGCCGAACCGATACCCCAGAAACTCATGCCCGACGCGGTCGCCAGCACGGTGATCAAGGCGGCCTCGCGGCCGTCGGGCGACTGCATCGCGCTGGCCAGCCCGCCCATGATGGGCCCCAGCAGTGCCAGTCCCGCCAATGCCGCGATAAAGGCAGGTGGCAAGGCCTGGAAGAACACGGCGATGGCGCCGGCCGCCACGCTCAAGACCACATAGGCTATGCCGTAGGTGACCCCCGCAACGTAGCGCCGGCCGGGATCGGGATGCGCTTCCTTACCCGAGCAGATCGCCGCCGTGATGGCCGCCAGCGTGATGCTGTGCGCGCCGAAGGGCGCGGCCAGCAGGCCCACGCCGCTGCTGACGGCGATCACGCGCGAAGCCGGCACCTGGTAGCCGGCCGCCTGCAGAATCGCCAGGCCCGGAAGATTCTGCGATGCCATCGCCACGACGAACAGGGGCAGGGCCACACTGATGGCGCCGCGCCAAGTGAATTCCGGCGTTGTCCAGACGAAATGGGTCAACTGCCACGCATCCGCGTCGAAGCGCACCAGTCCGCGCGCCGCCGCCATCGCGATGCCGCAGGCCAGTACCGTGAGGATGGCGTAGCGGGGCGCCCAACGCTTGCACAGCAGATACACCAGGGCCATGGGCAACACCAGCCAGGCTTGCTGGCCCATGGCGCCGAACACGCCGATGCCGAAGTTCAGCAGCACCCCCGCCAGCATGGCGGCGGCGATCTGCGGCGGGATGCGGCGGGCGATGGGGTCGATCCAGCCGAGCAGGCCGCAGGCCAGGCCCAGCGCCGCCGCCAGCACGAAGGCACCGACCGCCTCGCCGAAGGGCACGCCGACCAGCGCGGTGATCAACAGGGCCGCGCCCGGCGTGGACCAGGCCAGCACGATGGGCGCGCGCAGGCGCAGGCTGAGCCAGGCGCCGCCCAGCCCCAGCGCCAGGCAGATGGAGCCCAGCCAGGAACCGATGCGGGCCGCGTCGAGGCCGGCGCTATGGCCGGCCTGCACCATCAGCACGGCGGTACCGCCAAAGCCGACCAGCGTGGCGACCAGGCCGGCAACGATGGCAGACGGCGCTATGTCGCTGGAGCGGGAGGCGGGCAGGGAGGAGTCGGACGAGGCCATGCGGACAGCAGCGCGCGACCGGGTCAACGCGGCGCCGTCAGGCGGTAGAACTTGGCCATCAAGGCGTCCTGGCCTTCATGCCATTGGGGATGCAGTTCGATGCATTCCACGGGACACACGACCTTGCATTGCGGCTCATCGTGATGGCCGACGCATTCGGTGCATTTGTCCGGGTCGATGACGTAGTAGTCCTCACCCATGGAGATTGCTTCGTTCGGGCACTGGGGCTCGCAAACGTCGCAATTGATGCATTCCTCGGTGATAGTCAGAGCCATTGCGGATGGGCACCTGTGTCACCCGCCAGGGGCGGGCAGGCAGCAGGGCAAGTAAAGAGGCCAGGTAAGCGGCAATGACGGGATTGTAATCCCGTCGCCCGACCCAGGTCCGGGGCGACCCTGCCAGCGGAGGGGGCAGGAGCTCCGCGGAGGCCCGGCCGGGCAGGCAGCGCGCTCCAGCCTGGGCTTACCCGGCGCGCTCAGCCTTCCCAGGTCTGTTCGCGGCGCTGCTTGGCTTTTTCCTGCAGCCAGCGTTCGACCGAGGGAAAGACGAACTTGCTGACGTCACCGCCCAGCTGGGCGATTTCCCGCACGATGGTGCCGGAAATGAACTGGTACTGGTCCGACGGCGTCATGAACAGCGTCTCGACGTCCGGCAGCAGGTGGCGGTTCATGCCGGCCATCTGGAATTCGTATTCGAAATCGGACACGGCGCGCAGGCCGCGCACGATGACACGGCCGTTCTGGTCGCGCACGAAGTCCTTCAGCAAGCCGCCGAAGCTTTCGACGCGTACATTGGGGTAATGGCCCAATACCTCGCGCGCGATGGCGACGCGCTCGTCGATGCTGAAGAACGGCTTCTTGTTGCGGCTATGCGCGATGCCCACGACGACTTCGTCGAACAGTGTGGCGGCGCGCCGCACCAGATCTTCATGACCGCGCGTGAGCGGGTCGAACGTGCCTGGGTATACAGCGATGATCATGCGAACTCCCTCGTCTTATAGGTATGTCACCTCTCCGAACGGCGATTATTGACCTATTTCCGCAATGCAGCAAATTGCATGAGGTGATAGTGGACCGCGCCGGCCTTGTCGTGACGCAATAATTCGAAATTTTCGGGGGCTTCCAGGGGTGTTTCGCTCTCGGCGTAGACCAGGGCGTCGTCGGTCAGGATGCCCGGCAACAGGGGCCAGATACGGGGCAGCCAGTCCTTGGCGAAGGGAGGATCCAGCAGGACCAGGTCGTAACGGGTGGCGTCCATGCGACGCAGGGTTTCCAGGGCGTCGCCGGCGTGGATGCGGATCTGCTTGGCGTCGAGCTTGTCGCGCACCGTCCGCAGCGCGGCCAGGGCGGCGCGGTTGCTTTCCACCATTTGCACGTGGCCGGCGCCGCGCGAGGCGGCTTCGAAGCCCAGGGCGCCGCTGCCGGCGAAGAGATCCAGCACCGACTTGTCGTCGTAGCGGTTGTCCCAGAAGTGGTTCAGCCAGTTGAACAGGGTCTCGCGGACGCGGTCCGGCGTGGGGCGCAAGCCGTCCGCTTCGACGACGGCGATGGGGGTACGTCGGTAAAGGCCACCGACGATGCGAATATACTTGTTCACCATGTTTGAAAAATTCAACTTCTTCAAGAAAAAAAAGCCCGAGCCGGCTGTTCAAGCGCCCGCCGAGCCAGTAGCCGATCCGGCTCCCGCCCCCCTTTCCGCGCCACCCGCGCCGCCGCCCGCCCCGGCAGCCGAGCAGCCCGCGGCGCCCTTAGCGCCCGTAGCGCCGCCCGCGCCTGCCGCCGCGCCGTTGCCGACTTCGCCGGCGCCTGCTGCGCCGCCGTCGCCGCCATCATCCCCGCCGCCAGCCGCCGCAGCCACCCCGGCTCCGCCACAGCCTACGCCATTCACGCCCCCGCCAGCAACGCCCGCGCCTGTCGCCCCGGCGCCGTCAGGCGTTATCGCGCCTGCGGCTACGCCGCCCGCTGCGGATGTCCGTGCCCCTGGCGGCCCGGCTGCCGCCGCGCAGCCATCGGTACAGCCACAGTCGCCGACACAGCCACGGCCCCAGCCGCCGGCGCCGCCGGTGGCACAGGCGCAGCCGCCTCAGCCGCTTGCGGCCGCCACGCCGGCGCCGGCGCCAGCGCCGGCACCCGCCAAGTCCTCCTGGCTGAGCCGCCTGAAGCAGGGGCTGTCGCGTACCGGGCAGAGCATCGGTGGGTTGTTCATCGGCGTGAAGGTCGACGAGAACCTGTTCGAGGAACTGGAGTCGGCGCTCATTATGGCCGATGCGGGCCTGGAGGCGACCGAGAAGCTGCTCACCGCCCTGCGTGCCCGCGTCAAGAAAGACCGTATCGAAGACCCCGCCAAAGTGCGCGACGCCTTGCGTGATTTGCTGGCCGATCACCTGCGCCCGCTGGAACGCCGCTTCGACCTGACCCGCGCCAAACCCCTGGTGGTGATGATCGCCGGCGTCAACGGTGCCGGCAAGACGACGTCCATCGGCAAGCTGGCCTACACCTTCCAGCAGCAGGGCGCCAGCGTGCTGCTGGCCGCCGGTGACACCTTTCGCGCCGCGGCCCGCGAGCAACTGATGCAATGGGGCGCCCGCAACAACGTGACCGTCATCGCCCAGGACGGCGGTGACCCGGCTGCCGTGGCCTTCGATGCCGTCAACGCCGGCCGCGCGCGTGGCGCTGCGGTGGTCATGGTCGACACCGCCGGCCGCCTGCCGACCCAGCTGCACCTGATGGAAGAACTGAAGAAAATCCGTCGCGTGATCGGCAAGGCCGACGGCAATGCGCCGCATGAAGTGCTGCTGGTGATCGACGGCAATACCGGCCAGAACGCGCTGGCGCAAATCCGCGCGTTCGACGCGGCCGTCAACCTGACCGGCCTGGTGGTCACCAAGCTGGACGGCACCGCCAAGGGCGGCACGCTTGCGGCCGTGGCCGCCGGCAGCCAGGGCGTACGCCCGGTCCCCGTCTATTGGATAGGCGTGGGCGAAGGCCTGGAAGACCTGCAGCCCTTCGTCGCCGACGAATTCGCGAACGCCCTGTTGTCGACCGGACAATAACCACGGCCTGCGCGGCGCGAAAAGGCTGGAGAAGGTCCAAGTCCCGTCGGCGCGGATGCCGGGATCACCGCTGCGTGCCTGCCCCTGAATACAAGAGGGCGCCTTTGAAAAGGCGCCCTCTTGTTCATTCCCTGCGGCAATGCGACCCGCTGCGCAGGAAGGCCGGCGTGCCGTAGCCTACTTCCAGAACGCCTTCGCATGCGCCAACTGCTTGAACGCGTGCTGGGCCTTGGCAACCAGTTCTTCCTGCCGCGCGCTGATCCAGCCCAGCGCGAACCATGCCTGCGGATACTGCACGCTCCACTGGCGATACAGGTCATGCGCCACGGACAAGTCATTCATCTCGCCAAGCACGTCCTGCACGGCAGCCAGGCGATTCTTGTAATCACGCACCTTGACCGAAGGCAGCAGCGATTCCGTGAAGTTCAGCCCATAGCGCAGGCGCTTGGCGCGCTTGCGCAAGGCGTGGCGCGTGGGAATATCCAGTTCCGCGAAATGCTGGCCCTCGTGCAGCACGCGGCGATGCCACTTGCGCAGGCGCTTGGCCAGCAGGTCGTGCAGGGTCGGCGGCGCTTCCTGTTCAGGCGGCACCAGCGGAATGATGGATGGCACGATCTGCGGCGCATGGGCGCTGTCCCAATCGATCGGGGCCGGCACCGCGCCGGCGGCCTGGGCGGCCTGCAAGGCAGCGCGTTGTGCCGCCTTGTATGCGGCCGGACTGGCTGGCCCGCCGGCGGCGTCTTCGCCTGCCAGCCCCAGCGTGGCCGCGGCGTCATCACCCGCCGTCATGCCGTTGGCGGCAATGCCGTTGCTCGACCCGGTGGCAACTGAATCGCCCGCACCCGCCGACAAGTCCGCACCCGAGCCCACCGCCACGCCCGTGGCAGCGGCCGGCACGTCCAGGCTCCATTCCAGCATGTCCAGCAGCCAGCCCTGGAATTCCGGACTGGCGGCGATCTCGCGCGACGGTGCGCCCGGCGGGGGCGCCTCCATGGGGAAGGTCGGCATGCCCGCGCGGATCAGGGCCGGGATGATGCTTTCCTGCAGCACGTCCTGGTCACGATTGGCGCCGAACGCGGAGAAAAATCCCCGCACGTCTTCCTGCAGGCGCGCCGGGGGCAGGCCGGCATAGCCGTCGTACAGGCGCCAGGCCGAGCGCAGGCGGCGTATGCCCACGCGCAGTTGATGCACATGTTCGGGATTGCCGGCATTGCGCACGCCGTCGGTATCCACCTCGGCCAGCACGGCCGCATTGCGTGTGATCTGGTCCAGGCACTCGGCGGCTACTTCGCCCAGGCCCTGGGCCGCCGTCATGGCGGCATCCAGGCGCACGCCGCGCGCGCCCGTGGTAGCCCAGAACTCATCGATGGCGGCGCAGCGGGCGGCGTCCTCGTGCAAGCCATCCAGGGTGTGCGCCAGCCGCGCCAGCCGATCGCCGCGCTCGGATTTGCTGCGCGCATCCATGACCAGGCCATGGCGCTTGAGGTAAACGCGGGCCGCCGTGAACATGGCGGCGGGCTTGCCCGACATCAGCTCGAATTCGATTTCGTTGATCGGCAGTTCCAGCGCGCCGGCGCGCAGCAGGCCGCGGTCGTAGGCAATTTCCACCGTGCCGAAGCGGTTGCGCACCTTGCGGATCAGACGGGTGACGTCGGTCTCGTAGCGCAGGCCCAGTTCACCCTTCAGACAGGCGAGGGTGGATTCGACTTCCGTGCCGGCGTAGACCGACAGGTCCAGGATGGGGCCGGGGCGGGGGTGATTCAGTTCGATCCGGGTAATGGCATTGTTGCCGGGGGTCTTCAGCGTCTGTACCCAGACATTGCCTTCACGGCGCAGGCGGATCGCCACGCGGGCGCGCGCCAGTTCGCGCTCCGGGGTGTCGAAATACATCGCATGCAAGCGCACGCGGCTTGCATCACGCTGCTTGATTTCCTGTTCCAAGGCCTTGCGCGCGGCGGCGGGCACGTGCAGCTTCAATTCCTGTTCCGACATGACGCTCCGGGAGACGGCAAAAAGAGTTGGGATCTTACCTACGCAAAGACAGGATTTGATGACAATTCATAATCCTGTCACGAAGTTGTAGCCGAAGCCTTGCTGCGTCCCCTTTATCGAAACGTTCTGCCGTTTAAGTGTATCGCCGGGATTCTTCGCCGGCCATCGGGGCAGAGGGCCACGGGAGCGGTAAAATCCCTCCCTTTGCAGCCCCTTTAGCGCCTACGCGCCCCTGCCATGTCCGCACACCTGAGTGCCGTCCCCGCCGAACCTGGTTCGTTCGGCATCGCGCCGGTCACCGAAATCATTGCCGAGCTCCGCGCCGGCCGCATCGTCATTCTGGTTGATGAAGAAGACCGGGAAAACGAAGGCGACCTCGTCATGGCCGCCGAATTCGTCACCCCCGAAGCCATCAATTTCATGGTCACCCATGGCCGTGGCCTGGTTTGCCTGACCCTGACGGAAGAGCGCTGCCGCCAGCTGGACCTGCCCTTGATGGCCAGCCGCAACGGCACCCGCTTCGGCACCAACTTCACGGTTTCCATCGAAGCCGCCGAGGGCGTCGAGACCGGCATCTCGGCCGCGGACCGCGCCCGCACCATCCGTGTCGCGGTGGCGCGCGACGCCCGCCCGGCGGACCTGGTCCAGCCCGGCCACATCTTCCCGGTGCGCGCGGTGCCCGGCGGCGTGCTGATGCGCGCGGGCCATACCGAAGCCGGTTGCGACCTGACCGCCATGGCCGGCCTGACGCCGGCCGCGGTCATCTGCGAAATCCTCAAGCCCGACGGCACCATGGCGCGTCTGCCCGACCTGGTGACGTTCGCGCGTGAACATGGCCTGAAGATCGGCACCATCGCCGATCTCATCCAGTACCGCAGCGAGCACGAGTCCATCGTCCAGCGCATCGGCGAGCGCACCATGCAGACCGCGTGGGGCAGCTTCCGCGCCGTCGCCTATCGCGACACCGCCACCGGCTCGGCCCATCTGGCGCTGGTCAACGGCGCCATCGATCCGCAACGCGAAACCCTGGTGCGCGTGCATGAGCCGGCCTCGGTGCTGGACATCCTGGATACGGGCGCCAGCGAACACAGCTGGGGCGTGTCGCAGGCCTTGCAGACCATAGCCCAGGCGCCCGCGGGCGTGGTGGTGCTGATGAACCTGCAGGCCGCCGCCGACGAACTGTTCGGCCAGATCGCCAACTGGGCGCCGACGGATTCGAAGAATCCCGCGGCCGGCGGCGACCGCATGGGGCTGCGTACCTATGGCATCGGTGCCCAGATCCTGCGTGACCTCAATGTGGGACAAATGAAGTTGCTGGCGCGTCCGCGCAAGATGCCCAGCATGGCCGGTTTTGCCCTGACGATTACCGGTTACGATTGCGATCCTCCGATTTCCACCCAGCAATAAGGCAGCTCATCCATGAATCCATATACCCTATCCCCTGATATGAACGGCGAGGGGCTGCACATCGGCGTCGTCCGCGCCCGTTTCAACGAGGAAATCGGCCAGGCCGAACAGGATGCCTGCCTCGAAGAACTGGAAAAGCTGGGCGTCGACGAGCGCGACGTGATGCTGGTGACGGTGCCTGGCGCGCTGGAACTGGGCGTGACGCTGGCCAAGATGGCCGAGACGTTCGAATTCGATGCGCTGGTGGCGCTGGGCGCGGTGATCCGCGGCGAGACCTACCACTTCGAAGTGGTCAGCAATGAAATGGCTGCCGCCATCACGCGCATTTCCGTGGAAACCGGGATTCCCATCGCCAACGGCGTGCTCACGGTCGACACCGACGAGCAAGCCCAGGCACGCGCCGCCGTCAAGGGTCGCGATTGCGCCCAGGTCGCGGTGGAAATGGCCAACCTGGTCGCCGCCCTCCAACCCGAGGAAGACGACGACGAGGAAGATGAAGACGAAGATTTTGACGACGAAGAAGACGATGACAACCGCCGCTGATAACGCCGCGCAGGCGCGCGCCAACGCGCGCAGCGCCCGCCGCCGCGCCCGCGAATTCGCGCTGCAGGGCGTGTACGCGTGGCTGGTGCGTGGTGACCAGGGAACCCAGGACGCCGGCGAGATCGATGCGCACCTGCGTGACGCGGAAGATTTCTCCGAAGCCGACGCGCAGTGGTTCAAGACCTTGCTGCATGGCGTACTGCGCGAAGCGCCCACGCTGCGTGAACGCTTCATGCCTTTCGTGGACCGTCCGCTGGCCGAGCTGTCGCCGGTCGAGCACGGCATCCTGTTGATCGGCAGCTATGAGCTGGTGCACCACGTCGAAGTGCCCTACAAGGTCGCCATCAACGAGGCGGTCGAGCTGGCCAAGTCCTTCGGCGGCACCGACGGCTTCAAGTTCGTCAACGGCGTTCTGGACAAGCTGGCCGCCGTCGTGCGCGAACAGGAAGTACGCGCCGCCGCGGCGCGCCGCTGACGGTCGCGGCCCGCGTCGGACGCAGGGAGGCCAGGTGGCGTCCGAATTCGATCTGATCGATCGCTACTTCAAGCGCCCCGCGCCGGCTGGCATGCTGGGCGTGGGCGACGACTGCGCGTTGTTCGGCGTGCCGCCCGGCATGCAGGTGGCCACCAGCACCGATCTGTTGATCGAAGGCCGGCATTTCTTTCCCGATGTCGATCCGCGCGCCTTGGGGCACAAGGCGCTGGCCGTGAATGTCTCCGACCTGGGTGCAATGGGCGCGCGGCCGATCGGCTGCCTGCTGGGCCTGGCGCTGCCCGCCATCGACGCCGCGTGGTTGGCGGCTTTCGCGGAAGGCTTCCATGGCCTGGCCACGGCCAGCGGCTGTCCCTTGATAGGCGGCGATACCACCGGCAGCGCCTTGGGCGTGGCCATCAGCGTGACCGTGTTCGGCGCCGTCGCGCCCACCCAGGCCTTGCGCCGTGACGGCGCGCGGCCGGGCGACCAGGTGTGGGTCTCCGGTACGCTGGGCGCGGCCGACATCGCGTATCGCTTGCTCAGTGGCCAGATGCCCGCCGACGCAAGCCTGCTGGCGGCGACCCGCGGCGCCCTCGAATGGCCGCAACCGCGCCATGCCCTGGGCCAGGCTTTGGGCGGCGTGGCCAGCGCCGCCATCGATATCTCCGACGGACTGCTGCAGGACCTGGGCCATATTCTCAAGGCCAGCGGCGTGGGCGCGCAATTGCACTACGCCGACCTGCCCGTGGCGCCCGCCCTGGCCGGCATCGATCCCGCCCGTTTGCGCCATGCCTTGCTGGGTGGCGGTGACGTCTACGAACTCTGTTTCATTGCCCCTCCTGAACGCGCCGATGCGGTCCGTGCCGCCGCGGCCGCCGCAGGGGTGGCTGTCACGCCCATCGGGCAGATAACCTCCGCGGCGGGCCTGGCCGTGCTGGGCCCCGATGGCCAGCCGGACCTCGACCTGCCACGCGGCTTCGATCACTTCTCCACACGATGACAAATCCCGATTCCGGGCCGCCGCGCGGGCCATCTCCCGGTTCAACGCCGGGGTCAACGCCCGCGTCACCGCCTGTCTCGCCGTCCATGCGCGAACGTTCCCGCGTGCCTTATCCCTCGCTGGGCTGGATCTGCCGCGCGCCCGGCCGCTTCATCGCCTTCGGCTTCGGCAGCGGCCTGATCAGGCCGGCGTCCGGCACGTGGGGCACCTTGATGGCATGGCTGTTGTGGCGGGTCGCCATGCCGCCGGCGGCGTCCACGCTGGCCGTGGGCCTGTTTCTTGCCTTTGCGTTTTTGTACGGCTGCTGGGTTTGCCATCGGGTGGGCAAGGAACTTGGCGAGCCGGACCATGTCGGGATGGTGTGGGACGAGGTGGTCGCCTTCTGGTTGGTGCTGTGGCTGAGCCCGGCCACATGGATGGCGCAACTGGCTGCATTCCTTTTATTCCGTCTCTTCGATATCGTGAAGCCGCCCCCCATCAAGTGGTTCGATGCGCATCTGAAAGGCGGCATCGGCGTGATGTGGGACGACTTGCTGGCTGCGGTCTATGCCTTGCTATGCATGGCCATATTGGTTCGATTGGGAGTCTTGCAATGATGAATCGCGATGAAAGCGGGGATGTGATCGAACTGGTCACGCGGCTGGGCAAGGAATTGACGCGCCGCGGCTGGATGCTGGGTACGGCGGAGTCGTGCACCGGCGGTCTGCTGGCGGGCGCCATGACGTCGGTGCCCGGGTCCAGCCGCTGGTTCGACCGCGGCTATGTGACTTACAGCAATGAAGCCAAGGTGGTGGATCTGCAGGTGCCGTTGGAAACCATAGATACCTTCGGCGCGGTCAGCGAACCGGTGGCCCTGGAAATGGCCAACGGCGTGTTGCTGGCGTCGCTCGGTGCGCACCTCGCGGTGTCGACCACGGGCATTGCCGGACCGGAAGGGGGCACGCCGGGCAAGCCGGTGGGACTGGTCTGTTTCGGTTTCGCCATGCGTGCGGGCGAGGGCATCACGACGTTGGCGGCGACGCATGTATTCCAGGGCGACCGGGCCCAGATACGCAATGCTGCCGTGCTGTTCGCCCTGCGTGGCCTGCTGGAAATGATGGGCGTGCGCGAGGCGGAACTGGACGTCGCCTGAAACCCGCGCGAATTCACTGGCAACCGCGCTTGCCGCGCGCTGGATCGGCTGGCGTGCTACGGCCTGGACGCTGCGCCTAGGATGCCGCGGTTGAAGCGCCGCGTTTGAAGCGCTGTTCCGTGACGGGTGTCCCCCACTGGGTGCCCGCCGCCTCTTCCGCCAGGCCGAAGCCGAATGACTCATACAGATGGCGGGCGGCGTCCAGACCTTTGAACGTGTCCAGCCAGGTCTCGTCGAAGCGCGTGTCGACGAATCGCATGGCCAGGGCCATCAGTTGCCGGCCCATGCCCGTACCGCGCAAGCTGTCGTCCACGATGAACCAGCGCAAGTGGGCGCTACGCTTGCGCAGGTCGCCATCGATCGCCAGGGATGCCAGCGTGCGCTCATTCTCGACATATAGCCACAGCGCCTTGCCCTCGACGGGCAGGGCGCCGGCGAAGGCCGCCAGCCCGGTGGCGACTTTCTGTTCGAAGTAGGCGCCGAAGCCCCAATGCCGCGCGTAATAGCGGCCATGCAGGCTGGCGATGTCGCCGATGCAGCCGGGTCGGTAGCCCTCGACGATGCTGCCCGCCGGGCTGGCCGGGGTGTTCCGAGCTGCCTTGGTGGAGGCCGCGCTATCCGCCGTCCGATTGTCGTGCGCCAGCGCATTGGCGTACAAGGCCAGGGATCGCACCAGTGCCCGCTGGTCGGCGGGCACCATGCGGCGTAGTGCATGCGAAACCTGGTCGGTGGCATAGCGATCGATCTTGCGGCGCAGCTTCTGGCCCTCGTCGGTCAAGTGCAGCGCTGACGAGCGCGCATCGCCATTGGCGGCGGGCGTCCGCTCGAGCAGTCCGGCGGCTTCCAGGCGTGCCACCTGCCGGCTCGTATTCGACTTGTCCAGGCGCAGAATGTCCGCCAGGGCCTTCGCGCTGATGCCGGGCGCCGCGCCTATCTCGATCACCGCATGCACGGCTGAAGGCGCCAAGTCGCTATCCGCCAGCGTCGCGCGCATGAAACCCAGTTCGCGCACCAGCTTGCGCGAGAATTCCCGCAGTTCAAGTATCGTCGCGTCCCGTGCAGGTCCAGGGGAATCGGTGATATCCATGTCTTGTCTCCACGCGCATCGATAAGGTTGCGTTACGCAATTAATATAGTTGCGGATCACAACCAAGGCAAGCGACGCGGGACAGGCGCAAAAAGACGGCAGCGACCCCATCGGGTCGTGCCGTTCATGGCAATTCGGTAAAGCTAGCGGACCGCGTTGATCTGGTCGCGGAAATTGCGCGCCGACTCGGCGGCCGCTTCGCGCCAGTCCTCGCCCCCCGACGCGTACAGGATCGCGCGCGAGGAGTTGATCAGCATGCCGGTGCCGGCCGGGTTGCGCGCGTTGTTGACGGTGGCGGTGATGTCGCCGCCCTGGGCGCCGATACCGGGAATCAGCAGGGGCACGTCCGCACCGATGCGCTCGCGCACCAGGGCCAGTTCATTGGGGAAGGTGGCGCCGACCACCAGACCGCACTGGCCCTGGCGATTCCAGATGTCGGCGACCAGGCCGGCAACGTGCAGATACAGCGGCTGGCCGTCCTCGGTTTTCAGGAACTGCAGGTCTGAGCCGCCCGGATTGGACGTGCGGCACAGGACGAATACGCCGCGATCGCTCCAGCCCAGATACGGCTCCACCGAATCCAGGCCCATATAGGGACTGACCGTCACGGAATCGGCCTGGTAGCGCTCGAAGGCTTCGCGTGCGTACTGTTCGGCCGTCGAGCCGATATCGCCGCGCTTGGCGTCGAGGATGATGGGCAGGTGCGGATGCTGGGCACGGATGTGCTGGCACAGCGCTTCCAGCTGGTCCTCGGCGCGATGGGCGGCGAAGTAGGCGATCTGTGGCTTGAAGCTGCACGCGTACGGCGCGGTGGCGTCGACGATGCCGCGGCAAAACTGGAAGATGGCGTCCGGCTTGCCGGCCAGCTCGGCCGGCAGGCGGCCCGGATCCGGATCCAATCCCACCGTCAGCAGCGAGTTGGTGGTGGTCCAGGCCTGGTCGAGTTTTTGCTTGAAGTTCATGGGGATACGATAAAACGGCGGAATCACTGGCTAGGCCGCGCGGCTCCCGCTGCTGACGCGGACCCAGGCCGATAGGGAGATAGGGGGCCGAGCAGTGGCTCCCGGGACGAATTCAGTGCAGCTTGACCCGCGCCCGCGTGCGCCGCATCAGCATGCGGGCCAGCGCCAGGCACAGGGTGCGCCAGATACCCAGCACCGCACGGTGGTGCATCAGGTGCAGGCTCATATACATCAGGCGTGCCAGTGTACCGCTTACGAACAGGCCGCGTCCGGCCAACTTGCCCATGAGGCTGCCGATGCCCGCGCCCTGGCCCAGGGAGACCAGCGACCCGCGATCGTGATAATGGAAGGCGTTGGCCGGCTCCGGCTGGTGGCGGATGCGACAGCTGATCTTGCGCGCCAGATAGGTGGCCTGCTGATGCGCCGCCTGGGCCCGCGCGGGCACGTTGCCATGGCCGGGCCACGGCGCCGCGGCGCAATCGCCCATCGCCAGCACGCGCGGATCCGAGGTTTCCAGCCGATCGCTCACTTCCAGCTGGCGGATGCGGTTCAGCGGCAGGTCCAGCGTCTGCAGCACGGCCGGGCCCTGGATGCCCGCGGCCCAGATGCAAAGCAGCGCGGGAAACGTGCCGCCGTCGGCCGTCTTCACGCGATTGCCGGTGACCTCGGCCACGCGCCGGCCGGTCTCGATCTTGATGCTCAGTTCGGTAAGGCGGCGGTGGGCCGCCGCCGACAGCTTTTCGGGCAAGGCCGCCAGGATGCGGTCGGCGCCTTCGATCAGGGTGATCGTCAGGTCGCGGTCCGGATCGAAACTGGGCAGGCCGTAGGCGCTCACCACCCTTCCGGCCTCATGCAGTTCCACGGCCAGTTCCACGCCGGTGGCGCCGCCGCCCACGATGACCAGGTTCAGCCGCGCGGTGGAGTCGTGCACCTTGGCCTGATCCACCTGGATCATGGCCTTGAGCATGGTGACGCGGAACTGCTCGGCGTTTTCCGTCGAGTCCAGCGTCACCGCATGCTGCGCGGCGCCTGGCGTATTGAAGAAATTCGACTGGCTGCCCAGCGCCAATACCAGGGTGTCGTAGGGCAGGGCGCGCTGCGGAATGACGGGCACGCCGTGCGCGTCCGTTACCGTGCCGATGGTGATGGTCTGCTGCGCGCGGTCGACGCTGTCCAGGCTGCCCAGCACGAAGCGGAAGCCGCACATATGGGCGATGACCAGATAGGACAGGCCTTCCTGATGAATATCCAGGGTGCCGGCGGCGACTTCATGCAGCGACGGCTTCCAGATATGGAAGGGCCGGACGTCGACCAGGGTGATGTAATCCGGCCCATGGATGCGGCCCAGTTGCGCCGCCAGTTCCAGGCCGCCCGCGCCACCTCCGACGATGACAACACGGTGGGGCGGCTGGGAATAGGTGTTCGGCGGCATGAAGCGAGTATAGACTTTGAGGTTGGCTACTCGTAAGGAAAAATTTCAATTAGCGGTGATTTCGACGGATTTCATGCCGCCGCGGCACGCTGCTAAAGCACGAAGCGCCCGACCGCGACCGCGACCCAGAGAACTACCGTAAATATCAGCAACAACATTACGGCGGCGCTGCCCAGATCCTTGGCGCGGCCGAGCAATGGGTGCATTTCCACCGACAGCGCGTCGGCCAGGGCCTCCACCGCCGAATTGAGCAGTTCGGTGACCAGCACCATGACGATGGAGAAGACCAGCAGGAAGACTTCCGCCACGGAACGGCCCAGCCAGAAGGCCGCCGGAATCATGAGGATGGCCAGCGCCAGTTCCTGGCGAAAAGCGGCTTCGTAGCGCAGCGCGGCCTTCAGGCCCTGCAGGGAATAGCGCAGGGCATTGAGGATGCGGCGCACGCCGCCGGTGCTTTTGAACGGCGAGTGCTGGGGAGTGGGCGTAGGCGTCATGGCGGATACGTCGTGAGTACGCGGGGGACCCCGCGCTTGTCGAGTCGGGCGGCCCTGGATTGCAGCCGGACCCGCATCATAACTGCCGCGGGTGGCAGCAGTGCGGTAGAGTCTGCTTCAGCTTTTACGTTTCTACCCACGGCTTGTCCTGGCTACCCGCCAGCGTGCCGTCCATTTTTTTCTCTTTGCGGAAGGCATGAACCATGAAGTTGATGCGTTACGGCGCCAAGGGCGCTGAAAAACCCGGTCTGGTGGATAGCGAAGGCCGCGTGCGCGATTTGTCCGGCGTGGTGACGGACATTACCGCGGACCTGCTGACGCCGCAGGGCCTGGCGCCGCTGGCCAAGGTCGATCCCGCCGCGTTGCCGCTGGTGGCGCAACCCGGCCGCATCGCGCTGCCCTGGGCCGGCATGGGCAAGTTCGTCTGCATCGGCCTGAATTACGCGGACCACGCCGCCGAGGCGGGTTTGGCCCTGCCGGCCGAACCCATCATTTTCATGAAGCCCATCAGCGCGGCGGTGGGCTGCAACGACGCGGTGGTGTTGCCGCGGGATTCGGTCAAGGGCGATTGGGAAGTGGAGCTGGGCGTGGTCATCGGCGCCCGCGCGCGCTATGTGTCCGAAGCGGACGCGCTCAAGCACGTGGCCGGCTATTGCGTGGTCAATGACGTGTCCGAACGGGAATACCAGATCGAGCGCGGCGGTACCTGGGACAAAGGCAAGGGCTGCGACACCTTCGGTCCCGTGGGCCCGTGGCTGGTGACCGCCGACGAAGTCGCGGATCCGCAGGCGCTGGACATGTGGCTGGACGTCAACGGCGAACGCGCGCAGACCGGGAATACGCGCACCATGATCTTCGGCGTGGCTCAGCTGGTCAGCTATGTCAGCCGCTTCATGACGCTTTACCCGGGCGATCTCATCAGCACCGGTACGCCGCCGGGCGTGGGCATGGGTGCCAAGCCGCCACGCTATCTGAAGCCGGGCGACGAGATGCGCCTGGGGGTGGCAGGGCTGGGCGAACAACGCCAGCAGGTCCATGCCTGGGATCCCGCGCTGATCGACGGCTGAGCGACGTCGTTTGCGCGTTTTCCTCCCGGGGTTCTCGCGTCATGGGTGGGCATTCTGCTTGCATCGCTTCAATGCTTATCGCGCCGGGTCTTGGTGATCCGGCGCAGCACAGGACAGGAGCACATTCCATGAGCAAAGCGCCTACCGCCGTCCGCGCACTGCGCTTCTACGAGACCCGTGTCGCGCTGGACAAGCCGTTGACCGACGCCGCCCACTCCATCCCGGCCATCGGCTTCCTGGTGGCGGAGATCGAGCTTTACAACGGCAAGACAGGGCAGGGGTATCTGCTGGCCTATCACCACTCCCACCACGCCATCCGTGGCGCGCTGCGCGACATCGAGCAGTTGGCGGTGGGCATGGATTGCGCCGCGCCCGGCCTGCTGCGCACGCGCTGCACGCGCGAGAACGCTTATTTCGGCAATGAAGGGCTGCTGCATTGGGCCCTGGGTGTGGTCAACGTGGCGCTCTGGGATTCATGGGCCCGCACGCTGGACGTGTCCATGCATCGCCTGTTCGGCACGCACTGCAACAGCATCCTGGTCTATGGCTCGGGCGGCTGGCTGTCGTACTCCGACCAGGAACTGGTGGAGCATGTCACCGACTACGCCCGCCGTGGCTATCGCGCGGTCAAGGTCAAGGTGGGATCCTCGGATATTTCGCGCGACATGGCGCGCCTGCGTAAGGTACGCCAGGCGATCGGCCCCAGCGTGCGCATCATCATGGATGCCAGCCAGGGACTGCATCGTCCGGATGCCCTGGTGCTGGCGCGCGAGGGCGAGAACCTGGGGCTGGTATGGTTCCAGCAGCCCATCGATCACCGTGATCACGATGGTTATGCCGCGCTGCGCCGCCAGACCGGCTTGCCGCTGGCCATGGGCGAGGCGGAATCGAATATCGAAGGCTTGAAGCGGCTGATTGCCTGCAACGGCATCGACATCTGGCAACCCGACCTGATCCGCCTGGGCGGCGTGGAGAACTGGCGCGCTTCGGCCGCCTACGCCGCGGCCCATCATGTGCAGATCATGCCGCACTACTACCGCGACTATGACGTGCCCTTGCTATGCGGTACGCCCAGCGGGCTGGCGGCCGAAAGCTATGACTGGATCGATGACCTGATCGACACGCCCATGCATATGGAGAACGGCAACGCCTTTCCGCGCGAGGGTCCGGGCTGGGGCTTCCGTTTCAAGGAATCGGTGCTGACGGAGATGCGCTGATATCACGCCGCGGGGCCGGTCGGCACTTGCGCCGTTTCTTCCGACTTCGATCCCAGGTGGCGCGCATATTGCCGGGTGAACACCGCGCCGAAAAAGAATATCTGCGCGGAGTAATAGATCCACAGCAACAGCGCAACCACTGAACCGGCCGCGCCGTAGGCCGACGCCACCTTGCCGCTGCCCAGGTACAGGCCAATCGCCCACTTGCCCAGGACGAACAGCGCCGCCGTCACGATGGCGCCCGGCCAGACGTCGCGCCAGGGAATGGTGACCGCCGGCAGCAGTTTGTAGATCACCGCGAACAGGGCGCTGACCACGGCGAAGGAGAACACGGTGGACAGCACCTCGGCGACCGTGGCGAAGGCTGAGTTGGCCCACAAGGCGCCGTAATAGGAATGCGCCGCCGCCAGGGCCGCGTTCACGGTCAGGGAGATCAGCAGGAACAAAGCCAGCACCAGCACCAGGCCGAAGGACAGCAGGCGGCTGCGCACCAGGCCGGGCACGCCTGACTTCTTTTTGCCGCGCACTTCCCACAATTCGTCCAGGCTTTCCTTCAATTCCGAAAAGGCCGTGGTGGCGCTGAATATCAGCACGCCCAGGGAGATGACCGTGGCAATGACGCCGCTGCCGGATTCGTGCGCGCTGGCCAGCACGATCTGGATCACCTCCGCGCCCCGGTCGCCCATCAAGTCGCGTAACTGGTCTACCAGTTCGGATCGCACGGCGTTCTCGCCGAAGAACATGCCGGCGACCGCGATCACCAGTATCAGCATGGGCGCCAGTGAAAACACCATGTACAGCGCCAGCGCCGCGCCTTTGCTGGACGCGCGGTGCTCGGACCATTGGCGTGCCGACGCCATCAACAGGCGGAGCAGGGTGGAAGGGCGGTCGCGCAGGCGGGACAGATAAGACATGGCGGATGCGGAGCGTGGAAGGCTGCAGGAAAAGGCTGCGATGGCCGGGGCTTAATAGTACTGATTGTGCGCGGCTGCAATTGGCATGCCTGCTCGCCGTGCTGACCGGGCTAGGGATTTCCCCGCTGTCGGCTTCGAAATCATGCAGATAATATTGGCGCCAATTTCTCTGGTTCTTGATTTGCCTTCGGTTTCTCCTCCCCTCGCCTCAACGCCAGACCACAAAAAATGCCGACCACGTCCCCCACCGATACCGCCGCCGCGCACGCCCGCGCCATCTACGATCTGGGCCATGGCACCATCTTCGCCGCCCGCAGCGATCCGCGCTTCAGCTACTGCACCTACGTGCCGCCCCACATCTCGGAAGCCAGGCGGCCGATGGAACTGGTGGTGGTGATGCACGGCACCGGCCGCGCCTTCGTCGAATACCGCGATGCCTTTGCCGAGTTCGCGCGCTGGAACGACTGCATCATCCTGTGCCCCTTGTTCCCGGTGGGTGTGCGGGGCGACGGCGATCGCGATGCCTTCAAGCACCTGCAGGAAGGCGAGATCCGCTATGACCACGTGCTGCTGGACATGGTCGCCGAGCTGGAAGAAAAATTCGGCTGCGACTTCAGCCGCTTCGCGCTGTTCGGCTACTCGGGCGGCGGCCAGTTCGTCAATCGCTTCGCCTTGCTGCATCCGGAACGCCTGTGGGGCGTATCCATCGGCGCACCGGGCTCGGTGACGCTGCTCGATGCGGACAAGGACTGGTGGGTGGGTACGCGCGGCATGCAGGAACGCTATGGCAAGGCGCTGGACCTGGACGCGCTGCGCCGCATGGCCGTGCATATGGTGGTGGGCAAGGCCGATCTGGAAACCTGGGAGATCACCCATCGCGAAGGCGGCAAGTACTACATGCCGGGTTGCAACGACGCCGGCCGCACGCGTCCGGAGCGCCTGAAGACCCTGCAGCATTCCTTTGAAGCCGCGGGCGTGAACGTCGAATTCGACCTGGTCGACAACGTGCCGCACGATGGCCAGAAATGCGTGGGCGTGGTGCAGGACTGGCTGGCCCGCACGCTTGAAGCCAAGCGCAACGCAACCTGATGCTGCGCTGGACCATGCCCCGGACCACTGAGCGTCGAGATTACTGAGGAGCGCGCATGCTGCGTTTTGCCCTGGCTCGCATTGCAATGGCGATCCCCACCCTGCTGATCGTGGCCGTGGCCGTGTTCGTGCTGATACGCCTGATACCCGGCGATCCGGCGCAATTGATGCTGGGCGACCTGGCCACGCCGGCCAGCCTGGCGGACCTGCGCGCCCGCCTGGGCCTGGACCAGAGCTGGACCGTGCAGTTCGGCATCTGGTTCGACAACATGCTGCATGGCGACCTGGGCAAGTCCATCACCACCGGCCAGCCGGTGCTGGCGCTGGTGTGGGACCGCTTCCTGGTCAGCGCGCAAGTGGTGCTGGCCGCCGTGGTGTTCGCCAGCCTGGTGGCCGTGCCCGCCGGCATGATCGCCGCCTGGAAGCAGAACGGCCTGCCCGACCTGCTGCTGGTGGGCACCGCCACGCTGCTGGTGTCCATTCCCACCTTCTGGGGCGGCCTGCTGCTGTTGCTGTTCTTCGGCCTGAAGCTGCAGTGGTTGCCGGTGGTGGGCTATGTTTCGGTGAGTTCGGACTGGCAGGCGGGCATCCTGTACCTGGTCATGCCCATCCTCACCCTGTTCCTGCACGAGATCGGCGTGCTGATGCGCATGGCGCGGGCCAGCACGCTGGAGGTGCTGCGGCTGGACTACATCACGCATGCGCGGGCCAAGGGCTTGTCCGAGCGCGCGGTGTTGATGCGCCATGCGTTCAAGAATGCCTTCGGTCCCACCTGGACCCTGATCGGCCTGGTGCTGGGCAATCTGCTGGGCGGCATCGCGGTGGTGGAAACCGTGTTCACCATCCCCGGCCTGGGGCGCCTGCTGGTGGACGCCATCTTCGGCCGCGATTACCCGGTGATCCAGGGCTGCCTGCTGTTCGTGGCGGTGGTGTACGTGGTGGTCAACCTGATCATCGACCTGTGTTATCCCTTCTTCGATCCCAGGGTGGCGGCGGAATGAGCGCTCCGAAAAAGAGAAGACGTATCGCGGGCAATGCCCTGCTGGGGGGCCTGATCGTAGGCCTGGTGGTGATCATGGCCGTGCTGGGCGCCGTCTGGACCCCGCACGATCCCTTGAAGATCAATTTCATCTCGCGCCTGAAAGCGCCCGGCGGCGCCTTTCTGCTGGGCACCGACGAATTCGGCCGCGACGAACTGTCGCGCCTGATGGCCGGCGCGTCGGCCAGCGTGTGGATCAGCCTGCTGACGGTGTGTTTCGCGCTGTTCGCCGGCACCGCCGTCGGACTGCTGACGGGGTTCGTGCGCGGCTGGACCGATCGCATCATCATGGCCTTCAACAATGCGCTGCTGGCCTTCCCCGGGCTGCTGCTGGCCCTGGGGCTGCTGGCGGTCGTGGGCGCCAACAAATACGGCATCGTGCTGGCCCTGGGCCTGGCGTACACGCCGTCGGTCACGCGCATCGTGCGGGGCACCGTGCTGTCCTTGCGGGAAAAGGAATTCATCGAATCCTCGCGGGTGCTGGGCAATTCGGAGCTCTACACCATGTGCCGCCACGTGCTGCCCAATTGCGTGGCGCCGCTGACGGTGCTGGCGACCTCCATGTTCGGCTGGGTGATCCTGGCGGAAAGCGCCTTGTCCTTCCTGGGCCTGGGCGTGCCGCCACCGGCGCCGACCTGGGGCAATATGCTGGCGGCCGCGCGGCCCTTCATGTCGCAGGCCACGTGGCTGTCCATCCTGCCCGGACTGTGCATCGCGCTGACGCTGCTGGGCATCAACCTGTTGGGCGACGCCGTGCGCGACCGCCTGGATCCCCGGATGCGAGCCGCCGCATGACAGACAGCCATACCGTGATTTCCGCCCGCTTGTTGAACGTGACCGGGCTTACCTTGACCATCGGACAGGGCGGCCGCGAAATCGTGCGCGACGTGTCTTTCGACATCGCGCCTGGCGAGATGGTCGGCATCGTCGGGGAATCGGGCAGCGGCAAGACACAGGCCGCGCGTGCCGTCATGGGCTTGACGCCGCCGCCGCTGGTACGCGCCGCCGGCCGCATCGAATTCGAAGGGCAGGACATCGCCAGCCTGAAGCCGGCCGCATTGCGCAAGCTGCGCGGCGCGCGCGTGGGCATGGTGTTCCAGGAACCCATGACGTCGCTGAACCCGTCCATGACCATAGGCCGGCAGCTGGATGAAGGCCTGGCCTTGCACCGGCGCGACATGAACGCGTCCGCGCGTCGCGAGCGCATCCTGGACATGCTGGCGCGCGTGGGCTTGCGCGATCCGCGCGCGGCGCTGGATGCGTGGCCGCACGAGTTCTCCGGCGGCATGCGCCAGCGCATGATGCTGGCGTCGGTGATGCTGCTGGCGCCGGCGCTGCTGATCGCCGATGAGCCCACCACCGCGCTGGACGCCGTGGTGCAGCGCGACGTGCTGGAGCTGATGGTGGGCCTGACGCGCGAACACGGCACCGCTGTGCTGATGATCAGCCACGATCTGCCCATGGTGGCACGCTACACGGAACGTGTCGTGGTCATGCGCCAGGGCGAAGTGGTCGAACGTGGCGCCACCGCCGAACTGCTCGCGCGGCCGCAACACCCCTATACCCGCAAGCTGCTGGAAGCGATGCCGCGCCGCCTGCCCGCGCGGCCGGTGGCACGCGAAACGCCCGTGGTGCGCGTCAACGACCTGGTCATCGATTATCCGGGCCATCGCCGCCTGTTCGCGCGCACCGAGGCCAAGCGCGCCCTGCACGGTCTGAACCTGGAAGTGCTGCCGCGCGAGGTGGTGGCGGTGGTGGGCGGGTCCGGCTCGGGCAAGACCACGCTGGGCCGCGCCATCGCGGGACTGCTGCGGCCGACGGCGGGGCAGATCCTGTTCCGCGGCCAGCCTGTCGGCCGGCACGATCCCGGCTGGTACGACTATCGCCTGAACTGCCAGATGGTGTTCCAGGATCCTTATTCATCCCTGGACCCGCGCATGACCGTGGGCCAGTTGGTGGGCGAAGGACTGCGCCTGGTGCGCGACATGGGCACCGCGGACAAGCGGCGGCGGGTGGCCGAAGTGCTGGCCGAAGTGGGCCTGGGCGACGAGTACGCGGGCCGTTATCCGCATGAACTGTCGGGCGGGCAGCGCCAGCGCGTGGCCATTGCGCGCGCCATCGTGCGCCGGCCCACCTTCGTCATCGCGGATGAGCCGGTCTCGGCCCTGGACGTGACGGTGCGGGCGCAGGTGCTGGAACTGTTCGCGGACCTGCAGCGCCGCCATGGTTTCTGCTGCCTGTTCATCAGCCATGACCTGGGCGTGGTGGAGCAGGTCGCGGACCGTGTCATCGTGATGCAGGACGGCGCCATCGTCGAGGAAGGCACGCGCGACCAGATCTTCGATGCACCCGCCGACCCCTACACCCGCAAGCTGCTATCGGCCATTCCCGCCCTGGAATCGACCACGAACGGCGGCGTGCGCTTGAAGTGGCGCTTCGATGAACCGGCCGCGGCAACGTCCGCCTTCGCGTCCGCGCCTGTCATCGCGCCAGCGTAAAAAGAGAGGCACGAGCTTATGGCTGGAATGGCAGGCCGGGCGTGACTGCCGCAGCGATAAAATCACCGCCATTCGTCAATCATCGTCCATTCAACCATGCGTAAATCGAACACCGGTGTCGAAATATCCCTGGCCGACCGACTGGCCCGGGATATTCAGTCCGGCGTCTTCGGCACCGGCGCCTGGCTCAAGCAGATCGACCTGCAGGAGCGCTATGACGCCAAGCGCCTGGAGGTGCGGCGCGCGCTCGACCATCTGACGCAGCGGCGTGTCATCCAGCACGTGCCCAACCGGGGCTATCACGTGTACGCGGTCGACGTCGACCAGCAGAACCACATCCGCGACATCCGCGTGCTGCTGGAAGTGGGTGCCGCCGCCGACCTGATGCCCAACGTCACCGATGCCCGGGTGGCGCGCATGCGTGCCCTGGCGGAACGGTTCGCCAGCCTGCTGTTGAACGGCACGCTGCTGGAGCAGTACGAGGTCAACCTGGAATTCCACGCCACGCTCTACGACATGTGCAGCAACCGCGAGCTGGTGTCCCTGATCCACGACATGCGCGGCCGCGCGGTGGCGGCGCCCGCCACGCAATGGATGACGCGCGCGCGCATCGAGAAGTCCGTCGGCGAGCATTTCGAGATCGTCGCGGCGCTGGAAGCACGCGACGTGGCGCGCCTGCAGCGCATCATCGGCGAGCACGTGCACCAGGTCATGTCCTGAAGCGGCCGCGGCGCCCCCTACCTTGCGCGCGGGACGCCGGCGCCACCTTCAGGGAAAGCCCGGGGTGACGGCCCCGGTCCGGCTACTCATAATGGAAAATTGGCGCCAATATTTGCAGCGGTCAGTTTGCAGCTATCGATCCAGCTCTCGCCGCGGGATTGCGCGGCGCCGTCACCGGCATCCAGGAGTTCCGTCCATGAAAATCCGTCCGCCCGCCCACGCCGCGCTGTTCTGCGCGGCCCTGCTGGCCAGTGCTGTCGCGCAGGCGTCGTCCTACGTCATTTCCGAGCCCGCCGACATCCGCTCCACCAACCCGGGCGTGAATCGTGACGACACCACCGACGGCGTGGTGCTGAACATGGTCGAAGGCCTGGTGGGCTATCGCGACAACGGCAGCGTGGCACCGTTGCTGGCGCAGTCGGTGGACGTGTCGGCGGATGGCATGACCTATACCTTCAAGCTGCGCCAGGGCGTCAAGTTCCATAACGGCGCGGCGCTGACCTCGGCGGATGTCTTGTGGAGCTGGCAGCGCTACATGGATCCTAAGACCGACTGGCGCTGCCGCAGCGAGTTCGACGGCCGCAACGGCCTGAAAGTCGAGGACGTCAGCGCGCCCGACGCGCAGACCGTCGTCTTCAAGCTGAATCACAAATCGGCCGTGTTCCTGGACACGCTGGCCCGCACCGATTGCGGCATGACGGGCATCCTGAACAAGGACTCGGTCAAGGCCGACGGCAGCTGGGACAAGCCCGTAGGCACGGGCCCCTTCATGTTCGGTGAATGGAAGCGGGGCGAATACGTATTGCTCAAGGCTTTCAAGGATTACGTCTCGCCGCCCGGCGACAAGGAAGACGGCTATGTCGGCAAGAAGCAGCCGCTGGCCGACGAGGTCAAGTTCCTGGTGGTGCCGGATGCTTCCACCGTGAAGACCGGCCTGCTGTCGGGGGCCATCGACGCGGGCCAGGTGCCGTATACCGACGTGGCGGACCTGAAGAACAATGCGCGCGTGTCGGTGCTGGTGGCGCGCGACGCGGCCAAGCATACCTTGCTGTTCCAGACGCGCGATCCCGTGCTGAAGAACGTCAAGCTGCGCCAGGCCATCGTGGCGTCGCTGGACATTCCGCAGATCGTGCAGGCGGCCACCGAGAACCTGGGCGTGGTGAACAACTCCGCCGTGTCGGCCGGCTCGGCTTTCTACGATGATACCCAGAAGAAGGGCTGGAAATACGATCCGGCGCTGGCGCAGAAGCTGTTGAAGGAATCCGGCTACAAGGGCGAGAAAATCGTCATCTACGCCAACAAGCGCGCGCATGTGCCCAGCTATCAGGTGGCGGTGATGGCGCAGGCCATGATGCAGGCGGTGGGCATCAACGCGCAGATCGAAGTGCTGGAGTGGGCCACGCAGCTGGACCGCTACAACACCGGCAACTACCAGATGAGTTCCTTCAGCTATTCCTCGCGCCTGGATCCGGCCTTGAGCTATGAGCAATTCTCCGGCGACAAGGACAAGCAGCCGCGCAAGGTGTGGGAGGATCCGGAGGCCTTGAAGCTGATCGACGCCAGCTTCTCCGAACTGGACGACGCCAAGCGCCAGGCCTTGTTCGACCAGCTGCACACCAGGCTGCTGGAGCAGGTGCCCGTGATACTGCTGTCCAACGGCAACCAGCCCTGGGGCGTGAGCAAGCGCCTGCAAGGCTTCGGCGTATGGGAAGGCAAGCCGCAGGCATGGGGCACGAAGGTGATGGAGAAATAGCGCGATCGGTCCATCGGATATAAACAGGGCTCGGTTCCATGAACCGAGCCCTGTTGTCATATCGATGCCGATGCACGCAGGCAGCGTGTGCCGGCCTATTCGGTCTTGCTGACTTCCCACACGCGCGCCTGCTTCACCGCCCAGGGCGTATACCCCTTGACGTTGTCGCGGAAGGCACCGATGTCCATGCTGTTGTAGAGCGGTATCGACGGCACGTCGGCGATGAACATTTTGTGCAGCGTGTCGAAGGTCTGCTGGCGCCTGGCCTGGTCGGTTTCCACCATGACGCTGGCCAACAGCTCCTGCGCCTTGGCGTTGTCCCACACCTTGCGCGGCTGGGTTTTCTTGTCGCCGGTCAGCATCTCGAAATTCAGGCTGGGGTCCAGGCGCGCGGAGTAGGGGAACGACATCATCTGGTACTTGCCCGCGTTGTAGCGGTCCAGTTGCGACGCCCATTCCATGACGTCCAGGCGCACGTTGATGCCCACCGCCTGCAACATGGCCTGCATGATGACCGCGGCGCTATAGGTCTGCGGATAACGCTTGTTGGTCATCATGACCAGTTCCTGGCCCTTGTAGCCGGATTCCTTCAACAGCTTCTGCGCCAGCGCCGGATCGTAGTTCCAACCCTGCTTTTCGGCGGCGCCATAGAAGGGCGACACGGCGGGGACGACGGAGTTATTGGGCGCCTTCATCAGACCTTCGCTGACCGCCTCCGACAGCTGGCCGTAATCGATGGCGTGGGCGATGGCCTGGCGCAGCTTCGGGTTGGACAGCAGCGGATCTTCCGTCTGGATCAGCAAGGCCGTCAGGCTCATCACGGGCGCGTACGCCACCTTGATGTGCGGCGTCGACTGCATGGGCTTGACGTCCGAATAGGACAGGTCCTGGATGATGTCGATGCTGCCGCTTTGCAGCGCCGCCTTCGCGGTCGAATCGTCCGGCACGATGACGAAGCGGGCTTCGTCCACCAGCGGCCGTTTGGAACCGGTGAAGCCGTCGATGCCGCCGCCGCGATTGGCGTAGTCGGGATTCTTCAGCAGGCTGATGTATTCGCCGCGCTTCCATTCCCCCAACTTGAAAGGCCCGGTGCCTATGGGCTTGTCCCAGCTGCCGTCGGCCTTCAGCGAGTCCTTGTGGATGACGCCCGTATCACCGCAATCGGTGCGTGCCAGTGAAGCCAGGAACAAGCCGTTGGGTTTGTCCAGGTGATACACCACGGTCCGCGCGTCGGGCGCTTCCACCGACAGCACCTTGGCCACGCCACGGCCGTCGTACTCGCCCAGGCAGCGCCAGCCTGTCTTGGGATTCATGTAGAAGTTCCAGCTCCACAGCACATCCTGTGCGGTCAGGGGCGCGCCGTTGTGGAACTTGACGCCCTCGCGCAGCTTGAAGGTGTAGGTCTTGCCGTCCGGGCTGATGTCCACCGATTCGGCCAGCAGGGGTTTCACCTCGGCGTGCTCGCCAAAGGCCACCAGCCCTTCGACCATGTGGGACGTGACGATGTCGCTGTTGGCATCGCGGTTGACCCCCGGCTCGGTCGAGCGGATGTCGGCGGTCATGGCGATGCGCAAGGGCGTCGCGGCCTGGGCGGCGGTGGCTGCCAGGCTGCCCGCCAGGGCTCCTGCCAGAAGGAAGCCGCCCGCCACTACGCGGCGCGAATAGGATGATTGCCGTAACTTCATGGAGTACGCCCCTTGTTCGTTTTGCATTCGTTCTACTGTCTGGCTGTTCCTGGCCATGGCGCCAGGTTTGCCCGCGTTTTCATTTTTCGTAGGTGAAGACTTCCGGCTCGGCATCCAGGCTGTAGCGCGTGAACGTGCGGTTCAAGGCGGGCAGGGGCGCGACTTCCATCTCACCCACGGCGGGCTCCATGATGACCATGGCGACGCTGGCGGACAGGTTGTCGTGGCTGCCGGGACGCGGCGGCCGGCATACCGAATACGGCGAACCGAAATCGTCGAAGAAGGCGTCGCGCATGTCGTCGCGCGTCAGCTTGTCGCTGGCATTCAGGCGGCGCCGCACACGCCAGTCTCGGTACTGGCTTTCCGGTGTGCTGGCGCGGCCGGTGTCGCGCAGCTTCACCAGGGCTACTTCGCTGACCCAATGATTGGCATGCACGATCAGGTCGTCGCTACCGGGGTAGATGGGAAAGGCTTCGTCGGTGGTGCATTCGAAATCAATGCCGAAGCCTTCGGCCATGCCCAGCATGATGTTGTTGGAGCAGGACTTGGGCGTGGCCGCGACGGCCTTGAGCGCCAGGGCGAAGTGCTGCTGCTCCAGTACCTTGCGGCGGATCAGCGCCAGCGGTACGCCCAGTTGCTTGAAGTCGCGGTCCGACTCCAGGTAGTTGGCGGTGATCGATACGCCCGCGCTGTTCAGGCCGCTGCGCGCCAGGCCGCCCGCTTCGACGAACGTCAGCATGTCGGGCCCGTCGTCCTGGCGGATGCGCAGCACGATGGCGGTTTCCGCGCATTCCGCGCGCCAGTCCCAGTTCTGGCCGTGAATCAGGTTGCCCGTGGCCGACCGGGTCGGCAGGATCAGGGCGCCGGTGCAGCCGTCGCCAGGCTCCAGTTCGGCCGCCTTGTTCTTTTCGGCGCGCGCCTTGGCCACCACCTCGGTGCGCGCGTTGATCATGATGATGTCTTCCAGCGTCACGCCGGCGCCCTCGGCGATGCCGCGCATCTCTTCAAGGTAGTGCGGGGCGAAATCCTCGATTTCCTTGGCGAAGGCGTTGATCAGGCGGGAACGGGCCGGACCGTCGTAACCCAGGCTCACCAGGGTCTGGCCGTACATGGCCACGCTCTTGCGCACGCGGTCAGCGGCGATCTGTCCGTGTTGCTTGCCCCGCACTTGCGGTTTGCCGGAAACGGAAACAAAAGGAAATTGCTGCGGAGAGGTCATCGAGCCGTCCTGCGCCTGCGCGACAGAGTTGAAAGTAAGGGAAAGAGAAGTGAAAGCAGGTCTGCCGCGATGCGTCGAAGGCGACCCGTTACGTGCAAAAAGGCTGGAAAAAATTCTAAACCAAATTGGCGCCAAAAAATAAAGGGTTTCCCCGACCTCTGTACGAGTGCAAGGAATGTGATTCCAACTCTTACATAGAATGTTTCAGATTGTCGCAAACCGCCCGTCGCCTGCGCCTACGATTCGGGCGCCCCGCGTTGCGGCCAGCAAGTCACCGCCGCGGGATCCAACCCACAAAACCCGCGCCGGCTCTCCAAGCCGGCACAAGGCTGCTTCCCCCCGGAAACGGCCCTATATGACGGAACTTGCTCGTGTCTACCCTACCCGACTCGCTGCCGCCTGGCTTCCCCGCGACCTCAGCGCCCCCGCGCGCGACCAGCGCCTATCGCAACCGTGCCTGGGTCGCCGTTGGCGGCCTGCTGGTGTTCATGGCGCTCTACCTGGGACTGGCCGGCTGGCTGGTCTACACCGCCTATCGCATGATCGCGGGCGCTGTCACTTCGACCGGCGACACCGCTTTCCTGGGCTTTGCGATCGGCACCGCCGCGGCGTTCCTGGCCGCCTTCATGCTGAAGGGCCTGTTCTTCGTCAAGCGCGGCAGCGACGACGATGAATATGAAATCAAGGCCGATACGCAGCCGGAACTGTTCACCTTCCTGCACGCGATGGCCGATGCCGCCGGCGCGCCGCGGCCGCACCGGGTGTTCCTGTCATCGCGCGTGAACGCGTCGGTGTCCTACGACCTGTCCATCCTGAATCTGTTGCTGCCCTCGCGCAAGAACCTGGAGATCGGCCTGGGCCTGGTCAACGTGCTCAGCCTGGCCGAACTGCGCGCCGTGCTGGCGCACGAATTCGGCCACTTCGCCCAGCGTTCGATGGCAGTGGGTCGCTGGGTCTACGTGGCGCAGCAGATCGCCGGCCACCTGGTGGCGCGGCGCGACCGTTTCGATCGCTTCCTGCAATCCATTTCCCGCTCGGACTTCCGCATCGCGTGGGTAGGCTGGCTGATCAGCCTGATCGTCTGGGCCATTCGTGCGCTGGTCGATTCCGCGTTTCGCGTCGTGGTGATCATGCAGCGCGCCCTGTCGCGCGAAATGGAATTGAACGCCGACCTGGTCGCGGTGCATCTGACCGGCAGCGATGCCCTGGTACATGCCCTGCATCGCCTGCAGGCCGCCGACGACTCCTGGGACCGCGCCCTGCGCTTCGCCTTCAACGAGAAAGGCGATGGCCATGCGCCGGCCGACATCTTCGCCGTGCAGACCCGCATCCTCGGCCACATGCGCCGCATCCTCAACGATCCAACGTATGGCATCGTCGCGCCCGTGCCCGCCGACAACCCGGCCGCGTACCGGGTATTCAAGGCGGGCCTGGCGCAGCCGCCGCGCATGTGGCTGACGCACCCGCTGAACCACGAGCGTGAAGCCAACGCCAAGGCCAACTATGTGCCGTCGCCGGTGGAAGAGGGCAGTGCGTGGGACTTGTTCCGCGACGTCGACACCCTGCGCCTGCGGCTGACGGAAGTGACGCTGGGGCCCAAGGAGAAGGACGCGGGCGAGCCGGAAGCCCTGGACGTCACCCTGCAGCGCGTGGACGAACAATTCAACCGCGAGTATTTGGACAGCCGTTATCGCGGCGTCTACTTCGGCCGTTCGCCCGTGCGTCACACGGCCGAAGCCGGCGGGCTGTTCAACCCCGCGGCGTCCGCCGATCCCGCCCTGCACGCCACCTTTTATCCGGCCAGCCTGACGCAGGATATGGAAGAACTGCGCGCGCTGGAACTGGACGTGGATCAGTTGCGCGGCCTCAGCGAAGGCGACCTCAAGGTCGACGGCAACAAGATCCGCCATCGCGGCGGCGAAGCCTCGATGTCGGAGCTGCCGTCGCTGCTGACGGCCACGCAACGGGCGCTGGAGGCCGTGCGCGGCCGCCTGCGTGACCATGACTTTGCCTGCCGCAGCTGGCACCTGGCCGCGGCGCGCGGCGCCGGTCCGGAGTGGGCCACGTATCTGGAAGGCGTGCTGCGGGCCCTGCATTTCGCCGATCATGCCGAAGCCAATCTGCGTGACGCCAACGGCGCGTTCCAAAGCTGGATTTCGGTGGAGACTGCTGCCCGCCGCGTCAGCAGCGGTGGCCGGAAGCGCGTTCTCGCCGCGGCCCAGGACCTGTTCGCGACCCTGGAGCAGACCTACGCCAAGGCCGCCGAGGTACAACTGAATCCGCGCCTGGCCGCGGCCACCGGCATCGAAGACTTTCCCAAGGAACTGGGCAAGTTCGAACTGACCCAGCCCACCACCAAAAACCTGGGCAGCTGGATCGATGTGATCGACGGTTGGGTCAATACGGCCACCGGCATGCTGGGCGCTTTGCGCAGCCGGGCCCTGGACGAACTCCTGCGCACGGAGGCGGGCGTCGCCGCGCACGCCCTGCAGCAAACTCCGCTCGATGCGGCGGAAACGCCGCCGCGCGTGCCGCTGTCCTACACGGCCCTGTTGCCGGGCCAGGAGCGCCAGCGCCAGACCAAGTTGAATTGGTGGAGCCGCTTCCTCGTTGCCGACGGTATGTTCCCGTCGCTGCTGCGGCTGGCGGTGGCCGCTTCCATCGTCGCGGCGGTGCTGGGTATCAGCAGCTTCATCGGCAATGCCACCTTGACCGTCTATAACGGCCTGGGCCAGCCGGTGGTGGTCAACGTGGCCAACAAATTCAGCCTGCAGGTAGCAGCGCATGGTTACGCCAGCCACGATCTGGCTTCCGGCGCTACTTATACGGTGGAGACCCGTACGCTGAAGGGCGAAGTGATCGAGTCCTTCAACGGCGATGCCAACAATCGCTTCGCCCACGTCGTCTACAACGTGGCCGGCGCCAGCCCGCTGGTCGAGTGGACCGCCACGTATGGCAATGCCACCCAGCGGCCGCCGGTGCACCATGGCGCGCCGCGCTGGAGCACCATCAACGTCGATTACCTGTTCCGCGAGCCGCCCGATTCGGTCAAGACCAAGGGCGGTGGTGCCACGCGCACCGCGCTTGAAGGCGGTGGTGACGGCGGCCCTGACGATCTCTTGCGCCCGGTGGACTCCAAGGAAGAGCGCGACGCAATGATTTTGGCGCATGCCCGCTGGGAGCCGCTGGACAATCCGAATGCCGCGCAGTGGCTGATGGCCGCCTCCGGGCTGGAGGGCTTCGACGTCTTGTTGACGCAGCGTTTGCGCGCCGCGCCCAAGGACGTGCTGCTGAACCGCCTGCTGCAGGATTCGACGACCGGGGCCAAGCACGAAAGTGTGTGCATGACTATGACGAGGCAGGCCCAGGACAATCCGTCGGACGCCGACGCGCAATACCTGGCGGCGCGCTGCCTGCCGGAATCTCCAGCCAAGGATCAGGCCTTCGTCGACGGCAACAAGCGTTGGCCGCAGAACGCATGGTTCGCCTATGCGTCAGGCTATATCGCCGCCATGAAGGGCGATTGGGCGACGGCGCAACCGCGCATGCTGGCGGGCTATGAGCGCCTGCCGATGCTGCAGTCCGGTGTCGCGCTGGACCTGGCTCGCGTCATGCGCGCCGCGGGCCGGCCGGACCCCTTCAAGATGGAGCAGTTTGCCAGCCATTCGCGCCAGTTGTCCGTCATGCGCACGTTGGAGAGCGGCCAGGGCCTGCAGCAACGGCCCGATCTGCAGGCGTTCTCGGCCCTGGCGCAGGGCCACCTGGACACCGCCGTGTATCTGGCGCATCAGAAGCCCGCGACCGAAGCGCACGTGCTGCGCCTGGTCGGGGCGTCCGACGGCGCATCGCAAGAGGCGGTCGACCGCGCGCTGGGGTTACCATCGGACCAGGGGTTGGACGAGGACACTTTCTGGACCAGCATCGCCCTGGCCGCGCGTGCCAGGCGCGACTATTCACACCTGATGCTGCGTATGCCGGACGATCTGCAACGCTACAAGCCGGCGATGACCGGCTTCCTGGAAGCCTTGCAGCAGAAGCGTCCGGCCGCCGTGGCGGAACAGAACCTGGACGGCGTGCCGCCGGCGCTGCGTGGCCAGGCCTATGCCATGGCCACGGTGCTGCTGGGCAAGGACACCCCGCCGGCCTGGCGCCGTGGCGCGAACACGCTGCTGTTCGCGCAGGAACGGCCTTACTTCAAGGGCTGATCGACGGGGCCTGCCACCAGCGCGGGGTAACCCGCGCTGACATGCGCATTGCGGAACGGCAACTGCGACAAGTCCAGGCAGGCCGGTCCGGGCGCATCGCAGTCGATGATGCGCACGCAGCGTTGGGCAAAGGCGGCACGGAAGTGATTCTTGGCCTTCACGCATAGCAGGCGCAGGGTGTCCAGATCGATGCCGTGCAAGGCGTAGAAGGCCGGATCGTCGGCCGCCACCACCCGTTCGGTGACGATGATGCTCAGCCTGGGCAGATCCCGCAGCGCCAGCACGGCGCTGTTGCCGCAACTGCGCTCGACGCCAGTCTGCATGGGACCCGTGTTGCGGTAGCGTCCGTCGGTGATCCGTTCGACGATGACGCGCACCGGCACGGGCTCGCCGAACTGCTTGCCATGACGGCCGCCCAATGCGACATCCACGGTGCCGCCCACGCCGGCTTGCCGCGCGAGGGCCACCACGCCCGCATCCGCGAAGCTGGCGAACAACGCCGATACCGAAGGCCGCGCCGCGCATAGCGCGGCGAACAGGCCGGGCGTGTCGCCGCCACCGCCCGACATGGGGTTGTCACCGGAGTCGGTGACGGCGATCAGGCCCGGCGCCTCGATGGCCAAGGCCTCGGCCAACGCCGCCTGGGGCGAGGGCAACGTCATGATGAACTGGGGAAAGCATGCGCGGACGCGATCGTGCACCGCGCGCGCGGCTGCCTTGGCCTGCGCGCCCTGCGGATCTTGCGCGGCGTCGCTGATGGCGAAGATCGAGGCGCCAGTGGCTGCCGTGTCCGAATACGGAAAGCCGCCGAAGACCAGTACGTCCAGCACCGCACCCGTGATCTGCGCGAGCGCCGCCTGTTCCAGTTCATGCATGGGACCCGCGGCCGTGCGCATATTGATGCTGGGTAGCACGACGCCTTCGTTGACCAGCACCCGGTGGGTTTTCAGACCCTCGTCGACGCAACGCAACAGGCCACGCAAGACCCGATCGGCGGCCTGGTCCATGTCGACGTGCGGATGGGTGCGATAGACCGCCGCGACATCCAGCACGTCGGCCCAGGCGGGCGGCATATTGCCGTGCAGGTCGAAGCTCGCGCCCAGCGGAACATCGGGCAGCAGCGCGCGCACCATGCGAGCGATGTCCAGTTCCGGCGTTTCCCGCGTGGGCGTGATGGCGGCACCGTGCAGGGACAGGTAGACCGCGTCCCAGCGGGGCGGTGATTGCGGTGCCCGGTCCGAGCCCGGATCCGCCCCCCCGTTCAAACCTTCGTGCAGCTCCTGCGTCAGGCGCGTGATGACATCGTCGGCGATGGGTCCCGCTGGCAAGGCCGAGGCGCAGCGCAACACCACCACCTCCCAATCCGGATGCGCCGCCGCGAAGCGCGCCACCGCGCCCAGCTCGGTTGCCGTGCCGTCCATGGTCTCCAGGACCTGGGGGCCGGACTGCCATTCGTACTGCTCGAATTGAGCCATGGTCGCCGGCACGGGGCAGAAGGCATTGCCTTCGAACCACAGCCGAGCGACCGCCAGGCGTTTGCGTTGCCCCATCAGTCCTGCTCCTTCGAATTGGGCAGCAGCTTGCGGTAGCGTTCCTGTTCCGCGCCGATCTGCCGCGCCAGCTTGTCGGGCGGCCCTCCTACGGGGATCGCACCGAGGGATTGGAATTTATCGCGCATGGCTGGCTCGCCGATGATGGCGTTTACCTCGGTGTTCAGCTTCTGCACCACGGCGGTGGGTGTTCCTGCCGGTGCGACGACAGCGAACCAGGAAAGTACGGCATAGCCGGGCACGGTGGCCCCCACCGGCTGGACGCCGGGCAACACGTCCTGCGCTTTCTCGCTGGTCACGCCCAATGCCACTTCCTTGCCCGACTTGATGTAGCCCAGCGCGGTGGGCAGGTTGTCTCCCGCCAGCTCGACATGGCCGGCGATGAGATCCGCCGACACCTGGGACGCGCCCTTGAAGGGCACGTGGACGATGTCGACGCCTGTCATCTGCTTGAGCACCTCCAGCTCGATATGCGCGGTGCTGCCGACGCCGGGTGACGCCCAGTTGAGCTTGCCGGGATGGGCCTTGGCATAGTCGATCAGGTCGCGCATGTTCTTCAGTCCCGTGCCGGGATAGGCCAGGATCACATTGGGCACATCGGCCACATAGGCCACCGGCGCGAAATCCTTCTCCGGATCGAAGTTCAGGCGCTTGTAGATGTTGGCATTGATGGCCAGCGGTCCGGGCGTTGCCAGCAGCAGGGTATAGCCGTCCGGTGCCGCGTGCGCCACCATGGCGGCGCCGATATTCGCGCCGGCGCCGGGTTTGTTCTCGACGATGACGCTCTGATTCAGGCGCTTGGTCAGTCCCTCGGCGACCAGGCGCGCCAGCACGTCGGTGGTGCCGCCCGGGGCGAAGGGAACGATCAGCTGGATCGGCCGGGATGGCCAGGGGTCCGCTGCGTGGGCGGGACCGGCGACGGCGGCGACCGCCAGGGCGCAGAGCGCCAGAAAGCGCCGCGCCGGGAGGCGAGACGGCGCGGTGGGGGAGTCGGAATGCTGGATGGCCATGAAGAGGATTACCCCTTGATCATTTGATTCATTTGTTTGTATTTATGGATCATATGATCTATAAATGGCACTGGTCAAGACATCCGACCCATCCAGTCCACCTGGTCCCTTTGGCCCTTTGGCCATTCGTCCTCTTGATCCCCCCGATTCCCTTCCGCCTCGAACCATGACTCACATCATTCACCGCAATCCCCGCACGCCCCTGGCTACCGCCGTCAGGGGTGTCGGCAGCTATCTGGTCGACCGTGACGGCCGCCGTTACTACGACGGGTCCGGCGGCGCCGCCGTGTCCTGCCTGGGGCATGGGCATCCGGAGGTGGCCGACGCGGTTGTCGCGCAGATCCGCACGCTTGAGTACGCGCATACCAGCTTCTTCACGTCGGAGCCGGCGGAGCAGCTTGCCGACACACTGGTACGTCGGTCGCCGGCGAGCCTGGCGCACGTGTACTTTCTGTCCAGCGGGTCGGAGACCGTGGAGACGGCGCTGAAGCTGGCGCGGCAATACCACGTGGAGCGGGGCGAGCCACAGCGCTGGCGCACCATTGCGCGGCTGCAGAGTTATCACGGCAACACGCTGGGCGCACTTGCCGTCGGCGGACATCAAGGGCGGCGCCGGCTCTACCAACCCTTGCTGGCGGAGGTCTGCCATGTCTCGGCCTGCTTTCCGCTGCACTACCGCTGGCCGGAAGAGTCTGACGATGCGTATGGCACCCGCCTGGCGCGGGAATTGGAGGCGACCATCCTGGAAGCAGGAGCCGAAACCGTGTCCGCCTTCATTGCCGAGACCGTCGTCGGTGCCACGGCGGGCGCCGTCTGCGCCGTCCCCGGCTATTTCCGCAAATTGCGCGAGGTGTGCGATCGCCATGGCGTGGTCTTCATCCTGGATGAAGTGATGAGCGGCCTGGGACGCACGGGCTCGTATTACGCGTTCGAGCAGGAGGGCGTGGTGCCGGACCTGCTGTGCCTGGCCAAGGGCCTGGGCGGCGGTTATCAGCCGATCGCGGCGGTGATGGCAAGCGACCGCATCGTCGATGCCATCACCACGGGCAGCGGTGCCTTCCAGCACGGCCACACCTATGTCGGCCATCCGGTGGCGTGCGCGGGCGCGCTGGCGGTGCAGAACATCATTGAGCGCGACGGCCTGGTGCAACGGTCGGCCACGTTGGGCCGCTATCTGCAGGACAGCCTGCGGCAACGCCTGGGCGATCATCCGCATGTGGCCGACGTGCGTGGGCGTGGCCTGTTCCAGGCGGTCGAACTGGCCGAGGACCGCGATGGCCGGCAGGCCTTCGATCCTGCCTTGCAGCTGCATGCCCGCATCAAGCGAACGGCCTTGGCCAACGGCCTGCTTTGCTATCCCGGCGGCGGCACCATTGATGGCGTGCGGGGGGACCATGTGTTGCTCGCTCCACCCTACATCACGACGGAAGCGGAATTGCAGGCCGCCGTGGAGATCCTGGCGCTGAGCATAGACGCGGCTATTGCCGAGGTGCGCGCTCTACAATAGCGCGCGCTACGGGCACAGGGGCGGCGGCAGGGCAATCGGCCCGGGTGGTTCAGTCATGGCCATCAAGTCATGGCGATTGGCCCATCGCCATCAAGTCACAGGAATCGGATGGACAAACGCGGCGTCGACCAGTTGATCGAACAACATTTCACCAGCCTGCCGCCCATGCTGCAGCGGGCCGCCCGCTACGCCATCGACAATCCCAGGGAGATCGCCCTGAACTCGATGCGGGCGGTGGCAGGCAGTGCCGGCGTGCAGGCCAGCGCCATGCATCGCCTGGCCCGCCAGTTGGGATTCGATGGCTACGACGCCATGCGGGATGTCTATCGCGCCTGGCTGGCCGAGGGGCATGCGACGTTCGCCGATCGTGCGTCGGCGCTGCAACAGGGCGCTGGCGGCAACGATGCCGCGCTGATCGGCGAATTGCTGCAGGCCGATACGCGCAACCTGGACCGGATGAACGACCCCGACGTCATGCGCGCACTGCTGGCGGCGCGTGACGTGCTGGCCAAGGCCGGGCATATCTACATCGTCGGCTTGCGCAGCCTGTTTCCGGCGGCGTTCTACCTGAATTACGCCTGCGGCATGTTTCGCCACAACACGACCTTGCTGGGGGGCATGGGCGGCATCTTTGCCGACGAGTTGCGGGGGGCCGGCAAGGAAGATGCGCTGGTCGTCTTCAGCTACGAACCTTATGCCCGCGATACGGTGGCCGCGGTGGACTACGCGCGCGACAGAGGTATGCGTATCGTCAGCGTAACCGACAGCGCCGTCTCGCCCGTTGCCGCCAAAGCGGCCGCCTTGATCGTCGTGGAGAACTCGACCAAGTCGCTGTTTCCGTCGGTGGTGCCGGCCTTGTCCGTAGCGCAGACGCTGGCGGCGCTGTTGGTGGCGCATGGCGGCGCGGCCAGTGTGCGCGAAGTGCGGCAGAGTGAAGCGCAGTTGCGCCGGTTTTCCGTGTACACGACGCCGTAGAGAAAGTGCTGTTGCCTTGCGGGCGTCAGCGTCGTCGCGCTGACGCCGGCTTCGGCGCAGCAATCCCCGCGCACAAATAAAAAACCCCCGGGTCGCCCCGGGGGTTTTTGCTTGGGAAGGCAGCCGTCACCGGCCACCTTTCAGGCAAGGACTTCTTAGAAGTCCATGCCGCCCATGCCACCCATGCCGCCGGGCATTGCCGGGGCAGCGGGCTTGTCTTCGGCCAGTTCGACCACGGCGGCTTCGGCGGTCAGCAGCAGGCTGGCGACGGAGGCGGCGTTTTGCAGAGCGGTGCGGGTAACCTTGGTGGGATCCAGCACGCCTTGCGCAACCAGGTCGGTGTACTCACCGGTGGCAGCGTTGTAGCCGTAGTTGCCCGAACCACCCAGCACGGTGTTGACCACCACGCTGGCTTCTTCGCCGGCGTTGGTGACGATGGTGCGCAGGGGTTCTTCGACGGCACGCAGGATCAGCTTGATACCGGCGTTCTGGTCAGGCGTATCGCCCTTCAGGTCGACGATAGCTTGCTTGGCACGCAGCAGGGCCACGCCGCCACCAGCCACAACGCCTTCTTCCACCGCGGCACGGGTAGCGTGCAGGGCGTCTTCGACGCGGGCCTTCTTTTCCTTCATTTCGACTTCGGTGGCAGCACCGACGCGAATCACGGCAACACCGCCGGCCAGCTTGGCCACGCGTTCTTGCAGCTTTTCACGGTCGTAGTCCGAGGTCGCTTCTTCGATCTGCACGCGGATTTGCTTGACGCGGGCTTCGATCGAGGTGCTGTCGCCAGCGCCGTCGATGATCGTGGTGTTTTCCTTGCCCACTTCGATGCGCTTGGCTTGGCCCAGCTCTTGCAGCGAGGCCTTTTCCAGCGACATGCCGGTTTCTTCGGAGATCACGACGCCGCCGGTCAGGATGGCGATGTCTTCCAGCATGGCCTTGCGGCGGTCACCGAAGCCAGGCGCCTTGACGGCGGTGGTCTTCAGGATGCCACGGATGTTGTTGACCACCAGGGTCGCCAGGGCTTCGCCCTCGACGTCTTCGGCGATGATCAGCAGCGGGCGGCTCGACTTGGCGACTTGTTCCAGCACGGGCAGCAGGTCACGGATGTTGCTGATCTTCTTGTCGTAGATCAGGACGAAAGGATCGTCCAGCGCGGCAACTTGCTTTTCCGGGTTGTTGATGAAGTAGGGCGACAGGTAGCCGCGGTCGAATTGCATACCTTCGACGACGTCCAGCTCGTTTTCCAGCGACTTGCCGTCTTCGACGGTAATGACGCCTTCCTTGCCGACCTTGTCCATCGCGTCAGCGATGATCTGGCCGATGGAGAAGTCGCTGTTGGCCGAGATCGAGCCGACTTGAGCGATTTCCTTGCTGGTGGTGACCGGCTTGGATTGCTTCTTCAGTTCGGCGACGGCGGCGGCGACAGCCTTGTCGATGCCGCGCTTCAGGTCGATCGGGTTGAAACCGGCGGCAACGTACTTCAGGCCTTCCATGACGATGGCTTGAGCCAGCACGGTGGCGGTGGTGGTGCCGTCACCGGCGTTGTCGGAAGTCTTGGAAGCGACGTCCTTGACCAGTTGGGCGCCGATGTTTTCGAACTTGTCCTTCAGTTCGATTTCCTTGGCGACGGACACGCCGTCCTTGGTCACCGTCGGGGCGCCGAACGAGCGCTCCAGCACGACGTTGCGACCCTTGGGGCCCAGGGTGGTCTTGACAGCGTTAGCCAGGATGTTCACGCCGCGGACGATACGCACACGGGCGTCGTCGCCAAACAGAACTTGCTTGGAAGCCATATTCTTTCCTTACTGGGGAATTCTTGGGGAGGAGGTATTACTGGATCACGGCGAGGATTTCTTCCTCGCGGATGACGAGCAGTTCCTCGCCATCGACCTTCACGGACTGGCCGGCGTACTTGCCGAACAGAACCTTGTCGCCCGCCTTCAGGTCGACCGGCAGAACCTTGCCGTCTTCCGTACGCTTGCCGGGACCGACGGCGATGACTTCGCCTTGGTCGGGCTTTTCAGCGGCGCTGTCAGGGATGACGATGCCCGAGGCGGTTTTGCGCTCGTTGTCCAGACGCTTGATGATCACACGATCATTCAGAGGACGCAGGGCCATGAGGAACTCCTGTTTTCTAAAAACGGTAAGGGGGTTGTCTCGCTTGCCCCGGCGGCCGGAAAGGCGAGAAGGCTTGTTAGCACTCACCGGAGGCGAGTGCTAATTATAGGGATCGTAATTAATGCTTCAAGGGGGGAGAGGGGTGCTGTTACAACTTTGGTGTCGAAGTTCACGCCCGATGGAACTTTACTCATCTAGCGTGGCCCCCTAACCATCCCAAGTGCTTGGCGTCACAACGAAAAGTCGAAGAACCGCTGAAAAGCAAGTACTTACATCAGCAGCGTCCCTGGCGGTAATACCCCGCAAAAGCGATATTGTGGTTTCAAACGGTCAGTGCAACACCCTATTGAAAGCCCGATGGATAGAGGTGTGCACTGGTCAGTGTGGTGAGCAGAAGAGCGGGGGGCGATCTATCGAGGGTTGGCCAGTGGCGCAAGTTATCGAGCTATTGGTCGCCAGTTGGGCCGCTCAGCATCTCGGTTCACCGTGCTCTGCAGGATCGAGGACAAGCGGGCCGAAATCGTTACTCGAGCCCTTGTTGAGCAGATGGGCCAGCTTCCTGCTCGACTAAGGAAAATCCTGACCTGGGACCCCGGGGCGGAGTTGTCAGCGCACAGGCACTTTGATATTGCTACCAATATGGTCGTTTGCTTCTGCGATCCGGGCAGCCCCTGGCAGCGAGGCACCAACGAAAATACGAATGGCCTGCTACGCCAGTACTTCCCAAATCCATTGTCAGCCGTCGGCTGCTTCGGCTAGAGCAGGAACTTGGCGCCGAGCTCCTCGCACGAACGACCCGCGGCGCGGTTTTGACGGAGGCGGGGGTATCGTTTCGAGATCAGGCAGCGGACATCTGCGCCAGGATAGACGCAGTTCGGGAAGAGCTGTCGCCCAACGGCCATATCAGGGGCCTGATGAGAATCGCGGGACCCGCATCCGTCGGGACGCTGTTCGCGCCGGCGCTTGCAGACTTTGCCAGGCGACACCCGGCACTGCAGGTGCATACGCGATTTTCGGATCAGTACGTCGATCTCGCAGCGGAAGGTTTCGACTGTGCGATTCGCGTGGGCTACATGCCGGACTCCAGCTTGATTGCGCGCAAAATCGGCTCACTTCCGATGCAACTGTACGCCAGCCCGGGCTACATCAAGGAGAATGGGGCGCCGCAGTATCCGGCCGATATCCTAAAGCACTCGGCGATCACGGCCGGCACCAACAGCTGGGTGTTCAGCGATGGGGATCAGAACTTCACGGTGCATCCACAAGGCCGGTTCAAGGCGGACAACGCCTATGTCCTCGCGGAGGCAGCAGCGTCCGATCTGGGAGTCGTTGCGATGGGCGAGATGATCGCGGGACCTTATGTCGAGACAGGCAGGCTTGTGCCCATCATGACGCGTTTCAGAATGCCGGACGTCGGCATCTTCGTCGTGCGCCCGCCAAGCCAGCACATCCCCCGCAAAGTCAGATTACTGATCGATCTTCTTGTCGAAAAATTTGCGGCGGTAAGCACCAGTTCTTGAGAGTGTACGTACAAGCGCAACAGCTCGCACTACGGTCCAACAAGCTCCGACTGGCGCTTGCAACTCGCTGCTTTCTCCTGAGGAAGCGCTTCCACCTCTCTCATCGGGCACAATTCCGTCTCATAGTCCTGGTCGGCCCACTCGCTCAGGCGTGCAACGCCACTACGCGTAATCTGAATCTCGTACATTGGCCCTTCGTCATAGCCACATCAGCGCCCCATCACCGTGCTCGTCGTAGTCGCCTTGTGTCATTCCCGGCAAGTCTTCTTCGTATAGCTCTTTAACCGCTGCCCAGATATCGTCGCGATTAGCTTATCGCGCAATCGACGAAGTTCTTTAGGAATGGCGAGCAGTCCGTTCGACGCCAAGCCAAAGACAGGCTCGCCATTGCTGACACAGGAACACCGCTTTCGAAATGAATGTGAATCCGTGCCCCAGGCGCAACACCGCCTTGAGAATTTCCGTGGAGCCCAGTTCCTGAAAAACCGGCATCTCAGCGGTCAGCCCCTCATCCTGGAAAAGTTGGCGAACGGATGCCTCATACAGTGCGCCTTTCTGCGTGGCATAGATAGGCAGGCCGGCCAATTGGGCCATGACCCCGGCATTGGATCGAGACAGCAGGCCGACCTTGAATACCCATCCCATTTCGTCCATGAAGCGGGAATGGACATGCAATGCGGAATCGACGGCGACGGCGGCGATGACGGCGCAGTCGAGCTGCTCATCCCGCAGTAATGCACGCAACTCCTCGGTGCTGCCCATCTTGACGGTGAGATGTACGCCGCGATTGGCTGAAAGGAAGCCGGCGATCAAATCAGGCATCAGGTGAGCTGCCGCCGTATGGTAGACGCCCACTCGCAGGGATGGCCGCGAAAATCCGGTGTTTGCAGCCTGGCGCTGGACTGCCTCGGCGATCTTCACGATTTGCTCGCAAATGGGGGGAGTAGCACCTCGCCTGCCGCGGTCAAAGCGACGCCGCGGCTGTGCCGGGAAAACAGCTGTGCACCGAGTTGTTCTTCCAGCTGCTTGATGCGCGCGGTAACGTTCGACTGAGTCGTCGACAACTTGATCGCCGCCTTCGAGAGACTTTTTGCGTGTGCTACCTGCATGAAGTATCGGGCGAGCTGAGTTTCCAACAAGGGCATGACAGCGTCCAAGGGAAGAAGGATGACAGTTCTTCAAGTCGGCAAGTATCCGACTTGTCCTCATCGTTGTGAAGTGGCAACGGCGGTTGCTGACTATGGAAAGCGGGAGTTCGAGCCGTATTGCCGAAACGGTGTTGCTCGGCGTCAGCGCACTTAACCTACCAAGCCACTCTTGACCGCCCACGCCACGTAATGGTTCTTCGCAGCGGGGCGCGCGGCGATGGCTGCTTCATATTGCCGAACTGCTTCTCTCTTGCCCCATGCAAGCCACGCCGCGGACAAAGCGTGCAGATTGGGACTCCCCTGCAGGTGTGTGGCGATTCTTGCCACATCGAGATGCGCGTCTAACCACTGTAAGCCTGACGCTTGCATTTTCGCCTCGACGTCGCTTGCGATTTCATTCAGATTCGAGTTTGGCTCGACAGTCCACCAATGGTCGTACTTATAAGCAAGAGAGCCAAGACGTTCACGCACAGTCGTTTCAAATTCCTTGGGAAACCTCTCAGGCCTCTTTTGGCCAGCGAGGTCGGCGACCTGGGCACAGTAAACGCCAAGATTCACAACGAACTTTCCTTGTTCGCGTGAATTGGCGGCGCTGGCCTGCGCGTTGACTATTTGCCAGTCGTCGCTCACGGATTTGTGCCAAGTCCGTCCGGACTTCCTGAACCCGTTTTTCTTGAGAAGACCGGCAAGGGCCAGTCCCACGATCTCATCGATCTGAGTTGCGACTTCGCTCAACTTAAACTCCTTCAGGATGTCCGCATATGGCCGACAACTGCCAACCGCTCACAGTGTTGAGCACTACCGCCGCTGGAAAAACAATCCCGTCGAGCAAGAACACTCCGCCACAAGGATTTGCAATACATTGTGTATCAGCCGTACGCACATCGGGAAACTCAGCCAACAGCTCAGTTAATGTCAATTCACAGAGCTCGCGTTCGTCATCGGCCACTTCCCCATCAACGAAGTATTGAACCACGAGCTTGGCCGTAACTTCGTCCCAGCCTACGCGAACGCCCGCGACCTGAGGAGTCAGATTGTGCTGGGCAATGAGTGCAGCAGCTTTCTCAAGCGCAGATTTTTCCATGGTGGTTATGTACGATTCTCGTCAAGTTTGGAGACAGAGCGCGTAGGGTCACTCTTGACCCGAAACAGTTATAGCGTCGTCACGCCACACGACAACAGCTTCTTCGAACATCGAATGCTCGTGCGCGTGCGCAATTGACGTAGCAACGTTAAATTCCGATAAATAGCTTTCTAGACGAACTAGCGCGGCGGCAGCGCCATTGGATCGGCCGAGAAATCCTATCCGCTCGCCATCTTTACCTTCTAGCAACCAGAAGTTGTCGAACGGAGCGACGTCAAAAAGTGGCGCGATGGAGATTTCTTTGATGGCCGTAAAGGCAATTTTTTTATCTTTCTTAGGATTGCCCTCGTAGATATACAGACTGTCGGTTCGTACCCACTCAAGCTTCTCAATTTGACGCACCCACCAGCCGAGGCAGACCACGGCAACCGCACCGACAAACGCAAAATTCAGTATCGACATAACGGCCAAGATTCCATTTTTCGCCATGTCCGCGCTGGGTAGTTTAGATGACCGCCATGCTGGCTGTGAAGAGATTGACCTCGAGTTCTCGAAAGGCTGTTTCTGGCCAGGTCGCGGTTCCCGTAGTACACCTTGACAAGGTAGTTGTAGTTCCGGCCCCGCAAGGTACACCATTCGGGAAACGAGCCCACAGGATTCCTGGAATACGCCCGCCAATCTTCGATGAGGCAATTGAAGTACCGCAGTTCGGGAGAACGCTGCACAACCGTCTCCGCGGCCGGTGCGTCCGCTATGAGGGTTCTGGCAAGCTCCAGCGCCGCCACCGCGTAATCAATCGAGCCAATCAAGAACGACTCATCGAAATGATGAGTTGCATGATCGACATCTCCGAGCGCGAAATCGATCAATAGCGTTCGTACAGGAACGTCGTCCGGGCACATCGATAAGGCGCGCGCAAGCAGTTCTCGGTCGCGATTGAGAATACCGAGCCATCGCACGGGTTCACGCGCGTTTGCATCTTCCCGCATCCACGCTTCCAGGTCGGCAGCAGGAAACGTTTGACGAGCGGCTGGGCCAGAAAATGATGCACGCCATGAGCCCGAGCGTTGATCTCAAGAATCTGTGTCGTTGCGAGCCTCGCCGTCGAGCTATCGAACGAACGCGTTTCTTCAAGATAGCGTTCCAGCGCCTGGAATGCATCGCGCCATAATCCCAGCTCGCGAAAGCGGCAATAGGCGCCGAGCGGGTTGAGATGCTTGTCAGCTTCCAGCTGTTGCGCGATTTGGAGCAACCCTTCGAAATTGTCTCTGTTCCAGTAGTACATTGCGTCGTCAAGACCCTTCAATACATCCACTTGTCGACAATGGCGTCGCCCAGGTGGCGGCGCAGCGTATCTTCGTCGTCTTCCTGCTCGTGGACCTCCAGCAGGCATTTGTACATCAACGCGTCGAGATAGCCGCCGACGTCCGAAAACATGCGCGTGAGCATGGGTGCCGAATCGTGGTCGAAATACCAGACCTCTCCGGTTTCCCGGTGGAAACACCACACGTTGCCGTTGCCTAGATAATCGCCGAAGGCCACCAGTTGGTCGACCAGCTGCCATTGCTCGTCGGCGTCCTGCGCGTCTTCCAGGATGTCGGCGATACCAGGATAGGCCGCTCGCAGCGGTTCGATACTGGCGAGGTCAGCTTGTGTCACGCTGCACAAGTTTTCGCACAGGTTCAATGCACCAATCCGCGCGTGATACGCGCGCAGCAATGGGGGCAGGGGGCAGCCCAGGCGCTGTTCCAGCGCGTCCAACTCGGCGCGACTGGAAGGCGCCAGCCCGGCCTGGCTGGCATGGCCTTCCCACAAGCCTGCATATGCCCGCGCGCAGGCCAGCCACCACGCCAGGCACTCATCGTCCGTAGCGTGCATCGGCCATTCGAGATGCGGGACGACATCATCCGTGCTGGCGCCGTGGACGATGCGATCCAGATGGAAGGACAGGGCGGCAAGCAGATTGTCGTCGTCGGACCCGGCGCTGGAGAAAATCCGCCGTAACTCGCGTACCGTTAGCCAGGGGCGATACCCGATGCGAGTGGGCGCGCCGTCAGCCTGCACAAGAAAGCGCCCAGCCGGCCCCAGCAATACGGCATAGCCGCCGTCGCCATCGGGTAAAACCAGGTTTTCAGGCAGGGCTACGCGATCGGTGTCCGGCAGGGTGGCAAGTTCCGGGATCAATTTCCGCAGGTCTTTAAAAAGCTTCATGGTTCGCAGCGTGGACAGTGAGTTTTGCAGGCGCTAGTGTGAACCTCTTTTTATCGGCCGGCGACGGGAGGGGACTCTGGTAGGGCCATGAAAAGCGCCGTAGCAGATCGCATCCTATGGCGCTGCCGGGTGCGTATACCATGGGGCCTCTCCGCAGTTTGCCTTATCCCGGAACAGGAGCGTGTGCAGGATGCCGAAAGCCAAGAGGAAGACCTTACCCAAAGATTTCGATGAAATGTTGAAGGCCGGCAACGCCGGTGCGATCAGGGCGGTGTTCGACGGTTGCGACGTGAATGCGCGGGGTGGCGTCTGGAAGCAGACCGCGCTCGCGTTCAACGACCTGCCCGACGAAGTGGCTGTATGGCTTGTCGAGAATGGCGCGGACATCGCCGCCGCGGACCAGTATGGGGAAACGCCATTGCACGCCCGCGCCGGCCATTGGCAGGGCAGGATAGACACCCTCCTGACCTTGGGCGCGGACCCGAACGCGGTCGATTCCAAGGGCAACACGCCTTTGCACAAGGCTGCCGCGGTCGGCAATATCCGCACGGCGCAGACGTTGTTGGACCACGGCGCGCGACTCGATGCCGCCAACAACCAAGGGACGACGCCGCTGGGCTACGCGCTGCAACGATGCAGCAATGCCAAGGTCGTGCAGGTCGCTGACGTGGCCCTACTGCTGCTGAATGCGCGGACACACGCGCCTGAACACTCGGGGTTGCAGGGGCTGGCCACGCGCCTGTTCGGCGGTGAGACGCGCGGCGGGCCGGTCGTCACTGAAGCAATGCGCGCCTGCGTGCAGCGCATAGGTACGGATTTCGAATTCCACCGGGACAATTTCAACCCGGAAAGCCGGGAAGAGACCAGCGCCGCGCTCGACCGGCTCTATACCTTGTTCGAGGTGCCTCCGGTCCCGCGGCGGGTCGCCTATGACGGCAAGTCGCCCATCGCGGCCAAGGCCGCTACCTGGTGGGAACGCCATCAGGAATTGTGGGAGTTGTTGGTGCCATCCAGCGGCGCGGCCAGTACCATGCAAGGGGAGACGATACGGATATCCGGCCGCATCGCCAGAGAGCTCGATGGCAATGGCGGCATCAATTGGGATGCCGAATTCAAACAGATGGCCGATGCTTTGCTGACGCATCTGGGCGCCGGCCAGCCCTTGCCGGCGCCGGCACTGCGGGAAGCCGCCACCCTGGTCGGCGAGGTCAAGCGGAAGAACGGCGATACCGGGCGCCTGTGCGAGCTGGCGGTGGAGTGGGTGGAATTGAATCCGGCGCCGATTGCGCTGTCTGCACCAGCATACAGGCGCTGACAGTGCTGCCACTCGTTCGCAGCTTTACTCGCGAAGGAGCTATTGTCAAAGTTCATCCCATGTGGAAATTCGTTCGCCTAATTGGAACTGGCTGAATCCAGCTAACTTATTGCGCACAAATAGAAAAATCCGAGAAATGGCAAAAAGTGACTGCTCACATACGGTGAGTCGGAGCGGGAAGGTTCAGGTCGCATCGGTCATTTAAGGTGGAATTACTCCGGATTTAGATCATCTACCGTGGAATTTTCGGGCAACCTGGTGCATGAATATTGCATGACGGTAGCTGCCATGTTCAGGTTCCAGGCATTAGCCACGTTTATTCAGCCATTGCGCCTCATTGAAACGTGAATAAACCGTCCGATGATCCCCTTAATCCGGTGACTTATCGGGCTTGTTTTTAGCGGTTTCTATTTGTTTCGGTTGTAGCATTTAGGTCATGAGTTCTTAAGCATGCGCCTGGGTGTCCCGACGCTGCAGTATCGCCGCGGACCACACCTGCGCCCCCCTGCATCTCAGTTTTCGGACGGATGCAGCGCCGGCTTGTGGCCCGCAAATACCCACAAGCTGAATAGGTCGTAGCAAATGAGCAAGTCTTCCCGCAATCTTCGCCCCCATCCCAGATCCTTGCAGGGCCTGACGACACGCAGATTGCTGATTCCCGCAAGCCTGGGATTCAGCCTGCTCACCGGAGTCACGGCGCAAGCGCAAAGCGTTACGGTCAGTAGCAGCCAGGCGACGCACTACGAAATCAACCCGGGCACTGACACGCTGACCATCGCGTCTGGCGTCACGATATCTGACAACGATGTCGCGCTTGGGGACGGCCCCTTCGTACTCCAGGACATCGCCATCATCAACAACGGCACGATATCGGGCGGCTTGTCCCAAACGTCTGCAACGCCCTTCGGTATCCTGCTTACGGTCTCGGGCTCGGTCACCAACAACGGCCTGATCAACGCAGACAAAGGCACGGCCGTGGGATTGACCGGCGGCGACTACCTCCAGAACAATGGAACCATTACGGGTCACGACGTTGGCGTGTATATCGCCGGCGGCACGCTCGTGAACGGTTCGAGCGCGGACAATACGGCGCTGATTCTGTCGTCGGCCGGTACGGCCCTCAATAGCCCCACCGCCCTGACGCTGACCAATTACGGGACCATCGCCAGCCAGGGCGGGCAAGCGGCCACCATTGCGGGCGGCACAATCACCAACTATGGCCTGATTTCCGCCACCGGCGGCGATGGCTTTACGATGAACGGGGCCGGCACGGTGGACAACCGGGGCACCATAAGCAGCACCACCGGCACCGGCGTGTTGGTCGGAGCGAATGCCACCATTACGAATTCCGGGACGATCGAATCCCTGGCTGGCCTGGCGGCGGTGCAATTTTCGCCATCAGGTGGCCGACTGAATCTGGAGACCGGATCGGTATTGACGGGCGGCATCAACGCGGCCGGGGGAAATACACAGGTTGTGCTGCACGGCTCGAACACCATGAGCAGCACGATTGCCGGCATCCGCACACTGACCATGGCTGGCACCGATTGGACCTTGTCGGGCCAGACTTTGGTCACCAATACCGAAGTGCAGACGGGTACGCTGCACGTGAACGGCATCTACACCAGCAACACGGTCGTTGACGCCGGCGCGACGCTAGCCGGCACCGGTACGATGTCAACGGTAACGGCCCAGAATGGAGCAACGGTAATGCCCGGTAGCGCAACCGCGCCCGGCATCCTGACGGTCGGCACCTATACCCAGCAAGCCGGTTCCACGCTATTGATCACGACCACGCCGACGTCGGCCTCCGAGCTGGCCGTCACGGGCGCGGCCACATTGGGCGGCGTCCTCTCCGTCAATTCACTGGCGGGCGCGTATGCGCCGGTGACGAACTACATCGTCCTGACTGCCGGCACCGGGCTGACGGGCACGTTCAGCTCCGTCCTGGAAAGCGACGCATCCCTGGTGCCGACGCTCACCTACGACACCGCCTTGAATCGGGTCATCCTGACGCTGGCGAGTGCCGCCGTCTGGACGGTCGGCGATAACAACGTGACGCTCAATGGCGACGTCAGCGCGGATCAGGATGGTTTGACCGGCAACGACACGCTGAACCTCATCGGCATCGGCAAGGTCACGGCGAACCTGGCCAACATCGACACCTTGAACATCGGCGACCTCGCCGCCACCGTTACGCAGGTCTCGCTGGACGCCGGCACGCAAACCGTAGGCGCCACCCGCATCCTGCCGAACGGAACGCTGATCTTGAATGGCGGCCAGTTCAGCACCGGCACGCTGGACCTCGCCGGGGGCGTCCTGACGGCCAATGTGGATTCCACGATAGGCGCGCCGACTACCCTGTCGGCCAATAGCGAAATCAGCGCGGCCGATGGCCGCACCTTGACCTTGTCGGGCGACGTCTCTGGTGTTGGGCATCTGCTGAAGACGGGCGCCGGCATGCTGGTGCTCAATGGCGCCAACACCTACAGCGGCGGCACCCAGATCGGCGCCGGCACGCTGGAGGTCGGCGACGCCGATCACTCGGGCGCCAGCATCCAGGGTTTCACGCGTGTCGATAGCGGCGGTACGCTACGCGGTCACGGCACGGTCGTCGGCAACGTCGTCAACGAAGGTATCGTGTGGCCGGGCGGCTCCATCGGCACCCTGACCGTGAACGGCGATTTCATGCAGTCGTCCAACGGCACGCTGATGGTGGACATTAGTCCCGATTCCGCTTCGCAGTTGAAGGTCACCGGCACCGCGCAGTTGGGCGGCACCCTGTCGCTGCTGTACGGCCCGGGTACGTATCACGCCACCACCTATCGCCTGGTCGATGCGGGAGCAGTGGAGGGCGCTTTCTCCAAAGTGACGGGCAATGCTCCGGCCGGCTATTCGCAGGCGGTCGCCACGTCGGCCAACGCAGTGGACCTGAAATTGGCGGCAAGAACCGACGTTGCAGGCGATACAGGCGATTCTGACGATTCCGGTGGCACCGGATCTGGCGACGTCACGACCACCGTCGCGCCGACCAACGCATCCATCTTCGGCGCGGTGGGATCGTCGGCTTTGCGCGATGGCCAACGCACGGCTGACACGCTGCTTGGCCGTCTGGCCCGGCCGTGCCCCACGGACAGCGCCGCCGGTTGCGAGCGGCCGACGAATCAAGCCTGGGTCCGCGCCACTTCCGACACCACGCACCAGGGCGGCAACAATAATGCGCCCGGCAACACTGACCAGCGTTACGGCTTCCTTGTGGGCGCTGACCACAATATGGGACCGTGGACGGTAGGCCTGGCCGGCGGCTACAGCCATGGCGACGTGAAGGAGGGGGACGCCACGGGCCGCATCGACACCTTGCGCCTGGCCGCTTACGGCAGCCGCCAGGTCGGCGCCATCAATGTCGCCGGGATGGTGGGCGGTGCATACGACTTCATCTCCACGCGCCGCAGCTTTGGCTCGCTGGGCACGACGCGCAACACGTCCGACGGGCAGGAAGCCCAGGCCGGGCTGCAGGCGAGCATGCCCTTGCAGGCGGGCCCTACTGTCATCACTCCGCGCGTGGGTCTGCGCTATCAGTATTTCCACGGCAATTCCTTCTCCGAGGAAGGTCTGGATAGCGAATCTCTGTCGGTGAAGGGCCAGGATTTGCACAGCCTGCAGCCGTATGTCGGGGTGACCGCCGACTACAGCTTCAACGGGCTTGGCGCCAAGCCCGCGCTGCTGCAGGGCAGGGTCGGCTATGCCTACGAAACAATGGACAGCAGCCGTTCGGTATCAGTGACGTCGGGCGACGGCACCGGCTTCTCCGTCCCGGGCGCGACGCAATCCCGCGGCATGCTCACTGCGGGCCTGAGCCTGTCGATGCAAGTGGCGAAGCAGTTCGACGTGGCGGTGAGCTACGACACCTTGTTCCATACTGGCAACACGTCAGCCCAAACCTTCCGCCTGGGCGCGACGTATCGCTTCTGATGGGCGAGTAGCTTGCAAAGAGAAATGCCGGCGCCAGGTGCGCCGGCATTCCACGTAAGTAGTCGTGAGCGGCAGAATGCCTTGTTCGATGGCCTTTGGTTCTGAGCTCCGATCGACTGCAGACAGCTTATAGCGGTCAACCAAGAACTGCACTGACCGGTTGAATGCACAACCGGAAGCGGACGTTTCCAGAGTCCGGGACGCATCGCAGATTACTGCGATGCCGCAGCTTGAGGACTCAGCGAAACGGAAAATTCCACGTTACATGAACTATTTCCGGAAAAATTCCAAATTAGATGAACGACCAGTTCCATCCCGGATGACCGATCTGTCGGTAAATCATTGATTTTTATAGGATGGCGATTCCACCGTTGGTGAATTTCGACACTCCCCCGGAGAGATTTCTTCAGTAGTTTTTATAAAATTACTGAAAATCCCGACCGAGGAAGATCCTCATGCCCATACGCTACGAGCGCATCGACCTCGCCTACCAGACAGTCTGGACCAATCCGCCGGTCAGGCTCTGGCTGAGCGAATCGAGGTCACCAAGGGGTTGATCGCGCAGGTCCGAGGTCTGGCCAAGTTGAGGTATCAGGTAGCTGACCCCAAGACCTACAGCGTCGTCGCAGCTTTGCACAACGCTGGATTATTCCGCCGAGGTATGACTCTGGTCGGCTCGCATGCGTATGGGGTTCTGCTCAATACCCTGGGTATTGCCGCGGGCCTCTACCAGTCCTTCAACGTCGACGTTGCACGAGGTGCCGCCCTTGGGTCCGATGCACCGACACCAGGCTTCGCGGAGCTGCTGGCCCAGACAGGCCTGAAAGTCGTGGAGGTGCCTGCCTTTCATCCTGGCGACCCCTTCGACGTCATATAAAGAGCCCGGAAAGTCGCAATTCCGGATCAGGCGGCCGTCCTCGTGGCCATGCTGACTCGGTATGAGCCTGGGGTGTCGAGTCGGCAGTCGCGGCGCTGAAGTCTGGCTACCCGTCAGCCATCAGGCCAGCTCAAAGGCTCCTGTCCATGCTTGAGGTCATGCCCCAACTGGCTGGGCTGGTCCCATGACCAAGTGAGCCGGTTGGGCGAGATCGCCTGCGGCACGCCGCTGAATTGTTCCAGGACGCCGGAGCACACCGCAGCCTAGGGCTGCCACCAACTGCCCTGCCGGGCCGGCTCTGCTAGGATCGAGATCCCGGCCCCGGCCCCGTCCAGAAACCATGCAACCATGGAATTGCGCCAGATTCGCTATTTCGTCCGGGTGCTCGAAGTTGGCAGCATGAGTCGCGCTGCCGCGGAACTGGGGGTGGTGCAATCGGCGCTCAGCCAGCAGATCAGCCGGCTGGAAGGGGAACTGAGCGTGCGGCTGATGACGCGCACGCGGCGCGGCATTACTCCCACGCAGGCAGGGCTGGCCTTCCTGCGCGAAGCCCAGCTTATCTTGCGCCATGCCGAACAGGCGCGGCGGGCCGCGCAACAATCTCGCCTTACCGGCACCGCCAGCGTTGGCCTGGCGCCCACCACGGCCTCGGTGTTGGCCTTGCCGTTCATGCGCGCCATGCGCGACCGCTACCCTGACGTCCGCCTGCACATAGTCGAATGCCTTTCCGGGCAACTGGAGGGTTTGCTGGAAGCCCGCAAGCTGGACTTCGCCATCCTGTTCAACGTGCAGGCCAGTTCAAGCTGGAACGTCATCCCGCTGATGGAAGAAAAGCTGTTCCTGATCCAGTCAGCGCAGCGCTCCGGTGCGCAGCGCGTCGAATCCGCGGTGTCGATCGATGCGTTGAAAGACATCCCCTTGATTCTTCCGACCGGCACGCATGGCCTGCGCAGCAGGATAGACAGCGCTTTCGGCCGTGCCGGCATCAAGCCCGACGTCGTCGCGGAAATCGATTCCCTGGTCATGCTGATGGATGCCGTCGACGCAGGCTTGGGCGCTACCGTCCAGCCCAGCGCGGCGGTATTGCGCTACCACGACGCCAGCGAACGCTTCGTACTGAGCGAAATCGACGACTTGCAGAGCCAGCACGTGAATGTGCTTTGCAGCCTCGCGGATGACGAAATGTCGCCGGCGGCTCTATGCACGAGGTTGGTCCTGACGCATTGCATGCGCACCCTGGTCCAGGATGGCAGATGGCCTGACGCCCGTTTGATAAATCAGTTTTAGTGATGGCCCCATGCGTTGTCCAGACTGTGCAAGGGGCGACGACGTGATTAGAGTGAAGACGAGTCCGCAGTGCGGCGTATGCCGCGCAATAACAATCACGGGCCGTTCTCAAGGGGTACGCCATGAAACGCTTTTTCCTTACCGGGGTGACGGCCGTCGCCGTCCTGCTGGTTTCCTCGACCGCGGCGTGGGCGCAGCAATGGCCCAGCCGGGCAATCAAGATGGTCGTACCGTTCGCGGCCGGAGGGTCAGTGGACGTAACGGCGCGCATCCTGGCCAAGGGCTTGGGGCCGCGCCTGGGCCAGGCCGTCATCGTGGAGAACCGGGCGGGCGCCGCCGGCATTCCCGGCACCGAATACGTGGTCAAGTCTCCGCCCGACGGCTATACCGTCGTGCTGGCCAGCGCCGGCATCGTTTCCATCGGGCCTTATCTGTACAAGAACATGCCGTTCGATCCCATCAAGGACTTGGCGCCGGTCACGCCGGTGGTCGATGGCGTGAACGTGCTGGTGGTGCGGCCCGACAGTCCGGCCACTTCCGTGCAGAAGTTCACCGAGCTGGCCAAGGCGCAACCGGGAAAGCTCAATTTCGGGTCGTCCGGCGTAGGCGCCTCCGATGACATGGCCACCGAGCTTTTCATGGTCATGACCGGCACCAAGATGCTGAACATTCCGTACAAGGGGGGCGGCCCGGCCATGGTCGATCTGATCGCTGGCCACACGGATTTCATGTTCTCGGCCGTCGCGCCGGCCATCGGTCAGATTCAGGCCGGCCACCTGCGCGCCCTGGGCGTGACGTCGAGCGAGCGGCTGGAGGCCCTGCCTGATGTACCGACCATCGCGCAGGCCGGCGTGGCCGGCTACGACTCGGTGGCCTGGTACGGCCTTTTTGCCCCGCGCGGCACGCCGGCGGACGTGGTCGATCGCATCAATAAAGAAACCGCGGCAGTGCTGAAGGACCCGGAGGTGCGCAAGCAACTGGTCGATGCGGGCCTGTTGCCACATGTCAGCACGCCCCAGGCCTTCGCGGCCTATATCCAGAACGACGCCACCAAGTGGGGCGACGTGGTGCGCAAGAACGGAATCAAGGTGGAGTAGGGCATGGAACAGCATTACCTGGACACGCTGGCGCGGTTCATCTGCGATGCACGGTTGACGGATCTGGATGAAGCCACGCTGCGGCACGGCCGCTGGGTCATCGCCGATTCCATACCGGTAGTCGCCGCGGGCATGCAAGTGCCCGAGATGAAAACATTCGCCAGCAACCATCTTGCACAGGCCGCCGCCGGTCATGCGTGGGTACTTGGAACGGGGCAGCGTGCGGCGCCGCTGGACGCCGGCCTGCTCAATGGCAGCGCGGGCTGCTGGCTGGAACTGGACGAGGGCAACCAGTTCGCCAAGGGACATCCCGGCATCCAGGTGGTGCCGGCCGCGCTGGCCGTGGCGCAGGAGACCGGTGCATCGGGTGCCGATCTGCTGCTTGCCACCATCCTGGGCTACGAAGTGTCGTCGCGTATCAATCGCGCGGGCAATATGCGCCTGAGCATCCATCCGCATGGCACTTATGGCGTGATTGGCGCCGCCATCGCGGTGGGCAAACTGCGCGGGCTGGATGCGACGCGAATGCGCGACCTGATCAGCATGTCCGCTACCATGGGTATGTCGACGAGCCGCAATACGCTGCTGGAAGGCTCGACCGTACGCAACATCTACACCGGCCACTCGGCGTATATGGGCCAGATCGCGGCGCGGATGGCGCAGGCCGGCTTCAAGGGCGAGCGCGATGGCGTGGAGTCGGTCTATGGCAAAGGCGTCGTATCCGACAGCTACGACGCCGCGAGCGTCATGCATGCCCTGGGCCAGGAATGGCTGATCACCATGGGCTACTTCAAGCTCCACCCCACCGGCCGCTATGTGCACACCGCCATCGATGCGCTGGAGGATGCGCTGGCGCAAGTGGGCGGCCGCCTCGACGCCGGGTCCGTGGAACGGATCGACGTCAAGGGCTATCGGCTGGCCGCCATGCTGAACGGCAAAGCCATCACCACGAGTTTCGGCGGACGCTTTTCGATTCCGTTCGCGCTGGCCACCATCCTGCACCACGGCCATTCCGGCCTGCTTCCCTTCGAGGATGCCGCGGTCGCCAACACCGATGTGCAGGCACTGGTGCAGCGGGTCTACGTGGAAGAAGATGCCGCCTATACCGCTGTATATCCGGGCCTGCAGCGTTGCGACGTGACCATCCGATTCAAGGACGGCAGGCCGCCGCTGGTCGGCCATTGCGAAATGACCAAGGGCGAGCACTCGCGCCCGCACACCCAGCAGGAGCTGCAGGAAAAATTCATGTCCCTGGGCAACCCCATCTGGGGCGAGTCCGTAACGAGTCGCCTCTTCGATGCGTGCATGCGAATCGAAGCCATCAGTGACATGCGTGAATTTTCGAAGGGCTACACCCTGTAATCGATCCATGCAACGGAACCCGCCATGCTGAGAACCCACGGCCGTTATGGCTACTCCGCGATTTCGAAACGACCCGACTACAGCTTCCCTGACGGCAGGCGGCTCGCCGTGCATCTGTCATTGAACGTGGAACACTTTGCGTTCGGCGAGGGACTGGGCAATGACTACGGTGCACCGCAGGCGCAGCCCAATACACGCAGCTTCGCGTGGCGCGACTACGGCAACCGCGTCGGCGCCTGGCGCCTGCTGGAGTTCGCCGACAACTATGCGCTGCCGTTGGAACTGCTGATCAACACCGAGCTGTACGACTACTGCCCGCAGATGGTCGCCGCCTTCAGCGCGCGTGGCGACGAGATCGTCGGCCACGGACGCACCAATGGCGAGCGCCAGGGCGACATGACCCTGGAGCAGGAACGCGCCGCCATCCAGGAGGCCACCGCCGCCATCGAACGGCACGAGGGTGCCAAGCCCATGGGCTGGCTGGCGCCGTATATTTCGCAGACTCATGATTCACTGGATCTGCTCAAGGAGGCCGGCTACCGCTACATGATGGACTGGCCGTTGGACGACCAGCCGGTGTGGTTCGAAACGAAGCACGGCCGCATCCTGGCGATACCGTATTCGCACGACCTGAACGATTCGCTGGAAGCGTGACGCGCCGCACGCCCTCGCAGCTGTATTGCGAAAACCTGATCGACCAGTTCGACGAAATGCTCGAAGAATCGCAGCGCCGGCCACTGGTCATGAGCATAGTCCTGCACAGCTTCATCCTCGGACAACCGCACCGCTTGCGTCAGTTCCGCCACGTCATCGAGCACATCTTGCGGCACCGCGATCACGTCTGGCTGGCGCGCGGTGGTGAAATATGCCGCTTCATCGAGTCGCTGCCCGACGGGGTGGTTCCGGGCAGCCCGGGGTACGTCGACCGCGGCTAGGATCCGCGCCACCGTGATTGTCCGCGAGCGTGGTGCCGACCGGTGTGGTGGCGATGATCGTGAACCAATATAGAAACGGGTGGAAGCGATGGGCCCTGACCTGCGCGGTCACTGCTACCGGGAAGATGACCGCGAGAATGCCCGTGCTGATTAAACAACCGAGGTTCATGGACATCGAAAACGCGTCGCCGCAGCGTCGCTGGTCCGTGATGGTTTGACACAGAGGCACTCCTTTGCCTGAAGAGGACGTCGAACGCTATAGCGCTCGAAAAAAGGCAGATCGGCTCAACGAATCGCTCATGGTGGATCTGCTCGGCCGCATGGGTGCCGCACCTTGGAAGGAAACGTACTACGCGCTGCCGCAACAAGAATGCTGGACCCTGAAGCGAGGCGCTGCGCCCAAAACCGTCACTCGGCGCACCCTGGCTTCCGTTATTGGACCCCGTCCTGCGGCAAGATGAGTGTTTGTGTACGTGGCGCCGTATCCCTTTCCGCTGCCAAAAGCAGCAGCTTGAACCCGGTGAACCTCTTGTCTGCCCATCCATTTGGCCAATCTGTCACCGCGTCGCGCTATCGGCCATAATCGATTCACCCGGCCGCTGGTTGCCGGCAGGCTTTCCGTCTTCGCTTCCGCTTGGATTCACAAAAACCGGTAGCGGGCGGCCCTTAGCGTAATCAGTGCGGACCATTTCGATGACGACACCGGAAACGCCTCGCGACGCATCAGTGCCCGCACACAGCCCCAGGCCGCGGGAATTGCCCCAGGGTTATCGGGCCGGACTGATCACGGCCATCACGGTGTTGCTGGGCTTTTCGCTGGGTTTCCTGCGTTACTGGGGCCTGGACGCGCCGGGCGAATGGAGTGCGCTGTCGGTGCTGCCGGGGGCGGCTTTGTTTCTTGGCACCCTGCTGCAGATCCTCACGCTCTACCGGGCCCTGCGCCTGGAGGACGAAGCCGAGGATGAATACCGGAAAACCGTACGGTGGTTTATTGCGTCGGCGCTGGTCCTGCTGGTGGGCGTGACCGCGGCTTTGTGGGAAGGGGCGTGACCGACGCCCGCGTGTGATCGGTTCGTACCGGTGTCAGCCTCGGCCATCGAGCCAGCAGGGATACCTTGCCCTGCCGCACATCACCCCGCTACACATCACCCCGTCCATTCCGCCGCGAACATGCCTGCGGCGGTGACCGCATCGACGGCGGCGCAGCCGATCTCGGCGCGGATGCGGGGCGCGAGGCCGATGGTGGTAAGCCCCGTGCACGAGAACACGATGACCTTGGCGCCGGCGTCATGCAGGCGGCGCGCACAATCCAGCGCGGCGGCGCGGCCTGCGGGTGTCAGCAGGTCCACGGTCTTGGTAACGCCATCGGGACGGGCATACGTCACGTCCTCGCCCAGCAACCGGCGAAAGGGCGCCGGGGCCGCATCGCCTATCCCTATGACCGCGGCGGGCAGGTTCAGGTACGCGGCCACGCGCGCGGCGGCGCTCCCGGCCGAGACCACGGGTACGGTCACGGCGGCACGCAGTTGCGCCAGGCCAGGATCGGCCGCACAGCTCAGGAACAGCGCCGTGCATCCCTCATCCTGCAGGCGCTGGCCCAGGCGGACGATCTTGGGCACGGCCAATGTTTCGCTTGCCAGGTCGTAGATGCCGTCCGGCTGGTCTTCGATGCATCGCGTGACGGACTTCAGGCCGAATTCCGCTTCCAGGATCCGTCCGTGTTCCAGCAATACCGACTGGTCGCTCGTGGTCAGTACCCGGATGATGCCCAGTGGCATGGTGTTTCCTTTATCCAGCCAGCGTGGCGGGCGCGGCGATGTCGGTCGAAGGCTGGCCGGCCGTGAACAGGCGGCCGGGGAAGGGGCCTTCGAAGCGTATCTGCTGGCCGCGTACGCGCAGCCAGTCGCCTTCGGGCAGGCCGAAGACCGTGGTGTCCGGATTGGCAACCAGGAATTCCGCGATGCGCTGGTCGCGCGTTTCGCCTTGATGCCCTGGCGGCAAGGCATTGTTGTAGTGCGGATTGAGTTGCAGGTCGATCAAGCCCAGGGCTTCGAAGCCGCCGGGATCGGTGATGGGCATGTCGTTGGTGGTGCAGATCGTCGGGCAGGCAAGGTTGGCACCCGCGCTCCAGCCCATGTAGGGCGTGCCCGCGGCGACCGCGTTACGGATGGCGCGCAGCCAGCCGCGCTGGCGCGACTCGCGCAGCAGTTGGAAGGTATTGCCGCCGCCCACGATGACGAGTTCGAACCGTCCGATGTCGGTCGCCTTGACCGTGTGTGCGCCAGTCAGCACAAGGCCGGCCGGCGCCAGCGCCTGCTGCACCTTGTCGGTGTATTCATCGAACGTAGTGGTGACGCCGGCGAACGGCAGGAACAGCGCCTTGGTGCGCGTACCGGCCAGTTCGCGCACCAGATCGGTCGCGTGGGTGAGGTAACTGCCGTCAGGCGAGCGTGAGTTGCTGAGTAGAAGAAGATTCATGGTACATCCAGGCCATTCAGGCGAGCAGTTCGGCGGTGAGCTTGGCGATGAGCGCGTTCGACAGGATAACCGGCAGGCCGCTGGCGCGCGACGCTGCGTGGCGATGCGCTTCGGTAAAGCCCATGCAGTCCAGCAGCAGCACTTGCGCGCCGCGATCGCGCAGCGCCACGGCGGCGCGTTCGAGCTGCTGCACGTTGTCGGAATACGGCGAAGCGGCTTCGCAGATCGGCGGCTTGGCCAGTGCGGCAAACTTGCCGGCCTCGCTGGCCGCCTGCTGCGGCAGCGGCACGACGATGCCGACCTGCCGGTCGCCGGCGATGGCGGCGGCGGCCGGCGGCACGATGCGGTCGGGTTCGACCAGCCAGGCGGGGTCCAGATCCAGGCCATGGAATTCGCCTGTGCATAGAATCAGGACGACCTGGCAGCCGCTGGCTTGCAGTTCGGCCAGTTTGCCGTCCAGGTCGCGGCGCACGGCGGCCTTGTCCAGCGTGACCGAGCTGCCATCGAGCAGGCGGGTCACCAGCAAGGGTTCGCCTTCGCGTGGCGCGTAGCGCGCGGCGATTTCCTCGCGCGACAGGCCGTCGAGTACGCCCAGGTGGACGCATTCCACGCCTTCGGGCAAGGCTGCACGCAGGATGGGCGTGATATCGGCACGCGGTGCCTGGCCGATGGTCAGGGTGCCCAGGCGCTTGCGGCCGGACGTCGTGTGGGCATGGTCGGTCATCTCGTTTCCTCGCAGCGGCCGGTTCAGGCGCGCTTTTGCAGATGGGCCAGCGAACCGTACAGCTTCAGCAATTGCTGGTACTCGGCTTCATCATGGAAATGGCAGGTGCCGCGCGTGAATTCCTTGGCGACTTCGACGGCGAAGCGCACCGTTGACGCGATGTCGTATTCGTCGCTGGCGCCCGTGCCGCAGCCTGGCACCACGCTTTGCGCGCAGATGGCCACGCCCACCGTCGGTACGGTGGTGGCAGTGGAGGGCTGCAGGATGCTGTTCAGGTGGTAGACGCCATTGCCGTAGGGCGTGATGTCTTGCGTGGTGATAGGGAACGTCACGGCCGGCCGGCCGCTGGTCATTTCCATGATGCGCACCAGGTCTTCGGAAACGCGCAGGATGTAGCCTTCCTTCACGGTGGGCGAAATGGCATAGCCCTTGTGATTGAGAATGCGATTGCCCTTGGTGGTGTCGATGGACAGCACGGCGTCCATGTCCGGCGTGATCTCGTTCTCGTTCAAGGTCTCGGTGTCCATGGGCGAGTCCATGAAGTCGACCGGTTCATGCGGACGGGTCGGCGCATCGGGGCAGATGTGCGTGCTGAGCACCACATCGCCAGGCAGCGGGTCGCCTTGCTGGCGCATGTGGGCCAGCTTCAGCGCAGCGGCCACCGCCGCCACCGCGCCGTCTCCATCCGACACCAGGCCGATGCGGCTGGGCCGTGCGCCCACGCCGCCCAGGCGGCCCACGATGCCCAGCGTGGGGGCGCCGCCGCCGGCATGCTTGCCTTCGGTGCCTGCTATTTCCACGCGGACGAGGTCGGTCTTGCCCTTGGGACCTGTGATGGTCTTCACCGTGACCTTGGCGTATTGGGCGTAGGGCGCGAGCAGGTCGACGACCGTCTGGCCGTTGCAGTGCGCGCTGTCGAGGGCTTCGTAGGCTTTGAGGGTCTGGGTAAGGCTCATGAGGGTTCCTTGTGTTGGGAGGCGCGGCAGGGCCAAGACGGGCGTGTGCGTCGCCTACTTGGTTTTCACGTGGGCGCGCGCCATGGAATTGAAGAAGCTGTAGAGCGCGTCGCCGGCGATGCAGCCTGCCGCGAAGACCTCGGCCTTGCTGCGAGCCGAGTCGCCCCAGCGCTGCTGGATCACCAGGCGCAAGGCGATACCGACCAGCACGGCCCAGCCGGCGCTGGCGTTGAGGATCAGCAGGCCGGTGGAGAGCAGCACGCCCAGTTGGCGGCGCGGCCCCCCCACGAACTGGATGATGGCGCCGGGTATGGCCCACATCAGCAGCTTGCCCGCGACATCCGGCGCGATGCCGGCCTTGATGGTGGCGACATAGACCTTGGCCACCGGCGGGATCAGGTTCTGCGCGAAGTAGGTGCCGAAGGAGAAATACACCATGGGGATGGCGATGACGAAGGCCAGCATGCCGGCGGCCAATTGCTGGCGGCGGCCTTCCAGTTCGAAACGCGGATCCGCGCCGTGGCCGCGCAGCATGTAGCCCGCTTTCAGGTCATATCCCATGTCGGCGAAGGCCGGGCCCGTAGCCGCGGAAAAGCCGCACAGCATCACCAGCGCGATGGGCGGAAAGCCCAGCAGCATGCCGATCAGCAGCGTAATCAAGGCGACGGCAAAGGCCGGAAACCAACCCGAGTGCATGGCCGCGATGCCGACGATCATCTCGTGCACGAATGCCGCGAAGGCAGCGTAGAACACGAATAGCACGAGCATGGGCAGCGACATCTCGCTGTACAGCCCGCTGCCCAGCGCGATCAACGCGGCCAGCACGATATACGCGATCGCGCCCAGGCGCAGTGTCTTGCCGAGGTTGTAGGAAATGTGGCCGGCGTCATCAGTGGCGCCGGCCGCGCCCTGCGACTTCAGCGCCGGCGCGCCGGCCACCGCGGCCCCCGACACGGGCGGGGTCGCTGCGGGTGCGGCCGCGGCGGCCGCGTCGGCACGGCCGCCGCGCCGTTGGCGAATCTGTCCGATGACTTGCAGCAGCGCCACCAGGCCGGCGCCTATCATCAGGCCATGCGGCAGGTAGATGGCGTTGATGTCCACGCCGGCCACCGGTTGGGCATAGGCGCGTATCAGCAGGCCGACGCCGAACATGGACAGCGCCCAGATGTTGCCCAGGAAGGCCGTGCCGAACGCCGACATCGGCACACCCAGCCACGTGCCGACCAGCCCCACGCCGATACCCAGGCCCAGCACGCCAGCCTGCTTGCCTCCTTCGTCACCCGCCTTGATGGCTTCGGCGGCCGCCGTGCCGGGAGGCCATGCGCCGGACGCAGGAAAGATGCGTGTGTCGAACATGCGATAGAGCAGATAGCCGTCCAGCAGCATGGCCAGCGATACGCCGATGAACATCGGCATGACCAGGTCGTTGCGCCCCATCAGGAAAGGCACCGCGATGGGCAGGAGAAGGCTGTTGGCCGCGCCGAAGGTGGCCGAGGAGATGGCGGACTGCGCCAGGTTCTGTTCGTGTACCGAGCGGAAACGGCGCAAGAAGCCTAGCGGTATGCGCGCGATCAGCATGGCGATCAGCGCGCCGATGATGGACGTGTTGGGCGTGACGCCCAGTGACGTCAGCAACTGTATGCCGATGATGGCGCCGAAAACGCTTAATAAGGCCAGCAGCACCAAGGTGCTGCCGGTCAGGGCGCGGGGGTGAGTGGAGGTTTGCATGATTTCCCTTGAACGTCGTTTTTATGGCGCGATGCCTTGAATTGCCTTAAATCGCCTCAAGGCCGCGCGGTCCAGAATTCGTCCCGTGCGGCCCGGCCGATGGCGCGTGCGTGGCCGACCAGGCGCTGGGTCAGGGATTGCACGAACGCGGGATCGTCCTGCGGCACGGGGAAGCTCAGGCAGAAGGCCAGCGTTTCACCGCTTTCCGGATCGGCCACCGAGCAGCTGATCGAGCCGACGCCTGGCAGCGCTTCATCCATCGCAATCGACCAGCCGTCGCGCCGCACCTCGTCCAGGCGCGCTCGCAGCGCCTTGAGGTCGCGCGGGGCGCGTGCGGGCACCACCGGATAGTTGTCCGCATAAAGATCCGCCAGGGCGCTGTCGGACAGGCGGGCGAGCAGGGTGCGGCCGGTGGACACGGCGACCGCGGGCGAGCGGTGGCCGGGCCACGTCACGACCCGCAGCGGTTGCGTGCCGTGGCGTACGCGCAGCACGACGACATGGCGGCAGGTTTCGTCCAGTACGGAGATGTAGCCGGTATGGCCGGTTTCCTGCACGAGCGCCTGCAGGGCGTCTTCCATCCGGTCCAGGATCGAGGAAGACGCGCGCACCTGATGCGAGAGTTCGAGGATGAGCAAGGACGGGCGATAGGCCAGCGTGCGCGTGTCGCGCTCCAGCAGGCCGCAGGCCGTCATGTGCTTGAGCACACGCGACGCCGTGCTCTTGGGGACGTCGAGTTCGTTCACCACATCGGTGACGGTGAGGTCGCGGCCGCTGCGCGCGAGCAGTTTGAGGACGTCGGTGGCGCTATCCAGGATGCTCATCGGTGAGTTCCGTAAAATGGAACCGTGTCTTGGAAAACGGAACACGGGCATTTTATGCGCAAGCGCACCAAAACTGGAACTCAGTGAAAACCCTGTGGTGAAAAGTCTGAGCGGCGCCGGCGGCCCTCCGCATTTGAGGCCTCGGCCCACTGGCGGATGAGCCGGTATAGTTGGCAGTCCCGAAGCTTGCCAAGCGAGCCTGGGGAAGGAATACCGTGACGGCCGTCTGGCAGTCGTCACCCTGTTTCTACCGACGGCGTGACGGGAGCGTACGCAGGATGCCGAAAGCCAATAAAAAGACCTTGCCCAAGGATTTCGATGAATTGTCGAAGGCCGGCGACGCCGGTGCGATCAAGGCGGTGTTCGAGGGTTGCGATGTGAACGCGCGGGGCGGCGTCTGGAAGCAGACGGCGCTGGCGTTGAACGAGCTGCCCGATGACGTGGCCGCATGGCTCGTCGAGAACGGCGCGGATATAGCGGCGCGGCCAGTACCATGCAGGGCGAGGCGATACGCATCTCGGGGCGTATTGCAGGAGAACTGGATGGCAATGGCGGCATCAATTGGGACACCCAGTTCAAGCAGATGGCCGACGCATTGTTTGTCGCACCTGGGCGTCGGCCAGCCCTTGCCGGCCCCGGCGCTCCAGGAAGCCGCCACGCTGGTTGGCGAAGTGAAGCGCAAGAACGGCGATACCCGGCGCCTGTGCGAACTGGCGGTGCAATGGGTGGCATTGAATCCCGCGCCCATCGCCTTGCCTGCCCCCGCGTACGAGCGCTGATGGTCCGCGCACAGAGACTTACGATGCGAAAGCGAATGATAGGAAGATACCTGGCTGCCGGTCTCCTGGTAGCTCAACTAATCCCGCTGACGGCTCACGCCGAGGTAGGGCCTGCGGTCGAAGTCTCCGGCTGGCTGCTCGAGCATGACGCCGAGGCGCCCAAGCTCTATAGCGCACGGATGGCAGGGGTGGCCCACTATCTGAAGAACTCCCCGGGCCACGCCACGCTGGCATTCAGCTGCCGAACCGATGCGCCAGGAGTCACCATGGAGCTTGCCGTCGAGCCGACCCGCTTCGGTTTCAAGACGGACGATTATGAAGGGCCGGACGCGACGTTCTCCGGTCCGGTCACCTTTGCCAACGATGGCGATCCCGCCGTGGCTTTCGAGGTGGCCGGCTGGTTCGGCGACGGCGGTCCTTTCGACACCGGCATACCGTTCATCTTCGGCGTCAACCGCGGCGCCGCGCTGGACTCCGCTGTCCGTCGCTGGCTCGCGCCCCATGCCGTGGGGAAAATGCTGAACGTCACGGTGCCTGCCGCCGATAAGGGCGCGCCGCTGACAGTGCAGTTCCGCTGGCCCGACGACGATGCGGTCTTCCGGCGCGTCGTGTCGATGTGCCTGAATAAATAGGCGGGGCGCCGGGGTGGCGTTCTCTCCTGGACCGCAGACTCAGCGAAACCACGGCCTCCCCGGGCTGTTCCCAGCATGAACAGGACTAATGATTCCATTGAGATAAATTCGCTATATCGGTGGACGACTCCGCATAGAATTCGTGCCTACATTATCAATGTCAAGACTGCTGCATAAAAAATAAAGAAGCTCGAAAGCTCAAGTAGACGCAGGCTTGATCTCAGAAATCAGGGCACGGGATCACCATGAGCAAAGCGTTCACATTTGCCATCAAGAGCATTTCCTTCGATGAGGACTATCGTCCCTCGGACACCACGCGTATCACCACCAATTTCGCCAATCTGGCCAGAGGGGAAAGCCGTCAGGAAAACCTGCGCAACACCCTCAGGATGATAGACAACCGTTTCAACGCCTTGGCGCATTGGGATAATCCCAAAGGCGATCGCTATACGGTCCAGTTGGAAATCGTGTCCGTCGAGATGAGCGTGGATGGCGAGCGCACCGGCAATGCCCTGCCCTTGATCGAGATATTGAAGACGACCATAGTCGACCGGAAGACCGACGAACGTATCGAGGGCATCGTCGGTAACAACTTCTCGTCCTACGTGCGCGACTACGACTTCAGCGTGCTCCTGCTGGAACACACGAAGAACCAACCCGTATTCAGCGCGCCGGACAATTTTGGCGATCTTCATGGGAAGCTGTTCAAGGCTTTCGTGAATTCAAGTACCTACAAAGAACATTTCAGCAAGCCGCCCGTCATCTGTCTAAGCGTGTCGAGCAGCAGGACCTATCATCGGACGGAAAACCAGCATCCGGTCCTGGGCGTGGAATACCTGCAGGACGACTATTCCCTGACCGATGAATACTTCAAGAAGATGGGCTTGAAGGTCCGCTATTTCATGCCGCGCGACAGCGCCGCGCCGCTGGCCTTCTACTTCTCCGGCGATCTGCTGAGCGATTACACCAACCTGGAGCTGATCAGCACCATCAGCACGATGGATACGTTCCAGAAGATCTATCGGCCGGAGATCTACAACGCGAATTCCTCGGCAGGGAAGTCCTATCAGCCCAGCCTGAAGCACCAGGATTATTCATTAACCCGGATTGTTTACGACCGGGAAGAACGGAGCCGGTTGGCTGTCGAGCAGGGACGGTTTGTCGAAGAGAACTTCATCAAGCCATACCAGACGATTCTCGACCAGTGGTCCGCTCAGTACGCGCTTTGACGCATCAAATAAAAGGTTATCGAACGTGAAAAAATTGTTGCCCACTTCAACCGCCGGAAGCCTGCCCAAGCCCTCCTGGCTGGCGGAACCCGAGAAGCTTTGGTCCCCCTGGAAATTGCAGGGTGAGGAATTGACCGATGGCAAACGCGATGCCTTGCGTTTGTCCTTGCAGGAACAACAGCACGCCGGGATCGATATCGTCAGCGATGGCGAACAGACGCGTCAGCATTTCGTCACGACGTTCATCGAGCATCTTGACGGCGTTGATTTCGAGAAGCGCGAGACCGTCAGGATTCGGGATCGCTACGATGCAAGCGTCCCCACGGTCGTCGGTGCTGTCTCTCGCCAGAAACCCGTTTTCGTCGAAGATGCCAAGTTCCTGCGTGAGCAGACCAAGCAACCCATCAAGTGGGCGCTACCGGGTCCCATGACGATGATCGACACGCTGTATGACGCCCACTACAAGAGCCGCGAAAAGCTGGCTTGGGAATTCGCCAAGATCCTCAACCAGGAAGCCAGGGAACTGGAGGCCGCGGGTGTGGATATCATCCAGTTCGACGAGCCCGCATTCAACGTCTTCTTCGACGAGGTGAATGAGTGGGGTGTTGCCACCCTGGAAAGGGCCATCGAAGGGCTCAAGTGCGAAACGGCCGTGCATATCTGCTATGGCTACGGCATCAAGGCCAATACCGATTGGAAGAAGACGCTGGGATCCGAATGGCGGCAGTATGAGGAAGCGTTCCCCAAGCTGCAGAAATCCAGCATCAGCATGGTCTCGCTGGAATGCCACAACTCGCACGTTCCGATGGACCTGATCGAGCTGATCCGCGGCAAGAAGGTGATGGTCGGGGCCATCGATGTGGCAAACCACACGGTTGAAACGCCCGAGGAAGTCGCCGGTACGCTGCGCAAGGCACTGCAGTTCGTCGATGCCGACAAGCTCTATCCGTGCACCAACTGCGGCATGGCTCCCTTGCCCCGGCACGTTGCACGAGGCAAGCTCGCTGCCTTGAGCGCCGGTGCGGAAATCGTCCGCCAGGAACTCGCCAAATAATTCAGTGCGGGAAATGGCCGTTGCGAACTGCTCGCGACGGCCAGACGCCCGGAATATCCTGGTCTCTCCAGTTGCACCCGCATTCAGTTCCTGCCATGTCACTTTCCAGTACTGCCATCGAGCCATCGCATTTTCGCGAAGCACTCGGGCACTACGCTTCCGGCATCACGGTGATTACGTCGCTCGTCGACGGCGAGCCGATCGGCTTCACTTGCCAGTCGTTCTATAGCGTGTCGATGAGCCCGCCGCTGGTGTCCTTCAGCGTCAAGTCCACTTCGGGTAGCTATCCCAAGATTCGCCAGGCGGGCCGGTTCGCGGTGAATATCCTGTCGGAGGAGCAGGTTGGTATTTCCAACCAGTTCGCTCAGCGAGGCTCGGACAAGTGGCGGGGGATAGGGCGGCAGGATTCGCCGCTGGGAAATCCGCTCATCATTGGCAGTCTGCATTGGCTCGATTGCGAAATCTACGCTGAACACGCCGCGGGTGATCATCTGATCGTGATCGGTGAAGTGAAAGCGCTGGACGTGCAGCAAGTGGCTGCCACGCAGCCCTTGCTGTATTTCAAAGGCCAATATCGGAATATCGCCGCGCACGGCGGTCTTTGAGGCAATGACGAGAAGGGCTGACGCCGGCCGCTTCCCGCGCTAGGATGTGTCTTCTATCAAGAGGAGACATCATGGATTGTTCGGTCGAAGGAAAAGTTGCGTTCGCGGATGGGTATGCCTATCACTTCGCCACGATGGACGCCGCGCTGGCGTTCGCCGAGTGCGTCAAGGGGGGCGGCAATCCCGGCGCCTGCGCCACCCAGCATGGCAGCACCAGCAAGGTCCAGCTTGAGGACGTGGAGGCCCAGGAAGAAGCCGAACGACGCCAGGACGACAGTCCCGGCGTTATGCCATAGGCGGGGGATTGTCAGGCTCCGCGTATATGCTGGCGCGGACCGCATGGAGAGATTGCGCCCGCGCGGTTCAGCGTTTCAATCGCCGCGCAAACCCCTGCACGAGGGTCCGGCATTCCGGGATCCCCGCCATATACGTAATGGCGAAATACAGGCAACCGTAGACGCCCAGCACGGCTGCGCCCAGCAGGACCGGGTGCTGCAAGCCAAGGGCGATCTTGAGGGCGTAAGCCGCGGCGGCGGCGACTGCCGCGGCTGTCCATAGCGTCAGCAGCAACGAACGAGGCAGGCCCGTGACGCCGATGCGCCTGTTCATGCCGCGGCGGAGCAAAAACAGTTCGATCCACCCTGCGAGGCCCGCCGATGCGGTGAGGCCTATCGTGCCCCATTGCGGCGCGACACCTAGCAGGGAAGGCAGCACGAGTGCGCAGAACAATCCCAGCACCGTCGTCAGCAGCAGGCGCACCATCGCGTAGCGCAAGGGTGTGCGCGGGTCGAGCAGTGCATAGTAGGTGGACGAGTACAGGCGGCCCAGGGTGGATGCCAGCAAGCCTATGCCCGAGCCGGCCAGGATGCCCCACACGAACAAGGCATCGCCGTGCGTGAAGCGGCCCGACTGGAACAAGGCCGCGGTAATGACGTCGCCCAGCGCGAAGAACGCCATGGCCGACGGCACCACGAAGAAAGCGATGCGGCGCATGCCGCGGTCGAGGCGCTGGCGCAAGGCGGGCAGGGCATCGGCGGTGTCGCTGCCGCCCAGCGAGCGCGCCATCGCCGGCAATTCGGAGGCCGAGATCGCCATGCCGAACAGGCTGACGGGAAGCATGTTGATGGAGGCTGCCGTGGTCATCGCCGCCATCGCCCCCGGGCCCAGCAAGGTCGATATGGCCTGGTCCACGTACGAACTGATCTGTCCCACTCCCCGGCTCACGGCCACCGCGCCGAAATTGCGGAAGACCTCGCGAACGTTGGTGTTGCCGCCCTCCAGCCGCAGCGGCAGTTGCCCTGTAAGTCTGAGCACCGGCGGTACCTGGATCGCGAACTGCAGCAGGCATCCCAGTGTGGTGCCCCAGGCCAGCCAGACTGCCAGCGAGGGCAGGCCGGCGTTCCTGAACGCCACCATGGCCGCGATCATGGACACATTCCATATGACCGGCGCCGAATATGAGAGGAAGAACTTGCCGTGGCTGTTCAGGATGCCCAGGCACCACGCGGACCCTACCAGCAAGCCTATGCCGGGGAAAAGGATGCGGACGAGCAGGATGGTGAGTTCCCGCTTTTCGCCGGTATAGCCCGGTGCGATCGCCCAGATAAGCCACGGCGTGGCCAGGATGCCGACGAGCACGATGAGGGAGATCCCCAGCGCCAGCATGGCGGCGATGGCACCCGCCACGCGATCCGCTTCCTGCTGCTTGCCTTGCGCCATTAGCCGCGCATAGACGGGAATGAAGGACGCGGACAGCACGCCCTCGCCGAACAGGTTCTGCAGGAAATTGGGCACACGCAGCGCGGAGCTGAATGCGTCCGCGATGTCGGACAGGCCGAAGTAATGGGAGAAGACCCGCTGCCGGACGAGTCCTACCAGACGGCTGCAAAGAATGCCTGCCGCCACCAGGAAGGCATGGCGCCCGCTACTTTCCCTGGGCATGGATGAGCCTTGAAATGTGGCGATTCTAGCAAAGTTGGCGCGATCATCGAACCGTTCTTCGGCCGACGCGCGTGATGCAGACTGACGTGCTGGCGTGCGCGGCTAACGGATGCCAGATTTTGGGAGCTCGAGCGCGCCCTAGCGCAAGTAGACCAGCAAGGCCGTCAGGGTGACCAGCGAGCCCGCTGTGGTGAATGGCACTGAGCAGGAGCGCGCTGCCGATCAATACGTCGGTGGTGAAACCGCGCTGATGATTTCGGCCTCTTCGCTACCAACGTTGCGAAATCGATGGGGGCTTTGGCTGTCGAAGTAATAGCCATCGCCCGGGCCCAGCACGCTGACGTCCGCGCCTATCGTTATCTCTACCTGGCCCTTCAATACAAAGCCGGCTTCCTGGGCGTTGTGTGAAAACGCGCCGCCCGTATCCGCTCCCACCCGATAGGTTTCCCGCATCATCAGGATGTGCCGGTTCGGGTGGTTCATCCCCAGCATCCGATAGGAAATGCTTTCCTCATCGCCAATCTCGACCAGATCCTCGTCCTTGTAGAACGGCGATCCTGGTTCCAGCACCTGCAGATCGTTGAAGAAGCTGACGAGCGTCGTACCCAGCGCATCCAGCATCGCGGACAAGGTATCGACACTTGGGCTGGTCTTGTCCCGTTCGATCAAGGAGATAGTCGCGTGCGAAACGCCGGAGCGGGCCGCTACCGCCCGCACGGTGAGTTGGCGCCGATGCCTGAGGCGTTTCAATTGCGATCCGAGTTGGGGCATGTGCTCTCCGAGAGTAGTTGGAAAGAATAATAGACAAATTCCTGCCAAGCGCTCACCGGCTCGCTCCGGATATCCGCGCCATCGGCCCGCGAATGCAGCTGGAACGGTCGCATTGCTATTCAAGTCCTAGGGATATCCCCAGTCTTGCTTCAACAGCGCTAAGGGAATTCCCGAGGGAAATGGACGGACCAGGCGCGTGGCGCGCAAAGCCTTGCCGAGCGGGCCTGTCTATTTTTATGTCACCCCTGAAGACGTGCCGGTTCTCACCGCCGTAAATCCCTCAGAATTTCCCTCGGCGGACGCTGGGCAACAGCGTCCAGTAGCTATCGAGCATCCCTTCAACAGTCGAGGATGCCGCGGCACTACTACACCAAGGGGATTGAGATGAAAGTGAAGCACCTTGCCGCAGTCCTGTTTGCCACATCCGCATGTCTCGCAGGGCTCTACTCCCATGCCGCGGACGCCCCTAAGGTGCTGCGCGCCGTCCCGCAATCGGACTTGAAAATCCTCGATCCGATCTGGACGACGACATCCATCACCCGCAACTATGGCTATTGCGTGTACGACATGCTGTTCGGCGTTGATGAAGGGGGTACGCCGCAACCGGAAATGGTCGACAAGTACTCGAAAAGCGCGGACGAACTTACCTGGACCTTCACGCTGCGCAAAAACCTGAAATTCTCGGACGGCACGCCGATCACGACGGCGGACGTCATCGCGTCGCTGAATCGCTGGGCGCAGCGTGACACGCTGGGCCAGCTCATGTACTCGCTCATGGACAGCATGACGGCCAACGACAGCGAGACGTTCACCATAAAGCTCAAGAAGCCTTTCGGCGTCATGCTCTATGCCTTGAGCAAGCCGTCATCGCTGCCCCCGTTCATCATGCCGGAGCGCGTGGCGAATACCCCCGCCGACACGCAGATCAGCGACACAACGGCGTCCGGTCCCTACATGCTGAAGAAAGACGAATACCGGCCCGGCGACAAGATCGTATTCGTGAAGAATCCCTACTACGTTCCACGCGACGAGCCGCCGTCCGGAACGGCGGGCGGCAAGCATGTGTACGTCGACCGCCTGGAGTGGGTGGTTCTCAAGGACGCGCAGACCCAGGCAAATGCGCTGGCCAACGGCGAAGTGGACATGCTGGAGCTGGTGCCTGCCGAGCAATACTCCGCACTGGCCGCCAATCCCCAGATCACGCTGGCGACCGGCATTCATGCCACGCAGACCGCGACGGTCCAGATGAACCACTTCATCCCGCCCTTCAATGACCCGCGCATCGCCAAGGCGGCTGTCCTGGCGGTCAACCAGGAGGCCATGATGCGGGGGCAGGTCCAGAACAAGGACCTCTATCAGACCTGCACAACCATCTATCCCTGCGACTCCAAGTGGGCATCGAACGAAACGCTGTACTTCACCGGGAAGCCCCAGTTCGCGGAAGCAAAAAAGCTGCTGAAGGACGCCGGGTATGACGGCAAGCCGATTGTCCTGATGTACCAGACGGACATCGCCAGCTTGAACAAATATCCTCCGATCATGGCCCAGCTACTCAAGAACGCGGGATTCAACGTCGACTTGCAGGCAATGGACTGGCCGACCCTGCAGGCGCGCAGGGCCAAGCGGGTTCCCGTTGCCGAGGGTGGCTGGAATATGTTCATCACAGCCTGGGCCGGTCTGGAAAACTCCAATCCGCTGTTCTTCCCGGCATTGTCCGGCAACGGTGAGAAAGGCTGGATAGGCTGGGCCACCGACCCGGAACTGGAAAAGCTGAAGCTGCAATTCCTGGAGGCGACCGACGAGGGGCGCCAGAAGCAGCTGGCCACGGACATCCAGAAACGTGTCTTCGAGACGGGATTGTTCATCCCGCTGGGCGCTTCGAAAACGGTGGTCGCGTATCGCAAGGGCGTGGTCAGTGGCGATGTAAAGAGCCCCGTCACCGTCTGGTGGAACCTGAAGAAGAACTAAATGCTCACTTTCCTGATGAGACGAGTAGCCGCCGTCGTGCCGGTGCTCGTGGTGGTAGGCGTATTCGTATTCCTGGTGCTCAGGCTCTCGCCCGGCGATCCCGCCGCAGCAGTGCTGGGCGATAACGCCACGCCCGAAAATATCGCGGCGGTGCGGCAACAGCTTGGCCTCAACGACTCACTGCCTGCGCAATTCGCCAGATGGGCGAAGCACGTAGCGGTCGGCGATCTGGGCGTTTCCTATTACATGAAGGCACCCGTCACCACCCTGGTTTCGCAGCGGGTAGGACCGACGATCAGCCTGGCAGTCGTCACTTTGATCCTGACGGTCATCATCGCCGTGCCGCTGGGTGTCCTGGCGGCCTGGCGCCACGGCGGTTGGCTGGATCGCTTTCTCATGGGGACGTCGGTCCTTGGGTTCTCGGTGCCTGGATTCGTGATCGGCTACCTGTTGATCTGGTTGTTCGCGCTGCATCTGCGCTGGTTTCCGGTGCAAGGCTATACCTCCATCGACAAGGGCCTCTGGGAATGGCTCAGCCATCTCGTCATGCCCGCCGTGGCATTGTCCGTGGTGTACACCGCGCTTATCGCGCGCGTCACCCGCGCCGCCGTCGCGGAAGTCCTGACCGAGGACTTCATACGCACCGCGCGGGCCAAAGGCATCTCGGAATACCGCGTGCTCGCGCGGCACGCCTTGACCAATTCCGCGATTCCCATCGTGACGGTCATCGGTAATGGCATTGCCCTGCTCATCGGCGGCGTTGTCGTCACGGAAACCGTGTTCGCGATTCCGGGCATGGGACAGCTTACGGTCGATGCCGTCGTCTCGCGCGATTACCCCGTTATCCAGGGGGTGACCTTGCTGTTCTCCATCACCTATGTCTTCGTGAACCTTCTCGTCGATCTGAGCTACACGCTGTTCGATCCTCGTGTCCGTTATTGATCATTACGTCTATGAGAGCGACTCAGTTGACCGAATCCTCCACGCTGCCCATCGTCAGAAAGCCCGCGGCGCGACGCCGCGGTGCGTTGGCGCAGGTGCTTGCAAACTGGTCGGTAAGAATCGGCGGGACCATACTCCTGCTGCTGATCGCCATGGCCATCTGCGCGCCATGGCTCAATACGATAGACCCACAAGGCGTAGACCCGACCAACCTGAATCTACCACCGTTCACCTTCGCTGAATTCAACAGCCTGGACGGGAGCAGCTTCGAGCACTTCTTCATTTTCGGGTCGGACGGCTTCGGCCGCGACATTTGGAGCCGGACGCTTTACGGCGCGCGCATCTCGCTGGCCGTGGGCGCCTGCGCCGCGCTGATCGCCGTCGTGATCGGGATGTCCATAGGCTTGATCGGCGGCTATGTCCGCGCGATCGACGGCGTACTGATGCGCGTCATGGACGGTCTCATGGCCATCCCTTCCATCCTTTTTGCCATCAGCCTGGTGGCGACGTTCGGCGGTTCGCTATCGACAGTGATCGTCGCCATCGCCATCCCGGAAATTCCGCGGGTCGCGCGCATCGTCCGGTCGGCTGTCCTTACCATCAGGGAGGAGGCCTACGTCGAGGCCGCCATCGCCCTCGATACGCCCCCCTGGAAGATCCTGCTCAGGCATATCCTGCCGAACGCGATGGCCCCGCTCATCGTCCAGGCAACCTATGTGTGCGCGGCCGCGATACTCGTCGAGGCCATCCTGTCGTTCCTGGGCGTGGGACTGCCCGCGGAAATCCCGACGTGGGGGAATGTCCTGGCCACGGGGCGTGCCCAGTTCAACCAATTCCCGTCGGCGGTATTGCTGCCGGCGGTTTTCCTCGGGCTCACCGTACTTTCCGTGAATATCGTGGGCGATGGCCTGCGCGACACCCTGGATCCTAAATTCAAGAAGCGGGGAAGCTGAGGTGAGTACGCGACAAGATCAAGCGGAAAACCAGTCCGTCCTCGACGTCAGGAACCTGACCGTCGCTTTACCCTCGGGGGGCGATCGCGCGAACGCGGTTGCGCACATCGATTTCCGCGTGCCCCGCGGGAAAGTGGTCTGCCTGATAGGGGAGTCCGGTTCCGGGAAGTCGGTGATCGCAAGCGCGGTCATGGGCCTGTTGCCCAAGGGTTTGCATGTTTCCAGCGGCTCGATAACGTTGCTGGGCGAGGATATCGTCGGCGCCGGCACGGCCCGGCTACGGCAGCTGCGCGGCCCGACCGTTGCAATGGTCTTCCAGGAGCCGATGACGGCGCTGAATCCCGTGATGACCTGCGGTGAACAAGTCGACGAGATGCTGCGCGAGCACAAGCGCATGTCGCCCTCGAACAGGCGCGCCGCGATCCTGGAGATATTCGAAAAAGTGCGCCTGCCGGATCCGGAACGGGTCTACCGCTCATATCCGCATCAGCTTTCCGGAGGACAACGGCAGCGCATCGTCATTGCGATGGCCCTGATCCTGAAGCCAGCCTTGCTGATATGCGATGAACCGACTACCGCGCTTGACGTGACCACGCAGGCCGAGATCCTGAAGTTGATCCTGGAGCTGCAGACGGAGAACGGCACCTCCGTTCTGTTCATTACGCACGATTTCGGCGTGGTTGCCGACATTGCTGACGATGTGGTCGTGTTGCAGCTTGGTGCGTTGATCGAGGCGGGCCCCAGGGACAAGATCCTGCAGGCGCCTGAAGCGCCCTACACGCGGATGCTGATAGACGCCATTCCGGACTTGGCGCAATCGTCGCGTGGCGTCGTCGCGAACGGCCCGCCCTTGCTGGAAGCCAAACGAATATCCAAGACGTATTCCATTGGACGATGGCCCGCCAGACCGCGCCTCGTTGCAGCCGTGAAGGACGTATCGATCGCCATTCGCTCCGGAGAGACGGTCGGCATCGTGGGTGAGTCCGGTTCCGGCAAGTCCACATTGGCGCGCTGTGTCGCACAGCTGATAGAGGCGACATCCGGCGAGGTCATGGCGGACGGCCAGTCCGTTGCCAGCCGTCGTGGCAAGGCGCTATCGGGCTTTCGCCGAAAGGTCCAGGTGGTCTTCCAGGATCCCTACCGTTCACTCAATCCACGCCAGACGGTCGGTGCGTCCATTATCGAAGGGCCATTGAACTTCGGCGTTCCCTACGCCGATGCGTGGGCCCACGCGGAATCGCTGATGCATCTGGTGCGATTGAGCCCGGATGCACTGCACCGTTATCCCAGCGATTTCTCCGGCGGCCAGCGGCAACGCATCGCCATCGCGCGCGCACTGGCGTGCGAGCCCAAGGTCATCATCGCGGACGAGGCGGTTTCCGCATTGGACGTGTCGGTACAGGCGCAAATCCTGGCATTGCTCGACGAGATCCAATCCCGACTGGCCATCGGCATTCTGTTCATCACCCATGACCTTCGTGTCGCCAGCCGCATCTGTGACCACGTGGTCGTCATGAGGCAAGGTGAAATCGTCGAAGAGGGCAGCGTATCGAATGTCTTCTTCGCGCCGCGGCATGCGTACACGCAAAGCCTGCTCGCCGCGGCACCTGGCCGCGACTATCCCTTCGCCAGGACCGCGGTGCGGTAGGCATCGATGCCATCGCGCCTCCATCCAGCACCCGCTCACTATCAGCTCAACATCAGCCCCCTAGCCGAGACTCATATGAAACTAAAGAAGATATTGGTAGGCAGCATTCACCAGGAATCTCACAGCTTCAATCCGCTCATCACCAGGCGCGACGCATTTCGCATCGATTTCGGCGATGACGCGCTGGCAGGATGCCGCGGCACCAATTCGACGACGGGTGGCATCATAGACGCCGCCGAGGCCCTGGGCGTGGAAGTCATCCTGCCGGTGTCCTACCGCGCGTCGTCGTCGGGCGTGGTGGACCATGAGGTCTATCTGGAGGCCTGTGAGCCCATCATCGAAGCCGCCAGGAAGGGCGGTTACGACGCCATCGTGATGTCCTTGCATGGCGGCATGGTCACGACTGGCACCGATGACCCCGAGGGAGATCTCATGCACCGGTTGCGGAAGATCGTCGGCGCCGACATGCCGATGACGGCGGGCCTGGACCTGCACGCCCATGTGACGCCGCACACGATCGCGTCTTGCGATTTTCTTACCGCCTACAAGACCAATCCTCACGCCGACATGGCCGCCACTGGGCGCCGGGCATTTGAAGCGGCTCGCGCCATGGTCGAGGAAGGCTTCAAGCCGATCGGCGCCAGCGTGCATTTTCCGATGCTGACTTTGGGAAACGACCGGACCGACGAAGAACCCTTGCAGGGAATGCATGCTTACGCCGTGGCGCAATGCGAGCGTCACGATGCGCTATTCGACATCAGCATTTTCAACGTACAGCAGTTCCTGAACATCAAGGATATGGGCCAGACGGTTGTCGCGTACACCAACGGCGATGTGGACCTGGCTCGCGGTGTTGCCGATGAGTTCGGCCAGATGCTGTGGGACAAGCGCGACGAGTTGATCGGTACCTACCCATCGCTGGAATCCTGCCTGCGGAAAGCCTCGGAGCCGGATCGAAAAACACCCGTCATCATCGGTGACCAGGGTGACCGAGTCTCTGCCGGCGGTCCTGGCGACAGCACGTTCATCCTGACCAAGGTGCTGGCCGACTATCCGGATCTGAAGGTGGCGATTCCCATACGGGACAAACCCGCGGTGGAGCGGCTGGGACGCGCCCGCGTCGGCGATGCGGTAACCGTTACCGTCGGTGGTACGTATTCGAAAGAAACCCCGCCGGTGGCGCTGAACGGCACTGTCTTCGCCATGGGAGACAACGCGCAGGTCACGTTGAAGGGGCCGTCCAGCGGCGGCCTGAAGATTGCAACGGGGCCGTATGTGGTCGTACGGGTCAAGGACGTTTACGTGGTGCTGAACGTGAAGCCGTTCTCCTACCAGGATCCGAATTTCTACAACGACATCGGGATTGCCGCCAAGGAAATGGATGTGCTGGTCGCACGATCCGGCTATCACTTCTCCTTGAACTTCGCCTCGCTCGGTGAATGCATCACCGCCGACACCCCGGGGATGACGGCCTACTGCCCCCAGGACCAGCCTTTCACGGTAGCCCGGCCGTTTTATCCGGTCGACAAGATTGGCTATCAGCCCACCCGTGCGGTGAACGGCATTCGCCAGTAAGGGCCACGATGGACAATCTCATAGGCGATGTTTCGAGCAGCGCAAGAATTCTCCCGGACCTGAATGGGCAAAAGCTGTTCATCGAGCGGGCGGAGGGGCCCTATGTCTGGGACACGGCCGGCCAACGCTATATCGATACCGCCCTTGGGTTCGGTGCGATTCTGCTGGGGCACAGCCCACCACCCGTCATCACCGCGGTCAGCGGTGCGCTGCGCTCGGGCGCGGCACCCTCCTTCGCGCACACGCGGGAGCATCCCGCGGCTTCGGCGTTGGCGGCACATACGCGCGATCTCAGTCGGGTGATGTTCACCAACTCTGGCAGCGAGGCGGTTCATCTCGCATGCCGGGCGGCGCGGGCGTACACCGGCAAGCCGGTCATCGCCAAGATGGCGGGCGGTTTCGATGGCTGGTTCGACGAGATCACGCTGGGTAACGTCGGTACCGAGGATGCGCTGTTCCCCGACAGCAACAGGCCGATGACGGGGCGCACGACGCTGTTGCGCTTCAACGATGGGTATGACCTGGAGCGGCTGTTCTCCACGCGTCAAGACATTGCCGCCATCCTGTTCGAGCCGATGCTGGCGAACGCGGGTTGCGTGTTGCCGGCACCGGGCTATCTTGAGAAGCTGCAAGCAACGGCGCGCCGGCATGGCGTGCTGTTGATCTGCGATGAAGTGTTGATGGGCTTTCGTCTTCATCCCGGGCTGACCAGCCATCTATGGGGCTTGGCTCCGGACATGGCGACCGTGGGTAAAGCGATCGGCACGGGCGTGCCGGTGGCCGCTGTGGTTGGGCGTCCGGACATACTCGCGCCGTTTGCCGAGGGAAAAGTCGCGCGTGGCGGTACCTACAGCGGTAATCCTCTTGCGTGCGCGGCCCTGTTGTCGACGTTGGAGGCGCTGGATCGACAGGATTACGCGGCGCTGCAGAAGCGCGGCAATCGCTTGCGCGATGCGCTGAGGACGACGTTCGCACGGCACGGCATCCCCGTCGAGACGTCGGGATACGGAACGGTCTTCAGCATGTGGCCCAGCGCTGCCGTGCCGCGGGACTATAACGATGCGGCCCGGCGCGTCAATTCGACCTTTTCCACGGCGCTGCATCTGGCGTTGCGTTCGCACGGTTTGCTGGTCATGCCTTCCTGCTACGGCCGCTTGTATATCTCCTTCGCCCACACGGACGCCGTCATCGAGGAAATGCTCGATGCCGCCGATCTGGCGGCGGCGGACCTGAGCCAGTCCCTGGCGCTCGAATCGCTGCCCGGGGCGGGGTAGCTTCACGGCGCCAGCATGTCGATACCCCGCGCCTGACCGCAGGAAACGCGGGGTTTTCAATCATCCTTGAAAGGCGTAGGATTTGTGGATCCTAAAAATTGAGATTAGAAATCTCAAATATGGGATCTATCCAGGTCGTCCCAAAATGCCGCGGGCGACCCCGAACACCAAGGAGATTCGAGCATGATGAACAACTGGGTCGACCAACTCTCGAACCTGCGCGCTGGCGCCAAGACTTTCGCGGAAACCAATCCGGCCGTGGTCAAGGCCTACGGCGGCCTGAACCAGGCCCTGGGCGAGGGCAAGCACCTGGATGCCAAGACGCGCGAGCTGATCGCGCTGGCCGTAGCCGTGACCACGCGTTGCGACGGCTGCATCTCTTCACACGCCGCGGCCGCGCAGAAGGCCGGCGCCACCATCGAAGAGGTCAGCGAGGCCCTGGGAACCGCCGTGGCGTTGAATGCGGGCGCCGCCTACGTGTATTCCGCCAGGGCGCTGGAAGCGTTCGGGCAGTTCGAACAGAAATAGACGCGTTGCAGCGCCGGCCGTTGCAAGCCGGCCGGCGCTGGATCGAGCCTGGGAATCGAGGCTCGAAGTTGAAGCGCGGAAGGGATGCCCAGAGGAGGATCAGCCTCGTGCAGCTTCCGGCTGTGCTGTCTTACGGCCCAGTACCCGGTCGACAAAGACGCCGGCCAGGCCGGTATAGGCGTGCGGATCCAGCACGCGGTCCAGATCGCCAGCACTCAGACGACCCTTGAGTTGCGTATCGTCCAGCAAGGCGTCCTTCAGATTGCCGCCTCGTTCGAAGACGTCCATGCAGACGCGGTAGACGATCTCGTGGGCTTCCTGGCGCCCCAGCGCATCGCTCAGATGCATCATGACCGCTTCGGACAGCAGCAGGCCATTCTGTATGTGCAGATTCTTTTCCATGTTCTGCGTACGGACGCTGAGCTTTTCCAGGACGAAAGCCATCTTCCTGGCAGCGGCGTGCGTCATGCAGCAGACGCGTGAGATGAACTCACGCTCGGTCTGCAGCACGATCTTGTCGCGCTCATGTTCCGCCATCATGGCTTCCATGGCCAGAGGTACGGTGCTGCGCACGATGCGCGAGATCGCCACTACCGTTTCGCAAGTAGGCGGGTTGCGCTTGTGGGGCATGGTGCTGCTGCCGACCTTGCCGGGAGAGAAGGGCTCCTCCAGTTCGGCGGTCTCGGTCTTTTGCAGGCTGTAGATCTCGTGGGCGATCTTGCCCAGGGTGCTGGCGCAGATGCCCAGCACGCAGGCCATCTCGGCCATGCTGTCGCGCGACACGTGCCAGGTGATCTCCGGCGTGCCCAGGCCCAACGCCTCGAACAACGCTTCCTGTACTTCGATGCCCTGGTCGCCCAAAGCCGCCAGCGTGCCGACCGCGCCGGAGAACTGCCCCATCAGCAAGCGCTCGCGCATCTGCGCCAGGCGGGCAAGGTTGCGCCGGATCTCCGCGGCCCACACCGCGGCCTTGAAGCCGAAGGTGATGGGCAAGGCCTGTTGTCCGTGGCTGCGCGCCACCATCGTGACGTCGCGATACTGCGCTGCCAGCTTCATCGCATTGTCCAGCGTGGACTGCAAGGCCGTCTCTATCTCCCGCAGCGCGTCCTTCAGCTGCAGGATGGTGCCGGTGTCCATGATGTCCTGGGTGGTGGCGCCCCAATGGATGTATTCGCCGGCGTCGCCGTCGCAGATCTTCTTCATTGCGCGCAGCAGGGGGACGATGGGATGCGCCGTGCGATCCATCTCTGCCTTCAGCTCCGGCAGGTCGATGAGTTCGACCTTGGCCTTGCGCTGGATCTCATCGGCGGCGGCCTGGGGGATGATGGACAGCCGTGCCTGCACCTTGGCCAGCGCGGCTTCGACGTCCAGCCAGCGCTGCACGGTGTTGCTGTCGCTGAATATGTCGCGCATCGTCTGCGTACTGAATTGATCGCGGAATAGTTCGCTATCGATGACGTATGAGCTCATGCCTGTCTCCCTGTTCCATTTCCTTTGGATTGTTCGTCTGGATTCTTCGATCAATTCCAGATATTCGGCAGCACCGCGGACGAAAAGCCGGAGATGAACTCCTTGCTTTTTCCGGTCGCGGGATCCAGCACGTGCCGGCGCACCTTGCCGATGTTGGCGCCGTAGACGTGGACGCTGATGGAGACCTTGTCGTCGTACAGGTTGCGCACCTGGTGTATGTCCCCGTCCGCGGGCAGCAGGCGTTCGATTTCGCCCGGCCGCAGCGTGGCAGTCTCGCCTGCGTGCAAGGCGCCGTCGCGCTGCTCGAAGCGCTGTGACGTTTCCGAGCCGCGCAGCATGCCGACCAGGCCCCAGACCGTGTGATCGTGTACCGGCGTCTTCTGGCCGGGGCCCCACACGAAGCTCACGATACAGAAGCGTTCGTGGGGATCGCAGTAGAGCAGGTATTGCTGGTAGTACTCGGGATGCGGCTGGGCAAAGGCATCGGGCAGCCAGTCGTCCTGGGCGATCAGCTTTCCCAAAATGGGCTGCACGGCCTGCATACGCGCCTCGTCCCCAGTCACCGTGTCCATGACGTGGGTGGCCTGTTGCACGAAATCCTTCAATCTCCCGGTCGACATTCTGCCTCCTTGCTTCAAGTCGATTGCATGCCGTGGCATGAAAGTAAGCGTTCTATTATTTGAAACATAGTATTGAAAATATAGGTGAAGACATCTTATGTTCCGGCGGAACAGGGTGTCAAGCAGGGACGGCCTGCATTGACGCTTGGAGCGTCCTGTCTTATCGTATTCCAAAATATAGGTGATCGTTCCACAAAGTAGAACGACAGATAATGTGCCCGCCCTACGGCGATTCGATGTCAGAAACCAACTGGCGCCAGAGGCACACCACGAGCAGCCATGAAGGACGGAGGAGACCAGCAATGTCCATGAAATTCCTATGCGCCGCCGCGGCGGCATCGATGGCAATGATGACGGCGCACGCCGGCGCGGCGGCAGCGGGGGAGTCCGGCTTTCCGGAACATCCCTTGAAGCTGATCGTCGGCTATACGCCGGGTGGCGGTGTCGACATCATGGCCCGGCTGGTACAGCAGCCCATGGCGCAGGGGCTGGGGCAGACGGTCGTGGTGGAGAACCGGCCGGGTGCCAGCCAGAACATCGGTGCGCAGTTCGTGGCTCGGTCGCCCGCCGACGGCTATACCTTGTTTGCGTCGTCATCGGCATTGGCGGTGAACATCAGCCTGTTTCCCAAACTGGACTACGACCCCGTCAAGGACTTCACGCCGGTGGCGCTGTTCGCGCAAAGCCCCAATGTGCTGGTGGTGCGGGAGGGATTGAAGGTCAATTCCGTGGCCGAACTGATCGCCTGGGAGAAGGGCCGCAAGACCGCGGGCAACTTTTCGTCTTCCGGACCGGGCAGCACGCAACACCTGTGCGGTGAGCTGTTCAATCTGCGCACGGGCCTCAAGGTCATGCATATCCCCTACAAGGGCACGGCACCGTCGGTGTCGGCGGTCATGAGCGGCGAGGTCGACTACACCTTCATCAATGTGCCCAGCGCCAAGGGGCTGATCGAGTCGAAACAACTGAAGGCCCTGGCGGTGACCAGCGCCAGGCGCTCCGCCTTGTTGCCGGACGTGCCCACGATGGCGGAAGCGGGGGTGGCGGATATGGATGTACAGGCCTGGTATGGCATCCTGGGACCGGCCGGCATGCCGAAGGAGGTGGTGCGCAAGCTAAACGCAGTGATAACCCATGCCGTGGCGGATCCTGCCTTCAAGGAAAAGCTGATATCCATGGGCGCCGAGCCTGTCACCGGTTCTTCCGACATGTTCGCCCAGTTCCTGGCGACGGATATCGCGCGCTGGGCCGGCGTCATCCATTCGGCGAAGATCGCGATCCAGTAGGATTCGCGGCCGCGGTCTGCAACGACGGTCCGCAACGGCCGCGGCAGGCAAGGGCGGAGCGCGGGCCGTCGGCGCAACCCAGGGCAAATGCTTTTCCTATAATGGCCGCTTCCAAAAAAGCTGGACATCCCTGTGGCGGGCTGCACGATATATGGACAAGACATTCCTGAAAGGCCTGACCTTGCTCGAAACCCTGGCGCGCAGCGACCGGGCCTGCGGCGTTACGGAGTTGGCCGAGACGCTGCAACTCAACAAAAGCAATGTGCACCGGCTGCTGCAGGGATTGGTCCATCAGGGCTTCGCGCGCAAGAACGGCGACAGCGGCCGTTATGAACTGACCATGAAGCTGTGGGAACTGGGGTCGCACGTCCGTTCCCGCCTGGACATCCGCCAGGTGGCGCAGCCTTTCATGGAGAGGCTGGCGGCCGACAGTTCGGAGACGGTCCATCTGTCCGTGCTGGACGGTATCGACGTGCTGTATCTGGCTAAGATCGACAGTCCGCAGCCCGTGCGCGCCTACACCACCGTTGGCGGCCGCGCGCCGGCCCAATGCGTCGCCACCGGCAAGGCTCAGCTGGCCTGGGCGGACGCGACGCGTATCGCGCAGACGAAGGCCGCCTTGCGGGCGTATTCGTCGAAGAGCATCACGCGCGGCGCGGACCTGGATACGGAACTGGAGCGTATCCGTACCCAAGGCTATGCCACCAATAGGGGAGAGTGGCGCGAACAGGTGTGCGGCGTGGCGGCCGCCATACGGGACGCCTCGGGTGAAGTGGTCGCCGCCGTCGGCCTGTCGGGCCCGACCGAGCGGCTCAAGGCCCGCCAGATGAAGGAATGGGGGCCGCCGGTGGCCAAGGTGGCGGAAGAGATTTCGCGCCTGCTGGGCTACACCGGCCCGCAATGAGCGTGTGCAAGGCGCCGGCGTAGTGCATCCCGCCGTTCACAGCCGCGGCCACAGCGATAGACATTGGCATCGCCGTTGCCATCGGTCGCCTCACTTGTCGTCAACCATCCGCAGGACGATATCCTGCAGCCAGTCGCCCAAGGCATCCTGGCTGCCGATGGCCAGCAATCCCGCCTGCGCCTCGGTAACCCTGCTTTCACCATAGCGCGGGTTCAATAGCAGGGATGACTTCTCCAGCAGGCGGCGCCGCTGGATCCGTAGATCGCTCTGGGGCAGGCTGGCGTCGTGCGTATTTTCCAGCCGGCCGTTGCTGCCCGCGATGGTGACGCGGGCATTTGCCCGCGCGACTTGCGGATCGCCATGCACATGGATCAGGTCACGCCAGGCGATGACGTCGCCGTCGGTCAGCGCGCTGCCGGACAGATTCTCTTCGTTGCTGGTGTCGCGGCCGGCCAGTGCCAAGGCGACCATGTGGGCAACGCTGAACTTCGCCTCCGAGGTCGTGGTCGGCCGGGCGATATTGCAGACGTCCATGTACTGCGGCTCCACATGGACGTCGATGCGCTCGCAGCCCGCGCGGTCCATACGCCCCCGTAGCGCCAGGGCCGCCTCGATGGGCGCCTGGGTGCCGTAGCAGGAGGCGTGGTACTTGAAGACGATACGACGGACCTCCCACAGATCTGCCGGCGCGTCGATCCGCGCAGGGTCGAAAGTGCTGGCGTAAGTCTGGACGTAGCCTTCCGGCCGTTCCAGGATGTCGCCGAAAGTCTCCATGCCACGATGCACCAGACCCGCGGCCATCATGCCGGTGGCCGCGGCGCGGCCGGCGTGCAAGGGTTTGGCCGGCGAGCCGAAGACACTGCGCATTCCGGCTGACAACGTCGCCGCGAATCCGAAGGCGCGGCAAAGCGCATCTTCATCCAGCCCCAGCAGGCGCCCGGCGGCGGCGGTGGCCCCGAAAGTACCTAGCGTCGCGGTGTTGTGCCAGCCGTCCCGATAGTGGCTGTTGCCCATCACGGCCCCCAGCCGGCTCTGCACCTGGACACCGGCGGCGAACGCAGCCAGTGCCTGTGCGCCCGAGCCGCCGTGGGTCTGGGCCATGGCCAGGATGGCCGGCCACAGCGGCGCGGAGGGATGCACGCGCGAGGGCAGGTGCGCATCGTCGAAATCGAGCAGATGCGAGGCGGTGCCGTTGATGAGCGCGGCTTGCGATGCCGCCACGCGCTGCCCCGACCCGAGCAAGGTCGCCACGCCCGGCGCGGGCTCCAGCCCGACCCAGGCCTGCAGCGCCCGCAGTTGGGGGCTGTCCCAAGCGGCCAGGGAAACGCTGAACCAATCGAGCAGGCAGTGACGGGCGATTTCCTCCACATCCGCGGGAACCGCGCGGTCGTCGAAGGCGAGGGCCTGACGGGCGAGCCGGCGTGTCATGTCGGTGGATGACAGGTCTGTCTGGGGCGCGGAATCCATGTCGGTGGCGATGTGCATGTGGTGGTGGGTGCGGTTGCGGATATGGCTGCAACGGTCGTGGGATTTTTTAGTTCCAAATAATGGAACGCATGTATGAATATTGGATTCCAGGATAGGGGCAAGGCGAGCGGGGTGTCAATACGTACTATTGACACACCCGGTACGCTTGGATAGTCTGTCTCATATCCTAATCTATCGTTCCAATATATAGAACAACAATAAATCGATGAGACAGGCCTGCAGTCAGGGGCCACACAAGGGCAAAGCCCGCAGGAGGAGACAAGGTGAACGACAGTCACGCAGTGGCGGGCGCACGTCCGCTGGCGGAGTTGCTACGGCCATCGTCCGTAGCGGTGGTCGGCGCTTCAGAGGACCAGGGCAAGTTCGGTGGACGATTGCTGCGCATGCTGATGCGGCATCGCTATGCTGGCGAGATCCTTCCCGTGAATCCAGGCCGCGATCGGCTCTTCGGCCTGCGGACGTGGCCTGAACTTGCCGCCTTGCCCCGCACTCCCGACATGGTCGTGATGACCATTCCGCAATCCGCCATCAAGGCGCAGGTGGAGACGGCCGCGCGGATGGGCGTGGGCTGCGGCGTCATCATCACCGCGGGCTTCTCCGATGCGGGCGACGCAGGCAGGCAACTCGAAGATGAAATCGTCGAGGTCGCCCGCGCGCATGGGATGCGGCTCATCGGACCCAACTGCCTGGGCATCATCAGCGCGGTCAACCGTCTTGCTCTGTGTTCCTCGCCGGTGCTGGAGATCGAAGCGTTGCCGCGCCAGCCGATCGGCTTCATCAGCCAGAGCGGGGCCTTGATGACGACCTTCTTCGACCGGGCCTGGGCCCACGGGACGGGCTTCAGCCACGGGGTGTCCGTGGGCAACCAGGCCGACCTGGACCTTTGCGATTTCGTCGAGTTCCTGGCGCATGACCCGGACACGCAGGTCATATGCACCTATATCGAGGGCATCAAGGACGCGGCCAAGCTGTTGCGGGCGGCGCACACGGTGCGCGCGTCCGGCAAGCCCTGGCTGGCTGTGAAGGCGGGCCGTACCGATGCGGGCAGCCGGGCGGCGTTCTCGCATACGGCCAGCATCGCCGGCGACTATGCCGCGTTTGCCGCGGTGTGCAAGGAAGTGGGCATCACCTTGATGAGCGACGTCGCGGCCATGGTGACGCTGGCCACGATGCTGGCGCGCTACGGCGAACGCCGGGTGGACAGGCTGGCGATACTGACGCCGTCCGGTGGCGGTGGCGCCCTGGCCTCCGACGCCCTGGCCGAGCGTGGCGTGAAGCTGGCCGAGTTCTCTGCTGAAACGCGCAAGCGCCTGCTCGCCCACTATCCGGAGGGCCAGGCCAACAATCCCGTCGATTTCGGCTCGCGCAACACGGCTGACGCCGCGACCGCGATACGGGCCAGCTTCGATGCCTTCGAGCAGGATGGCCAGACCGATGGGGTGATGATCCCGGTGGCGATGGCGCCGCCGGCATGGTTGCGGGAATTCGCGCTGGCCCAACCGGATCGCGCCGAAAAACAAGGCAAACCTGTCCTCTTCACGCTGGAGGCCGGGCGCGCCAGCGATGGTCTGCGCGACCTGCTGGCGCAGCGCGGCTTGGCCTACACCGACCACATCAGCGAAGCCGTCCTTGTATGGGAGACGTGGCGCGAACTGTCGCTACGGCGTGCGGTGCCTGACGGCGGCGCCCGGCCGCAGGGGGCCGGACCGATGGCCGATCTTGCGCCTGGGGAACATGACGAGGCGCACAGCAAGGCCTGCTTCGCGGCGTATGGCATCCCCGTCAATCAGGCAGAGACCGCGACGGATGCCCGCCATGCGGTCGAGATTGCCGACCGCATCGGCTATCCGGTGGTGATGAAGGTGATATCGCCCGACATCGTCCACAAGACGGAGGCGGGTGGCGTGGCGGTGAACGTGCCCGACGCCGCCGCGGTGCGCGAGAAATACGAGACCCTGGTCGCGCGCGCCGGCCAGGTCGTCGCGGGCGCACGCATTCTGGGCGTGTCGGTGCAGGCCATGGTGCGCGGAGAACTGGAGCTGATCGTCGGCGCCCGGCGCGACGCCCAGTTCGGGCCCATGGTGGTGTTCGGCGCTGGCGGTGTCCTGGTCGAACTGCTGCGGGACATGGCGATTGCGCGTGCACCGGCGCATCCCGACCACATCCGCAACCTGCTGCGAGGGCTGGCCATCTGGCCTGTCCTGGAAGGCTATCGCGGGACGTCGCTGGCGGTGGATGCGGTTGTCGACACCATCGTGCGTGTGAGCTGGCTGGCGCATGACCTGGGCGCGCGCGAATTCGAATGCGATATGAATCCGCTCATCGTCGGGCGGACCGGTTGCTGGGCCGTGGACGGACGCTTGCGCGTTGCCTGACCCCTGACCTTGCACGCGGGGCAGCAGCCACCCCGAATGGCCTAGGCGTGGTCGCCGCGGCCTGGAGTATCCATCACCAGCAACGCATCATCCCCGAGACCAGGAGGAGCTATGCCGCACATTCAAGTCGAGAACCGCGCATCAGGCGTGACCGTCATCACGCTGGACCGGCCGGAGAAAAGAAACGCCATCAACGCCGCCATGGCCGTCGAATTGCAGGACGCCTTCGAGCGCTTCGACCAGTCGGAGCAACGTGTCGTGGTGCTGACCGGACGCGGCGACGCGGCCTTTTGCGGCGGCGCCGATGTCAGCGACATGCCCGAGTTCTGGCGCGTGGTGCCCAATGTAGGCATCCAGACCGACAAGCCCATCATCGTCGCCCTGTCCGGTTGGTGCGTGGGCGGTGCGATGGTCATCTCCATGCTGGCGGACCTGGCGGTGGCATCCGAGACCACCCAGTTTCTCTATCCGGAAGCCAAGCTGGGCCTGACCGGCGGGATGATCGCGGGCCTGGCGGCGCGCATCCCGCACAAGGTGGCGATGGAAGTGATGTTGCTGGGCCGGCCGCTCAGCGCGCAGCGGGCCTATGACGTGGGCCTGGTCAACGATGTGGTTCCCGCCGGCAAGCATCTGGAGGCCGCCATCGCCATGGCCGAGGAATTGGCCGGGTTCGCGCCCATGGTACTGGCCACGCTCAAGCGCTTCGTGAACCATGAAATCGTCACGTTGAGCCCTGCCGAGCAAGCCGCCCGCACCGCCCATGCCCTGCGCGCCATCGATATGAGCGCGGACAAGAAGGAGGGCGTGGCCGCGTTCCTGGAGAAGCGCAAGCCTCGTTATACGGGCAAATGATGCCGAGGCCGCGCGGCTCGCGCAGTGCGCCGCGCGCCACGAATACAACGTAGCACGTAGCACGGTGCACGCAATATGCCCCCGCGATGCCATCGCACCGAAGAAAGGATCGATGCCCTGACAACGAGGCGTCGACATTACACCCACCGAGGAGACCTCTCATGAAGACCTTCCCGCGCCTGCTGGCGCAAACCTGCGCCTTGCTTTTCTCCGTGCTGCTGCCGTTCGCGAGCAGCAGCGCGGCCGAAGCCTACCCCGACAAGCCCATCCGCATGATCGTGCCGTTCCCGCCGGGCGGCGCGTCGGACAACCTGGCGCGCGGCCTGGCAAGTGAGATGGGCAAGCGCCTGGGGCAGTCCATCGTCATCGTGAACAAGCCGGGCGGCGGCACCGTCATCGCGTCGGGCTTCGTCGCGAACAGTCCACCGGATGGCTATACCTTGCTGTGGATTGCGCCGCCTTATGCCATCAACGCCACGCTGATGAAGAGCCTGCCGTATGACACCAAGACTTCGCTGGTGAGCGTGTGCGACATCGCCAGTTCGCCCATGCTGGTCACCGTCAACAAGAGCGCCAATATCAAGACCCTGGCCGAGCTGGTGGCGCGGGCCAAGCAGAAGACGCTGACCTACGGCAGTTCGGGCGTCGGCGGCACGCCGCATCTAGCGACAGTGATGTTCGAGAACGCGGTCGGGGCCAAGATGACCCATATCCCCTTCCAGGGCTCGGCGCCGGCCGTCACCGCGCTGCTGGGGGGACAGGTGGACGTCGTGGTCGACACGCCGCTGTCGACGCTGCCGCAGATCAATGCCGGCAATCTGGTGGCGCTGGCGCAGACGGGGGCGACCCGCCTGCCGCTGGTGCCGAACATCCCCACCCTGCAGGAATTGGGCATCAAGGGATATGAGGCCAACACCTGGTTCGCCGTCATGGCGCCGGCCGCGACGCCCAAACCCATCGTCGCCCAACTGAACAAGGTCATGAACGAAATCGTCCATGACCCGCGGTTTCGGGAAACCTTCGCCAATCAAGGCCTGGTCATGATGGGCGGCAGCCCGCAAGAGGCCGCCGACAGGCTGAATCGCGAGATCAGCCGCTGGGGCGAGGCCGTGCGCATCTCGGGCGCGTCCGTAAGCTGACCGCGATGCGATCTGGCTGACCGCGGCCAGGAAGGGCCGCCCGCGCGGCTCAAGGGGCGCTTGCGCGCGTTCAGGCCGTCGCCGGTGCCGCGTCGGGCATGATGCTCACATGCGCGGCGACGACCTTCCAGCCTTCCGGGAACCTGGCCCAGGCCTGGCTCTGGCGGCCGCGCTTGCCGTTGCGCAGCAGCACGTATTCGGTATTCGCCACGGCAAAGTCCGTGCCGAAGGTGGTGACGATGGTGCGCTCCAGGCGCCGGGCCCGTGCGTCTTTCAGCGCCGGCGTGCGCGATGCGCGGAACGCGGCGATTTCCGCATGGCCGTACAGGTTCTCCGCCACGCCGAAACGCTGCGTCAACGCATGGTTCCAGAAGGTGTCGTCGAGCACGGCCACCTCGTTGTCTTCCAGGCCTCGCTCATAACGATCGAAAGCCGCCCGGACCTCGGCAACGACGGAGGGGATGTTGATTTCGGGACCGCTGGTCATACTGGCCTCACAGGAAGGAGCATCAAGGGAAAAGGAAAACGGCAACGACGCGGCGGCGTCACGAACCCGCTTGCGCCAGCGCGCGGGCAATGCCCGCGAGCTTCGCGTCCGCCCCACGCCAGGCAATGATGGACAGCCCCACCGGCTTGCCGTCCACCGATCCCAGCGGCAGGTTCATCTGCGGCAGGCCCGCCATGCCGGCAAAGGAGCACAGCAAGCCTATGCGCGCGGAATACTCGTCCAGCTGCGCCAGGGTACTGTCGGTGGAAGGCGCCGGAAAGGGCGTGGTCGGAATGCACAGGAGGGCCCCGTTCTCCAGCAACGTGCGCGCACGTTCGATGACCCGCTGGCGTACCGAATTGCCCAAGGCCACCTGGGCGGGCGTGATGCTGGCGCCGGTGGCCATATTGCGTGCGACGTTGAAGGCGAAACTGGGGTTGTGGGTGTTGACCCAACCCGAAAATGTCTTCCAGCTTTCGGCGCGTTGCAGCAGTGCCCGCTGCTGGCCCCAGACTTCCATTTCCCCCGGCGCGCCCAAGGCCATGTCGGGGACGTCGCTATGGAGCAGGGCGCGCAGCGCGGCGATAGCGGGATCCAGCGCGGCACGGACGCCGGGATCCGCCAATGCAAAAGCGTCGGTGGCAACCAGCACGGGCGCGTGCTCCGGCGCGACAATCGGCTCACCGAGCAGCACTTCGGCCACGCGGGAGAAGGTATGGGCATCACGGGCGAACCAGCCTAGCGTATCGAAGGTCGGCGCCTGTTGGCAGATGCCGTCGAACGGCAGCCTGCCGTGCGTGGGCCGCATGCCGTACAGCCCGCACAGGCTGGACGGGACACGCACGGAACCGCCCGAGTCCGTGCCCAGGGCGACGTCGCACAGCCCGGCAGCTACTGCACTGGCGGACCCGCTGGACGATCCTCCCGGCAGGCAGCCTGGCGCGCGCGGATTGACCGGCGTGCCGAAGAAGGCATTGAAACCCAGGATGCCCAGTGAGATCTCGCAGGTGATGGTCTTCCCGGCCACCGAGGCGCCCGCTTCAAGCAGCCTGGCGACGCCCCACGCATGCGAGGTGGGCACGGCATGCGTGCGTTCCCAGTCAGGATTGCCGCAGCCGGTCGGCACGCCGGCGATATCGATCAGGTCCTTTACCGCGAAGGTCAGGTCCGAGAGCGGGCGCGCGGGCGTCCCTGCGATTTGGACGCGGGGCCCTGGCAGGAAGCCGTCATTGCTTGGGTACATGATTCATCCGTATGGAGGCGCTTAGCCGGCGTTTGCCTGCAGCCGTTCGTTGATTGGAAGCGGTTGGTGTTGCGTGGACAGTGCGGCCCGGGCAGCCGTGTCGCGGCTCCACTGGGCGCCGGGAACCGCGTCGAACAACGCACGGGTGTATTCATGCGCGGGCGCCGCGAAGATGTCCGCGGTGTCGCCGATCTCGACGATGCTGCCTTGTCGCATGACGGCGATCCGGTCGCAGATCTGCAGCGCCACGCGCAGATCGTGCGTCACGAACAGCATGCTGAGGCCCAGCTGTGCCTTGATCCGGGCCAGCAGCGCCAGCACCTGTTCCTGTACCGACACATCCAGCGCGGACACCGGCTCGTCCGCCACCAGGATCTGCGGATCCAGCGCCAGTGCGCGGGCGATGCCGACGCGCTGGCGTTGGCCGCCGGAGAACTCATGGGGATAACGGTCGCCCGCCTTGGCGCCCAGGCCCACCAGTTCGAGCAGTTCGCGGGCCTTGCGGTCGGCCTGCACGGCCGGCATGCCATGGATGATCGGCCCCTCCGCCACGATATCGGCGATGCGCAACTGCGGATTGAGCGACGCGTAGGGATCCTGGAAGATCATCTGGATACGCTTGCGGTAGGGCTGCAGCTCCTTGCGCGTCAGCTGCGTGATGCCTTCGCCGTCGAGGATGATGTCGCCCCGATCCAGGGTGAGCAGCCGGGTGACGGCGCGCGCCAGCGTCGATTTGCCCGAGCCCGACTCGCCGACCAGTCCCAGGGTCTCGCCATGGCGTAGCTGGAAATTGACCTCGTTCAGGGCGACGGTGGGGCGGCCGCGACCGAAGACGCCCCTTGCGGCATAGGCCTTGTAGGCGGCGTTGGCTTCGAGTATGAGCCGTCCTGGTGGCGTCGCCGGCCGATCCGGTACGGCCAGGCGCGGCACCGCGCTCAGGAGCGCCTTGGTGTAGGGATGGCGCGGATCGTTGAGGACCTGGTCGCGCGGGCCGGTTTCCACCAGCGTACCTTTCTGCAGGACGGCGACGTGGTCCGCGATGTCGGCCACCACGCCGAAGTCGTGCGTGATGAACAGTACCGCGGTTCCGCGTTCCCGCTGCAGATCGTGGATCAGCTTCAGTATCTGCGCCTGCGTGGTGACGTCCAGCGCGGTGGTCGGCTCGTCCGCGATCAGCAATTGAGGACGCAGCGCCAGGGCCATCGCGATCATGGCGCGCTGGCGCTGCCCGCCGGACAGTTCATGCGGGTAGGAAGCGGCTATCCGTGGCGGATCGGGCATGTGCACGTCCGCCAGCAGTTCCACCACGCGTGCCTTGCGCTGGCCGCGCGACATGTCCGTATGCAGCTTCAAGACCTCGGCAATCTGGCGGCCTATCGTATGCAGCGGATTCAGCGCCGTCATCGGCTCCTGGAAGATCATGCCGATACTGGCGCCGCGGACCCTGGCGAACGCCTTGGACGACAGCTTGGTCAGGTCCTTGCCGTCGAAGGCGATGCTGCCCGCGGTCACCGCTACCCGCGGCGCGGGCAGCAGGCCCATGATCGCACGCGCGACCATGGATTTGCCGGAGCCGGACTCGCCGACCAGGCAGGTGACCTGGCCGGCATGCAGCGTCAGGTTGACGTCCTGCACGGCACTGGCCCGATCGGCGCCCTTGGGCAGGCCGATGGTCAGTCCCTCGATGGATACGAGAACATTGCTCATCGATCGCGCAACCTCGGGTTGAATGCTTCGTTCAGGCCGTCGCCCACCAGGTTGATGGCCAGCACCGTCAGCAGCAGCGCGATGCCGGGGAAGGTACAAACCCACCAGGCAGTGCGCAGCGACGTCCGGCCCGCGCTGATCAACAGGCCCCAGCTCATCACGTTGGGATCGCCCAGGCCCAGGAACGAAAGGCCGGATTCGAGCAGGATGGCGTTCGCGACCAGGAGTGAGCCGACGGCGATGATGGGCGACAGGCAGTTCGGCAGCAGATGGCGAAAGATGATGCGGCTGGCGCTGGCGCCCAGGCTGGTACTCGCCAACACGAACTCACGTCCGCCCAGCGCGACGAATTCGCCCCGTACAAGCCGGGCGATGCCGGGCCATGAGACCGCCGCGATCGCCACGATGACGCTGAAGACGGACGGCGACAGGATCACCACCAGCAGCATCGCCAGCAGGAAAGCCGGGATGGTCTGGAAGAATTCCGTGACGCGCATCAGCGCCACATCGACATTGCCGCGGCAGTAGCCAGCGAACGCGCCGACCAGCGCACCGATCACCACCGCGGATAGCGCCGCCAGCACGCCTATCATCAGGGAGGCCCGCGCGCCGTAGGCGACGCCGGCGGCGACGTCGCGGCCAAGGCTGTCGGTGCCCAGCAGGAAGGCATCGCCCGGCGGCTGCAGCGGCGGCCCGGACAGGCCGAATGCGCCCTTGGGATAGAGCAGCGCCGACGCGATGGTCAGGAACAGCATGAAGAGAAAAACGATGGCGCCGAAGACGGCCATCCGGTTCCTGGCAAACAGCTTCAGTTTCGCTCTCATCGGATCTGTATCCTGGGGTCCAGCGTGATGTACATGAGATCGGTCAGCAGATTGATGACCACCACCAGGCAGGCGGATACGAAGAAGATGCCCAGCAGCAGATTGAGGTCGCGCGACTGCAGCGCGTTGAACGCCAACGTGCCGATGCCCGGCCAACCGAACACGGTTTCCACCACCACGGAGCCGCCTATCAGGTTGCCCGCCTGCAGGCCCGCCATGGTCACGACCGGCAGCATGGCATTGCGCATGATGTGGCCGTAGACGATGCCGCGTTCGGACAGGCCCTTGGCACGGGCGGTCACCACGTAGTCCATCCCCGTCTGTTCCAGCATGGAGGCCCGCATCAGCCTGGCATAGAGTGCCAGGTAGAACACCGCGAGCGTTGCAGCGGGCAGGATGAGATGCCGTCCGATGTCCCACACCCGGTCCCAGCCTTCATTGAATGCACCGATATCCTCCAGGCCGCTGGTGGGCAGCCAGCCCAGGTTGATGGCGAACACCACGATCAGCATCAATCCCAGCCAGAAGCCCGGCGTGGCGTAGCAAAGCAGGCTGAGGAAGGAAATCACGGCATCGCGCAGCTTGTTACGCGCGGCGGCGGCAAGCATGCCCAAGGTGATGCCGCCTGTCAGCGCGACGACGAAGGCGGTTCCCATCAGCAACAGGGTGGGCCCGAGCCGATCGAATATCAACTGCGAAACCGGTGCGTCGTTACGGAAGGAATAACCCAGGTCCAGGTGCACGGCATTGCCGATATAGGTCAGGAACTGCTCCATGAGCGACCGGTCAAGGCCGAACTTGATGCGCAGCGCCGCCATGTATTCGGGCGTGGCCGCGCCGCCTTCACCCGCCAGCACCGAGGCGGGGTCGCCGGGCGCCAGGTGGATCAGGAAGAAGTTGAGCACCAGGATGCCGAAGACGACGGGAATCGCCAGCAGCAGCAAGTACGCGAAGCGGCGCCACCGTTGCATGGGTCAGGTCTCCATCCAGGCACGTTCGAAGGCGCTGTAGGTGCCCAGCGGTCCCACGGTGTGATCGTGCAGTTTCTTGTTGAAGATGGTGACGTAGGTGACCTCGGCCAGCCAGGCCCCAGGGCTGTCCTCGACGATCACTTTCTGCGCCTGCGCGTACAGGGCCGCGCGCTTGGCGGGATCGATTTCGCGGGTGGCATCGGCCAGCAGCTTGTCGACGACCGGGCTGCGGTAGTCCTTGTTGTTGACGAAGGTCGTGCCCTTGCGGATGGCGGACGACAGGAAGTAGCGGTGCACGCCCACGACGGGGTCGGCGCCGGCGGAGTAGAACGGCTCGTTGATGTCGAAGTCGTAATCCGTATAGCAGCGGCGCAGCCAGGTTGCCGTATCTTCGCTGCGTAACGTCAGCTTGATACCGATATCGTTGAGCGCCTGCTTGAGATATTCACCCTGGCGTTGCCACTGCTCGCCGAAGGGATTGATTTCGAGCGTAAGGCCGAAGCGCGACCCATCGGCGCCGCGCTTCAGGCCGGCGTCGTCCAGCAGCTTGTTGGCGATGGCCAGGCGGTCTGGCACGTCGAAGTGGAGCACGTCGTTCGAGTACAGGTTCTTGAACGACGAGCAAAGCGGGCCGGTGGCCGGCTTGCCGAAGCCGTACATGATGCGATCGACGATCAGCTTGCGGTCGATGGCATAGGCGATGGCGTGGCGAACCTCCTTCTTGTTCAGCGGTTCGCGGCGCATATTGAATTCCAGGTTGCTCATCGCCGCGGTCATGCCGTAGCCTTTCTCGGTGCTGCCGAGGATGGGGTTGGCCTGCAGGCGCTTGATGTCCGCCGGATTGACCGCGCTGTAGCCGGCGTAGTGTGCCTCGCCGGCCTCCAGGGCGGCGGACCGGGTGGCGGCGTCGGGGATGAAACGCGCCACGATGCGGTTCAGGTAAGGCAGGCCCGGCTTCCAGTATTTTTCATTGCGGTCCAGGCGCACATAGCGGCCGCGCTCCCATTGGACGAACTTGAACGGTCCCGTGCCGATCGGCTTGTTGCCGGTGGGGTTGGTCAAGGGATCGGTATTGACGAACACCGATTTGCACAAGACGGGCATGTCCTTGGAGGACAGCGATTTCATCAGGTACGGGGCGGGATGGGCCAGCCGGAAGATCGCGGTCAAGGGATCCGGCGTGTCGATCGCGGTCAGTTCGGCCAGGATGATGGGCCCGTTGGGGTTGTACTTCTTGGCCACCTCCATGAACGTGTACTGCACGTCCGCGCTGGTGAAGGGCTCGCCATTGTGGAAGGTCACGCCTTCCTGCAGATGGAACGTGATGGTCAGGCCGTCGGGGCTGATCTCCCAGGACTTTGCCAGGCTGGGCACCGGATTGATGTCCCAGTCGTAGCCCACCAGCCCCTCGTAGACCTGCGTCGTGATCATCGGCACATTGCCCGCCGAGTTGGCATACGAAGCCAGCGTGGCGGGCTCCGGATGCACGATCATGACCATGTTGCCGCCGCGCTTGGGCGTGTCGGCTGCCTTGGTCACCGCGGGCAACGCCGCCCCGACGGCCGCCATGGCACTGGTGACGATAAACGCGCGCCGGTCCAACGAGAGCGGGTCCGAACCATCCTTCTGAGTCATGAGATGCAGTCCTTGTAGGCGATTGAGGGGGCGAGTGCTATGAGCTGGCGATTTGCGGCCAACGGGCGGCCCAGGGCTGGGCTTGTTCGAACTGGGTGGCGATGTCGAGCAGCAGGTCGTCCGCGCCGAAGTCGCCGACCAGCTGGAAGCCGATCGGCAGGCCCTGCGCCGACGGGGCCGCCGGCAAGGCAATGGCGGGATGGCCGCAGGCGTTGACCCAGTTGGTGAAGACGGCATGGCCGCGCGGACCGACCTCCTGGCCGTCGATGACGGGCGGATAGGCCTGTTCCTTGGGCCAGGGGTGGGCCGCGGACGTTGGCGTCATGATCAGATCGACATGCTCGAAGGCGCTGCCCACTTCCGTCCGGAAGGCATACAGCGTCTCGATGACCCGCATGAATTCGGCGCCTGCGATGCCTGCGCCCGTGCGGGCCTGTTCGGCAAAGCCCGGCGTGACCCGGTCGAAGAAGGAAGGATGCTGTTCGGCCAGCATGGCCAGGCCCGTGTCGCCGATCTTCGACCACGATCCAAGGATGTGCTGAGTCTGGAAAGGCAGGGAGCCATCGGTCACCTCGTGTCCCAGTGCGCGTAGCGCCTCGGCCGCGCGCCTGCAGGCCGCGTCGATCTCGGGATCCACCGGCGCGCCGTTCATGCGCGCCACGTACACGATCCTGAGCGGTCGCACGGGGCGGGCGTCCTGGTCGATTGGCGCAAAGCCCCGCGAGCGCTGGTCCCGTCGGTCAGGACGAGCCATGACCGACATCATCAGGCGCACGTCGTCCACCGACCGGCCTAGCGGTCCCACGATTTCGCAGTCGTACAGGATCTGCGGGAAACCGTTGGCGCGGGGGATGCGCGAGACAGTAGGCTTCAGGCCGACCAGCCCCGTGTAGCCGGCCGGACGCCGTATGGAGCCGCCGCCATCGGTGCCCAGTGCCAGCGGCACCAGTCCCGCGGCTACGGCCGTGACCGATCCGCCGCTAGATCCGCCCGGCGTCAACGCGGGATCCCACGCGTTGCCGGTGGGGCCGAACACGACGTTGTCGGTATAGCCTCGCATCGTGAACTCAGGCACGTTGGTCTTGCCGACCAATACCGCGCCGGCGCGGCGCAGCAGGTCGACCGGCACCTCATCGTGATCGGGCACATGTTGCTCGAACAGGCGGGTGCCCCAGACGGCGCGCTGGCTCTTGACGAGGATGTTGTCCTTGATCGCGATGGGGATGCCATCCAGCGGGCCCAGCGATGCGCCACGTTTCGCGCGGTCGTCGGCGTCGCGCGCCGCCTGCCTGGCGCCCGTTTCATCGAGGTCGATAAAGGCGTTCAAGCGGGGATTCAGCGTCTCTATCCGGCCCAGGTAGTGGTCGAGCAGTTCGACCGCGCTCAAGCTGCCGGCGCGCATGCGCAGCCCCAATTCGCGGACACCCAAACGATATGGCTGTGTCATGGTTGCTCGATCGAAGTCATTGGTTGGCGGGCTGCGGGACGAGTTTGCCGTTGGCGTGGTTCGCATCCAGGCCACGGAAGATGAAAGCCGAGAGCAGCGTGATGACCCCGACGATGATGAAGGTGAGACGGAAGGCACTGGCCGTCGTTTCCTCGCCGTGGGAGAACATGCCAACCATGCCGCCGCCCAGGGTCACGCCAAGGCTGACCGCCAGCATCTGTATCATCGAGAAGAGCCCGTTGCCGCTACCCGCGTCTTCGGTCCTGAGGCCTTTGAGCGTTACGGTATTCATGGCGGCAAACTGCATCGCATTCGCCGCGCCGAATATGGCGAGCTGAATGATCTGCACGCCGATGGGCCATCCCGGCGCGACGCCGGCGAAGGCAATGATGCTGGCGCCCACAAGCAGCGTGTTCACCAGCAGGAAGGTTTCGTAGCCGTAGCGCTTGACCAGGGGGCCGACCGCGCGTGTCAACCACATGCCCGCGAGCGCTGCCGGCAGCATCATCAAGCCGGATTGCACCGGTGAATAGCCCATTTGCAGTTGCAACAGCAGGGGAAGGAGAAACGGCACGGCGCTGCAGCCGATACGGCAAACGAGGTTGCCGAGCAGGCCGACGCTGAAATTCGACTCGCGGAAAATGCCCAGCCGAAACAAGGGTTTCGCCTTGCGGCGGGCATGCATCATGTAGAGCGCCACGGTGAGGACGCTAAGTCCGAACAGCACGCCGCTCCAGGCGAGGCGATGAGAGACTTGCGGCATGTCCAGCGCGATCGACAGCGCCACCATGCACGTGGAGAGCAGGACGAAACCAACGAAGTCGAAGGGCGGCGTGTTTTCCGTCTTGCCGACCGGCATATAGGTGCGTGCCGCCCACAGGCCCGCCAGGCAGATGGGAATGTTGATCAGGAATATCCAGTGCCAGCTCAAGACCTGGGACAGCCAACCGCCCAGCAGGGGGCCCACCAGCTTGCCCGCCTCACCGGCCGAGCCGATGAGCGTCAGTGCCGCGATATAGGCTTCGCCACGCATGGCGCGCAATGCCGCCAGACGGGCAATGGGCAGGAGCATGGCGCCGCCGGCGCCCTGAATGACCCGCGCCGCCGTCAATTGGTCCAGGTTGCGTGACAGGGCGCAGAGCAGCGAGCCGACTCCGAAGACGGCGATGGCCCAGATGTAGACGTTACGAGTACCGAATTTGTCGGCCAGCCAGCCGGATGCGGGGATAAGCATCGCCATCACCAGGGTGTAGGCGATGATGGCGGCACGCATGGCGAGCGGATTTTCCCCCAGGCTGTCGGCCATGGGCGCCAACGCGGTGGTCACGATAGTGGTGTCGAGGGCCTGCATGAAAAAAGCTGCCGCGCACACCCACAACATGCCGCGGTACATCGAATTGCCGTTCATTTCCCAATCTCTGCATGACGTTCCCACCGAACGTCTGTGCCGATTGTGGCACTGCAGCATATAAGCCAGAAATCACTTTTGATAATCCCACCATAAGCCCTGGATTATGGTGGGCTGAACACGCGCTGGCTTGGTGCGCAATGCGCCGCGACGGGGCGGCCGGCCCCCGATCAGGTGCGTTTTTCCGGGATTGCGCGCGTGGAAGATGCCGGCCGCAAGGATTTGCCCCGACGCGCGCGGGCCTGTGCAGGCACCCGCTGTCTCCAATCGGCAACGATGCGAGGCGGGTCTGCTGGCGCGGCGCGGTTGCGCCGTGCGCCCGCTAGATCAGCATCTCGCAGTGGTAGCCACGGCCGTTCATCTGCTCGCAAAAGTGCTGGAGGCTGCGGCGCAGGTATTTTTCGAAGCGGACCACCGATCTGGGTACCGGCCGATGCCGTGAATAGACCATCCCCAGCGTCTGGTAGATGGGTGGGTCCAGCGGCAGGGCCGTGATGGCGTAGTCTTCGAGGACGGCGAGCGATAGCGTCAAGGGGTGCACCAGCGCCACGCCCAGGCCATGCCTGACCATGTGCAGCGCGGGGATGGAGTGATTCGTATCCAATACCCGCGCCGTGAAGCCGCCGTCGCGGTCGAGCGATTCATGCAGGACCATGCCGGGCGGCGTATCAGCGTTCTGGATGATGACTTCCTGCTGGTTCAGGTCGCGCGTGGACACGGATTTTTGCCGGGCCAGCTCATGGCCTTCGGGAACGGCGCACAGGACCTGCATGCGCAGCAGCGGCTGCACGGCCACGCCCATTTCATCGACTGGCAGGAAGGCGAAGCCGACGTCCGCATTGTCTTGCCGGACCTGCTGGACCACCTCGCTGGCCGTGTAGGTGTCGGCGCGAAGATGGACCTTGTCGTGGTCCTTGCGAAAACTGGCCATGGCCGACGGCAGGATGTCGGTATAGAGGGTGCTGACACTGGCGATGGCCAATTTGCCCGAGCGTCCGTCGCGCAGTTCGCTGGCGCGGCCGCGCAACGTGGAGAACTGGGCCAGCACGCGCTCCACTTCGGTCAGCAGCGCCGTCGCCTCCGGCGTCAGGTGCATCCGGCCGCCGACCCTGATGAAGAGGGTAAAGCCAACCTGGTTCTCCATCTCCTTCAGCGTCTGGCTGACCGAGGGCTGGGTCACGCGCAGCAGATTGGCTGTTTCGGTAACGTTGCGCGTCTTGGAGAAGAGCCGGAAGACTTCCAGCTGGCGGAGACTGAGGTGCATAAGTCCTGGCTTATGGCGGAGGGGGCAGCCAGGTATCTTACTTTATGCACCTCGGTGTCATGGCCTTTGGTTTCATGGCCCTTCGTCACGGTCTTCAGAACCGTGGCGCCAGACCTGCTTCAGGTCCATCTGCAGATCGACGGTATTGCTTCCATAAACCAGCGATGGCGTCAGGTAGGCCAGGTTGCTGCTGACAGCCTGGAAGCTGCCGGCGATCCCGCCGGCGGCGCTGATGATGCCGTAGCGCGGCGACGCCGCGTAGCTGCCGTCCTGTCCCAGATCCAGCACCGACCCGGCCAGGCTGGCGGGCGGTAAGCCGTACCCGTTATCCGCAATATGCCGCCTTCGAAGTCCAAGGCGTTGGTAGCCGAGCCTAGATTGGCGTCGGATGACATCGACAGCGCGCCGCGCCACTCGCGCCCACCAGTGTGAGGATGTCGCCCGTCACGCGATAGCCATCGCTCATGAACTGCATGCCGGTGGCGGTGACGGCGCCGTTGGTGTTGTCCACGGTGACCGTTCCGGAGGCACCGCCAAAGATGGCGAAACCGGGCTGCGGTGACATCGGGCCGGTCGACTGCCCGTTCGTGTTGGTCCAGGTATTGCCGTCCACGGTCCAGGTGCCGGTCCCGCCGCCCATCGAGCTTGGGCTGGCCAAGCCGTTGCCATTCCACACATCGAGCGTCTGGCCGGTGCCTGCGTTGGCGAAGGTGTGGCCGATCCCTGTCGTATCGAAACTCTCTAATGCGATACGGCCAGTAGTTGGGTTGGCTGGCGTACATGCCGCCATGGCGTTACTTCCCCACCATGGCAGGGCGACGGCCAGTGTCAGCGTCAGCCGTGCTGGTGGAAACCCCGCTGCGGCACCCTCGCGCCTTGCCTTTGACATACTGACGACCGGTACGCTGCACGGGCCTTCCCCTTGAAGATGTGGACATTCTTTAAGGCGCCATTCAGATGCCTCAACCGATCGGGGAAGGTTATCGACCAAATGTTGTGCGAATCTTTGATTTTGCGTGCCAGCAACAGCGCCAGGCATCAGCGCCAGGCAACCGCAGGCGACGGCACCGCGCCGGCGCTGCGGGCGCCATGCGCATACAACACGCTGTCGCGATTCGGGCTGGCACTGTCCGCCCTGCTTGGCTGCGGCCTGGCTTAAGCTGCCTGTCCGCATAAAGCGTTAAGCTGCCCGTCTGGATAAGACGACTCAGGGCTATGCAACGCTTGATCAGATTTTTTCCCGTGTGGCGCCGCCTCGTGGCCGGGGTGGCGGGGACACTGGCTGTCGCGCTTGCGGCGCACGCTCATGCGCAGGCGCCGCGGGTTTCGCCACCGTCGTGGACCACCTCGTGGAACACGGCGCTGCAGGAGATTCCGCGGTTGGCGGAGTTGCCTGCGCTTTACCAGGCACCAGCCGTAGCGGGGCGCACCGTGCGGCAGATCATCGTGCCTACGCTCAGCGGGACCACGGCCCAGCTTCGTATCAGCAACCGTCATGGCACACGGCCTTTGGCGATCATGGGGGTGACCCTGGCGCACAGTGCTGCCGGCGCCGCCATCGTGCCGGGCAGCGCCAGCGTCGTGACCTTCGGGGGCAAACGCGAAGTGGTACTGAGCCCTGGCATGGAGATGGACAGCGATGCCATTCCTTTCAAGGTCACCCGCGGCGCGCCGATCGCGGTCAGCCTGGAAGCCGGCAGCGATGACGTCATGCAGGCCTGGCACCGGATTGCCGGCCGCGTGAGTTATGTATCGACCGTGGGCCGGCATGCTGAAGATACGTCGGCAGCGGCGTTCACGGTCCGTTTCACGCAATACGCCTGGATTACGCGCCTGGCCGTAAGCAGTGAGCACGAGCATGCAGGCGCGCTGGTGGCCATCGGCGATTCCATCACCGACGGCCTGCGATCGACCTTCGGTGCCGACCGCAGTTGGCCCAGTGTGCTATCCAGGCAGCTTGCCGCGGCGGGCGCCAAACCTGCAATCGCCAAACCCCTGGGAGCCAATCACGCGGACGCCAACGCCGCTGGCCCCAAACCCATCGCTGTCCTGAATGCAGGGATCAGCGGCAATCGCTTATTGTCCGGCTCGGCTTGTTATGGCGACAGCCTGGAGTCACGCTTCGAGCATGACGCCGCGAGCGTGCCCGGCGCGCATACGGTGGTGGTCCTGATCGGCATCAACGACCTCAATTTTTCGTCGATGCCCGTCAGGCGCGGCCTGGACTGCGACAGTCCCCACCGGGTGGTCAGCGCGGACGATATGATCGCCGGTTACCGCCGCATCATCGCCATCGCGCATCGCCAGGGTCTTCTCGTTCTTGGCGGGACGATCACGCCCGCGACCCTGCCGCCCGAGCGTGAAGGCATCCGCTTGAAAATCAATGAATGGATACGTGACGGTCGCGCCTTCGATGGCGTCGTGGACTTCGACAAAGCGTTGCGCGACCCCGGCCATCCGAACCAGTTGAGGCCTTCGTTCGACAGCGGCGACCACGTGCATCCAAGCGACGCCGGCTACGCGGCGATGGCGACGACGGCAGCTGGCGTCCTGCCCGCTGCCAGGCGTTAGGCTGGCGCAAGGCCGGCGCCAAGCCAAGCCAGGCTCAGATCCTGGCCCAAGCCAAACCCAAGCCAGACCAGGCCAGCGTCGAGCCATGCCTGGTCCGCGGGACGCGCTTCGGCCAGACCCGTCTGCGGTATCGATGTTGCGGGGCCGATACTGCCAATTTGACTCATCGTCGACCAGTTCTTTGGAGTCGTGATGTCAAGCCTTGACGAAAGCCAGCAGGTCGGCGTTGATGACGTCTGCATTGGTGGTCAGCATTCCATGCGGGTAGCCCTTATACACCTTCAGGATGCCGTTCTTGAGCAGCTTGATGGAAAGCTCGGCAGAATCGGCGATGGGAACGATCTGGTCATCGTCGCCGTGCAGGACCAGGGTGGGCACCGTGATTCTTTTCAAGTCTTCCGTCTGGTCGGTCTCGGAAAATGCCTTGATGCCCTCGTAGTGGGCCTTGGCACTGCCCATCATGCCCTGGCGCCACCAATTCTGGATGACACCGGGATAGACCTTGGCGCCGCTGCGATTGAAACCGTAGAACGGGCCGGTGGGAACGTCGAGGAAGAACTGTGCACGGTTCGCTGCCAATGCGGAGCGGAATCCGTCGAAGACTTCGATTGGCAGGCCGCCGGGGTTGGTGGCGGTCTTCAGCATCAGCGGTGGCACGGCGCTGACCAGGACTGCCTTGGCGACACGGCCGTGGGGCTGGCCGTATTGGGCCACGTAGCGCGCGACTTCGCCACCGCCGGTGGAATGGCCGATGTGGACGGCATTTTTCAGATTCAGGTGCTCCACCACCGCGGCGGCGTCGGCAGCGTAGTGATCCATGTCGTGGCCTTCGCTCACCTGTTGGGAGCGGCCATGGCCGCGGCGGTCGTGCGCGACGACACGGTAGCCATGCTGCACGAAAAACAGCATCTGGGCGTCCCAGTCGTCCGACGAAAGTGGCCACCCGTGGTGGAAGACGATGGGTTGGGCCGTCTTGGGGCCCCAATCCTTGAAGAAGATATCGACGCCGTCCCGGGTCTTGACGAAGCTTTCAGTCATTTCGATGTTTCCTTTGTGAAGGGAGGAGGGCGACTTCGATGCGGCAAAGCTGGAGGCCGCCGATAGGGTGAGGGTGGCGGCCAGGGCGGTGCCCGACATTAGTACGTTGCGTCTTGTAATGGACAAGTCCAGATCTTCGATCGTCATGAGCGTCCGCGTTTCCTTTCGATGATTACGCCCTTGTGGGGCGGTAGCGATCCTAGACGGCGCGGCGCTGCGCCCGCATGAACATTCCTGCGGCGCTTGTACGTTCTTGCTCAGGAATTTGGCGGTGCCCGTCCTGCGAGAGGGGTTCTGTATATAAAGTTTGCGCGACGGCGGCGCCTCGAAGCAGGTGAGCAGTACGCCGTACCATCAATCACAGGAAACTCGAATGACCAGCAGACTCGCAGGAAAAATCGCCCTTGTTACGGGCGCCACGAGCGGCATTGGCCTTGCCACTGCGAAACTATTTGCCGCTGAAGGCGCGCGTGTTTACCTAACGGGGCGACGCAAGGAAGCGCTGGACAAGGCGGTCGCCGAAATAGGTAACGGCGCCGTTGGCGTGCAGGCCGACTCCGCCAGTAACGACGATCTCGATCGGCTCTTTGCGCGCGTGAAGGCGGATGCCGGTCGACTGGACGTCTTGTTCGTCAATGCTGGCGGTGGCACCATGCTGCCGCTGGGACAGATCACCGAAGAACAGATAGACGACACCTTCGGCCGCAACGTCAAGGCCACCATCTTTACCGTGCAGAAAGCCCTTCCCCTGCTCGGCAAGGGTTCTTCCGTGGTGTTGACCGGCTCGACCGCCGGTACGGAAGGCACGGCAGCGTTCTCCGTCTATTCGGCGTCGAAGGCGGCTGTTCGCAACCTGGCACGTTCCTGGGCGCTGGACCTCAAAGAGACCGGCATCCGTGTCAACGTGGTTTCCCCTGGCGCGACCCGCACGCCCGGTCTGGTGGAACTGGCTGGAGACGACAAGGCACAGCAGCAGGGCCTGCTGGACTACCTGGCCTCACGGATTCCGCTGGGCCGGGTTGGCGAGGCGGAGGAAATCGCCAAGGCCGTTCTTTTCCTGGCATCCGACGACGCCAGTTTCGTCAATGGCGCCGAGTTGTTCGCGGACGGCGGCCAAGCCCAGGTTTGATGCTTCAGCGGAGTCCGCTCACTTACGCGCGCCGCGCCAGGTGGACGGGCTCTGGCCTGCATGACGTTTGAAGGCCCGGCTAAGGTGTGCGGCATCCGCGAAGCCGGTCGCTTCGGCGATGGTCTCCAGTTTTGCGTCGGAATGGAGCAGGTGCGCGCGCACCAGATTGAGTCTTTCGTGCAGTTGCCACTGGTAGGGCGACATGCCGGTGGACGCCTTGAATGCACGGCAGAAATGCCATTGCGATTGGCCGGCCATGGCCGCGAGTTCGCCCAGGGCCATCTGGCGGGGAAGGTGCGCGCGCATGTATTCCTGGACCCGGCGCAATTGCCAGGGCGCAAGCTGGCCCGCACGCGGCGTTATCCGCTGTTCGGACGAAAGCAATGCGAACACGGCCGCCGTCAGGCTGTCGCCAAGCAGACTGGACGACGCATCGCCGTGGGGAATCGCGATCAGCATCCGGACCAGGGCAAGTACCCGTGCGTCGGTAAACCGCAGGCGGGGCGTGTCGAAAGGGCGGGTATCGATATCTTCCCCCAGTCTTTCCCGCAGCGCTTCCAGGTCGAACAACAGGATGCCGTACCTGCAGTAGCGCAGGTCGCTGGCATAGCCCCACAGGTGCATGCCTTTGGGGATGATCGCCATGTGGTTCGGCTTGTGGTCGAGACCGCAGGCTTTGTTCTGCTTGAGCCGAGGTTCGGTCTGGCCGCCGACCTCGTCGAGGTTCACGGTAAGCCGGGTTTCGCTCTCGTAAAGCAACGAATGCAGCACGCGCCCGTTTGCGTATTCGTGAATGTCTTCGACTGTCACACCATTCCAGGCACGGCTGTGGCGCTCTATGCGAAGCACGTTTTCCGGGAGTCCCGATTCTTCGACAGCGTAGGCGTTCAAGCGGTTCTCCGGGATGCCTGGTTGCTTCGTTCCGTGAGTCGACGTCGCGGAATCCAGCGTGATTCTACGGTTTTCACAGGGGGCAGGGAAGAAGGCGGGCGTTGATGCGTGCCTGTCGACAAAAAATAAGGAAGGTGCTCGAGATTATCCATATCCATGGATAGTGATTCATATTTTTCGGTATTTATTCACAGATGAAGAACTTCTAAAGTTCACCCATGCCAAACAAGTGAACCCGGACCACAGATGAAACGGCTGATCCAAAGAACCCTTTTCCTGGCCGCGCTGACTGCGCTGCCCGTTGCCTACTCACAAGGATTGACTGAAATGAAAACCACCACCCAAGACGTCGCTGCCGCACAGCACCTGATCGACCTGCATTTCGAGATCTGGAATGATCCCAACCCCGAGCACTGGGCGGCCAGGTTCCCGCAGGTTTACAACGCGGACTTCTTTGTTGCCGATTACGCCGGCATGGCCGTCGGCTATGACGAGGTGGCGAAGTTGCTGAAGCGGGTCCAGGGCGAACACGCCGGTTTCACATTTACGCCGGATCCCATTACGTTGAATCACGGCGTTGGCCGGGTGACCTGGGGCTATGGCCCGCAAGACAATCCCGACCTGGTTCGCGGTGAAGACATCTTCACCATCGAGAACGGCAAGCTTGCCAGCGCCCGCGTATTCATCGACAAGAAGTAAGAAGGACTGCACCATGAAATTCATCGCGACCCTGGCCGCGGCACTGGCCGTCATCGCCGCCCCGCCTTCTCACGCCGCCGGTGTACAGGCAGTCGGCATTGATCACGTCGGCATCAACGTGCCTGACCTGAAGCAGGCCGAAGCTTTCTTTTCCAGGACTTTCGGTTGTATGCCGGTCACCCATATCGGACCTTTCAAGCTGGATGCGGGCGGCACGGAAGGAAACGCGAAGTTCGCGCCTCGGGCGGACAGCGTGTCCCTGGCCATGCTTCGTTGCGGCACCGGTTCCAACGTCGAATTGTTCGAATACCGGAATTCGAAGGGCAGCTTGGACATGCCCAAGGCGGAGGACATCGGCGCATCGCACATCGCCTTCTACACGGCCGACATCAAGGGCGCGGTGGCGTATCTGAAGTCCCAGGGCATCACGGTTCTCGGCGAGCCCATCACCATGCCGTCCGGCGACACGGAAGGCGAAACCTGGGTTCACTTCCGTTCGCCCTGGGGCTCTGAAATGGAACTGGTCAGCTATCCCAAGGGCAAGGGGTATGAAAAGCATTCCAAGGTCAAGCTCTGGAATCCCAATAAGCCAGCGAACTGATGGCGCCTTGTCATGCGGCGCGGCGTCTTACCAGTCGGCCCTCACGGGTGCCGGTTGCGGCGCCGTTGGTCCACGCAAGCTTGCCGTTGACCATGACGTGGACGATGCCGCGTGCCGGTTGAACACGTTCGCCATACCCGAAGCCGGCATCGACGGTGAGCGCGTCGAAGACAGTGATGTCGGCGCATGCACCAGGCATGATCACACCGCGATCCTTGAAGCCGAAATTGGCGGCCGGCAAACCGGTCATCTTGTGTACCGCGGTTTCCAGCGAGAAGAGGGCCCGGTTGCGCGCGTAATGGCCAAGAACCCGGGGAAACGCGCCCCACAGCCGAGGGTGGGGCTGACTGTCGTGCGGCAAGCCATCCGAGCCTATCATCGTGGGAGGGAAGGCCAGGATGCGGTCCACGTCCTGCGCATCCATGGAAAAGTAGATGGCGCCGCCAGGCATCAGGCGTTGCGCGGCTTCCTCGCGATCGACGCCGAACAGTGCCGCAATGTCGTTGAGTTCGCGGCCCGCGAGTTCCCGATGAGGCGTGGACCACGTGACGATGACACGGTCGCAGCGGCGTACCCGCCATACCTCCAGCACCGTCGATCCTGCATCGTAAGGGTAGCAATCCAGGCAAACAGGCTGCTGGCTCCCGGCACTTTCAATATAAGGCAGCGTCTCGCGCGAGCGGCCGAAGTTGGCGGCCCCGCTCAGCTTGTGATGCGAGATCACCACCGGCACGTCCAGCCGGCGGCCAATCTCGAACGTTTCGGCCAACGAATCCATGATGCCGGCCGATTCGTCGCGCATGTGCGTGCAATAGATACCGCCGAATGCGTGCAGGTCCGCGCAGACGCGGACGACTTCTTCCGTCGGGGCCGGCATCGCCGTGATGTATGCCAGTCCCGTAGAGATGCCGATGGCGCCGGCAGCCAATGCTTCCGCCGCCAGCGTCCGCATTTGCGCGATCTCGGCATCCGACGCCGCCACCCCCAGATCATCCATGGTGGCCACGCGCAGCGTGGTGTGCCCGACGAGCACCGCGAAGTTGGTGGCGGGCGCCTGTCGTTGCAATGCGTCGACATATGCCGCGAAGGTAGGGTAGCGGAATGCGTCGCCACTTCGGTCCAGCAGATCCAGGGGCGGTGTCACCGGTTGCGGAACCGGCCGCGGCATGGGCGCCAGCGACATGCCGCAGTTGCCGGCCACCACCGTGGTCACGCCTTGCGAGAGCTTGGGTGTCATGTCCGGACTGGACAGCAGCAGGCAGTCGTCGTGCGCATGCGCATCGATGAAGCCGGGAGCGACGATCAGGCCGGTGGCGTCGACCACTTGGCGAGCCTGTTTTCCCGCCAGATCACCGACGGCCGCGATGTGCCGGTCCACGATGCCGATGTCCGCGTCGCGGCGGGGCGTGCCGGTGCCGTCGATGAGGGTTCCGCCCTTGAAGATCAGATCGTACATTTGCGATTCCCGCGTCAACGCTTGCTGCCCAATTGCGCGCGGATTTCCCAACGCCCGCTCTCGGTTCTCACCAGGGCCTGGTCGTACAGATAGGCCGTCGTGCAGGCATGCCGCGGCAGCAGCATCACGCGGTCGCCCACCGCCAGGCTGCCACCATCCACCACCACGTGTTCCTCGTTCATCATCACGATGGGGCTGTCCCAGCGGAAGCGGTCGGCCATGAGCTTGTCCGGAGAAATGGCCTTCGCGCCCGCGTCGAGCGTGACCCGCTCGCCATGCCGCGAAATCACGGTGGCCAGCACGAAAGCCGCGGGCTGCCACTGCAGATGCGCCAGTTCGATGTCGTGCTGGTCGCTCGAGTACGCCCAACTGCCCGGCGCTACATAGGTGGCCAGGTCGGTGGGCCAGAGATCGAAGCTGTAGCTGGCGCCCGCGATCACCTCGGCGGAAAGTCCGTGGCCAGCGCGGCCCTTCGTCACGATGGCGCGCAGCCGGGCGGCGACTTCAGCTACCCGACCGCGGCGCAGTTCGATGTCCCGATCGTGGATGTGGCCGTCATAGACGTGCCACCCGCCGAATGTCCCCAAGGTCCCCAGCGCCGCCGCGCCACGCGCCAAGCTCAGCGCCTCCGGGCCGATGGGCGCGCCTGTGCGGCCCATCCCCGGGTCCAGGTCCACATGCAGGCTCAGGTTGGATGGCCAGGTTGTGGCGCCCATTGCCTGGCGCCAGGCGTCCAGGCCTTGCGCGGAGTCGATGAGGGCGCCAAGCACGGCCTGCGGATGCTGGCGGGCCAACGAGAGAAAGCTGGCAAGGTGATGCCCATTGACCGTCGGATAGGCCCACAACACCCGTGGGGCGCCGGCATCCAGGACCATCCGCGCTTCAGTGACGGTAGCCACCTTGAACGCCCGCACGCCGGCCTCGATCAAGCGCGCCACGACCCAGCTGGCCCGATGGGTCTTGATGTGGGGCATCAGACGTTCGATACCGCCACAACGCTCCGCCGTCATCCGCAGGTTATGGAGCAGCGCTTCTTCGTAGACGACGAGGCACGGGGTCGGGACGTCGGCGGGCGGACAGTCGTAGGGCGCGAGCGCGTTCGCATTGCGGGACGGCGGGAAAACAGTGGTCATGGCGTGGTGTTCGACGTAGGAAAAGGGCGGGGCCTAGGGTATGTCCCTGCATGAAAAAGCCGGCCGTGTTGGTAATAATATTACAGCGCGATGGCAGGGCGCGGGCAGTCAAGGCTCGAATGCGCAATGAAAATAAAGAAGTTTGGATTCGGTGCAGGCTTATTTGTAATTTTATTACTCAAAAGACGATGAACAAATCCTTGCTGTCCCTGCTCTCAGTTGCCGGATTGTTTGCCACGCCCGCTTTTGCGGCCGGCTCGGCAGCCTCGTGGCCCGACAAACCCGTCACGGTAGTCGTGAATTCGGCAGCAGGGGGATCCGCGGATGTGCTCACCCGGATTGTGTTCAATGAAATGGCGAAAGCGCTGAACGCATCGTTCGTGATCGAGAACCGGCCCGGTGCCGGGGGCGCCATCGCCATGGGCTTGATCAAGCGCCAGCAGCCCGACGGCTATACGCTGGGCTATGCGAACGTCAATACGCTGAGTGTGAATCCCTCGCTGTTCAAGCGCCTGGCATACGATCCCGATAAGGATTTCGAACCCGTCGGCCAGATGTTCAACCTGTACAACGTATTGGCCGTCAACCCCGACAATCCCGCCAAGACGGCGGCGGAACTGTTCGAGCGCATCAAACAGCATCCAGCGAAGTTCTCGTATGGTGCATCGGGCATCGGCACCAGTGGCCACATCGCCGGTGAGCTGCTGCGCAGCATGGCAAAACTGGACGTCCAGTTCGTTCCATATCAGGGCGACCCCCAGACCTTGCAGGACTTGATTGGCAACCGGATTGAATACAGCATCAACAATTCATCCGTGGTCATGCCCTTGGTGGACAGCGGCAAGCTGAAGGCGCTGGCTATCACCTCCCTGAAACGGGTTCCTCTTTATCCTGACCTGCCCACGTTCGACGAGTCTGGCATCAAGGGCTATGAGAGCGTGTCCTGGGGCGGCATCGTGGTGCCCAGGGGGACGCCGCGGGACATCATCGACAAGATCAATGCGGAGATGAACAAGGCATTGCGCACGAATGCCGTGCGCGAGGCCATGGCCAAGCTGGGCGCGGTGACCGTGACGGGCTCACCGGCGGATTTCCGCAAGCTTATCGGCAGCGAACAGATCAAGTATCGCGATCTCATCGAGTCGGCCAATATCCAGAAACTGGAGTAATGCGCGGCGCCAGGCTTATCGCCGCGAGCGGGTCGTGGCGCTCCTGCTATATTTACGGCCCATGCCCATCACCGCGAGCAACCTACTGCAAGAGCTACAGGAGCGCTTGCCCAGCCTGTCTCCTTCCCAGGGGCTGGTTGCGCGGGTCATTCTGGCCGACCCGCAGGCGGCGGCGGTCAACACCGTCGAGGAACTGGCGAAACGAGCCGGCGTTTCGATGCCCACCATCGTGCGGACCTGCCGAAGCTTCGGTTATGCGTCGGTACGTGACTTCATGGTGGCGCTGGCGCAGAGTTATGCCACGTATGGTTCGCATCTGCATCGCAGCGTCCTTGCCACAGACAGCACGGCCGACGTTTCCAGCAAAGTCATTCACGGTGCGATGGCGTCGCTGCGCGAATTGGGGCAGAGCCTCGATGCCAAGGTGATAGACGAAATCACTGACCGCATGGCAAAGGCGGAACGCATCGATTGTTATTCGGTCGGCTCGTCATCGACCTTCATCGCCAACGAACTGCAAAGCCGGTTGTTTCGTTTGCGCGTGCCTTCCAATGCCATCTTCGACGCGCACCAGCAGCTGGTTTCCGCCAGCACGCTCGGGCCGCGGGGTATTGCATTCATCGTGTCGCATGTCGGCCGCATGCCCTACACCCTGGATGCCGCGCGTTATGCGCGCGCCCATGGCGCGACGGTAGTCGCCATGACGCATCCGGGCACGCCCTTGGCGGAAGTCGCCGACCTGGTGCTCGCCGTGGCGGGCCCGCAGGATCCGCTACGCCCGGTGGGAACCGAGACCCATATCGCGCATCTGGTCATCATCGAGATCCTGATCGTCCGCCTCGCCCAGAAACTGGGCCCCGTGGCGATCCACGACCTCCAGCATTTCAAGCAGCTGATGCATGCCTACGGCTTCGAGGGCAACGGTTTTTCCAACGTCGGCGACAATGGCGACAAGTCCGGCGACGGTACTCAGTCATATCCATCCTGATCCGAAGCGCACTGCCCCTATAGCTTTTTGGATGGTACCCATGCATGCGCATTATGGCCCGTACCGTAGCGGTAGTGGCCTGCTGGGCTTTTTCCATGCGATATCAGAGGCTTAAGAAACTTCCTTCAACCTCGTTCGGGCAAACTGCATAAGGGGATTCCCGACGGATACCGGCGCAGGGACCCATGGCAATCTGTTTGCTTCCCTTACCGGAGCGTGCCATGACTCAGTTTGCCCCCAGCCTCGCCCAGATTCGACCGGACGCGGAGGAAGAGATCCCGGTGCTGGATGTCGGTCCCTATCTGGCGGGTACGCCGGGCGCGCGCGAGGCACTGGCAGCGCAACTGCGGCATGCGCTCGAAAATATAGGCTTCTACTTCATCGTCAATCACGGGGTGCCCCAGAAGCTGATCGACGACACTTTCGACGCGGCGGTTCTTTTCCACAACCAGCCGCTGGATGCGAAGTTGCAGTATCCGTTCAGCGAGCACAACGTGGGCTACGTGCCGCTGAAGGGATCGACCACGCGCCATTCGCAGTTAAACCAGAACAATCGGCCCAACCTGGTCGAATCGTTCTTCATCAAGCGCGACCTGCCCAAGGATCACCCCGATGTCGTGAATGGCGTGCGCTTTCGTCCCGCCAATCCATGGCCGCGCGACTTGCCGGCCTTCCGTGAAACCGTGGTGGCTTACGCGGATGCGCTGGAAGCGCTGGGCAAGTCCCTGTTGCCGCTCTACGCGCTGGCGCTGGACCTGCCCGCTGACGCTTTCGACACGGCCTTCAGCGAACCGATGTACACGTTGCGGCTCTCGCACTATCCAGAACAGCCGCCGCAAGAGGAAAACCAGTTCGGGCTCGCGCCGCACTCCGATACCAGTTTCATGACACTGTTGGTGCAGAACAAGGTCCAAGGGCTGTCCATCCGCCTGCCCAATGGCAATTGGATCGATGCGCCCGCGCTGCCGGGCAGCTTCCTGGTCAACGGCGGGGACATGCTGCGGCGCTGGACCAATGACCGATTCCTGGCCACTCCGCACCGGGTCATCAACCGATCCGGCAGGGAACGCTACGCCATCCCCTTCTTCATGGATTGCAAGCTGGACTGGCAGATGGTGTGCCTGCCCACCTGCGAGGACGAAGCTCACCCGCCGAAGTACGAACCCATCACGTACACCGAGTACATGGCCTGGTATCGAAATCAGAACTACGCCAGCCCGGACAAGCCATCGGATGTCGCACTGTCCGCATATTGAGCAGGGCAGGACCGCGCGCCAAGCGCGATAAAAAATCTCAAGGGGAATACCATGTTTGAGCAGAAAGACGCGCTCGGGGGCGGCCGACGCCGGTTCCTGGCCGGCCTGGGTGGTGTGACGCTGATGGCCTCGGGCCTGCCCGATGGGCGCGCGGCGCAAGGCGCGTGGCCGACGCAGCCGCTACGCTTCGTCATCGTGTTTCCGCCGGGCGCGTCGATCAATGCATTCGCGCGCCTCATGGCGGAGCCGCTGGCGCAGTCCCTGGGCCAGTCGGTGGTCGTCGAGAACAAGGACGGCGCGGGCGGCATGATAGGGGTAGCCAGCGTGGCACACTCACGCGGCGACGGCTATACCTTCTGCATGGCGCACGTCGGTACCCTGGCTGTGCAGCCGGCCGTGATGGGCGACAAGATGCCTTATCAGGCGCTGAAGGACCTGACACCCATCATCCACCTCACCGATCAGCCCAATGTGTTGGTGGTGCACGAATCGGTGCCGGCGAAGAACTTGAACGAATTCGTCGCATGGGCCCGCCAGAAGCCGGGGACCGCGTATGCCACGCCAGGGGTGGCGACGTCGAACCAGATCACCGGCGAACTCGTGTCCGCGGCGTTCAAGCTGGGGCTGACCCACGTTCCCTACCGCGGCGTCACGCCCGCCATGCAGGACCTGATGGGCGGCCTGATCCAGGTCGCGGTGCTCAACATCGCCGACGCCATGCCCCTGGTCGAGGCGGGCCGCGCGCGGGCCTTGCTGGTGACCTCCGAGCAACGATCGCCGGTACTTCCCGACGCGGTGACCATCGTCGAAGCGGGCGCCTCGCCCCAGCCGCTCAATTCCTGGCAGGGCATCTTCGCACCGGCCGGTGTACCCAAGGAAGCGGTGGCCAAGCTGAACGCGGCTTTCAACCTGGCGCTCAAGGACGAGAAGGTGCGCAAGTGGCTGGACACGGTCCACGCCGTACCGGTGGGCGGGACCACGGAAGATTTCCAGAAGTACGTGCTGCAGGAACACGCGATGTGGGCCGACCTGGTCCATCGTTTCAAGCTGGAACAGATCGCGTGATCGGCGGCGCCGGCCTGGGCACTATACGTTGGCGCGGCGTCAGGGCTGCAAGGTGATGTGGGCGTCGGAAATCAGCTTGGAGAACTTCTGGACGTCCGCGCTGAGGAACTTCGAGAATTCTTCCGGACTCTCGTAGCTCGGCTCGCCCACCGTTGCGCGTAGCGTCGCGGCCAGGGCGGGATCATGAAGCATCTTGACGACTTCCTCATTGACCCGGCTGACGATCTTGGGATCCGTATGCGCCGGCGCGAATAGCGCGAACCAGCTTTCCAACTGGTAGCCGGGCACGACTTCCCCAATGGCCGGCACGTCCGGAAATGTGGATATCCTTTTCGCGGTGGTGACGCCCAACGCCCTGAGCTGCCCCTTATCCATGAACGGCTTCACGGCGGCCGGGCTGGCGTATGTCATCGTCACGCGCTTGGCAATGACGTCGAGCGTCTGCTGGGACGAGCCCTTGTAGGGGATGTGCTGGATCTGGACGCCGGCCAGCTTGTCCAGCAATTCGCCGGACAGATGTTGGGCCGTGCCAATACCGCTGGTCGAGTACGACAGCGTGTTGGGATTCTTTTTGGCATAGGCGATCAGCTCGGCCAGGCTTTTGACCGGCACGTCGGGATGCACCACCAGGACATTCGGCGCGCGCACGACCAGCGCGACGGGCGTCAGATCCTTGAGCGGGTCGTAGCCTATCTGCGGGTTCAATGAAGGCGTAATGGCGACCTCGCCCGCGGTCGCCAATACGAATGTGTAGCCATCGGGTGGCGACGAGATCAGATAGCGCACCCCCAGCGCGCCACCCGCCCCTGGCTTGTTCTCGACCACGATGGGTTGGCCCAGGCTTTGCCCCAGCCGTTGCGCCAGTTCGCGGGCCGTCTGGTCGACGCCGCCTCCCGGCGAAAAAGGCACGACGAGCTTGATCGGATGATCCGGCCAGGCGGCCTCGGCAAGCGTCGACACGCTGAGTAGCAGCGCGGCCAGCACTGCTAGACCGCTACGGCGATAACGCTGGTACAGACAGAACATGGTATTCCCCTTGATTAAACCCCCCCTTTGCGGGGGTGGTGATGTCAATCCGCCTTGCCGTAGCCGCCCCCCCCAGGGGTGCAGACACGCAAGACTTGCCCCGCACGTAACTTGATTTCCGCGGCGGCCGCGGGAAGCTTACGCTCGTTGGCCGTGTCCGGGTCTAGCACGAACTGGCCCAGGCCGCCGTCGCCGCCGCCGTCCGTGCCACCGGCGGCGACATTCTGGCGCTCCGAGGACAGGCTGAGCACCACATTCTTGCCGGTGACCCGGTAATCCCTCAGAATGCCCGCGCCGCCCTTGAAGTGACCCGTGCCGCCACTCTTCCGGTTGATTTCATAGCGCTCGATGATGAAGGGATAGGAATGCTCCAGCGCCTCGACCGGCAGGTTCGACGAGCCCGAAGCGTGTACGCGTACCGCGTCCATGCCATGCCGGTAGGACCTGGCGCCCATGCCCCCGGCCAGCGTTTCATAGTTCACGAAATACTTTCCCGTGCGGGGATCATCGCCGGCCAGCACGATAAGCTGGTGAGGGCCGCTGCGTGCCAGGCCTTTGCCCGGCATTGCCTTGGAAATCGCGGTGGCAATGACGTCGCCAAGGACGGCGCAAGAAATGGCGCGCGCGCCTATGGCCGCGGGGGCCACCGGCCCGACCACGGTGCCGCGCGGGATGCGGACCTCGATGGTGCGGAAATAACCCGCGTTCGCCGCGATGCCGGGATCCAGCATGCTCTTGACCACGGTGTAGACGGTGGCGATCAGCGCGCGATAGGGAATGTTGCGCGCGGACTCCAGTTGCGGCGCGGAGCCGTCGAAGTCCAGGACCAGCTTGCCTTTTTCGACCAGCAGCCGCAAGCGGATCTCGGCGGTTTCACCTTCTTCATTGCCGTCCAGATAGTCGCTGGATCGATAAACGCCCTGCGGCAATTTCTCGATGGCGCGCAGGAAGCGGCGTTCGGTGAAGTCCAGATAGCCGGCGATCGTTTCTTGCAGCGATGCCACGCCATAGCGCGTGAAGAGGGCTTCCATCGCGCGCAGGCCGACGGTATTCGCGGCGATCTGGGCGCGAATGTCGCCGGAACGCTCTTCGGGCGTACGCGAGTTCAGCAGGAAAATATCGAGAATGTCGGTGTTCAGCACCCCGCCGGAAATCAGGCGCACGGGCGGGATGCGGATGCCTTCCTGGAAAATCGACGTGCAGATGGCGGCCTCGGATCCCGGCACCATGCCGCCGACGTCCGCGTGGTGGGCAATATTCGCGACAAAGGCCACGATCTGGCCATCGAAGAAAACGGGGGCGATCATATTGACGTCGGGAAGGTGGGAGCCGCCGCCGTTATAGGGGTCGTTCGCAATGAACATATCCCCCTGTTTGATCTGATCGCGCGGGAACTTCTCGCAGATCGCGCCCACCACGCCCACCATGGATCCCAGGTGGATGGGAACGCGTTGGGGCAGCGCGATGACATTGCCTTCGCTGTCGAAGACGGCCGTGGAGCAATCGTGCCGCTCCTTGATGTTCGGAGAGAATGCCGCGCGCGTGAGCGCGGCGCCCATCTCCTCGGTTACTCCCAGAAGATAGCGTGCCACTACCTCTGCGCGAATCGGGTCAATGGGTTTCTTCATGCTTGAACTCCTTGCGCTTCCAGAATGTCGGCCAGATCGATGTGCAGGTACCCATACTCATCCACCAGCACATGCGCGCCTGGCGGAACGACGGTCGTGGTGTCCATCTGTTCGATCACGGCGGGGCCGTCGAAGCGCGTGCCCGCGGACAGGGCGCCGCGCTTGAAGATGGGGGTGTCGACGAAGCCCGTGCTGGCGAACCACACGCGACGTTCACCGTCCTTCGCGGCGGCCAGGTTGCCGCCCTCTTGTATCCTGATGGTCGAAGGCTTGGTCGTTTCCATGAATACCGACGCCTTTACATTCACCACCTGGACGTCATGCGTGGGCAGCTGGTAGCCCAATAGCTCTTCGTGCTTGCGGTGAAAGGCGGCGCGCAGGTCGCTCAGTATGTCTGCATCGATGTGGGCCGCTTCGATCTCCAGCATCAGCTCGGAGCTTTGGCCCAGGTACCGCAGGTCGATTTTCCAGGCCTGCTTGACGCTTACCGCGATGTCGCTGCTCTCGTCCTTCACCCAGGCGTCGATGCGTTCATCGAGCGCGCGAAAGGCCGCATTGACGCGATCGATGTATTCAGGCTGTGCCGGAACCAGGCAGGTCATGCTGAAATCGCCGCGTTGATCGGACTGCAGCAGGCCCTGTGCGGAAAGCAGGCCCGGACGCGGTGGCACGATCACCTCTTTCATGCCGGCGGCCAGCGCGACTTCCACCGCATGCAGGGGGCCCGCGCCGCCAAATGCGACCAGGGCGTAGTCACGGGGATCCTCGCCCTGCTCAACGGAGATGACGCGCACCGCGCCCGTCATGTGGACGGTGGCAATCTTCAGGATGCCGATTGCCGCCTCTTCGACACTCATGTCCAGGGTGTCGCACAGTGTCGTCCGTATCGCCTCGACGGCGTTCTCCGGATATACCTTCATGCGCCCGTCCAGCAGCGAAACGGGACTCAGGCGGCCCAGCAGCACGTTGGCGTCGGTAACAGTCGGCTTGTCGCCGCCGCGGCCATAGGCGGCCGGGCCGGGATAGGCGCTCGCACTCTGGGGCCCCACTTTGAGCATCCCGCCTGCATCGATCCAGGCCAGGCTGCCGCCGCCCGCGCCTATCGTGTGTATGTCGAAGGTGGGCGCCCTGACGGGCAGGCCGCCCATCGGACGTTCGCTCTTCATGGCCGGATCGAGGTCTTTCACCAGGCAGACGTCGGTGCTGGTGCCGCCCATGTCGAATGCGACGAGGCCTTTCTTGCCGACATCCTTGCCAACGGCTACCGTGGCCATCACCCCGCCGGCAGGACCGGAGAAGAAGGTGTTGATGGGCAGCCTGCGCACGGTCGCCGCGGTGACGGCGCCCCCATTGGACTGCATCACGCGGGCCGGGCGCTTGACGCCGATATCACGGACACCATGCTCGAACTGCTCAAGGTAGCGGTCCATGACCGGCATCAGGCTTGCATTGACCGTGGCGGTGACGAAGCGCTCGTATTCACGCATTTCCGGCAGCACGTCTTCGGACGTGCAGACATAGGCGTCCGGCCAGGTCTCGCGCACGATTTCCAGGGCCTTGCGCTCGTGCCCGGGGTTGGCGTAGGAATGCAGGAAGCAGACGGCGATCGCGCCGACCCCGCGCTCGCGCAGCGTGGCCACGGCATCACGGACCGCCTTCTCGTCCAGGCCCGTGATCGGGGCACCGTCGTATTGAACGCGCTCGGCGACTTCGATCCGATCGTCTCGCAGTGAAGGGGGAATCGGCTTGGGGACGTCCAGGTCGAAATAGTGGGGCCGGCGTTGACGCGCGATATCGAGGAGGTCTCCGAAACCCGCGCTGGTGATTACCCCTGTACGGGCCCACTTGCCTTCCAGGACGGCATTCGTCGCCAGGGTCGTGCCCAGCACGACGAAATCCACGCTCTTGGCATCGACAGCGGAGATCTCCAGCAGCTCGCGCACCCCGTCCAGGATCCCCTTGGCGGGATCCTTGGTTTGCGTCGGTACCTTGTGATAGACACAGCGGTCGCTCTGCGCATCGCGCAGGACCAAATCGGTGAAGGTGCCCCCGGTATCGATACCGATCCAAAAATTTCCCATGATCTATTTCGCCCTGTGCGGTTTGGCGCGAGTCGAGGCCCGCATTGCATGTGTATCTTCTCCGGGTAGCTGGGCAATGACAATTTGAAGTTTTTTGGCTATTCTTAAGCAATGCCTAATAATTTCAAGTTGCGGCAGCTGCAGGGCTTCGTGGCCGCGGCAGAGCTGGGATCTTTTGCATTGGCGGCGGCGCACACTTCGATGACGCCGCCTGCGTTTTCCCAGCTGATCAAGGAATTGGAGTCCAATCTTGGCGTGGCGCTGTTCGACAGGACGACGCGACGCCTGCATCTGACAGCCGCCGGTGAGCAGTTGTTGCTCAGTGTCCGCCGACCCCTGCAGGATCTGGATCATGCAAGCGCCGACATGCGTGCGCTGGTCGATGGCAGCCGTGGGCGCATTGCCTTTTCCATCCTTCACTCACTGGCGTTTGGCATAGGCACGCGCACGCTGGCGGCGCTGCATCAGTCGCATCCCAGCGTTGCCGTCCAGATGATCGAGGACCAGAACGATGTGCTGATCGAACGCATCGTCAATCGCGAGGTCGACTTTGGCGTGGGCATGTTTACCCATGCCGTGAGCGAGCTGTCCTTCGAGCCGCTCTTCGTGGACGAGCTGGTAGCGGTGCTGAGGGCGGATCATCCTCTGGCGCGCCGACCCGTGGTGGAGTGGAGCGAGCTGGCCGAGCATCCGCTGATCCTGCTTCCGCAGAAATCCAGTGTGAGGCGATTGGCCGAGGCGTCGTTGCTGTTGACGGGGCTGCCGCGCAAGACGGGACACGAGGTGGTCAGTATGGTGACCGCCATCAACATGGCCGCGGCCGGCCTGGGCGTGACCATCCTGCCGAAACTGTCCTTGCCCTGGCTGAAGGCCGACCATATGGCGCATCGATCCATCGGCGATCCCCGGCCGCATCGCCAGATCGGGATCATCCGCCGCACGAGCCGAGCGATACCTGGCGCGGAAGAAATCGTGCTGGAGCAGATGCGACGGGAAGCCCTCACGACATCCGATGTCTGGCGGGAAAGCGAAACGCATGCGCTGCCTGGGTAGTCCGGGCCGTCCGTCCGCTTGAAGCAGGAGCCTATGCAAAGCAGGTCCACACTGTATCAGCGGGGCAGGCCCTGATGCCGTAGAAGATTGCTCTGACCGGATGAGGCGCCGCGAACCGCGGCTGGCGGCCCATACAATCCGGCCATGCCCTGTGGCCGCTGGCCCGGGCCAGTGACCATCGATCCGTCGCGTCGCAGCTTCGAAATCGCCGGCTTCTCTAACGAGATCACCGAGTTTCCGCGCGTGAACCAGTTGCGCGAAGCCTTGCCGACTCGTTTCGTCTATATGCCCACCTTGACGTCCTCGCTCGATGAGAAGAACCCGCCGTCGGAGGTATTCAACGCCTTGCTCAAGCTCGACACGGAGACGGGTAGGTATCCGCGGCATGACCTCGGCGTCACCCCGTCGCGGTAATTGAAATGCCTCAACGGGTGCCGCAAGGACTGCACGGCAACTGGATTTCTCGCATCTGATCTGCACGTCTTGTGCTGGTCAATACCAGCCGAAGCCTTTCGCCATCAAGCCGCCCAAGCCCACGGCTACCGACACGTTTGCTCCGAGCAGCAGGCGAAAATTCGCGCGGGCCTCGGAGCGCAGCCCGCGGATCTCCGTTTTCAGCTCTGTTTTCAATTCTGTGACGTCGCGCTGGATATGCTCGGTGGTCGCTTCCAGCTTGGCGACGCGCGGTTCGATTCCATAAGCTTCGCCGCCGCCGCGCCGGATGCGCTTGCCGGCCCGGGCTGTCTTGCCTGGACCGAATTTTCTGCTGAGTGTGAGTGTTGCCACGATCGATACCGCTCCCGCAATGGGAAGATCCGCATGATCTTCACGTGGCGACAATCACAGTTCCGGCCCAGGTCGGTGTGCTCCCAGGTGCGCAAAAATAGGCCACATCCTGGTGCCGATGTTCGAGCCTGCCGCAGGCTGTCCATTGTTGATTCTGATTCAGCAGTGTTTTTAATTTCGGCTGATTGATCGGCGTGTGAGCCCGGACGTAGACTGCCCCGATGACAATAAAACCCGAATACGAAGTCATCGCGCTGAAGTATGCCACCCGCGATGCGCAACGCGCGGCCAACTTCCTGGGTGGCGATCCCCACGACGCGCCCATGCCCATGGACTATTACGTCTGGGTGATCCGGAACGCCGACCGGATCGTCCTGGTCGACACGGGGTTCGAAGCGGCACAGGCCATCAAGCGCCATCGCACTTTGCTGCGCAAGCCGGCGGATGCGTTACGGCTGGTCGGTATCGATGCCTCGCGTATCACCGATGTCGTCATTACCCATCTGCATAACGACCATGCCGGCACGCTGGCCGATTTCCCCAAGGCGCGCTTTCATCTGCAAGACACCGAGATGGCGTTCGCCACGGGGCGCCACATGTGCTGCGGCATGATCAGCCGGGCTTATGAACCCGATGACGTCATCCGCATGCTGCGCCTGGTGTATGGCGACAGGGTGGTATTCCATGACGGCGACGACGATCTTTTTCCCGGCATCAGCGTGCACCGTATCGGCGGTCACACGGACGGCCTGCAGGCCGTCCGTGTAAGTACCGCGCGCGGTTGGGTGGTGCTGGCATCCGACGCCAGCCATTATTACGAGCACTTCGAAAACGACCGCTGTTTCCCGCTGGTCTTCAACGTCGGCGATGTGCTGCAGGGCTATCGGCGGCTGGCCGCCTTGGCCGAGTCCCCGGCGCACGTGATCCCCGGCCACGATCCGCTGGTACTCGACCGCTATCCCCGAGCCGCGCCCGATTTGGGGGGCATCGCCGCGCGCCTGGATCTGCCACCGCTGCCGTCCGTCAGAACGGCTTGATGGCCACCTTCAGCACGTTGTCGCGCTGATGCGAGAACAGGTCGTATGCCGCGCCGATGTCATCGAGCTTGAACTTGTGGGTCACCATATCCGTCAGGTCCAGCCGGCCGGATTCAATGACGTTCATCAGACGCCGCATGCGTTCCTTGCCGCCGGGGCACAAAGCCGTGTTGATCCTGTGGTCTCCCAGCCCGGCGGCGAATGCGCCGAGTGGAATCTTCAGGTCGCTGGAGTACACGCCCAGGCTGGACAGCGTTCCGCCTGGCTTGAGTACGCGCAGGGCGGCTTCGAAAGTACTTTGCTGACCCAATGCCTCGATGGACGAATCGACGCCCTTGCCACCCGTCAGCCGCAGGATCTCGCTGACGACATCGCAATCGTTGAAATTGAGAGTGGCGTCGGCTCCCCACTGGCGCGCCATGTCCAGGCGATGCGGGTTGCCATCCACGGCGATGATGGTGGTCGCGCCCAACAGGCGCGCGCCGGCGGTGGCGCACAGGCCGATGGGCCCTTGGGCGAACACGGCAACCGTATCGCCGATGCGGATATTCGCGTTCTCGGCGCCCTTGAAGCCCGTGGACATGATGTCGGGGCACATCAGTACCTGCTCGTCGCTGAGGCCGTCCGGAACCGGGGCCAGGTTGGCCTGGGCGTCGGGAACCAGAAGGTACTCGGCTTGCGCGCCATCGATCTTGTTGCCGAAGCGCCAGCCCGCCGTCGCCACGTAGCCGTGGCAGCCGCAGCCACCCTGGTGCATCAGGTAGCTGCCGTCCTGCGAAGGATAGCCGTCCTGGGCTGCGTAGGAGTTGAAGTTCGGGCAGATGGCACCGGCGATCACCCGCTGTCCCAGTTGGTAGCCTGACACCGCGCTGCCCAGCTTCTCTATGATCCCGACCGGCTCATGGCCTACGGTGAGGCCAGGTGCCACGGGGTATTCGCCCTTCAGGATGTGTACATCGGTGCCGCAGATCGTGGTGGTGGTGATCTTCAGCAACGCGTCGTTCGGTCCGACGTCGGGGATGGCTTTCTCCCGGATGTCGATTCGTCCAGGTTCGACGAAGACAGCCGCTTTCATCGTCTTGCTCATGTTTCGCTCCCGTGGTCCGTGGAATGGGTCAAGTGAACTTGCGCATGTAAAAGGCACGCCGAAAGCGGATTGCTACTGAAAGCGTAATCCGGGGCCGCACTGCGCCTTGGCGGTTCAATGCTGCGCTTGAATCGGCGTGATTTCCTTGCGCGAGATCAAAATCAAGCGGTGGCTAGTCCAGGAAGGTGACCATGCCATTATTGAGGTCGTACATCGAGCCGACGATCTTGATTTTTCCTGCCTTCTCCAGGCCGATTGGAGATGTTGCCGGCGATCCGTCCGTTGAAGGTGTCGCCGATACCCGCGTCCAGGATGATTTCGGCGGGCGCACGGGAATCAATGCAGCTGAGGATGACCGCGGCGGGAAACTGCCCCGCCGCGCTGGAGCGCTTCTGGGCAAGGTAGTCGTGTTCCTGCGATTTTCCGGCCCGAAAGCGTTCGTTCCCCTGTTTCATCATGTCGATGACCTGATCCGGGGTCATTGCGTCGCGCTGCGCCTGCGAGAGGGAGGCCGCTTCGGCTTCCCGTGGTACCAGTGATACGGTTGCCGCCATCAGCGCGGCCGAGCCCGCGCCAACGCCTGCTCTCAGCCAGTTGCGTCGGCCCGAGTCCAGAGGATGGCTCGCCATGCAACAATCCTCGATCGTTTCCATGAAGTACCCCCTATACGCAGCCCACAAGAGACAGGTCGCACATTACGGCTATTCATTCATGGGCCGGCCGTGAACCACCGGGATTCAGGGCGAGTACATTCTGTTCCTGTTTGCCCTGGTGGACAATGGGTCGACTAGTCGCGGTCCAGCTGCTTGTCCAGCGTCTTCGCCACGGCAAGGTAGTGCTTGGCCGAAGCCGTATTGCCCTGGCGCTTGTAGTCTTCGCTGACGCGCTTGGCCGCGACCACGGCTACCTCGAAGCTGTCGTCGATATCCACTCGTTCGGAATCCTTCAAGCCGACTTCCTTGCCGTCGAAAAGGCCGGCGCGGTAGCCATTGCCTTCATCCACGACGCCGATGATCGGTATGCCGGCGCGCACTTCGCCGTAGAACGCAGGGCCGGCTTGATTGCCGTTGCGGGCGAGGATCATGCCGACGCCCGTGGCGATGCTGGTGATGGTGGAGCACGAACCGGTCCAGTATTTCGGCCCATCGCCCAGGGACTCGGGCGCGACGAATTTGCAGTGGGTGGTGGGGTCTTCGGACCATTTCAGGCCGGTGTCCGGCCCTGCGGCCAGGGCCGAGGTCGATACCAGCAGGGACGCCAATGTTGACGCTACTGCCACGGTCGCGCGCAGGGCTTTGCGGGAGCCCGCCATGCCCGAACCGATTTTGGATGCATTCTTTTCTTTGAACCGCACGGTGCCAGACTCCTGGTGATAGGTATGAAACGCGGCCCTCCCAATTCGGCCGCTATCGCTTATACCTTGCATCTGGAATCATATGGATGAGCAAAATACTTCAAGAAGTAAGCGGATTCTTCTCTAGAACCTCGGCGATCGCGTGGGAGTCTCGGTCGGCCGTCAGGCAGGAGCAGGCCCGGCTCTCATCTCCGAACTGAGTTCGCGTTGATCTTCCTTCAAATCGAACGCTTCGCATTGGACCAGCTGTGCAGCGCGTCGCGACTTGGGCGGGCGGGCGTTCCTTTCGTGATCGCAACGGCGTCTGCCGGTGCGGTTGTTTCGAGAGCGTACGTATTCTGATGTCGCTTTGGATGTGCTCCGTGGTCGCCTCCAGCTTGGCGACGCGCGCTTCCAGTCCACGATTGTCACTGGTGCGCCGATTAACGCGTGCGTTGGGCCGGATTGCCTTTCCTGGACCAAAACTTCCGCCGAGTATGTGTGTAGCCATGATCGATACCACTCCCCTCAAGTGGAAAATCCCGCATGGTCTTCCAGTGGCGACGATGATAGTTGCGGTTCGATTCATCAGGCGTCAAACAGGTAAAAAATCAGACTAGTCCGACGAACACTGTCAAAGGGCAGTGGCTCGCGCAACGGCACGACTTATAGCATCACGCTATATCGATCCAGGCGACGGAACACATAATCAAATAGCATCTATTTCCTATAGCCTAAAAAAGATTGCCCTTAGGATAAGCCCTTGATCGTGGCGCCGAGCCTTGCTCCGGTGTCACGCGTAACGTGTTGCGGATCAAGGTGAGAGCGATGTCGGGCAATTTCGATCGGCGCGGTTTTCTTCGTGCGGGCGCCGCTGCATTCAGCGGTTCGCTGCTGGCGTATGCGACGGGATCGCGCGCCGCGGCCAGTACGCAGGACAGGCCGAATGCAGCAGGGAGCACCGGCTCTTCAGGCCCCTCCGGCCAACCTGTCCGTGGCGGCACATTGGTGTTCTCCGACACCGACACCGTATCCAGCTGGCAGAACCAGCGACTGGGTACCTATAGTTCCGGCAACCTGACGGCACCGACCAATGTGCTGCTGCTGTACTTCGATCCCTATCGAAAGATCTTCCAACCCTGGGTCGCGGAGCAATGGGGCAAGAACCCCGAGAACACACGATTCTGGTTCAAGATCCGCAAAGGCATCACCTTCAGTGACGGCACGGCATTGACGCCGCAGGTGGTGGCGAAGAATATCGAGCAGTTCGGCCGCGGCAATGAAAAGCTGCGCATCCCCGTGCATCCGCAAATCGCCCGCGGGTACGACCGCGTCGAGGTGGACGGCGACGTCGTCACCGTCATCCTGAACAAGCCGAACCAGCAATTCCTGCGCGACGTGACCCGCTCCAATTCAGCCATCGTCGGCGAGAAGAAGCTCGCACTGACGCTGGAGGAAGCCGGGCTGCCGCAGAACCACGTCGGCGCCGGGCCGTTCGTCCTGGAGTCGTACGTGCCGGGGCAGGGCGCCACGCTGGTGCGACGCACGGGCTACAACTGGGCGCCGGGCGGCTCGCCCAACCAAGGCGAGGCTTACCTCGACAAGATCGTCTGGCAGGTACTGCCGGAGATCGGCTTGCGCACCGGGGCGTTGATATCGGGCCAGGTCGATGTGGCCCGTGGCATACAGCCGGCCGACGAGGCGGCCATCATCGAACAGGGATTCCAGTTGCTGGCCTATCGGCCGCCACTGGGGACATCCAATTTCGCCGCCCTGCGGGTCAACAACGAATTCACCAAGGACCTGCGGGTGCGCCAGGCGCTGACGCTGGGCATCGATAGAGCAGGCCTGTCGCGCGACGCGCTGACGCCGCGCTATCCGCCGCCGCTGTCCATTCTCAATGCCGACAATCCCAACGCGATCGACCTGTCCCACGAGTTCGCCTACAACCCCGAGAAGGCGCGGGATCTGCTCGAACAGGCAGGTTGGACGCGCGGCGCCGATGGCGTGCGCGGCAAGGACGGCAAGCGTCTGCACCTGTCTGTTCCGCAGAGCTCGCAGCAGGTGGCCCTGGGCCCCGCCTGGGAATACATCGCGCAGCAGTGGCGCAAGGAATTGGGCATCGTCCTGGACGTGCGCAACGATCCGTCCTTCGCGGCCAAGGCCAATCAGGATGTGAACATCCCCATCATCGTCAACCGCACCTCCATCATCTCGCTCGGGCAATTCTTCGCCGATACCGGCAACACGACGCTGCTGGCGTCGCCGCCAGAACTCGTCGCCCTCTACCAGCGCGAGTTGGAAGCCGAAGACGATGCCGCGTTCAGGCAGGTCCAGATCGAGCAGCAGAAGGCGCTGCACAAAGGGGCTTACGTGATTGCCTACTTCGAGGAAGCGCAGACCTTCGGCGCAGCGCCCAACGTGCACCTGACGTTCCAGGCGCAGACCTATCCGGACTTCTACAACGCGTGGAAGAAAGCATGAACTCATACCGCCTGGCCGAAAGCCTGGATCGCAAGGACCTGACCCTTGTCGCCACGGTCCCCGACAAGAACACCGACAGCTTCACGGTGGCGACGGGCGCGGACGCCCATCGTACAAGGCGGCTGCTCCGTTACGCGCTGTCGCGTGTGGTGCAGGCCGTCGGCGTGCTGTGGCTGGCGTATACGCTGATCTTCGTCGCCATCTCTCTATTGCCGGTCAATCCCATCGTGCAGTTGTCGGCCAGCGAAAGCGGCATCATCGATGCCAAGACCGTCGAGCAGATGAAGCAGTATTACGGTTACGACCGCAATGCCGTCGAACGCTACTTCATCGAGCTTGGCAATGTCGCCCAGGGGCGCCTGGGCTACTCGATCAGTACCGGGCAGACCGTGGCGCAGGCCATCAGCGAAGCCGCGCCGCCTACGCTGCGCCTGGCCGCGCTGGCGTTCTCCGCGGCGCTGCTGATCACGACGCTGATCGTCATTACCGCCAACCTGGCGCGCTGGCGCTGGTTGCGCGAGTTCGTCCAGATCCTGCCGTCCCTGTTCGCCGCGGCACCCGTGTTCTGGGTGGGCATCGTGGCCCTGACCATTCTTTCGTTCAAACTACACCTCATCTCCATCTTCCCGGACGGTACTTTCCTGTCCATCCTGGTGCCTTCGGTCGTGCTGGCCTTGCCCCTGTCCGCGGCGTTTGCCCAGGTGCTGCTCAAGAGCGTGGAAACCGTCTACGCCAGCGAGTTCATCGATGTCGTTCGCGCGAAGGGGGCCGGACCAAATTGGGTCTTCTTTCGTCACGTGGTCCGCAATGCCGCCGCGCCGGGGCTGACCGTCGCCGGACATATCCTGGGTACGCTGGTGGGTGGCACCGTGGTGACGGAAACCGTCTTCGCCCGTGCCGGCGTGGGCCGCGCGCTGCAGGCCGCCGTGACCACGCAGGACTCATCGCTGGTGCAGGGCTTCATCCTCATCATCGCGGCGGTCTACGTCGTCCTGAACCTGCTCATCGATCTGCTGTATCCGGTTCTCGATCCGCGCATCCTGCTCACACGCGGCGCGTCACGCGGCTAAGGTCCAAGGTCAGGCATGAATACTCGCAACTTCGCGCTCCGACGCTTGAACATTCCGTCGCTGGCCAGCCTGGACGTACTCAGCGCGTTGGCGCTGATCGTGCTGGGCATCGTTGTCCTATGGACACTCGCACCTGCCTGGTTTACGGCTGCGGACCCCCTGGTCGGCAGTGGCGCCGACAAATTCCTGCCGCCCAGCTTCCTGCATTGGTTCGGCACCGACCGCGCGGGCCGCGACACCTTCGCGCGCGTGGTGCACGGAACTCATACCACCGTCTATGGCGCCGTCATCGGCACGGCCATCGGGCTGACTGTCGGCACGGCCATCGGCGTCATTGCCGGTGTCGCGCGGGGCACCGTGGATGCCGTGCTGATGCGTCTGGTCGACGTGCTGCTGGCGTTCCCGGGCTTCCTGATCGCCCTGTGCCTGGTGTCCGCGTTCGGTCCTGGAACGGCAAAGATCGCCATCGGCGTCGGCATCGGTGCGGTAGCGCCATTCGCAAGGGTCGCGCGCAGCGAGGCGCTGCGCGTGGCGCAACTCGATTTCGTGGCTGCCGCGCGCGTCTCTGGCGCCCGGCCCGCGGCGGTGCTGTTTCGCCATGTGCTCATGAATTCAGCAGGGCCTATCGTGGCCCTGGTTCCTACCGAGCTGGGCGCGATGATCCTGGCCATCGCCGGACTGGGATTTCTGGGCTATGGCGCGCCGCCGCCGCAGCCGGAATGGGGCACCCTGCTGTCCGAGGGGCGTGACTATATCGCCAGGGCGTGGTGGCTGACCTCCCTGCCTGGCATCGTCGTGCTCTGCACGGTGCTGGCGGTTTCCCGCGTAAGCCGGCTGCTGCAGCGGCGATTCAGGATCTAAGGTGCCCCATGTTGAAGATCGAGAACCTGACTGTCCATTACCGGGGCAATGAACATCCGGCCGTCAATCACGCCAGCGTGTCCGTCGCCAGCGGGGAGATCGTGGCGATCATCGGCGAATCCGGCTCGGGCAAGTCCACCCTGAGCAAGGCGGTCATCGGCCTGTTGCCGAAGACCGCCAGCATCGCGGGCGGCAGCATCCGCGTCGACGGCCAGGAGCTCACGGCGCTGTCCGAACGGGAATGGGTGAAACGGCGTGGGCGCCTTATCGGCCTGGTCCCGCAAGACCCGGCCACATCGCTCAATCCGGTGCACACCATAGGCGCCCAGGTCACCGAGATATTCCGTCTGCATGAAGCCGGACGGCCGCGCGATCGGCGCCAGCTGCGCGAGGAGGCCGCGGCACTGCTGGAACTGGTGGGAATTGACCATCCGGCTCAGCGGCTGTCCCAATATCCACACGAACTGTCCGGCGGCATGCGGCAGCGCGTCCTGATCGCCATGGCCTTCGGCTTGCGGCCCAAGCTGCTGATCGCCGACGAGCCGACCAGCGCGCTGGACGTCACCGTGCAGAAGCAGGTGCTGGAGGTCTTCGACCGGCTGGCGCGGCAGACCGGCGTGGCCGTCCTGTTCGTGACGCACAACCTGGCCGTGGCCTGCGACCACGCACAGCGGGCGATCGTGATGCGCAATGGCGAGGTCGTGGAAAGCGGTCCGGTGGAGGATCTGGTCTTCAGGCCGACGCAGCCGTACACGCGGGATCTTGCTGCCTCCGCATTCAAGGTCCGTGCCATCAATGACCGTGGTGGGCGGCCTGAAGCGGATGCGGCCACGCGGGCCATCGAAGTTGCCGGCCTGAGCAAGGTGTTCGCCCATGGTTCGGGACAGCGATTCAAGGCGGTCGATGGCGTGTCCTTTGCCGTGCCGACCGGCAGCACGTTTGCCCTGGTGGGAGAGTCGGGCTCGGGCAAGTCGACGGTCGCGCGGTTGATCCTGGGCCTGGCCCAGGCCAGCGCAGGAACGGTACGCGTGGATGGCCATGACGCCACCAATCTTGCCGGCGACGCCCAGCGCGAGGTGTGGCGGCACGTCCAGCTGGTCCAGCAGAATCCCCAGGTTGCGCTGGATCCCCGTCTTTCTGTCGAACAGATCATCGCCGAGCCACTGCATGCGTTCGGCATCGGCGAGCGTGCCCAGCGGTTCCAGCGTGTCGCTGAGTTGCTGGACCAGGTCGGGCTGCCCCGCAGCGTTGCCCAGCGCCGGCCGAGAGCGCTGTCCGGCGGACAGCAGCAGCGGGTCGCCATAGCCCGCGCGCTGGCGCCGCGGCCTCGCATCGTGGTGCTGGACGAAGCGCTGTCGGCCTTGGACGTCGTTACGCAGGCAAGAATCATCGACTTGCTCGATCGCCTGCAGCGCGAGCTGAACCTGACTTACCTGTTCATCTCGCATGACCTGGAAGTGGTGCGTTCGTTATCTGACTTCGTTGCCGTCCTGCGCCAGGGACGCCTGGTCGAAAGCGGTCCGACCGCGCTCGTATTCGAGCATCCGCGCAATGCCTACACCCGGGCACTGCTCGATGCCACACCAGGACAGCGCTTGCGTGAACCGGGCCGCGGCATGCGCGCGGTCGCGCTGGAAGCCCACTAAACACCGGAGATATGCGTGACCGATTCGGTAGACAACCCCGCAGGCAACCTTGCAAAGAACCCGGGCAGACGCCTGTTTCTCAGCGTCGCCATCAATAGCACCGGCTCGGCCGGCAAGTCCTGGGCTTGGCCGGGCACGGATTGGACGCGCTTCAACCGCTTCGACCACTACCTGCGTTCGGCGCAACTCGCGCACGAGGGGCGCTTCGATATCGTCTTCGTCTCCGACCACCCGGCGCTGCAGCGCGACAACACCAGCCGGCCCTTGCACAGCTTCGATCCGACGGTGCTGTTCAGCGCCATCGCTGCCCGTGTACCCGACATCGGCTTCCTGTTGACGGCGTCTTCTTCGTATAACTCGCCCTACAACCTGGCGCGGCGGCTGGCCACCCTGGACAATATTTCCGATGGCAGGGTGATCTGGAACATCGTTTCCAGCTTCAATCCGGACATCGCCGCCAACTTCAGCGCGGCAGCGTTGCCGCCCCGTGAAGAACGCTACCGCCGCGCCGACGAATTCGTGGAAGTGGTGAAGAAGCTATGGCTGAGCTGGGATGCGCCGGCGGGAGACACGCCGCGCGGCCAGGTCTGGGATGCGACGACGGCGCGCAAGATCGATCATCATGGTGAGTTCTTCGACGTCACCGGCCCCTTGAACGTGCCGGTCGGTCCACAGAAGCATCCGGTCATCTCGCAAGCCGGTGCGTCGGATGCCGGTATCGACCTGGCCGCCAAGCATGCGGACATCGTCTACGCGTCGCTGTTCAACAAGCAGGCGGCCTTCGACTATAAAGCGCAGTTGCGGGAACGCGCCGAGGCGCACGGCCGCGACCCGGGCAGCATCCGGCTGATGCCGGGCCTGGTGGTCGTGCTGGGCGAGACCCGCGAGGAGGCCTATCGCAAGCACGAAGCACTGCATGGAGAGGGAGGCGAAGAGAGCCTGGTGAAGGACTTCTTCAAACGTGCCGCGCTTACGGATATTACTGGCCTGGATCCGGACCAGCCCATCGACCCGGCGGTGTTCAGCTACACGCAGGACCAGACCCGACCGGTGGGGTTTTCACGTTCGTTCGCCGAACTGACGACGGCGGAGAGCCTGACGCCACGGCAGTTGGTGAGGCGCGTGGACGGCGGCCACCGGCTGGCGGTGGGCACGCCACGCGAAGTCGCGGACACTATCATCGACTGGTGGCGCAGCGGCGCCGCGGACGGCTTCAACATTCACATCCCTGTGCTGCCCGACGGGATTGCTGAATTCAACCGCAGCGTCATTCCCCTGCTGCAAGCCGCTGGCGCCGTACCCACCGAGTACGATGGGTCGACGATCCGGCAGCGGCTGGCCTTGCCTGAGCCGGTGTAAAGACCCAGGCCAGGCCCGATCCCTGCGCTTACGGCGCCACGCTCAGCCCGAAGATATGCATCTTGCCCGCGGAGACGTGCGTGGGCAGGGTGACACTGGCCAGGGTCTTGCCCGCCGTCAGCGCGAAGGATTGCGCATAGATGTGGGCTGCCGTGGTGTCCGCCGCGCCAGACGAGTTGTTGCGATGCGGGCTGGTGATGACCGACGTGCCGAATACCGTGCCGCTGGTCCAGTCGCTGACGCTGACAGGCAGTTGTTGCGTGCTGCCATCGGTGTACGTCAGGATGAACGTGCCGGTGCTGGGACCATTGTTGGCCGCCCCCAGGACCACCAGGCTGCCGCCGACAGGCGCCGACGGCATCATGATGGTCTGGCCTTGGGCCAAGGTATTGTCCAGCCCGTTGCTCGCATTGCCCCACGTGAAGGTGGCGCCGAGATAGGTGACCGGCGAACCGACTGCAGGCATGGATGTGGCCGAATAGGTGTTGCGCTGGCCGTCGAAGTCCGCGCCGGTGCCATCGGGGTTCGCTACGCCATCGACGCCCGCCGAATTGCCATTGAAGGCATCGGCCATGGTCGACGCGGTGGCGATGCCGTAGGACGGCGGCGCATCACTGGTGCCGGTGCCCCACGCAGACGGCGACGTCGTCAACGAATAGTCCAGCGTACCGCCGTTCTGTACCGCTGACAGGGGCAGCCAGGTGCTGGTCTGCGCGGTACCGTTGACCGACAGCGCCTGCACATAGGCAGACGCCGGCGCGCCCGCGGCGTTGATCTGCATCGTCTTGCCGTTCTGCAGCTGCACCTTGACCGACTCGAACTGCGGGGTGCTCAGCGTGAATCCGCCCACGGCCGGGATGGTGGGATACATGCCCATCGCCGCCCACATATACCAGCTGGACGTGGCGCCCATGTCGTCGTTGCCCGGCAGGCCGCTCGGCGCCGTCGTGAACTCGTTCTGCACGATGCGCTGGATCAGGGCCTGCGTATTGGCGGGCTGGCCGGACCAGTTGTAGTACCACGGCGTGGCGAAGCCCGGTTCGTTGCCGACATACAGGTACGGCGCGCTGGTGCCCGCATTGGTCTGCGTGAAGAACGCATCCAGGCGCGGATTGACGGCGCTATTGCCGCCCAGCTGCGTCATCAGGCCGCCGATGTTGTACGGCACCATCCACGTGTACTGCTCCGCATCGCCCTGGTCATAGTTGTCGGTACTGGTCTGGGTCTCCGTATCGTAGCCGCCGCCTGACTGGCGGCCCACGATCAGCGGCGGCGTCAGGCCCGAATTCAGGACGTTGAGCCAGTAGGCCGAGCGGATGCCGATGGTCTTCTGCAGGGTCGTTTTGCCCAATGCGCCGGCGAACTGGGAGATGGCGAAGTCGCTGCTGCTGTACTCCAGCGTCGACGATGCGATGCCGGTCTCGCTGTCCGTGATGTAGCCGTACTTCAGGTAGCCGAGCCGTCCGCCGTTGGTGGCGACGCCGCCGCAGTTCGTGCCCGTGACGTTGGCTTGCTTGACCATGTAGTTCAACGCGGTGGCCGTGTCGAAGTTGGTCGCGCCGAAGGCATAGGCGCCGGCGACCATCAGCGAACCCGCATCACCCGGCATCACACCGGCTTCGTAGTTGTCATTGACCCAATGGGGAATGGCGCCGCACTGCTTGGCGTCGTTGACCAGCGATTGCGCAAGGTCGCTGGTTTCGGCGGGGAACAGGAAGGCCTTCAGCGGTATCAGAGAGCGGTAGATGTCCCAGCCCGAAATGCCGGAGTACTGCGCGGTCTGGCCCGCTTCCAGCTTGTGGACGGTGTTGTCCATGCCCATGTACTGCCCATTGTTGTCATTGAAGACGCTGGGCGCCCACAGGACGTGGTAGAAGGCGGTGTAGAACTTGGTCAGATCGTCCTTGCTGCCGCCGGTCACTTGCACGGTGGCCAGGCGCTTCTGCCATTCGGCATCGGCGGCATACCGCACGGTGTCGAAGTCCCAGCCAGTGTTTTCCGCGGCCAGGTTCTGCTTGGCGTTGGTAACGCTGACATAGGAGATGCCGACCTTCATCTGCACCGTGGCGCCCGGATTGAAGGAAATGGTCGCGACGCCGTTGTTGATCGCCGAGCTCAAGACCGGCTGGTCGAACTGCGCGTAGAAGTACACCGGAATCCGGTTGGCGCGGCCTTCGAAGCCGCCGCCGACGGTGCTGCCCTGGATCGTGTGATCATCGAGCTGCGTGATGGAGCCCGCTACGCCGGTGAGCGTGTTGGTCCGGGTGGTATCGATCAGCAGCAGCGCGGGCTTGTCGGCCGGATAGGTGAAACGGCCGAAGCCGGTGCGCAAGGTGGCGGTCAATTCCACCTTGACCTGGTTGTCCAGCGTGACGCCGTAATAGCCGGGTGCCGCGTGTTCGTTCGCGTGCGAGAAGGACGACGCGACGACGGACGGGCCCACCGTCGGCAGGATGGGGATTTCGCCGTTGTTACCCTGGCCACCCGTGCCGCTCATATGCGTCAGGCTGAAGCCGGCGATGGTATTCAGGTCGTAGTAGTAGCCGGACGGAGAACCTGGCTCCAGCGTCGTGCTGGCGGCCGGGGTGGTGTTCGTATCCGGACCCCACTGGACCATGCCGGCGGGCAGGCCGGCCGCGGGCAGCGTATTGCCGCCGGCGCCATGGGCGGTGGGGTTGGACGAGCTGCCCGGCGCGGTGCCGATCAGCGGATTGACGTATTGGGTCAGTGTGCCCAGGGTCGGGCCGGCCGGCGCGGTGCCGGACGAATCCGCGGGCGGCGTCGAGCCGGATGTCGCGCCGGATGACGCGCCGGTCGAGGTCGACGTGCTGGCGGGCGGGCTATCGCCGTCGTCGTCGCCGCCACCGCAAGCAGCCAGGGTGAAGAGAGCGATGACGGCGGCGCACACGCCGGTCATCTTGAACTTATCGACTTTCATGAACTTCCTTTGAGTTGGTACAAGAGGCAGTCAGATACGCCCGGCTGCGCCCCTCTTGCCGAGGAGCCACCGTGGCGGTGGAACAAATTGGGGTGGCGCGGGGCGCGCTATGCCGATGGCACGCTTCTGGACGGGACCGGGGCGGGTATGAACTCGCGTTCCCGTATCCACTTGGTGGCTATCCATTTCTCACCGGCCAATACTTTGTTGCCGGCGTGCAAGGACATCGGATCGGTACGTCCCTGCGCATTGCCGTACTCGAAGAACAGCGCCTGGCCGCGCCGCGGCAGCACCGACCATCCTGCGTGAGGGAAGGTGGTCTCGCCGCCCGCGTCGACGTCGTTCAAATACATGATGAAGGTGGCGATGCGCTGGCCGCTGCGTGCGATGGAGGACGTATTGGCCTCATTGGCCGGCATCAGGTAGTCGTAGTGCGCGGTGCTCTCGGCGCCAGTGGGGTAGTGGAGGATTTGCAAACCCTCCCCATGCTCGATGGGCAAGCCGGTGAGCGCGGCGATGCGGCGCTCGATGCGCGCCACCAGCGGTGTCTCCATCAGCTTGAAGAACATGCCGCCACTGCTGCGATGGTCGGCAACCTTGTCCAGGCCCGTAATGGGATCGACGACGGTCGAAGCTTCCAGGCGCGGCCGGGCCTGGGCGATCAGCTGCCTGCATTCGTCGGCGTCGATCACGCTGCCGAGCAGGGCCGCGCTGGGTCTTTGCAAGCGCGCCAGCACCGGCACATCGCGGTTGCCCGCTTTGAGCATGGATGCCTGGCCCAGGCGGCCAGGATCGGGCACATATCGCGCAGGCGGCGCCGCCAGGTCGAGCTTGCCTTGCGGCATCGCTTCGCCATACAGCAGCGCGTTGGATACCGCCTGGACCATGGCCAGCGCCAGCGGTTCTTCCAGCCCGGTTCCGACCAGTTCCCGCAACACGGCCTGCGGCTGGCATCCGCGTATCAGGTTCTGCGCGATCCAGTCGCGCAGGCCGTTGGCGAAGTCCACGATCATCGCGCCTGCACCTAGCGTTGGAAGAACTCTTCGGCCACCCAGCCGTCCTTGGTCAGCCGCACGCCCTCGCGCAGCTGCATGGTGCCGGCACCTTCGACGACGCGTTTCACCATGGGGAACACGCGTTGGAAATCGGGATCGCGGGTGAAGGGCGCGGGATCGATGTGGTACGTGTACAGCACTGACGTCCGGCTGGAGCCGTCCTGCTCCTTGACTGGCGTTTCCCAACCGATCACCTTGTCCAGCGTCAGCGTCGCCACGCAGAAGTCGGCGTCGTGGGTGACGTGCTGGTTGGCGGTGGCGACGACGACCGGCTTGTGCAGATAGAACTTCTGTCCCGCCGCCGTCAGGTCGTAACGCCGACCGGGCGCGGTGATCTTCGCGCCATCGTCGCCGGTGCGCTCGACGGACATCTGGGTGCTGCTGACCAGGCCGAGTTTTTCCAGGACCGGCATCTGCAGGGCATCGCGCGAGTTCCCCGATTTGTCGTCGGCTACGTAGCGGGGCCACTCGTATTCAGCCAGGCACAGATGGCCCCGGTCGGCCAGGTAGTCGGTAATCGTCTTGGTAAGGCTTTCCGCGTCGGGCTCGGACGCATGGCTGTTGCAGGTGACAAGCAGAAGCGAGAGGGCCAGCGGAATTGCGCCGGCCAGGCCGCGCACGGTATTCGAAAGTCGGTTCATTGGGGTCAGCTCAAGATCCAGGCAGAAATCAGTCCACGCATTTACCGCTCGTGGGCGGCGTCGCCGGCGGCTTGTAGCCGTCGGACAGGATGTTCATGAAGCAGATCAGGTCCTGTATGTCATGCTCGTTCATGACGGGCGTGCTGCCTGGCTTCCTGGGCGCCGTGCCGCTGCCCAAGGTGTTGTCGCCGCCTTCGCCGGTGCCCAGGGGAATCTCTTCGTCGATGTTGCCCTGGAAGGCCACCGGCAGATCGTTGAACTTCTGCACCTTGGCGCCGGGTACGGATTGCGAGAACAGGGCGTAGTCGGGATTCCCGACCGGGGCGCCGTTGCCGCCCGTCTGCGGATACCAGTACTCGGGATTGGTGTCGCGCGTGTTGTAGAAGTGCACGACCTGGTTCAGCGAGTGCATCACGCCGTTGTGGAAGAAGGCATTGCGGGTGGCCACATTGCGCAGCGTGGGGACCTTGAAGACGCCGCAATAGGGGTCGGGCGTGGGGATGCCCTTGGCGCCGGGCGCGTGGTCCGTGCGTTCCGGCCCGCACAAACCCATGTCGTAGTAGCCGGCATCGCGATTGGCCGGGATGGGCGACGGATTGTTCGGGATGGACATGTCGTTGCGGGGCACGCCGATGGCCTGATAGGTGTAATCGGTCATCAGGCCCTGGCCGCCATTGAAGTTGGCGCCGGCGTAATGGCAGGCCGCGCAGTTGCCGATGGTGGGACTGTTGAAGATCATCAGGCCGCGCCGTTCCGCAGCCGTCAACGTGCCGCCCAGTTTGTTGTGCACGTAGAGGTCGTACTTGCTGGAGTATGGGTGGAAACTGACGTCTTCGCGCTCGAAGGCTTCGATGGCCTTGCCCAGATTGGCGAATGCCGCATCGGGGTCGGTCAGCGCATCGGCGCCGAAGGCTTGTTTGAACAAGGGGGCGTACGCCGCGCCTCTTACCGCTTCGACCACGGCGGTCTTGGACTTGTTGCCCATTTCAACCGGGTTAAGCAGCGGGAAGGCGGATTGGTCAGCCAGTGTGCCGGCGCGGCCGTCCCACATGAAGCCGCCGCCGGGGGCGCCCAGCGTCACGTTATCCGGGTTCGCGGCAACGTCGTTATAGGGGGGCGTGCCGTCCTTGTAGCGCAGCGACGGAATGGCGCGCATGCCGGACACCGACGGGTCGGATCCCAGTTGCACGGACAGGCTGTTGGGCGGTCCGTAGGCGTAGGCGGGGTCGTGGCAAGTCGCGCACGACATATTGTGGTTGCCGGAAAGGTTCTTGTCGAAGAACACTTTCTGGCCGACCTGGGCGGCCAGGCTCAGTGCGCTGGCGGACGCCGGGGCTGGCGCATTCGTGGCGCCCGCGTTTGGCGCGGCCACGCTGGCGACCACGCTTGTCACCACGCTTTTCGGCTTGGCCGCGGCGGATGGGTTCGAACTGTCGTCCCCGCAACCCGCCAGGATCAACAAGACTGCGGACAGCAGGCCCGCATGGATCTTGCGCATCGCTATTTCCTTGAGCATTTCAATACGAGGAGCGGGAAGCGGCCTCAGCCACCTCCCGCCCGGACTTCATTTACTGCGCCACGCTGCCGATCACCGGATCACCGGATCACCGGATCACCGGATCGGCAGGTCGGCAATCAGTTCAGCGACCAGACATTTTTCTGGGTACGGTCCGGGCCCACTTGCGGCGTCACTACGCCGTCGGTCGAGACCACCACGCCGCTGCCGTTCTTCACGCCGGTGATGTCCGCCGGGTTGAGCTTTTGCGTATAGCCCGCGGGGACGATGTAGGCGTGGTTGATCGGCCGCACCGCGTCGAAGTGGGTATCGGCGCTGCTCGCGAACTCCGGCAGGTTGATGATGTTCTGCGCGATGAACGCTTCCGTGTACTTCGCGCGGTTCAGGTACGAACCATCGACCGTGGGGTCGGCCAGCTGGAACATGTCTTGCAGCGTACGCACCATCGCGAAGTGGCTGTAGGCGTCGCTGTCGACGATGCCCTTGGGCGCCACGCCTGCGTCCTGATGGTTGGTGATGATGCCGAAGATCGAGTTGCCGTGGCCATTGTTGCCGGCGGTGTAGTTGGGGGGAGCCGTCGTCTTGGTCACCTTGCCATCGGCATCGATGGACAAGGGCGAGCCGCCGGAGCCGACGCCGCCCGCGTTCCAGCCGCAGCACGACGTGCTGGAGCCTTCGCCTTCGTCGAACATGACGACGATGGCCACACGCTTCTGCGGATTCTTCCACAGCGCCGAGTTCTGGATTTGCGTGACGACGCGGTTCAGGTAGATATCGGCACGCGTCACACTCGGGTTCTGGCCGTCGTTGCTGTCGGCGCCGCCGTTGCAGGACTCGCCGTCGGGACCCACGCCGTGCATGTCATCGCATTGGTCGGGTACGACAAAGTTGATGTTGCCGACGTCACCATTGGCCAGGTCCTTGCTGAACTGGTCATAGATCCAGGTCGAAACGTCATAGCCAGGGTAGGCCGTCGCACCCTTCCACGCCGCTTCGGTGTATTGCGAGCCGAAGATGGTGCGGTTATCCGCGTAGAACTCCGGCAGGCTGCGTGCGGCCTGAAAGGCCATCGACGGGCCGTGCTTGACCTTGTAGAGACCGCCGGGAACCGTGTAGGAAGACACGTCCGTGACGGTCTGTCCGTCGATCGCGGTGCCGCTGAATTGGCCATTCACCGCAGCGTCGGCGATGCTGTCGGAGCGGGGATCCTGGCCGGGGTTCATCGACTCACTGTAGGTGCGCGCGGTCAGGCCGGCCTTGGAGATCAGGGTGAACAGGTTGTCGCCAGGGATGTTGTGGGCCGTGCCGCCGGTGGGGGTCAAACCGCAGGTGGCGCTGCCTGCGACGTAGCCGGCCAAGTGGCTGCTGTCGAGAGGCGGCAGCGTGCCGGCGGGTGCCAGCACCTGACCGTCCGAGGCGACGCCGCCGACGAAAGCCACATCCTTCAGCGCATACGTACCGGTTGCGCCACAGCCGAACCAGTTGTCATCGGTGATGCCGTTGTCGTCGCCGCCACCCAGGGCCGTGTAGTTGGGCTCGGAGGGATTGCCGGTGGAGTAGTAGGTGCTCAGCTGGTTGTAGGTGCTGAGGATCTGGTTCATGTACGGCGCACGGGTGTTATGCAGGATCGCGTCCGTCGACTTGTTCTCTTCCATGATGATGAAGATATTGTCGTAGGCCGGGATGCCTTCGATATTGAACGCGGCCTGCTGCGCCTGGGCGAAGGTGATCTTGGCCTGGGTCTGCGTGGGCTTCACGTTCGTCGCCGCGGTGATGCCGGTCAGGCCTGCCAGGCGGGGGTCGCCGCCGGTCACGGCCAGATTGTCCGGGTACATGTCGCCGCGGTCCAGCTTGGCGGTGGCGTAGGTGTAGCGGCTGGCCAAGGCGTTGGCTTCGTACATCAGTTCGTACTTCTCGGCGGCGTTGCTGACACCGTTGACGTCGCTGACCGCGTCGGCGCCGCTTACGGTTGCCGTGCCGAGGTTGAACGCCGGGCCGGTCAGGCGTGCGGCCAAGTTGGCTTTTTCCGTCGCGTACGCGCTGTTGTTGGCTTCGACCAGGCGCTGCACTTCGCTGGACATGGGGCTGATCACGACGCTGCCCGCGCCTTGGTCGGCGATCTGGTCCTTCGAGGCACGCAGGACCAGGTGGCTGGGGACCAGGGCGCCCGCGGCCGTGTTGGTGGCCGTGGTGGGGATGTCGGCGACCAGGGGACCGGACGCGGTCGTGGTCAACGTGAATTTGCCGCTGGCGTCGGTGGTCGCGGAGGTTTCGCCGCTGTCGAGCACGCCGTTGCCGTTGGTGTCGAGGAACACCGTGGCGCCGGTGTAGTAGCCGGCCTTCAGCGTCGGGTTACCCGACACATTGTTCTTGGCGCTGGTCGCCACCACGACGCCAGCATAGGTGGTGGCAACAGGATCGGTCGACCCTGTCGACCCTGTCGAGCCCGTGGTCGGGCCAGTCGAGTCGGAACTCGAGTCGTCATTCTTGTCCCCACCGCAACCGGCCACCAGCAGCGCCGCAGCGATGGCTGTCAGCGACATGGTCAGCATGGATTTGTTCGGCATGTGCACGGATATCCCCAAAAGAAAGAGAAAAGACGATGCTTTGTATCGATGGCAATCGTCGGTTCGAAAAGCAGCGGGGATACTGAAGGCGCAACTTGACACGAACGTTGGGGTTTCCTGGCGCCTTCTTGAACGAACGCCGACTCCACACTGAAAAATAGCTAACTGCAAGCTGTCTTATGGGAAGACGGTGCGTGCGCTCCGGTCTTGCTGAGAGAGGCATCGCGTCGTTTCCGGCGTAAGTCAGCGTCTGGTCAGTGAAGGTAGGAGAGGGACGCAAACAGCGGGGATTAGTACTGTCACGGAAACTTCACACAATAAAAAAATCCTCTGCGCCGGCCGCGAATGCTACCCGCGTCATCGGGCCTTATTTCTCTTTCGACAAATTCCGGTTCGCCTGGGTCCAGGCCCAGGCTTCCCTCTTCCCGTAGCCCAGTATCTGGCTGGATTCGGGCGATGCCATGACGGCGTAGCGCACTCTGTCCTTGCCCACCCCGAAGTTGCCTTCTTCACGGACACAGAAGGCACGGGGATACTTCGCCAGGACGCATTCCTTGCCGCGCTCGCCGCTGGGGACGGGCGGCCTGGCGATGGGCGCATGCACGGGGGTGGCGAACGCTCTCTTGTCCTTGTCCCGGAAGCTGGTCAGCTGCTTGCGCGTCAGCTTGAGACGGGGGTGATGGCCTATCGACAGAAGAAACAGTTCCCACATGGCCAGGGGAATCGGCCGATGCACCACCTGTTCCACGGGCACCTCGTACTGGTTCCATACGCGGTACACGTGCGCACCATCGCCGCAGACCAGTTGCGCGGCCTGGGTCTGGGTCAGTCCAGCGCTGAGCCGTGCGTTGCGCACTTCTTCCGGCGTGGGGGGAGAAATTCGATCGGCGATGGGCGGCAGCTTCATTTTTCGCGGCGGAAGAAAAATCCGCGTGCAGCGTACACGCCCCAACCCTGCTAATTCCTGAAACGGCGATCAGGCCACGCGCCCAAGCCACGCGTTCAGGGCGCTGCTCATGCCGCGCGTCTGGCCAGCACCTCATCGCGCGGCCCCGCGTCGACCACCCGACCTGCCTCCAGCACGACCACCGTGTCGAAGCGGGCGAGCAGGCTGGGGCGGTGCACCGAAGCAATGATGCAGGCGGAAGGGAACGCGGCGTCCATGCGGTCGAACACCCGGCCCTCGGCTGTTGGATCCAGCGCACTGGTGGGTTCGTCGAGCAGCAGCAGCGAACTGCCATGCGCCGCCAATACGCCGCGGGACAAGGCCAGGCGTTGCCGCTGCCCACCGGAAAGATTGCCGCCGCGTTCGTTCAGTGCGCTGGCCAATCCTTCAGGCATGCGTTGCAGCACTTCGTCGAACACGCCTGTATGTACCGCAGACTCCAATACTGCCGCGTCGGCCGGTTCGCCAAAGGTCAGATTCTCCTCGACACTGGCTTCGAAGACTTCGGCTTCCTGCGGGATGAGCGTGGCCAGTGTGCGCAGCTGGGCCCAATCCACTGCCTGGCCGTCGCGCAGCAACTCGCCCTGCTGGGGCGGGTACAGGCCGGCCAGGGTCCGCAGCAATGTGCTCTTGCCGCCGCCGCTGGGGCCGATGAGCGCCACGCGCGCGCCACGGCGAAGCCGTAGGTCCACGCCATGCAGGCCGCCACGGGCATCGTCGGCGTAGCGCCAGAAGGCGCCGCGCAGTTCCAGGGTCTGCCAGGGGGCGTCGGGTATCACGGCGGGGACGATCGCGTCGGGATCGCTGGGCGCCTGCCAGATCGGTTCGGCGCTGCCGTAGTCGGTGTGCATGCGCGCGAAGCTCTGGAAATTCGCGGCCATGGCGCCCACCACCTGGGCGGCCTGCTGCGCGTATTGGTAGATCATGAAGACGGTACCCAGCAACACGGCCTGGCCCGGCTGGCGATTCTGCAGCACGTATTCCACCACCAGGATCCACGTCAGGCCCATGCCCAGGATGTCGACGGCGAACCATTTTCCTTCGGTGACGGTGACCGAGCGGCGCAGCGGCACCATGATGGCATCCATGCGGCGTCCCAGCAGCTTGCGTGACGCCGCCTGCAGGCGCAGGCCGATGACCGTGCCGGCATTGCTGACGAAGTCGAGCAGGGCGGCCGCATAGCGGCGCTCTTCATCGTTCTCCGCGCGCGCCAATTGCATCAACGTGCGGTCGAAGCGCAGGATGATGATGGCGATGATGACGTAGCCGCTTATCGCGATGGCGCCGCTGGTGAAGGACAGCAGCGCCAGCGCGACCAGCGGGCCGACGAAGTTGAAAATGCTTTGCAGATAGCCGAACTGGTTCTGCGCGAAGTCGGACAGCGCACGGCTGGACTGCACCACGCGGTGCTGCAACTCGCCTGAATGGCGGCCGTCACGCCAGGCCAGCGGCGCCGAGGCAATGCGCGCATAGAGCTGGTCGGCCAGCCGGGTACGCACACGCACGCCGACGTTGCGCTCCAGGATGCGCCCTGGGCCGTGCAGGAACCACGAGAACAGGTAGATGAGCACCAGGTAGATGATCCAGCGTCCCGCCGTGCCCATGTCGCCCTGTTGCAAGGCGTTGATGGCATGCGAGGCCAGCCAGGGCATGGTCAGCCTTAGCAGCTGCGCCGCTGATAGCAGGCCGGCGGCGCCGAGTAGCTGGGGTCGTGCGCCTTGGGCGTGGCGCCAGAGGGCGGCGTAGAGTTCGCGGGCAGCGCTGCCCAGGCCGATGGAAGGGGTACGGGAAGAGGATGCGGACTTGGTCACGTAGTGGCAGTAGGCTCAGGTTGATGCCCTTGCAGGGGCAGTCTGCTGACGCGCGTTCGGTCAAGTACAGCCCTTAGGCTACTACACCATGCGTATGTCGTCCGGCGCCTTGCCTCGCGGAGAAGTTGCAGGGGCTGCGCGTCACCCTCCGCGTCCCCCCCCCCGCGCCTGCCTGTCATACCCCTCTTATGCGCCGCCGATCTCCGCGGCCGCGCGCAGCAGGATGGCGGCCACGCGCCGCTGTTCTTCCTGCGGCGCGTCGCTTTTCAGCAGCAGAGCCCGTTTCAGGCTCTGGCGCGCCTCGACGAATTCCGGCAACCAGAAGCCGCCGCCGGGGTTTTCACTGTTTTCAGCCATGGCCCCGCGCAGATACTTCATCTTGCGCGCCAGGTCCGCCAGCCCCAGGAACATCTCGTCCAGGCGCTGGCGGCGCTCCTGCACGAAGCGCTTGCCGTCTTCCGACAGCCGGTAGGACTTCTTGTTGCCGATGACGTCGGCATCGACCAGGCCCAGTTCGTGCACATAGGTCAATGCCGGGTAGACCACGCCGGGGCTGGGCACATAGGCGCCTTCGCTGCGGGTTTCCAGCGCCTTGATCAATTCGTAGCCGTGGCTGTCGCCGTCGGCCAGCAAGCCCAGCAGCATCAGCTGCAGGTCTTCCGAGGAAAAGCGGCGTCCGCGCATCAGTTCGCCGCGGCCACTGAAATCGCCGTGGCGGCGGTGCCCACCGTGGCCGCCGCGTCCGTGCTCGTCGTGCCGGGGTGAGTGCCAGCCGGCGCAATGCTTGTGGTGATGGTGTCCCATGGCGGTCCTGTATATATCGCAAGATATGTCTTTAGATATGTCGTATGATATGTCTTACGATATAGATGGTCAATCGATAACGCTATGAAACGTGTCGCCTTCTTTTACAGCCAGGCGCTGCAGGCGGTAGGCCTGGTCTGGAATACCTCCCGGGGCCTGTTCCTGGGCCTGATCGTCGCCACCATCGCCGCTGGCGCCTTGCCCGCGTGGGCCGCCTGGGTGGGCCAGCACATCGTCGACGCCGTGGTTGCGTCCATACAGGTGCGCGCGCAGACGGGCAGTGCGCCGCTATGGCCGGTGCTGCGCTATGTCCTGCTCGAAGCCGGGATACTCATCCTGCTGGCCGCGATGCAACGCGCGCTTTCCGTACAGCAGTCGCTGTTGCGTGTGCAGTTGGGGCAGAAGGTGAACCTGCTCATACTGGAGAAGGCGCAGCAGCTTTCCCTGGTCCAGTTCGAGGATTCCGAGTTCTATGACCGCCTGGTACGCATCCGCCGCGATGCCTCCACCCGGCCGCTCTCCTTGATCATGAAATCGCTGGGTCTCGTGCAGAACCTGATCCTGCTGAGCAGCTTCGCGGTGCTACTGGTGCATTTTTCGCCGTGGGTATTGCTGCTGCTGGTTGCCGGTGCGTTGCCGGTGTTTGCATCCGAAGCGCATTTTTCGGGCAACGCGTTCCGCCTGTTCAGCCGGCGCGCGCCGGAGAGCCGTCAGCAGAACTACATAGAGAGCCTGCTCTCGCACGAGAGCAACATCAAGGAAGTGAAGATTTTCGGTTTCGCGCCGTTGCTGTTGCAGCGCTACCGCGACACCTATGCGCGCCTGTATGCGGAAGACCGGCGCCTGACCTTGCGCCGCGATGGCTGGGGTTTCCTGCTGGGTTTGTTCGGTACGGCGGCGTTCTATGGCGCCTACGCCTGGGTGGCTTTCGACACCATGCAAGGCCTGACGACGCTGGGCCAGATGACCATGTACCTGGCGTTGTTCCGCCAGGGCCAGTCCGCCATCAGTTCGGGGCTGACGGCCATCAGCGGGCTGTACGAAGACGGGCTGTACCTGTCGAACCTGCACGAATATCTGGCGCATCCCGTCGCACCGCAGACGGGGGTGCTGCGGCAGGGCGTGCGGCCGGGCGATGGCTTGCGTTGCGAGAACGTCGGCTTCACGTATCCCGGGTCCAGCGCGCCGGCGCTGCGCAACATCGACCTGCATCTGGCGCCTGGGCGCAGCCTGGCGCTGGTCGGCGAAAACGGCTCCGGCAAGACCACCATGATCAAGCTCCTGACGCGCCTGTATCGTCCCGACCAGGGGCGCATCCTGCTCGATGGCAGCGACCTCAACGATTGGGAGGAAGACGCTTTGCGCCGGCGTATCGGCGTCATTTTCCAGGACTTCATCCGTTATCAATTACCGGTCAGCGAGAACCTGGGCGTAGGTGATGTGCAGGCTTTCGACCAGGAAGAGCGCTGGCGCGAGGCCGCTGGCCAGGGCGCCGCGGCGGAATTCATCGAACGGCTGGAGCACGGCTACGCGACGCAGCTGGGCCGCTGGTTCGCGGGCGGACAGGAGCTCTCGGGCGGCCAGTGGCAGAAGATAGCGTTGTCGCGCGCGTACATGCGCCGCGAGGCTGACATCCTGGTACTGGACGAACCGACCGCCGCGCTGGATGCAGCGGCCGAAGCCGAGGTGTTCGAGCATTTCCGCAAGCACGCGCAGGGCCGCATGACCTTGCTGATTTCGCATCGCTTTTCCAGCGTAAGAAATGCCGATGAAATCCTGGTGCTGGACCGCGGCGAGATCCTGGAGCGTGGCGACCACCAGGCCTTGATGGCACTCGAGGGCCGTTACGCGCACTTGTTTGATCTGCAGGCGCGAGGGTATAGGTAGGCCGAGGATCGAGGGCAGGGGCTTTATGTGCTTCCCTTTGCGAATCGCCGCCGGGACGGAGCGGATTAAGTAACTGCCTGCCTTTGGAAATACGCTCTGGGTCGGGTTGCAGCGGGTGGTCGTTATGACTGCTTCCGGCCAATAGCTGCCCTTCAAGGAGGAATCACGGGACCAGCTTAGAACTGTCATGTCGTTGTTATTATCGAATTTCGTTATCGAATATCGATATGAACGTGACCTCAACACCTCGCGCTATGGAGCGCCACGATCTGCTGTCGGGGCTGGTCCGCCTGCACGTGCTGCATCACGCAGCCGAGCAGAAGATCTATGGGCAGTGGATGATTGACGAGCTGGCCCACCACGGCTATCGACTTTCTCCCGGAACGCTATACCCGATGATTCACAAGATGGAGCGCGACGGCTACCTCGTTTCGCGCCAGGAGCGCGAAGGACGCACCGTGCGAAAGCTCTACACGATTACGCCCAAGGGCAAGGAAGGCTTGGCGCTGGCCAAGGAACGCATCTGGGAGTTCACCGGGGAGGCAATGCACAAATGACAGGCCCCGCCAACACCGTACAACACGAAGCTGTAGCTGGGCGCAGCTCACCCGTTGAAGTCTTCAGCGCCTTCCTAAAACTGGGATTGACCTCCTTCGGCGGTCCAATCGCGCATCTCGGCTATTTCCGTTCGGAGTTTGTAGAGCGCCGCCGTTGGCTGGATGACCGAAGCTATTCCGATCTGGTCGCCTTGTGCCAGTTTCTACCAGGTCCGGCCAGCAGCCAAGTGGGAATGGCGATTGGGCTGGGCCGCGCCGGCTGGTTGGGGTTGCTGGCGGCTTGGGCAGGGTTTACCTTGCCATCGGCCGTCGCGCTCATCCTGTTTGCCTTCGGCATCGCCGAATACCAAGGGCTGGCCCAGTCCGGGTGGGTTCATGGTCTCAAGGTAGTCGCCGTGGCCATCGTAGCGCAGGCTGTGTGGGGTATGGCCAAGTCGTTATGCCCCGACCGACCACGCGCAGCCCTAGCCATTTTGGCGGCACTCCTGACCATGATCCTGCCCTCAGCAGCGGGACAGATTGCCGCGATCACTTTGGCGGGACTGCTAGGCTGGTGGACGCTGAAAATTTCACATCCTGGCGGGGGCCAAGCCCACAGTTACCCGGTGTCGCGCAAACTGGGCGTTGCTGCGCTGCTGCTGTTTCCCACACCGCTTGTCGTGCTACCTCTATGGGCTGTATCCACGGGATCGTCCACGATAGCGCTGTTGGAGGGGGTGTATCGGTCCGGTGCGCTGGTCTTCGGCGGCGGGCACGTAGTGCTGCCGCTGCTGCAAGCCACCGTGGTGCCCAGCGGCATCGTCAACAACGCCGACTTCCTGGCTGGCTATGGCGCAGCGCAGGCCGTGCCAGGACCACTGTTCACTTTTTCGGCCTATCTTGGCGCGGTAGCCCACGGCCCGCTGCATGGCTGGATCGGTGGTCTTGCTCTGCTGGGCACCATATTCCTCCCGGCCTTACTTATGCTGGTCGGCGCTCTGCCCTTCTGGGCGGCGCTTTGCCACCGCGCGGGTATTCAGACAACCATGGCGGGCATCAATGCCGGTGTGGTTGGCATCCTGGTGTCGGCTCTATACGACCCCGTTTGGACAAGTGCCATCCATGGCAAGGCGGACTTTGGGCTGGCGTTGCTCTCGTTCGGATTGCTCACAGTGGGGCGCGCGCCGCCGGCGCTGGTGGTGCTGCTGGCCGGCTTGGCAGGCTGGGCCATGGCGATGGGCATCTGAATTCGGGCGGTACAACTGCTGCTCGGGCATACGAAGCTTGGAAGCATGGCTCGCTGCCTCAGGATAGAGGTCAAATGGTCGGCCACTGTAACTCTTGATCATGAAGCTCAGCCGGCTCGACCGGCTGCTTTGGGTCGGAAGCGGTCGTCTACGGATAGCGGGTCATAGCTAAGAGCAGAAATACAAAGTGCCCGACGAAATGAGATTGGGTGGCTCTGGTTAGTTCGGTTTAGGTAAGAGCCCGATAGTTCGCTGCTCCTCTCTGTCGGGGTGAATGCGCCGAATGGTTTCGCGGCCCGGCATCGTTCGTCCAGTTATCGGATACAAAGACTTTTGGGTGACGCAATGGACCAACACGAGAACAGTGCTCTGACTGAAGAACAACTTTGGGCCGAGAAGCGTGAGCGTCAGGAGCGCTCGTATGACGCGGTGCGACGCGGGGAGCGTACGCAGGAGTCGATGTTCATCCTGCCGCCTGAGGTCGTCCGGACCTTCAAAGTGCGTCACGCAGAAGAATTCTCGTGGACTGAACTCGATACATGAAAGAAGTCCCGATTAGCGCGGACGTCTTGTGGGTGGGCAGGCGCTCGCTATGTGGGTCGAGTACTACCAGATTGATGCCCTGAATCAAAACCCAATCGGCGGCATAAGCGAGGATGCGGACTTCCTGGGCACCCGCGATGACTTGACTTCGATTGATGCTGCTACAAGCGGCAGTCCGCGACTCCCGACTCGTCGCGAGATCACTGCCTTGGTTGGCCAAGTGTTCGTCCCCGTTTGGCTGCGCGAGAATTCGTGATCTCGTTTGTGTCTGCTATCCCCAATGGTCAAGTTAAGAGCGATACATTCCAGAAAATTCGTTGGCCTCGCATGCTGAACGAATTTCGGGAAGCCGCCGCGCGATCCACAGCGGGAAAAGAGGAGGCTGAGCGAACCGACTCGGCAGAAGATATGAAGGCGCCAGAAGGCAACCTACCCGATTAGGTTTATGTGTCCCCTGGTGTGCCGGCCCGATGAAATCAAGTAATCCCTGTTTCATAGCACGCGCATTGATTGTTTCTCCGTCGGATGCTGTATTTGAGCTTGCAGGGTAGAACGTCACTCTGGTTACGACCGTTGGAACACCGCAAACCGTGGCCGGGCAGGAACTTCGCTTGGCGTGCATGATGCCCGTCGACGAAGACACCGAACGCCTTCATCAAGCGCTGCTGGGTGGTTCCATTTGATCGCCGCGCCTAGAGCAGGCGCGAGCGTTGGTCGGCGGTCAGCAGGGTGCAGTATTCGGTTTTGCCGAACCAGCGGTAGCGGTTGCGTGCGATCAGGGCGTAGGCGCGGTCACGCAGGCTTTCGGGAAGGATGGTAACTGCGCGGAAGAGATGCCACGCGCCGCCCAACAGCTTGCATAGCTCCAGGTAACCTCGCGTCGCGGTATAAGCCCGGCCATTGGCGATGAGCAGATAGCTTTCATCCATGATTACGCCGTAGTGCGCGTATAACGCCTGGCCCAGTGCTTCCTGCGCGGGCGCGAAATTCACGCGGGCTTGCTTGTCGTATTTCATCAGCCAGCTTGCACCGCCCGAACACAGGACGCAAACGCCGTCGAAGACGAATAAAGGTTTTGTATCGTCGTAATCGGGCACCGCCGGATCCTGGCGATAGCTGTAAGGGTGGATCGACACTTCAGGCATGGAAGGCCTCGCGAATGACCTGGATATCCAGCCCGGCCAGGGCGCCGAGATAGCTTTCAAGATCGATGAGATCGACGCAAGGCGTGGCGCCGCGCTGCGGGATTTCGTTGTGGGCCAGGCGGCGCGCCAACAGTATGGCGGGGATGCAGGGGATGTAGGCGCCATGCCCGGATCTTGCAACGATCATGAAACGGCGCCGCAAGGGTGCGCCGTCATGGCCGATGCCATCGAGGATCATGTGAAAGCCGCTGCGTCCCGAACCGAACCGGTTGAACAGGAACGCAATGCGCAAGAGACTGTCAGCGTATCTGGCTAGCGAGGAAAGCAGGCCCAGGCGTACCAGCGCGCCGCCCAGCCGCGTGCCATAGTGCAACACCCTCAGTTCATGTCCCGCGGCAAAGCGCATGGACTTCAAGGACGGATAACGCCGCGGAAACAACGCCAGGTCCGGAATGTCGCAGTTGCCGAACAGGCGGACGCCCAGTTCCGGATAGCGTTCGGCGTGCGTGTCTTCCCAGCCGTAGACGGTCTTCATGGCACCGTCGCGCAGGGTGCTGATCGGCTTGCCGACATAACTGAGCACCGCGGCGGTGGTGGCCACTCCCCGATCGGTTTGTTGCGCGGTGGTGATGCCGTAGTCGACACTGTCCAGCCGCGCGAACGCGGGAAGTTCGGCGTCGATGACCGCCGCGGTCAGGCAGGGCACTGAACTGGCGCCGCCCACCACCAGGACATTGGCGGCCCGGGCCTGGGCGTCCAGCGTGACGATGTTCGCAACGAAATCGCGGGCATCGGCCAGGTCGGCGTAATGGCAGCCCTGTGCGATGCAGGCGCGGGCAACGTGATAGTCCTGGGATTGGAAAGGACCGCTGGTATGGATGACGATGTCGGGCGCCAGGGCTTGCAGCGCGGCGGGAAGATCGACGTCGATGTCCAAGGCATGCGCCTCGGCGCGATTCGCCGCTGCCAGCGTCGCCACGAAATCGCTGGCCTTGCGTAGCGACCGGCCCGCGATGAGCAACTGGATGGATGCATCTCCGGCAAGATTGCGGGCGATATACCCGCCGAAGTTTCCGTACCCGCCAATGACCAGAACCCTGCTTACCTTCTTTTCCATCGTCGTCCGAGTGAAGTAGCCTGTAGCGTGCGAGAGTCAGGCAGTGCGCCGAACCCAGCTTCTTATTCCCGCCGAGATTGTTCCACATCCACGTTTACGTCCACATCGGCGCGCACCTGCGCGTGGCTGATAAGCGCGAAGATGAACGTACCGCCGACGATGTTGCCTAGCAAGGTTGGCAATACAAAGGTCGTCAGGGCATCGATGGCCGTGGCATCGTCGAGCAGCACCAGGTAAGTGACCTCTATCATCCCGACTACGACGTGGGCCACATCGGCGATACCCATGAGATAGGTGACCAGAAAGATCAACATGACGCGTCCAGTCTCTACTGCGTGGATCATCCACACCAGGAGGGCGATCAGCCAGCCGGCCAGGACAGCGGTGGCAAAGGACTGCCCTTTGGGCGCCTCCAACAAATGCTTGCCCAAGCTAACGAAGGCCTCGTCGACCTCGGGTGAAAACATGGGCAGGTAGGCAAACACCGCCGCGGCAATCAGGCCGCCGAGGAAGTTGCCCAGCAGCACAGTCGCCCACAATCGGAATACCTGCAGAAGCTTGGCCCAGGTCGGTCGCGCCATGAATGGGAGCACTGGCGTCACCGTGTTCTCCGTGAAGAGCTGCTGCCCAGCGGTAATGACGAAAATGAAGCCCAGCGTGTAGCCCATCGCCTCCACCAGAATGACCCAGGGAGCTTCCGGCAAATAGGCTTGCAGCACGCCGCGGCCCAGCATGGAGGTACTCATGATCAGCCCGCCTGCGATGGCGGACCAGAACAAGGCGAAGAAATCGCGACGCAGCTCTTTTTCGCCCTCCCTGCGAATGATCTCGTGGACCGCTGCCGCCTTCGAGGGTAGCGCCTCGGAGAGTTCTTCGGCGGATTTCTTGGTGGCTGTCGCCGAACCGGTATCAGACATGGGCACTCTCGCTAGTGAGCATTTGCGATCGCCTTGCGGGTCGCGCCGCCCGGTGAAAAGGATGATCGTTCAACTCTACGTCAGATTTTGCGTGACGGGTGGGATGTGCCGACGAAAATAGAGGGTTGCGCTTCAGCGCGTCACACTAGTCCACGCAGCAGTGCCCCCTGCCGCTCGATCTCGGCCGGGGATAGACCGCTGTAGCCGATGACGATGCCAGGCGGCAGGGTGGTCCGGTGGCAGAATTGGGCGATGGATTGCAGGGTGAGGCCCTGGTCCTGGGCGCGCGCGTGTAGTGCCGCGGGGTCGATTCCTTGCGGCAGCCACCAGACGAGGTGGAATCCCGCATGCGCGCCGCCGATGCGGAGGTGTTCGCGTCCCACCGCATGTCCGACCGCGTCGGCCAGCACCTGTATCACCAAGTCGCGCCGCTGCGCATACACCGCGCGGGCTTTGCGCACATGGCGCGCGAAGCTGCCGTCTTCCAGGAAGCCTGCCAATGCGATCTGCTCGATCATGCCGTTGGATCGGCCCGTTGTCTGGCGCGCACGCGTGAAGGCTGCGACCCATCGTTTTGGCAGCACGGCATAGCCGATGCGCAGAGCGTTGAACATCGTCTTGTTGAAGCTGCCCAGATGGATCACCCGGTCCGCCGTGTCCAGGCTTTTCAGCGCTGCCAGGGGCGCGCTGTCGTAATTGAACTCGCTGTCGTAGTCGTCTTCGACGATCCAGCAGTTTTCCTGCGCGGCCCAGGCCAGCAGATCCAGGCGGCGTGACACCGGCATGGTGACTCCGACGGGCGATTGATGCGCGGGTGTGACGTGCGCCAGCTTCACGCCGCGGTGCCGCCTGGCGCGCTCCACTGAAAAACCCTGTTCGTCGATGGCGATGGGTACGACTTTCGACGTGAATTGGCTGAACAGGGGCAGGGCCGTCAGATAGCCCGGATCTTCGACCAATACCTGGTCTTGCGGCGTCAGCAGGACGCGGGCGCTCAGGTCCAGGCCATCGCGGATGCCGGTGAGTATGACGACCTGGTCGGCATCGCAGGAAATGCCGCGCGCGGCGCCCAGGTAACGGGCGATCTGCTCACGCAAGGGGCGCCAGCCCTGCGGCGCTTCTTGCGCCAGTTGATCGGGCGTCACGGCTTTCGCGCTGGCCATCAGGGCTCGGCGCCAGGCTGCCATGGGAAATATCGAAGCATCCGCGGTGCGGGCGGCGAACAGGGGCGTTAAATCGCTCGCCCGGCGCGCGGACACGTTGTCGGCGTCGACGTCGATGCGCTGGAACGATGCGGCTTCGCCACGGCGCCCGGTTGCGCCCTGGTCCAGCCCGCCATTGTGGCTTTTGCCGGGGCTGCCGCCTTTGCCATGATCCTTGCCCTGGGCCGGCAGACCATGCCGAAAGAACCGATCCGGGATCACGGCCGACACATAGGTTCCGGATCCCACGGTCCCGGTCGTATAGCCTTCGCCGCGCAACTGGTCATACGCCGCCTCGACCGTGGAGCGCGACACTTCCCACCGCTGTGCCAGCGAGCGCGTGGACGGCAGCCGGGTGCCCGACGCCAGGGCGCCTTGCAGGATGCCTTCCTGGATTTGCCGATATACCCAGGCCTGCTTGGATTCGCCTGTCCGCAAAGGCGACGCCGGCAGGTCCAGGCTGGATTCGGCCTTGTACCGAACCGAAAGTGGCTTGCTCATATTTATCGATATGGCCCTATTGAAGAAGCCATTTTATCGATAACTTAGGCACCATCCACCCATCCACCGCAGCAAGCCGGCAAGCCGTAAGCCAGCCGCAGCCTGACCCTCAAAGCGCATTTGACCGACAAGCCTGGAACCGTCGATGACTACACCTGCCGTTCGACCCTACACCATCACGCTCGAATCGGGCTCGTTCTCCACCCATGACCAGGTGTCCATCCTGGATGCCGCGCTGGCCAGCGGCGTGCCGGTTCCCTTTTCCTGTCGACGCGGCGAGTGCGGCTCTTGCCGCGCCCAGGTGCTGGACGGGGAATTCGAGCCTCTCGTTGCGCCCACTGAGCGTTCCTATGTGCCTGCCAGCGATGAACTGCTGATGTGCCAATGCCGGGCCACCAGCGACCTGGCTTTGCGCTTCCCCCATTGGCAGGCGCCCGACCGGCCGCCGGCACGCCGCGACGCCAGGGTGGTGACGCGCCGCCCTTTGACGGCCAACGTGACGGAACTCATCGTCGAGGTTCAGGGTGACGAGCCCTTCGATTACCGTCCCGGGCAACATGTCCTTCTGCTGCTGGAAGACGGCCGCCGGCGGCCTTTCTCGATCGCCAGCGTGCCGCAGGCGACGGGCGATCGGTGCCGCCTGCAATTCCATATCCGGCGCATGCCCGGTGGCGTGTTCACCGATGGTGTCCTGCCGGCACTGATGCCAGGCGACACGTTGGCCCTGGAAGGCCCGCAGGGCGCCTGCGTCTGGCCGGGCGAGCTGGCGGATGGCATCGAGCACCTGGTCCTGCTGGCAACGGGTACCGGTTTCGCGGGTGTATTCCCCATCCTGATGGCCGCCATCGAAAGCCGGCGGCTGCGATCCGTCACGCTGTACTGGGGCGGGCGGGAGCCGGACGATTGTTATGCGGCCGGGCTGCTGAATGCGTTGCAAGGCAAGGACACGATCTTCCGCTGGCAGCCGGTTGTGAGCAACAGCAGTTCCCGCTACGTGCAGGACGTCGCCGCGGACGCCGGCCACGACTGGCAACACAGCATGGTCTACGCCTGTGGCAACCCGGGGATGGTCCGCGCCGCGCGTCAGCGCTTGCAACAACAGGGCCTGCCTGAGCAACGTTTCCAATCCGAAGCGTTCGTGCCGTCTGACGATGCCGCGCCCACCGTGGCAAGTTCCGCGTCCCCAACGCGGTTGCCCCCCAAGCACCCCTGGGAGCAAGTCGGCGCCCGCTTCACGATGGAGGGCATCCTGCAGGCGCGCCGCCGCTCCATCGCCGCCGTGCATGAAATCGCCGCCTTGATACGTCCAGGCATGACGACGGCAGCGGCCATCGCGCTGGCGGACCAGCACCTGCGCGGCATGGGTGCGTCGCACAACTGGCATCCCACCTACATTCGTTTCGGCGCAGATTCCCAATCGCCGGCGATCCATCCCACCGACCGCCAGCGCGTCCTGGGAGAAGACGACATCTTCGTGGTCGACATCGGCCCTGTCTGGGACAATTACGAAGGCGATTACGGCGACACCTTCGCCACGGGCCCCAGCGCAGACCACGCGCGCTGCGCCGAAGCGGCCCGGCTGGTATTCCAGCGCACGCGGCTGGCCTGGCTGCAGGGCCTGACGGGCGCGGGGCTCTACGACGCGGCCGACGGCTATGCCCGGGAATACGGCTGCACCGTGGTCCGCGAAATTCCGGGGCATCGCGTCGCCGATTTCCCTCACGCGCTGTACGGCAAGCACCAACTGGCTGCCGCCGACTTCGTTCCCAGCGACGGCATCTGGGTGCTGGAAATCCAGGTGCGGGATCTGCACCTGCCGATCGGTGCGTTCTATGAAGATGTGCTGCTGCGGGAAGATGCAGTCGCCATTATCTGACGCTGAGTATCGAGTCGGCGAAAGTGCTGAAGGGCTGCACCGCTGCCCGCGCCGGGTCGCTGACGAGATAGTAGCCATGGCCGCTGAGCGCGCTGTGCGCCAGCGGCTGCACCAGTTGGCCGGTGGCGAAGTCCTGGGTGATATAGGCGCGCTGCGTCACGGCGATACCCAGGCCTTCGGCCGCCGCCTGCAGGCACAGCACTGCATTGGCGAGCGGCAGGAAGCGCGTGTCGCTTCTGGGCGCCAGGCCGGTGGAGTGCAGCCAGCGATTCCAGCACTCTGGCGCGATCATGGACTTCAATAGCGTCTCGCCCAACACGTCCGCAGGCGCGCGCAGGCGTTCGGCCATCGCCGGCGCACATGCCAGCACCAGTTCGTCCGGGAACAGCAGGTGGGCGCTCAAGCCAGGCCAGTGCCCATTGCCGCAGCGCACGACGAAGTCGGCATTGTGCAGGTCCGTGTCATCCGCGCGGGCCACCGTGGCGACTTCGATGTCGATGTTGCTATGCCGCGCGTACAGTGAACCGAGCCGGGGCATCAGCCATTTGATGGCGAGGCTGGGGATGACCTTGACCCGGATGCGGCGGTTGGCGCCGGTCTCGGCGGCCTTGGCCAGCACGGATTCCAATTGATCGAAGAGCTGGGCGGCCTGCACGGCCAACTCGGCGCCGGCCGCGGTGAACCCGATATCGCGTCCCTCCTTGCGCACCAGCGGCACGCCAAGTTCGGTCTCCAGCCGGCGCAACTGATGGCTGACCGCGCCGGGCGTGATGTGCAGCAGTTCGGCGGCACGGCCGACGCCGCCACCGCGGTACACGGCATCCAGCACCCGCAGCGGGGCGAGACGGTTTCTCAGCTTGTGCATTGTTGAGATGGATTAAATGATCCAGGAATAAGTTTCCACAGACACTCAAGAGGAAGCGGCCTACAGTCTGCCTTGCTGCACAAAACTAAATCAAGTGCCGGACGAAGGATCGCCATGTTGCAGGGCGGCAAAAGATCCGGCCAGGAGGAGACAACGTGACCAAGCGTTTTAGACGTAAGGCATCATCCTTCCCGCGGCTTCTGGGTCGGTTCTTGAGCCGAATTCGGAGTCCGCTTGCGAATCGGCCTGCAACAGTCCGCGCGATCCGGGGGAGTTTCCTGTGCGGCGTGGCGTTGAGCGCCATGTCGAGCGCACCCGCCCAGGCCGCCTATCCCGACCATCCCATCAAGCTCATCGTGCCCTTCGCCGCCGGTAGCGCTGCGGACACGCTGTCGCGCGCGGTGGCGTCGGCGCTGGCCGAACAACTGGGCCAGCCCCTGGTTGTGGATAACAAGGGCGGGGCGGGCGGCACCATCGGCACGACGGACATCGCCCGCGCCAGGCCCGACGGCTACACCCTGGGCATCGCCGCGCAGGGGACCTTCGTCAACAACCAGGTGCTATACAGCGCCCCGGGTTACGACTCTATCAAGGACTTCAGCTTCATCAGCGAGATCGCCGACGTGCAGAATTTGCTGGTCGTGTCGGAGAAGTCGCCTTACCAGACGGCGCGCGCCCTGCTCGATGCCATCGAGGCCAAGCCGCCGGAGACCTTCCGCTATTCGTCCAGCGGGGTGGGGACCAGCCACCATATCGCCGGCGCCACGGTGGCGAAGTATCTGGCCAAGCCGCTCATGCACGTGCCCTATACGGGCGCGCCGCAAGGTCTCGCCGCCATTCTCAGCGGCGACGTCGACATGGGCTTCTACAACCTGCCCGCCGCCATCGGCCTGGTAAAGGGCGGCAAGCTGCGGCCGCTGGCGGTGACCGGGCCCAGGCGCTCGGCCCTGTTGCCGGACGTACCCACCCTGGACGAGAGCGGCCTCAAGGGCTACTCGGTCACGCTCTGGTGGGGCCTGGTCGGACCGGCCGGCCTGCCGACCGACGTTTCCGCGCGCCTGTATGGCGCGCTGGACAAGGTCATGAGCAATCCGGCCATGCGCGACAAGCTGATCGGCCAGGGCTTCACCTTGCCCGATACCCCCATACCCAAACCCGCGGCCTTCCGGGACTTGGTGCGCCAGGACCTGGCCAAATGGGTGCCGGTCCTCAAGGAACTGGGCACGGCGACGCAGTGATGCCACCGTGATGCCGCAGTGATGCCGCAGTGATGCGTCTTTAAAACCTTCGGAAGGAATCCGATTGTGCAATCTCCTTCATTGACGCCGCCCCTGGCGCGTCAACTGGCCGAACTCGTCCTGTCGACGCGCCATGGCGACCTGCCGGCGCTGAGCCTCGAACACGCCAAGATGAGCCTGGCCAGTACCCTTGCCAGTGCCGCGGTCGGCTACGGCATCGAATCGGCCCGCATCGTGCGCGAGCTGGATGTGGCCGATGGGGGCACGGCAGCGGCGGCGCTATGGTTCGACGGCGGTCGCCTGCCCTTGGCCAGTGCCGCGCGAGTCAACGCGGTAGCCAGCGACGCGGCGGCGTCGGACGACAGCGACATGCGCAGCATCGCGCACATCGGCACCATCATCTCCAGTGTGGCGCTGGCGGTCGGCGAGCGCGAAGGCGCGGGCGGCCGCGATGTGCTGACTGCCATGGTGCTGGGCTACGAGGTGGCCGGACGCATCGACGAATCGCTGACGCCGGTGCGCATGCAGCGCGGCTTCCATGGCTCGTACGCCACCGTGTTTGGCGCCTGCATCGCCGCTGGCGTGCTGCTGCGGCTGGATGCGCGGCAACTGGCGCAGGCGATCGCGTTGTCGGCCACGTCGATAGGCGGCATGGCCATCGCGGCGGACACGAGTTGGGCGCGCGAATATCACGCCGGCCTGGCGGCGAGCACGGGCATCCGCGCCGCGTTGGCGGCCCAGTGCGGTTTCGAAAGCGAACTGGCGGTGCTGGAGCGGCCACGCGGCTTTCTCGATGCCCTGGGTGGGCAAGCCCGCGAGGATATCGTGCGCGACTGGGGTGAGTCCTGGGACATCGTCACCGACCTGGCGATCAAGCTCATGCCGGGCGCGCATCCTTTCCACGCCACCGCCGAGGCCGCGGCGAATGCGGCTCGCGCAGGGGGGGGTGATTGTGGGAGTGACACGAACGGCGAGAGCGGCACGAATGGCACGAATGGCACGGCTGGCACAGGTGGCGCAGCCCGGATCAATCCCGGCGACATAGCCCGCGTCGTTGTGTCGGCCGCGGTGCAGTGGACCAATTTCAAGGGCGACCCGCATCCGCGCAACCTGGTCGACGCCGCCCACAGCCTGCATTACTTCGTCGCCGCCGCCATCGTCGACGGCGGCTTTTCCTGGCAGCACATGGACGAGGCCAGGATGGCGGACCCGGTGGTTGCCGCGCTGCAGGACAAGGTGGAGTTCGATCCCGCCCCGCCGCCCTTGCCGGACCGCTTCCCGCACAGGCATGGCGGCACTGTCACCCTGCACATGAAGGATGGCGCCGTGCATCGCGGCACTTGCATCATGCCCCGGGGATCCGGCGCGCGCGGCATTGCCTGGCGCGACGTCGAAGACAAATTCCTGCACCTGTTCCCGCAGGCCGGGTTGGCGCCGGCCACCACCGAAGCGTGCCTGGATGCCGTCGTGCATCTGGAGCGAGCCGATTCCCTCGGTTTGCTGGTGCGCTTGCTAAGCAGACGTTGACCCGCTTTCTTATCCAAACCTGAATGACAAGGCCGCAAAGGCCACCCCCACGGAGAGGAGACAAAAATGAAGCCACGCATCGCATCCGCACTTGCCGGCATCGCCTTGGGCCTGGGCCAGGGTCGAAGCCTTGGGCTGCGCTTTGGGCTGCGCTTTGGCCTGAGCCTGGGTTTGAGTCTGGCTCTGGTCGGTACGTCCTTTGCCAACGACAGCTTCCCGTCCAAGCCTGTCACCATCATCGTGGGTGTGGCGCCCGGCGGCAGCCTGGACGCACTGGCCCGCCTGGTGGCTACCGAACTGGGCAAGGTGACCAACAATACCTTCGTGGTGGAAAACGTCACCGGCGCGGGCGGACTGCTGGGTTTCCAAAGGCTGGCGCGCTCCGCACCGGATGGCTACACGCTGATGTTCAGCAATCAATCCATGGTGCTGATTCCCTTGCTCTATCCCAAGGCGGGCCTGGACATCGTGAAGGACACGACGGCGATCGGTACGGTCGCCAACGTTCCCATGGTGCTGAGCGTGAGCAACCAGAGCGGCATCAAGGACCTGCCGTCCATGCTGAAGGGCATGCGCAGCGGCGAGTTGAAGCTGTACTTCGGTTCAGGCGGCCCTGGCACCACCGCTCACCTGGCCGAGGCCCTGTTCCTGCAGATGGCCGACGTGAAGGCCGAGCTGATCCAGTACCGTGGTTCAGGTCCGGCCATCACCGACTTGATCGGCGGCACCATCCAGGCGGTACTCGACCAGACGGTGACCATGCTGCCCCTGCACAACGGCAAGCAGATCAAGGCTATCGCGGTGGCGTCCAAGGCACGCCTGCCGCAGATGCCGGATGTGCCTACCTTCGCGGAGGGCGGCGTGCCGCAGTTCGACCTGCAGATATGGAATGGCCTGGTTGGACCGAAAGGCATGCCCAAGGATGTCGTGGACAAGCTGGCCGAGGCGGTGTCGAAGGCGGTGCAGACGCCTGAATTCCGTACGCGCATCGACACGCTGGCGTCACGGATTCCTTCGGCGCAGGAACGCAGCCCCACAAGTTTCACGAGTACCTTGCAGCGCGACCAGACGCAATTCGCCGAGCTGGCCAAGAAGATCGGGCTGGAAGCACGCTGAACCCTGCCGTGCCCCGCGCGCGGCTTTTCCTGAGTGAGGACAAAAAATGAGCGAGACGATTTACGGATTCATCGGACTGGGCAATATGGGTGGTCCCATGGCGGGACGCCTGCTCGACGCCGGCTGCGTACTGCACGTGACCGACAGCAACCCGGCGGTGGTGCAAAAGCTGGCGGCGCGCGGCGCCGTGGCCCACGATAGCGCCAAGGGCGTGGGCGATGCCGCCGATGTGGTGTTCCTGAGCCTGCCGGACGGCAAGGTGGTGGAGAAGGTGTTGGGCGGCGATACCGGCCTGGCGCGCGCAAGCCGGGCCAAATGCGTGGTGGACCTGTCGACCATCGGGCCGGCGGCGGCGCGGCGCGGCTTCGAGATCCTGGCGGAGCAAGGTATCGAATATGTCGACGCACCCATCAGCGGTGGTGTAGGCGGCGCTGAACGGGGCACGCTGGCGATCATGGCGGCCTGCCCGCTGGCTCGTTATGAATCGCTGACGCCGGTACTAAGCAATTTCGGCAAGCCGTTTCATCTGGGCACGGAAGCGGGCCAGGCCCAGGTGATGAAGCTGGCGAATAACCTGTTGTCCGCCACGGCCGTAGCTATCACCGCGGAAGCCATGGCGCTGGGCGTGAAGGCCGGGCTCGACCCCAGCGTCATGATCGATGTCATCAATGCCGGCTCGGGACGCAACTCCGCCACCGTGGACAAGTTTCCCAAGGCCGTGCTGACCGGTACGTTCAACGTGGGCTTCGCCGCGCGGTTGGCGCACAAGGATGTCCGCCTGTGCCTCGAAGAGGCCGAAGCGCGTGGCGTGCCCATGGTGGTGGGCTCGTCCGTGCGCGAGATGCTGGTGATGACCACCGCCATCTGCGGCCCGAATGCGGACTATTCCGACGTGGCCCGCGTGGTGGAGGACTGGGCCGGAGTGAAAGTCCGTGCGAAGCAATGAGCGGAGCCGGCAGGGTGATCCCAGCGGTCCCGAGCCGCAAACCGGGTCGCGCCCTGGCTGGCCAGGGGCGCGGCAGCCTTCATGCGGAGGGCGCCACGTCCAGGCGCACCACCTTGCCTTCGAGTTCCGGGCTGGCGGCAGGGTAGCGCTGCATCACCAGGGGATCGTGCCCCGGCACGATGTGGGCTTCGGAGTCGGCCATGGCGCGCACGATGCTATAGCCCTCCATCATGTCGGCCACGTTGTGCACCAGCGGGAAGGGCGCATTGCGCCCGATGTTGCCGTACAGATGCGAGGCGTCGGATGCCAGCACTACCCAGCCGCGCTGCGTCCACACTCGCACGACCTGCAGGCCCGCGCTATGGCCGCCCACCAGGTGCACAGACAGGCCGGGCGCCAGTTCGGCGCTGCCGCGGTGGAATTTGACGCGTTCGGCGTACACCTTGCGGACGAAGGTGACGACGTCCTCGATGTCGTAGGGATGGCGCATGACGCCATGGCACATGCAGCGGCCGGTCGCATAGGAGACCTCGGCGTCCTGCACGTGCAGGGTGGCCGCCGGGAAGTCGCCCAGCGTGCCGGCGTGGTCGTAGTGCAGATGGGTGATGATGATGTCGCGGATAGAGGCTGCGTCGATACCCAGCAGCGTGAGTCCCTGGGCCGGGCGCAGCAGCAGGTCGCGGCCACGCTGGGTGGCGGCTTCTTCGCCGAAGCCGGTATCGACCAGATAGACCTCGCTGCCGCGGCGCAGCACCCACACAAAATAGTCAAGGTCGGAATCGGCGTCGTGGAAATCGACGCTGCCCAGGTAGTTGTCGGAGGCCCGCCGATTGGCGTGATGCGCGTAGCGGATGGCGTAGACCTGGAAGGGGGCAAGGGCGCTTGGGGGTGTGTGGCTCACGGTTGTCTCCGGTGGCTGTGGCTGCTCGCACTGAAGCGGCGCCATGGTTCTTCGTCCTGGTGGTTCGGCGTCCGAGGCCCGCTGCGGCAACGCGGGCCGGAAAGCGGGCCGGCAATCCAGGCTGGGGCAGGGTAAGTCCTAGATCGAATACGACATTCACATCACTGCCTGAATCATAATTCAATCATACAATCAGTCCATCATACAAATCATCGAAAATTGTGGGGCAGCGCCGGGCATCGTCCGGGACATCTTCAACGCCGGGCGGGGCGCAAGCCAAGGAGACGGTATGGGAGTGCTGGAAGAAAAAGTCGCGATCATCACCGGCGGCGCCGGCGGCATCGGCCTGGACATCGCGCGAGCCTATCTGCGCGAGGGCGCCCAGGTAGGGCTGCTGGATATCGATGCAACGCGGCTTGCCGAGGCCGCGCGCAAATTACCTGGCGCCACGACGCTGGCCTGCGACGTCGCCGATCGGGCGCAAGTGCGGCAGGTCATCGACGCTTATGCCGCGCAGGCAGGCGGCCTGGACATCCTGGTGAACAACGCCGCGTATTTCTACTACGCGCCGCTGGCGGACATGCCGGAAGACAAGGTCGACAGGATGATAGACGTGGGTTTGAAGGGCGCCTTGTGGTCCCTGCAGGCCGCCACGCCCCACCTGATCGCGCGCGGTGGCGGGGCGGTCATCAACCTGTCGTCGGTGGCTGTGTCGGTGTCGATCAAGAACGCGGCGGTCTACAGCGCGATAAAAGGCGCACTGGATACCCTGACCCGGCAACAGGCGACGGAGCTGGGCGCTTACGGCGTCCGCGTCAACGCGCTGGCGCCGGGGCCGGTGGTCACGCCAGGGGCGAGCTCCGTGATCTCGGAAGAGGGCTGGGATATGCGCCGCCGCCGCACGCCATTGAACCGGCTGGCCGTCGGCGGTGACATCGCCGAAGTGGCGCTGTTCCTGGCCTCGCCGGCCAGCGCGATGGTCGCGGGCGTCACGCTGAAAGTGGATGGCGCGATGACCGTCCTTGGCTACTGACGCGGCCGCGCGGCTGTCCGGACTTCGGACGAAGAAAGAGGCCTGACACGATGGATATGACCGGACTGCAGATCCAGCTTGAAGCGTTCCTGCAGGCGCTTACCGCCGGCGTGCTGGTGGGCGGCCTGTACGGCCTGATGTGTGTGGGCCTGGCCATGATCTTCGGCATCATGCGCGTCATCAATTTCGCCCAGGGCGACTTCATGATGCTCGGCATGTACGTGACGTACTACTTCTTCATTCTGCTGGGCGGGCATTGGGTGGCGGCAGGCGTACTGGCCCCTTACGCGTCGGTGCTGCTGGCCGTGCCGGTGATGTTCGCGGTGGGCTATCTGGCGCATCGCTTTCTGATTTCGCGGGTAACGGGCCGGCGCAGCGCGGCGTTGGATGGTGAAGGCCACTATGCGCAACTGGTGCTGACGCTGGGCATTGCCTTGATCCTGCAGAACGGCGGCATGATGGTGTTCGGGCCGCAACTGGTGTCGCTGCGCACGCCCTTGTCGAGCAGCGCCTGGGAGATCGGGCCGTTGTGGGGTGACTACGTCAGCGTCTTCGCCAACAAGGGCCGTGCCGTGGCCGCGCTGATTTCCGTGGCCGCCATCTTGCTGCTGGGGGCGCTGATCTCGCGCAGCCGGTTGGGCAAGGCCTTACGTGCCGCGGCCGACAATCCGGTGGCCGCTTCCTACATGGGCATCGACGTCAATCGCGCCTACCGCATCGCCTTCGCCCTGGGCACGTCGGTGACGGCGCTGGCGGGCGGCCTGCTGGCGACCAACTTTCCTTTCCATCCCTTCGTCGGCCTTGAGTACGTGATCATCATGTATGCCGGCGTGGTGCTGGGCGGCATAGGCAGCATCCTTGGCGCGTTCTGGGGCGGCATGCTGATCGGCCTGGTGCAGCAGCTGTCGGCGCTGGTGCTGCCCATGCAATTGCAGAATGCGGCGATCTTCGTGATCTTCCTGTTGATCGTGATGTTGCGGCCGCAAGGGCTGTTCGGCCGTGTTTCGGAGCGGACCTGATGAAACGACTGCCCACTTCCCTGACCATGTTGCTGGTCGCGGTGCTTTACCTGGCCGCCGCGTTGCTGGTGAACAATGCCTATCACCAACTTATCTTCACGCTGGTGCTTGTTTGGGCCTGCTTCGGCCTGTCCTGGAACATGCTGAGCGGCTACACGGGCCTGGTGTCCTTCGGCCATGCCGCGTTCTTCGGCCTGGGCGCCTATTCCGCGGTGCTGGGACAGGTGTACCTGGGCCTGTCACCGTGGGTGATGCTGCCGCTGGCCGGCGTGATCGGCGCCGTGGCCGGGGTGCTGGTGGGCGTGCCGACGTTCAGATTGCGGGGACACTATTTCGCGCTGGCGATGCTGGCGTATCCGCTGGCCCTGCTGTATGTGTTCGAGTGGCTGGGCCTGCAGGAAATGACCTTCCCGATGCAGCGCGAGAATCCGGGCCTGTACATGCAGTTCGCCGATCGCCATTACTACACCGCGGTCGGACTGGTAATGTTGCTGGTCTTCGTGCAGATCACCTTGCATGTGGAGCGTACGCGTTTCGGGATGGCGTTGATCGCCATCAAGCAGAACGAAGCGGCCGCGGAGGCCGCCGGCATTGACACGCTGCGCTGGAAGCTGTGTGCCATCGCGCTGAGCGGTGCCATTGCCGGCGTCACCGGAGCGTTCTACGCAGTCGTGCTGCTGGTGGTGACACCGGTGTCGGTGTTCGGCATGCTGGTGTCGGCCCAGGCGCTGACGGTGTCGATGTTCGGCGGCGTGGGGTCGGTGTGGGGGCCCATCATCGGTGCGGCCATCCTGGTGCCGCTGGGCGAAATCCTGCATGCGGAGCTGGGTGGCACCTATCCGGGCATCCAGGGGGTGATCCTGGGTGTGGCCATCATCGCCGTGATCCTGATCGCGCCCGAGGGCGTGTTCTGGAAGTTGCGGGATGGCTGGCAACGGCGTAAGACGGCCGCCGTCGCGGCGATTCCGGCCGCGCCGGCCGGCGTGACCCCAATGCTTCGACCCGCCGCGCCCTCTGCCGCCGGCGGCATCATCCTCGACGTCCAGGGCGTCTCGCGCAGCTTCGGCGGGCTCAAGGCCGTGCAGGACGTCAGCTTTTCGGTGCGGCGCGGCATGATCCTGGGCATCATCGGTCCCAACGGTGCCGGCAAGACCACGTTGTTCAACCTGCTCAACGGTTTCCTGCGGCCGGACACGGGCAGGGTGCTCTTGAACGGGGTCGACATGGCGGGCCGCAAGCCGCACGTGCTGTGCGCCGCGGGGGTGGGCCGCACGTTCCAGGTGATGCGCCCCTTCATGCGGCTGACGGTGGCGCAGAACGTCAAGGTCGGCGCCTACGTGCGTGCCAGGGACGAGGCGAGCGCCGACGCGTTGACGGCTCAGGCGATTGCGCGGGTGGGCTTGTCCGACTGCACCGACAAGGTCGCCGCGCTGCTCACCACACGCGAACTGCGCCTGATGGAGCTGGCGCGCGCGGTGGCGGGTCAACCCGAACTGCTGCTGCTGGACGAAACCCTGGCAGGCCTGGGGCACGGCGAGGTCGACGGCATCGTCGACGCCATCCGCGCGTTGTCCGCTGAAGGCATCACTGTCGTCATCATCGAACACACCATGCAGACCATGGTGCGCCTGGTCGACGAGTTCCTGGTGCTGGACCACGGCCAGGTGCTGACCCGCGGCGATCCGCAGTCGATCACCCAGGATCCGCAGGTGGTCCAGGCCTATCTGGGCAAGAAGTGGAGCGCCCAACATGCTGCTTGAAATCGATCGGCTGGAGGCCGGCTATTCCGCGGTGCCGGTGCTCAAGGGGGTGTCGGTGGTCGTCGGCGAAGGCCAGTTCATCTCGGTGGTCGGCCCCAACGGCGCGGGCAAGAGCACTTTGTTCAAGACCATTTCAGGCAGCGTCGGCGCCCGCGCCGGCAGCATCCGCTTCGACGGCCGCGATCTGCTGGCCGTTCCGGCAGACCGGCGGCCGCACCTGGGCATTGCCCATGTGCCCGAAGGCCGGCAGGTGTTCGCCTCGATGACCGTGCTCGAAAATCTGGAGATGGGCGCTTATACCGATGCCGGGCGGCGCGACTGGACGCGCAATCTGGAGCGCATCCATAGCTGGTTTCCCGTGCTCAAGCAGCGCGGCCGGCAACTGGCAGGCACGCTGTCGGGCGGCGAGCAGCAAATGCTGGCGATCGGCCGGGGGTTGGCGTCATCGCCGCGCCTGCTGATGCTCGACGAGCCCTCGATGGGGCTGGCTCCCGCCGTGGCGGACTTCATCTTCGAACGCCTGATCGACATTCGTCGGGAGGCGAGGCTGACCATCCTGCTGGTGGAGCAGCGGGTGGCGGAGGCGCTGCAGTACGCCGACCGGGGCTACGTGCTGGAAACCGGGCGCGTAGTGCTGGAGGGCACGCATCAGACGCTGCAGGCGGACGACCGTGTCCGCCGCGCATATCTTGGGATGTAGCTCATAGTCCGCCCGGACCGAGGCGGAAAAGGCGAGGAGATCGACATGAACGGAAGATCAGCGGTTTTCAGTCTCATCGGCTTGGCCCTGGGCGCCAGCCTGCTGGGCGGCGGCAACGCCATGGCGCAGGCGCCCGACGTCAGCGTGGGGCTCATCGCCCCCATGTCTGGCATCTATGCGCGCTATGGCCAGGTGATGCGCATGGGCGCCACGATGGGCGTCAAGGATATCAACGACCAGGGCGGCATCAAGGCGCTGGGCGGCGCCAAGCTCAAGCTGGTGGTGGTCGATTCCGGCGATTCCACCGAGAAGGCCAAGAGCGCGGCCGAGCGCATGGTGGCCGACTATCCCGACCTGGTCGCCGCCACCGGCGCCTACCTGAGTTCTTTTACCCTGGCCGTGACGGAGGTGACCGAGCGGGCCAAGCTGCCTGTCCTGACGCTGTCGTATTCCGACCTGATCACCGCGCGCGGCTTCAAGTATGTATTCCAGACGTCGGCGCCGGCCGGCCGGCAGGCCGAGATCGCGTTGCCCAGTATCCTGGAGCTGGCGCAGAAGGCGTCGGGCAAGCGTCCCAGGACCGTGGCCATCGTCACGGACAACACAGCGGCCTCGCTGTCCACGGTCAAAGCCTTGAAGGATGGCCTGCTGGCGAAGAACGGTCTGGAGCTGGTGGTCGATGAAACCTTCACGCCGCCGCTGGCCGATGCGTCGTCCTTGATCCAGCGGGTACGTTCGCGCCGTCCCGATCTGCTGTTCTTCCTGCCCACCGTGATCTCCGACGCCAAGCTCATCCTGGAGAAGATGAATGAGACCAATGTGAAGGTGCCGGTGATCTCCTTCGGTATCGCCATCGCCGAGCCCGAAGTGATGAAGACGGTCAGCCCGACGCTGCTCAATGGCGTCATGTCGGCGGTGGGCAACTGGGGCGCCAAGGGTCAGGAGGCGTTGATCATGCGCATGAAGACGGAATACAACGAGCCTTGGATGACGCAGAACGCCATCTCGACGTACGGCGATATGTGGATCATGAAAGCCGCTCTGGAGCGTGCCGCAACGGAGGGCGGGAAGAAAGCCGACCGCGAGGCGGTCGGCCAGGCGATGCATACGCTGGACGAAGGCCCCAGCCCCTATTTTCCCGGCGGCGTGCTGAAGTTTGACGAGGCCGGCCATCGGGTCGGCGCGACGCTGACGGTGATCCAGTGGCAGAACGGTGTGCCTGTCACGGTATTCCCGGAGGCGCAGGCGGTTGCCCAGCCTATCTGGCCGGGGAAATAGCAGCCTGGCCAGCAGCCTGGGCAGCAAGCAGGCACGCGCTGGCAAAACGCTGGGCAAACCAGAACACCGCTTTCCCGCCGTTGCGGCACGCAGCGGCGTATCGATGACGCAGGAGGTTATGTAATGGCTGAATCCGATCGGTTTTCCACGGGCTTCGAGAACCGCAAGACGGTGCTCGGCGCCGATCATGTCGAGCGCTCGTGGGCGGCCGCCGACGAGTTCAACCGGCCCATGCAGCGGCTGGTGACGGAGTACTGCTGGGGCGAAGTGTGGGGCGACGATACCTTGCCCTTCAAGACTCGCAGCATCATCAACCTGGCGATGCTCACTGCCACCAGCCAGCATCACGAACTGGGCGTGCATGTACGAGGGGCCTTGCGTAATGGCGTCTCCAAGGAGGAGATACGCGCCGTGCTGCTGCAGGCTGCCATCTACTGTGGCGTGCCGCTGGCACTGGCGGCGTTCCGGGTCGCATCGGAGGCCATCCGGGCGTATGAAGCCGAGGCGGCAGGTTCGGCAACCAAGGTGAACAAGACATCCGAGGCTACCACCGCAACAGCGGGATCCAAGGCGTCCAAACCATCAAAGGCATCGAAGGCATCGAAGGCATCGAAGGCATCGAAGGCCTCCAAGGCCAAAGGGGCTGGGCAATGAACAAGGACCGAATCGGCTTCATCGGCCTGGGCAATATGGGCGGCCGCATGGCGCGCCGGCTGGTCGATGCCGGCATCGCGGTGCTGGGCCATGACACGGACCCGACCCGTGCGGCAGCGGCTGGCGCGCAGGCGCTACCCACGATACGGGAAGTCATGGCGGGCGCCGATGTCGTACTGCTGTCGCTGCCCGACAGCAAGGTGGTGGAGGCCGTGGCGGAGGGTGTCGGCGGCATACTCGAAAACTGCCGCCCCGGCCAGGTGGTCGTCGACCTGAGCACGGCGGCCGCCAGTTCCACCGTGCGCCTGAATACCCGCTTCGCCAAGGCGGGCGTGCAGTATGTCGACGCCGGCATCTCCGGCGGGGCAGCCGCCGCGGAAAAAGGGGCATTGACCCTGATGGTCGGCGGCGACCCCGCCACGGTCGAAGCCCTGGGCTGGGTGTTCGCGCCCATCAGCGCCAAGGTCGTGACGATGGGCGGCAGCGGTGCCGGGCACGTCACCAAACTGCTCAATAACTTCCTTAACGCGGTCAGCCTGGCGGCCACCGCCGAAGTCATGGTGGCGGGCAAGAAGGCGGGCCTGGACCTGCACCGCCTGCTTGAGGTCATCAACAGCAGCAGCGGAGTGAATTTCGCATCGCTCAAGCGCTTTCCGTTTATCGTGGACGGCGACTACCTGGAAGGGGGCTTGACCAACAAGCTCATGACCAAGGATGTGGTGTTATACGTGGATCTGGTGCGCGAGCTGGGCGTGGCGTCGCTTAACGCCGCCGGTCCCGCGGCCTGCTTCGGCCTGGCCACCGCACTCGGCTATGGCGACCAGATCAGCAATCGTGTGGTGGATGCCATCGGCGATGTGTCGGGCGGCGTCCGTTTGAATAGCGTTCAACCCAAGGAGTAGTGTCATGCAAGTATTTCACGGTCGCGACCAGGGCAAGCCTTCGGAACAGCGCGGCCCGACATTCAGTGGTGTCGTCTATGCCGATCCGGTCATGCCGCCGCAAGACAATGTCGGCATCAACCACGTCTTCTTTCCACCGGGCTCGCGCACCTTCTGGCACGCCCACGAGTACGGCCAGGTGCTGCATGTGACGGCGGGGCGAGGCTGGATCTGCCTTGACGGCTCCCCGCCCCAGGAGATCCGCCAGGGCGACGTGGTGTGGATAGGGCCCCATGAGCGCCACTGGCACGGCGCCGCCGCCGATACCCTGATGGCACACCTGGCCATCTCGCTGGGCGCGGCCGATTGGCAGGAGGAATTGCCCCAGGCCGAGTATCTGCAGGCGGGACGGTAAACTCTCAGTCCCTCCAAGGAGATGCCATGATCATCGAAACCCGTATCTACCACTGCCTGCCTGGACGTTTGCCGGCGCTGAACGAACGCTTCACGAAGACGACGCTGGGCTTTTTCGAGAAGTATGGAATCAAGCCGCTGGGTTTCTGGACCACGCTGGTCGGTCCGAGCAACCACGCGCTGACATACATGTTGCAGTGGGAGAACATGGAAGAGCGGGAGCGGAAATGGAATGCCTTCCAGGCGGATCCGGAGTGGATCGCCAAGCGCGCCGCCAGCGAGGCGGAGAAGTCCATCGTCGAGCGGATCGAGAATTTCTTCCTCGCGCCGACGGATTATTCGCCACTGCGTTGAGGTCCAGGCGGCGTTGAAGTCGAAGCGGCGTTGAGGCAGCAGAAGGCGGCGCGCGGTGGCGGTCGTGGGGCGTGGTTCGCGTCAGGACCCCGCCGCCACTGCAGGCCCGCAATGTGGAAGCGGCTAAACTATCCCGCTTCCAGGATGTCCCACAGTGGTCTTGCGGCGCTCAAGGCGCACGCGACCTTCTATGCTTCAGAAATGCATGACTTCTCACGCAGAGACACAAGACGATTTCAAGGTCGAGCGCGTTGCTTCGGTACTGCGCCATCGCGTCACCGACAGTATTCGTAATGCGATTCTCGTTGGCCGTTTCCGCCCGGGTGAACGGCTGCCGGAACGCGAACTTTGCGAGATGACCGGCGTCAGCCGCACGCTGGTGCGCGAGGCGTTGCGGCAGCTGGAATCCGAAGGGCTGATCCTCGTCATCCCGCATCGGGGGCCGGTCGTCGCCCGGGTAACGCCGGAGCAGGCGCGCGGCATCTACCAGGTGCGTGAGGAACTGGAAGGCCTGGCCTGCCAGCTGTTCGCGCAACATGCGTCGGAGGTGCAACTGGCGAACTTGCGCGACGCATTCCAGACGCTCAAGCGAGCCTTGACGCGCGGCACCGCGCTTGAGCAGATCGCCAGCAAGAATACGTTTTATCAGCGGCTGCTGGAGGGCGCGGGCAACGAGGCGCTGATGACCACCTTGCGCCTGCTGAATTCGCGTGTGATGCTGTTGCGATCGACCTCCATGCAGGCGCCGGGGCGGGGCAAGCAGAGCGTGGCGGAGCTGTCCGTATTGCTGCAGGCTTTGGAAGACCGCAATGGCAAGGCGGCGCGTGCCGCTGGCAGCCTGCACGTACGCAATGCGGCCGCGGTGGCGATAGCGATTCTGGAGGAATCGCTGGCGGCCGAGCCTGCCGCGGTGTAACGGCAGGGTATCTGCGGCCGCCGCCGAGGTGGCAACGCACCCAGGCTTACCGCCGGAACCGGCCGCCACCACCTCCCTCGAAGCGCCCACCGCCGTTGAAGCTGCGATTGCCCCAACCGCGATCCTGCATGGATTCCTGGTTGAAGCGGCCGCCGGTGTAGTTGTTCGATGTGCTGCGCGCCTGCTGCTGCTGGCTCAGGTAGTTGCGGTTGGCGGCGTTGGTGTTATTGGGCGTGGCTTGTTGCCAGCCCGATGACGTGTGCTCCTGCCAGCCGTTTTCCTCGGTGTGGCGGTACACGTTGCCATTGTGGTCGCCGTAGACATTGCCGTCGTTCCAGCCCACGGTATTGCCGGTCTTGCTGCTGTGCGTGACGCCCTTGCTGTTGTATGAGTCGACGCCATTGCCGGCCTGGCCGGTGGCGCTGCGCGAGCTGGCGGTCGTGCGGCCGGTGTTGGCATTGTTGCGGATGTTCTGCTGCCCGGCCGCCCAATCGCCATCGGCGTTGCTGACCGCGCCGCCGCGCGAGGCGCCGGAGCGGCCCGTGGTGGGATTGTTGTACGCCTGGCGGTAACCGGCGGCCGAATTGCCCGTCTGCCAGTTATACGCCGATCCCCGTGTCCCGGCGAAACTGGCGCCGGTGGCGGGGTTGTAGCCCTCGGCGTGCGCGCCTTGCCATTGCGTACCGGTCCAGCCGTTCCAGCCGGCCGCGTGGGTGACCGTGCCGCTGGCGCCCCAGTGGCCGTATACGTCCACGGTGTTGACGTTGACGCCACGCCAATATGGCGCGCCCCAATAAGGGCCCCAGTAAGGCGCCGGCGCGCCCCAGATCGAACCCGCCGCGAAGCCGAAGGCGAATCCGACGGCGGTGTCGAAAGCGGCGTTGTAGCCGTAGGTGGGCGGATAGCCGACATAGACCGGCCCCGCGACATAGGCCGGGTAGACATAGCCGGTGCCGTACACCACCGTGCCGTCGGGCGACACCATCACGCCCATATATCCGGGCGTGTAGCCGAACACCACCGTCGTGGGCGTGGCGTTGTAGACCCGCACATAGGTCACGTAGTGGTAGGGCGAGGACACCGGGATGGTATAGATCGCCGCGGGTACGGCGTCCGCCACGCGCCAGGGGCCGTCGGGCGCCGCCGCGGTGAACCAGATGCCGTTGGACAAGGCGTAATAGCCGCCCTCGACACGGAAGACCGGCGTCTGGCTATTGGCGGCGAACTGTACCGGTGTGCCCGGGATAGTCACGAAGTTCGGCGGCCCGGCCAGGTAGTCCACCTTCAGCGTTGCCTTGGCGCGCGTGACGGTGGCGGTCTGGGGAATGGTGGCGGCGATGACGGCCTCTTTGGCCTGCGGTGTTCCGGGCACGGAGGCCAGCACGCCCGCTGAGGGATCGCGCGGATCGATACGGGCGAAATCGCGTGGCAGGTCCTTGCCCGCCACGTGGGTCCAGGTGCCGTTCAATTGCGCGGCACTGAACCACCGGCCGGAGACCAGGATGTAGTAGCGATTGCTGGCCGGATTCATGAACACCGCGTGATCGGCATTCGTCATCGCCAGCAGGCCCGTGCCTTGTACCGGGGCGAATTCCGGCGCGCCGCTGGTGACCACCAGCTCGGCGGGACTGGTCTCGACCTGCACCTGCGGCGTGATGCTGGACGGCTTGCCGTCGCGGGGCAGCATGGGATCTGGCTGCTCCGTGCGCGCGGCGGCCGCAGCCGCGGCCAGCAGGGGTTGCGAGGCGCTATTGAGCACTTGCCAAGGGCCGGTGGGCGATGACGCCTGGAACCAATGCCCCGTCACGTTCAAGTAGAAATAGCCGGACGTGTCCGCCAGCATCAGGGCGCGCGTGTTGGCGACCCGGCGCCAGCCGCTGGCGCCCTCGACGTCGTAGAGCGAGGGCTTGCCGTCGATCAGCACCAGCAGGGTCGGCACGGAGCGGAAGATGATGCGTGGCGGCGCGTTCTTCACCGGAACCGAGGGCATGGATGCCAGCTTCTGCGACACGGCATAGCTGGTCTGCAGGTTTTCCAGCCGCGCGGTGAGCTCGGGCGGGATATGGGATTCGAGCAGGCTGCGCACCTGGGCGGCATTCTGCGGCGCCGTCGGCAAGTCGATCTTCTGGATGCGGATACGGTCGACGTTCACCAGCCCCGCCGGTTTGTTGACGTCGGCCCGCGCGGAGAACTGCACCACGCCATAGGTGGGATTGGCGTCAGCCTTGCCGACTGCCACCGCCATGCGTCCACCGATCTGGTCGCCGTTCCAGCTATCGATCTGCGGCTGGTACAACTGCACCTGCATGCCGTCGCTTGCATTCAAGGTGCGGGGCCACTGCAAGGCATGATCGGCGGCCTCCAGCGCTGCCTGCTCGGTCTGCCCATCGGCGGCAGGCGCCGCCACGTTGCGCGGGCTCGCGGGCTGGGGCGGCTGGCCGGCCGGCGCCTGCGCCACGCAGACGGCGCTCAGCGCGGAACACAGCAAGGCCACGGTGGGCCGGACGTGACGATGGATGGAAGAATGCATGGCACTGCTCCTTCAACGAATACGAGCCCAAGCCGCCGATGATGGCTGATTTCCCGGGGTTGTCACAGCGGAGCTGCAGACGCCGCCAATAGTAGCCTGCGCGGCGGTAGCCGGATAAGGGCAGACAGGGACGCACGTTGCAAAGGCAGGCAGGCAATGGTGGGCGATCGATGCCGGCGAGCACCGGCGACGGCAGCCAGGAAGTCCCAGGGTTGACGTGAAAGTTCTGTTTGATAGAATATCGTTCTGTTCAGCGCACCCCCCCATCAAGATTGCGGTGAAGGAGACGACGTGAGCGAGTCATGCAAGGGCGCGCATCTGCGCGCCAACGATATCCGGCAGCACTATCTGCATCTGGCCGGCCCCGGGCCAGCCGTGCTGATCGTCCCGGGCATCGTCAGTCCGGCGATCCTTTGGCGCCACGCAGGCGAGTACCTGGCCGCGGATTACGACTGCTACATCCTGGATGTCAGGGGGCGGGGGCTTTCCGAGTCTGGTCCGCATCTGGACTACGGCGTGAATGCGTGTGCCCGGGACGTGGCCGCTTTCATCCAGGCCGCTGGCCTGCACGCCCCCATCGTGCTGGGCCACTCCATGGGAGCAAGAATCGCCTTGCGCGCGGCAGCCATGGCACCCCAAAGCTTTGCCGGGGGCCTGGTGTTGATCGACCCGCCGACCAGCGGTCCCGGCCGCAGGGCCTATCCTGTTCCCAAGGCAAGAACCGTGGGACTGCTGCGCGCCGCTCATCGTGGCGAGGCGCTGGAAGCGATGCGCAGCAGCGGCGCCACGCCATGGCCGCAGGCGCTACAAGCCCTGCGCGCCGAATGGTTGTCGACGTGCGACGAACGGGCGGTGCACGTCACCTACGATGACTTTCACGCTGAAGACATCTTCGCGGACATCGCGCGGATACAGGCACCGCTCTCCTTGCTGTGCGCCGGCGCGGGCGGTGTGGTGTCGGACGATGACGTGGCGGAGATGCGGCAGTTGCGCAAGGACCTGGCCGTGACGCGCCTGCCCGGCGTGGGCCATCAGATGCAGGCTGAGGATTTCGAAGCATTCAAACCGGCGTTGGGCGCAATCCTTGCCCGACATGTGCAGACACTGGAAAGGAACCGCAATTGAAAGTCGATGCGGAAGTGCTTGAGCTGTTCACCAAAGAGATGACGCTATGCGGCGTCAAGCCAGGCGAGACGGTCGTCGTGCTGACGGCCGGCGATGAATGGCAGGACAACGCCCATGCCTTCATGGCGGCGATTCAAGACCTGGGCGCCACGACCTTCAATCTGAACGTGCGGCGCGGGCAGCAGAATGCCGTGGGCGTGCAGGGGAGGCATCCGCTGGTCGGCAATGAGCTGGCCATGCGCACGCTCAAGTCGGCCGACATGGTCATCGATATGGTGGGCCTGCTGTTCTCGCGCGAACAGGCGGAGATCCAGGCCGCTGGTGTACGCATCCTGCGGGTCATGGAGCCCTTCCATGTGCTGAAGCAGATGTTCCCCACGGAAGACCTGCGCCGCCGCGTGGAGGTCGCCAAGGGCTTGCTCGAAGGCGCCAGGCAACTGAGGTTCACGTCCTCCGCGGGTACCGACGTAACGTACCGGCTTGGCCAATATCCTGTGATTTCAGAATACGGCTATACCTATGAGCGCGGGCGCTGGGACCATTTCCCTTCCGGCTTCTCTTTCACCCAGGGTAATGATGGCGGCGTCAATGGTACCGTCGTCCTGCAGCCGGGGGATATCCTGTGCGCTTTCAAGCGCTATGTCGAATCGCCGGTCACCTTGAAGATCGCCGATGGCAGGGTCATCGATATCTCCGGCGCAGGCATGGATGCTCAACTCATAGACGACTATATCAAGAGCTTCAATGACGATCGCGCCTATGCCATTTCCCATATAGGCTGGGGCCTCAACGAGAAAGCGCGCTGGTACCAGTTTTCAGTCTCGCGCCAACTGTCGAGCGAGCACGTGATGAATGCGCTGTCGTTCTACGGCAATGTGCTGTTCTCCCTCGGTCCCAATCTGGAGGTGGGTGGAGACAACGATACGGCCTGCCATCTGGACCTGCCCATGCGTCGCTGCAGCCTGTGGCTGGATGACACGCAGATCCTGCAGGATGGCGAAGTGATTCATCACGAGATGCGGGTCGATCGGCATGCTTGAAAGCCTGTCTGGCAACCCGGCCGGCTGGCCCGCGCCGGCTGCGGCACCTGCTTGCGTACTGGTCGTGGCACCTGTGCCGCGACCTTACGCAGCCGACACCCTCTTTTCCTGCCAGTTGTCGAAGGCGGCGGTGTCGCCGCCCAGTCGCCGTGTCAGGTCGGCGGCCGCCGCCAGCAGGCGGGTCGACATCGACGGCAGCAGTTCCGCGGAGAATCGCGCCGCCGGTCCGGACAGGGCCAGTGCTCCCCGCAAGTTCTTATGCGGGCCGAATACCGGCGCCGCGATGGCGGCGATATCCGGTTCGCGTTCCCCGACAGTAATGATGTAGGGCTGCTCCGGCGCTCTCGACGCGGGTGTGATCGACGGATCGAAGGCGGTCAGCACCCGGCCCGCGGCACCCTTGTCCAGCGGCACCAGGTCTCCCGTCCGGATATGGTCGCGGATCGACCGGGGCGAATCGACCCGGAACAGGCAGACCCGGTGGTTGCCTTCCCGGGTGAAGAACGACGCTCCCTCTTCGGTCTCCTGTACCAGCCGGCGCAGCATCGGCGGCACGTGGTCGTCCAGGCGCAAGGCGGACTGATATAGCCCGCCCCAGTGCAACAGCATCGAACCCAACTGATAGTTGCCGTCGTCCAGGCGCACGATGCAGTGCTCCTGCACCAAGGTCGACAGGAGCCGCAGGATGGTGCTCTTGTACATCTTCGTGCGACGCGCGATCTCATTCAGCGATAGCGAACCGTCGCCTGCCTGGAAAGCATTGAGTATGGCAATCGCCCGTTCCACCGCGGCAACGCCGCCTGCCTTCGCGTCGCTTTCTGGTTCATCCGCCATTAATTGACTCTATTTAGTGCATGTCCTAGTTGACATTGTAGCGTACCGTTTGGCAGAATGAAGTTCTTCTAGACAGAACGAGCGAGTAGTCTCGTAACGAAGGCATCTAACTTCTCAAGGGGTTGATCACCATGCTTAACGTCAGTTGGAAAAAGCTTTTCGCCAGCCTGGTCTGTGGCCTGGGTTTGCTGGGCACCAGCCAAGCGCAGACCTATCCGGACAAGCCCATCAACCTGGTGGCGCCGTATCCACCCGGCGGCGCGACCGACCTGTATGCGCGTTCCGTTGCGGCCGGCCTGGGCGAACTGGGCCAGTCCGTGATCGTGGACAACCGTGCCGGCGCGTCCGGCATCATCGGCGCGGACTATGTGTCGCGCGCGGCACCCGACGGCTACACCATGCTGATCGGTGCGTCGTCGATGTTCTCGGTGCTGCCGCTGCTGAGCAAGCGCATGGACAGCGTCTACCAGAAGATAGAACCCATCTCCATCCTCGGCTTCAATCCCTCGTATGTGGTGGTGCCCGCAACGCTGCCGGTCAGTACCATCCAGGAACTCGTCGCCTTTCTCAAGCAGCACCCCGGCAAGTACGGCTACGGTTCCGCTGGCGCCGGCACGTCGCAACACGTGTTCATGGAACTGTTCAAGCAGCGCGCCGGTGTCGATCTGTTTCCCGTGCAATACAAGGGCAGTTCACCGATGGTGGTGGACTTGATCGCGGAGCGGGTCGTCATGGCCATTGAGCAGGGGCCCGCGGTGCTGTCCTACATCAAGGCCGGTAAGTTGAAGGCGCTGGCGGTCACCACCGCCAAGCGTTCGGAAGCCTTGCCCAACGTGCCGACCCTGGCCGAGACCGTCCTGCCCAATTTCGAGGCCGTCACCTGGTTCGCCCTGTACGCGCCCAAGGGTGTGCCGAAGAGCGTCATCGACAAGGTCGTGCCGCAAGTCGCCAAGACCATGTCCTCCAAGGAGGTCAAGGAGCGCCTGGGCGCTGTGGGCGTCGAGGCGGCGTCGAGCACGCCGCAGGAGGTCGTGCAGCGGCAGGCCGCCGAGACCGCCATGTGGAAAGACGTGATCGCGCGGTCGAAGATCTCGCTCGAAGAATAAGCCTTGCATTCCCCGGGTCCTGGATAGCAGGACCTGGCCCCCGATCTAAGCACCGGGCTCCCCCATGCATTCGAAGCCTCAGTTCTCTCTCAGTAAGGAGCCGCGTGCCGACTACCTGGAAAAGGTCACCGGCACCGCGGTCTATGCCAGCGACGTCACCGTTCCCGGCATGCTGCACGGGAAGATCCTGCGCAGCACCGTGCCGCACGCCCGCATCGCCGAGCTGGACGTGAGCGCCGCGCTGGCGCTGCCCGGTGTTGTCGCCGTCCTGACGGGCGACGACCTGAAGGATTTGCCCGGCACGGAGACCCGGTGGGGACTGTCGCTGCGCGACCGACCGGTCATCGCAGTGGGAAAGGTGCGTTACGTCGGCGATCCCGTGGCCGCCGTGGCCGCGATCGATGAAGCGACGGCGGAAGCGGCCGTCGACACTATCGTCGTCACCTACGAGGCGTTGCCCCACGCGACGACCGCGCAGGAAGCGCTGGCGCCGGACGCTGCCTTGGTCCACGAAGATATGGAAGTCCTGCGCGACTATTACTTCAAAGGGCATTGCACGCCGGTCGCGGGCACCAACCAGTTCCAGCAGTGGGCCTATGAGAGTGGCGACGTGGATGCCGTCTTCCAGGGCGGCGCACGCGTGTTCGAGGACACCTTCACCTTCCCCATGGTGTTCCATTACGCCATGGAGCCGCACGTCTGCATCGCGCACTGGCAGCGGCATTCCCTGGAACTGTGGAGCGGCGGCCAGACGCCCACCGCCATCCAGCGGGTCTGTTCGGAAATCCTGGGAATCCCGCTGGCATGCGTGCGCGTGCATTCGCCTTACGTGGGTGGCGGCTTTGGCGGCAAGGCGTCGGTGAAGATCGATCCGCTGGTGGCCGCCTTGTCCTGGAAGGCGCGGGCGCCGGTACGGGTCTGCCTGACCATATCCGAGTCCATGCTCACCTGCCGCCGCCTGGATGCGGAAGTGACGCTGAAGACGGCGGTGGACGCGGAAGGCAGGATAGTCGCCAAGACGGTCCGCGCGGTGGTGAATGGCGGCGCCTACGCCGACACCGGACCGGCCATCGCCGTCAAGGCCGCGATCCGCGCCATCGGGCCGTATCACATTCCCAATCTCCGGCTCGAAGCCATCGGTGTCTATACGAACACGGTGCCGGGCGCCGCCTTCCGTTCCATAGGCGGTCCGCAGGCGGTATGGGCCACCGAATCGCAGATGGACATCATGGCCCACGCCCTGGCCCGTGATCCCGTCGAATTCCGCATGCTGAACATGGCGCACAAGGGCCAGACGCTGAAGCATGACTTGCGGCCGCTGGATATCGACATGCGGCGCTCGCTGCGCGCGGCATTGGACACGCTGAAAAATCTGCCCGAGCCCAGACACAAGGGCAAGCGCGGGCTTGGCGTGGCCGTCGGTGCGACGGATCCGGGCATCATGCCCATCGGCGGCGCCATCGTGCGCCTGCGCGCGGATGGGTCGGTCAGTGTCTCCGCGAATACTGTCGAGATCGGGCAGGGCAGCCGGGGTGTGCTGCGCATCGTCGCGGCCAGGTCGCTGAACCAGCCCTTGAAGATGATCGCGGTGGCGCAGCCCGATACCTTGCAGGCGCCGTATGACTGGGGCACGGGTGCCAGCCGCTCGACCGTGATCATCGGCCTGGCGGTGCAACTGGCCTGCGAGGACATCGTGCGGCAGGTAGGCGATATGGCCGCTGAAGTGCTGGGCGGCGCTGCGGCGGATTACAAGCTGGTCGAAGGGGCCGTCGAAGGGCCGGCGGGTTCGCTGGCACTGATAGAACTTCTGCGTCGGTTCAACGGCATGGCCGCGGGCGAGTTCCTGGGGGTGGGGCGTGTCAATCCCAACACCAGGGATGGCATGTTCAAGCTGCAACCCTTGTTCTGGGAAACGGGGGCTGGGGCGTTCGAAATCGCGCTCGACGAGGGCACGGGCGCCATCCGCATCCTGCGCGCCGGCGGTGCGGCCGACCTGGGCCACGTGATGAATCCCAAGGCCGCGGAAGGCCAGGACGAAGGCGCCATGGTCATGGGACTGGGGCATACCTTGTCCGAAGAGTACATCTACGCTGACGGCCAGGTCGTCAACGGCACGCTGTTTGACTACAAGGTGCCCACGATGGAGGAGGTGCCGGAGTACGTCGGCACCGCCTTGATCGAAAGCGGCGACGGCCCCGGTCCCTTTGGCGCCCGAGGTGGTGGCGAAGGCGCGATCCTGCCGGTGGCTCCCGCGGTTGCCAACGCCCTGTTCCAGGGCTGGGGAATCAGGATCAAGGAGCTTCCGCTGACGCCGGAACGCGTGTGGCGGGCACTGCAACAGAAAACTCCAACCGACAAATAAGAACGACGCCATGGACTTCAGAATCGATGCACTGCTGCCGGCGACCGCCACGCAGCTATGGGAAATCTTCTTCGATGTAAAGCGGGTCGCTACGCTCATTCCAGGTTGCGACAATGTCGAGGAGGTGGAAAAGCTCAAGGAGTTCTCCGCTGTCATGCGGCAGAAGATCGGGCCTTTCAAGCTGGACGTGCCCACCCGTATCGACATCGAGTCCTACGAGATCGAGCGGCAGGTGTCGCTGAAGGCGGCCGGTCGCGACAAGGCCACCGGCACCACGATAGACGTGGGAATGGTGGTCAACCTGGAAGAACAGCGTGATGGCGATGACGTGCTGTGCAAGCTCGACGTCAGCGCCAGCATGCAGGTGGCCGGGCGGCTCGCTTCCCTCGGTTATCCGATCGTGCGCAAGCGGTCGGAACAGCTGTTCGCCGAGTTCGAAGAGCGGCTGCGTGCGGAGCTGGCCCAGCTGGACGGGGGCGGGGCCGCCGCGTCGCAAGCCGAGCCGGCGCTGGCAGCCTTGGAGGAGGGGGCGACCGCGGTTGACGCCAGAGAAACAGGCGCAACCGCGGTTGCGGCAGCAGAACGGGCCGCAGCAGGCACTGCGCCGGCCACCACGCCGGTGCGAGCCGATGCGCCGCGCCCCCGTGCAACCACCCAGGCCGCGCACGCGCCCGTCTCGGCGCCGGCCATTTCTTCGCGCTGCGAAGGACCGACGGAACTGGTCTTCCAGTGGCCGAGACTGGGCATCAACGTGGTCGCGGCCCTGGCCGTGGCCCATGGCGCGGTGGCCTTGGGGCAATCACCCTGGTGGTGGCTGGCCGCTCCCTTGCTGGGCGTTGCGGCGAGCCTGGGTAAGCGAGCTGGCTGATGCGCGCCAAGAAATTCTCCCTGCACCGGCCGCGCGATCTCGCCGAAGCCATTGCGCTCAAGGTGGAGCACGGCGACGCCGCGACATTCCACGCGGGTGGAACCGAATTGCTGGTCGCCCTGAAGGCCCATGTCTTGCGTTATGAACATGTGATCGACATCAAGCAGATCCCTGGCCTCAAAGGCGTAAAGGTAAGAGAGGACGGCACGATATCGATAGGCGCGCTGACGACGCACGACAGCATCGCCAACGACCCTGTCATCCGCGCAAGCTTGCCAGGCTATGCGGAACTGAGCGAGCATGTCGCCAATATCCGGGTGCGGATCGCGGGCACGCTGGGTGGCGTGCTGTGTTTTGCCGAGCCCCATGCCGATGCGCCCACCATGCTCTGTGCGCTGGATGCCTGGGTCGTGCTGGCCGGCCCGGCCGGGACGCGCGACCTGCCATCCCGCGACTTCCACCTGGGGGAGTTCTCCACGGCGCGCGGGGACGATGAGCTGCTGGCGTCGATCGAGATCGCGCCGCAGTCCGCGGGCACGCGTTCAGCCTACCGCGCTTTCGGACATACCGAACGGCCCGCGGTCGGGGTGGCCGCGGTCTGGTCGACGGACAACCCGCAGCGCTTGAGCCTGTGGGCCGGCGCGATAACCGATCGTCCCACGCGCCTGGGGCGCGCCGAGGAAGCGGCGGCGACGTTTTTCGACCAGCCGCCGGCCGATCTGTCCGCCGAAGAAGTGTGGCGCCGTCTGCGGCCCGCCGTCGTGGCGGACGCGCTGGACATCAATGCTCACGACGATCTCCACGGAGGCGCCGACTACAAGCGCCATCTGGTTTCCGTTCTTGCTGAACGGGCTCTCAAAGCGTGCCTGCCATGAGTCAGACCGAACACGAATTTCCCATGATGCGCGTGGATTTCAAGCTCAACGGCGCAGCGACATCCCTGGACATCGAGCCTTGTGACATGTTGATCGACGTGTTGCGCGAGCGGCTCCAGCTCAAGGGCACCAAGCGGTCCTGCGATGTGCAGGTCTGCGGCGCCTGCACGGTGCTGGTGGACGGCAATCCGACGTCCAGCTGCACGACACTGTGCGCCGACGCGCAGGACCGTGAGGTAACCACCATCGAGGGCCTGGCGCAAGGCAAGCGGCTGGACCCCATCCAGCGCGCGTTCATCGCGCATGGTGCCCTGCAATGCGGCTTTTGTACGCCCGGCATGATCCTGGCGGTCAAGGCGATGCTGGCGCGTCACCAACAGCCGTCCGAGGAAACGGTCCGGCACTACCTGCGCGGCAATATCTGCAGGTGCACGGGCTACGTAAAGATTCTTGAGGCCATCATGGACCTCATTCATAACCCATCCGATTACCAATAGGAGACGCCATGTCTGACTCCAACAATACCCATCCTCCAACACACGTGATCATCGCGGGTGCGGGGATGGGCGGCCTGACCCTGGCACTCGCTTTGCTGAAGAAGGGCTTCGATGTGGATATCTACGAACAATCCCCGGAGCTGCGTGAAGTCGGCGCCGGCCTGTGGATATCGGCCAATGGCGCGAAAGTCATGGCGGCGCTGGGCTTGAAGGAAACGCTGGAGAAGATCAATCTGCCGCCGCAGGACAGGTTGATCCGTTTCTGGAAAACCGGCGAAGGGAAGTCTGTCTACAACCGCGACGCCAAGGCGTCGAAAGTGGATCACACGCTGATCCAGGTGTTGCGCTCGGAATTGCAACGCGTGCTGTATGAAGCCGTGGTGGCGATCAAGCCCGATGCGGTTCATTTCGGTGTCCGTTCGGTAGGCGCGGATACGGTCGACGGGCGCGCGCGCCTGTTGCTCGACGACGGCGGTCACATCGATGGCGACGTTGTGGTGGGCTGCGATGGCGCGCACTCACGCATACGGCAGTCCATGTTCGGCCCCGCGCCGGCACGTTACACGGGCGCGCTGGCATGGCGCGGCCTTGCGCCCATGAGCAAACTGAAACCGCAGCATGCCGAGGCCCTGGCCTCGACGTGGGTGGGGCCGACGGCGCACGTCACCACCTATCCCGTGCAGAAGAACGGCGAGATGTTCGTCAGTTTTTCCGCGCAGGTGGACAGCGATACGTGGCACACCGAATCCTGGTCCGAGAAAGGCGATCTGGCCGATGCGCTGAAAGATTTCGAAGGCTGGCACCAGGACATCATCGACCTGTTCGTCGGGTCGGAGAATCTTTTCCGCTGGGGGCTGTTCGTGCGCGATCCGCTGGACGCGTGGTCCAAGGGCCAGGTGACGCTGGTCGGCGACGCCTGCCATTCCATGACGCCGTACCTGGGCATGGGCGTCAATATGACGATGGAGGATGCATTCGTGCTGGCGCGCTGCCTGCAGCAGGGCGCCGACGATATCCCGCAAGCGCTCCAGCACTACGAGCGGGCCCGCATCGACCGCGCCAACCGCACGAAGGCGGAGTCCCTGCATATGTTCGGCATATTCCACAGCCCGGACCTGGCCGAAACCGAGACGGCGTGGCCCTACATCGACAAGAACTGGTCCGCGCAGGCGGTACGCGAGCGCTATGACTGGTTGCTCCAATATGACGCAACCGCGGTGGAGATCTGACATCATGACTGAGGTTGTGGAAAAGCAGGTGCGCCCCTGGGATGGCATCATTCCCGATCGGGAACTGGACATCTACCGACGCGCGGGCTGGGGCGCGCCGACTGGAATCGGCCAACGCCCGGCCCTGCTGGTGATCGACGTGCAGTACCGGTCGATGGGCTATGAGCCCATGCCCATCGAGCAAGCCATCGCCGCGATGCCGACGAGCTGCGGCGAATATGGCTGGCGGGCGGTGCCGCACATCGCCAGGCTGTTGGCGACCTTTCGTGCGATGGGCGCTCCCGTGCTGTATCCGCACGTCGCACCCAAGCGGTCGCATGACCGCGGGCAGTTCGAAGCCAAGGTGCCTGGCGTGATGGACGTGTCGGCGCCGGACTACGAGTTCGTCAAGGAAGTGCGGCCGCAACAGGGCGACATCCAGATTCCCAAGCACCAGGCCAGCGCATTCCATGGCACCGCGTTGGCCAGCTACCTGGTCGGCTTGGGTGTCGATACGGTGGTCGTCACGGGCTGCACCACCAGCGGCTGCGTAAGAGCCACCGTGGTCGACGCCTGCGCGTTGAACTACAAGGTGGTCGTGCCGCAGGACGCCGTCTATGACCGTTCACAGGTGTCGCATGCGGTCAATCTGTTCGACATGGCGAGCAAGTATGCGGACGTCATGCCCGCCGATGACCTGATGACGCTTTTGCAGGCCATCCGTTGACGGGCTGCTTGGCCCGGCAGGCCCGCACTGCTCGTCACCGCGGTCCGTGCCTGGGCATCCTCGCCCAGGCCGGCCGGCGCCAGCATGGCAGCTCAGTGATTGGGTAAGCCCAGCACCGCCTTGGCGACGATGTTGCGCTGGATCTCGCTCGATCCGCCGTAGATGGTCGTCACCAGCGACTGCAGGAAGGGCGCGCATGGCGTCAACGCGGTGCCGTTGGGCATGGGCATGCCTTCCCATGACGCGCCGGCGTCGTCGGCCCAATAGACGATCTGGCGGGCGATGCGGACATAGGTTTCGGTGGCCAGTATCTTCAGCGCCGACACCGACGGCGGCAACAGTTCACCACGCCGCACGATGTCGGCAAAGCGGCCGTACAGCGCCTCCAGTTCGCGCACATCGCCCAGCAGGCGCGCGTAGACCTGGCAGAACTCCGGCAGGTCGTACAGCGACTGGCTTTCCGCCAATTGCTCCAGATGGTGCAAGGCCTGGCGCGATTGCTGCGGGCTGCCAGCGAAGATGCGCTCGTAGCCGAGCAGGTCCTTGGCGATGCCCCAGCCCTGGTTCAACGCGCCCACCAGGTTGCCTTGCGGCACCCGCACGTTTTCGAAGAAGACTTCGCAAAACTCCTGCTCGCCGATGATGTTGGTGATGGGGCGTATGGTCACGCCTGGCGTGGCCAGGTCGATCAACAGGAAGCTGATGCCGGCCTGCGGCTTCACCGTCTTGTCGGTGCGCACCAGCGCGAAGATGTGGGTGGCATCGTGCGCCAGGGTGGTCCAGATCTTCTGGCCGTTGACGATGAAGTCATCGCCGTCAGGCACGGCCTCGGTGCGCAGGGAGGCCAGGTCGGAACCGGCGTTGGGTTCGGAATAGCCCTGGCACCAGATGTCCTCGCCCGCGAGGATGCGCGGCAGATAATGGGCTTGCTGGGCCGGCGTGCCGTGCTTGATCAATACGGGGCCCAGGTTGATGATGCCCTGGTCCGGCAAGCGCGCGGCGCCCCAGCCCTCCATTTCCTCGAAATACACCAGCAGCTTGGCGGGGGACAAGGCCATGCCGCCATGCTGGCGCGGCCACGCGGGCGCCAGCCAGCCTTGGCGCGACAGCGTCATGTACCAGTCGCGCGCTTCACGCAGGCGCAATCGGCGCGGCACATGGCGCTGCGCCTGCGGGTAGTGCTCGCGCAGGAAGTCGCGGATCATCACACGAAAGCCGTCGTCGCTCATGGCTTCATAATCCGTGCCGCTGGCGGCTGGCGCCAGGGCCTGCGCGGAATCGCCTTGCGGCTGGCGCAGGGCCAGGTAGCGGCCGTGCAACGTGCGCGGGCTGCCCAACCAGCTGGAAACCTGCAGCGCGCGCTTCAGGTACAGGCCGACGTCGTATTCATCCGTGTAGCCGATGGCACCGTGCAGTTGCACCGCTTCGCGGCACAGCGCCACGACACGTTCGGCGATGCGGGCCTTGGCCAAGGTCGCGGTCCGGGCCAGCGCCGCGGGTTGCGCGGTCGGTTGCGCGGCGCTGTCGCGCCACGCCTCGGCCAGCAGGGCGCCGCAGACGGTCACGCTGATGTAGGCATCCACCATGCGATGCTGCAAGGCCTGGTTGGTGCCGATGGGCTTGCCGAACTGCACCCGCGTCTTCAGGTAGTCCAGCGTCAGGGTGTAGACCCGGCGAGCCATGCCATACAGTTCGCTGCATTGCAGCAGGCGTACCGATTCCAGGGCCTGCTGGCACACGTGATCCACCTGCGGGCCCTGCGCCAGCAGGCACGAAGCCGGCAGGTAGGCATCGATATGCAGAGAACACAGCGAGCTGCCGTCGGCGCGCAACTCCGTCTCGACGGTGACGCCGGCATCGTCCGGCCGCACCAGCACCAGGGTAGGCAATTCACCCAGGCGTGCATGCACCAGCCAGCCATCGGCACCGGCCGGCGCCACCCAGCGCTTGGTGCCGACCACATGCAGGCGGCCATTGTCGCGATTGACCGAGGTCGACACGGAGGTCGGCACCAGTTCGCCCGCGTTCTCCTGCCAGGCCAGGCCCAGCACGGCATCACCAGCCAGCACCCCATGCAGCAGATCGGCCACCGGCGGATGGTCGGCAAAGGCGGGCAGGATCAGCGCTGTCATGGCGCCGGCGCCCAGATAGGGTTCGGGCAGGGGGGATTCACCGACGGCGGTGGCGATCGCGCCCAGCGCTTCCAGGTCCAGGCCCAGCCCGCCGCGGTCTTCGGGAACCACGGCGGCGATCCAGCCGGCATCGGCCAGTTGGCGCCAGAGCGGCCGCTCCCAGCCCGGTGCCGTGCCGCGCAACGCGCGCAGGCGCGTCAGGGGCGAGGCCTGGGCCAGCAGATCCGCCGCCGCGTCCATGAACTCGGCGTGCTGGTTCAGGGGGCCGAACAGGGTGTGGGAGTCGAGCGCCGTCATTGTGGTCCTTTCTGGAATCGGTTGGCCTTGGCCATGTGGCGGAATTCTAGGCAGGGGTGGGGCGTCGTTTCATAACGGACCGCTGATGGCAGCTATTACAAATCCACTGTGATGCCGCACGGCCAACGTCCTTAGAATGGCCCTGGATCAAAACAAGACAGCAGGGCGCCCCGCAGCGGGGAACATGCCAGGCACGGAGACAAAGATGACCGTTGTGAAGACATGGCTGGCCGCCGCTGCTTGCGGCTTACTCGTCGGCTTTCCCCTGGCGGCGCGGGCGGCGCCGCCCGCGGCCACGCAGGTTGAACGCATCGTCATTCCCTATGCGGTGGGCGGCATCACAGATCTGTATGGCCGCCTGCTGGCCGAGCAGCTTCAGGCGGGGCAGAAGCTCACCATCCTGGCCGATAACCGGCCGGGGGGCGGCGGCGCCATCGGCACTGCCTTTGTCGCCAAGAGCAAACCGGATGGCCGCACGCTGCTCCTGGGCAGCGTGGGCACCGCCACCAATCCCGCGATGATCAAGGCGCTGCCTTACGATCCGCATGACATCGTGCCGATCGCCCAGGTCGCCATCAGTCCACTCATCCTGTACGTGCGCGCCGACCTTGCGCAGGACGTCCACCAACTGGTGGACTACGCCAAGCAGACGCCCGGGCGCCTGACCTTCGCCAATTCGGGCGTGGGGTCCAGTCCCAACCTGGCTGCCGCCCTGTTCGCGCGCCAGATCGGCGCGCAGGTGACACACGTCAGCTATCGCGGCACGTCGGCGGCCATCAACGATTTCCTGGGTGGCCAGGTGGATGCCTACTTCGACACCTTGCAGGCCATGTCGCATGTGAAGACCGGCCGCATCCGGGCCCTGGCGGTGGCGGCACCCGAGCGCCTGGCCGACGCGCCCGACCTGCCGACCCTGGACGAGTTGGGCGTGCACGATGTCTATGCGTCCAGCTGGTGGGGCATCTTCGTACCGGCCGGGACGCCCGCGCCGGTGATCGGCGAATTGCAGACGCGGCTACGCCAGGCGGTGGAGAGCCCGGTGGTGAAGCAGCGGGCGCGTGAGATGGGCGCGGTGGCGATCTACCGCGACCAGCCGGCTTTCCAGGCCTTCTTCGATAGCGAGATCAAGCGCTGGAACGCCATCATCGCCGCCGAACACCTGTCCATCGAATAAGCGACACCCATGGCCAAGCATAGTGAAGCGCAGGGCTGGGACCTGCGCGCGCTGCGGATTTTTTCCCTGGTCGCGCGCAGCGGCAGCATCACCAAGGTGGCGATCGACCTGGGCGTGAGCCAGCCGGCCGTCAGCCGCTACCTGTCCATGCTGGAAAAGCAGTGTGGCGGCTATCTGTTTACCCGCAACGGCCGTGGCGTAGGCTTGACCGAGCTGGGGCAACTCGTCCTGCCGGTGGCAGAGCAGGTACTGACCGGCGCCGACGCCCTGAACGACGTAGTGGCGGCGGCCCATGGGCGCGTCACCGGCACCGTGCGCATCGGCACCTTGCCGTCGCTGAGCGAGGCACTGATCGTACCTTTGCTGCTGCGCGTGCAGAAAGAATATCCCGGCATCCATATGCAGATCATCGAATGCGGCGCGGGGCAGATCGAAACCTGGCTGCAGCGGCGCGAGCTCGATATCGGCCTGCCTTACCGCAGCCACGACGCGCTGGCGTCCGGTGAAGAAGTGCTGCTGCGGCTGCCTTCCTATCTGATCGGGCCGCCGGGAGACCAGGTGACGGCGGGGCCGCAAGTGCCGTTCGCCAAGCTGGACGGGCTGCCGCTGGTGCTGTCGCGCAAGCCCTCGTCCGTACGCATGATGCTGGACGAGATGGGACGGCGCCATGACATAGACATCCGCGTGTCGATCGAGGCGGACTCAGGCCTCATCCAGAAGCAGATGGTGGTCAAGCGCGCCGGCTATACGGTGCTGCCCTGGCATACGGTCAGCGCCGAGGTCGAGCGCGGCCATCTGCAGGCGGCGGAAATCGTCCAGCCCAAGGTGCTGCGCATGGTGACGCTGATGTTGACGGACCGCCCGACCCAGGCCGTGAAGGTGGTGACCGACTTGCTGCGCGAGGTGGTCAGCGCCTCGCTGGCCAGCCTGGATGCGCTGCCGCCGGATCTTGCGTGATGCGCGATCCATGGCATGACGCTGAATACAACGACACGTCCGCATACGCGGGCGAACAACAAGGAGACTGACCCATGCTGCGATTTCTGACGCGCGTCTGCGCGCTGGCCCTGGTGGCCGGCACGGCGCACGCCGCTTACCCGGACCATCCCATACGCATGATCGTGCCCTTCGCGCCGGGCGGCGGCGCCGATGTCACGGCCCGCGTGGTGGCCGATACCCTGGGCAAGAAGCTGGGCCAGCCGGTCATCGTGGAGAACAAGGCCGGTGCCGGCGGCATGATAGGCGCCGCCGCCGTGGCCCGCGCCGAGGCGGACGGCTACACCTTGCTGTACACCACGCCGGGGCAGCAGATGACCTTGCCCTATCTGATGAAGACCATGCCATATGACCCCGCAGATCTGCGGCCGGTGTCGCAGGTTTCATTGGCGCCCAGTGTACTGGTGGTCAACAAGAAGCTGGGCGTGAACAGCCTGCAGCAGCTGATCGAGTTGGCCAGGAAAAGCCCGGGTGAGCTGAATTTCGTCAGCGCGGGTATCGGTGCATCGAGCCATCTGAACGGCGAGCTCTTGCAGATCCTGGCTGGCATACGCTTGCAGCACATTCCCTACAAGGGCACCGGCGATGCGGTGAAGGACCTGGTCGGCGGCAACGGCGACATCGCGATCGACACGGTTGGCATCTACACATCCTTCATCAAGGACGGCCGCCTGATTCCGCTGGGCGTGACGACTGCCGAGGAACTGCCGCTGCTGCCGGGCGTGCCGCCGATGTCGAAAACGCTGCCGGGCTATGACGCTTCGCCCATCAACTACATCACGGTGCCCAAGGCCACGCCGGAGGCCATCGTGCAGAAGCTGTCCGCGGCCCTGCAGGCCACCATCGCCGAGCCGGACGTGAAGCAGCGCATGCTGGACCAGGGCATCCTGGCCATCGCCAATACGCCTGAACAGATGGCGGAGCTGCTGCGCAAGGAGCAGACGCGCTGGCGTGAAGTGATAGAGAAAGCGCACATCCCGAAGCAATGATTGGAGTTCCCCGCGACATGTCACAGCAGCCGTCCCATCCTTTGTCCCATATCCGCGTGCTCGATCTCAGCCGCGTGCTGGCCGGCCCCTGGGCCAGCCAGACCCTGGCCGATCTGGGCGCCACGGTCACCAAGATCGAACAGCCCGGTGTCGGCGACGACACGCGGGTATGGGGGCCGCCTTTCCTGCAAAAGCCGGATGGTGGCAAGTCCAATGAGTCCGGTTACTACCTGATCTGCAACCGTGGCAAGCGGTCGGTGACGGTCAACCTGAAGTCGCCTCGCGGGCAGGCGCTGATTCGCCGCATGGCGCGCGACGCTGACGTCGTCCTGGAGAATTTCAAGGTTGGCGTGCTGGACGGCCTGGGCCTGGGCTACGAGCAATTGCGCAAGGAGAATCCACGCCTGGTGTATTGCTCCATCACCGGCTTCGGGCAAACCGGGCCGCGGGCGAAGCAGCCGGCCTACGACTTCATGATCCAGGCGATGAGCGGCCTGATGAGCATCACGGGCGAATCGGATGACCGTCCCGGTGGTGGACCGATGAAGATAGGCGTGCCCATGGTCGACCTGATTACCGGCCTGTATGCCGCCACGGGCATATTGGCGGCGCTGGCGCGACGGGAAGTGAGCGGCGAGGGCGAGCATATCGACATGTCCATGCTGGACGTGGGGGTGACGCTGCTGGCCAACCAGGCGATGAACTATATGCTGACCGACAAGGTGCCGCCGCGGCGGGGCAATCGCCATCCCAATATCCAGCCGCAGCGGGTGTATCAATGCCGCGACGGCTACATCATCATGGCCATCGGCTCGGACGCGCAGTACGCCAAGCTGTGCAAGGTGCTGGGCCATCCGGAAATGGCGCAGGACGAGCGCTTCCGTACCAACGCCGGCCGGGTGGTCAATCTGGAGCTGCTGGATCCCTGGCTGGATGAACAATTGATCCAGCATGACAAGGGCACCTTGCTGGCGGCGCTGGAAAGCGAAGGCGTGCCGTCCGCGCCGATCAACACGATAGGCGATGTGTTCGAGGACCCGCAGGTCGTGCATCGGGAAATGCGCTTCTCGGTACCGCATCCCGATGGCATGGCGATGCCGCAAGTGCGCAGCCCCTTCCGTTTTCGCAATACCGCACTGCGCCTGGGCGACGGTCCGCCGACGCTGGGGCAGCATACCGACGAAGTGCTGAGCGAACTGGGTTTGAGCGGCGCGGAGATCGAAGGGCTGCGCGCGGAACAGGCCATCTGATTGAATCGACCCAGGAGACTAGTGAAAATGCCCGAATACCGTTTCGATACCCTGCGCGTGGCGTTGCAGGATCACGTTGCCACCGTGTGGCTGGATCATCCGCCGGTGAACGCCGTCAACACGCAGCTGCTGCAGGATCTGACCTTGGCGCTGGATCAGTTCGGCGACGATCCGGAGGTGCGCTGCGTCGTGCTCACCGGCCAGGGCAAGGTGTTCTGCGCTGGCGCGGACTTGAAGAACCGCGGCCAGATGCTGGACCAGCCTGGCGGCCTGCCGCAGCATTCGCGCCGGACGCGTGAACTGTTCCACGCCATTCGCGAGTGTCCCAAGCCGGTCATCGCCGCGCTCAATGGTCCGGCGCTGGGCGCGGGCCTGGGCATCGCGGCGTCCTGCGACATCCTGGTGGCGGCGGAAAGCGCCAGCCTGGCGCTGCCCGAAGTGGACGTAGGCCTGCTGGGCGGGGTGAAACATGCGCAGCGCCTGTTCGGCCATTCGCGTCTGCGTCGCATGATGTTGACGGGCATGCGCGTAACAGGCGCGGAGCTGTATCGCCTGGGCATCGTCGAAGCCTGCGTGCCCAACGATCGCCTGATGGAGGAGGCGGGCGCCATCGCGCGCCAGATCGCTTCCAAGAGCCCCGTATCCGTGCAACTGATGATCCAGACGGCCAACGCCATCGAGGACATGAGCCTGCGCGATGGCTACCGCTACGAACAGGACATGACCGCGCAGGTCGCAAAAACCGACGACGCGAAGGAGGCGCGCCAGGCTTTCCTGGAGAAGCGCGCGCCGGTGTTCAAGGGGCGGTAGGGGATGCGGGGGCCGAGCAGCGGGCCGTCCTGCCCGGCGAGGCGAGCTCAGGATTGGCGCGCGAGCATCAGCCCAGGAATACGCTCCACCAGCACGTCGATGGCGGCGCGGGTCTTGCAGCGCAGGTGGCGCGCCTGGGGCCACACGGCATAGACCTCTTGCGGCTCGATGCTGGTGTCCTCCAGCACCTGCACCAACTCCCCCCGCTGCACGTAACGCATCAGCAGCCAATGCGGCAACCATGCCAAACCCAGGCCTGCGGCGGCCGCATTCGCAATGGCTTGCACGTCGTCCATGCTGATCTGCGCCGGCACGTCCACGCGCCGCGTGCGGCCGGCACCATCGCGCAGCGTCCAGGCCGCGGTGGCCCCGCCATGCGAATACGCGATGCGCACATGGCCATCCAGATCGCCGACGTCGCGCGGCGTGCCGTGGCGCGCCAGATATGCCGGTGACGCGCCTATGCCCGTGTGCTGCGTGCCCAGGCGACGCGCCGCCAGGGTGCTGCTGTCTTCCAGCACGCCGATGCGTATCGCCAGGTCGAAACCTTCCTCGATGAGATCCACGTAGCGATCGGAGAACGACAGGTCGACGTGCAGCTTGGGATGCTGCTGCGTCAGTGCCAGCAGCGCGGGCGCCACGCAGAGTTGTCCAAAAGCCTCCGGCACGCTTACGCGCAGCCGTCCGCTGGGCGCCATGCGGCCGCTGTCCAGGTCGGCTTCGCCGGCATCCAGTTCGGCCAGCGCGCGCACGCAGCGCTCGTAGTAGGCCTGGCCCTCCGTGGTCAGCGCCTGGTTGCGCGTGTTGCGCTGGATCAGCCGCACGCCCAGGCGCGCTTCCAGCCGGGCGATGGCCTTGCCGACCGCCGATCGGGTCAGCTCCAGCCGTTCGGCGGCGGCGGCGAATCCGCCGGTTTCCACGACCTGCACGAAGGTGGTGACGCCATCCAGTTTGTCGATCATGAGAGTCTCGTCCAGGCGTGCGCCTGTGGGGCTCGCCCCCGAAGCCTTCCGTGAGGCGTTCTACCCCAGGCTAAGACCTGGAATTGGATCATTTGAGGATCATATTATAGGAATAGAACTAACCAATATGGGAATTTTATTCCCATAAACTCCGTTCGTCGTGTCCGCGGGCAATCGAGACCTGCCGCCGGACGCCCACCCTTACGGAGTAACCGCACCATGCAGGCGCGCGAAAACCTGGCCGCCAAGTTGGCCCCTGCCACTGGCCCCACCTCGGCCCCCCAGGACGCTTATCCACCCACCGGTCCCGCTGCGACGGCACCCGCCGTTTTCTCATCGCGTGACCGCCTTGCCGTACTGGCCGTGTGCCTGGCCGCCCTGATGTTCGGCCTGGAGATTTCCAGCGTGCCCGTCATCCTGCCTATCCTGGAACATACGCTGCAAGGCAGTTTCACCGGGATGCAGTGGATCATGAACGGCTACACCATCGCCTGCACGGCGGTGCTGATGGCCACCGGCGCACTAGCCGACCGCTATGGCCGCAAGCGCGTGTTCCTCTATTCGATCGTGCTGTTCGGCGTGTCGTCGCTGCTATGCGGGCTGGCCTGGACCACGCCCTTGCTGATCGCCGCCCGCGTGCTGCAAGGCGCCAGCGGCGGCGCGATGCTGATCTGCCTGGTGGCCGTGCTATCGCGCCAGTTCAGCCATCCCGGCATGCGGGCGAAGGCGTTCAGCGCATGGGGCATCATCTTCGGCATCGGGCTTGGCTTCGGCCCCCTGGTGGGGGGCGTCATCGTCACCCTGTCCAATTGGCGCTGGGTGTTCTGGGTCCATGCCGTGATCGCCGTGGCGACATGGCTGCTGGCTGCCGCCAGCGTGCAGGAATCGCGCGATCCGCATGCCGGCAAGCTGGACGTGGCGGGTACCGTGACGCTATCGCTGGCAGTGCTCGGGCTGGCGTATTTCGTCACGCAAGGTGCGGACGGGGGATTCGGCAGCGCGTCCGCCCTCGCCGCCTTGGCGGTAAGCGGGATCTCCTTCGGCGCATTCATCCTCGCCGAAGCCCGTGCCGCCCATCCCATGTTCGACTTCTCGGTGTTCCGCGTGCGCAATTTTTCCGGAGCGCTGCTGGGTTCGGCAGGGATGAACTTCAGCTTCTGGCCCATGGTCATCTACCTGCCCATCTACTTCCAGAGCGCGCTGGGCCAGGACGCGGCCCACGCGGGCGCGGCGCTGCTGGCCTACACCTTGCCCACCCTGGTCTTTCCGCCGCTGGGTGAACGCCTTGCGCTGCGTTACCGGCCAGGCGTCGCCATCCCGACCGGCATGTTCGTGATCGGCCTGGGCTTCATCCTGATGCGCATCGGCAGCGAAATGCAATGGTTGACCGTCCTGCCCGGTTGCCTGGTCGCCGGCGCCGGCCTGGGATTGACCAATACCCCAGTCACCAATACCAGCACCGGATCCGTATCGAGCGCGCGCGCCGGCATGGCATCGGGCATAGACATGAGCGCCCGCATGATCTCCCTGGCGATGAACATCGCGATGATGGGATTCCTGCTGGTCGCCGGTGTCGCGCACTATCTGCGCAGCGCCTTGCCGGCGCTGGCAGCCGGTGACGCCAGTCGCGCACTGGCCAACCGCATCGCCTCGGGCAATCTGCAAGAAGCGGCGGCGACACTGTCCGCGGCCGTGCCCGGGGCCATGCCATCGGCCATGTTCGACTCCCTGGCACGGGCCGCACTGGCACATGGCTTCGGCTGGATCATGCTGTACGGCGGCATCGCCGCCTGGGTGCTGGCGCTGGCCAGCTACCTGACGATGCGCAACACCCCCGCCGTGGCATCGCATTGAGCGATACGCCCCGGGGGCAAAAGAAGGCGGCAGCAATCCGCATGGAAATCCGGCAAAATCACGCCTTCCACCCATGCTCCGCCTCACCGATCTTCTGCCTCACCCATGCGCCGCGCCTCGTTGTTACCGCTGTTGTCCGTCCTCGGTTCAGTGACATTTCTTGCGTTGGGGACATCGTGGGCCAAGCACACGCTTTTCCCGCTGGTGGGGGCACAGGGCACGACTGCCGTGCGGGTGGGGTTCTCCGCGCTGCTTTTGCTGATCTTGTGGCGGCCCTGGCGCTGGCCGCTCAAGGGCCGCGACGCGCGCATGGTCGCCTATTACGGCGCGGCGCTGGGCGCCATGAATCTCTGCTTCTACATGGCGCTGCGCACCATCCCCTTCGGCGTCGCCGTGGCCATCGAGTTCTCCGGCCCGCTGCTGGTGGCCCTGCTCGGATCGCGCCGTCCCATGGACTTCATCTGGGTGGTGTTCGCCATCGTGGGACTGCTTCTGCTGCTGCCCCTGGTCAACAACGTCAGCACCCTGGATCCCACCGGCGTCATGTACGCCCTGGTGGCGGCAGCGCTCTGGGCCACGTACATCATCAGCGGCAAGCGTGTGGAACACATGCATGCCGGTCATTCCGTATCGCTGGGGCTGACCGTGGCGGCGGTGGTGGTCGTGCCGATAGGCGCGATACAAGCCGGCTCGGCCCTGTTGTCGCCCACGGTGATCCTGGTGGGCCTGGGCGTGGCGGCGCTGTCGAGCGCCATTCCGATGTCGCTGGAAATGGTGGCGCTCAAGCGCCTGCCCAAGCAGGCCTTCGGCATCATGCTCAGCATGGAGCCCGCGGCGGCGGCGCTGTTGGCCTTGCTGCTGCTCGACGAACACCTGAGCGCGACGCAATGGGTGGCCATCGCGCTGATCATGGCCGCTTCCATGGGCAGCGCCATCACGGCGCAGCGGCCGACCATCACGCCCGTGACGGCTTCCTTGCCTGGTTGACGGCCATGCCGGCCGCATCGCTACGCAAGGCCAGGGCGCCGCGCAGATACCGCTGCGCCGGCTTCTCGATCCAGCGATAGCAGGCCGCGGCCAGCAACAGGCTGACGCCAACCATCAGCATCATCATGCCGAACGAGGATCCCGTGGACAAGGCATGGCGGTCCTGGATATGCAGCGCCTTCGCCAGGATTTCGCTGGTCGTGTGCTCCACCAGGCCGTGGATCAGGTACAGGGCATAGGACACCTCGCCCAGCCAGATCAGCGGGCTGCAGTTCAACCATGCGCCGATGCGGCTGCGGTTCGACACCACCGCCATCAGCAGCGCCGCGAATAGCACGACCACCAACAGGTCCGGCCCCTTGAGGTGCAGGGTCAACAGCACCAGTGCCAGCAGCACCGCCGCGATGGCATCCCCGGACAGCAGGCCCGCGCGCGGCTGCGAGACATACACGCGATACAGCAGCGTACCCAGCAGGAATTCCGGCAGGCAGCGCAGCAGGGTGGTCGGCCCGTCCCATTGGTTGAAGTCATCGCCCGTCCACCATGCCAGCCCCGCCAGCACGGCGCACAGGAACAAGGCCAGCAGCCCCCGCGCGCGCGGTCCGGCGCGCCACACATGCACCAGCACGAAGGGAAACGCCAGGTAGGCCATGAACTCCAGGCTGATGGACCACGCCGCGTAGTTCCAGCTCAAGGTGCTGGCATGCAGCCCCTGCAGCATGAACAGATTGGCGAGCAGCGCCAGCATGGAACGCACGCCGGTGACGGGGATGCCTGCCAGGGGGCCGCCCGCCGCATACTCCGTGATGCTGACGATCAGCGCCAGGGCCACGAACAAGCCCAGCACCGCCAGGTGCAGTGGATACAGCCGCGCGATACGTGCCGACAGAAAAGACCAATAGCTGCGCGAGTCGACGCGCCGCTCGAACACTTCGCAGTAGACATGCGCCATCACGAAACCGCTGAGCAGGAAGAAAAGGTCCACCGCCAGATAGCCCTTGTTCAATAGCGCGGTATGTTTGTCCGGCTGCATGCTGGGGAAATAAAGCACGCCGTAGTGATACAGGACCACCCAGATAGCGGCGATGCCGCGCAGGGGCGTCAGCGACGGCAGATGAGAAGCGCGTTGGCCAGGCGCTGCCTGGGGGTGGTTGTGCGAGGGATTACGGTCGGAGATTGGGATGTCCTCCTCGATGGGGCTTGCTGAATGAGGCGTTCATGAGTTTGCCGGGCAGGCTATCACGCGACCCGGGCGCGCCGAATCTCGATAGCTCAGAGAATGTTTCCGCATCTTCCCGGCATGCTGGCGCTAATCTGTCCCCATTGGGTTTAGAATTGCCGCAACGCCGAAGAACGAGAGCGTGATGCCCACAGAACGAATCGCTGCAAGAACCGCCTTGGTGCTCGAAACGAACAACTTGCGCGGCGGAGCCGACCTGCAAAGAGTTGCTAGCAGCCTGAAACGGCTCGTTGCGGCCTTGGGCCGGCAATCGATGCCATTGGCCAGCCTGGCGCAAGTCGTCATCACGCATGACGGCCTGCCGTCGGCAGTATGCAGCGAGATTGAAAGCCTGGCTGCATGCCCGGTCGACTTCGTCCGCATCCAGGCGGACACCGGCTACTACGATGCCAAGAACCTGGGCTTCGACCGCACCGATCCCGCGCGCTGCGATTACGTCGTGTTTGGCGATGCCGATTGCGTGCCCGCCGCGCACTGGCTGGAGCAGTTGCTGGCGCCCTTTGCCCTGGCCGACGCGCCCAGGGTAGTGGCCGGCCGCACCAGCTACGCCCAGACCATCGCCGGCACCGCGCTGACGACGATAGATTTCATGTACTTCCCCAGCCGGTTCGGTGCCGGCGCCACGGCCAATTTCTACGCCAATAATGTGGCCTTCGAACGGGCCGTGTTCGCGCAGTACCGCTACCAGCCTCTGGAAGGGGTGTACCGCGCGCACTGCCAGGTGCTGGGCCTGCGTCTGGTCGTCGCCGGCATCCCCCTGCACTACGCCGCGCGCGCGCATACCGAACATCGCCTGCCCGACAGCCGCCTGGAAGCCTTGCAATTGCGCTGGATGCGCGGCCAGGACAGCGTCGGGCTGACGCCTTTCCTGGTTCGCACCTACGCGTCCGCCCGCATGCAATGGTTGGCGCGCAGCGGCCCCATCGGTCCGCTGTGCGTGCTGGCGATCCGCCTGCGCCATAGCCTGCGCGCGCTGAACCGGCAGGACCTGGCGCCGCTGCGAGGGCTGCGCCGGCTGGCCGCCATCGGCATGATCCTGGGCTTCTCCGCGGTGGACGCGCTGGGCGCGCTGGCGCGCGGCCTGGGCATCGATACCACCCGCCGCGGCGCTGATGCCCAGGCGCTTTCCTACCATCGTCATTGATCCGTTTCGCCGGCCATCGCGTTTCCCGCTGCTTCATCGGAATGCGCCGGCCCGCCTTTTCATTGGAAACCCAGGATGGCACTCCGCTTGACCTATCGCACGATCGCCGCAGCACTGTTCATGTGTGCGGGCACCCAAGTGAATGCGGCTGCGGCAGCGGCTGCAACAACGGCTGCCACGGCGGCCCCCCCGGCAGCCACTACGCCGGGTGGCGCAAACATCGGTGCGACGGCGGGCGCGACCTACACCGGCCGCGGCATCTTCAACTTCGTGTCCGCCAGCGGCTGCCCGTTGGGCGATGCGACCGCGGGCGGCCAGTCTTGCGACCGCCTCGCCCTGAATGACGCGGATACCCGCGCCACGGTGGATACCGACGCCCACACCATCCAGTTCGACAACACGCGCCATTACGCGGCGGACACGCCTGTGGGCGACGTCCTGCTGCAAGGCAGCGGCGTGGACGCACAGGGCAAGCGCGTGCCGCTGAGCCTGCACCTGAAGCTCGCCCGCGATGGCGCCAAGTGGTCGGTAAGCATGCATGCGCATGCGCCTGTCCGAGGCGATTTCACCGGCATCAAGATCGATCCCTACCGCGTCACGGTGAATGGTGCCAAGGGCGCGCAAACCGTGCTGACGGCGGAACAGGCCATCGCTGTCCTGGCCAAGCCCTCGCTCACCGCCCGCATCGCGCAGGGCCTGGTGCAGGTGCGCGCCACGGGTGAGCCCGATGCGCCGGACGTCATCGTTGCCCTGGGCGTGGGCAAGGTTGCCAAGCGCATGGCGCGGGTCCGCTTCCAAAGCCAGTTGGGCGGCAGCGCCAGTATTGCGCAGCAGATTGCCCAGGGTAACTGGTCGCTGGACATGGAGGCCTTGAGCGGCCAGATCCCGCGCCGTGCGGTGCAGGGCGATCTGTTCCTGTTCGGCCTGGAGAACGAAACCTTGCTGCAGCCGCTGCGCGAGAAAGGTTTCGCCAAGCACGACGCGTTGACGGTAGGCGCCAGGGATGGCCAGGGCTACCTGCGCTACAACGGCGTGCAACAGCCCTTTCCGCAAGCGGATCGGGTAGCGCGCCTGTTCATGGAAGACAGCTTCCTGGGCCTGATATTGACGCAACAGCGTGGTGTGCAAACGGCGCCGGCAAGTCCGGCACGGGAAAAGTGATGCAAGACGCCTACGCCTGTCTGCAGGCGATGCCGCCGCGCGGGTGGGCACGCGTGCAGGCCATGCTGGTGGACCGCATCAAACGCGCGGCCTTGCGGCGCCTGCACGCCAGCACGGCGGGCGAGATCCTGCTGCTGCGGATGTACCTCATCGGCGAAGAGTCCACCGAACAGGCCTTGCAGGACGACTGGATGCCCACGGACGCGCCGCAATGGCTGTCACGGCAGTCCGCCCAGCATCTGGCGGAGGAACGCCAGCACGTGCTGGCCTTCGCGGACGCGATTGCGCAGCGCGGAGGCACGACCGGGAGTACGGCGGCGGACTCGGTCACCGAAAGCGAACCCGATTGGCTGAGTCGCCGCAAGATCGCGCGCTGGAAGCGCCTGGGGCAGCGCCACGCGCCGCATTTCTCCCACGGCGTGCTGGTGCCGGCCTATGCCATAGGACTCTGCGCGGAGCAGATGGGGGTGCGTGTGCTGCGCCGCCATTGCGACACCATAGGCGCGGAGCATCCGCTCCATCGCCTGCTTGCCGGCGTCCTGGATGACGAGTCGCGGCACGTGCGGCTGTGCATGCACACGCTCAAGCGCATCGTCACGCAGGAGGAATTGCCCAGGCTGGAAGCGCTCTTGCAGGAAATACGCCGCATCGAGCGCGGCTTCGGCATCAGCGGATCGATAGGCATGTATCTGGCTGGCTGGGCCTGCGCATGGAAATCTCGACCGCGCGTTACAGCACAGCCGGTGAGCCCCTCCAAGCCATCGGCGCCCGCGGACGTCATGTCGGACGCCATGCCGCCAGCGGGACGCGACCGGCACTGATGGCGCCGCGCATTCTTTATCTGGCGACGGCCGATGCGCGCGGTCACTTGATGCGCGCGCAACTGCTGGCACATGCGCTGACAGCGGCCGGCGCAAGCGTACAGGTCATCACGACGTCTGCTGAAGGGCGCCGCTTCCTGGCAGGCTTCGGCATCGATGCCCCCGTGCTGTCGCATCACTACGCGGTGCAGTTCGACGCGGTGCAGAACATGTTGCGCCGCGAAACGGACCAGAACGTGGCCCGCTACGTGTTCTATCCCAAGCGGATGCTGCGGGACATCGCGCGCCTGCGTTCTTCGATGCGCGACGCCGATGTGGTGGTGAACGATTCTTTCCATCCCGCGCTGTTGACCATGGGTATGCTGCCTGGTTGGCGCCGCAAGATCGTGCATGTCTATGGGGCCAGCCTGCGGGCGGCCCTGGAAGGCAATTTCCAGGGCCGGGTGGTGGGCTGGATGGCCACGCTGTTCAGCCGGGTGATCGCCCTGCAGATCGCTTCCGCGCGCGCCCGTATCGAGCATGACTTCGCTTACGTCGCCAGCGAAACGCCTTCACGCGCGACCTACCGCCTGCCAACGCCCGTCGCGGTCGCGGGAGACGCGGCAGTGGCGACAGGGGCGCAGGAGCAAGATCCCGTGGGCGCGCAAGCCACGCCGAGCGCGGTGCGCCATCATGCCGCCGGCGTGGCCGTCTATCTGAATCCCCATTTCCGCGATCCAGCCCTGGCCGACGCGCTCCAGGCCGGCTTGGCTGCTGCGCATGTCACCGCCCATTGCGTGGGCGAAGGCTACGAGGGCAGGCCGGGCTGGACCGGCCGCGACGAACGCTGGGTCGATCACGCCGCGCGCAGCGATGTCATCGTCTCGGCCCCCGGCATGGCCGCCCTGTCGATCGCGCTGGTCTATGGCAAGCCCATCGTGCTGGTGCTGACCGACCAGCCGGAGCAAGCCGCCAACGCCGCGCGCGCCACGCAACTCGGTCTGCGCCATCGCGTCGTGGTATGGCGCGGCGCCGACCCGGCGTCCTTCAGCGTCCAGGTCGCGGAGGCTGTTCGCGCCCTGCTGGAAACTGGGCAAGACGACAGCATGCCCGCTGCCGGTTCAACGCTGGCACAGGGCCGCCTGGACGCCTGGGTCGAGATATTGCTCGGCCTGGCCGAACCGCCCGAATCAAAACGCGCTTCGTAGGTCGCGGTCATGGCCACGTCACGATGACCGTAGCCGTCATCGCCGATCGCCCAGGAAGGGGCGTTGGGTACCCCATCATTTAAAAGCAGCCTCCGCAAAAGCGAGGTCGCCGAAAAAGCGACCCGCCTTCGAACATCCGGCGCGATGCCGCGACGCCCACCAGGGGCCTGACCACACAAGAACCAGAACGTCGGAACCATTCAGTTTTTCTGAATAGGGGTTGGCGAATAGTGAATGCCGAGTAGCCGCGAAGGGCGCAGACTCGATCTCAGCAGTGCCACCTAAACAAAAAATACGGAGACAAGCCTGTGAAATCGATACGCGCAATCGTTGCGTCTGCAGTCTTTGGCCTTTCCCTGCTGTCCGGCGCCGCCTGTGCGCAGACCTCAGCCGCGGACAAATATCCCGATCACCCCATCAAGATCGTCGTCGGCTACACGCCGGGCGGCGGCAACGACGTCGCGGCCCGCCTGCTGGCGAAGGAGCTTTCGAGCATATTGCACGGCAACATCGTCGTCGAGAACCGGCCGGGCGCCGGCACCAATATCGGCGCGGCTTACGTGGCCCGTTCCGCGCCCGACGGCTACACCCTCTCGCTGTCCTCGACGGCGCTGGCGGTCAACAAGACGCTGTACAAGAAACTCGACTACGACGCCGTCAAGGATTTCGATCCCGTCGCCATTTTCGCGGAAGCCCCCAACCTGCTGCTGATCAATCCCAAGCTGCCGGTCAAATCCGTGTCCGAGTTCATCGCCTATGCCAAGAAGCACCCCGGCAAACTGAACTTCTCGTCGGCCGGTAGCGGCAGCACGCAACACCTGTCCGGTGAACTGTTCAAGAAGCTGACGGGCATCGAAGCCACCCATGTCCCCTACAAGGGTTCCGCCCCGGCCTTGACCGCTGTCATCAGCGGTGAAGCTGACTTCAGCTTCATCAACATTCCCAGTTCCAAGCAGCTGATCGAAAGCGGCCAGATCCGCGCGTTGGCGATCACCGCATCGAAGCGCTTTCCCGCCGTGCCCGACATTCCCACCATGGCCGAACAGGGCGTCAAAGGCATGGAAGTGGGCACCTGGTACTCCATCGTCGCGCCGGCCGGCACGCCCCAGCCCATCATCGAGAAGTTGAACAAGGCCATCAACAAGGCCATGGAGGAACCGGAGCTGCGGCAACGCTTCGTCGACCTGGGCATGGCCCCGATGGCGGAATCGCCGGCATTCTTCAAGAAGTACCTGGCCGAAGAAATCGCCCGCTGGCGCACCATCGTGGAAGAGTCGCACGCGTCCGTGGACTAGGGTCGATCAGTGGCCAGCGGCGGACTGCCCGTGCGACTGCGCCAGATGCGTGGGGCTGGTTCCCGTCTGCCGCCGGAACATGGCGATGAAAGCGGACGGGCTGCGATAGCCCAGGTCGCGCGCGATCTCATGAATGGCGCGGCCTTGCTCGATCATCGACAAGGCTGCGACCAGTTTCATTCTCTGCCGCCACTCGTTGAACGGCATGCCAAGGCAACTCTGGAATCGGCGCGACAGCGTGCGTTCCGTGGTATCGAGCCGGCGCGCCCATTCAGCCAGTGAACGGCGGCTGCGTGGGTCCTCTCGCAGGGCATCGGTGATCGGCACCACCATGGCGTCGTCACAGATGGGTAGATAGCTCTGCCGGCGGGGTGCCTTCCTCAACTGGTCAACCAGCACGAACGCCAACCGCGCGTCTTCTTCCGTCGCCGGCAAGGAAACATCGCGCGCCTCGAAGTCCGCCAGGATCGCCTTGATCAACGGGCTTAGCGCCAGCGTGCAGGCCATCTCCGGCATGCCCGCGCACAGTTCCTGGCGGACGTAGATGGAGACGAACTTCACACCTCGCGGGGTCCGGCAGGAATGCAAGGCATCGGCGGGGATCCAGGTCGCGTAGTGCGGCGGGCAGAGAAAGCGCTGGCCTTCCACCTCGGCCTCGATCACACCCGTCACCGTGTAGCCAACCTTGCACCACGGCTGGCGCTTGGGACCGAAGCCCACGCCCTGCTCATAGCTCGTGAACCGCAGCGATACGGATTCGGGGAATTGGAGGGGACGGGTGCGAGTTGCCATACGGATGGAACCGGTGAGGTGGGATTCGGGTGTTGTCCGAAATTCACTATATACCGAAAATAAAACAGACCATAGACTGGCTCCATTCCCTACTGATCCCTCACGAAATGCCCGTCCGGTACCTTTCCTTTGCGCTACTCGCCGTCACCATCTGGGCCGGCAACACCATCGTCAACAAGCTGGCCGCGGGGGCGCTGCCGCCCGGATCCATCGCGTTTCTCAGATGGTTGCTCGCCTTCGCCACGTTGACACCCTTCGTGGCCAGGGACGCTTGGCAACGTCGTGCGGCCATCCGCGCCGATCTGCCCAAGCTGGCGCTGCTGGGGCTGCTTGGCATGGCCTTGTGCCAGGGCGTGGGCTATTACGCGGCCAGCTATACCTCGGCCACCAATATGGCGCTGTTGCTGTCGCTCGCGCCGCTGCTCACGCTGCTGCTGGCCGCGTTGTTCCACAAGGAAGTGCCGTCCGCGATTGCCATTGCCGGCGGCCTGCTGTCCCTGCTGGGCATCTTCGTCGTGCTGGGCCATGGCGATCCCCTCGTGCTGCTGGCCCAAGGCGTAGGCCGCGGCGACGCGATGATGTTCGTGGTGGTTCTGGCCTATGCGGCGTACAGCGTCCTGTTGCGCAACGCGCCACCGTCATTGCCCGTCTTCACTTCGCTGTATGCGCAGATGGCCTGCGCGCTGGTGTTCCTGCTGCCCGTGTACCTGTGGTCCGCGACGCCCCATCTAACGTGGGCCACGGTGAGCATGATCGGCTATGCGGGCATTCCGGCTTCCATCGTTGCGCCGGCCGTGTGGATGATGGCGATCAAGCATCTGGGATCGGGCCGCACCACGATGTTCATGAACCTGATTCCCATCATCACCGCCGTCGCGGCGGCGGCCTTTCTGGACGAGGCCCTGCATGCGTATCATCTGATCGGTGGCGGGCTTACCATCGGCGGCGTCCTGCTGGGTCAAAGCAGGCTGAAAGCACGCCGGACCGCGCCCGCCAGTTGAGCGGCGGCATGGCAAGCCCGGCGCAAGGCGCGCTCAGGCCAGCGCGGTGTCCAGCAGCATCATGAGCACGAAGCCCAGCATCAATCCGCCCGTCGCATAGTTCTCATGGCCCTTGCGATGCGACTCCGGAATGATTTCGTGGCTGATGACGAACAGCATGGCGCCCGCCGCGAAGCCCAGTCCCCAGGGCAACAGTACCGTGGACCACACCATCACGGCGGCGCCAGCCAGCGCGCCTACCGGCTCGATCAAGCCGGACACCATCCCCAGGGTCACGGAAAACACCCGGCTATAGCCGGCCGCCAGCAGGGCCACCGCCACCACCAGGCCCTCCGGCACATCCTGGATCGCGATGCCGGTGGCAAGCGCACCCGCGCGCAGCGGGTCCGTGCCACCGAAGCCGACGCCAATGGCCAGGCCCTCGGGCAGGTTATGCAGCATCACCGCGAAAACGAACAGCCACGTGCGCTTGAGCATGCGGCCATCGCGGCCCTCCTTACCCTTGATGAAATGCTCGTGCGGAATGGAATGTTCCAGCCAGAGCAAGGCCGCGGCGCCCAGCAGGATGGCGCAGCCCACCGTCAGCCCGGCGCCCCAGGGGCCGGCGCCCATGTCGCGCGCGGCCGCGATGCCTGGCGCCACCAGCGAGAAAGCGCAGGCCGCGAGCATCACGCCGGCGCCGAAGCCGAACATGGTGTCCTGCACCCGCTCGGACAAACGTTGGGATGAGAGCACCGGCAGGGTTCCCGCGGCGGTCGCGCCGGCGGCGATCAAGCCCCATAGCCACGCATTGGCCATTTGCGGATGATTGTCGGCCAGCACCGACCATAGTGCCCAGGCGCCCACGGCGCCGAGCACGGTTCCGACGACAAGCAGGGCCTTGGCGGCACCTGTTCCAACCAGAGCACGGATTTGTGTATTCATTTTGTGCGCCCCCACGCGCTGACCAGTATATGGCAATGGTTATGCTCCGGACATAGGACCGGAACACAGGGGCGCTACGCGCTGTCACGCCTTGGTCGATTCTCTTTCGATGATGCGGAAACCCACATCGATGAAAGATTGCGCCGGCGTCTCGCCCCTACATCGCTCCAGCAGTATCCGGCCAGCTTCCGCGCCGATGCGGGCGCCGTCCACGTGCACGGTGGTCAGTGCCGGCGCGATGTGCGCGGAAAAAGGCGTGCCGCCGAAACCGCACACGGCCAGATCCTGCGGCACGCGCAGGCCCTGGACACGCGCCTCGGTCAGCACGCCTTCCGCGAGCGTGTCGGAGCTGCAGAAAATCGCTTGCAGCGCAGGGTTCTTGCGCAGCAGTTCGGCGCCAGCCTGGCGGCCGGAACCGACACTGCTGGGGGCCGCCACGATGGCCGTGGGAACGTCCTGCCCCATGCGCTCGGCGAATCCCTGGCGGCGTATCAACGCGCGCTTGTCGTCGCCCGTGGCCGCGCCCACCCGATGCCAGCCTTTGGACATGAAGTAATCCGCCACGGCGCGGCCCACATCCAGATGCGAGAAACCGACCAGCATGTCGAAAGGCTGCTCGGTGATGTCCCACGTTTCCACCAGCGGAATGCCCGCCGCGCGCACGCGGGCGGTGGCGGGCGTGTCGCTGAGCAGGCCAGCCATGACGATGCCGTCGACCCGGCGGCCGACCATGGAATTGAGCAGGTCCGCTTCGCGGGCCCGGTCATACCCGGTCTGTCCCAACAAAAGTTGATAGCCCTCGCGGTCCAGATGCGCGGTCAAGGCCTCGATGGTGGGCAGGAACTGCTGCACGGAAATGATGGGCACCAGGGCCGCGATCATGCGGCTGCGGCGCGACTTCAAGCCTCCCGCAAGCAGATTGGGGATGTAGCCGATGGTCTCGGCCGCGGCCTGCACGCGGGCTACCGTCGCCGCGGATACCCGGCCAGGATTGCCCAGCGCGCGCGATGCGGTAATCAGCGAAACGCCGGCCTCGCGGGCGACGTCGTGCAGGGTGATCGACTTCTGCTTGATGGACGACATGGATTCGAAGATCAGGGTATTCCCCGATGCAACACAGGGTTGTGAGAGCGAGTGGACAACGTTATCATTTTTCGCAGTGAAGCACCGAACAAACGCGTTGCGGAGGCAGGCTTGATGCCCTTTCATTCCGGAAGCGTGGCTCGGTGCCCATTTTTTTCCTAAAAATGACAACGTTGTCCATCCAACACCCACGACGTTGGCATTGCAGACATACGGAGACATCCATGACCCAGACCTTCTCCCCCGACAGCATCAGCTGGATGCGCATTTCCTCGTGCTATCTGCCGCTGGCCACCCCCATCAGCGACGCCAAGGTGCTGACGGGCCGCCAGAAACCCATGACGGAAGTGGCGCTGCTGTTCGTCGAGATGCAGACCAAGGACGGCCACGAAGGTTTGGGCATCAGCTACTCCAAGCGCGCGGGCGGTCCCGGCCAGTTCGCGCATGCCAAGGAAATCGCCCCCGTGCTGCTGGGTGAGGATCCCAGCGACATCGGCCGCCTGTGGGTCAAGCTGGCCTGGGCCGGCGCCTCGGTCGGCCGCAGCGGGCTGTCTACCCAGGCCATCGCCGCCTTCGACGTGGCCATGTATGACCTCAAGGCGCGCCGCGCCGGCCTGCCGCTGGCCAAGCTGCTGGGGGCTTATCGGGATTCCGTCCAGTGCTACAACACCTCGGGCGGTTTTCTGCACACGCCGACCGATCAGTTGCTGGTGAATGCGTCGGCGTCGCGCGAAAAGGGCATAGGCGGTATCAAGCTGAAGGTGGGCCAACCGGACCGCCAGCTGGACATCCGCCGCGTGGAAGCGGTGCGCAAGCACCTGGGTGACAACGTGCCCCTGATGGTGGATGCCAACCAGCAATGGGATCGCCCGACCGCCCAGCGCATGTGCCGCATCTTCGAACAGTTCGACCTGGTGTGGATCGAGGAGCCCCTGGATGCCTACGACCATGAAGGCCACGCCGCGCTGGCCGCCGCCTTCGACACGCCCATCGCCACCGGCGAGATGCTGACGAGCGCCGCCGAACATGGCGACCTGATTCGCCACCGCGCCGCCGACTACATCCAGCCCGATGCGCCGCGCGTCGGGGGCATCACGCCTTTCCTCAAGATCCTGTCGCAGGCCGACCACGCAGGCCTGATGCTGGCCCCGCACTTCGCGATGGAATTGCACGTGCATCTGGCGGCGATCTATCCGACCGAGCCATGGGTCGAGCATTTCGACTGGCTGGAACCGCTGTTCCATGAGCGCCTGGAGACGCGTGACGGGCGCATGCTGGTGCCCAACCGCCCGGGCCTGGGGCTGAGCCTGACGGACCAGGCGCGTGCGTGGACCCGTGAGCAGGTGGAGGTCGGCAAACGGGCTTGAGGGCAGCACGGAAAATTCATTACATAACGGGCGCTCGACGCCCAAGCTGAGGAGACAGACTGATGAAACGCTTATTGACCGCCCTGGTCGCTGTCGGCGTCGCCCTGGGGGCGCCCACCATCGCTGCGGCCGCGGACACCGCGGCCGCATGGCCCAACAAACCCGTCACCTTCCTGGTGCCTTTCCCGCCGGGCGGATCGACGGACTTCATCGCCCGCGCCGTCGCGCAGAAAGTGGGAGAGAAGTTGGGCGGCACGTTCCTGACGGAAAACAAGCCGGGCGCCGGCGGCACCACGGGCGCCGCCTATGCCAAGCGTGCCGCGCCTGACGGCAGCACCATCCTGGTGTCTTCGCTGGGTCCCTTCGTCATCTCACCGCATCTGGTGTCGAATCCCGGCTACGACGCCCGCAAGGATTTCGACTACATCACCGTTGCCGTGCAGGCGCCCAACGTCCTGGTCGTCAACGCGAAGTCGAACTTTCATTCCTTGAAAGACGTGATGGACTACCTGAAGGCCAATCCGGGCAAGATGACGTTCGCATCGGCCGGCAATGGCACGTCGGACCACCTGACCGCGGCCCTGTTCTGGCAGGAAACCCATACCGAAGGCACGCACGTGCCGTACAAGGGCGGCGCGCCCGCCATCGTCGACTTGCTGGGTGGTCAGGTGGATGCCTCGTTCTCCAACATCAACACCTGCCTGACCCACATCCAGGCCGGCAAGCTGCGCGCCCTGGCCGTCACCAGTGCCAAGCGTTCGCCGCTGCTGCCTGACGTGCCGACGATGGAAGAGCTTGGCTTCAAAGGCGTGACCGTCACATCCTGGCAAGCCTTCGCCGCTCCCAAGGGCCTGCCGGTGGCCATCCGTGACAAGTTGCGCGGCGCCATCGTCGAAAGCCTGAACGACCCGTCGATCAAGCCCAAGCTGCTTGAACTGGGCTTCGAGATCGTGGGCAATACCCCGGCCGAATTCACCAGGTTCCAGGCGGAAGAATACGACCGCTGGAAGCGCGTGATCGAAGTGGGGCATATCACGACGAACTGATGGAGCAGCGCGATCAGGACTGCCGTCGATGGCGCGGGCTAGGGTAAGCTCCACGCAGTTGAACGTCCCCACCGGGACGAGGAGCAGCGCATGACCATCTCAAACACGCGGCAGTTACTCGGATTGCTCGGCTGGCTTGCAGCCGGCTTAGTCACCGGTGCCATCGGTGCCATTGCGTCGGTGCAGGCCGCCGAGTTCTACGGCACGCTCGTCCAGCCGGCGTGGGCGCCGCCCGCGAGCGTCTTCGGGCCGGCATGGACCGTACTGTATGTCTTGATGAGCGTCGCGGCATGGCTGGTATGGCGGGCTGGCGGGTGGCATTCCCGCGGACCCGTGTTGCGCCTGTTCCTGGTACAGCTCGCCGTGAATGCGCTATGGAGCTGGCTGTTCTTCGCCTGGCACCTGGGTGCGTGGGCGTTCGCCGATATCTGCGTGCTGTGGCTGCTTATCCTGGCGACGCTGATCGGCTTCTGGCGTGTGCGCGCGCTGGCGGGCCTGCTGCTCGTGCCTTACCTGGCCTGGGTCAGCTTCGCCACCGCGTTGTGTTATCGGGTCTGGCGCGACAATCCTGGCGTGCTCGGATGATCGCTGGCTGTCCTGTGCCTGCGTGACGCAAGACGCCTAGGGATTTCCCTGAAAAAGCGGGTTCGTCCGCAGGCATGCTTCATAGAGGACCTATAAGAAACGCTTAAGTTTCCATGCGCAGATTTAAATTGTTGCGGGGTTTCTATTAGTCCATAGTCGCCTGCAACAAGGAGAACAGACATGCGCCGGAATCGAATAAAAACGCAGGCCGCCCCTACCCGCAAGCCATATCGGAAGATCTTGCGGACGACTCTGCTGGCGGCATGCGCCGTGGTCGCCGGCGCAACGTCGATACACATGCCTGCCGCCATGGCGGCTGCTCCGCTGATGGGTTCGAACGAGTGGCGCAAGGCCTTGCTGGAGCAAGCGCCGGTTGCGGATCCCAAGGATATTCCGAAGAATTCCCCGCTTTGGGATGCCCATGTAGAAGGCAAGCTGACCTATGGCGGCAGCAAGACGCAGAAATTGTTCTCGGTGAAGAACCCGATCACGGGTGAACTGGAAGGTTTCGATGCCACCATGGCCTTGCTGCTGGCCAAGTACCTGACGGGCAAGTCCGAGGTCGATGAGAAAATCGTCACGTCTGAAACGCGAGAGGCGCTGATCAACAACAAGACGGTGCAGGCGGTGTTCTACACCTATTCCATCACCCCGGAGCGCCAGAAAAAAGTGGATTTCGCCGGGCCGTACCTGATCAGCGGCCAGTCTATCGCCGTCCGTGCCGACAACACGGACATTCACAAGCTCAAGGACCTGGCCAAGCGTAAAGTCTGTGTCACCAAGGGCGGAACAGCCTACCTGACGATGACCAAACGCGTGCCCAGCGCGGAACTGATCACGCTGGAGTCGAGCAGTGAGTGCGAGGCCACGCTGCGCCAGGGCCGCGTCGACGCCGAGGTCCAGGACCGTCCGGTGCTGCTGGGCCAGTCGCAGGCCGGCGGCCTGAAAGTGGTGGGCGAGCCCTTCACCTACGAGCCTTATGGCATCGGCCTGGCTTTGAACTCACCGGAGTCGGTCGAGTTCGTCAACAACTGGCTCAAGCTGTTGATCAAGGACGGCATCTGGCAGGAAGCCTTCAACCATACGCTGGGACAGGTCGAAGGCGCGACGTCAACCCTGCCGACACCCGGCAAGGACTTGCTGCCCAAGCTCAATCTGGATTGAGCGGCCGTCTGTCATGCATATTTCTGATTGGCCGTATTGGGGCATGTTCGCCTCGGGACTGCTGCTGACATTGAAGGTTTCGATCATGGCGTACGTCGGCGCGCTCGTCCTGGGCACGCTGGGCGTGATCCTGCGTACCAGCCGCATCGTGCCGCTGCGCTGGGCCGGGACGGTCTATGTCGAAGTGATCCGCAATATCCCCTCGTTGGCGCTGGTTTTCATCGTGGTCTTCGGCTTGCCGCAGATCGGACTGACCTTGCCGCTGGTGACGTCGGTGGTGGTGGTACTGGCGATATACGAAGGCGCTTTCGCGTGCGAGGTACTCCGCGCCGGCATCAACTGCGTCGACATCGGTTCGGCCGAGGCAGCGCGGGCGTTGGGCCTGACCAACCGCGAGACCCTGTTCCACATCGTGCTGCCCCAGGCGGTGCGCAGTGTGGTGCAGCCACTCACCAACGTCTTCATCAAGACGGTCATCAACAGTTCGATGATTGCCATCGTCGGCCTGGCGGACCTGACCGGCGTGGCGCAACGGGTCAACATCCGGGAGGCCGAACCCATGCTGTTCTTCGGGGTTGGATTGGCCTACGTCACCATCGCGTTGCTGGGTGGCCTGATGGGTGGCTTTATCGATCGCAAAGTGAGGTTTACCCGATGACGGCGTCTCCCCTCGATCGCATGTTCGATGCGCCCGGACCTCGCGGGCGTCGCAATATCAGGCTGGCCTCGCTCGCGGCCGTGCCGTTGCTGGCGGGCGCGGTCTGGCTGGTCCTGCATCGCTTCGCTCAGGCGGGCGGGCTGGAATGGAAGAAATGGCAGATCTTCGAGTCCGCCGGCGTGCTGAAGCTGCTGGCGTCGGCTTTGTACGCCACGGTCAGCGCGGCCGCAGCGGCCGGCGTGCTGGCATTGGTGCTGGGCACCGCGCTGGCCCTGCTGCGGCTGTCGCGGCGGCGTTGGGTGCGCGGCGGCGCAGCCGCCTATGTGGAAGTGACGCGGTCGCTGCCGACGCTGCTGGTGCTCTATTTCACCATCCTGATCCTGCCGTACTACGGCATACGTCTGGCGGTCTACTGGCAACTGGTGCTGGCCCTGACCATCACCAATGCCGCGATGATCGCGGAGGTGCTGCGTGCCAGTCTGCTAAGCATTCCCAAAGGGCAGATGGAAGCATCCCTGTCCCTGGGGCTGACACGGCCGCGCGCCTGTTGGTACATCGTCCTGCCGCAGGCGTTCCGGGCGGCCATGCCGGCGCTGGTGTCGCAGATCATCTATCTGCTGAAGGGCACGGTGCTGGGTTATGTCATCAGCTACGAGGAGCTGCTGTACAGCGCCAAGATGATAGGCGAGTACACCAACTTCATTCTGCAGAGCGTCCTGGTGGTGACGGCCATCTACCTGGTGCTGAACCTGGCCATGTCCGGGGTGTCGAGCTGGGTGGAACGGCGGCTCGCCTTGCGCGGCGCCGCATTTTCGAAAGGGGAAACGTAATGGATACCGCCATCCGCGAGCAGACCGCCGCCGCGCGCATGCAAGACCGGCTTGGCGCGGGCGCGCCGGTCCTGGTGCGCATGCAGCGTGTCAACAAGCATTTCGGCAGCCATCATGTGTTGCGCGACATTGAACTGGAAATCGCCCGCGGTGAGGTCATCGTGGTAGTGGGGCCGTCGGGTTCGGGCAAGTCCACGTTGTGCCGCACCATGAACGGCCTGGAGCGCATCGACGGCGGCGCCATCGAGATCGATGGCCAACCGCTGCCCGAAGAAGGCCGGCCCTTGGCCAGGCTGCGGTCCGAGGTCGGGATGGTGTTCCAGCAGTTCAACCTGTTCCCCAACAAGACCGTGCTGGAAAACGTCAGCTTCGCGCCGGTCAAGGTACGTGGCCTGCCAGCCGCGACGGTGCGGGCCAAGGCCATGGATTTGTTGGCCCGCTTCGGCGTCGCGGACCAGGCCCACAAATTTCCGTCGCAGCTTTCTGGAGGACAGCAGCAGCGCGTCGCCATCGCACGGGCGCTGATCATGGAGCCGAAGCTGATGTTGTTCGACGAGGCCACCAGCGCCCTGGATCCGGAGATGGTGCGCGGCGTGCTGGAGATCATGCAGCAGCTGGCGGCCGATGGCATGACCATGGTGGTCGTGACGCACGAGATGGGCTTCGCGCGGGCCTCGGCCGACCGCGTGATTTTCATGGACTGCGGACAGATCATCGAGACCGCGCCGCCGGAGGCTTTCTTCGGCAACCCGACGAGTCCGCGCGCGCGCAAGTTTCTGGCCGACATACTGCGCGATTGAATCCCCCCCAAGCTCACAGGAGAATCCACATGTCCGTAGTGCATTATCACGAGTCGACCGACCGCTCGTTTGCGAAGAAGCTGCGCGAGGCGGCGCCCGAGGAATTCAAGGCCTATCGGAATTTTTCCGATACGGCCGTAGGACGCCAGGACGGCGCCATTCCGCCCAAGTACCGTGAGCTGATCGCGGTGGCGGTCGGCCTGGTCACGCAATGCGTGTATTGCCTGGAAACCCATACCGCCAAGGCGCGCCAGCTGGGCGTGACCGAGGCCGAACTGGCGGAAGCGGTTTACGTGACGGCCGCGCTGCGCGCCGGCGCGGCAGCCGCGCATGGCATGATGGCCATGAAGCTGTACGAGCACGCGGGCAAGGAGAACGCGGGCGCGCCCACTTACCATGAGTCGACCGACCGGTCGTTCGCGAAGAAGCTGCGCGAGGCAGCGCCCACGGAGTTCGCGGCGTATCGCAATTTCGCCGACACGGCGGCCGGGCGCGAGGATGGGGCAATTCCGACCAAGTGGCGCGAGGTGCTGGCGGTGGCGGTGGCGTTGACCACGCAATGCGTGTATTGCCTGGAAACCCATACCGCCAAGGCAAAGAAGCTGGGCGTGACGGAGGCCGAGTTGGCAGAGACCGTGTACATCACCGCCGCGTTGCGCGCCGGCGGTGGCGCGGCGCACGGCATGATGGCGATGAAGCTGTACGAAAGCGCGGCTTGAGCAGGACGATGCCTTCGCAGGGGCGAGCCGGGGCCTCCCCGTTCTCGCCTCATCGTCTTGTCTTGCCATGCCGCGGCAGGCCTACGTATGCACCACCAGGGAAATCGGCGTCAGGTCCTCCTGCGGCTTGTACGGCAGGCTTGGATACAGCGCGGGATTGATGGCGATGGCACCCGCCGAACTGAGGAACAGGACACTGCCGTCGGCGGGGCCGCGCATCACATAAGTGATGGCGATGGCGCCGTTGGCCCCCGGCTTGTTCTCGACGATCACCGAATCCTTCAGTTCGTCGGCCAGCTCCTTGGCCAGTACGCGGGCCAGGGTGTCGGCCGGACCACCCGGCGGGAAAGCCACCACCAGCCTTACGGGCTGCGCGGCATGGCTGGCGCCGCCCAGGGACAGGCCGGCCAGCAGCGCGCCGGTGTACATGATGCCGCGGATATTCTTCTTCATGTCTATGTCTCCTCTTGGCTGGTGTGCCGGTCAACCGCCGGCGACACCCTGGGTATTCACATACAACGAATAGATGGACGTGCACGAGGCCATGAACAGCCGGTTGCGGTGCAGGCCGCCGAAACACAGATTGGCGCAGCGTTCCGGCAAGGCGATATGGCCGATCGCCTCGCCGTCGGGCGTGAACACCCGCACGCCGTCCAGTTCTTCGGTGCCCATGCCCCAGCCGCACCAGAGATTGCCGTCCACGTCGACACGGAAGCCGTCGGGCGTGCCGGCGCCCGCGTCGATCAGCACTTCGGGTTGCGACAGGCCGCGGCCGTCGTCAAGCACGCGCAAGGCAACGATGTTGCGCGGACGCGCGCGCGATTCGACGACGTACAGCAGCTTCTCGTCGGGTGAAAAAGCCAGGCCATTGGGCCCGTTGATGCCTTCGGCCACCACCGTCAGCGCACCGCTCACGCCGTCGATGCGATAGACGTTGGCGGGCAGTTCCTGCGGCGCCGGTTCGCCCTGGTAGTGGCCGACGATGCCGAAGGGCGGATCGGTGAACCAGATGGAGCCGTCCGATTTGACGACGACGTCATTGGGCGAGTTCAGGCGCTTGCCGTCGAAGCTGTCGGCCAGCACCGCGATGCGGCCATCATGTTCCGTGCGGGTGACGCGGCGGCCGCCATGCTCACAGCTGATCAAGCGCCCTTGCCGATCGCGGGTATTGCCGTTGGCGTGATTGGAGGGCGCGCGATAAACCTGCACGCTGTTGCCGATCTCGTCCCAGCGCAGGATGCGGTTATTCGGGATGTCGCTCCACAGCAGGTAGCGGCCATCGCCGAACCACACCGGGCCTTCCGTCCAGCGGCAGCCCGTCGCCAGGCGCTCCACGGCGGTGGAGAGCAGGTGGTATTTCTCGAAGCGGTGATCCAGCGAGCGTATGGCGGGGTCAGGGTAGCGTTGCGCGGGTTCCCACATGGTTGGTCTCCGGAAGGAATGGCCGATATCGCACTGGCGTGAGGGGATCAGCCGTAAAGGCGGGCAGGGTTGGTGCCAAGGATGGCGTTCAAGTGCGCTGGTGCGTCGGCGCAGGCCTGGCGCAGCAGGCGCAGCAGGGGCGCCGGATCCCGGCCTTGCATGACCGGCAGGCGTCCCATGTGATCGATGACCAGCGGCACGCCATGCGGCGTCAGGGCCGGCACCGTCTCCAGCACATCGGCGAGGTCGGCATGCAGGGCGCGCAGGGTGGCAAAGGGCGCTTCCTGCGGCTGGTAGGTGGGATCGTCGGGCAGGGGGAAGTCCGCCCACGGGCCGAAGATATGCGTGTGGCAATCCCAGATGTCGTCGTGTCCCGCCATGGCGTGCATCCTGGTCCGTTCAATCGCAGCGCACGCTCATGCCGCCGTCCACGACGATCTCGGTGCCGGTGATGAAGCGAGCCTCGTCGGACGCCAGGAACAGCGCGGCGTTGGCGATGTCGGTGCCGTCGCCCATGAAGCCCAGCGGGATGCGCGCCTGGCGCTGCTGCAACAAGGCCTCGATATCGCCACCCGCGCGCTGCTTGGCCAGGCGCGCCTCCACCATGGGCGTGTGCATCTGTCCGGGAATCACGGTGTTGACGCGGATTCGTTGCTTGGCGTATTCGACCGCCACGACGCGCGAGAACTGGATCACGCCCGCTTTCGAGGACGCATAGCCGACCTGGGCGGCGCCGGTCCAGCGGGTGCCGGAGGTCGATGCCGTGTTGACGATGGCGCCGCCGCCTTGCTGCTGCATGACGGGAATGACGTGTTTGCAGGCCAGGAATACGCTCTTCAGATTGAAGTCCAGTTGCGCGTCCCAGTCTTCCTCGGACAGGTCCACGGGTCCACCCTTGCGCGACCCGCCCACGTTGTTGACGAGGATGTCGATGCGGCCGAACTGGTCCAGGCAGGCCTGCACCATGGCGCGCACATCGGCGTCACGGGTGGCATCGGCTGTCCACGTGCGCACTTCGCCCGCGGCGCCTTGGGCCAGGGCCACCGTTTCCTTCATGGAGTCGGGATTGATGTCGACGGCCAGTACCTTGGCGCCTTCCTGCGCGAAGCGCACCGCCACCGCCCGGCCATTACCCCAGCCCGGGCCGACGCAACCCGCGCCGGTGACGATCGCTACCTTGCCTTCCAGTCTTCCTTGCATGTTCATGGCTCCTTGAATGCCGTTCAGCTTCATTCCGGCTTGATGCCCGGGTCCTTGACGATGGCCGCCCATTTCGTGATGCCGGTGACGATGGCTTGATTGAAAGCGGCCGCGGTGCCGCCCGCCGGCTCGATGCCGCCGCCGGGCACGAACGTCACGATCAGGCGGATCGAACGGTCCGGACAGGCCGCCACGGCCGGCCCGGCGCTCCGCGACCGCCCGCGCTGGCGGGGCTGTAGCAGGCCCCCGGACCGCAACGCCGCGCCGGTACGCACCGCAGGCAGCACTTTGCTCAGCCGCGCTTGACCAACAGCCCGCCGTCGACGGGCAGCAGTACGCCGGTGATGTATCTGGCCTCGTCCGAGGCCAGGAACAACGCGGCGTTCGCGACGTCCCAGGCGGTACCCATATGCCCCATGGGTACCAGAGCGTCGCGTTCCGCCCGTACCTGTTCCTGGGGCACGCCCCGTTCACGCGCACGGCGCTCGATGGCCATGGGCGTGTCTATCAGGCCCGGCAGCAAGGCGTTGGCGCGAATGCCGTGCGCCGCGTTCTCCATGGCCAGGTGCTGCGTCAGCGCATTCACCGCGCCCTTGCTGGTCTTGTAGGTCAGCGTGGGGCGCGCCGCCAGTGAAGACGTGGAGGAAACATTGATGATGCACCCCGACTTCCGCGCGATCATCAAGGGCAGGACGTGCTTGCAGGTCATGAACATGCCTTTGAGGTTCATGTCCATGATGGCGTCCCAGGCCGAGACGTCAAGCTCCGTGGTGCGGCGGTCGCCGGTGGAGCGGCCCACGTTGTTGTGCAGGATATCCACGCGGCCGTAGCGCTCGACGCAGGTCTGCGCGATGGCACGGCATTGGTCTTCACAGGTGATGTCGGCCTGCAGGGTCGACGCCTGGGCACCCAGCGCGGTAACGGCCTGCAGCGTATCGTCTGCCCATTCGGGGTTGATGTCCACGATCAGCAGCGTGGCGCCTTCCGCGGCGAAGCGTTCCGCCACGGCGCGTCCGTTACCTATCGTCCCGCCCGGCTGCTGGCCGCCGCCGACGATGATGGCGATCTTGCCCGCCAGCCTTCCTTGGTCGTTCATGATGCTTCCTCTGCCTTTGTAATTACGGATGGGTTCTCGTCGTCATCCCATGGAAACGTGGCCGTCCTGGATCACTTTGCGCCAACGCGCGATTTCCTCGTGCACGTAGCGCGCCAGATCCGCCGGCGAGTTGGGAACGTTGGTGATGCCTTCGCTCCCCATGCGCTGCTTGAACAGGTCGGATTGCGTGGCCTCGATGGCCGCGTGATTCAACGTGGCAATGATGGCGGGCGGCGTGCCGGCGGCGGCGAACAGGGCGTACCACACGTCGGCGGCATAGCCGGGGCAGGTTTCCGCGATGGTCGGGATGCCGGGCCAGTAGGGCGAACGCGCGGTGCTGGTGATGGCGACGGCGCGCAGCTTGCCCGCTTTCACCAGCGGCGTGACGGCGCCGGCGGTACCGAAGAACATGTCGATCTGGCCGCCAATCAGGTCCGTCATCGCCGGGCTGGCGCCTTTGTAGGGGACGTGCGTCAGCGAAACGCCCGCCATCTCCTTGAACAGTTCGGCGGCCAGGTGCACCGCGGTGCCGTTGCCCGAGGACCCGAAGGTCAGCTTGCCCGGGTGGGCCTTGGCATAGTCGGCGATATCCTTCATGGTCTTGAAGGGACTGTCCGGGCGCACCACCACCACGTTCGGTGCGCGGCCCACGATGGCGATGGGCGCGAAGGCCTTCTCCGTTGCGTAGGGAAGCTTGGGTACCAGCGTGTCGTTGATGGCGTGGGCCGATGTGTTCAGCAGGATGGTGTAGCCGTTGGGTTCGCTGCGCGCCACGTAGTCGCTACCGACCACGGTGCCCGCCCCGGGTCGGTTCTCGACGATCACGCTGGTCTTCAATTGCGCGCCGATGCGTTCGGCCAGCACCCGGGCCAGGGTGTCCGTACCGCCGCCGGGCGGGAAGGGCACGATCAGGTGGATGGGTTTGTCGGGGTAAGCCTGGGCTGCGTGTGCGGCGGTGGGCAGCCAGGACAGGACCGCGGCAAGGGCAAAGACAAGGCCTGGGCCCCGGCCGGCGCCGGCCAGCAGCCTCTTCATGAATGGCTTGTACATATCGGTCTCCGATTTATTCCGACTTCAGGCCCAGCCGCTTGATCGTGTTCGACCAGCGCGTGTATTCCTGCCCGATGTAGGCGCTGCACTGCTTCTGGTCCATGTTCATCGGTTCGGCGCCCTGGAAGTCCAGGCTCTCCTTGACCTTCGCATCCTTCATGGCGGCTTGCACCGCCTCGTTCAATTTCGCCAGCACGGCAGGCGGTGTGCCTTTGGGCGCCGCCAGCAACTGCCACGTGCCTGCATCGAAGCCGCGCAGCCCCGCCACGCTTTCGCTCAGCGACGGCACGTCGGGCAGCGCCGGCGACCGGTGGCCGGAGGTCACCGCCAGGGCCTTGACCCGGCCGTCCTTGATGAAGGGCAGGGCGCTGTTGAACGATCCGGAATACATGAAGTTGACGTTGCCGCTGGCAAGGTCCGTCAGCGCGGGGCCATTGCCTTTGTAAGGCACGTGCTGAAACTTCAGGTCCAGGCGCCCCGCGATGTCCATGGACACCAGGTGGTCGATCGACCCATTGCCGGATGAGCCCTGGAAGTACTTGGCGGGATCGGCTTTGACCGCCTTGTAGAAGTCCTCGGCGTTGGCCGAGGTGTCGCTCTTGGGCACCAGCAGGATCAGGGGCACGGATACGGAACAACCGGCGACGTCGAAAGCCTTGGTGGGATCGAGGTCGGCACGGTTGAACAGGGCGGGCGCGGTGGTCACCGACGACGTGCCGTACATCAGGGTGTAGCCGTCCGGCTTGGCGCGCACCAGTTCCTGCGTGCCGATATTGCCGCCTGCCCCGGGCCGGTTCTCGATGATGATGGGCACGTTGAGAATTTCCGATACCCGCTTGAACAGCACGCGGCCGATGGCATCGGTGGGGCCGCCGGGCGCAAAGCCGATCAACAGGGTGATGGGCTTGCCGGGATAAGCATCGGCGGCGTGCGCGGGCAGGGCGGCGGCCAGTCCCAGGCAAGCCAGTGCCGAGGCGAGTGGGCGATTAACGCGCTTGAAGGTGATGGGGGGTAGCATGCTTGTCTCCTTTTATAGGTATCTTGGTAAGCGTTGCTGCGTCAGGGGCGGAACGGTCGGTGTCGAATCATCCTGTAGCGTCCTCCAGCCACGCGGCCGGGTGTGCGCCATTGGGGGCGGGCGGCAGAGCCCAATGGGCCCGGGTCCGCGAGAACTGCGCCACCGGAGGCAACTGCCGCAGTACGCCATAGGCCGACGTACGGGTTTCCAGCAGCGGCGTCAGTCCTTCGGAAAAATGCCGCCGGTCCGCGCGCGGCGTGAAGCCAGGTTCCCGGCCCAGGCTCTGCACCCACATCGAGGTGCGCGTCAGCGACACCTTGACGTGATAACTGCCGCCGTCCCGGGCGCGGCGCAGCAGGGCCTGCATGACGCCTGCCGCGCCCAGGTAGCCCGTCAGGTAGTCATTCAGCAGGTACGTCGGCACGACCCGCGGCTTGCCGCCGGCCACCCCTTCATCGATGGCGATGCCGGATACGGTCTGGCCCAATTGCTCGAAGCCGCCGCGTTCGGCCCAGGGACCGCTGTCGCCGTAGGCGCTGACGCTGACGTAGATGACGCCTGGCCGCAAGGCGGCAGCGTCTTCGGCGCCCAGGCCCCGGCGCGCCAGGCTGGCGGGGCGCCACGATTGCACCACCACGTCGGCACCGCTGATCAGTTCGCGGGCCCGCTGGATATCCATGTCGTCCGTCAGGTCCAGGAAAGCGGACTGCTTGCCGATGTTGGTGTCTATGGTCTGGCGGAAGGGATCCTGGTTCATCGGCGGCGTGATGCGCAACACTTCGGCGCCGTGTTCAGCCAACGAACGCGCCACGACCGGGCCGGCGATCACATGGCCCAGGTCCAGCACGCGCAGCCCAGCCAGCGGCCGCGCGCCGGGACGCGGCGGTTCGGGCTCGCTGTCACCGATCCTGGTGACTTCGATGACGGGCAACTGCCCCAGCAGCACGCCTTGCGGATGGCGCCGCCATTCTTCGGTGCTACGCGCGTAGATGCCCGGCAGGCGCTTTTCCGCGAAGGCGGTTTCCAGGTCGTCGCCGGTCCAGCGGCCGATGGCGCGGCTTAGCGCCGTGGGCGTGTTGGCGCAATCCAGCAGTTCCAGCACGCCGTCGCGCAGATGGGGATACGAGCCGATGGGAAAGAACCAGCGCTGGTCGGCGGTGCGGTAGAAGTCGGCCTTCAGTTCGGTCAGCAGGGACAGCGCCGGCAGGTTGTAGCCGTTCTGGGTCTGGAAGTGGCCGGGATTGAGCGATGCCGCGGCCTGCATCCAGTCGATGGCGACGGTCTGGTGCTGGCCGGTGGCCAGGTGCCACCATTTCTCCACCGTCAGTGCGTAGGCGCCAATCGCCGCGCCGGCCGACAGCGCCAGCGCATGCGGCGTATCGAAGGCCGGGGCGGCGCCATGGAAGCGCAGCCGTTCAGCGGGCGCGCCATCCCAGGGCAGCTGCGCACCGAGCAGATCCTCGACGGCTTGGCAGGCGCGGTCGGACAGGGTAGGCGAGGCAGGCATACAGGGGCTCCAGGTTCAGCGCATGCGGAAGCGCACGCGCTTGAAACGGGCAGTCTAGTAAGCAGGAAAAACCGCGTCCAACATATAATTCATTGGTCTGTGAGACATAACGTATCTTTATGATCAATAGCCGCCTGCTGCGCCAGTTCATCGCGGTCGCCGAGGAACTCCATTACGGCCGTGCCGCCGCGCGCGCCGGTATCGCGCAATCGCCGTTGAGCCAGGCCATCCAGAGATTGGAGGCGCTGATCGGCACGCCGCTGTTCGTGCGCAACAAGCGCTCGGTGGCGCTGACGCCGGCGGGCACCGTGTTCCTGGAAGAGGCCTATCAATGGCTGCGCTACGAAGAGGTGGCGATCCAGCGTACGTTGGGGGCCAGTGGTGGCGAAACCGGGCAGTTGGCCATCGGCTTCATCGGTAGTGTGGGCTACGGCTTCATGCCCGAGCTGATCAACCGTTTCAGGCAGCAATTTCCCCAGGTGCGTTTGCGCGTGGTCGAGATGACGACCAAGGACCAGCTGGATCAGATCCAGGGGCGCGCGCTGGATGTCGGCATGTTGCGCACGCCGCTGCCGACGGGCGCGCCGCATATCCAGACGCGTTTCTATAAGCGCGACGCGCTGGTGGTGGCCTTGCCGCGCAGCCATCCGCTGGCGGGCCGCAAGCGCATCGATTTGCGGCAGTTGGCGGGGGAGTCCTTCGTGGCCTTCTCGAAGGAGAAGGTGCCCGCGGCGCACGCGCAGCTGATTTCCGTATGCGGCGCGGCGGGTTTCTATCCGAACATCGAGCAGGAGTGTTCGCAGGTGGCCAGCGTGATCTGCCTGGTCGCGGCAGGCTTGTCGGTGGCGCTGGTGTCAGGCAACCTGACCTCGCTGATCCACCCCAAGGTGGTTTATGTGCCTATCTCGAACCGCACGCCGTATCTGGACCAGGAAGTGGCCATCGCCTGGCGCCGCAACGATGCCAACCCGGCGCTGCATTCCCTGCTGGACGTGGCGCGCACGCTGGAGACGGCGGCGCGCTGACTACTCGTACTGGTTTCGGTACGTGGCGGGCGGCGTGGCGCGGGTCAGCTCGAACAGTTCGGCCTCGGGGGAACCTGGGTTGGGGCCGGCAGGATCGTGCCAGCCGTGGATGACGGTGACGGTGCCTTCCGTCTCGGTCCTCAGTTCATATTGCCAGTAGGCGTTTTTCCATGTGCTGGCGACTTCCTTCATGCCCAGGGCTTCGGCGGCATCGACCACGGCGGTGTCCTTCTTCGCCAGGCAGGCACGGTCGATGGCGGCGACCAACTGGTCGTACGCGGATTCAGGCATTGAGTTTTGCATGCGGTGTCCTTGGCTGATTGCATGGAGACGATGATCCTGGAGGATGGTAGCGCGCCGGCGGCCTGTGCCGCATAACAACACTTAAGCGACGCGTCAGCCTCCAAAATTTGATGTTTCGATACAAATAAGAATAAGATCGTTTCTCATTAGTAAATCTTGCCCACCGTACCATGATGCCGCCGTTCGCCGCTGGGGAAGTTTCGAACCCCGTCGCCCATCAGAGCTTTACCGCGCTTTATCGCAGTCATCACGCCTGGTTGACCGGATGGTTGCGGTCCCGCGTGGGCTGCCAGAACGATGCGGCCGACCTGGCGCAGGACACCTTCATCCGCGTGCTGCAGTCCAGCGTGGCGGCAAGCCTGCGGGAGCCGCGGACCTATCTGGCTACCGTCGCGCGTGGCCTGGTCATCGATCTGTGGCGGCGCCGGGCGCTGGAGCAGGCCTATCTGCAGGTGCTGGAAACCTTGCCCCAGGAACATCAGCCTTCCCTGGAGGCACAGGCGCTGGTCAAGGAACGCCTGATCAAGCTGGACCGCATGCTGGATGGCCTCGGCAGCAAGGTCAAGCAGGCTTTCCTGATGGCGATGCTGGATGGCGCAGGCTATGCCGTCATCGCGCAACGCCTGGGTGTATCGGTGCGCACGGTCGGTGACTACATGGCGAAGGCCATGGCGCGTTGCTGCCTGCTGCTGGATTGAGGGGCGGCATGGAGGTCCAGGGATCCCTGTCCGCGCGGCAGCGCGAGGCGGCGCAGGAAGCCGCGCGCTGGTTCTCGCGCCTGATGGCCGCCGATGCGCAGGCGCCCGGGCAGGGCGCGGTGCATGATGCGTGGCGGCAGTGGTTCGCCCGCAGTCCGGAAAATCAGTGGGCCTGGCGCAGGGTGGAGGCCGTGCAGCGCTGCTTCACGGACGTCCCGCGGGAGATTGCCGCGCCCACGTTCCAGCGTATGAATGCGCAGCGGCGCCGGGTATTGCGGCTGGCCTTGTTGGGAGCGTCGGCCGTGCCCCTGGGGATGCTGCTGTCGGAAGTGCCGGCGGAATGGCGCGCCTGGAACGCGCAATTCAGGACCGCCGTGGGGCAGATATCCCGTGTGCCCTTGGCGGGCGGTGTGCTTGCCGTGCTGGATACGCACAGCGCGGCGGATGTGGTGTCCACGCCGGATGAAGACCGCATCGTACTGCGCAGTGGGCGGGTCTACGTCCAGACGCGAGGGCCGCAGGTGGCGCAAGGGGCGGAGGCGTCGTCGCGCCGCCCACTCAGCGTGCAGACCGAGCAAGGGCTGGTCTACGCCGAGGGCGCTGAATTCACCGTCGGAATCGAGGGGGACCGCAGCAGGGTGCGGGTCAACCAGGCTGCCGTGCGGGTGGTGCCTTGTGGGCCCGGGGCGACGGCGCAATTCGTGCAGGCGGGGGAGTGCGCGGACTTCTCCGATATCGAGGTCGGACCCTTGCAGCGCCGGCCGTCGAAAGTGTTCGCCGCCTGGCATACAGGGTCGATGATGGTAGTGAACCTGCCGCTGGCCGACTTCGTCAAGAAGCTGCGGGCTTATCGCCCTGGGCTCCTGTTCGTGGACGATGTCCTGGCCGCGCTGCCTGTGTCGGGGACCTTTCCCCTGGCGCGGACCGATCTTGCGCTGGATGCGCTGGAGAACAGCTATCCCGTGCGCATCCGGCGCCTGACGCCGTATGTGACCTGGATCGAGGCGCGCGCGGCTTGAAGAAGCCTGGGCCCTCGCCCCCCTTGCACGAGGCGTGTCGAGGAGGCTGGGCCCCTCGACTTCCATGCCAAGGTCGTTGACGGCAAGGGCTTCTGCCTTTCTTCATCCAGGTTACAAATTAATCTGCCGATTTCCTGCCGCTCGTTCGGCTTACGTCCGAAAGCCATTACATCTGTTCGGACTCGATATGCCTCAACGCGCAGTTTCCCCTACCCGCAAAGCTTCCCGTCGTTCTTCCTTCATTCCCAAGCACCTGGCGTTCATCCTCGGCGCGGCCTGGTCGCTGCAATGCGCGCCGGGCCTGGCCCAGTCCGTGGCCCAAGCGGCGCCCGCCGCCGCTGCCGCTACCTCGCAGCAATACCGCATCGCCGCTGGCCCCTTGGCCGATGTCATCAACCAGTTCGCCAGCCAGGCCGGCATCGCGCTGACCTTCGACGCGGATGCGCTGCAGGGCGCGAGGTCGCCTGGCGTGCAAGGCAGCTACACCGTGGATGACGGATTGCGCCAGGCCCTGGCAGGTAGCCGCTGGCAGCCTCGCCGCATGAACAACGGCGCCTATGTTCTGGAGCCCGCGCCGGCCCCCGCCACGGCCGCCGACGCAGGGCAGGGCGTGACGATGGCCGCCGTAAGCGTGACGGCCCGGCAGGATCCCGCAACCACCGAAGGGTCGGGTACCTACGGCGGTTCCAGCTCGACCATCTTCAAGGGCGCGCAATCGGTGCGCGAGACGCCGCAACCCGTGACCATCGTCTCGCGCCAGCTGCTGGACGACCGCATGCTGCCCGACATGCACGACGTGCTGCAGAACGTACCCGGCGTGACGGTGGACTACACCGACAGCGAACGCGTGACCTATTTCTCGCGTGGCTACCAGATCGACTCGCTGCAGGTCGATGGCATCAACATGTACCAGAGCGGCTCGGCCTTCGTCCAACCCGACACCGCCGTGCTGGACCGTATCGAAATCCTGCGCGGGTCGTCGGGCATCCTGCGTGGTTCGGGCAATCCCTCGGCCACGGTCAACCTGGTGCGCAAACTTCCCACTCGCGACTTCCAGGCCAGCGTCACCGGCACGCTGGGTTCCTGGGACCGGCGCCGCGCCACCGCGGACATCTCCGGCTCGTTCAATGACAGCCAGACCTTGCGTGGCCGCATCGTGGCGGTGACCGACGACAAGGACTTCTTCCAGGATGCGCGCGACGAGCATCGCCGCGTCTTCTACGGCGTGCTGCAGGCCGACATCACCGACCACACCACGGTGACCGCGTCTTTCGAGCACAGCCAGCTGAAGGCCACCGGCGCCTGGGGCGGCCTGCCGCGCGACTTCGACGGCTCGGCGCTGGACCTGGGCCGCAGCACCTATCTGGGCAGCGACTGGAACCAGTGGAACCGCTGGAACGAGCAGGCCATGCTCAGCGTCGAAACCCGTTTCGACAATGAATGGCAGCTCAAGGCCACGGCCATGAACACGCGCTTCCGCTACTTCGACGGCGGCTTCACGCAGACCTATATCACGCGTGCCAGCAAGACCAATCCCTACCTCTTCAACGTCGCCACCTCCGACTATCCGAACAGTGCCAGCGACCAGAATGCCTTCGCCCTGACGGCCAATGGTCCCTTCGAAGCCTTCGGCCGCAAGCACCACCTGACCGTCGGCGCGGAAAGCACCTATGTGCGCACCACGGCGTCCAGCGGCATGGCCAGCTACGGCACCGTGAAAAACATCGATATCCGTGATTGGGATTCCTACAGCACGTATCCCGAGCCCACCAGCTATGCGGGCGGCAGTTACTACGAAGCCAGCAACAACGTCGTCAAGCAGCAGGCGCTGTATGCGCTGGGCCGCTTCTCGCTGGCCGATCCGCTGACCGTGATGCTGGGCGCGCGCGCGACGTGGTACGACTACGAAGTCCTGCAGGGTACGGCCAAATATCGCGTGAACAACGAGATCACGCCTTATGGCGGCGTGGTCTACGACCTCAACGACACCTTCAGCCTGTACGGCAGCTACAGCCAGATCTTCCAGCCGCAGCAGGCCTACGACAGCGGCGGCAATCTGCTGGACCCCATCCGTGGCGACGACTACGAAGCGGGCATCAAGGGCGAATTCTTCGGCGGCCGCCTGAATACGTCGTTGTCGCTGTTCCAGATCACCAACAAGGGCAAGGCGATGGACGACGCCAGCAGCCCGAATCCTTGCCTGCCCAACTATCCCACGGGCTATTGCAAGGTGGACGGCGGCAAGACGCGCAGCCGCGGTTGGGAACTCGAGGCCTCCGGTGAACTGACGCCGGACTGGCAGATCATGGCGGGCTATACCAATACGCTGACCAAGTATCTGAAGGACTCCTCGGCCAGCAACGAAGGGCTGCCGATCCGTTCGCTGGATCCGCGCCATCTGGTGCGCATCTTCACCACGTACCGGCTTCCGGGCGCCTTGCATGGCCTGACCGTGGGCGCGGGCGTGCAGGCGCAAAGCAGCATCTACGCCACTGGCGGCGGCGTCACGGCCAAGCAGGGCGGCTACGCCATCTACAACGCCATGGCGGCGTATGACATCAACAAGAACGTGCGCCTGCAGCTGAACGTCAACAACATCTTCGACAAGGTCTACTACAAGAAGGTGGACGCCACGGGCATCAGCAACTACTACGGCGATCCGCGCAACGCCATGCTGACCTTGTCCTGGCGGATGTAGCCTTGGCGCGGGGCAGGGCGGCAACGCCCTGTCTGTCACTTCACTGACACTTCCCTGTGTGTAAATGCGGCTTTCCCGGCAGCGCTGCCGGGCGCCTCGATTTCACACACGCTTCGCGGCATGAAGCGAACAAAAAGGGATAGCCATGGATCGTCGTCGGTTCCTCAAATGGAGTGGTTTCATCAGCGTCTCCGTCGCCAGCCCTGTCCTGCTGACGGCTTGTGGCGGCGATCACGACGATGACGACTCGGATACCGGCACGGGCGACAACGGCGGCAACCCGCCCGTCACCACCCCAACCGGCACCGGCTTCTCGCTGGGCGTGGCCTCGGGCGATCCGAAGCCGGACAGCATCATCCTGTGGACGCGCCTGGACGGTGGCGCGGGCAGCACGTTGTCGGCGCGGGTCCAGGTGGCCACCGATGCGGAGTTCAAGGCCTTGGTCGTCGATACCGAGGTCAACGCCCTGCCGCAATGGGACTACACGATTCGCCACAAGGTGACCGGCCTGGCGCCCGACACCAACTACTACTACCGCTTCCTGACGGGCACCGCGACCAGCACCGCCGGCCGCACCTGGACGGCACCCGCCGCCGGCGCCGACGTCGCCAGCCTCAAGTTCGCCTTCATCACCTGCCAGGACTGGAACGCCAATCACTGGGGCGCCTTCGACGCGCTGGTCAACGCCGAGGACCCGGACATCAAGTTCATCGTCCACGTCGGCGACTATATCTACGAGCGCGCGTCGGCCACGCGCCAGGTGGCCGTCGAAGACGTCCATCCCCCGCTGGTGGACAAGCTGGCGGGCGGCACCAAGGTGGGCGACGACGTGTACGCCACCACCATCGACGACTATCGCGCGCTGTACAAGACCTACCGTTCCGACCCGCGCCTGCAGGCTCTGCACGCGCGCTTCCCCTTCATCGCCATCTGGGACGACCACGAGTTCTCGGACGATTGCTGGGGTGACGACAGTACCTATAACGATGCTGGCGATACCAGCACCGGCGTGGCCCAGCCGTCGCGCCGCCGCGGCGCCAACCAGGCCTGGTATGAATATATGCTGGCCGACGTGACGTTCGACGACAGCATGACGGGCGATCAGTACCTGGACATCCAGATCTATCGTTCCTTCAGCTTCGGCAAGCTGGCTACGCTGGTGATGACCGACGAGCGCCTTTACCGCGCCGACCACCTGATCTCCGAAAGCCTCACGGGCGGCAGCGAGATCGGCAGCCGCTACCTGGTGCCGCGGCCCTTGTTGCAGGCCGTCGAGACCCAGAAGCTGGCGGGCGGGGGCGTGAACGCATCGGTGTCCATTCTTGGGGACGTCCAGCGCCAATGGTGGAAGGACCAGATGAGCGCCGCCAATGGCAAGACGACGTGGAAGCTGTGGGGCAATGAAGTGTCGCTGATGCGCATGCAGGTGGACCTGGTTGCCGCCTTGCAGCTGGGGCCGCAACTGGCTGCCGGTGTTGTCACGGCGGTGCCGACGCTGGCGCCGGTGCAGACCCAATTGGCCGCCGCCATTGCCGGCGACCTGACCAGCTTCGGCAAGAAATACCTGCTGGCGAAAGCGCAGGGCACGACGCTGGCCATCGCCGCCGGCGATCTGGTGCTGACCCAGGCTTTGATCACGCCGTTGGCGGGTAATGTGGCCGCCGCGGGCGTGGCGGACAGCCTGGTGACCACGCTGAATACCGGGTACGCATCCTTCTTCCAGTATTTCGCCACTTACCTGTTCGACTGCGACCAGTGGGACGGCTACGATGCGGAGCGCAAGGACCTGATGGCCTATCTGAAGACCAACGGCATCCAGAACGTGGTGGCCTTGACGGGCGACCTGCACGCGATTTTCGCCGGCCAGGTCATGGACGACTACGATGCGGCGACGCCCACGCCCGTGATGGTCGACCTGATGACCCCCAGCGTATCCAGCACGTCCTTGCTGGGCTTCTATATCGGCGCGCTCAAGGCCGCCGACCACGCTTTCGACGCCTTGGCCGGCCTGGTGGTGTCCGACGTCACGAACTATGTTGGCGATGTGCTGTCGACGACGGTGAAGAACTCGGGGTCATGGATCAAGTACGCCGACACTGACGCCCAGGGCTATGCGGTCGTCACGATGACGCCGGCCAGCCTGACCTGCGACATCAAGAAGGTCAACAAGCTGCTGTCCGATGGTGCCACCGCGCCTGCGGGAACCAACGTGGTGGCGCAGGTCGTGACCGCGACCGTGACGGCAGGCACGCCTGACGTCAGCGTGAGCGTCAGGTAACACGGCCCTCAGGCAAGGCCGCCACTGCCAGGGCGCGATAGGCTTCGACCAAGGCGTCCTGGTTGAACGCGCGGTTCAAGCCGCTGGGATTGGGCAGCAGCCACACCTTCGCGCCGCCGAAGGTCGCCGGCTGCTCGCCCCAGTCAAGCTGCCGCCGCCCGTTCATCGCGGCGTAGGCGGTCTTGCCCAGGAACGCAATATACGCAGGACGAAAGTGCTCGATCTTGCGCGCGAGGTCCGCGGCGGCGGCGCGAAACTCGTGTGAACTCAGTTCGCCGGCGCTGGCGGTTGGCCGGGCGACGACCGCGGTCGAGCCGCAGCCGTATTCCAGCAGGCGGCGATCTTCTTCGGGGCGCAGCTGCGCGGGTGTGAAGCCGGCCAGGTGCAGGGTGCGCCAGAAGCGATTGCCGTTGCCGTCGAAGTGATGCCCGTTGCGCGCGGCGCGCATGCCCGGATTGATGCCGCAGAACACGACGGACAGGTTCTGCGACAGCAGATCGGGCAGAGGCTGGGGCGCTGTCATCGCAAGCTGCCTTCAACCGGCCAGCAGCTGGCCGTTGAGAAGGATACGTATCGTCTTGGCGAACAGCACCACGATCGCCAGGCTGAGCAGGCCAAGCAAGCCTGCCGCGATCACCCGCATGGGCCAGGCTTGTGTGTAGGCTGCGTATTTCAGCGATGCCAGGGCCAGCGCGGCCATGGGAAAGCTGATTGCCCACCATCCCGAAGCGAAGGGAACGCCGCGGCGGAACACCTTGGGCGCCACGGCCAGGAAAATGAACAGGCCGACGTAGAACAACAGCCCCGCGAACGTATCGATGTGCTGAGTGAAGTTGGTGTACGCCAGGAAGCCGACCTCGAAGGGCGCCATCAGGATCAACAGCGACGGGATCATGCTGGCGGGCAGGGGTTCATGGTGGATCATGCGCGACATGATCATGGTGAAGAACAGTAGCGCGATGGCGGTGCCGATGGCCAGGGCGAACATATTGATTTCATGCGCCCATGCCATCGGCATCGCGCCGCCCGCCACCACGATGTCCAGGGTGGCGACGCCGGGTATGAACCAGGCCGGCACGGCATGCGCGATGTCGATCTTGCCGCGCATCAGGCGACCGGTGATGGCGAAGCACAAGGCGATGGTGAAGATCGCGCCGACGGTCCAGAAGAGAATGGCGAGCATCTGGTTCATGGCTGTCAGGACGGTCGACAGCAACAGCATGGCGATGGTGATCGTGCCGAAGAAATTGCCCGCCACGGGGTGGCGGTACTCGGCCAGCACAGCGCCGGGATGCCTGATCGCCTTGATCAGGTAGCTCACCGCCAACAGCGCGAATACCACCAGGGCAAGATGTCCCGCGATGTCGGCCATCACCGGGCTGAGTTCGAAGTCCCTGCTGGCCTGGCGCCACGCGATGGAAAGCCCGGCCAATCCCATCACCGAGGCGAACAGGTTGACTGGGAGATGCTTGACCGAGGCCGGTCTGCGCGTGGCAGGCGGGCGTGGCTCGGCTGGCTGGGTGGGCAAGGACAGGCTGGGCACGGGTTTCTCCGGGAATCCGGCCCCTGAGGCGCGCCGTGGCAGAAGTTTTCCGTGCGCGGGCGCCATCTTCGGGGCAACGGAGCGCCATCTTAGGCTTTCCAGCCTGAGGGGATAATCCACTAATATCGAGAACCAAATTCTCAATTATTGGAAATATGCCTGACCGCTTCGAATCCATGGGCATTCTTGTGGCCGTCGTCGAGGCGGGCAGCTTTTCGGCGGCAGCGCGGCAATTGAAGATGCCCCTGGCCACCGTAAGCCGCAAAGTCGGCGAGCTGGAAACACATCTGCAGACGCGGCTGCTGCAGCGGTCCACCCGCCGCCTTACCTTGACCGATACGGGGCTGTCCTATGTGGCGGCGTGCCGGCAGATCCTGGAACAGGTCGGCGAGGCGGAGCGGGCGGCGACAGGCGAGTATGCGGTGCCCAGGGGAGAGTTGGCCATCACGGCGCCACTGGTGTTCGGCCGCCTGCACCTTCTGCCCGTCGTGGCGGAATTCTTGAAAAGCTATCCGGAGATCGACGTGCGGCTGATGCTGACGGACCGCACGGTACATCTGGTGGAAGAACATATCGACATTGCCTTGCGCATTGCGGAGCTGCCCGATAGCAGTTTGCGGGCGACGCCTATCGGCCTGGTCCGGCGGGTGGTGTGCGCAAGTCCGTCCTACCTGGCCGAGAGGGGGACGCCCACCGATCCGCGTGAACTCGGCACGCACGCGTGCATCACGTTCGAGCAGATGGCCTCGCGGCAAGTCTGGACATTTGCCGGGAGTGCAGCGGGCGCAGCGCCGATCGCGGTTCCCGTCCACTCACGGCTGGCCGTCAGTACCGCCGAGGCCGCGGTCGATGCCGCCGTGGCGGGTGTGGGCGTGACGCGCGTCGTTTCCTATCAGATGCTGAGCGCGCTGCAGTCGGGTGCCCTGAAGATCGTGCTGGCATCGTACGAGCCGCCGCCCTGGCCCATCAATCTGCTGCACGCGCGCGAAGGCGTGTTGCCCTTGAAAGTGCGCGTCTTCCTGGATTTCGCCGCGCCCAGGCTGAAGGCGCGTGTAGTCGCCGCGGCCGTTTGATTCGACCATTGTGCCCAGGGCGTTCCCCGCATCGGCAGCAGGGCTGTCCGCCGCCGGCAATCGGTTGGCGGGGCTCGCCAGGCAGTGATCAGGCGCCCTTGATGATTTCGATGCGCAGCGCTTCACCGCCGGCGGCGATGGCCGTGAGACGATCGATATTGGGATGGGAGCCCGGGTGCTGGCGCGCGTCTTCCGCCAATTCGGCGAACACGGCCAGGCCATGCTCGGCGGCATTGGCGTCGAGCTTGCCGAAGGCCTGAGCCAGGTACTGGTAAATGGCCAGCGAGCCCAGCTTGCCGGGCTGATGCGGAATGTCCCCCACCACGGCGCCCTTGCCGTCGATGAGATCGATACGCTGCACGCCGTCGATGGACGGCAGCTTCTGCAGATTGTCCTTGAAGACCGGACCCGGTTGAATGGCTGGGAGCATTGCTGATTTCCTGGTTTGCTACGGATTTGCGATGTTAATCCCGAGGCGGCCGTTGCGGGTGGGAACCTGACCGCATCGACATAATTCGACAGGTCGGGAGGAGATGCTCGGTGGGCGCATTCTCCCAGGATCGCAAAAATGCAGCGCCTCGCGTCGCTTGATAACATTACATTCGCACGATAACATGAGCAATGTTATCGTGCAAAAATGATGTTATTGAGAGGTGTGCGATGACGCCGGTAAGCGCAGTGCGACGATATCTGGACGAAGTTCTTGGGCTTCCGACGCGGCTCGCTCGTGGGTGGTCCGACGCAACAAAGCTCCCTTACTACCTGCAGCACGCGTTTCATTACAGTCGGTTGGCGATAAATGGCAAGTCAGTCGTTTTGGCTGTGGGGACCGGGGAGGAGAGGCATTCATTAAGTGATATACGAAAGTGGTTGGAGGCAGTCCAAACGTACACGGAGCAGCCGGTTGTTTACGTGGTTGAAGCGCTGGCGTCCCACGAACGCCGACGCCTGATCGAGTACAAAGTGCCGTTCATCGTTCCAGGTAATCAGCTTTACGTCCCCGACCTGGGCTTCGATTTTCGAGAATACTTCCGGCAACGCTCCCCCATTATCGGGACCTGGTTGAGTCCTTCCGCGCAGGCTCTTTTGATCACTGCATTGTTGCAACGGCCATGGCAAGGCGAATGGCAGCCCGCCGCCATGGGTAGCGCGTTGGGCTATACGACGATGACGTCGTCTCGCGTTGCCAAGGAACTGACTGCAGTCGGCTTGAGCACGCCATTTTCGGTCGGACGCACGCGCTGGCTGCGAATGGAGTTCACAGCGCAAGAGACCTGGGAGCGTGCCAGACCCATGATGCGAACGCCTTTCCGGCGGAGGGTATGGGTAATGAATCCTGGCGAGGCCATCGATTCCCCCAGGCTTGCTGGATTCAGCGCTTTGAGCCGTCACTCGATGCTGGCAGAGCCAGCGTGGCCGGTGTGTGCAGTCACCCTTGCGGAATGGAAGGCAGCGGCCGACGCGGGAGTCCGGGAGTTACCGGCACCCATGGACGGCGCTCATGAATGGCAGCTATGGAACTACAGCCCCGCTCTTGTTCCCCAGCAGGATACGGTAGATCCGCTATCGCTGATCCTGAGCCTGCAAGACGATGAGGACGACCGCGTCCTGATTGCCTTGGAGCAAATAGGGAAACAACTTCCATGGTCAAAGGTCTGAATCACTTCCGGGAATGGTTTTCGCAATATTCCGGCCAGTACGTCTTGATTGGTGGCACGGCGGCTAGCCTGACGATGGAAAGCGCCGGCCTCCCCTTTCGCTCCACCAAGGACCTCGACATCGTTCTGCACATCGAGGCCCTCACCCCGGCCTTCGGTGAGGCATTCTGGAGGTTTGTCGAGGCGGGTGACTATGCAATCCGCCAAGCAAGCGATACGGGAAAGCCTGTTTTTTACCGATTTCACAAGCCTGCCAACACGGAATTTCCGAGCATGGTTGAACTTTTCGCCCGGGCACCCGATGGACTGGCCTTGGCCCCGGGTGCGCAGCTGACGCCCATTCCGATGGGTGACGCAGTTTCCAGCCTGTCAGCAATCTTGCTTGATGATGCCTACTACGAGTTCGTCCACTCGGCTCGCCGGGATGTGGACGGATTGTCATGGGCTACCGAAGAATGTCTGATTCCATTGAAGGCCATAGCGTGGCTCGACTTGAGCGAACGGAGGGTGCAAGGTGCCAGTATTGACGGCAAGGATATTCGCAAGCATCTCAATGACGTGCTCCGTCTTTCTCAACTGCTGAGTCCAGAGACCAGGTTTTCCTTGCCCCCCAAGATCGGAAACGACCTTCTGCGCTTCCTGGATCATGTGAGAAGCGATGCGACGATTTCACCAAAGGACCTGCGGTTGGGGGATATCAGCGCTGACGAGGTCGCGTCGCGCATCGCTCGGGCGTTTGCTCTGGACGTTCGATGATCGAGTATCTGACTGACGAGCGTGCTCATACGCCGCCCTCTCCAGCGAATCATCGGAGGCAGTGCCCGACCGGTCAGGCCGACATGTCTATCGCGGAAGTGCGTTCGTCCGCGCGGGGATTGTGGTGCAGGCCCTTGCGCACGGCCCAGACGGGGTTGACCTGATACAGCGGCAGGATGGCCAGATCGTCGACGGCTACCTTGACCGCGTCCTTGAATTGCTGCTCGCGCGACTTCTCATCCATCGTCGCCAACGCCTTGGCGGTCATGGCGTCCAGCTTGGGATTGCTGTAGCGCCCTTCGTTCGCCACGCCCCAGCCCGTCTCCGTGTTGTACGAGCCGACCACGTTCATCAGGCCTGTCGATGCATCGCCCGCCGAATTTCCCCAGCCGATCAGGTGGATGGCGAACTCCTGCTTGCGCGCGCGTTGCGCGAAAACGGCATAAGGCATGACGGCGACGTCGACCGCCAGGCCGGCGCGGGTCCACATCTGCCCGATGGCCTGGGCCACGCGCGCATCGTTGGGATAACGGTCGTTGGGGCTGTGCAAGGTGATGCGAAAGCCCTTGGGATAGCCTGCCTCGGCCAGCAGGCGCTTCGCCTCCTGCACGTTGACCACCGGCACCGGGATGGCCGGATTGTAGGAATACGCACCAGCCGGTATCCACTGGCCATTCGCGGCCGCGCCACCGTTCATCAGGCGATCGACCAGCAGCTTGCGGTCGATGGCCAGCGACAGCGCTTGCCGGACGCGCAAGTCCCGCAAGGGATTGTGCGGTAGCGGCGAGCCGTCCATCGCCTTGATGAACTGCAGGTCGGTATCACGCGACACATTGGGGAACAGGAAAATCGAGCGCATGCCGTCGGTCTGGTCGACCGCCACGTTGGGCGCGGTTTTCAGATGCGCGATGTCGGAGGTCGGGATCTGGTCCGCCATGTCGATATCGCCCGCCAGCAAGGCCGCGATGCGCGTGCTGTCATTGGCCAGGGTGCGCAGGCGCACGGCTTGCCAGGGCGCTTTCCGGCCCCAGTAGCTGTCGTTGCGCACGAAGCCCGCTTCCTCGTTCTGCTTGAAGGATTCGTAGCGATAGGGGCCGGTGCCGATGGCGGCGCGGCCGCTGTTGTAGTCCTCCGGCTTGGCGTCGGCGCCGGCATGCTTGGAAACGATGTAGATCGTGCCCACGCCGCGCGGCAGGTTGGCGTACGGCGCCGACGTATGCAGCCGTATGGTCAGGGGATCGACGATCTCGATTTTCGAGATGGCGTTGATATAGCTGGCGAAGCCGCCCGGCGTGCCGGTCAGGGCCGGCACGCGCTTGAGCGTGAACTCGACGTCCTCCGCCGTGAAGGGCTTGCCGTCATGCCAAAGCACATTGGGCCGCAGCTTGAATTCCCACACCGTGTCGGAGACCAGCGTCCACGACTCGGCCAGGCCGCCGGTGGTGGGCTTGGAGTGTTCGTCACGCTCGACCAGCTTCTCGAAGATGTGCGAGGCGTAGTCGATATTGGGCTGCGTATTGGCGTAGTGCGGGTCCGCCGACGTGGCCGCGGAGCGTGTGCCGATGACCAGCGTATCTTTCTTCGTCTGGGCGCGCAGGGTCCGCGGCCCCGCCAGCGCAGCCAGCGTGCCGGCCGTTCCCAACAGAAAATCACGTCGTTTCAAACGCATAGTGCTTCCCCTTGTCATGCGTAGTTGCGTGGCACGCTGTCAGCCCAACTTTTCTGGAAATGCACCTTGCCTTCGATGCGTATGGTCACTTGGGCGGCGTGCGTGAATTCGGTGCTGGTGCTGGTGGTCTGGCAGTTCGATTCGACGTCGATGGCCAGGCCTGGATGCGGTGCGCGATAACGAACCTCGGCAATGATCGACGCCCGCGCCGGATCCTGGTTGGACACGGTGTAGTCGGAACGGCGGACCGTGCCGTCGCCCGTGGCGCCCAGCGTGCAGGTGACGGTGTCGGCGGCGAGGTCGTGGCTGAGGGTATAGGTGGCCTTGGGCACCTCCACGGCGGAGGGCAAAGGGTGAGGCGAGGGCTGGAAGGCGGGCGGCTCCTGTCCTTGCGCGCCCGCGGGCAGCACCGGTAGCTCGATGCGCGAGGGATGGCTGGCGCTGCAATGGACGGTGTTGCGCGCGGCCATCCCGGTCGGCCAGGCATTCTGGAAATCCGCGCTGGAGACCGCGATGCGCAGGCGATGGCCAGGCGCGATCTCATAGGCCAGGTCGCGCAGCGGCAAGCGCAGTTCGTAGATCTTGCCGGGTACCAGCGGGCTGGGCCGGTCATGGCTTTCCAGGTGCGTGGCAAGCCGGCCGCCGTGGCTCAGCAGGCGGGATGTGCCGTCCGGGGCGACATCGCAGACCCTGACGTTGAACCAGGCCACCTCGGCAGTGGACGAGACATGGAGCACGGCGAGCGGCTGCCCCAGGAGTGCCATCTTGCGGTCCAGCGGCGGCGTGGTGAAGCAGGCCGAGTACGCATCGTCGATGCGCTGGTCGCCGGGCATGCCCCACGGCGATGTGCTGCCCAGGCCGACCCGTCCGCTCGCCAGGCCCACGGTGGGGCGGTAGTCGTAGCTGACCGCGTCAGCGCCCGGGGAATTGGCAGCCGGCGCCCCGGCGTTCGGCGCCGCGGTGGCCAGGCCTGCGGATGCCGCGTCCAGATAGAAAGTCTGCACGGCGGACGCGGCGGGCGGCCAGTGGGTGTCGGCGTGCCAATGCCCCGGTTCGTTCAAGGTCAGCAGCGAGGGCTGCTGCCATTGGCGCACGAACACCGTCACCGGCGGCTCGTCCATGACGCCGTTGGCGATGCCCTTGAGCCAATGGTCGAACCAGCGCAAGTATTCGATGCGGGTATCGATACGAGGGCCGGGCAGGGCGAATTTCTCTTCGGGGTAGTAATGGCCCCAAGGGCCGATGACGACCTTCTTGGGACTCTTCAACTGCCGGAACGCCTCCAGTTCGGCATTCGCATACCAGTCGGCCCAGCCTTCGATCAGGTAAACGGCACAGTCGACGTCCTGGAAATTTCCCTTGATGCTTTTGCCGCGCCAGTATTCGCTGTCGGTATCGTTGCGAAAGATGTTCAGGCTCCAGGGCTGGCTGCCCTCCAGCCTTTGCTGCCAGACGCGCGACCAGTCCGCGCCGGTCAGCATGGGATCCGGCGGCGCGAAGTTGTACGCGTTCATGTTCGGCGCGAAGAACTCGAAACGCCATGGCCGGCGGCAGCCGCCGGGATAGGCGGTGTCCTCGTACATGTCATTGCTGCCGGAGCGCACGATGATGGCTTTCAGATGCGGCGGCTTCCTGCCGGCAACCTGCCATTGCACCGTGGCGCCGTAGGACTTGCCTATCATGCCGACGGCGCCCGTGCACCAGGGCTGCTGCGCGGCCCATTCGACCATGTCGTAGCCGTCCTGCTGCTCGTCGTCCGAGTAGGCGTCCGTCGAGGACCCGGTCGAGCTGCCCGTGCCGCGCACGTCGAACTGCACCACGACGTAGCCGTGTTCGGCCAGATAGGGTACGGCCGGCGGAAAGCTGGCCTGCGCGTGGTCCAGGCGCCGGTAGGGGTTGTATTCGAGGACGGCGGGATAGCGGCCTTCCGTCGCGGGACGCGTGATGCGGACGTTCAGCTCGACGCCGTCGCGCATGCGCACCCGCAGGCCCTTGATGATATTGACGCTATGTTTTTCGGTGCAAAGCATGGAAGGCGCCATGCCTTTCTCCCTTGTGCGTTTGTTATGTAGCGATATATCGTCCGAATTTAATAGAATTGCCTGCGCTGCAATGACATGTGGTGTTTATACATACATAAATTCTGTCTATAGGAGATAGGCATGCCAAGAACCGTCGCGGAAAAGCGCGCTGCCTTCCATGCTTTACACACCAGCGGCTGCTTCATGCTGCCCAATCCCTGGGATGCCGGCAGCGCCGTCTATCTGGCCAGCCTCGGATTCAAGGCGGTCGCCACGACCAGTTCGGGGTATGCCTGGTCCAAGGCGCAGGCGGACAACCATGTCGCGCGGGACGCTGTGCTGACACACTTGCATGAACTGGTCGCGGCCACGGATCTGCCGGTGAACGCGGATTTCGAGAACGGCTTTGGCGCGGATGCGGCAGCGGTGGGCGAGAGCGTGCGGCTGGCGGTGGCGACCGGCGTGGCCGGGCTGTCGATCGAAGACTCCACCGGCGCTGCCGACGGCTCCCTGTTCCCCCTGGACGTGGCCGTGGCGCGTATCGAGGCCGCGCGCCGGGCCATCGACGAGAACGGCGGCGACACGCTGCTGGTCGGCCGCGCGGAAAATTTCTTCACCGGCAAACCGGATATCGATGATGTGCTGCTGCGCCTGCGGGCTTACGCGGAAGCGGGCGCGGATTGTCTGTACGCCCCCGGCATCAAGACCCGCGAGCATATCGAAGCGGTGGTCAAGGCGGTGGCGCCCAAGCCGGTGAATGTACTGGTGAGCGCACCGTCCGAATTCACGCTGCAGGATCTGGCCGCCATGGGCGTGCGCCGCGTCAGCGTGGGCGGGGCGCTTGCGCGGGCCGCCTGGGCTGGTGCCATGCATGCGGCGCAGGCGCTGGCGCAGGGGCGCTTCGACGGCTTCGCCGCTGCGGCGTCCGGCGCGGAACTGAATGCCTTGTTCAGCAAAGGCAGGTGAATGAAGGCCGCAACCGCGTCGCGGTTGCGGCCTGTTCATCGCACTGAATGGCACACAGAAAGGCAACTCATCGCCAGATCAAGGCCCGGGAGCGGCGGGCCTTTTTCCAGGATCAGAAGCGGTGCTGCATGCCTACGATGAACTGCGTGGCGTTGGCGTCCTTGTCGCACCAGGCGCCATCCAGATAAGCAACGTACGAGTACACATTCGTGCGCTTGCTGATTTCATGGCTGTAGCCCAGGCTGTATACCTTCTGCTTGCTGGCACGCTCACCGCCGTAGCGGACGTTGTGGTTGGGTGCGTTGAGTTGCACCTGTCCCAGCAGCTTGCCTGCACCCAGTTCGTAGGATGCGCCCAACGTATATCCATTCACCACGCCGCCACGGAAGACGGCCTCCTGGCCCGCATTGTTGGGATGCACGCCGTTGATGTAGGCGTCCCGGTGCTGCGCCCAGCCTGCATGGATGGTGGTCGGTCCGAAGGACATCTTGCCACCCAGGCCGTATTCGCGCGGGGAAACGTCGTGGTGCACCCCATTGGTGCTGGTGCCGGATTCCAGTGAAGCCTGCTGATAGTAGGCCACCACCTTCCACCAGTCGACGCCATAGCCGATCGCGCTGCTGAATACCCGGTCTTTCACATCCTTGGAGAGCGCATCGTTGCGCAGCAGGCCGTCCTTGTTCTGCGCCAGATGCGCATCGAAGGAGTAGCTGGCCGTGGCCTGGAAGCCGCCCAGGTTGGGCGTGATGAACTTGATCGTGTTGTCGCCGCGCGGCGTGGTGTTGGCGTTGATGGCGCTGCCCAGGCCTCCCAGCTTGTAGCTCGATCCGAAGGGGCCGAAAATATCGGTCATGTCCGGCGCGGCCAGGGTCTGGCGGCCCATGCGGAACTCACCGAAATTGCCGCTGAGGCCCAGCCACGTACTGCGATTGAACACGCCGCGGCTTGGGATGCTGCCCGTGCCGTTCATGGCGTTGAAGCCGCCGTCCAGCATGAAGTTGGCTTTGAGGCCGTCGCCCAGGTCTTCCGAACCACGCAGGCCGAAGCGCGACGCGCCTTGCCCGCCGCTGATCAAGCCATTGGAAGTGCCATGGCCCTTGACGCGAAGATACTGATAGCCGACGTCGATGGCGCCGAACAGCGTGACTTCACTTGCCGAGTTTGCCGGCATGGTTGCACTGCACGCGGCGATGGCGATGGCGATTGCGATCGAATGACGTTTCATGATTGTCGAGTTCCCAGAGTTTGATGAGTGCCCGCACGCGTGACGAGGCGCGTACGCAGAGGTGTAGGTGGGGCACTGCTCGGGGAACGTTCCGCGGCGATTTTTTGGAATTTGATTACGCCGCGGTGTGCTTGAATATCAGCAAGCGTTGCGATCTTTCATCGCATAAATACTCGTGTCGACGTCAGTGGGACGCATCGCAGGACAGCATCACGCGCAAGGCCTAGTCACGGGCCAGCACCAGCAGCTTGTCCGCCTGGCGCGGATGCGGCATCACGTCGGCATCGATGTCGTATACCTTGCGCAACATCGTTGGTGTGAGCACCGCGGGCGGGTCACCTTCAGCGGCGATGCCGCGGTCGGCCAGCATGATCAAACGGTCACACCAGTACGCCGCCAGGTTGATGTCGTGCACGATGACCAGCACCCCCAGGCCGTCTTCATGCGCCAGGGTCCAGACGGTGCGCAGCAACTCGATCTGGTGTTTGGGGTCGAGGCTGGAGATGGGTTCGTCCAGCAGCAGATACGGTGGCGCGCCGTTACGCGCGGCCGCGCGGCACTGCGTCAGCACGCGCGCGAATTGCACGCGCTGTTGCTCGCCGCCGGATAGTTCGGGATAGCGGCGTTCAGCCAGGAAGGCCACGCCGGCTTGCGCCAGTGCGCCATCGACCAGCGCGTCGACCTCGTCCGGATTCAATTCCGGAAAGGGATAGGCGCCCATCGAGACCACATCGCGCACGCCCAGGTCGAAGGTCAGCGACGGCTTCTGCGGTAGCACGGCGCGGCGCCGTGCCTGTTTGCGCGCGGGCACTTCGTGCAGGTCGACGCCGTCCAGCAGGACGCGGCCGGCGCCGGGACGCAATTCACCCGCCAATGCAGCGAGCAGGGTGGACTTGCCGGCGCCGTTGGCGCCCAGCAAACCCAGCACACTGCCCGGTTGTACCGACAGCGATACCTGGGTCAGCACGGGGTCCTGGCGGCTGCCGCCTGCGCCGCGTGCCACATCGATATTGTCGGCTTGTAGCGTCATCGGAATCGCGCCATCAGAATCGGCGTCCTCGCGCCAGCAGCCACAGGAAGAAGGGACCACCCACCAGGCTGGTGACCAGGCCGATGGGCAGTTCGGCCGGGATCACCGCCACGCGCGCCAGCCAGTCGGCCAGCAGCAGCGCCAGCGCGCCCGCCAATACGGATGCCGGCATCAGGCGGCGATGATCGGCGCCCAGCGTCATGCGCACCAGATGCGGCACCACCAGTCCGACAAAACCGATACCACCGGTGGCGGCCACCAGCGGACCGACGATCAGCGCGGTGGCGATGATCAGGCGCCGCCGCACCGACGTCAGCGCATAGCCCAGGTGGCCCGCTTCGCGTTCGCCCAGCAGCAAGGCATTCATGACGCGCCATTGGCTGACCAGCCACGCCGCACACAGCAGGGTCCACGGCGCCAGGAAGGCCAGCAGACGCCAGTTGGCGCCGGCCAGGCTGCCCATGTTCCAGAAAGTCAGGTCGCGCAACTGGTTGTCCGACGCCAGATACGTCAACAGGCCGATCAGGCTGCCGGCCACGGTGTTGATGGCCACCCCGGCCAGCAGCAGTCCGGCCACGCCCGGCGCGCGCCGCCCGATGGCATAGGCGCAGGCGGTGGCGGCCAGGCTGCCGGCAAAGGCGGCGGGGGCGATTACCGCATAGCCGCCGCTGGTCAGCACGATGGCGGCCACGGCGCCCAGCGCGCCGCCGGCGGAGATGCCGACCAGGCCCGGTTCGGCCAAGGGGTTGCGGAACAGGGCCTGCAGCGCAGCGCCGCTCACGGCCAGGCCCGCGCCGGCCACCGCGGCGAACACCACGCGGGGCAGGCGGATATTGATCAGGACATTGCGCCACAATTCATCGTCGGGCTTGTGCAGGGTGTCCGACCACAGCAGCCTTAGCGCGTCGGCGGCGGGAATGTGTACCGCACCGCTGGCCGCGGCCAACAGGCCCACGGCCACGACGGCCACGGCCAGGACCAGCAGCGCCGCATCGCCCTTGAGCGCAGCACGCGTGCGCATCTCAGGCGGGCGTGCGCTGCGAGCCTTGGCGAGCGACACAGTCGGTTTCCTTCAACTGGCGTACCGCTTGCCCCAGGCGCGGGCCGGTGCCCAGTGCCAGCAAGTCGTCCATGACCACGATGCATTCCGCGGCCGGGGTGCCGGCGATGCCGGGCATGGCGCGCAATTTGTCCAGGCCGCCGGACGCCTCCACCGACGTGCTGGTGACCACCAGTACCCGTGGCGCCAGCGCGGAAAAGGCTTCGGCCGACAAGGACTTGTAGCCTTGCTGGTCCTGCAGCACATTGTGCAGACCGGCCAGGCGCAGGACCAGGCCGGCAGCGGTGCCGCCGCCCGCGCCTTGCGGCGTGCCGGTGCGATTCATGATCAATAGCGCGCGTGCATGGGTGGCAGGCAGCGCCTGCGCCGCCTGCAGGTCGCGGTCGACGGACTCGATCAATTGCTTGCCCGCGGCCTCCGTGCCCAGCACCTGCGCGATCTGGCTTATGCGTTTGTGCAACGACTGCACCGAGGGCTGGTCGGAAACGGTCTCCACGCGCACGCCCACGCTGGCCAGTTGCTTGATGGTGCTGGGCGGGCCGGCCTGTTCCGAGGCCAGCACCAGGTCCGGCTTCAGCGCCAGCACGCCTTCCACGGGCGTGGCCCGGTAATAGCCCACGCGCGGCAATTTCGTGGCCGCGTCCGGATACAGGCTGGACAGGTCGTCGCCCACCAGGCGATTGCCCTGGCCCAGCGCATAGACGATTTCCGTGACGGTGCCGCCCAGGGATACCACGCGCTGCGCCGCCGGGGCCGGAGCCTGGGCCTGCGGCCGTGATTGGGGCTGGGCAGTTGCCGCCTGGGAGCCGACCAGGCAGGCGGCCAACAGCAAGGCCGTCGCTCGATACATCATGATGTCGTCCTTTTATCTGCGGCAACGATAACAGTTCTCAATATAGCGTGCCGCCGCGGGCTTCTATTATTAACGGGTATTAACCATTGCGGACGATCCCGGGCGCGGTCCGCCGCATGGTCCGCAGCGTGGCCCGTGGCACGGCACGTGGCGAGATTCCCGGCGCGATCCGCGCCACCCGTCGCGGGACCGCTTCCGGGCGCCCCTGGCGGACATCACTCCGCCGCTGCCTGGTCGAGCGCGTTGCGCATCAAGTCTTCGGTCACGCGTATCTCCACCCCCACGGGCGACATCTGTGCCGCCGGTTCGAACGGCGACGTGGGACTGACGACCGGCGATTCCTGGCGGCGCCACAGGAAGAACAGCGCCATGGCCAGGTTCAGTGCGGCCATGGCCCAGAAGAAGCCGGCCGGGCCCACGCGGCCCATCAGCAGGGAAATGAGCAGGGGGCTGATGGCCGACCCGATCGAGTTGACCAACAGCAGTCCCTGGATCATGCGGACCAGTGCCTCCGGGCCTGCCTTGTCGGCGGAGTGGCTGACGGCGACCGGGTAGATGGCGAAGATGCCGCCGCCCAGCAGGAACAGCGGCAGGCCCAGGAAGGCCGGCGTGGCGGGCAACAGCAGGATCAGCAGGGAGTCCAGCAGGCACAGGAAACCCAGGGCGATCAGCACCGTCTGGCGGTCCTTGTGGTCCGACCAGCGTCCGACCGGATACTGCAGCAGCATCGCGCCCAGGATGGTGACCGACAGCAGATTGCCGACCTGGTCGACGCTCATGCCGACGTGTTGCAGATACAGCGGCAGCAGCGTGTAGACGGCCGCGATGGCGACGCCTGAGCCGAAGCATCCCATCACGCCAGTGGAGCTCATGCGCAGCAGATCGCCGAAGCGCAGCGGCTGCACGCGCTCCATCACCGGCGAGATGCGCGGGATGATCACCATGGGCAGCACCGACAGCGAGGCCAGGATGCCGGCCAGGATGAAGGCGACGGTAGGGCCCGCCGCGTCGATGTCGCCCAGGATCAGCTGGCCCAGCATGGTGGAGCCGTACAGCGCGATCATGTACAGCGCCAGCAAACGGCCGCGCTGCTTCGGTGTGCCGGCCAGCAGCAGCCAGCTTTCGACCACGAGGAAGACGCCCAGCGTGGCCCAGCCGTTGATCAGCCGCAGCACGAACCAGAACGTCGGGTCGAAGAACAGGCCCTGCAGCAGGACGGAGACGCTGATCACCGAGACGAAGCTGCTGTAGGCGCGGATATGGCCGACCCGCGCGATCAGGCGGTCGTTGAAGAATCCGCCTATCGTCAGGCCGATGAAATACGCCGAGGAGATCAGGCCCAGTGCCAGCGGGGAGGCGCCGGCGGCGTCCAGGCGCAGCGTGGTGAGGGAGGAGATGAAGCCATTGCCCGTCGCGACGACGAAAAGACCGAGGATGGGGGCCAGGATGGTAGTGAAGAGCTGCCCAAACATACGTGGGTATACGGTATGGCGGTAAAGAAGATGAGACGCGTGCGCGCCGAAGCGGGCGTGATTATCGCTCCTTATTGCCTGCTTGCTGTCCCCGTAGCGCAGGGCGTTGCGTGCGTGCAAAAAAAACGGGGCGCGCGTTCTTGAACGCGCGCCCCGTCATGCTTCTTTACTGTGCGATCAGACGCCGACGACCGACACGGCCTTCGTCACCAGATACGCTTCCAGCGCCTCCGGACCGCCTTCCGAGCCGTAGCCGGAATCCTTCACGCCGCCGAACGGCAGTTCGGCCGAGGGCGTGGCGGGCTGGTTGATCCAGACCATGCCGACTTCCAGGCGACGCGACAGTTCGGTAACGCTCTTGAAGGACTTGGTGAACGCGTAGGCGGCCAGGCCGAAGGGCAGGCGGTTGGCTTCCTTGATGGCATCTTCCAGGTTCTCGAAGCTGCGCACCGCGGCGATGGGGCCGAAGGGTTCTTCGTTGAACACGTCGGCATCCAGCGGCACGTCGGTCAGGACGGTGGGGGCGAAGAAGTTGCCCGCCGAGCCGATGCGCTCGCCGCCGGTGGCGACCTTGGCGCCCTTGGCGCTGGCATTCTTGACGATCTTGTCCATCGCCGCCAGGCGGCGGTCATTGGCCAGGGGGCCCAGCGTGGTGCCGTCGGTCAGGCCGTCGCCCAGCTTCAGGCTTTCGGCGTGCTTGATCAGCGCTTGCTCGAAGGCCGACTTGACGTCCTTGTGGACCAGGAAGCGGGTCGGCGAGATGCAGACCTGACCGGCGTTGCGGAACTTGGCGGCGCCGGAAGCCTTGACGGCCAGTTCGACGTCGGCGTCCTGCGCCACGATCACGGGGGCATGGCCGCCCAGTTCCATGGTCACGCGCTTCATGTGCTGGCCAGCCAGCGCGGCCAACTGCTTGCCGACCGGGGTGGAGCCGGTGAAGGTGACCTTGCGGATGATCGGGTGCGGAATCAGGTAGCTGGAGATTTCAGCGGGCGAGCCGAACACCAGGCCGACCACGCCCTTGGGCAGGCCGGCGTCGACGAAGCAGTTCAGCAGCGCGGCGGGCGAAGCCGGCGTTTCCTCGGGCGCCTTCACCAGGAAGGAGCAGCCGGTGGCCAGGGCCGCGCCCAGCTTGCGCACCACTTGGTTGACGGGGAAGTTCCAGGGCGTGAAGGCCGCCACGGGGCCAACCGGTTCCTTCAGGACCATCTGCTGGGCGGCAGGGTTGCGCGCCGGGACGATACGGCCATACACGCGCAGGGCTTCGTTGGCGAACCAGTCGATGATTTCGGCACCGGCGGCGACTTCGACGCGGGCTTCGGCCAGCGGCTTGCCTTGTTCCTGGGTGAGCAGGCGGGCGATGGGGTCGACGCGTTCGCGCAGCAGTTGGGCGGCCTTGCGCATCAGGCTGCAGCGCTCGTGGGCCGACATGTCGCGCCAGGTTTCGAAACCGCGCTGGGCGGCGGCCAGGGCCAGGTCCAGATCTTCGCGGCTGGCGTTGGCGACTTGGCCAATCTTGTTGCCGGTCGCGGGGTTGACGACGTCGATGCGCTTGTTACCGCGCGCTTCGCGCCATTCGTTATCGATCAGGAGGAGAGTGTCGGGATAACTGCTCATGGATGCTCCATACCTTTAGGAAAGAGTTCGGGTCACGATGTCGTTTTTGATCTTGCGATGCGCTTGCCGCCCCTGGCCTGCCGGTGGGATACGCGTACGCAGCCTCGTAGGCTAACATTTTTGACGATTCGCTCGATAGGTCTCATTTCCTTCCGGCGCATTGTCGGTTAGTGACAGGGCGCTTGGCCTCAAGGCCGCCCATCCTCACTCATCCTAGGGAAAACCCTCGCTAAGGTTTCTTTAAATAATGTCGTTATATGTAGAAATAATGCACAATGTTTAAAGGATGAGCAAAAAATGGAGAAGTTTTGGCGGATTGGTGCCTTGGCCCTGGTTCTGGCTGGCGCTTTGAACGGCTGCGCCTATGTGACCGCGGAACCTTATTCGCCGAATCCGGATAACGCGGCGGTGATGATCAAGGCGGATATCGGTCCTGCCGCCGTGAAGGCGTTCACCGCCGCCAATCCGTCCAGCGACGAACGCCTGCCCGGATCGCTGAAGATGGCATCGCCTGTGGATGGTTCGTTTGCCAGCTACCTGACGACGGCGCTGCGCGAGGAACTGATGCAGGCTGGCAAATTCGGTCTTGGATCGACGACGGTGGTGACCGGGACATTGCTGGAAAACGAGATCAACGCCAATCAATTCTCCCGCGGCAATGGCCATATCAAGGCGCGCTTTGTCGTGACCCGGGCCGAGCAGACGGTTTATGACCAGGTCAAATCAGGATCCCGGACCTGGGGCGCGGCGCCGTTCTCGGGGATCGTAGCCGTGGAGATGGCCCGGTATCGCTATCCGAACATCGTCCAGGATTTGATGAACAACCTGTTCGGCGATCCCGCGTTCCTGGAAGCACTGAAGTAAATCCCGCGGCACGAGGCCTGCCGTGAAGGCTGGTCGCGCGGGAAGATACGTGCGTTCCGGCCTATCGCTTCGACTGAAAGTTGGCCATGATGGCGGAACACGGGCGCGACGATTGCGCGCGCGCGGCGATCCCCCTGGAATCGAACCGGAGCGGCTCATCATGAAAAACTCTCATCCCATCATGCTCATCCGCCACGCGGAAAAGCCCACCCGCGACCCGCGTTATGCGGATGACATCCACGGCGCGCACGGCCGGCACGGCTTGAGCACTCGTGGCGAGCGGCGGGCGCAACTGCTGGCGGCGTATTTCACTGCTTCCGATGACATGCTGCGCGAACGCGGCCTGTGCAAGCCGCAATCCGTTTTCGGGGCGGCGACGAATGCGCAGCATCGCAGTACGCGGCCGGTGGATACGGTCAAGCCGCTGGCGGCGGCCTTGGGTCTGGAAGTGCGGGAGGACTTCAGTTCCGATCCCCCCTTCGACAAAGTGGCCGACACGCTGCACAGCGCGGCGCAGCAGGGGCCGGTGCTGGTTTGCTGGCGGCAGGACTCCCTGCCGGAACTGGCCCGTGCGATCGGCGCGCGTGCGGTGCCGAGGGTTTGGCCGCTCAGCCGCTTCGACATGATCTGGTTGCTGGCCCGCGCCGACGATGAGTGGGCCTTGACGCAAGTGCCGCAGATGCTGCTGCCGGAAGATAGCGAAGCGCCGATCCGGCATGAGTTCGAGTAGAGGCGCGGTCTTCGGGAACGCGCGGAGGGCGTGGGTAGCCGCCGCGCGTTGAAACAGTTTGCTACTTGCTCCCCATCTTTCAGCCTAAACCGAATATCTTCTTGCCTCGCGAAAAGTTTCTCTCACTCGACGGCTAAAGAAGATGCATAAAGACTTCGATCGTGACTTGAGCACGGGCTCTGTTTCCATGAAATGGCTGCGCGGCGCCGGCGTCGCTGCCGCCGTCGCCATGTCCCTGGCGGCCAGCGTGCCCGCCGCCGCCCAGTCTGCCATGGGCACAACCTCCGCGCATGGCGCGCCGCCGGCTTCCACGCAGGCGCCCGCGCAATCCGGCGGGGCCAGGCAACCCGCCGCGCAGGCCGGTGGCGCGGGCGGCGATCCCTTCGCCGCGCCGGTCACTACCGGCCCGATGAATCCCTATGCCCCGCGCCCCACGCTGGCGCCGGTGCAGAAGACCATCATCCAGAACCAGGCCGCGTACGAACGCTTGATGAACAACAGCGGCATCACGGTGCAATGGCTGTGGCACGCCAACCGCGGCCATTTGCAGGCGACCGACACCAACGACGTGGTCAGGCTGGAAGGCACGCAGTCCAATTACGAAGGCACATTGAAGATGAAGGGCGAAGTGGTGGCGATCTCGACCGACCGCTTCCGTTTCCGCGGCACCATTCTCATCGTGGACGCGCCCGACAAGGGCCGCAACTGCGAACGCACCGGCGACTTCGATTTCCGCATCAGCGGCAAGCGCAAGTACTGGCGCCTGCAGCAGATGGAATTCTGCGGCGGCCTGACCGACTACGTCGACGTCTATTTCTGATACGCGACGGGACGGTCATCTGCGGGATAAAGGGCGCCAGTTCATTTGGCGCCTTTTTTTTCGGCATCGACACGCATGGTTCATGAGCGCCTGGCTGATCCGGAAGAGATGTTCTAGACAATAATTTCTAGACAAAGTTTTCTAGAGCCGATATCCTGGCCGGGCCTGCCGTCGTCCATCGACGACGCTCCCTTGACTCGACTCGTCCCGCATGAACCGCAAATCAACGCCCCCGACCGTCAAACCGACCAGCGCCGAACTGGATGTGCTGCAGGCCATCTGGGAAATCGGGGCGTCCACCGTCAAGCAAGTACACGCGCACATGGCGCCGGCACGGCCGGACCTGACGTACGCGAACGTGTTGCGGCTGATGCAGATCATGCACGGCAAGGGCTTGCTCGAACGGGACGAGCGCGAGCGTTCCCATGTGTATGGAGCGGCGCAGAGCCAGACGGCAACGCAGGGCGGCCTGGTGAAGGATCTGATCCGCAAGGCCTTCGCCGGTTCCGGCAAGGCCCTGGTGCTGGCGGCGTTGCGCGATGGCCATGTGAGCAAGCGCGATCGCGCCGAAATAGAGGCCCTGCTGCGCGGTGAGGATAAACAGTGATGCAGTCCCTGTTGCTGTTGGCGTGGGCGCTGGGCAAGACCCTGCCGGTCTTTCTGTGGAAGGGGCTCTGCATCCACGCCGTCGTGGTGGCGTTGCGGCTGCCCATGCCCGCCAGCGCCACTCGCCCGCGCTACGCCGTGCTGTGCGCGGGGCTCCTGGCCTGCGGCCTGGTGTTCGCCTGGGACGTGGCGGGCGCCTACCGCGACCAGTTGGCGTCTGTTGCGCTGGGGCAGTTGTCCGCAACGGCGGATGCCGTCGCCGCCGCGCGGCTTCCCGCTCGTGCCTTCTGGCCGATGTGGCTGGCCGCGGGATGGCTGGCGGGCGCCCTGCTGGTGGCGCTGAGAGTCGGCCTGGGCGTCGCGTGGCTGCGCCGCCTGCTGCAAGCGAGCGAACCCTGGACCGATGCCGCATGGCAGACCCGTGTCGCCGCGATGGCCAGCGGACTGCGGCTGCCCCGCGCGGTCGGCCTGCGCGTCGTGAAGGGGCTGTCCACGCCCGTGACGGCGGGTTGGCTCAAGCCCGTGATCCTCGTGCCCGCACATATCGTCACCGGCATGCCCGCCGATTTGCTGGAAGCCTTGCTGGCCCATGAACTCGCGCACGTGCGGCGCCTGGATTTCCTGGTGAACCTGCTGCAGCACCTGGCCGAGGCCATGCTGTTCTTCCATCCCTCGGTGTGGTGGCTGTCGCGCCATATCCGAATGGAACGCGAGCGTATCGCGGACGCCATGGCTGCCGGCTTGATCGGCGATCCGCGGCGCCTGGCTCGCGCGCTGCAGGCCTTGAGCCACCATGGGACGCCCGCCGGGGACAAGCCGGGCAACGACGCCGACGGACAAGCCGCGGCGCGGCTCGTGCAAGGCGCGATGGACGGCCGGTTGCTCGATCGGATACGGCTGCTGTTGCGTCCCGACGTTACGCCGCGCCGTGCGCTGGCCATGCCTGTGCTGGCCGCCACGTTGGCTGTGGCCGGCGTGAGCATGTGGTCGGCCGCCGACCGGGGGCCGGCGCAGGCTGGCGTGGTCCAGGATGCCAACGGCGTCGTGCTGGCTGACTTCCCCGCCGTCCAGGCCTTGATCCAGGCAAGCGGTGCGGCCCACGTCCTGGTGGTGGACAACCGGTCCGGCGACAGGCTGGCCGCGCGGGCGGAAAACGACGTCGTCCCCATCGCGTCGCTGACGAAACTGATGACCGCCATGGTGGTCATGGATGCATCCATGGACATGGCGCAGCGCGTGCGCATCGAGCAAGAAGACGCCGCCGCGACACAGGAAGGCATGTCGCGCCTGCCTGTGGGCGCGGTGGCGACGCGCGCCACCCTTTTGAAATTGAGCCTGATGGCGTCGGACAACCGGGCGGCCTACGCGCTTGCACGCAGCTATCCAGGCGGCCTGCCGGCGTTCGAGCTGGCCGTGCATCGCAAGATGGCTGCGCTGGGATTGGCGCAGACGACGCTGCAGGAACCCACCGGTATCTCGGCCGCCAACCAGTCGACCGCCACCGATATCGAACGCATCGTGCGAGCGGCCGCCAGCTATCCCATCATCGTGCATGACACCGTCGAACCGGGCGAGGACGTGGACGTGCAGGGCGCCGTGCTGCGCTATGCCAATACCAATGCGCTGGTCGGGCGGCAAGGCTGGGATATTCGCCTGTCGAAGACGGCCTCGTCCGAACGGGCGGGGCGCTGCCTGGTGATGCGCATACATAGCCAGGGCCATGACCTGACGCTGGTGCTGCTGAACGCACGGCGTCAGCCTGCATAGCAACTCCACTCGCACGGCGAGCGCCCGATCCCGCATGGCAGCACGGCGCGCGCGGCAGTACCCGGTTCCCTCAACCCTTACCTTGCCTTCCATCATGAGCCGATCCATTACGCTGCGCCGTGGCGCCGCGCCCCTCTTCCTGGCCGCTGCATTCGCCGCCTCGGCCGCCGGCGCCACGCCTGCGGCACCGGCACCAACACCAACACCGATACCGGCACGGACGATCTGCACCATCGCGGCGGATGCCGCGTCCGGCCGCGTCCTGGTGGAACAGGGCGCTTGCGCCGATCGCTACACGCCCGCCTCCACATTCAAGATTGCCATCAGCCTGATGGGCTTCGACGCCGGCATCCTGCAGGACGAGAACACGCCGGTGTGGAATTTCCAGCCCGGTTATCCCGAATGGGGGGGCGAGGAGTGGCGCAAGCCCGCCACGCCGGCGCGCTGGATCAAGTATTCGATCGTCTGGTATTCACAGCAGGTCGCCAAAAGGCTGGGGCAGGCGCGCTTCCAGGAATACGCTTCGAAATTCCACTTCGGCAATGAGGATGTGTCCGGAGAGCCGGGCAAGCACAACGGCACGGAAGGGGCATGGATAAATTCTTCCTTGCGGATCTCGCCGCGCGAGCAGGTCGAGTTCCTGCGGAAGATCGTCAATCGCCGACTGCCGGTCAGCGCGCACGCCTATGACATGACCAGCCACATCCTGGATCTGGGCGCTATCGCCGACGGCTGGCATCTTTATGGCAAGACGGGCACCGGCTCGCCGGGCAATGACGGCCATTACGATGCCAGCCGTGCCTACGGTTGGTTCGTCGGCTGGATGGAAAAGGACGGCCGCAAGGTGGCTTTCGCCCGCCTGATCCAGGATCAGGAAAAGCAGTCCACCACCCCCGGCGTGCGTGCGCGCGCCAGCCTGGCAGCGGACCTTCCCGGCCTGATCGCCGCGGGCAGCGGCACGGGCCATCAGTGAAGACGTGGGTCCGCAACCCCAGCATCGATACGCTGCGTGGCGTCGCCATCCTGTTGGTGATGATGCATCACTTCAATATTGCCTACTCCCTGCAGGACACGACGCTGGCCGATCTGTTCAGCGGGCCCTTGCTGCTTTTGTCGGGAAGGCTGTCTGCCGCCGTCGGGCGCGTCTGCCTGGATTCGCTCAATGCCGCTATCCGCAAGCGCTATGCGCGCGCGCCGATGGTTGCATGACGATGATCACTTCGGCGGCAGCACCGGGGGAACGCCTTTGGTTTTTACCAGGACGACCATGAACTTGGCGGGTTCGGTCTGGCTGGCGTTGCGGCCCACGGTATGGATGTCGTTGGGACCTTCGTAGAACATCTCGCCCGGCTTCAAGGTAACTTCCGGGCCGCCCCGTACCTGCATGACGATGCTGCCTTCGAGCACGTAGACGAACGCGTCGGCGTCATGGCGATGCACGGGATCCGCGCCGCCCGGCGGATATTGCACCAGCAGGGCCAGGCCTTCCTTGCCCGGGATGTCGGGCAAGTCCTTGGACATCAGCGGCGTGACGATGGGTTCAGGCGCGGACGTCGGTGCCGTCGGGGCACCGTGGCCAGCGTGAGGCGCCGGCGGGGCGGCATGGGCCGGTAGCTGGCCCGTGCCCAACAGCGCGCCGGCGACGGCGGCGGCCGAAAGGAAAGTGCGGTTTTTCATGATTGGCTTCCTGTCTTTGGCAACGGATTTACGGACGCTGTCCGGACTGCCGGAACCATTCCTCGAAGGCGATCTTCCCCAGGTGCGCGTTGGCGCCCGGCGTCAGCGTGTCGTCGTCCAGCACGGCGCCGAAGTAGCGGGTCTGTTTGTCGGCGACCACTTTGCGCGTGTCGCCGGTGGCCTTCAGATAGCGCTGCACCAGCGCCGCCATGGGTTCCTTGCCGGGACCAGCGATCTCGACGATGCCGTTGACAGGCGCGGCCAGCGTAGCGTCGGCCACGGCCTGCGCCACGTCATCGGACGCGATGGCCTGCACGTTGGCGGCCGGCAGGCGTACCACATCGCCTTCGGTGCCGGATTGCACGATGCCGCCCAGGAACTCGAAGAACTGGGTCGAGTGGACGATGGTGTAGGGGATGCCGCCTTCACGGATCAACTTTTCCTGAGCGATCTTGCCGCGGAAGTAGCCGCTTTGCGCCAGGCGATCCGTACCGACCACCGACAGCGCGACGTGGTGGCGTACGTCCGCGGCCTTCTCCGCCGCGATCAGGTTGCGGCCGGAGGTCTGGAAGAATTCCAGCACGGCGTCGTCCGCGAAGGACGGGGAATTGGCGACGTCCACCACCACCTGCACACCTTCCAGCGCTTCGGCCAGGCCCGCGCCTGTAATCGTGTTGACGCCCGTATTGGGCGAAGCGGCGATGGCTTGATGGCCGCGCGCGTTGAGGATGGCAACGAGTTTCGAGCCGATCAGGCCGGTACCGCCGATGACGAGGATTTTCATGTGAGGCTCCTTACGGGTCGAGGTGGCCGACGACCGGCCTGACCTGGGATGGTGGGTGCACGCCGCGAGAGCGATGTGCAACGAACGCATCGTAGGTGTCCACCGGCACTGCAGGAAGCCATTGGGAAGGGCTCGCGGTGTTGTCCTGGACGCAACAATGGCCAGGCACTTCCGAAATGAAGCGTCTGGCCATTGCTGTCATGCAGGCGGCGGGCGCCCGTCCGCGCCGCGATCGAAGCCTATTTCACCTCGAACTGATGCCAGGCCTGCACCAGCTTGTCATAGTCGAAGTCCGGCCCGTTGAGCACACCCAGCAGGGTCGTTTCGCGCTGCTGCACGCGCGCGATGGCGGCGGGCAGCCGATCGATGAGGTCGGCGCGGATGACCACGCAGCCGTGCCGGTCGGCATGGACCAGGTCGCCCGGCCGCACCGGCAGCCCGAACACGCTGACCGGCGTATCGAAGTCGATCAGGTGGGCGAAGCCGGAACCCGGCGTGACGTTGCCGCCCAGCAGCTGGTAGCCCTCCGGCAAGGTATCCAGATCGCGTATCGCGCCATCGGTCACCACGCCGGCCACGCCCATGGCCTTGTGCAGCGAAGCATTGATCTCGCCCCAGATCGAGCCGACGCCACGCCGGCTGCCGCAGTCCTGCATGACCATCACGGTGGGGCGTCCAGCGGCGGCCAGATATTTGTAATAGGCGAAGCGACGCTGCATCATCACTTCGTGGCTGTCGGTGCAAGGCTGCGAGGAAATGATCTTCGCGGTCAAGGCGTAGCCGGTAAAGGGCGGCAGGCCGGGATTGGCGGCGATGACCGTATCCAGGGTGTAGTTCTTGCCCCGCAGCGTCGGGTCCATGACGATCATGGCGTTGCAGACGGTGGGCGTATCGATGCCGCGCAGGGCTTCAATGATGGCGATGCTCATAGGGTTACCTTGCCGTGAAGAGGGATGTTTCCGTGTTGCGTTCTTTTGTGTATACAGAAAGTAGGGCGGCAGTGAGCACAGGTCAACGTTTGTTTGCCGTTTCGGATAAAGTGACGAGCGAACGCATCGATTCGACATGCGAACAGGTCGAATCGACGTTGCCTGAGATCGCTAAACTCAAAGAATTTCCGCCCCGACCCCCTCTGCCATCGCGCAGAGTTTCCCCAGGACCGAGCGACCTGGGCTTCTGATCTACCTATTTATCCCATGGCATTGAAACGCAAGCGCATCGACATGCGAGGACAGGTCTTCAAGGATGTCCTCAACTACACCTTCCGCCATTGGCGCCAGCAGCCGCGCCGCATCGCCCTCATCATTTTCCTGGTGCTGGGCGGCGCGCTGGCGGACGTGGTCACGCCGCTGTTCGCCGGCCGCCTGATCGACGCGGTGACGTCGGGCCCGGCGGCCAATGCCGGCATCTGGCAGGCGGCGGTGGCGGCCTTCGTCATGCTGATCGTCGCGGGTGTGATCGGCACCGTGCTGCGCCAGCTGTCCTATGGCGTGATCTCCGCGCTCACCGTGCGCATGATGAACCATATCTGTGCGAAGGCCTTTCATCGGGTGCAACGCTTTTCCAGCGACTGGCATGCGAACACCTTCGCCGGTTCGACGGTGCGCAAGATCACGCGCGGCATCTGGGCGCTGGACCTGCTCAATGACACCCTGCTGGTTGCGCTGCTGCCATCGCTGACCATGCTGATCGGAGCGGCCCTGCTGCTTGGCTGGCACTGGCCCGTGATGGGCTTGCTGGTGGGTGGGGGCGCCTTGATCTACCTGGTCGTCATCGTTTCCCTGTCCCTGCTGTATGTGGCGCCGGCCGCGCGGCTGGCCAATTCCTGGGACACGCGCATGGGCGGCGCGCTGGCCGACGCGGTCAGCTGCAACGCCGTGGTCAAGGCCTTCGGCGCCGAGTCGCGCGAAGAACGGCGGCTGGGGCGTGTCCTGACGAAATGGCGCGACCGCACTTACCGGGGATGGATACGGGGCACCATCAATGGCGGCCTGCAAGGAGCGCTGCTGGTCCTGATGCGCACGGCTATCGTGGGGGCGGCCCTGCTGCTGTGGGCCGATCAGCGCGCCAGCGCGGGCGACATCACCTTTGCCTTGACCATGTACTTCATCCTGCACGGTTATATGCGCGAAGTCGGCATGCATGTGCGCAATCTGCAGCGTTCGGTCAACGACATGGAGGAACTGGTGGGGCTGGAACGGCAGCCGCTGGGTATCGAGGACCGTCCCGGCGCACGGCCCATCGCCATCACCAAGGGCGACATCCGTTTCGATGGCGTGACCTTCCAGTACGGCGGCCACCTGACGCCCTTGTACAAGGACTTTTCCCTGCATATCGCGCCGGGTGAGCGCATCGGCCTGGTGGGACACTCGGGGTCCGGCAAGACCACGCTGATCAAGCTGATCCAGCGCATGCATGATGTGAACAAGGGCAGCATCAGCATCGACGGACAGGACATCGCGCAGGTGCAGCAGTCGTCGCTGCGGGCGCAGATTGCGATCGTGATGCAGGACCCGGTGCTGTTCCACCGTTCGCTGGCAGAGAATATTGCCTATGCGCGGCCCGACGCCTCGCAAGAGGAAATCGAAGCGGCCGCGCGGCTGGCCAATGCGCACGAGTTCATCGAGCAGTTGCCGCGCGGCTATGAAACGCTGGTGGGCGAGCGGGGCGTCAAGCTGTCGGGCGGCGAGCGCCAGCGCGTCGCCATCGCGCGGGCTTTCCTGGCGAATGCGCCCATCCTGATCCTGGACGAGGCCACGTCCAGCCTGGACAGCGAGAGCGAGATGCTGATCCAGCAGGCGATGGAAAGGCTGATGGTCGGCCGCACGACCCTGGTCATCGCGCATCGGCTGTCGACGGTGCGCGCGCTCGATCGCCTGATCGTGCTGGAAAAGGGCCACGTCATCGAGGAAGGTACGCACGATGTGCTGATACAGCGGCCCGGCGGCGTCTACCGCAACCTGTTCGAACGGCAGGCCTTGTCGCTGACGCAGTCGCTGGACGTCGCGGCGGAGTAGCACTTGATGGCCGGGCCCCGGATGTCCGGACGCCGGAGCCTGGACCCGGAGGGCCGGATCCCTGAAAAAGGGGCGCCGCGGCTTCGATGCCGCGTTGCTTCGTATCGCGCTGCGTGCGCGCCGAAGGGAACGGCGCTGCGCCGTCCCGGCCGGTGATGACGGGCCCCGCGCAGCCTGCCGGGCTGGCACGGCGCACGGGGTAGGCGCGGCCGTCGCTATTGCGCGGCCATGTGCGAGTCCTTGATCACCTTGGCCATGCGTTCATAGTCCTGCGCCATGTAGCGGCCCATGTCGGCAGGGCCCATGTACATCGGGTCTATGCCCTGGTCGGCAAAGCGCTTGAGCGTGGCGGGGTCATGCAGCAGCGCCTGCAGCGCCGTGCTGACCTTGCCCACGACCGTGTCCGAGACGCCTTTCGGCGCCACGATGCCTATCCACGACGCGTAGTCGTAGCCAGGGACGCCGGACTCGGCGACCGTGGGCAGGTCGGGCATCAGCGGCGTGCGCTGGGCGCCCGCCACCGCGATGGCGCGCAGCTTGCCGGACTTGACCAGGGGCAGCACCGTGCCGATGGCGCAGAACATGGTGTCCACCTCGCCGGCTGCCAGCCCGACGGCGGCCTGGCTGGCGCCCTTGTAGGGAATATGCTGCATCTGCACGCCGGCGCCCGACTCGAACATGGTCATGGCGATGTCCTGCGGACTGCCCACGCCCCCGGACGAATACTTCAACTGGCCGGGGTGGGCCTTCACGTACGCGAGCAGTTCCTGCGTGTTGTGTATGGGCAGGGCGGGATTGACCAGCAGCAGCGTGGGCAGCACGGCGACCATGCCTATGGGGCGGAAGCTCTTGACCGGGTCGTACGGCACTTTGCGCAGGTTCGGCAGCACGCCCAGGATGGTGTTGTTGCAGCCGCACAGGGTGTAGCCGTCGGCGGGCGAACGCGCGACGCGGTCGGCGCCTATGGTGCCGGACGCGCCGGTCGGGTTGTCCACCACGATGGCCTGGCCCAGCCGTTCGGCCAGCTTGTCGGTAACCGCGCGGATGGCGACGTCGGCAGCGCTGCCGGCCGCCAGGGGCGTGACCATGGTGATGGCATGGGTGGGCCAGTCCTGCGCCACGGCGGGACGCCAGGCCAGGGTGAAGAAGGTGGCGGTCAGGATGGTGGCAGCCAAGGGGGCGGCTGCCAGGCGGGTTGCGGTTTGAACGGCGCGGACGCGCCGATCCGCGGCGCGATTGCTCGTCGCTTCTGTGGGCATTTCAGTCTCCAGATAATGGTTCTTGTCGTTCTTGTCATTCTTGTCATACGCCCCGGGGGAAGGCGCGAGCCATTCTAGGCTTGGGGGGCGATACACGTCCATCCCACCAGCTATGGCGCACTCGAAAACGCCCGGGACAGCCGTGTGCCGGCGGTGGCGAAGACGGCGGCCAGCAGGGCCGTCATGCCCGCGAAGATGCCGGCCAGGCGCAGCAGGGCGGGCAGGGCGTCGGCGGACCAGTGATGGTCCTGCACGAAGACCATCAGGAAGGCGATGGTGAACTGGCGGCCGATATAGCTGGCGCCTTCCTTGCCGGTCTGCACGTGGCAGCCGATCCAGATCCCCAGGGCCAGCGTGACGAGGCAGAGGACCGGTTGGTCCCCCATCAGCGGCAGCATGGCCACCGCGACGGCGCCGGCCAGCAGGCAGCCGATGGCGCGCTGGGCCATCTTCTCCACCATGGGCTTGTGGACGGTGTCGGGCTGCAGGCCCGCGGGCAGCATCAGGACGGCGATGGCGGTGACCATGGCCTGTTCGTAGCCGGGCAGCCGCAGGAACTGCACGCAGGCGGCGATGAGCGCCACGGCCAGCGCGGCTTGCACGGCGAGCAGGCGCCGGATGGCGGGGGAAGTTGCGGGTGTGGCGGGGGCGGCTGTAGCCGTAGCCGCAGGCGCCATCGCGGCCGTCGCGGCCGTCGCGGCCGTCGCGGCCGTTGCGGCGGCGGGCTGCAGGGGCGGATCGGCGGCTGGGACAGCGGTTTCGGCTGCCGTTGCCTGCGCCGTGGCGGCCATCGGCCCAATCGCTTCGGCGGGCAATGGCCGTCTCTTTTCGTACTTCTTTTCTCCCCAATGGAATAGCGTCGCCACCACCACGCAAGCCAGGGTGCCGATGATCACTTCGGCCACTCGCAGTATCGCGAACTCGGCGGTGGGCCGGATGGCCAGCGCGGTGCGCGCCTCGCACAGCACCAGCAGCGCCGTGATGCCTCCCAGCATCCAGGCATAGGCCCAGCGCGAGGCATTGACGTTGTAGACCGTCACCGCGCCGATGGCGGCCATGGCCGGCACGAACAGCCAGGGCACGGTGCCCGTCCATGGCCCCGCCAGGGTGCCCAGCAAGGCCCCCGCGATGGTCCCCACGATGCGATAGGCGGCCCGTTGCAAGGATGCGGCGAACGCGGTCTGCATGACCGCGAAGCCGCTGAGCGCGGCCCACCAGGTATGCGTCAGATGCAGGGCGTGCGCCACGGCCACGGCCAGCGCCACCGAGAGCAGGGCCTCGATGCCGAACAGCGCGCGCTCGCGCGACGGGCGCCAGGCGCGCAGTTCGCGCGCCAGCGCAGCCAGTGCGCTGACGCCGGTACGGGCCAGCATGGGAAGCAGGGGCAATGCGGGCATGCTGTCGCGCTCCTCAGGTAGGGCAAGAATACTCTGCCGTTGCGGCGGCACGGCGCGGGGCTTCAGGCCATATTCAGCCATTCATGCGACGCTATGCCTGTCGATTGCTGCGCCGCAATGCGGTCCAGCGCATTTATCAGAAGCCATGGCCACCCAACAACCCGTCTCCTATCCGCCGCTGCAAGGCGGAGAACTCGTGCTCGCCACTGTCGCAGTGGCGTTGGCGACTTTCATGAATGTGCTGGATACGTCGATCGCCAATGTGGCGATTCCGACGATCTCGGGCAACCTCGGTGTTTCCGTGGACGAAGGCACGTGGGTGATCACCGTGTTCGCCGCGGCCAATGCCGTGTCCATTCCCCTGACGGGCTGGCTTACGCAAAGACTGGGGCAGATCAAGCTGTTCGTCGGCGCGGTGGCACTGTTCACGCTGGCGTCGTTCCTGTGCGGCATCGCCCCTACCCTGCCTATCCTGCTGTTCGCCCGTGTGCTGCAAGGCGTGGTTGCAGGACCGCTGATCCCGATGTCGCAGGCCATATTGCTGGGCTCCTATCCCAAGGAGAAGAGTTCAATGGCGCTGGCGCTATGGGCCATGACGGCGACGGTGGGCCCCATCGCGGGGCCTTCGCTGGGCGGCTGGATCACGGACCGCTACAGCTGGTCGTGGATCTTCTACATCAATATTCCGGTCGGGATTTTCGCGGCGCTGGTCAGCTGGAAGATCTATAACAAGCGCGAGTCGGTCACGCGCAAGCTACCTATCGATCTGGTCGGCCTGCTGCTGCTGATCACTTGGGTGGGCGCTCTGCAGATCATGCTGGACAAGGGGCGCGACCTGGATTGGTTCGACTCCGGCCTCATCGTCGGGCTGGGTGTCACGGCCGCCGTCAGCTTCGTGTTCTTCGTGATCTGGGAGCTGACGGAGGAACATCCCATCGTGGACCTGCGCCTGTTCGGACAGCGCAATTTCCTGGGCGGGACGGTCGCCATCTCGGTGGCGTACGGTGTCTTTTTCGGCAACCTGGTGTTGTTGCCGCAATGGATGCAGGAGTACTTGAACTACCGGTCGGTGGATGCCGGCATGATGTTGGCGCCGCTGGGCATCTTCGCGTTGCTGCTGTCGCCGGTGGTGGGCAAGCTCTTGCCCAAGTCGGATGCGCGCATCCTTGCCACCGTCGCGTTCCTGATTTTCGCCGGAGTCTTCTACATGCGCTCCGACTACGTGCTGGAAATCGACACCTGGCACCTGATCGTGCCGACGCTGCTGCAAGGCATTCCGATGGCCCTGTTCTTCATTCCGTTGACAGCCATCATCCTGTCCGGACAGCCCCCGCACAAGCTGCCGGCCGCGGCGGGGTTGTCGAATTTCGTGCGGGTATTCTGCGGCGCGGTGGGCACGTCCATCGCCGGCACCGTGTGGAACAATCGCACCATCCTGCATCACGAGCGCCTGACCGAAGCGGCCAATGCGGACAATCCGCTGTTCGCGCACCAGATCGATACGATCCGGTCGCTGCTGCACCTGGACACCAATGCTGCGAATAATCTGTTCGATTCCACCGTCAACGCCCAGGCGGCCATGATGGGCCTGAACGACATCTTCTTCGTCTCGGCCATCATCTTCCTGATGATCATCCCGCTGATCTGGATCACGCGGCCCGCCAAGGGCGGCGGCGGGGCAGACGCGTCCTCGGCGCATTGAAACCGGTCGGCAAGCCCTTGTTTCTGACTTTATTCCTTCCTTGGGAAAGAACAGAGCTCACTTGGCATCGCAGGATCCCTCGGCATGACGGCGATGTGCCGTTGCATGCCGCCGCTGCATGGCCCGCGCGGCGCTGCGCAGGGCGTCCATCATGCGTGCCGTCACTGCCGTGGGTACGGTCTCTCGAAGGGCGATGATGCCGACGCTTGGCAGGTCCACATCGACGCTGAGAGGCAGCACCCGCAGGGCGCCCGCCCGCTCCAGATCCCTGGCCGTGCCGGCCGCCAGGAAGGCGACAGCGCCACGGCGCTGCACGAACAGTACCGTCGCCTGGTAGGACGACGATTCGATCACATCACCCGGCGGTTGCACGCCGTGCCGGTGGAATTGCTGCTCCAGCTTCACCCTTAGCGATGCCCACGGTGGCGGCAAGACGCAGGGCAGTTCGGCGATATCGTCCCAACGCAGCTTGCGCTTTCGTGCCAGGGCATGGCCGGGCGCGATCACCGCGACCATGGGATCCGCATAAAGGGCTTCGGTGGTGAGGTCCGGCGCGGCATAACCTGGCTCCAGGCGTCCGACGAAGAGGTCGGTCTCGCCCAGGCGCAGCTTGGGCAGCAACCCCGTCAGATCGCCGGTCTCGATCAGCACGGTAGCGCGTGCGGATTCAGCCTTCAAGATATCGACCGCATCAGCCAGCAGCGGAGACAGTGCGACGCTCATGGCGCCGATACGCACCCGGCCCGCCGCGCCGCTCTCCTGCGCGCCGATCTCGTCGCGCGTGCGGTCGTACTGCGCGAGCACCGACCGGGCGAAACGCACCATCACGATCCCCGCTGCCGTGGGTGCGGTGCCGCGCGTGGATCGCACGAATAGTGTCTGGCCCAGCATCGCCTCGATTTCCGTCAGCATGCGCGACACGGCGGGCTGGCTGACGGACAGGAATTCCGATGTGCGGCCCAGGTGACGGAACTGGTCCAGCGCCACCAGCAATTGCAGATGGCGCAGTTTGATATTGCTGCGCAGCATACGATCGAGATGGGCCATGGCAGGGAGTGTACTTAACGTCCATGTTATGTAGCAATGTCCATATTCGAATGGAATGTTATGGAGAGCATCGCCACAATGCGGACACGCCTGGACGCCAGATCCGGGCTGCAAGCACCGCCCGCGACGCTCAGTCGTGCAGCGCCGACGACGGCCAGGCGATGAAAAAAACAGCGGAGGAGACCATGAAAAGACATACCGCGATGCTGCCCTCACGCAGGGCCTTGTTACTCGGAGGCTCGGCCATGGCCGCGTCGGCCCTGTTGCCGCGTGCTGCCCGCGCGGCGGATTTTCCCAATCATCCGATTACCTTCATCTGTCCCTGGGCGGTGGGGGGCACCGCCGACCAATCCATGCGGGTGCTGTGCCAGGCCGCGGGCAAGGTCTTGAACCAGACCATCGTGGTCGAGAATCGCGCGGGAGCGTCGGGGATGATAGGCGCCAAGGCCATCGCTACAGCCAAGCCGGATGGCTATACGATCGGGCAGATTCCCATCTCGGTCACCCGCTTCGCGCAACTGAACATGCTGGCGGCGGACCCGCGCACCGACTTCACCTATATCGCGCGTACCTCCGGCCAGACCTTCGGCATCGTGGTGAAGGCGAACTCCCGCTTCAAGAGCCTGGCGGACATGGTGACTTACGCCAAGCAGAACCCGGGCGTGGTGTCCTATGGGCATGCCGGCGTGGGAGGCGCGACGCATGTCGGCATGGAGCAGTTCGCCATTGCCGCCGGCATCAAGCTCAATGCCATCGCCTACAAGGGCGGCGCGCCGGCGTTGCAGGACTTGCTGGGCGGGCAGATCGACCTGCTGGCCGACTCCAGTTCGTGGGCGCCGCAGGTGGAGGCTGGCAGCCTGCGCCTGCTGGCGACATGGGGCGCGCAACGTCCGCCCCGGTTCCGCGCCAGTCCCACGCTGAAGGACCTGGGCTACGACGTGGTGGTCGACGCGCCAAATGGCGTGGGCGCGCCCAAAGGCCTGAGTCCGGCCGTCGACAAAGTGCTGCGCGATGCCTTCCGCCAGGCGGTCGCCAGCGATGATTTCAAGAAGATCACCGACACCATCGATGCCCCCATCATGTATCTGGATGGTCCCGACTACCAGCGCTACGTGTCCGAGGTCTACGACCAGGAGACGCAATTGATCGCCCGCCTGGGACTCAAGGCGCTGTTGCAACAAGGCTGAATCCGTGAAGTTTTCCCCGCTTATCAGGCTGCACCCCGAAGACAATGTATTGATCGCCCGCGATGGCCTGATGCTGGGCCAGACGCTGGCGGAACATGACCTGCGCGTGCGCGCGCAGATCCCCGCGGGGCACAAGATCGCGGCGCGGCGTATCGCGCGAGGCGAGGCCGTGCGCAAGTATGACGTCGTCATCGGCGTGGCCAGCCGTGACATCGAGGCCGGCGAGCATGTCCACACGCATAACGTCGAACTGGCCGAGTTGCAGCGCGATCCCGGCTTCTGCCAGGATGCCGTGCCGGTGGCGTACCTGCCGCAGGAACAGCAAGCGCGGTTTCTAGGCTACGTGCGGCCCGATGGACGCGTGGGGACACGCAATTTTATCGGCATCCTGTCGTCCGTGAATTGTTCGGCCACGGTGATCAAGAACATCGCCGCGCATTTCACCGCCGAACGCCTTGCGGCCTATCCCAATGTCGATGGCGTCGTGGCCTTCGCCCAGACGAGCGGTTGCGGCATGTCCTCGCCCAGCGAGCATTTCGACCTGCTCAGGCGTACGCTGGCCGGTTACGCCCGCCATCCCAATCTGGCGGGCGTATTGATCGTCGGCCTGGGTTGCGAACGCAACCAGGTCGGCGCCTTGGTCGACTCCCAGGGCTTGATGGACGATCCGCGCGTGCGCACGCTGGTGATGCAGGATGTGGGCGGCACCCGCGCGACCATCGCCGCCGGCATCGCGGCGGTGCACGAGTTGCTGCCTTGCGCGGATGCCTGCCGGCGCAGCTCCGTTTCCGCGCGCCATTTGAAGATAGGCCTGGAATGCGGGGGCTCGGATGGCTTCTCGGGCATCACTGCCAACCCGGCGCTGGGCGTTGCCATGGATATCCTGGTGCGGCACGGCGGCACGGCCATCCTGTCGGAGACGCCGGAGATCCACGGCGTGGAATACCTGCTGACGCGGCGTGCCGCCACGCGTGAGGTCGGCGAAAAACTGCTCGCGCGGCTGGCGTGGTGGGAGCGCTATGCCGCCGGGCAGAATGCCCAATTCAACGGCAAGGTGGGGCACGGCAACCAGCAGGGCGGTCTTGCCAACATCTTCGAGAAATCCCTGGGCTCGGCGATGAAGGGCGGCAGCACGCCATTGCAGGCCGTGTACGAATATGCCGAGCCGATCGCGAAGACCGGCCTGGTTTTCATGGATTCGCCCGGCTACGACCCTGTCGCCGTCACCGGCCAGATAGCCAGCGGCGCCAACCTGATCTGCTTCACCACCGGGCGCGGCTCGATGTTCGGATCCAAGCCCGCGCCGACCTTGAAGCTGGCCAGCAATACGCCCATGTATCTCCGCCTGGAGGAGGACATGGATGTCAATTGCGGACGCATACTGGACGGCGAGCTGTCCGTCGCGCAAATGGGACAGGTCATTTTCGATGCCATCCTGCGCGCGGCATCGGGCCAGCCCACCAAAAGCGAGAGCCTGGGCCTGGGCGATCATGAGTTCGTGCCCTGGCATCTGGGCATCGTCAGCTGAGCGCGGCCCCGCCACGGTCTGCTTCTTCCAACCCTCTATCGAGACCTTGCAATGCCTGCTCTCAATCCCTTCAAATCCGCACTGGCGTCCAAATCCCCGCGCATAGGGCTGTGGCTGTCCATGGCCGATCCTTATCTTGCCGAGGTGGCGGCAACGGCGGGCTTTCACTGGCTGCTGATCGACGGCGAACACGCGCCCAACGACCTGCGCGGTACTCTGCAGGCCCTGCAGGCGATCGCGCCCTATTCGTCGCAGCCCGTGGTGCGCGCCGTCAACGGCGATACCGCGGGAATCAAGCGCCTGCTCGATATCGGCGCACGCACCCTGCTGATTCCCATGGTGGACACGGCGGCGCAGGCACGCGCATTGGTGCAGGCTACGCGCTATCCGCCGCTCGGCATACGAGGCGTCGGCAGCGCCGTGGGACGGGCGTCCCAGTGGAGCGAGCGTACGGACTATCTGGATGTGGCCGACGATGAGATATGTTTGCTGGTGCAGGCAGAAACCGTCACCGCCTTGGATAACCTGCAGGCATTGTGCGATACCGACGGCGTGGACGGCGTCTTCGTCGGTCCCGCCGACCTGGCGGCTTCGATGGGATATCGCGGCAATCCCGGGCATCCGGAAGTACAGGCGGCGATCGAACAGGCCATGCGCACTATCGTGGCGTCCGGCAAGGCAGCTGGCACGCTGACCTCGAATGCCGACCTGGCGCGGCGCTATCTGGACCTGGGCTGCACCTTCGTGGCCACGGGTGTGGACGTCCTGCTGTTCGCCAATGCAGCCCGCAAGCTGGCGCGGGAGTTTTGCTGCTGAGTTCGATTACAGGCCGTTGAACGACGGCAAAGCGAAATGCAGTGCCCACGGAACACAGATATCAGGCCGCTGATATCGTCGCGTCCCATATTGACCCAGGAGGAGCCGATTCCAATACTTACGCCATTCCAATAAAAAGGAGACAACCGTGGAAATGGCTAGAAGAGTGTTGGTGGCGAATCTGTTGGTGGGCGTCCTGGTCGGCCCCTGGTGCGCGCCGGTGCTGGCGCAGGAAGCCGGCACCATACGCATGTTCATGCCGTATACGCCGGGTGGCGGCGCGGATACGCTGGGTCGCCTGGTGACCACCAGCGTGAACAAACGCAGCGACCGCAATATCGTGGTGGAAAACAAGCCCGGCGCCAATACCATCCTGGCGACCGACTACGTGTCGACGCAGAAGCCGGACGGCGCGACCCTGCTGTACGCATCCAGCTCCTTCACCATCAATCCGCATCTGTACAAGGTCAGCTACGACCCGGCGACCAGCTTCGCGCCCGTGGCCTTGCTGTCGGAGATTCCGCTGGTGATGGTGACCACCAAGGACTCGCCATTCAAACGGGTACAGGACGTCGTCGACAAGGCCAAGGCCAAGCCGGGGCAGATATCCTTCGCCTCGTACGGCCTGGGCAGCGCGGCGCACCTCGGCGGCGTCCTGTTCGAGTCCAAGGCCAACGTGAAGATGCTGCACGTGCCGTACAAGGGCAGCATGCCTGCCTTGAACGACCTGATGGGCCATCACGTGGACGTAGCCATCGTCAGCCTGGAATCGGCGCTGGCCATGATCAAGGGGGGCGAGTTGCGCGCCCTGGGCATCTTCAACCAGGACCGCCTGTCATCGCTGCCGGAAGTGCCGACGATGGTGGAAACCGTGCCGGGCTGCGTGGCGGTAGGCTGGAACGGCATCCTGGCGCCCAAGGGTACGGATCCGGCGGTCGTGAAAAAGCTGAACTACCAGATCAATCAGGCCCTCGTGTCGGATGACTTGAAGCAATACTTCGTCAACCAGGGGCTGGAACCGAAGCAGCGCACGCCGGAAGAATTCACGCAGATCATCAAGGATGAGAACGCGAAATGGGGACAACTGGTGAGCGCTGCCGGATTGAAACTGCAATAAGGGCGACAGGCGCAGCGGCTGCAGCCATTGCCGCCGTTGAAGGCGGCGGGGCCAGCAGACAGGTGCCGCCTGTCAGCCAGCTTTCCCGACGGCATAACGCCCAGGGGCCACCGCCGCCCCCGCCAAGCGGCCTTGCGCAGCGGCGGCCCCTGCGCTGAAATGCTGGCCTATGCCGTCGCGTAAGATCGTCTCGATCCGTTCGCGGCAGGCCTCGAATTCATGCGCATGCACGGCAATGCCGATGGCAAGGGGAGAGTCCGCGACGTCGATCGGCAGGCGCGTGGCGACGACGGCCGATCCGGCGGTGACTGCCTCGCGGCTGTAAGCGAAGCCGCTCATACGGCAGGCGCGAACTTCTTCCATCAGCGCGTCCAGATCCAGGGGCGCGGCGATCTCGCTATCGATGGCATTGGCATTGCGGGCGATGCGCAGGATCTCGTCGTCGTCGCGCATGCTTAGCAGTACCTTGCCTACCGCGGCGCGGCAGATCGGACGCATCAGCCCGGGCTTCAGGCCGACGCGCGAGGGGCGGGCGGACACGATGTGCATGTATTGGGCATACAGGCCGTTCTGGATCGCCAGCAACACCACATGGCCGGTGGCCTGGGCCAGGCTTTCCATCAACTGCAGCAGGCTGCCTTCGTTGAACAGGCGGTGATGCATCCACAGGCCCAGGAAGGCAACGCGCACACTGGGATAGAACGTGCGGGCACGGCGGTCGTGCAGCAGATAGCCCAGGTTGTGCAGGCCGTGCAGCAGCACGGACGTGCTCGATTGTGGATAACCCAGCTTGCGGGAGATGTCGTTGACGGTCAGCGGCGTCTGCTCGACCGCGAACAGTTCCAGGATTTCCAGGCCACGGTGGACGGCCCCCACGGACTTGCCGTAGGGGTCGTTGGGTATGTAGGCAGTGGCTGGCGGGTCATCCGCACCGAGCATCGTAGTTCTCTCCAAGAAGCCGTAGATTGGCCTCGCCGAGCAGCGGTGACGCCGTGCGTAGCGGCGGCCGCTGACCGTCGAAACGTATCGGCAGTCCGACGGTTTGCTGACTGTCTTTTTCCTGGATCATACCCAACTGGCGGGCATGCTCGTCGTCAGCCAGTTGCGCGATGGTCTGGACAGGCGCATTGGGGATGCCGGCCTGGTCCAGTATGGCTGACAAGGCATCGCTGTCGTATTGCCCGGCATAGGCTTCGATGTGCGGCAGCAGGGACTTCTGGTTGATGACCCGGTCGCCGTTACGCAGGTAGCGCGGATCTTCAGCCAGGTCGGGCCGGTCCATGACGCGGCATAGCTGCGCGAACAGGCGGTCGTTGCCGGCGCCGATGACCAGCCAGCCCGTGCGCGTGCGGAAGGCCTGGTAGGGCACGATGCCGGCGGCACCCGAACCCTGCGGCTTCTGCGGGCCGCCCCCCATGGCGTGGCGTGCCATCGGCGTGGCCACCCAGGCCAGGGCGGTCTCGAACAAGGACGTTTCCACATGGCCGCCGACGCCGGTGTCCTTGCGTTCCAGCAGGGCGGCCAGGATGCCGATGGCCGACCACATGCCCGCGCCCATGTCCACCATGGAAACGCCCACGCGCACCGGCGGCCGCTCGGTGCTTTCGCCGGTGACGCTCATGACGCCGCAATAGGCCTGCATCAACGGGTCGTAACCCGGCTTGTGCGACAGCGGACCGCCGCTGCCGAAAGCACCCAGGTCGCAGTACACCAGGGCCGGCTTGAGCGCGCGCAGGCGCTCCGCGTCCACGCCCAGCTTGGCGGCGGCACCGGCGCGCAGATTGCAGACCACCGCATCGGCGCGCGCCAGGATCAAGCCGACCAGCGCGTCGCGTTGCGCGGCGTCGGCGAGATTCACGGCAAGACTGGCCTTGTTGCGGTTGAATGCGCTGAAGTGAGGGCCGGCGCCATTGACGAAAGGCGGGCCCCACCCGCGCGCCGCGTCGCCACCGTCGGGGTTTTCCACCTTGATGACTTCCGCGCCCATCTCGGCGAGGATCAAGCCGGTATAGGGGGCCGCCACACTGTGCCCCAGTTCGACGACGACGTATCCCTTCAAGGGATGTGCACTGGACATATCAGGCTTCCTGGTTGTTGCGGGCGGTGGCCGCGCGTTCGAGCAGGCGCATGGCGCGCAGGGCCACGGGCCGGTCTATCATGTTGCCCTCATAGGCCACGGCGCCAGCCCCGCGCGCCACGGCGGCCTCATAGGCCGCGACCACGTTGCGGGCACGTTCGACCTGCGCCGTGCCCGGGCTGAACACGTCGTTCAATACCGCTACCTGGCGCGGATGCACGCAGGTGGCGCCGGCGAAACCCAGGCGGCGCGACCGTAAGACCATCTGCCGATAGGCATCGTCGTCGTGCGTGCCCGCCACGCTGGCCAGCACGCCCAGCGGCAGGATGCCGGCCGCACGCGCGGCATGCACGCCCAGCATCTTGGCGACATACAAGGTGTCGGCCGACGGCTCGGCGTCCAGGTCGGTGGCCAGGTCTTCGCCGCCCACGGCCATGCCGACCAGCCGCGGATGCGCGCGGGCGATGGCGTCCAGCCGGGTGACACCCGCCGCGCTCTCGACCAGTGCGACCATTCGGGTATGGCCGAGCGGCAATCCCAGTTCGGCTTCCCTGGCGTCGATGACCTCGGCGATCAACTGCAGGTGTTCGGGGCCGAGTACCTTGGGGACGACCAGGCCATCGACCGCGGGGCCGACGGCGGCGTGGATGTCGGCCACGGCCAGATCCAGTTCGCGGTTGATGCGCACCAATACGTCGGCGCCATTGCTGCCGGCCTGGGCGGCAGCCTGCGCGACGCCCTGGCGTGCACTGGTTTTTTCCGCCATCGCCACGGCGTCTTCGAGGTCCAGGATGATGGCGTCGGCGCCACGTTGATGGGCCTTGGCGACGAAGCGCGGTGCATTGGCGGGGCAAAACAGCAACGAGCGCCAGAACGGCAGTTCAGCGTGCGGCATGGACTGTCCCCCTGGCGCCTGCCACGTGGCTGCTGTCCGCTACATCGGCGGTATCTTCGACGGGACCGAAGCCCAGCGTGACTTGCGCGCTGACCTGGCCTTGCGGATTCAGCACCCAGGCCTGCACGGTGTCCTGGCCGCTGGCCTCGTCATGCGCCGGCTCGGCGCCTTCCAGCACCATCGTGTCGCCGAGAAACAGCGGACTGGACAAGCGGGCCTCCAGCCGCGCCAACGGCCTGCCGTCCATGCGCCGCAGCGCCGCGTCGATCAGCAGGTGCAGTGTCAACGCGCCATTCATGACGCAACCGCGGTAGCCTTCCTCGTCGCGGGCATAGTCGGCGTCGTAGTGGATGCGATGACTGTTCCACGTCAAAGCGCTATAGCGGAACAGCAGGACGGGATCGATCAGCCTTTCTTCCCGCCATGCGGTGCTTGGCAGGCCGGTCTTCGCATCGGTGTCGGCGGCGCCGGCACCCGGCCCCGCCGACCCTGCGGATCCTGCAGATCCTGATGAATCCGCCGAGGGCGACTGCCGATAAACCACATTCTGCTTTTCGATGACCGCATCCTGCCCAGCGACGCTGATGGTGTGCGTGACCTGCACGAACACCAGCGGTCCGGACCGGCCGGTCTTGGGCGTGATCGCGGTGATGCGCGAAGTCTTCACCGCTTCCGCGCCAACGCGCAGGGGCCGCAGGAAGGTCACCTCGCGTCCGACGAACATGCGGCGGGGCAGGGCGATCGGCGGCAGGAAGTCGCCCTTCATCGGGTGGCCGTCGTGGCCGATGCGCGCCGCTTCGACATTGGGCGTGAAGAACATCGAGTACCAGTGCGGCGGCAGCGCCACGCCGCGCCGGTAAGCCTGCGGGTCGAGGTCGCTGAGCACGGCCGCGCGGCGCACCAGCGTCAGGCCGATCTCGTCGTCACGGCTTTCCGTCTTGCCTATCCAGTCGGAATAGTCTTGCGCGCAAGGGGATGAAAATTCTAGGGGCATGGCGATTCCGTTCAGTAGGAGCGGGGCAGGTCCAGGGTGTGCTGCGCGATGTTGGCCAGAATCAGGTTGGTCGACACCGGGGCGATGCGCGCCAAACGGGCCTCGCGCCACTTGCGCTCCACGTGATATTCGCGGGCGAAGCCGAAGCCGCCGTGCGTCTGCATGCAGGCCTCGGCGGCATTCCACAAGCCTTCGGCCGCCACATAGCGGGCGATGTTGGCCTGCTCGCCGCAAGGCAGGCCGGCTTCGAACATGGCGGTCGCACGGCGTATCAGCATGTCGGCGGCCTCGGCCTGGATGTAGGCCTGCGCCAGCGGAAACTGGATGCCCTGGTTGGCGCCGATCGGACGGCCGAACACCACGCGGTCGCGCGCATATTGGGTGGCGGTGCGCAGGAACCAGCGCGTCGATCCCAGGGCCTCGGCCGCGGTAATCATGCGTTCGGCATTCATGCCGTCCAGGATGTAGCGAAAGCCCCGGCCTTCCTCGCCCACCAGCGCATCGGCGGGAATTTCCAGGTTCTCGAAGAACACTTCCGTGGCGTGGTGGTTGACCATCGCCTTGATGGGACGGATTTCCAGACCCCGGCCCAGGCTGCTGCGGATGTCGATCAGGAAGGTGGAGATGCCGTCGATACGTTTGGCCACTTCGTTGGCGGGCGTGGTGCGGGCCAGCACCAGCATCAGGTCGGAATGCTCGGCGCGCGAGGTCCATACCTTCTGGCCGTTCAGCACATAGCCGTTGGCGGTTTTGGTCGCGCGGGTCTTGATCTGGGTGGTGTCCGAGCCGGTGGTGGGTTCGGTGACGCCGAAAGCCTGCAGGCGCAATTCGCCGGAGGCGATGCGGGGCAGGTACTTGCGCTTCTGTTCCTCGCTGCCATGGCGCAACACGGTGCCCATGATGTACATCTGCGCATGGCCGGCGGCGGCGTGGCAGCCGGCGGCACAGATTTCCTCCATGATTACCGCCGCTGCCCGCAGGGGCAGGCCGGTGCCCCCATACTCTTCCGGGATCAGTGCCGCCAGGAAGCCGGCATCCGTCAGCGCCTTGATGAATTCGGTCGGATAGTCTTCGCGTTCGTCCAGGCTGGACCAGTACTCGGCGGGAAAGTCGGCGCAGACGCGCTGTACCGAGTGGCGAATATCGGGATAGTCCACGCCCAGCTCCATGGAGAGGGGCGCGTCGGCGGCATGCGGTGTTTGCGTCATGGATGGGGTCCGGAAGTGAATGAGGATGTGAAGGAAAGAAGCTGCGCCAGCGGGGTGTCGTCCAGCGTTTGCAAAGTGCGCAGCAGGGTGTCGGTGGCGGCGCGATAGGGGCTGTGATCCAGGCAGTCGCGGAACTTGTCTTCCCGTTGCGCGGGCGTCAGCGGCCGGCTGGCATGGCCGGCGGGATGCGCGACTGGATCGCCGTGCAAGGGACGCGCGCCGTGACGTTCGATGATGACTTCGTCGAAGGCGGCCGCGCCATTCCATTCCGCCGAGTCGGCCGGGACGGTTTCCACGCGCACGCGGCCCATCAGGTCGCGCAGGTCCGGCGCGGCGACACAGGCATCGGTCAGTTCGCTGAGACCTACCTTGCCGTGCAACAGCGCGCAGGCCAGGGCGAACTCCATGCTGAACTTCGCTTCCAGTCCGGTACGCGGCGCGTGATTACGCAGGATGGTTGCGTGTTCCTTGCTGATGCGCACGCGCACGGTCGCTATCTCTTCGACCGCGATCGGCGTGTGCGTCAATAGCGCCAGGACGGCGTCCAGCGACCGGTGCGTGTAATAGCAGGTGGGATAGCGCTTCACGCTGACGGGCCTCTGTTCGACCAGCCAGCCGGCGCCGGTGGCGCGCACAGGAGCGGTGGTATCTACCTGGCCCCGGGGAGAATGGGCTTGCAGAAATCCCTGGGGATTCTCGAACACGTCGGCAGCGGCGGTCATACCGGCTGCCGCCAACCGCGCGGCAATGACGCCTGCTTGCGCCGCGCGGCCCGTCTGATAGGACTTGGCCATGGTGCCGAAGTTGGACATCAGGCCGGCGGCCTGGGTTGCTCCCAGGGCAATGGCATGCGCGGCGCGGTCTTCATCCAGGCCCAGCAGATACGCGCAGGCCGCGGCGGCGCCGACCGCGCCGAACACGCTGGTCGTATGCCAGCCCTTGATGGGATGCATGTCCCGTTCGCGCTCGACCAGGTCGCCCCAGGTTTCGTAGCCGATCACGTAGGCGTCCAGTGCGTCGCGACCGCTTTTTTGCAGATCCTGGCCCAGGGCGAGGATCGCCGGCACCATGACCGCGCTGGGGTGGCCTCGCAGCGCCACGTCGTCATAGTCGAGGACGTGTGCCGCCATGCCATTGATCAGGGCCGCGCTGGCGGTGTCGACGTGCCTTGCGCCGACACATTCCCAGGCCTGCCCTGGCGGCAGGGGGGCGAGGCCGGCGCACAGTATCCGCGGTGGGGCTTCGCCCGAACCCGCCATCATCGTGGCGATGGTGTCCACCACCCCGGGGAGCGCGGCTTGCCGCGCCGCGGTGGAGGTGCCGGTTCCGACGGCATGCGCGATGCGCGCGCCCAGATCCCGCGTAAGCATTGTCTCTTCCTTCTCGTTGCTTTGCCGGCACGGCCGTGTGGCACGACGTGGCGGTTTTCATGCAAGCAGGATAGGGACGCCGCCGGGGCGCGGCAATACTCGGCGCAGGGATATCAGCGGGCTGATATCGAGGTGGGTATCAGGTTTTTCGCGCAGTGCTTCGCGCCGTGTTCTGTGCAGTGCTTCGATCAGTGCTTCGCTCAGTGCCTCGCTCAGTTCTCCGCCCCGTTCTTGGCGTTCTCCATGATCCGGTCCGGCTCATCCGGCAGCGGAGCGAAATCCGTTCCCGTGGCCAGGGGAGCATGGCGATAGGTGGCTGGCGTACGGCTTAGCTTCACGGGGGCGCCCAGGCCGCGATAGCCGCCTTCCATGTCCACCACCATGCCGCGATGCGCGGTGTGAGGGTGTTCCAGCGCGGCGTCCACGTTCAGGACCGGCGCGGCGGGGACGCTGGCGGCCAGCAGGCGTTGCAGAAGGTCTTCGGCGTCGAAGTGCGCCAGCGCCGCTTCCAACGCGGGCTTGAGTTCGGCGCGATTGGTCGACCGGTTGCCGGAACTGGCATAGCGTGGATCGCTGGCCAGCGCCGGGCAGCCGATGACGGCGCACAGTACGCCGAACTGGCGGTCGTTGCCTACCGCCAGGAACAGCGGATCGGTGCGCGTGCGGAAAGTATCGTAGGGATAGATGTTCGGATGCGCATTGCCGGTACGGCCCGGCACGCGGCCGTCCATGAACCAGTTGGCCGCATGCGGATGCAGCAGGGAAATGCCGCTGTCGTACAGCGCGGCCTCGACGAACTGGCCGCGGCCGCTGCGCTGGCGTTCCTGCAGGGCCAGCAGCACGCCGATCACCGCATTCAGGCCTGTCACCATGTCCACCACCGGCAGGCCCACGCGCAGCGCGTCGCCACCTGCCTCGCCATTGACGCTCATGATGCCGCTCATGGCCTGGATGGCCGCGTCGTAGCCTGGCAGCGCGCCCAGGGGGCCGTCGGCGCCGAAGCCGGAGACGCGGCACCAGATCAGGCGAGGGAAACGCCGGGACAGGGCCTCGAAGCCCAGGCCCCAGCGCTCCATGGTGCCGATCTTGAAGTTCTCCACCAGGATGTCAGCCTGCGCGATCAATTCCAGCAGCCGTTCCCGGCCGGCGTCGGTGGAGAAGTCCAGATGCTGGATGCGCTTGTTGCGGTTCAGGCCGAAGTAATACGATGCCACGCCGTCACGGAAGGGGGGGCCCCAGCTGCGCGTATCGTCGCCTTGCGGCGGCTCGATCTTGAGCACGTCGGCGCCGTGGTCCCCCAGGATCTGTCCGCAGTACGGGCCGCCCAGGATGCGGGAAAGATCCAGGACACGGATGCCGGCCAGGCTGCCTGGCGTGGCGTCGGAAGCCGCTGTCGTCATGATGCTGTCCTTGGTCGCGTTACGCCTGCGCAGCGCGGCGCGCGGGCATTGTGGATAACTTGGGCCATCAGCGGGGCTCTCCTCAGTTGATCTGCGCGCCGGATTGCTTCACCACGTCGGCCCATTTCGCCTTCTCCTGGGCAATGAAGGCACCCAGGGCGCGCGGGCTGCTGTCAGGCGCGGGCTCCAGGCCCTGCGAGTCGAACAGCGCCTTGACCTTCTCGGACGCCAGTGCCTGCACGAAGGCGCGATTGAGCGTGTCGATGCGGTCCACCGGCGTGCCGGCGGGCGCGACGACGCCGAAGAAGACGCTGACGTCATAGCCGGCATAGCCTTGTTCGGCGATGGTGGGTACACCTGGCAAGGCGCGCGACGGCCTGGCCGTGGTCACGCCCAGGGCGCGCAGCTTGTCGGTCTCGACGAAAGGCTTGGCGGTGAGGACGTCGGTGAAGCTCATGGCGACATGGCCGCCCAGCAGGTCGTTGAGCGCGGGCCCCGTGCCCTTGTACGGCACATGCAGGAAGTCCGTGCCGGCGACGCTGTTGAACATGACACCCGCCAGATGCGAGGACGCGCCGCTGCCCGATGAGGCGAACGACAGCGCGCCAGGATGGGTCTTGGACCATGCCACCAGTTCCGGCACCGTCTTGGCCGGGATGTTGGGGTTCACCACCAGGACGTTAGGCAGATAGCCGACGTGGATCACCGGCGCGAAGCTCTTCACGGGGTCATAGCCGAGTCCATGGTAAAGACTGGCATTGATGGCCAGCGGCCCCGACGTACCGAACATCAGCGTGTAGCCGTCCGGCGCGGCACGCGCCACGTACTCGGCGCCGATATTGCCGTTGGCGCCGGCGCGGTTCTCCACGATCATGGGTTGCGGCAGGTGCGTCGACAGCTCGGTGGCCAGGGTGCGCGCCATGGCGTCGGTGGGGCCGCCGGGCGGATAGGGAATGATCAGGGTGATGGGTTTGTTGGGGAAGGTTTCGGCGGCGTATGCGGCCTGCAGGGGCAGGGCCGCCAGAAAGGCTTGGGCCGCCAGGGCCGCGGTCGCGGCGATAAAGCTGCGTTTGTACATGGTGGGTTGTCTCCGTTATGTTCCCGCGCTCCATTGCTAGCCGGTGGCAGCGGTGGCGGGTTATTTATGGACTGCGTAAGACTTCTGCGTTGGGATCGTCGTTGAAGAAGTAAAAATAGCTGCCGCGGGATTGCCGTTGAAATGCGAAGATTCTTGCAGCGAGCGTGCTATCGAAGGGCCGTGGCAGCGGCGTTCCATCCCGCCGGCAAGGCATCCGGCGACAGAGGGTCGCGCGGCAGCACGCGTTGTTGCAAGGCCAGCTGGGCCCAGCGCAGGCGATCGGCCGAGCCGCCTTCGACGGCTTCCCACGCCATCGCCGTCGCGCTGGTGCAGTGATACAGGGCCGAGGCGGCCTGGCGGGCCAGTACGTCGCCGCCATCCTGCGTGGCGCTGGTCGCCAAGGCGCAGGCACCCTCCAGCGCGCCGCGCAGGGCGTCGGCGAAGGCCGGGGCCAGCCTGGAAGCCGCGCGGCCAAGCAGGCCTTGCACATGCGCGCGCAGGGCCGCCAGGGCGTCATCGCGCTTGATCGCGCGGATCACATCCAGGGCGACGATATTGCTGGTGCCTTCCCAGATCGATCCGAGATGGGCGTCGCGCACCAAGCGTGGGTCGGTCCATTCCTCGATGTAGCCGCAACCGCCGCGGACCTCCATCGCATCGCCCGTCACTTTGCGCGCGTCGCGGCAGGCGCGGAACTTGATCAGCGGGGTGAGGATGCGCAACAGCGCATAGGCGCCGGCTTCGCCCGCATCGGAGCGCGCCAGCGCCGCCGCCGTCTGGAACATCATCGTGCGGGCCTGCTCGGCGGGCACGCGCAGCTTGTCGAGTTGGCGCCGCATCAAGGGCATGTCGCGCAGGCTGCGGCCGAAGGCGCGGCGTTCGCGCGCGATGAACTCGGCTTCCGCCACCGCGCGCCGCATCAGGCCCGCCGCGCGCACACCGTTGGACAGGCGCGAGTTGTTCACCATGTCGGCGATCTGCACGAAGCCGCGCCCCGCTTCGCCCACCAGGTAGGCCACCGCGCCTTCCAGGCGGATCTCGCCGCTGGCCATGGAACGGGTGCCCAGCTTGTCCTTCAGGCGCACGATGCGGTAATGGTTGGCGCTGCCGTCTTGCAGCAGGCGCGGCAGCAGGAACAGCGAAATCCCCTTCAGGCCGGCCGGTGCGCCGTCGGGACGTGCCAGCACCATGGCCAGGTCGGCATCCGGGTTGGAGCAGAACCACTTGTCGCCGTGCAGCAACCAGGTGCCGTCGCCCGCGGGTTCAGCGCGGGTTTCGGTGGCAGCGATGTCCGATCCCGCCGCCTGTTCGGTCATGAACATGGCGCCCTGGGCCAGCGCATCGAAGTCCAGCGTGGTCAGGCGCGGCAGGTAGCGTTCGATCAATTCCGCACTGCCGAACTTGCGCAGCGTGCGGGTCAGCGAATCGGTCATCGACACGGGGCAGCACAGGCCGAATTCGGACTGCACGAAGAGATAGGTCAGCACGTACTTGACGGTGGCGGGCATGGGGCCGCGCCAGCCCAGCGTCTCGTCGCGGTGGGACATGGCGCCGAGGCCGAATTCGCTGAGCGCGATGCGTTCCAGTTCGACGTAGGCGGGGTGCTTGAGCACCCGTTGCTGGTCCAGGCCGGTGCGCGAGCGGTATTCCAGGGTAGGGGGGTGATGGTCGGCGATGCCGGCCAGGTCATCCACCTTGCCGCCGGCCAGTTCACCCATGCGGGCGAAGTGGGGCGCCATGTGGCGCAGCAGGTCGCCGGGCAGGTATAGCGGCAGCAGGGCCTGCAGTTCGGGGTCGGTGGCGTAGAAGTTCTCGCCCCGGCGGTCGGGGATGGGGTGTCGATCGGCTTGCGGCATGCCGCGTCTCCTCGGCTGGATTTTTACCAAGGATTCTAGGGAGACATACGATAGCTATCCAATATTGATTTTGTTTCGTACGATTCGAATTGAATATAGTAATGAAAGCCGCACCTGCAGCTGCTGCCCCATCCGTGCCGGCGCGGCCCGGCTCGGTGCGACGCGGGCCGGGGCCCCAGGGCACACCCATTGGGGGTGTGGCATTAACTTCCTTGAAGCAGGAACATCGACCATGGAATTGCGGCATCTGCGTTATTTCTCTGTCCTGGCCGAGGAATTGCATTTCAGCCGGGCGGCGGCGCGGTTGTCTATTTCGCAGCCGCCGCTGTCGGTAGCCATCCGGCAGTTGGAAGAAAGCGTCGGCGCCCGCCTGTTCGAGCGCAACAACAAGGAAGTCCGCCTCACCGCCGCGGGCCAGGCCCTGCGTATCTCCGCGCGCAAGATCCTGGCGCAGGCAGACGAAGCCGCGCTGGAAGCCCGCAACGTGGCCGCCGGCCTGGCCGGACGCCTGCGGGTGGGCTTCGTCGGCGCCATGCTGTATCGCGGCCTGCCGCAGGCCCTGCGTAATTTCCAGGCACGCTATCCAAAGGTCCAGGTAACGCTGACGGAACTGAACTCCGGCGACCAGATCACCGGCCTGATGCACGACCGCCTGGACCTGGGCTTCATCCACACCAGCCGCATGCCCGACGAACTGGACAGCCGCCTGCTGCTGTCCGAACCGTTCATCTGCTGCCTGCCGGCGCGCCATCGCCTGGTGCGCGGCACGGCGGTCAGGCCCGCGGATCTCACCGGCGAGCCTTTCGTGCTGTTCTCGCAGAGCGTGTCGCCGGACTACTACGACCGTATCCTGGCCATCTGCGCCGAGGCGGGCTTCCGCCCCGAGATCAGGCACGAGGTACGCCATTGGCTGGCCGTGGTGTCGCTGGTGGCGCAGGGCCTGGGCGTGGGCCTGGTGCCGCAAGCCTTGCGGAATTCAGCCCTGCGCGGGGCGGTATTCCGCCCGATGGCGGGCGTGGACGCGCGCTCCGAAACCTACGGCGTCAGCCGGCGCGATGCCCATAACCCGCTGATAGCCGAACTGTTCGACGCCTTCGCGGAGATGGCCCCCACCTGAAACCTGCGTGTCACGCGCTCCCGATATGATGCGATGATTCATCCAATCGTCTATATCTTTAAAAGCGAGGTGAGGTATGAACATGACGCATCGCACGGCGTTCGGCGGACACACGTGCTTGCAAGCCTGCCTGCAAGCACGTGGACAGGCAGGGGCACCGGCATGAACACGGGCATGAGCACGACGCACCCCATCGAAGTCAGGTCCCCCACCGCGGCGGACGCGGCCGCCATCGCGCAGTTGCTTGCCTCCCTGGGTTATCCGGGCACAGAGTCCTTCATCGAGCGACGCCTCGTCCAGCTGCTGGCCCACCCGGACGAGGTCATGCTGGCGGCGGTGAAAGACGGCGACGTACTGGGGATCATCTCCCTGCACTTCATCCCGCAGCTGGCGCTGGCGGGCGACTTCTGCCGCATCAGCTACTTCTGCGTATCCGAACGCGCGCGCGGCGAGGGTATAGGCGCGCTGCTGGAAGGCAAAGCCGTCGAGGTTGCCCGCGAACGGGGCTGCGACCGCATCGAACTGCATTGCCATTCCCGCCGGGTCGACGCGCACCGTTTCTATCTGCGCCAGGGCTACGAGGACTCGCCCAGGTACTTCTTCAAGTCGCTGGTGCACGCGGCCTAGACGGGATCCCCCCTTAACCCCACCGCCTCCACGCCCTGCATGGCGCACAACTCATCGTTGTCCGAGGTCTCGCCACTGACGCCGACGGCGCCCACCACCTCTCCGGCGGCGTTGCGTATGAGTATGCCGCCGGGCGCCGGCACGGCCTTGCCGTCGCTCATGGCCTGCAAGGCTGTGGTGAAGTAGGCGTTGCGGGGCGTGCGGTCGGCCAGCTTGCGGCTGCCGAAGCCCATGCCCAGGCTGCCCCAGGCCTTGGCGCGCGAGATGTCGGCACGCAGCAAGCTGGTGCCGTCCTCCGCCAGATAGGCCTTGAGCGCGCCACGCACGTCCAGCACGGATACCGCGATGGGAGTCATGTTCTGGCTGCGCGCATAGGCGATGGTGCGTTGCGCAATTTCCAGGGCGGCCTGCAGGGATATGCTTTCCAGCGGGAGGGTGGTCACGGTTTCCATCATTGAGCTTTCCAGTTGACTAAGGCATGATCGGGACAAAACAACATCAGTACCGGTCCCCCCGGTCTCCCGTTTGGAACCCAGGCATCTCGATATCTTCCTGCTGCGCTGCCTCACGGCATTGATCAGCGAGGCGCACGTCACCCGCGCGGCATTGCGCATGGGCATGACGCAACCCGCGATGAGCGCCACGCTGGCGCGGCTGCGCGTGTTGTTCAATGACCCGCTGCTGGTGCGCACTGAAAAAGGCATGGTGCCGACCGCGCGCGCCCTGGCCCTGGCCGAGAGCGTGCGCCAGGGCGTCGCGCTGATCGACCACGCCCTGGTGCGCCAGGACGAGTTCGATGCGGCCCACGCCGACCAGCGCTTCGATGTCGCGGCGACGGAGTCGGTTGGTTTCGTCCTGATCCCCGCCTTGATCGCCCACCTGCGTGGCGTCGCGCCCGGCATCCGCCTGCGCACCCACGTGCCGGACGTCGCGCGGGCCAGCCACGAGCTGGAAGAAGGCTACGCCGACCTGTTGATCAGTTTCATGCGTCCGGTACCCGAGGGCCTGCATGTTTCCCTGCTGCTGCGCCAGAAGTTGGCGGTGATTGCCGCGCGGCACCATCCAGACATACGGGGCACGGTGGATCTGGGGCAGTACATCCGCTGGCCGCACGTCTATTACACGCGCGGCCGCGACGGCAGCGCCACCCTGGAGACCACCGTGGACGAGGCCCTGGGCGCCGTCGGCGAGACGCGGCAGATCGGCGCCTGGCAACCGTCCATCCTGTCTTCCGCCGCCGTGGTCGCCGCGTCGGACATGCTGGCTACCGTGCCGGAGCACCTGGCGCGCCACTTCGAAGCCACCGCGGGGGTGCAGGTCTTGCCGCCTCCCGTCCCCATGCCTGACGTGGACATCGCCATGTACTGGCACGACCGCATGCACAAGGATCCGGCCCATCAATGGCTGCGGGCGGCGTTGCGCGATGTTGCAGCGCGGTTGCGGGTCAAGGATTGATGGCATGAGCGGGCGTGGGAGCTTGCGAAAGCGGCTTGCAAATACGGCCTGCAGGAAGGCGTGCGGACAAGTGTGCAGATAGTTGTGCACAGTACGCGGCCGCGGCGGTTTCCTCCATCGCTGGCGAGCCATGTCCACATACGTCCTCAGCGATGGCGGCAAGCGGAGCGCAATCCCATAATCATTCCGACCCTCAGCCCCGCTGCCCGGCAGCATCGCGAGTACCGGAATGCAAACTCAACTCTCCAGACCCTCCACCGGCGCCTTATCTGGTAGCCCCGCTGGCACCCCCGCTGGCACCCCCGCTGGCAGTCCAGCTGAAACCCATGCCAGCCACATCACCGTCCTGGCCGACCGGCAGCTCCATGCCCTGCACAACGTCATGCAACTGGCGGGGCGCGTCAGCGCCTATCCGTCGACGGCAAGGGGCTATGCGCCCTCGAACTGCTACCTGCTCCAGCACGACGATCGTGCCTTGCTGCTGGACAGCGGCTATACGGCGCACCAGCAATCCCTGATCAGGCAGATCGCCTCCCTGTTACCCCCCGGCACCGCGCTGTCGGTGTTTCCCATGCGCATCAACGAATACATGTCGGTGTGCAACGTGGAGGCGATTGCCGCCGCCTTCGACGTCGAGCAGTGCTATTCGGGCAATGCGGACGCCGCCAAGTGGGTGGACTTCGGCGGCAGGTCGGATGCCGCCACCGCTTCCGACGACTACGCCTTGAAGACCACGCTGGTGGGCCGCGCCGCCACGCTGCACGTCGGCCGTGGGGAGAACCGCCCGCTGGTGGCCTTCCAGGCCCCCATCCGCCTGATCAGCACTCGCTGGATGTTCGACGCCGCCACCCGCACCCTGTTCACGTCGGACACCTTCTCCCACGAGTGGTCGCAAGACGAGGACGGCCCCTGGACCACCACGGCCGACGACAACCGCACCAGCGCCGCGCATATCCGCAGCTTCCTGCTGAACACACGCTACTGGTGGCTGGAAGGCGGCAGCACCGATGCGCTGAGGCGCAAGCTGGCGGACGTGTTCGACAAATACGACATCGAGACCATCGCGCCAGGCTATGGCCGCATCCTGCGCGGCAAGGCGCTGGTGCGGCGCCAGTACCAGATGCTGGACGACGTGCTGCGCGGCCTGGACAAGCGCATGGTTCAACCGAAATACGTAGACCGGGATGAGGTGAGGTAATGACAGTAAGCAAGAAGCAGATGCCGCGCGAGCTGGCGCCCGGCGTGTTCTGGCTGGGCGATTGCCTGGAGCAGCAAGCCAACGGCAAGATCTACCACACGTATAACGCCGCCTTCCTGCTGATCGGGCGGACGGCGTCCATGCTGATCGAGACCGGTCATCCCAAGGACTTTCCGCTGATCAACGCGCAGATGGAGATGCTGCTGGCCGGCAAGGCACCGCTGCGGCATCTGTTCGTGACGCACCAGGAAACGCCGCATTCGGGAGGGCTGGGCCGCGTACTGCATCGTTATCCCGAGGCAGTCGTGTGCGGCGACATCTGCGACTACCATCTGGCCTTCCCGCAATACGCACATCGCTTGCGCGAGATGCGCGGGGGCGATCAGCTGGACCTGGGCGGACGCCGCTTCGAACTGGTGGAACCCGTCATCCGCGATCTGCGCACCACCTGGTGGGGCTTCGATCATCAGGAACGCGTGCTGTTCCCGGGCGACGGATTTGCCTACAGCCATTATCACGAGGATGGCCATTGCGGCCACTTCGCGGAAGAGGCGATTTCGCTGAACATTCCCGAGGTCTCGGCGGTCTTCGCCGACCGTGCGCTGTTCTGGACCAAATTCACCGACATGAATATCTATGTCGATCGCCTCCAATGGCTGCTGGACACCCTGGACGTGAAAGTCATCGCGCCCACGCACGGGCTGCCCATCCTGGATCCGCGCAGCACCGTACCCAAGATCAAGGAAGGCCTGCTGTACGGCAGTTCGGTGCCTGAATCCGGCACGGAGAATGGCCTGGCCGCGGCAGCGGCGGCCAAGGCGGCGGCCGCGGCGCAGGCGGTGTCCAGCTAGCCTGTCCTGCTCGAACCGATACCGCAAAACAAATCAAACGGACGGAGACAATGATGAACACCACCAAGGCAGGGAAGAGGTTCGGACGCGGCCAGCCGCGCACAGGATGGGGCGTGCGCCGAGCCCGGCGTGCACCCGCGGTCCTGTTTGCGGTATTGCCCCTGGCGGCGGCCGCATTCTCCGGTGACGCCCGTGCGGGCGACTATCCCAACGCGCCGATCACCGTCATCGTGCCGACCAGCGCGGGGGGTGGCATGGACCTGATGGCGCGTGTCGTCAGCATGAAGATGGGGCAGTTGTTGAAGACATCGTTCGTGGTGGAGAACGTGCCGGGCGCCAACGGCATCATCGGTGCGGTACGCGTCGCCAACGCGGCGCCGGACGGCTACACGATCCTGCTGGGGCAAACCTCGCAGATGGTGATCAATCCCTATCTCTATTCCAATGTGTCCTACGACACCTTCAAGAGCTTCGCACCGGTGGTACGGCTGTCCAATGCCCCCAATGTGGTGGTGGTACCCAGGCAGTCGCCGTTTCAATCGCTGGCCGACATCGTGGCCGCGGCGCGCAAGGCCAATGCGCAGGGCAAGAGCCTGAACCTGGCCACGCCCGGCAGCGGCACGGTCTCGCATCTCACCAGCGTGCTGTTCCAGCAGGCCGCGCATATCCAGCTATCGCACATTCCCTACAAGGGCGCCAACTCGGCGATCACGGACACCATCGCCGGCCGCGATGACCTGATGATGTCGTCGATACCCACGTCTTTCGGCCAGATCAAGGCCGGCCAGTTGCGCGCCGTGGCGGTGTCGGCCGACAAGCGCAGCACGTCCTTGCCCGAGGTGCCGACCATCGCGGAAGCGGGCTATCCGGGATTCAATGCGGGGACGTGGTACGGCTTCTTCGTTCCCGCGAAAACCCCACAGGCTGTCGTCGATCTGCTGAACAAGGTCGCCAACGAGGCCCTGCAGTCGCCCGATGTCGTGAAGACCATCCAGAGCGATGGCGGTGATGTGATCGGGGGTAGCAGCAAGGATTTCCTGGCCGTGCTGACGGAAGACGCGGCGAAATGGTCCAAGGCGGTCAAGGAATCGGGGGCCAAGGTGGATTGACGCCTTGCGTGCTGCGTTGAATACGAAAAAGGCCGGCGCAATCGCACCGGCCTTGCCGTCATCCAGGGCAGCTCGTGGCGCGCGCTATTCCAGGGAAATATTGCGGTCCTTGATCAGCGTGGACCAGCGCTGCACCTGGTCATCGATGTAGGCTTTCGCGCCCGCCGGAGGAATGGTGCTGGGATCGATGCCCAGGCTGTTCAGCCGCTTCACCACGTCGGGCGAGCTGATGACCGCCTGCAGCGCGTCGGCGAGTTTCTTCGCGACATCGGGAGGCGTGCCGGTGGGAACGAAGACGCCATGCCATTCCAGCACATCGAAGCCGGGATAGCCGCTTTCCGCGACGGTGGGAACGTCAGGCAGGGTAGCCAGGCGCTTGGTCGATGATACCGCCAGCGCGCGCAGCGTGCCGTTGCGCACATAGGGCAAGCCGGATGATGCATTGGCGAAGTACGCGTTCACCTGGCCTCCGACCAGGTCCACCAGGGCCGGCGCGCCGCCCTTGTAGGGGATGTGCAGCATGCTGAGCTTGGCCTCGCGGGCCAGCAGTTCGGCCGCCAGGTGCGCCGCGCTGCCGATGCCATACGAGGCGTACGTCACCTTGTTGTTGGGATCCTTGGCCAGGGTCACGAACTCAGCCAGGTTGTGCGCCGGCACCTTGGGGTTCACCACCAGGATCAGGGGCGCCGTGGCCGTGATGGCGACCGGGGTCAGGTCCTTGGATGGGTTGAAGTTGAGCTTGCGCAGCGACGCGTTGACGGCGTAGGTGAAGGTGTCGTACAGCACCGTGTAGCCGTCCGGCGCCGAGCGGGCGACGACGCCTTCCGCGATCGTGGCGCCCGCGCCCGGGCGATTTTCGATGATGATGCTCTGGCCCAGCTTCTCGCCCAGCGGACCGGCGATGACGCGCGCGACGTTGTCGGCGCCGCCGCCCGCGGCATAAGGCACGATCAGACGGATCGGTTGCTCGGGCCAGGCGGCGTGGGCGGCCAGCGGCGCGGCCGCGAACGCGGCGGCCAGAAGCAGTCCCCTGCGGATACGTTGGAAGCCTTGCATGAATGTCTCCGGATACTTGTTGTGGCTGTGTGCCTGTCCGGCTATGGGTGCCGGTTTTTGGGTGAGTGGTTTGCCGTGGCTGGCGCTTGCGCCGCGCCGGCTACAGGTCCTGCTGGAAACCGTAGAGCTGCGCGGGGTTGTCCACCAGGATGCGGTGCCGGTGCTTGGCATCGGGAACCCAGGCCGCCAGGGTGTCCAGCGTGCTGGCGGTTTCAGGCGGATTGGGCATTTCGGTCGGATGGGGCCAGTCGGTGCCCCAGACCATGCGCTCGGGTGCGGCGGCGGCCAGCTTCCTGGCCACGTCCTGCGCCGTCGCGGCATCCGCCGCCAGGTATTCGCCGGACAGCTTGACCCAGGTCTTGCCGGCTTGCAGGCGATCCTGGACGATGGCCCAGGCGCGTTCATCCGAGGGCCCGTCCGCCAGGCGCGCCATGTGGTCGAACACGATGCCGCAGGGCAGTTGCTCGATGATGGACTGGCTTTCGACGATTTGCTCGGGCGTCATGTGCAACTGCACATGCCAGCCCAGTTCATGCACCCGTGGCCCGAGGGCCGGAAGCATGTCGATGCGGGTGACGGCCGTGCGCGGGATGGCGACAGTGAAGCGTATGCCACGGATGCCGCCGTCGTGCAGGTGCCGCAATTCGGCGTCCGTCACGTCGGGAAAGACCACGCCCACGCCACGCGTAGCGGCCGCGCCCAGGGTCTGGATGGCGGCCAGGGTGACGCGGTTGTCGACGACATGCGGTGCCGGCGTGACGACGACCGCGCGTTGCAGGCCCAGGCTGTCGCGCAGGGCGCGGTAGCGGATGGGGGTGCAGCCGGCCAGCGGATTGGGCGCGGCCGGCGCGTCGATGATCGCCGTGTCGTACAGGTGCAAGTGGGAATCGCAGGCGCCGGGCGGCAAAGCGTCCCGTACGCGCGCGCCCGTGCTGAGCGTAGTCTCTTCCATCTTTCTTCTTGGACCCGCTACCCGCAGCCGGTCATCTCATATTGGATGGAGGTCATCTTAGCGATTCCAGACGTCAAAGAATATCGAGTTTTTGTTTATCGCTAATGCAGTTTTTCTAATGAAGCACCAGTGACATCAGGTATTCGTCCTGATAGACACCGTCGACGCACAAGCCCTCAGCTTCCTGGCCGTACACCTCGAAACCGCGCCGGCGATACAGCGCCAGCGCGGATCGGTTCGCCACATTCACGGTGAGATTGATGCGCCGCACACCGGGCATGGCGCGCGCCAGGCCTATGGCAGCGTCCACGACCTTGCCGGACAGGCCCTTGCCCCGCCAGGCCGGTGCGACGTAGACCGACACCAGGTAAGCCTTGTGCCTTTCCTTACGGCCGCGCGCGCGAAAGACGCAGGCGATACCCACCAGGTCCGGCCCATCGAATGCACCTACCCCGCCCGCATCGCCATGGTCCGCCGGCGCAATCCGCTGGGCGACCGCCTGCAACTCAAGCGCACGCTCGTCCTCCAGGCTGGCGCCGAAAGCCGTGGGACATTCTTCCAGGGCGGCAAGCCGCAATGCCTGGAAGCCGGCCGCATCCGCGGGGGTCAGCCGGCGCACTTCAAACGCTTCTTTTTGGATGGACATGATCGGGATTCAGGCAGGGCGAGGCCACGGGTTTGCTATCGACTGGCGAAGGGCCGGCGGCAGGACAGGGCCGGGATTCACTTTTCACCAATCTTCTCGATATAGGCGCACAGCATATCGGCGATGGCGTTGGCGTAGGTGGTGATTTCCGCGGCCTTGCGCGGGCGTTCTGAGTATAGCTTGCCGACGGCGCCCAGGGTGGCGTTGATGACGTCGCCGGCCAGGGTGCGCTGGGCGGCCGAAGCATGGGGAAGGGCCTCGTCGATGAACGCCTGGATGGTGCGCTGGCCATTGGCCTTCACTTCGCGCGTCTCGGGCGCATCACGATACAGCGGCGCGGCGTCGTTCAAGGCGGTGCGCATGGCGGCTTCGTCGCACTCGCTCTTGAGAAACGCATGGACGAGGTTGCGCAGGCGGGTAAGCGGCGGATGGCGCGCGTCCTCCAGGATATTGCGCAGCATATCCTGGGTTTGCCGCCATTCGTCGCTTTGCAGCCGAAACAGGATGGCCGCCTTGTTGGGGAAATACTGGTACAGCGAACCGATGCTGACGCCCGCCTTCTCCGCCACGCGCGCCGTCGTGAAGCGCGTCGCGCCTTCCTCCGCCAGGACCTGCTCCGCTGCCTGCAGGATGGCCGCGACGAGCTCGGTCGAACGGGCCTGTTTGGGCTGTTTGCGGGTGGATATCCTGGGGCCGGTACGAGTGGTCATGATGATGCGCCATAAGCAGCACCGCGCTCCGGCCAACGGCCGGAAAACGTCGTCGCAAGAATATGAGTAATTAATCGCATTATAGGCATTCAAGCCAGCATGCCGCCACGGAACGGCCCCTCAATGCCTCGATGCCGAGGAAGGCGCGTGGTGCTGATCGTTCTCGGTGACCGGCGCTGCGCGGCCGAACAGCCGTGTCAGTCCGCCGCGTAGATGACTCAGCATGGCTTCGCGCGCGGCATCCGCATCCCCCGCCTGGATGGCGTCGTCGATGGCACGATGTTCATTGCGCACGTCCACCGAGCGGCGCACCATGGGCTGAGGAGACAGTTCGCGGATCAGCCTTATCGATACCCGGGTCTGCTCCGCCAGCGCATTCATGGTCAGGCTGAAGAACCGGTTGCCGCTGGCCGCCGCGATGGCCGCGTGAAAGGCGATATCTTCTTCGACGCCCAGCTCGCCATGCGCCAGCGCGCTTTCCAGCTGACGGCGCCGCCGGGTGATTTCATCGCGCAGGTTGGGATCGCCGCAACGGGCCGCGCAGGCTGCGCTTTCTGCTTCGAGCAGGCAGCGGAATTCCAGGAAGCTGCGTACGTCGGGAATACTGTGCAGAGGGCCGAAGGTGGCGCTTTGCAGGGCGGGCGGCTCGCCGACGAAATTACCCGCGCCACGCCGGGCATAGACCCAGCCTTCCGTACGCAGGCGCGCCAAGGCCTGGCGCAATACCGGCCTGGACACGCCCAGCTGGCGTGACAGATCGTCCTCGCTGGGCAAGCGCTGCTCCGGCGTCATGGCCTCGACCATGGTCAGGACTTGCTTGTAGGCGAAATCGCTCAACGGGGAGATGGCCACGGTGACCTCGCTCGATCCGAAGTAGTAATACAGGTAGGCGAATTAATTGACATGGTAACGCCATGTCGCGAGCATGCCTATAGCCGGGAGTTTCCGGTGGCGGTTCACGGCACGGTGCCGCCACCGCGGGCGCCTTCTGTTTTCCTCCAGTCCGCAAATCACTACGACCCGTCCTGTGCGACTGCTCCCCGCAACGTAATCAACGCATCCAGGCACACCGCGCCATCGGGCCGCAGCACGAAAGGGTTCACATCGACGCCGGACAGGACTGCGCGCCAGTCGTGGGCGAAACGGGATAGCGCCATCAGCGCTTGCCGGAGCGCGGCAATGTCGACGGCTGCCTGGCCGCGCCAACCTTGCAGCAGGCGCGCCGAGCGGACCGATTCGATCAACGCGGCCGCCCGTGCTTCCGTCAAGGGGGCGCTGGCGAAGGCGACGTCCTGGAACAGTTCGACGGCCACGCCGCCCAGGCCGAACATCACCATGGGGCCGAACAGCGGATCCATGTGTATGCCCAATATGGTCTCCGTGCCAGGCGCGCTCATGGGCGCGATGAGAACGCCCGCGATGCGGTCCGCCGATGCATGCGCCAGGCCGCGTTGACGCAGCAGATGGAAAGCCTGCCGCACGGCATGATCGTCGCGCAGGTTCAACAGCACGCCGCCAATCTCCGTCTTGTGCGGAACATCCACCGAGACGATCTTGGCCGCCACCGGATACCCGGCCGCCTGCGCCGCGCGCACGGCATCATCGGCATCCGCGCATAAGGTCTCGCGCAGCATGGGCAGGCCGTAACGCTGCAGGACCTGCTTGGCCTGCCATTCGTCGAGCCGAGTGCCGGGCGCGGGCAAAGGCACCAGCGGATCGGCGCGCGATGTGTCTGAAACCGTCGCAACGCCGGGCAAGTCGCGCCGGCGCGCCTGCAGCCCGCAGGCCGCGCCCACGGCGGCCATGGCTCGCCCGGGATCCGCGAAAATCACCATGCGTTGTGCTTCGATGGCCGCGCGCATGGCTTCGCTGTGCGGCCCCACCAGCACGATCAAGCGATCGGGATGCTGTTCCCGCAGCTTCGCCAGTTCCTCCAGCATGGGCGGAAAACGCCGTTCATCGCAAGGGATCTGCGCCATGTAAACGAACAGCGTGGACCAGTCGGTGTCGCGCAACAGCAGTCCGACCAGATCGGTCAGGCCGTTCTTGATCACGCCGATCTGCGCCGTGGTGTCCAGCGGATTCGCGCCGATGGCGAAGGGCACGCGCTCATGCACATGCGCCTGGACGTCCGCGGGCAGGGCGGGCATGTCCACCCCGCAGCGCTCGGCGTCATCCGCCATCAGCACGCCGATGCCGCCGGATACCGTCACGACGCCCGCGCGTGCATTGGCGGGCCGCGGCAGATGCGTGCACAGATAGGCGATGTCCAGCATCTGCTCGATGCTGCCGGCCCGCCAGGCGCCGCATTCCCGCGCCACTGCATCGAAGACCCGGTCGTTGCCGGCAACGGCGCCGGTGTGCGTGGCCGCCGCCTGCTGGCCGCGCGCCGACGCGCCCACCTTCATCAGGATGACGGGCTTGGCGGCGGCCGCCGCCTTCAACAGCGCACGGCGCAACACATCGCCGTCACGGCAGCCCTCGATGGCGGCGCAGATCACTTGTGTGTGGGGATCGGACGCCAGGAAGTCGATGCATTGCGCTACGTCGACATCCACTTCATTGCCGGTGGCGACGATGCGCGCGATGCCCAGGCCGCGCTGTATCGCCTGCGCATAGGCGCATGAGCCGAAGGCGCCGCTCTGCGTGGCGAAGCTGATGCCGCCGGCTTGCGGCACCAAGGCCTCCAACGCGGTGGAAAAGGTGGCATAGAAGCGGTTGGCGACGCTGACGATGCCCAGGCAGTTGGGCCCCGTCAGCCGCACGCCATGCGCGGTGGCCAGCTTGGCCAGGTCGTCCTGGCGCTGGCGGCCGGCGTCGTCTTCCTCGGCAAAGCCGGAACTCAGCACCTGCACATGGCGGATGCCCTTGTCGATGCAGGCCTGCAAGGCCTGCTGCGCGGCTGCCGCCGGGACGATGATCAGCGCCTGGTCCACTGGCCCCGGCACGTCCGCCAGGCTGGCATAGGCACGCAGTCCTTGCACCGTGTCTGCTTTCGGATTGATGGGATAGATATGGCCGGCGTAGCCCGCATCGCGCAGATAGCGGATAGGCCGTCCACCCAGTTTGTCCGGATCCGATGACGCCCCTATGATGGCCACCGAAGCGGGGTCGAAGAAGGGCTGCAGGGGATGTGAATGGCCGGTCATGGGGCGGTCCTCGTGCGCAGGCGGTTCAGGCTTTGGCGATGGGACAGCGTATCGCCGAAGCGCATGGCGTTGGCCAGCAGGCGCGTGGCCAGCCTGGCCGCGGGCATTTCCCGCGTCATGCCCATGCCGCCATGCAACTGGATCACGGTTTCGGCGTAGTCGATGGCTGCTTCGCTGGTGTACATGCCCAGCAGATCGAAGGCGCCGGCGTTGTGCTGCACGGCTGGGGATGCAGCCATCTCCCGCAATGTCGCCTGCAGCAGGCTGCGGCAGATCTCATAGCTGACGTATAGCCGCGCGACATCGTGGCGCAGGGCCTGGAATTGCGCCAATGGCTGGCCGAATTGCTGGCGTTCCAGCAGATAGGTGATGGTGCGTCCCAGCACGCTGCTCATGGCGCAGACCGTGTCCGTGGCGGTGGCTGCCACCGCCACGCGCCAGCCGGCGTCGAGCGCGCCTTTGGCATCGGCGCCGCTGGCCAAGACGTCATCGTCGGCAAGCGGCAGATCGTGCACCTCACACACGCACACGCGGACTTCATCCATGGTCTGGAAGACCGCGCCGCCGCCGTGCTTGCGCAGGCGATCGGCATCCACGCAGGCCAGCATCGGCGTCCCGTCATCGACATCCGCGCAGACCAGCAAGACATGGGTGCAGTCCTCGGTCCAGGGCATCTCCACCGTCTTGCCGGTGACGTGATGCGCGCCCCCGTCCGAGTCAGCCCGCGCCAATGCCAGCGGCGCGACGGCATCGCTGGCGGACAACGGTCCGCCCAATTCCAGCACCACGGCGCCCTCCGCGCAACTCGTCAGCAAGGCTTGGGCGCGTGCGCCGTCAGCCAGCGCGGCCAGCATGGCGGGCACCACGCCGCAACGCGTGATGATGGGCAGGTCGGTCGCCTGCAGTGCCAGCGCTTCGACGATGGATGCCAGATCCGCGAATTCACCGCCGAAGCCGCCCAGGGCTTCAGGGATGAGCACGGCGTTCCAGCCCATCTCCGCGATCACGGCGGGATCGGCGGGCTTGGGGTACGCCGCGGCCAGGTCTTGCGCGACCCGCGCCGCGCTGTCGGCCAACAGGCCGGGAAAAGCTGTCTTGGGTTCAAAAGGCATGCTTCAAACTCCGAACAAGGACCGCGCCACGACGTTGAGTTGCACCTCGGTAGTGCCGCCGGCGATGGTCTTGGATCGTCCATAAAGATAGTTCTGAACCGCCATGCCAGACTCCCGTGCGGCCGCGGCGCCGGAGTCGATACCGGCGCCAGAGTCAACCTCGGACTCAGGCAGGAAGCGGCGGCTGCCCGTGGGGCCGACGGCCATCAAGGCGATGCGGCTGAGCGACTGCGCCACGCCGCTGCAGGCGAGCTTCAAGGCCGAGGGGCGCGCGTCCAGGGGCTCCTTGCGCATCATCGTCTCCGTTGCCGAGGCCAGCATCTCGCGAGCGCCCTTGATGCGCGCCGCCTGTGTCAGCAGCGCGGCGTCCAGGCTGCCGTAGTCGCGCAGGGGCTCTTGCGCCCGGCGCGTCTCCAGCAGGCGCGCCACCTGCCGCCATTGCCGCATCAGCGTGGCGACGCTGGCGGCCGGCAGGCGTTCGCGTTCCAGCAGGTACTTGGCGCATGCCCAGCCCTTGCCTTCTTCGCCCAGCAGCCGCGCCGCCGGAACGCGCACGTCGTCCAGGAACACTTCGTTGACATGGTGCCAGCCGTCTATGGTGCGGATCGGGCGCACGCTGATGCCCGGGGTGTCCATGTCGATGAGAAACAGCGAGATGCCGTCCTGCTTGCGCTCGCCGCGCGCGGTGCGTGCCAGCAGATAGATGCGATTGGCTTCCTGGGCATGCGATGTCCAGATCTTCTGGCCATTGATGACGTAAGCGTCGCCATCGCGCACGGCCGGGGTTTTCAGCGACGCCAGGTCCGAACCGGCGCCCGGTTCGGAATAGCCCTGGCACCACCAGTCGGTGGTATCCAGGATGCGCGGCAGGAAGTGCGACTTCTGCTCCGCCGTGCCGAAATGCATGATCACCGGGCCGATGTGTCCCAGGCCATGGTGATACAGCGGCGGGCAATCGTTGTCCGCCATCACTTCTTCGAAGATGGTGCGCTGGCGCAGGTTCCAGCCCGTGCCGCCGTGTTCCACCGGCCAGCTGGGCGCCGACCAGCCGCGCGTGTGCAGGATCTGCTGCCAGCGCGCATAGGTCTTGCGCGTGATCTTGCCGCCGGCCGCGACCAGGGCGCGGAGGTCCGGCGGACAATGCTCGCGCGCGAAGGCATGCAGTTCAGCGCGGAACGCCGCGTCCTCGGCGGTTTCTCGATGGCCGCTGGACGGCAGCGACAGGAAATCGGGGTTCAGCATATCCGGCATGTCAGCGACCCTTGTAGACGGGCGCGCGCTTTTCCAGGAAAGCCTGTTGCGCTTCGCGGGCGTCTTCCGTATTCGACAAGGCCACGGTGATGTTCTGCTCGTAGCGATAGCCTTCGCGCGGCGGCATGGACGAGGTGACCTGCGCGGCCTCCTTGGCGTAGCGCAGCGCGATGGGCGCCTTGCCGGCGATCTCGTGCGCCAGTTCCATCACGTAGGGCATCAGTTCTTCCGGCGGCAGGCTGGCTTCGATCAAACCCAGGCGATACAGCTCGTCGGCGGAAACCTTCATGCCGGTGAAGAACATGCGGCGCGCGCGCGACTTGCCGAATACCCGTTGCAGCAGGGCGGTACCACCGGCCAGGCCGACGTTGATCTCGGGCATGGCGACGTAGGCGTCCTTCGAGGCCACCCAGATGTCGCAGGACGCCATCAGGCCGAAGCCCGCGCCCAGAGCCGCGCCGTTGACGGCGGCGATGACGGGCTTGTTGCATTCCTGGATCGAGAGCGACGATTCGCGCACCAGCCGGTTGTGCTTCCAATAGGCGCCCGGGCCACGCTGCTTGATGGCGGGCCGTTCGGAGACGTCGGCGCCGGCGGAGAACACCTTGGCCTTGCTGGCCAGGACGACGCAGCGCACGTCGTCGTCATCGTTGAAACTGTCGAAGACCTCGACGATCTCGGCGCGCATCTGCGCATTCTGCGCGTTGACCGGCGGACGGTTGAGGTAAACGATGGCGACGTGGCCATCGCGCTGTACTTCCAGGCATTCATAGCTCATCTTGCGCTCCTGTGGCGTGCCGGCGCAGGGGGCCGGCTGAAAATGGGAAGGGGTATTCGGCAGACCGCGCAGGCGTCATTGCGGCGTGAAGTCCGCGCCGCTCTCCACCAATGCTTTCAAGCGCAAGCTTTCCTTGGCCAGGAAGTCGGCGAATTGCTGGGGCGTGCCGTCCTGCACCAGCAGCGCGGTCGTATCGATGGCGGCGCGCGTCCTGGGGTCGTTGACGGCGTGACGCAGGTCGGCATTCAGGCGAGAGACGATGGTGTCCGGCGTACCCTTGGGCACGAAGAAGCCGAACCAGCTGCCGAACACCAGGTCCTCGCCCAGGCTGCGGAAGGTCGGCACGCCAGGGGCGCCAGGATGGGGCTGCGCACTGGCGATGGCGATGGCGCGCAGGCGGCCGGCCTTCACCGAACTCATGGAGGAGGGGCCATCGAAGATGCCGTCCACCTGGCCGGCCAGGACGTCATTCATGGCCGGCGCGGTGCCGCGATAGGGGACGTGCGTGATCTGCACGCCCACCGCATGGGCCCACAGTTCCGCCGCGATGTGGGGGCTGGAGGCCACGCCGGAAGAGGCCAGGCGCAGGTTGCCCGGGGATTTGCGTGCCTTGGCCAATACGTCATCCAGCGTGTGCAGGTCGGAGCGGGCCGAGACCACCAGCATATTGCTGCTGTTGCCCAGCAGCATGACCGGCCGCAATGCATCGGGTGCGTAGCTCATGTCCTTGCGCACGATCGGGTTCGAGGTGAAGGCGTAGCTGGTCAACAGGATGGTGTTGCCGTCGGGCTCGGCGCGGGCCACGGTCTGCGTGCCTATCATCGTGCCGCCGCCGCCTTCGTTCTTGACGATGACGGGGACGTTCCAGGTACGGCCCAGGTATTCGGCGATGGACCGGCCGTACAGGTCGGTGACGCCGCCCGGCGCATACGGGACGATGATGGTTACCGGCTGGCTGGGGTATCTGGCCTCGGCGGCATGGACGGGGGGGACTGCATCGACTGCCACGGCGGCTGCCGCCGTCAACCATGCGAACACCGCCACCGATGCGATGCGCGCATACAAGCACTTGCTCATACCTGATCTCCTGCTGTTCAGTCCCCCGTGGGCGTCGCTGTGGACGCCTCTTTTTTTGCGGGCTTGCGGCAAGCTCGGGCTTGCCAAGCTATTCCGGCTTGATGCCCGCCCGTTCGATCAAGGCCTTCCACTTGGCCTGCTCGGTGGTGATCAACTGTTCCATCTCCTGCGGCGAGCCGCCTTCCAGCGAAGTGCCTTTCTCGAAGCTGTTGCGCACGCGCGGGTCGGCGATCACCTGGTTCAAGGTGGCGTTGAGCTTGTCGATGACCGCGCGTGGCGTGCCGGCGGGCGCGGCGATGTAGTTGACCGGCACCGCCTCGAAGCCCGGCAGGGTTTCCGCGATGGCCGGAAGGTCGGGAAAAGCGGGATCGCGCTTCAGCGTGGAAACCCCCAGCGCGCGCACGTCGCCCGACTGGATCAAGGGTAGATAGACGCTGAGCGTGTCTATGGTCATGGGCACCTGGCCGCTCATCAGGTCGGTGCGGGCCGGCCCCGTGCCGCGATAAGGCACGTGGAAGATATCCACGCCCGCCTTCTGCTTGAACAATTCGCCGGCCAGATGGCTGGTGGACCCGACGCCTGAACTGGCGAACCCCAGCTTGCCGGGATGGGCGCGGGCGTAGTCGATCAACTCCTGGACGTTGTGCACCGGCAGGCTCTTGGTGACCACCAGCACATTGGCGCCCACGCTCAGCTTGCCCACCGGAACCAGGCTCTTGAACGGATCGTAGGCGAGGTTCTTGAACAGATAGGGCGCGGTCATCTGCTGGCCCGGCGTGGCATACAGCAAGGTGTAGCCGTCATGCGGCGCTTGCGCTACGAAGCTGGCGCCCAGCGTGCCGCCGGCGCCCGGCTTGTTTTCCACCACGATGGATTGCCCCAAGGCCTTGGACCAGGGCTCGGCGACGCGCCGGGCGTTGGCATCGGCGCCGCCGCCGGGCGCGAAGGGAACGATCAGGCGTATGGGCTGGGTCGGATAGGGGGCCGCCGCCAGGCAAGAAGACGCCATGGCAAGCAAACCGCCGCATAAGCCGCTGACCAGCAAAACTCGCGTTTCGCTGCGCATCCTGTCTCCACCAATCTATCGTCTCGTCCGCGCCCTGGCTTACACCGGGGGCGGCAAAACTTGTTTTCCAGCGGCGGTCCGAGTAGATTCACACGAACCGACCGACCGGTCGGTTGGATGGAATCTTAGACCCTTTCTCACGAAAGTCCACCCCTGGGATATTCCCTTATCATCCCCCCTCCACTTTATGGACGACAGGATCGAACACCATGACAGCGCGGGATCCCGGGCGTTACGACCAGATCATCGATGAGGCGCGGCGCCTGTTCGCGCGCCATGGCTACCAGGGCACGTCGTTGAACATGATCGCGGCCGAGGTGGGGATATCGAAGTCGGCGCTGTACCACCACTTTCCGGACAAGGAGACGCTGTACCGCAGCCTGGTGGCGTCCGGCATGGAGACCTTGTTCAATCGGGTGCACACGGCGATGCAGGACGAAGGCGCCGACCCCGCGCAACGCCTGCGGGCTTTCATGCGTGCGTCGATCGCGTATTACGAGGAATGCCACGACAGCTGGGTATCGGGCTCCTTGTTGTTCTGGTCCACCGACAGCGAGGCGCATCGCGCCTTGGTGGTGAAGTGGCGCGACGCCTACGAGGGGCTGTTGAAGGCAGCCGTGCGTGACGGCATTGCCGCGGGCCTGTTCAAGCCGGATACCGATGTCAGCCTGGCGGCCAAGTTCCTGCTGTCGTCGTTGAACCAGCTGTCGCGCTGGTATCGCCCTGACGGCGAGAAAACCGCGCAGGAAATCATGGACTGCTTCGTCGGCATGTTCCTGCACGGCATAGAAAAAGCCTGAGGCGGCTGCTGACCGCGCTCAGGCCCGATCTGCTGCAATGGCGCGCGCTTATCAGTCCACCGTGGCGCCGGACGCCTTGACGGCCGCGCCCCAGCGGACGATGTCCTTGTCCATGAAGGCCTGGTATTCCTTCGGCTTCATCACCATGGGCTCGACTCCCAGGCTGGCGAGTTGCGCCTTGACGTCGGGCGAGGCCAGGATTTCCTGCACCGCTTCGTTCATGCGCGTGGTGATATCGGCGGGCAAGCCGGCCGGGCCGAGCAGGCCGTACCAGGGCTTGGCGTCCACGCCCTGGACGCCGGTCTCCGCCAGCGTGGGTACATCGGGCAAGGCCGCCGATCGCTTGGAACCGGTCACCGCCAGCACTTTCAGATTGCCGGCCTTGACCTGCTGCATGATGGGCAAGGGGTTCTCGAATGCCAGGGGCACCTGGCCGCCGACCAGGTCGTTCAGCAGCGGACCCGAGCCCTTGTAGGGGATATGCTGGATCTTCTGCTTGGTGGCGACGTTGAACATCTCGCCGATGATGTGTTGCGGCGTGCCCGAGCCGGCCGAACCGAAGGACAGGTCGCCCGTCTTGGCCTTGGCGATCACGTCCTGGATGGAGTTCAAGCCGGATTTCGTATTCACCGCCACCACGAAGTTGGTGTCGGCCAAGGGCGATACAGCGGTGAAGTCCTTGCCGGGACGATAGGGCAGCGTCTTGTAGAGGGTGCCGGCAATCACGATGGGACCGCTGGCCGCCAGCAGGAAGGTGTAGCCGTCCGGCTTGGCCTTGGCGACATAGGCAGTACCGATATTGCCGCCCGCGCCGGCGCGGTTTTCGACGACGATGGCCTGGCCGAACTTGGCCTGCAGGCGCGGCGCCAACAGCCGCGCCAGGATGTCCGTCGTGCCGCCCGGTGCATAGGGCGAAACGATGGTGATCGGGTGGTCAGGCCACGTATCCTTGGCCTGCACGACGGGGACGGCAGCGAGGGTGCCTGCGGCGGTCACGGCGAACAGCGCCGCGAGGCGACGGGTAAGGGTAGGGGTCAGGCTCATTCGGTTGTCTCCTCAATCTTTTGTTGTGGTGACGCCGAGAGTACTGAAAGGATGAGCCGCTGCGAGGCCGTGTTTACCCTTAGGTTCAGCCCCGCTTAAGGTGTGCGGGTCGCGCCAGGCCCAGATGCTCGCGCAGCGTACTTCCCTCGTATTCCTTGCGGAACAGGCCGCGCCGGCGCAGTTCGGGCAGCACCAGTTCGATGAAGTCGTCCAGGCCGCCGGGAAGGGTCGGCGCCATGATGTTGAAGCCGTCCGCGCCTTCCTCTTCGAACCATTGTTCCATGCGGTCCGCGATGGTCCGCGGTGTTCCCACTACCTGATGATGGGCGCGCGCGCCCGCCACGCGCAGATAGAGTTCGCGGATGCTGAGCTTGTCGCGCCGGGCCAGGTCGACCAGCAATTGCTGGCGGCTCTTGCCGGCGTTGGTCTCCGGAAGTTCGGGCAAAGGCCCGTCCACCGGATACTTCGACAGATCGAAGCCGTTCAGCAAGGTCGCCAGAAACTGCACGCCGACGGCGGGATGGATCAGGTCTTGCAGTTGCGCGAATTTCGCGTCGGCTTCGGCCTGGGTGCGGCCCACCAAAGGAGAGATGCCCGGCAGGATCTTGATGCTGTCCGGATCGCGCCCAAGTAGCCGCGCGCGTTGCTTGATGTCGCGGTAGAAGGACTGCGCTTCATCGAGCGTCTGATGCGCCACGAAGATGACTTCAGCCGTGCGCGCGGCCAGGTCGCGGCCCGCGGGCGAGGCGCCGGCCTGCACGACGACGGGCCGGCCTTGCGGCGAGCGCGCCACGTTCAACGGCCCGCGCACCTGGAAGTGTTCGCCGCGATGTTGCAGCAGGTGCAGTTTGTCCGGCTCGAAATAGATTCCGCTGGCGCGGTCGCGCACGAAGGCGTCGTCTTCCCAGCTGTCCCACAGGCCCAGCACGACCTCGTGGAACTCGGACGCGCGGGCATAACGACTGGCGTGCTCCATGTGCTCGTCCACATTGAAGTTCTGCGCCTCGCCCTGGCCGTTGGACGTCACCAGGTTCCAGCCGGAGCGGCCACCGCTGATGTGGTCCAGCGACGCGAACTTGCGTGCCACGTGGTAAGGCTCGTTATAGGTGGTGGAGACCGTGCCGATGAGGCCGATGCGTGCGGTGACGGCCGCCAGGGCCGACAGCAGGGTCAGCGGTTCGAAATGATCGCTGCGCGCGGTGCGTGACAGGGAGGGTATGTCGCGGTTGCGCACGCCGACGGCGTCCGCCAGGAAGATGGCATCGAATTTCGCGGCCTCGGCGCGCTGGGCAAGGGCCACGTAATGGCGAAAGTTGACGGCCGCGTCGGCTTGCGCAGCGGGATGGCGCCAGCCGGCGATATGGTGCCCGGTCTGCATCAGGAAGGCGCCGAGCTTGAGTTGGCGGGATGGCATGGTGGGGTCTCCTGCTGGGTGGAAATTGTCCTTCTGTCCCAGCAGGGTGCGAATGCGTTCCTTGCGGCGCGCAGGCGTGCGTCCGGGGGGCCGGCTTCACCGGCCGGAGGTAAACTGCCCGCTTCGGTTGTGGTGTTGATTTTGATTCTGGCGTTGGCTACCGCTTCCATGCGAAGCACCGGGGACAGGTATGACACGAACGATGCGGGCGATCACCATAGAAAGCTACGGCGGACCGGAGGTCGTGCGGGTGCGCGACGATGCGCCCGTGCCGGTGGCGGGTGAAGGTGAAATCCTGGTGCAGGTGGCCTGCGCCGGCGTGAACTTCATGGACATCCACACCCGGCAGGGCAAGTACGCGCAGTCGCTTACCTATCCCGTGCGCATCCCCTGCACATTGGGGATGGAAGGGGCCGGCGTGGTCGTGGCCACCGGCAAAGGGGTCAAGCATCCGGCGGTGGGCCAGCGCGTGGCCTGGTGCGTCGCCTGGGGCAGCTTCGCCGAATACGCCGCCATCCCCGCAAGGCTGGCCGCGGTGCTGCCGGACGCCATCGCGTTCGACACCGCGGCGTCGGCCATGTTCCAGGGCTGCACCGCGCACTACCTGCTGCATGACGTGGCGGCGTTGGCTGCTGGCGCAAGCTGCCTGGTGCATGCGGCGTCGGGTAGCATCGGCCAGCTTCTGATCCAGATGGCCAAGCGCATGGGCGTCACCGTCTATGCCACCGCGAGCACGGAAGACAAGCGCGCCGTGGCATTGGCGCGTGGCGCCGATGTCGCCATGCCTTATGACGACGGTGCGTTCGCGGACCGGGTGCGGGCATTGACGGCGAAACGTGGCGTCGACGTGGTGTTCGATTCGCTGGGCAAGGCGACGTTACGCGACAGCATGCGGGCAACGCGCAAGCGCGGGCTGGTCATCAACTACGGCAATGTGTCGGGATCGGTGAAGGACCTGGACCCTTACGAACTGGGCGAGGCCGGGTCGCTGTTCCTGACGCGGCCGCGCCTGGCGGATCACATGGCCGATGCCGCGACGGTGCAGCGTCGCGCCGATGATGTCTTCGGCGCGATCCTCGAAGGCAGCCTGCACATCGAGATCACGGATCGCTACGCTTTCAACGAGATCGCCCTGGGCCATGCGCGCATCGAAGCGCGTGAGCAGGTGGGCAAGGCCGTCGCCTGGATCTGAGGCGGACGGCAGGGCGGGGCCGCCCACGGCAACGCCCGCGCGCTGCCGCGGGCGTCGATGCTAGACGCCCGTCTTTTGCCGCAGCAGCGCGGCGGCCGGTTCCGTGGCGATCAGGATCAGCTTCAGCGTGGCTCGCGTGGCGCCGACGAACAGCTTGCGGATCGCCCGCTCGTCCAGCGTTTCGAAGTCGATCTCGGTGAAGATCACGGCGGGAATCGACTGGCCCTTGAAGCGGTAGACCGATTCGGCCAGGACGTCGCCATTCGAGTAGACCGGCAGCCCCAGCAAGTCGTATTGGCCGGTGAAGCGGCGCAAGCCGTGCGGGCCCAGCCGGTCATGCGCCAGCACGCGGGAACGCTGGTGGCCGTGGTAGCTGATGACGGCGATGTCGTCCGCGCGAAAACCGTCCGAATAGCATTTGCGTATGCCTTGCTTGACCGCCTGCAGCAGGCTTTCCTCGTCGTGATACGACAGTACCTCCACATCGCTGTCGGTGATGGGCGCCTGCGCGTCGATGCGCACGTCGTCCGGCAGGATGGCCTGCAGCAGGTTCACCACGGGGCGCGGGCTGCGAAAATTGCTCTGCGCGCGCAGCCTGACCCAGCCCGGCATTTCCGGCGGCAGATGGCCGTAGAGGTTTTGCATGGGATCTTCCAGCCAGACCACGCGCGCGTCCGGCTTGGCCAGCCGCAGCACCATGCCGCCCCAGCGGGCGTTGAAGTCCTGCCCTTCGTCGACGATGACGGTGTCGAACATGAAATCGGCCGGCACGGCCAGGGCCTCGGCATCGTCGACCAGGCGCTCGAAGGCCTTGGGCTGCGCAAAGTCCGGGCTGCGGCCGACGTGCCGCAGCAGGCGGTCGCACAGCAGATGGAAGGAGACCGCCAGGCCGCCCTCGGGCGCGATGCGGTTGAAATGGTCGGCCAAGGGGCGGTTGAAGCACACGTACAGGGGACGCTTGCCTTGCTCGACGGCGTCGCGGTACTCGGCCAGCGCCAGCTGGGTCTTGCCTGAACCCGCGGTGCCGGTGACGCGCAGGCGATAGGGCGTGATGTCCAGCTGGCGGGCCCAATGGGCCAGCCCGCCGGCCAGGCGGGTAACCCAGGCGCGGGCCTGGCCGATCAGCGCGCTGACGTCGGTTTCCAGGCGGATGATGTCGCGCAGGAAATGATCGACCTGGGCGCGGCGGGGCGACGGTTCGCCCGGCGGCAGGATGTCGCGGATGACGCCGGCCAGCATGTCGCGCCGGCTGGCGTCGACGATGCGTTCCGGCGACAGGCCGGCGGTGGTGGGCGCCAGTACGCGGTGATCCGGGCAATACAGCAGATAGTCCAGGCCCACGTCCGCGCCGTTCAGGCTGCGGGCCAGCTTGGCGCGCAGGGTGTCGGCGGTCAGCGCCATCTGCACCGGCAGCAGTTGCGCCTTGCCCGCATGGCGCTTGGCCAGGCCTTCGGCGGTTTCATCCAGCGCGCCGGCCTTCTGCTCGATGACCAGCAGGTCGCCCGCCCGGTTGACCACCACGAAGTCGATCTCGCCATGGATGGCATGGCGGCCTTCGATATTGGTCCAATGGATGGCGTGATAGACGGTGTAGTCGTCCGATAGCGCCTTCTTCAAGCGGGCCAGCGTTTCCAGCTCGCGCTGGGCCGGGCCGCTGCGTTGGAGGTTTTCCCATCCGTCTGGAATGATGTGCGCCACGAAAGCTCCTGTAGGCTGGTCTGCCTCGATGGTACCGGCCATGATGGTACCGATTTTGCCTGGGGACCGGTTTTGGGTCTAATAGCTTGCCAAGATTCTTTCGCCGAGTTCTTTCCTTCTCCATGAGCGTCGATCCCGCCGCCGGCTCCGGGGCAACGTCCCGTGCCGGTCTCGTCCGTACTTACGCGATGCGCGAACGCAGCGATCGCGCGGATTTCTATATCCGCGCCCAGGACGTGCGGCGCCCGCTGGAAGAGATGCATCGGCATGATTACTTCCAGATCCAGGTCAACCTGGGCGGCGATACGGTCCAGCAGATCAGCGGCGTGACCCGGCCTTTCCTCAAGGGGATGCTGGCCTTCATCCTACCGCATCGCATGCACCGGATACCGCATCCTGAAGGGGGCCGCTTCATGGTGGTCAATTTCTCCCAGCAGTTCCTGCGTCCGGGGCTGGATTGCGATCCCCTGGACCTGGAGGACGTGCCGCTGAACGAAGTGCCCGAGCTGGCGCCGTTCCGTTTCCAGGAATTTCTCGACTACCAGGTGCCGGAGGGCGATCTGGACGCCCTGGTGGCCTTGCTGGAACGCATGCGGCAGGCGGATCAGGAGCGGATGTTCGGCTCCGCCGAGGTTTTGCGCGGCTACCTGCTGCAACTGATCGGCGAGGTGTGCTTGCGCCATGGCGCCGCGCTGCAGGCCCAGGCGCGCCGCGACGCGCCCCGCAGCGGGCGGCGCGATGCCCTGGCGCGGGTGCGGGCGCACATCGAGCAACAGCTGAGCAGCGCGGACCTGTCCTTGAACAGCGCGGCGGCGGCCGCCTATCTGTCGCCCAGCTATCTGGCCCATCTGCTGCGCAAAGAGCTGGACCGGACTTTTACGGACCTGGTGCTGGAACGGCGGATGAACCGTGCCAGGTCGCTGCTGCTGACCAGCGACAAGCGGGTGGCGGAGGTGGCGCATGCCTGCGGCTTTGCCGACGAAGCGTATTTTTCGCGGCGGTTTCGCCAGCAGGCGGGGGTGTCGCCGCGGGAGTTCCGGCGCCAGGGGTAGACGCGGGCCACGGGCTTCGATTTGCATGGAATCTTCCAAATCCTCGGCAAGCCTGTCCAAGTTTCAGGGCGAATAGGCATTTAGACTATGGGTCCTCACCTGGAGTCTGGAGCAAGCCACAAATGTCTTCCTACGTCATCACCCCGGCCGAGCAGGCCTCGCTGGCCGTCGCCGGCAGCGACAAGCGCTTCCCCGTCCGCCGCGTCTACTGCGTGGGCCGTAACTACGCCGAGCACGCCCGCGAAATGGGCCATGACCCGGACCGCGATCCGCCGTTCTTCTTCAGCAAGCCTGCCGACGCCATCGTGCCGGCCGAAGGCACCATCGAATACCCGCCCCAGACCGACGATTTCCACTATGAGATCGAATTGATCGTCGCCATCGGCAAGGGCGGCAAGAACATTCCGGTCGCCCAGGCGCTGGAGCACGTGTGGGGCTATAGCGTCGGTATCGACCTGACCCGCCGTGACTTGCAGGCCACGGCCAAGAAAATGGGCCGTCCGTGGGAATGGGCCAAGGGTTTCGACGTGTCCGGCCCGTCCACGCCCCTGAAGCCGGCCTCTGAAGTCGGCCATCCTTCGACCGGCCGCATCTGGCTGAGCGTGAACGGCGACGTGCGCCAGCAGGGTGACCTGTCGGAACTGATCTGGTCCGTGCCTGAAGTCATTTCCTACATTTCCGAATCGATGGCCTTGCAGCCGGGCGACCTGATCTTCACGGGTACCCCGGCCGGCGTGGGCGCCATCCGCCCGGGCGATGTGGTGACCGGCGGCGTGGACGGTGTCGGTTCCTTCGAAATGAAGGTAGGCGCCAAGCCCACGAAGTAATGATGGAGGAGCCCTCGGACGAGGGCGCCATCATCGTTTGCACCACGGCGGATGGCGACGCCCGCGTGCGCCCGGGGCGGATGACGCGCCGGCATGCAGGGGCCGTCCGCCGCCTCAACGCCGCACGAAAGTGCCCAGGCCATTGGTGTCGAGCAATTCCACCATCAGCGCCGCCGCGGTTTCCCCGTCCTCGAATTTGAAGTCGATGGCGGATACGGAACCCTCTTCGTAGTTCTCGCCGTGCATGTCGATCACGTAACGGTCTCCGTCCCAGTGGCGCATGGCAAAACGCATGGCCTTGGGACCGAGCACCAGTTCCAGCCCCGACTGCCCCTCCACGACATGGGCGTCGCCGAAATAGGGGTTACCGTAGGCTCCCTGGTAGGCGCCCGGTGCGCGGCTGGGCGCGGCATTCTCGGGCGGCTGCCGGTCCACCAGCGTGCCAGCCCGTTCGGCATAGGGTGCGAACAGCGGCTGGTAAGCGGCGAACCAGTCACGGCTGATGCGGCCGAACTGGACCAGCTCCATGAATTCCGCGATCAGGGCCTCGGCGGCGCCTATCGGGGCGGCATTGGTCAGCACGACGATGCCGACGCGGGCCGAGGGTATGACCGCGAAGGCCGTGCCCGCGCCCAGGCCGAACGCGCCGGAATGATTGAAATCGGTCCGGCCGGATGCCTGCACATTGACGTTGAAGCCGTAGCCATAGGTGTCGGCACGCGCGTTGGGGCTGGTGGCCGCCCGTGACACGATCCGCGGCGTGATCGCCGGCAGCAGCGCCGCCGCCGGAATGAAGGGCGCGCCCCGCAGGGCGCCGTTCTCGATCAGCACGGCCAGCCATTTCGCCATGTCATTGACGCTGGAGCTGACCCCGCCAGCGGGCGATTGCGCGTCGGGCTGGCGCTGGTACCGGGGCACGTATGCGCCGTCGTGCCTGATGTGGCCGTGGGCGCGATTGCCGCGCTTCATGAAGTCGGCATGGCGGGAACTGGTGCGATCCATCTGCAGCGGCCGGTACAGTACTTTCTCCGACAACGTCGCCCAATCGACGCCGGCGGCGGTAGCGACCGCTTCGGCGGCGGCCGTCACGCCGAAGTTGGTGTATTGGTAGGTCGAGCGGAAGGGGTGCAGCGGCAGGTAGCGCAGGCGCTCCAGGATCTGCGCGCGGTCGTAGCCGAGTTCTTCGAGGTCGTCGCCGCCGTGATCGGGCAGCCCGGAGCGATGGGCGTAGAGGTCGGCCAGGGTCAATTGGGTGGAGACCCAGGCGTCGGATAATTTGAACCAGGGTAGATATTGCGTGACGCGATCGTTCCACGCCACGCGCTGGGCGCCGACCTCGTGCGCGACCACGGTGGCGCCGATCGACTTCGACACGGAGGCCAGCTGGAACACGGTGTCTTCGTTCACCTCGGCGCTGTGCTTGTCCTGGTTGTTGCATACGCCGTAGCCCTGGGCGAAGACCTTCTGGTTTTCCAGCACCACGGCCACTGCCATGCCGGGAATGCCGGTACGTTCGCGCAGGGCCCGCGCCAGTTCGTCGAGCTTGCCTGTCGCGGCGGCGACCTGCCCGGGCGGAATGGCGACGCCCGGGATTTCATTGGGCATGGGGGCGGGCACGGGAGTGCTGGAGTTGGTCATGCGGGCTCTCGTTGTGGATGCGACGGGGAGGAAGGGCGCGGGGGGCAGGGGCGCCGCAGTACAGCCCTGGCGACGGGCCGTGGCGATGAATCGTTGCAATGAGTCGTAGCAAAATACGGGGTACGAGCCGGGCCGCACAATGGCTTTTGGATTGGAAGAAGGACTACTCCCGGCAGGTATCCACCCAGGGACGTGGCGGCCACGGCATCCGCGAAATCAGTGGCCGGGTGGATGTCGAAACGAAGGTGCTTCGTTCGTCGTACAGTACCAACCACCACATGAGAGGCAAATCATCATGGCTACCGGTACTGTTCGACTCCATCGTGTCCTGCGCTGCCCGCCCGATCGTATCTATCGTGCTTTCCTCGATGCCGCGGCGATGGCGAAATGGCTGCCGCCTTATGGTTTCACCTGCGAGGTCCAGCAGATGGACGCCAAGGTGGGAGGCAGCTATCGCATGTCCTTCCGCAATTTCCGCAGCGGCAGTGTGCACGGCTTCGGAGGGGTGTTCACCGAGTTGGTCCCCAATGAAAAGATCTGCTACACGGATCGTTTTGACGACCCCAATCTGCCGGGGGAGATCCTGGCCACCATCACGCTGAAGGCGGTCAGCACGGGGACCGAATTGCACATCGTGCAAGAAGGCTTGCCCGAGGTGATCCCCGTGGAAGCCTGCTACCTTGGCTGGCAGGAATCCCTGCTGCAACTGGCCCAATTGGTCGAGCCTGAAATTCCCGATTGAGGCATACGGCCGGACGGGGTGCCCGGCAATTTTTTATTTCATTTCTCCCCGACGGATTTCCATCCCTTCCCCCGTTCAAGAAGAAACGGCGCATGTAGCGCCGGCGAACTCGGGAGGCAAGCATGAAATCCGTAACGTTGCTGAAATTCTTCGCGGCGGCCGCTGTCGCCACGGCGGCGACGTCCGCCTGTGCCCAGGTCATCATCGCGCCCATGGCGCCGCCCCCACCGCGCGTGGAAGTCGTGCCCGCGCCCCGGGCAGGGTACGTCTGGGATAACGGCCATTGGCGCTGGGACCACGGACGCTATGTCTGGGTCGGCGGTTACTGGCGGCCAGTGCGCCCCGGCCGGGGCTGGGTGCCCGGGCATTGGCAGGCGCGCGGCCCCAACTGGCATTGGATACCGGGCCACTGGGCTTGATCCTGCACCAGACACCAGGAGTTTCCTCATGATGAAACGCATTTTGATGTTGGCGCTGGTCGCCGCGACCTTGAGCGGCTGCGTGGTGGTCCCTGCGCGGCCCGTGCATGTCCGGCCTGCCGTCGTCGTATATTGAACCGAGAACGTGGGCTCCTTCGCTGCGGGGGCCTGGCGGTGTCAGATCCGTAGCGTATGAACAGGAGTACGGCCGCCTGATGCATGCCCATACATCTTGGAAGCGCGCGCCTTGACCTTCGACCCCGATGCCGAGTTGATCGCTCGTGTCGGCCGGCAGGACGCGGCCGCCGTGCGCGAATTGGTGGAGCGTAAGTTGCCGCGGCTGCTGGCGCTGGCCACCCGGATGCTGGGTGACAGGATGGAGGCCGAGGACGTCGCGCAGGAAGCGTTCGTACGCATCTGGCAGCAGGCGCCACGCTGGCGTACGGGCGAAGCGAAATTCGATACGTGGCTGCATCGCGTGGCCCTGAACCTGTGCTACGACCGCTTGCGCGGCGGGCGTGAGGACGCCATGGCCGAACCGCCCGAGGATGCCGATCCACGTCCGGGCCCCGCCGACCATCTTGCGGGACGCGATCGGGATGAAGGGGTCAGGACAGCGCTGGCCGCGCTGGCGCCGCGCCAGCGTGAAGCGGTGATCCTGACCTATTACCAGGAACTGTCGAACATAGAGGCCGCGGCCGCCATGGACATCAGCGTGGATGCGTTGGAAAGCCTGCTCGCGCGGGCCCGGCGCAGTCTGCGCGAGCAACTGGCGACTGTCGATACCGGGAGAGCGGGGCCATGACACCAGATCGATTTCGTACCATCGTGGACGCTTACGGCGCCGAGCCACGGCGTTGGCCCGCAACGGAGCGGGACGCTGCACAGGCCTGGGTCGCCGCCCATCCCGCCGAGGCGGACGCGATACTCGCCGCCGCGGCGCCGCTGGACGCGTGGCTCTCGCAGGACGTGACGGCCGCACCGGACACAGCATTGTTCGACCGCGTGCTGGCCAGCGCCGCGTGCCTTGCGCCCGCAGCGCAGGCCCCGCAAGCCCCGCAAGCCCCGCAAGCCCCGCAAGCCCCGCAAGCCCCGCAGGCCACGCAGGCCACGCAGGCCGCGCAAGGTGCGCAAGCCACGCAAGGTGCGCAAGCCGCGCAAGCCGCATCGGCCACGCCCGCCGCGCAGGCTGGCCGGTCCAGTCCGCGCTCCAAGCGGCCGCTGGGTTGGCGGCGGGGGCGGGTCTGGTGGTCCAGCGTGGTCTTGGCTGGTGCCGGCCTGGCGGGCGGTTACGCGGGTGCCCTCGCGGTGTCCTTGTCCATGGTGACGACGACGCTGCCGTCGGCCCATGACGAACCTTGGATGACCACCGGCTTCGGTGCCCCGGTCGCCGATTGGAGTGAAGAATGAACGGACGCGTCTGGAAAATTGCCCTGGTCGGGTCGCTGGTGTTGAACGCATTTCTGGTGGGCGGTCTGGCGGGCGGTGCGTATCAGTGGTTCACGGCGCAGCGGATGCATGTGGCCGCCCCGGCGCCGCACGTGGCCTTGCGCTTCGCCACTGAGGGTTTGTCGGCGCAACGCCAGGCGCAATTCCTCGAAGCGCTGCGGACCGCTCGGCGTGACAACCGGGAATATGCACGCGAAGGCCGCGTGGCGCGCCGCGAGGTGCTGGCATTGCTGGCCGCACCGCAGCTCGATGGCGCGGCCCTGGATGCGGCCCTGGCGCGCACGCGTGCCGTCGACACCGCGCTGCGCGCTGCCGTCGAAAACGGCGTGGCCGGTTTCGCGGCAACGCTGACGCCGGAGGAACGCAAGGTCTTCGCCGACGGCCTGCGCGAACGCGGGCAATGGCGCGAACCGCCAGCCCCCGCCCGCGCGGCGCAAGGCAAGTAGGCAGGCCAAACGTTGGAGGATCGCGCCATGGGCACGACGATGGATACACGCACCGCCGCCGCTATCGCATTGAATCGATACGGCCTGGGCGCGCGCCCTGACGAGGCGCCGCCGGACAATCCCAAGGCCAGCCTTCTGGCCCAGTTCGATCGCTACGACCCATGCCCCGCCGCCTGGGCCGGCCAGCCCGGCTCGGCCGCACTGGCCGCGAACCTGACGCAACTGCAGCAGGCAGCCAGGGCGGCCAAAGGGGAGAAGGCGGACCGATCGGACGCCGACGAATCCGCTGCGCGGAAGGCCTTGCGCGCGACCATCCGCGATACGTACTGGAGCGCCGTCGACGCGCGCGTGCAAAGCGCCCTGGTCACTCCGACGCCTTTCGTCGAACGCCTGGTGCACTTCTGGGCCAACCATTTCGCCCTGTCCACCGACAAGGGCCCCGGCGTCGCCATGCTGGCGGGCGCTTTCGAGACCGAGGCGATCAGGCCGCATGTGCTGGGGCGCTTCGAAGACATGCTGGTGGCCGTCGAACGCCACCCGGCCATGCAGCTGTTCCTGGACCAGCCCGGCTCGGTCGGGCCGGACAGCAAGGCCGTGCAGCGCGCCGAGCAGCGCAACCCCTCCCAGCGCCGCGGGCTGAATGAAAACCTGGCGCGCGAAATCATGGAATTGCACACGCTGGGCGCGCGCAGCGGCTACACGCAAACCGACGTCACCGAGTTCGCGCGGGCCTTGACGGGCTGGAGCATCGTCGGGCCCAAGGGGCAGCGGGCAGGACAGGACCGCAACGCGGAACCAGGCAGCTTCGTATTCCGGCCGGGGGTGCACGAGCCCGGCACGCGCACCATACTGGGCCGCCGCTACGACCAGCAGGGCGAAGCCCAGGCGCGCGCGGTGTTGACCGACCTGGCCGCGGCGCCGGCCACGGCGCACCACCTGGCGGGCAAGTTGGCGCGGCATTTCATCGCCGACACACCCCCGCCCGCGGTCGTCGAGCACCTGGCCCAGGCCTACCTGCGTGGCAACGGCGAACTGGTGCAGGTCTATCGCGCACTGCTCGACCTGCCGCAGGCCTGGTCGCCAGCGCCGGCGAAATTCAAGACCCCTTGGGAATGGCTGATCTCATCGCTGCGCGGCCTGGGCTACCAGGCGGTGGCCAAGCCGCGCGCCGCGCCCACGCTGGCACAGTTGGGGCAAGCCGTGTGGCGTCCCGGTTCACCGGCCGGCTATGACGACGTCGCCGCCAGCTGGGCCGCCCCTGATGCACTGGTGCGGCGCGTCGAGTTGGCGCAGCGGCTGGCTGCGCGCCAGGGCGATCGTGTGGATCCCCAGGCCCTGGGCCGGACCTTGCTGGCGGGCACGCTGAGTCCGGCCACGGCCGCCGCGGTCGGCCGTGCCGAAAGCGTGCAGACGGCCGTCGCGCTATTGCTCGTCGCGCCCGATTTTCAACGGAGGTAAAGACCATGGCCACTCGCCGCCATTTTCTCGGGCTTGCCGGCACGCTGGCGGGTTCGCTCATCGCCGCGCCGCGCATCGTCTTCGCCAACGTCGAGACCGAACGCCGTTTCGTTTTCGTCATCCAGCGCGGTGCCGCCGATGGCTTGAACATCGTCGTGCCTTATGCGGATCCCGCCTATGCCGGCCTGCGCGGCAGCCTGGCGATCGATAGCCAGGCCGCGACGCGCCTGAACGGCACCTTCGCCTTGCACCCCGCGTTGGCGCGCACCGCGGCCCTGTATGCCGCGCGCCAGGCCCTGTTCGTCCACGCCGTTGCGTCGCCGTATCGGGACCGCTCGCATTTCGACGGCCAGAACGTCCTGGAAACCGGCGGCGCCACGCCCAATCAATTGCGCGACGGCTGGCTCAACCGCCTGGTCGGCATGCTGCCCAAGTCGCGCGAAAACGCCATCGCGTTCGCGCCCGTCATTCCCTTGGCCCTGCGTGGCGCGGTCCAGGTGGCGTCCTATGCACCGTCGTCCTTGCCGCCGGCGCCGGACGATCTGCTGACCAGGGTGTCGGCGCTTTATGCGGACGACGCCCAATTAGGGCCTTTGTGGAACGAAGCGATGAGAACGCGCGGGCTGGCGGGTGAGGCCGGTGCGCGCCAGGATCCCGCCCATGTGGGGCAGCTTGCCGCGCAGTTCCTGGGCCGGGACGATGGGCCTCGCATCGCCATGATAGAAACGGGCGGTTGGGATACCCATACCGCGCAGAACGCGCGGCTGGCTAATCAGTTGAAGGGCCTGGACACGATGCTGGCGGCCCTGCGTGACGGGTTGGGTGCGCACTGGCGCACGACGACGGTGCTGGTGGCGACCGAGTTTGGCCGTACCGCCGCTGCTAACGGGACCGGGGGTACCGACCACGGGCAGGGTTCGGTGGCGATGGTGCTGGGCGGCGCGGTCGCGGGCGGGCAGGTGGTGGCCGATTGGCCGGGACTGGCGGCGGGGGATCTGTATGAAGGACGCGACCTGAAGCCGACCGCATCACTGGATGCGCTCATCGCCCATGTAGCCGCCGGCGCCCTCGATCTGGATCCGCAACAAGCGGCCAGGACACTGTTCGGCACAGCCGGTGAACAACGATGGAGGGGCGCTTCCATCGTGAGTCGATCTATCTGACCGCGCAACTGGCGGCCCGATGACGCCCCCATCGGCCGGATAGGTTTGCCAGGCCACGCGGCCGGCATGGGGGCGATGGGGCATTCCCCATCATCATTAGTCCCTTCGCCAAGCGGCGCAGCCGGGACGGGGGGATGGGGGGCCCCATCATCAAACAATCTCTTTGCAAGAAAGAGTTCTTATTGAACCGTGGGCACCGGGATGGACTGCACCTGGGTGGACTGTCCCGTGGGCACCTGGGAGGGATCCAGCGGTGCCGCATAGTTCTTGGACCTCACCCTGGGCGTGGGAGCGGTGGTCTGCTTGATGTTACGACGCTCGCGCGATGCCGCGCCGTGATAGCTCATCGTCGCCAGCTCCGCCTCGGCCTTGTCCTTGCCTTCCTCGTTATAGGTCAGCTTCAAGCCGCCCTTGTTCACGCGGACGTAACGCGTTTCGCCGGCGGCCAGTTGCAGCATTAGCGGAGGCCCCTCGTTGAACTGGATGGTGATGCTGAACAGACCAGCCGGGCGATTCACGAAGAAGAAGTTGCCAGGCTCTGTACGACCCGTTTTCCAGCCGTTGACCAATACATACGGACTGCCCGTCGTCGGATCGCCCGCGCTGGAGGGCTGATAGATGTAGATGCGGCCCAGGCCCGGCGGCAGCGTGGCGTATCTGTCTTCGGTCTGGTCGTAGCTGGGCCTGGCGCAGGCGGCCAGCATTGCGGTGGTCACGGCAAGGATGGCGATCAGTCCCGATCGGCGATTCATGATGATGCTTGCTCCTGAAGCGATGAAAACGGCAGACGAAGGATGGATAAAAGGCGAGCTAAAAATCGCTTACATTTAAGCATATTGTGAAAGAAAGCGAAAATAAGCGTCCTTCGCCCCTGTCATGCCCGCTGGAGCGGGATAGGTGGCAGTCGGCCACCATGAGTTGCATCGCCGGCCCTGACGCAGCCGCGCACCGTAGAAGTACACATGATCCAGGTCGCGCGCGAAGACGCTGGTATCGATCAAGGGATCCTGGGACGTGTCGCGATAATTCAGGCGCAGTTCCTGGACGATCTCGAAGGACCGCGGCTGTTTGCTGCGTATGGTCTTGCCGGTGATGTAGTAGCCGTGCCACGCGTCCCTGGCATAGCGCAGGTTGAGTTACCGTGCGGCGGCGTCGTGTGGCGATTCCTGCCCGGACTGCTGCTGGCCGGTCGGCCAGTCCTGCGATGGCGATGCGCTGGGATAGAAGATCAGGCGCAACACCGACAAGACCAGCAGCGCCAGGATGATCATCATGCGCGCGGTGAGCTTGAAGCGGGCGCGCGGCAAGCGGACCTTGGGGGCGGCAGGGCGCTTGAAGCCGGGAGCGTGATAGGCCTGTGACCAGGCCTGCAGGATGTGATTGGGCATGCGCAGGCTCAGCCAGTAGCCGTAGTGGCTCATCAGCGTATCCATGGCGAAGAAGTGCTGCGTCAACAGCGCCACCGTGGGCACCGGATGCGCCAGGGCGGCATCGATGGCCGCGAGCTGCCGGGCGCGTTCCTGATCGGCCTGGCCCCGCCATAGCAGCGATTCGCCGCAGGCCTGCACGATCCATGATGCGATCCAGCGATCCGCCAACTGGCCGCAATCGTCGGTGTCCCAATGGAAACAGGCAACGGCCGCTTCGAACAGGCCCACGCGCTGCCAGGGATCGAGCGCCAGGACGCTGGCGATGCGCGCTTCGAGAGCCTGCTGCGCGGCCGGCGCCGCCAGGCGTTCGTCACGCAGCGCCTGCGCCAGCACGACGTCGAAATCGGGCGCCGCGGGGTTCATGGAAGCGGCCAGGGGGCGCTGGGTTGGCAATTGCATGGACAAGTGCGTGGGCAGGACCTTGAGCCGATCCAGCCACTCGTCCAGCACTGCGTCAATGGCCACCGGGGATGCGTCGGTCGCCGCGGCGGGCGACACAGGTGGCTGTGCCGCCAGGGCCGCGCGGTCTATGTCCGCCACCTGGGCCGCGCCGTCCTCGGCCCCCAGTCCATGCTCGCGCGCCCACGCCAGCGCCGCTTCATACGCGGCGCGCAGGTTGCCGAAAGCCTCGCCCTGGCTATCCTGGTCGATCTGCTTGAGCGCGTGCGTATACGCGCGCTCGACCGCATCGGTGTCCGCCCCCGGCGCAAGCGACAGCCGGGTATAGGCGTTCTGGATCTGCTGCGGCAACGCGGACATCAAGGCGGGACTGGCAGCGGTCCCCACGTTGCTTCCGAAACTCATGATATTCCAAATTCTACGTGTTTATTTCTCAATGTAACGCAGATTGGAATCATACCCTGTCGCGCGGCCGTCAAATCGTCAAATTGAGGCGCCTCCGTCGACCATCAGCAACGTTCCGGTTACATAGGCGGCATCGTCCGAGGCCAGGAACAGGGCCGCGCGTGCCACGTCCCAGCAGGTACCCTGCCGCCCCATCGGGCATTTGGCGTCCCGTTCCCGCATGACATCGGCGAAGCGGTCCGGCGTCAGGTGGCGGTACAGGGTACGCACGTGCGGCGTGTCCAGATAGCCTGGCACCACCACATTGCAGCGGATCTGCTGGGGCGCGTATTGGCGGGCGATGATGCGCGAGACGTGGTTGAGGGCGGCTTTCGACGAGTTGTACGCCAGGTAGGGCACGCCGGCGTAGCGCAGGCTGGCGGTGGACGAGACATTGATGATGCTGCCGCCGCCATGGCGTTCCATCAGCGGGATGGCTTCCTTGCACGCCAGGAAGACGCTCTTCAGATTGACGTCGTGCACGCGGTCCCAGGCCTCTTCGGGCGTGTCCACGGGGCCGCCCAGATACTCGATGCCGACGTTGTTGTGCAGGATGTCCAGGCGATCCCAGCGCTGGGCGGCGGCGCCGATCACGCGCTTGACGTCGTCGTGGCGGCTGACGTCGGCCTGCAGGGCGTGGGCTTCGCCGCCCTCGGCGCGGATCATGGCCGCGGTGGCCTCGGCGGCTTCCAGGTGCTGGTCCGCGACGATGACGCGCGCGCCCTCCCGGGCATAGGTAAGTGCGACGGCCTGGCCGTTGCTGATGCCGGCCTCGGGCGCGGACGCGCCGCCGCCCATCACCACGGCGGTCTTGTCTCGTAGACGGTGGTTCATGAGGTTCCTTGCTGAGATGATTGCGCTCTCTAGGGGCGGAGGTAGGCGCCGCCGTTGACGTCCAGCGTGATGCCGGTGACATAGGCGGCCAGTTCACTGGCCAGGTACAGGCAGGCACCGGCGATATCGCCGGGCTGGCCCACCCGCCGCAGCGGGAAGCCCTTGGCCTTGTCGTGCTTGTAGTCGTCGGACGTGCCGCCGCGCGAGAAGTCCGTGAGGATCAGGCCGGGCGCGACGCCGTTGGCGCGGATGTTGTCCGGCCCCAGTTCCAGCGCCATGGCGCGCACCAGGCCAAGAATGCCCGCCTTGGCCGCGCAATAATGGCTGCCGCCGAAGACGCCGCCCCCTTGCAGGGCGGACAGCGAACTGATGCACGTGATGCTGCCGCCGCCACGCGCCTTCAGATGCGGGATGACGGCCTGCGACATGTGCAGCACGCCGCGCAGATTGGTATCCAGCACGCGCGCGTAGTCCTCGTCGCTGACCTCCATGATCCCGCGCTTTTGCGTGATGCCCGCGTTGTTGACCAGGATGTCGATGCCGCCATGGCGGCGCGCGACTTCATCCACGGCCGCCTGGCAGTCGGCGCGGTTGGTGACGTCGCAGACCAGGCCCAGATGTCCAGGGCCAAGCTCGGCGGCGGCCTGGCGGGTTTCCTCCGCATCCAGGTCGAGGATGGCCACGCGCGCGCCGTGTTCGGCAAACATCCTGGCCGTGGCCAGCCCGATGCCGCGGCGCCGCGCGGCGCCCGTGATGATGGCGACCTTGTCTTGCAGCAGCTTCATGCGTGCTCCTTCAAAGCAGTTTCAAGGCGATCAGCTTGGCGTCGACCGACGTGTAGGGCCGCTCGCAGATGATCTTGTCGCTGTCGGGAGCGAACTCGAAGCTGGCGGCCATGCGCACGCGAAACGTGCGGCCGGTCGGCTCGAAGCGCTGTCCGCGCGCGATCAACGGCCCCAGATGGGTACCCTGCAACCAGAATTCGACCAGCACGGAGTCGCCCGTGGCGGCGATGCAGATGATGTCGTTGATGAGGTCCGGAAACGCGGCGCGCGACGATTCGAAATAGCCCATGACGTCGTCGGTGCCGTCATAGACAGCGCCGCTGCCGTGCATTTCGTAGCGTGGGTGGGCGAAGGTGTCGAGCACCCCGTCCCAATCCTGGACGCATTCCAGCGCCATGTGCCGCCGCACCACTTCGATGCGGGCTTCCTGCAAAGATACGGTCATGGAAATTCCTCTTCCTGTCGTTTTGGCCAGGCGTGGCGAACCCTCGCCACGCCGGCGTCTGAATCGGTTTGCGAAATGCGGCGCGCGTACCGTGCCGGCCGCCGCGCCGCGCTGGCATCACTGCATCTGGATATGCGCCTCGTCGGCGATCTGTTTCCAGCTGGCGTAGTCGCGCACCAGGATGTCGTGCTGTTTGGCGCTGGGGACGAAGCCGGGCTCTATCCCCAAAGAAAGCAGGCGCTGCTGGATGGACGGTTCCTGCAGCGCCGCGGCCAGCGTGTCGGACAGCTTCTTCAGCACGGGGGCCGGCAGGCCGGCGGGCCCATACATCACCCAGGTAAGCGGACGGTCGAAATCGATGCCCTGGTCGACGTAGCCGCGCACCTTGGGCAGGCTGGGCGAAGGCTTGGTACACAAGGCCAGTGCCTTGAGCTTGCCGCCCTGGACTTGCGGCACGGCGGTCGCCATGTCGACGAAGCCCACCGGGATCTGGCCGCCGATCAAGCCCGTGATCACCTCGGTGGTGCCGCGATAGGGCACGTGCTCCAGGCGCAAGCCGGACTTCAGCGCCAGGATCTCGCCACAGAAATTGCCGGTGGAAGCGGGGCCCCAGCTGCCGTACTGCAGCGACTGCTTGCGCTTGGCCTGCAGGGCCTTGAGTTCCTTGATGTCGTTGGCGGGGAAATCGTTGGCGGCCAGCATCACGATGGGCGAGTTGCCGATGCCGCCGATGGGCACGAAGTCCTTCAGTGGGTTGTATTGCACGCTGGGGTTGGTGATGGGGGCCAGCAGGTGCGTGGTCATGCCACCGATGGTGATGGTGTAGCCGTCGGGCTTGGCGCGGGCCACGTATTGGGTGCCGATGACGCCGCCCGCGCCGGGTCGGTTCTCGACGATGAGCGGTTGGCCCAGTTGCTTGCCGAAGTATTCCGCCAGCACGCGGCCCAGCACGTCACCGCCGCCGCCCGCGGCGAAGGGCAGGACCAGCGTGATGGGATGGGTGGGATAGTCATCCGCGCGGGCGGACAGGGGCAGGATGGCCAGGCCGGCGCTCAGCGCCAGCGCGGCCAACAGGGATCTGCGCAGGGATCCAGGCATGGGGGTGTCTCCTCGTTCATTGTTATGACTGCTATGACTTCGATGACTGCTGCGTTCGGGCGATGGCCAGATGTTGTGGAAACGTTTACGCAGCAGGGTAAAAAAAGGGCGGGTCGGCGCGTCAGTCGCGGCTGAATTCGGCGCCGCCCTTGGGACGGATGTAGCGGGGGACAGGCAGGCCGGCCTTGCGCGCGGATTCCAGGATGGCATCCTCGATGAAGCCGGCGTCACGGATGCCGACGAATTCGTCGTCGATGAAATTGATGTTGGCGCCGAAGACCACCATGAAGCCTTCCGCGGCCTGCTTGGCGTCTTCGGGCACACAGAAGGTATGCACCGAGCCGCCCGGTTCGAACAGGTAGCTGCCGGCTTTTTGCACGTCCTGGGGGTATTCGAGGTAATGCCATTCGCCCTTGGTGGTGTAGAAGTGCACGACACCGGTATGGAAGTGGGTGGGCAGGCGCGTACCCGGTTCGAATTTGCCGTACAGCACCCAGACGCCGTTCTCGCGGTCGAGGAACAGGGGGATGATGGTCGAGCCGGGGGCGGAGCCGGGCAGCGCGATACCGTCATCGATGTTGACGGACAGCAGGCGGTCCTGTTGCGTGGTGGGAGTGGGGTTGGGCATCGTGTCTCCTGTTTATGGGTGTGGGTCCTGATGGACTTCGAGCGGCGCTTCTATGAACGCTTCGATGAATGTTTCGATGGATGCGCAGGCGTGGGCGTGCGAGTCAAGTCCGTGTCTTCGAAGTACGGCCGGCCTTGGCCTTGGCCGTGGGCGTGTGCGCAGGCGCGCTGGCGGACGCGCTCAGCGGCGCGCACGAATCGCGCAGCATCAGTTCGGTGGTGATCAGCACGCGTTCGGGCGCGGGCCGGGGCGCGGCGCCGTCCAGCTGCTTCAGCAGCAGTTCGGCCGCCACCGTGCCGACGGCGCCCAGGTTCCAGGTAAGGGTGGTGATGTTGGGGCTGACCAGCAGCGAGATGTCGCTATCGCCCACGCCCACCATGCTGACGTCGTCCGGTATGCTGCGTCCGCTATGGCGTATCGCCTGCAGCACGCCGGCCATGATGCGCGTGCCCAGGCAGACGAAGGCCGTGGGCGAAGTCGGGGCGGACAGCAGCGCCAGGGCTTCGCTGAAGGCAAACTCCATCGCCGAGCGTTCCATGCGCACCAGGTCGGAACCGGGTGTCAGGCCCATCTGGGTGTAGGCATCGCGGAATCCGGCGATACGTTCGCGGCCCGGCCGCAGGTTCGCGCCGGGGGTGAACAGCGCGATACGGCGGTGGCCCAGATTCAGCAGGTATTGCGTGGCCTTGAGCGCACCATGGTAGTGGTCCACGTGGACGCCGGCGCAGTCGGGGCCGAAGTCGCGATCCAGCGCCACGATGGGTATGTCGCCGGCCAGTTTGCTGAGCGTTTCCGGCGACTCGGTTTCGCAGGCGCCCAGGATCAGGCCATCCACGCGCCGGCCGCGGAACACGTCTATGAGCGAGCGCTCCTTGGCCTGGCGGTTGTGCGTGCTCGCCACCACCAGGGAATAGCCGGCTGCCTGGAAGGCGGTTTCGGCGGCGGTGATGATCGCTGCATACAAGGGATTGGACAGGTCCGAGACCAGGATGCCCACCACGCCCGTGCTGCGGGTGCGCATGCTGCGCGCGACGCCGTCGGGCGCGTAACCCAGCTGGCGCGCGGCCTTGGCCACCAGGGCGATGGTTTCATCGCTGACGCGGCCGGTGCGATTGAGCGCGCGTGAAGCAGTGCCGATGGAAACACCGGCCTGGCGGGCGACGTCGCGGATGGTGGCGCGGGGCTTGGGAGGGTGGGGCATGGTGTGCTTGGGTCGATACGTTGGTGCGTGTATTGTGCTGCGGTCTTGGCAACGGCGCATGGGCCCTGGACGGTGGGCCCATAGGCCTGTTGTCGACCGCCTATTTCGCCGGGCTGCCAGTCGCGGTCAGGCGGCGGACGGCATCGCGGCCGTCCCAGGCTTCGCTGGCGGCGCGCACGCGTTGGAAGTGCTCGCCCTTGCCGCCGGTCAGTTCGGAAATCTCGATCATGGCACTGGGCAGACCCGGGTGGACGAAGTAGCCGAAGCGGCCGCGGGTGCCCATGCGGCCGCCGTGGCCTTCGACGTAGCCCAGGCCGAGCAGGGTGGCCACGTGTTCGTCATAGCGGTCCAGCGTCCAATAGGCGACATGCTGGGCCACCTCGCCGGACTGCAGCAGGGTGTCGCGGTACAAGGAGGGGGCCTCGTCGCGCTGCTGGATCAATTCCAGCTGCAAGTCGCCCGAGTTGGCCAGCGCGATCGATAGCGCGGGTGGCGCCGACGTGTCGCCGTAGTAACGGAACTCGGTGGTGCCGACGTCTTCCTTGTAGAACCAGGGGCCGACGCCCAGCCGGGCCCACTGCGCCATGGCCTTTTCGATGTCCTTGACGACGTAGCCGACCTGGCGCGCCGCGCCCAGCAGAAAACTCATCGATGTCTCCAGTCTTGTTTTGCGTAAACGTTTCCGCAATTCTAGGCGACAACCGGGACTGGGATGCATCATGGTTTGTACTTAGACGCGAAGCAAGGAACAGCAAAAGGCCCGCAACAAATTTATTTGTTGCGGGCTTATCCCTTCTTGAAGCCGGTGCGAAGCGTCCACACTACCCGTTCGAAAAGACCGCCATCCAGTGGCGGGGGCGATGGGCGCGGGCAACTTTTTCTGCCTCGGCGGCGGCGCGGAATTCGCGTGGGGACAACGCGAAGGCGCGCCGGAACGCATGGTTGAAAGCCGCGGCGCTCTGGAAGCCCAGGCTGTACGCCACTTCGCTGACGGGCCGGCCCGGCTGGCTGGACAGCGTCGCGGCCGCCATGCGCAGGCGCCTGCCCCGGATATAGGCAGCCAGCCCGCCTTCATGTTCGAACAGCCGGTACAAGGTCGGCCGCGACATCTCCGACGCTTCGAGCACCATCTCCGGCGTAAGTTGCGGCGCGTGAAGATGGGTCTCGATGTACCGGCGCACATGGCCGAACAGGGCGGTGCGCTGCACCACCCGCACGTCGCCGCAGAAACCGCTGGTCCTGCCGAACGCCGCCAGGATCAACAACGCGCAATCGCGGATGGCGGAGTAGGCCTGCTCGGTATCCATGGACGGCAATGCCCGCCACAAGGCCAGCAACTGCGCCGGAATCAGCGCCGCCTCCGGCGCATCGAACTCAAGCAGGCGCCCATGCAGCGCGTCACCATCCGGTATCACGGACTGCACCAGATAGCGCGGCACGAACATCAGCAATACGCGGCACTTGGCGCGGTCCAGCCGCGAAATCTGATTGCTGTCCATCGCCACGATGCCTGGCCGCCGCTGCTCGAAGCGGCCGCGCGGACCGAGCGCACATTCGGCACGCATCTCGCCTTCCAGCAGGACATGGAACACGAAGTAATTCAGCGGGTCGGTCGAGATGCGCGCGATCGTGCGGTCCTGCCGCATGGGATCGGCGTCGCTGCGCGAGACGGCAAGATCGCCTACCCGCCACGCATCGACAGTCCCGGCAAACCCCTCGGCGATCCCCGCCCGCGTGACCGGCAGGTCAACCAGCGCGCTGAGCCGGTCGCGCCAATACAGCAGCTGATCGGCACGTGCATGGGACAACGTCGTGTAGTGCGTGCGAAGGTGTTCCATGGCGACGCCGGGGGGCTCCGTAGGACAGGTAAATGGACGATGAGGCAGCCGCCGCTGAAAAAGTGCCTACGACAGGCCGCGCATGGGCCACCGGTGTGTCGGCCACCATCGTGGAAGCGGTCGGGCGATTCTTTCAGGTTCCCAGGCAATAGGCGAGGTGCGCCGCCCAGACGGCGCCGCCAGTGACGCAAGCCTGCAACACCCCGGTTGACAAGCGGTGGCCGCAAGTTCTTAAATAAGAACGATTTTTATTCATTCGCTTTCAGCTGGCTAACCCCGACCGTCGTCGCCGCGGTTGCAGGTGGTAGTGGCTTGATCAAGAGGCAGCTCGTGAATTCCCCGGCAATTTGCCTACCCACCACCGTGGCCACGCTCTACAGCGACCATCATTCCTGGCTCAAGGGCTGGCTGCAGCGCCGCCTGGGCAATGCCGAGCAGGCCGCCGACCTGGCCCATGACACTTTCATTCGCCTGCTCAGCAGCGAACGGGTGCCGGTGGCGCTGAAGGAGCCGCGCGCCTTCCTGACCACTGTGGCGCAGCACCTGGTGTCCAACCACTGGCGCCGCGAGAAGCTGGAAAAGGCTTACCTGGACGTGCTGGCGCAGGCGCCGGAAGCGTATGCGCAGTCGCCCGAGGACCGCGCCATCCTGCTGGAAATGCTGGTCGAGCTGGATCGCCTTCTGGACGGCCTGCCGGCCATCGTGCGCCATGCCTTCCTGCTGTCCCAACTGGACGGCCAGACCCATGCGGAAGTAGCGGCCGCCCTGGACATTTCCATTCCCACGGTGAAGCGGTATATCGTCAAGGCACTGCAACGGTGTTACTTTGCCGATCTTTCCGTGGCATGAATCTCGCACTGCCCGCATAACCTGCACAAGCCGCGAGTCCGCCCCGGCGTCTTCCTCCGCATAAAGGGCTATGTCCGCATCTCCCTGGTACAGCACCACCGCCGATGCCGCGGGCATTGCGCCCGAGGTGGCCGAGCGCGCGGTGCAATGGCTGCTGGAATTGCAGGCGCCGGACGTCACGCCCGCGACGGTGGCCGCATGGCGCGCGTGGCGCGCCGAAGATTCCCGCCATGAATTGGCCTGGCAGCGCATCGAATCGGTGAACGGCCGGCTGACGCATCTGGCCAGTCCGCACAATGCCGCCATCGCGCGCGCGGCGCTGGCGCCGTCGCGCCAGCACGAGGGGGCGGGCCGGCGCCATGCGCTCAAGGCGGTGCTGTTGCTGGCCGGTGCCGGCGGCGTGGCCTGGAGCGCGCGTGAATACGTACCCTGGCGGGCCTGGACGGCCGACTACCGCACCGCGGTGGGCGAACGGCGCACGCTGGTGCTGGCCGACGGCAGCGAGCTGATCCTGAATACCGATAGCGCGGTCGATGTGCGCTTCGACGATGCACAGCGCCTGGTGCGGCTGCTGGCCGGCGAGATCCTGGTGCGCACCGCCAATGCCTGGTCGAGCACGCCGCCGTTCGTGGTCGAGACCGCGCAAGGGACGACGCTGGCCATGGGCCCACGTTACGCCGTGCGGCTGGAAGACGGCGCGACCGATGTCAGCGTGCTCCTGGGCGCCGTGCGCATCCAGCCGGCGCGGTCGGCGGCGCACGCGCGGGTGGTGCCGGCGGGTCATCGCGTGCGTTACAGCACTACCGCGGTGACGGGCGATGTCCCCGTCGACGATACGGCCGTGGCCTGGAGCGAGGGCTATATCGTCGCCCGCAGCATGCGCCTGGGGGATTTCATCGACGAGCTGGCGCGCTACAGCATGGATCCGCTGTCCTGTGATCCCGACATCGCCGACCTGCGCGTGTCGGGTTCCTTTCCGGTGGCCGACATCGGGCGGGTGCTTGATACCTTGAGCATGACGTTGGGCGTGCGCATCAAGACGCGGACGCGCTTCTGGGGCGCGCGCTCCGTGCGGCTGGTGGCGGGGCCGACGCCGCCTGGCGCGCCATCCGGCGCGGCGCTGAAGAGCTAGGGCTGGTGTACGGGCGCTCGGCCCTCGACACCCCTGTTACAAAATAATCGATGCCTTCCTGATCCCTTTTTCCATTTCGCGGGTCATGGCAGATGAGAACGCGGTTTTTCATCTTCCATTTCCCACGCAAGAAAAAGGTCAGTCATGAGTCAGTTCCGGGCGTCGCGGCGTCAGTCGAATCCGGGTTTCCGTCACGCCGCGCTTGCGCGCGCGCTCAAGCGCGCCGTCAGTGCTGCGCTCATGGCGGCGCCGGTGTTGTTGGCAGCGCCGGCCGCGCACGCACAGGCGGAAGGACGCAGCTTCGCCATCCCGGCCGGCTCGCTGGAGGATGTGCTGGGCCGTTTCGGCCGCGAGTCCGGCATCATGCTGTCGTTCCGCCCCGAGGTGACCGCCGGCCGGATGAGCAATGGCCTGCAGGGCCGCTATACGGTCCAGGGCGGCCTGGACGCCTTGCTGGCCAACACCGGCATCGACGCGCAACGCCAGGTCAATGGCAGTTATCTGTTGACGCGGCCGGCGCCGGCGGCCGGCGCGGCGGCCACCACCACGCTGCCCACCGTCACCGTCAACGGCATCGCCAATGCCTTGCCCGAAGCGTATGCGGGCGGCCAGGTGGCGCGCGGCGGCGGCCTGGGCATCCTGGGCACGACGGACATGATGGATACGCCGTTCAGCACCACCAACTACACGCGCCAGGCCTTGGACGATGCCCAGGCGCGCACGCTGGCCGACGTCGTCCAGAACGAGTCGTCGGTGCGCCTGCTGACGTCCAGTACCGGTTTCGGCGAAGACTTCCAGATCCGCGGCTTTACGGTGTCCAGTACCGATGTGGGCCTGAATGGCCTGTACGGCCTGGCCTCGGGCAGCCGCATGCCGGCCGCCATCATGGAACGCGTGGAGGTGCTGAAAGGCCCCGGCACCTTGATGAACGGCATGGGCCCCAGCGGCAGCGTGGGCGGCAACATCAACATCGTCACCAAGCGCGCCGGCGAAGAACCGCTCACGCGCGTGACCACCACCTACCAGAGCCCCGGCCAGGTGGGTACCCAGGTCGACGTCGGCCGTCGCTTCGGTGACAACGACGAATGGGGCATCCGCGTCAACGGCCAGTACCGTGACGGCGCGACGGCCATCGACAACGGCAACCAGCAGACCACCGTGGGTGCGGTGGGCCTGGACTACGCCGGCCGCAAGTTGCGCTGGTCGCTGGATGCCTACACGCAGTACGAGGACACCGACAACTTCCGTCCCCAGGTCGGCTTCGCCTCGTCCGTGACGGATATCCCATCACCGCCGTCCGGGCATGCCAACTGGTACCCCGGCACCAAGCTGAAGCTGCAGGATTCCGTGGTCGCCACGCGCATGGAATATGACGTCACGGACAACCTGATGGTCTACGGCGCGGTGGGCTATCGCTACGGCGAGGCCAACCAGACCTTTCCGTCGGGCGCCGCCAACCAGATGGGCGGCCAGAACGTCCTGAACGCCTACTACGACTCGAACAGCAACACCACGTCCGCCGACGTGGGCATGCGCGGGAAATTCCGTACCGGCTCGATCGGCCATACGGTGTCGCTGGATTTCACCCGCCTGCAGCAACAGCAGTCGAACGCCTACGTGACCGGCGGCACGCGCGCATCCAATATCTACGATCCGCAACCCCTGGCGCCGATCACCGCCGAGCGCCAACGGCCCAGCAAGGCATCGGACACGGTGCTGTCCAGCATTGCCTTGACCGACACGCTGTCCTTCCTCGACGACCGCATCCTGCTGACCGGCGGCCTGCGCCAGCAGCGCGTGCAGCTCACAAACTTCTCCACCGCCACGGGCGCGCGCACTTCCTATTACAACGAGGATGCCATCTCGCCGGTGGCCGGCCTGGTGGTCAAGCCCTGGCAGAACGTGTCGCTGTACGGCAACTTCACGTCGGGCCTGACCCGCGGCGGCATCGCGCCGGCCACCGCCGCCAATGCGGGCGAAGTCTTTCCGCCCTTCAAGTCCAAGCAATATGAAGCGGGTGTGAAGGTCGACTGGGGCACGGTGACGACCACGGCTTCCGTCTTCCAGATCACGCGTCCCAACTCGATCACGGATCCTTCCACGAATATCTACAGCTTCGACGGCGAGCAGCGCAACCGCGGCTTCGAACTGTCGGGCTTCGGCGAGATCACCGAAGGCCTGCGTTTCATGGCCAGCGGCACCTTCTACGATGCCACGCTGAAGAAGACCGCCGGCGGCGTCAACGAAGGCAATGACGCCAACGGCGTGCCCAACCATACCTATAATCTGGGCCTGGACTGGGACGTGCCCGGTGTGCAGGGGCTGAGCCTGAACGGCCGCATGATCTACACCTCGTCGCTGTATTTCAATGCCGCCAACACGATGAAGATGCCAAGCTGGACCCGTTACGACCTGGGTGCGCGCTATCGCACTCGCGTGCTGGGCAAGGACGTCGTGTTGCGGGCCACGGTCGAGAACCTGTTCAACAAGACCTACTGGCTGGCCAGCGGTACCTACGCCACCGTGGCCGCGCCGCGCACGGTGCTGCTGTCGGCCCAGATCGATTTTTGAGCCTGCTGCGCGGCGGGTCCTGTATTCAAGCCTCCTTGACGGCGGCGCGTGTTTTAAGCCCGCTTCGCGGCGGACCTTGTGATGGCTTTGAAGATACCTGTTGTTTTTCCTCTGCTGTCCCGCATCGTGGCCGCCATCGTCGGCGGCTACGGCCTGGCCGCGCTGTTCAGCGTGGCGGTGCTGGCCTTGCCCATGACGCGCGCGCAAGCGGTGCTGACCGGGCAATTGGCCAGCTTCGCGCTGTATGCCGGGGCGGTGGTGTGGGTGTTCGCCGTGCGTAGCGCGTTGCGGGCCTGGGTAGGACTGCTGGTCGTCGCGGCACCGCTGTTGTTGATGGCGAGCCTGGCGACGCGGGGAGGGGCGGGACTGTGAAGAACGGAGTCTCCACGCAGAAGGCCGACCCCACGACGGCCACGCCCAAGCCGCGCGGCATTCGCCAGACCATGTCCGACCTGCACACCTGGTCGGGGCTGCTGGTCGGCTGGCTGCTGTATGCGATGTTCCTCACCGGCACGGTCAGCTATTTCAAGGAAGAACTGTCGGACTGGATGCGCCCGGAAGTCGTGCGGCAGGCGCAGACGGACGCGGCCGAAGTGGCGCAACGGGTGGCCGATCATCTGGGACAGGTGGCCGCGGGTACCACCCAATGGAGCCTGACCCTGCCGACGGTGCGCAGCAACACGGCATCGGCGTTCTGGCGCATGCCGCAAGCTGCCCCTGGCGGGCGGCGCACGTTCGGCAGCGCCAACTTCAATCCCGCTACCGGCGAGGAAATAAAGGCGCGCGATACCCTGGGGGGCGAGTTTTTCTACCGCTTCCATTTCCAGTTCTACTACATGCCTGTCTTGTGGGGGAGATGGCTGGCGGGCTTCTGCGCCATGTTCATGCTGGTGGCCATCGTCAGCGGCGTCATCACGCACAAGAAGATCTTCGTCGACTTCTTCACCTTCCGCTGGGGCAAGGGCCAACGGTCCTGGCTCGACGCGCACAATGCGCTGTCGGTGTTCGGCCTGCCGTTTCACGCAATGATCACCTACACCGGGCTGGTCACGCTGATGGCTCTCTACATGCCTTGGGGCGACCAGGCGGCGTACAAGTCGCCGGCGCAGCGGCAGGAGTTGACCACGCAGGTCAATGCGTTCCTGCAGCCGGGCAAGGCGACGGGGGTGGCGGCGCCGTTGGCGCCCGTCGATGAAATGGTGAGGCAAGCGCAGGCGCGGTGGGGCAAGGACCAGGTCGGCCGGGTGACCGTCGCCAATCCTGGCGACAGCAGCGCCCGTGTCGCGTTGACGCCGGCCGATGGCGCGCGCGTTTCCATGAGTCCACAGTATTTGCTGTTCGACGGCGTCAGCGGCAAGCTGATCGAGGTGCACGACCAGGTCGGCCCCGCTGCCGAGACACGCGGCGTGATGTATGCCTTGCATCTGGGCCGGTTCAGCGATCTGCAGTTACGCTGGCTGTATTTCATCGTCAGCCTGGCCGGAACGGCCATGGTCGGTACCGGGCTGGTGATGTGGACGGTCAAGCGTCGCCAGCAGTTGCCCGATCCAATGAAGCCTTATTTCGGTTTTCGACTGGTGGAGCGGCTGAACATCGCGGCGATTGCCGGGTTGTCGGTCGCCATGACGGCTTACCTGTGGGGCAATCGCCTGTTGCCGGTGGATCTCGGCGGGCGCGGCGCCGCGGAAGTGAATGTCTTTTTCGGCGTGTGGGCGGGGACCCTCCTGTATGCCTTGGCGCGGCCTGCGCGGCGCGCCTGGATCGAGTTGTTGTGGCTGGCGGCCGCCATGCTGGCGTTGTTGCCGGTGCTCAATGCCTTGACCACCTCGCGGCCATTCTGGCGCAGCGTTGCCGTGGGCGATTGGGTGTATGCCGGTGTGGACCTGATGGCGTGGGCGCTGGCGTTGCTGCACGTCATGCTGGCGTTGACGGCGCAACACCACAAGCCGCGTGTGAAGCCGGCGCGCAAGGCGGGTCCGCGCGCGGGTGACAGGGTGGGGCAGGATGCCGGCACTGGCACTGGCGCGGCGCGCCCTGCCGCCGTCACACGGGAGGGCGCGTGATCCACCTGTGGACGTTGTTGATCAGCGTGGCTGCCTTCGCGGCGCTGGCTTTTGCGATGGACAGGCATCAGGAAGACCTGTTCGGCCGCGCGTTGTCGGCCCGCGTCACGCGCCTGCTGCGGATTCTGGGCTGGACGGGCCTGCTGCTGGCCCTGTGGGTCATCGTCGGCCGCCAGGGCTGGGGCTTGGGCCTGGTCAGCTATAGCGGCTGCACCAGCCTGGCCGCAGGCCTGGTTTTCCTGGCACTGGTCGTGCACGATCGGCGGCGGGCCTGAGCCCTGCAAACGGCGGCGGTGCCGATGGCTCGCGGCACGGGCGTTTCCTGGCAGCGACGCGAAACGCCGGGATGGGTGAGCTGCGCTTTCTCAAAGGCCGCCGGGCCGTTTCACCACCATGTCGAACAATAGCTGCGCCACGGGGCTGAGCGCGCGGCCGTGGCGCTGGATCAGGCCCAGCGTGCGGCTGACCACCGGTTGATTCAGCTTCAGGCTGACCAGCGCATCATGGCGCCCCGGCGGCATGGCCAGGCGCGGCACCACGCCTACGCCCAGGCCGGCTTCGACCATGCTGACCAGCGCGGGCACGTGCTGCACCTCGCAAGCCCAACGGGGCTTGATTTCACTGTGCGCCAGCGCCTGATCGATCAGGAAGCGGTTGCCGCTGCCTTGCGCCAGGCTGATGTATTCATAGTCACTGAGATCCTTCCAGCTGACCTGGCGCCGCCGGGCCAGCGGGTGGTCCTTGTGCACCGCCGCCACGAAGGGCTCTTCCAGTAGCGGCTGGAAATCGATGTCGGCGTCCTGGGTGCCGATGTAGGTCAGGCCGAAATCCGCATCGCCGCGCGCGACGGCGGTTAGCACGACGGAGGACGATTCGTCGATCACGCGTATGCGGATGCGGGGATATTGCTGGTGGTATTCGAGCATGACGGCGGGCAGGAAGTAGGCCACGGCCGACGGCACGCAGGCGACGGTGACCAGGCCCGACATGCGTTCGGCCACATCCTGGATGCCTACCAGCGCACTTTCCAGTTCGTTCAGCACGTTGCGGGCACGGGGTACGAAGCCGCGGCCGATGGTCGTGAGTTCGACCTTGCGGGTGCTGCGGCTGAACAGTTCCACGCCCAGGGCGTCTTCCAGCTTGTCGATGCGGCGCGACAGGGCCGATTGGGACAGGTGCATGGAAAGCGAAGCCGCGCGGAAACTGCCCAGGTCGGCCACCGCCAGGAATCCCCGTAAATCCGCCAGATCGAATTTCATGAGTCTCGTGCTTGGTGAGTTGGTTGATATATAGGTACTGGCCCCAGGCCCAGGCCCCGGCCCAGTCGTGGCCACGGCCAGGCCCAGGCCCATAGCCAAAAGGGGCTTGGATCAAATCTTGTGTTTCATGCATTAATCGTTCGAATATTTGCACTTTACTGGATAAGGGCGCGCCCGCATCATCTTTTCCGCACGATGACAGCAAGCCATTCGTGGCTGCCGTCGCCGATACCTTCAATAAGAAAGGGAAAGGAGACACAGATGCTCAATGCCATCCCCCGGCGCTCGCGTTACCGGCGAGCGCTGGTCGCGCTTCCCCGCCATGCCCTGGCCGCGTTCGCCCCGCATTCGCCAACGCCGCTTTTGGCGCGGTCACTGCTGCCGCGATTGCTGCTGGCCTCGTCGCTGGCCATCGCGGCGCTCCCCGCCGTGGCGCAGCAGGCTGCCGCACCCGCTGCCTGGCAGCCCGACCACGCGCTGCGGCTGCTGGTGCCCTACGGCCCCGGTGGCAGTTCCGACGTGATCGCCCGTGCCATCGCCATGGAAATGTCGCGCGACCTGGGCAAGCAGGTGGTCGTGGAAAACAAGGGCGGCGGCCAGGGCACCATCGCGACGCAGGAAGCGGCGCGCGCCGCCCCCGACGGGTACACGCTATTGCTGGGCCACGTCGGCACGCTGGCGGTGAATCCCGCCATGATGTCCAAGCTGCCCTACGACCCGCGAAAGGACTTCGCCCCCATCATCCTGCTGGCCAAGCTGCCCATGGTGTTCGCGGTCAACGAGAAGTTGCACGTCAAGGATCTGCCGGCCTTCGTGGCCAAGGCCAAGGCCGCGCCGGGCAAGCTGAACTACGGCTCGGCGGGCAACGGCAGCGCCGGCCACCTGGCCTTCGAGATGTTGAAGACGGCCGCCGATATCGATGTGGTGCACGTGCCTTACAAGGGCACCGGTGCCCAGCTGACGGATCTGTTGTCCGGCAATATCGACGCGGCCGCCGCCGGACTGCCGGGCCTGTTGCCGCATGCACGGACCGGCAAGATCCATCTGCTGGCGGTCGGCTCGGCCCAACGCCTGGCCGCCGTGCCGGACGTGCCCACGGTGGCCGAGATGGGCTATCCGGGGTTCGAGAGCGTGCAATGGTTCGGCCTGCTGGCGCCAGCCGGTACGCCGCCGCAAGCCATCGCTCGCCTGCACCAGGCCGCGCTGGTCGCTTTGCGTTCCGACACGGTGCGGCGTCGCCTGGAGCAAGACTCCAGCACGCCGTCCGGCGCCGGTCCCGAGGAGTTCTCCGCCTTCATCGCCAGCGAGCAAAAGCGCTGGGGCGAGGTGGTGCGCCGCGCGCATCTGCACGCGGATTGATGGTTTACGTATGGGAAATACCACGATGACGACTGCTGCCGCTGTTTCGCAAGATACCCCGCATTTCAACGAGGCCGAACTGACCCAGCTGGGCACGCGTGCCTTCCAGGGCCTGGGCCTGTCGCGCGAAGATGCCGCCGACGTCGCGCAAGTGCTGTTGCTGGCCGATCTGTTCGGCTTGTCCACGCATGGCTTCTCGCGCATCGAGTCCTATGGCGAACGCCTGCAGATCGGCGGCATCAACGCGCATGCCCGCATCAAGGTGGAAGCACCGGCGCCGGCCTTGCGCCTGGTCGATGGCGACAACGGCGTGGGGCCGCTGGTCGGCATGCATGCCTTGCGCGCGGCGATGGAGGCGGCGCGTACGCAGGGCGTGGGCGTGGCCTTTGCACGGGGCAGCAATCACTTCGGCCCGATCTCGCCTTATGGCCTGATCGCGGCGCAGGCCGGATTCGCCAGCATCATCGGCAGCAACGCCACCACCACCATCGCCCCCTGGGGCGGCAGCGATGCGCGGCTGGGCAACAGCCCGCTGGGTTTCGGCGTGCCCAACCCGGGCGGCGATCCCTTCCTGCTGGACATGGCCATGAGCGTGGTGGCGCGCGCCAAGATCCGCAATGCGATGAAGGCGGGGCAGTCGATTCCCGACAACTGGGCCACGGATGCGGCGGGCAGGCCCACGACCGATCCCAAGGCCGCGCTGGACGGCTTCCTGCTGCCGATCGGCGGGCACAAGGGCTATGGCCTGGCCCTGCTGGTGGACCTGTTCTCCGGCCTGTTGTCCAACGCCGCGTACCTGACGCATGTGCAATCGTGGTCGGATGCACCGGAGCAGGCGCAGAACCTGGGGCATTTCTTCATTCTCATCGACACCACCAAGTTGGGTTCGCCGCAGTGGCTGACCGAGCGGATGAAAGACTTCGCCGCCATTCTGCACGGCAGCGAACCGGCGGTGGCCGGACAGCCGGTGATCGTGCCGGGCGAGATCGAGCTGGGCAAGCTGCGCCGCCAGCGCGAGCAGGGCATCAAGCTGGATGCCGCGGTAGTGGCCCTGCTGCGCCAGCACGCCGCGAATGCAAAGGATTGATTGACGGGATTGGCGGCGGCCCCGACTTGGACGCTCAATAGATAGTTTTGTCGGGGGCCAGAAGGGGCTCCGCCCCCTCGATTCCTCTCTGAACGTCTTAAAGAACAAAAGCACAGCGTGCGAGGAGACATCATGTATTCAATCCCATCACTCTACCGGCGGGCGGCCGCGCTGCTGGTGGTGGCCGGGGCGGTCCTGGCAGCCAGCGCGCCGGCGCGGGCCGACTATCCCGAGCGTCCCATACGCCTGATCGTGCCCTATGTGGCCGGCGGCGCGGCCGACATCACCGCGCGCGTGGTGGCGCAGAAGATGTCGATCGACCTGGGCGTCGCCCTGGTGGTGGAGAACAAGCCGGGCGCCAATGGCATGATAGGCACCGACATGGTGGCCAAGGCGGCGCCCGACGGCTACACGCTGCTGCTGGATGCCAGCGGCCCGCTGGTGGTCAATCCGTCGCTGTACAAAAGCACACCCTATGATCCCCTGAAGGACCTGGCGCCCATCTCGCAGCTGACCAGCTATCAATACGTGCTGGTGGTGCCGGCCAAGTCGCCCATCCACAGCGTGGACGATCTGGTGCGCGAGGCCAAGGCGCATCCGGGCCAGGTGTCGTATGGGTCGGCGGGCATCGGTTCCGGCGGCCACCTGGCGGGCGAGCTGCTGGGCGTGATGACGGGCACCAAGCTGACCCACGCCCCCTACAAGGGCAATGCCCAGGCGCTGACCGATGTCCTCGGCGGCCAGCTGACATTTACCTTCGATACGGTGGTCACCTCGGTGCCGCATATCCGCGCCGGACGCCTGCGCGGCTACGCGGTCTCGGGCCCCAGGCGCGCGGGCGTACTGCCGGACCTGCCCACCATGGAAGAGTTGGGTTATAAGGATTTCAACGTCACTCAGTTCCAGGGATTGCTGGCGCCGGCAGGCACCGATCCCCGCGTCATCGCGCGCCTGCACGATGCGGCGGTCAAGGCGGTGAAAATGCCGGACGTCGTGCAAAAGCTGGAAACCGAGGGCGGTAACGATATCGTGGCGGGCACGCCCGAGGCATTCACGCAGACCATGCGCGATGACCTGGAACGCTTTCGCAGGCTGATCCAGCAGGCCGGCGTGACCGCGCAATAAGAACGGAGCGAGACATGTACAACATCGATGTACTGGTGCAAGGCTTCCCCGGCCGTGCGCTGTTCCACGGCGGGCTGGGCTGGAGCACCACCACGCTGCTGCGCGGCGAGGGCCGCCAGATCCTGGTCGACGTCGGCGCGTTCGGCGTACGCCATTATCTGCACAAGCAGCTGGACGATCTAGGCGTAAAGGCGCAGGACATCACCGACGTCGTGCTGACGCATGCGCACTACGATCATGCGGTGAACTTCACGCTGTTCCCCAATGCGACGGTGTGGATAGGCGACATCGAATTGAACTGGGCCGCGGCCCAGCCACCGGGCTTCAATCCGCTGCCCGAACTCTACGTACGTGAACTGGCCGCGTCCAGCCGCGTGCGCCGCGTGCGGCATGGCGATGCTTTCCTGCCGGGCTTCACCGCCATCGACGCGCCCGGCCATACGCCTGGTTGCCTGGTGTTCTATGTGGCCGCGGAGCGTCCCATTCTGTTCACCGGCGATGCCGCCAAGAATCGCGCCGAACTGTTGTCCATGACGGTGGCGGACACCGCCGACCTGGACGCCAGCCGTGCCAGCCTGGCGGTCATTTGGGATTACTGGAAACGCGTGCCGGCCACGCTGCTGGTGCCTGGCCACGACCTGTGCATGCTGCTCGATGCGGACGGCCAGCCCGAGTACGTGGGTGAGCGGCGCGCCGCCATCCGCACCTGGTTTGGCGAAACGCTGGAAGGCGGCCTGGTCGACCTTTGCTGTGGCGGCGAAGTGGCGCGATATAGCGCGTGAAGGGGGGGCGCCACAGTTGAAAATACGCGGCATCAAGCGGATAGTCGAGTTCCCGAAAAGCCGATTAAGCTGGCTGAAAATAAGGAGAAGGCAAAATGTCCGATGTATCGCGTAGAAGGTTCGTGGAGCGCTGTCTTTTCACCGCCGCAGGGGGCTTGGTGGCGCCCGCTGTTTACCGCAATGCGGCTGCCCAAGGTGGCGCCGCGTCCTCTCATACTCCTGCCTCACCTGAACGTAGAAACGGAAAGCCCATGACTTCTTCCATCGATTCCTCCATCGTCGCCAAGTTCACCCCCACGGGCCGCTTGCGCGCCTCCATCAACGTGGGTAACCCCATCCTGGCGCGCCGGGATGGCGCCACGGGCGCCGCCGGGGTATCGGTGGACCTGGCGCATGCGTTTGCCGAGCGCCTGGGCGTGCCGCTGGATCTGGTGGTTTTCGACAGCGCGGGCAAGTCCGTGGATGCGGTGACGGCGGAGCAGGCCGACATCGGTTTCTTCGCCATCGATCCGGTGCGTGGCGCCGGTATCGCTTTCACGGATGCCTATGTGCTGATCGAAGGTGCGTATGCCGTGCGCGAGGATTCGCCCGTGCGCGAGATCGCCGATGTCGATGTGGCGGGACGGACCGTCATGGTGGGCAAGGGCAGTGCCTACGATCTGTACCTGACGCGCGAGATCAAGCAGGCTACGCTGCTGCGTGCGCCCACGTCGCCTGCCGTGGTGGACACCTTCGTCGCGGAGAAGGCCGACGTCGCTGCCGGGGTGCGTCAGCAGCTGGAACACGATCTCAAGCGTATCCCCGGCTTGCGCATGGTGCCGGGCAGCTTCATGGTGATCCGCCAGGCCATGGGCCTGCCCAAGGGCCGTGGCGACGATGCCGCCAACGTGTTGACGGCCTTCGTCGAGGAGATGAAAGCCAGCGGCTTCGTCGCCGAAGCGCTTCAGCGCCACAACATCGAAGGCGCCGCCGTCGCGCCCGCCACGAAGTAAGCCTGGCCGCGTTCCGCGCGGTACGGGGGGCCATTCCTCACGGAATGTTTAACTTTGCGTGAGGACTTCAAGCGGGACCGGGGACTACGCTTCGGGCATCTACTGGGCATGAAGCCTGGTTTCATATCAATAAGATAATGTCCACGGAGTTACGGCCATGTTCCTGCTCATTCTCCTCGCCTACCTGGGAGGCGCGCTGACCATCGTCAGCCCCTGCATCCTGCCGGTCCTCCCCTTCGTTTTCTCCAGCGCCAGCCAGCCTTTCCGCCGCAGCGGCCTGCCGCTGCTGATCGGCATGGCGCTGACCTTCGCGGTGGTGGCTACGCTGGCCGCGGTCGGCGGCGGGTGGGTGGTGACGGCCAACCAGTACGGCCGCTGGCTGGCCCTGGCCCTGATGGCCTGCTTTGCCCTGGCGCTGCTCCTCCCCCATGTGTCGGAACGGCTGACCCAGCCCCTGGTTTCGGTGGGCAACCGCCTGTCGCAGACGGCCCAGGACGGGCAGGGACGACCCTGGGCGGCATTGCTGCTGGGCGTGGCCACCGGTTTGCTGTGGGCGCCTTGCGCGGGCCCGATCCTGGGCCTGGTGCTGACGGGCGCCGCGCTGCAAGGGGCTAACGTGGGCAGTACGGTGTTGCTGCTGGCCTATGCGGCTGGCGCAGCGACGTCCCTGGGCCTGGCCCTGCTGGCGGGCGGCCGTGTCTTCAGCGCGATGAAGCGCTCGCTGGGCGCCGGTGAGTGGGTGCGCCGTGGCCTGGGCGTGTTGATGCTGGCGGGCGTGGCCGCGATTGCGATGGGCTGGGACACGGGCGTGCTGGCCCAGGTGTCGACGGCATCGACGGGCAGCCTGGAGCAGTCCCTGGTGACCCGCCTGGCGGGCGACAAGGTGCCGGGCGCGGCGCCCAGCGGTGATGCCGCTGCGTCAGGCGGCGCGATGAACGGTGGCGCCATGAACGGTGGTGCCATGAACGGTGGCGCGATGACTGGCGCCATGACCGGCGGCGCCATGCAAGCCAAGGCTCCGCAATCGCTCTCCCTGCCAGACGAAGGCCCGGCTCCCGCCCTGGACGGCGCGGTGCAATGGCTCAATTCGCAGCCGCTTACCATGGCGCAATTGCGCGGCAAGGTGGTGCTGGTCGACTTCTGGACCTACTCCTGCATCAACTGCCTGCGCGCCCTGCCTTATGTCAAAGCCTGGGCCGAAAAATACCGTGACCAGGGCCTGGTGGTCATCGGCGTGCATGCCCCCGAATTCGCCTTCGAGCGCGATGCCGACAACGTCAAGCGCGCCGCCGCCAAGCTGGGCCTGGACTATCCCATCGCCATCGACAACAACTATGCGATCTGGCGCGCCTTCAACAACCAGTACTGGCCCGCCCATTACTTCATCGACGCGCAAGGCCGCATCCGCCATCACCATTTCGGCGAAGGCGAATACGACCAGTCCGAACGCGTCATCCAGCAGCTGCTGCGTGAAGCTGGCGCGCGCGACGTTTCGACCCAGGTGGCCGATGTGCAGGGCCAGGGTGCGCAGTTGGCGCCCGACATGGCGGAAGTGGGATCGCCGGAAACGTATGTCGGCTATGCACGTGCGGAGCGCTTCGCCTCGGGCCGCGTGACGCACGACGATCCGGCGGCGTACACCGCGCCGGACCATCCGCGGCTGAATCAGTGGGGCCTGGGCGGCACCTGGATCGTGGAAGATGAACAGGCGCGCCTGGAGCAGTCCGGTGGCCGCATCGTCTACCGCTTCCATGCCCGCGACCTCCACCTGGTGCTGGGACCGGGACCGGACCACAAGCCCGTACGCTTCCGCGTGACGGTGGACGGCAAGGAACCTGGCGCTGCGCACGGTGCCGACGTCGCCGCCGATGGCAGCGGCACGGTGACCGAGCAGCGGCTCTACCAGCTGCTGCGCCAGCCGGGTGCGGTGGGCGATCACACCTTCGCCATCGAATTCCTGGACCCGGGCGTATCGGCCTACGCGTTCACCTTCGGTTAAGTCTGCCCGAAAGTAAAAGCCCCGCCATATGGCGGGGCTTTTTGCTATATGCCGGCTTTGGCCGGCGGCGGCACGGCGCCCCCTGGCTTAACGGCGATAGGGATCGTTGGGACGGCGGTCGTGGCGATTGGGCACGCCGTCGCCGTCGCGATCCCAGCGCGGCGCGGCATAGACCCAGCGGCCGTTGGCCTGGTGCCATTCCGGCGCATGGTAGGCATAGCCAGGACGCGCCCGCAGCCAGCTGCCCGCGATCCACACATGATGGTTGTGGCGCCATTCCCAATGGCCCGGCGCCCAGATATAACCGGGGCGCGGTGCGGGAACCACTTCCACGCGCGGAGGCGGAGGCGCGACACCGATACTTATGCTGACGTCAGCATGCGCGGCGGCTGGCACCGTCATGGCCCCCAGGCTGACGATCAACGCGATACCCGTGGATGTGGCGATCTTGGCGATGGTTTTCATATTCGGTGCTCCTTCCTTGAACTGGCATCCGTGACTGGATGCGTACAGTGCGATTGCATTATCTGCGCAATGCACCGCACAGGAAGCCCTCGCCGCGACGCGTTTATTTCAATCGATTTCGGGATGGGAAATCATGAAATCCGTTGAAACCAGGTCAAGGACGGACCACCACCTTGCCCACGTGCCGCCGCGTTTCCACCGCTTCGTGCGCGGAGGCGATGTCGTCCAGGGGATAGGCATGGATCGAGGGATGCTTCAAGGCATCCATGGCCAACCAGCCGCTCAGGTCCGCGATGGCGCGGTGCTTTTCGGCCAGCGGCAGGGTATAGAGCAACAGGAAGGCCACCTGCAAATTGCGGCGCATCAGCGCCCGCACGGGTACGGCGGGCTCCAGGTTGGTGTCGGACGCGTAGACCGCCAGACGGCCGTTGACTGCCGCCAGTTCCACATTGGCGGCGAGGTTGGCCGCGAAGTCCAGATCGATGATGCCGTCGAAGCCGTCATGGCTTGCCCCGTTGCCCGCCGCGTCCTTGGCCGCCTGACCGTCTGGCTGTGCGACACCGCCGTGCTTGCCATCCTCGGCCGGCCCCTGGGCCTGCAGCCACGCGCGCGCGCGAAGGGGCAGATCGTCGCCGCGTAGTACGGTGGCGATGCCGGCGGCCTGGGCCACGGCCGCCTGGCTCTCGTTGGACACCGTTCCCAGCACGCGGGCCCCGCGCAGCCGCGCCATCTGCGCCGCATAGAAACCCACGGCGCCGACGGCGCCATGCACGAGAACGTTGCGGCCGGGTGCCGCGCCGGCGCGGTCGGCGCAGAACCATGCGGTCAAGGCCGGCACGCCCAACGCCGCGCCGATGTCGAAGGACACGTTGTCCGGCAAGGGCACGGCCAGGCCCTCAGGCACCGTGACATACTCCGCCGCGGTGCCACCGGCACGATCGATCTGGCATTCGTACAGCCACACGCGCTGGCCGATCCGCTGCGGGTCCACGCCGCTACCAACGGCCTCGACCGTGCCGGCGCCGTCATGATGGGGAACGACGCGCGGCCAGGGCTGCGGCCTGGGGCTGTTGCCGCTGCGCGTCTTCACGTCCGACGGATTGATGCCCGACGACGCAATGCGTACGCGCAGCATGCCGGGACCGGGTTCATCCGCTGGAATGTCGCCCACGCGCAGGACCGTCCGTGCCGGCCCTCGGGTTTCGTAATACGCCGCCTTCATACTGGTCTCCTCGGTTGTTCATTCGATCTTTTATTCGATCGTTCATTCGATCGTTCTGATTCGCCACGGGCGTCGCCTGACGATGCCATGCCATGCCGCGCCGCCGGTCAGGCGCTGTCCCGTTGCACGATGGTAAAGCCTATGTCCACGACCGCTTGCGCGGGGGCCTGGCCGGTGGCGCGCGCGGCGATCATCTCGGCCGCCGTGGCGCCGATGGCGGCGCCGTCCACGCGCACCGTGGTCAGGCTGGGTGTCATCGAGGCGGCGATGCCCATGTCGCCGAATCCCATGACGGCCAGGCGATCGGGCACGGACAAGCCGCGCGCAAGCGCTTCCGTGATGACGCCGATGGCCATCATGTCCGACGTGCAGAACACGGCTTGTATCGACGCGTCCCGGGCCAGGATCGCGCCCAGCCCGGCGCGGCCGTCGGCATGGGTGGTCGGCGCGGGCACCAGATGCACCAAGGGCGCCGGCAAGCCCAGCTCGCGCGCGCGGCTGCGGTAGCCTTCGGCACGGCGCTGGGCGCGTTCATCGTCGCCGCCGAGGATGGCACAGCGGGTCTTGCCAGCGTCGTGCAAGTAGTCGCAGACCGCGCGGCCGATGGCGTCATGCGACAGGCTGAGCAGCATGTCGATGGGGGTAGGCGTGCTGTCCCAGGTTTCCACGACGGGGATGCCGGACGACTTCAACAACTGGCGACCCTGCGCCGAATGCATGATGCCGGTGAGGACGATGCCATCGGGGCGGCGTCCGATGATGGCGCGCAACAGCGCGTCCTCGCGCGACTGCCCGTGCGCCTGTCCGTAACCGATCTGGCCCACCATCAGTTGATAACCCTTGGCCTCCAGCGATTCGGTCAGTGCCTGCAGCATGCCGCCGAACAGGGAGCCGGTGATGGTGGGCACCAGGGCCATCACAAGATAGCTGCGCGCCGAACGCAGGCCACCGGCCATGAGGTTGGGCACATAGCCCAAGGCCTGGATGGCCGCATTCACTTTCTCCAGCGTGAGCGGGGAAACCTGCTGCGGATTATTGATGGCGCGCGAGACCGTGATCATCGACACATCGGCGGCGCGGGCCACCTCCCGCAGGGTGACGCCGCCCTTGTCCGATAGTCGGACGGCAGGGGCGGATCGATCGACGCGGACGCTCATTTAAGGGTATTCCCTGGTGTATTTTTGGAAAAAGACGGTCAATACTACGCCAAGTCCCGCATGTTAACGTTAACATCGTGGCAAACACCGTTCTAGTGGAAGGCCCGGCATCCGCGGCAGGATGCCAGCGGTCCCACCGCGACGTGCCCTGCGCGCAAGCGCCTGGCCATGGCAGCAGGTGGGGCGCCGGGCGCTCGTAAGCCGGCGCATGGCGCGGTCTTCCCGGCGGCACCAATTAAAAGATTCATCAGGAGACAACACCCATGAAGTCCAAGGCATTGAAATGCATGCTCGCGCTCGGCCTGTGCGCCGCGGCCGCCCTATCCACGGCCGCCCACGCGGCCTGGCCTGAGAAGACCGTCAACGTCATCGTTCCGTTTCCGCCGGGCGGCGCCACCGACGCCGTGGCACGGGCCGTGTTCAACAAGCTGGGCGACAAGTTCAAGCAGTCCTTCGTCATCGAGAACAAGGCTGGCGCCACCGGCACCATCGGTGCGTCCTTCGTGGCGCGTTCGGCTCCGGACGGCTACACGTTGATGGTGTCCTCGCTGGCGCCGCTGGTGGTGGCCCAGCATTTGATGCCCGCCATTCCATACAACCCGGACAAGGACTTCACCTACCTGAGCGTGGCCGTGCAGACGCCCAATGTGCTGGTCGTCAGCCCCAAGCTGGCGCCCAGGATCAATTCGATCCAGGACGTACTGGCCCTGCTCAAGGCCAAGCCGGGCGAGATCAGCTTCGCCACGTCGGGCGCCGGTTCCTCGGACCACCTGACCGCTGAACTGTTCTGGCAGAAGACCGGCACCAAGGGCCTGCACGTGCCTTACAAGGGCGGCGCGCCGGCCATCTCGGATCTGCTGGGCGGCCAGGTCGACATGTCCTTCCAGAACCTCAACGCGGTACTGGCGCATATCAAGGCCGGCAAGTTGAAGGCCATCGCCATCACGGGTAACAAGCGCGCGGCGGTGCTGCCCGACGTACCGACCTTCGATGAGCTGAAGATGCCTGGCCTGGAAGTCTACGCATGGCAGGCCATCGTCGCGCCCAAGGGTTTGCCGGCCGATTTGAAGAAGCAGATCAGCAATGCCTTGATCGATGCGGTCAAGGACCCCGCCGTGAGCAAGCCTTTCACCGATGTCGGCCTGGAAGTGGTCGCCAGCTCGCCGGATGATTTCGCCCAATTCCAGGCCAAGGAAAGCGCGCGCTGGAAGCAGGTGATCGAGACAGGACACATCACTTTGCAGTAAGCGGATCGTCGTCAACCGCTGTGTGGTTGACTACTTTGCAGTAAATGCCTTTTGCAGCAGGCATCCGTGCAGTAAAACGTTTTGCAGCAAGCCGGACACCGTGGCCCCCAGACCGCAACCGGCAGTTGCTCCTTTCTGAACGTCGGCCGCGCAGGCGGCCGGCACAGCAGTTGGAATCCGATCATGTCTTCTTGCTCCCCCCACGAACCTCCGGGCCGCGCGCCCGTCATTACCGATGTGCGCGTCGTGCCGGTGGCCGGCCACGATTCCATGCTGCTCAACCTGAGCGGCGCGCACGCCCCTTTCTTCACGCGCAATCTCCTGATCCTGACCGACAGTTCGGGCCGCCAGGGCGTGGGTGAAGTCCCCGGTGGCGAGAAGATTCGCGCCACGCTGGAGGACGCACGGCCGCTGCTGCTCGGCCGCGCGCTGGGCGATTACCAGGCCGTCTTGAACGACATGCGGCGCCAGTTCGGCGGCCGCGACAGCGGCGGCCGTGGCCAGCAGACGTTCGATCTGCGCGTGACCATCCATGCGGTGACCGCCGCCGAGTCGGCCTTGCTGGACCTGTTGGGCCAGTTCCTGGAAGTGCCGGTGGCGGCGCTGCTGGGGGAGGGCGTGCAGCGTACGTCCGTGCAGATGCTGGGCTACCTGTTCTACGTGGGCGATCGGCGCAAGACCAATCTGCCCTACCAGACCGCGCCCAAGGCGCAGGACGATTGGCTGCGCCTGCGCCATGAAGAAGCGCTGACGCCGCAGGCCATCGTCAAGCTGGCGGAGGCAGCGTATGCGCGCTATGGCTTCGAGGACTTCAAGCTGAAGGGCGGCGTGCTGAGTGGCGAGGAAGAAGTCGAGGCGATCCGCGCGCTGCACGAACGCTTCCCGCGGGCGCGTATCACGCTGGATCCCAATGGCGGCTGGTTGCTGCGCGACGCCGTGCGCCTGTGCCGCGACCTGCATGGCGTGATGGCCTATGCCGAGGATCCTTGCGGTGCCGAGGGTGTTTATTCCGGCCGCGAGGTCATGGCGGAATTCCGCCGTGCCACGGGCCTGCCCACGGCCACCAATATGGTCGCCACGGATTGGCGCGAGATGGCGCATGCCTTGTCGCTGCAGTCTGTCGACATTCCCCTGGCGGATCCGCATTTCTGGACCATGCAGGGATCGGTGCGCGTGGCGCAGACCTGCCAGGCTTTCGGGCTGACCTGGGGTTCGCATTCCAACAATCACTTCGATGTGTCGCTGGCCATGTTCACGCATGTCGGCGCCGCCGCGCCGGGCCGCGTCACGGCGATCGACACGCACTGGATCTGGCAGGACGGCCAGCACCTGACGCGCAATCCCCTGCGCATCGAGAATGGCTACGTGCAACTGCCGACGCGCGGCGGCCTGGGTATCGAACTGGATATGGATGCGGTGGAGCAGGCGCACCAGTTGTACTTGCAGTACGCACTGGGCGCCCGCGACGACGCCACGGCCATGCAGTTCCTGGTGCCGGGGTGGAAGTTCGATAACAAGAGGCCTTGCCTGGTGCGGTAAGAGACCTGCTGGAAAACGGCGGGGCCGGGTCAGAGTTCACTGTGGCGGGCAAGAATCGCCGCCCTGGTGGCGTTGGTGCTGATCGGCCCGTCGAAGGCGTCCCATCTGATGACCACCGCCCTGGTGTTCTCTGGCGGAATGACGCCCGTCTCCACCAGAATATCGCCGCGTATGTCCTTCGTCGCTTCTTTCAAGCGGCCGAGGACGATCTGCTCGGCCGCGTCCGGCGCGACACCCTCGATATTCGTGAAGTTCATTCCCATCGTTACCGTGATGCGGATGCTGCGCATTTTCTGGCCCGCGTGTTCGGCGAACGCCGCGACGCTGTTCAGGACGGCTTTCGTGTGAGGGTACGCCCAGAAGGACACGATGCCATCCAGCTTGTCCAAGGCGGCCTCGGCCTCGGCCCGCGAAGTGAACCGTTGCCGTTGCAGTTCCTGGATTTCTTCAGGCGGCTCGTGTTCGTCGCTATTGACGTAGTGGGAGAAAATGATCCGGCCCTGGGCCAGTTCCCGGGCCTCATCCCGCCGCGCGCGCGGTTTGGGCTTGTATTCGTCCAGGTGCGCATCGAGCTCCAACGATGCGCCGCCCAGGCGCTCGTAGCGGCTTTCGGCGCCGGGGAGGGCCGGCATATGAGGCTCGGTGCAGGGATAGGTGGACGGCCAGTGCGAGATATTCGTTGTCATGACGGGAACTCCCAAAGTGCAGGCAGTGATGCACGAGTGCGTGCAGGCGTGTGTCCCGCACCCTGCCGGTCTGGTTCCTGATTCCTCCTTGGTAGTGGCATCAAGAAATCAAAATAATCAGCCACAAAAATTTGCCTAAGTTTGTTCCGCTTTTCCGCTGTATTTCGACATACATATCGGAACGGCGAAACGCTGCATAGCCCTTCTCTATGAAGCCCGATCCTGGCGCTGGCCGCCAGCCTCATTTCCCCTTGCCTGTTTCTCCAGCAATCCACCCGCATACCGCCCACAGCTATGTAGCAGCGCGCAATTTTCCGCAGCAACTCAGCATTACGCGTGATAACGTTTCCGCGATTGGCGGTGCTCGGCCCCTGGTTTTATCTCCGCCGTGGCCGCCGCAGACAGCAAATACGGAATGCCGGCCGCCACGACTGCATGCCGGCCTCTTCGTCACGAGGAAAGACCCATGGAACTCGAAATCAACGGCAAGCTGCATCAGGTCCAGTCCAGCGCCGATACGCCTTTGTTGTGGGTGATCCGCGATGAGCTGGGCATGACCGGCACCAAATACGGCTGTGGACTGGCGCAATGCGGCGCCTGTACGGTGATGGTCGATGGTGTGGCGATGCGTTCCTGTGTGACGCCCGTCGACGGCATGGCGGGCAAGCACATCACCACCATCGAAGCCATCGAGGACGATAGCGTCGGCAAGCGTGTCGTCGCCGCCTGGATCAAGCATCAGGTACCGCAATGCGGTTACTGCCAGTCCGGCCAGGTCATGGCCGCGACGGCCTTGATCAAGCAAGTGCCCAATCCTTCCAACGAAGAGATTGCCGCCGCCATGATCAACCTCTGTCGTTGCGGCACGTACAACGCCATCAACGCCGCCGTGCACGACGTGGCCGCGACGGGCACCCCGGAGCGCGTGTAATGGACAATCTCTCGAACCCCACCGTCGCGGACGATGCGTTCCCGACGGCGCAAGCCACGAACATCTCGCGCCGCCGCTTCCTGCTGGCTTCCGCCGGCACCGCCGCGGGCGCCTTCGTGCTGGGCTTTGGCCTGCCCGTCGGCACGGCGCGCGCGCAAGCCGCGGCAGCCGCCCCCGCCCGCGCCACGAAGGTCCCCGCCTTCCTGGAAATCCGCCCGGACAACACCATCCGCCTGCAAAGTGCCTTCGTCGAAGGCGGCCAGGGCATCTACACCGCCATGGCGCAGATCGTCGGTGAAGAACTGGATGCCGACCCCGCGACCTTCGTCGTGGAAAGCGCGCCACCGGGCAGCGATTACGTCGTCATGGATAGCGGCCGGCGCATCACCGGCGGTAGCTCGTCCGTGCGCTTCGGCTACGCGAACATGCGCCGCCTGGGCGCCCTGGCGCGCGCGATGCTGTTGCAAGCCGCCGCCAATCGCTGGGACATCCCGGCCAGCGAGCTGACCACGCAGCCTGGCCGCGTCCAGCACGCGGCGTCCGGCCGCTCGTTCACCTATGGCGAGCTGGCGGGCGCCGCCATGGACCTGCCCGTACCCGATCCCGGCAGCGTGAAGCTGCGCGACCCGGCGCAGTTCCGGTGGATAGGCAAACCGGTGCAGCGGCTGGACGTGCACGACAAGTCCACGGGCAAGGCGATGTACGCCATCGACATGCGCGTCGACAACATGCTGCACGCGGCCGTGCAACACGCGCCGCGACTGGGCATGACGGTGGGCGCGCTACGCAACGAAGACCAGGTCAAGGCCATGCCCGGCGTGCATTCCGTGCACCGCCTGCCCGGCGCGGTGGCGGTGGTGGCGGAGCGCTGGTGGGATGCCAAGCGCGCCGTCGAAGCCGTGCAGGTCGACTGGCGCGAGGCCGCCGCCGATTCAACGCTGCGCGTGATGCCGGCCGACTTCTCGACGGCCGCGTTTCGCGACAGCCTGGCGGGCCAGAGCGGCCCGGGTGTCGACGCCGAGACGGAAGGCGATATGGCCAAGGCCTTCCAGGACGCCAAGACCGTGGTCAGCGCCACCTACGACAGCCAGTATCTGCGCCACGCGCAACTGGAGCCGTCGTCGACGCTGGCACGTTTCAATGCGGATGGCTCGCTCGAACTGTGGATGCCCAATCAGGCGCAGGATGTGTTCCTCGCGGACATCGTCAAGCGCACCGGACTGGACCCCAAGCAGATCACCGTGCATTCGCCCATGCTGGGTGGTTTCTTCGGCCGCCATTTTCTCTACAACACTGCCAATCCTTTCCCGCAGGCGATAGAACTGGCGAAGGCGGTGGGCCGTCCGGTCAAGGTCATCTGGAGTCGCGAGGAAGAATTCCTGCGCGATGTCTGCCGGCCCATGGCGGCAGTGCGTTTTCGCGCCGCGCTGGACGCCGACGGCATGCCTGTCGCCCTGGAAGCGGTGAGCGCCACGGAAGGCCCGACGGAAGGCATCGCCAACAAGAAGGCCGACAAGCACGACCCGGCCGCGGTCGAAGGGCTGGCCGGCAAGGCCTATGCCATTCCGAACCGGCGCATCGCCCAGCTGTATGTGAAGACGCCGATGATGCTGGGTTACTGGCGGTCGGTGGGCAATTCCATGAACGACTTCTTCTACGAAGCCTTCCTGGACGAGGTGGCCGATAAAGGCGGGCAGGATCCCTATGCGCTGCGCATGAAGCTGCTGCAAGGCAATCAGCGCCTCACCAGGCTGCTGCAGGCCGTGGGCGAGTTGTCCGGCGGCTGGAAACGCGGCCCCTATACGGCCGAGGATGGCACGCGGCGGGCGCGTGGCGTGGCCATGGCGTCGCCTTTCGGTACGCAGGCGGCGGCCATCGCGGAAGTGTCGATCGACAAGGACGGCCAGGTGGTGGTGCACGATATCTGGGAGGCCATCGATCCCGGCTCCATCGTGAACCCGGCCATCGTCGAACATCAGGTCAACGGCGCGGTCGCGCTGGGCCTGTCGCAGGTGTTGCTGGAACAAGCGGTCTACGAACAGGGCAAGCCGCTGGCCCGCAACTACGACATGTACCCCATCCTGCCGCCCGGCCGCATGGCGCGCGTGCACGTGCGCATCGTCGAGAGTGGCGAGAAGATGGGCGGCATCGGCGAGCCGCCGTTGCCGGCCATTCCGCCGGCGGTGGCCAATGCGGTGTCCACGTTGACGGGGCAGCGCATACGCAGCATGCCTTTGTCGAAGTTCACGTTCAAAGCCTGATCCACGCCTCCAGGATAGCGACAGCAAATGAAGAAGAGCCGGTTTGGACGCTTTCTTGCCACCTTGGTGGCGATCGTCGTCGTGGTTGTCATCGGCGGCTACGCTTATGTGACCCACACGCCCTCGTCGCCTTTCGATCCGGGGGGCGCCGCCGACAAGCCCGGGCTCGACACCACCTCGGCGCAGCTGATCCAGCGCGGCGAGTACGTGGCCCGGGCCAGCGACTGCGTGGCCTGTCATAGCGTGCCGGACCGGCCGCCTTTCAGCGGCGGCCTGGCGATGGCCACGCCGCTCGGCTCGATCTACACGACCAACATCACGCCCGACAAGACCACGGGGATAGGCGCCTATAGCCTGGCGCAGTTCGACCGCGCGATGCGCCATGGCGTGGCGCGCGACGGGCACCGGCTGTATCCGGCCATGCCTTATCCGTCGTACGTGAAGCTCGGCGATGACGACGTGCGCGCGCTGTATGCCTACTTCATGCATTCGGTGCAGCCGGTGCGGCAGGAAAACCGGCCCAATGGCATCGAGTGGCCCTTGAACATGCGCTGGCCCCTGGCCTTGTGGAACCTGGCCTTCGCGCCGTCCGGGACGTATCGGCCCAAGCCCGCGCCCCAGGCCGGGTCCGCCGCTGCATCCGCCGCCACGCCCGCGCAGGATGCCGACGGCAACAACACCTTGTGGAACCGGGGCGCTTACCTGGTGCAATCGGCCGGCCATTGCGGCAGCTGCCATACGGCGCGCGGCGTGGCGTTCAACGAGAAGGCCTTCGACGAAAGCAGCCCGGACTATATGGCTGGCGCCTTGCTGGATGGCTGGTACGCCCCCAGCTTGCGCAACGATCCGAACACCGGCCTGGGCCGCTGGAGCGAAGCCGATGTTTATCAATTCCTGAAGACCGGGCGCAACCAGCACGCCGTGGTGTTCGGCTCGATGACGGACGTGATCAACAACTCGACCCAGTTCATGACGGACGAGGATCTGAAGGCCATCGCCCATTACTTGAAGTCCTTGCCTGGTGACCCGCAACGTGACGGACCGCCGTGGAAATACGACACGTCCTCGAACCAGACGCTGGCGCTGGACCAGCGCGTGAAGATTCCCGGTGCGCAGGCCTTCGCCGCGCGTTGCAGTGCCTGTCACGGCGCGGAAGGCCGCGGGCAGGCGCCGTGGATTCCGCCGCTGGCGGGCGCGGCGTCGTCCATGAGCAAGGAGAACGCGTCCAGCATCAACGTCACCTTGAATGGCTCGGGCCGCATCGTGGCCAACGGCATGCCTGACGCTTACCGCATGCCGCCTTTCCGCAACCAGATGTCGGACAAGGAGATCGCCGAGGTGCTGACCTTCGTGCGTACGGCCTGGGGCAACCAGGGGGGGGCGGTGACGCAGGACGCGGTCAAGGATCTGCGCAAGCGGACGGATCCGGCCAGCAGCGAGGTAATCATCCTGCAGATGCGCTGAGTGCGGATCTGCCGATTACCGGTGCGCCTGGGGCGGGCGCGCCGGCTGCGGATGCGCTGAGGTAACTCATCGATTTCCTCGATTCAATCAATCAAATTATCCATTTATCGGCTTAGATGCCGGGTCTAGGATGCAGGGACAACGACATAAAAACCCTGCGAGGAGACCCGCATGTCCTATTCCCCCAAAGCCGGCGCCCGCCGGCGGGTCGGCCGCGTCCTGGCCGGACTCAGTCTTGGTGTGCTGCTGGCCGGCACCGCAATGGTGTCAGCCGCCGCCGACTTTCCGGACAAACCCGTACGCCTGATGGTCGGCATGGCACCGGGCGGATCCAACGATACGGTCGCCCGCATGGTCGCCGCGGAATTGAGCAAGCGCTGGCCGCAGCCGGTCATCGTGGAGAACAAGCCGGGCGCCAACAGCACCATCGCCACGGGTGAGCTGAAGCGCGCCACGCCGGATGGCTACACGCTGATGCTGGTGATTTCGTCCCACGTCACCAATACGCTGCTGTATCCCAACCTCAGCTATACGCTGAGGGACTTCGCGCCGGTATCCCTGATCGCCGACACACCGTTCGTGCTGGTGGCCAATCCCAAGTTCGGCCCCGACAACGTGCACGACCTCATCGCCCTGGCCAAGACGCAGCAGAAGGGCATCGACTTCGGCACGCCGGGCCAGGGGTCGACCCAGCACATTTCGCTGGAACTGCTCGACCAGATGGCCGGCATCCGCATGAACCACATTCCCTACAAGGGCGGTGCGCCGGCGCAGACCGACGTCATCGGCGGACTGATTCCCCTGATTTTCGCCACGCCCACGCAAAGCCTGCCTTTCATCAAGGACCACAAGCTGAAGGCGCTGGGCGTGACGTCGGCCCAACGCCTGCCGCAGTTGCCCAATGTGCCCACGCTGGCCGAGTCCGGCGTGCCGGGCTACGAGGCCAATGTGTGGTTCGGCATCATCGCGCCGGCCGGCACGCCGCCGCAGACCATCGCCTTCCTGCACAGGGAAATCTCGCGCGTGCTGCAGGAACCCGGGGTGCGCCAGCGCCTGACCGAGTTGGGACTGACGCCGCTGGACGAGTCGCCGGTCCAGTTCCAGCAGTTGATCGATACGGAAAAGACCAAATGGACCAAGGTGATCCAGGACGCCAACATCAAGTTCGAGTGAGTTTTTCCTAAGCCGTACGCCGGCACCGGCCACATCGTGCCTGCCATAGCCACATCGGAGTTCCTTCCCTCATGCCCACCATTGAATCCGTTTCTGTCTGCATCGCCCGTGTTCCGCTGGACAAGCCAGTCACCTTTTCCACGCGCCAGGTCACGGCGCGCGAGTACTGCCTGGTGCGCGTGCGCAGCACCGATGGGCACGAGGGCCTGGGCTACTGCTATGCGGTCAACAGCGCCGGCCGCCTGCTATCGGTGGCGGTGACCGACCTGCTGGCGCCGCGCCTGGTCGGGCAGGAATCGTTGCGGGTGGAAGGCTTGTGGCGCGAGATGTACCAGGAAGCCCTGCTGCTAGGGCGCGCCGGGGGCGTGGTCCGCGCATTGTCGGCCATCGACATAGCGCTGTGGGACTTGAACGCGCGCAGTGCCGGCCTGCCGCTCTATCAATACCTGGGCGCCACGGTGGACGACCGCGTGCCCGCCTACGCCAGCGGCGGCTATTACCTGCCCGGCAAGACGCCCGACAAGCTGGCCGCGGAAATGGCAGGCCACGTCAAGGACGGCTTCCGCGCCGTCAAGATGAAGGTCGGACTGGAAAGCGTGGCGGGCGAACGCAAGCGCATCGCGGCGGTACGCGAGGCCATCGGCGCTGACGTACGCTTGATGCTGGACGCCAACAATGCCTGGCGCGACCTGCCCACCGCGCTGGAATACATGCGCGCCTTCGAGCCTTATCAGCCGTTCTGGATCGAAGAGCCGTTCTCGCCGGACGACATCGACAACCATGTGCGCCTGGCGCGCGCCACCCCCATCACCGTGGCGACCGGCGAAATCGAGGCCGGCCGTTGGCGTTTCAAGGACCTGCTGGCGCGCGACGCGACGACCCTGTTGCAGACGGACGCCACCGTGTGCGGCGGCATCACGGAGTTTCGCCGCATCGTCGCCACGGCCGACAGCCATGGCGTCACCGTGGCGCCGCATGCCTGGCACGACGTACACGCGCACCTGGTGGCCAGTTCGCCCAATTGCACCTATGTCGAATGGATGCCCGACGACCACATCGTCAACTTCCGCCGCCTGATCGACCGCCAGCTGCAAGCCCGCGATGGCCAGGTGTTGTTGCCTCGCGAGCCGGGCCTGGGCTTCAAGTTCGATCCCGCGGCGATCGAGAAGTACGGGGTGATCTACGCCGGCACGCAGGATCGGTGGCAGGTGGTTGGCGGCAAGTAAGCCTAGCGCCCGGTCATTCCTGCTCCAGGGTAACCATTGGTATCATCAAATAAACGCCAGGCCGCAGCCATCCAGGGTGATCCGCAGTACACAGGGTCCTGTTTCCCAAGGGCTTTACTGTAAACTGCGTCCTTTTTTGGCTCTGGTGCTATGGTGCAACAACCACGGCGCACAGGTCTCAGCGGCCCGGCGCTCATCCGCCTGCTCGCGCGTTTGACGGATATCGAAGCGACCCCGCCGGGGCAGTCGCCCACCGACCGGCTGGGTTCCTGGCAGGCCTGGACCGACGCGATTGCGCTGTCGGCGGCCCTGGATGGCGACCCGCCCGCGGTTCCGGCCAGCGCGCGCGGTGAGGATGGCGAAGAAGCGCGCGCCTGTGCTGACGTCCGCGCTTACCTGGAAAAGTCCATCGAGGGCGTCTTCGCGCCCCGCCGGCGCGCGTCGCCGACGGGACGGGGTGTCCAGGTGGAAGAGCCGACGGATTTTTCCATCTACCGCCAGCGCTATCTGACGCTGCAGCAGACCATGGAAAACGCCATCGGCAGCCTGCGCGTCCGTCTGCGTACGATGCTCGCCGCCAGCGCGGCCGACATGGCACGCCTGGCGGTGCTGGATGCCGTCATGGAACGGGTGCTGGGCGCACGCGAGCACAATCTGCTGGCGGGCGTACCGGGCTTGCTGGAAACGCGCTACCGTGACCTGCGCCAAAGAGAAGAGAGCGTGCTGGCCGAAGCGGAGGCCGCCCAGCGTCCAGCGCCAGTGCGCGCCGGCGCCTGGCTGGATGCTTTCCGCCGGGATCTGCGCGCCGTCATGCACGCCGAACTGGCGCTTCGTCTACAACCGGTCGATGGGCTGCTTTCCGCCTTTCGTACCTGATAACGGGACACTATGTCCAAATACCTGATCAATTTCGTTGTGTTCCTGGCCGGTCTGGCCGTTGTCGCCTGGGTTGGCGCGGGCTATGCCGGTACCAATACGCTGGCGCTGGTGGTCACTCTGCTGATCGGCGCCTTCTACCTGGCCGGCGTGTTTGAATTGCAGCGTTATCAGCGCGCGACCTCCACGCTGGCGCGCGGCATCGGCGACCTGGCCAGCCCGACGGCCGATTTCGGCGCGTGGCTGGACCGCCTGCATCCCAGCTTGCGCAACGCGGTGCGCCTGCGTGTCGAAGGCGAGCGTGTCGCGCTGCCCGGCCCGTCGATGGCACCTTACCTGGTGGGCCTGCTGGTGCTGCTGGGCATGCTGGGTACCTTCCTGGGTATGGTGGCGACGCTGCGCGGCACCGGCGGCGCGTTGGAAGCGGCTTCCGATTTGCAAGGAATACGGGCGTCGTTGGCGGCGCCGATCAAGGGCCTGGGTTTTGCCTTCGGCACGTCCGTGGCCGGCGTGGCGACCTCGGCGGCGCTGGGGCTGCTGGCGGCGCTGGCGCGGCGCGACCGCATCCTGGTGTCGCAGCAACTGGATACCCGCATCGCCCTGAATATGGGCGGCCATTCGCGCCAGCATCAGCGCGAGGAAGTGTTCCGCCTGATGCAGCGCCAGGCCGAATTGATGCCGGCGCTGGTCGACCGCCTGCAAGCGGTGGCGCAAGCCGTGGAGACCCAAAGCAGGACGCTTACTGAACGCCTGGCGGCGGATCACGCGGCGCTGAGCGCCAAATTGACGGGCAATCATGAAACGCTGACGGCCAGGCTGGTTGGCGATCACCAGGCTTTGAATGAACGGCTGGTCGGTGACAGCCAGGCCTTGAATGAACGGCTGGGTTCTGGCCAGGAAGCCCTGCAACAACGTCTTGGCGCAAGCCACGAAGCCCTGGCCACGCGCTTGGGCGGGGGGTTGGAAACGCTCAATACCCGCATCACCGGCGATTTCGAGGCCCTGAGCTCCAAGCTGGGCGCAGGCCTGGCGACGTTGAGCAACGACCTGGGCGGCAGCTTGACCACGCTGAGCAGCGACCTGGGTGCCGGCCTGACGACACTGAGCGCGGATCTGGGCGGCAGTGTCACGACGCTCACCACCACTTTGGGGGGCAATTTCGACAAGCTCAGCGAACGGGTCGGTGGCGGTCTGGACAGCCTGACGGAACGCGTGGGCGGACGCCTGGACGAATTGGGCCGCAGCACGGGCGCCAGCCTGGCGGACCTGGGCGGCAAGCTGGGCGACGGCTTCGACAGCTTGAATGCGCGTCTCGGCCAAGGACAGGAAGCGCTGCACGGCAGGTTGGCGGCTGGGCACGAGGCGCTCAACGCGCAACTCGGCAGCCGCCACGAAGCACTGCGTGTGGCCTTGATCGCCGGCCAGGCCGAATTGAACGATAAGCTCACCGGCAATCAGTCGGCGCTGGAAGAGAGGCTGGTTTCCAACCATGCCGCATTGGCTGGCAAGCTGGAAAGCGGTTATGGCACGTTGAGCGACAAGCTGGCGGCCAGCTTCGACGCACTGAACGGCACACTCACCGACGGCCAGCAAGCGCTGGCGCAACAGCTGACCACGGACCAGCAAGCCTTGTCGCAGCAGCTGACCACCGGCCAGCAGGTGCTGGCCGAGCGACTGGGCGCCGACCAGGAAGGCTTGCACCAACGCCTGGAGCAACATCAGCAGACCCTGGCCGAACGCCTTGCCGCCAGCCAGCAGGCCCTGCACGAGCGCTCCGCCACGGCCTACGAAGACCTGGCCGCCGCGGTTCAACACACCCTGCAGGAAAACATCGGCATCAGTGCCCGCATCGCCGGCGAGGCCATCCAGCCCGCCGTGCGGGCCACGCTGGACGGCCTGGCAAACGAAACCGCCACCTGGCGCGCTACCGTCACGGAATCGGTGCGTGAACAGCTGGCCGGCCTGGCCGTGCATTTTCAGACCACCACGGGCGACGTCGCCAAGGTGTGGACCGACGCGCTGGCACAGCACAAACAGGACAGCGAACAACTGGCCCAGGTACTCGGCGCCACGCTGGACCGCTACGCCGCCGCCTTCGAGGAACGCACCGAGCGCCTGCTGGGCGATGTCGCCCTGCATCTGGAAAGCGTGACCTCCGGCGTCACGCAGACGTGGCAAAGCGCCCTGGACAAGCAGGAGCAGTCCGGCGCCCAACGCGCTGAAGCGCTGCTGCAGACCCTGGCGCAGGACCAGGCGCAAGCCCGCGCCGAAGCCACGGCGCAGGAGCAGCAACGCCTGGAAGCCTGGCGCGAAACGCTGGCCGGCATGACCACCGAGCTGCAGGAGCAACTGGACAAGGTCGAGCGCCGTGCCGCGACTCGTGCGGAAGAAATCAGCGACACCCTGGCCCAGGCCGCGCGCGACATGACCGCGCAGGCCGAAGACCAGGCGCGCGACACCGTCGCCGAGATCGCCGGCCTGTTGCAGGCCGCCGCCGAAGCGCCGCGCGCCGCGGCCACCGTGATCGCCGAACTGCGCGACAACCTGTCGGCCAGCATGGAACGCGACAACGCGATGTTGGAAGAACGCGGCCGTCTGCTGGAAACCGTGGCCACGCTGCTGGACGCGGTCAACCATGCGGCCAACGAGCAGAGCGGTGCGGTCGACGCCCTGGTCACGCGTTCCGCCGAGTTGCTGCAGGAGATCGGCGTCAGCTTCACCACGCACGTGGAAAGCCAGACCCATGCGCTCACGGCGCATGTGGAACAGGAGACGGGCAAGCTCACGACCTACGTCGAACAGGAAACCGGCAAGCTGGCTGGGCATGTCGAAGCAGAGACGGGCAAGCTGGCCGGCATTGCCGCCCAGGTCACCGGCAGTGCCGCCGAGATCGGCAGCATGGGCGAGGCTTTCGGCGCCGCGGTGCAGCTGTTCGGGCAGGCCAACGGCGCCTTGGTGGAACAGTTGCAACGTATCGAAGCCGCGCTGGACAAGTCGCTGGCGCGCAGCGACGAACAGTTGGCTTACTACGTGGCGCAGGCGCGCGAGGTGGTCGATCTGAGCCTGATGTCGCAGAAGCAGATCATCGATGACCTGCAACAGCTTGCGGTCGCGCGGGCGGATAACGGTACCGAGGCGGCATGAGCGACGACATCGACGCCGGCGTCGAAGCTGCCGCGCCGACCTGGGCCGTTTTCGGCGACCTGATGTCGGTGCTGCTGGGCTCGTTCGTGCTGGTGCTGCTGGGGGTGATCGGCATGCAGCTGGACCTGAGCAGCAAGCTGCAGGAAGAGGTCAAGCAGCGGCAGGAGGAAACGCAGCGCCGCGAGACCTTGGAGGAAGCGCTGGCGGTGCCGTTGGCGCAGGGGCGCATCACGCTGGTCAATGGCCGCATCGGCATCAGCGGCAATGTGCTGTTCGCGCTGAACTCCGATCAGTTGCAGCCGGAAGGGCGCGAAGTGTTGCAGAGTCTGGTGCTGCCGTTGACGCGTTATCTGCAGAATCATGCGGAGATCCTGATGGTCAGCGGCTTCACGGACAATCAGCAGATTCATGAGGGCAACCGGCGCTTTGCCGACAACCTGGATTTGTCGGCGCAACGGGCGTTGACGGTCACGCGCGCCCTGATCGAGGCGGGCGTGCCACGCACGGTCATCTTTGCCGCGGCTTTCGGCGCGGAGCAGCCCGTGGCGTCCAACGACGACGAGGAAGGCCGGGCCAAGAACCGCCGCGTGGAGATCGCGCCGATTCCGCGGCAGACGGCGGATGGCAAGCCTGCCCAGGATGGCGATGCAGGCCCCACCCCCAGCCCCGCCGCGTCTACGGCAACACCTGGAGTGGCAGTGGCGCCCGCCGCCCCCGCCGCCCCCGCCGCTACGGCTGCTGCGCCTGCAGCAGCGCCTGCGTCTGCGACGGCGCCTGCGACGGCGTCTGCGCCTGCAGCTGCCCCCACAACGACGCCGGCAACTGCGACAGCCCCCGCAACGACGCCTGCAACCGCAGCGACTGCGGCAACCGCTGCAGCCACGGCGGCCGCCGCGTCGGCCGGCAAAACCGGCGGCTCGTCGGTGGCATCGAAGCATAAGTCCGGCCGTAATGTGCCCGCGACGAAGACGCATAAATCGCACGCGGCTGCCTCGCACCGATGAGTGACGCAGAGATGACGCCCGACGTACAGCTCGCCGCCTGGCGTGAACAGGGGTGGGAGCGTCTGGATCCGGTCACCTTCATTTTCATGGAAGCCTTGGCGCGGCGGACGGCGCTGCAGGAAGGCGAGGCGCGGCAACGGCTGGATGCCCGCATGGCGGGGCTGATCAAGGATTACGCGGCGCGTATCGAAAAAGCAGGCAACGCCGTGGCGTGCGATGGCGGCACTACATCGGCCGGTGGCGCTGCGGCCGGCGCTACAGCCGCCGGGGCGCCCGGTGCTCTCGGTGCTCCAGCCGCTTCCTCCGATGCCGCCGCGGGCGCAGCCACGGCCCCGGCTACGACCCTGACCGCGCTGAGCAAGGAACTCGCCGAGAACGCGGCGAAGCATAAGGCCGCCTTGCCCTGGACCGCGCACTATCCTGAGCTACCCTTGCTGGACGAATTCCAGCAGCTATGGTCCCGGGTGAGTGTCTCCATGCGCGTGCAGGAGTCGCAGTTCCAGGTGCCGGACAATGCCGGCCCGCTGAATTCCAGTCACCTCGTGCACCGCTCGCTGGCCCTGATGCGCGAACTGGCGCCCGGGTATCTGCAGCACTTCCTGGCTTACGTCGATGTGCTGTCGTGGCTGGAACCCATGGTGGTCCCCGCGCTGCCGCAACGTGACGCAGCCAGGGCGGCGGCCGGCAAATCCGCCGCTAAATCCGCCGCTAAATCCGCCGCCAAACCCGCTACCAACGCCGCTACCAAGGCTGCCAGCGGCGCCCGCAAGACCGCTCGCAAGTCCACGCGCGCCAAGCCTGCCGACAAAGAACCCGCGGAAAAAGAGTAAGTCAGCGCATGCCGTCCGGCGCCGGACATTGCACCGCCGGTGGCTTGGCCTCTTCGCCTTCGACTATCAACTCGGGATAGCGAAAGACGCCTATCGATTCGCTGTTGACCACGGCCAGGACCGCGGCGTCCGGCGTTTGCAGCACCGACTGGTCGAAACGGATGTCCGCATGGCCATCACGCCGCGCGGGTGTGCCGCTCCACGGTGAAAATACCCATGCGTCAGGGTGCTTGTCGCGCCAGCTACGCGGTGCCGAGCGGACGCGCGTGCCGGCCGTGTAGTGCATCTCGCCAAGCACCAGATCGCACGGCAGTCTCCCGCTCGGCAGCTCGAAGTAACGCCGCTCGCCGTCCAGACGGATCAGGGGATCCAGCAGCGCCAGCCCGGCTATCCGTAGCACCGTGCCTTGCGGTGGCTCGACTTCCCAGCGGTCCGCGTCGGTAAACCCATCGACATAACGATTCCCGCTGCTCGCGCGCAGATCGCTGCCCGCAGGCAAGGCAATATCCGCCGCAACGTGGCCGGGCGGCAACGCAAGGTCCGTTGCGCCGACGCCGCGCGCAGCGGGATCCTTCCCACCGCGAACAGGCATGGCTACCGTATTGCCCTGCGCCAGCACACAGTGCGCCATCCTCACCAGCGTCCCGTCGCGTGCGGTATCGAACGTCACGCCGCGCGCCGCGTCGCAGCGCCAGCCGTCCACCTGCTGCACGCCTGCACCGGTCACCGCCATCGTCGTCGGATAGCTCACCGAGATGTCGTAGCTCTCTTGATCGTATTCGTCGGTGATCTCCCGCTTGACCCGCGTGGCCAGGACGCCGCCTATCAGGACGGGATACGCGAACTCGGCCTGGGTAAAGGTCTCGGGCTTGCCTGCGACGCTCAGCGTCAGCCGCGTTCCCGCCGGCATGTCGACGGGGCCGATACGTGCCGCCTGCGCCAGCGTCATCCGGCGCGCTGCCGCTTCCCTGGCGTTGTCCTGGTCGATACTCCACATGGCGTAAAGGAAGGACGCCGAGGGGAAACTGAGCAGCACCACCAGCAGCAAGCCCACGCCCTGTTTGATGGGCGCCGCACGCATTGCCGCCCGGCATCGCTTGCTCACTGCCAACATGGCCAGCCAGCAGACCAGGCCTGCCAGGCCGCAAAACGAGGCGGCCATCAAAAAGAGAAATCCGGCGGAAGGAAACGCGACAGGAATCATGCGCGCCATCATAGCCGCCGCGCCGCCACGAGTGGCAGCCGGCGCCATGGCTGGCCCCCCGGCATCGGCATAGGCCAGGCCTGCCGCAACGGCCGTAGTCGCAGCCGCAGCCGCCGCAGCCGCCGCCGAAGCAGTCGCGACCGAGTCAGGCCGGGACAGGAACCGGCGCCAAAGCCCGCACGGCCGGCTTCAGCCGGGACCGCAGCAGGTCCATGAAAGCCCCGGCGGCCAGGGAGTCGGTGGCATCGCGGCGCCTGGCCAGGCAGATGTCGCGTTCGTTGATGGGCAGGTCCAGCGGTACCGCCCGCAAACCGGCCAGGCGGAACTGGTACAGCGCCAAGGTTGGCGCCACCGTCACGCCCAGGCCGGCGGCGATGAACCCCGCCGCGGTGGACAGGCTGTTGACCTGGTGCGCACGCCGCCATTGGCGCGGATAGATGGCCGCATCCAGGTGCTGGCGTATGCTGCTGTTGCTCTCGAACCCGATCAGGGGCAAGTCCACCACATCGCCCAGGTTCACCTTGCGCCGCGTGGCCAGCGCATGGTCTTCGCGGCAGATCAGGTAAAAGGTGTCGCGCGCCAGGACTTCGATGTCCAGGTCCACGCTGGGCGATACCGCGGCGCACAGGGCGAAGTCCACCTGGCGGTTGCGCACCATGTCCAGGCACACCGTGCTGGCGACGTCCTGCACCTGCACCGATATGCCAGGGTAGCGTTCGCTGTAGCCGGCGATCAGCGCCGGCAGGATGCCCGCGCAGATCGAGGGCAGGGCGGCCATGGCTACCTTGCCCTTGCGCCGCTCCACGTGGTCGCGCATCTCCGCCAGCGCGCGTTCGGTTTCCGGCAGCAGATGCGTGACGATGTGCTGGAAGACTTCACCCTCCGTGGTCAGCTCGACGTTACGCGTGTTGCGGGAAAAGAGCTTCACGCCCAGATCGCTTTCCAGATTGGCGATCAGCGCGCTGAAGGCACTCTGCGTCAGGCAGCAGTGCTCCGCGGCGCGGGTGAAATTGCGCAGGTCGGCAAGCGCGGCGAACGCCCGCATATGCCGCAAGGAAAGATTCATGGCCCTGTCTCCTGGGTACCCGGCCGATTCTTGTGAGGCCGTTGCAGGGTCTATCTTATGGGTTGCGGCCCGGGGCCGCCCAAGCGGCCAGCGCCGGCGCGGGCAGGGCAATCATCCATGCGTTCCGCCCCATGCGAACGCGGCCCGGCGCGCCGCCCCGTGACGCAGGTCAAATCCCTGCAATAGAAGCGAAATAAAGTGAAATCCCGGTGAAATGCGCGCATTTTTCATAAAAAAGGTGAAAAAGTGCGCTTGTTAAATGCATCCATATAGGTACAAAACTCGTATAGTCCGCCCGGGGGGCAAGGACGCCCCGCACCGGCTTGCAGCGATCACCATCGCGCCACCCGGCCAGGCGCCCTCGCGCCACGGCGCGTCGCCCTCCCCAATCCGCCTGCGGCCAGATCCTTCGGCACCCGCGCGTCCACGGAATTTCCCCAGCGCCCGCGCCTTTTGCATTCTCAGTCCATGTCCATTGAAAATCCCGACATCATGTACCGCCGCCTGATCGAAGGCGTGGTCGACTACGCCATCTATATGCTCGATACAGAGGGCAATGTGGTGAACTGGAACGCGGGGGCGCAGCGGGCCAAGGGCTACAGCGCGGCGGAAATCGTCGGGCGCAATTTCGCCTGTTTCTACACGCAAGCCGACCAGGACCGTGGGCTGCCCCAACGCGGCCTGGCCACGGCGCGGGAGCAGGGCCAGTTCGAATCGGAAGGCTGGCGCGTGCGCAAGGACGGCAGCCTGTTCTGGGCCAATGTGGTGATCGATGCCATCCATGACGACCAGGGCGAGTTCCTGGGTTACACCAAGATCACGCGCGACATCACCGAAAGGCGCGAACGCGACCGGCAACTGGTGCAGGCCAAGGTCCTGGCCGAACACTACAGCGCCGAGATGCGATCGCTGTCGACCTTCCTGGAGGCCGTGATCGCGCATATCCCGTCCACGGTGCTGGTCATGGATGCGTTGTCGCGCAACATCCTGCTGGTCAACCGCCAGGCCGAGACCCTGCTCGGCCACTCGCGTGCACAGATGGTCGGCCGCACGGCCCAGGACTGCCTGCCGGCACCCATCGCCGCCACCGTGGAACGCCTGACCGACGAGGCTTTGCGTGTCGACGGCGTCAAGCGCGACGAAGAGGAATGGCAGACCGCGCGCGGCAGCCGCATCCTGCGCCTGGACACCCTGGTGTTCCACGGTGCCGATCCCCGTTCCCGCTATGTGCTGCTGATCGCCAACGACGTCACCGACGAGAACGCCGCCCATGCCAAGGTGCGCTACATGGCGCATCACGACACGCTGACCGGCATGCCCAACCGGCGCCTGTTCCGCGAACAGCTGCTGCAGGCCCTGCCGACGCAGGGACGGCATCGCAAGACGGCCGTCCTGTGCCTGGACCTCGACAACTTCAAAGGCGTGAACGATACACTGGGCCACCAGATCGGCGACGAGTTGCTGCGCATGCTGGCCAAGCGCCTGCCCAAGGCGCTGCGCGAAGAGGACACCATGGCACGCCTGGGCGGTGACGAGTTCGCCGTTGTGCTGCCCGGCATCGAGCACGATGACGACGTGCGGGTGGTGGCCGAACGCCTGATCGAAGTGGTGCGGCCCCCGTTTGTCATCGACGGCCATACGGTCAGCGTGGGCGTCAGCATCGGCATCGCGGTGGCCGGCGCGGAAGACATCTCGGCCGATCACCTGCTGCGTTACGCGGACATGGCGCTGTACGAGGCCAAGCGCAATGGCCGCAACCAGCTGGCCTACTTCCGCCCCGAAATGGAAGAGGCGGCGCGCAAACGCCGCGAGCTGGAGATGGACTTGCGCGAGGCCATCATGACGCGCCAGCTGGAACTCTATTACCAGCCGATCACCGACGCTACGCACGTGACCATCACCGGCCGCGAGGCGCTGATGCGCTGGACCCATCCGGAGAAGGGCGTCATCATGCCCAGCGAGTTCATCCACATCGCCGAGGAAACGGGCCTGATCCACGAACTGGGCAGCTTTGCCCTGCACGAAGCCTGCCGCGAAGCCACCTCCTGGGCGGATCACGAGACCGTCGCCGTCAATCTGTCGCCCAGCCAGTTCACCAACGGCGCGCTGGTTTCCCTGGTGGCGTCGGCGCTGCAGGAGTCGGGCTTGCCCGCGCATCGCCTGGAGGTGGAGATCACCGAGTCCGTGCTGCTGGCCAATTCGGCCGCCAACATCGCCATCCTGAACGCGCTCAAGCAGATGGGCGTGAAGGTGGCGCTGGACGATTTCGGTACCGGGTATTCGTCGCTGGGCTATCTGCGCACTTTCGAGTTCGACAAGATCAAGATCGACAAGTCCTTCACACAGGACATCGCCACCAATCGCGAGGCGCTGGCCATCATCCGTGCCATCAACGGGATAGGGCGCAGCCTGGACATTCCCACCACGGCGGAAGGCGTGGAGACGAATACGCAGCTGGCAAGGCTGACCGAGGAAGGCTGCTCGCACTTCCAGGGCTATCTGCTGGGGCGGCCCGTGGCGCATCAACGCCGGCCTGCGCCGGGTGCCGATGGCGGCACGCTGCCGCCCCAGGGCTTTGGTAATCTTTTGTAGCCGTTGACGCCAGCGCTCAGGAGGGGATTTCCGCTACAGTCAGGCTCCATTTTCGCTACCTAGGACTTTTGCCCATGCCCTCCGCAGCGTTGTCTCCGCTGGCTATAGCTCTGTTTCTGGTCCCCGCCGCGCCCTTGCTGGCGCAAACCGCCGTGGCTCCCATCGATCGGATCACCTTGTCATCCGGGGGCGTGGCGCAAGTGCACCGACAGGTGCAGGTGGATGGCGATGGCGTGGTGCGCATCAGCGTCCCGGCCGCGCAGATCGATGATGTGCTGAAGAGCCTGCTGGTGCGCGACCCCAAGGGTGCCCTGGAGTCCGTCACGCTGGACGGCCCCGCGCCGGTGGACGAAGCCTTCGCCCAACTGCCTTTCGATGCCGGGTTGCTGGGCGCCTTGCCCGACCTGCTGAAACAGATGCCCGGTACGCGGGTGCGCGCCACGTCGGGCGGTCGCACCATCGAGGGCGCCGTCCTGGGTACCCAGACGGTGGACGGCAAGCAGGGCGACACGACCCTGCCGCAAAGCACGCTGTCGGTGCTGACGGCTGAACGCCGCATCGATACCCTGCGCCTGGGCGCGGACACTTCCGTCGAAGTGCTGGACGACGGTATGCGCGAGCGTTTCGCCAGCGCGGTGGCGGCGCTGGGCCGGGCAGGCGCCGAACGCTATCGTAACGTCGCCATCGCCGTGAAGGGCAGCGGCGCGCGCCAGCTGGGACTGGAATACGTCAGCGCCGCGCCGGTATGGAAGCCGGCGTTCCGGCTGGTGCTGGACAAGGCGGGCAAGGCCAGGCTGCAAGGCTGGGCCGTGCTGGAAAACGCCACGGGCGAAGACTGGAACAACGTCGACCTGACCCTGACCTCCGGCGCGCCGGTGACCCTGTCGCAGAAGCTGTACGACCGTTATTGGCGCGAACGGCCCGATCTGCCCGTGGTGGCAGGCGCGGCCGACCGGCCCCGTACCGATGAAGCCGCGGCGGAAGATGCGGCGCCCAGGGCGTACTCCATGGAGCGCGCCAAGATGGCGCGCCCGGCTCCGCCCCCGGCGCCCGCTGCCGCCATGGCCCCCGCGCCGCTGGCGGAACCCGCCGGCGGATTCGCGCCGATAGCAGGTGCCGCGGAGGGGCCGGTGGCGCAGGAGAACCTGGTCAGCGTCAGCTTCCATCTGTCGCATCCGGTCAGCCTGCCGCGCGGGCAGACCTTGTCCATGCCTTTCGTCGATGCCGAAGTGCCGGCTGAACGCCTGGCCGTCTATCAACCTGAATCGGGCAGCCGCTATCCGGTCTCGGCGGTGATGCTGAAGAACGCCAGCGGTGCGTCGCTGCCGACCGGCATTCTTACGGTGTATGACGCCGACACCGGTTTCGTCGGCGATGCGCAACTGCCCGCGCTGCCGGTGAGCGAACAGCGCCTGGCCAGCTTCGCCGCCGACCGCAAGGTGGAGATCTCGTCGGAGATGAAGCCGGAGCAGCGCACGGTGAAGATCTCGGTCAGCCAGGGCATGCTGCGCTCGGAAAACCTGGCGCGCCGTGTCACCACCTACTCCATCAAGGGCGCACCGGATGCGCCGCGCACGGTGATCATCGAGCACCCGCGGTTGGCGGGCTGGACCACCAAGTCGGAGCAACTGGATTCCACCACGCCAACGCACCAGCGCCTGCGCGTGCAGGTGGCGGCGGGAGCGACCGCCAAGGTGGAAGTGGTCGACGAGCGGCCGGGCGCGGCGACGTATGCGTTGGCCGACGCCAATGCGCAAGCCTTGCTGGCCTGGTCCAATGCGCCGGCGGATCCGGCATTGGCGGCGAAGCTGAAGCAGTTGGCGCAGGCGCGCGCCAAGGTGGCCGAGGCCGAACAGTCGCTGGAGGAAATCGACCGCAAGCTGGCGGCGCAAAACGACAACCAGGGACGCTTGCGCGAGAACCTGGGCGCGGTGCCGCCTGACAGCGAATTGGGCCGCCGTTATCTGCAGATGATGACGGATTCGGAAAACACGATAGGCACGCTGGCCGGTAGACGTGACAAGATCAGCGATGGCGTGGACAAGCTGCGCAAGTCCTACGCAGAGGAATTGGCGAAGTTGTAAGGGACAGCTTGGCCTGCGCGGACAGCGCTGCTTTGAAGGGACAGCGCTGCTTCAAAGGGCTGTCCTGCAAGGAACCGTCTATAGACAGCCCTGCCGTTCGGCGCCGGCCTTCCTGGCCAGCGCCGAACGGCGGTGCTGCGTTGCGGCGCGCGCGGTGGAGTTATGTTCTGCACGTGCGCCGGCTTCGTCGCCTCTCCCGAGTCCGGGTACTCGATCAGGTACTGTTTACTTGCTGGGGCTATTGGGGCCAGTATGGCCGCCCAGCTGCGATAGCCCAGCCGGCGGCGTAGCGCCGCCCGCCGCTGCGGCGGGTGCGCCGTCGTTGGACTTGTTGCAGGCCGTCAGGGCCAGCGCCATCAGCGATGCTACGAACAGGCTCTTGATCATTTCGTTCTCCTCGATGATTCCGCGCTCAGCGGGTCGGTGCTCATCAAGCAAACCCTGTGCCGCTGCCTGACGGCTGGCTGTATGAAGGATTTACGCCTGTTGCGTCCGTCCCCGTCGCGGAAAGAAGCAGACCTGTAATGACAGGGTGCGGTCCGCTGCATCGGCATCGGCATCGGCATCATCGTCAACGTCAGCGGCGTGGCCTTTCGTTGCACACCAGAAGGCGGGCGTGTCCTGCGCCAGGTACGAGCGGCCACGGCCGAGATCCAGCGTCTCTATGTGCCGGCTGCCGCCCTCCTGGCGGATGCCGTAGACAAGGCGAGGCATCGGTAGTGCTGGCGTCGATGCCGCTGCCGGTCCAGGCCCTGTCAGTTGGCGGCCTGGTTCGATCGAGCCGCGCAGGGCACCGGCTTGCCCCAACACCAGGCAAGGCGCGCCGCCGTCGGTATGGCGCCTGATGTCGTCGATGACATCTTCATACGGCGCATGGGTGTAGACCTTTTTCTCGACTGTGCGGCCGGCGTTGTGCGCCAGCGCTTGGAGCATGTCCAGGGTGTCCTTGCAGATGTCTCCGCTTGCCGCCTGCGTACCCGTAGCAGCGTGATCCCGCTGTCGCCAACAGGATGTGGTCTCGTGGGCCCGCATGTGTTCGCTCAACGATGCCCGCGGCAGATCCGCGTACAGCGCCAGGTACCAGGCCAGCAGCAGCAGGCGCGGGTGACGGTCGACGGGCAGCGCCTTGTCGACGGCCTTCCACTGCCACATCCGGTCCTGCGCCTTGGCGGGTGGTGCCGGTCGTACTTGCGCTTGCCCTTGCCCCTGCTGCCGTACTTGCTGGCTTATTTGCCGCGGCGATGAGCGCGTGCCAGGACACCCGGCTGGCGCCGTATTGCGCCGGCGCGTCGCGTGCCTGGCGGTGTATAGCAGCTTCAGTTCATTCTGGAAGGGAAAGGAAAACGAAAAGCGGCGCTTGTCTGCCCGCCCTGTCGAAGCGTGGGAAGGCGCCGGTTTCGCATCCGCGCGTGGCGATGCGAGCAGGGAGGTCAGGGATGGCAGGGAATTCAGGGAAGGCAGCGAGGGAAGATAGGGGCTCAGCCAGGTCATGTATTGGTGCGCTGTAAAAGAGGCGGCCTGGAGGCCACGAAGCCTTTCGTCGCCGAACCATGCCATCCGGTTCCGGATGGCATGGCGCGATGAGCCCCTCGTCCCTGCCGCGGTCCCCGCTGCCGTCCCCGCTGATGTACTGGCGCGGCGTCGTCAGGCCCGCGTCGCTGCTGGCCGCGCCGGTATGTCCGCCCTGCATGGCCGCCCTACATGGCCGCCGCTCGCGGTCCGCCTTCCGCGGTCTGGCTTCCGTCTATGGCGCGTTCAACTCCCGCGCATCAGATCCCGTGCAACTGCTTCCACCACGCCGCTCCAGTCGCAGGGCCGCGCCTGCCGGTACAGGCGCAGGCTCGGATACCAGGGGCTGTCGGCGCGTCCCAGCATCCAGCGCCAATCGGGCGCATAAGGCAGCAGCACCGAGACCGGCACCCCCATGGCGCCGGCCAGATGAGCGACCGACGTGTCGACGCAGACCACATGATCCAGGCCCGCCATGACGGCGGCCGTCTCGGCGTAATCGGTGAGCAGGCCACCCACGTCCAGCAGGGGCGCGCGGGCGCGGTACTGCTGCACCTGATCCCGCGCGGGGCCCACCTGCAGGCTGACCAGCGTGGTGTCCGGCAAGGCCGCCAGCGGCGCCAATTGCGCCAGCGTCAGCGAGCGGCGGGCATCGTTGTCGTGTTCGGGACGGCCGGCCCATGCCACGCCGACGCGGCGGCGCGGCGCGGCCGGTGCCGCCTGATCCAGTCGCGCGCGCCACCAGGCGGCGCGCGCGGCGTCGGCCTGGATGTAAGGGATGCGCAGCGGAATCGGCCCCGCGCCCGCGGCGAAAATGCGTGGCAGGCTGGTCAGCGGGATATGGCAATCGACGTGGCCCATGTCCTGCCAATGGGAGAAATAGCGGGGCAGGGGCGACTGCTGCCGCACTAGCGGCAGCACCGGTGGACTGGCGGCGATCACCAGCTTGGGGCAGTGCGCCAGCAAGTGCTCTATGTAGCGGCAGAACTGCATGACGTCGCCATAGCCCTGGTCGCAGATGACCAGCAGGGTGCGGTCCGGCAGCGGTTGGCCGTCCCAGACCGGCAGCGCGCGGCCCGGCGGCAGCAGCGGCTTGACGTGGGGCATGGCGTAGCGCCACTCGTATTCCTGCCAGCCCTCCGGGAACTGGGCGGTCAGCAGCAGGGCTTCGGACAATTCGAAGTGGGCCTGGGCGAAGCGCGGCTCCAGCGCGATGGCGCGGCGCAAATGGGCAATGGCCTCGTTCATCCGCAGCGTTTCGGCGTAGGCCATGCCCAGGTGGTAATGGTTGGCCGCGCGTGCCGGATCCAGTTCCACCGCATGGCGGCCCTGCGCCACGGCGTCGTCCATGTGGCCGGCGCGGCGCAGCAGTTCGCACAGATTGCTGCGAGCGACGCTGTCGCGCGGATGCAGGTCGACGGCGCGCTGGGCATAAGGCAGTGACTGCGCGCTCAGGCCGCAGCGGCTGAAGGCCGCGACGAGCTCGTTGCAGGTGGCGGTGTCGGTCGGTGCGATGGCGGCGAACGCGTGCAGCATGGGGCCGGCGGCCGCGCCGTTGCCGGCGTCGACATACGCTTGCACCGCGCGCCAGGCTTGCGCGGGCGTGGTGGGAGCGGCGGTCGAGGTGGAGGGGGCGGGCGATGTCGTCATGGTCGCAACGTCGAGCGGCAACGTTGAAAGAGCAATGTCTGCGGGCAACGGTTGGGGAGCAACGCGGGCGTGTAACGCCACCTGCCAGTGCGAGGGCGATGGTACCATCCGCAGCCGGGGGAACACTTGGGGGTACCGTGGTACGCCACGTCCGGGCATGCGCGCAGCGCCAGGCCAGCCGGCCGCTATTCGCGATTCATACGATGCTGTCCGCCCTCGCGGGCAGCGCCTGCACAGCGGCGCCCTGGGCCAACGCAGCGTGCTGGACACACCCTTCTCAAACACCGTGGTCACCGCCACCGACCTGCGCGACCGGCAGGCCAGGAAACTGGGCGACGTGTTCGCGCTGGATGCGGCCGTGACCGACAACAGCGCCGCCTATGGCGTCTGGGGCAGCTACCTGACCGTGCGCGGTTTGCCAGTCGACTGGCAAAACGGCTATCGCATCGACGGCAATCCCTTCATCAGCTATTTCAAGTTCTGACGCAGTCCCTGACGCTCGCTACGCGATCCACGGCCCACGGCCAAGTTCGCTGCCGGCCGTACGCCTACGGATGCCTCCAAATCATTGGACAGCCCTGGCACCGCGCGCGGCGCGGCGCCAGAAAACACGGCTGTGGCCACGTGCCCCGCCCATCGTATTCGCGGGCCTCCACGATTCTTTCATTTTCCTTTAAGTAAGCAAATCAGTATCATTCGCAAGTGAGATTGAATCTCAAACGCAAATAACAGAGATTTTCCGGGAGGTTTTCCGTGGCACGCCACGTCCAGTCACGCGTTCAGCGCCGGGCCAACAGGCCTTTTTTTTCGTCCCGTCCGCTGTCGGCGGCCACCGCCATATTCGGGCTGGCGTGCCTGCCGCCCACCGCGGCCCATGCCCAGGCCGTGGTCCCCGCTGCAGGCCAGGCGCAGCCGTCATCGACCTCAAGCCAGCCGCAGCCGGCAGCATCTGCCAGCACCCAGGCCACGTTGCCCGCGGTCAGCGTCACCGGCAGCGCCATCGACACGAGCGTCGTGAATGTCGATGCGCCGGTCAACAGCGGCGCGCTGGGCCAGCGCAGCGTGCTGGAAACGCCGTTTTCCAGCACGGTGGTGAGCGCGCAGGATCTCAGCGAACGGCAGGTCAACAAGCTGGGCGACGTCTTCGCCCTGGACGCCTCGGTGACGGACAACAGCGCGTCCTATGGCGCGTGGTCCAGCTACCTGTCCGTGCGCGGGCTGCCGCTGGACTGGCAGAACTCGTATCGCATCGATGGCAAGCCCTTCATCAGCTACGTCACGCTGCTGCCCTATGAGCATTTCGAGCAGATCGATCTGCTCAAGGGCGCTACGGCTTTCATGTACGGCTTCGGCTCTCCCGGCGGCCTAATCAACTACGTCACCAAGAAGCCCACCGACGAGACCTTGCGCAGTCTCAGCGTCGGTTATGTGTCCAAGGGCTTGCTGCAGCAGCACGTCGACCTGGGTGGCCGCGTGGGCGACAGCGGTGCCATTGGCTACCGCCTGAACGCCACCCACGAGAACGGCAATACGTACAACGATGGCCGCCTGAACCGCAACTCCCTGTCGCTGGCGCTGGATGCGCGCCTGACCGACCGCCTGACCTGGGACTTCCAGACCCTGGTACAGAATCGCGATGTGCATAACCAGGAACCGACCATCTATGCCGGACAACTGAGCGGCAACCGTTTGCCCCGGGCCGTGCGCAATGACGACCAGACCTTGAACTCCAAGGGCCAGTACGCCGACAACGAGTTCCGCTACTACTCGACCGGCCTGAAGTACGCCTTGAATACGGACTGGACCTTCAGCAGCAATTACAGCTACAGCTCGACGCGCACGCGCCGCAATGAATCGGTGCTGTTCCTGCGCAACCAGGCGGGCGACTACGACAACTATCTGTCGGATTACGGCGAAGCCTATGCGTACAACCAGTGGCAAAGCATGGTGGAAGGGCGCCTGCGCACCGGGCCGGTGAATCACCAGGTGGTGCTGGGCGCGTCGTGGTCCAAGCAGAAGAACGACTACAGCGTGGACGGCGTCTATTTCCCGGCGGGCACCGGCAACCTGTTCCGCCAGAACACCAATGCCTATTACAGCGACGGCGGGCTGGACCTGTATCGCGCGGCGGAGATCACGCAGAAGTCGCTGTTCGCCAGCGACACCATGGACCTGGGCGGTCCGTGGTCGCTGCTGGCCGGCGTACGCTATACGGACTACAGCCAGCGCGGATTCACACCGACGGGCGAGGAATCGTCCAGCTACAAGAAGAACGGCGTGCCCGCGCCCACCTTTGCCCTGATGTACAAGTTCTCGCCGCGCACCATGGCCTATGCCAGCTATATGGAAGCGCTGGAGCCGGGGTCATCGGTCGGCATCACCTATGCGAACTACGGCGCGCTGCTCGATCCCCTGAAGAGCAAGCAGTATGAAGTGGGCATCAAGACCGGCCAGGAAGACTGGGCCGCCACGGCCGCGGTGTTCCGCATCGAGAAGAAGGCGGAATACACCAATGCCAACAACGAACTGGTGCAGAACGGCGAATCGCTGTACCAGGGCGTGGAGCTGGCCGGTTCCCGGCGCCTGGGCCGCGACTGGACCCTGGGCGGCAGCCTGATGCTCCTGGACACGGAATACCGCAAGGGTTCGGACTACATCGGCAATCGGGTGGCCGGCGCACCGCGTTGGACCGCCGCCGCGCAGATCGCCTACGCCGTACCCAGCGTGCCGGGGTTGAAGCTGCGCGCCGACGCCAAGTACACGGGCTCGGCCATGCTGGGGGCATCCAATGACGTGAAGGTCGACGACTACACCATCTTCAATATCGGTGCGACCTACGACACCCGCATCTCCGGCTATGACACCACCTTCCGTGCCGGCATCAACAACGTGGCCAACAAGCGCTACTGGCTGTACCAGTCGGCGGACTACGTCAAGGCGGGCGATCCACGTACCTTCAGCCTGAGCGCCAGCATCAAGTTCTGACGGACGAGCCGGCGCCGCTTGTAAGCAGGCGCCGGCAATGCGATCATTCGCCCGGGCGGGAAGCGCTGCCGCCAGCGCATATCGAGCCGGCGACCATGAACCATAACGACGACATCTACACGCGCGCGCGCCCGCGGCTGCACGGCATCGCCTATCGCATGCTGGGCAGCGTCGCCGAGGCGGAAGACGTGGTGCAGGATGCCTGGCTGCGCTGGCACGCAGCGGACCAGGCGTCGCTGGAAAACGCCGAGGCCTGGCTGGTCACCGTGACCACGCGCCTGGCCATCGACCGGCTGCGTGCGGCCAGGCAGCAGCGCGAGCAGTACTTCGGCTTCTGGCTGCCCGAGCCCCTTCTCACCGAAGCGCCGCCAACCCCGGAGGAAATGCACGTCTTTGCCGATGACATTTCCGTGGCCTTCCTCAACGTGCTGGAGCGCCTGGCGCCTGAAGCACGCGCGGCGTTCCTGATGCATGACGTGTTCGAGGCGGACTACGCCGAAGTGGCGCGCATCCTCGACAAGACGGAAGAAGCCTGCCGCCAGCTGGTGGCCCGCGCACGGGTACAGGTGCGCGAAGGGCGCACCCGCTACGTGGTTACCCGCGAGACGCATAGCCGCGTGGTCAGCGCTTTTGCCCACGCCATGCAGCAGGGCGACCTGGCCGGGCTTACCGCCTTGCTGGCCGAGGACGCCCGCCTGGTGGGCGACGGCGGCGGCAAGGTGCCCAGTTTCCCCAAACCCATGGTGGGCGGCGATCGCATCGCCCACCTGTTCTTCGCGGCATACCGCCGGCTGGGCCCGGGGCCGGCCGGGCTGCGCGTGGAAACCGTGGAATTGAACGGCCAGCTGGCTTTGTTGCGGTTCATGGAAGGCCAGCTGGAGTCGGCACAGTCTTACGAAACCGATGGCGCGCGCATCGTCGCGGTGCAGGTGCAACGCAATCCGGACAAGCTGGCGCGCCTGCTCGATGCGCTGGCGGCCGCCGGCAAGTCGTTCGAGTAAGTCGGTTCCGGAGGTCGGGTCGGAAGATCGTTTCGGAAGATCGTTTTCGGATGATCGGCCAGCAAGTCGGTTCGAAAGGTCGGTTCAATAGGCGGCCGGGTAAAGTGTTTCAATAAGAAACATGTTTTTCAGGCCGGTCTTGTCACAGCGGCCTGCCTTCGCCCGTCTAGCAAGCATGGAAAAAACCATACACGTCTCCGCCATGCCTACCTCTATTGCATCTCCTGCGTCCACCAAGTCCCCGGCGCCCCCGCGGCCGCCCGGCGCCGTCACGCCTGCCGGTCCTGCCGGCGCGGGGCCGAGCGATAGCGACACGCTGGCTGCCAGTTTCGCCACCTCCTATGCCGGCGTGGTGGCCTTCCTGGCCGTCGCCGACGCGGGCAGTTTCGCCAAGGCGGGCGACCGGCTGGGCATCGGCCGGTCGGCGGTCAGCCGGGCGGTGCAGAAACTGGAAGCCCAGCTCGACGCCCGCCTGTTCCTGCGCACGACGCGCAGCACGGCCCTGACCCCGGAGGGCGAACGCTTCTACGCCAACAGCCGGCCTGGCGTGGACCGCATCATGCAGGCGCTGGACGATATGCGGGATCTGCGGGAAGGGCCGCCGCAAGGGCATCTGCGCATTTGTTCCGCCGTCGGTTTCGGCCGCAAGGTGGTGGCACCGCTGATCGCCGCCTTCCAGGACACCTATCCGGCCATCACGATCGACCTGGTCCTGGACGACAGCGCCACGGACTTCACCACCGACCGTGTCGACATCGCCTTCCGCGATGGGCGCATGGAAGATAGCCAGGTGATCGCGCGCCAGCTGATTCCCATGCAGATGCTGCTGTGCGCCACGCCTGCCTATCTGCAGGCGCATGGCGCGCCGGGGGCCGTCGATGACCTGGACGTGCAGCGCTGCATCAATCTGCGTTTGGCGTCGGGCCGCGTCTACGACTGGGAGTTCAAGGTGGACGGCCATGCCCGCAAGTATTCGCCGCAGGCGGCCTGCACCTTCAACGATCTGGACCTGTTGCGGCAAGCCGTGCTCGATGGCCGTGGCCTGGCGCAGATGCCTTGCTACCAGGTCTGCGACGACCTGCGCGCGGGGCGCCTGGTGAGCGTCTTGGGGCAGCATATGCCGGACGACCGGGGGCATTACCTGTGTTATCTGAGCCGCAAGCATCTGCCGGCGCGGATGCGGGTGTTCATCGACTTCATGACCCACCACATCAGGCAGCAGGACTTGTTCCAGCCCTGACCCACCAGCGCCAGCAGTTTCCTTGAAATAGCCATGGCCGAGGGCCACGCTCCGCCCCGGCCCACGCCCGCACATAATTCCGTGCCGCAGCAAAGCTGCGGCGCGGAATAAGGGCGGTCGGGGTGCTGCTTCAATCATCAGGCCCCCAATCCTTACGTTCTCAGGGCGACGATGCTCGTCATGCCCTGGCGGGTCAGCTTGGCGTAGGGGCAGAAGCGTTCGGTGCTGCGGACCAGTTCGCCCGCGGTCTGGGCATCGATCCCCGGCAGGCGGATTTCGACATCCGCGCGCAAGGAGTACAGCCCATCGACCGGATCGCGGCCGAATGAGACCGACACCGACACCGTGGCATCGGGCACGGACACGCCTGCGCGGGTGGCCAGCAGCGTCAACGCGCCATGGAAACAGGCGGCATAACCAGCCGCGAACAGCTGTTCCGGATTGGTGCCGCCACCCGGCCCGCCCAACTCCGGCGGCAGGCGCAGCGCCAGGTCCAGGTTCCCGTCCGCGGACCGCACCACGCCGGACGCGCGCCCATGTCCCGCCTCGCCACCGCTGGCCGTGACCGTGGTGGTATAGAGCGGATGGAAGTCATCGCCGTAGTATTTGTCCAGCAGCGAAAGGGGAGGGGGTTGCAGCGGCGTCATGATTGTGTGGGGCAGTCAATCAACTCAGGTTAGCCTTGTCCAGCCCGAACAACTTGTCGGCCGAACCGGGCACGGCCTGGAAACCGACGCCCAGGCGATTCCACGCGTTGATGGTGGCGATGACCCAGGTCAGCTCGGTCAGTTCCTTGTCGTCGAACTGCGCGCGCGCTTCTTCATAGAGGGCGTCGGACACGGGGTGGCCGTCCAGGCGGGTCAGCGCCTCGGTCCAGGCCAGGGCGGCGCGCTCGCGGGCGTCGAACAGGGGGGACTCGCGCCAGACCGGCAGATGGTACAGGCGCAGCTCGCGTTCACCGTGGATCTTTGCTTCCTTGCTATGCATGTCCAGGCAGAAACCGCAGCCGTTCAATTGCGAAGCGCGGATCTGCACCAGGTCGTGCAAGGTCTTGCCCAGGCTGGAGTCGGCCAGCAAGGTGCTGAATTGAGCGAATTTCTTGAACAGTTCCGGAGCTTGCTGGGGATAGTTCAGGCGTTGCGTCATGACGGTGTCCTTGTTCGGATAACGGCGTTCAGGTGGTCGAGGGGTGCGGCGCAGAGGGCGTCGCTTGCTACACATCGTAGGCGGACTGCACCGGCCCCGGAAGCCGGCTGCGGGGACGCACCATGTTGCGCAAGGCGCAACAATGCAGCCCGCCGTCATTCCTGTGGCAGTTTCAATCTTTCGTTTCAGTTGCGCGGCGTCCGTCCTGGTAAACACAGGTATATATAATCAAATGCTACCTAATGCCTCATGACTCGATGACCACCGACTTGCAAGCTTGCGATCAGGAACCCATCCGCATACCAGGACACATCCAGCCGCAGGGATTTCTTCTCTCGATTGACCGAAAGACTACCGAACTGTTGCGTATCAGCGCCAACGTCGGTCAATTCGCCGATGTGGATCCCCAGGCGCTGCTCGGCCGCAAGTTGGAATCCACGGCGCTGCTGACGCCTGCCTTGTTGCAGGCGGTGCTGGCACGCGAGTCCAGCCCGCAGACGCCGCGCACGCATGGCATCGCCAAGCTCAAGGCCGGCAAGTTCCTGGTCATCTCGCATGTGTCGGGCGGCGAGCGCGTGATCGAGTTCGAATACGTCGATCCCGCTTTCGACGGCTCGCTGGACCTGCTGTACCCGGACATGCGGGCGGCGATCGAAGCCTTGCAGGCCGACCGCACGCCCGCCGCGCTTTATCAAAGCGCGGCCCGCATCATCCGCGCGTTGACGGGTTACGACCGCGCCCTGGTCTACGCCTTCGACGAGCAGTGGAACGGCACGGTGGTGGGCGAGGACCGTAACGAGCGCCTGCCGTCCTATTTCGACCTGCGTTTCCCGGCCAGCGACATTCCGGCGCAGGCGCGCGAGCTGTATCGCATGAATCGCCTGCGCCTGATCGCCGATGCGGACTACGTGCCGGTGCCCATCCTGGAACGCGAGGGCACCAGCCTGGGCCCGCTCGACCTGTCGTTCGCCGTGCTGCGCAGCGTGTCGCCCGTGCACCTGGAATACATGCGCAACATGGGCACGCCGTCGTCGTTCTCGGTGTCCATCGTGGTGGGCGGGCAATTATGGGGACTGATTTCCACGCACCATGCGGAACCTCGCATCGTGCCGCAGCACGTACGCGCCGCCTGCGACTTCCTGACGCAGATCATGGCCATGCAGATCGAGGGCCAGACGCGCAGTTCGCATGCGGCCGAGCGAGTCGAGCGGCAGGCCTTGCAGGCCCGCCTGCTGGCCTATATGGCGCGGGAAGAGAATTTCGTGAAGGGGTTGGTCAAGCATCCGGAAGATTTCCTGCCGCTGGTGGACGCGCAAGGCGCTGCCGTCATGCTCAATGGCGTCTGTTACACCGTGGGCGATACGCCGGATGAAGATGGCGTGGGCAGCATCGTGACGTGGCTGGCCGAGCAGCACGGCGACCAGGACGTCTACAGCACGGACAGCCTGGCCGAGGCCATGCCCGGCGGCGCCCGCTTCGAACACGACGGCGAGGCCGCCGCCGGTCTGCTGGCGGTGCAGATTTCGCAGATACACCGCAGCTACGTGCTGTGGTTCCGTCACGAACTGGTGCGCACCGTGCGCTGGGGCGGCGATCCGCGCCAGGCCAAGCAGCCCGGCGTGGGCCGCTTGCATCCGCGGCTGTCCTTCGAAAGCTGGCAGGAAACCGTGCGCGACCGCTCGGCGCCCTGGACCGCGCCGCAACTGGACACGGCGGCCTTGCTGCGCAACGCCATCATCGGCATCGTCATGCGCAAGGCCGAGGAACTGGCCGACATCACCGACGAACTCAAGCGCAGCAATCGGGAACTGGAAGCGTTCTCCTATTCGGTGTCGCACGACTTGCGTGCGCCCTTCCGCCATATCGTGGGCTATGCCGAATTGCTGAAGGATGAACTGCAGGCAACCGGGGATGCAGCGCCCGACAATGCCACTGGTGGCCGTTCCTTGCGTTACATCGACACCATCATCGAAAGCGCCCATACCGCCGGCAAACTGGTGGATGGCCTGCTGAGTTTCTCCCAGGCCGGCCGCATGAGCCTGGCGCGCGAGGACGTCGACGTAGACCGTATGGTGGAGCTGTGCCGGCATCTGCTGCAGCCGGAATTGCGTGGCCGCAAGGTGGAGTTCGACGTCGGCCCGCTGGGGCGCGTCAGTGCCGACCCCACCATGCTGCGGCAGGTATTCCAGAATTTGCTAAGCAATGCGATCAAGTACACAAATGGCCGCGACGTGGCTAAGATCAAAATCACCGCCACCCGTTCGCCCGCCGCCACCGTCTTCATGGTGCAAGACAATGGCGTGGGCTTCGACATGGCTTATGTAGGCAAGCTGTTCGGTGTGTTCCAACGGCTGCATCGCATGGAAGATTTCGAAGGCACAGGCATAGGCCTGGCCAATGTCCGCCGCATCGCCGAACGCCATGGCGGGTCCGCCTGGGCCGAGGGCGTCGTCGATGAAGGCGCCAAGTTCTATTTTTCGATCCCTAACCGAGAGACCGCCGAAAATGTCGGTGCTTAAAAACATCCTCCTCGTCGAGGACAATCCCAAAGACCTGGAGCTTACGCTGGTGGCGCTGGAACGCAGCCGCCTGGCCAATGAAGTCGTCACCGCGCGCGATGGTATCGAAGCGCTGGACTGGTTGATGCGCCGCGGCACCCACAAGGACCGGCCGGCGATCGATCCGGCAGTGGTGCTGCTGGACCTGAAGCTGCCCAAGATGGATGGCCTGGAAGTGCTGGCCGCGATCAAGAGCGATCCGGCCGTCAAGCACGTGCCGGTGGTGATGCTCACCGCGTCGCGTGAAGAATCCGATCTGGTGCGCAGCTATGACCTGGGCGTCAATGCTTTCGTCGTCAAGCCGGTGGACTTCCAGGAATTCTTCGATGCCATTCGTGGCCTGGGCATGTTCTGGGCCATCTTGAACGAGCCCTCGCCCGGGCAGTTGCGGGTGGGGCCGATGAAGGTTACTGAAGCGTGAATACTGGCGACGCCGCGATTGAAATCCTGCTGCTCGAGGACAATGACCTGGATGCGGAGCTGCTGCGCCGCCGCCTCGATCGCTCGCGCCTGGATTGCCGTATCGACCGGGTATGGCAGGAGGCGGATTTTCTTGCGGCGCTGCGAGCCAAGTCCTATGGCGTGATTCTGGCCGACTATGTGCTGCCGGGCTTCGATGGCATGAGCGCGCTGGCCATCGCGCGCGAGGTGAGCCCGGAGACGCCTTTCATCTTCGTGTCCGGCACCTTGGGCGAGGAAGTGGCCATCGAGTCGCTCAAGCATGGTGCCACCGACTACGTCGTCAAGCATCGCCAGGAGCGCCTGCCTTCGGCCATCGAGCGCGCGCTGGCCGAACGCGAGACGCGCCAGGCGCGCTTGCGTGCCGAGCAAAGCCTGGTCGAGATGAACGCCGAGCTGGAAGCCATGGTGCGCTCGCGCACCGAGGAACGCGACCTGGTGTGGCGCATGACCCATGACCTGGTGGCGATCTGCGATAGCGAAGGCTATATCCACCACAGCAATCCGGCCTGGCAGGAAATGCTGGGGTGGCCCGATTCCGAACTGCTTTCGCGGCGCCTGGCATCGCTGGTGGCGCCGGGCAGCCTGGACCGTGCGACCGCCGCGCGGGCGGTGCTGCATAGCCAGGCCTACGTGCAGGACGTCGATCTGGAAATGCTGGGCGCCGATGGCCGGGCGGGCCGTATGGTCAGCTGGACCTTCGTGCGTACCGACGACGGCCGCATTTGCGGCACCGGCCGCGACATCACGCAACGCCTGGAGCTGGAAGCACAGCTGCGGCAGGCCCAGAAGGTCGAATCCATCGGGCAGTTGACGGGGGGCGTGGCGCATGACTTCAACAATGTGCTGATGATCGTGCAGGGCAATCTGCAGACCTTGCAGCGCGCCCTGGGCGACGACGCGTCCGAGCGTGAACGGCGCTGGCTGGACAACGCGCTCAAGGGCGTGGAGCGTGGCGCCAGGTTGACCAAGGGGCTGTTGGCCTACTCGCGCAAGCAGCCGCTGGCGCCCCAGGCAGTCGATGCCAACGAGACTACCACGCGCCTGGTGGGCCTGCTGACGCAGACGCTGGGCGCGCATGTCCAGTTGCACACCGAGCTGGCGGACGGCTTGTGGCCAGCTTACGTCGATCCCAACCAGTTGGAGAATGCCCTGATCAACCTGGCCATCAACGCGCGCGACGCCATGGCGTCGTCGGGTGGTGGCCGCTTGACCATCTCCACGTCCAACCGCAGCCTGGACGCAGAGTATTGCCGCCTGCACACGGAAAAGACGCCTGGCGATTATGTCGAGGTCGTCGTCAAGGACTCTGGTCCCGGCATGCCGCCCGAGGTGTTGGAGAAGGCCTTCGATCCGTTCTTCACGACGAAGAAGGAAGGCCACGGCACCGGGCTGGGCTTGAGCCAGGTCTACGGTTTCGTCAAGCAAAGCGGCGGCCATGTGAAGCTGGTGTCGCCGCCGGGGCAGGGCGCGGCGGTGCATCTGCTGTTGCCGCGCGATACGCGTAGCGTCGAGGCGCGCGGCATGCCGACGGCGGATTACAGCGGTATCGACTACCGGTCGCCGGGTGGCGAGACCGTGCTGGTGCTGGAGGACGATGCCGAAGTGCGCAGCATCTCCACCGAAGTGCTGCGCGAACTGGGCTATCGCGTGCTGGAGGCGGGGGACGGTCCGACGGCCTTGCGCCTGGTCGACGAGCATCCGGACATCGACCTGGTGTTCTCCGACGTCGGCCTGCCGGGCGGCATGAATGGCCGCGAGGTAGCCGAGAGAGTGCACGTGGCGCGGCCTGGCCTGCCCGTCATCTTCACTTCCGCGTATGCGTCGCAGGCCCTGGTCAGCGACGGTGCGCTGATGCCCGGCGTGGCCCTGCTGGAAAAGCCGTTTACCACGCAGCAACTGGCCGCGCGGGTGCGCCGCACGCTGGACCGCAAGCGCGGCTGAGACCGGTGCGGCACGACGCCTGGCTGCGACCCGCGGCCAGGCGCCATGCAGACCGATGCGCCCTACTTATAGTCGTTGAGCATGTCCGGCGGGATCGGCACGTGCAGGAATTTTTCCACCAGGCCATTCAACTCGCCGCTTTTCTTGGCATTGGTCAACGCGTCGTTGACGGCGGCCAGCAGCTTGGGCTGGTCCTTGTTCAGGCCGACGCGGCACGACGATACGTGGATGACGTACTTGGCCTCCGGCTTGTTGGGCGATCCGGCCGGCAAGGTATCGGCAATGCCGCTGGCGACGAAGTCGCCCGTGCCCATCAGCGGCACCTGGCCCGACAGATATGCGGAGATCATGCCGTTGTTGTCGTCATAACGCTTGATGACGGTGGACGTCGGGACGGACTTGGTCAGCAGCAGGTCCTCGAAGGTGCCGCGCGCCACGCCTATGGTCTTGCCGGCCAGGTCCTCGGGCTTGGCGACTTTCTCGTTGGCGCGGCCGAACACGCTATTGTTGAACGGCGCGTAGATCTGCGAGAAGGCAATGACTTTTTCCCGCTCTTCGCTCTTGCCCAGGGTGGAGATGACGAGATCCACCTTGTTCGTCTGCAGATAGGGGATGCGATTGGCGCTGACGACCGGCACCAACTCTACCTTCACGCCCAGCTTGGCGGCGATCAGCTTGGAGACTTCGATGTCCAGGCCCTTCAGTTGCATGGACGCGTCGACCGAGCCGAATGGCGGAAAGTCCTGCGGTACGGCGACACGCAGTGTGCCGCGCTGCTTGATGTCATCAAGGGCATCGGCATGCGCCGGTGCCAGGTGGGCGGCCAGGCCCAGGATCAGCGCGCACGCGCTGGCCATGGTTTTCAAAGATTTCATCGGGTCCCTTGGAATCGTATAAATATCGTGGAAGCGGAAGGCGCTTCGATGTGACGATAGCTTTTGTGCGACGCCGCATAAAGTCTTTCGGCGTGAATACGTCGATTTCCAGGGAATATCCCTAATTAAAGCTGCATGTCAGGATTGGCGCCTGCTGCCCGGCGGAATTGGCCGGCCGCTGTCCTATAGAGGGGGCGCTCCCGTGCGGGATGCCCAGTCCGGCCGATTCCTCAGGCGCCAACCGCTGGGTCGCTGATCCCATGCGCGCCGGTCTCCATGCGGCCGGCGTAACGGCGATACCAGGAAGGCTGTCCGCTTACCGTCACCTCGAAGTCGTACCAGTTGCCGCTGTCGGCCACGCTCCAGCGCAGCTCCCTCGTGCTCGCGGGCGGCACCGTCACCCGCCAGGGACCATCGCGGCGGTAGGCAGCGGCACGTACGGTGAACGTGCAGGCTGTGGCGCCGTCGTTGCTCAGGGCAAGGCGGATCGCGCGTATGGCAGGCGCGTAGTCGACCTGTATCTCCGGCAGCGCGGCATCGTTGCCAGGACCGGCGGCCGCGCCGGTGGATGCAATCGCGCCAGTGCGGGCTGCATCCGCGTGACCCGCTTCGGCCATATCGCCGCGAAAGGCGCGGTGATAGCCGTTCGCCCCCAACACCCATAGATCGTACTTGCCGGCATCGTCCGCCTGCGCCGCCCACACCCCCTCCAATGATTTGCCGGGTTCCACCAGATAACGCCGCGGCAGGCGGTCCAGATGGTGCTTGTCGTAGACATGGAAAACCGCGCCCACGCTGCCGTCGTTGGTGAAGCGTAGCCTTAGCACGCCGGCCCCCACGTCCGCGTGTGCGTGCGTATGCAAGACATAGGGCAGGGCGCGCGAGTTGCGCGTGCCACGCGGTTGAGTGGGCAAGGTCTGCGGCCGGGGCAAAGGTATCTGCGCCAGCATTTCCTGCCTTGCGCGCAACGCATCGGCGTCGGCCTTGCGTCGCCGCCCGGCCAGCGCAGGCAGGGCCTCGTCGTTGGGGCTGGCGAAATTGAAGGCCGATGTCAGGTCGCCCAACGCCGCGCGGCGGTACGGGCTGATGTTCGGTTCACGCACGCCGAAGCGCGCCTCCAGGAAGCGCAGCACCGAGGTATGGTCGAATTCCTGCGACGCCACCCAGCCCCCGCGGCTCCAGGGCGATATCACCAGCATGGGCACGCGCAGGCCGGGTCCGTAGACGCGGCCGTCCTGCGGCGGCTGCTTCGTGGTGCCGGGGGGATGGGCGTGATGGTAGCGCTCGAATGCGACGTCGGTTTCGGCCAGCGTGGTTGCCCCCGCCATGCTGCCATCGGGGTTCAGCGATGGCGCGGACGGCGAGGGGACGTGGTCGAAGAAGCCGTCGTTCTCGTCATAGTTGATCAACAGCACGGTCTTCGCCCAGACTTCTGGATTGGCGGTCAACGCGTCCAGCACTTCCTGCATATACCAGCCGCCCTGGACCGGACTGGAAGGGCCAGGGTGTTCCGAATAGGCCGCCGGCGCGATCAGCCAGGACACCTGGGGCAGCGTACCGGCCAGGCAGTCCTGCTTGAACGCGCCCAGCAGTCCGCCGTCCGGCATGGTGTTGGCGATGCCCTTGAACAAGGGATTGCCAGGATCGTCGATGGCAGCATCGTAGGCAGGCGAGACCACCGACACCTGGCTGCTGACGCGGCGCTCGGCAGGGGCCTTCTCATTGGCCGCGCGGAACTGGCGAAAGCTCATCATCTCGTTGCAGCCGTAGTTGTCCGGCATATTCTGATAGACCTTCCACGACACGCCTGCCGTTTGCAGGCGCTCGGCATAGGTGGTCCAGGTCCAGCCCTGTGTTGCCGGTCCCATATTGGGGCTGTTGAAGGCGTTGTTCACCACCGCTACACCGGCGCCGGTCGGGCCGTTGGTGCCCGTGAAGAAGAACAGCCGGTTGGGGATGGTGCCGGCGTGCATGGCGGCATGGTAGCCGTCGCAGATCGTGAACGCCTCGGCCAGGGCGCGATGGAAAGGCACTTCGGCCCGTTCGTAGTAGCCCATGGCGCGCGTGGTCTTGTAGCGCGGCCATTGATTCATGCGGCCGCCATCCCACGCATTCTGCGTATCGACCCAGGTGTGCGGCGTACCAGTGACGCGTTGGGCATTGCCGCGCGTTTCGTCAAGGTGGTAAGGCAGCACGCGCGCGCCATTGGCGTCGGTTTGCTGGAACACGCCAAGGCCATCGGGCAGCGGAATGGTGAAGCGGTCGCCGTAGCCGCGCACCCCGGGCATGGTGCCGAAGTAACTGTCGAAGGACCGGTTTTCCAGCATCAGCAGCACTACATGCTGCACGTCCTGGATGGTGCCGGACGCGCTGTGGGCGGGTATGGCCAGGGCGCGGCGGATGGCGGGCGGGAAGGCGCCAAGTGCGACGGACGCGCCGGCAGCGCGGGTGGCATGGCGCAGGAATTTGCGGCGGGAACTGGCGTTCATCGAGCGGCTGGAGGAAGGGATTGCGCGCCGCCATGATGCGCCTCATGGGCGGGGATGACCAGGAAAATTGTGGAGAAATTACGGAACCCATTTGTTAGGAGATGATGCGGTGCCGAAATAGCGCGGCGCTGCTAAGTGCGCGCCGTTGCGGCGCTTTCTTCAGGCGCGCGTGCGCACACGCTACATACTTCGAAATACCCCGTGGACATCGAGAAAATTCTGACCCGCGCATTAATGCCGCCGTCAGGAAAAACCCTTAGCGTAGATCCCGATATTCCGGCCAGCGCGCTGCGCCTGACAAAACAATGATGGCCCTGCTGCGTTGTCTCGCCGCCGGATGGTGTCTTAGGGATCGATCATCATGCAGCCTTCTGCTTCAACGCAGTCCGCGCGTCCGACGACGCACGGATCCCCGCTTGCGCTCATGCGAACCGTATTGCGCGTGACCGCGGGCAACTTTCTCGAACAGTTCGATTTTTTCCTGTTCGGCTTTTACGCCACCCAGATTTCCGCGGTGTTCTTTCCGTCTTCCAGCGACTTCGCCGCGTTGATGAAGACCTTCGCCGTGTTCGGCGCCGGCTTCCTGATGCGACCGCTGGGCGCCGTGTTCCTGGGCACTTATATCGACAAGGTGGGACGCCGCAAGGGTCTCATCGTGACGCTGCTGCTGATGGCCAGCGGCACCGTGCTGATCGCCTTCGTGCCTGGCTATAACAGCATCGGCATGCTGGCGCCGGCCCTGGTGTTGATCGGTCGCCTGCTGCAGGGCTTTTCCGCCGGCGCGGAGTTGGGCGGGGTATCGGTGTATCTCGCCGAAATGGCCACGCCGGGCCGCAAGGGCTTTTTCTCGGCCTGGCAGTCGGGCAGCCAACAGGTGTCCATCATCGTTGCCGCCGCACTGGGTTACGGGCTGGACCAGTGGATGGCCAAGGACACGATCGCGGCCTGGGGCTGGCGTATTCCGTTCTTCGTCGGCTGTATGATCATCCCGGTGATTTTCGTGCTGCGTCGCAGCCTGCAGGAAACCGAGGCGTTCAAGAACCAGCAGCATCGCCCCTCGCTGGGTGAATCGTGGGCCGCGCTGCTGCGCAACTGGGGCCTGATGCTGGCGGGCGCCTTGATGGTGGCGTTGACGACGTGCACCTTCTACCTGATCACCGTGTACGCGCCGACCTTCGGCAAGTCCGTGCTGCATCTGAGCACGGAGGACAGCCTGACGGTGACGTTCTTCGTCGGCATTTCCAATTTCATCTGGCTGCCCATCGGCGGCGCGGTGTCGGACAAGATCGGCCGCAAGGCATTGTTGACGACCATCGCGGTCCTGGCCATCCTGACCGCGTATCCCGCCCTGGCGTATCTGGCCGCGGCGCCGACCTTCCTGAAGATGCTGGGCGTGCTGCTGTGGCTGTCCTTCATCTTCGGCATGTATAACGGCGCGATGATTCCGGCGCTGACCGAGATCATGCCCGCATCGGTGCGCGTGGCGGGCTTCTCGCTGGCCTACAGCCTGGCCACCGCGCTGTTCGGCGGCTTTACGCCGGAAATCTCCACGTACCTGATCCACGTCACCGGCGACCGCGCCGCGCCCGGCTACTGGATGACCTTCGCGGCCGTCTGCGCCCTGTGCGCGACCCTGGCGGTGTATCGTAAGGGCGGCCAGGCCCGGGCCTCCCAAGCGGTCCCGGCCCGGACGTAAAGCTGGATCCCGGCGGCGGCTGCCTTGCGCCAGTGTGGAGTAGTGTTTGCTGTACTCAAGCAGACACTTCTCCGCGCCAGCGCGGGGCAGTCTACGCTGTAGTCCAGCGAACACTATCCCAGTAGCGATAAAAAGATTTTTTGAAAGAGGAGACCTACCCATGAAGCTCTATCCCCGCATGCTGCCGGCCAAGCTCACCGGCTTCATCGCTGCGTCCCTGGTGGCGACGGCATTCACGTCGTCCGCCCTGGCCGCGGAAGTCAGCGTCGTCACCTCCGGTGGCTTCACCGCCGCCTACAAGGCACTGGGCCCGCAGTGGGCCAAGACCAGCGGCAATACCCTGAAGACGCAACTCGGCCCCTCCATGGGCAAGTCCGACGAAGCCATTCCCAATCGTCTGGCACGCGGGGAAAAGATCGACGTCGTCATCATGGTGGGCTACGCCCTGGACGACCTGATCAAGCAGGGCAAGGTGATCCCGGGTTCGCGTGTGGAGCTGGCCGATTCGCCCATCGGCATGGTGGTGCGCAAGGGCCAGCCCAAGCCGAACATCGCCACCATGGATGCGTTCAAGAAGACCCTGCTGGCCGCGCAATCGGTGGCGTATTCGGACAGCGCCAGCGGCGTGTACATCGAGACCGAGATGTACAAGAAGATGGGCATCGAAGACCAGATGAAGCCCAAGTCCACCCGCGTGCAAAAGACGCCCGTGGCTGAGACCGTTGCCGAGGGCAAATACCAGATCGGCTTCCAGCAGGTGGCTGAGCTGTTGCCGGTCAAGGGCGTGACCTTCGTGGGCCGCATTCCGAACGAAGCCCAATCCGTCACGCGCTTCGCCGCTGGCATCCCGGTCGATGCGCCGCACCCGAAAGAAGCCGCTGCGTTGCTGAAGTACCTGGCCTCCAGCGCCGCGCAACCGACGGTGCGCAAGACGGGCCTGGAAACGGTGAAGCAGCCGACGGCTGCCAAGCCCGCTGCGAAGTAAGTACGTAGCAACGCGGCTGGCTAGCGCCCGACGATACGCGGAGGCCCTCATCATCTTGCGATGATGGGGGCTTTTTCGTGGCGCCTTGCCAGATCGCCCCCGGAGTCATGCCTGTGCCCGAGAACGGACCTGTACCGATGCCCGCGATCGCCCGGCTTGCGTTCATGCAGACGGCTGCTCATCTGTGTTCCCGGCCGCGTTTGGTACAGCGCACAAAGCGTGCGGGGACGGATGCCTGTCCGTTATGATCGTCGGCTTATGGACATGATGACCATTCCGCTAAGACAGGAATGCCCGCCGGGCGCCTGTGATTGCCGGCGCGAGATCCTGCTGGAGGATGCCTCCCGCGATCGCCGCGTGCTGATGCTGAACAAGCAGGAAGAGAAGCGCCTGCTCGATCGCTTCGAGGCCGTGCAGACACTGGCGGACCTGCGCCATATGGAACAGAAGCTGTTCCAGCTGCTTGGCATCACCCTGCGTATCGATCCCGGTCCCAACGAAGTGCGCACCGTGCGCGGCTTCATCATCAAGGTGGAAGAGCAGGACGGGCTATGCCGGCAGATCCGTTCGTCCATACCGGCAGCGGTACGGCGCTGCCTGGAACGCCACCCCGAGATTTCCTACGCGCTATTGAACGAGCGCGACCTGTTCGGCGGGCTTTGAGCGCAGCGCCACCTGTTGCAGGGCGCGTAGCGGGCCGCTGCCCGGGCCGGTTCGGGTGACCAGGTAATAGGGCAGGCGCGGCCAGGGCAGGGGGCCGGCCACGGCGCGCAGGCGGCCGCTGTCCAGGTGGGCGCGGTAATAGTCCATGGGCAGCAGGGCGATGCCCAGTCCCGCCAACACCAGTTCGCTGATGGCTACCAGGCTGTTGCTGGCCAGCACGCGCTGCATGCTCAGGCCGTTGACGCGAGCCCAGCTGTCGAACACCTCCGTCAGGCCGGAGCCGCCCGATTGCGCGAACACCGGCAGGCGCGCCAACGCTTCGCGGGTGAGCAAGCCGGTGGGCACGACTTCGGGCGCCGCCATCATGGAGAAGGCCACCTCGGCCAGGCGCATGGAGGTGAATTCCGGGCCCGGCAATTGTTGCGGCATGACGGCCATTTCGATTTCGCCCACGCGCAGGCGCGCGGCCAGCGCGGCGGATACGTCGACGTAGGGTTCGAGGGTCACGTGGGGGTAGTCGCGGCGCATGTCCGCCACCCAGCGTGGCAGCCAGGTGCCGGCCACCACCTCGGTCACGCCGAAGGACACCAGGCCGGCGGGCGCGGCGTCGGCGCCGGTACGGGAGTACATCTGCTCCCGCAGTTCGAGCATGCGTTCCGCGGTATCGAGCACGGCGCGGCCAGCGTCGGTCACCACCGGGCGGTAAGCGGATCGATCGAACAGCGGCGTCTTCAGTTCTTCTTCCAGTTCGCTGACCCGCTTGGACAGGGCGGACTGCGTCATGCACAACTTGGCCGCCGCCCGCGAGAAACTGGACAGCCGGGCGGCCCAGAAGAAAGCTTCGATCTGTTTGAGGGTCAGCATAGGGCGGGGATGTTCCGGGCCTGCGCGCTGCGCAGGGCCATCTGAACATCATTCATAAAATTTAATGAGAACGGCGCAAATTTATCGCTTTTTTTCTCCATGTGCCGGATTTAGGATCTGGCCTACCAAAATCATCAATAATCGGAGATAAAGCATGTCCACAGCCGTCAGCGTTGGCCAAATCGATCCCTCCTTGTTCGAAGGCCTGGCCACCTCGCTCATCAGCGATTGCATGCAGCGCATCGCCGGCTCCCACGGCCTGGACGCACGCCACGGCGACGCGCCCCTGCTGGGTACCGCCTACACCGTGCGCGTGCGCCAAGGCGACAACCTGTACATCCACGAAGCGCTGCGTCATCTGCAGCCCGGCGACGTACTGGTGGTCGACGGCGGCGGCTCGGTCGAACGCGCCCTCGTCGGCGAAATCATGATGCAGGTGGCGCGCAAGCGCGGCTGCGCGGGCTTCGTCATCGACGGCGCCATCCGCGACCAGTCCGCTTTCCGCCGCGACGCCTTCCCGTGCTTCGCCGCCGGCGTGACGCATCGCGGTCCCTACAAGAACGGCCCTGGCGAAACCCGCTGCGCCGTGACGGTGGGCGGCGTGGTGGTCAATCACGGTGACATCGTCATCGGCGACGAAGACGGCGTGGTGTTCGTGGCGCCCGCCCAGGCCGCCGCCGTGGCAAAGGCCGCGCGCGCCAAGCTGGCGGACGAGACCCGCACCCTGGCCGACATCGCCGCCGGCAACTACGACGACAGCTGGATCGACGCCGCCCTGGGCCGTTGACGTGCAGGTCGTTGGCAGCCGCCGTCCGGCCTGACGCGGCCCGGCCTGACGGCCTGGCCTGTCGCGGCCTGACCTGTCGCGGCCTGACCTGACGCGGCCTGGCCTGACGCGGCCTGACGCGGCCCGGCCTGACGCGGCCCGGCCTGACGCGGGCCGGCCTGTCGCGGGCCGGCCCGACTCACCCGGCCCGACAAGGCCGGACCAGTCGCCCACGCCGCGGGCGGCGACGCGATCCTCGCCTGATCCTCAGAAAATAATTCATCGAACCGGAGACTTTTCCATGCGTTTGCTTTCCCTGTTGCGCGCCTCGGGCGTCGCGGCCTGCGCCGCTGCTGCCTTGCTGGTCACCCATGCCCCCACCGTCCTGGCGGCCGGTTATCCCGACCGTCCCATCCGTCTCGTGGTGCCATGGCCCCCCGGCGGCGCCACCGACGCGCTGGGCCGTATCCTGGCGCAGCAACTGGGCACCCGGCTGAAGCAGACCGTCATCGTCGACAACAAGGCCGGCGCCGGCGGCAACATCGGCACCGCGTCCTTTGTGCGCGAAGCCGCCGACGGCTACACGCTGCTCATGGCGACCAGCTCGACCAACGCCGCCAACCCCCATCTGTACAGCCATCTGGGCTTCGACGCGGAGAAGGACTTCGCGCCGGTGGCTTTCGTCGCTTCCATTCCGAACATCCTGGAAGTTCCGAAGAAGTCGCAATTCAACACCGTGCAGGAAATGCTGGCCTACGCGAAGGCCAATCCGGGCAAGCTGAACTACGGTTCGGGCGGCATCGGTTCGTCGCAGCATCTGGCCGGCTCGATGCTGAATCACGCGGCCGGCGTGAACATCGTCCACATCCCCTACAAGGGCAGCGGCCCGGCCGTGTCGGACCTGCTGGCGGGGCAGGTCGACATGATGCTGGACACCGGTTCGCTGGCGCAGGTAAAGGCTGGCGCCTTGCGCGCGCTGGCCGTCGCTTCGCACAAGCGCCTGCCGGAATTGCCCGACGTTCCCACCTTCGATGAAGCGGGCTTGAAGGGCATGTATGCATCGGCCTGGTACGGCGTGGTGGCGCCCGCGGGCACGCCGGCGGATATCGTCGACCGGCTCAACAAGGAACTCAACGCCATCCTGGCCGAACCCGACGTGCGCAAGACCTTGACCGCGCTGGGCGCGGAGCTGGCCGAGCCGCAGACGCCGGCGCAGTTCAGCCAGTTCATCCAGTCCGAGATCGGCCGCTACAAGACCATCGTGGAACAGTCCGGGGCGAAGCTGGACTGATGACGCAGGCGCAGGCCAGGGCCGGTCGGATCCGGTCCGCCGGCGCCAACCGCTGCATTATCTCTCCCGGCAATGCCATGCGAAGAAGGGCTCGCTCAGGTGGCATCCTGCCGCAACGGGGCGGGTATCAGCCCCAATGCCGCCAGGCGCTCCGCGCTGCCTATGATGTCCGGCGTATCCTCGAAGGCCGTGCCGGAGTGCATGCCATACTGCGCGACGCGCCGGTCGGCATGCGCTGCCCGGACGAGGTCGAGCAGCGGCCGGATGGGATCGCCGACATCCAGGCTCATCGTCGCGTCCACTTGCAGCAACCGGTAAAGGGCTTGCGCGGCCAGGGTCGTCTTCCTGTTCGCGACATCGATATGATCCAGGGCGGCGACATCCCGGCCTGCCATGACTTCGTCAGCCCGTCGTCGATCCGCTGCCAGGGCTTCATCGTAGCGGGCACGCGCGATCAACAGATGCGCCTGTGCACGTATGTGCGAAGGCGCGCTGGCGTCGATGGTCAAGACCGCAGCCTGGGCTGACCAACTTGAATCCTTGACGGGCGACGCTTGGAGCCTGTGCAACAACGCTTCGAAGCTGTGCGACAGCACTTCGGACCCGAGCGATTCGCTCGATGCCTGGCGCGCCCGCATCCTGCTCGGCCCGGGGGATACGCGGTGATTCTGTCGCAAGGCCGATCGGATATCTTCCTGGGTATCAGGCTCCTGGACAGGACGCGAGAACAGGGGTTCGACGCGGACTTTCGTCCTGAAGGGAAGCAGCTTGCCCAATGCCCGCAGGCCTTTCTTCACGACGATCAGCGCTTTTCGGGCAGCACGCCTGATACGTTGCCCACGGCTGAGGGTTGCGGCCGGCTGCGGCGTGAAAATCCTCTCAATGCGTTGCTGGTTTTCGTCCAGGACCTGCTGGCGCACGTCCGCTGCGATGCGTGGATCCGGCGTGTGCGCTGGTTCATCGAGTTTGTCGAGCAGGTGCTGAAGTTCCCAGTTGCCTGGCTTCAGGCCTTCCCAGGAAAGCAGATTCATCATCCCCACGTCGCCACCCGCGGGACGCTTGGCGACACACTCGGCCAGCTTGTTCCAGGCCCGCGTCATCTGTTCGGTTGCCTCCAGCGTCTTGCCGCCGGCGTCGCCCCGGCCCGTCCTCACCCCCATTTTCTCCGCGGCGAGCGCGGCTTCGAAGCAGCTTGCCAAACGTCGGCGCGCGGCAATGAAGTCACTGGCACGTCGGGCAACGTCTTTGCTTACCTTGACGATGCGCGAACCTTCGCGGCTTTCGGATGCGTCTGGCGGTGCGAGATGCGATAGATCGATGAGGTATCTTGCAGAGATGGGATTTGTCATGTCGATTGTCCTGGCGATCTCGGCCAACATAGCGCTGGGAGTCCGCCAAGCATAGGTACGCACCGATGGCAGCGGAATCGGTCTGCTCGGACAAGCATGTAGGCGCCTGCAGCGAAGCGTCAGGGAAATTTCCTTGGCGGCGGGACCCGTGCCGCTTCACGGGGCGTCAGTCGTCCCAGTCGTCCCAGTCGCTCAGGGGCCTTGCGTGGCTAACGTTGCGCCAGTTCGGCGCGCAGGACTTCGGCGATGGTGCGCTGGCGCGCGGCGGGCATGCGATCGATCAGGGTGGATACGCTGATGGCCAGACGCGGATAGCCTTCCGCATCGCACCAGGCCATGCCCACCCCGAGCGCGCCGGGTACCGCGGTGTTGCCGATGACCGACCAGCCACGGTCGCGCGTGCTCTCCACCAAACGACGGATATGCGCTGCGGTCAGGCCGCCGTAGCCGCGCAGGGCGGTTTCGTTGCGAGCGATCACGGCGGCGGCTTCGGCGGGAGGCAGCGCGGCCAGCAGCGCCAGGCCCGCGGCGCCTACGCCCAAAGGCTGGCGATGCCCCACGGTGACGGTCAGCACCTGCACCGGGTAATTGCCCAGCTCGCGATGCAGGCACAGTGAATCGTCGCCCGCACGGCAGATGAGGAAGGCTGAATCACCGATGGCGTCGCTGATGCGGCGCATCGCGGGGCGCCAGCGCCGTATCGCCTGTTCATGCGGATCGCCACTGTCGGCGTCGGTCTGCAGCACGCGATAACGCGGTTTGTCGCCATCGCGCACTGCATAGCCTTCGTCCACCAGGACGTCGAGGAAGCGATATACGGTCGAGCGTTGCATGCCGGTCTGCGCGGCGATTTCGGTCACGTGCAGGCCGGTGCTGCCCGCGCGCCGCAACGCGCCCAGGATATGCAGCCCGCGCCGCAAGGTGCGCGGCCCGCCATCGCGGTCGGGGGCCGCGGTGCTTGCTGCCTTGGCCGCGCCCCGCGCGATGCGGGCTTTCCCGGTCTCGTCCAGGCGGCGGCCCCGTGGCCGGGTTTCCTCGGTGGCTATCTTGTTCATTATTTGGACAAACGGTCTTTGCGTGATCCCTGCGTGCAAGCATCATAAGCCCAGGCAAACACAGATTTGTCCAAAATTTGAACAAACTTACGGAGACAGGAAAAATGATGCTTACACGCTGCGCGCGTGCGCTGACGGCCGTCGTGCTGGGTGGCGCGATGAGCCTGGGCTTTGCCACGCTGACCCGGGCCCAGACGCCAACCCCGTCCAAATATCCCAGCCATCCCGTCACCATGGTCGTCGGCTATGCCGCCGGCGGCGCCACCGACATCGTGGCGCGCTTGCTGGCCAAGTCCCTGACGCAGGAGCTGGGGCAGACCTTCGTGGTGGAAAACCGCACGGGCGCCAATAGCAATATCGGCGCGGAGACCGTGACGCGCGCCGCGCCGGACGGCTACATGCTGTACGTGGGTTCGATCGCCAACACGATCAACATGACGCTGTACAGCAAGCTCAATTACGACGTGAACAAGGACTTCGCGCCGGTGGGCATGATGGCTTCCGTGCCCAACATCCTGGTGGTCAATCCCAAGGTACCGATCAACACCGTCAAGGAATACATCGCTTATGCCAAGGCCCATCCGGGCAAGCTGACCTGCGCGTCGTCGGGCAGCGGGTCGTCCATCCATCTTTCCTGCGAGCTGTTCAAGATGGAGACCGGCACCGACATCCTGCACGTGCCGTATCGCGGCAGCGGCCCGGCGGTGGCGGATCTGCTGGGCGGGCAGGTCGATTCGATGTTCGACAACATGCCTTCGTCCCTGCCTCATGTGCGGGCGGGCAAGCTGCGCGCGCTGGGGGTGACTTCGCAACAGCGCGTGCCTTTCGCGCCGGATGTGCCGACGTTGGCGGAGTCGGGCTTGCCTGGGTTTTCGGTGGAGTCGTGGTTCGGGCTGATGGCGCCGGCCGGCACGCCGCCGGCGGTGATCGAGCGGCTGAATACGGCGTTGAACAAGGCGTTGAAGGATACCGACTTGCGGGCGGTTTACGAAAAGAGCGGGTTCGTGCTGCCGCCCGAGGACAACTCGCCCAAAGCCTTTGGCGCGTTCATCGCTGCCGAGACCACGAAGTGGGCCAAGGTCGTGAAGACGGCTGGTTTGAAGGCTGAGTAGGGGGCGGTTGCCGGCGAAGCGATATTTTATTAATGGGGGGGCCCCCATCGCCCTCTTTCTTGGGCTATCGCCCCAGTGGTCCGCCCGGCGTGTGGGCGAGGCGCTGGCCCGAGTGCGGGGGCGATGGGTTCCCCCCATCAAAAGAATCTCTCTGCATGGATCGGGCGCCCCCATTGCCATTTGTTATTCAAGGAGTTCCTGGTGTACCCCATCGATTTCTTTTTTCGCGCGGCGCAGCGCTATCCCGGCAATACGGCGCTGGATGGTCCGGACGGGAGCCTTTCGTACGCTGACCTGGCGGACCGTGTGCGTGCGCTGGCCGCGGCGATGCAGTCCTTCGATCCCACACCGCAGACCCGCGTTGCCATCTGCGCCGGTAATACGGCCGAACATATCCTGGCGCTGCTGGCCACGCTGGCGGCGGGCAAGATATGGGTGCCCCTGAACTATCGCAGCACCCCCACCGAGATCGGCCGCATCCTGGAGGCAACGGAACCCTCCATCATCGCGCTCGACGCCGTCGGCGCGCCCCTGGTCGGCGCTTCGGTCATCGCGTATCGCATCCGGCTGGATGGAGCGTCCAGCGCGCCGGCCGCCGTCGCTAATATTGCCAACGCCAACGCCACCGCCACCGCCAACGCCAACGCCACCGCCAACGCCAACGCCAACGCCAACGCCAACGCCAACGCCAACGCCAACGCCAACGCCGGCGTCACCGGCAACACCGTCTCGGTCACTCGCTCAACCGAACACGCACTGTCCGCGCTGCTGGCCCGTCATGCCGGCGCCGCTCCTGCCGTCTATCCCATGGATCGCGACGCGGTGCAGGCCATCAAGTTCACCGGCGGGACCACCGGCCTGCCCAAGGGCGTGATGCAGCCGGCGCGTGCGTGGAACGCCGGCATCATCAACCAGATCAACGGCTGGGGCCTGGGCCCGCAGGACCGCTACGTGGTGGCCGCGCCCATCACCCACGGCACGGGCACCTACCTGCTGCCGCTGCTGGCCCAGGGCGGCGCCTTGCTGCTGGTCGATGCGGCCAGCCCCGCCACCATCACCGCCGCCTTCCGCGAACGCGGCGGCACGCTCAGCTTCATGCCGCCTACCCTGATCTACATGATCATGGCGCAAGACGGCGTGTCGCGCGCCGATTTCCCGCAACTGCGCAACCTCATCTACGGCGGCGCTCCCATGCCCGTAGGCAAGTTCGAGCAGGCGCGTGCGTTCTTCGGCCCCGTGCTCGGCACCACCTACGGCCAGACCGAGGCCCCGCAGATCGTCACCCTGATGCGCCCCGCCGATTTCGAGGACGCCGCCAACCTGGGTTCGGTCGGCCGCGTCACCTGGCTGTCCGACCTGGCGATCCTGGGGCCGGATGGCCAGCCCGCCCCCCCTGGCGAGATCGGCGAGGTGGCCGTGCGCGGCGACCTGGTCATGAAGGGCTATTGGCGCCTGCCGGAAAAAACCGCCGAGACCCTGGTCGACGGCTGGCTGCGCACCGGCGATACCGGCCTGGTGGATGAACGCGGCTACCTGTTTCTCAAGGATCGCCTGCGCGACGTCGTCATCACCGGCGGCTTCAACGTGTATCCGGTCGACGTGGAGAACGCCTTGATCTCGCACCCCGACGTGCACGAGTGCTCGGTGTTCGGCGTGCCCGACGACAAATGGGGCGAAGCCGTGCATGCCGCCGTGCAACCGCGTGCCGGCGCCGTCATCGATACGGAAGCGCTCAAGCTGCATGTGCGCGGCCTGCTGGGACCGGTGCATACCCCCAAGCAGATTCATATCTACGAGAGCCTGCCCCGATCGTCGGTGGGCAAGGTGCTCAAGAACGCGGTGCGCGACGCCGCTCTCAAGGAGATCGCATGACTGGCTCATCGAACGGCAGGAATCAAGCAGATCAGACGCATGGCACGCACAGCGGCAAGGGCACCAGCAGGGGCGCCAACAAGGGCGCCAACAAGGGCGAAGGCCCCGTCACCCGCCTGTGCGCGCATCATCTCACCGGCATGTCCTATCGCGACGCCGACCTGGTCGAGGACCTGATCGGCAAGACCACCTTCACCGAGGTGCTGTTCATGCAGATCACGGGGCGCAAGGCGCGTCCGGTCGACCTGCACATCGTCGATGCGGTGCTGGTGACCTTGATGGAGCATGGCCTGACCCCCAGCGCCATCGCCACGCGGCTGATCTATATGAGCGCGCCGGAGAACCTGCAGGGAGCGGTGGCGGCCGGCCTGATGGCCGTGGGCAGTTCCTTCGTCGGTACCATGGAGAACTGCTCGCGCCTGCTGGACCGCATCAAGGATGCCGCCGATCCGCGCGCCGAAGCGCTGGGCATCGCCCGTGCCCATCGCGCGGAGAAGCGCGCCATGCCGGGCTTCGGCCATCATCTGCACAAGCCCGACGACCCGCGCGCGATCAAGCTGCTGGAGCTGGCGGAAGCGGAGCCGGAACTGGCGGGCACCTCGGTGCGCGCCCTGCGCACGCTGGCCGCCGCGGTGGACGAGGTGGCGGGACGCCACATCACCATCAACGCCACGGGCGCGGTGGCGGCCTTGCTGGGTGAACTGGGCATCCCCACCGCGCTGATGCGCGGCTTCGCCGTGATCTCGCGTGCCGCCGGCCTGGTGGCGCACGTGGCCGAGGAGCAGGAAAGCCCGTCCGGCCGCTTCATCTGGGACACCATCGACCATGCCATTCCCTATGTGGGCAAGGGCAAGACACACCAGGCACAGGAGTGAAGCGCCATGGCGACCAAGGAAAACGGGCAAGCGGAAAGCAGGGAAGCGGAGGGCAGCGATGCGGCGCGCGCCGTCCTGGTCACGGGCGGCAGCCAGGGTATAGGCCGGGCGGTGGTACGGCGCCTGTTGGCGGACGGCGCCCGGGTGATCAATTTCGATATGCGCGCGCCGGCGGAAACGCTGCCGGGCGAGACGCATGTGGCGGTCGACCTGAGCGATGCGGCGGCGACCCGCCAGGCCGTGGCGGAACTGGTGGCGGCGGCGCCGGTGTTGCGCCTGGTGAATAACGCCGGCATCGTGCGGCCGGCGCCCTTGCAGGACGCCACGCCGGAAGACCTGGCGGCGGTCAGCGCCCTGAATCTGCAGGCGCCCCTGCTGTTGCTGCAGGGGCTGTTGCCGGGTATGCGGGCGGCGCGTTTCGGCCGGGTGGTGAATATCGCCAGCCGCGCCGCGCTGGGCAAGGCCGAGCGTAGCGTCTACGCGGCGACCAAGGCGGGGCTGTTGGGGATGACGCGCACGTGGGCGCTGGAGGCGGGAGCGTATGGCGTGACGGTCAATGCCATCGGTCCGGGCCCGATTGCCACCGAGCTGTTCACGCGCGTCAATCCGCCCGGTGCGCCGGCCACGCAACGCATCATCGACAACATCCCGGTGCAGCGCATGGGGCAACCGGAGGATGTCGCGCATGCGGTGGCTTCGCTGCTGGACGTTCGCGCCGGCTTCATCACGGGGCAGGTGCTCTATGTCTGCGGCGGCATGACGGTCGGCCTGGGGCAGGCGGCATGACGGCGACTGATCGAAGGGCCGTGGCTGCCGACCCGCCGCCCCCCTTGCCCGGATCGTCGGCGCGCCTGGCGGGCAAGGTTGCCCTGGTGGCGGGCGCGGGCGCCAGCGGGCCGGGCTGGAGCATAGGCAAGGCCAGTTGCGTGACCCTGGCGCGGCAGGGCGCCCGCATCATCGCGCTGGATCGCGACGCGGCGGCGGCGGAGGATGCCGCGCAGGAAGTGGCCCGTGCCGGCGGCATCGCCTTGCCTCTGTGCGCCGACGTCGGCGACGAAGCGGCGATGCGCCAGGGCGTGGCCAGCGCCATGGCGGAATTCGGCCGCATCGACATCCTGCAGACCAATGCCGGCATAGGCAAGGTGGGCGGCCCGGGCGACATCAGCGTGGAGGAGTGGGAGCGCATCCAGCGCGTCAACGTGACCAGCCTGCTGATCGCCAGCAGCCTGGTGGCGCCCATCATGAAGTCCCAGGGCGGCGGCGCCATCGTCACGGTGTCTTCCATCGCCGCCATACGCTACACCGGCTATCCGCATCTGGCCTACAGCGTGACCAAGGCCGCCGTGATCCATTTTGCCCGCATGCTGGCGCAGCAGTACGCCGCCGACGGCATCCGCGCCAATACCGTCATTCCCGGCCTGATCGACACGCCGCGCGTGCGCCACACGGTGGGCCGCATGTTCGACCCGGCCGACGCCCAGGCCGCCAGCCGCGCCCGCGATCGCCAGGTACCCATGGGCCGCATGGGCAGTCCATGGGAAGTCGCCAACGCCGTCGCCTTCCTGGCCTCGGACGAAGCGTCCTACATCACCGGCACGGAACTGGTGGTGGACGGTGGATTGGTGGGCAAGTACGCGTAGAAAAAACGCCGGTTCGGCCTAGCTGGACGGCAGGCGGGGCGGCTCGCCGCTGCCCTGCGACGGCGGAGGGCCGTTGGGAGGTGAGCCGCTGGACGGGGGCTGTTGCGGATTCCAGTTGCGGCCCGCCAGCCAGTGGAGCAGCAGGGCGAGCACCAGCAACAGGGCCATGATCACGCCCCAGGTGAACCAGCCCAGCACCGTCAGCCAGCCGGACAGACCGTTCAGGATGGGCAGGACCTGGTTGATATGGTTCAGCGTATCGGCGATGCCGGCCTGCAGGGCGTGCACCCAGTTCGCGTCTATCCAGGGCGGCATCCAGTCGGGCAGGGGGGCCGTGGTGGGCGGGGCGGTGGGCACCGGCACCCGCACGTCGCCGATGCTGCCCAGCAGCCAGTGCACCAGTTTCAATGTCATCGACACGATGCCGGTCCAGATAATGGCCAGCAAGCCGAAGATCACCCAGATGATGGTTTTCATTCCCGCCGTTTCCTGATCCGTTTCCCGGCCTGCTTTCAAGCCCATTACTCAGCACGTTACTCAGCCTGTTTCCCAGCCGCGCCTTCATGCGCGGCCGGGCGCTGGAGCCTCGGCCGTCCGGGTCGAGGCCGCCCGATGGTGCGTCGATTATCGCAGCAGCCCGGTGGCCGCTGCTGTACCTCAAACGTAAAAAGAAACCCCAAACGCCACACTTGCCGCTATAGTCGGAATTCGCGTTGGATTTCCCTTTCTTTCTTTTCCTTGCATTCTGGTTCCATATCACCCCGCTATCTGCCGACATCGGCTGCCACCTTTCGATGGAGACAGTCATGTATTCAGTGCTCTTCGAGGTCCAACCCAGGCAGGATCGATTTGCCGACTACCTGCGCCTGGCCAGTACGCTGAAGCCCCGTGTCGACCGGCGCGTCGATGGGCTTATCGACAACGAGCGTTTCGAGGACACGCGCCGGCCCGGCTGGCTGCTGTCCCATTCGCTCTGGCGTGACGAGCAGGCCGTGACGCGCTGGCAGGCCACGGTCGAACATCACGCGGCACAGGCGCGCGGCCGCGCCGCCATCCTGGCCAACTATCACGTTCGCGTCGGCAACGTCTGCTACGACAGTCATCCCCCTTCATGCGCGGCCGCCCCGCAGGCGCTGCGACCGGGGCGCGCGACCCGCGCCGAGCCCGCCACCAGCATGGGCCGCTGGGCCACGCTCACTGAACTCACCGACAGCGCGCTGGCCGTCGATGCGGCGTGGCGCGAGCAATTGCCCTCACGCTTGGGCCTGCCCCTGAACAATGGCGACCTGCTCGATTACAGCGTCTTCGCCAGCATCTACACACCGGGCAAGCTGGCCTTGCTGGTTTCATGGGCCAGCTATGACGCCGCCTCGGCCTGGCGTCCCAGGCAGCTGGACGTGCCCGCCCCACGGCATCGCACCGTGCGCATCATGCGCGAATTGATCGAAGGGGGCAGGGCCTGAATGTATTGACGGGGCTACGGCGGCAACCCGCACGTCTCCGCGACGTTGCCGCCAGATCTCCGCCACCGCCTCGCCACGTCCCCGGCCACGGCTCCGCCAAGTCATCGCCTCGCGATCGCCACGCCATCGCCATCGCCATCGCCATCGCCATCGCCATCGCCATCGCCATCGCCATCGCCATCGCCATCGCCATCGCCATCGCCATCGCCATCGCCATCGCCGGGCACGCGGCGTGCTCATCCGCAGCGCAGGCCGCGGCGGCGGCGTGTGGACGGTAGCGGTAACCGTCCCTTTCGGCCGATGAGGCCCGCCGGCCTGGAGCCCCTTACATGCAGAAGAACCCGTTACGGCTGCCGCACGGCAGTCCCCGTCTGCCTACCGCGACCATCGCCAGCTACAGCCTGGAATTGCGCGAGGGCAAGGGTTTCGTCGGCGACCGTGCCAGCCGCACTGCCTTCCGGGCCGGCGTCGAACGCTGGCGCAAGCTGTACACCCGCATCCTGGGCGAGGATCCCTTCGGTGCCATCCCGCCGGAAGACATCAGCAAAAGCACCTTGGACAAATGGCTGCGCGAAGAAGGGCCCGCCGGCGCCGTCGTTTTGTCGGCCATGGAAGACCACGCCGCGCAACTGGCCCGCGTCGTGCGGCGCTTCGCGCGCCATGCTTCGTGGCAAGGCGTGCAGCGGGTGGCCATCGGCGGCGGCTTCAAGCAAAGCCTGGCGGGCCGCCGCACCATCCGGCGCGCGGACCAGTTGCTGCGCGAGGCCAAGGTGGAGATCCGCTTGCGCGCCCTGCATCACCACGCCGACGAGGGCGGCTTGATAGGGTGGGCGCATGTGGCGCCCCCCGTGGTGTGGCGCCACTACGATGCCATGCTGGCCGTCGACATCGGCGGCACCAACGTGCGTTGCGGCATCGTGCGTGTGCCGGGCGGCAAGGCGGGCCGCAAGCCGGGCAATCCCGATGAAGCGCGCGTCACCGATGTGCGCAAGTGGGGCCACGCCGCCGACAAGGAAATGACGCACCGCGAACACCTGGTGCAAGGCATCGCGGACATGCTGACCCGCCTGATCGACAAGGCGGACAAGAAAGGCCTGAGGCTGGCTCCCCTGGTCGGCGTGGCATGTCCCGGCCATATCCACGACAACGGTTCGATCACCGGTGGCGCGCAGAACCTGCCGGGCGATTGGGAAGACGAGAACTTTCACCTGCCGCACAAGCTGATGGAAGTGCTGCCTTCGATCAACGGCATTCCGCCCCATGTGCATCTGCACAATGACGCCGTGGTGCAGGGGCTGTCCGAAGTGCCCTGGATGCGCGACGTCACGCGCTGGGCGGTGCTGACGATAGGCACCGGGCTGGGCAATGCCAGCTATATCAACGACGATGAGAGGAACGACTGAGCGGGATCGCCGATGGCAACGACGATGAGAGAAACGACTGGGCGGGGCCGGCTCCGCCAGCCGATCCTGCCGCGCTCCGCTCCGGCTTCCCGGCGGGCTCCCGTGGATTGTGGCGCCGCCGCAAATTCGCCGGCGTGCGTCGCCATGGTGCATATGAACCAGGTCTGTGCATGAGTTTTACTCGCGGCTGTTCGCGCAATTAATCGTTTGCGCAGCCTCTCGCGCCGCTCCTAGACTTCGCGCTATGCCACTGCCGTGCTGCCTTGCCGGCATGTCTCAACACTGCGGAGTCCACCAGATGCGTGATGTGCAACGATCCAGACTCGGCCTCATGGCCGTTTTGTGTGCAACGTGGCTGGGGCTCGCGCCCGGCGCGGCACGGGCGCAGACAGCCGACGATTACCCGTCGCGGCCGATCCGCGCGATAGTGCCTTTCCCGGCGGGCGGCATCAACGACATCGTCGCCCGCGAGATGTTCAAGGCGCTCGGCGACGAGATGAAGGCCAATATCGTCATCGAGAACAAGCCCGGCGCCGGCGGCACCATAGGCACCGTCAGCGCCATCAACAGCCCGGCCGACGGCTACACCATCCTGCTCGGCGCGGCCAGCACCATGGCCGTCGCGCCGCACCTGTACCGCAATGCGGGCTATGCGGCCAAGGACCTGATCGCGGTAGGCGGCATTGCCTCGGTGCCCAGCGTCATCATCGTGGCGGAGACTTCCCCGTACAAGAAATTCGCCGACCTGGTCGCCGCCGACAAGGCCAAGCCCGGTTCCCTGGACTATGGCTCGGCCGGTTTCGGCACCAGCCATCATATGCAGGCGGAGATGCTGAATATCCGCGCCGGCACGCACTTCCGCCATATCCCCTACAAGGGCGGCGCGCCCGCCACGGTCGACCTGATCGGCGGCCAGATCGCGCTGCTGGTGGATCCCTTGCCCACCACCCTGGGCAACGTCAAGGCCGGCCGCGTGCGGCCCCTGGCCATCACCACCGATGTCCGCTCGGCCACGTTGCCCGACGTGCCGACCTTGAAGGAATTGGGGGTCGACTACAATGCCAGCACCTGGTTCGGCCTGTTCGTGGCCAAGGGCACGCCGGCTCCTGTCGTCGCCAAACTGGCCAAGGCATTGGCGGCCGCGCAGGCCTCGCCGGCCTTGCAGAACGACTTCCGCTCGCGCGGCATCGATCCCTTGCCCCTGGCGCAGGCCGCGTTCACGGACTATGTGCAGGCCGAAAACAAGACGTGGGCGGACGTCATCCGCGACGCCCATATCGAAATGCAGTAATTCCTGGGAGCCCATGCGGCCATGGCCGTGACGCGTAATCTGCCGCCCTTGTCCTCGGTGCGTTCCTTCGAGGCCGCCGCGCGGCATGGTTCCTTCACGCTGGCCGCCGACGAGCTGGCGGTGACCCAGGGCGCGGTCAGCCTGCAGGTGCGCAAGCTGGAAGCGTACCTGGGCAAGAAGCTGTTCCTGCGCCATCCCCGCAAGGTCGAACTGACCGCCGACGGCACGGCGTATTTCGAGGCCTGCCGCCGGGTGCTGGCGGATCTGGAAAACGCCACGCGCCGGATGCGCAGCCGTGACCGCAATGAGCTGTTGATCATCAGCACCATTCCCACCATCGGCCAGCTGTGGCTGATGCCCCGGCTGGCGTCCTTCACGGATGCGCATCGGCACATCGAGGTCCGCGTGGTCTCCGATATCCGCCCGCTGGACATGCAGGCCGAGGGCGTCGATGTGGCCATCCGGGTCGGGCCGCTGGCCGGACGCCATTACGCGCGCGATCTGCCCGGCATAGACCTGACGCTGGTGCAGCGCTGGGATGGCATCTGCGCGGACTATCTGTTCGATGACGTCATGGTGCCGGTGATGTCGCGGCGCCTGTACGAGCAGGGTGGGCCGATCGACAGCGTGGCCGACTTGGCGACCTTCGAGCTGATCCACACGGCCAGCCGGCCCAATGCGTGGCGCGACTGGCTGCGCGCGCAGGGGGCGGCATTGCCGCGCCGGCGTGCCAACCTGGAGGTGGGGCATTTCTATATCGCTTTGCGCGCGGCGCAGGAGCATAAGGGCATCGCCCTGATCCCGGACGTGCTGCTGGACGGCTATCCCGGCCGTGGTGATCTGGTCGTGCCCTGGCGGCCGGCGCGGCCTGTCAAGAGCGCGGGCGAGTATTACCTGTTGGTGCAGGGCGCGGCGCTGGAGCGGCCGGCCATCCAGACCTTCCGTGCGTGGGTGCTGGCGCAGGCGCGGGAATTCGCCGGGGCCCCGCCGGCCGCGCCAACGGCAGCCGTGTCGACACCCGCCGCGTCAACGGTCGCACCGGCGACATCGCGCGCCCATGAGTATCGATCTGGCTGACGCACAGAAATAATCGTTTGTCGCTGGCCGCCGCGTCCGTCTAGGATGGTGCGCGGCAGGGCGGCGAGGACCGTTCACCGTTTTTCTTCAAGGACGTACATGAACCGTATTCGAGTCGGTATTGCAGGATTTGGCGCCATCGGGCAATCGGTGGCGAAGTCATTGGACGCGGGCGTGGTGCCGGGCCTGACCCTGGCCGCCATCGCCGTGCGCGATCCCTTGCGCCATGCGGGCGCGACGTGGCAGGGGCAGGCACCGCTGTTCACCACCATCGACGGCCTGGAGCCCTTGTGCGATGTGGTGATCGAGTGCGCGCCGGCCGCGGTGTTCGGGCAGATCGCGCGGCCGATCCTCAGTACCGGCAAGAAACTGGTGGTGCTCAGTTCCGGCGCCTTGCTGTCGCATCCCGACCTGATCGAACTGGCGCGCGCCAACGGCGGCCAGATCCTGGTGCCGTCGGGTGCCATCCTGGGGTTGGACGCGTTGACCGCGGCGGCCGAGGGCGTCATCCACTCGGTCACCATGATCACGCGCAAGCCGGTGCGCGGGCTGCTGGGCGCGCCCTACCTGGAAGCGAACAATATCGACCTGTCCGGCGTGACCGAGCCGACGCTGGTGTTTCGCGGCACGCCGCGCGAGGCGGCGGTGGGGTTCCCGGCCAACCTGAATGTGGCGGTCAGCGTGTCGCTGGCCGGCATCGGGCCGGACCGCACGACCCTGGAGATATGGGCCGATCCCAAGCTGGAACGCAACACGCACCGCGTGGTGGTGGATTCCGACTCGGCCTCGTTTTCGATGGAGATCCAGAATATCCCGTCGGAAAACCCGAAGACCGGCCGCATCACGGCGCAGAGCGTGCTGGCGGTGCTGCGCAAGCTCAGCGGCCCCCTGCGCGTGGGGACCTGAAATCGGCGCTCTGGCCGCCGTCTCGCCGACCTGGGACGGCGGGCGGGGGGCGATGGCCCCCGGCGCATCACAGCAGGGCCAGGGCCTCGCGGATCGCGCTCTCGCTTTGCGGGCGCACCAGACGGGCCACTTCCTGGCCTTCCCGCAGGAAGATCAGCGTGGGCCACAGCTTGACGGTGTAGGAACGGCCCAGCGGCCGGCCCTTGCCGTCCTCGACCTTGATGTGGCCCACCTGCGGATGAGCGGCCAACGCGCCCTTGATCAGCGGCTGCGCGGCCTGGCAGTGCGGGCACCAGTCGGTGCCGAACTCCAGCAGGGTAGGCGCGCGCAGGGCGTCGACGTCCGCGCGGGTGGGTTCGGCCGGCAAGGCGGGATTGGGTCCGGACATGAGCGAGTGTCTCCTTCTGCTGTAAGCGCGGTTCGGGCAACGACAGCATGCATCATCGCATGCGGTACGCCGGGTGGCCTTGGGTGGGCTGCTACGGCTACAGCTACGGCTACGCCGGGGCTGTCACAAACGAACCGCTTTAAGCTGGATGTAGGCGGCTATTCAGCCGGCCGCAAACATCATGGCGATAAAGTTGAGGTCCGTGAATTTGTTGTGACATCACGCGATCCGCCTCATGCTTACGGCTACTCTGCGCTCCGAATCTGATGCCGGCCTGCAGCGGAAGGCGCGCCCTTACGTGGAAAATCCTTCCGGCACCGTCCATCACGCCGCCAGCGGCTACACCACTGTAGCCGAGGCCTACGTGCGGGGTCGTCCGGAGTATCCGCAAGAGCTGGCCGACTGGTTGCGCGAAGAAATCGGCCTGGGCCGGGGGGCGCGGGTCGTCGATCTGGGAGCGGGCACCGGCAAGATGACGCCCCGTTTGCTGGCCACCGGTGCCGATGTCGTCGCCATCGAACCCGTCACGCAGATGCTGGACAAGCTGTCGACCACCTATCCGCGTGTCGAAGCGTTGACCGGTGCCGCCCAGGCCATTCCGCTGGCCGATGGCGAAGTCGATGCGGTGGTGTGTGCCCAGTCCTTCCACTGGTTCGCGGGACCGGCCGCGCTGGCGGAGATTCATCGCGTGCTGAAGCCGGGCGGGCGCCTGGCCATGCTCTGGAACATGTCCGATACGCGGGTGCCGTGGGTAGCCGCGCTGGCCGCGCTGATCAACCGCTATGAAGGCGATGCGCCGCGCTTCCACACTGGCGCGTGGCGCGGCGCGTTCCCGCATGCGGGCTTCGGCCCGCTGGTGGAGCGCCGCTACGAACATCTGCACGTCGGCAAACCGGAAGACGTCATCTTCAACCGCGTGCATTCCATCAGCTTCGTCGCCGCCTTGAGCGCCGAACGCCGCGCCGCCCTGGACCTGGAACTGCGGCGCCTGCTCGACAACGAACCCACGCTGTCCGGCCTGGAAGAAATCGCCGTACCCTACCTGACCTCGGCCATCCACACGCTCAAGCTGCCCGCCTGATCAATACCCTCGCTGGGCATCGACGAGATTCTGCAGGGGTTCGCCGGCGTGCAGGCGGCGGATGTTTTCGGAGATCTGGTCGAGGATGCTTTGCAGGCTGTTGGCCGACGCGATGTGCGGAGTGACATAGATGTTCGGCTCATCCCATAGCGGACTGGTGGCCGCCAGCGGTTCCACTTCGAAGACGTCCAGCACGGCGCCGCGCAAATGGCCTTCACGTACCAAGGCCAGTACGTCGTCGGAGACCAGGTGGCCGCCCCGGCCGCAGTGTACGAGGGCCGCGCCACGCGGCAGCCTGGATAGCAGGCGGCGGTTGAGGATACCTTGCGTTTCATCGGTCAGCGGCAACAGGCACACCAGGATGTCGCTGCCCGCCAGGAAATCGTCCAGCTGGTCCGCGCCCGCATAGCTGCGCACATTGGCGATCTGCTTGGCCTGGCGCGACCAACCCTGTACCCGATAGCCATGCTGGCAAAGCGTCTGCGCGACATGCGTGCCCAAGGTGCCCAGCCCCAGGATGCCCACCGTGCGGCTGGCCGCCGGCTCCTGGTCCACCCGTTGCCACCGGTGCTGGCGTTGGCGCATCAGCACCTGGTCCAGGTTGCGGTGGAACAGCAGCACGCTCCACAGCACGAACTCGCTCATGCCTTGCGCCAGATCCGGCGCCACCACCCGGCAGATCGGCAAGGGCGGCAGTTGGGGATCCTCAAGGATGTTGTCGACGCCGGCGGCGATGGCGTGGATCAGGCGCAGGCGCGGATAGCGCGCCAGCGCGCCGTGCGCGGGCCGCCAGCAGGCGGCGACTTCGGCATCCAGCGCGCCCGGATCGTCTTCCGTGTAGACCTGCAGGTCCGGGTAGTGGGCGCGGGCTAGCGGGACCAGCTTGGGAATGTCGCTGCTATTGCCGAAGAAGACGATTTTGGTCATGACGCGTTGCGGAAATGTGGTCCGCGCCATTGTGGGCGATGCCTGGCGCGGCCGTCCAGGCAGGGATAACACCGCTTGCGCTTCTTTGTTGCGGCGCACCGCCGACGGTAAACAGGCGCATGGAGTCCGCCAGGACGTCCGCGCGCTCGACCAGGCGCTGCGCGGTGGCGGCGGCCTGCTCGACCAGCGCGGCGTTCTGCTGCGTGGCGCTGTCCAGATGGGCCACGGCGTCGTTGACCTGGCGGATGCCCTTGGCCTGGTTGCCGCTGGCATCGGCAACCCCGTGTATGACGTCCGCCACGCGATGCACGGCCTGGTCGATGGCGCGCATTTGGCTGGTGGTGCGTCCCACCAGTTCGGTGCCCGCGGCGATCTGCTGGACGCTGCTGTCGACCACGGTCTTGATTTCACGCGCGGACGCGGCGCAACGCTGCGCCAGGTTGCGCACTTCGGCCGCCACCACCGCGAAGGACTTGCCCACCTCGCCGGCACGCGCGGCCTCGACCGCCGCATTCAGCGCCAGGATGTTGGTCTGGAAAGCGATGCCGTCGATCACGCCGGTGATGTCGGCGATGCGTTGCGCGGCAGTGGTGATGCCGGCCATGGTCTGCTCGACCTGCGCGGCGATGCGGCCGCCGTCATCGGCCGCGGCCTGGGCTTCATCGACCAGGCTGAGCACCCGCTGGGTGGCATCGGCATTGCCTTGCACCGACTGCGTCAGGTCGTCCATGGCAGCCGCGGTCTGCTCCAGCGACGTGGCCTGTTCTTCCGTGCGCTGCGACAGATCGATATTGCCCGCGGAGATCTCGTGGGCGGCTTCCATCACGCCGCCGATCTGGTCGCGCACGTCCAGCACGATGGCCGAAAGATTGGCCTGCAGCTGGTTGAGGGCGCGCTGCACGCCGCCCAGGTCGTCATACCGTTCGACTTCCATGTCCGTGGTCAGGTCGCCCGCCGCCATCTGCGTGGCGAAGACCGACATGGCATCCACCGGCGCCGACAGCTGGCGCGCCAGCAGCGCCCCGCTCAACAGGCTGCCGACGACACCCGCGCCCCAGGCCAGCCAGAAAGGCTGCGGCGGCAGGCCTGCATATGCGGCAAAGCCGCCCGCCAGCGTCAACAGCAAGGTGACGACATAGCCCACGCCGACGCGGCGTCCCACCGGCTGGCGGCGCAGGGAACCCACCCAACCGGCCAGCCCCGTGCGCACCAGCGCGCCTTCGCGCAGGCGCCGGCCGCGCAAGGTTTCCTCGCGCATCGAGGCGTACAAGGCTTCGGCCTCTTCGACTTCCTCGCGGGTAGGGCTCAGGCGCACGCTCAGGTAACCCACTTCGACGCCGTGCTCGACCACCGGCGTGACATTGGCGCGCACCCAATAGTGATCGCCATTCTTGCGGCGGTTTTTCACCAGGGCGGTCCAGGGACGGCCGGACTGGATGGTGTGCCACATATCGGCGAAGGCGGCACTGGGCATATCCGGATGGCGGATGATGTTGTGCGGCTGGCCGATCAGTTCTTCCTTGCTATAGCCGGATACGGCCACGAAGGCGGGATTGCAGTAGCGGATGTTGCCGGACAGGTCGGTCGCGGAGACCAGGCGTTGATTGTCGGAAAACAGGAACTCCCGCTGCGTAACGGGTACGTTAATGCGCATGACGGCGTCTCTAGACTGCAGGCGGCCGGCGCGCGCGCGCGACCGCCATTTGTTATCGGTCCGCCGACTTTATGGCATGCTCGTCCATGGGAAAACCCTGTGAAGGGTAGGGATTTGCCGCTTGTTCCGGGCTTTCCCTAAGGTTTTCCTGACTTTTTCCTGACTTTTTCCTGACGTTTTCTTGCGTTTGTTTGCCTGGGCGTGGCTGCGGCCCCACCCAGGCCGCTGCGTCATTCCAGCGTGATATGGGCGTCTTCGATGACCTTGCCCCAGCGGCTGATCTCCGAGTCGACCAACTGCGCCAGTTCCTGCTGGCTGGAGGGGGCCGACGATGCGCCTTGCGCCGCGATGGTTTCCTTGGTCTTCGGATCCTGCAGCAGCGTCACCACGTCGTGATTGAGCTTGGCGACGATGGGCGCCGGCGTGCCCGCGCGGGTGAACAAGCCCCACCAGGACGTGACGTCGTAGCCCTTGACGCCGCTTTCTATCATGGTGGGCACGTCAGGCAGTTCGGCCGACCGTTCGGGCGACGTGACCGCCAGGGCGCGCAGCTTGCCGGCCTTGATCAGCGCGATGGCGGCGGGCAGGTTGTCGATGGCCATCGGCACCATGCCGGACATGACATCGGTCAGGGCGGCGTTGCTGCCCTTGTACGCCACGTGCGTGATCGGCGTATTCGTCAGGCGCTTGAACAGTTCCGAGGACAGGTGCGGCGAGGTGCCGGAGCCGGGGCTGGCGTAGAAGGCTTTGTCGGGATGCGCCTTGAAGTAGGCGAGCAGTTCGCTGACGGATTTCGCGGGCACCTGCGGATTGACCACCAGCACGTTGGCGACGGTGGCGATGCGCGAGATGGGCGCGAAGTCCTTCACCGGGTCATAGCCCAGCTTGTCCTTGTACAAACCCGGATTGATACCGTGCGTGTTGATGGAGCTCATATAGAGCGTATAACCATCCGGCGCCGAGCGCGCGGCCAGCTGCGCGCCGATATTGCCGCCCGCCCCCGGACGGTTTTCCACGACCACGGGCTGGTTCCACATCTTGCCCAGGCCATTGGCGACCAGGCGGGTGAAGAAGTCGGAACTGCCTCCCGGCGGGAAGGACACGATCAAGGTCACGGGTTTGGTTGGATAATTGCCCGCGTCCTGCGCCAGGACGCCGAACGTCGTGGTACTCAGGGCGACGCCCAACAGGCAGGCCGCGAGGCCGGTGTGCGCGCGATACTGCATGAATCTTCCCCTTGGAATCTGTAGTGTGTCTGCAAGACGAATTATGCGACGCGCTGAGGGAAATATAGTCGCGCGGGCGGGGGGCCATTTATACCACGCTAAGAATTTTTTTCTATCTTTGGCCAGTTTCAGGGTTTCTACTTAGCGTTAATTGCAAAAATCAGACTAATTATTTCTGTTTCAGCCGTCTTTTCGGTTGTCACCGCGCGCACACACGCGGACAATCGCGGTATTGCGCGTGTGCCGATGTCGGCCGCCGGCCAAGGAAAACCATGGACGCCATAGACCGGAAGATAATTTCGATCCTGCAGGAAAACGCGGAAACGCCTATCCAGGCCATTGCGGACGTCGTCAACCTGTCCACCACGCCGTGCTGGCGCCGGGTGCAGAAGCTCAAGGAGCAGGGCGTCATCAAGAAGCAGGTGGCCCTGTGCGATCCGGCCATGCTGAACGTAGGCGTGACCGTGTTCATCTCGATCCGCACCAACCAGCATTCGCAGACCTGGCTGAACAAGTTCGCCAATCACGTCAAGGACATCCCCGAGGTCATCGAGTTCTACCGCATGAGCGGCGATGTCGACTACCTGATACGTGTGGTGGTGCCGGACATCGGCACGTATGACGCCGTGTACAAGAAGCTGATCCGCATCGCGGACCTGCACGATGTCAGCTCCTCGTTCGCGATGGAGCAGATCAAGTACACCACGGCCCTGCCGGTGGACTACTGCGACTGAGACGGGGCAAGCTCCGCGATGCGGTTGACGTGCGTGGCCACCCGCGGGCCATCCACGCCGTAGACGTGGATGGATATCGCCGTCTCGTCGCTTGCATTGCGCAACCTGTGGATCTGGTCCATGCCCGCATGGCTGGCGGCGGCATCACCCTGGGGGCGGTCGACGTAGCCGTGCAGCGTCGCGCACTGGGTCGCCGGATTCCAGGCGAAATGCTCTTCGTGCATATCCCCTTCCATGATGAAGTAGGAGCACCAGGTGAAATGCCCATGTACAGGCGTGTACTGTCCTGGCCGCCATACCAGCGCCATGACGGTGAACAACCCTTGCGGATGGGCGTACAGAATGTGGCGGGTGTAGCGCTCGGCTTGCCCCTTGCGTTGCTCCGCGCTCAGCAGGCCGGCGGCGGGCAGATGGTCGCGCAAGGCATCGCATACGGCCAGCGGCAGCTGCTCCGCCGTTGTCGTGTCGATGGCGCGGGCGATCGCGGCCACCAGGTCCCCCAAGGCGGAACGGGTAGATTGCGCGGTCGGCGCGGTAGTGCTGGTCAACATGTACGAAGCCCCTGATTCTGGATACGTTCATGCTACGCGCGCCGATGTGGAAAAAAGGTGCCTTATTTACCTTGGCGGACCGGCTGGTGAGCAAGGCTTTTCTACGTTTCGCGGCACCGGGGAGCAAGATTAGGATTCGATTCCCGCCGGACTTCGTAGAATGATTCCTGATCGACACTGAATATCAGGGAGCAGGACTTTGACGTACCTCAGCGCTTTTTCCGAAACCTACGCAGACGCGCGTGCCAAATTCCTGGCGGCGGCCACGGCGGCGGGCGCCGCCATCTCCAGTTATGAACATGAAGCGCAGCGTGGCCCCCAGGGTGAACGGCTGTACCTGGATGCCGCGCTGCTGGGCGCCGCCGACGCGGCGAAGGTATTGGTGGTGGGCTGCGGCACGCATGGCATCGAAGGATATTCGGGATCGGCGGCGCAGACCCATTGGTTGCGCCGCCTGGCCAGCACCGGGCAGGCGTTGCCCACCGGCACCGCCGTGCTGTTCCTGCACGCGCACAATCCCTGGGGCTTCGCCCACGCGCTGCGGTTCACGGAAGAGAACGTCGATTTGAACCGTAACTTCATCGACTTCGACCAGCCTCTGCCGGCCAATGCCGGGTACCCGGACGTACACGCCTTGATCGCGCGGCAGGATTGGGACGATGGGGCGGTGGACGGCATCTTCGAACGGCTGTCGGCGTTGCGCGAAAGCATCGGCGAGCAGGCGTATTCCGATGCGTTCAACGGCGGCCAATATACGCATGCGGACGGCATCTTCTATGGCGGTGTGCGCCAGCAGTGGGCCAATGCGGCGTTTCGCCGCGCCATCGGGGACCATCTGGCGCACGCGGACGCCGCCGCCATCATCGATCTGCACACCGGCATCGGTCCGGAGCGCGGCCATGTCTTCCTGTGTTTCCATCCCCCGGGCAGCCCCGCGTATGAACGGGCGCGCGCCTGGTGGGGCGAACGCGCCGTCAATCGCGAAGGCGTAACCCACAAGGCCGTCGCCACTTATCAAGGGCTGCTGGTCGATGCCTTCGTCGCCATGTTGCCGCGCACCGAGACGACGGCCGTGGTGGTCGAGTTCGGTACGCTGCCGCGCCCGCGCATGCAGCGCGCATCGATGGCGGCGCGCTGGCTGTTCGCCACCTCTGGTGCCACCTCTTCCGCCACGCCCGCGGCCGATCAGGCCCTGCGCGAACGCCTGTTGAATGATGTGCGCGAGGCGTTCTATCCCAGTGCGCCGGACTGGCGTGCCGGCGTCCTGGCGCAGTCCGAGGACATCATCGACCGCGCGGTCGCCGGCCTGGCGGGCTGAGCGCGGGGCCGTCGCCGACGACCGTTCGAGACGGGCCGGCGGCTATTTCTTCAGCCGGCTATCCCGCAGCCGGCGATCCCTCACTCCGACAAGGACCGCGTCGCCAGGCTGCGGTCCCAGAACACCAGCCGGCGGTGCAGCAGCTTGATCAGCTGGCTGCCGGCGATGCCCAGCACGGCCAGGCTGATCAATGCGGCGAACATGGTGCTGGTGTCCAGCGTGGTGGTGGCCGCGTTGATCAGGTAGCCCAGGCCCTTGGTGGCGGAAACGAACTCCGCCACCACGGCGCCGATCAGGCCCAGCACGATGGAAATCTGCAGCGCCGCGAAGATGTGGCCCGCCGCCGACGGGATCTTGATGCGGGTGAGGATATGCCAGTGGCTGGCCGAGAAAGCGCGCATCAGATCGATCAGCGCCGGATCGGTGGACTTCAATCCCACCGCGGTGTTGACGAACATCGGAAAGAAGCAGACCAGCGCCACCATCACCGCCTTGGACTCAAGGCCGAAGCCGAACCACACCAGGATCAAGGGCGCCAGCGCCACCTTGGGCATGGATTGCAGGCCCAGCACGAAGGGGTACAGCAGCCGCTCCAGCGACCGGAACTCGGCGAACAGCACGCCGACGACGAACGCGATCGAGCAGCCCGCGACGTAGCCGATCGACATCGACGCCAGGGTGTAGCCGAAGTCGCCCCAGAAGGCGCCCTGCACGTAGCCGCGGTAGAGCGCGGCCAGCACGCCGTCCAAGGGCGGCAGCACATAGTTGGGCACGGCCCAGTACTTGACCGCGACCACCCACAGGCCCAGCAGCAAGGCCAGCAGGATCAGGGGATAAACCACCGATTTCAGTTTTTCCATGACGCGGGGATCTCAATGGGGAATGGACGAGAACAAGGCGCGCAGTTCCGCGCACAGTTCGCCGAAGCGCGGACTGCCCAGCGTCTGTTCGTTGCGGGGCAGGGGCAGGTCGACATGCATCTCCTTGACGATGCGGGCGGGCCGCGGCGACAAGACGATGATGCGGCTCGAAAGAAAGACGGCTTCCGGAATCGAGTGCGTGATGAACAGCACCGACTTGCGCGTTTCCATCCAGATACGCTGCAGTTCCACCATCATGCTTTCGCGCGTCATGGCGTCCAGCGCGGCGAAGGGTTCGTCCATCAGCAACAGGTTCGGATCGTGCACCAGCCCGCGCGCGATGCCGACGCGTTGCTGCATGCCGCCGGACAGTTCGTGCGGATAGTGATTCTCGAATTGCTCCAGGCCCATCATGCGCAACAGTTCGCGCGCATGTATCAGCCCGCGCTGGCGGTCCATCCCCAGCGTGCGTATGGGCAGCATGACGTTTTCCAGTACGGTTTGCCAGGGCAGCAGCGTCGCGTGCTGGAACACGATGCCGACGTCCTTGCGCGGGCCCTGTATGCGCGTGCCCCCCAGTTCCGCCACGCCGGCGCTGGGCTTGAGCAGCCCCGATGCCACCTTCAGCAGGGTGGACTTGCCGCAGCCCGATGGGCCCAGCACCGACAGGAATTCGCCTTCATGCAAGGTGGTGCTGAAGCCGCTCAAGGCCGGCACCGGGCCACGCGAAGAACGATAGGTGACCGCCAGGTCGTCGGCGCGAAAGACGGCCTTGGCCGTGCCGGCTGGCGTGGTTGTCGTGAGCACGATATCAGTCCTTCCAGGCGTGTGCGGCGGCCACGACCTTGGCCGCGTCGAAGTCGGAGAATTTGGCGACGAGGGCATTCGTGTAGCAGTCGGCGACGTCGACCTTGGGGCTGCTCAGTTGGCCGCCCTCGTACAGCGCCTTGGCGAAATCCTGCCAGGCCTGCGCCGGGAACTCACCCCAGTGGCGCGCTGGTCCCGCGGGGAAGTCCAGCATCTTGTCGAAGCGGGCGGAGAAGACCTTCACGCTGTCGGCCAGCACCTTGGCGTCATCGCCGGCCGGCCTGGTATTGGGATATTCCTGCCAGAACATCCTGACGCACGCGGCCCGGTTCGCTTCACAGAAAACCGTGGCCTTGGCGACCGCGCGGCCGAAGCCGGCCAGGACTTCGGGCTTGTCGCGGATCATGTCTTCGTGGGCGACGAAGCTATTGCTGAACAAGGCGGCGAAGCTGGGGATCTGGGCGATGCGGCGGATGCTGGTGCCTTGCGTTTCCAAGGTCGCATGTTGCGCATCGAACAGGTTCAGGGCATCGATCCGATGCGTGGTCAGCGCGAGGAACGCGGCGCTGCCTATGCCTACGGGCACCATGGTGGCGTTGATGCCGGCTTCCTTGAACTGCGCCTTGGTGATGGGTACGTTGCCGAACGTCATGGCGCCCACGCCGATGCTCTTGCCGTCCAGGTCCTTCAGGGTCTTGATGGGCGAGTCGGCCAGCACCGCGAATTCCCAGCCGGAACTGCGCGTGGCGTTGTAGAAGAACTTGAGCGGCAGGCGTTCCGCGCCTGGCGCGCGCGACAGTATCAAGGTGTCCGGATTCGGATAGCCGATGTCCACGCGCTTGGCCAGCATTTGTGGAATCAGGATGCCGGTACCCTTGAAGCCCATGAGTTCGACGTCCAGCCCTTCATCCTTGAAGTAGCCCAGGCGCTTGGCCGCGACCATGGGGGCCTGGGAAAGCGTCATCTCGGTGACGTTGCCGTAGCGGAGCTTGGTCAGTTCGGCGTGGGCGGCCGCCGTGGCCAGCATCATGCTGGCTGCCAGCGTGATGGCGGCGCCGGCGCGGTATAGCGTGGTGGTACGCATATGGAATTCCCCTTGAAATCGATGGTTGCGGTCGCATCCGCCGTGGTCGCAGGCCACGTTGGCGACGTCGATTCATGGTACGTGCGCGGGACAGGAATTACGTGCTCCTATCGTCCTCGGCCGTCCGGAAAATTCGCATCTGATTCTGGTTTTTGTGCGCTTCGGCGATTTTTTTTCCAATCCTAGGGTTTTCCTGGGAATTTTTCACGCGCCGAAATCAGTCGCCCGGTACCGTGCAAAAAAACAGGGCAGCCCCTGGGGACTGCCCTCCTGACACCTGCAATGCGCTGTTCAACCCTGTTCGGCCAGGTTCATCAAGGCCTTGCGGTCGACCTTGTTGGTCGGCGCCAGCGGCAGTGCGTCGACGAAGTAGACGCGGCGGGGATGCTGGTAGGCCGGTGCGTTGGCCAGCACGAATTCCTTCACCTGCTGCTCGCTCAATTCCTTGCCGGCATGGCGCACGACGAAGGCGACCGGCTTCTGGCCCTTCATCTCGTCGCGCACCGGCACCACGCAGGTCTGCATGACTTCGGGAATGCGGGAGATGACCTGCTCCACCTCGCCGGGATAGATGTTCTCGCCGCCGCAGTTGAACATGTCGTCCGCGCGTCCGACGAAGTAATAGCAGCCCTCGGCGTCGCGCCGGAACACGTCGCCGGACTTGTACCAGTTGTCCGGCGTCAGCACCTGTGCCGTTTTCTCCGGCAGGTTCAGGTAGCCCAGCATGTTGGCGGGCGTGCGCATCCACAGTTCGCCTTCATCGTCCGCACCGACATCCTGTTCCTGGCTGTCGACCAGGCGCACCTCGACCCCGGGCAGGGGCCAGCCCAGGCCGCCGCCGCCAGGCAGCGACTTGCCCGGCACCGGACCGAACACGATGGGTCCCGCTTCGGTGGTGCCGTAACCGCCGGCCAGCGAGGCATTGGGAAAGGCTTGCTTGACCGCGTCGTACAGGCTGGCGGACGCCGATGCCGAACCCATGCGCACGTAGTGGACCTTGCTGGTATCGATGCGGGACAGGGCTTCCTTTTCCTTGACGACCATGGCCATCATGGTCGGCACCGACGTGACCCAGGTGACGCCATGGCGTCCGATGGCATCGATGAACTGCAGCGTTTCGAATTGCGGCAGCAGCACGACCGACGCGTGTCCCGCCAGCGCGAACTTGACCGAGGCCAGCGCATTCATGTGGAACAGCGGTGCCGCCACGATGAAGCGTTCGCCCAGGAAGGAAGCACGGGTGGCCAGGCGCGAACGCAAGGTCCACAGCTGGCCGCCGTGCGACAGTTGCACGCCCTTGGGCCGTCCCGTCGAACCCGAGGTATAGAGGATCATCGCGCAGTCGTCGGGCGCGGGGACGACGGTGTCGAACGGCCCTTCGTCAAGAAATGCCTGCCACGCCGGCTCGTCGTCCAGGCGCTGCGCCGCGACGCCCGGCGGCAACAAGGCCGCCCGCGGCGCGTCGACGAAGGCCAGTTGCGCCTTGCAGTCGTCCAGGATCAGTGCCAGCGTGTCGGCGGCCACCTTGTAGTTGACGGGAACCGCTACCATGCCGGCGCGCATGATACCCAGATACGCGATGATGAACTCGGCGCGGTTCAGGCTCATCAGGGCAATGCTGGCGCCACGCGGCAGACCCTTGCGCAGCAGGCCACGCGCGCAGGCATCCGCCAGCCGGTCGATATCGCCGTGGGTATATATACGCGGCAGCGCGGCATCGATACAGTCGATGATCGCAATGTCGTCCGCCGACTTCGCCGCGTCCGACAACTTGCCCAGATTGACCAACATACTTCTTCCTTCCTGTGACGTTTACCCGCGTCAGCCCGTGATGGGGACGTAGGTGCCGCGACCGATCGCGACCAGCTTGCCGTCGGCCGACAGGATGTCGATGTCGACCACGGCGGCGCTGCGGCCTGCCTTGCGCACCACGGCGACGCCTTCGATATAAGGCGCCATGGCGGGACGCAGGTAGTCTACGCGCAAATTCATGGTCGGCACGCCGCCGCCCACCAGCATGCCGATGGCGAAATCCCCCACGACATCGATCAGCGACGCGATGGCGCCACCGTGGAACTGGCCTGATCCCGCGGCGCCGCGTTCCAGGTTGTCGCTCATCGGCATGCGCACCGAGAAGCGCGAGGCGGCGTGGTCGACTTCCAGGATTTCCAGGTTCATTGCGCTGATGAAGCGCGAACGCTTGAAGATCGCCTCGATGTCGGCACGTTCCAATTTTTTGGGTTCAGCCTTGACGGCGTTCTTGTCGCTCATGGTTTCACCAGTACCTTGCCGAACACCTGGCGGTCTTCGAGCAGCTTGAATGCTTCGTTGGCTTCGGACAAACCGAAGGTCTTGTCGATCACCGGCTTGAGCTTGCCCAGGCGCACCTGTTCCAGCAAGGCCAGCAGTTCGTCGCGCTGCCAGCCGTTGGAACCCAGCACCTGCAGCTCGTAGCTCCAGATGAAGCGCAGGTCTTCCTTGGGATCGTAGCCGGCCGTCGCGCCGCAGGTAAGGATGCGGCCGCCGCGATGCAGGGTGCGCAGCGACTTCACCCAGGTATCGCCACCGGTGAAGTTGACCACGACATCCATGCCTTTTTCGGCAAAGCGGCGATGGGGCTTGCCGAAGTGTTCGAACACCCACTTCATGAAGTCGTGCTGCTTGTAGTCCAGCACGTGGTCGGCGCCCAGTTCCTTCAGGCGCGCCAGCTTCTCCGGCGTGGAGGCCGCGGCGATGACTTCCGCGCCGGCCATCTTGGCCAACTGCACGCAGCAGGTGCCCACGCCGCCCGAGGCGCCCAGCACCAGCACTTTTTCACCGGCGGCGATGCGGCCGATGGTCAGCATCATGCGCCAGGCGGTACCGTAAGCCACGGGCAGCGCTGCCGCGGTCTCGTAGCTGACATCGTCGGGCAGCTTGACCAGGTGGTGGTCGGGCACGGCGCAGAATTCGGCCAGGCCGCCATGGCGTGCTTCGCCGATGACACCGCCGAAGGTCTTGCGGTCGGACGGATCGATCATGACGCGATCGCCCACCTTCCAGCCGCCTTCGACGTCCGCGCCCACTTCGACGATTTCGCCCGCGAAGTCCAGGCCCATGATGATGGGCATGGGCACGGTGATGCCGGGCATGCCGTTGCGGGTGAAGACGTCGTGGTAGTTCAGCGTGGCGGCGTGGACCTTGACGATGACTTCGCCGGCCTTGGCTTCGGGATCGGGGAAATTGGTCTCGTACTTGATGCTGCCGGGGCCGCCATGTTCATAGATGACTGCTGCTTTCATTGGTTCTTGTCCCTTGGAAGAAGGCGTGGTCGTGGGGTTTCGTGGAATTTCACTTCGATTCGATGAACTGCAAGGCCGCGTGGCTGGCCTGCGCCGGGTGGACCCACAACGCGTCCTGGCTGTCGTCCAGCGTGCGGGCCTTGAAGGTCCGGATGCCGCGCGCGTCCAGCAGGTCTTGCAGGGCGGCCAGCGATGCCACCTCGATGCAGGCTGCCGCCACGCGGTGGATCGGATCGGCGCCTCGATCGTTCAAGACTGGGCAGGTGGCGCGCATGTCTTCGGGGCTCAGCACCCAGAAGGCGCCCCGGCCCAGGCCGAAACGCCAGGCCGGTCCATGCCGGGTCGGCGCGCCGGCCAGCCGTTCGAAGCGGGCCAGCGTGGCGGGCAGGTCGGTGGGGCAGAAATACATGGCCGCCAGGCCGGTGGCGCCGTTGGGGTGCGACAGCAGGTGAGGCTGCCACAGCACGTCGCGCGTGCCGTGTTCGATGACGATGAAGCGCGCTTCCGGATATTGCTCGCCGTCCAGGTAGACGTTGCTGAAGCGGGCGCGCCGGACCTGGTCGTCCTGCGGGCCGAAGGTGGCGTCGCGTTCCAGGCGGGCAGGCGCGGCGGCGGGGATCTGCCGTGCCTGCAGTGCGTGATAGGCCGCGTCGGCCGATACGCAGTCCAGGGCCACGATGTGCAGCCCTTCGTAGCGGGCGATCATGTGCTTGGCCGTGCTGTGCAGGGTGGGGTCGACCAGGCCCAGCAGTTCGAAGTAGCCGTGCTTGAACATGGCGCAGTGATTGCCCGAGCCCCAGGGCACCACGGGTCCGCCCGGGGTGATGCTGCCAGCGTGCATGCTGCGGGGCGACAGGCGGAAACCCAGCGTTTCGAAGGCCACCCGGGCCTTTTCCAGATCGCGGATGATCAGGCCCGTGTGGTCCAGGCTCAATGGCAACTGCGGCAGCTGCGGCATCGCTTCCCCTCTTGGCAATGGTTGTTGCGCGGCCGGCGGCTAAGGTGCGCCGGCCCGACCGTCTGGCGGTCACGCGTTTTCAAGTCGGTATAGTACGCGGGGCCGCCTGAAATTCCATGCCATTAAGCACTGGCAATTGTGCTTGCCGGGGTATTTTTTTCTAGCTTGTAGGGATTAACGCTTATTGGATCCCAATATCTGAGCAAATTTTGGATGTTTGCCGCGGCGCTTGGCGCGGGAGTCTTTCTCAGGCCGCCACGGCCGGGTACAGGTGGCAGGCCACTTCGCGCCCTTCGGCCTGGCGCATGGCGGGATACTCCCGCTTGCACACGGCCATGGCCTTCGGACAGCGGGGATGGAAATGACAGCCCGTGGGCGGATTCAAGGGCGAGGCGATATCGCCTTCGATCTTGGCCACGGTGATCCGGTTCTCCGGATCCGGCACCGGCGAGGCCGCCCGCAAGGCCTGGGTGTAGGGATGCAAGGGCTGCTCGAACACGGTGTCCACGCTGCCTTTCTCCACGATGCGGCCCAGGTACATCACCGCCACGTTATCGCAGAAGTGCCGCACCACGCCCAGGTCATGGGAAATGAAGACGAAGCTCAGGCCGCGCTTGCGCTGCAGGTCTTCCATCAATAGCAGCACCTGGGCCTGGATCGACACGTCCAGGGCCGACACCGGCTCGTCGGCCACGATCAGCTTGGGATTCAGCGAAAGCGCCCGCGCGATGCCCACGCGCTGGCGCTGGCCGCCGGAGAACTCGTGCGGGTATTTCTGCGCGGCCTGCGCCGGCAGGCCGACTTCCAGCAGCGCGGCTTCGATCTTCTCCCGCACATTGGCGCGCGTGGCGATGCCATGCAGCAGCATGGGTTCGGCCAGGGTCTGGCCTATCGTCATGCGCGGGTTCAGCGACGCGTAGGGGTCCTGGAAGATGATCTGGATCTCGCGGCGCAAGGCGCGCAGGCGGTCGGCATCGAAGCCGACGATGTCTTCACCCTTGTAGCGCACCTCGCCGGCGCTGGGCTCGGTCAGGCGCAGCAGGCTGCGGCCGGCGGTGGACTTGCCGCAGCCGGATTCGCCGACGATGCCGAACGCTTCGCCTTCGGCCACGCTGAAGGACACGTCGTGCACGGCATGCAGTTCAGCCTTCTTGCTGCCCATGAAACCCTGCTTCACGACGAAGCGCTTGGACAGGTTCTTGACTTCGAGGAGCGGGCGGTTCATTGCGAGGTTTCCAGACAGGAGGTTTCCGCGCGCACCCAGCAACGCGCCAGATGGCCCGGCGCGCCCGCCACCGGTGCCAGCGGCGGCATGGCCTGGCGGCAGCGCGCTTCGACCAGCGGGCAGCGGTCGGCGTAGCGGCAGCCCGGCGTTTCTATCGTGATGGGCGGCACCTGGCCCGGGATGGGGCGCAGGTCGGCACGGGGACGGTCCACGCGGGGCATGGAGCGCAGCAACGCTTCGGTATAGGGATGCGTGGGACGCGCGAACAGGGACTTGACCGGGGCCTGTTCGATGATGCGGCCGCCGTACATGACGGCGACGCGGTCGGCGATGGAGGCCACCACGCCCAGGTTGTGGGTGATGAAGACCATGCCCATCTGGCGCGTCTGCTTCAGTTCGGCCAGCAGCGCCAGGATCTGCACCTGGATGGTGACGTCCAGCGCCGTGGTCGGCTCATCGGCCAGCAGCAGTTGCGGTTCACAAGCCAGCGCCATGGCGATCATCACCCGCTGCCGCATGCCGCCGCTGAACTGGTGCGGATAGTCGTCGTAGCGGCTCGTGGCGGCCGGAATGCGCACCCAGTCCAGCAGTTCCAGCGCGCGCTTGCGGGCGTCGGCGCGGGAGGCCTGGCGGTGGTAGCGCAGCGATTCGGCGATCTGGCTGCCCACCGTCATCACGGGATTGAGCGAGGTCATCGGTTCCTGGAAGATCATGGCCATGCGGTTGCCACGGATCTTTTCCATTTCCGCTTCGGGACGCGTCAGCAGTTCTTCGCCATCGAGCCGGATGCTGCCCTGCGCCACGCGGCCCTGGGCCGGCGGAATCAGGCGCATCACCGACAGCGAGGTGATGCTCTTGCCGCAACCGGATTCGCCGACGATGGCCAGCGTCTCGTTGCGCGCCACCGTGAAGCTGAGGTCGCGGATGGCGGGCAGCCACTGGCCCTGGACGCGGAACTCGGTGCTGAGGTTTTCGACCGCGAGGACAGGGGCGGCGGCGGGAGTCATGGTGGAGTTACTCATTGCGCAGTTTCGGGTCGGTGGCGTCACGCAGGCCGTCGCCAAGCAGGTTGAGCGAAATCATGATGACCAGGATGGCGATGCTGGGGAAGATCACCAGCCACGGCGCGTCGAGCATGTTCTCGAAGCCGTCGCGGATCATGCCGCCCCAGGTCGCCGTGGGCGGGCGCACGCCCAGGCCGATGAAGCTGAGCGAGGCCTCGGTGCGGATGGCGGTGGCCAGCCACAGGGAACCCAGCACCAGGATTTCATCGAGGATGTTGGGCAGGATGTGGCGCAGCATCAGCCGCAGGTCGGAATAGCCCAGCGCGCGGCCGGCCTCGATGAAGTCGCGCTGCTTGATGGCCAGCGTCGGCGCGCGGGCGATGCGGGCGAAGGGGGCGATGGCCGTGAAGGCGATGGCGATGATCAGGTTGCCCATCGACGGTCCCAGCACCGCCACCACCAGCAGGCCCATGACCAGGCTGGGGAAGGACAGCAGCATGTCCATGCACGACATGATGATGCGGTCGGTGCGGCCACCCCGATAGCCGGCCAGGATGCCCAGCAGGCCGCCGATCAGCATGGCGATGGCGATCGATGCCAGGCCGATGGCCAGCGAGACGCGGGCGCCGTACAGGATGCGCGACCAGACGTCGCGGCCGAACGTGTCGGTGCCCAGGAAGTGGTCGGCCGACGGCGGCGACAACTGCGCCAGGATGTCCTGTTCGTTGGGATCCTGGTGCGCCAGCAGAGGCGCGAAGATGGCGGCCAGCACGACCAGCAGGGTGACGATGGCGCCGAAGCTGGCGGCCTTGCGGCGCCAGCACAGCCGGGCCAGCCGCCGGATCGGCGAGATGCGGGCAAGAGCGATAGCGGTCATTGGTTGCGTACCTTGGGATCGATGACGCCGTACATCAGGTCGGTGAGCAGGTTGGCCAGGACGATGACGAAGGCGTAGATCACCAGCATCGCTTGCAGGGTCGGGTAGTCGCGCGAGTTCAGCGCGATGACGATCAGCTTGCCCAGGCCGGGCCGGTTGAAGACGATTTCGGTGAGGACCGAGTTGCCGATCAACACGCCCAGGTAAAGGCCGATCACCGTGACGATGGGAATCAGCGCGTTGCGCAGCGTATGGCGCCAGATCACCCAGCGCGCCGGCACGCCCTTGGCGCGCGCGGTGCGGATGAAGTCCTCGCCGATCACGTTGAGCATGCTGGAACGGGTGACGCGGGTGATGTACGCCACCATGATCAGCCCCAGGTTCAGCGCCGGCAGGATCAGGGCCGCGAACCGTTTGCCCGGATCCGCGTAGCTGGCTTCGCCGATGACCGGCAGCCACTTAAGCTGGATGGCGAACAGCAGCAACAGCAGGATGGCGGAAATGAAGGCGGGGAAGGACAGCCCCAGCAAGGACAGGCAACGGATGATGAAGTCGGTGGCCTTGTTGCGGTAGCGGGCCGCGATCACGCCCAGCGGCAGGCCCAGCCCCACGCCGATGACCAGGGACGCGGCCGTCAGTTCGAGGGTATAGGGCAGCACGCGCCAGACTTCGGCCAGCACCGGGCGGTTGGTGATCATGGACCGGCCCAGGTCGCCGGTCAGCACCTGGCCCATGAAATTCAGGTACTGGTGCCAGATCGGTACGTCCAGCCCCAGTTGGGCGTGCAATTGCTCGATCGCCTGGCGGGTGGCGTTTTCGCCGAGGATGACGACGGCGGGATCGCCAGGGGCGATGCGGACGATCACGAACACGATGGTCAGCACGCCCAGCAGCGTCGGAATGGCCAGCAGCAGCCGCTTCAGCGCGTACAGGAACACATTAAAACCCCTGAATCAAGGCCGCATCCCCTCGGACGGAGGATGTACGGCGGTGGACGCGTAGCCGCATCCCTCATGGCAGTGAATGTTGCATCAGCGTGAAAGAATCGTCAATATGAAATTTTCACTTGCGTGATTCCATCACGAGTGGAAGAATCCGTCCTGTCGCATTTTTCATGGAGCACCATGTCTCCCGCCCAAACATACGAAGCCCGCAGCGTTGCCGATCTCTGGCTGGGTCAGCAGATCCGCCAGGCGCGCAAGAAGCAGGGGCTGTCGATTTCCAAGCTGGCGGAAATCTGCCAGGTCTCGGTCGGGCTGCTGAGCCAGGTGGAGCGGGGCATCAGTTCGCCCTCGGTGCGCATGCTGCGCGTCATCTCGGACGCGCTGGCGATCCCCAGTTCGACCCTGTTGGAATTCGGCGACTCGCCCGTCGTCGATGAGAAAGGCATCGTGGCGCGCGCCGGCAGCCATCCGTCGCTGAAGGCGCCGGAAAAGGGCATAGAGAAAGTCATCATCACGCCGCAGCCCTCGGCGGGCATCAACGTCTACCGGGCATTCATCGAGCCTGGCGGCTCCACCGGCGAGGACCTGTTCACCATCGAGCGCGGCGAGCAGGTCGGCCTGGTGCTGACCGGCACGCTGGAGCTGTGGATAGAAGACAAGAGTTTCACGCTGCATCCGGGCGACAGCTTCCGCTATCACAGCAAGGCGCCGCACCGCTGGCGTAATCCCGGCGCCGAACGCGCCGAGGTCATCTGGGTGGTGGCCGCAACGCCCCTGGCCGAGAGCGCGCCGCCGTCCTCCGTGACGGTGGCAGCACCGTCCAGCCCATAATTTTTTCTGTTTGGTATCAAGCAAGAAGGGGAAATCATGTCGTTGTCTCGTTTCAAGAAAGCCGCTTTGTTCTCTGCCCTGATGGCGGTGTCCGCCATGGGGCCGCTGGCCGGCCAGGCACACGCCGCCCAGGTGCTCAACGTGGGCATGGCGGCTTCCGATCTGGCAACGCTGGATCCCTATCGCGCCTCGGCCACGCAGGAAAAAATCCTGATGCCGTGGATCTACAACGGCCTGACCCGCTTCAAGCCGGGCTCGGTGTCGCTGGACGACATCGAGCCTGACCTGGCGCAAAAGTGGGAGGTCTCCGCCGACAAGAAGGTGTGGACGTTCACGCTGCGCGACGACGTCCAGTTCCAGGCCGGCTTCGGCAAGATGAGCGCCGACGACGTGGTGTTCTCCCTGGACCGCGCCCGTGATGCCAAGACGTCCACCTTCGCGGCGGACTTCAGCAATATCGACAAGGTCGAAGCGGTGGATCCGCGCACCGTGCGCGTCACGCTGAAAGCGCCGTCGGCCGACCTGGCTTACCTGCTGGTCGGCTACCAGGGCGGCTTCATCGTCAGCAAGAAGGCGGTGGAGCAGCGCGGCGACAACTTCCGCCTGCAGCCGGTCGGTACCGGGCCGTTCGAATTCGAAGCCTATCAAGCCAGCCAGTCGGTCACGCTGAAGGCCAACAAGCAGTATTTCCGCGGCGCGCCCAAGATCGACCAGATCGTGTTCCGCTACATCCGGTCCGACGCCAGCCGCGACCTGGCCTATGAGTCGGGCGAGCTGGACCTGGTGTATGGCCGCCAGGACCAACGCTGGGCCGAGCGCATGAAAGACCGCGCCGACACCAAGCTGGACATCATCGAGCCGGCTTACCAGGGCCTGGCCTACCTGAACACGTCGCGCAAGCCGTTCAACGACCTGCGCGCCCGCCAGGCCGTGGCCTATGCCGTCGATCCCGAGCGCATCGTCGCTTTCAAGGGCAAGCTGGTGGCGGCCGAGTCGCCCACCGTCATTCCCAAGGCCACGCTGGGCGCCGACCTCGATGCCAAGCTGCCGCCGCCGGATCTGGAAAAAGCCAAGGCGCTGCTCAAGGAAGCGGGCTATGCCAACGGCTTGACCTTCAAGGTCATCCAGACGCAGAACGCCGCCACCCTGGGTCCGGCGCAGATCATGCAGGCGCAGTTGAGGAAGGCCGGCATCATCATGGACATGGACGTGGTGGAACATGCCACGTATCACCAGCAGATCCGCAAGGACCTGAGCGACCTGGTGATCTACGCGTCCTCGCGCTTTCCCATCGCCGACAACTATCTGAAAGAGTTCTACCTGTCCAGCGCCAGCCCCGGCCAACCCGGCGCCGCCGCCAATTTCGCGCACTGCGATGCGGCCGATGCCGAGATCAAGGCCGCCGCGCTGGAATTGGACCTGGCCAAGCGCAAGGAATTGTGGAAGAAGGCGCAGGAAAAGATCGTCGCCGCCGTCTGCGCGATTCCGCTGTTCGAGCAGAAGATCGTCTGGGCCAGCCGCAAGACGCTGGACTACGGCTATGACCTGCAGGGGTCGCTGTCCTACGGTCCGCTGATCACTGAACAGACGTCGTTGAAGAAGTAAGGAAGATCCGCAACATGCGCCCCACGCTCTCGTCCCTGGACGGACGCGAATTCGACATCGCCATCATCGGTGCCGGCATCAACGGTGCGGCCGCCGCGCAAGCGGCCGCGGCCAGCGGCTACCGCGTCATCATCATCGACAAGGGCGACTATGGCGCCGGGTCCAGCGCGCGGTCGAGCCGGCTGTTGCATTGCGGCCTGCGCTACCTGATGCCGGGTGGTCCCATCACCACCTGGTTGAAGCATCCGGGCCGCTTCCTCGATGCCGTCAAGACCATCAAGCGTTCGATGGCGGTGCGCAGCGAACTGGTGCGCGGGAACAAGGCGGGGTTGAAGCCGCTGCGCATGCATTACCCGATCTTTGCCGACGGCCCGTACAAACCGTGGATGGTGGATGTGGCGTTCGGCATCCTGGGCGCGGTGGCCGACGGCAAGGTGCCGCTGGACTACAAGCGCAGCAGCGCCGCGCAGGCACGCGCCGCGAATCCTTTCCTGTCCTTCCTGGCGCGGCCGGAACGCATCGCCAGTGTCGCGTCCTATACCGAGTACCAGTTCGACTGGCCCGAGCGCGTGGTGGCCGACCTGGTGTTCGAGGCCGTGGGCCTGGGCGCGACGGCGCGCAACTATACGCCCGCCACGTCCCTGGACTTCGAGGACAATGCCTGGACCGTGGGCTTGAGCGATGCGATGGAAGGCGGGGCCGCCAAGGTGCGCGCGCGCAGCGTGCTGAACCTGGGCGGCGCCTGGGTCGACAAGGTCAATGCCTTGAATCCACCGGGGGTGGCGCGCAAGGTGACCGGCACCAAGGGCGCGCATCTGGTGTTCCGCCTGCCCGCCGCGTGCCGGGGCCAGGGTTTCGCCGCCATGTCGAGCAAGAACCGTCCGTTCTATTGCATGCCGTGGCGTGACTTGCACTTCTTCGGTCCGACCGAAACCTTGTACGAGGGCAATCTCGATGACGTCTATTGCGACGCCGAGGACGTCGCCTTCCTGCTGGGCGAGGTCAACCATCTGTTTCCCACGCTGCAACTGGGCCGCAAGGACATCGTCTCGACGTGGGCGGGCATCCGGCCCTTGACGTACGACGCGGCCCTGCCGATGGGGCACCGGTCGCGGCGTATCTACGATATGGCGCCGGAAGGCATGCCGGGGGCGTTTGCCCTGACCAATGGTTCACTGGGCGCGCATCGCAAGACGGGCGAGGATCTGGTGGCCGCGTTGGCGAATCGGCTCGGGCCGGCCCGGCCGCAGCGGGTTGGCGCGGCGGGTGGCGCGACAGCAGCGGGATCGGTAGCCGCCGCCGGGGCTGCATCTGCCGCTGCGGCTGCATCCGCGGCATCGGCGCCGGCATCCTTGGCTGCATCGGTATCCGCGGCCACGTCCGCGCGCAACGCCGACGATCCATTGGCGCAGCATGTCGTCACCTTGGAAGACCAACTCGCGCGGCGTAGCGGCCGGGTGTGGGATGCCGACCTGGGCCTGGACGATGCCGCCGCGACGGCGGCGCGCCTGGCGATACCGCTGGGCTGGTCGCAAGAGAAGACCGATGCCGAACTGGATGCGTTCAAGCGGCTGGTCGAACATCTTTATGGCGTGCACTGAATCCTGGTTGCCAGCATGACTGTTCTTTCCCGGCCGCTGCTGACGCGCACCGCCGCGTCGACGGCGTTCAGCGGCGATACGCTGACCTTTCATCTGAATGGCGAGCCCTGTACGGCGCGGCGCGGCGACACGGTGCTCACCGCCATTCTGTTGCAGGGCGACCGGCTGCGCCTGTCCCCCTTCAGCGAGGCGCCGCGCGCCGGCTTCTGCTTGATGGGCGCCTGCCAGGACTGCTGGGTGCTGTGCCCCGACGGCAAGCGCGTGCGCGCATGCAGCACGCTGGTGGATGCGGGGATGGAATTGCTGTGTCCGGTGCAGACGGCGCCTGATGCCGCCAGTGTTGCGGTGTCGGTGCGGGCCCCGGATCCGGATCCGGGGAGCCGGCCATGAGCGATTGGCAGCCCGTCATCGTCGGGGCGGGGCCTGCGGGCGTGCGCGCCGCGCAGACGCTGTTGCGGCATGGCGTGCGGCCTGTCGTGGTCGATGAAGGCGAACGCGCCGGCGGCCAGATTTATCGCCGTCCGCCCCAGGGCCGCGACGTCCTGGCCCGCAAACGCTACGGTTTCGAATGGCGCCGCGCGGTAGCGCTGCATGAGGCCGGCGACGCGATGGCCGTGCAGGCGGATTACCGGCCCAGGACTCTGGTGTGGAATGGTCAGGCAGCGAATGGCCGCGCGCCTGCCGCGCCAGCGCAGGGCGGCGTCCTGGACCTGATGCAGGGCGGCCGAGCCGTTGAATTGCCCTACGACAGCCTGCTGATCGCCACTGGTGCGACGGATCGCCTGTTGCCCTTCGAGGGCTGGACGCGCCCCGGCGTGTACACCCTGGGTGGCGCGCAGGTCGCGTTGAAGTACCAGGACACCTTGCTCGGCCCGCGCATCGTCTTCGCCGGCACCGGGCCGTTGCTGTATCTGGTCGCCTACCAATATGCCAAGGCCGGCGCCAAGGTGGCCGCCGTGCTGGACACGACGCCTTTGTCCACACAGGTTAGCGCGCTGCCCGGCATGCTGGCGCGCCCGTCCATCCTGGCCAAAGGGATCTACTACACCGCCTGGCTACGCGCCCACGGCGTGCCCATGCATCACGGCGTGCGCCTGGAAGCCGCGCTGGGCGAAGCGCCAGTCGCAGCCCTGCGTTACTCGGTGGGCGGCCGTTCGCACGAGATACCCTGTGACGCCCTGGCCGTGGGATTCGGCCTGCGTTCGGAAACGCAACTGGCCGATCTGCTGGATTGCGACTTTCGCTACGACACGCTCAACCGTGCCTGGCTGCCCGTGCTCGACGCCGAGGGGCGCGCCTCGGTGGCCGGTGTCTACCTGGCCGGCGATGGCGCCGGCATCGGTGGCGCCGATCACGCGGAATGGGCTGGCGAGCTTGCCGCCCTGGCCATGCTGTCCGATCGCGGCGTGCCGGTGGCGGCCGCGCGGCAGCGCTGGCTGGCGCGCCGCCTCGACCGCTCGCGCCGCTTCCGCCAGGCCTTGGAGCGCGCTTTCCCGCTGCCGGATGCGGCCGCCCTGGTGGCGCAACGCGCAGTGCTTTTGTGCCGCTGCGAGGAAATTTCCACCGTCGAAGCGAACGCTACCGTACGGGTTTGCGGCATCGAGGAAATGAACCGCCTGAAGGCCTTGTCCCGCGTCGGCATGGGCTTGTGCCAGGGCCGCATGTGCCAGGCCGGCGCGGCCGAGTTCCTGGCCCATGCCTGCGGCCGCGATATCAGCCAGGTAGGCCGCCTGCGTGCACAGGCGCCGATCAAGCCGCTGCCGCTGTCGGCTGCGTGCAGCGGCGCGGCCAATGTGGGCGTCCCAGGCCAGAGCAAAGGCCAGGGCCACGCCCACGCCCAAGCCCAAGCCCAAGCTCAAGCCCAGAGCCAGGGCCAGAGCCAGGGCCGGCGGCAAGGCCAAGGCCGGATACTGGTCGACGGCAACGCGGAGCGTTCCGCATGAATACCATCAGCACTGATGTCGCCATCATCGGCGCCGGCCTGATCGGCGCGAGTGCGGCGCTGGCCTTGCGCCACGCCGGCCTGCGCGTGGTCCTGGTCGATCGCGACGTGGGCGGCGCCAAGGCCAGTGGTGTCAACTTCGGCGGTGTGCGCCGCCAGGGCCGCGGGCTGGTCCAACTGCCGCTGGCACAGCGCGCCCACGCCATCTGGCCGCGCCTGCGCGAGCTCATCGGCATCGATGGCGAATACGTACGCTCCGGCCATCTCAAGGTGGCGCGCACGCCAGGCGACCTGGACGCGCTGCGCGCCTACCAGGAAAAGACCCGCGCTTTCGACCTGGGCCTGCAGATCATCGAGGGCGCTGAATTCCGCCGCCGCTTCCCGGCTTTCGGGCCGGACATCATCGGCGGCTCACTGTGCCCCGAAGACGGCCAGGCCAATCCCCGCCTGGTGGCGCCCGCCTTCGGCCATGCCGCCGCACGCGCGGGCGCCCACTTCATCGAGGGCGGGCGCGTGCTGGGCGTGAGCGCCGTCGGCGAACGCATGCGCATCGACATCGAGGGCGGCACGCAGGTGACGGCGGACCATGTCATCAACGCCGCCGGTTCATGGGGCGCGGAGATCGCCGCCTGGTTCGGCGACCACGTTCCGCTGATCGTCAAGTTCCCCACCATGGCGGTAACCGAGCCCCTGCCTCCCTTGGTCTCGGTATCCATCGGCGTCGAAGGCGGCGGCTTCTACGGCCGCCAGGTCGCCCGCGGCAATGTCGTCATGGGCGGCGGTTTCGGCAGCCCGCTGCCGGGCGACCGCTCACGGCCCGGACGGCCGGCCATCGCGGCCCTGGGGCGTAACGCGCCGCAAGTCCTGCCGGCATTGGCGCACGCGCACATCATCCGTTTCTGGTCCGGCCGCGAAGGCTATTTCGAGGACAAGAATCCGGTCATCGGCTTCAGCCCGCGCGCGCCGCGCCTGCTGCATGCATTCGGTTTCTCCGGCGCCGGCTTCCAGATATCGCCCGCCGTCGGCGCGATGCTGGCGGAACTGATCCAGGGCCTGCCGACGCCCGAGTATTCAACTGCCTACGCCGTCGATCGCTTCACGACGGCTCCACTTGCCACAGGAAATTCCGCATGAGTCTGGTGCTGATACGCAAAACCGCCCCCACTGACGCCTGGCTCGCCGCCTTGCGCGCCGCCTGCCCCGGCCTGGAGGTGCGCGTATGGCCGGATACCGGTCCGGTGGACGAGGTGGAATTCGTCCTGACATGGGCGGCCGATCCCGGCGTGATCGCCAGCTTCCCCAAGCTGCGCGCCATCTTCTCGCTGGGCGCGGGGGTGGATCATATTCTCAAGGACGGCACGGTACCCACCGCGCTGCCGGTCGCGCGCATGGTCGACAGTTCGCTGACCATGGGCATGGTGCAATACGTGACCATGGCGGTGCTGCAATACCGCCGCGGCTGGGAAGCCATGCGCGCCAGCCAGCGCGCCGGGCTATGGCAGCGCCCCGAACTGGGCGGCACGCGGGTCGGCATCCTGGGCCTGGGCGAACTGGGCGCGGCCAGCGGCCGTGCACTGGCAGCGCTCGGCTTCGAGGTGGCGGGATGGAGCCGCAGCCCCAGGCAGGTCGAAGGCGTCCAGGCCTTTAGCGGCCAGGCGCAGCTGGCGGCCTTCCTGGCACGTAGCGACGTGCTCGTGTGCCTGCTGCCCTTGACGGCCGAACTGGAGAATTTCCTCGGCCGCGCCACCTTCGACCAGTTGCCGCGCGGTGCCTACCTGGTGCATGCGGGCCGTGGTGAACACCTGGTCGAAGCCGACCTGCTCGATGCGCTCGATCGCGGCCAGTTGAGCGGCGCGGTGCTGGACGTGTTCCGCCAGGAACCCTTGCCTGCCGGCCATCCGTTCTGGGCGCGCGAGGACATCGTCATCACGCCGCACAACGCCAGCCAGACCCAACCGGCCACCGCGGCGGCGCATGTGGCGGCCAACATTGCCCGCGCGCGGGCAGGGCAGCCCCTGATCGGGCAAGTGGATCGCACCCAGGGTTATTGAGCGGCAGTCGGAAATTTCCAGGCAGGGCAGGGCAGGAGTTCCAGTCCGGTCCGCTGGTGCATGCCTGTGCCGCCTGCGGTTTTCTGATGTCGGCGAATCAGGGGCACTCATATCGTTCATTTCTCGAATCGCGAATCACAGGCGAGAGCAATGATCGACGCTGCAGACAAATTCCCCCCCGGTGGCCTTGTCCCCGTTCCGGCCTCACCTGACCGAACCGCCCCCGCCGGCGGCGGCGCCCCGGTCGCCGCGCCTGGCGGCATGCCGCGCGCAAGCAAGGGAGCGTCGTCCGGGCGCCTTTGGCTGCCCGATGCTTTGAGCTCGCGCTGGTGGACATTGGCATTCGCCCGGCCCAATGCGACGGCCCGAGCGCAATCGCAGCCGCTGGAAACCAGGGCGGCCATCTTCAAGTCCTGGTCCGACGAGGGGCCGCGCAACTTCGATGCGCTGTACGGCAGCAACGGTTCCCTGCGCCGCGACGTCGTCACGGCACTCTGGCAGCGCATCGAGCGACTGTTGCCGGCCCCGCTGGGAATGCTGGACGATGCGAACACGGCCGCTGCACCGCCCGCTGCTGGCGCAGGCAATGGTGCAGCGGCCGAGCCTGCATCGGCCGGCGCCGGCAACCGGCCCACGGACGGCACCTTGACCGACCTGGAATTGCACAGCCTTACCGAAAAGCTGAAACGCGCCGAACGCATGCTGGGCAAGCGCGACAGCCTTGAACTGCGGGCGGTGAAGGCATTGACTCAGCAGGTGCTGGGGGCGCGCGGCAGTCTGGGGCGGCCACTTCTGGTAGCGCGTGGGGACAAGCAGTCGAACCAATACAAGAACGCGGGCACCGCCAGCACCTTCGTCCTCAAGACCGATCGAGGCATCCCGAAATTACCCTTGAGCGCGGCCATCACGCCGAAGGTCGGCGCTACCTATTCCAGCGGCCTGGACGTGAGCGATGATTCGTGGGTACGCGAGAGCCGTGGCGTCGAGGGGCGGCTGGGCGTGGTGGGGCATATCAAGGCTTTCTTCCTGAAGCTGGACCTGGGCCTGACCGGCAGGCTGGGCCGGACCGCGGGGCGCAGCTACACCGATCAGGCGCATCTGCTGCAGGCACCAGGTAGCAGCGTGTACGAGGCCGAACGCGATGTAGAGGCGTTGCGGGATCTGCAGCGCGCCGCATCCGGCTCGCGGTGGGGAGGATCGAAGGCCTTCTCGCTGCACACCCTGGATGAACTGCGCCATAAGGCCCATGCCAACTACGACGAGTTCGCCAAGACGGCGGCACTGTTCGGTATCGTCCTGCGGCAGCCACATGCCGACGTCGCGCCGCATCCCCTGGCGCAAAGCCAGCGGACGATGGCCGCTGCCGGCACGCCGTTCAAGACGCTCACGGCCGGCGTGAAGCTGCAGGGCGATGCCACACTTAGCGCCACGGGCGAGACGGGCGTGCTGGGCGTGCTCGGCGTCCACGGTACGGCCGCGATCGATGGCGCGAAGGCAAGCACAGGCGTGCGGACCTACGTCCCTGTGTGGAAAGCGCTGGATGCCGGCGAGGCAGGCCGGGCGGGCGAGGAGGTCACGCAGAAGCGCCTGGACGATTTGCGCGCGGCCTTTGGTCCTATGCTGCGAGCCTTGCAAAGTTATCACGCCCCGCCCGGAGGGCTGACGCAGTCGGGCGCTGCGCGGCTAGACGCTGGGCCGGCCCCCGTAACGGAGGCCCCCGCAGCGCAGGCCCACGCAACGGAGGCCCCCGCAACGCAGGCCCCCGCAGCGCAGGCCCCCGCAGCGCAGCCCACCGCAACGCTGGCTCCGTCTCGTGCTGAGTTTCCGCGCGTGCTGCAAGCCATTGCAAGCTGGCAACCTGGCCAGCCGCCGGTGGCCGCCGCCGACCTGACCAGCACGCTGCAAGCGCTCTCAAGCGAACTGGATTTGTATTGCCATGCCGCGCGGGTGGCGGATGACGATCCGCGCGCGCGCGAACTGGCCCGTTCGGTCGAACGGGCCTGGGGCATCCAGCCCAAGGAAGGCGCCTATGGCTATCTGCGCGCGCTCGCCATCACCGCGGCCTTGATCGACAAGCACGCGCGCGACACGCAGATGCAGGCGCAACCGCAACCGCAACCGCAACCGCAACCGCAACCGCAACCGCAACCGCGACCGCAACCGGCGCCGCAACTGCAACCGGCGCCGCAACTGCAACCGCAGCCGCACGCGTTGGCCGGCTTCCAGGCGCTGACCGAGCGGCTGGCCGCGCCGGCCATGCGCCACGACGATGTCCTGCTGCGCCAGGCGACCGGCTTCAAGGACACGCTGCGAATAAAGACCTGGAGTATGGAAATGGACCTGGGCGCGGATGTCGGCGTCAAGCTGCCGTCGTTCGGCGTGGGCGCCGACGTCAGCGCCAAGGTCAAGGGGACGCGCGTCGACCACTTCATTGCGCTGAAGGGGGGCGACTTCATCGATGTGGACGTCAGCGTGGGCCTGGGGGGAAGTGTCGGCATCGGCAAGCTCATCGAGCCCCTCACGCAATGGGCGGGCGGGCATCTGAGCGGCGCCATCGGCTCGCTGTCGCAGGCGGGCCTGCCCGCGGACTTCGCCAGCACGCTGGGTGCCCTGGCTGGCGACGCGATGACTGCCATCTCGCCTGCATTTGGCGTCCAAGGCCGTCTGATCTTGAACCTCAATTTCTCCAAGCCTCTGGCTGCTCCGGCCGCTCCGGCAACCGCGGCAACCGCGGTAACCGCGGCAACTGCGGCAACTGCGGCAACTGCGGCAGCTGCCCCAGCCGCGGCGCGGCAAGACAGCGCCAGCGCGGCGCCGGATTTCATACTGGAGCACGTCCGCGTCCTGGCCCGCCTGGATGCCGCGATGAACGCCGAAGTGCGGCCCCTGGGCACGATCACGGGCAGTAACGCCAGCAGGTCGGTGTTGATGACCCTGCACAACTGCTACGGCAAAACCGCCAGCAGAGAGCAGGGCGACCGCGCCGCCCGGGAGTTTCTGGGATCGCTACCCACGAAGCGCGACCTGCCGGCGATTTTCGCCAACCTGGGCCGTGACGATAGCGCCGCGACCCGACAGGTGCGTGCGTTCGTGCTTGAGGCCCTGACAAACGCCGACGCCGCTACCGCGCAGGCCTTGCAAGACAGTGAGGCGAATTTCTTCGACGCCATGCGGGCTTATGCCGTCGTGGCGGCGGACCGGTCCCAGGCGCCTGCCGCGCCCGGCGCCGGCAGCGCGATGCTATCGGACGCCGCTGAGCCCAACGCCCGGCTGCGCGCCAAGCCGGAGTACGTGGCGGCTGAACAGGCGCTGCTCGCCTTGACGCTCGCCCTGCGCGCACCGGCCGGCGTGCGCCAGGGCATGCACACCGAGTATGCGACCAAGCTGGGCAAGCTGCGCACGAAAGCGTGAAAGCCGGAAGGCATGAAGGCGCACCGGCGCACCGGCGCACCGGCGCACTGGCGCATGGGCGCATGGGCGCATCGGCGCACTGGCCTGAAGACGCAGCTGCGCAACGGCATGACGCCGGCGCCGGCTACGGCTCCTTGGCCGGCCGTTTCGCCGTGTTGCGCGCCACGCGCCGTGGCGTCTCCCGGCGCGACATGTCGGCATCCAGCAGCAGGCGGCCGCGCAGCTTGCCGTTGAGCTGCTTCACGAAGCCGGACGCTTCCTGCATATGCTCGGCCATCAGCGCACGTACCGTCTCGGCATCGCGCGCCCGCGCGGCCACGGTGATGCGCCGATGCAAGGTCGCATTGGCATCGCCGAAGCGCCGCTGGGTCCGCAGCGGGGTGTCGTTCTCGAACACCGTCAACTGGCGCAGCATCTCGTTGATCAGCTGGCAGGTGAAACGCAAGAAACTATTGGGATTGGCCAGCGCCAGGATGTCGTGGAAGTTGAGATCTTCCTTGCGCTGCGCAATGACGTCCGCGGTATGGCCGGACGCCGGATCGCAGCATTCGATGCTGTGTTCAAGCGCGTCGAAGTCCGCATCGGTCAGGTGCGGCACCGCCCCCGCCGCCAGTTCCGGTTCCAGCAGCTTGCGCACCGTGTAGATGTCATCGATGCTGACCTCCTTGAAGAAAAGGTAGTTCTGCAGCAGCTGGAACGTGCGGTCCAGCGTGACTTCCACGATGCGTCCGCCGCCGGCGGGCCCCGTGCTGATGGTGACCAGCCCCTGCACTTCCAATGATTTCAAGGCCTCGCGCATGGTGCTCTTGCTGACGGCGAACATCTCCTGCAATTCGCTTTCACGCGGCAGCTTGTCGCCCGGGCTCAGGTCACGCTCAGTGATCAGGCGCTTGATCTCCTCGGCCACCAGGTCGGCGCGTTTGGGACGGCCCGGCGTCCGGCGCGGCCCTTTCCCGACGCCGGCGGCGCCGGCATCGACGGTCGTGGTGGTGGCGCTGCGTTGGGCGGCTCGGGCCATGTTCTACTTCTCCCCTTTTATTTGCGCTGGCCGGCGGAATACGCAGCCCAGGGTTTAACCTGATACGCGCCTGGTTGACGGCGAAAATGACGCTTCTATATTATCAATTCCGTCGTATTTATCATGATAAATAGCGATAGGTACGAAAGTCCTTCCGCGTAGGGCCGCTTCCACCCGCGGCCCTGGCGGATCTCGCCCGCGAGCGCGCCGCAACGTACGGACGCGCCCGTCCTTCCATGTAGCACAGCCGTCGCCGATCGCGCCGGCGCCAGCCTAGGGGAATACCTTGAATCGCCGTGAACTGTTGAAAATGGCCGCCTTAGCCGCCGCCGCGCCGGCCACGCTTTCCATGCGCTCAGCCTTGGCCCAGGCCGCCGGGCAGACCATCCAGTTTGGCTGTCCCGTTCCGATGTCGGGCGCCTTCGCCGCCAACGGCAAGTTCGCGGACCTGGGCATGAAGCTGGCGATCGAGCAATACGGCAAGGCGCTGGGCAAGCCGCTGGCCTATACGCTGCTGGATACCGAAGCCAAGCCCGCCACCGCCGTGCGCAAGCTGCAGGAACTGGTGCAGCAGAAGAACGCCCGCTATTTCGCCGGCGGCATCCTGTCGTCCGAGGCCCTGGCCATGGCCAAGGAGGCGCAGAAGGACAACGCTTTGTTCATCACCACCGCCGGTGCCGACGAGATCACGGGTTCGGACTGCAACAAGTCGACCTTTCGCTGGTCCGTGCCCACCTTTGGCGCCATCGAACGCACGGTGCGTCCGCTGATCGAGCAGATGCCCAAGGCCAAGCGCTGGTACACGATCACGCCGCAATACGTGTTCGGCGACGGCCTGCTGAACGCCGCGAAGAACATCTTCAAGGAAAAAGGCATCGAGCACGTCGGCAACAGCTATCACTCCCTGGCCGAAAAGGAATTCAGCGGCTATCTGACCAACGCCATGGCGGCCAAGCCCGACGTGCTGCTGTTGCTGAACTTCGGCTCGCAGTCCTCGGACGCGCTGCGCCAGGCGGTCAGCTTCGGCATGAAGCAGAACACCACCATCCTGATGGCCTGGGCCTCCGGACTGGAGCAGTTCGAATCGCTGGGCGCCGATCTGTGCGAAGGCGTGTATTTCGGCGCACAGTACTGGCACGGCATCGACTCGCCCGGCAACAAGGACCTGGTCCAGCGCACGCAGCAGATGTTCAAGTTCAATCCCAATTACAGCCTGGCGGGTTCCTACATCTGCACCAAGATCTTCATCGACGCCATCATCAAGGCCGGCTCCGACGATCCCGCCAAGGTCATCCCGGTGCTGGAAGGCATGAAGTTCACCGGCCTGACCGGCGACGAGGAAATCCGTCCCGAAGACCACCAGGTGCTGAAGAATTACTACTTGCTGAAGGGCAAGGCCAAGTCGGCGATGAAGGACAAGGACGACTACGCCGACATTCTCAGCTTTGGCAAATCCTTCCTGCCCGTGGCGCAGACCGGCTGCAAGTTGTGAACGTCTACCTGCTGCAGGTGGTCAACGGGATCGGCGTAGGCATGCTGTATTTCCTGTTGGCCGTCGGCCTGTCCATCATTTTCGGGCTGCTGCGCTTCGTCAACTTCGCCCATGGCGCCTTCTATCTCCTGGGCGCCTATTTCTGCTACCAGGCGGTCGCCTGGGGGCTGAACTTCTGGCTGGCGCTGATCGTGGTGCCGCTGGTGGTGGCGGTGCTGGCGTGGCTGGCCGAGCGCACGCTGTTGCGCCGGGTGTATGACCGGCCGCACGAGTTCCACATCCTCATCACGGTGGGGGTGGCGCTGGTGCTGCAGGAGGTGGTGATCCTGATCTGGGGGCCGCTGGGCGACAACGTCGCCACGCCGGCCGCGCTGCAGGGCGTGGTCATGTGGGGCGGCTTCATCTATCCCAAGTACCGGTTGTTCGTCATCGCCTTCACCGCGGTGTTCGCGTTGCTGTTGTGGTGGCTGCTGGAAGGCACGCGCCTGGGCAGCGCGGTGCGGGCCGGCAGCGAGTCGGCGGAGATGGTGTCCTTGCTGGGGATCAATGTCTTTCGCGTGTTCGGCCTGGTGTTCGCGCTGGGCGCCGGCACCGCTGCATTGGCGGGCGCGCTGGCGGCCCCCATCCGTGGCGTCGATCCCTTCATGGGGCTGGAGGCGCTGGGCGTGGCCTTTGTCATCGTGGTGGTCGGCGGCATGGGCAGTTTCGCCGGTGCGCTGGTGGGAGGGCTCTTGATCGGTATCGTGCAGAGCGTGATGAGCACGCTGTGGCCGGAAGGCGCACGCCTGATGATCTACGTGGCCATGGCGGCGGTGCTGCTGCTGCGCCCGCATGGCTTGCTGGGGAGAGGGTGATGAGCACATCCGAACGCAGTGCGGTCCCCGCCGCCGGCACGCGGCAACGCACCGGATTCCTGGGCCGCGCGGTTTCTTCGTTCAGCGCTTCGTCGGGCTGGTGGCTTTCCCTGGCCGTCGTCCTGATCCTGCCTTTGACCCTGAGTTCGGGCACGCTGGCGACCGAAGTGCTGGTCTACGCGCTGGCGGTGCTGGGCTGCAATCTGCTGCTGGGTTATACCGGCCTGCTGTCTTTCGGCCAGGGCATCTTCTTCGGCATGGGCAGCTATACCCTGGGCATCCTGATGACACGCGCGGGCCTGGGCCTGCCCCTGGCGGTGCTGCTGGCGCTGGTGGCCGGCGCGCTTACGGCGGCTGTCGTGGGCTGGTTCGCCATCCGCCAGCGCGGCACTTACTTTGTCATGCTGACCTTGGCCTTTGCCCAGATGTTCTATTTCCTGGCCTACAGCCTGCCGGACTGGACCGGTGGCGACAACGGCCTGCTGAATATCCCGCGGCCGCCCTTGTCGCTGTTCGGCATGACCTTGCCGCTGGACAGTCCCTGGCGTTTCTACACGCTGGTGGCGCTGTGTTTCCTGGTGGTGTTCTGGCTGCTGCAGCGGGTCACGGCATCGGTGTTCGGCCGCACCTTGCTGGCGATACGCGAGAATGAAACGCGTGCCAGCGCGGTGGGCTACGACACACGCCGCTTCAAGCTGGCCGCCTTCGCCTTGTCCGGCGCGGTGACGGGCCTGGCCGGCGCCTTCCATGCCTTGATGACGGGTATCGCGCCGCTGTCGAACATCGAGTATCACACCAGCGAGATGATCCTGGTGATGACGGTTATCGGCGGCACCGGCAACCTGTTCGCGTCGGTGCTGGGCGCGGCGTTCTATGTGCTGATGTCCGACTGGCTGTCGACGCTGTGGCCGCGCTGGCTTTTGCTGCTGGGCCTGATGTTGATCGGTGTCAGCCTGTTCATGCATAAGGGCTTGTGGGGACTGCTGCAACGGGGCGGGACCGCGCTGCGGCGTGGCCGCGCCGAGGCGGCACCCGATGGCGCACCGGAGGGCGAGAGATGAATGGTAATCAAAACGCCGCGCCATTGCTCGACGCGCGTGGCGTGGTCAAGCGCTACGGCAAGTTCACCGCGCTGGGCGGCGTCGACCTGCGCGTGCGCGCCGGCACCGTGCATTCCGTCATCGGCCCGAATGGTGCCGGCAAGACCACCTTGTTCCATACCCTGACCGGCACCGTGCCCATCACGGCCGGCACCATCCAGTTCGCGGGCCACGACGTCACGCATGAACCGGACAACGTGCGCGTGCGCCGCGGCATCGCGCGGTCGTTCCAGGTGACCAGCCTGTTCGCCAACCTGGACGTCCGGGAAAACCTGCGCCTGGCCGCGCAAGGCGCGCACGCCGCCGGTGCTTTCGACATGTGGCGCGCGCCCGGCCGGCACCGCGAGATCGCCGAGCTGGCCGACACCATCCTCGAACGCCTGGGCTTGACCGCCCGCGCGGATACGGCGGCCGGGGCCCTGTCGCACGGCCAGCAGCGCCGCCTGGAAGTGGGCATGGCGCTGGCCGCAAGACCGCGCGCCATCTTCCTGGACGAGCCCACGTCCGGCATGGGCGTAGACGACCTGGACGGCATGAAGGCGCTGATCCGCGGCCTGGCGGCCGACCATACCGTCCTGCTGATCGAACACAATATGAACATCGTCATGGACATCTCCGACACGGTGACAGTGATGCAGCAGGGCCGGGTGCTGGTGGAAGGCACGCCGGCGGCCATCCGCGACGATGACCGTGTGCGCGCGGCCTACCTGGGCAATATGATTACCGGAGGCCGCGCATGACGCCCGACGCCAAGCTGCAATTGCGCGACGTCCACGCCTATTACGGCAAGAGCCATATCCTGCAGGGGGTATCGCTGCGAGTGGGCGAGGGCGAACTGGTCACCTTGCTGGGACGTAACGGCGCAGGCAAGTCGACCACGCTACGCACCATCGCGGGCGCGTTGCGGCCCGCGCGTGGCGACATCGTGTTCGACGGGACGGCGGTGGGCGGCTTGCCGGCGCACAAGGTGGCGGCCCGCGGGCTGTGCCTGGTGCCGGAAAACCGGGGGATATTCCGTCTGCTGACGGTGGAGGAAAACCTGTTGCTGGGCGCGCGCAAGCGTTCGCCCTGGCAGTTGGCTGACATCTACCGCATCTTCCCGCGCTTGAAGGAACGGCGCCGCAACGGCGGGGCCCAGCTATCGGGCGGCGAGCAGCAGATGCTGGCCATCGGCCGCGCGTTGATGAACCATCCCCGGCTGTTGATGCTGGACGAGCCCGTCGAGGGGCTGGCGCCGGTCATCGTGGAGGAGATCGTCGCGCAGCTCAAGCTGATAAGGCAGGAAGGTGTCCCCATCCTGCTGGTGGAGCAGAACCTGGAGGTCTGCACGCAGCTTGCCGACCGCCACTACATCATTGAACAGGGGACCATCGTCTACGAGGGCGATAATGCGGCCTTCGCGGCCGATGCCAGCATCAAGGACCGTTATCTGGGCGTGGGCGTGGGTTGATCGGCGTATCCGCCACCCGGTACGCCTGGCGCAACACGTCCTTGTTTCACTTTTACTCTGGAAGGCACATCATGGATATCTCTCTTCCCGACACCAAATCGTTGCGCGTGAATGGCCCGCGCTTGTGGGAGTCGCTGATGACGCTGGCGCGCATCGGCGCCACGGACAAGGGCGGCGTGCGCCGCCTGGCCCTGACCGACCTGGACCGCCAGGGCCGCGACCTGGTGGCCGGCTGGGCGCGCGAGCTGGGCTGCAGCGTACGCGTGGATGCCATCGGCAATATGTTCATGCGCCGCGCCGGCCGCCGGGCCGACCTGCCGCCCGTCATGGCCGGTAGCCACATCGACACGCAGCCGACCGGTGGCAAGTTCGATGGCAACTACGGCGTGCTGGCAGGCATCGAAGTCCTGCGTACCTTGCACGACCACGGCATCCACACCGAGGCGCCGGTGGAAGTGGCGGTATGGACCAATGAGGAAGGCTCGCGCTTCGTGCCGGTGATGATGGGCTCGGGCGTGTATGCCGGCGCCTTCACGCTGGACCACGCGCTGGACGCGGTGGACCGCGACGGCGTCAGCGTGCGCAACGCCTTGCAGGACATCGGCTATGCCGGCGCCGACGCCGTGGGCGGCCAGGCCGTGGCTGCCTACTTCGAAGCCCACATCGAGCAGGGCCCCGTACTGGAAGCGGCGGACATCGTCATCGGGCTGGTGCAGGGCGCCTTGGGACAACGCTGGTACGACCTCACCATCACGGGCATGGAAGCCCATGCCGGCCCCACGCCCATGGCCTTGCGCCATGACGCCTTGCTGGCTGCCGCCGATGTCGTGAAGTTGGTCAATCGCATCGCACTGGACCATGCGCCGCACGCGCGCGGTACGGTGGGCTGCCTGGATACCTATCCGAACTCCCGGAACGTGATCCCCGGCCAGGTGAAGATGACGGTGGACCTGCGCGCCGCCGACGACGCCACCCTGGACCGCATGGCCGCGGCCCTGCGTGCAGGTATCGCGGCCGTTCCCGGTGGCGTGGCCATGGATCTGCGCGAGGTGGTCTATTTCCCGCCGCAGGCTTTCGCGCCGGAGCTCATCGGCATGCTGGGCGAGGGCGCGCGCGCCCTCGGGCTGTCGGCCATGGACGTGGTCAGCGGCGCGGGCCACGATGCCGTCTACCTGGCGCGCGTGGCGCCCACCGCCATGATTTTCGTGCCGTGCAAGGATGGCATCAGCCACAACGAAATCGAGGACGCCAAGCCCGAACACCTGGAAGCCGGCTGCAACGTGCTGCTGCAGGCCATGCTGAGCAAGGCGGGCGTGGCGCAGACGGCGGCCAGCACGGCAGGCCAATCCCAGGCCCACGGGGCCGCCGCATGAAAGTCCTCATCGCCCGCATGAACCACGAGACCAATACGTTCTCGCCGGTGCCCACGCCGCTGGCGTCCTTCGGTCGCAACGGCCCCCTGTATGGCGACGATGCGCTGCGCGACAACGACGGCGGCCGCACCGCCATGTCGGCCTTCATCGACCTGGCGCGGGCGCGCGGCGCGCAGATGGTCACGCCGCTGTCGGCCTGGGCCAATCCCAGCGGGCCGGTCCACGCCGATGCCTATGACGCCATGTGCGAGCGCATCCTTGCCGCCGTACCCGGCTGCGAGGCAATTTTCCTGGACCTGCACGGTGCCATGGTCGCGCAGAACAGCGATGACGGCGAAGGCGACCTGCTGGCGCGGGTGCGCAAGGCGGCGCCGGGTGTGCCGCTGGCGGTGGCGCTGGACCTGCACGGCAACGTGACGCCGGCCATCATCGACAATGCCGACGTCATCGTCAGCTTCAAGACCTATCCGCACGTCGACATGTACGAGACCGGCGAGCACGCGGGCCGGCTGTTGTGGCGGATGATGGACGGCGACTTCCGCCCGGTCATGGCCTGGCGCCGGCTGCCGCTGATGACGCATACCTTGCGCTCGGCCACCGACGCGGGCGCCATGCAGGCGGCGGTGGCCGCCGCCAAGGCCGCCGAGGCGGCCGGCGATGGCGTGGTGGCGGCCTCGGTGCTGGCCGGTTTCGGCCTGGCCGATATCGCCAAGCCCTGCATCAGCGTCATCGTAGTGGCGGACGGCGATCACGCCCTGGCCGACCGCACGGCGGCGCGCCTGGCCGGCGGCATCTGGAACGATCGCGACGGTTTCGTCTACCGCAGCCCGCCGATGGCGGATTCGCTGCGCGAAGCCGGCGCGCTGGCGCAAGGCACCGATAAGCCCGTGCTGCTGCTGGATCACGGTGACAACTGTAATTCCGGCGGGACGTGCGACACGACGGCGGTGCTGGAAGCCGCGTTGGCGGCCGGCCTGGACGGCATCCTGGCCGGCGTGCTGTGCGATGCGGAAGCGGTGGCCGCCATGACGGCGGCGGGCGTCGGCGCGCGCGTCACGCTGCCCCTGGGCAACAAGCGGCCGCTGGACAATATCGGCATCCATGCCCGGCCCATGCAGGCCAGCGGCATCGTGCGTGCCATTACCGACGGCGAGTACGTGATCACGGGGCCGGCTTATACCGGCATGCGCGTGAGCATGGGCCGCAGCGCGGTGCTGGACATGGGGGCCGCCGTGGTCGTCGTGTCCGAGCTGCCGCATGAGCCGTGGGACCTGGGCGTGTTCGAGAGCCTGGGCGAGGACCCGCGCCGCGCGCGTTTCCTGCTGTTGAAGTCGCGCATGTATTGCCGGCCGGTGTTCGTGCCCATCTCCGGCGGGCTGGTGGAGATCGACAGTCCGGGTGTCACCACTTCGGACTATTCGATCTTTCCCTATGCCAAGCGCGCGCGGCCCCTGTTCCCGCTGGAGGAAACCGGCTTCGACCCACAGGCGCCCGCGGTGTAGACGTATCAAGGTGTCCGTCAGGTTTGACAGCCTTGGCGTTGCGGGAGTACACAGTTAGCCGCTTCTATTACGTGTTCTCCATGCCCGGCCGTGCAACGCGGCCGGGCCGACCGCCATTCCATCAAGCTGCACCTCCATGCCTGCGTCGCGCCTGTCGTTTTCCCAGCAAAGTCACTTACCCATAGGACAGGGCCTGCCGCCCGAAGACCGGCGCCGCGCCGCGCTGGCGGTGATGCTGGGGGTCTGCATGGCCAGCCTGGATACGGCCATCGCCAATACCGCGCTGCCGGCCATGGCGCGCGACCTGGGCGTGGGCGAGGCCGATTCCGTCTGGGTCATCAGCGCTTATCAATTGGCCATGGTCGCGGCCCTGCTGCCGCTTGCCTCGCTGGGCGAAATCATCGGCTATCGCCGTGTGATGGTGGTTGGCCTGGCGCTGTTCACCATCGCATCGCTGGCCTGCGGCCTGTCGCCCACCTTGCCGTGGCTGGTGGCGGCGCGGGTGGTGCAGGGGCTGGGCGGCGCGGGCGTCATGGGCGCGAATATCGCCATGCTGCGCTACATCTATTCGGATCGCATGCTGGGTGCCGGTGTCGGACTGAATTCGCTGGTAGTGGGATTTTCCTTCGCCGCCGGGCCTACCGTGGCCTCCCTGATCCTGACGGTCGCCAGCTGGCACTGGCTGTTCCTGATCAATGTGCCCGTGGGCCTGGTGGCCTTGCGCTTGTGCTTTCAGTCCCTGCCCGCCAACGTCGGCAGCGGCCATCGCTTCGACGGCATCGCCGCGCTGTTCGCCGCCGGTTTCCTGGCGCTGCTGGTCTTCGCCTTGAACGAGGGCGCCCACGTGGCGCCGCCACGCATGATCGCGTTCAGCGCGATCGCCGCGCTGGTCTGCCTGCTGGTGCTGTTGCGGCGCCAGGCCGGCCACCCGGCGCCGCTGCTGGCGGTGGACCTGCTCAAGCGCCCGATGTTCGCGCTTTCGGCCGCGACCTCGGTATGCACCTTCGCCACGCAATCGCTGGCCTTCGTGTCCCTGCCGTTCCTGCTGCAGAACGCCATGGGCTATACCCAGGTGCAGACGGGCTTCCTGATCACGCCCTGGCCCGTGCTGGTGGCGGCCCTGGGCCCGGTGGCCGGGCGCCTGTCGGATCGCCATTCGGCCGGCATGCTGGCGGGCGTCGGCCTGGCGGTGCTGGCCGCGGGCATGATGTTGTTGGCCCTGCTGCCGGCCAATCCGGGCGTCTTCGACATCTGCTGGCGCATGGCCCTGTGCGGCGCCGGCTTCGGCTTCTTCCAGTCGCCCAATGTGCGCGCGTTGATGACGTCGGCCCCGCCGGCCCGCAGCGGCGGCGCCTCCGGCATGGTCGGTACGGTGCGTCTGCTGGGGCAGTCCACCGGCGCGGCGCTGGTGGCGGCCTGCTTCCATGCCTCCACCGCGCAAGGGGCATTGCTGGCGCTGTGGCTGGGCGCGGCCTTCGCGGCGCTGGCCAGCGTGGCCAGCTTCATGCGGTTGCGCTTCAACTAGGCGCGGTATCGCGCTTGCTTCATGCGGCTGCGGTTCAACTGCGTGCCGGTGCCACGGCCGTCTCGAGCGGCTTCAATACGAAGCCCTGGCGCCATGCGGTGATGTCGCGCGCCCGCATCGGCCGGGCATAGTAGTAGCCCTGGCCGAACTGCACCCCGTGCGCCCGCAGGTAGTCGGACTGCGCCACGGTCTCCACACCCTCGGCGACCATCGTCAGGTCCAGCTTGCGGGCCAGGCCGATGATGGTCTCCAGCACCACGGCCGACACCGCGTCGGTCCCCGCGCTGTTGACGAAGGCGCGGTCTATCTTCAGATAGTCGGCTTCCAGCTTTTCGATGTAGGCCAGCGAACTATGCCCCGTGCCGAAATCATCGATGGCCCATTGCACGCCTTGTTCGCGCAAGCGCCGCATATTGTTGCGCACCACTTCGGCGTCCGGTAACGCCGCGCGTTCGGTGACTTCCAGCACCAGGTTGACCGGTCCCCCGAGCTCGGGGCGCTGCAACTGCCGCAGCAACCCTTCGACGTCGTCGATGAAGTCGGCCCTGGCCATGTGCTGGGCGCAGACATTCAGTCCCAGGTGGGCATGCGCGGGCAGGGCCAGCGCACGCAGATCGGCGGCCGCCATGGCGAAGATGTGGCGGGTCAGTTCCACGATCATGCCGGTCTCTTCGGCCACGGGAATGAACAGGTCGGGCCGGATCGGCCCCGCGGACGGATGGTTCCAGCGCACCAAGGCCTCGACGCCGGCAAACGCGCCGGTCTTCAGGTCGACCAGGGGCTGATAGACAAGGTGAAATTCGCCATTGCGCATGCCTTTGCGCATGTCGGACGCCAGGGTCACGCGGCGGTCGAAATAGCGCCGTGTCAGGTAACCGCAAATCAGGCAGGCCAGGACCAGGAAAGCGAAGTACTTGTGCCAGATATCGCGCCGGAACGAGTCGATCTGGTGCTTGAGCACGGTCACGTGCACTTCTGCCGCATAGCTGTCGGACGCCGCCACCTGGGTCTCGCCGCCGACGGTGTGCGCGGGGCGCTCCCGTTCACCGGCATCCAGCAGCGGCACGCGGCGCTTGCCCAGCAGGATTTCGATGTCGTAGAGTCCGTCGCGGGCGGCGGCGGTCTTCAGGTCGTACAGGTATTGGGCGTCGACCCAGGCCACGGCGCCCTGGCCCGTGTTCAGTCCGTAGGAAACCTGGACGGCGGGCCGGTCCGGCACCAGCAAGGTGCCGGGCACTGGCGCGATGGCCAGCCCGGGGGCGATCTCGCCTTCCGCGGAGATCGCATACAAGGGCGTGGTCACGTCGGTATCGATGGACCAGCAATAGACCTGGTTGTCCTTGACCAGGCTCAGCGAGCGGAAGTAGGGCCGCAGTGTGCCCATGCGGGTGAGATTGCTCTTGACCTCGCTGCAGGGGCGGCCAAGGCTGGTGGTGGCGAGGGTGCGGGTGGCATCCTCGGCGTGCATCAGGATGTTCTCGATCTGGTTCAGGACGACCGTGGCGGTGATGTCGGCCTCGTTCTGTGCCTGGTGGCGCGCTTCGGTGGCGACCAGGGGCAGGATGAGAATGATGGGCGCCAGGGTACCCAGTACCGTCAGCGTCGCGCCCCAAAGTTTGCGCTTGAATAGTTTGCTTTCAGGCACGCGGGTTTTCCGGTAGGGGGTGGATGATGGGCCGCTGAGGGTGCCCGCTATGTCAACAGAATTCAAAGCCCCTGTAAATGAGACAAATCGTAGGCGGCGTTCGAATTCTTGCCGACGGCGCGGCCGGCATGGCGCTGGCCCGGCGCTGCGGGGCCCACCGCAGCGCGGTCAACGGGACGCGGTCAAGGAGATGCAGGCAAGGAGGCGCGGGCAAGGAGGCGCGATCAACGAGACGCGATCAAGGGCGCGGCTTGGTGCGCGACAGACGCCAGGCCATGCCCGCCAACATGGCGACGGCAATCACCAGGGCGCCCCACAGCACATAGCGCCGGCCAGCGCCTGGGTCTTCTTGCCGTGCGACCACGGCGGGCGGCATGGGTGCCAGTTCGCGGCCTATGCGCGCTTGCGCGGGCGCGCCGGCATCCGTCGCCATCAGGTCGGCCAGCGTCACCGCCGATGCTCGCCAGTTGGGATTGCCCACCGCCAGGACGAAGGGGCCGGTGCCGCGCGCCACGAACGTGACGATCGTGGGACGCCAGCCCAGCGAGACCGTGGGCAGGCCGCTGCCCAGGCCGCCGCCGCGCGTGTCCACCGACAGGCGCCAATACCGGTCGGCGTCGACCGGCACGGCCCAGGGGGGATTGCGCTGTTCGCCCTGTCCTGCCGCGGCGCTGCCGGCATTGGCGGTGGCGCCATTCGGCATCGCGGCCTGCAGCCGCAACAACTGCCCTTCGGCCACCCTGCGCCAGGGCGCCTGGGCATCGGCGCGCGAGTAAAGCTGGCCGCGCGCCACGGTATTGGGCTGCGGCAGATCGAATTGGACACGGTCCACGGGATAGGCCCCGCCAGTGTCGAACCGATACTCGCCCGCGTTGGCACCGGCCTGCGTGGCGATGCCACCGCGCCACGCGCGAGTGGGGGGCGTGGCATCCATGGGCGTGGATTCGGCGTCGATCCCGGCCAGCGTCGGCGCACCGTCCGGCCAGCGCAGCCGCACATAGCGCGCGCGCAGTCCGTCCAGTTCCACCCGTTCCTGCGCCAGCGTCGCATCGCCGCTGCCGGTCTTCAGCAGCGGCGCCTGGATCACGGGCGTCCAGGCGCGCAGGTCGGCACTGACGGCGACATCGACCCGGCCTTGCCATGACTTGTCCTGCAGGTGGATCAGCAGCGCGGATAGCGGCGCGCCATCCGCGCCCAGGTCGATGATGTCGCCACCGCGCGCCGGGACCGCCGCGGATCTGGGTGCGGCGTGCAGGCTGCCGTCGGGGCCGATGGTGAGGCTGAGGGTGCCACTGTTGTTATCGTTTCCGCTGCCGCCGTCTTCCGCGCCCTGGCCGCCCGTGGCCGGCAGGGGAAACCAGCGCACGGGCCGCAAGGTCGCGGGGCGGGCCGCGGCGACGGCATTGTCGAAGGTGAAAGGTACCGGTTCGCCGGCGCCATCCAGGATGCGCAGATCGCTGAGATCGCTACGGCGGCTGGCCGCGTAGACGGCGTCGTTCAGTGTGACCTGGTAATAAGACGCACTGCCTAGCGGCTCCAGCGCGTAGCGGTGTACGACCACGGCGGCGGGCGCGGCCGTTTCCGCGCTGGCAGCGATTGCGGGGCCGGCGCCAGCAATGGCGGCAAACACGGTCGCGGCCGCGCTGCGGACAGCAGGCGACGAAATCATGAAGCGTCCTCCGCGGCCCCGGCCTTGCGCGGCGGCAGGGGCGAAAAATAGCCGATCAGCAGTAGCAGCAACCCGATGCCGATGAAGGCGACGATACGCGAGATCCCCGACAGGTAGGACAGGTCGAACAGGAACAGCTTGACCACCGTGATACCCAGCAGGCCCGCGCCCGTGAACCACAAGGGCCGGCTGCCGCGGCGCGTGGCAAGAATCATGGTGGCCAGCGCGCAAACCGTCCAGAACACGGAAACCGCCGCCTGCACCAGGGTCGATGCGCTCAAGGCATCCAGGTCGTAGGCCACGCCGGTCCAATGATGCAGCGACCGTAGCAGCATGGCATTGAGCCACACGAATGCCGTCAGCGCGGCCAGCGTGCGCGGCAGCGGGCTGCCCTTGCTCCAGGCCGTGCCGGCGGGACGCAAGGCCAGGGCATCCAGGCGCCGCACCCACACGACGCCGGCCAGTGCCGCCAGCAATATCGCGACGTCCAGCGGATTCAGCAGCGGCAGGTAGAACAGCGGCGCGGCGTCGCCATCGCTGAAGACGCTGAGCAGGCTCCAGCCCCACAGCAGCAGCGCCAAGGGCGTGGCGCCCCAGACCAGGTAAGCGTGCGCATGCCGCCGCACCGGCCACGCCAGGCGTGCGCCGGGGCCGGCCAGCAACAGCAGCATCAGGCCATAGCCGTAAGCCCAGGCGCTCCACTGCCACGTACCCTCCGGTACCCAGTCGCCCAGCCGCACGTAGCCTTCCATCGTCAGCAATGCGCACAGGGTCCAGAACGACAGGGTATGCAGCGCGCCCAGCAGCCGGGGCGGGAGATCATCCCGCTCCCGATAGAGCAGCAGCCACGACAGCAGCAGCCCCAGCGGTAGCGCCACGACATTGGACAGCGGCGCGCCCGCCAGGCTGGCCAGCGCACCGATGATGGCCAGCGCGGGTGGCAGCGCGACGCCGGGCCAGCGCGCCAGCGGCCAGTCCAGGGCGCGGCGCAGGGCATGCGCCAGCCACGCCGTCAGCACCAGGAACAGGACGTCGGCGTCCAGGGCGTACTTCCAGCCGGGGCTGCCGTAAGGGTCGGACGAGAAATAGTAGAAGATCTCGTACAGGCCGGCGCAAGTCCACCACAGCAAGCCCCACACCGCCATCGCCACGCCGATGCCGGACAACTCGGGGCGCCAGGCCGCCGCCGCGGGCTTGCCCGCCGAACCGCGCGCATTCAACTGCCATGCGCTGAACAAGGCCGCGATGGCGATCAGCACCTTGCCGATGTAATTGCCATTGAGCACCGGCACTGGCGGCATGCCGCCCAGGAAGAGGGCTTTCGCTTCCACGCCGAAGAACGCCAGTGCGGCGGCTACTTGCAGCAGCAGCGCGAAGGCCAGCGCCAGCAGGCGGCGCTGGCGCACGCTGACCCAGACGATGGCGGCGCCTTCGATCGCCCACACCGCGCTGGTGGTCGGACCGCTGAAGGCCAGGGGCACGGCCAGCGTGGCAAACAGCACGGCCAGCGCCAGCATGGCTTCGAACAGCAGTGCCAGGCGGGCGTGGCCGCGCCGCAGCCAGGCGGCCAGCAAAAGGTAGAACGCGGACAGCGCCAGCGCGCTATAGGCCAGTGCGAATTCCTTGCCTTGCACCAGGGCGGCCTGCAGCAGGATGGTGACCAAGGGCGTGCCGAACACCAGCGTGCCGTCGACGTAATGCATCAGGGCCAGGTCGCGGCGCAGGGCGTAGAGCAGGGCGATGCCCACGTACATCAGGAAGAACAGCAGCAGGAAGGGCTCGGTGCTGGCGAACAGCGCCGGCTGGTACGCCGACGCGCCCCACAAGGCGCCGATGCCGAAGGTGAACGCGAAACCCAGCAGGTTCAGCGAACGCCAGGCCTTGAACCACGCCACCGCCAGGATGCCGGCATTGAGCAGGGCGTAATAGCTGAACAGCGTGACGTGGCTGCCGCCACCGGTGGACAGCAGCACGGGAGCCAGGAAACCGCCGGCGCTGCCCATGAAGGCCAGCACGGCCGCGTTCTGCTGTACCGCCAGCAGGGCGCTGAATACGCAGATGACGATCATCAGGGGCAGGGCGGCGCCGGGTGGCAGCAAGGCATAGAGCCGAGTCGCGGCGAAGACGGTCAGGTAGAGAATGCCGATGCCGCCGCCCTGCAGCACCAGCCCGTAGGCATGGCGCCGGGCACGCAGGCGCCAGCCCGCCGCCAGCAGCACGATGGCCGCGCCCGCCACGCCGGCCAGGCGGAATTCGACCGGGAACATGTCATTGTCGGCGGCGTACTTGAGCAGGAAGGCGATGCCGAAGAACAGCACGACCATGCCCACCCGCACCACCGTATTGCCGCCCAGCAGCCAGCCGCGAATAGCGGCCACCCCACGCTCGAACGGGTCCGGCTGGCGCGGCTTGGCTGCGCTGGCCGTGGCGGTCGCACCGGCGTTTACGTTCGCGCCGACAGTGGCACTTGCATGGCCGCTTGCGCCGGCGCTGGCGTGCGCCGCCGCTGCCGCCGGCGTTTGCACCGGCGGTGTATCGAAGTACCCGTCCCGATCGGCCGCGTCGTCGCTGGCGATCGGCGTAGGGGGTGGCGCGGCTGCCGGAGCAGGGAACACGTCGGCATCGACGCTGGTGGGCACCGGACCAGGGAATACTTCCGCATCGGCGCTGGTGGGCAGCGTGCCTGCTGCCGCGGTTGCAGCCTGGGCAGGCGGCAGCGTGCCAGCGGCGCCTTCCGCCGCCGGTCCATGCGTCCTCAGTTGCGCCATCTCGGCCCGCAGCTGCGCCACTTCCCGCTCCAGGCGCAGCACCCGTTCCGGCAGCGGCAGATTCTGTAGCGGCACATTCGGCTGCGGCGAATTCGACGGGTGCTGCCCGTAGCCCGCGGCGCGGGCGGCGCCCGTGCCGTTCTTGCGCCTGGCCAGTTGGGGCAGGAAGAAGCCGGCGACCGTGCACAGCACGGCCAACTGCAGGACAGGCAGGCCAAGACTATCAGCCAGACCCGCGCCGAAAATAAATCCCAGTAACGCCAGCAACCATCTCATGGTTCGAGTCTCGGATGACGGCCATCAGACGATGGCCAATAAGGTAGCGGGCATCATGGCCGCGGTCGGATTATGCCAATGCTGTCCCCCATACGTAGTGCGTGTGACAGCGTCATGGCATCAAAAGGACTACACCCGGACTATGGGATGGCCCGAAAACCGCGCCCCGCTTGGCTGAGCAGGCTTGATTACTGAAATGCTCTGTTGGTAACCGAGCATATCAACAAAGCGGGCACGCCTGAAAGTGGGCACGCAGATTGCCTTGGGAGGCGCGAAGAGGAGAACAGAATTGGCCCCATCATCCGCAGCGCTGTCTTTGCCGTCCTGGTCGCCGGACGATCCCGCCGCCAGCCTGCGCGCGGTCATCCGCCAGACCGGCGACCTGCCGCTGCCCGGCGCCGGCAAGACGCTGCAGCGCTGGCGCGTGCTGGCCGACGTGGCCGCCCTGGATGTCGCGGCCATCAAGTTATACGAAGGCCATACGGATGCCGTCGCCATCCTGGCGGAGCTGGACCCGCAAGGCCGCATCGCGCGGATGGCGCGCGCGCAGGTCGACGGCACGCCCGTCTGGGCGGTATGGGCGGCCCAGCCGCCGGACGCGCGGGTCGAGGGCGTGGCGCGGGCCGAAGGCATTGCGCTCAGCGGACGCAAGGCCTGGTGCTCGGGTGCCGCCTGGGTCACGCACGCGCTGGTGACGTATTTCAATGAAGCGGGCGAGGCGGCGCTGGCCGCGGTGTGCCTGCAGGCGCCTGGTGTGCGGGTGACCGATGAGGGCTGGCATGCGGTCGGCATGGCGGGCAGCGGCAGTGTCGATGTGTGTTTCGACGGCACACCTGCGTGGCCGGTCGGCGCGGTGGGCGCGTATATCGCGCGCCCCGGCTTCTGGCAGGGCGGCGCCGGCATCGCGGCCTGCTGGTACGGCGCCACGCTGCCCCTGGTGCGCACGCTGGCGGCCGCGCAGGCGCGCCGCGCTGAACCGCATGCGCTGGCGCATCTGGGCCGGGCCGATGTCATCCTGCAGCAGGCCGCGGCCTTGCTGCGCGCAGCCGCCCAGGCGATCGATGACGATCCGCAGGGCGATGCGCGGATACTTGCCCTGCGCGTGCGCGCGGCGGCCGAAGCGGCTGCCTTGAGCGTGCTCGACGCGGTCGGCAAGGCCATGGGCCCGGCGCCCTTTTGCCGCGATGCCGCGCTGGCGCGCCGCTACGCGGATCTTCCCGTGTTCTTGCGCCAGAGCCACGCCGAGCGCGATCTGGCGCAGCTGGGGCAGGGGGTTACGCAACTTCCCGCGGCGGAGCAAGCATGGCGGCTGTAGACACGGCGTACTTCGAGCAACTTTACGCGCAGCGGGAAGACCCCTGGGGCGTGTCCACGCATTGGTATGAAGCGCGCAAACGCGCGGTGCTGCTGGCCAGCCTGCCCGCCGCGCGCCTGGGCCGCGTGTTCGAACCGGGCTGTGCCAGCGGTGTGCTGACGCAAGCCCTGGCGGAGCGCGCCGATCACGTCCTGGCCACTGACCTCAGCCAGCCGGCCGTGGACGCGGCGCGCGCTCGCTGTGCCCGCGCGGGCATGCACAACGTCACGCTGGCGCGGGCGGTGCTGCCGGACGAGTGGCCCGTGGAGAAGCACCACACCTTCGACCTCATCGTGCTGAGCGAGTTGGGCTACTACTTCGACGCGCGCTCGTGGGATCGCCTGGCCGCGCGTGCGGTCGCCAGCCTGGCGCCCGGCGGCGCCATCGTGGCCTGCCACTGGCTGCACGATTTCGCCGAGCGCCGTTTGCATACGCACGTGGTGCATGGCGCCATCGCGCGGCAGGCGGGGCTTCATCCCCTGGCGGATCATGCGGAGCAGGACTTCCTGCTGCAGGTGTGGAGCCGTGATCCCGCGTCGCTGGCGTGCCGGGAGGGCCTGGCATCATGATAGGCGTCGTCGTCCCCGCGCATGATGAAGAGGCCTCTCTCGCGGCCTGCCTGGATGCGCTGCTCCGCGCGGCGTCGCATCCCGACCTGGGCGGCGAGGAAGTCCGCATCGTGGTGGTGCTGGACGATTGCCGGGACAGGTCGGCGGAAATCGTCATGGCCAGGGTGGTGACCGGATTGCGTATCGAGGCGCGCAACGTCGGCGTCGCGCGTTGCCATGGCGCCGCGCACTTGCTGGCTGCGGGGGCGCGCTGGCTGGCGTTCACCGATGCCGATTCGGTGGTGGACCAGCGTTGGCTGGCCGACCAGTTGTCCCTGCAATGCGATGCGGTGTGCGGTTGCGTGACGGTGGAGGATTGGTCGGAACATACCGATGTGGTGCGCCTGCGCTATCTGGCGCATTACCAGCATCACGACGATCACCGGCATGTGCATGGCGCGAATCTGGGCGTCAGTTCACGGGCTTACACCGCGGCGGGTGGCTTCAGCGGTTTGGCACTGGGAGAAGACGTGGCGCTGGTGCAGGCCTTGCAGGCCAATGGCGTCGCCATCAAGTGGAGCGCCTTGCCGCGCGTGGTGACCAGCGCCCGCAAGGCGGCGCGCGCGCGGGGCGGCTTCGCGGACTTCGTCGTCGGTCTGGCTGCTGTTGCGTCTGTGAGCGGCATGGGCAGTCTGGCCGGGCCAGCGAAAGCGGGTGGCGTGGCCGAGGCAGCCAGTGCCGGCAATGTCGCGGTCGCGGGCCTGGCGGGGCCGGCCGCCGGCGCCGCGGCTTGAGGTCGACGGTATGCGGGCGATGTTCGATGCGGGAAGGCTGCTGGTGATTTCACCGCATCTCGATGATGGGGCACTGGGTTGCGGGTTGCTGCTGACGGCGGCGGCCAATGCGCGCGTGGTGACGGTCTATACCGGCATGCCCGGCAAGCCGGTCTCGACCAAATGGGACAAAGGTTGCGGGTTCGAGGATAGCGATGCCGCCATGCGTGCACGGCTGGCGGAGGATGCGCGGGCCATGGCGTTGTTGGGGGTGGAGGCTGGCCATCTGGGGTTCCTGGACAGCCAGTACGGACCCTTGCCGGGACGTGAGCGCCTGGCCAAGGCGCTGGCCCGAGTTATCGATGACTACGCGCCGGACGTGGTTGCGTTGCCGCTGGGGCTGCACCATTGCGACCATGAACGGGTGCGCGAGGCGGCGTTGCTGCTGCTGCCGCAACGGCCGCGGCTGCTGTGGCTGGGTTATGAGGATGAGCTCTATCGCTATCGGGAAGGCGTGTTGCAGCGTGTGCTGGGACGCCTGGCGCGCCGGCGCATCCATGCCACGCCTGTCGAATGTGCCAGCCGCGGCGATCCCGAACGCAAACGCCTGGCAATCGCCGCCTACGCCAGCCAGCTGCGCGCCATCGGCGTCAACGCGCCTGCTGCCGGCATCGATGCGGTGGAACGCTACTGGTGGCTGGACCATGGCCGCATGGCATCCGGCACCGCAATGCCGGGCGGCGAGGATGAAGGGTAGTCCTCCTTACATCCTTTCCCTCACCGTTCAATCATCAATTCATTAATTCATTAATGAATTGATGATTTATCTTCTTCTGCCTCCGCCTCCAGCAACAGGAAGGCGGGAAAGAACGGCTTGCTGTCTGCCAACTAATATTTTAGTATTTTAGTATACCAATGACATAGAGGAGACAAACCCATGGCCTACGCTCGTTCCGCGCGTGTCGCTCCTGCGCCCAGCGCCACCGCGCCCATCGTCACCGCGCCCATCGTCACCGCGCCCGCCGGCCAGGCGGCTTCCGCGTCCACGCCCGGCAAGCGCTTCCGCGGCTTCTTCCGCCAACCGCTGCAGCGACTGTCGCGCGGCATGGCCGTGCTGCTGGCCAGCCTGGCAACCGCGCCGGTGCTCGCGGCCGGCGCCTACCCCGATCACCCCATCACCATCATCATCCCCGCCTCACCGGGCGGCGCCATCGACATCGTGGCCCGCTTGATCGGCCAGAAAATGAGCGTTTCGATGGGCCAGTCGGTTGTCGTGACCAACAAGCCGGGCGCCACCGGCACCATCGGCGAAGACTACGTCGCCAAAGCTGCGCCCGACGGCTACACCCTGGTGCTGGCGGCCAGCTCCCACGCCATCAACCCCTCCATGTTCAAGCTGCCCTACGACACGGTCAAAAGCTTCGCGCCAGTGGCGATGACCCACTCGGTGCCGCTGATGTTGGTGGTCACGCCCAGCCTGCCGGTAAAAAACGTGCAGGAGCTGATCGCCTACGGCAAGGCGCACCCGCATGAACTGACCTTCGCGTCCAGCGGTCCCGGCGGCGCACCGCATTTCTCCGGTGAACTGTTCAAAAGCATGGCGGGACTGGACATGGTGCACGTGCCCTACAAAGGCAGCACGGCGGCCCATCCGGACCTGACCAGCGGCCGCGTGTCCATGATGTTCGACACCCTGGCCGCCCTGCATGCTCCCGTCTCGGGCCATTCCGTGCGGCCGCTGGCGGTGACCACCACGCGCCGCGCGGCGTCCTATCCGGATGTGCCGACCATGGCGGAAGCCGGCCTGCCCGGCTATGACACCAGCACCTGGGGCGGCGTGCTGGCTCCCGCGGGGACACCGCCCGCCGTCATCGTCAAGCTGAACGCGGAGATCAACAAGGCCCTGTCCGCGCCCGACGTCAAGCAGACCCTGGCGCAGATGGGGATCGACCCCGTGACCCAGCCGCCGCAATACTTCGCCGATTTCATCCAGTCTGAAATCGTCAAGTGGCAGAAGGTCGCGCACGACGCCAACATCCGGCCGGAGTAACGCCGCCTCCGGCCCTGCCCTCAACAGGCCAGAATGATCTTCCCGATATTCTGGTTCGATTCCATGCGGCGATGCGCTTCGGCGGCTTGCGCCAAGGGGAAGACGCTGTCGACGATGGGCTGCAGGTCGCCACGGGCGAAGGCGTCCAGCCAGCGCTCGCGGAAGCGCCGCACCATGGCCTGCTTGACCTCCGGCGGCCGCGACTTCATCACCGTGCCCATGATCTGCAGATGGCCGAACAGCAGCCGGTCCATGGGCAGCGTCGCGGACTTGCCGCCCATCAGTCCCACCTGCACCAGACGCCCGCCATCGGCCAGGCTGCGGACATTGCGTTCCAGGTACGGTCCGCCGACGAAGTCGACGATCACATCCACGCCGCGGCCGCCGGTGGCGCGCGCCACCGCTTCGGCATAGTCCTCGTTCTTGTAGTCGATCACCAGTTCGGCGCCGAACTCGCGCACACGTTGCGCCTTGGCGCCGTCCGCCGTGGCATACACCGTGGCGCCCAGCGCGCGGGCCAGCTGGATGGCGGCCGAGCCGACGCCGCTGGCGCCCGCATGGATCAAGGCTTTTTCATGGGGTTCGAGCCGGCCCAGGTGCAACAAGGCTTCATGGGCAGTGACGAACACTTCCGGAATGGCGCCGGCCTGGATGTCGTCCAGGCTGGACGGCACCGGCATGGCCATGCGGTAGTCGATGCGTGCCACTTCGGCATAGCCGCCGCCGCCGACGATGCCCATCACGCGATCGCCCGGCCGGTAGCCCTGCACCTGGTCGCCCACGGCGATCACCTCGCCGGCGATTTCCAATCCCATCAAGGTGGAATCACCGAAGTCGGCACGGCCGTAAGCGCCACGGCGCTGGTTCAGGTCGGCGCGATTGACGCCGGCGGCACGGTTGCGCACCAGCAGATCGTGCGGACGCAGGGCGGGATCGGCGACGTCTTGCAATTGCAGGACGTCGGCGTCGCCGAAGTCCTTCATATCAATGGCTTTCATGATGGCGGCAGGTTCCAGGCACGGGCGACGGCCCGTGGCGGCCGTAACCGTATCGGGTTGCGCGCACCCGTTGAGTCAGGGGATGGCGAATCGGCCGATCATACTGATTACTGATGCCCGCCCGCTGCCGCGCGGCACGCCCCGTCCGGTCGGTGGACACGCGGCGGCGCCCGTGCGGCCCGAAGATGCGTCCCGCAAGCGGGCACTGTGGACGCGCTGGCAACAAGGCTGCGTGCCGCCGGCGGCGGCGCGGATGCGTTGTTTCAGCCGCCCAATAGGCCGCTGACCAGCCCACTGAGCGCCGGGCCGACGACCACCATGCCGATGCCGGCGATGACCAGGGTCAGGCTGGCCACCACGCCTTCCTCGCTGTCGCGTTCCCGCGCGCGGGCGGCGCCGAAGCCATGCGCGCCGGCCCCATAGGATGCGCCATGCGCCAGCTTCGAGCGCAGCCGCAGCACGGCCAGCAGGCTGTCGCCCGCAATCATGCCGACCAGTCCCGTGATGATGGTGAACAGCGATACCAGTTCAGCCGACCCGCCCGTGCGTTCGGCCAACGCGACGGCAAACGGCGTGGAGATGGAACGCGCCATCAGGCTGTGCGTCACTTCGGCGCTGAAGCCGAACATGCGCGCCAGCAGGCAGCTGCTCACCATCGCCACCACCATGCCAGTGGCCACGCCCATGCCCAAGGACAGCGCATGGCGCCGCGCCACCTGGCGGTATTCGTAGATGGGAACGGCGAAGGCCACGGTAGCGGGCCCCATCAGCCAGGTCAGCCAGTGGGTTTCCTCGAAATACGAGGCATAGGGGATGTGCGCCAGCAACATCAGCAGGATCGTCAGCGCGGGCACGACGATGGCGGGCGACAGCCAGGGCTTGCGATAGCGCAGGTACAAGGGCTTGGCGACGAAGTACAGCAACAGCGTCCAGGCCAGGCAGAAGAGAGGTAGTAGTGTATTCATGGTATCGATCAGGCATCCGGCATTCGACATTCGGCAGTCGGCGGCCGGGGTTACCTTGGACGCTGGACGCCAGATGCCGGATGCCGGATGCCCGGACGCCCGGACGCCCGGATATCCTCAGGCCGTCTTGCCGCGCGGCACGCGCTGCGTGAATCGCGCCAGCCTGTCTTCCAGGCGCCGGCCCAGGTGGACGGCCAGGGCGGTGGCGGCCATCACCAGCAGGGTGCCCAAGGCGATCGCCAGCACCAGCTGCACCCCTTCGCGGCGGAACAGGTCGAAGTACTTCACCACCGCGACGACGCTGGGGATGAAGAACAGCACCAGGTTATTGAGCAGCCAGTTGGCGCCGCCCTTGATCCAATCGACCTTGACGATGCCGCTGAACAGCAGCGCCAGCACGGTCAGCAAGCCCACCACGCCGGGCGCCAGCGGCAGATGCAGCAGCTGGGTCACCTGCGCGGCCACGGCGAAGGCCACGACCAGGAAAAGACTCTGCCCAAGCCGCGCCATGGCCGGCCGCGCGCGGGCAATCGAGGGAAGAAAGAAAGACTTCATGTTGCTGCTGCCAGGAAAAATACTTGATGCCCAAAATCCGCGCCAACGCGGCACACCCGCCCCGCCGCCTCGCTTGTCACTGCTCACGACCACGGCCCGATGGGCAATAGCCCAAACCCGCTACATCTACCCATCGTCGCCGCAAGCACGCCACGATTGCTCACGGACACGGCCTGCAGGGCGATAGCAAAAACTGCTGCATCGGCCCTTCGTCGCCGCAAGCAACGCCGCGACTGATCACGACCGTGGCCCGAGGGGCGATAGCCCGAAAGAGGGGGCGATGGGGGGTACCCCCATAAAAACTACCTTTTGGCAGTCAGAGCGCCCCGCCCCGTCGATACATGCAGTCTAGGGACGCCCCCCTGATGTATCCAGTGAATTATTTCTATTTTTATTATTCGAATTTGGCATAATAAAAAATCAAACGCGCCCTGCACCGTAGCGGTGCGCGCGCCCACGCCTTGGAGACCCGCCGTGGAACTGCGTGCGTTGAAATATTTCGCCGAAGTGGTGCGTCAAGGCAGCTTCACCGCCGCCGCCGATGCACTATTCGTGACCCAACCCACGGTCAGCAAAATGGTGCAGGTGCTGGAAGAAGAATTGGGCGTACCGTTGCTGGCGCGCGACGAAGGCCGCCGCAAGCGGGGCGTCACGCTCACCGACGCGGGCCGCCTCGTCTATGCCCGCGCGCAGGAAATGCTGGCAACCGAGACCTCCTTGCGCGACGACCTGGAAGGCCTGGGCGATCTCACGCGCGGCAGCCTGACCATAGGCGTGCCGCCCTTGGGTGCATCGCTGGTCGCGCCAGCCATCGCCGACTTCCACAAGCAGTGGCCAGGCATCGAACTGAAGCTGCTGGAATCCGGCGCCCGCGCCGTGGAACGGGCGCTGCGTGAAGGGGAACTGGATGTAGGCATCTGCCTGGCGCCTGTCCCTGACGATATGGAAGGTATCCAGATCTGCGATTACCCGCTGCATCTGCTGGCGCCGCACAAGGGCCGTTGGCAAGGCCGGGCCGACGTGCGCCTGGCCGAACTGGCGGACGAGCCTTTCCTGTTGTACGGGGAAACCTTCCAGCTCAACGAAACCATCGCCCAGGCTTGCCGCAGCGTGGGCTACACCCCGCGCCTGGCCTGCCGCAGCAGCCAGTGGGACCTGATCGTGACGCTGGTGGAATGCGGCATGGGCATCGCGCTGCTACCGGCCAACTATGGCGAGCGCCTGGACCGCCGGCGCTTCGTGTCCATCCCGATCGTGCAGCCGGAAATCCGCTGGCGCCTGGTGGCCTGCTGGCGTCGCAGCGCCCACCTCTCGCGCGCGGCGCGGGCGTGGGTCGACGCGACAAGGGTATTCTTCGGCGCGGGCGCTGGGGACCAACCGCCGCTCAGCGGCCGCCGGACACGTCCAGGAACGCGCCCGTCGAATACGTCGCTTCCTCGGAAAAAAACCACATGATGGCGCCGGCCACTTCTTCGGCCGTGCCGCCGCGCCGCAAGGGCACCATGTGCTTGACCCTGTCCACGCGGCCGGGTTCGCCGCCGCTGGCATGGATGTCGGTGTCGATGATGCCTGGCCGTACCGCATTCACGCGGATGCCCTCGTCGGCGACCTCCTTGGACAAACCGATGGTCAGGGTGTCCAGGGCGCCCTTGGAAGCCGCGTAGTCGACGTACTCGTTGGGCGAACCCAGCCGCGACGCGGCCGATGACACGTTGACGATCACCCCGCCCAGGCCCCCCAGGCTGATCGACATGCGGCGCACGGCCTCGCGGCAGCAGATGAAGGGGCCCACCACGTTGACGTCCAGGATGCGGCGCAAGCGCGCGGCATTCATGTCCCGCACCTTGGCCTGCTGTTCGAGGATGCCGGCATTGTTGACCAGGCCGTCCAGGCGGCCATAGCGCTGGTGCACGGCGTCGAACAGGCTGACGATGTCGGCTTCCTCGCCAACGTCGGCGCAAAACGCTTCGGCCTGGCCGCCGGCCGCGCGGATACGCGTGACGACGCCCAAGGCGGCCTGCTCATTGCTCTTGTAATTGACGCAGACGGTATAGCCGCGCCGCGCCGCCAGCAGGGCGGTAGCGGCACCGATGCCGCGGCTGGCGCCGGTGATCAGCATGACTTTGTTCATGTTTAGCCTCGTGTCGCTGGGAATTTTTTCCCGAGTGTATGTCAGGGAGACCGCCAGGGGCTGCGCCCCTGGACCCCGTTGTCGGGGAGATACCAAGGGGCCATGCCCCTGGGCCGCGCTGTTGGGCGGGGGCGCGGCGGGGGCTCCGCCCCGGGCCCTCGGGCGAGGCTGCCCGCAGCGCTGCCTACCCCTGCATCACAAAAACGCTCGAATTCTTGCGCTCGCGTTTTACGGATATGTCAGATGAAACGGTAAGGCCGCCGCAATTTATCCAAAAGCATCTTTTGCAAAACAAGGAAAGCCAACTCATCCATGGGCACCTGCTCTGCGTAAGTCCTCATGTATTCGCACTAGACATGTGGCTGATCAGGACACGGACCATAAAGGAGAACGGCAGTAATGGCATCGACGCAGCATGGCCGGCACCACCCCCCTTTGAAAGTTCTATCCATCTTCGGTACCAGGCCGGAAGCCATCAAGATGGCGCCGCTCTTGAAGGCGATGGACGCGGAACCGGCAATCGATTCCCGCATCTGCGTGACAGGGCAGCACCAGAGCATGCTGCAGCAGATGTTGTCGGTGTTCGACATCCAGGCGGATCATTCGCTCGAAGTGATGACACCAGGGCAGACATTGAATGGCCTGACTGCCGCCTTGTATGCAGCCCTGGACCCCGTCCTGCAGGAAACCACGCCGGATTGCGTGCTGGTCCACGGCGACACGACCACCGCGCTGGTGGGCGCCATGGCGTCCTTCCACCGCCGTATACAGGTGGGCCACGTGGAAGCCGGCCTGCGCACCGCCGACATCGCCACGCCCTGGCCGGAGGAGATGAACCGGCGCTGCATAGACCAGGGCGCCAGGTGGCTGTTCGCCCCCACGGCGCAGGCGCGCGACAACCTGCTGGCTGAACGGCTGCAGGGCCACATCTACGTCACCGGCAATACGGGCATCGATGCGCTGCACATGACCGCGCGCCGCCTGTGCGCCGATACCGCCCTGTGCCGCGGCATCGACGAACGATTCGGCATGATCGATCCCGGCCGCAAGCTGCTGCTCGTGACCGGCCACCGTCGCGAGAACCTGGGCGACGGCATCATGGAACTGTGCCAGGCCCTGCGCACCCTGTCGCAGCGCGACGACCTGCAGATCGTCTATGCCGTGCACCTCAACCCCGCCGTGGCGTTGCCCGTGCGAGCGGCCCTGGGCGGTCTTCCGAACGTGCATCTGATCGAGCCGCTGGACTACCTGGCCTTCATCAGGCTGATGCAGCGCGCCCACATCGTACTGACCGACTCGGGCGGCGTGCAGGAAGAGGCACCGGCGTTGGGCAAGCCCGTGCTCGTCATGCGGGACCTGACGGAACGGCCCGAGGCGGTGGCGGCCGGGACGGTGCGGCTGGTCGGCGCCGCCGCCGACACCATCGTGCGCGGCGTCAGCGAACTTCTCGACGTCGACGCGCAGTGGCGCCGCAGCGCCCGCGCGGTCAGTCCGTATGGCGATGGCCGGGCATGTTCCCGCATCGTGGACGCGCTGCTGGATCGTCCGGTGGACGAATTCACCGCGGACGACGACATAGCCAGCGCAGCCAATGCGGCCAATGCGGCCAACGCAGCCGCCGTGAGCAGTGGCGCCCGAATCTCCCTTTCCTGAAATCCAGATCCGAATAAACGATGCCATTTCACGCCCAGCGATATCTCAAACGTTCCCTGTTCCTGACCCTGATCGCCTCCCTTCCGGCCGTGTCCGCCTTCGCGGCCAGTCCCCTCACGCAGGCCATCACCGACCTCGACCAAGACACCATCCAGCATCGCCAGATCACGCTGCGTGATGTGAACATCGCCAACGCGCTGGTCTTCAGCGGTGCCGACGCCCGCCGCGAACTCTATCTGCCGGTGCCCGTAGGTGTGCCGCTCACCGACGCCACACTGGATTTCCGCGCGAGCTACCTGAACGCCGACGGCGGCAACAACACCATGCTGCTGTCACTGGACGGCTACCCCGTGCAGGCGCAGGCCCTCAACGCCAAAAGCGGCGATGCCAACGTCAGGATCGGCGTGGACAAGGACGCGCGCCCCCAGGGCGTCGTGCGCCTCGGCGTGCGCTGGTCGTCGTCGGTCGCGCGCACGCTGTGCGAGCGCGAAGGCGATATCGGCAACCTGCTGCGCGTGGACCCCGCGTCGAACCTGGCCTACAGCTTCGACGCCCGCAGGCTGACCAGCATCGACGCCGCATGGAACGCTTTGTCCGGCACGCCCGCCATCCTCGTGGCGCCGGGCACCCTGGCGCCGGCCAGCTACGACGCCGCGTGGCGCCTGGGGCTCGTCCTGCAGCAGGCCGGCAAGGAGATACGCACTATCGCCTTCCCCGCGCCGGGCGACGAAGTGAACCTGCAAAACGTGCAAGTGCCCGCCGCGCTCGCCGCCGTGCCGGCCTTCGCCGCGCTGACCGGCAAGGACAAGCACCGCATCAAGGACCCCGCGGAAATCGGCGCCTTGCTGATGCTGGGCCAGACCGACGCCGTGCAAGCGGACCTGGCCATCGCCGACAAGCCGTTGCTGGACGCCATCGCGGCGGCCCTGAACGCCTTGCAGGCGCAGATCCAGGAGCGCGATCCCGAAGCCGCCCAGGCTTATGCGCAATGGCGCAGCCATCGCAGCGAACTGGCTGCCGGCACGCTGGGCAGCGACAGCATCCGCCTGACCTTGCTGGGCAACCGCCCCGTGCTGATGTTCGACGCGGCCACGGCGGCCAAGTCCGCCGGCCTGCTCGACAATCACTGGCGCAAGCTTGCGCGCGGCAGGCAGTTGACGGTGGCGCGCGCGGAGGTGCCGGCGGATCCGGACGGGCGTGTGTCGCTGAACTACCTGGGCGGCATCCCCGGCACCATGGACCTGAAGACCCAGGCTGACTGGACCGCCACCTTCGCCATCGGCAGCGTCGCCTACGACGGCCGCGTGCCGACGCAAGCCGTGGTCGACGTCGCGGCGTCGCCCGGCGTATCGTCGACGCCGCCCGTCGCATCGCTGTACTTCAATGACTACCTCATCGGCGCCCGCCAGCTGACCGCGAATGGCGCCCGCGAACGCATCGAGGCGCGCATTCCAGCCTACGCGATCAACTCGCGCAACGTCTTGCGCGTGTCGTTCCAGCGGCAGCCCGTCAGCGACCGCTGCGCCGAAACGCCGCAGGGTTTCCCGGCGGCCGTGCTGCCTTCCAGCTACATCGCGGTGGAGAAGGCGGAACTGCGCGACGACTTCGCCGGCATGGCCGCCCGCTTCGCGTCCGGCGCGCAGGTGCTGGTGCCGCCGGCTTACCTGGAGCACGCGGCCACGACCTTGCCACGCGTCATCCGCATCTCCGAAGCCACGGGCATCTCCGCCACGCAGGCGCGCTTCGACGTCGTCGCGGACGCGTCCGCGCCCATCGCTCCGTCTCGCGCCTTCCTGGCCTTCGACCTGCCGTTGAAGGGCGGCGGCGAGGCCATCAAGGCCGATGCGCAAGGGCGTTTGCAGATAGACCAGAAAACCCGCTCCCTGCTCGATATCCACGCCCTGGATCGCATGGCTGTCCTGCAAGTGGCCCACACCAGCGGCGCCGCCGACAGCAAGGACGGAAAGGGCGGAAAGGACGAGAGCGGCGAACTGAGGGGCGTCACCTACCGCAACCTGGGTGCGCACGAACCCGTGCTGGCCCAGCGCCTGTTGCTCGGCCGCGGCAACGCCGCCATGCTGGACGACACCGGCGCGGTGACCACGTTCGACCCCGACGATCCTCGTGGCGGCGACATGGTCACGCGCGCGGCTCCTACCGGGCTGGAGGCCTGGCGCGAACCGTCTTGGCTGTGGGCCATCCCCATCGCCGTGATCCTGGTGCTGTTCCTGGTGATCGCCAGCCGCCGTGCGCGCCGGCGCCAGATCGAAGGCGGTAAGCAGCAGTGAATATGAACTGGTTGCCTTACCAGATCGCGGAGTACTACACCTTCCTGGAAACGGGGATGTTGTGGGTAGGGGCGGTCATCCTGGTGTCCAGCCTGGACGACCTGGTGATCGACCTCTGGTACTGGGCGCTGCGCCTGTTCGTCAAGGGCAGTGCCGAGCACCGCTACGACGACCTGACGCAGGCGCAGCTGCTCGCCAAGCCCGAGCAGCACATCGCGATCATGGTCCCCGCATGGCTGGAATACAACGTGATCGCGTCCATGATCGAGAGCATGGTCGCGACCCTCAGCTACCGCAATTACTCCATCTTCGTCGGCACCTACGTCAACGACCAGCGCACCATCGATGAGGTGGAGCGCATGCGGCGCCGTTATCGGCAATTGCATCGCGTCGAGGTGCCGCACCACGGTCCCACGTGCAAGGCCGATTGCCTGAACTGGATCGTCCAGGCGATTTTCCGGTTCGAGCAGACCAACGGCGTGCAATTCTCCGGCGCCGTCCTGCACGACAGCGAAGACGTGCTGCATCCGCTGGAGCTGCGGCTGTTCAACTATCTGCTGCCCGACCGGGACATGATCCAGCTGCCCGTGGTGGCGCTGGAGCGCAACTGGTTCGAGTGGGTGGCCGGCACCTACATGGACGAGTTCGCCGAGTGGCACGGCAAGGACCTCACAGTGCGCGACAGCATGACGGATTCGGTGCCGTCCGCCGGCGTCGGCACGTGTTTCTCCCGGCGGGCGCTGCTGGCCCTATGCGAGGAGACGCAGAACAACCCGTTCAACACGGACAGCTTGACGGAAGACTACGACGTGGGCGCGCGGCTGGCGCGGGCGGGCATGCAGGCCAGCTTCGTGCGCTTTCCGGTGGAGTTCCGTGTGACGCGGCATGCGTGGTTCGCCCCCTCGCGGGAGACGGTACTACGCATGCCCTTGTGCGTGCGGGAGTATTTTCCCGATACGTTCCGCACGGCTTTCCGGCAGAAAGCGCGCTGGACCTTGGGCATCGGCCTGCAAGGGTGGGAGCAGCTGGGCTGGACGGGCTCATTCGCCAATCGCTACCTGGTGTTCCGCGACCGCAAGAGCATCGTCACTTCCTTCATCGCCATCCTGGCCTATCTGCTGCTGGTGCAGGTGATGGCATTGGCCGTCATCCACTATAGCGGTTACTGGAATCTCAGCCTGCCTACCCCGTTCGAGCAGGAAAGCCTGGTGCGGGCACTGTTGCTGGCCAACGCCTTCATGCTGGTATGGCGCATGGTCCACCGCGTCTATTTCACCACCCGCATCTATGGCTGGCAGCACGGGGTGTTGTCCATTCCGCGCATGGTCGTCGGCAACTTCGTCAACGCCATGGCGGCCGCGCGCGCATGGCGGCTGTACCTGACCAGCAAGCTGCTGAATCGGCGTCTGGCATGGGACAAGACCATGCACGACTTTCCCACCACCGGCCGGGCCGCGGGCGCACCGCCGCGGCTGGAAAGCGTGCTGCTGTCGTGGCGCGCCATCAGCGAAGAAGAACTGGAGATCGCCTTGGCCGAACTCGAACAACGCGACCTTTCCCTGGGCCGCATCCTGATCAACCATGGCTGGCTCGACGACGGCACGCTGGCGGAGGCCGTTGCCTTCCAGAACGACTTGCCGCTGGTGCATGACCTGGCCGCGCAAGTACGCACCGATTCCGCGCTGGATGATGAATTCAAGACGCGCTGGCGCGTGGTGCCCCTCATCGACGAAGTCGATGGCCGGCCGCAGGTGGCCGTGACCGAGCCGCTGCCGGACGAGGGTTTGAAGCAGGTCGCGCAGGAGTTGGGCGTGGAGCCGCTGCAGTGCATCGCGCGCGAGCGCGACATCAATGCCCAGCTGCGCCTTGCGCGCATGCTGGATGGACAGGAAATGCCGCGCGCGCAGGCGCCTTTGCTGGGTGACGCGCTGATCGACCTGGGCGCGGTAAGCCGTACGGCGTTGACGGACGCCATCATGAAATACAGGCCGGGCGAGCACGGGCGCCTGGGCGACTATCTGGTGGAGAAGGGCGTGGTGAAGCGCGAGGACATCGAACGCGCCGTGACGCGGCAATTGCGTTTCGATGGCGTGGAGGCGGGTGTATGAAGCACTGGTTCATGGAGCCCGCCGCCGTGGCGCTGGCCGTCACCGCGGCGCTGGCCGTTGCCCCCGCGCAGGCCAGTGCCGCCGGCGCGCAAACCGTTGCTTCAAACGGAACGGCAAGCGGACCGGTGAGCGGCGCAGCAAACGGCGACGCGACGCGTATGGACAATGGGGGGGCGAACGGCGTGGCGAAGCGCGGCGAACACCTGTTGCCGCTGGAACTGAGCGGCCCGCCGCTACGCATCGCTGCCGAGGCCTATCGCGCCTATGACAGCAAGAACTACGACCTGGCGATCGCGCGGGCGCGTGAAGTCTTGCGGCAGCGGCCGGACTCCCAGGACATGCGCAAGCTGATCGGCCTGGCCCAGCGCGACAGGTATCGCCGCGACCACCCGCTGGAATTCATCGCGCGCAAGCCGCCAGGCTTCCAGGCCGCCGAGCGCGCGCTGGCGGCGTACAACGACGGCGACTATGAACTGGCCGTGACCGAGTCGCGCCTGGCAGTGCGGCAGGCTCCGCGCAACCTGGACTATCGCCTGATGTTGATCGAGTCGCTGCAGCGCTTGAATGCTCGCGACCTGGCGCAGACCGAAATCGACGCCGCCATCCGCGACCTGGGCCAGGCGCCCCAGTTGCTGACGCTGCGTGATCGCATGCGCGAGCAGCGTGAGAACGAAGCCCTGCAGGTACCGTACGCGCTGATGCAGGCTGGCGACAGGCGCGGCGCCGATGCCGCGTTCGCGGACCTGGACCGCAAGCAGGGGCTGCCGCCCAATATCGTTCAAGACGCCGCGTACAACGCCATGCAGGTGGGCAATGACCGGGACGCGGTCAAATACTTCAAGCGCAGCGTCGACGCCAACGAGGCGGGTAATCTGCCCATGTCCGAACAGGACAAATTCCAGACGCGCCGGGCGGTGGCGGACGTGGAGCGGCGTTTTGGCTTGACCAACACCACCACTTATCGCGGCGCCAATGCGTCCAGCGGCATCAGCGGCGCGCCAAGTACGCCCAACGACAGCGTGCAAAACAGCACGGAGGTCTACTGGCGGCCATTGGGTTATCAAGACGCGCGCTATCTGGAGTTGTTCGCCGGCGTCACCGATACCTTGTGGAGCCGTGGCGGGGTGTATGACACCGGGGCGGACGCCCTGCAGGGCGATGTGGGCGCGCGCGTCAAGCCGTTTACCCAGGTCAACCTGGTGGCGGCGCTGGAGCGGGTGTTTCCCTTGGGCGGAGCGAATGTGCAGGCCGACTGGCTGGCGCGCCTGGGCTATGGCTCCAGCATCGGCACCGACCTGCGCGTGGATGTGCCCAGCTGGTGGACGTCGCAGCTGTATGCGGAGGCGGGACATTATTTCCGGCAGTCACGCACCTACGTCAACAGCGAATGGCAACTGGGCCGCAGTTACCGGCTGGATGGCGTCAGTCCCAAGCTGGTCGTGTTTCCCCATGCGGTTGCGGCGTATGACTACGATACGCAGATGAACTTCGAGTCAAGCAATCGTGGGTCGCCGGACAGTGCCGCGGGCCTGGGCGCCGGCGTCAGCCTGCGTTACTGGTTCCGCGAAGATCGCTACCATGCGCCGCAATCGTACTGGGACCTGTCGCTGCAGTACCGCGCACGGGTGTTCGGCGATGACCGGGCCCGTGGTGTGTTCGCCCGCTTCACGTATTCCTACTAGGAGGTGACGTGAGCAGACGCGGATCGCGAGCTTGCCTGCGCCGGTATCCGCGGGCGTCCACGGTGCTGTTGGGCGCCCTGGTGGTGGCATTGCTGGTGGGGGCCATCGCCGCGGGCTGGTGGGCGCTGCAGCGCTATCGGGCGCCCGCGGTCACGGGCATCGCCTGGCAGGTGGATAACCGCAGCGTGGGCATCGCCGGCGATTGGCAGCGCTTGGGCGCGCACGAGCTGCTGGTCCAGTGGTCCGCCGTCGACGACCTGGCCTTCGTGCCGGGCAGCGGCTTGCCGCAGGCGCCGGTGTTGCCGGACTGGCGGCGCATTGCCCAGGCCCCGTGGGCGCGTCAGGTGATCCTGGGGCTGGGCGGGCGCTTCGACGAGAAGCGGGCGCGCGCGGGTATCGCTGAACTGGCCGAGCAGTCCCGCGTGCTGGCGCGGCTGCCGACGCCGTTGAACGTGGTCGGCTGGTACTTTCCGGTGGAGGCCAGCCCGGAATGGGAGGGCGCGCGCCGGTTGCCGGCGCTGCTCAAGGACTTGCCCAGGCCCTTGTGGATCAGCGTCTATGACAGCGCGAATATCGGGGCGCGGGAGACGGCGGACTGGGTGGCGAGCTGGCTGCCGCCGGACGTCGGCGTGTTCTTCCAGGATGGCGTGGGCGTGTACGCGCGCACGCCCAAAGTCGCGCGGGAGTACGCGGATGCCTTGCGCAAGAAGCTGGGAAGGGAGCGCGTCCGGATCATCGTGGAGGCATTCAGGCCAGTCCCGGGCGGATTCCGGCCTGCCACGGCCGACGAGTTGCGCCCGCAGCTGGCGGCCTATGGCGGGTACCAGACTTACCTGTTCGACGGGCCGCATTACGTGACGTCCGCGCTGGTAAAGGCCCTGGCTCGCTAGACAGCCCATGACCGCCGGCCGGCTGCGTCCGGGGCCGGGTTCCGCGGCCCCGGGCTTCAGAGTTTTCTGGTTACCTTTTCGCTGTCGAAGTTCTACAAATTCCCCCGCAGACCGATGTAATCTCGGGTTTACCCGATCTCGTGACCAGGCCGAGACGCTGTGTCGACGCAGCGGGACGAAATAAAAGGGGACGCGCGCCTGCGGCCGTGTCCCGGCAGCTACCCGAATCAATCAATTAATCAACGATAGCGCCGCTGGCCCGGGCCTGAAGTTTGCTTAGGGAAAGCGCCGCTCACGAGGCGGCCAGGCAAGCCCCGTGGCAGGCCCCCGCCCCTTCATCTGGATCGACGCTATCGAAGGCAGAAGCAGATCATGGCAGCAAATCCGATATCTCCGGCAATTCATCCCCCCCGCACCGCGGCCAAGACCGGCCGCCCACGTATGTGGGAACTGGACGCGGTCCGTGGCCTGATGCTGGTGTTGATGCTGTCCACCCATCTGCCGACCAAATTCGCCATCCCCACTTCCCAGCCATTCGGTTTCGTCTCGGCGGCCGAAGGCTTCGTCCTGTTGTCGGCCTATATGGCCGGCCTGGTCTACACCCAACGCTACATGCGTGACGGCATCACCGCCATGCACAAGGCCTTCCTGCGCCGGGCGCTGGTGGTGTATGCGTGCCAGGCCGCCTGCCTGCTGTTTCTCTTCACCCTCATCGCGGTGTTGGGGCTGGCCATTCCGCAACCCGACGTGCAGCATCTGATGTGGTACTACCTGCAGGAGCCGACCACCGCGCTGCTGTCCGCGCTGGCGCTGATCTACAACCCGCCCCTGCTGGACATCCTGCCTATCTACGTGATGTTCATGCTGATAAGCCCGTGGGTGCTGTCCATCGGCCTGCGCCATGGCTGGCGCACCATCCTCACGGTAAGCGGGCTGCTGTGGGTCGCCACGCAGTTCGGCCTGTCCCAGTACCTCTATTCCTGGCTGGTCGACGCCACCGGCCTGCCGGTGCCGTTCAGCGAAACCGGCGCGTTCGAAACCTTCGGCTGGCAGTTGTTGTGGATCTTCGGCTTGTGGCTGGGTTCGACCCATGCGCGCGTGCCGGCCGAGCAGCGCCGTCCTTTTCCGCGCGTGCTGGTATGGGGCGCGGCGCTGGTTGCCGGCACGTTCTTCATCTGGCGCCACCTGACCGGGCAGGCGCCTTTCCCCGACGGCGAAGCCATCAACTTCCTGTGGGACAAGTGGCACCTGGCGCCGATGCGCCTGCTCAATGTATTTGCCCTGGTAGTACTGGCCATGCACTACGACGGGTGGCTCAAGCGCCATCTGCCGCGGGTGCGGTTCCTGGAAACCTTGGGCCAATCGTCACTGTCGGTGTTTTGCGCCCATTTGGTCCTGGTGCTGCTGGCGCTGTGCCTGGTCGGCGTGGCGACGCCCGCGCGCTCATCCTGGGTGGACGCCGTGCTGTACATCGGCAGCGTCATCGTGCTCTATGGCGTGGCGGTGATCATGCGTTCCGGCAAGGCCGCGGCGGCCACGCGCCAGCAAGCCAAACCCGCGCAGCAGGCGAAACCCGCGCAGTGATCGAAACCCGCGCAGTGATCGGAACCGTATAAGCGAAACGCGCCTGCCCAGCCCCCACCCCAGGGGGCGCCACGGCGGGCAAGGGCGGCGTCAGTCGAGGTGAGCGGTGATGATGCGCTTCCACAGCGCATAGCCGTCCGCGTTCAGGTGTAGCTTGTCCTCGCGGAACAGCTCCGTGCGCGGGTTGCCCTTGTCGTCGAGCATCGCCGAATAGACATCGATGAAGTCAGCGTTGTTGACCGTCAGGGTGTAGGCCTTGATCAAGGCATTGGTTTCCTTGATCTGCGGGATCAGGGATTCCCGCAGCGGGCTGGGCTTGATCGAAATATAGGCGATGCGCGTCCGGGGCAGGTCCGCGCGCACCCCTTCGACGAACTTGCGGAAGCTCTGCAACACCTGCTCGGGCGTGCGTCCTTCGGCAAGGTCGTTGTCGCCCGCATAGACCAGCACCAGATGCGGCTTGTAGGGCGCCACCAGGGCATGCAGATGCTGCGTACAGTCCATCATGCGCGATCCGCCGAAGCCGCGTTTCACGACCACCGGCAGCGCGCTGAAGTCGCTTTCCAGATTGCTCCACAGCCGAATGGAGGAACTGCCCACGAACAGCACGCCGCCCGGTTTGGGCGGATGTTCCTTGTCGGCCGCGGCGAAGGCGGCCAGGCTGGCGTCCCAGCGATTATCGACGGCGGCGGCGGCATTAACGTCCACCGGCGCCGTCAGGGCCGGTTTGGTGGCCGGCGTGGCAGGCGCCAGGATGACAGAGGGAGCGCGGGCAGCAGGGCTTGCAGGGGAAGCCTGGCCCTGCTCCTGAGCTTGGGCCTGCTGGGCCTGGACACCCGCGGAGAAAGCGCCAAGCGCACCGCATAGCAAAAGACTGCAAAACGAAAGGCCGCTGAGCGTGCGGCTGGAATGTGTGCGGTTGGACTGGGAGCGGCGGGACTGCGTGCGTAGGCACTGGGGTGCGGCGAGGCGCAAGACGTTCATCAAAACCCGAATAGCGTAATAAGGCCGCCGGATGAACTTGCCTGGTGCTGGGCGCGACTACTGCTCTGCGGCAACAGCCCCGGTATCCCGGAGACGATCCGCGGCCCTCGTGGGTCCACGTGATGCGCCGTACTGGGTAAGCGGCCTGCCCCCAGCGTCGGGAATACCTTCATCATGAAGCAAGTCCGGGACGCCTCCAAACGAAAATATGGGGTGTTACTTCCTGCAGACAAAGCTGTTGTAATTTCGGCACAAAGTCGCGCTGACGTGACGAAAATTTTACGGATGCATCCCAAGTTTGTAATCTGGCTGTCACATCAATTTTTCAGAGGGTCGGACGATGCGTCCGCAAGAGTCGAGTTTCTGGTGGTCGGTGAGCGGCGAATGGGTGGAAGAGCCCAATAATCGACGCGGCGGTTTCAGCGGCGTCCAGCGCGTGGTGCTGCCACAATCGGGTGAGTGCTACTACGTCAAGCGTCAGCGCAATCACCTGTTCCGCAGCGTCCGCTATCCGACCGGACGTCCTACGCTGTTGCGAGAATGGCAGAGCATGCGTTTCTGCCAAAGCATAGGCGTGCCTACCGCACCCCTGGTCTTCTTCGACATGCAGAAGGGCAAGGAAGGGTGGGAATCGATCCTGGTGACGCGTGACCTTCAGGGATATGTCAGCCTGGAACAGGCCTACGTCGAAAAGCGCTGGTCCTGTGAGCAGCGCGCGGAGGCCTTGCGCAAGGTCGCCGGCGCGCTGATTTCACTGCATCGTGCGCACCGCAAGCATGGCCACCTGTATCCCAAGGAGGTCTTCGTCAATATGTCCGGCACGCAGCCGGCCGTGGCGATCGTCGACTGGGAACTCAGCCGCACCCGCCTGACCGTCGCGCAAGCGGCGCAGCCGGATGTGCGACGGCTGTTGAAGTCGCTCCTGAGCGTGGGCATGACGCAGGACGAGCTGCAGCTGTTCTACGATGAGTACCGCGCCCACGGCATCAAGCTGCCGGTCTTGCCGCCGCTGACTCCGTGACCCCGTGACTCCGTGACTTCGTGACCCTGTGATCGCGTGCGCCCGCAGCCGTGTGCGCCCGTGGCCGTGTCACACACCGCGGGCGGCGTCCGATGGCCTGCCCGGCGCCGATGGTGCGCAACGCACCACGCGATGCACGGCTTCGGTGCGGGGCGCGCGGACGCAAGCCGCGTGTGCCGGCGACGCATGACGCCGGTGCTTGTCCGTGCGCAGGCTAATCCATTGAATTGACGCGACAAATCGCGGCGCGGCCGTGGCGATGCCTGGTCGCATGCGGCGCGATGGCATGCATATTGCATCGAATGCCAGCATCGATCACGGATTCCCGGCGGGTTGCGCGCGTCGTCCGCCGCCGCGTCATGCTGCCGGGAAAACTTCTCAGGAGTTTTCATCTTGGTTGCCTCCACGACGCCGCAAGACTCGCCCTCCCTGTCTTCCATCCCTGGCCTGCTGCAAGCCCTGCGCGGCTACGCCGCCGGCACGCTGACTCCCGCGGCCTATCTCGCGGCCTGCGCGGACCGGGCCGACCGTTGCGAGCCCTGGCTCAGGTCTTTCGTCACGCGCGTGGCGCTGGCTGACATGACGACCGGCAGCGGTCCGCTGGGCGGCATCCCGGTGGGCGTGAAAGACATCATCGCAACGGCGGGGCTGCGCACGACCAACGGTTCGGCGATGTTCCCGGATCATGTGCCCATGGAAGACGCGGCCGTCGTCGCTACCATCAAGCGGCTGGGCGGTACGGTCTTCGGCAAGACGGTCACCACGGAATTCGCCTTTCGCCATCCCGGTTCGACCACCAACCCCTGGAATCCGCGGCACACGCCCGGCGGCTCATCGAGCGGGTCGGCGGCGGCCGTCGGGGCCGGCATCGTGCCGCTGGCGCTGGGTACGCAGACCATGGGGTCGGTAGTCCGCCCTGCGGCGTATTGCGGCATCGTCGGGTTCAAGCCCAGCTTCGGCGTGGTGCCGCGCGAGGGCGTACATCCCTTGTCGGCCTCGCTGGACCACGTAGGCCTGATGGCGCGGCACGTCGATGACGTGGCCTACGCCTTGAAGTGGCTGGGCGATCCCGGTTATGTATTCGCCGACGGCGGCGACCTGGCCGCGATGGCGGTCGATGTCGCCACGGGCTTGCCGGCGCCCGCGGCGGCGCCGCGCCTGGCGCTGGTGCGCGCACCGTACTGGAATCGCGTCGATGCGGAACAGAACGCGGTGCTGGACGCCGCCGTGCGCCGTCTGCGTGAGGCGGGCGCCACCATCGACGACGTGGTCCTGCCGGCCTTGGGCCAGGAGACCGAGACCGTCCTCACGCGCATCATGTTCCACGAGGCGCACGGCATTTACGCCGATCTGGTGCAACGCCATCCGGAGGGCGCCAGCGACCCTTTGAAAGGACTGGTGCGTGACGGCGCGGCCGTGTCCGGCGAAGACTATATCGCCGCGCGCCGCGCGCAGCGGCGCCTGCGGGCGGAGTTCAGCGACAGGCTGGCGAACTACGATGCGGTGTTGACCGTGGCCGCCACCGGTGAAGCGCCGGAAGGCCTGGACTACACGGGCGATGCGTCATTCTGCGCCCCATGGACCATGTTGGGATTTCCGGCGCTGTCGGTGCCGGCGGGGTGGTCGGTGCGTGGCTTGCCCTTGGCGATTCAACTGGTCGCGCCTTACGGGCATGACTTTCCCTTGCTGCGCATCGCCAAGTGGGCGGAAGGGCTGCTGGCGCCGCAGCGCTGAGGCACAGGCGAGACCACGCGGCGCTGGCGCCGCTGCCCATCAATCCGCGCGTGGAAACAGCGCGATGAAGTCCAGCAGCTTTTCTCCCAGCAGATTTACGTGGCCACGCATGGCCGCGCCGGCGCCTTCCTCGTCGCCGGTGGCCAGCGCGCGCAGCACCGCTGCGTGCTCGGTCAGCGTATCGGCGCGCCGGCTGGGCTTCTGCGTCACCATCTTGCGATACAGGCCGATGCGGTTGCGCAGCGTGCGCGTCTGCTCGGCCAGGAAGGCATTCTGTGAAGCTTCGTAGATCAACTCGTGGAAGCGCCGGTTGACTTCATAGAAAGCTTCTACCTCGTCGGTTCCCGCCAGCGCCACCAGTTCCTCCTGGTAGCGGCTCAGTTGCGCCAGTTGCGCGGCATTGATGCGGCGCGCGGCCAGGCGAGCGCACAGACCCTCCAATTCCGCCATGACCTGGAACATCTCGATCAGGCGCGCGGCCGACAAGGCCACCACCAGAGCCGGCTGACGCGTGCGTATCTGGATCAGGCCCGCCGACGCCAGATGGCGCAGCGCCTCGCGCACTGGGGTGCGCGAAACCTGGAAGCGTTCCGCCAGCTCCACTTCGTCCAGCTTTGCGCCGGGCGCCAGCGTGCCGGCAAGGATCTCGCTTTCCAGGATCTGCTGGACCTGGGCGGAGCGGCTGGCCGCCGCAGCGGACTCGGCGCCGGGAGGGGATGAAAGCGGGACGGAGGACACAGGAAGGTTCGTCATTTCAATGAACGTTGCACTTGCCGTTTGCAGCAGGTCTACCACGATGAAAACAAATTCGCCGCCATTTTAACTTTTAATGTATGCAAGATAAAGCTTCTTGTATGCACAAAAACACAGCACGTATGCACCACGTTACGCCCAGCATTGGGGCACGCAAAAGCCAATGAATATGCGGCTCATGGGGAATCGACCTGGCATGGATGTTGCTTTTGCTGATCCTGTACGCCTGACCGGATGACCGCAATTTCACTTTGGAATGTCGATGTCAGGCAATACGGATTCGAATCTTGCATACATGGAATCCGGCCCCGAACCCAAGTCAAGGATAGGTAGCGATGGATCTCGGTTTGAACGGCAAGTCGGCACTGATCACCGGCGCTTCGAAAGGCATAGGCCTGGCAACGGCGCATAGCTTTGCCCGCGAAGGCGTGGCCCGGCTGTATCTGGCAGCGCGTTCGGCCGAAGGCCTGGCCGAGGCCAAGACGGTGTTGACCGCGCAGTACGGCGTCGAGGTGGTGACCCATGCCATGGACCTCTCGGTCACCGCCAATGTCCTGGCGCTGGCGGCCGCCTGCGGCGACGCCGACATACTGGTGAACAACGCGGCGGATTCCACGCCGGGCCCGATGGACCAGTTGTCGGACCAGGACTGGCGCGCCAGCCTGGACATGAAGATCTTCTCCTACGTCACCCTGACGCGCGAGATATACGCCCACATGAAGGCGCGCGGGCATGGCGTCATCGTCAACGACATCGGCAATTCCGGCGAAAACTGGGATGCCAACTACATCGTCGGCACCACCGGCAATGCCGCCATGATGGCGTTCACCCGTGGCGTCGGTGGCCGCAGCCTGGATGACGGCATCCGCGTGGTGGGCGTCAATCCCGGCCCGGTCGCCACCGACCGCATGGTCAAGCTGATGAAGCGGCGCGCGGTGGACTGGTACGGCGACGAGGCCCGCTGGGAAGAATTGTTCGACAAGTATCCCGCCAAGCGGCCGGCCAGTCCGGAGGAAGTGGCCGACCTCATCGTGTACCTGGCGTCCGAGCGCTCGGCCTACATCACCGGCACCATCGTGACCATCGACGGCGGTATCGCATCGCGCCGCTCCATCATCTGACCGCCGGGACCGCCATGCGCAGCTTTGAACAACGCAACGCCTACTTCGACCGCCTGTGCAATACGCCGGGCCTGATGTGGCTGGGCCAGAACACCAACCACTTCGAGCCGCACCCTTCCGTCATCGCGGCTGTGACAGACGCGCTGACCCGGGGCGACTATCACGCGTACGCGCCGCCCGCCGGCTTCGAGGAATTGCGCCAGTTGATCGTGCGCGACGCCGGCGTGCCGGACGCCTGCGCCTTCGTCACGGACGGGGCGGTGGAAGCCCTTTACAACGTCTGCCGCAACATCTGCGAGCCTGGCAAGGACTTCGTCACCACCGATCCCAGCTGGGCCTGGCCCATGGCGTTCGCGCGCCAGGCCGGCGCCAACGTCATCGAACTGCCGATCTACGACGCCGCGCAAGGGTACAAGCTGACGGCCGCGCAATTGCGCGCCGCCGTGGGACCGAACACCGGCGTGATCTATCTGGTCGATCCCAATAATCCGCTGGGCACCTGCCATACCGAAGCGGAGATCCGCGAGATCGCCGAGATTGCCCGTTCGGTGGGCGCATACCTGATCCACGACGCCACGTATTCGCAGTTCGCCGACGACTTCACGCCCGCCTTGCGCTTCTACCCGGAAAAGACGGTGATGACCTACAGCTTTTCCAAGTGGCTGGGGCTGGCCGGCATGCGCCTGGGCGCGGTGATTTCCAACCCCGACATCATCGAGCGGCTGGCCAGTGCGCCGCCCAACAACCTGGGCAGCAATGTGCTGTCGCAGCGCGCGGCCATCGCCGGGCTGAAGACCAAGGCTGAATGGTTTCCCACGATCAGGCAGCGCCTGCGCCGCAACCAGGCCGTGCTGGCCGATGCGGTGGCGCGTGTCGACGGCCTGCATCTGCCGGTCTATCCCTCGCAGGCCAATCTGCTGATCGTCGAGACCGGTGATGCCGGCGTGCGGCCGGAAGCGCTGGTGGCGGCTTATCAGACCGAAGGGGTGATGATCCGCCAAGGCACCTATCACACCAAGCGCTTCGGCGACCGCTTCGTCAAGATCAGCCTGACCGTGCCTGAAGCCTGGGCCGACCGCTGCTGCGAGCTGCTGCCGGCCATGGTGGAGCACGCACGCAAGAATCCGCAACCGGTGGCGCTGTTCTAGTCCGGCACGCCTGGTTCAGCAGTCCGGTTCACTCCATTTGCGGTACGAGGATACGACACCATGCCCACCATCACCACCCGCGACGGCGTCACGCTGCATTACGAAGAATGCGGCAGCGGCACACCCATCCTGTTCGTGCACGAGTTCGGCGGCGACTGGCGCAGCTGGGAGCCCCAGTTGCGGTATTTCGCGCGGCGCTATCGCTGCATCACCTATAGCGCGCGTGGCTACCTGCCGTCGCAGGTGCCGGCCGATGTCGAACGCTACTCGCAGGAGATCGCCGTCAACGATATGGCGGATGTCCTGGATGGCCTGGGTATCGAGCGTGCGCACGTAGTGGGTTTGTCCATGGGCGGTTTCGCCACGCTGCATTTCGGTCTGCGCCATGCCGCGCGGGCCTTGTCGCTGGTGGTGGCCGGGGCAGGCTATGGCGCGGAGAAGCAGTACGAAGACTACTTCCGCGGCGTTTCGCTGGAGGTCGCGCGCAAGTTCGAAGAGATGGGGGCGCCGGCTTTCGCCAAGGTCTATTCGACGGCGGCGTCGCGCATTGCCTTCCAGTTGAAGGATCCGCGGGGCTGGGCCGAGTTTGCCGAGCAACTGGGCCAGCACGACGCCATCGGCTCGGCCAACACCATGCGTGGCGTGCAGGCGCGCCGGCCGTCGATCTATGACCTGGAGGACGAGCTCAAGCGGATGGCCGTGCCGACGCTGGTGATCGTCGGCGACGAGGACGACCATTGCCTGCAGCCGGGGCTGTTCCTGAAACGGACCGTGCCTGCCAGCGGATTGCTGGTGCTGCCCAAGGCAGGACATACCTTGAACATCGAGGAACCCGGTCTGTTCAATCAGTTCGTCGGCGATTTCCTGGCCACGGTGGAACAGGGGAAATGGCTGCCGCGCGACCCGCGTTCCGCGCCGGCGGAGATCATGAAGACGGAGTAAGTGTGTGGTTTGGCAGTGGCTCTGCCAATGCCAATGCCGAGCAGGCATTGTCGTCCCATGAAATTTTGTAGCTCGCTTGAACAGGAAAGCCGTCATCCTCATGAACCAATCGCCTTCCCGCCTGGTCAGCCAGGAGCGCTTGATGAACCGCCTGATGGCGATGGCCCGGATCGGCGCCACGGCAAAGGGCGGTGTCGACCGTGCGGCCCTGTCGGCCGAAGACGCCGCGGCACAGGCCTTGATGGCCGAGTGGGGCGTAGCGCTGGGCCTGCATGCCAGCCGCGACGCCGCCGGCAACTTCTTCCTGCGCTGGGAAGCCGGGGAGGGCGCGCCCTTGCTGTCGGGCTCGCATCTGGATAGCCAGCCCACCGGTGGCCGCTACGACGGTGTCTACGGCGTGATCGCCGCGCTGGAAGCCGTGCAGGCGATGCAGGAAGCAGGCATCGCACCGCGGCGCCCGGTGGAAATCGTCGCCTGGATGAACGAGGAGGGCTCTCGCTTCGCGCCGGGCATGATGGGCGCGGCCGTGTACGGCGGCGCGCGCGCCTTGGCGGATATCCTGCCGGTGCAGGACAAGGCGGGCATTTCCGTCGAAGCCGCGTTGGCGACGACAGCCGCCGCCTTGCCGGATATTGCCATGAGAACGATGGGCATCATCCAGCACACTGGTACCGCGGCCCATGTGAACGGCGCGGCCCATGCGGGCTCGGGCGGTAGCGAGGAGTCCACGGCAGGCGGCACGATCCCCTATGCTTACGTCGAAGCCCACATCGAGCAGGGCCCCGAGCTGGAGCGGGCGCATTGCCCGGTCGGCATCGTCAGCGGCATCCAGGGCAAACATACCTTCCGCGTCACCGTGCGCGGTGAAGCCGCGCATGCCGGCACCTCGACGCGCGCCGAGCGGCGCGATGCACTATTGGCGGCCACCGCCATGGTGCAGGATCTGGCCCGTGCCATGCATGACGATGCCGATATCGTGAAGTTCACGGTCGGGCGTTTCGACGTCACGCCCAGCGCGCCATCGGTGGTGGCCAGCCAGGTCTTGTTTTCCATCGATCTGCGCCATCCGGACAGCGCGGAGCTGCAACACCTGTCGGCCTTGGTGGCGCCCACGTGCGCGGCGGCGGCCGGTCCTTGCGAGGTCGATGTCACGCGACTGTCCGCCGCGGACTCGCTGACCTTTCCCTTGGCCATGCAGGCCCGTCTGCGCAGCGCCGCGGAACGCCTGGATCTGCCGTATCGCGACCTGATATCCGCTGCCGGACACGACGCCCGCTATCTGCATCCGATCTGTCCGTCGGCCATGCTGTTCGTCCCCAGCCATGACGGCATCACGCATAACGAAGCGGAATTCACCGAACCCGCCGATCTGTACGCCGGCGCCTGCGTGCTGGCGGATGTCCTGGCCGAGCTGGCCACCCTGGAGGGCCAGCCATGAGCCTCACCCGTTTTTTTCGACCTGGATCCACGGCGGCCACGCGCCCCCTTGGCGCCGTCGCGCAAGGAGATACGATGATGTTCGCTTCGACCCGGACTGCCCCCGCAACCGCGGGAGCATCAGGCGTGGCCCGGAGTTCGGCAGCCACGGATGCGCCCAGCGCCGGTTTGGCGGCTCAGGACCGCCACGCGGCGGGGGCAGTCTCCACGCAGCGCGACGCCGCCGCGGACCTCGGCTATGGTCGCGGGGCGGGGGCCCTGCTCAGCCTGGCCGGCATTTCCAAGACATTCGGCGCCACGCAGGCACTCAACGGCCTGGGCGTCGACATTGCCCCCGGCGAGTTCGTTACCGTGGTCGGTCCCAGCGGTTGCGGCAAGAGCACGCTGTTCAATATCGTCGCCGGCCTGGAAGAACCCGATGCGGGCGGCAGCCTGCGGTTTCTCGACAAACCCTGCCGCGCCGCCGACTTGCTGGGCAAGGTCTCCTTCATGCCGCAGCGCGACCTGCTGCTGCCCTGGCGCACGGTCATCGACAATGCCATCCTGGCGGTGGAAATGGAAGGCGCGCGCCGCGCCGATGCCCGCCGCGCAGCGCTGGAAATGCTGCCTGAGTTCGGCCTGGCCGGTTTCGAGAACCAGTATCCGCATCAACTGTCGGGCGGCATGCGGCAACGCGTGGCGCTGATGCGCACCTTCATGTTCAAGCGCGACCTGATGCTGCTGGACGAGCCCTTCGGCGCCCTTGACGCGCTGACCCGCAGCATGATGCAGCGCTGGCTGCTGGAGGTCTGGCAGAAGCATCGCCGCACCATCCTGTTCATCACGCATGATGTCGATGAAGCCTTGTTCCTGGGCGACCGGGTATTGGTGATGACGGCAAGACCGGGCCGGGTCAAGCTGCAACAGAAGGTCGACCTGCCGCGCCCCCGCCGCGCGGACATCGTCACGGCGCCGGAGTTCATCGCGCTCAAGCGCACCCTTCTCGAAGCCATCGAGGAAGAAAGCATGAAGTCCTTCCGCGCCAGCGATGCCACTGGAGGGCACGCATGATGTCCACCGCTTGTCCCGCCGGCATGGCGCCATCCGAATGGGACGCGCGCGTGTCCCTGGCCGCGTGCTACCGGCTGGTCGCCAATCTGAAGTTGGACGACCTGATCTACAACCACATCTCGCTACGGGTGCCTGGCACGCACGATCAATTCCTGATCAATCCCTACGGACTGCTGTTCGAGGAGGTGACCGCTTCCAGCCTGGTACGCATCGATCTGCAGGGCCGCAAGCTCAGCGACAGTCCCTATGAAGTGAATGCCGCCGCCTTCGTCATTCATGGCGCCATCCACCAGGCCAAGGCCGACGCCGCCTGCGTCCTGCACACCCACTCGGATGCCAGCATCGCCGTGTCGGCCCAGCGCCACGGCCTGCTGCCGCTGTCGCAGTTCGCCATGCGTTTCTACCGCCGCCAGGCCTTCCATGACTACGAGGGCGTGGCCATCGACCTGGACGAGCAGGCGCGCCTGGTCGCCGACCTGGGCGAGCATCGCGTCATGCTGATGCGCAACCACGGCGTATTGACGCTGGGGCGCACGCCGGGCGAGGCGTTCATGCTGCTCTATTACTTCGAGCGGGCCGCCCGCATCCAGTTGGCCATGCAGGCTGCCGCCGCCGGTGGCGCCGGCCCCATCCTGCAACCGGATGAAGCCGTCTGCGAGAAGGCCGCGCGTCAGTTCTGGGAGCAGAAGGGCGACATCCTGGTGGCCGGCGAACGCGAGTGGCCCGGGTTGCTGCGCCAGCTGGATCGCGTCGATTCCTCCTACAAGACCTGACCCACGATAAACCACGAACCCTGACGTACGAAGGTGTAAGCATGCTCAAGACTCGCTCCCTGCATCCTGGTTTCGGCATCGAAGTGCTGGACCTGGATCTTGCCGATCCCGCCAGTGACGTGGCGGTCGATCAACTGGTCCAGGACCTGGAACGTCACTCGTTGATCCTGGTGCGTGGCCAGGCACTGAGCAATCAGCGCCATGTCGACATCAGCCGTCGCTTCGGGTCGTTGATGACCCATGTACTGAAGCAGTTCCTCACCACCGGTCTGCCGGAAATCTACGTGCTGTCCAATGTGGCGGAGAACGGCAAGCCCATCGGCAATCACAAGGAAGGCTGGAACTGGCATTCGGATCTTTCGTATGTGGCCGAGCCCAGCATGGGATCGCTGCTGTATTCGGTGGAAGTGCCGCCCGAAGGGGCCGACACGCTGTTTGCCAGCATGCACCTGGCCTACGAAGGGCTGCCGCCGGCCACGCAGGCGCGCATTCGCGACCTGACCGCCACGCACTCTTACGCCGGGTACTACGGCAAGGCCTTCGCCGATCGCACGCCGCTCACCGACGAGCAGAAAGCCCGTACGCCGGACGTCGTGCATCCCGTGGTGCGGACCCATCCCGTGACCGGCCGGCTATCCCTGTATGTCGGCCAGGACATCGTCAAGCAGATCGACGGCCTGCCTTGTGCCGAGGGCGATGCCTTGCTGGCCGAGCTGAACCGGCACGCCATCAGCGACGCGTTCGTCTACCGGCACCGGTGGCAACAAGGTGACCTGGTCATCTGGGACAACCGCTGCACCATGCATTGCGCCACGCCTTATGACGACCAGAAATATCGCCGTGTCATGCATCGCACCACGGTTGCGGGTACGAGGCCGTTTTGAATCCGCGGGTGGCCTGCGGCTGAAGCAAAGAAACGAACCAAAGAACCGAAGCAATTCATCGACGCAAACGATCGAACCAAGGGGAATCGAAAATGACTGCTATCCGGAATAAACGACGCCTGCTGACCCTGATGGCCTGGGCCGCGACTTTCGGCGCGGCGGTGGCCACGCTGCCTGCGCCCGCCATGGCCAAGGACCTGGTCAAAGCCTCGCTGCGCTTGAAATGGCTGCCACAGACGCAGTTCGCCGGCTTCTATTACGCGCTGGCGCAGGGCTACTACAAGGACGAAGGCATCGATCTGACCATCAATCCAGGCGGCCCCAATCTGCTGACGGAGAACCTGGTTGCCACGGGCGCCGATACCTTCGGCCTGTCCGGCGGCACGGATAGCGTGCTGGCCGCGATCGACAAGGGCATGCCCATCGTGTCGGTGGGCGTGGCCCACCAGATCACGCCCTTTGTCTTCGTGGCGCGCAAGGACGGCCCGGTCAAGACGCTGGAAGACTTCCAGGGCAAGAAGGTGACGGCCTGGTTCACGGGCGCCAACTATGTGCTGTTCGGCATGCTGGCCAACAAGGGCATCGACCGTTCGAAGGTGGACATCCAGCCCCAGCAGGTCAGCGTTACGCCCTTCGTCAACGGCGACGTGGATGTCATCACCGCCACCTGGTACAACGAGCTTTACACCATCCGGCAACGCGTGGGCGAGGACAAGTTGCGCCTGTTCAAGGCCGAGGACTACGGCATCACCTTCCCGCGTGATACGTTGATCGTGTCGCGCAAGACGGCGCAGGAACAGCCGGAGCTGGTCAAGGGCTTCCTGCGTGCATCCATCCGCGGCTGGCGCGAAGCCATGAAGCATCCCAAGGATGCCGTGGACGCGGTGATGAAGGTGGCGCCTACGCTGGATCGCACGCATCAGGAATTCATGCTGACAGAAGCTTATCGGCTGATGACGGAGGGCAAGGCCAAGACCGATGGCTTGTTCTGGATCGACCCCACTGCCATCCAGGCAGCGGAGGACTTCCTGGTCAAGAACGGCGTGGTGAGCAAGCCCGTCGATGTGGCCAAGGCTTTCGATGCCAGCTTCCTCAAGGCCATCCCGGTGGCGGACCGCCTGCCATGAGCGGCGCAAGCGCAACAGGGACGGCAACCGCGGGTGGGGGCGTGCGCCGCGGCGGCGCTGGCGCGGTGGTGCTGCGCGGCGTCATCACCATCGCCGTCATCGCGGCTGTGTGGGAAGGCGTGGTGGTGGCCGCCGGCATCAAGCCCTATTACCTGCCGCGCCTGTCCGTCATCCTGAGTGCCATCGCGGCGCTGCCGGACGCCTATTTCTCGGGCTTCGTGCGGACCTTGACGGAAACACTGCTGGGCTACGCGGCCGGCGCGCTGGTCGGCGTGATGAACGGCGTGCTGTTCCATCGTTCCCGCCTGCTGCGCGAGACGGTCTTCCCCTTGTTCGTCATCTCGCAGACCATCCCCGTCATCGCCTTCGGCGCGGTGGTGGTGCTGTGGTTCGGCAACACCATCCTGGCCAAGGCCCTGATTGCCTTCTATCTCACATTCTTTCCGGTGACGGTGAATACGCTGACGGGCCTGGAAGCCGTGGATAAGCGGCAGGTGGATCTGTTGCGCAGCTTCGGCGCCACGCGCGTGGCGTTGTTGTTCAAGCTGCAGCTGCCGGCGGCGCTGCCGCAGATCTTCGTCGCCTTGCGGCTGGCCTGCACCTTGAGCCTGCTGGGGGCCATCGCCGGGGAATGGTTCGGCGACACCACGGGGCTGGGCGTGCTGTTGCTGCAGGCCATGTACAACGAACAGTTCGTGGCGCTGTGGGCGGCGATCCTGATGGCCGGCCTGCTGGGGACGTCGTTCTATGGCCTGGTGGCCTGGGCCGAACACAAGACCGTGTTCTGGAGAAGCGAACTGTGAAAATGAACCTGTTTTCGGCTGCGCCTTCCTCTGCGCCTGCGCCGTCTTCCGCGTCATCGTCGCTTTCTTCCTTGCCTTTGCCATCGCGCGCAGTGCGGCGTGCCGTGCTTGGCTTGCTGGGCGTGTTCGCACTGTGGGAAGCCGCGGCGCGTGGGCTGGATCTGCCCGCTTATGTGCTGCCGAGCGTCACCCGCATCCTGCAAGCCATAGGCGAACAGCACGTGTTGCTGCTCAAGGCCGCCGGCATGACGGTGATGGAGGCTGTCGTGGGCTTCGGCATCGGATCGCTGGCGGGCGTGCTGCTGGCTATCGTCCTGACCATGTTGCCGGCGGTGCGGCGCAGCGTATTGCCCGTGGCGACCGCACTGAATTCGGTACCGGTGGTGGCCTATGCGCCCTTGATCCTGCTGTGGTTCGGCATGGGGCCGGAGAGCAAGATCGTGATGGTGGCGCTGGCGGTGGGCTTCACGGTATTTCTCCATGCGCTGTCCGGGCTGGATCGCGTCGATCCGCGCGCGGTGGATCTGATGCGCAGTTTCGGCGCGGACCGCGCGGCCATACTCTGGCGCCTGCGTCTGCCGGCGGCGATTCCGCTGACGGCGGCGGGCATGCGCGTATCGACCGTCCGCGCCATGATCGTCGCCATCGTCACGGAGATGCTGGGCGCCATGGGTGGCCTGGGCTGGACGATATTCCAGGCGGTGCTGCAGATCGATTTCGTCCAGGTCTGGGCCGCCATCTTCGTGGCGTCGGCCATCAGCCTGGTGTTCTTCGGCACGGTGAACCTGTTGGAAAAACGCTATGTGTTCTGGCGCTGAGGGTGGCCTGGGCGACGGTGGTGAAGGCCGGCACCACTTCGACGATGGGCCCGTCGGCATGGCGGCGTTGCCGGCGGGACGCGCGGCGCAGCCGGCGAATGAGGCCCAGGCGCGGGCCCGCTACTTCAATTCGGCGAACGCGTTCAACATTCATCTCGATCCGGTGCCGGCGCGCGTTTTCACCGACCCCGCGGCCGCCGCACTGGCGGATGGCACCGCGACGGGATACTTTCCTTGCGACCAATCGGCGCAACTGGGATGTCCCTGGCCGGCCACCACGCCGTTCATGCTGGCGCGGTATGCACGCATCGCGCCAGGCACGAGCCTGGCCGCGGACTTCGCGGCCAGCGGTTCGATCTGGTACGTCATTGCGGGCCGTGGGAAGGCCGTTGCTGGAAGTCCTGTCGATTTCTCACAGGGTGATGTCTTCTACCTGCCGGCGGGCGCGGCGACGCTGCGGGTCGACGGGCCGGACGCGGCAGTCTTGTGGCTGGTCACCGACGAACCCATGTTGGCTTATCACGGCTTGCGCGCGGCGCGACCCGACGATGCGGCGGTGCACTTCAAAGCCTCGGACATCTCCGTGGAAATCGAGCGGATTCATCGCAGTGTGCCCGATGCGGGGACGTCAGGGCTGGCCGTGGTGTTCTCCAGCGTGGCCATGCAGGCCAGGCGCAACCTGATGCCCGCCCTGACACTTTCCCTGAATACCCTGCCGCCAGGTTGCGCGCAGTCGCCCCATCGGCACAACTCGGCGGCCCTGACCCTGATCGTCGCCGGCGCCGACTGCCATTCGCGCGTCGATGGCCAAGACTGTCCCTGGTCCGAGTGGGCCACCCTGGTCACGCCCGCGGGCGCACCCCATTCCCATCACAACGATGGCCAGCACCGCGCCGATTTCCTCATCGTCCAGGACGGCGGCCTTTACTACGAAGCCCGCACGATGGGATTCGAGTTCCTGGGCGGATAGCGTCGCGTCCGCCCACGCCGGCGCGGGAAGTCTCGCCCTACCGGTCCAGCTTGTTGAACGGCCAGTCGGCCGGCGTGGTCCACGCCCACTTCTTCATGTCGAAGGGCAGGGTGTAAACGGCATGGACCGGCGCCTGGCCCTTGACGCGGGTATCGACGGTGATCTTCAAGGGATAGACCCGTACGTTGGGATCGCTGTCGTCGATCTGCAGCTGCGTGTCGACGTCCGTTTCCTTGCAGGCCGGGTCATTGTCGTCGCAGGCCCCGCCGTTGGAATAGCCTTCGTCGACGGCCTGCGCCAGATTGCCGATGCCTTTGCCGTAAGGGGCCAGGATGATGTACTGCGAGGTGGTGTAGCCCTGCGCGGTATAGCCGGCCGAGTTGATCCAGCCCAGGTAACCGCCCGGGCCGATGGCAGCCAGGCGCCATTTCGTCGGCGGGTTGCCGAAGCTGCCCTGGCTGTCTGCCTTGATCGCGGCCAGGGGTTCCGGCGCGCCCTCCGTGACGCGCAGGACGAAGGCGCCAACGAAGCCGGGCGTCACATGGCCGGTTTCCTCGGAGGGCGGGGAGCCCGTCAGCACGGCGTAATAGCGGTCCTCGCCACCGGCAGTGACGCGGCGCAGGCTGTCCACCTTCATGCAGGTATCGCTGTCCTCGACGCGGGTGGGCCAGCAAGCCCGTCTGGCGTCGTAGGCGTGGCCATACACTTGCTCGAAGTAGCGGGCCAGGCCCGGCGCCTGGGCCACGGGGATGGCATTGCCAGGCTGCGCCGGGGTGTTCGCCGCCTCATGCGCCGTGTTTTCGCCAGCCGCCGCGGCGTTGCCGGCGGACGTGGCGAGCAGTACGCCCAGGGCGCTGGTGGCTAACAGGAAACGAGCAGAGCGCGAGCCCGATACCGCGGCACTGGGGTGAGGCATGTCCATATCCGTTGTGAGTGAATCATTCGCTACGTTGGTAGCGGTCGTCCGGTCCTGAATGGTAATGCGTGACCGCATTGCCCTGGGCGCCCATGTACACGTAAAAGTTCATGTGCCAGTGCTGCGCCTCGACATAGCGGTAGGTCCAGACTATCTCGTTCATATCGCCCAGTCCGGCGGTGCGCACTTTCGCTGGCGGGCCGAACACGCAGCGGACCTGGTCCGGTGTCCATCCCGGCTGGATGCTGCTGAAGAAGTCTGTCCGCAGGACCTGGCCTACGCGGACGACGCGGCCATTGGCGTCGATGTCGGCGCCCCACGCATAGCTGCCCTCGGGCTGCTGGGACCAGACCACGCGCTGGCCGCCGCCCGGCGCTGGGCACTGCGAGTCCGGCGTGCCATATTGCTTTTCCATATCGGACAGCAAGGTGCCGGGCTTGGCGCTATCCGGATTGGCGCAACCGGCGAGCGCGGCCAGCAAGGTAATCGCGCCCGCGCGCAGGAGGGAACGGGGAAGGGCAGAGGTGTACATGGCAGCACTCCGAAGCGCCGCCCGGGAGGGCGGCAGAGAGACGTCTAGCGTACACCGTGGAGGGGCGCTTTAGCGTGCCTTCCGTTCCCTCAAGGCTGGATCGACGCAGCGCCGGAGGCGATCTGCAGTGCCCGCGCCAGTGACGCACGGATCATCTCGCCGTGGCCGAACTGGGGAAACGTCTCGTAAGTGGCGTCGGCGGACGCGGCGCGCAGCTTGTCGGACATTTCCGCCACCACGGCCCGCGGGTCGGGACTGTTGCCGTCCTTCGCCACCGGGGGCAGGTTGGGATTCGCGCGGCCGTCCGTGCGCGGTCTGGTCCCCGCCAGGATGGCAACACGCAGGCCCTTCGCGCGCGCCGGGTCGAAGGCGCGCCATTCCTTCACCAGGGCACCGTCGTGCCACCAGGCCGAGGGGTCCCCGGCCACATAGGTGCCGAAGCTGTGCGGTTGCGTGAAAAGTACATGCAACGTGAACAAGCCGCCGTAGGAGTGGCCCCACAGCATTTCTCGCCGGGTCGCGATCGTCGCCCGCTGCCGCGCCAGCGGACGCACCTGTTTATCGATGAAGTCCAGGAACACATCGGCCCCGCCGCCCACCCGGCCGCGATCCTGCGGCTGCGCAACGAGTTGGCCCTGTTCGTCGCGCACGGGCGGCGTGTAGTCGTAGGCGCGCGACACCACGTCATTGCGCGTGGCGACGTCGTAGCCGATGGCCACCAGCACCGGCGGCCGCGCGCCGCCCATGGCCTTGAGGTCGGCATCGGTCAGGGTCGCCATGGCCGCGTTGCCGTCCAGCATGTAGAGCGCGGTGTAGCCGCCCTTCGGTGCCGGCTGTTTCGGCACGGCGATTTCGATACGGTAATGGCGTTTGCCGTCGGCGGAATCCAGGCGGTGCTTCTCGAACCGGTAATACGCCGATTCCCGATCCGCCACGGTCGGACCGACGGGCTCGTTGCCCCGGCTGGCGCCGTTGGGGGCCGGTGCGCCGGCGCCGTTCGCTGGCGCCGCCGCCATGGCGCCCGTGGAAAACACCAGGGCGACGATCATCGCCGCGCTTGAAATTCGATACATGCAATCACTCCTCATCAGATCGCCGCTTACCAGGCGTAGTTCAAATTCGCCGTCACGGAACGGCGCGCGCCGTAGTAGCAGCTGGACACGCCCGAGCAACTCGCCAGGTATTCCTTGTCCGCCAGGTTGGTGGCGTTCAAGGAGAAGCGCAGTCCCTTCAGCGACGGGCTCACTTCGCCCAGGTCGTAGCGGATCGCCGCATCCCACAGGTTCACGGCGGCCATGTGATATTGATTGGCGGTGTCGCCATACAGACCGCTGGTGTGGCGCACGCCCGCGCCCACGCTCAGGCCCGGCGCGATCGAGTTCGGCAGGCGGTAGTCCAGCCACAGATTGGCCGTGCGCTTGGGCACGCGCGGCAACTGGTTGCCCAAATCGGTGCTGTTGCTCTTGGTGACCTCGCTATTCATCAGCGTGCCCGATGCGATCAAGGTCAAGCGGTCCGTCAGCGCCAGGTTGCCTTCCAGCTCGAGCCCGCGCACCCGCGCTTCACCGGTCTGCACGCTGCACAGGCTGCCATCGCACAAGTGGGTGGGATCGGGATCCGGTGTCGTGATGTTCTGCTGGCGGATCTCATAGGCGGACAGCGTCACCATGCTGCGGCTGCCGGTGGGCTGGAACTTGATGCCGGCCTCGATCTGCTTGCCTTCGGTGGGCTTGAAGGGCGTGCCGCCATAGCCGACGCCGTTGTTCGGTTCGAAGGACGTCGCGTAGCTGATGTAAGGCGCCAGTCCGTTGTCGAACAGATAGACCAGGCCCGCGCGCCAGGTATTGGCATCGTCGTTGTAGCCGGTCTTGACGCCGGTGCTGCGCACCAGCGAATTGTCCTCCGACCAGTCATGGCGCAGGCCGAAGGTGGCGGTCCAGCGGTCCCAGCGCAGTTGGTCCTGCATGTACAGGCCGGTCTGGTTGCTGTCGGAGCGGCGCGAAGGCGTCATGGCGCCCAGGGTCACCGGGCCGCCGTAGACGGGGTTGAACACGTCCAGTGAACCGGCCTTGCCGCTGGCCGACGCCACCCGTATGGTCTGCGTGCGGTAATCCACGCCCGTCAGCAGCGTATTGCGTACCGGACCCAGGTCGAAGTCGTACTGCACGTTGTTGTCGACCGTGAAGCCTTCGGAGCGGATCTCGTTGGCCGACGCCGTGCGCGGCAGCGTGCGGCCGTCCGCCAGCAGGTCGCCCGAGCGGGTCACGCCGCGGTTGTCGGTGTCCACGCGCATGTAACGCAGCTTCTGGTTGAACTTCACGCTGTCATTGAACGCATGGCTGAATTCGTAGCCTATGGACGATTGGGTGCGGTCATAGCGATTGAAGCCGGGTTCGCCCAGGAAGCGGTTGGAACCGAAATGGCCATACTGCGTGCCGTAGTAAGTACCGTGCGCTGGCAGGAATTGATAGGTGCTGCCGCCGCGATCCTGCTGGTAGCTGGCCAGCAGCGTCACGGTGGTCTGCCACGATGGCCGCCACGTCAGGCTGGGGGCGATCATGACGCGGTTCAGGTCGACGTGGTCGACTTGCGTGTTGCTGTGATATGCCGTGCCGACGACGCGGTAGAGCCATTTGCCCTCTTCATCCAGCGGCCCGCTGATGTCGCCGTTGAAGCGCGCCAGGCCGTTGTTGTCGGTCGACACGCCGACTTCACCGCGCGCATAGTCGGTGGGATGCTTGCTGACCGAATTGATCAGGCCGCCCGGCGCGATCTGGCCGTACAGCACGGACGAGGGGCCGCGCAGTACTTCGACGCGCTCCAGGCCGTAGCCGTCGAACTGGGTGGCCGAGGCGGTGGCGCCGCTGCTGCTGCCCGGCGGACGCAGGCCATCCAGGTAGTTGTTGTTGGCGAAGCTGCCGGTGCGGAAGCCGCGCACGGAGATTTCGTCGACACGGCTGTCGGTGCCGTAGCCACCGATGTTCACGCCCGCGCTGTAGCGCAGGGCGTCGGCGGTGTTGGTGGCGCCCAGCATGTCCATCATTTCGCGGTTGACCACCGATATCGATTGCGGCGTTTCCAGGATGGACGTGCTGGTCTTGGTGGCGGTCTGGTTGTCCAGGGACAAGGTACCGATGTCCCGCACGCCGGCGCCCGAGACGGCGACCGAGGGCAGGGTGGCGACACCGGGCGAGTGCGGCACAGGTTCGAGCCGATAGCCTTCGCCATTGGCATTGGGGCGCGCGCGCAGGCCGCTGCCGGCGAGCAGGCGGCTCAGGCCGTCTTCGACTGGATACTGGCCGTCCAGCGCGGGGGCGTGGCGGTCGTCGGCCAGGTCGGGCGTGCCGATGATGGTGATGCCGGCTTGCTGGCCGAAGCGCAGCAGGGCTTCGCGCAGGGGCAGGGCGGGCAGGTGGATGCGCACGGTCTGGCCGGCCGGCATGGCGGCCGGGCCCTGGGCCGCGGGCGGCGTGGTCTGGGCCACGGCGTTGGTGGCGAACAGGGCGGCGGGCGCGCCGATGAAGCCGCTGAAGGCCAGGGTCATGGCCAGGGCGAGAGGACGCCGGCGAACGGCGTGGGGCCTGCGGCGGAGGGTGTGCGGCCGGCGGGGAACGGGAGAGGAAAGCATGGCGGTCTTCGTTGGGAATTGGGCCTGTGGTGCAGGCCTACACCCGGTCATGACGAAGGGCGCGGGGCAATCTGCCTGGAAGTTGCAATTGGTTTCATTTCAGGTTTCCAACATGACCCAGTAGCGGGTGCGATATCGCAGCCGCAGCCCCAGGTGATGCGCCAGCGCTTCCAGCACGCGATCGGTGTCGTGGATGCGGAAGGTTCCCGTTACCCGGCGTGCTGCCGCGTCGTCGTCGCAGTCGAGGAAGCCATGGCGGTAGCGCGCCAGTTGCCGCAGCAGATCGTCCAGCCGCATGTCGTCGGCGATCAGCACGCCTTGCGTCCACGCCAGGTCGCGTTCGCGCCAAGCTTGCGTGGGCTGGAAGCCAGCGGCGTCGAAACGCCGCGCTTCGCCCGCGTGCAGGGCGGCGTCCAGGCGGCCGCCGGCCAGCAGGCGCGCCGTGCCTTCCTGCACGGCCACCAGCGTCTCCGGCGGATTGCATTCGGGCAATTGGCGCAGCAGCAGCCTGGCGCTGTAGGGTTCGACATAGCCGTGCCGGGTGTGCAGGCGCAGACCCGCGCCATCGCCGCCCTGGCGGTTGTCGACCAGGATTTCGCCGGCATGCAAGGTGACGTCGGTGCGGGCGCCGTTGCCGCCGCCGCTGGTGTCGCCACCGCGCCGGTCGTGGACGTCGATGGCGGTGCGCGTGTTCAGCAGCAGGCGCGTGCCATCGGCCAGCGTCATGGCACGCTGTTCGCCCACGGCGGTGCGAGTCTGGGCCAGCCAGCCTTCGGTGGCGGCGTAGCGCCATGTCACGCCGCCGATGGCCACGGCGACGCCGCCGCCGCATAGCAGCTTGAGCGCCTGGCGCCGCCCGCGCCGGCTGGCGACGGCTTTCAAGGCCTGTGCGGCGGGTGGCAGGGTGCTGCCCGCGCCGTTACGGCCGACGGCGGGGACCAGCCTCTGCAGGTCGGCATAGCGGCGCCAGACGGCGGCATGCTGCGGGTCGGCGTCGTGCCAGCGTTGCCATGCGGCCAGTAGCTCGGCGTCGGCAGCCGCACCGGCACCGGCACCGGCATCGGCATCGGCTTGCAGGCGCACCAGCCATTCGGCTGCCTCGGCGATGACGCGTCGGGTCTGGCCGGGATTGTCTGGATTGCTGGCGCGTTTGCTACCCGCCGATCCAGCGTTCACCACGGACCGCTCAAACATGAGCCGCGCCATCGAAAGCCAGATACAGACGCTGCCAGGCCTGGATCAAATCCTTCTGCACCACGTTCACGCTGATCTTCAATTCACGGGCGATGTCCGTATAAGGCAGCCCGTCGATACGCGCGAGCAGGAAGACGCGGTTCATCCGTGCGGGCATGCGGTCGAGGATGCGGCAGACATGGCCCAGCTGCTCGATGACCAACAGCATGGTCTCCGGCGCGGGCGCGCTGCTCTCCGGCTGCAGGGCCAGGCTTTGCAGATAGGCCTGTTCCAGTTCACGGCGGCGGTGGCGGTCGATCAGCAGGCGCGTGGCAATGGCGGTCAGGTAGCCGCGCGGACGTTCCGGGCGCACCCAACGGGGCTGGCGCAACAGGCGCTCGAAGGTGTCCTGCACCAGGTCCAGCGCGTCTGCATGATGGCCGTGCAGCTTGCGCCGCAGCAGGTTGAGAAGCCAGCCGTGGTGCTCCCGGTAAAGCGTGGCCACGGCCGCGGGACCGGCGCCGGCAAGGGCCTCGGAAGTGGAAATGGGTTCGGCGGGTTCCAACACAGGCTGCGGAAAATTGAAATTGAGAATACGAATGATCCTCAATTATAAACACGCGACGCTGCTGCCCGGACCGCGCGGGCGGCCCGCCTGCCCTTACGCCATTGCCAGCGGCGTCTGGTCCACTTCTCCATCCAGCGCCAGGGTGCCGCTGAGGGCCGAGACGCAGTGGCCGCCCACGTGGGCATACCAGGCACCGTCTTGGGCAAGCGCCCGTGCATGCAGGCGGCTGGGCCGCCGGCAGTCGTCGCCTTGTGCCACCAGCAGGTCCAGGTCTTCCAGGCCGCGCAGGCGTGCCAGCAGGCAGGTCATGGCGCCGGTGGCACTGCCTGTCGCAGGATCTTCCGTCATGCGGCCGGTGAACATGCGCGCGTGTACGTCGGGCGCGTCGCGCGCGCCGTCCAGGGCGTAGGCATAAATGGAATGGGCTCCATCCAGGGGGAGCATGCGCGCATAGGCGCCGCGATCGGGCCGGGCGCGCGCCAACGCGTCGCGCGTGGCCAACTGCACCACCAGGAAGGGCAGGCCCACCGACACCACCCGCGGCGCATGCGCGTCGATGCGGATGTCCGCCTCCTTCAAGGACAGGCAGGCCGCCGCCTGCGCGGCGCGGATCTGCGCGCGGCACGACAGCGCTTCGGGCGCGCGCAATTCGGCGCCCACCACGTGGCCGTCCTGGCGCCATAGCTCGATGGTCACCTTGCCGGCCAGTTCCTCGAACGTGAAGATGTCGGGCACGGGAATGCCGCGCGCCGTCATGTCATCGGCCAGCGCGTAGGCCGTGCCCAGATTGGGATGGCCGGCAAAGGGGATTTCGCGGTCGGGCGTGAAGATGCGTACCTGCGCGGTATGGCCGGGATCGTTCGGCGGCAGGACGAAGGTGGACTCGGAATAACCGAACTCATTGGCGAGGGCCTGCATCTGGCGGGTGGACAGACCCTGCGCATCGAGCACGACAGCCACCGGATTGCCGGCAAAGAGCCGGTCGGTGAACACATCGACGGTGACGTAGCGGCGCAGCATGGAAGACTCCAATCCGAATCCGGGCGCGGACGTCCTGTAAGCCGCCGCCCCGTACTGTTCGGGAACAAAATCGGGCCATGTTGCGCCTGGACTGCATATCGGGACAGATACAGTTCAGGGCTTCTTGTGCATAACAGATGGGCGATGCCGGAAGAGGGAAGCGCAAGGATCGTCGCCGGCCATCACCATCCAGAGCCGCCGCCGCCCCCGCCGCCGTCCCCGGACGAGCCGCTGTCGGACGACGAGCTCGACGACGAATCGCTGCCCGACCAGCTGCCGCTGGAGCCAGGCGACCCCCCGGAGGAAGAAACCACCGGCCGCGGCGCCACGTCGGAAGTAATGCTGCTCAAGGCGCGGTCCGGATGGCTGTCGTAGAAGTCGTAGCCGCCATACATGCTTTGCATGGCCTGCACCGCCGCCAGGCCAGCCACCGTGGCGGACAGCCCGGCGAAGGCCTTCGCCCACTTGTCGCCCACATCCAGCGCCATCGCATAGGGCAGATACCGTTCGTAGACGCGCAGCTTTTCTTCGACCGTGGCCAGGGCCTCCAGGCGCGGCTGCTCGGCCAGGGTCAGGTATTGCTTGAAGCCGTTGAGGCTGTCCATGATCTCGTGGCCGTCCTCCGTGTAGTTGCGCAGGAAGCGGAAGCCGCGGATCACCACGGGCAGCAGCAAGACCGGCAGCGCCACGGACAGGGCACGCCAGGGCGTGTTCACGTTCTCGGCCAGCAGCACGCCGGCGCCTCCCGCCAGGAAGGGCAAGCCGAACATCAAGCAGAGAAACAGCACGCCCCAACTGAACCCCTTGTCACGCAACATCGCATACACCGCGGTCAGGGTGCCCACTCCCACCACCAGGAACGGCAGCGCCATGATGGTGCCGCCGACCCCGCCCCCCTGCAGGCCCAGCATGGCAATGCTCACCACGGCGTACAGCAGCCACCACCACACGCCCCGGCGCGCCAGCTTGCCGTTGTCGGCGATGTACTGGGAATACAGGTTGTGCAGCGAACTGTCGAGGTCGGCCTTGGCATCGCGCAGACGGCTGGAACCGGCCTGGCTGCGATAGAAACTCCTGGTCTCGCCGAACATCTTGCGCAGCATCGTGGGCAGCAGGACGCTGCGCTCCAGGCCGCGCTTGCCTTCGGCGTCGGGCTCCAGCAGGAAGAAGCGCGTCTCATTGTTCGAACCGCGCTTGCTGTCATCGCGTTCGATGCGCAGCGTGCGCAGGGAAATCAACTCGATGATGCCGATCACGAAGATCTTGCTGTCATTGCCCATGCGCGCCAGGTAGCGCACCCCGGGCGCCGATATGCCGTCGACGGGCTCGTACCGCGGCACGATATTGGGCCGGCTCTTGCGGCGTGTGCGGCGCCAGGCCCCGACGTAGTACGCCACGATCAGCAAGAAGCCCGCGACGGCCACCAGCAGCGCCTGGTTGTCGCGGAACTGGTAATACGCATTGAGCCAGGGCGAGGGCGGCTGCACGATGCCCTTGGGCCAGCGCACCGCCACCGTCAGGCCCTCCTGCTCGGCCAGGGGCGCGGTGCTTTCGAAGGTGACGAAGTCGGCGCCGCGCTGGGCCACCCGCGCGTTCTGGTCGCGCGACCCCTGCGGGCCGGTATAGAACAGGGTCTGGCCGATGTCCGTGTCCTGCGGCAGATGGATGCGGGCCACCGCGCGGGCGATGGGCAGCGTCCAGCCATTGCCGGTGACGTTCCAGAACAGTTCGTCGTAATCGTGATAGAAGCCCAGCTGGCGCGTGGTGCGATAACGGATCTGGAAGACGTGGGCGCCCGGCGCCAGGTATTGGCCGCCGCTGCCGATGCGGATGCGTACGCCGTTGGACAGCTTCTCCAGTGCGTAGGGCTCCAGCTTGTCGTCGCGCCGCACTTCCAGCACCTCGAAGCCGACCTGTACGCGCAGGCCATTCCTGCCGCGGTACAGGGTGGGGAAATCACGCAGGATGCCGTGCTGGATCTGGCGGCCCTGGGCATTGACCAGGATGCGTTCGGTCACCACCAGGTCGCCGTCGCGCTGCACGTCGATATTGGATTCGAACACCGCGATGAATTCGCGTCCCTTGTAGGCGTAGGTAGCCAGGTCGCCCCGCGTGCTGGAAAGCGACGAGTCGCTGGAACCGCTGGCATATTGCGCGGATGCCGGCGTGGCCAGCAGCAGCGCGGCCATCACGGTGGCGACCACACTGGCGATGATTCCCAGCACCGTGCGTATGGGCGCGGACAGCGGCGCGCGGCGCGGCGCATCCTCGTTGCCGGCTTCGCGCCGTTCCTGCCACGGCAGCAGGCGGCGCCGGCGCGGCGTTTCCACGCCGGTGGGCGTGGTCAGCGGGCGGGCGCGGCGGGCAAAGCGGGGAAGATGGCGTGACAGCTTGCCGGGCAGGCCGCCGCTTCGACGGTCGTCAGAATGAGACATGGGGTACCGCGGCGTCGGCCGGATTGTCCAGTTCGAAATAGGGCTCTTGATGGAAGCCGAAGCTCTTGGCCACCACGTTGGCGGGGAAGGACTCGACGCGGATGTTCTGCTCGCGCGCGGCGCCGTTGTAATAGCGGCGCGCCATCTGCAACTGGTCTTCGATGCCGCTCAGGTTGTCCTGCAGATTGCGGAAGTTGGCGTCCGCCTTCAAGTCGGGATAGGCCTCGGCCACGGCCATCAGGCGGCCCAGGGCCGGGCCCAGTACCTGTTCGGCGCGGGACTGCGCGGGCACGCTGGTGGCGGCGATGCTGGTGGCCCGATGCGTGGCGATGTCCTCGAACACGCTTTTTTCATGCGTGGCATAGGCCTTCACCGTTTCCACCAGATTGGGAATCAGGTCGTTGCGGCGGCGCAGCTGTACCGAAATGCCGCTCCAGGCCTCGCGGGTCATATTGCGCAGGCGGACCAGCGCGTTATAGGTGACGACAACATAAAGCAGCAGAATCACGACGACGACGGCCGCGACGATGGTCCACGTGGCAGCGGACATGGCGTTCCCTCTCTTGTTTCCCCAGGCCGCCCGATGGTACCAATCGGGGTTACCAGGAGAAACGTTCCGCTCGGCAGTGAGGTTTCTGGTTGTTACTCCCAGGAACGCGCCATCGCGCGGACGCCAACAGGGGCGCTAATCGTCGTTAACGTGGTGCTAGATATTGATACATCTTGCTGAGCCAAGCTGGCTCAGCGGCCCGCCAGCATCACGCCCGCGTGCAGCAGCAGCCCGATGACGCCGCCCACCAGCATGCCGTTGAAGCGGATGTATTGCAGGTCACGGCCCATGCTCAGTTCCAGCTCATCGACCAGATGCCGTTCGTCCCAGCCTTTCACCGTCTGCGCGATGTGTTCCGTCACGCCGATACGGAGCGTCGAGGCCAGCCGTTCGGCGCCGGACAGCACGTGCTGGTTGATGGCCCGGCGCAGTTCGGGATCCTCGCCCAGATTGCGGCCTAGCGACATCAGGGTCTGCTCCAGGTGGCGCGCCAGTACCGAGTCTTCGTTGAACAGGTCGCGCTTCAGGCTCTCATGCACCTCACGCCAGATGCCGCGCACGTACTCCTGCAATTGCGGATGATCGATGATGCGCTGCTTCAGTTCTTCCACGCGCGCCTGCACGTCGGCGTCGTCGCGCAGCTTGCGCACGTAGTCGCCCACCCATGCTTCGTAGTCGCGCCGCAGCGGATGGTCGGGCTGCGCCAGCACGTCGTGCAGCTCATCCAGGACGGCGCGCGCCAGGCGGTCGGCCAGGCTGTCGGCGATGTCGTCGACCGATTTCACCAGGTTGATGGCCTTGGCGATGCGCGGCCATTCCTTGCGCGCGTATTTCACCATCAGGTCGGCGGCGCGGTCCTGCACTTGCGGGTCGTGCAGATAGCGGGCCAGGCGTTGCAGCGCTTCGTCCAGCAGCACGTGATGGCGGCCGTCGCGGCTGAGGACGGTAAGGACCTCACCCAAGGTTGCCGCGGCATTCCATTCGCGCAGCTTGCGCACCACGAAAGCCTGGATGGCGCCGTGCACGGCCTGTTCGTCCAGCAGGTTCAAGGCATGCACCGCCCATGTCCGCGCCGACCCGGCCACGACGCGCGCCTGGCGCGGATCGGCCAGCCACTGGCCCAGGCGGGCGGCCGGATCGAAGATGCGGATCTTTTCCAGCAGGCTGCCGGGATCGAGAAAGTGATCGCGCACGAACACCGCCAGGTTGTCGGCGATGCGCGCCTTGTTGGCGGGGATGATGGCGGTGTGCGGGATGGGCAGGCCCAGGGGACGGCGGAACAGGGCGACCACCGCGAACCAGTCGGCCAGCGCGCCGATGGTGGCAGCCTCGCAGAACGCGCGCACCCAGGACCACGCGCCTTGCGCGCCCATCGCGACACTTAGTGCGAATCCGGCCAGGGTGACGGCCAGCGAGGCCAGGGCCAGATTCTTCATGCGGCGCAGGGACGCCCGGCGTGGGTCGGTCGGCAATGTTGCTCCTGAAATGGCGATGCGTGGATCGCGGATCGGGTCCATTCTAATATCGCTGGGCGTCGCCTATGATCGCGTGTGTTCGGAACGGTCCATGTGATATCTGGAGAATTCAGTATGAAGACAGCAGTGATGGGGGCCGGCGCCGTCGGATGTTATTTCGGCGGCATGCTCGCGCGCGCCGGCCACACCGTGACCTTGATAGGCCGCGCCAGCCACGTCGAAGCGATGCGCCAGCAGGGGCTCTATCTGGAAGCGCAGGCGTTCCAGGAGCATATCCCGGTCATCGCGACCACCGAGGCCGATGGCGCGAGCGGCGCCGACCTGGTGCTGTTCTGCGTGAAGTCGGCCGACACCGAGGCGGCGGGGCGCGCGTTGTTGCCCCACCTGGCGCCCGGCACGCTGGTGCTGAGCCTGCAGAACGGGGTCGATAACGCGGAGCGTCTGCGCGCGGTGCTGCCGCAGACGGTGGTGCCGGCGGTGGTGTACGTGGCGACGGAGATGGCGGGGCCGGGCCATGTAAAGCATCACGGGCGCGGTGAACTGGTCATCGGCGAGTCGGCGGGCAGTGCCGCCGTGGCCGAAGTGCTGGAAGCGGCCAAGGTGCCGACCCGGGTTTCCGACAATGTGATGGGGGCGTTGTGGGCCAAGCTGCTGGTCAACTGCGCGTACAACGCCTTGTCGGCGATTGCGCGGCAGCCTTATGGCCAGTTGGTGCGCGGTACCGGCGTGGACGAGGCCATGCGGGCGGTGATGGAGGAGTGCCTGGCGGTGGCGCGGGCCGATGGCATCACGGTGCCCGGCGACAGCTGGGCCGCCATCGAGCAGATCGCCAGGTCCATGCCGGGGCAGTATTCATCGACGGCGCAGGACATGATGCGCGGCAAGCTGACGGAAATCGATTACCTGAACGGCTATGTCGCACGCCGCGGCCAGGCTCACGGCATTGCGACACCGGTGAATAGCCTGCTGCACACCATGGTGAAGTTATTGGAAACCCCTCCTGCCCCGGGTGACGAAGCACGATAACGATAGGGCGGCTCCTGCGCAGGACAGGGAAAGAAAAAAAGGAATTCCTTCAGGAATTCCTTTTTATTACCTTGGTCGTTCAAACCGATGCCGCCGGCGCGGCCGTAAATCAACCAAACAGCTTCGCGGCCGTCTGCGCTACCAGCGCACCTTGATGACGCGCGCCATCCAGTTCATTCGCGCTGGGCTGGCGCGAACCGTCGCCGCCAGCCAGCGTGGTAGCGCCATAGGGCGACCCGCCGGTGACTTCGCTCAGGGTCAACTGGCCCTGGAAGCTATAGGGCAAGCCGACGATCGTCAAACCGAAATGCAGCAGATTGGTGATGATGGAGAACAACGTGGTCTCCTGGCCGCCGTGCTGCGAAGCGGTCGACGCAAAGGCAGCGCCAACCTTGCCATTGAGCGCGCCGCGCATCCACAGGCCGCCGGCCTGGTCCAGGAAGGACGCCATCTGCGAGGACATGCGGCCGAAGCGCGTGCCCGTGCCGACGATGATGGCGTCGTAGTGTTCCAGGTCCGCCACGGTGGCCACGGGCGCGGCCTGGTCCAGCTTGAAATGGGCGCCACGGGCGATTTCTTCCGGCACGGTCTCCGGCACTCGCTTGATGTCGACCTGCGCACCGGCGCCGCGGGCGCCTTCGGCGACGGCTTCCGCCATCTTCTCGATGTGTCCGTAGGACGAGTAATACAGGACGAGGACCTTGGCCATGAGGGGGAACTCCTTTGCTGATGCGTGGCGCTAAGCGCCGTAGACGGGAAGACGAACGCCGCGACGGATGCCAAAAGGGGGGCGGCGGCCGGATGTAATCGGTAGGCGTCGATAAGCAATGTTGTCAGCGTAGGGCTATCCGTCCTACAGGAGAAGCCTATATATTCCGATGGAATCCATCGAAAGGAACGATAGATGCTGGATGGTGTATCGCTAGATCAACTTCGTACCTTCCTCGCGGCCGCCGAGGAAGGCAGCTTTTCGGCCGCCGGCCGCCGTTTGCGGCGCGCCCAGTCCGTGGTCAGCCAGACCCTGGCAAACCTGGAAGGCCAACTGGGCGTGGTGCTGTTCGACCGGTCCGGCCGTTACCCGCGCCTGACCGAAGCCGGCAGCGCCTTGCTGGGCGAAGCCTGCGGCGTGGTGCGCGGCATGGAAGGTTTCAAGTCGCGCGCCCGGGCCATCGCGGAAGGGTTGGAACCGGAGCTGTCCGTGAGCGTGGACGTGATGTACCCGATGGCCACCCTGACCGTCGCGGTGGGCTCCTTCCGCGCCGCGTTTCCCCACACGCCCTTGCGTCTTTACGTGGAGGCGCTGGGGGCCGTGGTCAAGCCGGTCATCGACGGCACCTGCCGGCTGGCGGTGATGGGAACCCTGCCCCTGGTGCCGGCCGGGCTGGATTCCGAATACCTGCTGGATGTGCCGCTGGTGACCGTCGTCGCGCCGAGCCATCCCTTGGCGGCGCTGGCCGGGCCGATCAGCAGAGGCGATGTGGAGCAGCATGTCCAGTTGATCCTGACGGATCGGTCTTCACTGAGCGAAGGCCAGAGCTTCGGCGTATTTTCGCCCCAGGTGTGGCGCCTGGCCGACCTGGGCGCCAAGCATTCCTTCCTGCGTGCCGGTTTCGGCTGGGGGCATATGCCGGCGCCCATGGTGCAGGCGGACCTGGCCAGCGGCGAGCTGGTGCGGCTGGATCTGGAGGGCTTGCCGCCGCTGCTATCACGCCTGTCCATGCATGGCGTGTACCGCAAGGAGACGCCGCCGGGGCCGGCGGGACGCTGGTTCCTGGATCAGCTGAAGCAGGGCGTGAATTGAAACTGGTTTCTGGATCAGCGAAGCAGGGCGTGAATTGAATGGCGTGAGTTGGAAGCCGCCGGAGGATGGCAACAGGCTTGCAAGCTGCAGCGCAAACGCCGCTGACGCTCAGCTTGTAAACCTGCGTTTACTGCTTGCCCACGCATTGCCTGCGCGCGATATCCAGGTGCACCGCGGCGGCGCGCGCGCGGGCCGCGGCGTCGCCCGGCTTGTCCTGCAATTTGCCGCTGGCCAGCGCGATCAGCAAGGTGTCCGGCATGGCCGCGGTGTACGTGCGCGCGACGCAGTCGCAATACGTGGCGCGGGCCGTGTCGCTCTTGGGCGCGTAGGGATCCAGCCGCGGCGTCTGCTTGAGCAGCGTCAGGCATTGCTGCGTGTTGCTGGTGATGGATTGCTGGCGCAAGGCCGCCAGGTTCTGTGCGCTGGCGCCGTGGCTTTGCGCCAAGGCCAGCAGGCCCAGCATCGCGCTGGAGGCGAGCCGGCAGGCTTGGATGGATCGGAGCGAAAGAAGCATGGGCCAGATTCCTGATCAGGGGAGAACGGTGCGCACCACTGCGGTCTTGTACCGAGGCGCGGGCCGTGACCCTGTCCAAATAGTCGACAAAATACTGTAGATAACATCTGCCGCTGGCCAATTCTGCTGCTTGGCGGCGACACAATCGCAAAAGATTAACGCCAGCGCCAGCGTCGCAACCTCTCAATAAAACCCATGGATGAGGGCTTTTTCCCCAACATGACAGTTTTTGTTTGCGAACAAGTAATGGATTGCACGAGATAGGGCAAAAAACCTGTTTTATTGCTTGACCAAGCAAGAGCTTGAAACGATTATCTTACTGAACACAACGGATTGTTTCTTCAGCCGTTCAAAGGCTTGCAGCAAGGCATGCCCGAGCACTTTTGCTGTCCTCTCCGCTCCACAACCCAGCCCAGTTTGGGAGGAAATTCGTGATGAGACTTTTTGCCTGGAATCGTCAACCCGCTTCTGAGCAGAGCAGGCTGAGCAAGGCCGAGCTGGCGGGCAAGCTCGCCGCCATCGACAAGACGCAAGCCGTGATCGAGTTCGATCTGGATGGCTATGTCCAGATGGCGAACGACAAGTTCCTGGAGACCTTCGGCTACACGCTGGACGAAGTGGTTGGCCAGCACCACCGCATGTTCGTCGATCCGGCCGAACACGATTCTGCCGATTACGCGCGCTTCTGGCAGAAGCTGCAGTCGGGCCAGTACGACAGCGGCAGGTACCGGCGCATACGCCGCGACGGCCGCGAGGTCTGGTTGCAGGCCAGCTACAACCCCATCCTGGCGCCCGACGGCAGCCCCGTCAAGGTGGTGAAGTACGCCACCGACGTCACGGACGAGCAGCGCCGCAGCGACGACAGCGCTGGGCAACTGGCCGCCATCAGCAAGGTGCAGGCGATCGCGGAATTCGATCTGGACGGGACCATCCTGGGGGCCAACGCGCTGTTTCTCGGCGCCATGGGCTATGACGAGGCGGAAATCATCGGCCGTCATCACGCCATGTTCATGCCGCCGGAAAACCGCAAGACAGCGACCTATGCCGAATTCTGGCGGCGCCTGGGTAGCGGCATCTACGACGCCGGGCAATACCGGCGTGTCGGCAAGGGCGGGCGCGAAGTGTGGATCGAGGCCAGCTACAACCCCATCTTCGACGCCGAGGGCCGGCCTTTCAAGGTGGTGAAGTACGCCACCGACATCACGCGCCGCGTGCTGGCCGCGCAGAAGTTGCGGATTGCGGTGCAGGGGCTGTCGGAGAACGCGGGCCGCGCGTCGCAGGCCAACGAACTGGCGCAGGCGGCCTGTCAGGTGGCCGAGGCGGGAGGGCGGACCGTCAAGGACGTGGTGTCGACCATGGGGGCGATTTCCGACAGCTCGCGGCGTATCGCCGACATCATCGGCGTGATGGATGGCATTGCGTTCCAGACCAATATCCTGGCGCTCAATGCCGCGGTGGAGGCGGCCCGCGCCGGCGGCCATGGCAAGGGCTTCGCGGTAGTGGCGGCGGAAGTGCGCAGCCTGGCGCAGAACAGCGCGGCGGCGGCCAAGGAAATCAAGAGCCTGATCACCACGTCGGTGCAGCAGATCGAACGCGGTGCGTCGCTGGTGCATTCGGCCGGCAGCACCATGGACGATATCGTCGAATCGTCGCGCCGAGTGACGGAGATCATGGCCGAGGTGGTCGATGTGTCGCTGACCCAGTCCAGCACCCTGGGCGGCGTCACGGAGGATCTGACGCAGATGAACGGCGCGGGCGCGCCGGCACGCCTGGCGCATTGAGCGTCTCGTACCGCGTGCATGGCCTGGACGCATGGCTCGGGGCCAGGAATGTCATCGTCATGAAACAGGGCGGGCGTGCATGGCTGGCGCGCCGAACGCAGCGGGCGGCATCACGCTTTGTGGTGCCGCCCGCTGCGTTTAGACTGCGGGAGTCGCGGCGTCGCATCGCGCCTTCACTTCGAGGAGACTCCCATGGCAAGTTATCTGCTGCTCATCGTCGAACCGCCTGGCCAGCGCGCCACCCGTAGTGCCGAGGAAGGGCGGGAGGCCTATGCCCGCATGGGCGAGTTCGCCGGCCAGTTGCAGGCGCGCGGCAAGCTGCTGGCCTGCGAGTCCCTGGCTACCGACACCGAAGGCGTGCGGGTGCAGGTGCGCGAAGGACGCAGCCGCCTGATCGATGGCCCGTTCACGGAAGCCAAGGAAATGATCGGCGGCTTCTTCCTGCTGGACTGCGAGTCGCGCGAGGAAGCGCTGCGGATCGCCGCGGAGTGCCCGGCGGCGCAATGGGCCACCGTCGAGGTGCGCCGCGTCGCGCCTTGCTATGAGTAGCCCGGAATGACGCGCGGCGCGTCGGTATCGGCGCGGGCAATGTCGAACTTGGACGGTTTCGTTCGTCGTGACTATGGGCGCCTGGGCAAGGGCGCGTCGTGCGGCGGCCGAGCCGATAGCTCGACCCGTGGCTGGGTTGGCCGTGTCCTGCAAGCGGGGCGCGCAACATGAGGGGCGTATCCTCATCGGCGCGGGCGGCTGCCGCCATCGAGGCGGTCTGGCGCGACGAGGCCGCCAAGGTCATCGCCGGCGTGGCGCGCGTGGTGCGCGACGTCAGCCTGGCCGAGGACCTGGCGCAGGACGCCCTGGTAGCCGCCCTGGAGCATTGGCCGCGCCAGGGTGTGCCCGACAACCCGGGAGCCTGGCTGATGACCACCGCCAAGAATCGCGCGCTCGACCGTCTGCGGCAGGACACGCTGCATGCGCGCAAGCAGGAGCAGCTGGGCGCCGACCTCGATGCCCTGGGGGCGCGCGTCGAACCGGACTTCGTGCCGGCCCTGGACGCGGCGCGTCAGGACGACATCGGTGACGACGTCCTGCGCCTCATGTTCGTCGCGTGTCACCCGGCGCTGTCGCGCGACGTGCGGGTGACGCTGACCTTGCGTCTGGTGGGCGGCCTGAGCACCACCGAGATCGCGCGAGCTTTCCTTGCTTCCGAGGCCACCATCGCGCAGCGCATCGTGCGGGCCAAGCGTAGCCTGGCGCAGGCCAGGCTGCCTTTCGAGGTGCCCGGCGCGGCCGAGCGCGCGCAGCGCCTGGATGCGGTGCTGGAGGTGATCTATCTGATCTTCAACGAAGGCTACGCGGCGACTTCGGGGGAAGATTGGGCGCGGCCGGCCTTGTGCGAAGAGGCCCTGCGCGTGGGCCGTCTGCTGGCGCGCCTGGCGCTGACCGATAGCGAAACCATGGGCCTGCTGGCGTTGATGGAATTGCAGGCGTCGCGCCTGCCGGCACGGGCCGACGCGCAAGGACGCATGGTGCTGTTGGCGGACCAGGACCGCGATCGATGGGACGCCGTCGCCATTACGCGGGGACTGGCTGCGCTGGACAGTGCGCTGACGTTGGCGTCACAGGCAGGCGTCGGTGCTTATACGATACAAGCGGCCTTGGCGGCCTGCCATGCGCGGGCGCGGCGTGTCGAGGATACGGACTGGGCTGCGATCGTGGGCTGGTATGACGTGCTGGACCGGGTCGCGCCGGGCCCGGTCGTGCGGCTGAACCGCGCCGTGGCGCTGGGCATGGCGCAAGGGCCGGCCGTCGCCTTGCAGGAAGTGGATGCGCTGACGGTCGCCTTGAGCGACTATCCCTGGCTGCATGCCGTGCGTGGCGATCTGCTGATGAAGCTGGGCCGCGACAACGAAGCACGCCAGTCCTTCAAGGACGCCGCCGCCCTGACCGACAACGCCCGCGAACGCGAGCAACTGCTGAAACGTGCGCAGCAGTGACTCCCGATTTGGAGTAGAGCGGCATATCGTAATTGCGTTGAGGGGGCTCCGCCCCCTCAACGCTCCCCGTACCAACGGGCGGCAGACGTGAAAAGGCGCCCCCGAAGGGGCGCCTTCACTGCATGCCAAGCGCATCAACGCAGGCGCATCAACGTCAGTGCATCAATGACCGGTCGAATCGCCGCGGCGGCTGGTTTCGAACAGGAACCAGGTGCGCTGTTCGGTTTCGTCGATCCAGTTCTCCAGCAGGCTGGCGCTGGCGATGTCGCCATGCTCGTCGCACAGGTCGTGGGCGATGCGCATGGAGGCGGTCAGCTGCTTGTTGTCTTCCTGCAGCTCGGCCAGCATGTCGAGCGGCTGCACATAGTCCGCATCGTTATCCAGGATGCGCTGGCTGCGCGCAATGTTGCCGATGGAACGCAGCGTGGTACCCCCCAGCTTGCGGACGCGTTCAGCGATGGGATCGGTCATGGCGAAGATCTCGGCGCTCTGGTCGTCCAGCAGCAGATGGTAGTCGCGGAAGTGCGGACCGCTGACATGCCAATGGAAATTCTTGGTCTTCAGATACAGCGCGAAGACATCGGCCAGCAGTTGATTCAACGCACCGCTCAGGTCGCGGGTGGCGTTTGCCGTGAGATCGGACGGCGTGGCGAGCGGCGCGAGGCGGCGCTTGACCAGGCTGGACTTCTTGCTTGCTGACTTGCTCGAGTTGGCGGGTTTTTTCATGGGGTCACCTGAGTCTGACAAAGGGATGACGAAAATACGAAGCATGGCGGACGTGCCATCCGGTTCGTAGCCTTTTGCAAGCGCTCGCGAACCAGGAGCCATGTCGCAGTCTAGCTTGTCATGCTGCCCCAGGGAATAGCACGATAGCGTTATGTGGCCGCTGGCGCGGCCGCCATGATCCAGATCAACAAGCCATCAACGCGCCGGACGCGCGACGTCGATGGCGGCATCGACGGCCGCGTCCGGCGCTTCCATCGCATCCGTCGTCACGGTGGTGTCAGGCATATCGCCCACCGCATCCGCCGCGGCATCTTGCAGATAGTCCGTGGCGTCGCCGCTCTCCGCGTGGGCATCGCCTCCCACGCTGCTGTCACGGCCGGACACGCCGGGCGGGAGCTCAGGCGGCGGCACGAGGGACGACGGTGGTGGCGGGGCAGGGATGGCAGGCGAAGGCCCGTTGAGTGGCACCCATCCCGGCGGCAGCATGTTCGGGGTCAGCAGGTCCGGCTGCAGCATGTCGCCGGGCAGGCCCAGCAGCGGCGGGCCGGGCGGCTGCTCGATCTGCGGCAGGGGAATGGTGTGCGGCCTTGGGCCGGCATAGCGCGCCAGCCATTGCTGCGTCGGCATGGCTTTGCCATTGATCGAAGCACGGTCCTCGTCGGTCTGCAACGCGGCCACCAGGTCCGCGCCATCCTTGACGAAGATACCCGTCCCTTGCGTCAGTCGATTCAAACCTGGAAAGTCCCGCAGCATGGCGGCGGGCACCCGCGCCTTCAGATCGAAATCGCGCACCATGTCCAGTACTGCCCACAAGGGATCGATGTTCAACACGCGTTGGGGCGCCGGTCCCATCTGTAGCGCCGTGTCCAGCGTGGCCTTGTCGCCCCGTGGCGATTGCCACGTGACGGCCTGTAGCGCCAGGCGCGGCTGATGCTCGATCAGCGCCACGCCGGCGCGTGACAAGTCCGTGACTATCGCGCTGACCGTGGTCGACTGGACCCGGCCCAGGATCAATGCGCTGGCCAGCAGGCGTGCATCCTGCCATACCCGCGTCAGCGTCGCGCCGTCCAGATGCGACAGGCGCACCTGGCCGGAGCCTTGTCCCAGGCTTTCCCCCAGGCTTTGTCCGCGACTTTGTCCCGCGCGGTCTCCCTGGCCGTCATTTTTCTTGCCGGCCTGCCTGTCCTTGCCCTGGCCGGCGCGCAAGTCACCCAGGCGGTAGTCGATGGCCAGGTCCAGGCCTGTCTCATCCGATACCACCTTGCTCTGCCAGTGCAGGTCGCGCGCTTCCCAGGGGTGGGCCTGGCCGTGATCGTCCTGATAGGTGTCGCGCCAGCGCTTGATATCCAGGCTGACCGTGCCCGGCGTCAGTACGTAAGCGCCAGGGCTCAGGTCTACCGTCAGCGCCAGCCCGGTGATCGCGGTAGTGGCCGTGGCGGCGTCCGTGGCCGCGCGCCTGGCTGCATCCTTGGTGGCGTCCTTTTTGGCGTCCTCAGTGGCGTCCACGGCGGTGTCCTTCGCTGCCGCTTCGGAGGCTCCCATGGTCAATCCGTCGGACGACGCCGACAGGCGCAAAGTGCCATCGCCTTGCACGCGGCCGGCGCCCGTCGCGCCATGCCAGGACACATGGCTGCCGTTGGCGACGGCGCGCCAGGGCGGCATGCGCCATTGGACATCGGCGTCGCCGTGATAATCGACGCGGGCATCGATGGCACCCAAGGCGATCGGTTGCGGCAGATTGAGCGCGGCAGAAAGGGCCGGGGCGCCCTTGACGTGGATGGCGATGCGGCTGGCGGTGCCCAGCGAGCCGCCGAACGCTCCCGGTTTACCGTCCAGTGACGTCACGGGCCGGCGCGGGTAGGGGCCGTGTTCGATATCGACGTCGGCCCAGGCCAGGGCATAGCTGCCACTCGGTGGCAACAGCACGCCGGGGGCAGTGACGGGGCGCCATTGCAGCACATAGCGCGCGTGGGAGGAGAACAGGCCGCGGTCATAGCTTTCGGTCTCGATGACCAGCGGAATGCCGGGCAGGGATTCGCGCAAGCGCTGGTTGGCGTCCTCGACCCACAGCACACTGGCGTGTTGCGCGCGTTTGCCGATGTACCAGGAAATTTCCGTCCAGCCGGCGCCCAACAGCAGCAGGAAGATCAACAGGCCGGACGTTCTTTTCATGGTTTTCGTCATGGGCGAGGCTGAAGCAGGCGAGGGTTCTACCGCGGGCCGGTGGGCCCGCGGTAGAGGTCAGGGTAGGCTATGCCTCGTCGTCCTTGCGGGGACGGCGAGCGCGCGTCGCGGTCTTGCGCGGTGCGCGCTTGGCGGCGGCAGGCGTGTCGGTGGGCGACGTGGCCGGGTCCGAGGGGGGCGCCTGATCCGTGGCCGTGGACGCCGCCGACGCAGGCGCGGTCTTGCGTGGCGACCGGCGGTTGGCAGGGGCTCTGCGGGTAGCACCGTTGTCGACCGCATCGCCCGCCTGCGCGGCATCCGTGCCCGCTGCCTTGGCGGCAGATCCACGCGTGCCAGCCGCAGCGGTGGCCACGGCATCGATGGCCGGCCCATCGTTGCGCACGCTGTCGCTGCCAGCCGTATCGGTCGCGCGACCGGCTGCTTTCTTCCCCGCCGGTGAGCGGCGGCCCGTGCCGCGCCGATTCGAACTGGTCTTCATGGCTGGTTCCTGGCCTGCGTCGCCAGCTTCCGCGTTACCCGCAGTGCCTGGCTGGGCGTGATCCGCCGCGACACCGGAATCCGCACGCGCATCGTCCCAGGGCGCATCGTCCCTGAAGGGCGATGAGGACGACGATGATGAAGACCCAGAGAACGGCAAAGGGGCGGACGATGAAGTAAACGGCGGCGGCGTGAAGGGCGATGAAACGAAGGGATTCCCCGAGCCACTCTGCCTTGCCGCTTCCTGCGCGGCCTTCTTCGCGGCGGCCTTGGCCGTGCGCGCGGGGACAGGGTGACGCTTACGATTATCCTTGGCCTCGGTCTCTTGCGCCACGGGCGCCGGGTCGCTCGCGGGCGTCGTGTCCGTCGGCGCGTCGGCAGACTGCAACGCTTCATTCTGGCCAACGTAGTCGCTGTCGCTGTCGGTACTGTAGATGTAGCCGTTGTCGTTGTAGTTGTCGCTGGAACTGGCACCGGCAGCGGCAGCGGCATTGGCGCTATCCCCGTCGCCGGCAGGCAGTTGCGGCGCGGAGACATCCGCCTGCCGCCCCGAGCGTCGGCCACGCTCGCCACGGCCCCGGCCACGCGAACGCTGCCCTTCGCGTGCCGTGTCCGCACGACCGGCATCGACGCTCGTGCCCTGTTCATCGGCGTCGCCCTCGTTGCGGACGTCATCCTGATCCTGCTCCGAGCCGCGCTGGCCGCGAGCGGCACTCCCGCGATCGTTGCGCGTGTCGTCGCGCCGGGCATCACCCGTGCCGCGTTCACGCCCGCTTCTGCGCCCATCCTGGCGCGGTGGCTGGGCATCGGACTCGCCACCGGCTCCCTCGCCGGTCCCGGCAGTGCGATACACGAACGTGCCCGACTTCTCGTCGCGGCCGATTTCCAGCAGGCCGCGCGCCCGCGCTTCCTCCAGCAGGTTGCCGAAGGCGCGGAAGCCGTAATAGGACTCGTTGAAATCCGGCTTGCGGCGCTTGATGGCGTCCTTCAGCGCGGACGCCCAGATCTTGCCGCTGTCGCCGCGTTCGGCCACCAGCGCATCGAAGGTCTCCGTGGCCAATTCGATGGCCTTGCTGCGGCGCGCATCGACTTCTTCCTTGCGACGCCGTTCGTCTTCAGGCGAGCGGCGCGGCGTCGCATTGTTATCGCGGCCGTCGCGGCGTGCCGCCGAGCGCTGGGTTTCGCGGACCAGGTCGTCGTAGAAAATGAATTCGTCGCAGTTGGCGATCAGCAGGTCCGAGGTGGACTGCTTCACGCCCACGCCGATGACGTATTTGGCGTTTTCGCGCAGCTTGGACACCAGGGGCGAGAAGTCGGAATCGCCGCTGATGATGACGAAGGTGTCCAGGTGGGACTTGGTATAGCAGAGGTCCAGTGCATCGACCACCAGGCGGATGTCAGCGGAATTCTTGCCGGACTGGCGCACGTGGGGAATCTCGATCAATTCGAAATTGGCCTCGTGCATGGCTGCTTTGAAGCCTTTGTAGCGGTCCCAGTCGCAGTAAGCCTTCTTGATCACGATGCTGCCCTTGAGCAGCAGCTTTTCCAGCACCAGCCGGATATCGAGCTTTTCGTAATTGGCGTCGCGCACGCCGAGTGCGACGTTCTCGAAGTCGCAGAACAGCGCCATGCTGACGTTTTCGTGGGATGCCACTATATTTTCTCCAGGGTGGCCGCGAGCACGGCCGGTATGGCCGCGGCCTGAGGTCCGCCGATCGCCTATTGTCGCTTAAGTCGGTGTTTGGCGTCGCCCCAGGCGTCAGCTCCGGATTTTTGCCCTTGACTCTGGCACGGGGACGGGGGGCGCTATCATCGTCCTGCTCTAGCGGACTGTCGCGTGCGCGTGGCATGCCGCCGCGGTTCGCGCTGCCGCCTCATCCCATGCTGACTCCTAGCCCCTTGAACATGCCGGATACCACCATGCCACCCGACGCCTTCCCCGCGACGAACGAGCCCCTGGATGGCTCCGCGTGGCGCGCCCATTTCCCCGTCTGCGACGATCTGGCCTACCTGGACCACGCCAGCCTGGGGCCCACGCCGCGCCTGACGGCCCGGGCGGTGGCCGATAGCCTGGCCGAGCAAGGCCGGCGCGGATCGCTGGCCCATGCCGGCCTGCATGACATCGCCGACGCCACGCGGGCCGAGTTCGCCGCCTATATTGGCGCGTCACCCGATCGAGTGGCGTATGCGGCCAATGCGTCCGCCGCCATCAGCCTGATCGCGGCGGGGCTGCCCTGGCAGGCGGGTGACGAGGTGGTGGTGCCCGCCATCGATTTCCCCTCGGTCGTCCTGCCCTGGATGACGCTGCAGGGGCGCGGGGTGCGAGTGCGGACGGTGGCCTGCGTGGACGGCCGCGTCGATGTGGACGCTTTGCTGGCCGCTTGCGGCGCCGCTACTCGCGTGATGTGCGTGTCCTGGGTGCAATTCAGCAGCGGTTGCCGTGTGGATCTGGCGCGGCTGGGCGCGGCTTGCCGCCAGCGCGGCATTCTGCTGGTGGTCGATGGGGTGCAGGGGGTGGGCGCCTTGCGGATGAATGTGGCCGACCTGCCCATCGATGCGCTGGTGGTGCACGCGTACAAGTGGATGCTTGCGCCGCAAGGGGTGGCGTGGCTTTACGTCGGCGACCGCCTGGCCGAACGGCTCAGCCTGTCCGCCGCCGGGCCGCGCAGCCTGACGCCGCGCGACTCCTACTTCGATCACCGTTACGAGCCACGCGCGGGCGCTGCGCGTTTCGAGACCGGGATCCTGGGTTTCCACGGCATCGTGGGGGCACGCGCCAGCCTGGCCTTGCTGCGCGCCGCCGGGCCGGCGCGCGTCGAAGGCGCGGTATTGCGCCATGCCGGACATCTGGCCCGTGGCCTGCTGGACGCCGGCTGCCACGTGCAGGGCGGGGCGGATCGGGGCGACTTCGCTTCCGGCATCGTCGTATTCCGTCATCCGCGCCACGACGCCGCAACGTGTCGCCAGGCGCTGCTGCGCGCCGGCGTCGTTACCGCCGCCCGCGAAGGCCACGTCCGGGTGGCCGCGCATTTCTACAACACGGATGCCGAAATCGAGACCCTGTTGCGCACCGTGCGCGATATGCCGGCCTAGCGAAGATTGCCGGGACCATCGCCCGGCACTCATCCTGCCTCGTCTCTGTACGCGACGGCACGAGGCGCCGCGCGGCGTCCGTTCCGCCCGTCCCCCCCGCCTCCGGCCCCGGCCCCGGCAGGGCCGGGGGGCGATCAGGACTCAAGGCATGTCATGACCACTCGCTGAACGTGCGCTGAAAAAAAGGCTGCGATGCTGCCAAATTTGCGACTGATCGTGGTTTAAGCGTGGCTTTCCGGCCTGGGAGAAATGGACTGAAACCATCTGCTTTAACCTTCCATCTTTTTTCGCCCTTCGGGCGGCGATAACTCGGTACAGTGAAGGCTAGTGCATCCGTTTCTCGGATGTCCGGAGTATGACTATGAAAAAGCTCACGCTTACGACTTTGGCCGTTGCCACCTTGATGCTGGCGTCGGCAAGCAGCCCCGTCCTGGCTCGCGGCTATTATGGCGGCGGTTACCACGGCTACCACGGTGGTGGTTCCGACGGTTGGTGGGTGGCCGGTGCCTTGGGCCTGGTCGCGGCCGGCGCCCTGATCGCCGCCAACCAGCCCACCTATGCTGCCCCCGTCTATTCGGCGCCGGTTTATAGCGCGCCGGTCTACGCCGCACCTCCCGTCTACGCAGCCCCGCCGGTGTATGCCGCGCCTCCCGTTGCGCAGTCTGAATACGCGCCCCCAGCCGCCCGTTCGACTGGCGACCTGATCGCCTATCCCGCGCGCGGGCAGTCGGAGGCGCAGCAGAACCGGGATCGCGGCGAGTGCCAGAATTGGGCGATGAACCAGAGCGGCTTCAACCCCGGCGCGGTTACCCAATATTCCAACAACGTCCAGGTCGACTCGTATAACCGTGCCATGTCCGCGTGCATGACGGGCCGGGGCTACTCGGTCAGCTGATCGACGGCTGTCCTGCCGGGCCATGTTTGGCTCGGCCCACGTCCACGCCCCGTGTTTCCGGCTGGCCGTGGCCGCCTTCAGGCATCAACGGCTCACGCCACCGCTTGAAATGGCGTGCCCGCCAGGAAGTCATGGTGCATGGCGATGGTGGCCGCGATCTCGCGCAGCAGCAGTATCGTCCTCAGCTGAGCTGTTCGCACATTGGCCGCCTTGATGGCGGCCTTTTCCATTACGGTTTCTGCAGTTCCAGCCATTTCCTGGGAATCCCGGGCCGGTGGCGTTGCCATCGCCACCCGCCGTGCCAGGCGGTCGGCCAGCCGCGTGGCCAGGCGCGCGACACCCCTGAAGTCCTGCCTCCGCAGACGCCGCAGCAGCGTGTCGCGTTCGCGTGCCGTCAGCGCCGTCGGATGCCCGCTGCCCTCGCCGCCCTGATGGCGCAAGCGGATAACGGCATCGCCGATCGCCAATGCTCCCAGAATGCCATCCAGGTCCCGCGCCATTTGCGCAGGCGGCACCTGTATGCCCTGTGCCATCTGCTGGCGGATACGATCGGCCGTCTTGCTATGCAGCCGCGCCGGGGAGGGCGCCCGGCGCAGCGGCTCAAGCATCTGCCCCGCCCCTTGCCCCAAACCGGCAAGATCCCGGCGGATCGCGGCATGCAGGCGCGCCAGGGCAGCGCGGCGGTCGGTCGGAAACAGCAGCGTAAAGGCCACCACGCCGCAGGCAATACCCACCATCAGCGTGATCGCCCCGTTCAACTGCCCCGGTACATAGGCGTAGGTGCCATTGCCCGGTGACAGCAGATCCCACAGGAAAATGGAAAACGACGCGCCGATGGCCGCCGTCGCGGGCCGCCGCATCGCCAGCCCCGCGCCCACCAGTACCAGCGCCAGGGGCAGGGCGAAACTGGCGTAGTCATGCGCCAGCGGCATCACCAGCAGCACCCACAGAATGGCCACCACGGCCGCCAGCGCCGTGCCCTGCAGGAAGCCGATGCCGCCGGCGACCGGATTGGGCCGGGTGGAGAACAACGCGCACACCACCCCCGTGATGGTGACGAAGCCCGGGCCCGACGGCCACGCCGTGCCGATCCAGAAGCCGGCGGCCAACATCATCGCAAGCGCGGCGCGGATGCCGTTGCGCACGGCGGCGGCGCTGTCCAGATGCGTGGCATAACGTTCGCGGGTACGGGCGGGATGGGCCTGCCACACGGCTTCGCGTGCCTGCGTGGCCGTTTCCAGCGCGCGCAGAAGTGCCAGGCGCTTGGCGTCCGCCAGACGGCCGCGCCAGTCCGCGCCGCCATCCCAGTCCGCCATCCGCTGCGCCTGCACCGCGACGGCCAGGCGCGCCTGCTCGCGCGCGGCCGCCGCCCGCCCGGCCGGCTGCGCGGCGATATCGCCCACCAGTTGCAATAGCTCAGGCGGCGCGCCGGCCTGGCCGTCGGCACGCCGGTCCTCGGCCAGCGCGTGGGCGGCGACCAGCTGTGCCATGGTGGCCACCGTGGCGGCACGCACGTGGCCCATCCGGCGACGCACCTCCAGCGAACCGGCGGCGGCGAATTGCACCGCGGTGTCCATGTCCAGGCCGGCCACGAACAGGCGCTGCGGCGCATGGCCTGGCGCTTCGCCGCTCATCATGCGGCGGGTCAGCTCCGCGGCCTTGCGCAGGTAGTCATCGAGCCGGCGGCGGATGTCGGCCAGGCCTCGGTCCGGCTCCCATACCGCCGCCAGCACGCCCTCCACGATCACGCCCAGCAGGATGTAGCAGACGCGCGCCACCGCGATATCGAAGACTTCCCCGGGCTGCCCCACGCTGTCCATGGCAATGATGACGGCGGTGTAGCCCGCCAGCACCGCGCCATACGAACTGAAGTTGCGCAGCCCCGTGGCCAGGGCAGTGCAGAGGCCCAGCCACACCGCCAGGCACGCCAGGAACAGCCAGGGCGCTTGCGCCATCGTGCCCACCAGCGCCAGCGCCACCGCCGCACCGGCCAGGGTGCCGATGGCGCGGTAGCGTCCCTTGGACAGGCTCATCCCGCGCGAACCCTGGGCCACGATCCAGACCGTCATGGCCGCCCACTTGGGATTGTCCATCTGCATCTGCAGCGCCAGGTAGAACGCCAGCAACGACGCCACCGTGGTGCGGATGGCAAAGCCCAGCGCGGGCCCGTCGATGAAGGACGGCAGGGCGAGCAGGCGGCGCGGCGCGGGGGGGGAGGTGCTGGTAGGACTGGCCATGATCAAGGCAGTCTAAAGGGGTGGTGGAATGGAATAAACTGCCGAAATCGGGAATTTCTCTTGCTCTAAACGGTATAAAGCGGACGGCGCACGCGCATGAAGTTCGAACACGTACAAGTTTTCCTGCGTGTCGTCGAGGCAGGCAGCTTCTCCGGCGCGGCGGCCTTGCTGGACATGCCCTTGACCAGCGTCAGCCGACAGGTCAAGGCGCTGGAGGAAGGCCTTGGCGTACAACTGCTCTACCGCACCACACGCAAAGTGCGCAGCACCGACGCGGGACGCGAGTTCTATGCCCGCTGCCTGCAGGCCGAACAGATGTTGGCCGATGCGCGCGCCTCCGTTGCCAGCCTGCGCACGGAAGCCGAGGGCACGCTGCGCGTGCTGGTACCTTATGCCCTGGGCTTGCTGGTGCTTGAGCCGACGCTGGCCGCGTTTCGCGCCAGCCATCCGCGCGTGCAACTGGTGTTGACGTATCACAACGAGGCCCTCGACCTGGTCGAGCATGGCTACGACATCGCGATACGCATAGGCCCCTTGCCGGACACCACTTACGCCGCCCGCCAGTTGGGCCTGTCGCGTGCCGTGCTGGTGGCCAGCCCCGCCTACCTGGAGCGCACCGGGCGGCCGGCGGACCCGCGCGACTTGCGCCGCCACGACCTGCTTAGCAGCGGTGGCGATGCACCCCTGGCGCAATGGCGGTTAAGGCATATCGGCAGCGGCGAAATCAGCGATCTGACCTTGCGGCCGGTGCTGGTGGCCAACGAATCGGCCACCCTGATCCGCCAGGCGCTCAATGGCGCCGGCATCGTACTGGCCTCGCAGATGCTGGTCGGACGCCACCTGGCCAGCGGCGCGCTGGAAAGCGTGCTGCCCGGCTGGACGCGCTGGCCCGACGTCGAGCTGCATGCCTTGTTTCCGCAGCGCGCCACCCAGGAACGCAAGGTCCGCGTGTTCCTCGACTATCTGGTGGACGTCTTCGCTTCCTGGAACGTCGCCGGTATTGCGTCCACGGCTGGATGAGGCGCCTGCAACGGACGCAGGGTCGATGCAAGCCGCCACCGGCTGCCGCCAGCAAGCTTAGCGTCGCGGTCCCAGGGGCAGCGGGCGCGGCGGATCTGCCACGACGCGTTCGGCGCTGTCGCCGGCCAGCCGCAGATCCGCGCGGGCCTGGGCCACGCAAGGCAGGATCCAACCCTCTTCGATTTCATCCCGGCTCAGGCCCGGGCGCTCCACGACATACGTGATGGCGCCGGCTTCCAGATGGCATATGCAGGCGCGGCAGGTGCCATTGCGGCATGAACTCGCCAGGCGGATGCCCGCGCGCAACGCCGCTTGCAACAGCGTCTCGTCCGCCCGTGCCGCATAGTTCCACCCGCTGGTTTCCAGCTCGATGGCATAGGTGACGGCGCCCGTGGGGAGCGGCGGCGCGATTCCATCCGGCGTAGGCGAGCTTGCAGTCATGGCTGCCATTCTAGGCGGACGCCGGCCCCGCCATGCCCGTGCCGCACACGGAATGACGGCCGGCTGGCGGTCAGCAATGCCCGGCCGCGCTCCGCCTGCGGTACACTTTCATTCCTGAAAGTTATCTCCAATATGACGATCATTCATGAATCCGTCCCTGCGTGATCTTTCCTATTTCCTCGCGGTGGTGGCGCACGGCCATCTGGGCCGGGCTGCATCGGCCTGCGCGGTGACGCAGCCGGCGCTGTCGAAATCGCTCAAGCGCCTGGAAGACGAGACCGGCCTGGCCCTGTTCGACCGCAGCGCGCGCGCCGTGCGGCCGACCGCCGCCGGCCTGGCTTTCGCCGAGCATGCGCGCAAGGTGGTGGACCAGTACGAAGACGCCATCCGGCATGCCCAGGCCTTGTCCGCGGGCGACGTCGGCCTGCTGCGCGTGGGCGCCACCGCGGCCACCATGGACACGGCCGTGCTGCCCGCGCTGGAAGTGCTGCTGCCCGAACGTCCGGGCCTGCGCGTGACGTTGACGCTGGGCGTGGCCGACGAGTTGCATGATCTGCTGGAGCAGGGCGCGCTGGATGTCGTCGTCGCGCCGATGGAGCGCGCCGTGCCCGCTGCCTTGCGCCAGCAGGCGGTCGGCCGCGATGATCTGCGCATCGTCGCCAGGCGCGGCCATCCGCTGCTGAAGCGGGCGCCGGTCAGCCTGGAAGTGCTGGCGCAGCAACGCTGGATCCTGCCCAAGCGCACGTCGCTCTTGCGCCAGCACCTGGACGCGGCCTATGCCAACGACGGCCTGACGCCGCCCACGCCCGTGCTGGAAGTCGACTTCGTCTCGGCCGGCGCATTGAAGCTGGTGGCCGGCGGCGACTGGTTGACGGTGGCGCCCGCGGCCCTGCTGGAGGATGCCAGCGGCGTGGTGGCCCTGGCGGCCGGGCCGCAATTGCCCTTGCGCCGCGAAGTCGCCGTGCTGGCGCGACGCAACGCCGCGTGGTCGCCGCAGATGAAAGCCATGCGCGAGGCCCTGCAGCGCGCCAACAGGAACGTCGATGGGGCGACCCCATGAAAATCCCCCGTTTCTTTCGCACGGATAGCGATCTTGCCGGCGTGGCCGCCACCGAACGCGTCGCGCTGGGCTATTTGCGCGGGCTGCTGGTGGCGGCCGCGATGGGCGCCCTGGGCGCGCTGGCGGCGCAGTCCTTTCGTACCAGCCTGGACCATGCCACCACCTGGCTGTTCGGCCGCGAAGGCGATATCTCGCATGTGTTCGCGACGCTGCCCTGGTATGTGCGTGTCGCCTGTCCGGTCATAGGCGCGGCGATCGCGGCACTGATCCTGGCCCAGGCCCTGCGCCGCGAGCAGGCAGATGGCACGGTGTCGGAATACCTGGAAACCATAGACGGGAAGACGGATCGCATTCCCGTGATTCCGTCCCTGCTGCGCTGCGTCTCCTCGTTTTTCTCCATCGTGTCGGGCGGCTCCATCGGTAAGGAAGGCGCCATGGTCCAGTTGTCGGCCACGGCCGCGTCCTGGCTGTGCTATCCCTTCCGTGCCGGCCCGGGCCGCGGCAACACGCGTCTCTCCGTGCTGCGTGGCGAGGACTTCCGCCTGGCAGTGGCGCTGGCCGCCACGGGCGGCCTGGCCGCGGTCTATCACACCCCGCTGGCGGCGGCGATCTTCGTCGCCGAGATCGCCTACGGCGGCCTGGAATTGCGCCGCGTGGGCTTTCTGTTCACCGCGGCGGCCGCGGCGACGTGGGTGGTCAGCGTGATGGGCCACTTCACGCCGCTTTATGCCCTGCCACCCTTCGCCTTCGATGTCACCGGCCCGGGCATGCTTGCCATCATGCTGGTTGGCGTGGCGGCGGGCGCGGCGGGCGCCATCTTCCTGCGGGTGGTGCGCCTGGCCCGCACGGGGTTCGCGCGCCTGCACGGGTCCCTGGTGGTGCGCATGGCCCTGGGCGGCCTGGTCGTGGGACTGATCACCCTGGTGGCGCCGGACGTCACGGGCAACGGCTTCGCCCCTGTGGTCAGCCTGCTGGATGGGCAGGCCCTGTCCTCGCCTTTGCTGATCTTGCTGGCGCTGAAGATACTCGCCACGGCGGCCACGGTCGGGTCAGGCGCCATCGGCGGCATGTTCACGCCGTCGCTGATGATAGGCGCGCTGGCCGGATCCGCGTGCGCGCCGCTGGCGGCGCAATGGCTGGGCGTGGCGGACAGCACCGTGCTGCTGGGCGTGGCCGGCATGGCCGCCGGCCTGGCGGCGACCACCCAGGCGCCGCTCATGTCGACCTTGATGGTCTTCGAAATGACGCAGGAATCGACCTTCGTCTTTCCCCTGATGCTGGCCACGGTGGTGGCCTATGCCATCTCCATGGCGCTGGGCGACAGCGGCGCGTACTCCGTGACCGCGCGCCACCGGGCCCGTTCCGACCGCCGTTCCCGCCTGGCGGATGCCACCGCCGGCATGGTCATGCGGCCCTTGCCCAATCCGGTCGGGCAGGACACGCCGCTGCGCGAAGCGGTGGCCGTGGGCGTGGCCGGCAAGAACCGCTTCGTCTTCGTGGTCGATGACGACCTGCATTTCAAGGGCGCGGTGTGGCTGCAGGACGTGGTGGCGCGCGTGAATGCGAACCAGGCCGAGGCTGAAGCGGCTATCGGCACTTCCACCTACGTGGCCGATTTGCCCGTGGTCTATGCCGACCAGCGCCTGTTCGACATCTGGCAGACCGTCGTGGAATCGCCGGCCGAACGTACCCCGGTGCTGGCGGATGCGCAGTCCCGGCGTCTGGTGGGCGTGCTCAACAAAAGCGAGCTGTTGAAGCAGGCGCGGCAATTATTTGCCTGAATTTGTGCTTATATAACTTTCGGTTAACGTCTAGTAACAGAGCGATACGTCGTCTTCACTGTGGCAGTGCGAGCATGGCGCCCATCGCCTACGTTTTATCGCATGTCCATGTCAGGTCCTTCCGATCAAAACACGCTGGTGCCGGGGCCGCCTTCCATCGCTTTCGACACCGATCAACCCGACCTCCCCGCTGCAGGGCAGGCGTCCGAGCGTCCCGAGCAACCCCTGCTCGACGCTCTGTTCCGGCAGCGCAAACTGGACGCGCTGAGCCATTTGACCGGTGGCCTCGCGCACGACTTCAACAACATCCTGCAAGGGTTGCTGGGTTCCCTGCAACTGGCGCAGCGGCGCCTGGCGACCGGCGAGGCCGACAAGGCGGGCCGTCTCATCGACGCCAGCCTGGCGGCCGGCCGCCGCGCCGCGGGGCTGACGCATCGCCTGCTGGCTTTCGCGCAACGCCAATCGCTGGATCCCAAACCTGTCGATGTCGCCTCGCTGTTGCGGTCCATGGAGACGACGTTGCGGGCGGCCGTGGGCCCTGACATCGTCTTGAACCTGGAAGTGGCCACCGATCTGGCGCCCACGCTATGCGATGCGCGCCAGCTGGAAAGCGCCTTGCTGGGCATGACCGCCAATGCGCGCGATGCCATGGCCGATGGCGGCACGCTGACGGTGGCGCTCACGCAAGAGATCCTGACCGAAGAAAGCGCCGCGGAGGAAAACCTGCTGCCCGGCGCCTATACCTGCCTGACCGTCACTGACACCGGCATCGGCATGACGCCGGATGTCAGCGAACGCGCTTTCGATCCTTTCTTCACGACCAAGCCCATCGGCCAGGGAACGGGCCTGGGGCTGTCCATGATCTACGGCTACGTCAAGCAGTCCGATGGCAGCATCGCCTTGCGTAGCGGCGATGGCGAGGGCACGCGCCTGCGTATCCTGCTGCCGCAGGTGATGAAGTTGCCGCAGGCCATCCAGGGTGAAGGACAGATCGTGGCGTCCTCCGGCGCCAATCCGCTGGTGCTGGTGGTCGATGATGACGACATGGTGCGCGAACTGGTGACCCAGATATTGGCCGATGCGGGCTATCGCACCATCGCGGCCGGCGATGCCATTGCCGCCATCACGGTGCTGCGCGGCGGTGTCATGCCCGATCTGCTGTTGACCGACGTCGGCCTGCCGGGTTTGAACGGCCGCCAGCTGGCCGACGCCGCGCGTGAATTGCAGCCGGCGCAGAAAGTGCTGTTCATGACCGGCTATGCGGCCAATGCCGTGGTGGGCGGTGGTGAAGCGCTGGATCACGGCATGTCCATATTGATGAAGCCGTTCGAAGTCGGCGAGTTGACGGCCAAGGTGGCGGAGATGCTGGAAAGCCGGCACTGAATGTGGCCACTGAGCGTGGCCACTGCGTGTGGTCAGCCAGGGCAGGGGAAATGGCTTTGCGCCCGCCTCCGGGGGGAGCATCGGTAGCGATCGCAGCGGCGATCGTCTCAATGATCGTCAGGAGACAGTCATGAGTATTTCCATACGGACCGGACAGACCAGCGCGACTTTTCTCAGGAACATCGCCCTGTGCGCCACCCTGGTGTTGTCGGCCAGCGCCGCCTGCAACAGCCAGGCGGCCGACTTGAGCCGGCGCGACCAGCGCTTTCTGTTGCAGGCGGGGCAGGCCGGCCTGTTCGAAATGGCAGCCAGCAAGCTTGCCCTGGACCAGTCCGGCAATGACGACGTCAAGCGTTTCGCCCAGATGATGATCACCGACCACACGGCGGTGGCGCGCGACCTGCAGGCCCTGGCCGACAGCAAGGGCGCGCAACTACCCACGGAGCCGTCGCGGGCACAGCAGTCCCTGCTGCGCCAGTTGCAGAACTCCCAGCGCAATCGATTCGACCGGGCCTATGTGGAAAAAGTGGCGGTCAGCGCCCACCGCGATGCCGTCAAACTGTTCACGGACGCGGCGAGGAATGCCCGCGATGCGGACGTCAAGGCTTTCGCCGCGAAGAACCTGCCGGCCTTGCAAGGGCACCTGGACAAGGGCAGGGAGCTACGCACGACAGTGCGCAACAGCAATCCCGCCGGCTGGCTGGGCGATCATCCGCAGAAACCGGCCGCGCCGCCCGCCCCTGTCTCGCCCGCTTCCCCGGCGGCGCCCGCCAGCGTGGTACCCGGCAAATAGGGCCCACGCGCACGGTTTGGACGGCGCCGCCCAATAAAAAAACGCACCGCGTCGCGGTGCGTTTTCCTGGGCACGTTGCCCGCCTACTGGACGACTTCCATCGATTCCAGCGCCCGGATGCCATCCAGCGCGGCGTCCGTCGGCGTGCGAAACACGTGCTCGGATTGGATAACGTGAGGCACGGTCGTCTTACCCGTGTCGACGACCTCCACTTCCCATCGGAACCCGCCTTGGGTAACCGGCGCCAGCCATAACGTGGCGCGCGATTGCTGGGTTTCCTTAGTCAGTATTTTCATCGTGCCTCAGTCCCACCATCTCAGGCAATGTGCGCTTCGATGGTTATTTCGTCCTTGCGTTGCTGCATTTGCGCGCCAATGTCGCGCAAGTCTTCATTCATCACGATCAGCTTGGGATACAGCTCGCCCTCTTCGCCGTTGACGTGGTGGCTGGTCAATTCGCCCAGCACCGCGACCTTGGCGTGGAACATGCTGTCATCCGAGGTCATGCCCTGGATCTGCGCGATCAGGCTGCGGATGCACGAGTGCTCGACCATGGCCTTGTCGATCAGGTAGCCGAAAGCCGCTTCGTTACGCGCCCGGACGTAGGGGTAAAAAAGCTCTTCTTCGATTTGCGCGATGACCGTCAGCGTCAGGCACGCCTCATGGGCGATGGCCTCGCGGGTCTCGGCGTCCTTTTCACGGCTGAAAGCCTTGAAAAGGTGCTTGATCTTGAAATGATCATCCAGCATCAGTCCCAGCGCGTCGCGTTGGGCGAGAGGGATTTCAGCCTTGTCCATAACATTCTCCTAATCCGCGGGGTAGCCGCAATGGCGCGGCGCAGCACTTGAGCAAGTCGCGTGCCTGGCCGAAATAAAGGGGAAGGAACGAACGGCGGCACCGTTGTGGTGCGCCGCCCGTGCCAGTCTGAAGGCCTTTTTCCAAGGCTAGTCCCCAGGGCTGCTTCAGGGCATAGTCAGCCGCTGGGTGAGGGAAGTTTTGCAAAAAACGGCCCTCTGGCGCCACCATCCCGAAGGATGAGGCGCGGCCTTTTTCGGATGATGACCATGCGGGAAACCATCGCATGTTTCTGGGGATGAGCAGATTTTTTCAATGCTGACGTTGCCGCACAGCAAAAAATGGCGCCCTCTCCGCGAAGGCAAGACAGGATTACAAGGGTGCGCCGCGGATTTTCCTCCTGCATAGGGATGAGGAAAGGTCCAAAGCCCTAATCCTTCACCGCGCTTCTCCCCCAAACGCAGCGGTTGTAAGCCCGCGATGGCATGGCTATGGTGGTCCGCATGCCAGCCACCGCCACCGCTCCTTCGCTTAACGCCCCAGGTCCTGCGCCAGGCCCTGGCCCCGCTCCAACCGCCGGGCAGGCCTCGCGCTTCCTGGCGCAGGCTACGTTCGGACCTACGCCCGCCGAGATCGACCGGGTGGTGGCCATGGGCTACGCCCGCTGGGTGGATGAGCAGCTGGCCGCGCCGCATTCGCAGTCCCATTTCGACTGGCTGGTGGCGATGGGCAAGAACACCGAAGCCTATAAGGGCAACGGCATCAATGCGCCCCTGGAAGCCACGCTGTGGCGCAAGTTCATCGCGGCGCCCGACCAGTTGCGCACCCGCGCCGCCTTCGCGTTCTCCGAAATCTTCGTCATCAACGTGCTGTCCATTTCGGCTTCCTGGCCCATGTTCGGCGCGGCGTCCTTCATGGATACGTTGTCCACGCACAGCCTGGGCAATTTCCGCGACATGCTGGAAGGCGTCACGCGCAGCCTGGCCATGGGCTGCATGCTCACCTATCGTGGCAGCCGCAAGGAAGACGTCAAGACCGGCCGTTCGCCCGATGAAAACTACGCGCGCGAGGTGATGCAGCTGTTCACCATCGGCCTGTACGAGCTCAACCCCGACGGCAGCCTGAAGCTGCGCGACGGCAAGGCGGTGGAGACCTATACCAACGACGACGTGCGGGGCCTGGCCAAAGTGTTCACCGGCTGGGACCTGGCGGGACAGGAAACGGAACCGGAGTGCCAGCGCCGTCCCATGGCCTTGAATCCGGCCAACCATTCGATGTCGGAGAAGCGTTTCCTGGGAACGGTGATTCCACCGGGCACCGGCGGGATGGAGTCCTTGCGCATTGCCCTGGATACCTTGTGCGCCCATCCCAACGTCGGCCCCTTCATCGGCACGCAGCTGATACAGCGGCTGGTCACCAGCAATCCCAGCCCCGCTTACGTGGGCCGCGTCGCGGCGGCCTTCGCCGACAACGGCAAGGGCCGGCGCGGCGACCTGGGCGCGGTACTGCGGGCCGTGTTGCTGGATCCGGAAGCGCGCGCGCCCGAGCTGAACGCGCCCACCTGGGGCAAGGTGCGGGAACCCATCGTGCGCTTCGCCGCGTGGGCGCGGGCTTTCGGCGCCACCTCGCGCAATGGGCAATGGTCCATGCCGGATACGACCGACAGCACCATCCGCCTGGGACAGAGTCCTTTGCGGGCGCCGTCGGTGTTCAACTTCTTCCGCCCGCGCTTCACGCCGCCCAATACCGCCATCGCGCAGCTGGGGCTGGTGGCGCCGGAATTCCAGATCACGGACGAGACCAGCGTGGCGGGCTACCTGAACTTCCTGGCGATCTACGTCGATCGTGGTTGGGAGGATGTGCAGACCGATTACGCGGCCGAGGTGGCGCTGGCCGACGATACGCAGGCGCTGTTGCGGCGGGTGACCCTGCTGCTGGCGGGCGATGCGTTCAACCCGGCCACCGCGCGCGTCATCGCCGATGCGGTGGCGGAGATCCCGGCGCCCCGCAAGCTGGACCGCGTACGCGCCGCCATCATGCTGGTCGCGGCGACACCGGAATACCTGGTGCAGAAATGATGAACAGCAAAACCACGCGACGTGAGTTCCTGCGGCGGGCTTCCCTGCTCGGCATGAGCGGCACCGCCGCCCCATTGGCGCTGCAGATGGCCGCGGTGGGGGCGGCCGCGGCGGTGGCGCAGCCGGCGGTAGCCGCGGGCCAGGCCACGGCGGGGCAGTCGGGCGCCGCCACTGCGGCCGCGCCCGTCGACGACTACAAAGCCCTGGTCTGCATCTTCCTGTACGGCGGCAACGACCCCTACAACACCATCGTCCCTTACGACGCCACGCGCCACGCCCGCTATTTCCAGGCCCGCGCCGACATCGCGCTGGCGCGTGACAAGCTGGCCGCCACCGTGCTCAAGCCCAAGGATGCCTTGCCGGGCGACCAGGCCTACGCCTTGGCACCTGGTCTGGCGCCACTGCTGCCGTGGTTCGAACGGGGCCAGTTGGCGGTGCAGTTGAACGTCGGCCCGCTGGCCCAGCCCACCACCAAGCGCGACTACGTCGGCGCCCGCGTGCCGTTGCCGCCCAAGCTGTTCTCGCACAACGACCAGCAGGCCTACTGGCAGGCATTGGCGCCGGAAGGCGCGACGTCCGGCTGGGGCGGCCGCCTGGCGGACCTCTTCATCGCGGCCAATGCCAATGCCACCTTCACGGGCGTGACGGCGGGCGGTAGCGCGCTGCTGCTGGCGGGACGCCATGTCAGCGCCTACCGCGTCAGTCCGGCGGGCTCCACCCCCATCGAACTACTGCAACGGGACACCTACGGTTCGACGACGTGCACCGATCTCATGCGCCTGCTGATCACGCAGTCCGGCGAGCATCTGTTCGAGCGTCAGCATGCGGCCCTGGTGGCGCGTTCCATCCGCGCCGACGCGCGCCTGCGTACCGCCTTGGCGCGCGATAGCGTGGGCGGCGCTTTCGCCACGCCATTGGCGGCGCAGTTGAAGATCGTGGCGCGCATGATCGCCGCGCGCGACACCTTGGGCATGCGCCGCCAGGTGTTCTTCGTGACGCAGAATGGCTACGACAACCACGATGGCCTGAACGACGTGCATCCCGGCCTGTTGCGCGAACTGGGCGGCGCCATGGCCGAGTTCCAGCAGGCGCTGGACGCCATGGGCGTGGCTGGCCAGGTGACCACCTTCAGCGCCTCGGAGTTCGGCCGCACGCTGGTGTCCAACGGCAATGGTTCCGATCACGGTTGGGGGGGCCATCACCTGGTGCTGGGCGGGGCGGTGCGCGGTGGCCGGTTCTACGGCAAGCATCCCGAATTGGCATTGGACGGGCCGGGTTTCGTCGACCATGGCCGCATGTTGCCGGACGTGGCGGTGGATCAGTTCGGCGCCACGCTGGCAACCTGGTTCGGCGCCGGCGCCGGGACGCTCGACGACGTATTCCCGAACCTGCGCCGCTTCGACGGCCGCGACCTGGGGTTCATGCAGGATCCGAGCAAAGCGTAGTCATCTATCCCCTTGAGGGATGGCAAAGCTCCCCCATCGGCCTGAGAGACAAGCGCAGCGGGGCTGGGTCATGATGCGTTTTCCGGGGGCGGATACAGGCGGCGCGACGCGTTGCCCGGGGACCGCGTGTGTGCGTCGGGCCATGGAATGCGACGACGATGATGACACTGTGGCCATCCCTGGCAAGACGAGTGATCATGGCGGGGCTGTTGACCGCGGCGGTATTGGCGCTGTGGCCGGATAGCGCGGTGGCGGGCGACGTCTACCGCTACCGGGATCCCTTCGGCAACGCGCGCTCCATGGTGGTGCCCAAGGGCTATGCCAAGTACTACCAGCGCGCCCAGAACCGCGCGAAGGCGCGGGCGGCACCCTTGCGGATAGCGGACTTCGCACCGGTCGCGCTGGCAATGCCGCCCGTGGCCGAGGGGGATCCGGGCCTGGACTTGGGACTGAACCTGGGCGCAAGCGAGAATGCCCGTATCCGCGATCTGCTGGCGCATCCGGGGATGGAAAGCTATCGCGGCATCATTTCCAAGGCCGCCGCCGATGCGGGTGTGGACAGTGCCTTGCTGGGCGCTGTCATCGCCGTGGAGTCGGGCTTTCGCAAGGACGCCCGCTCACCGCGTGGCGCACTGGGCCTGATGCAGTTGATGCCAGGCACGGCGGCCAGTCTGGTGAAGCAGGAGGACATCGAGGCGGCACTGGTGGACCCGGCCACCAACGTCAACGCCGGCTCGCGTCACCTGCGCAGTTTGCTGGACCGTTATCCCGGGCGCCTGGACCTGGCCTTGGCCGCCTACAATGCAGGACCCGGGGCGGTGGCCAAGTACGATGACGTGCCGCCCTATGCGGAAACGCGCCAGTATGTGCGCGACGTCATCGCGCTGTATGCGCGGTACAAGAACGGGCATTAGCGAAGCTGGGCAGGACAAGGGCAGCCTGCCAGCGTCAAAGAACGATCGGAGTGTGGTTCGACCGCATGTGAACTTCCGTTGTGCCGCTCGGTCTGACGGCTGAATCTTTTTTGCAGGGCAGGGCATGTCTTCCTTTTGGGTTTTTCTATCGGCCATCGGCGAATCGCGTCTGCTGGTGCCGGCTGCCGTATTGGCGACGCTGTTCCTGGTCGCCTCGGAGCGTGTCACGGTCATCAAGTGGGCCTGCGCCTTCGCCATCGCGGCGCTGGTCGTGCTGGTGTCCAAGCTTGCCTTCCTGGGCTGGGGCTATGGCTGGGAAGCCATAGACTTCACGGGCTTCAGCGGCCATTCCATGGTCAGCGCGGCCATTTATCCCGTGCTGGGTTACGCCCTGGGTAATGTGCATTCGGAACGCGGAGCCCGCTGGGGCACGGCCGTCGGCGCGCTGCTGGCCATCTTGATCGGCATCTCGCGCCTGTACCTGCATGCGCATTCGCCGTCGGAAGTCATCCTGGGCCTGCTGATCGGCGGCATCGCATCCAGCGTGGTGCTGCTGAAATGGCCGGACCATCGCAGCGGCCTGCGGGTGGGCGCGGTGGCGCTGGGCTTCGTGGTGTCCACCGCGGCCAGTTATGTGGTCGTGCCGAAAGCGCGCACGCATGATCTGGTGGTGGTCATGGCGCTGAAACTGTCAGGTTCCGAACAGCCTTACTCGCGCGCGGCCTTGAACTGGAAACCGCTGACGTGGTGATGCCGCTGACGCTTTACTGAAATCGGTGGGGTGACGCCGCACGGTGTCATAATCACGGCCTGGGTCATACCTCGACCCTACGCCTCAACCCCCCGCCGCTTGCCACTGTAGCCATGCCACTCGCCCTGGGCGCTTTCATCGTTCCCCTGATCGTCGCCTGCGCGCTTTTCATGGAGAACGTCGACGCGACGGTGCTGGTCACCTCCCTGCCTGAACTGGCGCGCGACCTGGGCCAGGACCCGATCACCCTGAAGCTGGCGGTCACCAGCTACGTCGTGGGCCTGGGGGTGTTCATCCCCATCTGCGGCTGGGTGGCCGATCGCTTCGGTTCGCGTACCGTGTTCCGTACCGCCATCGGCGTGTTCATCGCAGGCTCGCTGCTGTGCGCGGCCTCCACGTCGCTGTTCACCTTCGTGCTGGCGCGTTTCGTGCAGGGCGTGGGCGGCGCCATGATGGTGCCGGTGGGCCGCATCATCATCTTCCGTTCGGTGGCACGCGCCGACTTCGTGCGCGCGGTCAACTACCTGACCATCCCCTCGCTGCTGGGGCCCGTGGTCGGGCCCTTGCTGGGCGGCTTCATCACCACGTATCTGCATTGGCGCCTGATGTTCTTCATCAATGTGCCTATCGGCATCCTCGGCATCTGGCTTGCCAACCGCCATATCGAGAACACCCGGATGCCGCATCCGGGGCCGCTGGACTGGATCGGCTTCCTGATGTCCGGCGGCGGCGCGGCGCTGTTCATGCTGGCCATGTCGCTGCTGGGCAGCGACATCATCGACACGCGCGACAACCTCATCATGGTGGCGGTGGGTGTACTCCTGCTGCTGGCGTACTGGTTCTATGCGCGGCGTGCGAAGAATCCCGTGCTGGACCTGAGCTTCCTGCGGGTGCCCACGTTTCACACCGCCGTGATCGGCGGGTCGCTGTTTCGCATCGGCCTGGGGGCGATTCCCTTCCTGCTGCCGCTGGCCTTGCAGGAAGGGCTGGGCATGACGCCTTTCGAAGCGGGCACCATCACCTGTGCCTCGGCCTTCGGCGCCCTGTTCATGAAGATGATCGCGCAGCCCGTGCTGCGCCGCTTCGGCTTCGGCCCGGTGCTGATGGTCAATGCCATCCTGTCGGGCGTGGCCATCGCCGTGTATGGCGCCTTCCATCCAGGCATGTCGCGCCTGGCGATCTGGTTCGTCGTGCTGTTTGGCGGCGTGTTCCCGTCGCTGCAGTTCACCGCCTTGAACGCCCTGGCGTACGCGGAGATCGAAAGCGCCGACGTCGGCCGTGCGACCAGCCTGTCGGCGGTGATCCAGCAGATGTCACTGGGCCTGGGCGTGGTGGTGGCGGGTATCGTGCTGCAGATTTCGCATTACGCGCAGGGGCATCCGCAGATCGTCTGGACCGACTTCTGGCCTGCCTTCCTGGTGCTGGGCCTGTGCTCGGTGGCGTCGGTGCCGGTCACCGCGCGCATGCCGCGCGGCGCCGGCCACGAATTGGCGGGCAAGCGCTGATCCAGCACTGCACCGAAGTCCGCGCAGTCCGGGCTTCGGTGTTGGCGTTCAGTGTTGGCGCTCAGTGCTGCCGCTCCGTGCCGCCCGCGCCGCCGTTGCCTGCTACAAGAAACCCTTGGCCTGCGCCAGCACGGCGTCGCAAGCCTTCTTGGTCACCTGTTCCTTCAGCCCGCTGCCGCTCAGGTCCACGCTCTTGCCGTCGCCGGTCTTCAGCAGTCCCTTGGCGCCGGACAGGTAGTCGTCGTTCTTCTCCGCCGGCTGGCCGCTGCTGCCGGTGATGCGGCTGGTCAGCTTGTCCTTCAGCGACGTCACGCCGTTGCCGCTCAGGTAGTTGTTCTTGATGCAGTATTGCAGCACGCCGGTGGCATTGCCCAGGCTGCCGGACTTGAGATTGCCGGAAGCCAGGTCGCCCAGCGCGGATGTGGCGCCGCCGCTGCTGCCGCTGTCCGTGCTCGCGCCGTGCCCGCTGCCGCCCAGCACGCCTTCCAGCTGCTTGAGCGACTGTGCCGCGGCCGGTCCGGCCAAGGCCAGCGCCAAAGTGATTGCACCGCAACGCAGTACGGAATGTCGTTTCATGTCGGAACTCCTGGTCGTTCAGGCGGCCGTTCAGGTGATCGCTACTGGATCGCGCGATAATGTGCGGCGTCTGGCGCGTGGCCAGACACTTGAACCGTCGCGGCCGCCACGTTCATCGAGGTGGCCGGGCATCGTCGACTCGAATACATACTCAGGGGGACCAGCATGTCCGGGCAGAAGCCGCTACATATCCTGTTGTCACGCGCTACGGCGGAGCGCCTGCGCGAGCGTGTGGAAGAAGTGCTGAAGGGGCGTCCTCATGAATTGCTTATCGCTGAAGCGACGCGCGGTCACGGCCATGGTAACGCCGACATCGCCTACATTTCCCGCGAAGTTACCGGAAGTTCCACCAAACACGTTCTGACGGAATCGCTTGAAGCCTTTTACGAGTCGCTGCGCGGCTCGCCCACGCTGCAGTGGGTACACGTGCACTCGGCCGGACTGGACCGGCCCATCTTCCCGGAGTTGATGGCGCGCGGTGTAAAAGTTACGCCATCCTCCGGTGCCAATGCCGAACCGGTCATGCAGAACGCGCTGGCGGGCCTGCTGGCCCTGGCGCGCCACTTTCCTGAAACGATGCGGGCCCAGCGCGAAAACCGCTGGCTCAAGGCGGGCGAACTGACCATGCCGCGCGACCTGCGGGGCCAGAAGGCCGTGATCGTCGGCTGGGGCGTCATCGGCCAGCGCCTGGGCGAGATGCTGCGGGCCCTGGGCCTGCGGATTTCGGTGGTGCGCAGTAGCGCGCAGCCGGTGCAGGGGGCGCAGGAATGCGTGGCCTTCGAGGACATGGCGTCCATCCTGGGCGATGCCGACTGGCTGGTACTGGCCTGCCCGCTGACCGAACGCACGCGCTTCCTGGTCGATGGCGCCATGCTGGCGGCGTTGCCGGCGCGCGCCTGCCTGGTCAACGTCGCGCGCGGCGAAGTGGTGCGCGAGGCCGAATTGATCGCCGCGCTGCGTGAAGGCCGCCTGGCCGGCGCTTACCTGGATGTCTACGAGCACGAGCCGCTGGCGGCCGACTCGCCCCTGTGGCAGCTGCCCAACGTCATCGCCACGCCGCACTCGGCCGGCCATTCCGACGGCAACGCCGGACGGGTGGACGACATTTTCCTGGATTTGCTGGGGCGTTGGAGCGCCGAGCATCCCTGAGGCAGCCCGGCGGGGGCGCGGAGGGGCAGGGGGATACATGACAGAACGCGCGTCATGTCATCTCCCGGTCACGAATCAAGGCGCAGACTTGCGACTGATACAGCTAAGGCATTGAAAAGCGTGCATAATTCGTCCGCTCGGGCCGGATTCGGCGGCGCGGGCCTGCGCTGGGGTATCATCCGGGCCGAGTTTCAAGCTTCGCTTAGCAATGAAAGGGCAACCTCTACGATTCGCTGCAGACCTCATCGCGCCCATCCTGGATGGGCGCAAAGTGCAGACACGCCGTATCCTGAAGCCGCAGCCCCCGCAAACCACGTCGGGCTGGCTGCGGGAGATGGGACCCAACGCCAAGTGGGTTGCCGTCGAGGAAACGGTGCCTGGCCGTCCGCCGCGCCGGCGCGTCCGGCGCGCCACCTGTCCTTATGGCGAACCCGGGCAGACCATCCCCCTCTATGACGAGGAAGGCAATGCCTTCGCGCTGGCCCTGCTGGTGGGCCTGCGGCTGCAGCGCCTGCAGGACATCAGCGACGCCGACGTCGCTGCCGAAGGCTGCGTCAACCAGACCACGTCGCGCGGCGGTTTCCTGCCGGGCATGCCGATCAAATCCATCTTCGCGCTCAGTTGGTGCGAGACCTATGGCGCGCGCGCCTGGGCCGTCAACCCCTGGGTCTGGGTACTCGAATTCCGCATGCGCGAGGCCATCGTCGCCGCGGAAGTGGACCCGCGCCAGCAGGACCTGCTGGCCTCCCCGCAGCAGTCGCGCGTGCGTACGGGACTCTCCATCTAGGCTTGCGGCTGCTTTTGCTGCTGCTGCCTTTTCTGCTGCTTTTGCGGCTCCTCCGCGCGGCTTGGCCGCCTGGCCGCCTGGTCGAAGCTGGCCGCCATGAAATCGATGAAGCTGCGTACCCGCGCCGACATATGCTGGCGGCTTGAGTAGTAGACGAACAGGTCCGCCGGCTCCAGGGTGTAGGCGGGCAGCAGACGCCGCAAACGGCCCGTTTCCAGGTATTTCGCCAAGTCCCATTCCGAGCGGACCAGGATCCCGTGGCCGTCCAGGGCCCAGCCCAGCACGATGTCGCCATCGTTGCTGGCCAGTGCGCCGCTGACTTTCACCACTTCGGTCTGGCGGTCGCGCGTGAAACGCCACGCGCCATAGGCCTCGTCGTTCTGCCGGTGGATGATGCAGCGATGTTCCTGCAGGGCGGCCGGCGTCTGCGGCGCGCCGTGGCGGTTCAGGTAGGCGGGCGATGCGCACAGGAAGCGGCGGTTACTCAGTAGCCGCCGCGCGCTCAGGCGGCTGTCGGCCGGCTGGCCGAAGCGGATGGCCACGTCATAGCCTTGTTGCACCAGGTCCACCGGGCGGTCCGTGACCTCCAGCTGGACCTGCACGTCCGGGTGCTGGCGGGCGTAGTCGGAGACCAGCGGAGCGATCACCGTACGGCCGAAACCCAGGGTGGCGTTGACCCGCAGCAAGCCGCGCGGCTCCACGCGGCTGCCCGCCAGTTGATCCTCCATGGCCTGGATGTCGGCCAGGATGCGGGTGGCATGTTGCAGATAGGTTTCCCCCTCGCTGGTCAGGCTGACCCGCCGCGTGGTGCGATTGACCAGGCGCACGCCCAGCCTTTGCTCCATCTGCGCCAGCCGCTTGGTGGCCGCCGGCGGCGTGATGTCCAGGGCGCGCGCGGCGGCCGACAGGCTGCCGTGGCGGGCCAGCAGGGAGAAGAAGACCAGTTCCGGGGAAACCTCGTTTTTCATGCGTTATTTATAACCTGAAGTGAATGGTCTTTTCACTACAGGTGAATTCAGGGCGGCGTTCGATTCGTTAATCTAGCTTCCGTAATGTCCTGGCCATCCCGCGCCGCGCAGCAATGCTGGCAGGGATCCACGTGGCACGGGGGCATGCATTGCCAACCTCGATACCGCAGGAGACTCCATGAGAATCGTTGAAATCCGGGAAAAGACCGTTCCCATCAGCTCGCCCATCCGCAACGCGTACATCGACTTCAGCAAGATGACGCTGAGCCTGGTGGCCGTCATCACCGACGTCATCCGCGATGGCAAGCCGGTGGTCGGGTATGGCTTCAATTCCAATGGGCGTTATGGCCAGGGCATGCTGATGCGCGAGCGCTTCATCCCGCGCATCCTGGAAGCCGACCCGGACTCCCTGATCGACGATACCGGCGCCAACCTGGACCCGCACAAGATCTGGCAGACCATGTTCATCAACGAAAAGCCGGGCGGCCATGGCGAGCGTTCGGTGGCGATCGGTACGATGGACATGGCAATCTGGGACGCGGTAGCCAAGATCGCCAACAAGCCCCTGTTTCAGCTGCTGGCCGAGCGCTACGGCAACGGCACGCCCAATCGCAAGGTGTTCGTCTATGCTGCCGGTGGTTATTACTATCCCGGGCAGGACCACGGCAAGCTGAAGGACGAGATGCGCAGCTATCTGGACCGCGGCTACACAGTGGTGAAGAAGAAGATCGGCGGGGCGTCGCTGGACGAGGACCTGCGCCGCATCGATTCCATCCTCAGCGTGCTGCAGGATGGCCAGCGCCTGTGCGTGGACGCCAATGGCCGTTTCAACCTGGACACCGCCATTGCCTATGCCAAGGCGCTGTCGCAATACGACCTGTTCTGGTACGAGGAAGCCGGCGACCCCCTGGATTTCGAGTTGCAGGCAACGCTGCGCAACTACTACGACAAGCCCATGGCGACTGGCGAAAACCTGTTTTCCATGCAGGATGCCCGCAACCTGGTGCGTTATGGCGGCATGCGGCCGGACCGCGACTGGCTGCAGTTCGACTGCGCCTTGAGCTATGGGCTGGTGGAGTATCTGCGCACGCTGGACATGCTGCACCAGCACGGCTGGTCGCCCAGCCGCTGCATCCCGCACGGCGGCCACCAGATGTCGCTGAACATCGCCGCCGGCCTGGGGCTGGGCGGCAACGAGTCCTATCCGGACCTGTTCCAGCCGTATGGCGGCTTCCCGGATGGCGTCAAGGTGGAGAACAGCTACATCACCATGCCCGACCTGCCGGGCATCGGCTTCGAGGGCAAGGCCGACCTGATCAAGGAAATGCGAGCGTTGTCGGATTGAGGGAGGGCGCTTAACCGGGGCGCCACCCGCGGCACCCGGCCCGAGCCTGCCCCATCACCCGTGCCCCGCCGCCCCCGTGTTGCCCAGGATGATCTGATCGATCGCCTGCGCCAGCCCATCTTGCTCGTTGGACCCCGTGACGCGGCGTGCCTGCGCCCGCACGGCGGCATCGGCCTGGCCCATGGCGATGGACAGGCCGGCGCGCTTGAACATGGGGACGTCGTTGTCGCCGTCGCCGATGGCGGCAACGGCCGTCAGCGGCACGCCGACCTGGCGCGCCAGGGCCGACAGCGCATCGCCCTTGTTGGCGCGTGCATGCGTGATATCCAGGTAGTAGACCTGCGAGCGCATGGCCAGGGCATGCGGCGCGATGCGGGCGTTCAAGGTCTGTTCCAGCCGCGCCAGCAAGGCGGGATCCGAGCTGGCGGCGACGATCTTGTCGATGCGGTCCACGTAGGGCGAGAAATCCTCGACCACCACGCCGTCATAACCCAGCGTTTTCCTTTCCAGCGGCACGTACTCGCCGGCCGGGTCGCGCAACAGCCACTGGTCGTCCGCGAACACCCACGTTTCCACCTTTTCGCGCAGCAGCACGTCCAGCGTGGCGCGGGCATCGCGGCTGCTCAACCGCGTCGCTTCCAGGACTTCACCGCGCGCGCCGACGATGGCGCCGCCATTGAAGGCCGCCGTCGGCACCTTGATGTTCAGGGCCTGGATCAGCGGCAGCATGCCGCGCGGCGGCCGCGCGCTGACCAGCGTGAAACGCACGCCGGCCGCGCGCAGGCGGTTGACGGCCTCCACCGTGGCGGGCGCCAGGCTCTTGTCCGCGCGCAGCAGCGTGCCATCCACGTCGGACACCAGCAGGGCGATGCTGGACGTGTTCACCGGCTTGTCGGCGGCCACGCCCGCCCGCACGCGCACGCGCGCGGCCGCATCGGGTTCCTGGCCGCCGGCAATCCGGTGCGGCGTGCCGGCGTCCGTGCCTTCAGCAGCGTGGCCGGCCGCGGCGCCAAGCGCGACCCCGCCACCAGCGCCAAGCTTGCCGCCGTCTACTTCAGGCTGTGCCATGACCGTCCATCCCTGGCCAGCAGGTCGTCGGCCGCCTTGGGTCCGACGGAGCCCGCGGCATAGGGTTCGACGTGGGGATAATCGCGGAAGGCTTCCTGGAAAGGCTGCACCGCGCGCCAGCCGTTCTCGATGTTGTCGGCCCGCTGGAACAGCGTCTGGTCGCCCGTCATGCAGTCGTACAGCAGGGTTTCGTACCCGGTCGACGGCCGCATGGTGAAGAAGTCGGCGTAGGCGAAGCCCATCTCCACGTTGTCGATGGTCAGCGACGTACCGGGCCGCTTGGCCTGGAAGTCGAACCACATGCCTTCATCGGGCTGGATATTGATCATCAGGTAGTTGGGCCGCAACTCATCCACCGTGGTATCGCGGAACGGCGACATCGGTGCCGGCTTGAAGCAGATGGCGATCTGCGTGTTGCGCACGCCCATGCGCTTGCCGGTGCGCAGGTAGAAGGGCACGCCGGCCCAGCGCCAGTTGTCCACCCACAGCTTCAGCGCCACATACGTTTCGGTGGTGCTGTCGGGCGCCACGCGGTCTTCCTCGCGGTAGCCGTTCAGATGCTTGCCGTCGACGTCGGCCGCGACATATTGCCCGCGCACCGAATTGCGCAAGGCTTCGTCCGCGTTCTGCGGCCGGATGGCGGCCACCACCTTGGCTTTTTCACTGCGCACGGCATCGGCGTCGAACGCCGCGGGCGGCTCCATCGCCACCATGGCCAGCAGCTGGAACAGGTGGTTGGGCACCATATCGCGCAGGGCACCCGTAATCTCGTAGAAATTGCCGCGCGTTTCCACGCCCACGGTCTCGGCCGCCGTGATCTGCACGTGGTCGACATAGTGGTTGTTCCAGAACGCCTCGAACAGTCCGTTGGCGAAGCGGCTGACCAGAATGTTCTGCACCGTTTCCTTGCCCAGGTAATGGTCGATGCGATAGATCTGCTTCTCGTCCATCACCGACAGGATGCTGGCGTTCAACTCCTGGGCGGTGGCCAGGTCCGAGCCGAACGGCTTCTCGATGATCACGCGGCGGAAGGTATCGTCGCCTTCCTTCAGCAGCCCGGCCTTGGCCAGCCGCTGCACTACGTCGCAGAAGAAGCGCGGCGCCGTGGCCAGGTAGAAGATCGCGTTCTTGGTGCCCGATTCCTCGATGCGCTTGGCGATCTGCTGGTAGGTGTTGTCGTCGAGGAAGTCGCCTTCCAGGTAGGAAATGCGCGGCGCCAGGCCGTCCCAGATCTTCTGGTCGAAGCCGTCGCCGTCCTGCCCGCCTTCCTTGGACTTGGGACGGTTCTCGCGCATGAAGTCGGAAAGCCGGTTGCGGTAGTCGTCGTCGCTGACGGTATTGTGATCGACGCCGACAACGCGCAGCGCATCGCCCAGCAGGCCGTCGCGCGTCAGGTTGTACAGCGAAGGCACCAGCAGGCGCTTGACGAGATCGCCATGCGCGCCGAACAGGAATAGCGCGACGGGCGGCGCTTTCTCGGTACGCGAAGGCTTGGGTTTCTTTGCTGCCATTATTTCTTTTCCTCTACGTGGCCGCCAAAGCCGAAGCGCATGGCGGATAGGATCTTGTCGCCGAACGTCGCGTCCTGGCGCGAGCGGAAGCGCGCGAACAGGGACGCGGCCAGCACCGGTGCCGGCACTGCCTGCTCGACCGCGGCGTCGATCGTCCAGCGGCCTTCGCCGCTATCGGCCACTTCGCCGGAGAAGCCGGCCAGCTTGCCGTCCTTGGCCAGCGCGATGGCGGTCAGGTCCAGCAGCCAGGACGACACCACGCTGCCGCGCCGCCATACCTCGGCCACGTCGGCGACGTTGATGTCCAGGCGCTGGTCTTCCGGCAACTGGTCGGAGTTCTTGGTCTTGAGTACGTCGAAGCCTTCGGCATAGGCCTGCATCAGGCCGTACTCGATACCGTTATGCACCATCTTGACGAAGTGGCCGGCGCCGGCGGGACCGGCGTGGATATAGCCACGTTCCGGACGGTCGTCGTGGCCGTCGCGGCCAGGCGTGCGCTCGATATCGCCCAGGCCCGGGGCCAGGCAGGCGAACAGGGGATCCAGATGGCGCACCACCTTTTCCTCGCCGCCTATCATCATGCAGTAGCCCCGTTCCAGGCCCCAGATGCCGCCGGACGTGCCGACGTCCACGTACTCCAGCTGTTTGGCCTTCAGCGCCTTGGCGCGGCGCATGTCGTCCTTGTACATGGTGTTGCCGCCGTCGATGATGATGTCGCCCGGTTCGAGCAGGCCGGCCAGCGTATCGATCATGTGCTCGGTCACGCTGCCGGCCGGCAGCATGACCCAGATGGCGCGCGGCTTGGCCAGTTGCGCCACCAGCTTCTCCACGCTGTCCACGCCGACCGCGCCTTCGTCCTGCAAGGACTTGACCTTGTCCAGGCTGCGGTTGTAGACCACGACGTCGTGTTTGTCGCGCATCAGGCGGCGCGCGATGTTCGCGCCCATGCGGCCAAGTCCTATCAGTCCGAGTTGCATCGCCATTCTCCTGTCTGGACGGTGTGGGCAGCGATGGCCGGAACGGACATCCGCTGCGCGGCGCCGGATCGGCCGGCGCCTGGGTAGGGCGCCGGACCCGCCGGCGCCGTGCATAACGGGGGCGGGGATCAGCGTGACTGCAGTACGCGCGTGGCGGCCTCCAGCAGGCGGGTCAGGCCGGCATCGACGCGGCCGCCCTTGATGTGGACGCGCAGATAGCGGCGGCCGCGTTCGGCCAGCACCTGCAGGTCGCCGATGGCCTGCGCCGCCTGTACCGTACCGAAGCTGATCTTGCGCCCCGGGATGGCCAGGTCGTGCGCGGGGTCGGCGGTGATCTGCAGGAAGACGCCGCTGTTCGGGCCGCCCTTGTAGGCCTGGCCGGTCGAGTGCAGGAAGCGCGGACCGAAGCCGCCCACCGTGGCGACGCGGCGCTGGTCGCGGATCAGCGTGCGCAAGGCGGTCACGATTTCCTCATGCGCCGGATTGCGGGCGACGTACGCCAGCACCGCCGCGTAGTCGCCGGCCCGCAGCCGCGCCAGGTGCGCGCCCAGGGCGCCTTCCAGCGTGCCGTCGGCGCGCAGCGCGGCATCGCCGCAGAGGGTCAGGTCGCCGTCGGTCAGCAGCGGGGTCTCCTCCGCCAGCTTGCCGGTTTGCTCGTAGGCGTCGGTGAGGGCGCGCGTCTTGACCTTGCTGGCTTCGACGTCAGGCTGATCGAAGGGATCGATGCCGATCACCGCCCCCGCCACTGCCGTGGCGATTTCCCAGCGGAAGAATTCCTGGCCGATGGCGCCGGCGCGCGGCAGGGTGACGCGCACCACCGGATGGCCGGCATCGGCCAGCGCCTGGATGGGGGCGTCCAGCTTGCGATCGTCGCCTTCGCGGTACAGGTAGGCGAACACGCGGTCCTGGCCATAGTCGCCGGGCTTGCCCACCGGTTCCAGGTCCACCGGCACGATGCCCTTGCCATGCTTGCCGGTGGATTCGGCCACCAGCTGTTCCAGCCACGAGCCCACACTGGCCAGCGTGGGCGATGCGAACACCGTCAGCTTGTCGCGGCCGGAAACCGCGGCCGCGCCCAGGATGGCGCCCAGGCGCACGCCCGGGTTGGCCGACGGCGGCGCCGACGGGCCGCAGGCACGCACCATGGGCTGGGTGGTTTCCATGAAGGCGGCGACGTCATGGCCGAGCACGCCCAGGGGCACCAGGCCGAATACCGACAGCACCGAATACCGTCCGCCGATGGCGGGGTCGCCGTGGAAGATGGCGCGGAACTTGGCTTCCTTGGCGGCGGCTTCCAGCTTGGAGCCGGGGTCGGTGACGGCAACGAAATGGCGGCCGGCATCGCCCGCGCCCACCGCCTTGACGGTGGCGGCGTGGAAATAGGCGTTGAGGACTTCCGGTTCCAGGGTCGAGCCGGATTTACTGGAGACGATGAACAGCGTGCGCGCAATGTCGATGGCCTGTTCCACCGCGCCGATTTCATCGGGGCTGGTGGAGTCCAGCGCATGCAGCTTCAAGCCCTTGCCAGCGGTGCCCAGCGTCTGCGCAAGCACTTCCGGGCCCAGGCTGGAACCGCCCATGCCCAGCAACACGGCGTGGGTGTAGCCGTCGGCCTGCACTTCGCGCGCCAGCTTGGCGATGGCGGCCGGGTCGGCCTGGCGGCCCTGGCCGGCAGCCAGCCAGCCCACCCATTTGCCTTCGGGGCCACCGGTCCACATGCTGGCGTCACCTTGCCACAGGCGGCGCGTCCAGCCTTCGGCGCGGGCGCGTTCCAGCGCCTTGCCGGCGGCATCTTCGAGCGCCTCGGGCAATTGGTAGGCCACTGCGTTCAGGCGCTCGCCCAGGAAGGTGTTGCGCTTGCCCGCCACCGAACCCAGCAGGGCGTCAAAGGCGTCGGAGAACTGGCCTGTGCCGTCGTCCACCAGGTCGGTGGTGACCTGGTCCAGGTGCAGGCCCAGGCGTTGGGCTTCGTCCAGGGTGTGCTGGGCGCCGGCCACGTCTTGCGTCAGCGCAGGGGACACCGTGCCGCCATGGCGGAAGGCGTCCATGGTGGCCGACGGCATGGTGTTGACCGTGTCGGGTCCGATCAGGGTATCGACGTACAGCGTGGCGGGATAGGCCGGATTCTTGGTGCCGGTGGATGCCCACAGCAGGCGTTGCGGTTGCGCGCCGCGCTCGGCCAATGCCTTCCAGCGGTGGCTGGAGATCAACTGCTCGTAGTCCTGGTAGGCCAGCTTGGCATTGGCGATCGCCACCTTGCCTTGCAGGGCCTTCAGCGCGCTGGCGTCGGCGTCGCCGGCGGCCAGGCGGTCGGCGATGGCCTTGTCGATGCGCGAGTCGATACGGCTGACGAAGAAGCTGGCGACGCTGGCGATGCGCTTGATGTCGCCGCCGGCCTTGACGCGCTGCTCCAGGCCCTGGACATAGGCGTCGGCCACCTGGGCGTAGGCGTCGCGCGAGAACAGCAGCGTGACGTTGACGTTGATGCCTTCAGAGATCAGCTGGCGGATGGCGGGCACGCCCTGCACCGTGCCAGGCACCTTGATCATCAGGTTGGGGCGCTTGACCGCCTGCCACAGGCGGCGCGCTTCGGCCAGCGTCGCTTCCGTGTCATAGGCCAGGTAGGGCGACACTTCCAGGCTGACGTAGCCGTCCTTGCCGTCGAGCTTGTCGTAGACCGGGCGCAGTACATCGGCCGCGGCCTGGATGTCCTGCACCGCCAGGTGTTCATAGACCGCGCCGGCGTCGGTGTCGGCGCTGTCCAGGAATTCCTTCATGGCGCTGTCGTAGGCGCTGCCGTGGCCGATGGCCTTCTCGAAAATGCTCGGGTTGGACGTGACCCCGGTCAGGCTGTCCTCGGCCACCAGCTTGGCCAGGCCGCCATTGGCGATGAATTCGCGGCTGAGGAAGTCCAGCCAGATGGCCTGGCCGGCCTTGGCCAGTTGGCGCAGTTTGTTGTTGCTGTCAGTGCTCATTGAATACTCCCATGCTTCTTGGCCTGTTCGCGCGCGGCGCGAACCACATTTTCTATCGTGAATCCGAATTTGGCTTGTAATTTCGCGATGGGCGCCGAGGCGCCAAAGCTGTGCATGACGATCTTGTCACCGGTGGCGCCGATGTAGCGGTCCCAGCCCATGGGGCCGGCCTGTTCCACGGCCACCCGGCCGGGCACCGACGGCGGCAGCACGCTGTCGCGATAGGCCTGGTCCTGCTCTTCGAACAAGTCCCAGCTGGGCATGGAAACCACCCGGGCGGCAACGCCTTCGCTGGTCAGTTGGTCATAGGCCTGCAGGCACAGCGACACTTCGCTGCCGGTGGCCATCAGGATCACTTGCGGCTGCTTCGACGCGCAATCGGCCAGCACGTAGGCGCCGCGTTCGGTGCCGGTGGCCGCGGCGTACTTGGCACGGTCCAGCGTGGGCAGCGGCTGGCGCGACAGCACCAGGCAGGTCGGGCGATGCGTCTGCCGCAGGGCGATCTTCCAGGCCTCGGCCGTCTCGTTGGCGTCGCAGGGCCGCAGGACCCGCATGCTGGGGATGCCGCGCAACTGCGCCATCTGCTCGATGGGCTGGTGGGTGGGACCGTCTTCGCCCAGGCCGATGGAGTCATGGGTGAACACGAACACCACGGGCAGCTCCATCAGCGCGGCCAGCCGCATCGGCGGCTTCATGTAGTCGCTGAAGATCAGGAAGGTGGCGGTGTAGGAGCGCAGGCCGCACAGCGCCATGCCGTTGGCGATGGCGCCCATGGCGTGCTCGCGCACGCCGAAATGCATGTTGCGGCCACTGGGTGTGTCGGCCTGCAGGCTGCCGGCGCCGTCGAAGGTCAGGTTGGTCTTGGTGGAGGGGGCCAGGTCGGCGGCGCCGCCCAGCACCCATGGGATGCCCTTGGCGCAGGCGTTGAGGATCTGGCCGCCGGTCTCGCGGCTGGCCTTGCCCTTCGCATCGGCGGGGAAGACGGGGACGTCTTTCTCCCAGCCGGCCGGCAGCGTGCCGTCGATCTGATGGCGCAGATCGGCGGCCAGGTCCGGCGCCAGCGATTTGAACTTGCCCTGCCATTGTTGCCAGGCGCCGGCGCCGCGCTGGTTCATGGCGTCACGCAGGCGGTGGCGCACTTCGTCGGGCACGCGGAATTGGGCGTCCTCCGGCCAGCCGTAGGCTTTCTTGGCCAGGCGCACTTCTTCCTCGCCCAGGGCTTCGCCGTGCGCGGCCGCCGTGTTGTGCTTGTTGGGTGCGCCATAGCCGATGATGCTGTCCACCACGATCAGGGTGGGGCGGTCATCGGTGGCCTGGAACGCCTCGATGGCGCGCGCGAACGCTTCGGTATCGTTGGCATCGCGCACATGCACCGTGTGCCAGCCATAAGCGGCGAAGCGCGCGGCGACGTCTTCGGTGAAGGCCAGTTCGGTATGGCCTTCGATGCTGATGGTGTTGTTGTCGTAGATCCAGCAGAGATTGGCAAGCTTCTGGTGGCCGGCCAGTGACGCGGCTTCGCTGGCCACCCCTTCCATCATGTCGCCGTCGCCGCAGATGACATAGACGTTGTAGTCGAACAGGGTGGTGCCGCCCTGGTTATAACGGCTGGCCAGGTGGCGCTGGGCCAGCGCCATGCCCACGCTGTTGGCGCAACCCTGGCCCAGCGGGCCGGTGGTGGTTTCCACGCCGGTGGTCAGGCCGTACTCCGGGTGGCCCGGCGTCTTCGAATCGAGCTGGCGGAACTGCTTGATGTCGTCCAGGCTGACGGCGGGCTGACCGGTGGGCTTGTCCTCGCGGTCCAGTTCCACCACACCCGCCAGGTGCAGCAGTCCATACAGCAGCATGGACGCATGGCCGGCGGACAGCACGAAGCGGTCGCGGTTGGGCCAGTCGGGATGGGCCGGGTCGTAGCGCAGGAAGCGGCTCCACAGGGTGTAGCCCACGGGAGCCAGGGCCATGGGCGTGCCGGGGTGGCCGGAATTGGCCTTTTGCACGGCATCCATGGCCAGGGTGCGCAAGGTGTTGATAGCGAGTTGATCGAGCGGATCGGAAGCGGGGGAAGATGTGGGGGTCATCGAAGCTCTCTCGGGTGCCGGTAGGTGGGCGCTGCGGCGTGATCACTGCGGAGGCGGGCGGCGGAACGAACCCGGTAGGTAACCCAGCTAGTTGAATCGCACGTCATTGCAGCGACGTGAACCGCGCAAAACAGCAAGCCGCATGCCGGACGAAAACGCTTTTATTCCCCAGCTGCCGGTCGTTTCCGGACTGTCTTCGCGGCTGGTTTGGACCGGGTCGCCTGCGCCGCCTTGGTCGCCTTGCCCGGTGTCGGCCTGGCTGGCTTGCCACGCGCTACGGGCTGGCCGGACTCGCTGGCGGGTACTGCCTTGCCGGCGGCGCTTTCCCGGTCCGTCTTCCAGACGAAGGCACCGCCTTCCAGGCCGGCGTCGTTCGAGCCGATCGATACGTGCTTGTCCAGCTTCAAGTCGACGCGGGCCGAATTGCCGCCGCCCAGGTAGATGTGATCCGGCCGCAGCAGGATATCCATCAGCTCCAGCGCGCGCGCCACTCGTTTGTTCCAGCGCTTACGCCCGATTTTCTTGCGTTCGGCCTCGCCCAGGTATTCATCGTAAGTCTTGTTCTTATGGATGGGATGGTGGGCGATTTCCATGTGCGGCATCAGCTCGCCATCGCGATACAGGCCGGTGCCTACCCCGGTGCCCAGCGTCATCACCAGTTCCAGCCCATGGCCGGAGATCAGCGCCAGGCCTTGCAGGTCGGCGTCGTTGAGCAGCCTGGCGGGCTTGCCGCCCAGCAGTTGGGAAACCGCGCCGGCCAGGTCGTAGCCCACCCATTCCGGGCTTTCCAGGTGAGCCGCGGTGTAGACGTGGCCTTTGCGCACCACGCCGGGGAAGCCGATGGCGATGCGGTCGTAGGCCGGGAAGGACGCCACCATCTCGCCCAGTTTTTCCAGCAGCAGCTTCGGCGGGCAAGGGTGGGGCGTGGCGACGCGCACGCGTTCCACTCGCATGTGGCCTCGATCATCGATGACCGTGGCCTTCAGGCCGGTTCCACCAATGTCGATAGCAAGAATGCCGGGCTTCATGTGCAACGTCCTCCTGGTGTACAGCGTGATTGGCTTGCCCCGCGAGAGGCGGGGAAGCTCTGCTGTACGGTACACCATGCGGCCGTTACATGGGTATCCGCCGGGTATCAGCCGGCAACCTTGCAGATGGCTGAGAGGACAGCGGCAAAGCCCGGCTCGTGCCGCCGGCGCCACTGCGAGGTGGGCGCGGCGGCATGCCAGTGGCCCTGCGTCAGGATCACGCCTGCGGCGTGGCCACTCGCACGGTCAGCGCGCCGCCCAGGTACAGGGCGGCGACCTCGGCACTACCTGGGCCCACGTCGAAGGGCTTGGCCACGGCGCCGGTGGTCACGACGTCATCGCGCTTGAGCGTGATGCCATGATTGGTGGCATGTTCGAAGAGAAAGCGCAGGGCCTGCACGGGATCGATGGCCTCGTCGCCGCTCAGCCCGCGGCCGACGGTAAGGCCGCCGACGTGTTCTTCCACCGTCTTCACCACGCGCCCGATATGGGCCGGGTCGATGCGCTCGCCCAGGATGTGGGCACCGAAACCGACGTTGTCGCCAATGAAGCTGGGCCAGCCCACGGTACGGCGATCGACGAAGCGCGACTGCACCAGCTCGAAGGCCACGTGCGTGGAAGCGACCGCGCGCATGGCATCGGCGGGCGCCGTGCCCGGCGCCACATCGCGGCCCAGCACGAAGGCGATTTCGAATTCCACGGTGACGGGGGCCGCACAAGGCAGTTGCACGGTCGATCCGGGGGGATGGAAGCGTTCGGCGAACAGGCGTCCCACCAGAGGGCGGTCCAGGTTGCCGGCCGCCATGGCCGCCACGCTGCCCACGCCCAGCTTCCAGCCCTTCGGCGTCTCGCCCAGCATCTGGGCGTAGGCCTCCTGGATGGCATAGCCTTGGGCCAGCGTGGCGGGACGCACGTCGGCGGGCAGTTCGGTCAGTTGGCGGCCGGCACGGCCAGCCTGCACCAGCAGACTGGCGGCGGGATTCGGGTCAAACGGTTGTGCCACGGTGGATTCTCCTCGGTTTAAATCAATTTCGGCACGGAGGCGATCAGCATGGCGATGCCCGATGCCGTCAAGGTGCCCAGTACCATGCGCCGGAACGCGATGTCGCTGATGCCGACATAGACGCGTCCACCCAGCAATGCTGTCACCAGCACGATGGGCGCGACGATGACGAAATTGGGCAGCATGTCGCGCGTCACCACGCCGGTGGCGCAGTAGGTGGCCAGCGTTACCGTCAGCATGGTCAGGTTGAAGTTTTGGATGACGCCGCGCTGCGTATCGCGGTCGAAGCCGCGCAGGGTGCACCACAGGGTGGGGATGACCCCGGAGAAGCCGCCCATCGCCCCCATGGCGCCGCCCACGATGCCGATGCAGCCATCGGCGCCGCGCCCGCCCAGGGTCAGCCGCGGCAGGCGGGGTGCCAGCAGCATGATGGGACACCACAGCGCCAGCACCAGGCCCAGGAAGGCCTTGAACAGCAGCGGGTCCATATGGGGCAGGACGCGCAGTCCCAGCGGCAGGCCCGCCAGGCCGCCCAGCACGAAAGGCACCACGTGGCGCCAGTTGGCCTTGCGCCGGACGGTGAATGCGGCCAGCACCTGGCCCAGCCAGCCGCCGAACACGGCCAGCGTCGCCGCCAGTAGCGGGTCCAGCACCCAGGCCCAGAACGACAGCGAGACCAGGCTGAAACCGAAGCCGGTCAACCCTTGCAGGAAGCCGGCACAGGCCGCGCCGACGATGACGATGGGGAAGGTGTTCATCGCGGGCACCGGCTTCGCCGTCCCCGACGCTGCGTCGTCGGCCCTCGGCCCTGGCGGCCGCGGTCTACATAGTCAAGCAAAGCTGCTTCCACGTGATGCTTCCACTGTCTGCGCTGGCCCATGTCAGGGCGGAAAGATCGGATTCTGACAAATTTCCGTCGCGCTGGCTTGTTGCACTGCGGCGACAGGGAATACCCGGGGGGCGAGCGGGGCGGCCCCGGTGGCTAGCGGCATATCCGCATGTCCGCCTGCCGAAGTCGCAGTAAAGCGGCAAAGAATGCAGCGCTTATGACTGTGAATGAGGTTGATATGCAATATCATCGGGGCTGGCTTTGTTCTCCCCCCTTTTATCTTGCTAAGTTCATGAAAGACTCTATCGCTGCCCCGCTGGCCACCGAGCCCGCGCGGCACAAGACCGCCGCCGCCAAGACCAACGGCCGCCGCGGCACTTTTCTCAAATGGTTGCGCAATACGCATAGCTGGATCGGTCTGTGGGGCGCCTTGCTTGGGCTGATGTTCGGCCTGACCGGTTTTTTCCAGAATCACCGGGCGGTGATGAAGATCGACATGGGAGGCCAGCAGGTTTCCACCCTGCATCTGAACCTGCCGACGCCCGCGCCGGCGGATCCGGAACAGATGAATGCCTGGTTGCAGCAGGAATTGAAGCTGCCGCGTCCGGCGGAGCGGGTGCAGCGCGAGAAGGCGCGGCCGGTGGCGTGGGGGGATCAGAATGCGATCCAGCCTGAGCGCTGGCAGTTGAATTTCCGTGCGCCCAATTACAGTGCGCAGGCGGAATACTGGGTGGGGGCAAGCCAGGTCAACGTGCGGCGCATCGAGCCGGGCATCATGGCGGTGCTGGAGAACCTGCACCGTGCCAACGGTGTTGGCGTCGCGTGGGTGTTGATTGCCGACACCATTGCCGGCGCCATGATCCTGCTGTCGCTCACCGGCGTATTGCTATGGACCGGTTTGACCAAGCGCCGCACCATCGGCGCAAGCATCCTGGGCGTATCCATCGTGGCCGTCCTGATGGTGGTGAACGCTACCCTGGGGTGAGAAGTTTCAGGCTATGCCGTTGAAAGGATTTCCTCCTGAAGATCCTTTCGGCGGTCTCAGGCGCTTCCCAAAATCAAAAAGGAATTTCTTTGGAAATTCCTTTTTTTAAACTCTATCGATTCAACGCGCACGCAGGCGCCATAGCGAAGTCACTTCCCGGCTACGCGCCGCGTGCAAGGCATCCTCGGTATCCCGCACCTTGCCGTGGCTCGGCCGTGCATCCAATCGGCCGGCGACTTCCAGCCCCGCGGCGGCGATCCATTCCAGCAAGGTCTCCCGGCTACGCAAGCGCAAATGCTCAGCCAGATCGGAAACGATCAGCCACCCTTCGCCACCCGGCGTCAGATGCGCCGCCAGCCCGTCCAGAAACCCCCGCAGCATGCGGCTGTCAGGATCGTAGACGGCATACTCGACAGGCGCGCCAGGCTTGGCCGGCACCCAGGGCGGATTGCAGACCACCAGGGGCGCCCGGCCGGCGGGAAACAGATCCGCCTGCTCCACTCGCACCCGGTCCGCGCAACCCAGCCGCGCCAGGTTTTCGCGCGCGCACGCCAGCGCCCGCGCATCCTGGTCCGTCGCCACCACACGCGCCACGCCGCGGCGCGCCAGCAGGGCGGCGATGACCCCCGTGCCGGTGCCGACGTCGTAAGCCAGCTTATGGTCCGCCGGCAGGGGCGCCTGCGCCAGCAGATCCAGATACTCCCCCCGTACGGGCGAATACACGCCATACCAGGGATGGATGCGGGCGCCGCCCAGGGCCGCCACCGGTACGCCCTGTTCGCGCCATTGCCAGGCGCCGATCAGGCCCAGCAGCTCGCGCAGCGAAGCCACGTAGGGTTGCGTGGCCGGGCCATGGGCCTGTTCGCAAGCCTCCCGCACGTCCGGGGCACGCCGCAAGGGCAGCACATGGCCGGCCTCGAAGGGCAGCAGGATCATGTTCAGCACGCGCGCCCGCTGGGCGCGGGCCTGCCTGTGCATGTGAAACGCGTGCGGAAAATCCGCCAGCGGATCGGCCGGCCGCAACGTGGCGGGGCCAAATTCATCGAACGCCGTTGCAGCGCCGGGCGCTTTGGCAGACGCCACGGCCGCGGTCTTGCCGGCGGCCGCCGCCTTCTTGGTCGACAATTTCTTGCCGGCGTGCCCTTTCACCTCGCTCTTCTTCTTGTCCATCCGGCGAGTCAGCGCCTGCAACAGCTGCCGGGCATTCTGGAAGTCGCCGCGCCAGAGCAGGGCGGTGCCTTCGTTGGCCAGCCGGTAGGCGGTGTCGGCGTTCATGGTGTCATCGGCGACGACCACGCGGCGCGGCGGCTGTCCACCGCTTTCAGAGCGCCAGACGGCGTGGCGTTCCTCGCCGGCTTCGGTCCAATGCAAGGTAGCGGGTCCGGCCGGATGGCTGGCGGTCATGAAAACTCCGGGAAGTGCGTAAAAAAGCGACGCCGCCATGTTAGCCGGTTCACTGAGCTTTCCCGGAAAGCCACCATCGCTACCCCGCGACCGACTTCAGGCAATCAATCAAACTTTTGATCTAGATCAATGATTTGTAAAGGTTTTGTTCGTTCGGGACAGAAGCTGGAAGAGTTTCGTAGAATCTGAACGCCAGAAGCCACGCCTATCCCTGTTGCTGCGCCGCAACTCCGTGCGCTTCCAGCGATTTAGCCATGGCTGACATGCATAGGCATGTCAAAATTTGCGTTGCTTACTTTCCGCTTATTAACGAGACACGCTTTGACGCTCCTGCCTTCCCACGCTGGCTCATTCACCAGCACAGTTTCCAGCAGATTCGCCCGCAAATTCGCCGGCACGTTCGCCGGAACCTTCCTCGCTGCCAGCCTGGCCTGCACCGCTGTCGCGCCTATCGCCGCGCACGCGGCCCAGCCCGACCCCATCTTCGTCCTGAACTCCCTGGACGCCTCGGTCAGCGTGCTCGAACCGGGTACCTACAAGGAACTGCGCCGCATCCCCACGGGCAAGGAACCGCATCACCTGTATTTTTCCCCGGACCAGAAATCCCTGATCGTGGCCAACGCCACCAGCGATTCGCTGACCCTGATCGATCCGCGCACGGCCCAGGTGCAGCGCACCCTGACCGGCATCGTCGACCCGTACCAGCTGCGTTTCTCGCCGAACATGAAGTACTTCGTGACGGCCGCCAATCGCCTGAACCACGTCGACATCTACGAATACGTACCGCAAGCGTCGGGCTTCGACCTGAAGCTGCTCAAGCGCGTCAACACCGGCAAGACGCCCAGCCATATCGGCATCGACAGCAAGAGCACCACCGCCTATGTGTCGATGCAGGACAGCGACGAGGTCTATGCCATCGACCTGGCCACGCAAAAGACCAAGTGGATCCTGCCGGTAGGCAAGACGCCCGCCGACGTCTACATCGTGCCCGGCGACAAGGTCATGCTGGTGGCATTGACCGGCGATTCCTATGTCGACGCCTATGACCTGACCCAGTCGCCGGCCAAGCTCATCACCCGCATCAAGACCGACAAGGGCGCCCACGCTTTCCGCATCCAGGGCGACGGCCGCCATATCTTCGTCAGCAACCGCGCCGCCAATACCATCAGCCGCATCGACATGCAGGCGCTGAAGGTGACCGACGAGTATCCCGCGCCCGGCGGCCCGGACTGCATGGACGTACTCGCTGGCGGCAAGACCCTGCTGGTGACGTCGCGCTGGATCCGCAAACTGACGGTGATCGACCTGGAAAAGAAGGTCGTCAAGCAGCAGACCACCGTAGGCCGTTCGCCCCATGGCGTATGGACGCTGGACCATGTCTCGATGCAATAAGGCCGTCGCCGCCGCCCTGCTGGGCGCGGCCGCCTGCCAGGCAGCGCTTGCCGCGCCGGCGCCCGCCACCTGCGCCAAGCCGGTCTACATGACCTTCGATACGGGCCATATGGGCGTGGCGCCGCTGGTGGCGCAGGTGCTGGAAAAGCACCACGTGCGCGCCAGCTTCTTCCTGGCGAACGAACGCACGCTGACCGATGGCGCGTCGCTGGACGACCAGTGGGCGCCGTGGTGGAAGGCGCGCGTAGCCGATGGCGATGTGTTCGGCTCGCACACCTACGATCACGTGTATTGGCTGAAGGACTTGCCCGACGGCAAGTTCCTGGTGAAGCCCAGTGCCGGCCCGAAAGCCGGCAAGCAGGAAGTCTTCACGGCGGCGCAGTATTGCGATGCCCTCGATGCGTCGGCGAGGCGTTTCCACGAAATGACCGGCGCGACGATGGCGCCGCTGTTCCGCGCCCCGGGCGGCCATACCTCGCCGGCCTTGCTGAAGGCGGCGCTGGCTTGCGGCTACCACCATGTGGGCTGGGCGCCCAACGGTTTCCTGGGCGACGAACTGCCCAGCGACAAATATCCCAACCAGCGCCTGCTGGAGCGCGCGTTGCAAAGCATCCGTCCCGGCGACATCCTGCTGGCCCACCTGGGCATCTGGTCGCGCCAGGACCCCTGGGCGCCGGCGGTGCTGGAGCCCCTGATCACCGGCCTGCAGGCCAAGGGCTTCTGTTTCGAGACCCTGGCCCGGCATCCGGAATACGGCAAGTGGGTCGCCAGCGATCCCGCCCGCAACCTGAACCAACCGCAGTCGAAGTAGTACCACGGCAAGCAGCACTACAGGCAGCAAGAGACCCATCGCATGGACACTATCAATCACTTCATCGGCATGGCGCAGGACTGGCTGTTCGAGACCACGATCCAGCCGGTGCTGTACCACCTCGGTTTCGCCGGCGCGCTGGAAGACGCCTACGATGCCACGCTGTGGCTGCTTGCCGGTATCGCCCAGATCATCGTGCTGGTCTGCCTGATCGGTCCGCTGCAGCGCTGGCGGCCGGTGGAAAAGGTGCTGGACCGCAAGGAGATCCGCCTCGACGTGCTGTACACGGTGATCCACCGCCTGGGCCTGTTCCGCGTGGCGCTGTTCTTCAGCATCGATCCGCTATTCAACAGCCTGTTCGGCCAGCTCCATGTATGGGGCCTGACCACCTTGCAGCTGGACAATCTGTGGCCCGGCGTCACGAATAATGCCCTGGTCAGCCTGGCGGTGTACCTGGTGATCTTCGATCTGGTGGAATACCTGTACCACCGTGCCCAGCACAACGTCGAATGGATGTGGCAGCTGCATGCCGTGCATCACAGCACGCGCCAGATGACGATGTGGAGCGACAACCGCAACCATCTCCTGGACGACTTGCTGCACGATGCGGTGATCGTGGTGATCTCGCAGCTGATCGGCGTGCCGCCGGCCCAGTTCGTGGCCATCGTCGCCATCACCCAGCTGATGGAAAGCCTGTCGCATGCCAATCTGCGGGTCAGCTTCGGCAGCATCGGCCAGCGCCTGCTGGTCGGCCCCAAGTTCCATCGTGAACATCACGCCATCGCCTACGAGTCCACCGCCACCGGCAAGGTCGTCGGCAATAACTACGCCGTGCTGTTTCCGTTCTGGGACATCCTGTTTCGCACCGCCCATTTCAAGGGCAACTACGGCGCCACGGGCATCGCCGACCAATTGCCGGAAGGCGGCAGCCGCGACTACGGCCGCGGCTTCTTCGCCCAGCAGTGGCTGGGCTTCAAGCGCCTGGCCGCAGTGTTCCGGCGCCGGCCGCGCGGGGCATGATGATTTCGAACACCGTCCCGGTGGCCGGGGCGGACATGGCCTGCACACTGCCGCCATGCGCGTCGACGAACTTCTTCACGATGTAGAGACCCAGGCCCAGGCCATTGCGTGACACGCGGCTTTCCTCGCTGGCCTGGAAGGCGTTGAAGATATTCGGCAGTTGCGCGGGCGGGATCACTCCGCCGTTGCGCACGTGCACGCCGATGCGGTCGGCCTGGCTGCCATCGATATCCAACACCACCGGGGCGTCGTCCGTGCCGTGCTGCAAGGCATTGCTGATCAGGTTCGACAGCACCTGCGAGAACCGGTCGGCATCGACCTTGCCGACGGTATCGCCGCGCGCCGTCAGTTCCACGCGCGCGCGCTGGCCCGGATCGGCGATTTCCTCGATGATGGCGAAGCAGATGTCCCGATAGTCCACCTGCGTCGGCTGCAGCACCAGCCCGTTGGAGCGGATGCGGGCCACGTCCAGCAACTGATCGACCATCTTGCTCATGCGCCCGGCGCTGGCCTGGATGCGGCGCGCATTGGTGTTCACCGTGGGATCGTCGCTGGTGCGCAACAGCATTTCCGAACCATGCAGGATGGTCGACAGCGGGTTGCGCAGATCGTGGCCCAGCACGGCGGTGAACATTTCGTTCAGCGTCAGCGCCTGGCGCAATTCTTCCAGCTGGCGGGCCAACTGCTTGCGTTGCGTGTACAGCTCGACGAAGACATTGACCTTGCTTAGCAGCACGGCGCTGTCGATGGGCTTGTACATGAAGTCCACCGCGCCGGCTTCGTAGCCACGGAAGTGGGCATCGCGCTCGTGGGTTGCGGCGGTCAGGAAGATCAGCGGCACGGTGCGCGTGCGGTCGCTGCCGCGCAGCAGTTCGGCCAGTTCGAACCCGTTCATCTGCGGCATCTGCACATCGACCAGCGCCAGCGCCACCTCGTTGGCCAGCAGTAATTCCAGCGCTTCCACGCCGGAGTTGGCCTTCAGTACGGTGATGCCGGGCCGGCTCAACAGCGCATCGAATGCGACGAGGTTCTGTGCGATGTCGTCGACGACCAGTATGTTGATGTTTTCGGTCACGGCTAACGGTCCCTTGAATCAGGCAGCATTGTAAGGGCCAAGGCGGCCAGGCTGCGCGCGAGCGCGGCTGGTCCGGTTACCAGGTCGGCGCCCGCGCGCTCGATGGCGAAGGCCGGCATGGCGGGGGCGTCGGCGCTGGCGGGGTCTTGCACCCACGCGCGGCCGCCCATCTGGCGTACGGTTTGCAGTCCGGCGGCGCCGTCGGCACTGCCGCCGGTCAGGACGATGGCGAGCAGGCGCTCGCGATACGCGACGGCGGCCGATTCGAACAGCAGGTCGATGGAAGGGCGGGAAAAATTCACGGCCTCGTCCTGCGACAGCGCGAAGCAGCCGTCCGGCTCGACCAGCATGTGGTAATCGGGCGCGGCGAAATACACCGTGCCCGGCTCGATCGGTGCCTTGTCTTCGACCTCCTGGACCGGCAGGGCGCAGCGCGGCGTGAACAGGCCCGGCAGCAGACTGTCGCGGTCTGGCGGAATATGCAGCACGATGGCCACGGCTGCGGGGAAGTCGGCCGGCAGCGCGGTCAGGAGCTTGCTGATCACCTCGACGCCGCCAGCGGAGGCGCCAATGGCAACCAGTTCGACGGGAGCGCGCGGGGCGGCTGCCGAAGTGGACGCGGCAGGGGGCTTGGACGGACTCATAGGCGCTGGTAGATTCTTTCGTTGCGGTCCGCTTCCACGAACTGCGCGGCTTGTTCGGTATAGCGCAGGCTTTCCTTGGAGCCCAGCCCCAGGAAGCCACGCCGCACCAGGGCCTCGTGGAACAGGGCCGTGGCACGATTCTGCAGCTCGCGGTTGAAATAGATCAGGACGTTGCGGCAGGAAATGAAGTGCACCTCCGAAAACACGCTGTCCGTGGCCAGGCTGTGATCGGCGAAGACCACATGTTCGCGCAGGCGCCGGTCGAAGCGGGCATCGTGCAGGTTCGACGTGTAGTAGTCGGACAGCGAGCCCGTGCCGCCGGCTGCCCGATAGTTCTTGCTGAACTGGGCGATGCGGTCCAGCGGGTAGATGCCGGCTTCCGCCGCGCGCAGGGCGTCGGGGTTGATGTCGGTGGCGTAGATGAGCGCGCGCGACAGCAGGTCCTCTTCCTCCAGCAGGATGGCCAGCGACCAGACTTCCTCGCCGCTGCTGCAACCGGCCACCCACAGCTTGACCGAAGGATAGGTCTTGAGCACCGGCACCACCACCTCGCGCAGCGCGCGGAAATACGTGGGGTCGCGGAACATCTCGCTGACCTGCACCGTGAAGAACTGCAGCATCTGCGCGAAAATCGCCGGCTGGTGCAACACCTTTTCCTGCAGCTGCGAGACCGAGGAGCATTCGAAATGCTCCATGGCCTGCTGCACGCGCCGCCGCATCGACGACACGGCATAGCCGCGGAAATCGTGCTGGTAGCGCAGGTACACGCCTTCCAGCAACAGCTTCAGTTCGATGTCGAAAATGGCGTCCATGGCGTAAGTCTTACTTGGGCATCCAGACGCGGCACAGCGAAACCAGCTTGTCGATGTCGATGGGCTTGGCGATGTAGTCGTTGGCGCCGGCGTCCAGGCAGTTCTTGCGGTCGTCCACCATGGCCTTGGCGGTCAGGGCGATGATGGGCAGGTCGCGCAGGGCCGGCTGCTTGCGGATCTCGCGGGTGGCCGTCAAGCCGTCCATCTCCGGCATCATCAGGTCCATCAGCACGATGTCCACCGCGCTGTCGCGCGCCAGGGAATCCAGCGCCTCGCGGCCGTTGCGCGTGACGATGATGTCGGCGCCCAGCGGCTCCAGCACGCTGGACAAGGCGAAGATGTTGCGCACATCGTCTTCCACCAGCAGGATGCGGCGGCCTTCAAATACGGCGTCGCGTTGGCGTGCCTGCAGCAGCAGCTTCTGCTGGTCCGGCGGCAGGGATGCTTCGACCCGGTGCAGGAACAGTGTCACTTCGTCGACCAGGCGTTCCGGCGACTTGGCGCCCTTGATGATGATGGAACGCGAATAGCGCCGCAGGCGGGTTTCCTCGTCGCGCGTCAGGGCGCGGCCGGTGTAGACGATGACGGGCGGGAAGGCGTATTTGCCACCGCTGGCCATCTGTTCCAGCAGGTCGTAGCCGGACGCATCGGGCAGCATCAGGTCCATCACCATGCAATCGAAGGTGTGCGCCGCGACCTGCTCCAGCGCCTGGGCCACCGTGCCGCACATGGTGATTTCCACGTCATCGGCCTGCAGCAGCAGGGCGATGCTTTCGCGCAGCGTGTCGTCGTCCTCCACCACCAGGATGCGGCGGGCGCGCGTCTGCAATTTTTCCTCGACCTTGGCGAAGGCGGCGACCAGTTCCTCGCGCGCCACCGGCTTGACGGCATAGCCCACCGCGCCCAGTTCCAGCGCGGTCTGCACGTGGTCGGCCACCGAAATCATGTGGATGGGAATGTGGCGCGTGGCGGGGTCGCGCTTGATCTGGTCCAGCACGCTCAGTCCCGACTGGTCGGGCAGGCCCACGTCCAGCAGGATGCCCGAGGGCCGCAGCTCGCGCGCCAGGCGCAGGGCGTCGGCGCCGTTGGACGACAGCACGCAGTCGAAGCCCTGTTCGTGCGCCACTTCATACAGGATGTCGGCGAAGCGCTGGTCATCCTCGATCACCAGCACCAGGCGGTCGAAGCGGCGGTCCAGGATGTCGCCGCGCGGCAAGGCGGCGGGGGGGAGGGCTGCGCTGTCGGCGGCGGCCGCTGCCGCGGCTGCCGCCGAGTTGGCCGGGTTGGCATGATCGGCGAACGAGAAAGCTTCGGTGGCTGCCTGGGCGTCGGACGCCGGGCGCTGCGTGGTGGATCCTGCCGCGGCTTGTGCGGTTTGTGCCACTTGCGCCGGGGCTGGCGTGTCGGTCGAGCCATCGTGCGCGCCGCCACCCGCGCCCTTGGGCGCCAGGGCCGAGGGCGGAATGGTCGCCTGGTCCAGCTGCACGCTGACTTCAGCGGTGAAAGTGCTGCCCTTGCCGGGCGTGCTGCATACCCGCAGCTCGCCACCCAGCAGGCGGGTCAGTTCGCGCGAGATCGACAGGCCCAGCCCGGTGCCGCCGTACTTGCGGCTGGTGGTGCCGTCGGCCTGGCGGAACGCCTCGAAAATCACATCCTGCTGGTGTTCCGGGATGCCGATGCCGGTATCGGTGACCGCGAAGGACGCGCGCCCGTCGCTGCCGCCCGCCACCGTCAACGTCACCTCGCCCTGCTCGGTGAACTTGAAGGCATTGGCCAGCAGGTTCTTCAGCACCTGCTGCAGCTTGCTGCGGTCGGTGACCAGCGTCGGCGGCGCGTCGTTCTCGACGATCACGCGGAAGCCCAGGTTCTTGCTGGCGGCAATCGGTTCGAACATCTGGCGCACGGCTTCCAGCAGGCCGTTGAGCGACACCACGCCGGTGTCCATGTCGACGTGGCCGGCTTCGATCTTGGACAGGTCCAGGATGTCGTTGATCAGCGACAGCAGGTCGCTGTTGGACGCGTGGATGGTGCGGGCATAGCGCTGGATTTCCTCCGCCGCCATGGTCGTGGCCTTGGGCCCCGCCAGCATTTGCGACAGGATCAGCGAGCTGTTCAGCGGCGTGCGCAGCTCGTGCGACATATTGGCCAGGAACTCCGACTTGTAGCGGTTGGCGCGGTGCAGTTCCTGGGCATTGATCTCCAGCGCATGCTGGGCCTTGAGCAGGTCGCGTTTCTGCCGCTCCAGGCGCGACGTGTGTTCTTCCAGCTGGGTATTGCTCTGGATCAGGTCGGTCTGCTGGTTTTCCAGCCGCTGCTGCGATTCGCGCAGGGCGCGGCCCTGTTCCTCCAGCTCCTCGTTCGAGACCCGCAATTCTTCCTGCTGGGTCTGCAGTTCCTCGCTCTGGCGCTGGGTTTCTTCCAGCAGGTCGCGCAGATGCTCGCGGTACATGGCGGAGCGCAAGGCCACGCCGATGTTTTCACCGGCGCCGGCCAGCAGGGCCAATACATTGTCGAAGTCGCCCTGGCGCAGGAAGGCCAGTTCGATCACGCCCTGGATGCGGCCTTCGGCCCGCACCGGCGCCAACACCAGCGTGCGCGGCTGGCCCTGGCCCACCGTGGAGCGTACCGCGGCATAGTTGTCGGGAAGGTCGCGCACGATCAGGGGCTCGCCGTGCGTGGCCACTTCCAGCGCCAGCCCGGCGCTGGCCGGGGTGTCGTTGCGTTCGCAGGCAAAGCCGCCGATCCAGGTCAGCGCGCCGCGCTCCAGGCGATGGATGGCACCCAGCTGCGCATGGACATAGCGGGACAGGGCGTACAAGGCATTGCGGCCGACGTCTTCCACGCTTTGTTCGCCCAGCAGGTCCTTGGCCACCTTGGCGTTGCCCTCCTGCAGCCAGGCCAGGTTCTGCGCCTTGATCCGTGCGCTGATCACCTGCAGCGCCAGGGCCGCCGTGGCGAAGATCGTGATCACGCCGAAACTGCGGTTGATCACGTTGCGCAGCGGGATGACGTTGTCCAGCGGCAGGAAGGTGCCGGCGACGATCAAGATCGTTTCGATGAAAGCGACGATGAGCGGCAGGTATTTATTACGCTGGAAGACGCTCAGCGTGACGGGAATGATGTAGAAGACCCATACCGCCACCCCTAACTCCGTGATGACGTCGACACCAAAAATCAAGGCGCTGAGCACGGCGACGCCGACGAATACCGGCATTTCGTCTTTCTTTTCAATGATCATGGGGCGAGCTAAGAGTAGGCTGATCGGGTAGGTGCCGTGGATAGTACCGCACGTTACTTACTGTATCTGGAAAAGAAAGCCCATCAGCAATTATCGTGCCCAGGATGGGCTGGGCTCGATACACCAAAGCTGAAGCCGTTGGGCCCGTCCTGTGGATAACGCCATCGCGCCCATGCCGCCCCGCCGGCTTTTATTCATCGCTCTGATAGGTCTCCGATGGTGCCCCATTGCCCGACGCATGCTCGTGCGGGTGGTGCTTCTTTCGCTTGGCGCTGATGTACTTGTCGAGCTTGTGCAGAACGCCAAGAATGATCAGCGCCAGCAACGTCGCGAACACGGCGGTGGCTTCCTTTCCCATGCCCGCCGCCACACCGATGGCGGCGGTCAGCCAGATGCTGGCGGCGGTGGTCAACCCCTTGACCTGGCCTTCCTCGCTCATCTTGATGATGGCGCCGGCGCCCAGGAAGCCGATGCCGGCGATCACCCCCTGCAGCACGCGGCTGACGTCGTTGACGGGCATGCCCGCCTGCAGGGGCACCAGCACGAACAGGGCGGCCCCTAGCGAAACCAGCATATGGGTGCGCAGGCCGGCGGGCTTGCCGGTAAGCTGGCGTTCATAACCCAGCACCCCGCCCAGGATGACCGCCAGCATCAGCCGGATGAACACCCGGGTGAAACCCGCCAGGTCGTGCAGATCGGAAAATTCCGCCCGCACGGTGTCCCAGATGATGTCGATGCTGGTCATGCAGGCAGCCTTCCTGTTGTTCTCGGCTCGGCCAAGGCGGAGCGCTGTCGCTCTGTCATGCGCAGGCCGGGCTGTGCTCACAGGCCGCCAGGAAGTCCAGCAGCGCATGGTTGAAAGCGCGCGGATTGCCCAGGTTCATGCCGTGGGACGACCCGGGAATATCCAGCCGGCGCACATTGGGCAGCAGGTTCTGCAGGATGTCCAGGATGGCAGGGTAGGGGGCGGGGCTGAGCGCGCCACCGATCAACAGGACGGGCTTGTCCAGCGCGCGTGCGGCGCTCTCCTGCAGCCGATAGCCAGCTTCGCGGCCCTGGCCCAGCAGGGTGTTGGCATTGTCGATCACCATGTCCTTGAACCAGGGCACCATGCGGCGCCAGGTGTCGGGGCCGGTCACCGTGTCGATGAACAAGGCCAGGCCGCCTTCGACGTCGCCGGCGCGGATCGCTTCCATGGCGTGCAGGCGGAAGTCGCCGCGGCGGTCCTCTTCGTCGCTGAGCGACAGGCCGGGATCGGCCAGTACCAGGCTGCGCACCAGCGCCGGATGCTGGCGCGCCAGTTCGAAGGCCACGCGGCCGCCCCGCGAATGCCCGACCACATGGGCGGCACGGCCCGCGGCCACTTCCTGCAGGAAGGCGGCCATGTCGTCGACATGCTGTTGCAGCGAGAAATCGTCGCCGTCGCCGTTCCAGTTTTCCGGCCAGTAATGGCGCAGGCTGACGCTGAACGTCTGGTAGCAGCGCGCCAGCGGCGGCATCTGGTATTTCCAGTAGCGCAGGTCGCACAGTGAGCCGTGCAGGAACAGCAGGGGCGTGCCCTGGCCGGCGGTGGCGTAGGCCAGCGTCTGGTCGCCGAGCTTGGCGTGCAGGATGTCAGGTGTGTATTCGGATCGCATGGGGCGATTCTAGCGCTCCAGTAACTAAAGCCAAGGCTCGATTGACGCACCGTCGTGCCGCGGGTAGCTTCGACGGATCGATATCTGCTGCTCAGAAAAACATTCCCGAGAGAGGCCTTATGGCGGCATGTGATCCCCTCAGGGAGGGGGACGTGGGGGCAACATACAGTCTCGACTATCGCAAGTTGGGTGCCGTCGAACTGCGGGTCCCCGTCGACTGGGCCATGGATCCCTTCGATATCCTCAATTGGCGGCATCATTTGCTCAGTTTGAGATGGATGGACGTGCTGGCGCCGGCCGTGCTGCGGGCCTTCCTCGTGGATTTCCATGACTTCCATTTCATCCGGAAGCGGGCCAATCCCATGGTCGGTTCCCGGATCGGCGATCACACGACGACGTTGCGACTGGAAAATGTCGGCGCATTCCGCGCCGTATTCCTGGCACTGGAAGACAAGGACGCGGTCGCGCTGTGCGAGCGCCTGATGCGCGAGGACATGGCTGCGCTGCTGTCGCCCGAGGTGTACCGGCCATGGCACAACCATGGGGTGATGGCCGACACGGCGATACTGGAGGCCCTGGAAACGCTCGGGACCATGGTGTCGGACGACGCGAACCTGCGCGAGTTCGTCGTGCGCCGCGGCATGGCCTCGCAGGCCGCCCTGTATGACGAGGCGGGGACGACGCGCGAGCACTCCGTGTCGTACCAGGAGCACAACTATCCGGTCGTCATGCGCTTCCTGCGCGCGGCTGCCGCGGGGGCGGCCGACCGCCAGCGCGTGGAGAAAGGATTGCAACGGGGCTCCCGACTGGGCTTGGGACAGGGCTTGGGACAGGGCTTGCAACAAGGCTTGCAAGAAGGCTTGCAACAGGACTCCCAACAGGACTCCCAACAGGACTCCCAACAGGACTCCCAACAGGACTCCCAACAGGACTTCCTGGCCCAGGCGTCGCGCGAGATGTTTTCGCACTTCACACGGTCGAACGGCCAGTTCTTTCCCTTGGGCGATTCTTTTCGCCTGCCGAACCGCGCGATCCTGGAGGCGCATCCGGAGATCGATCCTGCCCTGGTCGGGACGGCGGAGGCCGGGGCGGGACCTGAGCGGATTTATTGCAAGGGCGGCTTTTTTTCGTACAGCCGTGGCGCGGGCGCGGCGCGTGTGCATTTCGTGGCGACCGGTTCCTGGAACTCCGGCCGCCACAAGCAGGACGATGATCTCTCGTTCTGCCTGGAACTGGCCGGCAATATGATTTTCGATGACCCTGGCTATAGCGACTCGGCCAAGCCCGACGTGGCGAAGTTGCTGGGCTCGGCGGACGTCCACAGCGTCGTGACGGTACAGGGCCGGCCCTTTGGCGACAGAGGCCAAGGACCTTCTGGATCCAGCCTGCGGGAGTGGTCATGCCATGCCGGCGGCTTCGAGCTGAGAGGTAGCCATTCCCGCATTCCGGGCGTCATCGTCCGCCGGTGCTGGACGCTGACGGGCAACAGGCTGACGCTCACCGATTGGATCAGGGTGTCGGACAAGGTTGGGGCCGGGAAAATGGGGAGTGCAGAAGGAGATGTAGGAGCAAGTGCAGGGAGGAGGGAAGGCGATGGCAGGAGCGGCCCCGACCGCCCCGACCGCCCCGATGGCAGGAGCGGCCTGGACGGTCAGGCGTGTCTGGGCATGCACGGATTTGTCCTGTCCCCCGCGGTCACGTTCGCGGAAATCGACGCGGGCATCCTCATTCTTCTCAAGTGCGATGGCCGTGCCGTTGGCGTGTTGCGAGCCACTGACGACAGTGGCGGCTGGAGCGCCGCCACCATCCCCCATGTCGGCACGGACCGCCGCCAGGTTGGCCGGACCACCCGCCTGGTCTACACCGCCCCAGCGCGCTTCGGCCACACCTTCGAGTTCACCTTCGCCTGATCACAGGCGAAAAAAAACGCCACACGACCACAAGGCCGGATGGCGACAGCGCTGAAGGGGGCATCTGGGCCGCCAAGGCCGCAGGGCCGCGGTTGGGGTGAAGGGGCGTAGCCCCTTCAAATCCCCATTTACTGCAGCAATTGCAGGCGGCTCTTCGCCGTGGTGGCGGCCGGCGTGGTGGGGTAGTCCTTGACGATGCGTTGCAGCGTCGTCTTGGCACCGGCACGGTTGTTCAACTCGATCTGGCTGCCGGCGACGACCAGCAGGGCGTCGGGAGCGCGGGCATTGTCAGGCGACTTCTGCACCATGTTGTTGAGTTGCTCGATGGCGCCTTTGAAGTCCTTCTGCGCGTAGCGGCTGCTGCCCAGATAGAACTGGGCGGACGGCACCAGTTCGCTATTGGGATACAGCGCGGTGAACGCGGTCAGGGACTCGGCGGCATCCTTGTACTGGCCTTTGCGGTACATGTCGATGGCGCCGTCATAAGCGGATTGTTCTTGCGGGTCGCCAGCGGTGGCGCTGCCGGTATCGGCCGGATTGCCGCCTGCCTTGTTGCCGCCGGCGGGCTGGCGGGTGGCCAGTTCAAGCTGGTTCTGCAACTGCTGGATCTGTGTCTGCAGCGACTGGATCTGGTCTGCCAGTTGCAGCCGCGCGCGCACGTTCTGGTCGTTCTGTTGCTGGACTTGCTGGCGCAGATCAAGAATGGCCTTGCGCGCTTCGTCATCGGCAAATGCGTGGGCGGGGAAGGACAGAACGCCGAAAGCCAGGCCGGCGGCCGCTGCCAGGGCACGCAAAGGGGATACTCGATCGCTCATAAAAATTCCTGGGAAAGAAAGGGACCCCACAAAAAACAAGCGTCGGGCGGCCAATAGACCGTCCCGACGCATTGTGGGGCTATCAAATATCAGGCGTTATTGAGATTAACGCAGATAGTTGATGTCCGCGCGGCGGTTTTCGGCGAAATCGGCTTCCGACGAACCCGTCGACTTCGGCTTTTCCTTGCCGAAGCTGATGGTTTCGATCTGCTGATCGCTGACGCCCAGCAGCGTCATCGTGCGGCGAACGGCGTCCGCACGGCGCTGGCCGAGGGCCAAGTTGTACTCAGCACCACCGCGTTCGTCGGTATTGCCTTCGACTTTCACGCGCTGCTGCGGATGCGAAGCCAGGTAGCGGGCGTGGGTTTCCACGAGACCGCGGTACTGGTCCGACACCGTGTAGCTGTCGAAGTCAAAGTACACCGAGCGTTGTTGCGCCAGGATGCTTTGCGGGTTGAAGGGATCAAGGATCTCGCCGGTGTTGGCGGACGAGCCTTGGCCAGCGCCAGCGCCCTGACCCGCTTTATCGTCGAGAGGGACGGAGCTGCAAGCTGCCAGCGTGGCGGCCAGAGCGGCAATGGTCAAGCTTTTGGCAATGCGCGACTTCATGATAGTTCCTTTGAAGAGAGAGTCACACGTGTTATCGGGTAAATGGGCCCCAAGTTGGTTCACGTATTTCCCCATTCAGTACCGAAAGCGTCTGCCGTACGCGGCCGTCACTCGATACCCCCGCAAGGACACTACGTCCGCCTTGGATGGCGGCGTAGAGTACCTGCATTCCGTTCGGGGCGAAACTGGGAGACTGATCGTCACGACCATCAGTCAACAAGGTCTCGCTTCCGGACGACAGGTTTAACGAAGCGATGCGAAATGCACCGTCTCGTCTAGCAACGTACAGGAGCGTCGAACCGTCTGGGGAAATTCGGGGTGAGATGTTGTAACCACCGTTAAAAGTCAAACGGCGTGGCTCGCCACCGTCCAGACCTACTTGGTAGATCTGCGGGCCGCCGCTACGGTCACTCGTGAAAACCAGGGAACGTCCGTCAGGCGTGAACGCGGGTTCCGTATCGATGCCCGGCGAGCGGGTGATACGGCGCAGGTTCGAGCCGTCGGCATTCAAGACATAGATCTGGGACAGGCCGTCGCGGGTCAGGGCCACGGCCAGCATGCTGCCGTCCGGCGACCAGGCGGGCGCACTGTTGTTGCCCTTGTAGTTGGCGATCGGCACACGCGCCGTCGAAGACAGCGTGCGGATGTACACCACCGGCTTGCCGGATTCGAAACTGACGTAGGCCAGGCGGCTGCCATCCGGCGACCATGCCGGCGAAATGATGGGTTCGCGCGAGCGCAGGGCGACCTGCGGGTTCTGGCCGTCAGCGTCGGCAACCTGCAATTCGTAGGTGCTGCCCAGCTTCAGGACATAAGCGATACGGGTGGAGAACACACCACGCACGCCCGTAATTTTTTCGTAAATGCGGTCGGCGATCTGGTGCGCGACGCGCCGCAGTTCCTGTTCGGAGCCCGAGAAGGCCACGCCGTCCAGCTGGCCCTTCTTGACCGTGTCGGCCAGGCGGTAGCGGACGTCGTAACGGCCATCGGCGCCACGCTGGATGCTGCCGTAGGCGATGAAGTCAGCGCCCTTGCCACGCCAGTCGTCATAGGCCACGGGGCTGTCGACGTTCAGGCCGGCGCCGGCGGCGTTGATCAGGCGGAATTGGCCGGTGCGGTTCAAATCGGCACGAATCACTTCGGCCAGGGCGCGGCCGTGGGCGTCGTCCACGGCGAAGTCGGCAATTGCCACGGGATATTGGGTTGCGCCGGTGCCGGAAATGTCCACGCGCAGTTGCGCATGGGCCGGTCGCCCGACGAACAGGGCCGCCAGCAACAGCAGCAGGCCAAGGGCATACATCCGCAATGCGGCGTATTGCGCAGGTCGGCTAGAGACGGGGGTCATGAAAGGCAATCTCCTGTCAGTCGTACATTCGATAAATTACGTCGATCAGCGGCTCGTACCGTCCAGTCGAAGGCTTGGGGAACGGATTGCAGCGGCGGATCCCGGTCTCGACCGCGCGGTCGAAACCCGTGTTGCCCGAAGAGCGCGTCAGGGTAAGTCCCCCAACGCTTCCATCCGAACGTAACTGTACCCGGTATTCAGTTGTCGGATTGGCCGAGCCCGCGCGCGGCGGTGTCGGGTACGACACGCCAGGCTGGATGCAGGCCCGTACTTTGGCGCCGTAGCCGTCGTCACGTCCACCACCTGCCTGATTGCGGTCGGCGGTGCCGTTTGGTATGCCGGCGGCGCCCATGGCGTCGTTGCGGAAGGCGTCGCGCAGCGCCTTGTCGGCCGCGGCCTTCTTGGCGGCGGCCGCCTTCTCGGCAGCGGCTTTTTCGGCAGCCGCTTTTTCAGCAGCCGCTTTATCGGCGGCAGCCTTGTCCGCCGCGGCCTTGTCCGCAGCCGCCTTCTTGGCAGCATCGTCCTTGGCTTTCTTCTCGGCAGCGGCCTTGTCGGCAGCGGCTTTCTCGGCGGCAGCCTTGTCAGCGGCAGCCTTGTCGGCAGCGGCTTTTTCAGCCGCCGCCTTTTCAGCGGCCGCCTTATCCGCCGCGGCCTTGTCGGCAGCGGCTTTATCCGCGGCCGCCTTCGCCGCGGCCGCTTTCTCGGCGTCCTTGCGCTGTTGTTCCAGCTTGGCCTTTTCCTTCTCGGCCGCTTCCTTGCGTTCCTGTTCCAGGCGCGCCTTCTCCTTGGCCGCTTCCGCGGCCTGGCGGTCCTTCTCTTCCTGTTCCTTCTTCTTGCGCGCCTCTTCCAGCGCGATCTCCGGGTCCGGCTCGTCCTTGGGCTGGGCTTGCGGCGCCGGCGTGGGCGGCGGCGGGGCAGGCGCGGGCTGGGGCGGCGGCGGCGGCGGTGTCTGCGGTTGCGGTTCCGGCTGGGGCTGCGGCTTGGGTTGCGGCTGCGGGGGCGGCGGCACGGCGTCGGGCGTATCGCCCTTGGCCCACAGCTGCACCTGCACCGGGCCCGGATTTTCCGTATGCCAATTGACGCTGAAGATCAGGATCAGGAACAACAGCAGGTGGGCCAGCAAAGCCAGCCCCAGCGCCTTCCAGTTGTCCTGGGCAGGCGGGCGCTCGGGCGGACCGCTGTGATGTTTGATGATCGGAGGAGGCGTCATTGAATAGTGCAGTGGAAGGTTCGGCGGGCGCGGTACGGCGGCGGACCGCCTTAGCGGCGGCGGGCCGGTTGTGCCTGCGGCTGGCCCGCGGCGCTGGCCGCGGCGCCGGTCGAGGACTGCTGGTCGACCAGCAGGCCCAACCGCGTCACGCCATTGACGCGCAGCTCGTCCATGACCTTCATCACCGATTCGTAAGGCACCTTGCCGTCGGCCGCGATCACCACCGGGGTTTCGTTGGTGATGCGCTGGCGCACCTGGTTGACCAGGTCGGCGCGGGCAATGGTTTCCGGGTTCGCGCCCGGCTCACGCATGCGCAACGCGATCTCGCCATTGGACGAAATCTGCACTTCCAGCGGCTTGACCGGCACATCGGAGGCCGCGCCCACCGAAGGCAGGTTGATCAGCCCGGGCGTGATCAGGGGCGCGGTGACCATGAAGATCACCAGCAGCACCAGCATCACATCGATGTAGGGCACCACATTGATGTCGGACTTCATGCGGCGGCCGGCGCGGCCGCCCGAACGCATCGATCCCATTAGCGCACCTGCCGTTGCAGAATGTTCAGGAACTCATCGACAAAGCTGTCGAAGCGGATCGAGAGGCGGTCGATGTCGTTGGTGTAGCGGTTGTAGGCCACCACCGCGGGGATGGCGGCAAACAGGCCGATGGCCGTGGCGATCAGCGCTTCGGCGATCCCCGGTGCCACCGATGCCAGCGTGGCCTGCTGCATATTGGACAGGCCGATGAAGGCGTGCATGATGCCCCAGACCGTACCCAGCAGGCCGATGTACGGGCTGACCGAACCGGCGGATGCGAGGAAGTTCAGGTGCGACTCCAGCGCATCCATCTCGCGCTGGTAGGCGGCACGCATGGCGCGGCGGGGGCCGTCCAGCAGGGCGTCGGCGCTGGCGCTGCCGCGGCGGGCCTTGAGGAATTCGGTCATGCCGGCATCGAAGATACGGGCCAGCGCGCCTTGTTCGGCGCGACGGCTGGCGACCGCCTGTTGCAGCATGGACAGGTCACCGCCCGACCAGAAGTCGTCTTCGAAACGGCGGGTCTGCTGATGCGCCCGCTTGATGGCGATCAGTTTGCCGAAAATATACGTCCACGACATGATGGAGATGCCCAGGAGCATCAGCATGATGAGCTGGACCGGCACGCTGGCGTGGCCGATCAACGTAAACAACGACATGTCGCTGGAGGCTTGCATTTTTATCCCTGAATAGATTCCAGTGTTGCCCGAAGGTCTTTGGGAAGTTCGGCGGGCCGCAGGCTGCTGGCATCGACGCAACCTACTTGGATGTTGCCACTGGCCAGCAGTTCCCCTTCGCGAAGCACCCGCTGCGCGAAGTGTATCGAAGCCCGCCCGAGACGTGTAACCGAGGTTTCAACTGTGAGCAGATCGTCGAGCCGCGCCGGCCTGCGGTAAGACATGTCCAGGCCGACCACCACGAAGATGCGTCCCGCCTCGGCGGCCATGCGGTTCTGCCCATACCCGAGGGTACGTAGCCATTCCGTACGAGCGCGCTCCATGAACTTCAGGTAGTTCGCGTAAAAGACGATGCCGCCGGCATCCGTATCTTCGTAGTAGACACGGATGGCCAGCGTCGAAACCTGGGCGGGGGAAGCAATCAAAGGGTGTCCAGCTTGGCCAATATCTGATCCAGCGCTTCGTCCAAGCCAACCTTGGCCGCTTCGGTCTCACGCCGGGCCTGCAATTCCAGCACGCCATCCTTGAGACCGCGCTCTCCAACTGTTACTCGCAGCGGCACACCGATCAGCTCCCATTCGGCGAACATGACACCCGGGCGGGCGTCGCGGTCGTCGAGCAGTACATCGATGCCACGCTCACGCAGTGCTTCGTAGAGATCGTTAGCGGTGTTACGAACTGTTTCACTTTTACCCCAACCCACCGGGCAAATCACTACTTCGAAGGGGGCAATGGGGCGGGGCCAGATAATACCCTTGTCGTCGTGATTTTGCTCGATCGCCGCGGCGGCGATGCGCGTCACGCCGATGCCGTAGCAACCCATCTGGATCACCGCGGGCTTGCCGGTTTCGTCCAGGAAAGTCGCCTTCAGGGCTTCGGAGTACTTGGTGCCCAGGAAGAACACATGGCCCACCTCGATCCCGCGCTGGATCGCCAGGGTGCCCGCGCCGTCCGGGGCGGGGTCGCCGGCCACCACATTGCGCAGGTCGGCCACGGCCTCCGGTTCCGGCAGGTCGCGGCCCCAGTTCATGCCGACGTAATGGAAGTCCTCGCGGTTGGCGCCGCAGACGATGTCGTGCATCTTCGCCACGGTGGCATCAGCCACCACGCGCACGGGTTTTGCCGTCTTGATCGGGCCAAGATAGCCCGGTTTGCAGCCAAAATGCTCGACGATCTCGGCTTCCGTGGCGAAGCGGAAGCCGTCTTTCAGGCCTGCCACCTTGGCCGCCTTGATCTCGTTCAGCGTGTGGTCGCCACGCAGCAGCAACAGCCAGATCTGGACCGGGCCTTTTTCGGGCTCGGTGGCCAGCACGATGGATTTCACCGTGGTTGCCAGTGGAATCTGCAGCAGGGCGGCGACGTCCTCGCACTTGGCGGCGCCCGGCGTGGGTACCGCTTCCAGGGCGCGGCTGGCGGCGCCCCGTTCGGCGATCAGCGGGCCGGATTCGGCCAGCTCGATATTGGCCGCGTACTGGCTGTCGGGGTTGTAGACGATCAGGTCTTCGCCGGTGTCGGCGATGACCTGGAATTCATGGCTGCGCGTGCCGCCGATCGAGCCGGTATCCGCCGCCACGGCGCGGAATTCCAGGCCCAGGCGGGTGAAGATCTTCATGTATGCGGCATACATGATGTCGTAGCTGGCCAGCGCGCTGCTTTCGTCACGGTCGAAGGAGTAGGCGTCCTTCATGGTGAATTCGCGGCCGCGCATCAGGCCGAAGCGGGGGCGACGCTCGTCCCGGAACTTGGTCTGGATGTGATAGAAATTCACCGGCAGCTGGCGCCAGCTGTGGATTTCATTGCGCGCGATGTCGGTGATCACTTCCTCGGAAGTGGGCTGCAGGACAAACTCGCGGTCGTGGCGGTCCTTGATACGCAGCAGTTCCAGGCCGTACTGCACCCAGCGGCCCGATTCCTGCCAGAGCTCGGCGGGTTGCACCACCGGCATCAGCAGTTCGATGGCGCCGGCGGCGTTCATCTCCTGCCGGACGATATTCTCGATTTTGCGGATGACGCGCAGGCCCAAGGGCATGTACGTATAGATGCCGCCGGCCAGCTTGCGGATCATGCCCGCACGGGTCATGAGCTGATGGCTGACGACTTCGGCTTCGGCCGGGGCCTCTTTGAGGGTATTGATGTGATAGTTGGAGGCGCGCATGGTTTCCAGGTGGCGGCAGGTACGTATAATCAGGCGTAATTGTATTGAATTTGCTGGGGGTGGCCCATGCTTGACCGCGAAGGCTACCGTCCCAATGTCGGCATCATTCTCGTAAATAGCAAAAACGAGGTCTTTTGGGGTAAGCGGATCCGGGAACATGCGTGGCAATTCCCGCAGGGCGGCATCAAGTACGGAGAGAGTCCCGTACAAGCCATGTACCGCGAACTCCATGAAGAGGTTGGGTTGAATCCCGAGCATGTCCGCATATTGGGACGTACACGCGATTGGCTGCGCTACAACGTGCCGGACCATTTCGTCCGCCGCGAATGGCGTGGCCATTACAAAGGGCAGAAGCAGATCTGGTTCCTGCTACGTCTTATCGGGCGCGACAGCGATGTCTGCCTGAGGGCGACGCAGCATCCGGAGTTTGACGCATGGCGTTGGAGCCAATACTGGGTGCCGCTGGACGCGGTCATCGAGTTCAAGCGCGACGTCTATACCAATGCGCTGAACGAACTGTCGACGATCCTGTTCCGGCGTCACCACGAAACCCGCTACCTGCGCCAGCGTGTGCACGGGCAGCGGACCGGCGAAAACTCGGGCGGAGGAGCCGACGGGCATGCGCATATTGCTGGTTGAAGATGAAAGAGATATGGCATCGTGGCTGGTGCGTGCCCTGGCTCAGAGCGGTTTTGTACCCGATCATGCGGCCGATGCCCGCACAGCCGAAGCTTTCATGGCGGGTACCGAGTACGACGCCATCGTGATGGACCTGCGCCTGCCGGACAAGCACGGGCTGGTGGTGCTGCGTGAAATGCGCAATCGCGACGACCGCACGCCTGTGCTGGTGTTGACGGCGCAGGGCGCCTTGCAGGACCGCGTGCGCGGCCTGAACCTGGGCGCGGACGATTTCCTCACCAAGCCTTTCGCTCTGGAAGAACTGGAAGCGCGCCTGACCGCCCTGGTGCGGCGCAGCCGTGGCCGCCAGCATCCGCGGCTGCAATGCGGCTCGCTGGCCTACGACAGTGAAAGCCGCGCTTTTACGCTGGACGGCTCGCTGCTGTTCCTGACGCCGCGCGAACACGCCGCCCTGGCGGCGTTGCTGACCCGCAGCGGTTACCCGGTGGACAAGTCGCAATTGTTCGGCAAGGTGTTCAACCACGACAGCGAAGCCAATCCGGACGCCATCGAAGTGGTGTTGCACCGGCTGCGCAAGAAGCTGGCCGGCAGCGACATCCGCATCGTCACGGTGCGCGGGCTGGGCTATATGCTGGAAAGCGTGGCCAGCACCAGCGAATCGGCCGAGGCCTGAGGAACCGGCTGTTTATGATCATCCGCCATGCCGCGCCGGCCTAGCGCCCGCGCGGCCCGCCTGCGGCTGCTGCGGCCGCGCCTGGGCATACGCACGCTGCTGTTCATGCTGCTGCTGCCCGGCGTGGTTGCCCTGCTGGTCATCGACAGCTGGAACGACTACCAGACACTTGCCGAGATCACCAACGACGCCTACGACAGCGCCCTGCTGGAGCCGGCCCGCGTCCTGGAAAGCAGCATCGAATTCACGGCCGACGGCACCTTGCAGGTGGCCACGCCCCTGTACGCCCAGGTCATGCTGGAATCGCGCGCCGGCCTGCGCAAGTATTACCGCATCGAGGAAATCGATCCGCCGGTACCGGACGGCCAGCCGGTGCCCGCTTCGGCCGGCCGGACCTTATTAGGCATGCCGGACCTGCCGCGGCCGCCGGCCTGGCCGCGCAGCAATGGTCCGCCCGTGTTCTACGACGGCATGTACCGCGACGATCCCGTGCGCCTGGTGGCCATCCTGCGCGATCTCTATTACCACGGCGTACACCGTCAGGTGCTGGTCCTGGTCGGTGAAAGCACCAGCAAGCGGATCGAGGCCGAGCGGGCCGCGCAACGCCAGGAATTCCTGCGTGACGCCCGCATGCTGGCCCTGGTGATCCTGATGGTCTGGTGGGGCGTGGCCTGGGCATTGCGGCCGCTGCATCGCCTGCGCACCGACATCCGGGCCCGCTCGCCCGACGACCAGACGCCGCTGGACGCCAGTGGGGTGCCTTCCGAAGTGGCGCCCCTGGTCGAGGCCGTCAACCACCACATCGACCGCCACCGGCGCATGCTGGCCGAACAGACGCAATTTCTTGACGACGCGTCGCACCAGCTGCGCACGCCGCTGGCGATCATGCTGACCCAGGCCCAATACGCCTTGCGTGAACGCGATCCCGAAGGCATGCGTGAAGGCCTGCGCGGCATCATCGCCCAGCTGGGGCGCAGCCGGCGGCTGACCGAACAACTGCTGCAGCTGGCGCATGCCAGCCAGGGAGAGGTGACGCCACGCAAGATCCTGGACATCAGCGACTTGGCGCGCGATGTGGTTTTGCAATATTTGCCCCTGGCCCATGAGAAGCAACAGGATCTCGGCTGGGATGGCGTGCAAGAAACTAATGAAAGGAACCTAAATAGTGCAGTAAGTGACGAAAGCTCTCTGACAGCCGCCGCAGCCGTGGCAGGCAGCGAGGTCGAACTGCATGAAGCCCTGTCCAATCTGGTTCATAACGCCGTCAACTACGCGCCGCCTGGCGCGCGGATCACGGTTTCGGTGGTTCTCTCCAGTGATCGTGTCGAGGTACGCGTGGCCGACAACGGGCCCGGCCTGGAACCCGCGTCGCGCGCCCGTGCCTTCGAGCGATTCGATCGGGCGGGGGCCGAAGGCGTGCAGGGCGCCTCCAGCGGTTCGGGCCTGGGCCTGGCCATCGCCCGCGCCTACGCCAGGCGCAATAACGGCGACATCCTTTTGGCCGATGGCGAGCCCAATGCCCAAGGCGGCGTGGGGCTTTGCGCCATATTATGGATTCCCCTCTTAAGGGATAACCCTGTGATTCAGGGTCCAGACAGCCTAAAGAAAGCGGATTAGCAGCTTCTCTCCTTATTCTGCGTTCCAGGCTCACATGGGTTGTGAGAGGGGCGTGCTCAACCGGGCAATGCCCACGGGCATTTTTTCAGCCCTGGTTTTCGGAGGATTGCGGTGGAAACATCCAAAAGAACAATTAACAAGGATTATTACGGCGGCGCCCTGATGATCCTTACAGGTCTGGGGGCGATCTATGGCGCCATCAGCTACAACATCGGCACCTTGAACCACATGGGTCCGGGATTCTTCCCGGCCGCTGTGGGTAGCCTGCTGGTTCTGACGGGCATCCTGATCGCGCTCGGCGCACGGTCGGACAAGCCGAAGGAACAGGTGCCTGGCGGCCATGCCCACGGCATGCCCGACGTTCGTGGCGGCGTCTGCATCCTGCTCAGTATCGTGGCGTTCATCGTCATCGGCGAATACGGCGGCCTGTTGCCGGCCACGTTTGCCATCACGTTCATTTCGGCGCTTGGGGATCGTAAGAACACGCTCTTCCAATCGATTCTGCTGTCCTTGGCCATGGTAGTCATCGCCATCGTCGTTTTCTGGTGGGCTCTGCAACTGCAGCTCCCGCTGTTCCGTTGGGGTTGATCGCCATGCATCAAGCACTCGTTGATCTTTGGTACGGTTTTGGCGTCGCGTTCGAACTCCATAACCTGATGTGGTCGTTCTTTGGCGTGCTGGTGGGTAACCTCATCGGCGTGCTGCCCGGCATGGGCGCGCTGTCGGCCATCTCCATCTTGCTGCCGCTCACGTACGTGATGCACCCGGTGCCCGCCATCCTGATGCTGGCCGGTATCTTCTACGGCTCGCAGTACGGCGGCGCCATCGGCGCGATCCTGCTGAACCTGCCCTCGCACCCGCCGCATGCGGTGACGTGTCTGGACGGGTACCCGATGACCAAGGCCGGCAAGGGCGGCACGGCATTGGGCATCACGATGATCTCGTCGTTCTTTGCCGCTTCGGTCGGCATCATCGTGATGATTTTCGCCTCGCCGCTGCTGGTGGAAATCGCCTTCAAGTTCGGTCCGACGGAAATCTTCTCCATCATGCTGCTGGGCCTGCTGGCCGGTGCCACGATGTCGCGCGGTTCGCCCCTCAAGGGCGTGGCGATGACCTTGTTCGGCCTGCTGTGCGGCGTGGTCGGTACCGACGTCAACACCGGTACCATCCGCTTCTCCTTCGGCCTGCTGGACCTGTCCGACGGCCTGGAGCTGGTGGCGATTTCGATGGGTCTGTTCGGCGCCGCCGACTTCCTGGTCAGCGTCAACAAGATGTCCGCCATCACCACGTCGACCAAGCTGAAGCTGCGCGACATGCGTCCTTCGATGGCTGAAATGAAGGAAGCGTTCCTGCCGATGGTGCGCGGTACGTTGGTGGGCACGCTGTTCGGCGCCATGCCCGGCACCGGCCCCACCATCACCACCTTCATCGCCTACGCGCTGGAGCGCAAGGTCTCGAAGACGCCTGAGCGTTTCGGTACCGGCATGCTGGCTGGCGTGGCGGCTCCCGAAGCTTCGTCGCACTCGAAGACGCAGGTCGACTTCATCCCGACGATGAGCCTGGGTATCCCTGGCGACGCCGTGATGGCGCTGATCCTGGGCGCGTTGCTGATCCAGGGCATCCAGCCCGGCCCGCAGCTGATCACCGAGCATCCGGACATTTTCTGGGGCCTGATCGCCAGCTTCTGGGTGGGTAACGTCCTGCTGATCGTCTTGAACGTGCCCCTGATCGGTGTGTGGGTCAAGCTGCTCAAGGTGCCGTACAAGTACCTGTTCCCGTCCGCGCTGTTCTTTATCGCGGTGGGTGTGTTCTCGACGCAGAACAGCCTGTTCCAGATCTGGGAAGTGCTGGCCTTCGGTATCATCGGCGCCTTGCTGATGTCGCTGGATTTCTCGGTCGCGCCTATCCTGCTGGGCTTCGTGCTCGGACCCATGGTCGAAGAAAACTTCCGTCGCGCCTTGCTGCTGTCGCGCGGCGACATGATGATCTTCCTCCAGCGCCCGATCAGCGCCTGGTTCGTCGCTGCCAGCGCCTTGCTGATCCTGGTGCAACTGTGGGCCAACTTCCGTAAAGGCAGGGGCAAGAAGGACTTGTTGCCCAAAACCGCATAAGGGGACGGCGGACCGGCAACGCCGGCCCGCTGTGCCTGCGGCCAAAGAGACCTGTGCGATGCACAGGTCTTTTTTTTGCACAGCGTTGCCGTGCTATGGTTTTGAACTTCGCACCATCCGCTTTACAAACCTCGAACCGGATTCCTCATGCACGTACTCTTCGCGCTTCCCCACCGCAATCCCGACGAATGGCTGCCCGGCCTGCAGGCCGAGATGCCCGATTTCAAGATATCGGTGTGGGATCCCAAGGGCCCGCCGTCCAACGCCGACGTGGCGCTGGTGTGGAAGCCGCCAGCGGAGCTCTTCAAGCATGAGACCAACCTGAAGGCGGTGTTCAACCTGGGCGCCGGCGTGGATGCCTTGCTGAAGATGAAGGAAATCCCCGCGCACGTGCAGATCGTGCGCCTGGAGGACGCCGGCATGTCGGTGCAGATGGCCGAGTATGTGCTGTACGCCCTGTGGCGCGAGTCGCGCCTGTTCGCGCAGTACGACGCCGACCAGGCCGCGGGGCGCTGGAATCCGCGCGAAGGCCTGCGGCGTGAGCAATGGCCGGTGGGCGTGCTGGGCCTGGGCGTGGTCGGGGCTCGCGTCGCGCAAGCGCTGGCCGCTTTCGAATACCCCGTGGCCGGCTGGTCGCGCACCGCGCGCAGTATCGCCGGCGTGCAGACGTATTGCGGCGCGGAACAGCTGCCGGGGTTCCTCGCGCGCACCCGCGTGCTGGTCAACGTGCTGCCGCTGACGCCGGAGACCGAGGGCATACTGAACCGCGCCACCCTGAGCCAGCTGTTGCCGCACGCGCACCTGATCAACGTGGGCCGTGGTGAGCACCAGAACGAGGGCGACATCCTGGCCCTGCTGCAGGAAGGCCGGCTCGACAGCGTGTCGCTGGACGTGTTCCGCACGGAGCCGCTGCCGGCCGACAACGGCCTGTGGCAACACCCGCACGCGCACGTCACGCCGCACATCGCCGCCAGCACCCTGCGCGAGGAAACCATCGCGCAGATCGCCGGCAAGATCCGCCAGATGGCCCGCGGCGAACCCCTCACCGGCGTCGTGGCGCGCGACCGCGGCTATTGAAATCGGCGTCGCCGCGCATGCAGTACCGCCAATAAAAAAGGTCGCGGCTTCAGCCGCGACCTTTTATTTTTTCCTTCGAGCCAAGCGGCTTCCAGGCATCCAGGCTGAGCCCATCAATCCCGCAGGCGCTTGACCAGGCTGGAGGTATCCCAGCGCCCGCCGCCCATCTTCTGCACATCGGCATAGAACTGGTCGACCAAGGCCGTCACCGGCACGCGCGCGCCGTTGTGGCGGGCCTCGGCCAGCACCAGGCCCAGATCCTTGCGCATCCAGTCCACGGCGAACCCGAAGTCGAACTTGTCGTCGACCATCGTGCCGCCACGGTTTTCCATCTGCCAGCTTTGCGCCGCGCCCTTGCTGATCACGTCCAGCACCAGCTTCATGTCCAGGCCGGCCGCCTGGCCGAAGGCCACGCCTTCCGACAAGCCCTGCACCAGTCCGGCGATGCAGATCTGGTTGACCATCTTCGCCAATTGACCCGCACCCGGCTCGCCCACCAAGGTGACCGCGCGGCCGAAAGCTTGCGCCACCGGCTGGATGGCATCGAAGACCGCTTTTTCGCCGCCGCACATCACCGTCAGCACGCCATTGACCGCACCAGCCTGGCCGCCCGACACCGGGCCGTCGACGAATTGCAGGTCCAGCTTGCGCGCCGCGGCGTAGAGTTCGCGCGCGACGTCGGCCGAAGCGGTGGTGTGGTCGACGAACACGGCCTTCTTGGCCATGCCGGCGAAAGCGCCGTCATCGCCCAGCACGACGCTGCGCAGGTCGTCGTCGTTGCCGACGCAAGCGAACACGATATCCGCGCCCGCCGCCGCTTCACGCGGGGTGGCGGCAGCCTTGCCGCCGAATTCCTTGACCCATTCCTGCGCCTTGGCTTGCGTGCGGTTATAGACCGTCACCGTGTGGCCCGCGCGTGCCAGGTGCCCCGCCATGGGAAAGCCCATGACGCCCAGGCCGAGGAAAGCAACGTTCTTGGACGTGACGGTGTCGTACGTCTTGGTGCCGATGGATGCCATGCAGAATCTCCGTTTGATAGCGTATTTCCCAGGAACCGTACCTTACGGCGATGCCGCGTCGGCGGCAAGCGCCCTGATCCGCGCGGCCTGGCAGCGCGAAATCAGAACCCCGCTGCCAACCCGTCGCGGCGGCTGTCGCTGGCGGCCACATAGCCGTCGACGGCCGGATCGCCCAGGCGCCAGATGAACTGGCCGGAGCCGAAATCCATATAGGGATCATCCAGGCCCTCCAGCACATGGCCGCGCGCGCGCAGCGCTTCCTGCACGGCATGCGGCATCGCCGGCTCGACATCCACCGAACGGCCATTATTCCACTTCCAGCGCGGTGCGTCGCAGGCGGCCTGGGGTTGCTGGCCGTAGTCCAGCATGCGTACCAGCGTCTGCAGATGGCCTTGCGGCTGCATATTGCCGCCCATCACGCCGAAGCTCATCACCGGCGCGCCGTCGCGCATCAGGAAGCCGGGAATGATGGTGTGGAAAGGGCGTTTGCCGCCAGCCACCACATTGGGGTGATCGGGCTGCATGCTGAAGCCGTGGCCACGGTTCTGCAGGCTTACGCCGGTGCCCGGCACCACCACGCCCGAACCGAAGCCCATGTAGTTGGACTGGATGAAACTGACCATCATGCCGTTGCGATCGGCGGCGGTCAGGTACACGGTGCCGCCGCGCGGTGCGTGGCCGCTGCCGAAGTCCTGGGCGCGGCCCATGTCGATCAGGCGCGCGCGCTCGGCCAGGTAGGCGGGGTCCAGCAGCGTGTCCGCCGTCAAGGCCATGTGCGCGGAATCGCCCACGTGCGCATAGACATCGGCGAAGGCCAGCTTCATGGCCTCGATCAGCAGATGCTGCGTGTCGGGATGATCCACCGGCCGCGCCGCCACGTCGAAGTGCTGCAGGATGCCCAGGGCGATCAGGGCCGCGATGCCCTGGCCGTTGGGCGGAATCTGATGCAGTGCGTAGCCGCGGTAGGCCTGCGCCAGCGGCGTGACCCATTCAGGCTGGTATTCGCGCAGATCGGCCAGCGTCATCGCCGCGTCATGCGCCTGCGCGTGCGCCACCAGCTTGTGCGCCGTCTCGCCTTCATAGAAATCACGGCCGCTGCTGGCGGCGATGCGCTTGAGCGTGTCGGCCGCGCCCTTGATCACGAAATGTTCACCGACGGCAGGCGGCCGGCCGCGCGGCAGGAAGTGTTCGGCGAAGCCCGGCAGCGGCTGCAGCACGTCGGCCTGCGCGGCCCACTTCTGCTGCACGATGGGTGACACCGCGCAACCGCGCTCGGCATATTCGATGGCGGGCGCCAGCACGTCGGCGAAGGCCAGCGCGCCCATTTTTTCATGCATGGCGGCCCAGCCGGCGACGCAGCCGGGCACCGTCACGCTGTCCCAGCCACGCATGGGAATGGCGCCGTTGTGCTTGCGTTTGAAATAGTCGACGCACCATGCGGAGGGCGCGCGGCCAGAGGCATTCATGCCATGCAGGCGGGCGCCGTCCCAGATGATGGCGAAGCAATCCGAACCGAGGCCGTTGCTGACCGGTTCAGCCAGCGTCAGGACGGCGGCCGCGGCGATGGCCGCATCCACTGCATTGCCGCCGCGTTCCAGGATGCGCAGCCCGGCCTGGGCAGCCAGGGGCTGCGAGGTGGCGACGACATTGCGGGCAAAGACGGGAGCGCGGGTAGTGCGGTATGGGTTGTGCCAGTCGAAGGTCATTGGGGGCTCGGGACGGAGACGGGTACGGGGTAAACCCGTACTTTAGCGTAAGCGATTGTGTGCGCTGCACCAATTCGACATCGGGAAGACGTCTCGGCTGGAGGAGAGGATGAAGTTGGAGGGATGCAGGCAGCGAACGCGGTTGATCCATCAGGCAAAAAAAAGGGCACCTTGCGGTGCCCTTCGAGACGCTCCAGACGGACCGCGGGATCGCCCCGCGGGTCCAGCTTGTCATCAGCCTTCTTCGACGAAGGTTTCTTCGCGCTTCTTGCGGATCGACGGCAGTGCCACGATCACGATCAGTGCCAGGGCGGCGGCCAGCAGGCTGGCCGACAGCGGACGCGTGATGAAGGTGGTGAAATCGCCACGCGACAGCAGCAGGGCACGGCGGAAGTTTTCTTCCATCATGGGGCCCAGCACCAGACCCAGCAGCAGCGGTGCGCCTTCGCACTTCAGCTTGGACCAGACGTAGCCGATGACGCCGAAGGCCGCGGTGGTCATGATGTCGAAGGTGTTGTAGTTCAACGAATACACACCGATCGTGCAGAACACCAGAATCGCCGGGAACAGCACGCGATAGGGCACCTTGAGCAGCTTCACCCACAGGCCGATCAGCGGCAGGTTCAGGATCACCAGCATCAGGTTGCCGATCCACATCGAGGCGATCAGGCCCCAGAACAGTTCCGGGTGGCTGGTCATCACCTGCGGGCCGGGCTGGATGTTGTGGATGGTCATCGCACCCACCATCAGCGCCATCACGGCGTTGCCCGGGATGCCCAGGGTCAGCAGCGGGATGAAGGAGGTCTGGGCAGCCGCGTTATTGGCCGATTCCGGACCCGCCAGGCCGGCCGGGTGGCCCTTGCCGAAGCGCTGCGGTTCCTTGGCGATCTTCTTTTCCAAGGTGTAGGAAGCGAAGGACGACAGCACCGCGCCGCCGCCGGGCAGGATGCCCAGGGCCGAACCCAGGGCCGTGCCGCGGAGCACCGCGGGCCACGATTCCTTGAACTCTTCCTTGTTGGGATACAGCGAGCCGATCTTGTCGGTGATGTCGACGCGATTTTCCTTCTGCTCCAGGTTGGTCATGATTTCGGCGAAGCCGAACACGCCCATGGCGACGATGGCGAAGTCGATGCCATCCTGCAGTTCCGGAATACCGAAGTCGAAGCGGGCCACGCCCGAGTTGACGTCGGTACCGACCATACCCAGCAACAGACCCAGGATGATCATGGCGATTGCCTTGGGCAGCGAGCCCGAGGCCAGCACCACGGCACCCACCAGGCCCAGGCACATCAGCGAGAAGTATTCGGCGGGGCCGAACTTGAAAGCCACTTCGGCCAGCGGGGGCGCGAAGGCGGCCAGCAGCAGGGTGGCCACGCAACCGGCGAAGAACGAGCCCAGGGCGGCGATGGCCAGCGCGGCGCCCGCGCGGCCATTACGTGCCATCTGGTGCCCGTCCAGCACAGTCACCACCGCGGATGTTTCTCCCGGCAATGCCACCAGGATCGCGGTGGTCGAACCGCCGTATTGGGCGCCGTAGTAGATACCGGCCAACATGATCAGGCCGGCCACGGGCGGCAGCACGTACGTGATCGGCAGCAGCATGGCGATGGTCGGGACGGGACCGATCCCGGGCAGCACGCCGATCAGCGTGCCCAGGATGCAGCCCAGCAGGGCGTAGGCGAGGTTCTCGGGCGTGAAGGCCACGCCGAAACCCAGCATCAGGTGATCAAGCAATTCCATGTCTGGCGCTCCTTACGAACCGAGGAAAGACGGCCACAGCGGGAAGATGAGTCCCAGGCCCTTGATGAACGCCAGATAGGAGAACACCACGAGAAAAATACCGTTGGCCACGGCGATCTTCCAGCTGAACTCATGGCTTGCCAGGCTGCTGACAACCACCAGGAGGAACACGGAGATATAAACGCCGAGGAATTTCAGGACGAGGCCGTACAGGACGACCGAGAAGATCACGAGGAACAGGACGCGCCAGTCGAAGCGGTCGATGTGGGTCTCGGTGGCCTTGGGCATCATCGAGCCGATCAGGACGACGGCGCCGAGGAGGGCCAGGACCATCCCCAGCCAGAAGGGGAAATAGCCAGGCCCCATCCGGGCAGCGGTGCCCATCTGGTAGCTGGCGCCTTTTAACGCGAATCCCAGGCCCAGGGCGATGAACATCACCCCGGACCAGAAATCCTGTTTGTTTTTAAGCTGCATGGTTGTCTGCTCCTAGTTACAGCATGTGATTAACGAATTCAGGTGAGTGTTTGCAGAGTGAAAGTAAATTCAAAGTTCGAAGATGGGCGAATGGTAATGGCTCTGATGCCAAACCGGAACCCTGTAATTTGGCTGAAAGGCTATGGTTTTCCCTAGAATTAGGGTTCATCCGGCAGGAAGTTGTAAGGATTCCGGCCGAATGGCGGCTGTTTGAAAGCTGATTGAAAGTATAAAGAAAGTAGTGGGAAAGGAAGCCTGGAAGTTTGTCTCGTTAAAAATACATAGCCGGGCAGGCAACGAGACCTTCAGACCAGGAATCTGTCGGACTTCTGTCACTGGATCGGGCAGAAGGTGCCCAGAACCAAGCTTTCAAAACGGCGGATTCGTTGACAGGGGGTGTCTGCGAGCGGGGTAGTGCCTTCGCCATGCTTGCGGCAATGCCTCTATCTGGCCGCGTCAAGCAGGGACGGTGCAATTTGCAACCGTGATTTGTCTTGGGCGTTTTGTCGGCGCGCCCGCCTGGGCGACCCGGCGGGTCCGCGGGATGGGCCGAGGCCGATCTTGCGCCGGCTTTGCCGCGGCGCCAGGCCGGCGTCCGCCGGATGAGCGACTTTGAACTCTCTTATATATAAGACAGCAGAGTCACGATCACGGCGAGCTATCCTTCCGGGCCGCCCCTTCCTACTGAATATTGCCAGGTATCACACGGTGCATTAGCAAGTGTTTCCGCGCGCGAGATGGTTTACGATAGCGCCCATGCTGCAAGACCTCGACAATCTCGCTGCCCGGATCGGGCAATTGGTGCAACGCACGCGCCAGCTACATGCTGAACGCGATGCCTTGCGAGCACGCCTGCATCAGGCGGAGCAGGAAACGCGCGCGCTGCGCACGCGCTGCGATGACGCTGACGTGCAAGTCCGGCAATTGCAGGAGCGTTTGCAGAATCACGACAGTGAGGTGGGCGATCGCCTGGCGCATGCCGAAGCGGCCGAGGCCACTCTGCGCGCCGAACTCGAGCGGCATGTGCTGCAGCTGCAGTCCTTCGAGTCGCAGGCTGCCGCGCGTGAAAGCGAATGGCAGTCGCGCCTGGCCGCGCGTGATACCGATATGCAACGCCTGCGTGTCGCCGCGGTTGCCGCGCGCGAACGCATCGATGCCGTACTGGCTCGCCTGCCCGGCGCTTCGGTGGGAGAGCAGGCATGAGTATGGAACGTTTTGAAGTTTCGATTTTGGGCCGTGAATATTCCATGGCCTGCTCGACCGAGGAAAAGCCGCACCTGCTGGCGGCCGTGCGCCACGTCGACGTGCTGATGCAGCGTATCCAGGGCACGGGCAAGGTTTCGAGCAATGAACGCATAGCCGTGATGGCGGCTTTGCAGGTCGCCGGCGAGCTGCTGGCAGTGAAAGCGCCCGATGGTCCGCTGGGTGGTTTGGCAGTCGGCGACTTCAAGCGTAGAATCGAGGACATGAACTCTTTGCTCGATGACGCACTGTCGGGCCAAGAGAAGTTGCTGTAGTTGAAGTTGCTGTAGTTGAAGCTGCTGTAGTTGAAGCTTCTGTGTTCGAAGCTGCTATAGTGATTCCGTAGTTGCTTCTTCAGTTTCTTCAAACAGCGCTACCAGTTTTCAAGCCGGCTTGCCCAAGCCGACTTCAGTTTGTCCCTGCTGTGTTCGTGACTGGACCATACATTCTCTGAACCTATGTCTTACGGCATACCGGTTGTGTGAATGTGGAGCTAGCGTGATCGTCTCTCTGTCAGACGAACCCAAAGTTCCGCCGAGCGCGACCACCTTGAACCTCAGGGTTCGAGATGCCGGTCCTGACGGCACATGCGGGGCATCTTCAAGAGCGGACCTGCCGGATGGCAGGTCCGCTTTGTCTTTTCAGGGAGCACGTTCCATATGCGCAAGCCTACGATCCCGTCCCCAGTCGAGCGCCGTCTGGTCCTTCGTCGCACACGCAACGCGTTGGTGCTGGCCGCCGTTGCATCGGTGTTCACGTTCGCTGCGCCGATGGTGTACGCGCAGTCCTCGCAAGAGGCTGCGCCCGTGGCTGGCAACGCTGCCACGCCGAGCGCCACCGCGCCGCAGATGGTGTTGGATGCTTCCGCTTCCATGGATGTGAAGCCAGATACCGTGCTGATCACCTTGAACGCGGAAGTCGATGCGCCCGATCAGCCAGGCGCGGGCCGTAAATTGAGCGCCGCGCTCGATGACCTGGTCAAGCGCGCAAGCGGTATCGAGCACGTGACCGTGCGCACCGAAGGTTTCGGTGTGTGGCCGGTCAGCAATGACAAGGGCAAGATAGGAAGCTGGCGCGGGCAGGGCAGCATCGTGCTGGAGTCCTCGAACTTCGAAGCGGCCTCGGCCCTGGCGTCCAAGCTGTCCGACAAGAGCGCGATTTCGAATGTGGCCTTCCGGCTGTCGCGCCAGGCGCACGATGCAGCCGAGCGCAAGCTTCTGAACGACGCGGCGGAAAGCTTCCGCCAGCGTGCCGTGGCCGCGGCGTCGGCCTTCGGTTTTTCCGGCTATCGCATCGTCAAGCTGGATCTGGGTGGCGGGGGCGGCAACGTGATGCCGCAGCCGCGCGCCATGATGGCGATGGCCAAGGGCGGGGGCGCGGCAGCGCCCGTGGACGTGCCGCTGCGCCCCGATGCCATCACGGTTTCGGTTGCTGTGTCAGGGACGATCGCTTTGCAGTGACCGCGTAGATGCCGATACCCAACAGCACCATGGGTATCGACAACCACTGGCCCATGCTCAGGCCGCCGGCCAGCAGGCCCAGGAAGTTGTCGGGCTCGCGGGTGAATTCCACCAGGAAGCGGAAACAGCCGTAGCCGATCAGGAATACCGCGCTGACCTGCGCGGTGGGGCGCGGTTTGCGTGCGAAGACCCACATGATGATGAACAGTGCAATGCCTTCCAGGCCCAGTTCGTAGAGCTGGGAAGGATGGCGCGGCACGCCGTCGCCCGATTGCGGAAACACCATGGCCCAGGGCACGTCCGTGGGGCGGCCCCACAATTCGCCATTGATGAAATTGCCCAGGCGTCCCATGGCCAGCGCCAGCGGGATCAGGGGCGCGATGAAGTCGCTGACCGTGAACAGCGACTGGCCGCGGCGGCGCGCGAAGAACAGCATCACCAGGATGACGCCGATCAGGCCGCCATGGAAAGACATGCCGCCCTGCCATAGATAGAAGATCTCCAGCGGGTGCGAGAAGTAATAGCCGGGCTTGTAGAACAGCACATAGCCCAGCCGCCCGCCGGCGACGACGCCGACCACGCTATAGAAGATGATGTCTTCCAGGTCACGCGGGGTGAAACCGCCGGCCACCTTGCCATGCGACAGGCGCCAGCGGCCCAGCAGATAGACCAGGCCGAAGCCGAACAGATACATCAGGCCATACCAGTGCACGGCAAGCGGGCCTATCTGTATGGCAATGGGATTGAATTCGGGATAGCGCAGCATGTATGGGGGCAGGTGGCAGAGTTGACCGGCGGGATCGATGACCGACGGCGTTGACCGACGATAATAACCGGCCTGGGGTACGGCTTCCTGAAACCCCGATTGCCTGAACAGGCCGGGCAATTCGGTTACGATCGACCGCCACGAGCATAGTCATGGAATGGGATCGATGTTTTCTCGGATCAAGGGCGCCTGGCGCGCGGTGTTCTGTAGCCTGCTGGCGGTCGCGGCCTTGCCCGCTACTACTCAGATTGCCGCGGCACAGACCGCCGCTGCTCAGACAGTGATTCCGGCCCAGGTGGCCGAACTCCTCAGGGGCAAGGTATGCCTGGGTTGCCATCAGGTGGATACACCGCGCGTCGGCCCGCCGTTCCGCGCGGTGGCCCAACGCTATGGCAGCCAGCCGGAGGCGCTGGACTATCTAGTGCAGTCCATCCGTAATGGCGGTCGCTATCGCTGGGGCAAGCTGTCGATGGCGGCCCAGCCGCAAGTCAGCCCGGACGAAGCCAGGCTGATTGCGCAATGGATATTGACGCTGGCATCGCCGGCGGCACCCGCACCGGCCGCCACCAAATAACAGGGAAGCGGTGGCCAGCGTGGATGGCCGATCTGCCGTGGTCGGCCGCCGAAGTCCCTATTCGTGATCGGCGTCGCTACCCACCGGTTTCAACACCCCGCGCCGCATCTGGTCCAGCTCGATCGATTCGAACAGGGCCTTGAAGTTGCCTTCACCGAAGCCATCGTTGCCCTTGCGCTGGATGATCTCGAAGAAGATCGGGCCGATCTGGTTCTCCGTGAAGATCTGTAGCAGCAGTCCGCCGTCCGGCGCGCCATCCAGCAGGATGCGATTGCGTTCCAGGCGGGGCGTATCTTCCCCATGGCCCGGCAGGCGCTTGTCCAGCAGTTCGTAATAGGTCTGCGGCGTGTCCAGGAAGCGCAAGCCGTTGGCGCGCAGTGCCTCCACCGTGGCGTGGATATCTTCGGTAGACAGCGCAATGTGCTGTATCCCCTCGCCGTGATAGAGATCCAGGTACTCCTGGATCTGGCCTTTCTCTTCGGTCCCTTCCTCATTGATAGGAATGCGGATATTGCCGCAGGGCGAAGTCATCGCCTTGGACTTCACGCCGGTCACCTTGCCCTCGATGTCGAAATAGCGCACCTCGCGGAAGTTGAACAGGCGCTCATAGAATTCCGCCCATTCCCCCATGCGTCCTTTGTGCACGTTGTGCGTCAGGTGGTCGACCAGGGCGAGACCGGCGCCAGTGTGATGCAGGTCGCTCTTGGCGGTGTCCGGATTGATAGGTTCGAAGTCGACGTCATAGATGCTGATGTCGCCGATCCCGCCGTGGCCCGCCTTGCCGCGCCAGCGGTCTACCAGATAGATCAATGAGTCGCCGATCCCTTTGATGGCGGGGATGTTCAGCTCCATCGGTCCGCTGTGCGAATCGAAGCCCCATGCCCCCAGCTCCAGTGCGCGCCGGTAGGCGGCAGCGGCATCGTCCACGCGGAACGCGATGGCACAGATGGAGGGACCATGCAGGCGAGCGAAGCGCTGGGCGAAGGAGTCGGGCTCGGCGTTGACCAGGAAGTTGATGCCGCCCTGGCGATAGACGATCACATCCTTATGGCGGTGCCGTGCGATGGGCTTGAAACCCAGCAGCTCGAACACCCGGCGCAGCGCGGCGGGATCGGGCGCGGCGTACTCGATGAATTCAAAGCCGGATGTGCCCATGGGGTTGTCCCAGGGCTGGAATGCGGTCGTCATGGTGCGAGTCCCCTTGTGGTCGATGGCAGGTGTCGGATCGGCACGCCGGCTGCGGCTGTCGGCGCGAAAGGAAAAATTGTAGGAAAACTCGGCTGGCAGACGATTGCGAAAATGCTAATCAAAAGCAGGTTCCTGGCAATAAAATTGCCAGTTATAAAAAAATAGGGGCAGGAAATGTCAGAAATTGACTTGGATAAAACCGATCGGCGCATTCTGGCGGAGCTGCAGCGTGACGGGCGCCTCTCTAATCAGGAGCTGGCGGACCGTGTGTCGCTGTCTCCCAGCCCCTGCCTGCGCCGAGTGCGGCGCCTTGAGGAAGAGGGCTATATCCGCCGTTACGTTGCCTTGGTCGATCCCGACAAGGTGGGCTTCGGCCTGGTGGCCTATGTGACCATCCGCTTGAATAAACATAGCGGCTCCAGCCATGCACCCATGGCGGAATTCGCCCGTGACGTACAGGCATGGCCGGAGGTGGTGGCCTGCTACGCCATGACGGGAGACATGGACTATCTATTGAGAGTGCAGGTGCGCGACCTGGCCGACTTCTCCCGCTTCGCCATGGATACCTTGATGCAGCACCCGTCGGTAATCGATATGCGGTCCAGCTTCGCATTGCAGAAGCTGAAAGAGACGACTGAACTGGCGCTGGAGGGCCGATAGCGCCCCTGGAACACCTCTCCAATAGGAGCAAGAGAGCGTGCAGCAGGGAAATTCTCAAATACTTTTAAGATTTTCATACTGCTGACTTGCGCGGCCCGAAAAAACCGTGCTAATATCTCTTTCTTCGCTGCTCAAACGCAAACGCGACAACGAACCGGAAGCCCCAGGGTAGACGGTTCGACGCCAAGCAGGGTGGCGAAGGTGAAGTGAGATGATGAAGCAGTTTTCAGGTTGAGCGCTAAGCGCCGCCAAAGACGGTTTCAGCGAGATCCGGCAACGGGTCGAGCAAAGCAGGTTTCAGATGCAGGGCGGTGACTTCCAAGAAGCACGCAGCGTTTGAAAGAAGTAAAAAAGTTCAGAAATGAATTTGACAACTTCGAAAAACTGCTTCATAATCTCGTTTCTCTGCTGCTGAAACAGCAACGCGGCGAAAGCAGCGAAGCGAGTGAGTAAGCAGCAAGGTAGT
>NZ_NJIX01000004.1 GCF_002209485.1 Achromobacter sp. HZ34 | reverse complement strand
TGGCGCGGGGGCCGGGGGCGCGGCGGGGGCTGGCGCCGAGGCGGGTGCCGGCGCCGAGGCGGGTGCCGGCGTCGCGGCGGGCGGCTGCGGCAGGATCGCGCCGCGCGCCGGGGCCAGCTTGTCCAGGTCCAGCTGATCGACCGCCAGCGCAAAGGTGACAGCGGGCTGCGCGGTCATCTTGGCGATGCTGGTCTTCAGATTGAACTTGCCGCCTTCCAGCTGCGCATCGAGCGTGGCCTCGGCCACATCCTTGGCCAGGTCCGCGCTAAGCGCGCCCGTCAGCGGAATCTGCATGGCGCCCTGCGGCAGGCCAGGATCGGTGATGGCGATATTGCCCTGCAAGGCAGAGAGCGCGCCCGCCCGCTGCGCCAGATTCAGCGTCAAGGGCGAGACCAGGCTGATCGTGACATTGCGCGCGCCAGGCTTGACGGCCGGACGCGCGGCAGCACCGCCACCGGCCGTCAAGCTTGGCGCTGCCGGTGCTGCCGCCGGCGCCAGTCCCGTGGCCTGGGGATCGAAGGAAATCGACGCATCCGCCTTGACCTCGTCCACCGTAAGCGCGTCCGCATTGCCGCCTATCCCTTTCAGGCCGAAGCGGATGTCGATGCTGTCGCTGCCGTTGAGCCGCAGCCTGCCGCCCAGCGTCGCGCCGGTGGCACCGGCGGGCGAAACGCTGAGGGCCGGCGCATCCAGCGCGAACTCGAAGGGGCCGCGCGGCGCGGCGCCCTTGGCCCGCAGCGTCAGCTTGTCGATGCGCATTTCATGCTTGGTGGGATCGAACATCAACGCGGGCGCCGCGATGCTGGCATCGACATTGGCCAAGGGATGCGCCGGATCGCGCAAATCGCCTTCGAACACCAGCTCCAGGCCGGCGGCATCCAGCTTGCCGCCATCGAAGCCCAGCTTGCCGCGCGCGGTCAGGGACTTGGCCTGGGCGTCGCCAAGCCGGCCGCTCAGGCGCAGGTTCATGTCCTCGGCGGCGTAGCGGGGGCCGGCCGGATTCAGGCTCAGCTTCGCTTGTCCGGTGACGTCGGCGTCCACCGCCGGGGCCGCACTCTGCACATGGGCGGACAGCTTGACGGCGAAAGCCCGGTCATAGGTGACACGGCCGGTGGTCGCCTGCAGCTGTGTCACGGCAAGCGACACGCCGGCCCGATCGTCCTGCAATTGCAACTCGCCGTCCTTGAGGTCGACGCCGGCGATGTCGATACGCATGCCGCCCACCATCGGGGAAGCGCCAGGGGAGGCGCCGCCGGCCTCGGCCTCGGTCGGCGTCGGAGTCGGGCTCTGCGGCTGGGCCTGGCCCGCGGGGGCCGGCGCACCCGCCTGGCCAGCCGGCGTCGCAGTGGCAGGCGCGGCGTTGCCAGTCGCGGCGCCCTCACCCGCCTGGGCAAGCTCGCCGGTTCCGCCGATCAGATCCTGGAAATTGAAGCGTCCTTGCTTGTCGCGCAGCACGCGCGCCTTGACGCCGCTGAACGTCAAATGGTCGATGACCAGGGTCTTGGACAACAGCGGCCAGATGGCGACGGAAATCTGCGCATCCTCGACCGACGCGAACAGCTCGTCGCGGCCCGGTTCAGTCAGCGACACCCCTTGCAGGGTCAGTCCCAGCGACGGGAACAGCGTCATGTCGATGTCGCCGTCGATGATCAGCGTGCGGTGAAAGCGCTGGCTCACCATCTCCTGCAGACGCGCCTTGTAGGCGTTCGGATCGAATGTCAGGACGAACACCGCCGCGGCGGCCACTATCACCGCCACCAGAATGGCCAAGGCCAATACGGTACGTTTGATCCAAGTCTTCATCGGCTCTGCTTGAACGTGGACAATGAGGCTTGCTCACGGCCCAAATGACGCGCGGCCATACCGGCCGCGGAAAAAGGGTATCGTAACAAATCGGCCCACGTGACTCCCTCACAGTGGATCTATTTTCAGAGCCCGGCGTTGCTGAAAATGGCTCTAGGTCTAAAAGCGGATAGGCTGGATGAAGAAAACCATCGTTGTCTGCGTGATTCTCGTGGCAGCCGTCGCCGCCGGTCTCTGGATGTGGCTGCGTCCCGCCACCGACAATAGCCGGATCACGCTATACGGCAACGTCGACATCCGCCAAGTCGCCCTGGCTTTCGAGGGCAGCGAGCGGGTACGCGAAGTCCGCGTCGAGGAAGGTGACAAGGTCAAGGCCGGCCAGGTGTTGGCCGTGCTCGACACCCGCACGCTGACGCTGCAGCTGGCGCAGGTGCGGGCTCAGGCCGAGGCGCAGCAGGAAGCCCTGGCGCGCCTGCGCAATGGCACCCGGCCGGAGGAAGTGGAACAGTCCAAGGCCCAGGCCGGCGCGGCCGAAGCGCAGGCCGAGCTGGCCGCGCAGCAGTTGCGCCGGCTGCGCGGCGTGGCGGCGGACACCAACGGGCGCGGCGTCAGCAAGCAGGACATCGACAATGCGGTAGCGCAATTGCGCGTGGCCCAGGCCAATCTTGAAGACCGCCGCAAGTCGCTGAAGCTGGCCCAGATCGGGCCGCGCCAGGAAGACATTGGCCAGGCCCAGGCCAATCTGCGCGCCGCCGACGCCCAGGCCGCCCTGCTGCAACACCAGATCGACCTGGGGCAGTTGAAGGCGCCGCGCGACGGCGTGGTGCGCGCCCGCCTGCTGGAACCGGGCGACATGGCGTCGCCGCAGCGGCCTGTCTATACCTTGGCGCTGACCGATCCCAAGTGGGTCCGCGCCTATGTGAATGGGGTGCAGCTGGGCTTCGTGCGCGGGGGCATGCACGCGGACGTGTACACCGACAGCGCGGGCACGCGTGCGCTGCCTGGCCGGGTCGGCTATATCTCGTCGGTGGCGGAGTTCACGCCCAAGAGCGTGCAGACCGAGGAACTGCGCACGGACCTCGTCTATGAGATCCGCGTGCTGGTGGATGACCCGCGGGATGAATTGCGCCTGGGCATGCCCGCCACGGTGGTGCTGCAACGGCAGGCGGACGAAGCTCCAGCTACGGCTGGAGTGGCTGCCGCGCCCGCTGCACCCAGCGCGGCGCCGACGCCACCCGTGGCCGCGCCCGCAACCGGCGCGGCGCAGCCCGTCCAGCGCTGATGGCGACCGACGCCCAAGTCGCTGGCAAGGCGGCGGACACGGCGGCCGGCTCGGCTACCGACTCGTCCGCGTATGCGGTCGATGCCAGCGGCGTGCGCAAACGCTTCTACGAGAAAGAAGCGCGCCGCCACGTGCAGGCTCTGGACGATGTCTCGCTGCGCGTGCGCGCCGGCGCCCTGACGGCCTTGGTGGGCCCGGACGGCGCCGGCAAGACCACCTTCCTGCGCCTGACCGCCGGGCTCATGCATCCCGACGGCGGCACCTTGCGCGTGCTGGGCCTGGACGCCGCCAGGCAACCGCAAGCCATCCAGAACCGCATCAGCTACATGCCGCAGCGCTTCGGCCTTTACGAGGACCTGAGCGTGCAGGAGAACCTGGACCTGTACGCCGACCTGCACGGCGTGCCGCAGGCTGAGCGGCGCCAACGCTACGACCGGCTGCTGGACATGACCGACCTTGCGCGCTTCACCGCAAGGCCCGCCGGCAAGCTGTCCGGTGGCATGAAGCAGAAGCTGGGCCTGGCTTGCACGCTGGTGCGTTCGCCCGATCTGCTGCTGCTGGACGAACCCACCGTGGGCGTGGATCCCTTGTCGCGGCGCGAGCTGTGGGAGATCGTGCAGCAACTGGTCGAGGCCGAAGGCCTGTCGGTGCTGATGACCACGGCGTACCTGGACGAGGCCGAACGCTGCGGCGAAGTCTATGTGCTGCACGAAGGCCAGGTGCTGGCGGCCGGCCAGCCGCAAGACATCAGCCGCCACGCGCGCGACCGCTGCTTCGTCGTCGCGCCCAAGGACGGGCGGCCCGCGCGCGAATTGCAGGCCGATCTGCTGGATCGCAAGGATGCCGTCATCGATGCGGTGCCCCATGGGGGAGAGGTGCGCCTCATCCTGCGGCAGGATGCGGACGCCGGCCGCCTGGGCCTTGCCGCCGCCGATCTGCGGCCGGTGGACGCGCGCCTGGAAGACGGCTTCATGGTGCTGCTGCGCACGCGAGTCGGCGGCACGGACAAAGGTGCCGGCGCGAGCAATGTGGATGCCGCGCAGGGCAGCGGTGCCGGCATCGGCGCAGGCAGCACGACCAGCGTGGCGCCGGCGCCGAAGGATGCCGCGGCCGGCGCAGGCAACGGTAACGGCAGCGGCCGTGGCAATGGCAATGGCAGTGGCGACCGCAATGGCAACGGCAGTGCCATCGAAGTGCGCGACCTGGTGCGCAAGTTCGGGGACTTCACCGCCGTGGACCGCACCACCTTCAGCGTGGCGCGCGGCGAGATCTTCGGCTTGCTGGGCCCGAACGGCGCCGGCAAGACCACCACCTTCCGCATGCTGTGCGGCCTGCTGCCCGCCAGTAGCGGCTACGCCCAGGTGGCCGGCCTGGACATGCGTAAGGCCCGCGCGCAAGCCCGCCGCCGCATCGGCTACGTTTCGCAGAAATTCGCCCTGTACGGCAACCTCTCCGCGTATGAAAACCTGCGCTTCTTCGGCGGCGCCTACGGCCTTTTTGGCCGTCGCCTGCACGAGCGCATGAGCGAAGTCGCCAGCCAGTTCGAACTGGCCGACCTGCTGAAGATGCCGGCCGGCCATCTGCCCGGCGGTGTCAAGCAGCGCCTGGCCATGGCGGTGGGCCTGCTGCACGAACCGGAAATCCTGTTCCTCGACGAACCCACCAGCGGCGCCGATCCCCTGGCGCGGCGTGCGTTCTGGCGCCGTATCACGGCACTGGCCGAGACCGGCACCACCATCGTCATCACCACCCACTTCATGGAGGAAGCGGAGTACTGCGACCGCATCGTCATCCAGGATGCCGGCAAGCTGCTGGCCCTGGGCACGCCGGCCGAAGTGCGCGCCCAGGCCGGCGAGACCGCCGACCACAAACTGGACATGGAACAGGCGTTCATCGGCATCGTCGAGCAAGGGCGGGCACAGCGGCAAGGCGCCGACGTGCAAGCCACGGCGGCAACGCCGGACCGGGACCGGACCCAGGGCGATCAGCCGCCCCCCGGCCCCCCCGCCGCACCGTCAATCCCGGAAGCATCGTCATGACCACGCCGTCGCGTGCCCACGGCGGCTTCTGGCGCCGCCTCTGGTCCCTGACCCGCAAGGAGTTCCGCCAGTTGCTGCGCGACCGCAGCAACCTGCTGATAGGCATCGGCCTGCCCATCGTGTTGATCCTGATCTTCGGCTACGGCCTGTCGCTGGACGTCAATGACGCCGACGTCGTGGTGGTGATGGAGGACAGTTCCCCGCCCGCCTATGAAATCCAGGCCGTGCTGGAGCATTCGCCCTTCATCTCCACGCGCACTGTGCGCAGCCTGCAGGAAGGCCGCCGCATCATGGATACGCAACGCGCCGACGCCCTGCTGCTCATCCCCAGCGACTTCGCCCGCCGCCTGGCCGCCGGCAACGCGCAGTTGCAAGCCCTGCTGCAGGGCAGCGACCCCAGCCGCGCGCTGGCGGTGCAGGCCTACGTGGAAGGCGCCGTGGCGACGTGGATGCAGAAGCGCCAGGCGCGCGGCGAGGCACTTGGCACCCAGGCAGGTAGCCAAGCAGGTAGCCAGACCCGGGGCGCCAACGTGGTGGTGGTAGATCGTCTGTGGTTCAACGCCGCCAATGACAGCACCTGGTATCTGGTGCCCGGCCTCATCGTCCTGATCATGACGCTGATCGGCACTTTCCTGACGGCCCTGGTGATGGCGCGCGAATGGGAGCGAGGCACCCTGGAAGCGTTGTTCGTCACGCCCGTGCGGCCGGTGGAAATCCTGATCGCCAAGATCATCCCCTACTTCGGCGTCGGCCTGCTGGGCCTGGCCCTGTGCCTGCTGGCGGCGCGCCTGCTGTTCGACGTGCCCATCCACGGCTCCATGCTGGCCCTGCTGGTGGGCTCCATGCTGTACATGTTCGTGGCGCTGGGCATCGGGCTGCTGATATCGGCCTTCACCAAGAACCAGTTCCTTGCCAGCCAGATCGCCATCCTGGCCAGTTTCCTGCCGGCCATGATGCTGTCCGGCTTCGTCTTCGACCTGCGCAACGTCCCCGCGGCGGTCAATATCATCGGGCACCTGTTGCCGGCCACGTATTTCATGGAGCTGGTGAAGTCCCTGTTCCTGGCCGGCAACTACTGGCCCCTGATCATCAAGGACTGCGCCATCCTGGCCGGCTACGCCGTGGTGCTGCTGGGACTCGCCCGCATCCTGACCCGCAAGAAACTGGACTGACCGCCATGGCCTCATTGTTCGCCTTCCTGCGCCGCCTGGGCAATCTGTGCCAGAAGGAATTCCTCGCCATCCTGAAGGATCCCGCCAGCCGCGTGATCCTGGTGGTGCCACCCCTGCTGCAGAGCCTGCTGTTCGGCTATGGCGCCACCTTCGACCTGACCAACGTTCCCTATGCGGTGGTCGACCAGAGCCGCAGCCAGGAATCGACCGAACTGCTGGCGCGCCTGGACGGCACCGGCGTATTCCATCGGGTGGCCACCTTGCAGTCGTCGTCGCAGATCGCGTCGGTGATCGATTCGGGCGATGCCTTGCTGGTGCTGCAATTCGCTCCCGATTTCGCCGACAAGCTGGCGGCGAACCTGCCCGCGCCCTTGCAAGTGATCCTGGACGGCCGCAACTCCACCACCGCGGGCACGGCCGCCGGGCAGATTCGCGCTGTGGTGGCCGCGTTCAATGCCAGCCAGTCCGGCCTGGCGGCGCCGCCGGTGACGGTGATTCCGCGTACCTGGTTCAACCCCAACCAGGAAACGCGCTGGAGCATCCTGCCGGGGCTGATCGCCGGCCTCAGCATGATGCAGACCATGATGCTGGCCGCCCTGTCGGTGGCCCGCGAGCGCGAACAGGGCACCTTCGACCAGTTGCTGGTGACGCCGTACACGCCGCTGGAAATCATGATCGGCAAGGCCTTGCCATCGATCGCCATCGGCCTGCTGCAATCGGCCTTGATCCTGCTGGTCTCGCTGTTCTGGTTCCAGATTCCCATGGCCGGACACGTGCTGACGCTGGCCACCGGGCTGCTCGGCTTCACCATCGCCGTGGTCGGCATCGGCCTGTCGGTGTCGGCGGTGTCCGCCAATATGCAGCAGGCCATGCTGTACACCTTCGTCCTGCTGATGCCCCTGGTGCTGCTGTCGGGCCTGGCCACGCCCGTCAAGAACATGCCGCAGGCCATGCAGATCGCCACTTACGCCAACCCGCTGCGCTTTGCCATCGACCTGGTGCGGCGCGTGTACCTGGAAGGCGCGGGACTGCAGGCCGTGTGGACCGACTTCATCCCCTTCGCCTGCATTGCCGCACTGACCCTGCCGCTGGCCGCCTGGCTGTTCCGCCACCGGCTGGCCTGAGGGAAACATCATGATCAGCAACCCGTTCCGTTCCCCTTTCCCGCCAGACGCCGCAGCGCGCAACAGTGCCGCGTCGTGGCGTCCCCTGCTGCGCCTGATCCCGCTGCTGTTCCTGCTCACCGGCTGCGCCGTCGGCCCGGACTTCGAGAAACCGGCACCCGCAGCGCCGAGTGACTGGACCGCCTGGCGCAGCGGCGACCCGGCGCTGACGGCCGGCCTGGCCGTGGGCTCCGCGCCGCTGCCGGCGGACTGGTGGACGCAATTCCAGGATCCCGTGCTGGACCGGTTACAGCAGCGTGCCGTCGCGGCCAGCCCGGACTTGCGCAGCGCGGCCCTGCGTTTCGCCCAAAGCCGCACGCAGCGCGATACGGTGGCGGCGCAGCGTGGACCGGCGGTCAACGCCAACGGGGCGATACAGCGGCAACGCAGCAGCGAATACAGCGCGGGTACGCGTCTGCTGGATCTGGTGGCGCCCGAGCAGCGCGACGAGCTGGCGCGTGAGCTGAGCTCCCCCTTTACGGATTACCAGGCCGGCTTCGACGCCTCATGGGAAGTGGACTTGTGGGGCCACGTGGCCCGTTCGGTGGAAGCCGCCGACGCCGACACCAGCGCTGCCGCCGCGATGCTGCAGGACATGCGCCTGACGGTGGCCAGCGAAGTGTCGCGCGCGTATTTCGAACTGCGCCTGGCGCAGCGCCAGCGGGCCATCATCGAACGCGACATCGGCGTGGCAAGCGATACGCTGGACCTGATCCGGGCGCGGGCGCGCGGCGGCCTGATCGATGACTTCGATGTGACGCGCCAGCGCACGCAACTGGCGGATCTGCAATCACGCCTGCCCGGCCTGCAGGCCCAGGAGGCCAGCGCCATCAACCAGATCGGCGTGCTGACCGGCGCGCGGCCGGGAGAATTGACGGCCATGCTGGCCAAGGCTTCGGCTGGCGATGCGGCCGCGGCCACGCGCCCGCCCACGGGTCCAGGCCAGCGACCGCGCGCTGGCACGGGCTTGGACCCGGACGCGGTCGGCGCCGTGGAAGCCGGCACGTACGCTGCCCTGCCGGATCTCAGCCTGGGCCTGCCGTCGCAAGTCGCCCTGCATCGCCCCGACATCCGCGCCGCCGAATATCGCCTGCATGCGGCCACCGCGAATATCGGCGTCGCCACCGCCGACCTGTATCCGCGCATCACGCTGGGCGCCAGCTTCGGCTACGACTCCTATCAGGGCCATCGCTTCGGCGAGTGGGGCACGCGCAACTGGCAGATCGGTCCCACCTTGAGCCTGCCCATCTTCGACATGGGCCGGCGCCGCTCGGTGGTGGTGCTGCGCGAACTCCAGCAGCAGGAAGCCGCGGTCAACTACCAGCGCACGATATTGAAGGCCTGGCAGGAAATCGACGACGCCCTCACCGCATACGGGGCCGAGCGCCAGCGCAACGCGCGCCTGCGCGAAAAAGCCGCCAGCAGCGCCGATGCCTACGCGCTGGCCCGCGCCCGCTACACACGCGGCATGACCGACCTGCTGGCCCAGCTGGACGCCGAACGCGGCGACCTGCAAGCACGCAGCGATCTGGCCGACAGCGACAGCCGCCTGCGCATGGACCTGGTGGCGATCTATAAAGCCGTCGGCGGCGGCGCGCTGGATCAGCCTTCACCTACTGCGCCAGTCGCACCAGCACCTTGCCGAAATTGCGACCCTTCAGCATCCCCATGAAGGCTTGCGGGGCGCTGTCCAGCCCTTCGCTGATGTCCTCGCAATGGCGGATGCTGCCGTCGCGCAGGCCGCCCCCCACGTCGCGCAGGAAATCCTCGCGATAGGACTCCAGGTCGTAATTGATGAAGCCGCGCAAGGTCAGCCGCTTGGTCAGCACGCCACGCATCAGGCCCGGCACGGTCAGTTCCCCGCTATCGACACGCGTACCGTTGTAGTCGGCGATCAGGCCGCACACGGGAATCCGGGCAAAGGTATTGAGCAGCGGGAATACCGCTTCCCATACCGCGCCGCCGACGTTCTCGAAGTACACATCGATGCCATCGGGGCAAGCCGCCGCCAGGGCTTGCGCCATATCGCCGCTACGGTGGTCGATCACCGCGTCGAAACCCAGTTCGTCCTTCACATACGCGCACTTCTTCGCGCCACCGGCGATACCCACCGCACGCGCGCCGGCGCGCTTGGCCAACTGCCCCACCAGCGATCCCACCGGGCCGCTGGCCGCCGCCACCACCACCGTCTCGCCAGCGCGCGGCCGGCCGATTTCGCGCAGGCCCGCATACGCGGTGAAGCCGGGCATACCCAGCACGCCCAGGCGCGTTTCGACAGGCGCGGTGGCGGGATCGATCTTCACCAGGCCCTTGGCATCCATAACCGCGTGCGTGGTCCAGCCGGCATGGGCCAGCACCAGGTCACCGACGGCATAAGCGGGCGCCGCGCTGGCCAGGACACGTGCCACCACTTCTCCGACGATGGTCTGGCCCACGGCGACGCTGGCCGCATAGGACTTGGCGTCGCTCATGCGGCCACGCATATAGGGATCGAGCGATAGATAGAGGCTTTCCAGCAGGACCTGGCCGGGCGCGGGTTCGCCCGGCGTGAAACTCTCGGTGCGAAAGTCAGTCTCCTTGGGCTCGCCTTGGGGGCGGGCGGCCAGAACGATACGGCGGGCCTGGACAGGGGTAGCGGGCATGACGGTCTCCTGGGGTATCCGGTCGGCTACCTGGAAGCGGCAACCTGGGCCCACCATCTTATAGGCGAAGTGCGATGCTTATGAACGAAGCGCGGTGCTTATGAACGAAGTGCTTCGCTTACAAGCGTCGCGCGGCGGGACGAGTTTTCCACAGCCCGCGTCGAAAGCCGTCACAGCGGGTGTACCGGCCCCGGCCGGCGCCACCGAGTTATCAACACTTTATGTGGGCAAGCCCTGGGATATGCTTGGGACAACCCTGGGAGAAGCCGGGAAACCTGATTTCAATCAATGGCTTGCACATATGTGCTCGAAATGGCTGCAAGTGAGGATTTGCGGCGTTCGAGCCTTATCCCCGCGGGTTATCCACACTTTGTGTGGAGAAGCCCTGGGATATGTATGGGACAGGTTGGGGAGAAACCCGGAAATCCTTTTCCGCTCAATGAGTTGCATGCACATGATCGAAATGGTCCCAAGTTGGCGGCCAAGCACCCGGTTAAACCCCTTGGCGGCCAGATTCGATCAAAAAATGCGCAACTACGGTCGGCCGAGGCCGCAGCGGTAATCGTCGCGGCGGTCCGATGGCTTATCCACACCGGCGCGCCGCGGGTTATCAACAAATTGTGTGGACAAGGATAGGGACAGCCTGGTGAGAAGCCGGATTAATCATTACCAATCAATGACTTGAAACCCATTGCTCGCCAAGCACGCAAACTGGCGCCGGACGTTGCCGCGGCCCCCCGCACCTCAGGCCGGCGCCCCCCCGCCTGGATATCGGCGCGGTAGTGTCCATCCTGCGTATCAAACCGCCCAGCGGGACGCCGAACCGGCCAGGGTCGCCCGGATCTGTTCGACTTCGGTCGCCAGCATATGGGCCACCGTGCCGCCAGCCGACAGCCCGGCATAGTCTTGCGGCCCTCCGCGCGCATAGGGCGCCAGCCTGCGCGCCGATCCGGACTTGAGCGCGCGCGCCATGCCGTACAGCGTGTCGCTGATGCGCCCACCGGACACCGGCCGCAGGCCGACCGGGGGCGCGGTGCCGTTACCGGGCGCGGCATCGGTACTGCGGTCCACCGTGGTGGTCGACAGGATCTCCAGGCAGCTGATGACGATACGCAGGCTGCGCTGCACGCTTTCCAGCTTGGCCACCGGCATGTGCACCTCCTTGGACACGGAGGGGATCAGCGAACGCAGCTGCACCAGGTCACTGCCCAGCTTCGCCATTTCCTTCAAGTGGTCTTCGTTGCTGATCGCTTCCTGCAGCGTGATGCGCTCGTAGACCCGCGCGCAACCGCGCAGGGCGTCCGCCAGCTTGAAGCGCCAGGAATAGGTCGCGTACAGCGGCAGCGCGAACGACAGCAGCAGCGCCACCACGATACCGATGAAGACATTGATGGCGCGCCACAGGCCTTCGTCGAACTGGTTGTCGCCATGGCCGGCCACGATCACCAGCGTCACCGCCGACAGCAGCGCCACGTAGCCGCCCTTGCCGATGGCGTGATAGGCGCAGACCCCGCAGCCCACCGCCATCAGCAGGTAGGTCAGGGGAAAAATTCCAAAATAGGACTGCTGGAGAATGATCAGCAGGCCGTAGACCGCGCCGATGATGGTGCCCAGGGCGCGCTCGGCTGCCCTTTTGCGGATGTTGCCGTGGTGCTGCAGGCCGCCGATCACGATGATCAGCGAGATGGTCGACCATTCCGCATGAGGCAGCTGGGAGATGGAACTGAATATGATGGTGATCAGGATGCCGAGCGCGACACGCGTGGCGTGGATGAATTTCGCGTTCTGGTAACGCCGATGCGGATCCATCAGCGGTCGGGACAACCGGCGTGCAAAGCGCATGGACCGGATTACTAGAGGGTGAGTCGTCATTTTTGGGTAAGGCAGTCTGGCGGATGAAGTCGGCCCCGTCTGACGCGGGACCTGTGGGTATCTTCGCATGCGGCCCGGGGTGGTCCAAGCACGGCGCGCCGGAGGGCTCGCCCGGCGTGGTTTAAACGCACAACTTTGAACCTGCGGCAGTGAACGCAGGGCAGCGAACGCGTGGCAACGTACGCAGCCGGCTAGCGCAGCCAGCCGGCGCGCCTCACCGCCCTGGCCCAGCAGCCCGCGGCCGGGCTGCTGGGCCACCGCCCTTGAATAGTGCACAACGTGGGGCGTCGATGCACCATCACGCGCCACGCTTACCCTGCCTGGTCCTGGCGCGAAGGTCCACATGGGCAACACGCGGCCGCTCATTCGACATCAGTGCAACGTCCATCCAGCATCGAGTACGCAGGGAAAAGCGGCCTCCGGTCGCTGGCTTCCCCGTGCCGGCCCGTAAATTGGCATGGACATTGCTTCGTGGAAATAAGAAAAGTCCATTACGCGTCGGCGTAAGCCGGCGATCCGCATCGACAGACCAGACAGGCAAAGGCGCCTTGAACCTCCACGGTTCGAGGCGCCTTTTTGTTTTTCGCATCTGGATGTCGACGACGGATTCAAGCGATGGGTTCGAGCAATGGGTTTGCGCAGTATTCAACAGCCGAGAGATTCATGACCGCAACTTCCTCCGATCCAGACCGTCCCATCCTGGCCATCATCGGCCACGGCATGGTGGCCCATCACTGCGTGGAGCAACTGGTGGCCAGCGGCGCCCTCGCCCGCTACCGCATCGACATCTATGGCGAAGAAGCCCTGCCCGCCTATGACCGCGTGCATCTGTCCGAATATTTCGGCGGCCGCGACGCCGCATCGCTGCGCCTGGGCAGCGATGCCGACTACGCGCACGACGGCCTGGCCCTGCACCTGGGCGTGAAGGTCACCGGCCTGGACCGCGTCGGCCACACGCTGGCGACCAGCGCCGGGCCGCGCCGCTATGACAAGCTGATCCTGGCGACGGGCTCCTATCCCTTCGTGCCGCCCGTCGAAGGCGCGGCGGACACGTCCCGGCTGGTCTACCGCACGCTGGCGGATCTGGACGAGATTCGCGCCGCCGCCGCGGGTGCAAGGCGCGGCGTGGTGGTGGGTGGCGGCCTGCTGGGCCTGGAAGCCGCCAACGCGCTGCGCCAGCTGGGCCTGGAGGCCCACGTGGTGGAGTTCGCACCGCGACTGATGCCGGCCCAGCTCGACGCCGAAGGCAGCGCGGCGCTACGCGCACGCATCGAAGCCCTGGGCGTGCAGGTGCACGTGTCCTGTGCCACCGAATCGATCAAGCCCGGCCTGCGTTATCGCCATCGCATGAACTTCGTCGGCGGCGAAGCCCTGGAAACGGATCTGGTGGTCTTCTCCGCCGGCATCCGACCGCGCGACGAATTGCCCAAACTCGGCGGCCTGGCCATGGGCGCGCGCGGCGGCGTGGCGATCGACGAGTGCTGCCGCAGCAGCGATCCGGACATCTACGCCATCGGTGAATGCGCGGTGTGGGAGGGCCAGAGCTTCGGCCTGGTGGCGCCGGGCTACCAGATGGCCCGCGTGGCGGCTGCCCAGCTGTGCGGCGACGGCACGCTGCGCTTCCAGGGAGCGGACATGTCGACCAAGCTGAAGCTGCTGGGCGTGGACGTGGGATCGATCGGCGACGCCCACGGCGTCACGCCAGGCGCGCGCAGCTACCGTTATGTCGACGAAGCCGGCGCCAGCTATCGGCGCGTGGTGGTGTCGGCCGACGGCAAGCGCATCCTCGGCGCCATCCTGGTGGGCGACAACAGCTATTACGACACCCTGCTCCAATACACGGTCAACGCCATGGCCGCGCCGACGGAGCCGGCCAGCCTGATCCTGCCCAGCAGCGGCGGCGCGCCCCTGCTCGGCGCCGATGCCCTGCCCGACAGCGCCACCATCTGTTCCTGCCACAACGTCAGCAAGGGCGCGGTGTGTGCCGCCATCGACACCGGCTGCGCCACCCTGGGTGACGTCAAGTCCTGCACCAAGGCGTCCACCGGCTGCGGCGGCTGCACCGCCTTGCTCAAGCAAGTGTTCGAACACGAGCTGACCCGGCGCGGCGTCAAGGTCGACAAGAGCCTGTGCGAACACTTCGCCTACACCCGCCAGGAACTCTACGGCCTGGTGCGCGTGGGCGCGATCGAGTCCTTCGACGAACTGCTGGCCCGGCATGGACGCGGCAGCCTGGGTTGCGATATCTGCAAGCCCGTGGTGGCCTCGATACTGGCGTCCTGCTGGAACCAGGCCATCCTCGATCCCAAGCGCGTGGTGCTGCAGGACACCAACGACATGTTCATGGCGAACATGCAGAAAAACGGCACGTATTCGGTGGTGCCGCGCATCGCCGGCGGTGAAATCACGCCGGACAAGCTGGTGGCCCTGGGCCGTATCGGCCAGAAATATGGCCTCTATACCAAGATCACCGGCGGCCAGCGCATCGACTTCTTCGGCGCGCAGTTGCATGAACTGCCGGAGATCTGGAGCGAACTGATCGAGGCCGGCTTCGAAACCGGCCACGCCTATGGCAAATCCACCCGCACCGTGAAGTCCTGCGTCGGCAGCACATGGTGCCGCTATGGCGTGCAGGACAGCGTCAAGATGGCCTTGAACCTGGAGAACCGGTACAAGGGCCTGCGCGCGCCGCACAAACTGAAATTCGCGGTATCCGGGTGCACGCGCGAATGCGCCGAGGCGCAAAGCAAGGACATCGGCGTCATCGCCACGGAGCGTGGCTGGAACCTGTATGTGTGCGGCAACGGCGGCATGCGGCCGCGCCACGCGGAACTGTTCGCCACCGACCTGGATGACGCCGGCCTGATCCAGACCATCGACCGTCTGCTGATGTTCTACATCCGCACCGCCGACAAGCTGCAACGCACGTCGGTGTGGCGCGAGTCGCTCGAAGGCGGCCTGGATTACCTGAAGGAAGTGATCCTGCAGGACAGCCTGGGCCTGGGCGCCGAACTGGAGGCGCAAATGCAGGTCGTCGTCGACAACTACGAGTGCGAATGGGCCAATGCCCTGTCGGACCCAGAGAAGCTCAAGCGCTTCCGCACCTTCGTCAATCAACGCGGCGGCGACCCGGATATCGTGTTCGTCGACGAGCGCGGGCAGAAGCGGCCGGCCAACATGGCGATGGCCGCCTCCTCCCCGCCTGCCGCGCACACCGCGGCGCCAGCCCTCGGAGCAGGCACCGCCCCTGGCGGCAAGAAAGTCATTCCCTTGATCGAGGAGTCCGTATCGTGAGCGCCCTGCCTGTCTCTCCCGCGTCCACCGGCTGGCGTGCGGTCTGCACGCGCGCCGACCTGGTGGCCGGCTCGGGCGTCGTTGCCCTGGTCGACGGCCAGCAGATTGCCTTGTTCTATCTGCCGGACTCGCCCGGGCAAGCGGTCTACGCCTTGGCGAACAAGGATCCGCAATCCGGCGCCAACGTCATCGGCCGCGGCATCGTCGGCCACCTGGGCGGTGAACTGGTGGTGGCATCCCCCATGTACAAACAGCACTTCCGCTTGCGCGACGGGCAGTGCGTGGAGGATGCCACGCAAGTCCTGCGCACGTGGCCGGCACGGCTGCAGGGCGACGCCGTGGACATCCTCATGGACTGAGTCAGGGACTGAGTCGTGGACTGAGCCCCGGCGCTGGCGGTCCCCGGGGCGTTTTTGCCGGCGCCCTCTCCACGAACGCAGCGGCCTGCGTTAGCATGGCGTGGAATCGGGGATCAGCTTCATGCAGAAAAAAAGACTTGCGCCACCATTGCGGTTTCTCATGGCGGCCCGCCAGCGGGAACTGGCCAAACTCGAGGCCTTGACGGACCTCTCGCGGCTGGTCGACTTGATCAGCCAACTGGTGCACAGCCTGCAGAAAGAGCGCGGGCTTTCCAATGCCTTGCTCTGTGATGTGGGCGATACCATGCTGGCCCAGGTCACGGCGCAGACGCGCGACAGTATCGCCATCGAAAAGCATGTGCGCGCGGCATGGGATCTGCTGATCGACCCCACCGGACCGGCCGAGCCCGCCAGCATGCGCCTGCTGTCCACGGTCGCGCATGCCCTGCAGCAGATGGAGCAGCTGGAGACCCTGCGCGAGCAGGTCCAGCGCCGCGCAATCGCCGCGGAAACCGCCACTGGCCGCTACACGGGTCTGCTCGGCGCGTTGCTGGCCACCGTCTTCGAACTGGCCGACACCGCCATCGATGCCGATGTCACGCGCGCGTTGGTGGCCTTGCTCAATTTCATCCAGGGCAAGGAACTGTGCGGGCAGGAAAGAGCCTGTGGCGTGGTCGGTTTCCTCAATGGCTACTTCACCGATGAACGCAAGGCCCAGATGCAGGGTCTGGTGCAGGCGCAGGAACGTTGCTTCGATGCGTTCATGGCCAACGGCGGACCGGACAAGGCTTGTCTCGATGCCGACAACCAGGCCTGGGACGATGTACGCGAGCTGACGGCAACCCTGGCGCGCCTGCGCACGATCGCGGCACGCACCAGTGTCGATCAGCAGGTCGACCGGCAGTTGAGCGCGGCGTGGTTCGCCGCCGCCACCGCGCGCATCGACGCCATGCATCGCGTCGAGCGGGCATCCATCGAAGGGTTGGCGCGTCTGTGCCAGGCCCGCATTACCGCCACCCGCGAAGACCTGGCCGACCACCGTGTGCTGCTGGACCAGCTATCGGCCGCCGACGCGCGCGACGGCTCGGGCCGCGTGTTCAGCGTCCAGGCCCGGCCCCTGAATGCGCCGCCCGAAGACAATCTGGGAGCCGGCCTGCAGGCGTCGGTACTGGACATGCTGGCGCGCCAGACCGCGCGCCTGGCCGACTCCGAACACCAGCTGGCGCAAGCCCGCAAAGCCCTGGAAGAACGCAAGTACGTCGAGCGCGCGAAGTGGGTCCTCGTCGCCACACAGGGCGTCACGGAGAAAGATGCCCACGACCAATTGCAGAAGGCGGCCATGAACACCGGCCAGCCCCTGCATGTGGTGGCGCGGGAAGTGATCGAGAAGCTGGGCGCCAAGCGGGCGGAACCGAAGCGGGGATGACGGTCACTGCTGCAAGGGCCATGCAGGCCAAGTAATCCATCGCCGCAATACTGGAGACGATCATGCAAGATACCTACAGCCTTCAACGTTTCGTTGACGCCCAAGCGCCGGTCATCGATCAGGTGCTGGAGGAGCTAAGAGAAGGAAGAAAACGCAGCCATTGGATGTGGTACGTTTTTCCGCAGTTGCGGGGGCTGGGACACAGCGCCATGGCGCAAGCCTATGGCATTAGTGGCCTGGACGAAGCGCGCGCCTATCTGGCGCATCCGGTTCTGGGTGCCAGGCTGCGCGAATGCGCGACCCTGGTGGCGGCCGTGCAGGAGCGCGGCATTCACGAGATATTCGGTTCTCCCGATGACATGAAATTCCGCTCCAGCATGACGCTGTTCACGCATGCCGATCCTGGCGAACTGGCATTCCAGGAATGCCTGCGCAAGTATTTTGGCGGCCAGGTGGATGCGCTGACCGAAGCGCGGCTGCGGCGCGACGCTGGCTCGGCGAATCTGTGAACAGCGCGACGCACCGCGTCCCCGCCACCATGCATTCAGTACCTGCCGCTATCCACCCCTGACCTGCCGCCATGCATCCCGTACCCGACGCCATCCTTGACTTGCTCGCCGAGCATCACGTCCTGACCTTGTCCGTGCAGGACGCGCAGGGGCCGTGGGCCTGCAACGCGTTCTTCATTTACGACCCGCGCGAGGTGGCTTTGGTTTTCCTGGGTAGCGTGGATACCCGGCACGCGCAGGCCATGCTGGCGGATACCCGCGTGGCCGGGTGCGTGGCGGGCCAGCCCAGGGATATCTCGCAGATCCTTGGACTGCAGTTCGCGGGGCACGCGCGCCTGGTCGAGGACGAGGACGATAAAGCGCGGGTACTGGCGCTATATCACCAGCGCTTCCCTGAAACCCGCCATGTTTCCGCGCCGGTGTGGGCGGTCAGTCTGGATGTGATGAAGCTTACCGACAACCGGGTGAAGTTCGGCACCAAGACGCATTGGCGGCGCGCGGTGGAATCCGGCGCGGCTCAGACGTAGCCGCGTTGTTCGAGCAGGGCCCAGTGGCCGGGGTCCAGGCTGGTCTGTAGCGCGGTCAGCGTGTCGATTTCGCCGGTGTTGTCGGCATAGGCCACGACGAAGTCGTCAGTGACCGGCAGGCCTGATGCGGACACGAGCCGGCTTACCTCGGGGACCAGGTCGGCCAGCACACGCAGCAGGGACGCCTGGCTTTCCTCTTTGTACATCAGCGCCACATGCTGGCGGCAGAGGTCGTCCAGTTGTTCGTCCTCGAACCAGTGCTCGTCGTCGTAGCCCTGAACCTCGCGGATCTCGTCCGGCGCCCAGAGGTAGTACGAGACCTCTTCGCCAGCCGCGACGATCCGCTGACGGTAGGACTGCTTGCCCCACACCAGGAAAGGCGGCCATGCGGCGGGATGCGCTCACCTTCATGTGACGGCAAGAAGACAGAAAATGGCCCGCGCTACGAGGGCACAAGCACGAAGTCAAACGGCGAGCGCCAGATCGTTTTCCCCTCACTTACTTTTTGGAACGGTGCCACCAGCGTATCCTTCACGCCGAAGACCGCGTCGGAGGTGATATAGGGATCGTCGCCAACGAAAGTATGGGTCACCACGGTCTGGAAGCCGGGAGCCGTGACGATGAAGTGCATATGCGCCGGACGATAGGGGTGGCGGCCCAGCGCGGCCAGCATTTTTCCCACCGGCCCGTCGTGGGGAATGGGATAGGACACTGGTTTGATGCCGATGAAGCGATAAGTTCCATCGGCTGCTGTCGTGAACCTGCCGCGGTTGTTCCACCTGGGTTGGATATCGGTCTGCTGCACGTCGTAGAAGCCGTCGGCATTATCGGACCACACGTCCAGGCAGGCGCCTGCAATGGGCTTGCCCTGCGCGTCGAGCACCCTGCCCTCGAACAGACAGGACTCGCCTTTACCGTCGGCGGATATCGACGCTCCCATTTCGCGCCGCGGCGCATCGGCCACGTGGAAGGGCCCCAGCACGGTATTTTCCGTCGCCCCGCTCGGGCGGCGATTGCTGATCGCATCGACCAGCATCGACACGCCCAGTGTGTCGCTAAGCAGAATGAATTCCTGCCGCTGCTCGCTGCATAGCTGCCCCGTCTGCGTCAGGAAGCCGATGGCGAATTCCCACTCTTCCTGGGTCAGTTGCACGTCCTTGATGAAACCATGCAGGTGACTGACCAAGGACGTCATGACCTGCCGCAAGCGCGGCGATACGTCGTCACCCATACGCGCGTTCACTGCGTCGACGGAATGTTCTTCGGAGAAATATTGGGACATGCTTGTTTGCCCTTTCGTGGGAGGCTTTTGCGTTGGTCGTCTGTATAACGCATTCATGCCCTCACTGCTTTTATTTATAGGATCGCGGATCTAGAGGGGATCGATCTGATCATGCGCGAGCGGCGCGGCCTGGGGGGACAGGATCTCGAACGTACGTTCCTGGTGTGCTGGCTCGGTCACCAGCGCGCGACCCGCCATGGCCGTGCCAGACAGCAACAGCGCGACGGCGCCCATGAAATAGAACAGGCCGTCGATACTGAAGTGCGCCATCACGATGGTGCCGACCAGCGGTCCGATCACGGAGCCCACGCCGCTGATCAATATGAGTTGCCCGCTTACCGCCACCACTTGATCGGCCGGCATCTGGTCGTGTGCATTGGCGACGCAAACAGGGTATAGGGTGGACATGAAGCCGCCGAGTAGAGCCGCGGCAGTCAAGACTACCGGGCGGGTATGCGGCAGGTTGATGACGATGATTGCGGTAAGCGCGAAACCTAGGCTCAGTATCGCCAGCACCAGGCGGCGGTCGAATCTGTCCGAGAGCCGGCCGACCGGGACCTGGAATGCCAGTCCGCCCAGCACGGCGATCAGCATGAACAGCGCGATCGTCTCCCGGGCAATGCCCTCGCCCTGCATCCATGCGGGCACCAGCGAATAGAAGCTGGCGCTGAGGAGCCCGCTCACCATGCAGCCGGCAACAGCGACCGGTGCCGTGCGAGGCAGGCGGGTGAAGGGAAGTGCCGTAGTCACAGTCTTGCGGGGCGGCTCGGCCCGCGTCGTGCTCACGAAGACGAGCGCCACCGCGAACAAGGCGGCGATGCCATTGAAGGGTTTGGCCGTTTCGACGTCGACCTGGCCGATCAGCAGTTGCCCCAGCGCCAGGGCCAGGAACGTGCCCAACATGTAGATCGAAAATATCCGCCCGCGCTGTGTGGGCTCCGCCTTGGCGTTGAGCCAGCTTTCCGTGGTGATGAACAGGCCGGAGCAGCCGAAACCGATGATTGCGCGCAGGGTCAGCCAGGCCAGCGGTTCCTGCCACAGCGGCATTATCGAGGTCGCCGCGACGACCATGCCGGCGAATGCAGCATAGGCGCGAATGTGCCCAACTCTTCCGATGATCCGTTCGCAGCGCAAGGCGCCTACCGTGAAGCCGGCGAAATAGCTGCTGAGCACCAAGCCGGACAACGAGGCCCCGAAGTCAGCCAGGGCGATCCGCAAGGAGATGAACGTGCCGAAGAAGCCGTTGGCAAGCTGGATAAGACTGGTCGCGAACACCAGCACCCCGATCTGCGCGCTCACCGACTTCGATCGCATGGGCCATCTCCATAAGGGATGGCCAGCGGCCACCACTGGAAGTCACCTTAACCCGGCGGTGGCGGTGGGCGCAATGACGGACGATGCGCCCGAGTACGCATGCGGAGCGCTTAGTGGCGCGGCCTGTTGCGGCTCCCCTTGGTAGGGATTTGTGCCACAGCCTGTGGCACTTTCGGTGTTCGCGGCGTGTCCGGCAGGGACACGCGGGTGATACCGGGCAATTGTGCAGCAACCCCTTGCACAAATGATTTACTCGGCCAAACCGCGGCAAAATGATCCGCCTGGTCCGGCCTCGGCAGCGGTACGCGCTTAGACGTTGAACAAGAAGTTCATCACATCGCCATCCTGCACGATGTATTCCTTCCCTTCCGCCCGCATCTTCCCCGCTTCCTTGGCGCCCTGCTCGCCCTTGTAGGCGATGTAGTCGTCGTAGGAAATGGTCTGGGCGCGGATGAAGCCGCGTTCGAAGTCGGTGTGGATGACACCCGCCGCCTGCGGGGCGGTGGCGCCGATGGCGACGGTCCAGGCGCGGACTTCCTTCACACCGGCGGTGAAGTAGGTCTGCAGGCCCAACAGCTTGAACGCAGCGCGGATCAGGCGGTTCAGGCCCGGCTCTTCCATGCCCATGTCGGCCAGGAAGGCCGCACGGTCGGCGTCTTCCAGATCGACGATCTCCGATTCGATGGCCGCGCAGATCGCCACCACCGGCGCGTTGCGCGAGGCGGCAAATTCCTTCAGGCGGTCCAGCAGGGGATTGTTCTCGAAGCCGTCATCGCTGACGTTGCCCACATACATGGCAGGCTTGGACGTGATGAAGCACAGGGGCTTGAGCACGACCAGATCTTCCGGCGAGAAGTCCAGGGCACGCACGGGCTTGGCCTGGTTCAACTGAGCGATGCACTTTTCGATCAGGCCCACCAGCTTCTGCGCATCCTTGTCGCCGGAACGCGCGGTCTTCTGGTGACGATGCAAAGCCTTCTCGGCGGTCTGCAGGTCGGCCAGGGCCAGCTCGGTTTCGATGACTTCGATGTCGGCGATGGGATCGACCTTGCCGGCGACGTGAATCACGTTGGGATCTTCGAAGCAGCGCACCACGTTGACGATGGCGTCGGTCTCGCGGATGTGCGACAGGAACTGGTTGCCCAGGCCTTCACCCTGGCTGGCGCCAGCGACCAGACCGGCGATGTCGACGAATTCGACCGTGGCCGACAGGATGCGCTCCGGCGACACGATCTCGGCCAGCTTCTGCAGGCGCGCATCGGGCACTTCCACCACGCCGACGTTGGGTTCGATGGTGCAGAAAGGGTAGTTTTCCGCGGGGATGCCGGCGCGGGTCAGCGCATTAAAGAGCGTCGATTTGCCGACGTTGGGCAGGCCGACGATGCCGCATTGCAGAGCCATGGAAATCCTATAAGTATCAACGCACCAGCGAGCCCGGTACGATCGCGCCGCCGGCCTCCCCCGCTACTCGCGGGACCATCCAGGCAGCAGCCTGAACACCGAAGCGCGAACCTGAAAACCGGGGCCGGATCGGACATTAGTCCAGTAAACCGCGCATTTTAACCGAGGGCAGAGACGGTTCCGTCCCTGCGGCCTGTCCGGGTGCGGAACGCAGCTCGACGAAGCGCTACCCACCAGGCTCGTTCAGCCGAAACCGGCAATTGCAACGATTGCATCAGTGCAATGGTTGCACTATCCTTTCCCAATCAACGCTCATCCAGGAGTTGAATCGATGAGACAGTCTCAAATTTCCATCAAGCTCACTTCGGTCAACGGTCCACAGCACGAGGCGCCGATCTCCGAATACTCGCATCAAGATGTCATCACCTGGATGCGCCACAACCATCTCACGCTGGATACGGGATCGGACGCCCTGGGCATCAGCCGGCGGATGCTGGCCTACTACCGTTGCGGCCAAAAGCCGGTGCCCAAGGCAATAGGACTCGCGATGCTGGGCTGGGAGTCTCTAAACAAGCGCACCGGCACCCTCGCTACTTCTTCGGACTCAACGTCAGCTTCTGTACCCGCCAGTTGAGCAGCTCGCCTACATACAGCGTGTTCTCGTCAGGGCAGGCAATTTCGTGGACCCAGCCGAACTGGCCGGCGTTGCGGCCAGAGCCGCCGAGGTAGCCAAGCAGCTTGCCGTCCAGGCTCAGCTTGTAGATGCGCCCGGGAAAGGCGTCGGAGGTGTAAAGCACCTGCTCCTTACCCGCCACCTTGGGCGTGATGCACAAGGTCCAGGGCGCGCCGGGGAACATGGTGGCGGCACCGCCCGCCTCGGGATTGGGTTTGTTGCCATAAAGCTGCTGGGCATCGGGCGGAGCCGGCAGGTCGATGGTGATCGAACGCAGGTACTTGCCCTCCGTGTCGAACACCTGGATGCGCCGGTTACCCCGGTCCGCCACGTAGACATGGTCTTCGGCATCCACGGCGATGGCATGCAGGGTGTTGAACTGGCCCGGCTCCGTGCCGAACGTGCCCCAGGACTTCAACCAGCGGCCATCCGGCCCGATCTTGGCCACGCGCGAGTTGATGTAGCCATCCGAAATATACGTATTGCCCTTGGAATCCCACGCCATATCCGTCACTTGGCGGAACGAACCGTCAATGGCAGGCAAAGGCGGCTTGGGATGCTCCAGCGGATGGGCGTTCTCGTCACTGGCCTCGGGCTTGCGGCCTATGGTCCAGACCACATCGCCTGCCCTGTTGAACTTGATGACCATGTCCGAGCCCTTGTCGGCGGCCCAGATATTGCCTTGCGGATCCACGCGCACATCGTGCGCGAAGGACCACGCATAGAGATGCGCGCCGATCTCGCGCACATACTTGCCGTTTTGATCGAACTCCAGCAACTGGGCGGCGGCGGCACCATAAGCCGGGCCGGTCGTATTGCCACGCTGGAAGATATAGATGTGGCCACCCTTGTCGACCGCCACACCCGATACTTCGCCTAAATGCTGGCCGGGGGGCATCTTGATAGGGTTGGCCGCCTTGAACGGGATCTGCTGCGCCTCGGGCGCGGCCAGCGACAAGGCCGGCCCCAAGGTCAATACAGCAGCAAGCAACAATCTCTTCTGATTCATGCTCTCTCCTCCTGGACCTTCGCTGTGATGAAGCGCTTATTTTTCTTCAGGCATGAATCCGTATAGCAGGTGGATTCTGACGAAAGCCTGTATGAAACAACGCTTTCAACAGCAATGGGGAGAGATCGTCGCCCAAGTACTAAGCCAAGCACTAAGCCACGCACTACGACCAAAGCCGCAGGGCGCTTCGCCGCCGTATGCGGCCAAACTACAACGCAGCGCCGCGACTCAGCAATGCTTCATCACCAATTCGTCTCGCGCTCCGGCGTCGACGAAATCTTGTGTATGGACAGGTCGGCGCCATTGAATTCGGCTTCCTGGCTGACACGCAGGCCCACGACGGCGCGCAGGGTGCCGTACACGATGAGCCCGCCGACCGACGCCACGACGATGCCGAAGACAGTCCCGGCAACCTGGACGAAGAAAGATACGCCGCCCAGGCCACCCAACGCTTTCAGCCCGAAGATGCCGGCCGCAATGCCACCCCAGGCGCCGCACAGGCCATGCAGGGGCCACACCCCCAGCACGTCATCGATACGCCACTTGTTCTGGACCTTGGTGAACATGTAGACGAACAACACGCCGGCCACCGCGCCGGTCGCCAGCGCGCCCAGGGGATGCATCAGGTCCGAGCCCGCGCACACGGCCACCAGGCCAGCCAGGGGACCGTTGTAGGTGAAGCCCGGGTCATTGCGCCCGACGGCCCACGCCGACAGGGTGCCGCCCGCCATGGCCATCAGCGAATTGATGGCCACCAGGCCGCTGATCTTGTCCAGCGTCTGTGCGCTCATCACGTTGAAGCCGAACCAGCCCACCGCCAACACCCATGCGCCCAAGGCAAGAAAAGGAATGTTCGAAGGCGGGTGGGCGGCGATGCGGCCGTCCTTGTAACGTCCCCGCCGCGCGCCCAGCAGCACCACGGCAATCAGCGCGATCCAGCCGCCGAAGGCATGCACCACCACCGATCCGGCGAAATCATGGAACGGCACACCCGCCGCCTCGGTCAGCCATTGCTGGATGCCGAAATGGCCGTTCCAGACGATGCCTTCGAAGAAGGGATAGACGAAGCCCACCAGCAGGAACGTCGCCGCCAGTTGCGGATTGAAGCGTGAACGTTCCGCGATGCCACCGGAGATGATGGCCGGGATCGCCGCCGCGAATGTCAGCAGGAAGAAGAAGCGCACCAGCTCATGGCCGTTGTTCACCGTCAGCGCTTCGGCGCCGGTGAAAAACTGCACCCCGTAGGCGATCTTGTAGCCGATGAAGAAATACGCGATGGTCGACACCGCGAAGTCCACCAGGATCTTCACCAGGGCATTCACCTGGTTCTTCTTGCGGACGGTACCCAGTTCAAGAAAGGCGAAGCCCGCATGCATCGCCAGCACCATCACCGCGCCGATGAGAATGAACAGGGTATCGGCGGCCGATTTCAACGTATCCATAGATGCGATCAGGCCCGCCTGGACGACGGACGCGTCCATGTTCGAGGCCTTTTTGTCTCCAGAAAAAGCGCTCCGGACGATACACGAAGGCGCCTGAACATGTCATGAGTCGTCCGCGCGCCTGCCGCCGACTGTTGCGTGGCCGCCGCGTTGTGCCTGCCATTCGACCGCGGACGTGACAAGATACGCGCTGTCGCTGGCTGTATGTCGTCATCCGCCCACGCAAGTTCCAAGGACTTGAATGTCGCAAACACACCCCTTCCCCATCGCGCGGCTCGCGCCCCGGGCGGGCGCTACGCTACCAGGCGGCGCTTGCCTGCGGATACGCGCCACGCGGCGCGCTGCAGCGGGTATGGCCATGGCTGCCTTGGTCGCTTTGGTAGCCCTGCCCGGCTTGAGCACCGCCGCAACCGGCAAGGACGTGACCATCAACGGCGGCTGGATGACGCCAACCGAATATCGCACCCTGCCCGACGGCCAGCGGGGCGCTTACGTCACCGGCGTGGTGGAAGGCTGGTTCCACGCCCCCGCCTTCGGCGCGCCGGAGCGCAGTACGGACCGCGTGGTGCAATGCCTGGGCGCACTCAAGCCCGGCCAGATGATGCAGGCTGTCGACCTCTACGTTGCCGCCAATCCGGCCGAGCAGGACAAGCCCATGAATTTCCTGGTCTATGGCGCCCTCAGCGACTTCTGCGCCAGCCGCAAGCCCTGATTCACAGGCCCTGATTCACAGACCCTGACTCGAAGGCCCCGAATTCACAGGCCTCGAATTCACAGACATTGCTTCGCAGGCCTCGACCCACGAGCCTCGACCGGCGCCAGCTGGCATCGCCCAGCCGTCAGCGCCAGCTTGCGCCACCGCCCGTCCGCTCAACTCGCCAGCGCGGGCGCCCACTTGACCAGGCTCAGCACCAGCAGCACCGGCCCGGCATTGAACATCAGGTGCATCAGCACCGACGCACCGATGCCGCGCCGCACGCGCATCCAGCCCAGCACCAGGCCGGTCAGCCACTGCGGCAGCACCAGCACCGGCATCAGCCAGACCAGCGTGTGATTGAGCGTGAAATTACCCAGGTGCAGTGCGGCGAAGGTCAGCGACGCCACATGGAACACCAATGGAAAAAAGCGCACATAGCGGCGCCGCCAACCCCACGACCAGCGTGATCCGGCCGTCCGTGCGCGCTGCTGTATCCACACACTGGCGCCTACCGCCAGCACCACCAGCGGCACGGTCCACGCGACCGGCCCCTTCAGCAAGGGCGCCAGCATGAGCGGAATCACCCACCAGGCCTGCGCAGGCCGCCGCAGGAAATAGCGGAACAGCATTTCCTCGACCAAGGGCGCCCAGAAGATGGCAATCACCCAGGGAATGTTGCCCGACTCCAGCCGGTGATGCGCGCCCCCCATGGTGGCGACCTTAAGCGCCAACGGCCCCAGCACCACGAGATTGAACAGCCATAGCATCGCCACCCACACCAGCAGGCGGCGCAGCGTGGTGCGCGGCACCCAGTCCTCGCCCGTGCCGCTGGGTACCACCCGCGACGGCAGCCGGCGCAGCGTAGGCCGGCGCACGAAGCGCAGGAAATCCTTCAGGTCGTCGAGCAGCCCGGGCATCCCGTCCTTGCTCCCCCCGGCCCGCGGCCGCGGCTCGCCGCCGGACAAACCGCCGTAGCGCCCGGTCAACGTGAATTGAATGAGGGGCGGCCGTTTGGCGCTCAAGCCTTGTTCTCCCGGTGCAGCTGCTGGGTGGCCTTGGTGAATTCACCGTCCAGCAACAAAGGCATGACCGCGCGGCAGCGGTCGATGACGGTTTCGATACCGGTCATTTCCTCGCGGCGCGGTGTATGCAGCACGAAATCCGCCACCTGTTGGGCCAGGCCGAGGGTGCGCGGATGCCCGATACCCAGGCGCAAGCGCCAGAAAGCCGGGCTGCCCAGTGCCGACTGGATATCGCGCAAGCCGTTATGGCCAGCATGCCCGCCCCCCTGCTTGAGCTTGACCTCACCCGGCATCAGGTCCAGCTCATCGTGCAGCACCAGCACCTGCTCCGGCGTGAACTTGAAGAAACGCGCCACCGCGCCGACGGACTGCCCGGACTTGTTCATATAAGTCATGGGCTTGAGCAGCACGACGTTCTCGCCGCCGTGACGCCCCTTGGCGACGAAACCGGAGAAGCCCTTCTCCATCGTGAAACTGGCGCGCAAGTCGTCGGCGACGTGGTCGGCCAGCCAGAATCCGGCGTTATGGCGGGTGGTTTCGTATTCCGGTCCGGGATTGCCCAGGCCGACGATCAAACGTATGGGTGTAGACATAGGTAGCGGTCTTGACGTCGCGCGCGGAGTCGTCGCAACGGCATTGGTTGGCCGTTATCAGAACATGAAAAACCCCGCGGTGGAAATCCACGCGCGGGGTCGGGTATTGCGTACTGCTTTTACTGCACCTTGCGGTGCGCCTTGCGTTGCGCCTTGCAGCGCTACCTTGCCATCGGCGTCGCAGCGCGGCCATATCAGGCCACGCCGCTAGCCGACTGAACTCAGGCAGCGGGGGCGGCAGCGTCACCAGCTTCTTCGCCGGCGTCGGCGTCATCAGCCGGGCCACCCTTGGTCAGGGCCGAGGCCAGCACCGGGTTGGCATCGCCGCCGTGCGTCACGTAGGTCACGCCCTTGGGCAGGGTGACGTCGGCCAGGTGCAGCGAAGCGCCGGCTTCCAGCTTGCTCAGGTCGGCTTCGATGAACTTCGGCAGGTCGGCCGGCAGGCAGCTGACTTCGATTTCGGTCAGCACGTGGGTGATGATGGCGGCGCTCAGCTTGACGGCGGGCGACACTTCAGCGTTGATGAAGTGCAGCGGCACCTTGGTGTGCAGCGCCTTGCTGGCATCGACGCGTTGGAAGTCGATGTGCAGCACTTGTTGCTTGTACGCGTGCCATTGCACGGCGCGCAGCAGAACCTGCTCACCCTTGCCGCCTTCGATTTCCATGTCCAGGATGGAGGAGTGGAACTCTTCCTTGCGCAGGGCGTGGTAAATGTCGTTGTGGTCGACTTCGATGTTCAGGGGCTGGGTGCCGACGCCGTAAACGATGGCGGGAACGCGGCCCGCGCGGCGCAGGCGGCGGCTCGCACTCGATCCCTGGACGCTACGCGTGGTTGCAGTGAATTTCATGGAAAACTCCAGACTGTCTAAGTAAATGGACGTCGAAACGTCCGGTTGTGAACACGGACCGTATACGACGGTCCGTGTGAGTCACCCCGTGCCGCGACCAGCGCGAGGTGGCAAAAACGTGCTGCCCGGGCCGCGGCCCGTGGCAGGAATATCGGATCAGTCCGCGAACAGCGAGCTGACCGATTCCGCGTTGGAAATACGCAGGATGGTTTCGCCCAGCAGGCCGGCGCACGACAGCTGGCGAATCTTCTTGCCTGCGCGTGCCGTTTCCGACAGCGGGATGGTGTCGGTGACGACCAGCTCGTCCAGTTCCGATGCTTCGATGCGCTCGACCGCGCCACCCGACAGCACCGCGTGCGTGCAATACGCATACACGGCACCGGCGCCGCGCTCTTTCAGCGCCTGCGCGGCCTTGCACAGCGTGCCGGCGGTATCGACCATGTCATCCATGATGATGCAGGTACGGCCGTCGACTTCGCCAATGATGTTCATGACTTCCGACACATTGGCGCGCGGACGCCGTTTGTCGATGATGGCCAGATCGGCTTCCAGCTGCTTGGCCAGCGCACGGGCCCGCACCACGCCACCGATGTCGGGCGAAACCACGACCAGGTTGGAGAAGTTACGGCGCCACAGATCGCCCAGCAGGATCGGACCGGCGTAGATGTTGTCCACCGGGATGTCGAAGAAACCCTGGATCTGGTCCGCATGCAGGTCCATCGTCATCACACGGTCGACACCGGCGACCTGCAGCATATTGGCGACGACCTTGGCCGAGATGGCCACCCGCGCCGAACGCGAACGGCGATCCTGGCGGGCATAACCGAAATACGGAATGGCGGCGGTGATGCGGCCGGCCGACGCGCGGCGCAGGGCATCGACCATCACCATGATTTCCATCAGGTTGTCGTTGGTCGGCGCACAGGTGGGCTGCAACACGAAAACGTCTTTACCGCGCACGTTCTCGTTGATTTCGACCATGACTTCACCGTCGGAGAAACGCCCGACAGTCATTTTGCCCAGCGACATGTCCAGGTGGTTGGCTACGTCGACGGCGAGACGGGTGTTAGCCGTCCCCGTAAAAATCATGAAGCTGTCTTTTGACATGATGCTAGTGCAAGGATCGTGAAGATCGTTTGGTCGCAAAACAAAAAAGCTGTTGAACCTTGGCCTCTGGCTATACGGGCGAGTTCAACAGCTTTTTTATATATATTCGTTAGGGCTGGGGAGGAAGGATTCGAACCTTCGCATGCCGGAATCAAAATCCGGTGCCTTAACCAACTTGGCGACTCCCCACTAGCTAGCAATCCAGTGCCTGAGCGGATGTTCGGCCAAACCAGGACAAGCCTGCAATAACCGGAACCGCGGAGGCGATTCTTGCGTCGCTTGCGACGTACTGGTTGAACCAGCGACGCGCATTGTAGCGGCAATTTCGCGCTGCGCCAAAACCGCTGTTTCGATGGTGTCGAATTCGGCAAATAAACATGCACCGGATCCGGACATACGCACATCTAAACCACGATTCATTTCCTGGGCATTCGTCGCATGAAATGTTCCCGACAACCACTGCGCAGCCCTTGAAACTTCAGGAAAGCGCCGGTAGACCACCGGTTCCAGATCATTGCGGCCGAAGTATCCTCGGGAGGGTTGCCCCCGTTGAAAATAAGGCGAAGCAAGAAAGTCCGCTATTGTGACCAGATTTGTGTCCCGTGTCAAATCCGGATCGGAAAAAACAACAGGTGTGGGTACGCTGGCGTCCGGTTGCGCGATCAGGTACGCGCGGGTGGGCAGCATAAGCGCCGCCAGGTCTTCGCCCACGCCCTCGGCGAATGCCGACTGGCCAAAGACGAAAACCGGCACATCCGCGCCCAGTGGCAAGGCCAGGTGCATCAACTGCGCACGCGTCAGGCCGGTGTCCCACAGGCGATTCAAGGCAATCAGGGTGGACGCCGCATCGCTCGATCCACCACCCAGGCCGCCGCCCATGGGTATGCGTTTCTCCAGCGCGATGGTGGCGCCCAGGCGAGTGCCGGTCGCCGCCTGCAAGGCACGCGCGGCCCGCACGGTCAGATCCTGCTCGGGATCGACGCCGGCCAGCGGCTGGTCTCGTTCGATGCGGCCGTCGGCACGCGCGGAAAAATGCAAGGTGTCGGCCAGATCGATGAAGCGGAACACCGTCTGCAGCAGGTGATAGCCGTCAGCGCGACGGCCCACCACATGCAGGAAGAGATTGAGCTTGGCGGGCGCGGGAACGTCATACAGATTCAAGGACGCCCCCGGCAAAAAGTGATCGCGACTGCGGTGATGGCAACGGCGCCGAGGTGCATCAGGAGTCCGGCGTGACGACCAGGCGCAGCACGATGTCGCGATCCGCCTCGCGCCGCTGCAAGACCAGCAATTGCGGGCCCAGCTCGTCATAGCGCGACAGTCGTGCCTGCCAACCGCCTTGGGTGAACGCCGCGATCCGCTGCTGCTCGTCGCGCTGTACATCCTGCGCCGCCGGTTGCGGCGCCAGGCGCCCGCGCAGCCAGTCGCGCAGGCCGGACACCGGCACGCGGCTACCCAGCGCGTCCTGCGCCAGGGCATCGGGATCACTGGCCTGCAAATGGGTGCCGTCCGCCTTGTCCAGCGTGGCCTGGCCCGGCCGGCCCTCGACGCGCGCCTGGGTCGAGCCCAGGGGCGTGGTCAGGTCCAACACATAGCGGCGGCCGTCATCCAGCCAGGAAAAACCGCCCTGCACCGCATTCTGGCGGCCGTCATCCTGGTTGACGGTAAGCGCGAAACGGCCCACCCGCGAAAACTCGTTCTGCGCGCCGGTGCCGGCGATGCGATCGGGCGTCACACAGCCCGCCAGCGCACCGCACAGCAGCGCCACGGCAGCGATACGCCAACGCGACCAGACCGCAGCGATCACAGCTTGACCCCAAGGCGCGTGATGGCCTCGCGCAGGACCTTGTTGTTGGGTTCCTTGCTGGTGGCATTGCGGAACATGGCCGTGGCCTCGTCACGCCGGCCGCTGGCCCACAGCACTTCACCCAGGTGGGTGGCGATTTCCGCTTCCGGCCGCTGCGCATACGCGCGCTGCAGGTAGGTCAGCGCGGCGGCGTTGTCGCCCATGCGGTACTTGACCCAACCCATGCTGTCCATGATGTAGGGATCGTCCGGCGACAGGTCCAGCGCCTGGGTGATCAGGTCCAGCGCTTCGGGCAGGCGTACATTGCGGTCGGCCAGGGTGTAGCCCAAGGCGTTATAGGCATGCGCGTGGTCCGGATCGAGCGCGATCACCTGGCGCAACAGGCGCTCCAGATCCGCGATGCGGTCCTTGCGCTCGTACAGCATGGCCAGCTCGTACTTGATTTCCACCGTATCCGGCATGGCCTTGTCGGCGCCGGACAGCAGGGCAATGGCCTCGTCGGTGCGGTTGGCGTCGCGCAGGATCTGCGCCTTGGTCAACACGCCCAGCACCCGTTCCTCTTCATCCTGCGGCTGCGCGCGGTCGACCATGGCCACGGCGTCGTCGATCTTGCCCTGCTTGGCGCGCAAGGTCGCCTGGCGCATGCGCGACTGGAAGCGCATGGTGGGATCGTCGATGCGGCCCAGCTCGGCAATCGCTTCGTCGTAACGGCCCTGGTCTTCGTCGATGCGCGCCAGCAGCACGCGGGCATCGGCCGCTGCCGCGGTGGCATCGGTGGCGCCCGGCACGATGGCGCGCTGGCGCTGGCTCTGCACGTCCAGATACTGGCGCAGGTACCCGCGCGCCTGATCCAGGCGGCCCGCCTTGTAGGACAGTTGGCCCTGCATGAACAGCAGGTCGAAATCCTCGGGCGAGCGCCGCGACATGGACTTCAGCTCGTTGAGCGCGCCGTCGTAGTCGTTGTGCTCGGCCAGTTGCGCGGCCAGCATCAGCTGCAGCTTGCGCGCGTCGGGATGGCGCGACAGGAAGGCACGTGCATCGGCCGCGGCGCGCTGCGGATCGACCTTCATGCCGTACTCCATCACGCGTTGCGCGGCGGCTTCGGACTTGGGATCGAGGGCCTGCGCGGCACGGGCTTCTTCCAGCGCGCGAGCGTTGTCGCCCGCCGCCTGCGCCACATCGGCCAAGGCCAGATGCGCGATGGGCAGCTTGCGGGTGTTCGGGCTCAGGGCTTCATCGAGGATCTGCAAGGCCAGCTTGCGGTCGCTCACCCGGCCCAGCACCGCCATGGTCTGCGCAATGGCGGCCTGCTTGTCCTTGGCTTCGTCGATGCGCACGCGCAGGGCCGGTCCCAGGCCCTTGGTCTGGCCATTGGCCGCGGCCAGCGCCAGCTCGGTCGAGTTAGCTTCGGCATCGGACGGCGCCAGCCGGGCCCAGACGCGCGCGGCGTCCAGCGCACCCTTCAGGTTGCCGCCAGCCAGATAGAACTCCAGCGCACGGCGCGCCACGCGCGGGTCACTGGTATCGCGCGCCAGACCCAGCATGGTCGACGCGGCAGTACCGTACATGCCGCGCTGCGCCGCGATTTCCGCGGCCACCACTCGATAGAAGATGTCCGAGGTCAGTTTGACGTAAGGCAGCTGGCCTTCACGCAAACGGATGACATCGGTCTCCGGCTGGGACACACGCGGCGGCGCTTTAGGCCGATCAGCGGCCTGGGCAGGCACGGCCTGCAATCCCGCCAACGCCAACGTCAGCGCGGCTAACCCGAATTTCATATGCATAAGCGACGACTTCACGCGTCCCGTCCGGTTGATGGCACAATCTCTACACGCAACTGTTGATCTTACACTGGGTGGGGACCATTCACAGCGAAAGGCCCGCCATCCTCCAGTGTGATAATCCCTATGCCCGAACTGCCTGAAGTCGAGACCACCCGACGGGGTATCGACACGGTCATGACCGGCCGGCCGCTGGTACGCCTGGTCGTCCGCGAGCCGCGCCTGCGCTGGCCCATCCCCGCCGACCTTCCCGCCGAATTGTCCGGCCGCACCGTGCTCGAATGCGGACGCCGAGGTAAATATCTATTACTGCGCTTCGAACATGGTACCCAGATCGTGCATCTGGGCATGTCCGGTTCCCTGCGCCGCGTGCCGGAAGACGAAGCTCCGCGTCGCCACGACCACGTCGAATGGGTGTTCGACCACGCCGTATTGCGCCTGCACGATCCGCGCCGCTTCGGGGCAGTGCTGTGGCATCCCCAGGAAGACGGGCCCATCGATTTCCACCCTCTGCTGGCCAAGCTGGGCATCGAGCCCTTCGACCCCCGCTTCAACGGCGCCTGGTTGCGCGACCAGTTCCGCGGCCGTTCGGCGCCCATCAAGCAGGTTCTGCTGGCGGGCGAGGCGGTGGTCGGGGTGGGCAATATCTACGCATCGGAAAGCCTGTTCCGCGCCCGCATCCATCCCCGCACCCCGGCGGGCCGGCTATCGCTGGCGCGCTGCGAAAAGCTGGCAACCGCCGTTCAGGCCACCCTGGGCGATGCCCTGGCGTCCGGCGGCAGCACCTTGCGCGACTATGTCGGCGCGGGCGGGGAGCCGGGCAGCTACTTCGCCATCCACGCCGCCGTCTACGACCGCGAAGGCCAGCCTTGCCGAGTCTGCGGCACGCCCATCCGCCGCATCGTGCAGGGTCAGCGCGCCACCTATTACTGCGTGCGCTGCCAGCGTGCCTGAAACAGCACTGCCCTCTGGCGCCGGCCGGTGAGCTCAAGCACAATCAGCCGCGAGGGAAGGCCTGCGCAAAGCATGCACAACGGATGTCCAAAGTCCGGCCCGGCGCTGCGCCAGGTAGGCGCCGGCCCCCAGCAACCCCACGCGAGACTGATCATGGACCTGCACTATCAGACCGGCTTCGGCAGCAGCTTCGCCACCGAGGCCCTGCCCGGCGCCCTGCCGCAAGGCCGCAACTCGCCGACGCGCTGTCCCTACGGCCTTTATGCCGAGCAGATTTCCGGCACGGCGTTCACCGCGCCACGGGCGGAGAACCGGCGCAGCTGGCTCTACCGCATCCAGCCGGCCGCGCGCCACGAACCGTTCGAAGCGCTGGCGCGGCCGCCGCAGTGGACCAGCGACGCCGCCACCTATCCAGCCACGCCCAATCAATTGCGCTGGAGCCCGCTGCCCATGCCGGCGGCGCCCACCGACTTCATCGACGGCATCGTCACCGTGGGCGGCAATGGTGGACCCGACGAGCAGAGCGGCGTCGGCATCCACCTGTACGCCGCCAACCAGTCGATGGCGGGCCGCTACTTCTATGATGCGGACGGCGAATTGCTGCTGGTGCCGCAGGAAGGCCGGCTGCTGCTGTCGACCGAACTGGGCCGGCTGCTGGTCGCACCGCAGGAAATCGCCGTCATCCCGCGCGGCATACGTTTCCGGGTGGACCTGCCCGACGGCCAGGCGCGCGGCTATCTGCTGGAGAATTTCGGCGCTCCCCTGCGCTTGCCGGAGCTGGGACCCATCGGGTCGAATTGCCTGGCCAATGCGCGCGATTTCGAGACGCCGGTGGCGTGGTACGAAGACCGCGCGGGCGATTTCCTGCTGGTCGGCAAGTTCGCCGGCGCCTTCTGGCAAGCCCGCATCGACCACTCGCCGCTGGACGTGGTCGCCTGGCACGGCACGCATGCGCCGTACAAATACGATCTGCGCCGCTTCAATGTGATCGGCTCGATCAGCTTCGATCATCCGGACCCTTCCATCTTCACGGTGCTGACCTCGCCTTCGGACACGCCGGGCACGGCCAATGTGGACTTCGCCATCTTTCCGCCGCGGGTGCTGGCCATGGAGAACACCTTCCGGCCGCCCTGGTTCCACCGCAATGTCGCCAGCGAGTTCATGGGCCTGATCCACGGCGTCTACGATGCCAAGGCGGATGGCTTCCTGCCTGGAGGCGCCAGCCTGCACAACTGCATGAGCGGCCATGGCCCGGATGCCGGCACTTTCGAAAAGGCCTCGCAGGCCGACACTTCGCAAGCGCACTACATCCGCGACACCATGGCCTTCATGTTCGAAACCCGGCGCGTGATTCGCCCCACGGCGCAGGCGCTGGCGTCGCCGCAGCGCCAAGGTGATTACTACACGTGCTGGCAAGGGCTGAAGAAGCACTTCACGCCGGACAAGGTGTAAAGAAAATCAGCCGCGGCCCGACAGCAACAGGGCCCCGTCCCACTGCCCCAATGCTTTTCGGCGCAGGTTGACGCCATGCAGGCGTCGCCCGCCCCGCTTCCATCAGAACACGCCATCCACCGCCACCACGATTGCCATGCAGCTGAACGAAACCCACGACCCGAATCTTCGTAGCTGGATCGCCAGCGCCAACGACGCCGACTGCGACTTCCCGCTGCAGAACCTGCCTTATGGCACGTTCCGCCATGACGACGCCGAACCGTGGCGGGCCGGCGTCGCGATCGGCGATCGCATCCTGGACTTGGGCGCATTGGCGGCGGCGGCGCCTTTCGACGGCCTGGCCGCGCAAGCGCTGGCCGCCTGCGCGGCGCCCGCGCACGCGGGCCGGCTCAATGGCCTGATGGCCTTGGGCGCGGAGCACTGGCACGCGCTGCGCCTGGCGCTGTCCCGCGGCCTGCGGGAACAGGATGGAGAGAGCCAGGCGGATGCAACGCAGCCGCGCGCCGCGCAGGCAGGTGACGCGCAGGCAGGTGGCCGGCCAGGCGGCTCTCCATCGGGCGCGACGCCGCCCGCCAGGCAAGCGATCCGCAGGGCATTGGAAGCCGCCTTGCGCCCGATGGCAGGCGCGCAGCATGCGCCGCCTGCGCACATCGGCGACTACACCGACTTCTATATTTCCCTGCATCACGCGACGGCGGTAGGCCTGCAGTTCCGCCCCGACCAGCCCCTGCTGCCCAACTACAAATGGGTACCCATTGGCTACCACGGACGCGCGTCCAGCCTGGGCGTGGAGCCCGCTTTCCGCCGGCCGGTCGGCCAGACCCGGCCGCCGCGGGAGGGCGCGCCGCCCGCCTTCGGCCCCAGCCAGCGCCTGGACTACGAACTGGAAATGGCGATCTACATCGGCCAGGGCAATGCCCAGGGCCAGCGCATCGCCCTGGCGAATGCCGAAGGCCACGTGTTCGGCCTGGGCCTGCTAAACGATTGGTCGGCGCGCGACATCCAGGCCTGGGAATACCAGCCCCTTGGACCCTTCCTGGGCAAGAGCTTCGCCAGCACCCTGTCGCCGTGGATCGTCACCCTGGAAGCGCTGGCGCCCTTTCGCGCGCCGCTGCGCCGCCCGGCGGGCGATCCGGCGCCGCTGCCTTACCTGGCCTCGGACGCCAACGCCGCGGCCGGCGCCTTCGACGTACAGTTGCAGGTGGACATCAGCACGGAACGATCGCGCCAGGCCGGCCATCCGGCCGCGACGCTGTCACGCAGCAATTTCCGCGATGCCTATTGGACGGTGGCGCAGTTGGTGACGCACCACACGGTCAACGGCTGCAACCTGCAGGCGGGCGACCTGATGGGCACCGGCACCTTGTCCGGTCCGCGTCCGGAAGAGGCGGGATCCCTGCTTGAGCTGGCCGCGGGCGGCAAGGCGCCGCTGACGCTGCCCTGGGGCGAAACGCGCACCTTCCTGCAGGATGGCGATGAGATCCGCCTATCGGCCTTCTGCACCGCGGCCGGCCGCCGCCGCATCGGCTTCGGCAGCGCCCGCGGCCGCGTGTTACCGGCGGACTGGCAATAAAAGCGCAATGGCGACCGGTATCGGTCGCCATCGATGATTGCGGGCAAGGTCTGCCTCGGGCTTCGCCAGTAGTGCCGCCGAGTAACGGCGCACGACACGCGCGTTCTCCGTACCTTTCAACGTTCCTGCGCGCGGCGCAGGCGTTCGCGGCTGTTGCTCAGGTGAGTGCGCATGGCGGCACGGGCCGATTCGGCATCCTGGCGGCGGATCGCCTCATAGATATCCTCGTGTTCCAGGTTCACCCGCGCCAGGTAGACCATGCGGTCCTCATCCGCCAGCTTGGCGGAATTGATACGGGTGCGCGGAATGATGGCCGCGCCCAGATGCGACATGAGGTCGGCGAAATACTTGTTCTGGGTGGCTTCGGCCACCAGCAGGTGAAAGCGGAAGTCGGGCGTGACGGTATCGCCCCCCGGCACCAGCGCGGCGCGGAACTGGTCCAGCGCCTCGCGCATATGCGCCAGCTGTTCATCCGTGCGGCGCGCCGCGGCCAGGCCGGCGGCTTCGCTTTCCAGGCAGATGCGCAATTCCAGGATGACGACGATGTCGCGCACCGTGGCGATATCCGCCGGATCCACGCGGAAGTCCGCCATGCTGTTGGGCTTCAAGGCGTACGTCCCCACCCCATGGTGGGTTTCGACCATGCCCGACGCCTGCAGGCGCGACAGGGCTTCGCGCACCACCGTGCGGCTGACACCGAAGGCGCGCATGATCTCGGACTCGGTAGGCAGTTTCGCCCCCGGCACGATCTCGCCGCTGTGGATCTGGGCGGACAAGCTGTCCACCAGTTCCTGCGCAAGGCTACGAGGTCGGCGACGCGCGGGCACGGCGGCTTCTATATTATTGGTCATCAGGGATTTTCCCGGTCGCGGTGCGCTTGACGGCTTTTTGAAGCGCTAATTATACTGGGCTGGCGTTGTACGATGACATATAAGAACTGCACTGCCCACATTGCACACCCCCACGCGCACGGTGTAAACCCACATCGCCGCGGCCAACGCTACCGAGACAGAACCCGTGACTCCTACGGCTGTAGCTTCCTCCCCCGCGCAGCACTGCGCGCGCCTGTTGCTGACCGGTGCGGGCGGCAACCTGGGCAAAGTCCTGCGAACCCGCCTCAAACCCTATACGGACACCCTCAGGCTGTCGGACATCAGCCAACTGGAAGCCGCTGGGCCCGGTGAAGAGATCATCACCTGTGACCTGGCGGACCCGCAGGCGGTGGACGCCCTGGTCCAAGGCGTCGACGCCATCGTGCACATGGGCGGCGTTTCCGTGGAGCGGCCGTTCGAGGAAATCCTGCCGGCCAACATCCAGGGGGTCTACAACGTCTACGAGGCCGCGCGCCGCCATGGCGTCAAGCGCATCGTCTTCGCCAGCTCGAATCATGTGATCGGTTTCTACCGCCAGGGCCAGGTCATCGACGCCGACGTGCCGGTGCGGCCCGACGGCTATTACGGCATCAGCAAGGCCTTCGGCGAAAACCTGTCCCGCTTCTACTACGACCGTTACGGCATCGAGACCGTGTGCCTGCGCATCGGCTCGTCCTTTCCGGAAGCGAAAGACCGGCGCATGCTGATCACCTGGCTCAGCTATGACGACCTTACCCAGCTGATCGCGCAGGCGTTGTTCACGCCGCACGTCGGCCACACCATCGTCTATGGTGCGTCCGCCAACAAGGAAAGCTGGTGGGACAACTCGCGCGCCGCCCATCTGGGTTTCGCGCCCAAGGACAATTCCGAACCTTTCCGCGCCAAGGCGGAAGCGCAAGCCCCGCTGGCGGCCGATGATCCGGCGGCACGGTACCAGGGAGGCGCTTTCGTCAAGGCGGGCCCGTTCGAAGACAGCGACCGCAAGAAATAGTTTCACACGCAACACAACAACAGCTCCATGCCGCGCGGCAACGCGGTCTGCGTACCCATCCGGGACGACAGGGGGCAACCTTGCAGAGAAGACATCCGCAACGGGCGTCCAGCCCGGTCGCGGATGAATACGAGCCCGCCGCCAGTGCGGGCCAGACTGGAGGTAGACATGTTGCACATCGCTCCCCGGCGCTCCCGCGCCCGCCTGTTCCTGTCCGCTGTCCTGGCCACCGCCAGTGCCGCCGCCCTCGCCGCCGCCGTCATCCCCGGCAGCGCGAACGCGGCGGAATTCCGCACCGCTGACATCTTCACCGACGACTACCCGACCGTGATGGCGGTCAAGCATATGGCCGACCAGATCAAGGAACGGTCCAACGGCAAGCTGACCATCCGCATCTTCTCCGGCGGTGCCTTGGGCTCGGAAAACGACACCATCGAACAGGTCAAGCTGGGCGCGCTGACCATGGCGCGCGTCAGCAGCGCCGCCATGCACAACATTTGTGCGAACACGCGCGTGCCGGCCCTGCCGTTTCTCTTCCGTTCCAAGGAACATCTGCATGCCGTCCTCGACGGCCCCATCGGCGAGCAACTGCTGACGTCCTGCGAGAAAGCCGGCTTCGTCGGCCTGGCCTGGTACGACAGCGGCTCGCGCTCCATGTATACCCGCAACAAGCCCGTGCGCACGCTGGCCGACGCCAAGGGCCTGAAGATACGCGTACAGCAATCCGACCTGTCGGTGGCCATGGTCGAAGCCATGGGCGCCAATGCCACTCCCATGTCGATGGGAGAGGTCTACACCTCGCTGAAGACCGGCCTGGTGGACGCGGCCGAGAACAACATCCCCAGCTACGAAAGCGCCCATCACTTCGAGGTGGCCAAGTTCTATTCGCAGGACGAGCACAGCATGACGCCGGAGATCCTGCTGTTCTCCAAGCGCCAGTGGGACAAGCTGTCGCCCGACGAGCAGAAGATCGTGCGCGAGGCCGCGCGCGATTCGGTGCCCTATATGCGCAAGCTGTGGGACGAGCGTGAAGCGAAGTCGCGCGACATCGTGGTCAAGGGCGGTGCGCAGATCGTGGAGGTGGACAAGGCTTCCTTCCAGGCCGCGATGAAACCGGTCTATGACCGCTTCGTCACCACGCCCGAGATGAAGGACCTGGTCAAGCGTATCCAGGACACGCAGTAGCAGCCCTGCCCTGCCTGCCTTCCCGTGGCGCCGCTCCCGGGCCGCGCCACGACCCTCGCCCAACCTAGCCAGAGGCGTCCCATCATGCCTGCCAGTTTCCAGGAAAGCGCCGCGCCCCCCGTGGGCGCCCCGGCCGCGGCCGGCCCGCTCGACGTGTTCTCCCGTGCTTGCGCCCTGCTGGCGCGCATCTGCATGTGGGTAAGCGTCGCCGGGCTGGTGTGCCTGATCGCCGCCGTCGCGCTGCAAATCTTCGGCCGTCACGTCCTTAACAGCACGCCCACCTGGGCGGAAAGCATCGCCATGCTGCTGGTGCTCTACGTCACCATGCTGGGCGCGGCCGTCGGTGTGCGCGACGCCGGCCACATCGGCTTCGAATCGTTGATCGAAGCCCTGTCACCGGCCAACAAACGCCGCCTGCAGATCCTCATCCACCTGCTGGTGCTGCTGTTCGGCCTGCTCATGGCCTGGTATTGCGGCGTCCTCGCCGACGCCGTGCTCGACTACACGATGCCCAACCTGGGCATCTCGGAAGGCTGGAAATACGTGCCGTCCATGCTGTCGGGCGGACTGATCGCCATCTTCTCCCTTGAACACATCGTGGCGCTGCTGCGGCATCAAAAGGTGGTCCCCGCATGGCACTGACTCTGCTTTCCGTCGCCTTCATGGGCTTCCTGGTCATCGGCGTGCCGGTGGCCTTCGCCATCGGCCTGGCGTCCATCTCGGCCATCATGTACGAAGACCTGCCCATCGCGGTGGCCTTCCAGCAGATGACCTCGGGCATGAACGCCTTTTCCTTCCTGGCCATTCCCTTTTTCATCTTCACCGGCGAGCTGATGCTGTACGGCGGCATCGCCGACCGCATCGTGGCGTTCGCCAAGTCGCTGGTGGGCCACGTACGCGGCGGCCTGGGCATGTCCAATGTGGTGGCCTGCACGCTGTTCGGCGGCGTCTCCGGTTCGCCCGTGGCCGACGTGTCGGCGATGGGATCGGTGATGATCCCGATGATGAAACGCGAGGGCTATCACGCCGATTACGCCGTCAACGTCACCACCCATGCGGCCTTGGTCGGCGCGCTGATGCCGACCAGCCACAACATCATCATCTACACGCTGGCCGCGGGCGGCAAGGTTTCCATCGCCGCGTTGATCGCCGCGGGCGTGGTGCCCGCCGTGATCCTGACGCTGTGCAATCTGGCCGCCGCCTATTTCGTGGCACGCAAGCGCGGCTATCCCGCCGGCACCTTTCCCGGCTGGCACATGGTGCTGCGTTCGCTGGTCGCCGCCCTGCCGGGCCTGTTCGTGGTGGTGCTGATCATCGCCGGCATCCTCAGCGGCGTATTCACCGCCACGGAATCGGCGGCGGTGGCGGTGCTCTATGCCCTGGCCCTGACCCTGTTCGTCTATCGCTCGCTGAGCTTCGACCAGTTCGTGCGGGCCGCCGCCAAGGCGGTCAAGACGACGGGCGTGGTGTTGCTGCTGATCGGCATCTCGGCCACGTTCGGCTATCTGATCAGCTTCTATGGCGTGGCCGAAAAGACCGGCGTCCTGCTGGCGTCCATCTCCACCAGTCCGTGGGCCATCTTTTTGATGGTCAATATCGTGCTGTTCCTGCTGGGCACTTTCCTGGACATGGCGGCGACCATCCTCATCTGCACGCCCATCTTCCTGCCCATCTGCATGCAGTACGGCATGGGGCCGGTGCAGTTCGGCATGGTCATGCTGCTGAACTGCGCCCTGGGCCTGAACACACCGCCCGTAGGCACCACCCAGTTCGTGGGCTGCGCCATCGGCCAGGTGTCCGTGGGAACGGTGATGCGGACGATCTGGCCTTTCTACGGCGCGCTGTTGGCGGCGTTGGCCCTGGTCACATACGTGCCGGCTTTTTCTTTATGGCTGCCCGGCCTGCTCTTGGGCTGAACCAGCAGCCGGTAGAACAACAGGCTGGCCAGCAGCCACATGATGGCGGCGGACCACAGGGTCTGGCTGAGGAAGTGGGCGCCCTGGGCGATACGCACCAGCGAAAAGCCGACGCCCGCCACGATGCCGATGGCCAGGCCGGCCCAACGCCACAAGGAGCGCCCCGCCGCCCAGCCGGCGAAGTACAGCGACAGCAAGGCGTAGCCCGCACCCGCATGCCCACTGGGCAAGGCGCCGCCGGCTTCGCGCCGGCTGGCAGCCCAGAAGTGCTGGGGATACGACGCATAGCCGCCGAACATGCTCAGGTCGTAGGGCCGTGGCAGCGCGGTGTAATGCTTGAGATGCGAAATGACCACCTGCCCCAGCGCACAGGTCAGGGCCGTGGCCCACAGCATCCCCCGCCACGGCCGCAGTGCCGGCAGCCAGCGGCTGGCCACGGCGGCGCCCGCCGCCACCATCGCCACGCCCACGGGCACCACCAGCACCAGCCGGTGGCCGAGTATCTCCAGGGCACGCGAGGCGCGATAGGGAAACTGGTGCGCCTGGGCGTCGTAGAACCAGCGCGCCACGATCAGGTCCAGGCCCCACAGATTGACCGCTTGCGCACAGAAGACCAGCAGCAGGGTCACGGAGAACACCTGGCCGATCAGATAGGTCTCGCGGCGCTCAGCCGCCGACCAGTAGGTGGGGTCGGAAGTAGCCATGGGTTCACCTGCGCAAATAACATTGCAAGCTAACCCGTAACTAGTTGAATATTCGTCAAATCCGCCCGGACGGAGGCATGGAAGGGATCAGGCCGAAGCGTCCGCTCCGGCCCCCCCGCACGGCGGCCTGCACCGCCCCCATGCCCTAGAACCGCAGAGTGAACCGGGTTCCCCGGTCGGCGCCTTCCGTAGCCGACTGCACGGTCAGGCTCCAGGCCTGCATGTCGCACACCCGCTTGGCGATGGCCAGCCCCAGCCCGCGTTCCAGCGCCGCGGCGGCCTCGGGCGACTCCGCCGCGCGAACGCCGTTGCCGTTCGCCTTGCCATTGCCGTTACGCATGTCACGCAGGCGCACGCTGTAGTAGCGCTCGAACACGAAAGGCAGGTCTTCCGCGCGTATCCCCTTGCCGTTGTCACCCAGCACGATGCCGCCCTCCACCGCGCTGACGGTGAGCTGCGCCGGCGCGGCGTGCTCGATGGCATTGCGGATGAGGTTGCGCAGCACGGTCAACAGCGCATAGCGGTCGAGCGTACGGGCATTGCCCGGCTCCAACTGGTCGTCCAGCAGCAGGCCGGCCTGTTCGGCGTAGGCCTCCAGCCCCTGCCAGGCGGATTGCATGCAGTCGCGCAGATCCACCGGCTCCGGCGCGCGCAATTCGTCGCGCGCCATGGCTCGGGCGCTTTCCAGCGCGGCCGCCACGCTGTCGACGTTCTTGACCACGCGGGTCAGGCGCGTGCGCTGGTCATCGCTGACCTGGCCCAGCAGCATCAATTCGCCGTCGCTGCGGATGGCCGCCAGCGGCGTACGCACTTCGTGGCTGAGGTTGGCGGCGAACTCCCGCTCGCGCGCCAGGGAACGGTCGACCTGGTTCTGCACGCGATTGAAGGCCTCGACCAGGCGGCCGGCCTCGTCATTGCGCTCCACCGCCAGGTCTGGCGACCCCGGCGCCCATTTGGCCAACTGGTCGGTCAACGCCAACATCGGACCGACCGCCAGCTGCGCGACCTTGCGCGCCACGCCGTAGGACGCAACGATGCTGATCACGCCCAGGCCCAGCACGATGAGACCGAAGTCGAAGACCCGGTCTTCGTTGTCGGTGGCGTCATACAGGACGAAGAATTTGCCCTGGGGCGGGTTGGCGATCACCACATGCCACGTTTCCACCCCGGGTTCGACCAGATGCAAGCCGGCATCCAGGTTATGGATGGGCTCGGGGATATCGGGATTGACCGCGCCCGGCTGCTGCAGCCATGCGCGCATATTGCTGCCCAGGTCCAGCGGACCATGCGCGGGCATGGTTACCGTGCCGTTCTGCAGATGCGCGATCTGGCGCTCGGCCTCGGTGGTCAGGATGTCATTGACCAGATCGTCTTCCATCTGGTCGAAGGTCAGATAGGCCAGCACCACCAGCGCGGATACGAAGATCGCCACCAGCCCTGTCAATGCCCAGGTGACCCGCTGGGTCAGGGTACTGCCGTTCATGCGTCGGCACCGTCCACCAGCAGGCGCCAGCCGGTCCCATGCAGGGTTTCGATGCCATCGAAGCCGGCGTCGTTCAGCGCCTTGCGCAACAGGTGCATCTGGCTGCGCAGGGCGTCGGAGGACGGCGGCTCGGCGCCCCACAGATGGCTTTCCAGTTCGGCGCGCGACACCACGCGGCCGGGATCGCGCAGCAAGGCTTCGATGATCATGACGGACTTGCGCGTCAGGTGCACCGGCTTGCCGTCCACCGCCACGATGCGGGTGCGGCTGTCATAGCTGAGCGCGCCGCAGCGGCGCACCGGCGTCGCCACGCCGCCACTGGCGCGCAGGATCAGGGCGTTCAGCCTGGCCTCCACTTCCGCCAGCGCGAAAGGTTTGGTCAGGTAGTCGTCCGCCCCATGGGAGAAACCAGCCAGTTTGTCGTCCAGCTCGGCACGGGCGGTCAGCATCAAAACCGGCACAGGCAGCAAGTGTTCGGTACGCATGGCGCGCAGTACCGCATAGCCGTCCATGCCCGGCAGGCCGACGTCCAGGATGACGGCGTCGAAGTGCTGCGATGTCAGCAGGCCGAGCGCGGCGCGGCCGTCATAAGCCGCGTCCGGCACGAAGCCGCGCTGCTCGAGGAAACTGTAGAGGTTGCCGGCGATGGTCGCGTCATCCTCGACGATGAGGACGCGATGGTGGCCGGACGAAGCGGATGACGACGATGACGAGGACGACGGGGCTGGGGAATTCATACGCGGACAACCTTGCCGGGGTTCATGATCCCGTCCGGATCCAGCGCCTGCTTGATCCGGCGCATCAGCTCCAGCTCCAGGGGATCCTTGTAGCGGGTCAGCTCGTCCACCTTGAGTTGCCCGACGCCATGTTCGGCGCTGATCGACCCCTGGTGCGCGGACACGCTGTCGTGCACCACCTGGTAGATCTGCGCTTGCAGGGCCAGCAGGTCGGCTTCGGCCTGGCCAGGCGCGGGCGCCACGTTGTAATGCAGATTGCCGTCGCCCAGGTGGCCGAAAATCACATGGGTGACGCCGGGGAAGCGCGCTTGCAGCAGGCCGTTGGTGGTGCGCACGAATTCAGCGATGCGCGAAATCGGCACCGACACGTCATGCTTGACCGCCTTGCCGAAGGCCGCTTCGGCCAGGGGGATGCTTTCCCGCAGATGCCACAAGGCGCGCGTCTGCGCGACGTTCTCGGCGATGGCGGCGTCGGTGGCCAGGCCGGCCTCCAGCACCTCGCCCAGCACGGATTCGAAGCGTTCGCGCGCATGCGCCTCGCTTTCGCTGTCCGACAGTTCCAGCAGCGCGAACCAGGGCGACTGGGCCGACTCGCCGCTGAAGGGCAGGCGCTGCTGCGGATACAGGCGCACCACGCCTTGCAGGCAATAGCCGGCCATCAATTCGAAACCGGTCAGCGTGGCGCCGAAGCCGTTGCGGGCGCGGGACAGCACCTGCACGGCCTCCTCCACGCCCGGCAGCGCCAGCAAGGCCGTGCAACGGGCCACCGGCGCAGGATAAAGCTTCAGCGTGGCCGCGGTGATGATGCCCAGCGTGCCTTCGCTGCCGATGTACAGGTCGCGCAGGTCGTAGCCGGTGTTGTCCTTGCGCAGGCCGCGCAGGCCATGCCAGATACGGCCGTCCGGGGTGACGACTTCCAGCCCCAGCGTCAGGTCGCGCGTATTGCCGTAGCGCAGCACCTGGGTGCCGCCGGCATTGGTGGCCAGGTTGCCGCCGATGCTGCAGCTGCCCTCGGCGGCCAGGCTCAGGGGAAACAGGCGGTCCGCATTCTCGGCGGCCTGTTGTACCGCCTGCAGGATGCAGCCAGCCTCGACGGTAATCGTATCGTTCTCGGTGTCGACGGCGCGGATCCGGTTCAGCCGGCCCAACGACAGGATCAGCGTTGCGCCTTCCCCGTCCGGGGTGGCGCCGCCGCAAAGGCTGGTATTGCCGCCCTGCGGCAGTACCGGCACCCGGTGGCGGGCGCACAGGCGCACGACACCTGCCACTGCCTCGGTGTCCGCGGGCCGCGCGACGGCCAGGGCCCTGCCCTGATAGCGGCCGCGCCAGTCCAGCGTATAGGAGTCCGTATCGGCGCCGGTCAATACATGCTCGGCGCCCAGCAATGCCCGCAACTCATCCAGGAATGTCATCGACCACCGTAATGGTTATGGCCGCCGCCGGACGGTTTGTCCCCCCGGACAAACCGCGCAATCGACGCAGGCGCCGAAACGGCGCCCCGCCTGGGCGGACGGAAAGTGAAGCTATTGTAGGACGAGACGTGCTCGCCAAGGGCTATGGCAGCATCCCGCCGCAATGCTCCGTCAGGATTGTCGGATTCAGACACATCGACCGCGTCCGCTTCCGTGTAACAATCCCCCCTGCCCCGCGATCTCCGCGTGGCGCAATTCCTGGCGGGATGCGTGGCGCTGATTCGCAGCCAACCCCCCGCCGGATCGCATCCCGCACTGCGTGTTTCGTCCGAGAGGACTAGGACACATGCAGCACGCAGCAGGCGATGGCGCCACCGGCAATCGGGGATAATGCCCTTTTCATCGCACCCCTGAACAAGGAATCAACGTGGCTACCGCGTCGACAATTCCCGCATCGATTTTCAAAGCCTACGACATCCGCGGCACCGTGCCGGACCTGTTGAACGCCGGCTTTGCCCGCGAATTGGGCCTGGCACTGGCCGCCCGCGCCCGTTCCCTGGGCGTCAGCGAAATGGTCATCGGCCGCGACGGCCGCCTGAGCAGCGAAGAACTGTCGCTGGCTTTGCAGGATGGCCTGAACGCCGGCGGCGTGGACACCGTGGACATCGGCGAAGTGCCGACGCCGCTGGTCTATTTCGGCGCCTATACGCTGAAGACCGGCTCCGGCGTGGCCATCACCGGCAGCCATAATCCGCCCAAGTACAACGGTTTCAAGATGATGTTGGCGGGCGCCGCCCTGTATGGCGACGGCATCCAGGAACTGCGCAAGGCCATGGAAGCCGCCGGCGGCAAGGCCCCGCCCGGTGTCACCCCCGGCAAGCGCCGCGAACTGGATCTGGTGGAAACCTATCTGCAGCGCATCGTCGGCGACGTCAAGCTGGCGCGCCCGATGAAGATCGCGGTGGACTGCGGCAACGGCGTGGCCGGCGCCATCGCGCCGCGCCTGTTCCGCGCCCTGGGCTGCGAAGTCACCGAGCTGTTCTGCGAGGTCGACGGCAACTTCCCCAACCATCACCCCGATCCGGCCGACCCGCACAATCTGGAAGACCTGATCCGCTGCGTGCAGACCACCGACAACGAAATCGGCCTGGCCTTCGACGGCGACGGCGACCGCCTGGGCGTGGTCACCAAGTCCGGCCAGATCATCTGGCCCGACCGCCAGCTGATCCTGTACGCGCGTGACGTACTGGAGCGCAATCCGGGCGCCACCATCATTTATGACGTCAAGTGCAGCCGCCACGTCGGCCTGGCCGTCACCGAGGCGGGCGGCAAGCCGCTGATGTGGCAGACCGGCCACTCGCTGGTCAAGGCCAAGCTGGCCGAGACCGGCGCCCCGCTGGCCGGCGAAATGAGCGGCCACATCTTCTTCAAGGAACGCTGGTTCGGTTTCGACGATGGCCTGTACACCGGCACCCGCCTGCTGGAAATCGTGTCGCGCGACGCCAACCCGTCGGCCGTGCTGGAAGCCTTGCCCCAAGCCATCTCGACGCCCGAACTGAAGCTTGAAATGGAAGAAGGCGAACCCTTCGCCCTGGTCAAGGCCCTGCAGGAAAAGGGCAAGTTCGACGGCGCCATCAACGTGGTGACCATCGACGGCGTGCGTGCCGAGTATCCGGACGGCTTCGGCCTGGCCCGGCCGTCGAACACCACGCCGGTGGTGGTGCTGCGTTTCGAGGCCGACACCGACGCCGCCCTCAAGCGCATCCAGGACGACTTCCGCCAGCAACTGCAACTGCTCAAGCCGGATGTGAAGCTGCCGTTCTAAGTCCTCTCGCCCAAAAAAAAAGCCCCGCGCCAGTTCATCTGGCGCGGGGCTTTTTTTCATGTCACCGCAGGAATTGCGTGTACCAGGGCATGGCAACTTCCAGCCCTTCCAGGATGTCGTGCATGGGCTTGTAGCCCAGGTGCTCGTTGGCCTTGCCGATGTCGGCCTGCGAGTGCCGCACGTCGCCGGCACGGAACTCACCGTAGACAGGCGCCTTGTCGTACTTCACGCCGTGCTTGGCCAATTGCGCGCGCAGGTGCTCGAACAACTGGTTCAGGCTGGTGCGGGCGTTGAACGCCACGTTGTAAACCTGGCTGGCCTTCTCCGGCTGCGACAGCGCCGCCAGCAGATTGGCCTGGACGGCATTCTCGACGAAGCAGAAGTCACGGCTGGTCTCGCCGTCGCCGTTGATCACGACGTCCTCATCGCGGATCATGGCGCTGATCCACTTCGGAATCACCGCGGCGTAGGCACCGTTGGGATCCTGGCGCTTGCCGAACACATTGAAGTAGCGCAGGCCCACGCTGCCGAAACCATAGGACCGGGCAAAGACGTTGGCGTAAAGCTCGTTGACGTACTTCGTCACGGCATAAGGCGACAGCGGATTGCCGATCTCCGATTCGATCTTGGGCAGACCGGGATGGTCGCCGTAGGTCGAGCTGGACGCCGCATAGACGAAACCGTGCACGCGCGCATCACGCGCCGCCACCAGCATGTTCAGATACCCGTCGATGTTCACCGCATTGGTAGCCAGGGGATCGGCCAGCGAGCGCGGCACCGAACCCAGCGCGGCCTGGTGCAGCACGAAGTCCACGCCGGTGCAGGCACGGCGGCAGGTTTCGACATTGCGGATGTCGCCTTCGATGAACGTGAAGCGGGCCCATTGCTCGGCCGTCACCAGTTCCATCACCTCGTCCAGGTTGTGCTGGAAGCCGGTGGCGAAATTATCCAATCCGACCACGGTCTGATCGAGCTTGAGCAACGTCTCCAGCAGGTTCGAGCCGATAAAGCCCGCGCAGCCGGTGATCAGCCATTTACGGGGCGCCTGGCGCAGTTCCTCGGTAATCTGTTGATAGCGATTCGTCATGCTTATACCTTCTTCAATGATGACCGGGTTTACAGCCGCAGATCCGATTCGTCCGGGCTCAGGACGTATTTCAGGTCGTAAAGAATGTGCTCGGGCTTGCCGTAGGCGCGAATGGCCGCTGCACCCATGGCGCCGAACTGCTGATGCGCGACAGCAAGAACGATGCCGTCGTAAGCCCCTGCCTGCGGCTGGCTGACAGGGGTAATGCCGTACTCTTGCACCGACTCTTCCGGGTCGATCCAGGGGTCGTAGACGTCGACCGAGACGTTGTATTCACCCAGCTCGCGCACGATATCGACGATGCGTGTGTTGCGCAGGTCCGGGCAGTTCTCCTTGAACGCCAGTCCCATCACCAGCACGCGTGCGCCTTGCACGTGGATGCGCTTGCGCATCATGGATTTCACCAGCTGCGACACCACATAGCTGCCCATGGCGTCATTCAGGCGACGGCCCGCCAGGATGATTTCCGGGTGGTAGCCGATCGATTGTGCCTTGTGCGTCAGGTAGTAGGGATCAACGCCGATGCAGTGCCCGCCCACCAGGCCGGGACGGAAAGGCAGGAAATTCCATTTGGTGCCGGCCGCCTGCAGCACCGCTTCGGTGTCAATGCCCATCTTGTTGAAGATCAGCGCCAGTTCGTTGATCAGGGCGATGTTGACGTCGCGCTGCGTGTTCTCGATGACCTTGGCGGCCTCCGCCACGCGGATGGACGCCGCCTTGTGCGTGCCGGCCGTGATGATTTCGCGATAGAGCGCGTCGACCACCTCCGCCGCTTCCGGCGTCGACCCCGAGGTCACTTTGCGTATCGTGCTGACACGATGCGCCTTGTCGCCCGGATTGATGCGTTCGGGGCTGTAGCCGGCGTAAAAATCGACGTTGAACTTGAGGCCGGAGACACGTTCCAGCACCGGCACGCAATCTTCTTCCGTCGCGCCGGGGTAGACCGTGGATTCGTAGATGACGATATCGCCCCGCTTCAGCACCGCGCCTATGGTTTCGCTGGCGCGTATCAGGGGGGTCAGGTCAGGCTGCTTGTAGGCGTCGATCGGCGTCGGCACCGTGACGATGAACACATTGGCCTCGGCCAGCCGAGCGCGGTCGTCGGTGTAGGTGAGCTGGGCCGCGCTGGCCATTTCCTCGTCGTCGACTTCCAGGGTGTGGTCATGTCCACGCTGCAATTCCTCGATCCGGCGCCGATTGATATCGAAGCCGATGACCGGCCGGCGCTTGCCAAATTCAACCGCCAGCGGCAAGCCGACATAGCCCAGCCCGACCACGGCGAGCTTGAGATCCTGAATACGCAACATGAAGTTTTCCACTGCCTGAATGAATGAGCCGGATTTTAGTAGAAAGGGGCCCGCGTAATTGAGAGCCGGCGATGCGGGACGTTAGCAGCCGTGACGAAGATCAACCGCGACTCCCGCCAGCCAGGAGTCACCCGCGAGGAATGGCGGCCTGCGCGCCCCTGGGAGCGGGAACCGGTGCGCATGGCCGCGACACTGACGGCAGTTTCCAACATTCACCAGAGACTGCCATGACTTTGATCACGACTTCGCCCAGCGCCAGCACGGCCTGGCCAAGCAACTTCGCCCGCCCGCCGGTGCAGCCGAATTTGCTGGATCTGCCCGTTCCGCTCATCATTCGTGCCAGTAGGTCCGGGCAAAGCGGGCGCGCCGCGCAGCTTACCGGACAGGGGCAAGGACACGCCCGGGCGGGAAACGATTACGCCCCCGCACCTTGGTGCCCGCCGCGAAGAGCAGCGCCAACGCGCGGCGCGCCAGAAATGGAAGACTTGATAGACCTGACGACCGACTTGGATGCCCCACCGGATTTCGCCGCCCCGCAATGGCTTGCCGTACCGAAGTCGTTGGCGCCACCGCCGCCCCTCCCGCCGGGGTGGGGGGCACCTCAGCCGCTTCCGCCCATAGGGACGGCGCCACCGCCCCTGCCGCCCAAGTCCTCGGCAAAGTTGCCGTCCAGCCAGCCGGCCTGCGCGCTGCCTAATACACCCGTCATACCGCCGAGGGTCCACCGTCAAATGGATTTACCCACGCCGGTGGGCTACGCACCGGGCGATCCTTGGCCGCCCGCCAACTTCAACCAGGACGCTTGAGGCCAGGCGACGGATAAAAAAAAAAGCCCAAGATCTTGCGATCTTGGGCTAAATCCACCAAAGGAGGAGGGTGGAGGAGACAATCGTGGCAAGTCGAAGGGTTAACCCTGGGGGTCAACCGGAAGCATTTGGGGTTTGCACCGCGCCAACTGCTTTTCGACATCCGTTGAATGAATATTAACCAGAACTTTTGTGCGATGCAAGATAATTTTTTGGAGACCTTGTGGATCAGCACGAGTGTTGCTTTGGTGCATCGCATTATAAACCCGCCGCCCGCCCCCACTCAGCCGGCAAGGCGACTGCAATTATGGGGACGCACTTGCGGGTTAACCCTGTAACGTTCGGCGCCTCGTCAGATCCGTCTGCCCCGGCTAGTCCTAGATCCAATACGCCGTGGTCGTCATCACCCGCGACAACGCCCGCATGGCACCGCGCACCGGCAGGGGCAAGGGGGTGGCACCGGCCCGCTCGGCGCTGACCCTATGGTTGATCTCGTCCTGCTTCATCTGTTCAACCACGTTGCGCGAACGGATGTCCTGGGCCGGCAGGATCTTCAAATGGCTGTCCAGATGGGCTTCCACCTGGCGTTCGGTTTCCGCCATGAAGCCGAGATTGCGCGGCACGCCGGCACGCCCCGCCGCCAGGCCAAGGGCGAAAGAGCCGGCGTACCAGATGGGATTGAACAGGCTGACATGGCTGTTCAGTTCTCCCAGGCGGCGCGCGCACCAGGCCAGGTGGTCGACTTCCTCGGCGGCGGCGTCGCGCAGCAGCGCCCGGGCATTGGCGTCGGCGCACGCCACGGCCTGGCCTCGATACAGGGCCTGCGCGCAAACCTCGCCCACGTGGTTGACCCGCATCAGCCCGGCGGCATGGCGTTTTTCCTGCGCCGACAGCGGGTCGTCCGCCACTTCAGCGCCCGCCGGGTATGGCCGGCCGGCGCTGGCGTTGTTGGAAAGCACCTGCAAGGCACGGTCGACCTCGCCCAGCAGATTGTCCAGCAGGCTGCGACGCCGCAGGAAACCCGGAGCGGCGGCGGAAGCCGGAGTGCCGGAAGAATGGGGAGTAGCGGAGGAAGACATGAGAACTCCTGGTAACAACGCGCCCCGCGGGTAGCACCGGGTGGCCCGTGGGCGGTACATGACGGCCATGGCAACCCGCTGGGCACGTGGCGACAAGCCGCTATTGTATTGAGGGATTACGAGAATACGTCTTGATCCTGATCAGAGAGCTACAGCGGATGCCACGGCCTCGGTTCCAGGCCAGGCAGCGCTGCCTGGCGGACATAGCGCCAGCTCAGCAATCCGCTTGCCGCGTGGCCGCGTCGGCGCCGTGGGCTTCCCGGATGGGTAACGGCGAACCGGCTATCATTTGCGCTTTGGCACGGGGCCCGCGCGGCGCCGCGCACGCAACCTTGAGCAAATACGGGATTTCGACATGGAATGCACCATCGATTGGGGCGGCCCTTCGGGCATGCTGTTCGTAGCCACCTCCGGCAGCGGCCACATCGCCGCGATGGACGGCGCCGTGGATGGCGGCGGCCATGACCTGGCCTTTCGTCCCATGGAAATGGTGCTGGCCGGTACCGGCGGCTGCACGGCCTACGACGTGGTGCTGATCCTGAAGCGCGGCCGCCACGCCGTCACCGGCTGCAACGTCAAGCTGCATGCGGACCGTGCCGATACCGACCCCAAGGTGTTCACCAAGATCCACTTCGCCTTCACGGTCACCGGCAGCAAGCTGCCGCGCGCGGCAGTCGAGCGCGCCGTGCAGTTGTCGCACGAGAAGTACTGCTCGGCCTCGGCCATGCTGGCCGCCACCGCCGAACTGACCTTCTCCGTCGAAGTGGTAGATACCAGCGAAGACACCGCCCAGGCGGCCTGAGCCATGGCCCAATACGAAGATTTCATGCGCCATGTCTACGAACATGGCGTCACCAAGACCGACCGCACCGGTACCGGCACGCGCTCGGCCTTCGGCTACCAGATGCGCTTCGACCTGGCCCAGGGCTTCCCCCTGGTCACCACCAAGAAGCTGCACACCAAGAGCATCTTCATCGAGCTGCTCTGGTTCCTGCGCGGCGACGCCAACGTGCGCTGGCTGCAGGAACGCGGCGTCACCATCTGGGACGAATGGGCCGACGCCAACGGCGACCTGGGTCCTGTCTACGGGGTTCAATGGCGCTCGTGGCCGACGCCGGACGGCGGCCATATCGACCAGATCAGCCAGTTGCTCGACCAGATTCGCCGCACGCCCGATTCGCGCCGCCTGATCGTTTCGGCGTGGAACGTGGGCGAGATCCCCAATATGGCGCTGCCGCCCTGCCACGCGTTCATGCAGTTCTACGTGGCCGACGGCAAGCTGTCCTGCCAGTTGTACCAGCGCAGCGCGGACATCTTCCTGGGTGTGCCCTTCAATATCGCCAGCTATGCCCTGCTGACGCACATGGTGGCGCAACAGTGCGACCTGGAGCCGGGCGATTTCATCTGGACCGGCGGCGATTGCCATATCTACAGCAATCACTTCGAGCAGGTCGAGTTGCAGCTGTCGCGCGAGCCGTATCCGTATCCGAAGCTGAATATCAAGCGCAAGCCCCCCACCCTGTTCGATTACGAGTACGAAGACTTCGAAATCGTCGACTACCAGTTCCATCCACACATCAAGGGGCAGGTGGCGGTATGACTATCGGTGCAGCAGCAGGCGCGACGCAGGCCGCGCCTGCATCGGCCACGCGGGACGCCAACGGCTCGGCCGCGGCGCCCGTGCTGACGCTGGTCGTCGCCTATGCGCGCAACCGGGTGATCGGCCGCGACAACGCCCTGCCCTGGAAATTGCCGGGCGACCTGGCGCATTTCAAGCGCACGACCTTGGGGCATCCCATCGTCATGGGGCGCAAGACCTGGGAATCGCTGGGCCGGCCGCTGCCGGGGCGGCGCAATATCGTCATCAGCCGGGATGCCGGCTATGTGGCTGGCGGCGCTGAAGTGGTGGGCAGCCTGCCGGCCGCGCTGGCTGCCTGCGCGGATGTCGCGCAGGTGTGCGTGATCGGCGGCGCGCAGATCTACGCGGCGGCCCTCCCGCTGGCCGATCGCATCGTCGCCACCGAGGTGCAGGCGGATGTGCAGGGCGATGCCTGGTTTCCCGAACTGCCGGCGGGCGCCTGGCGCGAAGTGTCGCGCCAGGGGCAGCCCGGCGAAAACGGCTACGAATACGACTTCGTCGAATACGAGCGCCAGGCCCGTTGATATCGCTGCACGGTTGATATCGATACCGGCCTTGCTTCGCAACGACGTCGCCCTATTCCAGGGTCTGCCGCAGGGACACCTGCCGCAGGAAGCGCCATAACGAGGCGTCGTCCGAGTACGCGACGTTCAGGCGCAGCCAGGGGATGTCTTCCTGGTCGGCATCGAAATAGGAACCCGGCGCCAGCCAGATGCCGTCGTTCAAGGCGCGGCTGGCCAGCGCGTTGGCGTTGCCCGGCCACACGCCTGGCAAGCCGGCCCACAGGAACAGGCCGGCACGTGGCTCGGAATGCAAGGTCATGCCCAGCTCAGCCAGGGCCTGCGCCACCTTGCCATGCGCCAGCGCCAGGCGTTCCCGCACGCGCGTGACGTGGGCCTGGTAGCGGCCTTCATGCAAGGCCTGATGCACCACCCGTTCGAGGATTTCCGGTGAAGTCAGGCCCACGGCCATCTTGGTGCGCGCCATGTCGCGCACGACGTCGGCGTGAGCCACCAGATAGCCCACCCGCACCGACGGGCTGACCACTTTGGAATAACCGCTGAGATACACCACCCGGCGCGCGCCATCCAGCGCCGCCAGCATGGGTGCCACCCCCACCGCCAGCTCGCGGGAAATATCGTCCTCGACGATCCACATATCGTGCTGCTCAGCCACGCGCAGCAACTGGAAGGCATTCGCCATGGTCAAGGTGGCGCCGGTGGGATTCTGCAGGACCGGATTGACGAACAGGGCACGCGGCCGGTGCAGCACCGCCAACTGCTCCAGCGCCTGGCAGTCCAGGCCGTTGGGGCCGCGCTCGACCGATACGATGCGCAGGCCGGCCAGGCGCAGCAGCGGCAGCAGATTGGCATAACAGGGGCGTTCCACCACGACGGTATCGCCGGGCCGCAACAGCGTGCGGATGGCAAGGTCGAGCCCATGCGTCACGCCCTGGGTCAGCAGCACTTGATCGGGCTGCACCACCAGGCCCAGGCCGGCCAGATGGTCGGCGATGGTGGCCCGCAACGGCGCATAGCCATAGGGATGGCCGTAACCCGTGATGCGTCCGCCGGGCACCCGGGCGACATGGCGCAGGCCCAGATGCAAGCCGTCCTCGTTGAGCCATTCGCCCGGCAACCAGCCGCAACCGGACTTCACCGGGATGGAATGGTCGGCGTAGACGTCCGACAGCAGCCACTCCGCGCCCAGGGTGGGCGGCGACCAGGGACGCGGCGGCGCGTCGGCGGCGGCACCCGGCGCCGCGTTGGAGCGAGGCGCGACGCGGTAGCCGGCGCCCGGCCGGGCAATGACGCGCCCCGCCGCGACCAGCCGCGCATAGGCTGCCGCGACCGTGAAGGTGCTGATTCGATGACCGCGTGCGAAGTCGCGTACGGACGGCAGGGCCATGCCGGGACGCAAGGCCTGCGTATCGATGGCCCGCGTGACGGCGTCGATGACCTGCTGGACCAAGGTCGGCGCATGCGCCCGGTCACGCACGGGTTCGAATTCGATGAGCGGAAGATCGGTCACGGCAGTACTCGCTGCTGGTCACCAGGAAGGCGGAGGGGGACACCTCGTCAGCCGGTGGCCAGTGGCCGGTTGCGGGGCGCGAGGCATCAGAATTCTATACAGTCGTCCAGGATATACCTGTACGGTCAGGGAGATTTGCATGGATTGTATATGTTCATGCCTCTGCGCTGGAGCCAAAATCGCCGCTATTGCCACTCAGCTGCTTACCGCTTACTCCTGGAGCCATCCATGAACGCCCCCGCCCTGCCCGACCTGTCGCATCTGTGGATGCCCTTTACCGCCAACCGTCAGTTCAAGGCCGACCCGCGCATGCTGGCCAGCGCCAAGGGCATGTACTACACGTCGCTGGACGGCAGGCAGATCCTGGACGGCACCGCCGGCCTGTGGTGCGTCAACGCCGGCCACTGCCGCACGGAAATCGCCCAGGCCATCGCCAGCCAGGCCGCGCATCTGGACTATGCCCCCGGCTTCCAGCTGGGCCACCCGCTGGCCTTCGAGGCCGCCACCGCCGTGGCCGGCCTGATGCCGGCCGGTCTGGACCGCATATTCTTCACCAACTCCGGCTCGGAATCGGTCGACACGGCACTGAAGATCGCCCTGGCCTATCACCGCGCACGCGGCGAAGGGCAGCGCACCCGCCTGATCGGCCGTGAACGCGGCTACCACGGCGTGGGCTTCGGCGGCATCTCGGTAGGCGGGATCTCGGGCAACCGCAAGACCTTCTCCGGCGCCCTGCTGCCGTCGGTGGATCACCTGCCGCATACCCACAATCTGGAAAAGAACGCTTTCTCCAAGGGCCAGCCGGCCTGGGGCGCACACCTGGCCGATGACCTGGAACGCATCCTGGCCCTGCATGACCCGTCCACCGTGGCGGCCGTCATCGTCGAACCCATGGCCGGTTCGACCGGCGTGCTGATCCCGCCGCAAGGCTATCTGCAGCGCCTGCGCGAAATCACCGCCAAGCACGGCATCCTGCTGATTTTCGACGAAGTCATCACCGCCTATGGCCGCCTGGGTGCCGCCACCGCCAGCGAGTTCTTCGGCGTGACGCCGGACCTGATCGTCATGGCCAAGGGCGTCAGCAATGCCGCCGTGCCGGCCGGCGCGGTAGCCGTCAAGCGCGAAGTGCATGACGGCATCGTCAACGCGGTCAACGGCGGCATCGAGTTCTTCCACGGTTATACCTACTCGGCGCACCCCCTGGCGGCGGCCGCCATCCTGGCCACCCTGGACATCTATCGCCGCGAAAACCTGTTCGGCCGTGCCCGCGACCTGGCCCCGGCTTTCGAAAAGGCGGCCCATGGCCTGCGCGGCGCGCGCCACGTGATCGACGTGCGCAACATCGGCCTGGTGGCCGGGATCGAGCTGTCTTCGCGCGACGGCGCGCCGGGCGCGCGCGCGGCCGAAGCGTTCAAGCAGTGCTTCGACGCCGGCCTGATGGTGCGCTACACCGGCGACATCCTGGCGATTTCGCCGCCCCTGATCATCGACGAAGCGCAGATCGGCGAAATCTTCGACACCATCGGCAAGGTGCTCAAGGAAATCGCCTGATCGATTTCTGAAGCGTTTCCTTCGCCCCGTGCCATGCGTTCCTGCATGGCACGGGGCGAAATGCTTTCAAGGGTCGCGCGGGGGTGTCATCAAATATCCCCTATGATCCGAATAGACGAAAGCCTCTGGGTAATACTTGAAGCCTGCCCGAACCGCTACCGTGTTCGTGGACCCATCTGCCCTTCCTACCCGTCATGCTGAAGATTCCGCATTTCATCAACGGCCAGCCCTATGATGGCCGCAGCTCCCGTTATGCCGATGGTTTCGACCCGGCGCGCGGCGAGATCGTTTCCAACATCCCGCTGGCCGGACCCGACGAGGTCGACCTGGCCGTGGCGGCGGCGCGCGAGGCCTTTCCCGCGTGGGCGGAAACGCCACCCCAACGGCGCGCGCGCGTCCTCTTCAGTTTCAAGGCGCTGCTGGAGCAGAACCTGGACGCGCTGGCCGCGACCATCACGCAAGAGCACGGCAAGGTACTGGCCGAAGCACGCAGCGAGGTAACCCGCGCCATCGACATGGTGGCGTACGCCTGCGGCATCCCGCAACTGCTCAAGGGCCAGTACACGGAACAGGCCGACGATGGCATCGACAGCTGGAACGTGCGCGAACCGCTGGGCGTGGTGGTCGGCATCACGCCTTTCAACCTGCCCCTGCTGGCGCCCTGCTGGATGTTTCCCTTGGCGCTGGCCTGCGGCAATACCTTCGTCCTCAAGCCGTCCGAACGCACACCCTCGATTGCCGTGCGGCTGGGCGAACTGCTGCGCCAGGCCGGCCTGCCGGCGGGGGTGTTCAACGTATTGCACGGCGACAAACTGGCGGTGGATGCGCTGATCGCGCACGAAGACGTACAGGCGTTGTCCTTCGCCGGTTCGTCCGCCACGGCGCAATACGTTCACACCCAGGCCACCACGCGCGGCAAGCGGGTGCAGGCGCTGGGGGGCGCGAAGAACCATCTGGTGGTCATGCCGGACGCCAACCTGGACCTGGCGGCGGAGGCGCTGTTGCGCGCGGCGTACGGTACGGCGGGCGAGCGTGGCATGGCGGTCTCGGTGGCCGTCGCGGTGGGCAGTGTCGGCGATGCGCTGGTCGAGCGCCTGGCGCCGCGCGTGCGCGACTTGAAAATCGGCAGCGGCATGGATGCGCGCAGCCAGATGGGTCCGTTGATCAGCGCCCAGCATCGCGTCAAGGTGCTGGGCTATATCGAAGACGGCGCCGAAGCCGGCGCCACGGTGGTCGTGGATGGCCGCGATCTGCAGGTGCCGGGCTACGAGAAGGGCTACTTCGTGGGCGGTACCTTGTTCGACCACGTGCGGCCGACCATGAACGTCTACCGCGAGGAGATCCTGGGTCCGGTGCTGTGCGTCTTGCGCGTGCCGGATTTGAAGACGGCGGTGGGTTTGATCAATCGGCACGAATACGCCAACGGTGCGTCATGCTACACACGCGACGGCGCCACCGCGCGTGCGTTTACCCGCGGCGTACGCACCGGCATGGTCGGCATCAACGTACCCATACCGGCGCCGGCGGCATGGCATTCCCTGGGCGGATGGAAGCGCTCGCTGTTCGGCGACGTCGCGTTACATGGCGAAGAAGGCTTGCGCTTCCACACGCGCTACAAGAGCGTGTCGCAACGCTGGCCGGACCAGACCGACGACACCGGTGGTAAGCCATAGTGGCTTGGCCGCCGGCATCTTGAAAAACAAACTGGCCCCTGGGGGCCAGTTTGTTTTTGGGGGAAGGGTCAGGTGTTCCTGACCCGCCCGCGGCTTACGCGTACGCTTCGATCGGCAGGCAGCTGCACACCAGGTTGCGATCCCCGTAGGCGTTGTCCACGCGTGCCACCGGCGACCAGTACTTGCCATCGCGCAGGCTGGCCAGCGGATAAGCGGCCTGGCTGCGCGGGTAGTCGTGATGCCATTCGTCCGCCAGCAAGGTGGCGGCGGTATGGGGCGCGTTCTTCAACACGTTGTCCTCACGGTCGCGTTCACCGTTTTCCACCTGGGCGATTTCCGCGCGAATGGCGATCATCGCATCGATGAAACGGTCCAGCTCCGCCCGGCCTTCGGATTCGGTGGGCTCGACCATCAGCGTGCCGGCCACGGGGAAGCTCATGGTCGGCGCGTGGAAGCCATAGTCGATCAAGCGCTTGGCGATGTCCTCGTTGGAAATGCCGCTGGTTTCCTTCAACTGGCGCACATCGAGGATGCACTCGTGCGCCACCCGGCCGTTACGGCCGGAATACAGCACGGGATAGTGCGCGCGCAGGCGTTCGGCGATGTAGTTGGCGCTGAGGATGGCCACTTCAGTGGCGCGCAGCAGGCCTTCCGCGCCCATCAGCGCGATGTAGATGTACGGGATGGGCAGGATGCCGGCCGAACCGGAGGGAGCGGCCGAGACCGGACCCACCTTGGCGTCGGCGGGCAGCTTGCCACCCGCGTCCAGCACGCCCGGCAAATAGGGAGCCAGGTGGCCGCGCACCGCCACGGGACCGACGCCCGGGCCGCCGCCGCCGTGCGGGATGCAGAAAGTCTTGTGCAGGTTCAGGTGCGATACGTCGGAACCGAATTTGCCCGGCTTGGCCACGCCCACCATGGCGTTCATGTTGGCGCCGTCCATGTACACCTGGCCGCCGGCCGCGTGCACGATCTCGCAGATCTCGGTGACGGCTTCCTCGAACACACCGTGGGTCGAGGGATAGGTGATCATCAGCGCGGACAGGCGGTCGCCCACCTGCGCCACCTTGGCGCGCAGATCGGCCACGTCGACGTTGCCGTTGGCGTCGGAAGCAACGACCACCACCTGCATGCCGGCCAACTGCGCCGACGCGGGGTTGGTGCCGTGCGCCGAGGACGGGATCAGGCAGACGTCGCGCTGATGCTGGTCATTGGCTTCGTGATAACCGCGGATGGCCAGCAGGCCGGCGTATTCACCCTGCGCGCCCGAATTGGGCTGCAGGCTGACGGCGTCGTAGCCGGTGATTTCGCACAGGGCAGCCGACAGGCGCTCGATCAGTTCGGCATAGCCGGCGAACTGGTCGGCGGGGGCGAACGGATGGATCTGGGCGAACTCGGGCCAGGTGATGGGGATCATCTCGGCCGTGGCGTTCAGCTTCATGGTGCACGAACCCAGCGGGATCATGCTGCGGTCCAGTGCCAGGTCCTTGTCGGACAGCTTGCGCAGATAACGCAGCATGTCGGTTTCGGATTGCACGCTGGAGAAAATCGGATGGGTCAGGATGTCGCCCTGGCGCGCCACGGCGGCCGGGATGCCGGTGACGGCGCGCGCTTCCAGTGCATCGACGTCCAGCGCCGGCACGCTCTTGCCCAGGCCGCGCGCGAACACGGCGGCCAGTTGTTGCAGGTCTTCCGCGGTGACGGTTTCGTCCAGCGACACGGACACCTGGCTGCCATCGACCACGCGCAGATTGACCTGCTGCGCCACCGCGGCGTCGACCACGGCCTGCGTGGCGGCGCCGGTTTGCACCAGCAGCGTATCGAAGAAGGTGTCGTTGACGACCGCGGCGCCGAGCGACTGCAAGGCGCCGCGCAGGATGGCGGTGGCGCTCTGCACGCGCTGGGCGATGCGGCGAATGCCCGCCGGACCGTGCCACACGGCATACATGCCGGCCATCACGGCCAGCAGCACTTGCGCCGTGCAGATATTGGAAGTCGCCTTCTCGCGGCGGATGTGTTGCTCGCGGGTCTGCAGGGCCAGGCGCAGCGCGGTGTTGCCCTGCGCGTCCTTGGACACGCCGACCAGGCGGCCGGGCATGCTGCGCTTGTAGGCGTCCTTGCAAGCCATGAAGCCGGCGTGCGGGCCGCCGAAGCCGAAGGGCACGCCGAAGCGCTGGGCCGAACCGATGGCGATGTCGGCGCCCCATTCGCCGGGCGGCGTCAGCAGCGCCAGGGCCAGCAGGTCGGTGGCGCAAGCCACCACGGCGCCCTGTTCATGGGCTTGCGCGGCCAGCGCGCGGTAGTCGCCGATGGCGCCCAGGCTGTGCGGATACTGCAGCAGCACGCCGAAGCAGTCGGGCAGGCCGGCGGCTTCGTCGCCCACCGTCACGGCGATGTCCAGGCCTTCGGCGCGCGTACGCACGACTTCGATGGTCTGGGGGTGGCAGTGCTGCGAAATGAAGAAGACATTGCTGGACGACTTGGCGCCGCGGCGGGCCAGCGTCATGGCTTCGGCGGCGGCGGTGCCCTCATCCAGCAGCGAGGCATTGGCGATATCCAGGCCGGTCAGGTCCATCACCATGGTCTGGTAGTTCAGCAGCGCTTCCAGGCGGCCCTGGGAGATTTCCGGCTGGTAAGGCGTGTAAGCCGTGTACCAGGCGGGATTCTCCAGGATGTTGCGCAGGATGACGTTGGGCGTGTGCGTGCCGTAGTAACCCTGGCCGATGTAATTGCGGAAGACCTTGTTGCGGCCGGCGATCTGCTTGAGCTCGGCCAGCACGTCCGGCTCGCTGCGCGCGGCGGGCAGCGCCAGCGGCGCACGCGTGCGGATGGCGGGCGGCACCACCTGGGCGATCAGCTCGTCCAGGCTGTCAAGGCCCAGCACCGCCAGCATGGCAGCCTGGTCGGCATCGGAGGGACCGATGTGGCGGGGGATGAAATCGGAATGGGTGTCTAGGGCGCGCGACATGGATATCTCGGTGTGACGGTTGTCCGCATCCAGGCGGACGGGCAGCGGAGCGCCGCGAAGGACAGCCGGCCTTGGTGGCACGGCTGCGCGATTACGCGGCGCCGCGCCGCATCAGAGTTTTTCGTAGCCGGCGGCGTCGAGCAGACCGTCGACGTCGGCGGGGTTGTTCGGCTTGAACTTGTAGATCCAGGTGTCGAAAGCCGACTCGTTGATCAGGCCCGGGGTGGCTTCCAGCGCGTCATTGAAGGCAACGACTTCGCCGGCAACGGGGGCATAGATGTCCGAGGCGGCCTTGACCGACTCGACCACACCGGCGGCTTCGCCGGCGGCCAGCTTGGCGCCGACCTTGACGTCGCCGACAAAGACCAGATCGCCCAATTGTTCCTGGGCGTCCTCGGTGATGCCAACGACAAAGACGTCGCCTTCGGCTTTGATCCACTCATGGGATTCGGTGTACTTGCGATCGGTAGGCAGGCTCATGGAAGCTCCTGGAAAGACGTTGTATGACGGTATGGGGTTGCGCGCCCACCCGTTGCAGGCCTGCGAAAGTTTTCGCCGGCCGCCGCGGGAAGCTACGAGTTTACGGGTGTTCGACGGCTTTGCCGTTGCGCACGAAGGGCAATTTGGTCACGGTGGCAGGGACCCACTTGCCGCGGATCTCCACTTCCACCTGCTCGCCGGGACGCGTGCCCACGGGCATGCGGGCGAACGCCACCGATACGCCCAGCGTGGGCGACATGGTGCCGCTGGTGATTTCCCCCGTGCCGGCGGCGCCGCGCACATTCATGTGCGGACGCATCACGCCACGCTCGCCCAGCTTCAGGCCGACGAAATCGTTGGGGGTGGGGAATTGCTCGATGGCGGCGCGGCCGATGAACTGGCGCTGCGCGTCCTTCAGCGACACGGTCCAGGTCAGCCCGGCCTGCGCCGGCTGCGTCAGTTCGTCCATGTCCTGGCCATACAGGTTCATACCGGCTTCCAGGCGCAGCGTGTCGCGCGCGCCCAGGCCGCAGGGTCGTACGCCCTGGGCCACCAGGTCACGCCACAGCGCGACGACTTGCGTGGCGGGCAGGACGATTTCGAAACCGTCCTCGCCGGTATAACCCGTGCGGGCCACCAGGGTGTCGGTATCGGCGATGGCGCCGACGAAAGGCGTCAGCGCTTCGGACGCGGCGCGCCAGGCAGGACGCGCGGCCCACACCTTGGCGCGGGCATTGGGGCCCTGCACGGCGACCATGGCCAGGTCGCGGCGCGGGGTGACCGTGACGTCGAACTTGCCCGCGCTGGCGACGCGTTGCATCCAGGCAACGTCCTTGTCAGCGGTGCCGGCATTGACCACCACGCGCCAGCGGTCGGCGGCGAAGAAGTAGACGATGAGGTCGTCGATGACGCCGCCTTCCGGGTTCAGCATGCAGCTGTACAGGGCCTTGCCCGGCACGGTCAGCTTGGCGATGTCGTTGGCGATCAGGCGGCGCAGGAAATCGCTGGCGCCAGCGCCCGCTACGTCGACGTTGAGCATGTGGGACACGTCGAACATGCCGGCGTCGCTGCGCACGGCATGATGCTCTTCCAGTTGCGAACCATAGGCCAAGGGCATGTCCCAACCGCCGAAATCGACCATGCGCGCGCCGGCGGCGAGGTGTTCAGGTGCCAGGGGGGTTTGCTTCAGAGAGGCGGACATGTGGACTCCGGTAAGGCTCAAGGGATACGGAATACCTGCCGGAGACAACAATGCGGGATCGAATCGGAAAACGACGCGCCCGCCTGCCGGCTGGTGATGTTTCCGCCCCTCTGTCCTTTTGCCTGAGAGTTGCCCCGCGTGGCGGGTTTGCACCTTCGGCGTCCGGGCTTGCCGCCGCCCGCGCTGTCTTGCGCGGGACCTGGGGGCCGCCGGATCTCTCCAGAGTGCTGTGTTGGCCGCCGCGCCGTTGGGCGGGTGGACAGGCATGTTGCGGTATCGGTTACCTGAGCGATTCTGGGCGAATTGCGCCTTCGGTGGCGGCGCCTGTCATGTAACAGCAGCCGCTCTCTCCCGCACCATGCGTGACAGCTTGCGAAGAATATCATGGCGCGCCCCGGACGCGCTATGCAGGAACGCCCTAAAGCGCCTTGCCGCAGGCCACGGCGCAGGCCCAGGCCCATTGGAAGTTGTAGCCACCCAACCAGCCGGTCACGTCGACGGCCTCGCCGATGAAATGCAGGCCGGGCACGGCGCGGGCCTGCATGCTCTTCTGGTCCAGGCCGCGGGTGTCGACCCCGCCGCGCATGACCTCGGCTTTCTTGTAGCCGGCGGTCCCCGTCGGCACCAGGGTCCAGCCATGGATGCCCGCCGCCAGGGCACGCAAAGCCTTGTCGGGCGTGTCGGCCAGGCGCTGCGTGGCCAGGCCATCGCGTTCCACCCACGCTTCCGCCAGGCGCCGTGGCCACAGGCCCGCCAGCACGGTACCCAGTTGCTGGCGATTGCCGGGCTTGGCGCTGACCAGGTCCTGTTCCAGGTCCAGGCCAGGCGCCAGGTCCAGGCTCAGCGGCTCGCCGGGATTCCAGTAGCTGGAGATCTGCAGGATGGCGGGCCCGGACAGGCCCCGATGCGTGAACAGCAAGTCTTCCAGGAATTCGCCTTGCCCGCTGCGCACGCCTGCTTCCAGCGCCACGCCGGACAAGGCGGCAAACGGCTGCCACAGCGCGGGATCGAAGGTCAGCGGCACCAGGGCCGGGCGCGGCTCCACCACTTTCAGGCCGAACTGGCGCGCGACCTTCAGGCCGTAGTCGGTGGCGCCGAGCTGCGGAATGGCCATGCCGCCCGTGGCGATGACCAGCTTGGCAGCGCGGAGGGTGCCCGCCGTGGTGGTGCGCAATACGTAGGTGCAGCCGTCGGCCGTCGGCGCTGTCCCGGCGCCGCTGCTGCCAACGCCGCCAGGGCCGCCCCCTGGGCCCGTCTCACGGCTGATTTCCACCACGCCGCAACCCATGCGCCATTGCACGTTGCCGGCGCCGCATTCGGCGCGCAGCACGTCGATGATGGATTCGCTGGAGTCGTCGCAGAACAGCTGGCCGCGATGCTTCTCGTGCCAGGACACGCCATGCCGGCGCAGCAGGTCGAGGAAATCGCGCGGCCCGTAGCCCGCCAATGCCGAGCGGCAGAAATGGGGGTTTTCCGACAGGAAATTGGCCGGCCCCGTGCCCAGGTTGGTGAAGTTGCAGCGCCCGCCGCCCGAGATCCGGATCTTCTCCGCCAGCTTGTCGGCATGGTCGATCAGCACCACCCGCAAGCCGCGCTGGCCGGCGACGGCGGCGCACATCATGCCCGCCGCCCCCGCCCCGATGATCGCTACGTCATACATGCGATCACCTGCTCCTCACATCCATCACGCTCACATTTCCTTCAGGCAGTCGACGTAGTAGCGCACTTCGCCGTTCTCGTCCGTATCCTCGGCCAGGCCGTGGATGTCGGTTTCGAAGCCGGGGAAGCGGGCGTTGAACGAACGAGCGAACTGCAGGTACTGGACGATGGTGCGGTTGAAACGCTCGCCCGGAATCAGCAGCGGGATGCCCGGCGGGTAAGGGGTCAACAGCACGCCGGTGACGCGGCCTTCCAGGTCTTCGATGCTGACACGTTCCACTTCGCGGTGGGCCATGCGGGCAAAGGCATCGGACGGCTTCATCGCCGGCACCATGTCGCTCAGGTACACCTCGGTGGTCAGGCGCGCCACGTCGTTCTCGCGATAGGCTTCGTGGATCTGTTGGCACAGATCGCGCAGGCCCATGCGCTCGTACTGGCGATGGTCGCGGCAGAACTCGGGCAGGATGCGCCACAAGGGCTGGTTGCGGTCGTAGTCGTCCTTGAACTGCTGCAAGGCGGTCAGCAGCGTGTTCCAGCGGCCCTTGGTGATGCCGATGGTGAACAGGATGAAGAAGGAATACAGGCCGGTCTTTTCCACGACCACGCCGTGCTCGGCCAGGTACTTCGACACCAGGGCGGCCGGAATGCCGGTCTCGCCGAAGCTGCCGGAGATATCCAGGCCCGGGGTGATGATGGTGGCCTTGATCGGGTCCAGCATGTTGAAGTTTTCGGCCATCTCGCCGAAACCGTGCCAGTGGTCGTTCGACTCCAGCAGCCATTCGTCGCGATTGCCGATGCCTTCGGACACCAGGCGATTGGGGCCCCACACCTTGAACCACCAGTCGTTGCGGCCGTATTCCGATTCCACCTTGCGCATGGCGCGGCGGAAGTCCAGCGCCTCGCGGATGCTTTCCTCGACCAGCGCGGTGCCGCCGGGCGCTTCCATCATGGCCGCGGCCACGTCGCAGGACGCGATGATCGCGTACTGAGGCGACGTGGACGTGTGCATCAGATAGGCCTCGTTGAAGATGTTGCGGTCCAGCTTGCGGGTCTTGGACTCCTGCACGATGATCTGCGAGGCCTGCGAAATACCCGCCAGCAGCTTGTGCGTGGAGTGCGTGGCAAAGACGATGGCGTCGTCGCTACGCGGCCGGTCCACGCCGATGGCGTGCATGTTCGTGTAGTACTCGTGGAAGGCCGCGTGCGGCAACCAGGCTTCGTCGAAATGCAGCGTGTCGACGTAGCTGCCCAGTTTTTCCTTGATCATTTCCACGTTGTAGATGACGCCGTCGTAGGTGCTCTGCGTCAGCGTCAGGATACGCGGCGTCTTGTTCACGGCTTCGCGCGCGAACGGATTGGCCTCGATCTTCTTGCGGATGTTTTCCGGTTCGAATTCCTCGATGGGAATCGGCCCGATGATGCCCAGGTGGTTGCGCGTGGGGCGCAGGAACACCGGGATCGCGCCCGTCATGGTGATGGCGTGCAGAATCGACTTGTGACAATTGCGGTCGACCACCACCACGTCGCCGGCGGCGACGTTGGCATGCCACACCACCTTGTTCGAGGTCGACGTGCCGTTGGTGACGAAGTAGCAGTGATCGGCGTGGAAGATGCGGGCGGCATTCAGCTCGGACTCCGCCACCGGCCCGGTGTGGTCCAGCAACTGGCCCAGCTCATCCACCGCGTTGCAGACGTCGGCGCGCAGCATGTTTTCGCCGAAGAACTGATGGAACATCTGGCCGACCGGGCTCTTCAGGAAGGCCACGCCGCCGGAGTGGCCAGGGCAGTGCCAGGAATAGGAACCGTCCTGCGCGTACTTCACCAGTTCGCGGAAGAACGGCGGCGCCAGGCTGTCGACGTAGCTGCGCGCTTCGCGGATGATGTGGCGGCCGACGAATTCCGGCGTGTCCTCGAACATGTGGATGAAGCCATGCAGTTCGCGCAGGATGTCGTTGGGGATGTGTTCCGACGTGCGCGTTTCGCCATACAGGTAGATGGGGATGTCGGCATTGCGGAAGCGCAGCTCGCCGATGAAGGCGCGCAGGTTCTTGATGGCGCTGGCCACGTCTTCCGGGGAATCGACGTCGAATTCCTCATCGTCGATCGACAGAATGAAAGCGCTGGCGCGGCTTTGCTGCTGCGCGAAGGAACTGAGGTCGCCGTAGCTGGTGACGCCCAGCACTTCCACGCCCTCGGCCTCGATGGCCGCGGCAAGCGCGCGTATGCCCAACCCCGAGGCGTTCTCGGAGCGGTAGTCTTCGTCGATGATGACAATGGGAAACCGGAATTTCATGCGGGCACTCCTGCGGGGGGTATGGCGAAAGCGGGGCGAGTGTACTGCGTGCGCGGGACAGGCGCATGACGATATGCGACGGCCAGCCGCCGCGGTCTACGCAGCGCAGTGCGTCACGACGCCAGGCCAGGGCGGCGCCGGCGGAATTTTAGCCCGTCCTCGGCAGGGGCCTGCAGCGGCTCGCCCAGGGCGGCCATATTCGGCGGCGCCAGGGTTTGGCGCGCCCGCTCCAGCACAGCGCGTGCCCGCTCGGTCCGGCCCTGGGCCAGATACCACTGCGCCAGCCGTTCGTAGTGGCGCATCTGCATGGGCTCCCACGCAATACAGCGCAACAGCGCCCGCTGATAGGCCGGCCCCTGGCGGCCGCACTCGCGCGCGTCGGCTTCGGCCATGACTTCGCCGCAAGAACCCGGAGCCTGGCGCCGCAGCATGCGCCAATGGCGCAGGCGTTCGGCCCGGCCGTACAGGTCGGGGAACAAGGCGGCCACATGCCGGGCCACGGCCGGTGCCTGCGGGCTGCCGGCCAGGGCGCGCGTGGCGCTGCGCCAGGCGGCGTCGATCAGGCCCAATGGAGCCTGGGCCTGGGCCAGGCGCAGCCACAAAGGTCCGTGCGAACGATAGCGCTGAGCCAGCGGTTCCAGGATGGCGCAGGCCTGCGCCCAGTTCCGCTGCGCCAGCATTTCGACGCCGTCCAGGTAGCGCGCGGCATCGCGGCCATGCATGCCGGCCAGTACCTCGCGCTTGTACCGGCGCAGGATGGCGGCGTCGTCGATCATGGTCAACGCGCGCCAGCGCACCAGTGCCGGCAAGGCGGCATTGCCGACGATGCGCAGCAGGGTGCGGCCGAAGTCGCGCGGAGATTCCACGATGCCCTGGGCCGCCTGGGCCCGGTGCAGCACCAGCGGCGAGTCGTCGTCGATGCGGGCGTGCCAGGCCGCCGCGCTGGCGACGTCGCCCCGGGCACAAGCGCGCCGCAGGCTGTCCAGGACCGCGGCATCCGTGTGACGCCAATCGGGGTTGAATTCGAAGTCGTGATGCCCGGGGGGCACCAGCACCATGCCCACTGCGCCACCGGGGCCATAGCGGCGCACCAGATCGGCCTGGCTGCTCCATTGCAGGGCCCAGCGTTCCGGATCGCGGCGATAGAACACGCCGTGCCCGGCGTCGTAGCCGCAGACCACGTCCACATGCGAGAAAAAAGGCCCGTCGACCAGGCCGATCACGGGCAGGCCCGCCGACAGCAGGGCCTGCAGCACGGCGGGCTGCATCGACACGAACTCGACACGGTAAGCGCGCGCTGCGAAGTAATCGCGCAGGCGGCCCATGTCCACGCCCCCCTGCCCGCCCAACTGGGCGTACAGCGCCTGTGGGTCATGAGGGTCGCCGTGCCACGCCGCCACCATGGCGGCGGCGGTGGGCACGCACTGATGGCGCACCTGGCTCAAGGGCGGCAGGGCCAGCAGGACGCGGGGGCAGTCGAGCAGGCGTTCGCACTCGGCCACGGCTTGCCGGGCGCCCAGCGAGGGCGTGAGCAGGGTGGTCAGCAGGTGGGCGTCGCGCAGCAGGCTGGCCGTGAAGATGAGCCAGTCGTCGACTTTCTCGCCGGTATCGCCGGCAGGCCAGTGCGCCCTGTAGGCCAAACCGATGCGGCAGGCCGCGTGCAGATTGTTCAGGCTCAGTTCCAGGCACAGGCGCAGATAGTCGTAGGGCTCGTCGCCGCCCTCGGCCTTGACCGACTCGCGCGCCTGCTCGTACAGGCCGGCCGACATCAGGACGTGCGCCAGGCTGGCGCGCGCCCGGTGCCAGCGCGGGGCCAGGTCGACCGCGCGGCGCAGGGCCGCCGCCGCGCGTTCCCATTCGCGCTGGTTGGCCCAGGCATGGCCCAGGGTGTAGGCGACGCGCGGGTCGCGTTCGTACATCAGGTGATAGGGGCTGGGCAGGTGCTGGGCGGCCGGGATGGCGGCGACGCCGCGTAGTTGCGCGGACAGCATGATGGCCTCGGCCAGCGCATGCACGGCTTCGGGGATGCGCCGCGCGGCCAGCAAGGCGGTCAATTGGGCCACCGCGGGGGCGATGTCGCGGCGCACCGCCTGGCGCAGCCACTCCAGCAGGACGTAGGGGTTGTCCGGCCAGCGCTTGCGGGCCCAGCGCACTACCGCGCGGTAGCGCCGTTCCAGGCCCAGGGCGCGCGCTGCCTCGGCCGCCAGCAAGGCGTTGCAGGGCAGCACGGACAGCCGGTCGCGACTGGCCTGTTGCAGCAGGAGCCAGGCGTCAGCGTAGCGGCCCTGCGCCAGGGCATCGGCGCCTGGCTGCAATTCTTCGGACACCAGCGGCGGGGCATAGCGAGAAGCAAAGAACATGCGGAATCCAACAGGACCGGGCCAAAACTCAGGCGCATATATTAGATGAATACAAGATGTAACCCAAATTCAATTTAATGACAGCATTTCCGGACGGCGGTCCCTCCGCCATAAACCCCAGCCCCCTACTCTTCGGTAGAGACTTTCCCTAGGATCGAGTCCGTCCGGCACCAGCCCTGTATATATTTGTCACCTCGCCCGCAGCCCGCGGGAAATTTTTGGTTCGGAGGTTGCATGGTCACGGTGTCCCGGATTCGCATTTCTCAAGCGGTATCGATACTGGCAGGCGTGGCGGCAAGCGCCATGATGGTTGCCGCGGCCCAGGCGGCCACGACGTTGACGATGACCACGGAATATCCCGCCACCGCCATGCCGGGCCTGGGGGTGAGCACCTTCGCCGACCTGGTGAAGCAGAAAACCCACGGCGAGGTCATCATCGATACCTCCTTCGACGCCGCCAAGGGCATCAAGTCCGCCGGCATCATCGACGCCGTGCAGCAACGCAAGGTCGACGCAGGCGATGCCTTCGCCGGCGGCCTGGCCGGCAAATATCCCATCTTCGGGGTGTCCTCCCTGCCCTTCCTGGCCGACTCCCTGCAAAAAGCCCGCGCGCTGACCAAGGCTTCCCGCCCCGCCTACGAAAAGCTGCTGGCCGAGCACAACCAGAAGCTGCTGTACACCACGCCCTGGCCGGCATCCGGCATCTGGTCGAAGACGCCGATCAAGAGCGTGGCCGACCTCAAGGCCCTGTCCATCCGCACCTATGACGACATGTCGCAGGCCACCATGACCAAGGCCGGCGCCAAGGCCTCGAACATTTCCTTCGCCGATGCCATGCCGCGCATCGCCGCGGGCGATGTCAACGCCGTGCTGTCATCGGGCGACGGCGGCGCGGGCCGCAAGCTGTGGGAACATTTGCCGGCCTTCGCCGAAATCAATTACGCCATGCCGATTTCCGTGGCGACGATGAACCTGGACGCCTACAAGGCCCTGAGCCCCGCCCAGCGCAAGGCCATCGACCAGGCCGCCGCCGAAACCGAAACCGAGCAATGGAAGCGCATCCAGGGCCGCCTGAAGGCGAACTATGACAACATGCGCAAGAACGGCGTCGCCATCAACAGCCAGGTCGCGCCCAGCGTGAAGAAAGCGCTGAAGGACGCCGCCGCGGATTCCGTATCGACCTGGAAGCAACAGGCCGGCGCCGACGGCACGGCCATCCTGAAGCGCTATCAAGGGAAGTAAGACCTGCAATGACAGGGCGGCCGCCCGCGCGGCGCGCCTTGCTTGCTGCCTTACCCGCGGCATGCCGTAAAAGCCGCATATAAACCGCATCTCAACCGACACAACACCGACGCAAAGAAGTCGACCATGCAGCACGAAGCACCGAACCCCGCGCCCTCCACGACCCTCGTCTACACGCCGGTTACCGACGGCGATCTCGAAGCCCTGGCGGACCTGCGCGCCGAAGCCATGCGCGACAGCCTGGAACGGGTGGGCCGCTTCGACCCGGACCGCGCGCGCCAGCGCCTGCGCGACGGCTGGGCGCCGGCGCACACGTGGAGTATCGAGTTCGAGGGAAGCCGGGCCGGCTTCTACACCCTGCGCCCGGTCGACGGCGGCCTGAAGCTGGACCACCTCTACATCCTGCCTGCGTTCCAGAACCTGGGATTGGGCGGCCGCGTCATGCAGCGCATCGCCGCGCTGGCCGACGAGGCCCGCCTGGCGGTACACCTGGGCGCCCTGCGCGACAGCCCGTCCAACGCCTTCTACCAGCGCCACGGCTACATCAAGACAGGGGAAGACCCCTGGGATATCTACTACGTCAGGTGCGCGGCAGGGTGACGCCGCGCTGGCCCTGGTATTTGCCGCCGCGATCGCGGTACGACGTCTCGCAGACCTCGTCGCTTTCCAGGAACAGCATCTGGGCGCAGCCTTCGCCGGCATAGATCTTGGCCGGCAGCGGCGTGGTGTTGGAGAACTCCAGCGTCACGTGGCCTTCCCATTCAGGCTCCAGCGGCGTCACGTTGACGATGATGCCGCAGCGCGCGTAGGTGCTCTTGCCCAGGCAGATGGTCAACACGCTGCGCGGGATGCGGAAATATTCCACGGTGCGCGCCAACGCGAAGGAGTTGGGCGGAATGATGCAGACATCACCGGTGAAATCGACGAATGAACCTTCGTCGAAATTCTTCGGATCGACGATGGTCGAGTTGATGTTGGTGAAGATCTTGAATTCACGTGCGCAGCGCACGTCGTAGCCATAGCTGCTGGTGCCGTAGCTGACGATACGTTCGCCATTGTGAGCGCGCACCTGGCCCGCCTCGAAAGGCTCGATCATGCCGTCCGCGGCGGCGCGGCGTATCCACAGGTCGCTTTTGATGCTCATAGAAAAAAACCGTTGAGAAGGTATCGGGGGCGTATTTTACCTGCCGCCGCCAAAGCTGCCTCTCAATCCCCCCAAACCGACCGGTAGATCAGCGCCAGGCCATTGACCGTGCCCCCCTTCACGTCCACCGACCAGCGCCGCGACAAGCGGTAGCTGGCGCGGCCTACCGTACCGGCGCCGGACATGGCCTGTTCGACGCTCAGGGTGATGCCGTTGGCCAGGTTCTTGCTCGCCACCATGAACTGGGTGGCCAGCGCGCTGTCCGGGTCGTTGACCTTGCTGGCCACAGTGGAGTTGGGCAACAGGCTGCCGGAAGAACCGAGCGAGCCGCTGCGGATGCCGACGTCGTCCAGGCCGAAACGCTTGTAGAAGGGCTCGCCTCCGCCCAGCAGCGCCGTGCCCACGGACAACAGCAGCGCCGTATCGCTGCCGCTGGAATCGGCCGCGCGGCCCAGGATCAGCCAGGAAAGCTTGTCGACATCGCTGACGTCCGGATAGGACACCAGGTCGATGCGCGGCCGTTGCGCCGTCCCCGACACCCGCACGCCGGCCTCGACCTGTTCCCCGGTGCGCAAGGCCTCGATATCCAGCAGCGGATTGTCGATGGGTCCCTGGAAGGTGATGTTGCCGCGCCGCAACTGCAGGCGCTGGCCATACGCGTCGATGCGTCCGCCCACCGTGACCAGGCGGCCCGTACCGCTGACCTTGCCGTCGATATAGCGCACGCGCAGGCTGCCGCGCAGGCCCGTGTCCAGCCCCATCCCCGTCAGGAAGAAACGTTGGCCCATGTCCACGTTCAGGTCCATGGACAGCGCCATCGGGGCCGACGCCGCGGCCTCGGCGGCCGTCGGGTCGCCCACCCGATGCAGGCGCACGTCATCGTCCAGCGACGGCACCTCGTTGAGCAGTTCGATGCTGGCCCAGCCGGCATCGGCGGTAAGGTTGCCGGTGATGCTCAGGCGCGGCAGGGCGGCGTCGATATCGATGTCGCCCGACACCATGGCAAAGCGGTCCGTACGCTGCATGGCGGCGTACCGGTGCAGCGTCACGCGCACCTTGCCCGCGGACGTGGTCAGGTTCCAGCTACCCTTGGCTTCGACATAGCCGTTCTGCGCGTCCGGATTGCGGGTGACCCAGTCGTGCGTGCGCGATTCCTTCGGCACCACCCGCAAGGTGTTGGGAAAGCGCAGGCTGTCCAGCGTCAGCACGTCATCGTTCAGGCGCGCGGACAGCGTGCCATCCAGCAGGCGGACGCCGTCGTCGATCCGCACCACGCGCAGTTTCTGCCCGCTGATGGTGCCGTTGGCGCGCCAGTTGCCGCCCAGCGTGCCCTGGGCGTCGATGTCGGCCTTGAGCGAACCGCCCAGTTCGGTGGCGTCGCCGGTGAACAGGCCCAGCCACGCCAGGTCGGCGATGTCGGCGTTCAGGTTCACGCGCATGGCCTGGTTGGTCGCCAGGGCCAGCGCGCCATCCTTGCCGGTGACCAGCATGGCGCTGCCCTTGCCCGCGATGCGGCCCATTTTGGCGGTGGCCAGGTTCAGGGTCGCGTCCAGGCGGCTGCTGGTGGCGGAGACGGCCGTGGCGTTGACTTCCAGCAGCAAGGCTTGCAGGCCCAGCGGAATGGGGGGATCGCCGGGGATGCGCAGGTCGCCGTCTCGCCGCGCCACGCGTGCGCGGCCTGTCAGCCTGCCGGCGAACTTCAGGTCCCAGCTGGCATCCAGCGCGATGCTGCGCTGGCCGCCGGGAATGCTGGCGTTGATGGTGGACTGGCGCGTGCGCCCCGTGTTTTGCTCCAGGGCGGTCGGGTCGGTGGCGCGGATCACGCTGCCTACCAGCTTGGGCGTCAGCACGAAGTTGTCCATGCGGCCGGCGGTTTCCCAGCGCCCGGCACCGCCGCGCGAGCCGCCATGGACCAGGGTAAATCGATCGCCGCTGGGCAGCCCCAGGCCGATGTTGGCGGCGCCGACCTGCCATTGCCAGGCCGGTGCTACCGCATGCGGCAGATAGGCGACCGTGACGGGTTGCGCGATGTTCACCTGGAAGCCGGCATGCGCCGCCTGCAGGCGCAAGATGGAGCCGCGCCAGCCGGTGAGGGGATTCGCATCGGGCGCCGCACCACCCGGCGTGCCCCAGCCGCCTTCGATGACGAAAGACGCGTTGGCTTTGTCCTGGCCTACCAGGCCCGGGCGCACGCGGGCGGGGGTGTAGCCGGCGTCCAGTTCCAGGCGGTGGCGCGCCGGCGTGCCGGACAGCTTGCCTTTGGCGGTGGCGCCGCCGGGCAGGTTCGGCCAGAAGGCAGCCAGTTCAGGCGCTTGCGCATCCAGCGTGATGGCGCCGCCGGCTGGGCCGATCTTGCCGCCCGTGCGCACACGGTTGCGCCCCAGCCTGACATCCAGATCGAAACGGTCGACCTGGATGCCCGCCAGCGCGGCCGGCCAATCGGCCGCCGCGTCCGCGCGGGCACCTGTGGCCATGTCGATGCGGGCGGTGCCGGCCAGCGCCTGGCGATTCCAGCGGCTGGTGTCGGCGATGTCCAGGTCCACGATGGCATGGCGCAGCACGTACGAGTCGGTCAGTTCGACATCGACATCGGCCTGCGTGGTGACCACGGCCTGCGGCAGATCGCCGCCCACCAGGTGGCCCACGTCCAGGTGGTCCGCCGCCAGCTTGCCCGTCAGGCGCTGGGCCGCGCCGTCCTCGCTGCGCTGGGCCTTCAAGGCCAGCGTGGCGCCGGAGCGGTCCGGCAGCACCAGGGCCAGATCCACGGTGCGCGCGGGGAAAGACGCCAGGGGGCTCAGCGCCGCACGCAGGTCCACGCTGGTGTCGGCCCCGCGGCCAGCCATGGTCACATTCAGATCATTCAGGTCCCCCGCCGCATGCGCCTGGATATCGACGACGCAAGCCGCCGGGACCGCATCCTTCGCGCCCTTGGCGTCGCCCGCCGGCCCGCGCAGGGCGTCCAGCTGCTTCAGGCACAGCGGCGAATCCGCTCCCTGGCCGGTCGCGGCTACCCGCAGGTCGACGTCCATCGGCCACGGCGCGGCCAGGCGGCTGAGGCTGGCTTTGCCTTGCACATCCAGTTGCGCGATCTCGTGGCCGACATGCAGGCTGTCCAGCTGCAACTGCACGCCTTCCTTCCCCTGCCCGGCAGCCGTCACGCTGGCCACCAGATTTCCCAGTGTCACCGGCAGCATGGACTGCCCATCGCGCGCCAGGCTGAACTCGCCCACGGCCAGGCGCCGCACTTCGATATCCACCGGTAGCGCGGGCATCCCGCCACCCGTCGTCTCGTCAGCGTGCGTAGCTTCCGGCTGGGTGCTCAACCCGACATGCAGGCTGGAAGCCGACAACTCCGGCACCACCAGCCGCCGATGCCACAGATCCGGCCACGTCACCGTCACCGCCAGGTCCCGCGCATCGATGTCCACGCCAGGCAGATGCAATTCCAACTGGCCGACGCGCAGGCCATGCCACAAGGACCCCTGCACATTGTCGATACGCCCGTCGAGCTGCTCGGCCACCCGCGCCAGCAGCAGGCGCGTGCCCGCCGGCTTGGCCACCAGCCACGCCAGCGCGCCCACCGCGATGGCGAGCAGCACCAGCAGGCCCGGCACCCACCAGACCAGGATATGGCGCAGGAAACGGCCAAGGAACTTCAAAAGGCGATCCCCAGGGAAAAACTCAGCTTCACCGAATGGTCGCGCTGGCCATAGGCCACGTCCAGAAACAGCGGGCCGGCGGGCGTACGCACCCGCGCACCGACGCCGTACCCCAACGCAATATTCATGTCGCCGAAGGACTGCGCGGCGTCGCCGGCATCGACGAAGAAGGCCATGCCCCAGCGTTCATCGAAGAAATGCTGGTATTCCGCGCTGGCCACCAGCAGCGCCGGCGCACCGACGACGGCATTGCCGCGGTCCGCGCCGATGCTCAGGTAGCTATAGCCGCGGATACTGCGCGCCCCGCCCGTGCGGAAACCGAAATCGTCCGGCACCTGGGTATCGCGGGTGGCCCACACCTTGCCGACTTCGCCACGCACGGTCACCAGGTCGCGCAGCCCCACCGGCCACCACTTCTGCCCGCGCAGGCGCAGGCGGGTATAGGGATCGCCATTATTCAGCGTCAGGCCGGCCCCGGTGCCCAGCACGATCAAAGTACCCTCGCGCGGGTTGTACTTGCTGTCGACGTCGCGGCGCAGCCATTCCGCCGTGGCGGTCAGCGTCGGCAGGTCGTAGGTCTCGCCACCGTCGATCTTCACGTGGTCATGCGCCGCCAGCAGCCCGTAGCGGGTTTCGTAGTCGACCCGGCTGCCGCCGCCCGCGCTGCTTTCCTTCAGGCGCGTGGCGCCCACCGCGAAACGCGTGACGTCCAGGCCCTGGATGTCGGAACGGTCGGCCAGCACGCCGATACTGTCCTGGTTGCCGCGCGCGTCGGGCGGCAGCAGGAAGTCGGCGTAGGCCCGCTGGCGCTTGCGGTCCAGCCCGATACCGCTTTGCAGCGTGAGCGGCTGGCCGAACACCACCTGCTGCTGATACGTCATCTCCAGGCGCGGGCCGACGTCGCTATCCAGGCCCAGCGAGGTCGAGAAACGCTTGGGCGGTGCTTCGCTCAGCCGCACCAGCACCGGCAAGGTGATCTCGCCATTGCGGTCCACCGGTGCCGGTGCCGGCCGTTGCGCCGCGGTCACGCGCGCATCGCCGGCCGGCGTGGCGGCGCCCGCATCGCGCGCCGTCGCGGTCTGGTTGCTGGTGGCCGGATCGGTGCCGCCCGGTTCCTGCAGCGATACGAAGGCACCACGAAAGAAAGCGGTCCGCTGCAAGGCCTGCTGCCAGCCGTTCAACTGGTCCTGGTTGAAGGGATCGCCTTCCTTGTAGCGCACGTAGCGGCGCACCAACTGGTCGGGCACGCGCTTCAACCCTTCGACGCGCAGCTCGCCCAGGCGCACCAGCGGGCCGCTGTCGATCACCACGCGCAACCGTACCGTGGCCGCTTCGACATTGACGTCGGCGCCGGAGTCCGCCAGGCGCGCCAACATGAAGTCATGGGTGCTGACGTCGTTCAGGAGCGCCGACTTGGCGCTGTTCCATTCACTATTGATGAAGGGTTTGCCCACAGGCAGCGACCAGCGCTTGCGCAGGTCCGCCACGCGGCTGGCGTAGGCCGGCTGGGTGATACGGCCCTGGAATTCGATGTCGACCGCCGCCACCTGCGCCTGCTGGCCGGGGTCGATGCGGATGGTCCAGGTATCGCCGCCCTTGGCGTCGGCACCCGGCACCAGCTCCACCTTGGCGGAAAAATACCCCTGGGTGGACAAGGCCGCCAGTGCGGCATCGCGACCGCGGCGGCGCAGGCGGGTGATCTCGCCGCCATCCTGGTCTTCGGCCTGGCGCGCGATGGCTTCCACCGCATCGTTGACGGCCTTGACCGTGGCGGGGTCGGCCTTGCCCGCGTCGATGACGATGGCCGGCTTGGCGTAGACCGCCGCGCTCAGCAGGCAGGCGGACAACCACGTTGCGGCCCGCCATGGCGACCCTCGAAACCAAGGTAGACGCGCGGATCGCCGCATGCGTCAGCTGGGCTGGACGACGACGTTCGGGAATTTGCCTGCCATGTCGCGCGGCAGCGCGGCAACGGCGGCGGCCACGCGGCGGGCGATATCGCGGTACAGCCCGGCAGCCTCGCCGTCCGGCTCCGCCACCACGGTGGGCCGGCCGGAATCCGTCTGCTCGCGTATGCGCAGGGCCAGCGGCAGGCCGCCCAGCCATGTCACGTCATATTGCGCGGCCATGCGCTGGCCGCCGCCCTCGCCGAAGATGTGCTCGGCATGGCCGCATTCCGAGCAAATATGAATCGACATATTCTCGACCACGCCCAGGATGGGCACCTCCACCTTCTGGAACATGCGCAGGCCTTTGCGCGCATCCAGCAGGGCCACGTCCTGCGGCGTGGTGACGATGACCGCGCCCACCACCGGCACCTTCTGCGCCAGCGTCAACGCGATATCGCCCGTGCCCGGGGGCATGTCGACGATCAGATAGTCCAGGCTGCGCCAATTGGTCTGGCGCAACAGCTGCTCCAGGGCCTGGGTCACCATGGGGCCACGCCAGATGGCGGGCGAGTCCTCGGCGATCAGGAAGCCGATGGAGTTGGCCTGCAGGCCATGGCCCTGCAAGGGCTCCATGGATTTATTGTCCAGGCTGACGGGCTTGCCGGTGATGCCCAGCATGGTCGGCAGGCTGGGGCCGTAGATATCGGCGTCCAGGATACCCACCTGCGCGCCCTCGGCGGCCAGCGCCAGCGCCAGGTTGACGGCCGTCGTGCTCTTGCCGACACCGCCCTTGCCCGAGGCCACCGCGATGATGTTGGCCACGTTCGGCAGCGGCTTCAGCCCGCGCTGCACAGCATGCGGCTCGATCTTCCACGTTACGGATACCTGGGCGTCGGGCGCGCCCGCGGCGGCCAGTGCCTGGCCCACGGCGCTCCGCAATTGCTGCTGCTGCGTGCGGGCGGGATAGCCCAGCTGCACCGCCACGCTGACGCGGCCGTTCTCCACGCGAATGTCGCGATCTTTTACAAAATCGCTGACTCTGGCCCCGGTGATGGGGTCCGTTACACCAACGAGGGCGGCTTTAATTTGTTCGTTTGTCAAACTCATGTCACTATATTCCCAACCGGCGGCGCGGTCTTTCCCGCAGCCATTTGGCTCCCGCCCTCGGTTTCTGGCCTTCGTCTCGAGCTAAATGCCGGGTTGCTTGGCTACACATTGTCTTGCAAGGATAGCGGAATCCGCAGGAACATTTTGCCGCAACAGGCGTCTATAAGATCATGGACAACGCTCTTACCCGACTCTTCCGCGCGCTCGCCGTCACGCTGCTTGCCCTCGTGGGTGCGGCCATGGCCATCCTTTTCATGGTTTCCACTGCGATCGCGGTGGGCATTCTTTACCTGGTTGCCAAGGCCCGTGGCAAGCCTTTCGGCGTGCGTGCCTATTGGCATCACCGGCAGGCGAATCGCGGCCCTGTCGGCGCCGGCGCGCCCTTCCCGCCGGTACGCCCGGACGTCATCGACGTCGAAGCGCGCGAAGTGCGCTGATCGCTCCAGCAGTCCCGCACGGCGGCAGCGCGCCGTCGCGCAGTAGTGGCAAGACCGGGCGTACATCCTCGAACCGGTAAACTGGCTCTAAAATCGTCGGCTCGAAAATCGAACCAGCGCTTTTTCCCCGGTTCACCCTAACGCCAACCCGGTCATGTCACGCACCCTCTTTGTCACCACCGCCCTTCCCTACGCCAACGGACCTTTCCACATCGGCCATATGCTGGAGTACATCCAGGCCGACATCTGGGTGCGTTTCCAGCGAATGCAGGGTGCGACGGTGGACTTCGTCTGTGCCGACGACGCGCACGGCGCCGCCATCACCATCGCGGCGGACAAGGAAGGCATCACGCCGCAGGCTTTTGTCGCCAAGATCGCGGCGGGCCGGGCCCAGTACCTTGAAGGCTTCCACATCGCCTTCGACAATTGGCACTCCACCGACGGCCCGGAAAACCACCAGCTCGCCCAGGAAATCTACCGCGACCTGCGCAGCGCCGGCCTGATCGAGACCCGCAGCGTCGAGCAGTTCTACGATCCCGAGAAGCGCATGTTCCTGGCGGACCGCTTCATCAAGGGCGAGTGCCCCAACTGCCATTCCAAGGACCAGTACGGCGACAACTGCGAAGTCTGCGGCGCCGTCTACGCACCCACCGCGCTGATCAATCCCTACTCGGCCCTGTCCGGCGCCAAGCCGGAACTGCGCAGCTCCGACCATTTCTTCTTCAAGCTGTCGGACCCGCGCTGCGAAGCCTTTCTGCAGCAGTGGACCGCCGCGCCTGGCCACGTGCAGCCGGAAGTGCAGAACAAGATCCGCGAGTGGCTGTACAAGGACGATGAAGGCAAGGGTGGCCTGGGCGACTGGGACATCAGCCGCGATGCGCCCTACTTCGGCATCGAAATTCCGGATGCGCCGGGCAAGTACTTCTATGTCTGGCTGGATGCGCCGGTGGGCTACCTGGCCTCGCTGAAGAACCTGCTGGACAAGCGCGGCGAGGACTACGCCGCCTATATGGGCCGCCCGGGGCTGGAGCAGGTGCACTTCATCGGCAAGGACATCATCACCTTCCACACCCTGTTCTGGCCGGCCATGCTGCATTTCAGCGGCCGCAAGGCGCCGGACGCCATCTACGTGCACGGCCATCTCACCGTCAATGGCGAGAAGATGAGCAAGAGCCGCGGCACGGGCATCGATCCGCTGCGCTACCTGTCGCTGGGGCTGAATCCCGAGCACTTGCGGTATTACCTTGCCGCCAAGCTTTCCGGCCGCAACGAGGACATCGATTTCAACTCCGAGGACTTCGCCGCGCGCGTCAACAGCGACTTGGTGGGCAAGTACATCAACATCGCCAGCCGCGCCGCGGGCTTCCTGTCCAAGCGTTTTGGCGGGACGTTGGCCGCGGCCGACACGGACGGCGCCGCGCTGCTGCAGACCTTGCAGGCAGCCGGTCCGGAGATCGCCACGCTGTACGACAACCGCGACACGTCGCGCGCGCTGCGCGACGTCATGGCGCTGGCGGACCGGGTCAATGAGTATGTCGACCAGAACAAGCCGTGGGACCTGGCCAAGCAGCAGGGAATGGATGAGCGTCTGCAAGCCGTGTGCAGCACGTGCATCCAGGCCTTCCGCCTGCTGACCATTTACCTGAAACCGGTGTTGCCGGCGCTGGCCGCGCGCGTCGAAACGTTCCTGGCCGTCGCCGCGCTGCAGTCCGGCGATGCCGCCACGCTGCTGCCGGCGGGTCATGCCATCGCGCCCTATCAGCATCTGATGCAGCGGGTCGATCCCAAGCTGCTTGAGCAGTTGTTCGATGCGCCCGCGCCGGCTGCTGCCGCGCCTGCTGCCGGCAAGGCGGGCGGGGCTGGCAAGGCGGCGGCCGTGGGCAATGCGGCGGGGGCGGGCCAAACGGCGAGCGCGGCGGCCGGGACGGCGACGGATGCCGTGGCGCCTGGTGGGGAAGCGATCGCGGCCACCATCGGCATCGAGGATTTCGCCAAGATCGACCTGCGCATTGCGCGCATCGTCAATTGCGAGGAAGTGGAAGGGTCGACCAAGCTGTTGCGCCTGACGCTGGATGCCGGCGAGGGGCGGCACCGGAATGTGTTCTCCGGCATCAAGTCGGCGTACAAGCCGGAAGACCTGATCGGCAAGCTGACCGTGCTTGTGGCCAACCTGGCGCCGCGCAAGATGAAGTTCGGCGTATCCGAAGGCATGGTCCTGGCGGCCAGCCACGCGGATGACAAGGTGGATGCCGGCTTGTACGTGCTGGAACCTTGGCCAGGTGCGCAGCCCGGTATGCGGGTGGGTTGATCACGCGGCGCTGGTCTTTCACTCCAGATTTTTGAAGAACAGGGTCTCCCACTAAAGTGGGAGACCCTTGTTTTTGGGAGTGTTTCACGACGGGGAGCTTCGTATTTTGGGTATTCCCGAAGGCTGCGAGTTTGGCCCTGGACATCTCGCTTCCCCCAACAACTGCCTCCCACTTCAGTGGGAGGTACTTATCCCCTCTTGGGAAAAAAACCCTTAAACCGCGGCGACGAAGCGGCCGATGATGCCGGCGGAATAGAAGCTGGCGACTTCGTGCAGGAAGGCCTTGAAGTCCACCGGGGCGGCGGCATCCGCGCGGTCCGAGACGGTGCGCAGGACCGCGCAAGGCACGCCGTATTCGTGGCACACCTGCGCCACCGCGGCACCTTCCATCTCCACGCACAAGGTGGCAGGAAGCTCTTCCGCCAGGCGCCGCGCCACCTCGGCGGCCCCGATGAACTGGTCCCCGCTGGCGATCTCGCCACGATGCAAGGTGGGGCTGAATATGCCGAAGCGTTCGCGCGTGGCCGTGTCCACCCGGTGCGCCAGATCCCCACCCAGGAAATCCGCCGCGCACTGCGCCAGGATCTCGTTCAAGCCCGCATCGGTGGCAAACTTCGCCCGCGCCAGCAAGGGCACTTCATAACGGGGGAACAAGGGCCGCGCATCCAGGTCATGCTGCACCAGTGTCTCGGCGATCACCACATCGCCCACCCGTACCGCGCTTGCAATGCCGCCCGCCAACCCCGCGAACAACAGGCAGGACACGCCGAATTCCCGTATCAGGGTGACGGCCGTGGCGGCGGCGGCCACCTTGCCCACGCGTGCCAGCACGACCACGCAAGGGCGCCCCGCCAACTGGCCCACGTAGTAATCCCGCATGCCTATGGTGTGCCGCTGCGCCCCCGGCCCCATGCGCGTCAGCAGGTCGGCGATCTCGTCATGCAGCGCGGCCAGGATGCCGATGGGCGCGGTCATGCCAGCGCCACCGGTGCCAGGTCCGGCCCCAGCGTATCGCGGCCGTCGAACACGAAGCATTGCCCTTTGTAGCCCGGCCCGCCGGTTTCCTCGAAGTACTTGAGGATGCCGCCTTCCAGCTGATAAACGTGATCCACGCCCACGTCCTGCATGAACAGGGCTGCTTTCTCGCAACGGATGCCGCCGGTGCAGAAGCTGACCACCGTCTTGCCCGCCAGTTCCTCGCGATGCTGCAGCAAGGCGTCCGGAAACTGCGTGAAGCGCTGGATGCGCCAGTCGATGGCGTTCTCGAACGTACCGGCATCCACTTCGAAATCGTTGCGGGTGTCCAGCATGACCACCGGCCTGCCCTCGTCGTCAACGCCCGCCGCCAGCCAGCGCGCCAGGGTCTGCGCATCGACGCTGGGCGCGCGCCGGTCCTCCGGGCGTATCGCCGGATGGTTCATCCGTATGATTTCCCGCTTCAGCTTGACCAGCAATTTGCCGAAGGGGACCGCATCGCTATGGCTGACCTTGGCCTGCAGGTCGGCGAAACGGGGATCGGCACGCAAAAGGCCGAGAAATGCGGCAATGCCCTCGGCCGATCCCGCCAGGAACAGATTGATGCCCTCGGTGGCGAGCAACACCGTACCTTTCAGGCCGGCATCTTGTGCCCACGCAAGGATGCGCGGACGCAGTTCCTCGCGGTCCTCGATGGTGACGAACTTGTACGCGGCGATGTTGACCACCGCGCCGGCGGCAGCAGCACCGGCACCCGCATCGGCACCGCCACCAGCGACCGCGACCGCGGCCCCATCCGCAACGGCGGCCATGACCGCAACCGCATCCTGATTCAAATCCACTTCCGCCATCTCAATGCCCGACCACTCGCTGTTCGATGACGCGGTCCAGCGTCCATTGCACCGCCGGCATATCCGGCGGCGGGTTCAATACCGGCTGCTCGATCACGCGCAGGCGATAGATGCTGCCGGGCTGGTACTGGAACCCGGCGATGTCGCCGTACCAGTACTGCCACGGCTGGTTGTCGCTGTCGCGCACCTGGTAGCAGGTGGTACGCAGGACGCCGGCGTCGCAAGGCACGCGCTGGGAATTGACGTACACCAGCTTGGCGGACCCGTTGCTGCCGCCCATGACAGGATCGATGCGGCGCGCGAACTCCAGGATGTCACCGTTGGCCAGCGACAGGCTCAGCCGGCGCGGATCGCCATAATTGTCCGCCGCCGTCGCGCTGATGTGGATCAGGCCGGCCAGGAAATCATGTTCGATCTGGGCGCGATCCGCCGGCATGCACGCCATGCGGGTCGCCACCGGGTCCGACGTCAGCAGCAGGTTCTGGCCCCCCGCGACGGTGTAGCTGCTGGTGAAGGTATTGCAGCCGGCAAAGCCCGTCACGCGCGGCTCCGCGCCTTCGCGGGTGAAGGTGATGGTGATGGGCCGGTTGCGCGGATCGTTGGTCGGCACCGGCCGCACGGCACCGCCCGGCCGCGTCCAGCGCACCAGGGTCCAGCTGGTCTGGGCCAGGAAATCGTTGCCGTTGGCCGGCTGGAAGACGGGTGAATTCGCGCTGGCGCGCCAGGCGGACTGGCTGGTGCAGCCGGCCAGGGCCAGGCCGGCAAGCACGGCGGCGCCCAGCATGGCACCCATACCGCTGACGCGTGCACGAAGGCGGGAAAAATCGAGCATTGAGACACTCCAGAGACGCAGGACGGACAGCCCCCTACGCGAGGCGCTATAAACGCAGGACGGGCAGGCCGCCCCCTACGCAAGGCGCTATTTTAGGCATGCCGCGCCGCCCCGATCCGGCACCTGACAAAGTGACACCGATAATGCGGGTTGCGGCGCAATTGTGCGGATTTCCGCCGCAAAGCGGGTTTCCGCCTCAAAGCTTGTTGGGAGCGTCCTCGCCACGCTTGAACGTCATGATGCCGCCGTCCTGCACGTTCAGCGTCATATTGCGCGGCATGCCGCCGCTGTCCAGGGTGAATGTGGCGATGCGGCCAAGCGCTTTCAGGTAGGCCGTCTCGAACCCGGCCAATTGGTCGGACGGGCAACCCATGCGGGTCGCGGCCGGCACCGTGATGGAGAGCTTGCCGCCTTCCAGGCGATAGGCGCCCATATAGCGGTTGCAGCCGGAGAAGCCGGACACGCGGTAATCACGCCCCTTCGCCAGGAAGGCGAGGCCGACGGGCGGGTTGCCGTTGCCGCCAGGCACGGGCAGCGTCGTCCCCTGCGCGTCGGTCCACTTCACCAGTTCCCACGTGGTTTCGGCCAGGGAGTCCGAGGTGGTGGCAGCCTGGGCCGCTCCCGGGCCCTTCGCCTGGGCGTGACCGGTGGTGGTCGCGCAACCGGACAGGATGGCGGCAAAGGCGGCGGCGGTCACGGCGGCGGCCAGGCAGCGCGGCGAATAGGGGAACGGCATCTCGGATTCTCCTGTTGCAATGAGATAAATGCGAAAAAGCAGGTCCCATTGTAGGCAAGGTCATGAACAATGGTCCCAGGCAAGCCATCGGCCGGGTCCCGCAAGGCGCGCGCCTGCCGGCTCAGGCGTAATATGCTCCGGCCTGCTTACTCCCCCATCACCAGAAGAAGGAATACCGCATGTTTACGGAAATCGCGCAGATCGAGATCAAGGAAGGCAGCAATGCCGCGTTCGAAGCCGGCGTGGCCAAGGCCAAGCCGCTGTTCCTGCGCGCCAAAGGCTGCAAGGGCGTCACGCTGCACAAGTCGGTGGAACAGCCCAACCGTTATCGCTTGTACGTGCTCTGGGAGACGGTGGAGAACCACATGGTCGACTTCCGCGAGTCCGAGGATTTCCAGGCCTGGCGTGGCCTGGTGAGCAGCTACTTCGCGCAGCCGCCCCAGGTTGAACACACGGCGGACGTCAACCTGGGTTGAATGAACGGGGGCCCCCGGGGTTCATCGTGACGGATCGATGCCGTGCACCTGAACCCGCACGCGCGCGGGGTACCAAATCATTCCCGCTGCGCGCCCGACCACCGCATGACATATTCACGCCCGCATTCTTTTTCGCCTTCGATCACGAAACCAAGGCGTTCGTAGAGCCGCCGCGCCGGATTGGTCTTCAGCACGTGCAGCACCACCGAGCGATGTTCCGCCGCGGCGCGTTCGAGCAGGCGACGTATCAGTGCCCCGCCCCAACCCTGGCCCTGCCGCGCCGGGGCGATCTGCACCTGCACCAGCATCCACGCATCTGCCGTCGGATGGGTCTTGAACAGGCCAATGAGCTCGTCGCCCAGATACGCCAACTGCGCGTCTTCCAGCCGATATTCCACACGCGCCAACAGGCTCGCTTCATCATCGGGCGCGCCGGCGCTGCGTAGATGCTCCAGCATCGTCGCGCGCCGCAAGGCCATCAGCGTGGGCACGTCTTGCGGCGTCGCCTGCCGCAGCGTCAGCGCCGCCGCATCCGCAGGCGCAGCGCGAACGGTATCCGCAGCCGCGCCCCCGGCTTCAACTTCAGCGCGAAACTGCTCATCCTTTAAGCCACCTACCATCTTCCCTCCTCTACATCTTTTGCATGAGAACCCCATAAAAATGGGGATTTTGCGTCGATCCAGGGGGCGCATTGTCCACCTGTGTCTATTCCTCACCACGTCAAACGCAGGTCATGAATTCAAAACGCCCGTGCTCAAAGTGAAAGCAGTCTTTTGGCGCAGGTCTTTAGCATGACTTGCATGCCGATGACGCCACGGGTCATGACGCGTCATCGGCAATTTGAGCACGAGTATGTACGGCTGCAGCAAGCTGCCGGCAATCAGGCAGCTCCAGACGCGCATATCGGACGGCCAGTCGGAGGACTTTGTCACCATGATCACCGAAATTGTCGATACCCAGTTTGCGGACATTCGCCTCCCCTGCGCGCATGACGGCAAGACTATCCAGGTCGCGATGGTACCGCTGTGCGCGGCCATGCATCTCGACAGCGAGCAAGAGCTACGGCGCATCGCTCAAGACGAGGATCTGGGCAGTCACCTGAAGCCACTGCCGTACGCCCCGCCCCTGAGCGACAGCAACGCCCTGCCCATGGGGGCGGTGGCCTTGTGGCTGCATCGCCTGGCCCAGCAGACCACCGATACCGTCCAACGCCACCGCCTGGCCGTCCTGCAGCAGGAAGGGTTCGTGACCCTGCTCCAACAATGGAGCCGCCTGCTTCAAAGCAATACCGCGGGCGATGACGTGGCCACCCTGACACGCCAGTTCAAGCGCATGCAGATCCAGATGGATGCCATGGACGTGTCCCTGCGCCAGGCGGAATCCTTCATCGAACGGGAGATCATCCGGGCCCAGCTGAGCCAGCTTTGCGCGTTTCCGGTCGGGCCCCGCAGCACGCAGTCGCCGGCGCTGGATCAATTCTGGCGCCTGGTGTTTTCGCGCATGATGGGCGGCGCGGAAATCAACCATGCCCGCCGCTCCGACCGCTTCCTGGCCTTGAACTTCCGCCACCTGCGCAATGTATTGAGCGACGAAGACCGGTCCGTGCTGCTGACGCCCGAACTGCGCAATGAACTCAAGCGCAGCCGCTATCCGAACTTCCTTGGCGTGCGGGTGGTGAACAGCCGCATTTCGCGCAAGAGCCTGCGCTGCTGGGTGTTCAACCTGCATTGAGCAACCTGCACTGAACCAGGGCGCAGCGTCAGAAATTCGCGAAGTTCGATCGCGTCCCCCGGCGGAACGACTGTGCCGGCATCGCTACCAACCCACCATCGCAATCGTCATTGCGCTGATGTAACGGTAGCCCGCAGCAGCCATTGCGGCAGCCCCTCGCACATCTCGACCCCTTCAAGAAGGACGCCTAATGCCCCTCGATATCGGCCCTCGATCGCAGCCCGCTCCCCTGGACCCGGCGAACGCAACATCGACATCGTCTCCCGCAGCCATCGACGCCAGCACCGGCCCGTTGCTCGAACCCGCTGTCTCATCCACCAATGCCGGCAACCCCCGCGTGCCGTCTCAGCAAAGCGGGGCCGACATCGATTTAGGCAGCCCCCAAGCCGCCGCGTCGAAGAGACGGGCAGCCCCATCCGAACTCGACGGTAGCGAGCTGGAAGGCATCAAGAAAAGCAATAGGGTCATGTATGCGGAAGCCACGGAGCATCACGAAATCGAGCAATTGCCCCTCGTCATAGAGTCTTTCGCGCAACAAAAGTTGATGCACAACGAACGTCTGCAAGCGCAGATCGACGTATCTCGCGTAAATCGGGCCACAAGCCCTTACGACATCGACACCGAGATCGCAAACATGCGTGAAGCCTGGACCGCCAAGGAAGATCTGAAAGTCTTCTACTCCCGACTGTGCGGGCTGATTTACCAACCAGAGTACCTGGGAGTCAAAGGCGACCTGATCAAGATTGCCGAAGGTATTTGCGAGCGAACGAAGGACTACCTGCCGCTGCCAACGTATTCCAGCTCGGAAGCTACCGCGCTGGCAGCACCGCAAACGCTCCACTGACCCTCACCGCAGCGCGGTAGAACGGGGCGACACCCGCTCTACCGCATCGCCATTGGCACTCGCCATCTTTGTTCTATTAAAGGGACAAATCAGCTGCTGCGGTGCAGGATGACACGGGCCATCCCCAGATCATCTCTCGATGCGTTCAACGCATCAATCCTTCCAATTTTTGCACTTTACACGGCTGTCGCCGTTCTTCATTCTTCGCGCATACCAAAGCGCAACGCGCCCTCTCCCCCAAAGGGCGCGGACAAGAAACTGGAGACTGAGCATGACGACGACAGGCACCGCCGACGCCCCGGCGTTGACCCGCTACGTGGCGGCATTCGTGGTGGACACGCAGGAAAAGGACATCCCCGAGGACGTCCAGCAGCTAGGCAAGAAAGCCATCCTCGACGCCCTGGGCGTGGCCTTGCCCGGCGCCATTTCCCAACCGGGAAAAGCGCTCACCGGCTATCTGCAGGACCTGGGCTGCACCGGCCCGGCCACCGTCATCGGCACCGCGCAAAAACTGGCGCCGCGTTTCGCCGCGCTGGCCAATGGCACCGCCATGCACGCCGATGACTATGACGACACCCTGCAGGCCGAAACGGGCCGCTACCAGGGCGTGCATCCCACCGCGCCAGTGCTGTCCGCGGTACTGGCCGCCGGTGAAGCGCGCGGCGCCAGCGGCCGCGACGTCCTGCTGGCGTACCAGGTTGGCGTGGAAGTGGCCTGCCGCCTGTTCGACGCCACCCACGTCAATCACATCCTGCACGGCTTCCACGCCACCGCGACTTGCGGCATGCTGGGCGCGGCCGCCGCCGTGGCCCGCCTGTACGGCATGGGCGCCAACGAAGTCGCCACCACACTGGGCATCGCCGCCAGCCAGGCCGGCGGGCTGCAGGAAAACTTCGGCACCACGGTCAAGCCTTTCCACGCCGGCCGCTCGGCCGAAGTGGGCATCGTCGCCGCCGACCTGCAGCGCAAGGGGTTCACGGCATCGCCCATCATCCTGGAAGCCAAACGCGGCTTTTTCCAGGCCCTGGGCGGCGGTTACGAGGCCGCGCGCCTGGTCGACAAGCTGGGGCGGCCCTGGTCCTTCGTCGACCGCGGCATCTGGCTCAAGGCCTTCCCGACCGGCAGCCTGGGCCATCCGGCCATGACCAAGATGCTGGAGCTGGTACGGCAACACGACATCCAGCCGGCGGACGTAGCACGGATACGCGTGAAGACCAGCCAGAACATCCACCACACCCTGCTGCATCACCAACCCAAGACGGAACTGCAGGCCAAGTTCAGCCTGGAGTTTTGCCTGGCCGCCCTGCTGCTGGAACGCAAATGCGGCTTGAACCAGTTCCATGACGAGTACGTCATGCGGCCCGACGTGCAGGACACCATCGCCAAGGTCGAATACACCACCTACTCGCCGGAAGAAGCCACGCGCGAACGGCACACCATCGTCACGTCGCACGTGGAAATCGAGATGAAGGACGGCCGGCGCCATGGCGGTCGCGTGGACGCCGGCAAGGGCAACAAGGCCAATCCCATGTCCGAGGACGAAGTGGCCGACAAGTTCCGGGAGTGCGCGGAATTCAGCCATTGGCCCATGGAGAAGGCGGAACACGCCATTGCCCTGGTCCGCCGCCTGGAGGATGTCGGCGATGTCCGGGAGATCACCCGGGCCTTGACGGCGGCGAACAGCTAGGCGGCCGTCGCGACAAGACGCCGATGAATAAGAAATCGAGGAGACAACCATCATGCAAACCAGCATTCTTCCAGCGCTACACAGGATGATGCGTCGCGCACGCAGGCAGCCGGCCGAGGCCGGCACGGCGCCGCGCCTGCCTGCCACGTCAGCCGCGCTGACCACGGCCGCTGCCGTGGCGGCGGCACTGGCGCTGGGCGCATTCGCCCCCTCCCCCGCGCACGCCGCCGATGACCCCGCCCATTGGCCCGCACGCCCCATCCGCCTGGTGCTGCCTTTCCCGCCGGGCGGCGGTACCGACACCCTGGCCCGCATCATGGCGCCCAAGCTGGGCGCCTTGCTGGGCCAGTCCATCGTGGTCGACAACCGCGCCGGCGCCGCCGGCAACATCGCCACCGACATCGTGGCCAAGGCCGAGCCGGATGGCTACACGGTGCTGATGGGTTTCAACACCGCGCTGACCATGAACCCGTCGATGTACCGCAACCTGCCCTTCGACGTGCAGCGCGACTTCAAGCCGGTCACCCTGCTGGCGTCGGCGCAATACGTGCTGGTGGTCAATCCCACGCTACCCGTGCATAGCGTGCAGGACCTGGTCAACCTGTCCAAGGCCAAGCCCGGCCAGCTCAATTACTCGTCCAGCGGGCCCGGCAGTCCGCTGCATCTGGCCGGCGAACTATTCAAGGCGCGCACCGGCGCCGACATCACCCACATCCCCTACAAAGGCGGCGGCCCGGCCACGATCGGCCTGCTCAGCGGCCAGGCGCAGCTGATGTTCGGCAGCGTGTCCGCCGTCATGCCCCACGTGAAGGAAGGCAAACTGCGCGCGCTGGCCGTCACTGGACTGAAGCGTTCCGACGTGGCGCCGGACCTGCCCACGCTGGATCAACTGGGGCTGAAGAGCTTCAACGTGACGTCCTGGTACGGTTTCCTGGTGCCCAAGGGCACGCCCGACGCCATCGTCGACAAGCTGGCGGCCGCGTCGCAGAAAGTGGTGCAGATGCCCGAAGTGCGCGAAGCCATGGCCAAGCAGGGCCTGGAACTGAGCATCGACACGCCGGCGGAATTCGCCGACCTGATCAAGACCGAATCGGCCACCTGGTCGGACCTTATCCACAAGATGAACATCCACGCGGAATGATGCCGCGCACGCACGCCACAGGACCTTGAGCAAAATGCAGAAGAAGCAAACCACGAAGAATGCGCAGACCCGCAACGCCGGCAGCGGCAAATCCTCCGGCGGCAAATCGCCCAGCGGCGAGGTCTCGCCGGTCATGCGCAACCTGAGCCGGTACATCTCCAGCGCGGCCGGCCGGCCGCTGCCGCGCAAGGTCGCCGAGCGCGCGCGCCTGCACCTGGTCGACACCTTCGCCGCCATGATCTCCGGCTCGCGCCTGCTGCCCGGCAAGAAGGCCATCGAATACGTGAAACCCTTGGGTGGGCGCGAAGAGGCCGGGGTGATCGGCACGCGCCTGGTCACCACCGTGCAGAACGCGGCGCTGGCCAACGGCATGTTCGGCCATGCCGACGAAACCGATGACACGCATCCGCCGTCCTTGACCCACCCGGGCACCAGCGTGGTCCCGTCCGCCCTGGCCATCGCCGAGCGCGGCCGCATGAGCGGCGAAAAGCTGCTGCGCGCCGTCGTGCTGGGCTACGACGTCTGCGCCCGCATGCTGCTGACGCTCAAGCCCATGCCCTATCTGCGCTCCGGCCACCACGCCGGCGCCACCGGCCAGTTGTTCGGGGCGGCCGCCGCGGCCGGTGCGCTGCTGGAGCTCACGCCCGTGCAAGTGCGCTACATGCTGTCCTATACGGGCCAGCAGACGGCGGGCCTCTACACCATGTTCCGCGACCCCGAGCACATCGAGAAAGCCTATGCGATGGGCGGCATGCCGGCGCACAACGGCCTGCAGGCGGCCATGATGGCAGCCTGCGGCTGGACCGGCGTGGAAGACATCTTCTCCGGCGAACGGGATTTCTTCTACACGTTCGCGCCGGAGGAATTCGATCGCGAAGACCTGTCGCGCGACCTTGGCAAGAACTATGAGATGCTGCGCGCGTCGATCAAGCGCTGGCCCATCGGCGGCCCCATCCAGGGCCCCATGCACGTCCTCAACGACCTGATGGCCGAGCATGGATTCAAGGCCGATGACGTGGAGAAGGTCATCGCCAATATGCCGGACAAGGAGCTGGAGATCGTCAACGACCGGCCGATGCCGGATATTTCGGTGCAGCATCTGCTGGCCGTCATGCTGCTGGACCGCAAGCTGACGTTCAAATCGGCGCACGACTTCGAGCGCATGAAGGATCCGCGCGTCCTGAAGATGCGTGCCCGGGTGCACGCGGTGGGCGATCCCGCGCTGACCGACGTGCAACGGCGCTGGCGCTGCGTGATGGAGGTGCACCTGAAGGACGGCCGCGTGCTGCACGGCCAGACCATGGCGTCCAAGGGCAGCTTCGAGAATCCGCTGACGCCCGCCGAGGAAAACGAAAAGGCCATCGACCTGCTGGCGCCCGTGCTGGGCAAGAAGCGCTCCCTGGAGCTGCTCGACACGCTATGGAATATCGACCAGGTGAAGGACGTGCGGGCGCTGCGCAAGCTGTATATGAAATAAGAGCGGGAACGGCGCCCGCGCGCCGCAGCGGCGCGCGTGCGAGGTCGATGCTGGCACGTTCCGATGATGATTTCGGAAAACCCCTTTGCCTAAAGTTACCAGGCAAAGGGGGCCCTCGCCCGGTAGAATGCAGCAAGCTCACTACCCACGAGGCCCTTGGCTATGCGCGCGACCAGCAATGGCAAGCAAGGCATCCCGCATCATTCCCTGCAACCTGCGGCGCGGCTTTCAATGCGGCCTGTGAAATCCGGCGCCATGGCGGCATTGCTCCTGTGCGCCGCGGCTTGGCTGCCCACGGCGCAGGCGTTCCAGGCGGTTCCCAACTGCCTGACCGATCAGCCCTCGCTGATGACGGTCAGGCACGCATCCAGGGGCAAGGTCTGTGAACCCGAGACCGTGGCGCAGCTGTCTTCCGCGCCCCTGGTCCTGGGCCTGTCGCATGTGGAACTGCGCGACGACAAGGACAACCAGCAATCCGTGCTGGACATCCGCCTGACATCCGAATCGCGCAAGGCCTTCGCGCAATTGACCAGCACCAACGTGGGCCGCAGCATGATCCTGCGCGCCGATGGCGAGGTGCTGACTACCGTGGTGATCCGCGGTGCCATCGATAGCGGCGCCATGACCGTGTCGCCGGGCATCGGCGAACACGGCCTGACCGAAGCGAAGATGAAGCAGATCGCCCAACGGCTGTCCTCGGGCACGGGCAAACTGGAAGTCAGCCTGCTGCCGCGGGCGTAGTCCTCCGCCACAAAGCTCGGCTGCTACCGGCCTTGTCCGCTGCCAGGGACCTGGTCTGCCGGCCAGGGCTTGGGATGCGCCGCCGGCTCGGGCGTTTCCAGGATCTGCGCGACGAATCGCCGTACTCCCGGAGCACGTTCATGGCGGCGGTAGATGGCCGCCACCTGTGAAGGAATGATGGCGCCCGCGATGTCGCGGTACACCACGTGCGGCAGCGCGATCACCTGCCGCAACACGCTGGGCACCACCGCCACGCTGGCCCCCACGGAAACCTGCGTCAGCACCGCCAGCAGGGAGCCCGGTACCGCGCTGATATGCGGCGTGAAGCGCCCGCGCCGCGCCACTTCCTGCAAGCCGGAATCCTGCTCCGGCACCACGAAAGACTCGCCCGCCAGCGACCGCGCCAGCACCGGCCCGGGGCCGCGCGCCAGCACATGATCCTGCGGCAAGGCCAGGCAGAAGCGGTCCCGGGCCAGCACCCGGCTGGACAGGCTGGCCGGCAGGTTCACCGGCGTGCGCACGATGGCCACGTCCACCTTGCCCTCTTCCAGCAGGCTGGGCAGTTCGTCCATCGGCAGTTCACGCGCGCGGATCTCCACATCCGGCCACCGAGCCAGGAAGCGCCGCGTCTGGTCCTGCAGCACGCCCGAGTAGGCGGCGGAACCCACATACCCCAGCGCGATCGCGCCCACCTCGCCGCGCCCCGCCCGCCGGCCCACGTCGACCGCATGATCGAATTGCGCCAGCGCCGCCTCGCTTTCCGCCAGGAAGGTTACGCCGGCCGGCGTCAAGGCCACGGAGCGCTTGGTCCGTTGCAGCAGGCGCGCCTGCACGGCGCGCTCCAGCTCCTGGATCTGCACGGTCAGGGTGGGGGCGGAGACGCCCAATAGTTCAGCGGCGCGGGCGAAGTGCAGTTCACGCGCGACGACCACGAAAGCACGCAGGTGGCGAATTTCCATATTCGGTTTTTCTAAATAAAGAAGCCAGTCTTCTTTATTGAACACGAATTTACTCGATGCTGAAATGGAGCTTCGTTTTTCGCAGCATCAGGAGTCTGCAATGAATCGCCTTACCCGCTATACCGCCGCCCTCACGCTTGGCCTGGGCATCGCCGCCGCCGCGCACGCCGCGCCGCCCAAGCTGCCCACCCAGTCCGTCCTCAACCTGGCTGCCGCCCAGCAGGTGCTGGCCGCCGCACAGGCCAAGGCGCAGGCCGGCGGCTGGCCTTGTGTGATTTCCGTAGTGGATGCCGCCGGCGCGCCCATTCTGTTGGTGCGCATGGACAATGCGGCCGTGCCGGCCGGCGTCGAACTGGCACCGGGCAAGGCCCGCACCGCCGCCCTGTTCCGCCGTCCCAGCGGCGCGCTGGAGGATGCCATCAACGGCAGCCGTCCCGCGGCGGCAACCGCGCGCGGGTTCGTGCTGATGCGGGGCGGGCTGCCGCTGACCGTCAATGGCCAGGTGGTTGGCGCCATCGGCGTATCGGCCGACACGCCGCAGCATGACGAAGAAATCGCCCAGGCGGGCGTGGCCGCGCTGCAATAAGCCGCGGGTGCCCCGCTGCGGCCCCAGCCCCGCGCCGGACAGGAGCCGCATGCTTGCAGCGGCTGATCTCCTTTAAAAACTCAAATGCTCCCCCGGTTTACCGGGGGAGCATGTTTACGGGGACGAAATCCACTGCGCCGCTGATCGGGCCGACTATCGTTATCTCAATATCCGACCGTGAAGCGCCGGCGTATGTGGGCCGGGGTTTCTATTTCGTCGACCAGGGCGATCGCGTAGTCCTCGAAGCTGATGCTCGATCCATGCTCGCCGGCCAGCAACTGGTCGGTGCCCAGGCGGAATTTGCCGGTGCGCTCGCCGGGAATGAACATGGCCGACGGTGACAGGAAGGTCCACTCAAGATCCTGCACACCCTTGAGCAGTTCGAGGAACTCCCCACCCTTGGTGGCCTCGACCTTGTAAGCCGCCGGAAAATCCGGCTGGTCCACCAGGCGCTTGCCCGGCGCGATCTCCAGACTGCCGGCGCCACCCACCACCAGATAGCGCTTCACACCCGACGCACGCACGGCGTCGATCAACACTTGCGGATCGCTGGCGGTGAAATGCACCGAACTGATCACCGCGTCATGGCCGCGCAACAGCGCCGCCAGACCATCCTTGTCGGAAACATCACCACGCTTGGCCGTCACCTTGGGCAATTTGGCGATTTTGTCCGGGTTGCGCGCGATGGCGGTGACGCTGTGGCCACGGTCGGACAGTTCCTTGAGTATGCGCGCGCCGGCATTGCCGGAGGCGCCGATGAGGGCGACATTAGCCATGAGCAAATCTCCAAAAGTTCTCAAACGGGACAAGGTCTAAAATACAGACCAAGCCAACGCCTTGCATCTTAAGTAAGACGTTGCGGCTCCACAAGAAGTCACGCCGACGGGCCCTGGTCAGCCCCGCGTGACCATGCCCCGGGAACTTCACCGGGTATTTTCATGGACGCTGACGCCCAGCCCGTTCTTTCCGCCGCGCTCCACGCAAATCGCCACGCAGTTCTTCCCTATGATCCCGCAAGAATATTTCGCCTTCGAACAGCCCTGCCCCATCCGCGACGTCCTCGACCGCATCGGCGACCAATGGAGCCTGCTGGTGCTCATCGGACTCGAAAACGGCACCCGGCGCTTCAATGAATTGATGCGCGACATCGGCGATATCTCCAAGCAGATGCTGTCGCGCACACTCAAGCAACTGGAGCAGGACGGCTTCGTGCACCGCCGCGTCTACGCGGAAGTGCCGCCGCGGGTGGAATACACGCTGACGGACCTGGGCCGTTCCTTCCTGGTGCCGATGAAGGGCTTGGTGCGCTGGGCCGACAGCAACCACAAAGACATCGTCCTGGCACGTGGGCGCTACACTGCCGCCGCATGAACACCCGCGCCGACACCGACAACTACCGCGACATCTTCCTCCAGGACGTCGCCATGATGGACGCCCGCGCGCCCATCGAATTCAACAAGGGTGCGTTTCCGCACACGGTAAACCTGCCGCTGATGACCGACAGCGAGCGGCAGAAGGTCGGCACCTGCTACACCCGGCAGGGGGAAGCCGCGGCCATCGCCTTGGGCCACCAATTGGTCAGCGGCCAGGTCAAGGCAGAGCGCCTGGCGGCCTGGGCGGACTTTGCCCGCCGCCATCCCGACGGCTACCTCTACTGTTTCCGTGGCGGCCTGCGTTCGCAAATCGTGCAGACCTGGCTGCGCGAGGAAGCCGGCATCGCCTATCCGCGCGTGATCGGCGGCTACAAGGCCCTGCGCGGCTTCCTGCTGGACACGCTGGACCGCGCCGTGGACGAATGCGCCTTCACGGTGCTGGGCGGCATGACGGGCACCGGCAAGACGGACGTGCTGGTGCAGCTGGATCATGGCCTGGACCTGGAGGGCCACGCGCATCATCGCGGCTCCAGCTTTGGCAAACGGGTCACCGGCCAACCCGCGCAGATCGACTTCGAAAACGGCCTGGCCATCGACATCCTTCGAAAGCGCCATGCCGGCCACCAGCGTTTCGTGGTGGAAGACGAGGGCCAGGCCATCGGGTCCTGCAGCCTGCCGGTCGAATTGCATCGAGGGATGCAGCGCTATCCCCTGATCTGGCTGGAAGACACGCTGGAGCGCCGCGTGCAGCGCATCCTGCGCGACTACGTCGTGAACCTGTGCCAGGAATTCATTGCCGCGCACGGCGAGGACAGCGGGCGCGAACTGTTCGCGCAGCGGCTGCGGCAAAGCCTGGACAAGATCCAGAAGCGGCTGGGCGGTTTGCGTCACCAGCAGTTGGCGGCGATCATGGACGCCGCGCTGGCGGAGCAGGCCCGCAGCGGCGATGTGGAAGGGCACCGTGCGTGGATAGAAAGCCTGCTCACGGGCTATTACGACCCCATGTACCGCCATCAGCGCCAAAGCAAGGCGGACCGCATCATCTTCACCGGCGACGAAGGCGCGGTCCTGGACTATCTTCAGCAGCAACGACTGCGATGACTTACGGATGGCAAGGATGAACAGCGGTACGGCTGGACAGAAACTGGGGCTCGAAATGGAGATGGTGGTGGTGCGCCGTGGCAGCGGCGCCAGCCATGCCGTGGCGGCCTACCCCGCATCCCTGGCACGCCTGCGGGCCGACCGTGGCGAAGCGATGACGCTCGCCAGCCTGGCGGGCCGGGTGGTCAGCGCTTGCGGCACGCTGGCCGATAGCGGCCTGGACAACGGCTTCAACCTGCTGGAAAGCGCCTTGCATCCGGTCCAGGGCGGCCCGGGTGGCCTGGACCGCCTGGCCACCGCGGTCTACACGGAATTGCGTGACGTACAGCAGGCGCTGGCCGAGGAGGACGCTGCCATCCTGAACGTTGGCGAACACCCCGCCGCGACGCTGGATCCCGGCTACTACGCCGCCATGCGCGTGCCACGGCCCATCTACGACGATGTCGTGGGGTATCGCGGATGGCTGCACCGGGTGGGCATCGACGCCAAGGCGCAGAACAGCCCCTGCACGTCGGTGCCGGTGCACGACGCGGCGCGCGCGGTCAACGTCATCACGGCCCTGGCGCCGGCCTTCATCGCGCTGTTCGCCAACAGTCCGCTGGAATGCGGCCGCGTCACCGGCCACAAGGACAACCGCATGACCATGTGGGACCGCATGTTCCGCTACGCCCGCTTCGCCTGCGACCTGAGGCTGCACCGCATGCCGGATCGTCCCTTCGAAGACCTGGGCGACTATTTCCGCTGGATGTTCGAAGGCGATACACCCGCCCGTTCGCTGCCCCTGGGCAGCGCGTCCGGCTACAAGCATGGCAGCACCGTGTTTCTCGACGGCAATCCGTCGCTGGTCCAGTTCCTGCGCGCGCCGTCGTGGCCGGGCCGGCGCGCGGACAACCGTGAGCCCGTCATCCTGGCGCCGCATACCGCGCATTTCGAGTACGCCCAGTTCTCCAACTTCCTCGATGCGCGCTTTCGCTACAAGCTGGCCAGCCATTGCCCGCTGCCGGAGCTGCTGGCGCAATGGCGCCGGCCGGGCGGCATCGAGTCGCTTTACGAAGGCCTGGGGGTGGATGGCTACATTGAGGGGCGCGTGCCCTCCGCGGTGTTTCCGGACCGGCAACTGCGGCGCCTGGCGGGTGACGCCATCGCCTTCACCGCGCCGCTGGCGCCCTCGGCCTTGCAGCTGGGGCTGATGCGCAATCTGGCGGAAGCGGAGACCCTGGTGCGCGAGTACGGCTGGATGAACTTGCGCCGGCTGCGCGGCGCCGCCATCGATGCCGCATTGGACGACGGCGTGGTGCGCCAACTGGCCGCCGACACGCTGGCCGTCGCCGCGGCGGGGCTGCATGGCGACGCCGATCGTCAGTGGCTGGGCTATGCGCGCTACGTGCTGGCGTCCCGCAGCACGGGCGCCGATCGGCTGCTGTCGCTATGGCAAGGGGAACAAGGCGATGCCGCGACACGCCTGGCAGCCATCTATCCCGAGCGTGTGTTAAGCCTGTAGTGAGCCTGCAGGGCGGGTTGAGCCACGCAGGACGCGTCAGGTCGCGCGGGGCGGCCCCAGCCCTCGCTTATTCGTAGACCTCGTCGGCCGCCAGCAGGATGTCCACCGGAGGATCGAAACCTATGTTGCGCGCCGTCTGCAGGTTCAGCGCGATCTTGGCCGGATCGATCCACACCTGGTTCAACTGGCGCGGCAGCGCGCCGTTGAAAATCCGCGCCATGGTCTCGGCGTAGAACAGGCCGACGTAGGAATAGTCCGCCTGCGCCAGGCTCATCAGGACGCCCTTCTTCACCTCGTCGGAACCCAGCATCGAGAAGCTTGGCACCTTGGCATCGCGCACGATGCGCGCCACCTCGCCGACGCTCTCCGGCGTGATGCCGCGATGCACGGTCACATAGATCGCATCGGCCTTGCCGGCGATCTGCCGATAGCACTCCAGCACGTTCTCCGTCGCCGCCTTCAGTTCGATACCGTTGGCCCGCGCGTCGCAACTCACCACCTTGAATTGCTGCTCCTTGGCCACCTGCTCCACCGCGTCGACGGCGCCATAGGTGCGGCCTTCGGGGCTGTTCTCGTAGACGATGCCCAAGGTCTTGAACGGTACGATGTCGTGGAACAGGCGCACCTGGCGCTGATAGCGTTCCGGCTGCACCCGCGCATGCAGATTGTCCAGGCCGCTGTCCTGCACGCTCTTGACGATGCGCGCACCGACGGCGTCGCTGGTGGATGCGACGATGGTCGGCACGGGCGCGCCCAGCGTGGCCATGTCCTGGCCGGCCAGCGTGCCCATCGCGATGATCAGGTCGATGTCGTGCTTGCCGCGCAGGCGATCCGTGATGGCCTGGCGCACGGCGGGACGCTTGCTGGTCTCGAAATTGCCCGGCTGCCACCAGGCGTCGGCGACGAACTCCAGCGTGTCGCTCTTGGCGTGGTCGGCCAGGAACTGCCACATCTGATGGCCGCTGAGGCCTTCGGGCATGTCCGCCACTGTCACCCAGCCCAGCTGCTGCAGGCCGGCCACGATCACGCGCAGGGTACGGGGATACTCGGTGTAGTCGCCGCTTTCGAAATAGCCGATGCGCCATTTGCGGCCGTCAAGACGGCGCTTGGGCGTGGTGGGAAAAACACGCGCCACGGCCGGCGCAAGCTGCGCCGCCGGGTCGGCAGCCGGCGTGGGCTGCACGGCGGGCGTGGCGGGTGCGGTGGTCGAAGCGGGCGCGGCGCTCGAAGCGGGTGCGGCGCTCGAAGCGGGTGCGGCGGTCGAAGCGGGCGCGGCGCTCGAAGCAGGCGCGGCGGTCGAAGCGGGTGCGGGCGTGGCGGGCGCGCCAGGTGCCGGCGTGGTGTCCTGCGCGCGGACCGCGCCGCAGGGCACGGCCGCCAGGGGCAGCGCCACGGCCAATGACGCAAATAATCGGTGGAGGCAGTTCATCATGGGCGGCGGATCACGATCAGCGTGATGTCATCGGATTGTTCGGCTCCGGCGGAGTGAACCTGCAGATCATCCAGCAGGCACTGGGCCAGAGTGGCGGCGGGCAAGCCCGCGCGCGCCACGGTGGACAACAGGCGTGCCTCACCGTAAAGGACTTCGGTGGGATCGCTGGCGTCGGTCACCCCGTCGGTGTAGCCGATCAGCGTATCGCCGCTGGCCAGATGGCCCGACAGGCTCGTGTACACCAGGTCTTCCTGCACGCCGCAGGCCGGCCCGCTGCGCCCCGGCAGCACGCGCAGCTTGCCGTCGGCGCCCACCACCAGCGGAGGCGGATGGCCGGCATTGGCATACTGCAGGTCGCCCGTATCCAGGTCGAGCACGCCGATCACCAACGTGACGAACATCACATTGGGATTGTTTTCGGCCAGCCGGTTGTTGACCCGCGCCATGATGCGCGCCGGATCGCTTTCGTCTTCGGCGGTGGCGCGGATCAGCGTACGAGTGATCCCCATGAACAGCGCGGCGGGCACGCCCTTGTCCGAGACATCGCCAATGGCGAAGCACAGGCGGCCATCCGGCAGCGTGAAGTAATCGTAGAGATCGCCGCCCACTTCCTTGGCCGGCTTCATCACGGCATGCAGGTCGGCACGCGCCAGCACGCCCGATTCCAGCGGCAAGGGCAGCAGCCCCAGCTGGATGTCGCGCGCAATATTGAGTTCGCTCTCGAAACGTTCCCGCCGGGTGGTTTCGTTCATCAACCGCGCGACGTTTTCGCGCAAGCGATGATCCATGACCAGGAAGGCATCCGCCAGCCGCCCCACTTCATCGTGCAGCCGCTGCGGCAACTGGGCGATATGCGCGGGCACCTCGGGCGGTGCCCTCAGGTCCTGGCGCGGCAGCGCGCGGGCATAACGCGCCAACTGCTGCAAAGGCCGCGCGATACGGGCGGCCACCGGCCACGCGCACAACAGCCCCAACAACATCGTCCCCGCGAAAATCAGCGCCTGCCGATTCAACAGCGCGCGGGCGGGTTCGGCGAAGTCGCTCTCCGGCACGGCGGCGGCCAGGGTCCAGCCCAAAGGTTGGAAATGTACCGCCTCGATATGCCAGGCGCCGTTCAGCCGCGCCTGCAGCACCTCCGGCTCGCCCGCGCTGCGAACGTCAGTCAGGCGCGAACGCAAGCTGCGGCCCTGGCCCGCCGCAAGCGGGCCCTCGGTGTTCGCCGCGGTCACGTCCTTCGAGCCGAGCAAGGCCATCGCCGGGCGCGGCGGCGCCACCACCAGTTCGCCATCGTTGGCCACGATGAACAGGAAACCGCTGCGTGCCAGCGTCAGCCGCGACAGCGTCTCGCGCAGCGCGGCCTTCATTTCAGTGCGGCGCCGTTCCACCTGCTCGGTGATGTCCTGCACGCTGTCGCTGATGGCGATCACCCAATCCCAGGCGCGGAAATAGCCGAAATAGGCATAGCGGCTTTCGCGCAGGCCATCCGGCGTCGGCCAGCGGTAGATGGCGAAGCCATTGCCCGACGTGCGGCTCTCGTCATACAAGGCGCGCGCCAGCGGGCGGCCCTTCAGGTCGAGCACGCCGCCCAGGTCCTGGCCGATCATCTCCGGCGCGCCGCTGGCCAGCACGTGGCCGCCGGCGTCGTAGACGAAGGCATAACGGTGCCCGTCGAAATGCAGCTGGTTGATCCAGGAACGCGCCATCTCCTTGGCGGCATCGTTGCTGACCACGCCGGTGGCCCCCATGCGCGCATAGCTGTCCAGCACGGACGCCACGGTGGCACCGGTCTGCAGCAACTGGCGCCGGCCATTGCGCACGGTACTGATCTTGTCGTTGAACAAGGCCCCCCAGCGCGCTTCGGTGTCGTGCTGCACCAACTCCAGCACGTTGCGCACGGCATGTTGCTCACCGGCAGCCACGGTATTCGTCACATCACGGCGGCTGGCAACCATGATGAAGGCCGCCACTGTCACCAGGATGGCCAGGACCAACAGGAAAATCTTGCTGCGGAGGGAACGCAAGAACATGCTCGGGCCGAAAAAGAAAACGCTGTTACAGAGAACTTAAGGCTGAAGATACAGAACTTAAGAAGTGTAAAACGATATTTAATTGCCTGTATCATAGCTTTACCGTCCTGCGCGTAAGTTCACGATCTGCATTGCCTTTTCGCCCCTATTGGCGGATGTGAACGCGCGATTGCCATCCACTTGTCATGCGCGAACCACTGCTGCGTATCCTTGGCGGGCTGCGCCGCCGCCCCGTCCTGGAAGTCACCCTCGCCTGCCTGGCGGTTCTGCTGCTTGCCCAGACGCTGATGGGTGCGCTGAGCCTGGCCGCGCTGGATCGACTGATCGCCGACACCACGGCGGACCGGGTGGAAGTGGTGGCACGGCGTGTGGCCGGGAACATCGATAACGGCCTGAGGCTGGGCAAGCCCCTGGCGCAATATTTCGGCATGGATGCCTTGCTGCGCGACGGTACGCATGGCTCGGACGATCTGGCCGGCATCGCGGTTTTACTGCCGGACGGCAGCACGGTCGCCAGCCAGGGCGACGTTGCCGGCGCGGCCACGCTCGCACGGGCGTTGTTCCGGCACGACGGCGCAGCCACGCCCCATGACATCGCCGCCCGTCCGTCGGGCGCCCTGCTGAGCAGTGGTGGCGGCCGCGTCCTCCTGGCGGTGCCGCTGGCCAGCGCCGACCCGGCCAAATCGAATGCCGGCGCGCTGGTGGTCTCCGCCGTGCGCGACGCTGCCGCGGCCCACGCGTTGATGTGGCGCAGCCTGGCCGTGCTGGTGGCCGTCACCGCGCTGGTCGGCGTGGCGCTGGCCGCGGCATTCAAATTCCTGGTGCCCTTGACCACGCTGGCCGCGGGCGGCCGCGCGCGCTTCGTCGTGCCGCTGGTCGCCCTGCTGTTGGCGCAGGGCGTGTACGCGGTGTACACGGTGCAGACTTTCCGCGAAGGCTGGCTGCGGGTCACCCGTGAAAACGTGGCGGTGCTGGCGCGCGGCCTGCAAACCGACCTCGACCGCATCATCGGCTACGGCATCGCGGTGGACAAGCTGCGCGGCGTCGAAGCGCCGTTCCAGCGGCTTGCCGCCACGTTCCCCGCCATCCGCGAAATCGACCTGACCGATGCCGGCGGGCACCTGCTGAATCGCGCCGACAGTCGCGGCCCGCTGCCCTTGGCTGGGGGCAACGTTGGCAGCGACACCGGCGTCGCCGCACGCGGCAATGCCGTTGCCGACGATTTGACGCTGGTATTGCCCCTGACCGGGCGCCGGGACACGGCGCAGGCTCCTGTACAAGGAGCGACCCAGGGAGCCACCCAAGGCAATCTGGTCCTGCGCCTGTCCGCCGATGTCCTGGGCGCCGGCGTGCGCAGCCGCATGATCGATGCGATCACGGTCGTCGCCGTCGCCCTGGTGGCGGCGATGGAAATGTTGCTGCTGCTGTCGCTGCTGATGAACCGCGCCTTCGCGGCACGCGGCGTCGCGCCCGACGGCACGCGCGTGGGCCCCGATGACGCCTCCGACATCGGCCGCATCGCCCGCCCCATCATGTTCGGGTTTCTGTTCGCCTGGGCCATGCCGCTGAGCTTCCTGCCCCTGTACGCGCGCACCCTCCCCGAAGGCTGGATCGACCTGCCGCCCAATGTGCTGCTGGCGCTGCCGATCTCGGTGGAAATGGGCTGCGGCCTGCTGACCGCGCTCCTGGCCGGACGCCTGACCGACCGGCGCGGCTGGCAATTCCCGGTGCTGTCAGGCCTGGGCGTGACTTTCCTGGGCATGCTGGCGTGTGCGGGCGCGGGCAGCCTGCCCATCTTCGCGGGTGCGCGCGGCCTGGTGGGCCTGGGCTATGGCCTGACGTGGATGGGCCTGCAGGGTTTCATCGTGACGCGCAGTTCACCGCAGTATCGCGGGCGCAATATGACCACCGTCATCGCCGGCCTGTTCGCCGGCCATCTGACCGGTGCCGCGGTAGGCGCCATGTTGATGGAGCAATTGGGCTTCCGCCTGGTGTTCGGCATCAGCGCCTTCATGCTGTTGATGCCGGTGCTGGGTGTGCTGGCCCTGATGCGGCCATATATGGGCAAGCAGAAGGTTGCGGAGAAGGCCGCAGGGTCGCCGGCCATTGCGACGACGCCGGTTGCTACAGGCGCCGCCGTCGCGCTCCCGTCCCGGGCGCAAGCCGCTCCGTCCACGCGTTCCGGCTTCACGCGCACGGCCCGCCTGGTCTTCACGCGCGACTTCGGCCTGTTGCTGCTGGGTAGCGTCATCCCCTTCTCCATCGCCCAGGTGGGATTGCTGTCCTTCGCCTTGCCGCTCTACCTGGAACATGCCGGCGTGGCCGCGTCCAGCATCGGCCGCGTGCTGATGATCTATGGCCTGTGCGTGATCTATGTCGGCCCCTTGATGGGCCGACTGGTGGATCGCTCGAACGCCAAGAAGACGTGGATCGTGCTGGGCGGCGTGGTCGGCAGCGCGGGAATGATAGGACTGTATTTCGGCGGCGGCCTGGCTGCCGCCACGCTGGCCGTCTTCCTGCTCGCGGTCGCCAGCTGCTTCTCCGGCGCGTCGCAATCGCCTTACATGCTTGGCTTGCCACGAGTGCAGGACTACGGCGCGGCCGGCGCGACCAGTGTGATGCGGGCCGCCGACAAGCTGGGGCAGATGGCCGGGCCGTTGATGGTCGGCGCGCTGTTCGGCAGCATGGGCATGAACACCAGCCTGGCGATCGCCGGCGGCGTCTACCTGGTCGCCACGCTGCTGTTCCTGTTCTTCGCGCCTGGCCGTGGCGTGCAACGGACATCGGGCGCGTAGGTCAGCACGTAAGGATCCATGCGGGCGGATCGTTGCGGATCCTGGCACGCCATTCAACGTAGCGGGCGTCGCCGCAGGCGACCTGGCTCAATACGCGTCGACGAATACGACGCGCGGTGTCAGCGACGTCAGCAGGGCCGCGGCGATGGTGCCGACATGCCTGGCGACGGCTTCCACGGGCAAGTCCTCGCTGCCCCATAGCGTGACGGGGGTGCCGACCTCGGCATCGGGCGCTGCGCCCAGATCGACCAGCAGGCTGTCCATCGTAACGACGCCGAGACTCTCCACCCGCACACCGCCGACATTGACCGGAGTACCCGCGGGCGCATGCCGCGGATAGCCGTCGCCATAACCGCAGGCCACCAGGCCGACCCGCATCGCGCGCGGGGCGACGAAGGCACCGCCATAGCCAATACGGTCGCCGGCCGCGACATCACGCACGCTGCACAGGCGTGAATGCAGCGACATGGCCGCACGCAACCCCAGGGCGCTGCCATCGATGCCGGGCAAAGGGCTGGCCCCATACAACGCAAGTCCGGGGCGCACCCAATCCATCGCGATGCGTGCCGCCGCGGGATGCACGATCGACGCGGAGTTGCCCGCGCTGCGCGGACCGGCCAGCCCGCCGGTCAACGCGTCGAAGCGGGTATTCGCGCGAGCCACGCTGGCCGGATCCTCGCCCTGCCCGTAGTGCTGGAAATGGCCGACCATCGTCACCATGCCGCGCTCCACCAGGGCCTGGCAGCGCCGATAGGCGTCGAGGTAAGCGAGTTCGTCGAAGCCGTTCATGCCGAGATCGCCGGCATAACGCAGCCATAGCGACAAGGGGAAAGGCAGCGCGTTTTCCTGTTCAAGGCGATCGAGCTGGCCCGGCTGCGAGATGACCAGGTGCAGGCCGGGCATCGACAAATCGCGCACATCGTCCGTATCAAGCAAGCCGCCGTACACCAGGACGGGCCCCGACCAGCCGGCCTTGCGGCAAGCCTGCGCGTCCCCTAGCTGCGCCACCGCCAGGCCATCGGCATCCGCGAGTCCGGCAAGGACACGCGCCACGCCATGGCCATACGCGTCCGTCTTCACGGTCGCCCAGATCCGTGGCGCCGACCCAGCGGCCTGCATCAGGCCACGCAGGCAGGCCAGATTGTGCGCCACCGCGGCGGCATCGACACGGGCATAGACACGATGCGGGCTGGCGGCGCTGCCACCGGGCGACGCGTCCGCGCCCCGCGTGAGCAGGCTGGCGGCCGCATCGGGGTGGCCGGGACGAAATTGTCGGAGCGCAGAGAGCTCAGCCATGCGGCGCGGACCTGGATAGGCGGGGGAAGGGCTCCAGAATATATACGAAATGCGACTAAATGCACTGTAATAATTCGAGCGCTTACATCTTCGGCGGGTTATCCAGCACCAGGGTCAGGCGGTTCCACGCGCCGTCGCGTTGATAGTGGAAGGACTTGAGGTAATGCCGCATCAGCCGCAAGCCATGGCCGCCTACTTCCGCTTCGTCCAGCGTCAGCGCGGCGTCGGCGATCTCCAGGCCGGTAGGATCGAAAGCGTGGCCGTTGTCGGCGATCACCACCTTGATCTCGTGGCCGTCGTCCGCGCAAACCAGGTCGATGGCCGGTTCGATGGAAGGCCCGTCGGCCGCGGCCGGGGTGAACGCATACGCCACGATATTGGTCAGCGCTTCATCCACGCTCAGGGTCAGGCCGAAACGTACCTTCGGCGTCCAGTCCTTGCGATCGGCAATGCCTTCCAGCCATTGCATGGCGCGCCCTATCGGGTCGTCTTCAGGTCGCAGGGATAGCGTATCGTCGGGCATGACGGTGATAGTGGCGCGGATGAGTGTCTTTCGGCTGAGTGCCTTTCCTTAGGCAGAAGTATGCACCACGCGCGTGATTTTCGTGATGGCAACGTATCGTCCGCAGCGCCAGTCGCGTATCATGCGAGCGTTTTATTTCCCCGGCGCTGCTCCTGGCCCGCGGCCACGGACACGATATTCCCGCAACGATTCAACGCGTCCGCCCTTGCGCATACGTATTCATTCCGGAACTGCCCCCATGACTCTCGCAACCGAAAAAGAAGGCGACGCCCTGGTCGTCGTGCTGCAGGGACAAATCAATAGCGCCAACGCCACGGCCATCGAAGGCGAGCTGCTGGATCACCTGGAAAATGGCGCACGCAAGGTGGTGCTGGACCTGGCCGGCTTGAACTACATTTCCAGTGCCGGCCTGCGCGTGATCCTGCTGCTGGCGAAAAAACTCAAGCAACAAGGCGGCGCCCTGGCCCTGTGCCAGATCCAGCCCCAGGTCAGCGAAGTCTTTGAAATCAGCGGCTTCCTTGCCATCCTTACCGTGGTGGATACGCGCGCGGCCGCGCTGGCGCGCCTCGGCTGAACCTGAGTCCCGGTCAGCGAGTCGACGCAAGAGGTCGCGCCCGCTGCCTGAACGACGACTTGAAAGCGGACTTGCAGGACACCCTGCAAGACAACTCCCAAGACCACTCGCGCGGCCCGGCCACCACCCGCCGCCCGCCCTGCGCCCTGACATGACATTGAAATATTCGTGTCATAGTATTCGCGGATTTTCCGCCGCCAAGCCGCTGCCGCTGTCGATCCATGATTACCGTTGCTGAACTCTTATCAGGCCTGGGACTGTTGTTCATCGGCCTGCGCCTGATCGGCCAGCATTTGCGGCAAGCCATGGGGCACAGGGTGCGGTCGGCCTTGCACATGGCCACGGCTTCGCGCTGGAGCGGCCTGTTCGCCGGTGCCCTGGCCGGCGCCATCACGCAATCCAGCAATGCCGTCACCCTGATCACCGCCAACCTGGTCCACGGCCGCGTTCTGTCGGTAAACCAGGCGGCGCCCGTCGTGGCCGGCGCCAACGCCGGCACCGCGCTGCTGGTCTTCCTGGCGACGCTGGACATCCGCCTGGTGGTGCTCTATCTGGTGGCGGCCGCCGGCCTGTCCCTGCACTTCAAGCTGGACTATCACGCGCTGCGGCGCGATTGGATCTGGGCCGGCCTGGGTTTGGCGCTGCTTTTCATGGGGCTGGATTTCATCAAGCACGCCCCGGACGCGCTGACCGTCAACGACTGGCATACCCTGCTCGGCGACGGCATGTCTTCGCCGGTGGCGCTGGCCCTGGGCGTGATCATCGCGGTGGCAACCCAGTCGGCATCCACCGCCACCATCCTGGCGGTGGCGTCCCTGCATACGGGCTTCATGAAATTCGAAGCCGCCTTCTGGATAATGACCGGCGCCAACCTGGGCAGCGGCTTGGCGGTGCTGCTCTCCGGCAGCGGCTTGAAGGGTAGCGGCCGCCAGCTGTGCCTGGTGCACGTCATGGTCAAGGGCGGCGGCTCCGTCCTGGTCGCGGCGGCGTGGCTGGTCTATTCCTTGCGCAGCGGCGGCGTGACCGTGCCGAACAGCCAGGCGGCCTCGCTGCTGGCCGTGCTGTTCCTGGCCATGCAACTGGTGGGCGCCCTGCCCGTCACCATGCTGCGCGACCGTGCCATCAGGCTCACCGCGCGCCTGACGCCGGCCGATCCCGTCGAACAGGCCAGCCAACCGCATTACATCTACGATCGCGCCGCCGAGGATCCCGTCAACGCCCTGGAACTGGTGCGCCTGGAACGCGATCGCCTTACCGCCGCCCTGCCTCGCCTGCTGCCCGATCTCGACCAGGAAGACGGACGCGCGCCGGCGCAACGCCGCCACCTGCTGGCCGGCCATCGCAACGTCGCCGCGCAAACCGCGGCCTTCCTGCTGTCCGTGGCCGGCCGAGGCCTGACCCGCAAGGACCTGGCGCGGGCCGCGCACGAACAATCGAGCCTGGAGAACCTGCAGGCCCTGCAGGACACCCTGGCGGAATTCAGCGGCATCGTCGACGCCTGGGACGGTGAGCGCCCGCGCCTGCTGTCCAACCTGTGCGAGGCCCTGCGTACGCAGATCTGCCTGCTGGCCGATACCGTCAGTGCGGAAGGCGTGGCCGATCCGCATGATCTGGACGTGCTGATCCAGCTGACGGGCGACCGCGGCGAACTGCTCGAACGCCTGCGCCGCCAGGTGATGGCGTCGGATGCCCACGACAACGACCAGGCACGCGAGCTGTTGCTGGCCACCCGTCTGTTCGAACGCGCCGTATGGCTGCTGCACCGCATCGGTATCGCGTGCCGTGAAAACGCCCACGGCACGCCGGACGAAACCACCGTCGGCACCGCGACGGTAGCCGCCGCGGCACAAGTCACTCCGCACGCATGACGGCGCCGGCGGCGGTTGCCGCCGAGGCGGTTTTCACGGGGTGGGGTTCATCGAGACCGCCCCGCCCATCTGCTGCGCGCAGATTTCCCGCACCCGCAACAAGGCCGGCGGCAAGGTCTTGCCCTCTATCGTGACGAAGACGAATTGCGAAGACAGTTGCAAGGCCGGCTCCAGGCGCAGCCGCAGCAATTCACCGCTGTCGATCAAGGGCTGCGCCACCTGCAACACGCCGAAGAACACCGCATCGCTGGTACGCACCAGCTCGACCAGCGACTGGATGTCATTGGACTGATATTGCACGGCATCGAGGAAATGGGCATGCGGCCCGAAGTACGCATTCAAATGATGCATGACCTCGTCGCTCATCGCCCGCCCGCTGGCCGCGACCGGATAGCGCCGCAACGTGTCGTAGTCCAGCGACCGCGCCCGCGCCTGGGGGTGCCCCGCGCGCACCACGAAGCCCAGGGGCGTGCGCGGAAAGAACGTCAGGTGCAGGTCGGCGTCGGCCGGTATGTGATTGCGGTGCACGACCAGCGCATCGACCACGCCGTCACGCAGTTCCTGCACCTGCATCTCCGACGTGCCGCCACTCAATAAGAGCTTGATGGCGGGATAGCGCTGCATCATCTCGCGCAGCAGGGGCACCGACAGGATGGCGGTGGGCGTGGGCCCCAATCCCAATTTCAAGGTACCGCCCGCGTACTCCGCCAGCAGGCTGGCGCTGCGCCGCAATTCCGCCAGTTCCACCCGGATGCGGCGGGCCCGGGCGATCGCCAGCTCGCCCAGGGCCGTCAACGTCTTGCCCTTGTCGCGCTCCAGCAATCGGCCGCCCAGGCCCTCTTCCAGCGCTCGGATGCTGCGGCTCAAGGCCGGCTGCGTCAGGTGCAGCTTGGCGGCCGCGCGACTGAAGGACTGCATTTCGACGAGAACCAGAAAGTGCTCCAGCTGCTGCAGATTCATGCTTCCCCTCGCTTTTTATGATTTTCGACTCATGACCGTTTGATGAATTATGCATTGGACGTCATGAAACCGGCTACCTAGAATCTGGGCACACGTATTTGGACACATCCTGGACGGCCCCGTCGTCCGACCCTCTTCTGGAGCGCCAGACCATGACCGCCAACGCGACACCCAGGACTGCCCTGGCCGCTATCGCCGCTGTATTCGCCTTGGCCCTGGGCCAAGCCGCCCACGCCGCGCAATGGCCCACGCGCCCGGTGTCGGTCTTCGTGCCGGTCGCCGCCGGCGGCGCCGCCGATGCGCTGGCCCGGGCCTGGGCCGCCTACGCAGGCAAGGCCATCGGCGGCACCATCGTGGTCGAGAACAAACCCGGCGCCAATGGCAGCATCGCCGCTGCCTACGTCGCCAAGCAAGCGGCCGACGGCTACAACCTGCTGTTCGGCAGCACGTCCAATATGTCGGTGAATCCCTTCACCTACGCCCAGCTTGCCTACAACCCGACCAAGGACTTCACGCCCGTCACCAAAGTGGCGGGCACGTCGCAGGTGCTGGTGGCCAATCCCGCCACCCACATCCGTAACATCCAGGACCTGGTGCAGCAGGCCAAGGCCAGGCCGGGCAAGCTGAACTACGGCTCGGCGGGAATCGGCAACTCCACCCATCTGAACGTCGCCTTCCTGGCCGACCACTTCGGCCTGCAGATGTCGCACGTCCCCTACAAGGGCGCGGCGCCGGCCATGATGGACCTGATCGGCGGCCAGATCGACCTGACGTCCGATGCCCTGTCCGGCGCCATCCCGCAGATCAAGACCGGCAAGGCCGTACCCCTGGTCCTGTTCGGCGCGGAACGCGACCCCCAGTTGCCGGACGTGCCGACCATCGCCGAAGTCGGCGCCAAAGGCTTCCCGGGCGATGCCTGGTACGGCGTGATGGCACCGGCCGGCACCTCGCCGGAAATCGTCGCGCGCCTGACCGAGGCCACCCGTAAATTCTGGGCCGATGAAAACGTGCGCAAGCAGATGGCCGAGATCTACATGACCCCGCCCAAGGAATTGGGCCCGCAATCCGTCGCGCAATCGATGAAGCAGGAGGCCGCCGTATGGGGCCCCATCGTCCAGCGCCTGGGCATCCGCAACGACTGAACCATGAACGACACCTCGAACCCGTCCCTGGCGCAAGCCGTGCAACATTTGCCGCGCGGCGAAGACTTCCTGCTGTGGCCGCCCTGCCTGCAGTCCTACGGCTATCGCATCGTCGACCGCCTGTTCGCGACGCGCACCATCGCGCGCGGTCCCGCGGCCAAGGCCATGCCGCGCGCGGCCGAAGTCCGGCCCGGCTATACCCTGGATGGCCAGGCCCGCGACGTCGCCGAATTCATGGACCGCAACAACGTGGCCGGCCTGCTGGCCATCCATCGCGGCCACATCATCCTGGAACGCTACGGCCTGGGTTTCCGCCCCGAAGAGCGCTGGTCCACCATGTCGACCGTCAAGTCCATGACCGCCATGCTGGTGGGCGCGGCGCTGCATGACGGCGCCATCGCCAGCCTGGATGACCCCGTCACGCGCTACGTCCGCACGCTGGCCGGCTGCGCGTATGAAGACGTCACCGTGCGTCACCTGCTGACCATGTCGTCCGGCATAGACTGGCGCGAGGACTACACGGACAAGCAGTCCCACGTGAACCGCTACAGCAAGTCGCTGGCCGACAAGGTGCCCGGCGGCGTGCTGGCCCTGCTGCGGTCCTGCCCGCGCGGCAACCCCGCCGGCGCGGTGTGGCAGTACAACACCGGCGACACCTATCTGCTGGGGGCGGTGCTCAGCGCCGCGACGGGTGGCACGCTGGCCGACTATATGTCCAAGCGCATCTGGCAGCCTTGCGGTATGGAGTTCGACGGCTTCTACACCCTGGAATCCGATGACGGCCAGGAGATCGGCGGCAGCCGCGCGGGCATGAGCCTGCGTGACATCGGCCGCTTCGCGCAATTCGTGCTGGACGATGGCGTGGTCGACGGCCGGCGCATCCTGCCCGAGGGCTGGGTCGAGCAGTCCGCCACGCCGGCCTTCGAGATTCCGGCAGACCAGCATGCCGCCCAACGCCGCGCGCTGGACCTGCGCGCCTACGGCTACAGCTGGTGGCTACGCGGCGACGGCGCCATGATGGCCATGGGCCATTCGGGGCAACGCATCTTCATCGACCGCGCCGCCGACCTTGTCGTCGTGCAGCTGGCCGCATATCCGGAACCGCGCTATGTCAGCGCCAACGAACCGGACCGCGACGCCGAACTCAACGCCCTGATCGGCGCGATACGCACGGCCACGGCGGGATAGGCGTCGGCGCGGACGCAGGCTTGAGACACCGCGCGTCGTAGGGCGCGCGGTGAACCTTACTCCGGCTCGATGCCGGCCTGCTTGACCACCTTGCCCCATTTTTCCAGATCGGCGTGGATCACCTTGGCATAGTCCTGCGGCGAGCCGCCCTGGATGTCGATGCCGGCGGCTTCCAGCTTGGCCCGCACGTCGGGCATCTGCAAGGCCTTGTTGATCTCGGCGTTGAGCTTGTCGACGATGGCCTTGGGGGTGCCGGCGGGCGCCAGGATGCCGCCATTGGTGTTGGCGTCATAGCCCTTGATGCCCTGTTCGTCGGCGGTGGGCACGTCCGGCAGCGCCTTGGCGCGCTTGAGCGACGACACCGCCACCGCGCGCACATTGCCGGATTTCACCTGCTCCTGGATGGCGCTGATGGTATCGATGTACAGCAAGGTGCGGCCCGCCAGCAGGTCCGGATGCGCGGCCGATGAACCCTTGTACGGAATCATCAACATCGGCACGCCGCTGGCCATCTTGAACATCTCCGCCGCCATCTCCTGCGCGCTGCCGCGGCCGGACGTGGCCACCTTGGCCTCGTCCGGATGGGCCTTCATATAGCTGACCAGTTCCGGCAAGGTCTTGGCCGGCACCTTCGGATAGATGGCAAAGACCAGCGGAATCTCGTGCGTGTAGATGATGGGCTCGAAGCTCTTCTCCGGATCCCAACCCAGGTTCTTGAACAGGAACTTGTTGATGTTGTGGCTGCCGCCGACGATGCCTATGGTGTAGCCGTCGGGCTTGGCGTGGGCCAGCAGTTCCGTGCCAAGGTTGTTGGACGCGCCGGGACGGTTGTCCACGATCACGGCCTGGCCCAGCGCGGTGGACAGCTTCTCGCCGACCACCCGGGCAATGATGTCGATGCCACCACCTGGCGGCGCGGGGACGATCATGCGAATGGGATGATCGGGATAGCCCTGCGCCGACGCGGCGTAGGGCGCCACCGCCAGCATGGCAGTGACCGTGGTGGCGGCGAGCGCCTTGAACAAAGGTTTGAATTGCATCGATGTCTCCTTCCTATTGGTTGATGTATTGGTTGATGCTCAACTCTCATGGAATTCTGGCGGGACAGGTCTCTCGGATTCGCTCCGAGAATCCATCGCCGCGGCCCTGCTATTGCGTACTGCGTCCTTCCTCCTGCGTGCTCCTGCAGCGTGTCTCGATCGGCTTCAACCGCGCCCGACGAACGGCATATTGCTGGCCATGACGGTCATGGTCAGCACATTGGCGTCCAGCGGCAGCGAAGCCATGTGCTTGACGGCATTGGCCACGTGCTGCGCATCCATCATCGGTTCCGGCGCCGTCGTGCCATTGGCCTGCAGCACGCCGCGCTTCATGCGTTCCGACAGTTCGGTCAAGGCGTTGCCGATATCGATCTGGCCGGCCACGATGTTGAAGGCGCGGCCGTCCAGCGACAGGGCCTTGGTCAGGCCCGTGACCGCATGCTTGCTGGCCGTGTACGGGGCTGTGAAGGGACGCGGCGTGTGCGCGGAAATCGAACCGTTGTTGATGATGCGGCCACCCTGCGGCGACTGCCGGCGCATCAGGCCGAAGGCGGCGCGGGCACAAAGGAACACACCGGTGACGTTGGTATTGATGGCGGCGAACCACTTCTCCAGGGGCAGTTCGTCCATCGGCACGGCGGGCGCGTTCACGCCGGCGTTGTTGAACAGCATGTCCAGGCGGCCGTATTCCTTTTCTATCCTGTCGAACAGGGCCTGCACGCTTTCCGGGCTGGTGACGTCGGTGGGAATGGCCAGGGCCGTCTGGCCGCGTGCCGCGGCCTCGGCCGCCAAGGTCTCCAGGGGCTCCGCGCGACGGCCCGCCAGCACGACCGTCCAGCCATCGTTCAGCAGCGCGATAGCGCTAAGCCGTCCCACGCCGCTGCCGGCACCGGTGACCAGGGCGATTTTCTTGGAAGAGGTGGCGTTCAAGGCGAGACTCCTGCAATACGTGAGTGATTCAAGCTTGGAAAGGAATACGGCACCGCGGGCCTCGTGCGTGAGCGTGGATGGCTGGCGTCCGGCGCGCGCCGCCCTGCTCAGGCATAGGCCTGCCGGCAATGGCTTGCGTCGGCGCCACGCAGGACGCCGGGGTTATCGCCTGGCGGGCTGGATACGATCATCGACAGCGTGCCTATGCCGTCCACGCCCGCCGTGACGGCATCGCCGGGCTGCAGCGGCGCCACGCCCACGGGTGTGCCGGTGAAAACCAGGTCTCCCGGCATCAGCGTGACGGACCGCGACAGCATGGCGACCAGCTCAGGCACGGACCACAGCAGATCGGCCACATCGGCACGCTGGCGCTCGACGCCGTTGACCGACAACCAGATCGCGCCCGCCTTGGGATGGCCGCACGCCTGGACGGGCACCAGCGGCGTACAAGGCGCGGAATAATCGAAGGCCTTGGCGGGTTCCCAGGGACCGCCGACGCGCTTGGCTTCCTGCTGCAGGTCGCGGCGCGTCATGTCCAGGCCGGCGGCATAACCCCAGATATGCGCCGCTTCGACTTCGGCGGGATCGATGTCACGGCCGCCGCGGCCGATGGCAACCACCAGTTCGATCTCGGGACAGAACGCCGCCGTTGCCGGCGGATAGGGCAGGACGACCTCGGCCGGGATGACGGCATTGGCCGGCTTCATGAACCACCCCGGCATCGCCGTCGGCGCGGGTTCATCCGGCTGCCATTGGTAGTTGCGGCCGATGCAGTAGACGCGTGACACGGGGAACAGCCGCGACATGCCCGCGACAGGCAAAGTGGTCGGTGCCGACGGGGGAAACACGTAATCCGTCATGTCGTCAGGCTCATCGTCGGACGCTGGCCCGCCAGGCCCTGGGCGACGCTATCCAGCACCATTCTTGCCATGGCCTCGCGGGTCTCCCACGTGGCGCTGGCGCGATGCGCCTGCAGGGTGGCGCGTTCGGACTGGCGCAGCGCAGCGGGCACGCACGGTTCATCGACGAACACGTCCAGGCCCGCGCCGGCGATACGGCCGGCGGTCAGGGCCTCGGTCAGGTCCGCTTCGTTGACCAGTCTGCCACGCGCCACGTTCACCAGGAATCCGCGCGGGCCCAATGCGTCCAGCACGGCGGCGTCGACGATGCCTTCCGCCTTGTCGGCGGCGGCGCACAGCACCAGTGCGTCCGAGGTGCGCGCCAGGTCGATCAGGCCGGGCACGAATTCGTGTTCGACATCGTTCATGCGTTGCAGGTCGGTGTAGAAAATCCGGCAGCCGAACGCCGCCGCGCGCACGGCGACCGCGCGCCCTACCCGGCCCATGCCGACGATGCCCACCCGCATGCCGCTGAAGCGGCGCGCCAAGGGGATCGCGCTGGGCGAAGGATGCTGCTCCCACTGGCCGTCGCGGACGAAGCGGTCGACGGCGCAGAGATTACGGCAGGCGGCGATCAGCAAGCCGATGGCCAGGTCGGCCACGTCTTCGGTCAGCGCGCCGATGGTCGCCGTCACGGGCAGGCCACGTTCGCGGCAGTAGGCAAGATCGACTGCATCCGTTCCCACGCCGTTCACCGCCACCACTTTCAGGTTGGGCAGTTGGGCCAGCATGTCGCGGGAGATGCCGGTGTGGCCGCCGGTGATCACCGCACCCACGGCCGCGCCCTGTTCGCGCAGGAAGGCCTGCGGATCGCTCATTTCGAACAGCTTGTGCATCTGGTACAGCGATGCCAGTTCGTCGTTGATCGCGGGGATCAGGATGGGGTTCAGTTGCAGCACCTGGGGCTTCATATCGCTACGCCTCTAGATCGGGAAGCGGACGGGGTCCGCAGCGTTTGTCTCGGAATCGTTTTTGGATGAATGCGTCCATGGTAGGTAATGATTGATTGTGATGGCAATATTGATGTACAAAATCAATATATAAAAGTTTGTGGGCTCACTCGCGCAGGCTCACCGGACGCTAAGCCGGACTCAGTCCGGGGGGGGCGGCGCGCGCGGCCAAGCCAGAGCCGCGCCAGGACGGGCCGGCCCGGCTCTGGCTGGGCGAGGTCGAGCCGGGCCGAGCGAAGCCGGGCCGAGCGAAGCCAGGCCGAGCGAAACCGGACCGGGCGGGGGCGGGCCCCGCCGAGCCGAGCGCAAGCCAGGGGTCCCGAACTTTTCTTCTTCTCTTTTTTAGGATCCGCATGGCTTCCTGGATTTCGATGGCCGAGGCGTGTAGCCAGCTGGGCGTGCGCCCGCAAACGGTCTACGCCTACGTCAGCCGCGGCAAGCTGGAAGTCATGACGGACCCCGAGGACACGCGGCGCAGTCTCTATCGGGCCGAGGACGTCGCCACACTGGCCAGGCGCAAACAGGCTGGCCGCAAGCATGAAACGCTGGCCACCAACACGCTGTTCGGATCCGAACCCAGCATCCCGACAGCGGTCTCGACCTTCATCCGGCAGCGTTTGTACTACCGTGGCCAGGATGCCGTGGCACTGGCGCGCACTGCCACCGTCGAGGAAGTGGCGAAGCGCTTGTGGAATGCCGAACAGGACGTGGACTTCGCCTGGAAAATGGCGGCGGCGACAACGAAGCCGGACGCGCGCGGCCGCGTCGCTGCGTTCACGCGGCTGGCGACCCTGGCCGCGACCGGGCATTCAACCCGGGGCCGCACGACCCGCGTCCTGCACAACGAGTGCCAGAGCCTGGTCGGGCAACTGGCGGATGCCTTCGGTGCGAAACAGGGCGATGCGCCCCTGCACCAGCGTTTCGCGTCAGGCTGGAAGCAACCCGCCAAGGTGGCCGACCTGTTTCGCACCGCCATGGTCCTGCTGGTCGACCACGAACTGACCAGCTCCGCCTTCGCGGCGCGCATCGCCGCATCGAATGCCGCGTCCCTGCCGGCGTGCCTGCTCACCGGCCTGACGACCCTGGCGGCGCCCCTGCATGGCGATGCCTCGGGCCGCGTACAAGCGTTGTTCAATGAAGTGGAGCGCCTGGGCGACGACCATGTGATCGCGCACTATCTCTCGACGGGCATGTCCCTGGCCGGCTTCGGCCATCATCTGTATCCGGACGGCGATCCGCGCGCGCAAGCGCTGCTGGCCTTGTTCGAGCCGCCCGAGGTCGTCGCGCGCTTCATCCACAAAGTGGCTCACCTGACCGGCCTGCAGCCCAATATCGACGCGGCCTTGGCCGCGCTGGCCGCGCACTTGCGCCTGCCCGCCGATGCAGTGTTCGGCCTGTTCGCCACCGCGCGCAGCGTGGGGCTGCTGGCGCATAGCCTGGAACAGTTGGGCGAGGCTCAAGTGATCCGGCCCAGGGGACGCTACGTCGGACCGCTGCCAGAAGGCGTGCAAGGCAGCGGGCACTAGACCGAGCCCCGGGGGGTTCGGAGCCCGGACACAGGCCCCGGACACAGGACCTGGAAACCCGGGACCCGGCGGAGAGGCCCTAGCCGACGACCTTGTCCTGCGTCTTCGTCTCGAAGTCGCTGGCGTCATGGCGCTCGCGCAACTGGCCGGCGGGATCGCCACTGGTGCGATTCACCATGCGGCCGCGGACCACCGCGGGCCGTGCAAGAATCGCATCGGCCCAACGCAACACGTTCTTGTACTCGTGCGTCGACAGGAACTCGGCCGAGTCGCCATACGACCAGCCCTTGACCATGCCACCGTACCAGGGGAACACCGCGATGTCCGCGATCGAGTAATCGGAACCGCCCAGGTATTCGCTTTCCGCCAGGCGGCGATCCAGCACGTCCAGCTGGCGCTTGGTCTCCATGGCGAAGCGGTCGATGGCGTATTCGATCTTCGTCGGCGCGTAGGCATAGAAATGCCCGAAGCCGCCGCCCAGATAAGGCGCGCTACCCATCTGCCAGAACAGCCACGACAGCACCTCGGCCCGTTCCGGCTGCGTGGTCGGCAGGAAAGCACCGAACTTTTCCGCCAGATAAAGCAGGATGGAACCGGATTCGAAGACGCGCACGGGCTTGGCGCCGGAGCGGTCCATCAAGGCGGGAATCTTGGAGTTCGGATTGACACCGACGAATCCGCTGCCGAATTGATCGCCCTCACCGATCTTGATCAGCCAGGCATCGTATTCCGCACCCTTGTGCCCCAGGGCCAGCAGTTCCTCCAGCAGAATGGTGACCTTCTGCCCATTGGGCGTGGCCAGGGAATACAGCTGCAGGGGGTGGCGCCCGACGGGCAGTTCCTTTTCGTGCGTCGGGCCGGCGATGGGCCGATTGATGTTCGCGAACGTGCCGCCGTTGGGCTGGTTCCACGTCCAGACTTTGGGGGGAGTGTATTGATTGGAGTCGGTCACTGTCGTCCGCATAGGTCAGTGCTGGCTCAGGCAGCCGGCGATTGATCGGTGGCAGGAGCCCCCACCTGACATCCCTGGCGGCTTCCGCGACCGCTCAACCATAACCGGCAATGGGCCTGGCTGTTTGAATATCCCTTGTTCGGCTCAGGGGCAAAATGGCCCGCGGCCGGCGATTTTTCCTTGAGCGCCGTGGATTATCTGCGCAGGGCGAATTGATTGATCAGCAATCCCACCATAATCGTGGCCACACCCGTCCATTGCAAAGCGGAAAGCTGCTCATCGAACGCAAGCGCGCCCGCCCATAATCCAATCACGGGCACCAGCAGGGAATAAGGGGATACGCGGGCACCGCGATGCCGTTGCAGCAAGCGCGTCCACAAGGAATAAGCCAGCAAGGTCGCGAGCAAACCCAGGTAAAGCACCGCCAGGCCCTCGTGCAGGCCGATGCCGCGCAGCATCGCCCACGTGGCATCACCGCCCTCCAGCAAAATGGACAGCAGGAAGAACGGCACGATGGGCATCAGGCTGCTCCAGATCACGAAGGCGGCCGGGTCGTAGGCGATACCGGTCTTCTGTGCAAAGCGGATCACCACATTCGAGGCGCCCCACATGCTGGCCGCAGCCAGCGTCAGGACAAAACCGATCAGCGTCATCTGCCCAGGCCCTTCACCATGCCCCAGTGCGATGGCGGCCAGTCCCGCCGCGGCGACGACCAAACCCGCCCACTGGCGCACATTGGCATGTTCGTTGAGCAACGGCCCTGACAGCAATATGGTGAACATGGCCTGCATCTGCATGACCACCGATGCCATCCCGGCGGTCATCCCGAACTTGAGTGCCGTGAACAGCAGGCCGAACTGGCCCAGTCCTTGCAGCAGTCCGACCACGATCACATAGCGCCACGGCAGCGCCGGCGGTTTGACGAAAAGAAGAAATGGCAGGGAGGCCACGGAAAATCGCAATGCTCCCAGCAACATGGGACTGAGGCCCTTGAGCCCCAGTTTCATGATGACGAAGTTGCAGCCCCAGATCACGACGACACCGGCGACGCACAAATAATCCGCGCCGGACATACGCGTGGTACTCGTCATGACCTGGTCTCCCCCTTATATTTTGGCTGGAGGATTTTACTGCGTAGCGTTTACGGCGCAGCGAAATCGGTGGAGACCGCGACCGCGCGCCACTCCGCCAGCAGCGCCGCGTCGCTGGCGTGTTTGGCTGCGATCGCGGCGACGGTATCGCTACCCAGGGGCAGGCGCACCGGCGGATTCGGGGCATCGGCGAAGGCCACCAGCACTTCGGCCAGCTTGGCGGGATCGCCCGGCTGCGCATGGCTGATCTGCCTGGCGCGTTCGCGCACCGCACCGGCGGTGGCGGCGTAATCGTCGATCTGCACCGGGCTTACGGTAAGCGATGTGCTATCGAGAAAGTCCGTGCGGAAATAGCCCGGCTCCACCGCCGTCACGTGGATGCCCAACGGCCCCAATTCTTCGTATAGCGCTTCGGTCAGGCCTTCGACCGCGAACTTCGTCGATGCGTACACCCCGAAACCCGCGGCGCTGCGATAGCCGCCCACCGAGGAGAAGTTGAAGATGCGGCCACTGCGTTGCTGCCGCATATGCGGCAGCACTGCGCGCGTCACCGCCAGCAGGCCGAACACATTGGTGCGATAGAGCGCTTCGATTTCCTGCGCGCTGGCTTCTTCGACCGCGCCGAGCAAACCGAAGCCGGCGTTATTCACCAGCACATCGATACGCCCGAATTTTTCGACGGCCGCCTTGGCGGCAGCGTGAGCCTGCTCCTCGTTGGTCACGTCCAGCGGCAAGGCCAGCAGATGCTCCTGCGCGCCGAAGCGGTCGATGACGGATTGGGGATTGCGGGCCGTCGCCACGACCTTGTCGCCATGCTTGAGGGCGTGTTCCACGATGAGGGCGCCGAAGCCACGGGAGGCGCCAGTAACGAACCAGATTTTCTGCATGATATTGCTCCTGTCGGGTTGGGACGGCGCGGCGGCGCGCCTCCTGGAAACTGGGGAGGCCGGCGGTTCCGTACTCCCTTGATGCGTATGGTAGGAGCGGCGAGTTGATGAGAGAATATCCAAAAATCTTCCTGGACTACTGAAGAAATTTCATCAATGGCTAAAATCGGCGCGACAGATCTGGCCAGTTTCCTGGCGATTGCCAACCACAGGAATTTCCGGCGCGCCGCAGCGGAGATCGGGTGCACGCCATCGGCGCTCAGCCATGCGCTGCGGGCGCTGGAAGAGAAAATGAATCTGCGCCTGTTCAACCGTACGACCAGGAGTGTGGCGCTCACTGAAGTGGGTGAACGCCTGTACAGCCGTGTCGGTCCGGCTTTTCGCGACATCGAAGACGCGATCGACGATCTCAACAGTTTTCGCGACCAGCCGGTGGGAACACTGCGTATCAATGTGGCGCGCGCCGCGGCGCAGATGGAGCTTCTGCCTTTGGTGTCCGGGTTTCTGGCCGCGCATCCCGGCGCCAATATCGAACTGGGCATAGACAATGCCATCGTCGACATGGTGGCCGAGGGCTACGATGCCGGCATCCGCTTCGGTGAAACGCTGGCGCAGGACATGATCGCGGTACCGCTGGGGCCGCGCCAGCGCACTGCCATCGTCGCGTCGCCGGCGTTTTTCGAGAAGCATGCCAAGCCGCGCAGTCCCAAGCAGTTGAAGGACCTGCCGTGCATCCGGTTCCGGTTCGCGGATGGCAGGGTCTATGCTTGGGAATTCGCGCGCGGCGGCATCGAGCTGAAAGTGGAGATCGACGGCCCGCTTACCATCAATGACCAGGAGCTGGGCATCTCCGCGGCCTTGGATGGCATAGGCCTGGCCTTCGCCTTCGAGTCGCAGGTGGAGGGGCTGTTACGCGAGGGCAGGCTGGTTCGCGTATTGGCGGATTGGTGCCCGTACTATCCGGGCTTTTATCTCTACTACCCCAGCCGGCGGCAGATGCCCGCGGTGCTACGGGCATTCATTGAATATATTGGCCGCTCATGAAAGCAGACACTCGCCTGATAGACACCGCAGCGCTCGAACGGGCGTTGCAAGCGTTCGCCGATGCGCGCGACTGGAATCAGTTTCACTCGCCCAAGAACCTTGCCATGGCCTTGACCGGTGAAGTCGGCGAACTGGTGGAGATCTTCCAGTGGCTTACGGAAGAAGAGTCCCGCAAGGTGGCATCCGCTCCCGCGACTGCGCGCGCGGTACGGGACGAACTGGCCGATGTCCTGCTATACCTCGTCCGCTTATCCAGCGTGCTGGGCGTGGACATGAATGAAGCGGTCACGCACAAGATCCGGGCCAATGCCGTGAAGTATCCCGCTCCCGATTCGGCAGGCTGATGTTCGCCGTGATTCACGACGCATCACACCCAAATTGGGTTTGATCGAACCCAAATTGGGTTCGACACCCTATTTGCGATTATCCCCGCGCGCCCGCTACCACCTGTCAGTAGCCAGCCAGGAGCGCGTTGACCGCGGCAGCGATAGCTGACAAGCTTGGGACTTTCGTTTCCGTGTATGTGGCCCGCTATACGGGCCAGGAGAATTTTGCTGCATGCTTAACCGTCTGATATTCGCTTCCTGCCTTCTTGCCCTGCTCTCCGCGTGTGGACCGGCCGAGCCTAAACGCAGCAGTTCCTGCCACTGGTGGAACAGTTGTTCGTACGACGGTCCCTACGATTCCGGCGAGAAGGATTACGCCCAGGACGAAGCTGCGCGCCTGAATGAAGAGCAGGCCGCGAAGCTCAGGCAACAGCGTTAGGACGTCACTGTCCGAAACTCCGCTTCAGTCGCAGTAGTTCTGCCTTGTTCAAGTTCGCGGCGGCTTTCTGCGCGTAATCCCGTTCGCCGGATTCATAAGGCCCGTTGTACAGGCAACCGCTACGGTTCGCCCGGCACGACTCGGCGGCCTTGGCGACTGGCGCGGGAGCGGAAGACGACGACGAAAAATCCCCATCCGGCGCCGCATCTTCCTTGGGGCCACTCGACGAACACCCGGCCAGCAAAATGACAAGAAACAGACCTGCAACGCGGGCGTTGAACATACGGGGGGAGATCTCCTTGGCGCCCAAGCAGGAACGCCACAACCAAACAAGCATGCCGAATGGCCGCGGAAATGGGCCTGGCGCAATAACACTCCGCCCTTGCGCAGCGAAGCGCGGAGCCGATGCCCCGTAACTCATTGATTGTACGGATTTTTGCGAAATTTTCGTCAAATCTGCAGAATGTTGACGCTTGTTACTCGCAGCCGTTATCTGTCGTGCTCCACGGCCTCGGTATCCGCCGACGTGGGCGGAAGCGGATCTCCAAGGCGGTGTAGCGCACGGTCTACCGGACGCGGCAGAGCCGCCTGGGAGGCCAGCCTCTTCGGTTCTGGAGCTGCCATGGATATATCCGCTCAGATATGAATAAATAGGATCTAAGCGCTCATATATGAGCGCTTATTCCGGAAATTCGGTCATATTTGAGCATTTAAGGGGCGAGCCGGTTCAAGATGTGGTCGCGGTATGACAGCAACGCTTTCAGACTGAAAGTCTGCCGCCGCTACAAAGATGGGAGCCAAGGGAGATTTTGTTGGAGCGGGTGAAGGGAATCGAACCCTCGTATGAAGCTTGGGAAGCTGCCGTTCTACCATTGAACTACACCCGCTCGGGTGCCGTGCCGGGACCATGCAGCCGCCGACAGGAAGCAGGATTATACCTTGTGCGCCGCGCGCCCTGCCCCTGCCCCCGCATCTGCCTCATTCAATCCAGCGGCGACATCGGAAACGCGCTGAGCGCCTCAGCCACCAGGGTCTCGATTTGCCGCAAATGCAGGCTGTTGCGCGGCCACAGAAAGCCAGTCTTACGATAGATCGGATCGACCGGCACCGGGATCTTCGCCAGCCGTATCCCCTCCGGCCAGGGACCGTGCCAGTCAGGTACCAGCGACACCCCCAGGCCCTGATCCACCAGCACCGCGATCGCATCCAGCGCATCCAGCTCGAAGCGCTCCGTCGGCCGGTAACGGTGTGAACGCAGCCAGATATCAGCCAGGCGTCCGCCCCATACCCCGCGGTCATAACGAATGAAAGGCTGGCTGCGCACCAGTTCCCTTGGCGGCGTGTTCTTGAGCTTCGCGCTCGCCAGGAAGACATAGGGATCGATGCGGACAGTCGCCCACGAATAGGCCTTGCCCAGCGGGAAAGGCGGCTCGACCAGCAGCGCCGCGTCGATCTCGTTCGCCTGTAGTTTCTCGTACAACGACGTCGATGCGCCGGGCGTGACGTGCAGTTCCAGACCTGGATGCTTGCTCGCAAGCTTCTTCAGGACAGGTGGCAACAGGCCGATGATCGCCGACGACGTCGCGCCCAACCTGAACTCACCCTCCACCCTGCCGGCACTGGCGACCGCCCGCAAGGCATCGACGTCCCTGACGATGTCGCGCGCGCGCTCCACGATGGCGGCTCCCGCGACAGTGGGCTTTACCGTACGGCCGACCCGCGCCACCAGCCGCGTTCCCACCTGGTCTTCGAGCACGCTGATGCGTTGGGCAACCGCCGTCGCGGATATGCCCAGCCTGCGCGCGGCCTCGGCCACGGAACCATGGTCGATGACCATCAGCAGGCTTTCCAGGAATTCACTGTCCATGGCCGATTGGCTCCGCATAGCACCAGGAGCCATTCTAACAACGCAAAATGTTCATTCTTAAGCATTAAATATCACGGTTTTTATTGATTGCTTCGGCGCTAGTATTGCTGGCTGGGACCCACGCCGGAAACGCCCGGCCAGGCCATGGATAGCGGCACGCACTCGTAGCCGTGCATTTTTTGGGAGACAGCCATGACGACCATCGAAGAAAAATTCAAGCAACTGGGCACCGACAACGCCCCCGGCCAGGAAGTCCGCCAGCAGGCCGATGACAGCGCCGGCGCCGGCGCGGTCATCCCGGGAACGCCGGTCGACTTCTCCCACGGCGACGTCAACGAATCGGCTTTCGCGCCGACGCCGGGCTCCCTCGATGCCTTCGTGCACGGCTTCGAGGAAGGCGGCGCCCAGGCCTATACGGAATACCGCGGCCAGGCCGCGATCCGCGAACGCGTAGCGCAGCATCTCACCGGCTTCACCGGCGCCACGGTCTCCGCCCAGGATCAACTCATCGTCACGCCCGGCACCCAGGGGGCCCTGTTCCTGGCCATCGGCGCCACCGTCGTTCCCGGCGACAAGGTGGCCATCGTGACGCCCGACTACTTCGCCAACCGCAAGCTCGTCGAATTCATCGGCGCGGAAGTGGTGCCTGTCCCCATGGCCTATCTGGCATCGCGCGACAAGGCCGGCATCGACCTCGACAGGCTGGAGGCCGTATTCAAGCAGGGCATCAAGACTTTCCTGTTCTCGAATCCGAACAATCCTGCCGGCGTCATCTATTCCAGACAGGAGATCGATGCGATCGCCAGCCTGGCGAACCGCCATGGCGTCACCGTCATCGTCGACCAGCTGTATTCGCGGCTGCTGTATCCGGGGCGCGACTACACCCACCTGCGGGCAAGCGACATCGACCCCAAGCTGGTCGTGACCATCATGGGACCATCGAAGACGGAATCCCTGAGCGGCTTCCGCCTGGGGGTCGCCTTCGGCGCCGAACACCTCATCGACCGCATGGAAAAACTGCAGGCCATCGTGTCGCTGCGTGCCCCGGGCTACTGCCAGGCGGTGCTCAATACCTGGTTCAACGAACCCGAAGGCTGGATGGCGGACCGGATTCGCAAGCACCAGGCCATCCGCGACGACCTGCTGAGCCTGCTCAAGGAGGTCCAGGGCCTTGAAGTGCGCGCCCCCGAGGCAGGCAGCTACATCTTCCCGCGCCTGCCGAAACTGCGTATCGACCTGTCGCAGTTCGTGCGGACCTTGCGGCTGCATGCCGGCGTCACGGTCACCCCGGGCACGGAATTCAGCAAGGACGCGACCGACAGCATCCGCTTGAACTTCTCCCAGAACCACGCGGGCGCGGTCGACGCGATCAAGCGCACGATACAGATCATCGAACGCAACCGGGCGGGCTGAGAAGCAAGCGGGAAAGACGGCTTGCAACACGGCCGCAAGTAAGCGTCGAACGGATGTTGAATCTGCAATATCCTAGGGGTCCGCGCCGAAAATAAAAGCAGACCCACCCGTGGAAAGACAAAACGCGTACCCGCCGGGAGCCACGTCCCGGCGTCAGCCGTCCCTGCGCTGGCTGTTGATCCCGACCTTGTTCATCATTGTCGCGATATTCGCCTTCATGCTCATGGCAATGAGACAACCAGGGCATATCGGCGCAGGTGACGGCGAAAGCCTGGCGGGCATCTATACGCGCTTCCAGGGCCGCGTGTATATGAACATCCCCTTCCAGGGCTATTACCTGGTCCCCGGCGCCGATGCCGCCAGCTTCGGCCCCCTGGGAGGCTGGGATTCCAGCAATCTGGGCAAGGACAGCCACGCGGTGTACTGCGGTTCGCAGGCGATAGCCGGTTTGCGTCCGCAGCAGGTCCGGCTGGTCAAGAACAGCTATGTCAGCGACGGCATTCACGCCTGGTACTGCTCCGACGAAAAGGACAACGCGGCCTATCACTGGTGGCAGGACCTGCTACGCAACGGCGACGAAGACAGCCCGGAAAAACCGCGCCGGCGGGATTACGTGCTGGTCCCCCTGCAATCGGTGAACGCCATGGACCTGATGAGCGTAGGAGGCGCCTACGCCCAGGATGGCACGCGCGCCTACCATGAGGGCACGGTCATTCCCCAAGCCAATGGACCCGCGCTACATATCGTCGAACCGGGCTGGGGAGAACTGAAAGACGGCCGCGAGGCGGATTACGCGCGCGACGACCAGCGGGTTTATTTCCAGGGCATGCCGGTGCCGGACGCCGCGCCGGCGACGTTCTTCGCGTGGGAGCCCGATGGCGCGCAATGGCACAACCTCTATGGCGTGGATACCGCCACGGGCCAGTTCTATATCGGGGCCAAGCCGTTCCCACGCCAGGTCGACGGCCAGGACAGCGGCGGCCTGCGCCTGCTCTCGGCCAATCGGGACAAAGCCAACCACGAAATTTTCTACAACGCCGCCGGCATCTGGTACTGGGACTATCAGGACGATGCCCTCAAGCGCGGCTGCGACGCGCCCTTCCCCGTCGCGGGCAAAGCCCCGCAACCCCCGCAAGCCCTCCGGCAACTGGCAGCCGGCGTCTGGACCGATGGACGCAATGCCTTCGTCCTGCGCGCCATCGAGCACTGGCGCCACGGCAGGAGCGACCGCTCCCTGGAAGCGCGCATCACCCAGCTGCTGATGCTGCCGGGCCTGGGTCAAGGGCAGTGGCGCAAGGTGGAGGACCTGACCGTCGGCAGCCAGGAACGGGGGACGCTGTGGCAGGCGGCTGGCACGCTGTATTTCGCGCCGGACGTCGGCCAGGGCCATTTCATGAACGACGCCCTGTATGTCGTGCGCGACCTGGACCGCCTGAAACGCGACATGGTGGCCAACGATTACTACCTGAAGCTGCCCAAGGCCAAGGACATCGAACCTTTGGATAGCGCCAACAGCAAGGTCGTCTGCGAAATGCGGTCGGGTTATCCTGCCCTGTGGCAATTTTGGAAATGAGCAGGGCATCCTGTAACTTCCTCCTCCACCGTCCCGCCCTGCCGCGCCGCCCTACTACAATGGCGGGCTATGAACACGCACTCTCCCTCTGCCGACGCCGCTGACCAGCCGTCCGCCGACGATACGGCCCAGCCTGGCGCCGCCCCGCACCAGACCCATATCCGCAGCTTCGTCCACCGCCGCGGCCATATCACGCAAGGCCAGCTCGACGCCCTCGACCGGCTGCTGGAACAATGGTCCATCCCCTATTCCGCCCGCCGCCTGGACGTCCCGAAGGCGTTCGGCGATCGCAATGGCCCCACGATTCTTGAAATCGGTTTCGGCATGGGCGAGACCACCGAGAAAATCGCCCTCGCCCGGCCCGGCGACAACTTCCTCGGCGTGGAAGTCTTCAACGCCGGCGTAGGTTCCCTGCTCAAGCGCATCGAAGCCTCCAGCGTGCCGAATATCCGCATCATCCAGCACGACGCCGTCGAAGTGGTCCGCGACATGATCGCCCCCGACTCGCTCGCGGGCGTCCACATCTATTTCCCCGACCCCTGGCCCAAGAAGCGCCACCACAAGCGCCGCCTGATCCAGCCGCCCTTCATCAAGCTGCTGGCCAGCCGCCTGGCACCGGGCGGTTACCTGCACTGCGCCACGGACTGGGAAAACTACGCCGAGCAGATGCTGGAAGTCCTGGGTGCCGAGCCCCTGCTCGCCAATACGGCCAAGGATTACGCCCCTCGTCCGGACTACCGTCCGCAAACCAAATTCGAGACGCGCGGCCTGCGCCTGGGGCACGGCGTCTGGGACCTGATCTTCAAGCGAGTCGCCTGAATGCTCTTCCCCCCGATCGACCCCTACGCCCACGGCTACCTGGAAACCGGCGACGGCCACCAGATCTATTGGGAGCAATGCGGCAACCCGCAAGGCAAACCCGTGGTCTTCCTGCACGGCGGCCCCGGCAGCGGCTGCTCGCCCGTGCACCGCCAGTTGTTCGACCCCAGCCGCTATAACGTGCTGCTATTCGACCAGCGCGGTTGCGGCCGCTCGCAACCCCACGCCAGCCTGGAGAACAACACCACCTGGCATCTGGTCGAGGACATCGAGCGCCTGCGCAAGGACGTGATGGGCGTGGACCAATGGCTGGTGTTCGGCGGGTCCTGGGGTTCGACGCTGGCGCTGGCCTACGGGCAGACGCACCCGTCGCGTGTAGCGGCGATGATCCTGCGCGGCATTTTCACCATCCGCAAGAGCGAGATCGACTGGTTCTACCAGGAAGGCGCCTCGAACCTGTTCCCCGACCTGTGGGAAGACTACGTTGCCGTCATCCCCCCCGAGGAACGCGACGATCTGGTCGCCGCCTACCACCGCCGCCTGACCGGCCCGGACGAGACGCAGCGCCTGCAGGCCGCCAAGGCGTGGAGCCGGTGGGAAGACAGCACCATCACCATGATGCCCAGCCCCCGCCACCAGCAAAGCCACGCGGCCGACCAGGCAGCGCTGGCCTTCGCGCGCATCGAGAATCACTACTTCATCAACGCCGGTTTCATGGAAGAAGGCCAGCTGATCCGCGACGCCTACAAGCTGCACGGCATCCCCGGCGTGATCGTGCAAGGACGCTATGACGCCTGCACACCGGTGCGCACGGCCTGGGACTTGCATCGCGCCTGGCCGCAGGCGGATTTCCATATCGTGCCGGACGCAGGCCACGCGTTCGACGAGCCTGGCATCCTGGCACTGCTGGTGCAGTCACTCAATCACTTCTCTGCCTGAAACATGAACATCCAACTCAACGGCCAGCCGCGCGATATTCCCCTCGGAGCAACCGTTACTCAGCTGATCGAACTGCTGGGTTACACGGGCAAGCGCATCGCGGTGGAACGAAACGGCGAAATTGTTCCGAAAAGTCAGCATGGAATTACATCTCTAAACCATGATGACAAATTAGAGATAGTGGTCGCGGTCGGCGGCGGTTAACGCACCTTGCCGGGAAATGGCGCCAGCCGGGCGCGAGCTTGCGATGCAAAGGATACAAACATCCCGCAACAGTGTTAACTGCAGAGCAACCTAGTGCGCATAAGTACTACGCACATCGTTACATATCATTGCGCCACCTTGCGCGATGACTACCGATAATCTCATCAATGCCTGTCGGACTTCCGCAGCGTTTTCGACAGGCAACTCCGGTACGGATCTTCCCCTTCCGTATCGGGCAGATGGGCCAGGCCTCCAAGCCTGGCCTTCTTTTTTTTGCGGTGGCACAAAGCAGAACCGGCGCCGCCCCAACGCAAGACGGCGCCCGCAGGCGCCGTCCGCTGAACAGGCAACGCGACTCAGCGCATGCCGCCCATCTTGCCCAGCCCCTTCAGACCGCCCATGGCCCGCATCATCTTGGCCATGCCGCCCTTCTTCATCTGCTTCATCATTCCCTGCATCTGGTCGAACTGAGCCAGCAGGCGATTGACCTCCTGCACCGGCACGCCCGCCCCCGTGGCGATGCGACGCTTGCGCGAGGCCTTGATCAGCTCCGGCTTGGCGCGCTCGGCCGGCGTCATGGAATTGAGGATGCCCTCGGTGCGACGCAGCTGCTTGTCGGCCTGGCCGTTCTGCAACTGCCCCGCCGCCTGCTGGAACTGGGACGGCAGCTTTTCCAGCAGCGAACCCATGTCACCCAGCTTCTTGACCTGCCCCAGCTGCTCACGGAAGTCATTGAGGTCGAACTTGTTGCCCGACTTCAGCTTGGCCGCCAGCTTCTGCGCCTCGGCGATGTCGATATTCTTCTGCGCCTGCTCGACCAGGGAGACGATATCGCCCATGCCCAGGACGCGCTGTGCCATGCGGTCGGGATAGAAGGCCTCCAGGCCGTCGAGCTTTTCCGAAACGCCGACGAACTTCAGCGGCTTGCCGGTGACATGACGCACCGACAGGGCCGCGCCGCCGCGCGCATCGCCGTCCAGCTTGGTCAGCACCACCCCGGTCAGGGGCAGTGCCTCGGCGAAGGCCTTGGCGGTGTTGACCGCGTCCTGGCCCTGCATGGCGTCGACGACGAACAGGGTTTCGATCGGCTTGACCAGATCATGCAGCACGCGGATCTCGCGCATCATGGCCTCGTCGATACCCAGGCGGCCGGCCGTATCCAGGATCAGCACATCATAGTGGTAGCGGCGGGCATGATCGACGGCATTGCGCGCGATGTCTTCCGGCTTCTGGCTGGGATCGGTCGGCAGGAAATCGACGCCGACCTGGGCGGCGACGGTTTTCAGCTGGTCGATGGCGGCCGGACGGTAGACGTCGGCGCTGACCACCAGAACTTTCTTCTTGCCGGTCTTGCGGCCGTTCTGTACATGGTTACCTTCGGACAGCCAGCGTGCCAGCTTGCCGGTGGTGGTGGTCTTGCCGGCGCCCTGCAGACCCGCCATCAGGATGACGGCCGGGGGCTGCGTGGCCAGGGACAATTCGCCGGCGTCAGGCCCCAGGTCGCCGCCCATGAGGGCCGTCAATTCCTTGTGGACCAGGCCCACCAGCGCCTGGCCGGGACTCAGGCTGGTGGCGACTTCCTCGCCCAGCGCCTTTTCCTTGACGCGGGCGACGAAATCGCGCACCACGGGCAGCGAGACGTCGGCCTCCAACAGGGCCATGCGGACTTCGCGCAGCATTTCCTGCGTATTGGCCTCGGTAAGCCGGGCTTCACCGCGCAACGTCTTGACGACGCGCGACAGGCGCTGGGTAAGGTTATCGAGCATGAGATGCGTTTCCGCTTAAACTAGTCGGCTAACTCGTGGCCAGGAAGGCGCGGTATCGCGCCATGGAGCGTCAGTCGCGCCCGGGCCACATCGAAGATACGGGTTCTATGTCAACAGGCATTGTATTTCACGCGGCCGCCGCCGTCGCTTACGCGGTGCTGGCCGGGTCGCTGTGGCGCCGGCTGAGCAGGACCCAGGAGGTCCAACAGGCGGGCCGGACCAACCGATTGTGCCTGCTGGGAGCCCTGCTTTTACAGGGCATCGGCCTGTACCAGAGCATCCTTGGCGGCGAAGCGCTGTTCGTCGGCTGGGCGCTGGCGCTGTCCGCCGCCGTGTGGCTGGGCATGCTGATCTTCTGGCTGGAAAGCCTGCTGGTGCGGATCGACGGCCTGCAACTGCTGCTGTTGCCCGCCGCCACGCTGACCACCGCCCTGGCCGCGCTGTTTCCCCAGGGCCAGGTGGTGCCGCACGCGCACAATCCCTGGCTGCGCACCCATCTGATGATCGCCCTGGCGGCTTACGGCCTGATGACCGTGGCCGCCCTGCATGCCGGCCTGATGGCCTTGCTGGACCGCCACCTGCACCGCCCGCCCCGCGCCGCCGGTCAGGCCAGCATCGTCGGCCGCGTCCTGGACGTGCAACCGCCGCTGCTGATGCAGGAATACCTGTTGTTCCGCCTGATTTCGGTAGGCTTCGTCGTCCTCACCCTGACGGTCTGCACCGGCGCCATCGCGTCATACGAACTTACCGGAAAGCCGCTACCCTTCGATCACAAAACGGTCTTCACGCTGCTGTCCTGGCTGACGTTCGGGGTGCTGCTGCTGGGCCGTTACCTGAAAGGCTGGCGTGGCCGCGTGGCCTTGCGCTGGACCCTGGCCGGTTTTGCCCTGCTGATCCTGGCCTACACCGGCAGCCGGTTCGTACTGGAAGTGATTTTGCATCGAGGTTGAAGTGGGTAAGCTGATTTTCTGGTTCGTCATCGGACTGGTTATCCTGACGGTTGCGCGCATCGCCGCACGCGCCGGTGCGCGCAGCGCGCAACAGCAGGCACGTGAGCAGGCCGGGCAGCAACAGGCTGGCCGCGGCAACGCGGGCAATGCCGGCAACGGCACCAAGGCCGGCGCCAATAATGGCCGCCCGACGCGGCCGGCCGCCGTGCAACAGGCGGAGCAGATGGTGCGCTGTGCGCACTGCGGCATCCACCTGCCGCGTTCCGAAGCGGTACTCAGCGCGGGAGAAACGTATTGCGGGCAGGAACATGCCCGACTGGGCACGGCCTCGACAACCTGAGCCATGCTCAGGCGGGACCACCGCAATAGCAGACCTCTCCTGGCTCCGCGTGCCGCTCGAGCGGCACGCGTGTAATAAAGCTAACACTGGGAGATCACATGGCTTTGCAATTGGACCGACATGGGTGGCTAAAACCCGGGCGCGGCGTGACACTGACGCCCTCGCCTAATTTCAATGAGCGTCCGCCGGGGACGGCCGTCAGCCTGCTGGTCATCCACAACATCAGCCTGCCGCCGGGTGAATTCGGCGGCCCGCATGTGGAAGGCCTGTTCTGCAATCGGCTGGATTACGCGGCGGACGCCTGGTTCGAGCGCCTGCGCGGCTTGCATGTGGCCGCGCATTTCTTCATCCGCCGCGACGGTCTCGTTCAACAGTTCGTTGCCACCGACAAGCGCGCCTGGCATGCAGGCGTGTCGCGGCTGTACGAACGCGAGGGATGCAATGATTTTTCCCTTGGCGTCGAACTGGAAGGCACGGATGTGCTGCCCTACACCGATGAACAATACGCCACACTGGCCCGGCTGACGTCGGCGCTGAAGGCGCGCTATCCCTTGACCCATGCCTGGGGCCATGAACATATCGCGCCGGGCCGCAAGACCGATCCCGGCCCCGCCTTCGACTGGCCGCGCTTCGGCGCGACTTGCGGCTTCCTGCGCAGGACCCTGCCGCCCGGTTGAAAGGCAGCCCCAGGGTGGACTTTGGCGCCCAAGCCTGACGCGCAAACGAAAGGGCCAGGTTTCCACAATGGAAACCTGGCCCTTTCAGCTTGCTGGAACCGCCTCATCGCATGCGGCGAGGTGGCTTCAGCTTCAGCGTCGGCTTTATCATCAAGCGGACATCAAACCGCCTTCAGCAACAGCGCATTCAGGCGCTTGACGAAGCCTGCCGGATCGGCCAATTGGCCCCCCTCGGCCAGCATGGCCTGGTCCAGCAGCAGATTGGCCCACTGCCCGAAGTCGCTGTCGCCCGCGTCGCGGATGCGTTGGACCAGCGCGTGTTCCGGGTTGATTTCCAGCGTCGGCTTGGTGTCGGGCGCCTGCTGTCCCGCGGCCTTGAGCATACGCAGCAGGTTGGGGCTCAAGTCGTTCTGCCCGACCACGATGCAGGCCGGCGAGTCGACCAGGCGCAGCGTCACGCGCACGTCCGCCACCTTGTCGCCCAGGGCAGTCTTCAGGCGCTCGACCAGCGGCTTGAATTCTTCCTGCACGTCAGCCTGGCGCTTCTTTTCTTCCTCGTCCGCCAACGCGTCCAGGTCCAGGCCGCCCTTGGCCACCGACACCAGGGACTTGCCTTCGAATTCGCGCAGGTAGGACAGCATCCATTCGTCCACGCGCTCCCACAACAGCAGCACTTCGATGCCCTTTTTGCGGAAGATTTCCAGATGCGGGCTGTTGCTGGCGGCGGCGTAGCTTTCGCCGGTGACGTAGTAGATCTTGTCCTGGCCTTCCTTCATGCGCGCCACGTAATCGGCCAGCGACACCGACTGCGTGTCGTCGCCGGAATTCGTCGACGCGAAGCGCAGCAGCTTGGCGATGCGTTCCAGGTTGGACTGGTCTTCGCCCGTGCCTTCCTTCAGCACCTGGCCGAATTCGGTCCAGAACGTGACGTAGTCTTCCTTGCGGTTTTCCGCCATGTCTTCCAGCAGCGACAGGATGCGCTTGGCCGAGCCTTCGCGGATGGCGCGCACGTCACGGCTTTCCTGCAGGATTTCGCGCGAGACGTTCAGCGGCAGGTCGGCCGAGTCGATCACGCCACGCACGAAGCGCAGGTAGGACGGCAGCAGCTGTTCGGCGTCGTCCATGATGAACACGCGCTTCACGTATAGCTTCACGCCGCGGCGGCCGTCGCGGTCCCACATGTCCATGGGAGCGTGCTTGGGGACGTACAGCAGTTGCGTGTATTCGCTGCGGCCTTCGACGCGGTTGTGCGACCAGGCCAGCGGATCATCGTAATCGTGGGCGACGTGCTTGTAGAACTCCTTGTACTGCTCGTCGGTGATGTCGCCCTTGGAGCGCGTCCACAGCGCGTTGGCCTGGTTGACGGTTTCCAGCTCGTCCTTGCGCACCTGCTCGCCTTTCTCGGCGTCCCATTCTTCCTTGACCATGCGGATGGGCAGGGAAATGTGGTCCGAGTAACGGCGCAGAATCTCGCGCAGCTTCCAGCCGCTGAGCAGTTCGTCTTCGTCTTCGCGCAGGTGCAGGATGACGTCGGTGCCGCGTGTGGCTTTTTCAGTGGCGGCGATGGTGAACTCGCCCTGGCCGTCCGATTCCCAGCGCACGGCGTCCTGGGCGGGCGTACCGGCGCGGCGGGTTATCACCGTGACCTTGTCGGCGACGATGAAGGAGGAATAGAAACCGACGCCGAACTGGCCGATCAGCTGGGCGTCTTTCTGCTTGTCGCCGGTGAGCTTGGAGAAGAATTCCTTGGTGCCGGACCGGGCGATGGTGCCCAGGTTGGCCACCGCTTCGTCGCGGGTCAGGCCGATCCCGTTGTCGGAGATCGTGATCGTGCGGGCGGCCTTGTCGTAGTCCACATTGATGGCTGCTTCGCCGTCGCCTTCCAGCAGCGCGGCGTTATCGATGGCTTCGAAGCGCAGCTTGTCGCAGGCGTCCGAGGCGTTCGACACCAGCTCGCGCAGGAAGATTTCCTTGTTGCTGTAGAGCGAGTGGATCATGAGGTGCAGCAGCTGCTTCACCTCGGCCTGGAAGCCCAGGGTTTCTGACGGGGTAGAGGAGACGGTTTCGTTCATGATGTCGAAATCTTCAAGGTCTGAGGAAATGGGAAAAATGCAAAAGCGCGTTGCATCTGCCGGGGACGGCCGGCGGGTGGTGATGGCTGCCAGCCGTCAAGGATAGGGTTGATGAGCGAAATTTCAAGGGGGCTATGATACCCAACCGGCGGTATCGCCCATACGACCGAGGAAATGACTTGAGCAGCGATGTGAAATTCGATGTCCGCCGTTACCGGCCCGCCGACAAGCAAGGGGTGATCGATACGATCCTGCCGATCCAGCGTGAAGAATTCGGTATTCCGATCACGGCGGAGGATCAGCCCGATCTGGCCACGATCGAGGCGTTTTACCAGACTGGCAAGGGTGATTTCTGGGTGGCGGTGACGGGTGAGGAAGGGTCTCCCACCGCCGAGGGCCTGGTCGTGGGCACCATCGCGCTGAAGGATATCGGGGATAGCCAGGCTGCCTTGCGCAAGATGTTCGTCGCGGCGCCCTATCGCGGCCGGGATCTGGGCGTGGCCGCCCGGCTGCTGGAAGCGTTGCTGGCCGCGAGTCGCCAGCGCGGGTTGCAGCGCATCTACCTGGGCACCACTGCCAAGTTCCTGGCGGCGCACCGATTCTACGAGAAGCACGGGTTCACCGAGGTAACGGCGGACGCGTTACCGGCCAGCTTTCCGCGGATGGTGGTGGATACGAAGTTTTATGTGATCGAGCTGGAGTAAGCGGCGAGGCACGTTGCCGGGGGGTGCTGGAACGGCGCCAGGCAAATTTCTGCAAACCCGTTATAATTGCGCCCTCTGCACCAACGCGTACCCCATCAGGGGCCACCGCGCACGATCCGCCCGGGTGGTGAAATTGGTAGACGCAGGGGACTCAAAATCCCCCGCCGCAAGGCGTGCCGGTTCGATTCCGGCCCCGGGCACCATAAAAATCTTTCAAAAATTCAAACACTTAGAGGGCTTCCCAATCCAAGCCCCCACCAGGTGACTTCCCAGACTGGGCAGATTCTGCCACGCCTGCCTTTCGATTGATCGAGATCAACTCCCGCTATTCCCCGTGAGCTACGCTGCATCTACCTGATCCGGGAGAAGCACGATGCTAGCTCGCGACATAATGACCACACAGCCGATCGCTGTTTCCATTCATGCGTCCGTCGCCAGCATCATGCAGTTGATGGTCGACCGGCAGATAAGCGCGGTGATTGTCACAAGTCCCGATGATGTCGTTATCGGGATAGTGAGCGAAGGCGACATCGTTCACCACCAGGGAAGTGCGCATCAAGCCCGCCTGGATCATTGGCTGGCGCAAATCGCCGAGGGCGCAGATCTCAACGCAGAATTTCTACGCAGCCTGCAGTTAAGTGAACACACCGCCGCTACGATCATGAGCGCGCCTGCCATCACGCTGGAGGAGACGGCCACGATCGCGGAGGTGGCCGATGTCCTCGACAAGCACCGGATAAAGCGAGTACCCATTACCAAAAATGGCAAACTCGTCGGGATCGTCAGCCGACGCGACATGCTGCGCGCGCTCCTGTCCGAAACGCGCTAAACCGCATGGAGCAAGCCCATGTATAAAAAAATCCTCGTGCCGGTCGACGGTTCCGAAGGAAACCTGTGCGCCTTGCAGGAGGCTTCCCAGATCAAGGCGCTGAGTGGCGCCACCATTCTCCTTTTCCACGTCGTCGATGCGCTTCAGTATTCCAGCGGCCTGGAGCGGCCCAGCGTCTTCCTTGACTATGTGCTGCCTGCGATGAGACGAAACGGCTACCGAATTCTCAATGATGCTCATAAAGTATTGGAGCGCGCCAATGTCGACTCGGAGTTCTTGCTGGAGGAAAGCGATGACCGCCGTATCTCGCAGATCATCCTCGATCGCGCCCAGCGCTGGGGCGCGGACTTGATTGTCATGGCAACCCACGGACGGCGCGGACTCGATCGCCTGTTCATGGGTAGCGTAGCCGAAGGGGTGGCACGAGGCTCACCTGTACCCGTGCTGCTCGTGCGTCCAGCGCCTCGAACGGACGATTGAATGGGGGCCCGGCCCGCGACCCGGGTTCATCCAGCTTTCGGCTTGCCGTTGGCACCACGCGCTAGGGAACTAATACCGCGGCCCCCTCGAGACGTCCCTCCCTCAGATCACTCAAAGCCTGGTTTGCCTCTTGGAGTGCGTAGCGCTTCGTGTGCGTCCGGATTCGCGCCGGCCCGGCGATATCAAGGAAACCCTTGCCGTCCTGGCGTGTGAGATTCGCAACAGAGACCACCCGCCTCTCTTCCCAAAGCATCCGGTAGGGAAAGGCCGGGATATCGCTCATATGGATTCCGCCGCAGACGACGGTGCCTCCTTTCCGCACGGTTTGCAACGCCGCCGGCACCAGCGCGCCGACGGGTGCGAAGAGGATGGCCGCATCCAAGGGCTCGGCGGGGCGCCGGTCGCTCCCGCCTGCCCAGGCGGCGCCCAATGACAAGGCCAGGCCCTGGGCCGCCGTGTCCCCAGGGCGAGTGAAGGCATATATCGACCGCCCCTCCCATCGGCACACCTGGGCAAGGATATGGGCAGCGGCGCCAAACCCATACAGACCTATTCGAGCGCCGTTTCCCGTGGCACGTAGACAGCGCCAACCGATCAAGCCCGCGCACAGAAGCGGAGCGAGAGACTCTGCCTCCCCTTCGTCTCTCAGGGGAAAGACATATTCCGCGTCAGCGATCACGTGCGTAGCATAGCCGCCGTGTCGCGTGTAGCCCGTGAAGAGCGCCGTATCGCACAGATTTTCCTGACCGTCTCTGCAGTACCTGCAACGGCCACAGGTCCGGGCCAGCCAGGACACACCTACCCGGGCCCCCACGCCAATCCGTTGCGCTCCACTCCCCAGCGCTTCGACGATGCCAACGACCTCGTGGCCAGGAATGATCGGTAACGGCACCCTGGGAAGCTCACCATCCACGACATGCAAATCGGTACGGCAAACCCCGCACGCCTCCACCTTGATTCGAACCTGTCCCGGGCCAGGTTCAGGCGTGGTGCGCTGTTCCCAAATCAAGGGGCGTCCGTACTCACGTAACGTCATCGCATACATGCCGATTTCTCCAGAGCCCCATCTGAATGCAGATCAATGGGAAAACAGGACGGGGATAGTCATGTCCGACATCATCTCCCGGGATGCGCCGCCAAGCACCCACTCGCGCGCGCGACTGTGCCCATAAAGACCCATCACTATCAGGTTGGAGCCGAAGTCAGCAGCGGTGTTGAGGATTGCGTTTCCGATGCCGCTCTCCTTGGAGGACGCAGATACCGCCTTGGCCGGCGCATAGCCGTGTGCACGCAGATAATCATCGAGGCCGCTCATCGTCTTGCGGGCCTCTCCCTCCGGCACGACCCGCTTGTCGACCGTCAATACGACAATCTCCTTGGCCAGTTCCAGGAAAGGCGCCGCATCGGCGATCGCCCGGGCTGACTCACGCCCCTGGTCCCAGCACAAAAGTACCTTGTCCACCGGTTGCGTCAGCTCGGTCGCAAATGGAATGGTGAGCACCGGTCGGCCAGCCGTCAAAATCACTGATTCCAGTTGATACCCCTGCACGGAAGATCGATGCGTCTGCGGATCCGCCTGGCTCATAATGAGTATGTCACTACATCGAGAATGCAGCGCCAGCTCATCCTCGAGCGCGCCCTGGACTGCCACCCACGATTTACTCTGCCCGGTGAGGGCGACACGCTGGCAGAAATACTCGGTGCATTTTTGTCTTTCCTCGGCCATCTGGGTTCGCTGCACTTCGAGCACAGCGGCGGAGACAACGACTTCGTCATAGCCGTAGTTGAAGGGCGGATCCTGCACGTAGATTCCGACAATCTGCGCCTCGTGTGTCTTTGCCAAGGCAAGTGCTGTTGCCAGCCGCCCTGCGCAAGCCGGGTCCTTGTCGATATGAACAGCGATACGCTTAAACATGGTATGTCTCCAACAAGGAAACTCGATCCCATCGAGTAAAAAGCCAATCGGCCGCATTGCCGCGTCCCGGCCGTCCCCTCTTTTTCGGGGTCGCGAGCTCAGGTGACGGACTCCAGATTGCGGACGGCTTCATCTGCATCAGCGCTGAACGCACTTTTGCGCGTCTGAACCAACAGATTCTCCGCGGCCCGCAGCACTTCCAGTCCTTCTTCGTCATCGACGCCGACCGACTTCAGAAAATGGATCAGCATCGCCGCCAGGCACGCAATGTCATAGGTTTCGTGCTCCATCGCTTACTCCTCGCTCTAAAAGAGCCGTGTGGGCCGCGTGGGTCCAGGGGGTCTTTGCGTTGATGAATTACGTCATCGTTCCAAGACGTAAGTCCCAGGCGCCTCGCTCAGTATTCTTCCAGGAGGATAAGCAGGCGCGGCACTCCTGGCCCCTGAATGACGCCCTAACCAACCTTGCCAGAACGGCCACCATGAGCCTTGATCCAGCGCCGCCGACTCCGTCCAATCCTGAGGGGGCAGATAGGGATCGCCCTGGCGTCTCACTTTCCACCGATAGTGCTGGTGTGGGGATCCCTCTCCCGGCGGGCTGACGATGCCCACGTTGTGGCCACCGGAGACCAGCACGAAAGTCATTTCCCTATGCGTCAGCAAGTGCAGCTTATGCACAGACCTCCACGGCGAGATGTGGTCCCGTTCGGTCGCCACAACCAGCATCGGGACGTGTATATCGGTCAGGGTGACGGGCTCGCCATCGATGCATTGACGCCCCTCAGCCAGGTTATTGTGAAGGTACAAGTCATGCAGCATCTCGCTGTGCAGCCGGTAAGGCAGCCGCGTCGTATCGGCGTTCCACGCCATCATGGCCGTCGGCGTCAGCTGACGGCCAAGCAGATAATCATGAACCAGCCGCGACCAGATCAGGTCGCGCGAGTTCAGCAGCTGGAATACCCCGGCCAACTGTTTTCCGTCGAGGAAACCCTGCTGCCACATCAGGGCATCCAGGCCGGAGACACCGCTGGAGCTGATGAACAAGCCCAGTTCACCCGGCTCGGAAAAATCGGTTTGCGCAGCAAGCAGCGTGACGGTCTTTATCCATGGTCGGCGGCTATGCTGTCGGCCCAATGCCGCCGCCGCCATCGCCAGCAAGGTCCCGCCCAGGCAATAGCCTGCCGTGTGCACGCGCTTGCCCCCCAATTCACGGTAGATGTGTTGGAGCGCCGCGAAGACGCCTTCTTCGAGATAGGTTGCCAAGCCCCAGTCCCGCCCTTCTTCTCGCGGATTCTTCCAGGACATCATGTATACGGTATGACCGGCCTCGACCAGGTAGCGCACCAGCGAATTCCGAGCGCTCAAATCGAGGATGTAGTACTTCAGCAGCCAAGAAGGTACGATGAGTACCGGCTCGGGATACGTTCGCTTGGATGCGGGTGCATAACGTATGAGCTCCATGACCGGGTTGGCAAAAACCACGCATCCCGGAGTCACCGCCAGATCTTTCCCCACCCTGAAATGCTCGCGCTTGTCTTCCGATGCGCCTGGCGCATTTCCCGTCAACAAATCAGCAGCATCGGCCTGCATCCGCTGCATGCCCAGCAAAAGCGACATCCCGTTCGTTTTGCTCATGGCACCGAGAACTTCGGGATTGACCCACCACACATTGCTCGGCGAAAAGAGGTCAAGTACCTGGCGCCCCACGAAACGAACGACATTCTGGTGCTTGGGGGTGGCCCCGCTTACCCCGCTTGCCGCGGCCTCCCAGCACGCTTCCATGCGCTGAAAGGCATCCCTGAACTGGCGATAAGGCATTTTTTCCCAGTCCGGGTGCTTGAAGCGCGGGTCGGCCACGAGAGACGAACGGTTTGCGGGAGGCGTTGCTTCCAAAGCGGGAGACTTGGCCATGTCCCAAATGGACATTTGCTTTCCCGGTGACACTGCGAGATGCATCGCCCAGTCCAGGCAGTCGAGATAGAGCCCGATAGGCGAAATTCCACCCGCGCTGCGCACGAGACTCGCCTGGACGAGCCTGTCCAGATTCCGCCAGGGCGGATCCGCCGGTGGATGTTGGCATGGCGCGTCGCTCGATAGCACGGCGTGGGGATGCGTCCCGGTATGAACCTGCGTCCACGACGTATCGCCCTCCACCAGCACCTCTGCTGCTGCCTGCTGCTTATCCATGCCCCTTCCTTCTCTGTGGATCCAGCCCTGCTGGAAGCATCCCGCCGCGCACAATGTCGCCTTGCAACCATGCTACGCCGCGCCGTTGCGCCGACTTTGATCTCGCGCAAACGCGGATTTCCTTCCAACGCTGTTGACGCCTCGAACCGGCGCGGCTCGCACCCCTCTGCCCTGGCAAGCCAGTTGATATGCGTCAACCGCCGTCCCGGCCGCTGGCACTAGCCTGCCGGAATGTCCGTGCATCAGTGGACGTTTCAGGAAAGGAGATAGTCATGGCTAGAAGAACGGCACTGGTTACAGGTGGCATGGGCGGCCTTGGCGAGGCCATCGTCGCGCGCTTGCACGCAGCCGGGCACCGGATCGTTGTGACCGCGTCGCCCGATAACCACCGATCAGTAGCGTGGCTGGAGGAAAAGCGTGAAACAGGAATAGACGTCGTGGCCTATCCGCTGGACGTGGCGAACTTCCAGGAGTGTGCGGAGACACTGAAGAAGATCCGCGTCGAGGCGGGGCCCATCGATATCCTGGTCAATAACGCCGGCATCACGCGGGACGCGACGCTTCGGAAGATGGCGCAGTCTGATTGGCAGAAGGTGCTGCGCACGAATCTCGATTCAGCGTTCAACGTGACCCAACCCCTGCTCGGCGACATGATCGAACGCCGCTGGGGCCGCATCATCAATGTCGCCTCCGTAAATGGCCAGCGGGGCCAGTTTGGCCAGACAAACTACGCAGCGGCAAAAGCGGGCCTGCATGGCTTCACGATGTCGCTCGCCCTCGAGGCCGCCCGGCACGGCGTCACCGTCAACACGGTTTCTCCTGGATATCTCCACACCAGGATGCTTGAAGCCGTCCCGCCGGAAATTCTGGAGAAAAACATCCTGCCCATGATCCCGGTGGGCCGTCTGGGCCGACCGGAAGAGATTGCTGCGCTCGTTGCATTTGTCGCGTCAGACGATGCCGCCTATATCACGGGAGCAAACCTTGCTATTAATGGGGGACTGCATATGCAATAACGCTGACACGCGCTCAAGGCATCCAACCCTGCCTACCGAATCAGTAGCAATCCAGAACCGCGATTTTTCTTCGGCGCAGCATGCTTCAGCAATAGAATCAAAAAATCCTGGGAAATCGCTGCATCGCGAAACCAGCTGAGTCGCCCGCCGCCTGGGAACCGGTGCATCCAGCCGGCAGACACATGCAAACATGGACCTCCCCCCGCAAGGGCTCCACGTGTAACGTCGCCAACGTAGGAGGCATTCATGAATGCCATCGAAAATCTGCACCCGTCCGCGCGTGCGGGAGTTGTGACTTCCCTTAGCCCGGTTCCACGCCCAACCCACAGTGCGTCATCAGCGTGTGGGCTATGCGACGCCAGCATCCTATGTCAAATCGCCGGTCTGGGCGCAGGTGGACTGGTCTCGGCACTCGATAATCACATAGGGATACGCGCTGTCCGCGCCGGTGAAGCAATCTTTCGCGCAGGCGATGTCCTGCGCAGCCTATATATTCCGCGCTGCGGAATCTGCAAGATATTACGGGTCGACACCGAGGGCCGTCAGCAGATAACCGCCTTCAAGATCGCCGGGGAGTGTTTTGGCACTGACGGGATAGCCTCCGGCAAACATCAAACCGAGGGGATCGCTCTTCTCGACATGCAGATATGCGTCCTGCCCTTTCTGCGTGCAGAAGCCGTCGCCGACGCCCTTCCGGAAGTCCACCGCGGCATGGAGCGATTGCTGAGCAGGGAGACATTGGACAGGGATGCCCTGCTAATGGTTATCGCCAACCGCAACGCGGAGCAGCGTGTCGCCGCCTTCCTGCTCGATATGGGTGCCCGCTATGGGGAACGCACGGCCAATCCCGCCGTTTTTCCCTTATGCGTCAGCAGGGAAGATATTGGCGCCTACCTGGGCCTGACCCTGGAGACCGTCAGCCGCGTATTCTCTCGCTTGCGCCAGCGCCGACTGATCGAATGGGAAGGGCGGGTAATCCGTCTGCTGGATATGCCGCAACTGTCGAGGCTCTAAGCGAAAACCGCCAGGCGAAGGACATTCCTCCGATACCCCTTCTCGCGCAGGGTGGCGCGCCATTCCCAAAAAATGGCTGCCACCAGCGATCGGCATTGCGCAATGCTCAAGCAATGGTGAGACGCCGTTTCGCTTCCCCTGCCCGTTTTGGCAGCGTCAGCCTGAGCACCCCGTTTTCATAGCTGGCAGTCGCCTTTTCCTCGTCGACGGCACTCGCCAGGGTCAACGCTCTTTGCAGTTCTCCCCAATAGCGCTCGCTACGAAGCACCTCGCCATCTTTTTCGATCTTATGCTCGGACGATTTTTTCGCTGAAATACGGATGGTGGAGCCGTCAATATCAACGCTGATATCGGCCTTGTCCACGCCGGGGATTTCGGCCTGGACGACGTACTCCGACGCCGTTTCCGACAGGTCGATATCCATATGGGCCCGATCCTCCACGATGCCGCGAATCGGGCGCAGGAATCCCTCGAATGCGTCGGCGAACGGCTCGGCGGAAAAGGGGCTATATCGAATGAGTCTGCTCATCATGTACTCCCGGTTTTGAATCGAAGAATGAAAAACGGGCGGCAGCCTGTCACGATATGGCCAGTTGATTGACGACTGCCGTCACGCCTGGCACCGCCCATACCGCCTGCTGCACGGCATTGCGCTCGTGCCAGCTGTGAACCTGTCCTGACAGCGTCACGGAGCCTCCGAGCACCTGCAGCCGAATTCCCTTGGCTTCGATCTCGGCGCTACGCTGTAACGCCTTGTCCACCGAGCTCCTCAGATCACCGGTGTGGACATGCTCTCTGACCTTGACGTCGTTGACAATCCCCCGAATCCCCGCCAGGCGGCGCACCGTACTCTCACAGCTGCGGCGTTGATAGTCCCAGTCGACTGTGCCGCCGAGCGTGACCCACGCGTTCTGAACCTTGACCTGGATCTTGTCGGCGGGCACCGTCGAATCCCAGGCGAGCATATCCACGACTCTTCTCGCCAGCTGGTCATCTTCCGTTTGCACTGACGGAGACAACCGAACCTCCAGCTCCTGCGCCAGCCCCCGAACGCCCTTCACGCGTTGGACGGCGCGCTCTGCGTTATATTTTTCCGCGAATGAAGTAATGTGCCCTGTCAGCGTGACGATGCTGTCTTTGACCGCCACGCCGATGTTTCTGGCGTCGATACTTGGATCGAAATCCAGTTCATCCAAGACCAATCTTCGCAGATCTCTATCGCCCATGATGTTCTCCCGAATACGGCGACGCCGCCGTATTTCAAGCCTACGTATATAAAGGCAGCACAGCTTTGATTTTCATCAACCCCAAATGGCGCAACCCCGTAGCGAAGCTCTGGAGATAAAAGGTCGCCCATAGCTTCTGCATTACTCACCGTTCGCCACGCACGTCAGCTAACAGACAAATAGACCTCTTCCTCCTGCGCGAAGTGCAGCCTCATGATTGCTTCAACGCTGTAGAGAATCCGCTGTATTTTCCTCAGGTCCACGTCAACTTCGACGGTTGCACCCAGCGTATCGATTGACCGACCCAATTGACGCACCAGAGAGAAAATCTCCCGGTGCGTACGGATCAAAGGCGCCATCGAGTCGTCGTCGCCCAGTTCATCGACCAGCACCGGATAAACCTCGCGCTCATCCGCCCTTTCGTGCGCTACCAGCTCGCCATTGATCACATCGTTGAGTTCGCGCAAGGTGGCCACGGCGGCAGCCACCGGCATTGTCTGGATCTGGTCCGCGACCGTAACCAGGCGGTCCAGTATGGGAAGCAGGATGTCATGCTCAGCGGCGAAGTGCTGTGCAGCTTTCTCCGACAGCGCCCTGCGGCCGCCGCGGGAAGAGGCCACGCTGGATACTCTCAGCGCATTCAAGATGGCAACGACGTCGATCACCTCCTGCAGCGCCGCGCCGTAGGCCGGTGGAAGATAACCTGCCGCGGCCACGGCCATGGCCGTGAGGGACATTCCCATGCCGAGCGCCACGCTCTGTAGCGCGATTCGACGGGTTGCACCGGCGAGCTGGATTGCTTCCGAAAGCCGGTCGAGACGATCGACAAGCAAGACGACATCGGCCGCATCGATCGACGCCGCGGCACCGCGTGCGCCCATCGCCACGCCAACGCTGGCGGATGCGAGCGCGGCAGCGTCGTTGACACCGTCTCCCACCATGAGTGTCACGGTTCCTGGGGGCGCTTTGGCTATCACGGCGACCTTGCCCGCGGGAGTCAACTCCGCGTGGATCTCATCCACGCCCACGGCCGATCCAATGGATGCCGCCACATCCCTGCTGTCTCCAGTCAGCATTATGATTCGGGAAACGCCCGCGCGTCGGAGAAGGCGCAATGCTCTTGGTGTCTCGGTGCGGATCTGGTCCGCGAGATGGATTGCCCCAAGAAGGCGGCCGCCTTTGGCGACGAATACCGCCGATCCGCCTTCTTCGGCGATCCGCCGGAGAAATTCAGCGGCCCAGGCAGGGGCAGAGACACTTTCCAGGACAAATCGAGGACTGCCCACCCTTGCCGGCAGGCCATCCAGGGTTCCTGACACGCCCGCGCCATATTCTTCGTGGACGTCGTCCGGAAGGGTGAGTGACAACTCGCGCGCTTGCGCGGCTGACACGATGATCGAGGCAGTCACATGCATAGAGACCTGCTCCAGACATGCGGCGGTCCTCAAGACTTCGGTCTTGTCCACCCCCATGTCGGCCTCGATGTGCGCGATCCGCGCACGCCCGCCGGTGAGCGTCCCGGTTTTGTCGAAGAAAAGTACCTTGGCTTGCGCAAGCAATTCCAGCGCGGCACCGCCTTTTACAAGGATGCCACGCTTGGCGCAGTTGGACATGCCGCAGACCAGAGCGACAGGCACGCCAAGTATCAGAGGACAAGGCGTGGCCACCACGATCACCGAGAGCGCTCGCAAAGGATCGTCAGTCCAGTACCACGTGATCCCGGCCAGCAGTAAGGCAAGGGGAACCAACCAGATGGCAGCCTTGTCCGCCAGGCGGGCTGCCGGAGCGCGGACCAGCCGGGCTTGCGTCACAAGCCTGGCGATGCCGGCAAAGGTACTGCGTTCCGCCGTCTCGTCCGCGAGCATCTTGAAAGCCGCACCGGCGTTGATGGCGCCGCTGAGCACCACATCGCCCCGCCGCCGCTCCGTGAACGTAGACTCACCTGTCAGCACGGACTCATCCAACGTGGCTGCCGCGGACTGGACTCGTCCGTCCACGGGAACGACCTCGCCGCTCTTGATCATCAACTGATCGCCCACGCGGATGGCGGACAGCTCGACTTCGAGGAGTACATCGTCCTGGATACGCCACGCGGCGCGCGGAGCATGCGCCAACAGCGAAGTCATGTCTCTGCCGGCGCGCGCCTGCGCATACCCCTCAAGCGTGTGCCCGCTCGCAGACATGGCGGCAATAATAACGGCGGTCAGGTACTCCTCGAAGCCCAATGCGGCCACTACCGCGAGCAATGCAAGAAGGTCCACGCCGACCTGACGACGGAAAACCGACCGAACCACGTCCCACGCCATAATCCCGGTCGCGGGCATCGCGGCGGCAGCCCAAAAGCGCGCCGCGGCAGGATGTAGACCCAGCCAATAGCAAACTGCCCCCGCGGTCAGTCCTGCCACAGCGACACCCAGCACTACCAGGTCCGACTTAAGCGCGTGCATGCCGGTCCCCTTCGATCGCCTGGTGGCGCTGGCGCGTGCCCAGCCAGCGAATACTGCGTTACTTGACCACCGTAACTGGAACGTCCGCCAGATGCAGGGTCCGAGTCGTGACCGACCCGAGCCAGAGTCCCGCCGTGGCCGTCAGACCGCGCGACCCCATGACGATCTCGTCGCAGTGATACTCCCGAGCCATCTCCGCGATGAGTTCCGCGGCATGTCCCACTTTGATATGCACCGTGTACGGGGCAGCGACCGCGTCAAGCAGAGTCCGCGCCGGCGCAAGTGCGAGCTCCCCCGTCTCCTCGTGATATTTTCGGATCGTTGCGCTATCGATAAAGATGCGCACGGCTCCCGTACCGAGGGGAATCTGTACGTTGAGCAGATGTAGCATCAAGGGCGCGTATCGCTCCCTCCTGTCGATGACGAACTGCACCGCGCGTATCGCGCAATCGGAACCGTCGAAGGGAATCAAGACCGTGGTCATGGCTGGTGCTCCGGCTTAGCGATACACGACAACAGGAATACGGCAATGCGTCAGCACTTTCTGGGTAACGCTGCCGAGCACTATCGCCCGGACGCCTCCAAGGCCATGCGAACCCATGGCAATCATGCCTGCGCCGCAGCGTTGACCCGTCTCGATGATGGCTTCGTATGGCTCAGGGTGTTCCATCATGGACACGGTGCAGGGAACGAATTCTTTCTCGGCAACGGCCCTGGCGCGGTCCAGTATGTGTTTCGCCCTCTCGCCTTCATATTGTGTGAACTCACTTCTGATACGTTCAAGCTGCGCCACCTCGACCGAAAGCAGACGGAAGGGCTCCGTCACGACCAGGAACGTCACGCGCGCTTTCAGTTCTACTGCAAAGGATACCGCCTGCTCCAACGCGGCAGTTGCGCATTCCGAGCCATCGGTGGGAATCAGGATATGCCTAATCACGATCGTCTCCTTCGTGGGCGTCATGCTGACGCCACGTGCCACCCAGTTTCCTTGCGAAGGCGCGCATATGCCTTGACAAGGATCAAAGAGAAAATTCCGGCTTCCTCATCAATAAGGCCGCTTCCATCGCCCCTCACGGACTTGTACAACGGCCGCTCCGATGGCAAGCAGCAGCAGGGAGGCGGCGATGATGCCGGAGATCCAAGCCAGCGAACCAATGTCTCGATAGCCGAGTACCGTCGGCGCGACAGCCAGCCAGATTCCCATCGCTGCTTCCACGCCCCATTCCGGAAGATCGAAACCGACAAGCGCGGCAACGCCGATTGCGATCAAGGCAATTGCGTCGGCAAATCGGCTCCATCCCGTAACATCGCTAATCGCAAGCGCCGGATCGGCCACGATGAGTATCCAGGGAGATACAAGCGCCGCGGAAATTACCAGTAGCGGAAGCCGTCCCAATTCCGTTTTCAAGGAAGTCACCTCCAGCGATGCACTTGCCGATCTGCGGGAAACCACTATGCGTCGAACAGCAAGCGGGCGATTTGATCCAACTCAAATGGCGCCTTGCCTGTTCGGTACAGGATGGTGGGGAGCGGGCGAATTCTTCCTTGTCCGCCAGACGAAAGGAGCGTGTCATCATGGACGACAAAACTCTGCAGCAGGACGTAACCGATGAATTGAACTTTGAGCCCGGCGTGAACGCCGCGCATATAGGTGTCGCGGTAGACCGGGGAATCGTAACGTTGAGTGGTCACGTGGGCAGCTATCTTGAAAAAATGGCTACCGAGCGTGCGGTCGGGCGGGTACGGGGCGTGCGTGGCATCGCCGAGGAGCTGCAGGTACGCTATCCGAACGATAAACGGGCCGCGGACGATCAGATCGCCGAACGCGCGCTGAATATCCTCGCCTGGTATGCAGGCGTGCCCGGCGGAGCCGTCCAAGTACAAGTACAAAAAGGCTGGGTCACCCTGACCGGTGCGGTCTCCTCAGGCTACCAGCGCTTCAACGCCGAGACCGCCGTTCAACGGCTCCACGGCGTGACAGGGATCACCAATCAGATTCGGATCAAGCCCACCGCAGTGGCCGGCGATGTGCATAAAGTCATCGAGGAGGCATTACGCCGCAATGCCGAGTTGAACGCAAGAAAGGTACGCGTAACCATAGACGGCAGCCGCGCTGTCCTGGAAGGTGCAGTCGGCAGTTGGCGCGAACGCGCCGCAGTGGAGCGCGCAGCGTGGTCGGCACCCGGCGTCATGGCCGTCGAAGACCGGATCACGGTGTCGTAAACGCTGGAAGCGCTTCAACGGCGCGGGCCGAGTAATGAAACCCGCCCGCGGAGGTCACGGCGGCCGGTAAGGCCTGAGGCGCCTGCCGCCCGCTCAGGGCGACTGCAGGCGACACGTCAGTTGCGGATCTCCGCAAGCAACCGCTCTATATCCATTCTCCTGCCTTTGTCGGCGGTTTCCCGGCCTGGCCGTGCCGGTGCCTGCAGGGCCTTTTCCAGATAAGGGACAGCTTCCTGCTTGTGATTGCGATAGACCAGATAGTCAGCGTAGAAGTAGTTCGGATCGATCCCCGCCGGATTGATGGCCAGGGCCTGCTTGAGGTAATACTCCGCCTGATGATTGTCGCCGAAGCCGACCGGCCAGCCTGGCACCTTGTAGTACAGGACGCCGAGACTGTTCAATGCAGACCCATCCAATGCATTGCTGTCGATATCGATCGCGGTCTCGTATTCTTTCTTCGCCCGCTTGGCGATGCTCAATGCACCCAGTCCGCCCTTGGCCCCCGCCCACGAACTCAGGATGATGCCCTCCCAGATGTGCGGCTCCGCCCGCGTCGGATATTTCGTGGTCAGGTCGTGCGCCTTCGCCGAAAGTTCCTCGAACGCGGCCGCCCGCTTGTCCTGGGGCGTCTCATACTGGATCTCTGCCCAGGCGGACTGAAGACCCGCGATACCCCTGTCCAAGTCCGCGGGCGCGGCGACCGCGGAAGACAGTCCCCACCGGGCACAGCCTGAAATCAAGGCGGCGGCTGCGGTGGCTTGCAAGAACAAACGACGATTCATGAGGAAACTCCATTGGGTTGCCGCACGGCATCCAATGCGCGGCGGTGTTTGGCGAAGGCGCTATCCAGCAGCCGAGGAAAGAGGGCATTCAAACGAACCGCCAGGGCTTCGAACGCGCCCGCGTAGCGTTGTGCCTCCCCTTTCTTCAGCAAACGAACGACGCATTGGGCGACGACGTCGGGCGTGTCCGTTGCCGAGCCCGTGGCAGCATTGAAGGAGCGAACCTCCGCCGAATTGAAAGGCGTATCGATGGCGCGTGGGGCGTAATACTGAACCCGTAGTCGGGTGTCCGCGAGCTCACGCCGCAAAGCTTCGGTGTAGACGCGTAGCGCCGCCTTGCTCGCACCATAGACTGAGAATCCGGGAACGCCCAGGCTGCCGAGAATGGAGCCGATATTCAATATGGCAGCCTCCGGCATCGACCTCAGTTCAGGCACCAAGGCCCCAGTCAGCAGCATCGGTGCCAGAATGTTCGTCTCGACCACCAGTTGCGCACGTTCCGGGCTTATCTGCTCCGCCGCGCCAAACGCCGGTACGGCGGCGTTGTTGATCAGGACGTCGACGCACCGGGCCTGCGCGGCATCGATCACGGCTGCCCGCCCATGCCCTGTCGTAATATCGACCGCGAGTATGTCCACGGACGCACGGTCATGAGGATCGATGCTGAGCGTGTTCGCCAAGGCGACGAGCGCGTCCGCGCTGCGGCCTACCAGCAGCAGGCGCGACCCTTCCGCATGCAATCGCCGGGCGATTGCACTGCCCAGGCCCCCTGATGCGCCGGTGAGCAACACAGATGCCTTCGACAGGTTCATGCATCGCTCCTTTCCATGCCGTTGCGGGGCAGTCCGCGAAAGATGGCACCGTACAGACGGTAGAACATCCTGGCGGCGTGAACGACGGCTTCCTGATCCGATGGAGCGTCCAGCGTGTCCATCAACTCGGCAAAGTGCGCTGTGTGCAGCTTGTCCAGGTTCCCGTGCGACCGCAAATAACTGAATGCATTGTCCGGCAATGCCAATGTGCGCTGGATCCGGTCGGCAGCATTGAGCGCCAGCGCCACACTGGTCCCTTCCAGAACGTGGACCATGCCGAAAAAGCCGACAGGATTCCCCCGTGCGATGGTGTCATAGGCATATGCCACCATGACCTCCGTCTCCGGACCCGGACCCGCGGCGCGAACCGCCTCGGCTTCATGCCCAAGCGCGGCCAGATCAGCCAGGATCCACGAGTCGTGCCCCGCTTCCTCGTCGATGTACTCATCCAACGCCGGATGCAACCACGCCAGGCGTATTGGCAGGGCGGCACGGCAAGCATGCAGCAGCGGCACCGTATGCCGTACATGGTGATAGGCTTCTTGCAGGAAGGCTTTGTATGCCGGCAGGGTCACATCACCACGCAGGCAGTCCTGGATGACAGGTGTCTGGATAAGCCTGTCGCGGTCTTCCGCCGTGCGGGTGAGCAATTGAGCGAAGAATGTCATGGCGTTGTAGTCGAGTGAATGTTGGTCACTGCAGGGCGGCGCGACGCTCGCCGCCGAACAGATCATGATGCAGGGAAAAAATGCGGTCACGGCGCGGCCGCCCATTCGCGGTCGCCAACTCCGCGTCCGCCGAAAACGGCGCGCGCGCGCGCATCCAGTTACCGATGCGTGCATAGTCGGGCAGCGCGGCGTTGGCCTCATCGATGGCGCTTTGCACCTCGATGTCCGTGGCACCGGGAGCCGGCCAGACCACGGCGCCCAGCGATGGCTGAGCCTCACCGAACACGACGGCGTGGTGAATGCACGGCGAGCCAGTCAACCGCAGTTCGACCCATTCCGGCGATACGTTGCGGCCAAAGCTGGTAATCAAGACGTTCTTCTTGCGGCCCAGGATATGCAGAAAGCCAGCTGCATCGATATTTCCAAGGTCACCCGTAGCGAACCACGCATCCCCGACAGGGGGCTGACCCAGATATCCCAGGGCGACCGTGCCACTTACCATGACCTCGCCGTCCTCGGCGACACGCAGATGGGAGTGCGGCAACGCCCTGCCAGCGGAGCCTGGCAGATCGGCATCAGGCAGGTTCAGTGTCTGTACAGATGCGCCTTCAGACAGCCCATATCCTTCGTAGGCGGGCAAACCGATTTTCCTGGCCTTGGCCAGCAGCGCGGCACCCACCGCCGCCCCTCCTACCGGCATGAAGCGCAGGCTTGCCGGGGGCGGCGTCGTGGTCATGTCGAGCCATTCGCCGTAAACGCGCAGCATTTGCGGCAACATGATGACGCTGTGGGCAGCGCTGCCGTCCAGGGCGAGATGAAAAGCGCGCGGATCGAAAGTCGAGGAGCCGCGCAGTCCAACGGCCTGCAATGGCAAGACCGACACCGTGGCCCCCATGAGCAATGGCGCGTATATCCCGGCGATATTCTCCAGCAGGATCGGCAGCGGCAAGGCGTTCATATGCCGCGACAAGCCTAGCGGATCAAGCGCTGCGGCAAGCTCCTCTGCAACCGTCAACAACTGCGTTGAGCCCAGGCATACGCCCTTCGGCATGCCCGTGGTGCCGGACGTGAACGTTATCTTCTGCGTTCCTTGATGAATACCTACAGCAGCCACCGACCGCCGCAGCAGCTGTGCATTGCCCAGCCCGGAAGACGGCTTGGCCGAGAATCCGAGGGCAGCAAGAGGCTGCGCCGTCAGGGCGTCGCACACCACAGTGTCCGCGCCGACCTGTTCGAGCACGAAGGCCAATTGTTGCGGCGAAAAAAAAACCGGAATTGGAACGTGGACGATGCCCGCCATGAGGCAGGCCAGATCGAGTGCCACCCAGTCCGCGCCATTGTCCAGGATCGACGCAATAGTGCGCGAGCGCAACGCGAGCAGCGCTTCGGCAAGGCTGTTCACGTGCGCAAGCAAATCGGCGTAGGAGCGCGTCCTGCCCTCTTCGACCAAGGCAACATCGGCCTGCCGGTCGGTGGCGGCGATCCGAGCGAAGAATTCGGCGACGTTCATGCCTCGCTCTCCTGGAAGCGCGACACGATACAGGCGAGCCGACCGGCGAATACCTGAGGCGCATGGTCATAATACGTGCCCCACTGCGCTTTCTCGCGGGCATCGAGCAGATCCGGTCGTGCGAGCGACAAGGGCTGATGCGCCAAACCCATGCGCGAAAACAGATGATGCAGCTCGCCGGTCAAGGTGCAGACGCTCCATTCAAATCCGGCGTCGTGAAGATGCTTCGCCAGGTAAGGGACGAGCAAGCGCCCGGCGCCCGGACGTACCGAGGCGAATTGCCCTGCCTCCACCACGCGTTTCCTGGATACGGAAATCCCCTGCTCCGCCATGTACTGCTCCACGGGCGCTGCCAGGTATCGCTCGAGGAACAGCACCTCGGTGGCCGGCCGATAGCCGGCGGCGGCCAGGATTTCGCCATCCGCCTGCAGGCTGACCAGCGTCGGCATCCACGCGGTAATGTGGGCGCCGAAACGCGCCCGGTATCTATCCCGAATGTAGGTTTCCACGCGGCCCCGGGCCACGTCCGTGCCGGAATGAATATGCAGGGAAAAATGGGGCGTGGGGTGCGCTCCCGTGACCAATTCCGAGCTGCCTATGCCTGTCCTGAATCGCGGCATATGATGATCCAATCGAAACATTGGTTTGATCCTTTTGTCGATGGGCCGCAGAATAGGCGCCGAACCTTAACCGCACATTAAGCGGACAGGGGACATGAGGACTGCTACGCGCACACAGGAACCGTGAATGAGAATTCTCATCATCGAGGATGACCCGCAGATCGGCGATGGGTTGAAGAAGGGACTGCGGCTGCTAGGCTATGCGGTAGATTGGTTCGGTAGCGCAGCGGAGGGAGACCGGGCGATGGCAGTCGTGCATTACGATGCCGTGGTCCTGGATCTGGGCCTGCCGGGCGAGGACGGAATAGCGGTGCTAAAGCGCTGGCGCAGCGCAGGAAGAACGCTTCCAGTTGTCATTCTCACCGCGCGCGATGCAGTCGAAAGCAGGATCGCGGGACTGGACGCAGGCGCGGATGATTACCTGATCAAGCCGATCACGCTCGATGAACTGGCGGCACGGCTACGGGCCGTTACCCGGCGCGGCGCCGGCAAACCCGAGCCGGTCTGGCGGCATGGCCAGCTTGAATATCAACCGTCCTCCCACGAGGTGCGCTGGCATGGCAAGCCGATCGATGTGACGGTTCGAGAGGCCTTGCTATTGGAAGTCTTTCTGACGCACCCCAATCGAGTCCTGACGCGCGAGTTCATCCGCGACAAGCTCTATGACTGGGACGGAGATATCGAAAGCAATGCGCTGGAAGTCTACGTGCATCACTTGCGTAAGAAGATCCACCCCAAGTTGATACGTACGTTGCGCGGATCCGGATATGCCTTGGGCCAGCTGGACAATCTCTCATGACGCTGCAGCGAAGACTCATCATCGCGGTACTGCTGGCTGCGCCCCTCGCGTGGATGTTGACGATCGCAGCCACCTATTGGCGCGCGCACCACGAGATCAACGAGCTTTACGATACTGACATGGTGAGGCTCGCCGGACAGACGATAGCCGTGGCCGCGCTGCTTCCCCATTCTGACGCCGCCCAAGCGGCACCGCTCGTCATTGAGCCCAAAGGCGATCTCGGCAATGCCGGGCTGGATAACGTGGCGTTGACGATCTGGCGCGCGTCCGGCGAACCCCTGGTCGTCGATCCTGTCGCAGGACAATTCCCACGCGGCGGAGATCGCGACGGTTTTGTGGATAGCGTGATAAACGGCGCTCCCTGGCGTCTCTATTATGTGCACGATGAGAAGAGCGGCATCTCCCTGGCCGTAGGCCAGCGCATGGGGGAACGGGACGAACTCATACTTGCCTACGTCATCAGCCAGATCGTGCCTTGGCTGATCGGACTGCCGATATTGCTGGCCCTGCTCTATTACTCGGTACGCCGCGCGCTTCGTCCGATGACGCAGATATCCTCTGGCCTGGAACGGCGCAGCCCGGATGACCAGACACCTTTGCCGGAGGAAGATGCCCCTGGTGAATTGCGTGCATTGCTGCGTGCCATGAATGGACTGCTGCGCCGTGTTGGCCGCCTGATCGATCAGGAGCGCCGCCTCACCGCCGACGCTGCACACGAACTGCGAACGCCTTTGGCGGCGCTGCGCGCGCAGTGGGAAGTGCTCCAGCGCGCTGATGATGGAGATGTAAAACGAGAATCCGAGGAAAGGGTAACCCGGGGACTGGAACGCCTGGACAGGCTCGTTTCCCAGCTCTTGACCATGGCTCGTCTCGACTCCACGACGCGGGCGAACTTCGGCCATCAGGTCAACTGGAGAACAATTATCGATCAGGCGGTGAGCGATTGCCTGTGGCTCTCGAACCGGAGGGACGTCGATATCGACGTCGAATGGCCGGACAAGTCTCAGGCACCGCTTCCGATTGCAGGCGACACCGACGCTCTGGCAATCCTTTTACGGAATCTGCTCGATAACGCAATCCGTTATGGACCATGCGGAGGGCGAGTCCGCGTGGTACTGACACCCACCCGGATTTTTGTCGACGACCAAGGGGAAGGCATAGACGCCGATCTGTTGCCTCGCCTCGGTGATCGATTTTTTCGTGCCGCTGGAAATCAAGAGGCGGGCAGCGGACTCGGTGTTTCCATTGCCATGCGGATCGCCCAGAACCATGGACTGGTCCTTCGGTACAGCAAGCGAGAAACGCAGCCCGGTCACGGTCCGGATGCCTTCGGCAACGGCATGAGAGTGACGTTGATGCGGGGGTGATGCGCCGCGCATTGGAACCTGCGGGTGGCTGGTGCTAGTGCCACACCGATTGCTGCCCATAGGCTTGACGCCAGTCAAATGGTGACGAGCCTGTTCAGGCGTATTGTCTCTGGACGCTCAAGACCAGCAGACTGACCACCTGCCAAGCGCCCGAGGAGTTGCCATGAACAAATCAGCTGCTCTCGCTCTGTACAGCGCAGTTTCGATCGCTTCAGTCACATCATGTACGCGTGTCGCCGCCGAAGAGCCCCCGACGCTTGTCTCTCCCTCCATACTGCAACAAGTAGAGGGGGCATCCGATGCGACGCTGAAGAGGCTTTATAACCGTGTTCCCGAAGCCCGGAATGTGATGGATGCTGCAGCCGGGCTGCTCATCATTCCGCGCATGCATGCGAGTGGCGACGTCCTGGGTGTCGCTTACGGGCGAGGCGTCATGCGTGAAGCAGCGGGGCGGCATACATACTACAACGTTGTCGTAGGTCCAACAGCCGCTTATGCGGGCCTGGATGGCAAGGCGGTTTTCCTGATCTTCCTTTCCAAGGACTCGCTTTTTAACTTCCGCAGCGGCCTTATCTGGGCGGACGGGTTGAACGGGACACTCGCGGTGACCAGCAACCCCGCTGCGTTGCACCGTGCCAACGAACCTCCAGACCACATCCCGACGCTTATCCTGACACCGCGAGGGCTGGTAAACGGGCTGTCATTGAAGGGCGGACAGTTCATCAAGGTGCCGGTCTACATGTGCGCGCTTTCGACAGACGCCCCCTGCCCCTGACACCCTCGTGCAGAAGTGACCATGCCCGCGGCCACTGCGCTCGCAAAGGCTCACGATGCCGAATTGGTCGGCATACATGTGCAAGATTCGATGAGCGTATATGAGGCGGCCTATCCCATGATCCAGCCCTTGGTGGGTGAGAGTCACCTTGAGCTGCTGGCAGAAAGCCGGGTGCTCTCCTGGCGTAGAACCAGCGTATGCATGGCAGATGTCGCAGCAGCACATCCGCACGCCTGACGGCGATACAACAGCGGTTCGTGCCGAGAATGCAGCGTAGCACCTGTGGAATCGACTGCCCCATGCGGCAGACTCTCTAGGAGGTCGGTTCTGTCTTCCATCAGGCGTGGAAAGAGGGCCTCAAGGGTCTGACGGTCTATCGCGCGGACCCAACCATGCCTGCAGAGCTCGAAAAATATGGGCAATAGAACCTTCGTAGCGCTTGCGGGCGATGGCAACTCAGCGCGAGAAAAGCCCGGGAGCACCATGACGAGCATATCTGGCGCGCTCAGCCGCAAGGGCTATCCGAGCTTGCCCATGCGCTGTTCCGGAGCAACCTATCACGCGACTGCGCTATGCATGTTGATTTCCGTCAACCGTCACGCGCGGCTTACGCCCCATCATTGATGAAGAAGCGCATGGGTAGCGAGCCCCTGCTCGGACGGTCGTTACAGCGCCGACCTGGCAATTGAAACGAATAGATCATGAGCATGCGTAACCTCGATTCCTTGCTCCATCCTCAATCCGTCGTAGTCATCGGCGCATCAGAGCGCGCCTATGCCGTAGGCACGCAAGTGCTTAAAAATATGCTGGGCGGCGGCTTCACGGGGCAGATCCTTGCCGTGAATCCGAAATACCCGCGCGTCGCAACGTTGCCGTGCTATCGCAACGTCACCGAAATCCCGACGGGAGCAGATCTGGCCGTCATCTGCACACCGGCTGAAACCGTTCCCCGTCTGATCGAACAACTTGGCGCCGTGGGAACCAAGGCAGCCATCGTGCTGAGCGCGGGCATGTCGTCCAGGTCTTCTGCCGGCCGGCAAACACTCAGAGAAGCGATGCTCGTAGCAGCGCGCCCTCACCTGCTACGTATCCTGGGGCCAAACTGCCTGGGAATACTTGCGCCCGGGATCGGCCTGAATGCGAGCTTTGCTCAAAGCATGGCTTTGCCAGGCCGCCTGGCGTTGATATCCCAGTCGGGCGCCGTGGCCACCGCGCTATTGGATTGGTCGAATAGCCGGGGGATTGGCTACTCCTACTTCATTACTCTCGGCGAAAGTGCCGATGTGGATGTGGGCGACCTCCTGGACTACATGGCACAGAGCGCCGACGCAGATGCCATATTGCTGCACTTGGAAGCGATCGCCGCCGGCCGGAAGTTCCTGTCAGCGGCACGCCGCGCAGCGCGCAATAAACTGGTAGTGGTGGTGAAGGCAGGACGTGCTGCACAAGGCGCGCTCGCCGTGTTCACACATTCAGGCGCCTTGGCGGGCTCAGACGTCATCTACGATGCCGCGCTTCGCCGTGCCGGAATGCTGCGGGTCCGTACGATGGAGGAACTGTTTGCGACGGTCCAGACGCTCGCACGCGCCAAGCCGCTTCGGGGTGAACGGCTGGCAATCGTGACCAACGGCGGTGGAATCGGGGTGATGGCGACGGACGCCCTGATCGAGGCTGGCGGCGCATTGGCCGAGCTCGATTCCGCGACGTTGAGCGAGCTGGACACGATCCTGCCCCCTACCTGGTCCCATGGGAATCCCGTAGACATCGTCGGCGATGCGACTGCCGCCCGCTATGCGAAGGTAGCGAGTGCCATCCTGGCCAGCGCCAGCACTGATGCAGTGGTCTTCCTGCACGCGCCCACCGCCATCGTCCCAAGCGAGGACGTCGCCCTTGCCTTGGTGCCGGCCATAAGGGCTTCCTCGAAAACCGCATTCACGGCCTGGCCGGGCGGCGCCAGCGTGGAATCGGCAAGGCATCGCTGCGAGGGTGCCCGCGTACCTTTTTATGAAACGCCTGAACAGGCTGTCCAGGCTTTCACGCATACGGTCTGGCACAGGCGCAACCAGGCCATGCTCATGCAGACGCCTGAGCTCGATCCAGTACTGCCGGCAACACGCACTGCCACCACTGAGACTTACATCCGTCAACGGTTGCATGAGGGCCCTGGGTTGCTTCCCGGCCTGGCCGCGATGGATGTGCTGCGTGCCTATGGGATCCCTTGTCTCGATACCAAACTGGTACGTGATGCAGACGAGGCCGTGGAAATGGCAACGGAACTGGGTTACCCACTGGCTCTCAAGGTCTACTCCAAGGAGATCTTCCACAAGTCAGACGTCGGCGGCGTTGTCCTGAACCTGGAGGATGCCGCCCAGCTACGACTTGCGGTTGCTTCAATACACCAGCGAATCACCTGTCTGCCTGGTTCACCCCGCATCGAGGGATTCTTGCTGCAAAAGATGGTGCGCCGCGTTGGCGCGGTCGAGCTTCTGATAGGAGCGTCGGTCGACCCGGTGTTCGGGCCCGTGGTCCTGGCCGGCCACGGAGGCGCGGTGGTCGAGGTCCTGGCCGATCGCTCGGCCGGCATCGTGCCGCTAAATGACGTCCTGGCGCGCGACATGCTGCAGCGTACGCGCGTTCACCAGCTGCTGCTAGGCTACCGGAACACACCTGCCGCCGACGAGGACGCCATATGCCGCGTCATCATCGCACTGTCCCAGCTGATGTGCGAGGTGCCGCAAATAGCGAGCGTAGACATTAATCCGCTGCTTGCCGACGCTGACGGCGTTGTCGCCATGGACGCTCGCATCCAGGTCCAGGCATACAGCGGCTTGCCGAATGATCGCCTCGCCATTCTTCCTTATCCTTCCCATCTGCAGGAAACATTGGTATGGCGCGGTTCACCGCTGACGATTCGGCCCGCGCGGGCACAAGACGAAGCCCTGTATCAGGAATTCTTCGCGGCCATGGCTGCCGACGATGTCCGCCACCGCTTTTTCGGGATGATTCGCCAACTGCGGCATCGGGACCTGGCCAGCATGGCCCAATTAGATTACGACAGGGAGATAGCGCTCCTGGCGGTACGGAATGATACGGACGCAAGCATGCAACTCCTTGGTGAAGCGCGAGCGGCCGCGGATCCGGACAATGAGGTCGCTGAGTTTGCGATCATGGTCCGGTCGGAGCTCAAAGGGTGTGGACTCGGCTCCCTGTTGCTGGATCGGTTGATCCACTTTTGTCGGAGCAAGGGTACGCGCTACCTGTCTGGTACGGTCATGCGGGATAACATTTCAATGCTGGCTTTGGCGCGCCGGTGCGGCTTCACTGTAGCGGGGACGGCCGAGAGGGGTGAGATCTTCATCAGCCTTGCGCTGTAGTCGGGCAGATCCAGATCGTCCCGCTGAAGCTGCGCCGGATGCTGCATCTCTATCGGAAGCCCGCGCCCTGAAACTAGCGATAAACCAGTACCGGAATGTGGCAATGGGTCAGTACTTTCTGTGTCACGCTACCAAGCACGACAGCCCGTATACCCCCCATGCCATATGAACCCATCGCGATGATGTCGACACCGCCTTGGCGAGCGGTTTCTATGATCGTCTCGTAGGGCTGGCCATGTTCGACATGCCGCACGGAACTCGTGACACCAGCCTGTGCGGCCACCGCCGTGGCCCGTTCGAGGATGCGATATGCGCGCTCACTCTGATGTTGTACAAACTCGCCCTTGACGCGCTCGCCCTGCGAGGATTCAGCGGATAGTGGCCGAAAAGGTTCGGTAGCCACCAGGAATGTCACTTTGGCCTGCAACTGCGCGGCCAGGGATACCGCCCGATCCAGGGCGGCGGTCGCACACTCGGATCCATCGGTGGGAATAAGAATGTGGCTCATCATGAATTTCTCCTGGTGATTTCCGGCGTTCATTCCATGCCACGCCCTGGCATGCCGTGCCAAGCCGCTTCCCGCGCGCCGTGTATCCTGTTCACAGCACCTGCATTCGATCTCGGACCAAGGTGACTCCCGGGATCGACCAGGCGACACGCCGGATGGCACGTCGCTCATACCAGTTTCTGACGGTTCCCGTTAGTACGACATTCCCGCAGGTGTGGATCACAGCGATATCCGAACTGCGGATCTCTGCATTCCGACGCAGCGCGCCCGTCGTCGACTGCATGGGATCGATGGCGCGTAAACGGGCCCGAACAGTCAACAGATTTATGATCCCTACGACTCCAGCCAACTGCCCGACGATCCGTTCACATTCTTCCCTCTGGAAATTCCAGTCCACCACACCCCGTAACGTGACCCAGCCTCGCCTGACGAAAACTTTCACTGCGCCAGCCGGGATAGCGGCTGCCCAAGCGAGGCAACGCTCAACCCGCCACAGCAGCGACTCATCACTGACTCCGTCAGGACTCTCGATAAGCACCAGGATCTCCTGGATGCTCTCGACAACGCCCGCAACTCGACGAACAGCGCGGGTTGCGCGGCACTTCTCGGCGTAGGAAGCTACGGTACCCGTGAGCAATACAATGCCGTCTCCGACTTGTACTTGGAGTGTCGCGTTTCCCAAGCCGGTAGCGGAGGCGAGTTCCTCCTGTACTCGCATGCACACCAGGGTGTCGTCCATGGCGGTCCCATCCCGTTTCGCGCCCGCAAGCGGCTGTCTATATCGGCATCTCTTTTTTCAGACTGTCTACCACGAACGCGCGGGCGGCTTTGACGCACGTCAAGGCAGGGAACCACAAAGCAAGCCTATGGCGTCTTCTCTCTGCGACTCTCTGGATGAGCGCCGGCGACTACCCCAGCATTTTGTCCAGGAGGTCCAAAGCCGCGGATGCGAAGACCTCCATATTGCGGCCCCGGTCCGCGTCACCGGTTTCAACCGTGATGGTTTTCCCTTGCGGCCCGCGTACCGCCAGGCAGGCGTGCCCGGCGGCGTCGCCATAGCGGTTGCCGCTCGGTCCGCTGGCGCCGGTTTCGGCCAGCACCCAGGTTGTCTGCAGCTTGCGTTGCAGGCCTTCGGCCAGAAAGGCGGCGTAGGCTTCGGTCGCCGATCGCATGCCGTCCGGGAGCGTCAACGGCAGATCGAGCAGCGCATGGCGGGACTGGGCCGTATAGACCACGGCGCCGCCGATGAAGTAAGCCGACGCGCCCGGCACGGATAGCAGGCTGGCGGCGATCAAACCGCCCGCGGAACTTTCCACGGTGCCTAGCGTGTGGCCACGCTGCTTGAGTTTGCTGGCGATAGCTTGCGCGCGCAATTGCAGTTCGTTCATCGCGGTTCTCGATCGTTGGTTGAGATGTGCAGACTGTATCCCAGTTGCGAATCCGTGTAGCGCTGCGTCTGAAGGTATTCGCTGGCGGCTGCATGTCCGCGGCGCGCCTGTTTGTCACGAATGCGTAAAAGCGCCGTGACAGAAATCTTCCGCCGACCGTGCCCGAAACACGCGTGAAGCGTTGAGAGCCCGAAGCCGTTGGCGTAGTGTGCTTGCACACACCATCTCGGCGAGATGCGTGTCTCATCAAGACGGAGACCATCATGTCAATCGAGCCCCTTCAACTTGGTAGCGAACTCGTCAGGCGTATCGAAGCCAAGGGCAAAACCGTGACGAACTTGTCTATCCAGAAACTCGCCTATTTCTGCCATGGCTGGCACCTTGCTTTCCTGGATGCACCACTCGTGGAGCAAAGGTTCGAGGCGTGGAGGCTGGGCCCGGTCCTGCCCAAGCTCTATCGTACCTACAGACCCTTCTCGTGCAATCCGCTATCGGCGACGCATCCGATTTTTACACGCCAGACATCTCTTCCCGCAGACTCGGATTCCGCTGAACTGATAGACGTCGTGGTGGATGAGTATGGAGACTACAGTGCCGCGGAGCTTATCGCGCGCACACAGGAACCCGGAGGGCCGTGGGAACAGGTATGGCTGAAGCATATCGAGGCTGGAAAAATTTCGCACGCATCGATCAAGGCCCACTTTCAAGAGAAAGAACGACGGGCTGTCCGACTCTCGGCCGCGCTTCAACCATAAAGTGAAAAGGGACCGCACAGACATGACTAACCCCTCGAAGACAAAAGACCTGCCAGCATCAAGTCCATCCCTCATTTGGCCGAAGAAAAACTCATGGGCCAGATGGCTTCGGCTAGCAGAGGACATATCAGACGCACCTCACACTACCGCCTCAAGCCCCCCTGGTACAGAGGCGCCCAGATTGACAATCTACTCCGAGCGCGTAGTCGCCTTCATAGATATCCTTGGCTTCAAGGATATTGTCATGCGATCGGTCGAAGACGTGGATCTCGAGTGTCGAATTCACAACGCCTTGGATGTTTGCCATGACGATCTGGCTGAAATTTTCGCTGCAGAGATCGATTTGGGTTGGGACCCTACGGATTTCGACGAACGCCTCCATACGTTCTCGGACTGCATCGTGATATCGGTCAGGCCACAGGCGGAGGAAATAGGCCTATTGATTTTCATGGTCTTCCGAATTTGTCGTCAGCTTTTGGAAGACGGCTTTCTGAGTCGCGGAGGCGTCGCCAAAGGACTGCTTTACCATCGCGTCAATCCGCGACGTCATCCTGCTGGCGAGGCACGCGGAACGCGGGGACACTCGCCCCCCGTAACCATGGTCTTCGGCCCGGCATTTGTCGAGGCATATAACTTCGAAAGCGTGCACGCAGATGGCTCACGCGTGATACTTCAAACCAAAGTGTGGCGCGAGATAGACCACTATTGCACCAGCCACCCCGACCGAAAACTGGCACAATTTTTCCGCGCACATATAAGGCGTGCTGACGACGGGCCCGCTTATGTCGACCTCTTTGCGGACTTCGTCTGCAGTGGCAGCTTCTACAGCGCCAAACGAAATCTCGATGACGAAATCAGGACTATCAAGAAGCACGTTTGCGATGCACTTGACGTAACAGCGGACAAACCTCGTTATTTCAGGAAGAGCGCATTATTGGCTCGCATGTTCAATCGCGCCGTCACGGAGAGCAGGCGGGACGAACACCTGATTCCCGGATCGATATTGCCCTCATCCCATCCCGCGCCATAGGGCGCCCGTTGCAGGAGCCCACGTTGACGGCGTTGCCGGGAGTGCCGGCGTTGCCGTCGTTGCAGGCCAAAACTAAGGGCGGGTCGCGCAGGGCTGTGTGTTCTCGATGAAAGACACGATGTCGTCCAGCACCGGAGCGCGCCAGCGCAGGGGGCGTGACAAGGCGCCCACCAATAGCTTGTGGCCGATGTCCGGATAGCGGATCACCTTTACGCACGCACCCGCAGCTTCCAGGGCCTGTGCCAGATGCCCCGTGTTGCGCACCGGATCCACAGTCGTGTCGGCCGTTCCCGTCACCAGCAACGCCGGCACTCCCGCCCCGCCGGCGTGGGCGATGGGCTGCGTATCGGCCGGGGTATCCGGATAATTGAAGACCGGTCGTAGATCCCGACCCGTGATCGGCAGGAAATCGTAGGGACCCGCCATGCCGACCCAGCCCGCCAGCCGGGCATTGCGGACACCCGCCCCGTCCAGCCAGCGTGGATCCAGAGCCAGCATGGCGGCGATGTAGCCGCCCGCGCTATGCCCGGCAACGAACAGCCTGCCCGGATTACCGCCATACTGCGCGATGTTCGCAAAGGTCCAGGCGGTGGCCTGCGCTGCGTCCTGCAGGAAGCCGGGGTAGGAGACCTCGGGGTAAAGGCGATAGTCCGCCACCACCGTCACGATGCCATGCGTAGCCAGGGCATCCCCCACGAAGCGGTAGTCCGCTCGCTCCCCACTGCGCCAGCCGCCACCATAGAAAAACACGACGACGGGTGCGTCGCGGGCATCGATGGGCGCATAGACGTCCAGGCGCTGCCGCGGCAAGGGCCCATACGCAACGCCGTTCACCGTCTTGCTGGCATCGCCAGGAACCGCGCCATTGATGAAGGCAAGGGGCGAGCAACCTGTCAGCATCGCGGGCAGGAAGCCGCTAAGGAAGAGCAGTCGGCCCCAGCCACGCGGGCCGGGCAGAAAATTGGGGGACATAAGGCGCTCCGCGCATTGCACATTCCCCCTATACGTAGCCCGGACCGGATTGGATGCAGCGCGGCAGCCACAAGGCCTGGGCAACCGCTAGCCGACAACGGCGGAGGGAACTCAGGTCAAGGCACCTGAAGCTTCCAGAATCCGAGTCAGGTACAGTGACGTAGCGTACCAGCCTCAACCAAGGACACCTCCCATGTACATCGCCATGAACCGCTTCAAAGTCGCCCCCGGATCCGAGCAGGAATTCGAGCAGCTATGGATGAACCGCGATACGCATCTGAAGGACGTGCCGGGCTTTGTGGAATTTCATCTGCTGCGCGGCCCGCAGAAAGACGATCACGTGCTCTATTCCAGTCATACGATATGGGCGAATCACGCGGCTTTCGAGGGGTGGACCAAGTCCGAGGCGTTCCGGGCAGCCCACCGCAATGCCGGCGGCGGCACGCGGTCGCTGTACCTGGGACACCCCGAATTCGAAGGCTTCGAGGTCATCCAGACGGTGAAGTGACACCGCCTCCGCGGCGTCAATACTGATACCGAAGATTGAGCATCACGCTACGCGGCGCGCCGTAGTAGTTCTGGCGCGAGGCGCCCCCCAGCTTCTCGTAATAGACGCGGTCGAACAGGTTGTTCACCGTCAGCGTGCCATCCAGGTGACGGTCATGGCGATAGCCGACCTGCGCGGACACGACGGTGTATGTGCCCTGGTTCCACCGCGTGCCATTCTCCTCTTCGTAGAAGCCGCTGTTCACCCGAACGCCACCCCCCACGCTCCAACCGCGCAAGGCTTCCTGGCTGAACGCATACTTGGTCCACAGATTGAACGTGTGGCGGGGCGTGATCGAGCTGAACGACGTGCCTTGCGAACCGACGTCGGCATCCAGGTATTTGGTATGGGTATAGGCATACCCCGCCACCAGATCCCAACCCGGCAAGGGCGACCCGCTGACCTCGGTTTCGAAGCCTTCACTGCGCACCTTGCCGGCCGCCACCGAGAACATGGGGTCGTCCGGATCCGCCATGGCCCGGTTACGGTCCTCCATCCGGAACAAGGCCGCGTGCGTATTCAAGCGTCCATCCAGATACTCGCCCTTCAAGCCGATCTCATACTGCTTGCCGGTGCGCGGCTTCAAGGTACTGCCTTGCGCGTCGGTATCGGTCTGCGGCTGGAAGATGCTGGTGTAGCTGGCGTACGCGGACAGCTCATGCGTCAGGTCGTAGACGACGCCGGTATAGGGCGTGATGTGCGCGCTGATACGGTCGGTGTTCTGGCTGAAGTCGTCGAAATAGGTGTTGTTGTTGCGAGCATCGTTGCGCCACCACGAAAGCCGCGTGCCGGCGATCACCTTCAGGTTGTCCGTGGCCTGGAAGTTCAAGCGCGTATAAAGACCGAGCTGCGACGTGCGCGACTCGTTGCCATTGACCCGGTCGAAGTCCGGATCCGGCATATTGCGCACGGGATCGTAGATATTGGTGGCGTACGTCGTGCCGCCCCCATAGCTGAACGCCTTGCGCGTATAGGTGTAGTCCGCGCCCACCAGCACCGAATGCTCGCGTCCGAAAGCCGAGAAAGGCAGGTTCAGGTTGACGTCGGTACCGGTGGTCTGCCAGTGGTTGCGATAGGACCAGCCGATGACGCTGGTATCGCCGGTGGCGGGATCCACCGCTTTGTTCGCCCAGGTCATCAACCGGGTCGGGGTGTCGGTGTCACGATGAAAAACGCTGGCCTTGATCGCCCCACCATTGGCCAGGCGGTGTTCGAGGTTGGCGAAGGTCTCGGTCGTTTCCTCGGTCAGGCGGTTCCACTGGGCGCTGACGTTGGTGGAGCGCTTCACATCCAGCAAGCTGCCGTCCGCATAGGCCGGCAAGCCGAACGAAGGCCTGGAGTGGTCACGCTGCCAGGTGATGCCGGCGGTGAGCGTCGTAGCGGACGTCAAATCGGCTTCGATGACACCGTATAGCGTGGGATGTTCGGCATCGACACGATCGATGAAAGAGCCCCGATGCTCATAGGCGGCGATGAAGCGGCCGCGCACCTTGCCAGCATCGTCGAAGGGCGTGCTCAGGTCCGTGACGGCGCGGTAGTAGTCCCACGATCCCACCGTGGTCTGCGCGCTGAAGCCGAATTTATCCAGCGGACGCTTGCGCACCAGGTTGATGCTGCCGCCGGGCTCGCCGCTGCCCTGGTACAGGCCGCTGGGCCCACGCAATACTTCGATGCGGTCGTAGATGGCGAGATCGAAACCGGTGGACAGGTTGCCCGCGCCGGCCGGCATGCTGATGCCATCCACCATGAGGGTGTCCAGCGCATAGCCGCGCGAAATGAAATTGGAGATGTTGCCGCCGCTGCTCAAGGTCTCCACGGTGATACCGGTGACGTTGCGCATGGCGTCCGACAGATTGTTCAGGTTCTGGTCGTCCAGTTGCTTGCGCGTCACGACCGAAGCCGACTGCGGAATCTCCTTCAGCGTCTGGCCGCCCTTGCCTATCGTCACTGCCCGGCTGGTGTAGGAATTGGACCCCTCCGTCTGCGCCAGCTGATCCGCGTTGCCGATGACCGTAACGGCGTCCAGTTCGGTCACCGGCGCGCCGGCGGGCACGGCTTGCAGGTCATACACGGCCGCGCCGCGCGGGACGGCCCGCCAGCCGCTGCCGCCCAGCAAGCGGTCGAAGCCGGCTTGCACGCCGAAGGAACCGTGCAAGCCGGGGCTCTGCCGGCCCGCCAGCAGGGCGGGATCGAATACCAGCTGCACGCCCGATGCAGCGGCATAACGGGCCAGGGTGTCGCCCAGGCTGCCGGGCGCGATGTCATACGCGCGGGCCCCCGTGCTGGTCGCAGGCACCACGGGGGCTGCGGGGGCCACGCCGGCCGATGGCGCGGCTTGCGCGGCGGCGCATGCTCCCAACAGCGTCGTCAAGGTCAGGGCCTGCCAGGCGGCGGCCGGGACGAATGCGCCAGGGCGCTGGGCACGCATGCCGCGCGGTCGGGGAGTGGCCATCGAGCTGTTTTCCTTCGGTCGATATGAAATGGAGGAGCGGCGCATGCCGCGTATTCCTAAGCCACTCCGGACGAGAAGGAAAAAGTGATCATGCTGTCCAAAAAAAACACTTCAAGGTATCCCAGCGTCGGGGCAACCTCCGGGTTGCCCTGCCCCCGGGTCGGCAGCGCTGCCCGCGCAGGGCGCGGTTGTCCTGCGCGACCTTCCACCCCCACGGGAGGTGGCTTTTTCTTGAAAATATCTACCCGAAACATCATGCAGGACCGACGGAAACCCAATAGCGGCTGATGCGCCGGATGCGCAGGGAGAAGGTCTGGGCCAGGGTCGCCAGTGCGGCATCGGTGTCGGCCACGGACACGGCCCCCGACACGCGCATGTCGGCGATGGAAGGATCGCAACGCAGGAAGCCCGGGCGGTAGCGGCCCAGCTCCGCCAGGACATCGGCCAGGCGCATGTCGCGCGCGAGCAGCATGCCCTGGGTCCACAGATCGGCGCCCTCTTGCGCCGCGCGCGGGGCCTGCGCGCCGGCGCGGTCGAAGCGAGCCTGCTGTCCCGCCTCCAGGCGCAGGGGCGCACCGTGCGCGGGCGCGACCAGCACGGCATGCTCGAACACCGTCACGTCAACCGCGCCGCCTTCCTGGCAGCGCACGCCGAAACGCGTGCCAAGTGCCTGGACGGTGCCCGCCGGCGTATCGACGAAGAACGGACGATAACCAGGCGCATCCGGATCGGCCCCGGTGGTGACCAGGATCTCGCCTTTGCGCAAGACCAGCCGTCGGTCATTGGCCGAGAAAGCGATATCCACGGCGGTGTCGGTGTTCAAGACCAGCTGCGTGCCATCCCGCAGCGTCTCGCGGCGGCGTTCACCGATGTCCGTGGCGGCGTCCGCCATCCAGACTTGCCAGGGGCGTTCGCGCCACGCCAACCAGGCGAGCGGTACCCCGAGGGCGAGGCCCGCGCCGGCGCGCAAAACGGCGCGCCGGCTCGCCCCCTTGGCGGCGGGACGCAGCACCTGGCTGCCGATGCCCGCCGGCAAGGTGTCGAAGGTGCCCAGCACTTTCTCCGCGCGCGCCCAGGCCTGGGCATGCGCGCCGCTGCGCGCGAGCCAGGCCGCGAACGCTTCGCGGTCATGGGATTGGGGTGCATCGAAGCGCAGCCGCATGACCCACTCGGCGGCCTCCTCCAACAATGCCGCCGAAGGAGGATGGGCTGACGTGGCGGAAGTACCGGATGCGGTAGTGGCCGAAGGGGAAGGAGAGGTGCGACTCATTGGAATGGGGAATGCTTTGCCTTGCCCTGCCGCTCACTCCGCCAACGCCATGCAGGCCACCAGGGCCCGCTGGATGTCGCGGCGCACGGTGATCAGCGTGCAGCCGGTACGTTCCGCGATCTGCTGCAAGGTCAGCCCGTCGAGTTGCGCCATCAGGAAGGCCTGACGTGTACGCGCCGACAGTCCCCGCAGCATGGCGTCGATACGCAGCAGCGTCTCCACCACGATCAGTTCCGTTTCCGGGGACGGCGCCAGCGGCTCCGGCAGTTGCGCCAGGGTCTCCAGATAGGCCTGCTGCACCTGGCGGCGGCGCCAGTGATCGACCAGCAAGCCCTTGGCGATATGGGTGATCAGGGCGCGCGGTTCGTCATTCAGCGTGGCCAGCCGGCGCGATCCCATCAGGCGCACGAAAGTGTCATGGGCCAGGTCGGCGGCCTCGCAGGCATCGCCAAGCTTGCGCTGCAGCCAGCCACGCAGCCAGCCGTGGTGGTGGACGTACAGGGATTGCACCGTATGTGCGGAGATGGGATCGAGAACGGTCACGAGCTGTCCAGCGGCGGCCAGCCGCATAACGATAATGAGAACCGCTCTCATTTTTTCTTATTCTCTGCGCAATTGCAAACCGCATTGCGGAAATACGCAGCAGTGAGCGAGTGTGAGCCGCTTGGAACCCGCCTGGGCGCCTGTCGCCCAACGCTGGAACAGGTCATTGGGGTCGCAGGGTTTTTGACAGGGGGATAGTGCCCATAGTCATCCCCCAACGCCGCGCCGCCATAGCCGGTGGCGAAGAGGAAAAAGATAGGCCTTTGCGCGAGCGCGTCCGCCACGGGAACGGAGGTCTCGCCATCCAGGTTGACGTCTACAATGCCAGCGTCGATGCGCTCGGTGCCACCGGCAGCGGAATCTCTATCCTGCATGAGATACCGTCCAGATTGAAGCGGAGTTCGGTTCGGGCCCTGAGTGTGTATTTCAATGCCTTTTCGATCAACTGCCGGCCGAAACCGACCTTGCTCGAATCGGGTATGCGCTTCACGCCCTGCTCGATCCAGTCTATGGCCAGGAACTCGCCCCGCTCTGGCGCGGACTCGACTGTCCATCTCACATCCAGGCTGGCGTCATCATCCTTCAGCGCGCCGTATTTCACCGCATTGGTCGCCAACTCATGCAAGGCCAGGGCGATAGTCTGGCAATTGCCCACGCCAAGGAGAACCACCGGCCCCGCGATCGAGATACGGCTGTTGTCGGCCATGCCCAGCGCACTGAATTCCAGCCTGACAATTGCGTCCAGACTGACCAGATTGCCGTCCGCTTGGCCCACCAGGCCCTGCAAACGCCCCAGGGCCGACAGCCGGTCGTGGAAGGTCTGCACGGCGGGATCCGCCGGCAACGTCTGCTGCGCGATGGACTGAATGACCGCCAGCAGATTACGCGTGCGGAGCTGCAATTCACCGATCAGCACATCCTGCCGTTGTTCAGCTTGAATCATGCCGGTGATGTCAATGAAAGCAATGACTACGCCCTCGGTCTGCCCTTCCACATTCAGATAAGGCGCCAGGCGCACCAGGAAATGGGCGCGAAGGCTCGTACCCATTCCTTTGCCCATCTCCTTGCTCACCACCTTGCATTCCATCGGCTCGCCGCTGCTGAAGACGCTGGCAATGTTTTCTTCCAGCCCGGGCAGTTCGAGCCGGCTGACCAGGTCGGCCAGCGGACGGCCGCGATCGATCGGGCGGATATTGAAGATATCGACCACGGCCGGGGTGAAAGATCGGATCAGCAGCTTGCGATCGAGGAAAATCGTGGCAACCGAGGTACTCTCCAGCAGGTTCTGCAGATCGCCATTGCCGCGGTCCAATTCCTCGATCTTGCCGCTAAGCTCGGTATTGACCGTATGCAGCTCCTCGTTCAAGGAAACCAGTTTTTCCTTGGACGCCTCCATTTCCTCACTGGATTGCAGTTCTTCATTCACCGAGACCAGTTTTTCATTGGAGGATTTCAGCTCCTCCAGCGCGGTCTCGTACTCCTCGATCATCGACTGCAGGCGCTCGCGCGTATCGCGCAGCTCCTTCTCGATCTGCAGCGTCGTGCCGTCCTGCATGACCTGCGCGCGCAGCCTGGCTTCGTCGCGGTTCAGCACCGGGCCCTGGTCCGTGAAGACCACCAGGTACATGCGATCCCCCGGCGACTGCTCCGGCAAGGGCTCCACGGTCAGGCTGATGACCTGCACGCGGCCCTCCTCGCCCTCGATGGCGACGCCCGCCCGGGTGACCGGCCGCCCCGACTCCACCGCTTCGCGAAACACCGAACGCAGGTCCAGCCCCAGGCCCTTGCGGGCCATGGCGAACAACTGACGGGTAGGGATGCCGGGCGCGGCCTCCAGATACTTGCCGGTGCGCGATGAGTAATACACGACATCGCCTTCGCGTGTGGTCAGCACGTGCGGCGGCGTGAACCGTTCCAGCATGTGGTTGTCCACGGCATGGCGCAGCGCGCCGCCGCCCAGGGTGGGACGGTTCGATGCCAGCGTGGCGATATGGCCGATGCGCGTCGACGCCAGGGACAAAGGCATGCGCAATGGCGCCGCCCCCACGTCGCGGCGCTGGAAAATGCGCTGCTTCTTTTCCACCGGCACGAACAGCTCGTCGAACTGGCTGACGTTCTCCGACGTGCCCAGGAATAGATAGCCGCCCGGCCGCAAGGCGTAATGGAAGATGGGGATGACCTGACGCTGGATTTCCTGGCCCAGGTAGATCAGCAGGTTGCGGCAGGAAACCAGGTCGATGCGCGAGAATGGCGGATCGCGTATCACGCTGTGCGGCGAGAACACACACAGATCGCGCACCTCCTTGCTGACGACATAGCTGCTGCGGTCGTGCACGAAGAAGCGCTCGCGCCGCGCCTCGGAAACACCTTCCAGCAAGGCCAGCGGATAACGCGCGGTACGGGCCACGGAAAGCGCGCTGTCATCGATGTCGGTTGCGAAGATCTGCACGCGGGGCGCCTGGTCGAGCTCGTGCAGACACTCACGCATCAGCATGGCCACGGAGTACACCTCCTCTCCCGTCGCGCACCCGGGCACCCACACTCTTATCGTGTCGCGGGGGCCGCGTCCATCGATCAGCTTGGGCAGGATGGTATCGGCCAGCGTCTTGAAGGCCTGCGCGTCGCGAAAGAAGCTGGTGACGTTGATCAACAGATCGCGAAACAGCGCGGCTACCTCCTCCGTATCAGCGCCCAGCCGCGTAACGTAGACATCGGGCTCGTCGATTTCCAGGACCTGCATGCGCCGCTGCACGCGCCGCAGGAAGGTGTTGACCTTGTAGCCGCTGAAATCATGGCCCGTCTGCGCGCGCAACAGCGCGTAGATGCTTTCGCGTGCGTCATCCAGCTTGCGGTCATTGGCGCGCGCGAGGTCGGTCCTGGCCAGGCCATCCAGCAAGAAGAGGCCCTTGGCGAAGCTGGTCAGTTTCGCGCCCATCTGTTCCACGGGGATGGCGAAATCGACGATGCCGGTGCCGATCGCGCTGTCCGGCATGTGCGTATGCTGCGGCCCGAAGGCATCGGCGGTCTGCGCCAAGGTCAGCCCGCCGCGCTTCTTGATGGCCTTGATGCCCAAGGTGCCGTCGGAATCGCCGCCGGACAGGACAACGCCGGCGGCCAGTTCACCGATGTCCTCGGCCAGCGCGCTGAAAAACAGGTCTACCGGACGGCGTTCCGGATGTGCGGCATCGACCTCATCGAGCGATAGCACCCGCTTCTTGATATCCACCACGGCGGCGGCCGGCAGCAGGTAGACGCAATTCGCTTCCACAGGCGTGAGCCCCTCCAGCGCCACCACATTCATCGAGGTGTAGCGGGAGACGATCTCCGGCAGCATGCTTTTGCGATCGGTGCTCAGGTGCGTGACGATCACACAGGCAAAGCCCGGCTTGTCCGGCACACCGCGAAAGAATCCCGCCAGGGCTTCCACCGCGCCGGCAGACGCGCCTATACCCACGATGGGAAAGTCCGATGCTGCCGCCATGCTCACTGCTCCCGCGCCGTCGCGCACCCATGCCTGGAAGAGGGGCATCCTGCCCCCGGCATGCCAGCAGGAAAGGGTAGCAGGTTCCAGGCGGCATGGGCTGTCGCGGGAACCGGACGGCAAGGTTACAGGACTGGCCTGCCGGCCCGGCCCGGGCTGGGCCGGCAGGCCAAGGAGCCGGGCATCTCGGCCGAGCCGCTTACTTGTGTTCCGCCGTGATCGACCGCGTTTCCCCGGTTTCCACCAGGGTGCGGGTGGCGTTGACCGACCCGTAGATCCACAGGATCTTCATTCCCTGGGTGTCGGACAGATTGCGGAAGCGATGTGGCACGCCGGCGGGAATCCAGGTGGTGTCCATGGGCTTGAGGTGGAATTCCTGGCCATCGATGTCGAACATGGCGTCACCTTCCAGCAGCATCACGCTCTCTTCGCAGTTGTGGAAGTGGAAGGGAATCCTGGCGCCCGGGCCGAATTCCGTGATGCCGTTGATGAAGGCTTCGGCGCCCTTGGAGGCGCTGGCCAGGGGAATGGTGCGGGCGCCGCCGCCGCGCTCGTAGGCCTTCATCTGGTCCGGATGAAAGATCTGCGGCTTGAGGCCGGTCGGCGCCGGGGCCGGTGCTTGGGCGGTACTGGTCATGCGGTCTGCTCCTGGACGATTCTTGGGACTTGCGGGTCGGGACGATGGGCTTTGGAATGACGCGGCTGCCATCCACATGCTTCGCCACCGCAAAACATGAAAGTCTAGACAGCGGCCGGCGCCACCGTCCAATGCCGAATGGGCCGGCAGGTATATCATTCTGCGATGGACTTTGAAGGCGAACGGCGGTGAATCTTCGAACTTTGAAATACTTCGTGGCGATAGCCGACGCGGGCAGCCTGACCGCCGCCGCCGAGGCCATCGCCATCGCCCAGCCGGCGCTCAGCCGGCAGATGCGCGCGCTGGAAGAGGAAATGGGCGTACCCCTGCTGCAGCGCACCGCACGCGGCGTGCGCCTGACGCAGGCCGGCGTGACGCTGTATGAAGCCGCGCAGCGCATGCTGGACGAAGCCCAGCGCGTGAAGCGCCAGCTGGCCGGGCCGGCGGAAACCGGCAGCCGGGTGGTACTGGGCGTGTCGCCCACCCTGTCGCGCGTGCTGGTGCCGGGCCTGTTCGAGCGCTGCCACCGCACGCTGGACGAGATGCGGCTGACCGTGCGCGAAGCCTTCACCCCTGAACTGCTGGACATGCTGGAAAAAGGCATGGTGGACATGGCCATCATCACCAGCATGGGCGCCAGCGCGGGCCGTCCCCTGGCCCTGCATCCCCTGGTAGGCGAGCCCTTCGCCCTGGCGTCGCCCGCGTCCATGAAGATCGACCCCATCATTTCACTAGCCGAGCTGGCGCGCCTGCCCCTGCTGATGACCACGCTGCACCGCACCGTGGTCGAACGCCAGCTGCAGCCGATGGGCGTGCATCTGAACATCCATTCTGAAATCGACTCCGTCGATGCCATCCGCGAACTCGTGCGCACCGGCGACTGGTGCGCGCTGATGCCGGTGTCGATGTTCAAGGAACCCCGCCATGACGCCGCCATCACCCTGACCGAGGTGTCCGGCGTCCAGCTGAACCGCCAGCTGATGATGGCCACCCGTATCGAGGCCACGCCCAGCACCGCCGTGGCGGCGCTGCGGGAGATCGTGCTGGCCGAACTGGCGCGGCTCAACCGGATGCGGGTATTCAACCTGGGCAAAGCGCCTGGCAGGACCTCAGCCAGATCAAAATGATATGGCTCCGCGTGGAAACGGTATTAGTTCTACGCGCACCCGCTTCCTATACTTCCCACGCACCGGATGAATCACATCCGGGCCGCGCCCTCGCGCGCCGCTACCCGCCGATGAAGCGCTCGTTCCATCCATAGCGCCATGGGAGACAGGCGGCGCCATGACGCGGACCCCTTTGCCACGATCAGGCCCCGAACACGCTACGAAGATGACTGCCTCGAACGCCGAACGCTCGCACGCCACCCGTTCCACCTCCATTCCCATCGCCGACCTCCAGCGCTTCATTGCCGGCGTCCTGGGCGCCGTCGGCATGCCCGCCGCCGACGCGGCGACCGTCGGCACCATCATGGCGCAGGCCGATGCGCGCGGGGCCGATGCCCATGGCGTGTTCCGCCTGCCCGCCTATGTAAAACGCATCCGCGCCGGCGGCATCAACCTGCACCCCGACATGCGCGTCGTGGAAGAGCGCGCCGCCACCGCCCTGCTCGACGGCGACAACGCCATGGGCCACCTGGTGATGAAGCGCGCTACCGACCTGGCCATAGACAAGGCGCGCCGCTCCGGCATAGGCTGGGTGGGCACCCGCCACAGCAACCACGCCGGCCCGGCCGGCCTGTATGCCCGCATGCCGCTCGAACACGGGATGATAGGCATCTACATGGCCGTGGGCAGCGCCAACCACATGCCGCCCTGGGGGGGCATCGACATGCTGCTGTCGACCAACCCCATCGCCGTTGCCGTACCCGCCGCCAGCCGTCCGCCCATCGTGCTGGACATGGCCACCACCACGGCCGCCTACGGCAAGGTCAAGGCGCTGGCCCAACGAGGCCAGGCCATGCCGGAAGGCTGGATGGTGGGCCGCGACGGCAAGCCCCTGCTGGACCCCAAGCGATCGGACGAAGGCTTTCTGCTGCCCATCGGCGGTGCCAAGGGTTATGGCCTGGCGCTGATGTTCGGCGTGCTGGCGGGCACGCTGAACGGCGCCGCCTTCGGCCGCGACGTGGTCGACTTCAACAAGGACTACCAGAGCGTCACCAACACGGGTCAGGCCGTGGCCGCCATCGACGTCACCGCCTTCATGCCGCTGGCCCAGTTCGAGGCCTGCATCGACGACATCTGGGCGCAGATGAAATCATCGGAATTGCTGCCCGGGGCGCAGGAAATACGCCTGCCCGGCGAGCAATCCGCCATCACGTACGAAGACCGCGTCACCCACGGCGTGCCCCTGCACGCGGAGCTGATCGCGGCCCTGGACACCTTGGCACGCAGCGTGGGGGTGGACCCGATCGTGTAATGCCAGCCCCAGCCCTGGCACCAAGACCGGCGGCGGCGCAATAACAACAACGAAGAGAGGAGACACAGATGGTATCGCGCAGAGGATTTCTGAACGGCGCCGCCAGCGCCGGCATCATGTTCTGCAGTTGCGGACTGCTGGATGCGGCACGCGCGGCAGGCCAGGCGGGCGCGGCAAAAAAACCGCCCGCCCTGGTGATGGACGGCAAGCGCGTCAAGGTCCTGGACACGCACGCGCACTGCTATTTCCAGGAGGCCATCGACCTCATGGGTGACGATGCCAAGAAGGTATTGCCACCGGTGCGCGGCGTGCAGGAGCACTTCATTCCCGTCGACGACAAGGCCGCCGTGGCGGGCCGCCTGGCGGCGATGGATGCCATGGGGGTGGACATGGAAGTGCTGTCCATCAACCCGTTCTGGTATGGCAAGGACAAGGAGACGGCCGCGGCGATCTGCAAGATCCACAACGAGAAGTTCGCCGAACTGTCGCACGCCTATCCTGGACGTTTCGCCGCCTTCGCCTCGCTGTCTCTGCAGTTCCCGGACCTGGCGGTCGAGCAACTGGAGCATGCCGTCAAGACCCTGGGCTTGCGCGGCGCCGCCATCGGCGGCAGCGTGGCCGGCGCGTCCTTCTCCGACCCGCGCTTCCATCCGGTCTGGGCCAAGGCCCAGGAACTGGACACCACGCTGTTCATCCATCCGCAAAGCACGCCCGAACTGGCCAAGCGCTTCCAGGGCAATGGCTGGCTGTCCAACGTGATCGGCAATCCGCTGGACACCACCATCGCGCTGGAACACCTGATCTTCGAGGGCACGCTGGACAAGTTCCCGCGCCTGAAGATCCTGGCCGCGCATGGTGGCGGCTACCTGGGAACGTATGCCGCCCGTTCGGATCGGTCGTGCTACGTATCGCCATCGAACTGCAACGCCGATATCGTTCTGCGGAAAAAGCCGTCGGAATACATCCGCCAGATCTACGTCGACGCCATGGTGTTCACACCCGAAGCCTTGAACTTCCTGATCTCTCAGGTAGGCATCGGCCAGGTCGTGGTGGGCACCGACCATCCCATTCCCTGGGAGCAGCATCCCGTCGACCAGGTGCTGGCGACGCCCATGTCGAATGCCCACCGTGCCGCGATCCTCAGCGGCAACGCAAAAAAACTACTCAATATCGAACTTTGAGGGGAGACAGAAAATGAAAGCGTGGACGAAAAATCCGGCAGTAAAAACCACAACTGGATCGACACAAACCCTGGCTCAGGGGCCGACCGTGAAAGGCGTCCTGACACGCACGCTGCGCCACGCCCTGCTGGCCGCATGCGCGGTGGCCGGCGGCTACACGGCAGCCGCGCAGGCCGCCTACCCCGACCATGCCATCACCATGATCGTGCCGCTGGCGGCTGGCAGCGCGGTGGACAACGCCGCCAGGCTGGTGGCCCAGGAGATGGCCAAGGACCTGGGCGTGGCGGTGGTGGTCGAGAACCAACCGGGCGCCGCTGGCATCATCGGCGCGGACCGCGTCTCCAAGGCCACGCCGGACGGCTACACCATAGGCGGCTTCAACGACAGCATCCTGACCATGGTGCCCAATCTGCAGAACGCCATGCCCTGGGATCCGGTGCGTGACTTCACGCCGGTATCCCTGGCGACCACCTTCGCCTGGGCGCTGGTGACCACGCCCAGCCTGCACTACAAGAGCGCCGCCGACCTGGTCGCGGCCGCCCGCGCGGCGCCGGGCAAGCTGCACTACGGCTCGGGCGGCATCGGCAGCCCGCAGCACATCGCCATGGCGCTGTTCGCCGCGCGTAACGGCCTGGACATCGTCCATGTGCCTTACAAGGGCGCCTCGCAGGCAGCGGTGGGCGTGGCGGCCGGAGAAGTCCAGGCCGCCTTCGAAGCCGTGCCCACCGTCAAGAGCCTGGTCGACGGCAAGAAGCTGGACCTGATCGGCGTCTGTTCGGAAAAGGAACTGGCCAGCCTGCCCGGTGTGAAGACCATTTCCGAATCAGGCTCCGTGCCCTTCACCTTCGAGTCCTGGTTCGTGGTCGTCGCGCCCAAGAAGACCCCGGCTCCCGTCGTGGACCGCTTGAACGCCGCCATCAAGAAAGCCCTGGCGAATCCCGACCTGCAACAAAAGCTGGCAGCCCAGGGAGCATTCCCGCGGGGTTCGTCAGCCAAGGAGTTGGGCGACCTGACCAAGTCGCAGCTGCAGGTCTACAAGAAGTTGATCGACGATAACCACATCAAGGTGGATTGATCCTGCAAGATGCGCCCCCCGGTCGAACCGGGGCGCAAGCGGGTGCCGAGGCTGGGCGGGGTGAACAGGGATACAACTGGTATCTCTTCAAGTTCTTTTGACAGCTCGTCCTCAGCAATATGTATCAAGACGACAGTATGATCCCGCCCGGCGCGTAACACGTGCCGGCGTGGACGATGCCCAGGATCTCTTGCTCCGGGCGCGCCGGGTAGCCAAGCGCCATTGCTGAATCGACGAATGCTCGCTCAATGCCTCACCTATTGCGTTAGGAGACCCCATGTTCAAGAGAAATACCCTGGCCGCCATTGCCCTGGCGCTGACCGCGCTGCTGCAGGGCTGCGCCCATACCACGCCGGAAGACACCGCCAAGCAGAACCTGGCTGCCGCCCAGCACGTGCTGGCGCCGACCGGTTCCCTGCGGGTAGCGATGTACCAGGGCAGCCCGACGTCCTACGTCGCCGGCAAGGAAGGCGATGACCCACGCGGCGTCGGCTATGACGTCGGCCAGGCCTTCGCGCAGAAACTGGGCGTGCCCTTCGAAGCCAAGGTGTTTCCGAACAACGCCGAAGCCCTGAAGGCCGTGGCCAATGGCGATGCCGACTTCACCTTCACCAATGCCACCGAGGAACGCGCCCAGACCATGGACTTCTCGCCCACGGTACTGGACGTGGAAAAGAGCGCACTGGTCGTGAAGAACTCGCGCCTGAAAAAGCTGGATAACCTCAGCCGCCGCGGCCTGCGCATCGGCGTCAGCAAGGGCAGCTCCACGGGTGACGAGTTGAAGCCCCTGTATCCCAAGGCCAAGCTGGTGCCGGTGGCCACCCTGGCGCAAGCGGTGGAAATGCTGCGGACTCGCAAGATCGACGCCTTCGCCACCAATAACGCCATCCTGTTCGAGATGAGCGACAAGCTGCCCGGTTCGCGCGTGCTGCCCGACCACTGGGGCCTGGAGCACTTCGCCATCGGCGTGCCCAAGGGCCGCGAAGCGGGCCAGGATTTCGTCAAGGACTTCGTGTCGGCAGCCGTCGCCAACGGCACGGTGCAGAAGGCAGTGGAACGCGCCAACGTGCGTGGCACGGTCTCCGCGCAGTAGCGGGAGCGTAGTAAAAGCCACGCAGTAAAAGCCACGCAGTAAAAAGCCGCTCACCTGGCGGCGCGCTTCTCTTCAAGTGCGTCGTCCAGGGCAGTGCGCAGTTCGTGGCGTTTCACGCATACGGCCCTGCGGTCCGACACTTTCCGGTCGACCGGCAGCGGATGCAGCTTGCACCAGACTTCCAGGGCGCCCAGGAGCATGGCGTTTTTCTCCGGGCGCGCTTGATCGGAACTGGTCTCCAAGGCTGTCAGCACCGCATCGAATTCATTGACGCTGAAATTCCACAGGGCATGCTGGGCGTCCTTGCTCAGTTGCCTGAGGGCGGCCAGATCGGCGACACCGCGCCGGGTTTGAAAGGTACCGATAGCACTCGACATTTGCGCTCCTGAAGTATCACCCGATGGCGCAATGTAGCGAGCCCGTCCGACCCTGCGTATCCTCTGGCCGGACGAATATCCCTCAGCCGGGCCGATAATCGTGGCGAGTATTCCCAGACGGACCGGGACATTTTCCGACTATGATCGGAATCCGTAATCCATGATTCCCGCCTCAGCCCCGCCGCGCGCGGGACAAGGTTTACCTGCGCCCATGCGTTATCGCCTGCCCCCCTTGAACAGCCTGCGTATTTTCGAAGCCGTGATGCGTCACGGCTCGATCCGCCAGGCCGCCGGGGAACTCTGCCTGACACCCCAGGCGGTGAGCTTGCAGCTCAAGCAATTGGAATCGCACCTGGAACAGCAGTTATTCCAGCGCAGCGCGCGCAGCCTGACGCCCACCGAGGCGGCCCGCCAGTTCTATAAACACGTGCGCGACGGGCTGGACCGTTTCGCCGAGGGCGTCGACGCCATTGCCCCGGCGCCCGCCAGGCAGCAGCTCTATCTTTACGTCAGCCCCTATTTCGCCACCGAATTCCTGGTGCCGCGCCTGGGCCGATTCACGTCGTCCGTGCCGGACATCGACGTGCGCATGGCCATCGGCGTCGAACTGGACGAGTTCAACAACAAGGGCCTGGAAGCCGCCATCCACTGGAGCTATGGCGCGCCGCCCGAATTCGTGGAAACTCCGCTGATCGACGACCTGAAAGTGCTGGTGGCGACACCCAGCCTGCTGGAGCGGCTGCCGGTCCGTACCCCGGCGGACCTGCTGAAACATGCGGTGGTGGTGCCGCTGGTGTCCAACTCGCTGTGGGAGGACACGCTCAAGCTGCTGGGCGTGGACGAGCGCCCGACCCAACCGCTGATGATGCTGCACACCCACGCCGCCATGATGGAAGCCGTGCTGGCCGGCCTGGGCCTGGGCTTCATTTCCTACGCGGACGCGGTGCGCGGCGTCGCTGCCGGGCGCCTGGTGGCGCCCTTCGGCATGGACCTGCTGAAGCAGTTGCCCGTCGGGCATATCCCGCGCTTCAGCCTGCTGGTGCGGCCGGACCGCCGCCATTCGCCCACCCTGATGCAGTTCACCCAATGGTTGCTGGAAGAAGTGTGCACCGAGGCGGTGGTCGGCTACGCATCGAAATGCCGGCCGGACCAGTACGCCGACGCCTGACCTCGATTCATTCGGGTCGCGGCTGATCCCCCGGCATGGGCTGCCCGGTGTTATCGCGGGTGTAAATCAAGCCGATGATGCCCAGCACCGCACCGAACATCAGATAGTAGGCGGGCATCATCTTGTTGCCGGTTTGCTGGATCAGCCAGGCATTGAGCATGGGCGCGGTGCCGGCGAACAGCGCCACCGCCACGTTGTAGCTGACGGCCATGCCGGTGAAGCGCACCTGGGTGGGGAACAGCGCCGGAATGATGGAATAGATGCACCCCAGCAGCGCAGCCAGGCACAGGTTGAGTATCAGCAAGGCCACCACCTTCACCGCATAATCCCCCGTCACCAGCATATTGAAGCAGGGGATGGCGAAGACCAGCACGCCCAGGCTGCCCGCCAGCATCAGGCGCTTGCGGGTGATGCGGTCAGCCAGCGCCCCCATGACCGGAATCATGGCAATGAGGAACAACTGCGGTCCCAAGGACATCAGGAAGCCGGCCTTCGCGTCTATCGTCAGCGTGCTGATCAGATACGTGGGGATGTAGGTGGTCACCGTGTACAGCGTGACGTTGGTCACGATGATGATGCCGCAAGACACCAGCACCAGGCGCAGGCACTTGGAAAACAGATAGTTCCAGCCGGCGTTGGCGTGGGACTTCTTGTTCTCACTGACGGCTTCGAAAGCCGGCGACTCTTCCAGGCGCTTGCGGATGTACAGGCCGATGGCGCCCAGCGGCAGCGCCAGCAGGAAAGGCACGCGCCAGGCCCAGGCGTAGATCTGGTCCTGGGTGAAGAACGACGTCAGCACGGTGGTGATGGTGGCGCCGAAGGCGAAGCCGCTGATGCAACCCACCTCGATCCAGCTGGTGATGGCCGTGCGGCGCTTGTCGGAGCAGTACTCGGCCACATAGATGGCCGCGCCGCTGCCTTCGCCGCCGGCCGAGATGCCTTGCAGCAGGCGCAGCAGCACCAGCAGCACCGGCGCCGCCATGCCTATGCTGTCGTGTGAAGGAATCAGGCCGATGGCGAAGGTGGCCACCGCCATCATCAGGATAGTGACGGTGAGCACCTGCTTGCGGCCGAGGCGATCGCCGATGGGCCCGAAGATGATGCCGCCGAACGGCCGTGCGAAGAACGCGATGGCGAAGGCCGCCAGCGACGCGATCAGCTGCGTGCCGGGCGCGCTGGCTGGAAAGAAGACCTTGCCCAGCACGCTCGCCAGGTAGCCGTAGACCGAGAACTCGAACCACTCGACGAAACTGCCCACCACCGACGCCAGGACGACGCGGTTCAATTCGTCCTTGCCGACCTTGCGCGGCGCGGCGGCCGGCGTAGTCGAGCCCGGCTCGCCGCGTCGATCGAACCTTAGTTCGTCGGATGCTTGTGCTGCATTGATAGCCATCGTGTGCCCCTTGTGTTCCCGCAGCCTGACGCTGGGATAAGCTCAACTGCGCAGCGCCGGGCACGTGCCCGGCGCTGCGCGTTGCGGTTTAGTCGAACGCGTGCGGATAGTCCTGCCGCGCCTGTGCTTCGCTGATATAGCCGTCTCGAACATCCCGTTGCACCAGGGTGGCCGGACGCGCGGTGGGCGCGCCGTAGCCACCGCCACCCGGCAGATCCAGCACCAGGCGTTTGCCTTCGGAAATCAGCTGCGTGCCCTTGGCTTTCATGACGGTACCGTCGTCCATGCCCACCGCGCCGGCCGCGCCGTTGCCGCCGCCTTCATGGCCGCGGGCGGGGAAGGCAACCCGGTCGAACATGGCGTTCAAGGTGAAGTGGTAGCCGTCGTGCGCGCCGATTTCGATGTGCTGGCCCAGCCCGCCGCGCCACTGGCCCGCGCCGCCGGAGTCAGGCCGCAATTCCTTGCGCCAGACGATGATGGGGCCGATGCTTTCCGTGACTTCGGAAGACATGGTGTGCACGCCGCTGGGAAAAGCCGTTGCGCTGAGGCCGTCGCTCGCAGGGCGTGCGCCGCTGCCGCCGGTGTTGAAGATCAGCATTTCGTGGCGCGCCTGGTTGGTGTCCGGCCGCACGCCCGTGAAGCGCATCTGCAGGTTCCACAAGGCGCTGGCGCCTTCGGCCGGGATCAGGTCCGGCTTGTAGGTTTGCAGGGCGCCCAGCACCACGTCGGGAATCAGGTGACCCAGCACATGGCGCACGGCCACCGGCGCGGGACGCAGCGCATTCAGGATGCAGCCTTCCGGCGCGGTGATCTCGAAAGGCTTGAGCGAGGCCCAGTTGTTGGGGATTTCCGGCGCCAGCGCGCACTTCAAGGCGTAGCAGGCATAGGCCTTGGTGTAGGTCAGGGGTACGTTGATGCCGTACTTGCTGGGGCCCGACGTACCATCGAAGTCAGCGTACATGGTGCCGTCCTTGGCTTGCACGCTGACATGCAGGTCGATGGGCTGTTCATACCCGTCCACGCGCATTTCGTATGCATGGCGGCCGGCCGGCAACGCCGCCAGGCGTTCGCGCGTGGCCCGCTCGCTGTGCTCGAAGATGAATTCGGCCAGTTCCTGCAGGTCATCCAGGCCGAACTCGTCCATCATGGATTCCAGGCGCCGGCGGCCGGTGTCATTGCAGGCCACCAGCGAATGGAAGTCGCCGATCACCTGGTCGCGTTCGCGCACGTTGCTGCGCAGGATCTCGATCAGGTCTTCGTTCACCTCGCCGCCCTTGTGGAACTTCATCAAGGGTACGCACAGGCCTTCTTCGTACACTTCGCCGGCATCCGGACCGAAACCGCGGCCGCCGATGTCCACCACGTGCGCGGTCGATGCGAAGAAGCCGATCAGGCGCGGCTGAGCGCTGCCCTTGGGATTGCGGAACACCGGCGTGACCATGGTGATGTCATGCAGGTGTCCGGTACCCATCCACGGGTCGTTGGTGACCAGCACATCGCCGGGTACGAGCTTGCCCTCGAACTTGGCGACGAAATGGCCCACCGACTCCGCCATGGAATTGACGTGGCCCGGGGTGCCGGTAACGGCCTGGGCGATCATGCGGCCATGGGCATCGAAGACGCCAGCCGACAGGTCGCCCGCTTCCCGCACGCTGGTGCAGAAGGCCGTGCGAACCAGGGTGACCGCTTGTTCCTCGACCACCGCGATCAGGCGGTTCCACATGATCTGTTCACGGACGCGGATGGTGGCGCTTTTCTTGCTCGCGCCGGCGTTGCCCGCCTTGGAGTTGCTCGTGCTCATTACGCGGCTTCCTTCTCTGCACGTTGAATCAGCAGGCAGCCATCCTCTTGCAGGATCAGGCTGTAGCTCGGGCTGACATAGGACGAGGTTTCTTTTTCGGTGACGATCAGCGGTCCATCCAGGCGCAGGCCGGTGGGCAGGCTGGCGCGATCATAGATGGCGCAGTCCAGGAATTCACCGGACTTGGCGTCGAAGACCTGACGGCTGTCGATGGGCGGATAGTCCTTGCGGGAGGCGACGCGGTCGCCCAGGCTGGCCTTGATGCGTTCCGGCGGCGGCACTTCGCTGCGCAGGGACAGCGACCAGCTTACGACTTCGACATCCAGGCCGACCACTTCGTGGCCGAACAGTTGCGTGTAGGCCTGCACGAAGTTCTGGCGCAGCACTTCCAGCCCTGCCTGGTCGACGACGGCCATCGGCGCGGCGACGGGGATTTCCCAGCCCTGGCCGGCATAGCGCATATAGGCGCGCAGCTCGCGCACGGTAGCGCCCGTATGGCCGGTTTCGCGCACGAAGCTGGACACCTCTTCATTCATTTCCGCGATCATGCCGTTGACGACGTCGGCATCGAAGCGGGTCAGGCGCATCACGGCGCTGCGCAGCGATTCATAGCCGAAGGGTGCGCGCAGGAAGCCGATGGCGGACCCGACGCCGGCGCCGGGCGGCACCAGCAGGCGATCCATATGCAGTTTTTCGCACAGGCGCGCGGCGTGCAGCGGGGCCGCGCCGCCATAGGCGATCATGGCGTAATCACTCAGGTCGCGGCCACTTTCCACCGCGTGCATGCGCGCCGCGTTGGACATGTTCTCGTCCACCATTTCGGCCACCGCGTAGGCCGCCTGCACGGCGTCGCCGTTCAAGGGCTTGGCGATGTGCGTGTCGAGCGCCTGGCGCGAAGCCTCGCTGTCCAGGGTGATCGAGCCACCGGCAAAACGCTTGGCGTCGAGCTTGGCCAGCACCAGGTCGGCATCGGTGACGGTGGGGCGATCGCCGCCGCGGCCATAGCAGGCCGGACCCGGTTCGGAGCCGGCGCTTTCCGGACCGACGCGGACCTGCTTCAAGTCATCGACATGGGCGATCGAACCGCCGCCGGCGCCGATCTCCACCATCTCGATGACCGGGATGGAGATGGGCATGCCACTGCCCTTCTTGTAGCCTTGGGTGCGCGCAACTTCGAAGGTGCGCGCCGTCTTGGGGTTGAGTTCCTCGATCAGGCAGATCTTCGCCGTGGTGCCCCCCATGTCGAAGGACAACACACGTTCCAGGCCGTAACGGGCAGCCACATGGCTGGCGTAGATGGCGCCGCCGGCCGGTCCCGATTCCAGCAAGCGCACGGGGAACTCCGCGGCGCTGGCCAGGGACATCAGGCCGCCGCCGGAGTGGATCAGGTACAGCGGGCAACGCATCCCTTCTTCCGCCAGCGCGCTGGCCAGGCGGTTCAGGTAGGAAGACATCAGCGGCTTCACGTAGGCGTTGGCGCAGACGGTGTTGAAGCGTTCGAATTCGCGGATCTGCGGCGACACTTCGCTGGAGATGGAGATCGCCACGCCGGGCAGCGCGCGCAGCAGGTGTTCGCGCACCTTGCGTTCGTGCGCGCCGTTGCGATAGCTATGCATCAGGCCCACGGCCACGCTGGTGAAGCCACCGGCGCGGATGGCATCGATGATGCTGTCCAGGCCGGCCATGTCCAGCGGCACCAGTTCACGGCCGTTGGCGTCCAGGCGGCCCTTGAGCGCGTAGCGGTCGCGGCGCGGGATCAGCGGGGTGGGGAGCTGGATGGCCAGGTCGTATTGTTCGAAGCGGCCTTCGTTGCGCATCTCGATGACGTCGCGAAAGCCATCGCTGGTGATGAAGGCGGTCTTGGCGCCGCGGCGCTCGATCAAGGCGTTGGTCGCCAGCGTGGTGCCGTGCACGATCGAGCGGATCAGCGAGGGAGAGATGCCGGCTTCCTGCGCGGCCAGTTTCAGGCCCTGGACGATGGCCCGTTCGGGTTTCTCGTAATCCGTGAGCACCTTGGCGGTGGAGAGCCGCCCTTCGTATTCCAATGCGACGTCGGTGAACGTGCCACCGATGTCGACGCCCGCCCTGCATGCTGCCTGCGTGTTTGCCATGTTCTGCCGTGTTCAGTCGTGATCTGGAGACCCGCAACGGGCGTTGCGCGGCCGCTGTAAATCCATCATCGGCCGGGGGGCCTACGCTTGGCAAACAAGTAATTAGTGACGCGAGAACAAGCATGGCTGTGCCAGCAAATACCCTGATAGGGTTAGTCCGGGGATTTTCTTGGGATCAAAAAAAGGATTTTTTTGAGGGGGCAACCCCATCGCCCCCCTTCTCGTGCTATCGCCCCCGTAAGCCGAACTTTCGCGGAGGAGGGAGGTTCCCGATTACCCTCCCTTCACGCTACCGCTCCCCCGGCCAGACCAAGGCGGATCCCTACGGACACGCGACGAAGTGAACGTCCCATATCCACGCAGAGAACTATTCCAGGCGGATGCCCAGTTCCTTGATCAAGGGAGCCATTTCGGCGCGGTCGTGGTCGATGGTGGCGCCCAGGACGGCGGGGGTGCTGCCGATGGGGATCATGCCCAAGGTGGCCATTTGTGCCTTCATGGCGGGATCTTGCAGGATCTTGGCGACGGATTGCTGGATGAAGGCGATGCGGTCCGCCGGTACGCCAGCGGGCGCCATGAGGCCGATCCAGGGCTGCGGCGCGTAATCCGCCATGCCGGATTCCTCCAGCGTGGGCGTGTCCGGCAAACCGGCGAAACGCGTCGGGCTGGTGATCACCAGCGGACGCAAGCGCCCCGCCTGGATCAAGGCCTGCGAACTGGACGGTGCGTCCAGCGCAATGTCCAGTTGTCCTCCGATCAAATCGTTTTGCGTCTTGCCCGAGGAAGCCGACGGCACATACAGCGCCTTGACGCCGGCACGCCGCGCGGTCTGCTCCCAGATCAGGTGGAAGGCGGTGCCGCGCGGGAACGACCCGATGGCCAGGTCGCGCTCATGGCTGGCGCGCACGAAATCGTCCCAGGTCTTGAACGGACTGTCGCTGCGGACGATGAACAGGAAAGGCGTGCGCGCCACCAGCGATACCGGCTGCAGGTCTTTCTGCGGATCGTAGGGCAGCTTGTCGACCGCGAAAGGAACGATGGTCAGCGCCGACGCCACTACCATGCCCAGCGTATAACCATCGGCCGGCGACTTCACCAGCACACCGGTGCTGATGATGCCGGACGCGCCCGGCCGGTTTTCCACCACCACTGGTTGCTGCCACGTCTCGCCCAGCTTGTTGGCCAGCACGCGCAACATCACATCCACCGGACCGCCCGGCGGATTGGACACGATGATGCGGAAAGGCTTGTCCGGAAAGGCGGCCTGCGCCAGGCAGGGCAGGCACAAGGCAAGAATCAGCGCAAAGCGCTTCAGATAGAACACGAATTTCCCCTTTTTTATGGCTTGGAACCTGGTTCGAGACCTGACTCGGGACTTGGCTCAACGCCCGCTGGCGCTATTACGCAAAAACATGCTGGGCCGGCGCGGCGTCCCACCCTGGCGACCCGCCGCGGATGAAGGCGATCCAGGCGTTCTGCACGGCGTCCGACACTTGCCGCGCCTTCTCGGCCGACAGTCCCTCCAGCATGGGCGCCCCACGGAAGGCATCGAAGGTATCGAAGACAAAAGGTAGCTCCACACAGTGGCAGGCACCGAATTCAGGGCTGTAGCCGGCATCGAAGCGGTACTCCCAGGCTTGCCGGCCACGCTCGACGGCATCGCGAGCCCAACGGCGCGAGCGTACCGCGAAGGTCTCCTCGCCCTTGCGTCGGCTGTCCTCGTCCAACCCACCCCCGGGAAATGCCGCCAGTTCATCGCGGGAGTAACCGATCAGGACGTCGGCGCGACCGGCGGCCTCAGTCATCGCAGCCTCGATGTCGCGCGCCACCACCTCGCCATCGATGGCGGGATAGAACAGGCTGCGGCTCGATCCTTCCGCCTGCAGCGCCGCCACCACGTCTGGTGCCTGCTGGGCGTCCAGCAGCGCCTGCACCGGCAACTCGCGCGCAGCGGCCAGGCTGGCCGCGCCGGCCGCGCGCAGGAACACCCGGCTCAAGTGCGCGGCCTGCTCACCATCCCGAAAGCCCCGCCCCAGGCCGGCACTCTGCATGATGGCGCGCTGGAACAGCGGCTTGCGCGTGAGCATCAACGCAATATTGGAAGCCCCGGCCGATTGGCCCATCACGGTGATGCGCGCGGGATCGCCGCCGAAGGCCGCGATGTGCGCATGCACCCACGCAATGGCGGCCTCTTCGTCCAGCAGGCCGACGTTGGCGGTTTCCCCTGGCAGGCATAACCAGCCCAGCCCGGCCAGCCGGTAGTTCACGGCGACCACCACGAAGTCGCCCCGCTGCGCCAGCCGCGCGCCGTCATACCAATCCAGCGCACCGGCGCCGCTCTGCCACGCGCCGCCATGCAGCCACACCACCACGGGACGTTGCTGCGTATCGACGCCCGGCGTCCACACGGTCAGGTGCAGGCTGTCTTCGGATTGCTCCGCCTGGAAATCGCCCATCACGCGACGCAGCCGCGAAGGCAGTTGCGGACACACGGGGCCGGGGCGTGTCGCATCGCGTTCGCCGCGCCACTGCGCGGGGCGCGGCGGCGCGAAACGCAAGGGCCCGACGGGCGCCTCGGCGTAAGGGATCGCGGAGAAACGGCAGACGCCCTGCTCGCTTATGCCGTTCAAAGTGCCTTGCGGCAGCCTGGCCTGGACGGTCTGCTTCATCACTGGAATGCTCCTTGGGGCTCGTTGCGCCTATGGTTGTTCATCGACTGCCCGGCATGACGGGAATGGCGATAGCCGGCGCGTCGCGCCGGACCAGCCCCTCCGCAACCTTGACAGGACGGCACAGCGGGTCGGTCTTGGCGTCCATCTCGAAAGCCATCCGCCGATCGCGCCGGTCGTCGTAATAGAAACCCAGCAAATGCCACGCGACCGCTTCGCGGCATTCGCGATCGTCCTTGTCATTCGCGGGATAAAGCTTGTAGCTCGTGCGCTTGCCCCACAAGGCATTGCCTTCCTGCAGGTCACGCGTCTCATGGTTCTCGCTGTCGTAGTCGACATGGCGGGCCGGCTTCACATAATAGGACTGCCAGAAGGGCTCGTAGCCGAACAGCCCATCGAACGTGCGCAGCTGCCCGCCGGCGCTTGAGGTTTCATCCACCATGGGCGTGCCATCCGGATTGATGGCCCAGTGCCACAGTTCGCCCTGGAACTTGAGCGGAAAGATCGCCAGCACGGCCAGGCTCAACAGCACCGCGTAAGGCGCCAGTCGCGTCTTGCGGCTGGCGTCGATCTGCAGCGCGATCATGAACGGCAGGATCAGCAGCGCCGCCAGCAACAACGCCTTGCCCAGGTCGGCGGGCTCCATGCCGACGCCGAAGAAATGTATCGTCTGGTTGCCGGCGCCGGCGGCGAAAAAGCATAGCGCCGTGAGAAACATCAGGAAAGAAAAAAGCAGGCCGACGACGACGCGCTTCATGGCAAGGTGATTCCTCTGATACGTTGATAAAACTCGACCGCATAGGTATCGGTCATGCCGGAAACGAAATCCGTCACGCACAAGGCGCGCTCATACGGACGCAATGTCGCGAAATCGCCGCGCGCACCCGGCATCAAGTGCAGCAGGGTGCGCGTGCGCACGCTCTGGCCCTTTTCCCCGCGCGCCGCATTATCTTCCACGGCGCCGAGAAAAGCCGACAACAGGCCGCTGATGACCTCGAAGCCGCAAGCCTCGATCTCCAGCACGGCCTGGTGGCGGTACACCCGTTCGCGGGCGACGTCCTTGAAGTGCCTGAAGGCCGCGGACCGGGGGATGCCCAATACCAGTTCGCGATCGAAGCTGCCGTCCAGCATGCCGGGCAGGCTGGCTTCGAACTGGTCGACGACATCGTCGATCAGCTTGCCTATGGTCTTGGCGCGGTAGAACTCTGCCTTCTGTGCATCGGTGCCCATCTGCTCGGCGCGACCGTCGATGTGCGCGTCACGCCAGGGCTGATGCAGGCTCAGCAACTGCTCGTAGCTGACCACGCCGGCCTTGTAGCCATCCTCGATGTCCATCACGTGATAGCAGATGTCGTCAGCGGCCTCGACCAGGAAGGCCAGCGGATGGCGGTGCCAGGCCAGGGGCACTGCCGGCGAGGTCGCCTGGGACGGTGCTGGGGATGGTGCCGGAGACGGTGCCGAGGAAGCCGCCGGCGGTGTCGCCGAGCCCGCCGGCTGCGACCTGGGCAGCAGCCCCGTCATGGCCGCCACTTCCTCGAACAGGTCCGCCTCGGATTGCATATAGCTGAACTTGTGCCGGCCAATGGCAGCGCCGTCCGCATCCGCCGCCGTGGACGCACCGGGATACTTGGCGAAGGTCGCCAGCATCGCCGCCGTCAGGTGCATGCCGCCGCGCTGCTGCGGATACTGCAGGCGGGTCAGGATGCGAAAGCCCTGCGCATTGCCTTCGAACGCTTCCAGGTCGGCCCGCTCGGCCGCGCTCATGCCGCTGCACGACAGGAACTCACGCCCTTCCGGCGCCCGGCTGAACCATTCCTGGATGGCCGATTCGCCCGCGTGGCCGAACGGCGGGTTGCCGATATCGTGCGCCAGGCAGGCGCTGGCGACGATCATGCCCACCTCGTCCGGGCGCACCACGGTGGCCGCCTCCGGGCAGACGCGGCGTATGCGCTCGGCCGCCCGCATGCCCAGCGAGCGCCCCACCGACGCCACTTCCAGGCTATGGGTCAGCCGGGTGCGGACATAGTCGCTCTTGGCCAGGGGAAAGACCTGGGTCTTGTCCTGCATGCGGCGAAAGGCCGACGAAAACACGATACGGTCGTTGTCGCGCGTGAATTCGCTGCGCGGATCCTGTTCCTCGGGCGCGGCCCGTTTGCCCAGGCGCTGCGGCGTTAGTAGACGCTCCCACTGCATGAAATCCTCCGGCCCTGCGCTGTTTTCGATGCCTGCCAGGCGCCTATTATTACGGAACACGGGGACAGAGCAAATCGGAACGGCGCCACAGGCGTGCCAATCATGGCACCGGCACGCCCATTCTGTTTGTTTGTTAACCTTCTAGATCCATTTGAAGGAGAACACTATGCCTTTCGCCTCTGCCCGCCATATCCTCGTTTCGACCGAGGAAAAAGCCAAGGAACTGAAGACCGCCATCGAAAATGGCGCGGATTTCGCCAAACTGGCGCAAGAAAATTCCAGCTGCCCGTCCAAGCGCGACGGCGGCAACCTGGGCACCTTCGGCCGCGGCCAGATGGTCCCGGAATTCGACCAGGTCGTGTTCAGCGCCCCGGTCAACCAGGTGCAGGGCCCCGTGAAGACGCAGTTCGGCTACCACCTGGTGGAAGTGACCAGCCGCCAGGACTGATCACGTCCTTCAGTCTGGTGGATCCGCCTTGGCGTGATCCACCGGGCCTTGCCCCAGCAAGTCCCGATAAGCCGCGATCAGCATCGCATTCTTATGATCCAGCTCCGCGCGCAGCTTGCGATTCTCCTCGAACAGCGAGACGGTGAGATCGCCCAATGCCTTGGTCGAGCGGGTGCTCTCCAGGGTGTCGACCGCGGCGATGCGGTCGTTGCGCAACATACGCCGGGCAAACAGGACCAGGCCGGAAACCAGCGCGCCCATCGCGCCGCTGCCGAAGACCCACTTGATCCACACGGCCATCTGTACGCTGTCGTTGAGTGATCCATCCATCACCGTGCTCTCCTACTCAAGCATTGAGTCCCTATTCATTGGTTCGTTGAGGCCTTTGAGCCGCCACGCCTTTGTCGACGACAAGGGAAAAATGCTATTACCTTAACGGTAATTAAACAAGGTAAAAATTACCGCTACTGGTCTTTACCTTTTTGGTAACTTCAGGTCTAATCGCGCCATGCGATCCGCCAAAGAAATCCGCCGCTTGAATTTCGTCGATGTCGTTGCGCGCCTGTGCGACGGCAGCCAGACCAAAGCCGCCGACGTGCTCGGCTACTCCACGCCTTCCCTGGTCAGCCGCTATGCGTCCGGCGCCAAGGACATGGGCGACGGCACGGCGCGCAAGGTCGAGGAAGCATTCGGCCTGGGCCTGTACTGGATGGACACGGACCATGCTGGGACGCGCCCCGCGGCGCCACGCAGCGCACCCGCGGTAGCCGCGACACGCGCCGGAACATCCTCGGTCGCAACATCGACCGCGGCCTCGGCGGCGCCCTCGACGGCGCAGCCAGCCGCTGCCACCTACGCCACCGGCGGCGCCAGCATCGAACTGGCCAACCCCGCCTACGATCTTGCCGGTACGCGGCCGATGCAGGGCCAGGTGCCGCTGATCTCCTGGGTGCAGGCCGGCGCGCTGGCTGAAGTGATCGACAACTTCGCCCCCGGCGACGCGGACATCTGGCATGCCTGCCCGCGCCGCCACGGCCCGCACACTTTCGCGCTGCGCGTGCGCGGTGTCAGCATGGAACCCAAGTTCCAGGACGGTGACATCATCTTCGTCGATCCCGACGTCGCCGCGGAACACGGACGCAATGTCGTGGTGCGCTTCGAGGACTCGAAGGAAGCCACGTTCAAGCAGTTGCTTATCGAAGGCGAACACCAGTACCTGCGCGCGCTCAACCCGGACTGGCCCGGACCGCGCCTGATCGAAATCGATGCATCGGCAACGATATGCGGCGTGGTGATCGGCAAGTTCGTGGAGTTCTGACTCCCCCGGCCGCACATCCTCCCGCGCTTCCCCAAACCGCCCGCTACCCGCATTTGCCCATGACTCGATGACCGACAGCCCCAGCCCTACTCCTCAATTCGTCCCCGCCGGCCTGGTCCCCACCGCCGAGCAATGCGACATCCAGCTGGCGCGCCAGCGCGTCTGCCTGGTGCATGCCAATGCCGGCGCCGCCAAGACCACCACGCTGGCGCTGCGGGTGGGCGAGGCCCTGGCGCGCGGCCTGCCCGCGCAAGCCATCCTGGCGCTGACCTTCACCCCCGAGGCACGCCAGGTGATGCGCACGCGCCTGCAGGAAGTCGGCCTGCCCGCCAGCACGGTGGCACAGCTGACGGTGCTGACCGTCGATGAACTGGCGCAACGGGTGCTGGCGCGCCTGGAGGACGAAGCGCCGCTGCCGCTGCTGTCGGCACGCGAACTCAAGGAGCCGGCACTGGATGCGCTGGAGGGCCTGGCCGATGCTTACCCGGCCTACCTCGATCAGCTGGAGATACGCACCCACGACAGCGCGGTCAGCCAATTCCTGGACAACCTGTTGACGCTGAAGGCCCGGCTGGCCCTGGACCTCGGTGAACGCGACGAGGAGCAACCGCTGACCTACGTGGCCGAGGACCGCGGCATCTCGCTGACCGACCTGCTGTGGGCCCAGGAGTTCGAAAGGCTGCGGCAGGGTGGCGGCGAAACACCGCAGTTTCGCGGCCCCTGGGACGCCACTTACGACCTGGCGCGCCTGCTGCGCGACTTTCCCGAATCCGCCGACGCCCTGCCCACCTGGCGCCTGGTGGTGGCCGATGAGCTGCATGATTTGAACGAGGCCGCCTACACCGTCGTGGAAACGCTGCTCGCGCGTTCCAGCGACGGCCGTGACGCCGTGTATTTCGTCGGCGCGGGCGATCGCGACCAGGTGATCCACTCGCGCCTGGGCGCCAGCGAACAGTATCTGGACCATCGCTTCGCCGCGCGTTTTCCGGCGACGATGAGCTACCCCCTGACGGTGACGTGGCGCCACGGCCCGCATCTGGCCCACGCCATGGAAGCGTTCAAGAACAAGCCGGTGCGTTCGGGCTTGCCCGTGAAAACCGACCTGGACGTCATTACCTATGCGCTGGACGCCGGGCCGGACCAGGACGGCGCCGACGCCTGCGCCGTGCAGGTGATCGCGGCGCTGCGGCGCTGGAAGCAGGACAAGCATCCGCTGGAGGGCTGCGCCATTCTCCTGCGCGACCGCCATCAGTCCATCGCCATCGAGAATGCGCTGATGCAGGCCGATATCGGCTATCGCACGCAGACCATGCCCAGCTACCTGCGGCGCGAGGAAATCCTGTTCCTGCGCGGCATGCTGGCCGTCGCCCTGGACAATCTGCACACGGTCGAGGCGCTGCCGGTACGCGAAGCCATCATCGCGGCGCTGGCCCTGTTCGGCGAAGTGCCGCTGAGCCCGGAGGAACTGGGCCAGGCCAAACGCGACATCGCCAAACAGCCGGAACTGCTGAAGACATTTTTCCAATACCAGATCCAGCGGGTAGGCGGCGAGAGCGCGCGCCGCCGCATGGCCGCGGCCGTCGATCATGTGCGTGGCCTGCCGGACGACGCGCCCGCGCATGAAGCGCTGCTGCGGATCTGCGCCGATGTGGCGGTGGAGAACCTGGCCCAGAGGCTCTATGTCCATCCCTACGATACCGAGGTGGTCACGCGCTCGGTACAGGGCTTTGTCGCGGCGGCACGGGCGTCCGGCCGCTCGCTGCGGGACTTCGCGGCGTGGATCGGCGCCGCCGATGCTTTCGTGGCGGCGCGCCGCGGCAAGAACCTGGTGCTGCTCGAATGCGTCGAGTCGGCCAAGGGCAAGGAGTTCGACCATGTGATCCTGCCTTTCCTGGCCATTGGGGAATTTCCCCACCCTTTGCAGGCGGCGCGGGAAGAGGAAAACCTGTTCTATGTAGCGGCGACACGCGCCCGTACGCGGCTGACCCTGATCACGCCCTCGGATGAACGCCAGCGCAGCCCTTATATCGCGCGCATGGACATCGCCGGCACGCGCGCGCGCTCCGACGCCGCAGTGCAGACCAACCAGGCGCTACGCCAGGCACAGGCAACAGGCGGCGCCAGGGCAGCCAAGACTGCCCGGTCGACGCCCCCCCCCGCGCGCGGCGCCGCGCCGAACGAAGACGCCGGCAACCGGCGCGACTTGAAGGTGCCTTATGCCGACAAGGACCATGTGAAGAAGCTGGGCGCGCGCTGGGATGCCACGCGCAAGGTCTGGTATGCGCCGGAGGGCGTGGATATCGAGCCGCTTACGCCGTGGCTGCCCAAGGATTAGAAAACTGGCGGGGAATGTGCCCGGGTACCCGGCGCATTCCCCGCAGCCCATGCGCGACTCGGGCTGGATCTACGCGCGCGTGCGCAGGCCTTCCAGGGCGCGTGGCGCCACGCCCATGTCACGCCAGTTCGCGGGATGGCAGGTGAACAGCAGCACCTGGTGCCGCGTCGCCGCGTCGAACAGGACGCGCTTCATCTGCGCCAGACGCTGGTCATCGCTGTGCACCAAGGCATCGTCCAGGATGATCAAGGTGGGCCGTCCGGCCTCCAGCAGCAGATCCGCATAAGCCAGGCGGCTGATCACGCCCAACTGCTCGCGCGCGCCGAAGCTCAGTTCCTCGAACCTGGCCGCCTCCAGGCCCGCCGCACCGGCGCGTGCCAGGGTGCCGGGCATCAGATCGGTATCCAGGTCCACCTGGCCTTGCGGAAACAGCAATTGCACGTACCGCTGCAGATGCTGCCGTAGCGGAGCCTGCAGTTGTGCCGTCAGCGCGGCCCGCTTGTCGCGCAACAAGGTCAGCAAGCGGTCCAGCGCTTCGGCACGTTGCGTCAGTTCCTGCGCATGCCGGCGCGCCTGCGCCAGATCGCGCGTGATTTCCGCCTGCCGCTCTTCCAGGCCGCGCGCGCCGGCGGCCTGCAATTCCACGTCCAGGCGCATCAGGGCATCGCGGCGCTGATGAAAAGCCTGCTCCAATTGTTCGGCGCTGCGGCGATAGCGTTCGAGATCCTGCTTCAGGATATCGGGGCGGGCCTGCTCCACCTGGGCCAGCAGGCTCTGCACCCGCGCCCGCGCGGATGCCGCTTCGGCCAAGGTGTCGTCCAGGGACTGCCGGCTCGCCATTTCTTTTTCCGCGCGGCCCGGCGCGGACAAGGCGGCCTGCGCGGCATCGTGTTCACGTTGGGCCGCGTCGACACGGGCCTGGCTGTCGCTGGCAGCAAGCTGCGCCTTGTGCAGATCGGCGCCGATCTGCTTGAGCGAGCGTTCGAGCGCGGCCAGGCGACTTTCCGCCTCCTGGGCGGACAGCACGGGCGCGTCGGCCGCGCCAGCCTGTGTCGCAGGCCGCGCTTCTATCTGCTTGTCAGTTCGCGCGTGGGTAGACTCGCCCCCCGGCCCCGATTCCTCGGCCTGCTTCTCCGTATCGCTCCCTTGCTGCACCAGCTGCACACGTACCTGTTCCACTTCACGCAGGCGAGCTTCGTCGCGGGCCAGTTGCGAACGCAAGGCATCGAGGCCCTGGGGCGCCAGGCCCTTGAGCGTCGCGGCCGCGACCTTGGCCTCGTCCAAGGCAGACCGGCATTCTCGTGCGCGTGCCTCGGCGGCGTCCAGCGACGCCAGGTCCAGGCTTTGCAGCAAGGACGAAAGTCGCTCGCCCGCTTCGTCGGCCTGGCGCCGCAAGGCGGTCAGGTCGGCCCCACCCGGCGTGATCGTCAGGCGTCCCACACCTGGCAGCGTCAGCGCGGTCGCCTTGGCCAACTGGCGTTCACCGCTACCCTGCACCGTGCTGCCGTCGATCTCGATGACCTGGCCGGCTTCCAGCGCGAACTCCAGCCGGGTCGCCACCGCCGATAACCGCAACTCCAATTCGCGTTGCAAGCGCGCCTGCTCGCGCAAGGCGGCCAGGTCCTGTTCGGTGATGCGCAAGGCGGCGGCACGCCGCTCATGGTCTTGCTGACGTGCCTGTTCATCCTGCGCCGCCGCCAGGGTCTGCGTGGCGGCCTGCACCCCAGCCTGCAAAGCAGCGTGCTCGCGGTCCAGCGAGGTCCGGCGTTCACGCAGGCGCGCACGTTGCGCGCCTATGCTGGCCGCCTCGTGCTGGCGCGTCGTCTCGTCCAGCCGCAAGCGCCAGGGCGCCACACCGGCGACGGCCGCCTCGTGGGCCTGGCGCGCTTCGGCCAGCGCCACACGCCGGGTCTCCGCCGTGCGCGCGTCCTTGGCGTAGCCCTCGATCTGCGCACGCAGCAAGGTCGTACGCTCTTCGATCTGTGCCACGCGGACACGCTGTTCGCCCAGGGTGCGCTCGATCTCCTGGATTTCCTCCAGGCGCCGTGCCGCCGCCCGTTCCTGCTCGCGCGCATCCAGCCAGGGCGGCTGCGCCTCGTCGGCGTCGTGCGCCTGGCGCAGGCGGGCCAGGTCGTCCACCTTGTGGCGGTATTCCTCGATTTCCGCGGCGACCTGCGTGGCGGCGGCGGCCAGCTGGTCGCGCTTGTCCAAGGCAAGCTGATAGCCGCCGGTGGGCTTGCCGCTGCGGGCCGTGAGCAATTCACCGCGCGCGCTTTCCACCCGCGCGATGATGTCGTCGCCATGGCTGCTGGCCACATCGCTGACCGCGCTGCCCAGCACCGAGCGCAGATGGCCGGTGGCGTGCGCCAAGGGCTCGCGCACGTCCTGCGCCGTACCTTGCGCCATCCACAGCAAACCCGGGATGCCCCAATGTTCAGCCTTGCTGGCGCCCTTGTTGGCATGCTGGAATCCCAGCAGCATGGCAAGATGGTCTTCCGCTTCGGCGCCGTCGAGACGGCGCGGCGAGCGGCCGGCGCCGCCGATCTGCAGTTCACAGCGCTTCTTGCCCAGAAAGCTTTTCAACAACTGGTACTGCTCGCCGCCATGTTCGAAGTCCAGCGTGACGGAGGGCGCCGCCGCACCGTCGCCCCAGGGCCGGAAATCCTCGGCGCTATTGGACCGGTAGCGCTCGAAGAACGCCGCGCGCAGCGCCGTCACGATCGTGCTCTTGCCGGTCTCGTTGGGTCCGGTAAACAGATTCAGGCCGGGCGCCAGGCCGTCGATCTCGATGGCATCGCGGAACTGACGGAATTGGGCAATGCGGAAACGGGAAAGCTTCATGCCAGCATCCCCGCCAGCAGCGCCAGCGCATCGCGCGCGATGCGTGCATCATCGCCGTCCGCGCCGGGGCCCTCCTGCGCGGCGCGCAGTTCAGCGATGACCTCGCCCACGTAGCCGTCGGCTTGCAGGGCATCGATATCGTCCTGGGTCGGCGCCAGGCGCAGGCTGCCCAGGTCCGCCAACACGCCGCGCGCCGTTCCACGCGCCTGCTCGATGGCCGCCAGCAAACGGCGATGACCCTGCAGATCGATCTGGCCGTCTATCTCCAACGCCACCACGTCGTTTGCCGTCAGTGCGTTCAGTGTGGCGATGACGGCGTCCACATCGCCTGGCACCCGCAACGTGGCGCGCTCGCTTTGCCAACGGTAGCGGCCCGTGGCACGCGCCTCCACACGGGGCGCGGCGGCACCGTCCAGGCTGACCAGCAGCGCGCAACCGGAGGCGTTGGCGCGAAAGCGGTCGGTTTCTGGCGTACCGCTGTACCAGGTGCGCTCGTCGATCTGGCGCGCGCCGTGCCAGTCGCCCAGCGCCAGGTAATCCAGGCGTGCCTGCGCCGCGCGGCCTGCCGCAATGGGATTGGTGGAATCGATGCCTTCGGCCAGGATGCCCTGCACACTGCCGTGGGCCATGCCGATACGCGGCAGACCGGCCGGCGTATCCGCGCCGGCGAACCATTCCGTCAAGTCCGCGTAAGTATTGCGTTGAGTCATTGGCGCGGGCAGGATGGCCACCGCGGTCCGCGCCTGGCCGGAGGCCGGAAGACCGGACCCAGGCTGCACGTATGCCGGCAACGCGGCCGACTGCGGGCCGAGCCCCACGATCAACGGTTCGGAACGTAAGCAAATCGTGACATTATCCGGCACCGCGCCCAACCGCTGCGCGCGCGTCCACACCGATTCCGCCAGGCCCGCGTCATGGTTACCGGGGATCATGATCCAGGGGCCGGCGTAGGCGCTCATCGCCTTGAACAGGCGGTGTATGGTCCGGTCCGCCACGGTTTGCGCGTCGAACACATCGCCGGCAACCAGGATCAGATCGACCTGCTCCGCTTGCGCCAGACGCGCCAATCCTTCAACCACCTGAAAGCGCGCATCGGCCAGCAGCGCTGCATCATCAGAATCGAATTGACCAAAAAGCTTACCGATTTGCCAATCAGAGGTATGCAATATCTTGAGCACAGGGGAATTCCACAGGCAGTCCGCCAACCAGCGCGCGGTCCCGCGCGCTGCACGGTAAGGCTGCGAGTTTAACAGCGGCCCCGAGGCCGCGATTCCCTGCTTCAACGGCGTTCATCATTCGCCGCAAGTGTTACGCAAGACAACCTCAACACGAAGGAAACTACATGCCGCCTCACGTTTCGGCGCCCCGAGCATCACGTCATCGCCAACGCCTGCTGGCCGTCTTCCTGGCCATGCTGCCCGCCAGTGCGGCACTGGCCGACACCGTCTGGCTGGACAACGGCGACCGTGTGACCGGGACGATCAAATCCCTGGATAGTGGATTCCTGATGGTGTCCACTTCCTACGGCGGCGACCTGCGTATCGATTTCAAGCACGTCACCACGCTGCAAAGCACCGATAACCTGGTGATCCGCGACAAGGACGTGGAGCGCGAATACCAGGCCAAGCTGGTGCGCGCCGATAATGGCAAGGTGGTTCTGGCCGGCGCGGTCACCGAGGCCGACGCCACGCGCGATATCCACACCGATGTGCCCCTAAGCTCGCTGGACAGCATCAATCGCAACCACACGGTGATAGGCGATACGTCGTTCAAAGGCAGGCTGGATGCTTCCCTGGTGCAGACGCAGTCCAGCTCCACCAGCCAGGTCTATGCGTTGGCGGCGAACGCCCAGGCCCGCAGCGGCATGTGGCGCAACACCCTCAACGCCAACTACAACCGCGACAAGGACGACGACAGCGTCAGCGTCAACAATTACGGCGGCGACTACACGCTGGACCGCTTCCTCACGCAGAAGGCTTTCTGGCAGTTGCGCGGCCTGTACCGCGCCGACACGGTCGAACAGGTGCGCCGCCAATTCGCCTACGGCACCGGGCCTGGCTACCAGTTCTGGGACGACGAGCTGGGTGCCTTCTCCATGTCAGCCCTGGCCGGCGCGGTCAACTACCGCTACGACGATGGCAGCAGCGACCATTCGCTGGCGGGTGCGATACGCTGGGACTACTCGCGCTACCTGAGCGGCAAGAAGTTCCAGATCTACACCAAGGGCGAACTGCTGCGGCCGGTGGAGGCCGATGCGAAACTCAGCATCAGCGGTGAAGCCGGGATGCGCTACAACATCAACAACTTCCTGTCGCTGTACGTCAAATACGCCAGGGACCAGGTCAGCGGCACGCGTCAGACCATGAATGAGTCGATCTACAGTACGGGCGTAGGGCTGACCTGGTGATGCGCGTGGGAATGCTTCCCACTGGGGTCACGCCGTGATGCCGGCAGCGGTCGCGTTCGCGCGCCCGTGCTCAGGCAGCGGCGGCGGCAGTTGCTCCTTCTGCTGTGGCAACTGCTGCAGCACCTCCGGCGGCGGCGGTGGAAATTCGTCGTCGCTGTCCACGCCCGAGTCGGCGTCGGCGTCGGCAGCAGCGGCGGCAGCGGTAGAGGCGTCAGCGGCATCGGCCACCTCATCGTACGTCTCCATCGTGTTCAAGCGCGAATCCACGACGACAACGGCCTTGGCCTCCATAGCCGCATCATCCACGCGATCGGCCAGGACAGGATCCTCGAAGATACTGGCCTGGACCAGGGCCGCTGGCGTGCCCGATTCGACGCTCTCCGGCACTTCGAGCGGGTCCGCGGGTCGCGCCTGCGGGTCCTGCAGTGCCACGCCCCGCGCCACGCGACCCATTCCCGCAATTGCCTCGCCCAGGCGCGCCAGGGTCGGGTTGAGCGTGACGCCGGCCTGTGCCTCATCCTCCTTCATCAAGCGTTCCAGCATTTCCTGCTTGACGGTGTAGTCTGGCCGATACGCTCGATGCGTCAGGCGGGCCTGGAATCTGGCCGAGAGTGCGTCGGCCAGATTCTCATAATATTCAGCCCGGCTCGCGACGCGCCTGGGTTCGACCGGCCGCACACCCGATTCCTTTTCAAGACCGGCCTTCAGCTCCTCCTGATGAGACCCGCATGCCTTGCGGCAGCCTGACACGATCTTGCTGATGGCGTCCTTCATCTCCTGGTCCACGGCCTTCTCGTTGCCGAATAGCGCATGGCCCATGGACTTTTTGATGTGGGGAATCTTCCTGGAAAAAATGGCGCTCACGCGCTGCAGATCGTCAGCGAAATGCGCTTTTTCATGGCGGCCGAACGCCTTTTCCGCGGAGGATGCCTGCTTGTTCAACACGCTCAGGATGGTATCGACCGCTTCCTGCAGGCTGGCCGCTTTTTCGAACTCGCCCTGTTGCCACAAGGTGGAGACTTCCCCCTTGTAGCGCGGGATCTCTTCGCGCAACTGCTTGCGCTGCCCGGCCGACAGTTGGTCCACGACGCGCGCAAACGACCGCTCGGTCGCGCAGGCCTTCTGGGCGCCTGGCGGCAGCGGCCTGGGCAGGCTGCCACCCTCGATTTTTCCGTTCAGGCTTGGCACATCACCCAAAAGCGAATGCGCCTTGGACGTGCCCGCCATTTTCGCGCTCAAGGGTTGGGCAGTGGCTCTCTCGGCGCGAATCTGTTCGCCGAACGCCGTTAATTTACCGGCATCCAGCGGCCCCTCGGTCAAAGCCTGGCGCAGGGCCTGGTCTTCACGCGCCCATTTGAAGCTTTCCACCACCAGACGGGGAATCGCCGGGTTCAGCTTGTTGCTGTACGCGACCAGACTGTCAGTGCGGTCCCTGATGTCTTCGGGATCCGTGACACCCGCGATACCGGCCATGTAATCGAGGACGCGATTCTTCGTGCGATCGTCGCAACCGTCCAGGCTTTTGCCTACGGCTCGATGGACGATGTCGTCGGTGGGCACACCTTCCGTGCCGTACACCACCACGGCAGCCCTGGACGCGCCGTCCGCGCGCGTGGTGTCGTTGAAACCCTGGATTTTTTCCATCTGACGGGTGACCTTGCCGATCGCCGCGCCCACGGCTTTGTACATCTCGTGCTTGCTGGCACGGCCCAGCGACCCATTCGTCGTCGCGATCAGCTTGCAGACGGCCCGTTCGAGCTTGAGTCCATTTCGTTCCAGCGTGTCGGCGTTGAATGCCCGCCTGTCGGCGGCGGACATGAGGCCCATGCGAAACAGGAGTTTCGTCCCCAGGCTCGGGTTCTTGATCTCTCCGGGAAATTGCGTCTTTCCCGACGGCTCCGGCTTGCCGGCATCGTGGATGTCGGCCATACGCCCCGCAAGGGGCGATCCAGCAACAGAGAATGTGGACATAGGTGTTCTCCAATAGCGCGCCAGGAGGATCGGCGAGCGCGTCGATGTCGTTCGCCCACATCAAACCTGGCTATATGAATCGCAATACTAGAGAGCACGAATCGTTGCCGTAAGCGGCCGCACTCACACGGCTTCGGCGAATTTTCCTGAATCGCTGACGGGCCGGGCGTTGCGCAGCTGCGCATAATCCGCCAGCCCCACTACCGTATCGGCGTCGCCCAATTGGGCAACCACGATCAGCGTTACGGCAGGATGATTGCCGCGCACGCTGACTGACGCGGTCAGCTGTATTTGCGGTGCCGCGTTGCTGCTGCCGTCGTCGACGCGGGCAGCGCGTATCGCCAGCAGCCGCGCCAGGCGCAAAGGCCGGCCGTCCCTGTCGAAGAACACGGGGGCATTCCAGCTGCGGGCAAAATCCACGAACGCGGCAATCGCCAGGGCGGCACGAAAGCAGGCGGTTGCGTGGGCGGCCACCCTGGTATCGGCGAGTGCGACGATGGAGGCGATCGATGCCGTATCGGCCCCACCCCCGGCCAATACCAGCAAGACATCCAGCAAGACCTGCAGGTCGGAGGTCAAGCCGGTGCCATCCTGCGATGTCGAGATCACTTCCACGGCAGAGGCGGCGAGCGGCGCTGACGCGGCGCCATCCAGCGCCTGGCTCAAGGCAGCCCGCCGGCGCAGGGTGGTGGCCAATTCCCTCAGCATTCCCGCATCGGGCATCCGGCCCAATTCCAAGCACTCCTGGATTTCCCGCGTCACCGCCTGCGAGGCCGACCTGGCGTTGGCCAGCCGGCGCTGCAGGTCGTAGCGGGCGACATACTGGAACATCGCCAGATGGGAAGTCCCGCAGGCATGCAGCGCCGCCAGACGGTCTTCCGGCATCTCGCGCAGCGCTAGCTGCAGGACCGGCGCACTCATCCTGTCGAACAGGGTGGCGATCAACACCCAGGCCAGATGTCCGGCATGGCGGCAAGCCAGGGGATTGCCTCCACCCAGGTCGCACAACTGCGCGCGCAGCTGGCGCCAGGCCTGCGGAATATCGTCGAGCCAGGCGCGCAACAGCCCGGCTTGTTGTGCCGGCTCCGCCGCCAGAAGGGCAGCGGCGCTGGCCGGCGGCCATGCCTCCAGGCGCTCGCCGAACTCACGTAAGACTTCCGCGCAAAAGGCGTCATGCACCACTCGGTATGCCGTGCGCTTGGCGTCTGAACCCGGAATATCGCAAACGAGGGCCCGGAACGTCGTCATTATCGGGCGGTCAGCGCGACGGGTCCGCCAGAGTGCGGCCAAGTCCTGACCAGCGACAGTGCCGCGACCAACAGCGTGATCGTGTCCACGCACTCGACCCCGAACTGGATTGCCGTCCGCGGCGCGACACGCTTGTCATTCTGCCCGGCACAGAAGTTGACCAGTTCCCCGAAATCGCTCCCGGCCTTTTCCGCGTTTGGCTGGGGCATGGCAACGGCGTGCACCACGTTGATCGGCGGCCTGATCAATTTCTGCCGTTCTTCGGCGCAAATGCGCCGGAGATCTTCCGGGCGCACGCCATGGATGGCGGTGATTTCCGCCACCAGTTCCAGCGGCGCATTCGCCGCCTTGCCCAGGAGATCGACGGGCAGATCCCTGATCGTCTCGCGCGCCCCGGCAAGCTTGGCGCTGTACCGGGCCGCGTCCTCCTGGAGTTCAGCCGCCGACCGGCCACCTTGCTGGCGCGCCGCGGCGCCATGCTTCTGCTCCACCAGCACGCGCTGCTGGTTAGCCCGCGCGACCGGGTTTGCCTGCGCCGCGACCAGCTGCGGCTGCGCGTCGCCATACAGGAGACCTGCGCTTTCCCCCGCGCTTTCCACCGATGAACGGCGTTCCCTGCGCTCCTTGGCCAGTGCCTGGTTCCGCGTCGACTGCGTGGCCAGATAAGCGCCACCGGCGGCGATGAAAGTCTCGACCTCTTCCCGAGTGGACTTGCGGCGCTGCTGTTGCGCGAATTGCTTCTTGAAGCCCCCCTTGCGGTACGAACGCCACACCTTGGACTGGTGCAGCCTGGCACGGGGACCCGCGGTCACGGCTGAAACGGCGGGAATGGCATCGACACCGTCGCCGCGTTTGACGGAGTCGTAAGTCCGGCCAATAGCAGTCGCGACGACGGAGGCGTTGACAGGGGATACGGGGGAGACGGAGTTTGCGGCCATGCTTTCGATCTCGCTAAAACTTGGTAACTACATTACAGACGCATACATCTGGAAAAATTCGATTCCCGCAAGATGACAGACGTCGCGCCAGTCCAGCTCAGTAACAGCAATCGCGCAAAGGATCCCTGCCAGCAGGCATTTGATGCACTGTGCCACGCCCGGCTTCCCCGTCGGGCGCTGCGCCGTGAGCCTGCTTTGCCGTGAAATCCAGCCCCTGGTGACGCGCATCTTTGTTGCGCTTTCCTTGGCGTGGCGCCTTCAAATAGCCATTTTTTTGGATTAGGATTTTTTATTCGACCGCCCAGCAAGGACATGTCTTGAAAGATCCCGCCAGCGCCGCCGTATCCGCTAACGATTCCGAAGCCAACGTGGCTCATCCCGAACATGATCGCTCCTCGCTTTCGCGCGAATCATTGAAACGGGCTTTCCTCGATCACTTGCTGTACACGCAAGGTAAATCGCTGGAAATCGCTTCGAAGAACGACCTGTACCAGTCACTGGCCCATACCGTGCGCGACCGGCTGGTGCGGTCCTGGTTCGATACGACCGCCACCTACCAGAAGCGCAATGCGCGCACCGTGGCCTATCTGTCAGCCGAATTCCTCATGGGTCCTTATCTGGGCAACAACCTGCTCAGCCTGGGCATCACTCACGAGATCCGCCTGGCCATGAGCGAACTGGGCCTGGACCTGGATGAACTGCTGCGCCAGGAGGAAGAGCCGGGGCTGGGCAACGGCGGCCTGGGCCGCCTGGCGGCCTGCTTCATCGATTCGCTGGCGACGCTGGAAGTCCCCGCCATCGGCTACGGCATCCGCTACGAATACGGCATTTTCTACCAGACCCTCATGGACGGCTGGCAGGTGGAGAACACCGACGCCTGGCTGCGTTATGGCAATCCGTGGGAAATCCAGCACGCCGAATGGGCGGTGCAGGTGAAGCTGGGCGGCTATACCGAACAATATACGGACGACGGCGGCCGTTTCCGCGTGCGCTGGGTGCCGGAGAAGACCGTGGCGGGCGTGCCTTTCGACTCGCCCATCCCCGGCTATCGCGTGGCCACCACCAATACCTTGCGGCTGTGGCGGGCAGAAGCCACGGAAGCCTTCGACTTCCACACCTTCAATCGCGGGGATTACCTGGGCGCGGTGAACAAGAAAGTCACCTCGGAAAACCTGACCAAGGTGCTTTATCCCAACGACGAAAGCGTGCAGGGCAAGGAATTGCGGCTGGAGCAGCAATATTTCTTCGTGTCCTGCTCCCTGCAGGACATGCTGCGCCTGCAGCTACATCGCGGGCAGCCGGTCACGTCCTTCCACAAGTCCTTTGCCATCCAGCTCAATGACACGCATCCCTCGATCGGCGTGGCCGAGTTGATGCGCCTGCTGATAGACGAACATCAGGTGCCTTGGGAAAGGGCCTGGGACATTACGCGGCAGACTTTCTCGTATACCAACCATACGCTGCTGCCCGAGGCGCTGGAGCGCTGGCCGCTGGAGTTGTTCCGCCGCGTGCTGCCGCGCCATCTGGAAATCATCTTCGAGATCAATGCGCGCTTCCTCAACGAGGCACGCATCCACTTCTTCGGCGACGAAACCCGCATCGCCCGCCTGTCCCTCATCGATGAATCGGGCGAACGCTATGTGCGCATGGCCCACCTGGCCTGCGTCGGCAGCCATGCCATCAACGGCGTGGCCGACCTGCATTCGGAATTGCTCAAACGCGATCTGCTGAAGGATTTCTACGCCATGTGGCCGGAGAAATTCACCAGCATGACCAACGGCGTCACGCCGCGCCGCTGGGTGGCGCAAAGCAATCCGCGCATGGGCAAGCTGATCACCCGCTGCATAGGCGAAGACTGGATCAAGGACTGGTCACGGATACGCGCCATCGAGCCTTACGCCGACGATGCCGCCTTCGCGGCGGAATGGCGCGCGGTCAAGCGTGCCAACAAGATAGACCTGGCCGCGCTGCTGCTGCGCAAGAGCGGCATCAAGGTCGACCCGGATTCGATGTTCGACGTCCAGGTCAAGCGCATCCACGAATACAAGCGCCAGCATCTGTCGGCGCTGCACATCGCTGCCCTGTACCACCGTGTGAAGTCGCAGCGCAACCTGGATATCACGCCGCGTACCTTCATCTTCGGCGGCAAGGCCGCACCGGGCTACGTGCGCGCCAAGCTGATGATCAAGCTGATCACCGCCATCGGCGACGTCATCAACAACGATCCGGACGTGCGCGATCGCTTGAAAGTGGTATTCCTTCCCAACTTCAGCGTCACGGTGGGCCAGTGCGTCTACCCGGCCGCGGAATTGTCGGAACAGATATCGCTGGCCGGCAAGGAAGCCTCGGGCACGGGCAACATGAAATTCGCCATGAACGGCGCCCTGACCATAGGCACCATGGACGGCGCCAATATCGAAATCCGCGACGAGGTCGGCGAGGATGTGTTCTTCCTGTTCGGCCTGACCGCCGAGGAAGTCTATACGCTGCGCCGCGAAGGTTACCGGCCCATGGACTTCCTGCGGCGTGACAGCGAACTGCAAGCCGTGATGGACTTGATCCGTTCGGGCTTCTTCTCCCGGGGCGACAGTGATCTGTTCGCGCCGCTGATGGACGACCTGCTGTATCACGATCCCTACATGCTGCTGGCGGACTACGACTCCTACGCCGCCTGCCATAACCGGGTGGACCAGGCTTACCGCGATACCCAGGACTGGACCCGCATGTCCATCCTGAATACGGCACGATCGGGAAAATTTTCCTCGGATCGCGCCATCGGGGAGTACTGCGACCGGATCTGGAAAGCACGGGCGGTGCCGGTGGAAAGGCGTTGATTAGCGCGTGCCTGGCCCTGTCCCGCGGAATTTTTACGCTACGGATGAGGTCAGGCACGCTAGTTGCCACTGATGGGCGAATGTCGCATTCCAATCGTCGCCCCGAGGCCCCTGAGGCTATACGCCAGCGACGGGCGACATCCCATGCATTTCTTTCTAGCCGGAGATAACAATGATGAACCGCCGCAAATTCGTGACCATTCCCGCTGCCCTGATCATGACGGCCGCTCTCGCCGCCTGCACCACCACCGGCAACAACGCCGGCGGCAGCAACGTCAACAAGCGCCAGGAATTGAACAGTGGTGCCGACACCACCCTGAATCGTCTGTACAGCTCGGTGCCGGGCTCGCGCGAAATGGGTAGCCGCGCCAAGGGCATCCTGGTATTCCCCAACGTGCTGGCCGCCGGCTTCATGTTCGGTGCTGAATACGGCCAAGGCGTCCTGAAGGTCGGTGGCACGCCTTCCGGCTACTACAGCACGACCACCGGCTCGTTCGGCTTGCAGGCCGGCGCGCAATCCAAGGCTGTCGTGATCATGTTCATGACGCAAAACGAACTGGATAAATTCCGCAACAGCAGCGGCTGGACCGCCGGTGCCGACGCCTCGGTGGCGCTGGCCAAGATCGGTGCCAACGGCGCCGTCGACACCAACACCGCCCGCCAGGCCGTGGTGGCATTCGTGCTGACCAACGCCGGCTTGATGGCCAACCTGACGGTCGAAGGCACCAAGATCAACAAGCTGGATCTTTGATCGTCACGGCGCGGGGTGAATTCGGACTGGTCCGATCGATCCCGCTCCGGTCAGGAAGACGAAGACGCCCGCCGGCATTGCCGGTGGGCGTTTTTTCATGCGTAAGCGTGGGGCGCGTGCCTGAGCGTGCGCACCGTGGTCACCTGGGCGCGCGCATTGATGACCATCGGCTGGGCCTGAGCCTGTTTTCGGGTCTGGATCAGCGTCCGGCTCAACTCAGGCACGGTGCACCCGGCGGTGTCCTGCGCCGAGCTGCCGGGGTCATAGGGGTGCACGGCGGCCCGGCATGACGCCAGCGATGCCAGCAGCGCGGCCGCGTCCGAACGTTTGCAACGCCTGGAGTCCTCGTCGTCCTCATCGCCGCAACCCAGGCCGTCATAACACCCCTGGGAGAAGGAAATATGGATCATGGGGGAAGTTCCTGGCCTGCGGCCGATGCGGCGCGCGCGTCCAGGACACGCCCGGCAGCCGCGTGCCTGGGGAACGTGTAATGGAAGGGAGTGCGGTGCCTGGGGGGAGGGAAGCCAAAGATTCTAGCCCGAATCATTCGCACCAGAATGATCTCGTTTATTACAACTAACGTAGGAAAATTCCGAAAGATTCGGAATTGCATCAACGCGCGCGTGCCACCTACCCCGGCAGGGATAGCTTGAAGGGGAGGCCCCCTTCAATTTCCCCATTCACTTGGCCACGGTCCACTTGCTGTCCGCGGCCAGCGCATCCAGCGCTTCCTGCGACAGCGTCAAACCCCGCCAAGCCATGGCACACGTTGCCCGCAGCGCATTGCGCAAGTCCGCCTCGTCGACTACGCCGGGCACATCGCCGGCCGCCAGGATGTTGTTCACCTTGGAATCGGGCCGATCGAAACCGGCCGTCAGACGCAGGGCGGGAATCCCATGGCGTGCAAAATTGGCATGGTCCGAATTGGACATGAACGGCAGATACGTATCCACCGTCGTGTCGGCATCCGCGGCGGCGGCCGCCACGAAAGGCGCCAGCGCCGGATACTCGCTGATCATCGCCGTCAGTTCGCTGTGGCCGCCAACCGTGTCCAGATTGATATCCAGCTTCATCGTCGCACGCTCGGCCGGATCCATATCGTCCAGATAGCGGGCCGAACCGGTCAGCGCCCATTCCTCGGCGGTGAAGAAGCACACCCGCAAGCCATGGGTTTGCGCCGACACCAGCGGGGCCAGCGCGCGCGCGGCCGCCAGTGCAACGGCAACACCGGTGGCGTTGTCCAGGGCGCTGGTGCCCAGGTCGTGGCCGTCCATGTGCGCGGTGATGACGACGCGGCTGTCGCTGCCGCCCGGGATGTCCAGGATGGCCAGGTCCGCCAGCGCGTTTTCCAGCTCTTCGCCCGTCAGGACCAGGCGCACCTGGCAGGAGCCGGCGGCGGCTGCCGCGGCCAGGACCTGGCTGCCTTCGAAGTCGATATAGGCGGCCGGGATGCCGGCAGCCCCGCGCGCACGGCCCGACGAACCGGACAGCACGCCACGGCCAGGCAAGGGATTGGCGATGAGGAAACCGATGGCGCCACGCGCCACCGCCTGGTCGTACTTCTTGCGGCGGTGCAGGTGCGTCGGCGAGAAAGGATACTCATGACGAACCATCACGATCTTGCCGCTTACCGCGGCGCCGGCCCGTTCGAAGTCGTCCAGCGTACCTTGGCCCAGATCCAGCACTTCGCCCACCAGCCCTTCGGCCGGCGTCGACGCCGAACGCAGCAGCGCGCGGCAAGCCAGGTTACGGGGTTCGGCACCCAGCAACCGCAGCTCGGCGCGGCCGGCACGCCAGCCGTCGTAAGGGACCTGTACCTTGCGCACGGTGCCGCCGGTGGCGCGCATCCGTTCCAGGGCCCAGGCGATCGCCGCCGTATCCTGGCCGGAACCGGACAGGCGCCCGCCGAAGGCGCAGATCGCATTGAAATCATCCATCAGCGCCGCATCGGCGCCGGCCTTGGCCAACCAGGCTTCCATATAGGTCTCCTCCGTGCTTGCAGAAATTATTCGAACTTGACGTCGGCGCGCTCGACCACGTCGGCCCAGCGGGTGAAGTCTTCGTTCAGGAAGTTCTGCAGGGCCTTGGCGCTGGTGTCCGCGGGCAGGTTCACGCCCACGCTGTTCAGGCGCGTCTTGATCTTGGGCGATTGCATGACCTTTTCCATCGCGGCGTTCAAGCGCTCCAGCACCGGGGCAGGCGTCTTGGCCGGGGCGACCAGGCCCCACCAGCTTTGCACCGTCATATTGGGCACGCCGGCTTCGTCAAAGGTGGGAACATTGGGCGTATCGGGCTGGCGCTTCGGGCTGGACACGGCCAGGGGGCGGAGCTTGCCGCCCTGGTACAGGGCGCTGGCCGAAGGCATCGTGGTGAAGCCGGTTTCGATCTGGCCGCCGGCCAGGTCGTTGGCGGCAGCCGATGCGCCCTTGTAGGGGATGTGGACCAGCTTGATGCCGGAGTTCAGCATCAGCAGTTCGGCCATCAGGTGGGTCAGCGAACCATTGCCGCCGGAGCCGATGGAGATCGTGCCCGGCTTGGCCTTGGCCATTTCGACCAGTTCGGCCACCGTCTTCGCCTGGAAGCCAGGATTGACGAACAGGTACATGGGCGACAGGCCCAGCAGCGAGATCGGCGCGAAGTCCTTGGCGGCGTTGTACTTGATGCGGTCGCCATAGAGCGCCGGCACGATGGTGAAGGGCACGTCGGCCAGCAGCAGCGTGTAGCCGTCGGGCTTTTCATTGGCCACGTAGGCGGTGCCGATCATGGAGCCGGCGCCGGCACGGTTTTCCACGATGACCGACTGGCCCAGTTCGGCGGTCAGTTCATCGCTGATGGCGCGGGCGATCACATCCGAGCTGCCACCGGCCGTGTACGGCACGATGATGCGAATCGGCTGCTCGGGATAGGCAGCCATGGCAGCGGGAGCGGCGCAGGTCAGCGCCACGGAAGCAGCGGCGAGGAGGGTCTTGATGGACTTCAACGTGTGCAGGGAGATCATGGCAAGACTCGGAAACCTATGGAAACAGTCTTGGATTTTGCCCGCAGTGCAACATGGCGTGAAGCGAAGTATCGGCATGTAGTATTCCAGTCTGGAATATCGATGCAACAAATGACCGCTGCCGGGTTGCCAACTCGTAGGACAGGGCCGCGCGCCCCGCCCCTGCATGCCGGCCAAACGGGGGGCCGCTGCATGTAAGTAGCTGCATGTGAGGCGTGCTTGCGGATAGCTAGCCACTGCGAGCGCCGCCGCCCGGCCGCCTTCAGCCGCGCAGGCTTTGCACCGCCCGGTTCATTGCCGCGGCCCGCTCCAGGATCCAGTCGCAGAAGGCGTCCAGATAGGGACCGCCCACATCCGGCCGGGGGCGCATCAGGTAATAGCCATAGCGGCCTTCCACCGTCTCGCCCAGAGGACGCTGCAACACGCCCTCGCGCAGGGGATCCAGCGCCATGCAAATGGGCACGATGGCCACGCCCAGCCCATTGAGCACCGCCGGCATCAGCACGGAAAAGCCTTCGTACTCGGGCGCCGTGGCGGACGGCCCGGGCCAGACGGGCGCCACCTCGCTTTTCCATTCGTCCCAGCCGTAGCCGCGCTGCGCCCGCTTGAGCAGCGGCACGTGGGCCAGGTCGTCGACGTTGCGCACCGGGGTGCGTTCGAACAGGGACGCGGCGCCGACCAGGGCCATCTCCCGCCCGCACAGGTATTGGGCGGACATGCCCGACATATGGCCGGTATGCAGCTGGATCTCGGCGTCGAAGCGTTCCGTCTTCTCGCGCCCATGTACCAGACGCGGCCGCACATTGATGCGGATATCGGGATGCATGTCGAAAAACTCGCGCAGGCCGGGAATCATGCAGAACTGCGCGAAAGACGGCGACACGGCGATATTCAGCGCCACGCGGGCGTCCGGCCGCGCCACCAGCGCATCGGCCTCGTCCAGCAGGCGCACGGCCGCGCCGACGCGTTCCAGGTAAAGGGCGCCGGCATAGGTCAGCCGCAGGCCTGCCGACAGGCGCTTGAACAGGCTCACGCCCAGGCGCGACTCCAAGGCCTGGATGTGCTTGCTGACGGCGCTCTGGGTCAGGCTGAGTTCTTCCGCGGCCCGGCTGAAATTCAGGTGCCGGGCCGAGGCAAGAAAGATGCGCAGCGAGGTCAGCGACTGGCGCGAGCCCTTCATACGGCTGTCACCCGGGGCTGAGACCGCGGTTCAGCCCGCGGCGCTTGTCCCACTGCACCGTCAGACCCGGGCGGTAGCGACGCGGTCGCCGGCGTCGCCCATATGGGCCGCCAGGGAGACAGCTTCAGCGTCGGCACTGGCGGGTGCCTTCATCCCGGGCTTGGCGGTGGCTTTCGCCAGGCCGGGGCGCTGCGCGTGTTCGCCCGCCCACGTGCAGGTGCTGTCCACGGCATCGCCGCGCCCGCTCAACAGCGGGCAGCGGCTGAAGATTTCCGCGGCCCAGTCGGTGAAGGCGCGCACCTTGGGCGACAGGTGCCGGTTGTGCGGATACACCACGGAAATCGGCATGGACTTGGGCTTCCAGTCATGCAGGATTTCCACCAGCTCGCCGCTTTGCAGATAGGGCAAGGCCATGTAGCGCGGCGGCTGGATCAGCCCGAAACCCTGCAGGCCGCAGGCCATATAGGCGTCGGCGTCGTTGACCGACACCACGCCTTCCATCTTCACTTCCACCTTCTGGCCCTCGACCATGAAGTCCCAGTCGAAGGACCGGCCGGTCAGGCTGGAGAAGTAATTGACCGACTTGTGTTCGGCCAGCTCTTCCAGCGTGGTCGGCGCACCGTGGCGCTCGATGTAGGCGGGTGAAGCGCAGCTGATGCCTTCGAAACTGCCGATGCGGCGCGCCACCAGGCTGGAATCCTGCAGCTCGCCCACCCGGATGACGCAGTCCACCGCTTCCTGCACCAGGTCCACGGGACGGTCGCCCATGCCGATGTACAGTTCGATGTCCGGATATTTGTCGTGAAATTCACACAACGACGGAATCAGGATCAAGCGGCCGATGGCCGCCGGCGTGTCGATACGCAATTTGCCGCGCGGACGCCGCGAGGCATCCTGGAAGGCCGCTTCGGCCTCGTCCACGTCGGCCAGGATGCGGATACAACGCTCGTAGTAGGCCGCGCCGTCCGGCGTCAGGCTCAGGCGGCGCGTGGTGCGGTTGAGCAGCCGCACGTTGAGCAGCTTTTCGAGATTCTGGATGATGGTCGTGACGGTAGTGCGGGGCAGGCCCAGATGGTCGGCCGCGCGGGTAAAACTATTGGCGTCGACGACCCTGGTGAACACCTGCATGGCCTGAAAGCGGTCCATGGCGTACCTCGGGATGGGGGGTGTGACGAGATTATGAACAAATTATTGTTCGCCCGCATCGAATAGTGTTGTTTATGTAGAGATATTTATTCAAGGGAACAAAACAGCCAGAATGCGAGCCATCCCAATCACCAAGTGGTTACGGATCAGGCGGCGCCGCAGCCACGGCAAGCCGCTCCGCGCATTCTCTCGATCACGCATCGCCCCGCGCGACGCCGGTTTTCGCCAAGGACCGGTGCGCCAGGCACCACGCTTCGGCGTGGCCAGAAACACAATATCCAGTGCAGGCCAGGGTTACAGCCCGGTCCGGATGCTTCTACGCGTCCGTCGCACGTGATCCGGCGCCACTCGCGCCACGCGGAAAGACTGATCGGTAGCCATAGGCATTCCGCTCAAGGAACTGTAATGAATAAATCGCGCAATCGCTTTGCCCTGGCCGGCACGCTGGCCGCCGTCATCCTCGTGGCCGGCGGTGTCGCCGTGCTGCGTGGGCAGGGCGGCACCCCCGCCACCGCCGCGGCCGCCCCCCAAGCCACCCCGGTCGACGTCGCCGAGGTCGTGCAGCGCCAGATCACCGACTGGCAAAGCTATTCGGGCCGGCTGGAAGCCGTGGACCGCGTCGAGTTGCGGCCGCGCGTGTCCGGCACCCTGGTCGCCGTGCGCTTCAAGGACGGCGCCCTGGTGCGCAAGGGCGATGAATTGTTCACCATCGATCCCCTGCCCTACCAGGCTGAAGTCGCCCGGGCGGAAGCCAACCTGGCCGGCGCTCAGGCGCGCGTGGCCTACACCACGTCGGACCAGGCCCGCGCCAACCGCCTGATCGCCGACAACGCCATTGCCCGCCGCGACCTGGAGCAGAAGCAGAACGACGCCCGCGAAGCCGCCGCCAACCTGAAGGCGGCGCAGGCAGCGCTGGAGATCGCCCGCCTGAACCTGGGCTACACCCACATCCTGGCGCCGGTCTCCGGCCAGGTGTCCAAGGCCGAAGTGACCGAGGGCAACCTGGTGGCCGCCGGTGCCGCGTCGGTGCCCCTGACCACGCTGGTGTCGGTCGACCGCATGTACGCGTCCTTCGACGTCGATGAGCAGACCTTCCTGAAGTACGTCAATCCGGCGCGCACCGGCAAGGGCGCCCCGGTGCCGGTGGACCTGGGCCTGGCCAATGAAGACGGCTATTCGCGCCAGGGCACGGTGCAGTACGTCGACAACCGCCTGGATACCACCTCCGGCACGATCCGCGTGCGCGCTACCTTCGACAACCGCGACGGCAGCCTGGTGCCTGGCCTGTATGCCCGCATCCGCCTGGGCGGCGGCGCCCCGCGCGAAGCCCTGCTGATCGACGAGAAGGCCCTGGGCACCGACCAGAACAAGCGCTTCGTCATGGTGCTGGACGGTGAAAACCATGTGCAATACCGCGAAGTGCGCCTGGGCGCCAGCCAGGGCGGCTTGCGGGTGGTGGACAGCGGACTGAAGGCCGGCGAACGCATCGTCGTCAATGGCCTGCAGCGTGTCCGTCCGGGCGACACCGTCGATCCGCACGTCGTGAAGATGGCCGGCAGCTGGCCCACGGTGGGCCAACGCGAGACGCCCGCCAGCAATACGGCGGCGGCCGAAACGGCCAAGGACAACGGCAAGGGCAACAGCGCGGCGGCCAAGGCAGACACCAAGGCAACCACGGCAAACCCGGCATGAATTTCAACACGGACATACACGCGTACGGAAAACGGCTGAACGCGTAACCCGCGCCCGCCCCACCGTTCAAGCATCGCTTCGAATCGACCGCGTATATGGCGCTCCGGCTGACCGGGGCGCGGACGCCGCGCGCCGATAGCGTCGAATCGAACCAAGAGCCGAATCATGAATATCTCAAAATTCTTCATCGACCGCCCGATTTTCGCGGGCGTGCTGTCGGTGCTCATCCTGCTGGGCGGCCTGCTGGCCATGTTCCAGTTGCCGATCTCGGAATACCCGGAAGTGGTACCGCCGTCGGTGGTGGTGCACGCGCAGTACCCGGGCGCCAACCCCAAGGTGATCGCCGAAACCGTCGCCGCGCCGCTGGAAGAGCAGATCAACGGCGTGGAAAACATGCTGTACATGCAGGCGCAGGCCAATAGCGACGGCAACATGACCCTGACGGTGTACTTCCGCCTGGGCGTGGATCCGGACAAGGCCCAGCAACTGGTGCAGAACCGCGTCTCGCAAGCGCTGCCGCGCCTGCCCGACGACGTGCAGCGCCTGGGCGTGACCACGGCCAAGAGCTCGCCCACGCTGACGCTGGTGGTGCACTTGATCTCGCCGGACAACCGCTATGACATGACCTACCTGCGCAACTACGCGGTGCTCAACGTCAAGGATCGCCTGTCGCGCATCACCGGCGTGGGCGACGTGCAGCTGTGGGGTTCGGGCGACTACTCCATGCGCATCTGGCTGGATCCGCAGAAGGTGGCCGAGCACGGCATGACCGCCACCGACGTGGTGCGCGCGATCCGCGAGCAGAACGTCCAGGTGGCCGCCGGCGTGATCGGCTCGTCGCCGTCGCTGCCCGACGTGCCGCTGCAATTGAACGTCAACACCCAGGGCCGCCTGCAAAGCGAAGACGAGTTCCGCGACATCGTGCTGAAGACCTCGGCCAATGGCGGCGTGACCCGCCTGGGCGACGTGGCGCGGGTTGAACTGGACGCGGCCGAATACGGCCTGCGTTCCCTGCTGGACAACAAGCCGGCGGTGGCGCTGGGCATCATGCAGGCGCCGGGCGCCAACGCCCTGGACGTGTCGAAGCAGGTACGCGATGCCATGGCCGACCTGGCCAAGGACTTCCCGCCCGGGGTCAAGTTCGACGTGGTGTACGACCCCACGCAGTTCGTGCGCGCCAGTATCGAAGCGGTGATCCACACCCTGCTGGAAGCCATCGCGCTGGTGGTGATCGTGGTGATCGTGTTCCTGCAGACGTGGCGCGCTTCGCTGATTCCGCTGCTGGCGGTGCCGGTGTCCATCATCGGGACGTTCTCGCTGTTGCTGCTGTTCGGGTATTCGATCAACGCCTTGTCGCTGTTCGGCATGGTGCTGGCCATCGGGATCGTGGTGGATGACGCCATCGTGGTGGTGGAAAACGTCGAACGGAACATCTCGTCCGGACTATCGCCACGCGAGGCCACTTACCGCGCCATGCGGGAAGTCAGCGGCCCCATCATCGCCATCGCCCTGACCCTGGCGGCCGTGTTCGTGCCGCTGGCCTTCATGACGGGCCTGACCGGGCAGTTCTACAAGCAGTTCGCCATGACGATCACCATCTCCACCGTGATCTCGGCCTTCAACTCGCTGACCCTGTCGCCGGCCTTGTCCGCGCTGCTGCTGAAAGACCACCACGCCAAGCCGGACGCCGTGCAGCGCGTCATGAACAAGCTCCTGGGCGGTTTCTTCCGCGGCTTCAACAACGTGTTCAACCGCGCCTCGGACCGCTATTCGGTGGGCGTGGGCGGCGTGATCAAGCGCAAGTCCGCCAGCCTGGTCGTCTACGTGCTGCTGCTGGCCGGCGCGGTGGGCATTTCCTACCTGGTCCCCGGCGGCTTCGTGCCGGCGCAGGACAAGCAGTACCTGGTGGGCTTTGCCCAACTGCCCAACGGCGCGTCGCTGGACCGTACCGAGGACGTCATCCGGCGCATGGGCGACATCGCCCTGAAGGAACCCGGCGTCGACCATGCCGTGTCCTTCCCCGGCCTGTCGATCAACGGCTTCACCAACAGCTCCAGCGCCGGCATCGTGTTCGTCACCTTGAAATCCTTCGAGGAACGCAATCGCGAAGGCCTTAGCGCGGACAAGATCGCCGCTTCGCTGAACATGAAGTTCGGCGGCCTGAAGGATGCCTTCATCGCCGTGTTCCCGCCCCCGCCGGTGATGGGCCTGGGCACGCTGGGCGGTTTCAAGCTGCAGATCGAAGACCGTGCCGCGCTGGGCTACGAAGCGCTGGACCGCGCCGTGCAGGCCTTCACGGCCGAGGCCGCCAAGCAGCCCGAGCTGGGACGTTCCTTCTCGAACTACCAGATCAACGTGCCGCAGCTGGATGTAAAGCTGGACCGCGTCAAGGCCAAGCAGCTGGGTGTGCAGGTGACCGACGTGTTCGACACCATGCAGGTCTACCTGGGTTCGCTGTACGTCAACGACTTCAACCGCTTCGGCCGCGTGTTCCAGGTGCGAGCCCAGGCTGACGCGCCCTTCCGCGCCCACGCCGACGACATCGGCCTGCTGAAGACGCGCAATGCCGCGGGTGAGATGGTGCCGCTGTCCTCGCTGGTGCGGGTGTCGGAGACCTATGGTCCGGAAATGGTGGTGCGCTACAACGGCTATACCGCCGCCGACATCAACGGCGGTCCGGCCCCGGGCTACTCGTCCGACCAGGCCAAGGAAGCGGCCGAACGCGTGGCCGCGGCTACCCTGCCGCGCGGCATCAAGTTCGAGTGGACCGACCTGACGTACCAGCAGGAACTGGCAGGCAACGCCGGCATCTGGGTCTTCCCGATCAGCGTGCTGCTGGTGTTCCTGGTGCTGGCCGCCATGTACGAAAGCCTGACCCTGCCGCTGGCGGTGATCCTGATCGTGCCCATGAGCCTTCTGGCAGCACTGACCGGGGTGTACCTGACCCAGGGCGACAACAACATCTTCACGCAGATCGGCTTGATGGTGCTGGTGGGGTTGTCGGCGAAGAACGCCATCCTGATCGTGGAGTTCGCCCGCGAACTCGAACTGCAGGGCTACAAGCCGCTGAAGGCCGCGATCGAGGCCAGCCGCCTGCGTCTGCGCCCCATCCTGATGACGTCCATCGCCTTCATCATGGGTGTGGTGCCGCTGGTGTTCTCGTCGGGCGCCGGTTCGGAAATGCGGCATGCCATGGGTATCGCGGTGTTCTTCGGCATGCTGGGTGTGACGCTGTTCGGCCTGTTCCTGACGCCGGTGTTCTATGTGGTGCTGCGTAGCATCAACCCGCGTCCGCTGCATTCGGCGAGCAAGCATGAGGCACCGGCGACGGGCCACGACGACGCCCCGGGCAAGCCCGCCGCGCCTGTCGCCGTCACCGAACATTGAAATCTGGATGAATGACATGAAGCACTTGAAACGCTTTTCTATGTCCTTGCTGACGACGCTGATCCTGGCGGGTTGTTCGGTCACGCCCACCTATGAGCGTCCGGCTGCCCCCGCTTCGGCGGCCTTCAAGGAAGCCCTGCCGGCCGACCAGGCCGGGCAGTGGAAGACCGCCCAGCCCGCCGAAGACCAATTGCGCGGTGCCTGGTGGGAATTGTTCAAGGACGACCAGCTGAACCGCCTGGAAATCCAGGCGCAAGCGGCCAACCAGAACCTCAAGGCCGCCGCCGCCCGCCTGGCGCAGGCGCGCGCCCTGCAACAGCAGACGCGCTCCAGCCTGTTCCCGGAAGTCACGGCCAACTTCGGCCCGACGCGCCAGCGCGCATCGGCTGCCTCGCAAGGCTTGCCGGATAACGGCCCGGCCATGTCCACCACGCTGTGGCGCGCGCAGGCCGGCGTCTCCTACGAGGCCGATCTGTGGGGCCGCGTGTCGGCCAACGTCGATGCCGCCACCGCCGACGCGCAACAGAGCGAAGCGCTGCTGCGTTCGGTGCAACTGGCCCTGCAGGCCGACGTGGCGCAGAACTACTTCCAGGTGCGCCAGCTCGATGCCGAGCGCCAGGTCTATGTGCAGACCCTGGACCTGCGCGAACAGACCTTGAAGCTGGTCGAGCGCCGCTACAAGGAAGGCGACATCAGCGAACTGGACGTGGCGCGTGCGCGTTCCGAACTGGCTTCGGCGCAATCCGAAGCCCTGGGCATAGACCGCAACCGCGCCGGCGCCGAACACGCGCTGGCCGTGCTGCTGGGCCTGGCACCGTCGGAGTTCACGTTGCCGGCCACGCCGCTGGCGCGCATCGACCTGCGCGTGCCGGCGGGCCTGCCCTCGGGCCTGCTGGAACGGCGTCCCGACATTGCCGCCGCCGAACGTGCGATGGCCGCGGCCAATGACCGCATCGGCGCGGCCCGCGCGGCGTTCTTCCCGCAGCTGGACATCACGGGCTATGCCGGCTACGAGTCCTCGCAGCTGGGTCACCTGTTCCAATGGTCCAGCCGCACTTTCCTGCTGGGTCCGTTGACCGGTGCGATGTTGAGCCTGCCCATCTTCGACGCCGGGCGCCGCCAGGCTGGTGTGGATCGCGCCCGCGCGGTCTACGAAGAAGACGTGGCCAACTATCGCCAGAGCGTGCTGGGCGCCTTCCGCGAAGTGGAGGACAACCTGGCCAACCTGCGCATCCTGGACGACCAGATCGGTGCGCAAGACCGGGCCGTGCAAGCGTCTTCGCGGGCGGCGCAGCTGTCGCACACCCAGTACAAGGAAGGCTCGATCAGCTATCTGGACGTGATCGATTCCGACCGCACGGTGCTGGCACAGCAACGCATCTCCGCGCAGCTGGATGGCGCGCGGGCGCTGTCCACGGTCAACCTGATCCGCGCGCTGGGCGGCGGCTGGGCCCTGCCCACGCCGCAGGTCGGCGACAGCGGTCAGATCACGCCGCCCACCGGGACGGACAAGACCGCGGGTTAAGCATAGACCGGGGCGGCGGCGCAGCACTGGGCCAGCCACTTTCGGTGCATCATGAGAGGCCCCGTCGTTTTAAAAACGACGGGGCCTTTTTCCTACCTGCGGGAGATGCCACGATGACCGGACCGAGAGACGAACGGCCTGCCAAGGACACGCGCCCTGCGGGGACGAGCGGCCACGCACCGGACGCTCGATCCCGGCAACCGCCGGTAGCAAAGGCCCTCGAAGCCCCGAAAGTTCGGCTCTTCTTCGCGTTGTGGCCGGATGCCGCCACCTTGCGGGCCCTGACGGACTGGTGCGCGCAGGCGCACGCCGTGTGCGGCGGACGGGTGATGCGACCCGACACCTTGCACCTGACGCTGGCGTTCCTGGGCCAGGTACCGGCCGATCTGGTCGATCCCTTGATACGGCTGACGGTGGAGCGCCCGTTCACGCCCGGGCTCTTGCGCCTGGATCGCTATGGCGTGTTCCCGCGCCAGGGCATCGTCTGGGCCGGGCCCGGCGATGGCGCGCCCGCGCTGGCCGAGCAGGTGGCGGGCCTGTGGCGCGACCTGGCCGCGCTGGGTAATCTGCGGCCCGACCATCCCTTCCGGGCGCACGTCACCCTGCTGCGTAATGTCGTCATCAAGGGGGACAACGCGGCCGGCAAAGGGGACATCGCCCCGGGCGAGAGCGACAAAACGGCCGGCAAAGCCACGCCGCTGCCGTCGGCGCCGCCCCCGCTGGACTGGCATTACGATCGCTGCGTGCTGGTGCAGTCAGTGCAGGACGGCCAGTCGCGCTATGAGATCAAGGCCACCAGCCGGTGACGGCGGCCGCCACGCGCGCTGCGCCGCACGTAGCGCATTTCTTCCCGTGGCTTCCCGATGACGGGTTTATCATCCTCCCTTGCCCGCACGGATCCTCCGGACGGCTTAACCCTTCCCGGCGCGGACCGCCTTCCCAAGTATGTTGATCCTGCTCGATCAAGACGGCGTGCTGGCCGACTTCGAACACGCTTTCCTGGACGCCTGGCGCCAGCGCTATCCGCACATCCCGCCGGTCGAATACGAGGACCGCAAGTCCTTCCATATCCTGGAAGACTATCCGCCGGAACTGCGCGACCGCGCCGAAGCCATCTACACGGAACCGGGATTCATCCGCAATCTGCCGCCGGTGCCCGGCGCCATCGAGGCGGCGCACGAACTGCTGGAACTGGGCATGGAAGTACGCATCTGCAGCTCGCCGCTGCGCCAGTACGAGAACAACGTCGCCGAGAAATACCACTGGGTCGAACGCCACCTGGGCCGGGCCTGGACCGAACGCATCATCCTGACGCGCGACAAGACCCTGGTGCATGGCGATCTCCTGATCGATGACCGGCCCGCCATCACCGGCGCCGTGAGGCCCAACTGGCGCCACATCATTTACGACACCCCCTACAACCGCCAGGAAACGGACCGCCCCCGGCTGACGTGGGCCAATTGGCGCAACGTCCTCGGCGGCGAACTCTACCGTGCGGACCATTGACAGGGCCGGTGCCGCTCGCGGCGGGTGGATCCCGGCATCGCAGGGGGCTCCACGAGCGGCGCCCCGCAACGGATACCACGGCTCGCATAAAAGCGGGTAAGGCAGCGGGCATCGCACGTCTTTTGCTTATTGACATATGAACGGCGCCCCGGACGGGCTATCCTGTCTGGGCGTACGTGCCGGCACAGACCCGGCCGCCGTCGCGTCATTCGTGGGGAAGATGCAAAATGAATCTTTATCGCATGCTCAAGCAACGCGAATCGGAAGAAAAGCCTATCGGGGTCGCCCTGATCGGGGCGGGCAAGTTCGGTTCGATGTTTCTCAGCCAGGCCCATCGCACGCCTGGCATGCGCCTGGTGGCCGTGGCCGATCTGCGGCCCGACGCGGCCCGCGCCGCGCTGACCAAGGTGGGCTGGCCGGCCGCGGCGCTGCAGGCCAAGTCGGTGGGCGACGCCCGCCGCGGCGGCGGGGTGTTCTGCACCGACGAAACCGACCGCGTGATCGCCCACGGCGACATCGACGTGGTGATCGACGCCACCGGCAATGCGGCGGCGGGTATCCGCCACGTGCTGGCGTGCTGCGAGCATGGCAAGCACATCATCATGGTCAACGTCGAAGCCGATGCGCTGGCCGGCCCCCTGCTGGCGCGCAAGGCGCGCGAGGCCGGCATCGTCTATTCGCTGGCCTATGGCGACCAACCTGCCTTGATCTGCGAAATGGTCGACTGGGCGCGCGCCAGCGGCTTCGAGGTCATCGCCGCCGGCAAGGGCACCAAATACCTGCCGGCCTTCCATACGTCCACGCCCGATACCGTCTGGCCCTACTACGGCTTCACGCCGGAGATGGTGGCGGCGGGCGACTTCAACGCGCAGATGTTCAACAGCTTCCTCGACGGCACCAAGAGCGCCATCGAGATGGCCGCGGTGTCCAATGCAACGGGCCTGCTGCCGGCGCCGTCCGGCCTGCATTTTCCGCCCTGCGGCGTCGACGACCTGGCGCGCGTGCTGCGGCCGCGTGATGACGGCGGCATGCTGCACCATCGCGGCCAGGTGGAAACCGTGTCATCGCTGGAACGCGATGGACGGCCGGTCTACCGCGACCTGCGCTGGGGCGTCTACATCACGCTGGCGGCGGACAGCGATTACGTACGCCGCTGCTTCAAGGAATACGGCGTGGTCACCGATCCCAGCGGCAACTACTCGGCCATGTACAAGCCGTATCACCTGATGGGCATGGAGCTGGGCATCAGCGTGGCCAGCGCGGCGTTGCGGCGCGAGCCGACGGGATCACCGGCCGGCTGGCATGGTGACGTCGTCGCCACCGCCAAGCGGGAACTGGCGGCCGGCACGGTGCTGGACGGCGAAGGCGGTTATACGGTCTACGGCCGCCTGATGCCGGCCAAGGATTCCGTCGAGGGCGGCTATCTGCCCCTGGGGCTGGCGCACAACGTCAAGCTGAAGACCAATGTGCGCGCCACCCAGGCCCTGCGCTGGTCCGACGTGGAGTACGACACCGACTCCCCCGTGGTGCAGCTGCGCCGGGAAATGGAAGGCGGGCATCGATAAGACGGGCAGCGCCGTCAGCCTTGCCGCGACGGCGATTTGTCGCTTTCTTGCCAGCAATATGTAAAGAACATGGAGAAATCCCCGGCAATCACGGCGTCGGCGTTGCGGAATACCGAACAAGCGATATATAAATAACAATCATTCTTGTTCTCCATTTTTGCCATGTCCATGCAAGAGGCCGGGCCCGGTGCCCTCTCGACCACCGAGCTGCGGGTACAGCACGCCTTGCAAACGCTTTACCGGGAACACCACGGGTGGCTGCAGGGCTGGCTGCAGCGCCGCCTGGACAACAATGCCTGCGACGCGGCGGATCTCGCCCAAGACACCTTCGTCCGCGTGCTGGCCAAACCGGAGCCGGTTTCCATGCGCCAGCCGCGCGCCTTCCTGACCGCCATCGCCAAAGGCCTGCTGGTAGACCTCTGGCGCCGCCGCGAACTGGAGCGCGCCTGGCTGGACGCCCTGGCGACACTGCCTGAGCCTGATACGCCATCGCCCGAAGAACGCCTGTGCCTGTTCCAGACCCTGGCCGCCATCGACTATGCGCTGGCCCGCCTGTCACGACGGGCGCGCCAGGTCTTCATGTGGGCAAGGCTGGAAGGGCTTTGTTGTCCCGCCATCGCCGCGCGCCTGGGCGTGTCGCTCGCCACCGTGGAACGCGACCTCGCGGCCGCGCTGCGCCTGTGCTACGCCGCCCGCTTCGAGTCATGAACGCCACGGCCAGGCGTGTCAGCCATGAACACCAAATCACGAACGCCAAGGACGAACGTCAAGTCATGAGCGTCAAGCCATGAAAGCCGAGCCATGAGCACAGACTCGCAGCGGACGATCCCCGCGGCAGCCGTCGATGCCGCCATCGGCTGGGCGGTCAAGCTGCATTTCAATTCACCGGGCGACGATGCGTGGCGTGCCTTTGAAGCGTGGCGCCAGGCCGAGCCCGCCCATGCCGCCGCCTGGCAGCGCGTGCAGGCACTGGCGACCGACAATGGACGCGGTCGCGGCGCCCTGGTGGCCGAGGCTTTGCGCCGCGCTGAAGCTGCCACGACGGCCAGGACGTCCAGCCGACGGCGGATGCTGGCGTGGCTGGTGGCGGGTGCCGGGATCGCGCTGGCTGGCAAGATCACGTACGAGCGCGCCCCCTGGCAACGCCTGCTGGCCGACTACAGCACCGGCACCGGCGAGCAGCGCACAGTGATTCTGGCCGACGGCAGCAAGGTTGTCCTGAACACCGATAGCGCGCTGAGCGCCGACTTCGACCGCACGCGCCGCCTGCTGCGGCTGACTCGCGGCGAAATACTCGTGGCGACAGGAACGGACACCCCCGCCCATCGGCCCTTCTGGGTACGCACACCCTACGGCGTGCTGCAAGCATTGGGCACCCGTTTCGACGTCCGCCTGGACCCGGCCGGCGCGCACCTGAGCGTGCAGGAAGGCGCGGTACGCCTGCAGCCCGCCGACGGCGGCGACACCATCGTTGCCGAAGCGGGCCAGCGGTGGTGGTTCGATCGCGCGGGCGCCATACCCGCGGCCGCCAGGGGATTGCGTGATGACAGCTGGGCGCAAGGCGTCATCATCGCCGAGGATGCCCGCCTGGACGACCTGCTGGCCGAACTGGCGCGCTATCGCCCAGGCCGTATCGGGTGCGCCCCCGGCATCGCTGCAATGAAGGTCTCCGGCATATACCAGACAAGCGATACCGACGAAGCCCTGCGTTTCCTGGCACGCACCCGGGCGCTGCGCGTGGTGACCCACACCCGTTTCTGGATCACCCTGGAGCCGGTCACTGCGTGATCCGCGCGCGCGCGGGCCGGCGTACCGTGCGGGACCGCCTGAAAGCGCCCGACACCGCCCGCCCGTGCCGGCAGCGACAACGGCTGAAAAAAAATGAGGGGATTTCCAATCTCGTCCGGCATGGAAGTAAGAGCGCTGCTTTTGCTGCCTTCCTCCCCCCAGGACCCCGCCCTCGAGAAGAGAAACATGATTTTTGACCCAGCATCGCGTCACGCCCTCCCTCGCGCGACACGTCCCCGCCATTTGCCCAAGGCGTTCGCGCTGCGGGCGGCCGCTTGCCTGGCAATCGGCATGGCTGTCACGCCGCAAGCATCGGCGCACACGGCCCCGGCCGCTCCCAGGACGCCGGCCGCGGCACTACTGTCCTTCGACATCCCGGCGGGCGCGCTGGATGTGGCGCTGGCGCAGTACGCCCGAATCGCGCGGGTCAATCTCTCGTACGACGTCACGGCGGTCAAGGCGGCTTCGACGCAAGGCTTGCAAGGCCAGTATTCAGCGTCGATGGGGCTGGACCGCCTGCTGGCGGGCAGCGGTATCCAGGCTGCGCCGCAGGCCGGCGGCGGCTATATCCTGCGGCCGGCGCCACGTCCCTCCGCCCCTGGCGACGCCACCTTGCCTGTGGTATCGGTCACGGGCAGCACCGTCGGCGACACCACGGGCTTCGTCGCGACCAGCACGGCGGTAGGCACGAAGACGGATACTCCCATCATCGACATCCCTGCCGCCGTATCCGTAGTGACGCGACAGGAGATGGACACCCGTGGCGTGCAGAACCTGCAGCAGGCAATCGCCTACACGTCGAGCGTGGCCGTGGACGAGTACGGCGCCGACGATCGTTACGACTACTTCCGCATCCGCGGCTTTGACGAAACGACACTGGGCACCTACCGCGATGGCTTGCCCGCACGCGTACCCGCCTGGTTTACCGCCAGCCGTGTCGAACCCTATGGGCTGGAACGGGTGGATGTACTCAAGGGATCGACGTCCAGCCTGTTCGGCCTGAACGCGCCTGGCGGCCTGGTCAATGCCATCACCAAGCGTCCCACGGACGAACCTTTGACGGAGCTCTATACGACCCAGGGCGCCGGACATGACGAGGCTGGCTTCGACGTCGGCGGCCCGGTCGACGAGGCCGGCAAGTGGAAGTACCGCCTGACGGGAATGTGGCAGAACGCCGACTACGGTTATGACTACACCAAAGACAATCGCCTTTACATCGCGCCCGCACTGACCTGGAGCCCCGACGCCAACACGACGTTGACGCTGCTGGCCGACTACAGCAAACGGGAAAGCTCCACGGCCCGCTCCTTCCCGGCCGACGTGGACCTGAGCCTGAACAAGTTCCTGGGAGAACCCAGCTTCCACCACTTCGACACGCGCCAGACCGACGTTGGCTGGTTGTTCGAACACAAGTTCGGCAACGGCTGGATTGTCCGATCAAATGCCCGTTATACACACGTCGATCTGGATTATGCGGATGTCTATGGTGCCACCATCGATCCCACCGAGGATCGCACGGCCTTTTCGGTCGCCGGCAAGAGCGACCGCTATACCATCGACAACCAAGTCCAATACGATACGCGCTGGCAATCGATCGAAAGCAAGACCCTGGCAGGCTTCGACTACACCGACGACAACACGCACGAGAACATACTCCTGGGCACGGCGCCGGGTATAGACATCTACCACCCCGTCTATACCGGCCGCTCCGGCATCGCCCTGGCGCCTTACGTGGATTGGCGCGTCAAGCAGCAGGCCTTGGGCCTGTACGGCCAGGAGCAGCTGACGTATGGCCCCTGGATACTGACACTGGGCGTGCGCCAGGATCATGTGAACACCAAGGCCATCTATTACGACACGGGCACGCAAGACAACGACACCGCAACCGCCTTCACCAAGCGCATCGGCCTGACTTATAAATGGACTGAAGGCCTGGCGACTTATGTGAACTATTCGGAATCGTTCCAGCCGCTGGTGGCGCCCACCGCCAATGGCTATACGGTGGGCGGGTCGCTCAAGCCCCAGGATGGCACGCAGTACGAGGCCGGCGTCAAATACCAGCCAGCCGGCACCGATGCCCTGTTCACCGCATCCGTCTTCGACTTGAAGCAGACCAACGTACCGGACTCCATCACGGAAACCGAACAGCGGCAGATCGGCAAGGTGGGCGTGCGCGGGCTTGAACTGGACGGCAAGTTCGCCCTGGCCGAGCGCCTGAACGCGACACTGGCCTATTCCTATTGGCATGGCCGCATCCTCAGCGACGGCATCGATGGCAATACCGGCAACCGCCCCGATCATGTGCCCAACCATCTGGCCTCGGCCTGGCTCGACTACACCATCCCGGGCGACGGTTGGCGCGGCAACCTGGCGGTAGGCGCCGGCGTGCGCTACGTCGGACAGACGTTTGGCGATAGCGCCAATGATGTTTCGATCGGCGGCCATGCGGTATTCGATGCGTCGGCGAAGTACGACATCAACAAGCGCGTCAGCCTGCAGATCAACGCCACCAATCTGTTCGACCGCAAGTACAAGGCATCTTGCGACACCGTCAGCTGCTACTACGGCGACCCGCGGGCGGTGTACGCGACCCTGCGATATCGCATGTAAGACGGCGGCACGAAGGACTGCGCATCCAGCGCAAACAAAACAAGGGCACGTCCAGGACGTGCCCTTGTTTCATCGCGCTGTTCCAAAGCGTCATGGCCGCGGCGCACGACGCCGCGGCAACGCCTGTCACTTGCGGCGCAGCTGGCTGATGTCGCGCACGGCGCCGCGGTCGGCCGACGTGGCCAGGGCGGCATAGGCCTGCAGGGCTTGCGACACCACGCGTTCGCGGCCCAGCGGCTGCCACGCGTCATCGCCAAGCGCTTCCATCTCGCCCCGGCGCTTGGCCATCTCGGCGTCGCTGATATCCAGGTGGATCAAACGCTTGGGAATATCGATGTTGATGGGATCGCCATCACGCACCAGCGCGATATTGCCGCCTTCGGCCGCTTCCGGCGAAGCATGGCCGATCACCAGGCCGGACGAACCGCCGGAGAAACGGCCGTCGGTGAACAGCGCGCACACCTTGCCCAGGCCCTTGGACTTCAGGTACGAGGTCGGATACAGCATTTCCTGCATGCCGGGGCCGCCCTTGGGGCCTTCGTAGCGGATCACCACCACGTCACCCGGTTGCACCTTGTCGCCGAGGATGCCCTCGACGGCGTCGTCCTGGCTCTGGAACACGCGGGCGCGGCCGTTGAAAACCAGCTGGCTGTCGTCGACGCCGGCGGTCTTCACGATGCAACCCTTCTCGGCCAGGTTGCCGTACAGCACGGCCAGCCCGCCATCCTTGGAATAGGCGTGCTCGATGTCGCGGATGCCGCCGGTCTTGCGGTCGTTGTCCAGGGTCAGGTAGGTTGCGTCCTGGCTGAAGGCCACTTGCGTGGGCACGCCGCCAGGCGCGGCACGGAAGAACTTCTTCGCTTCTTCATTGCCTTCGGCCTGGATGTCCCACTTGGCCAGGGCATTGCCCAGCGTGCCGCTGTGCACGTTGCCCGCCGACAGGTCGAGCAGGCCGCCGCGGCCCAGTTCAGCCAGGATGCCGATCACGCCGCCGGCGCGATGGATGTCTTCGATGTGGTACTTGTCGGTGGCGGGCGCCGCCTTGCACAGGCACGGCGTCTTGCGCGAGATGCGGTCAATGTCGGCCATCGTGAAGTTGACGCCGGCTTCTTCCACGGCGGCCAGCAGGTGCAGCACCGTATTGGTCGAACCGCCCATGGCCACGTCCAGCGTCATGGCGTTTTCGAAGGCGGCGCGCGTGGCGATATTGCGCGGCAGCACCGATTCGTCATCCTGTTCGTAGTAGCGGCGGCACAGGTCGACGATCAGGCGGCCGGCCCCTTCGAACAGCCCCTTGCGCCAGGCGTGCGTAGCGACGATGGTGCCGTTGCCCGGCAGGGCCAGGCCCAGGGCTTCGGTCAGGCAGTTCATCGAGTTGGCGGTGAACATGCCGGAACAGGAACCGCAGGTCGGGCAGGCGCTGCGTTCGACCTCGGCCACGTCGGCGTCCGACACGGTGGGATCGGCGGCCTTGATCATGGCGTCGATCAGGTCGATTTTGGCGGCGATCTTGGTCTGGGTCGGGGACTTGACCTTGCCGGCTTCCATGGGGCCGCCGGACACGAAGACCACCGGAATGTTCAGGCGCATGGCGGCCATCAGCATCCCGGGCGTGATCTTGTCGCAATTCGAGATACAGACCATGGCGTCGGCGCAGTGCGCGTTGACCATGTATTCGACCGAGTCGGCGATCAGCTCGCGCGACGGCAGCGAGTACAGCATGCCGCCGTGACCCATGGCGATGCCATCGTCCACCGCGATGGTGTTGAATTCCTTGGCGTTGGCGCCGGCCTCTTCGATCTGGCGCGCCACCAATGCGCCCAGGTCGCGCAGGTGCACGTGGCCGGGGACGAACTGGGTAAAGGAATTGACCACCGCGATGATGGGTTTGCCGAAGTCGCCGTCCTTCATGCCGGTGGCGCGCCACAGAGCGCGCGCGCCAGCCATATTACGGCCGTGGGTAGAGGTGCGGGAACGATAGTGCGGCATGATTGATCTCGTCTTGCCTGGGGGGAAACCCAATATGATAACGGTTAAGCCGCGCAATCGCCCGCGGCCATCCTTTATTGCAACGCAACAACCATGTTCCCCGACAATTCCGCTCAGATCACCATTCGCGACGCCGCTGCCGGCGACTTCGTTGCCATCCAGGCCATCTACGAACATCACGTGCTGCACGGGACGGCGTCCTTCGAACTGACGCCGCCTACTGCAGAGGAACTGGTGCAGCGCCATGCCGGCGTGCTGGCCGCGCGCTTGCCCTATCTGGTGGCATTGCTGGACGAGGTGGTGGTGGGCTATGCCTACGCGACGCTGTACCGGCCGCGCCCCGCCTACGGCAATACCTGCGAGGACTCGGTCTATGTGAAGCCGGGGCTGGCGGGACACGGGATCGGCGGCAAGCTGCTCAAGACGCTGATCGAACGCTGCACGGCAGGCGGCTGGCGGCAGATGCTGGCCGTCGTCGGCGACAGCGCCAATGCGGCGTCGCTGGCTCTGCATGCGCGCTGCGGCTTCCATCCGGTGGGGACGCTGCGGTCGGTGGGCCACAAGCACGGCGAGTGGCGCGATACGGTGCTGATGCAGCGGGCGCTGGGCGCCGGCGATACTGAGGCGCCCACGCCGAAGACGAAACCTTAGCGGTTTCGAACGACGCCGTAGTGTTGTTGAACCACACCCCGGCGTTCTTGAACTTACGGGTTCGGCGTTGCTGTTGCGGCGTCCGTGGACCTGCCGGCCTGCCAGCGTTCCCAGCCGGCCTTGCGCAGGACGCAGGCGGGGCAGTGGCCGCAGCCGTAGCCCCAGCCGTGGCGGGCTCCGCGTTCGCCCAGGTAGCAGGTGTGGCTGTGCTCGACGATGGTCTCGACCAATTCATCGCCACCCAGCTGCTGCGCCAGCTCCCAGGTCTGGGCCTTGTCCAGCCACATCAAGGGGGTTTCGATGGTCAGGCGGCTGCCCAGGCCCAAGCCCAGCGCCACCTGCTGCGCCTTGATGGTGTCGTCGCGGCAATCGGGATAGCCGGAGAAATCGGTTTCGCACATGCCGCCGACCAGGACGTCCAGCTGGCGCCGGTAGCCCAGCGCGGCCGCCAGCGTCAGGAACAGCAGGTTGCGGCCCGGCACGAAGGTGTTGGGCAAACCGTTGGCCTGCATTTCAATGGCGCGGTCGCTGGTCAGGGCGGTGTCGGCCACCTGGCCCAGCACGGACAGGTCCAGCAGATGATCCTCGCCCAGGCGCGCGGCCAGGCGCGGCAGGTGTGCCCGGAATTGCGCGAGCACCTGCAGGCGGGCGTCCAGTTCGATGCGATGGCGCTGGCCATAGTCGAAGGCGACCGTCTCTACGTGCGCATAACGCTCCAAGGCCCAGGCCAGGCAGGTGGTGGAATCCTGGCCGCCGGAAAAGAGAACCAGGGCGCGACGTTGATGATTGAGCATGGCAGCACTGCGAAGAAATGCGAAAGAAGCAGGCACTTTACTGCCTGCGGCATTATTGCGCTGAAGGTCGCGGATTTTGGTGGATCCAGGTCCGGATCACATCCCTCCATCCCGCATCCGATACCACGTCACCACCGCATTGACGTAAAGCCTCCGCAGCGCATACAGCGGAAAGCCCTTGATCGGCGAGACCGGGACAGGCAGCTCGGTCTGGTCGCCGGTCGCCACATAGGCCGCCATCGCCTTGCCCATGGCCGTTTGCAGCCCGACCCCGCGCCCCTGGCAGCCGATGTCGATCAGCACGCCAGGCGCCGGCTCGTGCAGATGCGGCAGGTAATCCCGCGTGATCGCCACACGCCCGCACCAGCGGTATTCATGAGGCACCCCCGCCACCTGCGGGTACATCTTCACCATCACGCGTTCCAGATGCGCCCAATCTTCCTGCCCACGCGGCTCGCGGAAAGGTCCACGCCCCCCCATCAACAAACGCCCCTGGTGATCGAGCCGGAAGTACAGCAGCAGATTGCGCGTGTCCGAACACACCTGCCCCTGCGGCAGGATGCTGGCGCGGATGGACGCCGGCAGCGGCTGTGTCGCCACCTGGAAGGTATTGGCATCGATGATGCTGGGTTGCAAGCCCGGCCACAGATCGGCGCCATAGGCATTGGTACACATGACCACGCGCGCGGCGGTCACGGTAGCCCCCGCAGTGGTCGTGGCCACCCAATCCGTGCCGCTGCGCTGCAGCCGGTCGACCGGCGTATCGGTATAGATCCTGGCCCCCGCGTCAATGGCCGCCCGCGCCAGGCCGCGCACATAACTCAAGGGCTGGATGCTGCCGGCACGAGGGTCGAGCCAGCCGCCCAGATAGCGATCGGTACCCAGCAGCGTGGCTGCCCCGGCCGCGTCCAGGGTGCGTGCGGCGACACCGTGGCGGCGCCACTGCTCGGCGCGTTGCTGCGCCACCGCCAGCGCCTGCGGCGTATGCGCGCCCTGGATCCAGCCCTGGCGCACGTGCGGCACCTCCATGCCGTGCCGGGCTATCAGATCGAACACCAGGTCAGCGGTGCTGCCGGCAAAACGAATCAGGTTGGCGCCGCGTTCCTGTCCATACATGCGCAGCAGATCATCAGGATCGTGCTTGAGCCCCGGGATGACCTGCCCGCCATTGCGTCCCGATCCGCCAAAGCCGATTTCGCGCGCTTCCAGCAACACCACGTCGATGCCGCGCTGCGCCAGGTGCAAGGCGGTGCTCAGGCCGGCATAGCCGCCGCCGATGACCAGCACGTCCGCGCGCCGCGACGCATCCAGCGCGGACGTGGCGGGAGGCGGCACGGCGGTGGCGGCCCACAGCGACGGGGAAAGCGGGAACATGTCATGCCGCATGGCGTGGCGATCCTCACATGGGGTGCAGGACGCGGCGCAGGAAATCCTGCGTGCGTGGATGGCGGGGCTGGTTCAGGACATCCGCGGCGGGTCCCTGTTCGACGATGACGCCGGCGTCGAAGAACAGCACGCGATCGGCCACTTCCCGCGCGAAGCTCATCTCGTGCGTGACGACCACCATGGTCATGCCGGTCTCGGCCAGCTTGCGCATGACGCCCAGCACGTCGCCCACCAGTTCAGGGTCCAGCGCGGAAGTGGGCTCATCGAACAGGATGGCCTTGGGCTGCATCGCCAGCGCACGGGCGATGGCCACGCGCTGTTGCTGCCCGCCGGACAGTTGCGCGGGGTGGGCGTTTTCCTTGTCGGCCAGGCCGACGCTGGCAAGCAGGGCGCGCCCGCGCTCGGTAGCGGCGGCGCGCGGCTCGTGCTTGACGAAGATCGGGCCCTCGATGACGTTCTCCAGCGCCGTGCGATGCGGGAACAGGTTGAAGCGCTGGAACACCATGGCCACTTGCGTGCGGATGCTGGAGATCGATGCCGCGCGCGTATCCACCAACTGGCCGTCGATGGTGATGTTGCCTCCGTCGTAGCGTTCCAGGCCATTGATGCAGCGCAGGATGGTGGACTTGCCCGAACCCGACGGGCCGATTACGCACACCACTTCACCCTTGCTGATGTGCGCGTCCACCCCCTTGAGCACTTCCAGGTCGCCGAAGCGTTTGCGCACGCCATGCAGCTGTATCATCGCCGGCCGCTCCTTTTTTCCAGATGCCGCACGAACATGATCAGCGGCACGCACATCACCAGGTACATCAAGGCGACCAGGGTGTACACGGTGGCGTTCTTGAAAGTGGCCGTCGCGATCAGCTTGCCTTGCAGCGCCAGTTCCGCCACGGTGATGGTGGACGCTTGCGACGAGTCCTTCAGCATCATGATCATGATGTTGCCGTAGGGCGGCAGGATGATGCGTACCGCCTGCGGCAGTATCACCCGCCGCATGGTCAGGCTCCAGCTCATGCCCATGGCCATGGCGGCTTCGATCTGGCCCTGGTCGATGGCCTGGATACCGGCGCGGAAATTCTCCGCCTGGTAGGCCGAGTAGGCGATGCCAAGGCCGATGATGGCAGCCTGCACCGCGGTCAACGCGATGCCGACGTCGGGCATGACGAAGTAGATGTAGAACAGCAGGACGATGATGGGGATGCCGCGCAGCACATTGATCATCATGCCGCTGAAGCGCACCAGCACGGTGATGCCGGAGACCCGCATCAGGGCCCAGACCATGCCCAGCACGGTGGAGAACGCCAGGGAGCCCAGCGCCACCAGGATGGTGAGCTTGGCGCCTTGCAGCAGGATGGGCAGGTACTCGCGGGCGTCGCTGAAAAATTCAGACATGCTCAGCCGGCTCCCAACCCCCATTTCTTCAGGATGCGGTCGATGCTGCCATCCGCCTTGAGCTTGGCCAGCGCGGTGTTGATCTTGTTCAACAGTTCGGTGTCGTCCTTGCGCGTGGCCAGGCCCAGGCTGCCGACCACGGTAGGCTCATAGCTGGAGACCATGTGCAGGTTCGGGAAGCTGCCCTGCGAGATGGTATAGGCCGCGATGGGGAAGTCCATGAAGCCGCCCTGGATGCGGCCCGCGTTGGCGTCGCGCATCATGTCCGGCGGGCTGTCATAGAGCTTCACCTCCTTGAACATGCCGCTTTTCTGCACCGGATCGACGAAAGCCGTGCCCACCTGCACGCCGACGGTCATGCCCTTCATGTCGGCGAAGCTCTTGTACGCCTTGGTGTCGCTCTTGGGCACCATCAAGCCTTCGCCGTAGCGGTAGACGGGCTCGGAGAAGCTCACCACCTGCTGGCGCTGCGGCGTGATGAACATGGCGGCCGAGATGATGTCGATGCGCTTGGACGTCAACGAGCCGATCAAGGCAGAGAAGGTCATGGGTTCGATCTGCACTTCGAACCCCGCTTCCTTGCCGACGGCCTTGACCACGTCCACCATCACGCCTTCGATGGAATTGGTCTTGGTGTCGAGGAAGGTGAAGGGGCTGCCGGTGGGCGTGGAGCCCACCTTGACCACCTGCTGCGCGTGGGCGCCGGCGGCGGCCAGGGACAAAGCGGCGAACATCGAGACAAACAGCTTTTTGGCGGGCATATCCATGTCCTTCTTCGTGAGGGCCGCTCAATGCTATGCGTGACAGTAAGTCGCGTACAACCTAGGGACTACCCGGTCAGCTGCGCGCCTTTGCAGCGGCCACGATCACTGCACTTTCACTTCGTAGGCAGTGAAGCGCGTGAAAGGCTGCGTGGCGGTGGCGCGTATGCCCCAGTTGCCGCCGTTGTCCAGGTTGTAGGTGATGTCGGACGCTTCACCGACCTTGTTGCCCTGCGCATCGAACAGCGTGAACACGACGGATGCGCTGTTCAAAAGACGGCCGGTGCCATTGTGCAGGGTGCCGGTGATCATGGTCTGGCCGGTGGCGTTGTCGCGCGTCGCCTGCATGGCGTCGAGGGTGACGCCTTGCGGCAGCGACTGGGCGCTTGCCAGGCCGGCGGCGCAGGAAAGGAGAAGGGTAGCGAGCAGACGTTTCATGGCGGCTTCCGGTTGCGTTGAATTCCGTGGCGCGGAATCCAGGGGATACGCGCCACGGTCCGTTGCCTCCGGCAACCCGGCGGCTGCACGGTTGAGCACGTAGCGTGCCAAGTGTGCGCCAGCCCGCGGCCAAGCGCCAGTGCCTTGGCGCACCGGCGCGCGCCGTCCGCCCTGCTACGCGAACTTCAGGGGCAGCCCGGTGACGCGCAGCAATTCGTCTTCGCTGATGCCGCCGAAGCGGTCCGTCACATACACGCCATCCGCGCGCAGGTCGAAAACGGCCACGTCGGTATAGACACGCGACACGCAGCGCACGCCAGTGAGCGGATAGCTGCATTGCTCCACCAGCTTGCTGGCGCCTTCGCGCGTGGTCAGTTCCATCATGACGAAGACTTGCTTGGCGCCGATCGCCAGGTCCATGGCGCCGCCGACGGCGGGAATGGCGTCCGGCGCGCCTGTGTGCCAGTTGGCCAGGTCGCCCTGCGCCGAAACCTGGAACGCACCCAGCACGCAGATATCCAGATGGCCGCCACGCATCATGGCGAAGGAATCGGCGTGGTGGAAGAAAGCGGTGCCCGGGACCTGGGTCACGGCCTGCTTGCCGGCGTTGATCAGGTCGTAGTCTTCTTCGCCCTTGGCGGGCGCCGGGCCCATGCCCAGCATGCCGTTTTCGGTGTGCAGGACGATTTCGCGGTCAGCCGGCAGGTGATTGGCGACCAGGGTGGGCAAGCCGATGCCGAGATTGACGTAGGCGCCTTCCGGAATGTCCTGGGCGACGCGCGCTGCGATCTGGTCGCGGGTCAGTTTGCTGCTCATGCTTGCTCCTTGCCGGCGGGCGCGGCATCGATCTCGACCACGCGCTGCACGAATATTCCGGGGGTGACGATGGCTTCGGGGTCCAGGCTGCCCAGTTCGACCACTTCATTGACCTGGGCCACGGCCACGCGCGCCGCGGTGGCCATGATGGGCCCGAAGTTGCGCGCCGTCTTGCGATAGACCAGGTTGCCCCAGCGGTCGGCCTGCAGCGCCTTGATCAGGGCGTAGTCGGCATGCAGAGGAGATTCCAGCACGTAATGGCGGCCGTTGATCTCGCGCGTTTCCTTGCCTTCGGCCAGCGGCGTGCCGTAGCCGGTGGGCGAGAAAAAGCCGGCGATGCCGGCGCCGGCGGCGCGGATACGCTCGGCCAGGTTGCCTTGCGGCACCAGTTCCAGCTCGATCTTGCCGGCACGATACAGGCCGTCGAAGATCTGCGAGTCGGTCTGGCGCGGGAAGGAGCAAATGATTTTGCGCACGCGGTTGGCGCCCAGCAGGGCGGCCAGGCCGGTGGTGCCGTTGCCGGCGTTGTTATTGATGATGACCAGATCCTTGGCGCCTTGCGCCAGGAGGGCATCGATCAATTCCATGGGCTGGCCGGCCGGGCCGAAGCCGCCGATCATGATGGTCGCGCCGTCCGGCACGTCGGCCACGGCGGCGGCCGCGCTATCAACGATTTTCGAGATCATCGCTATCCTGCTTGTCCAAGAGGAGAAATAAAGCTGTCGATCCGCGGTTTGCTATCGGCAGTCCGGCCTGCGCCAGGACTGCGGGTCAGGTGTAAGCGTCATCAGGTTCGCTGCCCCGGCAGGGCCAGGCAGCTTGTCTCCGACGCCGTTCACCACCCGCGCGTAACCGGTGGAACAGACCACGGGTACAGGCCAGGGGACCAAGCGTTTGTTCTAATAGCGAACTTTGGTTCTATAATCGAACATCTTCCATGCCTGTCCACCCTGTGTCAAGAATCAGTGTCCTCAGGGTGAACACATGACTGGCTGGCAAGGCGGCTGTCCGGCCCGTGTTCCTGAAGCGTCAGCATCGCCCCAACCCCAACCCGACGAGTGCCCCCGCCTATGACCGACCTGGATGTCCCGCAGCAGCCCAGCGATTCCTACGTGCAATCCTTTGCCCGTGGCCTGGCGGTCATCCGTGCCTTCGGACCGGAAACGCCGCAGATGACCTTGAGCGAAGTGGCCGCCCGCACCGGACTGACCCGCGCCGGGGCGCGCCGCATCCTGCTGACGCTGGAGCACCTGGGCTACGTGCGCATGGACGACCGCCGCTTCACGCTGACGCCGCGCATCCTGGACCTGGGCTACGCCTATCTGTCGGCCACGCCGCTGTGGAACCTGGCATTGCCTTATATGGAGTCCGTGGCCCAGGCCACGCGCGAGTCCTGTTCGGTGGCGGTGCTGGACGGCGCGGACATCGTCTACATCCTGCGGCTGGCGGCGCACAAGGTGATGAGCATCAACCTGGCGGTGGGCAGCCGGCTGCCTGCGTGGGTGACCTCCATGGGACGCGTGCTGCTGGCCGGCTTGAGTGAAGCGGACCTGGAGCAGTTGCTGGCGAATACGCCGCGCGCCGCGTATACGGGCGAAACCGTCACCGATGCCGCCGCCCTCAAGCGCGTCATCGCGCAAGTACGCGAGCAGGGCTATGCCTGCGTCGAGCGCGAGCTGGAGCCCGGTTTGCAGTCGGTCGCCGTACCGGTGATCGACCGCGCCGGCAAAGTCATCGCCGCCATGAACGTCAGCGGCCACGCCAGCCGCTACACACGCGACGAGATGCTGGCGGCCTTCCTGCCGCCCCTGCGCGCGGCGGCGGAGCAGATCAACCAGGCGCTGCGGCGCAGGTAGTGGATTGTCAAGGTCTCCCACTTTAGTGGGAGACCTTTTTCTACACACGCGGTTGCGGTCCTGATTCTGGCCGCCACAGGCTCAAGGCTGTTTCATGGGCTTGAGGTCCAGCCGGTGGGCGGGTGGGCCGGGCAGGAACGGGGTGGCCCGGCCTTCGACCCAGGCGGCGTTGCCGGCGAGGTAGTAAGGCGACAAGGGATGGCCCGAGGCGCCGCCCGGCATGTGGAGTATGCCCAGTTGCTCCTGCCCCGGCGCCACCACGAAACGCTCCGATGCCCCAAACGCGGGACGCTGGACGCGCACCAGATGCAGGTCGCCGGGCATGGGCGTGGCGGGCGCCGCCAGCCAATTCGACAAGCCGGCAGGCAGCAGACGGGCGAAGGGATGTGCCAGGGCCAGGCGATTGCGGTCGCCCCAGCGGGCCTGCGCCAATCCGCCGGACCGCGTTTCGTCGTCGATAACCTCGTCCGCCATCGCCAGCATGAATGTCCGCCAGTCGCCGTAGCGCCGCGGCACCCACGCGTGCTCACGCATCAGCGCCTGCATGACGGCCTCCAGCCGCGATGACGTGCGCCCGAACGTGAGCGGCCAGGCCAGCCGGCCAGCTTGCCGATCCACGAGGGTGCGCGAGGCCAGGCGTATTTCGAGGCCGCCGAACCAGGCCTGGTACACCGCGTCGCGAAAATCGCGCACCAGCGTATAGCCCACGGCGTCGACGTCGGCACGGCCATTCCAGTCCGCCACCAGGCGCGCCATCTCGGCCCGTTGCGGATGATCCGCGACCGCCTGGGCGTCCAGCGTTGCCATCAGAAGGTCGCGCCAAGGCTGCATCCAGCGCGCTCGATCGTCCAGCTGGACCGCCAGCAGATCGCTTTCCTTGCTGGAAGGCCGTGCGAGCAGGTCGTCGCGGATCTGCCTGCTGCGCGTGCCGACATCCGCGCCCCCATCGCCGATGCGCGCCTGCATGGCGGCATCGCCCAGCTGCGTACTATTGGCCGTCCACAGGCGGCCGGCCGCGGGGTCCATCACCACCGGATAATTCGCCGGTGCAAGACGACGTAATGCATCGTATGCGTCTTGCCCCTGCCCTTGTCCTTGCCTATGCCCATTGGCCGCATCGGCCGTTGCGGCAGCCCCTGCGTCCGCATCCGATCGAAGACGCGCCCGTGAACCGAGTTCGGAGGCCGGCACGGGGTAGCCTTGCGGATCGAGCACGGATGCCGGCAGCGGACCGGCCAGGGTCCAGCCTATGCGGCCGTGGCGGTCGGCCACCAGGATGTTCTGCGTAGGCACGCCAGCCCGCTGCGCCACTGCCAGCGCTTGCGGCAGATCGCGGGCCTGCTCCATCGCCATCAGGCCAAGGTCCGCGGCGCTCGGCAGATACGCCACCCACCGGATGGCATAAGACGCATCGCCGCTGCGGAACAAGGGCCCCCAGGGCGTCTCCCGCACGCTCAGGCGCACGGACTCGCCACCCCGCACGGCGATGGTCTCGACGTGTTCTTCGGCAAGGCGCCAGCGCCCATCGGCATCGCGATAACGCCGCGGATTCTGCGGGTCACGTTCGACGCGCACCAGATCGACGTAATGCCCATAGCTATTCGTATAGCCCCAAGCCACGTCGCCATTGCTGCCGGCGACCACCAACGGCGCGCCTGGCAGGCTGACACCGGAAATCCGCCGTTCCGGCTTGCCGTCCGCGCCCTGCAGCACCAGCGTCAGGCGATACCAGATGTTGGGCAGACCCAGGCCCAGATGCATATCGTTGGCGACCATGGCGCGCCCATCGGCACCATGCGCGCCATCCACCGCGAAGCCGTTGCTGCCGACCGCCGCATTGTCCGCCGCCCCCGCCTGCATCGCCTGCGCAATCGTGGCGCCGAACGCGCCGGACGTTGAAGCAGGCCCGCTGCGGCTGGTCGAAACCGGACCGTCCAGCCAGTCGGGCCGCGTGGCGGGCACCGTCAGCGGCGCAACCGTCATCGCCACATGGTCGAGCGGGGCATCGATGTCGCTGCTGCCTGGCGTCAGGAACGCCAGCAGATCCGGCGGCACGGTGTCGCGCAACAGGCCTCGCCCCAGCGTCCGTGAAATCTCGCCAGACTGCAAATCCAGGTACATGGCATCGACCACCAGCAGCGTGTCCTCCGGCCGCCAGGGTTCGGGCTTGCTGCGTAACAGCGCATATTCGAAGGGCCGCGCGCGGTTGGCCTGGGCGGCCGCGTTGACACCATCCGCATAACGTCGCAGCAGCGCCTGCTGGTCGGCACCCAGTGCGCCGTAGGCGGCCTGGGCACGGGCGCGGAAGCGATGCAGGCGATTGCGCCGATCCAGCGGCACCGCGTCCGACCCGACCAAGGCCGCCAGCTCCCCCGCCGCGACACGGCGCAGCAGGTCCATCTGGAACAGCCGGTCCTGGCCATGGGCGTAGCCCGTGGCATACGCCAGGTCCAGGCGGTTCGACGCCGTTACCGTCACCACGCCTTGGCCGTCGCGTTCGATACGCGCCGAACCCGTCAGCCCGGCCGTCGCGACCGCGCCGTCCAGCCGCGGCAGGCTGGCGTGCAGGTAGCCCCAGCCCGCCAGCACGACGATGATTCCCAACAGCACGAGCGTCGCCAGCGTTCCCAGGGTGCGCCGCCGCCACTTGCCACGCCGTGGCACCGTCGTCCCGGCCACGTTGGTCGCATGATCGAAGGCGCGCGGTTCGCCGGCCGGCAACGATGCCGCGCGCGCTTCAGTGTGGGACGGCTTACCGTCCCCCGGCTCCATCTCGCGCATTCAGTGCAGTTCCAACAGCATGGGTTGGTGCTCCGATGCGTCGCTTTGCAAATCCACTTCGCAGCGCGCCACCCGTTCCGCCAGATCGGCCGTAACGAAGAAGAAATCGCAAGGGAAAGGGCCATCGGCCCATTGCTCGTGGTCGTACACGCCCGTGGTGGGCGCGCGCTCGGGACCAGCCACCGGACCGGGATGCTTCAGCAGCCACGCATCGTAAAAGTCGGGCGCGCCCGCGGTGGACGGCATGGGCGCCACCATGCGCGTATAGGCGCTGTCACCCGCCGCGCTATTGAAATCGCCGCACAGGATGGCGGCTGACGGCCGATTCGTCGCGGCGAACGGCGTGCCCGGCTTCTCCAGCGGCGCCGGCCTGCGCGCATGGGCGCAAGCTTCGGCGTGCATGACGCGCAAGGATTCCACCTGCGCCAGGCGCTGTTGCTCCGAGTAGTACTCCAGATGCGTGGTGATCACGCGCACCAGGCCCTTTCCGCTATCGATCACCGCCTCCAGCGCGATGCGGGGCATGGACGGCACGCCAGGATCGGCCGGCCATGGCAGGCTGTGGCGCCATACCTGGCGCACGGGCAGACGCGTGATGATGGCATTGCCGAAATGCCGGCGCGGCGCCCCGGCCACTGCCGCCGGCAGGTCCACGGCCACGCCGTCCAGGACGGTGTAGCCGGGCAACAAGCTGGCGAGTTCGGCGAACTGGTCTGAGCCCGTGCCGCCGGGCAGCCCGACGCTATCGCTTCGATCCGAACCTGTACGGCCGGACAGGCCTGCGCCACCCTCCGCGTCCCCATCCGCCGGCTGCCGCGTGTCGAATCCCCGGCTCACTTCCTGCAGGCACAGGACATCGAAATCCGCCAGCCGCCTGGCCTCGCTGACGATACGCCCCAGATCGACCCGCCCGTCGCAGCCGCGGCCCCATTGGATATTCCAGCAAACCAGTTTCATGCGCAGCCTCCCTAGCTCCCGCCTTTGTAACAGCCGGGGAGGCAGACGGTCCAGCGCAAGGAGCTTGTGTCCGGACCCCGATTCAACGCACGGATCCAGGCGCACCCTCGATGACGCGCGGTGGCGCTGTAACGTCCTTGCCATCTTCGCGCTTTGGCGCGCCCTCACCGGCAAGCAACGCCGCCTCGGTCTGCACGGCAGCGTCGCCCAGCCGCGCCGGATCGATCTCGTGGCCCTGCCAGCCGCCGCCCAGCGACTTGTACAGCGCCACCAGATCGGTGGTGACCTGTACCTGCTGCTGGGCCAGCTGGACGCGGCTGTCGCTCAGTTGACGCTCGGTATCGAGTACGTCGATGAAGCTGTTCAGGCCGTTGCGCCAGCCGTTGCGCGCCAGGTCGAAGGCGCGGGCATTGGCGTCGGTCACGCGTTGCAGCGTGGCCTGGCGCGCCTGGTCGGTGCGATAGCGCACCAGCGCATCGTCGACGTCGCGCAGCGCCGATAGCACGGTCTGGCGGTAATTCAATACGCTGGCGGCCTGGTCGGCCTTGGCGATGGCCACCTGCGCCCGCAAGGCGCCACCTTGGAAGATGGGGAGGCTGACCTGCGGCCCGACCGAATAGAAATGGCTGGCCCATCGCGTCAGGTAACTGGCCTGCGTCGCGCGAAAACCGAATTGCCCCGTCAAGGACAAATCCGGGAAGAGCTCGGCAATGGACTCTCCCACCTGCGCGGTAGCGGCATGCAGGTCGGCTTCGGCGCGACGGATATCGGGCCGCCGCCGGGCCAGGCTGGCCGGCAGACCCACCGGTACGACAGGCGGCACGGGTGGCACGCCGCCCGCCGAAGATAATTCGGCGTCCAGCGTGCCGGGCGGCTGGCCCAGCAACAGCGCCAGCGCATTCAGCGCCTGCGCCGCCTGCTGCTCGAATTGCGGCAACTGCGCCGCCACGGCGCCCAGTTGCGCATCGGCGCGTTCGACATCGGTCTGGCTGGCCAGCCCGGATTGCTGGCGGCTGCGGGTCAGGTCCAAGGTATCCTGGGAAACGCGCACCTCTTCGCGCGCGATGCTGTCCAGCAGCTGCGCCCCGCGCAGCGTCGCGTACGTGCGCGCCACCTCGGCCTCCAGGGACACCAGGGCATCGTTGCGGTCTTCCAGCGCGGATTCGGTCTGCGCATTGGCGGCTTCGACGCCGCGCCGCACGCGGCCGAACAGGTCCAGCTCCCAGCTGGCGTCCACGCCCAGCATGTACAGATTCACCGGCTTGTCCACTTCATCCAGGAACTGCTTGCCGGCGCTCGACGCCTGCGCGCCGGCATCGGGCGCGATGTCGTTCAAGGGCGAATCCGCGTCACCCAATCGATCGATCTTGCCCGGTATGCCGCGCGATTCCAGTATGCCTTTCGCACCCAGCTTCTGATACGTATAGCTGCCCGTGCCATTGATCTGCGGCAGGCCGCGAGCGCCTGCCGCGCGCGCCTGCTGGCGCGCGGCGACGATGCGCAGCACCGCCTGGCGCAGCGTCAGGTTGCCCGCGATGGCCCGGTCTATCAGTGAATCCAGCACGGGATCGTTGAAGCCATGCCACCACTGCGGATCGGGATCGGTGTTCTGCGTGACCGACGCTACCGGCGGCTGCGGTGCGCGTTGCCGGTCAGCGTAATCGGCCGGGGTCCCCGCGTCGGGCGACTTGAAATCGGGACCGACGGTGCAGGCGGCGCAAAGCAGCGCCGCGCCAATCAGCCCGGCCAGCCGAACTGCGCGAGCGAGCCCCGCCAGGGCCGGCGCAGCGTCCGTGCGCGGATGCCCGGCGCGCCTAATCGAAATATCCTCAACATTCATCATCCGGCGCGCCATGTTCAATGTCCCGCCGCGCCGCCCGCGGCCTTCGTGGACGAGAAAAGGAAAGTCAGCGGGATGAAGCAGAAGGCAAAAATCCCGCATATCGCGAAAATGTCGATGTACGCCAGTATCGTGGCTTGCGAAACGAAGGTCTGGTACATATGCCCTGTCGCTGCCTGGGTCTGGTCACCGACGGCCCCGGTATAGTCGCGCAAGGCCTGGCCGATCCGCTGCACCGTCTCCTGATACTGCTGCGACAAGGGCGACATATGTTCCGACATGTGCGCCATGCGGACCTGCATCCGTTCCCGTATGCCGGCCGTGGCCAGCGAGATGCCGATGGACCCCGCCACATTGCGGAACATCGTGAACAAGGCGGCGGCATCGTCGTTCAGTTCCTGGGGCAGCGACACATACGCCAGCGTACTGGTGGGCACGAACAGAAAAGCGAGCCCGAAGGACTGCGCCATGCGCATGAACATCAGCGTGCGGAAGTCGATGTCCGGCACCAGATGGCGCGAATACAGGAGTGCCGTCCCCAGCAGGAAAAAGCCGAAGGCGATCAGATGCCGCGTCTCCACTTTTGGCATGATCTTGCCGACGATGGGAATCGTGAAGACGATCAGCAATGCCCCCGGCGACAGCACCAGCCCCGCCAGGGTGGCGGTATAGCCCAACTGCTGCTGCGCAAGCTGCGGAATCAGCACCGAGCTGCCGTACAGCACCGCGGCAAAGGCGGCGATGGTGACGCAGCCCAGGGCAAAGTTGCGGTCCCGCATCACCCTCAGGTCCACCACCGGCCGCTTTGCGTACAACAGCCACAGCACCGCGCCCACCAGTCCCAGCACGGCCAGTACCGCGAACGTGCAGATGAAATTCGAACTGAACCAGTCCTCGTCCTCGCCCCGGTCCAGCATCACCTGCAGGCAGCCCAGGCCCAGTGCGATCAATCCGATGCCGGGCAGATCGATATGGCGCTTGCCCTTGGGCACCGGCTTCTGCCAGGGCGGATCCTCCACCACCTGCATCACCGCCAGCGCCGTCAACGCGCCGATCGGCACATTGATCAGGAAGACCCAGCGCCAGGAAAAGTTGTCGGTGATCCAGCCGCCCAGGGTCGGGCCCAGCACCGGCGCCACCACGATGGCCACCGCCGACACGGAAAACGCGCGTCCCCGCTGCGACGGCGGGAAGGTGTCCAGGATGATGGACTGCTGGCACGGCTGCAGGCCGCCACCGAAAAAGCCCTGCAGCATGCGGAACACGATCAGCTCGCCCAGGTTGGTGGCGATGCCGCATAGAAAGGAGCAGGCGGTGAAGGCGATGATGCAGATCAGGAAATAGCGCTTGCGTCCCAGGGTGCGCGACAGGAATCCGGAGATGGGCAACACCACGCCATTGGCCACCAGATAGGAAGTCAGCGTCCAGGTGGCTTCGTCGTAGCTGGCCGACATGGTGCCGGCGATATGCGGCAGCGAGACATTGACGATGGTGGTGTCGAGCACCTCCATGAATGCCGCCATCGTCACCACGACGGCGATGGTCCAGGGATTGGACTGCGGCTTCCAGCCGGCCGGGCCCTGCGCGGAAGCCTGGGCCGCGGCGCTCATTGCAGCGCCACCGTGGGCACCACCGACAGGCCCAGCGGCAGCGGCACGTTGGGATCCATGCCGCTGTCGATGACGATCTTCACCGGCACCCGCTGCACGATCTTGACGAAATTGCCGGTGGCGTTTTCCGCCGGGAAGGCCGAGAAGCGCGAGCCGGTGCCCAGCTGCACGCTGTCGACATGCCCGTGCAGCTTCAGGTCCGGATAGGCATCGACATCGATATCCACGGCATTGCCCGGCCGCATGCGGTCAAGCTGGGTTTCCTTGAAATTCGCCGTCACCCACACGGTGGGCGGCACCAGCGCGAAGACCGTCATGCCGGCCTGCAACAGGGAGCCGACGTTCACATTGCGCCGTGTCACCCAACCGTCGCTGGGCGCGTGCACTTCGGTGTAGGACAGGTTCAACTCGGCCTGTTCGACCTGGGCGTCGGCGGCCTGCAGCTGCGCTTCGCGGGCCTTGACCAGGGCTTGCGCCTGGTCGATCTGCTGCTGCACCACGTCGGCCGCCTGTACCTGCGCCTGGGCATTGGCCACTTCGGCTTGCGCGCTGCGCTGTTGCGCGGTGGCGGTATCGACGTTCTGCTGGCTGGTGGCGCGCGGGTCGACATTGCGTTGCCGCTGGTAGGCGGCCTGCGCGTTGGTCAGGTTGGCCTGGGCGGATTTCTCCTGCGCACGGGCTTGCGCCAATTGTGCGGGGTATTGCACGCGCGCCAATGCCAGTTGGGTATTCGCCTGGTTCAGTTGCGCGGCCGCCAGCGCGCGTTGCGCCACGGCCTGGTCGCGCGCGGCAATGTAATCGCGCGGATCGATGCGCAGCAGCAGGTCGCCTTTCTTTACCTTGGTGTTGTCATCGATGTTCAGCTGGACGACATAGCCACCGACCTTGGGCGCGATGGTGACGGCATTGCCTTCCGTGTAGGCGTCATCGGTGCTGACCTGATTACGCGTGAGAAACCACCATACGACGCCGCCCACCACCAGAACCAATGCGACGATACCCAGGATGATCAAGGGCTTCTTGCTGCGCTTCTTGCCCTTGGCTTCGTCGTCCTTGCCGTCGTCCTTGCCGTCGTCCTTATCGTCGTCCTGGTCGCTGTCGTCCTTCTTTTCCTTGGCGTCGTCGGCTTCTTTCTTACCGTCCTCGTCCTGCTTATCGCTCGCGTCATGAGGCGCGGGTTCGTCGTGTTCGCGTTCGGTCTGGTCGGCCATGCCGGTGCCCTTCAGATTTACTGATCCGAAGGGCGATGGCAAGCATCATGCCTCGGCATGACGGCAAGCTGAACAGGCTTTGGAAGAACTGGCTTTGGAAGAAGTGCTGCCAGGGGCAGCCCCTGGGAACGGCACGGCGCCCAGGCCCCCAGAGGGCCGGGCGCCGCGGACGAAGCAGCGCTCAAGGCCAGGCCGGGCGTTCCAGGTGGAATTCGTCGTCGCGGGTGATGCCGAAATACGAAGTCGGGCCGCCGCCGCGCAAGATCGGTTCGCCGCCTGCCGTGTCGTAGACCCCGTCCACGATCAGATCGCGGCGGATGTGGATGCCTACTGCTTCGCCCAGCACCAGCCAGGCGTCGATGTCCTCGCCGCCCTTGCCCTTGAGCCGCACGATCTGTGTCACCTTGCACTCGAAGGCGACCGGGGTTTCCTTCACGCGTGGCACCTTGACCAGACGCGAGGGCTCCGGTGTCAGGCCCGCCAGCTTGAACTCGTCGACATCGGCCGGCGCCGGCGCGCTGCTGCGGTTCATGGCCTCGGCCAGCGATCGCGTGGCCAGGTTCCAGACGAATTCGCCATGCGCTTCCACATTGCACAGCGAGTCCTTGCGGCGCAGGCTGCAGAAGCCGACGATGGGCGGCTTGTAGTTGAACAGATTGAAGAAGCTGTAGGGTGCCAGGTTCAGGGTACCGTCGGCGGCCTGCGTCGACACCCAGCCGATGGGACGCGGCGCGACGATGGCATTCAAGGGATCGTGCGCCAGGCCATGGCCCGCGCTGGGTTCGTAGAAATGGATATCGGACATGGCGGCAGATAAGTGAGCGGGATAACCAGGCAGGAAGGCCGGGCAAACACAGCCAGGCGTACGTGGCCAGGCATGCGTAGGTAAGCCAGGCATACGTAGCGCGTGATATTACGCCAGTATCAATCGGCCAGCGCCGCCGCCAGGATGGCCGAAGACCGCGCCGCGCGGCGCTGGGCCAGGTTGCCCGGCGCGTCGGCCTGCATGGCCTTGAGCACGGCGTCGCGCTTGGCCGTCAGGTGCGCGGTCATCAAGGCCCGCATGCGGGCGCCGTCGCGCTGCTCCAGCGCTTCCAGCATGGCGGTGTGGTCGGCCAACGCGGCATCCCATTTGTCCTGGTCGAAATTCGAGCGATAGCGCAGCGACTGGCAGCGCATGTTCACCCGCTTATAGGTTTCCGACAGCATGCTGTTGCCGGCCGCGCGATTGATGGCTTCATGGATGCGGCGGTTCAAATCGAAATAGGGCGCCAGGTCGCGGCGCGCGTGACAGGCCATCATCTCGAAATGCAGTGCGCGGATTTCCGCCAACTGCGCCGCCTCGATGCGGGCACAGGCCAGCTCGCCCGACATCGCCTCCAGCCCGCCGATCAATTCGAACAGCTCGATGACTTCGGCCTCGGTCAGGCGCAGCACCTCGGCGCCCCGATTGGGCAGCAGGCGCACCAGGCCTTCGACGGCCAGCACCTTGTAGGCCTCGCGCAAGGGCGTCCGCGACACTTTCAGCTGTTCGCACAGGACGCGTTCATTCAAGCGCTGTCCCGGCGCCAGGCGCCCCTCGACGATCAGCGCGCGCAGATGCCCCACGACGGCGTCGTGCAGGACCGAAGGGCCTGTCGGCGGGCGATCCAGGCTGGCGAGCAGCGGCGGCGTGTCGGAGTCGAGAGACATGGGGTGGACAGGACAGGGAGAGAGATCGCACTTTACCGACAAAAAAGGGAGCGAAACAGCTTGCGCCCTTGGGGGCCCATCTTATGTCTGCCAGGGAAAACCCTTATGTTGTTACGCTGGCGTTCAATTAGCATCAACGCGGCAAAATTGCATGCAAAAAACAAGGATTCCACCATGACCTTCCGAGCCCCCTACCGTGGCGGCAGACATTTCCTGCAGATTCCTGGTCCCAGCAACGTCCCCGACCGCATCCTGCGGGCCATCGACCAACCCACCATCGACCATCGCGGCCCGCAGTTCCAGGTGCTGGCGCGCAAGATCCTGGCGGACCTGGGCGAGCTGTTCGGCACCACGCAGCCGGTGATGGTCTATCCCGCTTCCGGCACGGGTGCCTGGGAAGCGGCGCTGGTCAACACCCTGGCCGCCGGCGATCAGGTGCTGATGTACGAGACCGGCCAGTTCGCCACGCTGTGGCAGAACCTGGCGCGCAAGCTGGGCCTGGTCACGGAGACCCTGCCCGGCGACTGGCGCCATGGCGTCGACGCCGCCGTCATCGAACAGCGGCTGCGCGAAGACCGCGAGCATCGCATCAAGGCCGTCTGCATCGTGCATAACGAAACGTCCACGGGCGTGCTGTCCAACGTCCCCGCCGTGCGGCAGGCCATGGACCGTGCCGGCCACCCGGCCCTGCTGATGGTCGACACCGTGTCGTCCCTGGGCGCGGTCGAATACCGCCACGACGACTGGGGCGTGGACGTGACGATTTCCGGCTCGCAGAAAGGCATGATGCTGCCGGCCGGCCTGTCGTTCAACGCCGTCAGCGCCAAGGCCCTGGCGGCAGCGGCCAGCGGCGGCATGCCGCGCAGCTACTGGAACTGGCAGGACATCATCCAGGCCAACGAGAAAGGCAGCTGGCCTTATACGCCGGCCACCAATCTGCTCTATGGCCTGTCGGAAGCCTGCGACATGTTGCGCGAGGCCGGCCTGGCGCAGGTTCACGCACGTCATGTGCGCCACGGCGCCGCCGCGCGTGCCGCCGTGGCCGCGTGGGGCCTGGAGAACAACTGCGTGGATCCGGCCGAATACAGCCCGGTGCTGACGACGGTGCGCATGCCTGAAGGCCACGACGCCGATGCTTTCCGCGCCATCGTCCTGGACCGCTTCGACATGTCGCTGGGCCAGGGGCTGGGCAAGTTGAGCGGCAAGGTGTTCCGCATCGGCCACCTGGGCGACTTCAACGACCTGAGCCTGATGGGCACGTTGGCCGGGGTGGAAATGGGCTTGGCGCTGGCCGGCGTCCCACACCAGCCCGGCGGCGTCGCCGCGGCCATGGAAGTCCTGCGCGAACACGCCGCGTCTTAGTACGCAACCTGCAAGCCGGCCCGTAGCCGCGGTTCGATGAAATCGAGAAACGCCCGCGTCCTGGCGGGCGGCACCCGCGTCGGCGTCAAGGCATACAAGGGCACGGGCGCCAGCCGCCACGCCGGCAGCACCTGCAACAGCCCGCTGCCGCCCACCCATCCACGCACCTGCTCACACGCGGGCAGGGCCGCGATGCCCAGCCCCGCCGCCGCCAGCCTGAACAGCAGTTCGGCCTGATTGGCGGTCAAGCGGCCCGACACCGCCACCTGTTGCGTCTCCGTTCCGCGCTTCAGTTCCCAGGTCTGGTTCTGTTCCTCCAGCAGACTGCGCAGGCATTCGTGGCCGGCCAGGTCGCCCGGCACGGCCGGCACGCCATGGCCGGCCAGATAGGCGGGTGCGGCATACATGTCCCAGCTCATCTCGCCCAGCTTGCGCGCGACCAGGCTGGAATCCGGCTGCCGGCCCAGGCGCAGCGCCAGGTCGCAAGAATCGCGGGCGGGATCGATGACGGCGGCGCTGACATCGAACTCGCATTCGATCAGCGGATACATGCGGATGAATTCATCCATCACCGCGGGCAGGAACAGATCGGCCAGGCTGCTATGCAAAGAGACCCGCAGCTTGCCACGTGGAATGTCGACGGTGTCCTGCAAGGACATATGCGCCATGCGCGCGCGTTCGACCAGGGGTTGGCAGCGCTCGTAGTACATCTGGCCGGCCTCGGTCAGGGCCACGCCTTGCCGGCTGCGGCTCAGCAGGCGCAAGCCCAGCCGCCGTTCCAGTTCATCGACCCGCCGTGTCAGCGTGGTTGCGGGCATGTTGAGGACTCTGGCGGCGCGGCTGATGTTGCCACGCCGCGCCACTTCGACGTAGAGCGCGATGTCGTTCAAATGCAATTCCATGATGCTCGAAACCGGGTGGGGACTGACCAGCCCCCAGCGCATTCATAGGCGCTTTTCTTGTTGGCGCCATGATGCCCCAAGCATGTGAACGTTTTGTCTCAATGGCGTCGCGTCACGTACCGTCCATGGAAGATGGCAGAAAGATGACAAACGTTCCCCACTGATGGAACGCGACTCACCGATTAACGGATTTATCTCATTTGGAAATGGCTTGAAACTGCGCCCCGTCCTCGTGTCTCCCGACACAGCTATCGAGGCGTTTTATTCAAACCAGAATCTTGGGAAATCCATGAACAAGAAACTTCTCGCCGTGGCCCTGACTGCGGCATGTGCCGGCGTGGCCCATGCGGACACGAACGTGACCCTGTACGGCTTGATCGACGCCGGTATCGGCTACGAGCGCATCAAGGGCGACGGCTTCCACGCCACCCGCTTCTCCGAAGTCCAGAACACCCAGAACGGTTCGCGCTTCGGCCTGAAGGGCACGGAAGACCTGGGCGATGGCCTGTCGGCGGTCTTCGTGCTGGAAAACGGCTTTGGTCCCACCGATGGCCGGCTGCAACAAGGCAGCCGCCTGTTCGGCCGCCAGGCCACGCTGGGCCTGGATTCCAAGAGCTGGGGCCGCCTCGAGTTCGGCCGCCAGACCAATATGGCGACGAAGGTGTTCACGGCGGTCGACCCGTTCGCCACCAACTTCAACTCGGCCAATATGGGCACCACCTTCGGCGCGCTGAACACCCTGCGCCTGGACAACCTGGTGCTGTACCAGACCCCCAACCTGGGCGGCTTCAAGTTCGGCGCCGGCTACTCCTTCAACGCCGACGACACGCGCACCGACAACTCGGGCCGTTTCAGCACGTCCGACAACAACCGCGCCATCACCGCCGGCATGTCGTACGCCAACGGCCCCGTCTACCTGGCCGCGTCGTATGACCGCATGAACCCCACCGACGCAGCCGTTGGCGGCCAGAACGAAGCCAAGCTGTCGCAATGGGCCCTGGGTGGCTACTACGACTTCGAAGTGCTGAAGCTGCACGCCGCCGTCAGCCAGACGCGCGACGGCTGGTTTATCGGCCAGGCCTTGGCCACGTCTCCCGGCGCCGACTACAGCGACCTGGGCACCTACAAGCTGGCCGATGGCTTCAAGGCCACTTCGACCATGGTTGGCCTGACGGTTCCCGTCGGTTCGTCCACCGCCGTGTTCGGTTCGTGGCAACGTGCCAAGCCGGACAACGACAAGCTGACCGGCGACGACAAGACCTTCAATGTCTACGCCCTGGGCGCCACGTACGCCTTCTCCAAGCGCACCAACGTGTACGCCTACGCTTCGTATGGCGACAACTACGCCTTCCACGACGGCGTGACCGACACCGCGGTTGCCATCGGCCTGCGTCACCAGTTCTAAGCAGGACCCCGGGCCATTGCGCGGCCAGGCTATCCGGATCGTTTCCGTTCGGTCCGGAGAGTGACAACCAGCCCCGCTGGTCGTGCACGGCACGGGTTACAGCGGTAGCCCGGACAGGGACCGGCGTCTCCAGCAAAGCGTTATTTCCTGCCTTACCGCGGAGCCGCGAGCAGATTCTTCTGCTCGCGGCTTTTTTCATCCTCGTCTTCCACTAAGGACAGGCCCAGGTTCAGGCGCGGTTCGATGAAGCTGAGGAAGGCCTGCGTCTTGGCCGGCAGTACGCGCGACGGCAGCAGCGCATAGAGGGGCAGCGGCGCCAGCTGCCATTCCGGCAGCACGCGCACCAGCCCGCTTTCCCGTACCGCGTGACGGACGCGGTCGAACACGGGCAGCGCCACGATGCCCAGCCCGGACACGGCCAGACGGTACAGCAGGCTGGATTGGTTCGCCGACATATGGCCGGACACCTGCACCACCTCCACTTCTTTTCCGCGCCGCAATTCCCACGCCGAATGGCGTTCGTCGATGAGCGAGCGCAGGCATTCATGTCCCGCCAGGTCCTGCGGTGTACGCGGCACGCCATGCTGTTCCAGGTAGGCAGGCATCGCATACATCTCACAGCTCATGCTCAATAGCTGGCGCGCGATCAGCCCGGAATCGGGCTGCTTGCCGAAGCGCAACACGACATCGTAGGGATTGCTGATCGGATCGATGGGCGCCGAACTCACATCGAATTCGCATTCGATATTGGGATAGGTGCGCGTGAACTCCGCCATCGCCACGGGCAGGAACAGATGTGCCAGGCTGCTCTGCATCGACACGCGCAACAGGCCTTTGGGCGCGCTGGCCATATCGGTCAGTTGTTCGTGCGCCACGCGGGCCCGTTCCACCAGATGGCGGCAGCGTTCGTAGTAGATCTGGCCCGCCTCGGTCAGGTCGATGCGCCGCGTGCTGCGATTGAGCAGCCGCATGCCCACGTGCTTCTCCAGTTCCCCGACCCGGCGCGACAAGGTCGAGGCCGGCATGTTCAATACTTCGGCCGCGCGGCTGAAGTTCTTGCGCCGCGCTACCTCGACGTACAGCGCGATGTCGTTCAAATGCAAATCCATGATGTTCTTCTCGTGCCGGCCGGGGGACCGACTTGTCAATCTCAGCCAAAATTTTAGGCTCGGGCCGACGCTTTATTGCGTGCACTCATGAGAATGTGTTCGCCGTAATAAGGGTTTTTACTTATGACTGGAAAATCCATAATTCGCCACCGCCTCCCGATGGAGCGGTCTCATGCGCTACCGGCGAAACACCCGGTTGGCGCTCGAATCAGGAAAAGAAGATGAAGATTGCCCCTCTGGCCCTGGCCGCCGGCGCCCTGTTGATCAGCGCCTCCACGGCTTTCGCATTCACCCCGCCGCAAGATCCCGACGCGCCCGCGCAGATTGTTCCTTTGGCACCCGCACGGGCCCAGGAAACATCGGTGCCGCAGACGGCGGCGCCGCGCGCGACCACCGCCGCCGCCAAGACCCGGGCGCAGGTCGAGCAGGAACTGGCCGAAGCGAAGGCCAGCGGCCAATACACCTTCGGTGAACTGGATTACCCGCCGCAGCGGAAATGACGCCGCAGTGTGGTCCTGCTGCGCTCCTGCGCCGCCGTAAGTTGCCTCGCGCCGTGGCAATACGACAGCAGGGAAAGGAATGAGGCCTGGCTGGCCAAGAACCGCTGGCGAGGCCGGCAACGGCCCCCATCCTTGCATCTACGGGAAGCTGTTCGCCACATTTACGCTTTTTCCATCATCGAAAAGAATTGAAACTTGCGCTCGTATTCGGTTCCGCGTGGATCGAAGCCTCGTTTCCCTCCTTTCGATTTTGAGAAAAGCATGAAAAAGACCCTACTCGCCGTGGCCCTCACGGCGGCATGTGCCGGTGTTGCGCACGCGGAAACCGCCGTTACCCTGTACGGCCTGATCGACCTCGGCGTAGGCTACGAGCGCGTGCGCGGCGACGGCTTCCATGCCTCGCGCTTCAGCGAAATGTCCGGCACGTCCAGCGGCTCCCGTTGGGGCCTGCGCGGTGTGGAAGACCTGGGCGATGGCCTGTCGGCGGTCTTCACGTTGGAAAACGGCTTCACCGCCAACAACGGCAAGATGGCCCAGAACAGCCGCCTGTTCGGCCGCCAGGCCACGCTGGGCCTGGATTCGCGCTCGTGGGGCCGCCTGGAATTCGGCCGCCAGACCAATATGGCTTCCAAGCTGTTCGGCCAGATCGATCCCTTCGGCATCAGCTACAACTCGGCCAATATGGGCACGACGTTCGGCGCCATGAACACGATGCGTGTGGACAACCTGGTGCTGTATCAAACCCCCACCATCAACGGCTTCAAGTTCGGCCTGGGTTACTCCTTCAACGCCGACGACACCCTGGCCGACGGCTCCGGCAAGTTCAACACCGGTGGCAACGACCGCGAGATCACCACCGGCCTTTCGTACAGCAACGGCCCCTTGTTCCTGGCCGCATCGTATGACCGCCTGAACCCCACCGACGATGCGGTCGGCGGCAAGAACTCCGCGCGTCCCACGCAATACGCCTTGGGCGGCTACTACGATTTCGAAGTGGTCAAGATCGCGGCGGCGGTCAGCCAGACGCGCGACGGCTGGTTCATCGGCCAATCGCTGGCCACGTCTCCCGGCGGTGATTACAAGGACTTCGGTACGTATCGCAATGCCAACGGCTTCACCGCCACGTCCACCTTGCTGGGCGTGACCGTGCCGGTGGGTGCCGTTACGTCGGTGTTCGGATCCTGGCAGCGTGCCGATCCCAACAACAGCAAGCTGACGGGTGACGACAAGACGTTCAACGTGTATGCCGCCGGCATCACCTACAACCTGTCCAAGCGCACCAACCTGTACGCGTATGCCTCGTACGCCAACAACTACGCCTTCCATGACGGCGTCACCGACACGGTGGTGGCCACGGGCATACGCCACCGCTTCTAAGTAGCGCCCCGACGCCTTCGCGCGGCCCGCCTGTCCGGATCGTATTCCGTTCGATCCGGGGAGTGACAACCAGCCCGGCTGGTCGCGCGCGGCACGGGTTACAGCGGTAGCCGAACAGGGACCGGCGTCTCCAGCAAAGCGTCATTTCCTGCCTTACCGCGGAGCCGCGAGCAGAATTTCTGCTCGCGGCTTTTTTGCGTTTGCACGGCGCGGATGGTGTCCGACCTAGTCAATTAGCCACTATCCGCGCATCAGAACGTTACTAGTGATTACTCCTAACAACCGAGGCGGTGACGACACAATCCTGACCTATGCACACCCGCAAAGGAAGCTCTCATGACCATCGCGTCGCACGCCGACCCAGGTGACCTGAATCCAGGCAAGGGGAATATTTGCATTCGAGTTTGCATGGAGGAATTCGATGGCACGCATCCGGCGATCAAGGATCACTTCGTGGGCGAACCGATCGCGCCATTGGTAGCGCTCGCCCGCTACGCCCTTTGGGGTCCCTACATGCCGCCGTTGCCGGAATTCGTCAACTTCGTTCCGGCGATCAATCCCTATTCCCAGGACATGGTTCCCGATGCAGGCGCGACGGTGACGCCGGACTTGATATCGTCACGCGCCAGCGGCGGTCGTTCGGAGACGGGGCAAACCGCCATCACCTGCACCGGGTTCACCGCGGAGAAAATTATCGACGCCAGTCCGATATCGCCGGACTACGGCGTTGCCTACATCGCGGCATATGAGAATTTCACCGTTCCCGGGATGCCGATTTCACCGCAATGCATACCTTGGACGGCGCTCTTCACGATTCGAATCTGGCACGCGCCGACGGCGATGCTGACCTACGCAAACGGCAATCAGCAAACAACCGCGCCCTTCAGAAACTTTGCCATCCCACTATCCATGATCACCACGGACAGCGCCGGCTCACAGCGGGCCGTCAATGGCATGCAGGTGTTCTTCGACATCGTCGGGAATACCGATGCGATTTTCGATGCGTCCGGGGTCACCACGCGTTACTGCCAGATCGTCGAAGAAGGCCGTAGAGCCATCGTCATCTCACAGGAGGGCGTCGCCATCTCACCGCCGGTCAAGGCGGGCGCCCTCACCGGATCCTTCGAGGTCATCGGTACATCGCGCATTGCAGGCAATGGCGTGAGCTACGCGCTGACCGTGGCATGACGCCGGGTTCGCAAGCCGCCGGCACCGTAGCGCGCGTCGCGCGGTGGATATCGGCACACCGACTATCGCCAATGCTGCCAACGAAAGAACGCCCCATGAAAAAAGACCATACAACATCCGACCCATCCTCCGCGGTTGCGTCGCCGGATCCGCTAAACGGCGGGCTGGTATCCGCCCGCATCGATTGGGCGGTACATCAAGTAGATCAGCATCCCCAGATACACCACCTTTTCAAGGATCAATTTGCGCAACTCTGGATCCGGGGTTGCACGGCCGCCACGGGCCAGACCCTGTGGGGAATGCATACGCGGATGCTTTGGCGCTTTCTGGCCGACCCCTTTGGCAATGGCGTGTATCCGCTATCGACCGCCGTGGCCACTACGAATAACCAGGAACTGAGACAGCCGCAATACACCCCGATCTGGGCAAGGGACATCACTGGCAACAGCATTGAATCTCCGGATTACGGCACGGCATTCGTCTGCGCCCAGGACGGGGACCAGCAAATCATGTCCTCGCCGCTATCGGCGGATCTGCTCCCGTATGTAGCGCTATTCGAACTCCGTGTCTGGAAGACAGCCTCCGCCGTTATCAAGAGCCGCAACGGTGACGGGCAGAATGCCGCATGCGGGCGCTTCTTCGAAACGCCGCTCAGCGCCTATGTCGTGGATAGCCAGGGATCGATACAGGGCACCCATGGTGTTCCTGTGCGCTTCGATATTGTCGAGGGCGATGCCACCTTCGATGCGGGCGGATATATCCAGCGCCTGGCAACGGTAACAGCAACCAGCGCGCAGGTTTTCTCGGAGCACGGTACCGCTTTCGCCCCCCGGATCAAGGCGGGCATCACGGTCGGATCCATAAAGATCCGGGCATCCTCGCCGTTCGCTGCCCAACCGTTCTACTTCGAACTGCACGCGGTCGATAAGCTGGGCCCCACGGATGCCGCCTTTGTCGCCGTATTCGAGGGCGACTACCAAGACGTCACCGCACCCGGAGGCTTTGCTTTACCGCTGGTGGCCAAAGTGCAGAACCAATACATGCAGCCGGCGCAGACCGGGAAGATCGTGTTCACGGCTTACCCTGGGGCTGACGGTCAGCCACTCTCGGCCGTCTTCGGAAATGTCGGCACGGCCACTGTTTCGGCGGACGTCGTCGAAGGCTACGCCGAAGCGCCCACCTTGTTGACCGCCGTAATAACGGCGACGCCCGCCTCTGGCTACACCTCCAATATCATCTGCGCCTATCCCGATACCTTTGACATTGAAGATGAGGATCCGCGCACCGACACCTCCGGCGCGGTCGGCCGTTACACCGAACGGGTGTGGGCCGGCAAGGCTGCGCTTCTCAGTCGCGACGACAGCAAGAACGGGCAAACCACTGCACCAGGACAGTTCTTCCCCAACCGCCTGACCGCTACCGCCCAGGACGCCAACCACAACGGCGTCGATCGAATGGCGGTCACGTTCACGCTGCAGGGGCCAGGCCAATTCGATAACGACGACAGCGTCCCTGTGCAGGCCTGGAGCCAGAAACTCGTCATTGTTCGCACGAACAGCGATGGCCTGGCGACCGCCCCCCGCATCCAGGCACTGAGCGGGCAAGAGGGTGACATAGGCGTCACCATCAGTTGCCCTGTATCCAACTACACGCCGACATACACGTTGATCTCGGCCATTCCACCGGACGAGGGTGTCTCCGTCGGCCTGGCAGCGGGCGACATGCAGGACCAGATCCTTGGCATGCCCTTCGCCAACCCCATGAGCGTCAGCGTCAAGAACGCCAAAGGCGCAAACGCCACCGCGGGCCAGGTCACCTTCACATGCAAGGACACCGCCGATGCAACGGGCAGTTTCAAGGGGACCGCGTCGGCCACCGTGGATGTCCAGGATGGCTCAGCCATTGCGCCGGCGACGCTGCAGGGCGACAGCGTCGTGCAGCAACATGCGACCTATGGCTACTTCGAAGTAGCGGCCGCGACGGCCCATACCCAGCTGCCCCCTGTCTTCCGGCAGCGCGTATGGCGGGCCAGGCATGCAGTGCTGAGCCAGGTAAGCGGCGGGACACCCGATAACAAGACCAAGCCAGGCGAGCTGTTTCCCATCCCCGTGGTCGCCTACGTCGCGGGGCCTGACGCCGAGGACATACAGGATCTGCTGGTCACGTTCACGCTGCAGGGTCCCGCTGAATTCGTCTACGACGATTTCCAGAAGCAGCCCGACGACACCGCCACTTCAGCCACCGTGCGCAGCGACGCGCATGGCATAGCCGCAGCGCCGGCCATCAGGGCGGAAGCGGCGGCCCAGATCGAGGCCGACAGCGATCCGATCATCGTGACCGCCGACGCCACCGTGGCTCAGACGCCGTTGCCATTCAACCTGACCTTGCTGCCGCCGTTGACCAAGGCGACCTATGTCTATGCCGATCCGGCGACCGATCTTCAAGCCGCGTTGGCCGCTCAGCCTTTTGCCGTGCCGCTGGCGGTGTCCGTAAAGAATCCTGACGGTAGCGCGGCGACCACGGGCTCCGTCACGTTCAAGATCTTCCCTGTTGGCGCAACCGGCTTTTTTCCCAAGGAAAACGACCGCAACCTATGCGTCGCCCAGGTCACGGATGGGCGGGCCACGACGACGACCCTGAGCGCCGGCGGTGTGCCGGGCGCACCGTTCGGCATCTTCAGGGTGGTCGCCTACCCCAGCAACGAAGTCCCCGACGACCCGCTGAACGATGACAGCGACCAGACCGCGCACTTCATTGAAAGAGTGTGGGCCGCGAAATATGTCACCCTGGCGAAGCAGGATGGGGATGCGCAGCATGCTGGCATCAACCAATTCTTTCCTGCACATCCGACGGTCAAGGTGACCGACCAGAGCAATCGCAATATGCCGGTGGGCGACTACCTGGTGAACTTCAGTATCTCCGATTCCACGCTGGCGACGTTCGACCTTACCGACACCGATCCGGACGTGAGCATCGTTTCAGGGTCGTCTCAATCGGTGCAGGTGCGCGGTGGACCCAACGGCATCGCGACGGCGCCACGCATCCTTGCGGGCGCCACCGCCGCCAGCTTCCAGGTCCAGGCGCAAGGCACGGTCGACCAGGGCGCCACCTTCCAGCTCACGGTAGACGGCACGCCACCGCAACAGAAGCTCTACACACTGAAACCCGACGCGGCGCAGAAGAAGATTCCGCCCGATGGCAGCAACATGGCCATTTTCACGCTGCAGGACAGCAGCGCCAGGGGTGTCGGTGGGAAAGTGGTGACCTTTTCGCTGGACCAGGCCGGCATCGTCAGCTTCAGCCCGACCGACCCCAGCGTGACGACGGCGCCTCCCGTCACGACGACCGAAACGGGCGAAGCTTCGATCCTTCTGTATGCCGGCGAGAACCTGGGCACGGTGACCCTGACGGCGACGAACGTGCAGTCCACCGACGGTCAGATGAAGATCACTGTCGGCAATTGACCGAGGGCTGCCAGGCCACCCCATCATCGTCCACGAGGAATTGCCATGACCATCGCTTTGTCCAGCGGAGAGATTCGCACTCAGATATGCATGGAGACATTCACGGGTCAACATCCTGCCATCAAGGATGCTTTTTCAGGTGAGCGGCTCGATACCTTGATCGCCCAAGCTCGCACGGCCCTGAGCGGTAAGAGCGCCTGGCCATCCATCGATGGCTTGATGTTCGACTCGGCGCCCACGCCCTACACCGGCAACGCCATCCCCGAGGCATCCGCGACCGTCTATCCATCGACGCTGCAATCCCCCCAGGGGGGAACCGGAGAAAGCGGGCAAACGCTCGTAAGCTGCAATGGCTTCTCGGCGGGAAGCATTACCGGGAATTCCTCGATATCGCCCGATTATGGCGTGGCCTATATCGCGGCACGCCACGCCGCTACCGTCCAGGATGGTCCACCGTTCCCGCCGCGGTGGGTGCCCTGGGTGGCCCTCTTCACCATACGAGTGTGGCATGCCGCGACGGCTGTACTGGGATTTGCTGGCGGCAACAATCAATCGGCAGGCCCCAAGAGAAATTTCCAGCCGCTGTCCCTGACGACCACGGACAGCACGGGCTCGCAGCGCGCCACCGACGGGATGCAGGTCACCTTCGACATCACCCAGGGCGACGTCACGTTCGATCCTTCCGGGGTGACCACTCGCTACTGCTTCATCACGGACAACGGCCGCAGAGCCGTCGTGATTTCCCAGCAAGGACTCGCCATCTCGCCGCCGATCAAGGCCAGCCCCGCCGTGGGCCCGGTCACGGTGCTGGCCACTTCGCGCTTCGCGGCGAATTCGCTGGCCTACTCATTGACCGTGGCTTGACCGTCACCACCACCGAACGCGCTACTGCGTGAAGAACCGACCATGAAAGACAAACCAGCTTCATTGGCAGTACAGCCGTCCGGCGCACGGCCCGAAAGCCCGATCGACGTCTCCATGAGTATCAGGGTGGACTGGCGCACGCACGACACCAATCAGTATCCGGACATCAAGGATGCCTTCCTGTTTGAGACGGTGACGCTCTATTCCATGCCTTTCGATTCCGCGTACGGTGGGCCGGAAAGCAGCCGACCGGCCGTAGCTACATGGCAACCCTTGAGCGATCCTTTTCAAAATGGGATCTATCCCTTATCGACCGCGGGGACACTCTCCTTCTATAGCTACAGCGACCAGCAGCACCCCTATCATTGCGATATCGACCCTGCGTCGATTTCCGGAGCCGACACCGAATCGCCCGACTACGGCGCGATATATATGGTCTCCTACTTTCGCGTCGGCGATTACGTGCCGTCAGTCGACCCCGTCCCGACGCTGAACGCCGGCACGCTTCCCTACGTGGCCCTGTACAAGACCCGGGTCTGGACCAAACCCTCGGCCATCATCACTGGCCGCTCCGGCGATGGCCAGCATGCCGTGACCAACAGCTTTTTCGAGACACCGCTCTCGGTCAAAGTCACGGACAGCACTGGCTCCACGCAAGGCACGCATGGCATGGCGGTGCGCTTCGAGATCATGCAGGGCGGAGCGTCCTTCGATACGGGAGGCTATAACCAGCGCCTGGTTACCGTGAGCGACGGTAGCGCCAGCAACACCGCTGCGTGGGTCTTCTCGGAATACGGTACCGCTTTCGCACCCAGGATCAAGGCGGGCAGCACGGCTCAGAATATCCTCATCCGCGCGTACTCACAGTTCGCCGTGCAGCCGTACTACTTCAACCTGACGGTCGTCGATCGTACTGGCCCGGCGGATGCCGCATTCGTCTCGGTGGCAGAAGGGGATTACCAGGACCAGCTCGAGAGCGCGGATTTTCCTATCCAGCTACGCGCCAAGGTGGAAACCAAGCTCAGGGCACCCGCGGCGACGGGAACCGTTCAATTCGTGGTCTATCCCGCCGTCGCCGGACAGGAAGTCTCGGCGCTTTTCTCTGGATCAACCACGGTTTCGCAGCCCGTCGAGGAAGGCTATGTCGTCGCTCCCACGTTGAGCACGGCAAACGGAAGTGCCTCGCCCTCCGGCTACACCGCCAATATCGTCTGCGCCGCGCCCGAAAGCTTTGACTGGGACGACAGCGACCCGCGTACCGACGCGACCGGTGCCGTCGCCCGGTTCACGGAACGGGTCTGGAGCGGCCGCGTCGCCATCCTGCGCAAGGACGCCAGCAAAGACGGGCAAACAACCGCCCCGGGACAATTCTTCGCCAGTCGACTGACCGCCACCACCCTGGATGCCGCGCAGCAAGCCGTCGCGCGGATGCTGGTCACGTTCACCCTGCAAGGCCCCGGGCAATTCGACCATGACGACGACGTGCCGGTCGAGGATTGGAGCCAGAAAGTGGTCACCGTCCGCTCGGACGGCGATGGCCTGGCAACCGCGCCACGCATCCAGGCAGTGCGCGGCCAGGAAGGCGCCATCACCGTCACCCTCGGCTGCCTGGTATCCGATGACCAGCCGGTGTACGCGATCAAGTCGGTGATCCCGCCCGACGAGGGTGTCTCCGTCGGCCTGCAAGCCGGCGACATGCAGGACCAGGTGCTCGATAAGCCTTTCGCCTTTCCCATGAGCGTCAGCGTCAAGAACGCCCAGGGAAACAACGCCACCGCGGGATCGGTCACCTTCACGTGCCAGGCTACCGCCGATGCCACGGGCAACTTCAACGGCGCCAATTCGGTTACCGCGAATGTCCACGACGGGATGGCCATCGCCCCGGCCACGCTGCAGGGCGCCACCCTGCCGCAACAGACAGAATCCTATGGCTATTTCGAAGTGGCGGCCGAGACCGACCACACCCCGCGGCCATATGTCTTCCGCCAACGCGTATGGCGCAGCGCGCACGCCATCCTGGAGCCGGTAAGCGGTGGCTCTACCGACAACAAGACCAAGCCTGGTGACCGCTTTCCCATTCCCGTGGTCGCCCACGTCAAGGGACCCAATGCGGAAGACATCCAAGACCTTCTGGTCACGTTCACGCTGCAGGGACCCGCTGAATTCGTCTACGACAGTTCCCCGGAACAAGTCGGCGACTCGGAAGCTTCCGCCAGCGTCCGCACCGACAAGCATGGCCTGGCACAGGCCCCAGGCATCCGTGCGCTGATGCAGCACGGCGCCGTTACGGTCACCGCCAACGTCACCGTGGCGCAAAATCCGCTGCCCTACAGCCTGACTGTCCTGCCGCCGAAGACCGACGCCTTCTATGTCTACGTCGATCCCGCCACGGACCTGCAGGCGGCGTTGGCAGCCCAGCCCTATGCCAGCCCCCTGTCGGTTTCCGTGAAGACCTCCGCGGGGGACGCCGCCACCACGGGCACCGTCACGTTCAAGGTTTTCAATGTCGGCGCGACCGCTTTCTTTCCCAAGGAAAGCGACCACACTCAATGCGTCGCCCAGGTCACGAATGGGCGGGCCACGACCAGTACCCTCAGCGCAGGCGGTATCACCGGATCCCAGTCCGGCATTTTCAGGGTTGTCGCGTATCCCACCGAATTTGCCCCCAACGACCCAAAGACCGATACCAGCGACCAGTCCGCGCATTTCACCGAACAGGTGTGGTCGCAAAAGTACCTTGCGTTGACCAAGCAGGAGGGCGACGCGCAGCATACGAGCATCAATCAGTTTTTCTCCGCCCACCTGACGGTACAGGCGACCGACCAGAGCAACCGCAACGCGGCGGTTGCCTATTACCTGGTGACCTTCAGCATTCCCGATCCGACGTATGCGGCGTTCGACATGAACGACACCGACCCGGACGTGGATATCGTTACAGGCACATCCCAGTCGGTAACCGTGCGAGGCAGCCCCACCGGCTTCGCCAAGGCACCCCGCATCCTTGCGGGCGCCAATGCCCGCAGCTTCCAGGTGCAGGCACAGGGGACGGTGGATCAGGGCGCCAGCTTCCAACTCACCATAGACACCGCCGCGCAGACGAAGATCTACACCCTGACGCCGGACCCCACGCCAACGATTGAAATGGACGCCGACGACAACGATTTCGCCAGCTTCATCCTGAAGCAGAACGGCGTGGCGGTGACGACCGGCGTCGAAGTCACGCTGACCATCGCTCCGCCCGGCGTGGCGTGCTTCAGCCCCACCGACCCGAGTGTGCTGAGCAAGGTGGTCACCACCACCAGCCGAGGCGAAGCTCGCCATGAAATCTGGTCCGGCGATGCCGCCGGCACCGCAACCGTGACAGCAAGCGCCCAACTCTCTTCCGACGGCTCGCAGAAGTTCGTCGTCGGCGATTCGACCCTGCGCTGACTCAGCAGCAATGACGTACCGACACCCGCGCTACGCGGCACCCGCCCTCACCTAAGAGTAGACGCCATCATGGACCTTTATGCCCCCACCGTCTCGCCTCTGAATATCGACCGCCAGCTCCAGGATACCGTTGGTGTTACCGCCACACCCGAAGTCGCCGATGCAGGCGCCAACGACACGACGACGATGTTCTGGGGCAACTGGCCGGCCACGACCCATTCCGGTCCGACCGCCTTCCAGACCGTCAACATCCCTTCCAACCAGATCTGCAACGGCGCGGTGTGGTGCTGGTACAGCGTGACGGACGCGATCGGCAACACCTCCTATTCGGACGTGGCCAAGCCGACCATCATCACCACCGGCAACTACCCCGACAAGCCCGATGTGCAGCCGGCCGGCACTACGCCCGCGGACGGCATGAATGTCACGGTCTCGCTGAAGAACAATTTCAACCCGGACCTGACGCTGCGGGATAGCGATATGGTCACCGTCTCGTGGACGATAGCCGACAATGGCTCGTCTCAAGGCGTACCGGCGACACCGGCAAAAAGAACGCCGGGCAGCGATCTGGCGGGCGGCAAGCTCACGCTGGCAGGGCTGAAACCCGCGCCTACGGCGAACCAGTATGCCCTGGTGCGCTTCGACGTCGAGCGCACGCAGTTCAGCAGCACCGAGGCGCCGGACCGCTACCAGAAATTCAGCTCCGATGCCGTCGCGGTTTCCGGCAGTACCTTGTACCCGCAAACCCAGAACAAGCTGCCCGCGCCCGTTTTCAAGGTCGCCAACAACGTCATCGACCTGGGCCAGGTCACTGGCGATATTCCGGCCCAGATTCCCTCGACCAACCTGATCAAGTTCAACAACCAGGTCGTGCTGTTCGGCCTGGGCTTTGACACGGCAGGCACGGTCGTCCCGGGATCGTACTGGACGCAGCCCGTGAGCGGCATCTTCGCCCCCTATGACTTCAGCGTTCCACGCGCCAACGTTGCCGTGGTTCCCAACGGCGGCCATTACCTCATTCACTACACCGTCGATGGCGCCAGTTCGCCGACGACCCCTTCGGAGGTCAAGCAGACCTCATCACCGGTCCATTTGCAAACCGGGACGCTGTGGAGTTGGGGCGACGCGGAATACGGAACGATAGGGCCGTAGGTTCCATACACCGTCCCATACATCGACGCCACGGCCACATTTGCTCGGGACCTTGCACCCCCGCTGCGGACCCGTGACACAACACACGGAATTCTCCTTTCTATCGAGATTGCCATGACCCACACTTCCGAATCCCCCGTCCAGACCGGCCAGGCGCAGATCAATGCGCCCTACGACAAATCCAATTGGGTAGCGCTCAGCGCCAACTACGAACACGCCGCCGCCATCGACGCCAATGGCTACGTCTGGGCCTGGGGCAAGAACGACAAAGGCCAGCTGGGATTGGGTCCCGGCAAGGCTGACCGGTATACCGCCCCGCAACGCGTCGGCACCATCAAGGCGGTCTCGGTCGCCACCGGTACTTTCCACACCTTGATCGTCGACGACCAGAACCAGCTGTGGGGCGCGGGAATGTCCGCCGTGGGCGCGCTCGGCAATCAAGGCATGACGGCGCCGCTGTGGAACCTGACCTTGCTGGGCGGCTTCACGAGAATGGGCGACATCCTCGAGGTCCATAGCAAGAGAGACATCGCTGTCGCCAGGACATCGAGAGGAATGTGGATTGCCTGGGGTGACAACACCCGGGGAGGTGTCGGCGTCGACAGTAACGACGACTACATCACCACGCCTGGGGTGTTGTTCGGTGTAGGTAACACGGTCGTCCAGGTGAGCGTCGGCATCGACGTGGGTGCGGCAGTGACCAGCACGGGCGACCTGTGGGTCTGGGGTGACAACAGCTCCGGCCAGGTCTCGGCGGTGGCGCCGGCGTTCATCGGCAGCAAGGCCATCGATGTCACGAAAGCCACGACGAAAGCCGGACAGTGGGCCAAGGTGGCCGCGGGCCAGACCCATCTCCTTGGCTTGACCAAGAGCAACACGCTGTGGGCATGGGGCAGGGGAAACGCGGGCCAGTTGGGCTTGGGCGAAGGGATGAACCCGGCCTCCTCCACACCCATGGCCGTCGAAGTCCTGCCTTACTCCGGCGTCAAGTCGTATGTCTCGATCGAGGCGAGCAAGGATTGCTCTGGCGTGATCACCGAATCGGATGACGGTACCCGGTCGCTGTATCTGTGGGGCAACAACGGCTACGGGCAGGTGACCAGCGACTCCGACTCGTACTCGTATGGATGGGTCCCGGACCAGCCCATCGGCTCCACGGATTTGCCAACGTGGTTCGCCCTGCAACTGGGCGACGGTTTCACGACAGCGCTGGCCTGAGCGATCCGATGCGTCCATGAGGAATACGGCAATGAACGAACCTTCATCCATCAAAGACCGTGGCAGCCGCGCAAGCATCACCCAGACGGCGGCGCTCAACAATCCCTACGCCGGTAAGCTCTGCGTGCTGCCGGCCTTGCTCACGGTGGGGAACCGGCCCGGCATCACGGATGTCCTGGCAGGCTCACTGTCCGATACTTTGGTTTTCCAGACCCAGGTGGGTACACAGGGGGCAACACGGCCTGGGCCGAACAGCCAGGCTCACTTCAAATGGCTGCCGCCTCCAACCTCTTCGGCTACTGCCACGCCAGCCGAGGGAACGATAGACATCCTGGGCACTGGCCGCGCACTAATGCCGCAATTCCGCTTGGCAGCGACAGCTGCCACGGCCGTGACGTCGCCCGATTATGGCGTGGCTTACATCATGGGCAGCCCTGGCAACGGCGCTGCGCCGGTAAACGTGGATACCGACGCGCCGTTGCTGGCAACCTATGCAGTCCGAACCTGGAAGTCGGCCTCTGGCGTGGTCCTGAAAGCCACCGACGCCGCCGCTCAAAATGGCCAACTCACAACACCTGGCGGCTATTTTGGCGTTCCCTTGGCCGTGTCGGTGACAGATAGCCAAGGCAGCACGGATGCGGCCGATGGCATGGCAATTACATTCCAGATCCTGAACGGGGGCGACGCCCGATTCGATCTCAGCACCTCCATGATTTCCCGCGCGGACGGCGGTAACCAGTGGTTTACCACCTTATCTCAACATGGCGTAGCCATTTGCCCGGCCATCAAGGCCGGCACCACGTCGGGGCCCATCACCGTTCGCGTGTTCCCACTGGCGTTCATCGGCTCGCCTGACACCGGATCCTCGTCTTTTTCCTATCTCTTTCACTTGGTCGTTACCTGACAGCGCGGCCGTGAAGACACACGTTCACCCCTTGCGCGCGGATGGGCTTGACGCAGTGCATGCCCGCCGTAGAGACCGCACTCCACACTCTCTCGATCGGAAGCTCAATGAACATGCCCACCCCATCCGGACATGGCCCCGCCGAGGCCGTTATCAATCCCAACAACAGAAGCGTGCGTATCTCCTGGGACACCAGGCCCGATGTTCCTTACCCATCGACCCTGCAGGATGCGCAAGTCATCCATGCCTACGAAGGCTCACCCGAGGTCGCGCTGACGGCGCTCTCTTATATGGGCCCTTCCGGCAAGACGCTGGCACCGGTGCCCAGTTCGATCCTCTTCAACCTTATCGATAAGCCCTTCACCAACTGGCCTTCCGAGTACAGGAATACCGCCAGCGTCTCCCCCGCCCTCCAGATCGTGCGGACGGCCGGCGGGGCACCGGCAAATGGCGCCGCGATCGCGCGATTCACCGCATCTTCGCTCCATACCAATGCGGTGGAGTCTCCTGATTACGGATCGGCACTGGTCGCGGCATGGGACTCCACCTTTTTCAACCCTCCCTTTCCGCCGGAAGCGGCAGCCTATGTCAGCTTGTTCGAAGTGCGGTTCTGGGCTGGACGGACGGCGAGAATAACGGCCTCACAGGGTGTTGGGCAGAACGTCGCCAGCAATTCCCCCTTTCGCGTGCTGTGGGTCACGGTTACCGATAGCGTAGGCTCCATGCGTGCGACGCACGGCATGCGTGTGCGCTTCCACATCGAACGCGGCGACGCGCGATGGGAGCAGACCCTTCTCGACCAGCGCTATGTGGCGTTCAGCGATGACAACACTACGGTCACGGTCCTCTGCGACTATGGCTACGCGATATCGCCGCGCCTCATTGCCGGTGCCGGCGTGGACACCGTCATCGTCGTCGCCACCGCCGACATGGCGAGCGAGCCGGCGAATTTTTATCTTTCCTATGGCCGAACGCCGGCTACGGATCCGGATGTCATCGGACTCGACAGCGGCTTTTCCCAGGATCGGCCATGGAAGGGGCAATACGATCCCCTCACGGTTAAAGCTCTCACCAGAACCGGTGACGCCGCGACCACGGGAAGCGTCATATTCCAGTGCTCACCCGGTGACGGTGGCGGCCTCGTGCTGTTCGACGGCCAGTCCTCGGTGTCCGTGCCCGTGAGCGACGGCGCCGCAACGGCGTCCGGCCTGATCGCGTATCCCAGTCCCGCGGATGGTTCGGGATACTCAACGGGCACGGTCCTGGCCTATCCAGCAGGGGCCGATCCAAGCACGCCGGACGCCGGCGCCACCTTCTACGAACGCGTGTGGTCCGGTCGTGCAACGGTGGTCAAGACCGCGGGCGACGGCGCGACAGCCGGGCAAGGGCAGCCATTTCCGACTCGCCTGGCTGTGACGGTTCTCGATCTGAAACAAAATCCAGTCCCCGATATCCTGGTCAGATTCCAGATCAACACCACCCGCGCCAGCTTCAGCACCTCGGACCCCCGCGTCCGCGTCGATCAATGGCTGACGGATCAGGAAGTCATCGTGCGCGTAGCCGACGGAAAATCGGCCTACGCGCCCATCATTCTCGCTGGCGTCGATGTAGGCGGTGGCAAGTTCACGGTGACGGCCAGCACGGAAGTAAGCGCGGGCGTGGATTTCAACCTGGCCATTCTCGCCAACGCGGGCGAAGGCCAGACATGCGCGGTAAATACCGGCGATTGGCAAGACCAGGTCCTGGGCCAGGATTTCCAGATCGCCTTGGCGGCCAGCGTCAAGGATGCCGATGGCAACGATGCAACATCGGGGCTGATCTATTTTTCTACCGGCGGTGACAACGACCTCGACGCCAGTGGCAGTTTCTCGGGACAACTGCTGGTCACGGCACCCGCCCAACAGGGCCTGGCGCTTGCCCCTGCCCTGCGCGCGGACAGTGTGCTGGACGCTTCCAAGATCCACGGCACCTTCCTGGTTTCCGCTTATCCACAGAACGGCGCGCAATCGCCGGGGCAGGTGGCTACCTTCACCGAACGGGTATGGCGCAACAAAGCGGCCGTGCTCACTGCCGTGTCTGGCGACGGGACGACAGCCAACCCGGGTGAAGTATTTCCGCCCCTCGTCGCCGGCATCAGCACACCAGGCCATACCGACCCCATCCAGAACATGCTGGTGACTTTCACGCTGGATGGACCGGGCAAATTCACGCCGAACGACGCACCTGGGTATGTCAGCCTGTCCGATTACCAGGCGGTCGTGCGGTCGGACCAGAACTCGCAGGCCACTTCGCCGCCGATCGTGGCAACAGGCCCGGATGGCACCATCACCGTGACGGCGAACGCGGTCGTGGCAAGTGCGCCGCTGCCGTTCAAATTGACGGTCGAAGCCACCGCCGACCTGGCGGTGAATGTCTATGCCGCCGAGGGCGATCTCCAGGATTCCGACACCGGGACGCCGTTCCGATACTTGCTTGCCGTCGACACCCGCAATGCCGACGGCGAGGTCGCCACCAAGGGCAACGTCGTCTTCAAGATTTACCCGAGCGCCGATACCGATGCGACGTTCTCGTCGGGTGACCGTACGCTCACCGTTGCTGTCAAGGATGACGGCACGGCCACCGCGCTGCCATTGACGCCCACCACGACGAAAACCGGCGGCAATGGCGTGTTGAAGGTCGTCGCTTATCCCCAGCAGTTCTCCGGTGACCCCGCGACCGATAACTCCACCCAGACCGCGCATTTCACCGCACGGGTCTGGCCCGGCACGGACTTCGTAGCCATCGCCACCGTCAGCGGTACACCGCAATCGGCCGACACGGATATGCAGTTCGAGAAGCGGCTCGTCGGCAAGGCCTTCAACCAGCGCAACAACAATTCGCCGCTTGGCGATTACCTGATGCACTTCGACATCAGCGACGGCGCGGTATTCGACGTCAACGATCCGGCGGTGCATTGCGAGTACGCCAGCACCACGGCCGTGGTGGTGCGCACCAATGATGATGGCATGGCCACCGCGCCGCGCGTCATCGCGGGCAGCGCCCCGGGCCCCGTCACGGTGGTCATGGATGGCGCCGCCTTGCCCAACCCGCGCACACCGACCAACTTCAACCTGACCGTGACGGAAGCCGTCATCACTGAACCGTATTTTGTTGCCGTGGCCGGGGGCAATTTTCAGGATGCGGACATCCAGCAGCCCTATCCGCTTGCCCTCAGCGTGACCGTGAAGGACCAGCAGAACAACGACGCACAAAGTGGCGAAGTCACGTTCAAGATTTTCCCGGACACGGCGTCGAACTTCATGTTCCAGGGGACCAGTGCGGACAGCGTCGAGGCTACCGTCACCAACGGCGAGGCCGTCGCTCCCACCGTGATCTCCGGCATAGGTCCGGGCATGGGCCCGGGACTAGCCTATGTCGTGGCCTTCCCCAAGGACTACAAGGGCACGGATCCCTTGAACGATACGTCCGGACAGGCAGCACGCTTCACCTTACGGACATGGATGTACGACGGTTCATTGAGCCTGGCAAAACAGCACGACAACCAGACGGCCAACCCGCAGGCGTACTTCACGGATCGTCTGCAGGTCCTTGCCCGCGATACCTATAACGAAGTCAATCTGCCTTTTTTCCTGATGACTTTCAGCATCGATGGCGATGCCACGTTCGAGATGAACGATGCCGACGCGCCGGTGGTTTCGTGGCACAACAAGCAGGTATTGGTGCAGGGGGATGCACACGGCACACTCACGGCGCCGCGCATCCTGGCCGGTGAAACCCCGGGGGCCTTCACCGTCACGGCGCAGGGGAATATACAGCGGGCGCTCACGTTCAACCTGGCCATCCAGGGCGGGCAGGGCCAGACGCTCTATCTTTTAAAGCCGACGGCTTCGACACTCAGGGTGCCTGCCGATGGCAGCGTACCGGCGATTTTCAACCTGATCGACATCGATACGCACAAGGGGAAGGGGCAGCAGCCGGTGACGATGACCATCGTCAACACCGGTTCGTCCCGGGCCAGCTTCAAACAAGGCGATCCGACCGCGCTGACGGCCAGCAATCTGCATACGGACAATTTCGGGGAGGTCAGCGCGACGGTATACGGCAACGGCCAGGCCGGCACCGCCACGTTGACGGCCAGCAACCCCAACGCCGCCGACTATCCGCTGCCGGTGAGGATCAGCTGAGGGACGCGCAAACAAAAACGCACAGCAATTTATTTGCTGTGCGTTTCAGTCCTTGCCGGTACAAGGGAATTTGACCAAATCAATGGTCGGGGCGAGAGGATTCGAACCTCCGACTCCTGCGTCCCGAACGCAGTACTCTACCAGGCTGAGCTACGCCCCGTGCTTGCTACTTTGTTTTCGCTACTACTGGCTTACCGAAATCGCTATCGATCTCTGTTTACCGCGAAAGCGCAGAAGTCTAACAGACTTTTGCGATAAGTGGAAACGGGATAGTTGGCCAAGGCATTACCCGCCTTGTCCGCCTCGGCCCGCGCGGCATCCCGCGCATGCGCCAGCGCATCGGTGCTGTTGATGGCGGCAGCCACGGCGGCGAAGTCGGCGTCGCCGGTTTCGATGGCCTTGCGGATCAGTTCGCGCTGTTCCGGCGTGCCCACTTCCATCACCCGGATCAGCGGCAGCGTGGGCTTGCCTTCACGCAGGTCGTCACCGACATTCTTGCCCAAGGCCTGCGCATCGCCACTGTAGTCCAGCACGTCGTCCACCAGCTGGAAAGCGGTGCCGATGTGGCGGCCATAGGCAGCGGCCGCTTCTTCCTGCTCCGGCGTGGCGCCGGCCAGCACCGCGCCGACCTGGGCGGCGGCCTCGAACAGCTTGGCGGTCTTGTAGCGCACGACCTGGAGATAACGCTCCTGCGAGACGTCCGGGTCATGCACGTTGAGCAGTTGCAACACTTCGCCTTCGGCGATGACGGTAGTGGCTTGCGACAGGATGGCCATGACACGCATCGAGTCGACATCCACCATCATTTCGAAGGCGCGGGAATACAGGTAGTCGCCCACCAGCACGCTGGCGGCATTGCCGAACGCCGCGTTGGCGGTCTGGCGGCCGCGGCGCATGTCGGACTCGTCCACCACATCGTCATGCAGCAGCGTGGCGGTATGGATGAACTCGACCACGGCGGCCAGGGTGTGATGATGCGTCCCCTCGTAACCGAGGGCGCGGGCGATCATCAGCAGCAGGGCCGGCCGCATGCGCTTGCCGCCGGCACCTATGATGTAGTCGCCTATCGTGCGTATCAGCACGACTTCGGAATCCAGGCGGTCGCGGATGACGGCATCAACCGACTTCATGTCGTCGGCGATGGGAGCGATAAGATCGGGGAGATTCAAGACGTTTCCGGCAGTCTGGGCGAGCCGATGGCCCGTGTAACTTGTGCCCCGCGCGGGCTGACCCGCCTCGGGGAATCCGGCGATTATACGGGCTTGGACGGACTCGGAAGGCGGAGGTAGACCTTACCGCGCCATCCGCCCGGAACCAGCGCCGTCAGCGCCCGTCGCAGCAGCGCCCAGGCCCGGCGGGCGCCCCGGTCCAGGCCCCCAGCGTTGCCTCTCGGACACACGTAACTCTTTGAGCCAGCGCGGCTTTTTTGACTTTGGCCAGCCGACGGGCTAATATCTTCGATTCGGCTGTCCGTACGCAGGGCGCATTGCGTCCGCCGGTACTGAATGTTCAGTCGAAAGTTTTTCTCGTTCTTTACAGAACCTCATCCAAGGAATTAACCCATGTACGCGGTCATAAAAACCGGTGGCAAGCAGTATCGTGTTGCCGTCGGCCAAAAACTCAAGGTAGAACAGATACCTGCTGACATTGGGCAAGAAATCAACCTGGATCAAGTGCTGTCCGTAGGCGAAGGCGACCAACTGAAAGTTGGCACGCCCCTCGTTTCGGGCGCCCTGGTCAAGGCCACCGTTCTTGCGCATGGCCGGCACGACAAGGTCACGATCTTCAAGATGCGTCGTCGTAAGCATTACCAAAAGCATCAGGGCCACCGTCAAAACTATACCGAGATCCGTATCGAAGCCGTCACGGCTTGATGCAGGCATCCGGTAAACCTTTTATTTAGCAGGAGCTAAAAAAATGGCACAGAAAAAGGGCGGCGGCTCTACGCGGAACGGTCGTGACTCAGAATCGAAGCGCCTGGGCGTCAAGGCCTATGGCGGTCAACTGATCCCGGCAGGCTCGATCATCGTGCGTCAACGCGGCACCCGCGTCCACGCTGGCGTCAACGTCGGCATGGGCAAGGATCACACGCTGTACGCGCTGATCGATGGCAAGGTGAAGTTCGCGGTCAAGGGCGCCGGCAACAAGTCGACGGTTTCGATCGTCGCTGCCGAGTAAATCGTCCGGAACCTGGTTTCCGCACGATCTTGACGGCTGGGGGCCGGTAACAGGCCCCCGCTTCAGAAGGCCCTGTCGCGTGCGACAGGGCCTTTTTTGTCGCAGGGCGACAAAGCCTGTGTTTCCCCAGGCCTTCTCACGCAATACACTGGCATGCACCACCACCACGCTGGCGTGGGCATCGCTCTTCTTTTTATCCACATCATCATCATCCGGTCCCCATCATGAAATTCGTCGATGAAGCCACCATAGAAGTCATTGCCGGCAAAGGCGGCAATGGCGTGGCGAGCTTTCGCCGCGAAAAATTCATTCCCAAAGGCGGGCCGGATGGCGGCGACGGTGGCCGCGGCGGCAGCATCATCGCGATCGCCGACCGCAACATCAATACCCTGATCGATTTCCGCTACGCGCGCCTGCATCGCGCCCGCAACGGCGAAAACGGCCGTGGCTCGGACCAGTACGGCGCCGCCGCGGCGGACATCGTGCTGCGCGTGCCGGTGGGCACCATCGTGCACGATGCCGACACCGGCGAGCAGCTGTTCGACCTCAACCGCCACGGCGAAGAAGTCGTGCTGGCCGCCGGCGGCCAGGGGGGCATGGGCAACCTGCACTTCAAGTCCAGCGTCAACCGCGCGCCGAAACAGTGGACGCCGGGCAAGGAAGGCGAACAGCGCCGCCTGCGCATGGAGCTGAAGGTGCTGGCCGACGTCGGCCTGCTGGGGTTGCCCAACGCCGGCAAGTCGACCCTGATCAGCAAGATCTCCAACGCGCGCCCGAAAATCGCCGACTACCCCTTCACCACCCTGCATCCCAACCTGGGCGTGGTGCGTACCTCCGCCTCGCGCAGCTTCGTCGTGGCCGACATTCCCGGCCTGATCGAAGGCGCTTCCGAAGGCGCCGGCCTGGGCCATCTGTTCCTGCGCCATCTGGCCCGCACCCGCGTGCTGCTGCATCTGGTGGATGTTTCCTCGCCCGATCCGGACGTCGATCCCATCCCGCAAGCCGTGACCGACGCCCGCGCCATCGTCGAGGAATTGCGCCGCTATGACGCCGACCTGGCCGCCAAGCCGCGCTGGCTGGTGCTGAACAAGCTGGACATGGTGGCCGATGACGTCGAGGACATGAAGCAGCGCTTCTGCGCCGCGTTCGACTGGACCGGTCCGGTACACGCCGTGTCCGGCCTGACCGGCGACGGTACCCAGGACCTGATCTGGGCGCTGCAGGACTACCTGGACGCGGAGCAGCAGAAAGACCACATCATCCAGGACCAGGCCGACGGCACCTACGTGCACGAAGATCCGCGCTGGGACGACTCGCGCCAGCTGGCCGCCCCCTCCCCCGACGCCGCGCCGCGCGGCGGTGACGAATAAGCCATAATTCCGTCCGTCACCGTGCCTGGGGCCAGCCCCCAGGCTTTCGCCCGCCAGGCAGCGCAGGACCAGGCATAGGCTAGCGCCACAACCAGGCCGCCGATGCCACGCCGCCACCAACGGGTTTTGTTTCCGCCATCGTCCGGCCCGCGCCATGACCGCTGCCATTCAATCCGTGCAAGACTCCGTTTCCGTCATCGCCGCCGCCAATCGGCTGGTGGCCAAGGTGGGCTCATCGCTCGTCACCAATGAAGGCCGCGGCCTGGATCGTGCCGCCGTCGCGCACTGGGCCGCGCAGATCGCTTCGCTGCGCCAGCAGGGCAAGCAGATCGTGCTGGTGTCCAGCGGCGCCATCGCCGAAGGCATGGCGCGGCTGGGCTGGCGCAAGCGGCCGTCGGTCATGCATGAACTGCAGGCCGCCGCCGCCGTCGGGCAGATGGGCCTGGCGCAAGCCTATGAAGCCGCGTTCGCCGAGCACGGCTTGCGCACGGCGCAGGTGCTGCTGACGCACGAAGACCTGGCGGACCGCCGCCGTTATCTGAATGCCCGCTCCACGCTGTTCGCGCTGCTGCGGCTGGGCGTGGTGCCCATCGTCAATGAAAACGACACCGTCGTCACGGACGAGATCCGCTTTGGCGACAACGATACGCTGGGCGCCCTGGTCACCAATCTCATCGAAGCCGATTCGCTGATCATTCTCACGGACCAGCGCGGCCTGTACGAATCCGATCCGCGCAAGAATCCCGACGCACGTTTCGTGGGGCATGCCCAGGCGGGGGATCCGGAACTTGAAGCCATGGCCGGCGGCGCCGGCAGCGGCATCGGTACCGGCGGCATGCTGACCAAGATCCTGGCCGCCAAGCGCGCGGCCCATAGCGGCGCGCACACGGTCATCGCTTCGGGCCGCGAACGCGACGTGCTGGTGCGGCTGTCGCAAGGCGAATGCATAGGCAGCGAACTGCGCGCGGTGTTGCCGGTGTGGTCGGCCCGCAAGCAATGGATGGCCGACCATCTGCGCCTGCGCGGCCATGTGGTGCTGGATGACGGCGCCGTGCATGCGCTGATGAATGAAGGCAAGAGCCTGCTGCCGATCGGCGTCGTCGAGGTGCAAGGCGATTTCGAGCGCGGCGACGTGATCGCCTGCATCGGCCAGGACGGGCGCGAGTGCGCGCGCGGTCTGGTCAACTATTCATCGGCCGAAGCGCGCCGCATCATGCGCCAGCCTTCCGCCCAGATCGCCGCCATCCTGGGCAGCATGACCGATCCGGAACTGGTACACCGCGATAATCTCGTGGTGCTTTGAGGCGGCCGAGAGGTCGGCCCGATAAGGCTTTCGCCGCCGGCAAAAGATATTTTTTAATGGTGGGGGCCCCCCACCGCCCTTCCTTGGGCTAGCGCCCCCGCGGCTGCGGGATCCTATGAGGGCAAAGGGCTACCTGTTGGCTGGCCGCGGCTTGGCGCGATGACTACGCGCCTGGCGGAAAGCGCCGCCTGGCGCCACGCAGGGCGCGCCTCCTCTGACGCCCGGCACATCAAGCCAGGCTGTCCGCCTGCAAGGACATTCCCAGTTGCACGCGCCGCTGCAGCCACAGGCTTGGGCGATAGCGGGGGTCGCCGGTGACGCGCTGCATATTGCGCAGGATCTCCAGGATGCGCGCCGCGCCCAACGCATCGCCCAGCGCCAGCGGGCCCATGGGATAACCGAGGCCCAGGCGCACCGCCTGGTCGATATCCTCCGGCGTGGCAATGCGCTGCTGCGCGATATCCGCCGCGATGTTGACGATGCAGGCAACGATGCGCTGCGCCACGAAACCCGGCGAATCCTGCACCACGCTGACGGCCGCGCCGTCGGCCGCGAACAGCGCATGCGCCGCATCGCGCCAGCGCGGTTCGGTCGCGGGCGACACCATCAAGGTGCGGCGCTGGCCAGCCTTCAGGCCATGCAGCGTATCGATCCCCACCGTCCGCGCCGGATCCAGCCCCTGCGTGTATACCGCCGTGGAAACATCCTCGCCATAAGGCGTGACAAGGATCAAGGCATCGTCGGGCGCTTCGCTGGCCGTGGACAGTTCGATGCCCAACTGCAAGGCGCCGGATTTCAACTGTTTCAGCAAATCCTGCGCGCAGCCATACCCCTGCGGGTGCACATGGCTCACCCACACTTTCAGTGCGCCCGGCAAGGCCGGCGCGGGCGTTTGCGCCGGCACCTGCTTCTGGCCATCGACATAGCGATAAAAACCTTCGCCCGCCTTGCGGCCGATCAGGCCACCGGCCAGGCGCACGGTGGTCAGGGGCGAGGGCCGGAAACGCGCCTCATCGAAGAACTGCCGGTAGATGGACTCCATCACGGGATGCGACACATCGAGCGCGGTCAGGTCCAGCAGTTCGAACGGCCCCATGCGGAAACCGGCCTGCTCGCGCATGATGGCGTCGATCTGGTCGAAGGCCGCCACCGATTCCTGCGCGATGCGCAAGCCTTCGGTGTTCAGGCCACGGCCGGCGTGATTGACGATGAAACCCGGCATGTCGCGCGCGCGCACCGGCGTATGGCCCATGCGGCGCGCCAGCGCCATCAAGGCGTCGCCGGCCGCGGGTTCGCCGCGCAGGCCGTCGATGACCTCGACCACCTTCATCAAGGGCACGGGGTTGAAGAAGTGGAAGCCGGCCACCCGGCCCGGCAGGCGGCAGCCCGCGGCGATCGCGGTGATGGACAGGGACGAAGTATTGGACGCCAGGATGCAGTCGTCAGCCACTACCGCTTCCAGCTTGCCGAAGACTTCGCGCTTGACGTCCAGGCGTTCGACAATGGCTTCGACCACCAGTTGGCAATCCGCCAGGTCTTCCAGCGCGGCGCAGGCCAGGACCTGCTGCAGGGCGGCTTCGGCGGCGGCGGCCTCCAGCTTGCCCTTCTGCACCAGCTTGTCCCAGGTCTGCTGCAGGCTGGTTCGCGCCGCCTGCACGGCGTCGGCGCTGGTATCGAACAGCCTGACACGCAAGCCCGCCTGCGCGGCGATCTGCGCAATGCCACGCCCCATCGCGCCAGCGCCCACGATGCCCACGGTTTCGATCGGCTTCATTTTCCTGTCTCCTGCTTATCTACGAAATCCGGATCGGCGCCCGCTTGAACGCCGACATTGATTGGTGGGAGCAGAGGCCCCCAAGGGGCCTTTGCCTGGGCCCTTAGCCACTGCGGCAGTTGCACGCACGATCGATCGAGCTCGATTGTGCGTTGCCGCCGCGACGGTTCAATGACCAGAGGCCAGCGCATCGATGTCGGCGTCGGACAGGCCCAGGCGGTCGCGCAGTACTTGCGCGGTGTGCTCGCCCAGCATGGGAGGCGCGTGGCGATATTCGACCGGGCTGCCCGACAGGCGCAGCGGGCTGCCCGCCATGGGCACCGTGCCGGCCACCGGATGCGGCAACTCACGCTTCATCTGGCGAAACACCACCTGCGGGTCCTCGTACACCTGATCCAGGGTATTGATGGGGCCGGCCGGCACGCCCGCGCGCTCCAGCTCGGCCAGCCAGTGGTCGCGTTCACCTTGCGCCATGCGCTCGACCAGCAGCGGCACCAGTTCCTCGCGATTCAGCACACGCTTGGGATTGGTATTGAAGCGCAAATCCTCGGCCAGCTCGGGCATGCCGATGACGCGGCAATAGGCGCGGAACTGGCTGTCGTTGCCCACCGCCACGATCATGTGGCCGTCGCTGACCGCGAAGACCTGGTAAGGCACCAGGTTCTGGTGCGCGTTGCCGGCGCGCCGCGGCGCCTTGCCGGACGTCATGTAGTTGAGATTCTGGTTGGCCATCATGGCCACCTGGCAATCCAGCAAGGCCATGTCGATATGCTGGCCCAGGCCGCTACGGCCCCGTTCGTGCAAGGCCGCCAGGATGCCAACCGTCGAATACATGCCGGTCATCAGGTCCGCTACCGCCACGCCCGCTTTCTGCGGACCACCACCCGGGGCATCGTCGCGTTCACCGGTGATGCTCATCAGGCCACCCATGCCCTGGATCATGAAGTCGTAACCGGGACGCGTGGCATACGGCCCGGTCTGGCCGAAGCCCGTGATGGAGCAGTAGATGAGACCGGGGTTTTCCTTGCTGAGGCTCTCATAATCGAGGCCGTACTTGCGCAATCCGCCCACCTTGAAGTTTTCCACCAGGATGTCGCTCTGGCGCGCCAGCTCGCGCACGAGTTCGGCACCGCGCGGCGTGGCGATATCCAGCGCAACGGATTTCTTGTTGCGGTTCGCGGAAAGGTAATAAGCCGCCTCGGTCGTGTCGTTGCCGTCCTGGTCCTTCAGATAAGGAGGGCCCCAGGCACGCGTATCGTCGCCCGCGCCGGGACGTTCGATCTTGACGACCTCCGCACCGAGGTCAGCCAGGTTTTGAGTGCACCAGGGGCCCGCGAGCACGCGGGTCAGGTCGAGGACGCGGATACCGGTCAGGGGAGCAGGACGTGTGGACATAAAACCGAGAGTGAGCGGTTAAGGGAGTGGGCACATTTTGCCCCACAAACGCGCAGGATGCGTTCGCCGCCGATCGACCAGGAGGGGATGCGCGATCATGGCGTCCGGCAACGGGTCGTCGGCGAACGGTGGTCAATAGCCGTGCGCCTTCATCGTCTCGCGCGCGATCACCAGCTGCTGGATCTGGGTGGTGCCTTCATAGAGGCGGAACAGGCGCACGTCGCGGTAGAAGCGCTCGACGGCGTATTCGGAGACATAGCCCGCGCCGCCATGGATCTGCACCGCGCGGTCCGCCACCCGGCCGACCATTTCCGTGGCGTACAGCTTGCAGCAGGAGGCCTCCAGCGTGGTGTTTTCCCCGCGGTCGCGCTTGCGCGCGGCATCCATGACCATGCAGCGCGCCGCATAGGCTTCCGCCTGGCTGTCCGCGATCATGGCCTGGATCAACTGGAATTCGGCGATCGGCTTGCCGAACTGCTTGCGCTCGGCGGCGTAGCGCACGGCGTCGGCGATCAGCCGCTGCGCGGTGCCCACGCTGAGGGCCGAGATATGCAGACGGCCTTTGTCCAGCACGCGCATGGCGGTGCGGAATCCCGTGCCTTCCTGGCCGCCCAGCAGCGCCGAGGCGGGCACGCGGCAGTTATCGAAGATGACGTCGCAGGTGAGCGCGCCGGCCTGGCCCATTTTCTTGTCGGGCTTGCCCAGCGTCAGGCCGGGCGTGCCGGCCTCCACCAGGAAGCAGGAAATGGCGTCGGACTTGCGTTCCGGGCTGGTGCGCGCCATCACGGAAAACAGGCCGGCGACAGGCGCGTTGGTGATGAAACGCTTGGTGCCGTTGAGGATGTAGTGGTCGCCGTCCTTTTTGGCGCTGGTACGCAGGGACATGGCGTCCGAGCCGGCCTCCGGTTCGGTCAGGGCAAACGAGCCGATGATCTCGCCGCTGGCCAGCTTGGGCAGGTAATGGTTGCGTTGTTCGTCACTGCCGGCCATGACGATGGATTGCGAGCCGATGCCGATATTGGTGCCGGCCAGGGACCGGAAGGCGGGCGAAGTGTGGCCCAGCGCCATGGCGACCAGCACTTCTTCTTCCATGTTCAGGCCCAGGCCGCCGTATTCGGGCGCGATGGACAGGCCGAACAGTCCCAGTTCGCGCATTTCCTGGACGATGGCGGGCGGGATCTCACCCGTCTCGGCCACTTCATGTTCCGCGGGGATCAGCCGTTCGTCGACGAAGCGGCGCACCGCCTCCAGCAGCAGGTTCAGGGTTTCGTGGTCGAGTGCCATCGTGAGTCTCCTGGGGTTTTCGATGCGTGTAGATGTTTGGGGCCGTGTCTTGGGCGGGACGCGTGAACGTTCGATTCAAGGCTGCGTGAGCGGCGACGCATTGCCGGCGGCCGCCAGGGGTTGGCGCAGGCCGCCCAGCAGCAGATCGTAGTAGCCCGCCGCCACCGATTCGGCGCTTTGGCCCTGACCCGGCTTGTACCAGCGCGCCATCCAATTGAGCATGGACAGGATGGCGCGCCCGGTGGCGGCCTGGTCGAGGTCGCGGAAAACGCCCTGGGCGACGCCCTCGGCGATCAGGCGCCGCAACAGGTGCTCATAGCCGTCGCGCAGGCGGGCTGCGTCGTCACGAAATACGGGGCTCATGCCCGAGTAGCCGATCAGCATGGCGACGAATTCGGCGTGATGCGCTTCCAGGTAGCGAGCGTGCGCCAGCATGAACGCCCGCAGGCGTTCGGCCGGACCGTCGGCGCTCGCCACGGCTTCGGCCACGGCCTGCCCCAAGGCGGTCAGGGTCTCGATGATGATGGCGTCGTAGATGTCCTGCTTGGTGCGGAAGTAGTGGTAGATGGCCGCCTTGGACAGTCCCAGGCGCGCCGCCACATCGGCCATGGCGCTGTTCTCATAGCCACTGTCCGCGAACAGGCGCGCCGCCTCGGCCAGGATGCTGGCCCGTGGCGCGGGCATCGAAGGCGGACGGCCGGCACGCGGACGCGGGCGCGTATCGCCCACCACGGCGGATGCGTCGGTTGCCGCGTTCTGCGACGTCGATGTCGTGTTCATGAACCGCATTCTAATTACTTACCGACCAGACGGTAAATAATTATTCAGGCCGAATTTCTGCCACTGCTGAGCATTTCTTATTGCCAAACGCCGGTTGTTATGCCTGTTTACAACATATCTAGGGTTTACCCCTAAATTGATGTTGCGCTGCACATAGGGTATTCCCTATAATCGTTTTCACTGATGCAGCAAACGAAGCAGCACCCCTGGAGAAAGACCATGACGAACATTGCCCTGAACCAAGCCCGCCTGACCGACGCCCTCGAACGCGACATTCTGGAAGCCAGCATGAACCAACAAACCGTTGCCCACCCCTTCGCCGCCATCAAGCGCGCCGTTGGTGCCTTCTTCGACTTCATCGACGAAGTGCAAGAAACCATGAACCAGGCTCGTGCCACCAGCACCCGCTTCTCCGGTTCGCAGTGGTAAGCAAGTAGCAGCAAGCCGTACCTGTAGTAGCAACACGCAGTAGAAGCAGTGGTTGTAGTCGCAGCAGAAGTTCTGAAGTAACCGTTGCAGTAAATGCAGTCGCAGTACGCAGGACAGCAGTTGCAGCACCTGAAGTCGCAGCACGAGCAGTCTCGCAAGCACCGGCGAATTCGCGGCAGTATTGGCGAATTCGCTGGCAGATGTCAGCAGTGCGATGCAAAAAAGCCCGCGACCGCCGCGGTTCGCCCCGTCTTCCAGGACGTGCAGCGCGAATCGCCCCGGCCGCAGACTTCCCCCTTTCCCCCTGTTCGCCTTACCCCGGGATCCTTTGGACACCGTTGCGGGTAACAGCGAATTGACAGCATTTCCCCCCAATCCGGATAATCGGCCCCGTCCTAACGGTGCTTGACCATGGCTTATGCCGCCATGGCCGCACGCTCTCTCCGGAGTTTCTATGCTGTCTCGTCTTACCCTGGGGCTGCTCGCCGCCGCCGGCATCGCCGCGACGCTCCCCGCGCAGGCCCAGTCGCTGAAGATCGCCGTCTCGGCGGAAGCCACTTCAGCCGATCCGCACTATCACAAGAACACCGCCAACGAAGCGCTGGCGGCGCATGTGTATGACATGCTGATCGGGCGCGACGCCAACATGAACCTGATCCCCCGGCTGGCGACCTCCTGGAAGAACACCGACGACCTCACTTGGGAAATCAAGCTGCGCGACGGCGTGAAGTTCTCCAACGGCAAGCCGTTCACGTCGGAAGATGTGCTGTTCACCATCTGCCGCACGCTGAACAACAAGACCAATATCTCCGACTCCTACGCCACGTTCACCAAGCTGTTCGCGGACGTGCAGACGCCTGATCCGCATACGGTCATCATCAAGACCCGCCAGCCGCTGCCGGTCATGCCGCAGGAACTGGCCCGTTCGCTGTCCATCATCTGGAGCGGCATCCTGCCCCACGGCAAGATGACCTTCGACCCCGAGCATGGCTGCGGCGTCACCGGCCCCTGGCCCACCAACGCGGACTTCAACAATGGCAAGGACGCCATCGGCACCGGCCCCTTCATCCAGAAGTCCTGGACCAAGGGCACCGGCGTCGAGCTGGAGCGCAACGAAAACTACTGGGGCCCCAAGCCGGCCTGGAAAGAAGTCAAGATGGTGCCGGTGCCCAACGCCGGCCCGCGCCTGACGGGCCTGCTGTCGGGCGACTTCGACGTGATCGAGAACCCGGCGGCCCGCGACCTGCAGCGCCTGAAGGACAATCCCAAGTTCGGCTATGTGGCCACGCCCTCGACGCGCCTGGTGTTCTTCCAGCCCGACGTGGCGCGCTCGCCCAGCCCCTTCGTCAAGGCGGCGGACGGCAAGAATCCGCTGCAGGATGTGCGCGTGCGCCGCGCCATCTCCATGGCCATCGACCGCAAGACCATCGACGCCCGCATCATGGACGGCCTGGCCACCCCGGCCTACCAGTTCATGCCCGACGGCATGTTCGGCGGCCTGGCCAAGGCCCCGGAAATCAAGTACGACCCCGAAGGCGCCAAGAAGCTGCTGGCTGAAGCCGGCTACCCCAACGGCTTTGAAATGACCGTCTCCGGCACCAATGACCGTTACATCAACGACGGCCAGATCATGCAGGCGGTGGCCCAGTACCTGTCGCGCATCGGCATCAAGACCAATGTGGATGCGATGACGGCTTCCATCTACTTCCCCAAGCGCGCCAAGCGTGAGTTCAGCTTCTCGCTGGGCGGCTGGCCGTCGGAAGTGGGCGAAGCGTCGGCGCTGTTCCAGCTGTGGGTGGCGTCGCTGGACGCGCCCAAGTCGCTGGGCACCAGCAACTACGGCGGCTATTCCAATCCGGCGTTCGACAAGGTCTATATCCCCGGCCAGTCGACGGTGGACCCCGACAAGCGCCGCGCGCTGTATGAACAGGCCACCAAGATCGCCCTGGACGACCTGGCGCTGATCCCCCTGCACTTCGAAAGCTCGATCTGGGCCTTCCGCAAGGGAATCACGTACGAAGGCCGCCGCGACCAGTTCACCCTGGCGACGTCGGTCAAGCCCGCCAAGTAAGCTCCTGCGCGCGGTCCACGCCGCGCTGCAATGCGGGCTTTATGAAAAAGCCTCCCTCACGGGAGGCTTTTTCTGGCCGGACGTACCGCGCGGGGCCGGCGCCCAGGGCGGGCGCGCAGCGCATGCGGGCGCGCGCATCGTTGAAAAGCCTCCCCGAAGGGAGGCTTTATCTGGTCCGTAGGTGCCGGCGGGCCGGCCCTGCGTCACAAGGCCAAACGGCTTACTTCGCGGCCTGCACGCGCACCTTGCCGGAGGCCCGCAGTGCCTTGGCGCGGGCGGCGTCGACGTCGCCGGCCGTGGCCAAAGCTACGCCCATGCGGCGCTTGACGAAGGATTCGGGCTTGCCGAACAGGCGCAGGTCGGTACCCGGCTCGGCCAGGGCGTCGGCCACGCCATGGAAGGTCACCGCGCGGGTGTCGACGCCACCGTAGATCACACTGCTGGCGCCAGGCTGGCGCAGGGAAGGATCGACCGGCAGGCCCAGCAAGGCCCGGGCATGCAGTTCGAATTCATTCTGCGCCTGGGTGATCATCGTCACCATGCCGGTGTCATGCGGACGCGGGCTGACCTCGGAAAACCACACCTGGTCGCCAGCCACGAACAGCTCGACACCAAAAATCCCCAGCCCGCCCAGTTCGCCCGTCACCTTCAGGGCGATATCGCGCGCGGCTTCCAGCGCCTTGGCCGACATCGGATGCGGCTGCCAGCTTTCGACATAATCACCGTCCACCTGCTTGTGCCCGATGGGCGCGCAGAAGCCGGTCTCGATCTCCCCCGACGCCCCCCGCGAACGCACGGTCAGCAACGTGATCTCGTAGTCGAAGCGGATGAAACCCTCGACGATGGCGCGGCCCGCGCCCACCCGGCCGCCTTCCTGGGCATAGCGCCAGGCCTGGGCGACGTCGTCCGGCCCCTTGAGTACGGATTGCCCCTTGCCCGACGAGGACATCACCGGCTTGATGACGCAGGGATAGCCTATGCCGCCGGCTATCGCTGTCCGCAATTCTTCCTCGGTATCGATGAAACGGTAGGGCGACGTTGGCAGGCCCAGCGTCTCGGCCGCCAGGCGGCGGATGCCCTCGCGGTTCATGGTCAGCTGGGCAGCACGCGCCGTCGGCGTGACGCGGACGGTGCCGGCGGCCTCCAGTTCAACCAGCAGGTCGGTGGCGATCGCCTCGATCTCCGGCACGATGACGTCCGGCTTCTCCTGCTCGATGATGGCGCGCAAGGCGGCACGGTCGGTCATCGACACCACGTGGGCGCGGTGGGCCACCTGCTGGCCCGGCGCGTCGGCATAGCGGTCCACCGCGATGACCTCCACACCCAGGCGTTGCAGGGCGATGACCACTTCCTTGCCCAGCTCGCCCGCCCCCAGCAGCATGACACGGGTGGCGGCGGGAGACAGGGGCGTGCCCAGGATGGGCGCCGGAATCGATGACATGGGATAAACCTGATGAAATGTAAGGAAATAGAGCGTGAAACGAGCCGCCAGGATGCCATAGCCCCCCGCCTGGGAGCAAATGCCCCGCTGCGATTAAAATCGCCGGATGAACGCACTTCCCGCAACGACCCCCGAGGCGACGCTGGCTTCGGCCCGCCGTACATTGTCCATCGAGGCGCAAGCCTTGCGCGACCTCGAAGCACGCCTGGATGACACCTTCGTACAAGCTGTCGACATGCTGCTGCAATGTCGCGGCCGTGTCGTCGTCACCGGCATCGGCAAGACCGGCCACGTGGCCAGCAAGGTAGCCGCCACCCTGGCGTCCACCGGCACGCCGGCTTTCTTCATGCATGCCGGCGAGGCAGCGCACGGCGATCTGGGCATGCTCACCGCCGACGACGTCATGCTGGCCATTTCCTATTCGGGCTCCGGCTCGGAACTGCTGACCATCGCCCCGGTGGCGCGCCGCCTGGGCGCCCGCGTCATCGCCATGACGGGCAAGGCAACGTCCGAACTGGCGAAACTGGCCGATATCCACCTGGACGTCAGCGTGGCCCAGGAAGCCTGCCCGATGAACCTGGCACCCACCGCCAGCACCACCACCGCGCTGGCCATGGGCGACGCGCTGGCGGTCGCCTGCCTGGAAGCCCGCGGTTTCGGGCCGGAAGACTTCGCGCGCTCGCATCCGGGCGGGGCGCTGGGACGGCGCCTGCTCACGCACGTGCGCGACGTCATGCGCCAAGGTACCGCACTGCCCACGGTGGGCCGCGACGCCACCTTGTCGCGCGCACTGGAAGAAATGTCGGCCAAGGGCATGGGCATGACGGTGGTGATAGACGAAAATCGTCATCCCATCGGCATCTTCACTGACGGCGACCTGCGCCGGCTGATTGAACGCCGGGGGGACATCCGCGGTCTCACCGTCATCGAGGGCATGACGCGTTCGCCCCGTACCGTGCGGGCCGATGCCCTGGCGGTGGTGGCGGCGGAACAGATGGATACCCTGCGTCTGAACCAGATGCTGGTCCTCGACGAAAGCGGCGCCCTGCTGGGCGCACTACACATGCATGACCTGATGGCAGCGAAGGTGGTATGAACATGATGGCGACTGCAACGACCCTGCCGCATCCGGCCGAAGCCCTGATCCTGGCGCGCGTCGCGGCCCTGGTGAAGGAACGCGCGGCGGCGGTACGCCTGATGGTGTTCGACGTCGATGGCGTGCTGACCGACGGCAGCCTCTACTACGGCGAAAACGGCGAGATATTCAAGCGCTTCCACGCGCTGGACGGCCACGGCCTGCGCCTGCTGGCCGAAGGCGGTATCGGTGTGGCCCTGGTGACCGGCCGCTCCGGCCCCATCGTCGACCGCCGCGCGGCCGAACTGGGCATCGCCGATGTCATGCAAGGCGTGCGCGACAAGGGCAAGGCCCTGGTCGAACTGGCGCAACGCCACGGCGTGTCCCTGGACCAGTCGGGCTTCATGGGCGACGACATCATCGACCTGCCCGCCATGCAGCGCGCCGGCTTCTCCGCCAGCGTGCCCAACGCCCCCGTTTACGTCTCGCAAGGCGCGCACTGGGTATCCAACCAGCCCGGCGGCAGCGGCGCGGTGCGCGAATGCTGCGACCTGCTGCTGGCGGCACAAGGCCGCCTGGGCGCGCTATTGTCCACACCTGGCCTGCTGGGCCCCGGTGTCATCCAATAAAGACAGGCAGGAATGAAAGAACGTTTTCCTTCGCTCATCGCGCTGTTCCTCTTGCTGGCCCTGGTGGTCGGCACGTGGTGGGCGGCCGACTACACGCAACGCGCGGTGCAGAACGACCCGCCGCGCCGCTACACCCATGAAATGGATTCGTGGTCGCGCAACTTCACCATGGTGCGCTCGGACGTCGACGGCAAGCCCATCAACCGGCTGGAGGGCGACTACGGCGAGCACTATCCGGATGACGACTCCTATGTCGTCACGATGCCGCGCGCGGTCGGTTTGCGGGAAGGCACGCCTGTCACCATCGGCACGGCGCAGACCGGCACCATGTATGAAGGCGGCAAGCGCATCGTCATGGAAAAGGACGCCCACCTGCACCGCATGCCCGACGCCCAGACGCCGGCCATGGACGTGAACAGCGAAAAGCTGATCATCCTGCCCGATGACGACGTGATGTACACCGACCTGCCCGCGCTGGTCATCCGCGGACAATCGCGCATGCATGGCGTCGGCATGAAATACAACAACAAGACTACCCAGCTGGAAGTCTTTTCGGCGAGCAACGTCGAAATCAACAATAACGACATGTCGGGCTCGTCCAAGAGCTCGGCTCCCAAAAATACCGGATCCGCTCCGCAACAAAAAAAACCATGACCCATAACCGACCCTTCACTCTTTCGGCCTGGCTGATCGGCGCGCTGCTCGCGAGCGCCGCCAGCTGTGTCTCCGCCCAGCAGGCGTCCGGCGACAACGCCGCAAAATCGACGCCGAACCGCTCGGCGCAAGGCGGCACCCCGGCAGCCAAGAGCAGCGCCAAACCGGCCACGCCGGAAGAAGAGCCGAACACGCAGATCCTGTCCGACACGCTGCACTACGACGACACGAAGAAGATCAGTGTCTTCACCGGCAACGTGATCATGACGCGCGGCCTGCTCACCATGAAGTCCGACAAGCTGGAACTGCATCAGGACGCGCAAGGCGGCCAGTTCGGCGTGGCGACCATGAACAACGCCAGCAAGCTGGTGAACATCCGGCAGGAACGTCCTGAAACCTTCGAACTCATCGAAGGCGTGGGCCAGCGCGCCGAATACGATGGCCCGAAGAGCCAGTTCGACTTGATCGGCCAGGCCGTCGTCACGCGCTTTATCTGTGGCAAACAGTTCGATACCATCCGCGGCCAGCGGGTCCGGTATAACGACAAGGCCGGCACCTACGAAGCCATTGGCGGTCCGGGTTCGTCGGCGCCTGGCGGCCGCGTGCGTTCCATCGTCGAGCCGCGCTCGCGCACGGATCAGGCGGTCGAGGAATGCCGGCGCGCCCAGGCCGCCAAGGCGCCCCTGCCCTCGGCGCCGCCGGCCAAGAACACCCGCTGATCCCAGGCCTTCCCGCCACATACCAGCACTGAATACCGTCTCATCCCGCCGCTGTCCTGACCTCACGACCGCGCGCGGGCCGTACGCCCCCTACCCAGTCCACGATGATCACTGACGCCTCTTCCAGCAAATCCGCCAAGCCGGTGGGACCGCCCAGCCAACTGCGGGCGACCGGCCTGCGCAAGACGTATAACGGCCGCACCGTGGTGCAGGACGTGTCACTGTCGGTGTCGAGCGGCGAGGTGGTGGGCCTGCTGGGCCCCAACGGCGCCGGCAAGACGACCAGTTTCTACATGATCGTGGGGCTGGTGCCGGCCGATGCCGGCCGTATCGAAATCGAGGATCTCAACATCACCGCGCTGCCCATCCACAAGCGCGCGCGGCTGGGAGTGTCCTATTTGCCCCAGGACGCCTCGGTGTTCCGGCGCCTGACGGTAGAGCAGAATATCCGGGCGGTGCTGGAATTGCAGATCGACGAGAACGGCCGCTCGATATCCAACGCCAAGATCAACGAAAACCTGGAATTGCTGCTCGATGAGCTGCAAATCGGCCATATTCGCAAAAATACGGCCATTTCCCTGTCGGGCGGCGAGCGCCGCCGCGTGGAAATCGCCCGCGCCCTGGCCACCAGCCCGCGCTTCATCCTGCTGGACGAACCCTTCGCCGGCGTGGATCCGATCGCGGTGATCGAAATCCAGCGCATCGTGCGCTTTCTCAAGAGCCGCGGCATCGGCGTGCTGATCACCGACCACAACGTGCGCGAGACCCTGGGCATCTGCGACCGCGCCTACATCATCAGCGAAGGCAAAGTGCTGACCGATGGCAATCCGGAAGACATCATCAGCGATCCCGCCGTGCGGCGCGTGTACCTGGGCGAGCACTTCCGGATGTAACCGACCGGTGGTCAACCGTGGTGTAACTGGGGACTAGGCTTGTAAAAGCTCGTTGATCGGGCCCCCAGGGCCTTGAATTAAGACCCAGAGTCATTACACTAGGATGACGGTCCACCACTTTCCAGAGGAGATTTCCCACGCATTGAACGCGCATACCGCGCACCCCTGTGTTTTTTGGCAGAAGGAGATTGCACTATGAATCTGAGCATCTGCGGTCGTCATCTCGACGTCACCCCGGCTCTCCGGGAATATGTAGTCAACAAGCTGGCGCGAGTACTCCGGCATTTCGATCATGTCATCGATACCCAAGTCATGCTTTCGGTTGAACCTCTGCGTCATTGCGCGGAAATCACCATGCGATTACGCGGCAAGGACATCCACTGCGAGGCCCAGGACGAGAACCTGTATGCGGCCATCGACTTGCTAGCCGACAAAATCGACCGTCAGGTCATCAAGCACAAGGACAAAGTGCAAAGCCACGATAACGAGTCTGTGAAGCGACAACCATTAGCGGCTTGATTGCCCGCACCGCGCCTCACAAACACTCGTAATCCGAGCTGATTTCCCGGCCTGCGGCCAGGGAACCACGAAGCAGGTGCAAGGCCTGCTACCAGAGTAAGTCGCCGATGTCCCCGCCTTTGCAGTTCCGGGGCACATCGGTGCCTGATGAGCCAAATCTCCTCATCACGGCCCCCTCCATGAAATTCCCACTCTTACCCGCCACGCCCACACCGCCTTGTGTGATGCGCCCGTCCCTGCCTGTGCCTGTATCCCGCCGGGGGGAATTTTTGCGGCGCCGCAATCGCCCCTATAATCCGCAAAATGAACCATTTGTCCCGTATTCTGCCCGCGGGCAACGTCGTGCTGGATCTACTGGCCACCAGTAAGAAACGCGCATTCGAGCAAGCGGGCCTGCTATTCGAAAACAATAACGGCCTGGCTCGCGCCACCGTCTTCGATAGTCTGTTCGCACGCGAACGCCTGGGCTCGACCGGTCTGGGCCAGGGCGTGGCGGTGCCGCATGGCCGCGTCAAGAGCCTTGAGCAGGCGGTTGCCGCGTTCATCCGGCTGGCGCAACCGGTGGCGTTCGATTCGCCGGACAGCCAGCCGGTGACATTGCTGCTGGTGTTGCTGGTGCCCGAGGCGGCCACGCAACAACACCTGGACATACTCGCGGAACTGGCGCAATTGATGTCCAATAAGCCGCTGCGCGAAGCGCTTCATACCGAAACCGATCCGGCTGCAGTGCATCGCATGCTGACGACGGGCAAACTCTGACCCCTTCGATACCGCCATGCTGCTTACCGTCCAGGAACTGGTCGACGACAACGCCGACAAAATCCCCTTCAATTGGATCGCGGGGCAAGGCGCCGCCGAGCGCGTGATCCCCGACGACGGCATGGCTGCCGCCGACCTGGTCGGCCACCTCAACCTCATCCACCCCTCGCGTATCCAGGTGTTCGGCCAGGAAGAACTGGCTTACTACCAGCGCTTCGATCTGCGCCGCCGCATGCACCACATGGACGAGCTGCTGATCGGCGGCGTGCCGGCGATCCTGCTGGCCGACGGTCTGACGCCGCCGCAGGATTTGATCGACCAGTGCGAGCAGCATCAGGTGCCACTGCTGGGTACGCCGGTGGCCGCCGCGCAATTGATCGACTTGCTGCGGATCTACCTGGGCAAGAAGCTGGCGCCCACCACAACGGTGCACGGCGTCTTCCTGGACGTGCTGGGGTTGGGCGTGCTGATTACCGGCGAATCAGGGCTGGGCAAGAGCGAACTGGCGCTGGAACTGATTTCGCGCGGCCACGGCCTGGTGGCCGACGATGCGGTGGAGTTGTCACGCACTGCACCGAACATGATCGAAGGCCACTGTCCGTCCTTGCTGCAGAACCTGCTGGAAGTGCGTGGGCTGGGCTTGCTGGATATTCGCACCATCTTCGGCGAGACGTCGGTACGGCGCAAGATGCGCCTGAAGCTGATCGTGCACCTGGTGCGCGCGACGGCGCAGGACAAGTTCGAACGCCTGCCGCTGCAGGACATCACCCAGGACATGCTGGGCCTGCCGATACGCAAGGTCATGCTGCAAGTGGCAGCGGGCCGTAACCTGGCGGTACTGGTGGAAGCGGCGGTGCGCAACACCATCCTGAAGCTGCGCGGCATCGATACCTTGGGCGAATTCATGGAACGCCAGGCCATGGCGATCCTGCAAAGCAGCAAGTAAGGCCTGCGTTCAGCGGGCGCGCTTGACTTGCAAGGCGGTGACGCCGCCGGCCTGGTTGCCCCATTGGTTGCGGATGTAGCTGACGACCGCCGCCACATCATCGTCATTCATCACCTGGCCGAAAGGCGGCATGCCATGCGGCTGCGGATTCGCGGCCGTGGCGGGCGCGAAGCCACCTTGCAACACGACGCGGATGGCATTCTGCGGCGATGGCGCGGTAACGCTGATATTGCCTGCCAGCGGCGGCCAGGCAGGGGGCCGACCTTCGCCCTGGCTCTGGTGACAGGCGACGCAATACGTACCGTAGAGTTTCTCCCCCCGTTGCAGCGTGGCGCGCCCCGGCGGCGGCGCATTGGGCACGGCCGCGGCGGGTAGTGACTTCAGGTAATCAGCGATGGCCAGGGCGTCGGCTGGACGCAGATACTGCGTGCCGCCCGTGACCACCTCGGCCATGGGACCGCTGGCGCTGCCATGGGGCGACACGCCATCACGCAGCAGCGCGGCGATGTCGGCTGCCGTCCATTGCGCCAGGCCTGGGGCCGACCCATCTGCCGCCGGACCCGCGTGCAGGGACGGGCCATACCAGCCAAGGCCCGGGATTTCGCCGCCGGGCAAGCCTGTGCCCGTGGTCGCGCCCAAAGCATTGCGCGGCGCGTGGCAGGCCACGCAATGGCCCAGGCCTTCGACCAGATAGCGGCCACGGATGACACTGGCCTGGGGCGAACTGGCGGCCGCGGCGTCCTGCGCAGGCACCCCGCCGGCAGCCACCGTGCCGGACCGGGCAATTCCAGCCGCATTCGAATCAAAGGCAGCGGCACTGGAGTCGGCGGCCGGCGGCGCGATCGCACCGGAATCCGCTCCTGCGACGGGTTTGAAATGGAGCGCACGCCAGAAGGCCAGCAGGTAGCGTTGATCGTAGGGGAAAGCTAGCTCGTGCGGGCGGTTTTCCTGGCGCACCGCGGGCAGGCTGCGCAAGTAGGCGTACAAGGCGTCGGCATCGGTGCGCGTGACGTGGGTGTATTCCGTGTAGGGGAAGGCGGGGTACAGCAGCTGGCCGTCAGGCCGCTTGCCATGATGCAGCGCCCGCCAGAAATCATCGGCGGACCAGTCGCCGATGCCGGTCTGCAGGTCCGGGGTGATGTTGGGTCCGTAGAATGTGCCGAACGGGCTGGGGATAGCCGCGCCGCCGGCATAGGACGCGCCGCCACGCGCGGTGTGGCACGCCGCGCAGTCGCCGATGCGGGCGAGGTAGGCGCCATAGGCCACGCGCTGAGCGGGGTCCGCGAGGGGCACGGTGGCCGTCCGCGTGGGCTCGTCTTCACGCGTACCCATCCAATACAACACGCCGCCGGCAACGACCACCAACAGCACCAGCACCGTCACCGTCCGGGCCACGATATGCCGCCATGTTGCCCGGCTCATTGCACGTTCTCCTGGCTGCCGCATTGGACCGGCAGGGTCAGACTGCCCGCCGGGGCAGGACGGTAGCCCGAATCCGCCGCCACGAGCGTGCCTGCTGGAACGGCGCCACTGCTTTGCGCCGGGCCAGCGTCGCCTAGTGGCGGGATCCCTCGAGGAACCGGTTGGGCGGATAACCAGGCCGCCACGGCCGCGATGTCGGCGGGTTCGAGCCGGCGCGCGATGTCGGCCATGCAGTCCGGGGCCGCGGCATGGCGCAGGCCGCTCTGCCAACTACCGATCTGGGCGCCGATGTAATCGCGTGGCAGGCCCAGCAGGCCGGGAATGGCCGGCAGCACGCCGCTCAGCGCGGCGCCATGACAGGCGCTGCACGCCGGCAGCTTGCGCGCCGTATCGCCCCGCAGCACGAGCTGATTGCCGCGCGCCAGTTGCGCGGCGTCGGTCGACGTCGCGGTGGGAGCGGGATAAGGCGGATGCTGGTCGGAAAACCAGGTGGCGATGTCGCGCAGATAAGCGTCGGGCAGATCGCGCAGCAGATGCGCCATGGGTTGGTATTGGCGCCGGCCGTCGCGGAAATTCAGGAGCTGGTGATACAGGTAGTCGCGCGGCTTGCCCGCCAGGCGCGGGTAGTAGCCGTCAGCGCCGGCCCTGCCCTGCTCCCCATGGCAGGCCGTACAGGCCGCCAGGCGCGCCTGCATGGTGTTGGGCTCCAACGTGGCGCCAGGAGACGTTGCCGCCGGCGACGCCGTTGCAGGCGACGGTGCCGGAGGCGGCGCTACTGGCGCTGATGCCGTTCCAGTCGACGCTCCAGTTGACGTCGCACTAGGCTGCGCATGGCCGGGGGCAGTAAAGGCAAAGGCAAGGGTGAACAGGAAACTGGCCAACGCAAGCCGACAACGCCGCGCAGGCTTACGGCGGGCAGGCCCCGCCCATGATGGAAAGATGCAATTCGACGACACGGTCACGCACCTATTCATTATTGGAAAAAGGAGTGCGATGCAACAAACCCGGCGGGCAGCCCAGTCCGGGCGCGCGCCAGGCAAGACCATAGCAGATACGCGCAACGCACGCTGACGGCGCGGCCCCGAACCCCTCCTCCATCCGCACACTTGCCGCACATCTATAAGACCTGCCATATTTATCCAGCTATTTTGTGCAACAATCGTATCCACTATGTTGAGAGTCGTTCTAATTACCGGCATTTCCGGCTCCGGCAAATCGGTCGCTCTGCGCCTGCTGGAAGACTCCGGATATACATGCGTCGACAATCTGCCCGTGCGCTTCCTCGCGGACTTCATCGCCAGCGCGCGCGATGACCGCATGGAACGGGTAGCCGTCGCGATCGATGTGCGCTCGCCTGGCGAACTGGCCGAACTGCCTGCTGCCATCAACACGCTGCGCACGATGGGGACCAGCCTGCGGGTCGTGTTCCTCGACGCCAATACCGACACCCTGGTGCAGCGCTATTCCGAATCGCGCCGCCGCCATCCGTTGACGGAGCGTCTGCAACGCAACGGCAAGACCCCTTCGCTGCTGGACTGCATCGAGCTCGAACGTGAACTGCTGGCGCCCTTGCGCGACCAGGAACACGTCATCGATACCTCATCGCTGACGCCCGGCCAGCTGCGCGCCTGGATCCGCGATCTGGTACAGGTGGACCGCCAGGCCATCCTGCTGACTTTCGAGTCCTTCGCCTTCAAGCATGGCGTACCGCGCGACGCCGACCTGGTGTTCGACGTCCGCTGCCTGCCGAATCCTTATTACGACCCGGCGCTGCGTCCCTTGACCGGCCGCGATGCCCCGGTGGCCGCGTATCTGGCCAGCTTCGAAGCGGTCGGCCAGATGATCGAGGACATCAGCAGCTTCATCCACAAGTGGTTGCCGCGCTATGCCCAAGATACGCGTAGCTATCTAACTGTAGGAATCGGTTGCACCGGTGGCCAGCACCGTTCGGTTTATATTGTCGAGCAGCTGAAGGAACGTTTCAGCGATCACGCCCCTCTATTAGTGAGACATCGCAGGCAATTACCCGAAGAACACGCATGATCTTTCGCTTTCCGCGCGCCCTACCCGCCCCCGACCACAGTCAGACCTCACCCGACTCGGGGCCACAAGCGGCGCGGCCGCGAAGCGGATTGACGATTTTTTCGCGGTGGTTCGCCGCGGTGTTCAAGGGTTCGGCGTCGCGACAGCGTATGGGACCGAATGCGGCGAAGCCGCGCGGTGTCGGGTCTTTGCTCCTGATGATCGTGGTGGCGATGATGGTCGCCGGCTGTTCCAGCACGGGGCATAAGCGCGGCGGCGGGTATTACTCGAACGATGGTCCGGGCGACGACATCCCCGCCAATATCGAAGCCATCCCGGACGCCGTGCCACGCGTCGAGCCTTACGCCGGCGGCGCCAACCGGCCTTATGTCGTGTTCGGCAAGCGCTATGTCCCGGATACCTCCGACAGCCCGTTCAAGCAGCGCGGCATCGCCTCCTGGTACGGCAAGAAATTCCATGGCAATTCGACGTCGATCGGCGAGTCCTACGATATGTACGCGATGACGGCCGCGCATCCGACGCTGCCCATTCCCAGCTATGCGCGCGTGACCAGTGCCATCAATGGCAAAAGCATCATCGTGCGCGTCAATGACCGCGGGCCGTTTCACGACAACCGCATCATGGATTTGTCGTATGTGGCGGCGTACAAGCTGGGCATCATCGGTCCCGGCAGCGGCGAGGTGACGGTGGAACGCATCCTGCCGGCCGAGGCGCGTCAGATGGCGGCTGCCGCGGCAGCGGGCGGCGCGGTTGCCGCCGGTACGCCGGCGGTTACGCCAGCGCTTGCCCCGGCGAACACGGCCGAGGGCGATGCGCCGGTGATCGCGCCGTCCGCGTCCATTCCAGTGCCCTTGGCGCCGGCCGCTGCAGCGGCACCGGGCGGGAGCAGGACGGCCGCCCTGCCGCCGACCACGAGCGCCGCCGCGGCTGCAACCATTCCCCCGCCGGCCTTGGCGCGCAGCGGCGCTGCGACGGCGGGGAATGTTTATTTGCAGCTGGGGGCGTTCAGCCAGGCGGGCAATGCGCAGTCGCTGGTGTCACGCATCAATGGTCCGTTGGCGGCGGCCGGCTTGCCGCAGGCCCAGGTGGCGCAGACGGGCAATCTTTATCGCGTCCATGTCGGTCCGTACAGCGACCGCAATTCCGCCGAAGCCGCCCTGCAATCGGTGGCCGACCGCACGGGCATCCTGCCCAGCATCATCACCCGGTGATTTGCACGACGTTGGCCTGAGCGGCGGGCTACATAAAAGGTCTCTCACCAAAGTGAGAGCCCCTTGACCAGTACAGCGGTGACCGGAGCAGGACGCTACAAAGGACTGTCTAGAGACCGGCGCTTGGGTTAAGCCTTTACCAGGCCAAAGTGCCTTGTGCCGGATCGGTGTTCTGGCGCCGCGTGGTCGCGGTCAGGCGGCCGTAGGTGTGGCCTTCGTGCGAGAGCAAGGTGCGTTTGCGGGCCAGGCCACCGCCGAAGCCGGTCAAGGACGTGTCGCTGCCAACGATGCGATGGCAAGGAATGATGACCGCGATGGGATTGCGGCCGACGGCCTGGGCCACTGCCCGCACGGCCGCGGGACGGCCCACGGTACGCGCCAGATCGCCATAGCTGACCAAGGTGCCGAAAGGCAGTTCACACAAGGCCTGCCAGACCTGCTGCTGGAACGGCGTCCCGCGCGGCGCCAGATCCAGGTCGAAGTCGCGCCGCTTGCCGGCGAACCAGTCGCTCAATTGCGCGGCCGCCGTCTGCAGGAAAGGATGATCGGGGCGCTCCACTTCCGTATCCGGATGATAGGACGGCCCATAACCGGCCGCCGCCATATCGCCCGGATCCATGAACCACGCGCCCACCAGTTGGTCTCCGCGCGCGACCAGGCGCATCGGTCCCACCAGCGTGGGAACGATGGCGTAAATATCAGTGTCGATAACGGCAGACATGAACCTCAGACCGTCTCTTCGCGCTGCTTGCGGTCGAGCGCGCGGGCGTACAGGACGTCGCGCGGCAGGCCGGTGATGCGCGCCGCCACGCGGGCGGCATCACGCACGGACAGGGCTTCGAGCAGGGCATCGAGCAGCGCGTCCGTCGCGGCGTCGTTTTCATCGGAATCCTGCTCGACACCGGTCGAATGCAGGATCAGCACGAACTCGCCCTGCGTGCGATGCGGTTGGGCGACGATCCAGTCCGCCACCTCGCGCAAGGGCATGGAAGCGATCTCTTCGAAACGCTTGGTCAGCTCGCGCGCCACGGTGACTTCGCGCGCCGGTCCGCAGACCGCCAGCATGTCCTGCAGCGTGGCCGCCACGCGATGGGGCGATTCGAACAGCACGACCGGCGCCGGCAGGGCCGACCAGCGTTCCAGCCAGCGCACGCGCGCCATGGCCTTGGTCGGCGGGAAACCGGCGAAGGCATAGGCCGGATTTTCATCGGTGGTGACGCCGCTGCCCATGAGCGCGGTGATGACCGCGCTGGGACCGGGCACGGGGACCACGGCGAAACCCGCGGCGCGGGCGGCGCGCACGATGCGTGCGCCGGGGTCGCTGACGGCCGGTGCGCCGGCGTCGGAAATCAGGGCCACCCGTTGGCCTTGTTCGAGGCGGGCGACGATGTTGCCGGCGGCCTCGGCCTCGTTATGGCGGTGGGCCGACATCATGGGCGTGGCGATGCCCCAGGCATCGAGCAGCACGCGGCTTTCGCGGGTGTCTTCGGCGGCGATGACGTCGACGCGCGCCAGGGCTTGCCAGGCACGCAGGCTGAGGTCGCCGAGGTTGCCGATGGGCGTGGCCACGACATATAGCGTGGACGCCGGCCACTGTTGGCCGGCGACTCGGTCAGCGATACGCGCCCAGGCTTCCTGGCCCGGCAGGGTTGCGGCGGATGCGTTCATGGTACGGAACTGGTCTCCAGAATTTCGTCACAGTTTAGTCCCATCCCACGTGATCGATGAGCTTTCCCCATGGTGAATCCCGTAACAGCATCTGAGCAGCGACGATCGGCCGCCTCCGGCCGGCAAAGGGGAGATCTGTCCCCGTTCCGGGCACCGGCGGCGGTACCGCCGGACGGCGCGCCCGCCCCCGCGCCGCCGCCCTCCGGATCGAGCAACGTCGACATGCAGCCGGATGCGACTCTGCAAATTGCGTTCAACATCGCAAGAGAGGCCCAACGCAAGGCGTATCAGCGCCGCCAGCAACGTCTGCGACGGCGGCAACGACAGGCCGCGCTCGGCAGCCAGACGGCGGCGCAGGACACCAGCCAGGATATACAGGCGCCACGCAGCCGCTCCGCCAGCCGACGCCATGGCGACCGCTATGAGGACCAGGCGCTGGCATTGTTGACGAAAGCCGGATTGGTGCCACTGGCGCGCAACCTGCGTTGCCCGACGGGCGAAATCGATCTCGTCATGCGGGAAGGCGACACGCTGGTGCTGGTGGAGGTCAGGGTCCGCTCGCATTTGAACTACGGCGGTGCGGCCGCCAGCGTGGACTGGGCCAAGCGTAACCGGCTGCGCCGCGCGGCAGCCCATTTGCTGCCGGGACTGGCGCGGCAACACTGGGACGGCGCGCTGCCGCCCGTACGCTTCGATGTAGTGGCTTACGGGCCGACCGGCACATCCTGGCTGCGCGGCGCTTTCGCCGAAGAATAGGCCCCGCGGGCAGCAATGGCGGGCACCATCGAATGAGCCGCCGGCCGTGGTGCCGCCCCAACGCTCTCCATCGTCCGGACGAATTCCTCCGGTCTATGACGAAAATCGTCACCCTCGGATAGAAAAAAGGAGTGCGCGCCCATGAGATAATCGCGGCCATGATGGATATGACCGCCCGCATGACCGCGCACTTCGATGACGCCGTGGCCGTGCATGAACAGAGCCGCGACGCCCTGGCGCCCTTGCTGGCCGCCGCGGCCGATATGCTATTCAGCGCCATCGCCAATAACGGCAAGATCCTGGCCTGCGGCAATGGCGGCTCCGCCGCCGACGCCCAGCACCTGGTCGCCGAACTGGTAGGCCGCTTCGAACGCGAACGCCTGCCGCTGGCCGCCGTGGCGCTGACCACCGATACCGCCATCCTCACCGCCGTCGGCAACGACTACGGTTTCGAGGAAATCTACGAACGCCAGGTCAGCGCCCTGGGCCAACCCGGCGACGTCCTGGTGGCCATCTCGACCAGCGGAAATTCCCCCAACGTCGTGCGCGCCATCGAAGCCGCGCACGAACGTGAGGTCCACGTCATTGCCCTGACCGGCAAGGGCGGCGGCACGGTCGGGGAACTCATGACCGATCACGACATCCATATCTGCGTGCCGCACGACCGCACCATGCGGATCCAGGAGGTCCATGGGCTGATGCTGCACGCACTGTGCGACGGTATTGATGCTTTGCTGCTGGGAGATCCCGAATAATGACCATAAATCGCACCCCGACCGCCCGGACTGCCCGGACTGCCCTGTTCATCTTCGGCCTGGTCGGCGCCTCCCTGACATTGTCCGGCTGCCTGGCCCCGGTCCTGGTGGGCGGCGCGGCCGCCGGCACCGCCGTGGTGGCGACCGACCGCCGCAGCTCCGGCGCACAGTTGGACGACAAGAACCTGGGGTTCAAGGTCCAGCACGCCATTTCGCAGAAATTCGGCGATACGGTACGCATCGACGCCAATATCTATGAAGGCCAGGTGCTGCTGACCGGCGACGCGCCCACCGAGGCCGTCAAGGCCGAGGCCACCACCCTGGCCAAGACCCAGCAGGGCGTGAAGACGGTCTACAACGAAATGGTGGTGGGCGACCCGGCCAGCTTCGGCACCCGGTCCAACGACACCTGGCTCAGCTCCAAGGTGCGTACCGCCCTGCTGAACACCAAATTCGTGCCGTCGGGATCGATTTCGACCACCACCGACCGCAGCGTCGTGTTCCTTCAGGGCAAAGTCACCCAGGTCGAGGGAGAATATGCCGCGAATGCCGCCGCCGACGTCAGCGGCGTGCACAAAGTGGTAAAACTCTTCAATGTCATCAGCCGGGATGAGGCAGTGCGCCTGTCGGGTTCCTATAGCGATCCGACCGGCACGAGCAGCAAATCGCCCAATTCGGCTCCCGTCGTGAACGCCCCGGGTGCGGACAGCACCACGGAACCGGCTGGCAGCGGCGCTGTTGAATCTCTACCGATCAAATGAAAAAACTCGTCTTTGTCTTTGCGCTGGTCGTGGCGGCGGGTATCGCCTCCTGGTTCGTCTGGCGCCCCGCGCAGGCCGCCCCCAATGTGGCCTTCGCCGCCATCGATGGCCAGAAGCTGACGCTGCAGGACCTGCGCGGCAAGGTGGTGCTGGTCAAATTCTGGGCGACCGACTGCGTGACCTGTATCAAGCAGATGCCGGACACCATCGCCGACTACAACAAATATTCGGCGCAGGGTTTCCAGACCGTGGCGGTGGCGATGAACTACGACCCGCCCAACTACGTGCTGAATTACGCGCAGACGCGCAAGCTGCCGTTCACGGTGGCGCTGGACAGCAAGGGCGAGGTCGCCCGCGCCTTCGGCGACGTGCGCCTGACCCCGACGGCCTTCCTGATCGACAAGCAGGGGCGCATCGTCAAGCGCTACCTGGGCGTTTACGATCCCAAGGAATTCCACGCGGAAATCGAAAAGGCGCTGAAGGGCTGATCCCGTCGATGCGCCGATGGACCGTTCATAAGCCCCTTGCCCTGCAAGGGGCTTTGCACTTCAGGATTCGAATTTTTTGGATGATCGCGGATGCGCCGGCCCGGCCCTCCGCCTGTTGATTACCGAATACGCCAGGATTTGCCCATGTCGCACTCATCGCTTCCGCCGTCCTCCTTGCCCTCTTCGCCTTCATCGCCCTCATCGCCCTCGGCGGGCGCGCCCAACCTGGCGCCGGCCGCCCTTGGCGCGTACCTGTTCGCTTTCCGTGGGGGAGAACTGCTGGTGCGCGAGGATGGCGCGGTGCTGCCGCTGGATGACATCCGCCATCACCTGGCCGATGCGCAAGCGGACTGGCACACGGTGGGGAGCCATCGCGGCCAACCCTGTCTGGCGCTGGCGCTGGCCCGGGACAGCGTGCCGCCCGCCGGCTATGTGTTCCGCCGCCTGCGCGAAGTGATGGGCGAGCTGGAGGCGACGGCCGGGGCGCTGGCCGGGCGCGCCTTCCAGGTGGCCGAATGGGCGCGTACGCATCGCTATTGCGGCGTGTGTGCGACGCCAACGGAGCGCGTGGCACATGAGTTCTGCCTGAAGTGCCCGAACTGCGGCCATAGCAACTACCCGCGTATTTCGCCGGCCATGATGGTGCTGATCAAGAAGGGTGACAGCATTCTGCTGGCGCGCAACGCCAATTTCGCCGCGGCCCGCTATAGCGCACTGGCGGGGTTCGTCGAAGCCGGCGAGTCGCTGGAGGAAACGGTGCATCGCGAAGTGCAGGAGGAGGTGGGGTTGCGCGTGCATCAGTTGCGCTACTTCCAGAGCCAGTCCTGGCCGTTTCCCCATTCCCTGATGCTGGCCTTCACCGCCGAATATCTTGACGGTGACATCCAGGTCGACGGCACCGAGATCATCGACGCCCAGTGGTATGGGCCCGGCGATACCCTTCCCAATATTCCGCCGACCGATTCTGTGGCCGGCCGGCTGATCCGGGCCAATTTACCTGGGAAATGAACGTGGCCCGGGGACTCGTCAATCTGGATTGGCGCTTTCCCCGCTGAAGGCCATCAGGGTTTGTTGGGGAATAAACAGGGGGTTTTTTATAAAAAACCCTGTAAAAAATTCTCTCCCTACCGGCTTTCGCCGGCTTCCTGGCCGGCCGCTGCCCGCCGAGGCGCGCGCCATGCCGGCCTACTTGGGACGTCGACCGCTGCCTGGAGCCAGGACCTTCCTTGATGCAAGGGCTGACAGGAACCAAGGACTCGTCTACTTTATTTCCATAAGAAATAAACAAACCAATATTTATTCTTTTACGTTAGTAAGGCTCCCCGGCATCATCCGTACCAGTTACAGCGCGATACGCCTGTGCAGAATGCCGCCCGATGGGCGGGACTGCAGTCGCGCTGCCGGACCACCCCGTTTTCGCGGAGCTTTCCTTGATCAGCCGTCTTTTCGCCGCCTCCTTCGCCGCCGCCTCGCTGCTGGCCGGCGCCGCCGCCCAGGCCCAACAGCCGCAAGTCTTGTTGAACTCGTCCTACGACGTTGCGCGCGAACTGTTTACGGCCATCAATCCGAAGTTCGAGGAAAGCTGGAACAAGAGCAACGATACGAAGGTCAAGATAGAGCAATCGTTCGGCGGCACGTCGCGCCAGGCCCAGTCCATCATCCAGGGCCTGAAGGCCGACGTGGTGACCTTCAACCAGGTGCCCGACGTCGACATCCTGGCCCAGCGCGGCCTGGTCGAAAAGAACTGGCAACAGCACTTCCCCAACAACAGTTCGCCCTACTACAGCACCATCGCCTTCCTGGTGCGCAAGGGCAATCCCAAGCAGATCAAGACCTGGGACGACCTGGTGCGCGACGACGTCAAGGTGGTGTTCCCGAATCCCAAGACCTCCGGCAACGCACGCTATACCTACCTGGCCGCCTGGCTCTACGCCAACGAGAAGTTCAAGGGCGATGACGCCAAGACGCGCGCCTTCGTCGGCAAGCTGCTGCACAACGTCGAAAGCTTCCCCACCGGCGGCCGCGGCGCCACCGTGGCCTTCGCCCAGAACAACCAGGGCGACGCCGTGCTGACGTTCGAATCCGAAGTGAACAACATCGCCAAGAGCGATGAATTCAAGGCCCAGGGCTTCGAGGTGGTGGTGCCGCCCGTCAGCGTGCTGGCCGAATTCCCCGTGGCCATCGTCTCCAAGGTGGCCAAGGATAAAGGCACGGAAAAGCTGGCGGAAACGTACCTGAAGTTCCAGTACACGCCGGAAATCCAGGCCCTGCTGGCCACCTTCTACTACCGTGTACGCGATCCCCAGGTGGTCAAGGCCAATGCCGCCCAGTTTCCCGAAATCCGCCTGATCAATCCGACGGACGTGCTGGGCACCTGGGACAACATCACGAAGGTACACTTCTCGGCTAACGGCGTGCTGGACCAACTGCTGGCCGGCAAGTAGTATCGCCGCCGGCCCCGGGGCTTCGCACCCCGCGGCAGCCTCCGCACCGCCCGCCCGCACCGGCTGCCCCAAAGGCGGCCGTTCGGCTTTTCATCCAGCCCAGGCCCATGCCGAAATTCTTCCTGCAAAAACCCACGCTGCCCGGCTTCGGCCTGAGCTTCGGCGTGAGCAGCTTGTATATCTCGCTGGTGATTCTCTTCCCCATCGCGGCGCTGTTCGCCTACACCAGCGAAATGAGCCTGGCGCAGTACTGGCGCGCCATCACCGACCCGCGCGTGCTGGCCAGCTATCGCGTCACCCTGGAAGGCGCGGCCATCTCCACCGCGGTGGTCCTGGTGTTCGGCCTGCTGCTGGCCTGGATACTGGAACGCTACCGTTTTCCCGGCCGGCTGTTCCTGGACGCGCTGGTCGACCTGCCCTTTGCCCTGCCCACCGCCGTGGCCGGCCTGACGCTGTCGGTGCTGCTGGCGCCGGGCGGCTGGGTTGGACAATGGTTCGCTCCCTACAAGATCAGCTACGCCTTTCCCGGCCTGACCATCGCCATGATCTTCACCAGCCTGCCCTTCGTAGTGCGGTCGGTGCAGCCGGTGCTGGCCGAGATCGGCCCTGAATACGAGGAGGCCGCCCACACCCTGGGGGCCAATGACCGCCAGACCTTCTGGCGCGTGCTGCTGCCGGCCCTGGTGCCGGCGCTGTTCACCGGCGCCTCGCAGGCCTTCATCCGCAGCCTGGGCGAATTCGGCGCGGTGGTGATGATCGCCGGCAATATTCCGCTGAAGACGGAGATCACTTCGCTGATGATCTTCGTCCGCCTGTCTGAATTCGATTACCCGGCCGCCTCGGCCATCGCCAGCGTGGTGCTGGCGGCGTCGCTGCTGCTGCTGTTCAGCCTGCAACTCCTGCAAAACCGCCTGCTGCCCTGGCAGCGGCCGGGCCGCTGAGGACACCCTGATGCGCAAACCCAAGAACTGGCGTCAGTGGACGCTCATCGCCGTCGGCGTGGCAGGCGCGGTCCTGCTGCTGTTGCTGCCGCTCATCCTGATCTTCGCCCGGGCCCTGTCGGGCGGCTGGTCCATGCTGGTGGAAAACCTGGTGGACAGCGATATGCAGCATGCCATCCTGCTGACCCTGCTGGCGGCCGTGCTGACGGTGCCGATCAACATCGGCTTCGGCATCATGCTGGCGTGGTGCGTCACGCACTATGAGTTCCGCGGCCGCGCCATCCTGACCACGCTGGTGGACATCCCCTACGCTACTTCGCCGGTGGTGGCGGGCCTGTGCTACCTGGTGATCTACGGCGCGGAAAGCGCCCTGGGCGGGTGGCTCGGCCAGCACGACATCCAGCTGATGTTCGCCTGGCCGGGCATTGTGATGGTGACGGTATTCGTGACCTCGCCTTTCGTGGCGCGCATCCTCATCCCCTTGATGCAGGCGCAGGGCAGCGATGAGGAATACGCCGCGCTGACACTGGGCGCGCGTGGCTGGCAGATCTTCCGCCACATCACGCTGCCCAACATCAAATGGGCCTTGCTGTACGGCACCGTGATCACGAATGCCCGCGCCGTGGGGGAATTCGGCGCCGTTTCAGTGGTATCGGGCGCGATACGCGGCAAGACGGTCACCCTGCCGCTGCTGATCGAGCAGCTCAACGACGATTACAAGACCGTGGGCGCTTTCACGGCGGCCGCGCTGCTGGCCTGCATGGCGCTGGTGACGCTGGTGGTCAAGACCGCCATGGAATGGACGCAACGGGTGGAAGTGCGCGGACGCACGCATTGACACGCAGGCCCGGCTCGATTCTGGCCGCGGCCGCCGGCTCAGGCGCGGGCCAGGCCGCCGCGCCGGCGGCGCCATAGCTGCGAGGCCAGGAACAGCACGATAAGCACGTTGGCCAGCACCACCAGGGCCGAGAAGACGGAAGGTGAGTGCAGCAGGTGGCGTACCTCGAAGGGGATGTAGATGGCCCCGGACAGGGCGCCCAGCCATTCCCCCCAGACCCGGTCGTGCCACAGGCCATAGGCCTCGATCAGGCGCACGGCGACATAGGCCCCCGCCAGGCTGACCAGCAGGCGCACGCTGGTGTCCTGCAGCACATCCGCATAGTGCAACAGCGTGTGCGGATAACGGCCGCCAGGATCCAGCCCGAAGTGGCCGATGAGATCGATGACGATTCCGCGCAGGTCATGATGCAGCAGGCCTAGCAGGCCGATACTGGCCGCCAGTGCCGCCAGGCCCTTGAACGCTTCGAACAGGGCGATGGTGCGCTGCGCGCGCTGCCTGATCGCGACCTGCCGCGGCGAGATCGGGTGGCCAGATTGCATGGGATTTCCTCCTGCCTTGCGGAGAGTTAGCATAACGCGGTCGCAGGCAAGTCGCGGGCCGCAGCGAAGCATGGGAAAATACCCCGCACGTTTCATCATTGCACAGGACCACCATCATGCCTTCTTTTGACGTCGTTTCCGAAGTCAACAAACACGAATTGAGCAACGCCATCGACCAGGCCAACCGTGAACTGTCGACCCGTTTCGATTTCAAGGGGACCGACGCCAAATACGAACTCGATGACTTCGTGGTCACCCAGGTCGCGCCTTCGGAATTCCAGCTCAAGCAGATGCTGGACATCCTGCGCGGCCGCCTGACGGCACGCGGCATCGATCCGCGCTGCATCGACGTGGCCGACGCCAACGTCAACCTGGGCGGCGCCCGCCAGAAGATCACCCTGAAGCAAGGGATCGAGCAGGCCGTGTCCAAGAAGCTGATCGCCGCCATCAAGGCCGCCAAGCTGAAGGTGGAAACGCAGATCACCGGCGACAAGCTGCGCGTCACCGGCAAGAAGCGCGACGATCTGCAGACGGCGATCGCGCTGCTGAAGAAAACCGACGTGGACCTGCCGCTGCAGTTCGACAACTTCCGCGACTGACGAAGACGAATCGCTGGTGAACGGTCACCGCTCGACGATCACCGAACCCTTAGAGAAACAGGCATGCAGATCAGCAACATCCCCTTCGGCACCACCGATTGGTCCACCATCGACCCCACCCGGCATGCCGGCGACACCGGCCATGCGCTATGGCGCACGCGCCAGTTCGGCGACATCCGCGTGCGCATGGTGGAGTACACCCCCGGCTACCTGGCCGACCACTGGTGCAGCAAGGGCCATATTCTGCTGTGCCTGGAGGGGCGCCTGGATACGGAACTGGAAGACGGCCGCCGCTTCACGCTGCTGCCGGGCATGAGCTACCAGGTAGCCGACCAGGCGGAAGCGCACCGCTCTTCGACGGAAGGCGGCGCCAAGCTGTTCATCGTCGATTAACCCTTGCCACCCGCCGGCTTGATGGCCGGACCGGCGACGGCCGCCAGGGCGTCGACGCTGGCGCCATAAGCAGACTGCGCCGCGGCCAGCGTGACCTTGCCGTCGAGCAGGTCGCGCTGCAGGGCGCGGTCGGCGCGTGCCGCCGGCGCACCATAGCCGCCGCCCCCAGGCGTTTCGATACGCACGCTCTCATCGGCCTGCAACGTGATGTTGGCGGTCTTGGAAAACAGCTCCTCCTGCCGCGCCGTGCCGAAGTTGCGCAACAGCCGCGCGCGCCGGCCATCGGCGCCACCGTCCACGCCAGTCGCCACGCCCACGGTATGGCTGTCCGACCGGGCGGAGAACACGATGCCCGGCACCAGGGCGCGGATCTGCTTGGCGATGGACATGCCGCCGCGCGTGCGCCCCGCGCCGCCCGAATCGGCAATCAGCGAATACTCGTCCATCAACAGTGGATACTCGTTTTCCAGCGCCTCCACCGGCAGGTTCGAGGTGTTGGTCATATGCACGTGGATGGCATCCATGCCGTCGCTGTCGTAGCGCGCGCCGGCACCGCCGCCCAGCGTTTCCAGATAGACGAACTCGCCCGGCCGCGTGCTCCATTTGCCGGAGAACACGATGGCCGGGCAGCAATCATTGCCCGACGCCATGATTTTTTCCGGCGGCAACAGGCCACGGAAGGCACCGAAGATGGCGCCCGCCACCTTCTGCGCGGTAATCGACCGCGCCCCCACGGCAGCAGGATGTTCCGGATTGGTGATGGTACCCAGGGGCGCTTCCACCGTAATCGGCTCGAACAGGCCCGCATTGGGCGCGATGTCCGGGTCCAGCAAGGCCTTGACCGCGTAATACACGGACGCGCGCAAGGCGTTCACCGGCAGGTTCATGGCGCCGCGCGCCTGCTTGCCCGACCCGGTGAAATCGAAATGCAGGCCCTGCGGACGCACCGTCAGCGTGACCTGGATGCGCACGGGATCGCCGCCCATGCCGTCATCGTCCAGGTCGCTGTGGAAGGTATAACTGCCCTGCTTCAACTCAGCGATGCGATTGAGCAGACGGCGGCGCGTATAGCGGATGACGTCGTCCACCGACCGCAGCACGGCGTCCAGGCCCATCTGGCGAATCAAGCCCTGTACCGCGGCGGCACCGCGGCGATTGGTGGCCATCTGCACCCGCAGGTCGAGCAGGCGCTCTTCCGGATCGCGCGTGTTGGCGCAGATCAGGTTCAGCAGGTCTTCGTCGATCTGGCCGGCCCGCGCGATGCGGCTCACTGGAATGCGGATCCCTTCGGCGAAGATGGAACCCAGGCCGCCCGCGATCGAGCCCGGCACGGGGCCGCCGACGTCCGAATGGTGGGCGATATTGGCCGCGAAGAAGCGCAGCGTGCCTTCCCAGAACACCGGCGTGACGATGTTGATGTCCGGCAGGTGGCTGCCGTTGGCCAGGTAGGGATCGTTGCAGATGAAGATATCGCCATCGACGATTTTCTCCACCGGGAAGTGCGTCAGGATGGCGCGCATGGCGCCGTCCAGTGAACCCAGGTGCAGGGGAATCTGCGTGCCCTGCGCCACCAGCCGGCCGGCGGCGTCGAACAGCGCCACCGAGCAATCCTTGCGTTCCTTGATGTTGGTGGAGAACGATGCCCGCACCAGGGTGTTGTTCATGTCTTCCGTAATCGACAGCAGCCGGTTGCAGAAGACTTCCATGCCGATAGGATCGGCCAGATCGTCGTCAGTGCGTTGGATCTCGGTCATGTCCTAGCCTCGCAGGGTGATGATCAGGTTGCCGTAGTCATCGACGATGGCATGATGGCCGACGCCGATGATCGTGGTGGAACTCATTTCCTCGACCAGGGCCGGGCCGTGGAAGGCGACACCGGTGGGCAGGCGATTGCGGTCGAACACAGGCGTTTCGACCCAGCCGTGCGTGGGGCCGAAGTAGCTGGAACGCGCGCCGATGCGGGCGCCTTCCACCGTGCCCTCGACGTGGCGCGGCGCCAGCGGCGCCTTGATGACCTGCCCTACCGCCTGGACGCGGCAGTTGATGATCTGGATGGCACGGTCGTCCACGGTATAGCCGTACTCGCGCTCATGCGCCTGGCCGAACGCGGCGATGAAGGCCGCCAGGCCGTCGGGGCCGATGTCGTCCAGTGGCACCTGCACTTCGAAGTTCTGCCCTTCGTAGCGCGCGTCGATGGCGCAGTGCGTGGCGCGCAGCGCTTCGCTCACCCCTTCGTTCGCCAGCCAGGTTTGCGCCTGGTCGCGCAGCGCATCGAAGATGGTGGCGACATTGGCCCAGCCTTCCGGCCTGGCCAGCGTGATCTCGCTGCGCACGAAGTCGAAGGAAATGTCGCTGAGCAGGATGCCGCGTGCGCACATGGTGCCCGGCTCCTGCGGCACGATGACGCGCGGGATGCCGCATTCTTCCGCCACTTCCACCGCGTGCAACGGGCCCGCGCCGCCGAAGGCGAACAGGGCGAAGCGTGACAGGTCGTGGCCGCGTTCGGTCGACACCGCGCGGATGGCACGGCTCATGTTGGCGGTGGCGATACGCAGGATGCCTTCGGCCGCGGCCTCCACGGCCAGGCCCAGCGGCTTGCCGACTTTTTCCTCGATGACGGCGCGCGCCTCCTTGGCGAAGACAGGCATGCGGCCATTGAGCAGGGACACGGGATTGAGGCGCTGCAAGGCGATCTCGGCATCGGTGATGGTCGGCTCGACGCCACCGCGGCCATAGCCCACCGGCCCCGGCACCGCGCCGGCACTGTGCGGGCCGACCTTGAGCGCGCCGGCATCGTCCATCCAGGCGATGCTGCCGCCGCCCGCGCCGATGACATGGATATCGACCATGGGCGTTTTCACCGGATAGCCGGCCACCTGGCGATGCGACGTGAACAGCGGCTTGCCGTCGCAGATCAGGGAAACGTCGGTGCTGGTGCCGCCGACGTCGAAGGTCACCAGGTTGGGGCTGCCGATGACGCGACCCACTGCCGCCGCGCCGACCACGCCGGCGGCCGGTCCGGACAGGCAGGTCCGCACCGGGAACTGGCGCACGCTGGCGATCGACATCAGGCCGCCGTTCGAATGCACCGTGTGCGGCTCATGGGCGATGCCCAGCTCGCGCACGCGCTGCAGGAACAATTCCAGATAGCGCGCCATGCGCGGCCCCACCGCGGCGTTCAGCACCGTGGTCGACAGGCGTTCGTACTCGCGGAACTCCGGCAGCACTTCGCTGGACAGGCTGATATAGGCGTCCGGCATTACCTCGGCGACGATCTGGCGGGCCCGCTGCTCGTGCGCGGGATTGCGATAGGAATGGAGGAAGCAGATGGTGACCGCGCCGATGCCCTGTTCGGCGAAATAGCGCGCGGCTTCACGCACCGCCGCTTCGTCCAGCGCCTCGCGCACGCGGCCGCTGGCTTCGATGCGCTCGCCCACTTCGATACGGAACTGGCGCGGCACCGCCACCGGCGGCTTGCCGACACTGTAGTCATACAAATGCGGCCGGGTCTGGCGGCCGATCTCCAGCACATCGCGGAAGCCGCGCGTGGTGATCAGGCCGACCGCCGCGCCCTTGCGCTCGATGATCAGATTGGTGGCCACGGTGGTGCCGTGGCCCACATGCGCCACCTGCGAGGGGTGCACACCATGTTCGCGCAACATGCCTTCGATGCCGGTGGCGATGGCCTGCGAAGGATCATGCGGCGTCGACGGGACCTTGTGGAAGTGGACGTGGCCGGCTGAGGCGCGGCCAGCAGTGGCGCCTGCTTCACCGGCGCTTTCGTCGATCATGGTGAAGTCGGTGAACGTGCCTCCGACGTCTATGCCGATGCGGTACATATCGTTGTCATCCTGGGTTGCGGATATCGGTGTGGGAAATCAATCGAGTCGGATGTTGGCCTGCTTGACGACCTTGCACCACTTCTCGGTTTCGCTCTTGATCATGCTGGCGAAAGCGTCGTTGGAGATGCTGGAGACTTCAGCGCCCTGTTCTTCCAGATAGGGCTTGAGCGAGGGGCCATTTTGCACATCCACGATGGCCTTGCTGAGACGGTCGCGGATGTCGGTGGGCAGGTGCGCGGGCGCCAGCATGCCGAACCAGACCATGGCTTCGAAGCCGGGGTAGCCCGACTCCGCGACCGTGGGCACATCGGGCAGCAGCTTGTTGCGTTGCGAGGACGTCACCGCCAACGCGCGGATCTTGCCTTCCTTGATATAGGGGTAGGACGTCATCACCACGTCCATCATCATGTTGACCTGGCCGCCCAGCAGATCTATCAGGGCCGGGCCGGATCCACGGTAGGGAACATGGGTCATCTTGACCCCGGCGGTATTGGTGAACAGCGCCGATGCGAGGTGGTTGGAGGTGCCTGGACCGTTGGACGCGTAGGTGTATTTCTCCGGGTCCTTCTTCAGCAACTGGACGAATTCCTGCAGATTCTTGGCCGGCACGTCCTTGTTGATGACGATGACGTTGGGAATGGTCGCCACGACGGCCAGCGGGGTGAAGTCCTTGCCGGCGTCATAGGGCAGCTTGGGGTAGATACACGGCGCGCTGCCATGCGTGCTGACCGATCCCATCAGGATGGTGTAGCCGTCGGCCGGCTGGCGTGCGACGTAATCGGTACCTACGGTGCCGCCCGCGCCGGGGCGATTTTCCACGATCACATTGCCGTTCAACTGCTTGCTCAGGCCTTCGGCCAATTTGCGGGCGACCAGGTCGGTCGACCCGCCGGCGGCGAAGGGCACCACCAGGCGGATGATCTTGTCATTGGGCCAGGCGGCCATGGCGGACATGGCCGATAGCGCCAAGGTGGCGCCGACGGCGATTGCCCCACATCTGCGGATAAATCCTGCATTCATCGGTATTCCCCTTGTAGGTCGTGACACGGTGGCCACGGCGGCCCCGGCTTTTTTGCTACGGGAACATCCTAGGATCCAGGCGCGCCAGCCGTCTCCCTTTTGCATCTATAGTCACATAAACGTCATTTATGTCTACCGCGCATGAAGCATCCCGACCTCAACCTGCTGGTTCACTTCGATGCCTTGATGACCTGCCGCAGCGTGTCGCGCGCGGCCGAACAGGTGGGCATCAGCCAGCCGGCCATGAGCGCGGCGCTGGGGCGCCTGCGCAAACTGTTCAACGACCCCTTGCTGGTGCGCGAGAACACGGCCTGGCAACCGACCCCGCAAGGCCTGGCCCTGCTGCAGGAGTTCCAGCCGCTGCTGGCACGCTGGCGCCGTGCCACGGGCGAGCAGGAAGAATTCGATCCGCGCCGCTCGACCCGCACGGTATCGCTGTATGCCACCGACTATATGCAGTTCACTCTGCTGCCGCGCGTGCTGCCGGGGTTGGCGCAGGACGCGCCGCACATCCATCTGCGGGTCATGCCGGCGCGGCTGCTGCACGGCATGAGCATGCTGGACACCAATCACGTCGAACTGCTGGCCGGCTATTTCCCCGACCCTTCACCCAACCTGCGCGCGCGTTTCCTCTATGAGGAGCCGGCCGTCTGCATCGTGCGCGAACAGCATCCCTGCCTGCGGCGGCGCTGGAACCTGGACGCGTACCTGCGCTACGGCCATGTGGACCTGGCCGCCCATACTGGTTACTTCAGCAGCGCCATCGACCGGCTGTTGCACAGCAATAATCGCCAGCGGACCGTGGCGGCCACCCTGTCCAGCTATATGGTCTGCCCCTATGTAGTGGCGGCCTCGGACCTGATCTCGACCATGCCCCTGAGCATCGCGCGCGCGGCCGCCGCGCAGACTGGCCTGGTGCTGCTGGAGCCACCGCTGAAATTGCCGCCCCTGTCGGTGAGCCTGTACTGGCATGAACGCTATCAGGATGACAGCGGCCATGCCTGGTTGCGCCAGTACATCGCCGGCAAGGTCGCGCAGCCATGACGGCAGGGAACACCGGACGGTGCGAGCCCCGGATCGCGACAGGACTGAATACTCTGAACCAGGCGGGAAGCCTGGAAAAGGCGCAAAAAGCCGAAGATTTGCCATCTTTTGAAAAGTTCCATCGAAACCGCAGGATTACCCTGGATCGGCACGGCAAGGCCGCCGGTTTACGCTAGACTTTGCAGCGGCAACCGCCGCTTTCCGAAAGACGATGACCCAAGACGTTCCCGCGCCGAGCAACCCCGCCATGCAGTTGAGCAACGACCAGCGCACCACGCTGCTGGTCGATGCCATTCGCGACTATGCCATCTACCTGCTGGACGCGAACGGCTACGTCAGCAGCTGGAACCCGGGCGCGGAGCGTTTCAAGGGATATACGGCCAGCGAGATCATCGGCCAGCACTTCTCCCGTTTCTACACCGACGAAGATCGCGCCAGCGGCCGGCCTGCCAAGGCCTTGCGCATCGCCGCGGAGACGGGCAGCTTCGAGTCCGAGGGCTGGCGCGTGCGCAAGGACGGCAGCCGGTTCTGGTGCAGCGTGGTGATCGACCCGGTGCGCGCGCCCGACGGCAGCATCATCGGCTACGCCAAGGTCACGCGCGACATCAGCGACAAGAAGGCGGCGCGCGATGCGCTCTATGCCAGCGAACAGCGCTTCCGCCTGCTGGTGCAAGGCGTGCGCGACTACGCCATCTACATGCTGGATGCGGACGGCTGTATCACCAACTGGAACACCGGCGCGCAGACCATCAAGGGTTATGGCGAAGCCGAAGTGATCGGCCGCCACTTTTCCATGTTCTACACGGAAGAGGACAGGGAGCGCGGCGAACCCTGGCACGCGCTGGAAACCGCGCGCACCAAAGGCAAGTACCAGCGCGAAGGCTGGCGCGTGCGCAAAGGCGGTGAGCGCTTCTGGGCAATGGTGGTGATCGACCCCATCCATGACGAGAACGGCAACTTCCTTGGCTATGCCAAGATCACCCGCGACGTCACGGAACGGCGCGAGGCCCAGCTGGAACTGGACCGCAGCCGCGACGCCCTGAACCAGGCGCAGAAGATGGAAGCCATCGGCCGGCTCACCGGTGGCGTGGCGCACGACTTCAACAATCTGCTGACGGTGATCCGGTCGTCGGCCGAGCTGCTGCGCCGCCCCGACCTGGCGCCGGAAAAGCGTGACCGCTTTCTGGCGGCGATTGTCGACACCGCCGCGCGCGCCGGGGAATTGACGCGCCAATTGCTGGCATTCGCCCGCAAGCAGCCGCTGCGTCCGGAGATATTCGATGTAACGCAGCGCCTGAGCGGTATGGAACACCTGATCCTGACATCGGTGGGGTCGCCGATCCGGGTCGAATTCGATTTGCCGCAGGGGCTGGACCACATCCGCGCCGATCCCAGCCAGTTCGAGACGGCAGTGCTGAACCTGGTGGTCAACGCGCGCGATGCGATGCCGCGCGGTGGCACGCTGCGCATCGCCGCGCGCAACACGGGCACACTGCCGGCGGTGCGCAATCATGCGGGCGCGCTGGGTGCTTACGTGGCGGTCAGCGTGACGGACACCGGCAGCGGCATTCCGGCGGAGCTGCTGTCACGTATCTTCGAGCCCTTCTTCACCACCAAGGGCGTGAACCAGGGCACCGGCCTGGGACTGAGCCAGGCCTACGGCTTCGCCAAGCAGTCAGGCGGCGAGGTCGACGTGCAGACGGAGCTGGGCGCGGGGACCACGTTCACGCTGTATTTCCCGCGGGCGCAGCCGGCCGACCGTGCTGACCTGCCCGCGACCGCCAGCGAGGGCGATGGCCATGGCACCACCGATGCCCCGCTGGTCGCACGCAAGGTCCTGCTGGTGGAAGACAACGAAGCCGTGGGCAGCTTCGCCAGCAATGTACTCACCGAACTGGGCGTGGAAGTGACCTGGGCCACGGACGGCGCCCGCGCGCTGGAAACACTGATCGGCGCGCAGGGCGCGTTCGACCTGGTGTTTTCGGACGTGGTGATGCCGGCCATGAGCGGCATCGAGCTGGGTGCCGCCATCCGCCAGCGCTGGCCCGGCTTGCGCGTGGTGCTGACCAGCGGCTACAGCCATGTGCTGGCCGAAGAAGGCGTGCGCGACTTCGAACTGCTGGAAAAGCCCTATTCCACCAGCGCCTTGCTGGCGGTGCTGCAAGGACGGCCGGTGGCCAGGGCTCAGGCCAGTGCCGCGGTCGCCGGCGCCTGGCGGGCCACCCCGTAGCGCGAAATATCCAGGCCGGACAGGGAGATCGCCGGCGGTTGGCCGGTAATCAGGTCGGACAGCAGCTTGCCGGACCCGCAGGACATCGTCCAACCCAGGGTGCCGTGGCCGGTATTCAAGAAGAGATTATGGAAGGGCGTGGCGCCGACCACGGGCGTGCTGTCGGGCGTCATCGGCCGCAAGCCGGTCCAGAATTCGGCCGCCGCCACATTGCCACTGCCGGGATAGAGGTCGTTGACCACCAATTCCAGGGTTTCCCGGCGGCGCGGATTCAGGCGCAAGTCGAAGCCGCCCAGTTCGGCCATGCCGCCCACCCGGATACGGTCGTCGAAGCGCGTCACGGCCACCTTGTAGGTTTCGTCCAGCACGGTGGAAACCGGCGCCTTGCCGGCGTCCGTGATGGGGATGGTCAACGAATAGCCTTTCACCGGATAGACCGGCAGGTGGATGCCCAGCGGCTTGAGCAGCGCCGGGCTGTAGCTGCCCAGGGCAAGCACATAGCGGTCGGCCTCCAGGATCTCATCGTCGACCTTGACGCCGACGATGCGGCCGTCGCGCGCTTCGATGGCACGGACCTCGGCGTTGTAGCGGAATTGCACACCCTGGCGCTCGGCCAGTTGCGCCAGGCGCACGGTGAACAGGCGGCAGTCGCCGGTTTCGTCATTGGGCAGCCGCAGGCCGCCGGCCAGGCGCGATGCGGCGGCGGCCAGCGCCGGCTCGGCCCGATGCAGGTCAGCCGCGGTCAGCAGTTCATAGGGCACCCGGTTTTCTTCCAGCACGGCGATGTCGCGCCGCGCGGCCTGCATCTGGGATTCGTCGCGGAACAATTGCAGGGTGCCGCCGGTGCGCTGCTCGTACTGGATGCCGGCTTCCTGGCGCAGCGCGCGCAGGCAGTCGCGGCTGTATTCGGCCAGGCGCAACATGCGCTCCTTGTTGATGGCATAACGTTCCGGCGAGCAGTTGGCCAGCATCGCCCCCATCCAGCGCAACTGGTCCAGCGTCCAGTCCGGGCGGATCGACAGCGGCGCATGGCGCTGGAACATCCACTTGAGCGCCTTCAGCGGAATGCCGGGCGCGGCCCACGGCGTCGAATAGCCGGGCGAGACCTGGCCGGCGTTGCCGTAGCTGGTTTCCTGCGCCGCGCCGGCCTGGCGATCGATCAGGGTGACGGACGCGCCTTGACGCGACAAGTAGTAGGCCGTGGTGGTGCCTATGACGCCACCGCCGAGAACCAGGACACGCATAGCGGAACACCGTGAAAAGAGGGAGTAGAAAGGTGTAGTCTAAGCACAGTCAAGCAGTGAATTTCACTGAAATCAGGCCTCTTACTGGGTAATATCCGGGATACCGACGTCACTTTTACGCCCTGGACAGTGAAATGCGCGAACTCGATCGCACCGACCTCAAAATCCTCGATATCCTGCAGCGCTTCGGGCGCCTGTCCATGACCGAACTGGCCGAGCAGGTGGGGCTGTCGGCGACGCCGTGCACGGAGCGCGTGCGGCGGCTGGAACGGGAGGGCGTGATCACCGGGTACCACGCCCGGGTCGACCCCAACGCGCTGGGGCGCGGCCTGCTGGTGTTCCTGGAGATCAAGCTGTCGGCCAAGTCCGGCGATGTATTCGAGAAGGTGCGCAAGGAGCTGCTGCACATTCCCGAAATCATGGAGTGCCACCTGGTCTCGGGCGACTTCGACTATCTGGTCAAGGCGCGCCTGAGCGAGATGTCGGCCTATCGCCACCTGCTGGGCGAGATGCTGCGGCGGCTGCCCAACTCGGCCGAGTCGCGCAGCTATGTGGTGATGGAAGAGATCAAGGAAAGCCTGTACCTGGCGCCGGATCGGTAAGGTTTGCCTGGCTGCCCGGGGCCGCCTGGCCTTACAGGGCGGCGTCCGCGGCCGCGCCATCGCCGCGTTCAGGGAACAGCCCGCTGGCGCGGCGCACCTGGCGCAGGATGCCCTGTTCCAGGACGCTGTCACCCCCCGGGCTGAGCAGGCTCAAGCGGCTGCGCGCACGGGTGATGCCGGTGTACAGCAGTTCGCGCGTAAGGATGGGGCTGAGACGTTCCGGCAGCACCACCACCGCGTGTTCGAATTCCGAGCCTTGGGATTTGTGCACCGTCAGGGCGTAGACGGTCTCCACCGATTGCAGGCGGCTGGGCGGCACCCATTTGATGCGGCCGCTACCGTCGCTGCTGGTGAAGGCCACGCGCAAGGTCGCGGGTGCGTCCTGGGCGCCGGCTTGGGCGACATTGGCGCCATCGAGCGCTGCCGCCGCGTGCGCGTCCGCGCCTGGCACCGGCAGGGTGATGCCGATATCGCCGTTCATCAGGCCCAGGGCATAGTCGTTGTGAGTGACGAGAACCGGCCGGCCGGCGTACCAGCCCTCGGCCTGGGTGATCAGCCGCTCTTTCAGCAACAACTGCGCCGTGCGCCGGTTCAGGCCCTCCACGCCCCATTCGCCGTTGCGCAAGGTCGCCAGCAACTGGAAGCGTTGATGCTGCCGCAGGATGGCCGCGGCCCAGGCGTCCAGGGTCTGCGGGTCGGTGTCGGCCGGCCCCTGGCGCAGCGTCGCCAGATAGGCGGAATAACCGTTCAGAACCAGCGCTGGAAAAGCGCGTTCGCACGCGGCGCCCACCAGCTTGCTGACGTCCTCGCCCGGGTTTTGCCAGAACATCCGCGCGGCCAGGACATCGCCGTCATTGACCGTCTTGGCCAGCCGGCCGATACCGCTGTCGGCGGCGAAGCGGTGGCTATGCCGCAGCATGACCACGGCCTGGTCCAGCGCGGCGCCTTGCGGGTCGATGCGCGGCTGTGGCAGCCGCTGGCCGCTGACCTGTTCCAGCCAGGCGCGCGTGGCCGGCGTGTAGCGGCCTTCGCGCGCGTGCACGCAAAGATCGGCCAGCACCGCGCCGGCTTCCACCGAAGCCAGCTGGTCCTGGTCGCCCAGCAGGATCAGGCGGCCGGCGGGCGGCAGCGCTTCCAGCAAGGCAGCCATGGTCTCCAGGTCCACCATGGACGCTTCATCGACGACCAGCACGTCCAGGGCCAGGCGGTTGTCGCGGTCATGGCGGAAGCGCCGCGTGCCGGGACGGCTGCCGAGCAGGCGGTGCAAGGTGCTGACCTTGGTCGGGATGGCCGCGCGCAAGGCGTCGGCGTCTTGCAAGGCGTCTTGCAAGGCGTCTTGCAAGACGTCTTGCAAGGCATGTCGTGAGCCGCCCTCCGCGTGATCCAGCAGACTGCTCAGCGCGGGCAGCCTTTGCACCGCGCCGGAAATGGATTCGCTGAGCCGCGCCGCCGCCTTGCCGGTCGGCGCGGCCAGGCGGATACGCAGCTGGCCCGGCGGCGTGGGGCCTGCGCCCCCCTGGGCGGTGCCGGCGCCCAGGGCCAGTGCTTGCAGGACCGCCAGCACCTTGACCACGGTCGTGGTCTTGCCGGTACCGGGTCCACCGGTAATGATGGTGAGCGCACTGCCGGCCGCCGTTGCGCACGCGATTTTCTGCCAGTCCACGCCGTCGTCGCCGACCTGCGCGTCCGCGAACAGGGTATCCAGGTACTGGCGCAAGCGCGCCGTGGGCAAGTCCGTCTGCAGCGCGGCATTGCGTTGCAGGCGTTGCGTGATGCCCTGCTTGATGTCCTGCTCGTACTGCCAGCAACGCCGCAGATAGACACGCGGCCGCGTGCCGCCGGCCAGGACCAGGGGCGTGTGGCCGGGGCCGGTTCCAACAAGGCGCGGATCGTCCAGGGCCGCCAGCCAGTCGTTCAGCGTCAGTTGTTCCAGCAGTTGTGCCGGATTCAGGGCGGGGGGCAATTGGCGCGCGGCGGCGGGCGCATCGTCGGGCGGCAGGGCCAGGGTCACGGCGGGATCTTCCAGGGCCGCCAGCAGATCCAGGCAGGCGTGGCCATGCCCTAACTGATGGCTGGCCAATACGGCCGCCAGGACGAGCCGTGGAGAAACGTCGGGGACTTCCCGCATGAGGAAATCGGCGAACACCACGTCGAGGCGGCGCAGCCAACGGCGCTCGACCCAATCCAGCAGGGTGGTGCGCAAGCGGGCCGCGTCGTCCAGTGGGGCAGCGTGGCGGCGGCTGGCCGCGCGCGCGCGGGAGGCTGGCGTGCCGGCCCTGGCGTCGCCGGACGCCGGACCGATGTGCAGGAGGGAATCGTCCAACGGTTCTGTGGGGCTCATCATGCAGCCTCTCGCTCGGGGCGCGCGCCGCCGTCGCCGTGGCCAGTGAACAGCGCGTCGAGGCCTTCGATCAGCGCGCGCGCGGGCCGGTCGACGTAGACGCCGCCGCTGGCCGCATGGCTGCCGCGCAGGAATAGATAGACCGCGCCGCCGATATGGCGGTCATAGTCGTAGTCCGGGATGCGGGCACGCAGCAGGCGGTGCAGGGCCAGCAGATAAAGCACGTATTGCAGTTCGTAGCGATGGCTGAGCATGGCGCCCAGCATGGCGTCGGCATCGTACGCGGCGTCGTCCGGTCCCAGGCGGTTGGACTTGTAATCGGCTACGTAATAGCGGCCTTCGAATTCGAAGACCAGGTCGATGAAACCCTTGAGCATGCCATTCAGGCGCGCCGGCGCCAGCGCCGCGCGGTCACGGCCTGGATGCACGTGCGCGCACACCAGCCGGTCGATGCGCGTGGCGGCGACGTCGTGCGCGGCGAACCAGAATTCCATTTCCGACACGCAGGCACGTGCATCCAGGTCGGCCAGGGCGACCGGGCCGGGCGCGGCGGATTGCGGCATTGCAGGCAGCGCCAGCGGCAGCACGAGGAAATGGCGTAGCCAGTCCGCCAAGGGGGGGGCCCAGTCTTCCCAGCCGCGCTCCTGGCAGCGGCGCATGACCGCGTCTTGCAGCGCGGCGGCGTCAGTGCCTGCCTGGCCGAAGCCTTGAGCGGCGGCCCATTCCAGCAATTCGTGAAAAAAGGTGCCAGCCTCGGCGCCGGCGGGGAAGCCGTGCAGCGGGCCGGCATTGCCCAGGCTCAATTGCATGGCCGCTGCGTCCGGCGCGATCGCGGCCGCCCCTGTCGACGAACGCGGCGGGCTTGCGCTGCCAGCCGGAACGAGGCCGACCGCCGCGAACGCATCCACGCCTGTGTCGCTATCGCCCGTCAGCGGGCCCGCCGCGGCTTCCACGTAGACATCTTCGGCCGCGGTGGCAGGTTCTTCCCGCAATCCGTTCTCCACCGTACGCAACGCTGAATAGCTGGCCACCCACCAGTGCTCGCGCACGCCACGCGACATCTGGCGGGCGTAGCCCTCCTGCGTCGCGCTGCGCGTGGCACGGTAGCTGGCGCTGCCGACCGTGTCACGCGATTCGGGCGCGGGCGCCACGGCGATATCCGGATGGTCGCCACGCCACTGTTTCAGGTCGGTGTCGAAGGCCGCCGCATTCAGCGGCTGGCCCTGCTTCAGCAGATAGCCCAGTGCACTGGCTTGCGCATTGGCGATGGGCGCGCAGCCCAGCCAGGTGGCATAGCGGGCGCGCGTGAGCGCCACGTAGAACTTGCGCAGGTCCTCGCCCAGGCGCTCGCGATCGGCGCGTGCGCGCGCGTCTTCGTCGGGCTCCAGGGTCACTTGCACTTCGCCATTGCCGTCGTGCCAGGCCAGGGGCAGGTCGTCCACGCCGACGGGCCGGAAAGCCATGGCAAAGGGCAGGAACACCAGCGGGTACTCCAGGCCCTTGGATTTGTGCACCGTCACCACACGCAGCAGGTCGGCGTCGCTTTCCAGGCGTATGGTCAGCGCATCGTTCTCTTCGCCTTCTTCGGCGGCCGCGCGCATTTCGGCCAGGTGGCGCAGCAGCGCGTGTTCGCCTTCGATCTGCACGCTGGCCTGCTGCAGCAGTTCGGCGATGTGCAGCAGGTCCGTGAGGGCGCGCTCGCCGGCGCTGGCCACGACCGTGCCGCCGCCACGCTGCCGCGCCGGCACGTCGAAGTCATCCATCAGGCGCCGCAGCATGGGCAAGACGCCCAGCGTGCGCCAATCGCGGCCATAGCCGCGGAACTGGTCGACGCGGCGATCCCATTCCCACTCGTCGCTGTTGAGGCTGTCCAGCGCGGCCCAGGACAAGCCCAGGGTGGGCGTGGCCAGCGCCGCGCGCAACAGGCGCGGGTCGTCCGGCTCGGCGCAGGCGCGCAGCCAGTGTTCGATGTCGGCGGCTTGCGGGCTCAGGTAGACGGATTGGTTTTCGGACAGGTAGACGCTGCGCACGCCGCGCTGCGCCAAGGCCTTGCGGATGACCCGCGCTTCGCGGCCGCTGTTGACCAGCACGGCCATGTCGGCCGGGCGCAATGGGCGCAGCGGCGCGGCTTCGGCATCGACGTTCGCGAAACCTGCGCGGCCTTGCTGGCCCAGGGCCATGAGACGGGCGATCTCGCTCGCGCAGGCGGCGGCCATCTGTTCGCGGTAGGCGCCGATGCCCACCGGCGAGCCGTCCTCGTCCCCGGCCAGCCACCAGGTTGTCAGCGCCGGCGCGGCGGCATCCTCGATCACCAGACGATCCGCGCGGCCGCGCGCCATCGAACCGGTGAACGGCACGGGATTGCCGCGCGCCGTGCGGAACAGGAAAGCGCCTTCACCTTCCGGACGATGTTCCGCTACCTCGAAGCAATGATTGGCCGCGGACACCATGGCGTGGGTCGAACGGAAATTGGTCTTCAGCGCGTACAGCCGCCCGGCCACCGCCGCGCGGGCGCGCAGATAGGTGTAGATATCCGCGCCGCGAAAACCGTAGATGGCCTGCTTGGGATCGCCGATCAGGATCAGGGCGCAATCCGTCGGGTTTTCCGCCAGCCGGTAGACCGCGTCGAAGATGCGGTACTGCACGGGATCGGTATCCTGGAATTCGTCGATGAGGGCGACCGGGAATTGCTGGCGCATGGCGGTCGCCAGCACGGCGCCGTTGGGTCCCGCCAGGGCGCGATCGAGCTGGCCCAGCAGGTCGTCGAAGTCCATCTGCGCGCGACGCGCCTGTTCCTGCGCATAGCGGCCGCGCATCCAGGCGGCGGCATGCTTCAGGATGTCGTTGCGTGCGTTCGGCAGCTTCAGTACCTGTTCGCGCAGCCCGGCAAGCGCGGCGCAGGCCGGATGGTCCGGTGGATCGCCCTTCCAGGCCTCGTCCATGCCCTCTGGCGACAGGCGTTGCCAAGCTGCGTCGGACAGCCCGGGCAGGGTGTTTTCCGGATCCTCACACCAGCTTTGCAGGATATTCAGCCAGCCGTTGTAGTGCTGCGCGCGGAACTTGCGCCCGTCTACTTTCTTCGCGGCAACGCCGGCGTCGAAGATATCGCGCAGTTCCGTGATCCAGGCGGGCCAGCCGGCCTTCAGATCGGCCAATGCCGCCATGCGTGTGGCCCGCGCCGTTGCCAGCAGCACGCTCGGGGTGCCTGGCGCTTCATCGCCGGACTGCACGCGAGCAGGCGTGGACGGCGGCGGGATGGCCACGGGCTTGGCCTGGACGCCGGCGGGATTCATCGGCTGATGCGTGCCTGCTTCCAGTTGGGGGGCATAGCGGAACAGGCGTGCGGCGTCCTGTTGCAAGGCGTCCGGGCTGACCCACCAGCCACGCAGTTCGCGCGCACCGTCGCTGTCCAGTCCGGCGATGAAGACACGCCAGTAGTCGCGCGCGGCCTCGGCGAGCAGGGGCGCGCTGTTCTGCTCCAGTGTCTGCTGGAACAAACTGTCGCTGTCGAAGGCGTGCTCGCGCAGCATGCGATTACACCAGCCGTGGATGGTGGACACGGCAGCTTCGTCCATCCATTCCACGGCCAGTTGCAGCTTGCGTGCGCAAGCGCCCCAGGCTTCAGGGGGATACTCCGCGCGCAGCTCATACAGGGCATCGGCACGCGCCGTCCGCGCGGCGGGGGCATCGGCATTGTCGTCTGCGTCTGCGTCAGGGTCAGCGTCAGCGTCAGCATCGGCATCGGCATAGGCTTGTTCGGGATCTTCCAGGAAGACCCGCGCCGCATCGGCCAGGCGCACGCGGATGCGGTCACGCAACTCCTGGGTGGCGGCATCGGTGAACGTCACCACCAGGATCTCGGGCGGCACCAGGGGCCGGCCCAAGCCGTCGTCACCGCCATGGCCCAGGACCAGGCGCACGTACAAGGTGGCGATGGTGTAAGTCTTGCCGGTGCCGGCACTGGCCTCGATCAGGCGGCTGCCGCGCAAAGGAAAGCGCAGCACGTCGAGTTCGACGGCGGTCGTATCGCGCTCAGGCCTGGCCATTGTCGTCTCCAGACCGGTTCGTCTTCTTCGGCCTGCTTTCCGCATAAAGCGCGGCGCGCATGGGGCGCAGCAGCGCGCGCGCCAGGGCCTGGAACTCGCCGCCGCGCGTCAACGCGGTGAAATCCGGATAGACCGCTTGCAGATACGCGCTGCGGTCGACTTCCCCTTCGGCCATGGGCGCCCCTTCGTACACCTTGCGGGCCTGCTGCCAGGCGATGGCGCGTGCGCCGGTAAGCGCCGCCGCTGGCAGCGCATCGTCGGGATCGTGCGCGAGGCCCGCTACCGCGCCATCCTGGTGGCGGGCCACTTCCGGACCTGCCCCCGAGTCTGCCGCCGCCACGGCGCCCTGGTCGGCTTCCTCGGGCAGACGGGTCAACCATTCGAAGGCCGCGCCCACGGCCAGCGGCAAGGGACGGCGCATGCCGGCTTCCCATGCGCCCAGCCACAGCGCCAGCCAGGCACGCGCACGCTCCGCCGCGACCGGTGCGAATTCGATATCGCCCGCCTTGCTGATCACCAGCGTGGTGATGGGCCTTCCGCTTAATTGCGCCGCGACGTGCGCGACCCAATGCGATACCACCTTGTCGGCGCGGTAGCGCCCTTTCGGAACCAGGCTGCTGCTTTCAAGGACCAGCCGGCACAAATCGCCCGCGGCATTGGCACGCAGGCCGCCCAGGTAGTCTTCCAGCGACAGCCGGTTGTCGCCCAGCGCCCAGGCTGCCGCCGTTGCCGTTGGAGGCGCTGCCGCAGCCCCGACTGCCGTGGGCGCCCCGGCCATGTCAGCCGCGTAGCGCCCCGCCGGCACGTCGAAGCGTATCGCCAACTCGCCTTCCACCGGATCGCGCCAGTTGGCCAAGGCTGCGGCATAGCGTTCCATCATCTCATCCAGCGGCGCGGCAAGATCGGCCGCGGCCAACTCACCGAAGGCGCCGGCAGGCAGTTCACCCGCGCGCATGCAGGCGGCCAGCACGTCATCGCGTGCCGGCGCCGAACCCGCGCCGGCTTCCAGCGCACGAGCCTGCGCCTTGATCAATCTGTCCTGCAGTTGCCACGTCTCCAGCGCGTCTGGCGCGAAGGGCTCGATGTCTTCGGCAACGACGTCTTCGGCGTTGAAGCTGACCTGCAGACGTTGCCGGAAGAAGGCCTCGACGGGGGCTTTCAGGAAAGCCGCCAATTCGCGCAGCGACAGCGGTTCCTCGCGCACCAGGGGTGGCAAGGGATCGAGCCTGGCCAGGGACCCGGCGGCGAACTTCGCCTCGGGCTCGGCATCGAACGCGCCGGCGCGACCGCGATCGTCATCACGACTGCCATCGCCGCGGCAATCGCGCGCACCCGCAACGGCGTCCTGCCCCCATTCCCGCGCGTACGTGAACAGCGTGGACCGGCGCGGATCGGCCGGGAAATAGTCCGGGCTGAAGGGCTGCAATCGGTGCTCCACGGTCAAGGCCGCGGCCACGCCACCCGCGTGATCGGCGCTTGCGCCATCATCCTCGTCACCGTTGACGCAGTCCAGTTCCCAGCCCGCATCCAGGTGGTCGCGCAACTGGCCCACCAGTACCGATGGCGGACGCGGCGTGTTGTCACGCACGCTGCGGCCTATCCATGAGACATACAGGCGATCGCGCGCCGACAGCAGGGCTTCGAGGAACAGATAGCGGTCGTCTTCACGGCGGGAACGGTCGCCCGGCCGGTAATCGCGTCCCATGAGGTCGAAGTCCATGGGGATGCGCACACGCGGGTAGTCGCCGTCGTTCATGCCCAGCAGGCACACGTGGCGGAAAGGAATCGCACGCATCGGCATCAGCGTGGCGAACGTCACCGCGCCGCCAAAAAAGCGCTGCGTCAGTCCGCCTTCGTCCATGGCCGACATCCAGTGCTCGCCCACCACCGCCAGCGGCAGGGGCTCGGTCACCTGGGCTTCGGCGCAGATCTCCAGCCAGGTCTGCAGTTGTCCCCGCAGTTGGCGCAGCACCAGTCCATCGACGCTGTCGTCTTCCTCGAAGAAGGCCTGCAGCAGTTCGCGCAGACGTTCGCCCCAGCGTTCCGGACTGGCCGGCTCGGCCAGTTCGCGCCACCAGCTTTCCAGCGCCGCCACCAGTTCGGCCAGGTTGCCGAGCAAGGCGGCATCCAGGCCGCCCACGTCGCCATAGGGCTCTATGCCTTGCCAATCGCCGCCGCGCGCGCCCACCGCATAACCCAGCAGCACGCGGCGCAGGCCGAACAGCCAGGTATTGGGCGCCGCCGCCGTGTCGGTCCCGGGCAGGCCCAGGGACCGGCGTTGTTCGTCGTGCAGGCCCCAACGGATGTTCGCGCCGCGCATCCAGTTGTGCAGCAAGGGCAGCTGGTCTTCTTCGATGCCATAGCGGCGCCGCAGCGCCGGCACTTCCAGCAGGTCCATCAGGTCGCTGACGGCGAAGCGGGCGTAGGGCAGCTGCAGCAGGTGTTCAAGCGCATGCAGCAAGGGATCGACGTGGCGTTTGCCGCGGTCGGCCAGGGTATAGGGAATGGCGCGCCTGTCGTCGGCTGGATATAAGCCGAAGACCGCCTGCACATGCGGCGCGTAGGCTTCGATATCCGGCACCATCACGATGACGTCGCGGGCGCGCAAGGTGGGATCCTCGTCGAACGCGGCCAGCAACTGGTCATGCAGGATTTCCACTTCGCGTTGACGGCTGTGGGCGACGTGAAAGCGAATGGAGCGGTCTTGCGTGGGATCGACGGGCGGCCACAGCGCGCGGCTTTCCTTCAAGGGACGCAGGTCGCGGATGTCGTCCTGCAGTTGCCGCAGCAAGGTAGCGTCTTCATCCGCCACCGGCTGGAACAGGTCCAGCCGTTGCGTGTAGTCGCTATAGCGGGACAGGAAAGCTTCGCGCGCCTCCTGGCTGTCATGCTCGTCCAGCAAGCCGATGAAATCGCGGCCCTGCTTGCCCCAGGCCGCCAGCAGCGGATGGGCATGCAGATGCAAGGCATCCTCGCCGATGACGGCAGGCGCGCCGGCGCGGCGGGCTTGCCGTGCGTGGCTGGCGCGCAGCAGGTCCTTGCCCTCGATGATGTCCGCCCAATAATGCTCGCAAGGATTGCTCACGCACATCAGCACCTGGGTCCAGCGGGCCAGCACGGCAAGGACCTCCAGGGACTGGCGCGGCAAGGTCGAGATGCCGAACACCACGATGCGGCGCGGCAGGTCGGGCGGCGCGGTGTCGCCCAATTGCTCGGCACGGCGCATGAAAGCGGCGTGGACGGCAGCGCGGCCGTCAGAGGACGGCGCGACGTAGCTGGCATTGAACGCGGCACCGGCCGCTTCTGCTTGCGCTGCCTGCGCCAGCACATCGTCCAGCAGGGCGCGCCACAAGGCGGCCTGCCAGCGCTGGGCGTCGGGCAGCGGCAGCGCCGGGCCACGGTCGCGCGGCAGGACGTCCTGGCCGCGCGACCAGGCGTCCAGCCAGTCGGCGCGATAGACCTGGTACTGGTCGAACAGATCGGCCAGGCGCTCGGCCAGCTGATAACGTTTGCGGCAATCGTCGTCGCGGCGCAGGAAGCGCTGCAAGGGCGCGTATGCCGGCTGCTCCATCACTTGCGGCAGCAGGCGCAACAGACGCCACATCAGGCGGGGCTTGTCGAAGGGGGAGACTTCGGGCACGGCCTGGGTGCCCAGCACGATACGGTAGGCGCGCCACAGGAAGCGCGAAGGCAGCAGGAAATCCAGCCCCGCCGCGATGCCGCTGCCACCATCGGCCGCGTCCGCCGCCAGGGCCAGCTTCAGCCACTGGGCGATGCCGCTGCTCTGCACCAGCACCACTTCCTGCTCCAGCGGCCCCAGAGGGTGGCGGTCCAGCCAGCCGACCAGCACATCACGCAGCGACTCGGACAGGTTGCTGTGAATGACGATCAGGCCGGACGGCAGCGGCGTGGGGGTCATGCGGATTCGGTCATGGAGAGTCGAACGGGCTAGCGGCGGAGCACCGGCGAATTAATCGCGAATTACTGGGAAACCACCAGGAAACCAACGGGAAAGCAGTGCAAAACTACCGGCGCACTACGGTTACCCCTGCACCTTTGTCGACTGGCACGTACAAGCCGTCGTCGAAGAAGAATCCCTGGATGCGGTCGGCGGAGATCACCATCATAGCTTCCCGCGTGCCATTGGCCAGCAGCGCCTTGCCGGTCTGGCGGAACACGTCGCCCTGCGGAATGGCGCCGACCTGGGTCCACACCGACTCGGCGGCGATCTGCACCTTGCCTACCTTCTCCACGTCGTAGGACAGTGGCCGATGGATGCGCACCAGGGCCGCGCCCGATGCGTTATATAGCGGCACATACGAATCCTTGACGTTCTCCGTCGAGGAGCAGGCCGCCAGCAGGCAGATGGCCACGGCGGCCATGCCCGCGCCCACGCCCCGCCTTACGGCCATGGCCTTGTCCGCCTGCATCAATGTCGAATTCATGCCGCCTCCTTTAATTTCGAGTGCCAGCGAGTATAAGACGTGGAAACGACCTGAAATCGGGATATTTCCTGACGGGATGTACCGCTATGGTTCACCGACAGGATTAACGCGCTATACGACCCTACGCGGGAGACGTATCCCGGACGCCCGCCGCTGGGCCGGTCGCGGCAAAATGCGGACAATCGCAGCAATTTTCACGGGAACCGAGCATGATTCGTCTGGACGATCTGGCCTTATTCGTACGCGCGGCGGCGCTGGGCAGTTTTTCGCATGCAGCGCGCGAGGTCGATCTGTTGCCGGGACAGGTGAGCGCCGCCATCAAGCGGCTGGAAGCGGAGCTGGGCATCCGGCTGTTCGCCCGCTCCACCCGCAGCCTGCGCCTGACGGCCGAAGGGGTCGCCTATCTGCCGCATGCCCAGAGTGCGCTGGACGCCCTGCGCACCGGCGCGGAAAGCGTGCAACCTAGCGGCACCGCGCTGCACGGCACCCTGCAGGTGGCGGCGCCGTCGGATGTGGGCCGTAACGTCCTGCTGCCCTGGCTGAGCGAGTTCCGCCGCGCCCATCCGGACCTGACCGTGCGCCTGTTCCTGTCCGACCAGATCGCCGACGTGTTCCGCGACCCGGTCGACATCGCGCTGCGCTACGGCCAGATCGGCGACGCCAGCTTTGTCGCCCTGCCCCTGGCGCCGGACAATCGGCGCGTGCTGGTCGCCGCGCCGGCCTACCTGGCGCGCCGCGGCCGGCCGCGCGAGCCGGGCGAGCTGGCCCGGCACGACTGCCTGCTGTACATGCTGCACGGCCGCGTCTATGACAAATGGGTGTTCCCGCTGGACGGCGACGACAAGCTGGTGGTGCCCGTGTCCGGGCCGTTGCTGTGCGACGACGCCGAAGTGGTGCGACGCTGGGCCGTGGCGGGCGAAGGCATCGCCTACAAATCCTGGCTGGACGTCTGCGACGACGTCGAGGCCGGGCGGCTGGAAATCCTGCTGCCCGACGTCGCGTGCGAGCCGACGCCCTTGCAACTCATCTGCCCGCACCGCAAGCAGTTTTCACCCGCGGTGCGCCTGCTGCACGAAGCCTTGCTGGCGCGCTGCGCGCCGCTGGCGGCGCGTCGGCCAGGGGCAGCAGCGGCGGCCGGGGCGATCACTGCATCGTGATGTTGCCTTCCTTGATCACCTTGGCCCATTTCGCCGTTTCGCTGCTGATGAAAGCGCCGAATTCCGCCGGCGTACCGCCGCCGACCTGGCTGCCGGTGTCGTTGATGGCCTTGACGATTTCGGGATCGCGCAGGATGGCGTTGAGATCCTGGTTCAGGCGCGCGATGATGGGTTCGGGCGTGCCTGCCGGCGCGATGATGCCCTGCCAGTTATAGGACTCGAAGCCAGGCAGGCCCGCTTCCGCCATGGTTGGCACATCCGGCAAGACGGCCAGGCGCTTGGCCGAGGTCACGGCCAGGGGATGAATCTTCTTGCCCTGGATCGCCGGCAGCGCGGAATAACCCATTTCGAACATCATCGTGATGTGGCCGCCCATCAAGTCCGTGGCCGCCAGGCTGCCGCCTTTGTAAGGCACGTGGGTGATGTCGATATGCGCCGCTTCGCGGAACATCTCGCCGGACAGGTGATGCGCGCCGCCTACGCCGGACGAACCGAACGTCAGCTTGCCCGGCTCCTTCCTGGCCAGCGCGATCAGTTCCTTCACGTTATCGACCTTGACGGTCGGACCGACGCTCAGCACCAGCGGGCTGTTTTCGATAAGGATGACGGGCGCCAGGTCCTTGGCCGCGTCATAGGGAATGCCTTGCATCAGGCTGGGATTGACCGACAGCGGCGCCAGATTGCCGGTGCCCAGCGTGTAGCCGTCCGGCTTGGCGCGCGCAATGAAGGTGGTACCCACCACACCGCCGGCGCCGGCCTTGTTCTCCACCACCACGGGCTGGCCCAGCTTCTGTTCCAGCTTGCGGGCGATGACCCGCACGCGGGTGTCGGCGAAGCCGCCCGGGGCGTAGGGCACCACGATGGTGACGGGCCGCGACGGCCAGTCGCCCGTGTCAGCCGCTTGCGCGGCGCCCATGGCCACGCCGGCGAGCAAGGCCATGCCGGCGATACGTTGCAGTGTTTTCTTCATGACCATCTCCTCGATCGATTATGCGTTTCCGCGCATTGCGCGGATGCTGAAGGATGTAGCGCGCCCCGCTGCGCGCTACATCGCTTGTTGCGTCTTGCCGGGCGCTGATCGCTCATCGCCCACGGCGCATCATATCCGCTCTCGCGGGGCGCGCCCGGCTAGGCCGGCAATGCCATGGCCCTGGCGTGCGGCAAAGCTCCGCCCGACACTTCGATCACCTCATGCGTCGCCAGCTTGAACACGGCCACCGCGTCCTGCAGACGGCGCGCCTGGTCTTCCAGCGAATTGGCGGCCGCGGCGGCCTGTTCGACCAGGGCCGCGTTCTGCTGCGTGGTGCTGTCCATCTGCGTCACGGCCTGGTTGACCTGCTGGATACCGCCAGACTGTTCTTCGGACGCCGCCGAGATTTCGCCGACGATGTCGCTGACGCGGCGCACCGAACCGACGATTTCCTCCATGGTGGCCCCGGCGTGTTCCACCTGGTTCGAACCCATGGACACCTTGTGGCTGGAATCGTCGATGAGGGCCTTGATCTCCTTGGCGGCCTGGCCGCTGCGCTGTGCCAACGAACGCACTTCGCTGGCCACCACGGCAAAACCCTTGCCCTGCTCGCCGGCCCGGGCCGCTTCCACCGCGGCGTTCAAGGCCAGGATGTTGGTCTGGAAGGCGATGCCGTCGATCACGCTGACGATTTCCGCGATGCGGCGCGAGCTTTCCGAAATATCGCGCATGGTGTCCACCACCTGGCCGACGGCGGCACCGCCGCGGCGCGCCACGTCCGACGCATCCACCGCCATCTGGTTGGCCTGGCGCGCATTGTCGGCGTTCTGGCGGACGGTGGACGACAGTTCCTCCATACTGGCCGCCGTTTCCTCCAGGGACGCCGCCTGCTCTTCCGTGCGCGAGGACAAATCATGATTGCCCGCGGAGATTTCGCGCGCGCCGCCGTGGATTTCGTTGACGCTCTGGCGCACCGTCGCCACCGTGCGCGACAGGCTGTCCTGCATATGCTTGAGGGCGCGCCGCAGTTGGCCGATCTCGGTACTGGCGTTCACATCGATGCGATTGGTCAGGTCGCCCTCGGCGATACGGTTGCACAGCTGGCCGGCCTCGCGCAGCGGGTTGAACACCGTGCGGGTGAAGATAAGGAACAGGCCGCCGATCAGCAACACGACGAAGACGCCGGCACAGCTGGCGACCATCAGCGTGACCGCGATCTGGTCGGAAGCGGCGTTGGCCAGCACCGTACCCATCTGCGCGGCATAGTCGGCATAAGCATTGATGGCCTGGGTGAAGGTGGTGCCCATCGGCGTGACCTTCTCCGCGGTCAGGCGCAACGCGGCATCCAGGTCACCGGCCATGGCGGCCGCCACCAGCGGTTCGTAGGCCTGGCTGCGATAAGCCAGATAGGACGACATCATCTGCTGGTACAGCGGGCCGCCCTTCTCGGAGGTGTCAGGCCGCTGCTGCAGCGCCGCCGACAATTTGTCGGCGTTCCTGGAATAAGCCTGGCTGCGCCCTGCCACCTGCTGCGCGCCGGCCTTGTCGCCGTCTTTCAGCTGCGTCAGCGCGATGGTCACGGCCAGGCGGCCACGCAGCAGTTCCGATGCGATCTGCCGCGCCGCGTCCGCGCGCACGACGTTGGTGTCGAGCAGCACGCGGATGGCGTGCCGGTTGTTGTCGAGCTGTTGGTAGGCGCCCAGGCCTATTACTACGAACAGAATGAAGAAAATAGCCAGAGCCGAGGTAAGGATGGTCCGGATACTGAATTGCTTGAACATTACACACTCCCGATAGCGTTTCGATAACGACACCGGGAATACGAAAATTAAGTTGCAGCGCAACAAAAAACGCGTGATTGTCTGCTTGAACGCGAACAATACGTATTTGATGCTCAGCGATACGCAGGATACTCAGCGATACTTAGCTGATGCCAATGAAAAGCTCCCTCGGGACGTGTCGTCGGACAGAGGCGGACTGGCAGCTGTCGGTTCAAATTCCCAGCCATGTCCGCCGCGCGTCGCCATCCGCCACCAAGTCCTGCATAGTCCCCTGATAGCAGATGCGCCCTTGATCGAGGACATAGGCGCGGTCGGCGACCAGCGCCGCGAAATGCAGATTCTGCTCCGACAGCAGGATGCTCGCGCCCTGCTGCTTGAGCGCCAGGATCATGGCCGCCATCTGTTCGACGACCACCGGGGCGACGCCCTCGGAAGGTTCGTCCAGCAGCACCAGATAGGGATTGCCCATGAGGGTGCGCGCGACCGTCAACATCTGCTGCTCGCCGCCGCTCATCTGGCCGCCCGCGCGATCGCGCAGCGATGCCAGGTGGGGGAATTGAACATACAGCTGTTCGGCGTTCCAGCTCGGCCCCGGCGTGCCGTCGGGCCAGGCCCGCGGCGCCTGGCGCGCCAGCGCCAGGTTTTCAGCGACCGTGAGATCCGTGAAGATGCGGCGTTCCTCCGGCACATAGCCCAGGCCCAGGCGGGCGATGCGATGCGCCGGCCGGCCGGTGATGTCGCGGCCGATGAAATCGATGCGGCCTTGCGTCGCGGGCAACAGGCCCATCAGGGTCTTGATGGTGGTGGATTTGCCGGCGCCGTTGCGGCCCATCAAGGCGACGACCTCGCCGCGCCTGACGTCCAGATCGATGCCGAAAAGAATGCGCGCGGCGCCATAGCCGCCATGCAGATCGCGCACGCGCAGCAGCGTCGCCGCGTCGTGGTGAACGGGTCTCGCTTCCAACGCGCCATCCGTGAACGTCGCGCCGCTGCCGAAGTACACCGCCTGCACCTGTGCGTCAGCGCGCACTTGGGCCGGCGTGCCTTGCGCGATGAGCTTGCCACGCGCCAGCACCAGCAGGCGATCGGCATGGGTGAAGACGACGTCCATGCTGTGCTCGGTGAACAGCACGGCCATGCCCCGTTCGCGTGCCAGGCGCTGCGTCAGGGCCATCAAGGCATGGCGTTCGGCCGGTGCCATGCCGGCGGTGGGTTCATCCATCAGCAGCAGGCGCGGCCTGCCGGCCAGGGCCACGGCCAGTTCCACCCGCTTGACGTCGCCATAGGCCAATTCGCTGCAGGGCCGCGTGGCCTGGGCCTGCATGCCGACCTGTTCCAACAGGGCCAGGGCGTCATCGCGCCGCGCCGCGCGTGCCGGCCGCCAGGCATGGAACACCTTGCGGTCGTGCGCCAGCAAGGCCATCTGCACGTTTTCCAGCACGGTCATGGCCGCGAAGGTGGCCGCCACCTGGAAAGTGCGGCCCACGCCCAGCCGCGCAATCGCGCGCGGCGGCAGGCCGGTGATGGCGCGCCCATCCAGCCGCACCTGGCCGGACGAAGGCCGCAGCTGGCCGCCGATCATATTGAAGGTGGTCGACTTGCCCGCGCCATTGGGCCCGATGAGGGCCAGCATTTCTCCCGCCCGCAGATCGAAGCTGATGCCATCGACGGCCCGCACGCCGCCGAAGTCACGGGACAGGTCAGTGACTTGCAATAGCGTCATGGCGCGGCCCTCCCAGGCGCACCGTACGCATGCCCAATCCGCTTCTGCCGACGGCGGTCGAGTCGCGGATATGCCGACGCCGTCATGGCGCGGCCTCCGCCCCGCTGTCGCGCCGGCGGCGCAACGTGCGCGCGGCATAGCCGGCGATGCCCTGGGGGAAGGCCAGCACCAGCAGCAGGATCATCAGCCCCAGCAAAGCCCGCCAGTATTCCGTCGCGCGGATCGCCATATCCTGCAGCACCGTGTAGGCCGCGGCGCCCGCCAGCGGACCGGCCAGGGTCTGCACGCCGCCCAGCAACACCATCACCAGGGCATCGACCGACTTGCCTATGCCTATCATGTCCGGCCCGATGCTGCCCTTGGAAAACGCCGCGAGCGCCCCCGCCAGACCGGCGAACACGCCCGCCACCACGAAAGCCGCCCATTGCACGTGCTTGACCGCGATGCCCGCGGCTTCGGCCCGCAGCGGCGAATCGCGGCCGGCGCGCAGGGCCAGCCCGAATGGCGCGAACAGGATGCGCCGCAGCAGCACGGTGCTGCCGGCCACCAGCACCAGCGTCAGGTAGTAATAGGCATCGCCCGCCAGGACATCCGCCGGCCACACGCCGATGATGCCGTTGGAACCGCCGGTATAGCCGTCCCACTGGAACACCACCGACCACACGATCTGGGCAAAGGCCAGTGTCAGCATGGCCAGATAGACGCCCGACAGGCGCACGCAGAACCAGCCGAACACCAGCGCACCCACGCCGGCCACCAGCGGCGCCAGCGCCAATGCCAGGGGCATGGGCAGGGCGGCGGACTTCAGCAGCAGGGCCGCGCCATACGCGCCCAAACCGAAATACGCGGCATGGCCGAAGGAATGCATGCCCGCGGGCCCCATGATGAAGTGCAGGCTCAGCGCATAAAGGGCGGCGATCATCACGTCCAGCGCCAGCACCGGCGCATAGGGAAACCACGCCGTGAGTTGCGGCAGCAAGGCCAATGCCAGCAGCACGGCCAGGCCCAGCACCTTGACCGCGCGGGTGGCGGGCAACAAGGGCGCCTCCGGCGGCGCCAGGTTGCGCGTGGCGGCCTGCGGCCGGCCGAACAGGCCCCAGGGCCGGAAGACCAGCACCAGCGCCATCACGGCGAATTCCGCGACCAGCGTCATCTTGGGAAAGACCAGTTCCAGGCCAGCCACCGTGACCGTGCCCAGACCGATGCACAGCGCCTTGATTTCGGCAATCAGCAGCGCCGCCGCGTAGGCGCCCGGTATCGAGCCCATGCCACCGACCACCACGATGACGAAAGCCTCGCCGATCGCGCGCAGGTCCAGGCCCAGGCTGGCGGCTTCGCGCGGCAGCTGGACCGCACCGCCCAGCCCCGCCAGCATGGCGCCCAGCGCGAACACGCCCGTGAACAGCCATGCCTGGTTGACGCCCAGGGCGCCGAGCATCTCGCGGTCCTGGGTGGCGGCGCGCACCAGCGTGCCCCAGCGCGTGCGCGTCAGCAGCAGCCACAGCAGCAGCAGGACGATGGGCCCCAGGGCAATCAGCACCAGGTTGTAGACGGGGTAGAGACGCCCCAGCAGCATGACGGCGCCGGTCAGGCCCGGGGCGCGGCGGCCCAGCAGATCTTCCGGGCCCCATAGCCACAGCGTGGCGTCATTGATGATCAGCACCAGGGCGAAGGTGGCCAGCAGCTGGAACAGTTCGGGCGCCCGATAGATCCGCCGCAGCAACACGATCTCCAGCAACGCGCCCAAGGCGCCCACCGCCAGCGCGGCCAGCAGCACACCCATCCAGAAGCCGAGCGGTGTCGCACCGATGCGTTCAACGATGGAATAGGCCACGTACAGGCCCAGCATGTAAAGCGAGCCATGCGCGAAGTTGACGATGCGCGTGACGCCGAAGATCAGCGATAGACCCGCGGCAACCAGAAAGAGCGATGAGGCTTCGGCCAGGCCATTGAGCAGCTGTGCCAGGAATCCCGTCAGATCCATGGTCGGGCGATGGACATCTTTTCCCCTTGATGATGGCGGGAGTATACGGCCCGGCACACGACAACCCTGTCGCCGGCCGGGTTTGTAAATGGACTGATTCTTGTTTGTATTAATATTCTTGCACGGTCCATCACATCCCCCGGGAGGTTCCATGCAGGCCCTCACCTCGCATCTTTCCCTGGCTGGCGCTGCCGGCGGCGGCCTGGCGCGCTGGCGCGGCGCCATTGCCCGCGGCAACCAGGCTTTCGAGCAGGCCGACTATCAGCAGGCCTTGGCGCTATACAGGACGGCGTTGGCGCAGGCAGAGCAATTGCTGGGAGCCTGTGACGACATCGACGGCGCGCTCGCCGCGCTGGTGGTGGCCCATCACAACCTGGCCGACACCTGGCTGCGCCTGGGCCGCGACGAAGAGCGCGGTGCCCATCTGGCCGCCGCCCATGAAATCTTGCATCGGGTGATGGCCGATAACACCATGCCGTCCGCCTGGCGCCAGGGAGCCTTGCGCCACGGCAGCGTCAGCTATGCCGAGTTGACGCGATTCCTGGCCACCTGCCCGGGCCATGCCCGCGCCCGCAGCGCACATGGCTTGAACACCGTAGCCGCGCTGGCGGACCAGGCGCCGCATTGACGGCACGCGTATTGCGGCCGTGCTTCATAGCCTGATATTCACAGTCCGATATTCACGGCCCCATTTCCACAATCTCAGTCTCAACGATTCATTCACGCGACCCCGCACTGGAGATTTGCCATGTCCTATACCCTGCCCAAGCTGCCCTATGCCTACGATGCGCTGGAACCGAACATCGACGCGCAGACCATGGAGATCCACTACACCAAGCACCACCAGACCTACATCAACAATGTGAATGCCGCGCTGGAAGGCGCGGGCCTGCCCTTTCCGCCGGTCGAGGAACTGGTGGCCGGCATCGACAAGCTGCCTGAGGCCGTGCGCGGCGCGGTCCGCAACAACGGCGGCGGCCACGCCAACCACAGCCTGTTCTGGACGGTGATGTCGCCCAAGGGCGGCGGCAAGCCCAGCGGCAAGCTGGCGGCCGCCATCGATGCCGACGTGGGCGGTTTCGATGCTTTCAAGGAAGCCTTCACCAAGGCGGCGATCTCGCGCTTCGGCAGCGGCTGGGCCTGGCTCAGCGTGACGCCGGCCAAGAAGCTGGTGGTGGAAAGCACCGGTAACCAGGACAGCCCCCTGATGACCGGCAACACGCCCATCCTGGGCCTGGACGTGTGGGAACACGCCTACTACCTGAAGTACCAGAACCGCCGTCCCGAATACATCGCCGCGTTCTACAACGTGGTGGACTGGAACGAAGTGGCGCGCCGCTACGAGGCCGCCATCGCCTGAACGGCGACGCGGAACGGGATGGCCCGGTAACGGCCTGAAGCGGGCTGAAACCCCGGTGGGAGTCTGGTTTCCCTCCCGCAAGAAAAACGGGAAATGAAAAATGGGAAATCCCTACAGGGATTTCCCATTTGATTTACTTGAAGCAGGCCCACTCGGCGGGCGGCCCCGCGGCGTCCGAACGATCAAAGCAGGGCTTGCAGGGTGCTCAGCACATCGTTGGTCTGGGCGCTGGCGGCCGAGGCCTGCACGGGCGCTGCGGTCGCGGCTTGCGCGATGCCTGCCGCACCCGGCATCTGGCCGGTGGCGGCGGCCTGCTTGAGGCGGTCCTGCAGTTGTTGCGTGATCTGCGCCTGCTCTTGCGGCGACATGGCTTCGAACTGTTCCTTGCTGATGCCCATGCCGGAGAGCATGGTGTAGAACATCTGCTGCGCCAGCGAACCAGAGGTGTATTGGCGCAGCTTGTCTTCGGGGCTGTCCCCATCCAGGCTGGAGGTGTCGCTGGTCGACGCGAAGCCGGTGCCCGCGGAGAACGCGCTGGCAGTGCTGGTCGAGGACGAATTCGACAGGCTGGCCGACGTATCGTCCGTGCCCAATGCATCGGTCGATTGCGCCTGGGCGTTCACGCCCATGGCCTGGGCCAGCTGCTGCTGGAAGCTGTCGCTGTTCTGCGCGTCGTCGGCGGCGGTGATGCCGTGCTTGTGACTGGAGAAGATATTGGCTTTGGGGATGATCAGGCCGAGATCGCTCATGGTGCCGCCTTCAGGTCGCGCGCCGGTCAGGCGCTGGTTTTCCATGGGCGGGATTATAGGGAGCGGCGCGGCGAGACAAACGCTCGATGAAAGGCATCGATCGCCTCGATATTTTGGCGATGGGTGATGCAGGCGAGATCCGACCGCGCGAAAATTTTCGCTCGCTGACATTTCTGTAACTGCCGGGCATTGGAATGGATAGCACCGGGCTGGCACCAAGCCTGCATCAGGCCTGCACCCCGGAGCCTGCACCCCGCGTGCATTATTCTTGCGGATGATCCCGCCCACTTCCCCCCGGCCTGCCTCCATGCGCCTGCAACTGCTGTCCGACCTGCACCTGGAACACAACCATGATTTCGTGGCGACTCCCGCTGCCGGCGCCGATCTGCTGGTGCTGGCGGGCGACATCGGCTCCTGTCGCGGCAGCACGCCGGCGGACCTGGCCACCCACGATTTCGCGTTGCGCCAGTTTTCGCCGCGCCACGGTTGGCCCACGCCGGTCGTGTATCTACCGGGCAACCACGAATACGACCGGGTCGATTTCGACGAAGTGCATGCCCGCTTGCGCGCGCTGTGCCTGGAACTGGAAATCCACTGGCTGGAACGTGAAACCCTGGTCATCGATGGCGTGCGTTTCGTCGGCACCACCTTGTGGGCCGATTTCGACGCCCTGGCCACGCCGCGCGACACCATGAAGCAGGTGCTCGACAAGCGTGGCAAGGCCTATCGGGCGGCGGATTTCTATCTGGCCAAGGCCGGCACCCAACGGGACGGCCAGCCTTTCATGGCCGAGCAGATGCGCGCACAGGCGCTGGCCTGCCAGGAATGGCTGCAGGGCGCCTTGAGCCATCCCTTCGACGGCCCCACCGTGGCCGTGACCCATTTCGCGCCCACGCTGGCCAGCGCCGATCCGCGCTACGGCGTCACGCCAGGCACCGCGGGCTTCTGCAACAGCCTGGACGAGCTGTTGCCACGGGCGGACCTGTGGCTGCACGGGCATCTGCACTGCGCGTTCGACTACGTCAAGGATGGCTGCCGGGTAGTCGCCAATCCGCTCGGTTACGAGGACAAGGGCGAGCAGGTGGATTTCCAGCCGCAATGCCTGATCGAAGTCGCCACCAGCTAGGCCAGGCTCCGGCCACTGCCGGGCGGGCACAGGCTGGGGTCAGAAATCCGCAAGCATTGCGCCGATCTTGATGAGTTTTTCTGACGATGTAGTCAGAAGAACTCGTCCCGCTCCCTGCGCGCTCCCGGTACGATAGACGGATTATTCGACCTATTAGGAGACAGAGCATGCGATCGTTCCTGCTCAATGGCGGCCGCGCCTTGCTGGCCGCCGTGGCATTGACCACCGCGCACACCGCGCTGGCGGAATTCCCCGACAAGCCCATCACGCTGATCGTCGGCAGCGCGCCGGGCGGCTCGAACGATGTATTCGCACGCATGCTGGCCCGGCGCCTGGGCGACTCGATGAAGGCCACCATCGTGGTGGAAAACAAACCCTCCGGTGGCGGCATCCTGGCCAACGTGCTGGTCGCCAAGGCACCCGCCGACGGCTACACGCTGGCAGTGGTCTCGTCCACCTTCACCACCGGCGCGGCGGTGCGCGACAACCTCAGCTACGATCCGGTCAAGAGCTTCACGCACGTCGCCATGCTGGCCAAGGGCCCGCTGCTGCTGACCGTGGGCAAGGACTCGCAGTTCAAGGACATCCAGTCGCTGGTGGCTTATGCCAAGCAGCATCCTGATAAGCTGAACTATGGCTCGTCGGGCACGGGCAGCATTAACCAGTTCGCCTCGGAGATTTTCTGCGAAGCGGCCGGCATCAAGATGACGCACGTGCCGTACAAGGGCATGGGCCCGGCCACCAACGACCTGATGGGCGGCCAGATCCAGATGCTGATCGCCAGCGCGCCCTCCATCCTGGGCCAGGTCAAGGGCGGCGCGGTGCGTGCGCTGGGCGTCACGGCCACCGAGAAATCACCCATCGCGCCTGATCTGCCCGCGCTGGAGCAGGTCGGCTACAAGGGCAGCGCCGTGGACCTGTGGTGGGGCGTGATCGGCCCGGCCGATATGCCCAAGCCGGTGACCGACAAGCTGAATACAGCCATCAACGATGCCCTGAAGTCAGAAGAGATGAAAGCGTTCTTCCTGAAGGAAGGCGCCGAGCCCGCGCCGGAATCGCCCAAGCAGTTCGGCACCTTCGTCGCCGAAGAACTGACGCGCTGGAAGCACATCGCCCAGGCCAAGGGCATCAAGGCGGATTGAGCCGTAGCTGAACTTGTGGCTGAACCCTTGGGCTGAACCCGTGGCCGCGCCCACCGTGGCCACGCGGCAAGCATAGGAAGCATGGAAGGCATCATGGATACATCGTCGCCGCCCGCCACCCTGCCCGCGACCGCCAAGCCGGCGGCGCCGGTGGCACCGCCTCGCAACCTGCGGCGGATACTGTCGCTGGATGACTTCGAGCATGCGGCGCGCCGCTATCTGCCGTCGCCCATCTTCGCCTACGTGTCGGGAGGCTGCGAGACCAATCTCGCGCTGCACGACAACCGGGCGGTGTTCGACGAATACCGCTTCGTCACCCGCATCCTGACCACGACGTCCAGACGCAGCCTGCGCACGCGCATGTTGGGGGAGGACTGGGCGGCGCCTTTCGGCATCGCGCCGATGGGAATGAGCGCGTTGTCGGCCTACCAGGGTGACCTGGTGCAGACGCGCGCCGCGGCGCAGGCGGGCATTCCGATGATCATGAGCGGATCTTCCCTGATTCCGCTGGAACAGATCGTCGAGGCTTATCCGCGGGCCTGGTTCCAGGCCTATGTGCCGGGCGAGCCCGAGCGCATCCTGGCCTTGGTCGACCGCGTGGAGCGCGCGGGCTACGGCACGCTGGTGGTCACGGTCGACACCCCCGTCAGCGGCAATCGCGAAAACAATACCCGGGCGGGTTTTTCATCGCCCTTGCGGCCCAGCCTGCGCCTGGCCTGGGATGGCGTGACGCATCCGCGCTGGCTGCTGGGCACGGCCTTGAAGACGCTGTGGCGCCACGGCATGCCGCACTTCGAGAACTCGCAGGCGACCCGTGGCGCACCGATGCTGTCGCGCAATGTCATGCGCGACTTCGGTGCGCGCGATCATCTGGACTGGAGCCATTTCGACCTGATCCGCCAGCGCTGGCGTGGCCGCCTGGTGCTCAAGGGTGTGCTGCATGCGCAGGACGCGGTGCTGGCACGCGAGCATGGCGCCGACGCCATCATCGTGTCCAACCATGGCGGGCGCCAGCTGGACAGCGTGACCTCGCCGTTGCGGGTGCTGCCGGGCATCGTCAAGGCCCTGGGCCCCGAGTATCCGGTGATGCTGGACAGCGGCATCCGCCGCGGCACCGATGTCTTGAAGGCACTGGCGCTGGGCGCGCACTTCGTCTTCGTCGGCCGGCCGTTCAACTATGCCGGCGCCATCGCCGGGCAGGCCGGGGTGGCGCACGCCATCGAGATCCTGCGCCAGGAGGTGCACCGGAACATGGCCTTGCTGGGATTGAACGCGCCGCGCGACCTGGCTGCCGGTGAAATGATCGGCGTGGCCGCACCTCGCGGCCGCTGAACGAGAAGGCCCGCCAGAGGCGGGCCTTCGCTTTCCTGCTGCCTGCTTACCTCAAGCCGGATACTTCCGCTTGTCCGGCGCGGGCGGGAAGTACTGGTACAGCCAGGTTTCGCTCAGGACTTTCTTGTCCTTGATGCGGCGGATGAACATGCGCATCTCGACGGGCTCCACGCTGTCGCTGGTGGGGTACCAGTCGAACATGGCACGGAAGCCCTCGACGGCGGGGTGCAGGGCGAAGATCTGCTGGTCGCGCGCCTCGCCGTGGCTGATGGTCACCACGGATTCCAGGCGTTCGTTCTTGTCCATGCCTTGCAGCGGACCGCCGACGAAATCGACGGCGAAGCGGCGTGCCCACTTTTCGGGATAGTGCTCGCCCGGCGCCCAGCCTTCGAGGAAACCACCCATGCCGGAACGCGTGGCCAGCACTTGCGCCAGGGTCGGCTTGACCGGCGGCAGCGCCGCCCAATGCAGCTTGTAGCCAAAGCGCAATTCCGCACCCGCCTTGACCGGCTCCTGCGGATTCCAGAAAGCCACGATGTTGTCCAGGGTCTCGCCCGTGGTCGGCAGCTCCATCAGGTCCACGGTGCCCTTGCCCCACTTCGTGGTGGGCTCCACCCACAGGCTGGGCCGGCGGCTGTACCAATCCACGGTGTCCTGGTAGGTGGCGAAGTCATGATTGCTCTGTACCAGACCGAAACCGCGCGGATTCTCGTCCTGGAAGGTGCTGAAAGCGATGCGCTCGGGATTGTTCAAGGGGCGGCACAGCCACTCGCCATCACCGCGCCACATCGACAGGCGGTCTGAATCATGGATGTTCGGATGGATGGTGTCGCACATGCGGCGTTCATAGCCGCCGCAGCTGAACATGCTGGTCATCGGCGTGATGCCCAGCTGCTTGATGTCGCGGCGCGCATAGATATACGAGTCGATATCCATCACCACGCGGTCCGCCAGGCAATCGATCTCGAACCGATAAGCACCCGTGGCGCTCAGCGAATCGAGCAGCGCGTACAGCACGAAGCGGGTGGCGTTGGCCGCCGGCGTCTCGAACCAGAACTCGGTGAAATGGGGAAATTCCTCGGGCACGCCGGCGTAGGTGTTGATCGCCAGGCCGCGCGCCGACAGGCCGTATTGCCCGGTGTTGTCCACCGCGCGGAAGTAGCTGGCGCCCAGGAAGGAAACGATGTCGTACTTGGCGATGTTCGGCGCCTTGAACACTTTCAGGCCGGAAAAGCCGAGATCGCCCTTGAGCTGGCTGACGTCCACGCCGCTGTCGGCGTAGTTGAACAGCTCCGGCCGGAACGGCACTTCGCGTACCACCGAGGTCTTGGGATCGATGGCGTGCATGCGCACCGGCTGGCGGAAATCCATGCCGACGTGGAAGAACTGCACGTCCAGCTTGCCGTGCACGTCCTGCCACAGGGAATGCTTGGGATCGTACTGGATGGCATTGAACTGCTGCGGCGTCATCTTCGACAACGTCTCGGGCAGTTTCTGGCGACCATCGATGAAGGTTTCGCCAGCCAGATCGCGCGCGCGCGTCTGCAGTTGCTTGAAATCGAATTTCGCGCCTGTCCCTGGCTTGCTAGGGTCCTGTGCGTAGGCGGAAGCGGCGAATAGCGCGCCGGCGGGCAAGCCGGTGGCGGCGGTCAAGGCGGTGAAGGCCTTCAGCAATTTTCTACGATGCATGGAAACGAAGCGAGCCGGGATATGCGGATTAATGAAAACGGATGCCGGCGTCGTCATTCTATGTGGCGGCGGCCGGCATCCGTGCGTGGCTAAAGCGTACAACATTCAGCGATTTTCATTTGAGAACATACGATGACATCCCGTCAACGAGGCCTTTTACACGTGCCCCCCACGTGGCGCGCGAGCCCTCCTTTGGCGTTCAAAAGCCCCTTTCCAGGCTGCAATCACGGTCGCATTGACCTTTATCAAGGCGTCTCGGCGGCGCCTGCCTAGACTGGACGACGGGGTAATCCTGCCCCTGATCCTGCCCGATCTGCGCCTTACCGCGACACGGAAGCGGGCGCGCCGTGGGAGAGCCCGCCATGAACCAGCACATCGACACCGAAGCCGTCAAAACCTATTTCCTGGACCTGCAGCACCGCATCGTCTCCGCGTTGGAAGCCTTCGACGGCAAGGCCTTCATGGTCGATCCCTGGCATCGCCCGCCCACCGACCCGCTGTGCGGCCACGGCCGCAGCTGCGTCATCGAGGAAGGCAACTTCTTCGAACGGGGCGGCGTCAATTTCTCGCACGTACAGGGCGACACCCTGCCGCGCGCCATCGTCGACCAGCGCCCCGCCCTGAAAGGCTGCGGCTTCGAAGCGATGGGCGTCTCGCTGGTCCTGCACCCGCGCAATCCCTACTGCCCGACGGTGCATATGAACGTCCGCCTGTTCGTCGCCACCGGCGGCGCCACGCCGGTCTACTGGTTCGGCGGCGGCATGGACCTGACGCCCGTCTATGGCAACGAGAATGACGTCCACCATTTCCATGCCACCTGCCGCGACGCGCTGGAACCCTTTGGCGACGATCTCTATCCCAGCTTCAAGACCTGGTGCGATGACTACTTCTATCTGCCGCATCGCAATGAAGCGCGCGGCGTCGGCGGCATCTTCTTCGACGATTTCAATGAATTCGGCTTCCAGGCCGACTTCGCCATGACCCGCAACGTCGGCAATGCCTTCCTGGACGCCTACCTGCCCGTCATCACGGTGCGCCAGCACATGCCTTATGGCGAGCGCGAACGGGACTTCCAGCAGTTCCGCCGGGGCCGCTACGTCGAGTTCAACCTTCTCATCGACCGCGGCACGCTGTTCGGCTTGCAGAGCCGCGGCCGCACCGAATCCATCCTGATGTCCATGCCGCCGGTGGCGAAGTGGCGCTATGATTGGCGGCCAGAGGCGAATTCAGAGGAAGCGCGGTTGACGGAATACTTCCTGCCGCGGCGGGATTGGCTGGCCGGCAAGCCGGCTTCCGCTGCCCCGACGCAATCCCGGTCCGAGCTCGATCCTGGCAATCCTGGTCTGTCACACGCGGCCGCTCCCGGCCATTCAACAGCTGCGCTGCCGTCCTGATCTCCAAAGATACGGACGCTGATCGAAACTGGAGATTGTGATGCCCCCCTCTGCCCCTTCCTCCGCCCCCTCTTCCGCTCCCCCGGCGATTCCCGCGAGCAAGCCGAAAGCCAAGATCCCGCTCGGGCTGGTCGCGGGCGTCATCGCGCTAGTCGCGGTGCTGATGATTCCCCTGCCGGCGGACCTGCCGGTGGCGGGGCACCGGATGCTGGCCATCCTGGTCTTCGCCGTCGTGGTGTGGATTACCGAAGCCGTGTCCTACGAGGCCAGCGCCATCATCATCACGGCGCTCATCGCCTTCCTGATAGGCACTTCGCCCAATATCCAGAATCCGGCTGTCGAGTACGGTACCTCCGCCGCCATCGGCATGGCGCTGACTGGTTTTTCCAACCCGGCGCTGGCGCTGGTCGGCGGCGCGCTGTTCATCGCGGCGGCCATGACCCACACCGGCCTGGACCGCCGCATCGCCCTGTTGACCTTGTCCAGGATCGGCACCAGCACGCGCCGCGTCCTGATCGGCTGCGTGGCCGTCACCATCGTGCTGAGCCTGGTGGTGCCCAGCGCCACGGCCCGCAGCGCGGCGGTGGTGCCTATCATGATGGGGATCATCACGGCTTTCGGGGTAGAGAAGCGTTCCAATGTGGCGGCGGGGATCATGATCGTGGTGGCCCAGGCCGTCAGCATCTGGAATGTCGGCATCCAGACCGCCGCGGCGCAGAACCTGCTGACCGTCGGCTTCATGGACAAGATGCTGGGCCAGCGCGTCACGTGGGCGGACTGGCTGATTGCCGGCGCGCCGTGGGCCGTCATCATGTCGGTGGTGCTGCTGGTCACCGTCCTCAAGCTGATGCCGCCGGAAGCCAATGCAATCACTGGTGGCCGCGAGACCATAGACGGCCTGCTGGCGGAGCTGGGGCCCATGACCGGTCCGCAGAAGCGCCTGATGTGCGTATCCATCCTGTTGCTGCTGGCGTGGGCCACGGAAGGGCGGCTGCATCGCTACGACACGACGGCCACGACGTATTTCGGGCTGGTGTTGCTGATGCTGCCGCGTATCGGCGTGATGACGTGGAAGGACGTGCAGTCGCGCATTCCGTGGGGGACAGTCATCGTGTTCGGCGTCGGCATCAGCCTGGGCACGACCCTGCTGACCACCCAGGCCGGCAGGTGGCTCGGCGAGCAGGTCGTCATGCACACGGGGCTGGACAGCGTGGGGGCCGTGGGTATCTTCGCCATCCTGGCGGCGTTTCTCATCGTGGTGCATCTGGGCTTCGCCAGCGCCACCGCGCTGACCTCGGCCATGTTGCCCATCCTGATCTCCGTGCTGACCACGCTGCCGGGCGAATTCAGCCGCCCCGGCATGACCATGTTGCTGGGCTTCACCGTCAGCTATGGTTTCCTGCTGCCTATCAACGCACCGCAGAACATGGTGTGCCTGGGCACCGACACCTTCGATGCGAAGCAATTCGCCAAGGTCGGCATCGTCGTGACGATCATCGGCTACGTGCTGATGCTGCTGATGGCCATGACCTGGTGGCGCTGGCTGGGCTGGATCTGAGAAAAAAGTCTGGCAGCGAGCATCCCCCGATCATCGCGATCGGGGGATCAAATGGTTCCGCCGCGCAACAACAATCATCTTCTCCATCTACCAAGCCAACGCCGACTCGGAACCAATTTCCCTCGGATGTCAACGAAGAGTCTCTTGCGACCAGACTGTCTGGACACGCAGGTGTATATCAACGTGACGAAGAGGTGATCTATGGACTACGTAGCTCCAGTTTGCGACGACACGCCCAAAAAATTTGGCGATGTCATCTTCGAGATCAAACACACAAGCGAGGTGGTCGATTTCGTTAACGACGGAGGGTGCGGTGGTAGTGGTGGCAGCGGAAGCGGCTCCGGCGGATGCGGCGGCAGTGGATCCGGGGGTACAGGGTCTCGCTAGATAGCAAGCTCCTTGGCTGTTCATTTTCAGGGGCAACCAAGAAGCGTGGAACATCGTTTTCCAGCTCTCACTCACGGCATCAATATTCATGTCACAGAAGCAGTTGTACTTTGTGCGAGGCTTCGACGTCGCCAGGACGCATTCCAGCGTCCTTTTGCTGGCGCCTGCAATCTCCATGCGGATTCGGGATCAGTCAATTTTGATCCGCTTGGAATCCCTAAAAGCTCACAGACTCACCTATGTTGACGAAAATAGCGAGATCGTGAAGCAGCTGACATCTGATCCTGGTTTAGTTGCATTTCTGCAGAACCAAGCCGGCATATTGGTCGACGTTACAGAGATATCTGGCGAGAACGCTCGATTCAAGTCCGTAAAGCTATATACAGACCGCCCAGGCGATGCAGAACGATGGATGGAATACCTGCACAGAGAGGGCTGTCCCCCCGTAGAGATAAGCGGCTGCGAGAGCTTCGACTCCGCCAGAGCAAGCAAAAGTACAGATTGCCTCTTCGTGGTGCTGCTCGCAGACTACGACGCCTCCTTTATAAGCGCTATCTACGACGCCATGGATGTCCGTGAGAGGCATGGTGCCCTGACGTCATACGTTTACGGAAATCAGTTCTGGATAGATGGCCTCTTCATGAAAAGCGCGGGGCTGCCTTCTCATTTCAGCCACGTGGAGAAGTGGAGGAGCCTGGAGTATGGAAATAAGAAAGCTGGCTCAGGTTGGCCCGCCTTACTCGACTTCTTCGCTGCAGAACATTGTGCTTATCAGAATCCTTATGCCGTATCCGATGTCGAACTCAGCGTCGCCGTATTTCATCTGCTTCAAAGAGTCGTAGAACTCACGGGCGTACCGCGCAGAGGGGTTCATCTGGATGACCTCCTATCCGCAATCAGAATTGATATATCTACTGGTGTAGCTTGCAGGGAGATAGCAGTGGAATGGCAGCCCGATCCCACGCGGGGCGATGCAAGATGAGAGTTCCGCACCAGCGCTATACGGAGCTCGGCTTTGAAGACGTACATAGCGAGATTCGGGAATTCCATGCAAAGCAACAGTACGCGCTACTGCGGCAATTGAGATCGAGAGGCAGGCTCTTACTCAACGTATCGCCTGAAAAACTGCTGGATTTCATTGGCAACGAACTTGAGTTTTGGCCCGGGCTGGAAGGTGAGGTGCTTCTTCCGCCTCCCCGAAGAACCGAGGCAGCCTTGGTTCGGAAAAACTCGAAACTCGGGTTTTCCGACGAGGAAGCAGTGCCTTTCGATGTCATCGCCCAACTCATATCAGACGCTCTCACATACACCGAATTCGACGGGACGTTTAGACACCGCATGTATCCATCAGGCGGGGCGTTGTATCCCGTCGAAGTTTTCTTGTGCCGTCTCTCGCCCAATACACCTGGGTGGACGGAAGGCGAACCTGTCTATCACATCCGAGCAAATAGCAGATGTCTTGAAGCGATGTGCATAGACGAACCTGACGATCTTAGGGGACTACGGGATTGCCTATCCGGATATGACGACGGCATTGGACGCCCACATTTTGCGCTGGTGTACGCATCCTATCTCGACAAGGTCATCTTCAAATACAAATATCGCGGTTACCGGAATTCGTTGATGGAAGTCGGATCGATGTACCAGTTATGCGATTTGTACTCGGCCCAATTCAAGTTGAGGAATCGAGTTTGGGCAGGCTTCCACGACGGTCATGTGGCCAGCAAGCTCCGGATTGACATGACGAGCATGCTGCCCTGTGTAGTGCAGTTTTTCGGGAAATGACATGTACGCCCAACGAAAATTTCCACGCTCAACGGTTGACCATCCTACGTACTTCATCAGAGAGTCCACGATCAATCTCCATATACCTGGAGTCTGCTGGTCGGCGGATGACTACAGCCTTGGTGCAAGTGGCGTCGGCAAAGGCCACAGTGCGCTGAAGGCCGGCATCGGGGAGTTTTTCGAACGGCGGCACTTTTGCACTGCCGTTTCCGTCGACCGCTACGGCAGGCTGACTGATCTCATGGACGATGACGAATCGGCAGAGTGGGTCACCGCTCTCCAGCAGACTGGAGACGCCGAATCAGAAAAGATAAAAAGCCACATATTTGCGCTGACCAAGGTAATAGACCTGCGGACAGACGAACCGAAGTACGTCCCAACGTGCACCATTCGAATTCATCCTATCCATGGCCGGAAGACCGACGACTTCTTTCGATTTCACGATACCTCAGGATGTGCTGCGCACACGGACGCCCAGGAAGTCATTGCGGGATCGATGAAAGAGCAAATTGAAAGACAATCGCTCCTATTGTTTTGGCTAACAGGAAGCTGTGGACTGGTGGTTAGCCGCGAGATTGTCATCGAAGCGTTGAAAGCATACGAAGTATTGCACCGAAAGTTGGAGCGACAGGGAGTCTTGGAGATTCTTGACATAACTCTCCCTGGCTGCCCCGGTTACGCAATATTGATAGTCTATCGGGGCGTACAAAAGAGCGCGGCCATCCAATACTGTCCCGGGCTAAGCTTCGCGCTCGACCTCCCCAGCGCGATACGCAAGGCTTTTAAAGAGCTTTGGCAGAACTTCAACTTCCTGATCGCCATGAATTCGCGAGGCAGCTCCCCCTCATCTGTAAGTGACAGGTACACGCTTCATTTCCTTCGGTCGAATACTTTCGAAGTGGCTGAAGATGTCTGCCGCAAAACGGGGCTGACTATCTACCAACGCCGACCTGTCAAGGCATATGGAGCGAGCGACTTGGCAGCGTATATCCAACGCGTCTTCCCTATTTCGTACTTGTATCTCAATTCAGCAGCCATCGGCACCATACCTGTCTACTTTTGCAAGCTGCTTAGTCCAGGCATGTTTCTCAACATGGACAATTCACAGTGCAACAATATCGAAAACCGCGTAACCAAGCCATACGCTGAAATTATCCGACCCGATCGCATGTCCCGCATGGTCCCTTTTCCTTGAAGGAGACAGTTTGAAATCATTGACCGAATGCATCGGCATTTTCATCGTCGAGCAGCTTCGAGAGCCTGTCGGCATATTCTGGTCGTTCGTTGCGCCGATTGCTTACCTCGTCCTGTCTTCGGTCAAGGACGGCGAACTTGCGCTTGGCGCGGATGAGTATGTCCAGAAGGCGGCCTGGTGTCTCGCCTATCTTGCCCTGGTTACCGCTTCCACGGGATTCGGGCTTTATCTGATCGGCCGCAGGGAAAGTGGTTTCATCAGATCCTTCTTGTGGGACCCGTCGAAACGGCTGCGCTTCGTCCTTGCGCAGTACCTTGCCTCCCTCGCTTTGGCGCTGTCGTATGGAACAGCGTTCGTCGCCATCACCGCAGCCACGATCACGGATGTGGGCATCGCGCCTGCTGTTTTCCTGCTCGGGAAATTTGCCGTGACAGCCGCGCTATTCATGTTTGCCGCCGCCATCTTCGCCGCGCTGCCTATCACCTTTTCTACGGCAAGCGCTGTCCTTTCCATCGCCATTACGATCATCGTTGTCGCGGGATTCTCATCGAAAATATTCCTCACGTACGGGCATTCATACCTGGCTTATGTGAACCCATTTTTCACCGCCGCGCATTTCATGGCGGCGTCCATACCGCAGCCGTATGCCGCCAACGTGCTTGGCGGACAGCTCGTTTTCCTGGGCCTGCTGGGCGCGTATGGGATCGCGCGTTTGCGTGTCAATCCGGAGTGGAGCAATCGATGACGGATCATGTGCTGGACGTGCAGGACCTGGTGTTTCATCGCAAGGATCAACTGGTCCTGGATCGTGTGTCGCTAGCGGTCGAGCGGGGCAAGATCGTAGGCTTGCTTGGCGCCAATGGCGCCGGCAAGACGACCCTGTTCGACGTCATCTGCGGCCTGCGCCGGCAGGAAGCGGGAAGCATCCGCGGCGTGCCTGTGCACCGGATCGCCTATCTCACCCAGGTGATCACCGTGCCCGACGCATTGCAGCTCGGCGAATTGGCGCGCCTGGTGTATGGCCTGGCGGCACCCGGAAGAATCCCGACAAAAGGGACGCTGGATCAGTGCAAGCCCAAGATCCGGAAAAAATTCGAGAGACTCTGGCATCGCCGCGCGCATGCCTGCAGCTATGGAGAAAAGCGCTGGTTCATCCTGATGGTCATCCTGGCGATCGACGCCGATCTCTACATCCTGGATGAACCCACCGCCGGTGTCGATCCGGAATATCGCTTCTACATCTGGGAAGCCCTGTCCCAGCTCAGGGAAAAAGATAAATCGGTGCTGTTCGCCACGCATCTCGTCACGGAAGTCGAGCGGCACGCCGACGCCTTCTACTTCCTGAAGGAAGGCACCCTCCGCCGTTTCGATGACGCCGCATCCCTGATGCAGGAATGCGGCGCCGAGAGCCTGGAAGAAGCCTTCGTCAACTACGTGACGCGATAACACTTGCCGCCGCCATGGAGCACGCCGCAACGTGTTCCCTTTCGCTACCGCCTACTCATCGTCGTTCAGGCGCGGTTCCAGCCACATGGCGTTCATGATGCCGAAGAACACGGCCGCGGCCAAGCCCAGTATCCAGGTGAAATACCACATATCGTTCTCCCGTTGATTCGATTCAATACAGCGTGTGCTGGTCGGTCTCGATGGCATGGTTGGTCACGCGGCCGAACATGACCTTGTAGACCCAGCTCGTGTAGACCAGGATGAGAGGCAGGAACACGATCACGGCGACCAGCATGATTTCCAGGGTCAGCGCGCTGGACGTCGAGTTCCACGCCGTCAGGCTGTGCACGGTGTCGGTCGAGGACGGCATGACGAAGGGAAACATGGAGAAGCCCGCCGTCAGGATGATGCCGATGATGGCCGCGCCTGAACTCAGGAACCCGCCCGCGCCGGAATGCCGGCCCGACAGCGCCGCCGCGCCGGCCAGGCCCAGCAGCCCCAACGCAGGCGCGACCAGCATGGCGGGCCAGCGCGCATAGTTGTCCATCCAGGCACCGGCCGCCGCCACGGCGTTGCCACCGGGCTGCACGCGGAAACCCACCAGGGCGGTTGCCACCCACACCCCCGCCAAGGCGAACAGCACCAGGCCGGCCAAGCCTGCCCAACGCTGGGCCCGCGCCGCACGGGCCCGTACCGCGCCATCGGTCTTCAGCTGCAACAGCGCGGCGCCATGCGTCACCAGCATGCACAGGCTGACCAGTCCGCACAGCAGGGCGAAGGGGTTCAGCAAGGCGAAGAAGCTGCCGGTATAGGTCGACCGCAAGTCGGCATCGAACTCGAACGGCACGCCTTGCAGCAGGTTGCCGAAGGCCACGCCGAACACCAGCGCCGGCACCAGGCTGCCACCGAACAGCGACCAGTCCCAGAAGCCGCGCCAGCGCGGATCCGAGATCTTGCCGCGATAGTCGAAGCCCACCGGCCGGAAGAACAGCGCGAACAGGACCAGCAGCAAGGCGACGTAGAAGCCCGAGAACGCGGTGGCGTATACCCGCGGCCACGCCGCGAAGGTGGCGCCCCCGGCGGTGACGAACCATACCTGGTTGCCTTCCCACGTGGCGCCCACGGCGTTGACCACCACACGGCGCTCCGTATCGTTGCGCGCCACGAAGGGCAGCAACACGCAGGCGCCCATGTCAAAACCATCGGTAAGGGCAAAGCCGATCAGCAGCGTGCCGATCAGCGCCCACCAGATCACTTGCAAAACGGTGTAATCGAACATGGTGGGCTCCTTAAGCCGACTTGCCGGCCAGGGACGGCAGACCCGGTCCGCCCATCGGCTCGGGATGGTAGTCCGGCCCGCGGCGGGCGTAGCGCACCATCAGGAACATTTCCACGATGAGCAGTCCGGTATAGAAGAAGATGAAGCCGGCCAGGCTGAAGTACAGGTCGCCGGGCTGCAGCGTGGAGGCCGACAGGCGGGTAGGCAGGATGCCCGCGATGGTCCACGGCTGCCGGCCCACTTCGGCGACGACCCAGCCGAACTCGGCGGCCAGCCACGGCAGCGGTATCGCCCACACCGCCCAGCGCAGGAACCAGCGGTAGCGCGGCAAGTCCACCAGGCGCCGGGCGCTGAACCAGAAGGCCAGCAGGAAAGTCACCAAGCTCAGGATGCCTATGCCGACCATGAGGCGGAACGACCAGAACACCGGCGCCACGGGCGGTACGGTGTCCGCGGCGGCGCGGTCGATCTGCGCCGGCGTGGCATCCACCACCTTGTCGGTGTAGTGCTTCAACAGCAGGCCATAGCCCAGGTCTTTCTCGTGCGCGGCGAAGCGTTCGCGCGCCAGGTCGGACGTATCGCCCGCGCGCAGGTCGCGCAGCGCACTGTAGGCCAGCATGCCGTTTTCGATACGGGCGCGGTTTTCCTTCACCAGGTCCTTGATGCCCACCACCGGTTCGGACACGGAACGGGTGGCGATCAGGCCCAGGGCGTAGGGGATGCGCACGGCGTAATCCGTGCGCTGCTCCGCCTGGTTCGGCACGCCGAACAGGGTGAAGGACGCGGGCGCCGGCTGGGTTTCCCATTCGGACTCGATGGCGGCCAGCTTCATCTGCTGCACCTCACCGGTGGTGTAGCCCGATTCGTCGCCCAGCACGATGACCGACAGCGTCGATGCCAGGCCGAATCCGGCGGCGATGGCGAAGGACCGCTTGGCGAAGGCGATGTGGCGCTTGCGCAGCAGGTACCAGGCCGAGATGCCCAGCACGAACATGGCGGCGGTGACATAGCCCGCCGACACGGTGTGCACGAACTTCACCTGCGCGATCGGGTTGAACAGCACGGTCGACAGGTCCGTCAGTTCCATGCGCATGTTCTCGTAGTTGAAGTGCGCGCCGGCGGGGAAGTTCATCCAGCCGTTGGCGACCAGGATCCACAGGGCCGACAGGTTCGAGCCTAGCGCCACCAGCGTGGTGACGACCAGATGCTGCACCCGCGTCAGCCGGTTCCAGCCGAAGAAGAACAGGCCGACGAAGGTCGACTCCAGGAAGAAGGCCATCAGGCCTTCGATGGCCAGCGGCACGCCGAAGATGTCGCCCACGTAGTGGGAGTAGTACGACCAGTTGGTGCCGAACTGGAACTCCATGGTCAGGCCGGTGGCCACGCCCATGGCGAAGTTGATGCCGAAGAGCTTGCCCCAGAAGCGGGTCATGTCCTTGTAGATCTGCTTGCCCGTCATCACGTAGACGGACTCCATGATCACCAGGATCCAGGACAGGCCCAGGGTCAGGGGGACGAAAAGGAAGTGGTACAGCGCGGTAACCGCGAACTGCAGGCGCGATAGGTCGACGACATGACTATCGATCATGGCCGGTCTCCGAGGGTTGCGTGGGGGATCCGACCAGGGCGGCGGAAACTTGATTGGGACCGAAGGAGGCGTTCTTCTGCGGATTCGAGAAGAAGAGAAGCTGCAGCACCACCAGCAGGGTCAGCTTGACGATCACCACCAGTGCGATTTCACGGGCGGTGGGATGGGCGCGGCCGAACGCTCCGGCGCGCGCGAGTAAGGACGGACATCGTTTCCTGCTCACGGCTCACCTCGTCGAAAACGTGTATCGCCTGGGGGGCGGGCGTACAGCGGATACGGGCGATACGAAAGGAAAGAAGGAAGCGAAACGCGGGCGTGGTGGGCGCGCGCGCCGACAGCACCGGGCCGTGCGGCTTGAACCGGCCGGCAGATCAGGGGGCATGGGACGATCTCCGTGTAGATACAGCGAGATTGTTCGCGTACCTGCGGGGGGGCGCCATGATCCAGGTCAAATGAGTCTAAGGGAAAGGGGGCTGGAGGGGTATTGAAACTTGCTCGGGCGGGGGAGTGTGGGGTAGCGGATACAGGTTTGTGGCGTTCGGTGCTGGCGAAGAGCGTTTTTTATTGTGGGGGGTAAACCCCCACGCCCCCTTCTTTGGGCTAGCGCCCCATGGCTGGGGGCGGGGCGCTGCTGGCGGAGGCCAGGCGAAGGCGTTGGATGGTAACGGTGCGCGGCTGCCTTGGCCTCAACGATGCCTTGCTTCGGCATCAGCACGATACGTCGCCGCCTTGGCATCAACACGATCCGTCGCTGCCTTGGCATCAAGACGATGCGTGGCCGTCACTGCATCAAAGCGAAGCGCCGCCGCAGACTATGATTTGCTGGCCGGTGATGGCGCCTGCGCCAGGGCCCAGCAGGAAGGCGGCCACGGCGCCGATTTCTTCTGGGCGGACGAAGCGGCCCAGGGGCGGGAGCCGGGGCGGGGTGCCGCCGCGGGCGGGGTCGCGCAGCATGGGGGTATCGGTGGCACCAGGGGCAATGACGTTGACCGTGATGCCGCGTGGGGCCAGTTCCGCGGCCCAGGAGCGAGCCATGCCGTTCAGGGCAGCCTTGGTGGCGGCATACTGGCTGCGCCCGGCCGCGCCATTGGCCGTGCGGCTGCCCACCAGGACGATCCTGGCGCCATCGGGCAAAGTGGGCGCCACGGCGTCGACCAGCACTTCGGCCGCGTGCACGTGGATGCGCCACATGGCCTCGCCGTCAGCGGGATCCAGCTGCCCCAGTGGCGCCGTACGCATGAAGCCGGCCGCATGGACGACGGCGTCCACCGCCCCAACGCGACGCAACGCCGCGCGCAGGGCCACGTCGTCGGTCAGGTCGACCTGGACGTGATGCGACGCAAAGCCGACCGTCCCGCCATGGTCATCCATCCTGCCGCCGCCGCCCGTCCCTCCGCCACCGTCAGTCCCGCCGCCCCCCCTTTCGCCGCGGTCGTCTGTCGCATCAGGGCCGTCCGTCGCGCCGCTCGCAGCGTGATCGCGGACCGGCGCAGGGCTGCGGTCCAGCCCTACCACCGACCAGCCCGCGGCGCGCAAGGCCGCCGCGATGGCGGCGCCTATGCCGGAAGCGGCGCCGGTGACCAGCGCGCGCGCCGGCACGGACGGCGCCTGCGCAGCCGTGCCGGGAAGCGCAACCGGGGACGGGCCGCCCATCATCGCCGCCCCCGCCATTACTTATAGTCCTTGGCCTGCTGCCGCACCTTGGCCACATCGAAGTTGTTGATCTCGTCGATCAGCGCATTGGTATAGAAAGCGCTGTAGTCGCTGATCTTGAAATCGTTCATCTCCGCTTCGGTCTTCAGCTCCTGCACATTGATGCTGCCCATCTTCGCGCCCGCATAAGGCGGTTCATAGAGCTTGATGCGGCGGCTGATGGCCTGCAGCACGGCGGCCACGGCGGCTTCCTCGCTGCTGCCGCGCGGCGCGGTCTCCGGGTACATGCGCAGGAAGGCCTGCGCACCGGCCTTGGGATTGGCCAGGATGAACTGCGAGGCCTTGCACACCGTGCGGCCGACACCCACCACCATGGGCCGCTGGCTCTCCAACGTCTGCACCCGCGTTTCCAGGAACTGCCCGCCCACCAGCGGCAGCTTGGCCGGCCGCGGCACCAGCTTGAACGGAATGCCCGCCGCCTCGATCTGGCCGAAACCCGTGTCGTAATAGGCCAGCGCGTCGATGGCGCCGCGCTGCAGGGCCACCCCGGCCGGTACGCCATTGCCCACCGCGATCCACTTGAAATCCTTGTCCGGATCCAGGCCCAGCGAACGCATCACATTGCGCGTCACCGGATAATCGGTAGCGCCGAAATCCGACACCCCGATACGCTTGCCCTTGAGCTGCTCGTAGCTGGTCACCGTGGCATCCGGCGCCACCGCGATATCCCATTTGTAGGGATAGGTGTATTGGTAGAAATTCTTCGAGGTCTTCCACTCGCCCTTGGCCAGCAGGGGCAGGCCGAAAGAAGGCACGCCCACACCGACGTCGACATCGCCACGGTCCACCGCCACCTGCACATTGCCGTTGGTGCCCAACGCCAGCACGTTGAACGCCAGTCCTTCCTCCTTGGCGTAGCCCAGCACCTCGCCGATGGCCAGGTTGATGACGATGGGACTCATGGCCTTCAACCCCACGCCCAGCTTGACCGTGCGCAGGTCGGCCGCGCAAGCCGTACGAGGCCGGGCCGCCAGCGCCGCGCCGATCGCACCCGCCGTGAAAAGAAAATGTCTCCGTTCCATCCGCATGTTGTTCTCCTTGTGTGCCTGGTTCAGTACTTCTATTTCCGGTTTAAGGCATTGCCACTTATCCACAGGCCGGCGCCGAATCCGGCGCCGCGGCGTACCCGCCGGGTCGTCAGTTGGATAAGCAGCTTCAACGTTTATTGCGATCCGCCCAATGCACCACGCGCTTTTCCAATCTGCGTACCACTGCGTGCAGCAGGATGCCCATTGCACCCAGGATGACCAGGGCGGCGAACACCCCGGCCACGTCGGTGACCGCCTGCGCCTGGGTGATGACCACCCCCATGCCCCGCTGCGCGCCCAGGAATTCGGCAACGATCGTCCCCAGCAGCGCGTACACCACCGCCATGTCCAGCCCGGCGAAGATATAGGGCGCCGCGTTGGGCAGCTTGACGATGCGATAGGTCTCCAGGCGGCTGGCCGACAGCGAACGCATCAGGTCGATGCGTTCCGGCTCGACCGCGCGCAGGCCGGTGAAGCTGTTGATCAGGATCGGAAAGAAGGACAGCAGCGCGGCGATGGCGATCTTCGAACCGTCGCCAAAGCCCAGCCAGATGACGATCAAGGGCGCGATCGCCACCTTGGGCAGGCTCTGCAAGGCGAAGGCATAGGGCATGAGCAGGCGCTCTATCGTGCGACTCTCCGCCATCAGCGACCCCAGCACCAGACCGGCGCCGGTGCCGATGGCGAAACCGATGGCCGCGTTGCAAAACGTGCTCCATAAAGGCAGGTAGTAGCCCGTGGGACTGGCCGGCGATACCGCCAGCCCGGACTACAGGGCACGCACCACCGCCAGCGGCTCGGGCAGGATGTAGGACGGTACGTGCAGCAGCCGCACGCTCAGCCACCAGGCGGCGATGAGCACGGCCAGTCCCGCCAGGGTGATCCAGGAGGTTTTGACATCGCCGCGGGATTTGCGGCGACCCGCTACGCGGGCGCCCGCTGGCGGATTGATGCCACGTGGCAAGGCGGATGCGGCGGCAGGGCCGTTGGACGCAATGCCTGTCACGGCATCGGCTTCACGCGCTGGCGCGGCATAAGCGTCACGTTGGGGGGCCGGCTGAGCGGCCGCAGGATGCAGGGTGGTGCTCACTCGATCTCTCCCTGGGCATTGAGCAGCCCACGAATCTCGCGCGCCAGGCGGGCATATTCCGGATGGCTGATGATGGTGTCGAAGCCGCGCGGCCGGGGAATGTCCACTTTCAGATCGCACAGCACCCGGCCTGGACGTGCCGACATGACCACCACGCGATCGGCCAGGAAGATGGCTTCGGAAATACTGTGCGTGATCAGGATCACGGTCTTGCCGTTGGCCTGCCAGATGCGCTGTAGCTCCATGTTCATGCGTTCGCGCGTCAAAGCGTCGAGCGCGCCGAAGGGCTCGTCCATCAGCAGGGTGCGCGGATTGCGGACCAGCGCCCGGCAGATTCCCGCGCGCTGCTGCATGCCGCCCGACAGCTCGTAGGGATAGCGCGCGCCGAAGTCCGCCAGGCCCGTCATCTGCAGCAGGTCATCGACGCGCACCTCGCCGGGCGCATGCTTGCCGCCGACACGGGTAGGCAGTTCGACGTTCTGGCGCACGGTCAGCCACGGCAGCAGATTGGCCGCCTGGAACACCACGCCGACATCGCGCGAGGGGCCGTCGATGCGCCTGCCTTCCAAGGTCAGTTCGCCTTCTTCGCAATCATCCAGGCCGGCCAGCATGCGCAACAGCGTGCTCTTGCCGCAGCCCGATGGGCCGACGATGCTGACGAATTCGCCATCGGCGATATCCAGGTCGACACCGTCCAGGGCGCGCACCGCGCCGGTCTGCGTTTCGTAGGTCTTGGCGGCCGCGCGCATGCCTATCAAGGGCGGCCGCGGCGCCGGCGGCTCCACGCTATGCAGCCGCGGCTGCGTATTGCTCCACATGTCTCTGTCTCCTTCCGACGCGCTTGGGGCGCATCGTGTCGGCGGGTCGGGCTGACGCCTTGTGGCGTTCTAGTGCTCGACCCTGCATACATACAGCTTGGGTGCAGCGTCCACGCGTCGCGCCACGCTGCCTTGTGGCCAACGGCCGCGACTACGCCGCCGCTTGTACCGTCAGCCCCGCCGCCACCAGCGCGGCATCGATGGCGCGCAATTCCTTTTCGCTGGGCGCGTGCGTGGGCGGACGCACCGTGGCGCTGCGGATGATGCCCGCGCGCGCCATGGCGGCCTTCATGCGGCCGTGGGCTTCACCGGTGGGCTCGCCCGCGCCGTACACGGCGTCCTTCAGCGGCGTGATGCGCGCCTGTACCGCCATGGCCTGCTTCAGGTCGCCGGCCCGCACGGCTTGCAACAACTCATGGATCAGGCCTGGGACCAGGGAAGCAAAGCCCACCAGCGCACCGTCTATCCCCTGCACCATCGAAGCCAGCAGGTATTCGTCATGGCAGGTCAACAAGGCTTTGGTGGGATCGGCCGCGCGGATGGCCTGCAGATCGCGCGCGTACTTGTTCATTTCGCGGGTGCCGATCTTGAAAGCCGCGACGTGCGGCGAACGCGCCAGTTCGGCCAGCAAGTCGGAAGAGAACGATGCACGGGTCCATGCCGGATAAACGTGCACGATCAACGGCAGGCCGCTGGCCTTGCCGATTGCCGTGAAGTAGTCCAGGCAGTGCTCGGGCTTGAAACCGAAGCGCAGCCAGTGGTGCGGCGGCATGATGTCGAGCCCGCGCGCCCCGGCCTCCTTGGCCATGCCGGCCTGCTCCACGGCATCGTTGATGCCTTCGCAGACGATGGAGGAAATCACCGGACACATGTCGCCGACCGCCTCGACAGTCAGGCGCGTGACGTGGGCGCGTTCGCGCGGCGTCAGCGAGAACACCTCGCCGGTGTGACCATTGGTCATCAGGGCGTGGATGCCCGGCTGGCCCGCCAGCCAGCGCGAGAAGCGCTTGAGCTCCGGCTCGTCGATGCTGTAGTCCTGATTGAAAGGCACGGCGATAGCCGGGATGATGCCGTTGAAATCGATACTGGACACTGCTGTCTCCTGGGTACGTGGCCCGGTCTCTGGGGTGGACCTTGGGGCGTGGGGTAAGAACTGGGAAATGAACTAGGTGATGCGTGGTGACGTGACCTGGCGCGCTGCGCCGTTGGGTTTGATAGATGCCGCCGGCGAACCGGCGGCCGGCGAGGTATATCCGCCCGTCGTCTGCAAGGCCTTGGACAGTTCCGCCGCCGCCGCCAGCAGGGGCGCGGCCGTGGACGCTTCGAAGGCGGACAGCGATGTATTCATGGCCGGTGCCGCCACGCTGAGCGCGGCCAGCGGCACGCCGTCGGCGTCCAGCACGGGCGCCGCGATGACGAACAGGCCCGACACGGTTTCCTGGTTCGACAGGGCATAGCCGCATTCGCGCACCGCCGCCAGGCGTTCGAGGATGGCCGGCAGTTCGGTAATGGTGGTGTCGGTCAGGCGCTCGCGCGGCTGCGCCTCCAGCACCTGGATCTGCGCGTCGCGCGGCAGCCAGGCCAGGATGGCATGGCCGACGGCGGTCGAATAAGCTGGCACGCGGCTGCCGATACGGATATCCACGCCCAGGCGCGTCAGCCCTGCCTGTATGCGTTCGGCGTAGATGACGTCGGCGCCTTCCAGCACGCCGACCGACGCCGCTTCATTCACCTCGCCCACCAGTTGGCGCAGGATGGGCCGGCTGCGCGCACGCAGGTCGGAACGGGCGATGGCGTTGAAGCCCAGGTCCAGCACCTTGAACGACAGGCGGAACAGACGGCTGTCGGGCACGCGCTGTACGTAGCCGATGTCGACCAGGGTATTGAGAAAACGGAAAGCGGTGGCGTTGTCCATGCCGCAGCGGCGGGCAACGTCCGCCATGGTCAGTTCGGGCTCGCGCGCGGTGAACGCTTCGAGGACGCGAAAGCCCTTGGCGAGGGACTGGACGGTGTTCTTGCCTGCCTTATCGGCAGCTTTGTCGGCTTTCTCACCGGCTTTAGCGGCCGCGTGCCCGTCCGGCTTGTCGTCCATCGTGCTGGCGTCTTTCATCGTCGCGTTCCTGTCGAATCGAACCATCAGTTCGGAATGCGAATTTTAATTCGTTTAATGGGGCTAAAAAATGGCGCGTTGCGCTTCATGTCTGTCTCCATCGCTGGCGCGGGGGCATGCCCTGACCGCACTGATCTCTTCGAATTCGGAATGCGAACTTTAATTCGATCTTTTTTATAGCCTAACGCCGTCCGTGCACGCCCACAACGGCGGGGACGCAAATTTCCACTCAAGGTTTTCCCGTAGGTCGATTGACAGCGTACCGCCAGCAGTCGTCTAATCGTATACGATTCTACGAAACACCCAGCAGGAGTCTTACCATGAAGTGGCTCGCCTCCGGCACTGGCCAGGCAACGTTCGAGGACATCAAGAACACCTCGCTCGGCAAGCTCGTGCGCGACCAATTGCTCAATCGCATCCTGTCCGGTGACTACGCGCCCGGCCAGGCCTTGCGCGAATCGGAACTGGTCGAGCAATTGAAGGTCTCGCGCGTGCCGGTACGCGAAGCGCTGCGTGAATTGGAGAGCGCCGGCCTGGTGGTCTCGCGCAAGCATTCCGGCGTCTACGTGCGCGAACTCAGCGACGACGAAGTCAAGGACCTCTATCAATTCCGTTCGGTACTGGACAGCCACGCCGGCCGCACGGCGGCGCAACTGCCCCAGGATGAACGCGAAGAGCTCGTGCGCGAACTGGACACCTGCGTGGCGGCGATGGACGCCGCCATCAGTGAAGGCAACGCCCAGGGCTACTACAGCCAGAACCTGGAATTCCACTGGCTGTTCATCGAGTACGCAGGCAATCGCGAAATCGCCAAGGCCTATCGCGACGTCATCCAGAAACTGCACCTGGCGCGCCTGAAGAACCTGTCGAATGAGGAGCACCGGGTGCACTCCAACGCCGAGCACCGCCAGATCGTCGATGCCCTGCGCAACGTCGGCTCGCCCCAGCACGCCGGCGCCTACGCCGAGCTGCTGGCCAGGCACGTCATCAACGCCCACGAGCGGCTATCCATCATGTGATGCACCGCCGCGCTTCCCCCCAAGTCTAAAAATATTCCCCGAGGAGACAACCCCCATGAAACGACGTTCCTTCCTGCTGGGCGCCGGCGCCACCGCCATCGGCTTCCCCTACGCCCTGCCGTCCCTGGCCGCTTCCGCCTACCCCGACCGCCCCATCACCTATATCGTGCCGGTGGCGCCGGGCGGCGGCAGCGACTACGTCGGCCGCGCCACCGCGAATGCCGTCGGCAAGGAACTGGGCGCCACTTTCATCGTGGAAAACCAGAGCGGCGGCGGTGGCGTGATCGCGTGCCAGAAGACCATGCGGTCCAAGCCCGACGGCTACACCCTGATGCAGGGTTACGTCGCCACGCTGGGCACCGCTCCGGCCACCCGCAAGGTGCCCTACGACCCCATCAAGGACTTCACGGCGGTGGGCATGATAGGCGGAACGCCCAATGTGCTGGTGGTGAATTCCAAGCTGCCCGTGCACAACCTGAAGGAGTTCATCGCCTACGCCAAGGGGCAGGGCAATGTGAACTACGGTTCCGCCGGCGCCGGCTCCCTGACCCACCTGTTGATGGAATTGCTGCAGCAACAGGTCGGCACGAAGATGGTTCACATCGCCTACAAGGGCATCGCTCCGGCGTTCACCGACCTGCTGTCGCAGCAGACCCAGTTCATGTTCCCCGGCCTGGCCGCCGCCGTGCCGCACCTGCGCGCGGGCACCGTGCGCGCCATCGCCCTGTCCGGCGAAACCCGCAACAAGGCGTTCCCCGACGTGCCGACCTTCAAGGAGCTGGGTTTGGGCGGCTTCGACGATGTGTTGCAATGGTATGGCGTCTCCGGTCCGGCAGGCATGGAAGGTGGCGTGGTGCAGACCTTGAACACCGCCCTGAACAAAGTGCTGCAGGATCCCGCGCTGATCAAGTCGCTGGACACCGAAGCCATCGTGCCCATGCCGATGTCGCCCGCGCAATTCGCCGCCTATGTCGCCAAGGACTATGCGCGGTGGGCCAAGCTGGCGAAAGAGCAGAACATCCAACTCGACGCCTGACGCAGGCGTCCAGCCACCCCGTTTTTTGTTGCACCCCGAGAGATATCCATGGCCCTGAATACCAAGATCGATGCCGATCACAACGCCCCGCCGGTCACCCGCATCCTGGCCGAATACATCGTCAACCATCCGTCGCGCGGTTGGGACGATGCCGTCGAGCACGAAGCCCACCGCACCTTCATGAACTGGCTGGGCTGCGCTGTCGGCGCCGCCGAACACGAAGCGGGCGAAGCCGCGCTGCGCGCCGTGCAAGTGCTCAAGCCCTCGGCCCAGGCCAGCGTGCTGGGCCGCAGCGAACAGGTGGACATCGCCAGCGCCGCGCTGATCAACGGCATCACGTCGCACACCTTCGACTTCGACGACACCCACCTGAAGACCATCATCCATCCCGCCGGCCCGGTCTGCTCCGCCGTGCTGGCACTGGCTGAACTGACCGGCGCCAGCGGCCGCCAGATCATCGATGCCGTCGTCATCGGCATCGACGTGTCGTGCCGCATCGGCAACATGATCTACCCGCAGCATTACGATCGCGGCTGGCACATCACCGGCTCCACCGGTGGCTTCGGCGCCGCCGCCGCCTGCGCCCGCCTGCTGGGCCTGGATGCCGACCAGACGCAGATGGCGCTGGGCATCGCGGCTTCGCAGCCGGTCGGCTTGCGCGAGCAATTCGGCACCATGACCAAGCCCTTCCATCCGGGCGGCGCGGCGTCGGCCGGCTTGATGTCGGCCCTGCTGGCACGCGAAGGCTACACCGCCAGCAAGCGCGCCATCGAGGCGCCGCGCGGCTTTGCCCAGGTGCTGTCGACCAAGTTCGACTGGAACGAAATCACCGAGGGCCTGGGCAAGCGCTTCGAGATTTCGTTCAACACGTACAAGCCCTTCGCCTGCGGCATCGTCATCCATCCCAGCATCGACGCTTGCGTGCAGTTGCGCGAACAGGGCGTGACCGCTGAAAACCTGGAACGCATCGACTTGCGCGTGCATTCGCTGGTGCTGGAACTGACCGGCAAGAAGGAGCCCGCCGACGGCCTGCAAGGCAAGTTCAGCGTGTACCACGGTTGCGCCGCCGGCCTGATCTTCGGCCGCGCCTCGGAAAGCGAATATGCCGATGACATCGTCACGCGCGAAGACGTGGTGGCGGTGCGCCGCAAGGTGGTCGCCACGGTCGACGACAGCATCGATGAAGCCGCCGTTGACGCCATCGCCACGCTGAAGGACGGCCGCAAGGTCCACGTGTTCGTCGAGCACGCCATCGGTTCGCTGCAGCGCCCCATGTCCGACCAGGACCTGGAAGCCAAGTTCAGCAGCCAGGCCGATCCCATCCTGGGCGCGGACCAGGTGCGCAAGCTGATGGACGCTTGCTGGACCCTGGCCAAGGCGCAGGACGCGCGCGGCCTGGTGGCGCTGGCTCGCAAGGCCGCGCAATGAGTTCGGTAGTCGTTCTCGACGATTGGGAGAACGGGCTGCGCGACGGGGTGGACTGGGAGGCATTGCGCCAGTCCGCCACCGGCGCGGCGCACAGCTTCACCGTGCACAACGTCGCGCTGCGCGGCGCCGCGCTGGAGGCAGCCCTGGCGGGCGCCGACTGCGTGGTGCTGCTGCGCGATCGTACGCCGGTCGATGCAGCCCTGATCGCCAAGTTGCCGCGCCTGCGCCACATCGTGTTCACCGGCACGCGCAACAAGACGCTGGATGTTGCGGCGGCGCAGCAGGCCGGCATTCAGGTCAGCCATACCGAGTGGGGGCCGTCGAAGGCCAGCACTTGCGAGATGACGTGGTCGCTGATCCTGGCCGCCACGCGCCGCCTGCCTCAGCTCATGCTTACGCCCGCGCGCAATGTCTGGCGCGATCCGGCCGTGACCGCCTTTCTGCCGGGCGTGCTGCAGGGGCAGAAGCTGGGCCTGATCGGCCTGGGGCAGATCGGCCAGCGTGTGGCCACGGTGGGCCGTGCCTTGGGCATGGAGGTGCTTACCTGGAGTCCCAACATGACGCCCGAACGCGCGCGTGAACACGACGCGCGGGCGGTCGACCTGGATGAACTGCTGGTGAGCTCGCAAGTGGTCAGCCTGCACCTGGTGCCGGCCGCGGGCACGCGCCGCCTGCTCAATCGCGAGCGCCTGGCGCTGATGCAGCCGGACAGCCTGCTGGTGAATACCTCGCGGGCGGAACTGGTGGACACCGATGCCGTGGTCGACGCCCTGCGCGCGGGGCGGCCGGGTTTCGGCGCCTTCGACGTATTCGACGACGAGCCGCTGCCGGACGGCCATCCGCTGCTTGGTCTGCCCAACGTGCTGCTGACGCCGCATTACGGGTTTCTCAGCAAGCAGGTCTATGCCGAGTTCGCGCGCGGCGTGCAGCGTAATATCGAAGCCTGGCTCGGCGGAGCGGAAGTTCCCAATACGGTTCCGCTGGCAGCCTGATCCAATACAGGGTGCAGTCAATGGCAATGAAGGGTCTGCTCGCGCGGGGTCTACTTTCGCGGGATCTCCCCCGACGATCCGACTTTCCGGCGGATGCCGAATTCCACATCAAGGAATTCGACATTCCGCTGGTTTTCATTCCCGGGCAGGGCTGGTTCAACTGGTTCGGCACGCCGCGGCCTTATGACGTCAGCGGATTGAAGCTCGGCAACAACTGGCCCGCCACGTCTTTCGAGGAATGGGTGGCGCTGGTCAGCGATTCACGCTGATTTCGATTCCGGTCCTGGCGCAGGGGACCGCCCGCGCCCGACACCCAGCTTGCTTGATACCTTTCTCGCGCCCCCGCTCGATGTGAGCGGGGGCGCTTTCTGCGTCTCCGTCATAGCCCGTGCCTGGGAAAACCCCGATGGAGGCCGTCTCTCACTTGGATAAGAATTCGTATTCATATCCGTCAGACAGACGGCGCCTGTCAAGTCTGTCTCATATCCCCTGTACAAACCGTTATTTATCCGGTGATTTTTCTTCGATCGAAATTTGCCGACCAGCCATCATGCCTAATACTGAATACGTATTCACTACCGAAAACGTCGACGTGCTGTTGAAACAGCCGCTGGGTGCCAAGCTGCCGGTGGTCGATCATGCGAAGGGGGTCTACATCTACGACAAGGACGGCCGCGATTATCTGGACGGATCGGGCGGGGCCATGACGGTATCGATCGGCCACGGGGTGCGTGAAGTGCTGGATGCCATGCACGCGCAGGCCGAACAGGTCTGCTTCACCTACAGGGCGCACTTCACCAGCACCGCCGCCGAAACGCTGGCCAAGACGCTGGTGGATCTGGCGCCGCCGGCGTTGACCCACGCGTTTTTCGTCAACAGCGGCTCCGAAGCCACCGAACTGGCGCTACGCACGGCGCAGCAATACTGGCGCGACCGTGGCCAGCCCGGCAAGACCCACGTACTGGGCCGCGCCATCAGCTACCACGGCATGACCATGGGCGCCTTGTCCATGTCCGGCCATGACGCCCGCCGCGCCGATTACGGCAATCTGCTGCATACCTTCGCGGTGGCACCGCCGCCCTATCCCTATCGCTTCCCGCTGTCGGGCCAGGACGCCGAGGGCCACGGCGCCATGGTGTGGGACCGCATCCTGCGCGAATATGGCGCGGACAAGGTGGCGGCCATCATCGTCGAGCCGGTGGTGGGCGCGGCGGGCGGTGCCCTGGCGCCGCCGGTGGGCTATTTGCGTACGCTGCGCGAAATCTGCGACCGCCACGACGTCCTGCTGATCGCCGACGAAGTGATTACCGGCATGGGCCGCACCGGCACCTGGTTCGCCTGCGAGCAGGACGGCATCGCCCCGGACATGATCGCCACCGGCAAAGGCATGACCTCCGGTTACACCCCGATGGGCGCCGTGCTGTTCCACCAGCGCATCATCCAGGCCTTCGGCGAAAACGGCAAGACCGTGCCCTTCGGCCACACCTTCAGCGCCAATCCGCTCAGCGCCGCCACCTGCCTGGCCGTGGTCGACTACATGCGCGAACACCAGGTACTGGCCAACGTCACGGCGCGCGCCAGCCAGCTGGAAGCGGGACTGCACCGCCTGGCGGCGCGCTTCCCGTGGATGGTCGACGTGCGCGGCCGCGGCCTGCTGTGGGGTTTCGAATTCGTCACCGATCCGGCCACGAAAACGCCGCCCGATCCCGCGCGCAACGCCAATGCCCTGTTCACCGCCCATTGCATGCGCGCCGGACTCATTGTCTACACGGCCGGCATCGCGCCCTTGAACAACGCCACGCTGATCGCGCCGCCGCTGGTCATCACGGAGGACGAAATGGAGGATCTGCTGGCCCGGCTGGAGCAGGGCCTGGTCTCCTTCGCCGCCGAAATGGGGTTCACGGCCGAAACGGGCTTCACGGCCGAAACGGGCTTCACGGCGTAACGAAGTGCGCAGGTCCCGCGCAATACGTCCGCGGGGGACGGCAACCCGGTACATCCACGCAGTACACATCTACGCAGCACATCAAGGGGAATCACAATGACTTCTGCCAGAAAAATCGATCGCCGCACCGTACTGAAGGCGGGTGCCGCCGCCCTGGGCTCGTCCCTGACGGGCCTGTCCTGGGCGCAGACCGCCGGCGACACGCTGACCATGGGCGTGCTGTCGCAACAGACCGGGACCTTTGCCTACGCCGGCGACCTGGTGCTCAAGGGCACGCAACTGGCCCTTGAAGAACGCCAGGGATCGATACTGGGCAAGAAGATCAATCTGCTGGTGCGCGATGACGAAGGCAAGCCCGCCGTCGGCGTGCGGCGGCTGACCGAAGCAGTCAGCTCGGACAAGCTGCGCTATTTCCTCGGTAATTTCTCCAGCGCCGTCGGCCTGGCCGAACTGGAAGTGGCGCGCCAGGAACAGGTACTGCAATACGCCGCGGGCGGCTCCGAAGACTTCACCGGCTCGCGCTGCAGTCCCTATACCTTCCAATGGTCCGCGCATGCCTACACCGCCTTGCGCGCCACGCTGGAGTACGTCAGCAAGACGCTGCCGGACAAGAAGAAGATCTACACCATCACCGCCGACTATGCCTTCGGCCAGTCCCTGCTGCATTACACCCAGGTTGCCGCCAAGGAGCTGGGCTTGCAACTGGTGGGCAACGACAATCATCCGTCGGGAGAACGCCAGTTCACCCAGTACTTCACCAAGGCGCTGTCGACCCGGCCGGACATCATCTGCCTGCTGACGGCCGGCGCGGACGCGGTCACCGCGGTGCGCCAGTTCAACAGCTTCGGCGTGAAGAACGTGCAGATCGTCGGCCCGTGGACCCTGGAAGTCGAGCAGTTGCGCGAGCTTTCCCCCGCCATGCGCAGCGGCATGATCCTGGGCCTGAACTATTACCAGGACATCGACACGCCGGTGAACAAGTCCTTCGTCGAGCGCTATATGAAGGCCTACAAGAACGTGCCGTCCTACGCCGCCGCCTATGGCTATGACGCCACGCGCACGCTGCTGATGGCCATGGACAAGGCCAAGAGCGTGGAGGTGGCGGCGGTGATGAAGGCGCTGGAGGGCATGCAGTTCGACAGCATCTTCGGGCCCACCACCATCGACGCCCGCACCCACCAGACCGTGCGGCCCTACTACGTCGTGCAATGCAAGGCGCCGGATGCCATGAAAAATGAATTCGACCTGGCAACCATCGTGGCCCAGGGCGACAAGCCCCAGCCGCCCGAGCTGAACGAGTGCAAGCGCACGGTGTGAGCATGGTTTCCTTATTAGCCGCACAACTGCTCAATGGGCTGGCGATAGGCATGATCTACGCGCTCACCGCCTTCGGCCTGTCCATCATCAAAGGGCTGCTGAACGTGCCCAACTTCGCCCACGGCGCTTTCTATGCGCTGGGGGCGTACGTCTGCTTCGCGGCGCTGCAACTGGGGCTGCCTTTCGCGGTGGCCCTGCTCGCCGCGTTCCTGGTGCCTGCCCTGGTCGGCGCCGTCGTGGAGCGGCTGGGCGTGGCCCGCCTGATCCGCGGCCCCTATCTTTACCAACTGCTGTTCCTGTTCGGCGTCGCGCTGATCATGGAACAGCTGATCATCATCATCTGGGGCACCTCGGGCTTGAGCGCCGCGGCACCGGAGTGGTTGCAGGGGGCCTTCGACCTGGGCTTCACCTACCTGCCCAAGTACCTGGTGTTCAACGGCTGCATGGCGGCCGTGACGATCGCCGTGGTCTGGTTGCTGATCGAACGCACCCGCCTGGGTTCGCAGATCCGCGCCGGCATCGACAAGCGCGAGATGGCCCAGTGCCTGGGCATCGACGTGGCGCGGCTGGTGACCACCGGCTTCGCGCTGGGCGCCGGCCTGGCCGGCCTGTCCGGCGGACTGGTGCTGCCGCTGCTGGGCGCCAATGCCACCATGGGCGCGGAAATGCTGTCCATCGCCTTCGTGGTCCTGGTCATCGGTGGCCTGGGTTCCCTGTACGGCGCCCTGGCCGCGGGCGTCCTGGTAGGCCTGATCCAGAGCGTATCGGCGGTGTTCGCACCGGCCGCCAGCACGGTGCTCATCTACGTTGCCATGGTCGCCACACTGATGATCCGGCCGCAAGGGCTGTTTGGGGAACGCTGATGCGACGCATAACCTCCACCTGGCTGGTATCCGCTGTCGCGGCCGTCGCCGCCGTCGGCGCGCCGTTCTGCATGCCGGTCAACATCGCCACCGAGATCGCCATCTATGGCATCTTCGCCTTGGCCACTTATCTGCTGGTCGGCGTGGCGGGCCTGTATTCCTTCGGCCAGGCCGCGTTCTTCGGCGTCGGCGGCTATGTCGCCGGCTATGTCTTCATCCACACCAGCCTGCCGCTATCCGTGGGCTTGCTGCTGGCCGCCGCGGGCAGTGCCTTGATCGCGCTGCTCGTCGGCATGATGAGCATCAAGCGCACCGGCATCTATTTCATGATGCTCACGTTCGCCTTCAACCAGATGATCTATTACCTGGCGTACAGCTGGCGTGACGTCACCGGCGGCGAGGACGGCCTGGGCGGCATCCGCCGGCCCGACCTCGCCCTGCCCGGCATCGGCACGCTGGATCTGTCGCAGCATCTGCATTTCTACGTGCTCACCGCCGTGCTGTTCGTTGGCGCCTTCGCCGCCCTGTACCAGCTGATGCACAGCCCCCTGGGCCTGATCCTCAGTGCCGCGCGCCAGAATCCGCGCCGCACGGCGTCGCTGGGCTATTCGGTGTATCGCGCCCAGCTGCTGGCGTTCGTTGTCGCCGGTGCGGCCTCCGGGGTGGCCGGCGCCCTGTTCGCCTTGCTCTATCGCATCATGCCCATCGACGCCATATCGTGGACCAATTCCGGCACGGCGGTGTTCATGGTCATCATCGGCGGCATGTCGTCGGTGTTCGGACCGGTGATAGGCGCGGCGGTGTTCATCTGGCTACAGGGATTCTTCAGCCTGATATGGGCTCGCTGGCCCCTGCTGTTCGGCGTCTTCATCATCCTGGTGGTGCTGTTCCTCAAGGGCGGCGTCATGGAGCTGTTCGAACGCGCACGCCGCCTGTTAGGCGCGCGCGCTCAAAGGAGCGCATCGTGAACCCGGCCGCCTACGCCTATGAAGCGCGCGCCGTCACTAAGAAATTCGGCGCCAACGTCGTGATCGAAGACCTGAACATCGGCTTTGAACCGGGCATGCTGCACAGCATTCTCGGCCCCAACGGCGCGGGTAAGACCACGCTGTTCAATCTGCTGACGCGCGACCTGCCCGTCAGCGCGGGTGAAATCCTGCTCAATGGCGTGCCGGTCACGCGCCTGAAACCGCATCAGATTGCCAGGCGCGGCGTGGGCCGTTCCTACCAGATCTCCAGTGTGTACCTGGAACTGACCTTTCTGGAAAACGTCTGGCTGGCCGCATACCGGGCCCGCCATGGCGGCCGCATGGGTTGGTGGCGCCGCGTCGGCAGCTACGGCGACATCAAGCGCGAAGCGGGCGAACTGCTGCACCAGCTGGGCCTGGGGCAGTACGAACACACGCCGGCCGGGGCCGTCTCCTATGGCGATCAGCGCCTGCTGGAGATTGCCGTCACGCTGGCCACGCGCCCCGCCATCCTGCTGCTGGACGAGCCAACCGCGGGTCTGTCGCAGCGTGAAACCGAGCGCGTGAAGGATTTCATCGCGGCCATCAAGCCCGACTACACGATCATCATGATCGAACACAAGATGAACGTCGTCATGGAAATCTCGGACCGGATCCACGTGATGAGCCGCGGTGCCCTGATCGCCGCGGGCACCGCCGAGGAAATCTCCCACAACCAGGCGGTGCACGCCGCGTACTTCGGACTGTGAAGATGCTGCTAGAGGTCCAGGACATCAATACCTACTATGGCCCCAGCCAGGCCATCCACAACGTTTCCTTCAACGTGGGCGACAGCGAAGTGGTGGCGCTGCTGGGGCGTAACGGCGCCGGCAAAAGCACCACGCTGCGCTCCATCATGGGTTTGAACGGTGCAGCCAGCGGCCGCATCCAGTATGCTGGGCAGGACATCACCCGCATGAGCCCGCAGGCCATCGCGCGCCTGGGCGTGACGCTGGTGCCGGAAACGCGCGATCCCTTCGTGCTGCTGACCGTGCGCGAGAACATCCTGCTGGGCTACCGCGAAGGTTCGCCTTACACGCTGGACCGCCTGATGGATCTCTTCCCCCTGCTGCGCGAGCTGTTGAAGAAGAAGGGGGGCGAACTGTCGGGCGGGCAGCAGCAGATGATGGTCATGGCGCGCGGGCTGGCCATGGGCCCCAGGTTGCTGCTGCTGGACGAGCCGTCGCAGGGCCTGGCGCCCATCATGGTCAAGGCGGTCGCCAATGTGCTGAACCAGCTCAAGGGCGACGGGCTGACCATCCTGCTGGTGGAGCAGAACCTGAACATGGCGCTGGAGCTGGCCGACCGCGTGGTGGTGCTGGAGAACGGCGCGGTTGCCGATACTTTCGACGGCGCCACCGGCCGCGCCGAACCCGCGCGCCTCGAACAATATCTTGCCGTGCATTGAAGGACGCCACGATGAAGACTCCGCTCTCGCAAGCTCCCATCATCGGATATGTCACCCCGCTGGCCGCCGCGCCCGGCAAGGACCTGTCCTTCCGCATCAGCTCCACGGGCAACCAGGCATTCACGGCGCGCGTCGTGCGCATCCATTGCGCGGACCCCAATCCCGCCGGGCCCGGCATGCGCATCGAGGCGATCGACCTGCCACTGCAGGCGAGCTATGCCGGACTGGAGCAGGCAGTGCATGCCGGCTCGTGTGCATGGGCCGTGCTGGGAGCGGGGATGGAAGACGGCGCCGAGGGCAATCATCTCACGCTGCACCTGCGCACCCGTCCCACCCTGGTCAGCGATCCGCTGCAGGTGCTGGCCAGCCTGCAAGACGCCAACGCAAGCGCGGGCGTGGCGGTGGCCGTCGATCATGGCGAGTTCGTCCTGATGCAACTGCAACGCGACGGCGCGCCACGCGTTTTGCGCAGCGGCATCGCCGCCATCCAGGACCGCTGGCAGGCCGTTACGCTGGACATGGAACTGATGACGGGACGGCTGTCCCTTATCGTGGCCAACGTGCCCGTGGGCGTCCCCGGTGCCGGGCCCGCCTTGCCGACGCGCACGGCGCAACTGGATACGGGCACCGAGCTGGCTGCACCCACGCATCTTTGCCTGGGCGCCTTGTGGCGCGGCCATCCCGCGCTGGGCTACAACGGTTTGATGGAAGCCCCCACGCTGGAGGCGCGCGAGGCGGGCGACGCAGGCGAAGTGGACACCCTGGTGGGACAGTGGCATCTGGCCACGGACATGCAGGCGCAACGCATCCCCGGCACCCAACCCGGCATGCCCACGCTGGTGCTGGAAAACATGCCCGTGCGCGCGGTGCGCTCGTCCGCCTGGACCGGCAAGCAGCTGGATTGGAAACACGCGCCGGACGAGTACGCCGCCATCTGGTTCCACGCCGATGCACTGGCCGACTGCGGCTGGCAGGAAGCCCTGCGGCTGCGCGTCCCGGCGGGACTGCCTTCCGGCGTGTATGGCCTGGAAGTGCGCAATGCGGACGGCGCCGACACCATTCCTTTCTATGTCACGCCTGACCCGGACGGCCCGCGCGCGCGGGTTCTGTTCCTCGCCTCCACGATGACATACCAGGCCTATGCCAACCATGCGCGCGGCAACTATGCCGGCGCGCTGGCCGAGCGCATCGCCGCCTGGGATGCGTACCCCAACAACCCCGACAACATCACGCAGTTCGGCGCGTCCACCTATAACCGCTATCGCGACACGGCCGGTATCTGCCTGTCCTCGCGGCTGCGGCCCATCCTCACCATGCGCCCGGGCTACCTGACCTTCCCTGATCCGAATGGGTCCGGGCTGCGCCATTTTCCCGCCGACTCCCACCTGACCAACTGGCTGCGTGACAAGGGCATCGCCTATGACGTCATCACCGACGAGGACCTGGACGACCAGGGGCTGGCCGCGCTTGCGCCTTATGACGTGGTGCTGACCGGATCGCACCCGGAGTACCACACGCGGCGCATGATCGAATCCCTCATCGCCTACCGCGAAAACGGCGGTCACCTGATGTACTTCGGCGCCAACGGCTTCTACTGGAAGGTAGCGCGCCCGGCGTCGGCGCCGCATATGCTGGAAATCCGCCGCGCCGAGGGCGGCATCCGCGCGTGGGCGGCCGAGCCCGGGGAGTACTACCACCAGTTCGACGGCCAGTACGGCGGCATGTGGCGACGTAACGGCATCGCACCTCAGGCCACCGGCGGGGTGGGCTTCGCGGTGCAGGGCGGCTTCGAAGGGGTCGGCTATACGCGCACGCCCGAATCGTACGATGCCGACGTGGCCTGGCTGTTCGAGGGCGTAACCGCGCAACGCTTCGGCGACCATGGGCTGTCCGGCGGCGGCGCCGCGGGCTTCGAACTGGACCAGGTAGTGCCTGAACTGGGCTCCCCATCCTGGCTGAAGATCGTCGGCATTTCGGACGGCCATGGCCCTGGCTTTAAAATCGTGCCCGAAGAAATCCTGACCTGGACCATAGCAGCCTCGCTGCCACGCAAATACGATGGCGTACGAGGCCATATGGCCGTCGGTCTGGCTGAAAACGGCGGCGGCATATTCGCCGCCGGCTCGATTACTTTCCTGGGCAGCCTGTGGAAGGGTGGCTACGACAATGACATATCGCGCATCGTCGAAAACTGCCTGCGCCGCTTCCTGTCCGCCAGCGACGCGCGCGCCCATGGACGGCGTGCCCCATCGAACATAGCAGAGTGAAAAAGAAAACTCCCACACAGAAAGACGTCGCCAGATTCGCGGGAGTCTCACAGGCGGCCGTGTCGCGCTTCGTCTCGGGCAAGGGCGCCATTTCCGACGAGGTGCGCGAGAAGATCCTCAAGGTGATCGATCTGGTCAACTACCAGCCCGACCCCCTGGCGCGTGGCCTGAGCAGCGGCAAGTTCGACATCATCGCCATCGTGATGGCCAACATCACCAACCCCTGGTATCCGGTGGTACTGGAACTGATCACGCGCGAACTGCATCGGGTGGGCCTGCAGGCGTTGCTGTTCAACGCCACGCCGCCGCAGACCGTGGACGACCTGATGCCGCTGGTGCTGCAGTACCGCGTGCGCGGCGTCATCATTACCACCGCGTCATTGAATTCGTCGGGCGCCGACCTGTGCGTGCGGCAGGGCGTGCCGGTGGTCATGTTCAACCGCTATTCGGCGGTCGCCAAGGGCCATTCCGTGTCCACCGACAATATCGGCGGCGGGCGGATGGCGGCGGACGCGCTGATGCGCACCGGCAGCCGGCGCCTGGGATTTCTCGGCGGCATGCCTACCGTTTCGACCAATCGCGACCGGCGTACCGGTTTCATGGACAGGCTGGCCGAGCTGGGCATGGACGATGTGCCTTCGCTGGAAAAGGAGTTCACCTACGGCTGGGGCTACGAGGCCACGCAGATGCTGCTGGCGCGGCATCCGGAGATCGATGGCCTGTTCTGCGCCGACGATGAGATTGCCTCCGGCGCCATCGACGCCCTGCGTCATGCCCTGGGAAGGCGGGTGCCCGAAGACGTGCGCGTATTCGGCTTCGACGACCACCCCGTGGCATCCAACGCGGCTTACGCCATGACGACGATACGCCAGCCGGTGGAAGACATGATCACCGCTGCAATCGAACTGCTGCTGCGTGACAGCGGCAACAATGAGCACAAGCTGTTGCCCGGGCAGCTGATCTACCGGACATCGACGCCGGAGGAATAGCGCAGCGAGGCTGCGGCCTGCTGTTCAGCGTGCCGACGCTAGCTGCGCGTACTCCAGCATTTGCGGCAATACGTCCAGGCCCAGGTGATCCAACACCACGCCCAACTGCGCGCGCAGCACGGGCTTGGGGCGAAAGCCCACGGACAGGCCGGCCAGGGCCATCATCTTGCGGTCGTTCGAACCGTCGCCGACGACGATGGCGTCGGAGGTCGGCACGCCCAGGTCCGCGCATAGCTGGCTGACGTGCGCCGCCTTGACGTCGGCGTTGACCAGGGTGCCCGTGATCTCACCGGTCAGCCGGCCATCCTGCACCGCCAGATGGTTGGAGTAATCGACGTCCACGCCCAGTTCCGCGCGTACCCTGCCGGTGAAGTAATCGAAGCCGCCCGACACGATGGCGGTCTTCAGCCCGGCCTGGCGCGCGGCGGCAATCAACGCGCCCGCGCCCGGCGAAAAGCGCACGCGTTCCGCATACAGCGCGGCGAAGGCCGTCGTCGGCAGTCCCGCCAGCAGGCGCGTGCGCATGCGCAGGCTGGTGTCGTAGTCGACCGCGCCGGACTGCATGGCCTGTTCGGTGAGTTCGGCCACTTCCCGCTTCCTGCCCACCAGGTCGGCCAGTTCGTCGATGCACTCGATATTGATGAGGGTCGAGTCCATGTCGAACACCATCAGCCGGTAGTCGGCCAGGGCGCGTGGCCGCGCGATGATGGCGCTGTCCAGGCCCAGCGCCTGGCATTGCGCATGCACCCAGTCATGCCGCAACTCATGTCTCAATTCATGGCGCAACCCGGGCCGTAAAGTAGGCGGCTTGGCGGCGGCAGCGCGGAGCTGCGCGGCATCGGTGCGCAGCGCGTGGCCATCCGGGCCGCCCCGGTTGTCGCCGTCGTCCAGCCCGCTCAGGAAAAACGCCGCCGCCTTGTCGCTGATGCGGCGCGGCGGCGGCGTTTCCAGGCGTCTTGCCAGATCGTCGAGGACGGAAGATTGCAGCGGCGTGGCGCCCAGGACGATCAGTGGCATAGGGTGGAGATCAGTTGACCGAGATGTTGTTGTCCTTGATCACCTTACTCCAGAAGTCCGTCTTTTCCACCAGGAATTTTTGGAATTCGGCCGGCGTGCTGGGGACCGGGACGGCGCCCAGCTCGGCGAACTTGGCCTGCATCTCCGGCTTGGCGACGATGGCGGCGACGTCCTTGTAGATCTTGTCGACGATGGGTTGCGGCGTGCCGCCCGTGGTCAACAGTCCTTGCCAGCTACCCGTCACGAAGTCCGGAAAGCGGTCCTTCAGCACCGGCGTGTCCGGGATGGGCGGGAACTTGCCCGGGCTGGCCACCGCCAGCATCTTCACCTTGCCGCCTTCCACCAATGCATGCGTGGCCAGGTAGCTGTTGAGCGTCATGTCGATCTGGCCACCGACCAGGTCCGAGGCGATCTGGGCGCCGCCCTTGTAGCCGATGAAGTTGATATCGATGCCGGCCTGCTTGGCCAGCACGATGCCGCCCAGGTGCGTGATCGAACCCTGCGTTTCACCGAAATTCAGCTTGCCGGGATGGGCCTTGGCGTAGGCGATCAGTTCGTCCAGGTTGTTGGCCGGCAAATCCTTGCGCACCACCAGCAGATGCGGCGAGTACTCGACGATGGTGATGGCCGCCAGGTCCTTGGTGGGACTGTAGTTCAGGTCCGGATACAGCGCCGGCGAATTGGTCAGGCTGCTCAGGTCCATCAGCAGCAGCGTGTAGCCGTCCGGCGCTGCCTTGGCCGTCATGGCCGCGCCGATGTTGCCATTGGCGCCCGAGCGGTTTTCCACCACCACCGGCTGCTTCCAGACCGCATTCAGTTCCTTGGCCATCAGGCGCGCAACCACGTCGGAAGCGCCGCCGGGCGGATAGGGCACGATCAGGCGCACGGGCTTTTCGGGCCAGGTAGCGGGATTGGCGTCGGCCGCTTGCGCCGGCGCGGCACCCAGGGCGCAATAGGCGGTGAGCGCGGTCAATGCCGCCAGCCCCAGGCCGCCCAGGGCGGACAGCACGCCGCGACGGGCGACGCGGGCGACGCCGGCGGCGCCTTCAGTGCTTTGTCGGGGCAGGGCTTCGAGTACGGACTGCGGCTGGGGATCGCGGTGCGCGTTAAGGCCGCGCTTGAACAGCGTCTTGGACGTCTGAGCCATTGTTGTCTCCGTGAAGGATAGGTATAGGTATGGTGCTGCGTGGGTCGGCATTCCTTTGCCGCGCACCGTCCGACCCGGGACAGCGCGCGGCGCCGCGCTTCAGAAGCGCGGCTTGTCCAAGGGGAAGGACGGGACGTAGCGGCGCATATAGGCGCCCTGTTCGGACGTCACGCGCAGGCCGCAGTCCAGGTACTGCTGATGCAGCTCGGCCAGCTTGGCGCGGTCCAGCTTCACGCCCATCCCCGGGGCATCGGTCAGGCGCACGCAGCCATCGACGAACGGCACCGGGCCGCCCTCGACCAGGTCCTCGGTCTTCCAGGGATAGTGCGTGTCGCAGGCGAAGTGCAGGTTGGGAATGGACGCGGCCACGTGCGTCATCGCCATCAGGCTGATGCCCAGATGGCTGTTCGAGTGCATGGACAACTCATAGCCGAAGGTTTCGCACATCTGCGCCAACTGGCGCGTGGCCAGCAGGCCGCCCCAGAAGTGGTGATCGGACAGGATCACCTGCGAACCATTGATGCGCACGTTATCGCGGAACTCGTCCATGCTGGTGACCACCATATTGGTGGCCATCTTCACCCCCGTTTCCTGGTGCAGCAGCGCCATCTGCTCCAGTCCCGGCACCGGATCTTCGTAGTACTCGAGCACGCCCTTGAGCTTGGAAGCGATGCGGCGCCCAGTGTCCAGGCTCCAGTTGGCATTGGGATCGATGCGCAGCGGATAGCCGGGAAAGGCTTTGCGCAGGGCCAGAATGCATTCGGCTTCGTAGTCCGGATCCAGCGCACCGGCCTTCAGCTTGATGCTCTTGAAGCCGTAGTCCCTGACCATGCGCTGCGCGCTGGCAACCAGTTGCTCGGCCGTCAGGATGGGGCCCCAGTCGTCGGCGGGATAAGGATCGTCCAGATGCTTTTCCTGCTTGAAGAACAGGTAGGCGCTGTACGCCACTTCGTCACGGCAGCGGCCACCCAGCAGGTCGACCAGCGGCACGCCGACGATCTGTGCCTGCGCGTCCAGGAAGGCCACCTCATACGCGCCGAACACATTGGTACCGGCCTTGGCGGCGTGGGTGCCAGGGTTCAGGTTGGCGAAACCCTGGCTCAGGTCGGTCTTGATATGCGTGCGCACGGCGCGCATCAGGCCGTTGATGTCGAAGGGGCTCAGGCCGATCAGCGCGGCGCGTACCTTTTCCAGGTTCTGCAGGATCGGCAGGTCGCCATAGGTCTCGCCCAGGCCGATGTGGCCGGTGTCGGTCTCCACCTCGATGATGGCGCGCAGGGCATAGGCCACGTGCAGGCCGGAAGCGTTCAGAACGGGAGGGTCGCGGAAAGCGACCGGGGTGACGCGTACGTCCGTGATTTTCATGGGGGAGCTGCCTGTCTCGGGGGGTATGTCGTTGTGACCCGGACCATTACAGTCCGCGTCTGTTTTGAATACTAGTATACTAGTGTACGTAAACGCGGCTGCCCGTACAATACCTTCCCGGCAACCGAGCGTCTTATGAAACCCATCCGCAACCTGCGCGCATCCCGGCGTCCGCTCTCGGACCTTCTTTACGACCAGGTGCTGGAACGCATCCTGTCGGGCGAACTCGCCCCGGGCGCCAGCATTTCCGAAGCGGAAGTGGGCGCCATGTTCGAGGTCAGCCGCACGCCCATACGGGAAGTGCTGATCAAGCTGGGCGAACAGGGGCTGGTGGACGTCTTTCCCCAGGTGGGCACCTTCATCGCCCCTATCCGCATCGAGGAAGTGACGCAGGCCGCCTTCATCCGCGAAAACCTGGAGTGCGCGCTGATCCGCGAGGCGGCCGGCAAGATAGACCAGGCCGGCATCGATGCCCTGGCGGCGATCCTGCGCGAGCAGGAAGTGGCCAAGGAAGCGGGCGACATGGTGCGCTTCTACCAGGCCGACGAGGCCATGCACGCACGCATTGCCGAGATCGCCGGCAAGCCGCGCGTCTGGCGCGTGATCCAGCAGTCGAAGATCCATGTCGACCGCGTACGGCGGCTGGCCTTGAAGCAGAAGCTCAAGGCTTCACTGGTGCTGGAGCAGCATCAGCGCATCTGCGCGGCGTTGGCGGCCAGGGATCCGGACACCGCCGCCGCCTGTATGCGCGAACACCTGCATGGCGTCTATGAGTTCGTGCACAAGGTAGCCGTCAACGAGATGCCCGGCGCCGACGGCGGCAAGGTTGCTTGACAAGGAATTCCCTCATGAAGCTCAATGAACAATGCGTCCTGGTCACCGGCGGCGCGCGCGGACTGGGTGCGTCCATCACGCGCGCGCTGGCGCGCGAAGGCGCCACGGTGGTGATCAACTATTACCGCAGCGAGGCGGCCGCGCAGGCGCTGGCCGAGGAACTGGGCCCCCGCGTCATCGCCCTGCAGGCGGACGTGACCGATGCGCAGTCCGTGCGTGCCCTGTTCGACCGGGCCCTGGCGCAATGCGAGCGCCCCATCGTGGCGGTGGTCAACAACGCCTTGGCCGATTTCCGTTTCGACGGCGATGCCCGGCCGAAAATAGACCAGATCGCCTGGGACCGTTTCCAGCAGCAGATCGATAGCGCGCTGAAGGGCAGCGTCAACACGCTGCAAGCCGCCGTGCCCGCCATGCGGGCGCTAGGCTTCGGGCGCATCGTCAACATCGGCACCAATCTGTTCCAGAACCCCGTGGTGCCGTATCACGACTACACCGCCGCCAAGGCCGCATTGCTGTCCCTGACGCGCACGGCGGCCAATGACCTGGGACCGGACGGCATCACCGTCAACATGGTGTCGGGCGGCCTGCTGCGCGTGACCGATGCCAGTGCGGCCACGCCGGAGGCGGTGTTCGACCTGATCGCCGGGCTGACGCCGCTGCGCAGCGTGACCACGCCGGACGAACTGGCCGACGTGGTTACCTTCTTCCTGTCGCCCTGGGCGCGCGCGGTGACGGGCCAGAACCTGATCGTCGACGGCGGGCTGGTGAAGGGGTAAGCGCATCAGCCCCTGCCGCCGCCGCGTCATGCGTCGCCCGGACGCACGCGCGCAGGATTCCAGCCTAGCCAGTTGTACGCACGATAGCGGGCGATGCCGATATATTCATGCAGCGCGAAATCCGTCAGCGCGAAGTTGTACGCCAGGGGTAACACCGACCGGACCGCACGCAGATAATCCGCGCGAACCGGCGTCGCGGACACGCCAAAATGGGCAAAGTACAACGCGCTGCGCCGCAGATGGATGCCCGAGGACACGAGCACCACGCGGTCGGCGCCGTAGCGCGCCAGTACCGCGCTCGTGAACTGGGCGTTCTGCCACGTATTCATGCTGTCCGGTTCGAGCAGTATGTCGCCGGCATCCATTCCAAGTTTGGCAAGCGCGTCCCGATAAATTGTCGCCTCGGGCAGGCCCGTGTGCGCCGCGTCACCGCCGCTCACGACGATCTTGCAATCGGTAGCGGCCTTCCGGCAATCGTTGTAGAGCCCTGCCGCCTCGACGATGCGCGCGTACGAAAATACGCCTGGCTCGGCCGCCCCCGCGACGCTTTCGGTACCGGCGCCCAGTAGCACGATCGCATTGCGCGTGTTCCACGCGACCGGCGGCTTCACGGCATAGGCCGATTGCAGATGTTCCAGCAACCATGCCGGGACCGGGCCGCATCCAAGGGCCAGCAGCAACGCGATTGCCACGAGCCCAAGCCCCCGGCTCGTGCGACGCCATTTGAGAGCCGCGCAGCAGGCCGCGAGCAATACCAGGACAGCAAGCAGGGGAAGCGTCATCGGGAGATTGTAAGCGGGTCCGGCATTTGCTACCCGGCCGGGCATTCCATCGGCAAGCCCGGTACGTTCTCTCCTTCATAGACCCGGCGTGCCGCCTTGACCACGTAAAGGAGATCAGCATGAAGATTGCGAGAAACCTGACGCGCGCCGCCGGCGTCGCCGCCGCCAGCCTGGCGCTCTTGGCCGTTCAAGGCTGCGCCACCAAGCCGGAGTCCACGGACCCACTGGTGCCGGTCTTCCAGGGACAGCGCGTCTGGAACGGCGTCACCACCACGTCCGAAGGACGTGTCTTCGTCAGCTACTCGCAGGCGGACGGTCCCGGCACCCAGGTGGCCGAACTGGACGCCCAGGGCCAGCCCTTCCCCTTCCCCGACGCCAACTGGAACGTCGCGCTGGCCTCGGTGGCCGGCCCCATCGGCAACGGCTATGTCCACGTGAATGCCTTGCGCGTGGGCCCCGACGGCAAGCTGTGGATCGTCGATGCCGGCGCCCCGGGCATAGGCAAACCCGCCGTCAAGGGCGGCGCCCGCCTGTTCCAGTTCGACCCGCAAACGCGTTCCCTGCTGCGCGTCTACGATCTGGCGCCCGTGGTCAATCCCTACACCTTCATCGACGACGTCCGTTTCAACGGGCCGTTCGCCTACATGACCGACGCCGGCGCGCCGGGCCTGGTGGTACTGGACCTGCGTACGGGAGTGGCGCGGCGCGTGCTCGACAGCCATCCTTCGTTGATGGCGTCGCGCCCCCTGCAAGCGGAAGGCCGTACCTTGACGGATGCCAAGGGCCAACCGCTGTACATCCATGCCGACCAGCTGGAGGTCTCGCCGGATGGCCAGTGGCTGTACTACCAGGCCGCTTCCGGACCGCTGGCCCGCATCGCCACGCGCTGGCTCAATGACGCCAGCGTCACGCCCAAGCAGCTGGAATCGCACGTCGAGCTGAAGTGGGCCAACACGCCCACCACCGGCGGCACCGCCATCGATTCGCAGGGCAATATCTACGTCAGCGATGCGGACAAGCAGCGCATCTTGCGCATCTCGCCGGAGGGCAAGCAGAGCGTCGTCATCGAAGACCCACGCCTGGTCTGGGGCGATGCCATGTGGATAGACCGCGCCGGCTATCTGTGGATCCCGGCATCGCAGCAAAGCCGCACGCCCGACTTCAACGGCGGCAAGATGGAAGTACAGAATCCGGTGGTGATCTACAAGCTGCAGATCCACGCGCAGCCAAGTCCGCTGGACCAGCCCTGATAGCCAGGGGTGGAACAGCCATCGGCGGCCGAGGCGGCCGCCGATGGCTTTGTCGCAGTGATACGCTCGACGGTCGTCGTATGTACTGCGCGAATTACTACCCGAGTTTTTCACACGCGCGCCGCACGCGGGCGCAGCCTTCTTCCAGCACCTCCATGGACGACGCGATGGAGATGCGGAAATGGGGCGACGTGCCGTAGGCGGCGCCTTGCAGCACGGCCAGGTTTTCCTCGTCCAGCAGGTACAGGATGACGTCCTCGTCGTTGTTCAATAGCTTGCCGCCGGGCGTGCGGCGGCCGATGAGATCGGCGCAGGACGGATAGACGTAGAAGGCACCCTGCGGCAAGGCGCAACTCACACCGGCGCATTCGTTGAGCAGCCCCACCACACGGTCGCGGCGCTGCTGGAAAATCGCCGCCCGTTCCTTGATGAAGTGCTGCGGCCCCGTCAAGGCCTCGGTCGCCGCGGCCTGGCTGATCGAGCTGGGATTCGACGTGCTGTGCGACTGCATCTTGGTCATGGCGAAGATCAGATCGCGCGGACCACCGGCATAACCGATGCGCCATCCCGTCATCGCATAAGCCTTGGACACGCCATTCACCGTCAACGTGCGTTCGTACAGCCGCGGCTCCACCTGCGCGATGGTCTTGAACCGGCGGTCATCGAACAGGATGTGCTCGTACATGTCGTCGGTCAGGATCCACACCTGCGGATGACGCAGCAGCACCTGCGCCAACGCGCGTAACTCTTCCTCCGAATAGACGCTGCCGCCCGGATTGCCCGGCGCGTTGAGTATCAGCCAGCGCGTGTTCGGCGTGATGGCCCGTTCCAGCGCCTCGGGCTGCAGCTTCAGGTCGTGCTGGCGCGAGCCCTGCACGAACACGGGCGTGCCGCCGGCCAGCAACACGATGTCTGGATAGGAGACCCAGTACGGCGCGGGAATGATGACCTCACAGCCCGCTTCCACGGTACACATCAAGGCGTTGAAGATTACCTGCTTGGCACCGGTGCCGGCCATCACTTCCTGCGATCCATACTCCAGGCCATTCTCGCGGCGGAACTTGTCCCTTATGGCGGCTTTCAGGTCCGGCGTGCCGCCGATGTCGGTGTACTTGGTCCGCGAATCCCGCATCGCGCGTATCGCGGCCTCGACCACGTGATCCGGCGTATCGAAATCCGGCTCGCCCGCCGACAGGCTGACGATGTCGCGGCCTTGCGCCCGCAATTCGCGGGCGCGCTGGCCAGCCATGGAACTGGGAGAAGGTTTGATGCGATGGGTGCGCTGCGCCAGATTGAGAGCCATGATTTTTTGGGGCTGAACGAGAGCGTTGGGAAAGGGAATGGCTTTGAAGCTTACGCGTGCGCCTGTATCCTTTCTATTGATAAATTTTGGTCTTCTTTTCGTGAAAAACGAATAAAGGGCGAAGCATGTCCAACCACGTTTCATTGCGTCATTTGCGCTGTTTCGTCGCCGTCGCGCGCAGCGGATCATTCACCGCGGCGGCCGCCCGGCTGTACATGACGCAGTCGTCCCTGACGCACGTGATCCAGCAATTCGAGGAGGCCGTCGGCATCAAGCTGTTCGATCGCAGCACGCGCCGTGTATCCATGACCGAGGAAGCCGAACGCTACCTGGCCGAAGCCGAGCAGATGATCAAGCGCTTCGACGCGTCCATCGCCGATCTCAAGGCCTTCGCCAGCGTGCAGCGCGGGCACCTGCACATCGCCGCGGCTGCCTCGGTGATCGACTATTACCTGTACAAGGTCATCGAACGCTTCCGTGCGCAGTTCCCGCAGATCACGGTGTCGATACGCGATGCAGGCGCGCAGCAGGTCGAGCAGCTGGTTGCCGAAGGCGCCATCGACTTCGCCGTAGCCTCGCGCCATCGCGGGCTGGAAGACCTGCTGTATACGCCCTTGCTCACGGACCGCTACGGCATCATCCTGGCAGCCGACGATCCGCGGGCACGCTCGAACGCGCCGCTGCCATGGAGCGATCTGGATCCGGCAAGCTACGTCGGCTTCAGTGCCGATACCGGTATCGATTCCTTCCTGCGCAAGCATGCACGAGGCTTCAAGCAGGGCGAGGGCCACCGCCACGAGGCATCGAGCACCACCTCGCTGTTCTCCCTGCTGAAAAGCCCCGGCAACTACTCGGTGGTGCCGGCACTGACGGCACAGCATGGCTACGCCCACGCCTTGCACTTTCGGCCACTGAAGTCACCGCAGCTGATGCGCGAGATCTGCCTGATCTCGCGCCGCCTGCGTTCGCTATCGCCGGGCGCGGAAGCCTTCCTGGCAATATTGCGCCAAGTCTTGCACGATACCCCGGTGCCGCCGTATACGAAGATCAATCCATCTTGATTCCAGCCTTGTCGATCACGTCCTTCCATATCGGCGTCTCGGTCTTCATGCGCTGGGCCAGCACGTCCGGCGCGCCGCCAGTGATGTCGAAGCCCATGTCCTGCATCTTCTTCACCACGTCCGGTTCCTTCAACGCCTTGTCGAAAGCCTTGTTCAAGGTGGCGACGATGGCCGGCGGCGTGCCGGCCGGCGCCAGGATGCCGTACCAGGCCACCAGCTCATAGCCAGGGATGGCCGCCTCGCTGATGGTCGGCAGGTCCGGATAGCCGGGCAGGCGATTCCTGGTGCTCACCGCCAACGCACGCAGCTTGCCGTCCTTGACCAGCGGCATCGCCTCCGGCATCACCGCGATCATGAAGGTCGTCTGGCCGCCGATCAGGTCGGTCAGCGCCGGCGCGCCGCCCTTGTAGGGCACGTGGACCAGCGGCACGCCCAATGCGCGCTTGTACAGTTCGCCACCCAGGTGCGATGGGGTGCCGCTACCGGCGGACGCGTAGCTCCAGGGACCGCCCGGCCCCTTCATCATCGTGTTGAGTTCCTGCAGCGTATGCGCCTTGCTGCCAGTGCCGACCACCACCACATTGGGCATGGTGCTGGTCATGATGATGGGCGCCAGGTCCTTCTGCGGGTCGAAAGGAAGATTGGAATACAGGCTGGGATTGACCGCCAGCGCCGTCGACGTCGCCAGGATCAGCGTGTAGCCATCGGGCTTGGACTTCGCCACGTAGTTGGTGCCGATATTGCTGCCGGCGCCAGGACGGTTCTCGACGATGACGGTCTGTCCCAATTGCTCGCCCACTTTCTGGCCCAGCAGGCGGGCGGTCAGGTCGGTGGAACCGCCGGCAGGGTACGGCACGATGATGCGTATGGGTTGTTCCGGATAAGCGGCATGCGCGGCGCTGGCACAAACCAGGGCCGATAGCGCGAGCGCACCATGGGTAAAGAGACGTCTGATGGCATGGCTTGCGGTGTGTCCGACTGCATGCCTGACTGCGGAGTGCTTCATGGTTTCCCCTTGCGATGTGAACTGCGGGACACGGGGTGGTTGTTCTCCCGTGCGGTATAGAAAAGCAGAGGCGCACGAAGCTCGTGCGCCCTGGCATGTCATGCGGTCCCCCCGGCATAGCCTTGCCGCACATCATGTTCGACATGAGCGGCTTCCCGCTCGCGCGGCGGTCCGTAGCCGCCGCCGCCCGGCGTGCGCAAGACAATCTCGTCGCCGGGCTGGATCCAGTGCGTCTTGCGATTGTCGATGCTCACGCCGTTGATCAGCACTTCACCGCAACCGCCTTGCGCGCCCCCCGCGATACCGGGCGCGGGTATCCTGGTCCGCTCGGTCATGAAGATCACCGACATGGGCGTCGCATGGCGGCTGACGAAGCACACTTCCTCGCCCAGGCCGCCACGATGGCGGCCGTCACCGCCCGAGCCGCCGCGCAGGGCCTTGTACTTGAACAACAGCGGCGCCTCGCGTTCGGCGACTTCCACCGGCGTGGGTGAAATATTGCTGGGCCAGGCCATCACGGAGGCGCCATCCTTGCGCGCCGAACCGCCCATGCCACCGTTGTAGAACAACACCGTGGCGAAGGGCTTGCCGTTCTCGCGGGTGCCGCTGAAATTGGCCACCCACAACGGCGAGCCGGCGCCGCCAATGACGGCCTCGGGCAACACCTGGGCCATGGCGCCGAATACCACCGTCGGCACGTAGTGCCCGGTGCAGGAGCGGCCGCCGACCGGCGCGGGCTGGCGCGGATTGAGCAGCGAACCTTCCGGCGCGGACACCACGATGGGGCGGAACAGCCCGTCGTTATTGGGCAGGTCCGGCAGCAGCAAGGCCTTGATGGCATACGCCGACATGGCTGTCGTGTAGGCCAGCACGCAGTTGATGCCCCGCGGCTGCTGCGGCGACGTACCCGCATAGTCGCAGGTAATGGTGTCGCCTTCGATACGCAACGCGATGGCATAGTGGAACGGATCTTCAAACCCGTCGGTCTGCATCTCGTAACGGTACGTGCCATCGGGCAGCGCCTGGATGGCCGCGCGCATCGCGGCTTCGCTGCGTTCGAACAGGGCGTGCGCCAGCGGATCGATCTCGGCCATGCCGTACTCGCCCAGCAAGGCATCCAGGCGCCGGCCGATCAATTCCAGCGCGCCGACCTGGGCCCAGATGTCGCCCACGGTCTGCTCGGGCGTACGCACATTGGTGCGCAGCAATTGCAGCAAGGTCGGATCGTCCTTACCTTCGCGCAGGAAGTGGAGGAGGGGCATATGAAAGCCTTCCTCGAACAGCTCGCGCGTGTCGACGGAACGGATCTTGCCACCGATGTCCGGCACATGCGCCGTGGATGCCGCGAAGGCCACGATACGGCCCTGGTGGAACAGCGGTTTGATCATCGTCACGTCGTTCAGATGGCCGGTGCCTATCCACGGATTGTTGGTGATGAACACGTCACCCGGCCGCATGTTTTCCTTGCCGAAGTGCGCGATCGCGGCCTGCGCGGTGCGGGGCAAGGTGCCGATGAAGGACGGGATGCTGCCGCTGTTCTCCGACAGGGAACGGCCGTCGGAGTCTGTCAGGACCACGGCGAAGTCATTGGCCTCGGTCGACAGCGTCGAGAACGACGTGCGCACGATCATCTTGGCGGCTTCGTTGACGATGGAGCGTATACGCGCCCAGAACACTTCAAGGAAGATGGGATCATCGGCCAGCTTGGCCAGTTGGGTTTGCTGCGTCATGCCTGCTCCAGGATTTCAACGATCAGATTGCCGGTGGCGGATTGGCTGACCCGTCCGCGCGGCCCCACCACCAAGGTGGAACCGTCGTCCTCGACCAGCAGCGGGCCGTCGGCCTGGAAGCCGGCGCGCAAGCTGTTGCGATCGTAGATCGGCGTATCGACGTAATCGCCCTGCTCCCGGAAGTACACCTGGCGGCGCGCCTTGGGCGCGGGCGTGCTGCCCGCGGCGACGCCTTCATCGCGGGGGACTTCGCGTGGCGGCGCTTCGCCGGAGACACGCAGGTTGAGGAGTTCGATGGGCACATCCGGGGGCGTACGGCCAAACTTCTCGCGATAGGCGCTTTCGAAAGCGGCCAGCAGCACCTTGCGCTCGTCGGCCGCGTCGCCTTTGCCCGTTTCCGCGCCATACGGACCCGGCGGCAGCGGCACGGTCAAGGTAAAGCCCTGCCCGACGAAGCGGCCATCGGCATGGCGCGACAAGCGCACCGGCCCGAAGGTCGCTTCCAGCGCCTGCAGGGACTGCAGCACCTGGCCTTCCAGTTCGGTATAGGCGTTTTCCAGCACCTGAAGGGAATCGCTGCCCGGCCGCATGCTGACCGTGCGCGAGCGGTCCGCGCGCGCCGGGGCCACCAGCAGGCCGTACGCCGATGCCACGCCGGCCGCGGGTGGGCATACCAGGGTGCGCACGCCTATCTTCCGGGCCACGTAGTAGCCGTGCAGAGGGCCGCCCCCACCCGTACACAGCAGCACGAAATCGCGCGGGTCACGGCCGCGCTCGGCCACGTGGACACGGGCAGCGCCTGCCATGTTCTCGGCAACGATGTCGTGGATGCCCCACGCCGCGCCCACCACGTCACGCCCGACCGACTCGCCCACGCGCGCCAGTTCGCGGCGCGCCTGGTCCAGGTCGATGGACATGGTGCCGCCGGCGAAGTAGTCCGGGTTCAGATAACCCAGCACCAGGTTGGCATCGGTCACCGTGGCATCCGTGCCGCCCCGGTTGTAGCAGGCCGGGCCCGGCTCGGAGCCCGCGCTCTGCGGGCCCACTTTCAGCAGGCCCAGCGCGTCGCGGTGGGCGATGCTGCCGCCGCCCGCGCCGATCTCGATCAGGTCGACCGTGGTGATGCGGATGGGCAGGCCGCTACCTTCCGCGAAGCGCTTCTGGCGCGCGGCCTCGAAACCGTAGGCAATGGCGGGGTTGCCGTTTTCGACCAGGCACAGCTTGGCGGTGGTGCCCCCCATGTCGAAGGCGAGCAGATTGGACAGCGAATCGCGCAGGCTGTAATGCGACGCCGAGATGGCGCCGGCGGCGGGGCCGGACTCCAGCAGTTCGATGGGTGTGCGGCGCGCTTCGTCGACGTGGCACAGGCCGCCATTGGACAGCATCATCAGCACGTCGGTGGGCAACCCCTGCTGGCCCAGGCGCTGCTGCAGGGAGGTCAGGTAGCGATTCGCCAAGGGCTTGATGTAAGCGTTGGCGCAGGTCGTGGACATGCGTTCGAACTCACGGATCACCGGCGCGACGTCGCTGGACAAGGTCACTTCCAGCTGGGGGAAATGCCGCGCCAGGATGTCGCGCACTGCTACTTCGTGGCGCGCATCGACATAGGCGTGCAGCAGGCAAACCGCCAGCGAACCGACCCCCTCGTCGACCAACGGCTGGACCGCGCGGCAGACATCGTCCGCAACGATCGGCGCCAGCTCGCTGCCGGAGGCATCCATGCGCGCGCCGATCTCGGCACGCCAGCGGCGTTGTACCAGCGCAGGGGCCGCCTCGATGTGCAGGTCGTACAGATCGTATTTGCGTTCGTTGCCGATTTCGAGAACGTCGCGGAAGCCCTGCGTCGTCAGCAGACCGGTCGGTTCGCCGCGCCGCTCGATCAAGGCGTTGGTGAACAACGTGGTGGCATGCACGACACGGCGCACGTCGCCAGGTTTGATCGCGCATTGCTCGACCAGGGTCTTCACGCCATCGGCCACGCCTTGCGCGGGGTCGCCGTGAGTCGTCAACACCTTCAGCGTGCGCAACGCCCCGCCTTCATAGTTCAGGGCCACCACGTCCGTGAACGTGCCCCCGATATCGATACCGATTGCCCAGGCTGCCACCGTGCTGCTCCTTGATTCCTGATGGGATATGCAGCAGATGATAGGGAATCGATTTCCAGCTATCCAACCAAAATTATCGATGCATTATTCGTGTTTCGATAAAAGTAGTGGATAACCCGATCGGGGTTTTCGCTGGACTTATCGCCTGGCGGCAATAAAAAAGGATGCCTGATCATCCTCAGGCATCCTTTGCTTGCAGTGAGCGGCGTGGCAGGGCGTGCCGCGCCAGCGCGTTCATGCGCCCGCCAGCGTCCCTTCTTCCTTCAGCACCTTGGGCGTCCAGGTTTCGAACGGCATGCCCAGCACCTGCGCATGGCGCTTTTCATAATCGAGGAACTCCGGCGAGATGCCGGAACCGCGCATGCCGCCGCGCACGGCGCCACCGCGCACGTCGATGTAGTACACGTCCCAGTCGGCGGGCAGCTCCTGCGAAATGGGTACCGCCAGCCACAGGCGCAGCAGATGCCGCTTGCGGTCGGCCTCCTCGTAGTCTTCGAAGGCAGTGCGTGAGTGCAGCGTCACATAGCTGTTGAGCAGCTGCAGGTCGCCCCGTTCGAGCTCCATGTTGTAGCAGAGCTTGTCGCCCGCCATCAGTTCATCCAGCAGATCCAGCGCCTGTTCCTGCGCCGGCGTCCAGCGCGGCACTTCGGGGAAGTCGCGCTGGGCGGCCACCGAGTTCTTGCGGTTGGTGCGGGCGGCGAACTGGGTCGGGTGATTGCCGAAGATGGACAGCGGGTAGTAAGGCGGCTGGCTGGGATCCTGCGCGCCCTGGTAGCTGTGGTAGTAGGGCTGGTGCAGGACTTCCAGCAGGTCGGGGCGCAGGCGCTCGATCTCTTCATGCAATGCGATGGAGCTGACCACCTTGCTGCTGCCGCCCGACTTGGCGGTGCGGCGGCACATCAGCGCCACGACGTCGCAGGAATCCATGTGGAAATCCAGCTCGGCATTGGTGTTGTAACCGCGGCCCCCTTTCGTCTTGTAGGAGCCGCCGGCATCGCGCACGTCGGTCATCACATCGCTGGCGCGATTCTGCGGCCGGCCCACGCCCATGTACAGGCCTATGCCCCAATACGCCAGGCGGGTGTCCTCTTCGCTCCACACATCGACTGGAAAGCCCTTGAGCAGGCACATGCCCCAGCGTCCTTGCGTAGTGGCGATGGCGGCGCGCAGGATGGCCTGGGTGGCCTCGTCCAGCGGGAAATCGTCCTTGCTCCATTGCAGCAAGGGCTTGGCGACCGTCCTGGCGTGCGCCAACGCCTTGTCCAGCGCGGCCACATGGGCGGGCCCCAGGCGCAGGACCCAGGAACGATCGTCATGCGCCTGCTGCGCGGTCCACGCGGCGGGTTGGCCAAAGTCGGGGTAAGTGCCTGCGGGAGCGGCGCCAGGGGCGGGGGCAGCGGACTTGCCCTGTGTGTGCGTATCCATCTCGGACTCCATCGGTAACGTATGAATGGAGTCTAGATACGCAACGCGTCCCTGTATATCGACGCTATTTGACGGCTGGCATCAGGAAATTTGATGTCAGTGGGCGGACCCGCCGCAGTACCGGCACCGGTCCGCGCCCTGACCGCCTGTCAAGAAGGCGAACCGCCCTGCAGCGGGGGCATTGCGCCCGGCTCGTCGAAGACCGACAGATGGTCGGCGACGGACCGTATGCCCGCCATGGCGGCGACCGCAGTGATGAGCACCTTGTGTTCGGCGCTCAGCACATGGCCCGCCAGGCTGGCGATGCCGTCATTGACGGAAACATCGATCGCGTCCGGGCTGCTGACCAGATGGCCCAGCCTGGCGCGGATATTTTCCACCAGGGTGTAGTCGTCGACCACGGCGGCGGTCAGGCTGGACTCGACTTCCCTGGCCACGCGGCGCGCGCCATGGGCCAGTTGCGATCCTTCGCTACGCACGCACTGGCTGAAGCTGTCGCAGGCATCGCGCACCTTGTCGTTCAACTGCGCCCGGCGGCGGCGGCCCAGGTCAGGGTCCAGGTAATACATCGCAATAGCGCCCACGGCGGCCGCTTTCAGGCAAGTGATAAGGTCTCTCATGGCCGCCCCGCGTTCGATGATTTCTGGTCCGTCGTGGCGGCGTCTTTCTTCGGTAATTCCTGTGCCTGGCGGCGCGGGTCTTCGCCGCTGAAGCCACCGTAGCTACTTTGTCCCGGATCCGCGCTCCGGCTATGGATATCTTCGCCCTTTGCTTTTTCATGCGCCCCGCTGCCCGCGCTTGGCAGGTTCTCCGGCTTACCGGCGGGACGGGTCGATCGATGCTCTTCGCTCATGGACGTCTCCTTGCGTTGGGTGGGATGGCTGGGCACACTTCCAGCAAGGCGCGTTCCCTGCACGCGAGACGCCTCCTGCCCGGCGCAGTCAGATCCGCACGGCGCCCAGCATCAGCAGCTTGAAGACGAAGGCGAGGGCGCCGGCCGTGGCGACACCGGCCGTCCATAAGGCCACCATCCAGGCGAAGGAACGCCAACCGGCAGCCATCAGTGATACCCCGAATCGCTTGCCACCTTGCCGCGGAACACCCAGTACGACAGGGCGGTATACGCAAGGATGACGGGCAGGACGACGATCACCCCCACCAGCGCGAAGCCCTGGCTGGAACGCGGCGACGACGCCTGCCAGATATCCATCGAACCCGGCAGGATGTAGGGAAAGATGCTGAGCATCAAGCCGCTGAAGCCAAGAAAGACGATACCGATCGCATAAGCGAAAGGCTGGCGGTCCAGGCCGCGGCGCGTCGCGCGAAAGATGCCCGCGATCGCCAGCACCAGCAACGCCGGCACCGGCAGGAAATAAAAGAAGTTGGCCGGATCGAACCAGCGTGCCGACACCCGCGGCTGCGCCAGCATGGTCCATACGCTGATCACCGCGATGGCCGCCAGCAGCAACAGGGACAAAGGCCGCATCACGGCGAGCAGCTTGCGCTGCAGCTCGCCGCCGGTCTTGCCGATCAGCCATCCGCAACCGAGGCAGGCATACGTCACGCAAAGCCCCAGGCCGCAGAAGAAGCTGAAGGGCGACAGCCACTCCATGCCGTTGCCGGTGTAACGGCCAGCGCTCATGGGTATGCCTTGCAGCAAGGTGCCCAGCACCATGCCCTGGCAGAACGTGGCCAGCGCGGAACCGCCCATGAACGCGATGTCCCACGCATGCCGGGTGCGCTGCGCCTTCGCGCGCAACTCGAACGCGGCGCCGCGAAAGATCAGTCCGCACAGCATCAGCACCAACGGCAGGTAGGTCGCGGACAGCAAGCCGCCATAGACCGCGGGGAAAGCCGCATACAGGCCGGCGCCGCCCAACACCATCCACGTCTCGTTGCCGTCCCACACAGGCGCCACCGTGTTCATCATCAACTGGCGTTCCCGTTCTTGCGGAAAGAGCGGATACAACAAGCCGATGCCAAGGTCGAAGCCATCCAGGATCACGTAGATCAGCACGCCCAGTGCGATGACGATGGCCCAGACGGTAGGTAGATCGATAGTCATGACAGTATCTTCAAGGTCAATGCGACGGCGTCCCGGCGCAGGTCGGCTCAGCGTGGCGCTGTGTGGCCCAGGGCGGCGGCCAGGACGTCGTGTTCCAGCGCGGGCGGGACGGCTGGCGCCGGCCGCGCGGCTGGACCCGCCGTTGGACGAGCATCATCCGGGGCGAGGGGCTGCGGACCCTTGTCCAGCAGCTTCAGCATGTAATAGATGCCGCCGCCGAACACCGCGAAATAGACGATAACGAACAGCAGCAGCGATGTACCCAGCTGCTGCACGGTGACCGGACCAACACCTTGCGCCGTGCGCATCAAGCCATACACCACCCACGGCTGGCGTCCCACTTCGGTGGTCACCCACCCCGCCAGCAGCGCGATCAAGCCCGAAGGTCCCATGGCCACCGCGAAGCGCAGGAACCAGCGCGACTCGTACAGGCGTCGTCCGCGCCGCAAGATCAGGCCCAGCAGCCCCAGCAGGAGCATCAGCATGCCCAGCCCCACCATGATGCGGAAGCTCCAGAACACGACGGTCGAGTTGGGCCGGTCCGCCGGCGCGAACGACTTCAGGCCGGCGATCTCGCCGTCCCAGCTGTGGGTCAGGATCAGGCTGCCCAGGCGCGGCGCCGCCACGGCATAACGGGTCCGCTCATTCGCCATGTCGGGAATGCCGAACAGGTTCAAGGGCGTGCCATTCTCATGGGTCTCCCACAATCCCTCTATCGCGGCAATCTTGGCCGGCTGGTACTTCAAGGTGTTCAGGCCATGGGCGTCGCCCACCACGATCTGCAAGGGTGCCAGCACCAGGATCAGCCATAGCGACAACGAGAACGCCCGGCGCACCGCATCGCGCGCACCCTTGCGCAGCAGATGCCAGGCCGAACCCGCGCACACGATCAGGGCGGCGACCAGGAAAGCCGCCAGCGCCATATGCGCCAGGCGATAAGGAAAGGACGGATTGAAGACGATCTGCCACCAGTCCTCGGGCACGATGCGGCCGTTCTCGATGCGCACGCCTTGCGGCGTCTGCATCCAGCTGTTCGAGGACAAGATCCAGAACATGGATATGAGCGTACCCACCGCCACCATGATGGTCGCGCCGAAGTGCGCCTTGGGGCTGACCTTGCGCCAGCCGAACAGCATGATGCCCAGAAAGCCCGCTTCCAGGAAGAACGCCGTCAGCACTTCATAGGTCAGCAGCGGCCCGGTGACGGCACCGGCAAAATCGGCGAAGCCGGCCCAGTTCGTGCCGAACTGATAGCTCATCACCACGCCGGACACCACGCCCAGGCCGAAGGAAAGCGCGAACACCTTGGACCAGAAGAAATACATCTCCCGGTACACCTCGCGGCGCGTCTTCAGCCACGCGCCTTCCAGCACCATGAGAAAGCTGGCGAGCCCGATGCTGATGGCGGGGAAGATGATGTGAAAGGAAACCGTGAACGCGAACTGGAAACGCGCGAGATCGAGAGCGGAAGGCGAGAACGTCATGACATGCGACTCAGGCAACAGCGCCGGAAAAAAGTAACGACGGATAAACGATGCATAGACGGCTGCTAAACGCGGCCGGGGGCTACACCCGCCGATGAAAAATTCTATGTTGCCGCGCCGCATTCCGGCCATTGGACAGATTGCCCCTGGACAAAATGTCCCAGCACATTGTCATGAATGCCATGTTGATCGGCCTCAAGTTGGCGCCAGATTTTTCCGAGGGCGAGGTGTATGCTACGCGGGCCTTTTTTCTTCACCTCTCCGCCGATTTCCGCATGACCTCTTTACGTCTTTCCGAGCTGGCCACGCACGATCACGCCGTGGTCGAACAGGTCATCGACTTGCGTTCGCCCGATCCTGTCGCGGCACGCCTGCGTGACCTTGGTTTCGTCGCTGGCGAGCCGGTGCGTATCGCGGCCAAGGCGCCGTTCGGGGGCGACCCGCTGCTCATTGCCATCGGCACCACGCGCTTCGCCTTGCGGCGCAACGAAGCCGAGCGCGTGCTGGTGACACGCGCGGTCAACGGCGCAATGAATCGCGCCATGACCGACGCAACGACCCCGGAGAAAGATGCAACCGAGGATGCCGGAGGCAAACATGCATGATGCAACGCTGCGGCTGGCGCTGGTCGGCAATCCCAACGCCGGCAAGACAGCCTTGTTCAATCGCCTGACGGGCGGACATCAGAAGGTCGCCAACTATGCAGGCGTGACGGTGGACCGCAAGGAAGGCCGCTTCACCACACCGCGCGGGCGCGTGGTGCGCCTGCTGGATCTGCCGGGCACCTACAGCTTCACCTCGGCCAGCATCGACGAGAGCATCACCACGTCGGTCCTGCTTGGCGACTATCCCGGCGAAACCCGCCCCGATGCCATCGTCTTCGTCGCGGACGCCACCAACCTGCGCCTGCACCTGCGTTTGCTCCTGGAAGTGCGGCGCCTGGGCCTGCCGGTGATCGTGGCGTTGAACATGGCGGACGAGGCCAGGCGCCGCGGCATCCAGATCGATCTCGCGCCGCTGTCGGCACGCTTGGGCATGCCGGTGGTGGAGACCATCGCCGTGCGCCGCAACGGCGTCGAAACACTGATCGCCCAGCTGGACGATGCCATGCCCGTCCCCGCGACCCTGCGCGACAGCGGCGACCTGCACGCCGACGTCCGCGCGCTGCTGGCCGACACCGTACGGATGCCGGCGAGCAGCACCACCATGACCGACCGCATCGACCGCTGGGCCCTGCATCCCGTGCTCGGCTTCCTGATACTTGCCCTGGTCATGTTCCTGACTTTCCAGGCGGTCTACGCCATCGGCAAGCCCATGACCGACGCCATCGCCGACGGCATGGGCTGGGTGGGCGACCTGCTGACTGCCCAGATGGGCGAAGGGCCGCTGCGAGGCCTGTTGCGCGACGGCCTGTTCGGCGGCCTGGGTACCGTGCTCGGCTTCCTGCCGCAGATCCTGACGTTGTTCTTCTTCATCCTGGTCCTGGAAGAGTCAGGTTACCTGCCCCGCGCCGCCTTCCTGCTCGATCGCGTCATGCTGTCGGTCGGCTTGAGCGGCCGCGCCTTCATCCCGCTGCTGTCAAGCTTTGCCTGCGCCATTCCCAGCATCATCGGCACGCGCAGCATTCCCGACCGGCGCGACCGCCTGGTGACCATCCTGGTGGCGCCGTTGATGACCTGCTCCGCGCGCCTGCCGGTCTATGCGCTGTTGATCGGTGCCTTCGTGCCGCTACGGCCCGTACTGGGTGTGTTCAACCTGCAGGGCGCCGTGCTGTTCGCGCTTTACGCCGGCGGCATCGCGGCGGCGCTGGGCGTGGCCTACGTGGGCAAGCGCCTGCGCCGGCGCAACCACGAATCCGCGCTGATCATGGAACTGCCGACCTATCGCCTGCCGAAATGGCGCGACATCGGCATCGGCCTGTGGGAACGCATCTGGATATTCCTCAAGCGCCTGACGGGCGTCATGCTGGCCCTGACCATCATCATGTGGTTCATCGCCAGCTTCCCGGGCGCGCCGGCCAATGCCAGCGACCCCGCCATCGACTACAGCCTGGCCGGCATGATCGGACAATGGATACAGCCGCTGTTCGCGCCGCTGGGTTTCAACTGGCAGATCACGCTGGCCTTGATTCCCGCGTTCGCCGCCCGCGAATCCGCCGTGGCGACCTTGGGCACGGTGTACAGCGTGGCCGAAGGCCAGGACGCCGCGCTGGGCAGCATGCTGGCCGGCAACTTCTCCACCGCCACGGCGCTGGCCTTGATGGTGTGGTTTGCCTTCGCGCCGCAGTGCATGTCGACCCTGGCCGTCATCAAGCGCGAGACCGGCAGCCGCCGCATGGTGTGGCTGTCGTTCGGCTATATGTTCGTGCTGGCCTACGCGGCAACGTTCCTGACCTACCGCCTGGCGAGCTGGCTGCTATGACGGCGACCGGACAACTGTGGCAATACGCCGTCGTGGCCATCGCCCTGGCCGCCAGCCTCGCCGGCGTGCTGCTCCATCTCTTTCCACGCCTGCATGCCGGCGTGCGCCGCGCCATCGGCGCGTTCCTGCGCCACCCGGCCATGCCCGGCCGCCTGCAGCGCGCGGGACAACGCTGGGCCGCGCCACCGCGCGGCGGCTGCTCGAACTGCGCCAGCGGCGGCACGGATGCGCCCCGCGCAATCGCCACGGTTGCCATGCCTGCACGGCGGCGGGCAGGCGGCCGGGGTCGGGCAGACTGATCCGGCAAGTCGATCTGGCAAGTCGATCCGGCAAGTCGATCCGGCAAGTCGATCCGGTAGTTCGATTCGGTAGGCCGATTCGGTAGGCCGATTTGGTAAGCGGATTCGGTAAGCAGATTCGGTAAGCAGATCAAGCACGCCCAGCTGCCGCGGCACGGTCTCGGCCCCGGCGTCACCGTCCCGGAGCCAGCACCGGCGCCAACTGCGCCAGGTCGGCGTCCAGCTGGATGCGCATGCTGCGCAGGAAGGCCTTGGCGTTCTCCGACAAGGGATTGCCCGGACGGAACACCAGCAGCGTGCAGAAGAACACTTCCATCGCGAAGGGCCGCAACACGACACCCCGCTGCACATAATCCAGGCCCATCACCGGATGCACCAGGCCCAAGCCCAGATTGCGCATGGCCAGTTCGCAGATGGTATTGGAATAGGGCGTCTCCAGGATCGGGCTGATCTCGAGGCCCTGCTCGTGCAGCAGGGCTTCCATGCGGCGCCGGCTGGCGTCCTCCGGGTTGAGCGCGATGAAGGGATAGGCCGCAAGATCGGCCGGCGTGATCACCGGCTTGCGCGCCAGGGGATGGCTAGCGGCCATGGCCACCACGCCGGGCACGCGCAGGAATTCCGAATGCTCCAGGCCCGAGACGTCCAGCTCGTCGGCCATCAAGCCGAAATCCAGCTGCCCCGCCAGCACCCGCTGGTACACCTCGCGCGAGCTGAGGATCTGGAACGACAGCTGCACCCGCCGCGTGGCCAGCTCGAAATGCGCGATGGCGCGCGGCATGAAGCCGGTGCCCAGCGCCGGCAAGGCGCCTATCGCCAGGCGTCCGAGCCCGAATGACTTCAGGCTGCGGATGCGGTGCTCGATCATCTCGAAACCGGAGAAGCAGCGATCGACCTCTTCGATCAGGGCGCTGGCTTCCTGCGTGGGTACCAGCCGGCCGCGCACGCGCTCGAACAGCCGTAACTCCGCCGCGGTCTCCAGCCGGCGGATGGCCTGGCTGACGGCGGGCTGGGATATGCCCAACAGATGCGCCGCCTTGCTGGTGGTGCCGGCACGCATCACCGCCCTGAACACCTGGATCTCGCGCATATCCATCTATAAGCCTCGCTTATCGAGCTAGATGATTCCCTATATTGAACGAATAGGTCGATTGGCAGAAACTGTCCCAACCGCCTCACCCCCTGCATCCACCAATAGAAAACATGAAATCTATAACTACACCTAATGAGCCCTATCGTAGCTTGTCGCCTGCCGTCATGCGCGGGTCGACCGTGGTGTTCGATAACTTCCAGGACTTCGCCAATCGCAAGACGCGGCAGCCGGACGGGTTCAGCTACGGCATCACCGGCACCCCCACGGCACGGGAACTGGAACGCCGCATCGCCGCCCTGGAGCACGGCCAGCACTGCGTGGTGACGCCCAGCGGCCAGGCGGCGCTGATGGGCTGCGTGATGGGTTTCGTGCGCGGCGGCGACCACCTGCTGGTATCGGCGGCCTGCTACGGCGCGCTGAAGACCTATGCGCAGAACTACCTGGCGCGCATGGGCGTGGAGGTGGAGTTCTACCAGCCGGACATCGGCGCCGGCATCGAAGCCCTGGTGAAGCCCAACACCCGCATGATCTGCATGGAATCGCCCGGTACGGTGACGATGGAGATGCTGGACGTGCCGGCCATCGCAGCCATCGCCCGCCGCCGTGGCGTGCTGACCATGGTGGACAACACCTGGGCCAGTCCGCTGGGCTTCCGGCCGCTGGAACATGGCGTGGACTTCTGCGTGGAAGCGGCGACCAAGTTTCTTGGCGGCCATTCCGACCTGCTGGTGGGCGCCATCAGCATGAACGACCGCGGCCATTACGAGGTGCTGCGCGAAACCCAGAGCATCATGGGCCTGCAGGTCAGCCCCGATGACGCCTTCCTGGTGATGCGCGGCATGGAAACCCTGGAAGTGCGCCTGGCCGCGCAAAGCGATGCCACCCTGGACATCGCGCGCTGGCTGGACCAGCAACCCCAGGTCAGCGAACTGCTGTACCCACCGTTGGAGTCCGACCCTGGCCACGCCCTGTGGAAGCGCGACATGCGCACCAACGGCTGCCTGTTTTCCATGATCCTGCAGCCCGCCAGCGAACGTGCGCATCATGCGTTCTTCGATGCGCTGAAGCACTTCTCCATCGGCGCCAGCTGGGGCGGCACGCACAGCCTGGCGGCCTATTACCCAGCGCCGTTGCAGGCCAACCGCGTGTATGCGCGCACCGACCAGCCCGTGATCCGGCTTTCCATCGGCCTTGAAAACCGGGAACTGCTGCGCCACGACCTGCAAGGCGCATTGGAGGCTTACGCGCGGCACGTCTGAAGCACCTGGAGACGGGCGCCTGCGGATCGGCGGCGCCCGGCTGCGATTTCAAAACCCACAATACAAGGGGATAAAACCATGTGGGAACTCTTCCAGCGCGCCGCGCCCTTATTGGGACCCGCGCTGCTCATGACCCTGTTCCTGGGGCTGACGTCCTTCGTGGGCGGCTGCGTGCTGGGCATGCTGATCGCCCTGGCGCGCATATCCAGCATCCGGGCGTTGCGCTGGTTCGCCTTCGCGTACGTGTCCATCTTCCGCGGCACGCCTTTGCTGATACAGATCCTGTTGATCTACTTCGGCTTGCCCACCTACGGCATCGTCGTGGGCCCGGTGGCGGCGGCACTGGTGGCGCTGACGCTGTTCGCCGCCGCGTATCTCAGCGAAAACTTCCGCTCCGGCATATCCGGCGTGGACCGGGGCCAGTGGGAGGCCGCCTGGTCCATGGGCATGAGCTACACGCGCACCATGCGCCGCATCGTCTTGCCGCAGGCGCTGCGCATCGCCATCCCGCCCTTGGGCAGCCGCCTGATCGCGCTGATGAAGGACACCTCGCTGGCGTCCACCATCACGGTCGTCGAAATGACGCGCGTGGCCGACCAGATCGGCGCCACGACCTTTCGCTACATGGAGATGTTCGTCATGGTCGGCGCCATCTACTGGATCATCAACCAGTTCCTGACCATCCTGCAAACCCTGCTCGAAGCCCACCTGTCGAGGCGCTACCAATGAACGGCGATCGCTCCCCTGTCGTCCAGACCGTGCGCGTGCACGGGCTGAAGAAATCATTCGGCGCCAACCAGGTCTTGCGTGGTGTCGACCTGGAGGTCCGTCAAGGCGAGGTCGTCGTCATCATGGGGCCGTCTGGCTCCGGCAAGACGACCCTCATACGTTCCCTCAACTTCCTTGAAACCCCTGACGACGGCCATGTCGAGATCTGCGGCATCGCGGTCGCCTGCGATGGCGGCACGGGCGACCGCGCGCGCCGCCAGGCCGTGCAGCAGATCCGCCGCCGCACGGCGATGGTGTTCCAGTCCTTCAACCTGTTCCCGCACATGACGGCGCTGCAGAACGTCATCGAAGGCCTTCTCGCCAAGGGCGTGGCGCGCGAGTCGGCCATCCAGACCGGCATGCGGCTGCTCGACCGCGTGGGCCTGAGCGAAAAGGCCGCGCAATATCCCGGCAAGCTGTCCGGCGGCCAGAAGCAGCGCGTGGCGATCGCCCGGGCGCTGGCGATGGCGCCGGAGGTCATCTTCTTCGACGAACCGACCTCCGCCCTGGATCCCGAATTGCGCGACGACGTGCTGCAGGTCATGCGCGAACTGGCCGCCGAAGGCATGACCATGCTGGTAGTCACGCACGAGACGCGCTTCGCGCGCGAAGCCGCCGACCGCGTGGTGTTCATGGAAGGCGGCCACATCCTGGCGAATTGCCCGCCAGACGAGTTTTTCAGCGACCAGGCCAGCGATCGCTGCCGCCAATTCCTCGGTCGCCTCAGCGATTGACCGAGCAGTTCAAACAAGCACAAACCAGAAACAAGGGAAATCCATCATGTCGCCAAGAATTCGCCTGTCCCTCATCGCTATCGCCGCATCCGCCGCCTTCAGTGCCCTGTTGCCGATCACGGCACACGCTGCCGGCGCATTGGAGCGCATCCATGGCGCCGGCGTCATCCGCATCGCCAACACCCAGAGCTCACCGCCCTGGTCCTTCCTGAATGACCAGAACAAGCCGGATGGCTATGACGTCGACATGGCGCGGGAAGTGGCGCGTCGCCTGGGCGTGCCCAAGATCGAGTTCGTGGCCGACTCGTTCAAGAACTTCGTGGCCGGCCTGAAGACCGACAAATACGATCTGGTGATGAACGACCTGACGCCGACACCGGAACGCATGTTGCAGGTGGACTTCTCCGCGCCCTACGGCGTGGAAGACTTCCGCATCTTCGTGCGCCAGGACAACAAGGACATCCACGGCGACAAGGACCTGGCAGGCAAGCGCATCGGGGTCAGTACCGGTTCGTCCAATGAATCGTGGTCGCGCGCCCATCTGCCGCAGGCCATCATCCAGACCTACGAGAACGGCAGCCTGATCTTCGCCGACCTGGGCATCGGCCGTATCGACGCCGTCATCATTTCGCACTTCGGCGGCCTGCGCTACGCCACCGAGCGCAAGTTGCCGATCAAGGAAGTGGGCGAGCCGCTGACCTATCAGCTGTCGGCCGCCGCCATGCGCAAGGACGAACCCGAACTGCGCGCCGCCGTCAGCAAGGCCATCGCCGAGATGAAGGCGGACGGCACCATCGAGAAGCTGGGCCAGAAATGGGTGGGCAAGGAATACGACATGGTCGGCTCCATCGCCCGCGCCGAAGCGGAGGTCAAGTAGCCGGCGCGATTCGATCGGCCCGCCCCACCGGCCGCCCTGTCGGCCGCCCTGCCCAAGGCGGCCGCCTGGTCAGCATCAGAATCGGTAGCTCAGGCCCACCATGCCGTAGGGTGACGTGCGACGCTCGACGATGGGGCTGTCGCGCGCATCGCCCAGCAGCGTGCGCACGCCCACCGTCGTCACCATGGTCCATTGCGGCGTCAGGTCATAGCGCCAGTTGGCGCTGAGCGTGGCCGACCGCAAGCCCGCGCCGGCCGAATAGGCATGCAGGCCGCCGTCGCCGCGGGCGGCCTGGCTGCGGGCCGCCTCGCTGCCATCGACGCCGAACCAGGTCGACATATCGTCGTGGCTGCCCCACACCGTGCCGGCGCCGACGCGGACCTGGCTGCGGCCGGAACGCCAGACCTCGTACGACGCCCGCAGTTCGGCACGGGTGCCATAGCCCGAGCGCAAAGCCTGGGTGGCCGTCAGGTCCACACGCCAGCGATCGGCACTCCAGCGCAGGAAGGCGCCCGTGGTGCCGTGCGCATCGATGTCATCCAGCCCGTCCAGATGGTCGTGATCGTCCGCATCGCGCCCCAGGCGCAGGCCCGCGAAGACGCCGGCCTGCCAGTTGGGCGCCAGGTGCGTCCGCAATCCCAGCACGGGCAAGCCGCCGTCGCCGCCGATGAAGAACGCGCCGGACTGGTACTGGATGAGGGGCACGGGGACGGCGTGATAGTCGTGCGATCCCTCGTACTCGGGCACCACGCCCACGCCCAGCCCTATACTGTTCTCCGCTTGCGCGGCGCCGCAAGCAGCCGCCAAGGCCACTGCCAGCGCCATGGACCGCGCTCCGCGCACGATCGATTGTCCAGCCCTTGCTTCGCTTACCACTTCGCTTACCATCATGTCGCTCCGACTTACCCGACCGCGCAATGGGCGGCCTTCCGGAACGCGATTCTTGGTGAACGGATTTAAAAGTTTTTTAATCGCCGGCAATTAATGTACGGAACAGCCGGGGATTGCGTTTTCCGCGCAGGACCAGCGGTCCAGGCCGGGCCGGAATATTCCACTCGAACCTGCACATCACCGAGGATATGCGTTGCATCTGCTGCTAGTCGAAGACGACCCCATGCTGGGAGACGCCCTGGGCGCCTGCCTGCGCCAGGCCGCCTATCAGGTGGACTGGGTCACGGACGCCGCCCAGGCACGCGCCGCCCTGACCGACCATGCCTTCGACGCCGTGCTGCTGGACCTGCAATTGCCGCACGGCTCCGGCTTGGCGATACTGCGCGGCTTGCGCGACCGCTACGACGCCACGCCCGTCATCATCCTGTCCGCGCGCGACCGCTTGAGCGACCGCATCAAGGGCCTGGACGAGGGCGCCGACGACTATCTGGTCAAGCCCTTCCCCTTCGAGGAAGTCCTGGCCCGCTTGCGCGCGGTGACCAGGCGGGCCAGCCATCGCGTGGTGCCGCTGATGCAGGTGGGCGATGTCCACGTCGATCCCGCGCGCCGCAGCGTCATGCGCGACGGCACACCGGTCAAGCTCAGCATCCATGAATACCGCACGCTCGTCGCATTGCTGGAAAGGCAGGGCCACATCGTCACGCGCGAACAGCTGGAGGACGCGGTGTACGGCCGCCACGGCACCATAGAAAGCAATACGGTGGCCGTGTACATCCACCAGCTGCGGCGCAAGCTGGGCAATGGCCTGATCGCCACGGTGCACGGCTTTGGCTACCGCATCGGCGAGGCAGCGGCATGAACAGCCTGCGCGTGCGCCTGCTGACCGCCATGCTGATCACCATCGTGGGTTTTGGCAGCGCGTGGTACTTCGCCCGTGCCTGGGATATGCGCCAGCCCGAGACTGGCTATTGGGACAGCCGCCTGCGCGACATCGCCCGCCTGACGCTGTCTTCCATCCCGCGTACGCTGGTGACCAGTGGGGGCGAAGTGTCCGCCTACCATCTGGCGGATGCCGACCTGGACGCCGACGATGACGGCGAAGCCGATACCTACGCCGATTCCGATGCCAACCCGATCAACCGCATTGCCTTCCAGGTGTGGAACCTGCACACGCACACGCTGGTGATGCGTTCACCCGGCGCACCCGATACGCCCATGCGCCCGGACTTCTCCCCCGGCTTCAAGGAAGGCGACGTGGCGGGCGAGAAATGGCGGGTCTATACGCTGGTCGACAGCACGGGCAGCGTCCAGGTGCAGGTGGCGAAAAGCCCGCGCGACCTGGACGAGACCTACCAGACCTGGCGCCAGATCGGCGTCCTGGCGACCATGGGCGTCTTCATTCTGCTGGCGATCGTGGTGTGGGGGGGCATCCGGCTGAGCCTGCGCCCGCTGGACCGTATCCGCGCCACGGTCGCCAGGCGCACGCCGCTGGATCCCTCGCCGCTGCCGGAAGCAGGCCTGCCCAGCGAGATCCAGCCCTTCGTGCGTGCCATCAATCTTTTGCTGGAACGCCAGGAAGCCGCGCTGGCGCGCGAACGGCGGCTGATCGCCGATGCCGCCCATGAATTGCGCACGCCGCTGGCCGCCATCCAGGTGCAGGCACAGGTAGTACAGGCCCAATTCCTGCAGACCCGATTCTTGCAAGGCCAATCCTTGCAAGCTCCATCCGAACAAGGCCAGGTGGTTCCGCCGCAAGGGGAGCCCACCGGGCAAGATATCGCGCAGGCCCGTGCCGCCGCGGCCAAGCTGCAGGCCGTAGCCGTGCGCGCGGCGCGGCTGGTCGAACAGCTGCTGGACCAGGCCCGGCTGGAAACCGACGACGCGTGGCCGATGGAAGCCCTGGACCTGGCCGATCTGGCCGACATCGTCGTGCGGGATTTCGAGGGACCGGCGCAACGCAAGAAGCAGAGGATCACCCTCGATGCCCAACCCTGCCCGCTGCGCGGCAACGTGGACACCCTGGGCATCCTGCTGAGCAATCTGCTCGACAACGCGGTGCGCTACACGCCGGTGCTGGGGCACATCACCGTCTCGTGCCGCCTGGACGAGAAGGGCACGCCCTGCCTGGAAGTCGCCGATGACGGCCCGGGCGTGGCCGCGGTGGATCGCGCGCGCATCTTCGAACGCTTTTTCCGCGTGGCCGGTAGCGGCGAGCGGGGCGCGGGCCTGGGCCTGTCCCTGGTGGCCCGCATCGCCGCGATGCACGGCGCCGTGGTGGAAGATCGGCCGGCGCACCGCGGCTTCCACCTTGCCGTGCGCTTTCCAGCCGCGGGGAGCGCACAGGGCGCCGGGCTGGTCCGGACGGTAGAAGCAGCGGCAGCAGCGCCGGCAGCGCCACCGTTGCCGCAACGGGCCTAAAGCGCCCGTAGCAGTGCCAGCCCGGCCAACGCCAGGGCACCCAGCTTCAGCACCTTGACCGTATCCGGGTTCATGGGGGAACGGCGGTAGCCGCCATCGATGGCATGCCCCACGGACGGCTCGAACAGATTGCCCTCGCCCCGTGCCGCCGGATCCGCCCTGCGGAAACCGGCGTCCATCAGCCGGCGGGTAACCCCGGCCGACAGGTCGGGCGCCACGGTGTGCGCCAGGCGCACGGGCCAGGCGACGCTGCCCAACAGGGTCGACGGACGGGGATGCCGCACCAGTTGCACCAGCGCCAGCGCCACTTCCCGGGGATCAAGCATAGGGGGCGGCGGGCGCAATTGCTTGCCCGAGAAGTTGGCGCCATGGGCCACCCCCGGCGTGTCGACGAAGGTGGGATACACCTCGCACACGGCAACATCGGGCAGATCCACCAGTTCGGCACGCAGCGATTCGGAAAAGCCGCGCAGGCCGAACTTGCTGGCCGCGTAGGCCGCCGCATAGGGCGCCGGCGCCCACGCACCGATGGAAATCATGTTGATGATGACGCCGCGCCCACGTTGCCGGAAATGCGGCAGGACGGCGTGGCAGCCGTAGATGTGGCCCAGCAGATTGGCCTCGACCACGCGTTTGTGCGCGCGCACCGGTACGTCCTCGAAACGGCCCACCGCGCCGACGCCGACATTGTTGATCCAGACGTCGATGCGGCCGTATTCCTGCAGGGCGAAGTCGGCCAGCGCCACCATCTGGTCAGGGTCGGTGACGTCGGTGGGCACCACCAGGGCCTGGCCGCCGGCGCGCCGGCAGGCACCCGCCACGCGCTCCAGGCCGTCCGCGCCACGGGCCGCCAGCACCACGCTGGCGCCCCGCTTGGCGAACTCCAGTGCCGCCGCGCAGCCGATGCCGCTGGACGCGCCGGTGATGACGACGATAGGGCCGGACGTGTGGCGGATATTTACCTCCGGGTCACTGGAGGCACGCTGCGACCCAGCCGTGGGGTCGGTCGCGGGGTCTGTCGTAGGATCAGTGGACGATGGGGCTTGGGACATGGCGCTCTCCGAGCTTCGCGGGAAGCGCAGGGAAAGCAACCGACATGCCTGGACGGGATGAGCAGGCCCACCCCGGCGGGGCCACGATCCGACTGGCAAGATCTACATCCTGCCCCGGTTCAGGCATGCAGATATGCATTCGCCAGCGCATCGTCGGCGGCGATCTCGGCCGACGTGCCCTGCGCCACGACACGCCCGCTCTCCAGGACGTAGGCACGATCGGCCAAAGCCAGGGCGAGTCCCGCCATCTGGTCCACCAGAAGAATTGTCATATTCTCCGCGCGCAGCCGATCGAGCGACGTGAACAGCTCGGCGATGACCTTGGGCGCCAGGCCCAGCGACGGTTCATCCAGCAGCAACACGCGGGGACGGCTCATCAGGCCGCGCGCCACCGCCAGCATCTGCTGTTCGCCGCCCGACAGCAGGCCGGCACGCTGGTGCAGCCGTTCGCGCAGGCGCGGGAAACGGTCCAGCATCTCCTGCACGCGTGCCTCGATGCCCGCCTGGTGCAGGAAACCGCCCAGGCGCAGATTGTCCAGCACCGACAATTCAGGGAACACCTGGCGGCCTTCGGGCACCAGCACCAGCCCCATGCCGACGACGGTCTCGGCGGCAGCGCCTTCGATGGTGTTGCCGTCGATATGCATCGCGCCGGACTGGCTGCCATGCAGGCCGGCCAGGGTACGCATCAGCGTGGACTTGCCCGCGCCATTGGCGCCCAGCAGCGCCACCATCTCGCCCTCGCGCACCTGCAGGCTGATGCCATGCAACACCGGCTCGGCACCATAGCCGGCCACCAGGTCGGACACGCCCAGCAGTTCGGCACCCGGTGCCCGCGAGGCACCGTTACCCGCGCCGTCACCCCCGCGCGCCGCGTCGATCTGGCCATCGAGCGACTCGCCCAGGTAGGCCTGCTTGACGGCCGGATCGTTCTGGATCTCGGCGGGCGTGCCCACGGCCAGGCGGCGGCCGGCATCCAGCACCACCAGTTGATCCGAGATCGACATCACCAGGGCCATGTCGTGTTCGACGATGGCGACGCCGATACCGGCATCGGCGATGCGGCGCAGCAGCGTGGCGAGCATATGCTTGTCTTCGCGCGACAGGCCGGCGGCCGGTTCATCCAGCAACAGCACATCCGGATCGGTGGCCAGGGCGCGGGCGATCTCCACCAGGCGGCGGTCCACATGCGCCAAGTCCGCGGCCATCACCTGCGCACCGCCGCGGTAGCCGCAATAGGCCAGCAGGGCACGCGCGCGCGCCAGTGCCTGGCCGCCGCGTGGACCGCGCGCCGCCAGCAAACCGCCCAGGCGGCCGCGGCCCATGGCCAATACCACGTTGTCTTCCACGCTCAGCGAGCCGAACAGTTGGGACGTTTGATAGGTGCGCGCCACGCCGCTGCGCGCGACGCGGAAGGCCGCCTGCCCGGTAAGCGCCCGCTCGCCCAGCAGCACGGCGCCGGCCGATGGCAGGTAGTAGCCGCTCAACATGTTCAGCGCGGTGGTCTTGCCCGCGCCATTGGGGCCGATCAGGCTGGTGACCGCGCCGGCCGGGACCTGCATGGACAACTCGTTCACGGCGCGTACGCCGCCGAAGGTGATGCCCAGGCCCTGCGCCGCCAGCATGGCACGCGGCCGCGCCGCCAGGCCCATGCCGGAGGTGGAGTTACCGGAGGTGGAGTTACCGGATGTGCTGGCGGCGGATGTGCCAGCGCCCATCGCGGCCTGCGTAGCCGCAGGCCCGGTAGCAGGGTCGCGCTCCCCACGCGCCGCCTGGCCGTCGATTCTGGAATTCGCCGGGGCATTGGTTTCAGCGTCGATGCGGCGGCGCTCACCCATGCGCCCGGCGACTTGCCGCCACAGTCCCACCAGCCCATCCGGTGCCACCCACAGCACCACCAGCAACAGGGCGCCGAAGAACAGCAGGCGGTAGTCTTCCAACGAGGCCAGCAACTCGGGCAGGGCGCCCACGACCAGCGCGCCGATGACCGGTCCCGCCACCGTTGCGGCGCCGCCCAGCACCACCACCAGCACGAACAGGATGGACTGCATGAAATTGAAGGTGTCCGGCGTGACGAAGCCCGACAGCGGCGCGAACAGGCCGCCCGCCAGCCCGGCCGTCGCGGCGGACAAGGTGAATGCCACGGTCTTGATCACCAGGGGATTGAGCCCGATGGACTGCGCGGCCGTCTCGCTGTCCTTGACGGCGCGCATGGCCGCACCCCAGGCGCCATTCGAAAAGCGCGCATAGGCTGCAAGCAGCACGGCCGCGGCCGCCACGGCCAGCACCGTGATGGTCTGTTCCGGTCCCCAGCCCGCCACCAGCTGCGGCGGCAGCACGCCCATGATGCCGCTCTGCCCGCCGGTCAAGCCGTCCATCTCGATGAAGGCATGCTGGACGATGAAGCTGAAGGCGATGGTGATCATCGCCAGATAAGGGCCCTTGACGCGCAAGGCCGGCAAGGCCACCAGCGCGCCCAGGGCCGCCGCCAGTAGAGTGCCCGCGACCCAGGCCGGCCAGAAGCTCCAGCCGGCCTTGGTGGTGAGGATGGCGACCGTATAGGCGCCGATGGCGTAGAAGCCCACATGGCCGAAAGAGACCTGGCCGGTCAGCCCCAGCAGCACATTCAGGCCGACGCCCACGATGGCCAGCAGGGCGATCTGTGCCAGCACGAAAACGTAATAGCTGTTCAACGTGAAGGCCAGCACCAGCGTCGCGGCCGCCACGGCCACGCCAAGAGAGAGAGACTTGGAATTCATACTTTCTTGACCTCCGCGCGGCCGAACAAGCCATTGGGCCGCAAGGCCAGTACCACGATGACCAGCAGGAAGGTGATGATCTGGGTGTAGCCGGAGCCCAGCGTCACCGTGACCACGGCTTCGGCCACGCCGAAGATCAGCCCGGCGAACATCACGCCCCAGGCGCTGGAGATACCGCCCAGGATGGCCACGGCATAAGCCTTCAACCCGAACAGCGTGCCCATTTCGGCGTTGACGTTGAACAGCGGCGCGATGAGGATGCCGGCGATGCCCGCCAGCAAGGTGGACAGCGCGTAAGCGGCGGCCACCGCGCGCTTGATGGGAATACCCATCAAGCGCGCCGCGTCACGGTTCTGCGCAACCGCCAGCAACGCCGTGCCCCAGCGCGTGCGGCGGCCGATCAGGTGCAGCGCGGCGGCCAGCGCGAAGCCCACCAGCGGAATCAGCAATTGCAGCGGATAGACCCCCAGGCCCATGCCGGCGATGTCGATGGGCGCCACCGCCAGCGGCGAAGGCAGGCTGCGCGGCTCCTTGCCGAACGTGTGCATGACCACGTTATCCAGCACGATGCCCAGGGCCACGGTGGACATGAGCCAGGCATTGGAGCCGCGCGAGGCAAAGGGCCGCACCGCGAAGAACTCGACGATCAAGCCATACAGCGCGCAGCAGGCCAGCGCCAGCACGACGGCCGGCAGCGTGCCCCACCCCAGCGTCTGGGCGAAGGTGAAGCACAGCACCGCGCCCAGCATCATCGAACTGCCCTGGGCGAAATTCACCGTCCCCGAGACGGCATGGGTGACGTGAAAGCCCAGGGCCGTGAGCGCATACATGCTGCCCAGGCCCAAGCCGCTGATCAGCGCTGCCAACAATTGCATGGATAGTCCCGCCGCTTGCTTGATTTACTGATTATTTGGCCATGCCGACAGGCAGGATGCGATTGTCGATGAACTGCGCCCAGATATAGTCCTGCGCGCCCAGTGCGTCATGCTGCGTAGGCGTGAAGGGGTGCTTGTAGGACTTGATCAGGCCGTCGTAGCCGTCGATCTGTTCGAAGCCCTGGCGGATGGCATCGCCGTCGGTGGAGCCGGCCTTGGCGATGGCCAGCGCCGTCAGCTGCATGGCGTCATAGGCATTGGCCACGCCCACCGCCGGTGTGATGTTTTCCGGGCCCTTGACGTCGGGATACTTGGCCTTCATCGCGGCGATCACCTTCTCACCCACCGGCGACTGCTTGCCGAAGAAGCTGTAGGTCTGCACGAAGTGCACTTCCTTGGCGTTGGGGCCGGCCAGTTCCGTGAAGCGGCCGCCCGCCGGGCCCCAGTGCGACACCACCGGCACTTTCCAGGCCATGCGGTCGAGCGACTTCACCACTTGCGCAGACGGCCCCACGTTGCCCACCAGCAGCAGCGTATCGGCGCCGGCTGCCTTCAGGCGGCTGAGCTGCGGCACCACGTCGACCGCGGTGTCGTCGAACTTCTCGCTGCCCACGGGCTGCAGACCCTTGGCGGTGAGCGCGGCGACGATGCCTTTCTGGTTCGACTCGCCCCAGGGGTTGTTGACCATGATCAGGCCGAACTTGGCACTCTTGAACGTCTTCTGCGCGTAGTCGACCATGCCGGCATCGACCTGTTCGTCCATCGCCGACACACGAAACACATAGTTGGGGTTGGCGCCGTTGCGGGTGATGGGCGTGCCCGCGGCCCACGGGCCCATGAAGGGCATCTTGGCCTGGTTCACCAGCGGCACGATGGCCATCGAGACCGGCGTGTCCAGGCCGCCGAATATCGCCGCGACCTTTTCCTTGTAGATAAGCTCGCGCGCCGCCGTCACGCCCTTGGCGGGATTGGCCTCGTCATCGCGGCGCACCAGTTCCAGCTTGCGGCCGCCCAGCAGGCCGCCCTTGGCATTGATCTCGTCGATGGCCACCTGCATGCCGCGCGAGATGGCTTCGCCGGCCAGCGCCGACTGGCCCGACAGGGCGGTGATCAAACCGATCTTGATGGGCTCGGCGGCCTGGGCCGCGGTGATGCCCAGATTGGCGCAGGCCAGGGCCAGGATAGCGCTGGTGAAGGTGCGGCGAGAAAGGCGCGACATGGAGTTCTCCCGATGGTGTCGTGGCGCGAATAGGCAGGAATGCCTGCATCGGGATCAAAGCAAAACCCATGCCAAGTCTGCTTGACTTGCGCCGATTCTGGCATGGACTTTGCTTGGGTTTCGTTTGAATTTTGCTTCAACTGGTTCATATCTTTGTCGGCAATCACTCCTATTTATTGACGACAATTTATCTGGATCCTGCGGCAAAAAATCAGGGCAAGACAGGCGGGCGCGCTCGACCCGCAAGCCGCGCACTGATCCACACCGAACCAAAGCGCGCACCAACATGGCGCAGAAGATGGGAGAAAACGATGCACGAGGCACCAATGCAGGACATCGGCGGCGCCGGCAGCGATCCGGGCGCGATCGTCGATGCATACCTGACCGTACTCATGAAGCCCGACCCCGAGGGCGCGCGGCGCTACGTCTCGCCCGCGTTGAAGATCCGCTTTACCGGCGGACGCGCCATGCGCGACCCGGCTGAATGCACCGCCTTCAACAAGTCGCGCTATGCCTGGGTGAAGAAGCGCTTCGAGGCCACCGAGGTGGTGGCGGGCGCCACGCCGGCATACGCCATCGTCTACAACCGCGGCACGCTGTACGGCGAGTGGCTGGACGGCACGCCCTTCGAAGGCAATCGCTATGTCGACCGTTATGAATTGCGCGACGGCCTGATCACGGCAATGGACGTGTGGAACGACAGCGCCGAATGGTTGCTGGCAAAGGCGGGCTTGCTGACCGCGGCAGGATTGCCCACGACGGCGGGGCTGGCAACGCGATGAGCAGCATGGACATGCCCGATTTCGGCGCGCTGGCCACGCACGGCCGCTTCCACTACTCGCCCATCCATCGGCGCCCGGACTACGTCTGGCCCAACGGCGCGCGGCTGGCCGTCTACCTGGGTTTCAACATCGAGCACTTCGCTTTCGGCGAAGGCCTGGGCGCCCGCCTGGGCCTGCATGTGGGCGAGCCCGACGTGCTCAATCACACGTGGCGCGAATATGGCAATCGCGTCGGCGCCTGGCGTTGCCTGGACCTGTTCGACGACTTGCGCCTGCCGGCCGGCGCCATCGTCAATACCGCCCTGCTGGATCATTGTCCCGAGCTGGTCGCGGCCTGCGCGGCGCGCGGCGACGAGTTGATCGCGCACGGCCACACCAATGCCGCGCACCACGGCGCCTACAGCGAAGCCGCCGAGCGCGCGCTATTGGCGCATTGCGCCGAAGCGCTGCAAGGCGTGGCGGGCCAGCGCCCGGCGGGATGGCTGTCGCCCTGGATCGCCGAGTCGCGCCTGACGCCCGACCTGCTGGCCGAGACGGGCTACCGCTACACGCTCAACTGGGCGCATGACGACCAACCCACCGCCATGCGCACGCGCAGCAATACGCCCCTGTGGTCCATTCCCTATCCGCAGGAGGTCAACGACATCCCCATGATCATGGGGCGCCTCATGGACGGCAAGGATTTCGCCCAGCTCATCATCGACAACTTCGACGAGATGCTGGACCAGTCGCGCCGCCAGCCGCTGGTCATGGGCATCGCCCTGCATCCTTATCTGGTGGGCCAGCCCTATCGGCTGCGCCACCTGCGCCGCGCCCTGGCGCACATCGCCGCGCGGCGTGACAGCGGCGAGATATGGTTCACCACGCCAGGCGCGATCTGCGCACACGTGACGGCACAAAACGGAAACACGACAACATGACATTGCCTTTCGACGACACCGTGGGCGCCTGGGTACCGCACGGACACTTCCGCCTGCCTCCTACGGGCCAGGGACCGCTGACCGGCCTCGCCTTTGCCGCCAAGGATCTTTACGACGTGGCCGGCCATCGCACGGGCGCGGGCAACCCCGCATGGCTGCGTACCCATGAACCCGCCGACGCGACCAGCCCCCTCATCGCGCAGTTGCTGCAAGCAGGCGCGACACTGCATGGCAAGGTGATCACCGACGAGCTGGCCTACAGCATCCAGGGCGAGAATGTGCACTACGGCACGCCGCGCAATACGCGCGCGCCCGATCGCGTGCCTGGCGGCTCGTCCAGCGGTTCGGCCGCCGCGGTGGCGGGCGGCCTGGTCGACTTCGCCCTGGGCACGGACACCGGCGGCTCCACGCGCGTGCCGGCCAGTTATTGCGGCCTGTGGGGCTTGCGCACCACCCAGGGCCTGCTGAGCACGCAACACGTGGTGCCGCTGTCGCCGCTGTTCGACACCATGACCTGGCTGGCCGCCCGCAGCGACGTCTTCGAACGAGTAGGCAGCGCGCTGTTGGGCCTGCCCGTGGATATGCCCCTGTCCGCAGCGCTGGATGCGCAATCGGACGCGCCGCGGGAAATCGCCTGGCGCGAGGCCATCGTGCTGACCGATGCCTGCGCCCAGGCCGACGCGGCCTTCGCGCCCTTGATCGATGCCGTGGCCGGTGCCTTGCAGGAGACCGGCTTGCCCGTGGCCCAGCAGGCGGCTTCCAGCACCGACCTGGAAACCTGGCGGCGTACCTACATCACCGTCTCGGCCTGGGATGCCTGGCGCACGCATCAGGCATGGATCACCGACGTGCGGCCGGACTTCGGGCCGGCCATCGCCGGGCGTTGGCAAGCCGCGGCCAGTATCGGCGCGGACGAGGCGGCCACCGCGGCCGCCGTCCAGGCCCGGCTGCGCGACGAAGTGCGCACCCTGCTGGGCGCGGACCGCGTGGCCGTATTGCCGTCGGCCTCCAGCGCCGCCATCGCGCACACGGCCGATCCCGCCACCGTCGATGCGATCCGCGCCCAGACTTTCCGCATCACCTCGATCGCCGGCCTGGCGGGACTGCCCCAGGTCAATATCCCGTTCATCGGTGGCGACGGGCTGCCCGCAGGCGTATCCTTGCTGGGTCCGGCCGGCAGCGATCTGGCCTTGATACGGCTGGCCATCTCCATCGGCACAAGACTTTCCGCCCTGGGCACGTAAGCATGAAAAAAGCGGTACGCAAGACTCCTTCCCCGGCACCGTCCGCGTCCCGGCCAGCGCCGGCACCCCGGGGCCGGCCCAAGGTGCGCTCGGACGCGCTGGTGGCGGACGCCACGGCTGCCGCGGCTGTCGCGGCCGAAGACGCCGAAACGCGAATCTACCAGTCCGTGGTGAGCGGCGTCATGGGCCAGCGCCTGCTGCCGGGTACCAAGCTGCCCGAGGCCGCGCTGTGCGAGCTGTTCGACGTGGGCCGCGGCGTGGTGCAGAAAGCCCTGCAGCGCCTGGCCCACGATCACGTGGTGGAGTTGCGGCCCAATCGCGGCGCCATCGTGGCCATGCCCACGCGCGAAGAAGTGGACAAGCTGTTCGAGGCCAGGCGCGTACTGGAGGCGGCCATCCTGCCGCTGGTGGCGAAGTCGGCCACCAAGGCCGATTTCGCCATGCTGCGCCGCCAGCTGCGCGAGGAACACCAGGCCATGCACAGCGCGCCGCAGACCGAATGGGCGCGCCTGGCGAGTACTTTCCACCTGACGCTGGGCGAGCTTTCCGGCAATCCGCTGCTGGCGCGCTACCTCACGGAGATCATCTCCCGCTGTGCCCTGGTGGTGGCCATCTTCCAGCCGCCCGGCAATGCCGCCTGCGAACATGACGAGCATGCGCGCGTGGTGGATTACCTGGAGGCGGGCAAGATCAAGGAAGCGGTGGCCGAGATGGATGCGCACCTGCGCGATCTGGAGTCGCACATCCAGCTGGTCGAAGACCAGACCGAACTCAGCCTGGCCGATATGCTGGGGCTCAGCTGAGAGCGGGCGCCCCTGGCCGCGGCAACAGCAACAGCAACGGCAACGTCAGCGCCGGCGCGTCGGACTGTCCTCCGAGGCGCTCAGCACGGCCGCCGCGCAATGCGCCTGCCTGAAGGCGTTATCGACGTCGATGCGCCACAGGGCACGCCGGCTGTCGGTATAGCGCGGCGCGCGGTCGCGCAGGATGGCGTAGCGCGTCGCGTCCCGGGACGGCTCCCCCCACACCCAATACGTCTCGTTGACCGCGTTGGCGCACAAGCGGCGGGTCATTTCCTGTTCGGAGATAAGGTTGCGCTGCATGGCAGCACCGTCGAACCGGCCGGCGTCGAACAGCTCCTTGCGCCAGTTGTCGCGCGTGGGAATGTCGGCCTGGGTCCAATCGTCGACCACCCACATCGGCGCAGCCAGGCGCAAGGTCATCGGCAGGTCGTACGGGTACACATGCAGCGCAATCAGCGTATCGGCGGGATCCATCTCGGCGCTCGCCGCCCGGCCCAGGTCCACCGAATTGGGCCGGGCCTTGACGGTGGCGATGACGGTACCGCCCACGCAGAACAGCACCGCCAGCGTCAGCGAGAACGCGAACCGGCGATTCGACTTGTCCCGACGCGGCGCGGCGCCCGTAACCCCGGCGATGATGACCTCCGCCGCCAGCGCCGCCACGGCGGGCAGCACGGGCAGGATGTAGCCGATCAGCTTGGAAGCCGGCAGGGAAAAGAACACCAGGATCACCGCCAGCCAGCACACCATCAGCCAGCGCACGTCGGCGCTCATATCCACCAGGGTCGCGGCCATCTGCACGGGGCGCGCCGGCGACGGGCGCCGCGTGTTGCGCCAGAATTCCTTGCGCATCGCGCCGCCCAGCCACAGCGTCCAGGGCACGGCCAGGGCCGCCACCACGGGCAGGTAGAACCAGAAGGGCTGCACGTTGTTGAAGCCGGTGGCCGCGAAGCGCTCGAACTGCTGGTAGACGAAAAAGTAATGCAGGAAGTCGGGAAAGCGCGTCTGCATCACCCAGAACCATGGCAAGGTCATGGCCAGGAACACCGCCAGCACCGGCGGCCACAGCAGCACCGAAAAGCCGCGCCAGCGCCGGCGCAAGACGAGCCACAGCACCAGGACGGCCCCGGGCAGGACCAGACCGATCAGGCCCTTGGCCAGCACCCCGAGCCCGGCCAGCACGCCCACCAGCAGCGACAGCGCGCGATAGGGCTGGCCCGCGCTGGCGCGCAGCACCACCGACGCGCCCACCAGGATGGTCATGCCGATCAGGCCGGCTACCAGCATGTCCAGGTTGGCGAACTGGGCCGCGCCGAAGAAGATGGGTTGCGTGATCAGGGCCAGCAATGCCACCGTGGCCGTCATGGGGCCGCGCCAGCGGCGCAGGAAAGCGTAGAGCACCATCGCCACGGCCCATGCGGCGAGCCACGAAGGCAGGCGCGCCGTCCACACGTGCGCGCCGAACAGGGCATAGGCCGCTTCCGCCATCCAGTAGTACAGCGGCGGCTTGTGGAAGAAAGGCATGCCGTCCAGGGTCGGCACCAGATGCAGGCCGGAGGTCAGCATCTCCCAGGCCACGCCGCCGTAACGGCCTTCGTCGGGCATGGTCAAGGGCCGCAGTCCGATCAGGAACAGCAACCAGATGCCGGTACCCAGGAAGACCACGATGTCCGAAGGGGCCGCGATCCAGCGGCGCAGGGCGGCTACTGCAGAAGAAACGAAGGCGGACAAACTGGATTCCTGGGGATGACTGCGTGTCGGTGACGGCGCAGGCAGGGGGAACAGCCCCTGCAAGACCCGCAGTATCGACGTGTCCTCGTCGAATTTGTATGAAATGAATACCTGGAAAATCAGGCCACTTCGAGCCGGTTCCCACCCAGGGACTTGGCACGGTACAAAGCCTGGTCGGCCGCCGCCAGTATGTCGATCAGGTCGGGGACTTTGTTCTCGAAGCGCGCCAGGCCGGCGCTGACCGTGGCCCGCATGCCCATGCCGGCGGCGCCGGTGGCGATGGTTTCAGCGAAATACTTGCCCACGGTGTCGCCCAGCGATTCGGCGCGCAATGCGTCGTGGCCCACCACCAAGGCGGCGAACTCTTCACCGCCTATGCGCGCCAGCACCGTCTTGTGGCCCAGTACGCTCTGGGCGATTTCCGCGAAGGACTTCAGTACCTGGTCGCCCGTCTTGTGGCCATACAGGTCATTGATGCTCTTGAACTGGTCCAGGTCGAAGGCCAGCACCGCGATCGGACCCTGCCCGCCACGGCCGCGCATGACCCGCCCGCCTTCCTCGAAGAACCAGCGGCGGTTGCCGAGCCGGGTCAGGTAGTCGGTGCGCGACTCCCGCAAGAGATGGCCGTGGCTTTCCTCGCGGATCAGCTTGAGCAGCGTCATTGGCAGGATCACCGAATACAGCACGCCTTCGTACAGGGTGATCTTGCCGGCGATCGGCTGCACCAGCGGCCCATAGGCCACCACCAGCCAGGGCAGGATGATGGCCCGGAAGAGATACAACGCGGCATGTATCCCCGTCACCGCCACGATGATGCGGCGGGAATAGAAGTTCTCCATCCCCTCGCACTTGATCATTTCGCGCGCCGTCAGGATGCTGACGACGGCGATGGGAAAGGCGCTGACATAGGCCCACACCACGTCCTGCCAGCGCGGGCCGCCGCCCACCCAGATCAGGGCCATCACGGCCAGCAGGCCCAGCGAAAACGCGCGGTACTGCCTGCCGCTCAGCGCCGCGACCCCGTTGAGGATGAGCAGATAGCCACCGAGGAACAGCAGGTTGGAAACCACGGCGCCGCTGATGCCGGGCAGCTCCTTGCGAAACATGACCGCCACGCAGCCGGCCGCGAGCGTGACGTATCCCGCCGCCAGGATGCGTAGTTCCTGGCCGCGCTGGGGATAGGTCCTGCCCTCCCAGACCGTCAACCCGGCACTGGCTAGTAGCGTTCCGATCGCGAGAATATAGAAAGTAAGAAGATCCACTTACACCGCTGACGAAAATATGCGGGCCCGGTAGATCGGGCCCGCGCGCGTATTTTACGTCGTTAATGGAAAGGCGGCCGCAAGGATACCCCTGTATTGCGGAGCGGGTTTTCACAACCATGGAATGACAATCGTCCTTGACGTGTAACCGGCACGCGGGCGCCCTCACTTGAGGGTCATGAAACGGTGATCCGCCTCACGACCATCACGTTCGCCACTGCTCTGCCATGCATTTGGCGAAAAGCAGGTCTGCGCCCGCGCCCTACCGGGCCGTGCACCTCCTCTGACATACTGCGCGGCTGCAAAAACCACCCGGATCCGCCGCGCCGGCGCGCGACTTCATAGAGCCCTCCATGACCACCATGACCCCTACCGAAAACCAGGCCGCGCGTAACGGCGGCCAGATCCTCGTCGAAGCCCTGCGCCGCAACCAGGTCGATACCGTCTACTGCGTTCCCGGCGAAAGCTATCTGCCCGTGCTGGACGCGCTCGCGGGCCACGCCAGCATACGCACTATCGTCACGCGCCATGAGGGCGCCGCTTCTAACATGGCGGACGCCCACGGCAAGGTGACCGGCCTGCCCGGCATCGCCTTCGTCACGCGCGGCCCCGGCGCCACGCATGCCGCCAATGGCGTGCATACGGCGCGCCAGGATTCCACGCCGATGATCCTGTTCATCGGCCAGGTGACGTCCCGGGAAAAGGAACGCGAAGGTTTCCAGGAAGTCGACTACCGCCAGATGTTCGGCGGCCTGGCCAAGTGGGCCACCGAGATCGAGCACATCGAACGGATTCCGGAGATCGTCAGCCGCGCCTTCAGCGTGGCGATGTCGGGCCGCAAGGGCCCGGTGGTGGTGGCGCTGCCGGAAGACGTGCTGTTCGGCACCGCCGCCGTGGCCGACATCGCCGCGGTGCGCGTGGCGCAGGCCGCGCCCGAGCCGCAGGCGGCGCAGGAACTGGCCGCGCTGCTGGCCAAGGCACAACGCCCCCTGGTGATCGTCGGCGGCACGGGCTGGACGGCGCAGGCGCAAGCCGACCTGCGCCGCTTCGCCTCGGCGTACAACCTGCCGGTGGCGGCGTCCTTCCGCCGCCAGGACGTGCTGGACAACCGCGACAGCCAATACGTGGGCCAGCTGGGGCTGGGCGCCTCGCCCGCGCTGGCCAAGACCCTGGCTGACGCCGACCTGCTGATCGTCCTGGGCAGCCGCCTGTCCGAAGTCACGTCCGGCGCCTATGAGCTGGTGCGCAGCCCGCAGCCGACGCAGCAACTGGTGCACGTGCACGCCGATCCGGAGGAGCTCGGCCGCGTCTATCGCGCCGACCTGCCGGTCAATGCGGCGGTGGTACAGGCGGTGGCGGCCTTTGCCGCGCTGCCGGCCGCCACCGGCACACGCCCGTGGGATGCATGGACCCGCGCGGCGCGGGCCGCGTATGAAGCCCATAACGCCCCGCTCGTGCGCGGCGCCGAGCAGCGCGGGGTGGAACTGTCGGCGGTGGTCGCGCATCTGTCCGCCACGCTGCCCGATGACGCCATCATCAGCAACGGCGCGGGCAATTACACGGTGTGGGTGCACCGCTTCTTCCGTTACAAACAGCTGGGCACCGAACTGGCGCCCACCAACGGCGCGATGGGCTACGGCCTGCCGGCCGCCATCGCCGCCAAACTGGCGCGTCCCGCCAGCACGGTGGTCTGCTTCGCGGGCGACGGCTGCTTCATGATGTACCCGCAGGAACTCGCCACCGCGGCGCAGTTCGGCGCGGCGGTGATCGTGGTGGTGGTGAACAACGGCATGCTGGGCACCATCCGGATGCACCAGGAACGCGAGTATCCCGGCCGCGTTTCAGGCACGGCGTTGATGAATCCCGACTTCCAGGTCTTCGCGCAATCCTTCGGCGCCTATGCCGAGCGCATCGAGCACGAAAGCGAATTCCCCGCCGCCTTCGAACGCGCCCGCGCCTCGGGCCGCCCGGCCCTGCTGGAACTGGTCACCGACCCGCTGCAGATCACTCCCGCGGCACGTCTGGACAAGGCCTGAGGTGTCCCGCCAGGCGCGCGCCAGGCCACGCGCCGCTGGCCACCAGGCCGGTGGCCACTTCACGGATGGCGGCGCTGAAAGACCACAGGGTCGACGGCGCCTGTTCCGTCCGGCCCAGTACCAGGCAGACGCAGCGCTCCGCGTCATCGCCCGGCAAGGGAAAGCCGCGCAAGCGGCCGAGGGCGATGTCGTCCGCCACGGACGCCAGCGGCAACACCGTGCAGCCGCAGCCCTTGTGTACCAAGGTGGCGGTAATGGCCGTGGAACTGTCGCTTTCCAGGGCCAGATCCACCTCGTGCCCGCGCCGCGCCGCCATGGCTTCGACGAACATGCGCAGGCCGTGATGCGTGCTGGGCAGGATCAGCGGCACGCCGTCCAGGCCCTGCTCGTCTACCCGTGCCTGCGTCATGGGATAGTTCACCGGCGTCACCAGATACAGCCTTTCGTGCAACAGCGGCTCATAAAGCATGCTGCCGGCATGTTCGGGCCGGTACAGGACGGCCACGTCCGATACGCCCCCCTGCAGGTCCGCCAGCAACGCGCTGGCCAGGCCTTCGGTGAAGTGCAGCCGGCTATGCGGAAAGCGCTGGCGCAGCACGTGGAACAGATCGCCGAACACCGTGCGCGCGATCGTCGGCTGCGCCGCGATATTGATGCGCGCCGGCCCCAACCCCGCATGGGTCGATATCGCTGTCTGCGCCGCCGCCAGCGTGTCGCGCACCTGCTCCGCATAGGTCAGCAGGGCCGCGCCTTGCGCGGTAACCGACACGCCCCGCCCATTGCGATGGAACAGCCGCGCGCCCAGCGTCTTTTCCAGCTGCGTGATGCGCCGGCTGACGCTGGACGCGTCAACGCCACCAGCCAGCGCGGCGCTGGAAAAACTGCCTGTCTCGGCGACGAGCGCGAAGACCGCCAGATCGTCCGAATTCATGTCTATGGGATTTCCGACGCCAAGTTGAACGGCACACGATGGTGAGCGCCGCATGAGGGGCCGACCCGGGATTTACCCTGGATGGCGCCCCGGGGCCCACGAGTATCAGGTAAAACTCATGGCACCCACGCCCGCACACGATACATGAAACCGCTACCGCTCATCGACATGCACGCACTGCGCGTCTTCCTGATCGCCGCGCAGGAACGCAATATGTCGACCGCCGCCACGCGGCTGCGGATCAGCCAGTCGGCCGTCTCGCAGACCATACGCAATCTGGAAAACCAGCTTGGCGCGATCCTGGTCAATCGCACGGAACGGCCGCTGTCCCTCACCCCCGCCGGCCAGGTACTGGTGGATCGTGGCGCTACCCTGCTCGACGGCGCACTGGATCTCGCCAACGCCGTCGCCGAAAGGGCCAAGGGCGTCAATCCCAGCATACGCCTGGGCGTGGTCGACTCCTTCGCCGCGACGTGCGGCGCGCGCCTGGCCCGCGCGCTGGCCGCGCGCACCACCCGCCTGGCCGTGCGCACGGGCCTGACGCCGGCATTGGACCAGCAGTTGCTGGAGCGCGAACTCGACCTGGTCATCTCGTCGGAGTTCCTGGGTGAGAACCCCGCCATCGCCAGCTACCCGCTGTTCACCGAATCATTCCTCGCCATCATTCCCACGCCCTTCCATCAGGGCCAGGCCACCGTCGCCGCGTTGCGCGAGCTGACCTCCGGCCTGCCGTTGATCCGCTTCAATGCCGAGTCGCACGTCGGCCAGCAGATCGACGAAATCGTCGGACGGCACCAGATCAAGTCACCTCGGCTGCTGGAATTCGAGACCGCCGACACACTGACCGCCATGGTGTCCGAGGCAATGGGCTGGGCACTGACCACGCCGCTGTGCGTGTTGCAGGCGGAACATCTGTGCCGTGGCGTCGAATTCTCGTACATCGACGACCTGCACGCGTCACGGACGCTATATCTGCTGGCGCGCGCCGATCAGCATGAAGGGTTCGTCGCCGACACCCTGCACCTGTGCCGCGAACTGCTGGCCGCGGAACTGGTTCCGCGCCTGGAGAAGCTCGATCCACGCCTCGCTGCCTGCATCAGCGTGCCCCACGCTACAACACCTGCGCCAGAAAGCGCCGGGTCCGTTCGTCACGCGCAGACGTGAACATAGTCAGGCTGTCGTTGCCCGGCGCCACGGCCATGTTCCAGCGCGTGGGCAACACGCCTTTCAAGGGCATGGCATGAGCGCCGCTCCAATCGGATTCGAGCAGGCGGCCCTGGATGAAAGTCTGGTCGTAGACATAGCCCACGCAGTTGCCCTGCTTGAGCGCCAGCAGCGGTTTTTCCGAACCATCGAACGCGGAAAGTTCGGCGCCATCGGTGCGGGCGACATCCTTGTTGTACCAGGACCCCGAGGTGGCGCACAGCGTCTTGCCCTTCAGATCGGCCCAATCGCTGGCCTTGGTCGACTTCGGCAGCAGCACATTGACGAAATCGGAATAGTACGGCGGGCCTATCGCCTGGACGACCTTGCGCTGCCCAGCACTCACTGGAACCGCGCCATGGAGAACGGCCTGAGGTCGATATCGCTGCGCTGTTCCACCACTTGCTGCGCCACCGCCTCGCCGATGCCGGCGGAATGCTTGAAGCCGTGGCCCGAGCAGGCGGAGACGACCGTGATACGGTCCTGCTCCGGGTGGCGGTCGATGATGAAGCGGCGGTCGGGCGTAACGGTATAAAGGCAGGCTGCCGCTTTCGCCACGCGCGGGGTCACCCCGGCGAGACGGCCGCGGACATTGGCCTCGTACATCGCCGCCGATTCAGCCGGCGTGACGTCGCGGTCCATGGCGTAAGGCGTAGTGCTGGTGGCGTACTGCTCCGTCGCGACTTTCAGTCGCGGATCTCCCGCCGCCGGTGGGAAGCCATAAAAATAATCCGTTTCCTGTTCGCCGTGCATCCAGATAAACACCGGGGACGAGGCTGGCTGCCAGGCGCTCATGTCTTCGAGCTCGTACCAGTGCAGCAGTTGACGGGTGACCGTGAGCAGGCGTTCGAACGCTCCCCCAAGCAAGCTGGCGCACCAGCTGCCGGCGGCCACCACCACCTGGTCGGCGACGATCGTGCCCTGGTCAGTGACGATGGTTACTCCACCAGCGGTCTGCTCGACGCTTTGCACCACCGTATTGTTGCGGATCTCCGCGCCCAGCGCCTGCGCTCGCGTGAGCTGGGCTTCGATGCATGCCTCCGGGCGCACATAGCCGCCGCCCGGTTCGAAGCAGGCCCATTCGCGACCGGACAGTCCGGTGAATTGCGGAAAGCGCCGCGCGATGGCGGCGCTGTCGATGACCTCGTGGGGAATATCGAAAGCCTCGGCACTGCTGATGGACCGTGCGACGAAGTCCGGCATCCCATGATGCAGCGCCTTGTTATCGCGCGGCGACATGATGAGCGTGCCGCAGCGATTGAACAGGGCCATCCCGGTGGCCGCTTCCAGCTCGCGCCAGATCCGGTGCGACGCCAGCACCAGCGGAACATAGTCCAGCCCCTCGCCGACGGCCTGCCTTGTAATGCGCGTCTCGCCGTGGCTGGACCCCAGCGCGTGCGGGGCCGCGTAGCGTTCGATGCCGACGGCCTTTACGCCACGCCTGGCAAGCTGGTACAGGGTCGCGCTGCCCATGGCGCCCAGACCGATGACTGCAACATCTACCCGCGTTTCCATTCGATGCCATGCCTCGTGGTGATTGACACCGCAAAGGCTAGGGCGGCACCCCGCGCGCCGTCAATGACAGGCGCGCTTGATGAAGCAAAACTGATTGGAAGCATCAACCGTGCTTATGTTGATGCACTCAGAACGGCAGGCGATAGCTCAGGCTGCCCCAGTAGCGCGTGGTCTCGGCTTCGGTGGTCGCGTTGCCGGCCAGCGAGAACGTGCCCTTGCCCACACCCACTTCCATGCCCACGCCGAAGCGCAGCCAGTTCTGCTTGTATTTCTGCCCGTCCAGGTTGAAGGACGACAGTCCAAGTATCTGGCCGCTGGCGTCACTGCCCTTGCTCTCGAAGCGATGCACGCCTTCGACGCGGCCCAGCAACTTGACCTTGTCCGACAGATCGTAGACGCCGTCCAGCCCCAGGCGCGCCTGCGTCGAGTGATCGTTACGGGCATCCCAGCTCACCGGGAAGCCGCCGTTGCTTTCGGTGTAGCTGCCCATGTGAGTACGCATGTAAAGCAACGACGTATAGGGCGTCAGCGCGTAGCGTTCGCCTTGAACCGCGTTGAGCCAGTCCAGGCGCCCTTGCGTGGCCCAGGTGTGCTGCGACGCCGAGCCGGTGGAATGCACCTGGAAGCCCGCGTTGTCATAGCCGCGGCGCACGTCCGTATCGCCGAAGTTGTAGTAGGCGCTCAAGGTGCCATACAGCGGGGTGCCCGGAATGGCGGAGATGAATTCCGGCAGGATGTAGGTACCAAGCGCGCGGATGTTGCCGTCATAGACGGTGTCCTGGCTGCTGTAGCTGCGGCCCACCGCGATCTTGCCCATGGACTTTTCGCCTATGCCGCGCGCATAGCCGATTTCGATCGCACCCTGGTCGGCGTGGTTGTCGCTCGATACATCGGCACGGCCCCAGTCGCCGGTGCTCCAGACGTATTGCTGGTTGCCCGAGATCAGGCCACGCATCGGACTGCCGTGCGCACCGGTCAGCACCATGCCGGTGTCCTGCAAGGCCTGGCTGGAGGCCTGCGACGCCGCGTTCAAGCTGTTCATGTAGTTGGCCAGCGTGATGATGCCGGAGCCGGCGCCCGTGGGCGGCGGTTCTACAGGGGGCGGGGGAGCAGCAGGATCGGTGGGAGCCGTCGGCGGGGTAGTGGTGGTGGTCGTCTCCACGACACGCGCGACGTAGATATTGCCGTCCGCCAAGGTGCCGGTAACGGTGTTGCCGTCGGCGCTCACCGCTTGCGCGCTCTGTACGGCGACGGCAGTGCTCGCCACCGCGATACCTTTGCTGGTCAACCATTCCGGGATGGTCTGCATTCCGGTGGACGCCGTCCAGCGATAACCGTCAGCCACCGTGGACACGGGATTCTGGACCAAACCCACCACCACGTCGCCGCTTGCGTTGACGTCCAGGGCGGTCGACCATGAGGTGGTATCGCCATGCAGGTAGCCCAGGCTGACCGGGCCGGTTGCCGCGGTCCAGCGGAACGATAGAGGGCTCAAAGGACCGCCCGCGACAGTACCGCTTGCCAGACCCACCACGACGTCCCCAGCCGCGTTGATACCCAACGGAACCGTCATGGTGCCGCCGGGCAGGTGGCCCAGGCCCACCATGCCATCCGTGCTGGTCCAGCGCCAACCGTCGAGGGTGGAGCCGCCGCCCGCTACCGGCGACATACCATATCCTATCGCCACCGATCCATTGCCGTTCAGCTTGATAACGGAACTTGCACCGGCGGCGTATGCCGAGGTCGTATCCAGCCTGGTCACCGTCGGTGACGGGCCCAGGGTCGCGATGATTGCCTCCGCGTTGCCCGTCCCGCCGGGATAGTACGCGTACCCCCCGACGACATTGCCGTCAGTGCTGACGGCAGTGATGCTCGCGGCCAGCGGACCCGGAATCGCGATGACAGTACGCGCGCCCGTCGCCACGTTCCACATGACGCCACGGCCGTCCGTCGTCGTGTTGATTTCGCTGCCTACGACGAAGGAGCCATCGCCGCTGATGCCCGCCGCCACGGTCTGCGGATAGGCGGGATCGGTACTCAATAATTGCACCCCACCCGCAGCGGTGTAGATGTACGGCCTCTGCACGCTGCCCCCATCCGTCGCCGTTCCGGCCACCACGTTGCCGTCCGAACTGATGTCCATGCTGAACTGGCCTAGCGTATAGCCAGGCGACATGACCAGGCCTGACGGCAAGGTGGCCGCTGTCAGCCCACCCGAATATGTTGTTTCGGCGCACACGGCACTGCCGGCACAAGCGAGGGTAATCCCCAGGCTGAGCGTGCTGAGACGAAATACGCGATTGTTCGTTCTTCGGGAAAAGTGGTTCATGAAAGTCCGGATGGGAGGCTTGCGTTGACTAATTCGCAATCACATGCACGGATATGGTGCAGTCGCGGCGCCCGTCAGGCGCAGCCGTTCAGGCATTTTTCATGCATCCGGGCTCGACAGCCGGACCCCGGCGCCTCGGCCGCGCCATTCTCCCGGGATAGTCGACGGGATCAGCGTGGCCATGCTTGCTCGACGGGGTTTCCAAACCTTACGATTGCGAGGAAATGTGGGCGCAAAGGTAAGGGCGCAGTCCATCCATCGTCTATCCAAAATTAGTCCGACGTCGCATGCATCCAGTACCACTGAGCGCGGCTCCGCCCAAGCGGATGCAGCCGGTCAATGCCCACCGCATCACCACGGCCGCATTGGCGTTCGTCGATGCCAATCCCCATGAACCGCTGACAGTAATGAAGCTGTGCTTGGCGCTGAAGGTCAGCCGGACTTACCTGCAACGCAGCTTCCTCGAAATCTACGGCGTATCGCCGCTGGCCTATCTGCGCATGCGCCGGCTCAATGACGCGCGGCGGGCGCTGAAGGCCGCGCAGGGGACGGACGTCACCGTGGCGGAAGTCGCCATGGGCAACGGTTTCTTCCACTGCGCCCGCTTTGCCAAGCATTACTTCCAGCAGTTCGGCGAGCTGCCCTCCGCCACGCTGGGCCGGCCGAGCCGGCCGGCTCGAACCGCGCCCGTCCCGGACGGTCAGACCAGGTAAGCCGTCAGTTTCTCCAGCATCGCGTCGCACGCCTCGATTTGCGCGATCTCGACATATTCATCGGCTTTGTGGGCGACCTCGATGCTGCCCGGTCCGCACACCAGTACCGCCGTGTCGCGCCATTGCTGCTGGAACAACCCGCCTTCCGTTCCGAACGCAACCTTGGTCAGGCCGGTGCCCGCGGGCAACCATGACGACAACAGCTGTACGCCAGGTGAATCGGCGGCGGTGGCCAGGCCCGGATAGGTGTTCACCACGTCGACCGTGGGCGGCGCGGCGACCGGCAAATCCTGGTCAAGCGCCTGCTCATGCGCCCGGGCCTCGCGCATCCGCGCTTGCGTCAGTTCCAGCACCCGCGCCAGGATCTGCGCCGGGTCGTCCTGCGCCACGTTGCGTATCTCGAAATTGACTTCGCACTGCGCGGGCACGATGTTCAGCGCGGCGCCACCCTTGATGGTGCCGGCGTGCACCGTCGTGTAGGGGATCGCATATCCTTCCTCGCGCGGTCCGTCCTGGGCCAGTTCGCGCTGTACCTCGCGCATGGCCGCTACCAGGTCGGCGGCGGTATGGATGGCGTTGACGAAACGCGGCGCCAGGCCCGAATGCCCGGCCTGCCCGCAACACAGCGCGCGATAGGCTGCCTTGCCTTTATGGCCGGTGCCGATTTTCATCAGCGTGGGTTCGCCCACCACGCACAGGGTCGGCGCCGGCTTCATGTGCTCCAGCGCACGGATCAGATGGCGCACGCCCACGCAGCCGATTTCCTCATCGAAGGACAGGGCCACGTGCAGCGGCCGCTTCAAGGGCAGACCGGCCGCACGCACCATGGCCATCACCGCGCAGGCGACGAAGCCTTTCATGTCGGCGCTGCCGCGGCCGTAGATGCGGCCATCGCGCTCGGTCGCGGCGAAAGGCGGGACGGTCCAGGGCTGGCCCTCGACCGGCACCACGTCGGTATGGCCGGACAACACGACGCCTGGCACGTCCTTGGGCCCCACCGTCGCGAACAGATTGCAGCGGCTCTCGTCCTGCGGATCCGCCACCACGGTCGATTCGATGCCGGCCCCGGCCAGCACCGCCTGTATGCGTTCGATCAGCGCCTGGTTGGGCGTCAACGTGACGGAAGGAAACGCGAGCAGTTCACGCAGCAAGTCGAGACTGGTGGACGGCGGGGATGAATTCATGGAATTGCCTCTATTGATTCGGATCGCCGCCAGCGGCGGCGGCGTCGGGCACGTAGGGATCGAAGAAGCTGCCCTCGCTCATGCCGGGAATGTACTGGTCCGAGATATACGCGCGGCAACGCTGCATGAACACTTCCGTCAGCCGCGACGGTTTCATCGGCTTGTAGGTGGTGAGCCCCAGCAGCATGGGCCGGTGTTCCCCCACCAGGCGCAATCGCACCAGCCGCTTGCCGTCGAGCGCTTGCGTCGACTTGGGCCGCACATTGAAGAGGGCATAGCCTATGCCGTTGGCGACCATGGAGCGCACCACTTCTTCGGAGCGGGAACGGGCGACGATATTCGGCTCAAGGCCATGCTTGGCGAACAGGGACATGAAATATTCCCGGCTCAAGGGCAGGTCGAGCAGCACCATGGGCAGCTTGGCGAGTTCATCCAGCGTCACCGCAATCTGCTGCGACAAGGGGTGCAGTTCACTGACGACCACGTGCGGCGGCAGATGCGCCAGCGTTTCGAACGCAATCTCGTCACCCAGCCTCAGGTCGTAGGTCAGCGCGATGTCGATATCCAGCGTGTGCAGTTTTTCGATCAGCAACTGCTGGTCACCTTCCACCATATGCAGGTCGACTTTCTCGAAGGCCCGCGAGAAACCGAAGATCACTTCCGGCGCGATCATCGCGGCCAGGGACTGGAAGCAGCCGACCCGCAACGTGCCCTGGATCGAATTGCTCGACAGCGACGCGATCTCATACAGCCGCGACGCCCGTTCCAGCAGGTCCTCGCACTCGCGCATCACCTGTTGCCCCAGCACCGTCAGCGCCAATCCCTTGGACGGATGCCGCACGAACAGCTGCACGTCGAGTTCGGCTTCGACGTGCGCGATGGCCGCGGATATCGACGGGGCCGAGATGTGGATCTGCGCCGAGGCCGCGGCGATGCTGCCATGCTTGGCCGTGGCGACGAAGTACTCCATCTGTCGCAGCGAAATGCGATTGAGCATAGTCCGGGAGGAAAGAACAGGGTTGAGCGGAAGTGTATCCACTATGCCCGGACTATGGGACCTGGCGCGCCGCGGGTTTTCTCGCACGGCCAACTCAGGTTTGGCGCTCACGGATTGCCTGGTACGCCGAAGCTGGGCGCCGACGTCGGATTCCTCGCCCGTGTGATGTAGTCCTGGACTTGCGGCTCGTAGACCTTCCACGCTTCGTACAGGGTCTCGACGGGACACGAATCGACCCAGTCCATGCGCAGGTCCACCATGGGCCAATCCAGGTCGCCATAGACCAGCAGGCCGGCGGAATGCACGGGTCCTTCTTCGCCGCCTGCCGCCTGGCCGGCCAGCAGGGCCTGCATCAGCCGCTCGGCCAAGGTCCCCTGGGCCCGGTCGAACGCGGACAGCATCGCGGCGGGCACGTCCAGCGTCGCCAGCATGTTGCCGGCGCAACTGGCGTGCTCTCCCGTGGCGCCGGCCAGCCGGCCCAAGGCGTCCGCGCCCGTGTACACCGCCGGGGCGTGGCGAGCGTCGATGGCCATCAGCTGCCTGTAGCTGAGATAGGGACGTGCCTGCAGGGACTCGATGGCTTGCGCAGGCGTGGCGCCGGCCGCCAGCGCGTCCAGGAGGGCCGGCCCCAACGCAGGGTCGGTGATGTTCTGGCTGACGACAGCGCCGACGCCGGCGCGGGCACGGATGCAGCGCGCGGCCACGGCCGGTGATGACGACGATACCGCCGCGCCGAACTGGCCCGACGTCGGGCAGCGCGCAATGATGGAGAAAGTCATTACCAGAGCCTCGGCCTAAGTCAATCAGGAATAACCGCAGTCGCATCGATCTCCACCAGCCACTCCGGCCGCGCCAGTGCCGACACCACGATGCCCGTGGAAACCGGAAATACGCCCTTGAGCCATTTGCCGACCACGCGGTAGACCGGCTCGCGGTAGCGGGGATCGATGATGTAGATGGTGATCTTGCAGATATGTTCGAGTTCGCCGCCGGCTTCCCGCAGCAGCATGTCGATGTTGTGCATGGCCTGTTCGGCCTGGCCTGCCGCGTCGCCGATGCAGACGCTTTCGGACGTATCCAGGTTCTGGCCGATCTGGCCGCGCAGGAATACGGTGCTGCCGCGCGCGACGACTGCCTGGCACAAGTCGTTATCGAGGCTCTGTTCGGGATACGTCGCTTTGGTATTGAAGGTGCGTATGCGGGTATGTTTCATGGCTCGTCGAGAAACTAGGGTTTATCCGGAGGCCTGCGGTTCAAGGACAGTCCAGGCTTGTCGATAGTCGGCTCAAGCCCGGCGCGCGCCTATTTGTTTTTTCCGGTGTCCCGTCTCGGAAATTCCGACGCGAACCGTGCCCGCGCGAGCCATCAGGAAATTCGATCCCTGCATAAGGAAAAGGCGACTTGGTGCCTCAGGTCGTCTCTCTCATCATTGGTTGGCGTTGACGCAGCCTCCTTGGCGTGGAGAAACCATTGCCTCTCAAGGGGCGCTGCCCGCAAGCCAGACCTCACGATACGGAGCCGCGCGTTGAACACCCTCTCGAATTCCCTTCAAGCCGATACATCCGGCAAAGCCTATCCCCGGTTCCGCTATGACGGCTCTGGCGACCTGGCGCGTATCGGCCTGATCTATATCGCCTCCAGCGTCGTCATGGAGGAAGAGATGTGGGCCATGTCGGCGCCCGGCGTCTCCACCCACACCGCGCGCGTCAAGCTGCCGAAGGTGACCGTCGAGGGAATCGAAGCGATGATGAACGCGCCGGAGCTGGAGCAGGCCGCCCGCATGGCTGGCGCTGCGCCTATCGATGTATTGCTTTTCGGCGGAACCAGCGCCTCGTTCCTGCATGGAACGGCTTATGACCATGCGCTGATCGAGAAGCTGCGCCAATGGGTGCCGGGACCGAAGATCACCACGGCATCGACGGCGACGCTGGCCGCGTTGAAGCAGGTCAAGGCGGGCAAGGTGGCGCTGGCCACGCCTTACCTTCCCGAGATCCATGAGCGCGCCATCCGTTTTCTGGAAGAGAACGGCCATGAGGTAGTGAAGAGCGCTTACCTGGGCATTTCGGATGACCATGCGCTGGCCGAAGTGTCGCTGGAACAGGTGTACGACCACGTCCTGTCCGTCGACCATCCGGATGCCACCGCGATCTTCGTCTCGTGCACGAACTTCAGAACGGTGGGCGCCATCGAGGCCCTGGAGCAGAAGCTGGGCAAGCCGGTCATATCCGCCATCCAGGCGTCCTTCTGGCACTGCCTGGAACTGACCGGCGCGGTGGGCGCCAAGCCTGGCTACGGTGTGCTTTTCAATGGCAGGACGGCGGCATCGGCCGCGGCTTGAGCAGGGAGCCACGCAGCGGATTCAAGCAGTAGACAGAGGACCTGTCGGCGGCCACAAGGCTGACCGCCGACAGCACTGATCGATATATACAAGGGGAATAAAAATGAAGTTCAAATCATCCATCGCGGCTTTCACAATGGCCGGTGTCTCGCTCCTGGCCAGCAGCCTTGCGCCCGCCCATGCGGAAAAACTGGTGCTGGGCAACGAGGGCAGCTATCCCCCGTTCAGCATGGTGGACCCATCGGGCCGCCTCACCGGCCTGGAGCCCGACCTTGCGCGCGAGATGTGCAAGCGCATGAATGCGCAATGCGAGATCGTGGTCATGGACTTCAAGGGGCTGATCCCCGCCCTGCTGCAGAAAAAACTGGACGCCGTCGTCAGCCAGACCAAGCCGCTGCCGGAACGCAAGGAAAAAGTGCTGTTCGGCCGGCCCATCCTGTTCAACCCGGATTCCTATGTGGTGCCGGCCGACAAGAACTACGCGTTCACCAAGGCCGGCTTGAAAGGCGTGCGCATCGGCTTGCAGAGAGGATCGGCCCAGGCCAAATACGTGGGAGAGCAGTTCGGCGATGCCGTGCAGATCGTGTTCTACGACAATCCGGACCAGATCAGGCTGGACCTGGCCAACGGCCGGCTGGACATGAGCCTGGGCCCGAAGATCAGCTGGACCAATGAATTCCTTTCCAAGCCCGAGGGCAAGAACTGGAAGTTCGCCGGCGGCGACCTGTGGACGGGCGGCGGCGAAGCGGGATCGAGCTGGATCGCGCGCAAGGACAGCGCGGAACTGCTGAACCGCATGAACGCCACGCTGGACACCATCATCAAGGACTGCACCTTCACCACGCTGCGCAAGAAGTATATGGACGTGGCGCTGCTGCCCGAAGAAGCCGCCTGCAAATAAGGCGAGGACGTAGCCATGCCTTCGATGGGCTTCGTGCAACAACTCGGGATAGGCGCCCTGACCACGATACAGGTGGCGGTGTGCGCCTATTTATTGGCCCTGGCGATCGGCACGCTGTTCGCCCTGGCCACGCTGCGCCCGCGCTTGCTGACGCAACTCATCTGGGTGCCTTACGCGTCCGTGTTCACGGGCGTGCCGTCGCTGCTCGTGGCCTTTCTCTTCTACTACGGCGGCTCGGACATCGTCGCCAGCCTGCTGGCGCCGTTCGGCATCGCCACGAGCATCGAAGTCACGCCCTTCATGGCGGCGGTCGCGGCCCTGGGCATGGTGTATGGCGCCTATCTCGCCGACTTGATACGCAGCGCCATCCAGAACGTGCCGCACGGCCAGTTCGAGGCGGGACGGGTGCTGCTGGTGCCGCGCCGCATCATCTGGCTGCGGGTGATCCTGCCGCAGATGCTGCGCCTGGCGCTGCCGGGCATGACCAATATGTGGATCGTGGTGCTGAAGGATACGGCCCTGGTGTCGCTGATCGGCCTGAAGGAAATCATGGCCTACGCCAAGCTGGCGTCGGGCGTGACGAAAGAACCGTTCATCTACTACCTGCTGGCGTCCGCTTTCTTCCTGGGAATGACCTGGCTTACGTACTACGTCGCCAGGAATGTGGAACAGTGGGCGGGGCGCGGCTTCCACCCGATCGTGACCAAGGGAGCCTCGCATGTACTTTGACCCGCAAGTCGCATGGGACAGCTTGCCCAAGCTGCTGGCGGGAACCGCCACGACCTTCGCGGTGTTGCTGCCCGTCCTGGTCTTCGGCCTTCTGCTGGCCTTGCCCATCGCATTGGCGCGCTTTCGTCCCGGGCCCCGGTCCGTCCTGGCCGCCGCCTATATCGGCTTCTTTCGCGGCGTGCCCAGCCTGGTGCTGCTGTATCTGATCTATAGCGGACTGCCTCAGTTCGCCATCGTGCGCGGGACCTTCCTCTGGAACCTCTTCTCCAATGCCTATGTATGCGCGTGGATCGGCCTGGCGCTGACCCACTCCGGCTTCATGGCCGAGATCATTCGTGGTGGGTTGGCGGCCGTCCCGCAGGGCACCCTGGAAGCGGCGGCGACACTGGGCTTGAAGCCACGCCAGATCCTGTTCCGCCTGCGCCTGCCGCTGGCCGCGCGCTATGTGCTCAGGGCGTATCAAAACGAGCTGCTCATCATGGTCAAGAGCACCGCGGCGGTCAGCGCCATCACCCTGGTGGACCTGACGGCCGCCGCCAATACCGTCTTCGACTACACCTACGATCCCTTTACGCCCCTGATGACGGCAGCCGCCATTTACTGGTGCATCACCAACGGCATCCGCCTGGCGTTCGCCGCGGCGGACCGCAAGTTCAACCGTTATCTCGCCAGGGCCTGAATCCACCATGAGCGCACTTCCTTCCAACCTGGCCATGCCCCAAGCCGCTGCCGCGCGCGGCCAGGCGCCCGCGGTTTCGATCGCCGGCCTGAACAAGTTTTATGGCACGTTCCATGCGTTGCGCGACATCGACCTGGATGTGGCGAGCGGCGAGATCGTGGTGCTCTGCGGCCCTTCCGGCTCCGGTAAATCCACCCTCATACGCTGCATCAATCATCTGGAACAGCACGACTCCGGCCAGATCCATGTCAGCGGCATCAAGCTGACACGACGCCAGGAAGATGTGGAAAAGGTGCGGCGCGAGCTGGGCATGGTGTTCCAGAATTTCAATCTGTTCCCGCACATGACCGTGCTGGCGAACTGCACCTTCGCGCTGCGCCTCGCGTTGAAGATCGCGGAGAAGGAAGCCGAAGCCATCGCCCACGAGTACCTGGCCAAGGTCAACGTGGCGGAGCAGGTCCACAAATATCCCATCCAGCTGTCCGGCGGCCAGCAACAGCGCGTGGCGATCGCGCGGGCGCTGTGCCTGAAGCCGCGCATCATGCTGTTCGACGAGCCCACATCCGCGCTCGACCCGGAATCGGTGGGCTCCGTGCTGCGCATCATGGAAGACCTGGCCCAGACCGGCATCACCATGATCTGCGTGACCCATGAAATGGGTTTCGCTCGGCGCGTAGCGGACCGCTGCGTCTTCATGGAGCGTGGCGAGATCGTCGAAAGCGGGCCGGCGGACACCTTCTTCGACGCCCCGGCCAGCGACCGCCTGAGGAATTTTCTCGACCAGGTTTTGTAAGCCGACGTTTTGTAGGCCGAGCTTTTGTAAGCCGAGTAATGATAGCGATAGCTGCAAACACTTCAATCCATAGCGGTATATCTACAAGGGGTTCGTGATGATAAGAAAGCTACTCTCTGCCGGCATGCTTGCCGGCGCATTGATCTCCTCCGCGGCGCATGCCCAGGATGCCCTGGTGGTCAGCACCTGGGGCGGCAGCTTCCGTGACCTGATCGACGAGACCATAGGCAAGGAGTTCACCAAGCAGACCGGCGTGCCGGTCAAGTACATCACCGGCGGCACCATAGACCGCTTGAACAAGGCCAAGCTCGCCGGCAAGCCGGAAAGCGACATCACGTTCACCACCTCGCACATCGGCTGGCTGTACGTGAACGCCAATCTGTACGAGAAACTGGACACCAGCAAGATCCCCAACTACTCCCACCTGGTGGACCGGGCCAAGATCAGCCCGTACCACATCGGCAGCTGGGCCTACGTCTACACCATCGGCTATCGTCCCGACCTGGTACCCAAGGATATCAAGTTCGACAGCTGGAACGATCTGTGGAATCCGGCATTGAAAGGCAAGCTGTCGGCGCCCGACTTCGATCCCAGCCACATCATCACCATCGCCGCGATGCTGTCGGGTGGCGACGCCAGCAGCTGGCAGAAGGGCGAGGATAAGCTGAAGGCCTTGAAGCCGAACTTCAAGGCGTACTACACCAACGACGCCAACAGCCAGCAACTGATCGCTTCCGGTGAAACACCGGTGCAGGTCCTGCTGTCCATGAATGCCTACTACATGATCGGGCAAGGCGTGCCGATCAAGGTCGCCATGCCCAAGGAAGGCGCGGTGCTGGGCGTGGACACCATGGCCATCATGAAGGGCAGCCCCAGGGCCGACCTGGCCTACAAGTTCATCAATATCGCCCTATCGCCCGAGGTGCAGAGCAAGATCGTCGCCGCCAAGAAGGCCAGCCCGGTCATCGACGACGCCAAGGTGTCGGCCGAGGATGCCGCTTTGCCCGGCGTGTTCACCACCAAGCAGCAGTGGGACACCCAGGCCATCGTCATCGACGACAAGTTGCGCGCCGAGAAGACGGCCGAATGGCGCAAGTGGTTCACTGAAAACATGATGAACTGAGTCAACGTGGACGATGGATGGGTCTGCTCATGGACGCGCGCTCCAAACTCAAGGGATGGTTGATATCGCCCGCCAGCTTCGTCGCCTTGTGCATATGCGTGGCGCTGGCAGCCGTATTGCAATACAGCGTACGCGCGTTCATTCCCGGTTCGCTGGACGTCGGCGGACTGACGCTGGCGAACTTCACGGGACTGGGCAAGCCCATCTATCTCGAAGCATTCTTCAACACCCTGCGCCTGAGCGTGGAGACCACCGTATTCTCGATACTGGTGGCCTATCCGCTGGCCTACGCGCTGGTCCGGGTACGCAACCGCTTCTTCAAGTCCTTCATCCTGATCGTTTCGATCACGCCGCTGTTCCTGGGCGAAATCGTGCGCACCTACTCGTGGATCATCGTGCTGGGCAACAACGGCTTCATCAACACCGTGTTGCGCAAGCTGGGCATCATCGACCAGCCCCTGGCCTTGATGTTCACCCACCTGGGCGTGCTGGTGGCCCTGGTCCACGTGACCATACCCGTGGTGGTGCTGATGCTGGCGACCGCCATCTCGCATATCGATCGCGATTATGAGAAGGCGGCGGAGAGCCTGGGCGCGGGGCCGGTACGCACTTTCCTGACCGTCACCCTGCCTTTGTCCATGCCCGGCATCCTGGCCAGCGTGACCACCTCTTTCGCGTGGACCTTCAGCGCCTTCGCCACGCCGCAGATGATAGGCGGCGGCCGGGTGCCGACGGTTTCGACGCTGGTCTATCAATTGGGATTCGCGTCCATGAATTTCCCCCTGGCGGCCAGCCTCAGCATCGTCGGCCTGGCCTTGACCGCCGTCTCGCTGATGTTCCTGGGGCAAGTGACCCGCCGCTTGAAAGCCTTCGGAGGCCACTGACATGAAGATCCAGACTTCCGTCGCAGGCAATGCCAACACCCTCGACGCCGCCCCTGGCGTTGCCGGCGGGCGCAGCGCCAGTGCGCCGAAGGCGCGGCCACGCAACAAATCTCCCCTGTGGTTGCGCATAGGCGGTCCGATCCTGATCATCGTGCTGCTCGCCTTCGTGCTGCTGCCCGTGGTGGTGGTGACGGTGGCCGCCTTCAACGACAAGGCCCTGCTGACGTTTCCGCCCGAGTCCTGGTCCTTGCGCTGGTTCAAGCGAGTGTTCACCTACGGTGACTTCCAGGATGGTTTCCACGCCAGCATGATCGTGATGCTGTGGGCGTCCTGCCTTGCCCTGGTGATAGGCACCGGCCTGGCCGTGGCGGTGAAGCGCATGGCGTTTCCCGGCAAGCATCTGCTGCAGGCCATCCTGCTGTCACCGCTGGTGATTCCCCATTTCACCGTGGGCCTGGGCTTGTTGATCCTGGTGGCGCAGCTCGATATCGAACGCGGCTACGGCATCGTGATCCTCTGCCACGTGATATTGGTGCTGCCTTTCGTGCTGCGCAGCGTCTATGTGTCGATGGAAAACCTGGACGAGCGCCTGGAGCAGAGCGCGGCCAGCCTGGGGGCATCGCCGTCGCGGGTGCTGTTCACGATCACCATACCGCTGCTGGCGCCGGGCCTGTTCGGTGGCTGGCTGTTCGCCGCCATCATGTCCTTCAGCGAATTCACCGCGTCGCTGTTCGTCACCACGCAAAGTACGCAGACCTTGCCGGTGGCGATGTACAACTATGTGCGTGAATTCGCCGATCCTACCCTGGCGGCATTATCGGTCGTGTATATCTTCGTGACCGCCGCGCTGCTGGTCTTCGCCCATCGTTTCCTGGGGCTGGGGCGCATCCTCAATATCGAGGACACGCACTAGGTACGGCGTCAGTAGCCGCGCGCGGGATCGATGACGTTCAGCGGGGCCTGGCCCCGGTCCACGCGCGCGATGTTCTCGGCGATCTGCTTCGCGGCGGAAGCGGGAATCGCCACCGAGGCCAGATGGGGCGTGATCAATACATTCTCCATCCGCCACAGGGGATCGTCGGCCGGCAGTGGCTCCCGTTCGAAGACATCCAGCGTGGCGCCGCCCAGGTGCCCCGAGCCGAGCAATTCAGTCATGGCCGCCTGATCCACCAGAGCACCTCTTGCCACATTGATCAACGCCGCCCCACGCGGCAGTCGCAGCAGCCTGGCGCGATCGATCAAACCCCGCGTCCGCGGTGTAAGCGGCAGCATCAGCACCACGATGTCGGCTTGCGCCAGCACGGTATCCAGCGTGTCCATGCCGGCATGGCATTGGATGCCTTCGATCTGCCGGGGACTGCGCGACCAGCCCAGCACGGTCAGGCCCTGCCGGCGCAGCTCCCGGGCGGCATAGGCGCCCAACTCCCCCAGACCGAGCACCGCCACGCGGATGTCCTCGGGCGAGCGGGGGTGACGGTAGGCCCAGGTACCATTTCTCTGCGCCTGCTCGAACGACGGGATGTCGCGGGCATAGCGCAGCGTGGCGAACAGGACATAGCTCGCCATCATGCGGGCCATGTTCGGATCGGTGATGCGGGTGATGGGTACGCCCGCGGGCAGATCCTGCCGGCCGACGAGGGAATCGACACCGGCGCCCAGGTTGATGATCAGGCGCAGGTTGGCCATGCGGTCGAAGAAACCCGCCGGTGGCTTCCACGCCAGGGCGTAGCGGACCTGGGCCGGATCGTCGATTTCACTGGCGTGCCGGATGTCCAGCCGCGGCAGCTGCGCGTGCAACGCGTCGCGCCAGGTGGCGTAGTCATCGAACTCGCTGTGGAAAACCAGGGTGCCGGAGATCTCGCTTGCGCTCATTGCCTGTCTGCCTCAGGTTGGTCGACGAATCAGGCGTGCCATTGCCTCGATGGCCAGCTCGTAGCCATCCGCGCCCAGTCCGGCGATGACACCATCCGCCGCCTTGGAAATATACGAATGATGGCGGAAGCTCTCGCGGCGCCAGATGTTGCTCATATGGACTTCAACGATACGGCCGGGGAAGGACAGCAGCGCGTCCAGGATGGGTATCGAAGAATACGTCAATCCCGCCGCATTGATGATGACGCCCTGGGCATCGCCGCGGGCCTGCTGGATCCAGTCCACCAGCTGGCCTTCCCAATTGGACTGCACGAAATTCAGGTTCAGCTCCAGCGCCGCGGCTTTCTTCTCGCAGCGTTCGCGTAACGTGGGAAAGCTGTCCGACCCGTACGTCTTGTTGGCGTCCAGGCCGTACAGGTTGGCATTGGGTCCGTTGAGAAACCAGACTGTCGTGGCATACGGCCTGTCGCTGGACGCATTCGTGGCGATGGACTCGTTGGCCGTGGCGGTCACGTTCGTATCAGTGGCTGTGTTCGGATTCGTGGCTGTGTTCATGTCGTGGGCGCCTCAGGCATCGTGGGGTAGGGTGGCCTGCATGGCAGGCAGCGCATTGAACGCGGCGAACCACGTCGCCGCATGGGGATGCGCCGCGCGCCAGTCGAGTTCCGGATAACGGAAATCCAGATACCCCAGCGCGCAGCCTATGGCCACCTCGCCGATGGAAGGATCGGCGGATTTGAGTGCCGCGGCGACCGCTTCGATTTCGGCCAGGGCGGCATCAACCTTCACCAACTGCGCGTGCCGCCAGTCATCCCACTGCTTCGCTTCGGGCCGCGCGGTGCGCTCATAGCGCGCGAGCAAGGCAGCATCCAGCAAGCCGTCGCCCATGGCCTGCCAGGTGAGCGCCTGCCAGCGCGCGGGGCCGGCAACGGGAAACAGCGTGCCATTGCCGCCGAGGTCGGCAAGATATTCACAGATGACACGGCTGTCGTAGAGCGCCTGGCCGTCCGCCAGGATCAGGGTCGGGACCTTGGCCAAGGGATTGTGCGCGGCAATCCGCGCATCGCGCTTGATGGGGTGCGCGGCGCTGTCCAGCCATTCGATCCTGTCGGCCAGGCCGGTCATCGAGGCGCACACCATGACCTTGCGGACGAATGGCGAGGTTGGGGCGTAAAGAAGTTTCAACGAGAACTCCAGCCGAGGTAGAAGAGACGTGGATATCGACGCCCGGCGTGGCCCCGGGCGCGGATCCGGATATGAAGCCGCAGCTATCCAGGTTCAATCCGGAATCAACACCAGTTTGCCGAAAGCCTTGCCGCTTTCCAGCAGCTGGTGCGCCTGCACGGCCTGTGCCAGCGGCAGGCGCGCATGCATCTTCGGCCGAATGCGACCGTCCGTCACCAGCGGCAGGACATGGCGCGCCAGCGCCGTCGCCATGCGCGCCTTCTCCGCATCGGTCTGCGGCCGCATGGTGGAGGAATGCAGGCTCAGCTGCTTCTGCATCAAGGTCAGCAAGTCGATACTGACCGTGGATCCCTGCAGGAAGGACAGGCTTACGTGGCGTCCACCGAAAGCCAGCACCTGCAGATTGCGCCGCACGTAGTCGCCGCCGACGATATCGAGCACCACGTTCACCCCCTTGCCTTGGGTATACGCGTCGCAGGCCTGGACGAAATCCGTATCGTGGAAGCAGATGACTTCGGCCGCGCCCAGCTCACGCAGCGCGGGAAAACGGTCGCGCTCGCCATCCGTCACGATGACCCGGGCGCCTGCCGCATGCGCCATCTGTATCGCCAGGGTGCCGATGCCGCCACCGCCGCCGTGTATGAGCACCGTTTCGCCCATGCGCAGGCGGCCCAGTTCGAAGAGGTTATGCCAGACGGTGAACAGCCCTTCCGGCAAGGCGCTGGCCTCGGCGTCATCGAGGCCGTCGGGGACGGGCAGGGAATGGTCCACGCGTGCCAGGCAGTAAGGCGCATAACCGCCACCCGCGAGCAGGCTCATCAGGCGTTTGCCCCGCAGGGAATCCGCAACGCCGGGACCGCAGGCGATCACCTCGCCGCAGGCCTCCAGGCCGAGCACGTCGGTGGCGCCCGGGGCGGGTTTGGCCAACCCCTGCCGTTGCATGATGTCCGGGCGATTGATGCCGCCGGCACGTACGCGCAACAGGACTTCGCCGGCGCCGGGGGTGGGAACCGGCCGCGTGGCCAGCGTCAGGACAGTGGCATCGCCGGGTTCACGCGCGACGATGGCCTGCATATCGGTAGGTGGATGGGTCATGGTCCTCGAACGTCATGGACGGGTGGATTACGGCTGTGCGTTGAACACGCTGACGCCGTGATCGGGAAACGCCAGGCCCGCGACCGCGCCCACGGGCCAGTCGCGCAGACAGCCCAGGCCGGCGGTGCGTATCATCACGCGCTGCTTACCCGCGACGGGGATATGCACATCGACGTACATATCCACATGGTCGCCCTGAAACACGTGGTTGACGACCGTGCCGCTCAAGACCGAGGCGCTATGGAGGTTCTCCAGCTTGATATGTTCGGGGCGCACGTAGACGTCCAGGCGGCGGCCTTCGTGCGCCCCGCCCACCAGCCTGTCCCGCGGCACGCTCATCAGGCCGGCGCCCAGGCGCAGCTGCAGCGTTTCCGAATCCGAGCCATGGTAATAGCCGGGCAGGATATTGACGTCGCCCAGGAAGGACGCGACGAAGGGATCCTGGGGATTGCGATAGAGTTCGTCGGGCGTGGCGATTTGCTTGATGACGCCCTGGCTCATCACCGCGATGCGGTCCGACATGCTCAGGGCCTCGCCCTGGTCATGCGTCACGAAGATGGTGGTCACGCCCAGCTCGCGCTGGATGTCCCGTATCTCCACCTGCATGGCGCCGCGCAGCCCCTTGTCCAAGGCGGAGAAAGGTTCATCCAGCAGCAGCACCTTGGGCCGGATGACCAGGGCGCGCGCCAGGGCAACGCGCTGCTGCTGCCCGCCGGAGAGTTCGCGCGGCTTGCGTCCGCCCAGTTCATCCAGTTTCACCAGGGCCATGACTTCGCGCACCCGCTGCGCGATTTCCGCCGCCGGAACGCGGCGCATCCGCAGGCCATAGCCGATATTGCGCTCCACCGTCATGTGGGGGAACAGGGCGTAGTTCTGGAAAACGATGCCGATCTCGCGCTGATACGGGGGCAGCGTGGTCACCGAGGTGCCGTCGATGAAGATTTCCCCTTTATCGGCATCGGCGAAGCCGGCGATCAGGTTCAGCAGCGTGGTCTTGCCGCAGCCCGACGGGCCCAGCAGCGTCAGGAATTCGCCCTGTTCGACCCTGAGGGACACCTCATGCAGAACGGTTAGATCCCGGTAGCGCTTGACCACGCCTTCCAGCTGGACAGCGCTGGAATGCTCGGGCGAAAAAGTGCGATTGCGCATGGCTTTGCGGCGTCCAATCTGCGGGTGACGCTTTCAAGAATAAGGCAAAGGTGCGCGCACGGTGCGTTGTCGATGCTGATGCCCGCCATCGGAAAAACGGAAGCCGAAACGGGCCCGCCGACGACGCTGGAGACGTTTGCTTTTTCCTAAGCCAGCCGTCTGAAAAACGAAGTTATCAAATCCGGCGATCTCCCTCACACTGCGTGGCAAATCGCGGGACACGTCAGGCCCCGATACTCTTCAGGATCTTGAAATGTCAATTGAAAAGACCAATACGTTGGTGATCGGCGCTGGCCAGGCTGGCATTGCAATGAGCGAACACCTCGGCGCGATGGGGATCCCGCATATCGTGCTGGAGCGCAAGCGGATCGCTGAACGCTGGCGTTCGGAGCGCTGGGATTCGCTGGTGGCGAATGGGCCGGCCTGGCATGACCGCTTTCCTGGACTGAAGTTCGATGACGTCGGCCCGGACGTCTTCCCGGCCAAGGAACGCATGGCCAGATACTTCGAGGATTACGCCAAGCTGATCAAGGCCCCGGTGCGCACGGGTGTCGAGGTCTTGCGTGTCAAACGCAACGACAAGCGCCCCGGCTTCACGATCACCACTTCCGATGGGACCATCGAAGCGCTGCACGTCGTTGCCGCCACGGGACCTTTCCAGGTTCCCAGCTATCCCCGGATCGTCCCCGACAGTGCCGGGATCCAGCAGCTGCATTCCTCTTCGTACAAGAATCCGGGCCAGTTGGCGGACGGCGCGGTACTGGTGGTGGGCGCCGGTGCGTCCGGCTCGCAGATCGCCGAAGAACTGCGGCAGGCCGGGCGCAAGGTCTATCTGTCCGTCGGCGAACACTACCGCCCGCCGCGTTCCTACCGGGATCGGGATTATTGCTGGTGGCTGGGTGCGCTGGGGATGTGGGATGAGGTCAAGAAGAAGCCCAAGCGCGAACATGTGGCGTTTGCCGTCAGCGGTTACGACAGCGGCAAGACCATCGATTTCCGCCGCCTGGCGCATGAGGGCATTGAACTCGTCGGCATCACCAAGTCCTATGAAGACGGCGTAATGCGTTTCGAGGACAACCTGGTGCGCGACGTGAAGCAGGGCGACGATGATTATTTCGAAGTCCTGCGCGAAGCCGATGCCTACATTGAGCAGAACAGCCTGGACCTGCCGCCGGAGCCCGACGCGTGGAAGCTGCTGGACGACCCGGAATGCCTGAAGCATCCCATCCTGCAACTGGATCTGGCCAAGGCCGGCATCAAGACCATACTCTGGGCGACGGGCTTCAAGGTGGACTTCAGCTGGATCGAAGCGGACACCTTCGACAACAAGGGCTATCCGATACACAAGCGGGGAATCTCGGCGGAGAAAGGCATTTATTTCCTCGGCCTGCCCAACCTGACCAACCGGTCATCGTCCTTCATCTGGGGCGTGTGGCATGACGCCAGGTACATCGCCGACCATATCGGCATCCACCTGGATTATCTGTCGTACAAGAAGGAGTGATACGCAAGACTCGCCTGGATCCCAGGTGCGATCGCCGCTCACACCTCCAGGGCCGCCGCTGCGATACGGGTCTCGAATTTCGATCGGTGCACTGAAAAGAACGTGCGCACGTTGCGCACGTTGGCCTGCGCGGTGAAGGCCCGGTGCACCAGCGCGTGGTAGGCCGGCATGTCGGCCACCTGTGCGATCAGGACGAAGTCCGGGCCGGGTGACACGCGATGGCATTGCAGGATGGCAGGCTCGTCACGCACCAGGGCTTCGAACTCCGTCAGCTTTTCCGCGGCCTGGACATCCAGCGTGATCTCCACGATGGCGGTCAGGGTGCTGCCCAGACGAGCCGGATCCAGGAGGGCGACCTGCTTTTCTATCACGCCACTTTCCACCAGGCGACGCACGCGGCGCAGGCAGGTGGGCGGCGAGGCGTGCACTTTTTCCGCCAGCTCCTGGTTCGTCAGCGAGGCGTCCTGCTGCATCTGGGCCAGGATGCGGCGGTCCAGGTCGTCCAGGGCGACGAAGGGGGAGACAGGCTCCAAAGCTTCGGAATCGTTCATAGATCGCCAGTAAATTTCAAAACAAAGGCCATTTTCGAATAAAATTACACGACAAAATGTGACTTGAAGAATAGTTCATTTTAGCCGTAAAAACGGAATCTTATTTCTCCCCTCCCCGCCCACAATGGCGCTTGTCTTTCTTTCCCCCGGAGCATGCCATGTGCGGAATCGTCGGAGCGGTCGCCCAACGCGACATCACCCCTGTCCTGGTTGAAGGCCTGCGTCGCCTCGAATATCGGGGTTATGACTCCTGCGGCGTGGCGGTCTATGCCGACGGCGAACTGCGCCGCACGCGCAGCACCGAGCGCGTCTCCGAACTGGCCGCGCTGGTCGAACAGGAGCACGTGACCGGTTATACCGGCATCTCGCACACTCGCTGGGCCACCCATGGTGCGCCGGCCACGCACAACGCCCACCCGCACTTTTCGGCGCATGGCAAGGACAAGCCGCGCATCGCGCTGGTCCATAACGGCATCATCGAGAATCACGACGAGTTGCGCGCCGAGCTGCAGGCTGCCGGCTACGTGTTCGAAAGCCAGACCGATACCGAAGTCATTGCGCACCTGGTCAATCATCTTTATTCCGGCGATCTGCTCGAAGCCGTGCAGCAGGCGGCGCGCCGCCTGCTGGGCGCCTATGCCATCGCCGTGTTCTGCCGCGACGAGCCGCATCGCGTCGTGGGCGCGCGCCAGGGCTCGCCGCTGGTGGTGGGCGTGGGCAAGAACGAGAACTTCCTGGCGTCCGATGCACTGGCGCTGGCCGGCACCACGGACCAGATCATCTATCTGGAGGATGGCGACGTCGTCGACCTGCAATTGTCGCGCGTGTGGATCACCGACGACCAGGGCCGTCCCGTCGAGCGCAAGGTCAATACCGTACAGGTGCACAGCGGCGCCGCCGAGCTGGGCCCTTATCGCCATTTCATGCAGAAGGAAATCTTCGAGCAGCCGCGCGCGGTGGGCGATACCTTGCAGGACATCGAATCGATCACGCCGGAGCTGTTCGGCGATGGTGCGTACAAGATCTTCAAGGAAGCGGACTCGCTGCTGATTCTCGCCTGCGGCACCAGCTATTACTCCGGCTTGACCGCCAAGTATTGGATCGAGTCGATCGCCAAGATTCCCGTGGCGGTGGAAATCGCCAGCGAGTACCGCTATCGCGACAGCGTGCCGAATCCGCGTTCGCTGGTGGTGACGATTTCGCAGTCGGGCGAGACGGCCGACACCCTGGCGGCGTTGAAGCATGCGCGCAGCCTGGGCATGGAGAACACGCTGACCATTTGCAACGTGGCCACCAGCGCGATGGTGCGTGAGTGCAAGCTGGCCTTTATCACGCGGGCTGGCGTGGAGATAGGCGTGGCGTCGACCAAGGCCTTCACCACGCAGTTGGCGGCGTTGTTCATGCTGACACTGGCGCTGGCGCAAACGCATGGCCGCATCAGCGATGAAGAGGAAGCCGAGCATTTGAAGGCACTGCGCCATCTGCCGGCGGCCATCAGTTCCGTGCTGGCCTTGGAGCCGCAGATCATTTCCTGGGCCGAGCGTTTCGCGACCAAGGAAAACGCCTTGTTCCTGGGCCGCGGCATGCATTATCCGGTGGCGCTGGAAGGGGCGTTGAAGCTGAAGGAAATCAGCTACATCCATGCGGAGGCCTATCCGGCTGGCGAACTGAAGCATGGCCCGCTGGCCCTGGTCACCGACCAGATGCCGGTCGTGACCATCGCGCCCAAGGATGCCTTGCTGGAGAAGCTGAAATCCAATATGCAGGAAGTGCGCGCGCGCGGTGGCGAGTTGTATGTATTCGCCGATGCCGACAGCCACATCGTGCGCGACCCGGGCATGCATGTGATCCGCATGCCGGAGCACTACGGCAAACTGTCGCCCATCCTGCACACCATACCTTTGCAACTGCTGGCTTACCACACCGCCTGCGCCCGCGGCACGGACGTGGACAAGCCGCGCAACCTGGCGAAGAGCGTGACGGTGGAGTGAAGCAGGCGTCTCCCTCGAGCAGGTGAAGTTTCGTCATTTTTTTGTAATGACTGCGTCATGGCCGCGTTTCCCCCTGATTTCTACACTGGCGGTTCGCTATGTAAATCTTCAGGAAACCCCCATGAAACTTCGTTCGATGGTGCTGTCTCTTTCCCTCGCCGCCGGCCTGTTTGGCGCTTCATCCACCTGGGCTGCCGGCTCCTCCACTTCCGAGGCGACTCAGGAAGTGAAAAATATCGTGCTGGTCCATGGCCTGTTCGCCGATGGGTCCAGCTGGTCGAAGGTCATCCCGTTGCTGCAAGCCAAGGGCTTGCATGTGACGGCGGTGCAGAATCCCACCACGTCCCTGGATGATGACGTCGCCGCCGTAAAGCGCGCCCTGGCGCAGCAGGACGGCCCGGTGATTCTGGTCGGGCATTCCTACGGCGGTATGGTCATCAGCCAGGCGGGCGACGTGCCGCAGGTGAAGGGCCTGGTCTACATCGCGGCGCGCGCGCCGGACGCTGGTGAAGATTATGTGGCGCTGACCAAGCGCTTCCCTGCCGCGCCGGCCGGGGCTGGCTTGACGTGGTCGGCAGACGGATTCGGGGTACTCAGCGAAGAGGCCTTCATCAAGGATTTCGCGAATGACTTGCCCAAGGCCGAGGCAGAGGCCTACTACGCCGTACAGCAGCCCATCGGTGCCGCCATCAAGACAGCCAAGACCACGGTCGCGGCGTGGAAGAACAAACCGACCTGGTACGCTGTCTCGACGAAGGACCGCACCATCAACACCGAACAGGAGCGATTCATGGCCAAGCGAATGAACGCCCATACCATCGAGCTCGATGCCAGTCACGTAGCGCTGATTTCCCAGCCTGAAGCAGTCGCCAAGCTGATCTTGCAAACAGCACACGTGCCGGAGTAAAAATCCCCCAGGCCAAAACATTGCGCCACAAACCAGGTCGTGTGCCAAGGTCAAAAAAGGCCGATCAATGAAGATTCTGATAATCGAAGACGAATCCAAGACGGCCGATTACCTTGCCGGGGGACTGGGCGAGGCAGGATACACCGTCGACTGCGCGAATAATGGGATCGACGGCTTGCACCTTGCGAAGGAGACTTCCTACGACCTGATCCTGCTGGATGTGATGTTGCCCGGCCTGGACGGCTGGACGGTAATGCGCAAGCTGCGTGAGCAAGCCAGAGCGCCCGTGCTGTTCCTGAGTGCGAAAGGCAACTTGGAAGATCGCTTGCGTGGCCTGGAGCTCGGCGCCGAGGAATATCTGGTCAAGCCCTTCTCGTTCGCTGAACTGCTGGCGCGCATTCGCATTATCCTGCGCCGTGGACAAGAGCAGCCGGCGCAGGACGTCCTTGCCCTCGGCGACTTGCGCGTGGACATCGCCAAGCACCGCTGCGAGCGCGGCGGCGTGCGCATCGCGTTGACCAATAAAGAATTCAAGTTGCTCGTCTGCTTTCTGCAGCATCCCGAGCAGGTGTTATCCCGCACCTTCCTGGCTTCGCGTGTCTGGGATATGAATTTCGACAGCGATACCAATGTGGTCGATGTTGCCGTACGCCGCCTGCGGCAGAAGGTCGATGAACCCTTTCCCTTGCGGCTGATTCACACCGTTCACGGCGTGGGTTACCGTTGCGAGCTGCCAGCGTGACAAGACTGTCCCTGACGACCCGCCTGGCGCTGTTGTTGGCCGCGTTTTCATTTGTCGCGCTGGCGTCGCTCGGTAGTGCGCTGTATGTCGCGCTCGGCCGGCAACTGGATCTGCGCGACGATGGTGCATTGCTGGCGCGCGTCGAGCAGATTCGCGCATTGCTGCATGACCTGGACGCGCGCGAATTGGTTCGTGACAAGCCGCAGCTGTTTGGCAACATGCTGGGCAATACGGAGTCGCTTCTGATCATCCGCCCTGCAGGCGGGGCGCCGTTGCTCGAAGTCAATCCCGGTCGGCGAGCACTGCCCGAGGTCACGCCACTGTCCGCGGACGAAGCGTTGAGCTTGCACGATGTCCGGCGCAACATCATGAGCGACGGCACGCCCTTTATCTACACCGCGGTGCTGAGCACCGCGCCAGGCGGCGGCCCTGCGCTGGAAATCCTGTCCGGACGCCTGCTCAACGAGCGCACGCGCATCCTGCGTGAGTATCGCGACAAGATCATCCTGTTCTCATCCATCATGGCGGTGCTGGCGGCGGGACTGGCCTATATTCTTGCGCGGCGCGGCCTGGCGCCTTTGCACAGGCTGGCGCGGCAAACCGCGAGCATCGGCGTCGGCACCTTGTCAGTGCGCTTGCGCCGCGACGATGCGCCTGCCGAACTCGACGCGCTGATCTACCAGTTCAATGCCATGCTGGTTCGCCTTGAGAGGGGGTTTGAGCAGCTCAAGCAGGTCAGTGCGGATATGGCGCACGACCTGCGCACCCCGATCAACAATCTGTTGGGACAGACCGAAGTCGGTCTTGGACAGGTACGCGAACCGCAGTACTACCAGCGTTTGCTGGGCTCGCATTTCGAGGAATTGCAGCGCCTGTCGCGGATGATGGACAACATGTTGTTCCTGGCGCGTACGGAGCATGCCGAAGATGCGCTTCAGTGCACTGAACTGGACGTGGCGAATGAACTCGAACGCGTCTGCGATTACTTTGAAGATGTGGCGGCCGAACGTGGCGTGAAACTGGATTGGACCGGGCACGGCAAAATCCGCGCGGACGGGTCCCTGCTTCGTCGTGCACTGGCCAATCTGCTGGACAACGCCGTGCGTTTTGCCGAACCGGACAGCACCATCGAGATAAGCGCCCAAGGTCAGGCGCGGAACATGGTGATCAAGGTGCTCAATCGTGGCGTGGACATTCCCGCCGAGCATCTGGAAAGCATATTCGAGCGCTTTTTCCGGGTCGATCCGTCAAGACAACGTTCCAGCCAGTCCAGTGGGCTGGGCCTGTCGATCGTGCGTTCGATCATGCAATTGCATAAAGGACGATGCTGGGTGGAAAGTGGCGGAGGCCTGACGTGCTTTTACCTGGAATTTCCGGTTTAACCCCCGCTGGACACGTGATCCTCTTCGGCGGTCTCACCGCCAAGCGCTAGTGAGATAGCCACAAGTATTTCATTGTGCTTGCTTGCCGTCAGTCCAGATCCGCATCTATGCGTTTTATCAAGCCATCGCCGTCGACCGCGATCTTGAGCCTCCCGGTCTCGTGGCCGAAATCGCCCGTGAAGTCGAGCCGAACGACAATGTGGCGGTCGTCGGTCTGCTCGATCGATAGCAGCTGGCTGACGGTTTTATATCCAACGAAGAACTGCGTCAGATAAAGACGAATTCCCTCGGTACCGACAAACGCGTCACCGACCGACACGTCATCTATCACGGCGTCGGAAGTAAACAGCGCCAATGCGCCGTCGACATCGAAGGCATTGGTGGCCTGAATGAAAGCATCCACCAGTTTTCTCCCAGTCGGCGCCCCGGTGGCCGGAGTAAGCCGTGCGCCGTAGATCATCCGCTTCTTCATATCAGTGCTGCCACTCCTTGTAGACGAATTCGAGGCTGTAGCCGTCAGGGTCTCGCACCTGAGCTGCGTAATAGCGGGGGTCGTAGTGCATTTGCGGTCCAGGCGGATGGATTTCACCGGCGCCCGCGGCCATGGCCGCCGAGAAGGCGGCATCGACTTCGCGCTTGCCAGCGGCAACGAAGCCGACATGGGCGGCGCGGCCTTCGACCGTACCTGCGCGTAGCCAGAAGAACACGCGGCCATTCGCGCCGAAGCCCTTGAGATCGGGATGCCCGGCGGGACCTTGCCTGCCGTCATAGTCCAGCACATGCGCGATGCCGAGCGGGACCAGTGCTTTCTCGTAGAAGGCGATCGAGCGATCGATGTCGCTGACGGAGATGAAGACGTGGTCGAGCAAGTTGCGCTCCTCTTTAGTCAAATGAAGAGACCAAGATACGTTCTCCATGCGCCACCCACTCACCCGATCCTCTCCAAGGCTTGCCTGTTTCTGCTTTTTCCTTGAATGCCCGGACGGCCTCTGCTAGCGTCGGATCATGGAACAGCAACTGCAAGCGTTGAGGGCATTGGCATCCCGGGCCGAGAACAGGCGCACGGAGACGGGCATTCCGCGGGTCGCCATGGTGCAGGGTGAAATTCCCGAGCACCGGCTCGCCGCCCTCTACGATCCAATGATCAACCTGATCCTGACGGGATCGAAGACGATGACGGTCGGCGACCGGACGCTTCACTATGATCCGGCAACCTACTTCGTCATGTCCGTGGATCTGCCGGCCATCGGGTCCGTTCATCCGGCCCCGACTGGGGAACCGTATCTGGCAATCAGCCTGACGCTGGCTCCCACTATCGTCGCGGCGCTTATCCGCGATCTGCCGGTGGAGGCCCGCGGCACGCTTGCCGGTTCCGGATTCTCGGTCGCCCCCGTCGATGGCGAGTTGCTTGACGCCTGGATACGAATGCTCCGGCTGATGGACCGGCCCAACGAGATCGCGGCGTTGGCACCCGCCTATGAGCGGGAGATCCTGTTCAGAGTGCTTCAAGGGCCGCTAGGCTGGATGCTGCGCGACATCGCATCGCCGGACACGGCGCTGGCGCGCGTCAGTGTCGCCATTCATTGGCTACGCCAGAACTTCGCCGAACCGATGACCGTGGCGGCCTTGGCCGAGATGGCGACATTGAGCGTTTCGGCGTTTCATCGCCATTTCAAGGCCGTGACGGCACTGAGCCCATTGCAGTACCAGAAACGCGTCCGCCTGCTGCACGCGCGATCCCGATTGCTCTCCGGCCAAGGCAGCGCAACGTCGATCGCATTCGACGTGGGTTACGAAAGCCCGAACCAGTTCAGCCGTGAATACGCCCGCCTGTTCGGCCTGCCGCCTTCCAGAGACCTGGCCCAGGCCACTAAAGAGCGAAGATGATACGAAAAGGGACGAGTGCTTCCTAGCCCCGATACCGCCCCGGCTTGTGCCAGGCGATCAGCATGGCGTTCATGGCCAGGGTTCCTAGCGCCGACCAGAGGGTCTTGGCCAGGGGGAGCCAGGCGGCAGCCATGCAGAACAGGAGCAGGTCGAAGGCCAGCTGGGTCTTGCCGGCGTTGATGCCGTAACGGCGCTGAATCCACAAGGTCAGCGCGCTGGTGCCGCCCATCGACGCGTTGTGCCGCGCCAGGCACAGGATGCCCATGCCCAGGAAGGTGCCGCCGGCAATGGCGGCAAAACCATTGTCGATGCTGGAGACTTCCAGGGAATGGCTGATCGCGCTGACGGCGACGCCTATCGCCACACTCACCAGCGCGCTCTTCAGGCCGAACGTCTTCCCCATGGCACAGCAGGAAAACAGGATGAAAGGGATGTTGATCAGCGGCACCAGCGGCGCCGGTGCATAGCCGGAGATCAAGGAGCCCAGCAGCGCCATTCCCGCGATGCCGCCGGTGATCATGCCTCCCCGCGCCAGCAGGGAAATGCCCATGGCGGCAAACAGGATGCCGATGAACAGGCCATAGGCGTCATCCGCCGCGTTATGCGGAGGCACGTTATCGGTTGTCATGGCGCCGGACGCGCTCGTGGATAAAGCTGGTCCGGTCGCCGAAGGATAGCGGCGCTGGAGTAAAGACATGGAAACTTCCCGTGAGGTATTGGGGAATGGGTCCTCAACGGAAAGCCTAAGGCTTGTGGCCACCGCAAACCGCTGGGAATAGTTGCAATGTTGCCCTGCAACATCCCCTTCGGCAACTACAAATTCTTTCCTGCGTGGCGCGCGGGCATCAGCGCCGGAGTCCGTGCGCCAAATGCGTGCAGCCAGCGCCTGGATGGTGCAGTGATGCCTGCAGGCGCACCCGCCTTTCACCCAGAATGGTGCAAGGCATGATCAACCCGCCAGCTTCCCCGCCACTCGCTGCGAGACTTCCCGCCGCTGCCCGATCATCTCCCGCGCCTTCAAGCGCACCTGTTCGACCAGCGCCGGCTCGGCCACGCGGGGATGGCCGCTCTCGAAAGGTGGCGCAGGGTCATATTCCAGCATCAACTGCAGCGCTTTCGCCGCCTCCGCGCCGCGCAATTCGGCCAGCACCCGGAATGCGAAATCGAGCCCGGAGGTCACGCCGGCGCCCGTGATGCGGTCGCCGTCCACGACCACCCGCTCCGGCACGATTTCCACGCCAAACAGGCCAAGCTGATCGATGGACAGCCAGTGGGAGGTGGCCTTCCTGCCCGCCAGCAGCCCAGCCGCGGCCAGCAGCAGCGAGCCGGTGCAAACCGACGTCACCAGTTGCGCCCCTGCCGCCTGCTGGCGCAGGAATTGGATGACCTCGGTATCCTCCATCAAAGGCGTCTGCCCGGGACCACCCGGCACCACGATCACGTCATATTGCGGCGCGTCGCTAAACCCGCGATCAGGTGTGACGACCAGCCCCGTATCGCCTTTGATGGGTTGGCGGTCCTTCCACACCAACTCGGCGTGACAGTCAGGCGCACGGGCGAGGACTTCGAAGGGGCCCAGGATGTCCAGCGATGTCATCATCGGGAACACGAGCATCCCTATGCGGGTTTTGGGTTCGGTTTTCATACTGCGTACTATGCCGCAACGCCCGCCGCCCCGTCGGACAAACCCAGGGTATTTCCGGTCAGGATATCCCCGCAAACAGGCGCGGATGTCCGAGAGTGCACCAGCTATGTCCGACTGGAATCGACCCACGAGGTGAAACTTGCGCCAAGGGGAGCTGCCATTCGGCAGCCAAGAGATCAAAAATGAAATATAGACGGCACTTTATGAAGCTGATGGGCGGCGCGGCATTGGCGCGCGCGCTGCCCGCACACGCTGACGACGCGCATCCAGGCGTGGTCAGACTATTGGTGGGCTTTCCTCCGGGCGCGACGGGCGATCGAATTGCGCGAGCGGCAGCGCCTGTTTTCGCCGCCCATCTTCAATCCAATGTGATCGTCGAAAACAAGTCAGGGGCTGGCGGACAACTGGCGGTCGGGCTGGCGAAAACCGGCCCCGCCGACGGCAGTGTCCTGCTGCAGACCATCGGTTCTTCCATGGTCATCTATCCACACACGTACCGGAACCTGCCCTATGATCCCTTGCACGACTTCATACCCATAGGTACGGTAGCTACTGCCCCGATCGCCTTTGTCAGCGCGCCGACGGTGCCCGCCAAGACCTTGAAGGAGGCAGTGAGCCTGATCCGCCAGGAACCCAAGCTGGGCTTCTACGGATCACCGGCGTCGGGTAGCGTGTTTCACTTTTCCGGCGTGCTGTTGCAGCGGGCCATGGGCTGCGATTTCACCCACGTGGCCTATCGCGGCTCGGCACCGGCGCTGGCGGACGTCCTGTCCGGGCAGGTGCCGTTCGCCTTTCTCGCCCCCAGTGATATCCTGGATCACCACCGCGCCGGCAAGCTCAGGATACTGGCCGTCACCGGCACCGCGCGCGCGTCGCAGCTCCCCGATGTGCCGGTCTTTCCCGAGGAGGGCTATAAGGAGCTGGTCAACCAGGAGTGGTTCTCGTATTTTCTGACGCGCGGCGCCGGTGCCGCCACGGTGGATCGATACCGCGCCGCCTTGCATCAGGTGGTCACGGACGAGAAAGTAAGAACCGCTTTACTGACGTCAGGTCTTGAGATGGGCGACGGCAGCCCCACGACACTCGCGCAAACCATGAACAGAGAATATGGCCAGTGGAAAAAACTCGTCGCCGAGATCGGCTTCGTCGCGGACTGAGACGGCGGGTCGATCACGTCCGGCGGTCGCAACGCGGCACGTCGGCATCGTGGTTTTCGGCGATGTACTGCTGCTCGACGTCACCGGTCCGGCTGATGTTTTCAGCCGCGCCAACCACCATCTGCGCCGGCCCGATGAGCCCGACCGCTATCGCGTGACGGCCCTGTCCTCTTTCGGCGGCGAAATTGTCAGCTCTTCCAGCCTGCGCTTGCAAACGTCGTCGTTACCGCCGCCGGAGATATGCGCATTCGATACGCTGATCGTGGCGGGCGGGCCGGGAGTGATGAGTGCGAGCCACGACCTGCAACTGAGGAACTGGCTGTTGGCGGTTGCGCCGCGCACGCAACGCATAGGCTCGGTATGCACGGGAGCATATGTCCTGGCCGAGGCGGGTCTGCTCGACGGCAAGGCCGCGACCACCCATTGGGCGCATGCCGAACGATTCGCGGCGCGCTATCCGTCGGTTCGCCTGAATACCGACGCGCTCATCGCGCGGTCGGAGAAGATATTCACGTCCGGCGGCGCCACGGCGGGCATCGATCTGGCGCTGAGCCTGGTGGACGAGGATTTCGGCCGGGACCTGGCCTTGGCCATTGCCAGGGAATTGGTGGTCTTTCGCGTCCGGGCGCCCGGTCAGGGCCAACAAAGCGCCGCCTTGATCGCCTATGGTGGCTCGGCGGATCGATTGAGCCGCGCCACGGCCTATATCCTGGACAGGCTGGAGAGCGGCGTAACCGTGGAGCAGGTAGCGGACCATGTCTGCCTGAGTGTGCGACAGTTGTCGCGCAGCTTCAAGGAAGTGTTCGGACTTCCGCCGCAACGGTATATCCGCGCCGCCCAGATCGACTTGGCGCGTGAACTTCTGTCAGGTACGCAACAGTCGCTGGACAAGGTGGCGCTGCGCTGCGGATTTTCCGGCAGGCAGCAGATGACGCGGGCATTCGAGCGTCAGTTGGGCACGACGCCCATGGCGTTCAGGAATGCGGCGGATGCCGAGTAAGGATCCCACGGCGGGCTGGCCTCAACACGTCGGCCCGGTCCCGCTCAATGCCCCAGCCGCGCGCCTTCGCCCCGTTCCCGCAACAGCCGCTCGAACTGCGCCAGATAGCGATTGCCCATGATGCCGACGTCATGCTCGACACGTACATAGTCGTAGGCCCGCGCCGTCATCGCCTGCCGCAACGACTCGTCGTCCAGCAAGGCCGCCATGCCCTGCGCCACGGCGTGATGATCCTCCACGGCGCAAAGTACCCCACGCCCATCCGCCAGGCTTTCCTTCAGGCCGCCCGCGTCCGTGGAAACCACGGGCACCCGCTGCAGGAAGGCGTCGAATACGCTGCTGCCCAGCGCTTCCTCGCGCGAGGTCATGGCGAAGACGTCCATGCAGGGATAGAAATCCTCCACCCCTTTGCGGAACCCCGCGAACAGGTACACATCCTGCACACCCAGCTCGGCCACCAGCGCGCGCGCCTGGGCCTCTTCATTGCCGCCGGCACCGAAATGCACGAACAGGAAGTCCAGGCGCGTGCGCGCCAGTTCAGCCACCGCCCGTATCATGGTCAGCGGATCCTTGTCGTGGATCAACGCCGCGGAAGTCGCGATGATGCGCTTACCCGGCACCTTGAACTCGGCCGCCAGCCGAGCCTGGTTTTGCGCATCGGGCGGCACGGGCGCCACCGCGCTGCGGATGATCACCGGCGCCAGGCCCAGCCGGCGCGGCTCGGTGGCCGCCATGTCGCTGATCGCCACGAACAGGTCCACGTGGCGCCATTTGAAGCCGGTCTTCCATTCCTCGTTGGGCTTGACCACGAACGAGGTGCGGCGCGAAAACACCACGGGACGCCGATGCACCGGCTTGGTCAGCACCGCCCAGGTCACCGTGTTGGCGGTCTGCGCGTGAATGATGTCGTACTGCCTGCCACGGCGGGCCAGGAAACCGATCTGCGCCGCCACGCCGGACACCGCGTGCACCTTGAATCCCTGCTCGGCGGCACGCTGTGCCAGCGGACCGCCGGCACGCGCCAGCAGCTCCACGTCGTGCCCCGCATCCCGGAAGGCCATCATGCAGTAGAGCGTCTGCCGCTCACCGCCGCGCCAGCCTTTCTCGAAATTCAGCTGCAGGATTTTCATGCGCGGCCGATGCCCTCGTAGTCGAAGCCCATCGCCTTCAGGTCCGCCGCGTTGTATTGATTACGCCCGTCGAGGATCAGCGGCGTCTTCAGCAAGCTGCGCACGCGATCGAAATCGGGCGCACGGAACACCTTCCATTCCGTCACCAGCACAAGACCGTCGGCGCCATCCAGCGCATCGTACATATCCTCGACGAAGGTCACGCGCGCATTCTTGCCCAATACCTTGGCGGCCTCTTCCATGGCCACCGGATCATAGGCACGGATGGTGGCGCCGCGCCGCGTCAGCTCGTCGATCACGTTCAGGCTGGGCGCCTCGCGCATATCGTCGGTATTGGGCTTGAAGGCCAGGCCCCACACGGCGAAACTGCGCCCTTTCAGGTCCTCGCCATAGCGGCGCACGATCTTGCGCGCCAGGCGGAATTTCTGTTCGTCGTTGGCGGCCTCGACTGCCTCGATCACCCGCATGGGCAGCCGATGTTCACCGGCCATGCGGCTCAAGGCCTGCACATCCTTCGGAAAGCAGGAGCCGCCATAACCGGCGCCAGGATAGAGAAACTGATAACCGATGCGCGGATCGGCACCGATGCCGCGACGAACATGTTCCACATCGGCCCCCACCGCTTCGGCCAGGTTCGCCATCTCGTTCATGAACGAGATGCGCGTGGCCAGCATGGCGTTGGCGGCATACTTGGTCAGTTCCGCCGAACGCACGTCCATCACCATCAGGCGGTCGTGGGTGCGCTGGAAGGGCTCGTAGATGCGCCGCATGACGCCCACGGTGTAGTCGTCGTCGGCGCCGACGACGACGCGGTCCGGACTCATGAAGTCATGGATGGCCGCGCCTTCCTTGAGGAATTCCGGATTGGAAGCGACGCTGAAGGGCAGGTCGACACCACGCTCGGCCAAGACTTCGCTGATGGCGGCGCGCACCTTGTCCGCGGTGCCCACCGGCACGGTCGACTTGTCGACGACGATCTTGCGGCTGGTCATGTACCGGGCAATACCGCGCGCGGCGGCCAGCACGTATTGCAGATCGGCCGAGCCGTCCTCGCCCGGCGGCGTGCCGACCGCGATGAACTGCACGTCGCCATGCGCCACGCTGGTCTCGACGTCGTCGGTGAAGTGCAGGCGGCCGGCCTGGACGTTGCGGCGAACCAGGTCTTCCAGACCCGGTTCGTAGATCGGGATGCCACCTTCACGCAAGAAGGCCACCTTGGCGCTATTCACGTCCAGGCACATGACATCGTTGCCCATTTCAGCCAGACAGGCACCCGAGACCAGGCCCACGTAGCCGGTACCCACCACCGTAATCTTCATCGCATTCGCCCTAGAAAACATGGCGCGTGGCTAGGCACGCGCCCGATGGACCCGATTATAGGGCGGGGCAGAAGACGCTGCCGTGGCGGCGGCCGCGACCGCCGCCCCACGGCATGGACGATCTAGCCGTGCTGGGAATTGCCCGGCGCCACCGCCTTGAAGCGCACGGTATTGACCAAGACCGCCGCGGCGGCGCAGACCGCGCCCAGGATCAAGGCCAGCGTGGGCCCATGGGCGCCGCTCAGGCCGAAGGCGGTGGCGACCAGCGCGGTGCCGCAGCTCTGGCCGAACACCCGCGTGGTGGCCTGCAGGCCGCCGATGGCGCCACCGCGCGAGCGCGGCGCCGACCCGATCATGGACCGGTTGTTGGGCGTCTGGAAGAAGCCGAAACCGGTACCGCAGACGAACATGGCCGCGATGATCGCCGTGTTGCCGATGTCGTGCGGTAGCAGGGTCAGGGACACCAGGCCCAGCCCCATGGCGGCGGCGCCGATGCCGCTGAGCGTGGCGGCCGAGTAGCGGTCCGACATGCGTCCCGCCACCGGGGCGATGAGGGCCGTACCGATGGGCCAGGCGGCCATCAGCATGCCGACCTGCAATTGCGGCCGGCCCAGCACCCCCTGGAAAAAGAAGGGCAAGGACACATAGGAAGCCATCTGCGCCGCGAAGGTGCAGGCCGAAGCCGCGACGGCGAAGGCGATAGGCTGGATGCGCAGCAGGTCCACCGGCGCCAGCGGCGCGGTCTGCCTGGTGGCGCGCCGGACCAGGAACCAGCCGGCCACCAGCGAGATGGCGATCAAGCCCACGCCCTTGACCGGATCCGCCACCAGCTTGTCGATGCCGATGATGAACACGCCCAGCGTCAGCATGTTCAGCAAGGCGCTGATGGCGTCGAAGCGCGTGTTCGTGCGCGGAACGTCGGGCAGGAAACGGACCCAGAACATGCCCAGGATGCCCAGGGGCACATTGACCGCGAAGATCCACGGCCACGCCGCCACCGACAGGATGGCCGACCCCAACGTCGGCCCCAGCACCGACATGATGGCCACCGTGGTGGCATTCAGGCTGATGCCCCGGCCCAGCTTGGCGTGCGGATAGATATGCCGCACCAGGCCGCCGAACATGCACATCAGCGAGGCCGCGCCCACGCCCTGGAAGATGCGGGCCAGCGTCAGTGTCAACAGCGAATCGGCCATGGCGCAAGCCAGCGATGCCACGGTGAAGACCGCCAGCCCCATGGTGAACATGCGGCGAAAGCCCACCCTTTCGGCGAGCGACGACAAGGGCAGCAGCATGACCACCAGCGCCACGCTGTAGGCATTGACGATCCACACGGAATCCGCCGGATCGATACCCAGGTCGTGCGAGATCGTCGGCAGGGCCACGTTGGCGATGGTGCTGTCCAGCACCGCCAGGCAGATACCCAGCATGACCACGCTGGCGGCCCAATAACGGCGCGGCGTCGGCAAGCCGTCCTGGACGGCGGCGGACTGGGTCGCGCCGGGGCCTGCGGGGGCGGAATCAGAGGCCGTGCCCGCGGCAGAAGGAGCGGTGTCTTTCATGGCTTTTTCTTGACGGGGCGGGTCCAACCGGCGATGGAGGTCTGGCGGGCGCGCGAGACCGTCAGTTGTTCGGCGGGCGCATCGCGCGTCAACGTGGTGCCGGCGCCCAGGGTGGCGCCACGGCCTACGCGGATGGGCGCGACCAGTTGCGTGTCGGAGCCGACGAAGACGTCATCTTCGATGATGGTGCGATGCTTGTTCACACCGTCGTAATTGCAGGTGATGGTGCCCGCGCCCACATTCACGCGCGCGCCGATGTCGGCATCGCCGATATAGGTCAGGTGATTGGCCTTGCTGTCGACACCGATCACCGCATTCTTCACCTCGACGAAGTTGCCGATGTGCGTGCGGTCGGACAGCTGGGCGCCGGGACGCAGGCGTGCATAGGGCCCGATGCGCGCATCGGCGCCCACCTGGGCCTGCTGCAGATGGCTGAAGGCCTCGACGTGCGTGCCCACGCCCAGCTTGACGTCGCGCAGCACGCAATGCGGGCCGATGCGTACGCCGTCGGCCAGTTCGACCTGGCCTTCGAACACGCAGCCGACATCGATGTAGACGTCACGGCCCACGGTCATGGTGCCGCGCAGGTCGAAACGGGCCGGATCCGCCAGCGTGACGCCGGCTTCCAACAGGCGGCGCGCCTGTTCGCGCTGCCAGATGCGTTCCAGTTCAGCCTGCTGCACCCGGCTGTTGACGCCCAGGGTCTCCCACGCCGCCGCCGGCTGCGCGGCACCGACGGCCACGTCATCGGCCACGGCCAGGCCCACGGTGTCGGTCAGGTAGTACTCGCCTTGGGCGTTGTTGTTGTCGATGCGGGTCAGCCAGTCCTTCAGGCGCGCCGTGGGCGCCGCCAGGATGCCGGTGTTGACTTCGCGGATGGCGCGTTCCTGTCCGCTGGCGTCCTTGTGTTCGACGATGCGCGTGACCTGCCCGCGTGCGTCGCGCACGATGCGGCCGTAGCCGGTGGGGTCGGCCAAGGTTTCGGTCAGCACCGCCATGCCCTGGCCGCGCGCCTCCAGCAGGCGGCGCAAGGTGTCGGCCTGGACCAGCGGCACGTCGCCGTAAAGCACCAGCGTGGCGTCGTCGGCCTCGCCTTCGAGCAGCAGGGGCGCGGCCTGTGCCACCGCGTGGCCGGTGCCGTGCTGAGGCTGCTGCAAGGCGAACTGCAGGTCGTCCTGGCCGGCGTAGGCGGCACGCACCCGGTCCGCGCCGTGGCCGATGACGACCACGATGCGAGCCGGCTGCAAGCGGCGGGCGCTGTCCAGGACATGATCGAGCATGGGCCGGCCGGCCAGTGTATGCAGGACCTTGGGCAGGTCGGACTGCATGCGTTTACCCAACCCGGCGGCCAGAATGACGATGTTCAGCATGAGGAGATCTTTGCAAAAGCGCCCCGTGCCGCAGGCAGCGGGGCTGGACAGGGCCGTCAGGCGGCCCGGATGGATGAAATTTTACGAGCGGGGACGGCGCGCTTTCGTGACACCGGCCGCATTGCGTGGCGTGCCATTGGCCGCGGCCTTGGACAGTGGTTTCTTTGCAGCGGGGCTGCTGGAAGAAGATGATTTGGCCGTGGCTTTGCTTGCGGCGGGTTGGGCGGATGTACGCGCCCGCGTCGGGCTGGCGGCCGCGGCCTTGGTGGCGCCGCCGGATTTGCTCGCGGATTTCCTGGCGGCGGATTTCGTCGCGCCTGCTTTGGTGCCGCCGGCTGAGGAGCCCGCGGCCTTGGCCGCCGGCGCCTTCGATGGAGCCGCCTTTTTCGCGGCAGCCTTGCCCAGGCCGACACCGGCGGTCGCGCCTGGAGACGATGCGGCAGCAGCACCATGCGCGGTCCCGGCCGAGCCGGAACTCGCATCGGTATTCGCACCAGCACCTGCGCCCGGTGCCGCGCCCGGCATGGACGCCGCCGTCGCCGCGGCCAGTTGGCCGAACTGCTGCTGCAGCAGATTCCACCAGGCCTCGGACGCCGACTGCGCGGCGCCGCCCAGGAAGGAAGGCATCGCCGGCATCCCGGGCATATTGGGTATCCCGGGCATCCCGGGCGTCGCGCCTACGCCGGATTCGGCGGCGGCGCCCGCTTCGGCAAGCTTGTCGGCCGCCGCGGAGAGCTTGTCGTCTTCGGTCCTGCCGCCACCCGCAGTGCCACCAGCATCTACGCGGCCAGACCCCGCCGCACCAGCCCCCGCGCCGCCGTGCACGCCGGCACCCGGCGCATTGTCCGGCGGCATGTCGATATCGGAATCATCATCGTCCATTTCGTCGTCGGGATCCGGATCGGGCCGCGTGGGCGCCGCGGACCCGAACGGCGCGCCAGCACCAAAGGCGGAGCCGGCCGCACGGCTGCTGGCCGATGCACCGGCCGCGCCGCTGGCCGCCTGGGCGCCTGGCCCTGCGGCGCCGCGCGGCGCCGGTTTCAAGCCCAGCACGACTTCCAGCGGTGACGCATCGCCCCATTGCACGCCGGCGGCGTTCTGGCTGCTGACGCTGTCGACGAAGGACCGCAAGGTGTTGATGGTGGAGCGCTGGACTTCCAGCCCCTGGATGGTGCTGCCCAACATGGACAGGTTCAGGCGCAGCCAGCTTTCCACCGTGCGCAGCTCCGCGATGCGGCGCTCCAGGTCTTCGAGATTCAGCGCCGGCGACATCGGCATGACTTGCGCCAGACCGCCGGGCCCCATCAATCCCGCCCAGGCTTTGCGCATCATTTCCATGCTGGCGAGGAGGGGATTCCCGGCGGCGTCACCGGATTGCCCCAGGCCGGGGAGGATGAAGGGATTGCTTTGCGGGTCGGTCATTCAGTCTCTCTCGTGGGGGCATGACCGTCCCGGTACCAGCGGGTTCGCCGCGCGCCCGGCTGCGGCGCTCACTGCGGCAGCAGCTGGTTGTTTTCAACGCGTATGGCTTGGCCCGGCGAAAATTGGAACGGCGTATCACTGCGGAAAGTATGCGTGCGGCCATCGTTGGTGCGGGCGACCAATTGATAACGCGTCACGGTTTTCTGGTTCATATTACGCTCGATTTCCCTGCCTGCCAAAGCGCCACCCACGGCGCCCAACACGGTCAGCGCGGTCTTGCCGCCGCCCCCGCCGAACTGGTTGCCGACCACGCCGCCAACCACGCCACCGGCCACTGTGCCGACGACGTGATTGCTGCGGTCCTGGACCGGCACCTGCACCTGGCCCATCGACACGACGGTGCCGCATTGCGGGCATAGTGCCGGGTCATTCTGCGCGGCGGGCGGCACACCTTGTTGCGGAATATTCTGCGGCGCGTTTTGGGGAGCGGGCTGCGTCCGCGCATTGGGTTGCGCGCGGGGGGCCGCCTGCGGCTGCTGTGGCGCCTGGGCCTGACCCGGCAAAGGCGCCAGGTTGGCATTGGCGGGATCGCTTTGCGCCAGGGCCGAGGGGGCCGCCGCGGTGCTCATCGCGGGCTCGTCGGCACCCTGGCGTCCATTCGATGTAGGCAGCCAGCCGCCGATCGCGGCCACGGCTACGCCGCAAAGTACGATGACGGAAACCGCGGCGGTCGCTACCAGAGGATGCAGGCCGCGGCGCGATTCAGATCGGGAGGTGGCGGTATTCATGTCATTTTCCTTGCAAAGCCGTCCATGGCGGATGTATAGCATCGGTATCCGCTTACAACGCGTGAGCAAGGTGACGGTTTGCAAGAGTTGCAAGGCTATTCAAGAATGCTGGAAACAGCTGTGACCAGACCCTGATAGCCGTATACGCGCGGCGCACTCAACTGGGAGAATGGCCCGATGGATGACACAACGCCGATCTCGATCACACAACTCGAACAGGCCATCAACTATTGGCGCCTTCGTTCGCCGTCGACGGGCGACGAAGCGCGCCTGTGCGAGGAAGCCGCGGCGTTGGCAACGCCGTATGCCTTGTTGATATTCGCGGGGACACGCGAATTGCACGTCGGCGACTTGAACGATGAAAGCCGCCAGGCGTATGCCGGATGGCTGGAAGCGGAACGACCCCGCAGTCCGGAAGCGCGGACGTTGAATCTGTAGGATTCTACGGGCGCTCGATGCGCCTGCTCAGCCCAGCAGCAGCTTGATGTCGTGCACCAGCGCGTCGGCGCCTGCGTTGTTGTTGACCAGCACTTGCGCCTCGCCCTTCTGGTCGAGCAGATAGAACGCGGCGCTGTGGTCCATGCTGTAGTCCGAACCGTCCTTCGTGGGTACCTTGGCGTAATAGGCCTTGAACGACGTGGCCGCCGCCTTCAGTTGCGCCAGGTCGCCGGTGAAACCGACGAAATTCGGATTGAAGGTGGTGACGTACTGCTTCATCACATCCGGCGTATCGCGCTCGGGATCGACGGTGATCATCACCACCTGCACCCGCGCGGCGTCCGGCCCCAGCGTCTGCATGACCTGGGCCAACTCGGCCAGCGACGTCGGGCAGACGTCAGGACAATGCGTGTAGCCGAAGAAAGCCACCACCACCTTGCCCGCGAAGTCGGCGATGCCGCGCGGCTTGCCGTCCTGGTCGACCATGGTGACGCCCTTGCCCAGATGCGTGCCCGCCAGGCTGCTGCCCTTGAAGGCCGGCTGGTCCTTGCAGGCCGCCAGCGCGGCGAACAGGGCGGCGCCACCAAGAACGCGCAGCGCGGCGCGACGGGCGGGAACGAGGGGCATGAGGGAGCTCTCCGAGGGGCGCGCGCTGCTGCCGCTTACGCCAGCAGCAGGTTGAGCCAGTGATCGATCAACAGCGCGCCGAACAGCAGCGCCAGATACAGGATGGAATAACGGAACATCGACCGCGACAGGGCATCGCTGTAATTGCGATACAGGCGCCAGGCATAGCCCAGGAAGATGCCGCCCAGCACGATGGCGGTGACCAGGTAAAGCAGGCCGCTCATGCGCAAGGCGTAGGGAATGAGGGTGCAGGCCAGCAACGCACAGCTATACAGCAGGATCTGCAGGCGGGTGTATTCCGGACCGTGCGTGATCGGCAGCATCGGCAGGCCGGCTCTCTCGTAGTCCTTGGCGCGATACAAGGCCAGGGCCCAGAAGTGCGGCGGCGTCCAGATGAAGATGATCAGCACCAGCGCCCAGGCTTCCGCCGGCACCGCGTTGGCGATGGCGGCCCAGCCCAGCGCGGGCGGCATGGCGCCCGACAGGCCGCCGATCACGATGTTCTGCGGCGTGCGCGGCTTCAGGATGACGGTGTAGATGATGGCGTAGCCGACGAAGGTGGCGAAGGTCAGCCACATGGTCAGCGGGTTGACCAGGTTGTACAGCACCAGCATGCCGGCGCCGCCCAGCAGGCCGGACAGCATCAGCACCTGCTGCGGCATGATGGTGCCGCGCGCGGTGGGACGGCGCGCGGTGCGCAGCATGCGCGCATCGACTTCCTGTTCGATCAGGCAGTTGATGGCGAAGGCAGCCGCGGCGAGCAGCCAGATTCCGAGGGTGGCGAAGACCACGCGCCCCAGATCGGGCAGGCCGGGGGTCGCCAGGAACATGCCGATGACGGCACAGAAAACGGCGAGTTGGGTAACGCGGGGTTTGGTGAGCACCAGGTATTGGCGAAGCAATCCCTGGTCTGGGGCGGCAAGACTGGTCATGGTGGCGCTATTCTAACTCCGCTCCAGGCCATCGCGGGTTACAGGGACAGGTCGCAAGCGCCTGTTTACATTGGACAAATTGTCCCAGTCACGAACTAGGCGCTGCGCAGGGCCGCCTGGCCGGCCGTTGCCAGGCGTACGCGCAGCGTCACCGCGGCCAGGACCAGGCCCGCGGCACCGCCGTTGTGCAGGACCGCGATCAGCAGCGGCCATTCGAAGAAAATGGTGGTCAGGCCCGTCAGCAGTTGTGCCGCCAGCAGGGCCAGCGCCAGCGTGGCGGGTCCGCGCAGACCGGGTTCGGCCCGCATGCGCCAGGCCAGGATACCCAGGTACACGAACACCACGAAGGCGAAATTTCTGTGCACCCAGTGGATGGCGGTCAGGGCGTACTGCGAAATCATTTCGCCCGAGGGCAGTTCGCCCAGGGCGCGGAACACCGAGAAGCCGCCGGCGAAGTCCATGGGCGGGACCACATGCCCCTGGCACAGGGGGAAATCCATGCAGGCCAGCGCGGCGTAGTTGGTACTTACCCAGCCGCCCAGCGTGATCTGGATGAACAGCAGCAGCAGGCCGCCGCTCATCCACCCGCGCCAGCGGGCCGCGGACGCCGCCAGGGCCGTATAAGGACGTTCGCGCGCCGCCAGCCAGGTCATCATGGTCAGGGTGAGCATGCCGAACACCAGGTGCGCGGTCACCACCGCGGGCATCAGCTGGTGGGTCACGGTCCAGGCGCCGAAGGCACCCTGCACGCACACGATGACCAGCGCGGCCACGGCCAGCAGGGGCGAGCGGCCCAGGCGGCTACGGTAGCGGAAGGCCATGTAGACGATGGCGATGATCAGCATGCCGAGCAGCGTGCCGGCATAGCGGTGGACCATTTCGATCCAGGCCTTGGACAGCGATACCGCGCCGAAAGGCATGGCCTGGTTGGCCTGGTGGATGTCGGTCAGCGAGCCCAGGGGCGATGCGCTGCCGTAGCAGCCCGGCCAGTCCGGACAGCCCAGGCCGGAATCGGTCAGGCGCACGAAGGCGCCGAACATGATCAGGTCCAGGGTCAGGAACCAGGTGAAGAAAACCAGTTTGCGGTAACGGAGGACGATGGCGTCCAGGCCGGCCGCGGTCACTTCTGCAATCACTTATATCTTCGCTTCAAGTCGTGTGGTGCCCGGCATACTAGCCGATGCGCGAGTTGTAGATCAGTTTGCTCAGGTCGCCCCGGACCTTGACGGGATCGGCGTCGGCGGGGAATTGCAGCATCAGATGTCCCAGCGGATCGGCCAGCCACATGGGTCCGGCCAGGGCGGCGGCGGGCGCGGCGGTAGCGTTATTCACGCTGCCGGTGCCGGTCCCGGCCGCCGGCGCTGCAGTTGGCGCGGCATTCGCCCCGCCGTCCAGCAGGAAGGCCGCCAGTTGTTCCGGCCGCGCCCGCACCATGACCGTTCCCACGTAGGCATCCAGTACCTTCTGCGGCACTGGCGCATCGTCGGTGATGAACCAGATGCGCGCCACGCGGTCCACGTTCTTGCCCTGGCTGGCGTGGCTGTTGCGGATGATGAAGAGCTTGCGCGCGCAGGACTCCGGGCAGGCGCCGCCGTCCGCGGCCATCAGCAGCCACTTGCCGCGCAACTGGCGCAGGTCGTAGGGCTGGCCGTCCAGCGTGGCGAGCGGCAGTTGCGCGGGCGTGGGCAGGTCGCGCTGCGGCTCGATCAAGGTGCCGTAGTTACTGCCGTCGCGCGGCCACCATTGCGGATTCAGATAGAAGACCACGGCGGCCAGGACCGGCGCCAGCGATACCAGGAAGACGATCACCAGGGTCAGGGTGCTGCGTCGGCGCGGGGCCGTGCGCGGAGGGCCGGCTGTCGTGGAGGTCATGGTCACAAGCAGGATTCCTGTCTTTTTCGTGTGCCGGCGTCCCCGCGTCGGGACCGGCCGGCAATCAGTTTAACGTCCACGCCGCCGGCGCAACGCGCGCCACGCCACGACCAGGAAGGCAATGCCCGCGATCGTCGCGAAGCCGAACCATTGCAGCGCATAGCCCTGGTTCTGGTTGAAGTCGACCGAGGGCTGCGGCCAGTCCTGCTTGAGCACGTCCGCGTCAGGCGATGCCGCGGCCCGTTGCTCCAATACCGCGGGTAATAGCCGCAGGCCGGTGGCGGCGGCGTAGGCGGTCAGGTCCAGGTTCTGCACCGTGGGCGGCTTGCCGTCGGCCTGCGGCAGGCGGGCGGGCAGGACGTCCACCGCAGTGCCGCCGAAATGCCACAGTTCGAACAGACGGGGCACGCGTTCGGCCAGTTCGCCGGTGACGAGTTGGGGATCCGCCGGCGCGGGCGGCGCGACCGCGCCAGGCTGGCCAGGCGCCGCGCGCGGCATCCAGCCGCGCAGCACCAGGATGGCGGTGGCAGGATCGCTGCCTTCCAGCAGCAACGGCGTGGCGATCCAATATCCGGGGCGGCCGTCGCGATTGCGGTTGTCGAGCACGACGGTAAGGTCGTCGCGGTAGCGGCCATGGGCCTGCGCCGGACGCCACGCCTGCAACTGCCCGGCAGGCGTGGCAGCCGTCAGCGTCAACGGCGCTTGCGCGCGCCCGCCTTCGATGGCCGCCAGGATCGCGCGGCGTTCATCGGCACGATGCAGCTGCCAACGCCCCAGCGACGCCAGCACGGCGACCGCGAGCGCCAGCAACAACAGAGCGGCCAACGTGCGTGCGGTGCTGTGAGGACGTACCATGTGCATCTACAACAATTCCAATTCGGGGCGTCCGCGCCCGCGGAGACCTGCCATGCGCGTACTTGTCGTCGTCGCCTTCATCGGCATCCTGGTCAGCCTGGGCTCGGCCCTGGTCTACCTGATGAAGGACAAAGGCAAGACCAACCGCACGGTCAACGCATTGACGGTGCGCATCGGCCTGTCGGTGGCCTTGTTCCTGTTCGTCCTGCTGGCGCACCAGCTGGGCTGGATCCAGAGCACGGGGATCAGATAGGCCAGCGCCCCCGCCGCTTACAGCCAGTACACGAACAAATACAGTCCCAGCCACACCACGTCGACAAAGTGCCAGTACCAGGCGGCGCCTTCGAAACCGAAGTGATGGTCGGCGGTGAAGTGCCCACGCAGCAAACGCACCAGGATCACGGTCAGCATGGTCGCCCCCATGATCACGTGGAAACCGTGGAAGCCGGTCAGCATGAAGAACAGCGACCCATACGCCCCGGAGCTGAACTTCAGGTTCAGCTCGGTGTACGCGTGGTGATATTCCATGGCCTGGCACGCCACGAAGATGAAGCCCAGCAGTATGGTGCACGCCAGCCAGAATATCGTCTTGCCGCGATGGTTCGCGCGCAAGGCATGGTGGGCGATGGTCAGCGTCACACCGGAACTCAGCAACAGCGCGGTATTGATGGTGGGCAGCCAGAACGGCCCCACGGTCTGGAAGTGCTCCACCACGCCGGCCGGACCGAAATTGGGCCACACGCCGGAGAAATCCGGCCACAGCAGCAGCTTGTGGTCCAGATCGCCCAGCCACGGCGTAGTGATGGTACGCACGTACCACAGCGCGCCGAAGAAGCCGGCGAAGAACATCACTTCCGAAAAGATGAACCAGCTCATGCCCCAGCGGTAGGACACGTCCACCCGCTTGCTGTTCAAGCCGCCTTCGGACTCGCTGATGGCATCGCCGAACCAGAAATACAGCACCGTGACCAAGCTCAGGATGCCGACCAGCACCATCCACTTGCCCGCGCCGACACCGTTGACCCAGGCGGCCGCGCCCAGGGCGGTGACCAGCAAAGCCAGCGCACTGCGCACGGGGTGGCCGGAATCCGCCGGCACGTAGTAATAGGGTGCCTCTTTCGCTTCAACCGAGTGACCTGCACTCATGGTGTTCTCCCAGGTACGGATGTTCGAATACTTGTTCAGCTCAGGCTGGCAACGGCCCAGCGCACGATGGAAATCAGTACGACGACAAACAACACGCCCGCCAGCACCGCGGCGACCACCAGATGGACCGGATTGAGCCGGGCGGCATCCTCGCTATAGCCGGACCCCTTGCGGATGCCCAGCAAACCCCAGGCCACCGCCTTCAATGTCTGCAGGAAAGACAGCTTGCGCTGCGCCGCGCCCGGCGGTTTCTCGTCCACGGCCATGACAGCCTCCCGTGCGCTCACACGCCGCCCCTGGCGAGCGGCGCGAACAGGCTGCTGCCCTTGAACAGCGCCCAGATGAAGATCGCCAGCACCACGGCCAGCAAGGTCAGGCCCACGGTCTTGTTGCGGCGGCGTTGTTCAGGCGTCATGGCTTACTTCACCTCCGGCGGTTCCACGAAGGTGTGGAAGGGCGCCGGCGACGGCACCGTCCATTCCAGCCCTTCGGCGCCTTCCCAGGGCTTGGCCGGCGCGGGCTCGCCCTTGCCGGCGAAGCAGCGCAGCATGGTGTACAGGAAGATCAGCTGCGACAGGCCGAACCAGAAGGCGCCGATGGTGGCGATCTGGTGGAAGGTGGTGAACTGCGCGGCGTAGTCGGCATAACGGCGCGGCATGCCCGCCAGGCCCAGGAAGTGCATGGGGAAGAAGGTCAGGTTGAACGACAGCAGCGAGAACCAGAAATGCAGCTTGCCCAGCTTCTCGTTGTACATGCGGCCGGTCCACTTGGGCACCCAGTAGTAGGCTCCCGCGAACAGGCCGAACAGCGAACCGGCCACCAGCACGTAGTGGAAGTGGGCCACCACGTAATACGTGTCCTGCACCTGGATGTCGATGGGCGCCACCGACAGGATCAGCCCGGTGAAGCCGCCGATGGTGAACACGAAGATGAAGCCGATGGCGAACAGCATGGGCGTTTCGAAGGTCATCGACCCGCGCCACATGGTGGCCACCCAGTTGAACACCTTCACGCCCGTGGGGATGGAGATCAGCATGGTGGCGTACATGAAGTACAGCTGGCCGGTCACCGGCATGCCCGTGGTGAACATGTGGTGGGCCCAGACGATGAAGGACAGCACCGCGATGGCGGCGGTGGCGTAGACCATCGAGGCATAGCCGAACAGGCGCTTGCGGGCAAAGGCCGGCACCACGGCCGACACGATGCCGAAGGCCGGCAGGATCATGATGTAGACCTCGGGGTGCCCGAAGAACCAGAATACGTGCTGGTACAGCACGGGGTCGCCACCAGCGGCGGCGTTGAAGAAGCCCGTGCCGAAGTGGCGGTCGGTCAGCACCATGGTGATGGCGGCGGCCAGCACCGGCATCACGGCGATCAGCAGGAAGGCGGTGATCAGCCAGGTCCAGCAGAACAGCGGCATCTTCATCAGCGTCATGCCGGGCGCGCGCATGTTCAGGATGGTCACGATGACGTTGATCGCGCCCATGATGGACGACGCGCCCATGATGTGCATGGCGAAGATGGCCATGTCCATGCCAGGCCCCATCTGCAGCGACAGGGGCGCATACAGGGTCCAGCCGGCGGCGGTGGCGCCACCCGGCGCGAAGAAGGACGCGGTCAGGATAAGCGCGGCCACCGGCAGCAGCCAGAAGCTGAAGTTGTTCATCCGCGCGAAGGCCATGTCCGACGCACCGACTTGCAGGGGAATCATCCAGTTCGCGAAGCCGACGAAGGCCGGCATGATGGCGCCGAACACCATCACCAGGCCGTGCATGGTGGTGAACTGGTTGAACAGCTCGGGCCGGAAGAACTGCAATCCCGGCTCGAACAATTCGGTGCGCAGCAACAGGGCCAGCGTACCGCCCTCCAGCAGCATGACGAACGAGAAGATGAGATACATCGTCCCGATGTCTTTGTGATTGGTGGCGAACAACCAGCGCCGCCAGCCCGTGGGCATGGCGTGGTGATGGTCATCGTGACCATGGCCCGGCGAGACGTGGTCGACAGTGACGCTGCTCATGATGGACTCCTTGCCGCTTGGCGCCGGCCCCTGTGGCGGGACCGGGTTATATGCTCGGTTGCTAACGCGGCGGCCAGCGGGCCGCCGCATCCGGCGCGCTCAGCGCGCCCCTTTGACGTCGGCCGGCTTGATGGTCGGATCCTGGCCCTTGCCCTTGTTGTCCCAGGCGTGACGCGTGTAGGTGATCACCGAAGCGATCTCCACATCGTTCAACTGGCCGCCGAAGGCAGGCATGGCGGTGCCCGGATGGCCCAGCAGCACCGTCTTGATCTGCTCGGCCTTGGGCCCCAGCACGATATGGTCGCCGTCCAGCGCCGGGAAGGACCCCGGCACGCCCTTGCCGTTGGCCTGGTGACAGACCACGCAATTCGCGCCGAACACCTTCTCGCCACGGGCGATCAGCTCGGGCTCGGTCCAATCCTTGTTGGGGTCATCGGCCGCCGCGGCCATCTTCTTCTTTTGCTCGTCGGCCCACTTGGCATAGTCTTCCTTGGACAACACCGTCACCACGATGGGCATGAAGGCGTGGTCCTTGCCACAGAGCTCGGCGCATTGGCCGCGATAGGTGCCGACCTTCTCGGCGCGGAACCAGGTATCGCGCAGGAAGCCGGGAATCGCATCCTGCTTGACGCCGAAGTCCGGGATCATCCAGGAGTGGATCACGTCCACCGCCGTCGTGATGATGCGCACCTTCTGGTCGACCGGCACCACCATGGGGTTGTCGACTTCCATCAGGTAGAACTCGCCCTTGGGCTCGCGGTTCTCGATCTGGGCCCGCGGCGTGGACAGGTTGGAGTAGAACTTGACCCCGTTGGCGGCGCCGTCGAGGTACTCGTAACCCCACTTCCACTGGTAGCCGGTGGCCTTGATCGTCACGTCCGGACTGGACGTGTCTTTCATGGCAACCACGGCCTTGGTGGCCGGCAGCGCCATGGCGATGACGATGAAGAAGGGGATGACCGTCCACGCCACTTCGACGCCGACGTGTTCGTGGAAGGTGGCTGACACGGCGCCGCGCGATTTGCGGTGCGCCCAAATGGAATAGAACATGACGCCGAAGACGCCGATGAAGATCACCACACAAATGGCGAGCATCATCCAGTGCAACCACATCACGTCATGCGCAATCTGCGTAACACCTTCATGCAGATTCAGCTGATTGACCTTCGGTCCTCCGGGCATATCGTTGACCTGCGCCCAAGCCCCGCCGCCAACCAGCATGGCACAGGCGCCGGGAATCCCTCTCCACCACTTCTTCATGCTGACCCTTTTTGCACGTACGCGTGAGGCCCTACCCAACCGCGGTTACACCGTGGACAGACACGGAAACGCGTAATTATTGGTTGGCGGATTCTTGGGGAGCCTTGCCACCCCTTCGATCCAGCTCGAATCACAAAGAAACCGGCGGATTATAACGGACACGTCACTTCGTGTAATTGCTGACTACCCGATCGCACGACCCGCCGCCCCTGCACTAGAATCGCCGCCATGCAGCAAAAAACCATGCCCATCCCGCTCCCGGACACTGCCGTCCACCCCGCCGCCGGTACCCTTCCGGACGAGGCCCACCGGCCCTCGCTGGCAGACCAGGCAAAGGCCCTATATGCCTTGCTGCGCGAGCGCGCGGTGGAGCCGACACCGGAACTATCACGCCCGGTCTTCGTCGCTGGCCAGCCCTGTGGCAGGGCCACCCTGGCGGCCTGTGATGCACTGCGTCATCTGTCTGGCGTAGTGGTCTCGCGGGACGCTCTGGAATTAGGTCAAACCCTGGTACCCGGGGTGGCGCTGGACACGCTCCTGGCCGGTGTGGCCCAGGCGCTGCGCGATGCCAACTGCCTGCGCGGCTGGCGCGACGAATTGCTGGACGTACTGGACCAGGCAGGCCGCCCGGTCGGCGCCATCGAGCGTGCCGCGGTACGCCCGCTGGGCCTGCTGACGCGCGCCGTGCATCTGAATGCGTGGACGCCCGATGGCCGCCTGTGGATCGCGCGCCGGGCCTTGAGCAAGTCCACCGATCCCGGCATGTGGGACACGCTGGTGGGCGGCCTCGCCGGCAGCGGGGAAGACCTGGACCTGGCGCTGGTGCGTGAATGCGGCGAGGAAGCCGGGCTGGACGTGCCCGACATCCAGGCACGCGAACCCATGCGCACGATATTGCGCATGCAGCGCCGCCTGCCCGAGGGCTATCAGGTGGAAGACCTGCTGGTCAGCCGCTGCGTGCTGCCGCCGCATGTGCGGCCGGCCAACCGGGACGGCGAGGTCATGGAGATCGCCACGGTCGAGCCGGCGCGTGCCCTGGCCATGGTGGCGGCCGGCGAATTCACCCTGGAAGCCGCACTGGTCATCGCCGACGAACTGATGCGGGCTTAGCCTAGGATTGCGGCTGCCCGGGCGCAGGAGACGAGGCAGGCGTCGTGGTCCCCGTGGACGAGAACTGCCGCCACACCTCGATGGCCCGCATCCGCTGGCGCGCCACGATCTCTATGCCCTCGCGCAGCGACGGATCGCCCGCCAGCAGGGCGCGGAAATCGCGCGCCGACATCATCAGCAGTTTGCTATAGCCCAAAGAGGTGACCTCCGGCATCATCACCTGCTCGCCCAGCAAGGCCAGTTCGCCGAAGAATTCGCCGCTGCCCAGTTCCACGGTCGTGTGATCCGGCAGGTGCACCGTCACCGCGCCCGAAGCGACGAAGCACATGGCATCGACATTGCGCCCATGTCCCAGCACCACCTGGTCGGGCAGCGCCAGGCGCGGCTTGAGCAGCTTGCAAATGGCGCGCAAGGAGTCCGCGCTTAGACTTTCGAACAGGGGCACGCGCTTGACCAGCTCGGTAGCGCTCATTTCGATGTCCAGCGGCGGATGGCGGTCGATGTGGCCCCAGCGCGCTTCCAGCTTCTCCACCAGGTCGGCATAGACTTCCCCGCTGATCAGCGACTGCCCCAGCATCTCGCGGTAGCGCATCCGCTCCAGCTGCCGCGCCACGCGGCCCAGGTAGCTTTCCTGCAGCCACAGCGCATAGGACGGATATTGCAGGTTGAGCGCCTGCAGCGCGTTCTCGATGGCATCCAGGCGGCGCTGGTGCGCCCGCACCAGCACCTCGGCGGTTTCCTCGCCCAGCATCGGCTTGATCTGCTGTCCGGCGAAGGCGATCAGCCTTTGCGCCACGGTACGCTTGCACATCAGGGCGGCGAAACGCTGGCCCAGTTCCGAGGCCAGCCAGCGCTGCCAGCCGAACAGATAGTGCATCCGCAAGGCCACGCGGAAGCCCTTGGAGTAGCGCACGTCGGCGGCGATGCCATTCTCGAAACCGCCCAGGCCGCCCGCGCGGACGGCGTCTTCCAGCCGTTCCGAGCGCGCCAACAGCGATTCCGCCAGCCGCCAGTCGACGATCTGGGCCTTCAGCACGTCGAAGAACATTTCCTCCTCGCGCCGCGCCAGGATGGCCAGGCCCACCGACACCCGCGCGTCCAGCGACATGCTGCTGACCTCGGCGTCGCGCACTTCCTGCAGGCTGGTGTCGAACACCGTCCGAATGCGCTCGCGCACTTCCGGGCCGATATGGTCCGCGCTGGCCACGTCATCGGTCTTGTCCTGCAAGTCCTCCAGCGCCACCATCACCGCCTGGTTGCGGATGGTGCGTTCCATCTGCGACAACTCGTTCAGGCGCAGCAGGCGCATCAGCGGCCGCAGGCTGATGCCGTTGATGAACAGGGTCATCAGCACGAAACCGGTGGTCGCCACCGCGACGAACTGGCGCGCCGTCTCCGGCACGTCATTGCGTTCGGTCACCGCCAGGGCCAGGGCCAGCGAGACGGCGCCACGCAGGCCGCCCCACAGCATGACGGTCTTGTAGGCGCGGCTGACCCGGGCGCGCAGCCGCGTCAGCTTGAGCAAGGGCAGCATGCCGAACACCACGATGGCGCGCGCCACCAGGGTGGCGACGAACAGCACCAGGATCAGCCACAGGTCGGCGCCGGTCGCGTGTTCCATGATGCGCGGGATCAGCATGGCGGCGAACAGGAAGATCAGCGAATTGGCCCAGAAGCCGAATTGCGCCCACGCGCTGGTCAGGTACTCGAAGGTGGTCGGCGCCATGCGCGTGCGGCCTGTCGACCCCACCACCAGGCCGGCGATTACCGTGCCCACCACGCCGGACACGCCCAGGTAATGCTCGGAGACGTAGAAGGTGAGATAGGCCAGGGTCAGGGTCAGCGTGATCTCCGCGGCCGGGAAACCGCGCAGCCACGCGAACAGGTAGCAGGCCAGGCGCCCCATGACATAGCCGGCCAGGCCGCCGCCGATGAAGTGGATGACGAAATCGGTGAAGACATTGCCCACCGACAGCTTGCTCTGCCCCGTGATGACGGCCAGCAGCACCGAATACAAGGAAATCGACGCGGCGTCATTGAACAGGCTTTCGCCCTCCACCAGCGTGGTCAGGCGCTTGGGCGCGCCCAGGTCGCGGAAGATGCTGACCACCGCCGCCGGATCGGTGGTGGCGACGATGGCGCCCAGCAGCAGGCACACCACCAGTCCATACGGCGACAGCATGTGCAGGGTATAGCCCACCACCACCGTGCACACCAGCACCGCCACGATGGCCATCATCAGGATGGGGCCGATATCGTCCAGCAGGCGCCGCACGTTCATCGACAAGGCGGTTTCGAACAGCAGGACGGGCAGGAAAACGGTAAGGAAAGTTTCCGAGGAAATCTCGAACTTCTCGATCGAGTCCAGCATGTCCGCCACCACCGGCGGCGCCCAGCCATGGATGTGCACGCCCAGTCCCAGCAGGCAGCCGACGATGGCCAGCAGCACGGAGTAGGGCAGTTTCAGCCGGCCCGCCAAAGGCGGCATGAAGCACACCAGCGTGAGCAGCGTCGCCAGTCCGAAAACAAGTATTCCCACATCCATATTGTTTAATCCCGCGCCCTTATCCCGTTGACCGTAGAGGATAGCGGACTTTATCGGCGGATCGCGGGATATGGCGACCTGAATAGGGTTTTGAAGGGAATCCGAAAGCACTTTTGGTTACGCGAATTGAGGCGTGGAGGATGCCGCAGCTGCCTGAATTTCGCTAAGGTGAAGACAGCGTGCCCTATCGCGCTATCTATACCGTTGCCGGAGTTCCCCTTGCCCCCTGTTCCCCCGTCCGCGCTCACCGGCCTCCCCTCCGGCGCCATCCGGCCACTGCCATCGGCCGATGCCGACCGACCGGTTCTATTGATCCATTTGAGCGATGCCCACCTGGGCGCGGATTCCACCCTGATGCTGGGTGTCGATACGGAGGCCAGCCTGCGTGCCGTGGTGGACCAGATCCACCGTGAACATGGCGATGCCGACCTGGTGCTGGCAACGGGCGACCTTTCCCAGGACGGCAGCGAGCCGGCCTACCGCCGCTTCGCCCGCGTGGTGGGCGAACTGGGTTTGCCCGTGCGCTGCCTGCCCGGCAATCATGATTCACCCGCCATGCTGACGCGCACCCTGGGCCACTGGGCCAAGCCGGTGACCGATGTAGGCGCCTGGCGCGTCATCGCGTTGAACTCCACGGTAAGCGGTTCCAATGCCGGCCATCTGGACCGCCACCAGCTGGAAGTGCTGGATACCGCCGCCGCCAGCGCGGGGCCGCGGCCGGTGCTGGTGGCCCTGCATCACAATGCCGTGCCCATGACGCCGGACTGGCACGACACCATGATGCTGGACAACGCCACCGAACTGTTCCGCCACCTGGGCCGCTGGCGCAATATCCGTGTCCTGCTTTGGGGCCACGTGCATCAGGAATTCGATCGCCGGCGCGGCAATATGCGCCTGCTGGCCTCGCCGTCCACCTGCTTCCAGTTCACCATCCGCGATGGCCGCCATCGCATGGATACCAGTGCGCCCGGCTATCGCTGGCTGAAGCTGTACCCGGACGGCTCACTGGCCACCGGCGTGCGGCGCCTGGACCCCCGGGCATGGGAAGCCATGTTGCAAGGGTGGGAGCAGCTGGAAGCGGACCAGGCCGCGTGAAGCGGCGGAGAGGGAAAATCCCCCCTGGGTCGCCGTGGCAGCGGTCGATGTCGACGACCTGTCCTCAGGCCGAATCGATTTCCACGGCACTTGCGACGGCAATAAAAAACGGGGCACCCACAGGTGCCCCGTAAACCACCTGTCTCATAGGGGAGGGGAAAGAGGAGAAGCCGAGACAGGTGAGGGCCGCAATACTGGCATTGCGATCAGCATGCAGCCCGAATTGATTAGGTAACCAGCGGGGAATTTAGTTTCGCCAGGATTATGTATTTTCCCCGCGATGTGTATCCACCCGTTACGCCGCCAGCGTCCCACGCATCTTTTTCAGCGCCGCCGATTCGATCTGGCGGATGCGTTCCGCCGAAACGCCGAACTCATCGGCCAGCTCATGCAGCGTGGAACCGCCGTCGTCCTGCAGCCAACGCGCCTGGATGATGCGGCGGGAACGTGCGTCCAGCTTGTCCAGGGCGCCGTTCAGGCCGTCGCCTTGCAACTGTTCGCGCGCCTTGCGTTCCAGCACCCGGGTCGGTTCCTGCCGGCCTTCGTCGGACAGGTAGGCGATGGGCGCATAGGTATCCTCATCGTCGTCCTGGCTTTCCAGCGACAGTTCACGGCCGGACATCCGCACTTCCATCTCGCTGACGTCTTCACGACGCACGTTCAGCTCGCGCGCGATCTCGTCGACCTTCTCGCTGTCCAGGGTCTTGCCGTCCGGACGCATGCTGCGCAGGTTGAAGAACAGCTTGCGCTGGGCCTTGGTGGTCGCCACCTTGACCAGGCGCCAGTTCTTGACGATGTACTCGTGGATTTCCGCCTTGATCCAGTGCACGGCAAAGGACACCAGGCGCACACCGCGCTCAGGGTCGAAACGCTTCACGGCCTTCATCAGGCCGACATTGCCTTCCTGGATCAGGTCGGCATGGGGCAGGCCATAGCCTAGATATTGGCGGGCAACGGACACCACCAGGCGCAGGTGCGACAGCACGAGCTCACGGGCGGCGCCAAGGTCATCGTTGTCGCGCAGACGGCGGCCGAGCGAAGTCTCCTGCTCAGCGGTCAGGACCGGCAGACGATTCACAGCCGATATATACGCGTCGATCGTCCCCAGCGAGCCGGGATTGGCGATAGCCAGAGCCAGGGCGTTGGAAGAGACCGTCAACGAGGAATTTGCCTGTTTCATGGTGAGTTTTCTCCAGGAAACCTTAATAAAGTGGAACTGATGTTAGCACTCGAAGTGCTGGACTGCTAATTGGACATGCGCATTATGTCCATAGTTCCCCGCTATGTAGGAGAAGACCCTGATCCCTGTCAGTTAATAGGGAGAAAGGCCGGGACTATCCCCCGCCGCGGCGGAACATTTTCCGGTCCCGGGCCGCGTAGTGCGCCCGTCCGGCTTACCAGGTCTGGCTTACCAGCCGCGCTGTTTCAGCCCGTCAGTGGTGGCGCTGTCCGCCGGCCGCACGAACAAGGCACCGCGGGGATCGAGCAGGACCCGATACTGCGCGCCGTCGAACATCGGCATGTAGGCGCCGCTGCCGAACTGCACGTCGACGAAGGGCAGCCAGTTGGGGAAGCGGTGCTTCAGCGTCGTCAGGTCCGGTGTGCGCGTGTCGCCCAGCGGATAGACCGTGCGCGGCTGCGACTGCTCGGCCACGGGGTCGTCGTAGCGTCCTGACAGCCGCTCCATCCGGTACAGGGGCGGCACGCCAGCCAGCAGCGCGGGCAACTCCCAACGCACCACACGGGCATCGATCTGCCATTGGTCGCCCCGAACCTGGAACTGGCGCGGTGCCTCGCCCTCCAGCTGGCAGGTGACCAGGTACTGGCGTTCGCCCTGCTGTTCCAGCCGGATGGTCGCCACTGGCTGATCAGTTGTCAGGCGGTGGAACTGATATAGCGAACCGCCCAGCAGCCCCGACACCACGGCCAAGGCCAGGATCAGCAGACCGACCAGACGGCGCACCGGGCGCAGGCGGAACTGCTTGCGGCCAGTGGCATCGCGCGGCCCGCCGCGCCCAAGAAACAGGACAGCGCCCAACAGCAAGGCCACCAGGGCCGGCCCGAGAATCCACAGGAAAGGAGCTACAGCCAATCGGCTACCCCGCCAACGTTTTCGACACTTTCAGTATATAGATGCTGTCAACGCTGTGCCGCCCCAAGTCCCATCCGGTTATGGACAAGCGTAACGAGAAGTCCCAGCCGGTCTGTTGTCACAGGCGCTGGGCATGGAAGCGGATGTGGTCTTCCATGAAAGTGGAAATGAAGTAGTAGCCGTGGTCGTAGCCTTCATGGCGGCGCAGGTCCAGCGGCTGGCGCGCCTGCACGCAGGCGGCTTCGAAGGCGTCCGGATACAGCTGTTCGGCCAGGAAGGCATCGGCCAGGCCCTGGTCCACCAGGATGCCGCCGGGGAAGGGCGCCTGCGCCTTGCTCATCAATTCGGAAGCGTCGTAAGCCGCCCACGCCGTCCGGTCCGGTCCCAAATAGTTACCGAAGGCCTTATGGCCCCAGGGACACTGGCTGGGCGCGGCCACCGGCGCGAAAGCCGACACCGAACGGAATTTCACCGGATTGCGCAGCGCCAGCACCAGCGCGCCATGGCCGCCCATCGAATGGCCGAAGATGCCCGTGCGAGCAGCGTCGCCGGGCAGTTCAGCGTGTTGGCCCGTCACCATGCCGTACAGTTCCTCGGTGACGTAGCTGTACATGCGGTAGTGCTTGCTCCAGGGCGCCTGGGTCGCGTCCAGGTAGAAGCCGGCACCGGTGCCGAAATCCCAGCCGTCGTCCTCGCCGGCGATGCCGGCGCCGCGCGGGCTGGTGTCAGGCGCCACCAGCAACAGGCCCAGCTCGGCCGCCAGACGCTGGGCGCCACCCTTGATCATGAACGTCTCTTCAGTGCAGGTCAGGCCCGCCAAGTAGAAGAGGACGGGCACCCGGCCCTGTTCCGCCTGCGGCGGCACGAATACGGAAAACCGCATCGGCAGGCCGATGGCGGCCGAATCGTGGCGGTAATAGCGCTGCCAACCACCGAAGCAGCGATGCTGGGAAACCAGCTCCAGACCGGCCATAGGGAAACTCCTGAAAGATGAGGCGCAGGGAAGATAAACGAGATCGAGCAGGGCTCGCCCCGGCAAAAACAGCGGGCGTACGCAGGAAATCTTAACCCGCCGGCGCGCCGCGCCACCGGCCGGGGGACAGGTCGAAAGCCGCGCGGATGACGGAAGGGGTGCCGTAACAGCGGGGAGTCGGGTAATCTTGGATCTACTTGGTATTGCACGGCGGCGTTTACGCGGTACCATTTATTGCCACTGCGCTCTTTTGCGCGCCGCATGCTCAAGACCTGAGATCCTATGGCACGCCTGCCCCGACTGTACGCCCCCGGACTGCCTCAACTGGTCCTCGCCAATTTCATCCACCCGCTGGCCGCCCCGTCGCAGCCCGCGCCGGCGGACACCCTGAACCAGGTTGCCACCTGGCTGGGCGAAACCGCCACGCGCAATCGCGTCGCGCTGCATGGCTGGGTGCTGGCCAGCGACCGGATCCTGCTGCTGGCCACGCCCGTCGACGGCGAAGGCCTGCCCCGCTTGATGCAGACACTGGGCCGTAACTTGGCCGCACGCCTGCGCGGCGGTCGTGTCTTCGCCGGCCGTTACCGGTCCGCGCTGGTCGAGCCGGGCGCCTGGGTGCTACCTGCCCTGGTGTGGCTGGAAACCTATCCGGTCCGTAGCGGCGCCACCCACGACGCCGAGTTGTGGCCGTGGTCCTCGGCGGCCGGACACACGGGCAGCGCCGCCACCCAGGCCGGGTGGATGTCGGATCACACGGATTACTGGTCCTGTGGCAATACGCCGTTCGACCGCCAGGCCAACTATCGCCGCCGCCTGCAGGAAGGCTTGTCGCAGGAACAGATACAGCGCGTCGACCAGGCGGTGCAAGGGCAGTGGGCGCTGGGCGGACCGTCCTTCATTGCCTCGTTGTCGCACACCGCCAGCCGCCGGGTCACCCCGGGCCAGCGCGGCCGCCCGCGCAAGAAGCCCGCGGAGCCCGTGTCCACCGAAACACCTTGAGACAGCGCCTGCGAGGGCGACAATAGAAAAGACCGGGTCCGTCCCGGTTTTTTTACGCCTGTGCTTCTTGGGGACACATAGGACACCGCGTTGATGTGTCCCCGATTTATACGAGTTACGTTTAACGTCCATTAATTTAGGGACATACCCCATTTAATTATCTTGCCGCTAGCGCTGCAGCGCAGTATCGTCGCGGCTTGCGCTGCAACATTGCGCCCGTAGATTCTTATTTTCAGCAGCCCCACGCCCCTGGAGCGCGACATGTCCGTATCCCTGACCTCCCCCTCCTGTCCGCCGGAACCGCCCATCGACGCCACGCGCATCGGCATGACCGCGGGCACGCCCGCCGGCCTGCCCGCGCCGCAAGGGCTGTATCACCCGAACAACGAACATGATGCCTGCGGCGTGGGTTTCGTTGCCCACATCAAAGGCCGCAAGAGCCACGCCATCATCCAGCAAGGTCTGAAGATCCTGGAGAACCTCGATCACCGGGGTGCCGTGGGCGCGGACAAGCTGATGGGCGACGGCGCCGGCATCCTGATCCAGATTCCCGACTCGCTGTACCGCGAGGAAATGGCGCAGCAAGGCGTGGCCCTGCCGCCGCCGGGCGAATATGGCGTGGCCATGGTCTTCCTGCCCAAGGAAACCGCGTCGCGCCTGGCCTGTGAACAGGAACTCGAACGCGCGGTGCGCGCCGAGGGCCAGGTTGTGCTGGGCTGGCGCGACGTGCCGGTGGACGTGGACATGCCCATGTCGCCCGCCGTGCGCGGCCTGGAACCGGTGATCCGCCAGCTGTTCATCGGCCGCGGCGCCGACGTGATGGTGCCGGACGCGCTGGAACGCAAGCTCTACGTCATCCGCAAGACCGCCAGCCACGCCATCCAGAACATGCGCCTGGCCCACGGCAAGGAATACTTCGTGCCGTCGGCGTCGGTGCGTACCGTCGTCTACAAGGGCCTGCTGCTGGCCGACCAGGTCGGCCGCTACTACCGCGACCTGGCCGACACCCGCACGATCTCGGCCGTGGCGCTGGTGCACCAGCGCTTCTCGACCAACACCTTCCCCGCCTGGCCGCTGGCCCACCCGTACCGCATGATCGCCCACAACGGCGAAATCAACACGGTCAAGGGCAACTTCAACTGGCTGCGCGCCCGTGAAGGCATGATGCAGTCGGCGGTGCTGGGCGACGACCTGCCCAAGCTCTACCCCATCGTCTATGAAGGCCAGTCGGACACGGCGACGTTCGACAACTGCCTGGAACTGCTGGTGAATTCCGGTTATTCCCTGGCGCACGCCATGATGATGATGATCCCGGAAGCCTGGGAACAGCACACCCAGATGGACGAAAGCCGGCGCGCCTTCTACGAATACCACGCCGCCATGATGGAGCCGTGGGACGGCCCCGCCGCGGTGGCCTTCACCGATGGCCGCCAGATCGGCGCCACCCTGGACCGCAACGGCCTGCGTCCCGCACGCTACCTGGTCACCGATGACGACATGGTCATCCTGGCTTCGGAATCCGGCACCCTGCCCATTCCGGAAAACCGCATCGTCAAGAAGTGGCGCCTGCAGCCCGGCAAGATGTTCCTCATCGACCTGGAACAGGGCCGCATCATCGACGACGCTGAAATCAAGTCGCAACTGTCGAATTCCCGTCCGTACCGCCAGTGGATCGAGCGCCTGCGCGTCAAGCTGGAATCGCTGCCGACGCCCAAGGCCGCCAGCACGCCCGACCGCTCGGCGTCGTCGCTGCTCGACCGCCAACAGGCATTCGGCTGGACCCAGGAAGACTACAAGTTCATCCTCGAACCCATGGCGATCACCGGCGAGGAAGCCATCGGCTCGATGGGCAACGACGCGCCCCTGGCCGTGCTGTCGAACCGCCCCAAGGCCTTCTACAGCTACTTCCGCCAGCTGTTCGCCCAGGTCACCAACCCGCCCATCGACCCCATCCGCGAACAGATGGTGATGTCGCTGGTGTCCTTCATCGGGCCCAAGCCCAACCTGCTGGACATCAACAACGTCAACCCGCCGCTGCGCCTGGAAGTCGCGCAGCCGGTGCTGGACGGCGCCGCCATGGCCCAGATCCGCGACATCGAGCAGGTCACCGGCAAGAAATTCCGCAGCCAGGAACTGGACATCACGTATCCCGCCGCCTGGGGCCGCGAGGGCATCGAAGCCCGCGTGGCGGCCCTGTGCGCCCGCGCCGTCGATGCGGTGCGCAGCGGTTTCAACATCCTGATCGTGTCCGATCGCCTGGTCGATAACGACCGCGTCGCCATCCCGGCCCTGCTGGCCACCTCGGCGGTGCACCAGCACCTGATCCGCGCCGGCCTGCGCACCAACACCGGCCTGGTGGTGGAAACCGGTTCGGCGCGCGAAGTGCACCACTTCGCCCTGCTGGGCGGCTACGGCGCCGAAGCCATCCACCCCTACCTGGCGCTGGAAGCGCTGGAGCAGATGGCGGATCCGGAAAAGGCGGTGAAGAATTACGTCAAGGCCATCGGCAAGGGCCTGAACAAGGTCATGTCCAAGATGGGCATCTCCACCTATATGTCCTACACCGGCGCGCAGATTTTCGAAGCCGTCGGCCTGCAATCGGCGCTGGTCAACAAGTACTTCACCGGCACCTCCAGCACGGTGGAAGGCATCGGCATCTTCGAAGTGGCCGAGGAAGCCTTGCGCCTGCATCGCGCCGCCTTCAGCAGCGATCCGGTGCTGGCCAGCGACCTGGAAGCGGGCGGCGAGTACGCCTACCGGGTGCGCGGCGAAGAACACATGTGGACGCCGGACTCCATCGCCAAGCTGCAGCACGCCACGCGCGCCAACAACTACCGTACCTATAAGGAATACGCCCAGATCATCAACGACCAGAGCCGTCGCCACATGACCCTGCGCGGCCTGTTCGAATTCCGCTTCGATCCGTCCCGCGCCATCGCGCTGGACGAAGTGGAATCGGCCAAGGACATCGTCAAGCGCTTCGCCACCGGCGCCATGTCGCTGGGCTCGATCTCCACCGAAGCCCACTCGGTGCTGGCGGTGGCGATGAACCGTATCGGCGGCAAGTCCAACACCGGCGAAGGCGGTGAAGACGAACTGCGCTATCGCGGCGAAATGCGCAACGGCGGCAAGAGCATCGTCAAGGACGGCGACACGCTGGCCAGCGTCCTGGGCGAGGACCGTATCGAAGCCGACGTGCCGCTGGCCGCGGGCGATTCGCTGCGTTCCAAGATCAAGCAGGTGGCCTCGGGCCGTTTCGGCGTCAGCGCCGAATACCTGGCCAGCGCCGACCAGATCCAGATCAAGATGGCGCAGGGCGCCAAGCCCGGCGAAGGCGGCCAGCTGCCTGGCCACAAGGTGTCGGAATACATCGCCAAGCTGCGCTACTCGGTCCCGGGCGTGGGATTGATCTCGCCCCCGCCGCACCACGACATCTATTCGATCGAAGACCTGGCCCAGCTGATCCACGACCTGAAGAACGTCAACAGCAAGGCCTCGATCTCGGTCAAGCTGGTGTCCGAAGTGGGCGTGGGCACGGTGGCCACGGGCGTTGCCAAGGCCAAGGCCGATCATGTGGTGATCGCCGGCCATGACGGCGGCACGGGCGCGTCGCCGGTGTCGTCGATCAAGCAGGTCGGTACGCCGTGGGAACTGGGCCTGGCCGAAACCCAGCAGACGCTGGTGCTGAACCGCCTGCGCAGCCGCATCCGCGTGCAGGCCGACGGCCAGATGAAGACCGGCCGCGACGTCGTCATCGGCGCGCTGCTGGGCGCCGACGAATTCGGCTTCGCCACCGCGCCGCTGGTCGTGGAAGGCTGCATCATGATGCGCAAGTGCCACCTGAACACCTGCCCGGTGGGCGTGGCCACCCAGGACCCGGTGCTGCGCGCCAAGTTCCAGGGCAAGCCCGAGCACGTCGTCAACTACTTCTTCTTCATCGCCGAGGAAGTGCGTGAAATCATGGCCCAGCTGGGCATCCGCCGCTTTGACGAGCTGATCGGCCGTGCCGACCTGCTCGACACCCGCGCCGGCATCGGCCACTGGAAGGCCAGCGGCCTGGACTTCAGCCGCGTGTTCTACCAGCCGGAAACGGACGGCCCGCTGCGCCAGGTCGAGGAACAGGACCACGGCCTGGCCGCCGCCCTGGATCACCAGCTGATCGAACGCAGCCGCCCGGCCATCGAGCGCGGCGAGAAGGTGTCCTTCATCGTGCCCGTGCGCAACCGCAATCGCACCATCGGCGCCATGCTGTCGGGCGCGGTGGCCGCGCGCTACGGCCACGAAGGCTTGCCGGACGACACCATCCACATCCAGTGCAACGGCACCGCCGGCCAGAGCTTCGGCGCGTTCCTGGCGCACGGCATCACGATGGACCTGGTGGGCGAAGGCAACGACTACGTCGGCAAGGGCCTGTCGGGTGGCCGCATCATCGTGCGCTCGCCCAACGACTTCCGCGGCTTCGGCCCGGACCACATCATCGTCGGCAATACCGTCATGTACGGCGCGCTGGCAGGTGAGGCTTTCTTCAACGGCGTGGCGGGCGAACGCTTCGCGGTGCGCAACTCCGGCGCGGCCGCGGTGGTCGAGGGTACCGGCGACCACGGTTGCGAATACATGACCGGCGGCACCGTGGTGGTGCTGGGTGGCACCGGCCGCAACTTCGCGGCGGGCATGTCCGGCGGCGTGGCCTACGTCTGGGATCCGGACCGCAGCTTCCGCCATCGTTGCAACCTGTCCATGGTCGAACTGGACAGCGTCCTGCCGCACAGCGAGCAGGAAGCGCTGAACAACATCGACGTGTGGCACAGCGCGCAGCGCGGCCATGAACGCCAGACCGACGAAACCATCCTGCGCCGCCTGGTGGAAGAACACTTCCGCTACACCGGCAGCTACCGCGCCCGCGAAATCCTGGGCGACTGGGAAGCTTCGCGCGGCAAGTTCGTCAAGGTCATGCCGACTGACTACAAGCGCGCGCTGGGTGAAATGTGGCGCGCGGCCAACCCGCAGAAGATGGCCGCTTAAAAGTGCGCAATCGCCCTCACCGGACACAGGTATAGGACTAGCAATACCATGGGAAAAATCACCGGCTTTCTGGAATTCCAGCGCCTGAATGAAGCCTACGCCGCGCCGACCGCGCGCCTGAAGAACTGGCGCGAGTTCGTCTTGCGCCTGGACGACGACCAGTCCAAGCAGCAGGCGGCGCGCTGCATGGACTGCGGCATTCCGTTCTGCAACAACGGCTGCCCCGTCAACAACATCATCCCGGACTGGAACGACCTGGTGTACCGGCAGCAATGGCGCAAGGCGCTGGACGTGCTGCACTCCACCAACAACTTCCCCGAGTTCACCGGCCGCATCTGCCCGGCGCCCTGCGAGGCCGCCTGTACGTTGAACATCAACGACGACGCCGTGGGCATCAAGTCGATCGAGCACGCCATCATCGACAAGGGCTGGGAAGAAGGCTGGGTTGCACCGCAACCGCCCGTGCGCAAGACCGGCAAGAAGGTTGCCGTGGTGGGTTCGGGCCCGGCCGGACTGGCCTGCGCGCAGCAACTGGCGCGTGCCGGCCATGCCGTGACGCTATTCGAAAAGAGCGACCGCATCGGCGGCCTGCTGCGCTACGGTATTCCCGACTTCAAGCTGGAAAAGGCGCAGATCGACCGCCGTATTTCGCAGATGGAAGCGGAAGGCGTGGAGTTCTGCCCGTCGACGTATATCGGCGAACCCGCCGATGCCGAAGACGGCCTGACCACCCGCACGCCGGCCTCGCTGAAAGAAGAATTCGACGCCGTGGTCATGACCGGCGGCGCGGAAAACCCGCGCGACCTGCCGGTGCCCGGTCGTGAACTGGAAGGCGTGTACTTCGCCATGGACTTCCTGCGCCAGCAGAACAAGGCCGTGGCGGGCGACCGCCTGTCGGGCCAGACGCTGGCCAAGGGCAAGCACGTCATCGTCATCGGCGGCGGCGACACCGGATCGGATTGCGTGGGTACCAGCAACCGCCACGGCGCCGCGTCGGTCACCCAGTTCGAACTGCTGCCGCAGCCGCCCGAGTCGGAAAACAAGCCGATGACCTGGCCCTACTGGCCGGTCAAGCTGCGCACGTCGTCCTCGCATGACGAAGGCTGCGACCGCGACTGGGCGGTCACCACCAAGTCGCTGCAAGGCGAGAATGGCGTGGTGAAGAAGCTGGTGGCGGCGCGCGTCGAATGGGTCAAGGACGAAGCCACCGGCCAGATGAAGATGCAGGAAGTCGAGGGTTCGGAATTCGAAATGAAGGCCGACCTGGTGCTGCTGGCCATGGGCTTCGTGTCGCCCCTGCAAAAGGTGCTGGACGCCTTCGGCGTGGACCGCGACAGCCGTGGCAACGTGCGCGCCAACACGGACGACTATCGCACCAGCGTGGACAAGGTCTTCGCCGCGGGCGATATGCGCCGGGGGCAATCGCTGGTGGTCTGGGCCATCCGCGAAGGCCGCCAGGCCGCCCGCTCCGTCGACGAGTTCCTGATGGGTGAAAGCGACCTGCCGCGTTAAGGTCACGCTGCACTTGCTCAGCATTGGAAGCCTTGCCCGCCGGACTCATCCGGCGGGCTTTCTTTTGAGCGCGCTGTATCGGTTTCCCGACGCCTCAGCCACTTTGGTATCCCATAATTAAGTCTTTCGACAACTGCATTTAGGTAAGATCAGCGCCTGTTCATACGCTGGCCAGCCGGGCCGGCCTTCATCCCTCATACCGGGTGCCTCCGTGCGATCCCCCGCCTCCGCCACTGCCTCGCAGCCACCCGTCGAACTCGGCGCGCCGCCCACCCTGGCACAGATTTTCACCGCGTTCAGCAAGATCAGCCTGACCAGCTTCGGCGGCGGCCTGAGCGGCTGGATGCTGCGCGAATTCGTCCAGCGGCGGCGCTGGCTGTCGGAGGACCAGTTCCTCAGCGGCCTTTCGCTGGCCCAGGCCTTCCCCGGCGTCAACGTGGTGAACCTGGCGATCTGGATCGGCTACCAGCTGCGCGGTAGCCGTGGCGCGCTGGTGGGCGCGCTGGGCATGGTGGTGCCGGCCATGCTGGTGGCCATCATGGTGGCGGCGGCCTTCGGCGAAATCGCCCACGCGCCCCTGGCGCACCGGGTGCTGGCGGGCGTAGCGGCCGCCGCGGTGGGCCTGTCGCTGCAGATGGGCATACGGGCGGCGTACCGTGCTGCCTACGGCGCCGCGCCCATCGTCATCATGGTGATCACCTTCGGCGGCATTTTCCTGGCGCAATTGCCCTTGCTGTGGGTGGTCGGCGCCATGGCGCCCCTGTCCATCCTGCTGGCCTGGCTGCGCCTGCGCCGGGAAGGCCAGGCCGCGGCGATGGCGCACGCAGGTGCCGGCGCAGGATCGGCTACAGGCGCGGATGGCGGTGCCCGTGCCGATGTGGATGCGGAAACCCGGCCATGACATCCGCTGCTCATCTGTTCGACCTGTTCACGGTATTCACGCCGCTGTCCTTCCTGACCGTCGGCGGTGGCCAGAGCGTGGTCGCCGACATCCACCGCCAGGCGGTCAACGTCTATGGGTGGATGAACGACAACCAGTTCCTCGACCTGTTCGCCCTGTCGCGCGTGTCTCCCGGACCGGGGTCGATACTGGTAACCCTGGTCGGCTGGCAGGTTGCCGGCATCCTGGGCGCGCTGCTGGCGTCGATCGCCATCTTCGTGCCTAGCAGCCTGCTGGTCTACGGACTGGCGCGCGTCTGGGCGCGCTACAAACACCAGCGCTGGACCCGCGCCATCGAAATCGGCCTGGCCCCGGTGGCCGCGGCCATGATCCTGGCTGCGTCCTGCACCATATTGCGCGCCGCCGAGGGTGGACCCTGGGCCTGGGGCGTCGCGGCGGTGGCTACGGTGCTGCTCATCTACACGCGCGTCAGTCCCTTCCTGTTGATGGGTACCGGCGCGCTGGTCTTCTGCCTGGTGTTGCGCTGAGACGCCATTCCGCAAATCTCCGCTTGAATGTTGCACGGCGCGCCGGCTGAATCCTCGGACGCCGGCTGCGCAGTGCGCGGATTGTTCGTCTACAGCGGTTTTTCTCCTCGCATCTCCCGTCAAGTCGGCGAAGATCGACATTTTGACGCCGAATCGAGCGCCTCCAGGCAACGCCCTGCCGTAGCGGCTGCTCATCCAATTTCTCGAAATATCACAGAATTTCTCTGCAATTAGGCGATCTTGACGGGCACTTCCCTGGTTTAATCGGCTCCGCTGCCGGCCACTGCCGCGTCAACAGGCCGTCATGTCATGCTCTCCGGCACCTGAGATGTGTCTGGGAGCGCCCCTGATGCTCAGGCTATACAATGTGCGGTCCAGATTTCGGGGGACGGAATGACCCGTCCACTGCCTTCCCCTCTATGCCTGACCTACCCGCAAACCAACAGCACGCTGCGCTGCAATTCGACGACGTTTCCCTGGGATACGGCGAATTCACCGTCCTGAGCGGCATCACCATGACGGTGGCGCCGGGACAGGTCGTGGCCGTGATGGGTGGCTCCGGGTCGGGCAAGACGACCATGCTGCGTGCCGCCACCGGCCAGCTGATCGCCCGGGCCGGCACCGTGTGCGCCTTCGGCCAGGACCTGGCCCAGGCCACCCCTGCCCAGTTGCAGGCCCTGCGCAAGCGCATGGGCGTGCTGTTCCAGCAGGGCGCCCTGTTCACCGACCTCAACGTCTTTGAAAACGTCGCCTTTCCGCTGCGCGAACACACGCGCCTGGACGAGGCCGAAATCGTCAGCCGCGTGCTGGACAAGCTGCAGGCCGTGGGCCTGCGCGCCGCCGCGCATCTGAAGGTATCTGAAATCTCCGGCGGCATGGCGCGCCGCGTGGCCCTGGCGCGCGCGGTGGTCCTGGAGCCCGAACTGATTCTCTACGATGAACCCTTCGCCGGCCTGGATCCCATTTCCATGGGCATCACGGCCCGCCTCATCCGTAGTCTGGCCGACCGCCTGGGATGCGCCTCGGTGCTGATCACCCACGACGTCCAGGAATCCTTTTCCATCGCCGACCAGGTATATCTGGTCGGCCAGGGCCGCCAGGCAGCCGCCGGCACGCCCCAGCAACTGAACGCCTCGCAGGATCCCTACGTGCGCCAGTTCCTGGACGGCGCGCCCGACGGACCGGTGGCCTTCCACTATCCCGAAACCCCGGCCTTCGCGCGCTGGCTGGCGCGCCAGGAGGGGAGCAAGCCATGACAGACAGCAGCAGAGTGGAGCGTGCGGGGCACAAAAGCCCGGGGCTTATCTCCCGCCTGGGCGGCGGGGTGCGCGGCACCATCGCGGGCCTCGGCTATTTCACCCGCTTCTTCCTGGCGCTGCTGGGACGCAGCGGCACCGCGCTGCGCCGGCCCCGCCTGGTGTCGCAGCAAATCCACTTCATCGGCAACTATTCGCTGCTGATCATCGCCGTATCCGGCATGTTCGTCGGCTTCGTGCTGGGCCTGCAGGGTTATTACACCCTGCGCCGCTACGGCTCCGAGGAATCGCTGGGCCTGCTGGTGGCCCTGTCGCTGGTGCGCGAACTGGGTCCGGTGGTCACGGCCCTGTTGTTCGCCGGCCGCGCGGGCACCTCGCTGACGGCGGAAATCGGCCTGATGAAGGCCGGCGAGCAGTTGTCGGCCATGGAAGTGATGGCGGTGGACCCGATGCGCCGGGTGCTGGTGCCGCGCCTGTGGGGCGGGATCATCGCCATGCCGGTGCTGGCCGCGGTATTTTCCATGGTGGGCATCATGGGCGGCTGGGTCGTCGGCGTGGTGATCATCGGCGTCGACGCCGGCGCTTTCTGGTCGCAGATGCAAGGCGGCGTGGACGTCTGGTCCGACGTCGCCAACGGCGTGATCAAGAGCATCGTGTTCGGCATCACGGTCACGCTGGTGGCGCTCTACGAAGGCTGGCAGGCCAGGCCGACACCGGAAGGCGTGGCGCGCGCCACCACCCGGACGGTGGTGGTGGGTTCGCTGGCCGTGCTGGCCCTGGACTTCCTGCTGACCGCACTGATGTTCGGCAACTGACCCGGCCACTGCCCACAAAAACTCAATCCTGCTGATACTGATACGCACACCTGACGGATACATATGTCACGCGAAAAAACCGATTTCTGGGTAGGCCTGTTCGTGCTGCTGGGAGCCGCCGCCCTGGTGTTCCTGGCCCTGCGCGCCGGCAACCTCAGCACCTTCTCCTTTGCGCCGACCTATAGCGTCAGCGCCAATTTCGACAATATCGGCGGCCTGAAGGAAAGGGCCGCGGTCAAGAGCGCGGGCGTCGTGGTCGGCCGCGTCGCCAAGATCGGCTTCGACGACAAGACCTTCCAGGCCGTCGTCACGCTGCAACTGGACACCCGCTACAAATTTCCCAAGGATTCGTCGGTCTCCATCCTGACTTCCGGACTGCTGGGCGAGCAATATGTCGGCGTCACCGCCGGCACCGAAGAAGATAATTTTGCCGATGGCGGAAAAATCCGCTATACACAAAGCGCCGTCGTCTTGGAAAACCTGATCAGCCAGTTCCTTTATGGATCGGCCGAAAAACAGGGTTCCGCGCCGGCCGGGGACGCGGCCCCCAAGAACTGAGCACTTCCGTGACACCTGGCGTCTCCAGACACGGGTGTCTCCTCCGAGAAGCCTGACAGATACAAGAAACAATATGAACACCCCCTCTTTTTATTGGACCGGTCTTTTGCGCGTCGCCTCGTTCGCCGCGGCCGGACTGACCCTGGCAGGCTGCGCGTCCGTGCAGAATCCCGACCCGCGCGACCCGTGGGAAGGCTTCAACCGGGGCGTGTATTCGTTCAACGACGCGGTCGACCGCAACTTCCTGCGCCCGATCTCCGTGGGGTACACCTACGTCACGCCGCAGCCGGTGCGCACCTGCGTGCACAATATGTTCAATAACGTCGCCGACGTCTGGGCCGCCGCCAACAGCATGTTGCAAGGCCGCGGCCTGGATGCCATCAACACGGTTGGCCGCTTCCTGTTCAACACCACGCTGGGCGTGGGCGGATGTATCGACGTCGCCACGGCCAACGGCCAGCCGCGCATCCCCAACGACTTCGGCACCACCCTGGGCGTCTGGGGCTTCAGCCAGGGTCCGTACCTGGTGCTGCCATTGTGGGGCTCCAGCTCGGTGCGTGACGGCGTAGGCATGGCCGGTGACTTCGTCGGCAATACCTACACCAGCGTGGGGGCCATCGACAACGTGCGCGTGCGCAACTCGCTGTATGGCCTGGAAATCGTCGACCGCCGCGCCAGCCTGCTGGATGCGACCGACACCGTCGACCGCATCGCCCTGGATCCCTACAGCTTCGTGCGTGATGCGTATCTGCAACGCCGCAATGCCATGGTGCTGGGTCAGAAGGGCCAGGACAAGCTGCCTGACTACAGCGATGACGATGGCGGCACGGACGCCAAATCGGCGCCTGGAACCGCCCCGGCGACCCCCACCGTCCCGGCGCCTGGCGCCAACCAGTCGGGCACGGTCTCTCCGGCCAAGCGCTAAATCCGCGCGGCACGCCGTTTGCCGGTGTGCCGCCGCTTCCCGTATCTGTAAGGAGTCTCCATGCGGTTTTTCCCCGCTAGTTCCCTGTTGCAACGCCTGGCCCTGGTGGGCCTGCTCGGCCTGGGCGCCGCCCACGTGGCGCATGCGGCCCCGGACGCCACCGGTGCCCCGGACAAATTCGTACAGCAGGTCGCCGACGAAACCCTGGCCGCGCTGAAGTCCGGCGGTGGCGTCAAGGCCGGCGATGTCGCCCGCGTCAACCAGGTGGTGACGCAGCGCATCCTGCCTTATGTCGATTTCGAGAAAACCACCCGCCTGAGCGCCGGCCGCTACTGGCGCCAGGCCACGCCGGCCCAGCAGAAAGACCTGGCGGAAGCCTTCCGCGGCACGCTGGTGCGTACCTATGCCGGCGCCCTGACCCGCGTGGACGACCAGACCGTCTCCAAGACGCTGCCCTTCCGTGGCGATGCCAAGGCGGATGACGTGGTGGTGCGCACCCAGATCAGCCAGTCCAACGGCCAGAACACCAGCGTCGACTACCGCCTGGAAAAGACCAGCTCCGGCTGGAAGATCTACGACCTGAATGTGGAAAACATCTGGCTGATCCAGAACTACCGCAACCAGTTCGCCCAGCAGATCAACCAGAACGGCATCGATGGCCTGATCAAGGCGCTCAACCAGCGCAATCAGTAAACGGCTACGCGCGATAACCCCGCGCGCCGCCCGGGCATGCCGGTCGGCGGCGACCGTATAATGCGTGATTCGCTCTTTTACGGGCTCGTCGCCGTCCCATGTCCGCCGTTTGTCTCGAAAACGTCTCGAAAATCTACACCCCGCGCCATCCCGGGTGGAAAAAATGGCTGGGTAAACCAGCCAAGCCGGGCTTCCAGGCCCTGCGCAACGTCAGCCTGAACATCGAGCACGGTGAGTTCTTCGGGCTGCTCGGTCCCAATGGGGCCGGCAAGACCACCATGATTTCCATCCTGGCCGGCCTGGCCCGCGCCAGCAGCGGGCGCGCCAGCATCTGTGGCCACGATGTCGTCGATGATTTCCGCATCGCCCGCCGTTCGCTGGGCGTGGTGCCGCAGGAACTGGTCTACGACCCTTTCTTCACGGTGCGCGAGACCTTGCGCATCCAGTCCGGCTATTTCGGCCTGCGCCGCAATGACGACTGGATCGACGAAATCCTCTTCAACCTGGGCCTGGCCGACAAGGCCGACAGCAATATGCGCGCGCTGTCGGGCGGCATGAAACGGCGTGTGCTGGTGGCTCAGGCGCTGGTGCACCGGCCGCCGGTCATCGTGCTGGACGAACCCACCGCGGGTGTCGACGTCGATCTGCGCCGCACCCTGTGGGAATTCATCGTCCGCCTGAACAAGGCCGGCCACACCATCATGCTGACCACACATTACCTGGAAGAAGCGGAAGCGCTGTGCAACCGCATCGCCATGCTCAAGGGCGGCCGCATCGTCGCGCTGGATACCACGCAGGCACTGATGGCCCGCGTGGGCGGCGTCGACCTGGAAGACGCCTTCGTGCGCATCATGCACGGCGAAGGCCAGCAGGACGAGGAAACCCGCCTGACGGAGGTGCTGTCGTGACGCCGCCGATCGAACCGCGCGCGCTGCCCCTGGTAGCGCCCGACCTGAATGCGGGTTCCGGCTTTCCCACCCTGCTGCGCAAGGAACTGCTGCGTTTCTGGAAGGTCAGCTTCCAGACCATCGCCGCGCCGGTCATTACCGCCTTGCTGTATCTGGTGGTGTTCGCGCAGGTCCTGCAGGACAAGGTCCAGGTGTACGGCACCGTGGCCTACACGTCCTTCCTGATCCCGGGCCTGATGATGATGAGCATGCTGCAGAATGCCTTCGCCAATCCATCATCGTCCCTGATCCAGAGCCGCATCACGGGCAATCTGGTGTTCATCCTGCTGCCGCCCCTGTCCTACCGCGATCTCTTCGGCGCCTACGTGCTGGCAGCCATCGTGCGCGGCCTGGCGGTGGGCCTGTGCGTGTGGGTGGTGGCCCTGTTCTTCACGCCGCTGCATCCCGCCCATCCGCTGTGGGTGCTGGTTTTCGCCGTGCTGGCCTGCGGCATCATGGGCAGCCTGGGCCTGGTGGCCGGCCTGTACTCGGAAAAATTCGACCAGCTGGCGGCCTTCCAGAATTTCCTCATCATGCCGGCGACCTTCCTGTCCGGCGTGTTCTACTCCATCCATACGCTGCCGGCTTTCTGGCAAGGCGTATCGCACTGGAACCCGCTCTTCTACACCATCGACGGCTTCCGCTACGGCTTCTTCTCGGTTTCCGACGTGTCGCCCTGGCGCAGCCTGGCGGTGGTGGGTGTGGTGTTCCTGGCGCTGGCCACTCACGCCATACGCCTGCTGGCCAGTGGCTACAAACTCCGGAATTGACGACCATGCTTCCCACTCCCGAACAAGTCCGACAATACATACTCGACGGCCTGTCCTGTGAGCATATCGACGTGCAGGGCGACGGTTCGCATTTCGACGCCGTCATCGTCAGCGCGGCCTTCGAAGGCAAGCGGCCCATCGCCCGCCATCAACTCGTCTACGCCGCCCTGGGCGACCGCATGAAAGCAGAGATCCACGCCCTGTCCATGCGTACCCTGACCCCGACCGAATACGAGGCCGGGCGCTGATGCGCGTGCCGCGCAGCTTGTATCCAGGCGCGCTGCCCCCAATAAAGAGTCGATACGGCAAGGAAACCGCATGAGCTCCATCTCCCAGAACGGCCGCCAGGACACGCCGCTGACGCTGGCCCTTTCCAAAGGCCGCATTTTCGAGGAAACCCTGCCGCTGCTGGCCGCCGCCGGTGTCGAGGTCACGGAGAATCCCGAAAACTCCCGCAAGCTGATCATCCCGACCAGCGATCCCGGCCTGCGCCTGATCATCGTGCGCGCCTCCGATGTACCGACCTATGTCCAGTACGGCGCGGCCGACCTGGGCATCGCCGGCAAGGACGTGCTGATCGAGCATGCCGCAGAGCATCCGGGCGGGCTGTACCAGCCCATCGACCTGAATATCGCCAAATGCCGCCTGTGCGTGGCCGTACCCACCGGTTTCGACTACGAGAAGGCGGTCCACCAGGGTGCGCGCCTGCGCGTGGCCACCAAGTACGTGACGGCGGCGCGCGAGCACTTCGCCGCCAAGGGCATGCACGTGGACCTGATCAAGCTGTACGGCTCCATGGAGCTGGCGCCGCTGGTGGGACTGGCCGACGCCATCGTCGACCTGGTGTCCTCGGGCGGCACGCTGCGCGCCAACAACCTGGTCGCGGTCGAGGACATCATGCATATTTCCTCGCGCCTGGTCGTCAACCAGGCCGCGCTGAAAACCCGTGGCGAGCGCCTGCAACCCTTGCTCGACGCCTTCCAGAAGGCCAGCGCCACCCCTGTTGGAAGCTGACCTTCAGGCTAAGCCTGCAAGCCGTTTTCGCTTGATGAATTTTTACCCGATGCCGGCGCGTGTCCGCCGGCACCGGAATGGGATGAACACCATGGCATTGATCAACCGCCTCGACGCCCGCGATCCGGGCTTCGCCTCCGCCCTGCGCCAGCTGCTGGCTTTCGAAGCCTCGGAAGACGAATCCATAGACCGCACCGCGGCCGACATCCTGCATGCCGTGCGCACGCGCGGTGACGAGGCGCTGCTGGAATACACGCGCCGCTTCGACCGCGTGCCGGCCGACAGCGTCGCCGCCCTGGAAATTCCCAAGGACAGCTGGCATGCCGCCCTGGCATCGCTGCCGACGGCCCAGCGCGAGGCCCTGGAGTCCGCCGCTGCCCGCGTGCGTGCCTACCACGAGCGCCAGCGTGGCGAGACCTGGACCTATACCGAAGCCGACGGCACCGTGCTGGGCCAGAAGATCACGCCGCTGGACCGCGTCGGCCTGTATGTGCCGGGCGGCAAGGCCGCGTATCCGTCGTCGGTGCTGATGAACGCGATTCCCGCCAAGGTCGCCGGCGTGCCGGAACTGATCATGGTGACGCCGACGCCGGACGGCATCCGCAATCCCATGGTGCTGGCCGCCGCCGCCATCGCCGGCGTCGACCGCGCCTACGCCATCGGCGGCGCCCAGGCCGTGGGCGCGCTGGCCTATGGTACGGCCATCATCCCGCAAGTGGACAAGATCGTCGGCCCCGGCAATGCCTACGTGGCGGCCGCCAAACGGCGTGTCTACGGCACGGTGGGCATCGACATGATCGCCGGTCCCAGCGAAATCCTCATCATCTGCGACGGCCAGACCCCGGCGGACTGGATCGCCATGGACCTGTTCTCGCAGGCCGAACACGACGAGTTGGCGCAAGCCATCCTGCTGTGCCCGGACGCCGCCTACCTGGACCAGGTGGCCGCCGCCATCGAACGCCTGCTGCCGACCATGCCGCGCGCCGACATCCTGCGCACCAGCCTGGCCAACCGTGGCGCCCTGATCCTGGTGCGCGACCTGGAAGAAGCCTGCGCCATCGCCAACGACATCGCGCCCGAGCACCTGGAAATCTCCACCGTGGACCCGCAGCAGTGGGCCGACCGCATCCGTCACGCCGGCGCCATCTTCATGGGCCGCTACAGCTCGGAATCGCTGGGCGACTACTGCGCCGGGCCCAATCACGTGCTGCCCACCTCGCGCACCGCGCGTTTCTCGTCGCCGCTGGGGGTCTATGACTTCCAGAAGCGTTCCAGCCTGATCCAGGTGTCGCGCGAGGGTGCCCAGACGCTGGGCCGCATCGCCGCCGAACTGGCCTACGGCGAAGGACTGCAGGCGCACGCCGGCAGCGCCGAATACCGGCTCGACAAGCCATGATCCAGGACGCGCTCGGCGCCGCGGCTGGGTCACCTGCACCCGGGTCATCTGCGGTTGCATCGCCTGCGGCCGCCGCCGCGGCAGCCACCGTGCGGCGCGATATCCAGGCCATCGCCGCCTATGCCGTCGGCCATGCCGAAGGCGGCATCAAGCTGGATGCCATGGAAAATCCCTACCCGCTGCCGGACGAGGTGCGCGAGGACATCGCCACCGCGGTATGGGCCACGGCCCTGAACCGGTATCCCGGCGACGCGGCCACCCTGCACCGGGCCGTGCGCGAGGCCTTCGACATCCCGGCGCAAGCGGCACTGCTGTTCGGCAACGGCTCGGACGAGCTGATACACCTGATCGTGCAGGCCTGCTGCGAACCCGGCGACGTGGTGCTGGCGCCGGCGCCGTCTTTCGTCATCTTCGAGATGGCGGCGCGCTACAACCACGCCCGCTACGTCGGGGTCCCCCTGACCACCGGCCTGGAACTCGACCTGCCCGCCATGCTGGCGGCCATCGCCACGCACCGGCCCAAGGTCATCTTCCTGGCCCTGCCCAACAACCCGACGGGCGGCCTGTGGCCGGCCGCGGCCGTGCAGGCCATCCTGGCAGCGGCGCCGGGCCTGGTGGTCATCGACGAGGCCTACCAGCCCTTCGCCGACCAGACCTGGATGCCGCGCGCGGCGGAGCTGGCCAATGCGGTCGTGCTGCGCACCGTGTCCAAACTGGGCCTGGCCGGCCTGCGTTTCGGCTATCTGGCCGGGCCGCCGGCGTGGATAGGCGAATTCGACAAAGTCCGCCCGCCCTACAACGTCGACGTGCTGACCGAAGCGGTGTTGCTGGCCGTGCTGGCCCATAAACCGGTGCTGGACGCCCAGGCCGCGCAGCTGCGCGCCGACCGCGAACCGCTGGCACGGGCCCTGGCCGAACTGCCCGGTACAACGGTCTATCCGTCCGCCGCCAACTTTCTGCTGGTCCGCTTTTCGGAGGAGTTAGGAGCGGATGCCGTGCATCAAGCGCTGAAATCGCGCAAAATATGGGTCCGTGCATTCGGTGGCGGCGACGTTTTGCTCAAGAATTGCCTGCGCATCTCCATCGGCACCCCCGCGGAAAACGCGGCCCTGCTGGCGGCGCTGCGGGAAATCCTCGGTCATCCGCCACAATCGGCGGGCCTGAAGCAAGCCTCCGCCGCCTGAGCCCCTGGCCCGCTCCGCTCATACGAACGTTCTTTACGAGTACTCCATGCGTACCGCCGAAATTACCCGCAACACCAACGAAACGCGCATCCGCGTGGCGATCAACCTGGACGGCACCGGCCGTCAGGCCATAGACACGGGCGTGCCTTTCCTCGACCACATGCTGGATCAGATCGCCCGCCACGGCTTGATCGATCTGGAAGTGAAGTGCGACGGCGACCTGCACATCGATGACCACCATTCGGTGGAAGACGTCGGCATTACGCTGGGCCAGGCCATCGCGGCCGCCATCGGCGACAAGAAGGGCATCATGCGCTACGGCCATGCCTACGTGCCGCTGGACGAAGCCCTGTCGCGTGTGGTGGTGGACTTCTCCGGCCGTCCCGGCCTGGAATTTCACGTTCCGTTCACGCGTTCGCACATCGGCAAGTTCGACGTCGACCTGACTCGCGAATTCTTCCAGGGCCTGGTCAACCACGCCCTGATCACCCTGCACGTGGACAATCTGCGCGGCCAGAACGCGCATCACCAGTGCGAAACCGTCTTCAAGGCCTGTGGCCGCGCGCTGCGCATGGCGATCGAGCGCGATCCGCGCAGCCAGGGCGTGGTGCCGTCCACCAAGGGCGTTCTGTAATCAGGCTATCGGGCATACCTTCGTGACTACCATCGCTATCGTCGACTACGGCATGGGCAATTTCCATTCGGTGGCGCGTGCCGTTGCGCACGCCGCGCCGGACGCCGACATCCGTATCTGCAACCAGGCCGCCGACATCGACGCGGCCGACCGCGTGGTCTTCCCCGGCCAGGGCGCCATGGCGGACTGCATGCGCACGCTCAACGAATCGGGCCTGCGCGACGCCGTCAAGCGCGCCGCCCGCGCCAAGCCGCTGCTGGCCGTGTGCGTGGGCGAACAAATGCTGTTCGACACCAGCGAGGAAGGGCCGACCATCTGCCTGGGCATTTTCCCGGGCGTGGTGCACCGTTTCAGCGGCCCGCAGTACGCCGCGCCCATCGGCGCCTATGAAGAGCACCCGGCGCAGCCGCAGCAGGAACTGCTGAAAGTGCCGCACATGGGCTGGAACCAAGTGCGCCAGTCGGGCTCTCATCCTATCTGGGCCGGCATTCCGGACCAGACGCACTTCTATTTCGTGCATAGTTATTACGCCGTGCCCGCCGATCCTTCGATTATTGTTGGGGAAAGCGATTACGGCGGTTCCTTTACCTGCGCGGTAGCGGCGGATAACATTTTCGCGGTGCAATTCCACCCCGAGAAGAGTGCCGAACATGGCTTGCGCATGTACCGCAATTTTGTAGACTGGCGCCCATGACTGCCTGCTGCCGCCCCAACGCGGCAGCGACGTCTGCCGGCCTGGCCCCTTCTGTTCCGACCAACTAAAATTTTTACGCGCTATCAATCATGCTGCTGATCCCCGCCATCGACCTTAAAGACGGACGCTGTGTCCGCCTGCGCCAGGGAGACCTGGACGATGCAACGGTGTTCTCCGAAGACCCCGCCGCCATGGCCACCCACTGGCTGGAGCAGGGCGCGCGCCGTCTGCATCTGGTGGACCTGAATGGCGCGGTTGCCGGCAAGCCGCGCAACGAGGCCGTCATCAAGGCCATCGTCGACGCCGTCGGCGACGAGATCCCGGTACAGATCGGGGGCGGCATCCGCGACCTCGACACCATCGAGCGCTATCTCGACAGCGGCATTTCCTACGTCATCATCGGCACCGCCGCGGTAAAGAACCCCGGTTTCCTGCACGATGCCTGCGGCGCCTTCCCCGGCAGCATCATCGTCGGCCTGGACGCGCGTGACGGCAAGGTCGCCACCGACGGCTGGAGCAAGCTGACCCGCCACGACGTGCTGGACCTGGCCAGCAAGTTCGAGGACTACGGCTGCGAAGCCATCATCTACACCGACATCGGCCGCGACGGCATGCTGTCCGGCGTGAACGTGGATGCCACCGTGCGCCTGGCGCAACACGTGCGCATTCCCATCTACGCCTCGGGCGGCATCGCCGGCCTGCAGGACATCGAAGCCCTGTGCGCCGTCGAGGAAGAAGGTGTCGAAGGCGCCATCCTGGGCCGCAGCATCTACGAAGGCGCGCTCGACTTCCAGGTCGCGCAGACGCGCGCCGACGAACTGGGCAAGCAATGACAGACAGCGCAACGGGCACCGCGGTCAACGCTTTGACGCGGCGCATCATTCCCTGCCTGGACGTGACCGCCGGGCGGGTCGTCAAGGGCGTGAACTTCGTCAACCTGATCGATGCGGGCGACCCCGTCGAAATCGCGCGCCGCTACGACCAGCAGGGCGCTGACGAACTGACCTTCCTGGACATCACCGCGACCAGCGATGGCCGCGACCTGATCCTGCCCATCATCGAGCAGGTGGCCTCGGAAGTGTTCATTCCCCTGACCGTGGGCGGCGGTGTGCGCCAGGTCTCGGACATCCAGCGCCTGCTCAACGCCGGCGCCGACAAGATCAGCATCAATAGCGCTGCCGTGGCCAATCCGGAACTGGTACGCGCGGCCGCGGACTTCCACGGTTCGCAGTGCATCGTTGTCGCCATCGACGCGCGCCGCGTGTCGGAGCCCGGTGCCGCTGACCGCTGGGAAGTATTCACCCATGGCGGGCGCAAGGCCACCGGCATCGATGCCGTCCAATGGGCGCGCCGCATGGCCCAATACGGCGCCGGCGAGATCCTGCTGACCAGCATGGACCGCGACGGTACCAAGTCCGGTTTCGACCTGGCCCTGACCCGTGCCGTGTCCGACGCCGTGCCCGTGCCCGTGATCGCTTCGGGCGGCGTGGGTACGCTGCAGCATCTGGCCGACGGTGTCACCACCGGCCGCGCCAGCGCGGTGCTGGCCGCCAGCATCTTCCACTACGGTGAGCACACCGTGGGCGAATGCAAACGTTTCATGGCCGATCAAGGCATTGCGGTACGATTGGACGCATGATGGATAACACTCCCGCCTGGTTGGCCGACGTCGAATTCGACGCCAACGGCCTGATACCCGCCATTGCCCAGGACGCCGCCAATGGCCAGATCCTGATGGTGGCCTGGATGAATAGCGAATCGCTGGCCGAGACCGCCGCCACCGGTCGCGCCGTGTACTGGTCGCGCTCGCGCCAGCGCCTGTGGCGCAAGGGCGAAGAGTCCGGCCACGCGCAGCTGGTGCGCGAGTTGCGCCTGGATTGCGACGGCGACGTGGTGCTGCTGAAGGTAGAGCAGCAGGGCGGCATCGCCTGCCACACCGGTCGCGCCAGCTGCTTTTTCCGCCGCCTGGACGGCCAGGACGCGGACGCCGCCTGGACCACCGTCGATCCGGTGCTGAAGGATCCGGAGCTGATCTACAAATGAATGCCGCCCAAAACGTGGACGCAAATGCCGCGGACGCAAAGACGGCCGATGTGCTGGCACGCATCGCCGACATGCTGGAAACCCGCCTCCCGCGGAACGGCGGCGACCCGGCGGCTTCCTATTCGGCCAAGTTGCTGGCGCGCGGCCCGGACGCCTTCCTGAAGAAGATCGGCGAAGAGGCCACGGAACTGGTCATGGCCGCCAAGGATGGCGTGGCGGACAAGATCGTCTATGAAACGGCCGACCTGTGGTTTCATTGCCTTGTCGCCTTGGCCCACTACAATCTGCGCCCCGAAGACGTGCTGGCCGAACTGGCCCGCCGCGAAGGTATGTCGGGCCTGGCCGAAAAAGCCAGCCGGCCGGCGTCCTGAAGCCGGTTTCCAGGGTGCCATTCCCTATCGAGGTCTCATGAGCGAAAACTGTATCTTCTGCAAGATCGGCCGTGGCGAGATTCCGGCGAAGAAGGTCTACGAAGACGACGATTTCGTCGCCTTCCACGACATCAATCCCGCCGCGCCGGTGCATCTTCTGCTCATTCCGCGCCGCCATCTGGCGTCCATGCAGGACGTGACACCCGAGGACGCGGGCTGGTTGGGTAGAATGATGGCATTGGCGCCTCGATTGGCGGCCGAAAACGGCTGCAATCCGGGCCCACAAGGCGGATTCCGCATCGTCGTCAATTCCGGCGTAGAAGGCGGACAAGAAGTCCCGCATCTGCATTTACACATTATTGGCGGTTCGCGACCCTGGGCGGGTCGCGCAGCCCCGAACGCTTGATTACGGAGAACCGTCATGGGCAGTCTCAGCATTTGGCATTGGTTGATCGTCCTCGTCGTGGTGGCGATGATTTTTGGTACTAAGAAGCTGCGCAACATCGGCGGCGACCTGGGTGGTGCCGTCAAGGGCTTCAAGGAAGGCATGAAGGACGCCAACGGCGACCGTGTCGAACCCGAAGCGCCGGTGCAGCAGCGTGTCGGTGGCGACACCATCGACGTCCAGGCCAAGGAAAAGACCCACTCCTGATCCCGCAGCCCGCGCCATGCGTGGTGGGCCGCAGCGCGGCCGCCGGCGGGTGCCTACTCCCACTACGGCCGTCGTATGTTTGATATGAGTATGGGGGAACTGATGGTGATCGGCGTCATCGCGCTGATCGTCATCGGTCCCGAACGTCTGCCCAAGGTCGCCCGCACGGTAGGCCACTTGCTGGGCCGCGCGCAGCGCTACGTCAACGACGTCAAGGGCGATATCCGCCGCGAGATCGAACTGGACGAGCTGCGCAAGTTCAAGAGCGAGATGGAGGATGCCGCGCAGACCGTGCAGACGTCGATGCGCGACACCACCGAATCCCTGCGTGAACCGGCCCAGGCGCTGCGCCAGGAGCTGGATGATGCGGCCAAGGCCGCCAGCGGCGCACTGTCGCTGTCGACCCCTGTCGTCGACGAGGACGGGCAACCGGCCCATGTCGAAACCGCTGCTGGCACCCCGGCTGCGACTGGCGTGGACAGCAATGCGCCAGCCGTCACTGAATCCGCAACCGGCGCCGCTGCCGGGACCGCGACGGAGCCTGCTACCGGCGCCGCCATCGTGGGTGCCGACCCCGCGGCGGGTACCCGGGTGGAAACGGGCGCCTTGCCCGCCAGCGCTATCGCATCCGCCACGGAAGCCACGCCCGGCCTGACCATCCCCGCTGAAGTCGCGGGCAAACTGCGCGTTGCCGCGGCAGCCCCGGTATCCGCAACCCCGGCCACCCCTGCTGCACCCGCTGCCCCGACCCCGGCCGCGGCACCTGTTCAATCGTCTACCGGTACGCCCACGTGAGCCAGGAAGTCCCACAAGAAGAAGGACAAGAAGACAGCTTCATGTCCCACCTCATCGAGCTGCGCTCGCGCCTGATACGCGCGGTGCTGGCGGTGCTGGCGGTCTTCGTCGTGCTGTTCCTGTATCCGGGCACCGCCAAGATCTATGACCTGCTGGCGCGCCCGATGCTGTCATCGCTGCCGGAAGGCACGCACATGATCGCCATCGGCGTGATCACGCCCTTCATGGTGCCGCTGAAGGTGACCATGATGGCGGCCTTCGTCATTGCCCTGCCAGTGGTGCTGTGGCAAGCCTGGGCCTTCGTTGCCCCCGGTCTGTACAAGCACGAAAAGCGCCTGGCGCTGCCGCTCATCGTCTCGACGACCATACTGTTCATCGCCGGCATGGCGTTCTGCTATTTCGTCGTCTTCCACACCATCTTCCACTTCATCGCCAACATCGCACCGAGTTCGATCACGACGGCGCCGGACATCGAGGCCTACCTCGGTTTCGTCATGACGATGTTCCTGGCCTTCGGCATTACCTTCGAAGTGCCGGTGATCGTCGTGCTGCTGGTGCGCTTCGGCGTGGTCGACGTCAAGAAGCTGGCCGCCGCGCGCGGCTATGTGGTGGTGGGCGCGTTCGTCATCGCCGCCGTGGTGACGCCGCCCGACGTGGTCAGCCAGTTCCTGCTGGCGGTGCCGCTGGTCCTGTTGTTCGAACTGGGCCTGATCTGCGCCCGCATGGTGCGGCCCAACAAGAGCGCCGTTGCCGACGGCGAAAACGCGCTGGTGGAAAAGGAATAAGAAGACGCAAGGCGCGGGGGGTCGGATTATTCCTACCCCAACGTCCGAACACAGAGGCAAAAACAGGACTGATTCACGCTTGTCGGCTACGGAACCGGTCCGTAGAGTGTTCGCATGAACATCGCTGACCGTCTTTCCTCGTTGATGCGCTGGCGCGGCATCCGCAGCCAGCGGCACCTGGCCCGCCTGTCTGGTGTCCCGCAGACTTCCATTCATCGCATCCTGGCCGACCGGCCGGGCTATGCGCCGTCCTATTCCACGGTGGGCAAGCTGGCCTATGCCCTGTCCGTCAGCCCCGACTGGCTGCGCGGCGACGAACACGCGATGCGGATACGCCCGCCCGCCATCGCGCTGCCACCCCGCCCGCCGCGACCTTCGCAGCGCGGCGAGGACGATGTAGCGGAGATGAAGCGCCTGATGGCCACCCTGACCGCCGCCGAGCGGCGCAAGATCGTGGCGGTGGTGCGCCTGATTGCCCAGGGGCGGCTACCGTCTACTTTGGCCGCTGAGGCCGCACGCCAATCTTGACCTTCAAATTCATCAAGCGGTTGTTGCGCAACACGGTCACCACCACTTCCTGATTGGGTGGCAGCAGGGCAATCATCGCCAGCATGGACGTCGTGTTCTGCACTTCATTGCCATCCAGGCTGCGCACGATGTCTCCCACCTTCAGGCCACCGCGTCCGGCCGGGCCGTCGCGCATCACGCCCGCGATGATGACACCGCTGTTGCTGGACAGGCGGAAGGCGCGCGCCAGTTCCGGCGTCAGGTCCTGCGGCTCGACCCCCAGCCAGCCGCGCTTGACCTGGCCGGTGCGGATGATCTCGTCCATGACCGCGCGCGCCGTATCGATGGGAACGGCAAAGCCGATGCCCAGCGAGCCGCCCGACTGCGAGTAGATGGCGGTATTGATGCCCACCACATTGCCGGCCGCGTCGATCAGCGCGCCGCCCGAATTGCCGGGATTGATGGCCGCATCCGTCTGGATGAAATTCTCGTAGGAGTTCAGGCCCAGGCGATTGCGCCCCAGCGCCGAGATGATGCCCTGGGTGGTGGTCTGGCCCACGCCGAAGGGATTGCCGATGGCCAACACGACGTCGCCCACCTTCAGGCCCGTATCCGCGCCCAGCGTGGCCACGGGGGTCTCGCCGAACTGCGCGGGCAGCTTGAGCACCGCCAGGTCGGTGTCCGGATCGGCACCTACCACCTGGGCGGCGGTCTCGCGGCCGTCAGCCAGGGCCACCTCGATGGCGTCCGCGGCCTCCACCACGTGATAGTTGGTCAGCACGTAGCCGGCGCGCACGATGACGCCCGACCCCAGGCTGGTCGATTCATGGCGCCGCGATGCGTTCGGCAACTGGCCCATCAAGCCACGCAGGACCGGATCGTTGGGCTGGGGAATCGACGGCACGTCGACATGCTTGGCCGTGTACACATTGACCACGGCGGGCGCCGCCCGCGCCACCGCGTTGGCGAAGGACAGCAAGGGCGCGGGAGGGGCCGGTTCCGGCGCTGCGGCCCGCGGCTCGGCCTCGGGGACGGCAGGCGCGCCGCGGCCGCCCAGGGCCACCCAATCGGGCCGCAGCGCGGAGACCACGAATAGAATGGCAAGACTGACCGTGACGGCCTGGGCGAATATCAGCCAAAGTCGACGCATGAATTTAGGAAGGCAAGGCTATGAACAGAATAGATACCCACGAACTGGCGGCGTGGCTGGACCAGACGCTGCAACCGGCGCGCTTCAAGGACTACGCCCCGAACGGCCTGCAAGTGGAGGGCAAGGCATCGGTGGGCCATATTATCGCTGGAGTCACCGCCACCGAAGCCTTGCTGCGCGTAGCGATCGAACGCGGCGCCGATGCGTTGCTGGTACACCACGGCTGGTTCTGGCGCAACGAAGACGCCCGCGTGCGCGGCCCGCGCCGCAACCGGCTGGCGCTGACACTGGCGCACGACCTGAACCTGTTCGCCTACCACCTGCCGCTGGACGCCCACCCGCAACTGGGCAATAACGCGCAGCTGGCGCGCGTGCTGGGCCTGGAACCGGAGGCCGATGCCAACGGTAGCCCGCGTACCTGTGGCCGCGACAACCTGATCTGGCTGGGTAGCGCGCCGGGCATCGCCACGGTGGGCGAGTTGACGGCCCGCATCGCCGAACGCCTGCAACGCACGCCGCAAGTGATCGGCGATCCGGACCAGCCGGCAGGCCGCATTGCCTGGTGCACCGGCGGCGCCCAGGGCATGTACACCGAAGCGCTGGATGCCGGCGCGCAGGTGTACATCACCGGCGAAATCTCCGAGCCTTGCGTGCACACGGCGCGCGAGACCGGCACCACCTTCATCAGCGCCGGCCACCATGCCACGGAACGCTACGGCGTCCAGGCACTCGGCGAAGCCGTCGCGCGCCAGTTCGGCATCCGCGTCGACTTCGTCGATATCGACAATCCGGTCTAGTGCCAGTTCACACCGGCGACCGGACCGCTTATACACCCGGCGTGCGTGGCGGTTGCTGCGGCTGCAGCGGCTGCGGCGCGGCGGCTTGCTGCAGCGCTTGCGCCTTGAGCAAGTCGCGGATTTCCGTCAACAGCTTCTGGTCGGCGGTGGGGCCGCCAGGCGCGGCGTCCAGCTTGGAACGCGCACCGGCAATCGCCTTGACCATCAGGAAGATGATGAAGGCCAGCAGGATGAAGTTGATCAGGATGGTGACGAAGTTACCCCAGGCGAACACGTTGCCGCCGGCCTTGAGGATTTCGGCATACGTCATCGGGCCGGTGTAGCCCTCGGGCATATGCAAAACGATGAACTTGTTGGAGAAATCGACCGAACCACCCAGAATGAAGTTGATCAGGGGCATCACGATGTCTTTGACCAGGGAGTCGACGATCCTGCCGAACGCCGCACCGATGATGACACCAACGGCCAGGTCAACGGCATTTCCCTTGACGGCGAAGTTGCGGAAGTCTTTTAGAAATCCGGTCGCTTTGCTCATACGTGCTCCTTACAGTGATACGCCCTGGATTGGGCTGAGGCTATAATACGCGGTTGCTACATTGTTACAAATGGCCAGCCACATATCCACACCCCTTTTAAGGGGGAATGCTACACACCGTTGTCCAACGGGCAGCGGTCGCATAACAAGGATGGAAGATGAGTCAGAACACGATGGTGCATGGAGATGATGAAGGCGCAGTACCCACCAATTTGCCGCCTGATCCATCTAGACGTTTTTGGGTAACAACAGCCTGTGCTCTGGGTGGCGTTGCAGGGGTAGCAACCGCCGTGCCTTTTGTCAGTACCTTTGCCCCCTCCGCCAAGGCCCGCGCGGCCGGCGCTCCCGTTGAAGTCAACGTTGGCGATATTCCCGTCGGCCAGATGATCACGGTTGAATGGCGCGGCAAGCCAGTCTGGATCATTCATCGTTCGAAAGAACAACTCGAAGGCCTCAAGGTCAACGATCCTCTCGTTGCCGACCCGCAATCCAAGCGGCCGGGCTTCACTCCCGCGTATGCCGAGAACGAACACCGCTCACGCAAGCCCGAGCTGTTCGTCTGTGTCGGCATCTGCACGCACCTGGGTTGTTCGCCGACCGCTCACTTCGAGACAGGTGGCGCGGGCGGTTTGCCTTCGAATTGGGAGGGCGGTTTTCTCTGCCCCTGCCATGGTTCCACCTTCGACCTCGCCGGCCGCGTGTTCAAGAACAAGCCCGCGCCGGACAACCTCGAAGTGCCTCCGTATCAGTATTTGACCGACGCCCGCATCATCATCGGTGTCGACGAAGACAACAAAGCCTAGGACCCACGCCCCTCGTCACGGGGGGTGGGTGCCTGCGCACACAAGAATCAGATACGCCGGGCGGGGAACCCGCCACGTATAGCAAAGGAGCGGCTTCATGGCTGGCGAGAAACACGTCGAGACAACAGGTTTGCTGGGTTGGGTGGACAGGCGCTTCCCTGCCACCGCCACCTGGAAGGCACATCTTTCCGAGTACTACGCCCCGAAGAATTTCAACTTCTGGTACTTCTTCGGCTCGTTGGCGCTGCTGGTGCTGGTGATCCAGATCACCACCGGCATCTTCCTGGTGATGCACTACAAGCCCGACGCGGAACGTGCGTTCCAGTCCGTCGAATACATCATGCGCGAAGTGCCCGGCGGATGGCTGATCCGCTACATGCACTCGACCGGCGCATCGATGTTCTTCGTGGTGGTCTACATGCACATGCTGCGCGGCCTGTTCTACGGGTCGTACCGCAAGCCGCGCGAACTGGTCTGGATCTTCGGCGTGGCGATCTTCCTCTGTCTGATGGGCGAGGCCTTCTTCGGCTACCTGCTGCCCTGGGGCCAGATGTCGTACTGGGGCGCGCAGGTGATCGTCAACCTGTTCTCCGCCATCCCGTTCATCGGACCGGACCTGGCCATCTTCATCCGCGGCGACTATGTCGTGTCCGATGCCACGCTGAACCGCTTCTTCGCCTTTCACGTCATCGCCATTCCGCTGGTGCTGGTGGGCCTGGTGGCGGCGCACCTGGTGGCGCTGCACGAAGTGGGGTCGAACAATCCGGACGGCGTGGAAATCAAGCAGGGCCCGAAGGACCGCTTCGGCCGGCCGCTGGACGGCGTGCCTTTCCACCCGTATTACACGGTGCATGACATCGTCGGCGTGGCGGGCTTCCTGATCGTGTTCGCCGCCATCGTCTTCTTCGGCCCGGAAATGGGCGGCTATTTCCTCGAGTACAACAACTTCATCCCCGCCGACTCGCTGAAGACGCCGCCGCACATCGCGCCGGTGTGGTACTTCACGCCGTTCTACTCGATGCTGCGCGCCACCACCGACGACTTCACCTGGGTGTTGTCCGGCGCCGCGGTCCTGGGCGCCATCGCGCTGTTCCTCAAAGGTAACTTCAAAGGAATCTGGCGCCTGGTGGTGCCGGTCATCCTGCTGGCCATCGCCGTGCTGCTGCGTGTCCTGGACGCCAAGTTCTGGGGCGTGGTGGCCATGGGCGGCACGGTGGTCATCCTGTTCTTCCTGCCCTGGCTGGACCATTCCCCGGTCAAGTCGATTCGCTACCGGCCGGATTGGCACAAGGTGCTTTACGGCATTTTCATGATCAATTTCGTGGTCCTCGGTTATGTCGGCACCCAGCCGCCATCACCCGCGCTGAACCTGACATCGCAGATCGGCACGCTCTATTACCTGGCGTTTTTCCTGTTGATGCCGGTCTGGAGCCGTCTGGGCACCTTCAAGCCCGTACCCGACCGCGTCGTCTTTCACGCCCACTAAGCCCCAGGACCTGAAACGGAATGATCATGATCAAGAAGCTGATGGTTGCCGCGGCGATGATGCTCGCGTGTACCGCCGCGCAGGCGGCAGAAGGTGGATATCCGCTGGACCGGGCGCCGGACCGTTCGAACGACATGGCTGCCCTGCAAAATGGGGCCAAGCTCTTCGTCAACTATTGCCTGAACTGCCATGCGGCCAGTTCGATGCGCTACAACAAGCTGCAGGATATCGGGTTGACCCCCGAGCAGATCACCAAGAACCTGATGTTCACGGGCGAGAAAGTGGGCGACCTGATGACGGTCGCCATGCCGCCCAAGGACGCCAAAAAGTGGTTCGGCACCACCCCGCCGGACCTGTCCGTGATCGCCCGGGCCAAGTCCCAGACTGCAGGCCAGCCCGGAACCGATTATATTTACGCCTATCTGCGTTCTTTCTACCGCGATACCAGCCGGCCGACCGGCTGGAATAACCTGGTGTACCCTAATGTGAGCATGCCGCACGTGCTCTGGGAACGCCAAGGTCCGCGTGAGTTGACGACGGTGGCCATGCACGAAGTCGAAGGCAAGGGAGGCGAACCCGGCTGGGAACGTACAACCACCGTTTATGATGCGCAGGGTTATGCCACCGTAAAGAAAGAAGCGGTCGAGCATTTCCATGGCAGTGAAAGCTTCAACGCGACGTTCAAGGCCTCGAACCCGGCGCTTACCGCCCAGTTCGACAATGATGTCGCCGATCTCAGTGCATTCCTGACCTGGATGGCCGAACCTGTCGCTCAATTCCGCAAGGCGTTGGGCGTTTGGGTATTGCTATTCCTGGGTCTGTTCCTGGTCGTGGCCATGCGCCTTAATGCTTCCTATTGGAAGCACGTCCGGTAAACCAGCTTGCCCCGCCGGGGGCTGGCGGGGCTCCTGGAGCCTCCGTGGGCAGCATCGCCCTTGCTGCCCCCCTGGCAATTGGGGCCAGCGCCTGCTAGATTCGCAGCGCTGGCCTTTCGCTTTTCATACAAGGACTTATCGCCATGATGGTGCTTTATTCCGGAACCACGTGTCCGTTTTCGCAACGCTGCCGCTTTGTGCTGTTCGAAAAAGGCATGGATTTTGAAATCCGGGACATCGATCTGTACAACAAGCCCGAAGACATCTCGGTCATGAATCCCTATGGCCAGGTACCCATCCTGGTCGAACGCGACCTGGTGCTGTACGAATCGAACATCATCAATGAATACATCGATGAGCGCTTCCCCCACCCGCAGCTGATGCCGGCCGACCCGGTGATGCGCGCGCGCACCCGCCTGTTCCTGTTCAATTTCGAAAAGGAACTGTTCGTGCACGTGTCGGAGCTGGAAGACCGCAACAGCAAGCCGGACGAGAAGCGCCTGGACCGTGCCCGCCAGAACATCCGCGACCGCCTGGCCCAGTTGGCGCCCATGCTGTTGAAGAACAAGTACATGCTGGGTGACGAGTTCTCCATGCTGGACGTGGCCGTGGCTCCCTTGCTGTGGCGCCTGGATCACTACGGCATCGAACTGCCGAAGAACGCGGCTCCGCTGCAGAAGTACGCCGAACGCATTTTCTCGCGCCCGGCTTACATCGAAGCGCTGACCCCGTCTGAAAAAGTGATGCGTCGTTAAGGACCGGCATGGGTGAATCGTCGACCAAGCCGTATTTGATCCGCGCCCTTCACGAGTGGTGCACGGATAACGGCTATACCCCGTACATCGTGGTGCAGGTGAACGCCCGCACCATGGTGCCGCCGGCGCATGTGCGCGATGGCCAGATCACGCTGAATATCGGCAACCTGGCTACCAACCAGCTGCGGCTGGGCAACGACCTGATCGAATTCCAGGCCCGCTTCAGCGGGATCGTGGAAGACGTTTCGGTTCCCATCGGGGCTGTCAGCGCCATCTACGCGCGCGAGACGGGTGCCGGCATGGGCTTCGAGGTGCAGACCGACGAGCCCGGCGCGGAAGGCGAGAATCCCACGCCGGATACGCCGGAAGGCCAGGGCGAGTCGCAAGACGATGGACCGCCCAGCGACGATCCGCCGCCACGGCCGCGCCTGACGATCGTCAAGTAAGGCCCGCGGCCGGTAGTTGGCCGTACAATACGCCTCCCTTGCGGTCCGTCCCCTCTGGCGGCGGACCGCCCAAAGCCGGCTTAGCTCAGTTGGTAGAGCAGCGCACTTGTAATGCGAAGGTCGGGGGTTCGATTCCTCTAGCCGGCACCATCACCATCAAGCGACCACGCGCTCGCCCAGCGTGCGCACGGCAGCCGCCAGGCGCGGGCTGTCTTCGTGTTTCGCGGTATTCAGCGTGGACCATTCCGGCTTGCTGCGCGCTTCCTTCAGTTCGTCCGCCAGCTTGCCCTCGCGCCACTCCAAGTCGCCTTCGCTCTGCGCCTCGGCCAGGCGCAGCGGATCCCGGGCCGCGTGTCCGCGCCGTTCCAGCGCATTGATCAGGCTGCGCGCGCGCAAACCCAGCAGCCGCAGCACGGCATCGTCTATGCTCAGCTCGCGATAACCGCGTACCTTGCCAAGCAGACGCTGGCCGTAGCGCGTGGCGCTTTGCCACAAGCCGCCCGTTGCGGCGCCCACCAGCGCGGCCGCGCCCAGGCTGACTCCCGCCAGCATCAGGTCGACCGCGGCGCCGGCCATGGCGCCCGCGGCGACTCCCATGCCGACGCTGACACCGGCATCCTTCAAGGCCTGGGGGTGGAAAAGATCCATGCCCCAGCGCTCGCCGGTCAATGGCAAGGCCTCGGGCGCATAGTCTTCACGACGGAAGTTGTAGAGCGCCAGCAAGGCATCGATGCAGGCTTGCTCGCGTTGCCGCACGCGATCCTGCAGATCGCGCGCGGCGGCACGCAGCGCCTCTTCGTCGGGCGCGGCGCTCAGCCGCAAGGCGGCAATGTCCAGCAGCATGCCGGCCGCCAGGCGGCCAGCCGCTTGGCGCCGTTCCAGACGCTGCTGCATGAGATGGTCGGACAAGGCCTGCAGCGTGGGCGCATGCGCGTCCAGCAGCATGCCCAGCCGCATGTACAACTGGCGCTCACCGTCCAGCGGCGGCGCCACGGTGTCGAATTCGACCAGGGCATGCAGCCCCAGCCGTGCCATCGCTTCGCGCCACTGCTGTGCGCGATGGGCCGGCGCGCGCACGAAATTCAATACCGGCAGCAACGGCCTGCCGCAGGCCGCCAGCAGCGCGAGTTCATCCCGATGCTTGGCCAGCACGGGGTCGCGCGCATCGATCACGTAGAGCGCCGCGTCGCAGTCCAACATCTTGGCCAGCACGCGCGCTTCCTGTTCGAAGCGCCCGCGGGCCTCGGGCGCGCCCAGGAAACGGCGGATGCGGGCCGGGCCGTCCAGCCTTTCCGTGCCGGCCAGGCGTTCCACGTAATCGAGCAGCGCCACGCTGTCTTCCATACCCGGCGTGTCGTACCACGCCAGCACCGGCCGACCCTCCAGGCGCAATTGCGCGCCCTGCACGCGGCGGGTGGTACCCGGTGCGTCGGCCACTTCGCCGAAGCCGGCGTCGCGGGTCAGCGTACGCAACAGCGACGTCTTGCCCGTGTTGGTATGGCCGACCAAGGCGATCTGCAGCGGACGGTCAGCGGGCGCGCGTGTCCCGGCCGCGGGAGCGGATGGGGTCGATCCGGTATGTTCCATCGGTAGACTTGGTGACTGCGATGGCTCACCAGCCGTTGCAGCGCCAGGGATGGGACGAACGGAATCGTCGGATGCATCAGCCATGGTCGGCCTCCAGCCAGCGCAGCGCCGGTTCGGCTTCGTGCAGCAGATCTTCATCGGCTACTCCCGCCGCGCGCAGTTGCGCGCGCCAGGCCGCGGCACGCGCCGGCAACGCGTCGCTGTAGCTGTCGTTGCCGTTGTCGTTGTCGTTGCCGCTTTCGCTGTCGCTGTCGCTGTCGCTATCGTTGTGGGTGTCACCGCGGGCGGTCTCGCCCAGCAGCCACAAACGCGTCCGTTGCGCGACGGCGGACAATTCGGCGATCAAGGCCAGCGCGCCGCGGTCCGGCGTCTGCCGGGTATCGCAGACGATCAACAGGCGCGGCGCCGGCCGCGCCGCGAGGGTGTCGAGCAGGCGCCGGCGCTGTTCACGGGTATCCAGGTTGCCGCCATCGGCCACGGCCGCCGGTAGAGGCACCGGCGGCCAAGGCAGATCCGGCGCCAGCTCCAGCCCGACCAGGGTGGGCGCCACGCCCACGGCGGCGGCGCTTGCGCTGCCCATGCGCGGCCCCTGCTGCGGCATGGCCGGAGCATCGTCATCCAGGATGTCCGCAACGGGCGCCAGCCGCGCCGCCAGGCCGGCATAGCCGGGCAGGTCGAGATCCAGGCGCAGGCCGGCCAGGGCCCGTCTCAGCATGAATACGCTGAGCAACCATGCCAGCAGGCGCGGCAGGATGCCGTAGGTCACCAGCGCGCCGATCAGCCACATCGACCATTGCGCCTGCGCCAGCGCGGGTAACTGCTGCGTGCCGTCGCTGGCCGCCACCAGGGCGGCATCCGGTACGCTGAAGCCCAGCCGCGCCGGCAGCCAGCCCAGCAAGCCGGTCAGGCGCACGAAGGTCTGCGGCTCCAGCAAGGTCGTGGCCCAGATGAAGCGATAGCTGGCGGTGGACAACACCAATAGCAGCGTCGCCAAGGCCGCGGTCAAGGCCAGCAGCCACACCAGGTGGCTGACCGCGCCGAACAGCCAGCGCAGGCCGCCGCCACGCGCCAGCAGGCTTAGCAGGGCCTGCGCGGCAAGGCCCGTATCCGGGCCGCGCGCCAGGCGCCGGCTGGCCCACAGCCACAGCCGGGCCAGGCCCTGGCCCGCGTTCCGCGGCGTGACGGCGCTGGCGCCGAGCCAGAACAGAAAGGTCAGGGCATGCAGCCCCAGCAAGGCGCCCAGGGCATGCAGGACGTTGACCGCCCGGCTGCCATCGCCCAGCGCGCCCAGCGCGGCACCGATGCCGGCCATCAGTCCTATGCCAGCCAGCAGCGCCAGGCCGATGCCGGCGCCACGGCGCCAGGTAACCAGACAGGCATCCAGACCGGTCTGGCGGCCAAGCAGGCGCGCCCGCAGCAGGACACGTTGCGGCAGCGGGACAGGCGCAACGCGCGCCTGGCGCAAGGCTTGCGCGTCGTCCACCGGACCCCAGTGCTCTTCGCGCAGGCGCAGTGTTTCCGCCAGCCACAGGTCGTCCAGGGTGGCGGTTGGTGTCTGGGAATCAGGGGAAGCGGTTGTATTCAACGGCGGTCGGTCAGGTCACTGGCGCGCAATGGGGCATTCTAGCGTTTGTAACGTGGTCCTCGCCGGCACCAGCCGCCGCCTTCGCGTCAAAAGGGCGAGGTTCGAAGAAGGATGTTGACTTTTGAATGCAGATGGCGTAACCTCCATAAAGTTCGTCATACCCGGGCTTAGCGCTCGGGTCTTTTCGTAGCTGTCTGCACAGGCTTTCCTGCATGCACACAGCAGAGCGCCCCAGGCGATTTCCCCGTCCTCAATAAAAACACGGAAATCCGCTGGCGCTGAAAACGTCCCCGATGTTGTCCCACCGAATCAGTGTTCGGGATCATGCCGGGCTGCTCCTCGTGAGCACGGCTTCAGACACCGCAATTCAAGACGTCTCTTGATTCGAAACCGCTGCGTCGGTTCTTGTAGCGTTTTGTGCATTTTCGCGTGTCTTTTGCGGAGTGCAATCCCTCATCCTTACGGACGAGGCCATTACGCCATCTGCAGCAATGTTCCCGTCACGTAACTGGGACAACATATGACGAGTGCCACCCGTACCCGGATCTGTTTCCAGGTTGGCGTGGCAACCGTACCGTTCGATCTGCGACGGTGAGCTATCTCCGGCAGACCACGCTACGGCGCCAGACTTCGCGTCCGGCACACCATGACATGCCCGCACGATGCGGGCCATAACAACACATAGCTAGATTGGAGTACCCAACAATGGCCACCATGCAACCTCGTTTGACCCGCCGCGCCAGCCATACGCTGGACAACACCCCCATTCACGTGGGCGACATCGTTCATCTGCAACTGGAACACGGCCCCGGCATCGCCGCGCGCGTGATCTACAACGCGCCGTTCAACGGCGCCACGACCTACACCACGGACCTGGTGCCGTGCACCACGGAAAACGGCCGTGTCCAGAAGCAGCGCTTCCGTTTCCGCCACGAGCACGTTCATCGCATCGAATCCGTGCGCGGTTGAGGATCAGCGCCGGCCATGCCGGCGCGCGATCCCCTGATCCACGGTTCGAAGATTCGAAGGTTCGAACACCAACAGTTCGAACGCAGCAGTCATAAAACCCACGGCGCGCATCGGCGCGCCGTTCAGAAGTCGCTGCTGGCCATTGTCGGCGCTGCCCGACTAAACTTGCCGACCGCGACCGCTTTTTCCCCCTCGTCGTTTCCCTTAAGCTTTCATCACTGGCGGAATGCCGGGCGCCGTAGCGTGGCCCGATGTCCTTTCCCCGCCCATCCCCGTCCTTCGAAACGATATAGGCGCGCTTGCCTCGGTACGCGTGCATTGCCCATGCTGTTGCCCATCCTGCTACTTTCCGCCGCCGGTTTTACGATCCTCACCACTGAATTCGTCATCATCGGCCTGCTGCCCGGGCTGGCCCGCGACCTGGGCGTGGATGTCGCGCAGGCCGGCCTGCTGGTGACCTTGTTCGCCTTTACGGTTGCCGCGACCGGCCCCTTTTCCACCGCGCTGATGGCGGCGCTGCCGCGCAAGCGCGTGTTCGTCGGCGCCCTTGCCATCTTCGGCGTGGCCAATGCGGTGGCGGCGTGGGCACCCAATATCTACATCATGGGCATCGCGCGCTTCGTGCCCGCACTGGCGCTGCCTGTGTTCTGGTCCTTGTCCAGCGACACCGCCATCAGCCTGGTGGGGCCGGCCAAGGCTGGCCGGGCCGTATCGATGGTGGCGTTCGGCATCGTGGTGGCGACCGTGCTGGGCATTCCCATCGGCGTCCTCATAGCCGATGCCTTTGGCTGGCGCGCGGCTTTCGCGGTGCTGGCGGTATTGGCGTTTGCCAAGGCCGGCTTGCTGCAACGCTACATGCCGCAGGTACCGGGCAGCGCCCACGCCGGCTCGCTGACCACGCAATTCCGCAGCCTGCGCGACCCGTTGCTGATCGGCCATGTGCTGCTGTCCCTGCTGGTCTTCACCGGCATGTTTACCGCGTATACCTATCTGGCCGACATGCTGGAGCGCCTGGCCGGCTTCAACGGCCAGGTCGTGGGCTGGTCCATGATGGCCTTTGGCGCGGTCGGCCTGATCGGCAATACGCTGGGCGGCCGCATGGTGGACCGCAGCCCCATCGGCGCCACGGCGCTGTTCAGCGTCCTGATGGCGGTGGGTTTGCTGGTCATGGTGCCGGTGATCCACACGCCGATGTGGCTGGCGGTGGCCCTTGCTTTGTGGGGCGTTGCGCAGGCAGCCCTGTTCATCGTGTGCCACGCCCGCGTGATGAAGGCCGCGCCGCATGCGGCGGCCTTCGCGGCGTCCTTGAACATCTCGGGCGCGAATATCGGCATCGGCGTGGGGGCGGCCCTGGGGGGACGCGTCATCAACACCTATGGCCTGGGCGCGCTGGGCTGGGCCGCGACGGCCGTACTGGTGCTGGCCCTGATGGTGGCGATGTGGTTGATGCGCGCCACGCGCCGCGCCGCATCCACGCAGTCGACTGCGTGCAATCCAGCCGAAGAGGTCTGCGTGGCAGCGGGTGGATGATCGCGCAATGCGGCGTGTCAACGAAGCTCGATTGAACAAGCCCGCTTAAAAGAAGTTTGCTTGAGGACGCTTGCTTACCCGCGCTGCCAGCCCGCCAGCAGCGCCGGCAGTTCGCTCATGTCGCGCAATACGTGCGCCACGCCCACATCCAGCAAAGCCTTGGCATCGCTATGGCCCGGGCCACCGGGGCTGTAGCCGAATACCGTGGCGCCCGCGGCCACGCCGGCGCGCGCGCCGGTGATCGAGTCTTCCACCACGGCGCAACGTGTCGGATCCACATCCAGCACGCGCGCGGCGGCCAGGTACACATCGGGCCAGGGCTTGTTGCGCGCCTGCTCCTGGCCGCTCATCACATTTTCACCGAAGTAGTCCTGCAGACCGGTCTTGTTCAGTTGCAGGCGCAGCTTGTAGCTGTCCGCGCCCGAGGCCACGGCGATACGGCCCTGCACGGCGGCGTGGACCGCGTGCACGGCCGCCGGCGCGCCCGGAATGGGCAGCAGCTCTGTTTCCAGCGCGGCATTGCGGCGCGCGCGGAAACGTTCTATCCACGCTTCGTCGATCAGGTGGCCGGTCTCGGCCTGGATGCGCGGCGCTTCGTCCAGCACCGTCTTGCCCAGGAAAATCCCCAATGTCTGTTCCAGGGTCAGCTGCCAGCCCATCTCGCCCAGCATGGCGGTAAGGATGCGGTTGGTGATTCCTTCGGAATCCACCAGTACGCCGTCGCAATCGAACAGGACGGCATCGAAAGGAAATTGGGACATGGATATCGGCAGGGCGGCCGCCAGGCCGCCGCAGTGTAATGAAAGCGGGAAGGTTGGAAGCGTACCCGAAACCGCGCCCGCCATGCCGCGCCGCAAAAACAATCGGCCGGGATCGCTCCCGGCCGACTGGTACTCATGCGGATTGACGCGAATTACTTGCGTGCACCGCCGGGAGCGGCAGGGGCCGCCGGCGCGACCTGATCGGCCGGCTCGTCGCCTTCATCGGCATCACCGTCTTCAGGCTCGTCCTCGTCCATGCCCTCGGAAGGATGCATGCCCATCGCCATGCTGGCGACCATCATGGCGAACTCTTCCAGCGGCATCTTCTTGCCGTTCAAATTGACCACCTTGTCGGCATAGTTCAGCGTGCCGACCACGTTGTCGCCGTCCTTGCTCAGGTAACCGGTGGCGACCGCCATCTGGGCCAGTGCCTGAGTGGTGGCTTCGGCCTGCTTCTGCGCGGTAGCGGCATCCAGCCCGCCTTGCTGCTGCATCTGCTGCGCGAGGATGCTGTTGACCATCGGCGCCGAAATGACCAGCTTGGCGTCCAGCTTGCGCAGCAGCTTGGTGACCATCTGGTCGACGGGTTGGTCCGGCGAGCCCGGATCGCCCAGGTCCAACGTCAGGTCGAAGCGCGACTCGCCCTTGGCGTTGTGGATCAGGATCGGATCGACGAAGATCGTGGGATTGCCCGCCAGCAGCGCCTTGCCCGCCGCCATCGCCTTCTGGCGCTCCTCGGGCGGCAGGTCGAATGCCTGTTCCGGATCCTCACCGGGCTTTTGCTTCATGGCGCGAGTCAACAAATTGCCATACAGCTCGACCAGCGCCTTGACCGGCTCCGCCGCCAGATTGCGCGCGCCAAAGCCCAGGCGCATGCCGGCGATGTCCTGGCCGCCCAGGTTGAGCATGCCAACGTCGTACACGGCCTTCACAGCCAGGCCGGTGGGGCTTTCAGTCAGCTCGGCGTTCTGCGTATAGTTGTTCAGCACGATGGCCGGGTCGGCGGCGTGCACAATGCGCATCTGCTTGACCGCCACCTGGTTGGTGCCCACCTGCAGGCCAGCCTGCCCCTCGTGCATATCGCTGTTCAGCGACACGCCGGTGATCTGGACGGTACCCGGTGCGTTGGGATCCTTGATGTCCAGGGAGATCGAGTCCACGGTACCCGAGACCTTGGCCGCCTTGGTGGCGCGTGCCACCGCGACCTGCAGGTTCATGCCGGAGAACTTCAGGTTGCCGTCGGCATGCTGCATATCGACCGGCTGCAGCACCAGGTTGCCGTCCACGTCGCGGTTGTAGTGGATGGTGGCATTGCCGGAGAACGGCGCCGTGCCCTTGGTCAACTCGAACCAGCTCTTCACGGTGTCGTTGTTCACCAGCTCGAAAGCGCTGGTGGCCATCACCGGAGCCAGCGCGCCGGTCTTCAGGCGAGCCAGCGGGAAGGGGCCATGTTCCACATGGTCGTGCAGCAGGATGGCGACGTCCTTGACGGGCTTGCCTTCCTCGCCGGGCACACCCTGGATGGTCACGCTGTACTGGATGTCCGACGAAAAGACGTGCCGCTCGATGGAATCGACGACGATCTTGACCTTGGCGTTCGGCATGAACGCCTGAATTTTGGCATTGCCCTCGTCCACGCCCTGGCGCACCACGGCTTCGAGGCGCTGGCCGGTGTACCAGGACGCGCCCACCCAGGCCACGCCAGCAACCACAATCACGCCTACCACGACTCCTAGCGACTTTTTCATGAGGCTTCCACTTTCCTGGTTGATTTCAGGCCCGGATTATAGATGTTACAAATCTGGCGGCTACGTCGAAAACGTACTCATTGCCAGCAAACAGTTACAGAAGGCAACTGTGCGCAAATCCGCCCGCCTGCCTTAACGCCTATCCGGGTTCAGCTACAATGCGCGCCGTGTGCAATGCCAATCGGCACACATCCCATGCGCGGCGTTCGCCGCCATGAAGCGATGGCCCGCCGGGCCTTCCTTTTCTCCTGTTTCCGTCCGCCTTGATTGGAGTCTCTCAACTTGAGCGACAGGCTGCCGCTGGAGTTGTACTTGACTGCCAATACCACCTTCGCCGACCTCGGGCTGGCCGATTCCCTTTTGCGCGCCATTGCCGACACCGGCTATACCGCGCCGACGCCCATCCAGGCCCAGGCCATTCCGCTGGTGCTGCAGGGCGGCGATCTGCTGGCTGCGGCCCAGACCGGCACCGGCAAGACCGCAGGCTTCACCCTGCCCATCCTGCACCGCCTGATGCAGGCGCCGGCCGCGCTGCGCAAGCCTGGCCGCCCGCGCTGCCTGATCCTGACCCCGACGCGTGAACTGACCGCGCAGGTCGAAGAATCGGTGCAGACCTACGGCAAATATTCATCGCTGAAATCCATGGTGATGTTCGGCGGCGTCAACATCAATCCGCAGATCAGCGCGCTGCGCAAGCCGCTGGACATCCTGGTCGCCACCCCGGGCCGCCTGCTCGATCACGCCGGCCAGAAGACGGTGGACCTGTCCGGCGTGGAAATCCTCGTACTGGACGAAGCCGATCGCATGCTGGACATGGGCTTCATCCGCGACATCCGCCGGGTGCTGGCCCTGTTGCCCGCCAAGCGGCAGAACCTGCTGTTTTCGGCGACGTTCTCGGACGAAATCCGCACGCTGGCGCGCGGCGTCCTGAACAATCCGGGCGAAGTCTCGGTAACACCGCGCAACACCGCCACCGAGCTGGTCACCCAGACCATGCACCTGGTCGAGCAGCATCACAAGCGCGACCTGATCAGCCACATCATCCGCGAAAGCGGCTGGCACCAGGTGCTGGTCTTCACCCGCACCAAGCACGGCGCCAACCGCCTGGCTGAAAAGCTGGTCAAGGACGGCCTCAGCGCCGCCGCCATCCACGGCAACAAGAGCCAGGGAGCCCGCACCCGCGCGCTGGCCGGTTTCAAGGACAGCAGCGTGACCGTGCTGGTCGCCACCGACATCGCCGCGCGCGGCCTGGACATCGACCAACTGCCCCAAGTGGTCAACTTCGAGCTGCCCAATGTGCCCGAGGACTACGTGCACCGCATCGGCCGCACGGGCCGCGCCGGCGCCACGGGTGCCGCCATTTCGCTGGTCGATCCCAGCGAAGTGAAGCTGCTGCGCGCCATCGAGAAACTGATCCGCAAGCCCATCGACCGCGTCGAGGTCAAGGGCTGGACGCCGCCCGTCGGCGGTCCGACCCATGAGCGCGACGACGAAGACGACGAGCGCGAAGGCCGCGGCTTCCGTAACGGCTCCGGCCGTAACGGTGCAGGCCGCAGCGGCGGCCGTTCCGGCAACGGCGGCGGTGGCGGTGGCCGTGCCGGCCAAGGCAGCGGCCGTTCGGCCAATGGCGGCGCCGCCGCCCGCGCCGGCAGCGGTCACGGCGGTGCTGGCGGTGCCGGCAACGGCCGTCCGGCCGGCTCGGGATCTCGCAACGGCCCGGCGCCGCGTAGTGGCGCGCCTCGTGCCGGCGCGGAAGGTCGCGGCGGCAACGGTGGCAATGGCGGCGAAGCTCGCCGTCCGGCACCGGCCCGCCAGGCGGACAACCGCCCGGCCGCGCCGGCGGCCCGGCGTACGGACGGCGCCCGCCGCCCCGCGCTGCTGTCGAAGTAATCGGTCGCTGTCGATTCGGTCTTTTCAAGCTCTCGGGCAGACAAGCCGTTCGCCAGCAACCGTTCAAGCAAAACCGTCCAACCAATCCGTTCCATCAAGCCGTGACGCTCTCCACCTGGCTGACTTTCTTCCTTGCATCCTGGGCGATTTCGTTTTCGCCCGGGGCCGGTGCCATTTCCGCCATGTCCTCCGGACTGAAGTACGGTTTCGCGCGCGGCTACTGGAATACGGCCGGGTTGATCATGGGCATCCTGTTCCAGTTCGTGGTGGTCGGGGTAGGACTGGGGGCCTTGCTCGCCACGTCGGAACTGGCCTTCGCCTGCGTCAAGTACCTGGGCGTGGCCTACCTGATCTACCTGGGCTGGCGCCAGTTCCGCACCGACGCCGCGCCGGTCGCCGTGGACACCGGCAATCCGGCGCACGTGTCCGTGCGGACGCTGGTGCTGCGGGGTTTCCTGATCAACGCCAGCAACCGCAAGGGCACGGTGTTCCTGCTGGCCGTGGTGCCGCAGTTCATCGAGCCGGCGCATGCCCTGACGCCGCAATACTTCGCCATCGGGGGCACCCTGGCCTTCACCGACCTGGTGGCGATGGCCGTGTACACCCTGCTGGCCGCGCGCGTGCTGCGGCTGCTGCGCAGCCCGCGCCACATCCGCTGGATGAACCGCGTGTTCGGCTCGCTCTTCATCGCCGCCGGCCTGTTCCTGGCGACCTTCCGTCGCGCCTCATGAGCCGGCCGCCTCGCATCGCTTCCGTAGAGAATGCCTAGATGAATATCCAACAAGAAGTCGCGCGCCGCCGCACTTTCGCCATCATTTCCCACCCTGACGCGGGCAAGACCACGCTGACCGAAAAGCTGCTGCTGTTCGCAGGCGCGATCCAGATCGCCGGCAGCGTCAAGGCACGCAAGGCCAGCCGCCACGCATCCTCGGACTGGATGGAAATCGAAAAGCAGCGCGGCATCTCGGTGGCTTCGTCGGTGATGCAGATGGAATATCGCGACTGCGTCATCAACCTGCTCGACACCCCGGGCCACCAGGACTTCTCGGAAGACACGTATCGCGTGCTGACGGCGGTGGATGCCGCGCTGATGGTGATCGACGCCGCCAACGGCGTGGAGCCGCAGACCAAGCGTCTGCTGCAGGTCTGCCGGGCGCGCAACACCCCCATCATCACCTTCATCAACAAGATGGACCGCGAAGTGCGCGAGCCGTTGGACTTGTTGTCTGAAATCGAATCGCACCTGGGCATGGACACCGTGCCGTTTTCCTGGCCGGTGGGCATGGGCAAGGCCTTCGGCGGCGTGTTCGACATCCGCCAGGACCGCATGCGCCTGTTCCGTGCAGGCCAGGAACGCCGCGGCGGCGATGATGAATTCATCCAGGGCCTGGATAATCCGGAAATTGGCCAGCGCTTCGGCAGCGCCTTCGACCAGGCCAGCGGCGAAATCGCCCTGATCAACGAAGCGTCGCCGCCCTTCGACGAGGCCGAATTCCTGGCTGGCCGCCAGACGCCGGTGTTCTTCGGCTCGGCCATCAATAATTTCGGCGTGCAGGAAGTGCTGGACGCGCTGGTCGACATGGCGCCGCGCCCCGGCTCCCGCCAGTCGCTGCAGCGCGAGGTGCTACCCGAGGAGCCCCGCTTCAGCGGCGTGGTGTTCAAGGTGCAGGCCAATATGGACCCGGCGCATCGCGACCGCGTCGCTTTCGTGCGGGTCTGCTCCGGCCGTTTCGAACGCGGCATGCGCTTGAAGGTCAGCCGTACCAACAAGGAAATGCGGCCCAATAACGTCGTGTCCTTCCTGTCCCAGCGGCGCGAGCTGCTGGACGAAGCCTACGCCGGCGACGTCATCGGTATTCCCAACCACGGCGTCCTGCAACTGGGCGACGTGCTGACCGAAGGCGAACAACTGCAGTTCACCGGGCTGCCGTTCTTCGCGCCGGAATTGTTCCAGGCCGTGGAAGTGAAGGACCCGCTGCGCACCAAGCAGTTGCGCACCGGCCTGATCCAACTGGGCGAGGAAGGCGCGATCCAGGTGTTCCGCCCGGTCGCCGCCGGTGGCGCCATGCTGCTGGGCGCGGTCGGCCAACTGCAGTTCGAAGTGGTGGCCCACCGCCTGAAAGCCGAGTACAACGCCGACGCCCGGCTGATGCCGTCGCGTTACACCATGGCCCGCTGGATTACGTCCGACGATCCCAAGGCGCTCCGCAAGTTCATGGATGCCAATGCCGCGCACATCGCCTATGATGTTGTCGACGCCGCGGCCTTCCTGGTGAGCTCGTCCGCGCAGTTACGAGTGGCGGAAGAGTTATATCCAGATGTGAAATTCCATGCCATGCGTGAGCACGGTGGCCGTGTCTTCGGCGACAAACTCCAGGCCTGATACGATTACTGTCCCCCAGAGACCCGAGAGGTTAGGAATGTCTTGGCGAGTATTGTTCGCAACACTGCTGGTAGCGCTAGGCGCCGCGGCGTGGGGCGGAATCCAGTTCGGCGATTGGCTGGTGGCCCATGCGCCGCCCGCGGCACCGGCACCCGGCCAGAACGGCGGGGCGGACGAAGCCATCCTGGACGCAAACGGCCGCCCTTATCTGGCGCAGCCGCCGCAGCCGCGCGTGGACGGTACGCTGGGCGTGCCGGACAAACCGGCCGATGCCGACTGGCAAGTCAATATGGTGTCCCTGTTCGACACCGTGCATGATCCGCTGGTGCAGATCTCGCGCGACACCATCACCATGGACCAGGCGCGCCAGATCGCGTCCGAGACCAACACGCCGCTGCCTACCGGCAACGACATCAGCACGCTGGACCTGGCCACGCAGCAGGCTCAGACCCAGCAGGCCGCGCAGCAGTATGCGCAGATCCAGGCGTCGCGCAACGTCACGCAGTCGACCATGGTGCAAGCCATCGACATGCCCACGCCGCGCCAGCAACAGGCCATGGCCAACAGCACGCCGGCCGGCAAGGGTTGGCAGGACGCACTCAAGCACGACCTGGCGCAGTGTGCGTCCATGGGCTTTTTCGATCGCCCGACCTGCTCCTGGAATGCCCGCAACAAGTACTGCGGTCCGAACCAGGCCTGGGGCACCATCGCGGAATGCCCGAACAAAGTTCAATAACCTTGCCGCGGCGGTAACCCGCCGCGGCAACGGCCTCATCCGTCCGGACGGCGTCTGTCCTCCGCAGCTGCGCAGGTGATCATGAAAAACGCCACCTTTACAGGTGGCGTGCGTGCATCAAGCTGCCGTGAGGATCAGCTGTCCACTTCCATCTGGCTTTGCAGATAGTTCTGCAGGCCCACCTGGTCGATCAGGCCGATCTGCGTTTCCAGGTAGTCGATGTGTTCTTCGGTATCGTCCAGGATGTCCTGGAACAGATCGCGCGAGACGTAGTCGCGCACCGACTCACAGTACGCAATCGCGTCCTTGACCGTGCCCTGGGCCGCGGTTTCCAGCTTCAGGTCACAGGCCAGCAATTCCGGCACGTCTTCGCCGATCAGCAGCTTGTGGAGATCTTGCAGGTTGGGCAAGCCGTCCAGCATGAAGATGCGTTCGATCAGACGGTCGGCGTGCTTCATTTCGCCAATCGACTCTTCGTATTCGTGCTTGCCCAGCTTGTTCAGGCCCCAATGGCGCAGCATGCGGGCATGCAGGAAGTATTGGTTGATCGCCGTCAACTCATTGGTCAACTGTTTGTTGAGAAACTGGATGACGGTTTTGTCGCCTTTCATGATGGAGCTCCTTGCTTCGATTGCCCGCAGACTACCACCGGTACAGGCGCGCGAACACCCCTTTTTCAGCACGTAGTAAATCGCTTTGCGACCGCTATACGAAAGCGTAAGCAGGAAGAAAATGAGAATGAATCTGGGTCAGACGGGCTCCAAAGCGCGCCTCGATTCAGCGTGAAACCCCTGTATCCATGGGGTTTCTGGTCGCCAGCCAGATGCCGGCCGCAATCGGCAAAATGCCCAATAAGTCCATCGTGGCGACGTGTTCACCCAAGGCCAACCAGCCAAATAACAGTCCGAGCGGCGGCATAAGAAAATGCAACGCACTGGCCGCTGTTGCGCTGGAACCGCGCAAGATGTGGAACCAGAGGCCATAGCCGCCGACCGAAACGGCGAAGACCATGTACATCAGGCTCCAGAACAGGTTCGGCGACCAGTTGATCGCCTGCCCCGTCTCATGCAGCAGGGCGAAAGGCAACAGGGCCAGCGCACCCGCCAGGGCCTGGCCCCCCGTGGCCTGCCACAGCCCGCTGGCCGGCGGGCAGCGCTTGTACAGCAATGTCGCCACCACCAGGGCGACCAGGGCGGCGGCGACCAGCCATACGCCATGGGGATCCTCGTGCATGCCATTCAGGCGCGAACGCAGCACCAGGGCCACGCCGGCCAGGCCCAGCAACAGGCCCATGCATTTGCGGCCCGTCAGCCGCTCACCCAGCACTGGCCCGGCAAGCACGCCGATCAGCAAGGGGTTGGTGCTGATCAACACCGCTGTGAATGCCGACGAGACGCTGACCATGCCGCTCCAGCTCAGGCCCAGATACAGGGCGTTGTTCAAAACCCCCAGGACGGCCAGGAGGCCCACCTCGCGCCACGTGGGGCGACGCAGTTGCCCGCTCCACGCAGCCAATGCCAGCAGCGCGATCGCGGCCAGGAAGAAGCGGATCGTCAACAACGTCAATGGCGGACAGTCGCGCAGGCCGAATTTGGCGCCGGCGAAGGCGGAACTCCAGAGCAGGCAAAACAGGGCCACCGGGCCCCAGGCCATGCCGCGCCCGGCCTTGGTGGTCATGGAAATCTCCAGCAAGTCATCAGTGACGGATCAGGCGCTTATTGTGCGAGCAGACGCTTTCATTGACAAACCTATTCTTTCCATCGAAAGTATTTGAAAAACCGATGGAAGCCGGCCATGCCCGATCTCGACCTGTTACGCAGTTTCATTTCCGTCGTGGACGCTGGCGGCTTCACTCGCGCGGGCGAGCGCGTGCACCGCACGCAATCCACGGTCAGCCAGCAGATCCGCAAGTTGGAGGATCGGCTCGGATGCATGCTGTTTTTCCGCGAAGGCAGAAAAATCAACCTCACTAACGAGGGTGAGCGCCTACTTAGCTATGCGCGCCGCATGCTGGCCCTGGCGGTAGAGATGCAGGATGCGGTGGGCGGCGTGGCCCCTGCCCAGGTCTTGCGCCTGGGCCTGCCGGACGATTTCGCGGTGGAGTCCCTGACCCGGGCGCTGGCCGCTTTCGCCCGTACCCGGCCGGATGTGCGGCTGACGGTGCGCTGCGACCTCAGTGCCAATCTGGATCAATCCTTGCGCCAGGGCGACCTGGACGTCGTCCTGCTCAAACGGGAGCCGGACAGCGGGCCTTGCGTGGCCGCGTGGCGGGAGCGATTGCTGTGGGTCACGGGGACCGCCGCGTCCACCCCATGCCTGGATCCCTTGGCGCTGGTCAGCAGGCCGCAAGGCTGCCTGTATCGCAATCGCGCCATCCACGCGCTGGAGCGGGACGGCCGCCGCTGGCGCATCGCTTATGAGAGCCCCAATCTGATGGGCATCCGCGCGGCGCTGGCGGGTGGATTGGGGGTTGCGCTGGTCGACGCGCTGACGCTCAGCCCAGACATGCAGGTATTGGAGGCGGGCCTGCCGGAGATCCCCGAATGCGAAATGGCGCTGATCCTGGGGCCGTCCGCCAGCGATGCGGCGCGCGAATTGGCGGAACTGATGCAGGAACTGTGCGATGCGGATCGGGGTGCCAGGACGCCTGCCACGCGCCAGATACGAAATCGGGTTGCTTTGGATTTAACGACTTCTTTGAGGTGATAGTTGATCGTTGGGATCTCAACATCAAAGATCTCCGCCATCCCCTTCTGACTTGCCCAGACAGTTTCGTCTTCCGCGATGACCTGACAGTCACACGCGCGAGCGAGCTGCGTTTTACGCCGCGACGACGATGGGAATGGGGAAGGAGTTGGCGGCTTGCGCGCCTTGGTCGGGCAGCGACAGGGCCGATTCGGCAAGGCGTCCGCGGGTGGGTACCGCCATCGACTGCACGTGACATACGCTGGAGCAGCGTCCGCCCGGCAGGTACTCCGCCGCGGTGGCCGCGCACGAGCCGCAGCACGAGGCCACGCCAAGCTCGAATTCCAGATCATCCAGAGACGTTGCGCCCGCATCCACACAGGAACGGACCTGACGTTCGGTGACAGCATTACATACGCAAATGTACATGCGAATTATTATTGATGCTTATTCTCATTCATGCAAGAGGGAATAAACGGGGACGGGCGCAGGAAAAATGGGGGCGGTTTCAGGACTGCGGCGGCGCGTGCTTTCAACGCAACAGGCGCCGCTTAACCCAGTGCCGCCTGGCCCTTGCGCACGGACGCAGGCGCAATGCGCAAGGCTTCCCGGTATTTGGCCACGGTACGGCGGGCGATGACGATCCCCTCTTCGGCCAGTTTCAGCATGAGCTGATTGTCCGACAGCGGCTTGGCGCGGTTTTCCTCCGACACCATGCGGCGGATATGCTCCTGCACTGCCGTCGCCGACGCCGAGTCGCCCGTCTCGGTAGCCACCCCCGCGCCGAAGAAATGCTTCAGCTCCAGGGTGCCGAAGGGCGTAAGCATGAATTTCTGCGTGGTCGCGCGCGAAATCGTCGATTCATGCAGCCCCAGTTCACCGGCGATGTCCTTCAGGATCAAGGGGCGCATCGCCGACGGCCCCTGGCTGAAGAACGCCGCCTGGTGGTTCACGATGGCCTGCGACACCCGCAGGATGGTGTCGAAACGCTGCTCGACGTTGCGTATCATCCAGCGCGCCTGCTGCAACTGGGCATGCAGGCCGGCATGGTTGGATTCACGCTGGTTGCCCAGCATCTGGGCGTACAGCCCGTTGACGCGCAGACGCGGCATGGCCGCGCTGTTCAGCACCACCTGCCAGCCCTTGCGCGCCTTGCGCACGATGACATCGGGCACGGCGTAGTCGGCCGCGCCCACGGTCCATTTGCGGCCCGGCCGCGGGTCGAGCTTGAGTATCAGCGCACGTGTGGCGCGCAGCTTGGCGTCGTCGCAATGCAGGGCCTCGCGCAGGCGAGCCGGGTTGCCGGCCGCCAGCAGGGGCAGGTGATGGGCGCAGACCTCGCGGGCACAGGCCAGCACGGCAGGGTCGGCGGCCTCTGGCAAACGCAGGATGTCCGCGTGACGCAGTTGCAAGGCCAGGCATTCCGCCATGTCGCGGGCGCCGATGCCGGGCGGGTCGAAAGACTGCAGCAGCCGCTGGGCGGCGCGCAATTCATCGACGTCGGCCTCGGCCTCCTCCGGCAGCCACTGCAGGATTTCCTCCAGCGAGGACGCCAGGTAGCCGTTTTCGTCCAGTTCATCGATCAACAAGGTCGTCAGCACGACATCGCGCGCGCTGGCCCGCGTCAAGGCCAGCTGCGCCAACAAGTGCTCGCGCAGCGTATCGGGCCTGGCCGCCTCCGGCAGGTCGTTGTCCTCGTCGTTGTAGACGCCCTTGGAGCCGGGCATCTCGTCCAGGGGGGTCTCGCGGTCGGGCGCGGGCTCGTCATCCTGGGCCGAGGCTTCGCGGTTGGGGTCGGTTTCGTCCGCCCGCACTTCCTCGTCGCGCTCCAGCAAAGGGTTCTCGGCCAGGGCCTGGGAAATCTCCGTTTCCAGGTCGAGCGTCGACAATTGCAGCATCCGGATGGACTGCTGCAATTGTGGAGTCAGCGTCAAATGCTGACCGGGACGAAGTTCGAGGCTGTGCCGCGTCATAAATATGTTTCTAGGAGATGCCGAGCAATAAATAGGTGCGGAGTCATAGGTACAATATTTTGCATGAATCCCTCCTCCCCCGATCGCATCCGTCAGGACTGCCGTCTGATCCGTCAGACCTTGCTCAGACTGGCCACCCCCCGCCTGGTGCTGCGGGCCGTCGTCATCATAGTGGCAGCCGCCATCTGGCTCTACGGTGCCGGCCAGATTACCGACTTCGGGAAAACCATCAATTATGGGGCTTTGCAGCCGCTGGGACAGCAAAGCATAGATTTGTTGAACCGCATCAACCCTTATCTCTGGTGGGGGGTAGCGGCGATCTGGTTCCTGATCGTGTTCTTCATCGTGCGCGGTTGGCTGCGCGGCAACATCTACGCCGCGCGCGCCCGCGTGGTGCCGGCCGACACCTTCGCCGACCTGGTGCCGCAACTGTCAGACGAGGTGGTGGACGTGGTGCGCTGGTGCTGGGGCAGCCGCGACGAGCCCTTCACCGTTGGCGATCTGCAACGCGTGCTGAGCGAGACCCGCAGCGGCCGTATCGACAAGATCACCATGGTGCGCGAGCAGGAAGCCATGCTTGGACTGCCGCCCTTGCCCGGTACCGGCGGCCCCCTCCAGCGGGCGGATCTTCCGGTGCTGGACGAGCGTGACCGGCTGCCGCGTACCGGCGCCCGCGATTACCGTAGCGCTGAACGTAGCGACGTGCGCCAGGATCCCGTCCTGGACGACCGCCCGGCGGTCCGCGATCGCCACGTGGAGCCGCGCATCGGCCCGACCAAATAAGCGGATAGGTGGCTGGCGCGGCAGGCACCCCTGCGCAGCCGCCCCACAACCTGTCTACAAAGCCGCCTTGAAGCCCTGCTTCAAGGCGGCTTCGTTTTTGCGGCCGCCGCCCCTTTTTGGCCTGGCCGACTTGCGCCGGGCCGGATTTTATGTTCGACTAGCGGCTTACTTTATCGATCAGCCCATGGCCTACACGCGCACCTCCTTCGCGATGACTACCGGACGCAACAGCGCCCCGGCGGTCGGCGTGCGCGCTGATTCGTCCCTGACCACCGGCCTCTCGGCTGTGTCGGCATCCCAGTCCGCCCGCGGCAACACCGTTGCCGTGCGCGCGCTATCGCTAGCGCTAAACCTATCGATCGGTTGCCGGGCCTAGCGTCCCGTGGCAGTTCGGCAGCCCCCTCGCGCCACCACGTCTTCCCCTCGTCATTTTTCGTCTTCACTATTCGCCGGTTGATGCCGGCGTAGCCGTGTAGGAAGCTCATGCAGGCCCCCTCGTGCCGTGGCCCTGAGCACCGATCCGGCGGCGCCGCCGAACCGCGACCACCCATAAGGTGCACTCACCATGATGCTCGCCAACCCCGCCACCAAGTACGTACCGTTCGTCCCGTTCGCCAAGGAGTTCTCTGAACGCACCTGGCCCAGCCGCCGCATCACGCAGCCGCCGATCTGGATGAGTACCGACCTGCGCGACGGCAACCAGTCCCTGATCGAGCCGATGAGCGTGGAGCGCAAAGTGCGCTTCTTCGAACAGTTGGTGAAGATCGGCTTCAAGGAAATCGAGGTCGGCTTTCCGTCCGCATCGCAGACCGACTTCGACTTCGTGCGCAAGCTGATCGACGAAAAGCGCATCCCCCAGGACGTCACCATCATCGTGCTGACGCAGTCGCGTGAAGAGTTGATCACGCGCACCGCCGAAGCGGCCGCCGGCGCCCATCGCGCCATCATCCACCTGTACAACGCCGTGGCGCCGGCCTTCCGCAAGGTCGTGTTCAACATGACGCGCGAGCAGATCAAGGGTATCGCCACCAGCGGCACGGCCTTGATCAAGCAGGCCATGGCCAAGTATCCGCAGACGCAGTGGGCCTACCAGTACTCGCCTGAAGTGTTCAGCACCACCGAGCCCGACTTCGCGCTGGAAGTGGCCAACGCCGTCGCCGACGTGTGGCAGCCGACGCCGGAAAACAAGATGATCCTCAATCTGCCGGCGACGATCGAGGCGACCTCGCCCAATCTGTACGCCGACCAGATCGAATGGATGCACAAGAACCTGGCGCGCCGCGACAGCATCGTGCTGAGCGTGCACCCGCACAATGACCGCGGCACCGCCGTGGCCGCCGCCGAGTTCGCCGTCATGGCCGGCGCCGACCGCATCGAAGGCTGCCTGTTCGGCAGCGGCGAGCGCACCGGCAACGTCGACCTGGTGACCCTGGCCTTGAATCTCTACACGCAGGGCGTGCATCCGGGCCTGGATTTCTCCGACATCGACGAAGTGCGCCGTTGCGCGGAGTACTGCAACCAGTTGCCCGTGCATCCGCGCCACCCCTACGCCGGTGACCTGGTCTTCACGGCGTTCTCCGGTTCGCACCAGGACGCCATCAAGAAGGGCCTCGCCTTGCAAAAGGCCGACGCCGTCTGGGAAGTGCCTTACCTGCCCATCGATCCGGCCGACCTGGGCCGCAGCTATGACGCGGTGATCCGCGTCAACAGCCAGTCGGGCAAGGGCGGCGTGTCCTACCTCCTGGAACAGGAACATGGCCTGGCCTTGCCGCGCCGCCTGCAGATCGAATTCAGCCGCGCCATCCAGCGCGTGACCGACGAGACCGGCGCCGAAGTGACGGCCGACGCCGTGTACGGCATCTTCAAGAAGGAATACCTGGAGCAGCACACCCCGTGGAAGCTGATCCGCCACCGCATCGTGGGCGATCCCGGTGCCGGCGAAGGCCGAGACTTCCGTGTCGAGGCCGAGGTCGACGTAAACGGCGAACGCCGCACCATCGTCGGCGAAGGCAATGGCGCGATCTCGGCCTTCGTGGCTGCCCTGGGCATGCCGGTCAAGGTGATGGACTACCACGAGCACGCCATTGGCGCGGGCGCCGATACGCGCGCCGCCAGCTATGTGGAAGTGCGCGTGGGCGATGCGCCGACGGGCTTCGGCGTGGGTATCGACCGCGACATCGTGACCGCCTCGTTCCACGCCCTGCTCAGCGCCGTGAACCGCCACCTGAGCGCCAATCCGGACCAGGTCGCGGTGCCGGCGGACGAGGCCGTGTCGGCCTGAGGCCGCGCATCCGACGCTGTTCGCCCGACGGCTTCCTCGACCGAAGCCGCCGGGCTCCCGCTCCCGGCACGGCGATCCCGTGCGGGCAAGACGACAAAAGGGGCTGTTGCCGCCATACCCGCGGCAACGGCCCCTTTGTATTGCGCGGCTAGCGTATGCCGGCGCGCAGGAAGGATTGCACGAACTGCCGTTGGAACAGCAGGAAGGCCACCAGCAGGGGTGCCGCGGACAACAAGGTCGCGGCAGTGATGACCGACCAGTCTATGCCCTGGTCGGTCGACGAGAACACCTGCAGGCCCACCGTCAAAGGCCGCGCCTCCACCGAGTTGGTGATGATCAAGGGCCACAGGAAGTTGTTCCAGTGATAGCTGACCGACACCAGGCCATAGGCGATATAGGTCGGCTTGCCCAGCGGCACATAAACCTTCAGCAGCACCTGCAAGGCGCTGGCGCCTTCCACGCGGGCGGCTTCTTCGAGCTCCCGTGGAATCGTCTTGAACGTCTGGCGCAACAGGAAGATACCGAAAGCCGATGCGAAGTAGGGCAAGGCAATGGCGAATACCGTATCGCGCACACCCAGCCAGCTCATGGTGCGATAGTTCTCCACGATGAGAACGTCCGGCATCACCATCAACTGCAGCAGCACCAGCAGGAATAGAAACTCGCGGCCGCGGAATTCCAGCCGGGCGAAGGCATAGCCCGCCATGGTGGACAGCACCAGCTGCGCGACCAGCACCATCGTCACCAGCATGAAGGTGTTGAGGTAATAGCGGGGAAACGGCGCCGCATCCCAGGCCCGCGTGAAATTGTCCAGGGTCCAGGGCGCGAACAGGTCGAAGCGCGTTGCATAGGCTGCCGGATGCACGGCCGCCCACACCGCGTACAGCAGAGGCAGGATCCAGATGAGGCCCAGCAGCCAGGCGCCGATGGTGTCCAGCCACGCGCCGGCTTCACGCGGACCGCTGGTTGTCAGCCCACGCATGCCGCGTAAAGCCGGGGTGGCGTTGGGGGCGCGGGGTGGCACGCTCGCGTTCATTGGTAATGGGTCCTCTTGTCCAGCCAGCGGAACTTGATCGCCGCGATGATGCCCAGCACGGCCAGCAGCACCACAGTCAGCGTTGCGGCGTAGGCCGTGTCCCAGAAGCTGAAGCCGATCTGGTAGATGTAGAACAGCAGCAGCGTGCTGGCGTTATCGGGACCGCCGTGCGTCATCACCACCACGTGGTCGATCAGGCGGAAGGCGTTGATCAAGGCATTGATCAGGACGAACAGCGTGGTGGGCATCAGCAGCGGCCACAGCACGCGGCGGAAGTACTGCCAGCGCGACGCGCCTTCCAGCATCGCGGCCTCGCGCAACGACGGCGACACGCCCTGCAGCGCGGCCAGATAGAAGATCATGAAGAAGCCGGCTTCCTTCCACACCGATACGATCATCAGCGCGGGCAGCGCCGCTTCCTTGGTACCCAGCCAGTTCGGGCCCGGCAGGCCGAAGAACTGCAGGATCTGCGCCAGCAGGCCGTATTGCGGCGTGTAGAAGAACAGCCAGATATTGGCCACCGCCACCATGGGCAGAATGGTGGGCGTGAAATATGCCAGGCGCAGGAAGCCGCGTCCGGCCAGCCCGCGATTGACCCACAGGGCCATCAGCAGCGCGATGCCCACCGCCGTCGGCACGGTGCCCAGGGCGAACCACAGATTGTTGATCAGCGCGCGCCAGAACACGGGGTCCTGCAGCATGACCTGGTAGTTTTCCAGGCCGACGAATACCGCCGGCCGGCGACCCTTGGGCGTGGAGAAAAAGCTGTGCCACAGGGTCGCCAGCGCCGGATAGTGCGTGAACGCGACAAGCAGGACCATGGCCGGCAGCAACAGCAGCCAGGCGTACACGGTATTCAAGGTCCTGTTCATCGCGGGCCCGCCCCTTTCCGGTTTACTTGTACGAACGCAGGATGCGGTCCGACTCACGCTGGGCGTCGGTCAGCGCCTGCTGCGGCGTCTTGGCGCCGGTCAGGGCGGCCTGCAGGGCGTCGTTCAACACCTTGGTCACGCGCTGGTTCTCGTGCGTGGAGAATTCCGCCACGCTCACGTCCAACTGGTCGCGCGCCACGGCGGCGGCCGGCACTTCCTGCGCGTACTTTTTCATCTTGTCGGTCTGCCAGGCAGCCGGGGTCACGGCCACATAACCCGTGGCGATGCTCCAGTCGGCCGCGCGTTCCGGCGCGGTGGCCCAGCGCGCGAACTTCAGCGCCGCTTCCTGCTGCGCCGGTGTGGCGTTCTTGAAGACGTAGAAGTTGCCGCCGCCGGTGGGGCTGCCGCCGCGCTTCTGCTTGGGCATCATCGCCACGCCGAAGGGGAAGCTGGCGTTGCTGCGGATGTTGGTCAGGTTGCCGGTGGTGGTCCAGATGATGGCAGCCTTCTTTTCCAGGAAGTCCTTGGGCGTGGTGCCCCAATCGATGGTGCCGGTGGGCATGACGCCGTGCTTGGCGGCCAGGTCGCGCCAGAACTGCGCGGCTTCCACCACGGCGGGCTTGTCCAGCATGACCTGGTTACCCGCTTCGTTCATCAGGATGGCGTCATTGGGCGTGGTCAGTGCCTGGAACAGCCAGTAGGCGAAGCTGCCGCCCGACGGGATTTCCAGACCCCATTGCGTCACGTTGCCGGCGGCATCTTTCTTGGTGAGCTTCTTGGAAAACTCGACCAGTTCCTGCCAGGTGGCGGGCGCGTGCTCGGGATCCAGGCCCGCGTCCTTGAACATGGTCTTGTTGTAGTACATGACGATGGTGGAGCGCTGGAACGGCACACCCCACACGTGGCCGCCGCTGCGGCTGTTCTGCATGAAGGCATCGTAGAAGCCGCCCAGCCATTGCTTGCCGGCGTCATCCTTGGCCAGGCCGTCGATGGGCACGATGGCGTCCTCATCGATCAGCGTGAACATGTCGGTGGACAACAGCACGGCCAGCTGCGGCGGGTTACCGCCCTTGAGCGCGGTCAGTGCCTTGGCGATGGAGTCCTGGTAGGAACCCGCATATACGGGCTTGATCTTGATGCCGGCGTTTTCCTTTTCGAAAGCCGTCACCATGGTGTCGATGATCTTGGTGATGGGACCGCCCACCGCGACGGGATAGTAGAACTCGACCTCGACCGGCTTGTTCTGGGCGTAGGCGGGCAGGGACAGGAAGGCGCCGGCGGTCATCGCGGCCAAGCTTTTCAATACAGTGCGTCGCATGATGGGAGGATCTCGCTAATAGACAACAATCGGACAACGATCGGAACAGCAGTCGGAGGAAAGGGAGCTACTGATGAAAGAATGGCAAGCGCGGGCGTCAACCCGCTGCCAGCGCAAGCGCGCCGGCATCGAAGAAATGCTGGTGCTGCGTATCCCACTGTAGATGCAGGACCTCGCCCGGCGCCGCGTGCAGATGGCCGGTCACACGGACCGCGATGCCGCTGCTGGTGCCGATGGCGCAGGTGACGATGGAGTCGGCGCCGAAGTATTCGACGCCCTGCACCGTGGCGGCGTGGCCGGGACCCTGGCCCGGGCCGCGCTCCGCGTCATGACCTTGGCCTTGCCCTTGATGCGCGCTGCCGGCCGGGCGCACGGCCGGCGCCGCCAGGCGTATGTGTTCGGGACGCACGCCCAGCTTGCGGGCGGCGGCCGGCGCCTGCGGCACCGCCGGCCCGCTGGTGCCGGCGGGCACCATGGCGCCGCCCACGCTATCCAGCGTGATCAGGTTCATCGGCGGCGTGCCGATGAAGCGCGCGGCGAACTCGGTGGCAGGACGGGCATACAGGCGGTCCGGCGTATCGCATTGCTCGATCACGCCATTGCGCAACAACACCACCTGGTCGGCCATGCTCATGGCTTCGGTCTGGTCGTGCGTGACGTACACCATGGTCATGTTCAGCTGCTGCTGCAGGGCGCGGATCTCGCGCCGCATTTCGTGACGCAGCTGTGCGTCCAGGTTCGACAGCGGTTCGTCCATCAGGCACACGGGCGCTTCGGAGATCACCGCGCGGCCCAGGGCCACGCGCTGCTGCTGGCCACCGGATAATTGCGACGGCTTGCGGTCCAGCAGATGGCCCAGTCCCAGCAGGCCGGCAACGCGGTCGAGGCGGCGTTGGTAGTCGGCGGCCGGCTCCTTGCGCACCTTGAGGCCGAACAGGATGTTCTCGCGCACCGACAGGTGCGGGAACAAGGCATACGATTGAAAGACCATGGCCACGCGGCGCTTGGCCGGCGGCAGGTCGGTGACGTCGCGGCCGCCGATATGGATGCGGCCGGAGGTGGGCGTGTCCAGCCCGGCGATCATGCGCAAGGTGGTGGACTTGCCGCAACCCGAAGGGCCCAGCAACACCGTGAAGCTGCCCGCCGGCACGGTGAAGGCCACATTGCTGATGGCCGCCGCGTCGGCGTACTGCTTGGTCAGCTGGTCCAGAACTATCGCGGCCATGTCCCCTCGCTGTGCTTGTTTTTCATGGCTATTGTGCGGGTAAATGAAATCCTTTTCATTGTGCGGTGCGAACATGACGGAATCATGGCACCGTCCCCGCTACTTCACTCGTCGATCAACGCGCCGTCCTCGTGGAAAGGATAGGGACCGGCGTAGTCGCCGATGAACGCCACATGGCTGACCAGCGCGCCATTACGCCATTCATGCAGATGGAAGCCGGGCGGCTCCATGACGAAGGCCGACGGACCATCCGGCCGCAGGTCCAGGGCCACCTGGTGCGCCGGGCTGGAGCAGGTCGACGCGATGGTGCCCGCGAAACGGCGAAAAATGCTGCGGTGCAGATGGCCGCACATGATGCGTTCGACGTTGCCGTGGCGGCTGACGATGTCCGCCAACCCTTCGGTGCCGGCCAACAGGCCGATGGCATCCATATGCGCGATGCCGGTTTCGAAAGGCGGATGATGCATGACGATCACGGTGGGACGTCGCGGCTGTTCAGCCAGGCGGTCCGCCAGCCAGGCCAGGCGCTGCTCGCACAGCGAACCGTGGCTTTGCCGCGGCACCACCGTGTCCAGCGCCAGCACGCGCACGGGGAACTCTTCCACCGTGTATTGCATGAAGCCGTCCACATCCGCGCCCGCCAGATAGGCGTGATCGGCGAAGACTTCGCGCAGCATGGCGCGGTCATCGTGATTGCCAGGCAACAGCACATAGGGCATGCGCAGGGCGTCCAGCATCTTCTTCAGGTGGGCGTATTCGGCGGGCCGGCCGAAGTCGGTCAGGTCGCCGCTGATCACCACCAGGTCAGGCAGGGGATCGAGGCGGTTCAAGGCCTGCACGGCCGGCGGCAGGTAGGCGTCGGTTTCGACGATGCGGTAGGCCTTTTGTCCGGGCAGGCGGATGTGCAGGTCGGTAATCTGGGCGATCAGCATGAGAGTCCTGATGAATGCAGCACAAGAGGGAAAGTCGGTGAAACGGCATCGATGCCGCGGCCCGGCGAGCCGCAAGCCCGGTCGATGCAAGGGGCAGCGGGCGCGCAGCCAGCGTGCGTCAGCCTGGCAGGGGCCGCGTCAGCCGCAGCGACACGGCCTCGCCCACGCGGTGGGAACTGGCGGCGGGCAGGATCACGGGAAAGGCCTGGCCATCGTCCAGCTGCAGTTGCAGGCGCAAGGTGGTGCCCAGGAAGAAACGCGCGGTAATACGGGCCTGCAGCGCGGACGGCAGCGCCGGCAGCAGTTCCACTTCGTGCGGACGAAAGCCGATGACCTGGTCGCCGCTCGCCACCACGCCATGCTCCAGCCGCGCGCGCACCTTGCACAGCGTGCCCAGGAACTCGCCGACGAAGGGCGTGGCAGGCTGCCGGTACAGTGTCTCGGCATCGCCCACCTGTTCCAGGCGGCCGGCCGACATCACGGCGATGCGATCGCCCAGCATCATGGCCTCGTCCTGGTCGTGCGTGACGATGACGGTGGTGATGTGCAAGTTACGCAGCATCTGCGCCAGTTCCACGCGCAGGTGTTCGCGCAGCTTCGCATCCAGCGCGGTGAGCGGTTCATCCAGCAGCAGCACGCGCGGCTCGATCGCCAACGCGCGCGCCAGTGCCACGCGTTGGCGCTGGCCGCCGGACAGCTGGGAGATACGGCGGTCGGCCAGGGCCTCCATCCGCACCAGCCCCAGCATGTAGCTCACGCGCTCCGCCTGATCCGGCTTGGGCATCTTGCGGATGCGCAGGCCGTAGGCGACGTTCTGGGCCACGGTCATGTTGGGAAACAGCGCGTAGTTCTGGAACACCACGCCGACGCCGCGCGCCTCGGCCGGCTGCGCACTGACGTCCTCGTCGTCGAACAGGATGCGCGTGCCGGCATCGGCGCTTTCCAGGCCGCAGATCAGGCGCAGCAGCGTGGTCTTGCCACAGCCTGACGGCCCCAGCAGGGCCAGCGTGCGGCCGCCTTCGATGCGCAGGTCCATGGGATGCAGCGCTTGCGTGCCGTCAGGCCAGGTCTTGGCGCATTGTTCGAGGGTGATGGTGACGGGATGCTTCATGAAGAATGTCTCGAAGAGCCGGTGCGCGCGGCCAGCCATTGCAGGCCCAGCAGCAATGGCAGCAGCATCAGCAGGAAAACCAGGGTGTAGGCCGAAGCCACTTCCAGCCGCATCGATGCGTAGCTGTCGGCCAGGCCCACGGGCAGGGTTTGCGTCAATGGCGTATGCAGCAGCCAGGTCAGATTGAATTCGCCAACCGACAACGTCAGTACGGTCAAGGCGCCGGTAAGAATGCCCGGCGCCGCATTGGGCACGACGATGTGCAGGAAGCGATGCAGGCGGGAAGCGCCCAGCGTGGCGGCCGCTTCGTCCAGCACCGCCAGGCCACCCATGGCCATGCTGGCCGCGGCCGCGCGCACCATGAAGGGCAGGGTGAACAGCACGTGGCCGATGACGATGAACGCCACGCTGCTGCGCAGATTGCCCACGGTGCCCCAGGACACGATCAAGGCCAGCGCGGTGGCCAGGCCGGGCACGGCCACCGGCAGGGTCAGCAATTCCTCGAAGGCGCGCGCCACGCGGCCGCGCTTGAGTTGCAGCGCCCATGCCGCCGGCACGCCCACCAGCAGGCAGACCGCCAGCGTCGCCACGGCGATACCCAGCGAGCGCCAGATGGTGGTGGCGTACAGATCCCATACCTGCGCCACCCAGCGCAGCGTCAGGCCGCTGGACAGGCCGACGAAGTAGTTTTTGGTCAGGCCCGCCAGGATGGACAGCACCACGGGCCCGATGAGGAAAGTCGCGACCGCCAGCGTGGCGGCCAGGCCCAGGCGGAACTCCAGCTTGCCGGCGGCGGACCGTGCCGTCGCGGGACGCGTTGCGGGGGGAGACGAAGACGAAGAAGGCAAAGAGGAAGGTAAGGACATGGAGGTGGATAGCCCCATCAAGCACCGGCGCCCGCGCGCGCGCCGCCCAGCGTATGCGCGGCATACAGCACGACCCAGGTCACCAGGCCAAGCACCACCGACAATGCGGCGGCCACGGGGATGTTGGCGTAGTTGGTGAACTCGTTATAGATGGTGGTGGGCAACACGTCGATCTGCGTTCCCAGCGTGAACACCGTGCCGAAGGCGCCCATGCTGGTGGCGAAGCACATCGCGCCGGCCGCCATCAGCGCCGGGGCCAGGGCCGGCAACTCAACGTCGATGAAGCGCCGCGTGGCGCTGGCACCCAGCGTGCGGGCCGCTTCCAGCAAACCCTGGTCGAGCTGCTGCGCGGCCGCCGTCACCATGCCTATGGTGCGCGGCAATGAAAAATACAGATAGCCAAGGAATAATCCCGCCATGCCGTAGGCGAACACCAGCGGCGAGCCCGTCAGCGCCCGCGTCGCGCTGGCCAGCAGGCCCTGGCGCCCGGCCACCAGGATGACCAGGAAGCCGACGACCACACCGGGAAAAGCCAGGGGAAACATCAGCAGGCCCACCAGCAGGCCGCGTCCGAAAAAGCGGGGATGACGCGCCAGGAAGCGTCCCACCGGCAACGCCATCGCCAGCGTGGCCAACGTCGCCGCCAGCGACAGCAGGGTGGTGTTCAACATGCTGCGCCAGTACTGCGCGTGGGTCAGCACGATCCAATAGGCCGAAGGTGCCGAGGACGCCGGGGTCGTCCCGTCACCCCCCCGGCCGTCGAAACCCATCAGCGCCAGCCGCGCCATGGGCAACAGCCAGAAAGCCACGAAGAGCGCCGCGGCCGGCGCCGCGAATCCGATCCAGCCGCGACGGCTCATGTCAGTTCACTTCCTTGCCGTACTGCTCGGAGAAAGCACGCTGCACTTCGGCCATCTTGCCGTAGTCCACCGCGGTGGCGCGGGCATAGTCCGCCGCCGGCAGGAATTTCTTCTGTGCTTCGGGCGACACGGCATTGGCGCGGATGGGCCGCAGGAAAGCATTGGCCCAGATGGCCTGGCCTTCGTCGGACAGCGTGAAGTCCAGCACCTTCTTGCCGTTGGCTTCGTGCGGTGCATTGGCCACCAAGCTCATCACGTAAGGCACGGCGATGGTGCCTTCGGACGGGATGACGAACTGGACGTTGGCGCCGTCCTTGTACTTGGCGCGATAGGCGTTGAAGTCGTAGTCGATGAGGATGGGGATTTCACCCGACAGCACGCGCGCATAGGCGGTCTGCTTGGGCACGATGGGCTCGTTGGCGCGCATCTTCTTGAACCAGTCCAGGCCCGGACCGAAGTTGTCCAGCGTGCCGCCCAAGGCCTGGTTGATGGCCACGGCGCCGACGTAGCCGACGAAGGCCGACGCGGGATCCAGGTAGCCGACCATGCCGCGGTACTCAGGCTTGAGCAGGTCCTTCCAGGACGTGGGCACCGGCTTGCCGTGCAGGGCATCGACGTTGACCATCAGACCCAACGTGCCCGAATGGATGGCGAACCACTTGCCGTTGGGGTCTTTCATGCCGGCGGGGATGTCGTCCCAGTGGGCTGGCTTGTAGGCCTGGATCAGGGTGTCCTTGTCGGCCTGGATGCCGAAGGTCACGCCGTAGTAGACGACGTCGGCCACCGGTTTGGCGCGCTCGGCGGCCATCGACGCCAGGGCCTGGCCCGAGTTCTTGTTGTCGCCGGGCACCTGGATACCGGTCTTGTCCTTGATGGCCTTGAGCTCGGTGGCCCAGTCGGCCCATTCGGGGGGACAGTTATAGCAGACGGCGGTCTGCTGGGCCTGCGTGGCACCGGCGGCCAGGCCCAGCGCCAGGATGGCGCTGCGCAGCACATGAGGGAGAGAACGGAACATGAGAGGATTCCTCTTCAGGAAGCAACGGAAGTGGCGGCGGCAATGGTGCCGCCGGAAATCAGGCGATGCGCCAACCGCACTGACGGCGGCGTCTCGCCCTGCAAGCAGGCCAGCAGGCTGGCGCACGCACGCGCGCCGATGTCATGGCTGGGTTGTTCGATGGTGGTCAGCGGCGGCACCATCAGGCTGGCGAAGGTCATGCCGTCGAAACCGCACACCGAAATGTCGGCGGGTACGGCCAGGCCCAGGCCACGCAGGCAGGAGATGACCGAAGCGGCCAGCAGGTCGTTGGAACAGAACAGCGCGGTCGGCGCCTCGGCCCCCTTACCCGCAGCCAGCAGTTCACGCAATTTTTCGCTGTCGGCCGCGGTATGCGAGTCCATGGGCAGATGCAGCACTTCTTCCAGCCCCAGCTTGCGCGCCTGGCTGCGCGCGCCCGCCAGGCGGCGGCGCGCGCGATCCGACGCGGTCAGGGGGCCGCTGACGATGGCGATGCGGCGATGTCCGCGCGCGGCCAGCAGGCTCACCATGTCGCTGGCGGCGGCGGCGTTGTCCACCGACACGAAGGGATGCGTGGACGATTCGTTATAGGCCAGCACATAAGGCAGGTCGTGGCTGGCCAGCAGGCGCAGCGTGGCGCTGCGCGCGGGATTACCCAGCGTCAGGATGAGGCCGTCGACCTGATGGTCGATCAGGCTTTGCACGGCATCGGCCTCGGTGGCCGGCGCATAACGGGTCGAGGCCACCATGACGCTGTAGCCATGCGCATGGGCGTATTGCTCGGCACCTTCGAAACATTCACCGAATACGGGATTGCGCAGGGTCGGCAGCACCAGGCCCAGCGTGCGCGTGCTGCCCGAACGCAGGCTGCTGCCTACGCGGTTGGGCCGAAAACCGTGCTCGCGGGAGACGGCCTTGATGCGCTGCAACGTGTCCGGTTTCAGCAGATCGGGACGATTGAAGGCGCGCGACACGGTGGCGGGAGAAACGCCGGCGTCGCGGGCAATATCGATGATCGAGAGACGTTGCGAGGTTTTTTGCGGCACGCCGGACACCCGTGGCTATAAGCTTCTGCTGAAAACGTTTTCAACATGACGGCACTTTAGGGGGATCATGTGACAGAGGCATTGCAGGCCCATGGGTTACGCTGCGCGGGCTCGGACCCGGCAATTTCATGTGCGCTGCAACAGCAGCTCTTGGGGGATACACGGATTCGGTATATGGGCAGGACTGGCACAATGGTTGCTGCGAAGAAAAATATCAGCGGCAGTCCAATGCCCGACCGCCGTGCCTGGATCGGCCGGCGGCTTTGTTTTTGGGGAAGGTTTTTGTATGGCAATCGTTCTGAATCACTTGAGCGCAGTGGAGGCTGCTCGACTGCTGCAACGCCGTGAGCTTACGGCCGCGCAACTGTTGCGGGCTTGTTTTGCGCGCATCGAGCAGCGCGAAGACACCGTGCACGCATGGGCGGCGCTGGACAAGGATGCCGCCCTGGCCCATGCCGAGGCGCTCGACAATGGCCCGATACGCGGTCCGCTGCACGGCCTGCCTTTCGGCGTCAAGGACCTGATGGATACCAGCGACCTGCCGACCACTTATGGCTCGTCGATCTACAAGGATCACCGGCCCGCGGCGGACGCGGCAGTCGTGGCGTTGTGCCGCGAGGCCGGCGCCCTGGTGGCCGGCAAGACGGTGACCACGGAATTCGCCACCTACAAGACCCCCGTCACGCGCAATCCGGTCGATCCCGCGTACACGCCCGGCGGTTCATCGAGCGGCTCGGCCGCGGCGGTGGCTGATTTCATGGTGCCCTTCGCCCTGGGCACGCAGACCGCGGCTTCCATCGTGCGGCCCGCGTCCTATTGCGGTGTGGTCGGCTTCAAGCCCACGTTCGGCGTGGTGCCGCGCGACGGCATCAAGCCGGTGGCCGCGTCACTGGATACCGTGGGCTGCTTCGCCCGCACGGTGCCTGACATCGGTCTGGTGGCCTCGGTGCTGATGCGCAATCCGGAATTGCAGAAGCTGGAATTCAACGGCAAGCCGCGCATCGGCATGTACCGCACCCTGCAATGGCGCCACGTCCTGCCGGAAACCAAGGAAGCCTACGCCCAGGCCGCCGATGTGCTGGCGCGCGCCGGCGCCATCGTGCGCGACGTGGAGCTGCCGCCGGACTACTGCTCGCTGGTGCAGCTGCAATCCGACGTCATGGCCTATGAGGCCTGCCACGCGCTGGCGCACGAACGCAGCGGGTTCGAGGGGCAGATGAGCCCGCGCCTGCTGGACCTGCTGGATGCGGGAGCCGGCATTTCGGACGAGGACTATCGGGCCAAGCTGGCGCTCGCGGCCGAGCGCTATGAGCGCGCCAACGGCTGGTTCGAAGAATTTGATGTTTTGTTGACGCCCAGCGTCGCCGGCGAAGCGCCCCTGGCCGATCTCGGCACCGGCGACCCCTTGTTCGGCCGTGTCTGGACCATGTTCGGGGTTCCTTGCGTGCACCTGCCTTTCGCGCAGGGTCCGCATGGCCTGCCGGTCGGCTTGCAGGCGATCGGCAGACGCGGCGACGATCACAAGACGCTGAGCATCGGCGCGTGGATACATGAACGCCTGACGCGTTGACCGAGCGTAAGGGGGTAAGAGGCTAAGTCAGGCCTCGATCCCACATTCACGCATCGATCATGTCCTCATGGACACTCAATAACCGACCGACAATCCCGGCAAATCCACCGTGATGCGCGGCTTGCCCAGCGCCAGCGCGGTCTGGCGCGCATATTCGCCGGCGCGCGACTGATCGCTGGACAGCACCGCGTAACCCAGGGCATCCGCCACGCCCATGATCTTGTCCAGCAACAGGACCTTGCCGCTCGGCCGCAGCGGTTCGCAGCCCAAGGCGGTCCAGGTCTGTTCGAACCACTCTCGCGCCTCGGTCGCCAGCGCCGGGGTGGGCTCCACCTGGACGGTCAGGTCCAGGCTCTGGCGAGGGGTGAAAATCAGCGTCAGGTCGCAGCGCATGTGGATCTCCCGGAATGGGGTGGTAAAGCGTTCTTGCAATGCGGCAGTACGGCGATGCGCCCATCCGGCGGCCCGGCCGGGCTGCCGTGGCGACCAGATCAAGCGTTACCAGGGCGATGCGGCTTCCCAGGAAAGCGTGGCGCCCTTGGCCAGGGATTTCTTCATGAGGTCCAGCAAGGGATAGGCGCGCTGCTGCAGGCCCACGGGCCTGGACACGGGATGCACCGGCGGCTTGTCGTCATCATCGTCCTCTTCCTTGACCGCGGGAGCCTGGACGATGGCTTTCTCGATGCCGTCGATGGCAGCCTGGAGCTGTTCGGGCGTGAATACACCGCGCTCGGGAAAGGATTCGGGCAAGGATTTGCCGGCGGCGCGCAGCAGCGGACCGGCGTGCTCGGACAACATCAGGACTTCCGAACCGGCTTTCGAGCGAAACGTGATCAGCATGGCATATCCAGAAAAGGGGCCGCGTGCGCGGCGACGTTGAACAACACTACCCCAAGCCGGCGAGCCTGCCAACCCGCACGCCCTGTTATCATCCTGGGTACCCAGGAAAGGGGCCCAGGTGCGTCCTGACCCAGCCGATGGCGATATGTCCCCCAGGGCCGCGCGCCCTGCCCGATGACAGTCCGTCAGCCGCTTTGCCGGCGTGACGCCCGCCTCGGCCCGGATCCGCGCCTGCCGCCTTCCTTTTGATATCTTTCATTCTTTCCGAGTCCCCATGCTCCCCGAGCAACAACAACAGCTTGTCTCCCTGATTCAATCCGCCGTCGCAAGCCTGCTGCCCGACGTACAGCCCAATATCCTGCTGGAACGTCCCAAGGTCGCCGCGCACGGGGATGTGGCGACCAATGTCGCCATGCAGGTGGCCAAGCCGGCGCGGCGCAATCCGCGTGAGCTGGCCCAGTCCATCGTCGACGCGCTGCTGGCCGATCCGGCCGCGCGCGCGCTGATCGACAGCGCTGAAGTGGCGGGCCCCGGTTTCATCAACCTGCGCTACACCGCCGCCGCCCGCCAGGCCGTGCTGGCCGCCGTGGCCGCCCAGGGCACCGACTACGGCCGCGCCCCGCGCAATGGCGAAAAGGTCCTGGTCGAGTTCGTCTCCGCCAATCCCACCGGCCCGCTGCACGTGGGCCATGCGCGCCAGGCCGCGCTGGGCGACGCCATCTGCCGCCTGTATGACGCCAGCGGCCATGACGTGCTGCGCGAGTTCTATTACAACGACGCCGGCAACCAGATCCACAACCTGGCCATCAGCGTGCAGGCGCGCGCCCGCGGCATCGGCCCGGATGACGCCCGCTACCCGGCCGACGGCTACAAGGGCGACTACATCGCCGACATCGCGCGCGACTACCTCGACGGCAAGGCCGTGCGCGCCACCGACGGTACCGAGACGGTCGGTTCGGGCCAGATCGACAACCTGGACGACATCCGCATCTATGCCGTGGCCTATCTGCGCCGCGAGCAGGACCTGGACCTGCAGGCGTTCGACCTGAAGTTCGACAATTACTTCCTGGAAAGCTCGCTGTATACCTCCGGCCGCGTCGAGCAGACCGTGGACAAGCTGGTTGCCGCCGGCCATACCTATGAGCTGGATGGCGCGCTGTGGCTGCGCACCACCGAACTGGGCACCGGCGACGACAAAGACCGCGTCATGCGCAAGAGCGAAGGCGGCTACACCTACTTCGTGCCGGACGTGGCCTATCACGTCACCAAGTGGGAACGCGGCTACCATCGCGCGGTCAACATCCAGGGCAGCGATCACCACGGCACGGTGGCGCGCGTGCGCGCCGGCCTGCAGGCCCTGGAAATCGGCATCCCCAAGGACTATCCGGCCTATGTGCTGCACAAGATGGTCAAGGTGATGCGCGGCGGCGAAGAGGTCAAGATCTCCAAGCGGGCAGGCAGCTACGTGACCATGCGCGACCTGATCGACTGGGTCGGCCGCGATGCCGTGCGCTACTTCCTGATCCAGCGTCGCGCCGATACCGAATTCGTCTTCGACGTCGACCTGGCACGCTCGCAAAGCGACGAGAACCCGGTCTACTACATCCAGTACGCGCACGCCCGTATCTGCACGATGGTGGGACAGTCCGGCGAAAGCGCCGAAGCCATCGCCCAGGCCGATGCGGCGCGCCTGACGGCGCCGTCGGAATTCGCGCTGATGCAGCGCCTGGCCGAGCTGCCCCAGGTGGTGAAGCTGGCGGCCCAGGAACTGGCACCGCATCACATCGCCTTCTGGCTGCGTGATTGCGCCGCCGATTTCCATGCCTGGTACAACGCCGAGCGCGTGCTGGTCGACGATGTAGAACTGAAGCGTGCCCGCCTGAAACTGGCGGCGACCACGCGCCAGGTGTTGGCCAACGGCCTGGCCCTGCTGGGTGTATCGGCACCCGAGCGCATGTAGAGCCCAGATGGCCACCAGACGCAAACCCGCCGGCAAACCCGCCGCAAAACGTAAATCCGAACGCGGCAGTACCCTCTACGGTGTGCTCGCCGGGCTGTTGATCGGCCTGGTAGTGGCCGCCGGCGTGGCGTTCTACGTCACCCGCGCGCCGGTGCCGTTCGTCGACCGCGCCACCCGCGAGGCCGACCAGAAGTCCCTGCCGGACGTACGTACCGCCCCCGATCCCAATGTGGGCCTGTATGGCCGCGACGGCGCGGCGGGTACGGCGCCCAGCGGGCCGACGGCCACCACGCCGGCGCCCGCGCCTGGCGCCCAGTCCAATCCACGCGCCGCGCCGGCGCAGAATCCGGACGACCTGGGCGCCTTGATCGCCACCCTGCCGTCCAACGATACGCTGGCGGCACGCAGCGGGGCGGGGCCGTCGACAGCACAATCGGCAGAGAAAGCGGCGGACAAGCCCCGTGACAAGCCCGCGGACAAACCGGCCGCCGAGAAACCCGCGGCCAAGCCGCCCGCCGCCGTGGCCAGCGCTGCGCCCACCGCCAGCAGCAAGGACGCCAAGACCGGCAAGGACACCTACTTCCTGCAGGCGGGGGCCTACCGCAGTTCGGACGAAGCCGAGGCCATGAAGGCGCGCATCATCATGCTGGGCCTGCCGGTGGCCGTGCAGCGCGCCGAGGTCAATGGCAAGCCCCTGAACCGCGTGCGAGTCGGCCCTTTCAGCAAGCTGGACGACATGAATCGCGCCCGCGCCCGCCTGGGCGAAAGCAAAATCGAAGTGGCGGTCATGCGCCAATGAACGAACCCTGGCCGCGCCGTGCCGCGGCCAGGAACTCCGGCAGCGATCCATGGTCTGATTCGTGGTCTACTCCCTGCTGATCTGATTCAACTCCCCGGAACCCAACCGACATGACCAAATTGCTCACCCGCCTGCTGGCAGTCTCCGCCCTTGCGGCCACCACGCTGTTTGCTCCCCTCAGCCACGCCCAGGGCGCCCCGGGCGCCCAGGCCTATGTGCTGGTCAACCCGCCCTTGCCGTCGGACACCCCGGGGAAGATCGAGGTGCTGGAGTTCTTTGCTTATAGCTGCCCGCACTGCAACGCCATGGAGCCCATGGTGCTGGACTGGGTCAAGAAAGCGCCCTCGGACGTGGTGCTCAAGCAGGTGCCGGTGGCTTTCAACGCCGCCATGAAGCCGATGCAGCAACTTTTCTACACGCTGGAAGCGCTGGGCCGTTCGGACCTGCATCCCAAGTTCTTCGCCGCGCTGCATGTCGATCACAAGCGCCTGTATGACAAGAAGGCGATTGGCGACTGGGCCGCCGAACAGGGCGTGGATCGCGCCAAGTTCGATTCGGTCTTCGATTCGTTCACGGTGGGCACGGAAGTGCAACGCGCGAATCAGCTGGCCGAGGCTTACCACATCGACGGCACGCCCTCGTTCGGCGTGGGCGGCAAGTTCCTGACCTCACCGGTGCTGGCCGGCAACAGCTACGAAGGCGCCTTGGCCGAAGTGGACAAGCTGATCCCGATGGCGCGCGGTAAATAGACGGACCGGGCTGAAGGAAAAAATAAGGCGCACCGTGGTGCGCCTTATTTTTTTCCAGGACCGCGGCGGCCGGCTCAGCCTTGGGCGGCGTCGAGGGCTTGCGCCAGGTCGGCGATGATGTCCTCCGGCGCTTCCAGGCCGATATGCAGACGCACCAGCGCGGCATTGTCGTCGCTCCAGTACCGATGCGACTTCAGCGTGCCGGCATCGACCAGCTGCACGAGACTTTCATAGCCGCCCCAGGAGAAGCCGATGCCGAACAGCCGCAGGGCTTCGACGAAGCGGCGCGACTGGGCCGGCGACAACTTCAGGGCCACCGCCAGCATGCCGTTCGATCCGGTGCAATCACGTTGCCACAAAGCGTGGCCGGGGTCGGACGGCCATGCGGGATGGTAGATGCGCGCCACTTCCGCGCGCGCTTGCAGCCACGTGCAGACCTGCAAGGCGTGGCGCGCGTGCTGCGCCATGCGCACGGGCAGCGTGCGCACGCCGCGCAGGGCCAGCCAGGCGTCATCGGCGCTGATGGAATAGCCCATGGCGTACTGGGTTTTGTTCAGGCGCAGGCCGATCTCCGCATCGCTGGCCACTACCGCGCCCAGCATCAGGTCGGAGTGCCCGCCAACGTACTTGGTGCCGGCCACCACGGACACGTGCGCGCCTAGCTTCAACGGCTGGTAGATGTAGCCCGAGCCCCAGGTGTTATCCACCGCCAGCACCAGCTTGTGGCGCTGTGCCTGGCGCGCCAGCGCCGGCAGGTCCAGCATCTCGAACAACAGCGAGCCGGGCGACTCCACATACAGCAGCTTCGTATTGGGCCGCACCAGGCTGTCGATCTCTTCGCGGTTGGGCGCGAAATACGTGATCTCTATCCCCATGCGGCGCAGCACTTCCGTGTCGAGCAGGCGCACGGGGCCATAGACGTTGTCCGAGACCAGCGCGTGGTCGCCGGCCGACAGGAAGGTCATGAAGGTCAGGGTGATGGCGGACAGGCCCGACGGCGCCAGGAAGGCCTGCTCGCCGCCTTCGAGCTGCTTGAACGCCTCTTCCAGCGCGATATGGGTGTCCATGCCCATGCGGCCGTAGGTCACCGCGCGCTCGCCCATGCCTTTGCGCCGCTGCGCGTCCTCCAGGGCCGACAGGTCGCGGAAGCGCACCGTGCTGGTCCGCATCGAAGGCAGGGCCACGGGCGCCGAACCGGTGGCCGGATCGAAGTCGGCCGTACCGACGTGTTGCAACAGCGTTTGAAGATGCTTGGAAGACGATGCAGTCATGGCGTTTCTGTAGCGGATTTATAGGGCGTTATAACGGCGAGGCACGGACTCGGGCACGTACCAGGCACCTATAGTACCCAGTGATCGCGGCCACGGCCAAAAGCGGCGGCCATGGCGTGGATACCGCCGGCTCTGCGGCTATCATCGCGTCACCATGCCTGATACCCATACCCTGCTCAGCTTCTTCGGCATCGCGGTGCTGCTCGCGCTTACGCCCGGCCCTGACAATCTGTTCGTCCTGATGCAGTCGGCCCTGTGGGGTCGACGCGCCGGACTGCTGGTGGTGCTGGGCCTGTGCACCGGCCTGGTGGGGCATACGGCCGCGGTGGCCGCGGGCTTGGCGGCCTTGCTGGCTGCATGGCCGACCGCACTGGTCGTGTTGCGCCTGTGCGGCGCGGCTTATCTGCTGTATCTGGCCTGGCAGATCCTGCGTTCTGTGGTGCGTTCAGTGCTGCGGCCGCACATGGGCAACGGGACGAATGCCGGGACCGCGGCAAATGCCGACGCCGGGACGGTCGCCACGAGGCAGGACATCCCCGCGGACAGGACGAAGACCCAGGCCCCCGCCAACGCGCCGGCACCGACGAGGCCGGCCAGCGCCGGGGCCTTGTACCGGCGCGGCATCATCATGAATCTCACCAATCCCAAGGTGGTGCTGTTCTTCCTGGCCTTCCTGCCGCAATTCACCGTGCCGGCAGCGGGGCCGGCAGCGCCGCAGATCGTGCTGCTGGGCGTGCTGTTCATGCTGGCCACGCTGCTGGTGTTCAGCGCCATCGCCATCTGCTCGGGCGCGGCCGGCGCGATGCTGCAGCGGTCTCCCACCGCCAGGCGCGCGCTGGACGTATGCGCGGGCGTGGTGTTCCTGGGATTGGCGCTGCGGCTGGCCTTCAGCCGATGACGATGACGAGGGCGACGCTGAGCGCCTGCCCCTGAGCGCCTGCCCTTATGCCACGGCCTGGAAGCGCACGATGCCATCGGCGTCGGTGCGCCGGGTCAGCTTGCCCTGGTAGTACAGCATGTGCAGATGCGCCAGGGCCTCGCCCATGGCGAACGTCATCTGGTGCAGATCCAGCGCGCGCTTGAACATGATGGGCACGATGTCCGCCGTGCTGCATGGCTGCGCGCAAGCTTGCAGCACTTCCGCCAGGCGGTCCGCGTGATGGCGCCGTTGCTGGGCGATGCGTTCATGCAGCCCCTTGAAAGGACGGCCGTGCGAAGGCAGTACCAGGGTCGATTCCGGCACGTCCGCGTAGCCGTCCAGGGAATCCAGATAGCGCTGCAAGCCATTGCCATCCGGCTCATAGTCGAACACGCTGACGTTGGTCGAAATGCGCGGCAGCACCATGTCGCCGGTGATGACCACGCCGATCTGCTCGCAGTAGAACGACGCATGCTCCGGCGCATGGCCATAGCCCACGATCACGCGCCAGTCGCGTCCGCCGATGCGCACCTGGTCGCCATGCATGATGCGGGTGAACCTTTCGGGTACCGACGGCACCAGGTCGGGGTAATAGCCGACGCGCTCGCGCAGCTTTTCCAGCGACGCGGGATCGGTCATGCCGTGGCGCGAGAAGTGCGCCACTGCCCCCTCGCCACCCGCGCCCGACCCGTGCGAACGCGACCACAGGCAAGCCAGGGCATAGTCCGTCATCGTCATCCACAGCGGCGCGTTCCAGCGCTTGCACAGCCAATCGGCCAGGCCCACATGGTCCGGATGCATATGCGTGACCAGCACGCGCAGGACAGGCAGGCCGTCCAGGGCGTTCTCGAAAACCTGTTCCCACAACGCCTTGACGTTATCGCGGCTGACGCCGCAATCGACCACGGTCCAACCCGCGCGCCCGTCGATCTGGTCGCGCAGCAGCCACAAGTTGATGTGGTCCAGGGCGAAGGGCAAGGGCATGCGGACCCAGCGCACCCCGTCGGCTACGTCTATCGCGGTGCCGGGCTGCGGCAGATCGTCGCCCCAGGGATAACTCAGCTTGTGCTCATCGGGATTCATGCCCGCGGTCTCCAGGTTGTCGGGCGCCGCGCTTGACGTCCTCTGCGGACCATCATAAGTTACGTTTACGTAAGCTGCCAAATGCCCATGACCACATCCTGGACCATCTCGGAACTCGCGCGCGAATTCGACATCACGCCGCGCACCATCCGCTTCTATGAAGACCAGGGCATCGTCAGCCCTGCCCGCGACGGCCGCAATCGCGTCTACAGCACGCGCGACCGCGCCCGCCTGAAGCTGGCCCTACGGGGCAAGCGCCTGGGCCTGCTGCTGGCGGAAATACGCACGCTGATCGATATGTACGACGGTCCCGGCGACACCACGCCGCAGTTGCGCGAATACCTGGGCATCCTGCAGCGCCATCGCGAACAGCTGGAGGGCCAGCGGCGCGACATCGACGACACCCTCGCCGAAATCGCCACGCAGGAGATAGCCTGCCGCGACCTGCTGGACGGACAGGCCTGAGCGACGCTGAAACAAGGGTTTTCGGCCACTTGATATTACGTTTACGTAAACGTAATATAGTCCTCGATTTATGCACTGCAGCATTGCCGCCGCTCACGGCGTGGCGCATCATGCCAGCCGGTCGGCCAGATTTTGAATGAGACCCCATCACCACCGTCGCCCGGCGCGACGCGGCACCGCTGGCTTCAGACCGGCGGGCGGATCTTCGGAGACAGGCACATGGACCTTCCTGGTTTGAATTTCGATCTGGGCGCCGACCTGGACATGCTGCGCGACGCCCTGCGCCATTTCGCCCAGGCGGAAATCGCCCCGCGCGCCGCGGAAATCGACCGCAGCGACCAATTCCCGATGGACCTGTGGCGCAAGTTCGGCGACCTGGGCGTGCTGGGCATGACGGTGTCCGAGGAATATGGCGGCACTGCCATGGGCTACCTGGCCCACATGATCGCCATGGAAGAAATCTCGCGTGCCAGCGCGTCGGTGGGCCTGTCCTATGGCGCCCATTCCAACCTGTGCGTCAACCAGATCCACCGCAACGGCACCGCCGCGCAGAAAGCCCGCTATCTGCCCAAGCTGGTGTCCGGTGAATACATTGGCGCGCTGGCCATGAGCGAGCCGGGCGCCGGTTCCGACGTGGTCAGCATGCGTCTGCGCGCCGAGAAAAAAGGCGACCGCTACGTGCTGAACGGCAACAAGATGTGGATCACCAACGGCCCCGACGCCGATGTCCTGGTGGTCTATGCCAAGACCGATCCGCAAGCGCATCAGCGCGGCATTACCGCCTTCCTGGTGGAAAAGGATTTCCCCGGTTTCTCCGTCGCGCAAAAGCTGGACAAGCTGGGCATGCGCGGCAGCCATACCGGCGAACTGGTCTTCCAGGACTGCGAAGTGCCGGCAGAAAACGTGCTGGGCGAAGTCAACGGCGGCGTCAAGGTGCTGATGAGCGGCCTGGACTACGAGCGCGCGGTCCTCGCTGGCGGCCCGCTGGGCATCATGCAGGCGGTGATGGACGTGGTGGTTCCCTATATCCACGAACGCAAGCAGTTCGGCCAGGCCATCGGCGAATTCCAGCTGATCCAGGGCAAGGTGGCCGATCTCTACACCACGCTGCAGGCCAGCCGCGCCTTCTGCTACGCCGTCGGCCGCAACCTGGACCGCCTGGGTAGCGGCCACGTGCGCCAGGTGCGCAAGGATTGCGCAGCCCTCATCCTGTATACCGCTGAAAAAGCCACCTGGATGGCCGGGGAGAGCGTACAAATCCTGGGCGGGAATGGTTACATCAACGAATTCCCCACCGGCCGCTTGTGGCGCGATGCGAAACTATACGAAATCGGCGCCGGCACCAGTGAAATCCGCCGCATGCTGATCGGCCGCGAACTGTTCAACGAAACCGCTTAGTCAGGAGTCCATCATGTCCGATCCCGTCGTCATCGTATCCGTCGCCCGCACGCCCATGGGCGGCATGCTGGGCAGCATCTCCAGCCTGGCCGCGCATGAACTGGGCGCCGCCACCATCAAGGCCGCCGTGGAACGCGCGGGCATCAAGCCCGAGCAGGTCGACGAAGTCATCATGGGTAATGTGCTGCAAGCCGGCCAGGGCCAGGCGCCAGCGCGCCAGGCCGCGCTGGGCGCCGGCCTGCCCAAGAACGTTGCCTGCTCCACCATCCACAAGGTCTGCGGCTCGGGCCTGAAGGCCGCCATGCTGGGCCATGACCTGCTGATGGCCGGTTCCGCCGACGTCATCGTGGCAGGCGGCCAGGAAAGCATGAGCAACGCCCCCTACCTGATGCTCAAGGGCCGCCAGGGCTACCGCTATGGCCATTCCACCGTCTACGACCACATGGCGCTGGACGGCCTGGAAGATGCCTATCAGAAGGGCACGGCCATGGGCGTGTTCGCCGAGCAATGCGCCGGCAAATATGAGTTCACGCGCGAACAGCAGGACGCCTTCTCCACCGAATCGCTGCGCCGCGCCCGCGCCGCCAGCGAAGACGGCAGCTTCAAGTGGGAAATCACCCCCGTCACCGTGGCCGGCCGCAAGGGCGACACCGTGATCGACACCGACGAAGCGCCCACAAAGGCCATGCCGGAAAAGATTCCCACGCTGAAGCCGGCCTTCAAGAAGGACGGCACGGTTACCGCCGCCACGTCGGCATCGATCTCCGACGGTGCCGCCGCCATGGTGCTGATGCGCGCCTCCACCGCTGACAAACTGGGCGTGAAGCCGCTGGCGCGCATCGTCGCCCACGCCCAGCATTCGCAGGAACCGGACTGGTTCACCACCGCCCCGGTGGGCGCGCTGCGCAACCTGTTCAAGAAGACCGGCTGGAAGGCCGCCGACGTCGACCTGTATGAAATCAACGAAGCCTTCGCCGTGGTCACCATGGCCGCGATGAAGGAATTCGACCTGCCGCACGACAAGGTCAACGTGCACGGCGGCGCCACCGCGCTGGGCCATCCCATCGGCGCGTCGGGCGCCCGCCTGGTCACCACGCTGATCGGCGCGCTGCGCAAGCAGGGCGGCAAGCGCGGCGTGGCCACGCTGTGCATCGGCGGTGGTGAAGCCGTGGCCATGGCCATCGAGATGGTCTGAGCCCGGGTTTCAGACCCTGGCCTGATGCCTGCCTGAAGGAGCGGCCGCCGCGAGAGGCGACCGCTCCTGGCGGTCGGTGCGGATGTTGCCGCTGACTTGCGGCCCGCGCCCGCCGACCGCCACACCGCATCCATCACGCTTTATTCGCCCTTCAATCCGTGCGCGCCCACGCAGCGTGCCGGTCCACGTTACGCCAGCGGGGCCCCAGCCACCATGCCCATCATTGAATCGCGCATCAATCCGCGCTCGCAGGAATACGCCGACAATGCCGCCGCCATGCGCGCGCAACTGGACACCGTGCGCGAGCACATGGCCCGCACGGCCCTGGGCGGCGGCGAACAGGCGCGCGCCAGGCACGTGGCGCGCGGCAAACTGCTGCCCCGTGACCGCGTGGAGCAGTTGCTCGACCCGGGCACGCCGTTTCTTGAACTGTCGCCGCTGGCGGCACATGGCATGTACGGCGACGAGGCACCCGGCGCCGGCCTGATCACCGGCATCGGCCGCATCGCCGGCGTCGAATGCGTCATCGTCTGCAACGACGCCACCGTCAAGGGCGGCACCTACTACCCGATCACGGTGAAGAAGCATCTGCGCGCGCAGGAAATCGCCGCGCAGAACCGGCTGCCCTGCGTGTATCTGGTCGACTCGGGCGGTGCCAACCTGCCGCGCCAGGACGACGTGTTCCCCGACCGCGACCACTTCGGCCGCATCTTCTACAACCAGGCGCAGATGTCGTCGCAAGGCATCGCGCAGATCGCGGTGGTGATGGGGTCCTGCACCGCCGGCGGCGCCTACGTGCCCGCCATGAGCGACGAATCCATCATCGTGCGCGACCAGGGCACCATCTTCCTGGGCGGCCCGCCACTGGTGAAGGCGGCGACGGGCGAAGAGGTCAGCGCCGAGGACCTGGGCGGCGGCGACGTCCATACCCGCCTGTCGGGCGTGGCCGATCACCTGGCCAACAACGACCACCATGCCCTGCGCCTGGCGCGGGACGCGGTGGCGCGCCTGAACCGGCGCAAGCAGCCGGACATGGCGCTGACGTCCGTACTGCCGCCGCGCTACGACCCGGCGGAACTGGACGGCATCATCCCGGCCGACACGCGCAAGCCCTACGATGTGCGCGAAGTCATCGCGCGCGTCGTCGACGATTCCGCCTTCGACGAATTCAAGGCGCGCTTCGGCGCCACGCTGGTGACGGGCTTCGCCCACATCCACGGCATGCCCGTGGGCATCGTCGCCAATAACGGCATCCTGTTTTCCGAGTCGGCGCAGAAGGGCGCGCACTTCATCGAGCTGTGCGCGCAGCGCAAGATCCCGCTGGTGTTCCTGCAGAACATCACCGGCTTCATGGTGGGCCGCAAGTACGAGAACGAAGGCATCGCGCGCCATGGGGCCAAGATGGTCACCGCCGTCGCCACCGCCGCCGTGCCCAAGTTCACGGTGCTGATCGGCGGCTCTTTCGGCGCCGGCAACTATGGCATGTGCGGCCGCGCGTTCGCGCCGCGCCTGCTGTTCATGTGGCCCAACGCGCGCATTTCCGTGATGGGTGGCGAACAGGCCGCCAGCGTGCTGGCCACCGTCAAGCGCGACGGCATCCAGGCGCGCGGCGGCAGCTGGGCCGCGGCCGAGGAAGAGGCTTTCAAGGCACCCATCCGCGCGCAGTACGAGCAGGAAGGACATCCCCTGCATGCCACGGCACGCCTGTGGGATGACGGCATCATCGCGCCCTCGGACACCCGTCGCGTGCTGGCGCTGGGGCTGTCCGCCGCGCTCAACGCACCCATCGAGGACACGCGCTTCGGCGTGTTCCGGATGTAGCGCCCGGATGCCTGCCTGAAGTGACGCCTGAAATGACGTCGGATCTCTCATCCAAACCAGCATGAATCCGCAAGCGCGGACAGGAGTACGTATGTTCTCGACCCTGCTGATCGCCAATCGCGGCGAAATCGCCTGCCGCATCGCCGCCACGGCGCGCCGGCTGGGCATACGCACGGTGGCCGTCTATTCCGATGCCGACGCGCATGCCCGCCATGTGGCCGCCTGCGATCTGGCGGTCCATATCGGCGGCCCGGAACCGCGCGCCAGCTACCTGCGTGGCGACGCCATCCTGCAGGCCGCGCTGGATTCCGGCGCGCAGGCCATCCATCCAGGTTATGGCTTTCTATCGGAGAACGCCGAGTTCGCGCGCAAGGCGGCCGCCGCCGGCCTGGTCTTCGTCGGACCGCCGCCGGACGCCATCGCCGCCATGGGCAGCAAGTCGGCAGCCAAGTCGTTGATGGAAAAAGCCGGCGTGCCCCTGGTGCCCGGCTATCACGGCGACAACCAGGATGCCGGCTTTCTCCACCAGCAGGCCGATGCCATCGGCTATCCGGTATTGATCAAGGCCAGCGCGGGCGGTGGCGGCAAGGGCATGCGCGTGGTGGAGCAGTCGGGCGCGTTCGCCGAGGCGCTGGCGTCCTGCCGGCGCGAGGCGGCTGCCAGCTTCGGCGACGATCGCGTGCTGATCGAACGCTATCTGCAGAAGCCGCGCCATATCGAGATCCAGGTCTTTGCAGACACGCAGGGGCAGTGCGTCTATCTGTTCGAGCGCGATTGCTCGGTGCAGCGGCGCCACCAGAAGGTGATCGAGGAAGCCCCCGCGCCCGGCATGACGCCGCAACGCCGCGCCGAGATGGGCGCCGCCGCGGTGGCCGCCGCGCGCGCGGTGGGGTATGTCGGCGCCGGCACGGTGGAGTTCATCGCCGAGCCCGACGGGCGTTTCTATTTCATGGAAATGAATACCCGCCTGCAGGTGGAGCATCCCGTGACGGAGGCCATCACCGGCCAGGACCTGGTCGAATGGCAGTTGCGCGTGGCGGCTGGGGCGCCGCTGCCGGCGCGCCAGGAAGACCTGGCGATACAGGGGCACGCGATCGAAGCGCGCCTGTACGCGGAGAATCCGGACAACGGTTTTTTGCCGTCCATCGGTACGCTGGCGCATCTGGCACTGCCTGCCCACACGGCCTTCACGCGCGGCGATGTGCGGGTGGATGGAGGGGTACGGGCGGGCGATGCCATCACGCCTTACTACGACCCGATGATCGCCAAGCTGATCGTGCACGGAGCCGATCGGGACGAAGCGCGTGCGCGCATGATCCAGGCGCTGGCACATACGCGCGTGGTCGGTGTGCATACCAATGCCGCGTTTCTGGGCCGGCTGATGCGGGATGAAGCGTTTGCCACGGCCGATCTGGATACCGGGCTGATCGAACGCCGGCGCGCCACGTTGCTGCCGGCGCCGGCCGCCACACCCGTGGCCGCGCTGGCATTGGCGACTGCCGCTCGCCTGACGCAGGAGACGATAGCCGCCGCGCACGCCGCGCCCGATCCCTGGGCTGCCACCGATGGGTGGCGGGTCGGTGGCGCTTACCACCGTGCGCTGGACTGGCTCGACGGGGATACCTCGCGCACGGTACGCGTGGCACGCACGGAAAGCGGCTGGACGTTCGAGGAAGTCGCAGCGGCCGGCGCGCAGGCCTTTTCCTGGCAAGGCAAGGGCGCGCGCGTGCGCATACAGTTGGGGGGCCGCGACTACACTGCCGACGTCCTGCTGGAGGGGGAATCGGCGTATGTCTTCCTGGATGGCGCCACCCATGTCCTGGTGCGCAATGACCCCTTGGCCCATGCCGGCGAAGAGGCAGGCGACCACGCCGGCGACATGAGCGCGCCGATGCCCGGCAAGATCATCGCGATCCACGTCGCCGCCGGCGACAAGGTGGAGAAGGGCCAGCCCTTGCTGGTGATGGAAGCGATGAAGATGGAACACACCATCACCGCCGGCACCGACGGCGAAGTCACCGAAATCTTCCACGCCATCGGCGACCAGGTCAGCGAGGGCGCCGTACTGATCGCACTGGCGTAAGAACACCAGCTACCCAGGCGGATATACGGCAGCAAACACCGACTCTGGCCTCGAGGGGCGATAGCCCAGAAAGGGGGCGATGGGGGGTCCCCCATTAAACTAATCGACCATATGTGCCGCCCCCTTCGAGGGGGGCGGCACGATGATTTTCAAATCACCCGAACATGCAAAACAAAAAGGGCGCCGTCATTTTGAACGGCGCCCTTTTCACTGCATTCGCCAAGGCGAATGACGAATTACTTGCGGATGGCGGTGATCAGGCCGTCCAGCGTCTTCAGCATGCTGTCGATTTCCTGCTCCGTGACGTTCAGCGCGGGCATGAAGCGCAGCAGGTTGCCACGCGGCGCGTTCAGCAGCAGGCCTTCAGGATTCAGCTTGCGGGCCGCATCGACGATGGCGGGACCATCATCGCGGTCCATGATCAGCGCGCGCAACAGGCCGGCGCCGCGTTCACCTTGCATGCCCCACTTGGCGGACAAGGCCAGCAGGCCTTCGGACAGCTGGCGCCCACGGGCCTGCACCGACTCCAGGAAGCCCGGCGCGGCCAGCGCGTCGAACACGGCCACACCCACCGCCGTCATCAGCGGATTGCCGTTGTACGTACCACCCTGTTCACCGTGCGAAAACACGCTGACGTCCTGGCGCGCCAGCAGCGCGGCCAGCGGCACGCCGCCGCCGATGCCCTTGCCCAGCGTCATGATGTCCGGGGTGATGCCCGCTTGCTGATAGGCGTACATGGTGCCCGTACGGCCCATGCCGGTCTGCACTTCGTCGACGATCAGCAGGATGCCGTGCTCGTCGGCCAGCTTGCGCAGCCCTTGCAAGAATTCCTTGGTCGCGGGAATCACACCGCCTTCGCCCTGGATCGGTTCCAGCATGATCGCCACGGTTTGCGCGTCGATCAGCTTGCGCACGGAATCCAGGTCGTTCAGGTCGGCCTTGGGGAACCCGTCGACCTGGGGCGCGAACATCGTGTCCCAGCCCGGCTTGCCGGATGCCGACATGGTGGCGATGGTGCGGCCATGGAAGCCGTGGTCCATGGTGATGATCTTGTAGGCGCCGTTGCGATTGACGCGGCCCCATTTGCGCGCCAGCTTGATGGCGCCTTCATTGGCCTCCGCGCCGCTGTTGGCGAAGAACACACGGTCGAACACGGACGACTGCGTCAGGCGCTGGGCCAGTTGCAACGACGGCTCATTGAAGAAGGCGGGCGACGGATTCAGCAGCTTGCCAGCCTGTTCATTGACGGCGCGGACCATTTCCGGGGCGCTGTGGCCCAGGCAGTTCACGGCCCAGCCCTGGATGAAATCCAGATATCGCTTACCAGTATTGTCCTCCAGCCAGGAACCTTGACCGCGCACGAACACCAGGTCCGGGCGGGAAGTGATTTCCATGAGGGTGTTGACGTTGTACTGGTTGAAGTCCATGACGGTTCCTGAAGGGGAAGGACACCCCGCCGGGCACGCCAGCGGGCAAAAAGGGTAAATTTAGCACCCTGGGATGACGGCTTTCGTCAAAAGCGGCTGCTTTCGTCAAAACCCGAGACAAATAATGCCCGGACCGGCGCCACCGTCGCCGCCACGAGACACTGGGCCCTTGCAGCGTCCCCTGAATTTCCTGAGTCCCCTCGATCATGCTCAAAAAAATCATTGCCGCCACCACCTTGGCCGCGGCCGCTTTCTCGGCGCATGCCGAATATCCCGACCACGCCATCCGCCTGATCGTCCCCTTCCCGCCCGGGCAGGCCACCGACATCTTCGCGCGCGCGCTGGCTGAAAAGCTGGGGCAGCAGCTGGGGCAGACCATCATCGTCGACAACCGCGCCGGTGCCGGCAGCAACATCGGCATGGCCCAGGCGGCCCGCTCGACGCCGGATGGCTACACGCTGGTGATTGCCGGCAGTGCCGCGGCCGTCAACCAGACCTTGTACAAGAAGCTGGACTACAGCCTGGCGGACGATTTCGCGCCCGTCTCCGGCGTCTTCTCCGTGCCCCTGATGTTCCTGGCGAACCCGCAGTCGGGCATCACCAGCATGCAGGACCTGGTCAAGAAGGCGCGCGCCCAGCCCGGTGCGCTGGCCTATGCCAGCGCCGGCATTGGCGGCACCCAGCATTTGTCGGCCGAAATGTTCAAGGCCGCCGCCAAGGTTGACATCCGTCACATCCCCTACAAGGGTAGCGGCCCAGCGCAGGCGGACTTCCTGGGCAACCAGGTGCCCTTGATGGTGGATTCGGTGACCGCGGGCCTGCCGCACGTCAAGAGCGGCAAAGCCACTGCCCTGGCGGTGACCACGGCCAAGCGCCTGCCGCAGTTGCCCGACGTCCCCACCGTGGCCGAAACCGGCTACCCCAATTTCGAAGCCATAGGCTGGGCCGCCATCCTGGCGCCCAAGGGCACGCCGGCGGCCATCGTCGACGACCTCAACAAGCGCATCCAGGGTGTCCTGAACAGCGACGCCATGGCGCAATTCCTGCGCGACCGCGGTGCCGAGCCCATGCCCATGAGCCCGACGGAAACGGGCGCGTTCATCGCCACCGAAGTCAAGAAATGGGGCGATGCCGTGCGCGTATCCGGCGCCGAGGTGGATTGATCCACGGCAACTGAAGTCCCTGCACCGTCCCGAAACCGAGAATCGTCAGTCACGGTCAGGGACGTACGCGAAACCTCGGGTACAGATTCCCAAAGCAATCCTAGGTGCAGGTAAAGTACCGCGCATGAATACTTCCCCTACGCTTGGCAATCGCATCATGGCCTGGTCCGCCGACCTGGCCACCCACACCGATCACCCCGGCACGCTGACATGCGCCTACATGACCCCCGCGCACCGCGCGGTGGCCGCGCAACTCGACACCTGGATGCGCGCATCCGGCTTCGATGAAGTCCGCCATGACGCCGTGGGCAATGTCATCGGCGTATACCGCGCCGACCCCGCGGCAGCACAACCCCGCATCGTCTCGACCGGCAGCCACTACGACACCGTGCGCGATGGCGGCAAGTACGACGGCCGCCTGGGCATCCTGTTGCCCATGGCCATCGTCGCCGACCTGCACGCCCAGGGCCGGCGCCTGCCCTACGACCTGGAAGTCGTTGCCTTCTCCGAAGAAGAAGGCCTGCGCTTCGGCAGCACCTTCCTGGGCTCCTCCGCCTACATCGGCCGCTTCGACGACACCGCCCTGGAAAAGACCGACGCCGACGGCATCAGCATGCGCGCGGCCATCGCCGCCGCCGGCCTGGACCCGGCGCAAAGCACCCACTGCGCCACCGACGTCGCCCGCATCAAACATTACTTCGAAGTGCATATCGAGCAAGGCCCCGTCCTGCTGGACCGCGGCCTGCCCCTGGGCATCGTCACCGCCATCAATGGCGGCGTCCGCCGCATCCTTACCCTCACCGGCCTGGCCAGCCACGCCGGCACCACGCCCATGGACATGCGCCACGACGCAGCCTGCGCCGCCGCCGAGATCATCCTCTACGTCGAGCAACGCTGCGCCAGCGTACCGGGCCTGGTTGGCACGGTCGGTACCTTGCAGGTATTGAATGCCTCCGTGAACGTCGTGCCGGGCGCCTGCCGCCTGTCGCTGGACCTGCGCGCGCCGCAAGACCCCATGCGCGACGCCGCCCTGGCGGACATCGAAGCCCGCATCGAAGCCATCTGCCAACGCCGTGGCGTGCGCTGCGAGACGGACGAAGTCATGCGCAAGACCGCGTCGGCCTGCGCGCCGGCCGAACAGGCACTGTGGGCCAAGGCCGTCGCGGCACACGGCGCCGAAGTCTATGAGTTGCCCTCGGGCGCGGGCCATGACGCCATGATGGTGGGCCAGGCCGCGTCGATGAGCATGCTGTTCGTCCGCTGCGGCAATGGCGGCATCAGTCACAACCCGCTGGAAATCATCACCGCCGAAGATGCGCAGTTGGCGGCGCAGGTTACCGCCAGCTTCCTGCAGGAACTGGCCGTCTCGATCTGACGGCGCCGGGATAGCCGGCGCAAGCCGGCATTGCAGCAGGTCCGCAGGGCAGGCACCAGGTCGAACCCAGGCCTGCCTGGCGGCGTGAATATCACGCGGACAGCAGATCCGCCAGGGTCAAGGCCACCACCTTGGTGGCCTTCAGCAGATCGTCCAGGCGCAGGTTCTCGTCCGTGTTATGCCCGCGCGCTTCCATCAGCGTACGCGGCCCGGCGCCGTACAGGACGGTGGGCACACCGTGATGGGTGTAGTGGCGCGCATCGGTATAGAGCGGCACGCCCTGCACGGGAATATCGCTGCCCATGATGGCTTGCGCATGCTTGCGTAGCGGTTCGATCAGCCGATCCGAGCCCGCCAGCGGTACCAGCGGTTCAGCCTGCATGATGCGCCGCACGGTCGCCGTCGCGCCGGGACGCTGTGCCATCGCCGCATCCACCAGCGCGCGCAGTTCGCCTTCCACGTCGTGTCCGGCTTCTTCGGGAATCATGCGGCGGTCGATGCGGAAGGTCACCAGGTCGGGCACCACATTGGTATTGATGCCGCCCGCGATCAAGCCCACGTTCAAGGTCGGCGCGCCGATGCCCGGCGTGGCCGACTTGCGTTGCGCCAGGTCCTCGCGGAAGGCATAAAGCCGGCCCAGCACGTGCGTGGCCGCTTCCAGCGCATCCACGCCGGTGGCGGGCATGGCCGCATGCGCCTGCTGGCCGCGCACCGCCACCTCGACGTGCAGGCAGCCGTTGTGGGCCGACGTGATGCCGTAGGCAAAGCCCGCGGAAATCGCGTAGTCGGGCTTGCTGTAGCCGCCTTCGAGCAGATAGCGCGGCCCGATTTCGCCACCGACTTCTTCGTCGAACGTCAGATGCAGCTCCACCGTGCCACGCAACGGCACGCCCTGGCGCTGCGCGTCCAGCAAGGCCAGCAGTGCCCACGTATACGTCGCGAAATCCGACTTCGACACGGCCACGCCGCGGCCATACATCACCGGACCATGTTGCGGGTCCTGCACGATGTCGCCGCCATAGGGATCATGGGTCCAGCCCTGTCCGGGCGGCACCACGTCGCCATGCGCGTTCAAGGCGACCACCGGGCCGCCCTCGCCGAAGCGCTTGCGCACAATCAGATTGATGGCCGACTGCATGCCGGTGGCCAGCACCTGCGTCTCCGGCACCGGCAACGCCTCGACCTCCAGGCCCAGGGCCGTCAGCAACGCCTGCGTGCGCCGGCCCAGCGGCGCGCAGTCGCCCGCGGGATTGTCCGACGGCACGCGAACCACTTCGCGCAGGAATTCGATCTGGGCCGCGTGCCCCTGCTCGATGAAGGACGACAGGGCGGCGTGGAGGGAGGCTGTATTCATGCGCCGACTTTAATGCATGTAATTTTTGTATTCAATACCGGTGTGGCAAATTTGTCGGTAGACTTGCCGAGTCAGGAAACAGGCTGTCATGAAAAAAGAAACTCCCCCCGCATCGGACATGAATGGCGAGGACATCGCCGCCGACATCGCCCGCGCCATCACCACCCATCGGCTGCCGCCCGGCACGCGTCTGCGGGAAGAAGCACTGGCGCGCGCCTATGGTGTCAGCCGCACGAAGATACGCGCGGCGCTGCTGATGCTGGCCAAGGACAAGCTGATTACCACCATCCCGGACAAAGGCGCTTTCGTCAGCAAGCCCAGCGCCGAGGAAGCGCGCGACCTCTTCGCCGTACGGCGCGTCCTGGAAGCCGCGATGGTGCGTGAGTTCGTGGCGCGTGCGACGCCCGCGGACTATCGCCGCATCGAGCAGCACCTGAAGGAAGAACGCAAGGCGGCCGCCGGCGAGGACGTACCGCTGCGCAATCACCTGCTGGCCGACTTCCACCTGCTGCTGGCCGAAGTCGCCGGCAATGCGGTACTCACCGAAATGCTGCGTGACCTGTCGGCGCGCAGTTCTGTCATCACGGCCTTCTACCAGTCGACCCTGGATGCCGTGTGCTCCTCGGACGAGCATCGTGAATTCCTGCGCGTGGCACGCAAGGGCGACGTCGACAGCGCGTGCGCCCTGATGGCCGCACACCTGGATCATGTCGAGCAGGCGCTGAATTTCGACGAAGCTCCCGCCTCGTCCGGCGGCCTGGTCGCCGCGCTGCTGACCTGACATCGCGTCCCTGCTCGTGGCGTCATCCGCGGCACCGACCGTGGCACAAACGGCGGCATCAGCGCTCGGCACCACCTGCGGCACCACAAAGGTGCGCCGCACACCACCGTGGTGCGCAGGCATGCGCCACCGTGGCGCGGGCGTCTCCCCCGCAGGTCCGCGCCGCAAGGAATAAACACCGCCGAGCCCGCGCCGAGGGGGCAGCGCGGCGGCGATGAACCCTCGCGACGACATGGCACAGATCTTGCATTGAGAGTTTTGTATACCGATATGGTGTGCAACCCTGTCCACCTTCTTACCCCGTAGGGAGTCTTGCATGAATCGTCGTCAACTGCTGCTCGCGCTGTGCGCCGCCACCACCCTGGCCGGCGCCCCGGCCGCTCACGCCGATGCCCTGGCCAACATCATGAAGAACGGCAGCCTGCGCGTTGCCGTGCCACAGGACTTCCCGCCTTTCGGGTCGGTGGGAGCCGACCTCAAGCCGGTCGGCTACGACATCGACACCGCCAAGCTGATCGCCAGCCGGCTGGGCGTGACGGTCGAACTGGTGCCGGTAACCAGCGCCAATCGCATCGCCTACCTGCAGACCAACAAGGTCGACCTGGTGATCTCCAGCATGGGCAAGAACGCGGAGCGCGAGAAAGTCATCGCCTTCACCGACGCCTACGCCCCCTTCTTCAACGGCGTCTTCGGCCCGGCCAGCATCAAGGCCGCCAAGGCCGCGGACCTGTCGGGCAAGACCATAGGCGTGACCCGCGGCGCGGTGGAAGACATCGAGCTGAGCAAGGTCGCGCCCGCCGACGCCACCATCAAGCGCTACGAAGACAACAATGGCACCATCAGCGCCTTCCTTTCCAACCAGGTGCAATTGATCGCCACCGGCAACGTCGTGGCCGCCGCCATCCTGGCCAGGAATCCGCCCAAGAAGCCCGAGACCAAATTCCTGATCAAGGACTCGCCCTGCTTCATCGGCCTGAACCAGGGCGAATCGGCGCTGCAGGCCAAGGTCAACGCCATCCTCGCCGACGCCAAGAAGGATGGATCGCTGAACACCATTTCCAGGAAGTGGCTCGGTAGCGACCTTCCCGCCGGCCTCTGAGGCCAGTCGCGCTCATGGCCTATCGATTCGACTTCTCGTCTATCGCCGACTACACGCCCGTGCTCGTCAAGGGCCTGGGTATCACGGTCGAACTGATCGCCTTCGGCGCGGTGGCGGGGGTAGCCATCGGCATCGCCGCGGCCTGGGCCCGTACGGAAGGACCGCGCGGGCTGCGGCCTTTCGTCACCGCCTATGTCGAACTGATCCGCAACACGCCTTTCCTGATCCAGTTGTTCTTCATCTTCTTCGGCCTGCCGGCGCTTGGCTTGCAACTGGGTGAGATGCAGGCCGCCTGCCTGGCGATGGCCGTGAACCTGGGCGCCTACAGCGCCGAGATCATCCGTGCCGGCATCGCGGCCACGCCACGTGGCCAATACGAGGCGGGCGCCAGCCTGGCCATGACCCGCCTGGAGGTGTTCCGCTACATCGTGCTCAAGCCGGCGCTGGCGCGCATCTGGCCGGCCCTGTCTTCGCAGATCGTGATCGTGATGCTGGGCTCGGCGGTGTGTTCGCAGATCGCCGCCGAGGACCTGTCCTTCGCGGCCAACTTCATTCAGTCGCGCAACTTCCGCGCATTCGAGGTGTACATCGTCACGACGGTGATCTACCTGCTGCTGGCCATCGTATTGCGCCAGTTGCTGCGCCTGGTCGGCCAACGCCTGTTCAGGAGGGCGTCGCGATGATGGAATTCACCCTGTGGGACATCGTGCGCAACCTGCTGCTGGCAGCGCGCTGGACCGTGCTGCTGGCCCTGGTCACCTTTGTCTCCGGCACCCTGATCGGCTTGCTGATGCTGCTGATGCGGGTATCCAGACGGCGCTGGCCGCGCCGCGTCGCGTGGGTCTTCATCGAGCTGTTCCAGGGCACGCCGCTGCTGATGCAGCTGTTCCTGATGTTCTTCGGCCTGTCCCTGGCGGGAATCGATGTACCGGCCTGGCTTGCGGCCGGCGCCGCGCTGGCGCTGTGGTCGGCCGCATTCCTGGCGGAGATCTGGCGCGGCTGCGTCGAATCGATCAATCGCGGGCAGTGGGAAGCCTCGGCCAGCCTGGCCATGGGCTACTTCCAGCAGATGCGTTACGTCGTGCTGCCCCAGGCGCTACGCGTCGCGGTGGCGCCAACGGTGGGCTTCGCCGTGCAGATCGTCAAGAGTACGGCGCTGACGTCCATCATCGGCTTCACCGAATTGTCCAAAGCCAGCACCATCATCACCAATGCGACATTCAATCCGTTCACGGTGTATGGCGTGGCTGCGCTGATCTATTTTGTCCTGTGCTGGCCGCTGTCACGCGCCAGCCTGCGCCTGGAAAGGAAGCTCAATGCCCCTCATCGCCATTGAAGACATCCGCAAGCGCTTTGGCGCGAATGAAGTGCTGAAGGGTGTCACCCTGCGGGTCGAGCCGGGCGAGGTCATCGCCATCATCGGCAAGAGCGGCTCCGGCAAGAGCACGCTGCTACGCTGCATCAACGGCCTGGAGACGCTGGATAGCGGCGCCATCATGGTGGCCGAGGCCAAGCTGGTGCCGGACGACCTGCACCTGCGCGCGCTGCGGCTGAAGGTCGGCATGATCTTCCAGCAGTTCAATCTGTTCCCGCACCTGACGGCCGGCCGCAACGTCATGCTGTCGCCCATGGTCACTCGCAAGCTGCCCGAGGCCGAAGCGGAAGTGCTGGCGCGCACCATGCTGGAACGGGTGGGCCTGGGCCACAAGTTCGATGCGTGGCCGGATCAGCTGTCGGGCGGCCAGCAGCAGCGCGTGGCCATTGCCCGCGCACTGGCCATGCAGCCCATCGCCCTGCTGTGCGACGAGATCACCTCCGCGCTGGACCCGGAACTGGTCAATGAAGTACTGGCGGTGGTGCGCGGCCTGGCTGCCGATGGCATGACGCTGCTGATGGTGACGCATGAGATGCGCTTTGCCCGCGAAGTCTGCGATCGCGTGGTGTTCATGCACGAGGGCAAGGTGCACGAGAGCGGGCCGCCGGACGAGGTGTTCGGCAACCCGCGCACGGCGGAACTGCAGCAATTCCTGGGAATGGCGCACTGAGCGCAATGGCTCAGCGGCTGAGCCCGCGCGCAGCGATGGGCCATACCCCTTCCACGACGCCGCCGCGCAGCACCACCAGGTCGCTGTGCAGATTGAACGTGGGATCCACGTGCGACGGCACCAGGCGCAGCTTCTCGCCCAGGGCGGGCGCGGCGGTGCCGGCGGCCACGCGCACGACGCCGTGCTCGTCGTTGGCGGCGACATACAGAAGATTGTCGCGCTCATACACCTTGGGCAGGCCGCATTCGACCGTGGTGGATTTCAGTCCCACATCCAATACCACGCGGTCCGCCGTCGGCACGCTCATCACCGTGCCGAGCAGGAACAGGCTGTTGCCGAATTTCAATTCACCGGCCCATTCGTTGGCACCGTAGTCGCCGTCCATGAAGGCATAGCTGCCGGCCTGCAATTCCGTATACACGTCGCCAGGCCCGTCGAATTCCGCGCTACCAGTGCCGCCGCCGGTAATGATGGGGCAGGCATAGCCGTGCTCATGCAGGACCTCGGCACACTGGCGCGCGCGCGCCGCCGATTCCAGGCAGGCCTGGGCCCGTTCGGCATGGCCGCGGCGATGTTGCAGGGAGCCGTGATAGGCCTGGATGCCGGCGAAGCGCAGGCCGGGCAGGCTTTCCACGCGGCGCGCCAGCTCCAGCGCCGCCGTCGGCGACGCTACGCCGCAGCGGCCCTGGCCCACGTCGATCTCCACCAGCACGTCGACACGGGCATCCAGCGCCGCCACCGCGCGCGACAGGGCCGCGACGTTGGCCGCGTTGTCGACGCAAACACTGACGCGGGCGCGGCGGGCCAGCTGGGCCAGCAGCGCCAGCTTGGACTCGCCGACGACCTCGTTGCTGATATGGATATCGGCGATGCCGGCGGCCACGAACGGCAGCGCTTCACTGACCTTCTGCACGCACACGCCGCGCGCGCCCAGGGCGATCTGGCGCAGCGAAACTTCCGGGCACTTGTGCGCCTTGGCATGCGGCCGCAGGGCGATGTCATGGTGCCGCGCCCAGTCCTGCATGATGCGCAGATTGCTTTCGAAGATATCCAGATCCAGCACCAGCGCGGGCGTATCCACTTCCGCCAGCGTCATGCCGGGCTTGGCGGGCGGCGGCAGGGTCAAGGCCGGCAGACCGGTGCCCTGGATATCGATGTCGGTGTTCTCCAACGTGCGCTCCTTTGTCAATGTGCAATGTGTTATTGCTAATACAATCAATTTTCTGACTTTTGTCTGAAAAAGTCGCAAAACGGCTGATAAGGTAAGTAATACCTGCTTATTCGTTTGTTGTCCCGTCGCACCTGCGGTTGCCCCACAACATGAATAAGCGTAAAGTGAATTTACGTTTGCTGGTTTGCCGATAAGCGGGCCGACTGGGCAAATAACGACTGAAGACGGCGCAATATGTTCGATATCCTGGTCTACCTTTTCGAAAATTACTACACGCCGCAAGCCTGTCCCGCGGCAGATGTCCTGGCCAAGCGCCTGGCAGCCGCAGGCTTCGAACACGAAGATATCGATGATGCCCTGGGTTGGCTCTACGGCCTGGCCGAGACCACCGAGCGTTGCGTCGATCTGGCCTCGCAGGCCAGTGGCGGTACGCGCGTCTACACCGACAGCGAATATCTTCAATTGGGCACCGAAGCCATCGGTTTCATCACGTTTCTCGAAACGGCCGGCGTCCTGCCCGCGCCCTTGCGTGAGATCGTGATCGACCGCGCGCTGGCCGCGCCTGAATCTCCCGTCCCCCTGGCGAAGGTCAAGATCACTGCCTTGATGGTGCTGTGGAGCCAGGAAGCCGACATCGACAACCTGGTACTCGAAGAGCTGCTGGACGACGACGGCGACGTGCGACGCCTGCACTGAAGCACTGCCCACCGAGGCTTGCGCCTCGATGATGAAAGCCGGCCCGATGGGCCGGTTTTGCTTTTTGGCAACAATATTCTTCCGCGATTTTTTATATCCCCGCTGAGCGCAACCAATAACCCCGCTTATTATTTTTTCAATAAACATCCCTGCGCTTGCGATCTAATGTGGGCCTACTCCCCATGACGTTTTGCCTCTTGCCATGACCCACGCCGGCCTTGCCACTGGCCCTGACGTTGCTCCCGAGGTTGTCCCCGAGGTTGCCCCCGAGGTTGCCCCATACGTCGGCCGCTTCGCGCCCAGCCCCAGCGGCCCGCTGCACGCCGGCTCGCTGGTGGCGGCCCTGGCCAGCTACCTGGACGCGCGCGCGGCGGGAGGGAAATGGCTGCTGCGTATCGAGGATGTCGACAAGCCGCGCAGCGTGCCCGGCGCCGACCGCATCATCATGGGACAGCTGGAAGCGCTGGGCCTGCATTGGGATGGCGAGATGATCTGGCAATCCACGCGCGATGCGGTCTACCAGCGCGCGTTCGACGACCTGGCGGCGCGCGGCCTGATCTACGGCTGTGGCTGCACGCGCCGCGAGATCGCCGATGCGGCGGCGGCACTGACCGGGCTGGCGCAGCAGGATGACGAGACGGGCGAACGCCCCTATGCCGGCACTTGCCGCCATGGCTTGCCGCCAGGACGCGCGGCACGTGCGTGGCGCTTGCGCGTGCCGGCGGGCATCGAAGTGTTCGAAGACCGCTGGCTGGGGCAACAGCGCCAGGATGTGGCACGGGCCGTGGGCGACTTCGTGCTGCGCCGTGCCGACGGCCTGTGGGCCTATCAGTTGGCGGTGGTGGTGGATGACGGCGCGCAGGGCGTCACCGACGTCGTGCGCGGTGCCGACCTGCTGACGTCGACGGCACGCCAACGCGTGCTGGCGCGCATGCTGGGGCTGACGCCGCCGCGCGTCATGCACGTGCCCTTGATCCTGGATCCGCGCAGCGGCCTGAAGCTGTCCAAGCAGAATCACGCCCCCGCGCTGGACCTGACGCAGCCCATCGTCACCTTGAACCAGGCCTGGCAGGCGCTGGGCTTCACGGCATTGCAGGCCACCGACCCGGCGGCCTTCCTGCGCGACGCCTGCGCCGCATGGGCAACACGCTGGCCGCTCAGAGCGGCTTGAAGTCCTCGCCGAGCAGGTTCACCAGCAGGCCGGTGCCGTTGTCGTCCACGCGCAGCTCGCCGTAACGGGCACCCACGTAATGGTCGCCCTGGCCTTCGGGGAAGAAATAGGCATTGGTGACGATGCGCACGCCACCGGCGCGCAAACGGTAGCGCAGCACCACTTCCTGGGCATCGTGCGGCTGCGGCGCGGCCTGCACGCGCACGGGCTGGGCCACGCCATGCTCGTCCGGCTTGAGCACCAGGTAGGCATCGATGATGGGCGCGTGCAGCGGACCGGCGGCGGCCGGCAGGCTGTCCTGCAGCGTGCCGACGGCTTGCGCGGCGACGAAACGCAGATCCATATAGTCACCCTGCAGCAGCGAGCGCGGATCGCGCGACGCCAGTTCCAGCCGCACCACCTGCCCATGGGCCAGCAGTTGCTCACGCTGCCAGATGGCCGTATTGGCGGCGCCCAGGCACAGCAACAGACCCGCGGCGATGAGGCCGGCGCGCCATGGCGCTGCCCGGGCCGGGCGCACGGCCCGTGGCTCCGCCGTGCCCCGCAAGCGCGGCACTGCCCAGACGGCCACGCGCAGCAACAGCAGCAGGACACCCGCGCCGGCCAACAAAGCGGCCTTGTACAACAGCGGCGTGTCCAGGCGGTAGTAGTAGAAAACCAGGCACAGCAGCACCGCGATCTGGCCCAGGTGGAACAAGCGGGCGCGGCGCAGGCCGAAGCCCAGCAGCAGCCAGGCCAGGGCATAGGCCACGCCCGGCCAGGACAGCCAGAAGCCCGCCAGCAGCGCCAGGCCCAGCGGCACGCCGTAGCGCACGCCACGGCCCAGCACCTGGCGCCGCGGGTGCAGGACGGCAATGGCGGCGGCCACCGGCAGCACCACCACCAGGATCAGGTACAGGACCGACGGCGCATGCGTCTGCCACAGCGCAGGCAGCTGCCAGACGGGCACACCCGCCGCCAGCACCACGCTGGCCTGCGCCGCCAGCGCGAACGCCCAGGCCAACGGCAGCAGCGCATCACGGCGCTGCGCCGGCAGGCGCGGATTGGCGACAAATGCCAGCGCCGCCACCCACGCCGTCAACAGCGAGGCCGGCAGCCACAAGGCAATGCCGCGCAAATCGTCGAAGGCGATCCAGCGCAACACGGCGTTGATCAGCGTGTCGTAGGCATCGCTGCGCTCGATGGCGAAGGCGGTGAGCAGGTAGACCGCCACCACCATCGTCAGGCCGCTGAGAAAACGCAGGATGGCATCCGGCCCGAAGAGGTAGATCACGATGGCCAGCGCCAGCACGAACACCGCCGCGCCGGCCGGCGAATTGGCGTCGGCCAGGCCGGCCATCACCAGGATCTGTCCGCTGAAGGCCAGGGCGGTCGCGCACTGGCGCCAGAACGGGCCCTCCGCGGCGCGCACCATGGCCACGCCGATGGCGCACAGCACCAGGCCGGTCACCAGGGCGCCTGACGCGCTGACGATCAGGCCCGAGACACCCAGGAACACCAGCAGCAGCAGGCTGGCCAGCCATGCGCTCAGGCCCAGCAGGCCCTGGATGAACCAGGGCGCGGCGCCGCGGTCGGCCGGTACCGCCGCCAGTTGCACGGTGGGGGCACCGGCAGGCAAGGCCGGCTCGACCTCCGCGCCGGCGGAAATGCCGGCGGGTTCGGCATCGGCCATCGCCCCGGTGGCGAGCGGCGGCGGTGAGGCCGAAAGCGGAGGCAACCGAGGCGTCGACTGCGGGGCCGACTGAGGAGTCGACTGCGGCGTTGACGGCGGCGTCGTCAGGGCCAGGCGGCGCAGCCAGCGCGCCGCCAGCACCGCTTCGCCCATCAGCAGGCCGGCCAGCGGCAGCACCACCCAGATGCCGGGCTCCAGGTCGATCAGCCACTCGCTCACCACGCGCAGCGACACGCAGATCACGCCCGCCGCCAGCATGGCCAGAATAACCAGGTCGCGCCGTGTCCACACGTAGAAGACCGTCAGTCCGATGGTCGCGACCACCCAGCCCAGCCCCGTCCAGGTGCCCAGATTGTCGACACTGACCCCGCCGAAGACCAGGGCCAGCACCAGGGCGCCCACCGCCAGCAGGACCAGCACGCGCGGTCCGAAGCCGGTACGCGCCTGCCAGCGCCGCGCGCTGAACTCCCACAGGCCCAGCAGCACCAGGTTCAAGGCAGCCACCAGCAGGCTGGGAAAGCCCGGACCGTCGAAAGCGCCCCACCAGGCCAGGACCCGCTCGCCCAGCAGCAGGACGACGGCCGCATTGACCAGCAGCGCCCACAGCAGCCACAAACCCTGGCTGCGCGCGGCCAGCGCCCAGGGCAGCATCAGCACGGCCCAGGCGGCGAACAATTCCCAGTTATCCGCGCCGGTCTGGTAGGTTTGGCCGATGAGGGCCAGCAAAGCCCCCAGCAGCACGGTCGCCAGGCCCAGCACCGCGGCACGGCCATGCGCCGCGTTCGATCCGCTGGCGCCACGGGCATAAAGTGCAATCGCCAACACGCCGACGACCACCATCAAACCCTGCACACTGGATAACCGTTGTATCTTGGAAAAAAGAGGCCAGTTCGCCGCAACCCAGCATAATGCGGCGCTTGCCAGTAGCAGCAGACCCAGGGCCAGGGTGGTTCTGGCAAGGAAACGGCGCCAGATATGCTGTTCTGATCCTGCTTGCGACGGGCCGGCGACTTGCATGTGGCGAATCTCCCCTCTTATCATCCGCGCTACTGCGGCGGACAGCCGCCATTGGATACTCATGAGCAAAACGTTGATTATTGCCGAGAAGCCCTCGGTTGCCCTGGATATATCACGCGCCCTGGGAGGCTTTACGCGTGAGGGGGAATACTTTGAAAGCGAAAGTTACGTCCTCGCTTCCAGCATCGGTCATTTGCTCGGACTGGTCGCGCCCAACGATCCGGTCAAGGGAAAGTGGAGCTTCACGCATCTGCCCGTGATCCCGCCGCAATTCGAATTGGGGCCGGCCGACAAGCGTTCGAGCGAACGCCTGAAGCTGCTGGTCCGCCTGGTCAAACGCAAGGACGTCGACGCCATCATCAACGCCTGTGACGCGGGCCGTGAAGGCGAACTGATCTTTCGTTACATCATCCAGTATGCGGGGGTGAACAAGCCCGTCAAGCGTCTGTGGCTGCAGTCGATGACGCAGCAGGCCATCCGTGATGCCTTCGCCAATCTGCGCGACGACGTGCAGATGAAGCCGCTGGAGGCCGCTGCCCGCTCGCGCGCCGAGGCCGATTGGCTGGTGGGCATCAACGGTACCCGCGCCATGACCGCCTTCAACAGCAAGGACGGTGGATTTTTCAAAACGCCGGTGGGCCGGGTGCAGACGCCGACGCTGGCCATCGTGAACGAGCGCGAGAACCGCATCCGCGCCTTCGTGCCGCGCGACTACTGGGAAGTCCGGGCCAGCTTCGTGGCCGCCGCCGGCCTGTACGACGGCCGCTGGATCGATCCCGATTTCAAGAAGGACGAGCGCGATCCCGAGAAACGTGAATCGCGCCTGTGGTCGCTGGCCGCCGCGCAAAGCGTGGTGGCGGCTTGCCGCGATCAGCCCGGCACGGTCACCGAGGAATCCAAGCCTTCCTCGCAACTGTCGCCGGCCCTGTACGACCTGACCTCGCTGCAACGTGAAGCCAACGGCCGCTTCGGCTTCTCCGCCAAGACCACCTTGTCGCTGGCGCAGACGCTGTACGAACGGCACAAGGCCTTGACGTATCCGCGTACGGATTCGCGCTACCTGCCCGAGGACTACCTGAACACGGTGCGCGACACCATGCGCACCCTGTCCGAAGCAGGCAGCGGTCCCGCGGGCGCGCTGTCGCGCCATGCCGCCAAGGTCATCGACCAGAACTGGGTCAAGCCCAATCGCCGCATCTTCGACAACAAGAAGGTGTCGGACCACTTTGCCATCATTCCGACGCTGCAGGTGCCGCGCGACTTGAGCGAGGCCGAAGCCAAGCTCTACGACCTGGTGCTCAAGCGCTTCCTGGCGGTTTTCTTCCCCGCCGCGGAATACCGCGTGACCACGCGCATGACCGAGGTGCAGGGCCATCGCTTCCGCACCGACGGCAAGGTGCTGGTGAATCCGGGCTGGCTGGCGGTGTACGGCAGGGATGCCCAGGACGAGGACGCCAACCTGGTGCCGGTGCAGGACGGCGAAGCCGTCCGCACCGAGGACGTCGAAGCCGTGGGCCTGAGCACCAAGCCGCCCGCGCGCTACAACGAAGGCACGCTGCTGTCGGCGATGGAAAGCGCGGGCAAGCTGGTCGAGGACGAGGAACTGCGCGAGGCCATGTCCGAGCGCGGCCTGGGCACGCCGGCGACGCGCGCGGCCATCATCGAAGGGCTGCTCAATGAAGTCTATTTGCGCCGTGAAGGCCGCGACCTGGTGCCCACGGCGAAGGCGCGCCAGCTGATGACGCTGCTGGCCGGCCTGGATGTCTCCGAACTGACCTCGCCGGAACTGACCGGCGAATGGGAACACAAGCTCAAGCAGATCGAACAGGGCGACCTGGCACGCGACGCCTTCATGCGCGAGATCGCGCAGATGACCCAGGTGATCGTCAAGCGCGCCAAGGAATACGAGCGCGATACGGTCCCGGGCGATTACGCCACCTTGAAGACGCCTTGCCCGAACTGCGGCAACGTGGTCAAGGAAAACTACCGGCGCTACGCCTGCACCAATTGCGACTTCTCGATCAGCAAGCATCCGGGCGGCCGCACGTTCGAACTGCCGGAAGTGGAAGAGCTGCTGGCCAAGCGCGAAATCGGTCCCCTGCAAGGCTTCATCAGCAAGATGGGCCGGCCCTTCGCCGCCATCCTGCGCATCACCGGCGAGAACAAGCTGGAGTTCGATTTCGGCCAGAGCAACGAGGACGACAACGAGCCGGTGGACTTCTCCGGCCAGACCCCCGTGGGCCCTTGCCCGAAGTGCCAGTCGCGCGTGTTCGAGCACGGCATGAGCTTCGTGTGCGAGAAATCCGTGGGGCCGGAAAAGAGCTGCGACTTCCGCTCGGGCAAGGTCATCCTGCAACAGGAGATCTCGCGCGAGCAGATGGAGAAGCTGCTCAACGAAGGGCGCACGGGCCTGCTCGATGGCTTTGTTTCCAGCCGCACCAACCGCAAGTTCAAGGCCTTCCTGGTGCGCCAGCCGGACGGCAAGATAGGCTTTGAATTCGAACCGCGCGGCGACAAGCCCGCACGCAAGACGGCGGGCGGCGCGGCGGCGGCACCGGCGGCGAAGAAGGCAGCGGCCAAGGCGCCGGCGAAGAAAGCGGCAGCGAAGAAGACGGCTACGAAGACGGCTTCCAAAACAGCTTCCAAGACGACCGCTACCAAGACCGCCGCCAAGAAGGCGACCAAGACAGCGGCGAAGAAAGCCGCGCCGAGCAAGACCACGGCCTGATCCTGGCCTCCGGCGCCTGACTCGAGCCCGCAACGGTTTGCTGCCGTTGCGGGCTCGTTGCTTTGGCGGGCTCATTTGGTCTGCCCGCCGCGGGCGGCGTAGACTGTGCCCACGGCCGGTTGCTGTCCACGCGTCCGCGCCGATAAAGATTCCTATATCCAGAGAGACAACCCGGCTGGCGCCCCATGCACGGCTCCAGCTACCGCACAGGAGATTCCGCGGCCATGCAGCAGCACTACATCGACAATCGCCCCGCCGCCCCATCCTCGGGCGATGCCATCCCCGTGCTGGATCCCTCCACGGGCCAGGAATTCGACAGCATCGCGCGCGGCAACGCCGCTGACATCGACCGTGCCGTACAAGCCGCGCGCCGTGCCTATGAAGGCGCCTGGGGCGCGCTGACCGCCGCCGAACGCGGCCGCCTGCTGCTCAAGCTGTCGAACAAGGTGCTGGAGCATTTCGACGAACTGGCCGCGCTGGAATCGCGCGATTGCGGCAAGCCCACCAAGCAGGCGCGCGCCGACGTCACCGCCATTGCCCGCTACTTCGAGTTCTACGGCGGCGCCGCCGACAAACTGCACGGCGAAACGCTGCCTTACCAGAACGGCTACACCGTGCTGACCCTGCGCGAGCCGCACGGCGTCACCGGCCACATCGTGCCGTGGAACTATCCCCTGCAGATTTTCGGCCGCAGCGTCGGTGGCGCCCTGGCGGCGGGCAATGCCTGCGTGGTGAAGCCGGCGGAAGACGCGTGCCTGTCCTTGCTGCGCATCGCGCAGCTAGCCGCCGACGTGGGCTTTCCGCCCGGCGCCATCAACATCGTCACCGGCTACGGCCATGAGGCGGGCGACGCGCTGGTGCGCCATCCCGGCATCGACCACATCTCGTTCACCGGCTCGCCCACCATCGGCATCCTGGTCACGCAGACCGCGGCCGCCAATCACACGCCGGTCACCACCGAGCTGGGCGGCAAGTCGCCGCAGATCGTCTTCGAGGACGCCGACATCGATGCGCTGTTGCCGGTCGCCATCAATGCCATCGTGCAGAACGCCGGACAGACCTGCTCGGCCGGCAGCCGCCTGCTGATCCAGCGCAGTGTCTATGAAAAAGTGCTGGATCGCCTGGGCAATGCCTTTGCCGCCCTGCGCGCCGGTCCCGCCGGCAGCGACCTCGACTGCGGTCCGTTGATACGCAAGTCGCAGCAGTCGCGCGTGGCGGAATTCCTGGCCGACGCGCGCAAGGACGGCATCTCGATGGTGGCACAGGGCAGCCTGGAACTGGGCGCGCCGGAACAGGGCTACTACCAGGTGCCGACCTTGCTGCGCGACGTGCCGCTGACGCATCGGCTGGCGCGCGATGAAGTGTTCGGACCGGTGCTGGCGGCCATCCCCTTCGAGGACGAAGCCGACGCCGTGCGCATTGCCAACAGCACCGACTACGGCCTGGTGGCCAGCGTGTGGACGCGTGACGGCGGGCGCCAGTTTCGTATCGCCCGCAAGGTGCGGGCGGGCCAGGTCTTCATCAATAACTACGGCGCGGGCGGCGGCATCGAGCTGCCCTTTGGCGGGGTCAAGGCCAGCGGGCATGGCCGCGAGAAAGGCTTCGAAGCGCTATACAGCTTCACCGTGCTGAAGACGATTTCGATCAAGCATGATTGAAGATTATCGAACGTGATGCGGGGCGCCCTGGCCCCCAGGGATCGACCGTTGATGATCAGGATTCGTCTTCGTACCAGACGCCTTCGGCCAGCATCATGCGATGGTGGCCCTGGCCGGCCGGCATCATGGGGAAGCAGTTTTCCTGCTCGGCCACGCAGACGTCCAGGAAGAAGGGACGCTTGCTGGCCAGGCAGCGTGCCAGTGCCCCGTCCAGCTCGGCCGGATCGGACACCCGTTCGGCTTCCCAGCCAAAGGCGCGCGCCAAGGCGACGAAGTCCGGCAGCGACTCGTTGTAGCTGTGGCTGTAGCGCCCGCCGTGGATCAATTCCTGCCACTGCCGCACCATGCCCATATAGCCGTTGTTGCACAGGACCACCTTGACGGGCGTGTCGTGCTGCACGGCGGTGGACATCTCCTGGATGTTCATCAGCACCGAGGCGTCGCCGCTGACACACACCACCGTGCGGTCCGGATGGGCGATCTGCGCGCCGATGGCGGCGGGCACGCCGTAGCCCATGGTGCCGGCACCGCCCGACGTCAGCCAACGCTGCGGCGAGTCGAATTTCAGGTACTGCGCGGCCCACATCTGGTGCTGACCGACATCGGTCGACACGATGGCGTCACGGCCCGTCAACGCCGTTTGCAGGCTTTGCATCAGATGCTGGGGCAGGATGGCGTCGGCGCGTGGCGTCACGCGCAGGCAGTCCTTGGCGCGCCAGCGGTCGATGCGTTGCCACCAGGCATGCAGCTGCTCCGGCGGCACGGCGGCCGCCAGTTCCTCGCGCAGGGCCGTCACCAGGGGCAGGCAATCGCCCACCATGGCCACGTCCACGCGCACGACCTTGTTGATTGAGGCCGGGTCGATGTCGATATGGATCTTGCGCGCATGGGGGCAGAAATCCGCCAGCCGGCCGGTGATGCGGTCGTCGAAGCGGGCGCCGATGCAGACGATGAGGTCCGCGTGGTGCATGGCCAGGTTGGCTTCCAGCGTGCCATGCATGCCCAGCATGCCGACGAATTGCGGATCCGATGCGGGGAAGGCGCCCAGGCCCATCAGCGTCAGCGTGCAGGGGGCGCCCGTGTGGCGCACCAGGTCGGTGAAAGCGGCGCAAGCTTCCGGGCCCGCGTTGATCAGGCCGCCGCCGCCGTAGAACACCGGCCGGCGGGCCTGCGCGATCATCGCGGCGGCGCGGCGCACCGCCGCCTGCGGCAGCTTCAGGGGCGCCTTGCTGGCCTGGCGGCGTGCGCGCAGGGCCGCCACGCCGTGGCGCTCGCTGGCGGGCAGCGCGTCGTCCTGGTCGGCCGGCAGGGCCAGTTGTACATCCTTGGGGAAGTCCACCAGGACAGGCCCCGGGCGGCCTTCGCGCGTCAGGGACAAGGCGCGGCCCACCGTATCGGCCACCTGGTCCAGGGCGCGGATCTGCGTGTTCCATTTGGTGATGGGGCGCGAGATGCCGATGGCATCGCATTCCTGGAAGGCATCGGTGCCGATGGCGGAAATGGCCACCTGGCCGCTGACGCACAGCACGGGGATGGAGTCGCACATGGCGTCCAGCAGCCCGGAAGTGGTGTTGGCCATGCCGGGACCGGACGTCACGAACACGACGCCCGTGCGGCCGGTGGTGCGCGCGTAGCCTTCCGCCGCGTGCACGGCGGCCTGTTCGTGGCGCACCAGCACGTGGCGCAGGCGCGGTTCGTTGTAGAGGGCATCGTACAGGGGCAGCACCGCGCCGCCGGGATAGCCGAAGACGGTATCCACGCCATTGGCGATGAGGGTTTCGAGCAGGATGCAGGCGCCGTTACGGAGGGCGTCCTGGGCCGGCGCGGGGGCGGACGCGGCCGGCTTGGCGCGGGCCTTGAGGATGGGGCGGGCCGATTGGGCGGACGCGTCGGACGCGGGCGTGTCGGCGGCGAGGGCGGCGGTGGGGAGCGGAGCATTCATGTGAAACATGGTACGTGGACTTTTACGGAATTTTTATCTTGTTTTTCTCGGTTCAGAGACTGGATGAAGTAAATTTTCCCTTTACTAAGCCTGAACCACGAAAAATCTCCCTTACAGGGCATCGCTGCCCCCCAGAACCCATGCATCTCGATAAATTCGATCTGGCCATACTCAGGGCTTTGCAGGACAACGCGCGGGCGAGCTTGAATGAGATCGGCGCGGCGGTGGGGCTGTCGTCCACCCCATGCTGGAATCGCATCAAGCGCATGGAATCCGCCGGCGTGATTCGCGGCTATACCGTCAATATCGATCCGGCGGCGCTGGGATTCATGGATACCGTCATCGTCCACGTCACCCTGGAAAGCCACAGCGAAGAAACGCTGTACGAATTCGGCCGCGCACTGGCCCAGATCCCGGAAGTGCTGGAAGCCTTCCTGGTCTCTGGCGACTACGACTACTTCATCCGCATCGCGGTACGCGATACCCGTGACTACGAAAGGCTCCTGCGCGAGCAGCTCTATCGCATCCCCGGCATCCGCCACAGCAAATCCAGCTTCGTATTGCGGCGGCTGAAGGAAACCATGCTGCCGCTTACACCGCCCACGCCGATATAATCCCCGCATCCCACGCGGCGGTAGGCACCCCATCGCGACAGCCGCCGGCCCAGCAGCCGACGTGCTCGCCGGGACTTATCACCCTGCGCCCTCCTCTACCTGGCTGTCCATGACCACCGATACTTCCAAACCCTGGCACGTAGTGCGACGCTCCAAGCTGCACGGCAATGGCGTTTTCGCGGCACGCAAGATCCCCGCCGGCACGCGCATCATCGAATACGGCGGTGAACGCATCAGCGCCAAGGAATCGGATCGGCGCCACCCGACCAATCCGAACGACCCCTTCCACACCTTCTTCTTCTCCACCACGTCGGGCAAGGTCATCGACGGCGGCGACAACGGCAACGATGCGCGCTGGATCAACCACAGCTGCGCGCCCAATTGTGAAGCGCAGGAAGGCAAGAGCGGCAAGCGCGTCTACATCGTCGCGCTGCGCGACCTGCCACGCGGCACGGAACTGCTGTACGACTACGGCCTGGTCCTCGACGGCAAGATCACCAAGGCGTTGAAGGAAGGCTACAAGTGCCTGTGCGGCGCACCCGAGTGCCGCGGCACCATGCTGGCGCTGCCCGAAAAGAAGAGCAAGAAAGCCAAGGCCAAGGCAGATACCGCCACGGCGGAAACGCCCGCCGCGCCGGCCGCCTGAATGCCCAGCGTCCGATTAATAAACGCAGCAGATAGGTCTTATACAAACATATATAAGCTTCCGCCCCTGCCAGGAGCGCGGGATTGGCGCCATAAGCCGATTCCCAGGCGTACAATGCCTCGCATGCCGTCCTTGTCTGGCGGCGTGCAGTACGTCTTCAGGGCGGGGTGCAAGTCCCCACCGGCGGTAGGTTGTGTAAGCAACGAGCCCGCGAGCGTCCGGCAGTCCGCAACGGCGGCCGGAGTCAGCAGATCTGGTCCAAGTCCAGAGCCGACGGTCATAGTCCGGATGAGAGAAGATGTGCCGGCATACGCACCCCCTAGCGCGGGCCTGACAGGGCCTGCGTGACGTTTGCGCATACGGTCTTTGCCCTGAAACGTTTTTCGCCCACTTATCTTGCGAGAGCGTTTCAATGTCCCAGCTTCAAAATTCCCTGCCCACCGCGTCGGCCGCTCCGGCCCTGGACGCCCAGCCGTTCTCCATGCGCCTGGCGCGCGCCCTGCAACACCTGCGCATCGGCCGACCCGTCATCGTGATGGACGATTTCGATCGTGAGAACGAAGCCGATCTCATCGTCGCCGCCGACAAATTGACCGTGCCCGTCATGGCCCAATTGATACGCGACGGCAGCGGCATCGTCTGCCTGTGCCTGACCGACGAGGCCCTGGATCATCTGCAATTGCCGCAGATGGTGCGCGACAACGGCAGCCGCCACGGCACCGCCTTCACCGTCTCGATCGAAGCACGCGAAGGCGTCAGCACCGGTGTTTCGGCGGCAGACCGCGTCACCACCATCCGTGCCGCCATCGCGCCGCACGCGCAACCCGGCGATATCGTCAGCCCGGGCCACGTGTTTCCGCTGCGCGCCCAGCCCGGCGGCGTGCTGACGCGGCGCGGCCATACCGAAGGGTCCGTGGACCTGGCCATGCTGGCCGGCCTGCGTCCCGCCGCGGTGCTGTGCGAGCTGATGAACGCCGACGGCACGATGATGCGCGGCGCCGCGCTGGAGCGTTATGCGGCCAATCATGGGCTGGTCAGCCTGACCATTGCCGAACTGGCCGACTACCGCCGCGGTTTGCTGCAGTCGTCCGCGTCGCACGAGACGAACATCGCGGACGCGCAACAAGCCATCCTGGAATCAGCCGCCGCGGCTTAGGCAGCTCGGCCTGCATCGGCGGCGATGCGTTGCAGGCATGCTGCCGCATCGCCCACCACCACCGTAGCGCTGCAGGCGAGCATCAGGTTCAGGTTCATGCCGAAGTCTTCCACCGTGTAGCCGTTGGCATCGATGTGCCGTGGGCCGGCGGCGTCGCTGGCCTGGCCGACGCCGGCCTGCTCGACGACCGTGCCCGCCTGCTGGGTGTACGCCCACACCGGCTTACCCAAGGCAATGGCATAACCGACCTCGAAAGCCGTACCGGAATCCGGCTCCATGCCGCGAAAAGGATTCAGGTTGGCCATGACCCCGTCGGCGGACTCGATCAGCTGCACGTTGGCGCGGTAGATCCAATGCGCCAGCTCCGGGCCCGCCAGGCCCGCCGGCGCTTGATTATCCAGGGGATACAAGCCCTCGATGCCGACCTCGGCGCACAGCGCCTGCAGCGCCCGGCCATGCGCGACGGCGTCGGGCCGGAAGACATCGAAACCCGCTAGATAAATACGAAAAGGCATGCTTTGCTCCCGACGTCGATCCCCTGGCACCCAGTGGTCTGCAGGCGCGTCGGGGCCGCGCTCAAAACATCGTGTTCTTGTTGGCGGGATTCTCGGGAATGTCCTGGCTGACGTTCCAATGCTCGACGATCTTGCTGTTTTCGACGCGGAAAATGTCGACCATGGCCTGTCCCGTGTCTTCAGGCGTTTCTTTCCACAAGGCATGCACGACGACGATGTCGCCCTCGGCTATTACCCGCTTGATCTCGGCGCTGGCTTGGGGATGCTGCTCGTAGTAGGGCACGAAGAAGTCGGTCATGGCAGCCGCGCCGTCGCCCAGATAGGGATCGTGCTGGATCAGGTTCTTGCTGACGTAGGTATCCATCGCCTGCTCGACATCCTTGTCCTGGAACATCATGCGGTAATAGGCCAGCACGATGTCCTTGCTGCCGCTGGTGGCGGCGTTCGCACCGCCGAGCAGTCCCACCGCGAGTACGGCGCCCGCGACGATCGATAGCAGTTTCATGATTCCCGGGCCACATCCCTAGACAAGTGATGGCCGGGGCAATGCTGCCCGGGCCAGGATAACGTGCCAGTTTACAAACAATTGGACGGACTTGTGACAACCCTTGCCGCTGGACGTGGGCGTTTCCGCCACAGTCCGGCGGACGGCGCCGTGGCCCCGCGCGCTCAGCCCGCGGCCCGCTGGGCCTGGTAGACCTGCAGGTGGCTGTAGGCGACGCGCAGATAGGGAGTGGCGATACCCAGGGCGGCGCCGCGCTTCACCATGTCGCCGACGATATGGTCGGCCTCCACGCGCAAGCCCTGATCGAGGTCGCGGAACATGGAGGCGGTTACCGGGCTGTCAGGATCGGACAAGACCTTGCGCGCCGACGCGTCGGCGTCCGGGCGCGGCTTGAACCCCGAGGCCGCGGCGATGGCCTGCGCCTCGGCCAGCATGGACAGCACGATGTCCGCGCCGTCGTCGCTGCGCACGATCAGGCCCACCGGCCCGCGCATCAGGCAGGTCGCGGCCGCCAGCGTGCACAGGAACACGAACTTTTCCCAATTGTCCTGATGGATGTCGGCACTCAGGCGGGACGTGAAATTGGCCTTGGCCAGCGCGCCTTCCAGCGCTACACAGCGGGCACTGCGTGGATCGCCGGCCCGCTCGCCGAACACCAGCGTGGCGTTCTTGCCCATCTGCACCACTTCGCCGTCCGGTCCCAGGGTGGCGATGATCTGGCACAGGCCGCCCAGCACGCGATGCGGCCCGAAGCGCTGCTCCAGCGCGTCGAAATGCGCCATGCCGTTCATGATGGGCAGCACCGCGGAATCCGGTCCCATGGCGGGAGCGATGGCGTCCATCGCGCTATCCAGGTCGTAGGCCTTGCAGCTGAGCACCACCACGTCATAGTGGCCGTCCAGGGTGGCGGCGGTGACCAGCTTGGGATGCACCACGCTGTCGCCGACCGGGCTCTTGATGCGCAGGCCCTGTTCACGCAAGCGCGCGGCGCGGGGTTCACGCACCAGGAATGTGACATCGACGCCGGCTTCAGCCGCACGGCCGCCGAAATAACCGCCGGTACCGCCGGCGCCCAGGAACAACATACGCATAACTGCCTCCGGATGACGGGACGCCCGACGCGCCCGTCCTGACAAAGCGGAATTATGCGCTGTCCGCTGGGGGATGCGTTGATGAAGGCAAATCTTTGAGTTTCCTCAGGTGGGGATCGGTTGCTGGCATAGAGGTTCTTTATTTGTTGGGGGGACCCCAACGCCCCTTTTTTGGGCTGGCGCCCCTATGGCTGGCGGATTGGAATTACCCAAACCCCACTCCCAAAAGAGATTGAAGACTTGGAAATCGAAGCCTTCGGCGCTTGCCCATGGTCGATAATGCCGAATCGAGGTGGAACACAAGGCAACGACCAGGGGGAAGCATGGCCGTGGATTTCCTGTTGAAGAACTGTAATCTGCCCGACGGGCGTAACGGTGTGGACATTGCCATCGAGGCAGGCCGCATTGCCGCCATTGCGCCGGCGCTGGACGTCCAGGCGGGACAGACCGTGGACGCGGGCGGGCAGCTGGTGGCGCCGCCCTTCGTCGACGCCCATTTCCATATGGACTCGACGCTGTCCTATGGGCAGCCCCGCGTGAACCGCTCCGGCACGCTGCTGGAAGGCATCGCCCTGTGGGGGGAACTCAAACCCACGCTGACCCAGGATGCGCTGGTCGAACGCGCACTGGCCTACTGCGATTGGGCCGTCGCCAAGGGCCTGCTGGCCATACGCAGCCACGTCGATGTCTGCGACCCGCGCCTGCTGGCGGTGGAAGCGCTGCTGCACGTGCGCGAACGGGTGCGGCCCTACCTGGACCTGCAATTGGTGGCATTCCCGCAGGACGGCGTGCTGCGCGCACCCGGCGCGCTGGCCAATCTGCGGCGGGCACTGGACATGGGCGTGGACGTGGTGGGCGGCATTCCGCACTTTGAACGCACCATGCAGGACGGCGCGGAATCCGTGCGCGTGCTGTGTGAACTGGCCGCCGAACGGGGCCTGCGCGTGGACATGCATTGCGATGAAAGCGACGACCCGCTCTCACGCCATATCGAAACCCTGGCGTATCAAACACAGCGCCTGGGCCTGCAAGGCCGCGTAACCGGTTCGCACCTGACGTCCATGCATTCCATGGACAACTACTACGTGTCCAAGCTGATCCCGCTGATCGCCGAGTCGGGCGTGGCGGCCATCGCCAATCCGCTGATCAACATCACGCTGCAAGGCCGCCACGACAGCTATCCCAAGCGGCGCGGCATGACGCGCGTGCCGGAACTGCTGGCCGCCGGCGTGCCCGTGGCCTTCGGCCATGATTGCGTGATGGACCCCTGGTATAGCCTGGGCAGCGGCGACATGCTGGAAGTGGCGCACATGGGGCTGCACGTGGCGCAGATGACGGGCCAGGATGCCATGCGCGCCTGCTTCCAGGCCGTCACGGACACGCCCGCCCGCATCCTGGGCCTGGACGACACGGGCTTGGCGGTCGGCAAGCGCGCCGACCTGGTGCTGCTGCAGGCGCGCGACCCCGTGGAAGCCTTGCGCCTGCGTGCCACCCGCCTGCTGGTGATGCGCGCCGGCAAGATCATCGCCAGCACGCCGCCGGCCACGGCCACGCTGCATCTGGACGGGCGGCCGGCGTCGGTGTCCTTCCTCAGCGCGGGCGGTTCCACACCTTGCTGACCGCGCGGATGGCGGCCCACGCCATCCACTTGCCATTGGTCAGGCGCGCGCGCGGCAGGCGGCGCATGACCTCCACCGCGATGCCGCCACGACGATGCCACTCGCGCTTGCGCACCTGGCTGTCGGTGCGGCGCCCCTCCAGCCAGGGGAACTGGCGCAGGCCGGGCTTGTAGGTGGGCGGCACGTTGAAGATCAGGATATAGGCCAGGCGCGGCGCTTCCGACGAATTGGGCGCGGTGTAGTGCAGCGTACGCATGTCGTGGATCGTGCACCCGCCGGCGGGCAGCGGCACGGGCACGGCCTGGTCGCGCGGAAAATCGGCGCAGCATTCGAGCGGGTGCAGGGCCTTGTCATAGCCCGGCGAGCGATGCTCCAGCACGTCCTGCTTGTGCGATCCTGGTATGAACTGCATGCAGCCGTTGACGGAGCCCACCGGCTGCAAGGCCAGCCAGATGCTCAGCTCGCGGTATTCGAAGTCGGGCGAGCGGAAGGCCTCGTCCTGGTGCCAGGGCGTTTCCGGTCCCAGGCGCGCCGGCTTGAGCAAGGCATGCTCGCCGTACAAGGCGGCATCCTCGCCCAGCAGCTGGCGCGCGATCGCCAGGGCCCGCTTGTGATATTGGGTCTTGAGCAACTCGGGCGCGTAGTGAGATGGATCGTGCAGGCTGGGGAAAGTCTGCGGCTTGTTCGGATCGTCGCGACCGACGAAGTCGTATTGCGCGCCCTCGTTATATCCGGTCCGGTTCTCGAACATCCGCATCAACGTCTGGCGGATCTCCTGGACTTCCTCTGGCGGGCACATCGTTTCGATAGAGATGTATCCGTTCTTCTCGTATTCGGATGTCACGTTTGCCGATAGGGGGAGGGGCTCTTTCACCTTGGGGCTCCGCTTCTAGGGGTAACCCGCCGGGATCGGAAGGTTCTGGCCGCTAAGTTATCCCTTGCCTCTTGTTGCAACTATCGCCCGTCACGCCTACAGCCATACGTAATGCGATGGCCGTAACGGAGACGGCCATTCGGCAAAAAACTCAGCCATCCAGGGTGCCGGATCGGACCATGGTCGCCGCCGCACTAGACCGCGTGGCCGATACCCCCGCCGTTGGATGGGTGATCAGAAACGTAAAGACTTGTGCCAGGACTTCATCGTCCCATGCGGCCGGCGTGCCCGCCGCGCCGGCCAGCGCATCCGGCCAGTCGCTGGCGCCGGCCACGATGGCTTGCGTCACGCGCACGCCGGCCTGGCGCACACGCCGGGCGTAGCTGGCCGCCTCGTCGCGCAGCGGATCGTCGCGCGCGGTCAGCAGCAGTATGGGGGCCAGGCCGCCCAGGCGGGTATTGACCAGGGGCGCGGCGTACGGATGGGCGGCATCGCAATAACAGGGCAGATATTGCTTCCAGCCATCGGCCCAGCGCGCGGCCTGTTCGCTGGCATGGGCGTCGCGCATCGAGGCCGTGCCCATACAGGCGTCCAGCATGGGCGACAGCAGGATCTGGCCGGCCAGTTCCGGGCCGCCGCGATCGCGTGCCATCAAGGCGACGGCGGCCGCGATGTTGCCGCCGGCTTCCTCGCCGGCCACGAACAGCGGACTGCCGCGGCCACCCAGCAGGCGGCGGTTGCGATACGCCCATTGCAGGACGGCATAGCCGGCTTCGGCGGCGGCGGGGAAGGGATGTGCCGGGGCCAGCGGATAATCGACCGACAGCACCACGGCGCCGGCCCCGGACAGCAAAGTACCGACCTTGCCGCCGCTGTCCAGCGAGCCCGAGGTGAAGGCGCCCCCATGGAAGTGGACGATCAAGGGGGTGGGACCGTCGGACCGGCGCCGGCCATAGAAGCGCACGGCGGGAGCAGGGTGGTCGGGAAGGTCAGCCGGGATGCGGCCGCAAGCGGCGGCGTCGAATGCCTTGCCGGCAGCGCGAGAGAGGGAGGACATGATGCATAAACCATTGCCCGAAAAGCAGAAATGGGCGAATTGATGATGGCCTAAGCATAGGTAATGCGGGGCGCCGGATAAACCCGGTGCCGGTGACTAGACTATTTCCGTCAGGCGACTAATCAACGTGGCCAGCAGGGGCATCCTGGGCCCTGGCGTGTCAGGATATGAAAGAATGAAGGGGTTTTCCGTTTCCCGTTCCGAATACAGCAATGGCCAGCGATCCCCATATCGAAACCGTCCACGTCCACATCCGCGGCAAAGTGCAAGGCGTGGGCTTCCGCATGTCCACCGTCAGGCGAGCCCATATGGTGGGGGCCACCGGGTGGGTGCAGAACCTGGAGGACGGTTCGGTCGAAGCGCTGGTGCAGGGCACGGCCGAGCAGGTCGACGCCATGCTGGAGTGGCTGGGACGTGGACCGCCGAATGCCATCGTGCGCGGCATCGAATCCGAGCGGCAGTTCATCGATAAACGGTTCGGCAGTTTCCAGCAGCTGTAGCCGGCAGGATGAATTCGCGATTCATTGTCCCGCCCCAATATTCATTGCCCTACCCTGGAAATTTATCGTCCCGCCCCCTGTCGGGGCGGGACAAAGAGTGGAAGGGTGTAAAGGTGCGAAGAGCGACAACGGTCAGGGATCCAATGTGCAGCCTCGTAGGGGGGGGTGGCCCACAGAACAAGGCGACTTGCCACTAGCCGGCGAGCCGAGCCAACGGTCGAATCGAATCTTCAGGGGTCGGCCCTCTACCGAGGCAGGTTGAAGCCGATCGCGGTGTTGCCGCCGTTGCTGAAGGCGAAGACGCGGCCGCCGTGCATGCTGGCGACGGCCTTGACGATGGCCAGTCCCAGGCCATGGCCATGCGCGGCACCATGGTCGTTGCGCGCGGCATCGACCCGGTAGAAACGGTCGAACAGCCGCGGCAGATGCGCCGCATCGATGGGATCGCCCGGATTGGAGATGGTGACGCTGACACCCCCCTCCTGGCGTTCCAGCCGCACGACGATGCGCGTGCCGCCGTGCGTATGCTGGATGGCGTTCTGCAGCAGATTGGTGACCGCGCGCCGGAACAACGCGCGATCCATCGGCGCCACCGCGTCGATATCCCCTTCGACCGCCACGGTCAGCCCCAGGTCATCCAGCACGAATTCGAAGAACTCGATGGTCTTGTCCACCTCGTCGGCCACCACCGTGTTGACCAGTCCCGTGGCCGCCTCCCCCCGATCGGCGCGCGCCAGGAACAGCATGTCGTTGACGATGGCACGCAGGCGATCCAGCTCCTCCAGGTTCGACTGCAGCGTCTCTTCCAGTTCCTGCACACCGCGCGGACGCGCCAGCGCCACCTGGGTCTGGCCGATCAGATTGGTCAGCGGCGTGCGCAGCTCGTGCGCGACATCCGCATTGAACGCTTCCAGCTGCGTGTAGGCGGACTGCAGGCGGTCCAGCGCGCCGTTGAAGGTATGCGCCAGATCGTCCAGTTCCACCGGCAGGCTGGCCGCCTGCAGACGCTGGGCCGGATGGGCCGGGCTGATCTCCTGCGCCTCGCTGGACAGGCGCTTGAGCGGCCGCAGGCCCACCGACGCCATCCACTGGCACAACAGCATGATCACCAGCACCGCCGCCAGCAACAGCCCGGCCAGCGCAATCACGAACGTGTGCAGCGTGTGCAGGTACGGTTCGGTGGCGATGCCGACGACGAACTTCACCGCGGGGCGCTGTTCCAGCGCGTCGACGGTGCGGGCAAAGGTGCGCATGGGCCGTTCACGGCCCGGCAACAGCACTTCGTCGTAGCCATCGTCCAGTTCGGCAATACTGGCCAGTTCGGCCGCGTCCTTGCCGTAGCTGAAATGCGGATCGGGGCTGACCACCCAGAAGCGCAGGCTGCCATCGGCCGGGGTCAGCGTATCCATCTTGGCCATGCCACGCGCCCAGCGTTCCGGCGTGCCCATGCGCGTCAGCGAAAACATCATCTCGCCCGACGTGGTGCTGAGCACGTCCATCTGCTGGCGCACCAGCTCACGATGCAGCACCGCATACAGCGCGGCACCGATCAAGGTGAACGCCACCACCGCGACCAGGGCGAACATGGCCGCCAGGCGGGTCGTCAGGGAGCGTTTCACGCTGCCTCGCCCTCGCGTTGTTCCAGCACGTAGCCCATGCCGCGGATGGTGTGCAGCAGGCGCGTGGCGAAGGGCCCGTCGATCTTGGCGCGCAGGCGCTTGATGGCCACCTCCACCACATTGACGTTGCTGTCGAAGTTCATGTCCCACACCAGCTCGGCGATGGCGGTCTTGGACAGGATCTCGCCCTTGCGCCGCGCCAGCACCGCCAGCAATGCAAATTCCTTGGCCGTCAGGTCGATGCGCACGCCGCCGCGCTGGGCCTTGCGGCTGGCCAGGTCGATCTGCAGGTCGCCGATGCGCAGCTGCATCGGTTCCTGCACGCGCCCGCGCCGCGTCAGCGCCTGCAGCCGCGCCAGCAGTTCGAGAAAGGAAAACGGCTTGACCAGGTAGTCGTCGGCGCCATCCTGCAGGCCCTTGATGCGGTCATCCAGGCCGTCGCGCGCCGTCAGCATGATGACCGGCGTCTGCCGCGTCTTGCGCAAGGCGCGCAGCACTTCGAAGCCATCCATGCCGGGCAGCATGGCGTCGAGCACGATGACGTCGTAGTCCAGCTCCGTGGCCAGGTGACGGCCGTCGATGCCGTTGTTGGCCACGTCCACCGCGCAGCCCTGTTCGGACAGGCCCTTGTGCAGATAGTCGGCGGTCTTGGCTTCGTCTTCGACGATCAGGATTTTCATGATGGGTCGCTCCGGGGACTCACTTTACCCGTTATTCCCTCGCCGCGGCCGGACTCGGCAAGGCCTGGTCCTCCGGCGCCTGTCCCGCCTGCCGCCGCGCCGCCCGCGCCTTCTTGCGATTCATGTACCAATAGTGGGCGCGGTCCAGATACAGGTAGACCACCGGCGTGGAGAACAGCGTCAGCAGCTGCGACACCAGCAACCCGCCCACCATGGCATAACCCAGCGGGCGGCGCAGTTCGGCGCCCTGGCCGTTGCTGAGCATCAGCGGCAGGCCGCCCAGCAAGGCGCACATGGTGGTCATGATGATGGGACGGAAGCGCAGCACGCAGGCCTCGTAGATGGCATCGAGGGGCGCCATGCCGCGCTCGCGCTCGGCGTGCAGGGCGAAGTCGATCATCATGATGCCGTTCTTCTTGACGATGCCGATCAGCAGGATGATGCCGATCAGCGCGATCACCGACAGGTCGTAGCCGCCCGCCCGCAAGATCAGCAGGGCGCCCAGGCCCGCCGAAGGCAGCGTCGACAGGATGGTGATGGGATGGATATAGCTTTCGTACAGCAGCCCCAGCACGATGTACACGGCGATCAGGGCCGTCGCGATCAGGTAAGGCTGCGAACGCAGCGAATCGCCGAAGGCACGCGCCGCGCCCTGGAAGGAACCGATCACGGTACCGGGCACGCCCATCTCCACCTTGGCCTGGTCGATGGCCTGCACCGCCTGGCCCAGCGACGCGCCGGGCGCCAGGTTGAACGACAGCGTGACCGCGGGAAACTGGCCCTGGTGGTTGATGGCCAGGTAGCCGGTCTTCTCGGTGTCCAGCCGCACGAAGGTCGACAGCGGCACCTGCTGGTTGGTCAAGGGCGATGTCAGATACAGCCGGCTGAAGATATCCGGATCCTTCTGCAGCGCCGGCGTCACTTCAAGCACCACGTGATAGCTGTTGAGCTGGGTGAAGTACTGCGCCACCTGGCGCTGCCCGATGGCATCGTAGATGGTGGCGTCGATCAGCGCCGGCGTGAAGCCGAAACTGCTGGCGCGCGCCCGGTCTATCGCCAGGGTGGCGGTGGGGGCGGCGTTCTGCTGGTCGGAGGCCACGTCCGCCAGCTGCGGCAGTTCGGCGAAACGCGTGGCCAGCTTGGGCGCCCACTCGTTGAGTTCGTCCAGGTTGGAATCGGTCAGGGTGTATTGGTATTGCGTGCGCGACAGGCGGCCACCGACGTTGATGTCCTGGCCGGCCTGCATGTACAGCGTGGCGCCCTCGACGTGCGCCAGCTTGGGACGCAGGCGGCGGATCACTTCATCCGCGCTGGCCTTGCGGCCATCCTCCTTGGAACGCAGGTTGATGTAGAAGTTGCCGGTGTTGTACTGCGACTGGTTGCCGTTCATGCCGAAGGCGACCACGTCCGGGTCCTGGCGCACCACGTCGGCCAGCGCGATCATGCGCGCATTCATCGCCGTGAAGGAAGAGTCCTGCGCCGACTGCGCGAAGCCGAAGATATAGCCCGTGTCCTGCTGCGGAAAGAAGCCCTTGGGGATGATGACGAACATCAGCGCGGTCACCGCCAGCGTGGCGAAGAAGGCCATCAGGGTGATGAACTGATGGCGCAGCACCACTTTCAGGCCGCGTTTGTAGCCATTGAGCATGGCATCGAAACCGGACTCGAACAAGCGCGCCAGGCGGCCTTGCTGCTGGCCATGGACGTGGTTCTTCAGATAGCGCGAACACAGCATGGGCGTCAGCGTCAGCGAGATCACCACCGACACGATGATGGTCAGCGTCACGGTGACGGCGAATTCGCGGAACAGGCGGCCGACGATGCCGCCCATCAGCAGCAAGGGAATGAACACCGCGATCAGCGACACCGAGATCGACATGATGGTGAAGCCGATTTCACCGGCGCCCTGGTAGGCTGCCTGCATGGGCGGCATGCCGTCCTCGATATGGCGGTAGATGTTCTCCAGCATCACGATGGCATCGTCCACCACGAAGCCCACGGCGATGGTCAGCGCCATCAGGGACAGGTTGTCCAGGCTGTAGCCCAGCACGTACATGACGCCCGCCGTGCCCAGGATGGCCAGCGGCACGGTGATGCAGGGAATCACGGTGGCTGCCACGTTGCGCAGGAACATGAAGATCACCACCACCACCAGGGCGATGGTCAGCAGCAACGTGAACTCGACGTCCTTCACCGAGGCGCGGATGTTCTGCGTGCGGTCGATCACCGTGTTCACCGAGACCGACGGCGGAATGGCGGCACGCAGGCGCGGCAGCGCGGCCTGGATCGCGTCCACGGTCTCCAGCACGTTGGCGCCCGGCTGCTTGCTGATCTGCAGCACGATGGAGCGGCCGTCGGTGATGCCTTCACCCGGCGGCGCGGCGGCGCCGGCATAAGCCCAGGCGGCCAGCTTGTTGTTCTCCGGACCATCCACCGCCACACCGACGTCGCGCACGCGTATGGGCGCGCCGTTGCGGTAGGCCAGCACCATGTCGTTCCACTGCGCGGCCTTGGTCAGCTGGTCGTTGGTGTAAGTGGTGAAGCTTTGCGACGGACCATCCACCGTGCCCTTGGGCTGGTTGACGGTGGTGTTGGCGATGACGCCGCGCAAGTCTTCCAGGCTCAGATTGAGCGACTTGAGTCGGTCGGGATCGACCTGGATGCGTATGGCCGGCTTCTGCTGGCCGGCGATGTTCACCAGGCCAACGCCGGATATCTGCGAAATCTGTTGCGCCAGGATGTTGTCGGCGTAGTCGTTGACTTCAGTCAGGGGCAGGGTACTGGACTGCACCGCCAGCAGCAGGATGGGCGCATCGGCCGGATTGACCTTGCGGAAGGTGGGTGCGTTGGGGAGGTTGGACGGCAGCTGTCCGGAAGACGCGTTGATGGCGGCCTGCACGTCCACGGCCGCCGACTCGATGCTGCGGTTCAGGTCGAACTGCAACGTGATCTGGGTCTGGCTCTGGGCGCTGGTCGAGGTCATCTGCGACAGGCCGGCGATAAGCGAGAACTGCCGCTCCAGCGGTTGCGCCACATTCGACGCCATGGTTTCCGGACTGCCCCCCGGCAGGTTGACCGTCACCTGGATCGTGGGGAAATCCACCTGCGGCAAGGGCGCCACGGGCAACAGGGGCCACGCGGCCACCCCCACCAGCAAGATGGCAAGCGCCAACAGCGACGTACCAATAGGGCGCTTGATGAATGCTGCGGAAATACTCATGCACCGGCTCCCTGGGTGGCCGGGCTTATCGCCACTTCCACGGTCTCATCCCTGGCCGCCGCCTGGGTCACGGCCCGGCCTGAATTCAAGGCCACTTCCGAGGCCTCGGTGCGGCGGGCGGCCGGTGCCGCGGCTGGTTTGCTTTCCACGGTGCGGGCACCGGGCTTGAGCTTGTACTGGCCGTCGACGACCACGCGCTGGCCGGCCGCCAGGCCCTTGTCGATGACGGCCATGCCGTCCTGGATCAAGGCCACGTGGACGGGTTGCATGCGCGCCACCGTATGCTCGTCGATGACATAGACATAGGTGCCGGTCTGGCCCCGCTGCACCGCCGGCGCGGGCACCGTCAGCGCACCGGTGTGCGTGCCCAGGCGTACGCGGGCGTTGACGTACTGGCCGGGCCACAACAGATGCTCCGGATTGGGGAAAGAGGCCTTCAACTGCACCGTGCCGCTGGTGGTGTCGATCTGGTTGTTGACCAGCACCAGCTTGCCCTTGCCCAGCACCTGCTCGCTGTCGCGGCGCAGGGCGGTGACAGGCAGGCCGTGCTGGTCATGCGCGGCGGCCTGGTTGAGGTCTGGCACATGCGCTTCGGGCACCGTGAACACCACGCTGATGGGATCGATCTGGTTGATCACCACCAGTCCGGTGGTGTCGGTCGCGTGCACAATATTGCCCTGGTCCACCAGACGGGCGCCGGTGCGGCCGCTGATCGGCGCGCTGATGGTGGTGAAGCTCAGCTGCACCTTGGCGTAGGCCACCTGCGCGGCATCGGTCTTCACCGCCGCGTCCAGCTGCGCCACCAGCGCGCGCTGCGTATCCAGCGTCTGTTGCGTGGTGGCGTCTTCCTTGCTCAAGCGCGTATAGCGTTGCAAGTCCAGGTTGGCGTTGGCCAGCTGCGCCTGGTCCTTGGCCTGCAGCGCCTGTGCTTGCGCCAGTTGCGCCTGCAAGGTGCGCGGATCGATCTGCGCCAGCAGCTGGCCGGCCGCCACGTCCTGGCCCTCGGTGAAGGCGACCTTGTCGAGCTGGCCGTCGACGCGTGCCTTGATGGTGACCGACTGGTTGGGCGTGACCGTGCCGACGCCAGTCAGGTAGATGGGCACATCGGCGCGCTTGACCGCGGTGGAGGTCACCATCACGGGCGGGGCGGCCGCGGCCGGCGTGTCGGCGGCGGCGTTGTGATCGATGCCCCAGAAAGCGGCGCTCAGGCCCGCCAGGGCCACGATGCCGGTCGTGATGCCCACGCGGCGCTGTATCGAAGATTTGGCCATGTCCATGCCTCTTCAGTCTGGTTGCGTTTGCCCGGCCGGCGTGGCCGTGGCGGAAACAACGGGGGTCGGGGGTGCAGCAGGGATTGCAGCGGAGGTCGCGGCAGGCGTTGCAGCCGCGCTCGGGGACGCGGCCGGCGTTGCTTCCGGACCCGTCTCCGGCTGCAACCGCGCGGCGCTCCAGCCGCCGCCCGTGGCCTTGATCAAGGTCACGCTGGCGACCAGTTGACGGCCCAGCAACTGGACCGCGCTGCGCTCATTACTCAGGGTCAGGTATTGCGCGGTCACCACGTTCAAATAGGTGACGGTGCCGGCGCGGTACTGCGTCAAGGCCAGTTGCTCGGCCAGGCGCGAGGCCTGAACCGCCTGGTCCTGCGCCACGCTTTCATCGGCCAGCACGCGCAGGGCGGACAGGTTGTCCTCGACCTCCTGGAAGCCGCCCAGCACGGTCTGCTTGTATTGCGCCACCGTGGCGTCGTAGGCGGCCACGGCTTCCCGGTCGCGGGCCTTGCGCAGGCCGCCGTCGAGCAGCGTCTCCGCCAGGGACGCGCCCAGCGACCAGATGCGGCCGGGCGTGTTGAACCAGGGCCCGAAGCCGCTGCCGCCGTAGCCGCCGCTGGCGCTCAGCACGAGAGACGGGAAATAGGCCGCGCGCGCGACGCCGATATTGGCGTTGGCGGCGGCTGCCTGGCGTTCGGCGCTGGCGATGTCCGGGCGCCGCTCCAGCAATTCGGAAGGCAGGCCCACCGGGACTTGCGGCAGCGCCGGATGCCAGGCGGGATCTTGCGCCAGCGTGAAGTCCGCCGGCGCGCGGCCGGTAAGGATGGCGATGGCATGCAGCAATTGGCGCCGCTGCTGTTCCAGGTCGATGGCGTCGGCGCGCGCGGTGTTCAGCTGCGCCTCGGCCAGGGCCACGTCCGAACGCAGCGCCACGCCTGCATCATGCTGGCTGCGGGTCAGCTTGAGCGCGCGCTCATAGGCTTCCAACGTGCGTGCATAAAGGGCGATTTCCCGGTCCGTCACGCGCAGCTGCATATAGTCCGCGGCGACGGTGGCCTGGATGCTCAGGCGTGCGGCGGCCAGTTGCGCGGCACTGGCCTGCGCGCTGGCGTCGCCGGCTTCCACCGAGCGCCGCACGGCGCCCCACAGGTCCGGTTCCCAACTGGCGTCCAGGCCGATGGAGTGCGAATTGCCCAGCTTGCTGACGCCGTTGGAGATGCTGCGGGCGCGGCCGGCGCCGGCGCTGATGCCCGCGGTGGGCCAGAAGGCGGACCGCGCGGCGTCGGCGGCGGCGCGCGCCTGCCGGTATTGCGCGGCGGCCAGGGCAATGTTCTGGTTGGCCTCGTTGGCCTGGGCGACCAGGCCGTCCAGGACGGGGTCGCCATAGACCAGCCACCAGCGCCCGTCCGGATCCACGTGGCCGGGCGTGGCGTCCTTCCAGGGGCCCGCTTCGGCGTACGCGGACGGCACCGCCATGGTCGGCCGCACGTAGTCCGGCCCGGCGGCACAGCCGGCGAGGGCAAGGACGGCGGCAACAGCGGCGGCCGCCGCGGCGGGCCGAAGAACGGCCAGGCTGGCTGGCTTACGGTGTACCTGGACGCGCCCGCGAGGGCGAGACGGCCGGCGAAACAATGTAGTCATGACGCAGCGCGTGATCCGGAGGGGAAATAGGGTCCACGCGCCATCTGGCGCCGGCCCTGCCATGACTGCAATGTAGGAAGCGGCGGTGGACGCCACGCTGTCGGAAAACTGACAGGATTGTCAGTTGCAATTGAGCCATTACGGCTCAGGCCGCCTGCAGCGCTCCCTGCCGTTGCCGCGCCGTCTGCCGCAGCGCATCGACGAACAGCCGCGCGGAGCGGGACAGGGGCGTATTGCTGGGCAGCACCATCTGCGCCCGCACTTCGGTGCGGGGGGCATAAGGCAGCGTGACCACGCCGTGGTCGCGTTGGCTCCACAGATGGAAAGGATCGATGATGGCCACGCCCGCTCCCGACCGGGCCAGGGAGCAGGCCACCGACGTCAGCGTGACCTCCAGCGCGATGCGCCGCGGCACGTTGGCGCGCTGGAAGCTTTCCTCCACCAGCGCCCCCAGCGGCAGGCTCTTGCCGAAAGAGATCAGGGGATAGGGCGCCAGGTCCTTGGGCGTGACCACGTCGTAGCGCGCCAGCGGACAGTCAGGGTGCATCACGCAGACCAGCTCCGTGGTGCACAGATCCACCAGGCGGCCATCCACGCCACGGCCGTCGCGATGATTCAGCGGCGACAAGGCCAGGCCGAAGTCCACCCGTTCCTGGATGACGTTCTCGAACACGCCGACATTGTCCAGGGTAAACACGCCCACCTGGATATTGGGCCAGTCTTTCTGGAAGCTGGCGATGGTGGGCGAAATCAGGTTGTCGGCCAGGGTCGGTACCGAGGCCACCTGTACCGTGCCCACCGTCATGTCGCGCATGTCATCCATCAAACGGTTGACGCGCTCGATGCCGTCGAAGATGCGATTCAGTTCGGCCAGGATGACCTGGGTCTCGCGCGTGGCCTGCAGGCGGCCATGCTTGCGGACGAAAAACGGAAAGCCGGCATGCGTGGCGCAATCGCGCAGCATCAGGCTGATGGCGGGCTGGGAGATCCCCAATGCGCCGGCTGCTTCGGTGACAGATCCGTGCAGGCTGACGGCACGGATGACCTCCAGCTGGCGTACGGTAAGCGCCATGTCTCGCTCCTTTGTCTACGCATTTTTATAGAGGCCAGCGTCAGCGCGCGGGTCCATGGAGCATATAAGAACACCTTATGTGGAAATTAGGTGTACTCAATTGATTTTATTTTCCGCGCTACCTATCCTCGTTCCAGTTCGCATACACAGGCAGGTCGACGGCAAGGCGCGGTACAGCGCCCCACGGACTGCCCGATCACAAGAACGCCAGGAGGAGACGTCATGGCGCAGCTTGAATGGTGCGGCGGATGAAGATCGTATCCGTCACTTCCGATGTCGTGTCCCTGCCCTTCGACATGGGTGGGCCTTACCAGCGCTTTGCCGGCGCCCTGTGGGACAAGCTGGATATCCTGCTGGTGCGGGTCGAGACCGAGGACGGCCTGGTGGGCTGGGGCGAGGCCTTCGGCCACGCGGCCATCCCCGCCACGCGCGCCGCGCTCGATACCATCGTGGCGCCGCTGGCCATCGGCCGCGATGCCGGCGACATCGCCGGCCTGACCCGCCAGGTGCTGCACGCCACCCACTTGCTGGGGCGCAACGGCTGCTATGTCTATGCCTGGTCCGGCATCGAGATCGCCCTGTGGGACCTGCTGGGCAAGCGCGCCGGCATGCCCGTGCATCGCCTGCTGGGCGCGGCGCCGTGCACCGAACTGCCGGCCTATGCCAGCCTGTTGAACTACACCGACTGCACGCTGGTGGCGCGCAATACCGCCGCCGCCGTCGAACGCGGCTATCGCCACATCAAGCTGCATGAAGTGACGCACGAAGCGGTGCGGGCGTCGCTGCAAGCCGCCGGCGCCGCCGCCGTCATGCTGGACACCAATTGCGCCTGGGACGTCCCCACGTCCCTGCGCATGGCGGACGCCATGCGCGACGACGGGCTGTACTGGCTGGAAGAGCCGGTGTGGCCGCCGGAAGATGCAGCCGGCCTGGCGCGGGTGCGCGCGCGTGGCATTCCCATCGCGGCCGGTGAGAACGTGGCCGGGCCGATGGGCTTCAAGGCCCTGCTCGAAGCCGGCGCCCTGGATATCGCGCAACCCAGCGTGACCAAGCTCGGCGGCATCGGCGAAGCCATGAAGGTGGCCACGCTATGCCAGGCGCATGGCGTGCAGACCGTGCCGCATTGTCCTTACTTCGGGCCCGGCTTCATCGCCACGCTGCATATCGCGGCCGCGTTGCCGCAGCGGCCGCTGATCGAAGTCTTGTGGCTGGACATGGAAGCCAACCCCTTCGATCCCTGGGTGCGCACGCAGGACGGCAAAGTATCGGTGCCGCAAGGCCCCGGCCTGGGCTGCGACCCCGATCCCGATGTGCTGGCGCGCTATCGCGTCGGCCTGCCCAACGTCACCCGCGGAGCCCGCCCATGAAAGTCACCGAGGTGCGTACCCGCGTGGTGCGCCTGCCGTTCGACAAGCCGATAGGCAGCGCGCTGGGCCGGCTGGACAGTTGCGGCTGCGTGCTGGTCTACGTCCACACCGACGCCGGCATCGTCGGCGAGAACCTGGTGTTCGCCTTGAACGATCGCCGCACCCGCGTGCTGCGCCAGATGGTGGACGAACTTGCCGACCTGCTGGTCGGCCAGGACGCCGGCCACATCGCCGGCTTCTGGGCACGCGCCTGGAAAGACATCAATTTCTTCGGGCACAAGGGCATCACCGTGATGGGCATCTCGGCCCTGGACGGCGCCTTGTGGGACATCGCGGGCAAGGCCGCCGGACTGCCCCTGTATCGCCTGCTGGGCGGCGCGCGTGATCGGGTACCGGCTTATCACAGCGGCGGCCTGTGGCTGGACCGCGATATCGACGCCCTGGCACGCGAGGCGCAGGACATGGTGGCGCAAGGCTTCGGCGCGGTGAAGATGCGCCTGGGCATGGCGGACGCACGCCAGGATGCACAACGCGTGGGCGCCGTGCGCGCCGCCATCGGTCCGGACATCAAGCTGATGGCCGACGCCAACCAGGGCTTGAACGAAGCGCAGGCGATACGGCTGGGCCGTCTGCTGGAAGAGCACGACCTGACGTGGTTCGAAGAACCGCTGCCGGCCTGGGACCTGGAAGGACTGGCGCGCGTGGCGGCGGCCCTGGACACGCCCATCGCCAGCGGCGAAACCGAATACACCCGCTACGGCTTCCGCAGCATGCTGGCCCTGCGCAGTGCCGACGTGCTGATGCCGGACTTGCAGCGTGTGGGCGGCGTCAGCGAATTCATGCGCGTCGGCCATATGGCCGAGAGCCACGACATCCCCGTGTCCAGCCACCTGTTTCCCGAAACCAGCCTGCAGGTGCTGGGCGCCTTGTCGAACGCGATATTCCTGGAATACATGCCCTGGTTCTCCACGCTGTACCGCGAGCCGCTTGAATTCGCCGGTGGCATGGCCGTGGTGCCGGAACGGCCCGGCTGGGGCCATACCTTCGACGAACAGCGCATCACTGCATTGGAACAGGCAACGCGCTGAGACGCGCGCGCTGGCCCACAAACAACGCCATCACCAAGGAATCCACCATGAGCCTGACGCGCCGCAATTTCGTCCTGGGAACCAGCGCCATCGCCGGCGCCGCCATCATAGGCGCACCGCGCTACGCGCATGCCGCCGCCGAATCGTTGCGCATCGGCTGGCTGGCCGCGCTGACCGGCCCCAGCTCCGCACCCGGCATCGGTTTCGATCGCGGCGTCAAGTTCGCCGCGGACACCTTGAATGCCGCCGGCGGCGTCAAGGGCCGCAAGATCGAAATCGTCACGCGCGATACGCAGGGCGATCCGACCAAGGCCGTCAACGCGACGCAGGAAATGATCAACTCGCAAAAGGTGCACGCGATCTGGGGGCCGACCAATTCCGGCGAGTCGCTGGCCGTCACGCCCATCATGGCGCGCGCCGGCATTCCCAACATCCATCCCTGCGTGATCGACACCTTGATCGACACGAAAAAATTCCCCAATGCCTTCCGCATCGCCCCGTCCAACGGCCAGTGGGACGACGCCGTGCGCAGCTATTGCCTGAAAGTGCTGAAGGTGAAAAAGATCGCCATCATCGGCGACACCACGGGCTACGGCGTCACCGCGGTGAAAGCCTGCGTGGCCAACTTCAAGCGCGACGGCGCGGACGTGGTCTACAGCAACAACATCGATGCCACCCAGACGGACATGACTCCCGACATGACACGGGCGCGCAGCGCGGGCGCCGAAGTCATCGTCATCTGGAGCGTGTCCACCGGCATGGAAGCGCGCCTGTTCAATACCCGCGCGGAAATGAACTGGGACGTCAACTTCGCCGGCCACCCATCGATGGCGTCCGGCGAGATCCGCGGCCTGCTGGCCAAGCCGCAGAACTGGGACAAGGTCTACGCGGTGGGCTACCGCAGTTGCAGCTACGGCGCCGACGGCAAGCTGCCGCCGAAATCGCAGGAATTCGTCGACAAGGTGCAGGGCAAGGTGAGCCTGGACGACACGCTGTTCTGGTGGGTGACGGCGGGCTATGACGCCATCAATATGGTGGCCAAGGCGGTGCAGGAGGGCGCGGGGTCGTCCAAGGACATCATTGCCTACTGGAACACCCTGCATCCCTATCCCGGCTACTTCGGCAACTACACCTATACCGCCGAAGAACACAACGGCTATCCCACCGCCGACGTGGTGATGTCGGCGGCCAACTCGGCCAAGCACGGCACCTTCCTGCTGGCGCCCGGCTACGTTTGACGCGGAGACTGCGATGCTCGGTTCCATAATCGCTTCGGGGCTGGCGATGGGCGCGGTGTACGCGCTCATCGGCATCACCTACAACACCATGTTCGCCACGTCGCGCGTGATGAGCTTCACCGCCGGCCAGCTGGGCATGCTGGGTGGCGTACTGGGCTCGCTGTTCATGCTCAAGGTGGGCCTGCCGCCCTGGCTGGCCTTCATCGCGACGCTGGCCGGCTGCGCGCTGGTGGGACTGGTGACCGAGTTCGTGGCCGTGCGTCCGGTGCTCAAGAGCCTGGACCAGCATCTGTACGTGTTGTCGACGCTGGCGCTGGCCTTGATGATCCAGCAGGTCACGGCAATCGAATGGGGCACCGAGCCGCAGCCTTTCCCGCGCCTGTTCAATGTGGGCAGCGGCCTGATGGACGAGAAGTTCTGGCTGCCGGTGGTGGCCTGCGCGCTGGTGGTGCTGGGCCTGGAGTATCTGTATCGCCGCACCCTGGTCGGCATGGCCTTCCTGGCGGTGGCGGAAGACAACTTCGCCGCGCGCGCGCTGGGACTGCCGGAACGGCGCCTGCGCGTGTGGAGCTATGTGCTGGCGGCGGCCATCGGCGGCATCGCCGGTTTCGCCAGTGGGCAACTGATGCTGGCTTTTTTCGCCAACGGCACGCTGCTCAATTTCTACGGCTTCGTGCCGGTCGCGCTGGGTGGCCTGGGCAATAACCGCGGCGCGCTGATCGGAGGCTTGGCGCTGGGCCTGTTCCAGCAGGCGGCCAACTTCACGGTGGGCGGGGTGTTCTCTTCCATCGCCGTGTTCGTGCTGTTCATCGTGGTGCTGCTGGCGGTGCCGCAGGGCCTGTTCGGCAGCGCCACCGCGCGGAGGGTCTGATGAGCGTCGATAGCGAACTGCACACGCGCCGGCCCATGGCGATGACCAGGCGTCCCGGCGCCGCTGCGACACCAGCGGCGTCCGCGATGTCCGCGATGTCTGCAAGCTCCGCCCCACCCGTCCGCCGCCGCGGCGAAGATTGGCGCAAGGCCTGGCCCTTCCTGGCCATCTTCGCGCTGGCCGCCCTGCTGCCGCTGGCGGGCAACAACTACTGGACCGTCATCGCCACGCGCGCGGCCATCTACTGGATCCTGGTGTCGGGCCTGAACCTGGTGGTCGGCTATGCCGGCCAGTTGGCCATCGGCTACGTGGCCTTGCTGACGCTGGGTGCCTACATCACCAGCGTGCTGGCCGCCGGCAATGTTCTGCCGGCCATGCCGCCTTTTCTCGCGCTGGCCTGTGCCGGCGCGGGAGGGGGTGTATTCGGCCTGGTGGTGGGCCTGCCCGCGCTGCGGCTGCGCACCTTCTATTTCGCCATGGCCACTTTGGGTTTCGCCACCATCGTGACGCAGATCGCGCTGGCCTGGGGCGACGTCACGGGCGGCGGCATCGGCCTGTCCGGGCCGGCCATGCCCGCGCCCTTCGACAGCGAAATGGGCCTGTTCTACCTGTGCCTGGGGCTGGCCGTGCTGTGCACCTTGCTGACCGCCAACATCGCGCGCAGCCGCTATGGCAGGGGTCTCATCGCCATCCGCGACGCCGAAGTGGCGGCCGAGGCCAGCGGGATTTCCAAGGTGCGCCTGCTGGCGCTGATCTTCGTCTTTGCCGGCGTGCTGGCCGCCATCGCGGGTGGCCTGTTCGCGTCGCTGCAGACCTACATCACACCGGATGCCTTCACCTTCGAACTGTCGGTGCTGTTCTTCATCGCCATCCTGATCGGTGGGCGCGGCTCGATACTGGGTCCGCTGCTGGGCACCATCATCCTGACGGTGCTGCCGGAACTGGCGGCGCCGTTGGCGGCCTGGTCCAACTTCCTGTACGCGTTGATGCTGCTGGTCATCGTGCTGGCGGCACCGGGCGGCATCGCCGCGCTGCTGGACTTCCGCAGCCGTCGGCCCCTGCCAGCCAATCGCCGCATCGTCCCGGACGCCGCGCCGCTGGACCGGCTGTTGAACCGCGGAAGGCAGGACGGGCGCGGCAATGAAACGGCCAACGGGCACGGGGGCGTCCGCAAGGATGCAGGCAAAGGTGCCGGCAACGGCGCCGAAGGCATCGCCCTGCGCAACGTGGTGCTCAGCTTCGGCGGCGTGCGCGCCATCGACGGCCTGACGCTGACGATCGCACCGGGCCAGGTGCATGGTTTGATCGGCCCCAATGGCAGCGGCAAGACCACCACGCTGAACGTGATCTCCGGTTACTACCGGCCGCAGGAAGGCACGCTGCGGCTGGCCGGCGCGCCGCTGCCCGCGGGCCAGCCCTTGCTGCGCGCGCCGCATGGCATCGCCCGCACTTACCAGACGCCGCGCATCATCGGCGAGGCCTCGGTGCTGGACAACGTCATGATAGGCGGCACGCTGCATGGCCACGCATCCTTCATCGAAACGCTGCTGCGCCTGCCGCGCCACCGGCGCGACGACACCGCCTTGCGCCAGGCCGCGCACGATGCCTTGCAGGCGGTAGGGCTGGCGGCGCTGGCCGATGCGCGCGCCGACCGGCTGCAGCACAGCGAACTGCGCTTCCTGGAGATCGCCCGCGCGCTGGTGCTGCGGCCGGCTTTCCTGCTGCTGGACGAGCCGGCGGCCGGCCTGGCCGCCGAGGAAATCCGCCAGCTCGGCGAACTGATCCGGCACATCAGCCGGCATGGCACCGGCGTGCTGCTGGTGGAGCATCATGCCGACCTGATCTTCGATATCTGCGACCACGTCACCGTGCTGAACCTGGGCCGCGTGCTGGCTGACGGCACGCCGGCGAAAGTGCGTGAACACAAGGAGGTGGTCAGTGCTTACCTTGGTGGATAAAAGCCCGGTTGCAGGCCTGGCTACACAGGCGGACACAGGCGCTGCCGATGACGCTGCCGCCGATCATGCCGCTGTGGATCATGCCGCTGTGGATCCAGCCCGCACGACGGCCGGCACCGCGCCTTTGCTCACCGTGCGTGGCCTGGACGCGGGCTACGGCAAGATCGGCATCCTGCACGGCATCGACATGGAAGTGGGCGCGGGCGAGATCGTCGCCATCCTCGGCCCCAATGGCGCCGGCAAGAGCACCTTGATGCGCGCGGTCTCGGGCCTGCTGCCGCTGACCGCGGGCAGCGTCACCTTCGCGGGCGCCGACCTCAGCCGCACCACGCCGCGTGCGGCGGCCCGTGCCGGCCTGGTGCACGTAATCGAAGGCCATCGCGTCTTCACCCAGCAAAGCGTGATCGACAACCTGATGCTGGCGGGCTACGATGCCCCGCGGGCGGAACGCCGTGCGCGTATCGAGGAAGCGCTGACCTTCTTTCCCGAAATCGCCGCCAAGCGCCATGAGCGCGCCGGCGCCCTGAGCGGGGGCCAGCAACAGATGCTGGTGGTCGCGCAAGGCCTGGTGAAACGGCCCCGCCTGCTGATACTCGACGAACCGTCCGCCGGTCTGTCGCCGGTGCTGGTCGACCGGGTGCTGGCTGTCGCCGGACAGTTGCGCGCGCAGGGCACGGCCATCGTGCTGGTGGAACAGCTGGTGGAAAAAGCGCTGGCCCTGGCCGATCGCGTCTACGCCCTGGCGCAAGGCCACATCGCCATGCAGGCCAGCACCCGTGAACCCGATTTGCCGGCGCGCCTGGAGCGGGCCTATTTTGGAGAACACGGCCGTGTGGCAAACCAGTGAGCGTTATCCCGATCCCCGCATCGAAGTCATCGATCCCCGTTTCGCGCGCTACGTGCATTTCAACGCCGCCGTGGAAAAACTGGGCGAAGGCATGCGCTGGGCCGAAGGTCCGGTGTGGTTCGGCGACGGCCGTTACCTGCTGGTCAGCGACATCCCCAACAACCGCATCATGCGCTGGGACGAGGCCACCGGCCAATTCAGTGTGTTCCGCCAGCCCTCGCGCAACGGCAACGGCAATACGCGCGACCTGCAAGGCCGCCTCATCACGTGCGAGCACGAGGGCCGGCGGGTCACCCGCACGGAGTACGACGGCAGCATCACCGTCCTGGCCGATCGCTACGACGGCAAGCCCTTGAATTCACCCAACGACGTCGTGGTGAAATCCGATGGCAGCATCTGGTTCACCGACCCGCCGTTCGGCCTGGGCGGCTGGTATGAAGGCAAGCGCGCGCAGCAGGAACTGCCCGCCTGCGTCTATCGGCTGGAACCCGACAGCGGCACGCTCACCGTGGTCGATGAAACCGCGCACGGTCCCAACGGGCTGTGTTTTTCACCGGACGAGAAACTGCTGTATCTGGTGCAGTCGCGGGCGCAGCCCAACCGCCTGATCACGGTGCACGAGGTCAGCGCCGACGGCCGCGGCCTGGGCCTGGGCCGCACCTTCATCGACTGCGGACCCGGCACGTCGGACGGCATCCGCTGCGACACCGACGGCAACCTGTGGTGCGGCTGGGGCATGGGCTCGGAAGAACTCGACGGCGTGGCCATCTTCGCGCCGGACGGCACACGCATCGGCCACATCCACCTGCCTGAGCGCTGCGCCAACTTGTGCTTCGGTGGGCTGGACCGCAATCGCCTGTTCATGGCGGCGGGGAAATCGCTGTACGCGCTGTACGTGAACACGCAAGGCGCGCTGCCGCCCCGGCGCTGAATCGCGCGCCACACGGCGGCCACGTTACTGCTCCGGCATCGACAGCAGCCTGGACCGCCGCTTCTGCTACTACTGCTACCGCTGCCGTGCCGTGCTCGGCGGATGGGGCGCACAGGCGGCGGCGCCACCCACCGTGTTGCGCACCCAGATGAGTTCGGCGGCGATCGCCACGGCAATCTCGGCCGGTGTGCGGCTGGCGATGCGCAGGCCCACCGGCCCGTGCAGGCGGGCAATCTCGTCATCGCTCAGGTCGAACAGGCGCAAGCGTTCGCGCCGCTTGGCCTGGTTGGGCCCCGATCCCAGCGCACCGATATAGAACGCCGGCGATTTCAACGCTTCCAGCAACACCATGTCGTCCAGCTTGGGATCATGGGTCAGGGCGACGATGGCGGTGCGTTCATCGGTGCTGATCTCGGCCACCGCGTCATCGGGCATGGTGGTCAGCAGCGTGACGCCAGGGATGTCCCAGCCGGCATGGAATTCTTCGCGCGGGTCGCACACCAGCACATGGAAATCCAGGCTGATGGCGATATTGGCCAAGGCGCGCGCCGTCTGGTTCGCGCCGATGATAAGCAGGCGCCAGCGCGGTCCGTAGACGGCGCGCAAGGTGCGGCCATCGAAGTCCGGCCCATCCAGCGGACCCGCGGGCGTGAGGCTGCTGACGCCCGTCTGCATATCGACGGTGCGCAAGGTCAGCGCATGCCGGGCGATATCGGCCAGGACCAGGTCCAGCCATGCGGTATCGTGCAACGGCTCGACCACCAGGCGCAAGGTGCCGCCGCAAGGCAGGCCGAAGCGTGCCGCGTCATCCGACGTGATGCCGTACGTGACACGTTCAGGCTGGTCCGGCAGGGCGGCCCGCTGCGCGCGCTCGATCAGGTCGTCCTCGACGCAGCCGCCCGACACCGAACCGACCAGCCGGCCATCTTCACGCAGGACGGCCAGCGCCCCGGCCTGGCGTGGCGCCGAGCCCCAGGTCTGCGCCACTGTCAGCAGGTGCACCCGGTGGCCGGCAGCGACCCAGTCGCGCGCCTGGCGCAAGACGTCCATGTCCAGCGAATCCATGATGATGCGTCCTTCCTCGCCTTGTTTCCCATGGCCCGGGTGGCAGCGCACTCCGCGCCGCCTCGGCCATGACAGTGTATCGGGGCATTTGCCATGCCCGTCGTGCGCTCACTTTACCGGAGCCGGCGCAGGGCGTCGATCAACGGTCGATGGGGAACCAATAAGGGGCCGAGCCGGCACCCTGGGGCGTTTCATCCCTTTGCAATGAATTACGGGGACGCGCGTCAAAGCGCAAAACGGCTATCCCGGCGCAAGCGCCATGACCCTGCCCGCATCTCTATGCTGGGTGCGGGGAGAGATCAATGGCGGCACGCCGCCGTAATCGCGGTAAGCCTGTGAAGCTGAGCCTGTGAGCCTGAGCCTATGACCCATTTCCTGATCGCCCTGGGGGTGTTTGCCCTGGTCCTCGCCTGCACCCTGTTCGGCATGTACTTGCGCAAGACCCAGCCGGCGCAACATATGCAGAAGCCTTCGATGAAGGCCATCCAGCTGGCGACCGGGCTGATCGCCACGCTGGCCGCGCTGGTAATGGGCCTGCTGGTGTCATCGTCGAAGCACACGCTGGACACGGTCAACAACGAACTGGTCCACAACGCCGTCAACTTCCTGCAGCTCGATCGCCTGCTGCAGGCCTACGGGCCCGAAGCGCAGCCGCTGCGCCACGAAATCATCCGCGACTATGTGGAGGCGGTGGATCTGCTGGCCACCAGCCGCCGCGACGAAACCGCGCTGCTGGCCGGCCAGGATCGCCTGCATCGGCTGGGCGATTACCAGGTGCGCCTGATGGCCCTGCCCGTCGGCAACGATACGCAGCGGCAGATACGCGACGAGGCCGTGAAATTGCAGGGCGCCATCGTCGCCACGCGCTGGCTGGTGTTGATGCAAAGGGAAGGAACCATCTCGACGCCGCTGATCGTGGTGCTGCTGCTATGGCTGGCCGTCATCTTCACGGCCTTCGGCCTGCAGTCGCCGCCGAATCCCGCGGTGATCTGCGCACTGGTGTTGTGCGGCGTCTCCGCGGCGGGCGCGCTGTTTCTCATCATTGAAATGGGGCAGCCGCTGGACGGTCTCATCCATATCTCGCTGGCGCCGCTACAGGATGCGGTGGCGCGGCTGCAGCCTTAGCAGGGCGTCAAAAAAGGGCCATTGAGAGTCCCTATCGATTGAATAGTTTTTCCACATATAAATATTCGATTAGTGGTTTTTATGGAAAAGTGATTTTGCTCAACCCGGGTTTATCCCTAGTCCTTGCGAGCGCAAAATTCAGTCATCGGGAACAGCAACAGACCTCTCCGGAATTACCCGACACGGTCTGCTCCCACTGACAAGGACTAGGAGAACTGCCATGAAGACCATCGCCACCTCGCTGATCGTTTCGTTTGCCCTGATCGGTGCCGCCCAAGCCGGTACCCCCCGCGGCGACATCGACAACGTGCCTTTCCAAGGTACCTACGGCCAAGCCGATAGCTCGACCAGCCGTGCCCAGATCCAAGCCGAACTGCAACAAGCGAAGAACGAAGGCCTGGTTGCCTTCGGTGACTCGAACAACGTGCCGTTCGCTGCCCAAGCCGATTCCAGCGTGTCGCGTGCCCAAGTCGCTGCCGACGTGGCGAAGACGCCTGGCGCCACCGCCTTCGGCGACACGAACAACGTGCCTTTCCAAGGCTGAACACAAAGAATCGAAGTCCGACTCGCCAGGCGTGCTGGCCTGACGGGTTACCCGGCGAGAGGCGGGAGCAGTTCTTGAAGTCCTCTCGAAGCAGTACGTAGTAGCGGTTCGATGTACCTGTAGTTGTTGTACCTCTGGTTGCTAGACCTGTAGTTTGAAGCAGTGCGAAGCGCAGTACCCGCAGTACGCAGTAACGAGCAGTACGTAGTACCCGTAGGTGCAGTACCCGCAGTACCCATGGCCCCGCTCGCCCCCCTCTGTGCGGGGCCATGGTCTTTCCAGCGTCCCTATCTCTCTCAGAACGACCAGCGCACGTTCACGAAGCCGGCGTTCTGCCGATTGCCGTCGCCGAACTGTCCGCTGTAGCTCACGCCCAGCGTCGCCGACTTCGACACGGCCATTTCCGCGCCCACTTCCGTCACCAGCGCATTGCGTGCGATCGGTGCGCCCTGCACCGTGAACGCCGGCCCCGTATCGAAGGCCATGGTGCGTTCCGGATCCACGCCACCCATCGCATGGCGCCAGCCCAGCGAAGCGCGCAAGCGCGCGGGCTGCCCGGCGATCTCCGTATCCATGCGGCCGCGCAAGCCCATGGTGCTGGTGGTGACGTGCGTACGATCGCTGTCGGCGTGCAAGGCCGCCGAGCCGCCATCTTCTGAGAAGCCGCGCATGCGCTGGTCGGCGTAGGCCAGGCCGGCAAAAGGCTCGACCGATACCGACTCATTCACAGGCACTGAATAACCGACTTCACCGAAGATCTGGGTGGTGTTGCCGGAGTAGTTCGCCTTCAGGTTCTGGTTCTCCGAACCGATCGCCACGTTGCGGCGTGTGCGCAGGTCCTGCCAGGAATAAGCGACCCCGCCCAACACATTCAACGCATTGCCGTTCGGCATGGCAAAGGCCTTGCCGCCGAACAGGGTCAGGCTGTAGCTGTCGACATCGGCCTTGGCATTGCGGCTGTCCATGGAGATGTTGCTGTCCTGGTAGCCGAAGGCAGCACCCATGCGCCAGCCGTCATGCACGTCGACATCGCCACCCACCATCACGCCGCCGGTATCCTGCTTGTAGCTGGGCGCGTTGCCGCCACCGTCCTGATGTTGCCAGTTGCCGATGACGTCCGCCCACACATTGCGGCGGCACGACAGCATGGCCGCGCTTTGCGGATTGCGGTCGTCGGCGCAAGGCTTGCCGTTCTGGTTGGCGTCGCTGTACAGGCTGTCGCGCAGGCGATTCATGGGCATGGTGCGCACGGTCTCGGCACTGCTGATCAGCGCGGACGGCAGGCTGGCATGGCTGTCGCCGGACAGTTGGCGGAAGGTACTCGCCGCATTTTCGCGCGACAGGCCCAACACGCTGGCATACAGCGGAGACGAAGGTGACAGGCCTTGCAGCGCTTCAGCCACCGCGCTTTCGTTAGGCGTCTGCGCCAGTTCGCCGAAGCCGGTCTGGTTGCGCTGGAAGTTGACGTAGACGTTGTTGGGATCGTAGCTGACCGATGAATCGAGGAAGGCCAGATCCGGCAGGGCAGCGGTGGCGAAGGTGCCTTGCACGCCCTGGGCCGCCGTGACCACCGCATAGCTGTTGGTACCGGTGTACTGGAAGCCATCGGCCACCTGCAGCGTGCCGTTCAGCGTGGCGGTGCCGGCCACGCTGAGCGAGCCGGCGGCGGGCGGTCCAAGGTTCACCTGTACGGTACCGGTCGGCGTGTTGGTGAAGTTGCCAGCGACCTGCAGGGTCTGTGCTGGCGCTGTCGCGACGGTACCCGCGTTGAGCAGGCTGTTGATGCGGCCCGCGCCCGCCAGTGCGGCGCCGGAGTTGACCTGTATCGCCGCCGGCAGGTCCGCCGGCGCCCCGGTGGTACCCAGCGCCAACGTACCCTGCGCCACCACGACGTTGCCGCTGAAGGGATTCGAGCCGTTCGCCGTCAAGGTGCCCGCGCCTTGCTTGGTCAAGGAACCGGTGCCCGACAACGTCCCGTTGAAGGTGCCGTCCGTGGCCTGGTTGAACACCAGGCTGGCGTTATCGACGATGTTGCCCTGCAAGCTGCTGGTGTCACCGATCAAGGTGCCGGTGTTGATCTGCGTCCCGCCCGTGTAGGAGTTCGGCTGGGTCAGCGTCAGCGCACCGGCGCCGTTCTTCACCAGTTGTCCGCCACCCGCCAGGCTGCCGTTGAAGCTGCCGTCGCCAGCCTGGTCGAAACGCAGCGTGGTGCCGGCGGCGCTGTTGATGCTGCCTTGCAGGCCGCTGCTGTCGCCGGCCAGCGTACCGCCGGTGATAGTGGTGCCGCCGCTGTAGTTGCTGCCGCTGGCGAGGACCAGGGTGCCGGCGCCGATCTTCGTCAACGCACCGCTGCCCGTCAAGGCCTGGCCCAAGGTGAAGTCCTGACCCGCTGCCGCCACCGAAATATTGCCGCCCGCCGCGCCCACCGTCACGGCGCGGTTGGTACTGGCATAAGCCGCATCGGCAATCGCCAAGGTGCCGCCGTTCAGGTTGACCCCACCGGCCGCGTCGCCCAATTGATTGTCGGCGCTGACCTGCAAGGTGCCGCTGGCCACCGTCGTGCCCCCGCTATACGTGTTGGGCGACGTCAGCACCAGGGTGCCGCCATTCTCCTTCGACAGTCCGCCCGTGCCGGTCAAGGGCACGCCTATGGTTGCCGTCGCGCCCGCGTCCACGCGGATCGGCGTCGCGGCCTGGCTCAGGGCGATCTCCGCGCCCGCGCCACCCGCCAGCGTGTAGCCGTCGGACAGGAACTGCATGCCCGTGACCGTCTTCGCGCCGTCCACGGTGACCGTGCCGCCGGTGCCGGCGAACGCCGCGTAGCGGTCGTTCCATGTCTGGCTGGTGGTACCCGCCGCATCGGTCCAGTTGGTGCCGGTGCCCCAGGTGCCGGAGCCGCCGGAGATCTGGCCATCCGCCAACGTCTTGCTGCCGTTCCAGAACTGGATCTCGCCCGGCGTGGTTTCCACCAGCAGATTGATCTGCTGCGGCACGCTGGTCTGCAATGTGAAGTTGTCGGCCGTGAAGCCCGTCGGCAGGCTGCCGTAGACGATGCCGTTGTCGGTCAGCGTGCCACCGGCTTGGAACAGGTGGTAGATGCCCGTGCCCAGGCTGCCGGCGTTCGCCACGTTGAGTACGCCATCGGCCACCAGGTTGCCCGCCACGGTCACTGCCGTGGTGGGCGTATTCGGCGAACCCAGCGTGAAGTCCAGCTGCGTGGCATTGGACAGGTTCAGGCCACCCGCGAAGGAGATCGGATTCGACGGCGTGCCGGCCACCAGATGCGCGTTGTCACCCAGTGTCACGTCGGACGTCACCACGCCCGAACCGCCCAGGGACGCACCCGCGTCCACCGTCACCAGTCCGCCGGATAGCGTACCGTTGACCAGCAGGCTGCCTTGCGCCACCGTCGTGCCGCCACCGACCTGGTTGCTGCCGTTCAGCGCCAGGGCCGCGCCGCCCTGTTTGACCAGCGTGCCGTTACCCTGGATGTTGCCGTTGTAGGCGCCATTGCCAGTCTGGTTGAACACCACCGTCCCGCTGTTGTCGATATTGCCCTGCAGGCTGGCGCTGTCGCCGACCAAGGTGCCCGCGGCCACCGTGGTGCCGCCGGTATAGCTGTTGGCGCCATTCAAGGTCACCGTGCCCGCGCCGTTCTTGACCAGCCCACCCGCGCCGTTGATGCTGCCGTTGAAGGTGCCACTGGTACCTTGGTCGAAGGCCACGGTCGTACCCGTGCCCGTCGCGATGTTGCCTTGCAGGCTGTCTGTCGTACCTTGCAGCGTACCGCCGGCGACCGTGGTGCCGCCGCTGTAGCTGTTGGTACCGCCCAGGATCAACGTGCCATCGCCGGCCTTGGTCAGCGCACCGCCGCCGGTGATAGTGCCGTTCAAGGTCGTCGTATCGCCCAGCGCGGGCGTGGCCGCGGTCAGGGTGCCGCCGTTCAAGGCAATCGCATTGCCCAGCGTCACGCCGGAAGCCGTCTGCAACGCGCTGTCGGCGTTCACCGTGACAGCGCCTGTCCCCAGCGCGCCGCCATTGCCCGCCACCACCGTGCCGCCGCCCAGCGTGGTGCCACCGCTGTAGGTGTTGGTGCCGTTCAGCGTCAGTGTGCCGGTGCCGGTCTTGTTCAGCGAACCGGCGCCATCGATGGTGCCGCCCAGTGTCAGCGGGTCGCTGCCGGGCAGGGCCAGCGCGCCAGTGGTCGTAATGGCATTGGCCAGCGTCACGTTGCCCTGGCTGCTCAAGGCCGTACCGCCGGCCGCGACCAGCGGCCCCGTGCCCAGCGCCGCGTCGTTGGCGACGATCAAGGCACCGGCATTCAAGGTGGTGCCGCCGGCGTAACCATTGGCGCCCCCGAGGGTCAGCGTGGCAGGTCCATTCTTGACCAGTCCGCCGGTGCCGTCGACGGTGCCCTCCAGGGTCATGTCCTGGCTGCCCAACACCGTGGTAGACCCGTTCAGTTGCACGGCATTGGCCAGCGTGACCGGCTGCGTGCTATCCAGTGACGTCCCATCGGCGGTGACCAGCGTGCCGGTGCCCAGCGCCGAATTGCTGCCGACCACCAGCTTGCCGCCGTTCAGTTGCGTCGCGCCGGCGTAGCCATTGGGGCCATTCAGGGTCAGCGTTGCCGGCCCGTCCTTGACGACGCCGGCGGTACCGCCGATCGAACCCGCAAGCACGAGATCGTTGGTGCCGCGCACCGTCAGATCGCCGTTCAAGGTCGCGTTGTTGGCCACCGTCGCGCCGCCCGCGGCGGCATCGATCTGGGTGCCGGCGGCGGCGATCAGCGCACCGGTGCCCAGGGCACTGTTGCCGCCGACGATGATGGCGCCGTCGTTCAAGTTGGTATTGCCCTGGTAGGTATTGGGACCAGTCAGCGTCAGATCGGCGGCGCCGGTCTTCGTGATGCCGCCAGTGCCGCCCACGGTCCCGCTCAAGGCCAGGGGGCTATCGGTGGCGACGGTCACGTTGCCTTGCAGGTCGACCGTGTTGGTAAGCGTCACCGGCGCGGTATTGGACAAGGTGGTGCCGCCGGCAGCGGTCAACGTTCCCGTACCCAGCGCGGCGCTGTTGCCGACTTGCAACTCGCCACCGGTCAGCTGCGTACCGCCCGTATAGGTGTTGGCGCCGGCCAGCACCAGCGTGCCCGCGCCCGTCTTACCCAGGGCGCCGGCGCCATCGATCGCGCCGCCGACCGTCACGCTGGCGGCGGGGTCGGCGATATCGAAGGTGCCGCCACCTGCCTCCAACGTGACCGGGCGATTGGCCGTGGTGCCGCCAAGCTGGGTCATGCCGGTGCCGGCGATGCGCAGGGTACCGCCGTCGAAGGCCACATTGGTGCCGTCGGCGCCCAGGTTTTCGTTGGCGTCGATCTGCAGCACGCCCCCTTCCACGCGGGTACCGCCGCTATAGGTGTTGGCGCCGCCCAGGATCAGCGTACCGGTGTCGCGCTTGGCGATCGTACCGGTGCCGGTGATGGGCGCATCGATGGTGGCCGTGAGGCCCGGTTCGACGCGTATGCCGACGTTATCGGCGGCGCCGTTGCCGATGATGCTGTTGTTGGCCACCAGCGAGCCGCCATTGACGGCATCCGGGCTCAGGGTATAGCCATCGGTGGAGAACTGCATGCCCGTGATGGTTTGCGAACCGGATACCGTGACAGCGTATGGACCCGCCGCCGGATTGCCCTGGAATACGGCGAACTGGCCGCCCCACGCCGAGTTGGTGTCTCCGTTGGCATTCGTCCAATTGGTGTTGCCGGCGGCGCCGCCCCACGTCCCGTTGCCGCCGCCGATCGTGCCGTTGCCGGTCACGTCGCCGCCATCCCAGAACTGGATTTCGTTGGGCGCGTTTTGATTGAGCAGGTTGACCTGCCCCGCGACCACGGTTTGCAGGGTCAGATTCCCTACATTGACGCCTGCCGGCAGCGTACCGTAAGCAAGCGTGCCGCCAGGGTTCAACAGGTCGCCGCCGTAATCGATGATGCGGTAGACACCCGTGCCGAAGCCACCCACGTCTGTCACATTGAGCGTACCGTTCAGCGTCAGATCGCCGGTGACATTGATCAAGCCGCTGGTGCTGGCCGAACCTAGCCCGGCGTCGATCTGCGAGTTCTGGTTCAACGTCAGGCCACCCACCGTCAGTCCGCCATTGAGCGCATTGACGTTGAGATGGCCAAAGTCCTCCACCGTGACCGCGCCGGTCGCCTGGCCGTTGCCGGACAGCGTGCCGCCGTTGTGCACGATGATGGCGTTGCTCTCCAGCGTGCCATTGAGCGCCAGCGTGCCCGCGTTGATGTTGGTCGCACCGGACAACGTACTGGCGCCGTTCAATGCCAGGGTGCCGGTGCCGATCTTGTTCAAGGCGCCGGTGCCCGTGAGCACGCCGTCGAAGCTGCTGTCCGTGGCGCTGCCCAAGGACAGGACGGCCGGGCTCTGCACGGCCACCTGGCCGCCGCCCGCCAGCGTGGCGATGGACTCGCTGCCGTCCAATTGCAGCGTCGCGCCCGTGTCCACGCGCACCAGACCCGCGCCGGTCAGGGCCTGGCCGCCTTGCGCCACCAGCGTGCCGCCCGCCACGCCAACGGTACCGCCCGCCAGGTTGTTGGCGGCGGTCAAGGTCAATGCGCCCGCGCCGGCCTTTTCCACATTGCCGGCGCCGCTCAGGACGCCTGCGTAGGTACCGTCCGCATCCTGCTGGAAGGTGAGTTGCGTGCCCGCACTGGTGGCCACGCCGCCGCTGCCCAGACTGGCCGCGTTGCCCACCAGCGTCCCGCCTTGCAACTGCGTGCCGCCCGTATAGGTGTTGGCGCCGGCCAGCGTCAGGGTGCCGCCATCCTGCTTGATCAGCGCACCATCGCCCGCGATGGCGCCGCCCACGGTCAGGTCGTTCGCGCCGTTTACCGTGAGGGTGCTGCCGGTACCCAGATTGACCGCGTTGGTCGTCGTCAGGGCACTGGTGGTATTGAGCGTGCCTGCGTTGCCGACCGTCAGCGCGCCGGTGCCCAAGGCCGTCGCGGAACCCAGCGTCAAGGCGCCGCCGTTGAGTGCGACGCCACCGCCGAAGTCGTTGTTGCCAGCGAGGATCAATCCGGCAGTGCCGTTCTTGACCAGCCCGCCCGCGCCGGTGATGTCGCCATCGAGTTCAAGATTGTTGGCGCCCACGACCGTCAGGGTAGTGCCCGCGGCACCGCCCAGCGTGACGTCGTTCTGCAAGGCCGTCGCGACGCCATTGTCCAAGGTGCTGGATGCCGCGACATTCAAGGCGCCGGTGCCCAATGCCTGGCCGTTGCCGACCGCCAGCGTGCCGCCGTTCAGGGTGGTGCCGCCGCCGTAGGTGTTGGCGCCGTTCAGCGTCAATACGCCGGCGCCCAGTTGCGTGATGCCGCCAGCGCCGCCTATGCTCCCGTTCAAGGTCACCGGCTGCGCGGCGGTATCGACATCGAGACCCGCATTCAACTGCACGGCATTGGCCAGGACCAAAGGCGCACTGCCGTTCAGCGTGGTGGCGCCCGCCACCGTAAGCGTGCCGGTCCCCAGCGCCTGGTCGTTGCCCAGCGTCAGCGTACCGCCCCCTATCTGCGTGCCGCCGGTGTAGGTGTTCAGGCCATTGAGCGTCAGGTCGGTGGCGCCGGCCGTCGACAGCGCGCCACCCCCCGACAGCACGCCGTTCAAGGCCAGGGGTGCGCCATTGCCATCGACCGCCAAGGCCGCGCCCAGTGCGATGTTGTTGCCTACCGCCAGCGCAGTGCCTGCAAGGCCGTTGCGTAGCGTGGCGTCGCCCGTCACGGCAAGGCCGCCCGTGCCCAGCGCATTGCCGTTGAGCAGTTGCAGTGTGCCACCTTGCAATACGGTGCCGCCGCTGTAGTCGTTGACGGCTCCGATGGTCAGGGTCGTGGCCGAGGCGTCCTTCACCAGGCCCCCGGCGCCGCTGATGGCGCCAGTGAGATCGACGTCCTGCGGCCCCGTCACCGTAAGGGTGCCGTCCAGCTGCACGACGTTGCCAATGGCCACCTCGGTGCCGCCGGCGGTGCCGCCTATCGCGGCCGGACCGCTGACGACCAATCTGCCGGCGGTGGTCGAACCGGGGGCATTGCTGCCCAGCGCATCGCTCGCCGCCAGCAGCAGCGTGCCGCCTGTCAACGTCGTATCGCCGCCATACGTGTTCGCGCCGGTCAGGGTCAGCGTGTGATTGCCGCCCAGCACCACGCCGCCGTCGCCGCTGATGACGCCGGACAGCGTGGCGTCGTTGTTCTGCGCCACGGTCAGGTTGGTGCCCGCATTGGTGACGGCGATGGCGTTGCCCAGGGCCAGCGCGCTGGCGCTGTCGAGCGCCGCGTTGCCGGTGACGGTCAACGGACCCGCGCCGATCGCGCTGTCATTGCCCAGCGCCAGTGTCCCGGCTTGCAGTTGCGTGCCGCCCGTGTAGGTGTTGACGCCATTGAGCGTCAGGCGATCCGTTCCCGCCTTGACCAAGGGACCGGCACCACTGATCGCGCCATTCAACGTCAGATCGTCGGAACCCCCCGCCGTCAACGCATTGGCGAGCACGATGTCATTGCCCAATACGCGCGTGCCGCTGGCCAGCAGCTGGCCCGTGCCGCTGACGGTCACCACGCCGGAACCGAGCGCGCCATCGTTGCCCAAGGCGATAGTGCCGCCCGCCAGCGTGGTACCGCCGCCATAGGTGTTGGCGCCGTTCAGCGTCAGCGTGCTCGCGCCCGCCTTGATCAGGCTGCCTGTATTGCCCGCGCCACCGCCGACAACGCCATTCAGCGTGAGATTCTGGGTGCCGGTGTTGGTCAGCGCAAAGCCGTCGGCGATCACTACGTTATTGGCCAGCGCCAAGGCGCTGCTGCTGTCCAGCGCCGCCGCGCCGTTCACGTTCAGGACGCCCGCGCCCAAGGCCGTGGCGCTGCCGACGCTCAGCGTGCCGGCATTCAAATCGACCCCGGCCAGTGCGCCGTTGTTGCCGTTGAGCGCCAGCGTGCCCGCGCCGGCCTTGGTCAGCCGGCCGGCGCCCGTCAGGTCCTGGCCCAGGGTGAAAGTATTGTTCGCCGCCGCGATATCCAGCGTGCCGCCGCTGCCTACGCTGATGGCGCGCGTGGTGCCGGTATAGGCATTGCCGTCGATGCGCAAGGTACCGCCATCCAGCGCCACCGCGCTTGCGGGCGCGCCCAGGTTGGTGTCCGCGTTCACTTGCAGGACACCTTCGCTGACGGTGGTGCCGCCCGTATAAGTGTTGTTGCCCGTCAGGATCACGGTGCCGAAGTCGCGCTTCTGCAACGCGCCGCTGCCGGTGATCGCCGAGTTGATGGTGCCGGTCACGCCCGCATCGGCGCGCACGACGTCGGTGCCCGCGGCAAGATTCAAGGCGCCGCCGTTCAAGGTGTAGCCATTGGCGGCGATCTGCAGGCCCGTGATGTTCTGCGTACCGACTACGTTGACCGCGCCACCGGTACCGCTGAAGATCGCGAACCTGGGCACGGTGTTATCCCAGGCCGCGGGAAACTGGCCTGTTGTATTCGTCCAGTTGCCGTTGCCCGCCTGCCAGGTACCCGCACCACCCACCACGGCTCCGGGCGTCGTGGTGGTGCCGTTCCAGAACAGGACGCTGTCGTTGCTGCCGCCCACCACCAGGTTGACCTGGTTGCTGATGCTGGTCTGCAAGGCCAGTTGATCCGGCGTGAAGCCAGCGGGGATGCTGCCGATGGTGAGGCCGTTGTCCACCAGCACGCCGGTGTAGCCGAAGACCCGATAGCTGCCCAGGCCGAACTGGCCCAGGCTCGAACCCGCGCCCGCATCCGTCACGTTCAACTGGCCGTCCAGCGTGAGATTGCCGTTGACCTGTACCAGCGGCTGCGGGGTCGATGTTGCCGCGCCCAAGGTCACGTTGACTTTTGAGCTATCGTTCAACGCCAAGCCGCCCATCGTCAAGGTCTGGCCCTGCGTGGCCGACAGAATGCCGTTGTTGGCCACCGTCACGGGGCCGACGATGCTGCCCGCGCCCGCCAGCGTCGCACCCGCACCCACATTCACCGCGCTGTTGTTGATCGATCCATCGACTTGCAGGCGGCCGTCTTCCACGCCCAGCACGCCCGTGTTGGTACTGGCGCCGGTAAGCACCAGCGATCCGGTACCGCCCTTGGTGATATTGCCGACGCCGCCCAGCACGCCGCCGAAGCTGCCGTTGGCGCCGCTGTCGCCCAGGCGCAGCGTCGCGCCCGTGCCGACATTGACGGCGCCGGTGCCAGCCAGCGTGCCCAAGGCTTCGCTGTCGGTGATGCGCAGTTCCGCGCCGCTGGCCACGTTGACGGCCAGCGCATCGGACAAGGCCTGGCCGCCGCGCGTTTCCACCGCGCCCGTCAGCACGTTCAAGCCGCCGGTGAAGGTGTTGACGCCGCTCAAGGACAGCAGCGCCGTGCCGTTGACGTCGACACTGCCGGTGCCGCTGATGTTGCCGGCATAGGTGCCGGCCGCGTTCTGTACCAGCGCCAGGTTGGCGTTGTTCTGCACGTTCGCGCCCAGCGTGGCCGAGGATGCCTGCACCGTGCCGGCGTTGATGACCAGGCCGCCGTAGGCGTTGCCCGTGCCGTTCAAGGCGAGCAGGCCCGTGCCGTTCTTCACCAGCGTGCCGGCGCCGGTGACGTTACCGGAGAGATTGAGATTGTTGGCGGTGTCGACCGTCAGCGCCGACGCCAGATTGACGTTGTTGGCCAATTGCCGCGTGCCCGCGGCGGCCGCCGTCGTATCCAGCGTGGCAGCGCCTGCCACCGTCAACGGACCGACGCCCAGCGCCGTATCGCTATCCAGCACCAGCCGGCCCGCATTCAGCGTGGTGCCGCCCTGATAGCTGTTGTTGCCGGATACGGTCAGCGTTCCCGCGTCGTTCAGCGCCAGCGCGCCACCGCCTGTGATGGTGCCGGTGGCGCTGCCCAATGCCGTTGCGCCACCGCCCGTCTGGATGCCCAGCGTGGTGCCGCTGCCCAGGCGCACGCCATTGGCCACCGCCAGGTTGGTTGCGGCAAGCGTGGCATTGCCGCCTACGGTCAACAAGCCGCTGCCCAAGGCGCCGGCGTTGCCCAGGGTCAGCGTGCCCGCATTCAGCACCACGCCGCCGCTATTGGTGTTGGCGCCATTGAGCGTCAGGTTGGCGGCGCCGTTCTTGGTCAATTGGCCAACGCCGGTCATGGCGCCGCCCAGGGTCAGGTTGTTGCTGCCGGCGACCGTCAAGGCACCGTTCAGTTGCACGGCGTTGGCCAAGGCCGCCGCGGCCGAGCTATCCAGTGTGGCTGCGCCACCGACGATCAGCGAACCGCTGCCCAAGGCGTTGTTGGCGCCCGCCACCAGCGTGCCGGCGTTCAAGGTCGTGTTGCCGGTGTAGGTGTTCGTGCTGCCCAGCGTCAGGCTGCCCGTGCCGTTCTTCACCAGGGATCCGTTGCCACTGATGCCGCCGCTCAGCGCGAGCGCATTGGTGCCGGTTACCGTCAGCGGCGCGCCCGTGAGGGCGACGGCGTTACCCACCGTCAAGCCACCCAGGCTGTTGAGCGTGGTCGCGCCCGTCACGCTGATCGCGCCGCTACCGAACGGCGTCGGGCTGCCCAGGTTGACGGTGCCGCCAGCCAGCGTGGTACCGCCGCTGTAGTTGTTGATGCCGCCCAGCGTCAGGACGCCCGTCCCGGTCTTGGCCAGCCGGCCTGCGCCGTTGACGGCGCCATTGAGCGCCAGATCGTTCGCGCCGGTGACGGTCAGCGCGGAGCCGTTGTTCAGGATGACGGTGTTTTGCAAGCCGGCGGCGACGCTCGATTGCAGTGTGTTCGCGCCATTGACGGTCACCGCGCCGGTGCCCAGCGCGCTGTTGCTGCCGACGGTCAGGCCACCGCCGCCCAGCGTCGTACCGCCCGCGTAGGTGTTGTTGCCGGACAAGGTCAGCGTGCCCGCACCGGTTTTGATCAAAGCGCCGGTGCCGGAGATGGTGTTGGTCAGGCCGAGGTCCGTGGCGTTCGTCACGGTCAGGTCGCCATTCAAGGCCACCAGGTTGCCGACCGTCATCGCGCTGTTGTTCTGCAGCGTGGTGGTGCCGGCGACGTTCAAGGCGCCCGTACCCAGTGCGGCCCCATTGCCCAAGGCCAGCGTGCCACCGGACAACGTGGTGCCGCCGGTATAGGCATTGGCGCTGCCCAGCGTCAGCGTACCCAGGCCACCCTTGGTCACGCCGCCGCTGCCGGCCACCACGCCGTTCAGGGCCAGGGCATTGCCGCCCTGGACGCTCAGCCCACCCGCGCCCAGGTTGAAGGCGTTGGACAGGGAGACACTGGGGACATTGGCGACGAGCGCGCCACCGCTGACCGCGACCTGGCCCGTGCCGAAAGTGCTGCCATCGTTCAACAGCAGCGCGCCACCGTTGATCGCCGTGCTCTGCGTCGCCAGCGTTCCCGTCACGTTCCAGGTGCCGCTGTTGATGACCAGGTTCTGAAAGTTCTGGTAGACCGCCCCGCTGGCGGTGCCGGTTCCCGTGGTGCCGCTGCCGGTGCCGCTGGCGGCGTTCTGCAGGACCAGCGTATTGTTGCCGCCGGCACCGCCGTCGACCACACCGGGATTGGCGAAGCTCACGCCCAGACTCAGCAGGTCGCCGATGGCCACGTTCAGGATGGTGCCAGTATTGACGACCTGGGATCCCGTCACCGCCGTGAAGGTGTTCCTGCTGTTGATACCCAGATTCACGCCGCCGTCGACCGTCCCCGCATTGACCATGCGGTTGCCCGCGGCGGAGGTGCCCAAAGCGACGCGGCCGACGATGGTGCCGGTGTTGGTCACCGTGATGGGCGCGCCGCCATAGGCGATGATGGCCGGGTTGGCCGACAGGTTGATGGTGGCGCTGACGGCACCGTTCGACGGGCCGCCAATAAACCCGCTGTTGTTGATGTTGATCGAGCCGGCGCTGTTGGCCTGTGCCACGACTCCCACGCCGCCGAGGATATTCACTGACACCAATCCGCCCAGCAGATCAACGCCACTGCCGCGTATCGTCCCGGTGTTGGTGAGGGCAACATTGCCGCCGACGGCATTGCCCAGCGTCACACCAGTCGCGCCCAACTGCAGAAGACTGCCGATGGAAGGATCGATCACGCCGTTGTTGATCACCGTGGCGTTGTTCCCGGTCAGGGAGACAGCGGGCCCAAGCAGCAGCTGTCCTACGGTGCCACCGGAGCCGACGTTGAGCGTCACTCCGTTCAATATGCTGCCGACCGCGGGCGCCAGGGGATTCGCCGCCGTGTTGCAAACGATGCTCACGCCACTGGTCGTGCATGCCGCCCATGTAGCGGTCGGTGTGGCCATCAGGACGCCCAGCAAACGCCAGACATAGTTCGGAACGATAGGGGAACGCGACCGGGCTTTCTGACGAACCAAGCTCATCTGCTACTCCAGGAGTCGTGAAGCGTCCCGCCGCGGCGTCTCCTCCGGTGAGCGGGGCATCCGCCGCGGCCCCCAGGGCGCTGCGGCGGCAAATCAGTCATCACGACGCCTACAGGTTTGGATTACTTCTGTGTGCCGTAATGATGCAATTTCTTTACCTGGACTGACATTCCCATACCGGGGAAACGATCTGGAATACAACTCTCAGCTGAATGCTTCTAATTAATTCTTACGCACGAGGAGACGGGGCTTTTGGGATGAATTTCGTTGCATTTTTACGCCGTAAAGACGAGCGATGAAGAGACAAATTGCTGCCCTACCGTATTTTTCCGAAAAAAAACGAAAGGCCATGTATTTGCTTCACGTTGCCAAGTGCAAGAAATCAGCAAATTGTGATTAATTCGACACGAATAACGCAATTTTTCGATCAAATCAGGCTTGAAAAATTACGCTCGCATGGCACCGACGGGCGCTGCGTAAGCCGACGCCGACGTCACAGACATACTTCGAAACAAGGCGCACGAATAAACCATAAATAAGATGAATAAAAACTTATTCCATCAGTTGATGGACAAGTGATTCCCGGACCTAGGGTTTATCCCCGGCCCGCATCGGCGCAGAATTCAAGTCATGGGGAACGACAGAGAACCCCGAACCATCCTGCGTAGTCCGGCCGCCTGGACCCGCTGAATCCAGGTGGTTGCTCCGGCGGGAGGCGGGGTGGCAGTTCAGGAAGTCCTCCCGATGCAGTACCTCGGCCCCGTCCCCCGGGGCCGAGCCTTATCCGGACCAGCTTTGTCCTCACAAGCATTGCCGGCGAGCTGCTCCATGGACCGGCCTTTCCTGGCCAAGCCTGTTCTTCTACAGCGCGCCAACGCTGCCCTGTTTGCGCCGCGCGGCGCCGTCGTCGAACGCCGCCAGTTCCTCCCGCATGACCTCGCGCGCCAGCTCCGCGAAGACATTCACAAGGCGCGTACGATTGTGATACGGCGGATACAGCAGGCCGATGATCACCGGCACCGCCGGTGAAAATGGCCGCACCTCGATTTCCCCCTCCAGTTTTTCCTCGCCCGCCGCCACGGGATTGATCAGGCTGACGCCCAGGCCGGCCGCCACCAGGGCGCAGATCGACGCGCCCAGGCCAGCCTCGGCGACGATGTGCCGCTCCACCTTGGCCGTCTGGAAGATACCGTCGATACGTTCGCGCAGCGCGCTGCCCATGGGAAAGGAGATGAACGGCTCGCCGACGAAATCGGCGGGCTTGAGCCGCTTCAGGCGCGCCAGGCGGTGGCCGCGCGGCAGCACCGCGACGCAACGGGTATTGATCACGGGCTCTACCTGTACCCCCGGCACGTCGCTGTAAAGCATCGCCAGGCCGGCCTCGCAAAAGCCCGAGGTGATCCAGTCATGCACCGTGCCGGCATTGCCCGACTGGATCGACACCATGACGTCCGGGTACTGCGCCTTGAAGCGCACGACGATGCGCGCCAGCAGCCCGCCGGCCAGGCGCGGCATGGCGGCCACATTCAGGCGGCCCGCCGAAAACGAGCGGATGCTGGCCGCCGCCGACTCCAGTCCGGCCAGGCCGATGAACGTCTTCTCCACCTCGGTGAAGAAGCGCGATCCGTCCAGTGTCGGCGTCAGCCGGCTGCCATTGCGTTCGAACAGGGGGAACTGCGTGATCGCTTCGAGCTGCGCGATCAGCCGGCTCACCTGCGGCTGCGAGGTGTGCATGCGGCGCGCTGCCGCGGTCATCGACCCGGACACCATGATGGCCCGGAAGGCCTCGATCTGGCGCAGGCCCAAGCGTGGATTCGTCATACCAGAACTGTATAGAACGATACAAAAGTGGAATTGGGAAAAACATTACAGGTAAGACATACTTTTCGCCATCCGGACCACTACGAGTCCGGTATCACAGTCCAGCACCGCCAAGGTGCCAGGGAAGACCGGGGAATGACTTGAAAACCACCACTACGTTTGCCGCGGCGCTGCTCGTTGCCGCCACCAGCGCCGCCACGGCGCATGCCGAGGGCGCCAGCCGCCTGGACAAGATTCGCGAGACGGGCGCCATCGTCATCGGCCATCCGGAATCCTCGGTCCCGTTCTCCTACCTGGACGCGACACAGAAGCCGATCGGCTACACGGTGGAAATCTGCCAGGAAATCGCCAAGGCGGTGCAGGCGAACCTGAAACTGCCCAAGCTGGACGTGCGCTACAACCCCACCACCTCGGCCACGCGCATCCCGCTGTTGAACAACGGCACCATCGATCTCGAATGTGGTAACACCACCAACCTGCCGGACCGCCACAAGCTGGTGTCCTTCGCCCCGACGACATTCGTCGCGCAGGTGGTGCTGATGGCGCGCAGGGATGCGGGCGTGGATCCCAACGATCCCGCGACCTTCCGTGGCAAGGCCATCGCGGCCCAGGCCGGCGGCCAGACCTTCCGCCTGATCTCCGAGATCAATGCCAAGAACAACTACGGCATCCAGGTCATCGGCGCCAAGGACACCGGCGAGACATTCCTGATGGTGCAGTCCGGGCGCGCCGCCGGTTCGGCCAATGACGACGGCCTGGCCTACGGTTCGGTGGCTTCGTCCAAGAGCCCCGACGACTTCGTCATCGGCACCAAGGGCCTGCAGCTGGCGCCGTACGGCATCATGGAACCCAAGGACGATCCCGCTTTCAAGAAAGTGGTCGATGACGCCGTCATCGAATTGATGAAGAACGGCAAGATCGCGGCGATCTACGAGAAGTACTTCAACTCGCCCATCCCGCCGCGCAACATCAACCTGAAGTATCCGATGAGCGACGCGCTCAAGCGCGCGCTGGCGCATCCCACCGACTCGGGCGACCCGGCGGCCTACGAATAAGGGCCACGCCGGACCCTGCGTATCGGCACCCTTGCCGCGTGTTAACGCGCGGCAAGGGCGCCGACGCGCCACTACCGGCCCCATCCATTCCTGGATACACGCATGAATTACGACTGGAGCTGGCAGGTCTTTCTGGAGATGTCGCCCGACGGCGTACATAACTTCCTGCAGACCTTGGCCATGGGTGCGGGCTGGACGCTGGCGCTGTCACTATCGACCTGGGTGCTGGCGCTGGCGCTGGGTTCCCTGCTGGCGGTCTTCCGCACGTGCACGTCCCGCGCGCTGCGCGGGTTCGGCACCGTCTATGTGGAACTGTTCCGCAACTGCCCGCTGCTGGTGCAAATGTTCCTCTGGTACTTCGTCGTGCCGGAGATCGTGCCCAAGTCGCTGGGCCTGGCCATCAAGCAGATGCCGCAACCCTGGGGGCAGTTCGTGCCGGCGTTGCTGTGCCTGACGCTGTATGGCGCATCGCGCGTGTGTGAACAGATACGCGCCGGTATCCAGTCGCTGCCGCGCGGCCAGTTCCAGGCTGGCACCGCGCTGGGCCTGAGCCAGCCACAGGTGTACCGCCACATCATCCTGCCCGAGGCCTATCGCATCGTCATCGCGCCGCTGACTTCGGAGTTCATGGGCACCATCAAGTATTCCTCCGTGGCGCTGACCATAGGCCTGCTGGAACTGACCGGCCAGGCGCGCGCCATGCAGGAATTCAGCTTCCACATCTTCGAGGCTTTCAGCGCCGCCACGCTGGTCTACCTGATCATCAACGGCGCTGTGGTACTGAGCCTGCGCGGCCTGGAAAAACGTTTTGCAGTGCCCGGCCTCATCGCCGGCAAGCACTGAGGGGCGCCGTCATGGGTAATTTCGACTTCGGCGCCATTCGCGACGCGCTGCCCTATCTGTTCGGCACGGGCATGACCTTCACGCTGACCCTGACCGCCCTGGCAGGGCTGGCGGGACTGGTGATAGGCACGCTGCTGGCATTGATGCGGCTGTCGCCGCTGAAGATCCTGTCGGTGCCGGCCACGGTCTATGTCAACACCATGCGCTCGATTCCCCTGCTGCTGGTGATCTTCTGGTTCTACTTCCTGGTGCCCTACCTGGGCGCGTGGCTGCTGCGTTCGCCCCGGCCCATCCAGGTGGGCGCGTTCAATTCGGCGGTGATCACGTTTTCGATGTTCGAAGCCGCGTACTTCTGCGAGATCATGCGCGCCGGCATCCAGTCCATCGCGCGCGGCCAGTTCAATGCCGGCATGGCGCTGGGCCTGACGCAACGCCAGACCATGCTCAGCATCGTGCTGCCGCAAGCCATCCGCAATATGGTGCCGGCGCTGCTGACGCGCGTCATCATCCTGTTCCAGGACACGTCACTGGTCTACGTGCTGGCGCTGACGGACTTCCTTGGCGCGGCGTCCAAGATCGGCCAGCGCGACGGCCGCCTGGTCGAACTCTATGTGTTCGTCGCCGTCGTGTACATCGCCATCAGCTTCATCGCTTCGCAGTCGGTCAGGTTGCTGGAGAAGCGCATCATCCCCGCGCGCTGACGCGCAGCTACCCAGAAGAATCCCCATGGCAGCCTCCACTTCCACTTCCGTTTCCGCTTCCGTTCAAACCGAACTTCCCGGCCACTTCGTCGACCTGCGCAGCGATACGGTCACGCGCCCCACCGAGGCCATGCTGGAAGCCATGCGCGCCGCGCCCATCGGCGATGACGGGCTGGACGGCGATCCTTCCGTGCGCCAGCTGGAAAGCACCGTGGCCGCGCTTCTGGGAAAGGACGCGGGCCTGTTCGTGCCCAGCTGCACGATGGCCAACCTGCTGGCCGTGCTGGCACAGACGGCCAGCCACGAGCAACTGGTGCTGGAATCGAATGCGCACATGTACACGTCGGAGCGTGGCGCGGCTACCTTCACCAATCTCTTTTACCTGGCCGTGCCTGGCGTGGACGGCGCCATGGACCTGCAACGCCTGGCCGAAAGCGTGCCAGGGGGCGGCCACAAGCTGAAGACCTCGCTGGTGGCGATGGAGACCTCGCACAACAACGCGGCGGGTGCCGTGCCGTCCCTGGACTACATGCGTGCGGTTCGTGAGATCGCGGCCGCGCATGGCAGCGCGGTGCATCTGGACGGTGCGCGCCTGTTCAACGCCGCGGTGGCATTGGGAGTGGCGCCGGCTGTCATCGCCCAGCACACGGACACCGTATCCCTTTGTCTGTCGAAAGGCCTGAGCGCGCCGGTGGGTGCCGTGCTCAGCGGCCCGCAAGCCGTGATGGAACGTGCCCGTTCACTGCGCCGCATGATAGGCGGCACGCAGCGCCAGGCCGGCCTGATGGCGGCAGCGGGACTGTATGCGGTGGAACATATGGGTGCGCGGTTGGCGCAAGATCACGTGCGTGCGCGCTTGTTGAGCGATGGCGTCAATGCCCTGCAGGGTGTCATCAGCGCCACGGTGCCGCAGACCAATATCATCCAGATCGACGTGTCCCGCAGCGGACGCGACAGCGCCACGTGGGTGCGGGATCTGCAAGCGGCCGGCCTGGCCGTGCGTCCCTGGGGCGCCACGCGCCTGCGCTGCGTCACGCATCGGCATATCGATGACAGCCATATCGAGCGCGCGCTGGCGTCGATACGCGCGGTGCTGGCCGAGGGTGTTTGACAGAGGGCCGTGTAAATCACACGCCCCGCAGCGGCCGTGGGCTTTGGGGGCACCGCCTCCAAAAATAGATAAAACCGTTCTTCCCTGAATCTCAGGCCGCGAAGGTCCAGGCCAGCAGTCCCAGGGGCAGGGCGGCGCACACGGCCTGGCGTGCCCATGCAGGGCGATAGGTCAACAGCAGCGCCAACGGCAGCGCGGCCATGGTCAGCGCGCCCAGCCACAGCACCGGGCCTACCGAAGCCCCCCACGCATGGATGGCCGGCCACAAGGCCAAGGCCAGGACCGCATAGCCGACGCTGCGCAACAGACGTCGCGTGCGCACCGGCGGCTCGCGCCGCAGCAGATCTTCGTAGTGACGGTCCATCGACGCGGCAATCGCGCCGAAGCCCGCGAATGCCAGTAGCAGGCAAGCCCACGCCATTATTGCTGTACTCCCATCTCGCGCGACTCCAGGTCACGGGATTGCATGGCCGTGACCGCCGCCGCCGCGCCCGTGGCCGTAACGTGCCCCGCATGCCTGGCCGCGGCTTTACCGGCGCCCCTGCCGGCACCTGAGCCAACTCCCGCGCGCAACTTGCGCACCGCGAAGGCCAGCAGCACCGCCACCGCCATGGCGCTCAATTCAAAGCCGGCGATGCTCCACTGGCCCTGCGCCAGGCTGCGCCACAAGGGCAGCCCGCCGGTCGCCGCATTCAGCACCGGCAGCAGGAACAGCAATACCGCCGCCAGGCAGAGTTGCTCGATCCATGCGCGGCGATGCGTACGCAACAGCGGATGCAGCGCGCACAGCAGCCACACGCAGAAGAAGCCGCGTATTTCCCATAACGAGCGATCCTTCAACGCCGCGGGCAGCAGATGATTGAGCCAGAAGTAGCTGCCGATGGCGACGGTCAGGCCGCCGATCGCGCCTGTGTTGAGGACTTCCACCAGCCGATGGCTGAAAGGCGTGGCGCCTGCCTTGCGCCGTTCAGGCAGGCGTTTGACGACCCACAGGACCAGGCCCGTGGCCACCATCAGCGTGCCCGCAATCCCGGACAGGAAAAAGACCCACCGCAGCGCGGGCCCGGCGAAACGTCCGATGTGCACATTGATCATGGCGCGATAGACGTCCGTACTCCAGGCGGTAGCGGTCTCGGGCGGCGCCTGCAGCGGCAAGCCGTCGGCCGTGTAGAACAACCGGCGTGCCGGATAGTCCGTAAGGCGGTCGCCCGCGGCCGGCCGCACTTCCACGGTGCTGTCCGCCAGCCCGGGATGCTTGACCACGAAAGAGTCGATGCCGCGTCCGTCGAACTTCTGGTCCGCATCGTGCAGGATCCGGTCCAGCGCCAGCACGCCCGCCACCGGCGCGGCCGCATCCGCGGGGCGTTCCAGGCTGGGATCGAACTGGGCACGCCGCTCCTGGTAGAACTGGTTGCGCTGCCCGTCGTAGGCCGCGTCCAGCCCCCAGGGCAGCAGTATGAACATCAGCAGCAACAGGCCCGTGAAGGTAAGGACGAAGTGGAACGGCAGGCCCAGCACGGCCATGGCGTTGTGTGCGTCCAGCCACGAGCGCTGGCCCTTGCGCGGACGGAACGTGAAGAACTCGGTGAAGATCTTCTTGTGCGTGATCACGCCGCTGATGATGGCCACCAGCATGAAGAACGCAGCGATGCCGGCGATGATGCGTCCGGTGTAGACCGACATGCCGTAGAACTCGAAGTGGAAGCGGTAGAAGAAGTCCGCCCCGCGCGTCTCCGGCACTTGCAAGACTTCACCCGTGCCCGCGTCCAGCATGACGGCCTCACGTCCCCGTCGGCCTTGCGCCGCGCCCTTGGCCCGCCAGCTGGCCTCCACGGCAGGTTGGCGCGCGGTGGGCAGGTCGATGGTCCATTGTTCGGCGTCGGGGGCCAGCTTGCGCAACGCCGCCACCGCGCGATCGGCGGTCTGCGCGTCGGCGAAGGAATGCTGCACCGGCGGCTTCATCCAGGCGGTGATCTCGTCGCGCACGTAGCTCAGCGTGCCGGTCAGGAACATGGCGAACAGGACCCAGCCCAGCAGCAGACCGGTGTAGGTATGCAGCCAGGACATGGACTGGCGCAAGCCTTCGACCTTGCCGTCGGGCCTCATGCCAGCGCTCCCATCAGCAACCGATCCAGGGCGTAGCACAGCAGCGTGCCGCCCAGCACCCAGCTCCATGCGCGCCTGGCGCTGGCACTGGCGAAGACCACCAATACCGCGATGGCGTAGACCAGGAACCCGACCATCGTTGCCGCCAGCGCGGCGTCGGCGCGCGTGACCGCGGGCAGCAGCAGATGCCCGGTGAGCGTGGTCGCGGTATAGGCAAACAGATAGCCGGCCGGACCGGCGGCCAGGACGCGCGACAGCACGGCGCAGCGATAGGCAAGAGGCAGATGGGAAGCTTTTGCGGACATCGGGAATCGGTGGCTCACGCGTCATGCGGAGCGCGCGCGGCCTATTTTTTCGGCAAACCCCGGATTCTAATACAAATGAGAGCTATTTCTATTCATTGAAACATCTGTCGCTCATCGATGCGTCCACCCCCACGCGGCGTCGTTCGTCGCCATCGTTGCTGCGGCGACCTCATCAATGAGCAGCGAGCGCCGGGCGCTGCGACGGCATGGTGCTTGCGGCCGAGGTGTTTCATCCCTAGACAGGAGAAACGCATGTTCAACCAGCCCAACACGAATCGCAACGCGCCGCGCCCTTCACCGCGTGACGACTTGAAGCAGGACGTACCCGACATGGATCATCCGCCGCGGGCAGGCCGGCACGATCAGCCTGGCTTCGATCAAGCCAATCGCGCCGCCGACAACGAGGCGCGCAGCGGTGAGCCTACGCATCGTCCGAATGCGCCGGACGCGACCAAATAGGACGGCGCGAGTACGACAGCAGGGCCGCGATGGCGGCCAGCTGCACGGCCGCGGCAGCGGGGAACAGCCATGTGGGGCCGCCGCTGTCGCGTAGCAGGCCGAACAGTGCCGGCGCGAACGCATACGTGCCTTGCGACACCGCCACGATCAAGGGGATGACCCGTTGCGCATCGGCGCGGGTGAACTCGGTCTGCGCAATCAGTGGCGGCAGGGAAGTGGCATTGCCGATGCCGGAACCGAACAGCAGCAGCCCCGTCCAGCGCAGCGCGACCACCCAGGTGCTACCTGTCATCGATGGGATCGCAGCGTCAGATGACGCAAGCCATACACTCAATAGCAGGGCGATGACGCCGGCCGCCTGCAGGCCATAGGCAATCGCGGCGACCCGGCGACGGTCGGTGCCCGGAGGCATCACCTTGCCCACCACTGTACGGCCTGCTATCGCGCAGGCGGTGCAAAAGCCCATCGCCACGCCGGCGGCTTTTTCACCCATCACCGGCACCAGCAGCGAATACAGATGGGCGATCAGGCCGATCTGCGCAAACAGCCCCAAGGCCATGCCGGCGCACAAGGTGAGAAAACGCCGGTCGCGCCACACGTTAGCCACGGGGGCAGGCAAGGATGCGTTGTCTGCCTGAACGGCCGCGCCGACCGCCGCGCATCCAGCGGATCGGGTGGCTGTCGCTGCTACTGTCGCCGACATGACAGCGGCAGCCGTGGCCGCACTACAGACATCTCCGCCCTTCATGCCCGGTCGGCTGACAGTACTACTTGCGCCATCCGCTGCCTGCCCCTTGGACGCAGGCGTATGGCGGAACACGCTCACGGCCAGCCCTGCCATGACGGCCACCATCACGACACCTACGGCCGCCGCGGCAGCAGCGAATCCCAGGCCGCCGATCAGCAGCACCCACAAGGGCGAGAACACCACGCCACCCAGGCTGGCGCCGTTATAGGCCATGCCTAGCGCCGCCGGCCGCCGCGCGGCGTACCAGGGCGCGATCAATGCGTTGACCGCCGCGGCCCCCATCGTCACCCATCCCGCGCCGCTCAAGCTCGCCGCCAGGAACAGTTGCGCCGGTGTCGCGGCGATGCCCCAGCCATACACGCCCAATGCCAGCACCACGGCCCCCGCCACCGTGACCCGCGCCACCCCCACGCGCCGGTAAAGCCTGGGCAGGTTGGCCACCACGAAGGCGCCCAACACGAAATGCCAGGTGACGGCGGCCGACGCCCACGCCACATCGGCCGCGCCGCGCTGCACCACGGATTGCAGATAAACGGGCGGCCCGTAGAACCCCACGCCCCACCCGAAGACCGCCAGCACGAAGGTGGCCGCGATCACTTTAGGGCCGAAGAACGCCCCCTCCCGCGCGGCAATGCTCATCGACATGTTTTTCTTGTAGTCATGGACAGGCCACCAGTATGCTGCAGCAACGTATCCATACTTCGACCTGGATCGAATCATGTCCGACACTGCCCATCCCGCCGCCGACGCTGACGCTGACGCCGTCGACAGCCAGCTTGCCGCGGTGGCCGCCGCCATCGGCGACCCTGCCCGCGCCCGCATGCTGTGCAGTCTGCTCGATGGTTGCGCGCGCACGGCCACTGAACTGGCCGCCGTCGCCGACATCGGCACCTCCACCGCCAGCAGCCACTTCACCCGCCTGCGCGAACAGGGCCTGGTGGCGCAGACCACGCAAGGCAAGCACCGCTACTATCGCCTGGCCAATGCGGACGTGGGTGCGGCGTTGGAAGCCTTGCTGGTCGTCGCCGGTGTGCGGGCCACGCCCTTCAAGCCACGCACGCCACCGGACCTGTGCGAAGCGCGCACCTGCTACAAGCACATGGCGGGTGCCGTGGCGGTGCGGGTGCACGATGCCTTTCTCGCGCAAGGCTACCTGCGATCCCGCGCCGGGCAGTATGTCCTGACCACCGCCGGGAAAGACTATCTGCGCGGCATCGGCCTGGACGCTGACAGCATCCACAAGACTCGGCGCAGCTTCGCGCACCCCTGCCTGGACTGGAGCGCGCGGCGGCCTCATATCGGCGGTGCCTTGGGTGACGCACTACTGGCGCATTTCATCGCGCGCAAATGGGTGGAGCGGCAAGGGGACTCGCGCGCGCTGCGCCTGACCCGCAGCGGAGAGAAAGCACTGGCCTTCGATTGAAGGTCGTTCGATCGCGACCCTAATGCAAGCCGCCATCTTGTAAGCCGACAGCTTGCAGGCCGACATCAAGCCAGCCAGACCTCTCTTACCATCGACTCCAACGCCACCACCAGCGGCTCCGCCGCGCGGTCCGGCGACACGATGAACCCCAGCGTAGCGTCGGCGTGCACATTGCTCCACACCGTGCAATCGCCCGCCGCCGCACCCTGCAAGGCGGTTTCCTCGCGCAGCAAGGCGCAACCGGCATCGGCGCGCACCAAAGCCATCAGGTTCGCCTGATCATCGTTGCGCATCACCACCCGCGGACTCAAACCGTGCCGCTCGAACAAGTCGCGCAACAGCAGGTGCGTGTGGCTGCCGGCTGGCCCGTCCAGCCACGGCAGCTGCGCCAGCTCGCGCCACCCACCCTTGCGCAGGGTATCGGCCAGGGACCGCGGCAATGCCACGCGATAGCGCACGCTGCGCAAGGCCATCCATTGCAGCCCACGCGGCGGCGCGGCGGCCAGCGTCAAGGCTGCCGCCAGACGCCCATTCGCGACCTGGTCGGCCAGGATCTCGGCTGGCATCACATGCGTCTTCAATTCCACCAGCGGTAACTGGCGCATGACCGTCGCCGCCAATTCTCCCAGCCGCAGGAAGTCCGGCTGTTCGCTGGGCACGCCCAGTTCCAGCACACCGTGCAACTCGCCTTGCAAGGCCTGCGCCGCCGACTTCAGCTGATTGCCCAGGGCCACCAGCTGTTCCGCCGTCTCCAGCAGTGCCTCGCCGGCCTTGGCCAGCGCCAGGCGGCCGCCGCTGCGGTCGAACAGCGCCACCCCCAGGCTCTGCTCAAGCGCCTTGATTTGCGCAGTCACCGCCGGCTGCGTCAAGGACAGGGCTTCCGCCGCGCGCGTCACGTTGCCCAGGCGTGCCACCTTGATGAAGGCGCGGATCTGATAGATCTCCATGCCGCCGTCAGGCCGCCAGCAGGCGCACCTGGCTGGGCTCCAGGCCCAACGCCACCGGCGCGCCTATGGGAAAGATCGACAGCCCCGCCAGATGCGACTGGTCGGCGGTGATGCACTGCTCGCCTATCATCACCTGGTAGCGCGTGAACTCGCCCTGGAACTCGCTGGCATGCACGACACCCGGCAGCCACACGTAGCGGGCATCGGGCGCGCCCCCGGCCAGGTCGATACGCACCGTGTGCGGCCGGAAGCTGGCCGCCAGGCGCGGGGCATCGGGCAGGTCGCCGTTGACCGGCAAGTGCAGGTCGCCCACGCCATCCACCGACAGCACCACGCCCTGGCTGGCGCGTTCCTTGACGGCGCCTTCGAGCACATTCATCGTGCCGACGAAGTTGGCCACGAAGCGGTTCACGGGGAAGTCGAACAGATTGTTCGGCGAACCGATCTGCTGCACCACGCCGTGATCCAGCACCGCCATGCGATCGGCCGTGGTCATGGCCTCTTCCTGATCGTGCGTCACGAAGATGGTGGTGATGCCCAGGCGCCGCTGCAGCGCCAGCAACTCGCGCCGCATCTGCACGCGCAGTTTCTTGTCCAGGTTGGACAAGGGTTCGTCCAGCAGCAGCACCTGCGGCTCGATGACGATGGTGCGTGCCAGCGCCACGCGTTGTTGCTGGCCGCCGGACAACTCGTTGGGCCGGCGCTTGGCATATTGCGACAACCCCACCAATGCCAGCGCGGCTTCGGTACGTTCGCGCTGTTCGGCGCGCGGGACCTTGCGCTCGACCAGACCGAATGCCACGTTGTCGTACACCGTCATGTGCGGCCAGAGCGCATAGCTCTGGAACACCATGCCGATATTGCGCTTCCACGGGGGAATGCCCGTGACGTCCTTGCCGTCGACCAGTAACTGGCCGCTTTCATGCTGGTTGAAGCCGGCGATCAGGCGCAGCAGGGTGGATTTGCCCGATCCGGACGGTCCCAGCAGGGCAAAGAACTCGCCGGGCTCGATGGTGATGTTCAGGTTCTTGAGCACCTGCGTTTTGCCATAGGACAGCGATATGTCCCGGCATTCGACACCGACCTTTTTCATAGTGCCTCCAACTCTTCGTTATTGTTCGTCCGCGCCGGCCGTTGCCGCGCGGTGGAGCGCTGCACCAGCACGTGGCTCGCGTAGGTGCCGATGGCGACCGCCACCACGGCCAGCACCCCCAGCGCCGCGCCAGGGCCGCGTCCCGAAGCGCTCTGCATGTACAGATAGATGCCATAGCTCATGGGCGCCTGGCTTTCACGCGTCACCAGCATGATCGTGGCCGACAACTCGACCGCCGCCGTGATGAAGCTGGTGACGAATCCCGCCAGCATGCCGCCAGCCATCAAGGGCACGACCACTCGCCGGATAGTACGCCAACGGTTGGCGCCCATGGACTGCGCGGCCTCTTCCAGCGAGACGTTGATCTGCTGCAGCGAGGCGACGCAGGAGCGCAAGGCGTAAGGCAGGCGCCGCACCGAGTACGCGATCATGATCAGCACCCAGGATCCGGTGAGCATGGTGCCCGTGAAGGGAATCTCGACGCCGCGGAAAGTGCGGAGCAGTCCGATTGCCAGCACGATGCCAGGTATGGCCAGCGCCGCGGAAGCCAGCCAGTCCAGCCACTGGCGGGCGGGCAGCCGTGTGCGCAGCAGCAGATAGGCGATGGCGGTGCCGAGAACCACGTCCAGGCCCGCGGCCAGGCCGCAGTAGAGCAGGGTGTTGGCGATCATGCCGCTGGAATCCTGGAACACCGAGGCATAGTGGGCCAGCGTATAGCCATCGGGCAGCGGCGCGTAGCTCCACACGCTGGCGAAGGACAGCAGCAGCACGCCGATGTGCGGCGACAGCACCAGCAGCAGCACCAGGAAGATCCAGCCGTAGGCCAGCGCGCTTTCCATCGGCCGCAGGCGGCGCTTCTGGATCGAGCCGCCGCCTTTCTGCAGCGTCGAATAATCCTTGCCAGTGAGCAGGCGCGTGGACAGCCACAGCGAGCCGATCGAGAACGCGATGATGATGACGCCGATCACATAGCCCAGGGGATCTTCCAGGCCGACCTGGGTGATACGCAGGTAGGCCTGCGGCGCCAGCATATTGGTCGCACCCAGCACCAGGGGCGTGCCAAGGTCATCGAAGACCTTGATGAACACCAGCGAGGCGCCAGCCACGAAACCCGGCAGGGCCAGCGGGAAGATGATGCGGCGGAACAGGCGGAAGCCGCGCGAGCCCAGGTTGAAGGCCGCTTCTTCCATCGACCCGTCGATATTGCGCAGCGCCACCACCAGGTTCATCAGGATGAAGGGGAAGTAATGTAGTGCCTCGACGAAGATGACGCTGTTCAGGCCCTCCATCAGCGGCAGATTGATATCGAACCAGTCGCCCAGCAGCAGGTTGACGCTGCCCGAGCGGCCGAATATCAGCTGCATCGCCACCGCGCCGACGAAGGGCGGCATGATCAGGGGCAGCACGCCCAGCGTCTGGATGATCAAGGCGCCGCGGAACTCGAAGCGCACGGTGAAGTACGCCAGCGGCACGGCGATGAGCGATGCCAGCAGCGTCGACCAGCCGGCGACATAGAGGCTGTTGAAGAAGGCCTCCTGCATCAAGGGCTGGTTGAAGAAGGAGCGGAAGTGCCCCAGGGTGAAACTGCCGTCGGCGTTGACGAAGGCCGTGTGGAACACCATGGCGACCGGCACCACCAGGAACAGCAACAGAAAGGCCAGCACCAGCAGCGCGACCGCCGCCGGCCCCTTGCTCAAGCCGAGGGGAGAAGAATTTCGCATGCGACATCCGGAATGCGGGGAACGGACGCTGGCCGTCACCGCGGGAAGCGCGGCCCGCCGGTTTGCGCGGGCGGGCCGGGGAGGGGAATGAAAGGGGGAGAGAACCGCGCGCCGCGCCTACAGCGCTGCTGCCTGGCCCGCCAGCTTCACCGCTTCGTCGTAGTTGGCGCGGGCCTTGCCGTTCCACTCGCCTTCCAGCTGCGTGATCTTCTGGCTGACCGACGCATCGCGCTTGTCGCCCGAGAACAGCTTCTGGAACACCGGATCGGCCGCCTGCTTTTCATCGACCAGGGGATCCCAGGCCAGCTTGCGGGCTTGCGCCAGCAGCTCCGCGGCCTTGCCTGACCTGGCCTTGTCGCCGAGCTTGCGTTCAGCGTCATAGATGGCCTTGGTGGCCTGCTGCAACTCCTTCAGGCGGAAGGTGATGGTCTGGTCGTAGAGCGACTGCACCACGTAGTAGCGCGACTGCGACAGATCGACGTCGAAGTGCACCTTGCTGCGCTTGGCGATTTCCGCCGGATCGGGATAGCCGTCCGGGATCTTGCCCTTGAGTTCGCCATAGGGCAGCACGGGCAGGCGCGAAATCTTCGGATCCAGCAGCAGTTCCTGGCCCGGCAGGCCCAGCGAGTAGCGGATGAACTGTTTGGCTTCCTCGGTGTTCTTGGCGCCGGCGATCAGCGCGATATTGGCCGGCACGATGGAGGTTTCGGAGGGATAGACGAACTCCACCGGGAACTTGGAGAATTTGCTCGACAGTCCGAAAAAGTCGATCACCGGTCCGGCGCCGAACTGGCCGTTGTTGACGCCGTCCGGTACGCCGAAGGAACGCTCGGTCACCGCGCTGCTGTTGCCGGACATGCGCAGCAGCGTGCGCCAGCCTTCGTTCCAGCCTTCGCCTTGCAGGATGGTCTCCGCGGTCAGGTGCATGGTGCCCGAGCGGGACGGCGACGTGATGCCCACGTGGCCGAACCAGGCTGGTGCCAGCAGGTCCTTCCATTCGACCGGCGCGGCCAGCTTGTGCGCTTTCAGGTAGCGCGTGTTGTACATGATGCCGTAGCCGGCCAGGGCCTGGCCGAAGTACAGGCCGTTGGTGTCGTTGATGGGGAAGCTGCCGATCTTGTCCGGCACCTTGGGGTTGGCCAGGTCGCTGGCCTTGGCCAGCAGCTTGGCCTGCCCCAGCAGTTCGAAGGCATCGGGGGCGCTGGCCCAGAACACATCGGGCCGCTGGCCGGCGGGGGTTTCACGTACGTAGGCAATACCGGCGACGGTGTTCTTGTTGAGGAATTCCAGGGTGATGCCGGGATGGCTTTTCTCGAAGGCAACCTTGTAAGCCTGGGTCAAATCCTTGGGAAAGGAAGTAATCACCGTCACCGTCCCGGCCTGCGCGGCCACGCCGGTCAGGGCAAGGCTGAGCGCAAGGGTGGGTGCGAGGCGTCGCAAGCTGGACATGGTTGTCTCCTTATAGTCATTTATCGTGCGCCAACCATAAGGCCCGTGCCGTCCAGCGTCCAATCAGAAATTTTGATGCGGGGTATCAGAGCCGGCAGGTGTAGGGACACCGACGCTGTAAATGAAGAAAGCCACCGAATTTCGGTGGCTTTCCAGTCGATGCGAGAAATCTGGTAACTCGCTATCTTGCCGCTTACTTCGCGGCGGCTGCCTCGGTTTCACGCTTCAAGCGACGCGTGATGGTCCATTGCTGCAGGATCGACAAGGTGTTGTTGACGCACCAGTACAAGACCAGGCCGGCCGGGAACATGAACATCATGCCGCCGAACACCAAAGGCATGATCATCATGACCTTGGCCTGCACGGGATCCGGCGGCGTCGGGTTCAGTTTGATCTGCAGGAACATCGTGGCCATCATGATGGCAGGCAGGATGAAATACGGGTCATGCACCGACAGGTCATGCACCCAACCCAGCCACGGCGCACCACGCATTTCCACGCTGGCCAGCAACACCCAGTACAGCGAGATGAACACGGGGATCTGCACCACCATGGGCAGGCAGCCGCCCAGCGGATTGATCTTCTCCGTGCGATACATCTCCATCATGGCGGCGTTCAGCTTCTGCTTGTCGTCGCCATACTTTTCTTTCAGGGCCTGCAAGCGCGGAGCCACCTGTTTCATGCGCGCCATCGAGCGATAGCTGGTGGCGGCCAGGGGATAGAACAGAGCCTTGACCAGCACGGTCAGCGCAACGATCGTCCAGCCCCAGTTGCCCAGGATGGAATGCAGCCAGGTCATCAGCGCGAACAGCGGCTTGGCGATGATGGTCAGCACGCCATAGTCGACCACCAGTTCCAGGCCGGGCGCCAGGGCAGACATCGCCTTCTGGTCCTGGGGTCCGATCCACAGATGCGAATCCACCGTGGCCGAGGCGCCGGGCGCCACGTCACCCACCGATTCCACCGTGCGGGCGGCGAACAGGTTCGGCGCCACTTCCAGCAGTTCGTTGCTGCGAGTCTTGCCTTGAGGCGGGATCCAGGCCGTGGCGAAGTAATGCTGCACCACGCCGATCCAGCCGTTGTCGGCCTGCTTGATGTAGCTGGCTTTCTTCTTCTCGATGTCGGAGAACGTGGCTTTCTGGAACTTGTCCTGGTCCGAATAGACCGCCATGCCCGTGAACGTGTGATAGAAGCTGGACGTATCGGGCGGGTTGTTGCCGTCACGCTGCAGTTGCAGGTACAGGGCCGGGCGCAGCGGATCGGTGCCCGTGTTGGTCAGGTCGTGACGCACGTCGATGTCGTAGCGGCCACGATGCAGCGTGTAGGTCTTGGTGACCTTCAGGCCGCCCGATTCCGCTTCGAACACCACGGCCAGCGAGTCGCCGGTCAGCGAACGCTCCGAGGAAACCATGCGGAACGGCGTCTGGTGGGTGGGAAAGCCCTGGGTGCCGGCCGAACCGACCACGCCGGACTGCACCTGGTATTGCAGGTCCTTGGAGTCGTCCAGCAACACCGTCGGCTGGTCGTCGTGATTGGCGTCCGGGAACTTCAACAGTTCGGCACGGACCACTTGGGCGCCGGTGGTGTCGAAGGTCAGGCGCAGGACGTCGGTGGTGATGACCACGCGCTGCGATTGGGCAGCCTGGGCCGCCGCGGCGGTAGGCACGCCACCGGCCGCCGCCGCGCCAGGCGCGCTGGATCCAGCCGGAGCGGAAGGAATGGCGGTGGTGGGGGAGGCCGGCGTCCCGTTCTGCGGGCTGGCGGGGGCCTGGGCCGTGGCCGCGGGCGGCGTGCCACCGAACAGCGAGGGCTTGCCGTTATGGACTTGCCAGTTGTTCCAAAGGAGCAACAGCGAGAACGAAAATATCATCCAAAGGATGGTGCGTCGGATATCCATGGCGCCTACAAGGTGAAAGCGAGACCAGCAAAGCCCGCCAGTTTAGCGTTAATCATGACCGGCACGGTGGCAATGGGAGCCGCCACAGGGGCCGGAAGTTCCCGGAGCGGGCGGAACGGGGTCCAATCCGCCAGGGCTCCAGGGGTGGCAGCGCCCGATACGCCGCGCCGCCAGCCACACGCCGCGCAGCGCGCCGTGGGTTTCGATGGCTTCGATGGCGTAGGCCGAACAGGTTGGGGTGAATCGGCATTGCCGCCCGATCCAGGGACTGAGAAAAAAACGGTAGAACCGGATCGGCGCGATCAGCAGCGCGATCCACAGGGAACGTGCCGATATCGAACGCACTGAAAGCGCGCGCATCATGGCTTGGCGACCTCAGGCGGCGCTGCCTCGGCAGCCGGCTGCGGCGATGCCACCACGGGAGCAGCCCCAGGCGGCCTGCCCGGCTTGCCGCCCGCGGCGTCCCCGCGCGGCGCCGGCACTCGGCCTATGCGTTCGAAGTGGGTATCCACTTCGGCGCGCGCCAGCCGTTTCAGCGCCGTCAGCGACATGCTGGGCACGCGAGCATGCAGCCGGACGACATAATCGGCCGGCCGCAAGCCGTGTCGGCAGTGGCGGAAGGATTCACGGATGACCCGCTTGAGCGCATTACGCGTCACGGCCAGCGCGGCATTGCGCTTGGCAATGACCAGGCCCAGGCGAGCACAGGCCTGCCCAGGCGCTTGCGTGCTGGCGGCGGAAGTCACCATGAAAAACGCCCCTCGTGCCAGCCGGCGGCCCTTGAGGGCGGCGGCAAACTCGGAGGGGCGGTGCATCCTCGCCCCCGGGGGAAGCGTGGTGCGCGGCATGTCAGGCGCTGGCGCCGGCACGAGGGCCGGTGCCTCGGATCGCGGCGTGGCGATCAGACGGCCAGACGCTTGCGGCCCTTGGCGCGGCGAGCGTTCAGGACGGCGCGGCCGCCGCGGGTTTTCATGCGCACACGGAAACCATGGGTGCGCTTGCGGCGGGTAACGGAAGGTTGGAAGGTGCGTTTCATGGAAGGTCCACAAAAAGAACAAAATTTACGGGGGGCGCGTCCTGGTACCAGCCACACTTTCTTTCAGTGCGGCCGCCGCGACGCTGCCAGTCGACACGGCCTGCTTGTCCATCCACGTCCTGGTGGACGTAGGCGAAGGCAAAGCCAGTTTCTGGGTCCGGAGTTCCGGAACCGAATTTCTTATTACGAAGATTTTTGCCTTGGGTCCACGGGCGCGCTGCGCCTGTAGGGTGCCCCTGGGGCATGCAAAATTCGGTAAAGCCCATCATTTCAGCAAGTTTTCCCTATCTTGTCAAACAGTTAGGGGCCACTTCCGGGCAGCCGGCTACTCAGGCCTGTGGATAAGTACAGCCCGGGCAAGGTAGAATCGAGGTTTAGACAAGAGCGACATGAAAGAATTCTGGCAGACCTGCGTCAGTCGTCTTGAGCAGGAAATCCCCCCCCAGCAAATCAGCGCGTGGATACGTCCGCTGGTGCCGGTTGCGTTCGACGAAGCGCAGGCCGTTTTGCGCATTTCCGCACCCAACCGCTTCAAGCTGGATTGGGTACGCAAGAATTACGCTCAACAGATTGAGTCGCTGGCCGCTGAATGGTTCCAACGTCCCGTCCAGGTGCAGTTCGAGCTGCCGGCCGGTGCAGGCGGCCGCCTGCCGCTGGCGCCGCGTCCGCGCGCGGCCAATCTCGCCGGCACGGGTGTCAGCGGCGCGGCGGCAATGGCTGCCGCCAATGCGGCCTCCGCCGCCGCCGCGGCGAACGCAGCGGGACAGGACGTGGCCACAGGCTTGAATGGAACGGCCCATGGCGGCTCCCAAGGCGCGGCCAACGGTGGCGGCACCGGCATGAGCGGCAGCCTGGCCGATGGCCTGGGCCATGCCCCGTCCGTCGCGCCGGCGCCGCCTCCCTCGCTGCCGCCGGCCAACAGCGAGGCGGCCAACATCGTCTACGAACGTTCGCGCCTGAACACGGACCTGACGTTCGAGAACTTCGTCACCGGTAAAGCCAACCAGCTGGCCCGCGCGGCCGCGCTGCAAGTGGCGGAAAATCCCGGCATCTCCTACAACCCGCTGTTCCTGTATGGCGGTGTGGGACTGGGCAAGACCCACTTGATCCACGCCATCGGCAACGCCATGGTGGCGGCGGGCACCGGCGTGCGCGTGCGCTACGTGCATGCGGACCAGTACGTGTCCGACGTGGTGAAGGCTTACCAGCGCAAGGCGTTCGACGATTTCAAGCGCTACTACCATTCGCTCGACCTGTTGCTGATCGACGATATCCAATTCTTCTCCGGCAAGAACCGGACTCAGGAAGAATTCTTCTACGCCTTCGAGGCGATGGTCGCGCAGCGCAAACAGATCATCATCACCAGCGATACCTATCCGAAGGAACTGGCCGGCATCGACAGCCGCCTGATCTCCCGCTTCGACTCGGGCCTGACCGTGGCCATCGAACCGCCGGAACTGGAGATGCGCGTCGCCATTCTGCTGCGCAAGGCCGAATCCGAAGGCGTGCCCATGCCCGAGGAGGTGGCGTTCTTCATCGCCAAGCATCTGCGCAGCAACGTGCGCGAGCTGGAAGGCGCCCTGCGCAAGGTGCTGGCGTACGCCCGCTTCCATGGCCGCGACGTCGTCACGGTGGATGTTTGCAAGGACGCGTTGAAAGACCTGCTGTCGGTGTCCAACGGCCAGATCACGGTGGAGAATATCCAGAAGACCGTGGCGGATTTCTACAAAATCAAGGTCGCCGACATGTACTCGAAACGGCGCCCTGCGAATATCGCGCTGCCGCGCCAAGTGGCCATGTACCTGGCCAAGGAGCTGACGCAGAAAAGCTTGCCGGAGATTGGGGATCTCTTCGGGGGCCGGGACCATACGACGGTGCTGCATGCCGTGCGCAAAATCTCGGATGCCCGGGCCAAGCTTGCTGAACTTAACCATACCCTGCACGTGTTGGAACAAACTCTAAAAGGATGAACATGCAACTCGTACAAACCACACGCGATGCATTGCTGAAACCGCTGTCGACCGTGGCGGGCATCGTCGAAAGACGGCATACGCTACCCATCCTGGCGAACATCCTGATGCGCAAAGAGGGGAGCCGGGTGTCGTTTATCGCCACCGACCTCGAAGTGCAGATCACCACGCACGCCGATTTCGGCGTGGGCGGCGACAACGAGTCCATCACGGTGGCCGCGCGCAAGCTGGTGGATATTCTGAAGGCCCTGCCCGACACCGGCGACATCAAGCTGGCCTTGAACAGCAACAAGCTGGCAGTGCAGACCGGCAAGAGCCGCTTCGCGCTGCAGACGCTGGCCGCCAGCGAATTTCCCACCGTGGCCCAGCCCGAGCAGTGGGATGTGTCCTTGAGCGTGTCGCAGAAATCGCTGCGCCATCTGCTGAACATGGTGCACTTCGCGATGGCCCAGCAGGACATCCGCTACTACCTGAACGGCATGCTGCTGGTGTTCGAACCGGGCCGTGTGCGCGCCGTGGCCACCGACGGCCACCGCCTGGCGCACAGCTCCACGGAAGCCGACGGCATTGCCGAGCGCCATGAAGTCATCGTGCCGCGCAAGACCGTCCTGGAAATGCAGCGCCTGCTGGACGACAGCGACGCCGTGGTCGATATCGACGTGGCGCCGGGCCAGATCCGTTTCCGCTTCGGCGATGTGGAGCTGGTGTCCAAGCTGGTCGAAGGCAAGTTCCCGGATTTCACGCGCGTCATTCCGACGTCCTACACGCGCCATTTCCTGGTCAATCGCGAAGCCCTGCAAGGCAGCCTGCAGCGCGCCGCCATCCTGACCACCGACAAGTTCAAGGGCGTGCGCCTGCAGTTGGCGCAGAACGTGATGAAGATCTCCTCGACCAACGCCGAGCAGGAAGAGGCGCAGGAAGAGATCGACATCGACTACGGCCACGAGGCGCTCGATGTGGGCTTCAACGTCAGCTACCTGCTGGACGTGTTGAACAACATCAAGGTCGAGGAAATCAAGTGGTCCGTGATGCCCGACCAGAACGCATCCGCGCTCATCACGCTGCCTGACGACGAGCAGTTCAAGTACGTCGTCATGCCGATGCGCATCTAAGCGAAGAACGTGCCCTGGGCCGGGCCCGCATGGAGCCGGTCCAGGGCACGTCCTTCGCGATTACCGCGATCATTGCGAACCCGCGGCGTGCGTCCGTCCTCCTTCGCCCGACCGGCATCCTCCGGCCCGGTGTGCCAGCCCTCCAGGCTGGTGGCTCTTTGAATCAGTAAACGAAAAGACATATGTCCGACACTCCGAATACCAATCCCGAGAACGCCGACTACGGCGCAGATTCGATCAAGATGCTCAAGGGGCTGGAGGCCGTGCGCAAGCGCCCCGGCATGTACATCGGCGATACGTCCGATGGCACCGGCTTGCATCACATGGTTTTCGAAGTCGTGGACAACGCCATCGACGAGGCGCTGGCCGGCTATTGCGACGACATCGTCGTCACCATTCATACCGACAATTCGATCTCGGTCACGGATAACGGCCGCGGCATTCCGACCGACATCCACAAGGACGATGAATTCCACCGCAGCGCGGCGGAAATCGTCATGACCGAACTGCATGCGGGCGGCAAGTTCGACCAGAACTCGTACAAGGTGTCCGGCGGCCTGCACGGCGTGGGCGTGTCTTGCGTCAACGCGCTGTCGGAATGGCTGCGCCTGACCATCCGGCGCAACGGCGAAGTGCATGAGATGGAGTTCCGCCAAGGCGTGCGGGTGGAGCCGTTGGCAGTGACCGGCAAGACGGAAAAGCGCGGCACCGAAGTGCGTTTCCTGGCCGATCCCATCATCTTCAACCACATCGAATATCACTACGAGATTCTGTCGAAGCGGCTGCGCGAGCTGTCCTTCCTGAATAACGGGGTGAAGATCCGCCTGGTCGACCAACGCCAGGGCAAGGAAGAAAACTTCGCCTTTTCCGGTGGTGTGAAGGGTTTCGTCGAATACATCAATCGCAGCAAGACGGTCCTGCATCCCAATGTGTTCTCGGTCAGTGCCGAGTCGAACGCGGGCGGCGTGCCGGTCACGGTGGACGTCGCCATGCAGTGGAACGACACCTACTCCGAAAGCGTGCTGTGCTTCACCAACAACATTCCGCAGCGCGATGGCGGCAGCCACATGACGGGCTTGCGCGCGGCCATGACGCGGATATTGAACAAGTACATCGCCGACAACGAACTGGCCAAGAAGGCCAAGGTGGAAACGTCCGGCGATGACATGCGCGAAGGCCTGGCCTGCGTGCTGTCGGTCAAGGTGCCGGAGCCGAAGTTCAGCAGCCAGACCAAGGACAAGCTGGTCTCCAGCGAAGTGCGTCCGGCCGTGGAAGACGCCGTCGCGCGCACGCTGGATACGTGGCTGCAGGAACATCCGAACGACGCCAAGGCCTTGTGCGGCAAGATCGTCGAGGCCGCGCGTGCACGCGAAGCCGCGCGCAAGGCACGCGAGATGACGCGTCGCAAGAGCGTGCTGGAAGGTGCCGGCCTGCCCGGCAAGCTGGCCGATTGCCAGGAAAAGGATCCGGCGCTGTGCGAGCTGTACATCGTCGAGGGTGACTCGGCAGGAGGTTCGGCCAAGCAAGGCCGCGACCGCAAGTTCCAGGCCATCCTGCCGCTGCGCGGCAAGGTGCTGAACGTCGAGAAGGCGCGTTTCGACCGCCTCATCGCCAGCGAGCAGATCGCCACGTTGATCACCGCGCTGGGCACCAGCATCGGTCCGGACTTCAACGTCGAGAAGCTGCGCTATCACCGCCTGATCATCATGACCGACGCCGACGTCGACGGCGCGCACATCCGTACGCTGCTGCTGACGCTGCTGTATCGCCAGATGCCGGAGCTGGTGGAGCGCGGCTATATCTACATCGCCCAGCCGCCGCTGTACAAGGTCAAGGTCGGTCGCGACGAACGGTATCTGAAGGATGACCAGGAAGAAGCGGTGTTCATGCTGCAACTGGCGTTGAAGGAAGCTTCGCTGGTGCCGACCGAAGGTGCTGCGCCGATCAGCGGTGACGCCCTGGCCGAGTTGGCGCGTCAGTACGAGCTGGCCGATGCGGTGATTGGACGCGCGTCGCGCATGATCGACGAAGCTGCGCTGTCGGCCATGGCCGAAGGCGTGGAGATCGCCCTGGACACGCCGGAAAGCGCGGCCGCGTCGGCCGAAGCCCTGCAGAAAGCGATGTTCGATCCGTTGGCACCCAATGCCGTGACGGTGACGCCCGAAGTCGACGCCAGCACGGAGAAGCAGCGCTTGATCGTGCGCCGCATGCGCCATGGCAACGCGCGTATCAGCGTGATCGACGCAACGTTCGTGGCGGGTGCCGACTATAGCGTCCTGTCGCATTCGGCCAAGACCTTCCTGGGCCTGATCGGCAAGGGCGCGCTGGTCGCGCGCGGCGAAGGTGAGAAGCGCAAGGAAGCCGGTGTCAACGACTTCCGCGAAGTCATGCGCTGGCTGCGTAGCGAAGCCGAGCGCAGTGTCAGCAAGCAGCGCTACAAGGGCCTGGGCGAAATGAACCCCGCGCAGTTGTGGGAAACCACCATGGATCCCAAGGTGCGCCGCCTGCTGCGCGTGCAGATCGAAGACGCCATCGCCGCCGACGAAGTCTTCCAGACCCTGATGGGCGACGACGTCGAACCGCGCCGCAACTTCATCGAAACCCACGCGCTGTCGGCGGGGAATATCGATATTTGATATAGGGCCACAACGCGGTCCAGGGGGCACACCCCTTCGCACACCCCGGATGCCTTGCGGTATCCGGGGTGTTTTTACTTGCGGGGTTTACGTCCGCCCGCCTTGGCGCCACGGTCACCAGGATCACGCGTGCAATGTAGGCCGTGTGCCCTGTCAGGTCCGGGTACTGGACCGGCTGGCAATGGTCGCCGAGACAGGGACAATGACACCATCAGGAATGAGTCCATCTCTTGGCAGGGTGTCGTTGATCAACATCCCGGAAAGATTTGCCCTACCGATGCATCCCCCACCGCCGCACCGTGACACGTTCCAGGTTGTCGAAACCCAGAACTTCGACCAGCAGCCCGATCAGGACGACAGCCGCCAGGCCGGCGAAGACACGGTCGGTGTAGAGTTCGTTGCGGTTCTGGAAGATGTACCAGCCCAGACCGCCCTTGCCGCTGGATGCGCCGAACACCAGTTCGGCGGCGATCAAGGTGCGCCACGCAAAGGCCCAACCGATGCGCAGGCCCGCAAGAATGGCGGGCAAGGCGGCCGGTATCAGGATCTGCAAGACATAAGGAATGCCACGCAGGCCGTAATTGCGCCCGGTCATGCGCAGAGTGTCAGGCACTGCCAGAAAGCCCGCATACGTGTTGACCGCCAGCGCCCACAGCACGGAATGAATCAGCACGAACACCAGGCTGCCCTCGCCCAGGCCGAACCACAGCAGGGCCAGCGGCAGCAAGGCAATCGCCGGCAAGGGATTGAACATGGCCGTCAACGTCGACAACAGATCGCGTCCCACGCGTGTCGAGACCGCCAGTGTCGTCAGCACGAATGCCAGCGCGACGCCGGCGACATAGCCTTTGATCAGCACCCGTAGCGACGTTGCGGCGCGCGCCAGCAACTCACCATCCAGCAGCCCCTCGGCGAAGGCCTTGGCCGTGGCGACGAAGCCAGGCAGCAGCAGGTCGTTGTCGGTCAGGCGCGCGGCCAGCTCCCACAACGCGGCCAGGATGATCAGGATCAGGGCCTTGCGCACCGCCGCGCGACCCCAGATGCGTTCCAGCCATGGCAACGGTGTTTCCACCGCAAGATCGGGCAAAGGCGCGAGCTCACGTTCGTACTCTTCGCGCACGGGAGGCAAGGAGGGACGAGGGCTGGATTGAAGTTCTGTCTGCATTACGCCTCCATCAAGCCGCCGCGCGCCGTGCTTCATCGTCCGATTTCGGCACGTCGAACAGCAGATCATGAATCCGTTGTGTCGTCGCCTGGAACGCCGGCGACCCGGCACTGTGCATGCCGTACTGGTGCGCGTTGAGCTCCGCGCGCACGCGCCCCGGATGCGGCGACAGCAGCAGGATGCGATTACCCACCAGCAACGCTTCCTCGATGGAATGCGTGACGAACAGCAGCGTGAAGCGCACCTCCTCCCACAAGGCCAGCAGTTCTTCCTGCATTTTGCGACGGGTCAGTGCATCGAGCGCCGCGAAGGGCTCGTCCATCAACAGGATGCGCGGCTGCATGGCCAGCGCGCGCGCGATCGCCACGCGCTGCTTCATGCCACCGGACAAGGTGTGCGGATACGCATCGGCGAACGCCGACAAGCCAACCTTGTCCAGATAATGAAGGGCCCGCTCATTCGCCTCGCGGCGCCCGGCCTTGCGCGACGCCAGCAAGGGAAAGGCAACGTTTTCCCGCACGGTCTTCCAGGGCGGCAGCTGGTCGAACTCCTGGAACACCACGATGCGATCCGGACCCGGCTCGCGCACGGCCTGCCCATCCAGGCGGATGGCGCCTTCCGTGGGCGCGATGAAGCCGGCGACTGACTTCAGCAAGGTGGATTTGCCGCAGCCAGACGGCCCCAGCAGAACGTAGCGATCTGACTCATGGACCTGGAAGTCGACACGATGCGTGGCCCGCACACGCCGCCCTGGCGTCTTGTATTCCAGCGTGACCCCGTCGACCTGCAGCAACGGCCCCGCAACGGCGGCATGGCTGATCATGTCAGCTCCCGTTGGCGAGCGCCGCGTCGTCGAAGAAATAATCGCGCCAGCTGGCAGGTTCGTGCTTGATGGCGCCTACGCGGTGCATGAATTTTGCCAGCGTGAACGTGTTCTGCGGCTCGGTCTTGAACTGCACCTGCGGGTTGGTGATGATGCCCAGAAGCAGCTTGCGGTCCTGCTTCGCATCGGCCACGCGCAGATAGGTATCGGCGGCTTGCTCCGGGTGCTCGGTAACGAAGCGCGCGGCCTCGGCCAGGGCATCCTGGAATGCCTTATAGGTCTTGGGGTTTTCCTTGCGATACTTCTCGGTAGCGAACAGCACCGTGGAAGACGACGGACCGCCCTGCACCTTGTACGAGTCCAGCACGATGTGCGCACGCGGATTGCCCGTCAGTTCCTGTTCCTGGAAAGGCGGATTGCCGAAGTGGCCGGTGATCTCCGTGCCGCCTGAAATGATGGCGGCGGTGGCGTCCGGATGCGGCAACGCCACGGAGATGCTGTCCAGCTTGTTGTACTGCGCATCGCCCCACAGCGCGGCGGACGCCATCTGCAGCACACGCGACTGCACCGACACACCCACCGCCGGCACGGCGATGCGGTCCTTGTCAGTGAAGTCGGCAATGGTCTTCACTTCGGGCCGGTTGCTCACCAGGTAATAGGGGAAGTTGCCTAATGAAGCGACACCCTTGACGTTCTGCTTGCCATACGTGCGGTCCCATATCGTCAGCAGCGGGCCGACGCCGGCACCGGCGATATCCACGGCCCCTGAAAGCAGGGCGTCATTCACGGCCGAGCCGCCCGACAGCTTGAGCCACTCGACCTTGATGTCCACGCCTTCGGCCTTGCCGTGCTTCTCGATCAACTGCTGGTCGCGAGCCACGTTCAGCAGCAGGTAGACGATGCCGAATTGCTCGGCGATACGGATACGGCCTTCAGCGCGTGCGGGAGTGGGAACGGCCAGGGCCACGGCGGCCAGGGTCAGGGACAAGGCGGCGGCGGTGAGGGCACGCGCCAAGGGGCGAGTCAGGCGTTGTCCAAAAGCATACGCGGGCAGCATGGTGATCCGTTCTTCCAGGTGAGTAGAAAGAAAGACGCGGAACCACCGTGCGATGGATCCGCGTTCAGGGCGCGTCCGGCAGGGCGCGCGAGGGGAATTGCAGGTGAAGGGGGCGGCAGCCCGTCGGTAAAAACTCAGTGCGTGGCACAGACGGCCATGACGTCCGTCGCGGCAGAAGCTGGAGTAGGCGATGCCAGGGCCATGATGGCCAGCGCCAGGGCCACCGCGATACCGGACGCGGCCTTGGCAAGGCGGGAATGTGCGGCGGCGGTGGGCTGGGGCATGTCGGATCCTCTGTATCCACGTACGGGCGTGTACGGCTTGATGAGGATTATCAGCAAGCCGCTACAGAGATCCAACGAATGAATATGCCTTTATTCAGATCTGGAACTTATATAGCCGGCGACGCGGGCTGCGTCAGCCCGCCTTGGCCGGCGCTCCATCGGCCGGCAGGAAAGCCTGGACCAGCTTGACCCAGTAGGTGGCCCCCACCGGCAGCAGGGCATCGTTGAAGTCGTAGTTGGGGTTGTGCAGCATGCACGGTCCCATGCCTTCGTATTGCTCCTGGCGATGCCCACCGTCGCCATTGCCCAGGAACAGATAGGCCCCCGGCACGGCTTCCAGGAAGAAGGAAAAGTCCTCGGCGCCCATGAAAGCGGGAATGGTGGTGTCGACGTTCTCCTTGCCGAAGGTGGCCTCGGCCACCTGCGCTGCGAACGCGGTTTCCTTCTCCCAGTTCACCAGCGGCGGATACGCACGGATGAAGTCCAGCTCGCCCGTGCCGCCATAGACCTGCGGCAACGTGGTGGCGATACGGCGAATGGCGTCTTCGATGGTGTCCAGGGCATCGGTGGTATAGGTACGCACCGTGCCGCGGATGACCGCCTCGCTGGGGATGACGTTGAATGCATCACCAGCATGGATCTGCGTCACCGACAGCACCGCGGCGTCCAGCGGATCCTTGGTACGCGACACCACCGTCTGCAGCACGCCCACCATTTCCGACGCGATGACGATGGTGTCCACCGACTTGTGCGGCTGCGCGGCATGGCCGCCCACGCCCTTGATGGTGATGGTGAAGCGGTTGCTCGATGCCATTGACGGGCCGGTACGGAAGCCGAACTGGTTCACCGGCATGCCCGGCATGTTGTGGATGCCGAAGACCGCGTCACAGGGGAATTTGTCGAACAGGCCATCCTGCATCATGGCGCGCGCGCCGGCGTTGCCGTTCTCTTCGGCCGGTTGGAAGATGAAGTGGATGGTGCCGTCGAAGTCGCGATGCTCGGCCAGGTATTGCGCCGCGCCCAGCAGCATGGTGGTATGGCCGTCGTGGCCGCAGCCGTGCATCTTGCCCGCTACCGTGGAGGCATGGCCGAAGCGGTTGTGCTCAGGCATGGGCAGCGCATCCATGTCGGCACGCAGGCCGATGGTCTTCTTGCCGCTGCCGGCGCGCAGCACGCCCACCAGGCCGGTCTTGCCGAAGCCGGTGTGCACTTCGATGCCCCAGCTGCGCAGCTTCTCGGCCACAAGCGCCGACGTGCGGGTTTCCTCGAAAGCGGTCTCGGGATGTGCGTGGATGTCCCGGCGGATCGCCGTCAGCTCGCCTGTGGCGCGCTCGATTTCTGCGATGGTTTTCATAATTGCCTTTGGATGTAGAGGGCGACGGCTTGCGTCGCTTTGGTCAGCGCGGCCTGCAAGGCCGGAAAGCGCTCATTCTGCTCGAAAGTCTGTTCGTTCATGTACTGCTTGCGGTGGATCTCGATCTGCAGGCTATGGCGCCGCTGCGCGGGCTTGCCCAGGCGCGCGATCAGCGCCACGCCCTTGAAGGGATCGTTGCGCGCCACCGTATAACCGCTGGCTTCCAGCGACTCCTGCACGATGTCGACCAGCTGCGGATCACAGGTGGTCCCGTCGCGATCGCCCAGCACGAAGTCCGCCAGCGGCCGATCGCTCTTGATCTGCAGCGCCTCGTAGGAATTGGACGGCATGGAATGCAGATTCAGATGCCACACCGCGCCGAAGCGGCGATACGCAGCCTCGATGTCCTGGTTCAAGGCCGCGTGATACGGCTGGTGATAGGCCTGGATGCGATGCTGGATTTCCGCGACGGTCAGCTTGCGCGCATAGATCGGCTGGCCCGCGGCCTTGCTCCAGATCAGGCCGTGGCCGATGCGGCTTTTCTCCGACGGATTGATGCTGCCGGGCCAGGCGCTTTCCAGCAAGGCCGGCTCGATGTCGTCCGGCTCGCGGTTGGGGTCGATATACGTGCGCGGGAATTGCGCGCAGATCAAGGTGGCGCCGTAATCGGGCAAGTTGCGCCACAGCTCGTCCACGTGGGTGTCTTCACCCGTGCGCAGCAGGCGCGTGTCCAGCGCGTAGCCGAAATCGCCGGGATAGGTCAGCCCGCTGTGGGGCGAATCACAGACCAGGGGCAGGGGGTCGCCGCGCGGCGCGTGACGGATGAACGGGGCAAAGGGCTGGTCGCTGGTCTGCATGATGGTGGGCGGACGCTGGTCTGGGGTTCAGTGGTCGTGTCGTTCAGGCTTGGTTTCGGTCAGACGTGGTTTCGGTCAGGCGTTCCGTTCGGACGCCGTCGTTCAGGCGTCGCGTCGTTCAGATGGCAGGCGCTGACATGCCCCGGCCCTATCTCGCGCAACAGCGGCCGCTCCTGCCGGCACCGCTCCATGGCATGCGGACAGCGTGGATGAAAGGTGCAGCCCGGCGGTGGCGCCAGCGGCGAGGGCAATTCGCCCTTGATGGGCTGGAAACTGCGCCGCTGCGCGTTCAGCGTGGGCAATTCCTTCAACAGCGCCTGCGTATAGGGATGGTTGGCCCCCTTGAACACCTGCTCCGTACTGGCGATCTCGACGATGCGGCCCAGATACATGATGGCCACGCGGTCCGAAATATGCCCCACCACGCCCAGGTTATGGCTGATGAAAAGATACGTCAGATCCAGCTCGCGGCGCAAATGGCCGAAAAGGTTGAGCACCTGGGCCTGGATGGAGACGTCCAGCGCGGCCACGGCCTCGTCACAAACGATGACCTGGGGCCTGAGCGCCAGCGCGCGCGCAATGCCGATGCGCTGGCGCTGGCCGCCGGAAAACTGGTGCGGGTAGCGTTGCGCGTAGGCGGGATCCAGGCCCACCTGCTTCATCAGCTGCGCGACGTAAGCCTTTTTCTCGCGCGCCGGGACGATGCGGTGCGCCACCGGCGCCTCGCTGATGATCTCCTCCACCCGCATGCGCGGATTGAGCGACGCGTAGGGATCCTGGAAGATCATCTGCACGCCCAGTTCATATGCACGCCGTTCGCTGTCGGGCATGGCGGCCACCGCCTTGCCGCGATAGCTCACCTTGCCGCCGGTGGGACGCAGGATGCCCGCGATGATGCGGCCCAGCGTCGACTTGCCGCAACCCGATTCACCGACGATGCCGATGACCTCGCCCGGCATCACATCCAGGTCGACGCCGGCCACTGCGTGTACTTCGGTCTTGCGCATGCCCGCGCCGAACAGATTGGCGATGCGGCCGGCCAGGTCGATGTTCTGGCTGAAGCGCATCTCCACGTCACGCAGGGAGAGTATCGGCGCGGCAGATGTGCCCGCCGGTGCAGGAGCAGGCGCAGCGGCTGCCGCGCCATCCGTCGCCGGCGCACCGGTCTGCGCTTTCAAAACGTCGGCGCTCATGCTGTCGCCTCCTCGCCGGCATGCCAGCAGCGCACCCAATGCGCCGGCCGCCATTCGACGGCTTCGGGTGCCTTGGTACAGGTCTCGGTGGCGCGCGGACAGCGCGTGCGGAAGGCACAGCCTTCCGGCAACTTCAGCAGCGAAGGCGTCATGCCGGGAATCGAAGCCAGGTCGTGGCCGCGCGTAGCGGGCGTCGGTATGGACGCCATCAGCCCGCGCGTGTACGGATGCAGCGGATGTTCGATGATCTCTACCGTGCTGCCGGTTTCCACCACCCGGCCCGCGTACATCACGGCGATGCGGTCGGCCAGGCCGGACACCACCGCCAGGTCGTGCGTGATCCAGATCAGCGCGGTGCCGGTCTCGCGGCACAGCTTCTGCACTTCATAAAGGATCTGCGCCTGGATGGTCACGTCCAAGGCCGTGGTCGGTTCATCGGCGATGATCAGGCGCGGAGAATTCAGCAATGCAATGGCGATGGCCACGCGCTGGCGCATGCCGCCCGACAGCTGATGTGGATAGGCACGCAGCCGTTCGTCCGGCGCGGGAATACCGACCATGGTCAGCACTTCGCGCGCGCGCTTGCGGGCTTCGTCCTTGCTGACGTTGCGATGCGCGCGGATGGCTTCGATCATCTGCGTATCGACGCGCAGCACAGGGTTCAGCGTCATCATCGGATCCTGGAAGATCATCGCGATGTCGCGTCCGCGCAGGCCGCGCAATTGCTCGGGTCTGGCCTGGCGCAAGTCCTGGCCGTCGAAGCGGATGCTGCCGCCGACCACGCGGCCGGGTTCGTCGATCAGGCCTATCAATGAGAAACCCGTGATGCTCTTGCCCGAACCGGACTCACCCACCAGGCCCAGGATCTCGCCCGGGGCCAGATGCAGGTCGACCCCGTCGACGGCCTTCACCACGCCGGCGCGCGTGAAGAAATGCGTCTGCAGTCCGGTGACATCGAGGATACGCGGAGCGGTCTGGGGCGCGGCGGCGGTTTGCGTCGTCATGCTCATAGCGCGTTCCGTGGATTGAGCACGTCACGCAGATGGTCGCCCACCAGGTTGATGCCGATGATGGTGATGGCCAGCGCGATGCCGGGGAAGAAGGATATCCAGTAGCGGCCGGACAGCAGGTACTCGAAGCCGTTGGAGATGAGCATGCCCAGCGAGGGCTGCGTCACCGGCACGCCGACGCCCAGGAACGACAGCGTCGCTTCCAGCGCGATGGCGTGCGCCAGGTCGATGGTGGCAATGACGATCAGCGGCGGCATGCAGTTGGGCAACAGGTGGCGCCACAGGATGCGGCCCCAGCCCAGCGACATGCAGCGTGCCGCTTCGACATACTCCTTGCCACGCTCCACCAGCGCCGCGCCACGCGCCGCGCGGGCGAAATAGGCCCACTGCACCACGATCAGCGAAATGATCACCTTGTCGACGCCCGAACCCAGGATGGACAGCAGGATCAACGCCACCAGGATGGAGGGGAAGGACAGCTGGATGTCGGCGATGCGCATCAGCAAGGCATCCAGGCGGCCACCGAAATAGGCCGCCGCCAGACCTACCGTCGCGCCGATCACGAAGGCGAAGAAGACCGAGACGAAGCCCACCATCAGGCTGGTGCGCATGCCATAGAGGATGGCGGACAGGACGTCGCGGGCCTGGCCGTCGGTGCCCAGCCAGTACGTCATGGTGTCGTCCATATTGCTGCTGCCGGGCGGCAGCTTGGCGTCGGTGATGTCCAGCGTGCCGATGTCGTAGGGATTCTGCGGCGCGATCCACGGCGCCAGCAGGGCGGACCCGATCATGATGATTAGCAGCACCAAGCCGATGATGGCCAGCTTGCTGGCGAAGAAATCGCTCAGGAAGCGGCGCCAGGGGCCGGCTTCCTTCGTGGCGACGGCGGCCACGGCAGGCGGATTGGAAGTAGGGTTCATCGGCGGCCATCCAGCCGGACGCGCGGGTCCAGCACCGTATAGACGATGTCGACCACCAGGTTCAACATCACCAGGAAAAACACGATCAACAACAGATAGGCCACCACCACGGGGCGGTCCAGGTTGATGATCGAATCGATCAGCAGCTTGCCCATGCCGGGCCAGGAGAACACCGACTCCGTCACCACCGCGAACGCCACGACCTGGCCGAACTCCAGGCCGCCCACCGTGACGATGGGGATGAGGATGTTCTTCAGCAGATGCACGCTGAGCACGCGCCGTTCCGACAGGCCCTTGGCGCGCGCGAACTTGATGTAGTCCATGGGCAGCGCTTCGCGCGTGGCCGCGCGCGTGACACGGATGATGGTGGCGCACTTGGCCAGCGCGATGGTCGCCGCCGGCAGGACGATGCTGGCCCAGCCGCCCAGCGTCAGCACGCTGAGGCGTATCGGACCCACGGCCACCGTCGGGCCGCGGCCGCTGGCGGGAAACCAGCCCAGCGTCACCGCGAAGATCATGATCAGCATCAGGCCGACCCAGAAGTTGGGCAGGGAAAAGCCCAGCACCGATCCGGTCATGATGGCGCGCGAGCTTACGGCCTTGGGCTTGAGGCCCGCGCGTATGCCCAGCGGAATGCCCACCAGCAGCGAGATGCCCATCGCCACCACGGCCAGCTCCAGTGTCGCCGGGGCGCGGTCGAGGATCAGCCGCATGGCCGGCTCGCCGGTCAGGAAGCTGTTGCCGAAGTCGCCATGGATGGCCTTGCCGATGAAGATCAGGTACTGATGCCACACGGGCAGGTTCAGGCCCAGGGCTACGCGGATGGCCTCGCGCTGCGCTTCGGTGGCATCGGGACTGGCCATCATGGCAATAGGATCGCCGACCAGATAGATGCCGCCGAAAACCAGCGCCGACATGACGAACATGACGACGACGGTCTGCAGGAGGCGACGGATGATTGTTGCTAGCACGTCGGCAGGCTCACTTCGTCACGGTTCAAGGCAATGCGGGTCACGGCGCGCCTGCGCCATGACCCGAAGCCGGCTTCTATCAGGGCTTGATGGTGGCGTTCTGCGCCTGCGTCATCTGGTCGGCACGGCCTTGATAGCGGATGTCGCTCTTCATGGCCCACACCGACAGTTCGAAATGCACCGGCAGCAGCGCATAGTCGTCGATGGCGGTATCGGCGGACTTGCCGAGCAGTTCGGCGCGCTTGGCGTCGTCCATGGTCGACACACCCTCCTTGAACAACGCGTCCACCGTGGCGTTGGAGTAGCGGCCGCGGTTGGTGGTACCCAGGCCTGCCTTGGCATCCGGCGTGACCAGCAGGGAACCCAGGGCGTTGGACATTTCGCCGCTGGTCACCGACCAGCCCGCCAGGTACGCGCTGTACTCATACGAGTCGCGCTTCTTGAAGAAGACCGGCGGCGCCGACGCGTCGACATTGGTCTTCACGCCGATGCGCGTCCACATCGAAGCGATGGCTTGCGCCACCTTGGCGTCGTTGACGTAGCGGCCCGAGGGCGCGCCCAGCGTGATGCCGAAGCCATCCGGATAGCCAGCTTCCTTGAGCAAGGCCTTGGCCTTGTCCAGGTCGGCCTTGGCCGCCTTGGAATGGTCCTTGGACGCGCCGAACATCGGGTAGGGCAACAGGTTGCCGGCGGGCAGCGCGATGCCGCCCATGACGCGATCCACCAGGGCTTCGCGATTGATGGCCAGCGACAGCGCCTGGCGCACGCGCTTGTCCTTCAGCGGGTTCTTGGTGGTACCGGTGATGCCGGGGCTGGGCTCAGCGAACTGGTCCATGGCCACGTACATCACGCGCACCGAGGGGGTTTCTTCGATGTGCAGCTTCTTGTCGGCCTTCAGCTTGGGCAGGTCATCGGTCGGGGGATCCTCGATCAGGTCGACGTCGCCCGCCAGCAGCGCGGCCACGCGGCTGGCGGCGTTGCTCATGGGGCGATAGATCACCTTGTCCCACAGCGGCTTCTTGCCCCAGTAATTGTCGTTGCGCGCCAGCACGATCTCGGCGCCGCGCTTCCACGACACGAACTTGTAGGGGCCGGTGCCGATCAGGCCGTCGCCGGCATTCAGTTCGGTGGTCGTCTTGCCTTCCGGCGCGGCACCGGAGGCTGCCTTCTTCGACATGATGGGCAGCTGCGACAGGTTCGGCAGCAGCGCCGGCGCGGCGGCCTTGGTGGTGATGCGCACCGTGTGGGCATCCACCGCTTCGGTCTTGGCCACGTCCTTCAGGTACAGCGTGAAGGGCGACGGGCTGTTGGGCACCTTGGGCACGCGGTCGTAGGTGAAGACCACGTCATCGGCGGTCAGTGGCGTACCGTCGGAAAACTTCACATCGGGGCGCAGCTTGAAGGTCCAGACATTGCCGTCGACGGTCCAGGATTCGGCCAGCGAGGGGATGGGCTTGAGCTGGCTGTCGGTACGGACCAGCGGATCGAAGATGGTGACCGCGATCTGGGTATTGGGCGTGAGCGAGTGATATTGCGGGTCCATCGAGCTGGGCTCGCTTTTCAGACCGATGATCAGATCGCGTGCCAGGGCGTTGCCACACGCACTGAAGGCCAGGACCAGCGCGGCAGCGCCGCCGGCGAGGGCACGGGTGAGGCGAATCGACATATGTAAGACGCTCCCTATTGAGAAGAGACCCGGACAAGGAACCCGACTGCGGGATCCGGTGTGAGACTTAGCTGGTGAACCTGAAGCTCGCGGCGCTGAAGCGATAAGGCTTTTGGCCCGGCTTCGGCTGTCTACGCCGCAACATACGGAGGAAATGGGGGCGGCGCAACCCGTCACATTCCCTTATTGCTTCTTGCAGCCGTTTTTAATTCCCATACGTCCCCATTAGCTTATGCCTCCTTCATCACGGAAGACTGAACTTCCGTGGAATGCGGCAGCCAACGTTTAATCAGTGCAAACCCTTGGTCAAGGGGGCTGCTCTTGCGCGGAACATCGCGCCAGGACGAGGGTACCAAGAAAAACCGCACGTGCAGGCATGTGTGTCCATGGCTCGCAAGCGGGCCGCGACATCCATTTCCCTGGGCGGGGCGGCCCCACAATGCTCTATATGGATCGAATCGAATGAAAACGGAAGCCAGCAGCCCCGCCCAGGGCATCCCCATGCCCCCGCGAATCGCAGCGGCCCTTCAGTCCGCGGACACGCTCATGCGGGGGGTGGACGCAATGCGGGAGCGTGTCGATGCGCTCCTGGAGGCAGAGCGGGAGGCACCGCGAATCAGTGGACTCGCGGTCGGCCAGATATGCCCGGGATCGCCGCGCGCGACCACGGATTACCCGCGGTCATTTCTGGAAAGGCTCCAGAGCGCTGTCATGAGCCCGTTTCGAGCCGGCACCGGAACGCCTACGCCAGCCAGGCTGCGCCCTGACGGTGCGGGCGAACCGCAATAATCTTGCGCAGCCGTTATATTCCCCTATTGCGCACCGCGGTCCCATCCTGAACGTCACATGTCCCCATCAGCTCATGCCCCTATCGCCGCCATCGCCACTGCTCCCGGGCGGGGAGGCGTGGGCATCGTTCGCGTCTCCGGACGGGAGCTGGGCGGCTTTGTGCGCGCCCTGTTCCAGCGCGACCTGACGCCACGCCATGCGCACCTGCTGGCGTTCAGGGATGTAACGGGCGAAATGCTGAACGAAGTCCTGGACGAAGGGCTGGCCTTGTTCTTCCCCGCGCCGCATTCCTATACGGGCGAGGACGTGCTGGAATTGCAGGGGCATGGCGGACCGGCGGTATTGCGGCGCGTGCTGGATCTTTGCCTGCGCGTGGGTGCCGACCTGGGCATGCGCCTGGCCGAGCCCGGCGAGTTCACGCAGCGGGCGTTCTTGAACGATCGCATGGACCTGGCCCAGGCCGAGGCCGTGGCCGACCTGATCGAGGCCACCTCCGAAGCCGCGGCGCGCGGTGCGATGGCATCGCTATCCGGTGTGTTCTCGGAGCGCGTGACGGCGCTGGCGGACCGCATCGTGCACTTGCGCATGCTGGTGGAAGCGACGCTGGATTTCCCTGAAGAGGAAATCGACTTCCTGGAGAAGTACCAGGCGCGGCCGCTGCTGCAAGGCTTGCGCGACGACCTCGACGCCATCATCGCGCAGACGCGCCAGGGCGTGATCCTGCGCGAAGGCTTGCATGTCGTGCTGGCGGGCCGGCCCAACGTCGGCAAGTCCAGCTTGCTCAATGCCCTGGCAGGCGACGACGTCGCCATCGTCACGCCCATCGCCGGCACCACGCGGGACAAGGTGGTGCAGGAGATCCATATCGACGGCGTGCCGCTGCATGTGGTGGACACCGCGGGCTTGCGCGAGACGGACGATCCCGTGGAAAAGATAGGCATCAGCCGCACGTGGCAGGAAATCGGCAAGGCGGATGTGATCCTGCACCTGGTGGACGCCGGTGCGCCCGACGAAACGCTGGATGCCGGCATCGCGGAGAAACTGCCGCGCGGCGTGCCGGTGGTCAAGGTGATCAACAAGATCGATCTTGAAATGGCGGGCGACCCGACCACGGGCGTGGTACCTGGCGAAACTGCCTTGCGCATCTCCGCCAAGACCGGCGTCGGGCTGGACATCCTGCGCAAGGCGTTGCTGGACATCGCGGGTTGGACGCCTGGCGGCGAATCCCCGTGGCTAGCGCGCGAGCGTCACTTGCGCGCCCTGCGGGACGCCTCCGACCATCTGCAACTGGCCGCCCAGCACGCCGAACTGGACGACCGCGTCCTCGACCTCTTCGCCGAAGAACTGCGCCTGGCGCACGACAGCCTGGGCAGCATCACCGGCCGCTTCACCAGCGACGACCTGCTGGGCGAAATCTTCTCCAGTTTCTGCATCGGAAAGTGATCGGATTCGTAGGCTTTCGGTAGTGATCCGAAAAGGTTCCGCGCGGGCCATGGAACCAATAACACACCCGTTTCCACACAAACGATCACTCCGAAACTCCTTACGCTAGTGGCTGCGCCCGCTTCGGGATTACGACCACATAGGACAATCCGCAAGCCGTTCTGGTACGGCATCCAGATGCGCACCAGACTTGGGGGAAAGAAATAGGTGCAGGCTGATGCTCGCCGCCTAGGGTGATGTCGAAATCGAACCCGAAAAGATGCCGATAACACGTAAACCCACGCTCAGGCGGCAGGCCGATGCCCTGTTGATTGAACTGCGCAGCCTGATCGAATCTGCCCGCCAGCATGTCGCGCTGACCGCCAATGCTACGCAGACTATGCTGTACTGGCATATCGGGCGACGCGTCCAGCGCGAAGTGCTGAAGAACAATCGTGCGGAATACGGAGAGCAGATTGTGTCGACGCTGTCGACACAATTGGTGGCCGAGTATGGAAAGGCATTCGGCGCGCGTAGCGTGCGCCGAATGGTGCAATTCGCTGAAGTGTTCCCGGACGAAAAAATCGTCACTGAGCTCTCGCGAGAAGTAAGTTGGAGCCACTTCATTGAAATTCTGCCGCTCAAACAGCCGTTGGAACGTGAGTTCTACGCCGAATTGTGCCGCGTCGAGCGCTGGAGCGTGCGAACCCTGCGCGAGCGCATAAGCAGCCAACTATATGTGCGTACAGCAATTGCAAAAAAGCCCGAAACCACGGTGAATGCCGAGATCAGCCACTTACGTGCTGGTGGACAAATGACGGCTGACCTGGTGTTCCGCGATCCTTACATGCTCGACTTCCTGGGCTTGCCACATGATTACAGCGAGCGTGATCTGGAAGACGCCATCTTGCGTGAGATGGAAAGGTTCCTGCTGGAATTGGGCGTAGGCTTCACCTTCGTGGCGAGACAGAAGCGCATAAGCGTCGGCGCGGATGACTTCTATCTTGACTTGCTGTTCTACCATCGCCACTTGAAGCGGTTGGTGGCGATAGAGTTGAAGCTGGAAAAGTTTCAGCCTGCCCACAAGGGTCAGATGGAGCTCTACCTGCGTTGGCTGGACAAGCACGAGCGCGCGGCTGGCGAGGATCCGCCCATCGGCCTGATCCTTTGCGCCGCTCGTGATTCCGAGCAGGTCGAACTCCTGGACTTGGGGGCCGTCAATATTCGCGTGGCCGAATATCTGGCCCACATCCCTGATGTAAAGATTCTGCAGAAGCAGTTGCACCGCGCTGTGGAAATCGCACGACGGCGCGCGGCGTCGGCCGCTTCGTCGCCTTCTTCCGTGGTTTCCAGTACCGAGCGCCTCAGGATCCGAACCAGATCAGGGCAGAAAAAAACCCGAAGCTGCCGGCAATACTCTCAGCGACTTCCTTCAAGTCCGGTATAGACCGCGTCGCGCAAGTCGACGACGAACTGGCCTTGCATGCCTTCGTAGAGGGTATTTGTCAGCGCGACGACGGTCAGGCGTTGCGCTGGATCGACGAACCAGGAATGGCCGTAGGCGCCGCCCCAGCGCCAGGTGCCGACGGACTCGGGGGTGGGCCAAAGTCGGCGGTCGCGCAGGATGGAATAGCCTAGGCCAAAGCCCCAGCCGGGGCCATCGGGGATTTCGTAACCGGCAATGTGGTCGCGCGACATCTCCTTCAGCAAGGCGGGAGGAAGCAGGCCACCACCCTCCTGGCGCAAGGTTTCCAGCAGGCGCAGGACATCGCCGGCAGTGCTGGCCATGCCGGCTCCGCCCGAAGGGTAGGCTTGCTGATCGAAGATGCGGGATGGACTGAAGATGATGCCAGCCGTGTTCTCGACACTGGCGACCACTTCGCCTTCATCCAGGCGATGCGGCTGCATGCGTACATCGTCCACGGGAAGGCCGTTGTGCGAAGACGAGGCCGCCGCCGGGGAAGAACCGTTCACATACGGGGTGGCTACCCGGTTACGGTCGTGGGCAACGAAGCCGGTGCCCGTCATGCCCAAGGATCCGGACACCAGATCACGGACGGCGACGTCCAAGGTCGTCCCGTGCACACGTTCGATCAGTGCGCCGAGAACATCCGTGGCGAGGGAATAGGCCCAACCTTTGCCCGGTTCGTATTGCAAGGGCACGCTGGCGATACGGCGCAGATTTTCTTCAAGGCTGATGCCGGCTGCGTCCATACCGTCCGATACGGCGGCACGCGCGTAAGCGCCCTGGGCTGCCCAGTCCGCTGGTCCGTCCACCGAATCGTCTACAGGCTCGCGAAAGCGGTAGCCCAACCCCGCAGTATGGCTAAGTAGTTGCCGCGCCGTGATGCGGGCTACGCCGCCGTCAGGCAAATGCGGCCGAAAGTAGGGCAGCCAACGCGCAATGTCCTCGTCGAGATCCAGCCGCCCCTGGGCCACCAGCACCAGTGCCGCGGTAGACACGATGGGCTTGCTCACGGATGCCAGCCGGAAGATCGCGTCCTCGGTCATTGCGCGGCCGCTCTCCCTATCCGCCAGGCCAGCCGCCTGACGGTGCACCTCCACGCCATCACGCGCGACAAGGACGACGGCACCAACCAATCGGTGATCATCGATCGCTCGTTGCACGGCGGACGCGACGGGCTCCAAGAGGGCGGACGAACCGGGCATGGCTATTCCTCGAAATCAGATAGTGAGTCTGCGCACAATAGACCGCCTGCCAATAAAGAAAAAGGCAAGCTCGCTTCCTCGCTACTACCTTGTCCGCAATATGCAGGACCATCGTGCTCTCCTGGCCCCCGCTTGGTGCAAACCCTGCACCACCACGGCGCGCGTTGAGGCCTGCAACGCCCCAGCGCGCAGCAAACACCCTTCGACAAGCAAGTCTGTCCCCCTGATCGATCGATCACAGCGACGTGCCCCCTCGCTGTCCCCACAACTTGGCATGATCATTGCTTTCAGTCTTCTTGCGTGCAGGAAAGAAGGCTTGAACGCCTCGCCAACGGTGCAACCCCATAATCACTCAGGCAAAAATGACTGCACGGCATCTATGCCGATCTGGAGAGAGGCTGCGCGTCACACACTTGCGACGACGCAGTCCACCGAAGGGGAAAGCACGCAGCGACAAGCCGCGCGCGAAACTCTCAGGTAAACAGGACAGCGGGGCGGCTTTGGTAACGACGCGGCGGCAGCCGTGGTTGACGCCGTCGCCGCGCCGCGCATGCCGCAGCGTGCCGGAGGAGTCTTCGCCACGAACGCCAACGCACCCTAATTACATCTACGGGGAACGTGGCATGAAATTTCTGATGACGATGGGCAGCCTGGCAGTCGCACTGGCAGTGGGCGGTACAGCGCACGCGGAAGAACTGACCGGTACGCTGAAGAAGATCAAGGACACTGGCGTCATCACGCTGGGCGCGCGCGACTCGTCGCCGCCTTTCAGCTACAGCGTGGAAAACGGCAAGTACACCGGCTACTCCTACGAGATCATGCTGAAGGTGGCCGACAAGATCAAAGCCCAACTGAAGATGCCGAACCTGCAGGAACGCATCGTGCCGTTCACGGCGCAAAACCGCATTCCGATGATCGTCAACGGCTCCATCGACCTGGAATGCACGTCGACCACCAACAACCTGGAACGCCAGCAGCAGGTGTCCTTCTCGACGTCCATTTTCGTCATCGGCACGCGTCTGCTCACCGGTAATGGATCCGGCATCAAGGACTTCGCCGACCTGAAGGGCAAGAACGTCGCCACCACGGCCGGCACGACGTCCGAACGTCTGCTGACCAAGATGAACGATGAACAGAAAATGGGCTTCAACGTATTGGCCGCGCGCGAAAACAGCCAGGCCTTCCTGTCCGTCGAAGGCGGCCGTGCCGTCGCCTACATGATGGACGATGCCATTCTCTACGGTGAACGCGCCAAGGCGAAGGACCCCTCCAAGTGGACCGTGGTCGGCACCCCGGCATCCCACGAATCCTATGGCTGCATGATGAAGAAAGACGACTCCCAACTGAAGCAGCTGGTCGACAGCACCATCATCGAAATGATGAAGTCCGGCGAAATGCAGAAGCTGTATGAGAAGTGGTTCGTGCAACCCATCCCGCCCCGCAACGTCGCGCTCAACTTCCCGCTGTCCGATGACATGAAGGCGTTGTACGCGAATCCGAACGACAAGGCCCTGCAGTAACAGGGGGCCGCCGCGTTGCGGCCGGCCCCCGCCAGGGCCGGCCGCAGCGCCTCACTTGTCGCTTTGGAGTACGCATGGGATATCACTGGAATTGGTCTGTCTTCCTGCAACCCGCGGGAGGCGGGCAGACCTACTTCGACTGGCTGCTGGCCGGGCTCGGCACTACCGTGCTGATGGGAACGCTCGCCTGGATCATCGCCTTCCTGCTGGGTTCGGTGCTGGGCGTGATGCGCACCTTGCCGCAACGCGGCCTGCAAAGACTTGCCGCGATCTACGTCAACGTAATGCGCAACGTGCCGCTGATCGTGCAGCTGTTCCTTTGGTATTACCTCGCGCCCAAGCTGCTGCCCGAGTCCGTGCGCACCTGGCTTTTTTCACTACCGCCAGCCGGCACGGCGTTCGTCACCGCCACCATCGGACTGGGCTTCTTCACCGCGGCGCGGGTATGCGAACAGGTGCGGGCCGGCATCGAATCGTTGCCGCCCGGCTTGCGCAATGCATCGCTGGCCGTGGGCTTCACCCTGCCGCAGGCCTATCGCCACGTGCTGCTGCCGGTGTCCTATCGCCTGATCATCCCGCCCATGACCTCGGAGATCCTGAGCATCTTCAAGAACTCGTCGATCGCCTCGACGGTGGGCGTCATCGAACTGTATGCGCGCTCGCGCCAGCTCAACGACTACACGGCGCAGGCCTACGAATCCTTCCTGGCGGTGGTGGCCTGCTATCTGTTGATCAACGCCGCGGTGATGCTGCTCATGGGCCTGCTGGAACGCCGCACCCGCCTGTTCGGCTACATGGGCGCGCGCTGAAGTGCGCTGAAGCGCCTTCAACCGTAACGAAGCAAGGGAGACTTCAACGATGCTGGGTCTGGACTTCACCTTCATCACCCCGGAGACCTGGGGAATGCTGTGGCACGGCATGCTGGTGACCCTCAAGGTCACCGCCACGGCGCTGCTGGTCGGCATGGTGTGGGGCACGCTGTTGGCGTTGATGCGGCTGTCCAGCTGGCGTCCCGTGGCGCTGTTCGCGCGCGGCTACGTCAACCTGTTCCGCTCGATACCGCTGCCCATGGTCTTGCTGGGCTTCTACCTGATCGTCCCGCAGATGCTGCAGGCGCTGTTCTGGCAGGCGGCCACCTGGGACACGCGCATGATGTCGGCCCTGGTCGGCTTCTCGCTGTTCGAATCCGCCTACTACGCGGAGATCATGCGGGCCGGCATCCAGAGCGTGCCGCGCGGCCAGCATGCGGCGGCCAGCGCGCTGGGCATGCAACCCATGCAGGCCATGCGGCTGGTGGTCTTGCCGCAGGCCTTGCGCAACATGCTGCCGCTGCTGCTGACCCAGCTCATCGTGCTGTTCCAGGACACATCCCTGGTCTACGTCATTTCGCTGGCCGACTTCTTCACCAGCGCGGAAAACATCGGCGAGCGCGACGGCCGCATCGAAGAAATGATGATCGTCGCGGGCGTGTCGTACTTCGTGATCTGTTACGCCGCCTCGCTGGGCGTGCGTTACCTGTCGCGCAAACGCGCCGCTTGACGGCGCCAGGAGACCGCACATGGATGAACTGCTTGTACGCACACCGACTGGCCTGGCGGGCGCCGCCGCGCTTGCCCCGAACGATACACAAGGACTGCCCGGGCAGTCCGCATTACCTGAATCAGAGAGCAGCAAGATGATCGATATTTATCGCGTTTCCAAATGGTATGGCGACTTCCAGGTGCTGACGGATTGCAGCACCTCCGTCAAGAAGGGCGAAGTGGTGGTGGTGTGCGGTCCGTCCGGATCGGGCAAGTCCACGCTGATCAAGACCGTCAACGCGCTGGAGCCTTTCCAGGCCGGCAAGATCCGCGTCGATGGCACATCGGTAGGCGCCCACGGCACGGATCTGCCCAAGCTGCGTTCGCGCGTAGGCATGGTCTTCCAGAACTTCGAACTGTTCCCGCACCTGACCATACGCAAGAACCTGACGCTGGCCCAGGTCAAGGTGCTCAAGCGCAAGCCCGCCGAGGCCGAGCAGCGCGGCATGGCCTATCTGGACCGTGTAGGACTGACCGCTCACGCGGACAAGTACCCGGGCCAGTTGTCCGGTGGCCAACAGCAGCGTGTGGCGATTGCGCGCGCGTTGTCCATGGATCCGATCTGCATGCTGTTCGATGAACCGACTTCGGCGCTGGATCCGGAAATGGTCAACGAAGTGCTGGACGTCATGGTGGGCCTGGCCAAGGAAGGCATGACCATGATGTGCGTCACGCACGAAATGGGCTTCGCGCGCAAAGTGGCCGATCGCGTCATCTTCATGGACAAGGGCAACATCGTCGAGGATTGTCCCAAGGAAGAATTTTTCGGCAAGCCGCAGGAGCGGTCCGAACGCACCCAGCAGTTCCTCTCCAAGATCCTGCAGCACTGAACTTACGCATCATGCATCTTTCCGCTCTGGACGCCGCGCCTTATTTCGATCGCCCTTCGGCGCCGGCCGAACCCGGCATGCCGGTAACTGCCATCGATACACCGGCCCTGCTGCTCGACCTGGCGGCAATGGAACACAATATCGCGCTGGTACACGCCGGCGTACACGACTCGGGCCTGGCGCTGCGTCCGCATGCCAAGGCGCATAAATGCGTGGAACTGGCGTTGCGACAGATGCAGGCCGGCGCGGCCGGCATCTGTTGCCAGAAGGTGAGCGAGGCGGAAATCTTCGTGCGTGGGGGTGTGCCGGACGTCCTGATCACCAACCAGATCGTCGGCGCGGAAAAATGCCACCGTGTGGCCCAGCTGGCCATGGAGGCACGCATCGCCGTATGCGTCGATCATCCCGACCACGTGCGTGACATCGCCGAGGCAGCGCGTGCGCAACGTGTGAATGTCGATGTGCTGATCGAAGTCGACATCGGCCAGGGCCGCTGCGGCATCGCCAACGCCGGCCAGGCGCTGAGCCTGGCACGCGCCATCGGCGCGCAAGGCGACTGCCTGAGCCTGCGCGGACTGCATGCGTTCAGCGGCCGCGCGCAGCACTTGCGCCAGCCGCGAGAACGCGAACAGGACGTGGCGCAGGCCAGCGTGCTGCTGAATGAAATCCTCGGCGCGCTGCGTGCGGCGGGCCACGCCTGCGCGACCGTCACGGGCGGCGGTACCGGCACGTATGCACTGGAAGGACGGTCCGGCATCTATACCGAAGTGCAGCCGGGATCCTATGTGCTGATGGACGCGGACTATGCGGCCAACGTACCGGCCCCGCAACAGCAGCCGCTGCGGCAGGCCCTGCTGGGCCTGTGCACGGTGATCAGCGCGCGCAATGGCCGCGCGGTACTGGATGGCGGCTTGAAGACCTTCGCCGTGGATCGCGGCCTGCCGCGCGTGCTGCGTGACGGCTGGCAAGTCACCGCCATCTCGGACGAACACATTGTGCTGCAAGCCGACACCGAGGCCGCGGCGCGCGCGGCGCCGCTGGCCGTGGGCGACCGCGTGCTGCTGCAGCCGGGCCATTGCGATCCCACCGTCAATCTGCACGACTGGCTGGTGGCGATTCGCGACGAGGTCGTTGAAGACGTCTGGCCGATCGACGCACGCGGCGCGCTGCGTTGAGGCACAAGCCGTCGCCGCGTGGCGTTTAGTGGGTCGCTTAATGCGTTCCGCCAAGCGCTGCGCAGCTTCTCAGAACCCTTCCAGCACGACCTTCCCGCGCATGCCGCCCTGTTCCACCAACGCATGCGCGCGCTTCAGGTTCGCGGCGTTGATGCCGGCGATCTTCTCGGTGAGGGTCGAATCCACCAGGCCGTCGTCGACCAGCCTGGCCACGCGGCGCAGGATGTCATGCTGGCGCGCCAGCGTCGACGTCTTGAACAGCGAACGCGTGTACATCAGCTCCCAATGCACCGACACCGACTTGGTCTTGAAGGGCACGATGTCCAGCGTCTTGGGATCGTCGATCAAGGCCAGTTGGCCTTCGGGACGCAGCACCTCGACGATCTGCGCGACATAGGAATCCGTGTGATTCAGGCCGATGACATGGCTGACGTCATCCATGCCCAGCGCCTTGAGTTGCGGCGCCCACGGCTGGCTGTGATCGATGACGTGATGCGCGCCTTGCGCCTGCACCCATTCCCGCGTGGCGGGACGCGAGGCGGTGCCGATCACCGTCAGTCCGGTCAGCGCCCGTGCCAACTGCAGCAGGATGGACCCGACGCCGCCGGCGGCGCCGATCACCAGCAGGCGATTGTCCTGGGCCGGATCAGCATGCTGCACCTGCAGGCGGTCGAACAACAGCTCCCAGGCGGTCAGCGTGGTCAGGGGCAGTGCCGCAGCCTCGGCGAAGTCCAGGCTGACCGGCATCGGGCCGACGATGCGTTCGTCGACAGCATGCAGCTCCTGGTTGCTGCCAGGGCGATCGATGGCGCCGGCGTACCAGACGCGATCGCCCACTTTGAAGCGGCTGGCCTTGGCGCCCACCGCGCGCACCACCCCGGCGGCATCCCAGCCGAGTATGCGCGGCTGGCCTTCCGGCGGCGTGGACTTGGCGCGCACCTTGACGTCCACCGGATTGACCGAGACGGCCTTCACTTCGACCAGCAGGTCGTGATCGCCGGGAACGGGCGTGGGCAGGTCCAGGTCGACCAGGGCGTCGGCCTGGGTGATGGGGGAGGGCTTGTAGAAACCGATGGCTTTCATGAGGGGCTCCGAAGGCGTTTGATCCAGGCCTCATGATGCGCCCACGGCGGGCGCGCGAAAAGCCTGCCCGGCGGTTAGCACTTATCTCATCGCGGTGAAAATGGAACGGCGTGCCAGTGGACGGCTCACGCCTCAGGCAACCGCCGGCACCTCGCGATGCAGGCACACCGCAAGCAGGGCCGTCAACGGCGGCAGCGCGAAACACCAGAGTCCCACGACCACGTAGAGCAGGGCGGCGATACCGCAACCCAGCGCGAAGGAAATCAGCACCGGCGCCATGCGCCCCACGCGCCCCCGGGCGGCCGCGCGTTCAGTGTCCGGCAAGGTGCGCATCAAGTCGGCTATGTCCAGCATCACCTGCGTGGTGGTGCCCGTCATCAACGTGGAGGGCGGCTCGCTGGTCAGGTGCACGCGATGCGCGGCGTTCTGGATGGCCATCGCGGCAACGAGCACCATGCCGGTGAGAATGGCGCGTCCGGTGTCCGCATCGTCGAACGGCCCCCAGGCGATCGCCATGGCGCCCCCTGTCGCCAGCAACAGGGCCTTGAGCGACAGCAGCACGCGCATGACGGGCGCGTCGCGCCGAGCCAGCCCGACGCCGAGCAAACGGATGGCGATGACCATCACGCAGAACACGGGCAAGGCCAGCAATTTACTGATGGCGCCGGTACTACCGTGCACCAGGGCAGCGCCCAGCGTCACGAAGTTGCCCGTGACGTGGGCGGTGAACAGCCCCTTGAGCGCCAGAAAACCGGCGGTATCGACGTAACCACCGTTGAATCCCAACAGACGCGCGACGCGTGCCGAAGAAGTTGCCATATGCGTTTTACCAAGTCGTCTGTCGGGTCGTGGCCTCAGGCTGCGGGCGGCACTCAGGCCGAACGCAGGGGCTTGAGCGCGTTGGTGTAGCGCAGCAGTTCGTCCAGGGCAGCCTTGGCCGAGTCGGTATGCATCTCGGTGGGCTTGAACTTGCCGTTTTCGTCCAGGGTCGAGGGGAAGTTTTGCACCATGACCTGTTCGTTCAGCGGCACGATCTTCAGCGTGGTCAGCAAGGTCTTGAGTTCCTGCACGGCACGCAGGCCGCCCGAGGCGAAGCCGTAGCTGACGAAGCTGGCGGGCTTGTAGTTCCATTCCTTGACCAGGTACTGCAGCGCATTCAGCAGCGACGGCGGCGCGTTGAAGTTGTACTCCGGCGTGACGAAGACATAGGCATCGGCGCTGTCCACGCTGGCGGCCCACTTGCGGGTGTGCTCGTGCGTGTACTTCTGCATGCGGGGATGGTTGGGCTCGTCGAAGACCGGCAGCTTGAACTCGGCCAGGTCGACCAGCTGGACGTCGAATTGGCCATGGGCCTGGGCGGCTTCGGCGAACCACTGGGCGAAAGCGGGACCGACACGGCCCGGGCGGGTGCTGGCGATGATGACGTTGAGGCGAGGTTTGGCGGACATTCTGGGATCCTGGAAAGGGGAATGGGAAGACGGCGGACGCATGATGCGATGCCGCATTCTAAGAGTTCCCAATTCCTAAATAAACACCCAGATTTGACATTCATTGTTATCAGAACTGCAACTATCCTCTGGCATGATTGCCGAAACACGTGCCGCGGTGCTATCCCGGGGTGTAATAGGTTTCCATGGGCTCTTACCATTTACACACCAAGCCGTTTGTGCGCTGCCGCGACAATCAAGGACTTTTCAAGCGTTTTCCCACTTAAATCATGGTTTTACGTATCCCGCGCCCAAGAGTCTCCAGTAGAATCGGCGATTACAATTCGCTACCTGGCTAAGGTCTGCCGTTGAGCCCGTCCTCTGAATACAGTCTGCTGTCCTTGAATCAAGTGCGGGCCATGCTGGCGGCGCGAGCCAAGCTGATCGCGCGGGTTGTCGTCGCCACGCTGATCCTGACGGTCCTGCTGGTCCTGATCCTGCCCCGGATCTGGACGGCGACTTCCGATGTCTATATCGACTATCGGGAGAATGACCCCATCACCGGGCGGTCGTTCTCCGCGTCGCTGGACGACAGCTATATGCAGACCCAGATCGACATGATCCAGAGCCAGGCCGTCGCGGATCACATGATCAAGACGCTGGCGCTGCTCTCCGGAGCCGACGCCCGCAGCGGCTCGCAGGCACGCAATGACCTGGTGGCGTACATCAGCCGCAACCTGGAAGTCACCAAGCAGCAGAACAGCCGCGTGCTGACGGTGTCGTTTTCCGCGGACACGCCGCAGAAGGCGCGCGAGTACGCAAATGCCATCGTCAATTCCTATATCGCCGTCAGCCAGAACATCTCGTCGGCTTCCGCGCGGGCACGCAGCGAACAATACACCGCGCAGTTGGAGCAGCTGCGTGGCGAAATCGACGCCATCCAGGATAAGCTGACCCATTATCAGCAGGAAACCGGCATCGTCGACACGCAGCAGGGCGGCGACATCGATTCGCGCCGCCTCAACGACATGACTACCGCCATGCTGGCCCTGAACAGCCAGCTGGAAGAGGCGCGCGCCCGCAATGAGGTGACTGCCAACCTGCTGAAAAGCGGCGTGCGGCCGGAAGACCTGCCGCAAGCGGGCCAGGTGGCCGCCATCAACGACCTGCGCAATGGCCTGACCGTGGTGGATCACCAGCTGGGCCAGTTACGCGGATCACTGGGACCCAATCACCCGAGCGTAACGGGCTTGATGGCGCAGCGCGGGCAGATGCAGGCGGAGATCGCGCGGCAGGCCAAGGCCGCGATCGAGGCGCAACGCACTGATCTTGAACGTCTGCAGGCGCAGAAAGACGCCTTGCAGCGCGATACCGACGCGCAGCGCGCCAAGGTGCTCGATTTGATGGCCAAGCGTGATCGCATCGCCGCCTACCAACGTCAGTTCGCCGGGGTCGAACAGGTCTACCAGACCGCCTTGCAGAAATACGACAGCATCCTGATGGCCAGCAATATCTCGCTGCCCAACCTGGCCGTGCTGCGGGCAGCCGAAGTGCCCACGTCGCCCTCACGCCCGCGGGTGAATCGCAGCCTGGCCCTGGGTCTGCTGGTCGGACTCTTCGCGGGTCTGGCGCTGGCGATGCTGTTGGAGTTGAGCCAGCGCCGTATACGCTGCCCGGACGATTTGTTGCGTAACACCAGACTGCCCGTGATCGGCCGTATCGGCCGCCGCAACGAGGCGCTCGCCACCGCCAAGCTATGAGCGATTCCGCCCTGCGTCCTCTGTTCGACCGTCTCAATCGAGCCCACGGCCCGACCGGTGAAGCCTACGTTGCCGATCCGTCGCTGCCAGATACCGCTGCGCCAGTCCACGCCGCTGACGCGCCTCCGCCCCTCCGGACGGCCCCTGCATCCGCCGCCGCGCCCATGCCTGAAGATGTGCATGTGACGGCGCCCGCGATAGCATCGGTGCCGGCTGCCGCCGCGGCAACGCCGCCAGCGGCCCCCGTTGAAAAAATGGGCGAACGCTTTTTCCGCCTGGGCTTGTTGACCGAGGAACAGGTGCAGCACGTCGTGCAGCTGCAGAAGACCGACGGCCTGCGCTTCGGGCAGGCGGCAGTCAAGCTGGGCTTTGTTTCCGAGGAACTGGTGCAGTCGGTGCTGGCCGAGCAGTACCACTACGATTACGCGCCGGCGCGCCAACAGACCTCCGACATTCCGCTGGCGATCGCATCGGCGCCGTTCAGCCAGGAGGCCGAGGCCATCCGCCAGGTGCGCGCGGAAGTTTCCATACGCCTGGAAGGGCAGCCGCGCATCGCCGTCGCGGTGGTGAGTCCCGATGACTCCGAAGGCCGTGCCTATCTTGCCGCCAGCCTGGCCATCGCGTTCGCGCAGACCGGCCGCAGCACCTTGCTGGTCAACGCCAATCTGCGCGCCAGCGGCCAGCGCGACATGCTGGGCACCAGCACCAACGCCGCGGGCCTGTCCACCGTCCTCGCCGGCCGCGCCGCCACCGGTGCCGCGCGCCCGGTGCCGGGCTTCCCCAAGCTGGCGGTGCTGGATGCGGGACCGCAGCCGCCCAATCCCGCCGAGTTGCTGCGCGAACCGGCCCTGGACAAGGTGCTGACGGCCTTTGCCGACAGCTACGAAATTTTCATCGTCAATACGCCCGCTGCCAGTCATTCGTCGGACGCGCAAAGTATCGCGCGCCAGGTCGACGCCTGCCTGTTGATCGCGCGCAAGGACGTGACCAATCTGGCCGATCTCGAACGTACCGCCGCCTTGCTGGAAACAGCCGGCGTACGCATTCTGGGCACGGTCTACAACGAATACGATCCGGATGCCAACGCGCGTGCCAGTCGTGGCCTGCGGGGCCTGCTGACCCGTGCGCGCGCGCTGTTGCCCACGCGCAGACACCGCTAGAAATCCATCATGGCCTTGTCTACACCCCGCATCCAGCCTGCCATGGGCGGTGAGCAAAGCCGCGGCGACCGCTGGGCGGTATGGCTGTTGATCGGCCTGAGCCTGCTGTTCGCTATCGTGCCCGATACCTTGTCCATGAACAATCTGGGCCCCGAGGCGACGCACACGATCGCGCAGGGTTCGATGTTGCGCCAGATCGAATACGGCGGCCTGTTCCTGGCTGCCGGCATACTGGTCCTGCGCCACGCGCGGACCGCCATGCTGAACCTGCGCCAGTGCAACTTCTTCCTGCTCGGTTTGATGCTCTATTGCCTGGCCAGCGCCACGTGGTCGCCGTTCCCCGATATCACGCTCAAGCGCACGATCATATTCGCCGGCCTGATCCTTATCGGACTGGCCATCGCCCCGCCTTTCAGCACGCCGCGCCAGTTCCTGCGCGTCGTCATGGGAACGTATACGCTGATCTGCATCGTCTCCTTCTTCGTCGTCCTGCTATTCCCCAGCGTAGGGATAGATAATTTCCTGGGCGGCGCATGGCGCGGCATTACCTGGCAGAAGAACATGCTGGGCTCCATCGCCGGCTTCGCCGCCATGTTGTGGCTGCGTGAATGGCTGATGGAACCGCGACAACGCCGCTGGAGCACCCTGGGCATACTGTTCAGCGCCTTCATGCTGGTGATGTCCCGGAGTGCCACCGCGGTACTGGTCACGGCCCTGGGCACGGGTCTTTATCTGTTCACGCGCAGGCGCTGGCTGGGCGGACGCCACAGCGGACAGATCATCCTGTTCGGTGGCATCATCGTCGTCCTCTACGGGTTGTTGATCTTCTATGTTTCCCAAGGCCGTATGCCCGAAGGTTCGGACGTCGTCGGCCTGGTAACGTCGCTTTTCAACAAAAGCAGCGACTTGACCGGCCGCGGCCAGATCTGGGACCTGGTCGAAATCGCCATCCGCAAGCATCCCGTATGGGGTATCGGCTACAGCGCGTTCTGGGTGGGCGAGGGCGGACCTGCCCAATACATCGCCAATCGCATGGGCTGGATGCCGGCGCACGCGCACAATGGCTTTCTGGACATACTCAACGACATGGGCCAGGTCGGCATGGGCCTGTTCCTGGCCTGCCTGACATGGCATTGCATCAGCCTGTTCCGCCTGTTCCGCGTGGATCGCGAAGATGCCGCCATGCATCTGGGCATCTGCCTGACCATCATGATCAGCAACTTCTCGGAGAGCCAGATCCTGCGCGATACCTCTTTCCAGAACATCATGTTCATCTGTTCATCGCTCGCGATCAGCGGACGCCTGGCGGCACACCGAGCAGCACAACGCTCAGCACCCCAACAGCATGAGCAGGCCGAAGGCGGCCCGCGGCCGTCGGCCACCGGGCTGGCCATGCGCCGCCAAGGGCACGGGGTATGAAGCGCCGCCGCGGCGCTGCCGCGCTGCACCTGGCAGCAGCGGCTGTTCTGTTGTGCACGACCTTCACGAGCGCGAGGGCGGCCAGGGCCCAGGACTACTTTCAATTCGAGATCGACCCCGCCGCCATGACGGGTGCGGTCGACGCCTCGGCGCTCAATCAACCGCTGGACGCCAGCTCACGTATCGTCGCGCACGACGGCCACTTCTATCGGATCGGCGCCGATGGCCGACCAGGTACGGGCGACGACCAGCGCGCGCGGCTGTTCGGTGTGAACCTGACCTTCGGCGCCAACTTCCCGGACGACATCGAGGCCAAACGTCTGGCGCGGCAGTTACGCAAATTGGGCTTCAATGCCGTGCGCTTGCATCACCTCGATTCATTGCCCTCGGATTATCCGGACTCTCCCATCAGCATCCTGACGACAGGGCCCTTTCCCACGTTCAGTCCCAGTGCCGTGGCGCGCCTGCGCGGCTTGATCGCGGCCTTGTCCGAAGAGGGCATCTACGTCAACCTGAACCTTCACGTGGGCTACCGCTTCCGCCCCCGCGTGGATGGCCTGCCGGCGCTGGACGGCGGCGAGCAAACGCCATCGCTGACAGCGCCCATCCATATTTACGATCCCCGCCTGATCGACAGGCAGGAAGCGTACGCACGACAGTTGATCCAGGCCCTGGGCTTGAAGGGCAATCCTGCCCTGGCCATGGTGGAAATCAACAACGAATCTTCCTTGCTGGCGGCATGGCTGGGCAAGGAATGGCAGGCCGCCATTCCGTCGGCCTACGCACCGGCGTTGCAGGCGCAATGGCGTGCCTGGCTGTTGCAGCGCTATGGCACGCTGGACAAGGCTTGCGCCGCCTGGTCCGGTTGCGGCAGCGGTGACGCGGATCAACTGCCCACGCCCGGCCAGCAACAGGCTTATGAAAACGGCCTGGCGCAACTACGCTCGGGCATCGCCCGCCGGGTCAATGCCTGGTTCGGCGACGATAAAAAGCCGGCCGATCTACGTGAACGCGACTTTCTCCGATTCCTCGCCGCCACCGATCGCGCCTATTTCGACCGGCTGCGGCGCGTCGTGCATGAAAGCACCGACGACCTGGTGCCCGTGACCGGAACCCAGATGGCTTTCGGCGGCCTGCTGAACTTCGATTCGCAGCCGTCGATGGACTATATCGACGAGCATTTTTACATCGCTCATCCCGACATGCGCGGCGGCGCGGATGACTGGCGCATCCCCGATCTCAGCGCCAGCGGCAACGAGTTCCAGCGCGTACTGGCCTTGTCCCTGCGGCGCGATCGCACGCGCCCCTTCGTGGTCAGCGAGTTCAACCAGCCGTTTCCCAATCCACGCGGCGCGGAGATACTGCCGCTGATGAGCGCCGTCGGCGCGCAGCAGGATTGGGACGGCCTGTTCTATTTCGAATACAGCGACGCGCAACGTGCTCCGCAAGCGCCATCGCGGTTCGCGCTAAGCGGCGATTGGGGCCGCATGGCGCTGGCCGGCCAAAGTGCGCGTATCTTCCGCGCAGCCTTGCTGGCGCCCCTGGCTCGCCACATCGACATCCCTGTCGGTCCCGAGCAACGCCTTGCGCTGGGCGCGGATCGCCGCTTCGACGCCATCTCCGCCGGCCTGGCGGACGGTCTCGGCGTGCAGCCTCAGCTGGCATACCTGGGGCAGGTAGCGCTGACGCTTGCGGCCACGCCGTCGACCCAGGCGCCGGCATTACCCGCCTTGCCCGATCGCACAGCGACGTCCTACGTCACCGCGGATGGCGTACTGCGGCAGGATGTGGCAGCCGGACGTATCACCCTGGACGCACCCGGACTGTGGGGCGTGTTTGGAGCCATAGGCAAGGCACGCATCGCCGGCACCGCGGCATGGATGGAATTCCGGGGGGACGCCTCGGGCGCGGCCGACGCGAGCACCACCGCCCCTGATGCGGCCAGCGTGCTGCTGACGGCGCTCGACGGCAAGCCGCTGGCGCAGTCACGCCATTTGCTGCTGAGCCTGGGCAATGAGACCGCCGGCACTCAGCCCGGCTCCATGCCCCAGCGGCCCAAGCAACTGATCCCCTATCGTGGCGATGCAAGCTGGCTCACGCTGGAACCCGACGCAGGCTCGAAAGGACCGTCCGGCAATCTCGCCACCCGGGCTCCGGCCTGGCTGCGCCGCGTGCCCGCCGTCCTGGGCTTGCCCCCCCGCGCCGGCGGGCTGACAGTCTATCCCCTGGACGGTACGGGCAAACGCCGCGCGCCGTTGTCGTCGACGGACGCCAGCAATGGTCCGGACGGCGCCCGGGTGCGCGTACAGTTCGCCGGCACGGACGCCACGCCCTGGTACGAACTGGTCTACGAAGGTGCGCCATGAGCGGTGACACGGCAGGCGACATCAGCGTTTGCATCGCCACCTACCGGCGCCAGCCGCTGCTGGACGCGCTGCTGGGCGATCTGGCGCGCCAGGCAATGATCCCGCGCCAGATCGTCGTGGTGGACAATGACCCCGCAGCCAGCGCGCGCACGGTCGTCGAAAGCCACCGCGCGGCGCTGCAGGCGCGCGCCATCGATCTCGTCTACGCCGTGCAGCCTGAAAAGAACATTTCATTGACGCGCAATATGACGGTGCAACTGGCGCGCTGCGCCTGGCTGGCCTTCATCGACGACGACGAACGAGCGCCGCCGCAATGGCTGGCCTTGCTGCATGCCAGCGCCCAGACGCATCGCGCCGACGGCGTTCAAGCGCCGGTGGTGCCAGAGTTTCCTGCGCATACGCCCGCTTGGGTGCGGCGTGGCGGCTTCTATGACTGGGCTCGCTTCCGTACTGGCGAGGTCGTGCCCCGTAACGCATTGCGCTTCGGCAACATCATGTTGGCGAGTAACTGGCTGCGCCGCCAGCAGCAGGTTTTCGATCCCGCTTATGGCCTGACGGGCGGCGAAGACGGTGATCTTCTCATGCGTCTGGCCGGGCAGGGTGCGCGCCTGGTGTGGTGCGACGAAGCCCACGTCACGGAGCCCCTGGCCGACAGCCGCATGTGTGCATCATGGATCCTCAATCGCGCCCTGCGCGGTGGCCAGGATTTCGCCATTCACTACCGCGCGGGCAAGTTGAACAACCGCCCCGGCATCGCGCGCACGGTCCTGTTCTACGGCCGCGCGCTGACGCAGATGCTGGCAGCCGGCCTGCTCGCCCTGCTGCTGTGGCCGCTGGGCCGCCATCACGCGGTGCGCTGGCTGGCGCGCGCCTATGCCAACTACGGCAAGCTGTCCATCCTCTGGGGTGGGCGCTACCGCGAATACGCCTGACACCATCATGTCCTATGTCCTGCATCTCCTCCTGGCGATCGTCGCCCTGCCGGTCACGGCGGCCACGCTTTATCTGGCCGTGCTGACCCTGCTTTCTGCCCGCCTCAAGGTGCCGCGAGCGCGGCAGCATGACCTGCGCTTCGACATCATCGTGCCCGCGCACAATGAAACCGCGGTGATCGAAAGAACGGTGCGCAGTCTCTTGGCGCTGGACTGGCCACCTGAAAATTTTCGCATCATCGTGATCGCCGACAACTGCGACGACGACACCGCAGCGCTGGCACGCGCCGCTGGCGCGGTGGTGCTCGAACGTAAAGACCAACACCGGCGCGGCAAGGGTTATGCGCTGGAGCATGGCATTGCTCACAGCGCGGCCGACGGCCGGGCCCATGCAGTGGTCGTGATCGATGCCGACACCGAAGTCACGCCCAATCTTCTTGCGGCGTTCGCGGCGCGCATCGAGCAAGGCGCGACCGTCATGCAGGTGCACTACGGCGTCCTCAATCCAAACGATTCATGGCGCACACGCATGGTCACCATGGCGTACGGCGCGTTCCACGCGGTACGCGGCCGTGGCCGGGAACGCCTGCATGCGTCCTGCGGCCTGCGCGGTAATGGCATGTGCATGACCCACGCGCTGCTGCGCGAAGTGCCCTTCAACATCCATTCGATCGCCGAGGATCTGGAATATGGCATCGTGCTGGGCCTGCATGGCCACCGCGTGACATACATCGACGAAGCCAGCGCCGACGCGGAACTGATCCCGTCCGAACGGGGCTCGCGCACCCAGCGCCAGCGCTGGGAGGGCGGACGCATGATGGTGGTGCGCGCGTACACAGGCCGGCTGCTGGCGCGCGCCCTGCGCCAACCCAGCTGGATCTGCTTTGAACTGGCGCTGGACCTGTTGACCCTGCCGCTGGGCTATATCGTGCTGCAGACAGGCGCTCTGCTCGTGGCGGGCACCGTGGCCGCACTATTGCTGCCCGGCGCCGGACTCTGGACATGGCCAGTGCTGGCGGCGGTGCTGCTGGTGCTTCTGGTGTGCCATGTGCTGCGTGGCTGGCAGCTTTCGCCACTGGGTCCGCGTGCCTTGCTGGACCTGTTGCGCGCACCCTTCTTCGTGATCTGGAAACTTTACGTGCTGACACGCAATCGCGGCAACAAAAGCTGGATCAAGACCGACAGGAACTCCCGGTGAACGCAACACGCTCATCCGCATTCAGCATTGCGCGCCTGTTCGGCAGCTCCATCGTTGACCAGGCCATGCTGTCGGCCGCCAATTTCGGCGTGGGCCTGATTCTCATCCGGTATGCGGCCGAGGCGCAGTACGGGTACTACATCCTTGCCTTCAACACCATGATCCTGCTGACCACGCTGCAGGGAACTTTCATCGGCACACCCATGGTGATCCGTCTGCCGACGCTGGACGACGGTGCCCGGCGCCAATGGATGGGAAGCCTGCTGCGCGATCAACAGCGCTGGGGCCTGGCGGGCGGGCTGCTGGCGCTGCTGACAATCGCCGTAGTCTGGACAGCTGGCCTGCTGGACCGGCAATCGGCGCAGGTGGCCGTGGCGGCGACCGCCCTGGTGCTGGCCGCGCTCTATCGTGAATATCTACGCGGCATCCTGTTGATGTATCACCGGCCGCAGCAAGTCCTGGCGGCCGATGCCATCTATGTAGTCGTCCTGCTGGCTGGCTGCGCCGCGTCCGTGCATACCCCCGCGGCGGCGGTCGGCGCGCTGCTGGCCGGCATGCTGGCTTCGCTTGCCTGCGGCCATGCCTTGCGCCGCAAGCTGGGTACCGAGATCGACGATCAAGCCGCGCCCGGTCGCCTGCGCGACATCGCCAAAATGGGCTTCTGGGCCGCATCGGGCGGCGTCATCTACTGGCTGTTCAACCAGGGCTACAACTTCCTCACCGCGGCTACGCTGGACCTGGCCGCCGTGGCCGCGCTGGCGGCTTCGCGCCTTACGCTGATGCCCATCAATCTGCTGCTGGCGGGCATGCAGAAGCAGTTGACGCCGCTCGCCTCACACTGGCTGCACCAGATGGGCGCGCGCCGTACCTTGCACCGCCTCGCCTGGTTTTCAGCGGCGCTGGGCGTCACCACGCTGGTCTATGGCGCGGTCATCTGGCTGTTGCGCGACTGGATTTTCCTTGACGTGATGCGCAAGGACTTCGCACAGCGCGACGAACTGGTCCTGCTGTGGTGCGGGCTGTTCGTCCTGATGGTGATGCGTGAACCCGTGATGATGATCGCGGTGTTGAGGCAGCGCTTCCGGATCCTGAGCGGCGCCACCTTCGTTAGCGCGGTAGTGTCGCTGTCCGTCAGCTATTTCGCCATGCTGCGTCTGGGCCCGGTAGGCGCGGCGGTCGGCATCGTGGTGGGAGAAGTCCTCTATTGCAGCGCCGTGCTGGTGCTGGTGCTGCAGGAAGTCCGCAAGGACGATACGCCGGCCGGACCTGTCATGCACGGTGCATCGGAATCAGGAAACCGGCAATGAACACCCACGCGCCCGTCACCGCGCATACGCGCAACGCCACCATCGATGTCGCCAAAGGCATCGGCATACTGCTGGTGGTCCTGGGGCACAATTTCTGGGTAGTGGACCAGGTTGCGCTGAAGTCAGTGGTGTATTCCTTTCATGTGCCGTTGTTCATTTTCCTGGCAGGCGTATTCTTCCGTCCTGATCGGTCATTAAGACTCACGGTGGCGCGCCGCGCCGATGCCCTGCTCAAGCCTTACTTCATAACCCTGGTGGCGCTCGCGGCCTTTCAGGTCTTCTTTCGGGGCCGTGATGGCGCGGAGCTTGGCGGCGGTATCCTTTACGGTACCGGCGCGACCATCGCGTGGATCCCTTTGTGGTTCCTGCCTTACCTGTTCCTGCTGACTTTGGGGGCATGGCTGTATTGGCGCGTCTGCGGCCTGCGGCAGGGGGGGGCTGTGCGACGCATTGCTGCGTTGGCGGTCCTTCTGGTGGGCGGTGTATGGGCGATGACGAAGATCGCTGCGTCTTCCGCCGTTCTGTTCGGCCAGCCCATCGCAACCGCCGGTCTACCCTGGAGCGTGGGACTGCTGCCAATCGGCGGCTTCTACTTCATGCTTGGCTATTACTGCCAGGCGTACCTGATGCGCATCCGCTGGCATACGGCAGGCGCGGCATTGGCGTTGCTGGCTTTCGTCGCGCTGTTCTACTTCGTGGGCGCCACCATGGATTTGAACCAGAACCGCTATGACGGCTTGTTTGGCTCGACCGCCGCGGCGCTGCTGGGGATCTATCTGGCCTTGCAATTGGCCGCGGTCTTGCAGCAGTGCGAGCCTGCCGCGCGGGCGCTGCGCTACGTGGGCGAGTCCAGCCTGCTCCTGCTGCTGCTGCACGGTATAGTGCAGGCCATTTTCTTCACGAAGGTGAGAGAAGATCTTGTCGGCGGTGCCGTGCCCCATGCCGCCCTTGCCTATGTAGTCGGCGTGGGGGTGCCCCTGCTGGTGGGCGAGGTGCTCAAGCGCCTGCCCCTGCTGGAGCACTTGCTGCTGCCACGCCGGCTATCCTGACACCCATCCACAGGCCATGGAAATTTTCTCGATCCAGTATTTGCGCGCCATCGCGGCGATGATGGTGGTGGTGGTTCACCTCTACCCACAGCTGCAGCGCATGGGCTACCAGGGCTACTGGCCCGAATGGATGGGTGCCGGCGTCGACGTCTTCTTCGTCCTCAGCGGCTTCCTCATGTGGATCACGACCTGCGAGAAGAAGGTTGGCGTGATGACGTTCTACCGACGCCGTGCCGTACGCATCGTGCCGCTGTATTGGGCGCTGATGTCCGTCGCGGTGGCCATCATGCTGATGGCTCCGCAGCTGCTTCAAACCACGCGCTTCAACCTTTTCCACGTCATCGCGTCATACCTGTTCATCATGGTGCCCAACCCCGCGGGTCTGGTGGAGCCGGTCTTGACGGTGGGCTGGACGCTCAATTACGAGGTGCTGTATTACGTCGTATTCGGCCTGACATTGGCGCTGCCCGTCGCGTGGCGTTTCGGCGCGACGGCACTGGTGTTCGGCACCCTCGCAGTGCTTGGATGGGCAGGTGTGGGAGGCAGCTCGCTGATCGTCAAGGCCTATACCGCCGACATCATGCTTGAATTCCTGCTGGGCATGGCGCTAGGGGCGTGGTTCCTCAAGGTGGATAAATCAACCCGGACGAACGAAGGGTGGCCAGCACTGCTGGGGTGGGTGCTGGTCCTGGGTGGTCTTGCGACGTTGCCGCTGATGGCCGTAATGGCACCGGGCGCGATTCGGCCCTTGGCGCAAGGCATCCCGGCCACGGCCATCGTCGGCGGCGCAATCCTGTTGGAACGTTGCCTGGCGCTGCCGCGCATGAAGCTCCTGCACAGGCTGGGAGATGCGTCATATTCGTTGTACGTGTCACACGCCTTCGTACTGTCCGCCGTCAGCCAGGCCTGGCGCAAGCTGCATCTGGATACGCTGCCCGGCGGCAAGGCAGGTTTCTGCGTCGTCGCCATGCTGTGCGCGTTGGCGGGCGGTGCCATCGTCTATGAAGTGCTGGAAAAGCCTCTCATCGCCTTCTTCAGGAAGCGGCGTGAACAGGCCGCGTCCACGACAGCTACGCGCCGATCCGCAGCCGGTCTTTGAGCATGCGCAGCCAGCGCTTGTGACGGCGCGTGGCGGCTCGTTGCGAGGACCAGTCGATGATGCTGTCATGCACATCGTAGTGGCCCCGTTGGGCATCCGGTATGCGTCCCGCTTCGACATCCGCGATCAGGGCCGGCAAGTTGCGATAGAACTCCTCGCCACGGTAGGGAGGATGCAGTGACCACAGGCCTGGCGCCGCGCCCAGCAGATCGACGCGGTACAGCCCGTGCTGGCGCAACACCATACCCAGTATGACCTCCGCCTCGCGCGCCTGCGGCGGATTTCCCAGCAAGTGCGATTTGAAGCGTTGCAGCGCGCTCGGCGGCAGCAGTGGAAATGTGCCCAGCGTGGCGCGCAGCCGCTCCATGTCGAGCATGAATATACGCGTGCTCGCGGACTGGAATCGATACGCTGGCGCGTTGGCCACTTCGGTGCGCACCGGATGCGGCGAGCCATGTCCATGAATTGCAGCATCCGTTGCGGGAGGCCCGGGAAAGGGTCCGGTCAACAGCACCGTGGGATCCTGTTCGGTGAATGCGATGGCTTCCTCCACCCAGGTCCGGCTGCCGCCACCGAACAGCATGTCGCCATCGAAGTGCACGATGTGGCGTGCGCGGCTGTGATACATGCCGTAGAAGTAGGCATAGAAAGGACCGCCGTCCCAGGCTTTGACGGGGATGTCGTCCGTACCGAAATAGGCCTGCGCCACTTCCCGGCGAGCGGCGGCGGCATAGTCGACCTCGATGACTTCCAGCTTCGGCATGTCACGTTGCAGGTCGCGCGCCAGTTGCAATAGCTTGGTCCGATATTCGTCGAAGCGGTTGCCGCGATAGCGGCCCGAACGGCTGCGATGAGTATCGATGGTCACCAGGATGCGATCGACCATGGGTGACCACACCCGGATCTGATGTGGCAGCAGCTGCGCCGCATGGGGATAGTCCATGGGATACATGCTGATCTGCGCAGCGACACGGTAGGAATAATCCAAGTCTGCTTCTCCTCTTTTGCGCGGCTACGTAGCGAGACCGGCATGCCGGCCGTCCGCCGCCGCGCAGGCGGCCACGCCTTGCGCCAACGGCGTCCAGTCCAGGCCCAACGTATCCTCGGCGCGCTTCGACACCAACCGCATATCCTGGCTCCACAGCCGCTTCAGCGAGGGCGGAATGGGTGGCGGCACGCTCACGCCGACGAGGGGCAAACCGATCTGCGCCACCTTCAAGGCAGGCGCCGCCACGTGCGTCTCCAGCTGCAGCCTGCGTGCGCCCACGCGCCGCAGGGGTACGGCACCGAGCGCGCGCGCATACTCCAGGAAGTAGCGGTTCCAATCCGGCGCATGCGCCATCGCCAGGTTATAGACCGGCCCGTTCGCCACCTGGGAAGCCGGCGCCAACAGACTGGTCCGTACCGCGGCCAACACATCATCGATATACACGAGATTGCTGTTGCCATCGCCGGCAGCACCCAGGTCACCAATGCGGCGGGCGCGTAATAGCCTGGCGATGCGCTGACTCCAGTGCGGACTGCCGGGACCATACACACAACCTGGCCGCAACGTGACGACGCCATCACGTCCCGCGAGCAGTCGCTCGGCACCGACGCGGGCGCCGGCATAACCGCCCATGCCCTCCGCCACCGGCTGAGTCTCGTCGACCGCGCCACGCGCGGGTCCATAGACGACCATGGAACTGAAATGCACGACCCGGACGCGGTCGCCGCCGCGCGTGTCCAACGCAACGCTCAGCGCGCGTGCGCCGCCGAGGATCCTGGCGGGCGCTCCCGCCACGCAATTGACGGCGGCGTCCACTGCGCTCAGTGCCCGCGCCACGGCGATCCGGTCGGTGATATCGACCGCGACCTGGCGCACATTGTCGTGCAATTGCACGGGACGTCGCACGCACGCCACGGGCTCGGCCCAGTCACTGGCTGCCAATGCCGCGATCACCCGACGGCCCACATATTCGTCGGCGCCCAATACCAGTACCCGCTGCTTCATGTCCGCGCCGTCTCCAGGGTGGTGGCGCCGGCAACAGGAGTGCGGGCGGCCGGCGCATATTCACGCCGCAGATGCGCCGCCAGGCGCAAGGCCAGCGCCACGATCGTCAAGGTCGGATTGGCCTGGCTGGAAGTGGGAAACACCGCGGCGCCAGCCACGTACAAATTGCTGCATTCATGCACACGGCAGTCGCTATTCACCACGCTATCGTGCGGATCGCGGCCCATGCGAGCCGTGCCGATATGATGGCCGCCGTAAGCCCCATAGCGTGTCATTTCCATTTCCACCTGCGCGGGGTCATATTCGAAGCTGCCCACACCGCTGTTACGCAGTTCGTCGGCCAGGGCCGCAAGCGCTACCTTTACCGTCTCGACATCGCCAGGCGTATAGCGCCAATCCACATGCAGGCGCGGTACGCCCAAGGCGTCGACATCCGTACCCAGGCTCACCCGGCTCTGCGCGTTCGGCTCCTGTTCGGCATGGAAATCCAGACTGTAGCGGCGATTGCGTGGATGCACGATGATGGATGGAAACTTGCGCTCGGCCAGCTTGCGGCGAGTGAACAGTTGCCACACGAACGACACAGCCGCGGGTACTCCCAGCACGACGTTGCGCAAGTGGCGCAGCCATAAGCCGAACGTGCCTGGCGTATCGCCATACAGCCGCTTGGCGTATTCATACGGCACGATGGGCCGCGCCAGATAAAGCGCCGATAGAATGCTGTTGCCATGCCCCGCATCGGGTATGCGCGGATGATGCAGCCGCGCCACGAAATTGCCCGCGCGCAGCCGCCGCTGTGCGGCGGGCCTCAAGGCCAGCCGCCGCCGGCAGTACACACCTTCGTCGGAAACTTCATAGCCGTGCCAGACCGACGCGGCGCTGGCCAGATCGACAGTGCCGATGGTGCCGGCGATATGGCACATGTAGTACCGGCCCACCACGTCGCAAGAATTGCCCAGGCCCCGTCCGCTGGCGCCCGGGCTGGCCAACAGCAGGCGCGCCGTTTCCAGGCCGCCGGCCGCCAGTACGTAGGCGCGTGCGCGTACCGTGAACGCGACGCCGGACAAGGTACGCACTCGGGCGGGTCCCACCGCTGCGCCATCCGCCGCGGATGTACTGTCCAGACCGACCAGGTTGGCATGGTGGATGACCCGCACCGGCCCTGTACGCAAGCGCTCGCCATAGCGTTTGCCGAAGTCGGTCGGACAGCTGAAGCGCTCCAGCGTATCGGTGGAGAACACGGTGCTGTCGAAGCCACCTATCATCGGCCGGATGGGGTGCTCGAAAGCCGTTTCCGCGGTATAGGCGAAATCGCCCGCTTCGCAGATCTGGTTGGCATGCGGATAGTAGGGCAGCAGATCGTCCAGGCCGATGGGCCAGCCGCTAAGCGGAATATAGGCGCGCGTCTCGAAATCGATGGGGTCCATGGGCATGCAACGCCCCCCCCAGATCGTGGTCGAGCCGCCCATGCGGCGCGCGCGGTAGCGATCCGGCTCGCTATGCATGCGTACGTCCGGCACCGTACCCTGGTATAGCGCCTGCGTATCCTTCTCCGCGCGCGGGCCGCCGCTTTCGAGCAGGACGACGTCCAGGCCGCTATCCATCAAGGCCAGCGCCATCGTGATCCCGGCGGCGCCAGCGCCGACGATGCAGATATCGGCGTCCAACACGGAACCGGTGGGGATCGTATTGGCGTCCAGGATCATCGGTTCGCTCCGGACGGGCACTGCGCAGCGGCGCGCGGCCGGTGGACGAAGCGCACCCGCATCAGTAATGCACGGCGGAGCCCGCCGGCAACTTCAGCGTCTCATGGACATAGCGCGCGAAGTCGGTGTAGCCGGCCGGGGAAGGATGCACACCGTCGGCGAATTTTCCAGGAGCCAACACGCGATAGTCGTTGGTACCGCCGCTGGACCAGTAGAGATAATCGACCACCCGCATATTGGCGTAGCGCGGCGCCAGCGTGCGCTGCAACCATTCATTGAAAGCGCGGGTCTGCGCGATCATGGGATCGTTCATGCCCAGGTAGGCGCCGATGTTGTCCACGATGAAGGGAATATGCTTTTCCGCAAGCGTGCGGGCGAAATAGGAAAAATTATCCTGCATGGTCTGCAGCGACAAATGCGCCGCCGCCACGTCATTGATGCCGACATGCAGATAGACCAGGCGTGGCAGTGAACCCGCCGGCAGTGTGCGCGGGCCGCGTCCGTCGCCCGGATCAAAGTTCTCCGCCAGCACGTCTCGGCGCCAGCGCGCGCGCACCTGCGACGACGTTTCTCCACCGATGCCATGATTGAAATGAAACACCCCGGAGTATCTGGCCAGCTCGTAAGACAACTGGCCAGGGCTGGAGGGGTAGTCAGGCACGAACTGGCCCTGGACGTTGAGGCGGCCCTTGCGCTGGATTTCACCTTCGGCGATGGAGTCGCCCACCACCACGGCATAGACTGGCGCCGATTGGGCCAGTGCGGGCAGCGCGTGGCCGCCCACCATCAAGGGCAGGGCCGTGAGGAAAGTCCGACGATTCAACATGCTGCAGCCTGTCTGTGCGCACCCTGGCAGGGTGCCTGTTCGCATCCGGTGAGTGAACTCAGAAGATGCGTTCGTTGACGTGAATGACGTCGCCCGGCTGCACGGCATCGGTCATCTTGACCCGCTTTTCCGTGACCTTGCCGGTCAGCACGTCGGTGCGATTGATATCGATGCGGCTGTCCGATGCGCGTGGCGTCAGCCCTCCCGCCAGCGATAATGCGCGCATCAGGTTCAGCCCCTGCTCGACGGGATAGGCGCCCGGCTTGCCGACCTCGCCGTAGACGTAGAAGCGCGGCGCCTCCGGCACGAAAATCACGTCGCCAGGCTGCAGCTCGGTGTCCTGCACCGTCTGCGACGGCGATTGCCGGTTGCCGACGTACAGGTTCAAGCGCTGATTGCCGCCGTCGGCGCGGCGCACCAGCGTCGCCACGTCGCCCGCGCCGCCACTGGTGCCGCCAGCCATCGCCAGCAGCTCCAGCACCGACAGATGTCCTTCGATGGGATAGCGGCCCGGCCGTTCCACCTGGCCCAGCACGGAAACGATGCGGCTGCGCAAGGTCAGAACCTCCACCGCCACTTGCGGATCGGTCATGAAGCCCTTGTTGCGCAGTCCCTGTTCGATGCGCCTGCCGATCGCCGAAGGCGTCAGCCCCGACACCCGCAGATTGCCCAGCATGGGTATGACCACCTGGCCGTCAGCATCGATGGTCACACGTGCCTGTGCGCCGCCAGTACCCATGATGTTGATGCCCAGCGTATCTCCAGGACCGACCGCGCCGATGGCGCCGTTGACGGCCTGCTCCATGGCTTCATCGCCACCAGGCGTCAGCACGGGCGTGGGCGCGCCCGCCGCGCGGCTCGCGGCAGCACCTGCCACTACGCCGGTTTCGGGCAAGCGATTGCCAGCGGCGTTGCGCTCCGAGCCGCGGTCGCCACTACCGATTTTCGGCGCGGGCACCGCAGGCGCGGGCACGTAGTTGCTATTGGCGGCCGGCGTCACCGGCACGGGAGGTGGGGCATAGGGCTGCTGCGGCGGCGTTGCCCGTGGCGGCGTATAGGTAGGCACGGGCTGGGCCGGTGCCGGCGCGGTATAGCCAGGAGATTGATAGGGCGCGTTGTACCGCCCGTAGTCACCGCCAGGCATCGTCCTGGCACCAGGCGCGGGCGTCGTGGGTGCCTGTCGCGGCGCCGCAACAGGGTCGGGGATAGGCAAATCCTGGGCGCGCGCGGATACCGCCAACACAAGCAGCGCCCCTGGCACCGCCATCCTCAACCCTGCTTTCAGACCCGCCACGTCATTCTCCGGTCGCAAAATCGTTGCGCGCGCGTGTAATAGTAGCCGAAGCAATCTGTCACACCGAGTGTTTTTAAATACAATGCTCAAGCGATGTTGCGTGGCATCAGGCATGGAGTTCTCATGCGGCCGGATGAGAACGTCGTTCCAAAGCCCACAGCCTTTCGTATCGAGATAATTCTTGTCCAGTTCAGCGCATGTATCCGGACCTCTCGCGGTGACGAGCAGTGATACGCTGGCCTTGCCCAGCGTACGTTTGTTCGACCTCGACATCGCCGCCGTCTCGTTCGACACAGCCCTGGAGCGGCTGTCACACGCCGCGCTGCGGCGTGATGGCCACGCCCGCGTCGTGGTGACGCCAAACGTGGATCACCTGACCCGTCTGGACAAGGCACCGGAATTTCGCGAACGCTATAGCAAAGCCGAGTTCATCTTCGCCGACGGCATGCCCGTCGTCTGGGCCAGCCGCTGGTTAGGCAAACCCTTGCCCGAACGGGTCACCGGCGCCGACTTGTTCGTCGCCTTGTGCACCGAGGCTCAACGCCAACAGTGGCGCGTGATGCTGCTGGGAGGCATGCCGGGCACCGAATCCAGGCTGCTGGATGGTTTCGCCCGTTTTTTCCCTGGGATGGATATCGAAATCACTGCACCCTCCATGCGCTTCGATCCTTATGGCGCGGAAGGTGAAGCCTTTGCGGAGAAAGTGAGGAGTAATCAACCTGACGTGGTTTTCCTGTGTGTCGGCATGCCGAAGCAGGAAAACTGGGCGCTGCATTACGCACCGACGTTGCCAGGCGGCATCGTCCTGTGCGTGGGCGCCGCCATGGAGTTCGCCATCGGCTTGCAACGCCGCGCGCCCAAATGGGTACAGCGCATGGGCATGGAATGGGCCTGGCGCCTGGCCAGCAATCCCCGCCGTCTCTGGCGCCGCTATCTGGTGGACGACACCCGATTCCTTGGATTGTGTTGGCGGCAATGGCGCAATCAACGCGGTTCCACAGCCGCGCCGTGAAGTTTGCAATGCGCCGGACCCTGGCAGCCGCCGGACTGGCGCTGTGCGGCGCGCCGGTCGTCGGCGCCCCCGGTCCCGCTGACTGGGCGGTGCAATTAGGCAGTTCGTACCAATATCAGAACAACCCGGCGCGCCTGCCCGATTCGTCGTCCGACATCCGCGGCTCGGGCATCCTGGTCAACTCGCTGGGCCTGGGTCTGCGCATGCCTTTGCTGTCCGATGACACCAGGCTGGAAATCGGTGGCACCTTGGGTGACGCACGCTACACCAGCAATCAACAGCTCGACCACCAACCGCGCAACATGCTGTCCACGCTGCACTGGCGCGCGACACCCTTGTTCGCCGGGCGCTTCGATTACGGCTACCAGAACCAGTTGGCGTCCAACCTGGGCTTGACCTGGCCGGACCGTGACTTGACGACCCGCGATTACAAATCGGCCGAGATCGGCCTGCGCGTGACCGAGCGCCTTACCCTGCCCGTGGTCAGCGTGTTTCGCAACGGAACGCGCTACGACCAGGCCTCGAACCAGACGCTGTACGACCGCACGGATACCGGCTGGCAACTGTCCGGCCGCTATGCCGGATATGGCCGTTCGCTCGCGCAAATGGGCCTGCGCCATACCAACGTGGACTACTACGATCGCACGCCTGGCTTGGTGTCGACCATAGACAATCGCTACACGGACAATGAGGCGTTCATCGCGGCGCGCTGGGACTACAGTCCCAAGACGCTGTTGCAGGGGCGCATCGGTATGCTCAAGCGCGACTACGACAACCTGACCGATCGCGACACACGGCTGTTCACCTTCGAAGGCCGGGCTACCTGGGATTACTCGCCCAAGACGCGCCTGGACCTGCAGCTTTGGCGTCGGCCGTATGCGTACGACGATGACCCGACCGTGCTGTATTCCATCCAGACCGGCGGCCTGGCGGCCCTGACCTGGAGGCCTACGGTGAAAACCGCGCTAAGCCTGGGCGTGGAGCACAGCCAACAGCGCAACACGGCCTTCACAGGCAGCGACGACGAGACCTTGCAGATCTGGCGCCTGGGCGCCCGCGTGCAATGGCAACACACCGACAGCCTGCGCTGGATCATGGACGTCTATCACGACCGTCAGCGGGGCAACAGTACGCAGGACAGCTATAACCAGAACTTTGTCCGCGTCGGTTTCGAATACACGTTCGGCAGCCGCGCCAAGGAAGACCTGCGCATGCTGATGCAGCCGACCGATTGCCTGTGGCGCCGCCCAGACCTGGCGATGTGCGATCCGATCAACGCGCAGCCATAGGCCTCCCGCATCCCATGCCGCCGCTCGTAATGCGGCACGTCGGCCCAGGCAATGGTCAGTACGCGTTGCGGTCCCAGAACACCACCAACACCGTGCGCACCAGGATCTTCAGATCCAGCTGCAGCGTCCAGTTGGCGATGTAATAGCGGTCGTACTTCACCCGGCGATGCATCTTTTCCGGCGTATCGGTTTCGCCGCGCAGGCCATGTATCTGCGCCCACCCCGTGATGCCCGGCTTGACGGAATGGCGCAGCATATAGCCGCGGATCAGGCGCCGGTACATCTCGTTGTGCTCGGCGGCATGGGGGCGCGGACCCACCAGGCTCATGGAGCCGGACATCACATTGAAAAGCTGCGGCAACTCATCCAGCGACGACTTGCGCAGGAAGCGGCCGACGCGCGTCACGCGCTTGTCGCCCACCTGCGCCTGGCGCAAGGTGCCGTCGGCTTCCCGGCCCGAAGTCACTGTCATGGAACGGAACTTGAACACGGTGATGGGCAGGCCACGTTCACCGTAACGCTGCTGGCGGAAGATGACGGGACCCGGCGAAGTCAGCTTGATGGCCACGGCCGCGGCCAGCATGACGGGCGACAGCATGACGATCATCAGGCCGCCGATGAAAAGGTCCATGGCCCGCTTGATGCTGCGCGACAGCCCCACCATATGCGTTTCGTGCAGCGCCAGCAGGGGCACGCCGGCGATATCCGCACTGCTGGCGGAGAGCTCGCCCAGGAACGGCGATTCAGGCATCAGGTAGATTGCCGAGGTCGAGTCGTACAGGCGGTTCATCAGGTCTGCCGTCAGCGGCTTTTCCTTTTCATCGTCCAGCGTCACGAAGGCCATGCCGAACTCGCCGGTCTCGATGCGCGGCAAGGCATCCGGGTAGCGGCCCAGGTATCTGGGTACGGGCGGTTCGCCGTCGCGGACATGCACTTCCTCTGCCGCGTAATAGCCCGCCACGTAGATGCCCAGGATGGGGGAACGCTGCAGGCGCATGGCCAGCTTGCGCGCTTCCGGCCCCATGCCGAAGAACACCGCGGCACGGCGGCTGGAAGGTGAATTGTTGAGGCGATACGCCACGCGGCGCAGGCAGAACAAGCCGATGACCTGCAAGGGGAGGGCCACCGCGGCCCACTGCAGCGTCATCAGACGCAGCCAGTCCGGATCGTTCTGCTCGCGCGGCAGGAAGAACAGGGCAGCCACGCACAGGAAGACGACGTTGAACCAGCGCATGGCGCCCCGGCCCAGCATCCACCAGGTGCTGCGCGCGCTGATCAGCAGCGAGAAGCGCGAATATATATAGAAGGCGCCCGCGGCCAGCACCGCCGGCACCCAACTGAGAAAGACGGGCGACTTCATCCCGTGCACGCCGGACAGGATCAGGAATGCCCCCGCATTGAGCAGGGCGCACACCAGCCCGGCCAGGGCCATGAAGGAACGATGGGGATGGGTCGGCGGCGCGGGCGAGAGCATGATGGAGGGCGCGGGGAGAATTTCAGCGGCCGTAGACGTCGTCGAACCGCACGATGTCGTCCTCGCCCAGATAGGGACCGGATTGCACTTCGATCAACTCCAGGTCTATGGAACCCGGATTCTCCAGCCTGTGCTTGACGCCCAGGGGAATGTAGGTCGACTGGTTCTCGGTCAACAGGAAGACTTCGTCGCCGCGCGTCACGCGCGCGGTGCCGGTCACCACGATCCAGTGCTCGGCGCGGTGATGATGCATCTGCAGCGACAGGCGAGCACCGGGCGCCACGCGGATGCGCTTGACCTGGAAACGTTCGCCATTGTCGATCGAGTCATAGCTACCCCACGGCCGGTAGACCAGCCGGTGCGCGGCCGCTTCGGCCCGCTTGGCGGCGTTCAGGCGGGCGACGATGCGCCGGACTTCCTGCACCTTGTCGCGCGCGGCCACCAGCACCGCGTCCGCGGTTTCCACCACCACCACGTCGTCGACGCCCAGCAGGGTCACCAGGCGCTCGCTGGCATAGGCATAAACGTCGTGGCAATCCTCGACGATGACGTCACCGCGCACGGCATTGCCGTCGGCGTCGCGCGGCGCCAGTTGCCACAGCGACGCAAAGGAGCCGATATCGCTCCAGCCGGCGTTCAGCGGCACCATCGCGACGTCGGGATCGCGCTCCATGACGGCGTAGTCGATGGAATCGGACGGACAAGCGGTGAAAGCGGCCTTATCTACCCGGACAAAATCCCCATCGTGACGGGTGCCGGCCATGGCGGCGCGGCAGGCCGCCAGGATATCGGGGCGATGCGCCTGCAGCGCCTGCAGATACCTGGACGCGCGGAACAGGAACATGCCGCTGTTCCAGTAATACTGGCCGCTGGCCAGATACTGTTCCGCCGTGGCGGCATCGGGTTTTTCGACGAAGGCCTCGACCGGGGCAACGCCGTCGCGCGAAGCACCGGCGCGGATGTAACCGTAGCCCGTTTCGGCATAGGCCGGCTGCACGCCGAACGTCACCAGCTGGCCCGCCTCGGCGGCGGCCCGGGCGATACCCACGGCCTCGTGGAAGCGCGCTACGTCCGGCACGGCGTGGTCGGATGGCAACACCAGCAGCAGGGCATCGTTGTCATCCGCCGTGGCCAGCAAGGCGGCCAGAGCGATGGCCGGGGCGGTATTGCGGCCTGCCGGTTCGAGCAGGATGGACGGCTGCTCCAGGCCGATCTGGCGCAACTGCTCCGCGACAATGAAGCGATGTTCTTCATTGGCGACAAAGATAGGGGGGAGTTCGGCAAGCGCGGAGACACGCTCGCAGGTCGCCTGCAATGCGGACGAATCGCCCAACAGGGGCAGGAACTGCTTCGGATAGCCCAACCGCGACAGCGGCCATAACCGGGTGCCTGAGCCGCCTACCAACAGTACGGAGCGCAGCTTGAGCGGGGCACTGGACATCTGGACTCCCTGGCAATCCCCGGCCGTCACACATTTGTTGCGGCGCAGGTACAAACTTCTGCATGTGGGGCCGAAAACCCCGCCTTTCGCACGTCATCCTTACGAACGATGACACGTAACCGTTGTAGCAACGCCCGTATCTATTTATTTTAATTTAAGTCGCCAATATACTAAAATCGTTTGTTGCAGCGCGCGAAATGGGGTGTGGCATCTTTGCCTCATTCGCCTACAGATGCAAGGTCATGCTCCAAGAATGCGGCCTAAAGTCCCGCAGCTCCGCCTTGCCGAACCGGGTACAGAGCCTATGCAGGGCCACGGCACCGAAAAAGTCGCGATGGCCCGCTCCCGTAATCTCCTTTTACGTGCAAGGCGATGTGCAACTGCCATAAGCAGTAGGGTGTTCAGGCTCCGGGGTTACGCCTTCTGGCACCATACGCGCGGTGCTGGGTTCGCCCTCCAGCCCTCCGAAGTTACATATTGGCCGCGTCCAGCGTCGTCATCGTTACGAACGCCAGCCGCGCCGATCCCCCGGCGTCACTGAGTACCGCCAGCGAAGGAGCATCGTGGAAAGCGCAGTCCTGTCCCACCTGAACGACCGACTATGTGCCAGTCAGTGGCGCGAAGCACTGGCCGCCTTTGCACAGGAATTGGCCCAGGACCTGACGCCGCAGCGCCTGCGCACCTTGATGCGCCGCGCGGGCGAACGCTTTGCCGCCGCGCACGTGTTGCCGCAAGCCGCCTCCATCGAAGACCTGCAGAGCGCCATCAATCATCTCTGGCAGACGGTGGATTGGGGCTGGGTGACGATCACCGAAGCCGACGATCACCTTGCCCTGACCCATTACTGCGCCCCCCTGCGCGCCGCCTTCGGCGCCGAGCACATGGCCTGGAGTAGCGGCTTCCTGGAAGGCGTCTACGAGTTGTGGATGCGCCAGTTGGGGGCGGACAGCCAATTGCACGTCGCACAACCGCAAGCCGCCAACCCTGACGGGACCATCGTCTACCGCTTCGGACGGTAGCCATCATCGATTTGGACACCGGGCCGGGGGGCCCGTTAGAAGGGGGGGTGGCGAGTGAACCGCGAGACCAGCGATATCTCCAGTCTGTACCGGCAGTTCGGTGGCGATCCCGCGCATTACCGGGAAATCGGGCGCAGCAACAGGGCAGCGGTGGCGCGCGAGCGCTGGCCGCTGCTGGACCAGGTGCAGCCCGGCACGCGCTATGTGCCGCCCAAGGTCGGCAGCAGCACGGCTGACCGTCCCGTGGTGGTGGCAAGCTGGCCGCCATTGGCCGTGCCGGCCACCCTGGACCTGCCTTTGCCCGATCGTTCGTCGGTCGGCCCCGTCCGTGCGGGCGCCGTCGCCAGCGCCGAGGCGGTCGCCGCGCTGATCCACAGTGCGCAGGTGGAACGCCAGGCGCTGGACGCCCTGACGGTGCCGCTGGTGATCGAGGAAGATGCCACGGTCAGCGAAGACCCGGTCGGCGACATCGAGTTCGCCCCAGCCGTCCCCGCCGCCACGCCAGCCGTCGACACGCCGGTCGCCGAAGCCTACGTCGCCACCGTACCGGAAGTCCCCCCAGCGCCGCCGCCCCGTATGCAGGAGCGCGTGGAACCGCATCTGCAGCCGATCCACGTTGTCGCGCCACCGCCGGCCGTGGCGCCGACGCCCGCCCCGGCCGCCGCGAAGCCCGCGGCAACGACTCCCACCACATCCCTGCAAGGCATTTTCGATCGCCTGGCCCAGGCCCCCCGTTCCGACGCGAATCCTGAACAGAATTCGCCGCCCCGCAAGACGACGCAAAAGTGAAGACCATAGCCATCGTTTCCGCCAAGGGCGGTGTAGGAAAAACCACGGTAGCCGCCAACCTCGGCCTGGCGCTACGCCTGGCCGGCCAGCCCACGCTGGTGGTGGACCTCGATCCGCAGAACGCCCTGCGCTTCCATCTGGGCGCCGATCGCCAGACCGGTATCAGCGGCCTGGCGCGCGCCTCCCTCAACGGGACCCCGTGGCGCGATGTCAGCGTGCAGGGCGATTCGGGCGTGCACCTGCTGCCGTTCGGCCAGATCAACGAAGACGACCGCATCGCCCTGGAACAGCAGATGAACCAGGACAAGCATTGGCTGGCCCGCCATCTGGAAAGCCTGGCGCTGCCGCAGGACACGCTGGTGGTCCTGGACACGCCGCCGGGTCCATCGGCCTACCTGCGCCAGGTCCTGGCCTGCGCCGAGCTGGCGATCATCGTGACGCTGCCGGACGCCGCGTCCTACGCCACGCTGCCCTTGATCGAAAGCCTGATCACGCAGTACTGCGAAGGCCGCCAGGATTACCTGGGCCACGCCTACATCGTCAACCAGGTCGACCGTACGAAACCGCTGGCACGCGACGCCGTGCAAGTCATCCGCAACGCCCTGGGCAACCGCGTGATCGGCTCCGTGCACCTGGACCCCACCGTGGGCGAAGCGCTGGCCTACGGCAAGACCGTCATCGAGCATGCACCGCACAGCCAGGCCCGTAATGACCTGGCCGCCTGCACGCAATGGGTGGTGCAACAGCTGCACGCCGCCGGAGGTTCCCGCGCATGAAATCGTCGACCACCGAAACCTCGGCCAGCAGCGGCCGCGTCTCCCGCTGGGGCAACAGCCTGCTGTCCTGGCGCATCTGGAAAATGGGTTGGGCGCGCATCGTCGCCACCGTGCTCGCGTGCATTCTTTTCGTGCTGGCCGTCGCGGTCGAAATGGACCTGTCGCAGCAGTTTTTGTTCGCGCTCGCCTGCGTGGTCATGACGCTGCTGCTGCATCGCGTGGCCGGCCGCCTGGCAACCCTGGTGATGGTGATGCTGTCCATCACCACGTCCGTGCGCTACATGTGGTGGCGTATCACCGACACGCTGGGCTTTCACGGCTTCCTCGACAACCTCTTCGGCTACGCCCTGCTGTTCGCGGAGATGTATGCGCTGTCGATGATGCTGCTGAGCTATTTCCAGAGCGCGTGGCCACTGCATCGCAAGCCGGCGCCATTGCCGGCCGATGCCACGCGCTGGCCCACCGTCGACATCTTCATTCCCACCTATAACGAGCCGCTGGATGTGGTGCGCCAGTCGGTGCTGACGGCGCTGGCCATGGACTGGCCGGCCGACCGCTTCAAGGTCTACGTGCTGGACGACGGCCGCCGGCAGGAGTTCCGTGAGTTCTGCGAACAGGCCGGTGCCAACTACCTGACCCGTCCGGACAACAAGCACGCCAAGGCCGGCAACATCAACGCCGCCATGGCCAAGACCGACGGTGAATTCGTCGCCATCTTCGATTGCGACCACATACCGGTGCGGTCTTTCCTGCAGATCTGCATGGGCTGGTTCGTCAAGGACAAGAAGCTGGCGATGTTGCAGACGCCGCACGTGTTCTTTTCGCCCGATCCCTTCGAACGCAACCTGGACACCTTCCGCAACGTGCCCAATGAAGGCGAGTTGTTCTACGGCGTCGTGCAGGACGGCAACGATCTGTGGAATGCCACCTTCTTCTGCGGTTCGTGCGCGGTGATCCGCCGTACGGCCTTGATGGAAGTGGGCGGCGTGGCCACCGAAAGCGTGACCGAGGACGCGCTGACCGCGTTGAAGATGAACCGCGCCGGCTACAACACCGCCTACCTGGCCGTGCCGCAAGCCGCCGGCCTGGCCACCGAGAACCTGTCACGCCACATCGGCCAACGCACCCGCTGGGCGCGCGGCATGGCGCAGATCATCCGCGTCAACAATCCGCTGTTGGGCAAGGGCCTGAAGCTGGGCCAGCGCATGTGCTACCTGAGCGCGATGCTGCACTTCTTCTTCGGCCTGCCGCGCGTGATCTTCCTGACCACACCGCTGGCTTACCTGTTCTTCCACGCCAATGTGTTCCAGGCTTCCGCCATCATGGTGGCGGCCTATGCACTGCCGCACGTCATCCTGTCCAACCTGACAGGTTCGCGCATCCAGGGCAAGTTCCGCCATTCGTTCTGGAACGAAGTCTACGAATCGGTGCTGGCCTGGTACATCATGAAGCCGGCGATGATGGCGCTGCTGCGTCCCAAGGCGCCCCAGTTCAACGTGACCGCCAAGGGCGGCATCATCCGCGAATCGTATTTCGACTGGACGCTGGCACGGCCCTACGTGGTGCTGCTGGGCTTGAACCTGGCGGGTCTCATCGTCGGCCTGATCAGCCTGGCCAACGAAGCCGGCGACATCGACCATCGCTTCACCATCGTGCTGAACCTGGCCTGGACGGTCTACAACATCATCATGACCAGCGCCAGCGTCGCCGTGGCCGGCGAGGTGCGCCAGCTGCGCAATGCGCCGCGCGTGGCGGTGGCGCTGCCGGCCATGCTGACGCTGCCCGACGGCCGCACGGTAGCGTGCGACACCAGCGATTTTTCGCAAGGCGGCCTGGGCCTGGTCCTGCCCGCCGGCGTGCTCGTGCCCACCGGCATGCAGGTCAACGTTTCCGTGTTCCGTAGCGAGGAAGAAGCCATCTTCCCCGCATTGGTCACGTTCAGCCAGGGCAGCCGTCTTGGCGTGAGCTTCCGCGAACTGACCATCGAGCAGGAAAAAGAACTGGTGCAGATGACCTTCGGCCGCGCCGACACCTGGGCCTTGACGTGGGGCAGCATGGCGCCCGATTCACCGCTGGCGGCGCTCTACCAGATATCCCAGATCGGCATGCGCGGCTTCTCCCTGTTGCTGCGCCAATTGCGTGACCGTGCCCTCGCGGGCCTGCGACGTCCCGCGTCTGTATCCACCAAGCAATGAAGGACGATAGATCGATGACCCCCAGGCTCGAAGCGCGACCGCTCCTGCTGCGCCGCTCGCGCGTATTGCCCGCCCTGGTATCAGCCTTGCTATCGCTCGCCGCGTCGCGCGCCATGGCGGCACCCACGGACACCGCGCCCGCAGGCCCTGCAGCCACACCGCAAACGGCTCCGCAGGCAGCCCCACAGGCCGCCGCGCCCACGGCCCCGCTGCCGCCAGGCGCCTATACCTATTCAATTCCACTATCGCGCCTGAGCGGCCAGACGGCGTTGCCACTGCGCGGTGTCGACGGCACCAATGGACTGGGTTTCGCACAACGCATCGACCAGACCATCATTGGCGCGAACGTTCACCTCGACTACACGTATTCGCCTTCCTTGCTGCCGGATCTGTCTCACTTGAAGATCATCCTCAACGGCGAAGTGGCGCAAAGCATCACGCTGCCGAAGGAAGCCGCGGCCGAGCCCGTGGAACGCACCGTCGCGTTGCCGGTCCCGGCAATGAGCGAATTCAACCGGCTCGACATCCAGTTGGTCGGTCACTACACGCTGGGCTGCGAAGATCCCTTGCACTCCAGCCTGTGGGCCGACGTCGCCGGCCGCAGCACGCTGGACCTGACGGTACTGCCGGTCGACCTGCCGAATGACCTCGCGCTGCTTCCCGCACCGTTTTTCGACAGCCACGACATTCGCCAACTGGACTTGCCCATCGTACTGGGCCGCACGCCCGACAGCGCCCGCCTGGAAAGCGCGGGCATCGTCTCATCCTGGTTCGGCGCGCAAGCGGGCTACCGCGGCGCCAGGTTCACCGCCACCGTTCAGGATCTGCCTGCCAAGGGCAATGCGGTCGTGCTGCTGCAACAGGGCGACAACGTGCCCGGACTTCAGGCCGCCGCCGTACAAGGCGCGACCTTGGCCATGGTGGCCAACCCGAATGACCCACACGGCAAGCTGTTGCTGGTCATGGGTCGCGATGCAAAGGAGTTGCGCCAGGCCGCCATCGCGCTGGCGCTAGGCAACCAGACATTGTCGGGCCCCACCGTGCGCATCAACGAACTGGCCACGCTGACGCCACGCAAACCGTTCGACGCGCCGAACTGGCTGCGCAGTGATCGACCCGTGCAGTTCGGCGAATTGGCCACCGCGCGCACGCTCAACGTCTATGGCCACCGGCCCGCCCCCATCAACGTGCCCCTGCGCATGCCGCCCGGCCTGTTTGGCTGGCACAGCGACGGCGTGCCCGTGCAACTGAAATACCGCTATTCGCCGCGCCCGGATGCCACCCAATCGGTGATGGAGATGGTCGCGGGCAATCAGTTGGTGCGCAGCTTCCGACTCAATGACGGCACGCCTGGCGTCTTCAGCAAGATGAGTGGCATGCCGGTCTCCGAAGACGAAGCGCGGGTGATGGTGCCGACTTACCTGCTGCCGCCGCTGACCGCACTGCAATTCCGCTATGTGTACGAGTACGCCAAGCTGGGCGAGTGCCAGAACAGCATCGTTGACAATATCCAGAGCGCCATCGATCCCGGCTCCAGCATCGATATTTCCAGCCTGCCCAAATACGCGGCCATGCCTGACCTGTCGCTGTTCGCCGACGCGGGTTTCCCGTTCACGCGCATGGCCGACCTGTCGGAAACCGCGGTGGTGCTGCCGGATGGCGCCGGGTTGTCGGATTACGGCGCCTACCTCACCTTGCTGGGCGCCATGGGGCAAGCCACCGGCTACCCCGCGACCGGCGTGACCGTAGCCCAGGCCGCGCAGGTCGAAAGCCTGAAGGACAAGGATTTCCTGGTGTTGGCTTCCGGCAATAACCAGCCTCTGGTCAAACAGTGGAGCGCCTATCTGCCTAACGGCTTCGACGGCAACCAGCACCGGTTCAGCGTGTCCGACTGGTTCTCCGGTATCGCCAACTGGTTCGGCCCGGACCCGCGTGACCGTAAGCGCACCGCCGATCTGAAGCTGACTTATGTCGGCAGCGGCGCCAACGCCATGCTGGCCGGCCTGCAGTCCCCTCTGCAGTCGGGCCGTAGCGTGGTACTGCTGTCCGGCTCCAATAGCGCGGGACTCGACGCCGCGGTCGATGCAGTATTGGCGAATCGCGACACGATGAACAAGGTTGAAGACCTGCAATACAAGATCGGCGGCAGCCTGACGGTGGTTTCCGGTAAACAGGCCCTTACCGTACTGGACGATCAAAGCTACTACGTCGGCTCGCTGCCGATCTGGCTAGGCATGCAGTGGTTCTTCTCCAACCACCCGCTGACATTGGTGGCCGCCTTGGTCATCAGCGCCCTCGTCATCGCCGTGCTGCTTTACCTGTCCCTGCGCGCCCGCGCTCACCGCCGCCTGGGATCGTGATCATGCTCAAGAACGCCAGTCCAACTACGAAGCCGACCATGCAGAAGCCTGTATCCCCAGCTCCCCATCGCCGCCGCCGGCCCACGCTCGCGCGCTTGTCGCTGGCGTTGTTGACGAGCTGCTCGCTGGTGGCCCAGGCCGCCGAAGTCGGCGCGGCGACGGCCGGCACGGTGCCGCCCGCCGCGGCTGCCGCGCCAACACCAGCCGTGCCCTTCCAGGCCGACCAGGCCTATTCGCTCAAGCAACTGGGTGCGCAATATCCTTTGAACCTGCGCGGCGTCGACAGCAGCAATACGCTGAATTTCAGCGTGCGCAACGATCGCGTGGTGACTGGCGCGCGCCTGGATCTGCGCTACGCGTATTCGCCGGCACTGCTCAGCGACATTTCGCACATCAACGTCCTGGTCAACGACGAGGTTGCAGCCACCATCCCGGTGCCGCGTGAAACGGCCGGAACCAATCTGCAACGCACGATCGAAATCCCGTCCTACCTGATCACCGCATACAACGACTTGCGTCTGCAGCTGATCGGCCATTACACGCTGAATTGCGAAGACCCGTTGCACTCAAGCCTCTGGGCCAACATCAGCAACCATAGCGAACTGGAGCTGGCCACCGCGCCCCTGCGCCTGCCCGATGACCTGGCCAACCTGCCGCTGCCTTTCTTCGACAAGCGCGACATGCGCAAGCTGGTGCTGCCCTTTGTGTTCCAGGCCAAGCCGGATGACGCCACGCTGGAAGCAGCAGGCGCGCTGTCCTCGTGGTTTGGTGCACTGGCGGGTTACCGCGGCGCCGACTTCCCCGCAACGGTTGCGCAAGTGCCTGCCAAGGGCAACGCCGTGGTGTTCGCCACCGGCTCCAACATCGCCAGCTTGACGCAGCTCACGGTCACCGGTCCGACCCTGGCCGTGGTGGCCAATCCCAACGATGCCGACGGCAAACTGCTGCTGGTGCTGGGCCGCGACGGCAAGGAACTGAAGCAGGCCGCTGCCGCATTGGCCCTGGGTAGCCAGACCCTCTCGGGCGCCTCGGCCGCGGTGACGCAACTGGCCGACCTGAAGCCGCGCCAACCTTACGATGCGCCCAGGTGGCTGCGTAGCGATCGTCCCGTCAGCTTCGGCGATATGGTCGATCCCAAGCGCTTGAACGTCTCCGGCTTCAGTCCCGACGTCATCCGCATCGACGTGCGCGTGCCGCCCGACCTGTTCGGCTGGCACGAGAAGAACGTGCCGGTGGATCTGCGTTATCGCTATACGCCGCAGCCGACATCGGTGAACTCTTCGCTGCTTTTCAGCGTCAAGGACCAGTTCGTCAAGTCCATACCGTTGTTCGCGCTGGAACGCATCGAAGGCGGCGACAAGCTGCGCGCCGAAGTGCTGCCCGATACCAGCCTGCCCATGCGCGCACAGCTGGAAGTGCCACTGGAACTGCTGAAGTCACGCAGCCAGCTGCAGTTTCGCTACATGTACGACTACATCAAGCAGGGCGAGTGCCGCGACATCATCATCGACAACACGCGCGGCATGATCGAGCCGGAGTCGACGATCGACATATCCGGCTATCCACACTTCATTGCGATGCCGGACCTGCGTGCGTTCTCGGATGCGGGCTTCCCCTTTACCCGCATGGCGGATCTGTCCGAAACCGCGGTGGTATTGGGCGACAACGCCGGGCCGCGCGAATATGGCGCCTATCTGGCCGTCATGGGCCGCATGGGTGAATCGACCGGCTATCCCGCGGTAGGCGTCACCGTCACGCGGGCCGCGCAAGTCAATGCCCAAGCCGCCAAGGACCTGCTGGTGATCGGCGCCGGCACCGACCAACCCTTGCTCAAGACATGGGCCGCGCGCATCCCGGGCGCCTACGAGGGCAGCGCACGCTTCAACGTGTCCGATATCGTGTATCGGGTGGCCGACTGGTTCCACCTGGATCCACGCAAGGACAAGCAGTCCGCGCGCGCCGCCATGTCCTATACCAGCGCGGGCGTCAGCGCCATCGTCGCCGGGTTCGAATCGCCGCTGGCCGAAAAGCGCAGCGTCGTGCTGCTGGCCAGCAACAAACCGGAGGGCCTGGACGAAGCCGTGGCCGCGCTGCAAGGCGGGGAGGGCTATGACAAGGCGATCCAGGGCAGTCTGTCGGTGATTCGCGGCAAGCATGTCGATGCCCTGGTCGGCGACCAGACTTACTACGTCGGCGAGCTGCCTTTGCTTACGCGCATCGACTGGTGGATTTCATCCGTGCTGCCCGGCTACACCCTGCTCAAGCTGCTGGTGACGTTGTTGGCATGGCTGGTGGTAATCCTCGTCGTGGTGCGCATCCTGCGCGCATTGTTCCAGCGCCGCCCCCCAAAGGTCGATTGATGTCCCTGTCGCCGGCTGCGCAGCGCCCCTCCGTTCGTCCGCAATCGCTTGCATGGCGTCCACGCGCCATACTGGCGGCGTTGACGCTGGGTGTCGTCGCCAGCCAGGCCCATGGTCAGGCACAGGCCGCCGCGGCAGCGCAAGGACAGACGCGAACAGCGACGCCGCCGTCCTGCACCGCGATCGCATGGCCGCAGTGGTCGGACTTCGTCAAATACTTCGTGCAGGACGACGGCCGAGTCATCGACGCCAGCACCCGGCAGCGGATGACCACGTCGGAGGGCCAGTCCTACGCCATGTTCTTCGCGCTGGTGGCCAACGACCGCGCCACGTTCCAGAAGCTGTGGCGGTGGAGCGTGCTGAATCTGGCCGCCGCCGATATCGCGCATCACTTGCCGGCATGGTCCTGGGGACAACTCGACAACGGCAGTTGGGGCGTGCTGGACACCAATTCCGCGTCCGATGCCGACTTGTGGTTCACGTATGCGCTGCTGGAAGCAGGACGCTTATGGCATGAGCCCGACTACACCCGCGATGGACTGGCGCTGCTGAAGCAGATAGAAGCCCGCGAGATCGCCGATCTGCCCGGGCTCGGTCGCATGCTGCTGCCGGCGCCCCAAGGCTTCGTCGAGGGCGGCACGCAATGGCGCCTGAATCCCAGCTACATGCCGATACCGGTCTTGCGCCGGCTGGCGCAAGCATCGCCCAAGGGGCCATGGACGCAGGTAGCCACCAACACGGTGCACCTGATCCAGGCCATTACGCCGAAAGGTTATGCGGCCGACTGGGTAGCCTATCGCAGTTTGCCCGCCGTGCCGGGGCAACAGGCATCGGGGCTGGGCCAGTTCATCCCCGATCCGCAACATGGCGTCAAAGGCAGCTATGACGCCATCCGCAACTATCTTTGGGCCGGCGTGACGCCGGCCGGCGATCCCGCGTCACAAGCATTGCAAACCGCGCTGCACGGGCTGGCGGATGCCACCGCGATAGCGGGCGCGCCACCTGAATCGGTACAGGCCGATAGCGGCACGACGCAAGGTACCGGCCCCATCGGTTTTTCCGCGGCCTTGTTGCCATATTTGCAGGCGCGGGGCAACGACGTCGTGCTGTCCGCCCAACTCGAACGCGTGCGCGCCGGCCTGGCCGCCAGCGTAAGCCCCGATAACCTGGCGGCCAGGCAGCCGCCTTATTACGATTACGTGCTCAGCCTTTTCGGTACCGGCTGGTTCGAGCAGCGTTACCGGTTCGGCGATGCCGGCCGTGTGTCATTGGAGTGGGAGAAGAAATGTCCTTGAGCCGCCACAAGCACAAGCTGGCCGTCGGTCTGCTTGCGACTCTGCTGCACCAGAGCGGCTGGGCGCAACCCGCCGCCACCGCTTCGCTGCTCGAACAGGGCCGCTACTGGCAGACACAGGGGGACAACCGGCGTGCTACCCAGGCTTGGGAAAAGTTGCTGCTGTCCGATCCAAACCAGCAGGAAGCACTCTATGGCCTGGGCCTGGCCGCCGTGCGCGAAAAACGCACGGGCGACGCCCAGGCCACGCTGACCAGGCTGACCCAGCTCGATGCCAACAGCACCTGGGTCAAACGGTTGCAACAGGACATCGCGCTGGCCAGCGGTACCGGCTCGGCGGACCTGGAGCAGGCACGCATGCTGGCCGTTTCCGGTGATATCGACAAGGCCATGCAGACCTACGACAAGGCGCTGCAGGGCCGCGAACCGCAGGGCGATATCGCGCTGGAGTACTACAGCTTTCTCGGCTATAGCGACAAAGGCTTGCAACGCGCCATCGACGGCCTGCAGAGGCTGCAGCGCGAAAACCCCAATAATGCCAACGTCCGCCTGGCGCTGGCCAAGCACCTCATCCGCACTGAAGACAGGCGGGCCGAAGGCGTGCGCATGCTGGCGCAACTGGCGCAACGCAAGGACGTGGGCGCGGACGCCACCGACAGCTGGCGTTCCGGCCTGATCTGGATAGGTGCACCGCGTGCCGACGAAAAGGCACTGTTCGAAGCCTACCTGAAGGATCATCCGGATGACGCCGAGGTGCGCGCCGTCATGAACAATCCCGCGGCGCCACGCGGCGCGCCCGCCGTGGCATGGCGCCAGGATGCACGCCTGGCGCGCGGTTTCGCGGCGCTGAAGAACAACGACCTGGCCACGGCGGAAGCCGCGTTCCAGGAGAAGCTACGTGCCACGCCCAATGACCCCGATGCGCTCGGCGGCCTGGGTCTGGTACGCATGCAGCAGGACAAGCCGGCGGAAGCCCAGCAATTGCTAGCACGCGCGGCGGGGCGTCCTGGAGCGGGCCGAAACTGGACCCGTGCATTGGCCGGCGCGCGCTACTGGACCTTGGTCGATCAGGCCGAAGCCGCGCGCCTGCGCGGCGATACCGACGGCGCGCGCAGGTTGCTGGAACAGGCTATCCGGCTGGACGGCGCCAACGTCGGCGCCTATAACGCCATGGGCCGCGTGTATGCCAGCGCGGGCGACATGGCCAATGCCGAGAAGACCTATCGCTATGTGCTGGCACGCCAGAAGAACGACCCGGAAGCCATGCGCGGCCTGGTGGGCGTACTGGCGCAGACGAATCGACCGGAAGAGGCATTGCGCCTCATATCCAGCATGACGCCGGCGCAGGCCGCCGAGATCGGCGACGTCAGCCGTCTGCGCGCTTCCGTCGCGGCAAGCCGCGCACGCACGGCGCAGCAACGCGGCGACATGGCGGGCGCCCGCCAGCTGCTGGAGGACGCTCGCAACACCGATCCGAGCAATCCCTGGATCACCTATGAACTGGCCCGTTTGCTGCTTCGCAACGGTGATTCGGCGCGGGCCCAGCGTCTGATGGATGACATGGTCAAGGCCCAGCCTGAAGCGCCTGACGTTCTGTACGCCAGCGCGCTACTGTCCTCGGAACGCGGCGAATGGGGCAAGGCCTATGACACCATGACGCGTATCCCGGCCACCGGCCGTACGCCGGAAATGACACCGTTCCAGCGGCGCTTGTGGGTACATGAACAAGCGGCCCAGGCGGCGCGCCGGGCGCAGGCCGGCGACACCACGCAGGCACGCAGCCAGTTGGCCGGGCTGGAGGCCGCCGCGGCCGGCGAACCCGATCTGCTGGGCGCGATTGCGCAAGCCTATGTGGATGCCGGCGATACGCCGCGCGCGCTTGCGCTGATGCAGCCCTTGGTCAACGGCACGCGCCCGGCTGGTCCGGACGTATTGATTCCTTACGCCAGCGTACTGATCAAGGCTGGGGACGATGCGCAGACCGCCAGCGTGCTGCGCCAACTGCAGAAACAACCCATGGATGCCGACCAGCATCGCCAATTCCAGGACCTGGTCAGCCTCTATACCATTCGCCAAGCCGAAGCGATGCGCCAGCGTGGCGATCTGGTGGCGGCATACGATATCCTGCAGCCCGTGCTTCAGCGCAATCCCGATGATCCCCTGGCGCAGGGCGCACTGGCTCGCATGTATGCCGCCGGTGGCGATCGCGACAAGGCATTGGACATCTATCGCAAGCTGCAGGCGCGTGATCCCGACAACGCGCAGCTGCAAATCGCCGTGGCAGGCATCGCAGCCGAAGCCGATGACTGGAGTGGAGCGCAGCAGGCGCTCAATAAGGCAGTGGCGCTGGCGCCGCGCGATCCAGACGTACTTGCCGGCGCCGCGCGCATCTATCGCGCGCGGGGACGCACGGGCAAGGCGGCCGAGCTTTACCAGGCCGCCATCGCCGCGCAGGAACAGCGCAACGGCGGTATGGCGCTGGCCGCCAATAGCCAGCCAGCGATGGGCAACGGCAATCCAGATGGCAATCCTTTCGTTGGTTTGCCGGGACAACGCAGCGCGCCCACGCGCATGTCGCAAGTGATCGGCGAAGCCTTGGGAGAACAACAACCGTCCCAGCCCGCCTACGCTTATCCCACCTCCGAAGCCCAATACGCGCGTTCGACCGAAGCGCCTTATCCGATTGCGGCGGCACAACCGCAACAACCCGCCGGTGCGTATCCCACGGATGCACGCGGCGACAATGCCGTCGCGGCCAACGGGGCCGCGGCAGCTTATGCCGGTGGTATCGCCACGCGCCCGGGCCCAGGTACGGGCGCCACTCAAACGTATTCGCCGGCTTACTACTACGCGCAGGCCGATCAGGCACAGCCCACGGTACCCGGCACACCGGTTCGCGCCAACACCCCCGACACATCGCCTGGCACGCTGCGCCAGGAACTCGATGAGGTCATGCAGGAACGCAGCCCGGAAATGCGCGCGGGCGCCTTCGTGCGTTCCAACAACGGAGAATCCGGCCTAAGCAAGCTGACCGAGGTCGATGCGCCAGTGGAAGCGCTGATACCCGCCGGCGACGGCAAAGTCTCGTTGCGTGCTACACCGGTGTGGTTGAACGCCGGCGGCATCGACAGCAACAGCGTCAATCGCTTCGGCGGCGGCGCCGCGACTGGTTCACCGGGAAGACAGCGCGATAACGGTGTCGGCGTATCCGCCGGCTACCAGATGCAGGGCTTGTCCGCCGATGTCGGCGCGACGCCCCTGGGCTTCGAATATTCCAATGTGGTCGGCGGCGTCCGCATCAATGGACCCATCAGTGCATCCGATGGTACCTGGTATAGCGTGGAAGGATCGCGCCGCGCGGTGACCGACAGCCTGGTGTCCTTCGCGGGCGCCCGTGACGACCGCACGGACCAACGCTGGGGCGCAGTGACGAGCAATGGCGTGCAGGGCCAGATCGGTATGGACAACAAGGACTATGGCGTCTATGCCTATGGTTCCTGGAACAAGCTGCTTGGCCACAACGTCGAGTCCAATACCCGTACCGAAGCCGGCACCGGCATCTATTGGAACTTGATGCGTGAGTCGACGCGTCAGCTGACGGCCGGCCTGAACCTGGGCACGATCTTCTACGACAACAATCAACGCTACTTCACATACGGCAATGGCGGTTACTTCAGTCCGCAGCAGTTCTATGCGCTGAGCGTCCCGGTCACTTGGGCGCAGCGGTCCGGCAACTTCAGCTACAAGCTGCAAGGTTCGGTCGGCCTGCAGCACTTCAAGGAAGACGACGCCGATTACTTCCCCACCAACGGCGATCTGCAGGCCGCCAATGGCAATCCAAAATACAGCGGACAGTCGCACACTGGCGTCGGCTACAACCTTGCCGCGGCAGCGGAATATCAACTCAACAAGCACCTTTTCCTCGGCGGCACGCTGTCCATGGACAATGCCACCGATTACCGGCAATACGCTGGCGGTCTTTACTTGCGTTATGCCTTCTACCCGCAAACCCGGCCGCTCGCACTTCCGGTCAACCCGTATCAATCGCCTTATGCCCGTTAGGGCAGGCGCGTTTCACGTAGGAGTATCGTCATGCTGACTTCCCTTTTAGCTGGTCTGAGTATCCTTATCGTCGGCGATAGCCATCTGGCCGCCCCCGGCTATCTCATCACCACCCTGCAGGACGACCTCGTCAAGCAAGGCGCCCAGGTCCACACCATCGGCGTCTGCGGCAGCAATGCGGGCGACTGGACCAAGACCGTGACCGGCAGTTGCGGCGGCGCCGAGCGCGTCAATTCGGGCCAGGTTGTCCTGAAGGGCAAGGATGCGCATACGACGCCCATCACCGAGCTTATCGCCAAGGAAAAGCCCAATCTGGTGTTGGTCGTATTGGGTGACACCATGGCCGGGTACACCAATCAGTCCTTCCCGAAAACCTGGGTCTGGCAGCAGACCACGGAACTCACCAAGGCCATTTCTGGAACGGGTACCACCTGCGTGTGGATCGGTCCGAGCTGGGGCACCGAAGGCGGCAAGTATGGCAAGAACTTCCCGCGAGTGAAGCAGATGTCGGCGTTTCTTTCGACCAATGTCGCACCGTGCACGTACATCGATTCGACAACGTTCTCCACGCCTGGGCAATGGCCGACCACGGACGGCCAGCATTACACCAACGTCGGCTACAAGACCTGGGGGGATGCCATCGACAAGCAGCTCGGCGAACTTCCCGCCGTCAAGGCACTGCAGAAGAAGTGACGCACGGACCCGCGTGACAACCTGATGAACGACTGCCGACGAGACCACGACAGATGAAGCACCGCATTGAACGCACGCTTACCGCGCTGACCCTGCTGCTGTGCGCGCACGCCGCAGGCGCCGCCACTATCCAGCTCTACGAAACCGGACCGGCAGAAGACGCTTCATTCGTGCGCTTCGTCAATGGTGGTGCCGACGAGCTGGAAGTTTCGGCCAAAGGCTCGCAAGCTCGCATCAAACTGGATGCGCAACAGCCGGTCTCCGACTTCATGCCAGTGCGCGCCGGCACCACGATGCAGGGAACGCTGGAGTCTGGTGCCAACAAACAGACTGTGGACATATCCGTGCAGCCCGGCGAATTCGCTTCCGTCGTCGGCTTGCCCGCGAAGGAAGGCCTGCAGGCCGTCATCATGCGCGAGCAACCGGATGACTTCAACGCGCTGAAGGTATCCATCGGCTTCTACAACCTGGACACCGATTGCGCCGATGCAGGCCTGTTGGCCGCGGTGCGCAACGTGGCCATGTTCGAGCACGTCGCCAATGGCGCCGTGGCGCGACGCCAGGTAAACCCGGTACCGCTGTCCGTGATCGCTTCCTGCGCAAGCAAGCCGACAGGCACGGCAGTGGACCTGGGTACGCTACAGGCCGGTGAACGCCACACGATATTCCTGCTGCCATCGGCCAATGGCCCGCGTCTGCTGCACGCGGTAGACAAGACCGCGCGATAAGGTCGGCCTGCCACCATGGTCTTCGCGTCTCTTGAATTCCTGACGCTGTTCCTGCCGGCGTTCCTCGTGATCTATGCGTTGTCGCCGCAGCGCGCGCGCAATTTCGTCCTGCTGGTCGGCAGCTGGCTGTTCTACAGCTGGCTCAAGCCCATCTACCTGCTGCTGCTCGTCGCGGTGACCGTGGTGGCCTGGGGCGGCGGTCTGCTGATCGAGCAGTGCCGCGCCGGACGCGGACGCAAGTGGCTGCTGGTGCTGCTGCTGACGGCCAACGCCGGCGTGCTGTGCTGGTACAAGTACGCCAACATACTGGTCTCCACGTTCAACGACATCGCGGCCATGAGGGGCGCAATGGACGGCGCCATGACGCTGGCCTGGGAACGCGTGGCCTTGCCCGCGGGCTTGTCCTTCTTCGTGCTGCAGGCCGTGTCCTATCTGGTCGACGTCTATCGCCAGGACGTGCGCGCCGAACGCAACTTCATCGACTTCGCCGCATACAAAGCCATGTTCGGCCAGCTCATCGCGGGTCCCATCATCCGCTGGGCCTGGGTCGACAAGGAAATGGCCCATCGCACGATGGACTGGGAGAACTTCTGCCTGGGTGCGCGCCGCTTCATGGTCGGCATGAGCATGAAGGTATTGATCGCCGATACGCTGGCACCCGTGGTCGATGCCGCGTTCGCCTTGCATCAACCCTCACTGGCCGATGCATGGATAGGGTGCGGCGCCTATACCTTGCAGCTGTTCTTCGATTTCGCCGGCTATAGCGCGATGGCGATAGGCCTGGGCCTGATGATGGGCTTCCATCTGCCCGAGAACTTCAATCACCCCTATCTGGCGCGCAGCATCCAGGACTTCTGGCGCCGCTGGCACCTGTCGCTGTCCAGCTGGATCCGCGACTATCTCTACATCCCCATGGGCGGCAATCGCGGCGGGGTGTGGAAGACTTATCGCAACCTGCTGTTGACCATGGGCATCGCCGGCTTGTGGCATGGTGGCGAAAGCTGGAACTTCCTGTTGTGGGGCCTGGCGCATGGCGCCGCGCTGGCCGTGGCACGCGCCTGGAACAGCAACGGCCTGCCGGCCATCCCGGCATGGCTGTCGCGTGTCCTCACGTTGCTGTTCGTCATGCTGGCGTGGACCATCTTCCGCGCCACCAATTTCCACGCCGCACTGGCCATGTATGGCGGGCAATTCGGCCTGAATGGCGTGGGCCTGGGCGACGCCATGACGTACACGCTACGGCCCGCGCATTGGCTGGCCGCCGCACTGGGCGTACTGTGCGTGGTGTTGCCAGCGCTGCAGCCCTGGTGGTCGGCACGGCCGCCAACGCGCATGCGCGTCGTCTGGAGCGCCTTGTGGCCCGTCGCGGGCTTTCTGCTGGCCTACGCACTGATCGCCTCGCGTGGTGCCGTGCCTTTCCTGTACTTCCAGTTCTAAGGCGCACACGATGACGACTCGCCCCGAACAACCGCCCACGCTCAATCCCAACATGCTGAACCGGCGCACCGCGCGCCTTGCCGGCGTCGTGCTGGTCGCCTTCATGGCGGCCGGCGCGGCCAGCAACGCATGGTGGACCTGGACCGGCGATCACAGCTTCCTGCCTGACGATATATCGACCCATCGCATTCTGGATGGCGGCGTCACCCACGACATGTCGACCCGCCTGGCGGATATGGATTTCAGCAGCGAGGCGGCCAGGCTGCAGCGCGGGCTGGGCTGGCTGACCATCGGCGACCTCGGTGACCGCGTGCGGCGCGGCTGCCCTGGCTGGCTTTTCCTCGGCGATGAATTGCAGGTACACGCCAACGGCCAGGCCCACGAGCAGGCGCGCGCGGACATCGTGGCGCAGTTGCAGCAGTCCCTGGCCAAACGCGGCATCAAGCTGCTGGTGGCCGTGGTGCCGGACAAGAGCCGCATCGAAGCGCAGCGTCTGTGCGACCTGCATCGCTCCCCGGCATTCCAGGATCGCCTGTCGCATTGGGTGCAGACCCTGCAGGGGCGGGGCGTGCAGACCGTGGATCTGAGCGCCGCGCTGACGGGGCTGGGCCAGGACGCCTATTACCGTACAGACACGCACTGGACCGAGGCGGGTGCCGGCGCCGCGGCACGCGCGGTGGCGGAACGCATCAAGGGCACGGGCGTGCCTTTGCAGCCGCCGACAGGCTATCGCGTCACTGCATCCGCGCCGGCGCTGCGCCCGGGCGATCTGGTGCGCCTGGCGGGTGTCGATTGGCTGCCCGTCGGCCTGCAACCGCCTGGCGAGGTGATCGAGCAACATACCTGGACCACGCAAGCGCCGCCGGCATCCGCCGCCGGTAACAGCGCGGACGACCTGTTCGGCGACAGCGGCCTGCCCACGCTTGCACTCATCGGCACGTCGTATTCGCGCACTTCGTCGTTCGCGCCGCAGCTATCCCAGGCCCTGGGCGTGTCGGTAGGCAATTTCGCGCGCGATGGCGGCAAGTTCGGCGGTGCCGCGCAGACCTACTTCAAGAGTGCGGCCTGGAAGCAGACGCCGCCACGCCTGATCGTGTGGGAAATGAACGAACGCGACCTGCAAACACCGCTCGCGGCGGAAGACCAGGTCCGCTTCTAGAAGTAAAAGCGTTCCAGGTCGGTGCCGGTTTCAGGTCATGTGCCGCCGACACCAAAAAAACGGTGGAAGCGCATTGGCCTCTATGAAGGCGGCCAAGTTTTCCACTGTTATCACGGCGTTTCCCCCAGGCAATCCACAGCGTTTGCACAGGGTTGCCCACATGATTTCCCCTGGATTTGCGTATGTTTTCCCGGCGCTGTCCACAGCTTGCTCCCAGCCTGTGCCCAGGCTTATCCCCAAGGTTTTCCCCAAGAAAAAAAAGCCCCGCTGTTCGCGGGGCTTCGGCATTTCACGACGTTATCGAGTTCTCTTTCTGCGTCGTCCTTGCATGACTTCAGTGGCTTGCGCCGCGATCAGGCAAATTCGGTACGACCACTGTCATCGCCTTCGCTGACCTTCACGCCTTGTTGGAAGGCAGCGTTGTCGATGTCGCCGATCGTGCTCAGGCCATTGGCCTTGGCTTGTTCCAGTTCGGCCTGGACCTGGGCGCGGCTCACGCCTTGGTCGGCTTGGCCATAAGTGCCCTGGAAGGGGACGTTGTCGGAATCACCCCGGGGGGTGGCCGCTTGGGCGGCGCCGGCGATCATGGCCAGGGAAACAACAACTGCGCTAGCTAGGATTTTCATTTCAAACTCCAGTCCGGTTAGGTCGGTCCAGGGGGCGGTACCCACCGCGCGCCTGCTGAACCGTTTCTCTATGGACTGCATTGTGCGCCGCCTCTTACCTGGGATAAACCCTGGCTATCGGAAAAGATCTATCCAATAAAACGACTAATCGGCAGATAGATATGCCGATTGCGGTGGTCTACGGGCTGCCGCGCACGTGCAGCACGGGTCACTGCGGCGCAAAAGTGCTGTGGATAACGTCTAAGCAGGCGAGTTGTGCACACGCTGTGGAAGGAATCTGGACAAAACCCCTTTGCGATCGGGTCGCCGGAAGTTGCTCAACTTTTCCCCTGTCTAAAAACAGACTTGCTCCACATCCAAAAAGCCGCGCAAGTGGCTGAAAGAAAAGCAGTTTTCAAGGTTGAGGTAGTTATCCACAGACACCCATCATAATCAGTCTTTATATATAGAAGAAAAGATGTGAAAACATTTTTTCTCCTACTCCTACGCCGGCCCCCTCAAAAAAAGGTCTGTCGAAGACCTCGTCCTGCGGACCTTGCCTTGGTAATGCAGAGTCTGGGGACGCGTCTGCGTCGGAAGTCTGGCTGGCGTCCATTTCGGTTCAGCATAGCCAGCTACGCGTACACCTGTTTCCGGCAAACGCGACCGCGCGTGGATAACCCATAGTCTCCCGAAGACACCCGCCCTGGGCGTTCCTGGAAATCCTGCCGTTCTGCTCACTAACTGCGCGTTTTTCGCATTCCAGGGTGGCATCGCAGCCTCCTTATCCACAGCAAGCACGAAAATCGGGCCGCCAAGCGTTCAAAACCGGGGTTCCTTGAGCCAGGTACTGCCGCTTATCCACCGCGCGCGCTCAACGCGGCAGGATTGCTGTACGGCAAATCCGAGCAGGATAGAAATTTTCGTGGACAACTCAGGTGCGGCGCGGAGGCCGGACCCGGGCTGGCGGCCCTCGGGGCGTTTTTCTGCGCGGAAAGGGCTGATGTCCACAGGAAGAGGGATAGTTTGCAATCCAACCTTCCTGCCGGCCTGTGGATAAGCACTAAGGAGCGGGGTTGTGCACAGCGTGTGGACCGCACAGGTACAAATACCGTCTTCGATGGCGCCCACAAAAGTTGCTCAACTTTCGTGCACATCGCAAACAGAACTGCTACACACGCAAAAACCGCTGCAAGTTTTTGAAAATCCGGGTTTTTTCTGAGTTGATGCAGTTATCCACAGCCCTTATCCATCATTAGTCTTTATATATAGAAAAGATAGTTGAACAACTTAGGGAGTGGGAACAGCGGGGACAAACCGGCATGCCGACTTGATGCGAAGTCGTCATCGGATGGCCTGCTTATCCCGGGATATCCAGAGAGGGAAGGGCTCGGATGCCAGACCTTGCTGATTTCTTGAGCGAAGCCAGCCCCCAAAACGACAAGGGCAAGGCCTCTGGCCTTGCCCTGACGTTTTCCAGCCATCGATCGGCCCTGGGATGGGTCCCAGGCAGGAAAAAGCCCTCTTGAAGCGCCAGGAGCGCCTCAAGAGGGCTTGGGAGTGGGTTTATCCACAGACGATAGCCAATCTGGTGGCCGGCTGCGTACAACCGGCGTGCAGGCCGCGTCAGACCTGCTGCAGTTTCTCCAGGGCGGCATCCAGCGTTTCGTCTTTCTTCGCAAAGCAGAAACGGACCAGGCGGTGGTTGGACTCAGGCGCATCCGGACGCTGGTAGAACGCGGAGATGGGAATGACGGTCACCCCGTGGTCGACCGTCAGCCACCGGGCGAAATCCGCTTCGGGCAAATCCGACATGGCCGAATAGTCCGCCATCAGGAAGAACGTCCCCGGACTGGGCAGGGGTTTGAAGCGCGTCTTGGCCAAACCCTGGCTGAGCCGGTCGCGCTTGGCCTGGTAAAACGCCGGCAGGTCCAGGTAGGGCTGGGGATCGTTCATGAACTCCGCCAATGCGAACTGCATGGGCGAAGACACGGTGAACACCATGAACTGGTGCACTTTGCGCAGCTCCTGGCTCAGTTGGCGGGGGGCGCAGCAGTAACCGATCTTCCAGCCGGTGGTGTGATAGGTCTTGCCGAAGGAGGAGATGACGAACGCGTGTTCGGCCAGCAGCGGACGACGCGCCAGGCTGGCGTGCGGTTTCCCGTCGAACACGATGTGCTCATAGACCTCGTCGGACACCAGCAGGATGCCCGTGTCCCGCACGATCTGCTCCAGCGCATCCAGGTCGCTTTCGTCCAGGATGGCGCCCGTCGGATTGTGCGGAAAGTTCAGCATCAGCAGGCGGCTCTTCGGCGTGATGGCGTCACGCACACGCTGCCAGTCGATACGGTAGTAGGGATCGGCGGCGGTGGGCGCGCGCAGCGGTACCGGCACCGCGGTGGCGCCGGCCAGGCGAATGGAAGGCAGGTAGGAGTCGTAGCAGGGCTCGATGACGATCACTTCGTCGCCGGGGCCCACAGCGGCCAGGACCGTGGCCATCAGTGCTTCGGTGGCGCCGCTGGTCACCGTGATTTCCGTCTCGGGATCGTAGGCGTGGCCGTACAGGTCCTTGGTCTTGCGCGCAATGGCCTCGCGCAACGGGGCCACGCCGGGCATATACGGATACTGGTTATGGCCATCGGCCATGGCCTTGTCGACCAGCTTCAGCAGGCGGGGGTCAGGATTGAAATCCGGAAAACCCTGGCCCAGATTGACCGCCTTGTGTTCGATGGCCAGGCGGCTCATGACGGTGAAAATAGTGGTGCCGACGTCGGGCAACTTGGATCGGATCATTTTTAGTCGTCAGGGGGTGTGATGGGAGGTGGGGTGAAGTATCCCACCATTGGCTGGTGGGAAAAAAGCCACATAAGGGTAAACAGCACATTGTCCGCGCCAGGGGCGTCTGAGTATGCTCGATCGGCAGTGGTATTCATGCCGGGCGTCATTAGCTTTCCGCTACCTCGGCCCACCTGCGTCACGCGGCGTGGCTTCGGTGCAAGCATGGCCCCATGCGGTTGGTAAAACCATTTTTTGAATAACACCGCCTACCGTACTGTATCTATAAAGGAAGTGAGTCATGAAGGGCAAAGTGAAGTGGTTCAACGCTGACAAGGGCTATGGTTTCATCACGCCGGATGAGGGTGGCACGGAAGTGTTTGCCCATTTCTCGGCGATTCAAGGTCGCGGCTATCGCAGCTTGAACGAAGGCCAGGATGTCGAATTCGATGTGAAGGAAGGCCCGAAGGGGCCCCAAGCGGCGGAGATCCGTCCGCTATAAGCCGGGTAATCCGTTGCCCGCGCCGGTCGTAGAGCCGGCACCAACGCCCCGTGACTTTCCAGTCCGGGGCGTTTTGCTTTGCGGCGGGCTTTGTGACGGCGATGTGCATAACTATGTGAGTAACTGTGCGGTATCGCGGGACAAGTCGCGCTGAGGGGCGGTATCCAGGGGACGCTTTCCGGGTACTGGCTGGATATCCACATACGGAGTTATGCACAGGTTGAGCGCTATCCATTAGGCGCAGTCCGTCCCTGGGAAGGGTGCAAAAACGCGGGGTAGGGAGCGATCTTTATAGGCCTTTTTGTAAAACGGTGTCGTTTTATGCCCTGCAGTTGGTATTTTTCGCCCTGGGAGTGGCGACTGGAGAGGCGCGCGTCCCCTGTGCTCCACGAGGCCTTGTGGATGTTATTCACAAAACTATCCCCAGGCTTGTTGGCGTGGGTTGGGTTGTGCACAGCAACCAGTTCGCCCGTTGCGCAACCTGTGGATTACTTTTGCAGAATCACCCGCTTCCTTCGCTGCTCCGTCCGCTGTTGTGGACTTCTTTGCCGCATCAACGATTCGGAAAAGTCGCGGGCGGGAAGCGGGTTTCTTGAACGGGCCGTTCGCGGGATAGCCGCTATACGTGGACTATTACGCGGGTCATTGCTCGGCCTTCCAGTAGAAGGGCAGCAACGCATCCAAGGCTCAGCCATATGGGCTAGAGCTTTTACCCGTTCTGTTTCACGTGGAACATAAGGTGGATTCTTAACGGGTTCACTCAGTCAACCGTGGACCTGAGAAAGGGACGTCGGCCGCAGCCCTCCAGGCAAAGGGATATCGCAGCGGGTGTTCCACGTGGAACATTCTCACTTCAGGTAGACGGAGCTTAGGCCAAGTATCAGTAAGTGTATGGGGTTAGGCACAGACACACGCAGGTATAGGCGAACGCATGGGCACAGTCGCAGACACAGGCACAGGCGGACGCATAGGCATCGACGCCGGCATAGGCATTACCTGGTGGCGGCGCAGAGGCCTACCAAGGCAAGATCCGTTAGATCCTGGGTCGCATCGTGGGGTCCACAGCGCGTTAAAGGCACTGCCAGATTCTTGTAAGCCGGCAGCAAATCGTTCAATGTTTCACGTGGAACATCCGGGCGAAGTCTGATTGCGCGCGTTCGCGGCCCGTCCCCGTCTGCCTGAAGCAACAACACTCGTTCCCCGTACTTAAAAGCGGTAACCAGACTTGGCTCCCCGGCACTCGACCGGCTACACTCTGTAGCTCGCTGGAGACAGGTGCAGAGGGCTACGCTCGACAACCGTGGTGCCAGCCCTTGGGTAGTGAGTAGGGCGCAAAGCCCGTCCAATGTTCCACGTGAAACATTGGCATTGTGGCGACGTACCACTCACAACTTGAGTCGTTGCCGACTGCCGCAGCACATTGGAATCCCAACCCTTCGATCCAGAACGGTCACCGCACACCGGAGGGCACACTGCACGACGGTGCCTCGCTCGCAGAGGGTTCTACGCGTGCGGGCAGCTGATCGTCATGGCGCTAGCGCTTGTTGTCTGCAAGGGGGCAGGGCAGTGAGTCACGAGCATCAGTCATAGGGCGGTAGTTACGGGATAGAAGTCACAGGACAGAGGTCGATACAGGGCAGACCATATGGCCTAGACCCTTCCGCCTCCACCCACTGTTTCACGTGAAACATAGCAAGGCCCTGGCAGCGAATTTATAATCCCCACCTACAGCTCTTTATCTGATTTGCAAAATGGATTATCCGCGTGAGTTTGACGTGATCGTGGTAGGCGGTGGCCATGCCGGAACGGAGGCCGCTCTGGCATCCGCTCGTGCTGGCGCCAAGACCTTGCTGCTCACCCACAATATCGAAACCTTGGGACAGATGTCCTGCAATCCCTCGATCGGCGGGATCGGCAAGGGCCACCTGGTCAAGGAGATCGATGCCCTGGGCGGCGCGATGGCGATCGCCACTGACGAAGCGGGCATCCAGTTTCGTACCCTCAACGGCTCCAAGGGCCCGGCCGTACGGGCAACCCGTGCCCAGGCCGACCGGGTGCTGTATCGCAAAGCCATCCGTACCCGTCTGGAGAACCAGCCCAACCTATGGCTTTTCCAACAGGCCGTGGACGACCTGATGGTAGAAGGCGACCGCGTGGTCGGCGCTGTCACCCAGATCGGGCTCAAGTTCCTGGCCCGCAAGGTAGTGCTGACCGCCGGCACATTTCTCAACGGCCTGATCCACGTGGGCCTGCAAAACTATTCGGCCGGACGTGCCGGCGATCCGCCGGCGATATCCCTGGGCCAGCGCCTGAAGGAATTGAAGCTGCCGCAAGGACGCCTGAAGACGGGAACGCCGCCTCGCATCGACGGCCGCAGCATCGACTACAGCGTATTGGAAGAACAGCCCGGCGACCTCGATCCCATCCCCGTGTTCTCCTTCATGGGTTCGGTGGCCATGCACCCGCGGCAACTGCCGTGCTGGATCACCCATACCAACAGCCGTACCCACGACATCATCCGCGCCGGCCTCGATCGCTCGCCGATGTACAGCGGTGTCATCGAAGGGGTAGGGCCGCGCTACTGTCCTTCCATCGAAGACAAGATCCATCGTTTCGCCGACAAGTCAGCCCATCAGGTCTTCCTCGAACCCGAAGGCCTGGACACGCACGAGGTCTATCCCAACGGGGTATCGACCAGCCTGCCTTTCGACGTCCAGCTGGATCTGATCCACTCCTTACCCGGCCTGTCCAACGCCCACATTCTTCGCCCCGGTTACGCCATCGAGTACGACTACTTCGATCCACGTGGATTGAAGTCGACGCTGGAAACGCGTGCCATTTCCGGCCTGTACTTCGCTGGCCAGATCAATGGCACCACCGGCTATGAAGAGGCGGGCGCCCAAGGCCTGCTGGCTGGCGTCAACGCCGCGCTTGCGGCCTTGGACAAGGAATCCTGGACGCCGCGCCGAGACGAGGCTTATCTGGGGGTCCTCGCGGATGACCTGATCACACGCGGCGTTACCGAGCCGTATCGCATGTTCACTTCGCGTGCGGAATATCGGCTCACCCTGCGTGAAGACAACGCGGATCTGCGCCTTACCGAAATAGGGCGGCGCCTGGGCCTGGTGGACGATGCGCGTTGGGAGGCTTTCAATCGCAAACGCGATGCGGTGGAAACGGAAATCCAGCGTTTGCGTTCCACCTGGGTGAATCCCCGCATTTTTCCCGCGGAGGTCGCAACGCCCCTGCTGGGCCAGGCAATTGAACGTGAGTACTCACTCTCGGATCTGCTGAAGCGGCCGGGTTTGTCATACCGCCAATTGATGGATGCGCAGAACGTCGACGGCAGCCTGCTGGCAGGCCCGGGCGTGACTGACGGGGAAGTGGCTCAACAGATCGAGATCCAGCTGAAGTACGCAGGCTATATCGCGCGCCAGCAGGACGAAGTGCAGAAGCACTTGAACCACGAGCAGCAGCCCATCCCCGCGGACATCGATTACGACGCTGTCACCAGCCTGTCCTTCGAAGTGCGGCAGAAGCTCAAGACCCACCGTCCCGAAAACATAGGCCAGGCAGCGCGCATTTCCGGCGTGACCCCGGCGGCGATATCCCTGCTATTGATCCATCTGAAGCGCCTGCATTACGGCTCGCGCAAACACGCCGCATGAGCCCCACCCGGATTTCATCGAACGATCCGGCGGCGCGCGTGCGTGCCTGCTGCGCCGCCCTGCAGCTGGCCGTGAGCGATCGCCAGGTGGAGCAGCTGCTCGCCTATCTGGCGCAGCTGCAGCGCTGGAATCGCACCTACAACCTGACGGCGCTGCGCGATCCGGAGCAGATGCTGGTGCACCACGTCTTCGATAGCCTGGCCGTGGTAGCGCCTCTGGACGGTGCCATGCCGGCCGCCGGCAAGCTGTATGACATCGGCGCGGGCGCGGGCCTGCCCGGCGTCATCCTGGCCATCATGCGGCCCGCCTGGCGCATCAGCTGCGTCGACGCGGTGGAAAAGAAAACCGCCTTCATCCGCCAGATGACAGGCGTGCTCGGCTTGTCCAATCTGCAAGCCCTGCATGCGCGCGTGGAACAGTTGGAGCCGGCCGACTGTGACGTGGTCACGTCGCGCGCGTTTGCCTCGCTGTGCGACTTTGCCGATCTGGCCGGACGCCACGTGGCCGACGATGGTACCCTCGTCGCCTTGAAGGGTAAGACGCCCGACGAGGAAATCGACGAGCTGCAGTTGCAAGGTGCATGGCGCATCGAAAACATCCAGCCCATCTCGGTGCCGGAACTCGATGCACAGCGCTGCCTTATCTGGATGCGCCGCGCGAGCGGCAGCCTAGGAAACCCATGAGCACTACTCCCCCCAACAGCACCGCACGCGTATTCTGCATCGCCAATCAGAAGGGCGGTGTCGGCAAGACCACTACCGCCATCAACCTGGCTGCCGGCCTTGCCACATACGGCAAGCGCGTCTTGCTGGTCGACCTCGATCCGCAGGGGAATGCGACCATGGGTAGCGGCATCGACAAGAGCTCGCTCGAATCCAACCTTTATCAAGTGTTGATCGGCGACACTACCATCGCCGATGCGCGCGTGCGTTCGGAAGTGGGCGGTTATGACGTGCTGCCGGCCAACCGCGAACTGGCGGGCGCGGAAATCGACCTGGTGCAGATGGACGAGCGCGAGCGCCAGTTGCGCGCCGCGCTGGGCACGGTCGCCGATGACTACGATTTCGTTCTCATCGATTGCCCGCCCACGCTGTCCTTGCTGACGCTCAACGGGCTGGCCGCGGCGCATGGCGTCATCATTCCGATGCAGTGCGAATACTTCGCGCTGGAAGGGCTGTCGGACCTCGTCAACACCATCAAGCGCGTACATCGCAACATCAATCCCGAGCTGCGTGTCATCGGCTTGTTGCGCGTGATGTTCGATCCGCGCATGACCCTGCAGCAGCAGGTTTCGGCGCAGCTTGAAGCGCACTTCGGCGACAAGGTCTTCACCACCATCGTGCCGCGCAACGTCCGGCTGGCCGAAGCGCCCAGCCATGGATTGCCAGGCGTGGTCTATGACCGTAATTCACGCGGCGCGCAGGCCTACATCTCGTTTGGCGCGGAGATGATAGAACGCGTCAAAACCGTTACCACTTGAACCTATGCAAACGATCGATACCGATATGGCCGTGGCCACTCGCGATCCGCTCAGTGCGCGCATGGAAGAAGCCGCGCTGAATGCGACCGTGGTGCGCGAACAGATGCTCTACGACGGTTGGCTGCTGCGCTGGGCCAATGCCAAGGCGCGCCGCGCGCGCAGCATCAATCCGATTGCCGCGCCGCTGCTCGATATCGATGAAAAGCTGGCGTTCTGCCGCGCGCATTATCAGCGCGTTGGACGTCCCCTGATTTTTCGGCTCAACTCGGCCTGCGTGGATCCCACGTTGGACGCCACCCTGGAACAGCGCGGCTTCGAACGCATCGATGAGACGCTGGTCATGGGTGTCGAACTGCCGACGGTGGCGCCTTCCGCCACACCGTTGCTGCATTACGAGATCGGCTCGCCCGATCTGTTCGCGTCCGTCACCGGCAAGCTGCGTGATTATGGCGAGGAGCATGTACGGGAGCATCAGCAGCGCATCACCGACATCGCCGTTCCCAACGCGCGAGTCATCGCGCGCGATGGCGCAGGCCGCATCGTCGGCGCCGGTCTCGCGGTCATGGATGCAGGCGTCGTAGGCGTGTTCGACGTCGTCGTCATTCCCGAGGCGCGCCGGCGCGGTTACGGCCGCGCCCTGGTGGAACATCTGCTGGCACAAGGCCGTGCGCATGGCGCGCGCCACGCGTATCTGCAGGTGGAGAGCGGGAACGATGGCGCGCGCAAGTTGTACGGCGTGATGGGCTTCGCCGAGCGCTACCGATACTGGTATCGCGCGCCCCAAGATAAACAGCCTGGCAAGGATTGAATATGGCGACGAAAAAACCTAAAGGATTGGGGCGCGGGCTCGATGCCTTATTGGGCGCCGATGCGCCGGCCATCGAAACCTTCAGCAAGAAGACCGCCAAGGAAGAAGAGGGTCCGCCATCGGTCCTGCCGGTCACGCGCATGCGTGCGGGCAAGTACCAGCCGCGTACCCGCATGGATGAAGGTGCACTGACCGAGCTGGCGGATTCGATCCGCACGCAAGGCATCATGCAACCTATCCTGGTGCGCTCGTTGCCGGACTTGCCGGGCGAGTATGAAATCATCGCCGGCGAACGGCGCTTCCGCGCCGCGCAACTGGCCGGCCTGAAGGAAGTCCCCGTTCTCGTACGCGACGTGGCCGACGAACACGCCGCGGTCATGGCGCTGATCGAGAACATCCAGCGCGAAGATCTCAATCCGCTGGAAGAAGCGCACGGCGTGCGGCGCTTGCTGGATGAGTTCGGCCTGACGCATGAACAGGCCGCGCAAGCGATCGGACGTTCGCGCTCGGCCACCAGTAATCTGCTGCGCCTGCTCAACCTTGCGACGCCGGTGCAGACCATGTTGCTGGCCGGCGACGTCGACATGGGCCACGCGCGCGCCTTGCTGGCTGTCGATGCCGCGACGCAGATCCAGCTGGCCAATCTGATCGTCGCCAAGCGTTTGTCGGTGCGCGAGGCCGAAAAGCTGGTTACCGCGGCGGGCATGGCGGCGGAGCCTGCCGAGCGCAAGAAGAAGAAGACCGGCGCTTCGCGCGATGTCACCCGCATGGAAGAAGCCCTGTCCGATTTTCTCGGCACGCGCGTTGCGCTGAAGGTCGGCGCGCGCGAGCGCGGCCAGATCGTCATCGATTTCCATGGCTGGGAACATCTGAATGCGCTGCTGGAAAAGCAGGGCTTGTCCGGCGTCCTCGACGAGGCTTGAACATGCATGACACGTCCGCTGCGTCCGCTTCGGTGCAAGCCAAGAGCGCGTCCTTGCCCCTGGTCGCCGTGCTGGCCACGGGCGGCACGATTGCCGGCGTACAAGCCAGCGTGACGTCTTCGTCCTATGTAGCCGGCAGCATCACTGTCGAGCAGCTCATGGCCTCCGTGCCCCAGCTGGCCGGCCTGGCGCGCCTGCGCAGCGAGCAGATCGCCAATGTCGGCAGCCAGAACATGACCCATGCGGTCTGGCAGGCGCTGGCGTCACACATATGCGCGCTGGAAGCGGATACGGACGTGCAGGGCGTCGTCGTCACGCACGGCACCGATACGCTGGAAGAGACGGCGTGGTTTCTAAGCCTGACCGTACCCGCGCGCAAGCCGCTGGTGCTGGTGGGCGCCATGCGGCCCGCGACAGCCTTGAGTGCCGACGGCCCCGCCAACCTGTATGCGGCGGTGGCGTTGGCGCGCCATGCCTCGGCCAAGGCGCGCGGTCCCCTGGTGATGATGAACGGTGACATCCACACCGCGCGGGAAGTGCAGAAGGTCGCCGCCAGCGGCATCAACGCTTTCGCGTCGCCCAACGGCGGCCGTATCGGCGTGATGGTGGGGGTGGAGCCCTTGTTCCACGGCCATGTGCAAGCGGCATCCGAACACTTCGACCTGGCGGCGCTGGGGCCCGTGGCGCAGTGGCCGCGCGTGGCTGTCGTGTACGCCCATGCGGATCTGCAGGCGGACGTCATCGATGCGCTGGCGACCTTGTACGACGGCCTGGTGCTGGCGGGCGTGGGTGACGGCAACGCCACGGATGCCGCGCTGGACGCGTTGAAGCGCGCGAGCGCGAAGGGCGTGGCGGTGGTGCGCGCCAGCCGTACCGGCAGCGGCTACGTCGGCCGTGGCGCGGAGATCGACGATGGCGCTGCGGGTTTCGTCGCCGCGGGTGAACTGTCCGCGCAGAAATCCCGCGTGCTGTTGATGCTGGCGTTGACGCGCACGCGCGACCCCGAGCGCCTGCAGGAAATCTTCGACAGACGCTGAATTCAAAAAAACTCCTCCGCATCGTTTGACAAGCAAAACAAACATCTCCATAATCTCGAATTCTCTGCGGAGGGGTGCCCGAGTGGTTAAAGGGGGCAGACTGTAAATCTGTTGGCCTTGCGCCTACATTGGTTCGAATCCAATCCCCTCCACCAAGATTCTTCAGCGGCAGGCGAAAGCGTGTCGTAGCAGTTGGCGGTAGCCAAGCAGAAGTCGATGGCCGAATCCAGGCGCGGTTTGCCTGGATTTGCAATGTCTGGAGTATGCTTCGCGGCCGTGCAGGCAATTGCGGGATGTTGTGGCAGAGAAGAAGCAGTGAATGTTGTTGTGGCGGAAAGCCAGACCGTCGTGTGGCGGCAAACGTAGTCCAGCGGTACAGGCAGCAAGCAGGTGTTTGGCAGTGAGTAGTACCAGTCGTCGCAGTGCGAGCTGAAGGTAAGCGGGTGTAGCTCAATGGTAGAGCAGAAGCCTTCCAAGCTTATGACGAGGGTTCGATTCCCTTCACCCGCTCCAGCACACTGCAGGACGCGTAGTGAAAGTAGTACCACCGCAGTGAAGAAGTTTTTCCCTGCCCATGTGGCTCAGTGGTAGAGCACTCCCTTGGTAAGGGAGAGGTCACGCGTTCGATCCGCGTCATGGGCACCAATTTTTGTGTCATCTCTTAGTTCGCACATCCAGGTCAGGAGTCAGCCATGGCAAAAGGCAAGTTTGAACGTACCAAGCCCCACGTCAACGTGGGTACGATCGGTCACGTTGATCACGGCAAAACCACGCTGACGGCAGCGATCACCACCGTTCTGTCGAAGAAGTTCGGCGGCGAAGCCAAGGCTTACGACCAGATCGATGCAGCGCCTGAAGAGAAGGCACGCGGTATCACCATCAACACCGCCCACGTCGAGTACGAAACGGAAGCGCGCCACTATGCGCACGTTGACTGCCCGGGCCACGCTGACTATGTGAAGAACATGATCACGGGCGCCGCGCAGATGGA
>NZ_NJIX01000003.1 GCF_002209485.1 Achromobacter sp. HZ34 | reverse complement strand
GTGAAGACGACCTGCACCGGCGTGGAAATGTTCCGCAAGCTGCTGGACCAAGGCCAGGCTGGCGACAACGTCGGCATCCTGCTGCGCGGCACCAAGCGTGAAGACGTCGAGCGCGGCCAAGTGCTGGCCAAGCCCGCTTCGATCAACCCGCACACGGACTTCACCTCCGAGGTGTACATCCTGTCGAAGGAAGAAGGCGGCCGCCACACCCCGTTCTTCAACGGCTATCGTCCCCAGTTCTACTTCCGTACCACGGACGTGACGGGCACGATCGAACTGCCGGCCGACAAGGAAATGGTCCTGCCGGGCGACAACGTGTCGATGACCGTGCGCCTGCTGGCTCCGATCGCCATGGAAGAAGGCCTGCGTTTCGCCATCCGTGAAGGCGGTCGTACCGTCGGCGCCGGCGTCGTTGCCAAGATCCTGAAGTAATTCCCTGCCGGGTGCGGTGATCCGGATCCACGGATCACCGCTTACATCGTTCTTTAGTAGGAAACACCATGAAAAACCAAAAGATCCGCATCCGCTTGAAGGCGTTCGATTACAAGTTGATCGATCAGTCGGCCGCTGAAATCGTCGACACCGCCAAGCGTACCGGCGCGGTCGTCCGTGGTCCGGTTCCGCTGCCCACGCGTATTCGTCGTTACGACGTGCTGCGTTCGCCGCACGTGAACAAGACGTCGCGTGACCAGTTCGAGATCCGCACGCACCAGCGTCTGATGGACATCGTCGATCCCACCGACAAGACCGTGGACGCCCTGATGCGTCTGGATCTGCCGGCCGGTGTCGATGTCGAAATCGCCCTGCAGTAAGAAGTAATGTGACGCGCCCTGCGAAGGAGGGCGAGTCATGGCGAAGGCCGCGTAACCTCCGGGGACGCGGCCTTTTGCATGGTGGCGTCCGGACAAGCATGGTGGCGCCGTCTGTGGCGAAAAAGCTGCTAGCGCGCCCTGCCTGCCTCCCAAGCTGGCGGGCGCTTGCCATTCAGTAAATCACCGTGCTATAGTCTGAGACTTGCCGTTTTTGGCAGAGCCGTGCCTGTCCTCATTGGGAACGTCTCGCAGTAGCCGCGGCAGAAATGACACACACGTAGGGCGAAGTGTCTCTTCGCCTGATTAGCCCCGACCAATCGTAGTCGGGAATGGAGAAAACGATGTCGAATCCGACACCCACGCCTGCCGCCCATCGGCTCGGGCTGGTGGGTCGCAAGGTTGGCATGACCCGTATTTTCACCGAGGATGGCGAGTCCATTCCGGTGACCGTGCTGGATCTGTCGAACAACCGAGTGACCCAGGTCAAGTCCCTGGAAAGCGACGGCTATGCCGCTGTCCAGCTGGCTTACGGCGAGCGCCGCAAGTCGCGCGTTGCTGAGCCGCAAACCGGCCACTACGCCAAGGCTGGCGTCGAAGCCGGTAGCATCCTCAAGGAATTCCGCCTCGACCCCGCCAAAGCCGCCGAATTCACCGCCGGCAGCGTGGTCACCGTTGAAAGCGTGTTCGAAGTTGGCCAAACGGTCGACGTGACGGGCACCACCATCGGTAAAGGCTTTGCAGGCACCATCAAGCGCCACCACTTCGGTTCGCAACGCGCGTCGCACGGTAACTCCCGTTCGCACCGCGTTCCCGGCTCGATCGGTCAAGCGCAAGATCCCGGCCGCATCTTCCCCGGTAAGCGCATGTCGGGTCACCTCGGTGACGTGCAGCGCACTGCCCAGAACCTGGACGTGATCCGCGTGGACGCCGAGCGCGGCCTGCTGTTCGTCAAGGGTGCTGTGCCCGGCCACAAAGAAGCGAACGTCGTCGTGCGTCCGGCCGTCAAAGCCCCGGTCAAGAAAGGAGCATAAGTAAATGGATCTCAAGCTCCTGAACGATCAAGGCGAAGCTGGCACCGTCAGCGTTGCCGACACCGTCTTCGGCCGTGAATTCAACGAAGCGCTGGTGCAGCAGATCGTGGTGGCCTTCCAGGCCAACGCGCGCAGCGGCAACCGTGCCCAGAAGGATCGCACTGAAGTCAAGCACTCCACCAAGAAGCCCTGGCGCCAGAAGGGTACCGGCCGCGCTCGCGCCGGTATGACCTCGTCGCCGCTGTGGCGTGGGGGTGGTCGCACGTTCCCGAACTCGCCGGACGAGAACTTCAGCCAGAAGGTCAACAAGAAGATGTACCGTGCCGGGATCCGTTCGATCCTGTCGCAATTGGCCCGTGAAGGCCGCATCACCGTGGTTGACGCATTCAAGCTGGAATCGCCCAAGACCAAGCTGGCAGCTGACAAGCTGAAGGGCCTGGGTCTGGAATCCGTGCTGATCATCACCGACGACTTCGACGAAAACGTCTATCTCGCCACCCGCAACCTGCCGCACGTTGCCGTGGTCGAACCGCGCTATGCCGATCCGCTCTCGTTGATCCACTACAAGCAAGTGTTGATCACGAAGCCCGCCATCGCCCAACTCGAGGAGATGCTCGGATGAACACCGAACGTTTGATGCAGGTTCTGCTGGCCCCGATCGTGACCGAAAAGGCCACGTTCATCGCCGAAAAGAACCAACAAGTCGCTTTCCGCGTGGTCGATACCGCCACGAAGCCGGAAATCAAGGCTGCCGTCGAACTGCTCTTCAAGGTGCAGGTCGAGTCCGTGCAGGTCCTCAATCGCAAGGGCAAAGTCAAGCGCTTTGGACGTTTCGTGGGTAGCCGCCGCAGTGAGCGCAAGGCCTACGTTTCGCTCAAGGAAGGCCAGGAAATCGACTTTGCGGAGGTGAAGTAAATGGCCCTCGTTAAAGTCAAACCGACCTCGGCCGGCCGCCGTGGCATGGTGAAGGTGGTAAGCCCGAACCTGCACAAGGGCGCGCCCCACGCCTCGCTGCTCGAAAAGAAGAAGCGTGGCTCTGGCCGTAACAACAACGGTCACATCACCATCCGTCATCGTGGTGGTGGTCACAAGCAACATTACCGTATCGTCGATTTCAAGCGTGACAAGGACGGGATTCCCGCCAAGGTCGAGCGCCTGGAATATGACCCCAACCGTACGGCGCACCTGGCGCTGCTGTGCTACGCCGATGGCGAGCGCCGCTACATCATCGCGCCCCGTGGCCTGGAAGTTGGTGCCTCGCTGGTGTCGGGCGACGAAGCCCCCATCCGCGCCGGCAACACGCTGCGTATCCGCAGCATCCCGGTGGGTACGACGATTCACTGCGTCGAAATGCTGCCCGGCAAGGGTGCGCAAATCGCCCGTTCGGCCGGCGCTTCCGCCGTGCTGATGGCGCGCGAAGGCGTCTACGCGCAGGTTCGCCTGCGTTCGGGCGAAGTGCGCCGCATTCACATCGAATGCCGTGCCACGATCGGTGAAGTCGGTAATGAAGAACACAGCCTGCGCCAGATCGGCAAGGCCGGTGCAATGCGTTGGCGCGGTGTCCGCCCGACGGTTCGTGGCGTGGCCATGAACCCGGTCGATCACCCGCACGGTGGTGGTGAAGGCCGCACCGGCGAAGCTCGCGAACCGGTCAGCCCGTGGGGCACCCCGGCTAAGGGTTACAAGACCCGTAGCAACAAGCGGACGAACAATATGATCGTCCAACGGCGCAAGCGCAAGTAAGAGGCGAACACTATGTCACGTTCGATCAAGAAAGGCCCGTTTGTCGACGCCTACCTTATTACCAAGGTAGAGAAGGCCGTCGCGGGCAAAGACAAGAAGCCGATCAAGACCTGGTCGCGTCGCTCCACGATCCTGCCCGAGTTCATCGGTCTGACGATCGCTGTGCACAACGGCAAGCAACACGTTCCCGTTTATATCAACGAGAACATGGTCGGCCACAAACTCGGCGAATTCGCGCTGACCCGTACGTTCAAGGGTCACGCCGCGGACAAGAAGGCCAAGAGGTAAGCGATGGAAACTACTGCCATTATCCGTGGAGTTCACATCTCGGCCCAGAAGACCCGTCTGGTTGCGGACCTGATCCGCGGCAAGTCGGTCGCTCGTGCCCTTGAGATCCTCAACTTCTCGCCGAAAAAAGCCGCTGGCATCCTGAAAAAGGCTGTCGAATCCGCGATCGCCAACGCCGAGCACAACGACGGCGCTGACATCGACGAGCTGAAGGTCACGACGATTTTCGTGGACAAAGCCGAATCGATGAAGCGTTTCTCCGCTCGTGCGAAGGGCCGTGGCAACCGCATTGAGAAGCAGACCTGCCACATCACGGTCAAGGTCGGAGCCTAAGGAGTCACGATGGGTCAGAAAATTCACCCCACTGGGTTCCGTCTCGCGGTCACCCGTAATTGGTCCTCGCGTTGGTACGCTGACGACAAGTCTTTCGGTGCCATGCTGGCCGAAGACATCCGCGTGCGCGAGTACCTGAAGAAGAAGCTCAAGAGCGCGTCCGTTGGCCGCGTGGTTATCGAGCGTCCTGCCAAGAATGCCCGCATCACCGTCTACTCGGCTCGTCCGGGCGTGGTGATCGGCAAGCGCGGCGAAGACATCGAAAGCCTGAAGGCTGATCTGCAGCGTCTGATGGGCGTGCCCGTGCACGTCAACATCGAGGAAATCCGCAAGCCGGAAACCGACGCCCAGCTGATCGCCGACTCGATCTCGCAACAGCTCGAAAAGCGCATCATGTTCCGCCGCGCCATGAAGCGTGCCATGCAAAACGCCATGCGTCTGGGTGCCCAAGGCATCAAGATCATGAGCGCTGGCCGCCTGAACGGCATCGAAATCGCACGTACCGAGTGGTACCGCGAAGGTCGTGTGCCGCTTCACACGCTGAAGGCGAACATCGACTACGGTACCTCCGAAGCCCACACCACCTACGGTGTGATCGGCATCAAGGTCTGGGTCTACAAGGGCGACATGCTGGCCAATGGCGAATTGCCGCCTGAGACCGCCGCGCCTCGCGAAGAAGAGCGCCGTCCGCGCCGTGCCCCCCGTGGCGACCGTCCTGGTGGCGATCGTCCTGGTGGCCGTCCCGGCGGTGGTGGCCGTGGCCGCGGTCCGCGTAAGGCGGACGCCGCGCCGGCGCCTGAAGGAGAATAAACATGCTGCAACCCGCACGCAGAAAATATCGCAAAGAGCAGAAAGGCCGCAACACGGGCCTGGCCACGCGCGGCACCAACGTGTCGTTCGGCGAATACGGCCTGAAGGCCACCGGCCGTGGCCGTCTGACCGCTCGCCAGATCGAGGCTGCTCGTCGCGCCATCAACCGTCACATCAAGCGTGGCGGCCGGATCTGGATCCGCATTTTCCCGGACAAGCCGATCTCGCAAAAGCCCGCCGAAGTCCGTATGGGTAACGGTAAGGGCAACCCGGAATACTGGGTCGCTGAAATCCAACCCGGCAAGGTGCTGTACGAAATGGAAGGGGTGAGCGAAGAATTGGCTCGCGAAGCTTTCCGCCTGGCCGCCGCCAAGCTGCCGATCGCGACGACCTTCGTAGCTCGTCACATTGGCACCTAAGGAGTCCGACATGAAAGCCAAAGAACTCCGTACCAAGAACCTCGCCGAGCTGCAGCAAGAGCTTGAGAGCTTGCTCCGTGCCCAATTCGGTCTGCGTATGCAGAGAGCTACTCAGCAGCTCGCCAACACCAGCCAGCTGCGTAAAGTGCGCCGTGACATCGCTCGCGTCCGCACCTTGCAGACCGAGAAGGCAGGAAGCTAATCATGAGCGAAACGCAAAACACCCAACCCGCCAAGCGCCAGCGTACGCTGGTCGGCAAGGTCGTCAGCAACAAGATGGACAAGACCGTGGTTGTTCTCGTCGAACGCCGCGTGAAGCACCCCATCTACGGCAAGATCATCGTGCGCTCCGCGAAGTACAAAGCGCATGACGAGACGAACCAGATCAACGAAGGCGATATGGTTGAAATCGCCGAAGGCCGTCCCATCTCGCGCTCGAAAGCGTGGAGCGTGGTGCGCCTGGTCGAGGCCGCTCGCATCATCTGATGCACGCGTAGTACCCGTACCGGCCGGGAGTCATCCCGACCAGTACCTGAAAAGCCAAGGGCTCACGTCCTTGGCTTTTTTTCTGCCTGCTCGCATGACGTTGGCGGCGCCTGGCGGTAAAGTTGAAGCCCGGCACAACCTGCATGGACAGAATCAATCTTGAAGCCGCTCGCGCCTGCCACCGTTCCTACCCTTTTCTCGCGTATCTTCTTTAGCCTGATCGACTGGCTGCGTAACGGAATCGCCAAGGCTTCCCTGGTGGGCGACCACCCGATTTTCGACAATGCGCTATTTCCCTGGATCCCCGCAGTGGAGGCCCAGGCCGCCGCGATACGGACGGAATTGATGGGCGTCCTGGGGCAGCGCGAGCAGCTGCCGGCTTTCCACGAGCTGTCGCCCGAAGTGGCCACCATTACCGCGGACGACCAATGGAAGACCTTCGTCTTCATGGCGTATGGCCTGCGCTCTGCGCGCAATATGGACCGCTGTCCAGCAACGGCCGCGGCGCTGAAGCATATTCCCGGCATCCGCACCGCCTTCTTTTCCATCCTGGAACCCGGTAAGCGGATCCCCCTGCACCGCGGCCCGTATAACGGAGTGCTGCGCCTGCACCTGGGCCTGGTCGTGCCGGAACCGCGCGAGAACTGTTGGATAGAAGTGAACGCCCAGCGATACGTCTGGCGGGAAGGGGAGGCCGTGGTCTTCGACGACCTCTATCCGCATCAGGTCCATAACGACACCGACGGTGTCCGAGTGGTCCTGTTTGTCGATTTTGACCGGCCCTGCCGGGCGCCGATGCGCTGGATCAATCGGCTGGTCCTGGCCCTGGCGCCCCTGACGCCGGAGATCAAGCGCGGCAAGGCCAAGCATGATTTGTGGGAAAAAGACTACTATGGTCGCCGATAGCACAAAGGGCTTGCAATCCCCAGGCCGGCCGGATAGAATGGTCAGCTTTCCCAAATAGTCAATCTGGCTAGGCGGTACACAAGAGCAGGCGATCGAGCGATAGCTGGATCGGTGCACAGGTACCAACGCAGAGTCAGGCGGGCGAAAGGGGAAAACTCCGCAGGATATCAACCCAGGTTCGTAGGGGTTGCTTGAGGTTAGCGGCGGCGGTTGTCGGCAAGACAGCAGCAGCGGCACATAACCCAGGGCAAGTCAGACGGGCCTTACGGGACCAAAACTGGCAGGAAACGGCGAATTCGCCTGGTAATGAAGTTTTGGGACTGATCAGGGTGGGGCGGCTTTATCGGTCGCGCTCCCAGGTCCGTTCCAGGGCGCGAGACCACGACTTCGAATTTCCGGTTAAGTTGGAACAGGAAAAATCATGATCCAAATGCAGACCACGCTGGACGTGGCCGACAATACTGGTGCGCGCCGTGTGCGATGCATCAAGGTTCTCGGCGGCTCCAAGCGCCGTTATGCCGCTATCGGTGACATCATCAAAATCAGCGTCCTGGACGCCGCTCCGCGCGGTCGTGTGAAGAAGGGCGAAATCTACAACGCCGTGGTCGTTCGCACCGCCAAGGGCGTGCGCCGCAAAGACGGTTCGTTGATTCGCTTCGGCAACAACGCTGCCGTGCTGCTCAACGCCAAGCATGAGCCCATCGGTACTCGTATCTTCGGACCCGTTACGCGTGAACTGCGTACCGAGAAGTTCATGAAGATCGTGTCGTTGGCCCCGGAAGTGCTGTAAGGAGCCATCAATGAACAATATTCGTAAAGGCGACGAAGTCATCGTCCTGACCGGCCGCGACAAAAAGCGCCGTGGCACCGTGCTCGAGCGTATCGACGCCGACCACGTTCTGGTCGAAGGCGTGAACGTCGTCAAGAAGCACACCAAGCCCAACCCGATGGCCAACAACCCCGGTGGCATCGTCGAAAAGACCCTGCCCATCCACGTTTCGAACGTGGCGCTGTTCAATCCTGCCACTGGCAAGGGCGACCGCGTTGGTGTCAAGGAAGTCGACGGCCGTAAGGTGCGTGTGTTCCGTTCCAATGGTGCCGAAGTCGGCGCCAAGGCGTAAGGGGCGACCAGATTATGACCCGTTTGCAAGAAATCTATCGCGACAAGATCGTCGGTGAACTGACGGAAAAGTTCGGCTACAAGAGCCCGATGCAAGTTCCGCGCATCACCAAGATCACGCTGAACATGGGCGTTTCGGAAGCCGTGGCCGACAAGAAGGTCATCGAGCACGCCGTGGGCGACCTGACCAAGATCGCCGGCCAAAAGCCCGTGATCACCAAGACCAAGAAAGCTATCGCCGGTTTCAAGATCCGCGAAAACTATCCGATTGGTTGCATGGTGACGCTGCGCGGTCAACGCATGTACGAATTCCTGGACCGCCTGGTGGCGATTGCCTTGCCTCGTGTGCGTGACTTCCGTGGTATCTCCGGCCGTGCGTTTGACGGTCGCGGCAACTACAACGTCGGGGTGAAAGAGCAGATCATTTTCCCCGAAATCGAATACGACAAAATCGACGCGCTGCGTGGGCTGAACATCAGCATCACCACCTCCGCCAAGACCGACGAAGAAGCCAAGGCACTGTTGACCGCCTTCAGCTTCCCGTTCCGTAACTAAGGGGCGATGACGTGGCCAAACTTTCACTGATCAATCGTGATATCAAGCGCGCCAAGATGGCGGAGAAGTTTTCCGCCAAGCGCACCGCACTGAAGGCGATCATCGACGACCAGTCGAAGCCCGAAGAAGAACGTTACCAAGCTCGGCTCAAGCTGCAACAGCTGCCGCGCAACGCCGCTCCCACTCGCCAGCGTAACCGCTGCGCAGTTACGGGTCGCCCGCGTGGCGTGTTCAGCAAGTTCGGCCTTACGCGCCACAAACTTCGCGAAATGGCTATGCGTGGGGAAATCCCGGGCATGACCAAGGCCAGCTGGTAGGAGAACGAATATGAGCATGAGCGATCCCATCGCCGATATGCTGACCCGCATTCGCAATGCGCAGCAAGTTACGAAAGTCACGGTGAGCATGCCCTCCTCGAAGCTGAAGGCCGCTATCGCGGCTGTGCTGAAGGACGAGGGTTACATCGACGGTTTCGAAGTCAAGGGCACCCAGGCCAAGCCTGAGCTCGAGCTTTCGCTGAAGTACTACGCCGGCCGCCCGGTGATCGAACGCATCGAACGCGTTTCGCGTCCCGGCCTGCGTATCTACAAGGGCCGTAGCAACATTCCTCAAGTCATGAACGGCTTGGGCGTGGCTATCGTGTCGACTTCGCGTGGCGTGATGACGGACCGCAAGGCCCGCGCCAATGGCGTTGGCGGCGAAGTCCTGTGCTACGTGGCCTAAGGAGAAATTCTAATGTCACGTATCGCTAAGTACCCCGTGAATCTGCCCAAGGGTGTTGAAGCCACCGTTGCGCAGGATCAAATCATCGTCAAGGGCCCGCTGGGTTCGTTGACGCAGCCCCTGACGGGCGACGTTGCCATCTCGCTGGATAACGGCGTGCTGACCTTCGTTGCGGCTAACGAAACGCGTCATGCCGACGCGATGTCGGGCACCGTGCGCGCTCTGGTCAACAATATGGTGACCGGCGTCAGCAAGGGTTTTGAACGTAAGTTGACCCTGGTCGGCGTGGGTTATCGCGCCCAGGTCCAGGGCGACGCCGTGAAGCTGCAACTCGGTTTCTCGCATGATGTGGTGCACAAGCTGCCGGCCGGTATCAAGGCCGAATGCCCGACCCAGACCGAAATTCTGATCAAGGGTTCGAGCAAGCAGGTTGTTGGCCAGGTGGCTGCTGAAATCCGCGCCTACCGTCCGCCGGAGCCCTACAAGGGCAAGGGTGTGCGTTATGCGGATGAGCGCGTCATCATCAAAGAAACCAAGAAGAAGTAACGGCGCACGCAAGGACGAATCATGGATAAGAAAGTATCTCGTTTGCGTCGTGCGGTTCCGACCCGCCGGAAAATCCTCGAACTGCGCGTTCATCGCCTGTCGATTTTCCGCTCGAACCTGCACATCTACGCGAACATCATTTCGCCGGAAGGCGATCGCGTGCTGGTCAGCGCCTCGACGCTGGAAGCAGAAGTCCGCGCCCAGCTGGGCCAGGTCGGCAAGGGTGGCAACAAGGCCGCCGCTGAACTGGTTGGCAAGCGCGTCGCCGAGAAGGCCAAGGCCGCCGGTATCGAACTGGTTGCCTTCGATCGCTCGGGCTTCCGTTACCATGGCCGCGTGAAAGCGCTGGCCGATGCCGCGCGCGAAGCCGGCCTCAAGTTCTAAGCGAGGATCAGTCAAATGGCTAAAGCACAAGGCAAGGGCCCGGTCGAGAAGGAAAACGACGACGGTCTGCGCGAGAAAATGATTGCGGTCAACCGCGTCAGCAAGGTGGTGAAGGGTGGTCGTACCATGTCCTTCGCCGCTCTGACGGTGGTTGGCGACGGCGACGGCCGCATCGGCATGGGCAAGGGCAAGGCGCGTGAAGTGCCGGTCTCGGTCCAGAAGGCGATGGAACAGGCTCGTCGTGGTCTGTTCAAGGTTGCCCTGAAGAACGGTACGCTGTTCCACACGGTGGTTGGCCAGCACGGCGCCTCGAAGGTGCTGATCTCGCCGGCACCCGAAGGTACCGGCGTGATCGCCGGCGGCCCGATGCGCGCCATCTTCGAAGTGATGGGCATCCGTAACGTGGTTGCGAAGAGCCTCGGTTCGAGCAATCCCTACAACATGGTTCGCGCTACGCTGAATGGCCTGCGCGCCTCCATGACCCCGTCGGAAGTTGCCGCCAAGCGTGGCAAGACCGTCGAAGAGATCTTGGGGTAAATCATGGCTGACAAGCAGATCAAAGTTACGCTGGTGCGGTCGGTTATCGGCACCAAGCAGGATCACCGTGATACGGTGCGCGGCCTCGGCCTGCGTCGTATCAACAGCACCAAGATCCTGAAAGATACGCCCGAAGTGCGCGGCATGATCCGTAAAGTGGATTATCTCGTCACTGTGTCGGAAGTCTAAGGAATCGAGATGTCGGATACTCAACTCCAACTGAATACGCTCAAGCCCGCCGAAGGCTCCAAGCATGCCAAGCGCCGTGTCGGCCGTGGCATCGGCTCCGGCCTGGGCAAGACCGCTGGTCGCGGTCACAAGGGTCAGAAGTCCCGCTCGGGTGGCTTCCACAAGGTCGGCTTCGAAGGCGGTCAAATGCCGCTGCAGCGTCGTCTGCCCAAGCGTGGTTTCACGCCCCTGGGTCAGCACCTGTACGCCGAAGTCCGCCTGTCGGAACTGCAAGCCGTGCCCGTCGACGAAATCGACGTGCAAGTGCTGAAGCAGGCCGGTGTGGTTGGCCAGCAAGTTCGATACGCCAAGGTCATCAAGTCCGGCGAACTCTCGCGCAAGGTCGTGCTCAAGGGCATTACCGCGACGGCCGGCGCTCGCGCCGCCATCGAAGCTGCGGGCGGTTCGATCGCTGCTTGATTGACGGATGAGGTGAAGAGTGGCTAACGCGCAGGCACTGGGCAAGACCGGATCTCGTTACGGCGATCTGAAGCGTCGTTTCGTCTTCCTGGTGCTCGCCTTGGTGGTGTACCGCCTGGGTACGCACATCCCGGTTCCGGGTATCAACCCGGACGCCCTGGCGGACTTGTTCCGCCAGAACCAAGGCGGGATTCTGGGCCTGTTCAATATGTTCTCGGGCGGTGCGCTGTCCCGCTTCTCGGTCTTCGCGCTGGGGATCATGCCGTACATCTCGGCATCGATCATCATGCAGTTGATGTCGGTTGTGGTGCCGTCGCTCGAGGCATTGAAGAAAGAAGGCGAAGCCGGTCGTCGCAAGATTACCCAATACACCCGCTACGGCACGGTCGTGCTGGCGCTGGTGCAGGCAGTGGGTATTTCGGTGGCGCTGGAATCGCAACCGGGTCTGGTGACGGATCCTGGCATGTTGTTCCGATTCACCACGGTCGTGACTTTGCTGACCGGCACCATGTTCATCATGTGGCTGGGCGAGCAGATCACCGAGCGTGGCCTGGGCAACGGTATCTCCATCCTGATCTTCTCGGGGATCGTGGCGGGGTTGCCGACTGCGCTGGCCGGCTTGCTGGACCTGGTGCGGACGAACTCGATGTCGGTGGTTTCGGCCCTGTTCATCGTGGCGTTGGTGATTGCCGTGACGGCCTTCGTGGTGTTCGTGGAACGCGGACAGCGCAAGATCACCGTCAACTACGCCAAGCGCCAGGTGGGCAACAAGATCTACGGCGGCCAGAGCTCGCATCTGCCGTTGAAGCTGAACATGGCCGGCGTGATTCCGCCCATCTTCGCCTCGTCGATCATCCTGTTCCCGGCCACGATTACCAGCTGGTTTTCGAGTAGCGAGAAGATGCGTTGGTTGGGTGACCTGGCTGCTGCGTTGTCGCCGCGCCAACCGCTCTACATTACGCTGTATTCCGCCGCTATCATTTTCTTCTGCTTTTTCTACACGGCTCTGGTGTTCAACAGCCGCGAAACGGCGGACAACCTGAAGAAGAGTGGTGCTTTCGTCCCGGGCATCCGTCCCGGTGAACAGACCGCGCGTTATATCGACAAGATCTTGATGCGCTTGACCCTGGCTGGTGCGCTGTATATCACCCTGGTCTGCCTGTTCCCCGAGTTCCTGGTCATGCGCTGGAACGTGCCGTTCTACTTCGGTGGTACTTCGTTGTTGATTATCGTCGTCGTGACGATGGACTTCATGGCTCAGGTCCAGGCCTACATGATGTCCCACCAGTACGACTCACTGCTCAAGAAGGCTAACTTCAAGGGCTCGAATTCGAATCTGCCGATGCGTTAGCAAAGAAGATGGCTAAGGACGACGTCATACAGATGCAGGGCGAGGTCGTAGAGAACCTCCCCAACGCAATGTTCCGCGTCAAGCTTGAAAATGGCCACGTTGTCCTGGGCCACATTTCGGGCAAGATGCGTATGCACTACATCCGGATCCTGCCGGGCGACAAGGTCACAGTGGAGCTCACGCCCTATGACCTGTCAAAAGCCAGGATCGTGTTCCGCTCGAAATAAGCGGGTGGTTTACGGAATAAACAGGGAGTAACCCATGAAAGTATTGGCATCGGTTAAGCGGATCTGCCGCAACTGCAAAATTATCAAACGTCACGGCGTGGTGCGTGTCATCTGCACCGATCCGCGGCACAAGCAGCGTCAAGGCTGAGCTTTTTAGCCCAACGCAAAAGATTCATTAAGGAACAGTCATGGCCCGTATTGCTGGCATCAACATTCCGCCGCATCAGCACGCCGAGATCGGCCTGACCGCCATTTTTGGCATCGGTCGTACGCGCGCCCGCAAGATTTGCGAAGCTGCTAATGTGCCCGTTACCAAAAAGGTCAAGGATCTCACCGACGCCGAGCTCGAGCGCATTCGCGAGCACGTTGGTGTATTCACGGTCGAAGGTGACCTGCGTCGCGAAGTTCAACTGTCGATCAAGCGTTTGATCGATCTGGGAACCTATCGTGGCCAACGTCACAAGCGCGGTCTGCCCGTACGCGGCCAGCGCACGCGCACCAACGCACGCACCCGTAAGGGCCCGCGTCGTGCTGCTGCGTCCCTGAAGAAATAATCGAGGAACTGGATTATGGCGAAAGCTTCCACCAGCGGCGCTTCGCGCGTGCGCAAAAAGGTCAAGAAGAACGTATCGGACGGCATCGCGCACGTTCACGCGTCCTTCAACAACACCATCATCACCATCACCGACCGTCAGGGCAATGCTTTGTCCTGGGCGACCTCGGGTGGCGCAGGTTTCAAGGGCTCGCGCAAGTCGACCCCGTTCGCGGCCCAGGTGGCTGCCGAAACGGCCGGTCGCGTGGCGCTGGAATATGGCATCAAGACCTTGGAAGTGCGCATCAAGGGACCCGGCCCCGGCCGTGAGTCGTCTGTCCGTGCGCTGAACGCGCTGGGTATCAAGATCTCGAGCATCGCTGATATCACGCCCGTTCCGCATAACGGCTGCCGTCCGCCCAAGCGTCGTCGTATCTAAGGAAATCACATGGCCCGTTACATTGGACCCAAGTGCAAGCTCTCGCGTCGCGAGGGTACCGATCTGTTCCTGAAGAGCGCCCGCCGTTCGCTGGATTCCAAGTGCAAACTGGATTCCAAGCCCGGCCAGCATGGCCGCACTTCGGGTGCCCGTACGTCTGACTACGGTCTGCAGCTGCGTGAAAAGCAGAAGCTGAAGCGTATGTACGGCGTGCTGGAAAAGCAATTCCGCAAGTACTTCACCGAAGCCGACCGCGTCCGTGGCAACACCGGCGAGAAGCTGATCCAGCTGCTCGAATCGCGTCTGGACAACGTTGTGTACCGTATGGGCTTCGGCTCGACCCGCGCTGAAGCGCGTCAGCTGGTGAGCCACCGCGCCATCGAGCTGAACGGCCACACCGCTGACATCGCTTCGATGCTGGTCAAGGCTGGCGACGTTATCTCGGTCCGTGAAAAGGCCAAGAAGCAAGGCCGCATCAAGGAATCGCTCGACCTGGCTACCAGCATCGGCATTCCCCAGTGGGTTGAAGTCGACACCACCAAGCTGAGCGGTGTCTTCAAGCAGGCCCCGGATCGCGCTGACGTCGCTCGCGACATCAACGAATCCATGGTCGTGGAACTGTATTCGCGTTAATTCGGACGGCGCCTCACCGATATCCGGTGGCGCCAGTCGGAAATCCGGGCACGGCAACGCTGCCCGGATCGCTATACTTCCGCAGTACCCGCACGAGACCCGCAACGCTTGTCAAAAGGCGCGGCGGGTTTGTGCCGTTTTTTTCTTTCACCTTCCATCAGCCTTATCGGTGTAACGAGCCGAGGGTATTGAAAAGGAACTCAGTACATGTCCACGCAAGGTTTTCTGAAGCCCCGTTCCATTGAAGTCGAACCGGTCGGCACCCATCACGCGAAGATCGTCATGGAGCCGTTCGAGCGCGGTTACGGCCACACGCTGGGCAATGCCCTGCGCCGCATTCTGCTGTCCTCGATGACCGGCTACGCGCCGACCGAAGTGCAGATGACCGGTGTGGTGCACGAATACTCGACCATCCCGGGTGTGCGCGAAGATGTCGTCGACATCCTGCTGAACCTGAAGGGCGTGGTCTTCAAGCTGCACAACCGTGACGAAGTCACCCTGGTGCTGCGCAAGACCGGCGCGGGCACCGTGCTGGCCAGCGACATCGAGCTGCCGCACGACGTCGAGATCGTCAATCCCGGCCACGTCATCTGCAACCTGACGGAAGCCGGCAAGCTGGAAATGCAGATCAAGGTCGAAAAGGGCCGTGGTTATGTGCCGGGTAACGTGCGCGCGCTGTCGGAAGACCGCACCCACACCATCGGCCGCATCATTCTGGACGCTTCGTTCAGCCCGGTCCGCCGCGTCAGCTACGCTGTCGAAAGCGCCCGTGTGGAACAACGTACCGACCTGGACAAGCTGGTGCTGGACATCGAAACCAACGGCGTGATCTCGCCCGAGGAAGCGGTGCGTCAGTCGGCTCGCATCCTGATGGACCAGATCTCCGTCTTCGCCGCCCTGGAAGGCGCTGGCGATTCGTACGAAGCGCCGGTGCGTGGCGCGCCGCAGATCGACCCCGTGCTGCTGCGTCCGGTCGACGACCTGGAACTGACGGTGCGTTCGGCCAACTGCCTGAAGGCCGAAAACATCTACTACATCGGCGACCTGATCCAGCGTACCGAAAACGAGCTGCTGAAGACCCCGAACCTGGGTCGCAAGTCGCTCAACGAAATCAAGGAAGTGTTGGCTGCACGTGGCCTGACCCTGGGCATGAAGTTGGAAAACTGGCCGCCCCTGGGCCTCGAGCGTCCCTGATAGTTTTACGCGGCCACCACATGGGTGGTGGCCGCAACCGATTCCACCGGACCGCGGCCTGGATTTCCAGGTCGATAGAAGAGCCGGATAACCCGATGGCGGAAACGCCGTCTTTTAGATTCAAAGGAAATCATCATGCGTCACGGTAATGGCTTGCGTAAGCTCAACCGCACCAGCAGTCACCGTCTTGCCATGTTCCGCAACATGGCCGTTTCGCTGCTCACCCACGAAGCGATCAAGACCACGCTGCCGAAGGCGAAAGAATTGCGCCGCATCGTCGAACCCCTGATCACCCTGGGCAAGAACCCCACCCTCGCGAACAAGCGTCTGGCTTTTGCCCGTCTGCGCGATCGTGAAGTCGTGGTCAAGCTGTTCGCCGAGATCGGCCCCCGTTATGCTGCCCGCAACGGCGGCTACACCCGTGTGTTGAAGATGGGTTTCCGTCAAGGCGACAACGCGCCCATGGCTTTCATGGAGCTGGTTGACCGTCCGGAAGTTACGGAAACCGAAGCCGACAAGTCCGCTGAGTAATCGGCAGGCTTCAGGGACGAAAGGCGAACCTCCGGGTTCGCCTTTTGTTTTCCCGCGGGTTGCGCGTCACGGGCGGCGGGGCGATGGCGCAGGCGTCAGGGTAGCCCCGAGGCGGGCTAAAATCCCTGCGTGCAGGTGCGTCCTGCGTGCCTTGGGAGACTGACATGCCGCAGCAAGACGATATCGTGATGGTGTTCAGCAGCGCGCCCGATCTGTTGCTGGCCAAGCGCATCGCCCACATCGTGGTGGAAGAAGGCCTGGCGGCCTGCGTGAACCTGGGCGCACCGATGCTGTCTATCTATACCTGGCAGGGTGTCGTCGAAGGCGCCGAAGAGGTGCCGATGTGCTTCAAGACCACTGCCGGCAAGCTCGACGCCCTGGTCGAGTCGATTACCCGCCAGCACCCCTACGAAGTGCCGGAAGTGGTTGCCGTGCCCGTTATCGGGGGTGCGCCGGCGTATCTGAAGTGGGTGCGGGAACAGACGGCCGGCACCACGCCGGTGGCCTGAGAACAAGGAAGTATTCCATGCGCGGTACGTCAGCAGTTGCGGTGGCAATGCCCACGCTGTCCACGATCACGATGGGCGTTGCGGCTGCGGGCGCCAAGCCGGCGTCGCACAGGGCGTGGACGGAATGGCTGTTCGCCTTGCTATGCCTGCTGACGGTGCTGGCTTGGCCGGGCGCCAGCCGGGCCGAGGACGACTTCCTGCCGCCGGAGAAAGTCTTCCCCGCCAGCGCGGCCATGGCCGATCCGAATACCGTGCGGGTCGAGTTCAAGGTGCCCAAGGGCTATTACATGTACCGCGAGCGCTTCGGTTTCGCGCTCGATCCCCAAGGCGCCGCGACCCTGGGCCAGGCCCGCTTGCCCGCAGGCGACGTGAAGTATGACCCGACCTTCGACAAGAACATGGAGGTCTATCACAAGCCGATAACCATCGACATCCCGGTGCATCCCGCCGGCGGACAGCCGGGCGATGTGACGCTGGTGGTGGTGGGACAAGGCTGTGCCGACGCGGGGATCTGCTATCCGCCGATGGAGAACCGCATCAAGCTGCGGCCGATCAACGGCGGCTACCAGGTCGCCGGACCGCCGGTGTGGGGCTATTCCAGCGGTATCCCGGGCGGCGATGGCGGCGGTGCTGGCGATGCTGGCGGCGCTACTGGTGGCAGTGGTGCCAGCGGTGCCGGCCAGCTTGCCGAAGCCGCTCCTGGCATCAGCGTGGCCCCTGACGCGACACGTCCCGGCCTGGCGAAATCCGGCCTGGCCCCCGCGCCCCAGATCGACACCCCGCCCGCCGTAGCGGGAGCCGCGCCGGCGCTGGCGCTGGCGCGGCTAGGCAATGGATCTGCCCCGACTGCCGGCCAGGGCGCCACGGCCCCGGCCCAGTCCGCCGCACCCGCAACGCAGGCTGCTACGGCTGTCAATACGGGTGCCAATGCGACTGGCAACGTCGACGCCAACGCCAACGCCGGCTTCGCCACCCTGACGGGCAGCGACGACGTCGGCCTGGCCAGCGCCATCGCGGGTATGGGATGGCTGAAGACCGCGGGTGCCTTCCTGCTACTGGGCGTGCTGCTGTCCCTCACGCCCTGCGTGCTGCCCATGATTCCCATCCTGTCGACCATCGTCATCGGTCGCTCGGCCACCCCGCCTTCGCGCTGGACCGGTCTGGGCCTGGCGGCGGCCTATGTGCTGGGCATGTCCGTGGTCTACACCATCCTGGGCATCGCCGCGGGCCTCAGCGGCGCGGGCCTGGCCGCATGGCTGCAGACCCCCTGGGTGCTGACGCTGTTCGCGCTATTACTGGCCTTGCTGGCGCTGCCGATGTTCGATGTCTATACCTTCCAGATGCCGGCCGCCGTCCAGGCCCGCATGAGCGACCGTGCCAGCCGCATCCCGGGCGGCCGCGTCACCGGCGCCGTGCTGATGGGCGCGATTTCCGCCCTCATCGTCGGCCCCTGCGTGGCGGCCCCCTTGGCGGGTGCCCTGCTGTACATTTCGCAGACCGGCGACGTGGTGCTGGGCGGTTCGGCCCTGTTCGCGCTGGCCTGGGGCATGGGCGTGCCGCTACTCATCGTCGGCGCGTCAGCGGGCACGCTGTTGCCCAAGGCCGGGGCCTGGATGGATGGCGTCAAGCGCTTCTTCGGCGTGCTGCTGCTGGCTACCGCCTGGTGGATGGTGGTGCCCATCGTGCCGGTCGCAGTGCAAATGGTGGGCTGGGCCTTCCTGGCCATCGTCGGTGCCGTCATGCTGCGGGCATTTGAAGGTATCGGCCCGAATGCGGGCGCCGGGCGCATGTTCGGCAAGGGATTGGGCCTGCTGCTGGCCTTGGTGGCGGTAGCTCAGCTGGTGGGCGCCGCCAGCGGCGCACGCGACGTATTGCAGCCTCTGGCTCACCTGGCGGCGCGCGGTGGCGGCGCAGGGGGCTGGACAGGAACGGCGGCCAACGGCGGGTCTGGCGGCGCTGCGGGCGGCGCATCAGGCGGATTCACGGGCGGTGCATCCAGTGCCGGCGCGTCCGAACCGGCCTTCGACCGTATCCGCACCCTCGCCGAACTGGAAAGCCGGGTGGCCGCTGCCAACCGTCCCGTCATGCTCGACTTCTACGCCGACTGGTGCGTTTCCTGCCGCGAAATGGAGAAGTTCACCTTCACCGATCCCGCCGTGGCGGCCCGCATGAGCGGCATGCTTCTGCTGCGTGCCGACGTCACCGCCAACAATCCCGACGACCGCGCCCTGCTCAAGCGCTTCAAGCTGTTCGGCCCGCCGGGCATCATGTTCTTCGATGCCCAAGGCAAGGAACTGCCCCAGGCCCGCGTCATCGGCTTCCAGGACGCCACCCGCTTCGGCCGTTCACTGGACGCGGTCACGTCCCGCTGACCGCCGGTTTGCGGATGCGTTCCAGCACCCGCTCCATGGCGCCGGCATGGGCGCCGAAGACGCCATGGGCCGCCAGGTCTTCGGTGATCTGCTCGTTCAGTCCGCCACGAGTCGAGAACTCCCGCGCCAACGCATCGAAAGGGATGTCGGTCCGGCTGGCGGCATCGCTCAGGCCCGTGACCAGCGATGCCAGGAAGGCACGGCTGACACTCTGGGAAATCCCGTGCTCCCGCAACCACGCGCCCTGCGCGTGCAGCGTCTGGAAGAAGCTGCCCATCAATGCGGTGGCGGCGAACAGGACATCGAAATCGTCCTCGTCGTCCGACTCCAGGGCGGTGCCCAACGTGTTGAACAGGGCCGCGGCGATTGGGTCGCGAGGATGGATGATGGTGGTGCCCAACTTGTGCGCCACCATCGGCAGGGGCGCCAGCCGGATGACACGGGCGACATCGGGCAGCAGGGCTTGCAGCCGCTGCAGCCTGAAAGTCGCGATGAAGCTGAGGACGTGATGGCGTGCGGAGAAGCGTAATTCACGGATCACGTCTTCGGCGATCTGCGGCCGCACCGCCAGGCAGACCACAGGGCAGTGATCCAGCACATGCTGATTGTCGGGGGCCACGCGCACCATCGCATGACGCCGCGCCAGTCGCGCCGCGACGTCCGCATTGCGCGGTGAAACGATCACTTCGGCGGGCGGGTAGTCGCTTTGCGCCAGCCCATCGATGATCGCTTCGGTGATGCTGCCGGTTCCGATGAATCCAAGTCGTTCTAGCATTCGATAATCCTGGTCGTGATTTCGCCAAGTATGGCGAGTTTTAATAGCTCTAGGAAATAAAGTCCTGCTTGATTGTTCTTCGACCGCGCTCGCGTGATCGGGCATGCTTTTGCATCCGTCCGGATTCCCGGACGTCACAAGACTGCAAGGCATCGCATGAGCAGCACGAATCCTGAATTCCTTTGGTACATCCCCAACCAGGTCTATGCCGGCCATCGAGGCGACGAGCCCGTGGTCGACCATAACAGCCTGGACACGCTGACCAGCCATGCCAAGGCGTTGGAGGAATACGGCTGGCAGGGCGCCTTGATCGGCACCGGATGGGGCCGTCCCGACACCTTCACCGTGGGCACCGCATTGGCTGCCCGTACCGAGCGCTTCAATCCCCTGGTTGCGATCCGTCCAGGCTATTGGCAGCCAGCGCAGTTTGCCACCGCGGCGGCGACGCTGGATCACCTGAGCAATGGACGCTTGCGCATCAACATCGTATCCGGCCAGGACAGGCTGGCAGCCTATGGCGACAGCGAAGGCGACCAGGCGCATCGCTACGCGCGCACCCGTGAATTCATGCAGCTGGTGCGCAAGCTGTGGACGGAAGAGAGCGTGACCTACAAGGGTGAACATTTCCAGGTCACCGACGCCACCGTGGTGCCGCGCATCCAGGCGCGGCCGGGACGGCCGCATCCCAGGCTGTATTTCGGTGGTGCATCGGCGCCGGCTGAACGCGTGGCGGCCACCGAGGCCGATGTGCAGCTGTTCTGGGGCGAACCGCTGGCCGACGTGCAGGCGCGCATCGAGCGGCTCAAGACACTGACCGGGCAATTGGGTCGGGAACACGCGCCGCTGGAATTCGGCCTGCGCATCACGGCCGTCGTGCGCGAGACGTCGGCGCAGGCCTGGGCCGATGCCGAGGCCAAGGTGGCGAAAATGGCGGCGACGCAGGGGGCCGGCTGGAACGACCATGGCCGTACGTTCCTGGCCGAAGGGCAGAAGCGCCTGCTGGATCTGCAGGCGCGTGGCGATGTGCTGGATGACAATCTCTACACCGCGCCGGGGCGTTATGGTGGCGGGGGCGCGGGCACCACCTGGCTGGTGGGTTCGGCGCAGGAAGTGGCCAGTTCCTTGCGCAAATACCAGGCGCTGGGGATACGCCATTTCATCCTGTCGGATACGCCCTATCTGCAGGAGATCAAGCGCCAGGGCGAAACGCTGCTGCCTTTGCTGCGCGGTTGATCCCGCCATACGTTGAAAAAAACATGGCCCACCGTAAGGTGGGCCATGTGTAGTGAAAATTCCAGGCAGCCGGTAACGGACGGCAGCAGGTTGATCCTGTTTCGGCCGGAACACCGGCGCGGCGGCTAAGCGCTCGGCGGCGAACCATGTGGCGCTAGCCCAAAAAGGGGGCGTGGGGGTTTACCCCTCACAATAAAAATTCCTCTTAAAGTTCCTTCAACTTCTTCGCCGCATCGATCGCGAAGTAGGTCAGGATCCCATCGGCCCCGGCGCGCTTGAAGCCCAGCAGGGACTCCATCATCACCTTGTCATGGTCCAGCCAGCCATTCTGGGCCGCCGCCTTCAGCATGGCGTACTCGCCGCTCACCTGATACACGAAGGTCGGCACCCGGAACGCATCCTTGACGCGGCGCAGCACGTCCAGATAAGGCATGCCGGGCTTGACCATCACCATGTCCGCGCCTTCGGCCAGGTCGCCGGCCACTTCCCGCAACGCTTCATCGATATTGCCCGGATCCATCTGGTACGCCGATTTGTTCGACTTGCCGAGATTCGAGGCCGAACCCACCGCGTCGCGGAAGGGCCCGTAGAACGCGCTGGCGTACTTGGCCGAGTAAGCCATGATGCGCGTATGAATGTGATCGGCGCCTTCCAGTGCCTGGCGGATGGCCCCGATGCGGCCGTCCATCATGTCGCTGGGCGCGACGATGTCGACGCCCGCATGCGCCTGCACCAAAGCCTGCTTGACCAGGAGTTCCACGGTCGGCTCGTTGATCACATAGCCGTCGTCGTCGATCATGCCGTCCTGGCCATGGCTGGTGTAGGGATCCAGCGCGACGTCCGTCAACACGCCCAGTTCCGGAAAGCGCTTCTTCAGCTCGGCCACCACGCGCGGCACCAGGCCGTCGGGATTGGTGGCTTCGATGCCATCCGGCGTCTTCAGCGACGGATCGATCACTGGAAACAGCGCCAGCACCGGAATGCCCAGTTGCACGCATTGCTCGGCCACCGGCAGCAGGGTGTCGAGCGAATAGCGCACCACGCCCGGCAACGACGGCACGGCCTGTTGCAGGCCCTTGCCTTCGGCCACGAACACCGGATAGATCAGATCGTTGGCGGTGAGCGTGTTCTCGCGCACCAGGCGACGGGTGAAATCGTCACGGCGCAGGCGGCGCGGGCGGGCAGCGGGGAATTGAGCGGAGATGATGTGGTGGTTCATGGCACTACCTTCGGTGAAATCCAGTTCGCGATATGTTCGCCGGCCTCTTCCAGGCCAATGCGCTCCAGCGCCGAGAAAGGCACGGTATGCAAGGCGCCGATGTCGGCCAGGTCCTTCTTGACGGCAAACACGGTACGCATGCGTTGGCCGTAGGGCAGCTTGTCGGCCTTGGTCAGCAAAGCCAGCACGGGGCGGCCCGTCGGTGCGATGAAATCGACCAGGCGCCGGTCCAGGTCGGTGACGCCGCGGCGGATGTCCACCAGCAGAACGACGCCGACCAGCGACTGCCGGGTGGCCAGGTAGCCGCCCAGCACTTCAGCCCATTTTTCGCGCTCGGCCTTGTTGATGGCGGCGTAGCCGTAGCCCGGCAGGTCGACCAGGTAGCCGATCTTCTCGTGCTCCGGATCCAGCGGGTCCGGCAGACCGAACATATTGATCAGCCGCGTGCGCCCCGGCGTCTTGCTGGAGAAGGCCAGGCGGCGCTGGTTGGTGAGCACATTGATGGCCGTCGACTTGCCGGAATTGGAGCGCCCGACAAAACAGACCTCCGGCGCGCCGGGGGGCGGAAGTTGGTCCAGGCGGGCTGCCGAGACGAAGAAGGACGCGCGATGGAGGAGGGACACGGTATCGATGGAAACGGTTGGTTGCGAACCCTATTGTATAATCGCCCCCTTGCAAGGGTGGCTCCACGCCCGCGGTTCTGGATTCCTCGGACAGTATTCGCTGCATATGTTCGATTACCGGTGTCCGGTATTCCGGCAGGGCTGGTGAATGGCAAACATAGCTCAAGTAACGACTAAGAATCGTTACGAATAAAGCTGCGATCATCGAGGTTTACACATGAAGCGTGTGCAGTCCCGAATGTCAGTAGCGGCGCTGATGCTGGGCGCTTTCGTAGTTTCAACCACTTCCTGTCTGGCAGCTGACGCGCCACCGGGGGCAGCCAAGCCGGATGCGGCCAAAGGCGGCCAGCTTTACGAGCAGGGCGATGCCGCTCGTAACATCACGGCCTGTGTAGCCTGTCACGGCGCCGGGGGCAGCAGCACCATCCCGGCGAATCCCAATCTTGCGGGCCAGGCCCACGAGTATCTGGCCAAGCAGCTGGCGGATTTCAAGTTGGCGGAGGGCGCCAAGGCGCCGGCCCGCAACGGCAGCGGTGGCAATCCCACCGTCATGACCGCCAACGTGGCGCCGCTGACTCCCCAGGACATGGCCAATATCGCGCTGTACCTGGCGCAACAGCCGCTCAAGGAACCCGCGACGGCTGGTCACAAAGAGTTGGTAGAGTTGGGCCAAAAGATCTGGCGTGGCGGCCTGCCGGAGCGTAATGTACCGGCTTGCGCGTCTTGCCACAGCCCCAACGGCGCCGGGATACCAGCACAGTATCCGCGCCTGTCAGGGCAGTTCCCGAGTTATATCGAGGAACAACTGAAGCTGTTCCGCAGCGGTGATCGCAAGAATAGCGACCCGATGCACACGATTGCCGATCGCATGTCGGATGCCGAGATTCAAGCGGTATCGGACTACGCGGCCGGCTTACGTTAAAAAATATCGAAGCGCCCGAACCATGTCCGGGCGCCTGCTGTCTATCGAAGGGGGGTTGCCGGCTGATCCGGTCCCCCCTTTTGTTTTATGAATCAGAATACCTCCTCTTCCCGCTTCACCCTGCGCAGCATCCCCGGCGAATTCTTCGAGCTTCTTGGCTCGATGCGTTTCGCTGTCAGCCTGCTGATGTTCATCTGCGTGGCCAGCACCATCGGCACCGTGCTGGAACAGAATCGCGCATCTTCGCAATACATCGATCAGTTCGGTCCGTTCTGGTTCGAGCTGTTCGATAAATTCTCCATCTGGCACATCTACAACAGCTGGTGGTTCCTGTTGATCATGACTTTCCTGGTGGCCTCCACCTCGGTCTGTCTGATCCGCAATGCGCCGAAGATGCTGCGCGACGCGGTCTCTTTCCGCGATTACGTCCGCGCGTCCAGCCTGCGTGCCTTCCCGCAACGGACCGCGTTCGACAGCGCCGCTTCCGTGCCCGCCGCCACCGACGCCGTGCGCAAACTGCTCAAGCACCTGGGCTACGCCGTGCGCGAACGCCAGGACAATGGCGCGGTGCTGCTGGCGGCGAAGAAGGGCAGCGCCAACCGCCTGGGCTACATCCTGGCGCACACCGCCATGATCGTGATCTGTATCGGCGGGCTGCTCGACAGCGAGCTGCCCATCCGGTTGCAGGTCTGGCTGGGCGGCAAACATCCCATTTTCGACAACATGCTGATCAGCCAGGTGCCCGACAGCGGCCGGCTGTCCCTGCACAACCCCAGCTTCCGTTCGAGCATGCTGGTGCCGGAAGGCGGGCGGGCCAATAGCGCGGTGGTGATGGTCAACGACGGTGCGCTGGTGCAGCCCATTCCGTTCACGCTGACGCTCAAGAAATTCGCCATCGATTACTACTCCACGGGCATGCCCAGCCGCTTCGCCAGCGAGGTGGAAGTCCAGGATCCCGACACCGGCAAGACCTTCGACCAGACCATCGAAGTCAACGAGCCGCTGCGCTACAAGGGTGTGACGGTCTACCAGTCCAGCTTCGACGATGGCGGCAGCACCGTGCAATTGCGCGGCTATCCCCTGCGTGGCACCGACGCCACGCCTTTCCTGCTGGATGGCACGGTGGGCAAGACGTCGGATGCGGGCAAGGACGCCCCGCCATCCCTGCACGATGTGCGGGTGGACGTGACCGCGTTGCGGCCTATCAACGTGGAAGATCTGTCCGGCGGCACGCCCAAACCGGCGACGAATTTTTCGCAGGACGTGGCAGCGGTGGCCGGCAGCGCGGCCGGCAAGAAGAACGACAACCTGCGCAACGTCGGCCCCGCCGTCGAATTCCGCCTGGTCGACGCCAGCGGCCAGTCGCATGAGTTCCGCAATTACATGCTGCCGGTGGTGCTGGACGGCGCCCCGGTATTCCTGACCGGCGTGCGCAGCAACGCCAGCGAGCCCTACCGCTACGCCCGCCTGCCCGTCGATGCGGACAACAGCGTGGCCGAGTTCATGCGCCTGCGCGCGCTGCTGGCCGATCCGCAGGCACGCAAGGAAGCGGCGCAACGCTTCGCCGACAAGAATGCCCCGCAGGGGGTGGACAAGCAGCCGCTGGAAGCGGCCGCCGAGCGCGCCTTGCAGACCTTCTCCGAAGGCGGCCTGCAGGCCGTGGCCGCCTTCCTGCAAAGCAATACGCAGCCCGCGGACATGGAACGCGCCGCCGACATCGTCGTGCGCCTGATCGGTTCCAGCGTGGCGGAGTTGCGCGCCATCGAACGCGAACGCGCCGGCCTGCCGCCCCTGGCCACCAGCGGCGAAGCGGGCGCCCAGGCGGCCGTCTGGTCGCGCATCGCCGTGGCCGCGCTGTCGGACCTGGCGTTGTATCCCTCGCCCGTGTTTTTCACCCTGGCCGATTTCAAGCAGGTGCAGGCCAGCGTATTCCAGGTCAGCCGCACGCCCGGCAAGAAGGCGGTCTACCTGGGCTGTCTGCTGTTGATTCTTGGTGTGTTCAGCATGTTCTACATCCGCGACCGCCGTGTCTGGGTGTGGATTACGCCCGAGGGTGATTCCGGCAGCGCCGTGCAGGCTGCCATGACGTCGCAGCGGCGCACCCTCGATTTCCAGCGCGAGTTCGAACGATTCAAGCAGGCGCTGCTGCGCCTGAAGCAGTGAGGCCCCCCCAATGTCAGATTCCACCATTTCCACTCCTGCCGCCGAACTTTGGCAGGAAGGCATTTCCGAAAGCGGCGACGGTCGCATCCAGCGCGGGCGTCCCGACTGGACCGATGCCGTCTTCTTCCTGCTGCTGGCGGTGGGCGCGGGCTATGCCCTGACGCGCTTCGCCGGCTCGATGGATTACTACGAGAAGCTCATCCTGTGCGGCGCCGTGCCGGTGCTGACGTGGATGGGCTGGCTGTGGCGGCCCTTGCGCCGCCTGATGATCGCCGCCGCGCTGGCCAGCGGCCTGGCCATCATGCTGTACGGCACCGACCTGAACCGCGCGGAACAGGTGTTCTTCCTGAAATACCTGCTGTCGTCGCAATCGGCCATCCTGTGGATGTCGGCGCTGTTCGTGCTGGCCACGGCCTGTTACTGGATCGGGTTGTTCAGCCCGACGGCGGCCTGGCTGGGCAGCGCGCTGACCTGGGGCGCGGTCTTCGCCGGCCTCACTGGCATGCTGGTGCGCTGGCGCGAAGGCCACATGATGGGGCCGGACCTGGGCCACATTCCGGTCAGCAATCTGTATGAAGTCTTCGTCCTGTTTTCGCTGATCACCGCGCTGTTCTATCTGTACTACGAGCGCCGCTACAACACGCGCGCCCTGGGCGGCTTCGTGCTGCTGGTGATTTCGTCCGCGGTGATGTTCCTGCTGTGGTACGCCTTTACCCGCGACGCCGCGCAGATCCAGCCGCTGGTGCCGGCCTTGAAAAGCTGGTGGATGAAGCTGCACGTGCCGGCCAACTTCATCGGCTACGGCACGTTCTCGCTGTCGGCGATGGTGGGGTTCGCGTACCTGATCAAGGAGCACGCCAACACCACGTCCTGGCTGAAGATGTCGCCGCTGCTGCTGGTGGGCGCACTGCTGTGCGCGGAACCCATGATCTTCCGCACCAAGGAACTGTCGCCCGTCTGGATGGAGTATTTCGGCATCGGCATCCTGATCGTCTCCGCCATCCTGCTGGGCCGGCGCCGCATCGCGGCGGCGCTGCCTTCGCTGGAGGTGCTGGACGACATCATGTACCGCGCCATCACCATCGGCTTCGCTTTCTTCACCGTGGCGACCGTGCTGGGCGCGCTGTGGGCGGCCGATGCCTGGGGCGCCTACTGGCAGTGGGATCCCAAGGAAACCTGGGCCCTCATCGTGTGGCTGAACTACGCGGCCTGGCTGCACATGCGCCTGATCAAGGGCCTGCGCGGCGTCATGGCGGCTTACTGGGCGCTGATAGGCCTGGTGGTCACCAGCTTCGCCTTCCTGGGCGTGAACATGTTCCTGTCCGGGCTGCATTCCTACGGGCAGTTGTAGGCGCCTGCAAAGCCGGTCTCAGTCAGATCGCCGGCTTGAGACCAAGCGGCTGCATTTGCCGGTCGGCCGCAGCCGGGCCGGCCCCGAAGCCCAAAGAAAAAACCCGCCTAGGCGGGTTTTTTCACAGGTGGCGCTTGCCGCCGGCCTTTGCGGCCAGGGTGTCCAGCGCCTGGCTTCAACGCCCCGCTCAGGGCAGCGTCGATTCCCCGCGCAGCAGGTCTTCCACCGATTCGCGCTTGCGGATGACGTGGTATTCCGCGCCGTCCACCATCACTTCGGCGGCGCGCGGCCGCGTGTTGTAGTTGCCGGCCATGACCATGCCATAGGCGCCGGCCGACTCGATCGCCAGCACGTCACCCTGTTCCACCACCAGCGGACGCTTGCGGGCCAGCCAGTCGCCGCTCTCGCAAACGGGACCGACGACGTCGTACTCCACCGGCTCGCCCTTGCGCTGGTGCAGTGGCAGCACGCCGTGCCAGGCGTCGTACAGCGTGGGACGCAGCAGGTCGTTCATGGCCGCGTCGACGATGGCGAAATTGTGCGTCTCGCCGGGCTTGAGGAATTGCACCGTGGTCAGCAGCACGCCCGCATTGCCCACCAGCGAGCGGCCCGGTTCCATCACCAGCTTCAGGTGCGCCAGCTTGCGCGCTTCCAACCGGGCGAATACCTGGTCCAGCAGCGCCTTGGGCGACAGCGGGGTCTCATCCACATAGGTGATGCCCAGGCCACCGCCCAGGTCCAGGTGCTCGATGGCGATGCCGGCCTCGGCCAGTGCATCGATCAGGTTGAGCAGCTTGTCCAGGGCATCCAGGTAGGGACTGACTTCGGTGATCTGCGAGCCGATGTGGCAATCCACGCCCACCACGTGCAGGCCCGGCAGGCCGGCGGCCGTGCGATAGGCGTCAAGCGCGTTCTCGATGGCGATGCCGAACTTGTTTTCCTTCAGGCCGGTGGAAATGTACGGGTGGGTGCCCGCGTCCACGTCGGGATTGACCCGCAGCGACACGGGCGCCTTCTTGCCGATCGACACCGCGACATCGGACAGCAGGTGCAATTCCGCCTCGGACTCGACGTTGAAACATTTGACGCCCGCTTCCAGGGCAGCCTGCATTTCCCAGGCTTGCTTGCCCACCCCGGAAAAGACCACCTTGGCGGGATCGGCGCCCACGGTCAGCACGCGCTTGAGTTCGCCGCCGGACACGATGTCGAAACCTGCCCCCAGCCGCGCGAATTCCTTCAGCACGGCCAGGTTGGAATTGGCCTTCATACCGTAGCAGACCAGCACGTCGCGGCCCGCGATGGCGCTGCGATAGGACTCCCAGGCGGCATGCAGGGCGGCACGGCTGTAGACGTACAGCGGCGTGCCCAGGCGGTCGGCCAGCACCTGCAGCGGCACGTCTTCTGCGTACAGGGAGCCGTCCTTGACGTGGAAAAAGGGATGGCCGGCCGGTTGGGTGCGCTGGGGAAGGGAAACAGTCATCGTTGTGAACCGGTCGACGGAAGGGTAGGAAGGGCGGGGATGATGCGAACGTCGGGCGCGCTGCCGGGAATGGTCGGCGGCAACGGGGCCGGACGGATGCCGACGGGGGGCTTGGCCTGCTCCTTGCTGTCGCCGGTGGGCAGGTAGAGCGGGCCTTTATAGCCGCAACCCGCCAGCCAGGCGCCGGTGGCCAGCGTGGCTACAATGCGTAGAACCCTGCGGCTGCTTGCCTTATGGGACACTGGGAACTCCGAAATTCATGCAGGTTGGGATTATGAACGAAACCGAATTTCTTGCATTGGTCGAGCAGGTGCTCGATTCTCTCGAAAGCCAGGCTGACGACTGGGCGGCTTCGCTGGATGTGGACATCGAGGCCAATCGCAGCGGCAATGTGCTGACCCTGGTCTTCGAGGACGACACCCATGTCGTCGTCAACAGCCAGGCTGCCATGCAGGAGATATGGGTCGCCGCGCGTAGCGGCGGTTTCCATTACCGCTACGACGGCAAGCACTGGAACGATACCCGCGGCGGTCCCGGCCTGGCCGATGCCCTGTCGCAGATCTGTTCGGACGCGGCCGGCGTACCGATAACCGTCAAGCTCTGACGCCCCTGTCGCGGCGGCTCGGGCCGGACCGCCGGCGCCGGGCCTTCTTCCCTCCGGTTAGCGCGGAATGGGAATCGAGCCTTCGCCGAACGACGTACCCTGCGGTTTCTGCGGCGCATTGTTGAAGCCGTCGCCGTCATTCGTCGACGAACTCAGCGCGTTCAGGAACTCGCCCAGCGAATCGCCCTGCGGCAGGCCCAGCCGCGCCACCGCCTGGCCAGGCGGGAATTCCGAGAAATAGTAGTCGCCGCCTTCGGAGATCAGGCCGTCCGGCTTCGGACGCTGCTTCTGCTCCGGCACGCCCTTGAGCACGTCACCCATATAGCTCAGCCAGATCGGCAGCGCCACGCCGCCGCCGGTTTCGCGCGAGCCCAGCGACTTGGGCTGGTCATAGCCCAGCCACGCCGTCGCCACCAGGCTGGGCGTATAGCCGGAGAACCAGGCGTCCACCGATTCGTTGGTGGTACCGGTCTTGCCGGCGATGTCGTTGCGCTTGAGCACGGCGCGGGCGCGGGCGGCCGTGCCGTAGGTGGCCACGCCACGCAGCATGTCGTCCATCACGAAGGCGGTACGCGGGTCGATGGCGCGCGCGGCGGAGTCGCCGGCCACCACGGGCTTGGACTGCATCACCACCTTGCCGCTGCTGTCGGTGACCTTGTCGATCAGGTAGGGCGTGATGCGGTAGCCGCCATTGGCGAACACCGAGTAGGCGCCGGCCAGCTGCAGGGGCGTCACCGAGCCCGCGCCCAGGGCCAGCGGCAGCACCGCGGGCTGGCGCGACTTGTCGAAGCCGAAGCGGGTCAGGTAGTCCTGCGCATATTGGGGGCCGATCGCCTGCAGAATGCGGATGGACACCATGTTCTTGGACTTGTACAGACCCTGGCGCATGGTCAGCATGGGCTCGTACTGGTTGCCGTAGTTCTTCGGGCTCCAGGCCTTGGAGCCGGTCTGCGACGCGCTCAGTTCAAAAGGCTGGTCCGAGATCTGGGTGGCCGGCGTCAGGCCGCGTTCCAGCGAGGCGGCGTAGACGAAGGGCTTGATGTTCGAACCCGGCTGGCGCCAGGCCTGGGTGACCCGGTTGAAGTTGCCGCGGTAGAAATCGAAGCCGCCGACCATGGCGCGGATGGCGCCGTCCTGCGGTGACAAGGAGACGAAGGCCGCCTGCACCGCCGGCATGTTGATGACTTCCCAGCTGTCGTCGGGCAGCTTGTGGATATAGACCACGGAGCCGCGCTTGATGCGCAGTTCCGCCTTGGCCTTGTCATTGAGGGCGCGGGCCACCACGCCCAGCGCCTTCTTGTCCGTGATGGAGATGACTTCGCGCGAGCTGCGCACCAGGCGGATCTCGGTGGGGCTGGCCGACAGGACCACCGCCACCAGCAGGTCGCCGCTGTCGCTGTACTTGTCCAGCACGCCGTCCAGGAACTCATCCATCTGGCCAGGGTTGTTCTCGACGCCGGCGGGCATGTCCAGCTGGTCTTCCGGGCCGGGGTAGGGGGCACGGCGGGTGTAGTCCAGCACGCCCTCGCGCACCGCGCGGTAGGCCGATTCCTGGTCCTTGGACTGCACGGTGGTGTAGATATTCAGGCCGCGCGAATAGACGTTGTCCTGGTACACGCCGAACAGGAGCTGGCGCGCCAGTTCAGCGACGTATTCGCCGTGTATCGAGTAGCCGCCCGCCGGCGTGCCTTCAGCCGACTTCAGCACGATGGGCTGGCTCATGGCCGTCTGGTATTCGGCGTCGGTCAGATAGCCCAGGCTGTGCATGCGGCCCAGCACGTAATGCTGGCGGATTTGCGCCCGCGGCAGGTTGGACAGCGGATTGAACCGGGACGGCGCCTTGGGAATACCGGCCAGCATGGCGGCTTCGGAAGGCGTGATCTCCGACAGCGGCTTGCCGAAATACGTGCGCGAGGCAGCAGCGAAACCGTAGGCGCGGTGACCCAGGTAGATCTGGTTCATGTACAGCTCAAGAATCTGGTCCTTGCTCAGGCTGGACTCGATCTTGAACGTCAGCAGCAGCTCGTAGAACTTGCGCGAATAGGTTTTTTCCGACGACAGGTAGAAGTTACGCGCCACCTGCATGGTGATGGTGCTGGCCCCCTGCGTCTTGGACATATTGATGAGGTTGGTCAGCCCAGCCCGCGCCACGCCGGTCCAGTCGATGCCGCCGTGCTGGTAGAAGCGGTCATCCTCGGCCGACAGCACCGCCGCCTTCATGACGTCGGGAATCTCGTTGAAACGCAGCACATTGCGGCGCTCTTCGCCGAATTCGCCGATCAGCACCTTGTCCGCCGTATAGACGCGCAGCGGCACGCGGGGCCGGTAGTCGGTCATCGCGTGCAGGTCTGGCAGATTGGGCCAGGCCAGTGCCAGGGCCATGCCCCCCAGCAGCAGTCCGCATAACCCCAGGCCCAGGCCGAATATGCCGAGCTTGACGAAAAAACGGAGGAAGGGAGAGCCGCTATGGGTGGGCTGGTCTTTCTGGGAGGGGTTCTGGGGCTTGCTCATCGCGGCGATTTTAAGGGCAACTCGCGGCCGGGCCCTGGCGCGAACGTCGGTTTCTGTAACAGCGTGGTTCAGTGTAGCGCGCGGACAACTCTTGCCAATGGGATAATACTCACCATGAACGTCATCCCACCCGCCTGCCCGGACGAAGATCCGGCCCCGGACACTGACTCCGCCTCCTGCCCGGACTCCGAGTCCGGGCTGCTTTACGACCCCTGCCAGCCCTTGCCCGGCCCGCGGGCGACCTTGCCGTACGACCTGCCTATTTTCCTGGTCGGCATGATGGGCGCCGGCAAGACAACGATAGGACGGGGCCTGGCGCGTGCGTTGGGGCGCGAATTCGTCGACCTGGACCATGAACTGGAAGCCCGCTGCGGCGTGCGGGTACCCGTCATTTTTGAAATCGAAGGCGAGGAAGGCTTCCGCAGGCGCGAGTCGACAGCGCTGGAACGCTGCGCCTCGCGCCGCAACATCGTACTGGCCACCGGCGGCGGGGCGATCCTGGCCGACGGCAACCGCAAGCTGCTGCGCGAGCAGGGCGTCGTGGTCTATCTTAGTGCCAGCGTGGATGAATTGTTCCGGCGTACCGCGCGCGATCGCAACCGACCGCTGTTGCGGACCGCCGATCCCCGCGCGACACTGCGCGACCTGCTGCAAAAGCGCGAACCGCTTTACCGCGAGGTCGCGCATCTGACCGTGGAAACCGGCTGCACGCCGGTCTATTCCCTGGTGAAGTCGCTGGTGCCCAAACTGCAAGCCTACGAGATCAAGCAAGCATGAATGTCGTTGACGTCGATGTCCCTGGCGGACGCTATCCCATCCGTATCGCCCCGGGGCGCCTGGATGCCCTGGACGAGTCCATCCCCGCGGATGCCACGGCCATCGCCCTGGTCACCAATCCCACCGTGGGCGCGCTGTACGCCGAGCGCGCCGAACGCGCGCTGGCCCGCAGCGGGCGCCGCGTGCTGCGTATCGAGCTGCCGGACGGCGAGGCGCACAAGGACTGGCAGACGCTGAACCAAATTTTCGACGCGCTGCTGGCCAACGGTTTCGATCGCCGTTCGGTGCTGGTGGCCCTGGGCGGCGGCGTCATCGGCGACATGACCGGCTTCGCGGCGGCCGTCTACATGCGCGGCATCCGCTTCGTGCAGGTGCCGACCACGCTGCTGGCGCAGGTCGATTCGTCCGTGGGCGGCAAGACCGGCGTGAACCATCCGCTCGGCAAGAACATGGTTGGCGCCTTCCATCAGCCGGTGGCAGTGGAAATCGATACCGACGTGCTGGGCACCTTGCCGGCGCGCGAAGTGTCGGCGGGGCTGGCGGAAGTGATCAAGTACGGCATGATCCTCGATCCGGTCTTCTGGGCCTGGTGCGAGGAAAACGCCGGTGCCTTGCGGGCGTTGGAGCCGGCTGCCATCGCGCATGCCATCCGGGTGTCGTGCGAATTGAAAGCGCAGGTGGTGGCGCAGGACGAACGCGAAGGCGGCCTGCGCGCCATCCTGAACCTGGGCCATACCTTCGGCCACGCCATCGAATCGGGCCTGGGCTACGGCGCCTGGCTGCATGGCGAAGCCGTGGGTTGCGGCATGGTGCAAGCGGCGGAACTGTCGGCCGAAGTGGCCGGCTTCCCGGCCGGTGACGTGGATCGCGTGCGCGACCTGGTGGCGGCGATCGGTTGTCCCACGGTGGCGCCGGACCTGGGCGCGCAGCGTTGGATGGACTTGATGCGGGTCGACAAAAAGGCCGAGGGCGGTGAGATCCGCTTCGTCCTGACCCCGCGCATCGGCGAAGCGTTGACGCGCAAGGCCCCCGAAGACGCCGTGCTGCGCGTGCTGGCGCGCACCGTGGGCCCGGTCTGATGGACGATGGGGCGGCGGCGATGAACATGACTGTGCTGGCGCCCTATGCTTGCGATCCCGCCCACAGCCGGGGCCGCAAGCACGCTGAACCGCCGCCGACCAATCGTACCGATTACCAGCGCGACCGCGACCGCATCATCCATTGCACCGCGTTCCGGCGCCTGGAATACAAGACGCAGGTCTTCGTCAATCACGAGGGCGACCTGTTTCGCACGCGGCTGACGCACAGCCTGGAAGTGGCCCAGATCGCCCGTACGCTGGCGCGCAGCCTGCGCTTGAACGAGGAACTGACCGAGGCGATATCGCTGGCGCACGACCTGGGCCATACGCCGTTCGGCCACGCCGGACAGGACGAGTTGAACGCCTGCATGCGCGAACTGGCGCCGGCGGCCGGCGGCTTCGAACACAACCTGCAGAGCCTGCGTGTGGTCGACGCGCTGGAAGAACGCTACGCCGCCTTCGACGGGCTGAATCTGTGCTTTGAAACCCGCGAGGGCATACTCAAGCACTGCTCGCTATCGCATGCGCGGCAACTGGGCGATGTCGGCGAACGGTTTTTGTTGAAGCGCCAGCCGTCGCTGGAGGCGCAGCTGGCCAATCTGGCCGACGAGATCGCCTACAACAATCACGACGTCGACGATGGCCTGCGCTCCGGCTTGATCACCTTGGAGCAGTTGCAGGACGTGAGCCTGTTCGCGCGCCATCACGCCGAAGTCCTGCGCCTGTACCCCGCCGTGGCGTCGCGCCGCCAGATCGCCGAGACCATCCGGCGCATGATCAATACGCTTATCGTCGACCTGACCGAGACCACGGCCGCGCGCATCGCTGAACATGCGCCCGCCACGGTCGAAGAAGTGCGTGCCGCGCCGCCGCTGGCGGGGTTTTCGGCGGCGGTGCGCGCCGAAGCCGATGTGCTCAAGCGCTTCCTGTTCGACAATCTTTACCGCCACTTTCGCGTGGTGCGGATGACGACCAAGGCGCGCCGTATCGTGCGCGAACTGTTCACCGCCTTTCTGGACAATCCGCGCCTGCTGCCGCCGGACTATCGCCGCCCCGACGAGACGGCGCAGGCCCGCGCCATCTCGGACTACATTGCCGGGATGACCGACCGCTACGCCATGCGGGAACACCGGCGCCTGTTCGACATATCGGAAGGGTGAAGCAGGGGCCGGGGTTGCCAGCACCGACCTTGCCCCTGTTTCCTGAGTCTTCCCGGCGCAGTGGATTCAGTGCGCCTGCGGCCCGGGTTGCGGTTCACCTTGCGTTTGCAGCCGGGTGCGCAGCAGCCATCCCGCCAGCAAGGCGGCCACCAGCGCACAGACGGTGCCGCCCAGGAAGGCCGCCTGGTAGCCCAGGTTCAAGGCCTGCGCGGGCGCGGCGCCCGCGGCCGTCGCCACGCTGGTGCGTGACGCTGCCAGGCTGGCCAGCACCGCCAGTCCCAGGGAACCTCCCATCATGAACGCCGTATTGACGACGCCGGAAGCCAGGCCCGATTCGCTGGGCGCCACGTCGCTCATCGCGGCCAGCAGCATGGGATTGAAGGCAATGCCGGCACCCAGGCCCAGCAACACCATGCCGGGCAGCACGTGCAGGGCGAAGCCGCCGTCGCTGGGCGCATGGCTGAACAAGGCCAGGCCCGCTGCCGCCAGCAGCAGCCCCACGGTGAGCGGCCCGCGCACGCCGAAGCGGATCACCAGCCGCGCCGACACGCCCAGCGACAGGGCCGCCATGATCAGGTTGGCGGGCAGGAAGGCCAGGCCGATACCCATGGCGTCGTAACCCAGCACGCGCTGCAGGTACAGCGCGGAGATGAAGAACCAGGCGAACAGGGCGCCGGCCCACAGCACGCCCACCACATTGGCCACCACCACATTGCGCAGGCGGAACAGGCGCAGGGGCACCAGCGGCGCACGCACGCGCGCTTCGATGGCGAAGAAAGCGATCAGCAGCAGCGCCGCCGCCGTCAGCATCGAGACGGATTGCGCGGACGTCCAGCCTGCCTCGTTGCCGTTGACGACGGCGTACACGGCCAGCATCAGCGCCAGCGTAATGGTGACCGCGCCGCCAATGTCCAGGCGGCCCTCCATCGCCTGGCCACGCCCGCGCGGAATCAGCCGCACGCACAGGCCGTACACCAGGGCGCCGATGGGGATGTTGACCAGGAAGATCCAATGCCAGCTCAGCACCGTGGTCAGCAGACCGCCCAGCAACACGCCCAGGCTGCCGCCGCCCGCGCACACAAAACCGTAGACGCCCATGGCCTTGGCCCGTTCGGCGGGCTCGGTGAACAGGTTCATCACCAGGGACAGCGAGACCGCGGAAACCACCGCGCCACCCAGCCCCTGCATGGCGCGCGCGGCGATGAGAAATTCCTGGGTCTGCGCCAGGCCACAGGCCAGCGAAGCCAGCGTGAACAGCGCCAGGCCGGCAAGGAACAGGCGGCGGTGGCCATACAGGTCGCCCAGCCGACCACCCAGCAGCAGGAAACCGCCGAAGGTGAGCATGTAGGCATTGACCACCCAGACCAGCGCGGTTTCCGAGAAGTGCAGGTCGCTGCGGATGGAAGGCAGGGCGACGTTCACGATGGTCGTGTCCAGCACGATCATCAACACGCCCAGACAGAGGATGGTCAGGGCCAGCCAGCGGCGCCGGCCTTCGATGCCGTGATGGTTCATGCGGTAGCTCCACTAGTGGGTAGAACGATGGCGTGCGTCGGGGCGGCGGCAGCGGCTCGCCGCCGCGGTAACGCCTGAGACGTTTTTTGCCCGTCCATTGTGCCAGGGGCCGCCGGGCGGGGTTCGGCGCAGGCCGCAACCCCATGCTGTGCCGTGGGCGGCACGCTATTTGCCAGAGTGCAGGCATCAATTGAATCGGAATCGGCAAATGGCTTTCGTAATAGACGAGCTGCAAGATGACTTTCAGCGGACCTCCGCGGTCAACCCCTCGGTAAACCCCTCGATCCACCCATCGGCCGCGCACATCGCGGACTCCCATACTCAGCTTTACCAGCGCATGGTACGCGACCCGGAATGTCCCGAAACGCTGGGCCTGTCTCGTGCGTGGCTGGCCCGGCAGCTGGCGGCCATGGATCCCGCCAAGGCCGAGCTGCCGGACGATCCCCGGCAGCTTTACGCCTGGATGGACGCCAACGTGGACGCCGTGGGCGAGCGCTACAAAGCCTACCTGGCGCGCCGCAAGGCAGGCGGCAAGCGCGAGATGTTCATGACGCGTTCCCACGCCCTGCATTTCCTGGCGCAAGTCGCACCGACGAAATTGGTGGATGGCTCCTGGCTGTACGGCAGCTTGCGGCATCAGGGCGATGCGCGTTTCGAGCCGCTGATACGCACCTATCTTGAAGAACTGGGCATGGGCGACGAAAGCCAGAACCATGTCACGCTGTTCTCCAATCTGCTGCGCGCGACGGGCGCCGATGGATGGGAGCCGACCGCGGACGCGTTGTATGAACAAGGCGCCGTGCAGTTGGCATTGGGTCTGCATGGGCACGAACTGACCGCGGAAATGGCAGGCTTTAATCTGGGCTACGAGCAACTGCCCTATCACTTGCATATCACCGCCTACGAACTGGATGAGCTGGGCATCGATCCTTACTACTTCACCGTCCACGTGACGGTGGACAACGCTGGCTCCGGCCATGCGCGGCAGGGTGTCGATGCGGTCCTCAATCTCATGCCGGAAGACCCCGTGGAACAGGCAGAGTTCTATGAGCGTGTGAAGCGCGGCTTCCTGCTCAATGACGTGGGCATCTCTTCGACCTCGATCGCCAGCAGCTTCGATCCTGGCGAGGTCGTGGTGGAGATCTTTCAGAAGAAGTCCCGCTACGGCAGGGCGGCGCATGCGGACTACTGCCGCATCGCTGGCCGCACGGTCAACAACTGGTTGTCCATGCCCGAAGACATGCCGGAGTTTCTTCAGCAATTGCAGGCGCAACGTTGGATCGTGCGCCACCAGGACCCCGCACAGTCGAAATTCTGGGGCTTGCTGTCCGGTGCGCATGCGTGCATGTTCGGCGTTTTCAATGCGTTCGAACTGCAAGCGATCTATGACTGGATCGCCGGCGATTGCGAAGCGTATTTGCCAGGGCCGGTATTGCCCGGACGGGAAGCCCGGCCCATGGTCAACGGTCGTCACCTGGGTTTCCGCGCGGCCCAACGGTATGCGAGCCGCCACGCGAGCCGCAAGCAGGCGGCGGCCGCCACGAGCGATCTGATCGCCCAGCTGGCACCCGGTTCCCATTACACGCCGGAAGGGCTCGCGGCGACCCGTGCGTTCGCAGAGCATGCCTACGCAACGCCGGTTGCTTGATGCCGGTCCGGGTTGGTCCCGGCATGGTTTACGGCCGCGGGCGATGGGCAGTACCACCCGCAAGGCGTCGATGGTTGCTCAGGGCTGCTAGTACACTGTCGGGCTGCTGCAGAGTAGTACGGCCCGCCGCCAGGCGGCCGGGCGAGCCCACATCCCATGACCACGAATTCGACATCCTCGACGCTGCCGACCGATACTCTCGAGTCCCCCGATTCCCGCAAGGGATCGAAGCGGGGATCGAAGCCCGCGTCTGCCGCCAAGGCGGAGGTCGATGAACGCCTGTATGTGGCGTCCGTGGCAAAAGCGATGCGGGTGTTGGAGGCCTTCGACAAAAGCGCCAGCGAGTTGTCCATCGCGGATATCGCGCTGCGCACCGGCATGGGTCGCAGCGCTGCCCAGCGCTTCGTTTATACGCTGTGCCAGTTGGGCTACCTGCGCCGCCATCCAGCCACGCGTCTCTATTCCCTGTCGACCAAGCTGGTCGGGCTCGTGGGCGGCATGCTCAGCGCCAACGCCCGCCTGCAGGCTGCGTATCCGGTGTTGTCGCAGTTGGCCCAGGAAACGCACGAGACCGTGTCGTGGGTGGAGCGCGATGGCGATGACATCGTCGTGTTGGGCAACATTCCCAGCGAGCATCTGGCGTCCGTGAACCTGCCGGTGGGCAGCCGTTTCGCCGCCTTGCCGGCGTCGTCCGGGCAGGTGCTGCTGTGCCAGGAATCCGATGCGGCCTTGCGGGCCATGCTGGGCCGCCTGGAGCCCGCCGTGCGCGCGCGTTTCGGCGATCGCGCCGATGACGACATCATCGGCCTGATCGAAAGGACCGGTAGCGAAGGCTACTCGATGACCGAAAAGAACCTGGGGCAGGGTAGTGTGTCCATCTCCGTCCCGGTATTCGACCACGCCGGCCGCGTCGTGGCTGCCATCAACCTGTCCACGCTGTCCATGCGTTACGACGTCGACGCGGCTCGCCGCGATCTTTTGCCGCGCGTGTTGCACACCGCCAAGGCGCTGTCCGCCGGCTGAGCACCGCTGCGCTTACGCTCCCCCGGAATTTCCCTGGTTTTACCCCTTTTCAATTGAATATCAATTAACCAAATTGATATCCAGTTGTTTTGTCGTGTTTTCCCTAATTTCCACCGCTGCTCGCGACTCCTATATTTTCTTCAATCGCTAATCAATTTTAGTAATTACATATCAATTACTTGTTGATCGCGGCTGATACTCGATGGAGTCGTCCCCAGCCATGCAAGCAAGTTCCGCCACCTCGCACGTCGACATCGCGCCCGTGCCTGATGAAACCCTCGCCGATCTGCTGGCGCGCCGTGCCGCTGAAGATCCGCAGGGCATCTACTGCTACTTCAAGGAAGAAGTCCTGACCTTGAGCGCGCTGAATGCGCGCGTCAATCAACTGGCCAATCTGCTGTGGCAGGACGGCCTGCGCCCGGGCGATCGCGTCGGCCTGATGTTGCCCAGCCATCCCGACCATATCGTCGCCATCTTCGCGCTGGCCAAGCTGGGACTGGTGCGGGTGCCCATCAACATCCATTTGAAGGGCCCGTCCCTGCAGCATATGTTCGATCATCTGGCGCCGCGCGCGCTGATCGCCGATGCGCTGCATGCCGAGGCCCTGGCGCCGGAGCTGGCCAAAGTCGAGCACGTTCTATGGCGCGGTGGCGACGATGCCGCACGCGCTTTCGAACGCCTCGACAGCCAGTCCACGGATGAACCGCCGACGCGGCCCGCGCCGGATGACATCCTTGCCCTGACGCCCAGTTCCGGCACCACGGGCGCGCCCAAGGGGGTGCTGAAATCCGACCGTACGCTGCGCGCGGGGCCGCAGGCCATTCTGCGCCTGACCGGCGCGCAGCCCGGCGACACCTTCCTGTTGTGGGAGTCGCTGCATCATGGCGCCGGCGTGGCCGTCATCATCTCCGCGCTGATCGGCGGCACGCGGCTGGCCATGGTCGAACGCTTCAGCGCCTCGCGTTTCTGGGACGATGCGCGCCGCTACAACGTCACGCACATCCATTACCTGGGCACGGTCATTCCCATGCTGCTCAAGCAGCCGCCGCGCGACAGTGACCGCAGCCACGGCGTGCGCATCGCCTGGGGCGGCGGCTGCCCGCCCGAATTGTGGAAAGCCTTCTCCGAACGCTTTGGCGTGGCGATGCGCGAAGGCTACGGGCTGTCGGAGCTGATCACCTTCGTCACGGTCAATCCCGCGGGGCCGGCGGGCTCCATCGGCAAGGCGCTGGATTACTACGACGTGCGGCTGGCGGACGATGAGGGCCAGCCCGTGCCGGTGGGGCAGGCCGGCGAGATCACGGTGCGCGCGCGCACGCCCGGCCTGGACTTCCTCGGCTATTTCCGCAATCCGCAAGCCGAGGCGTCGTCGCGCCGGGGTGAATGGTTTCTGACCGGCGACCTGGGCCGTCAGGACGCGGAGGGCTTCCTGTACTACGCCGGCCGCAAGAAGGAAATGCTGCGGCGGCGCGGCATCAATATCTCGACGTGGGAAGTGGAACGCGTGATCGCCGAGCATCCGCGGATCGAGGAGGTCGCCCTGATCGGCGTGCCCAGCGACCTGGGTGAAGACGAGTTGAAGCTGTTCGTGCGAGTGCGTGAACAGGAAGCCGGCATACCGGGCCAGCTGGATCCGCTGGACTTGATCAAGTGGAGCGAAGCGCGCCTGCCGTATTACCAGATACCCCGCTACGTCGCATTCATCGACGAATTTCCGAAGACGCCCACGCAACGCATCCAGAAGAAGGAACTGCCGCGCACGGTGAATGACGCATGGGATCTGGACAGTTCGGGATATCGCATCGGAAAGTAGCGGAGCCGGACGATCCGGCACATGCGCACACAAGGGACATGAGCCTGCGCGCATCATCACAAGGGGAACACAGATGAAGACGTATCGTTGGTCCAGCCTGCGTCAGGCGTTTGGCCGCGCCGCGGCCAGGGCACTGTTCGGCGTGGCGGCGCTTGGAATGGCGGGCACCGCGTGCGCGGCCTATCCAGACCGGCCCATCACGCTGGTGGTCGCTTATGCCCCCGGCGGCGCGGTCGATGTCGTGGCGCGCATCCTGGGCCGTGAATTGAGCGAGGCCCTGGGCCAGTCCGTAGTCGTCGAAAACAAGCCGGGCTTCGCGGGCAACCTGGGCGCGCAGTACGTCAAGCGCGCCACGCCGGATGGCTACACCTTGTTGATGTCCCCCAGTACGTCGTATGCGCTGATCAGCAAGCTGATGGGCGTGCAGACCGTAGGCTATGACCTGGCGAAGGATTTCCGGCCCGTCGCCATGGTGGGCGAACTGCCCATCGTCCTGGTTGCCAGCCATACCGTGGCCGCCAAGACCTTGCCCGAGTTCGTCGCGACCTTGAAGAAGGAACCCGGCAAGATCGCCTATGGTTCGTCGGGCAACGGCACGATCGAACATGTGGTGGCCGAGATGTTCCGCCTGCAGGAAAAGGTGGACATCATGCACGTGCCTTATCGTGGCGCGGCGCCGGCGATGACCGACCTGATGTCCGGCCAGATCCAGATGATGTTCGCCACCGCGCCGACGGCGCTGGCGAATATTCCCACTGGCCGTATCCATGCGATCGGCGTGGCGTCGGCGCATCGGCTGCCCTCGTTGCCGGACGTGCCGACATTGGCGGAGCAAGGTTTGCCGGACTTCTCCGCGCAAGCCATCTACAGCATCCTGGCCCCGGCCGCAACGCCCGATGCCGTTATCGACAAGTTGAATTCCACGCTGCAAAAGCTGATGGCGACCCAGCGTGTGAAAGACCAGTTTGCCTTGCAGGGCGTGCTGCCCTTGCGCAATAGCCCGACCGAGGCGGCGCATGACTTGCAGGCCGACATGATGAAATGGAACAAGGTCATCGATGCGGCCGGCATCACCTACACACCTTGATCGTTTGATACCAACGAATTTTTTAATAATGGGGGTACCCCCATTACCCCTTTTTTGGGCTATCGCCCCTGCCGCCACGGTTGCCGGCCGTCGCAGGGCCGGCGCTCCATTGAAATGGTTTTCAAAAATGGGGAACTCCCCATCGCACTCATGACTTCTGAAATCCTCGTAGAGTACCGTGACGACGGCCGTGTTGCCGTGGTCACCATCAACCGGCCTTATCGCCGCAACGCCTGCGACCTGCGAGCCTGGACGGATCTGCGCGATGCCTTCGTGGCGATCGGGCGTGACCGCAAGTTGCGGCTGGCCGTGCTGCGGGGCGCGGAGGGGCACTTCTGCGCGGGTGACGACATCCTGGCGTTCCGTGACGCTTTGTCGGATCCGGTCCGCGCCGATGCGTACCGCGCGGTCATCCAGGAGTGCTATGCCGCGGTACAGGACGCGCCCATCCCCGTCATCGCGGCGGTCAGTGGCGTCTGCGTGGGCGGCGGCTGCAGCCTGGCCATGTGCTGCGACTTTCGCGTCGGCGATGCCAGTGCGCGCGTGCGCGTGCCGGTGGCCTTGCTGGGCCTGGTCTATCCGACCATCCAGTTGCAGCGCCTGGCCAGCCTGATCGGCGTGCGCACGGCGCGCCGCTGGTTGTACACGGGCGCCATGATCGATGCCGATTCAGCTTGCGCGGCGGGCTATCTGGACGAGCGCTGCGATGGCGACGTACTGGACGCGGCCCTGCATTTCGGCCGGTCCATGATGGACAACGCGCCACTGTCCATTGCCGGCAGCAAGATGCAGCTCAATGCCATCGCCGCGGGTACCGTGACGGAGCACGCGGAGCGCATCGAGGCCATCTCGCGCCGCGCTAACGAGAGCGACGACTACCGCAACGCCGCCGCCGCGTTCGCGGCCAAAACCAGGCCGGTATTCACCGGCCAGTGAATCAGGTCGCTGTCTTGCGTGCCGGCGCGCTCTTCAACAGTCGCGCCAGGTAATGCCCGGTATGGCTGCCCGCCGTCTGCGCGACCGCTTCGGGCGTGCCTTCCGCCACCACCCGGCCGCCACCATCGCCGCCTTCCGGACCCATGTCCACCACCCAGTCCGCCGTCTTGATGACGTCCAGGTTGTGCTCGATGATCAGCACGGTATTGCCCGCTTCGACCAACTGGTTGAGCACCTTCAGCAGCAATTCGATATCGTGGAAATGCAGGCCGGTGGTTGGTTCGTCCAGGATGTACAGCGTGCGGCCGGTGCTGCGGCGCGACAGTTCCAGCGACAGCTTGACGCGCTGCGCTTCCCCGCCTGACAGCGTGGTCGCGCTCTGGCCCAGGCGGATGTAGGACAGGCCGACGTCGATCAAGGTCGTCAGCTTGCGTGCAATCGCCGGCACCGATTCGAAATACTCCAGCGCCTGTTCAACGGTCAGGTCCAGCACTTCGCTGATGTTGCGGCCGCGATAGCGGATCTCCAGCGTTTCGCGGTTGTAGCGCTTGCCGTGGCAGACATCGCAGGGCACGTACATGTCCGGCAGGAAGTGCATCTCCACCTTGACCACGCCGTCGCCCTGGCAGGCTTCGCAGCGCCCGCCCTTGACGTTGAAGCTGAAGCGGCCGGGGTCATAGCCGCGCGCCCGCGATTCCGGCACGCCCGCGAACAGTTCGCGGATGGGCGTGAACAGCCCCGTGTAGGTGGCGGGATTGCTGCGCGGCGTACGGCCGATGGCGCTCTGGTCGACGCTGATGATCTTGTCGAAATGCTCCAGGCCTTCCATCGCGGCAAAGGGTGCCGGTTCGGACTGCGCATGATGCAGCTGGCGCGAGACCGCCACCGCCAGGGTGTCGTTGATCAGCGTCGACTTGCCCGACCCCGACACGCCGGTCACGCAGACCAGGCGCCCGCCGGGAATCCGCAGATCGACGTTCTTCAGGTTGTTGCCGGTGGCGCCGGTGATGGCCAGCCAGGGCAGGGTGTCGTCCACCGGGCGGCGTGCCGGAATCTCGATGGCGCGCCGGCCGCTCAGGTATTGGCCCGTCATCGACTGCGGGTCGTCCTGCACTTCGTCCGGCGTGCCTTGCGCCACCACCTGGCCGCCGTGCTCGCCGGCGCCCGGGCCCATGTCCACCACGTAGTCGGCCGAGCGGATCATGTCTTCGTCGTGCTCGACCACGATGACGCTGTTGCCCAGATCCCGCAGATGCTGCAGGGTGCCGATCAGGCGATCGTTGTCGCGTTGATGCAGGCCGATGGATGGTTCGTCCAGGACGTACATCACCCCGGTCAGGCCGGAACCGATCTGGCTGGCCAGGCGGATGCGCTGCGCTTCGCCACCGGAGATCGTATCGGCGCTGCGGTCCAGCGACAGGTAGTTCAGGCCGACGTTGTTGAGAAAGCTCAGGCGGGCCTCGATCTCGCGCACGATGCGCTGGGCGATCTCCTGCTTGGCGCCGGTCAGCGCCAGCGCCTGGAACCAGTGCAGGCAATCCGACAGGGGCATGTGCTCGACTTCGTAGATGGCGCGGCCCTGGCGTTCGCTGCCCGGATGCGTTTCATTGCCGATCAGCACGTGGCGGGCTTCGGCGCGCAGGCGTGAGCCGCCGCAATCGGGACAGGTCTTGATGTTGCGGTACTTGCCCAGCTCTTCGCGCACGGTGGCGGAATCGGTTTCCTTCCAGCGGCGTTCCAGGTTGGGAATCACCCCTTCGAAGGCGTGGCGCTTTACCGTGCTGCGGCCTTTTTCGTTCAGGTAAAGGAAGGGGATCTCTTCCTCGCCCGAGCCGTACAGCACTTTATTGCGGACGTCTTCAGGCAGGCTCTCGAAGGGCGCCTCGATGTCGAATTCGTAGTGTGCCGCCAGGCTGGTCAGCAGCGAATGCGTGAAGGCATTGCGTCGGTCCCAGCCGCGGATGGCGCCGGCAGCCAGGCTCAGTTCCGGAAAGGCCACGACCCGCTTGGGGTCGAAGAAGCCCACCTGGCCGATGCCGTCGCAGCTGGGGCAGGCGCCCATGGGATTGTTGAAACTGAACAGGCGCGGTTCCAGTTCCGGCAGGCTGTGGCTGCACACGGGACAGGCATAGCGGCTGGAGAAAACCTGCTCGCGTTCGCTGTCCATGTCCAGGGCCAGCGCGCGGCCGTCGGCCAGCGTCAGCGCGGTTTCGAAACTTTCCGCCAGGCGCTGCTTGCTTTCCGGCCGCACGCGCAGGCGGTCGATCACCACGTCGATATCGTGCTTCTCGGTTTTCTTCAGCGCCGGCATGCTGTCGATTTCGACCATCTGGCCGTCCACGCGCAAGCGCACGTAGCCTTGCGACTGCAGGCTGGCGCATTCGTCCTCGAAACCGCCTTTGCGGCCACGCACCACCGGCGCCATGATGGCCAGGCGGGTTTCCGGCTGCCAGTTCAGCACCGCGTCCACCATCTGGCTGACGCTCTGCGCTTGCAGCGGCAGGCCGTGATCCGGACAGTACGGCGTACCGACGCGAGCGTAAAGCAAGCGTAAATAGTCGTGGATTTCCGTGATGGTGCCGACCGTGGAGCGCGGATTGTGGCCCGCGGCCTTCTGTTCGATGGAAATCGCCGGCGACAGGCCTTCGATCAGGTCGACGTCGGGCTTGTCCATCAGTTGCAGGAACTGGCGGGCATAGGCCGACAAGCTTTCGACGTAACGACGCTGGCCTTCCGCGTACAGCGTATCGAAGGCCAGGGAGGATTTGCCCGAACCGGACAGGCCCGTCATGACCACCAGCTTCTGACGGGGCAGGTCCAGCGAGACGTTCTTGAGGTTGTGGGTGCGAGCACCCCGAATGCGTATCGCGTCCATCAGGTCGGTTTCAGCAGATTCAAAGGGCAACTTGGTACTATAGCGCGCCGGGCTGTCACCAGCCCGACTCCGTATGGGGTCCGGCCTTGTTCCGGGCCGCTTTCCTGGCTTCCGCTTCCTTCCGCGGCCGCAATTCCTGATAACGCATGCCGGCTCACCCCAAATTACAGCTCACATCCTCTGAACGCCGGGCCAGCGTAGCGCTGGCGGGACTGTTCGCCTGTCGGATGCTGGGCCTGTTCCTGTTGCTGCCCGTCTTCACCGTGGCCGCGCGCGGGCTGCCCGGCGGCGACAACCCGGCCCGGGTCGGGCTGGCCATGGGCATGTATGGCCTGACCCAGGCGATCCTGCAGATTCCCTTCGGGCTGGCGTCCGATCGCTGGGGACGGCGGCCGGTGGTGCTGCTGGGGCTGATCCTGTTCGTGATCGGCAGCGTGGTCTGTGCCCTGTCGCCGGATGTGTTCTGGATCACCGTCGGGCGGGCCATCCAGGGCGCGGGGGCGATTTCCGCTGCCATCACGGCCTGGCTGGCGGACGCCACCCGGGACGAAGTGCGCACCCGCGCCATGGCGATGGTGGGCGGCTCGATCGGCTTGTCTTTTGCGGTTTCCCTGGTGGTGGCGCCCTTGCTGGTGGGTTGGTGGGGCCTGTCGGGCCTGTTCTGGACCATTGCCTGCCTGGGTTTGGCCAGTCTGGCCGTGGCACGCTTCGTCGTGCCGCTGGCGCCGCGCAGCGACGATCGCGCCATGACCGGGCGGCGTCCGGCTGCCGTTTTCCTGCATCCGGACCTGTTGCGCCTGAATTTCGGGGTGTTTTGCCTGCATTTGACCCAGGTATCGCTGTTCGTGGTGGTGCCGGCCTTGCTGGCGCGCCTGGGCGGCCTGGATGCGCATGACCTGTGGAAGGTGTACCTGCCGGTCATTCTGATTTCCTTCGTGCTGATGGTGCCGGCCGTGTTCGTGGCGGAAAAGCGCCGCGCCCATCGGGGTGCCTTGCGGGCGGCGGTGGCGTTTCTCATCGTGGTGCTGACGGCCATGCCCTGGGCCAGCCACAACTTCTACACGCTGATGGCCTTGCTGACGGGCTTTTTCGTCGCCTTCAACATCCTGGAGGCCTTGCAGCCGTCGCTGGTTTCGCGGGTCGCCCCGCGGGAGTACAAGGGCCTGGCCCTTGGGTTCTACAACACCTCGCAGGCTGCGGGGCTGTTCTGTGGCGGCGCCCTGGGCGGCGTCCTGGCCGTCCATGTGGGCGCCTCCGGCGTCTTCGTGGCGGTCGCCTGCCTGGCCGTGGTGTGGCTGGTGCTGGGCTGGAAGATGAAGCCGCTGGCTTGAGCGGCGCTTTGTAACCGTTCTGGTCCGTCCTGGCATCCAGAGCGGGATTCATCCGTCCCTGTCGGTAACTTGGTTGCCGGAGCGTTATCGCCGATAATATCGCCCTACGCAAAGAGGAACAGCAATGGCATCGGTCAATAAAGTAATCATCGTCGGCAACCTGGGGCGCGATCCCGAGGTGCGCTACAGCCCTGACGGCGCGGCCATCTGCAACGTTTCCATTGCGACCACCTCGCAATGGAAAGACAAGAACAGTGGCGAAAAGCGCGAAGAAACCGAGTGGCACCGGGTCGTCTTCTACAACCGCTTGGCCGAGATCGCCGGCGAGTACCTGAAGAAGGGCCGTTCGGTCTATGTCGAAGGTCGCCTGAAGACACGCAAGTGGCAAGACAAGGACACCAACCAGGACCGCTACAGCACGGAAATCGTGGCTGACCAGATGCAGATGCTGGGCGGCCGTGAAGGCGGTGGCGGTGGTGGTGACTACCAGGGCAGCAGCGGCGGCTACGACGACGCGCCGCAGGCCCCGCGCCAGCAGCGTCCGGCCCCGCAACGCCAGGCCCCCCAACAACGCCCGTCTGCGCCCTCGCAGTCGAGCGGCGGCGCCAACCTGGCGGATATGGACGACGATATTCCGTTCTAGATTGGAAAAGCTCACTTTTTGTGGGTGCAGGCCCGCTTCCTCTCGAGGAAGCGGGCCTTATTTTTTTATCAGACTAAAACTTCGAAAACGTGATGGAGGAGACCCCACATGCATTTGCGCCAGTGCCAGAACTTCCACGACTTCCGCCTGATGGCGCGGCGGCGCCTGCCAGGTCCGATCTTCAATTACATCGACGGTGCCGCCGATGACGAAGTGACCTACCGGCGCAATACCGCGGCTTTCGAGGCGTGCGACCTGGTACCGGACGTATTGCGCGGCGTGGCGGACGTAGACCTGTCGGTGACGGTCATGGGCCAGAAGCTGGCGCTGCCGGTCTATTGCTCGCCCACGGCCCTTCAGCGCCTGTTCCATCACCAGGGAGAGCGGGCTGTCGCGGCCGCCGCTGGTAAATACGGCACCATGTTTGGCGTGTCTTCGCTGGGGACGGTGAGCCTGGAGGAAGCCCGCAGGATCAGCGCCGGCCCACAGGTCTACCAGTTCTACTTCCATAAGGATCGGGGCCTGAACCGGGACATGATGACGCGCGCCAAGCAGGCCGGCGTCCCGATAATGATGCTGACGGTGGACAGCATTACCGGCGGCAATCGGGAGCGCGACAAGCGCACGGGTTTCGCCATTCCCTTCAGGCTCAATCTCAGCGGCATTGCCCAGTTCGCGGCCAAGCCGGCGTGGGCGCTCAATTACTTCACGCATGAACGCATCGCCCTGCCGCAACTCGACAGCCACGTGGACATGGGCGGCGGTGCCATGTCCATCAGCCGCTATTTCACGGAGATGCTGGATCCGGCCATGTCTTGGGACGATGTCGCGGCGATGGTGCGGCACTGGGACGGCCAGTTCTGCCTGAAAGGCGTCATGTCGGTGGAGGACGCAAAACGGGCGGCGGACATCGGCTGCACAGGCATTGTGCTGTCCAACCATGGCGGGCGCCAGCTCGATGGCTCGCGTAGCGCTTTCGATCAACTGGCGGAGATCGTCGACGCTGTCGGCGACCGCCTGGACGTGATGATGGATGGCGGCGTGCAGCGTGGCACGCATGTACTCAAGGCGCTCGCGCTGGGCGCCAAGGCCGTGGGTTTGGGCCGCTACTATCTGTTCCCCCTGGCAGCCGCTGGCCAACCCGGCGTCGAAAGGGCACTGGAGCTGATGCGTGTCGAGATCGAGCGGGCAATGAAGCTGATGGGCTGCAAATCCATCACGGAACTCACGCGCCGGCATCTGCGGTTTCGCTGACGTCGAAATAGGTGGGTCGTGTCGCCCGCTAATCGCTGACGATCGCGATCACGCCTAGCGCCACGAACAGCATGCCGGCGACAAACTGGCTGATCCGCAGCGCCTTGCCGCTGGGCGACACGCGGGCGCGTAGAGGATGGGCGAGGAGGATGCAGAACACGTCGGCGGTCGTGAACAGCAGATTCGCGCAAGCGCCGAGCAGGAATAGTTGCCAGCCGACCCCGAGCGACGCGTCCGGGTTGGTGAATTGCAGCAAGAAGGAAAAATAGAACAGCGCTGACTTCGGATTCGACGCTTCGATGAGCGCACTCGACGACACAACGTTGCTGGGCACGCCGATCGCCGCGTCCTGCCCGACGGGCGCACGGATGCGCTGGACGCCGAGCCAGACAAGATAGGCACCGCTAAGCACTTTCAGCGAGTGATATAGCATCGGCGCTGTCTTCAGCACCGCAACCGCACCGAGCGCGACGATACAGATCTGGAAAAAGGCGCCGAGGTGGATGCCGAGCGCCGACAGAAAACCGGCCCGCCGTCCGTGCTGCAGCGTCAACGAAACGGTCTGTAGCAGCGCGGGCCCTGGAATGAAGCCGAAGCCAAGGCAGGTCAGCCCGAAGAACAGTGCTTGTTCCAGCGACATCACAGATCGTCTCCGATCACGATGCCGAGCCGGCCACATTCGCTGCGCACTTGATCGCGCGCGCTGGCGAGACGTTCCTTCGACAGTTCGGGCATGAATACACCGATATAGTCGTCGATTGCGGCCTCGCGATCGAAGATATCGACGTTCCGGTACCGATCGGCCACACTCTGTCGCAGCGCGCGGCTGCCTATCCTAAGACCCAACCGAGCCGACATCGTTTGAGCCTCGTCCGGATCGGTCAGGTAGCAAAAATCTTTCGAGCCTGGTTCCGGCGACAGCAATTCGATGTCGGCGCTGATGATTACGTCCCGCCCAGCCTTGAGAAATGCGACGTAGCTCTCGATGTTTTCCTCAAGCAACGCCTCGTTCATTCCTATATGTCCCAGCACGAATCCCGCCTTGATTGCCACGCCATGCGTGCGAGCGTTGTGTAGTGCTCGCGAATTCGCGTTGGCCATCCGATGCGCAGCCGCCACTGGATCCTTGTTCCGCAGTGGTTTGTTGAGCGCCTGCAGGGAACGCGCCGCGCCGGCGTCGACGCCCACGAAAAGAATGCCAAAGCCGATTTCGCGCATGGCTTTCAAAACTTGCTCCTTCTCCATGCCGTCCGCGCGTGCGTAGCCCACCAGGACCGGGCGCTCGTGCACCGGCAACGCCCGCCACCAGGGCGGCGGCGATCCCGCCATATCGAGCATCAATCGCGCGAACGTGAGCGGCAGCTCGTCAGCCGTCACGTACAGGTAGTCGTAGCCCGCTTCCCATGCGCTGCGCACGGCGGACCACGCGTGATCGGCTGGAAGTTCGTTTTTCCACATCCTGCCGTACTGAATGGAGCAGAATGAACAGGCATCGTCGCCGCTGAATTTATGCAGCCGCGTCCGATTTCGACAGGCACACCCTTGTGCACCTGCCGTCCGGTCAGCGCGAGAATTCGCCGGCCCAGGCGCCGAGTGAAATTACTGGTGTAGACCGTCGTGTGCGGCAATGTGCGGTCGATCAAGTCGTAGTCGATGATGCGGTTCACAGGCTCACGAATCGCCGGATCGGCAACGATCCGCCCGGCTTCCAGGCGAATCGAACCGGGATAGACGCCAGTGGTTCGTGATCGTTGCCGATCTCTCAGGAAATCGACCAGGCCGCAATAGACTTCGTTGCCGACGAATCCGCAGTCGATCAGCTCACCGTGGCGATCGAGAATTTCGCGGTTCAATGCCGTGAAATGATCGTTACCCACCACGATCGCTATGTGCGAATCGAGGGATCTGACTGCGCGGGCGATCCGAATCGAAGCTTCGTAATTGGCCGTGATCGCACTTAGACAAACGGCTAGCGTGCGATCGGCTCGCTCACGGATAGCTGCGAGGATGCTGTCAAGCGGATGAATCACGCCGTCGACGTAAACGCTTTCGAAATCCGGCAGCGCATCGACATAAGAAGCCAATGACAGGATGCCGAGATGCGGGAAGCTGGCCCAGTCCGTATGCTGAATGCCTTTCGATACGACGATGTCGTTCGCGTCGACCACGTCATCAGCATCCAGATCGTTGCTGTTCGGCGGGTTGATGAAAAATACGACGACTCTAGCGGTGGATTGCACTTTGCAGCCCTCATCCAATGGAACGTCTTGGTACTCAAGATACGTTCGCGAGTTCCATTGGAATGGGATCTGCAGGACCTTTATGTGCGAGGCTCCACATCCTCAGATGGGAGCGCAGCGGCTAAGCGTGCCGGAGGGACGGGTCAGCGAGCCGCCGCGCGCTTCAGTGTCGCAGTTCCGGGGCCGCGAGCAACGCTTTTTGCATCTTTATCAGAGCATCCTCCGATGCACGTTCACCAGTAAGCGTGAGATGCCCCAGAAATTCGTCCGAGGTGGCCTTGCCTTCTCCCGTTACGCGGATCTGGGCGACCTGCCTGCCGGTCGTATCCATGATCGTGCAAGTCAGGGACATGGACATATTGCTCGGCGGCCACCACAGCATGCTGGAACCGGAAGACTCGGTGGATATCGACGTCTGAATCACATAGGCGTTATTTTCCGCAGGGGACGGAGTTGGCGTGCGGGCCTTGCTCACCTTCGTGAATACGTTGGTGAGCATCTTGTAGAAGCCGGCTTCGATGTCCTTGTACGGTTGGTATCGGACACGGTCGCCCCCAGACGCTGAGGTAGTGACCTGCTTATCCAGATCTTCCGATGACATGTAGTAGGCCACATTCGCATCGATGCGTTCAGCTGACGGGTCGCGCTGGATCTTGGCCAGGTCCGGTCGCACCGTATAAGGATGCGCGCAGCCGGCCAACACGGCCATGGCGAAGACAACGCCCGCCCATTTGATGAATCTCATGATGGTTCCCGAGACGTTTATTTGAGAGCGTTGATGAAGGCGGGGTCGCTGAACAGCGAGTCGAGCAGTTTTTGCACCAGCGCCGGATAGGCCTGGATGGCGGCGGGAATGGCGACCGAGCCTACGAAGGAGGATTTCCAGGTCGTCTGCGCCGATTTCACCTGGTCATAGCTCACGGTTCCGGCCTTGGTGACGACAAAGCGGGCTTCTATTTCTCCCTCGCCTTTCGAAAAACCGGTCGCATCCAGATCGTTTTTCTGCAACGTACCAGTCACTTCGGTCGTCGAGGTGTTCGAAACCTTTTCGGCGAGCGAAAGCTCCTGTTTCAGGGCATCCGCCAGATAGGCTGAATAGGAGTCATTGATCGGGGAGTGCATCTTGCTGCCGCGCAGAGAGATGGTGTCACTGCTGTTTCTCGGCTTTGGCGCCGTCGTAAATTCGCCAACTTTTACTGGACCAGCGTCTTGCAGTTTGGCGACGTTGTCGACCTGGGGAGAATAGGGGGGCGCCGTGAACGAACAACCACTTAGAAAAGCCGTCAGAAACAGTGCACCAAGCAAGGACCTCATCATTATCTCCGCGTTTAATAAAATTACTAAAGTCACATATTGTAATGTAACGCGAAAAAAATACAGGCCATTTTGGCCCTGGATGCCTCCGGTGCCTTGCGGCAGGTTGTGTTTGTGAAAAAAAGACCAGCGCCGGGATCTTTTCTTGCCGGCGGCCGGTTAAGGTCGGTCAGTATCCAGTCTTCGCGCTCAAGCTGGCCCACAGATGCGCGGCGGCCATGGTGCGGTGGGGGCTGTAGCGCTGCAGAAGCGCTTCCGCCGCGGCCATGTCGGGGCGGACTTCCAGCCCCCAGAGCTTGCCGATGGCCGAGCGTACTGCCACATCACCATGCAGCGAGCAGTCCGGCTGGCCGAAGCCTCGTAGTAGCGCGTAGTTCACCGTCCATGGGCCTATGCCCTTGACGGCAAGGAGTGCCGCGCAGATCGATTCAATCGGGTTGGTGGCGCTTTCGACGATATCCAGTTCGCCGCTTGCCACCAGCGTCGATAGTCTCAACACCGTTTCGGCTTTGGATCGCGAGTATTGGCGCGACAGCAATTCCTCGATGGGAATCCGCGCCGCGTCCGCGGGCGAGGGGTAGCACCACAGGCCGCTGCTGTGCCTGCGGCCAGCCAACTGGATGAAGGTACGCCGCAATGTGACCGCGAAGGCCACGTTGATCTGCTGCCCCATCACCGCCCAGGTCAACGCTTCGAATACTGATGCGGACTGGACGATGCGCAGGGTCTTCTGCCTTTTGGTCAGGGGCCCGAAGACGGGATCGGCAGTGACGAATGCCGCGAAACTCCTAGGATCCAGACGCAAGCCAAGCAAGCCACGTACGATATCGGTGGCCTGCGTTTGCATGCCATCGGTCAACTTGCCATCGACCGCTACCGTATAGACGGCGCTCTTCTTCGACGATTCAATTTCAATATCAAGAACCGCCGGTGCGTCCCCAAGGAGAACACCCTTGCGCAACCCAAGCTCCGTCACCACTTCAGAGATCTTCTCTTTATCTCTTCCATGAAAATGAATAGCGTCGGCAGGGCTATAACCGCGCGGCAAGGCGAGTTTGAAGGAAAAAGTGGACGACATCGGGTTGATCGAGGATTTCAATTCCTGAGTCATCGTACTTCCAATTCGCTGCCGAACCGGGCGGTAACCCGGTGCTGCCTATAATTGCACCTTATCCACGCCTCAGCGCCCGCTCTGCCGCGCCTCATGTCCGCCTTGCCTCTACGTGTGCTGTCCGTCATCCCGCCGATGACGCAGCTCAATACGCCTTATCCGTCCACCGCCTACCTGACAGGCTTCCTGCGTTCGCGCGGGGTGACGTCGTTCCAGGAAGATCTGGCGCTGGCGCTGGTGTTGCGCCTGCTGTCGGTCGATGGCCTGCGCGCAGTGGCCGCACAGATCGAAGCGCTGCCGGCGCAGAAGCACACGCCCGCCGTCCAGTCATTCGTGGCGCAGCAGGCCCGCTATCTATCGACGATAGGTCCGGTAATCGCATTCCTGCAAGGGCGTGATTCGACCCTGGCGCACCGTATCGTGGCCCGCAATTTCCTGCCTGAAGGGCCGCGCTTCAGCGTCCTGGACGTGTACCTGGACGACGACGGCGGCGATCCCCTGGGTTGGGCATTCGGTGCCCTGGGCCTGCACGATCGCGCCAAGCATCTGGCTACCCTCTATCTGAACGACCTGGCCGATGTACTGCGCGACGCCGTCGACTCGCGCTTCGAATTCGTCCGCTATGCCGAGTCCCTGGCCGGCAGCCAGCCGACGTTCGATCCCTTGGCCGACGCCCTGGCGGCGCCCACCAACCTGGTGGACGACACGCTGCGCGACTTGACCACGCAAGCGCTGGCTCGCCATACGCCGAACATGGTGCTGGTGTCGGTGCCGTTCCCCGGCAACGTGTACGCCGCCTTCCGCATCGCCCAGGCGATCAAGGCGCAAGACCCGAGCATCGTCACCGTACTGGGCGGCGGCTTCGTCAACACCGAACTGCGTGAACTCAAGGACCCGCGGGTTTTCGATTACTTCGACTACGTCACGCTGGACGCCGGCGAACGGCCCTTGCTGGCCTTGATGGAACACGTCGAGGGCAAGCGTTCGCGACAACGCCTGGTGCGGACCTTTGTGCGCGATGCAGAAAGCGGCGCGGTGCGTTACGTGAACATGGTGGAGCCCGACGTCGCGTTCGAGGAAGTGGGCACGCCCACCTGGGACGGCCTGCCGCTGGATCGTTACCTGTCCCTGCTCGACATGTTGAATCCGATGAACCGGTTCTGGAGCGACGGACGTTGGAACAAGCTGACCGTGGCGCACGGCTGCTATTGGAAGAAATGCAGCTTCTGCGATGTCAGCCTGGACTACATCGGGCGCTACGAAGGCGCGTCGGCCAAGGTGCTGGCGGACCGCATCGAAACGATCGTGCGCGAGACAGGGCAGACCGGCTTTCATTTCGTCGACGAGGCCGCTCCGCCAAAATCGCTCAAGGCCTTGGCGGCTGAATTGATCGAACGCGATGCCGGCATCTCATGGTGGGGCAATATCCGCTTCGAGAAAACCTTCAGCCCCGAACTGTGCGAGCTGTTGGCGGACAGCGGCTGCATCGCGGTATCGGGCGGTCTGGAAGTGGCGTCGGACCGCTTGCTTAAACTGATGAAGAAAGGCGTATCCGTCGATCAGGTCGCTCGCGTGACGCGTGCGTTCACGGACGCCGGCATCATGGTGCACGCGTACCTGATGTACGGCTTTCCCACGCAGACCGTGCAGGATACGGTCGATGCGTTGGAGTATGTGCGGCAGCTTTTCGAGAACGGCTGCATCCAGAGCGGCTTCTTCCACCGGTTCGCCTGCACGGTGCATTCACCGGTGGGCAAGAATCCGGAAGAATACGGTGTGACCTTGAAGCCGCTGCCACCGGTGACCTTCGCCAAGAACGACATCGGCTTCCATGACCCCACCGGCGTGGATCACGACGCGCTGGGGCTGGGGCTGAAGAAGGCCATCTACAACTTCATGCACGGCATCGGCGTGGAAGAAGACGTGCGCAGCTGGTTCCCCTTCAAAGTGCCGCGTACCACGGTCGCGCGCAACCGCATCGGCAAGGCGCTGAGCCAGCGCGACTGAGCCAACTCGCCTGGATTTCATGCCGGATCCGTGACGGTGCCGCGCACCCGCATCAGCCGGCGCTTGAGCCAACGCGGTTGCGGTTGCTGCCGCGGGTGCGCGGCATACGTGCGCGGCATACAACACGTCGCTAATCTCTATTACTCCCCGGCGCCGCCGCGAATGGCTGGATGTTCTGGTTATTCCGGAACAGGTTTTGAGGGTCGTAGCGGCCCTTGATATGGGCCAGCCTGTCGAAGTTGTCGCCATACGCGGCCTTGACCCGGTGGGCCTCTTCCTCCGTCATGAAGTTGACGTACACACTGCCCATGGCATGCGGCGCCGCGGCTTGGAAGAAATCGCGCGCCCACGCGATGCAGGCGGAATCATCCTTGGCGTCGTCCCAACGGCTGTGCACGTTCATTGCATACTGGGTCGAGCGTGCGGAATAAGCCATGGCATCGGCGGCAGGGCGCGCGGTCTGGCCGCCGATCTGGCCAAAGAATATCTCGCATTGCGGCGAGGGCAGGTGATGCACGGCATCGATGACTGCATCGATCAAGCCTTCGGATAACGTCGCCAGGTTGTGCGACTTCCAGTAATTGCGCGCGCCGGGCATCAGCAGGGCATCGAAGGCCTGTTGCCAGGCGCTGTAAGGCATGGCGCCGAGATGTTCGCCCAGCGGTGTGCCGAAGCCACGCAGCAGGGCATTGATGTCCGCCTGGTCGGTCGCCGCGCCAGTGTGGCATACGGCGAAAGCGACGATGGGCTGGCCGTGGACTTCCGGGGGCAGGAACGGCAAGGGCGGCGCCAACCGCAGCACCGCCCAGACCGTCAGGTCATCCGGCATCAGGGGTGTTGCTCCCTGGTATTTGCGTAAAGCGGCTTGCGCCTGATCGAGCGGAAATACGATCAGCCCGCCAAATACTTCGGTACCGACGCGATGCAACTGGAACTCGAACAAGGTGACCACGCCAAAATTGCCACCGCCTCCGCGCAAGGCCCAGAACAAGTCGGGGTGCGACGAAGCGCTGGCATGGACCAGCTTGCCATCGGCCGTGACGACATCTGCGGATATTAGATTGTCTATCGTCATGCCGTAGCGGCGGCTAAGCCAGCCGAAGCCGCCACCCAGCGTCAGGCCAGCCACGCCGGTCGTCGAGTTGATGCCAAGCGGCGTCGCCAGTCCGAAGGCCTGGGCCTCGTGGTCGAAATCAGCGAGTGTCGCGCCGGGTTCCACGTAGGCGCGCTGGGCATCGGGGTCTATCCTGACAGACTTCATCGTGGACATGTCGAGCACCAGTCCATCGGTGCAGATCGCGCTGCCGGCGATGTTATGTCCGCCGCCGCGAATGGCGATCGGCAGCTGGTGTTCGCGCGCGAAGGACAAGCTGCTTAGTACGTCGGCCACGCCGGCGCAGCGTACGATGACCGCGGGGTAGCGATCGATCATTGCATTCCAGATACGGCGTGCGTCGTCGTAACCCGGGTCGTTATCGGTCATGACCTGGCCGCGCAAAGTGGTCTTGAATGCCTCGATGGCGGCAACAGGAATGTCGGCCATGGTGTTCTCCCTAGCCGAGCCCGCGAGGTCCCGGCGTTCGTGCCTGTTGTTTTTTTCTTTGGCGTTGAGATCAGGATTCAGCTACGTGCGAGGGCTGCCCATAGCTGCGGCTTGCCAAGCGGCTCCCCCGCTTGGCCTCGGTCGTTATACGGCCAGCCCTTCAATCCGCGTAACGGTCATTTCCCTATCATCCGAATGGTGGTCACCATTGGTCCGAGCGGATGGGCTGGATTCTTCGGCCGCGACTCCTTTTTTAAGATGCAGGACATCAGACCCCGGCAGCCGCCTGTGCGCTCACCCAATCGGATATGCGTCTGGCTATTTCCGCGCTGTTCGAATCCATCATCGGAAAGTGCGAGTTGCCCGGTATGCCCATCTCTGCCAGACGCCACAGCGTGACGCGCGCGCGATCTTCAGTCAGGCGCGCCGCATAGTCCGCGCCTGCTCGGGTGAGGTCGCGCCACAGGGGCGTGGCATCCAGGTAGTCGCCGTAGACGAACAACACCGGCTTGTTCGCCATGCTGCCATTTGCCACTTCCGGTGAAAACCCCGACGGCTCGATGGCGACGATGCCGCGGACCAGTTCAGGCCGAGCCTGTGCCGCGCGGAACGCAACCTCGCCGCCATGGCTATGCATCATCACCAGGCAGGGGCCGACACGATCCAGCACGGCGCAGAAGCCGCGCAGGGCGGCATCATTGTTGCCCAGCCAGCGTGGCACCGCATGCCGCATCAGCATATCGAATGCCGCAACCGGGAAGCGTTGGCCCGCGAAAGCCTGTCGGTCCGCCCAACCATCCGCCGCACCGATGCGGAACAGCGTCCAGCTTTCTTCCGCATTGCGGATGATGGGCGCATCGGCCCAGATTTCCTCGAAGGGTGTCCAGCCCGCGCGTCCCCGCTCGACGTTGTCGACCACATACACAGCGTGGCCCATGCGCAGAAAGTCCTGCACCCAGCCGGGCCGTCCGTCCGGCGTCTGCTCCCACATGGCGCCAGTCATGCCGCCCCCGTGCAGCATGACGATGGGCAAGGGCTGGCTCAACCGCGCAGGAATGAAGTACTGCACGTAAGCCTGTTCGACGTGATACGTGCCGTTGGGATCGTAGTGAAACGACGCCGTCTGCGTGAACTTGATCGCCCGCGCTCCCTTGCCTTCGATATGCACCGTGCGGCCGCCAACGAAGAAGCTGCCGAAGTCGGCCAGCGCGATGGGTGCATTCGTGTTCATGGATGGATCAGTGGGCATTTGCTTTCCGAGAGCGGCCACGCCAGCTCGCTGCCAGGGATGGTGCGCACGACGTTGTAATAGTCCCAGGGCGCCTTGGACTGCGCCGGCGTCTTCACTTGCGCCAACATCATGTCACGCACCACCAGGCCATCGGCGCGGATGTGCGCATTGAGGCTGAAAGGGTCATCGATCGGCAGTTCCTTCATCTTGGCGGCGACGGCATCGCTATCGGCCGTACCGGCCGCCGCAACGGCCTTCAGATAATGCCGCACGGCGCTATACACCCCGGCCTGCAGGAAAGTCGGCGGATGGCCCACGCGCGCTTCGAATTTTTTCGAGAACGCACGCGTGCCCTCGTTCATGTCCCAATACGAAGGCACGGTCAGGTAGGTGGATTGGGCAACGTCCAGCCCAAGGCTGTGCACGTCGGTCAATAGCAACAGCATGGCAGCCAGCTTCTGGCTGCCGCGATTGATGCCGAACTCCGCCGCCTGCTTGATCGCCGCAATGGTGTCGCCACCGGCGTTGGCGATGGCGATGATCTGGGCTTTCGAGGCCTGCGCTTGCAGCAAAAATGACGCGAAATCCGATGCGTTCAGGGGATGGTAGACCGTACCCGCCACCTCGCCGCCAGCGGCTTTCACCACCGCCGTGGTGTCCGCCGCCAGTTGCTTGCCGAAGGCATAGTCCGACGCCAGGATGAACCAGCGTTTATTACCTTCACGCACGACCGCGTTGGCGGTACCGCGTGACAGCGCATAAGTCGTGTAGGTCCACTGGAAGCCATACGGCGAGCACTGTTCCTGCGTCAACGCCGTCGTGCCCGGGCTGGAAAACAGCACCAGCTTTTTCTTTTCTTTGGCGATGCCCTGCACCGCCAATGCCACCGCCGAGTTGGGTACGTCGACGATCACGCTGACCTTGTCGACGTCGAACCACCGCCGCGCCATGCTGCTGCCGATGTCCGGGCGATGCTGGTGATCACCGACGACGATTTCGATGGGCGGGCCCAGGACCTTGCCGCCCGCTTCCTCCACGGCCAAGCGCGCCGCTTCGACCGACCCCTTGCCGGTGGCGTCGGCGGTCACGCCGGCCATGTCGGTCAGCACACCGATCTTGACGCCGTCGGCGGCATGGGAAGGGAACGTGGTTGCGATCAAAGCCGCGCAGAATACAAGCGCGGCGCCAGCACGGTTGCCCAGACGCATGAGTATGTCTCCTCGTGAACGGAACGACGCACGTCGTCCGGCGTTATTGTTGTGAGGGGACTTGATTTTAGCGGCTAAAAAAGGCCGCGCCAGGCAGGGTGTCCGGCGTCAGCGCCCAGTGATTCAGGACTAAGCTATGAGCATGCCAGGGCCGCATCCTGGTGATGGTTCGTGGCTTCTCGCCGGCTCGGCGATGTGTTTTCTACAGGAAACTGAAATGACGCAATCCATGAAGATTCCCGGTCCTGATCATCCCATTGAAATTCGTCCCGCCAAGGCACATGTCGTCGTCAGGGCCGCCGGCCGTGTCGTCGCGGATACCGATGCGGCGCTGGTGCTGCAGGAGGCGTCCTACCCGCCGGTGTATTACATCCCGCGCAAGGATGCTGACATGAGCCAACTGGTGCATTCCACGCATGTGACGCATTGCCCTTACAAGGGCGAATGTTCCTACTACAGCATCGCCGGCGAAGACGAACGAGGCCGCAATGCGGTGTGGAGCTATGAAAGCCCCTATCCGGCGGTTGCCGCCATCGCGGGTCATCTGGCTTTCTATCCGGACCGGGTCGACGGCATCGAGACCGTGCCGGCGCCATGACGTAGTTTTTCAGGGTGGCAGAGCCGCGCCCGTGTCGACGGTCACGTGCGGGCCCGGCGCGCCGCCCAGCGATTCATTGCTGCGCAGCCGAGCAGGAGAAGGGCGGTGACCCAGAACACTTGGCGTAAGCCTGCATAGGTCGCGATCTGGCTGCCCAGCAAGGGGCCCAGGACCTGACCGGAAAACTGGGCCGACTGCAGATAGCCCAATGTCCTGCCTGACCGATGTTCATCGACGGCCTGCCGCACCAGCTTGGCGATGGCCGGTAGCAGGCCGGCGAGGGTCATGCCCATGATCCCGCGCAAGACAGCCAGTTGCCACCACTCCCTTACCCAGGCTTGCGGGATCATGACCAGGGCAGTGGCCGCCAGGCAGCCGATGATGACATTCCAACTGCCGATACGGTCGGCCAACGCCCCCAGGCGCGGTGCCGTCAACATGCTGCCCAGGGCGCTGGCGGCCATGACGAGGCCCGCGATGCGCGCCTGGCTATGCTCTGGAACACCCAGATCGCCGATATAGATGGTGATGATGGGCTCGATGGACATATTCGCCAGCAGGACCATCATCGCGCTGAGCAGCAGCACGGCAAGGACGCCGCCTTGCCCCGCAGATGCGCGCGGCCCATCGGTATCCGGACGCCGCTTGGCATCCATCTCGCGGTCGAAATCCTCCCGGATCAGGAATACCGTCGCTACTGCGGCTATGAGGATCATCGCGCCGCCGACGAAGAAAGTGCCACGTATGCCCACCAGGTCAGGCAGAAAACCGCCGATCAGGGGCCCGGCCAGATTGCCCGCCAGGGCGCCGGTGGAAAGCACGCCCAAGGCCCAACCCGCACGCTCGCTGGGCGCCTGCGTGCCTATCATGACGATGGACGCCGAGGCATAGCCGCCGATAAGTCCCGCCGCCAGACGGAGCAACACGAGCTGCGTGACATTCTCGGCCAGACCCAGCATGGACATGACGAGGGCCATGCCCAGCGCGGCACGCACCAGCATGGGCTTGCGGCCGTAGCGGTCCGCCAGTCTGCCCCATAGCGGCGCGGTGATCGCGGTGCCAAAGAAGGTGGCGCCGAAGGCGATGGCGGACCACTGCACGATCCGCGTGGGTTCCTTTCCCCCCAACTGCGCGACATAGAGCGGCAGGAAGGGCAACAACATGCTCAAACTGACCAGGGTCGTGAACGATCCGAAGATACAGACCGCCAGGTTGCGACGCCAATATTCGCGGTTGCGGTCGGCATAGCCTGGCTTTACAGCCAGGGGAGAAGCGAGCGGTGATGCGTGGGCTTGCATGGGAAACACCCTGGGCCGGCGCACAGGCGCGGCGGCGAACGATAGGACCTTCGCAGATTACGCATGCCACTACATCTGAAGAAGCGAAATGATTCGAGAGTGGCTATCTGAAATCAAGATAGGGCTCGTGGGTCGGCCGTCCTATCGGCGAAGGAATGTTTGCATGGATAATGCGGGCTTCGCGCTTGCACACGAAACCGATATCCGTCACTGCCGATGCCTTCACCTGCCAACCTCGCGAACCTTCTTGCCGCCGGCGTTCTGATGACGACCGCCATGGCGCCGGCGTTCGCCACACCTGTGGCAACGGCCGAGCCGGCATCCCCGCCCGCCGTGTCCGCTGCCTATGCCTCGCTTTATCCCAAAGGCCGCGTTCTGCGCGTGATCGACTACCAAGGCCCCGGCGGAACGGCGCGCCAGGTCGTGTTGGGCGGCGACTACGGTCCGCCGGTGCTCGACGATAAAGGCATGAACTACCTGCGTGTGTTCGGGCTTGAGGGCGCGGTGACGGAACCGGTGCAGGCGCAACGCTGGGAGATCAAGGAAGCCAGCGGTCCTTTGTGCGTGATCCAACCCTTGCAGGATCTGCTGAAGGTGGATGATCCCCTGAAGTCCGCCGATCCAGTCGTTCTGGTGCCGTACTGGGTGGATTGCGATGGCCTGGACCCGACCAACGTCAAGCTCATCATCTACTACCAGGATCGCAAGTACGCCTTGCGCGGCACCTTGCCCAACCAGGAAGGCGACGACATCACGCGTACCCCCAGCGCCAACTTCACGGAGCTGCCCGCCGCGCTACAGCAATACCTGTGGGACTACTGGGCGAAAGTCGAGAAGCAGGCCAGGCTGGAACACGGTGATCCGCCGAATTGAACGTCTAGCGCAGCCAGTACGCCGGCAAGGCGAACAGCTCTCTTGCTGTCGAATAGATATCGCGCATTTCGAAGTAGGAAGCATGCGCGGTGTAGACGGTCGGCACCCCTGCCCGATGCAAGGCATAGCGGCTGCGCGTCAGGTGAAAGAACTGCGTCACCACGACCACGCTGCGGAACCCTTGCTGCCTCATGATGGCGGCGCTGTTGATGGCCGTGGCCTGGGTGGTGTTGCCTTGCTCATCGAGCAGGATGGCGTTGCGCGGTATGGCGCGCGCACCGGCAAGATAATCGGCCATGACTTTCGCTTCGCTATAGCCTTCGCGACCCATACCGCCGCTGACGATGATGTGCTTGAACAGGCCCGCGTCGTACAGATCTGCGGCCTTGTCCAGGCGCGCGCGTAGACGTTCCGAGGGCTGGCCATCCAGCATGACCTTGGAGCCGAGCACCAGGCCCGCATCGCTGGGGCGCGCGTCATCACGCAGGCCGTCGAACACGATGGCGCCGATGCCGCCTATGGCCGTGAGAAAAATCGCCAATACCAGCAACGCAACGCTACGACGAACGCGGCGGCTCATTCGATGCCCTTCATGCGATCGCCTGGAATTGCACGACCCGGCCATAGAAGCGGCCGGCCACCGTGGACACATGCTCCGGATCTCCCGTGGTCAGATAGACGGTAGCCGCGGCACCAACCGATGAAAAACGCGGATGACGAGCAAGATAATGCTGCAGGCTTGCCGCGGTCACCTCGCCCTGTGTCAGCAGCGGGATCCGCGGCGGCAGGACTTCCCTGAACAGGTGTTCTATCAGTGGGTAGTGCGTGCAGGCCAGGATGCACACGTCCGGAGAATCACGTGGCGGCGCGAGCAACTCGCCGACATAGGCGCCGACGAAAGGCCGGATCTCGTCGTCGCTGGCACCGTCGTCGATCATCCCGGCCAGTTCGGGACACGCCTGCTGCGACACGCGGATGGCCGGCGCCCGCTTGGCGATCTCCGTGACGTAGGCGCCGCTGTTCACCGTATGGCGCGTCGCGCACACGGCGACATGCAGGGCCGGGTCGGCCAGGGTGAAGTCGATCGGCGTGGCGGCCGTGGCTTGCGCTTCCCACGGCATGCCCGTGATGGCTTCGATCATCGGCACGATGATGCCGATGACCCGGTGTTGCGGATACGCATGCGGCAGCCACGTCTGCTGCAACTGCCGCAGGCCGGTCGCCGCGGCCGTATTGCAGGCGATGATGACCAGGGAGCAGCCGAGACCGAACAGGCGCTCGATGCCCCGCAACGTCAGGTCGTAGATGTCGGCGGGGGAACGGTTCCCATAGGGGGCATTGCCGTGATCGCCCAGATAAATGAACGATTCAGTGGGAAGTGCTTGCTCCAGGGCGCGCATGACCGTCAGGCCGCCGCTGCCGGAGTCGAAAACGCCGATCACCGCGATTTCTCCGTAGACGTGGAGCCGCTATTATCGTTGCTTTCTTCCGCCCGATCAGCCGAACTGATAAAGCCGCGCCGGGTTGTCCACCAGGATGGCCTGCTTCTCCTGCTCGTTCACCCATCCACAGAAGGCTGCCAATTGCAGGCCATCGTCGATGGGATGCAAGGGCTCGCTGCGATCCACCAGCCGAGGCTTGCCGGGCCACCCGCCGGTGTGAGGCCAATCCGTGCCCCACAGCATGCGATCGAGGCGCGTCTCGATGAAGGCGCGGGCAATGTCGCCGGCGGCGCTGGGCGCGCGCCCGTCCTCCCAGGTCGTCAAACGATAAGGCGCGGATAGCTTCACGTAGATGTTGCCCCCCTCGATGGCCTGCAGTAGCGCGGCCAGCCCGGGCTGGCGCGGTCCCAGCAGCGCGCTGGCCAGGGCGAAATGGTCGATCACGACCGGTACAGGGCAATCAGCCAGCGTCCGCGCCATGGCGCTGATGACGGACAGGTTGCTGTAGATCTGCACATGCCAGCCTAGCTCCGCCACTTGCGCGGCCGTACGCATCAAGGCGTCGCGCGCCACCTTGGGATCCTGCTGACCGTACGATTGCAGGTTCACCCTTGCCCCGCGCACCCCTGCCGCATGCAAGGCACGCAGATCGCTGGCGCTGACGTCCGCCGCCAGCACCGCCACGCCGCGTGCCGCGTGCCCCGCGTCGTTGAGGGTACGCAATGCGTCCGTCATGCAGCGGTTGTCGGTGCCCTGCGGGCTGGCCTGCACGATCACCACGCGATCCACGCCGAGCGCAGCATGCAGCGCGAGCAGGTCGTCGGTAGAGGCTACGCCGGGCATGAACACGCGATCGGGTGCCAGGGGATAACGATCGAAGGGACCGAAGATATGCACATGGCAATCGCAGGCGCCGCGCGGGATGGATGCGCCTGGATCGCTGTGCTGGACATCGAGGATGGTACGGCTGCTGCTCATTCGGAGGTTCCTTGCTGCATGGGATGAAAGTACCGCAGGTCTACTGCGTGCCCTTGATGCCCGCCTTTTCGATGACGGCCACCCATTTCTCGCGATCCGTCTTGTAGTACTGCGTGAACTGGGCCGGCGTGTCGTCGGACAGCAGATAGCCCTGGGCCTCAAGTTTTTCCCGCACGTCCGGCAGGCGCAGCACGCGGCGGATTTCCGCGTTGATCTTGTCGACCACCGCGGGCGGCGTGGCCGCCGGTGCCAGCAGACCCAGCCACGTCGATACTTCGTAGTTTTTCAAGCCCGCTTCGGCGGTGGTCGGCAGTTGCGGCGCGAACGGCGCACGCTGGGCGCTGGTGACGGCCAGTGCGCGCAGGCGCTTGTCCTGGATATAGGGCAGGGCGGTAGGTGCGTTGGCGAACATGAAGGGCAGGCGGCCGGCCAGCATTTCCGTGATGCAGGCCTGTTCCCCCGCGAAGGGAATGCTGTGCAGCTCGATGCCTGCCGTCTGCGCGAACAGTACCGCGGCCATATACGGCGATGTGCCGATACCGCCCGAGCAGAAATCGATGTCTCCCGGGGCGGCCTTGGCCTGCGCAATCAGTTCAGGGACCGAATTGGCCTTCAACTTCGGGCCTGCCAGAAGGACTTGGGGTGCCGCGCCGATCAGGGCCACGCCGGTGAAGTCGCGTAGCGGATCGAAGCTGGTGACGTTCTGCAGGGTGGGCGCGACGGCGATGGTGGTCTGGCTGCCCAGCAGCAAGGTAGCGCCATCGGGCCGCGCACGCGCGACGTATTGCGCGGCGATCATGGACGCGGCGCCGTTCTTGTTCTCGATGATGACGCCGCGGCCATCGACCTGCATGTGCTGCGCGACGATGCGCGCGACGGTGTCGTTGGCGCCTCCCGGTGGGGCGCCGACGACGATGCGGATGGTGCCGGAGGGGGAATCTGCCTGCGCTTGGGCGGGACCGTTTGCACCGAGGACGGTCAGTGCGCTGCATAGCAGTAGCGTGTACAGCGTGGGGGCTGGTTTCATGGTCTCCTCGCCTGGACGATAGACGGTGTGTCGTCCTGTTATGTGCAAGCAGTGTCAGGCTTTGGGGTTGATATGGTCAAATATATAAATTGAGTCTTTTCATATATATCCGCATATGAGTTCTTGCGGCGGGGGGCGCGGCATACCGGGCGGCTGGCATTGGCCTTACCGCTTCCTTGGCCCATTCACTGGAGTCCGTGCATGAATCAGCGTGAGATGGCGCTTTTCGAAGCCGTGGCCCGCACCGGCTCCGTGACGCTGGCGGCCGCGGCGACGCGAATGTCCCAGCCGGCGGCCAGCGCCATGCTCAAGGCCCTGGAAGACAAGCTGGGCTTCGCCCTGTTCACCCGTGACAAGCGCCGGCTGGCGTTGACGGCCGAGGCGCGCTTGCTATTGCCTGAGATCGTCAACGCGCTGGCTGCCATGGACACCGCGGAACGGATGGCCGCAAGCATGCGTGGGGGCACGCACGCCCGCCTGGTGGTGGGTGCGGTGGCGGCCGTCGGCGCCAGCATCCTGCCGGGAGCGATGGCCTGGCTGCAGGAACAGGAGCCAGGCATCCGCGTGGCGGTGCGAACCGACATGACCCTGGGCGTGGTGGAGCTGGCGGCCGACCAGCGCATCGACATCGGCATCATCATCGGCGCGGCGGCCTTGCCCAACGTCGGCCAGCGCTCGCTGGCGCAGCTGGGTATCCGCGCGGTCATGCTGCCCGATCATCCTTATGCGTCCAGGCGTTCACTGACGCTGGCCGACTTCGAACACTGCCCGTATATCTCGCTAAGCCGCCATCTGCAGGTCGGCGCCCTGACCGCAAGACAGTTCGAGGCCGCGCGGCTGCCCTTCATGCCCACCATCGAAGTGAACCAATACTCGGCCGCCTGCGCGTTCGCCGAACGCGGCCTGGGCGTGGCCATCCTGGACAGCATGAGCGGCATCTACGCCCAGCGCCATGGTCTGTGCGTGCTGCCCATCGAAATCGAAGGCAGCCTGTCGCTGGACATCGTCTGGCCGCTGAATCGCGGCCTTGGCCGGGCCGCGCGCCAACTGGAAGCCGGCTTGCTGCGCGAACTCGAACATGCGCCGTCGCACTGACCTAGCGATCAGTCCGCGCGAAACAGACGTTGGGCCGCGAAGTCGATGAAGACCCGCAGCTTGGGCGATACATGCCGGCTCGACGCCCACAAGATGGAAAACTGTCCCTGCATGCCGGGGCAATGGTCCAGGACGCTGCGCAGCGTTCCGGCGGCAAGTTCGTCGCGCACCAGGAAGTCCGGCATATAGCCTATGCCCAGGCCCCCTGCCACCGCCCGATGCAGCGCCTCCATGTTGTTGCAAACGATGGCGGGGGCAGGATCGGGCGGAGCGCGGTCGTCGCAAGCCAGATCCCAGGGTTGCAGCTTGCCCGTAGTGGGAAAGCGGTAGCGCACGCAGGCATGGTTTGCCAAGTCGTCCACATCGCCGGGCACACCGGCCTGCTCCAGATACCGAGGCGCCGCGCAAAGTATCAGCCGGAACGGGCCCAGCCGGCGGGCAGCGAGTCTTGAATCGACCAAGGGGCCGCTGCGTATCACGGCATCGAAACCGCCTTCCACCACATCCACCAGACGGTCATTGAAATCCAGGTCCAGTTCGATATCTGGATACTGTCGCCGAAAGTCTGGCAGCACCGGCAACAGGAAACGATAGCCGATGGCAGGCAGGCTGATGCGCAGCCGCCCGCGTGGCGTGCTGGCGGCTTCGGACAGCACCGCCTGCGCCTCGCGCAGGTCTTCCAGAATGCGGCGGCAACTGGCATGGAAGCGCCGGCCTTCGTCGGTCAGGGTGATCTTGCGCGTACTGCGATGGAACAGGCGTACATCCAGGCCTTGTTCCAACTTTGTGATCGCCTTGCCAACAGCCGACGCGGAGATGCCCAGCCGTTCGCCCGCGGCGACGAAACTCAGGGTCTCTGCGACGCGTACGAAAGCGACGATACCGTTGAAATTATCCATGCGCGATTTTACGTGCAGCCACGCCGCGTGAACGGAAATGAATTCCGCAATGATCGGAGCCCAAGGCTGTTTTTGCGGTGCGGTGGCGGCGCTATCGTTCCTCGCCTTGGTGGCGCAGCCGTGCTTACGAATCCAGGGGCGGCGGCGCCGGGTCTTGCAGGAGTGATGATGAATACCGATCAGGAAAATGGCACGGTGCGCCGTGGAGCGATACTCGCTGCCGTCTGTCTCGCAGGCTTGGCGCTTCCCCTGAGTTTCTCTGGTGGCGCGATGGCTACGCCCGCCCTGGGACGCACCTTGGGAGGCAGCGCCGAGGCCATGAGCTGGGTCACCAATGCCTTCATGCTGTCCTTCGGCAGCCTGCTGATGCTGGCAGGTGCGCTGGCCGACAGGCTAGGCCGCAAGCGCATATTCGCCTGGGGGGTGGGCGGCTTTTCACTGTGTGCGGTCGCCATCAGCCTGGCGCCCTCGCTGCTTGCCATCGATTTGTTGCGCGCGATCCAGGGCGCCGCTGCCGCCGCCGCGCTGGCGGGCGGCACCGCAGCGCTGGCGCAGGAATTCGAAGGCCCGGCGGCGACGCGCGCCTTCGGCATGCTGGGCGCTACGTTCGGACTGGGCCTGGCCTTCGGCCCCGTGCTGGCGGGCTGGCTGGTCGGGCACCTGGGTTGGCGTGCCGTCTTCTTGACTGGTGCGGCCGCAGGCATTCCGGCGCTGTGCTTCGGCGTGCCTCGCATGCGCGAAACCCGCGATCCGCATGTGGGCCGGTTCGATCGGCTGGGGGCATTGCTGTTCACGGGAGCATTGACCGCCTTCACCTTCGGCCTCATCGAGGCGCCCGGCCTGGGCTGGGGCCATCCCCGGGTGATCGTCCTGCTGGTGGCCGCAGCCGTGCTGGCCCTTGCGTTCGTGCGCGCCGAAATCCGCACGGGAGGCGGCAGCGACAGCGGTGACCATAGCCACGTCCACAGGCCGATGCTGGACCTGAGCCTGTTCCGCTATCCCCGCTTCGTCGGCGTACAACTGCTGCCGGTGGCGACTTGCTATGGCTATATCGTATTGTTGGTGTTGCTGCCGCTACGCTTCATCGGCGTCGATGGCTATGACGAGATGCAAGCCGGCACGCTGATGCTGGCACTGTCGCTGCCTATGCTATGCGTACCTTTCCTGGCGGTACGGCTGACGCGACGCTATGACCCGGGCATTATCTGCGGCGCCGGCCTGGTCGTGGCAGCCGCCGGTTTGTGGGCGCTGCGCTGGGCTTTGCGTGATGGCGCCGGGTTGGCGGCCGTAATGCCGATGCTGGCGATAGGCGTGGGAGCGGGGTTACCTTGGGGTCTGATGGATGGCCTGTCGATCAGCGTAGTGCCCAAGGAGCGCGCCGGCATGGCCACCGGTATATTCAGCACCATGCGGGTGGCTGGGGAGGGCGTGGCGCTGGCCAGCGTAACGGCCATCCTGGCCGCGTTGCTGGCGGCACGCTTGCATGCGGACGTTCCTGGTATCGACATGGCGGCCGTCGCGCGCGCCGCAGTGCGGCTGGCTACCGGCGACCTGACGCAGGCCTTGCCTCTGTTGCCCGGTATCGCGCCGGCCTCATTGCGTACGCTATATGGAGAGGCCTTCGGACAACTGCTGGCCGGCCTCGCATGCATCACGCTGGCGTGCTCCGTGGGCGTATTGGCCTTCCTGGGACGGCGACCGGCGGCGCACATCGGCGCCGCCGCGGAATCGGCGCGATGATGTGCGCCTCAGCGACGTACGTGCCAGGGAATCGGGTGGCACACGCCGCGCTCAGACGCTGAAAATCACACGCTGAAATCCACGCCCTGGGCCAGCGGCAGCTCGCGCGAGTAGTTGATGGTGTTGGTGGCGCGCCGCATATAGGCCTTCCACGCATCCGAACCCGACTCGCGACCACCGCCGGTGTCCTTGTCGCCGCCGAACGCACCGCCGATTTCCGCGCCGGACGTGCCGATGTTGACGTTGGCGATGCCGCAGTCCGAACCGCTGGCCGACAGGAAGCGTTCCGTCTCACGCAGGTCATTGCCGAACACGGCCGAGGACAAGCCTTGCGGCACGCCGTTCTGCATGTCCAGCGCATCGTCGAAGGACTCGTAGCTCATCACGTAGAGGATGGGCGCGAAGGTCTCATGGCATACGGTGGCGGTTTGCGCGGGCATTTCCACGATGGCCGGCCGCACGTAATAGCCTTGCGGATAGCGATCGGCCAGCACGCGCTCGCCGCCGAAGACCTGGCCGCCTTCCTTGCGGGCGCTTTGCAGCGCGGCCTGCATGCCGTCGTAGGCGCCCTGGTCGATCAGCGGACCGATCAAGGTCTTGCCTTCGGTGGGATCGCCGATGGTCAGCTTTTCATAGGCCTGCTTCAAACGCGTCACCAGCGTGTCGCGCACGCTGCTGTGCACGATCAGGCGGCGCGTGGTGGTGCAGCGCTGACCTGCCGTGCCGACGGCGGCAAACAGCACGCCGCGCACCACCAGGTCCAGGTCGGCCGAGGGCGTGACGATGACCGCATTGTTGCCGCCCAGCTCCAGCAGGGAGCGGCCGAAACGTTGCGCCACGCGCGGACCGACTTCGCGGCCCATGCGGGTGCTGCCCGTTGCCGACAGCAGAGCCACCTTGGGATGATCGACCAAGGCTTCGCCCACTTCACGCATGCCCTGGACCACTTGCGACAGATGGGCCGGCGCCTTGCCGAAGCGCTGTGCCACGCGTTCGAACAAGGTCTGGCAGGCCAGCGCGGTAAGCGGCGTCTTCTCCGACGGCTTCCACACCACGGCGTCGCCGCAGACGATGGCCAGGGCGGTATTCCACGACCACACCGCAACCGGGAAGTTGAACGCGCTGATCACGCCCACCACGCCCAAGGGATGCCAGGTCTCCATCATGCGATGGCCGGGACGTTCGGAAGCGATGGTCAGGCCATAAAGCTGACGCGACAGGCCGACCGCGAAGTCGCAGATGTCGATCATTTCCTGCACTTCGCCCAGGCCTTCGGTAAGGATCTTGCCCGCCTCCAGCGAGACCAGGGTACCCAGGGCCTGCTTGTGCTCGCGCAGTTCTTCAGCGAACTGGCGGATGAGTTCGCCGCGCACCGGTGCCGGTACCACGCGCCACGCCAGGAAAGCCTGATGGGCACGTTCGACGGCGGCGGCGACATCGGTCGCGCTATCGGTTTTCACGGCACCGATCTGGCTGCCGTCGATGGGCGACTTCGATGCCAGCGCGCCCTGCTGGAACGCAGTGGCGGCCACGCCCAGTTTCTGCATGGCATCCTGGACTTGGGTTGCGGTAGTGGTCATGGCATGTATTCCATTGAAGTTGCGGATCGCGGCGCGGCCATCAGGCGCGCGTCGCGGCGATTCGATTCCGTGGAGGGTTCGAGCGTATCATCGCGCGCCCACACCGTGTATCAGGCGCGCGCCAAATTCGTACCAGCACTCGCGCGTGCGTCGCAGTGTCGCGCGCTGGATGGTCGTGACCGGCAGCGGCAGATCCGCTTCGGTCCTGGTTCCCAACACCAGCCTTGCCAGTTCCCGTCCCAGCACCGTGCCGGGGGCAATGCCACGGCCGTTGTAGCCGCTGAAGGAAAGGGTGTTGCGGGCGGGCCGATGCAGGCGCGGCAGGGCGTCGGCGGTCATGCCTATGGTGCCGTACCACTCGTGTTCGAAGGGGATGTCCTTGAGCGCCGGGTACAACTTCGCCAAGGCGCGGCGGCCCCACTGCGTGTGGATGTGCATGCCGGCGCCCGACAGGTCGCCCACGCTGCCGAAGACCAGGCGGCCGGCGGCGTCGTAGCGGAACGAGGACAGCACCTGCCGGGTATCCCACACGCCCTGGCATTCCGGCAGGATCTGTTTGCGCAATGCGGGGTCCAGCGGCACGGTGGCCATATTGAAATAGGGCAGACGCACCAGCTCCGTGCGCAGGCTGGCCCACGGCCCGTCCAGAGCGCTATAAGCATTGCTGGCCACGACGACCCAGCGCGCATGGACGGTTGCGCCGCTACGCGTGCGCAGTTCCCAATGCGTTTGCCGATCGCGCGCTGCCGTCACCGGACTGTGCGTATGCACGCTGGCGCCGGCGTTCAAGGCGGCGCGTGCCAGGCCGCGCGCATAGGCCAGCGGCTGTATGGTGCCGGCACGCAGGTCCAGCAGCGCGCCGTGATAGGCGTCGGTACCGGTCTTGGCGCGTGCCGCGGCAGCATCGAGCAACTGCACGGGGGCTTTCAGCGCGGTCCATTGGCGGGCGCGTTCAGCCAGTTCCTTCAGCCCGGCCTGACTGGCCGCGCAATGCAGGGTGCCGACGCGCAGCGCCTGGCAGGCTATGCCGTGGCGCTGTATCAGGTCGAACACCAGATCGGGGGCATTGCCCAGCGTGTCGAGCAGCCGGGCGCCGTAGGTCTCGCCGAGCACCTTGGGCAGTTCGGCGGGCATGACCCACATGCCCGCATTGACCAGCCCGACATTGCGGCCGGAACCGCCGAAGCCGATTTCCTCCCCCTCCAGCACGGTGACGCGCGCGCCGCCCTCGGCCAGGTGCAAGGCCGCGGACAGGCCGGTGTAGCCGGCGCCGACGATGGCGACGTCCACCGTCTGATCCGCTTGCAGCGGTGATGTGGGGGGCGCGGGCGGCGCCGTGCTTTCCCACAAGCCATGCGAATGGCGGTCGTTCTTCATCAGGGTTATCCCCAGCCCTTGAATCGGTAGGTCATGCGCACCAGTCATCAACTGAAGCTGCAGTAAGGCATTCTGTGCGCCGGCGCCCTATGCGTCAAACGATGTTCCTGCCTGATGTCATGCGGATATAGAATGACCCCCATGTCGCTCATACGCCGCTTCCTGCCCCCCACCGCCGAACTTTGCGCCTTCGAGGCCGCGGCGCGGCGCCAGAGTTTCACCGCCGCCGCGGAAGAACTGAACCTGACGCAGAGCGCCGTCAGCCGGCAGATCCGTTCACTGGAAACGTTGCTCGGCGCCGACCTTTTCATCCGCGAGCGCCAGGCGGTGCGGTTGACGGTGGCGGGCGAGGCTTTCTCCCACGAAGTCCGCGAGGCCCTGCAACGCATCGCCACCGCCACCTTGGGATTCCGTGCCAATCCGCGCGGCGGCACGGTCAATCTGGCCGTGCTGCCGACGCTGGGGGCGCGCTGGCTGACACCGCGTCTGCCGGATTTCATGCAGACGCATCCTGACATCACGGTCAACCTCATCACCCGCTTCGAGTCCTTCGATTTTCAGGCCGGGGCGCTGGACGCGGCGATTCATTTCGGTGCCGACCACTGGCCCGGCGCGCGCCTGGACTTCCTCATGGAAGAGACCGTGGTGCCGGTGTGCAGCCCGCATCTGAAGGCGCGCCATCGTTTCGCCGTGGCGGCGGACCTGGCCACCGCGCCGTTGCTGCACCTGGTGTCGCGCCCCGATGCGTGGGAGCGCTGGTTCGATGCCATGGGGGTGCCGGTCACCGAGGTGCACGGCATGCTGGTCGACCAGATCGTCTTCGCGGCGCAGGCGGCCATCGCCGGCATGGGGGTAGCGGTGCTGCCCAGGTTTCTCATCGAAGACGAACTGAAGCGCGGCGATCTGGTGCTGGCGGTGGACAAGCCCTTGCGCAGCCAGGGCAGCTACTACCTGGCGTGGCCGCCGGGCAAGCAGGACTTCGCCCCGTTGCAGGCTTTTCGACTATGGCTGCTGGCGCAGGCTGCCGCTGTGCAGGCTACGTAGCTTACGTCGCCTGCACCAGTTGTACCGCTTACGTCGGCATGAGGCCCGGCCGGCGCAGGCGGACCACCTTGGGATGATCGTCGTTGAGGCGCACGGCTTCGCGGATCGGCTTGTAGGCGCGATCGGCAATGAAATTCGTCACGCTGTGCATGACATGTCCGCGTTCATTGTCCACGCAGATCATGTGATAGCTGTTGTCCAGCAAGTGCAGCGTGCTGCCTTCGATACGCTGGTGCAGCGCATGCGCCGATTCCGGCGAAGTCAATTCGTCTTCGGTCGCGTGCATGATCATCAAGGGACAGCGCAGCTTATCCAGCTTGCGCCACACCATGGCACGCAGGCGATCGGCCTCGCGCACGGCGCACAAAGGCACCCAGGGATAGTGGAAGGCATCGCCGCGCTTCAACATGCCGCGCACCAGGCGGCGGATACGTTCGTTCCTGATGCCGTAGGGTTCGCGCTCGTGCACGCGCCAACTGCGCGCGACGGCCGGGATGCGATAGAGGACATGGCGTATCGCGCGATACCAGGGCACGCCCCAGCCATCCAGGCTCAGGGGCGCGGCCAGCACCGCCAGCTTGCCCTTCGAATGGCCCGTCCTCTTGCAGACCTCGATCGCCAGCAATGCGCCCAGGCACATGCCGACCACATGCAGGGTGTCGTATTGCGCCGAGAGACGCAGGTATTCGACGGTGACCGCGTCGAGCCAATCTTCGGTGCGTACGCCCACCAGGTCCTCGGGGCGCGTACCGTGGCCGGGCAAGGCGACGACGTATGCATCGACGCCGCTTTCTTCCAGGGACGTGCGCAGACGGCCGAGGTCGTATTCCGTGCCGCCCAGTCCGTGTATGAGAAGCACGGCGGGGCGTTGGGGTTTTTCTGTGGATGGCTTATTCGATTGCGGGCCGGGTAACGGCATGCCCTGTTTTTGTTCGTGATTCATGGCACATACTCTTGATCGTCGGGAGTGGATGACGATGAGGAGTGTGCTGCGGCCGCACAATTGCAGCGACGCGATTCACGATGATTCGCCGTGCGAAATTTCCCATTCGACCGGGACGGCTCATTCGCGGTTGCCGGTGCCCAGGAATTGGCTGGGCCGGCGCAGGGCGGGATCGAAGGGATTGATCTGCGCGCCCATGGCCCGCGCTTCCCGGTGCAGCATCTCGACGATGAGCGGCAAGCGCTCCGGGCTCATGCGTTCCGACGGCGCGGCCACGCTGAGCGCCGCAACCGTTTCCCCGTTGCGGTCTTTGACAGGCACGGCCAGCCCGGCGATGCCCGGGAACAGGCCTGGGCCGCTGCTGAAGACGTAGTCGTTGTCCAGGCATTCCTTGATTCGCACGCGCATGGATATCTCATCGATGAAACCCAGGTGATGCAGGCGCGGAATGTTGAAGCGCATGACCTCTTCGCGTTCCTCGGCTGGCAGGCATGCCAGCAGGATCAGGCCGGCCTGGCCCAGGCCCAGCGGCACGCGGCCGCCGATGTCGCCGCTATGCGAGCGCACCGGGAAAGGACCATCGATGCGATCCAGGCAGATGGCGTCGAAGCCGTGCCGCACCAGGATGAAGACAGTGTCGTTGAGCATGCCGCACAGGCGCAGCAGGGAAGGGCGATACACCTCGCGCAGATTGGAACGGAAGCGGCCCGACGTTGCGGCCAAGGCATAGAAAGCCACGCTCAATTGATAGGCCTTGCTGTTGGCCGGCTGCTCCACCATGTCTTCCTGCATCAAGGCCTGCAGCACGCGATGCGTGGTGGCGGGCGCCTGGCTGGCGCGGGCCGCGATATCGGTCAGGCGCAGCTTTTCGCCCTTGGCGTCGGCAAGCACGCGCAGCACGGAAAAGGCACGTTGAAGTACGCCCTGCCCGGCACTGTCGCTGTCGCCCTTCTCTTCTTTCGCCATGTTATGAATTCCGATAGTGAAAATTAGCTGCCGTTTAAATCTGCGGAAATTCTACTACTCAGAATATCTTGGAGAAAAATTCACGTACCCGGAAAACCCTAATTGACCGTCTTTCGCACCGAATCCTAGACTGGGCCGCATCTTCTCCCCGTTTTCCCTGAACGGTCCTCTCGGGCTCAAGGGGGCAGCAAGGCGTTCCATGTCATTTCTCCAGCTGGAAAAAATCTCCAAGAGCTACGGCGACCTGCAGGTCGTGCGTGATCTCGACCTCAGCGTCGAGCAGGGGGAATTCGTGTCCCTGCTGGGACCGTCGGGTTGCGGCAAGACCACTACCCTGCAGATGATCGCGGGCTTTGCCGATGTCACCCGCGGGCGCGTGATCCTGGATGGGCGCGACATCACGTATGCCAAGCCCAACAGCCGCGGCCTGGGCATCGTGTTCCAGAGCTATGCCTTGTTCCCGCACATGACCGTGCGCGACAACGTCGACTTCGGCCTGTTGATGCGCAAGGTGGACAAGACTGAACGTGCCGAACGCGTGGCCGAGGCGCTGGCCCTGGTCAAGCTGGACAAGCACGGCGACCGCTATCCGCGCGAGTTGTCCGGCGGCCAACGCCAGCGCGTGGCGCTGGCGCGAGCCCTGGTGATCCGGCCGCCGGTGTTGCTGCTGGACGAGCCCTTGTCCAATCTGGACGCCAAGCTGCGCGAAGACATGCAGTACGAGCTGCGCAGCATCCAGCGCAAGACCGGCACCACCACCATCATGGTGACGCACGACCAGTCCGAGGCGCTGTCGATCAGCGACCGCATCGTCGTCATGCAGGACGGCCGCGCGACCCAGGTGGATCAACCCTATCGGATGTACGAACATCCCCGCAGCGAATTCATTTCCAACTTCGTCGGCAAGTCCAACCTGCTGCGCGGCGCGGTGACCCGCGTCGGCGTCGAAGCCGAGGTCAGCTGCGGCGCCTTGGCGCTGGCGGTCGAAGGCGCCGGTTTGCGCGCGGGCGATGCCGTCCAGGTATCGCTGCGGCCGGAAAAGCTGGTGCCGGTGCAGCCGGGCCAGGGCAAGCTGGACGCTTCGGTGGCCGGCCGCTATTTCCTGGGTAGCCAGTGGATGTACGAGATGGATACGCCGGTGGGCACGCTGACGGTGCTCACGCCCAATGACGGCAGCGCGCCGCACGAGAACGGCGCGCGGGTGGGCCTGGACTGGGCCGCCGGCGTGGTGCGGGTGCTGCCCGTTGCGCCTGGCGCGGCCGGCGCGTCGTCCGTGCTGTCGGTTCCTTCCGTCCCGCAGGAGGCTTGAGATGGCCGCGGGGACTTCTTCCACACCGCCGCCGGCGGCGCCGATCCTGCGTAGCGGTCCGCCGCCGCGGCTGGAAGGCTTGCCGGCGATCCTGGGCTCCATTCCACTGTCGCTGCTGTTCCTGACGCTGGTGATCACGCCACTGGGTCTGACCGTGGTGCTGTCGTTCAGCCCCTTCGACTACAACAAGGGCGTGCTGCCGGGCCATACCCTGGCGCATTACGCCATGGTGTTCAGCGATCCGTATTTCCTGGGCATCTTCTGGCGTACGTTCTGGATCGCCGGTGTGACCACCTTGATCTGCGTGCTGGTCGGCGCGCCCGAGGCCTACATCTTGTCGCGCATGCGCAAGCCGTGGCGCTCCATCTTCCTGCTGGTGGTGCTGTCGCCGCTGCTGGTCTCGCTGGTGGTGCGGGCCTTCGGCTGGAGCATGCTGCTGGGGCCGGCCGGTCCCCTGGGCAAGGCCGCGCAGGCCTTGGGCCTGGGCTCGCTGTTGTACACCCCCACCGCCATCATCATCGGCCTGGTGCACGTGATGTTGCCTTTCATGGTGATCCCGGTGTGGACGTCGCTGCAGAAGCTGGATCCCGCCGTGGAGCAGGCGGCTTATTCTCTCAATGCGTCGCGCTTGCAGACCTTGCTGCGCGTGGTGCTGCCGCAGACCGCGCCGGGCATCCTGTCGGGCAGCCTGATCGTGTTCGGCTTGAGCGCCAGTTCCTTCGCCATTCCGGCGCTGCTGGGCGGGCGTCGCCTGAAGATGGTCGCCACCATCGTCTACGACGAATTCCTGACCGAATTGAATTGGCCGCTGGGCGCGGCCATCGCTATTCTGCTGCTGGTGGCAAATGTGATCATCATGATGGCCTATAACCGCGTCATCGAACGTTCCTACCGGCGCAGCCTGGGCTGACTGGATACCTGACCATGCAAAAAAACGGTCCCTTCGCGCTGGCGTTCAACTTCCTGGTGGTGGCTTTCGTCCTGGCGCCGCTGGTGGTGGTGTGCCTGGTGGCTTTTACGCCGGCATCCACGCTGACCATACCCACTACCGAATTTTCCTTGCGCTGGTTCCATGCGGTGTTCGAGCATGCGGACTTCATGCAGTCCTTTCGCAACAGCTTGTGGTTGGCGACGCTGTCGGCAACGTTCTCGGTGTGCCTGGCCGTGCCGGCTGCCATCGCGATCACGCGCTATCGCTTTCCTGGACGCGACCTGTTGAACGGCTTGTTCCTGTCGCCGCTGATGATTCCGCATCTGGTGCTGGGGGTGGCGTTGCTGCGTTTCTTCGCGTTGATCGGGCAGACCGGCAGCTTTGCTTGGCTGGTGGTCAGCCATACCGTCATCGTCACGCCTTATGTGTTGCGCCTGGTGATCGGCGCGCTGGTCGGCTTCGACCGTTCCATCGAGCATGCGGCCCTGTCGCTGAATGCCAGCCGCGCGACGGTCTTCTGGCGCATGACGCTGCCCTTGATCATTCCTGGTGTATCGGGCGGGTGGCTGCTTGCCTTCATCAACAGCTTCGACGAATTGACCATGTCGGTGTTCATCACGTCGCCGACCACGATCACGCTGCCGGTACGCATGTATATGTACGCCACCGAATCGATCGATCCGATGATGGCCGCGGTGTCGGCGCTGGTGATCGCATTGACCGCGTTGACCATGCTGTTGCTGGACCGCGTCTATGGCCTGGATCGCGTGCTGGTGGGACAGAAATAGGATGCCGATACTCAAACGCCTGACTGAAACGGCGCGCGCGCCGGTCGCGTTCACGCTGGATGGCGCGCCGGCCCAGGCCCTGATGGGCGATACCGTGTTGACGGCGGTGCTCACGCACATCGACCGCGTGCGCCGTTCCGAATTCGGCGGCGGCCCGCGCGCGGGTTTCTGCATGATGGGCGCGTGCCAGGATTGCTGGATGCAGCTGGAAGACGGTGGCCGCTTGCGGGCCTGTACGACGTTCATCGAACCGGGGATGAGACTGCTGTCGCAATGGCCGGAGGCATGGCAGCCTGCCGCGGCGGCTGCGCTTGAGTTGCAGCCACAGCCTGCGCCGCCGTCCGCAAGCGATCCGGAGGAGCGACTGTGAACGGTTTCGTCGCGCCAAATTTTGGAGTGACGACGGCCGCGCCTGGCGCGCCGGCTACGCTGGGCACATCGACGGCCCCGTCCCGCCCCACTGTGCAAGATCTCCAACCCGTCATCATCGGTGCCGGCCCGGCCGGTATCCGCGCCGCGCAGGCATTGGTCGCGGCCGGCCTGCGGCCGATCGTGCTGGACGAGAGCCTGCGTGCCGGCGGCCAGATCTATCGGCAGCCGCCCGCCGCGCCAGGCTATACGCGCACGCCTGCGACGCTGTACGGCTTCGAACATCGCAAGGCGACCCGCCTGCATCGCCTGATGGCGCAGCTGGCGCCGAGCATCGATTACGAACCTGGCTCGCTGGTGTGGAACCTGGCGGACGGCGTGCTGGACGTCATGCGTGACGGCAGCAGCCGGCAGGTGCCGTATCGCCACCTGATCATCGCCACGGGCGCGACGGACCGCGTCCTGCCCATGCCCGGTTGGCTGACGCCAGGCGTCTACACACTTGGCGGCGCGCAGGTTGCGTTGAAGTACCAAGGCTGTGCCATCGGCAGCCGGGTCGTGTTCATGGGTACGGGTCCCTTGCTTTACCTGGTGGCGTATCAATACGCCAAGGCCGGCGCGCATGTCGCGGCGGTGCTGGATACGGCCCGCTTCAAGGATCGTCTCGTGGCCTTGCCGGGCCTGCTGCGTGCGCCCGTGCTGCTGGCCAAGGGGCTGTACTACATGGCCTGGCTGCGCCGCCACGGCGTGACGCTGCATGAAGGTGTTCGGCCTTTGCGCGTTGTGGGCGATACCCGTGTCGAAGCCGTTGAATTCCAGGCCGGCACGCAGACCATGACCGTTGCGTGCGACGCGCTGGGCTTTGGCCTGGGCTTGCGTTCGGAAACCCAGTTGGCCAGCCTGGCGGGCTGCCGCTATGCCTTCAACGCGCGCGATCGCGCATGGCTGCCTACCCACGATGCGGCAGGTCGCTCATCGGTGGCGGGCGTATATCTGGCGGGCGACGGTGCCGGCATTGCCGGTGCGGACGCCGCCGAGCTATCGGGCGAGCGGGCCGCGCTGGCCCTGCTGCAGGACATGGGCCGGCAGGTCGACCCTCGGCATGTCCGTAGTCTGGATGGCAAGCTGCTGCGCTGGCAGCGCATCCGTGACGCATTGGAGCGCGCCTTCCCCTTCCCGGATGACTGGGCTGCCGGCATCGAGGATGACGTCATGGTCTGCCGCTGCGAAGAAATCTCCGCCGGTACGCTGCGCGCGTCCGTCGCAGGCCAGGGGACGCAGGAATTGAATCGCTTGAAAGCGCTCACGCGCGTCGGCATGGGCCGCTGCCAGGGCCGCATGTGCGGCGCCGCCGCGGCCGAAGTGCTGGCGCATGCCTGCGGCGTCGGCCCCGACCAGGTCGGCCGCCTGCGTCCGCAGCCACCGGTCAAACCCATCCCCATCCACATAGTGATGATGGCCACCCCCGGAACCGCGGCCGCTGCGACGTCGTCAACGCCCGCCGCACCCGCGACGCCTATCGCGTCCACAACGCTCGCCCCGTCTGCCGTGCCTGCAGTAGCGGTAGTGGCATCCGCTGCTGATACCGCGGCGCACGACGCCGCCCGGGCCGTTGTCCCTGCCGCAACGGAGTCTGTGGAGGTCCACCGCTGATGGAACGCATAGACACCGAAGTCGCCATCATCGGCGGCGGCATCGTTGGCGGCAGTGCGGCCCTGTTCCTGCGCCGCCGCGGCGTGCCCGTCACGCTGCTGGAGGCGGCCGCTTGCGGTGCCAAGGCCAGCGGCGTGAACTACGGCGGCGTGCGCCGCCAGGGCCGCCCCATCGAGCAGATGCCGCTGACCCGCCGCGCCCATGAACTGTGGGGCCAACTGCCCACCCTCATCGACACCGATGGCGAATACCTGCGGTCCGGCCATTTGAAGCTGGCCCGAACCGAAGCCGACATGGCCGCGCTGGAAACCTATCGCCAGGCCACGCGCGGCTACGGCATGCACCTGCGCATGCTGAACCGTGCGGATCTGCAGCGCGACTATCCCTGGCTGGGCGAAGAAGTGACAGGCGGCTCATTCTGCCCGGAAGACGGCCACGCCAACCCGCGCCTGGTCTCGCCGGCCTTCGCCCGCGCCGCGCAGGCCGCCGGCGCCGTGGTGCGCGAATCCACATCGGTCACCAGCGCCGTCCACGATGGCCGGCAGTTCATCGTGCGCGCCGGCACCACGCTGGAAGTGCGCGCATCCTTCCTGCTGAATTGCGCGGGCGCCTGGGCCGGTGCTTTCGCCGAGTCCTTCGGCGAAGCGGTGCCGGAAACCTCGATCCATCCCCTGATGATGGTGACCGAGCCCCTGCCGCCCTTCATGGCAGTAAGCCTGGGCATACAGGGCGGCGGCATCTACGCGCGCCAGGTAACGCGCGGCAATTGCGTCATCGGCGGCGGCCGTGGCCTGTCGGTGGGCACCGACTACGCACGCCCCGGCCAGCGCGACATCCCGGCCTTGTTGTCCAACGCCGCCGCCTTGCTCAGGCCGCTGCGCGGCGCACAGGTGATCCGTTTCTGGACCGGCGTGGAAGGCAGCATGCCCGACCACAATCCGGTGCTGGGGCCCAGCCGTACGACGCCGGGCCTGTTCCACGCATTCGGCCTGTCCGGTGCCGGCTTCCAGGTCGGCCCGGCGATAGGCGAAGTGCTGTCGCAGCTGGTGGTCGACGGCCATACCGAAATACCCCTCGATGCATTCCGCATCGATCGATACGCGGCTGCCGCTCATGAGGCCGCTTGTCCAGGTCATCCGTTACGTGAGCAAACGCTGGAGGCATCATGACCATCGATACCCATCGCGGCCGCAAGGTGCGCAAGCCGGGCACCGCCCCGGCGCAGAAATCCATCCGCCCGGCCGCCGGGGCGGTCCCGTCCGTCCCGTCAATGCGCAAAGGGCTGCTCGCCAGCTTGCTGGCCGGCTTCCTGGCCATGACCGCCTTGTCGGCCACCGCCATGGCGGAACAGAAGACCCTCTACGTCGGCATGAATGGCGGCGATATGGAGCGGGCCTTCACCCAGAATGTCTTCCCGGCGTTCGAGAAGGCCAACAACGTCAAGATCGTCGTCGTGCCCGGCACGTCGACCGAAGTGCTGGCCAAGGCACAGGCGTTCAAGGACAAGCCGCAGATGCACGTCATGTTCCTGGACGACGGCGTGATGTCGCGCGCCATCTCCATGGGCTTGTGCGAGAAGATCCAGGACAGCGCCGTGCTGCAGCAGCTGTATCCCGCCGCCGTCATGAAGGACGGCATGGCCGCCGGCATCGATACCGGCATGACGGGCCTGGGCTACAACACCCACATCTTCAAGGACAAGGGCTGGGCGCCGCCCACTTCGTGGATGGACCTGGCCGATGCCAAGTACAAGGGCAAGGTGGTGTTCCAATCCGCCGCCAGCAGCACCTTCGGCCTGCATGCTTTCCTGATGTTCAATCGCATCCTGGGCGGTAATGACCAGAACGTCGAGCCGGGTTTCGCCAAGTGGAGTTCGTCCATCGGTCCCAACGTCCTGGAATACATCACGAACTCGGCCAAGCTGGCGGAGATGATCCAGTCCGACGAGGCCGCCATCTTCCCGCTGACGCCGACGGCCATCGCACGCTTGAAGAAACGCGGCATCCCGGTGGAGTACGCGCAGCCCAAGGAAGGCTCGGTGATCCTGGTGGTGGGTGAATGCGTGGTCGCCAAGAATTCGGAGCCGGAGCTGTCGCAGAAACTGGCCGCCTACCTGCTGTCCAAGGAGGCGCAGGAAGCGGCGCTGGAATACGGCGGCCACTTCCCGTCCAACCGCAACGTCACGGGTACCGGCGACAACGTGGCGGTGCTCAAGCAATTCCAGGAGTACATGGCCAATGCCAAGGTGCTGGATTGGGACGCCATCAACGCGACCCGCGCGGCGTTCAACGCCCGCTGGAATCGCGTGATGGAACGTTGATCGAAAGCATCACCAGAAGGTGTGCTCCGGCTCGATCTGTCAGCGCTATGGCAATCATGCTCCGGCGATCGCGCGGAGCATTGGCCTCGTAACGATCAATACGTGTGCTCGGGCGCCGGGAAGCTGCCGTCCTTGACCGCCCGCACATAGGCGGTCACGGCGGACTGGATGCTGTCGGCGCCTTCCATGAAGTTGCGCACGAAGCGCGCCTTGCGGCCGGGGAAGACGTTCAGCATGTCGTGCAGTACCAGCACTTGGCCGGAGCACCCCGCACCCGCACCGATACCGATGGTGGGTATGCCCACCTCGGCGGTGATCTCGGCCGCCAGCGTGGCAGGCACCATTTCATAAAGCAGCATGGTGGCGCCTGCGTCGCGCGCGGCGCGTGCCTGTTGCTTCAGGTGCGACGCACTGGCGTCATCCTTGCCCTGCACGCGATAGCCGCCCAGCGCATGCACGAACTGCGGTGTCAGGCCCATGTGGGCGCACACCGGAACGCCGCGTTCGGCCAGGAAGGCGATGGTGTCGGTGAACCACGACGAACGCTGGTCCAGGCCTTCGATCTTGATCATCTGCGCGCCGGCCGCCATCAAGGCCGCCGAGCTGGCATAAGCCTGCGCGGGCGATTCCTGGTAGCTGTTCCAGGGCAGGTCCGCCAGCACCCACGCGCTGCGGTTGCCGCGCGCCACGCATTGCGTGTGATAGATCATGTGTTCCAGCGTCACCGGCAGCGTGGATGCCTGGCCCTGCACCACGTTGCCCAGCGAGTCGCCGATCAGCAGGATGTCCACACCGCACTGGTCCAGTAGCGCCGCGAAGCTGGCGTCGTAGCAGGTGAGCATGGCGAGCTTCTCGCCCTGCTTGTGCATGGCCTGCAATTGGGCGAGGGTGATGGGTTTGCGGTCGGCGGGAGTCGCCGTGCCGCTGGCTGCGGTGGGGTACATAGGCAAACCTTCTTCCAGGTGACTCGGTCGCCAGCTTCTGGCGGCCGTCGGCGCGGTGGCGCGCCGAAGAGCTTCATTCTAGTGCTTATACGCACAAGTTTGGTGCATTGCGGCATTGCCCGCGGGGGGCATATGGAAAGGTCGAGCAACAGCGCAGGCCGGGTACAAGGGTAGGGGCAGACAGGTCACGTGGCGGACGGGTAGCAATTCGACGGGACGTAGAAATCCAAAAGGATTGCGCCGCCTCCGCCGTTTTTCATGCTTTTCTCCACCCTATCTCAACCCTTCATCCAGGTCGGACAGCGAGGCGCCGTCGCTAAAATTTTCCTTAGCCGTGCCGGTGCGCGGACAAGGTGAACCGCATGATCTGGCGCCGCATTTCCCGACGACTGGCATGTTTCTTCCTGGCGGGTGGGCTCGCGGGCGGCTCCCTTGCGCAAGCCCCTGCTGACGTAAGCCCGCAGGAGGCCCGCAGCATCGCCGCCGATGGCTATCTCTATGCCTATCCCTTGATGGTGATGGAGATCGCTCGCCGCATCCAGACCAATGTCGTCGATCCCGACATGCGTCTGGGTACCGGTGCGCCGCTCAATCGTTTCACGCACATGGCCCGCCTGCCCGATCCGCTGCTGCATGACATCGGCCCCACGCCGGATATCGACGTGCTGTGGTCCTCGATGTGGTTCGACGTGGCGCGCGAGCCGCTCGTCATCGACGTGCCCAACGCGAAGGGGCGCTACTTCATGATGACGGTGGCCGATATGTGGTCCGATGTATTCGCTGCCCCCGGCACCAGGACTACGGGCGCGGGCGAAGGCGTCCGTTGCTATGCGATCGTCGCACCGGACTGGCGCGGCAAGTTGCCGCGCGGCGTCGAACTGCTGCGCGCGCCCACGTCCAGCGGCTGGCTGCAGGTGCGTATCGCCCTGGATGGGGCTGGCGATCTGGCGGCTGCCCAGGCTTTCCAGGCCGGTCTCAACGCGATGCCGTTCTCGAATTGGCGCAAGAAGGGCGCTACCCCACAGCCGGGGAAGTATGACGTGGCGCTGCTGCGCCGCCCGCCTGACGAACAGGTGGCCGGCATGAGCCCCGAGGACTATTTCGCCACCTTTGCCGAATTGGCTGGCCGCTATGCGCCGCACGACAACGACACGCCGATCCTGCAGCGCCTGCGCAGGATCGGCATCGAGCCCGGCAGCCGTTTCGAATTCAAGCGCCTGCCCGCCGTCTTGCAGACCGCCATCGAGCAGGGCGTGCAGGCAGGCCAGGCGCAGGTGCGTTCCCCGCCGGAGCCGCGCGCGGGCAATGTTGGCCTGATCATGCCGCTGAAGCGGCGCGGCAGCTACGGCACGGATTACGCCTTGCGGGCGCGTTCGATGCGGCCGGGTTACAGTCCCGCGCCCTGGGTGGCACCGCTGAGCGACGACATGGTCCAGGTGCGTGCCGATACCGATACTGATGGCCGTTTGCTGGACGGCACGTTCCGCTACGAGATCCGCTTCGAGAGGAAGCAGTTGCCGCCGGTGCAGAGTTCCTGGTCGATCACGCTGTACAACGATCGCGACGAGTTGCTCGACAACCTGGGCAATCGCCATGCCGTGCGGATGCGCGACAAGATCAATGTCGAGGAGGATGGGACGGCGACGATCTACCTGCAGTACGAGCAACCGCTGGCCGAGCGCACGCGCAACTGGCTGCCGGCGCCGCAAAGCGGGCACTTCTCATTGGTCATGCGCCTGTATTGGCCGCAGGACGCGGCCGTGGAAGGAACCTGGAAACCGCCACAGATCCGCCGGCTGCGTTAAGTTCAGCATCGCCACGACCAAGAAAAAGCGCGCCACGCTTGTCACAGCGTGGCGCGCATCATTCTGCGTCAGATGACCAGACCTATGCAGCCAGACCGCCCGCTACCGATGCGGCGACCAGCATCACGCCCACCCACAGGTTGGCACGGAACAGGCCCAGGCCCAGTTCGGGACGGCGGATGTCGAAGCGCAGCAGTTGCCAGATCAGATGGATCGCGATCAGGCCCATGCCGACGTAATACGGCCAACCCATGCCGACGCCCCAACCGCCCAGCGTCCACAACACCATGGTGGCCACGTAGAACGCACCCACCCACGTCTTGCCGGCATCGCCGAAGCGCAAGGCGGTGGAGTGCAGCCCCAGGCGGCGATCGTCGCGCACGTCGATGTACGCATAGATCGTGTCGTAGCCGATCTGCCACGCGATGGTGCCGACGTACACCGCGATGGCGCCCCAGGGCACCATGCCGCGCGTGTCCGACCAGGCCATCAGCATGCCCCAGTTGAAGCATACGCCCAGCACGGCTTGCGGCCAGTAGGTGAAGCGCTTGCACAACGGGTAGATGACCACGATGGGCAGCAAGGCCACCGCCAGCCAGCGGCTCATGGGATTGATGAAAAACAGCAGGGACGCGCACACCGCCAGCTGCGCCAGCAGGAACCAGAGCGCCTTGCGCAGCGTCAGCTGCCCGCTGGTCAAGGGCCGATAGCGCGTGCGTTCGACATGCTTGTCGATGTCGCGATCGAAGATATCGTTCAGCGTGCAGCCGATGCCGCGCATCAGCAGCGCGCCCAGCGAGAACACCACCAGGCGCAGCAGGTCCGGCCAACCGGCCGCTGCCTGCCCCAGCGCGGCCAGCGCCGGCAGCAGGGTCAGCCAGGTACCGATAGGCCGGTCCAGCCGGCATAGCCGCGCATAGGGACCCCATGAACGCGGCAGCCAGCGCGCCACCCAGTCATCGAAAACGATGTCGTTCAGATCGATGGGGCTGGATGATTGCTGCGCCATCGTCACGCGAGCTGGGCCTTGATCAGGCGGCCCAGCGTCGCCACGCCGGTGCGGATCTTGTCTTCCGGCACGGTGACGAAGGACAGGCGCAGCGTGTTGCGCGGCGCCGGCGCGTTGGCGTAGAACGGTTCGCCGGGAACGAAGGCGACCTTCTCTTCGATGGCCTGTTGCAGCAATACCTGGGTGTCGATGCCTTCGGGCAGCGTGACCCAGATGAACATGCCGCCTTCCGGACGCGTCCAGGTGGCCGACGACGGGAATTCCTTCTGCAGCGCATCCAGCATGTAGTTGCATTGCTGGCGATACAGCTCGCGCACGGTCGGCAGATGGGAGTCCAGGAAGCCGTCCTTGACGATTTCATACACGGCCATCTGCGTCAGCGTGGCGGTGTGCAGATCGGTGGCTTGCTTGGCTTGCACCAGCTTGTCGATCAGCTTGCGCGGGGCGGCGATATAGCCCAGGCGCAGGCCGGGGGCCAGCACCTTGGAGAAGGAACCCATGCGGATCACCAGGGCGTTGGCTTCGCCGCCCAGGGCCAGCAGGCTGGGTTCGGGTTCGCCGGCATAGCGCAATTCGCCGTAGGGATCGTCCTCGACCACGGGCAGGCCCAGGGCGGCGGCGCGTGCGATCAGGTCCTGGCGACGCTGGCGGCTGAGCGTGCGGCCGGTGGGGTTCTGGAAGTTGGGCAGGGCGTACAGGAAGCGGGCGCCCTTGGTGTTTTCTTCGGTCAGGGCTTGCGGCACCAGGCCGCCTTCGTCCGAGTCCACCGACACGAAACGCGGCTGGTACAGGCTGAACGACTGCAGCGCACCCAGGTAGCTGGGGGTCTCGACCAGCACCTTGCTGTCCTTGTCGATCAGCACCTTGCCCAGCAGGTCCAGGGCCTGTTGCGAGCCGGAGACGATGAGGATGTTTTCCGGCGCCACGTTGGCGCCCTTGCTGTTCAGGTCGTTGGCGACCCAGGAACGCAGGGGGGCGTAGCCTTCGGTGGGGCCGTATTGCAGGGCCGCGCGGCCGTTCGAAACCAGTACCTTGTCGAAGGCTGCCCGTACGACGTCTACCGGAAATCCGCTCGGGGCCGGCAGGCCGCCCGCGAAGGAAATAATGTCCGGGCGCTCGGTTACCTTGAGAATCTCGCGGATGGCGGAGCTGGTCAGTTGGGTGGCGCGTTCAGAAAAGGAACATTCAGGTTCGAAAGGCTTGTCCATGGATCGGTCTTAGGCTCAAAGAACAAAAGCAATACGGTGCATTCAACCGGCCGCCCCCATGGGCGGCGAAGGAGCATTGTCCCACTTTTACAAAAAAACGCTCGGGGGAAGGAGGGCGGGGCGGGCATCCGGTGCCCTGGGAACCGGCCCCGTTTATGGATACGGCCCGGGACTGGCGTAAAGTTGCGGTTTCATGGACCGGTAGGGGTCGTTGCCCGGCCGGAGTTGTCTCGCAATCGCCACATCCTGGCCATATCTCATGTTCACCATCGCCACGCCGTCCACCCAAGATAAAGCCGGCCTGTACGCCGAAGTCACCGCGCAAGCCCGCGCGCTGCTGGACGGCGAGCACGACCGCATCGCCAATGCCGCCAACCTGGCGGCGCTGGTCTACCGCACGCTGCCGGACCTGAACTGGGCCGGCTTCTATTTCTTCGACGGCCAGGAGCTGGTGCTGGGGCCTTTCCACGGCAATCCGGCTTGCGTGCGCATCACGCTGGACCGCGGTGTCTGCGGTGCGGCTGCCAGCCAGCGCCAGACCCAAGTGGTGGCGGACGTGCATGCCTTCCCCGGCCACATCGCCTGCGACGCGGCATCCCGCTCGGAAATCGTCGTGCCCCTGGTGGTGGGCGATCGTTTGATCGGTGTCTGGGATGTCGACAGCCCCATCCCCAGCCGCTTCGACGAGACCGACCGCGTCGGCATGGAGGCGCTGTGCAAGGTCTATCTGGACAGCCTCAAGGCCGCTGGGTAATATCGTCGGCAATCCGGCTGCAGCGTCGTCGGATACCGGACACGAGTCGGCGACCGTGGGGTGCGGTTTATTGCAACCAGCGCATCGCCAATCCGTGAATATCCGGGCGCAATGCGCGGGATCCGCGCAAGACAGACCTGCGGTTCGCCGCACATTCTTCCCTATATGCCCTTTCATGCTTTCCTCGCCAACGTTCTCTCTGCCTCCGGCAGGGGTGACGCACGCCTGGTCAGCCTGAAAAAATCCAAAAAACAGCCGCTCGTCTGACCGGAGCTGCTGTTCCGTCAGAAGAGCGACGGAACAGCCAGCGGCCAGCAGCATGGCGGTGGCGACAGGGCAGCAATCCAAATCCCCCCCGTGGCGCTTCTTGCGGACTTTCATCGGTCTTCGCACAGGAAGTTATCGCCATGTTCAACGCTCGCCCGCATTACCCCGCGCAGGATCCTCAGCCAGTCTCTTCGCGAGACCCGTTGCAAAGTCCAGTGCAGGATTCTCTCCACGCCGCCCTGCACGGCCGCCGGCGTGCCCCTTTCCATGGCATCTGGGTGCCATTGATCACGCCCTTCGCCGGCCAGCAAGTCGACCATCCCGCGCTGCGCCGCCTGGTGCGCCATTACCGCCGTGCCGGCGTGCACGGCCTGGTGGCCTGCGGCACCACGGCCGAGGCAGCCGCCATGGACGTGGCCGAGCAGGGAGAAGTGCTGGACACCATCCTGGCCGAAGCCGGCGCCACGCCGGTGGTCATGGGCATCGCGGGCAACAACTTGCGGCAAGTGCAGGCGCGCGCCCGCGAGTGGGGCACGCGGCCGATTGCGGGCCTGCTGGCGACGGCGCCGTACTACATCCGGCCCAGCCAGGCAGGCTTGCTGGATTGGTTCACGGCCTTGGCCGACACCGCGCCGGCGCCACTGGTCATGTACGACATTCCCTATCGCACCGGCGCCACGCTGGAGCTGGCGACGCTGCTGCAGCTGGCGGGACATCCCAACATCGCCGCCATCAAGGATTGCGGCGGATCGCTGGACAAGACCATTGCTTTGATTGCGGACGGGCGGCTGGCGGTGTTGGCAGGTGAGGACCTGCAGGCCTTGACCACCCTGTGCCTGGGCGGACGGGGCGTCATCGCGGCGTCGGCGCATGTGCGGCCGGATCTGTACGTGGCGCTATACGAAGCCGTACAGTCCGCGCGCCTGGACGATGCGCGTGCGGTGTTCCACGCCTTGGCGCCGGTCATCCGCCTGCTTTACGCTGAACCCAACCCGGGCCCCGTCAAGGCCCTGCTCGGTCGCCTGCACGGTTTCGACGGCGCGGTCCGCGCACCTTTGATCGCTCCCGACGCGAACCTGCTGCATCGATTGGAAGCCGCCGTCGCAGCCTTGCAGCCTGTCAACGCTGATGCGACCGTCGCAGTCGCCTAGGAAATCGGCAGCTGTTGGAGTGGAGAATTTTTATTTATGGGGGATACCCCCATCCCCCCTTTTCTTGGGCTAGCGCCCTTATGGCCGCCACAGTCTCTCCCAACTCGTTGCTAACCGGTGGAGGAAATTTTTCGATGATCGACAGACAGACCGCAGCCCAGGGGCGCTAGCCAAAGAGGGGGGCGATGGGGACTCCCCCAATCATCAAAAACTTTTTCACTGCTGGCCCCGCGTTGTCCGAGCAACCTGCAGCCCAGGGGCGTTAGCCCAAGAGAGGGGCGATGGGGGCTCCCCCATCATCAAAAACTTCTTCGCTGCTGGCCCCGCGTTGTCCGAGCAAGTCGCAGCCCAGGGGCGCTAGCCCAAGAAGGGGGCGATGGGGGAACTCCCCCATCATCAAAAAACTTCTACGGTTACCTTCCTTTGCACGGTATTGCGCACTATCTGCCCTCGCGCACAACCCGACTTGCCCTCAACGGTGCAAGTCGTCTAAAACCCCTTGGACCCGCCGCCACGAGCGGGACCGAGGAGACGAGATGAGTAGCAACGCTTATGAAGACGAGCCGGTCGCCGACGCAGGCTGGACGTTCGATTACATCATCGTGGGCGCTGGTTCGGCCGGCTGCCTGCTGGCCAACCGCCTGACCGCCAACCCCAACATCCGCGTGTTGCTGCTGGAAGCCGGCGGTCCCGACGACTGGCGCTGGATCCACATCCCCGTCGGCTATCTCTATTGCATCGGCAATCCCCGCACCGACTGGTGCTATCGCACCCAACCCGACCCGGGCCTCAACGGCCGCGCCCTCGGTTATCCGCGTGGCCGCGTGCTGGGCGGCAGTTCCTCCATCAACGGCATGATCTACATGCGCGGTCAGGCCGCCGACTACGACGGCTGGGCCGCCGCGGGCAACACCGGCTGGGGCTGGCGCGACGTCCTGCCTTATTTCACCCGTGGCGAGGACTACCACGGCGCCAGCAATTCCTACCATGGCAAGGGCGGCGAACTGCACGTCCAACGCCAGCGCCTGTCCTGGGCGCTGCTGGATGCTTTCCGTGCCGCCGCCGAACAGGCCGGCATCCCCCCCATCCGTGACTTCAACCGCGGCGACAACGAAGGTTGCGACTATTTCGACGTCAACCAGCGCCGGGGCATCCGCTGGAGCGCCGCGCGCGCCTTCCTGCATCCCATCCTGAAGCGTCCCAATCTGAAAGTGGTGACAGGCGCCCGCGTTTCGCGCCTGGCGTTCTCCGGCCGCCGCGTCGAGGGTGTCCACTTCCAGGGCGAAGACAACCGCGATCGCGTGGCCCTGGCGCGCGCCGAGGTCGTGCTTGCAGCCGGCGCCATCGGATCGGCGCAATTGCTGCAGGTATCGGGCATAGGCCCCGCCGCCATGCTGCAGAACCTGGGTATCCCGGTGGTGCAGGACCTGCCGGGCGTCGGCGAGAACCTGCAGGATCACCTGCAACTGCGCCTGGTCTACAAGGTGACCGGCGCCAAGACGCTGAACGCCATCGCCGGCACCCTGTGGGGCAAGGCCATGATGGGCATGCAATACGCCTTCGCCAAGCGCGGGCCGCTGACCATGGCGCCGTCGCAATTGGGCGCATTCGCGCGCTCGGGACCGGAGCAGACCCGCGCCAACGTCGAATATCACGTGCAGCCCCTGTCGCTGGAGAAATTCGGCGACCCCCTGCACACCTTCCCCGCCTTCACGGCGTCGGTGTGCAACCTGCGCCCGACCAGCCGCGGCCATGTGCGTATCGTGTCGCCATCCGCGCGTGAGCATCCGCACATCCAGTGCAACTACCTGGCCACCCCGGAAGACCGCCAGGTCGCCGCCGACAGCGTGCGGCTGACCCGCCGCATCGTGTCGCAGCCGGCACTGGTGCGCTACAAGCCGGAGGAATACAAGCCCGGCGTGGAATTCCACACCGATGCCGACCTGATGCGCGTGGCGGGCGACATCGGCACCACCATCTTCCATCCGGTAGGCACCTGCAAGATGGGCGTGGATGACCGCGCCGTGGTCGACCCCCGGCTGCGGGTGCGCGGGGTGCAGGGACTGCGGGTGATCGACGCGTCGGTCATGCCCACCATCACGTCGGGCAACACCAACGCGCCTACCATCATGATCGCGGAAAAGGGCGCCGCGATGATCCTGGAGGACGCCGGCGTCGCGGCGTGATCGTGGGGGCGATCGCCCATGTTCGGCGCAGTATTCGGCGCATTGAGCGCTAGTCGCACCTCCCGGATCGGCCCAGGGATCGAGGCCAAACCCGGCTGCGGCCGGCGAAGCCGCCGGCCTGTTACAGGCCAGCGCCGAGGCGTCGTGGGCCGGGGCCGCGCAGCCGGCTCCGGCTGTCCGTGAATGCCGCCCCCGGGCGGCGGCGCGCGCCTTGGAACGGGGGCGCCTTCTATACGCTAAAATTCAAGACTTTCCCGCTTTTTTTGCCGGCCTCGCCGCCGTTCCGGGAGCTGTCTCCTGGGATAGGGCGAGCGATTTTTTTGTGCCGACGCCCTTGGGGTCGAACCATGCCCATCTACGCTTACAAATGCAGCGCCTGCGGTTTTGCCAAGGACGTCCTGCAAAAAATCTCCGACGCACCGCTCACGGTCTGCCCTGAGTGCGGCGCCAGTGCCTATTCCAAGCAAGTCACCGCCGCCGGCTTCCAGCTGAAGGGCTCGGGCTGGTACGTGACCGATTTCCGCAATAACGGCAACGGCAACGCCGCCAACGGCTCGACCGCGGCCAAGAAAGACACCGGCGCCGACAGCGGATCCTCCGCCAAGGAAGCCACGGCGGAATCCAAGCCGGCTGACTCGTCGTCCAGCGGCGCGTCGTCCAGCAGCGGTAGCAGCAACGCCAGCCCGGCCGCCCCCGCGCCGGCTGCCAAGCCCGCAAGTCCCGCCGCGTCCTGACGACCCCGATGTCGATGCGCTTTTTCAAGAAGTACTTCATCACCGGCCTGTTGATCTGGGTGCCCCTGGTCATCACGGTGTGGGTGCTGGGCGTGCTCGTCGCCACGCTGGAAGGCTTCGTCCCCAATTTCCTGTCGGCGGAATCGCTGTTCGGGGTCGACATCCCCGGTTTCCGCTTCGTGCTGGTGATCGTGGTGGTCCTGCTGACCGGCGTGTTCACGGCCAACCTGCTGGGCCGCACCCTGGTCGAGCAGTGGGAAAAGATCGTCGGCCGCATCCCCCTGGTGCGTTCCATCTACAACTCGGTCAAGCAGGTCAGCGACACCGTGCTGGCGCCCAACGGCCAGGCTTTCCGCCAGGCGGTGCTGATCCAGTACCCGCGCCATGGCTCGTGGACTATCGCCTTCCTGACCGGCACCCCCAGTGGTGAAGTGGCGGAGCACTTGCAAGGCGAGCACGTCAGTGTCTACATTCCGACTACGCCCAATCCGACTTCCGGTTTTTTCCTGATGATGCCGCGCAGCGACGTCATCGATTTGCATATCAGCGTGGATGCCGCGCTGAAGTATGTGGTTTCCATGGGTGTCGTGGCCCCCCCGGCGTCGACCGCCGCGGCCACGCCGCCTGCGGTTCCACCCTCGGTTCCACCTTCCATGCCCCCTGGCGCGATTCCCACCGCGCCAGGCGCTCGTCGACCCAGTAATGATGGGCCGACAGGGCCCAAGCAATAAGCTGGCGTCCCGGCAAGGCCCCCAATCATCGTGACGCCTCAACAAAGTCAATAACGGAGTTTTCCCGTATGCGTACCTGCTACACCGGCCAGGTTTGCCGTGACCAACTAGGTCAGACCGTTACCCTGTTCGGCTGGGTAAACCGCCGCCGCGACCACGGCGGGGTGATTTTCATCGACTTGCGCGACCGTGCTGGCCTGGCGCAGATCGTGTTCGATCCGGATAACGCCGCTTTCGCCACCGCCGAGCGCCTGCGCAACGAGTTCTGCATCAAGGTCACCGGCCTGGTGCGCCTGCGTCCGGAAGGCACCGCCAACGCGGATCTGGCCTCGGGCGAGATCGAAGTGCTGTGCAAGGAAGTGGAAATCCTGAACGCGTCGGTGACGCCGCCGTTCCAGCTGGACGACGACAACCTGTCGGAAACCACCCGCCTGACGCACCGCGTGCTGGACCTGCGCCGCCCGCAGATGCAGCGCAACCTGATGCTGCGTTATCGCGTGTCCATCGAAGTGCGCAAGTTCCTGGACGGCCTGGGTTTCATCGACATCGAAACCCCCATGCTGACCAAGAGCACGCCCGAAGGCGCCCGCGACTACCTGGTGCCGTCGCGCGTCAACCCCGGCATGTTCTTCGCGCTACCGCAGTCGCCGCAGCTGTTCAAGCAGATGCTGATGGTGTCGGGTTTCGACCGCTACTACCAGATCACCAAGTGCTTCCGCGACGAAGACCTGCGCGCTGACCGCCAACCGGAATTCACCCAGATCGATTGCGAAACCTCGTTCCTGAACGAATTCGAGATCCGTGAAATCTTCGAAGGCATGATCCGCCACGTCTTCAAGGTGGTGCAGAACGTCGACCTGGCCGACACCTTCCCCACGATGACGTGGACCGAAGCCATGCGCCGCTATGGTTCGGACAAGCCCGACCTGCGCGTGTCGCTGGAATTCACCGACATCGGCGACATCATGCGCGACGTCGACTTCAAGGTGTTCGCTTCGGCCGCTACCGCGCCGGGCAGCCGTGTGGTCGCCCTGCGCGTGCCCGGCGGCGCGGCCCTGTCGCGTAGCGAAATCGACAGCTACACCCAGTTCGTCGGCATCTACGGCGCCAAGGGCCTGGCCTGGATCAAGGTCAACGAAGTGGCCAAGGGCCGCGAAGGCCTGCAGTCGCCCATCGTCAAGAACATTCATGACGCTGCGCTGAACGAGCTGCTCAAGCGCACCGGTGCGCAAGACGGCGACATCATCTTCTTTGGCGCGGACCGCGAGAAGGTCGTCAACGACGCCATCGGCGCGCTGCGTATCAAGATCGGCCACAGCGAATTCGGCAAGACCACGGGCCTGTTCACGGCCGGCTGGCAGCCCCTGTGGGTGGTCGACTTCCCCATGTTCGAATACGACGAGGAAGACGCCCGCTACACCGCTGCCCACCACCCCTTCACCAGCCCGAAGGACGGCCACGAGGACTTCCTGGAGACCGATCCCAGCAAGGCGTTCGCCAAGGCCTACGACATGGTGCTGAACGGTTGGGAAATCGGTGGCGGTTCGGTGCGTATCCACCGCGAGGAAGTCCAGAGCAAGGTGTTCCGCGCGCTGAAGATCAACGCCGAGGAAGCGCAAGAGAAATTCGGCTTCCTGCTGGACGCGCTGCAGTACGGTGCGCCCCCGCACGGCGGCATCGCCTTCGGCCTGGACCGCATCTGCACCATGATGACCGGTGCCGATTCGATCCGCGACGTCATTGCCTTCCCCAAGACCCAGCGTGCCCAGGATCTGCTGACCCAGGCCCCGTCGGCGGTCGACGAGAAGCAATTGCGCGAACTGCATATTCGCCTGCGCAACGCCGAAGTCAAATAAATGCGGTAACCTCGGTAGCATGAATACCGGGATGCGGCGCCTGCTGGAGCTTCCACGGGCGCCGTTTTTATTGGGTTAGTGTCCACGCACCATGTCGATACTGCGCGTCGTCAGCTACAACATCCACAAAGGCAAATCCGCGTCCGGTGCGCGCGATTCGCTCAAGGAATTGCGCCTGGGGCTGCATGGCCTGCGCCCGGACCTCGTCTTCCTGCAGGAAGTGCAGGGGCGCAATGACCACCGCAACGTCATCGATGCCCAGCACATGTCGCTGGGCGCGGCCCTGCAGATGGAAGTCTGCTACGGGCGCAATGCGGTGCGCAGTGCGTCGGACCACGGCAATGCGCTGCTGTCGCGCTATCCCATCCTCGATCACGAAAACCAGGACATCTCCGATCACCGCATGGAGCAGCGCGGCCTGCTGCATGCGCGCGTGGGCATCAAGGGCCACGACGTGCATTGCTTCGTGGTGCACCTTGGCTTGTTCGCGGGCAGCCGTGAGCGGCAGATCCAGGCCCTTACGGACCGGATCGATCGCCTGGTGCCTGCGGGCGCCCCCATCCTGATCGCCGGCGATTTCAACGATTGGGGCGACCGGCTGTCGCCCTTGTTCGTCCAGCGGCTGGGCGTCTATGAAGTGTTCTCGCACGCGCCGCGCTCGCATGGCGGCGATGTTCCACGCCTGCGCGATTCCATGCGGCGGCTGACCAATGTGCTGCGCGGCGTGCCCAACAGCCTGTCCATGCTGGAACGCCACAACCTGGTGTCCATGGACGGCAATTACCGCATCGCGCCGCCGCCGCGCACGTTTCCCGCCGTGTTCCCCTGGTTCCGGCTGGACCGCATCTACCAGCGCGGCTTCGCGGTGCGCAGCGCGCGCGTATTGCGTGGCCGTGAATGGTCACGCCTGTCCGACCATGCTCCCCTGCTGACCGAACTGGAAATCCCTTGAGTACGCATGCCTTGAGGTTGGACTGGACGGAAGGCAATGCCATCCGCCTGCTGATGAACGGCGCGGATTTCTTTCCGGCCTTGTGCGAGGCCATCGACGATGCACGCCATCATGTGCATCTGGAAACGTATATCTTCCTGCTGGATCGCACCGGACGTAAGGTGCTGGAGGCGCTGGAGCGCGCTGCCGGACGCGGCGTGCGCGTGCGCGTGGTGATCGACGGCTTCGGCAGCCAGGAACAGGGAGACGCTGTCGTCGCGCGCATCAAGGCGGCGGGCGGCGATTGCCGCATCTTCCGGCCGGAGCCGCACTGGATCAAGCGTTTGATGTTCTCGCGCAGCCGGCTGCGCCGTTTGCATCGCAAGGTCGCCATCGTGGATTCCGAGATCGCTTTCATCGGCGGCATCAATATCCAGGACGATTACGACGATGTGGCCTTGACGGAGGAAATCGCCGCGAATCCCCGCTTCGATTTCGCCGTCGAAGTGCGGGGGCCTTTGGTGCCTTATGCCGTGCATGCGCAGGACCTGCTGTGGGTGAGATTGAACTGGGCGGCGGCGCGGCGCCATCCCAAGCAATGGCGGCGGCCTGCGCAATGGCGCCGGCTCCAGAAGCCGGGCGATGCGCCCGCCCAGCCGCCGGCCGGCGGGTTGCGCGCGGCGCTGGTGTTGCGGGACAACCTGCGGTTTCGTAATACCTTCGAGCGGGCTTATCTGTACGGGATTTCCCGCGCGCGCGAGGAGATCCTCATCGCCAGCGCGTACTTCTTTCCGGGCGTGCGCTTTCGCAAGGCCTTGGCCCGCGCCGCGGCGCGTGGTGTGCGGGTGCGTCTGCTGCTGCAAGGCAAGATCGAATACCGCATGCAGTACTACGCCACGCATGCGCTGTATGAAGAGTTGCTGCGCGCGGGTATCGAGATCTACGAATACATGCCCAGCTTCCTGCATGCCAAGGTGGCGGTGATCGATCACATGGCGACCGTGGGTTCGTCCAACCTGGATCCCTTCAGCCTGCTGCTGGCGCGTGAAGCCAATGTGGTGGTGGATAACGCGGGCTTCGCGGAAGAGCTGCATACGCGCCTGGAGGCGGAGATTGCGCGGGGCGGGCGGCTGGTGCGCAGTGTCGAGTACGCACGGCGTGGATGGTTGCGGCGGTGTGTGGATACGGTGTCGTATACCGTGCTGCGCCTGGGCGTGGCGTTGACGGGACGGTCCGGAAAGTATTGACGGGCGCTTCAGTCGCCACCGCGTCGCCGCGGCTTTCCGGCGCGCTGCTGGAATGCTTTGCGGCACCGTGTCGGATGAGTCATGTTGCGCGGACAAGCGGGCGATGCTCGCGTTATGCTGGCCCTTACGATAAATGCACCGATGCGCCGCTGTAATTCGCGGGGGCGCCGCAGGAGACAGGCATGGAGACAAGCAAGCATCCCACCGTTGAAGAGGTCACCTTGACCCCCACCGCGCGGATACGCAAGGTAGCCGTGCTCGGCGCCGGCGTGATGGGCGCGCAGATCGCCGCGCATTGCGTCAATAGCAGTGTGCCGGTGCTGCTGTATGACCTGCCTGCGGAAGGTGCCGACCGCAGCGCCATCGCGCGCAAGGCCGTGGCGGGCCTGGCCAAGCTGAACCCGGCGCCACTTGCGCTGCCTGCCTTGGCCCAGCACATCGAACCGCTCAACTACGACGAACACCTGGACCGCCTGCACGAGTGCGACCTGGTCATCGAAGCGATTGCCGAGCGGCTGGATTGGAAAGAGCAACTCTACCGTTTGATCCTGCCCGCGCTGGCGCCGCATGCCACGTTGGCCAGCAACACTTCCGGCTTGTCGCTGAGTTCGCTGGCGGCGAGCCTGCCAGCGGACATCCAGCCACGCTTCTGCGGCGTGCATTTCTTCAACCCGCCGCGCTACATGCCCTTGGTCGAATTGATCCCCGGGCCGCTTACGGCGCCCGAGTTGCTGGACGACCTGGAGACCTTCCTCGTCGCCGATCTGGGCAAGCGCGTGGTGCGGGCGAAGGACACGCCGAATTTTGTGGGTAACCGCGTTGGCGTCTTCGGCATCATGGCGGCCATGATAGAAGCCGATCGTCATGGCCTGACCTACGACATGGTCGACGAGTTGACCGGCAAGCGCCTGGGCCGGGCCAAATCCGGCACTTTCCGCACGGCGGACGTGGTCGGCCTGGACACCCTGGCGCACGTGATGCGTACCATGCAGGATGGACTGCCGGACGACCCTTTTCATCCGACCTTCGCCACGCCCCCGGTACTGGCGGAGCTACTGCGTAATGGCGCGTTAGGGCAGAAGACGGGCGCGGGCTTCTATCGCAAGGCCGGCAAGGCCATCCTGCGCCTGGATCCGGCCAGCCGGGATTACGTGCCGATCGATGCACAGCTGGACGACCGGGTTGCTGCTGCCTTGTCCCAGCGCGATCCGGCACGCCGACTGCAGGACTTGCATGCCTGCGATCACCCGCAGGCACGTTTCGTCTGGGCCTTGTTGCGCGATACCTTCCATTACGCGGCGGTGCATCTCGCGGACATCGCGGAGACCGCGCGCGACCTGGACCAGGCCATGCGTTGGGGCTTCGGCCATGCGCAGGGGCCGTTCGAAGTCTGGCAGGCGGCGGGTTGGTTGCAGGTCGCGCGCTGGATCCAGGAGGACATCGACAGCGGCGCGGCATTGGCTGCGACGCCCTTGCCGTCATGGGTCCTTGAAGGACCTGTCGCGGAGGCGGGCGGTGTGCATACGCCGGAAGGCTCGTGGAACCCCACGCTCGGCCAATTCCAGCCACGGCGCATGCTGGCCGTCTACGCAACGCATCTGGCGCCGCCGTTGCTGGTGGGCGAAGCGAGAGCAGGCGCCGCGAAGTTGGCGGCGCACTCGTCCACGGCATCGACCGCACCGGCGAAATCGCCGGCGCTGGCCGCCGCCGTGATGGCCTTGGGCGATACCGTCTACGAAGACACCGATATCCGTTTGTGGACGGCTTTCGAGCCTGGCCGTGCCGACATCCTCGTCGCGTCGTTCAAGACCAAGATGCACACCATCAGTCCCACCGTCACGGCCGGGATTCTACGTGCGATAGATCTTGCCGAAGCCAACTACCGTGGCCTGGTGATCTGGCAGGATGGCGAGCCCTTCTCCGCCGGCGCCGACCTGCAGTCCATGTTGCAAGCCTACATGCAGGGCGGGGCGGCAACCATCGAACCGATGGAGCGTGAACTGCAACGCGTGGCCCAACGCATGCGCAACGCGCAGGTGCCCACCGTCGTGGCGCTGGCGGGCCTGGCCTTGGGCGGCGGTTGCGAAATCTCCGTGCATGCTTCCGCGCGCGTCGCGCATATGGAGACCTATATCGGGCTGGTCGAAGTCGGCGTCGGCCTGGTGCCAGGTGCGGGCGGCCTGGCTTACTGCGCCCGCCGCGCCGCCGAATTGCGCGCCGCCAGCGCACCAGACGCACCACTGCTGTGGTTCGTGCAGAAATTCGCGCAGGCCGTGGCCACCGCGCAGGTTTCCCGGTCCGCCCTGGATGCGCGCGAGATCGGTTATCTGCGCGAAAGCGACCTCATCGTTCCTCATCCGGATGCCTTGCTATATGCGGCCCTGCAGCAGGCAGGCGCCCTGGCTGATGCCGGCTGGCGGCCGCCTTTGCAGCAACCCTTCCCGGTAGCGGGCCGCGACGGCATCGCCACGCTGACCGCGCAGTTGGTGAATATGCGCGATGGTGGGTTCATCTCCGCTTACGACTACGAGTTGGGCTTGGCGGTCGCGCAGGTCATCTGCGGCGGCGATGTCGATGCCGGTTCGCTCGTGGACGAAGAATGGATGCTCGCACAAGAGCGCCGTGCCTTCCTGCGTCTGCTCGGCCAGCCCAAGACTCAGGAACGCATCGCCGGCCTGCTCAAGACGGGCAAGCCGGTACGGAATTAAGGAGCCACCATGACCCGCAATCTCCAAGACGTCTATATCGTCGCCGCGACCCGCTCGCCAGTTGGCAAAGCGCCGCGCGGCATGCTGCGCACCGTGCGTCCGGACGATCTGCTGGCGCACATGATTCGCGCCGCTCTGGCTCGCGTACCCGCCTTGGACCCCGCCGCCATCCAGGACGCCGTCATCGGTTGCGCGCGTCCGGAAGGCTCGCAGGGCTTGAACGTCGCGCGACTGGCCGCCTTGTTGGCCGGCCTGCCGGACACCGTTGCCGGCATGACCGTCAATCGCTTCTGCGCCTCGGGCCTGAGCGCCATCGCCCTGGCCGCGGACCGCATCCGTGTCGGCGAGGCGGACGTCATGCTGGCGGGCGGTGTCGAATCCATGAGCCAAGTGCCGATGATGGGCTACGCCCCGTCATTTTCGCCGTCCGTCTTTGCCAATGACGAGAACATCGGCATCGCCTACGGCATGGGCCTGACCGCGGAACGCGTCGCGCAACAATGGCAGGTATCGCGCGAAGACCAGGACGCCTTCGCGCTGCGCTCGCATCAACGTGCGTTGGAAGCGCAGAAGGCAGGTGAGTTCGACGACGAAATCAGCGGCGTCGCTGTCACGCTTCGTGCGCCCGACCTGTCGCAAGGCACGGGCGAATCCGTGCAAGCCGGCATCGCGTTCACGCGCGACGAAGGTCCGCGCGCAGACACCTCCGCGGAAGCCTTGGCGCGCCTGAAGCCCGTCTTCGCCGCTCGCGGTAGCGTCACCGCCGGCAACAGTTCCCAGACCTCCGACGGCGCCGCCGTGTTGCTGTTGGCTTCGGAGCGCGCCGTGCGCGACCACGGCCTGACCCCGCTGGCACGTTACGTGGGCTGCGCCGTACGCGGCGTCGCGCCGGACATCATGGGCATAGGCCCGCGCGTCGCCATCCCCGCCGCGCTGGACCAGGCAGGCCTGAGCTTGAACCAGATCGACTGGATAGAACTGAACGAAGCCTTCGCCGCCCAATCCTTGGCGGTCATTCGTGACCTCGACCTGGACCCTGCCAAGGTCAACCCTTTGGGCGGCGCCATTGCCCTGGGCCACCCCCTTGGCGCCACCGGCGCCATCCGCGCCGCCACGCTGGTGCACGCATTGAATCGTCGGCAATTGAAGTACGGTATGGTGACGATGTGCGTAGGGACTGGCATGGGGGCTGCGGGGATATTCGAGCGGGTGTAGCAACCACCGACTATCAGTTGGTGTTCGTACCTGGCTGATAGGTAGAAGGGCGCCGTGTCCTCGTGGTTCCGTGTGATAATTTCCCGTCGACTTGGAGGTCACGCCATGGACGCGCGCGAGAACGAACAACGAATGCTTGATAGCTGCATCGCGGCAGCGTTAGGCCAGGTAGCGTCCGCGCGCGATCAAGTTGAGGCTAGCATTTTTCGTCTGGCCGCTGCCGCAGTGGAAACCTACTATCCAACACGTGCGGACGCGCTGTGGACTTCGAGCGAGGTGTATTTCGACAAACACGCCGATGAGTGCCGTTTGCCGCCCGCCGACTTGATGGCACAGGGCCACATCGTGACGCTGCCGCGATTGCGAAGCATGCTCCTTCGTCAGTTGGAAGAGAGAGATCGCGCGTGAAAGCGAATTTTCCTTTTCATCTCGATACGCCGTTGGCTCGGTCGCTGCGCGATCTGCTGTTGCAGTTGCAGGATCGGCTCCAATTGCAGCGCACAATCAAGGGCTATATCGCCGGCGGAATCGCAGTGCATCTGTATACCGCGTATCGGGTGACCACCGACGTCGATATGGAATTCGACGCCAGAATCCCCATTCCTGGCGATCTTTCAGTGGAGTTGCCAGGAACGAATGGCCGCGACCCCTGGCTATACATCGATACCCAATACAACTCGGCGTTCTCCCTGATCCACGAGGATCATCGAGAGGACGCCTGGCGGGTACCTCTCGGTCTCAGCCACATCGATGTCTACGTCCTGTCTCCGGTGGATCTTGCCGTAAGCAAGATTTCCAGATTTGCGCAGAACGATAGAGAAGACATTGCAATGCTGGTGCGCCAAGGCCTGGTCACAGCCGACGCTATCGAGACGCGCGCGAACGAAGCGCTGTCGTGCTACGTGGGTCACCTGGATTCGCTCAGGACCAGCATTCGGTTGGCAGTGGAGCTTGCGAGAAAAATCGAGGCACAGATTCTCCCATAAGCAGATGCGAGCCTTGTGTCGGGGCCTGCGCTTCATCTCCTAACGCATCGCAGAAGCCTGCAATTCCGGATACGTAAGAAAGAAGAAATGCACGGCATTCAGACCAAAGCGCGTCATTACCGCAGCACGGAGACCTCCACGCTGATAAGCCCAGCCACACGCGGTGCCTGCGACGGTGGCAAGTAGCATCCAGCGCCATCCACCCGCATAACACGCCGCGCCGGAAAAAATCGCCGCTACGAATAGCGCACCGAACCGAGCAGTCTTGCCATTGTGGAAAAGTCGAGACAGCCCACCCTGCACGTAAGCGCGGAAGAACGCTTCCTCGGCTACACAAACCAGCAGTAGATTATTCAGCGTCCAAAGCAACGTGTAGGGCGGTAGCTTCGGTGCCCAGTGCACGATACCCAGTGCAAGGGCCAAGGTCATGCAGAGGGGGATTGCCAAAAGCAGTGCCGCGCCCGCCGCGGGAAAGACTTGTCGCCAGAAGCGGCGTGACGTGATCCAGGGGAGAGTAAGAACCACCCAAAATCCGACCAGCGGCTTGTCCAGATTCAGGAACAGCGTAAAGGGCACGGCATCGGGTGTCGTACGCACGGCGTAGAGCGCCACCGGATTCTGGAAGCCGGGTAGTTGATGGGTACCCAATGCGATGGCTACCCCGATATAGAGCATATGCCCCGGCACCAGCAGATAAGGAGGCATGCGTGGCTGAACCGCTCCGGCTGCGGTGAACAGGACGCCAAATATGGCCAGCGCTTCCCAAGTTAGCTGCAGGTCCAGGGTCGCTGCCGTATAGCCAAAGGCAAGCAGCACCGGCAGATGAATCCGCCATCGCGCCGGCTGCAGCCAGGCGCATGCCGCAGCCAGAAAGACGCAAGCCCAGGTCAGCCAAGCCAAAGGGTCGTACAACATATATCGTTTCCCATCGTGAGATTGCGCGGTACGTCGGCGTGTCGCCCGCCGGCGTACCGCAACAACGCACGACGTCAGCGCAGGGCGGGAAGCCTGATCAGGCCCAACGCCAGCGCGGTACCGGCCAATACGACCGCGGCACCCGCCAGCATGTTGGACGTGACGATCTCGTCAAGCAGGAAGGCTCCCCAGAACACGCCGAAGATAGGTACCAAAAACGTCACACTAATCGCACCGGTCGGCCCGACACTGGCAATCAGTCGGAAAAAAAGGACGTAGGCAAAGCCTGTGCAGACAAGTGCCAGCAGCAATGTGGCGCTCCAGGCCTGGAAGGAGACGGGCTGCGATGGCCAGGTCCAGATGGCGAAGGGAAGAAGCGTCAACGCTGCCGCGAGCATGCTGCCGGCTGTATTGGTCAACGCATCGACGCCGGCCAGATAGCGTTTGGTGCAATTCGCGGAGATGCCGTAGCAGACGGGCGCCAGTAACGCGGCCAGAACGGGCAAGCCGCTGCCGCCCGAACCGAAATTGAATTTGTCCCAGACCAGGACCACGATGCCTGCCAGTCCCAGAGCCATCCCAGCGACTCGCGAAGGGGCGAGGCGATCACCCAGCCAAATCCAGCCTATCGCGGCGCCCCACATGGGTGTGACCGCGTTGGCGATAGACAGGAAACCTGCGCCCAGTTGCTGTGCGGCATAGGCGAACAGAATGAAGGGGAGGGTAGCGTTGAATGTGCCGACGACGAAGATTGCTTTCCAGTTGCGGAGCAACGTGCGGGTCTTGTTCTGCCAGATCAGCAGCGGCAGCAGAGCGAGGGCGGCAAGGCCGACGCGGAGCTCGATCAGCGGGGCCGGGCCAAACTCGGGCACGCCCATGCGGATGAAGAGAAACGATCCGCCCCATACCGCGGCGAGGATTAGCAGGTCGGTTATATCGCGGCTACGCATGGCTTAGATTTGCTTACAGCCTGGGGGCAGCAAGCATATCACCAAGGACGTTGACGATATGCAACGAGAGACGCTACGGCAGCGTCAAGCCGCCCGCCTGGGCTATGACACCGCAGGCGAGCGACGACGCGGTTCTCGGCAAGCGGAGCGCATCGTCAATAAACCATAAATCGCGAAAGCGGAGCGATCAGGTGAAGAAGGTGTGATATCCCACAAATACCACCACAACCGCCAGCACTGCCGCCCAGGACCAACGCGAATTGTGCAGGCCGCGTGATTCCGGAGTCGGGGGCGGCGCCGGGGGGGCGACACGGGGTTGCCGCGACATGTAATCGATGAAGGAGGCGAAGAACTTCTCGACTATTTTCTCGGCCGCCTTCACCAGCGTGGCCTCGCCGACTTCGCCCAGTTTGCCGCCTGCCATCGCAGCAACCGTATAGGACAGGCGGGTACCGTCGTCCTTGGGGGACAAGTTGACTTGAGCAGTGCCGATTGCAAGCCCGGCCGCTGCGCCCTTGCCCTCGAAGACAAGTGTGCAACCGTGGGGGGCGTTGACATCCGAGAGCAAAAGCTCGCCCTCATAGTCCGCGCCAAGACCGGCCACTTTGACGCGAACGGTAAAGGCATATTCCGTCGGCGATTTGCACTCCACCTGCACACAGCCGGGAATGCATTCCCGAAGAACTGAACAGGTAGTTAGCGCTTCCCAGGTTTGATGCTGGGTCGACGGAATCCATTGAGCATCTGAAATGCGCATGGCTGTCTCCTTTCTTCTTATGGAGTTTCAACCATTCTGGACCTGTTTTTGTGGTCTCGTCTACGGGGTTCTCCATAAACGTTCGTTGCAGGATGTGACGGAGCGGTTAAGAGGTGAAAGCGGTGAACTAATTTACAGGAAGCTTAACTCTCGCCGGGCACTCCATTTTCCGTTACTGGCTTAAGCTTCTCGCTGTGTAAATCTGGTACGGCGGATCACCCGATTTCGGCAATAAATGATAATGGTTCTGAATGTATTGGTTGATTAGCGGATGCGTATTTTTAAAGCGAAGGTCGTCCCGGCCGTCAAGCGGCAGATCGAAGATTAGCGCAAACCCGGGTTTTGACGCCTCGATGCGTTCGATTTCAGATTTTTCGAAAGCTTTAGAGCGGGGAAAGAGTGCATAAATTTCCCACATCGGCGCTTTGCGCTGCAGTAAGGCATACGCACCGGGCCACAAAGGCGCTGCGATGAACGTTTGACCATTGGGTGCATATTCTGCGGCCAGATGGCGTAGTAGATCAATATCGTTGGCTGTGCCTCGGGCAACCTGCAGTTCGCTGCCACTGATTTCTACGGTGACACATTGTTTGCTGGTCGAGCATTGCCAGCCAGGTTGATATAAAAAGGTGAGCCAGACGCTTGCAGCACAAAGAACTACCGCTAGCGGCCATTTAATCTTTCCTCGGGCTTGCGACAAGAGAACCATGCACCCGATCAGCAGCGGAAAAATGCCCTGAGCGAGATGACTTATATCAGCGCGAGAGAACGCAAAGTGTGCGTACGGGAAAGCTAAAAACGCTGTCGCCACCAATGCCGGAGGGACTGATTTTCCTCTCGCCCTTTGCCATTCGGCCGCTGCGATTGCCAGTACCCCAAAGACAAGCGTGCCCATGAAGAGCAGGCCCGTCAAAACAGAGCGAGCAGCATCGGCCACAGACATTGCGGCAAAGTTGATGGTCCAGGGCCACGGGACAGATAGCGGCAAATTCGTGGCATTCTGTTCAAGCAAGAAACGAACGCTCTCCCAAAAAGCAATCGCAAAACCTGGAACCAGCAGAGCCATCAAAATGATTGGCAGAAAGCCTAACAGCACCCCTACGCCCCAAATGGCCGTCGCTTTGATAAAACCTGGGTGAGGATGATGTTTGATCCTTATCCACGCGATCACTCCAAGGCTGCCAACCGCTCCATACAGACCGTGATTGCGTCCAAAAACCGCGGCTAAACCAACACATCCTCCGGCGATAAAATAGCGCTTGGGTATTGGTTTATTGATGAGATGTGTCAGGACACCAACCAGAAATATCGAGACCGAAATATCGAAAATTTTGTGGCGAGGAAACATCCATGCCAGGAATGTGACCGACGACAACAGCCAGAAAATAGTCTCGGATCGGCTCTTGTTTTTTGTGGATTGAGCCACTAGAAACAAACCCACGGCCAGTCCCAATGCTTGGAAGACAGCAGCGGCTGCGCGGACTCCAATTATGCCCTGGTTACCGAAAAGGCCTACCAGAGCTGCCGACCAATAATATCTGCCAGGGTCGTATGCCATGAAATCACGAATCGGAACCTCGCCTAGCAATACGCGTTGAACGCCATACCATAGAAACCCTTCATCCCAAAGGCTGAATTCCTTGTTTCCTTGCCATAGGAAAGAAATCAAAACAGCCAGGAAGGAGATTGCCCAAACCTGGAGGGCGATGTTGTTATTTTTTTGCGTATTCAGGTTCATAAAGCGGCGGACAGCTGTTGCGGTAATTGGCAGTTTAGTGCGGGGGAACCATTACGTTGCCCGCTTGGCTCGGATTGCCTGGCATCAATCCACGCGATGCCGGATCCCGGCAGCTTGTGACACGGCGAGCAACCAGGCAACGCTGACGGCATAGAACGAAACAGTGCGCATGCCCCGAAACATCAGTTCCGTCAGACCAAACACCGCAAAGCCCAGGCAAAACGCCAACCCCATCGCAGCCGCCGTTCTATATTCCTGCTCGATCCCTTCACAAGTCAGCCGTCTAAAAAAAATCCACGCGGGAGCGAAATAAGCGAGCATCAGTCCTATTCCTCCCAGAATTCCTGTAGTTGCCAAGGTATAAAGTGGATCGCTGTGCGCTTCGCCGAAATTTTGAGCGACATAGTGTGAGACACCACGGCCTTCTTCGGCCTTCAGACGGCCTGCGAACGGCTTCCCTCCGCCCACCCCAAATACCGGCGATTCGGCGAACATCCGCCAGGCCGTGCCCCAGAGTTGCAGGCGTATGCACATGGAGCTGTCCGTCAATGGCGCAATTTCGCATTTGCGCAGTTCATTGACGCCCATTTCGACTCGATGGCGCAAGGCCGAGCTACTCGCACCCACGCCTACTGCGATCGTTAGTGCAACAAAACAGATAGCGATGGCTTTGCGTCGACCGGCCTTGTGAGCGAAGAGTCCTACGCCAATCAGAATGAAGATCGGAACCGCCATCCACCCGGTGCGTGTCTGTGTCAGAACGAAGCCATAGAACGCTGCAATGGCCGTGATGACTTTCAGCACGGACTCGGTTCGTCGGTACTTGGTCAGACGCCAGCCCAGGGAAAACAGGGTGAGCACGCCAAACAGCAACAGCAGATTGCCGTAACCCACTGCGTTGTATTCCTCTGTTTCGGGGCGGCGCCCTGTTTCCCAAGCCAGCTTGGCCACCGTAGCGGTGGCGATCCAGCTGGCGGCACCGAATCCCAGGACGGGAAAGCGTAAGTGTCCAGCGTCCAGGCGGCGAAAGGCGGCCAGACAGACCAGAACGCCGAGCACCAGTCGCCCAGCTCGCTCGAATTCCGATCCTGACCCCGACGTGAAATGGTGTGTCGCCTGACTTGCAAGCACCGCCACCAGGGTCACAGCCAGGCAGATCGTCAACGTCCTGTAGCCCCGCAGACTACCGTCCGGCGGGGCGGACAGACAGGAAATCGCCGCCACGCTCAGCAGGAGAGTCACGTAGAACAACGCGCTGCCGCCCTGAGATGTCGCTACCAGCAATACAGGTAACAACCCGATGGATCCGATGAGCAAGATGGAAAAAAAGCAGTAGGGGCGGTTCGTGGTCATGAAACGGTGACATAACGCAAGTAAAGGTGGCAGGCAGCGCGCAAGGAATCGAAGTAAAATCGTCCAGCTATCTGGTGGGGTAATGATAGCTGATACCGGCTGACAGCCTTGGACGCGCCGGATCAGCCCTTTGGTTGACAGGCCCTCAAAAATTCTTCATAAGTAATAGGGCGGATATCCCCTCATGCTTTACGTGTCGATCGCTTTTATCGTGTCCGCGGTATTTACGCTGCTGACGCTGCGCTTCGGCCATTGGCACGCGAGGTACACATCGGATCACGATATGTCGGGCGTGCAGAAATACCACGTGCGTCCGGTACCGCGGGTCGGAGGCGTCTCGCTCATGATCGCCATGCTGGCAGTTTGCGTTGTGGCAGCGTGGCGCGAGCCTTTTCTTCTGAAACAGCTCTTATTGCTACTGGCCGCCGGCGTGCCCGCATTCCTGGGAGGATTGGCGGAAGACGTAACGAAGAAAGTACGTGCGATTGTGCGCTTGGTCCTGGCCATGGCCGCTGGCGCCCTTGGGTATTATTTTCTCGGGGCGGCCGTTGTCCGCCTGGACATAATCGGTATCGATTGGCTGCTGCAATTCACCGTAATTTCGTTTCTCCTTACGATGGTCGCGGTCGGCGGAGCCGCTAACGCCATCAATATCATCGATGGATACAACGGCTTGGCAGCTGTGGTATCCGTGATGATCCTCGCCGGCCTTGCATACGTCTCTTATTATCTAGGCGACCGCTTGTTGGTTGTGGCTTCGGTGGGCATGATAGGAGCCATAGGCGGATTTCTTATCTGGAATTACCCGCGAGGCCTTATTTTTCTCGGAGACGGCGGAGCTTATTTCATCGGTTTTTTTATCGGTGAACTTTCGGTTTTGATGCTCTACCGTCATCCTGATGTGTCTGCCTGGTTTCCGTTGCTTCTTTGTATATACCCTGTTTTCGAAACGCTTTTCTCGATTTACAGAAAGCGCTGGTTGCGGGGACGGTCACCCGGCATGCCGGATGGCGTGCACCTGCATATGCTGGTCTACAAACGTTTGGTGCGGTGGGCAATAGGGTCGACCGAGGCCAAGGACAAGGTGCAGCGCAATGCCATGACGTCGCCTTATCTATGGGTGCTGTCTTCGCTCGCCGTAATACCTGCGGTATGTTTTTGGCAGTATGAATATGTGTTGATGGGGTTCGCGGCGCTTTTCTCCATTATTTATCTTGGTCTTTATCGAACTTTGGTCCGCTTCGCATCGCCACGCTGGCTGATGGTGAAGAAGGAAGTGGACGAATCTGAATGCAAGTAATGTCTTTTGAGAGGTCCGAGCCCGTATCGCGCGATGGTGATATCCCCCATGTTGTCATACTGCTATGCGCCTACAACGGCGCACAGTATCTGGCAGAGCAGCTGAATTCGATCGAAAACCAGACGCATCAGGAATGGTCGGTGTGGGTCTCCGATGACGGGTCGACTGACGGGACGTGGGACATACTCGAACAGTATCGCCAACGCTGGGGGGCGGATCGCCTGTGCGTAGTGCCCGGCCCGGCGCGCGGATTTGCAGCGAACTTTCTCTCTCTGGTGTGTCGGGGGGGCATCGTCGGTGATTATTTTTCCTATGCTGATCAGGACGACATCTGGCAGCCCGATAAACTGGAGCGGGCCTTGCAGCGGCTTGAGGCCTACGGCAGGAAGGCCCCGACGTTATACTGCTCGCGCACACAACTGATCGACGAAAAAGGCCGGCCTCTGGGCTTATCGCCGTTGTTCAAGCGCTCACCCTGCTTTCGTAATGCCGTGGTGCAGAACATTGGGGGGGGCAACACCATGGTGTTCAATCAAGCTGCCCGGCAATTGTTGCTCTCTGCCGGACCGGACTTGAAGATCGTGGCGCATGACTGGTGGACCTATGTAGCGGTCAGCGCCGCGGATGGCGTCGTGGTGTATGACCCTCAACCCAGTTTGCTGTACAGGCAGCATGGTGGCAACCTGATTGGCTCCAATCTGGGATGGGGTGCGCGCTTGCAGCGGATACGGCTGCTCATGCGAGGGCAGTTGCGCGGCTGGATTGATGAAAACCTTGCAGGTATACGCAGGATATCGCCGCGTCTCTCCCCGACGAACCGGCAAGTGTTCGAGGACTTTCTGGCTGCTCGTGACGGCGGGCCACTACGCCGGATCCGGGGCTTGAGGAGGTCTGGTGTGTTTCGCCAGACATTTATGGGCAACGTCGGGCTTTTAGCCGCGGCGCTTTTCAAGAAGCTATAGTCATGACGATTCTGGTAACCGGCGGCGCCGGTTTTATTGGTGGCAACTTCGTGTTGGACTGGCTGGCCCAGTCCGACGAGCCCGTGGTCAACGTCGACAAGTTGACCTACGCCGGAAATATGGAGACGCTGAAGCGTGTCAAAGACAATCCGGCGCACATCTTCGTCAAGGCGGATATCGGTGATCGCACGATCATCCGCGAGTTGCTGCGTGAGCATCAGCCGCGTGCGGTGCTCAACTTCGCGGCTGAGTCGCACGTCGATCGCTCCATTGACGGCCCGGGCGAGTTTATCCAGACCAATATCGTCGGGACTTTCAATTTGCTCGAAAGCGTACGCGAGTATTGGACCGGTCTAGGCGAGGAGGCACGTGCGGCATTCCGGTTCCTGCACGTTTCCACCGACGAGGTGTACGGTACGCTGGAGGCTGACGATCCACCGTTCAACGAGACCAATCCGTACGAACCAAACAGCCCATATTCCGCGAGCAAGGCCGCCTCGGACCATCTGGTGCGGGCTTGGCATCACACTTACGGCCTGCCCGTTCTGACCACCAACTGCAGCAACAACTACGGCCCTTATCACTTTCCCGAAAAGCTGATCCCGCTGGTCATCCTGAATGCCCTTGCCGGCAAGCCTTTGCCGATTTATGGCGATGGCCAGCAGGTGCGGGATTGGCTCTATGTCAAAGATCACTGCTCTGCCATCAGGACCGTGCTGGCAGGTGGGAAGACAGGGGCGACCTACAACGTCGGCGGTTGGAATGAAAAGCCCAATCTGGAAGTGGTGAAAACCATTTGCAGCATTCTCGACGAATTCAAGCCGCGCGCGGATGGCTGTTCATACGCCGAGCAAATCACCTTCGTGAAGGACCGCCCCGGCCACGATCGCCGCTACGCCATCGATGCCCGCCGATTGGAGAAGGAATTGGGCTGGAAGCCCGCCGAGACGTTCGAGAGCGGTATTCGCAAGACCGTGGCCTGGTATCTGACGAATTCGAGCTGGACTGCCAACGTACAAAGCGGCGCGTATTTGCAGTGGGTCGAGAAAAATTACGCGGATAGAAACACGTGAAAATATTGTTGCTTGGTTGTAATGGTCAGGTTGGCTGGGAGCTGCAGCGAGCGCTTGCGCCGCTCGCTCAGGTAACGGCACTGGGCCGTACTGCCTCCGGTGATTTGCGCGGCGATCTCGCTGATACCGAAGGGCTTGCGCAGACCGTGCGCGCCCTTGCTCCCGACGTCATCGTAAATGCCGCGGCTTACACGGCGGTCGACAAGGCGGAGAGCGAAGTGAGTTTGGCGCAGGCCATCAACGCGGAGGCGCCGGGCGTCCTGGCGCGAGAAGCGGCGCGGTCTGGTGCGCTTCTCGTTCACTACTCGACCGATTATGTCTTTGATGGGTCGGGTAATACGCCCTGGCGCGAGGATGATCAGACCGGTCCCCTGAGCGTGTATGGCAGCAGCAAGCTGGCGGGTGAGCAGAAGATCGTGGCGTCTGGATGCCGTCATCTTATTTTCCGTACAAGCTGGGTATATGCCGCCCGCGGTGGCAATTTCGCCAAGACCATGTTGCGGCTGGCCGGCGAGCGAGATCGCTTGAGCGTCATCGACGATCAATTCGGGGCACCTACCGGTGCGGATTTGATTGCGGACGTCACGGCTCAAGCCATCGTTGCGCAGCGTGGGAATCCGTCCTTGGCAGGGATCTATCATTTGGCGGCTGCCGGTGTGACTTCCTGGCACGCTTATGCGCGCTTCGTCCTGCACACCGCCGGTGATCTTGGTATTACGCTGCGGGCGACTCCGGATGCGGTCGACGCGGTGCCGAGCACCGCCTATAAAACCGCTGCTCAGCGGCCGATGAATTCGCGTTTGGACACCCGCAAGCTCGCGCATGATTTCCAATTGCGCTTGCCTTTATGGGAAAACGGGGTCGCCCGCATGCTCGCGGAAGTTCTGGAGAAATAAGCCATGACACAACAAAAAAAACGTAAGGGCATCATCCTCGCCGGCGGCTCAGGTACTAGGCTGTATCCGGTGACGAAGGCGGTATCGAAGCAGTTGCTTCCGATATACGACAAACCAATGATCTACTACCCACTAGCTACGTTGATGCTGGCGGGTTTACGCGACATTCTCATCATCTCGACGCCACAGGACACGCCGCGGTTCCAACAATTGCTGGGCGACGGCAGCGATTGGGGCATCAATCTCCAATACGCTGTCCAGCCCAATCCGGATGGACTGGCGCAGGCCTTCATCATTGGCAAAGAATTCCTGGATGGCGCGCCGTCGGCGCTGGTTCTGGGCGATAACATTTTCTACGGCCATGATTTGCACGTGCAGCTCGACAATGCCATGAGCAGGGAGCAGGGCGCGACTGTCTTCGCTTATCATGTTCAGGATCCGGAGCGGTACGGTGTCGTGGATTTCGATGCATCGGGACGTGCGACCTCGCTTGAAGAAAAGCCACTCAAGCCAAAGTCGAGTTACGCGGTGACGGGCCTATATTTTTATGACTCGCAGATCATCGACATTGCGGCGTCGCTGAAGCCGTCGCCACGCGGAGAGCTTGAAATTACCGATGCCAATCGGGTCTACCTGGAGCGTGGCCAGTTGACCGTAGAGATGCTTGGCCGTGGTTTTGCCTGGCTGGATACGGGCACCCATGAAAGTCTGATCGAGGCCAGCAATTTCATCGAGACCATAGAGCATCGGCAGGGTCTGAAGGTTGCTTGCCCCGAGGAAATTGCCTATCGGCATGGTTTCATCGACGCGGCCCAACTCGAGAGGCTGGCAGTGCCCCTGGCCAAGAGCACCTATGGCCAATACCTGATGCGTCTATTGAAGAACGAGGTGCGTACGTGAATGTCGTAGCGACTGCTATCCCTGAAGTGCTGATCATCGAACCGCGTGTGTTTGGGGATGAGCGAGGTTTTTTCTTCGAGAGTTTCAATAGTCGGCAGTTCAACGAGGCTGTGGGGCGAGAAGTCGATTTCGTGCAGGACAACCATTCTCGCTCCGTGCGCGGCGTGCTGCGAGGCCTGCATTATCAGATGCAGCAGACGCAGGGCAAGCTGGTGCGTGTAGTGGCTGGAACGGTTTATGACGTCGCTGTCGACGTACGCAAGTCATCGCCGACGTTCGGCAAGGCCGTGGGAGTGGTTCTCAGCGCTGAAAACAAGACCATGTTCTGGGTGCCGGAGGGATTCGCACACGGGTTTCTGGTGCTGTCTGAATCGGCGGATTTCCTTTACAAGACGACGGACTACTACCTCCCGCAGGCTGAGCGGTCCATCTCCTGGAACGATCCCGATTTGGCAATTCCGTGGCCTTTGGAACAGTTGGAAGGCGCACCTGTGCAGTTGTCGGCCAAGGACCAGGAAGGCGTCAAGTTTCGCGACGCCGAAGTGTTCGCCTGACGGCAATCCGAAGATTGGATGGCGGCGCAGTGGACCGCCGCCCCCCAGCTTCTGCTAAGCAATTTCCCGACGCGTGGCGCGAGCATAGAAGTGCGGATTTTCATGGCCGCTCTTGCCGTAGGCCAGGGGCTGATGATCCAACGTCAGAACTTCCCCTCCCGCGGCCAGCAATACGGCGTGCCCGGCCGCCGTGTCCCACTCCATCGTGCGGCCGAGACGCGGATAAAGGTCCGCGCTTCCTTCCGCCACCATGCAGAACTTGAGTGAGGACCCTGCCGCCAAAAATTGCTTGACGCAATAATTGGCGAGGAACCCCTGCATTGCGGTCGGATCGTTGTGAGAGCGGCTGCCTACGACAGTGATTCCTTCTTCGGGACAGATGCGACATTGCAGCGGCCGCCTGTCGTCAAAGCGGCGCACGAACGCTCCGTGACCAAGGGCACCTGTATATAGCGTATCCAGTGCCGGGGCATGGACGGCTCCCAAGATCGGCTGGCCGCGGTGTATCAAGGCGGCATTGATCGTGAACTGGCCGTTGCGATCGATGAACTCGCGCGTGCCATCCAGCGGATCTACCAACCAGAACAATTCCCGCACGGATGCCGGCCCGGCTTCGTAGGATTCTTCCGCTATGACGGGGATGGCAGGAGTGAGCCGGCGTAGCCCCGCCAGCAGAATTTCCTCTGCACGTCGATCAGCCAGCGTTTGCGGGCTACCGTCTTCCTTCGTCACGATGTGGCAATCGGATTGCTCGTACACATCGAGCACTTGGCGACCAGCTTCCACCATCAGTTCAGTGAGCGTGGCTAAAAAAGCTGGAACGTCGATTTCAGTCATGACTTTAAAAGTTTTAAGAAATATCTGAATTTTAAACAGATGAATTTGACTATATAAGTCAGCTAATGTTTAAATCTCTTGTCACCGCAGGAGCTCATCGCATGACTGGAAAACACCTCGAAGTGCAGGAACTGAACCAGCGGCGTCGCGCCGCGGTACGCCTGCGCCTGCAAGGTCGCATGTTGCAGGAAATTCGCGCAACGACCGGTTTGTCGGCACCCACGATTATCGCCGCTCATAAAGCCTACGAACGCGGCGGATGGGAAAGTGTTGATGTGATGCGTCGAGGTCGAGCCGTGGGCTCGGGGCGGGCCCTTACGGAACAGGACGTCGATGGTTTGTTGGCAGTCATGTCGCAATCGATCCCGGCAGAGCACGGCTTGGGCGGGCTTGTCTGGCAGGCCAGCAGTCTGCATGGTCTGCTGGAACTGCGCCTGAAGCGATCGCTCAGTCCTCGAACGGTGGATCGTTATCTGGCTCGCTGGTCCTGGCCTGATCCGCAGGAGGCCTTCCGGCAGGACTGGGGCCATCATGCCCGGCAATGGCTGGAAACGGAATATTTGAGGCTGTCCGAACGCAGGCGTGCGGACAGTGGGGAAATTTATTGGGTTACGCGGTGGAGCGCCGATACAGGGGAACTGTTTATCGCACGTAACCGGCGGGGAGCCGTTTTTTGGGGGAGCGCCGCGGATGCCTCCTCCAACATAAATGCCTGGAATGAGTTTGCGGCGCGCCTGCAGCGTACCGTTGCCCAGAAAATTTGGCTGATATTGCCGCCCGGAGAAAGCATGGAAGGACTACAGAACAGCCACCGCATCGAGTGGGTAATACCGAAGTCCGGCACGCAGTCGGTATCCGAAGCGCCGCGGACCGATACTTCGGTGCCACGAACATTACGCTCCGGCCTGGTGGGTTCCCTCACGCATCTGGACCGCCTCGAAGCCGAGAGCATACACATTATGCGCGAGGTGATGGCGGAGGCCGAGAATCCCGTCATGCTGTACTCGATAGGCAAGGATTCGTCGGTAATGCTCCACCTGGCGCTCAAGGCGTTTTATCCCGCGCCCCTGCCGTTCCCATTGCTGCATGTCGATACGCGCTGGAAATTCAGGGAGATGTACAAATTCCGCGATCAACGCGCCAAGGATATAGGGGCCAGGCTGATTACCCACATCAACCCTGATGGCGTGGCTCAGGACGTCAATCCTTTTACGCATGGGTCGGCTGTCCACACCGACATCATGAAAACCCAGGGCCTGAAGCAGGCCCTGGATAAGTACGGGTTCGACGCCGCCTTCGGGGGAGCACGCCGTGATGAGGAAAAGGCGCGGGCCAAGGAGCGGATCTTTTCGTTCCGTTCGGCCGGGCATCGTTGGGATCCTAAAAATCAGCGCCCGGAACTTTGGCGCCTCTACAACGGGCGCAAACGCCCCGGTGAAACCTTGCGGGTCTTCCCCTTATCAAATTGGACCGAGCTGGATATCTGGCTTTATATCCATCGGGAAAACATTCCCATCGTGCCGCTGTATTTTGCTGCGCAACGCCCCGTGGTCGAACGTGACGGCATGCTGTTCATGGTGGACGACGAGCGCATGCCGTTGCGAGACGGCGAGCAACCGCAGATGCGCCAGGTTCGGTTCCGCACGCTGGGCTGCTATCCACTGACGGCCGCCGTTGAGTCCAACGCTACGACATTGACGGACATCATTGAGGAAATGTTGGTTGCGACGACCTCGGAGAGGCAGGGCCGGGTTATCGATTTCGATGGTGCGGGATCCATGGAGAAAAAAAAGCAGGAGGGCTATTTCTGATGCGCTACGATCCTGGTTCCGACATCGCGCAATATCTGGAGGCGCATGCACGCAAGACGTTGCTGCGCTTTATCACCTGTGGCAGTGTGGACGACGGCAAGAGTACGCTGATCGGTCGCCTGCTTTATGAAGCCAAGCAGCTGTTCGACGATCAGTTGACCGCGCTCGCCAGCGAGTCGCGCAAGTACGGCACCCAGAACGGCGAACTGGATTTCGCCCTTTTGGTCGACGGCCTTGCAGCAGAGCGCGAGCAGGGCATCACCATCGATGTCGCCTATCGTTTTTTCTCCACTGAAAAACGCGAATTTATCGTCGCCGATACGCCCGGACACGAACAATACACGCGCAATATGGTTACGGGTGCGTCCACCGCGGATGCTGCTGTCATTCTGGTCGACGCTCGTTCGGGCTTGCTCACACAGACTCGCCGGCACAGCTTTCTCGTAGCGCTGCTGGGCATAAAAAATGTCGCGTTGGCGGTCAACAAGATGGACTTGGTCGACTACGACGAAGCGGTGTTCCGCAAGATCGAAGAAGACTATCGCAATTTCGCCAAGGAAGTGGGCCTGGAGTCCGTTACCGCGATTCCGGTTTCCGCACTGTGCGGCGACAACATCATGGAGCCCAGCGTCAGGATGCCGTGGCATGCGGGGCCGACGCTGATCGACTATCTGGAGAATGTGCCAGTTCAACAGCAGGCCGACGCGGGCGACTTCCGCATGCCTGTGCAGTGGGTCAATCGTCCCAATCAAGACTTCAGGGGCTATGCGGGAACCGTGGTGGCGGGGCGTATCGCGGCGGGTGACACAGTCCGCATCCTGCCCTCAGGGCGGGAAGCGTCCGTCGCGCACATAGTTGGCTATGAATGTGATCTGGAATATGCGGACGCCAATCAGGCGATCACTCTAGTGCTGGACCGCGAGTTGGATGTTTCGCGGGGTGACGTCATAGTGAAAGCCGACGCGCCGGCCGAAGTGGCGGACCAGTTCGAATCGCATGTGGTCTGGATGGCGGACGCGCCCATGTTGCCTGGGCGGCAATACCTGATGAAACTCGGCACCCAGACGGTCAACGCCAGCATCACTGACATCAAGTACCAGGTGAACGTCAATTCCTTGGAGCGGCTTGCCGCCAAGACCGTGCCGTTGAATGGCATTGCCGTTTGCAACGTCCAGACCGATCGACCGGTGGTTTTCGACCCTTACGCCGTGAATCGCGATATGGGCGGATTCATCCTGATCGACCGAGTCTCCTATGCCACAGTAGGTGCCGGGATGCTGCACTTCGCGCTACGGCGCGCCAGCAATATCCATGTCCAGCATATCGATATCGGCAAGCGTGAGCGCGCGGCCAGCAAAGGCCAGGCGCCAGGCGTTGTGTGGCTTACGGGACTCTCCGGCTCGGGAAAGTCGACCATTGCCAATCGCTTGGAGCAGCAGTTGCATGCGCAAGGTTTCCACACCTACATCCTGGACGGTGACAATGTCCGGCACGGGCTGAACAAGGACCTGGGTTTTACCGATGCTGATCGTGTCGAGAACATCCGGCGCGTCGCGGAAGTTGCCAAGCTTATGGTCGATGCCGGGCTTATCGTCATCACTGCTTTCATCTCTCCATTCCGCGAAGAACGGCAAATGGCGCGCGACCTCTTCGCGCCAGACGAATTCATGGAAGTCTATGTCGATACCCCTTTGGAAGTAGCCGAACAGCGGGATCCCAAGGGGCTGTACAAAAAAGCCCGAGCGGGAAAATTGAAGAACTTCACAGGCATCGATTCCCCGTACGAAGCTCCGCAGGCTCCAACACTGCATTTACGGACAGCAGAGCAGTCCGTCGATGAGATGGTGGGTGAGATCATGCGTGTGCTGAGTGTGCGCTCGCGAAGTTAAGGATGTCGGCGATGGACGAAGTTCAAGAGACCGGCAAGCCACGCCGGATTGCCATCATCGGTGCCGGCTTCTGCGGATCGCTGACGGCCGTACAGTTATTGCGGCAGGCAAGGGAGCCGATAGAGATTGTCCTGTTCGAACGTGAAGGTGGGCGTCTGGGCAAAGGCCTGGCATATGGAACCACCGACGACTGCCACCTGCTGAATGTGCCGGCGGGGAAGATGAGTGCTCTTCCAGATGAGCCTGATCATTTCATTGACTGGGTCAGGCGCCAGGGGGGGCTGCCCAACGCCGAACCGCAGGCGTTCCTGCAGCGGCGTCTCTACGGTACGTATATACGAAGTTTGCTGCTCGATAGCGTGGCGGCCTGCCAGGGCACTCACCAGATAACCGTGATCGAGGATGAAGTGATCGATATCGCGTCTGGCCCGCGCGACCTGACGCTTCACTGCCGGTCGGGAGCACGTTATACCGCCGCGCAAGCGGTGCTTGCCCTGGGCAATTTCCCGCCCGGTGATCCTCCCGAAACCGCGGGTCATCGTGGCTATCATCCGAACCCCTGGCGCGAGCATGCCCTACCGTCCTTGTTGCAGAGCCGGTCGTGCCTGATGATCGGTTCCGGACTGACCATGCTGGATCTGGTCATGAGCATGCACGAGCGGCGTTATCAAGGCGTCATCCACGTAGTGTCGCGCCGTGGCCTGATGCCGCAGGCGCATCGGCCCGCCAGCATCGTCGCCGACATCGCGGCGGTGCAAACTGGCGCGGGGCCTCGGGAACTCACTCGCGTGATCAGGGGGCTGGTGAAGGATTATGGTGGCGATTGGCGCGCAGTGATCGATGCTATGCGTCCCCATAATCCTGATATCTGGCAAAGTTGGTCCTTGCCCGACCGTCTACGATTCATCAGGCACGTCCGGCCCTATTGGGAGAATCGTCGTCATCGCAGCGCGACGACCTTGATTGCCCGCTTTGAAGCCCTCGTCAGCGACGGACGAGTGCAAATGCATCAGGGCCGCGTTGGCACTATCCGCGAAGAGGGTGAGGAACTGCTGGTAAGTCTGAAGTCACGTGGTGAGACGCGAGAAATACAAGTTGAAAGCGTCGCCAATTGCACGGGCGCGGAATGCAACTTCCGTAAGCTCGGCAGTGAGCTAGTCCAGAATTTGCTCACTCGAGGAATGACTGCATGTGATCCCGTAGGGTTTGGTATCACCGTTGCTAGCTACGGTGCATTGCGCGATAACGAGGGGCATCTCTCAGATCGACTTTTTACCCTCGGTCCGCCGATGAAGGGGACGCTGTGGGAAACAACCGCTGTCCCCGAATTGCGTCAGCAAGCGGCGGCCATTGCCACCCGTCTCCTGGCTTGATAGACCACTTCCCGGCGCCGCGCCTTTGTGTAGTGCGCCTTATTACAAGGCGGGACGCATTGCAATAGCCACCGATGCTAAACTGTCCAGTTAGCCAAAATTTCGCGTGGGCACGCTTCGTGTCGGGGCGACTCCACCCGCGGAAAGACGCCAGCGGGCAAATCTAGAGAAATTTTTCGAATGCAGGATTTCAAACCTACACCGCGCGAGATGGCAGGTAGCTTGAGGCGCAATTGGTCGCTGATCGCCACTCTGGTCAAGCGAGAAGTCATTGGCCGATATCGCGGTTCCGTCATGGGGATTCTGTGGTCGTTCTTCAATCCACTCTTCATGCTGGTGATTTACACCTTTGTTTTTAGCGTGGTCTTCAAGGCCCGCTGGCATGATGGCGCGGAGTCGAAGACGGACTTTGCGCTTTTGCTCTTTGCCGGGCTAATCGTATTCAATCTATTTGCGGAATGCCTCAATCGCGCACCGACGCTGATAATGTCGAACGCAAATTACGTGAAGAAGGTCATCTTCCCGCTGGAGATTCTGCCCTGGGCCACCTTGGGGTCCGCACTGTTCCATGCAGGTATCAGCGTGGCGGTATGGCTATTGGTTTATTCCGTTGTCTACGGAGTGCCGCACGTGACGGTATTGCTTCTACCGCTCGTGCTCATTCCCATGCTGTTGATGACGATGGGTGTGTGCTGGGCACTCGCTTCGCTTGGCGTCTTCTTGCGCGACGTGTCCCATTTCATCGGCATCGTGACTTCGGTATTGATGTTCATGTCACCGATTTTTTATCCCATCACTGCGCTGCCTGAAAAATATCGCACCATTCTTTTGGCAAACCCGCTGGCAGGCACGATCGAACAGGCTCGCGATGTCATGTTTTGGGGGCGCATGCCTGACTTGAAGTTTCTCAGCGTCTACCTGATTTGCTCGCTGCTGATTGCATGTCTGGGCTTCGCATGGTTCCAGAAAACGCGTAAGGGATTTGCGGATGTCATCTGAAATAGCGATTCACGCGAACAACATCAGCAAGTGCTATCACGTCTATCACAAGCCCAATGAAAGGCTCAAACAATTAGTTCTACCCCGCTTGCGCGGGATGATGGGACGGCCGACCAAGAATTATTTCAGCGAGTTCTGGGCGCTCAACGATGTGTCGCTCGACATCCGCAAGGGCGAGACCGTCGGCATCGTGGGCCGCAATGGCAGCGGAAAGTCCACCTTGCTGCAGATCATCTGTGGCACCTTGAATCCCACCGGGGGCGATTTGCTTGCCCGTGGCCGAATTGCCGCTCTCCTGGAGCTGGGGTCTGGCTTCAATCCAGAATTCACAGGGCGCGAGAACGTCTACATGAATGGTGCGTTGCTGGGCATGAGCACCAAGGAAATCGACGCGCGCTACCAAGACATCATCCAGTTCGCCGATATCGGCGATTTCGTGGATCAGCCGGTAAAGACCTATTCCAGCGGCATGGTTGTGCGTCTGGCGTTCGCCGTGGCGATCAACGCGGATCCGGAAATTCTCGTGGTGGACGAGGCTTTGTCGGTCGGCGACGAACTGTTCCAGAGGAAGTGTTTCGCTCGTATCGAAGCAATCAAGGAAACCGGCGCCACGATACTCTTCGTCTCGCATTCGGGCGGGACTGTCGTGGAGTTGTGCGATCGCGCCATCTTGATGGACAGGGGCGAAAAATTGGCCGATGGTGCGCCAAAGCATATCGTCGCCCTGTACCAGAAGCTGCTGTACGCTTCCGAGGAATCCCGTGCCGAAGTCCGAGCTGGAATAAAAGCAGGGACCCTGGCGGCCACTACCAGCAAGACAGTGGAAACGTCCGCTCCCGCCCTGACTATAGAGGCACCTGCATCTGCATCTGCATCTGCTTCTGTCTCGGTCCCCGCTGCCGAATCTGTCCCTGCTCCCAAATCTGCCGCTGCTCCTGAATCTCAGTCTGAGGCTTTCCTGGACCCTGGACTGGTACCGTCCAGTACGGTTATCTACGACTCGCAGGGCGCGGAGATCTTCGACCCACATATCGAGACTGTCAATGGTGTGTGGGTGAATAATCTGGTCAGGGGTGAGGTCTACCACTATTGTTACCGCGTCCTGTTCTCCGTCGCATCGGAAGGTGTCAGGTTCGGCATGTTGATCAAGACGATTACCGGCGTAGAACTTGGCGGCGCTGCCAGTGCTGGGCCGACGCACATTGACCGCGGTTTCCTTCCAGGCGACACCATAGACGTGCACATTGCGTTCCGATGTGCCCTGAATCCAGGTACGTTCTTTTGCAACGCCGGTGTTATGGGGATCGTAAACGGTACTGAAACTTATCTTCACCGTGTCGTAGATGCTGCGATGTTTCGGGTGCAGCCGGTACGCAGTTCCGCGGCCAATGGCATCGTCGACTTCGAGCCGACGTTTCACGTGATTAATGAGCAAGCTTGAATATGGGTAAAAATCTCATCGCGGTGCTTGGTATGCATCGCAGCGGTACCAGTGCCTTGACCCGCGGTCTTCAGGTGTTTGGCGTGGACCTCGGCGAGAATCTCATGCCCAGTGTCATGGGCATCAATGACAAAGGTTTCTGGGAAGATAACGATATTGTCATGCTCAATGAGGAGATCCTGGCCTCACTGGGCAGTAGTTGGCATTCCTTGGCGCCTATTTCCCCTGCTACGCTCCCGCAACTGATCGCAGCTGGCTTTGTCGATAGAGCGGTGACCATGCTCGCTGGCAAACTGGGGCATGCCGAATACTTCGGCATGAAAGATCCGCGTCTGGGAAAGCTGCAGTTCTTCTGGAATGCCGTCTTCGAACGCTGCGATGTGCGCGTTCGATACGTTATTTCACTACGTCATCCGCAAAGTGTGCGTGATTCCCTGGTTAAGCGTAACGGGTTCGCTCCCGTGAAATGCTATTACCTGTGGGCGGAACACGTCGTCGGAGCGTTGACCGACCCTCAAGTGTGCCGCAGCCCGCGAGTTCTGGTTGACTACGATGTGTTGCTGGCACATCCCGAAGCGGAACTCGCGCACGTTGCCAACGTCCTGGGACTCCCGGTAGATGAGGCGGCGCTGGCGGACTATGCCCGGGAATTTCTTGACAAGAATTTGCGACATGCGGCGCATGATCCGTCCGCGCTGGCGGATGACGTGGATTGCCCCACCTTTATCAGCGAGCTGTATGTCCAACTGCTGCGGGTCGCGCGACGCGAAAGCGAGTTGGATGACACGACAGTTGTACAGGCTATCGCGAACTGCCAGGCGCGTCTGCTTGAAAGGGAGTCTCTGCTGCGGCTGGCGGCGGACGAAGAAAGCAATCATCGGCATCTGACCCAAGAAGCGACACAACTCCAATCGCAGATTGCGGAACAGGCTGCGGTAATCGCCGAACGCGACGAGCAGCTCGAAGAGTTGCATACAGTGCGGCAGAAGTCGCGGGATCGTGCCCAAGAGATTCAGCAACTTAAAGGAGACCTCAAACGCCGGGACGCAGAACTTAGCCTTCTAAGATCCACCCTGGAAGAACGCGAGGACTCTCTCGCCGCAGTCTCCAAGGCCCTCGACGACACGCGGAATTCGACCAGTTGGCGTTTTACCGCGCCTCTGCGCAGCGCGACGTCTTCGCTACGCAAGGCATCCACCGGCACTCGCATCGTTCGCGAGGCAATAGGCAGGCAGGGAGGCGTCCTGGCCGCTGTACGCAAGACCGGCACCATCCTGCGCGACGAGGGCTTGGCCGGGATTCAAGGCCGTGCTCGTGCTGCCGCGCGTGGTTTGGGAAAACCTGTTGGTGAAGTGATCGTGGGCCAAGGGCGGCAGCGTTCGGCCGTGGGCTATCGCCCCTATTACTTGAGCCCATTTTATGAGGTGACGGACGCGGACTTGCGCGACGCGCCGTCCATGGGGATCCATCTGCATCTGTACCACGAAGATCTGCTGGATCAGATGCTCGACCACCTGCGCAACATTCCCTATGACTTCGACCTGTACGTCTCGACACGAGAGACTGCGGATCAGCAGTCTCTCGCTACCGAGATTGAGGGCAAGCTGCCGAAGGCGCGCAAGGTAGTAGTGGAGCGTGTCCCCAATCGTGGGCGCGACATTGCGCCCTTCATCGTAAATTTTGGCGAACGGCTCAAGCAGTACGAAATCGTTGCTCACCTGCACACCAAGAAGAGCCCGCATGCGGAGCTATTGTCGAATTGGCTGCGCGAGATTCTTTGCATGCTTTACGGTTCGCCGAACGGTGAAAGCCGTACCGTGGTGCAAATCGTCAATTTGCTCAAGAGTGGTGCGAAAGTCGTTTATCCCGAAGGCAGCTTGTCGATCTCGGTCGATCCAACGGGCTGGGCCGATAACTACGTTCTGGCGGGGCGCCTGTTGCGGCGCTATACGCAGTACCACATCGAGGATTTCCCCAGTATCGAATTTCCCCAAGGGATGATGTTTTGGGCGCGCGGAGAATGCCTGGGGGATTTCCTGTCGTTGCCTTTGACGCTGGAGGATTTTCCGGAGGAGCCGATCTTGCCAGACGGCACGATCGCACATGCGTTGGAACGTATCGTCCTGATCATGATGACGCGCTTCGAAGGCACGTGCGTGCGGCTGCACGCACGTGATATCGGGAACGATTATCCCTTTTACGAAGAGCAACAGGACTATTCGGGCCTCATTTCCTCGGACGCACCGAAAGTTCTTTCCTACTATCTGCCGCAGTTCCACCCGACTCCCGATAACGATGAGTGGCATGGCAAGGGATTTACGGAGTGGACCAAGGTACGGGCGACCAACCCTTTGTTCGAGGAACACTACCAGCAACATATTCCGCATCCTGACCTCGGCTACTACCTCCTCGACTCGCCCGCGATGTTGCAGAAGCAGGCCGATATAATGAAGAAGGCCGGTGTGCATGGACAAGTCTTCTACCATTACTGGTTCGGCGGACGTCTGATCCTGGAAAAGCCGGTGCGCATGCTTCTGGAAAATAGTCAGGTTGACATGCCATTCTGCTTTTGTTGGGCTAACGAGAACTGGACTCGGCGCTGGGACGGCAACGAAAGGGAAATACTGCTTGGCCAGAATTACTCGGCGGAAGACGCGGTCGCATTCATCGAATACCTTATCCCGTTCTTCCGCGATGAACGGTATATAAAAGTCGATGGCCGACCGCTGCTATTCGTCTACCGCGCTTCTGCGATTCCCGATCCGGATATCTATGTCCAGGCGTGGGCCCAAACCTGCTTGGCGCATGGGATACCCGAACCCTATACCGTGACGGTGTTGACTCGCGGCGCTACGGATCCACGCGACTTCGGCATGGACGCCGCCACCGAGCGCGTACTGCACGATTGGACGGGCGGCGCCGCACCGGACATTTCAAGCGGTCTCACCTTCTATGAGAACTTCAATGGCAGCGTCTTGCGCTATGACGACGTCGCCAATGCATACATTGCGGAAGACCCTGAGCGTCCTTTTACCTGGTTCCGCAACGCCGTACCGATCTGGGACAACACGGCTCGATATGGGTCCGAGGCCTATGTCGTACACGATAGTTCGCCTAAAAAGTTCCAGGAATGGATGCAGGTCCTGGTTGAGCAGTCCATGGAGCGCCAGCCGAACGACCGCCGCTTCATTTTGGTCAATGCGTGGAATGAGTGGGCGGAGGGGGCTCATCTGGAGCCAGACACCAAGCATGGGTACGCCTATCTCAATTCAGTGGGACGCGCGCTTTCCTGCCAGCCCTACGGGACTGTCCTGACCGGCGAGAGTCTGGATTTGGCGGGAACAGTTGTCGAAATTGAGGTCGCGAGTTTGCCCGCTGATGCGCTGGTGGTCGACGACTCGTTGCGTCGGCGCTTTCTCCGATGCCTGGCTAATTCAACGCTGTTCCGCAAGTGCCGCGTTCGTTTTACGAAAGAGCACTACGCGGAGCTGTTGACAGAGATGGAGCCGACCGTGTCCATCGATCGATCGACCGATCCCGCGCCATACAAGATCGTCGTCGGCAACGTGAGCTTTTTTACGCCTGATGCCCTGGAGGCGTTGGTGCGCACGGGCATGGCGTACAAAACCGCGGTCGTCGTCGCCAACACCTACGATGGTGATACAAAGCTGGTCCGAGTGGCGGAGGATGCGACTGTCGATCGGACAGCAACGTATGGCGCGGCGTTCGCTCTGTACCCGGCGATTAGCAAGGGCGACTTCAAGATTTTCAAGCTTTGCCCTCCTGCACGTTGCGTCGTGACGTACCCGGAATTGCAGCATCCGCCCGAGTGGCCGGTCGTGACTACAATCATTCGCATCCACGGCAAGGGCGAACTCCGCCTGCTGGAAAATGCCTTGTTGTCGTTGCTGGCGCAAAAGGGCTGCCATGTGCGCCCGCTGGTCGCGGCGCAGGATTACAGCGACTCGCAGAAAGCACAACTGGAAAAGCTGCTTGCAACGTATCCGTGGCATGCGGACTGCGCGCCCGTCATTCGATATTTCGATTCGCCGGGGGGCGTCGGTGATTTGCGGTCGGTCATGATGAACGAATCGCTGAAATCGGTTCGCAGTGGCTACGCTGCCTTTCTTGACTACGATGACCTGATGTTCCCTGACGCTTACGCTCGTCTGATAGGGCGGTTGCAGAGGACAGGCAAGGCTGTGGCTTTCGGACGCGTGTTTGTCGCCGTCTATGACACTCGCCTGGAGACGATAGTAGAACGACGTCGGGTTTATGAATATGGTCACAGCTACCATGACTTTCGCTTAGATAATCACGCGCCCATTCATAGTTTTCTTCTGGATATGAGCAAGATAGACGTTCAAAACATCATCTATTACGCCGACCAGAGATATATGGAAGATTATCTGATGACTTTGCAGATTTTCACGGCCAATAATGCGGACTGGGAAGCGCTATCGAATCCGGATATTTATGTGGGCGATTATATTCACAGTGCTGATCGTGCGCACACGTTGGCTATACTCGATGGAGAAAGCCGGGCTGAGTTGCTGCAAAGCGAAGAATATGTCGAGTGCAAGCGTCGAGTTGCCGATATTCGCAAGAAAACTGTTGGGCGTTGATCAATCGAAGTTACTAAGCGCTAGCGGGGCCGCAGCCACGGCCATTTTTTTTGATAATTTGATTGAAATTATGGGTATTACGTGAACGCCAGATCCGTGGCCAGTTTTTTCTCCTGCTACGCGCCCGTGTGGGTCGCGCTGCTCTTCACTGCGGCGCTTCTGGTTGTGTGCTACCCAGGATTCATGTCCTACGATAGCCTGCGGATGCTGGAAGAGGCGCGCACTCAGGTGCAGGGTGGAATCTACCCTGCGATGCCCGTCTATCTGATGCGTTTGGCGGATCTGGGTGGGCATGGTCCCACGGTCATGCTCACGGTTCAGAACTTCATGGTGTTTTTCTGCCTGGCGCTGATACTCAGGTTTGTTTCCGCACCACAGTGGCTCAGCGTCCCGATCTTGGCGATATTTCTGCTTCAGCCGGTGCTCGTCGGTGTCATGCTGGTTGTTTGGAAAGACGTGACGACCACGGCGCCCATGCTGCTGGCACTTGTTCTCATTTACTGGGCGAGCCAGAATCCCACCTCTCCACGGATTTCCCTCGTGAAGTGGAGCGCGCTGTTAATGCTTGTCATAGCGACGCTGGTTCGGTTTAATGCGCTGACGGCCACGGCGGTCATTGTGGGTTATTGGGTCTTGACCTTTTATTCCGGGCGGGGCAGGTCGAAGCAGCTTTTTGTGTTTGTCCTGGCATTGTTGGCCATGGCGGCATCCAACGTATTCGTCAACGGCTACGCCTTCCCTGACCTGCGCAAGCTTGATGAAAACGAACTTGCCTATGGGATTATGAGTTACGACCTCGTCGGTATTTCGAAATGGTCCGGCGAATCGATGGTGCCTGTTGATGTGAGCGGACAGCCTGCGGTGCCAAAAGCCGACATTGCTGATATTGATCGAATTTATAATTCGCTCGGAGCGTTGCATATAAGCGCTGCGAATGAAAGCCTTGGAAATCCTGTCGAGCTGACTCCTCCCGGATATTCGAATTCCGACGTCGCCCGGGCATGGATCAATGCAATAATTCATCATCCTGTTGCATACGCGCGGTACAGGTTTGATTTATTTGAAGAAATTATAGGTGCCAAACCTCACCCCATTTTCGAACCTACGCATTTCGCACGGATAGATCCGAACGAACTGGGCGTGGTGGCCCATGACCGTGCCATAACTCGAAAAGTGCTGGAATATATCGAGACAGCATCCACCATGATTTATGGGAAGCCGTGGCCGTACCTGCTGTTATCGATGGTTTGCTGCGTGGTGATGGTCTGTCTGCGTACAATACCGGGAAGTCTGAAGATTCTGGGGACGGTCGCCACAGGCGCCGCGTTCATGTACATTGCGCCATTTTTGGTCATGACCGGGACGGGGGAAGTGCGCTATGTCTATCCGACTTTGATCCTGGGCAGTATTCCCGTGCTCATCCTTCTTTTTGGATGGCGCCTGGCGCGGCCGATGGCGGCGGAACAAGTTTTATAACCTCTTTTAAGTCGACTCAAATGAAAGCTGTGATTCTGGCAGGTGGGCTGGGTACCCGCATCAGCGAGGAAACGTCCGTTCGTCCGAAACCCATGGTGGAGATCGGCGGCAAGCCGATTCTCTGGCACATCATGAAGATCTATTCCGCGCACGGAATCAACGAGTTCATTGTTTGCTGCGGCTACAAGGGTTACGTGATCAAGGAGTACTTCGCCAATTACTTCTTGCATATGTCCGATGTCACCTTTGACATGGAGCACAACAGCATGCACGTTCATCAACGCTACGCGGAGCCGTGGAAGGTGACTCTGGTGGACACGGGCGACAGCACGATGACCGGCGGGCGCCTCAAGCGTGTTGGGGACTACGTGCGTAAAGACGAAGCTTTCTGCATGACGTACGGTGACGGCGTTGGCGATATCGACATAACCGCGCTGATCGACTTCCACAAGAAGCAGAAGGTGAAGGCCACGCTTACCGCGACGGTACCGCCAGGACGGTTTGGTGCGCTGGAAATAACCAGCGGCAAGGTGAACAGCTTCAAGGAAAAGCCCCAAGGCGATGGCGCCATGATCAATGGCGGTTTCTTTGTCCTGTCTCCCGAAGTATTGGACTTGATCGATGACGACAAAACCATCTGGGAGCGTGAGCCCCTGGAGCGGCTTGCCGAGGCCGGCCAGCTCGCTGCCTACCCTCATCAAGGCTTCTGGCAGCCCATGGACACGTTGCGCGACAAGACCCATCTGGAAGAACTCTGGCAAGGCGGCAAGGCGCCGTGGAAGGTGTGGGCGTGAATCCTGAATTCTGGAAAGGGCGGCGTGTCTTCCTGACGGGCCATACCGGCTTCAAAGGCGGCTGGATGGCGCTGTGGCTCCAGTCCATGGGCGCGGATGTTACCGGTTTTGCATTGCCCCCTCCCACCCAGCCGAACCTGTTTGACATCACAAATGTCTCGGACGGGCTGCGCCATGTTGTCGGTGATATACGCGATCTGGCTGCGCTGCATCGCGCCATGGCTGACTGCCAGCCCGAGGTGGTGATCCACATGGCGGCGCAGCCGTTGGTGCGGTATTCCTACGACGAGCCAGTTGAAACCTATGCGACCAATGTCATGGGTACGGTGCATCTGCTGGAATCCGTGCGGCGCATTGGCGGCGTGCGCGCGGTAGTCAATATCACCACTGATAAATGCTACGAGAATCGCGAGTGGATCTGGGGCTATCGTGAAAACGAGCCGATGGGAGGCTACGATCCCTATAGCAATAGTAAAGGCTGCGCGGAGTTGGTCAGTGCTGCCTATCGCTCGTCTTTTTTCAATCCCGACGATTATCAGCAGCACGGGGTGGCACTGGCTACCGTCCGTGCCGGTAATGTGATCGGTGGCGGCGACTGGGCCAAGGACAGGTTGATCCCGGACATACTGGCGGGTTTTGAAGCTGGCCAGGTGGTTCACATCCGTAACCCGAACGCCATTCGCCCGTGGCAGCACGTGCTAGAGCCGATTCGCGGGTACCTGACTCTCGCCGAAAGGCTGGTCGAGCACGGAACCGAGTTCGCCAGCGCGTGGAATTTCGGTCCCCATGCGGATGACGCGCGACCGGTCGGCTGGATCGTCGAGCGAATGGGTAAGCTGTGGGGGCAGGGCGCGCGCTGGGAGGTGGATAACGGCAAGCATCCCCACGAAGCCAATTTCCTGCGGCTGGACATTACCAAGGCAATGACCCAACTGGGCTGGCATCCTGCGCTGCGCCTGGAGGCTGCATTGCAAAAAATCATAGAGTGGTCGCGTGCCCGAATGAGTGGCGCCGATATGCGGCAGGTGACTCTGGATCAAATCCAGGCTTATCAGGCTGCTGCTGAGCAGGGCTAGCGGAATGGCTGCTACCGCAGCCTCGTCTACACTACGGCCCATGCCGTTTGAACCATATTTTTCATAGATACCGAACTTCCATGCAAAACGACAAAGCCGACGCCATACGCAAGCAGATTCACGATCTGGTGGCTGAGTACGCCGCTATCTCCTTGCGTCCGCAACCTTTCCTTCCCGGCGCGACGACTGTGCCGCCGTCGGGCAAATTGCTTGACGCGACCGAGCTTCAGCATATGGTCGAGGCTTCGCTGGACGGCTGGTTGACGACGGGGCGCTTCAACGCCGAGTTCGAGCGCAAGCTAGCCGCCTTCATTGGCGTCAAGCACCTGATCACGGTCAACTCCGGTTCGTCGGCCAATCTAGTGGCATTCAGCACGCTGACGTCACCCAAGCTGGGCGATCGCGCCATTCAACGGGGCGACGAAGTCATCGGCGTGGCTGCCGGCTTCCCCACTACCGTGAACCCCATTCTTCAGTTCGGTGCGGTGCCGGTATTCGTGGACGTCGATCCGCTGACCCACAATATCGACGCCAGCAAGATCGAGGCAGCGATCAGCCCCAAGACCAAGGCAATCATGCTGGCTCACTCCTTGGGCAATCCCTTCAATCTGGACGCTGTCACCGCCCTTTGCAAGAAGTACAACCTGTGGCTGGTGGAAGACTGTTGCGATGCCCTGGGTTCGACCTACCGCGGACAGATGTGCGGCACGTTCGGCGACATTGCCACGCTGAGTTTCTACCCCGCCCACCATATCACCATGGGTGAAGGCGGCGCGGTATTTACCAATAGCGACGAGCTCAAGGCCATCGCTGAAAGTTTCCGCGATTGGGGCCGTGATTGCTATTGCGCCCCCGGCAAGGACAACACCTGCGGCAAGCGTTTCTGCTGGCAACTCGGTGATCTGCCCAAGGGCTACGATCACAAGTACACGTACAGCCACATCGGCTACAACCTGAAGATCTCCGATATGCAGGCTGCCTGTGGTCTTGCACAGCTTGCCAAGGCGCCGGCGTTCATCCAGGCACGCAAGGACAACTACACCTTCCTGCGTGAGCGACTCGCCAATTGCGAGGAATTCATCAACCTGCCGGAACCTACCGAGCATTCGGATCCGTCGTGGTTCGGTTTCCCCATCACGATGAAGCCCGAGTCGCCGGTCACCCGTCTGGAACTGTTGAATTATCTGGACGAGAAAAAAGTCGGAACGCGGCTGCTGTTTGCCGGCAACCTGATTCGCCAACCCTCGATGATCGGGGCGCATTACCGCGTGAGCGGTGATCTGACCAATACCGATAACGTGATGAACAACACGTTCTGGATTGGCGTGCAACCCTCGCTGACCAAGGACATGCTGGAATACACCGCGTCGCGAATTGAAACTTTCCTCGGCGTCGACTTCTGAGCGATCCATCCATGACCCGTCCGTCGTCATCCTCCAGATTCGACCCTGCAACCCTGCGCCGTACGGTGCTGGACATGGCATATGCCGGGGCCACCGTGCACATCGGGTGCGCCTTCTCCATCATCGAGTTGTTGGCGGTGCTGTACCGCAATCATCTGCGCTATCCGGGCAATGATCCGGATGCTGCGGACCGCGATTACCTGGTGCTGAGCAAGGGCCATGGCGTGATGGCGCAATACGCCTGCATGCGCGAAATGGGCTGGCTGGACGACGCGGCGATCAGCGGTTATTTCTCAGACGGCAGCGACCTGAAGGGCTTGTCGGATTCGCGTGTGCCTGGATTGGAGGTGACGTCAGGATCGCTCGGCCATGGGTTTTCCGTGGGCGTTGGAATGGCAATGGGCGCCAAATTGCGCAAAACCGACCAGAAAACCTATGTATTGGTCGGCGACGGGGAAATCAATGAAGGACCGATCTGGGAAGGTGCCTTGTTCGCTGGGCATCACAAGCTGAGCAATTTCATGACGATCGTCGATGAGAACGGCTTCCAGGCCATGGGCAAGACCAATGAGGTGCTGGATCTGGGCGCGATCGAGGCGAAATTTGCCAGTTTCGGATTCGAATCCATGACGGTCGACGGACACGACGAAAACGCCGTCGATGCAGCGGTCCGCAAGCTTTGGGAAAGCCCCTCGCGCGCGCCCAAGGCATTGATCGCACGTACGGTGAAAGGTAAAGGCGTGTCGTTCATGGAACACAACAATATCTGGCATTACACGCGTTTGAATGCCGACACCTATGCCCAGGCCATCGAGGCCGTGGGAGCCGCCCGATGAGAGCCGCCTTTTCAGATACGTTGGTGCGTCTGGCCCGTGAAGATTCCAATGTCCTGCTCTTGACTGGCGATCACGGCTACGCCCTGTTCGATGCATTCCGGAAGGAATGTCCCGACCAATACATCAATGCCGGCATTGCCGAACAGAACATGGTCGGCATGGCCGCGGGCCTGGCGCGAGCTGGTTTCCGGCCCTTTGTTTACGGTCTCAGCGCTTTCATTCCAGTGCGAGTGGTCGAGCAGATCAAGCTGGACGTCGCCCACGACCAGTTGCCCGTCATATTCATAGGCGACGGGGCAGGCTTCGTCTACAGCCACCTGGGTACCAGCCATCAATCGACTGAAGATATCGCCTGCACCCGAGCGATTCCCGACCTCGCTGTGTATTCGCCTGCGGATCGCCATGAGGTATCGGCGTGCATGGAGCTCGCCTACCAGACGCGTGGTTCGGTCTATTTGCGCATGGGTAAATCCGACCGCGGGGATGTGCATGCTGGGCCTGGCGCTTTAACTGGTACTGATTCAGGGCAGATCGGCCGGTTATTGCCTGTGATTCCTGGGGCGGTCGACCGTCAGCGCGTTTCTTTCATCGCCACTGGATCGATGGTTCGCACCGCGGTGGATATCGCGCGCGAAGAATATCCAGGAGCGCCGGTCTGGAGCGTGCCCTTCATCAAGCCGATCGATGAGGATCAGGTGGCGGCTATCTGCGCGCAAAGCGACGTCGTGGTTACGCTCGAAGAGCATTCGGTGCATGGCGGCTTGGGCTCGCTCATCACCGAGATCGCGAGTGAAAGAGCTCCCGTTCGCGTGTTGCGCATCGGGGTTCCAGACCGTTTTTCCGCGCACTGCGGGACTTATGACTACCTGCTCAAGGAGCACGGCCTTGAGCGCGGCATGGTTGCCGAACGGATACGCGGCTATCTGGCCTCTGCGACGAAATGAAGCTTGCCATCCTTGGCGCGACCAGCCAGATCGCCCGTGATTTCATTGCTTGCTGCGATACCGATGAAACGTGTGAGTTGGCGCTATATGCACGCCGCCCGGATGCGGTGCGACGTTGGTTGAACGAAGCGGAGTTGCGTCCTCACGCAGTTGGCGACTTTGCTGCGTTCGGCCAAGTTCTCGACTACGACGCAGTTTTGAACTTCGTCGGGGTCGGCAATCCGGCGCAGGCGCAAGCGCTGGGCGCATCGATATTTGAGACGACTTTGCAGTACGACCAGTTGGCGTTGGACTACGTACGGCTCCGGCCTGATTGTCGTTATATCTTCCTTAGCAGCGGCGCTGTCTACGGTGGTGGTTTCACGAATCCGGTGGTAGCCGGCACACAAGCCACGGCGGCCATCAATGCGCCCGCGGCGCAGGACTGGTATGCCTGGGCCAAGCTGGCTACGGAGTGCCGCCATCGCGCGTTGGCCCCATTGCCGATCGTGGATTTGCGTGTGTTCAGCTATTTCAGCCGCAGCCAGGATCTGCAGGGGCGTTTCCTCATATCCGATATGTTGCGCGCCGTCCGCGACGGCAGCGAGATGCAGACTTCGTCCGATTACATCGTGCGGGATTTTCTGGTGCCGGAAGACTTCCACCAGTTGGTCCATGCGATCCTGACGGCCGCCCCGGCCAATTGTTCAGTGGACTGCTATAGCCAGGCGCCGATCGACAAGTCTGCGTTGCTGGCGGTCATGCAGGAAGAATTTGGCTTGCGCTACACGGTCACGCCGGCGGCCAATACGGTCAATGCCACCGGCGCCAAGACACATTATTATTCGACCTACCGGCGCGCAGCTGATTTCGGCTACCAGCCACGCTGGTCTTCGCAGACAGGCATCGTCAGCGAGGCCAGCGCGCTTCTCGCCCACACCAGAGGCCAGCGATGACACCGGCCGAAAGCGGAGAATGCGCTCGCCCTCAAGGGGGATGGTCTGCGCTGTGGCGAGCCAAGCTGGCGCGCTTCTTTGGCGTCGGATTGCTCAACACCCTGTTCGGCTACCTGGTCTACGCAGTGTTGGTCCTGGTGCATACGCCGCCTTTGCTGGCCCTGCTGCTTGGTACCATCTGCGGCGTCATCTTTAATTATTTCAGCATCGGCCGCCTGGTGTTTCGCAACCGTGGGGGGTGGGCGACATTTATCCGCTTCATCTGCGCCTATGCGATCGTCTATGTGGTCAATGCCGCCTTGCTGAAAGCGCTCATTCACTGTCTGCCGTTGGGGCCCTTTGTCGCGCAAATTTTGTGTATCCCCCCCAGCGTGCTGACCAGCTGGATATTAATGAATCATTGGGTCTATAAAAATGCTTGAAACCGGGACTAGCCGAAAGCTCATCAGCATCGTTACCCCTTGCTATAACGAGGAAGCGAATATCGATGAGCTCTACGCACGCATCACCGCCGTCATGGCGGCATTGCCTGCCTACGACTACGAGCATATCTGCATCGATAATTGTTCGACCGACGGCACCGTGGCCAAGCTCAAGGAAATTGCCGCCCGCGACAAGCGTTTGAAGATCATCGTCAACGCGCGCAACTTCGGCCATATCCGTTCTCCCTATCACGCGATCCTGCAGTCGCGCGGTGACGCTTGCGTGCTGATTGCTTCCGATCTGCAGGACCCGCCGGAAATGATCACCGAGTTTGTTGAAAAATGGGAGCAGGGATTCAAGACGGTGCTGGCTGTGAAGCCGGAAAGCGATGAACACTCGGTCATGTTTGCGTTGCGCAAGACGTACTACCGTCTGGTCACGCGCATTTCCGAGGTCAAGTTGGTTCCTAATGCCACCGGTGCGGGCTTGTTCGACAAGAAGGTGATCGAGGTTCTGCGTAGCATCAAGGACCCTTACCCCTATTTCCGCGGCCTGCTTTGCGAAATCGGTTTTCCTATTGCCACCGTGCCGTTCCGTCAGCCGCGTCGCCAGCGCGGCGTGACGAAGAATAATTTCTACACCCTGTATGACATCGGCATGCTGGGTATCACCAATCACTCCAAAGTGCCGCTACGGCTGATGGCCATTGGCGGGTTCCTCCTGGCGCTGGTCAGCCTGTTGATAGCGGGGCTCTTTCTAATCGCCAAGCTGGTATTCTGGAATTCTTTCCAGATTGGACTTGCCCCGATCCTTATCGGTGTGTTTTTCTTCGGCGGTATGCAGGCTTTCTTCATCGGCTTCGTGGGTGAATACATCGGATCCATACACACACAGGTGCGCAACATGCCGCTGGTGGTCGAGATGGAGCGAGTGAACTTCGACGACTGAGGCATGGCTACTCGTATCCTCATTGTTCGCACCTCGTCTCTGGGAGACTTGGTGCACATGCTGCCAGCGATGTCGGACATTGCTCGCCATGTGCCGGATGCACAAATCGAATGGGTGGCGGAAGAGTCATTCGCTGAAATTCCGCAATGGCATCCCGCGGTCCAGGGCGTGATCAAGGTCGCACATCGACGGTGGCGCAAAGCATGGTGGTCGCCAGATGTGCGAGCTGAGCGGCGCGCCTTGAAAGAGCGTTTGCGATCAGTACGCTATGACGTCGTGTTGGACATGCAAGCGCTAATGAAATCGGCGTGGCTGGTCCGCCAGACGCGTGGGGTCAAACATGGTCTTGACTGGAAGTCCGCGCGCGAACCGCTTGCCTCCTTGTTCTACGATGTGCGTCATAAGGTGGAGTTCTGGCAGCCAGCGGTGATACGCCAACGTGCCCTGGCCGGCCTGACCTTCGGCTACACCCCCTCAGGCGTTCCAGACTTCGGCCTCCAACATTTCGCGCGGCAAGCGCGGACCAGCACAACTGGCTTGCCGTCCGACTATGCGGTGATCATGCCTAGCGCGAGCCGCCCCGACAAATTGTGGCCGGAGGATGATTGGCGCGCAGTATTCGATCGGTTGACGCAAGCTGGCTGCCGTTTGCGCTTATTGGCGGGTAACGACGAAGAAGCTAAGCGGGCCCGGATGCTCGTTGCCGGCGTCGACATGGCGGAGGTAGTACCGCGCTTGGATCTGACATCCATCGCCGGACTGTTGGCAGGAGCGCGCTTGATGGTGGGCCTGGATAGCGGCCTGACACACCTCTCCGCTGCGTTGGGCCGTCCAACGATAGGCATATATCGCGCTTCGACTCCTGTTCGTACGCCCTTGATCGGAGACTCGTACACCGCGAGTCTGGGTGATCGTGGCGCGGCCCCTTCGCGCGAGGTTGTTCTCGCCGCGATCGATCAGGCCTTGGCTGCTCGAACCTGAGCAAAGGTGGCGCGACGGCACCGCTCTTTCCTAATTCCTACTACCCTTTGCCGGACGCGAACGGGGCGCATGTGACCAGGACCCTCTATACGTTGATATTGAGATTGCTGGCACCGCTACTATGGCTGTGGATGGCTTTGCGCGCCCGCAAAAGCGGCGGCCGTTGGGGGATTTTTTCCAGACCTCGGTTTGGTTTTTCGCAGCACCCCGATGCGATAGCAGCTGACTCACGCATATGGATACACGCCGTGAGCTTGGGCGAGACGCGCGCGGCGCAGCCTCTTATTCAAGCCTTGTTGGATGCCGGCGAGGCCTTGTTGCTGACCCATACGACACCCACTGGCCGCGCCGAAGGCGAGCGTCTGTTCGGCACGGCGCTCGCCACGGGCCAGTTGCGCCAGACGTGGCTACCTTATGACTTCCCTGGTTCCACGCGACGATTCTTCCGCCTGTACCGACCACGCGTCGGCGTGTTGGTGGAGCGCGAGGTTTGGCCTAATTTGCTGCATCAGGCACACCAGGCGAATGTGCCGATGATATTGGCCAGTGCACGCCTGTCCGCGTTATCCCTGCGAAAGACGCGGTGGCTGCGAGGGGCATTGCAGCCAGCGTATAACGCGTTGACATTGACCTTGGCGCAGACACCGGAAGACGCCGCGCATCTCATAGAGGCCGGGGTCAAAGACGTGCAGGTGGTCGGGAATATGAAGTTTGACGTGAAACTGCCTTCTGCCCAGATTGAGGCGGGTCGAAAGTGGCGGGAAGCGCTAGGTCGTCCGGTCGTTGCCATCGCCAGCACCCGAGAGGGTGAAGATGGACCATTTGCCGCCTTGATCGCATCACCCACGGCCGAAAATATTGGGCTGCGTTCGGCCGAACCTTTGTATTTATTGATTCCTCGCCACCCTCAGCGCTTCGATGCGGTCGCCTCCATTTTGTCCGAGCACGATCTTCCTTATGTGAGGCGCAGCCAGACGAGGGACGATGTTCCTTCCAGCGGGATTCGCGTTCTCTTGGGCGATACCCTGGGAGAGATGGCTTTCTATTATGCGGCGGCAGACGTGGCCATCATCGGAGGAGGATTCGCCCCGCTTGGCGGGCAGAACTTGATCGAGGCCTGCGCCGCAGGCACCGCGGTGATCGTGGGGCCGCATATGCATAACTTTGCACAAGCGACCCGGGACGCCATTGAGGCGGGCGCGGCGCTGCAGGTAAGCAATGCCGCCTCGGCATTGAGCCTCGCCAGTGCGCTCCTGAGTGACGAAGATGCACGTCATCAAATGCGCGGCAGGGCGCTTACCATGGCCTCAAGCCATGCAGGGGCAACGGCCCGCATAATCGAAGCATTGGCGCCCTGGATGCAGGAATGCCGGACACCTGATTACTGATGCAGATCGAATCGCTGGAACGACTGTACGCTCGGACAGCAAATCATAGATTTCCTGACGTCGCAGGCCATGGTCGAGAATCTTTTAGACAAGTTGGTTGAGCGGAATATCCGTTAACGTCGCGCCGTGCAAACAACGGCTCATCCATGCTCAGCTTCCGTGTTCATTCACCGGGATCGCGACGAAAATGTCGTCCGAAGTTCACTTCGCCTGTATTGACGCAATACTGGCGTAGAGACTTCCATAGAGTGCGGAGATATTATAATATTGTAAAAAATAATATACACTTTGGGCTCGCGATTGTCCCGAGTATCGAGTGATGAGACTAAATATCAAGAATGACAATATCAATATCACGACGCTGTTCATCTGCGCGGTAGTTGTTTGCATACTCGGTGCTTACGGGCTGGGATTTTTCTATCACGCTACCTTCACGATGCCAGCGCGATATTCAGACCTTCTTATCGCGCCGTATCGAAGACAGGTGTTTCCAGAGCCGGACGAACGTTTCATATTTACCGCGCTGTTAGGTGGCGTGCCTCTGCTTTGTTTGTATGTTGCATATCTATTTCTTGGTCACCGCACCGTGGGTAAGGAATTGCCGAGACCAAATCCTTGGTTGATCTATGTAAGCGCCGCCGTGCTTTTCATCGGGCCAATGATTGGCTTCGAATTCAGCTGGTGGTTGCTGGATGAGAAGCATGTCCAGCAGTGGTCACCAGTACTTCTTGCGGCCTGCTTCATTGGAGCGTTTGGTTATTATCTATACCTCCAGCGCGAGTCGACGAGACCGACTACGCACGCCTTCGATCGATCTGCATTTATAGTTTTTATTACGGCGGCTATTCTTCAGATGGCGGCTTGGCGCGTCGTCGGTTCGCATTCGGTCTTCTACGACACATCATGGGACCTGCACTTTGACGCCGTGATTTATACCGTCAGTCAAGTCGTTATGGGAAAAACCCTTCTCTACGATTTGCCTTCGCAGTACGGCCTGGCGCCGGAAATTCTTGCCCCCATTTTTAAACTCGTTCGCCTCACGACCCGATCGTTCACATCGGTGTGCGCGATTCTTCAGCTGGTATCTCTATTGTGCGTATGGCGTGTATTGGAACGCAATGTCAGGGACCGTGCATTGCTTATCTTTACATCCTTGGCGCTCGTCATGGTGACGTTCGAGACGGTGCTATTCGTGCTCGGATTGGTCGAACGTTACTATCAATACTGGCCTATCCGTTTCTTTTGGCCCGCAGTCTCTGTCGCTGCGTTTCACCGGTATAGCAAATCGGAGACCCTCGCTTCTGGGGCATGGGTTTCCATTATCAGTGCCGTTGCAGTTCTTTGGAATGCCGATTCAGGTGCCATGGTCGTCATTGCCTTTAGTGCATTTCTGATTTTCAAACTGGCAGGTACTTATCTTGCCCCCGGCGATCTGCGGGCTGTACGGCGCAAGCTTTGGATGTCGTTAGCCTTGCACTGCGTGATCGTAGCGGTACTCATTGCTGCTTTCCTTTTTTACCTGTCACTGAAAGCGGCTGGGCCGTTACATTGGAATTGGCTATTTGAATACCAACTTACATTCTATAAGCTGGGTTTTATGATGCTGCCGATGCCGACTTATCCTAGCGCGTGGATGACGGTAATAGCGGTATATCTAATGGGTTTGTGCGTCTCTTTTACTGGACTTGTCAGAGGCAGACGATCAACCACCTTGGACGACATTATCTACTTGAGCCTTTTGGGCCTGGGCTTATTTGTCTATTTCCAAGGACGCTCGCATATACTAAATATCATCACAGTGTGCTGGCCAGCTGTAATAGTCGGCGCCATGCTCGCCGATCGCGTCCTGAGATTGGTTCGAGCGAGAAGGGCCGATCGCAGTGCTTTATTACTACCGGCCGTGGCGCTGGGTCTCTCGATTTTCTGCGCGGTGCCTTTTATATGGAAAATTCCGAAATTTGTGAATTCTGTTCATGATCTCTACGTCACCAGGAAGATTCCAATGAGTCCGCAGGTGCAAAGCGAAATCGACTTTATTCGGGCCCATTCAAAGCCCGGACAGGCCTGCGAGATTCTTGCAATTCGGCAGGGTACGTATTATACCGAGGCTCGCTTAGTATCTCCGTTATCTGGACCCGGCAACGTTGAGACGGTATTGCAGCGGGACAGAGATTCCATGGTCGAGCAGTTCCAGACGTTGCGACCTACGTGCGTATTCTTGGGGCGTGGCACCGCCTCACAGGATTTCGATCCCAGAATCAATGAAACCTTGAAGAGCTACGGCGTCATGGCAACCAATGACACCAACACCATACAGTATTTAGTGCCGCTAAAGTGAACGAGGATTTTCGCGCCTCGCTTTGAGGGTAGGCTTCCAAAGAGCGACGCGAATTGGAAATTTTCCTGACTGGGGTCACTCCGCACTCGCCAAGTCGCTACGCTGCGTGGCGTCGGGTTGCAAGAATTGGGCGATCTTGGGATCGGAACGCGGGGCGGGTGCGCGGCACATGAGGCGCAGCCTGATGAGAAGAAAGCAAACTTTGCGGCATCAGTCGGGAGGCGGAGGGGTACCTGCGCCATGTGCTGTCGTTGATCTCCAACCGTTCCATTTTAGGGCGCGCGAGCGTGTTCCTGATGCTGATTTGCGGTTAATCAGTGTGTGTAATCGTTTTCGGAGAGCCGAGGAAAATTCCGCTTCGCCCGGAGCGATGCGCCGAGACGTCCCAGGCAAATAATCACCAAAAGTGCGGAAAAGACGCCCGAGGGGAAAACATACCGCGCGTCGGCGGCAGGCGCCGCGAAGTAGAGTAATCCGACGAATCCCAGGATTCCCAGGCCCATTGCAAACACCAAGTCATATCGCCAGCGATTGGCCCTGACCGCAAAAATGGCCAGGACAATGGCCAGGGCGTGCAGGATGTAAATGCGCCGCAGGGGACTACTGCTCCAAGCGGCAATCCGCTGAGTGAGTGCACTGACTCGGTCTGGATAGGCGAGATGCAGCCCGAATTTATTCTCGTCTATGCCGCCGTGGGTAGGATAGAAAACTTGATGTGCGTGGAACCCGAATTGCTCGCGCAGGACCGCTGTCCGAACGTGGAGGTAGCACAATGGGTACCCCAGTACAACTGCCTTCCACTGTGCCTGAATGACATCGGCGCTCACCCCCCACCGAGGAACATGCTGCGTCCATTCGGCATCCGCAAATGTCAAGTTGAGATGGCGTGGATCATAGAAGCGCTTGAAGTCGGAATCGGGAATGCGTGTTTCAGACTCAATACCCGCGGGCAATAGATTCTTGTCTTCACACGCTGACACCCCTGTCAGATCCCATAGATTGATGACTGCTACAAGGTTACCGACGGGAGGCAAACGCTTGAGATCAGGAAGACGCCAAAGGGTGGTCGCATAGGAGATGCATAGAACAAGGACGGCGCCGACGACGGCGCTTATCCGTTGGCGAGAACTCGACTTGCGTCCGGCAGGAGCGATCGCCACCAGGACCATGAACGGCAACGCCAGCGGCAGCGCGTTATACCGCAACGCGATGGCGATTGTGAGAAAGAAAAATATGGCGAAGAATTTGACGCGGGAAAATTTGTGCGCGCAACTCAACCAGGCCGCAATGGCGGCAAGGGCGAAGGACACAACCGTTACGTCTTTCCACAGGACAATTATGGTACCTGCAAGAGTGGGGAAAAGAAAGAAGAGTCCGATCAGTCCTAGTCCCATGGCAGCAGAGATCCAACGGGATCCAGCATAGTGGCTGCAGATGGAGCAGGCTGAGAAAAAAAGCACAAAACATTGAATGACTAGAAGGCCGCCAGGACCGCCGGACAGGATCCTGGAGACATAAAACAGATAGTCATGCATTGGCGGCCAGATGGCCGTTTCGACACCCTCGATGGATTGTCTGTAAGCCAGGAGGCTGTCGAACGACATCAGCCCGGGCCACACACACAAGGACAGCAGTCCCGTGACTAAAGCGGCCAGGCATAAATTGAATGCGAGGTCGGCCCTGTGGGGCTTTGAGAGGGGGTCTACGGATGCATCGGGCATGATTCGGTCTAAATGTGCGTTCTTTGGTCGCCATTGCGGCCGGCGGAATATTAATCCATCCGCCGACCGCTGGCGGTCGAGGAGACAAGCGTATGCGTCTACGTTTTATTTCACGATACGCTTCGCGATACCGCCAATGCCTTCGGTACGCAGCACTTCCCATGCTCGCTTGGCTCGTCGAACGCCGGAGCTGGAATTTGAGACTGGGGCTTCGGTCGAGGAAGTTGATTCACCAGGCTGGACGGCCTGTAGATCACCGCCCGCCTGGTAGCCCGGCGTCAAGCCAGCGGAAAGATTCTGCGTGGCAATCGACAGAGTGTCATTGTTCTTATCGAACAAGCCGGGGTACTCGATCCGCGCTTGCGAATCCCACCAGGCTTTGTAGCCGCCGCCGTCGGTGGCGAAAGGGTCGGGAAAGGCTCGTTGTAGATCGAGGCGTTCACGGTACACCAGACGGGCAGACTTCGGAATTGGTGTGCCCTCGGCAAAGCGCGAGTACGCCCACACCACCTTGCCCAGCGGATCATCATCCGTGGCCGCGATGGAGCCCACGTACCACTCAATCAGGGCGCCGACGGTAGCTTGATCACCGGCGTACTTATTGGCCATTAGTTTATGGGCACCACTGTCAAAACCCGTGAAATGGTAAAAACCAAGAGGTTCGCCATCAACCATAACATTGTCCGGCAGGTCGCCGGTGATGGTCCGGGTGGAAAGATTCCAGGGCGCCGCATTCAGACGCGGGGTGCGCAAGATGCATACACCCTCGAAGAACGCCGGAACAAGGTCGATCCATCGTTGATCGGTGAACAAACCATTATGGATTTCAGCGCGGCAGAAATAATAAAGCCGGTCGGACCACCACTGGGCAAATTGCTTGCCGACTTCCGTAGGGGCCACTGCCAAAAATCCCAGGTTATAGATTCCATGGCGCAGGCATGAGATTTCATTATCCATGATCCCCGCGAGGGAAGACTCCGCATCGACCAGGTGAGGGGTCAGTGCGATGTTCGAATGTTTGATGGATTCGAGCACATCATCAAGCCGCGAGAACAATACCGTATCCGGATCCAGGTAGATCACCCCTTCGCAATCCTCTCGCTCCAAGAGGCGTGCCAACAAAAACGGTTTGATCGCAGTTGAAAGCTCGACAATGGTGTGGCAGAACGCCCATCCCGTGTAATTGGGGATCTCGAGGCTGCTAAGCGGATGGATCTCGTCAAATGGCTCCTTCGATAAATCCAGGTCTGCGGGTACTTCATCCGATAAAGCAAGATGCACGACCCAGTCAGGATGAAATTTCTTTATCGACCTGACGAGGGTGCGAACCTTGGGGATGTAATTGCAGGCTGCGCTGGTATAAACGTGAATCTTCTTCAAGAAGGAACCTTTGAATTCAGTAAATAAAGATCATGATCGAAGGCCATAATCTCCTGGAGCAGGCCTGGACCGTCCTGATGCGGTGAAACCCTTCCTAGCGGGGATGATCGGGCCAGATCAGCTTGCGCGCCAAGATCCAGGCACATGAGTGGGAGCCCCATCGAGATCACTTCGTGCGCGACGAATGAGAAGGTTTCCGGGCAGATCGAGGGCAGTAATGCGAGATTCACCCCGTACTTTTCCGTCAGATCTGGCAGATCATACCGGCTATAGGGTCCTGTCTGCAGGATCACGTCGGAGGATGAGGGGGTGTCCAGGCTGCCGAATACGACGATCCGGACATTGGCCTGTGCCTTGGATATCGCTTCAGCCAGATCCGCCACCACTGCGGCACCCTTATGGTGTGAAATGAAGCCGATCACGCCGATTGTGAGCGTGGTGTTCGGCGGCCGTGCTCGACGCACCGCTCTCAGGGGCTCGACCTCGTGCGGTTGTAGCGTTGCATGTCTTGCAATGCCAGGGTAGGCGCGTTCCAGCAGCCGTTTGCTGGACTGGGAAAAGCACCGCACCTCGTCTGCGACAGCGAGAACCTCACCCCACATCTGACGCCAATGCTGGATGGACCGCTCACCGGTAAGTGACACAAAGCCGTCTTCGTGTTGGGGAAGGCACGACTCGCATTGGCTGATGGAAGGGACCCCGCAATACGTGCCATTCTTATCCAGCAAGAAGGGGGAAGGACAAATCACGAAGTATTCATGTATCGCTACGACGAGTGCGGCACCTGATCGCTGCTTGAGATTTAACAACAATCTCTGAACGCCGCTGGCGTTGGGAAACGAGACCGCGCAGTTCAGGAAGATTTCTGCAAGGTTTATGGAAGCAAGAGCCGCCTCCAGTACTTCCAATCCGCTAAGGGGTTGCGACCAGACCGCTTCAGCATCACGCACGTCTACGATTGTTGTCATCGTGTCGACACGAAAGCTGAGCAAGATAACGGTATCTCCAGCGGCCAGCCAACTGGATACCATTCGCTCGCGGAAGACGTTGGCGCCGCCTCCCATATTGTGATCGATCACCAGACGGCAACGACGTCCAGTGAGCTTGGCAACCAGTGCGATCTCCTCAGGGCTACGCTCTGGAGGAGGGGGGTGTCCGTAACGCCGCACCTTGCTCACCAGTTCACGTATTCGTCCCTGGCGAAGATAGCGGAGGGCTTGCATCACTAGATGACGTCGACCTCCGGGCGCTTCGGGGTGCAGCGGTTCCGCCTGAGCATTCGCGCCGCCCAAATCAAGTGCGGCAGTCAATGTGCGGCCATCCTTCGTGTGGAAAACGAAGTCGGCAGCATGAGGACGCTCGTCACTCCATCCCGCAAAGAACATCATTCCGCACTTGGCGGCGTCTGGATGTTCAGGAAAAACCTTGGCAACGTCGTCTCTGATCCGCCCCAGCGTGACGTGAGTCTTGCTGACCCGCCCATCCTTGAAGTGCAGCCGCAACGTCCCTCGGACAATGGAATCCGCATGATCCAACGCCCAGCCGTACCCGAAGATGCCTTGACCGTTGCTGACCATTTCATCAACTTGGCAGATGAAGGGGCTCGGTGCCGCCCGCTCCGATTGCGGGCTATGCAGAAGATCTTGAGTCACGAACGTGCCTGGTGTTTATCTAGTGCAGCCAAACGCTCGAGGGCAAGTCGTTCGGCGAGCGTGTACGCCTCACTCACTTGCTGAAGTTGTTGATTGAGTTTCTCTACTTGCTGGAGGCGCTCCATGGCCAACTTCTCCACGGAAGCCAGAGCAGCGGACGTCAGCTTCAACTGCGCATCCATTGCGGTCATCTTTTCCAGGCGCTCCACCGCAAAACGCTCGGCGACCGCAAGCCCATCACTGAGCGTCTTCAACCTTGCATCCGCGACTGCCAACTGGCGATCACCGTCCAGGAATTCCCCCACCATGCTCAAGCCGGGCTTTATGTCGTGCTCGAACTCTTCTCTGATCTGAAGCCACTCCGGAGCGTGCAGTGCAGCGTGCGAGAACCCCGCGCTGGAAGCGACCTCGCGCCAATAATCGTATGCCCGCAGCACGAGGGGGGGGATTTCGGCTGATCCCGCGTCCGCGCCGTGTGACAGTTGCGGCGATATGAACTCCGCTGAGAATTGAGCAATCGCACTGGGCTCACAGGTCAGGTCAAGCCAGCGACAGAGGTCGTTCATCACCTGTACCGGCCGATTCATGAGATCAGAGAAATCAACGAGCCGGCAGTCAGATTCGGCGCTGACGTAGTCCAGCCCACCAATCAGATGCGTGAACCACAACCATCCCGCCCTCTTGCTGGAGATGCCATCTCGACGAGCCAGCGAATGTGCGACTTCCGCCGGATGACGCAGTACGAACAACAGTTTCGGTGCCACAAGCATCGAGTCAAAAACCGGCTGCCAGAATGACTGGAGCAGGCACATACGGGGATCTTTGAACCCCCACACAGGCGCACCGCCAAAAATCTTCTCAAGCAATGTCGCCGCCTGCGCCGCCTGTGGTCCCCATTCCGCGGGTTCTATACGACCAGGGGGCAGCGGCGAGTCCCACCGGCATCCAGCCAGGTCGAAGAGGTGATCGTTGAACGATACGATCTCGCGTTCCTCGAAATACCCTTTGGGATTCCACTCGTCCGCCTTGGCGAGCGTACTGCCCATCACCACTCCCAAGCGCTCCAGACAGGCCGAGATGGCACTCGTGCCACTGCGATGCATGCCCAGCACCAAAACCACGTTAGAGCTCTTCAATTCGCCACCGTTAGGCATGAATCAACCGCCTTCCATTTCCAAAAAAATCGCGCCTATGCAATGCGCCCAGTGCGTCAATGCGGGCAGGATAAAGCGATAGCAGCACTTAGAGCAAGGCTGCCTGTAAGGGTGTCAGTGACCCTGAAAAACGGGTCTGAGAGTTAACCTCTTGACTCCTCTATGTACTCCAACCATTGCGGCTCGGAGCTTGAAAAAGGCGTGCTGCGACGCTTTTCGCGCGCACGCGCAACAAACAATCAGATTTGTTTGCCATGCGTAACAGCAAGATCCACGCAAGCTACCGCACGGGCGCTCGATTCTTGCTGCCGACATGCTAGTCGTTCACTTCATAGATCTGCCTTATAACCGATACGGGCCTATGCTTCGTTTGCACGAAAACCTTGGCTACATAAATCCCGATGATGCCAAGACATAGCATGATCAGGCCACCTATCAGCCAGATGGATACGGCAAGGCTGGTCCAGCCGTCAACCGGAATACCGAAGACGAATTTCTGAAAAATGAGCCACAGAGCATAGATAAAGGCAACGGCGGCGACCAGAAATCCCGTGTAGAAAACGAACTTCAGAGGTTTTTCGCTAAAAGAAGTGACCGCAGAGGTCAACGCGGAAAGCTTTCGCTTCAGCGTGTAAGTAGTGGTCCCCTTGTGCAGCTTCTGCATCACCAGCGGAATTTGGCGATAGCCCACCGCCGTCATAATCCCACCCAGGAACATCGTCTCTTCTTTGAACTGCACAAGCGATGCGACATATCGGGCTGACATCAAGCGCGCGATAGTCCAGTTTTCCGGCACGGTGATGTCAGAAAGGTAGTTGAACAGTTTGTAGAAAACGCCGCCACTGAGCCTTTCAAACCATCCACCTTTGCGGCTCTCCTGAACTCCATAGACTACATCGCAGTCGCTTTCGGAGAACCGTTTGTAGAATTCGCCTAATGTCTCCGGAGGCTCTTCCAGATCACAATCGATGAGGAAGACTTTCTCACCGCGAGCATACGACAGCCCCTCCATGATAGCTTTGTGGTGGCCGAAGTTGCGGGATAGATCTATGACGATTACCCGACTGTCTGATTTTTGAATGTTCAATACAACATCAAGCGAATTGTCAGGTGATCCGTCATTCACAAAAATAATTTCGTGGCTTACCCCGAGCTTTTCAACTTCCGCGACGATGCGTTCGTAAAAAGTTTCCAGATAAGGCGCTGACTTGTACATCGTGGTGACCACTGAGAGCGCGGGAGTCAAAACAAATTCCTCCACGCTCTCAGTTCTGTCTGACCCAGAGACATTCTCCCCAGGCGGGGAATCGGCCAGTTTGATCATAAAGTTCGTGATAAATGGCCAACTGCTTGGTGAAACCGGCAGACGCGAAAATTTGGTCGATATCAGCTTCGAGCGGACAACCTTCGTAATTTTTGATCAAGTTGACTTCGCATATGACGGCATTCACCCGCTGCAAAAAGGTGCTGGCACCGGCAAGAGCCATCATTTCAGCGCCCTGGATATCGAGCACCAAAAGTGCAATATTTTCAGCCAGCCCATGCTGATTTACGAGACTGTCGACAGTGGTGACCGGAACACGGTGCCGCGACTCTGAATTGAATACGGGAACGATTTCACCGAGTTTCTCGAGTTTTAGCAGTCCGGACGACTCCATTCCACCTTTTTTTGTTTTATGGACGACAAACTCGATGTGCCCCACGGAGTTTCCAACGGCCGTGGGCAGAACGTGAATGTCGCTGATCGTTTCAAATTTCTCAGTCAGTCCTGGGAGAATCTCCGGATTTGCTTCGACCAGATAGATCGGCGAATAGGCGTGATCTTGATACGCCGGAACTTCTTCCCCCATATGTGCGCCTATGTGCAAGACACCTTTCTTGCCGTGGGGGCTATTGAGACTGTCGATCTCTTTCAGAAACGTGCGGATGCAGAGATCGTGGTCATCGACGAGGATAAGTTTTTTCATATGTTTGCCGTTCTGACCGGCTTGAGCGACGGATCTTTGGTGTGGTCTGAGTGAATAATTATTGGCATAATGATCCAACGTCCCTTTGTCGTATCCCACTGAAGTTTCTGATCCGAATCGATCGGCGCAACGCCGTGCTTCACGCCGGGTGAGGCAAGGACTAGATCACCCTTTCTCGTGAGTGGGTCGATATTCACAATCCCAAACTCCAGATCATTGATATAGAGTCCACCCGTTTGATAATCTATGCCTGGATCAGATGCCTGGATTAGCGTTTGGACCTTCGCAAATGGGGAAACGGGATCGATGTGCTCTTCCTGGCCGCCCCCGCCAGGAGGGTACTGATGCGAAACTATTCGTGCAATTGGCCCTTGGGACGGAGTGTTTTTCATGAATTCGGAAGCATCTTTTCCTGCTGCTTTGGCTTTCAGCGCGAAAATTTCTGAAAATCCAGGAAAGGTATTGAGGCGCTCGAAATTTTCGTTCCAAGGGTGAAAATAATAACCATGCTGCGTCGATCGCACATGCGCATTTGGGTACTGATGGTGAATGCGATGATAGTCTGGGCAGCCATCCAGACATGCGTGCCATGAGGCTTCCTGTTGCGCCGAGAAGTTCAGACAGTACTCCTTGAACGCGTCGACTAGACGAGGGTCCATAAAGTTTCGGACAATAAAAACTTCTCTTTCTATCAAATTTATTAAAAGATCGGGACCGTCAACGAAACTCTTCCATTCATCAGTGCTAATTAAGTTGATCTTCATGATAAATACGGATATGGATCCTGGGATTAACCCGCCTAAGCCAGACGTCGACAGTAAAGAAGTTGCTCGTCGGCCATATGATGTGTTTAGTGTACGCCATCTCCCGACTGAGACGGGGGCATCTTTCCTTAGCGCCTTCCATCCTCGTGGCTTGCCAAGCTGAGAGATGATCAGGGCGCTCGGCACCCGCGCGAAATAGGTGTTGAGCAATCGGTTACCGTCTCACGACGCAACAGCGTCTGTATTTCACCACTTCGAAACGCGGATCAACACTGTTTTTTGCGCATTTCTTATTGGATCGGGTTCCCTGGTTCGGTGCAGTTCGTCATAGGGTTAGCCACTTCGGCCCACCCATACGCCACTTAGGACTGGCGATTGACGATGTTACGGCCACGGGGCCAATTAGTGAACGCAGAGTTTGCTGCGGGTGTGTTGAGAGACTGCACTGCTGCGCGAAGACGGCGGCCGTGCGATGATGCGTGAAGCAGCGTTGCCGCGCAGACATGTTGATCCTACCGGTTGCATCATGCTGACGCTGACGGCACCATTGATGGATCAGCGAGGCGCGCCGCAGGAGCGACGGCGTGATGTGGAGCAAGCCATTCCGGGTCAGCCAGCGCGAGCGTGATCGCCCAGCCGTTCAATCAATACATGTCAGCAAGAGGGAATCAGTGAAAAAAGTGGCTATCGTCCAATCCAACTATATCCCTTGGAAGGGATATTTTGACATGATTGCGTCGGTAGACGAATTCATCCTGTACGACGATATGCAATATACGCGTCGTGACTGGCGTAATCGTAATCTGATAAAAACGCCGCAGGGCGCCCAATGGCTCACGGTTCCGGTGGTGGTAAAGGGCAGGTATTTTCAGACGATACGCGAAACCGAGATAGATGTCGCTGATTGGCGCGCGGCACATTGGAGGTCTTTGGTCCAGAACTACAAACGCGCGGCCTGTTTTACGGAAGTTAGTGCGTGGCTCGAACCCATTTATGTCGAAGAGAGTTTCAGTCACCTGTCTGTCCTCAATCGCAGGCTCATCGAGGCAATATGTGCCTACCTGGGCATAAAGACGGTCATCACAAACTCGTGGGACTATGAGCTGATTGAAGGGAAGACTGAGCGGCTGGCAGATCTGTGCAGGCAGGCAGGTGGAACAGCCTACACCTCCGGACCTGCTGCAAAAGATTATATTGACCCGGAAGTATTCCGTGCAGCAGGCATTGAACTGACATGGTTTGACTACAGCGGCTATTCCGAATACAAGCAGCTATGGGGTGAGTTTACCCACGGAGTTTCTATCCTCGATCTGCTCTTTGCCTGTGGAAAAGACGCAGCGCGATACATGAAATACGTTCGATAACAGGCGGCTGATCTTTTTGATGTTTCAGATAGAACAGCCTATGGATTCGAACCGTTTGCCGCGCCCCTTAAGTAATTGAAATTGTGCATCAAGAAAATATATGGAAGACGAACATAAGCAGATTTTTTCTGATGTGGCGAAGTACTACTCGGAAAAGCTCGCAGAATTTGGGGAAAGTGCTCGAGGGGTCGACTGGAATGGTGAGGAAAGCCAGCGTCTGAGATTTGCACAGTTGTCAAATGTGCTGCCGGTCGATGAAGAATTTTCGATCAACGACCTGGGTTGTGGCTATGGGGCGTACTTCGATTATTTATCGGATCGGGGCCGAAATTTTCAGTACTTGGGTGTAGACATATCGCCTGAGATGATCGCTGCTGCGGAGACGGCACGCGGCGGGCATGCAAATGCTCGATTCGAGTGCGCTGCATCCCCCTCCATACCTGCCGAATTTGGAGTGGCTAGCGGCATATTCAATGTTCGATTGCAGACCCCCGATGCCGAATGGCTATCATTTATAGAGAAAACCCTGGAAGTGCTGGATAAGAGCAGCAAGAGGGGCTTCGCGTTCAATTGCCTCACTTCTTACTCTGACGAAGATAAGAAACGAAGCCATCTCTATTACGCGGATCCGGGATATTTTTTCGATCTCTGCAAGCGCAAGTACTCGCGCAATGTCGCGTTGCTGCATGATTATGATCTTTATGAATTTACTATCATTGTCAGAAAGAAATGACCATGAAAAAACTGATTATTTTTGGTTCTGGTGACATTGCCGAATTGGCCAATTTCTATTTCAACCGGCAAAAGGCCTACGAAGTAGTGGCGTTTTCAGTCGATCCCGAATACATCAAGGAATCGTCCTTTTGCGGGTTACCTGTAGTGCCATCTTCTGAATTGGTGGATCGATTTTCCACTGAAGAACATGAAGCTTTCATCGCGCTCAGCTATTCAAAGTTGAATGCGCTTCGCCGTGATCGATATCTTGCGATCAAGGCACAGGGCTATGGGATCGCCAGCTATATCAGTGATCGGGCCACTGTCCTGACTGAATACCCTATCGGCGAAAACTGCTTCATTCTTGAAGACAATACCATTCAGCCTTTTACCAGAATTGGCAACAATGTGACGTTGTGGAGCGGCAACCATATTGGTCATCACTCAGTCATCGGCGACCACACGTTCATTGCGTCCCACGTTGTGATATCAGGGGGCGTTACTGTCGGCGAACAGTGCTTTATCGGTGTTAATGCGACGGTCCGGGATCATGTCGCGATTGGGAATCGATGCGTGATCGGTGCTGGCGCACTGTTGTTGGCAGATGCCCAGGACGAGGGCGTGTACATGGGTACAGGATCCGAGCGCTCCCGCGTTCCCAGTACCAGACTGAGGAATATATGAGGCAGCCTGCTGGCTGGAAAAAGCTCGGTCTGATCTACTGCCCCACGGGTACGCTGGATTGGGCTTGCAGTCATGCGGCCGTGCCGGTGGCCGAACATGTCGAGGGCGATCTCTTTCGAATTTATTTTAGTGCCCGGGATGGACAGAATCGAAGTGTCACTGGCGTGCTGAGTCTGGACATCACTCGCCCCCAAGAAACGGTACGCGTCGAACGAGAGCCGATACTGCAACCTGGTGAACGGGGAGCGTTCGATGACAGTGGCGCGATGGCAACTTGGCTCACTCAGTTCCGGGGCCAGCGTTATCTGTATTACATCGGTTGGAATCTTGGAGTGACCGTGCCGTTCCGGAATTCCGTTGGACTCGCCCTGGCACGTGAAGGCGAGTCTTTCCATCGATACAGCCCCGGTCCCATCGTAGACAGAACGCCCTTCGAACCACATTTCACGGCAAGTTGCTGCGTCTTTCCAGGGGAAGGTCGTTGGCGAATGTGGTATTTGTCCTGCACGGGCTGGCTGGAGCGCGACGGACGCATAGAGCACAAATACCATATCAAATACGCGGAATCGACGGATGGCATCACGTGGAATAGGACGGGGCACGTTGCCATCGACTTCGCAAACGAATCCGAGTACGCCATATCTCGCCCGTCGGTACTTTTCGATGGAACTGTGTGGAAGATGTGGTACTCGTACCGTGGAGACCGGTATCGGATTGGTTATGCCGAGTCGAGTGATGGTGTCCATTGGCAGCGGATGGATCACTTGGCCGGCATCGCTACCTCTCCGGGTGAATGGGATTCGGAGATGATTGAATATCCCTTCGTTTTCCTGCATGCGGGTGAGCAATATATGCTTTACAACGGGAATGGTTATGGAAAGACCGGCTTCGGATTGGCGAAATTGGAGAGAGGCGCGTGACTCGCCTGCTTGACTACGGGTATATTCTCGGGACTATTATTTTTACTGTCTATGGACAGTTCGCGCTAAAAATACGGATCGGCCAGATTGGTCCATTGCCCGCTACAGCGTTCGAGAAAATAATTTTCCTTACAAAGATTATTTTTGATCCCATCATATTCTCGGGATTCGTATCCGCTTTCCTTGCCGCTCTGTCTTGGATGGCGGCCATGACCAAGTTTGACCTTAGTCACGCCTATCCGTTCATGGCTCTGAATTTTGTGATTGTGCTTATCTTGAGCGGCTGGCTGCTTAACGAGCCCCTTTCGGTCAGCAAGATAGTGGGAACCACGCTGATCGTAATTGGCACTGTAGTGGTTGCACGAGGGTGAACACCCTTGGCTTCGGATAGTAAATCGAAGCGAATGTGATCGGACTGAATTTACAGTAGTTGAAAGACGTTATCCCTTATTCAAAGCAGTTTAACTTGGCAGTCACGAATGACTACTGAAAGAATTCCGTTCAATTGGCCGCATATGACGGGCAAAGAACTTTATTACATCGCCGAGTCCCATTTCAATGGCCGGTTGGCGGGTGATGGGCCGTTCACCAAGCAATGTCATAACTGGCTGGAGCGGCGAGCGGGAAGCCCCAAAGCGTTGTTGACTCATTCGTGCACCGCTGCGCTCGAAATGGCCGCTGTGATGTTGGACATCAAGGAAGGCGATGAGATCATCATGCCTTCCTACACATTTGTCTCAACGGCCAATGCATTCGTCCTCCGTGGAGGAGTGCCGGTTTTTGTCGATATCCGCCGGGACACGTTGAATATCGATGAATCGAAGATCGAAGCGGCGATAACGAAGCGAACGAAGGCGATCGTGCCCGTGCATTACGCAGGCGTATCCTGCGAAATGGACACGATTATGGCAATTGCCGCGCATCATGGACTGAAGGTTGTCGAAGACGCTGCTCAGGGCCTTATGTCTACCTACAAAGGCCGCGCGCTTGGTGGGATCGGTGACTTGGGGGCATACAGTTTCCATGAAACGAAGAACGTGATTTCAGGAGAGGGTGGGGCTCTGCTCGTCAAGGATCCTGAAGCGGCGGTTCGTGCCGAGACAATCCGTGAGAAAGGGACCGACCGTAGCCGCTTTTTCCGGGGCGAGGTCGACAAATACACATGGCAGGAGGCGGGATCGTCGTTCCTACCAGGTGAGCTCATCGCTGCCTTTCTCTGGGCTCAGTTGGAAGAGGCTGAAAAAATTACGGCTGATCGGCTCGGCGCCTGGAATCGTTACCACGAGATGTGCGCCGCGCTTGAGTCCGAGGGCTTGCTGCGGCGACCGGTGGTACCGGCGCATTGCGTGCATAACGGGCACATGTACTACGTTTTGCTGCCGCGGGGCGTGGACCGTCAGGCGGTGTTGGCAACACTCAAGGAAAACGGCGTCGGCGCGGTATTTCACTACGTCCCTCTGCACAGCTCACCTGGAGGCCTCCGGTATGGCCGTACTTGCGGGGAATTGCGCGTAACGGATGAGAGCGCCGAGCAATTGATTCGCCTTCCGCTTTGGGTTGGAATTGATAGCGTAAAGCAGCAGCGCGTTGTAGATCAGCTCAGGTCAGCCATCGAGCAATGTGTGGCGACACAACGGAGCTGACGTGATGCGACTTCATCGCGAGTCACGATCCTCGGGGCTCGCGATCGGTATTGCCGTATTAACCTTCGTAGCGCTACTTTATTTCATCCTGCCGCCGTTTTGGGAAACCAACGATGACGTCGGCATGGAGATGGTGGCGCACGGGTTTGGCGTTGCCGCATTTGGAGATGCGGCACTCGTATTCTCTAACGTTGTGTGGGGATATATCGTCCGCTCCATACCAACTGTTGGCACAGCTAATGGCTACTCGTTAGCCACTATTCTTGTTCTGATATTGACTTCATATAGCTGTCTCATCGTCTTGAGAAAGCTGAAGGTCAATTGGATCTATATCCTTGCGCTCGGGTTGCTGATATGGATGCGACCGCTTCTTTTCCCCCAATTCACCGTTGATGCCGGACTGCTGGCACTTGCCTCTGTCGGCTGGCTGCAATTATTTGGTCGCGATCCTCGTGTCCGATATTTAATTTTCGCTGCCATCCTGGGTTATATCTCCTTTCTTATTCGTGATCAGGAATTCTATCTGGTCGCCGCGGCTTCATTGCCAATCATGCCGTGGCGCATGCTCTTGCAACGTCGGCATGTTTCGGGAAACATACTCATCGTACTTTGTGCAGCGATGATATGTTCCGCCGTACTGAATAAGAAAGCTTTGAACAGGCCGGAGTGGACTGATTTCTCTACGTTCAATGTCGCACGGGCGCCGTTGACCGATTTTGGGGCAGCTACCAAGATATCATCCCGTCCAGATGTGCTGGCCCGACATAATTTTTCAGCGAATGACGTCTGGCTTGTTGCTCACTGGTTTTTTGCGGATCGACAAATCGCAGACGCAAAGCTGATAAGCGATTTGGTTAAAGAGACGGATGCTGCACCGGTACAGGAGTTATCCTTAGCCCAAGGCTGGCGGGCGATAGTCGCACTGGACAATATTCAGCTCTATTCCCTCATCCTAGTAGCTCTCCTGCTGTTTTGTCGCTACCCGTCGAAACGGCTCTTACTGTGTTTTCTGCTGGTTTTCGTCGCCATATTTGCTACCGGTATGGTCGGCAGGCCAGGCGTTATTCGAGTTTATTACCCCTTATTGTGCTTGCTGGTTTTGGCTCCGCTTTTCTTGGCTACTGCACCGGTAAACGGAAAGGTGATAGGCGGGCTATTGATAGTCGCCGTCGTTTTTAATACGAACATGGTTGTCAAGGAGTCCAAAATTGCATTGCGGAAGTCCCAAGAGGTGCGTCAGGTGGCCTCCCGATACCCCGCCGAAGTCATGGTGGTCTGGGGCGACGGATTTCCGTATGAACGTGCTTATCCGGTATTGGGAGTGAGTAAAGCCGAATATGAACGCAAGTTCTACGCGTTAGGTGGATTTACCCTCGCGCCGTTTTCGGTATCGCATGAGGAAGACGTCGCAGGTCGCGGTTTGATCTCAAGGCTGCTGAGTGCTGAGGGCGTGCTAATTCTAGGGGCTCGGGAACCTCCGCTGAAGATTTATTGTGCCGAGCGACACGGAGGCGCGCTGGAAAAACTGCTTACGGATACGGCGAATACCTCAGTGGTGAGATACCGCTGTGTGCAAGGTTCGCGAGGAGGGGTGTTCCCGCAGTTGGCGAACAATGAACAGACAACGGGATGGCAGGCCTTGTGAGTGTCACCGATAGGCTCACCGCCCCAACGTCACCCTCTCCGCATTCAACTCCGTCCGAAACCTCCCCGGATCCCTTCCTTCCTCCGACGGCGCCAGCCCAAACCACCCCTGGCCAATGCCGTACATCACGACGTTAGCCAGCACGATAAGCACGAACAGTATCCGCATACGACGCGTATCCAAATATCAGGTGGGGGCTCGGTAAAAAGCCGGGCGGTTCAGGGAAGGGTAGGAGGAGCCGCGGCCGTTTGCTCACGCAGCAAACTCCCCAACCCATCCAACACCGGATTGTCGACTACCTGCGGCACGCAGGGCAAATCCCCCGTGGCTTCGGTCACCTGGGCGAGCAACCGCCGGGCTTCCGCCTCGACCTCATGCCACCCCCCTCCGGCAACAAACAAAACCGGAAACTGCCCGTCGTAGCGTTCCCGCGCAGCCAGCCACTGACGCACCAAAGCCCCAGCCTGCGCAGCCGCCACGCCAGTAGAAATCGCAGCGTGAGTCTCGGTAGGAAACAGCACCGGCTCCGCATGCGCCAGGGGCAGATCCGCGGTCCCGCTGGCTAATGCCCGCCGCATCATCACCGGCCCAGGCAGGATCAATCCACCTTCAAACACCCCATCCGGGCTGACGGTATCCAAGGTCGTAGCCGTCCCAAACGACGCCAGCAAAAACGCCGGCCGTGGCGACGGCAGGCGGTTGAGTACCCCCAGCATGGCCGCCCAGCGGTCGGAACCCAGGCGGGCAGGGTACTGATAGCGTGAGGTCAGTCCCAACGCCTGTTCACGCGGCGTGATCCATTCGACGGCGCAGCCATGACGCCCCAAGGCAGCTTCGATGGCCGCGGCACGCGCCGGCCCGGCGACATTGCTGCCCAGCGCGCGGCGCGGAGCAGCCGGGAGCGCGTCGAGCCAGGCTGCGAACGCATCGGTGTCGTTGTTATCGAACGCGCACGCCACCGCAGCGGCACCAGCGCCAGTACCGGTGCCAATACCCATGCCAGTACCCGCGCCAGCCACCCCCCCGCCGACCGCATCCATCGATCCCACCTTCAAGCGGGTATTTCCAGAGTCGATCAGGATATCCATTTCGCGCTCACGCCGCCCTTACCGAAATCTCACCCACCGACACCGGCATCACGCCCGCATCCGTGCGCACCAGCAACCTTCCATGCGTGTCCGTCCCGGCGGCGGTGCCCGTCTGCAGCACCTCCCCGCGATCCAGCACCCGCACGGTCCGCCCGGCCAGCGCATCGACCCGCGCATACCGCTCGATAAACGCATGGAAACCCAGCGCCTGCAGCTGCATGACCGCTTCCTGCCAGGCCCGGGCCACCGTCGCCACCACCTCGGCGACAGGGACGGTCGCGCCGACCCCAGCCCAGTCCGCGATCGGCCGGTCCAGTTCCCGCGACAGCATTTCGCCGTCGGTCAGGTTGGTCCCCATCCCGATCACCACGACATGTCCCGCCGAGCGGTCCACGGCGTTGCGGGTGGTCTCCACCAAGACGCCGGACAATTTCCCCTCTCCAAACATCACGTCATTGGGCCATTTCACCCGCAAGGCGTCCGCGCCAGCGCCGGCCAGCCCGCGCAGGGCCTCCGTCGCGGCCAGGCCGGCCAAAGGCGATAGCGCCGGCAGTTCAGCGGCGGCCAGGCTGGTATCGAAGGCACAGGAGAACATCAAGGCCTGGCCCGGGCGGTTTTGCCAATTGCGGCCAGCCCGGCCGCGGCCGGTGTTCTGCAGATGAGCACCCCGCAGCCAGGGACGCAGCCCGCGCCCGCCCACTTGCAGCCGTGCCTGCTCCAGCAGGTCCGCATTGGTCGATCCCGTCTCCTGTACCCAATCCACCACGCCGAAATGGGGCAATCGCTCGCGAACCTGTTCGGCGAGTGTGGCGGGCGATGGAAGATGGACGTCAGACATGGGATAGCGATAGAAAACGTAAAAAGAAAGCGAAAAAAGCGCCGTGCGGCAGAACCCACGACGCGAAAGATCAAAAAACGAAAATCAAGCGGCGAAGGTCAAAATCGAAAAGACAGCATTCCAATAACGAGCTCGGCCTGATTGTATGACCTATCGATAATGATCCTCCGGCACGCCCCGTGCCTTCACAGCCGGCACTCGCCCGTTTGCCGAAACACAGCTGCCCACGCTCGTCACCAATTATTGCGCCCCGTCCGCGTATGATTACCGCTGTTACCACCCCGGAGCTTCGGCCCCTAGCCACCGCCCCTGCTTACATGGTCCATACCGCCCAGCCTTTCAGCCCCGCTGTCGCCCCGTTCAGGAAGTCCGGCGACATCTGCTATGTGGCGGGCGACTGGAGCGTGCAGGCCCTGGCGCACCCCGGCGAAGTCCAGGCCCGCCGCAAGGCGCTGGCGCAGGCGACGCCGGCCATGCGCTGGGACCTGACAGGCATAGAGCGCATGGATACCGTCGGCGCCAATCTGCTGTGGCACGCCTGGGGCGACGTCCTGCCCAAGCGCCTGCGCATTTCCACAGGCCTGCAGGAGGTCTTCCAGGCGCTGGCCACTCACCCTGGCAGCGGCACTACCGAAGCACCCCGCAAGGACCGCTGGGGTCCGGTCAGCGCCATCGGCGACGCCATCTTCACCGCCGCGCGCCATGGGAAGTCCATGACGGCGATGCTGGGCCAGTTGGTGCTCGACCTGGGCCATTTACTAATTCACCCCGGCCGCATCCCCTGGCGCGAGATCTCCGCGCAGATCTACCGCATGGGCGCGCAGGCGCTGGGCATCACGGCACTGGTGGGCTTTCTCATCGGCGTGGTACTGTCCTACCTGTCTTCGCAGCAGCTGCAGATGTTCGGCGCCGATCGCTTCATCGTGCGCCTGCTGGGCGTATCCATCGTCCGCGAACTGGGCCCCGTGCTGGCCGCCATCCTGGTGGCCGGCCGCTCCGGTTCGGCCATCACCGCCCAGATTGGCGTCATGCGCGTGACGCAGGAACTGGATGCCATGCGGGTGATGGGGATTTCGCAAAGCCAGCGCCTGATCCTGCCACGCGTGGTCGCCCTGGCCATCGCCATGCCCTTGCTGGTGGTCTGGACCGACGCCCTGGCGCTGTTCGGCGGCATGCTGGCGGCCAGGGCCCAGCTGGGGGTGTCGGCGTCCTGGTTCCTGCAATCCCTGCCCGATGCCATCAGCCTGGCCAATTACATCATCGGCCTGGGCAAGGGCGTGACGTTCGGCATCGTCATCGCCATGGTGGCCTGCCACTTCGGCCTGATCATCGAGCCGAATACCGAAAGCCTGGGCCGCCGCACCACGACGTCGGTGGTGACGTCCATCACCGGCGTTATCCTGGTCGATGCGCTTTTTGCTGTCCTGCTCAGCCGGGTGGCCCTATGAAAGACGACGTCCACGACCAGCCAGACCTTTTCACCGATACGGCCCTGACGGTCGCGCCCATCATTTCGGTGCGCGGCCTGAAAACGGCCTTTGGCGATCACGTGGTGCACGAGAACCTCAATCTGTCGGTCTATCCGGGCGAGATCCTGGCGCTGGTGGGCGGATCGGGTTCCGGCAAGACGACGCTGCTGCGTGCAATCATCGGCCTGGATACGCCCGCCGCCGGCACGGTGCAGGTGCTGGGCATGCCGTTGACGGAGATGTCCACGGGCGAGTGCAATCGCCTGGCCCAGCGCTGGGGCGTGCTGTTCCAGGCGGGCGCGCTGTTCTCGGCCTTGACGGTCTTCGACAACGTGGCGCTGCCCTTGCGCGAATTGCGTTCGATACCCGAGGACCTGGTGCAGGACGTAGTCATGTGCCGCCTGCACATGGTCGGCATGACCGCCAACGACGCCTACAAGCGGCCGTCCGATCTGTCCGGCGGCATGATCAAGCGGGTGGCCCTGGCGCGCGCGCTGTCGCTGGATCCGGAGCTGCTGTTCCTGGACGAGCCCACCGCCGGCCTGGATCCGCTGCGTTCCGACGAATTCGTCGAACTGGTGCGCAATCTGCACCGCCAATTGCATTTCACGGTGGTGATGGTGACGCACGACCTGGACACGCTGGTGGCGCTGTCCTCGCGCGTCGCCGTGCTGGCCGACAAACGCGTGATCGCCTGCGACAAGCTGTCTGAAATCCTGAAGGTGGACCACCCCTTCATCCAAACGTTTTTTCTGGGCGAACGCGGCCGTCGTGCGCTGGGCGATCTCGCTCCCAAGGACATCAATAATGGAAAACCGTAGCTACGCTCTGCTGGCCGGCGCGTTCACGCTGCTGTTGCTGGCGGCGGTGATCGTGATCGCCGTGGTGATCAACCGCGACCGCGCCGCCCTGCGCGACTATGAAATCGTGTCCTCCACCCCCGTCGGTGGTCTGTCGGCCCAGTCTGCCGTGCGCTATCAAGGCGTGCCGGTGGGCAAGGTACAGTCGCTGGCCCTGAATCCGGACGTGCCCGGCCAGGTGCGTATCCGCATCGGCGTGGCGCCCAATACGCCCATCACGGAATCGACCTGGGCTGAACTGGGCGTGCAAGGGGTGACCGGGCTGGCGAATGTGGATCTGCGCGATGACGGCAGCTCCATCGAACGCCTTAAGCAGGTCGGCAAGGATCTGCCGGTGATTCCGTTGCGGGCGGGCCTGCTGGAGCGCTTCACGCAGCGTGGCGGTACCATCATGGAAAACGTCGCCAGTATCTCCGCCCAATTGAGCAAGGTGCTGGACGAACAGAACGTGCAGGCCCTGCATGCGTCCTTGCAGAACGCCGTCGACCTGACCCATTCTCTGAAGGTGCTGAGCGATGAGCTGGCGCCGGCGGCCGCCAAGATCGGTCCGCTGCTGGATAACCTGAACGCGACGTCGAAACAGGCCCAGGCGGCGGCGAAGGATTTCGACCAGCTGGCACTGATTGCACGCCAGACCCTGTTGCGCCTGGACCAACGCGGCGGCGCGCTGGATGTCGCTACCGCAAGCCTGCAGACGATTTCAGAGGCCGCGTCGCGCCTGTCGAGCGAAACCCTGCCCGCCGTTACCAATATGGCGAATCAGGTCAGTTCGACGGCGCGCGGGGTGTCGCTGACGGTACGCCGTGTCGGCGATTCGCCGCAGTCCTTATTGTTCGGCGCGCCGCCGTCGCGCCCCGGACCGGGTGAAGCCGGCTTCGCGGGCTTCGGGAGATAAGCATGATGATGAATGAAGTCGCCGGCACCGCTGGCGTTGCTCACGTCGCCGGGGTTGTTAGCACCGTTGTAAATACCGCTGAACTTGACCACGCTGCTGGCCTGGTCTCCGGCCCCTTGGCCCGTCGCCGCCGCCTGCTGACGCTGTTGCCCGCCATCGGCCTGGCCGCCGCCACGCTCGCCCTGGCCGGATGCAGCCTGGGCCGTGCCAGCGCGCCGCAGGCGTCCCTGTTCGACCTGGGGCCCGCGGAGCCGGCGCTCCCCAACCTGCCCAAGCGGGAGCCGATCGCGGTCACCACGACGGCCGCTCCCATGCTCAATGACGCCGGCGTGATCTGGCGTATCGGCGAAAGCGCCAATCCGCAGTCCTATGCGACGTATCGCTGGGCGGCGGCGCCGGCTCAACTGGTGCAGCAGCGCCTGGTCGAGCGCCTGTCCACGCAGGGGCCCGTGCTGTCCGACACCATCGATGCCCGCGCACCGGTGCTGCAACTGACCCTGACGCGCTTCGAACAGGTGTATGCGCCTGATGGCTCGTCCAGCGAAGGACGGATCAGCCTCCAGGCCGTGCTCCTGCGCGAGCGCCGCACGATAGATGCCGTACGGGTTACGCGTTCCGCGCCTGCAACTACCCAGGACGCCGCGGGCGGTGCGCAAGCCTTGCGCGTGGCTACGGACGCTGCCCTGGATGACCTGGCGCTGTGGCTGTCACAGAAATTGCCCGCGCCGGCCGGCCCGGCGGGCGTGCCCATGGCCACGCACTAAACTGTCGCGTCTTTCTTTATCGTCTTCGACTACCAATGTCCGCCCACACCGAAATCGTCGCCTTTGCCGGAGCCGCCGGCCGTATCGATTGCGCCATCGACTGGCCCGAGCAAGCTCCGCGTGGCTGGGCGCTGGTGCTGCATCCCCATCCGCTGCATGAAGGCACGCGGGACAACAAGGTGGTCACCACGATTTCGCGCGCCTGCGTGCAGGAAGGCCTGGTCGCGGTACGGCCCGATTTCCGTGGCGTGCGCAATTCCGAAGGCGAGTTCGACAAGGCCCAGGGCGAAACCGCGGACATGCAGCAGCTGGTCGCCCAGGTGCTCGAACGCCATCCCGAACTGGCAGATCTGCCGTGGGTGCTGGCGGGCTTCTCTTTCGGCACGTCCGTCGCCGCGCAACTGGATTCAGCCTTGGCCGAAGCGGGCCAGGCGCGTCCCGTCGCGCTGATCCTGGCCGGCCCGGCGGTGTGGCGCTTCCAGTTCCGCCAGGTCGATCTGCCGCCGGACACGCTGTTGGTTCACGGCGAGCAGGACGAAGTGGTGCCCCTGGGCGAATTGATGGACTGGACGCGCGACCGCAGCGTGCCGGTGGTGGTGATTCCCGGCGCCAGCCATTTCTTCCACGGCAAGCTGTTGCTGCTGAAGCAGCTGGTGCTTACGCGGCTGGCGCGGGCCCTGGGGTAATGTCGAGTGCGCCGGCGGCGACAACCGTCGTCGCACCGGCGGCCGCGGCCAGCGCTGCGCGCTTCGCTTTCTCCACGGTCTGGTCCAGAAAGGTCTCGAATTTATCCGCCGGCATGGGGCGTTCCAGCAGATAGCCCTGCACCTGGTCGCAAGACAAATCGTCCAGGGCGTTCAGTTGGGTGGCGGTCTCCACCCCTTCGGCCACCACTTCCATATTCATGGAATGCGCCAGCGCCACGATGGCCGCCACGATGTTGCGGCCTTCCTCGCCATGGGTATCCAGCCCGTTGGTAAAGAAGCGATCGATCTTCAGCTGCTGCACGCGGAACTGCTGCAGATAGGCCAGGCTGGAATAGCCGGTGCCGAAGTCGTCGATGGCGATATTGAAACCCTGCGCATGGAAGGCGTGGATCACGCGCGAGCTGAGCTCGGCGTCGTGCATCGCCACGGTTTCGGTGATCTCGAACATGATGCGCGCGGGCGCGATGCCTTCCTGCTGGCAGATTTCCAGCATGCGCGGCACCACGTTGGGATGATGCAGCTGCTGCGGTGACAGGTTGATGGCGATGCGCAGCGGCTCGCGGCCCTGTGCATCCCAGTGCTTCAAGTGCCGGCACACGGTGCGCGTCACCCAGTAACCGATGTCGATGATTTGTCCGGACCGCTCCGCCACCGGTATGAATTCGGCGGGCATGATGGCGCCAAGGCGGGGATGGTTCCAGCGTATCAATGCTTCGGCGCCGGTCAGGTGGCGGCCGCCGTCGGAAAACTTGGGCTGGAAATGCAGGAACAACTGGTCCTGCGCCATGGCTTCCTGCAGACCCTGTTGCACGGTGAGCACACGCTTGAAGCTTTCGCCCATGCTCTCTTCGTAGAAGCGGTAGCCGTTGCGCCCATCCTGCTTGGCGCCGTACATGGCGATGTCCGCGTGCTTGATCAGCTGGTCGACGGTGTCGGCATCGTGCGGGTACAGCGCGATGCCGATGCTGGTGGTGACGCGCAGCGATGTGCCGTTGAACACCAGTTCTTCCCGCAAGGCGTCCACCACCGATTGCGCGACGCGCGCGGCGCCGTCGCGGTTGGGCAGGCCTTCCACCAGCACCACGAACTCGTCCCCACCCAATCGCGCCACCGTGTCTTCCCGGCGCACCCGCGCGCGCAGGCGTTGGGCGAAGGCCTTGAGCATGCCGTCGCCGATGCTGTGCCCCAGCGAATCGTTGATGCTCTTGAAACCGTCCAGGTCCATGAACAGCACGGCGAACTCCGTGCCGTCGTTGCGGGCGCGCACGATGGCCTGTTCCATATTGCGCGTCAGGCTGGCGCGGTTGGGCAGGTCGGTCAGCGTGTCGATGTTGGCCATGCGCAGCAACGCCGAGTTCAGCTTTTGCAGCGATCCGCTCCACGAGCGGCGCGAGGCGTCGAAGCGGCTTTCCAGCGCGGACAGCACCAGCGTCAGGCACAGCACGAACAGGGTGACCCCGGTCACCGACAACCCCAGCCAGTGCAGGTCCAGGTCGTCGGCGGAGCCGCAGATGGCATTGGCGTCAAAGTTGGCCGCGGCCATGCCGGTGTAGTGCATGCCGGTAATCGCGCCCGCCATGATCAGCGAGGCGCCCAGGCGCTTGAGCGTCAGGAAGACCACGGCCTCTTCGGTACGCAGGGCATGGGCGATCCACAGCGCGGCCACCGACGCCACATAGGCGATCAGCACGGACAGCAGGAACAGGCCGGTGTCGTACTGGATGGCCGGCATCATGCGCATGGCGGCCATGCCCAGATAGTGCATGCCGCAGATCCCGGCGGCCATCACGGCGCCGGCGATGAGCGCCCGGTGCCAGGTCAGCGGACCATGCGTCGAAACCAGCAGGGCGACATAGGATGCCCCGATAGCCATGGTCAGCGAAACCGCCGTCATGCTGTAGTCGTAGCCGGTACGGATGGGCAGGGTGAATGCCAGCATGCCGATGAAGTGCATCGACCAGACGCCCATGCCCATGGCGACCGCGCCGCCGGAAAGCCAGGTGCGGCGCGCGGTGTCGGTCGTCGCCGAGGTGATGCGGCCCGCCAGATTCAAGGCCGTATAGGACGCCAGCGTTGCAACAAGCAAGGACAGAACAACCGTCCAGAAATGGTAAATACCGCTCATGGATGTGTGTGCTGGGGTCGGGAAAGTAGGCCGTCAATTGGGGGACGGCACGCGATGCACAATAGTGTCACGAATATCTTACTAATGATACAAAGCGCTGCTGTGCAGGCCGTGAAATGTGACCCTCGCGCCACACTTGGGTCTCCAGGCCCAATTGGCTCGAAAGCCGCGCCAGGCATAGGTCTTTGTTCAATTTCTGTTGTGATGTTTCATAGCGTTTCATCTTGCTGACACGCGCATCACAATCTTCGCAGTGCGACGAATTTTCCGCTGCCTATAATTGTCACTTTCCTACCCTCGCCACGACTACGAACACCGACGCTTGCCGATGACACGACTGCCTTTGCCCAGCATGACTCCCGTATCCTTGTCCCGCCGCGTCGTCGCGGGCGCCCTGATGGTAGTGATGATTGGAGGCAGCCCGGTCGCTGCATGGGCACAGGCCAAGCCGGCTGCACCGGCTGCCGCATCGGCTCCCGCCCCCGCGGCCCCCGTCGCACCCGGCAAAGCGGTGGCGCCGACGCAGATCGGCGCCACGGATTCCAAGGATATCGTCCCCGTCGGCGACCTGTCGTCCATCCCGGCGCCCACGCTGGCGGCGCGCGCATGGGTCAGCATCGACGTCAACAGTGGCCAGGTGCTGGCGGCGTCCAATCCCGATCAGCAGGTCGAGCCGGCGTCGCTGACCAAGATCATGACCGCCTATGTGGTCTTCAATGCCCTGGATGAGAAGCGCATCACGCTGGACCAGCAGGTGCCGGTGTCCGAGCACGCCTGGCGCACGGGTGGTTCGCGCATGTTCATCGAGCCGCGCAAGCCGGTGACGGTGGAAGAGCTGCTGCAGGGCGTGATCGTGCAGTCCGGCAACGACGCATCGGTGGCACTGGCCGAAGCCGTCGGTGGCAGTGAAACCGCGTTCGCCGCCCTGATGAACCAGGAGGCCGAACGGCTGGGCATGAAGGGCACGCACTTCATGAATGCCACGGGCCTGCCCGACCCGCAGCACATGACCACGGTGCGGGACCTGGCCACGATCGCCACGCATCTGATCACCGATCACCCGGATTACTTCCACTTCTACAAACAGAAGAGCTTCACCTACAACAAGATCTCGCAGTCCAATCGCAATCGCCTGCTGTGGGCCGATCCGTCGGTGGATGGCATGAAGACGGGCCATACGGATTCGGCCGGTTTCTGCCTGGTGGCCACTGCCTTGCGCGGCGATCGCCGGGTGTTGACGGTACTGGTGGGGACCGACAGCGAATCGACCCGTGCCGAGGAAAGCCTGAAGATCCTCAACTGGAGCTTCCAGAACTTCGACACCGTGAAGCTGTTCGACAAGGCCCAGCCTGGTCTGGATGCCCGGGTGTGGGAAGGCAAGGTCGAGACCGTCAAGCTGGGTCCCCCGGCACCGGTGTGGATCGCCGTGCCGCGCGGCAGGACGGCTGACGTCAAGCCGGTTGCCGAGCGCACCGATCCGCTGGTGGCGCCGCTGGAAAAGGGCCAGAAAGTCGGTACGCTGCGCCTGACGCTGGACAACAAGACGCTGCGCGTCGAGCCGCTGGTGGTGCAGGAACCGGTGGAACGCGCCGGCTTCTTCGGCCGCATGGTCGACACGGTCAAGCGTTGGTTCAACTAAAGCTGTTTCCACCGGGTGGGCGGGAGTAAGCTTGCGCTCGGCCGTCTGGCATGAAGGGGGCGGGACCATCGGTCCGCCCCCTTTTTTATTTCGTGGCGTTATGCCGCAGTCATTTTGCAGCGATGTCCATCGCTGACCAGGAGTAGCAGCATCATGATTCCGGGCGTGCCGGGCGATAGCCAGGCGTATCTGAACGGCGAATACGTGCGTCTGCAGGACGCCAAGATCTCGGTTTTGGATCGGGGTTTCATTTTTGGCGATGGGATTTACGAGGTCGTGCCGGTCTACGAGGGCCGGCCGTTCCGGATGTCCGAGCACCTGGCTCGCCTGGAGCGCAGCCTGGCCAAGGTGCGTATCGCCTCGCCGTTCGACCGCGCCGGCTGGGAAGCCTTGGTGCTTGGCTTGCTCGAACGTTCGGCGACGCCGTCCTGTCTCGTCTATCTGCAGATCACGCGGGGCGTGGCCAAGCGGGATCATGGCTTTCCCGCCGACACGGTCACGCCGACGGTATTCGGCATGGTTTCGCCCTTTACGCCACCGAGTGCCGCCGCGCGCGAAAACGGCCAGGCCCTGATTTCCATTCCGGATGACCGCTGGCTGCATTGCGATATCAAGTCGGTGTCCTTGCTGGGCAATGTGCTGGCCAAGCAGGCGGCGGTCGATGCCGGCGCGGACGAAGTGGTCCAGTTCCGCGATGGCCTGCTGACGGAAGCGGCCTCGGCGAACATCTGGGTGGTGTCTGGCGGCAAGCTGATCAGTCCGACGCGCGACCATCGCATTCTGGAAGGCATACGCTACGGCCTGCTGGCCGAGCTGGCGGAAGAAGCCGGCGTTGCCTTGGAGATGCGCGACGTGCCGCGCGCGGAGGTCGAGGCCGCGGATGAGTTGCTGATCACCTCCGCCGCCCGCGAGGTGCTGCCCGTCACGCGGCTGGACGGCCGGCCTGTCGGTAGCGGCAAGCCCGGCCCTGTTTATGCCAAATTGCGCGCGGGGTATGATGCCCGGATCGCGGCCCTGCTTGGAAAGCGTGCGCCAGCCCCCATATAGCTCGCATGACTACGATCGCTCCTGAAGACTCCCTTATCGAATATCCCAGCGACTTTCCCATCAAGGTGATGGGCAAGGCGCATCCTGAATTCGCCCAGATGCTGACCGAAGTGGTGTTGCAGTTCGACCCCGCCTTCGATCCGGCCACGGTCGAGATGCGGCCCAGCAAGGGCGGCAATTACATCGGCCTGACGTTCACCGTGCGCGCCACTTCGCGCGAGCAGTTGGACGAGCTTTACCGCGCGTTGCATGGACACCATCTCGTGTCCATCGTGCTGTAAGGTCGGAATCCCAGGCCGTGTTGATGGATGTGTCCGCCCATCGCTGGCTGGACCGGCCTGCCGACTACCAGGCGGTCTGGCAGGGGATGAAGGCCTTCACGGAGGCCCGCACGCCCGCCACGGCGGATGAAATCTGGTTATGCGAGCATGCCCCGGTCTATACGCTGGGGCAGGCCGGCTTGCCGCATCATGTGCTGGCGCCCGGCGCCGTTCCCGTCGTGCGCACGGATCGGGGCGGCCAGGTTACCTATCATGGCCCGGGGCAGGTGGTGGCCTATGTCCTGGTCGATTTGCGCCGCGCCGGGATGTACGTGAAGGAATACGTCGCTTTCCTGGAAGATGCCGTGATCGGCCTGCTGGCGGACTATGGGGTAGCGGCCTGCAGGAAGCCGGGTGCGCCTGGCGTCTACGTCCCCGGTGCCGATGGCGAACTGGCAAAGATCGCGGCGTTGGGTATCAAGGTGCGCTCCGGCTGTACCTATCACGGCGTCGCCGTGAACGTGGACATGGATCTGGGGCCGTTCGACGGTATCAATCCCTGTGGGTACGCCAATCTGGCGACGACTGACTTGGCGCGTTGCGGCGTGCGGGCCGACCTGGCCGAGGTCGGCGAACGCCTGGCCCGACGCCTGGCCCTCGTTTGTAACCGGTAAAAGCCCGGTCCGGGGCAGGGTCGGTTTCCGGGGCCTTGTACCGGCCGGAGTATGATGTCGTTTTGATTCCAGGCGACGCCTTGCGCGCCGCGCGAAGCAACCTCGATCCATGTCAGCTGATACGTCTTCCAGCGCGACCCCCGACGCGCCCGCCGCCGGTAATGCTCCGGCCGCTGTCCCTTACGATCCCACGCAGAAGCAGAAGTCGCAGGCCAAGACGGCCCGCATCCCCATCAAGGTGGTGCCGGTCGAGCGCCTGAAGAAGCCTGAATGGATCCGCGTGCGCGCCGCCGCGCCGGGTTCGCGCTTCTACGACATCAAGCGCATCCTGCGTGAACATAATCTGCACACGGTCTGCGAAGAAGCGTCGTGTCCGAACATTGGCGAGTGCTTCGGCAAGGGCACCGCCACGTTCATGATCATGGGCGACAAGTGCACGCGCCGCTGTCCCTTCTGTGATGTCGGCCACGGCCGCCCCGATCCGCTGGACGTCAACGAGCCGGAAAACCTGGCCCGCACCATTGCCGCGCTGAAGCTGTCGTATGTGGTGATCACGTCGGTGGACCGCGACGACCTGCGCGATGGCGGCGCCGGCCATTTCGTCGAGTGCATCCGTCAGGTGCGCGAGCAATCGCCTTCCACGCGGATTGAAGTGCTGGTGCCGGATTTCCGCGGGCGGCTGGATCGTGCGCTGGATATCCTCAACGCCGGGCCGCCGGATGTGATGAATCACAATCTGGAAACCGTGCCGCGTTTGTACAAGCAGGCGCGGCCTGGGTCTGATTATGCGCATTCGCTGAAGCTGCTGGCTGAGTTCAAGAAGCTGCATCCGGATGTGCCGACCAAGTCGGGTCTGATGCTGGGCTTGGGCGAGACCGACGAAGAAATTCTGCAGGTCATGCGGGATATGCGCGCACATAACGTCGACATGCTGACCATCGGCCAGTATCTGCAGCCGTCGGAGCACCATTTGCCGGTGTTGCGCTATGTGCATCCCGATACGTTCGCGATGTTCGAGCGGGAGGCCTATGAAATGGGCTTCTCGCACGCTGCCGTGGGCGCCATGGTGCGGTCGTCATATCACGCCGATCAGCAGGCGCATGCGGCCGGGGTGAACTGAGCGGCGGTGCCGCTGCGTCTGCCAGACGCGGAGACGTTAAAAAGGCCAAACCATGAATGGTTTGGCCTTTTTTCTGGGCTGCCGCCAAGCGATCAGGCACCGGCCCGGGAGTTCGGGCTCTTCCACAGGATGTCGCCTGTGCCTGCTTCCTTGTTGACGTGGCGTGCCGCTACGAAGAGCAGGTCGGACAGGCGATTCAGGTATTGCCGTACCGGCGGATGCACCGTTTGCACGCGTCCCAGCGCTACGACGGCCCGCTCGGCACGTCGGCATACGGTGCGGGCTACGTGCAGCAGGGAGGCCGTGCGCGTGCCGCCAGGCAGGATGAATTCCTGCAGCGGCGTCAGCGTGGCGTTGTAGTGCTTCAGGCAATCGTCCAGGTCCCGAGCGTGTTCTTCCTTGACGGCGACATAGCCGGGGATGCTCAGTTCGGCGCCCAGGTCGAACAGGCAATGCTGGACGCGACGCAGATCCTTGGCCAGGGTATGGGCTTGATCCTGGTGGTTCGAGGGGACGTCATTGCCAGTGTGCGCACTGGCGGCCTGGGCTCCGTCTGCCGGAGCACTTGCTGTCTCAGCGTTGCAGGTGTCGGTGCTTTTGGTCTCGGTCTCGGCCTCGTCTGCCGTCAACTCGGCGAGCACCAGCCCCAGCGTGCTGTTCAACTCATCGACGTCGCCCATCGCGGCGATCCGCAGATCGTCCTTGCTGACGCGAGTGCCGTCGCCCAGGCCGGTGGTGCCGTCGTCACCGGTGCGGGTGGCAATGACGGACAGGCGATTAGCCATGGATCGCTCCTTTCTGCCCAATGCCGATCAGCGGGTCATGCGCCATGGTTCGCTCCCTTTCGGCCCATTTCGACCAGCGCATCGCCGGTAACGCGCACGATGCGCCACTCGGGCAGGACCTGCGCACCCATGCCTTCGTAGAAGTCGATGGCCGGTTGGTTCCAGTCCAGCACGGTCCATTCGAAACGGCCATAGCCTCGTTCCAGCGCGATGGCGGCCAGGCGGAGCAGCAGGGCCTTGCCTATGCCTTTGCCACGCTGCTCGGGATCCACGTAGAGGTCTTCCAGGTAGAGGCCCGGTTTGGCCAGGAAGGTGGAGTAGTTCTGGAACCAGAGTGCGTAGGCCACCAGGCCGGTGCCTGTCTCGTTTTCCGCGACCAGGCAGTGGGCTGCCGGGTGTTCGCCGAAAAGCGAGGTGTGCAGGTTCGCTTCGGTGGCGGCGAACAGATGCGTAAGTTTTTCGTATTCGGCCAGGCCTTGCATCAGCGCCAGGATGGCGGGGATATCGGCGGGCGTGGCGGGGCGGATGAGGGGGCTGGCGGGCAAGGCGGTGGATCCTGGAAAAAGAGTGGTGCCTATCCTAGACCATCCGGGGCTGTCCGCGCCAGGAGGCGATGGGGGTACCCCCCATCATTCAAACAGCCTTCCTCACTCACCCCGGCAGCGAGCCCTGGTCAAAGCACGTAGCGCGCCAGATCCTGGCTGCCCGCCGCTTCTTCCAGCTTGTCGTTGACATAAGCAGCGTCGATACGCACCGTGCGGCCGCTGGCGGAGGCGTTGCTGGCATCGAAGGACAAGTCCTCCAGCAGCTTCTCCATCACCGTGTACAAACGCCGTGCCCCGATGTTCTCGGTCTTCTCGTTGACCGCGAACGCCAGCTCGGCCAGCCGCTGGACGCCTTCGTCAGTGAAGTCCAGATGCACGTCTTCCGTTTCCATCAACGCCACATACTGCTTGGTCAGCGACGCATCGGTCGAGGAAAGAATGCGCACGAAGTCTTCCGCCGACAGCGAATCCAGTTCGACACGAATGGGAAACCGACCCTGCAATTCAGGAATCAGATCCGACGGCCGCGCCAGATGGAAAGCCCCCGACGCAATGAACAGGATGTGATCGGTGCGCACCATGCCGTAGCGAGTATTCACCGTGGTGCCTTCCACCAGCGGCAGCAGGTCACGCTGCACACCCTGGCGCGACACTTCACCGCCACCGCTGTTTTCCTGGCGCACAGCGATCTTGTCGATCTCGTCCAGGAACACGATGCCATTCTGCTCGACGTTCGTGATCGCCGCGGCGCGCAGGTCTTCTTCATTCACGCGCTTGGCGGCTTCTTCGTCGATCAGCAGCTTGAACGCTTCCTTGACCTTCAGCTTGCGCGACTTCTTCTTGTCGCGCTGCAGGCCGGCGAACATGCCGCGCAGCTGCTCGGTCATTTCCTCCATGCCCGGTGGCCCCATCACGTCCATCTGCGGCACCGGCTGGGCCACATCGATGTCCACTTCCAGGTCATCGATGGAGCCTTCGCGCAGGCGCTTGCGAAACGTCTGGCGGGCGCTGCTTTCGGGATTGCGCTCCGGCTCGCCGGAAGCCGAACGGGCGGGCGGCACCAGGGCGTCGAGGATGCGGTCTTCCGCGGCATCCTCGGCCTGGGTGCGCACACGGCGCATTTCCAGTTCGCGCGTCTGCTTGATGGAATATTCGGTGAGGTCGCGAATGATGGTATCGACATCACGACCGACATAGCCCACTTCGGTGAACTTGGTGGCTTCGATCTTGATGAAGGGCGCGTTGGCCAGCTTGGCCAGGCGCCGCGCGATTTCGGTCTTGCCCACACCGGTGGGGCCGATCATCAGGATGTTCTTGGGATGGATTTCATGGCGCAGCGGCTCGGCCACCTGCTGGCGGCGCCAGCGATTGCGCAGGGCGACCGCAACGGCGCGCTTGGCGCGGCTCTGGCCGACGATGAATTTATCCAGTTCGGAGACGATCTCTCCGGGAGTCATGCTGGTTGCGGACATGGCGTTGGGTCCTGATCTGTATCGATGCTGATCGATGCCGGGCTTATTCGCCCAGCATCTCGACGATGTGATTCATGTTGGTGTAAATGCACAGCTCGCCAGCCACCTCCAACGATTTTTTGACGATGACTTCGGGCGGCAGGTCGGTGTTATCCAGCAGGGCGCGCGCGGCGGATTGAGCGTAGGCGCCCCCGGAACCGATGGCAGCGAGTCCGTGTTCCGGCTCAAGCACGTCACCGTTACCGGTCAGGACCAGGGTGTTGTTCTCGTCGGCCACGATCAGCATGGCTTCCAGGCGGCGCAGCACGCGGTCGGTACGCCAGTCGCGGGTCAGCTCGACCGCGGCGCGCATCAGGTGGCCCTGGTGCTTCTCCAGCTTGGCTTCGAAGCGTTCCTGCAGGGTGAAGGCGTCGGCGGTGGCACCGGCGAAACCGGCCAGGACCTTGTCATGGTAGAGCCGGCGGATCTTGCGCGCGGTGCCCTTGATGACGATATTGCCCAGCGTGACCTGGCCGTCCCCACCAAGGGCGACGCGCTTGCCGCGCCGAACGCAGACGATGGTGGTGGCGTGAAATTGTTCCATGGTGATTTCCTCGGCTGAAGGAACGCATATGGGGGCGGGGCGGGGGGAACTCAAGGGGGCGGGGCCTTCCCGCGCGGCCAATAAAAAACGGTGCCCGATTATTCATGGGGCACCGTTTTCAACTCGAATCGCGCTTATCAGTCGCCGTATAGCTTCTGGCGCATCTCGCGGCGTTCCTGCGCTTCCAGCGACAGGGTGGCCGTGGGACGAGCCAGCAGGCGGGGGACGCCGATGGGTTCACCGGTTTCCTCGCACCAGCCGTATTCGCCGCTCTCGATGCGAGCGATGGACTGCTGGACCTTCTTCAGCAGTTTGCGCTCGCGGTCGCGCGTGCGCAGTTCAAGCGCATGCTCTTCCTCGATGGTGGCGCGGTCGGCGGGGTCGGGCACGAACTGCGTTTCGCGCAGATGCTCGGTGGTCTCGCCGGCGTTATTCAGAATGTCCTGCTCCAGCTGCTTCAGCCGATCTTTGAAGAACGCCAACTGGCGATCGTTCATATAGTCGGATTCGGGCATGGCCAGCAATTCCTTTTCGCTGGGCAGATCGACCGGCGTATCGGTCGCCGATTTGCTTGATTTTTTAGTTGCTGCCTTGGTAGCCATGAAAACACTCCACTATGAATCGGATCCGGCGGGCGGCGTCAGGCCGCACCCACCAGGCACTGCTCCAGTCCCCGGGTAAATATCTCCTGGGGCAGCTTGCGGCCGATGAAGACCATCTTGGTCGACGGCTTCTCGTTCGCGGTCCACGGTTTGCCAGGCTCGGCACCCATCATCATGTGTACGCCCTGGAAGAGCATACGGCGATTTACGCCTTTCATGTAAAGGATGCCTTTGTAGCGCAGCAAATCGGGGCCATAAACCTGCACCACGCCACCAAGGAATTCCTCGAGCCGCGACGGATCGAAAGGCTTGTTCGAGCGGAACACGAATGCGCCGATCTCGTCGTCGTGGTGGGCGTGATGATGGTGATGCGGATGGTCGCAACCAGCGCCGCAATCGCCGTGGTCATGATCGTGATCATGATCATGGTCGTGATCGTGGGCGGCGTCCGGGTGCTCATCGGCCAGGAAGTCCGGGTCGATGTCCAGAATGGAATTCAGGTTGAAGCCGCTGATGTCGATGATGGACTTCAGGTCCGCATCGCCAAAGTTCACCGCCGTAATCGGCGCGCGCGGGTTGATGCGCAGAATGCGGGCGCGCAGGGCTTCGTAGTCAGCTTCGTTGACCAGGTCTTTCTTGGAAATCAGGATGCGGTCGGCAAAGCCGATCTGCTTCTGCGATTCCGGCTGTTCGTCCAGCGTCACCATGCCATGCTTGGCGTCGACCACCGTCACCACCGCATCCAGGCGGTAGTAGTCGGCGATGTCGTCGTCCATGAAGAAGGTCTGGCACACGGGGCCGGGGTTGGCCATGCCGGTGGTTTCCAGGATGACGCGTTCGAAATTCAGCTTGCCGGCCTGGCGCTTTTCGCGCAGATCGTTGAGGGTGCGCATCAGGTCGCCGCGCACGGTGCAGCAGACGCAACCGTTGCTCAGTTCGATGATCTCTTCGTCGCTGTCCTGGATCAACAAGTCATTGTCGATGCTCTCGGGCCCGAATTCGTTTTCGATGACCGCGACCCGGCGGCCGTGGTATTCGGTCAGGATACGTTTGAGCAGCGTCGTCTTGCCAGCACCGAGGAAGCCGGTGAGGATGGTGACGGGAACCATTTTGTCCAAACTGCGCGTGGTATTCATGATGACTGCGAATTAGATGCCGGAGCAGGGCCCGGAGGGCCGGAGCGTTAAAGGGCGCGCCGGATTAAGGCAGACCAAGGCCGCGGACTGAGGGCCGCCTGAGCGACCGGACGCAGGATTACAGCACAGTCGGCGGCAGGGGGCAAACCCCGGGCCTACCCTGGTTTAACGCGAGAATTACAGCGAAATGGGGGCAGAAGCCAGCATTTCAAGACTTCAACTCAAAACACGTCAGCACGCACCGTGCCTGGGCCTCAGTGCGCGTGTCCGTGCCCGGCGCCGTGGCTGTGATTGTGCCCATCTGTAACGCCCTGTTTTTGCTGGCACGCAGGACAGAGGGCGCGGATTTCGGTTTCGTGGCTGTTCAGGGCGTAGCCCGTTCGGGCGACCCGCTCGGCCAACTGGCGGCTCATGGCGGGGTCGCTGATTTCCGCCACCGCGCCGCAACCGGTACACACCACCAGCAGATCGTGCGGCGTACCGCCGGCGTCGTGGCAGGCCGTCCAGGCGTTGACGGCGTCGAGCCGGTGAATCAAGCCTTCGTCGAGCAGGAAGTCCAGGGCGCGGTACACCGTGGGCGGCGCCGCCCCGGCATGGGACGCGCGCATCGCTTCCAGCAATTCATAGGCTTTGACGCTGCGGCCGTGGCGCAGCAGCAGTTCCAGCACCTTGCGCCGTATGGGCGTCAGGCGCTTGCCGCGCTGGGCGCACAGATTTTCGGCGACGTCGAGCTGGGCGCTGATCTGGTCGAGGGGAGATGCCTTGGTGGGCCGGGAGGAAGTGGGCATACAGGCAGGAGCATACCGCGTCGCGGCGCGAGGGAAATTGATTTGATATGATATAACATTCGTTCGCCAGGATGGCTACGGTGCTTTAGCGGCGCTTATCTGTATCCGTCGCTTTTGTTTCCTTTCTACCGCCTCTCCATTTCTTTCTCCGTTTCCCGCTGGCCCCATCATGTCTGTCTCACCTTCCCACCAGGAATCGTCCGCCGCCCGCAATGCCGCGCGGGCGGACGTGTCCACTGACGCGCACCGCCACGGTTCGTGGTTGCTGGCGTCGGCCTGGCAGCGCATGGGTATGGCGCTGCTGGTCTGCGCCGGCCTGTGGGCCTTGACCGGATGGGCAATGGGATGGTGGTGAGCCGTGTCGCCGCGGCCGGCATCGAGTTGGACCGCGTTTCTTATGGATGGCGTGGGCGTCCCGCCGTCAGCGACGTCAGCGGGGTGTTCGCGCCCGGCTCGATGACGGCCATCGTCGGTCCCAACGGGGCGGGCAAGTCGACGCTGATCAAGGGCATCATGGGCGTGTTGCGGCCCCTGGCTGGAAGCGTTCGCGTGGGCGGCGCCGGCCGGCGCGAACTGGCCTGGCTGCCGCAGGCGGCGGATCTGGACCGTTCCTTTCCCATCACCGTGCGCGAGCTGGTCGCCATGGGCGCCTGGCGCCGCGTGGGACCGTGGCGCCGCTTCGGACGGTCCGAGCGGGACCGTATCGACCAGGCGTTGGTGGATGTCGGCCTGCAGGACCTGGGCGATCGCATTGCCGGCACGCTGTCCGGCGGCCAGTTGCAGCGCGCCTTGTTTGCCCGGCTGATGTTGCAGGACACCGGCGTGCTGCTGCTGGACGAACCCTTTGCCGCCGTCGACAGCCACACCACCGAAGAATTGATGGCGCTGTTGACCGGCTGCCACGCACAGGGCCGCACGGTGATCGCCGTGCTGCACGACATGGAGCTGGTGCGGGCGCACTTTCCCCGCACGCTGCTGCTGGCGGGCCGCACCGTGGCCTGGGGCGAAACCGCCGACGTGCTTACCGAACAGAATTTGCGCGCCGCCCGTGCGCTGCGCGACCAGGAGTTGGCGTGGGATTGAATGAATGGGTGCTGTCGCCCTTTCTCGACTATGGATTCATGCGACGGGCGCTGGCCGGGTCGGTTGCCTTGTCCTGCGGCGCCGCGCCCTTGGGCGTGTTTCTCGTCCTGCGCCGGATGAGCCTGATGGGCGATGCGATGTCGCATGCCATCCTGCCGGGTGTGGCCGCGGGGTTTCTGTTGTCCGGCCTGTCGCTGACGGCCATGCTGCTGGGCGGCATCATCACCGGCCTGGCGGTGGCATTGTTGGCGGGCGTGGTATCGCGCCTGACGCCGCTGCGCGAAGACGCCAGTTTTGCCGCGTTCTATTTGATTTCGCTGGGGTTGGGCGTACTGCTGGTGTCGCTGCGCGGCTCCAATATGGATCTGCTGCACGTCCTGTTCGGCACGGTGCTGGGCCTGGACGATGACGCGCTGCTGCTGGTGACGGTGTGCGCCACCATCACCTTGCTGGCGCTGGGCGCGATTTACCGCCTGCTGGTGGCCGAATGCCTGGACCCGGGGTTCCTGCGCGCCGCCGGGGGCGGGGGTTCGCTGGTGCACATGGTTTTCCTGATGCTGGTGGTGTTCAACCTGGTGTCCGGTTTTCAAGTGCTGGGCACGCTGATGGTGGTGGGCATCATGATGCTGCCGGCCGCGTCGGCGCGGTTCTGGGTACGGTCGGCCGCCGGGCAGATTCCCTTGGCGGCCCTGTTGGGTGCGCTCGCTTCGCTGGTGGGCTTGCTGGTTTCCTACCACTACAACGTGCCCGCTTCGCCCGCCATCATCCTTGCGGCAGGCGCCGTCTATCTGATTTCCGTCGCCGGCGGGCCGCAGGGCGGCTTGCTGGATTTTTCACGGCGTGCGCGGCGCGGCGCGCGCTGATCTTCCACGGAGTATTCATCCATGGCATTCGCGATTTTCTCCCCTCGGTTTCTTTCGCAGCGTCGGCGCGCGCTGGCGGCCTTGGCCCTGGCTACGGTTGGGGCGCTGGCGACGGGTACGGCGGCCCAGGCACAGACGCCCGCGGCAACGCCGGCTGCCCCTCAAAATGGTCCGGTGAATGGGCCACTGAAGGTCGTGGCCAGCTTCTCCATTCTTGGCGATATGGTGAAGCAGATCGGCGGCAGCGATGTGCAGCTGGACGTACTGGTCGGCCCTGATGGCGACGCCCATGAATACGAGCCGACGCCGGCCGATGCGCGGCGTCTGGCGGCTGCGCAGGTGTTGGTGGTCAATGGCCTGGGCTTCGAAGCGTGGTTGCCCAAGTTGGTGCGCGCGTCGGGTTTCAAGGGTACGACCGTGGTGGCGTCGGAAGGCGTGACGCCGCGCGATTTCGGCGCGGACGCGTCCGGGGGGCATGATCACGTCCATACCGGTGACAAGCATGGCGGCCACGACCATGAGGGCAATGTCGATCCGCACGCCTGGCAGAACCTGGCCAATGGCGCACGCTATGCCCGCAATATCGGCGCCGCGCTGGCGGCTGCCGATGCCGCGCATGCCGATGCGTATCGCCAGCGTGCCGATGCTTATGCGGCCCGTATCGAGGCTTTGGACGTGCGCGTGAAGCAGGCTTTCGAGAGCCTGCCGCCGGAGCGGCGCCGGGTGGTGACGTCGCACGACGCCTTCGGGTATTTCGGCGACGCGTATCGGATGACGTTCATTTCCGCCATGGGGATCTCGACCGAGGCTGAACCGTCTGCCGCCGATGTGGCGCGCATCATCGGCCAGATCCGCCAGGAGAAAGTGCCCGCGGTGTTCTTCGAGAACGTCAGCAGCCCGAAACTGGCGCAGCAGATTGCGCGGGAGACCGGTGCGCATGTCGGGGGCACCTTGTATTCGGACGCACTGGCCAAGCCGGGCCTGCCGGCCGCTACGTACCTGGGCATGTTCGAGTGGAACCTGAGCCAGTTCATGGCGGCGTTGAAGCAGTGAGGATTGCCAAGGCATCGATAAGGCATGTTCCGCGTGCCTGGGCGCTGCTGGCACTCCCGGCCTTGATGGCCGCCACGGCTGCGCAGGCGCATCCGCATATGTGGATAGACGCCCAGGCCGCGCTGGTCTTCGACGGCCAGGGTCGGCTGGAAGCCGTGCGCGAACGCTGGAAGTTCGATGAGATGTTCGTCGCTCATACGACCCAGGGGTTGGCGGACAAGAAGGGCTAGTTGTCGCCCGCCACGCGATGCGAAAGTCGAGTGGGATGCCAAGCGCAAGGCCATTCGGCCGCTATGGCCGAGCCGAAGCGCGGCCAGCCACGTGACCAGGGCAGGCCGCGACCATGATCGTGGCCACAGCCATGACCACGAACACAGCCAGAGCCACAGCCACAGCCATGACCATGACCCAGGCCAAGGCCAAGGCCATGCTCATCACGCTCACGGGATCGATTGCGATTGCGGCCACGCGCACGTGCCGCCGCCGCAGGCGGTGGCCGGCCCGCTGGACCTGCGCAAGGCGTGGTCGGCGATTCTTGCTGTCGGGCCGCGTCCATGTAGCATCTTCAAGGCTTGCGTGGCACGTCACGCATTGCACATGCGCATGGTGCGGGTGGCATGACACCGGCTCCGGCGCGCCGCGGCATCGTCAGGATTTACGGCCGGCGCGCGGGTGGGCCTGGTCGTAGACCTTGGCCAGATGCTGGAAGTCCAGCCGGGTATAGACCTGTGTGGTGGAGATATTCGCGTGGCCCAGCATTTCCTGCACCGCCCGCAAGTCCTGCGCTGATTGCAGGACATGGCTGGCGAAGCTGTGGCGCAGCACGTGGGGATGCACATGCACCGGCAAACCGCTGGCCTGCGCCACTTTCTCCAACTGTCTTTGCACGACACGTGGCGTGATGCGCCGTCCCCGTTCGCCCAGGAACAACGCGGCGACGTCGGCCGGGCCACTGCCCGGGCCCAACAACCGCGCGCGCACTGCCAGCCACGCCCGCAGCGCGTCCAGCGCCGCGGCGCCGACCGGCACGGATCGGCGCTTGCCGCCTTTGCCGAGCACCATGACTTCGTGCTCGTCCAGGTTCAGCCAGCTGGTGGATTCATGATCGGCATTACGCTCGTAACGCCAGTCCAGTCCGGTGAGTTCGGACAGGCGCAGGCCGCTGGAATACAGCAGCTCGAACATGGCTTGATCGCGCAAGGCGACAGGCTCGGTCGCGGCCTTTGCGGCGGGTCTTTCGAGCAGGACCTGAGCCTGTTCGACCGACAGTGCCTTGGGCAGTCCGCGCGCCGCCTTGGGCGCCTTGACGCCGGCAACCGGGTTGCCCGGCAGTCCCGCTTCCTGCGCCCACCATTGATAGAACCCGCGCCAGGCCGCCAGCGCGCGGGCCAGGCTGCGTGGCCCCAGGTCCCGCGCATGCAGGCGCGCGACGAACTGACGGATGTGGCCGGTGGCAAGCTGATCCAGGGGACGCTCGCCCGCCAGCGTGGCCAGATGCGCGAGGTCGCGTCGATAGCCATCCAGCGTATGCGGCGAATACCGCCGGTTCGTCTGCAGATGCGCCAGCCACGCCTGCATTGGAGCAGGCAGCGCCGCCGCCGAAGGCGGCGTCGCGGACGATGACGCTGCTGGCTTGAGCGTGGTTGACGACGCCGCGTGCGGCTTCGCCCGTGGCGATGCCGGCACCGATTCAAGCGCCACTGACGGTGACTTTGGCATCGACGCCGCGTTGCCGCTGCGGGCGCGGGCTTTCGAGGGCTGCGGGGCGCGCGTCATGGTCGCTGTCGTCCGGCGGACCGCGTTTAATCCGCGGCCAGGCGGTGCAGCGTGGCAGACGCCAGGCTGCCGACGGTTTCGAGGAAGGCCGTGCCCTTGTCCGCCGCGAAGCGTTCAGCATCGTCCGAACCCAACACCAGCAAGCCGATGCTGGGTTCATCGGGCGCGGGCCGCAGCGGAATCATTGCCAGCGAACGCGGCGTGGCGGTCAGCCATTTGACCGCCTCGAACGCCGTATCGGTCCCGCAATACGGCACTTTCAGGCTGTCGGTGAAGGTACGCACGTCCTCCGAAACGGCCGCGCCGTAGCCGGTGTCCGGCAATTGCCCCAGGCGCCACAGCCGCAGGCCCACTTCATTCAAGTCGAACTGCTGCGCCAGACCCAAGGCGATCTCGCCGGGCAGGCGCTGGATTTCCGTTTCGGCCAACAGGCGGCAGCACCATTGCATGAGCTTGGTGCTGATGTTCTCGTTGACGCTGGCGGTGTTGATCAGGTCATTGAGCCGCCACTCGAATTCACGATTGCGTTCGCGCAGCGTGAAGATCTGCCGCTCGCCCAGCGAAATCGTGCGGCCGCCGTGCGGATGCGGTACGGGCAGAGTGGCGAACAGTTCGGCGTGCGTGGTGAAGAACTCGTTGTTATCACGCAGGAAGTCGGCAACCTGGTCGGCGCTGAGAGTCGTATCGGTCATGGGGGGCGAATCACTTGTCATTATTGGGGCCTTGTCATTGGAACGCATCGGCCGAAGTTACCGGCTCATGGCCATCGAAAAAACCAGCTGGTCGATGTCGACCTGGCCGGTATAGACGGACTGGGCGGGGCCGGTCATGCGCAGCGATGAACCGTCCCAGTCCACCGTCAGCACGCCGCCGCGCGCATGCACACGCACGGGCGTGTCCAGCACACCACGGCGGATACCGGCGGCCACCGCCGCGCACGCCCCCGTGCCGCAGGCCAGCGTTTCACCGGCGCCACGTTCATAGACGCGCAGGCGGATGGTGTGGCGATCGACGATCTGCATGAAGCCGGCGTTGACGCGGCGCGGGAAGCGCGGGTGCGACTCCACCAGCGGCCCGATGCCTTCGACCGGCGTGCGGTCGACGTCGTCGACGATCTGTACCGCATGGGGATTGGAGATGGCAACGATGGAGATGTCGACTGTCGGCGGCAGATCGCTGCAGCCGGACCGCGGCGCGGTGGTACCCGCACCTGCAGCGGCGACGTCACCCGCACCCGCATCGCGCAGGGGCAGCGTGTACAGCGTGTCGGCGTTTTCCGTGCGCGTGGCCAGGCCGGCGGCATCGAAGGGCAGGGCGGCCGGCTCGAAACGGGTGCTGCCCATTTCGACGGTGACCTGCTCATCGTCGCCTTCGTCCAGCACGATGATGCCGGTGGCGATTTCCGCCCGCAGCGGATTGCGATCGGACAAGCCGGTCTCGTGCACGAAGCGGACGAAGCAGCGTGCGCCGTTGCCGCAGTGTTCGACCTCGCTGCCATCCGAATTGAAGATGCGGTAGCGGAAATCCGCGTCGGGCGAGGAAGCCGGCTCGACCAGCAGGATCTGGTCCGCGCCGATGCCGAAATGGCGATCGCCGAGCGCGCGGGCGCGTTCGGGCGTCATTTCAATGGTTTGGCGGACGCCGTCGAGCACGACAAAGTCGTTGCCGGCGCCGTGCATTTTGGTGAAGTTCCAGTTCATGCGGGCAATTATCCTCCAATCGCGTCACGGCGCGCAGGCGGAAGCCTTCGTTGCACGCATCATCCGGCCATCAGTAAAACTTCTTTTCCCCCAGCGGGCGGGTCTTGAAGCGGCGGTGTACCCAGTAGTACTGGCTGGGGCAGCGCATCACCCAGCTTTCCAGTTCGCGGTTCAGGCGCGCGGTGGCGGCTTCCAGGGAGTCTTCTCCCGGGAAATCGGCCAGCGCCGGCAACATCTCCACGTGGTAGTTGCCGGTGGCCGGGTCCCAGAATTCGATCACGGGAAAGACGGGCAACTGCCACTTGCGGGCGAGTTGCGCGGTAGCCGGCACGGTGGCCGCCAGCACGCCAAAGAAGGGGACGAAGACGGCGCCTTCGCGGCCGAAGTCCATGTCCGGCAGGTAATAGATGGGGCGCCCCGCGCGGATATGGCGGATCAGGCCGCGCACGCCATCATGCCGGCTGACCAGATGGACGTCGTTGAAGCGGGCCCGGCCGGCGGCCACGATGGCGTCGACGTCCGGATCGCGTTGCGGCGTGTACATGGTGGCGCCGGTGGGCGTGATCATCGTCAGCCGGGTGGCGGCGACGTCCAGGCCGACGAAGTGCGGCGCCAGCAGGATCATGGGCTTGCCCTCGGCGACCAGGCGCTGGTACTCCGGCGGGACGGTGACGCTGACCATGGCTTCGATGGCGGCTGGCGTGCCGTACCAAAGCACGCCGCGGTCGACCAGCGATTGGGACAGGGCGCGGAAATGTTCGCGCAGCCAGCGTTCGCGCGTGGCTTCGCTTTCATTGGGGAAGCACAGCTGCAGGTTGATGCGGACGATGCGCTGGCGCCGCTTGGCGAAGCGCAGGGTCAGCCAGTTCAGGCACGCGCCCGCACGCAGGCGTGTGGCGGGACTGACATTGCCGAACCACCCGAACAAGGCTTCCAGAGCGCGGCGTTTGAGGCCGGGCTTGGCGGCCGGATCGCGTTTGTCTCGCAGCTCCGTCATGGCGCCGGCTCCTGCCCGGCGACGGCGTCGGGCGGTGGTGAACCGCGCGTCTTGTAGCGGTTGTAGCTCCACAGGTACTGCCGCGGAAAGCGGCGGATCAGGGTTTCCATGGCGGAATTCAGCAAGGCGGCCTGCTCCTGCGGCGTTTCGGGTAACGGGGACGGCACCCGCATCAGATGGATGCGCCAGCCGCGCCCGCGCGGCAGCCGTTCGCTGGCCATCAGGACGATGGGCACGTCATGCGGCGCGGCCAGTTTGCCCGGCAGGGTGATGGTATAGGCCATGCGGCCGAAGAAGGGCGCCCAGACACCTTCCCCCGCGCCCGGGGCCTGGTCGGGCAGCAAGCCGATGGCCTGTTGCTTGCGCAAGGTGCGGACGAATTCGCGCACGCCCTGCATGGTGGCCGGCACCGCGCGCAGCTCGGCCGTATTGCGCGCCTGCTCCAGCAGCGGCGCCAGCGCCGCCTGGCGCGGCGGGCGAAACATCACGGTCAGCGGCATGCGCTTGGCCAGGTAGCGCGCGTTGATCTCGAAACCGCCCAGATGGGGCGTCAGGAAGATGACGCCGCGTTGCTCGGCCAGGGCCGCCTGGGCCACTTCCCACTCGTCGGAAACGGTGCGCGCCAGGCAGTCTTCCGGCCGGAACCAGATCTTCGGCTGCTCCAGCATCATGGCGCCGATCTCACCGGCGGCGGCGCGGGCGAAGGCGGCATCCGGGTAGCCGGCCTGGGTCGCATTGGCGCGCAGGCGCTGGCGGAAGCGGCCCGGCAGGGCATAAGCCAGCCGTCCGAACAGCCGCCCCGCGCTTTGCAGCAGGGTCAGCGGCAGGCAGGCCAGCAGACGAAAAAAAACGACAATCAGCATGCGAAGAAGGGGGCGCCGGAGGGGCGCGGCAGCGAAAGTCGGTATTTTCGCTTAAAATCCGTCGGTCGCCGAGTTAACCGACAACTTGCGGGGCGACGCCAGGTGGGCCAGATGTCTATACACATCGGCTGCCGGGTAAAAATCCGCTAAAGCGTCGCGCCGAGTCAAGGTCCCATTCGAGATTGCGATTTCAGGTGCAACGCGCCGATGAACAATCTTGCCGGTAAGCCGGTATTTGTGAAAAGGACCTTGCCGTGGCGCAAAACGATTTCCTCTTTACCTCCGAGTCCGTCTCCGAAGGCCATCCCGATAAGGTGGCTGACCAGATTTCCGACTCCATCCTCGATGCGATTTTCACGCAGGATCCCAACGCCCGCGTGGCCGCCGAGACCCTGTGCAATACCGGCCTGGTCGTGCTGGCTGGTGAAATCACCACCACCGCCAACGTCGACTACATCCAGGTCGCCCGCGACACCATTCGCCGCATCGGCTACGACAACACCGACTACGGTATCGACTACAAGGGCTGCGCGGTGCTGGTCGCTTACGACAAGCAATCGCCCGACATCGCCCAGGGTGTGGATCGCACCTCCGAGGACTACCTGAACCAGGGCGCCGGCGACCAGGGCCTGATGTTCGGCTACGCCTGCGACGAAACCCCCGACCTGATGCCCGCGCCGATCTGGTACTCGCACCGCCTGGTGCAGCGCCAGAGCGAACTGCGCAAGGACGGCCGCCTGCCGTGGCTGCGTCCGGACGCCAAGTCGCAAGTGACTTTCCGTTATATCGACGGCAAGCCGGCTGAAGTGGACACCGTGGTGCTGTCGACCCAGCACCATCCGGAAGTGACGCAAGAGACCATCCGTGAAGCGGTCATCGAAGACATCATCAAGCCTTGCTTCCCCGAAGGCCTGATCACCGCCAAGACCAAGTTCCTGGTCAACCCGACCGGCCGCTTCGTCATCGGCGGCCCGCAAGGCGATTGCGGCCTGACCGGCCGCAAGATCATCGTCGACACGTACGGCGGCGCTTGCCCGCACGGCGGCGGCGCGTTCTCGGGCAAGGATCCGTCCAAGGTGGACCGTTCGGCTGCCTACGCTGCCCGCTACGTGGCCAAGAACATCGTCGCGGCCGGCCTGGCGCGCCAGTGCCAGGTGCAGGTCAGCTACGCCATCGGCGTGGCCGAGCCCATCAACATCACCGTGTACACGGAAGGTACCGGCGTGGTGCCCGATGAACAACTGGCCAAGCTGGTGCACGAGCACTTCGACCTGCGTCCGAAGGGCATCGTCAACATGCTCGACCTGCTGCGTCCGATCTACGCGAAGACCGCCGCCTACGGCCACTTCGGCCGCTCGGAGCCGGAATTCACGTGGGAAGCCACCGACAAGGTTGCCGCGCTGAAGAAGGCGGTGTGATTGGCTTGACGGTCACGTAACTGCATTGCGGGCCGTCCAGGGCGGCTGCATGCGGTACAAAAAGGGCGGTCCCTCGTGGGACCGCCCTTTTTTCATGGGGTCCGATGACACGACGTCCCCCACCCCCCACGCTCGCTACGACAGTCCGATGCAGCGTGGGCGGGGCGCAGGCCTTGCGTTTTGGCGTTGTCATTGTCTATGGTTGCGGATCAGGCGATTTTCGACGGCATGCCTGCCGCCCCACCGCCGCCTCGATCTGTTGAACCCGGGAGACATCATGACCACGCTGTTCGACTTGCCCCTGCAACGTATAGACGTCGGCGACGGCATGCATATCGCCGCACGGGTGGCGGGCGAGGGGCCGCCTCTGTTGCTGCTGCACGGCCATCCGCAGACGCATGTCATCTGGCACCGGTTGTGGCCCGCGTTGACCCAGTGCTTCACCTGCGTGGCGGCCGATCTGCGCGGCTATGGCGACAGCGGCAAGCCGGCCGCGGCGCCCGACCACGCTGCCCATTCCAAGCGCGTGATGGCACAGGACATGGTGAACCTGATGCGTGCCCTGGGGCACGAGCGCTTCGACGTGCTGGCGCATGACCGTGGCGCCCGCGTGGCGCATCGGCTGGGGCTGGACCATGCCGAACGGGTCGGGCGCATGATGCTGCTGGACATCGCGCCCACGCTGGATATGTACCAGGGCACTACCCGGGCTTTTGCCCAGGCCTATTGGCACTGGTTCTGGCTGATACAGCCGGCGCCCATGCCGGAAACCATGATCGGCCATGACCCGGTGTTCTACGTACGCGCCGTGATGGGTGGGCGGCCCGGTGGCCTGGCCATCTTCGATCCGCGCGCCCTGGCCGAGTATGAACGCTGCGCCGCGCTTCCGGGGCTGGCGGTGGGCATTTGCGAGGACTATCGCGCCTCCGCCACCCTGGACCTGGAGCATGATCGCGCCGACCGTGTCGCGGGGCGCAAGTTGACGTGCCCGATCCATGTTTTATGGGGTGCGCGCGGCGCGGTGGGGCGCAACTTCGATGTGCTGGCGCTGTGGAACGCGGTGGCCGACGTCGTCGATGGCGCCGCCCTGGATGCCGCGCATTACCTGGCCGAGGAAGTGCCCGATGCGGTCACCGCGCGGGCGCTGGATTTCTTTGTGTAGTTCTGGATCGGGTTGGGCGATCCACGGGTCTGCCCGGACTGCGGCGCCCAGGCCCCCTCCGTTATAGTCACGCGGTCAGCAACCGCTACGCATCTGCAATCGGAAAGTCATCATGGATAAGCGTTACCCCTTCGCCACTATCATGCGAACCGCACGTGCCTTGGGCCTGGCCGGTGCGGCCTGGGCGCTGGCGGCTGGCGCCGCGCAGGCGCAGATCACCGTGCGTATCGGCGAGGTGAACAGCTACAAGGCGCAGCCCGCTTTTCTCGAACCCTACCGCAACGGCATGCAGCTGGCGGTGGACGAGATCAACCAGGCCGGCGGCGTGGGCGGCAAGAAGCTGGAATTGTTCACGCGTGACGACAATGCCAATCCGGGCGATGCCGTGCGCGCCGCCGAAGAGCTGATGTCGCGCGAGCGCGTCGACGTGCTGCTGGGCGGCTATCTGTCCAATATCGGCCTGGCGCTGGCCGATTTCGCGCGGCAGAAGAAAATTTTCTACCTCGCCAGCGAGCCCCTGACCGACAAGATCGTCTGGCAGAACGGCAACCGCTATACCTTCCGCCTGCGCGTCTCCACTTATATGCAGGCCGCCATGCTGGTGCCGGAAGCGGTCAAGCTGAACAAGAAGCGCTGGGCCTTCGTCTATCCCAATTACGAGTACGGCCTGTCGGCGGTGGCCACCTTCAAGGAGTTGCTGAAGAAGGCCCAGCCCGACGTCGAGTTCGTGGGCGACCAGGCTGCGCCGCTGGGCAAGGTGGACGCGGGCAGCGTGGCGCAGGCCCTGGCCGACGCCAAGCCGGACGCCATCTTCAACGTCCTGTTCGCCGGCGACCTGACCAAGCTGGTGCGGGAAGGCACCACGCGTGGCCTGTTCCCGGCCACGCCGGTGGTCAGCATGCTGACGGGCGAGCCCGAGTATCTGGATCCGCTCAAGGACGAGACGCCGGTGGGCTGGATCGTCACCGGCTATCCCTGGTCCACCATCCAGACGCCGGCGCATGCGGCTTTCCTCAAGGCCTATCGCGACCGCTTCAAGGACTATCCGCGTTTGGGCGCCGTGGTGGGTTACAGCGCCATCAAGTCGCTGGCGGCCGGGCTGGCGAAGACTGACGGCAGTGCACAGCCGGACAAGCTGATCGGGGCGTTCGAGGGCCTGCAAGTAGATATCCCCTTCGGCCGCATCCAGTACCGCGCCATCGACCATCAATCGACCATGGGCGCCTATGTCGGCAAGCTGGCGGTGCAGGAGGGCAAAGGGGTGATGGTGGATTACACCTACAAGGACGGCGCGGCCTTCCTGCCTTCCGACGAAGAAGTACGCAAGTTGCGGCCGGCGCAGTGATAGCACGACAGTAGGCGCTTACACCGCGCTATAACCTTCGGACCCGCGCGGGTAAGGGCCATGGCCCCGGTGCTATGCTCCGTCCATGGTTTGCCCGTACATCGATTCCTCTTCTTCCGTCCCCGAAGGCGCCGCGCCCTGCGCTGACGCCAGCCCCTCCAGCGCCAGCGCCGGGGGCCCCGCCACGCCCCCTGCCCAACAAGGCGGCCGGGGCGTTTTCACGACCACGGATTCACCCTGCGTGGCGGTCTGCTCCACGCTGTATGACGACATCTGCCGCGGCTGCGGCCGCACGGCCATGGAAGTGGCCGAGTGGGTCTTCCTGAGCCCGGAAGAAAAGCAGGTCATCTGGACCCGCATCCGCGCGGAAGGCTACCCACGCCGCAAGGGCTGAACGGGGGCACCGTTTCAGGGCGCCGGACTTTCGTACGCCGCCCGGCCGTCAACACGCGTCGTTGCGCTCGGAAACGGTGATACCGCCGGTACTTCAGAACCGATAGCCCACCGCCACGGTGAACACCCATGGGTCGACATGGGCGTGGCCGATGGTGTCGCCGTTGAGCTTCACCTTCGAATCGATATCGATGTAGCGCACGTCGGCGTTCAGCAGCCAGCGGTCGCTCAGTTGGTAATCCACGCCGACCTGGCCGGCCACGCCCCACGAATCCGTCAGCTTGACGTTGTTGCCAGCCAGGGCGCCACGGCCCTTGGTGTCGAAGAAGTGGGTGTAGTTCAGGCCCACGCCCACATAAGGCTGGATCTTGCTGTCAGGCAGGAAATGCCATTGCAGGCTTAGCGTGGGCGGCAGCTGCTTGGTATCGACGATATTGCCGCTGACCGCGCCGCTGCCGCTGACGTCGTGCTGGAAGGGCACGGCGCCGAGCAGTTCGATGCCGATGTTCTGCGTGGCCATGTACGTGACCGTGAAGCTGGGCCGCACGCTCTTGTCCGCATGCAGGCCGACCGCGCCGTCCAGCGCATTGCCGGTGTTGGACTTTGGTCGCACCTGGGTGGCGCCCACGCGCAGCAACCAGTCGCCGGCGTCATAAGCGTGGGCCGGTGCGGCCACGAACAAGGCCGCGGCCAGGCTACACAATGCGACACCTGCGCGCACAACGTTCACACAGCGCCCGGTACTGTCGGGACGACCGGCACGGTCGGCGCGGGGGCTGCGCAGCCCGCTTGCCATCGGGATTGCCATCTTCATTTCTCCAATATCGAAATCCTGTAGAGGAAGAATGGCAGCGGGGGCGTGCTGTGCTGTTGATAAAAGTCAACGGCGGCGCCGATCGCCTGGCCATGGCGTACATGGACGCCCGCGCTGTCGCATACGCGCCGCAACGCGAGACACCGCAAGCGCGGCGACGCCTGGGCATGCGCCCTCACCCGTCGTCGCGCCGCAGCCGCACTGAATCCCTCTGTCGCGGACATGTCATCTAAGCCAGGCTTAATGGCGTTTTTCGCGACTCCCCAGGTGCTCGCCATGCTCATAGTGCTGGTCACGGATGCCTGGCATCCACAGGTCAACGGCGTCGTCCGTACGTGGACGACCATGTGCCGCTTGTTGCGGGAATGGGGCCACGAAGTGCTGGTGGTCAGCCCGGAAGGGGCGCGCACCGTGCCGGCGCCGTCCGAGCCCGATTTGCGGCTGTGCCTGTTCCCTGGCCGGCAGCTCAAGCGCGTGCTGGGAGATATCGTCCCCGACGTGCTGCACATCGCCACCGAAGGCCCCCTGGGCCTGGCCGCGCGGCGCATGGCGCAGAAACGCGGCTGGCGCTTCACCACGTCCTTCCACACCATGTTTCCCGACTACCTGGAAGCACGCATGGGCATCCCGGCCGCGCTGCCGTGGCGTTTCCTGCGCTGGTTCCACAAGCCCTCGCAACAGGTGCTGGTGCCCACGCCCACGGTGCGCGACATCGTCGCCAGCCGCGGCTTGCAGAACCTGCAGGTGTGGTCGCGCGGCGTGGACGGCAAGAAATTCACGCCGGGCGCGCGCGACGCGTTCTCCGAACTGCCGCGCCCCGTCTTCCTGAGCGTCGGCCGCGTCGCCAAGGAAAAGAACCTGGACGCCTTCCTGGCGCTGGACCTGCCCGGCTCCAAGCTGGTGGTGGGCGCGGGCCCGGACGAAGCCCGCCTGCGCAAGAAATTTCCCAATGTCCGTTTCGAAGGCATGCGCACCGACGCCGAACTGCCCCGTTATTACTCGGCCGCCGATGTGTTCGTCTTCCCCAGCCTGACGGACACCTTCGGCCTGGTGATGCTGGAAGCCATGGCCTGCGGCACGCCGGTGGCGGCGTTCCGCAGCGAAGCGCCGCTGGCGGTGATCCAGGAAGGCGTCACCGGTTACCTCGACAATGACCTGGGCGCGGCCTGCCGCGCGGCCCTGGCACTGGACCGGGATGCGGTGCGCCAGCATGCCCTGGGGCGCACGTGGGACAGCATCGCCAAGGATCTATTGGCGGCATTTGTACCGCTTACGCCAGCCACCCGCTACAATGTCGCCCACGCTTGAGGAGCGTTGCGACGGATTACCGCGTCGGCGACACCATCGCCACCGGATCCGCCAGGCTCAAGCATCCAGGGTAGGCCGCGTTCGCGCGGCCCCCATGAAACGGCGCTCACCCTAGCTGCATCGCGGCAGCGAAGGCGAGCACGCCGTCTGGTTCTCCACCGGAACGGCCGGTCACCGCACAGGTGTCCGCGCACTCGTCCCGCCGGCCGCGCCGTAGCGCCGTCCGTTTTCTCATGTGGAGTAATCACAATGAACACCGTGTCCGACAAGTCCGACTACCTGGTTGCCGATATCGGCCTGGCTGGCTGGGGCCGCCGCGAGCTGGCCATCGCTGAAACCGAAATGCCCGGCCTGATGGCCACCCGTGAAGAATTCGCCAAGTCGCAGCCGCTGAAGGGCGCGCGCATCGCCGGCAGCCTGCACATGACCATCCAGACCGGCGTGCTGATCGAGACGCTGACCGCCCTGGGCGCCGACGTGCGCTGGGCTTCATGCAACATCTTCTCGACCCAGGACCACGCCGCCGCCGCCATCGCGGCCAGCGGCACGCCGGTGTTCGCCGTCAAGGGCGAAACCCTGGAAGAGTACTGGGACTACACCCACCGCATTTTCGAATGGCCCAATGGCCAGCACGCCAACATGATCCTGGACGACGGCGGCGATGCCACGCTGCTGCTGCACCTGGGTACCAAGGCTGAAAGCGACATCTCCGTGCTGGCCAAGCCGGGCAGCGAAGAAGAGCGCGTGCTGTTCGCGGCCATCAAGGCCCAGCTGGCGCGTGATCCGAAGTGGTACTCGACCCGCCTGGCGGCCATCCGCGGCGTGACCGAAGAAACCACCACCGGCGTGCATCGCCTGTACCAGATGTCGCAGAAGGGTGAGCTGGCCTTTGCCGCCATCAACGTCAACGACTCGGTCACCAAGTCCAAGTTCGACAACCTGTACGGTTGCCGTGAATCGCTGGTCGACGGCATCAAGCGCGCCACCGACGTCATGGTGGCGGGCAAGATCGCCGTCGTGGCCGGTTACGGCGACGTGGGCAAGGGCTGCGCCCAGGCCCTGATGGCGCTGCGCGCCCAGGTCTGGGTCACGGAAATCGATCCCATCTGCGCCCTGCAGGCCGCCATGGAAGGCTACAAGGTCGTGACCATGGAAGAAGCCGTCGACAAGGCTGACATGTTCGTCACCGCCACGGGCAACTACAACGTCATCACGCGCGCCCACATGGACCGCATGAAGGACCAGGCCATCGTCTGCAACATCGGCCACTTCGACAACGAAATCGACGTTGCCGGCCTGGAAGACCTGCAGTGGGAAGAGATCAAGCCCCAGGTCGACCACGTCATCTTCCCCGACGGCAAGCGCATCATCCTGCTGGCCAAGGGCCGCCTGGTGAACCTGGGTTGCGCCACGGGCCACCCGTCCTTCGTGATGTCCTCGTCCTTCACCAACCAGACCATCGCGCAGATCGAGCTGTTCACGCGCAACGAGGCCTACACCAAGGGCCAGGTCTATGTGCTGCCCAAGCAGCTGGACGAGAAGGTCGCCCGTCTGCACCTGAAGAAGCTGGGTGTGAACCTGACCACGCTGTCCAAGGAACAGGCCGACTACATCAGCGTGTCGGTTGACGGTCCTTACAAGAGCAATCATTACCGTTACTAATTTTGACGCAAAATAGGGTCAGGTCCTTCGCGCCCGCCGGGCGCGGGACCGCCTGCAGTATGTCGGCGCTGCCTTCCAGGAAGGGATTTCGTCGTATCCTCTCGTGGGATACATCCTTTGGATGCGTACGCCGAAGCTGCTCGTCAAACTTTGCGGGAGACCCGATATGACCTTGATACTCGTCTGGATACTGAACGCCGTTGCCTTGCTGATCGTGGCTTATCTGCTGCCCGGCATCGCGGTTGCCAGTTTCGGATCGGCATTGATCGCCGCCCTGGTGCTGGGGCTATTGAATATGCTGGTCAAGCCGGTGCTGGTGTTGCTGACGCTGCCCATCACCATCGTCACATTGGGTCTTTTCCTTATCGTTCTCAATGCGCTGTTGTTCTGGTTTGCCGGGTCCATCCTCAAAGGCTTCCAGGTCAATGGCTTCTGGTGGGCCGTGATCGGCGCGGTGCTGTATTCGATCATCTCGGGCCTGCTTTCCATGCTCGTTAGCTCATGACCGATACGAAGACGCCGGCGCTCAGCCTCGAATTCTTTCCGCCGCGCGACATCGCCGCCCAGGAGCGGCTGGTGCGCGCCGCCAAACAGATGCTGGCCATGCATCCGCGCTACGTCAGCGTCACCTTCGGCGCTGGCGGCTCGACGCGTGAAGGCACGGCCGATACGGTGCGCACCATGCGCAACCTGGGCGTGGACGCCGCACCGCATCTGTCCTGCGTGGGGGCGTCGCGCGACGACCTGCGCAAGATACTCGGCGCCTACCGCGAGGAAGGCGTCAAGCAGGTGGTGGCCTTGCGGGGTGACCTGCCGTCCGGCATGGGCGGCGGCGCCGGTGAGCTGCGCTATGCGCGCGACCTGGTGGCCTTCATCCGGGAAGAAACCGGTGACTGGTTCCACATCGAAGTGGCGGCTTATCCGGAGACCCATCCGCAGGCGGAAAGCTCGGCGGCCGACCTCGACCATTTTGTCGGCAAGGTGCAGGCCGGCGCCGACAGCGCCATCACGCAGTATTTCTTCAATCCCGACGCCTATTTCGATTTCATCGACCGGGCCGCTGCGAAGGGCGTGACGGTACCCATCGTGCCGGGCATCATGCCCATCACCAATCACAGCCAACTGGTGCGTTTCTCGCAGATGTGCGGCGCGGAGATTCCGCGCTGGATACGCATGCGGCTGGCCGAGTATGGCGATGACAAGGCGTCGATCCGGGCTTTCGGCATCGATGTCATTTCCGGCCTGTGCCAGCGCCTGCTGGACCAGGGTGCGCCGGGGCTGCACTTCTACACGTTGAACAACGCCGAAGCGCCGATGGCGATATGGGAAAACCTCGGCCTCTGAGCTGTCCAGGCTGTTGTAAAAGAAGATAAAAATATCCCCCTTCCAGGGGGATATTTTTTTGGCCGCGCCCGTCTGGCCGAGGAATTGCACCGGCCGGGTTCAACGAGATATTCCCTTTCAGGGAAATATTCTTGATGGCACCTGTTCGGGCCGTGCGCCGACCTCGCGGCGGACCTTGATCGCGGGTAGCGACCCTCGGACGCCGGCGGCGAGACGATCTTCCTATTCCTGTTGCGGCGTATCCGGCCCCTCGGCCAGCGATTGCAGGGGTGCCAGACCACAGGGTTCGGGGTTACCGGGAAGGATGCGCACCGGCTGGTGCACCCGGCCGGGAGGCACCAGGCTGTCGGGGTTGCAGGGATCGGTCCAGACGGGATCCTCGATCTCCGCGAAAACCTGGCGCAGGCGTTCGCCCCAGCTACCGCGGATCATGCGGAAATACTCGTTGTGCTCGTCGATGTTGGCGAAACGGCTGACGCGCAGCGCGTTGTTGTCGTACACCAACAGGTCCAGCGGCAGCCCCACGGAAATATTCGAACGCAGCGTCGAGTCCATGGAGATCAGCGCGCACTTGGCCGCCTCGTCCAGTGTGGTCTCGGGCAGCAGCACACGGTCCATGATGGGCTTGCCGTACTTCGCTTCACCTATCTGGAAATAAGGGCATTCATCGTGGGCTTCGATGAAGTTGCCGGCCGAGTAGAGCTGGAACAGGCGGCAGCGCTCGCCCTTGATCTGCCCGCCGAAGATCAGGTTGACGTTGAATTCCACCCCCTGCTCATGCAGGGCTTCGGCGTCGCGGCGATGGACCTGCCGCACCGCATCGCCCACCAGGCGCGCCGCTTCGAACATATTGCGCGTGCACCAGATCGACGCTGGATCATCGCTGTCCACGGTCGATAGCTGATTGACGATGGCCTGGCTGACGGCCAGGTTGCCGGACGTCATCAGAACCATCACTCGCTCACCCGGGCGCTCGAACACGCTGAGTTTGCGAAACACGCTGATCTGGTCCACCCCCGCGTTGGTACGGGAATCGGCAAGAAATACCAGACCGTCGCGCAGGCGGGCTGCTACACAATAAGTCATTGGATGGATAGGGAAAAAGACTATCCGGCCATTGTATTACTGCTGCGCCGACTGCACTTGAACTGTAACGGTCATCGATTCCTGGCCGCCGCCGTTGCGCACGCCCCGTACCGGCGCCGCCGAGTCGTAATCGCGCGCCACCGCCAACCGGCAATGGCAGTCGGAGGCGAACTGGCGATTGGTGATGTCCACGCTGCTCCAGCCCAGGTCAGGCAGCCAGACGTCGGCCCAGGCGTGGCTGGCGGCGTGGTCGGCTTCCGTGTACAGATAGCCGCTGACGTAGCGGGCCGGCACGCCCAGGGAACGGACGCAGGCCAGGAACAGGTGGGCATGGTCCTGGCAGACGCCGTGGCCCAGCGCCAGCACCTGGCCGGCGGCGGTGGTGACGTCGGTGGTGCCGGGTTCATAGGCCACCCGGTCGGCGATCGCCTCCGCCAGGGCCAGGCTGTCTTCCGGCCGGCTCAGGCCCGTCGGCAAAACCTCGCGGCAGAAGGCCCGGACAGCTTCGTCGGCCTGGGTCAAGGGCGTGGGCACGCAGTAGGCATGCACCGGCAGGCGGCTTTCGTCGCCGTTGACGACGCCATAGGGCAGGGGATCGATCTCTACCTGGCCGCTGACGCGCAACTCGATTTCCTCGTGCGGGCGGTTCAGCGTCAGGGTGTGCGTGACGTTGCCATAGGCATCGACCTGTTCCTGCAGCGTGCCGGGCGCCTCGATATGCCAGCGCAGCGAGCGCTGGTGTTCTTCCGGGCGCGGCGTCAGGTGCAGGGTCTGGATGCTGTAGGTGACCGGCGCGGTGTACTGGTAGCGCGTCACATGCTTGATGAAGTGCTTCATGGTCGGCGTCCTTGGATGATGCGCATGGCTATCTCTATGCCCAGGTCGACAGCAGGAAGTCCTGGCCGATGCGGCTGCCCAGGTCTTTCGTTTGATCGAGGAATTGCTCCAGGTAGCGGTGCAGACCGCCCGACAGGATGTCCTCGACGCGAGCGTATTCCAGTTCGGCGCACAGCTTGCCGGCGCGCCGTTCGGTCTCCGCGGACCGGTCGTTGGATACCAGGGCCAGCGTGCCGGCCACCGCGCGCATCGATGCCAGCAGCGAACGCGGCATGTTGCCATGCAGGATCAGCAATTCGGCCACGCGGTCGGGGGTGATGACATCGCGGTAGACCTTGCGATAGATCTCCAGGCCGGACACGGAGGTCAGGATGGCTGCCCAACGGTAGAACTCGGTATGCGCGGCGGGGCGCTCCGCCAGGGCCTGGGTTTTATCGGCTTGGGCATCGGCTTGGGCATCCGCTTGGGCATCGCCGCGCGCATCGCGTTGTACATCGCCTTGAGCATCGCCTTGCACAGCGCCGTGAGCATCGCCATGCGCCTCGCCCTGGTCGTGATCCTTTTCATCGCCACGTTCATATTCATAGAACTTCACGTCCAGCATGCGCGCCATGTTGTCGGCGCGTTCCAGATACATGCCCAGGCGCAGGAAGTGCAGCGCCTCGTCTTCCAGCATGGTGCCTATCATCACGCCGCGCGCCACGTGCGAGCGGAACTTGACCCATTCGAAGAACTCGCCCGGGTTGCGTTCGGGCAGGTCCATGCGCAGGTGCTTCAGCAGTTCCAGCCACGTGGTGTTGTAGGTTTCCCAGACCTCGGTGGTCAGGCTGCCGCGCACCGCGCGGGCATTTTCGCGCGCCAGGCGCAGGCAGGCATAGATGGACGAAGGATTGTCCTCGTCGCGCACCATGAAGCGCAGCACGTCGCGGGGCGAGCCTTCAGGGTAGCGCGCATCGAACTGGTTTTGCAGTTCGGAGATGCGCATCAAGGCGCGCCAGGAGCGTTCGCGCGTGGCCTCGTCCTGCGGCAGCAGGGACATCTGCAGATTGACGTCCAGCATGCGCGCGGTATTTTCGGCGCGCTCGACGTAGCGGCACATCCAGAACAGGTTGTCGGCGGTACGGCTAAGCATGATGGTTCACTCCTCCAGCACCCAGGTGTCCTTGGTGCCGCCGCCCTGGCTGCTGTTGACCACCAGCGAGCCCTCGGTCAGCGCCACGCGGCACAGGCCGCCGGGGACGGTGCGCATTTCCTTGCCGCACAGCACGTAGGGGCGCAGGTCGACGTGGCGCGGCGCCACGCCCGATTCGACGTAGGTCGGCACGGTGGACAGCGCCAGCGTCGGCTGGGCGATATAAGCCGCCGGGTTGGTGCGCACGCGGTCCTTGAAGCCCTCGACTTGCGCGCGGGTCGAGGAGGGGCCCACCAGCATGCCGTAGCCGCCGGCGCCGTGCACTTCCTTGACCACCAGTTCGTGCATATTGGCCAGCACGTGCGACAGCTCGTCCGGCCGCGAACAGCGCCAGGTCGGCACGTTCTGCAATATGGGCTCTTCGCCCAGGTAGAAGCGGATCATGTCCGGCACGTACAGATAGGTCGACTTGTCGTCGGCGATGCCGGTGCCGATGGCATTGGCCAGCGTGATGCGGCCGGCGCGGTAGACCGACAGCAGGCCCGGCACGCCCAGCGCGGAATCGCCACGGAAGGTCAGGGGATCGAGAAAGTCGTCGTCCAGGCGGCGGTAGATGACGTCGACGCGGCGCGGCCCGCGCGTGGTGCGCATGTAGACGTTGTTCTGCTCGACGAACAGGTCGCGTCCTTCGACCAGTTCGACGCCCATCTGCTGGGCCAGGAAAGCATGTTCGAAGTACGCCGAGTTGTACTGGCCCGGCGTCAGCACCACTACGGTCGGATCGTCGATATTGCCGGGCGCGACTTCGCGCAGGTTGTCCAGCAGCAGGTCGGGATAATGCGCCACCGGCTTGATCTTGATGCGGCTGAAGGCATCCGGCAGCAGGCGCATCGACATCTTGCGGTTTTCCAGCATGTAGGACACGCCGGAGGGCACCCGCAGATTGTCCTCCAGGACGTAGAAATCGCCCTGGCCCGCGCGCACCACGTCGATGCCGGCGACGTTGCAATAGATGTTCTCGGCGACGTCGACGTCCTGCATCTCCGGCCGGTACTGGGCGTTCATGAACACCTGCTCGGCTGGCACGATGCCGGCGCGCACGATGTCATGGCCGTGGTAGATGTCGTGGATGAACATGTTCAGCGCACGCACGCGCTGCTTCAGGCCGGCATCGAGCTGGCGCCATTCCTGTGCCGGGATGATGCGCGGCACCAGGTCGAAGGGGATCAGGCGTTCGGTGCCGGCTTCATCGCCCGCCACGGAGAAGGTGATGCCGACCCGGCGGAAACTGAGGTCGGCTTCGACCCGCCGCGCCGCCATGACGTCGTCGGATTGCGACAGCAGCCATTGCTGGAAGTCGTGGTAGTGGGGTCGTATCGCGCCGTCGCGGTCGACCATTTCGTCATAAGCCGGGTTGCGGCCGGACGGTATGTCCATCATGTGGCTCCTCCTCGAAGCACGGGCCTTGATCCGCGCTACAGCCAATTTGTTCGGGCCGGTAGTGGGTTACAAGCAACACTTGTGCCAACTTTTCGAGAGGGTGGTAACCGATCGGACACTATAAGTTTCACGATCCTTTATCGGCTGGCGTGTGCCAACACCAAAAAAGATGCCCCTGAATAGTGCATCCAGGGGCATTCGCGGGCATGCCGGGGCGATCGTGGCGCCTGGATGATCCATGGCGCTGTGGCGATTCACCGAATCAGGGCATCGGCGTCACGGCGCCTTGGGTAGCCATCCGTCCGGCGTCAGCACGGCGTCGAGGCGGACGTCATGGGCCGCGGGCACGTGCTCGGTGGGGTCCAGGCGGCCGCAGCTCCAGGCCACGCCTATGGTGGTGTGGGGATGGCCGGCGGCCTTCAGGGCGGCCAAGGTGCGGTCGTAATAGCCGCCGCCGTAGCCCACGCGGTCGGCCAGAGGGGTGTAGCCCAGGGTGGGCACCAGCACCAGGTCGGGCATCACCACCGAACCGGCCAGCGGTTCCTGGATGCCATAGGGGCCTTCAACCATGGGTGCGTCCGGCGTCCAGGGGCGGAATTCGAGCGGCTGGTTACGTTCGCGGACGGCGGGCAGGGCGACGGTGATGCCGGCTTCCACCCACTGCTCCAGCAAGGGACGCAAGTCCGGTTCGTCCTGCATGGGCCAATAGGCGGCCACCACGGCGGGCGCCGGCCGGTTGGCCTTCAGGGCGGCGTCGCGCGCCATGGCCAGCCAGGTAAAAAGACGTCCACGCATAAGCAGGGCGCCGCGCCGGCGCTGCTCGTCAGGAAGCGCAGCGCGGATTTGTCTTAATCGCGTGCGTAGCGGTACTGCGTTATCCTCTTGCGTAAATTCGCTGGACATATTTTTCCGTACAGGTGTTGCGGCGGAGTGCTAAGGAGAGCAGGCCTGGATCCCGGACGTTATCAGAAATTTTCCCGTGCCGAGCAGGCGCGCACCTTGCTTCGGCTGTTGCCCGCGCTGTCGCTGCTGGCGGTCGCCTGCGCGCCGGTCGATGCACAGCAGCGGACGTCGGCGCAGGGCGGCGCGACCGTAGCGACCGCCGCGGAAACGACGCCGGCGACACCGCCACCGCCGTCCACCGTCCAGCCCGACCTGGGCGCGGTGCAGCCGGCACCGGCCCTGGCGCCGACCGGGCCCGCGGTACCAGCCTTGCCTGTGCCGACCGTGCCTATGCCGGCCGGGCCTGGCGCCCCAGCGGTGCCCGGACTGCCCGGCATGGTCATCCCCGCGCCGGAGCCCCTGCCGGTCCCCCCGGTTACCTCCGCGCCTTCCATGGCGCAGCAGGCCGTGATCGCGGCGCGCGACGCCATGCAGCGCAAGCAATGGTCGGTGTTGGCGATGACCGTGCCGCAGGCGCGGTCCGACATCCTGGGCATGTATCCGGAATACTGGCTGTTGCGCTATCAGCTGTGGAACCTGCCTGCGAACCAGCGGCCCACGCCCGATCTGCAGAATTTCCTGCGGCGCAATGCCGACTCCTATCTGGGCGACAAGCTGCGCCAGGACTGGCTGCTGGTTGCTGCGCGGTCCGGTGATTTCGATACCGTCAAGAAGCTGGGCCCCGTCAAGAACACGGGCCCGCAGACCGAATGCGCCATTCTCAACGGCCGTTACATGACCGGGCAGAAGGTCAGCGCGCAGCAGGCCATGGACACGTTCTCGCCCGGCCCCTGGTGCTGGACCCTTTACGACCAGTTGGTGGCCGACAAGGTCTTGGGCTGGGAGCAACTGGAACCGCAACTGCGCGACGCCATCGAGAACAACAAGACCACGGATGCCGACAAGTTCGCCGGCTACATGTTCGATCCTGCCCAGATGAAGGCGTACGACGCCTTGATGAAGGATCCGATGAAGTGGCTGGTGAAGCAGCCCAAGCCGCCCCGTTCGGCCGCCGAGACCGAGCTGGTCACCATTGCGCTTGCGCGCCTGCCGCGCAAGGATCTCGACGTCGCCGATGCCTACTTCCGCCGCGAATGGGCCAAGAACCTGCCGCGCGAGAACGTCGCCTGGCTGCGTGGCCAATATGCCCTGGTCGCGGTGCTCAACCTGGATTCGCGCGCCAACGATTGGTATGTGGAAGCGGGCCATATCCGCATGACCTCCTACAACCAGGCGTGGAAGGTGCGCGCCGCGCTGCGCCAGCCCAAGATCGACTGGCGCTGGGTGATGGCCAGCATCGATGCGATGCCGGTGTCCGACCGCACGGATCCCAGCTGGATCTATTGGTATGCCCGCGGCCTGGCCGCCACCGGCCACAAGGACGAAGCGCAGCGCCGCTATGCCAGCATCGCCGACCAGTTCAATTTCTACGGCCAATTGGCGGCCGAGGAACTGGGCCGGCCGATTACGGTGCCACCGCGCCCGGCGCCGTTGTCGGCGCAGGAGCTGGCGCGGGCGCGCGCCAATCCGGGACTGCAACGCGCGATTGCGCTGTTCCGCCTGGGATGGCGTGGCGACGCCGTGCCTGAGTGGAATTACACGATACGCGACATGGACGACCGGCAATTGCTGGCGGCCGCCGAACTGGCGCGTCACGAGAACATCTATGACCGCGTGGTGAATACGTCGGATCGCACGGAAAAGCAGTTCGATTTCACGCAACGCTACATCGCGCCGTTCGAAGGGCGGGTCGCCGCCCAGGCGAATCAGATAGCCCTGGATCCGGCCTGGGTCTATGGACTGATTCGGCAGGAATCGCGCTTCATCATGGACGCGCGGTCGTCGGTCGGCGCGTCGGGCCTGATGCAGTTGATGCCGGCCACGGCCAAGTGGGTGGCGCGCAAGATCGGCATGGATGATTTCACGCCGAACAGCGTCAATGACTTCGACACCAACACCAAGCTTGGCACCAGCTATCTGAGCATGGTGCTGCAGGACCTGGACGGGTCCCAGGTGCTGGCCAGCGCCGGCTACAACGCGGGGCCGCGCCGGCCTGTGCTGTGGCGTTCGACGCTGAGCCATCCGGTGGAAGGCGCCATCTTCGCGGAGACCATCCCCTTCACCGAGACGCGCACGTACGTGAAGAACGTGATGTCCAACGCCACTTACTACGCCGCGCTGTTCACGGGCCAGCCGCAATCGCTCAAGCAGCGCCTGGGCCAGATTTCGCCGCAAGCGAACGTGCCGGTACCTTTGCCGTGAGTGCGCGGGAGCATGACCCAGCACTGGCCGGGTTGACGGCCTATGTGGTCGGCGGCGCGGTACGTGACGATCTGCTCGGGCTGCCCGCGGGTGACCGCGACTGGGTCGTGGTCGGCGCTACGCCGGCGCAGATGGCCAAGCTGGGCTTTCTGCCGGTGGGCGGCGACTTTCCTGTATTTCTGCATCCGCACACCCGCGAGGAGTACGCGCTGGCGCGTACGGAGCGCAAGTCGGGTCAGGGCTACAAAGGCTTCACGTTCTACACGGGCACCGACGTCACGCTGGAAGCGGACTTGCAGCGGCGTGACCTGACGGTCAACGCGATTGCCCGCGCCACCGACGGCAGCCTGATCGATCCTCTGGGCGGCGCGGCCGACGTTCGCGCGAAGGTGTTGCGCCACGTGGGAGAGGCCTTCGCCGAAGACCCCGTGCGTATCTTGCGCCTGGCGCGATTTGCGGCGCGCTTCGCGGATTTCACCATCGCGCCGGAGACGCTGGATCTGTGCCGCCGGATGGTGCATGCCGGTGAGGCGGATGCGCTGGTGCCGGAGCGGGTATGGAAGGAAATTTCGCGCGGCCTGATGACGGGCACGCCGTCACGGGTGCTGGACGTGTTGCGCGACAGCGAGGCATTGCCGCGTGTGCTGCCCGGGCTGGTCCTGGCCGAGGACACGGGGGCGGAACTGGATCGCGCCGCGGCGGCGGGCCTGCCGTTGGCCGGGCGCTGGGCCTTGCTATGCCGCCATACGGCCGACGCGGCAGCGCTGGGCGCGCGCCTGCGTGTGCCGGCGGCCTGCACGGATGAAGCGCGCCTGTTGCCGCAGGTGCTTCATGCGCTGGAGCGTGGCGAGCTTGCCAACGGCGCCGCCGGCGTCAAGCACCGCAGCGGTTCTAATGCAGGTAGCGGCAACCAAGACGAGGCTTTGGTGAACGGCGATGAACCCGCGCAAGGCGCGGCGTCGGAGGCCGCGGCGCTGGATTTGATGGAGCGTTGCGACGCGCTGCGCAAGCCCGACCGGTTCATCGATCTGCTCAAGGCGGCTGCCATCGTGCGGCCGGTCGACGTCGACACCTGGGCGGCGCGCGTCGCCGCGGTCCGCGCCATCGACGCCGGCGCCATTGCCCGCGCCGAAGGCGGCGATCCCGCCCGCATCAAGCCCGCGCTGCGCACGGCACGCCTGCAGGCCTTGCAAGAACTTGGCTGATCATCCGCTTCATCGACCAGATAAAAACGGCCGCCATCGTGCGGCCGGTCAACGTCGATAACCCGAGCGGCGCGCGTCGTCGCGGTTCGCGCGGCCGATGGCGGTGCCTTACAGCGTATCCCGGCGATCGCCGCGGTTGAATCCCAGTAGCGGGCCGTCGATGTCGCGGCCGACGGCCAGGACTTTGAACAATTCGCCCATCTCCGCTTCCGATAGCAGCTTCTGCACGGGCGCGACCACGCGGGCATAGGCGCCCGCGTCGCTGGGGTCCAGGCCGGTGAGTTGTTCCATCAGGCCGGCATTCATCAGGAAGCGCGCCTGCGACGTGTAGCCCAGCACGTCCAGCCCCCCTTCCAGCGCGGCATCGGCCATGGCGGTGAAATCGACGTGGGCGGTGATGTCCTGCAAACCCGGCGCCAGGAAGGGATCGGCATGGGAATGGTGGCGCAGGTGGCACATCAGCGTGCCGGCGGCGCGCTGCGGGTGGTAGTACTCGTGCCGCGGAAAGCCGTAATCGAACAACAACGCGGCGCCCCGCCGCAGCCATTGCCCCAGGCCGACCATCCACGCTTCGCCCTGGTGATTGATCTCGGACACATAGCCCGCCATCGGCGGCATGCGCTCGGCGATGCGGTGCGCCAGTTCCGTCACCGCCGGGCGGTCTTCCCAGACGAAGCCGCCTTCGGCATCGACCGCGACGCCGCGCTGGCGCAGGTCTTCCTGCTCATCCCAGCGGAAGACATCGACCGGCATCGCGTCCAGCACCTCATTGGCCAGGACGCAGCCGGCAAAGGATTCCGGCAAATGATCCAGCCACACGACCCGGTCCCCAAGGGCGGCCAGCCGCCGCCGCTGCCGCGCGCGCAGGTCGGCGGAGACCTCGACGATGGCGTAGCGCACGTGCAGGCCAAGGACGTCCAGCGCGGCAATCACGCTGGCGGCCAGCGCGCCGCTGCCCGCGCCGAATTCCAGCACGTCCAGGCTGTCGCTGGCGCGCAGCACCTGCGCCACCTGGTTGGCCAGCGTCTGGCCGAATAGCGGCGTCAGTTCGGGCGCGGTGACGAAGTCGCCGGTAGGCGCCTGGCCGTTGGCGGCCTCGGCCAGCTTGGCGCTGCCGGCGGCGTAATAGCCCAGGCCCGGGGCATACAGCGCCTCGCCCATCCAGGCGTCGAAGGGCAGCCAGCCACCCGCGCCGGCGATGGCCTGGCGCAGATGCTGCGCCACACGTTCACCATGCATGCGGGTGTCGGGGTCGAATTCGAAGGCGGGATGAGATGTCATGCTTCTTTTTCGGGGAAGATGAACTATCAAAATGGGAATCCCCCATTCTGGCCGGGGGCTGTAAAAAATCAAAAAAGCGGAATCCCCCATTCTTTCAGTAAATGGGGAATTCCGCTTCGACCGTCGGAACAGCTTCCGGATGGCGCCTATCGATTAAGGGCTACCGTCCGGTTGATATCCGACAGATGGGTGCCGAAAGGCTTAATCACGGCGACCGGCAAAGCCGGGCTTGTCGAAACGCTTGGCAGGACCGTCACCGCGCTTTTCGAAAGCAGGCCGGGCCGGACGGGCATAACCTTCGCTGCGACCGTGGCTGGGAGCGCCTTCACGGCGCTCGGCGCGGAAGCCGCCTTCAGGACGGGCACCGCCTTCGGGACGGGCACCACCTTCACGGCGGAAGCCACCTTCGGAGCGGTAGCCGCCTTCGGGACGGGCACCGCCTTCACGACGGAAGCCACCTTCAGGACGGGCACCGCCTTCGCGGCGGAAGCCGCCTTCAGGACGAGCACCACCTTCGCGACGGAAGCCGCCGGGGCGGCCATCCGCTTCAGGACGGGCACCGCCTTCGCGACGGAAGCCGCCTTCCGAACGGAAGCCGCCCTCGGGACGGCCGCCTTCACGGCGGAATCCACCCTCGGGACGAGCGCCGCCTTCGAAGCGCGGGCGCTCGGAGCGGAAGCCTTCGGAACGGGCCGCGTCGTCGGCACGGAAGCCGCCGCGTTCAGCACGGTCGTTGCGGAAACCACCGCCTTCAGGACGGGCACCGCCTTCGCTGCGGAAGCCGCCTTGCGGACGGTCGCCACCGCGCCAGCCGCCCTGGGGACGATCACCGCCGAAGGAGGGACGGTCACCGCCACCGAACGAACGGGGACGGTCGCCGCCTTGGTAGGGACGGCCCTGGCCCTGCGGGCGCTTGCCGCCGAAGCTGCGCTTGCCACCACGATCGCCGCCTTCATAAGGACGCGGCGCGCGCTTGGGTTCCAGGCCGGCGATGACTTGCGGCGCGATGGTCTGGCCGATGAAATGTTCGATACGGCGCACCTTGTGGCGTTCCGAATGCGTGGCCAGCGTGTAGGCCAGGCCACTGCGACCAGCGCGGCCGGTACGGCCGATGCGGTGCACGTAGTCTTCGGCCTGCATCGGCAGGTCATAGTTGACGGCGTGGCTGATGCCTTGCACGTCGATGCCGCGGGCCGCCACGTCGGTGGCCACCAGCACGCGCAACTGGCCGCGTTGCAGCAGGCCCAGCGTGCGGGTGCGCTGGCGTTGGTTCATGTCGCCGTGCAGGGCCGCGGCGGCGAAACCCTGGTCGGTCAGCTGGTTCGCCAGATCGTCAGCGCCGCGCTTGGTGGCGGTGAAGACGATGGCCTGGTCCAGGCTGGCATCGCGCAGCACGTGGTCCAGCAACTGCTTCTTGTGATCCTGGTCGTCGGCGTACAGCAGGCTCTGGGTGATGTTGCCGTGCTTTTCCTTGGCGCCGGCGATCTCGATACGTTGCGGATCGCGCATCATCTTCGAGGCGAGGCGTGCAACGCTGCCGTCCAGCGTGGCCGAGAACAGCAGGGTCTGGCGTTCGGCGGGCAGGCGGCTGAGGATGGTTTCGATGTCTTCGATGAAGCCCATGTCCAGCATGCGGTCGGCTTCGTCGAGCACCAGGGTGTGCACGGTGTTCAGCTTGACGCGGCCCGACTGCAGGTGATCCAGCAGACGGCCCGGGGTGGCTACCAGCACGTCGACACGACGCGACAGGGCCTTGAGCTGGGCACCGTAGGGCATGCCGCCGACGACGATGGTCGTACGCAGGTCGGCGATGTTGCGGCCGTAGATGCGGGTGGCATCGTTGACCTGCATGGCCAGTTCACGGGTAGGGGTCAGCACCAGCACTTGCACGCCGACACCCTTGTTGGCGGGCTGTTGGGCGATGCGGTTCAGGGCCGGCAGCATGAAGGCGGCGGTCTTGCCGCTGCCGGTCTGCGACGAGACCATCAGGTCACGACCAGCCAGGGCCTGCGGAATGGCGGCCATCTGGACGGGCGTGGGGATGGTGAAGCCGGCGGTCTTCACCGCGGACAACAGCGTGGGGGCCAGGCCCAGGGTATCGAAGGAAGATTCGACAGCGGTCTCGATCGCGGTTTCGGTCGAGGAATCAATAGACGTTTCGAAAGACATTACTTGCCCTTGCCACTTGATAAGCGGCAATAAATGCGCGGACGGCTACAGGGATAGGAGGCCGAGTCCAGGCGCGGTTGAGTGAGCATCGAAGCCGACCGGATCAACCATGCGCGGGACGCGTTCCTAAGAACTGAACGCTGGGCGAAAGGAAAGGGGTCAGGAAGCGATGAAGTTCGGCTTGGGCCGGGATTCTGTTTTACCCGGCTGCGACTGCATGACTACCGAACCCGGAGACTCGGTGCGCAAAGGCTAGTGCGATGCGGAAACCGGTCGAAGGCGCGTGAAAGTGCCGAAACTTGAGTGGTGCAGCGCGCAAATCATAACCTGAATTCGTTTTGTAATGCCAGCTTTTTATCGGGCAAACCCCAATCGACAATTTTTTGTCCTTGAGATTCAAGCCAATCATTGGCCTTTTTGAAGTGGCCGCAGCCGAGGAAAGGCAGGGGCGGACGCAGAGCCGAGAGGGGGGAAGGATGGTTCGCCGTCAGGACCAGATGCCTGTTGTCCGCCGGCAACAGAGCCTGTTTGGCCTGGGCATGGGCGCCCCACAGCAGGAAGACCTTGGGATGCGGCTCGCGCGCCACCAGGCGGATCAGGGCGTCGGTGACCATTTCCCAGCCGCGCTTGGCGTGGGAAGCGGGTTGGCCGTCCTCTACCGTCAGCGATGTGTTCAGGAGCAGCACACCCTGTTCGGTCCAGGGGGTGAGATCGTTGGCGGCGACCGGGGCGTCCGGGTATTCGGCGGCGATCTGCTTGAGGATGTTGCGCAGGCTGGGCGGGCGGCGTTCCTCATCCGGCACCGAGAACGCCAGGCCCTGGGCCTGGCCGGGGCCGTGGTAGGGATCCTGGCCCAGGATCACCACGCGGACGTCGGCGGGCGCCAGGCCGTGCAGGGCACGGAAGGGCTGGGCCGGATAGATGGTGGCACCCTCGGCCAGGCGGCGCGTGAGCAGCGCATCGAGGTTGTCCAGGGCCTGGGCCACGGCGGGCTCGCGCAGGGCGGCGGCCCAGGTGTCGGGCAGGCCGGCGAGTTGCTCGGCCAGGGGTGTCTTCAGGCGGTTGTCGTTGGGCATGGCCGCCATTGTGCCAAAGCCAGGAGAGGAAACTGAAATCGAGCCTTTACGGGAGCTGCCGCCCCCGCAGCCCGGTGCTTTTACCCTTCCACGAAAGCTGCCCGCCCGCCGGCGGGCGGGCAACGGAATCCGGGCTGACCGGTGCTATTGCTCAATAGCAGATGATGTCCACCGATCCGCCTGGACGCTTGCGGTCGCTCAGGTATTGGGTCATGTCGCACTGGCTGATGTTGCTGGCCAGCTTGCGGATGGCGATCAGGTTGGTGTCGGTGTAGCTGCAGCCTATCCAATAGTCTTCCTGCTGGCCGCCATGCTGCTGGAAGCGCCACGTCGACGAATAACCCTTGGGCGTGCGCTTCTCGATGTCCGGCGACAGGGACGCCATGTCCTGGGGATCGCCGGAGAAGAATGTCACCGCCTGCAGGTGATGGCTGGCATCGCGGCGCGGATCGGCCATCAGCGTCCAGCCCTGCGGCGTGTTCACCGGCGTCTGCGTGATCGCCATCATGGCCGGGCAGGGCGTGTTGTTGACCGGGCGCGCGGCCCAGGCGGCCGGGGCCAGCAGCAGGGCGGCCAGCAATAGGGGCAGGCGGCCCGGGGCTTGGGCGCGGGCCCGTGCGCGGCCCTGGACGCGTGCCGAGGCGTGCGCTGGGTCGCGGGCTTGGTCGTTACGGGACATGGACTTCAACATAAGTATTCCTGTGACTGCGGGACGGATGCCCTGGCGGCCGGGGCGGCGCGACGGCAAACGGAGGCATGGCGGCATCTGGCGGCAAGCGGCACCGCGCCGCCGGCCGGCCGGCGGCTGCATCAATGGCGCGACATGGCGCCCAGGGCTTCGAGCAGGCGGTTGCGGTAGCGCTGCATCAGGCTTTGCAGACGCGTCATGCGGGCATGCCATTCCTCGGATTCGGCACCGGGCGCCACGCGCGGCGCCGCCCAGACGGCGTCGGGAAAATGGCGGTCGCCGCGCCAGCGCGGAATCACATGCCAATGCAGGTGCGGCACCATATTCCCCAGCGAGGCCAGGTTGATCTTGTCCGGGTGGAAGATCTCGCGCTGCACTTCCTCTACCGTCCACACTGTCTGCATGACCAATTCCCGGCCATGGCGCGACAGGCTGGTCATCTCTGGAATATGGGAATTCCAGATGACGCGCGTGTAACCCGGATAGTCGGCATCGTCGACCTCCACTACGCGCAGATGGTCGCCGCGCCAGAGCAGGGCGCCCCCGGGTTGCTGGCAGAGAGGACAGTCGGGTTGCAGAGTGGTCATAAGGATCAGGCCGCCGGCAGGCTGTGGATAAACGGTTTATACCAAGATCGCTTTATAGCAAGATGGCTTTATAGCAAGATCGGTAGCGGCCGCGTATCAAGATCAATCACGTCCCAGCGCTTTTTCCACGGTCTCGACGATGTGTTCCAGCACCTGCAGGCGCGCCAGCCGTTTGTCGTCGGTGGCGACGATGTGCCAGCGTGCCATCGGCGTATCGGTGCGCGCGATCATTTCGTTGGCGGCGGTCAGGTAGTCCGGCCATTTGCGCCGGTTGCGCCAGTCGTCCTGCGTGATCTTGAAGGTCTTGTAGGGCGACTCTTCCCGTTCGCGGAAACGATGCAGCTGCTCCTTGCGGCTGATCGCCATCCAGAACTTGATGACGATGGCGCCATGCCCGGCCAGTTGTCCTTCGAAGTCGTTGATCTCGCCATAGGCGCGTTTCCAGCAGGCTGGAGGGGTGAAACCTTCCACGCGTTCCACCAGCACGCGGCCGTACCAGGAGCGGTCGAAGATGGCGACGCGGCCCAGGCGCGGCACGCGGCGCCAGAAGCGCCACAGGTAGGGCCGCGACAGCTCGTGGGGGGACGGCGCCGCCACGGGCGTGATCTCGTAATGGCGCGCGTCCAGCGGCTGGGTGACGCGGCGGATGGCGCCGCCCTTGCCGGCGGCATCCTGGCCTTCGAACGCCAGCACCAGGGAACGCTGGCGGAATGCCGGGTCGCGCATGGCGCGCGCCAGGCGGCCCTGCAGCGCGCCCAGGCGGCTTTCGTAGTCGTCCTTGTCGACGTTGGCGCTGAAGTCGAGCTTGCCCAGCACGTCGCGGCGGGCGGCCTGGCCCGCGCCGGCCACGGCGGCGGCCGGCACCCGGATGGCGCCGCGCTGCAGCGCGTGCAGCACCGCCTGCGCGGCGGCTACCGCGCGCTGGTTGTCGTCGGCGCTGGGTATCACCACCCAGGGCGCATGGGGGCTGTCGGTACGGCTGATCGCGTGATGGCCGGATTCGCGCAGGCGATCGAAATGCTTCTGCGCCAGCAGGTCTTCCGGCAGCACCTGCCAGGCGGTTTCAGGCGAGGCCAGCAGGCGCTTGCTGCGAGCCTTCTGCGCCTTGGGTGACAGGTGGAACCACAGCTTGAGAACCTGCACACCATCGGCCGCCAGCTGGTTTTCGAAGCGGCGGATGCCGGTGGCCAGGGCGTCCAGGCGTTCCGTATCGGGATGCTTGCGCGCACCTTCGAACAGCAGCGGCGCGTACCAGGAGCCGAACACGATGCCGGTGCGCCCCTTCGCCGGCAGGGCGCTCCAGTAGCGCCAGAAGGCGGGCAACTGGCGCTCCAGGTCGTCCGGCGGACCGAAACCCTGGGTGCGGATGTGGCGCGGGTCCATCCACTCGTTGAGCAGGTTGACCGTGGCGCCCTTGCCCGCGCCGTCGATGCCGGCCACGACGATCAACAGGGCCCGCTCGCCCGCCTGCAGGCGGGCATACTGCGCCTTGACCAAGGCGGTGCGCAGCCGCGTTTCCTGCTTCTTGAACGCTTCGCGGCTGAGACTGGGATCGGCTTCGGCTTCTGCAAACATGCGATGGGCGGGGGGAGGGTTGTCGGTGCGAGGGATGGTGAACCATTCCGAAGGCCAGGGCAAGCGCAGGGCTGATGCGCCCATCTGGCGCACTTCGCGTCCTTACTCCGGTCTTGGAGCTACCTGGGGATGCCGCCATTTCCGGCATGGGCCCGATGCTATGCTTTGCTGCACTGGAGATCCGACATGACACAAGACGCTCAAGCCAACGCCGCGCCCCGGCTTACTTCCCTGTCCCACGGCGGTGGCTGTGGCTGCAAGATTGCGCCCGGGATCCTGTCCGATCTGCTGGCGCGCTTCGGTCCGGCCATGGCCCATCCCCAGCTGATGGTGGGCACCGAGACCGCCGACGATGCCGCCGTCTATCGCCTGAACGACGAACAGGCGCTGATCGCGACGACGGATTTCTTCATGCCCATCGTCGACGATCCCTATGACTTCGGCCGCATCGCCGCCACCAACGCACTGTCCGATGTGTACGCCATGGGCGGCACGCCCATCATGGCCCTGGCCATCGTCGGCATGCCGATCAACGTGCTGCCGCACGAGACCATCGCGCAGATCCTGAAGGGTGGCCAGGACGTGTGCGCCCAGGCCGGCATTCCGGTCGCGGGCGGGCACACGATCGACTCGGTCGAACCCATCTACGGCCTGGCCGCCATGGGCCTGGTGCATCCGGCGCGGGTGAAGCGCAACGCCGACGCGCGCGCCGGCGACGTGCTGGTCCTGAGCAAGCCGCTGGGCGTGGGCGTGCTGTCGGCGGCCTTGAAGAAGAACCATCTGGACGAGGATGGCTACCGCGCCATGATCGCCAGCACCACTCGCTTGAACACCCCTGGCCCCGCGCTGGCGGCTTTGCCGGGCGTGCATGCCATCACCGACGTGACCGGCTTCGGCCTGCTTGGCCATACGCTGGAGATGGCGCGCGGCGCGGGCCTGACGGCGCGCCTGCGCCTGGCCGGCCTGCCGTGGCTGCCCAAGGTGCAGCAGCTGGCGCGCGAGGGTTACGTGACCGGGGCGTCGGGCCGCAACTGGACGTCCTATGGCCAGGCCATCCGCCTGGGCGCTGGCGTCGACGATGTCGCCCGCGCGCTGCTGACCGATCCGCAGACTTCCGGCGGCTTGCTGGTGTCTTGCGCGCCGGATGCCGTGGATGCGGTCATGAAGACGCTGGCCGCGCAGGGCTTCGACACCGCCGCGGTGGTGGGTGAAATGGCCGCGGGTGAGCCCGTGGTCCAGGTCGAGTAGGCCTTACTCGGGCCGAACTAGCAACGCCCCAACGCCCCAACGCCCCAACGCTCCAACGCTCCAACGCTCCAACGCTCCAACGCTCCAGCGCCCCAGCGCCCCAGCGCCCCAGCGCCCCAGCGCCCCAGCGCCCCAACGCCCCAACGCCAGCCATGCACCCGCGGGATCGTCGGGCCGTCGAACCGCCGGTCACGCACGGGCGCGCGTGGCCTGGCGGCGCGGCTTGCGTTCCAGCATCAGCGCATACAACTGCGCGGCCGCCGCCGGCAGGCTGGCGCCGCGCCGCTTGACCAGATAGATGCGCCGCACCAGTCCCGGCATGCGCAAGGGCCGGCTGACCAGGTCGGGCCGTTCGAATTCATACAGCGTCAGGGCCGGCACCACCGTGATGCCGATGCCGGCGGAGATCATGCCGGTGACCGTGGCCAATTGCTCGACCTCCATCACGGTCTTCATGGGATAGGGGTGGAAGGCCCGTTCCAGCTGCAGCCGCACGCTGTGCGAGCGGGCCAGGTGGATGAAGGGCGCCGCCGACAGATCGCGCAGGCCGATTTCGCGCTGGCGCGCCAGCGGATGGTCCGCCTTGCACACCAGGTGAAAGCGGTCGTTGCACAGGAGCCGCGCCTCCAGGTCCTGCGCCTGCACCCCCGACGAAGCCAGGGCAAAGTCCGCGCGCCCGGTGCGCACCCGTTCCAGACAGGGCGCCGACAGCACGTCGGCCAGCTCGATGTCGATGGCCGGATAGCGCTGGCGGAATTCCGCGAAGATGCCCGGCAGCCAGCCCGCCGCGATCGAAGGCAGGGCCGCCACCGAGACGCGCCCTTTGCTCAACGTGGCATGGCCGCGGAAGTCGTCGATCATTTCGTCGAAGTCGTTGAGCATGCGCCGCACCGACGATTCCAGCAGCTGCCCTTGCGGTGTCAGTTCGACGTTGCGCGTGTTGCGGTCGAACAGGCGGTAACCCAGCGTGTCCTCGATGGCGCGGATCAGGGAGCTGAAGGCGGATTGGGACAAATGGCATTGCACGGCGGCGCGGGTGAAGCTGCGCTGCTCGGCCAAGGCCAGGAAGGCACGCAGATCCCGGGTCGAGAGATTTATCTCTTTCATCGCATAATCGTCCCAAATTTTCTGTTTCTCCAATTCTAGCCGCCGCGATACATTAGGCTCCACGTCGATCTGCCTTCATGGCAATCGCCTGGCACGGGCAGGCCCGCGCGAGGTGTTTTCCAGAAGAGGCGGGTTCCGAATGCTGGCAGGTCCATAAGAAAATCTTTACGCCGGCGCCCCAAGGAGACAAGACAAATGACCCCCACCACCCGTCGCACGGTGCTGCGCGCGCTGGCGGCCGCCCCCGCCCTGTATCTTGGCGTGCCGCGCTACGCACGCGCCGCCGCCGAGTTCTCGTACAAGTACGCGCACAACCTGCCGATGACGCACCCGCTGCACATCCGCGCGCAGCAGGCCGTCGACCGTATCAAGAAAGAATCCAACGGCCGCCTGGATATCGCCATCTTCCCCAATAACCAATTGGGCGGCGACACCGACATGCTGTCGCAGGTGCGTAGCGGGGGCATCGAATTGTTCACGCCGTCGGCGCTGGTGATCGCCACCGTGGTGCCGGTGGCCGCCATCAACGCCGTGGGCTTCGCCTTTTCGGACTACGCCCAGGTGTGGAAGGCCATGGACGGCAAGCTGGGCACCCATGTGCGCGAAGGCATCGCCAAGGCAAATCTTTATGCCTTCGAGAAGATGTGGGACAACGGTTTCCGCCAGGTGACCACCAGCAACAAGCCCATCGCCAGCGCCAAGGATCTGGACGGCATCAAGATCCGCGTGCCGGTAAGCCCGCTGTCGATCTCCATGTTCAAGTCCCTGTCGGCCGCGCCGGCCAGCCTGCAATTCAGCGAGGTCTATTCGGCCCTGCAGACCCGCATCGTCGACGCGCAGGAAAACCCGTTGCCCATCATCCAGGCGGCCAAGCTGTTCGAAGTGCAGAAGTACTGCTCGCTGACCAACCACATCTGGGACGGCTATTGGTTCATCGCCAACGGCCGCGCCTTCAAGCGCCTGCCGCCGGATCTGCAGAAGCTGTGGGAAACCGCCTTCAACGAAGCGGGCATGCAGCAGCGCGACGACCTGCGCAAGATGAACGAGTCCATCCAGGCCGACCTGGAAAGCAAGGGACTGAAGTTCAACCGCCCGGGCGCCGACAGCTTCCAGGCGGCCTTGCGCCAGTCCGGCTTCTACGCCGAATGGAAGGGCAAGTTCGGCGACCAGGCCTGGAGCCTGCTGGAAGACGCCGTCGGTAAGCTGGCGTAAGCGGGGCAGGCCATGCAAGTGTCCGCCGCCCCCTATGCCGGCTCCACAGGTGCCGTCGCGGCGTCAGGGGGGGTCATCGCCCGCTGCGAACGCCTGCTCGGCCTGGCGGTGGAAATCCCGGCCGCCGTGCTGGTGCTGGCCGAGATCTTCGTCCTGCTCGCCGGCGTGATCGCCCGCTACGCCTTTCATGCGCCGCTGGTGTGGGGCGATGAACTGGCGTCCATCCTGTTCCTGTGGCTGTCCATGCTGGGCGCCGTGGTGGCGCTGCGGCGTGGCGAGCATATGCGCATGACGGCGCTGCTGGCGCGTTGCGCGCCGGGCACGCGGGCCTGGCTCGACACGGTGGCCATCGCCGCGTCGCTGGCGTTCCTGGTGGTGGTCCTGCCGCATGCGTTCGAGTATGCGTCCGAAGAGGCCATCGTCACCACGCCGGCGCTGGAGATTTCCAATGCCTGGCGCGCGTCGGCCTTGCCCATCGGCTTCGGCCTGATGGCGGTGTTCGCGCTGCTGCGCCTGCTGCGGGTGGGCAGCGCACGGCAGGCGGTGGGCGCGGTGGCCACGGTGGCGGTGATCATCGGCCTGTTCATGCTGGCGCAGCCGCTGCTGGCGGGCCTGGGCAAGATCAACCTGGTCATCTTCTTTGTCGGTGTGGTGGCGGCCAATGTGTTCCTGGGCGTGCCCATCGCGTTTTCCTTCGCCTTGGCGACGTTCGGCTATCTTGCGCTGACCACGCACACGCCCATGATGGTGCTGGTGGGCCGCATGGACGAGGGCATGTCGCACCTGATCCTGCTGGCGGTGCCCATGTTCATCTTCCTGGGACTGTTGATCGAGATGACCGGCATGGCGCGCGCCATGATCGGCTTCCTCGCCAGCCTGCTGGGCCATGTGCGCGGCGGCCTGTCCTATGTGCTGATCGGCGCCATGTACCTGGTGTCGGGCATCTCCGGATCCAAGGTGGCGGACATGGCGGCGGTGGCGCCGGCGCTGTTCCCGGAAATGAAGCAGCGGGGCGCGCGGCCCGGCAATCTTGCCGCGCTGCTGTCCTGCACGGGCGCACAGACGGAAACCATTCCGCCCAGCATCGTGCTGATCACCATAGGGTCGGTGACCGGGGTGTCCATCGCGGCCTTGTTCACCGGCGGCCTGCTGCCCGGCGTGGCGCTGGGCCTGACGCTGGCCATCATCGTCTGGCGCCGTAGCCGTGACGAGGACCTGTCCCAGGTGCGCCGCGTGCCAGGCCGGGAGATCCTGCGCCTGATGGCCATCGCGCTGCCGGCGTTGTTGCTGCCTTTCTTCATCCGCGCGGCGGTGGTCGAAGGCGTGGCGACGGCGACCGAGGTGTCCACCCTGGGCATCGCGTATTCGGTGCTGGCGGGGCTGCTGCTGTACCGCCGCTTCGACTGGCAGCGCCTGCCGCGCATGTTGATCGACACCGCCGCGCTGGCCGGCGCCATCATCTTCATCGTGGGTGCGGCCACCGGTATGGCCTGGGGCCTGACCCAATCCGGTTTCTCGCGCGACCTGGCCGATGTCATGGCGAACCTGCCGGGCGGCGCCATCGGTTTCCTGCTGGTGTCCATCGTCGCCTTCACCATCCTGGGCAGCGTGCTGGAAGGCATTCCCGCCATCGTGCTGTTCGGACCCTTGCTGTTTCCCATCGCGCGCGCCGTCGGCGTCAACGAAGTGCATTACGCGATGGTGGTGATTCTTTCCATGGGCGTGGGCCTGTTCGCGCCGCCGTTCGGCGTCGGGTACTACGGTGCCTGCGCCATCAGCAAGGTGAATCCGGACGAGGCCATGCCTTATATGTGGGGCTATCTGGGCGCGCTGGTGATCGGCGTGCTGCTGGTGGCTTTCATCCCCTGGATTTCCACGGGTTTCCTTTGATCGAGGTTGCAACGCTATGAGTCGATTCTTTGGCGAAGTCCGGCAGGCCGGTTACGTCGTACACGATATCCATAAAGAGATGAAGCATTGGAGCGAAGTGCTGGGCATCGGTCCCTGGTACTACGCCGACCGCGTGCCGGTGAAGAATTTCCGCTACAAGGGCGAGCCTTCGCCCATCGAAGTGTCGGTCGCCCTGGCCAATTCCGGACCTTTGCAGATCGAGCTGATCCAGCAGCGCAATGACGCGCCGTCCATGTACAAGGCGTTTCTCGACGCCGGCCGCACGGGCTTGCAGCATCTGGCCTACTGGACCGAGAACTTCGACGCCGACGTGGCGCGGCTGCAGGCGCAAGGCCTGAAGGTGGGCATGAGCGGCGAGGTGGGCGAACGGGGCCGCTACGTCTATTACGAAACCGAAACCCATCCCGGGACCGTCATCGAGTTGTCCGAAGTGGCAGGTCCCAAGGGCAAGTTGTTCAAGCTGATTCGCGAAGCGTCGACAGGCTGGGACGGCAAGGATGCGGTGCGTCCCTTTCCCGACCTTGCCACGCTGTAACCCGCTAGAACAGGCCACGCCATGAATGATGTCTCCCGCGCGGATTTCCGCGCCACGTATCTGATCGAAACTCCCTTTCCCCTGGAGCAGGCCGCCGAGGTGCTGGCGGGCGAGCAATCCAGCGGCACCTTCGTGCGCGTGGCCGGCGAGACCGATGACCTGCGGGCGCGTTCGCGCGCCGTGGTGACGTCCATCCAGCAGCTGGGCGAGTCCGATGTGCCCAGCCTGCCCAATGCCTACCTGGAACGGCGCGGTGTGGGCGGCCCTTACCGGCAGGCGCGCATCACCGTTTCCTTTCCCATCGACAACGTCGGCGCCAACCTGCCGACGCTGGCGGCCACGGTTGGCGGCAATATCTATGACCTTGGCGAGATGACCGGTGTGAAGCTGCTGTCGCTGGAACTGCCGCCGGAGTATGTGCGGCAGTTCGACGGCCCGCGCCATGGCGTGGCAGGTACGCGTGCCTTGACGGGGCGCGACGCCGGGCCCATCCTGGGCACCATCATCAAACCCAACGTGGGCATGGCGCCGACGGATACGGCCCGCACGGTGGCGACGCTGTGTGCCGCCGGGGTGGACTTCATCAAGGATGACGAGGTGATGGCCAATCCGCCGCATTCGCCCCTGGCGCAGCGGGTGGATGAGGTCATGCGGGTGATCAACGATCATGCCCAGCGCACGGGGCGCAAGGTGATGTATGCCTTCAATATTTCGGATGACCTGGATGCCATGCGGCGCCATGCCGACCTGGTGGCCAGCGCCGGCGGGACTTGCGTCATGGCCAGTTTGAACTGGTGTGGATTTTCCGCCATCCAGGCGCTGCGGCGCGGTACGCCGCTGGCGCTGCATGGGCATCGCAACGGGCTGGCGATGATGTCGCGGCATCCCGCGCTGGGCATGGACTTCCAGGCCTACCAGGCGCTGTGGCGGCTGGCGGGGGTGGATCAGTTGCACGTCAATGGGCTGGGCGGGAAGTTCTATGAAAGCGATGACAGCGTCATCGCTTCGGCGCGCGCCTGCCTGACGCCCATGGCGGGTGACGATGCCGTGATGCCGGTGTTTTCGTCGGGCCAGTGGGCCGGCACGGTGCCGGCGACGTTCGCGGCGCTGGGTGGGCAGGATCTGATCTTCCTGTCCGGGGGCGGAATCCTGGGTCACCCTGACGGGCCTGCCGCTGGCGTTCAAAGCATCCGCGATGCGTGGGATGCGGCCGTGGCGGGGATCGCCTTGCCTGAGTTCGCCCGGCAGCGGCCGGCGCTGGCGCAGGCGTTGGCGTTTTATGGTTGATGGCGTGACGCGGGGGGACGAGGCCGGGACGTTGGCCGTCTCGACGGGTGCGGCAGAGCCAGGCCGAGGGACCGACGCTGGTGCCGCGGCGGTCGCGCCCATCAGGGGCCGCGATGCGCGGCCTCGGCTTGCTTTTTATGGTGATGACTTCACCGGGTCCACGGATACGCTGGCGGCCGCGGTGTTGGGGGGATGGAGGGCGGCGCTCTTCATGGACGTGCCCAGCGCCGAGGATCTACGCCGTCATGGTGAGCTGGACTGCATAGGCGTGGCGGGCAGCGCGCGGTCCATGGCGCCGGCGGAAATGGACCGCGTGTTGCCGCGCATCTTCGCCGGGCTGGCGGCTACCGGCGCGGCGGTGCTGCATTACAAGACGTGCTCCACGTTCGATAGCGCGCCGCATATCGGCAGCATCGGCCATGCGACTGCGCTGGCACGCGGGGCGTTGGCGGAAACCGTAAGTGCGCGACCGGTGTTTATCGTCGGCGGCCAGCCCAATCTTGGGCGGTACTGCGCGTACGCAAACCTGTATGCGCGGGCGGGGCAGGACGGCAGGATCTATCGCATCGATCGCCATCCCACCATGAGCTGCCATCCCGTGACGCCCATGGACGAAGCGGACCTGCGGGTTCATCTGGGCCGGCAAGGCCTGCAAGCCTTGTCCTTCGATGCGGAGATGCTGGAGCTACCCGCCGGTGAACAGGATGCGCGCCTGGATGCGATGTTGAACAGTGGCGCTGAAGCCGTGCTGTTCGACGTGACGCGGCCCGCGCATCTGGCGGCGATAGGGCGCCTGCTATGCGCGCGTTGTCCGTCCGCCGGGCCATTGCTGGCGGCGGGCCCGACCGGTGTCGTGCAGGCGTTGCTTGCCGCGTCTTCGGTAGTGCCGCATGCGGCTGCCGAATCAGCCGTCGCGGACGCTGCGCTCGTGCCTGCCGCGGCCTCACCCGCCACGGCTGCCGGCGGGACGGTCTCCGTCGCGCAAACCTTCATCATGGCGGGCAGCCGTTCGCCCGTGACCGCGGCGCAGATCAAGCGCGCCGAGCAGGATGGCTTCGTGTCCGTCGGCGTTGATCCTGCCGCGCTGGCCAGCCATGGCGAGCGCAAGGACGATGAGCCTGTGGATGACTCGTCCCACGGCGATCGAGGACAGCCTTCCATTCAAACCCAGGACACCATCACTGGAGTCCTGATTCAGATCACCGAAGCACTGCGTGCGGGCCGTAGCGTGGTCGCGCACACCACGTTCGCCGATGCCAGCGCGGCCGCGCGTCCAGGCTTCACGCAAGCCTTGGCCATCGGCAGTGGCCGCCTGATGAAGGAAGTGCTGCGCCGCCATCCCTTGCAGCGGGTCGGCTTCGCGGGCGGCGACACCTCCAGCCTGGCCGTGCAATCCTGGGGCATCACCGCGCTGACCCTGGCCTACGTCCTGGCCCCCGGGGTCGCCGTCTGCCGCATCGACGCGCCCGGCCAGCCCCTGGACGGCGTGGAACTGATGCTCAAGGGCGGCCAGATGGGCCCTCCAACCCTGTTCTCCGACCTCCTGGCCGGCGTCAGCTTTCGAGCTTAGGCAAAACCGCAGCAAACGACGCGCGGTGCGGTCGTGACGGCGGCGACGGCCGTCGCGCCTGCATGCGCCAGGCGGCCCGCGCTTCCCCCGGTACGCGTACTTCCGACCATCACGCGGCCAATGCGATGGAGACGGGTTCGTTGGCTTCGCAGGCGCGCAGGGCGCGGTGCAGGCGGATGATGCCTTCGGTGATCTGCGCTTCGTTCATCGTGGCGAAGGACAGGCGCATCGCTTGTTCGTCGGCCTGCGTCGGGTCGCCATAGAACGCATTGCCGGGAACGTAGACGATCTCGTGTTCGATGGCATAAGGCAGCAGGCGGGTGCTGTCGATGGTGCCGGTCAGGCGGCCCCAGCAGAACATGCCGCCTTGCGGCTGCAGGAACGTGATCTCATCGCCCATGTGCGTACGCAAGGCATCGCCCAGGGCGGCACAGCGCGATCCATAGGCAGCGCGGATGCGCGGGACGTGACGCTCATAGTGGCCATCGGCCAGGTACTGCGCGACGATTTCCTGGATCCAGGCCGAACACGCCATGTCGTCGGCTGCCTTCGCGCCCGTGCAGCGGCGCCGCACTTCAGCCGGGGCGATCATCCAGCCGATGCGCAAGCCGGGCGCCATGGTCTTGGACATGCTGGAGATATACACCGCCCATTTACGCGCCTCGCCCGTGGCCAGGGCCAGGATGGGCGGCACTGCCTCGCCGGAGAAACGCAGCTCGCCGTAAGGGTCGTCCTCCACCAGCAGGAAGCCGTGCTCGACGGCCAGTTCCAGCAGGCGCAAGCGCTTCTCGCGCGTGAGCGTGGCACCGCAGGGATTGGAAAACGTGGCAACCACGCTGACCAGCTTGGGCTTATGGATTTCCGCCATGCTCGCCAGCGCTTCGATGTCCACACCTTCCGGGCCGGACGGCACCGTGATCACCGTGGCGCCGGTGTGGCGCATGGTCTGCGCCGAATTCGGAAAACCGGGGCTTTCGACGAAGGCGACATCGCCCGGCTGCAACATCACGCGTGCCAGCAGCGCCAGCGCCTGCTGCGCCCCCCCGGTCACGGCCAGCTCGGTGTCCGGATCGCACTGGATGCCACGTTGCGCCGACAGACGCGCCAATGCGTGGCGCAGGCTGGCCTGGCCTTCGATGTTGGAGTACTGCAGGCAATCGACCAGCCGGGCACCCACGTTGGCGGAGGCGGCGTTCAGGCCGGCCACGTCGAACAGTTCCTGGGCGGGGTAGCCCCCTGCCATCGAGATGGTGCCGGGGCGGTTGGCGTAAGGCACCAGGCGGCGGATGGGGGAGGCGGGCGGAAACGTGAAGGGTGCCGCGAAAGCGTATTCGGGCACGGAAGAGGACGGCATGATGGTCGCTGGGATAGGACGATGATCCGCCTTGGCGGCGGGCCGGACTGCGTACGACATCCCGGCGCGGGCACTGCGGCGCGCGTGTGGCCGGTTGGCCGGTCCCACGACCGCCGCGGTAAATCTGGCTTACCGGGCATCGAGGATTCTAAACTAGAAGGGAACTGAAAATGTAGTTTTGTTACGCCGCTGTGGCAGGCCTGATTTGGCCCTGTTTTGGGGGTGATTCGCGCGAATCATCCGCTATTCTGCGGTTGGTTCATCCGGCCGTTCATTCATCCGGTCATCCGTCCGTCCCGTATCGTTCATCCCGTATCCTTCATCTGCCGTGTCTGATTCCGCCAACACTTTCACCGCCCGCCTCGCCGCCATCCAGGCGCGCATCGATACCGCATGTCTGCGCGCAGGGCGGGACCCCGCCGAGGTGGCCCTGTTGCCGGTCAGCAAGACCTTCGGTGCCGAGCTCATCCGCGCGGCTGCTGCCTGCGGATTGCGCCGGTTCGGCGAAAGCCGCATGCAGGAGGTACGGGAGAAGGCCGCGTCCCTGGCGGATGCCGCGGTGGAGTGGGTGGTGATCGGTCATCTGCAGACCAACAAGGCCAAGGACGCCGCCGCCCTGGCCGCCGAGGTGCAGTCGCTGGACCGGCTGGACCTGGCGCAGGCCTTGGACCGCCGGCTGCGTTCCGAGGGGCGGGTGCTGGACGTGCTGGTCCAGGTGAAGACTTCAGACGAGCCTTCGAAATTCGGTCTGGACGGCGCCGCCTTACCGGATTTCCTGCGCACGCTGGCGGCGGACTATCCCAGCCTGCGGGTACGGGGGCTGATGACGCTGGCGGTGAATAGCGACGACGAGCAGGCCGTACGCGCCTGCTTCCGCCGTCTGCGGGATCTGCGCGATGCGGCGCGCGCCGCCGGCCTGGTGGCGGCCTCCTGGCGGGCCGAGGGCGACCAGGGCGGCCTGGACCGGCTTTCCATGGGCATGAGCGGCGATTTCGAACTCGCGATTGAAGAAGGCTCCACCGAAGTCCGCATCGGCAGCGCCCTGTTCGGCGCCCGCGATTATCCAGCGCCCTGAGCAGCCCGGCATGCAGTGATACGGCGCGGTAGATGCCGGCCGACAGTTATCGGCCGGCCTGACGTGTCACGCCTTGTGATGAAGCGCTCGCAGCATTGCCTCACGCAAGATCGCGTTCATGCGTGTTTGATAACCGCGGCCTTGACTCTTGAGCCACGCAAGCACATCGGAATCGATGCGAACGGACGCGTGCGTCTTGGTCGGTTTGTAAAACGGATTGGGTACGGCTTTGGCCCAGAACGATTCATCTAGCGGTGGAATGTCGCTGTAATCGACCTTCTCGCCGGCTTCCTTCGATAGCTTTCGTAGCTCTGTTTCACGAGCGGCGGTCAATGCCGGCAACCCACTTTGCTTGTATCTAACCTTGCTCATAACGTTTGCGCTCCTTGCGATCAGCAGGCCGAGCGCTGATGACGCGAATGACCTCGACGCCGTCTTCTTCAAAGCGGACGGTGTGGGCGACCAATATCACCAGGACACAACGACCTGCCATGCCGATCGTTTGCCATCGTTGTTCACCATTTTCCGTACGGTCTTGGGCAGAAATAGCGAACGGATCATCGAAAACAAGTACGGCTTCCTCGAATCGAATTCCGTGCTTATGCAGGTTGGCCGCACCCTTCCGGCTGTCCCATTCAAAAATTCTTTCCATACTATAAAACACAATTTTGTATATACAAAATTGTTGTCACTTATGTTGAAGAAACGGGCCATAGCGATGGGCTCGTGGGTGGGTGGCGTTTCACGACCAGGCGTCAGCACGCGTATGAATGGAAAGAATCAATCGCCTGATAGTGGCTGTGGGGGCAGTGCGCAGATAGATGGGGGGCTCATCGTCTGGACGTTACGGGAACGGGCCGCGTTGGACAGGCGTGACTGGAACCATTGAGCAGGTCAGGTGTACGAAAAATCCGACGTTGTTTGTCGGCGCGTGCTGATGTGCGCGAGGGCTGTCTGGCTCTAGCCTTGAGCGCGCTAAGACTACGGAGCCGCGCTGCGCGGCGCACCTGTCCTTTCTCTGGTGGCCATCATGACTTCCCTCGATACCTTCGCTTCTTTCTTGCGGGCGCGCATGTTGGCGCTATTCAGCTTCGCCGCACCGCTGCCGCCGTTGCCCGTCACGGGATTGGATCGCGAGACCGAAACGACACTGCGTTCGCTGCGCAAGCGATATCGACGCGACCGTGCGTTGTTCCAGCAGGGGCTGGCGCTGCATCGCCAAGGTTTGAGCGTGGCGCAGCTCAATGCCATGTTCGACGCTGTCACGCACTACGACTGGGATATCTGGGCCGGGCCCTGCGATGTGTCCACCCTGGAAGAAAGAATCGAGCGGGATAAGATTTTGATTGCGCTGCTGATGCGGGAGTGCCAGCCTGCGCTGGAGCGTTATCCGTCGCTGATGAACTGGATCGTCAGCGATGACGCGTGAGGGGCGAATGCCTGGGGCATTTGTTGGTGATGAAGGGATTTTTATGTGGGGGGTAACCCCCCCCACGCCCCCTTCTTTGGGCTAGCGCCCCTGGCCCGCCGCCGGGTGGGCCGCGCCGAAACGGAATGCGAACGACGGTCAGGCTTAAGGCAATCTGGGGCAGAGCCAGCCGTTGCTTCGCGCGAAGCTTCGATATGCCCTATCAATGCTTCATCTGGGAATGGTCCATGCCCGACATGCCGCTCATGTCGTGGCTCATGGTGCCGCCGGGCTTGTAGCCGATCGGCTTGACCTTGAACTTCACGTCGACCGCGCCGGCGTGCTCGAACACCAGGGTGGCCGGTACTTCCTCGTCCTGCTTCAACGGCTGCTTCAGCTTCAGGAACATCAAGTGATACCCGCCCGGCGCGAACTTCACCTCGGCGCCTGGCCCCACCGCCACCGGTCCGGTGGGCCGCATGCTGGAAACGCCGTTTTCCGTGCGAGTCTCATGCACTTCCACGCTGTCGGCCACCAGTGACTTGACCGACATCAGCCGGTCCGCTTCCTTGCCCTTGTTCTCGATTTCCATATAGCCGCCGCCAACGCTCTGTCCCGGCGCAGTGGCGCGCATCCAGAGATCGTCGACCTCGATGGCGCCAGCCTTGAAATCATGGGCGTGCGCCACGCCTTGGGCAGCCAGCGCCAGCATGGCGGCAACGGCATATTTGCGGATAGTCATGCGTAAATCTCCAGATAAAGAGGCAGCGCAGAAAACAATCAGGGCCGCCGTCGCGCCAGGCTGCGGGAAGCGGCCAGCACGGCATCGGTAAGCGCCGACATGGTGTCGGAGTTTACTCGCCAGTGCTGCCAATACAGCGGCGCATCGTCAAAGGCGCGCGCGCGTAGCGGCACCAGGGTACCGGCGTCCAGCTCCTTCTGAATCAAGGCCAGCGGATTCATGGTCCAGCCCAGCCCCGCCAACGATGCCTGCACGAAGGCGCGCGCCGAAGGCAGCCACCAGATGGGCGGCTGCCAGGCCGTCTTGCCCATGATCTTGCGCGCGAAACGCGCCTGCATCGCGTCCTTGCGGTTGTACACCAGCACCGGCGCCTGTCCCAAGGTCTGCGCGTTGACGCCAGTGGCGAAATGGCGCTCATGGAATGCCGGGCTGCAGGACGCGACGTAGCGCATGCTGCCCAGCGCGTGCAGGCGGCAGCCTTGCACGGGCTCGGACAGCGTGGTGACGGCACCCAGCACGGTGCCGTTGCGCAGCAAGGTGGCGGTGTGGTCCTGGTCTTCCGCCCGTAGATCCAGCGTGGCCTGGGTGCCGTTGGAAAAGTCGATGGCCGCATCCATGAACCAGGTTTCCAGGCTGTCGTGATTCACCGCTACCGGCAGCGTGGCTTGCGGCATATCGTCGGCCAGCATGCCCAGCCGGGCCAGCGCGTCGTGTTCCAGCAAGGCCGTCTGCTCGGCGTATTGCACGATGACCTGGCCGTCGGCGGTGGGCACGGCGGGGACGGTCCGCTGCACCAGCAGGCGGCCGGTGCGGTCTTCCAGCGAGCGGATCCGCTGCGAGATGGCCGATGGTGTGACGTTCAGTGCCTGGGCGGCGCGATCGAAACTTCCCTCGCGGATGACCGCGGCCAGTGCGCGTACATGGGCGTAGTCAAGGTTCACTGTATATGGCCATTTAGAAATTTAAGGGAGGCAGGATGACAGATGAGTCGCACCAACGCTTGCCCGGTTCCGCGATGGTTTGGCGGCGGTCACGGAACCGGCCCGACCCGACCCGACCCGACCCGGCCCGACCCGACCCGGCCCGACCCGACCCGGCCCGACCCGACCCGGCCCGACCCGACCCGGCCCGACCCGACCCGGCCCGACCCGACCCGACCCGAGCCGAGCCGAGCCGAGCCGACCCGGCCCGGCCCGGCCCGACGCGACGCGACGCGACGCGACGCGACACACGACCCGACCCGACCCGCTCCGTTTCACCGTCCAGCAGCCGCGTGATCTCAATCAGGACGGCCGAGGCTGCGGCGAGCCGGTGCGGGCGCGCCGAGGCACGCAAACTCACGACATTAGAAATTCTTAATATACCTAATAAAAATTAGCTTAACTAATGTTGATGAAGTCGGCAGAATCTCGGCCATGTTTACGCTTGCCTCCTCTTCTTTTCTCGATATCCAGGCCTGGCTTGCCGGTCTGCTCACCGGCCTCGGCCTGTTCGCCGCCGTGGGCGCGCAAAGCGCCTTCATCCTGCGCCAGGGCCTGATGCGCGCACATCTGCCCAGCGTGTTGCTGGTCTGCGGCCTGGCCGACGCTGTCGTCATCTTCGCCAGCGCCCTGGGCTTGCGCGCCCTCGATCAGCAGGCGCCATGGTTGATGACGGTGCTGGGTTGGGGCGGCGCGGCTTTCCTGACGTTCTACGCCTGGCGGTCGGCCCGCCGCGCGATGCGCGCGAGCGATGGCCTGGCGCCGGCCGCGCGCGTGGCGCATACCCGACGCGGCGCGGTGCTGGGCGCCTTGGCCTTCACGTTGCTCAATCCGCATTTCTGGCTGGACATGGCCCTGGTTGGCGCGTTGGCGCATAACTTCGGCTCGGCCAGCCTGGCCTTTGCCGGCGGCGCGGTGTGCGCCAGCGTCCTGTGGCTGTTGATCCTGGGCGGCGGTGCCCGCCTGGCCGCGCCCTTGCTGCGCGATGCCCGCACCTGGCGCGTGCTGGACGGCGGCATCGCCGTGGTCATGGCCGGCATGGCCGTCCGCCTGCTGCTGCGGGTGGCATGAGATCAGGCTGGCCCGCGGCCTGCGCCGGCTGAGTGAAAACGGTGGGGAGGCCTACGTTTCCCCAACCTGCCATGCGGGCTGTGGCTCTTCGGCCCGCGCGTCATCCTTGCCCCATGCCCGGTTGGCTGACGCCAGGCGTCTGCACACCTGGCGGCGCGCAGATCGCGTTGAAGTACCAGGGCCGTGCCATCGGCGCGCCGCCGCAGGCCTGCAACAACGGCATGCACGCACGATTTCGCGCCTGAATCGCCCCCGCTGCATCGCAACTTACGCGAAGCTTGCGGCGACGCGGGCAATCCCTAGTGCGTACGGCATTGAGCCCGTGCCGCACTGTCACTATCATTTACAGCATGGCCGCCGACCATGGTTCCCGCCCGCCGGGAACGATGGGCATGCAGGCGGCCGATCAGAAGAAAGCCAGCAGGGAGACAAGAAAAGGAAATAAGCCTCACCGGCGCGCGTGGCCTCGTTGCCAACGCGCCGGGGCGGTGCGCGCCCGCGCCGCACGGCTGCAGCCAAAGACAGATTCAGTCAGCAATGGATTGAGCCGGCGATCGAGTCAGTCGTCATCAAATCAGTCAGCGATCCACTTAGCGATCAAGTCAGTCAGCGATTCAAACAGCGATTCAGTCAGGCAGGACAAGTCTCAAGAACCACGCGGTCCCACGCAGTAAAAAACATAACGGAGACAATAATGAATCATCGCATCAAGCTGCTTGTCGGCGCCTTGTCCCTCGCATGCGCGGGCGGCGCCTACGCCGCCGATCCCATCAAGATCGGTGTCAGCGGACCTTATACGGGCGGGTCTTCCTCGATGGGCGTGAGCATGCGCGACGGCGTGCGCCTGGCGGCCGAGGAAATCAACAAGAAGGGCGGCGTGCTGGGACGCCAATTGGTCCTGGTCGAACGCGACGACGAAGCCAAGAACGAACGCGGCGTGCAGATCGCGCAGGAGCTGATCAACAAGGAACAGGTCACCGCCGTCGTCGGCTACATCAACACGGGCGTGGCGCTGGCGTCCCAGCGCTTCTTCCAGGACGCCAAGATTCCGGTCTTCAACAACGTGGCCACCGGCAGCATCATCACGCACCAGTTCAAGGCCCCGGAAAACCCCGACAACTACGTCTTCCGTAACGCCGCCCATGACAGCATCCAGGCGCCGATGATCGTCGAGGAAGCCGTGGTGCGCAGCGGCTACAAGAAGGTCGCCATCCTGGCCGACTCCACCAACTACGGCCAGCTGGGCCGCGAAGATCTGGAAAAAGCCCTGGCCGCCAAGGGCGTGAAGGCCGTCGCCACGGAAAAATTCAACATCAAGGACGTCGACATGACGGCCCAGCTGCTGAAATCCAAGGAAGCGGGCGCGCAAGCCGTACTGACCTACGGCATCGGTCCGGAACTGGCGCAGATCGCCAACGGCATGGCCAAGCTGGGCTGGAAGGTGCCCATCGTCGGCAGCTGGACCTTGTCCATGGCCAACTACATCGACAATGCGGGCCCCAATGGTTCTGGCGCGCGCATGCCGCAGACCTTCATCCAGGAACCCAACACGCCCAAGCGCAAGGCCTTCATCGACGCCTACCTGGCCAAGTTCAAGCCCAAGAACAACCGCATCGATTCGCCTGTGTCGGCGGCGCAGGGCTATGACTCCATCTACCTGCTGGCCGCGGCCATCACTCAGGCCAATTCCACCGAAGGTCCCAAGGTGCGCGCCGCGCTGGAAGACCTGAAGACGCCGGTGGAAGGCGTGGTGATGACCTACGACCATCCGTTCACGCACGATGACCACGATGCCATCACCGCCAACCTGGTGGTGTTCGGCGAGGTCAAGGACGGCCGCGTGGTGTACGCCTATCCCGACGACATGAAGGCCACCGCGCAGCCGCGCAAGAAAGACACCAAGGCATCAGCGGACGCGTCGAAGTAAGCGGCATGGCAAGCGGCAAGGCCTGCCTCGCACCAAGGCCGTCCGACAGGTCGGGACCTGGATCCCGGCGACAAGCCTGAGCAGTAAACACACCCCCGCCCAGCAGGGCGGGGGGTGAGCTTCTTCGCGGAAAATCCGATGATTCTCTTGCAACTCATCTACAGCGGGATCGCCCTGGGCATGATCTACGCGGTCATCGCCTTCGGCTACCAACTGACCTTCGCCACGTCCGGCACGCTGAACTTCGGCCAGGGTGAAGCCCTGATGCTGGGCGCGCTGGTGGGCCTGACCCTGGTGGGCCTGGGCGTCAACTACTGGTTGATGATCCCCATCGTCTGCGTGTTCGGTTTCATCCAGGGTGCGGTGGTAGAGCGCATCGCCGTCCGTCCGGCCATCAAGACCCGCTCGGAATTCGGCTGGATCATGGCCACCATCGCCTTGGGCATCATCTTTCGCAACGTCGCGGAAAACGTCTGGGGCCGCGACGACCTGCCTTTTCCCTCGCCGCTGCCGGTGGCGCCCATCAAGCTGGCCGGCGCCAACGTCCTGCCCATGGAATTGCTGGTGGTGTTCGGCGCGCTGGCCATGATGCTGCTGGTGGAGCTGTTCAACCGCAAATCCATCCACGGCAAGGCCTTCGTCGCCACGTCCAATGACCGCGATGCGGCGGGCTTGATGGGCATCAACACAGGCCTGGTCATCACCTTCTCCTATGCGCTGTCGTCGCTGACCGCGGCCTTCGCCGGCGTGCTGATCGCGCCGCTGACGCTGACGGGCGCCACCATGGGCGCGGTGCTGGGCCTGAAGGCCTTCGCCGTCGCCATCATCGGCGGGCTGTCCAGCGGCACCGGCGTGGTGGTCGGCGGCCTGATCCTGGGTATCGCCGAGACCACCACCGGTTTCTATCTGTCGACCGGCTACAAGGACGTGCCAGGCCTGGTGCTGTTGCTGCTGGTGCTTGCCTTCAAACCCGCCGGCCTGTTCGGCAAGACCGCGATCAAGAAGGTCTGAGCCATGAAACCCCTTACCTTGATCGCCTCCATCCTGGGCATCGCCTTCCTGGTCGGCATGCCGCTGGCCGTGGGCAACCCGTATTACCTGCATCTCGTCGAAACCATCATGATCTACGCCATCCTGCTGTTCGGGCTGGACATCGTGGTGGGCTATACCGGCCAGGTGTCGCTGGGCCACGCCGGCCTGTTCGGCATCGGCTCCTATGTCGTGGGCGTGCTGTTCTTCCATCTGGGCTGGCCCATCTGGCTCACGCTGCCGGCGGCCATCGCCATCGCCGCCGTGTTCGGCGCCATCCTGGCCCTGCCGGCCTTGCGCGTGATCGGCCCCTACCTGGCCATGGTCACGCTGGCTTTCGGCACCATCATCCAGATCCTCATCAACGAGATGAGCTTCCTGACCGAAGGCCCGATGGGCATCAAGCTGAACAAGCCCGTCATCGGTGGCCACATGCTCGACAAGCGCGAGTACTTCTGGCTGGTCGGCGCCTTGCTGGTGCTGGCGCTGATCGTCGTGCACCGCATCCTGAAGTCGCATATCGGCCGCACCTTCGAAGCCCTGCGCGACAGCCCCATCGCGGCGGATTGCATGGGCGTGTCGGTGTACCGCTACAAGGTCGTGGCCTTCGTCATCAGCGCCGGTTTCGCCGGCCTGGCGGGCGGGCTCTATTCCTACTCCGAGCAGTACATCTCGCCCAACACCTATAACTTCGAGCTGACGATACTGTTCCTGCTGGCCATCATCATGGGTGGGCGCAAGACCCGTGTCGGCGCGCTGCTGGGCGCGGCCATCGTGGTGCTGCTGCCGAAGATGCTGGACGACATCGAAACCTTCCGCCTGATCGCCCTGGGCCTGGCGCTGCTGGTGCTGATAGGGGGCGCGGTGGCGGTCGCCAAGGGGCGCACCACGCCGCGGCGCATGGCGGTGCCGGTGGTCGGCACGGTGGCGCTGACGGTGTTCGCGTACTGGATGGAAGCCTTGACGGACTGGCGCCTGACCATCTTCGGCCTGATGATACTGTTCGTCGTGTACTACCTGCCGGACGGTATTGTCGGCTTCGTGCGCAACCTGTTCTTCAACACGCAACGCGCCGCGCTGGCGGTGAAGAAGGACCTGGTCCAGGAGACGGATGCCGTGCCGCAGACGCGTGCCGATCATGGGCAGGAGCTGCTGACGGCCAAGGGCATCCTGATGCAGTTCGGCGGGCTGCGGGCCTTGAACCAGGTCGACCTGGTGGTCAGGCGCGGGTCCATCCACGGGCTGATCGGGCCCAATGGGTCGGGCAAGAGCACCATGATGAACGTGCTGAGCGGCATCTACGTGCCCACCGCCGGCGCGGTCGAATTCGGCGGACGCTCGCTGGTGGGCCTGGTGCCGGCGCAGATCGCATCGGCCGGCGTGGCGCGCACGTTCCAGAACGTGGCGCTGTTCGGCGAGATGACCGCGCTGGAAAACGTGCTGGTGGGCCTGCACCACACCTTCCGCACCGGCCTGACCAATATCGCCTTGCGCACGCCGCGCTGGAAGCGTGAAGAGAACGAGGCGCGAGCCCGCGCCCTGGCCTTGCTGGAGTTCGTCGGCCTGGACAACCTGGCGGCCGAGGAAGCGCGCAACCTGCCTTACGGCAAGCAACGCCTGCTGGAAATCGCCCGTGCCCTGGCGCTGGATCCGCAGCTGCTGCTGCTCGATGAACCCGCGGCGGGCCTGACCGCGCCTGACATCGCCGAGCTGCTGGTGATCATCCGCAAGGTGCGCGACCATGGCATCACCCTGATCCTGATCGAACACCATATGGATGTGGTGATGGGCGTGTGCGACACCGTGTCGGTGCTGGATTTCGGACAGAAGATCGCCGAGGGGTTGCCCGCCGAGGTGCAGGCCAATCCCAAGGTGGTCGAGGCCTACCTGGGCGGCTCGGCCGCTTGATGAAAACGGAAGCGGACATGTTATCCATCAAGAACCTCGAAGCGGGCTATGGCAAGGTCAAGGTCCTGCACGGCATCAGCATGGATGTGCCCAAGGCCAAGGTGGTGACGCTGATCGGCTCCAACGGCGCCGGCAAGACCACCACCATGCGCGCGCTGTCGGGCATGATCAAGCCCACCGCCGGCGAGATCACGCTGGGCGCGCAGCGTATCGACGGCCTGGATTCGCATCGCATCGCCCGCCTGGGCCTGGCGCATTCGCCGGAGGGCCGGCGCGTATTCCCGACCTTGTCGGTGGCCGACAACCTGCGGCTGGGTGCCTATCCGCGCCTGACCGGCAAGCGTCCGCGCGGTGACGTCGACGGCGACCTGGACCGGGCCATGGATCTGTTCCCGCGCTTGAAGGAAAGGCGCGCCCAGCTGGCCGGCACGCTGTCCGGCGGTGAGCAGCAGATGCTGGCCATGGCGCGCGCCGTCATGCTGAACCCCGACCTGGTGCTGCTGGATGAGCCGTCCATGGGCCTGGCGCCCATCCTGGTGGAAGAGGTGTTCCGCATCATCGGCAGGCTTAAGGAGCAGGGCGTGACCATGCTGCTGGTGGAACAGTTTGCCGCGGCGGCGCTGAACGTGGCGGACTACGGCTACGTGCTGGAGAACGGCCGCATTTCCGTTCATGGCACGCCTGACAAGCTGCGCCACGATCCCGCCGTTGTCGCGGCCTACCTGGGCGGGTCGCACTGAACGGGTCGCACTAAGCGGGTCGCACTAAGCGGGTCTCACCAGCTGGCCGATTCTTCCTGTCCGGGCGATTCGCACGGACTTGTGTGAATCGGCCGCTTACGCGTGTGGACTTTTCCCAAGCTGGCACGGGTGCGGAACAAAAAATCTTTTCCGACGACTGATTCTTCAAATTGTCTGTCCTGGCTTTCGTAAGCGCAGAATCGCTCGCAGCGATTGCGCGAACGCAGTAGTCCGGACCTGTCGCTCAAGCGAACGAGCATGAGCATTTGGAGATCAGTCATGAGCACTATTTCGAACGTCGCATCTTTTTCAAACGCCAGCCCTGTCGCGCAGCCCCCGGCACCGGGCGCGGCCGTGGACAGGCTTGCCGGCCTGGGCGCAGGCAGTGGCAACACCGTCCCCGAGGCCCTGGGCGCGCCAGCGTCGCTTGCCTCGTCGGCGCAAGCGAAGCAGGTCGGCGGCATAGGAACCGTCCACCGTCAGCAAGCCGATGTGTCCGAGCGCCTGGTCGTGACCGGTACGCGCAACGTCGTTCGCCTGAAGGACGGCGATAACGAAGTCGAGTTGAAAAGCAGCAATCCTCGGTCCGCTTTCGGCAATACGCGCCTTGTCGCCGGCAATGGCAACAACCAGGTGACCAGCGACGACCGCGGCGCGTTCATCAGGTTGGGCGACGGCAATAACACCTTCAGCGGAAAATTCACTGCGCTGAACGTGGGCGATGGCAACAACACGCTGAACGTCGACGGCGCGCCGGTCACCAGCATCAGCGTAGGGGCCGGGAGCAACGCGATCGACATCAGGAATGGCAAGGACGTGGGCCTGAAGCTGGGCGGCGGTGTCACGCAACTTAAGGGCGATCTGGGTGGCATGGATGTGTTCCTGGGCGACGCCGATATCCCTGCCAAGCCCTCGTTCCGGCGCAGCGGTGAAGACCTGGTCGTCACCGGGCCCGGACTGCGCGAGAAGCTGACGCTGGTTGGCGTCTATGGCAAGGGGGCGCCTACCGATGACTTCATCATCGACAACGGCGGCCGTCGCTATTCCTTCCTCCAGGACCTGGGGCTGGATCGCATCGATCCCGCTTCCCGTCGCAATCGCTGAGTTCGGAACGCTGCCGCGGGCGGCGTTCCTCACGAATTCTCCTTTCTCATAAACATTTCGCCTGGATCGATTACTGGAGTTCATCATGACCCAAATCTCTCAATCCCAAGTCCAAGCCTTTCCTTCCACCAACGTGCCGGTCCTGGCCGATGCTAAGCGGCACGATGGCATTGCGCATGAAGGGCTGGGAGCGCTAGCCAATGGCACGGAACTGCCCGTACTGGGCACGACGCCGCAGGTGCATGCATATGCCCGCCACGCGGACACCACCGTGCGTGCGCGCCGCTCCGCGGAAACGCCGCCGGCACCCATCGAACTGAAAGGACAGCGCGAAGTTTTCACGGATACGAGCGATAAGAAACACCAAATCGAGGTTACCGGTCCTCGCCCAACAATCACCCTGGGCGGTGGTGACAATCAGATCAGCTTGAAGGATATTGTTTTCGCCAAGTTGAAGGCTGGCGATGGCAATAACACCATCGACTCGAAGGACATTCTGGCCAGGGTGATTTTGGGAAATGGCAATAATCGCTACACGGGCAGGGCTGATTTCCTGACCTTGGGTAACGGCAACAATATCGTGTCGGGCCAAAGCAATTACACGCGTCTTGGCGACGGCAACAATCAGTTCACGGGGGAATTCTCGGATTTGCAGATTGGTAATGGCAACAACCAGATCCGCCTGACCGGCGCGACGGGGCCGATCACGCTGGGTAGCGGCTCCAACACAATCGACGCCAGCGGCCTGTCGTATTTGCTCAAGGTGCATTCGAATGGGGGCGACACGCAGGTGACGAATTTCACCAAGAACATGGATTTCCATTTCAGCGCCGGCGCCAATCCGGCCAATGTCTCGATCAGCCAGGTCGGCAATGACCTGGTCGTCGCCAGGAGCGGCTCGAAGGAGAAATTGACCGTGCCCGGCTACTACGTCTCGCGACCCCGGGTGACCGTGCACGCGGGCGGATCGATGTACACGCTGCACGGCAACGCCCTCGGCGCTCTCGATGCAGGCAGGTGGAGCCGAGGCTGATTCAAGGAAGCCCCTTGCCCGCCAAGGGGTCTTCCCCGTAGTGCTTCAGGCCTTCCAGGTCCAGCACCCGCACGCCGCCGTATTCCACGCGCAACATGCCGGCCGCCTCCAGCGCTCCCAGCGCCTGGTTGGCGCGCTGGCGCGACACCCGGGCCAGGTAGCCCACCTCTTCCTGGGTGATCGCCAGCTTCATCCCCATGCCGGGATAGAGCAGGGGATTGAACAGCTCCGCCAAACAACGCGCGACGCGCGCATCGGTGTCCAGCAGGCGATCGTTTTCCGCCTTGCCGATGAATTGCGCCACCCGTTCGTTGAGCTGCTGCAGCAGGTAGCGGTTGAATGGAATGCTGGTATCCAGCAGAAATTCAAATGTGGCGGCCGGCAGCCGCGCCACCACCGAATCCCGCAACGCCACCACATCGTATTTGCGGATCTCATGCTTCAGCAGGGTACCTTCGCCTATCCATCCGCCCGCCGGCACGCCGGTCAGCGACGCCAGCTTGCCATCCGCATTCCCCACCGACACCTTCACCAGTCCGGCCAGCACGCCTATCCAGGCCTGGCCTGGCTGGCCTTTGCGTTCGATGATGGTGCCCGCGTTCACATGCTGGATGGTGACGTCCTTCAGGACGCGCGCCTGCTCCGGCGCGGTCAGCACGCGTAGCCAGGCGGCGGCCAGTTGCAATGAATCGGCATGCTGCATCGGGATATACCCTAAAAGGCTATGAAATGTCGTAGCGGTGACAGTTGGTGGATTTTTAACCTTATACCTTAAGCGCAGCCCGATACCTACAACGACAAGGGCTGGACGCCACGCCGGGGGGTGTCACGATCCACCGATCGTCACATCAGGCCAGGGCTGCGTCCAGACCCGCACAGGAGACAACGTGGCGCAAGACCTGTCTGCATCCTCGCCGATGCCGGCGGCGGCGGACACCTTTCCCGCCTTGCTGCTGGCGCATGCGCGTACGCGCGGCGACCGTCCCGCGATCCGGGAAAAGCACCTGGGTATCTGGCAGGCCCTGACGTGGGCGCAGGTGGCCGCATTGGTGCGGCGCAGCGCGCATGGCCTGGCGGCGCAAGGGGTGCTGCCCGGACAGCATGTGGCGGTGGTGGGTGAAAACCGTCCGCGTCTCTATATCTCCATGATGGCGGCCCAGGCGCTGGGCGCGATTCCGGTACCGATGTACCAGGACGCCGTCGCCCAGGAAATGGCCTACGTGCTGCAGGATGCCGCCGTCGGCGTGGTCATCGCCGAGGACCAGGAGCAGGTCGACAAGATGCTGGAGCTGCGCGAGGTCTGTCCCGCCCTGCGCCGCGTCGTGTACGACGATCCGCGCGGGCTGCGCCATTACGCCGATCCCTTGCTGATGTCCTTCGACGAGCTGCTGGCCGCCGGCGACGCACACGCGGCGCGTGATGCCTCCTTCTTCGACCAGGCCGCGGCGGCAGTGCGCCCGCAGGACACCGCGGCGATGTTCTACACGTCCGGCACCACCGGCAAGCCCAAGGGCGTGGTGCTGACCCACCTGGCGCTGATCGATCGGGCGCGCGCGGTGCAGGACATGGAAAAACTGACCGACCGCGAGGACGTGCTGGCCTACCTGCCGCCGGCGTGGATAGGGCAGAACATGTTCTCCTATACGCAGCTGCTGGTCACCGGCTTCACGGTCAATCATCCGGAATCGCCGTCCACCGTGGCCATCGACATGCGCGATATCGGCCCCACCTATTACTTCGCGCCGCCGCGCATCCTGGAAGACCTGCTGACGCGCGTGCTGATACGCATGGAGGATGCGGGCTACCTGAAGCGCCGTTTGTTCAAGGCCTGCATGAACCTGGCGCGCAAGGTGGGCGTTCGCATCCTGGACGGCGAACCTGTCGGCCCGTTCGACCGGGTGCGCTATGCCCTGGGTGACGTGCTGATCTACGGCCCGCTGCGCAATGCGCTGGGCATGAGCCGGGTGCGCGTGGCCTACACCGCGGGGGAGGCCATCGGGCCGGACCTCTTCACCTTCTACCGCTCGCTGGGCATCAACCTGAAGCAGCTGTACGGCTCCACCGAAACGTCGGTGTTCGTCTGCGTGCAGCCTGACGGTATGGTTCGCGCCGATACCGTGGGCCCACCGGTGGCCGGCGTGGAGATCAAGGTGGCCGACAACGGCGAGATCCTGGTGCGCAGCCCGGGCCTGTTCAAGGAGTACTACCAGAATTCCGCCGCCACGCTGGAAGCGCGCGGCGAGGACGGCTGGTTCCACACCGGCGATGCCGGCTATCTGGACCAGGACGGCCAGTTGAAGATCATCGATCGCGCCAAGGACGTCGGCAAGCTGGCCGACGGCAGCCTGTTCGCGCCCAAGTACATCGAGAACAAGTTGAAGTTCTTTCCCCACATCAAGGAAGTGGTGGCCTTCGGTGCCGGCCGCGACCAGGTGTGCGCGTTCATCAACATCGATCTGGAAGCGGTCGGCAACTGGGCCGAGCGGCGCGGGCTGCCCTATGCGGGCTATACGGACCTGGCGGGCAAGGATGAAGTCAATGAACTGATCCTGGGCTGCGTCGAACAGGCCAATGCCGAGCTGGCGCGCGATCCGCGGCTGGCGGCGTCGCAGGTGCGGCGTTTCCTGATCCTGCACAAGGAACTGGACCCGGACGACGACGAACTGACCCGCACGCGCAAAGTGCGGCGTGCCTTCATCGCGCAGAAGTATGCCGTGCTGGTGGACGCATTGTTCGCGGGGCAGGCCACGCAGTACATCGAAACCGAGGTGAAGTTCGAGGACGGCCGCAGCGGCCGCATCGCCGCGGACCTGAAACTGCGCGACGCGCGGGTCTTCCCCGCCTTGGCCGGGGAGGCGGCCTGATATGACGACAGCCGCCTTGATGGCCGCCAATCCTGGCGACGTTGCTTCCTCCGCTGCCGGCACTCCCGCCGCCGCCGCGCCCGCTCCCGTTGATCGGATCGTGACCCGCCCTGACGCCGGCCCCAACGCGCGTGCGCGGCGCAGCGGCGAGGTCATCCTGGACATGCAGAATATTTCGCTCGCTTTCGGCGGCGTGAAGGCACTGACGGATATTTCCTTCAATGTGCGCGAGCACGAGATCCGCGCCATCATCGGCCCCAACGGCGCCGGCAAGAGCTCCATGCTCAACGTCATCAACGGTGTGTATACGCCGCAGCAAGGTGCCATCGTGTTCGCCGGCCAGCACTACACACGCATGTCACCGCGCCGCGCGGCCGAGATGGGTATCGCGCGTACCTTCCAGAACCTGGCGCTGTTCAAGGGCATGAGCGTGCTGGACAACATCATGACCGGCCGCAACCTGTGCATGAAATGTGGCCTGCTGGCGCAGGCCCTGCGCATCGGCCCCGCCGCGCGCGAGGAAAGCCGCCAACGCGAATTCGTCGAGAACATCATCGATTTCCTGGAGATCCAGGCCTACCGCAAGGTGCCGGTCGGACGTCTGCCCTACGGCCTGCAAAAGCGCGTCGACCTGGGCCGCGCGCTGGCCATGGAGCCGCGCCTGCTGTTGCTGGACGAGCCCATGGCAGGCATGAACATCGAGGAAAAGCAGGACATGAGCCGCTACATCCTCGACGTCAACGACGAGTTCGGGACGACCATCGTCCTGATCGAACACGATATGGGCGTGGTGATGGATATCTCTGACCGGGTGGTGGTGCTGGACTACGGCAAGAAGATCGGCGACGGCGAGCCCGATGCGGTGCGTGCCAATCCCGACGTCATCCGCGCCTACCTTGGCGTGGCGCACTGAGCGCGGGGAGCACGACATGGGATTCTTTCTCGAAACGTTGTTCGGCGGCTTGATGAGCGGCATGCTCTACGCCTTGATCGGCCTGGGCTTCGTGCTGATCTTCAAGGCTTCCGGCGTCTTCAATTTCGCCCAGGGCGCCATGGTGCTGGTGGCCGCGCTGGCGATGGCGCGCTTTTCCGAATGGATCCCGCGCTGGCTGGGTTTCAACAATGCCTTGCTGGCCAATGTGCTGGCATTCATCGCCGCGGCAGCCGTGATGTTCGCGCTGGCGGTGGTGGTGGAAAAATTCGTGTTGCGCCATCTGGTCAACCAGGAGGCCACCACGCTGCTGATGGCCACGCTGGGTATCAGCTATTTCCTCGATGGCCTGGGCCAGATCTCCTTCGGCAGTTCGGTCTATTCGATCAACGTCGGCATGCCCAAGGCTCCGGCCATCATCCTGGATTCGGTGTTCGAGGGCGGCCTGCTGATCAACCTGGAGGATCTCACCGCGGCGGTGGTGGCGGCGCTGCTGGTGGCCGCGCTGGCGCTGTTCTTCCAGTACACGTCCACCGGCCGCGCGCTGCGCGCGGTGGCCGATGACCACCAGGCCGCGCAGTCCATCGGCATTCCCTTGAACCGCATCTGGGTGGTGGTGTGGAGCGTGGCAGGCCTGGTGGCGCTGGTGGCGGGTGTGATCTGGGGCTCCAAGTTCGGCGTGCAGTTCACGCTGTCCACCGCCGCCTTGCGCGCCTTGCCGGTGGTGATCCTGGGCGGCTTGACGTCGGTGCCCGGTGCCATCCTGGGCGGCCTGATCATCGGCGTAGGCGAGAAACTGTCCGAGGTGTATCTGGGTTCGCTGGTCGGTGGCGGCATCGAGATCTGGTTCGCTTACGTGCTGGCGCTGGTCTTCCTGTTGTTCCGGCCGCAAGGCCTGTTCGGCGAAAAAATCATCGATCGCGTCTAGAGTTCGGACACAGGAGACATCGCATGCTGTACCGAGAGAACGGCCAGTTCAAGACCACCTACCTGGCCGACCAGCAGATCTTCCCGATACGCCAGGACCGCATCTTCGTGGTGCTGCTGCTGGCCTTCGCCTTCATCGGCGTGCCGCTGCTGGCCAGCGACTATCTGCTGCGCGCCATCCTGATTCCCTTCCTGATCCTGTCGCTGGCGGCCGTGGGCCTGAACGTACTGGTGGGCTATTGCGGCCAGATCTCGCTGGGCACGGGCGCCTTCATGGCGGTGGGCGCCTATGCCGCGTGGAATTTCGGTGTACGCATTCCCGCCATGCCGCTGCTGTTGCAGATCGTCCTGGGCGGCTTGTGCGCCACGGTGGTGGGCGTGGTGTTCGGCATTCCCAGCTTGCGCATCCGGGGCCTGTACCTGGCGGTGGCCACGCTGGCCGCGCAGTTCTTCGTCGACTGGGCCTTCCTGCGCATTCCGTACTTCACCAACTATTCGTCGTCGGGCAATGTATCCGTGCCGCTGCTGACGGTGTTCGGCCTGCCGGTGCAGAGCGCCATGGAGAAATACCTGTTCGTGCTGGCACTGGTTTGCGTGTTCACGCTGCTGGTGAAGAACCTGGTGCGCGGCGCGGTGGGACGCGAATGGATGGCCATCCGCGACATGGATGTGGCGGCCTCGGTGATCGGCATCCGGCCGATGTACGCCAAGCTGACCGCCTTCGCCGTCAGCTCCTTCATCGTCGGCGTGGCCGGGGCCTTGTGGGGCTTCATCCACCTGGGGTCCTGGGAGCCGCTGGCCTTCGACCTGACCCGTTCGTTCCAGTTGCTGTTCATGGTCATCATCGGCGGCCTGGGATCCATCCTGGGCAGCTTCTTCGGCGCCGCCTTCATCGTGCTGGTGCCCGTGCTGCTGTCCAACATTCCCGGCATGCTGGGACTGCCGCTGGCGGTGGATACGGCTTCGCACATCGAGCACATGGTGTTCGGCGCCCTCATCGTCACCTTCCTGATCGCCGAGCCGCATGGCCTGGCGCGGTTGTGGAGTATCGCCAAAGAGAAGTTGCGGTTGTGGCCATTCCCATATTGACCATTTTGATCGAGGCTGCAGGCGTTTACCCGGCGCCAGACCGGGTTATCACGGTGCCACAGAGCACCCCGTGGAGGTAGTGGAGATGAAGCGTTCGAATCTGAAGCATTCAAGTCTTCGGCATGCGGCTGCCGCGCTTGCCCTGGGCGGCGCGCTGGGTAGCGCCAGCCTGCCGGCCATGGCCGACGAGCAATTCGTGCCGCTGCTGGTCTACCGCACCGGCTCCTTCGCGCCCCTGGGGATTCCCTGGGCCGACGGCAAGCTGGATTATCTGAAGCTGGTCAATGAACGCGACGGCGGCGTCAACGGCGTCAAGATCACCTATGAGGAATGCGAAACCGCCTACGCCACCGACAAGGGCGTGGAGTGCTACGAGCGCCTGAAGACGCACGGCCCGACCGGCGCTTCCGGCTTCGACTCCCAATCCACGGGCATCACGTTCGCGGTGACGGACAAGGCGCCGCTGGACAAGGTGCCGGTGGAAACCGTGGGCTACGGTTTGTCGCAGGCCGCGGACGGGTCGGTGTTCCAGTGGAATTTTCCGCTGCTGGGCACCTACTGGACCGCCGCCGACGTGATGATCCAGGACATTGCCAGGAAAGAAGGTGGCATGGACAAGCTCAAGGGCAAGAAGATCGCCCTGGTTTATCACGACTCGCCCTATGGCAAGGAGCCGATTCCGCTGCTGCAGAAGCGCGCTGCCGCCAACGGCTTCGAACTGCAGCTGTATCCGGTCACCGCGCCCGGCGTCGAGCAGAAGTCGACCTGGTTGCAGATCCGCCAGGCGCGGCCTGCTTATGTGCTGCTGTGGAGCGCGGGCATCATGACGCCCACCGCCATCCGCGAGGCGCAGGCCAGCGGCTATCCGCGCGACAAGATGTACGCGATCTGGTGGGCCGGTTCGGAGGGTGACGTCAAGGACCTGGGCGATGTGGCCAAGGGCTACAACGCCATCACCATCCACAACAGCGGCGAGCAGGGCAAGGTCATGGCGGACTTGAAAAAGTTCGTCTACGACAAGGGCCAGGGCAGCGACCGCAACAACACCACGCTGGGCACCATCGCACACACGCGCGGCATGATCATTTCCATGCTGCAGGTGGAGGCCATCCGTACCGCGCAGGAGAAGTACGGCAAAGGCAAGTCGGTGACGCCGGAGCAGGTGCGCTGGGGCTTCGAGAACCTTGACCTGACACAGGAGAAGTTGGACAAGCTGGGCTTCGGCGGCATCGTGCGGCCGTTCAAGACGTCCTGCGCCAACCACCTGGGCGCGGACTGGGCCCGCATCGTGCAGTGGGACGGCAAGCAGTTCAAGGTGGCTTCGGACTGGTACCAGGCCGATCCCAATATGGTGGGACCGCTGGTGAAGTCAGAGTCGGCCAAGTACGCCAAGGACAAGAACGTCACCCCGAAGAATTGCGAAGGGTAGGCAGCAGGCGTGTCGGGGATGAGGCGGCTGGCGCAGGGGCACTTCCCTTGCCCTGCGCTGGTCTGTTTTACAGGAGCGGTTCAATGAGCACATCGCCAAATGTCGCGGGTTTGGGCGCGGCTGACGCGGCCAACGCGGCGGCGCCCCCGCCGGTGCTGCTGGACGTCAACGGCATCGAAGTGATCTACAACCACGTCATCCTGGTGCTCAAGGGCGTGTCCCTGCAGGTGCCGGAAGGCAAGATCGTGGCGCTGCTGGGCGCCAACGGCGCCGGCAAGACCACCACCTTGCGCGCGGTATCGAATCTGCTCAAGGGTGAACGCGGCGACGTCACCAAAGGGCAGATCCGCTATCGCGACGAGCGCGTGGAACGGCTGTCTCCGGCCGAGCTGGTGCAGCGCGGCGTGGTGCAGGTGATGGAAGGCCGGCATTGTTTCGCTCACCTCACGGTGGAAGAAAACCTGCTCACCGGTGCGTATACCCGGCAACTGGGACGTGGCGATACCGCCGCGGCCCTGGAACGGGTGTACCAGTACTTCCCCCGCCTGAAACAACGCCGGACCAGCCAGGCTGGTTACACCTCCGGCGGCGAGCAGCAGATGACGGCGATTGGCCGGGCCCTGATGGCCAGCCCCACCATGATCCTGCTGGACGAGCCGTCCATGGGCCTGGCGCCGCAGATCGTCGAAGAGATCTTCCAGATCGTGCGCGACCTCAACCAGCGCGAAGGCACCAGCTTCCTGCTGGCCGAGCAGAACACCAATATCGCCCTGCGCTACGCGGACTACGGCTACATCCTGGAAAACGGCCGTGTGGTGATGGATGGCGCGGCCGACGCCCTGAGTGCCAATGAAGACGTGAAAGAGTTCTATCTGGGCATTTCCAGTGGTGCGCGCAAGAGTTTCCGCGACACCAAGTTCTACCGCCGGCGCAAGCGCTGGCTGGCGTGAGGCGCATATGTCCACTTTCTTCGATGGCCTGGAGACGCGCGCGCCCGAGCAGCGTGAGCAGGCCCTTTTGGCCGCTTTGCCGGCGGCCATCACGCATGCACAAGCGCACGCCCCCGCCTTGGCACGGCAACTGGCTGGCGTCGATGCCGCCGCCGTGACCTCGCGCGCCGCGCTGGCGGCGCTGCCCGTCTTGCGCAAGCACGAATTGCTGGAAGGCCAGCAGCGCAGTCGCGCGGCGCCCGGTCCGGTCGATGCGGAAAAGGTCTTCGGTGGCTACGCGGCCCTGGGATGGGGCCAGGCGCTGCGGGTGTTCGCATCGCCCGGTCCCATCTACGAACCGGAAAGCGCGCGCCGCGATTACTGGCGCTTCGGCCGCGCGCTGTATGCAGCCGGGTTTCGCGAAGGCCATCTGACCTATAACTGCTTTTCCTATCACTTCACGCCGGCCGGCTCCATGATGGAGACCGCCGCCCACGCCGTGGGTTGCACGGTTTTTCCTGGCGGTACCGGGCAGACCGAGCAGCAGGTCATGGCCATCCGCGACCTTGGTCCCAGCGGCTATACGGGTACGCCCAGCTTCCTCAAGATCATCCTGGAAAAGGCCGAGGAGCTGGGGGTAAAGCTGGACACCCTGCGGCGCGCCCTGGTTTCCGGCGAGGCGTTCCCGCCCTCGTTGCGCGACTGGCTGTCGGCGCGCGGGGTGCAGGGTTACCAGGCCTACGGCAGCGCCGACCTGGGGCTGATCGCCTTCGAGACCGAGGCGCGCGAAGGCCTGGTGGTGGGCGAGGACATCATTGTCGAGATCGTGCGTCCCGGCACGGGCGATCCGGTCGAGGAAGGCGAGGTCGGTGAAGTGGTGGTGACCACGCTGAACCCGGACTATCCCCTGGTGCGTTTCGGCACCGGCGACCTGTCGGCGGTACTGCCCGGCCAGTCGCCCTGCGGCCGCACGAATCTGCGCCTGCGCGGCTGGATGGGACGGGCCGACCAGACCACCAAGGTGCGGGGCTTGTTCGTGCACCCGTCGCAGGTGGCGGAGATATTGCGGCGCCATCCGCAGGTGCGTCGGGGCCGGCTGGTGGTTACCGGCGCGACGGGGGCCGACCGCATGGTGCTGCGGGTCGAGGTTGCCGGGATGCCGGCATCGGCGCAACTGGCGGGTGCCGTGGCGGAGTCGGTGCGCGACGTCACCAAGTTGCGGGCCGAGGTCGAGCTGTGCGTACCGGGCAGCCTGCCCAATGACGGCAAGGTCATCGAGGACGCGCGGTCTTACGATTGAGGGTCTTCTTGCAGAGGTGGGCGGACTTGCAGGGCCAGGCGTGAGCTTATTGCCCCGGGTCATTAACCGAATGCCATCTGACGCGCTAAGCTTATGCTCCGGTGTTTCGTGGCTCCCCCGAAACCCCGCCCGAACTGCATAAAAGGACTCATCATGCGTATCGTCAAGGCCGTCATCGGCGCCGCCGTCCTGGCCGGCGCTGCCCACACGGCGCAAGCCGCCCCGGAACAAGGCAAGACCCTGGACGTGGTGCGCCATCGCGGCACGCTGCTGTGCGGCACCACCACGGGTTTCGCCGGCTTCTCGGCGCCGGATGCCCAAGGTAACTGGAAGGGCCTGGACGTCGACATGTGCCGGGCCGTGGCCGCCACCGTGTTCGGCGATGCCACCAAGTTCAAGGTCGTGCCCCTGAATTCGCAGCAGCGCTTCACCGCCCTGCAATCCGGCGAAGTCGATCTGCTGGCCCGCAATACCTCGGTCACGCAGCAGCGCGACACGGCCCTGGGCCTGGTCCATGCCGGCATCAATTTCTACGACGGCCAGGGCTTCCTGGTGCCCAAGTCGCTCAACGTCAAGAGCGCCAAGGAATTGAACGGCGCCACCATCTGCCTGCAGGCCGGCACCTCGAACGAGAATACCCTGGCCGATTGGGCACGGGCCAACAAGGTCGAATACAAGCCAGTGGTGATCGACCAGTTCAACGAGGTCGTCAACGCTTTCGTGGCGGGCCGCTGCGACGTGTTCAGCACGGATGCGTCGGGCCTGGCCTCGATCCGCATCTCCAAGCTGGCGAAGCCGGACGATTACGTGGTGCTGCCGGAAATCATTTCCAAGGAGCCGCTGGGGCCCTTCGTGCGCCAGGGTGACGACAACTGGCTGAACATCGTGTCCTGGTCGTTGTCGGCCATGATCGAGGCGGAGGAATATGGCGTGACGTCGGCCAACGTCGAACAGCAGCTCAAGAGCGAGAACCCCAATATCCAGCGCATCCTGGGTGTGATTCCAGGCGCGGGCAAGAACATGGGGGTGGACGACAAATGGGCCTACAACATCATCAAGCAGGTCGGCAATTACGGTGAGAGCTTCGAGCGTAATGTCGGCCAGGGCAGCCCCTTGAAAATCCAGCGCGGCCTCAATGCGCAATGGAACAAGGGCGGCCTGATGTACGCGCTGCCGATCCGCTAAGCCGCGCGGCTGGCCGCAATGGCATTGCCTGCCCGGCTGGCGGATTTGCGGTCCAGGTGGCCGGAGATCCATTGCCCGATGTCGACGACAGCATCGAAATCGATGCCCGTTTCGATGTCCAGGCCGCGCAGCATGTACAGCACGTCTTCCGCTGCCACGTTGCCGGTGGCGCCCTTGGCGTAGGGGCAGCCGCCCAGCCCGGCGACCGAGGTATGGAAGATGGAGATGCCGGTTTCCAGGGCCGCCAGGATGTTGGCGACCGCCTGGCCGTAGGTGTCATGGAAGTGGCCGGAAACACGCGCCGGGTCCACCTTGGCGGTGACCGCGCGCATCACTTCGCGCACTCGCGCCGGCGTGCCCACGCCGATGGTGTCGGACACGTCGATCTCGTCGCAGCCCAGGGCCAGGTAGCGTTGCGCGACGTCGACCACCGCCGCCACGGGCACTTCGCCCTGGTAGGGGCAGCCCAGCGCGGTGCTGATGGAGCCGCGCAGGCGCAGGCCGGCGGCCTTGGCCGCTTCGGCCACGGGTTCGAAGCGGGCGATCGATTCGGCGATGGAGCAGTTGATGTTCTTCTGGGAAAACGCTTCGCTGGCGGCGCCGAAGATGACGACTTCATCGGCCTTGGCCGCCAGGGCCGCATCGAAGCCTTTCATATTGGGGGTCAGGACGGAATAGATGACGCCCGGCTTGCGTTCGATACCGGCCATCACCTCGGCTCCGTCCGCCATCTGCGGTACCCATTTGGGCGACACGAACGACGCCGCTTCGACATTCTGGAAGCCGGCGGCGGCCAGGCGATTCACCAGTTCGATCTTGATGTCGGTGGAGATGAAGGCTTTCTCGTTTTGCAAACCGTCGCGGGGCGAGACTTCGACGATTTTGACGCGTTCGGGCAAGGGCATGGTGATTCCTGTTCTTGGTGCTGTTCGTTGACTCCTGCCGCGGATTTTAGTCCTTGCGGCGCGCCGTGGATTTGAGGGGGAGGCGTTGGAAGTACCCACTCTCACGGCGCGCCACCAGGCCGGCCAGTTCCAGCCGCAGCAGGGCGGTGTCGAGGTCGGCGCTGCGCAGGCCGCTCCGTCGCAGCAGCACTTCGCGATGCACGGGCTCGTGGCCCAGGCAGGCCAGTAGTGCAGCCGTTGACGGGCCGGATGATTCAGCGGCTTCACCGGCCGTGTCCCCGCCTGTGTTCGAGCCGTCTGCGCGCCTGGGGTTCCCTGCCTCGCACGCGGGCCGTCGAAGCGCCCCCGGTTCATCGCTGTCTCGCGGTGGTGCATTACTCTGACCCTGGCCGTGCGGGTTGTCCGGCTGAAGGCCTTGCAGCTCGTCCGTGATGTCCTGGGCGCACTCCACCAGCTTGGCGCCCTGGCGGATCAGGGCATGGCACCCACGCGCCAGGGGCGAATGGATGGAGCCCGGAATGGCGAATACCTCGCGGCCGTATTCGCCGGCCAGCCGCGCGGTGATCAGGGAGCCGCTGCGGCTGGCGGCTTCCACCACCAGTACGCCACGGACCAGTCCGGCCACCACGCGGTTGCGGCGGGGGAAGTGGTGGGGCAGGGCGGGGGTACCCAGCGCAAACTCGCTGACCAGGGCGCCGGCCTGGGCAATGCGTCCTGCCAGGGCCTGGTGATGCGAGGGATACACCAGGTCTATGCCCGTCCCCAGCACGGCGACCGTGCCGCCACCGCTCGGCCGGCCGGCATCCAGAGCGCCTTCATGGGCGGCGGCATCGATACCGGCAGCCATGCCGCTGACGATGCACCAGCCCTGTGCCGCCAGGTGCTGGGCGAAGGCGTGGGCGTTTTCGCGGCCGTCGAGGCTGGCGTTGCGTGCCCCGACGACGGCCAGCGACGGTCTGGACAACAAGGACGGATCGCCATGCACGTACAGCAACAGCGGCGGGTCACCGACTTCCAGCAGGCGGCGGGGATAGGCCGGGTCGGCCAGGCACAGCAGGTGGTGGTCCGGGTGGCGCACCCAATCCAGCGCCGCCGCGATGCGCGCGGCCAATGCGGGAACGGGCCGCGCGGCCAGCTGCCGGGCCAGCGGTCCGGGTACCCATTGCGCCAGTTCAGCGACCGGGTGGGTGTACAGATGCTGCGGCAAGCCCACGGCGCCGAGCAAGGCGTAGGCATCGGCCGGGTTCAACCCGGGCTCCAGCGACAGGCGCAGCCAGGCGAAGAGTTCTCCAGGATCGTGGACAAGAGGCATGACTCAGTGTCCCACGATGAGCCGGGCGCCCCAGCACCACCGTGACCGAATCGCGCAGGGCTGGTTTCTTCCGTCCCCTTTATCCCCAACTTAGCCGATAACTATTAGAAATCAAGCCATTGATGATTTATCATTACGGGATTCCCACACTCTACTCCGTCCTGCCGCAGTGACCCCGCGGCAGGAATACGTCATGGCATTGCTCAATATCCTTCGTTATCCCGACCCGCGTTTGCACAAGAAGGCCAAGCCGGTGGCGGAAGTGGACGAACGCATCCGCACGCTGGTGCGCGACATGGCCGAAACCATGTACGCCGCCCCAGGGGTGGGCTTGGCCGCCACCCAGGTCGATGTGCACGAGCGCGTGGTGACCATCGACGTTTCCGAGGAAGGCAACCAGTTGCTGGTGCTGATCAACCCGGAGATCACCTGGAAGAGCGAAGAGCGCAAGACCTACGAAGAAGGCTGCCTGTCCGTCCCGGAAATCTACGACGAAGTCGAACGCGCCGCGCGCATCCGCTTCAAGGCCCTGGGCGTCGACGGCAAGCCCTATGAGATGGAAGCCGACGGCCTGCTGGCCGTCTGCGTACAGCACGAACTGGATCACCTGGACGGCAAGGTCTTCGTCGAATACCTGTCCTTCCTCAAGCAGAACCGCATCAAGACCAAGCTGCGCAAGGCCGAGCGCGAAGCGCTGCGGGCCTGACCATGCGCGTCGTCTTCGCCGGTACTCCTGAATTCGCCCGCCTCGCCCTGGACGCCATCCTGGCGGCGGGCCATGAGGTACCGCTGGTCCTGACCCAGCCCGACCGTCCGGCCGGACGCGGGCTGAAGCTGACGCCCAGCCCCGTCAAGCAGGCTGCCCTGGCCGCCGGCATTCCGGTGGCCCAGCCGCGCAGCCTGCGCCTGGACGGGCGCTATCCCGATGAAGCCGCGCAAGCCCGCGAACAGTTGCTGGCCGTGGCGCCGGACGTGATGGTGGTGGCCGCCTATGGCCTGATCCTGCCAACCTGGGTGCTGCAATTGCCCGCTGCCGGCTGCTTGAATATCCACGCCAGCCTGCTGCCGCGCTGGCGCGGGGCGGCCCCCATCCAGCGTGCCATCGAGGCCGGCGACGAACGTACCGGCGTGACCATCATGCAGATGGATGAGGGCCTGGATACCGGCGCCATGTTGCTGGTGCATCCCGTGACGATAGGCGCTGAACAGAACGCGGCCGAGTTGCATGACGCGCTGGCGGACGCCGGCGCGCAGGCCATCGTGCAAGCGTTGGCGCAACTTTCCACGCTACGCGCCGAACCGCAGCCCGAAGACGGCGTGACCTATGCCGCCAAGCTGGACAAGGCCGAAGCGGCGCTGGATTTCACGCAAACGGCTGCACTGCTGGCCCGTCGAGTGCGCGCCTTCAATCCCGTGCCTGGCGCTACCGCGCGCCTGCCGGGCCTGGATGATCCCGTGAAGGTATGGCGCGCCTGCGCGGTGCCGGCGCAGACGGCCAACGCCACGCTCGGTACGGTGCTGCATGCCGGGCCGGAAGGTGTGGATATCGCCACCGCCGACGGCATCCTGCGTCTGCTGGAATTGCAGAAAGCCGGCGGCAAGCGCCAACCCGTCGACGTCTTCGTACGCGGCTGGCAGCCCTGAGCCGGGGCTACGGCGCCGAGCCGCGCCGGGACCCGGTCCCGCCTCTATTTCCCGAATTCCCTCGAGAACCCGGCCCGTCGCGATCAATACAGCGTCTGCTGGACCCGGTCCGGCAATGCCTTGTCGTAGGCTTCGCCGTCGAAGCCGTTCTTGCTGATGTCGCTGATGATCTTGCCTGTGCTGGGCAGGGCCGCGCGATCGATCTGCGTGGCCGGATCCCACAAGCGCGAACGCACCAGGGCACGCGAGCATTGGAAGAAGACGGTCTCCACATGCACCACCAGGACCGAGCGCGGCGCCTTGCCATCCACTTCGAAGCGCGCCAGCAGTGCGGGATCGATGCTGATATCCGCCCGTCCGTTCACGCGCAAGGTCTCGCCCACGCCCGGCACCAGGAATAGCAGCGCCACACGCGGATCGGCGATGACGTTGCGCAGGCTGTCGACCCGATTGTTGCCGCGGCGGTCCGGCAGCAGCAACGTCTGTTCATCTTCGATGGTGACGAAGCCCGCCGGATCGCCGCGCGGCGAGACGTCCAGGCCGCGGGGGCCGCTGGTGGCCAGCGCCATGAAGGGCGCCGCCTCGATGAAAGCGCGGTAGTGCGGATGGATATACGGCGTTTCTTTCAACAGCGACGCTTCGCTGGGTTTCCCGTACAGGGCAGCCAAGGTGTCCAGATCGGCAATGCGGTGGGCTTCAGCGACTTTCATGATCGGTTCGTCTCGCTTCGCTTCGTTTCAGTGCTCAGTGGCAGTGTTCGTGTCCGTGCCCGCGCAACACCTGCGCGCGGCACGCCGTTGCGCTACGCATCGGCCCGGTTCAAGTACGCCAGGACCGGACGCAGCGCCGCCAGTGCGGGAGCGCCGGCGCTGATGGCGGCGCGGTCCGTCCAGGGGTAGGGCAGCGCCGTGATCCAGTCGAACACCGCGCCCGCCGTCTCGGCCGGCAACACCTCCATGGCATCGATGGTGATGGCCAGTTCACGCACCAGGTGCGGATCGGCCTGGAAGTGCCAGTCATAGCTGCCGCAACCCACGCGCACCTGGCCGCTGGTCTTGTCGGTCATGGCCACCATCCAGTCGCAGGCGAACTGGTCCAGCCGCGCGCCGGCGGTCGGGCGAGCCAGATAGAAGGTGTACACGTTCTCGTAGGTCTGGCCGAACTTGCGCACCAGCGTGTCGGCGATGCCGGGCGCGCCTTCGACCTCGGAGGGAAAGGCGATGGCCTGGGTCTTCAGGATCATGCGCAGCCGCGCATCCGGCGCGAAGGCGCGCGCGATGTAGAGCGGACGGTTCTCGTCCTTGCCGTGAAAGTAATCGCGCAGCAGCGCTTCGCTGGTGGGTTGCGGGCGGGTCATGGGCGGCTGATCCATTTGGAAACGGTGGGTGCGGTGTAATGCGCGAAGCGGTCCAGCAGCTTGCCCGGATCGCTGTCCACCATCAGCATCGCGCGATGTTCGGGGCGCATGAAGGCTTCCTCTTTGGCATGGTCCAGGAACTGGGCCAGCTTGTCGTAGAAGCCCGCGATATTGAGCAAACCGCAAGGCTTCTTATGCATGCCCAACTGCGCCCACGTCCACGTCTCGAAGATTTCCTCGAACGTGCCGGCGCCGCCGGGCAGCGCGACGAAACCATCGGCGCGTTGCACCATCATGGTCTTGCGCTCATGCATGGAGCCGACGATATGTTGTTCGGTCAGGCCCGCGTGGGCCATTTCCTTCGCTACCAGCGATTCCGGAATCACGCCGATGACGCGGCCACCCGCGGCCAGGACGGCATCGGCCAGTACGCCCATGGTGCCGGCGCGGGCGCCGCCATAGACCAGGCCCAGCCCGCGCCGGGCGAGCTCGCGGCCGAAGGCGGCGGCTTGTTCCACATAGACAGGCTGGCGGCCCGAGTTCGAGCCCAGATACACGCAGATATTTTCAAGTGCCATGGATACGTCGGAAATGGTCGGCCGGGCCGGGCGGTTCGCGCCCGGGGCAAGCGGGATAGTTTACGCATATTTTCAATTGGTCCTGCCAGGGGCAACCGACCCGCGGCACGGGGCTTGCGTAGGAGGTCCACACACAGCGGTCCGGCTTTCCCTTATCTGCTCAACAGGGCAGCTGGAAATTACCGGGAAATCCGCGGAAACGGCGTCGCAGGACGCCGTTCCATTCACTGCAACGCGATCAGGAGAGTACGCCATGGATATGCCCACCCGTTCGGCCGACAACGGCAAGTTCGATATGGATGTCGAGGCCATACGCAAGAAGGCGCGCCAGGATATCGAGGACGGCGCCATCACCGATAGCTATCAAGCGGATCGTGAGACGGTGCTCAAGCTGCTCAATGAAGCATTGGCCACCGAGGTGGTCTGTGTGCTGCGCTACAAGCGCCACTTCTTCATGGCCCGCGGCATGAACGCCGAGCCGGTCGCCGCCGAGTTTGCCGAGCATGCGACCGAAGAGCAGCAGCACGCCGACAGCCTGGCTGAACGCATCGTGCAATTGGGTGGTGCGCCCGACTTGAATCCGGACCGCCTGAGCAAGCTCAGCCATTCCGAATATGTCGAGGCCAACACGCTGGAAGACATGATCAAGGAAAACCTGATCGCTGAACGTATCGCCATCGACAGCTACAAGCAGATGGTGCAGTACATCGGCGACAAGGATCCCACGACGCGCCGCCTGCTGGAGCAGATCCTGGCCGTCGAGGAAGAACACGCCGACGACCTGGCGGACTTCCTGGGCTGATAGCGTATCAGGGGTAGCGTAGAAAAAAAATGCGCGCCACGGAGAACCGTGGCGCGCATTTCGTGTTGATTCGATCAGGTGCGGCCAGCCGGGCGTTTCGAGTTACGCGCGCGGCGTATCGACTTCGTCGGCCCACAGATCGTATTCGTCCGCATCGGTGACTACCGCGCGCACCATGTCGCCCGGCTTCAGGTCGCGGTCCGACGACAGGTAGACGCTGCCGTCGATTTCCGGTGCGTCGGCGCTGCTGCGGCCGACGGCGCCGTCTTCGTCGACTTCGTCGATCAGCACGTCGATTTCACGACCTACCTTGGCCAGCAGGCGCTGGGCGGAAATCGCCTGCTGATGCGCCATGAAACGTTCCCAACGTTCCTGCTTCACTTCATCGGGTACGTGGCCTTCCAGCGCGTTGGCGGGCGCGCCTTCCACCGGCGAATACTGGAAACAGCCCACGCGATCCAGCTGCGCTTCGGTCATCCAGTCCAGCAGGTATTGGAAGTCCTCTTCGGTTTCGCCGGGGAAGCCGACGATGAAGGTGGAGCGCAACGTCAGGTCCGGACAGGCTTCGCGCCAGCGCTTGATGCGTGCCATCGTCTTGTCTTCGAAGGCCGGGCGCTTCATCAGCTTGAGCACGCGCGGGCTGGCGTGCTGGAAGGGGATGTCCAGATACGGCAGGATCTTGCCCTCGGCCATCAGCGGGATCACTTCGTCGACGTGCGGATACGGATAGACGTAGTGCAGGCGCGTCCACACGCCCAGGTCCGACAGGGCCGCGCACAGCTCGGTCATGCGGGTCTTCACCGGGCGGCCGTTCCAGAAGCCGCTGCGGTATTTGACGTCGACGCCGTAGGCGCTGGTGTCTTGCGAGATCACCAGCAGTTCCTTGACGCCGGCCTTGACCAGGCGCTCGGCCTCGTTCAGCACGTCGCCCACCGGGCGGCTGACCAGGTCGCCGCGCATGGACGGGATGATGCAGAAGCTGCAGCGGTGATTACAGCCTTCCGAGATCTTCAGGTAGGCGTAGTGGCGCGGCGTCAGCTTGACGCCTTGCGGGGGCACCAGGTCCAGGTAGGGATTGTGGTTGGCCTTGGGCGGCGCGGCGCTGTGCACGGCGCGCACCACTTGTTCGTACTGCTGCGGACCGGTGACGGCCAGGACGCTGGGGTGCACGTTGCGGATGACGGCTTCTTCGACGCCCATGCAGCCCGTCACGATGACCTTGCCGTTTTCGGCGATGGCTTCGCCGATGGCGTCCAGCGATTCGGCCTTGGCGCTGTCGATGAAGCCACAGGTGTTGACCACCACCACGTCGGCGTCGTCATAGGAAGGCGTGACTTCGTAGCCTTCGGTGCGCAGTTGCGTGAGGATGCGCTCGGAGTCCACGAGCGCCTTCGGACAGCCCAGGCTGACGAAGCCGACACGCGGGGTACGGCCGCTCTGGCCGTCATTGCCGCCCCCGCCGCCCTGGCCGCCATTAGCACCGCCGTTGTTGCCGATCTTGCCGATGTCACCGCCATTGCCACCTGCGTTGATCGCAGCAGCATTGCCGGAAGCGTTATCGGCACTCGCGCCGGGCCGGGATTTTTCCAGGATTTCCAATCTATTTCACCGTAGGTTCGCGCAGCGGCAGGCGCCGTGCGGCAGATATTCATTCGTACATTCAGGCAGATTCGTCCGCGTGCCAGCGGGGCAGGTCGCGCAGGGTTTCCGGATGGAGTATTGCCACCTGCAGCAGTGTCTTGGCCGCGCCGGAGGGATTGCGCCGTCCTTGCTCCCAATCCTGCAGGGTACGCACACTGACCCCCAGCAACTCCGCGAAATCCGCTTGGGGCAAGCCGACACGGCTACGCGCCTCGCTGATATGCGACGCCTGCCACCGGCCGGAACATGCCGGCGGGGCTACTTTCTTCATGACTCGATCGATTCACGGGCTCGGCGGCACGACGCCACCACCCTGTTTCAGGCCGCCGTTCCGGATCGGACAACGGGGATGGGCCGGAATTATACGGCATTGCCGTACCGAAGTTCCAGCACCTTGAAAAGAAAAGCCCCGCGCGAGGCGGGGCTGGGCTGCATAGGCGCGAGCGGCGCCAGGTAACAGCTCAATGTGCGCTCAGTGCGCTGCTTTGAAGCGATTGCGCAGGTCGCGGATCTGGTCGTGGTTGCGCAGTACGCCTTGGTACTGGCGTTCCACTACCGCGCGGACGTCAGGCGTCAGCTGTTCCTTCAGCGCATCGGTATATTGCGCCTTTGCATGGTCCTCGCCGCGTTCGCATTCTTCAAGGATGGCGGCGTCGCTGCGGCCGGTGACGGTGGACTTGAGTTCGGTCCAGCCGCGGTGCATCGCACCGGCAACCGTGCCACCCGTCGCGGGATCGCCGCCCAGTTGGCGAACGATGGCCTGAAGCTCGCCCGCACCCGTGGCGCAGTCGCGCGCACGGCTTTCAAACAGGGCCTTCAGCTCCGCGGTCTTGGTGTCCTCAGCGGCTTTGGCAAATCCCTTCTCGCCGTTCTTCGAAGTTTCAATCAGGTCGTTCAGTACTTTGACGATGTGGTCAGCCATGGCTGTCTCCTGGGAATATGGGTCTACGACAAATAAACGGCGGACGCGATATCGACGTCCGCCTCGGCTCCAGCCGTATTCTTATTGGTGGTACTGCTTCTTGGCGTTGGCAACGCAGGTGTCCTTGGCATCACCAGACATGGCGTCGCACTTTTCCTTCGCTACCTTGTAGTCGGCGTCCATCTTGGTCTTGCTGGCATCGCGGCCGGCCTTGGCCTGTTCCTTGTTTTCCTTCAGGTCGGCCTTGGACTTGTCGCGCGTGGCCTTGGCCTGCTGTTCGCACACATCCTTGTCATTGCCCTTCATGGCGTCGCAGCGCTTCTGCTCCGTCTTGTAGTGGGCGTCGATGTCTTTGTCGGTGGTTGCGGTCTGCGCATGCGCACCGAACGACAGGGCGGTCAGGCTGAAAATGGCAGCAGCAAAAGCAGGTTTGAAGTTCTTCATTTGATTCTCCTTTGATCAAGCGCCACCGGAAAGCCCCCTCGGCATTTCCGGCCGCTTGAATAATCAGGTGGCTCGCGCCACACGCCGGTCCATTAAGCAACCGTCGTGCCTGAGCTGATGCCTCGTCCGATACCTTGCCCGACCCTTCCTGCTCCTTTCCCTCCTTTCTCTCCTTTCCCCCATCCATTGCCGCGACCCTGCAGTGACGCCGCCGGATGCCCGCCGGGGTACCATACGGATCTTTGCGTCCGCGATTCGCCATGTCCTCATCTCCTCCTGCCTCGTCCCGTCCCAGCGCTCCTCTGCATGACCTGCTGCTGGAAAGTGCCGAGGTGGTCCGCGCCGTGCAGGCCGGGCGCTCGATGACCGACGCCATCGCGCAGGTGCCGGCAGAATTCCGCGCCGGTACCCAGGCCCTGTCCTTCCACACGATGCGCCATCTGGGCACGGCGCGCGCGCTGCGCCGGCTGCTGGTGCCGCGCGATCCGCCCGAACCGCTGGTGGATGCGCTGCTGCAAGTGAGCCTGACGCTGCTGCTGCCCGCGGCGAGCGCCGCAGGCGCAGCCGCCGCTGCCGATTCCGCAACGCCGGCCACCACGGCAGCTACGGCAGCTACGACCTCAGCGCCGGCTGTCGGCACCCGCTTGCCCGACAGCAGCGCGCCCATCTACACCTCCCATACCGTCGTCGACCAGGCCGTGAAGGCCGCCGACAGCATGCGCCGCCTGCTGCCCTTCAAGGGCCTGGTCAATGGCTGCCTGCGCGGTTTCCTGCGTGATCCGGCCGGCCTGCTGGCTCAGGCCGCCAAAACCGTGGAAGGGCGCTGGAACCACCCCCAATGGTGGGTCGACAAGATACGGTCCGCCTATCCGGCTGACTGGCAGCAACTGCTGGCCGCAGCCAACGTGCCCGCCCCCCTGACCCTGCGCGTCAATCGCCGCCGCGCCACCCGCGAGCAGGTGCTGGCCGCGTTCGCCGCCGCCGGCATCGCCGCCGAGCCCAGCGGCAGCGACGGCCTGGCGCTGGCCCAGCCGCGCCCGGTGGCGCAATTGCCCGGCTACGACCAGGGCTGGTGGTCGGTGCAGGACGCCGGCGCCCAGCTGGCAGTGCCGCTGCTGGCCGTGCGCGACGGCGAACGGGTGCTGGATGCCTGCGCCGCCCCGGGCGGCAAGACCGCTCATCTGCTGGAACTGGCCGATGTCAGCCTGACCGCGCTGGACGCCGACGGCGTCCGCCTGCAGCGGGTGCGTGAGAACCTGGAACGCCTGGACGTGCGCCGTCCCGACACCGTCCTGCGCCGTGCCGACGCGGCCGATCTGGCCGAATGGTGGGACGGCGTGCCCTTCGACGCGGTGCTGGCCGACGTGCCCTGCACGGCGTCCGGCATCGTGCGGCGCCACCCCGACATCCGCTGGCTGCGCCGGGCCGACGACGTACCGCGCACGGTCAAGCTGCAGACCCGCATCGTCGACGCGCTGTGGACCACCGTGGCGCCGGGCGGGCGCCTGCTGTACGTCACCTGCTCGATCTTTCCCGAGGAAAACGAGCGCCAGGCGGCTGCGTTCCTGACCCGCCACCCCGATGCCCGCCGCCTGGACGCCCCCGGCCAGCTGCTGCCCGTGGCGATGGATACAACACCCGGAGCCCAGCGCGACGGCTTTTTCTATGCCCTGTTTGCCAAGGCCTCCTGAATCGCCAAGAATATCGGCATCGCCGCGCAAATGTTCCGTATGCCCCTCCTACCGCGACTGCTCCTGGCCCTGGTCTGCCTGTTCACGCTGTTGCCGTGGAGCGGTGACAGCATGGCATCCGAACCCACCGTGGTGCGCATCGACCCGGCGCTGCGCAACGGCCGCGTCGAAATCGACGCCGATATCGACATCAAGCTCAACGACCAGTTGCGCGAGGCGGCCGAACGAGGCCTGCCGCTGTATTTCACCGCCGACATCACCATCACCCGCTCGCGCTGGTGGTGGCTGGACAGCACCGTCGCCGACACCAGCATGACCTGGCGTATCGTCTACAACGCGCTGACCCGGCAATGGCGCGCCGGCGTCGGCGAATTGTCGCTGCCCGTGCGGTCCCTGGACGACGCCATGGACATGATCCGTCACATTCGCGGGTGGGCCGTGGCCGATGCGGGCGATTTCAAGCCCGGGGTCAAATACGAAGGCCAGTTGCGCCTGCGCCTGGATACCTCGATGCTGGCGCGGCCTTTCCAGGTCAACGCCTTGAACAGCAGCTCCTGGACCCTGTCCACGCCCTGGGCGGGTTTCGAGTTCGCCATCGCCGATGAAGGGAATCGGGACCGATGAGAAAACTACTGCGCTTCGCCTTGGTCGCAGGCGCGTTGGCGGGTGTGCTGCTGCTGGGCCTGCTGGCCTGGTCCACCGGCAATGCCTCCCGCTTTGCCCGCTATTACGATGCCCTGCTGCTGCTCAACGGCGTGGTGGCGCTGGCCCTGTTCGCCTGGGTGCTGGCCCTTACCGTCAAGCTGGTACGGCAGATCCGCCGGCGCCAGTTCGGGGCGCGCCTGACCGCCCGCTTCGCCCTGGCCTTCACTCTCATAGGCGTGGTTCCCGGCGCATTGATCTACACCTTGTCGGTGCAGTTCATGTCGCGCTCCATCGAGTCCTGGTTCAACGTGCGGGTCGATTCCGCCCTGGAAGCGGGCTTGAACCTGGGCCGCGCCGCGCTCGATTCCCTGCTGGCGGATCTGGATGCGCGGGCCCGGTCCATGACCACCGAGCTGAATCGCGCCAGCGACAGCAATATCGCCTTGACCCTGACCCGCCTGCGCGAAGCCAACGGCGTGCAGGAGGCCATGGTCTTCACCGGCTCCGGCCGCATGATCGCCTTCTCGACCAACCAGTACGGGCAACTGATGCCTGCGCTGCCGCCGTCCACGGTGCTCAACCAGCTGCGCCTGTCGCGTGGCTACTCGGCCGCCGAAGCCGACGACCCGGTGCAGTCCGAGAGCGGCGGCGCGCTGCACCTGCGGGTGGTCATCCCGCTGCTGCCCAATGAACGCTTCGACGGCCTGCTGGGCGCTTCGGCCGAACCACGCTGGCTGCAGCTGCTGCAGCCTGTGCCGGACCAGATCGCGCACAACGCCAACCTGGTGCAGCAGGGCTTCCGCGATTACCAGGAACTGGCCCTGTCGCGGCTGGGCCTGCGCAAGCTGTACGGCATCACGCTGACCCTGGCCCTGCTGGTGTCGGTGTTCACCGCCATTGCCGTGGCGTTGTCGCTGTCCAAGCGCCTGGTGCGCCCGCTGCTGCGGCTGGCGGCCGGCACCCAGGCGGTGGGCGTGGGCGACTATCGCCCGCTGCCGGAGCCGCCCGAACGCGACGAAGTGGGCCAGCTGACCCGCTCGTTCAACGCCATGACGCGCCAGCTGGACGAGGCTCGCCGCATGGTGGAAAGCAATCGCCAGCAGCTGGAACGTTCCAACGTCTACCTGGAAAGCGTGCTGTCCAACCTGTCTTCCGGCGTGTTGGTGTTCGACGAAGCGTTCCGCGTGACGACGGTCAACCAGGGTGCGCAGACCATTCTGCAGAGCGATCTGCGCTCGGTCATCGGCCGCCCGCTGGAAACCATAGACGGCATGCTGCCCTTCGCACAGGTGGTGCGCCAGGCCTTCGCGGCCCATGCGGCGGTGGGCTCGGAACGCCAGCACTGGCAGCAGCAATTCGAAATCCAGCCGGTGCAGATGGATAACGCGGGCGCCGCCGGGGCTTCCCACGCGTTCCCCGTGGCGCAGTCCTCGCACGGACAATCGCTGACCCTGCTCGCCCGCGGCACCCATCTGCGCGTGGACGGCCGCGGCAACGGCTATCTGGTGGTCTTCGACGACATCACCGAATTGATGTCCGCCAACCGCACCGTGGCCTGGGGCGAGGTGGCGCGCCGCCTCGCGCATGAAATCAAAAATCCGCTGACGCCCATCCAGCTGTCGGCCGAGCGCCTGGCCATGAAACTGGCCGATCGCCTGCAGCCGGCCGACCGCCAGATGCTGGAACGCTCCACCAATACCATCGTCAACCAGGTCAGTTCGCTGAAGCACATGGTCGATGATTTCCGCGAATTCGCCCGCACGCCGCCCGCCGTGATGCAGCGTATCGACTTCAATGCGCTGGTCTCCGACGTGCTGTCGTTGTATGGTTGGGATCCTGTGGAAGGGCTGGTACGTGACCACGTCAACTCGCTCAACCTGGAGGTGGACCTGGCGTCGGACCTGCCCGCCATCGAGGGCGATCCAACGCAATTGCGCCAGGTCATCCATAATCTCCTGGCCAATGCGCGTGATGCGATCGCAGGGCAAGGCGAGGGCCGGGTGCGCGTTTCGACCCAGCTGACGCAGGCCCCGCAGAGCGAAGGCGTGGAGCATCGAGCGCTGCGTTTCACCGTGTCCGACACCGGTCCGGGCTTCTCGCAGCAGGTCATGCAGCGTGCCTTCGAACCATACGTGACAACCAAGTCGCACGGTACTGGGTTAGGATTGGCGATCGTTCGCAAAATCGTGGAAGAACACGGCGGACGTATCGACTTGGCGAATCGCCGCGAGGGCGGGGCGCGTATTTCTATACTATTGACCCGTCTGGCGGGCGCGGTTGATACTCTGGACGCATCCGCACAACAACAGGATAATGCGGCTACGCAATAGGTGGATGGGCTTATGGCCAGAATTTTGGTGGTTGACGACGAAGTTGGCATTCGCGAGCTTCTGTCCGAAATCTTGTACGACGAAGGGCACACGGTGGAGCTGGCCGAAAACGCGGCGCAGGCTCGTGCCGCGCGCCTGCGGGCACGTCCCGATCTCGTGCTCCTGGACATATGGATGCCGGATACCGACGGTGTCAGCCTGCTCAAGGAGTGGGGCTCGCAGGGTCTGCTGGACATGCCCGTGATCATGATGAGCGGTCATGCCACCATCGATACCGCAGTCGAAGCCACCCGTATCGGCGCCATGGACTTCCTGGAAAAGCCGATTACCCTGCAAAGGTTGTTAAAAACTATTTCGGCTGGACTGGCTCGTGGCCGCGCGCCGCAGTCCGTTCCCATGCCCGCGGCATCGGTCGGCCAGGCCCCGCGCGACGACGATGGCGATGCACCCCTGGGCAGCACCGCGGTGGGCGCCATCGCGAATTCCAGCGTGAATGCCGGCGGCGCCGCTGAACTGCCTGCCTCCGGCAATGGCCAGTTGGGCAGCATCTCGCTGGACCAGCCGCTGCGCGAAGCCCGCGATGCCTTCGAGCGCATCTACTTCGAGTACCACCTGGTCCGGGAAAGCCACAGCATGACGCGGGTTTCCGAGCGCACCGGGCTGGAACGCACCCACTTGTACCGCAAGCTGAAGCAACTGGGCATCGAGTCCGCGCGCAAGCGCAGCACTTGAGCCGCCTGCCTTGAAAGTCCTCATCGTCGGCGCGGGTCGCGTAGGCACCAGCGTCGCGGAAAATCTGGTCTCCGAACAGAACGACATCACGGTCATCGACACGGATGTGCGCAATCTGCAGGGCTTGCAGGAACGCTATGACCTGCGCGCGATGCAGGGCGACGGCACCCAGGTAGCGGTGCTGGAAGCGGCCGGTGCGGCCGATACGGATCTCTTCATCGCCTGTGCCGCCTCGGACGCCGTCAACATGGTGGCGTGCCGCATCGCGCGCCAGCACTTCAACGTGCCCCGCCGCATCGCCCGCATCCGCGCGGCGGATGTTGCCGAATACCCGGCGCTGATGGGCGACGAGGGCTTCTGCATCGATGCCCTGATCAGCCCGGAGCGCAGTGTCACCGCCTATCTGCACAGCCTGATCGAATTTCCCGAGGCCCTGCAGGTGGTGGAGTTCGCCGACGGCCGCATCAGCGTCATCACGGCGCGGGTCAGCCGCGGCAGCGCCATGGCCGACCGGCCCGTGGAGGACCTGCGCGAAGCCTGGCCCGACGTCACCGCCTGTGTCATCGACGTGCTGCGCAACGGCCGGCCCCTGCAGGCCGGCACCAAGACGGTCATCGCCCCGGACGATGAAGTGGTGGTGCTGGTCGATACGCGCCACGCGCGCCGTGCCGTGCGCCAACTCTGCGATGCGGAGAAAACGGTACGCCGTGTGATGATCGCCGGCGGCGGCAATATCGGCATGCGGCTGGCGCGCCAGCTGGCCGAGGAAAGCTATAGCGTAAGGCTGATCGAACGGGATCCGGCACGCTGCGAATACCTGGCCGTCAACCTGCCGGGCAATGTGCTGGTGCTGCAGGGTAACGGCACGGACGAAGACCTGCTGCGGCGCGAGAACATCGGCGACATGGACACGTGGCTGGCGTTGACCAGCGACGACGAGGACAACATCATGTCCTCGCTGCTGGCCAAGCGCCTGGGGGCGCACAAGGTGATCGCGCTGATCAACCGGCCGGCCTATGGCGAGCTGATGCAGGGCAGTCATATCGATATCGCCGTGTCGCCCGCGCAGGCCACCATGAGCGAGCTGCTGCGCCATGTGCGGCGCGGCGACGTGGTGGCCGTGCATCGCTTGCGCCAGGGCGTGGCCGAAGCGGTGGAGGCGGTGGCCCACGGCGACAGCAAGACGTCCCACGTCGTGGGGCGGCGCGTTGGCGAACTGCGCCTGCCCAAGGGCGCGACCATCGGGGCGCTGGCGCGCGACGAAGACATCATCATTCCGGACGCCGATACGGTCATCGAAGCGGGTGACCACGTCATCGTGTTCGTCCCTTCGCGCCAGCAGATGGCGCGCGTGGAGAAGCTGTTCCAGGTCTCCGCGTCGTTCTTCTGAGCGCCCGTCCATGCCCCATTTCCGTTCCCGAGCCTTCGCGACACCAGGCCAGCGTCCGTATCAACGCAGCACGGGTCCGCTGAGCCGCCTGCTGGCCCTGGTCAATCTGCTGGGGCTCGTCATGACGCTGTTCGCCCTGACCATGGTGATTCCCCTGGCGGTCTCGCTGTACCTGGGTGACGCGGCCTTGTCGGCCTTCATCGACGGGTTCCTGGTGGCCTTGGGCATAGGCGGCGCGCTGTGGCTGGTCTCGCGTCGCCATCGCTATGAATTGCGGCCGCGCGACGGCTTCCTGCTGGTGGCGCTGGTCTGGACCGTGCTGCCGCTGCTGGCGTCGATACCGCTGTTCATCTACTTCCACCGTGCCGGCCTGCCGCTGTCCTTCACCGACGGCTACTTCGAGGCCATGTCGGGCTTGACCACCACGGGCGCCACCATCCTCAACGGGCTGCACAAGCTGCCGCCGTCGATCAATCTGTGGCGCGCCACCCTGGTGTGGCTGGGCGGCATGGGCATCCTGGTGCTGGCGGTGGCCATCCTGCCGCTGCTGGGCGTGGGCGGCCACCAGGTGTTCCGCGCCGAAACACCCGGTCCGATGAAGGACGAGAAGCTGACGCCGCGCATCGCCGGTACCGCCAAGGCGCTATACGCGGTGTACTTCGGCTTTTCGCTGCTGTGCTTTCTGGCCTATCGGGTGGCCGGACTGCCCTGGTTCGAGGCCTGGTGCCACATGGCCACCACCATGGGGCTGGGCGGGTTTTCCACCTGGGACGACGGTTTCGCCCATTTCGATTCCGTGCCGGTGGAAATCGTGGCCGTGATCTTCATGCTGATCGCCGGCATCAACTTCGCCACGCACTTCAGCGCCATCAGCCAACGCCGCCTGCGGCCTTACCTGACCTGTCCGGAGACCTTGCCCTACCTGGTGCTGACCCTGGGCGTGGCGCTGTTCGTATCGGCCTACCTGTACGTCGAAGGTGTCTATACCGCGCCGCTGGATGCCTTGCGCTACGGCATCTTCAACACGGTGTCGGTGATCACCACCACCGGTTACGCCAATGTCGACTACACCACCTGGCCCATCCTGGCGCCCTTGCTGATGCTGCTGCTGTCGGGCGTGGCCACGTCGGCCGGCTCGACGGGCGGCGGCATCAAGATGATCCGCGCGGTACTGCTGTGCAAGACGGCGGGTGCGGAATTGAAAATGATGCTTCACCCGCAGGCGGTCAGTCCGGTGCGGATCAAGGGGCGGGTGGTGAATCCGCGCATCCTGGCCTCGGTCCTGGCCTTCATGGTGGCTTACGGCTTCTCCATCGCGGTACTGACGGCCTTGATGCTGGCCTCCGGCCTGGACGCCATGACCGCCTTCAGCGCGGTGGTGGCCAGTGTCAACAATACGGGCCCCGGCCTGGGCGCGATCGGCCCCATGGGCAGTTTTTCCGTGCTCAGCGACTTCCAGACATGGGTGTGCACGTTCGGCATGCTCATCGGCCGGCTGGAGCTTTTTACCGTCCTGATGCTCTTCACGCCGGGCTTCTGGCGCACGTAGCGGCCGCGGGAACGTTTCCTGCTCAGGGCGTGACGAACCGGGTTCGGCTCCTTACCGCGCACCACGCGCTTGAAGTGCTTAGGGGATTTCCCCAGGCACGTAAGTGCTTGCTACGCTGCAGACGGCATGAACCGGTCAAGATCGCCGCTGTTGCTTATAAATGTCACGTTTTTCCCCTATGTTGACGAAAGTGTGCAGCTAAACTGCCACCTCGTCGCGCCACATCAAGAGATGCCCCCCGGGTAGTTTCCGGGCTTCAAGGCATGGTGGCGTCCTCCCCACATGTATAAGTTAGATAGGAGCCGGAGATGGAACAGATCCCGTTCGTCCCTTCCGCCCCCAACACCCTGGGCATCGAACTCGAGCTGCAACTGATCGACCCCCGTACCTTTGATTTGACGGCCGCATCCGACGAATTGCTGGCCCAGATGGCAAACCATCCCATCGCTGACCGGGTAAAACCGGAAATCACCCGGTCGATGATCGAGTTGAACTCGTCGGTGCATACCCACCCCCTGGACCTCCTGGCTGAAATGCGCGAAATGCGCAGCGCCCTGTGCGAGGCCGCTGACGCGGTCGGCGTGACGGTGGCCGGAGGCGGCGCCCACCCCTTCATGCGTTGGCAGGAACGTTCGATCTCCGATACGCCGCGCTTCCAGTACCTGGCCGAGATGTACGGCTACCTGGCCCGCCAGTTCACGGTGTTCGGCCAGCACATCCACCTGGGTGTGGGCAACGGCGACGAGGCCATCAAGCTGACCCGCCAATTGTCCGCCTATGTGCCGCACTTCATTGCCCTGTCGGCGTCGTCGCCCTATTACGAAGGGGTCGATACGCTGTTTTCCTGCTGCCGTTTGAATGCAGTGAATAGTTTTCCCCTGGCTGGCCATCTGCCGCCCGAGGTCAACGACTGGTACCAGTTCGAAGCCCATCTTGCGCAGCTGCGCACCTACGGCCTGGCGGAAAGCATCAAGGACCTTTACTGGGACATCCGCCCCAAGCCGGAATTCGGCACGGTGGAGATCCGCGTCTGCGATACCCCGCTGACGGTGGAGCGTGCCTGCCAGATCGCGGCGTTCGCGCAGGCGCTGGCGGTGCTGCTCAAGCGTCAACCGCAGTCCGAGAAGGGATTGTGGCTGGCTTACCGCAACAACCATTTCCAGGCCTGCCGCTTTGGTTTGCAGGGCAGCTACGTGACCGGCGACGGGCAGCGTTTGCGCCTGATCGATCACCTGCGCAGCGTGTTCGGCCTGCTGGCGCCGATTGCCGAGGAACTGGGGACCAGCGACATGCTGGCTTCGCTGCGCGATGACGCGCTGAAGTCGGGCAACGATGCGCGCTGGCTGCGTGGCCAGTTCCACCGTCTGCGCGATCTGCCTTCGGTAGTGGATGCGATGTCGGTGGCGTTCCGTGGCGACGGCGGCATGGCCGCTGCCGCCGCGGTGAACCTGTCGGGCGCGGATCCCACCGCGGTGGCGCGCCGCCGCGTGCGGGCCACTTCCGAGCCGTTGCTGGGGGCGGTGGGCGTGCAGACGCTGGCCGAACCGGACGAGCCCATCACGCCGCGCCGGCTGCACTGAGCGGGGCCGATGCAGCAAAACAATGGCGGCGCCTTTTGGGCGCCGCCATTTCTTTCTTCCCGCTTGCCGCGTGAACGGTGGCGGTGTTCCCTCGGGGGCTGTTGCGGCACGGGCCGGGCCCGCGCGCGCCAGGTCTCACTCCGTGTGGATATTGGCTTTCTGGATCAGGTCATGCCACTTGGCCACTTCCGATTTCTGGAAGGCGGCCAGTTGGGTCGAATCCATGCCCGACCCGTCGATGGCCATGGCGGCGAACTTTTCCTTCACGTCGGGCTGCTGCAGGATCTTGAGGATCTCCGTCGACAGGCGCTTGACGATGGGCGCCGGCGTGCCGGCCGGGGCGAACACGGCCTGCCAGGAAACGATCTCGTAGTCCTTCAGCCCGACTTCCTGCAAGGTGGGCACGTCCGGCAGATTGGGATCGCGCTTGGCCGAGGTCACCGCCAGCGCGCGGATCTTGCCGGACTTGATCAACGGCAAGGTGGGCGGGATGTTGTCGAAGGCCATGGACAGCTGATTGCCAAGCAGCGCCTGCAGCACCGGGCCGCTGCCCTTGAAGGGCACGTGCATGATGTCGACCTTGGCGATGGATTTGAACAGTTCGCCCGACAGGTTCTGCGAGGTGCCGTTGCCGGCCGAGCCGTAGCTGAGGTGGCCGGGAGTCTTGCGTGCCGCCGCCAGCACGTCATCGACGGTCTTGTAAGGGCTTTCGGCCGGCACGACCAGGACGTTGCCCAGCTTGCCCGTCAGCGCCACCGGCACGAAGGACTTCTGCATGTCGTAGGGCATGTTCTTGTACAGGCTGCCGTTGATGGAGTGCGAGCTGATGGTGCCGCCCACCAGGGTGTAGCCGTCCGGCTTGGCCTTGGCGACGAATTCGGAGCCGATATTGCCGCCCGCCCCGGGCCGGTTTTCCACCACGATACTGGTGTGCAGCACCGGGCCCAGCTTGGTGGCCACGATACGGCCGATCACGTCGGTGGCGCCGCCGGGGGCAAAAGGAACGACGTAGGTGATGGGCTTGCCGGCGGGCCATTGGTCCGCCTCGTCTGCCGCGTGCGCGGTGGTGGCCAGGCCGAGCGTGCAAAGAAGGGGCAGGGCAAAGCGAATGCCGAAACGCATGTTGTCTCCGTTATGTTCTTGCATATCCATGGGACCGGCGTCTGGGCGCCGTTTGCTGCCATAGCATACCTGCGCAGCACGCGTCATATCGCCCCGCGGCACCATCGTTAACCCGCATTGGAGCCATCGGCCCATGGCCAGGATGCGTCGAAGCCACCGGAAGGAGGTGAAGGGGAATACTTTCCCTTCATATTCTTTCTGGCGATAGGAATCTACATGGCCGTTGGCGGCCCGCGCGGTTACGGGCGGCGGCGGCCGATGGCGCTGACGGACAGGGTGGTCTCGCCGGGGGCGGTCCGGCGAGTAGCGGCGCGCCACGCGTGGCCATAAGCCACTTCGATACTCAACTTGATCAGGCCGTCGTCGCCGCGCTGCCCTTCCAGCGCGGCGAACAGACGCTCGCGCCAGGCGGGCGTGGCCAGGCCGCGCCGGCGCGCGCTGGCGGGGTTGCCGCCCAGCGCGCGCACATCTTCCAGCAGGCGCTGCGGCGTGCGATACGTCAGGGTGAGGGTTTCCTGGTCCATCACGGGATCGGCGAAGCCGTTCTCCACCAGCAGGTCGCCGAAGTCGTGCATGTCGACGAAGGCGGGCGTGGCGGTGCGCAGGCCGGCATCATCCAGGGCCGCGCGCAATTCCCGCAGGGTATTGGGCCCCAGGCAGGAAAACATCGCCAGGCCTTGCACCTTGAGAATGCGGCGCCATTCGGCCAGCGCGGCATGGGGTTCCGGATGCCAGTGCAGGGCCAGGTTGGACCAGACCAGGTCCACCGATTCCGGCTGCAGGCCCGTCGCGGCCATGTCGGCCAGGACGAATTGCGGCCGCGCGGCGGCCTTGCCGGTCAGGCGCCCGAGCATGCCGGCCAGGCCGGCGGGCGTGTGGCGTTCGCGCGCGATGTCCAGCAGCGGCGCACAGGCGTCCAGGCCGACGTAGGCGGCGTCGGGATAGCGTTCGCGCAGGCCGGGCAGAGTGGCACCGGCGCCGCAGCCGACGTCGAGCAGGCGTTGCGGCTGGATGCGGATGTAGCGCAGGCGGTCGAGCATGCGGCCGGCGATTTCCCCGTACAGGAACTGGGCGTTTTCCAGATCGCCGCGACGGGCGAATTGGCGCGCCACGTCGGCGCTGTTCAGGGGGAGGGCGGAGATCGGGGCTGGTGACATAACGGTCGCAGCGGCCGGCGGGGCGGCGCGATACGTGTTCAGATGAATGTCCCGACATTATTGCGCACCGGCAGCTTGCCACGCCGGTATCCCCGCGGCGTGGGTAGGGTATGGGAGGGGCGATGAAGCGTTGGCCCAGGTGGCGGGCATGGCTTGCCGGGGTGGCGTCCGAGTGTCCGATGTGCGCCGGGCCGGCGCGGGGCGGGGGCTTGTGCCAGGGTTGCCACGCCGATGCGCGGGCGACGATGCATCCTGCGCAGCGCCGGTGCGAACGGTGCGCCTTGCGGCTGGGGTTTGCCATGCCGACCTGCCCGGATTGCGAGCGCTGTCCGCCGGTTTATCGCCGGGTGGTGGCTGGCTGCGACTATGAGGCGCCTGCCGATTTGCTGATCACCCGGTTGAAGGGCGAGCACCGCTACGCCATGGCTGGCCCCTTGGCGGGACTGATCCTGGATGCCCTGGCGGGCCCCGGGCCCGGGCCGTCCTCCAGCGCCACGGGCGCTGCGCCGGCATGGCCCGACGGTGCCGTCCTGGTGCCGGTGCCCGCCGCGCGGGCTTCCCTGCGGCGGCGCGGGTTCAATCCGGCGGGGGAAATCGCGCGGGAGCTGGCGCGCGCTACGGGGCTGCCATTACATCCGGCCTGGCTGCGGCGCGTTGCCGAGGGCCCGCGCCAGGCGTCCCTGGACCGCGCCGCGCGGCTGGGCGTGGCGGCGTCCACCTACGCCTGCCCGTTCCGCCTGCCGCCTCGTCCGGTCCTGCTGGTCGACGATGTCATGACCACCGGCGCCACGCTTAACGCCGCCGCCACCGCGCTGCTGGCGGCCGGCGCCAGCGACGTCACAGGCCTGGTGGCCATGCGCGCACCCGCCGAGGACGGAGGCGCCCTGGCACAATATCGCCTGCCGTAGCCACCACGCCGTCAGGGACGGCTGCAGTGAGATGAACATCTCAGGCCGGTTCCAACGCATGAATTCATCGTCTTAACTTTCATCCATGTTCCACGTCATCCTCGTCCAACCCGAAATTCCGCCCAACACGGGCAACGCGATACGTCTGTGCGCGAACACGGGCTCGCAGCTGCATCTGGTGGAGCCCCTGGGTTTCGAACTGGACGACGCACGCCTGCGCCGCGCCGGGCTGGATTATCACGAGTGGCAGCCGATGAAGGTGCACAAGACCCTGGAGGACGCCCTGGTCCATACCGGCGCGCCGTCCGACCGCATCTTCGCCCTGACCACGCGCGGTGCGCGGCCCATTGCCGAGTTGTCCTTCCAGCCTGGGGATGTATTCGTCTTCGGCCGCGAAACGGCCGGCTTGTCCGAAGAGGATCTACGCCTGTTCGGCCCATCGCAGCGCCTGCGGCTGCCGATGCGCGAGGGGCAGCGCAGTCTCAACCTGTCCAACGCGGTGGCAGTGACCGTGTTCGAAGCCTGGCGCCAGAACGGCTACGCCGGCGGAGTCTGAGGCCGCCTACCGCGCGGAGCACGGGTCCCCAATTGAAAAGACCTGTGCAATGCACAGGTCTTTTTCTTTGCCCACGGCGCGCCGTCTGCGAAGGGCTCGATCCTCAATCCAGCGAAAGATTCAGCTTCTCGATCACCTTGTCCCAGCGCGCTTTCTCATCGCGCATGCGGGTCGTCAGTTCGCCGGGGGAAGACGGCGCCGGCGTGAAGTACTGCACGGCCATCATCTTGCGGATCTTGTCGCTGTCGATGATGCGCGCCAGTTCACTGTTCAGCCGCTCGATGATGACGCTGGGCGTGCCGGCTGGCACCAGCACCGCATCCCAGGAAATCGCCTCGAAGCCCGGATAACCCTGCTCGGCCATGGTCGGCACGTCAGGCAACACGCTGCTGCGTTGCAGGCTGGTCACCGCCAGCACCTTGACCCGGCCATCGCGGGTCTGCGGCATGGCTATGGCCGGCACCATGAACCCGGCCTGGATGTCGCCGCCAATGATGGCGCCGATCACCTGCGGAAAACCGGCATAGGGGATATGCACCAGGTCCAGTCCGGCCTGGCTCTTGAACATCTCCATCGCCAGCTGCGAAGCGCTGCCCGGGCCCACCGACCCGTAATTCAGCGCGCCCGGCCGTTCACGCGTCATGCTGACGAACTGCCCCAGGTCCTTGACGTTGAGGTCCCCCGGCACGGCCAGCACATTGGGACTGGTGGCCACCAGCGTCACCGGCGCCAGGTCGACGAAAGGATCGTAGCCCAGCGTCTTCTTGTACAGCGTGGGCGCCGTCGTCAGCGGCCCATTGATGGTGAACAGCATGGTGTAGCCGTCCGGCTTGGCCTGCGCCGCCATGCGCGTACCGATATTGCCGCCGGCACCTGACTTGTTCTCGATGATGATGGGCTGGCCCAGCGCCTGGGACAGGGGCTCGGAAACCATGCGCGCCAGCAGATCGGGCGAGGATCCCGCCGGGAAGGGCACGATCATGGCGATCGGGCGATCCGGCCAATCGGCCTTGGCCGGCCCGCCGGCCGCCAGGATGCAAAGGCTGGCCAGGCCAAGGCACAGGCCGCGCAACTGTTTGCCGAACTTGGGACGTACGGGGGACGTCATGATGGGTGTCTCCAATGATTTTTTGAGTATGTGGGATCCCGCGCGGATTCAATCCGGCGCGCGCAGGTCTCCGGCTTCGTGACGCGCGTCACGCGCCAGCAGCGTGGATACGGCCGTCATCGGCGCCACGCCGTCGAACAGCACCGCGCACACTGCCTCGGTAATGGGCAGGTCGACGTTCAGGGCCCGCGCACGCGCCAGGGCCGCGCGCGCCGCGTGGGCGCCTTCAGCCGTCATGCCGCCGGCCAGGATCTCGTCCAGCTTGCGGCCGGCGCCGATCTCCAGGCCCACGCGCCGATTGCGCGACAGGTCGCCAGTGGCGGTCAACACCAGGTCGCCCAGGCCGGTAAGGCCGGCAAACGTATCCGGCTTTGCACCCAGCGCCACGCCAAGCCGGCTCATCTCCGCCAGGCCGCGCGTGATGAGGGCGGCACGGGCATTGGTGCCCAACTGCAAGCCGTCGGACACGCCGCAGGCGATGGCGATGATGTTCTTCAACGCGCCGCCCACTTCCACGCCGACGACGTCGTCGCCCGCATACACACGCACCGCGCCGCCGTGCAGCGCGGCGGTCGTGCGGCGGCAGACGGCGTCGTCAGCGCTGGCGATGGTGAGTCCCACCGGCAGCCCTTGCGCGACTTCGCGCGCGAAGGACGGGCCGGACAGCACGCCCAGGCGGATGCCGGGCAGGCCCGCCAGCGCGTCGCGCGCGATCTCGTGCGGCAGGCGGCCGTCGTTTTTCTCGAAACCTTTGCAGGTCCAGACGATATGGGGCAACGGCCCGCCCAGGGTGGGCAGCAGCGCCAGCAGGGCCTGGCAGATGTCCGCCAGGCCAGCCACCGGCACGCCCAGCAGGATCAGGGGCTGGGCGTCGCCCGGCAGTGCCGTGCCCTCCATCTGCGCGGGGGCCTGCAGATGGCGCAGCGCCTGTGCCAGGTCGGCCGTCACCGCCAGCGTGGCGGGCAAGGAAACGCCCGGCAGATACCGGGCGTTTTCGCGGGTGGCAGCGATGCTTTCAGCCTGCTCGGCCTGGCGCGCCCACAGCATGGTGGGGTGGCGGCGTGCCGCCACCGCCGCCAGCGCGGTGCCCCAACTGCCGGCGCCCAGCACCGTCACGCGCGGCGCGTCGGCCGCGCGGTTTGTTGCAGGCATGGCCGCGACGGGCTTATTGCCGGGTGGCATTGGGCGGCAGGATGATGCCGGAGTCGTTGCCATTGGCGCCGGCTTCGCCGCCTTGTTGCTGGGCGAACTCGGCCAGGCGCTGTTCGTACAGGGCCTGGAAGTTCACTTCGGCCAGGTGCACGGGCGGCAGCGAGGTGCGCGTGATGGCGTCGGCGATGTTGGCGCGCAGGTAGGGATACAGCATGGTCGGGCAGACGATGCCCAACAGCGGATCCATCTGGTCTTCCGGAATGTTGGCCAATTCGAAGATACCGGCCTGCGTGGCTTCGACCAGGTACAGCACCTTTTCGTTGATGCGGGTGGTCACGGTGCAGGTGACGCTGGATTCAAATATGGTTTCCGCCAGACGCTGGCCGCCCACCTGGATGTCCACGGACACCTGGGGCGTGTCCTGTTCCAGGAACACGTGAGGCGCGTTGGGCATTTCCAGCGACAAGTCTTTCAGATAGACGCGTTGAAGATTGAACGACGGCTGGTTGGTTTGGTCCTGATCGGCCATGAAATTTCCTGGTGGAGGGGGTGAATGCTGCTTGCAGGGGCGGCGCGAGGGGCGCCGCCATGTAGTCGGTTCAGACCCGGGTTAAGACCCGGGTTCGGATCGGAGTTCGGATCATCGCAGTGACGTCCACGGCGCGGATCACGCTGCCAGCATGGGAACCAGCTGGCCGGCGCGATCGAGCGCATACAGGTCGTCGCAACCGCCCACATGGTCCTCGCCGATATAAATCTGCGGAACCGTGCGGCGGCCCGTGCGCTGCATCATGACGTCGCGCTGGGCGGGATCCTGATCGATGAAGATCTTTTCGATCGCTTCGACGCCGCGCTGCTTGAGCAGCATCTCGGCGCGGGAGCAGTACGGGCAATACCCAGTTGCATACATCACGACTTTCTTCATTTTGCTTCTCTAGGCTTACCGTGAGATGAAGGCGGCTGGCCTTTGCTCACGGAGGGGTTCAAGCAGGCTGAACGGGTTCAAGCGCGTTGAAGGGTCAGGCTCGTTGAAGGTTCAAGCGCGTTGATGGATCAGGCTCGTTGAGTCACCGGCAGGCCGGCATCGCTCCATGCCTTCATGCCGCCGTCCAGCGCCACGACGTCGGCAAAGCCGGCGGCGCGCAGGGCTGCCACGGCCTTGTTGGCATCGCGGCCGACCTGGCCGACGACGACCAGCGGCTTGTTCTTGGGCAGCGCCGAGGCTTTTTTCTCGATATCGCCAGCCGGCACGCTACGTGCCTGGGCGATGTGGCCGGCCTGGAACTGTTCGATCGTCCGGACGTCCACCCAGACGGCCTGGCGCTGGTTGATCATCTGGATGGCCTCGGCGGTGCTGACGCCCCCCGAACTTCCCTTGCGGGTGGACATCAAAAGCATGACGCCGGAAACCACCGCGACCGCGAGGATGAAGATGTTGTTCTGGCCCATCAAAAATTGCACGAAATCCACGGAAGGTCCTGAAATATCACGGTTTATCCGCGATTTTCGATCGCGGAACATGGCCCTGAGCCCCCGTTCGGCGCCCTGGCCGGGAAGGGATGTCAGCGGGGTACAAGCCGGCAATTATAAAATGAGCGCCAATCGCGGCTTTTTCAACCTCCGTTTCTAGTGATCCCACCATGCATAAACTCGTTCTGATGCGCCACGGCGAAAGCCAATGGAATCTTGAAAACCGTTTCACGGGCTGGACGGACGTGGACCTGACCGAAAAGGGTCGGGAAGAAGCCCGCGCCGCCGGTGAGCTGCTCAAGAAAGAGGGCTACGCCTTCGACGTCGCTTTCACGTCGGTTCTCAAGCGCGCCATCCGCACCCTGTGGATCGCGCTGGACGCCATGGATGCCATGTACACCCCCGTGGGCAATTCCTGGCGCCTGAACGAGCGCCACTACGGCGCCCTGCAGGGCCTGAACAAGGCCGAGACCGCCGCCAAGTTCGGCGACGAGCAGGTGCTGATCTGGCGCCGTGCCTACGCCATCGCCCCCGATCCCCTGGCCCAGGACGACGAGCGCCACCCGCGCTTCGACGGCCGCTACGCCAAGGTGCCGGCCGACCAGCTGCCGGCCACCGAATGCCTGCAGGACACCGTGGCGCGCGTGCTGCCGTTCTGGAACGAGTCCATCGCCCCGGCCATCAAGGCCGGCCGCCGCGTCCTGGTGGCCGCGCACGGCAACAGCCTGCGCGCCCTGATCAAGCATCTGGACAATGTCTCGGATGACGACATCGTCGGCGTGAACGTGCCCACCGGGCAACCGCTGGTCTATGAACTGGACGACGACCTGCGTCCCATCCGCCATTACTACCTGGGCGACCCCGCGGCGATCGAAGCCGCGATGGCCGCGGTGGCGGCGCAGGGCAAGGCGAAGAAGGCCTGATAGTGACGCGTCTGGCTGCATGCCTGGTTTGGTCGGCCGCCCTGGCGCTGCCGACCGTTGCGGCCTGGGCCGCGCCCGCGGACCTGGCCCAGCGCCAGACCGAGGCGCAGCGCCAGCAATCGGCGCTGCGCGATCGCATCCAGTCGCTGCAGAAGACTATCGAGCAGCGCGAATCGGACCGCCAGGATGCGGCCGACGCATTGCGCCAGTCCGAGACCGCCATCTCGCAGATCAACCGCCGCCTGGCGGAGCTGGGCGCACAAAGCCGCCAGGCGCAGGCCGATCTGGCCAGCCTGGAAAAGCAACTCGCCAGACAGCAGGAAGTGCTGGCGCAACGGCGCGCGGAACTGGCGCGCCAACTGCGCGCCCAGTACACCAGCGGCTTGTCGCCCTGGACCGCGCTGCTGTCCGGCGACGATCCGCAACAGCTGGGCCGTAACCTGGCCTATCTGGATTACGTCTCGCAGGCCCGTACCGAAACGGTGCAGGCCCTGCGCCAGGATCTCGACCGTCTGGCCCAGCTGCAGGGCCAGGCCGATGCGCGCCGGGCGGAGATAGAAAAGGTGGTCGCCGAGACGGCTGAGCAGAAAAGCGCCTTGGTGACCCAGCAGAAAGAACGTTCCACGGTGCTGGCGCGCATCGAAGGGCAGATCAACGCCCAGCGCGAGGAAGCCACCAAGCTGGGGCGTGACGACCAGCGCATGAGCCGCCTGATCGACGGCCTGCAGACCGCCATCGAGAAGCAGGCCGAGGAAGCGCGGCAGGCGGAAGAGGCCCGTCGCAAGGCCGAGGAAGCGCGCCGCCAGGCGGAAGCCGAGGCCGCGCGCAAGGCTGACGAAGCCCGCCGCAAGGCGCAGGAAGAGGCGCGCCACAAGGCCGAGGAGGCGCGGCGCCTGGCCGCGCAGGCCGAACGCACCGCGCAGCTGGCGCGCAAGGCGCAGGAGCAGAAGGACGCTGCCGAGGCCAGTGATCAGGCCAGAGATCAAGCCAAAAATCAGGCCAATGGTCAGGAAAGCGCGACCCAGGCGCCGAATCGGGGCAACACGGTCAGCGCCCAGGATCGGAATAACGCGCTCAAAGCCCGCATCCAGGCCGAAGCCGCCGCCCGCCGCGATGCGATGGCGGCCGCCCAGGCCGCGCGCCAGGCCGCCGAAGCCGAAACCGCCGCGAAGGATGCCGGCCGGCCGGTGGCGCGGGGAACACTCGACGGTTTACAAGCTGCTGAACCGGCACGCCAGGCGCCCGTCGCGGCACGGCCCCAACCGCCGGCCGGCCAAGGCCTGCGGCGCGGCTTGCCCATGCCGGTCGCCGGCGCCACCATCCAGGGGCGCTTCGGCGTCGGCCGCCCGGATGGCGGCACCTGGCGCGGTATCGTGCTGCGCGCGGCGGAAGGCGCGCCGGTGCATGCGGTGGCGCCCGGTGTCGTGGTTTACGCTAATTGGCTGCGTGGCTTCGGCAACCTGATCATCGTGGATCATGGTCAACAGTATTTAACCGTTTACGCTTATAACCAAAGCCTGCTCAAGCAGGTGGGTGACCACGTAACGGCTGGCGAGGCCCTCGCCACGGTGGGCGCCACGGGCGGCCAAGTGGAATCGGGCCTATACTTTGAAGTTCGTCACGGTGGCGCCCCAGTGGACCCAGCTCTTTGGCTGGCCCAATAGAAGCCTATCGGCAAAACCCAATTCAGGATGTGTGCATGGGCACTCGCAAGTATCGCAGTTTCGGTCTGGTATCGGTCGGTGTCGTTGCCGGTGTCCTGCTCAGCGCCGGGGTAACGGCCGTCGCACAACGCGGCAGCCCCCTGCCACTGGACGAATTGCGTGCGTTGACCAACGTCTTCGGCGCTATCAAGAACAACTATGTTGAACCGGTCGACGACAAGACCCTGATCAACAATGCCATCTCCGGCATGGTGTCGGGCCTCGATCCTCACTCCGCCTACCTGGATGCCGATGCCTATCGCGACATGCAGACGCAGACGCAAGGCGAGTTCGGCGGCCTGGGCATCGAAGTCGGCGCGGAAGACGGTTTCGTCAAGGTCATCTCGCCCATCGAAGACACCCCGGCCGCGCGTGCCGGCGTGCTGGCGGGCGACCTGATCACCAAGATCGACGACACGTCCACCAAGGGCATGGCGTTGAACGATGCCGTCAAGCTGATGCGCGGCGCGCCAAAGTCGCCGATCAAGCTGACCATCCTGCGCGCGAACCAGCCGCAGCCCATCGTGCTGACCATCGTGCGCGACGTCATCAAGGTGCGCAGCGTGCGCAGCAAGATGCTGGACGACGGCGTCGCCTATGTGCGCGTGGCCCAGTTCCAGGAAAAGACCGGTTCCGACCTGGCACGCCAGTTGGCCGAACTGGGCGCCAAGCAGCCGCCCAAGTATCTGGTGCTGGACCTGCGTAACGATCCGGGCGGCCTGCTGACCAGCGCTATCGGCGTGGCCGGCGCATTCCTGCCCAACGACGCGCTGGTGGTGTCCACCGACGGCCGTACGCCGGATGCGCGCCACAAGTACCTGGCGACCCCGTCCGAATACGCCCGCGGTGAAAGCAACTACCTGGCCGGCCTGCCCGCATGGGTGAAGACGGTGCCCATGGTGGTGCTGGTCAACGTCGGCTCGGCCTCGGCTTCGGAAATCGTCGCTGGCGCGCTGCAGGACCACAAGCGCGCCAAGGTCATGGGCAACCGCACGTTCGGCAAGGGTTCGGTGCAGGTGATCCTGCCGCTGACCGAAGACACGGCCATCAAGCTGACCACGTCGCGCTACTTCACGCCGAACAACCGCTCCATCCAGGCTACCGGCATCGAACCTGACTACGTGGTGGCCGACACCGCCGAAGGCGATCTGTTCCGCCTGCCGCGCGAAGCCGACCTGCAGCATCACCTGGACAACCCGCTCACGCCCAAGACCGAGTTCAAGTCGAACGCCGCTGACATCACGGGCGCCATGCCGGCCAAGATTTTCGAATTCGGCGGCAAGGACGACTTCCAGTTGAAGCAGGCCATCAACTCGCTGCAAGGCAAGCCGATCCAGAAGGCGACGCCGAAGACGGCATCCAGCCAGGACGCCAAAGACAACACCGCGGCCGCGGCCAAGGCCGGTGCGTCGGCGCCGACCGAGCGCATGACCATCACTCCGGATGGCGTGCAGCCGAGTCAGCAGAAACGCTAAGGTAGACGGCGCGGGGCAGCATCAGCGGGCTGTCCATGCCCCGCCGCCGAATCCGACGTTTCAGTGGGCTGAGCCAAGATGAACGACCAGCAGTTACTGCGTTACGCGCGCCATATCCTGCTCGACGAGCTGGGTATCGAAGGCCAGGAAGCTTTCCTGGGCGCGCGGGCGCTGGTGGTGGGCGCCGGCGGACTGGGTTCGCCGGCCGCCATGTACCTGGCCAGCGCCGGTGTCGGCCACATCGTGCTGGCGGACGACGACACCGTCGAACTGAGCAATCTGCAGCGGCAGCTGCTGCACACCACGGATCGCCTGGGGCAATCCAAGGTGGCTTCGGGACGCGCCACGCTGGCGGCCCTCAATCCTGACATCCATGTGCAGATCGTCGAACGCCGCCTGGTGGATGACGAGCTGGATGAACAGGTGGCCGCCGCCGATGTGGTGCTGGATTGCTCCGACAATTTCGCCACACGCCATCAGATCAACCGAGCCTGCGTGCGGCATCACAAGCCGCTGGTGTCGGGCGCCGCCATCCGCTTCGACGGGCAAGTGGGGGTTTTCGATCTGCGTGATGCCGCCGCGCCTTGCTACCACTGCCTGTTTCCAGAAGAGGCAGACGATGTCGAAGAGGCCAATTGCGCCACCATGGGCGTGTTCTCGCCCCTGGTCGGCATCATAGGCAGCATGCAGGCCGCCGAGGCGCTCAAGGTGCTGGCGGGGCTGGGAACCAGCTTGTCGGGACGCCTGTTGCACCTGGACGTTTTGACCATGCAGTGGCGCAGCATGAACGTGCCGCGCGATCACGAGTGCGCGGTGTGCGCGGCGCGCTGAGCGAACGTGGCGTGCGCGTCAGGGTGACGACTTTCCGCGGTGGCCAACCGCATAAAAAATCCAGAACCAGGCCGAGACCATGACCAAGAATATCGCTTCCCAACTCGTCGAGGCGCTTGGCGCCGACGTCGTCACCATCGATGCCGACGGCATCGCGCCGTGGCTGTCCGACTGGCGCGGCATCTATACGGGTCACGCCCAGGCCGTGGTGCGCCCGCGCACGGTCGAACAGGTGTCGCGCTGCCTGGCCTTGTGCCAGCACGTCGGCGTGCCGGTGGTGCCGCGCGGCGGCAACACCGGCCTGTGCGGCGGCGCCACGCCGGATGATTCAGCCGACAATGTCATTCTTTCGCTCGATCGCATGAACGCGGTGCGCTCGCTGGACACGGTGGCCAATACGCTGGTGGCCGAAGCGGGTTGCATCCTCGGCAATCTGCGCCGCGTGGCGCAGGAGGCGGGGCGCCTGTTGCCGCTCAGCCTGGCGGCGGAAGATTCCTGCCAGATCGGCGGCAACCTGGCCACCAATGCCGGCGGCGTCAACGTGGTGCGTTATGGCATGACGCGCGAACTGGTGCTGGGCGTGGAAGCCGTGCTGCCCAATGGCGAGGTCTTTCATGGCCTGCGGCCCTTGCGCAAGGACAATACCGGCTATGACCTCAAGCAATTGCTGATCGGATCCGAAGGCACGTTGGGCGTGATCACCGCGGCGTCGCTGCGCCTGCTGCCGCGCGCGGACGTGCGTTCGGTGGTGCTGGCGGCGGTGTCGTCTTCACAGCAGGCACTGCAGCTGTTCGAACTGTTGTACGGCCAGTGCGGGGCGCGCCTGCAGGCCTTCGAATTCTTCACCGGCGATTGCGTCGACCTGGTGCTGACGCACGCCGCAGGGGTGCAGGAGCCGTTCGCGCAGCGCTATCCGGCCTATGTGCTGGTGGAGCTGGCGGACAGCGTGGACGAGAACGGCTTGAACGCCATGCTGGAATCCGTCATGGGCCAGGCGCTGGAGAAGGAATTGTGCCTGGACGCGGTGGTGTCGGCGTCCTTGAGCCAGCTGCAGGCCTTGTGGAAGCTGCGCGAGGAAATCTCCGAAGCGCAGCGCGCCGATGGCCCGCACCTGAAGCACGATATCTCGCTGCCCATCGAGGACATTCCCGCCTTCATGGCGTCCTGCGAGAAGCGCCTGCAGGCTGTCGATGCCGGGGTGCGGCCCTTCATCTTCGGCCATTTCGGCGATGGCAACCTGCACTACAACATCTCACGTCCCGCCGGCGCGCCGCGTACGTGGGCGGCCGAACAGGGCGAAGCCATCACCGCCGAGGTGATGGATGAAGTCATGCGCTACAACGGCAGCATCAGCGCCGAACACGGCATCGGCCAGCTCAAGCGCGAGTACTTTCACCGCTACAAGCATCCCCTGGAACTGCGCCTGATGCAGGACATCAAGAAGCTGCTCGATCCAGCGGGGATCATGAATCCCGGCAAGCTACTGTAGGCCTTGCGTGCTCAAGGCTCGATCGGCGGCAGTTCGCTTTCGATCAGCGCCAGGGCCGCGCGCAGGGTCTGCGCGTAGCGGGCTTTTTCCGCGGCGATGGTTTCCGGCGTCCACTTGAAGAAGCCTTCGCCGGTCTTCATGCCCAGCTTGCCCGCGGCGACGCGCTCGGTAAGCACGGGGAAGGGGCCGTCGGCCTTGGACAAGGACGGATAGGTCGTGGTGGTGGCGGCGCAATGCACTTCCAGCCCCGCGTGATCGCGCTGCAGGATGGGTCCGGCGGCCAGGAAGCGGAAGCCGAAGCCGAAACGCACGGCCGCATCGACGTCCTCGGCGCTGGCCACGCCGTCCTGTACCAGCGCGAACGCTTCGCGCGTCAAGGCATGCTGCAGGCGGTTGCCGAGAAAGCCCGGCACGTCCTTGCGCACCAGTACCGGCACCATGCCGCAACGGCGCATGAAGGCATACAAGGCATCGCCCGTGGCAGGATCGCTATCAACGGACAACACCACCTCGACCAGCGGCACCAGATGCGCCGGCATGAAGAAGTGCAGGCCCAGCATGCGGTGGCGCGTTTGCAGGCTTGCGCCGATCTGGCTGATGGGGAAGCTGGAGCTATTGCTGGCCAGGACGGCCGCGGCCGGCGCCAGGCGCACGAGGTCGGCGAACAGCGTCTGCTTCAGCGGCAGCGATTCCGGTATGCACTCGATCACCAGGTTGACATCGGCCCACGCGACATCCTCCAGCGCCGTCGCCACCGTCACGCCGGCCGCATACCGTTCCAGTCCGCGTTGCTGCAGATTGGCCCGCACGCTGTCGCGTATGACGTCGTGGCGCGTGGCGTCACGTTCGACCACCGTCACACGGCACGCCGCGCGCGCCAGTACCACGGCGACATCCGCGCCCATGGTGCCGCCGCCCACGACGACGGCATGGCAGGCGGAAGGGGCGGGCAGGATGGCAGGGTTCATGGTGTCTCCGGAGCTATGGTTTTAAGGGATCGAAAATCGGCCAGATGGCGATTCGCCGCCAGATAGGCATCGCGCGACGGCTGCAGATGCGCGCGGCACAGGGCCACCAGGTCGTCGCGGCGCCCATCGCGCAGGGCTTCGATAATGGCCCAGTGTTCATGGCGCGCCCGCCGGCGGTATTCGGAAGTCACCAGCGTGCCGAAGCGGATGGGATGCGTCTGCCGCGCATATTCCTGGATGGCGCGCACCAGCACGGTATTGCCGCACATGCCGAAGAGGGCCTGGTGGAAGCGCAGATTATTCCGGAACACCTGGCGCGGATCCTCGGCGTCGACCGCGGCATCGTGTCCGCGCTGGATGTCGATCAGCGCCTGCAAGGCCGCGGGCTCGGCCGGGCAGGGCACCAGCCGTGCCGCTTGCGTCTCCAGCAACTCGCGCATCTCATACAGTTCGACCACTTCGCGGGGGGCGAAGGAGCGCACTTCGGAACCGATGTTCTTGCGCCGCTCCGCCAGGCCCAGCCGCGCCAGCTCCACCAGCAGCTCGCGCACCGCATGGCGCTTCAGGTCGAAGCGCTGCATCAGGTCGTCTTCGATGAGCCGTTCGCGCGGATGCAGGCGGCCCAGCACGATGTCTTCCTCCAGCGCCTGCACGGCCCGCTCCAGCGCCGTCTGAGTGGCGGCGGGCGCGGGATCGGGCATATCGGCAAGACGGGACATAAGCTATCGGTTACGGCGGGCGGGAGTCCAGCGGGGCTGGTTTGGACAGGCTGTCTTGTCCAGGGTAATCAGCGTGAGCCGGGGATTTTCCCGCGAATCTCGGCGGCACGCAAAAAGTCGAAGTCCACGCCCTGGTCAGCCTGGGTCACCGACTGCAGGAACAGCTTGCGATAGCCGCGCGCCGCCGACGGGGTTTCCTGCGGTTGCGCGGCGGCGCGACGCGCCAGTTCGGCATCGTCCACCAGCAGGGTGATTTCGCGATTGGCCACGCTAAGGCGGATGCGGTCGCCGGTCTGCACATAGGCCAGCGGACCGCCGATGGCGGACTCGGGCGTGACATGCAGCACGATGGTGCCGGCCGCCGTGCCGCTCATGCGGCCATCGGAAATGCGCACCATGTCCTTGACGCCGGCGCGGGCCAGCTTGCGCGGGATGGGCATGTAGCCGGCTTCAGGCATGCCCGGCGCGCCCTTCGGGCCTATCATCTTGAGCACCAGGATGTCTTCGGCCGTCACGTCCAGATCCGGATCGTCGACGCGCTGCGCCAGGTCCTCGGCATTCTCGAACACCACCGCGCGGCCTTCGTGCTCCATCAGCGCCGGCGCGGCGGCCGACTGCTTGATGATGGCGCCGCCGGGCGCCAGGTTGCCCTTGAGCACCGCGATGCCGCCCTGCGGATAGATGGGCTGGGTGAAGGGGCGGATGACGTCCTGCGTGAACGGCGCCGGCGCGGCATCCAGTTCCTCGCCCAGCGTGCGGCCGGTCACCGTCATGGCGTCCAGATGCAGCAGGGGCCGCAACTCGCGCAGCAAGGCCTGCATGCCGCCGGCCTTGTGGAAATCTTCCATGTAATGCTGGCCGGACGGCTTGAGGTCCACCAGCACGGGCGTCTCGCGGCTGAGCGCATCCACGCGCGGCAGGTCCACTTCGAAGCCCATGCGGCCGGCGATGGCGGTCAGGTGGATGATGCCGTTGGTCGAACCGCCGATGGCCAGCAGCACGCGCAAGGCGTTCTCGAAAGCCTTGGCCGTCATGATGCGGTCGGGCGTCAGCTTGCTGCGCGCCAGCTGCACGGCGGTGGTGCCGGTCACTTCCGCCACGCGTACACGGTCGGCCGTCACCGCGGGTGCCGAAGCACCGCCGGGCACCATCATGCCCAGGGCTTCGGTGATGCAGGCCATGGTGCTGGCGGTACCCATCACGGAGCAGGTGCCCACGCTGCCGACCAGCCGGTTGTTGACGTCGACGATCTCTTCGCCGTCGATTTCCTCGGCGCGGTACTTGCCCCAATAGCGGCGGCAATCGGTGCAGGCGCCGACGCGCTCGCCGCGATGCGAGCTGGTCAGCATCGAACCGGTCACCAGCTCGATGGCGGGCACGTTGGCCGAGGCCGCGCCCATCAACTGCGCCGGCACCGTCTTGTCACAGCCACCGATCATCACCACCGCGTCCATGGGCTGCGCCAGGATGGCTTCCTCGGTGTCCATGGACATCAGGTTGCGCAGATACATGCTGGTGGGGGCGGAAAAGCTCTCGTGCACGGAGATCGTGGGAAAGTCCATCGGCAGGCCGCCCGCCATCAGCACGCCGCGCTTGACCGCCTCGATCAGCTGCGGGGCGTTGCCATGACAGGGGTTGTAGGCGCTGCCGGTGTTGACGATGCCGATGACCGGACGGTCCAGCGCATGGTCGGTATAGCCGGCGCCCTTGATGAAAGCCTTGCGCAGGAACAGGGAAAAGCCTTCGTCGCCATAGCTGGTCAGGCCCTTGCGCATGCCCTTGGGATCGGTTTTGTCGCTCATCGTCCGTCTCGAAGAATTATCGATAATAATGTTGACGATAGTATCACCATCTTTCTATCATGGTCGTTCAAAAAAAGGCGGGCCCACCACGAGGCGCGCAACAACGGAGACAAGACCATGCGATTCAACCGCGGGCAGTTCCTGCGCGTCCCTCTCGTGAAGGGCACCTCGGCGCCAACCATGCCGGTGCCCCGCCGCGCCGTGCTGGCCGGCGCCCTGGCGCTCACCGGTGTCCTGGCTGCCGCCGGGCCTCTGGCGGCGCAGGCGGCCGGCTATCCAGACCATCCCATCCGCCTGATCGTGCCCTATCCGCCAGGAGGTGCCACCGACGTCATCGGCCGTGTCGCCGCCCAGGCGCTGGGCCAGGAGCTGAACCAGTCGGTGGTGGTGGAGAACCGCGCGGGCGCCACCGGCAATATCGGCGCGGCGGCCGTGGCGGCCGCCGCGCCCGATGGGTATACGTTGCTGATGGGCGCGCTGACCAGCCATTCCATCAACGCCGCGCTGTATGGCAGCAAGGTGCCCTACGATCTGCAGAAGAGTTTCGCGCCGGTGTCGATGCTGGGGCGGGTGCCGCTGGTCTTCGTGGTCAATCCCCAGGTGCCGGCCAAGAACCTGCAGGAACTCATCGCCCTGGCCAAGTCCAAGCCGGGGCAGCTGACCTTCGCGTCATCGGGAAATGGTTCGCCGCAGCATCTGGCCGGTGAGCTGTTCAAGGTGGCGGCCGGGGTGGATATGCTGCATGTGCCTTATCGCGGCAGCGGCCCGGCCATGACCGACCTGGTGGGCGGCCAGGTGCTGACCATGATCGAAACCGCGCCCGCCGCCCAGCCGCAGATCAAGGCCGGCAACCTGCGTCCGCTGGCGGCCGCGTCGGCCCAGCGCATTCCCACGCTGCCCGACCTGCCCACCGCGTCGGAGGCCGGCCTGCAAGGCTTCGAGGTCAGTTCCATGTTCGGCATCCTGGCGCCGGCCGGCACGCCGCCGGCCGTGGTCGACAAGCTCAACGGGGCGTTGAAGAAGGTCTTGTCCAGCGACTCGGTCAAGGCTCAGATGCTGGAGCAGGGCGTCATCGCCGAATACGCCACGCCGCAGGGCACGGCGCAGGAGATCAAGGCCGAGATCGACAAGTGGACCATGGTGATCCAGAAGGCGAATATCAAAGGGGAGTAGGTTTCTGGTCTGGCGGTTCGCGCCGTGGCAGGCGCGGCCCATGCACACGCCATGGGCCGAGGCCCGCTTACGCGCCGGCCGCGCCCAGGGCCAGCCGCAACTGCTCTTCCAGATGCACCGTCGGCGGCACGCGCCAGCCGCTTTGGGCGTAGCGCAGCCAGCGGCCCAGCACGAAGTGGGTCAGCAGGCTGGCATGGGCCGTGATGTCGGCATCCGCCGGCAGGCTGCCGTCCTCGACGGCGATGCGCAAGGCCTGCTTGATGGACGCTTCGATACGGTCGTTGATGTGGTTGATGCGTTCCTGCAGGCGATTGTCCTCGGTGACGAGGGCGTCGCCTGTCAGCACGCGCGTCATGCCTTTGTTCTTTTCCGAGAAAGTCAGCAGCATGCCGATCATCCCGCGCGCCTGCTGCACGCCGCGCGGTTCGGCCGCGTTGATCTGGTTGACCAGGGTGAAGATGGTCGTCTCGATGAATTCGATCAGGCCCTCGAACATCTGGGCCTTGCTTGCGAAATGCCGATACAGCGCCGCTTCCGAAACCTGCATGCGGCCGGCCAGCGCGGCGGTGGTGATGCGCGCGGCGTGCGGTTGTTCCAGCATCTCGGCCAGCGTCTCCAGTATCTGCGTTTTTTTCTCGCCGGGTCTGCTTGCCATGGCTGTCGCCGCGTCGGACGCGGATTATTCAAAAGTGGGTGGATGAGCCGCGCGCTGCCGGCGTCCCTGCCGCGCAGCGCGGCGGGGGCCAGGCGGCGTCTAGCGCAGGGGCCGCCGGCTAAGCAGCAACTCGCTGACCGAGTTTACCCGCAAGTCCACATAGGCCGGCCGCTGGCGCAAACCACTGGCGAACGGGGTGCCGGGATGGAACACATGCACGGTGCGCAAGCCGGCGCGGCGGGCGCCCCGCAGATTGGCCAGCGTGTCTTCCACCAGCACGGTATTGCGCGGTGCCGCGCCTTCGCGCGCCAGCACATGGCGCAGCAGCGCGGGCGAGGGCTTGGGGCGGAAACCGCCGTGCCAGCGCATGTGCTCGATCGACCACAGGCTTTCGAACTGGCGCAGCACGCCCATATGCCGCAGCACCGCGCGGGCGTAGTGAAAGGGCGCGTTGGTCAGCAGCACCTTGCGCCCCGGCAGGCGGCGCAGCTTGGCCGCCAGGCCGCTTTCCGAACGGATCAGCGGCCGCACATCGAAGTCGTGGCTCGTCCGCAGGAATTCATCGGCATCGACGCCGTGATGCTTCACCAGCCCGATGACCGTGGCGCCGTAGCGTTGCCAGTATTCGCGGCGCAGCGAGTTGGCGGTGGCCGTGTCCACGCCCAGCGCCTGCTCCACCGCGCGCGTCATCCCCGCATCGATGAGCGGGAAGATGGCGTGCGAAGTGTTGTGCAGCGTGTTGTCGAGATCGAACAGCCACAGGCGCTGGCTGACGCCCGTACCGATACGGCGCGAGCGGCGCAGGCGCGCCGCCGGCCGCAGCAGATGGCGTGTCGCCAGCATCAGCGCGACGTGATCATGGTGCCCACGCCCTGGTCGGTCAGCAGTTCCAGCAACAGGCAGTGCGGCACGCGGCCGTCGACGATGTGCACCGAATGCACGCCGCTGCGCGCCGCGTCCAGCGACGAGGAAATCTTCGGCAGCATGCCGCCGGAGATGGTGCCGTCGGCGAACAGTTCGTCGATGGCGCGCGCCGACAGGCTGCGCAGCAGCTTGCCGTTCTTGTCCAGCACGCCCGGCGTGTTGGTCATCATCAGCAGCTTTTCCGCGTTCAGCACTTCAGCCATCTTGCCGGCGACCACGTCGGCGTTGATGTTGTAGGCGGTGCCGTCCTGGCCGTAGCCGATGGGCGAGATGACCGGAATGAACTGGTCGTCCTGCAGCGCCTTGACCACCGCCGGATCGACCTGGGTGATGTCGCCGACGAAGCCGATGTCGAGCGGCTCCGCGGGATTGTCCTTGTTGTCCATCAGCTTCTTGCGGGCGCGGATCAGGCCGCCATCCTTGCCGGTCAGGCCCACGGCCTTGCCGCCGACCTCGTTGATCATCATGACGATGTCCTGCTGCACCTGGCCACCCAGCACCCACTCGACCACTTCCATGGTCTCGGCGTCGGTGACGCGCATGCCTTGCACGAAGGTGCCTTGCTTGCCGATGCGGCGCAGCGCATCGTCGATCTGCGGGCCGCCGCCGTGCACGACCACGGGGTTCAGGCCCACCAGCTTGAGCAGGACGACATCGTGAGCGAAGCTGCGCTGCAGGCGCTCTTCGGTCATGGCGTTGCCGCCGTACTTCACCACGATGGTCTTGCCGTGGAATCGTCGGATATAAGGCAGGGCCTCGGACAAAACACTGGCCTTGACGGCGGGCGACAAGGAGGCGGCAGGATCTTGGATGTCGGTCATGACGGTGCGTTACCCCGGGAAAAAAGGGAGATGAAAAAAAGCCTGCAAGGTCGGCAGGCCGTTTCCGCCGGCGGGCGACCAGACGCCGACCGACGAAGCACGGGAGCAATTGTAGTACCCATGGGGGGACAGGGCCTATCCCTGTGAAAATCGCCCTGGATCGGGGGCGGTTGCGGGGGGTGCGACCAAGGCTTGGCGTGCCCGCCCCTGGGGCCTGTTCGCCCGGAAGAATCCTTACTTCCGCGCGTTATGTGAATATGGGATACAAATAAGTCTGCTTCATGTAGATTCATTTTCCTGGCCGTGCGTCGTACCTGGCGGGCATGAAGTCCCGGGTGCCATTGCTACGGCCCTGCATCTTCGACGTGCCCGGCATTACACCTAGGAGGAAACAACCCATGTTCAAGACATCCCTGCGTGCCTTCGCCGCCCTGGCCGGCGCGCTGTTGCTGGCCGGCACCGCACCGGCGGCGGAAAAACTGGTGATCGCGGCGACCCAGGTCCCGCACGCCGAAATCCTGGAGTTGGTCAAACCGACCCTGGCGCGCGAGGGGGTGGACCTGGACATCAAGGTGTTCAGCGATTACGTCCAGCCCAATCTGCAGACGGTCGACAAGCAGGTCGACGCCAATTTCTTCCAGCACAAGCCTTATCTGGACGCCTTCAACAAGGACCGCGGGGCGCATCTGGTGGCCGTGGCCGCCGTGCACGTCGAGCCGTTCGGGGCGTATTCGCACAAGATCAAGAAGCTGGCGGACCTGAAGGACGGTGCTACCGTGGCCATTCCGAACGATCCTTCGAACAGCGGCCGCGCGCTGTTGCTGCTGGCCAAGCAGGGCCTGATCACCTTGAAGGATCCATCCAATATCCAGGCCACGGCCCTGGATGTGGCCAACAATCCCAAGCATCTGAAGTTCCGCGAACTGGAGGCGGCCATGCTGCCGCGTTCGCTGGACGACGTCGATCTGGCCTTGATCAACACTAACTACGCCCTGGAGGCGAAGCTGGTGCCGACGCGTGATGCCTTGTTCATCGAAGGCGCGGACTCCCCCTACGCCAACCTGATCGTGGCGCGCGAGGACAACAAGAACTCGCCCGCGCTGACCAAGCTGGTGCAGGCGCTGCACACGCCCGAGGTGAAGAAATTCATCCAGGACAAATACAAAGGCGCCGTCGTCCCGGCGTTTTGATGCCGTGCCCGTAGGGGCATCCGCTGCGATATCCATCAAGCAACAAGCAACAAGGAAAAGCCCGGCATGCCGGGCTTTTCGCGATTTGCGGCAGGGGTTGGCCGATACGTCGTTGCGGAATGCGGGCCGGGCTGGCCCGGTGCCCGCTCAGCGCTTCGGCGCGGGCAGCATCCGGCGCAGCGCTTCGAAGAACAGGGTCGATTGCAGCCGTTCGCCGGCGGCCTGGTCCGCCACGAATTGCGCCATCTCGGGGGCTACCGGCTCCAGGGGCAGGCCGGTGGAACGAGCCAGCACCTCGGCCTCGCAGGCGCGTTCGACGAAGTACAGGTCCTCGTAGGCGTAGTCGACCCGTTCGCCGCAGACCACCACCCCGTGATTGCCCAGGAAGGCGATGTCCGCGCCGTTCATGGCGTGCGCGATGCGCTCGCCTTCGGCCGGGCTCAACGCCAGGCCGTTGTATTTGCCGTCCGTGGCCACCCGGCCGTGAAAGCGCATGGCCGACTGCGACAGCGTGGTATCCAGCATGCGGCGCGACGTCAGCGTCAACGCCGTTGCGTAGGGCATATGGGTGTGCAGCACACAGGCCTTGCCGGCGATGCGGTGCACGGCCGCGTGGATGAACATGGCGGTGGTCTCGACCTCGTGGCGGCCGGCCAGGCGCTTGCCTTCGCCGTCCACCATGACGACGTCGTCGGCGTCGATTTCGCTCCAATGCAGTCCGCGCGGATTGATCAGGAAGCGGTCGGTACCGTCCGGGATCAACACGCTGAAGTGGTTGCACACCCCTTCATCCAGGCCGTGATGCGCGGCGGCACGCAAAGCCAGCGCCAGGTCGGCGCGCAGGGCCAGGGTCTCCAGCGGATGAGCGACGATATCGCGAGACAGGGTATCCATGAGGGTGTGGACCAGAGCGAAGAAAGCGGCCAGGCCGCGTAGCCGCCCATTTAACATCGAATCGCCGCCCGCTGCACAGGCGTCCCGGTCCGGGCCGGCCCCGGCGTCCGATGGGGCCCGCAGCGCCGCAACAGCCGAATGAAAGCCGAACGACACTATAATAACTTCCGTTATTAGTTCCTCGCCGCACCTCCATGTCGTCTTCCTTCGAACCTTTCGAACAAGCCATGCGCGACCTGGCGCAGCGTCTGGCCTCCCGCCAGCAATTGCGCGAGTCGGTGCTCAGCCGCCTGGTCCTGCACGTTGCCACGCGCATGGCCGATTCCATGGACGAGCCGCTGAAGTCGCATGGCCTGAACACCACCTTGTGGACATCGCTGGTGGTGATCTACGCAGCCGAGGGCCACAGGCTCAAGCCGTCGGAACTGAGCGTCTTCATGAATTCCTCCCGCACCAACAGCACGCGGGTGGCCAAGGAGCTGGAACGGCAGGGCTTCGTCGAGCGCATCGGCAGCGAACTGGACCGGCGCCAGGTGTTCCTGCAGCTGACCCCGCGAGCCCTGGAGTTCGTGAAGGAAAACATGCCGCGCCGGCGCACGCAGTTGAAGGAAATGTTCGAAGGCTTCGAGCCGCAAGAGGTCGATGAACTGGAACGCCTGCTGCGCAAGCTGCTGACGCGCTTCAGTTGATGTGAATGCGGCAGGTGGGTCGGCGCGCCATGCCGGCCCGCCTCCCGCCAACGCGGTTTCGATGCCCTTTTTTTTATCCATGTAGTAACGGCAGTTATTAGTTTCACGACCGATCCTTCGATGAATACCGACCTGAAAGCCCCCGCCGTCCCGCATCGCCTGATGATCACGGTGTCCATCATGCTGGCCACCATCATGCAGACCCTGGACAGCACCATCGCCAACGTGGCGCTGCCGCACATGGCGGGCGGGCTGTCGGCGTCGCAGGACCAGATCACCTGGGTGCTGACCTCGTACATCGTGTCGGCGGCCATCGCCACGCCGGTGACCGGCTGGCTCAATGGCCGCTACGGCCGCAAGAAGGTGTTCCTGGTGTCCATCGCCGGCTTCACCATCATGTCGCTGGCCTGCGGCGCGGCGGGCAACCTGCTGGAGATCGTCCTGGCCCGTCTGCTGCAGGGCGCTTTCGGCGCCGCGCTGGTGCCGCTGTCGCAGGCCGTGATGCTGGACATCAACGAGCCCAAGGATCACGGCCGCGCGATGGCGGTCTGGGGCATGGGCGTGATGCTGGGCCCCATCCTGGGGCCCACCCTGGGCGGCTGGCTCACCGACAACATGAACTGGCGCTGGGTCTTCCTGATCAATCTGCCGGTGGGCATCCTGTCGTTCTACGGCGTCTACCGCTTCATCCATGAAGACGGCGCGCACGACACTCCCAGGCGTTTCGACGTGTTCGGTTTCGCCACGCTGGCCCTGTCCATCGGCCTGCTGCAGCTGCTGCTGGACCGGGGCGAGCAGGTCGACTGGTTCGACGCCATCGAGATCCGCGTCTATGCCATCGCGGCCATCATCGCGTTCACGTTCTTCCTGCTGCATACCGCCACGTCCGGGCGCGACTCCTTCTTCAAGGTGGACCTGCTGCGCGACCGCAACTTCGCCATGGGCCTGGCCTTCTACTTCCTGGTGGGGCTGCTGCTGTATGCGACGCGCGCCTTGCTGCCGCCCATGCTGCAGACCGTCCTTGGCTATCCGGTGGTGACCACCGGCCTGGTCACCGCGCCCAGCGGTGCCGGCACCATGGTCTCCATGCTGTTCGCCGGCCGCATGGTGGGCCGGGTGGATGGCCGGCTGATCATCGCGCTGGGCTTCGGCCTGACGGCGCTGTCGCTGTGGCAGATGGCCGGCTACAGCCCCCAGGTCACCGAATGGGAGATCGTCATTCCCGGCTTCATCCAGGGGCTGGGCCTGGGCTTCATCTCCGTGCCGCTGACCACCATGACGTTCTCCACCCTGGACCGCGGCCTGCGTTCGGACGGCACCGCCATCTACAGCCTGTCGCGCAATATCGGCAGCAGCATCGGCATCTCGGTCATGCAGAGCCTGTTCGTCCGTAACTCCTCCACCATGCATGCGTCCCTGGCGACGCTGATCTCCGCCGAGACCCTGATGCAGCATCCGGATGCCCTGTCGCAGGTCTTCGACGTGCATGCTCAGGCCGGCCTGGCGGCGCTCAATGCCATGGTCGACAACCAGGCGGCTTTCATCGCCTATCTGGATGACTTCCGGTTCATGCTGTGGCTGACGCTGGCGGCCATCCCCTGTCTGATCTTCATGCGGGTCAACAAGAAAGCCGCGCCGCCTTCCGCCGAGGAAATGCACGTCGCGGCGGAGTAAGGGCGGCGACCAGGCGCCGGGGCCGACCTGGGCCTGGCCCACGCGTCCGGCCTGCGCTGCCGTGCCACGGGCAGGTTGCGATTCGGTCATATTTTTGCCACGGCTGCGTCATACGATAAGGGCGCCTTCGCCTTACCCTTTGGAGCCCGACGTGTCCCCCATCGATCCCGAACAGCTGCGCCGCCTGCACCGCGACCTGGCCGACCATTACGACGAAGAACTGGAACTCGAACTGGAGGACCGTACCTTCGAGGAACTGGAAGGCCGTTCCCCCGAGGACGAGGAAGAGCGCGCGTTTCGCCGCCTCTATTTCCGTGAACTGCTGCGCCTGCAGGGCGAGCTGGTGAAGCTGCAGAATTGGGTGGTCTCCACCGGGCACAAAGTGGTCATCGTCTTCGAAGGCCGCGATGCCGCCGGCAAGGGTGGCGTGATCAAGCGCATCACCCAGCGCCTGAACCCGCGCGTCTGTCGCGTCGCCGCGCTGCCGGCGCCCAACGATCGCGAGCGCACGCAGTGGTATTTCCAGCGTTACGTGTCGCACCTGCCGGCCGCCGGCGAAATGGTGCTGTTCGACCGCAGCTGGTACAACCGCGCTGGAGTCGAACGCGTGATGGGTTTCTGCAATGACGAGCAGTACGAAGAGTTCTTCCGTACCGTGCCCGAGTTTGAAAAGATGCTGGTTCGTTCCGGCATCCAGGTGATCAAGTACTGGTTCTCCATCACCGATGACGAACAGGAAATCCGCTTCCTGGGCCGCATCCACGATCCGCTCAAGCAATGGAAGCTGAGCCCCATGGACCTGGAATCACGCCGCCGCTGGGAAGACTACACGCGCGCCAAGGAAGTCATGCTGGAGCGCACCCACATTCCCGAAGCGCCGTGGTGGGTGGTGCAGGCTGTCGACAAGAAGCGCGCCCGCCTGAACTGCATCGACCATCTGCTGCACCAGATGCCTTATGTCGAAACGGAGTTGCCGACGGTGGTGCTGCCGCAGCGCGAGCGCCACGAAGACTACGCGCGCCATCCCGTGCCGGACAGCATGGTGGTGCCGGAGAAGTATTGAGGGCGCGCCTCAGGCGGTCGCTTTCAAGAAAGCCAGAAACCGTCGTTCATCCGCGTTGAGGCCACGCGGGCTGGCGGGCGCGGGGCCGTTCACCTTGAGTTCGCCAGCCAGATAGGTTTGCAGCACGCGCGGGTGGATGTAGCGCTCGCGGCACACGGACGGTGTGTTGCCCAGCCGGCGTGCCACTTCCTTGACCACTTCCACGACGGTGCGCTTGGCCTGCGTCTCGCTTTCCCATGCGCGCTGGCGCAGCAGGGCCAGCGCCAGCACGGAGCCGGCCCAGGTGCGATAGTGCTTGGCGGTGAAGTCGGCGCGGCCGGCATCGCGCAGGTAATCGTTGACGCTGCCTGAATCCACACCCCGGGGCGAGCCGTCTTCGCCCAGATAGCGGAACAGCTCCTGGCCGGAGATCTCCATGCAGCGCTTGACCACGGCGGCGATGCGGCGGTCGGTCACGGTGACGTCGTGGTCGACGCCGCTCTTGCCGCGAAAGCGCAGGCGGATGCGGCCGCCCGCCACCGTGATGTGGCGCCGCTTCAGCGTCGTCAGGCCGTAAGAGCCGTTGGCGCGCGCATAGGCGGGCGTGCCGATGCGCACCAGGGTGGTCTCCAGCAGGCGTACCACCACCGCCACCAGCTTTTCCTGGGTCAGGCCCGCGCCCGCCATGTCGCGTTCCACCTGGCGGCGTATGCGCGGCAGGGCGGCGGCGAATTCGGACAGTTGCTCATACTTGGTGTTGCCGCGCAGTTCGTGCCAGGCATCGTGATAACGGTATTGCTTGCGGCCACGCGCGTCGCGTCCGGTGGCCTGGATGTGGCCGTTGATCTTGGGACAGATCCACACGTCGACGTAAGCCGGCGGGATCGCCAGCGCGTTGATGCGCTTGATCGCCTCCGGGTCGCGGATGCGGCTGCCGTCGGCGGCGAAGTACTGGAAGTGTTCGCGCACGAGACGGCGCGTGACGCCCGGTTTGCTGTCGTCGACATAGATCAGGCCGGCGGCCTTGCATTCCATGTCGGGCGTGCAGACGACACTGTTGGCCACCACGGCCGGCGGCGCATCGGCGAGACTCTTGAGTTCCGTCTTGCTGATCCTCGCCTTCCCTGCGGCCTTCGCCGGCGGCCTGGCCTGGACGCCGCGATCCGGATCGGGCGCCGGGGCGGTGCGGGTAGCGCGGGTACGGGTAGCACGAGGCTGACTGACGGCTTGCAACATAGTGGCGGCTCCAGCAAGAGGGCCTGCACTATGCAAATCGCGTGCCCGTGCCCGCTAGCTATCCGTGTGCGGCACATCCTTGGGCGGTTTCTGGTGCGGCGCGTCACCGTTGTGCGGTGCTGAACTGCTGGCGCGCTGCTGTGCCGGACCGGACGTCGCTTTCATCAGGTTGTAGCCCGTGTTGACTATGCCGATATGCGAAAAGCCCTGCGGGAAATTGCCGATCAGGCGCTTGCTGACGGGTTCGTATTCCTCCGCCAGCAACCCCAGGTCATTGCGCAAGCCCAGCAGCCGGTTGTACAAGGCGCGCGCGTCATCCATACGTCCCTGCATGACATAGACGTCGGCCAGCCAGAAGCTGCACGCCAGGAACACGCCTTCGCCATCGGGCAGGCCGTCGTCGGTCTGGGTGGAGTCATAGCGATAGACCAGGCCGTCGTCGCGCAACAGGCGTTGTTCGATGGCCTTGACGGTGCCCGTGACGCGCGGATCGTCGATGGGCAGGAAGCCCACCTGCGGGATCATCAGCAGGCTGGCATCCAGCGCCTTGCTGCCATAGGACTGGACGAAGCTGTTGAGCTTGGGATCGAAGCCATGCTCGCAGATGTCCGCGTGGACCTTGTCGCGCAATGCCACCAGTTCTTCCTTGGAGCCTTGCAGGTCCAGGTTGAAGCGTTCGATCGACTTGATGGCGCGGTCGAACGCCACCCAGCACATCACGCGCGAATGCGTGAAGGCCCGGCGCGGGCCGCGCACTTCCCAGATGCCGTGATCGCGGGTGTTCCAGTGTTTCTTCAGCGGCTGCAGCAATACCCGCTGCAGGCGCCATGCATGTTCCAGGGGCGCCAGCTCGGCTTCGCGCGCGGCGTGCAGCGCCTCGATGACTTCGCCATAGATATCCATCTGGATCTGCGTGGACGCCGCATTGCCGATGCGCACCGGCTTGCTGTTCTCGTAGCCGGGCAACCAGGGCAGTTCGAATTCCGGCAGTTGCCGTTCGCCCGAGACGCCATACATGATCTGCAGTTGGTCAGGCAGGCCGGAGGTGGCCCGCATCAGCCAATGGCGCCAGGCTTCCGCCTCGTCGCGGTAGCCACCGTTGAGCAGGGCATACAGGATCATGGCCGAGTCGCGCAACCAGCAATAGCGATAGTCCCAGTTGCGCTCGCCGCCCAGCCGTTCCGGCAGCGACGTGGTGGGCGCCGCCACCATGCCGCCGGTGGGACGGAAGGTCAGCAGCTTCAGCGTGATCATCGAGCGCACGATGGCGTCGTGCCAGATGGGGTGATGTTCCGCGTCACCCCGGCAACGCTTGGACCATTCGCGCCACCAGCCTATGGTGCGGTCCAGGCTCTCGCCGCGGTCGGGCACGAAGTGCGGTGATTTGTGCGAGGGATGGTAGGACAGCGTGAAAGCCGGCGTCTCGCCTTTATGTACGGTGAAGCGCGAGGTGGTCTTCATGTCCTCGCCCTTCATCGGCACCTGGGTGTGGATCTCCACCGCGTCCGGCCCGGCCACCGCGCTAAGGCCGTAATCGCGCCGACGCACCCAGGGCACCGCCTGCCCATAGTTGAAGCGCAGGATCAGTTCCATGTCCATCTCGACATGGCCTTCGTCACCGCGTATCAGGCGCACCACGTCCACTCGATGTTCGTCGTCCGACAGCGGCATGAAGTCGAAGACCGTGACCTTGCCGGTGGCGGTCTCGTGGCAAGTCTCCAGCACCGCCGTCCCGGGCACGTAGCGCCGCGTCGTACGGCATTCCGCGGCGCGGGGCCGTAGCTGCCAGCGGCCGTTCGATTCATTGCCCAGCAGGGCGGCGAAGCAGGCCGGGGAATTGAAGTGGGGCAGGCACAGCCAGTCGATCGAGCCATCGCGCGCGACCAGCGCCGCCGACAGCATATTGCCGATCAGGCCGTAGTCTTCCAGCGGCTTGGAACGAGAACTCGAAGTTTGACGGGTCATAGGCGAATCAGACTATCACGGAGGTGAAATCCTTCTCATCCATGGGTGCAACGCGGCGTAACACCCGTAGCGGGAGGGCGAACTGAGTAACATTCTCGGCCTGCGGTTCGCTCGTTGTTACAAGTGGCGGGGCAATCAGGGAAACCCCTGTATAGACTGGTCCGTCCTCCACTGCGTTCCCACCAGGAACATCTGCCAATGGAACAACGCGTGACTACCGTCCCGTCAGCAGGACAGACTACCGCCGACAGCAGCCAGCCAATTCTGGTCCTGGCTCCGCGCGGCCGCGACAAGCGCGCGCTCAGCACGGTGCTTGCCGAATATGGCGACCGTGTGCGCGAATGCCTCGACCTGGACACTTTCATCGCCGGACTTGAAGATGCCGCCTGCGGCCTCGTCGCCGCCCAGACTATCGGCACGCACGAGTGCGATCGCCTGGCCGCCTGGGTGCGCGCCCAGCCGGCGTGGTCCGATTTCCCTTTCATCGTGATCAACGGTGCCAGCGGCCCCCCTACGGGCATCGAAAGCCTGGGCAATGTGACCTTGCTCGAACGCCCCTTGCGCGGCGAGGCCTTGCGCCTGGCCTTGAGCGCCGCGCTGCGTTCGCGCTTGCGGCAGTACGGCGCGCGCGCGCAACTGGGCCGGCAGGGAGAAATCGAAGAGGCCTTGCGTGTGCTCAACGACACCCTGGAAAGCCGGATTTCCGTGCGCACGCACGACCTGGCGCGCGCCAACGACAACCTGATGAAGGAAGTGCGCGCCCGCGAGCGCACCCAGAGCGCCCTGGTGCAGTCGCAGAAGATGGAATCCATCGGCCAGCTGACCGGCGGCCTGGCGCACGATTTCAACAACCTGCTCAACATCATCATGGGCAGTATCGAGCTGATCGACCGCTCCACCGACGACCCCCGCATCCGCCGCCTGGCGGGCAATGCGCGCCAGGCGGTGTCGCGCGGCGCGCGGCTGACCAGCCAGTTGCTGGCCTTCGCGCGCAGCCAGACCATGGACCTGCGCGTCACCGACGTCAACGATCTGTTGAGCGGCATGCACGATCTGCTGGGCCTGTCGCTGGGGCCGACGGTGTCCGTGGTGACCCATCTGGATCCCCACATTCCCGCGGCCATCGCCGATGCCAACCAGCTGGAGTTGGCGGTGCTGAACCTGGGCATCAACGCGCGCGACGCCATGCCGGGCGGCGGCACGGTGACGCTGACTACGTCCTTACGGCGCGGCGACGGCGATCTGCCTGACGGCGCTTATGTGGTCATCGCCGTGGCCGATACCGGCAGCGGCATCGCGCCGGCGGCCTTGTCCAAGGTGTTCGATCCCTTCTTCACCACCAAGCCGGTCGGCAAGGGCACCGGCCTGGGCCTGAGCCAGGTGTATGGCATTGCCCGCCAGTCCGGGGGCACCGCCCGCATCGACAGCGAGCTGGGCAAGGGTACGGTGGTCGAGCTGTGGCTCAGTGTGGCATCCGGGGGCGCCCCGGCGGCCACGGCCACGGCGGCCGCCGATGCGGCAAAGGCCACGGCCGAGGGTCACGCCAGCGGCGACGACATCCTGGTCATCGATGACGATGCCATCGTGCGTAACCTGATCGTCGAATGCCTGCAGACCCTGGGCTACCAGGTGCGCCAGGCGGCCGACGGCGAAACCGGCTTGAAGATGTTGGCGGAACAGGCGCCCGACCTGCTCATGGTCGACTTCATCATGCCGGGCTTGAACGGCGCGGAAGTGATCGAGCGCGTGCGGGCCGTGCTGCCCGACCTGCCCATCATCCTGGCCACGGGCTACGTCGATGCCCAGGTGAGTGCCGAACTGCTGCAGCGTGAACTGATCCTGCAGAAGCCCTTCGACATCGACGACCTGGCCGCCATGGTGAGGCAGGCCCTGGCCCGGGCTTGATGCAAGAGCGCTGCCGCTCAGTGACTTAGCTCAGCGACGTCGCTCATGCGGGTTTGCCGGCACTCTGCGCCACGGATTTCTTGATGGCCTCGTGGCGCTTTTCCATTTCCTGCTTCAGGGCGCGGCGCTGGGCGGCGGCCTCGAAACGCTGCTTTTCTTCTTCGGTGCGCAGCTCCAGCGGCGGCACGGGCGTGGGATTGCCCAGCTCGTCCATCGCCACCATGGTGAAGTAACAGCTGTTGGTGTGGCGTACCAGCTTCTGGCGGATGTCTTCGGTGACCACCTTGATGCCGATTTCCATCGAGGTGCGTCCCGTGTAGTTCACCGACGCCAGGAAGGTCACCAGTTCGCCCACGTGGATGGGCTCGCGAAACACCACCTGGTCGACCGACAGGGTTACCACGTATTGGCCCGCATAGCGGCTGGCGCAGGCATAGGCCACCTGGTCCAGGTACTTGAGAATATGGCCGCCGTGCACATTGCCGGAGAAATTGGCCATGTCCGGGGTCATCAGGATGGTCATCGACAACTGGTGGCTGAAGGCTTCGTCCATGGTGTTCTGCCAAGAGAAAATTGGAAGGAGGGAGGGAATGTTGCATTGCCGCATGAACGCAGCTGGCCGCATGTTAACTCCCTCATACCACCGTGTTAACGAAATCTTGCGCTTTCCCTCCTATACTTAGACCCGTATGACCACGCGGAATGAAGCAAACATTCCGGTCCGGCGCGCTTGAGGCGATCCCTTATGGCCCCGGTTAGAGTCAGAGTCCAAGGAGTAACGTTCCATGGTTAACATGAACCGGCGCCAATTCTTCAAGGTGACCGGCGCGACCCTGGCGGGATCCAGCCTGGCCGTGTTGGGGGTTTCCCCCACGCCCGCCCTGGCTGAAGTCCGCGCCTATAAGCTCGCCCGGATGACCGAAACCCGCAACACCTGTCCGTACTGTTCGGTCGCCTGTGGGATCCTGATGTACGGTCTTGGCGACGGCGCCAAGAATGCCGCCGCCAGCATCATCCACATCGAGGGCGACCCGGACCACCCCGTCAATCGGGGCACGCTCTGTCCGAAGGGCGCAAGTCTGATCGACTTCGTCCATAGCCCCAACCGCCTCAAGTACCCGGAATATCGCGCGCCTGGCTCCGACAAGTGGCAGCGCATGTCCTGGGACGATGCCCTGACGCGCATCAGCAAATTGCTGAAGCAGGACCGCGACGCCAACTTCGTCGCCAAGACCGCGGATGGCAAGACCGTCAATCGTTGGCTGACCACCGGCATGCTGGCCGCGTCGGCGTCCAGCAACGAAGTGGGCTACATCACGCACAAGGTGATACGCAGTACCGGCATGCTGGGATTCGACAACCAGGCTCGTGTCTGACACGGCCCGACGGTGGCAGGTCTTGCCCCGACGTTTGGCCGTGGAGCGATGACGAACCATTGGGTCGACATCAAGAACGCCGATGTAGTACTGGTCATGGGTGGCAATGCCGCCGAGGCCCACCCTTGCGGGTTCAAATGGGTTACTGAAGCCAAGGCCCATAACAAGGCCAAGCTGATCGTCGTGGATCCGCGCTTTACGCGCTCGGCATCCGTGGCGGACTTCTACGCGCCCATACGTACCGGCAGCGACATTGTTTTCCTGGGCGGGGTGATCAACTATCTGCTCACCAACGACAAGATCCACCACGAGTACGTGCGCAATTACACGGACTTCCCTTATCTGGTGCGCGAGGACTTTGCCTTCGATGCCGGCCTGTATTCGGGCTACAACGCGGACAAACGCACCTATGACAAGACGTCGTGGGACTACGAGAAGGGCGAGGACGGCTTCGTCAAGACCGACCCGACGCTGCAGCATCCCCGCAGCGTCTATCAGTTGATGAAGAAGCACTATTCCCGCTATACGCCGGAAATGGTGGAACGCGCCTGCGGCACGCCCAAGGACAAGTTCCTCAAGGTGTGCGAGATGCTCGCCAGCACGGCCGAGGCCGGCCGCGCGGCGACCATCCTGTATGCCTTGGGCTGGACGCAGCACTCCATCGGTTCGCAGATCATCCGCACCGGCGCCATGGTGCAGCTGCTGCTGGGCAATATCGGCATCTCGGGCGGGGGCATGAATGCCTTGCGCGGGCACTCCAATATCCAGGGCTTGACCGATCTGGGCTTGATGACCAATCTGCTGCCCGGTTATATGACGCTGCCCAACGAGCCGGAGCAGGACTTCGACAAGTACATCGCGACGCGCGCCACCAAGCCTTTGCGTCCCAACCAGCTCAGCTACTGGCAAAACTACAAGAAGTTCCACGTCAGCCTGATGAAGGCCTGGTGGGGCAAGGCGGCCACCGCGGAAAACAACTGGGCCTACGACTACCTGCCCAAGCTGGACCGCAGCTACGACATGCTGCAGGTGTTCGAGTTGATGAACGAGGGCAAGGTCAATGGCTACATCTGCCAGGGCTTCAACCCGCTGGCGGCCGCGCCCAACAAGAACAAGCTGAACGGGGCGCTGGCCAAGCTCAAGTTCCTGGTCATCATGGATCCGCTGAACACCGAGACCGCGGAGTTCTGGCGCAATATGGGCGAGCTCAACAACGTCGACACCGCGTCCATCCAGACCGAGGTCTTCCGCTTGCCGACCACCTGCTTCGCGGAGGAAGAAGGCGCCCTGGTCAACTCGGGCCGCTGGCTGCAATGGCACTGGAAGGGCGCCGAGCCACCGGGCGAAGCGCGTAGCGACATCGAGATCATGTCCGCCTTGTTCGGGCGGCTGCGCAAGATGTACAAAGAAGAGGGCGGCGCGTATCCGGACCCCATCGTCAACCTGGACTGGCCGTATTCCAACCCGCTCAGTCCCACGGCGGAAGAACTGGCCAAGGAATACTCGGGCCGCGCCATCGTCGACCTGGTCGACCCCAAGGACCCCACCAAGGTCTTGCGCAAGGGCGGCGAACAGTTGTCCGGCTTCGCGGAGTTGCGTGACGACGGCACCACGCTGAGCGGCTGCTGGATCTTCGCCGGCGCCTGGACGCAAGCGGGCAACCAGATGGCGCGCCGCGACAACAGCGATCCGACCGGCATCGGCCAGACCCTGAACTGGGCCTGGGCGTGGCCGGCCAACCGCCGCGTGCTGTACAACCGCGCGTCCTGCGACGTGGAGGGCAAGCCCTTCAATCCCGATCGCAAGCTGATCAGCTGGAACGGCAAGACCTGGGGCGGTGCCGACGTGCCGGACTTCAAGGTGGACGAGGATCCGGCCGGCGGCATGGGGCCCTTCATCATGAATCCCGAAGGGGTGGCGCGCTTCTTCGCGCGCGCCGGCATGGCGGAAGGGCCCTTCCCCGAGCATTACGAACCGTTCGAAACGCCGATCGGCTTCAATCCGCTCAACCCCACCCGGCCGGAAGTGACCAACAACCCGGCGGCGCGCATCTTCAAGGACGACCTGGCGCAGATGGGCAAGGCCGACCGCTTCCCGCATGCGGCGACCACCTACCGCTTGACCGAGCACTTCCATTACTGGACCAAGAATGTGCTGTTGAATGCCATCGTGCAGCCGCAGCAGTTCGTGGAAATCGGCGAGGTGATGGCGCAGGAACTGGGGATCGCCAACGGCAGCATGGTCAAGGTGTCATCCAACCGCGGCTATATGAAGGCCGTGGCGCTGGTCACCAAGCGCATCAAGCCGCTGATGATCGAAGGAAAGAAGGTGCATCACGTCGGCATTCCCATCCACTGGGGCTTCGTGGGACTGGCCAAACCCGGCTATATCGCCAACACGCTGACGCCTTTCGTGGGCGACGGCAATTCGCAGACACCGGAATTCAAGTCCTTCCTGGTGAACGTGGAAAAGGCCTGAGGGGAGAATCGATATGTCTATGCAATCCCTGGATATCAAGCGGCGCTCCGCCACCACCACGCCCATGCCGCAGGTGCGCGAGCCGTCCACCGGCTCCGTGGCCAAGCTGATCGATGTCTCCAAGTGCATCGGCTGCAAGGCCTGCCAGACCGCGTGCATGGAGTGGAACGACCTGCGCGACGAGGTTGGCACCAACGTGGGTGTCTACGACAATCCGGCCGACCTGACCGAGCATTCGTGGACCGTGATGCGTTTCTCGGAATTCGACAATCCCGACACGGGCAACCTGGAGTGGCTGATACGCAAGGACGGCTGCATGCACTGCGAGGACCCGGGCTGTCTCAAGGCCTGTCCGTCGCCGGGTGCCATCGTCCAGTACACCAACGGCATCGTCGATTTCCATGAAGAGAACTGCATCGGCTGCGGCTATTGTGTGACCGGCTGTCCCTTCAACGTCCCGCGGATTTCGAAGAAGGACCACAAGGCGTACAAGTGCACCTTGTGTTCGGACCGCGTGGCGGTGGGCCAGGAGCCTGCCTGCGCCAAGACCTGTCCCACCGGCGCCATCGTGTTCGGCACCAAGGAGGACATGAAGCACCACGCGGAAGAACGCATCGAGGACCTGAAGTCGCGCGGCTTCGATAACGCCGGCCTGTACGATCCGCCCGGCGTAGGCGGCACGCATGTCATGTACGTGCTGCACCACGCCGACCGGCCGTCGCTGTATCACGGCCTGCCGGAGAACCCGCGCATCAGTCCCATGGTGGCTTTCTGGAAGGGCATCTCCAAGCCCTTGGGCGTGGCCGCCATGGCGTTGACCGCGCTGGCGGGTTTCTTCCATTACGTGCGCGTGGGTCCGAACGAGACCGACGAGGAAGACGAACGCCGAGCCGAAGAGGAGGTGCGCCATGGCTGAAGACCTTAACCAGGCGGGTTTGCCGCGCGATCCCTTGCTGCAGGGGGATACGGCTGGCCCGCGGCATGGCGGGGTCCGCTGGATCCAGCGCTATACCGCCGGCGAGCGCACCAACCACTGGATCGTCGCCATCACCTTCGTCCTGCTGGCCGCTTCCGGCGTGGCGCTGTTCCATCCGTCCATGTTCTGGTTGTCGGCGGTGCTGGGCGGCGGCCCCTGGGTGCGCATCCTGCATCCCTTCGTCGGGCTGGTGATGTTCGTGTGTTTCGCATTGCTGGCGCTGCGCATGTGGCGGCATAACCTGATGCAAAAGCGCGACGTCCAGTGGCTGAAGCAGATTGGCGACGTGCTGAACAATCGCGAAGACCGGCTGCCCGAAGTGGGCAAGTACAACGCCGGCCAGAAGATGCTGTTCTATGTGTTGATCCTGTGCATGCTGGGTTTGCTGGCCAGCGGCATCGTGATCTGGCGCCAGTATTTCAGCTTCTATTTCCCCATCGGCGTGATCCGGGCCGCGTCCGTGCTGCACGCGGTTTGCGGTTTCGGCATAATCTGCGCGATCATCGTGCATATTTATGCGGCCATATGGGTAAAGGGTTCGATAGGCGCCATGGTGCGCGGCAAGGTCACCTGGGGCTGGGCGTGGAAGCACCATCGCGCCTGGTTCCGTGATGTTGCTACGGGCCGCATGCGCAAGTAGGCGGGTCCTGGCGGGCGGCGGGTTTGCCGGCTGCACGCGCCGGCATCCGCCGCCTTTTCATGTCAGGAGTACTTAGTGCAACGTATTCTGCCGCGGGGGGAAATCGAATCCCTCGACCATAACCACATTCCGCGGCTGATCGCGCCGGTGCGCGCCGAGGTCTTCCGCCTGCGCGCGGCGCGGCTGCGGCAACTGGCGCAGGACAGTGCCATCGGCGACTATCTGCGGCTGATCGCCGTGCTGGCCGATGCCCAGCATGCCGCCCTGGCCGAGTGCGAGACGCCGGCGGTGGATGCGCAGCGGATCGCGCTGGCCCAGGCGCATGGCATGGCGCCCGTGGCGACGGGCGAGATTCCGAACGATCCGGCGTGGCATGCGCTGCTGTTGCAGGTGCTCGATCGTGTGGATGCCGCGCCGGGGGTGCCCGCGCCGGTGCGGGCCATTTGCGGCGATCTGCGCTTGTCCGTGCAGGACGATGCCGAAGGGCTGGACCGTGCCGCCGCGGCCTTGGTGGGTGACGGCAGCGGACAGATAGACGTGGCGACCGCGCCTTTCCTGATGGCCGCGCTGCAGGTGTATGCCACCGACCAGGCCTGCCGCTTTGACGCGGCGCAATTGCCCGTTGTCAGTCCTTACGGGCTGTGCCCCGTCTGCGGATCGCTGCCGGTCGCCAGCGTGTTGCGCGTGGGCGGGCAGCAGGAAGGGTATCGCTATTTGTGCTGCTCGCTGTGCTCGACGCAGTGGCATGTGGTGCGCGTGAAGTGCACGACCTGCGAAGAGACCAAGGGTATTGCCTACCAGGGCATCCAGGGTGAGGGGCGCGCGCCGGAAAAGGAAGCGGCGCGGGCCGAGACGTGCGACCGCTGCCATACCTATCGCAAGATTTTCGCGCAGGAAAAGGACTTCGACGTGGATCCCGTCGCGGACGATCTGGCGACCTTGGGGCTGGATGTGCTGGTGGGGGAGGCGGGGTATCAGCGGGCTAGCGGTAATCCTTTCCTGTGGCAGGGGGAGTAGGCCATGGCGGACAGCGCGCTGCGGATTCCTTCCGTCGATCGGCTGCTCGCCGCGCCCGCGGTGGCGGCGCTGACGTCCCGGTATGGACACGGCGCCACGGTCGCGGCATTGCGAACGAGGCTGGATGAATTGCGACCGGCAGTGCTGGCGGCGGGTGCGGGCGTGGTTCCGGCACTTGCCGCGCCCGCTGATCCTGATGAGGTCGACAGCACCAAGCCGCTTGGCGATCCGGCGGCCGAATCGACCCACCATGTCGCGTTGCAGTTGCGGCCCGATTCAATCGCGGATGTCATCGGTGCGCGGCTGGCGGCGTTGAACGCGCCGCGTCTGCGCGCGGTCTTCAATCTGACCGGCACCGTGCTGCATACGAACCTGGGCCGTGCCTTGTTGCCGGAAGCGGCGGTGCAGGCCGTGGTGCGCGCGCTGACCACGCCGGCCAACCTGGAATTCGACCTGGCCAGCGGCGGCCGCGGCGATCGCGACGATCTGATCGTCGATCTGCTGCGCGAACTGACCGGCGCCGAAGCCGCCACCGTCGTCAACAACAACGCGGCCGCGGTGCTGTTGATGCTCAACGCCTTGGGCGAGCGCAAGGAAGTGGTAGTGTCGCGCGGCGAACTGGTGGAGATCGGCGGCGCGTTCCGCGTGCCGGACATCATGAAGCGGGCAGGCGCGAAGCTGGTCGAGATCGGTACCACCAATCGCACGCACGCGGCCGACTACGAGAACGCCATCGGCCCGAAGACCGCCATGCTGATGAAGGTCCATTGCAGCAATTACGCGATCAGCGGCTTCACCCATAGCGTGGGTATCGCGGACGTGGCGCGTATCGCCCACGCCAAGGGCCTGCCGGCGGCGGTAGACTTGGGCAGCGGCACGCTGGTCGACCTGACGCAATGGGGTCTGCCGCGCGAGGACACGGTGCGCGAGACCATCGCCGCGGGTGCCGACCTGGTGACCTTCAGCGGCGATAAATTGCTGGGCGGTCCCCAGGCGGGTTTGATCGTCGGCCGCGCGGATCTCATACGCAAGATCAAGAAGAATCCTTTGAAGCGGGCGCTGCGGGTGGGCAAGTTGACGCTGGCCGCGCTGGAGCCGGTGCTGGCGCTGTATCGCGCGCCGGAACTGCTGCCGCAACGCTTGACGACCTTGCGCCTGCTGACGCGTCCACAGGCCGTGATGCAGGAACAGGCCACGCGCCTGGCACCCGCGCTGCAGGCCGTGGTGGGCGCCGGCTACGAGGTTGCCATGGCGCCCATGTTCAGCCAGATCGGCAGCGGTGCCTTGCCGGTGGATCAACTGCCCAGCTGCGGCCTGGTCATACGCGCCGTGGGCAAGTCCCGCAATGGCCGCGCCTTGAGCCGGCTGGAAGAGGCCTTGCGCGGTCTGCCGCGCCCGGTCATCGGCCGCATCACCGACAACGCGCTGTGGCTGGACCTGCGTTGCCTGGAGGCTGACGACGAAGCGGTCTTCGTTGCGCAGTTGCCGGAGCTGGTTGCTGCTTTAGCGCCGGCAATGCCCGCTCCAACGCCGCGACCATTGGTGTCGCCAAGCGCCGCGACGCCACGATCTTCGCCGGCACGGGATGCAGCCGGAAAGGTGCGTCTGTCGTGATCATCGGCACCGCTGGCCATATCGACCATGGGAAATCCACGCTGGTGCGTGCGCTCACCGGCGTGGACACGGATCGCCTGAAGGAAGAGAAGGCGCGCGGGATTTCCATCGAACTGGGCTATGCGTATTTGCCGGCGCCGGATGGCCAGGTGCTGGGTTTCATCGACGTGCCCGGCCACGAAAAGCTGGTGCACACCATGGTGGCCGGGGCCAGCGGTATCGACTTCGGCTTGCTGGTGATCGCCGCCGACGACGGCGTGATGCCGCAAACGCGCGAACACCTGGCCATCCTGGAGCTCGTGGGTGTGTCCCGTGGCGCGGTGGCATTGACCAAGATCGACCGGGTCGACACCGCGCGCGTGGACGAAGTGACGCAGCAAGTGCGGTCGCTGCTTGCCGGCACGGCGCTGGCCGACGCGCCGGTCTTTCCCGTGAACGCGCTGGCGGGCGCGGACGCCGGCGACGTAGTGGCGTTGCGCGAACACTTGTTCGCTGGCGCGGCAGCCTTGCCCGCACGGCGTGAAGACGGCTTCTTTCGCCTGGCCGTGGACCGTGTCTTCACCCTCGCGGGCCACGGCACCGTCGTCACGGGGACCGTCTTCAGCGGGCGGCTGGATGTCGCGGTGGCAGGCCGTGGAGCGCCGCACGGCGACTCGCGTCAGGAGGGCATCGAGGACGGCCTGAAAGGCCAGCAACGAAGCAGCCAGCAAGACGATCCGCGGGAAAATCGGGAAGGTCACCACGAAACCGTGGCGCTCGTGCTCGCGCCCGCGGGCACTCCCGTGCGTGTGCGCAGCCTGCACGCGCAGAACCGGGCCGCCACGGTTGGCGTGGCCGGCCAGCGTTGCGCCTTGAACCTGGCCGGTATCGATACTCGCGCGATCGAGCGTGGCGACTGGATCGCCGATGACCGGGCGATGGCGCCGTCCACCCGCATCGATGTCGACCTGCGCTTGCTGGCCGATGCCGATACCACGGTCAAGGCGTGGACGCCGCTGCATATCCATTGGGGCGCCGCGCGCCGCCTGGCGCATGTCGTGCCGCTGTCGGCGGACAGCATCGCCCCGGGCACGCGCGGCCGCGTGCAACTGGTCTTCGACAAGCCCGTCTGCGCTAGCGCCGGTGACCGCTTCATCGCGCGTAATGCACAGGCCACCCGGACCATAGGCGGCGGCGTGGTGCTGGACCCGCAGGCACCGGACCGCAAGCGCCGCTCGTCCGCGCGCCTGGCCTGGCTCGACGCCATCGAAGCCATGCTCACCGACGGCGGCCTCGAACCGATCCTGGCCGAAGCCCCCTTGGGCGTTCGTACGGCCGACCTGCAACGCCTTACCGGCCGTGCGCTATCACGCCTGCCCGCTGATGCCTTGCGTATCGGCGACATCGTCATCCTGCGGCGCCACCGTGATGCTTTGCGCGATGCGGCGCTGGCGGCGCTGCGCAAGTTCCATGGCGATCTGCCCGACGAGCCCGGCGCCGACATCAGCCGCCTGCGCCGCATGGCATGGCCCACCCTGGACGATGGGCTGCTCCACGCCCTGGTCGACGACCTGCTGCGTGACGGCGAGCTCCAGCGCAATGGGCCGTGGCTGCATCTGCCTGGACACAGCGCCGCGCTCAGCGAGGAAGACGAAGCATTGGCGCAACGCCTGTTGCCCGATCTCCGGGCGGGCGCCTACGACCCGCCCTGGGTACGCGACCTGGCGCGCAAGCACAACCAGCCCGAAGAACGCGTGCGCGTCTTGCTGCGCAAGCTGATGCGACGCGGTGAAGTCAGCCAGGTCGTGAAGGATCTTTTCTATCACCGCGAACGAGTGCGCGAGTTGGTGCAGTTGCTGGCGCGCCTGGATGTTGAAGCAGGGGCCGCATCGACTCCCGCTACCGCCGCTGCGAAGTCGCCGTCGCGCGGCATCGAGGCCGCGGCCTTTCGTGATGCCACCGGCCTGGGCCGCAAACGTGCCATCCAGATCCTGGAGTTCTTCGATCGCGTCGGATACACTCGCCGCGTACGCGACACCCACATCCCGCGCGCCGACGCGCAGTGGGAAATATGACGGCATCGTCCCGCTGGCAATGGCATCGTCAGCGATAATGATCCCGTCGTCACGATGACGATTGCATCTGGCGATCGATGCGTGATCGTGGAGATAAGGAAGGCATCCGTGCCCGGTGGCACGGCCGGGCTTCAAACCCGGTTGGGGGCGTCAGCCGTTCCCAGGTAGGTTCGACTCCTGCTGCCTTCCGCCACTGCTTCACCAGATCACGTGGGGCACGAAAGGAATAGGGCCAGGCCCCTGGTGATCCACAACTTCCGGCATACGGGGCCGCATAATAGGCGGACCACTGCGAAAACTCGCGGAGCAAGCATGCAGCGGCTACCGTTCGAACGGTGCCCAGCCCGGCGTTTTACGACCCACCGCCTTTTACACGGCGGTACAAGGTGCTGCGGTGTACGCCCAGGCGCCGCGCGGCCTGGCTGACGTTGCCGTCGCAGGCCTGCAGCGCACCGCGGATGGCGAGGTCGGTCAGGCCTTGCAGCGTGCCGGGCGCCGCTTCCTCGACCAAGGATGGCAAGGCCCCGCGGATGTCGGCGGACAACATGTCGACCCGCAAGTCTTCATCGCCGGCCAATACATGCAGCGTGCGCAGGGTCGTCGACAACTGCCGGAAATTGCCTGGCCACACATAGTCGGCCAGCAGGCGCAACACTTCAGCGGGCAAGCGCGGGCCATCGCTCGCTGCCCCGCAACGCATGCGCCACAGCGCGCGCACGATGGCGCCACGGTCGGCATATTCCCGCAAGGCGGGCAAACGCACGGTGTATTCGGCGATACGGAAATATAGATCGCTACGTACCGGGCTGCTTACATGCCCGATGTCCAACGGCTGATGCGTGGCGCAGATCAATGCGAAATCGACCGGTACCGCGCGGCCGCCGCCTAACGGTGTCACTTCGCGGGCCTGCAGCACACGCAGCAGACGTGCCTGCAAGGACAAGGGCATGTCGCCGATCTCATCGAGGAACAGCACGCCGCCCTGGGCCTGGCGCAGCAGGCCTTTGCTGCCCTGCCTGCGTGCACCGGTGAAGGCGCCATCCTCGTAGCCGAATAGTTCGGACTCGATCAGCGTTTCCGGCAGCGCGGCGCAATTGACCGCCACGAATGGACCGCCAGCGCGTTCACTGCGCTCATGCATCTGCCGCGCGAAGATTTCCTTGCCTGTGCCCGTCTCGCCTTGCAGCAATACGGCGACGCCGGCATCCAGCAAGCGCACCGTGCGCGCCAGTTCGCTCAGCGTCGCCGGATCGAACCAGTACGATTGCGATGGAACGGCCGGCTGCTCGTCCTGCGTCCGTTGATGCCGCGCGCGCCGCTCGCGCGTGGAAGCGACCGGCAGGGACGCTGCTGGTGCCGCAGTGCGCAACGACAGATCATGCCGCTCCGCCGCAAGCGCCGGCGCGCTGTGGAACCCGCCCTGATCCGGCCAGCGCACCCGCGCGTGCAGCATCTGTCCATCCTGGCGATGCAGGCGCCCGGCGGCGGCAGCTTGTCCGGGCGAGCCGGCGAACAGGTCGTCATAGCGGAACACCCCCAGGCCCGCGCGGTCGATGCCAAGCAGCGCCAAGGCGTGGCGATTGGCCGCGACCAGTGTGTCGCCGTCAAAGGCCAGCCGGGCCGCCGTGTCCCGCTCCAGGCCATCCGCCCGCGTGTGCAGGCGCAGCATCAGGCAGGACGCCGCCAGATCCTCGAACAGCGCGCTCTCCACCTGGTCGATGGCAGCCCGCAGACTGTCCCCGGCATCGCGCCAACGGCCATCCGCGTGGCACGTCAAATCCAGCAGGCCCAGCGTCCGCCCAGCGGGATCCAGGATGGGCATGGCCGCGCAGGTCAGCACGCGATTCGGCTCGAAATAGTGCTCGGCGCCTTGCACGGCAATGGCGCGGCGCTCGACCAGCGCGGTGCCGATGGCATTGGTCCCCGCAGCCGCTTCACTCCACGACGCGCCGGGCGCCAGGGCCAGTTGGCTGGCACGGTCCAGGAAGTCGGCACTGCCGCCGCTGTCCAGCACCAGGCCTGCCGCATCGGTCAGCACCACCAGGCCCCCGGCGGCGCGGGCACGCTGTTTCATGTCCGCCATGACCGGTGCGCACAAGCGGCGCAAGGCAGCGTGACGGTCCAGTTCCTGGCGCAGCTCGGTCTGGGTCAGCAACGCCGGCAGGCGGGCACCGCGCATGTCCTGGCCGGACTCGGCGCAGCGGCGCCACGAACGCAGGATGGGATCGGCCAACAGATGCTCCGGAACGACACCCTTCTGCCGGAACAGCCGGCGCGCCGCGCTTAGCGCGGCCTGGTGGGACGGTATGGACATGATGGTCTCCGGTAGGCGTTCTGCGACACCTGTCGCCGTTCTCTGTCGCAAAACGCGACAGCACGGTCCGGCACGCGCCAGCGGCCGGCGGGCTACGGCGTACTTTCGCACGCGTCCTTGGCCTTGTCCACGCGCGTAACTTTCCCACACCGGTTCCCACACCGGTGACGGCCCGATCCCTGCGCGGCAGTGCATTGAGGGGCGGAGCGCCTGGGACCAAATTGGCATGCATATTGCAACAACACAATCAGGCCCGTCGCCAGGGTCATCATTCAAAACAGGAGACAGCATGGATACCGCTACCCGCGTCGCCCCGGATGCCTACGGCACCCCCGTCAACTTCAAGAAGCAATACGACAACTTCATCGGCGGCCGTTGGCAGGCGCCCGCCGAGGGGCAGTATTTCGACAATGTGACCCCAGTCACCGGCCAGGTGCTATCCCGCAATGCACGTTCGACCGCGCGCGACATCGAACTGGCGCTGGATGCAGCGCACAAAGCCGCTCCCGCCTGGGGCAAGACTTCCGTCGCCGAACGCACCCGCATGCTGAACCGCATCGCCGACATCATCGAAGAAAACCTGGAACTGCTGGCCACGGCGGAAACCTGGGACAACGGCAAGCCAATACGCGAAGCCCGCGCCGCCGACCTGCCCCTGGCCGTGGATCACTTCCGCTACTACGCCGCCGCCATCCGCGCCCAGGAAAGCGGCCTGTCGGAAATCGATGCCGATACTGTCGCCTACCACTTCAAGGAACCGCTGGGCGTGGTCGGCCAGATCATCCCCTGGAACTTCCCCATCCTGATGGCCGCCTGGAAGGTCGCCCCCGCACTGGCCGCCGGCAACTGCGTGGTGCTCAAGCCCGCCGAACAGACACCCACCGGCATCCTGGTGCTGGCCGAACTGATCGCCGACGTGCTGCCTCCAGGGGTGCTCAACATCGTCACGGGTTTCGGCCTGGAAGCGGGCAAGCCCCTGGCCTCCAACAAGCGCATCGCCAAGATCGCCTTCACCGGTGAAACCACCACCGGGCGGCTGATCATGCAGTACGCCTCGCAGAACCTGATTCCCGTGACGCTGGAACTGGGCGGCAAGTCACCCAATATTTTCTTCGCCGACGTCGCGTCGCAGGACGATGATTTCTTCGACAAGGCCATTGAAGGCTTCGTCATGTTCGCGCTGAACCAGGGCGAGGTGTGCACCTGCCCCAGCCGCGCGCTGATCCAGGAATCCATCTACGACCGCTTCATGGAACGCGCGCTCAAGCGCGTGGCCGCCATCAAGCAGGGCAATCCGCTGGACGCCGACACGATGATAGGCGCACAGGCTTCCAGCGAGCAGCTGGAGAAGATCCTGTCCTACCTGGACATCGGCAAGCAGGAAGGCGCCAAGGTGTTGGCGGGTGGCGCCCGCGCGCAGTTGAACGGCGAGTTGAAGGACGGCTATTACGTGCAGCCCACGGTGTTCGAAGGCAAGAACAACATGCGCGTGTTCCAGGAGGAAATCTTCGGACCGGTAGTGGCCGTCACCACCTTCAAGGATGCCGACGATGCGCTGGCGATTGCCAACGATACCTTGTACGGCCTGGGCGCGGGCGTGTGGTCGCGCGACGGCAATACCGCCTATCGCATGGGCCGCGCCATCCAGGCCGGCCGCGTGTGGACCAACTGCTATCACGCCTATCCGGCGCATGCGGCGTTCGGTGGGTATAAACAGTCCGGCATCGGGCGCGAAACGCACAAGATGATGCTGGACCATTATCAACAGACCAAGAACCTGCTGGTCAGCTACAGCCCGAAGAAGCTGGGCTTCTTTTAAACAGGCTTCTCTGAACCGGGCTTGTTCTGGCGCAGGACGCTGCGGGAGCAGGGCGGGGCGGCGTGGGGCCGCCCCATCTGTTGCCCCATTCTGATACCGGGGCCGGCCCCCGGCCGGCATACCCAGACACTCCAGCATCAATGACCCCTGCCGCTTACGGCAAGCAGGCAGCGCTACAAGGGAGCAAGGCATCATGGCCACTGTGCAATCGACAGGCGACGCTCACACCGCCGTGCGCGCCGAAGGAGACATCGGCAAGGTCACAGCCACGCCCGTCGCGTTGGCATTGATCGCGGAACTGACCGCGGAATACGGGCCCATCATGTTCCACCAATCCGGCGGCTGCTGCGACGGCTCGTCGCCCATGTGTTATCCGCAGGGCGAATTCCTGCTGGCCGACCACGATGTCCTGCTGGGTGAAATCGGCGGCGCGCCCTTCTACATCGGCGGCGCGCAATATGAAGCGTGGAAGCACACCGACCTGATCATCGACGTCGTCCCCGGCCGTGGCGGCATGTTCTCGCTCGACAACGGCCGCGAGAAACGCTTCCTGACCCGCTCGTCCATCTGCGCCATGCCACCGGCGCAATGAACGACCAGGCGATCAGGCGATCAGGCGCGCCAGTTCCGCGCCAGGATCCGGCGCGCGCATGAAGGCTTCGCCCACCAGGAAGGCATCGACGCCCTTGGAACGCATCAGTTGCACATCCTCCGGCTTGAGGATGCCGCTTTCCGTCACGACGCGGCGGCCGGCGGGAATGCGCGGCAGCAGATCGAGCGTGTTGTTCAAGGAAGTCTCGAACGTGCGCAGGTTGCGATTGTTGATGCCCAGCAGCGACGTGCGCATGCCCAGGGCCACCTCCAGTTCCTGCGCGTCGTGCACTTCCACCAGCACGTCCATGCCCAGGTCCATCGCGCACGCTTCCATGTCCTTCAGTTGCGACGGCGTCAACGCGGCGGCGATCAGCAGCACGCAGTCCGCGCCCAAGGCACGCGCATTGATGATCTGGTAGCTGTCGATCACGAAGTCCTTGCGCAGCACCGGCAGCGGGCATGACGCGCGCGCCTGGCGCAGATGGTCGTGCGAACCCTGGAAGAACTGCACGTCGGTCAGCACCGACAAGCAGGCCGCGCCATGCGCCGCATACGTCGCGGCAATCTCGGCGGGGTTGAAGTTGTCACGCAATACGCCGCGCGAAGGCGAGGCTTTCTTGATCTCGGCAATGACGCCGGGCTTGCCGGCGGCGATCTTGTCTTCGATGGCTTGCGCGAAACCGCGCACGTCTTGACGGGCCTGCGCTTCGCGCAGCAGTTCCGCTTCACTGCGCAGTTGGCGCGCGGTGGCGACTTCCTCGGCCTTGACGGCGAGGATCTTCGCAAGAATGTCGTTCATTTCAAATATTTCCCGTTCAGACCTTCCGGGTGTAGGCGCAGAATTGTTCCAACTTGTCCCGGGCAGCGCCGTTGTTAATAGTTTCAAAAGCGAGTTTCAAACCCGCGTCGATGGAGGGCGCGCCGTTGCCGGCGTAAATCGCCAGGCCTGCATTCAATGCGACGATGTCGCGCGCCGGTCCGGCCGTGCCCGACAGGGCTTCGACGATCAGGTCGCGCGATTCCTCTCGATTGGACACCTTGATGCCACGGTTGGACATCATGGATAGCCCGTAGTCCTCTGGATGGATTTCGTACTCACTGATTACGCCGTCCTTCAGTTCACCGATCAAGGTGGCAGCGCCCAGCGAGGCTTCGTCCATCCCGTCCTTGCCATGCACCACCAGTACATGGCGCGAACCCAGCCGCTCCAGCACGCGCACCTGGATGCCGACCAGATCCGGATGGAACACGCCCATCAACTGGTTGGCCGCGCCGGCGGGGTTGGTCAATGGACCGAGAATATTGAAAATGGTTCGCACGCCCAATTCCTTGCGCACCGCCGCCACGTTCTTCATGGCGCCATGGTGGGCCGGCGCGAACATGAAACCTATGCCCGTGGCCTCGATGCATTCGGCCACTTGCTCGGGCGTCAATTGCAGGTTGGCGCCCAGGGCTTCCAGCACATCCGCGCTACCGGAGGACGACGAGGCACTGCGATTGCCATGCTTGGCGATCTTCACGCCGGCGGCCGCGGCCACGAACATGGCCGTGGTCGAGATGTTGAAGGTGTGGCTGCCGTCGCCGCCCGTGCCGCACATGTCCAGCAGGTCTTCGGGATAGGGCGTGTGCACCGGCGTCGCGAACTCACGCATCACCTGCGCGGCGGCGGTGATCTCGCCTATCGTTTCCTTCTTCACGCGCAGCCCCATCAGCAGCGCGCTGGCGATCTGCGGTGACAGTTCGCCGCGCATCAGCATACGCATCAGGTGAAGCATTTCGTCGTGAAAAATTTCACGATGCTCGATGCAACGGGTCAGCGCTTCGGAGGGAGAGATGGTCATGGTCTACGCCTTTGCGGCTTGTCGTCAGATATTCAGGAAGTTGCGCATGAGCGCATGGCCATGCTCGCTCAATACCGATTCCGGGTGGAACTGTACTCCGTAAATCGGCAGGGTTTTATGACGCACGCCCATGATGTCACCGTCGTCGGCGGTGGCGGTCACCTGCAGGCAGTCCGGCAGGGTCTTGGGATCGATGGTCAGCGAGTTGTAGCGAATCACCGTGTAGGGCGTCGGCAGGTTGGTGAAGATGTCCGTGCCCGTATGGATGATGCGTACCGTCTTGCCGTGCATGATGTTGGGCGCGCGCACGATGTCGCCACCGAAGGCGGTACCGATGGCCTGGTGGCCCAGGCATACGCCCAGGATGGGCAGCTTGCCCGCGAATTCCTTGATCAGCGCCACCGAGATGCCGGCCTCGTTCGGCGAGCAGGGGCCGGGCGACACGCAGATGCGGTCCGGCTTCATGGCGTGGATTTCTTCCAGGGTGATCTGGTCGTTGCGCGCCACCTTGACGTCCTCGCCCAGTTCGCCGAAGTACTGCACGAGGTTGTAGGTGAAGGAGTCGTAATTGTCGAGCATGAGCAGCCGGGACATAGTCAACCTCTTGAGCGTCAGAGCGAAATGGGAGAAAGGGAGGGCTGCGCGGCGCGCACACGTCCGTCGCGGGCCGGCCTGGCGGCGGCGGCGGGGAGTGTCGGGAGGATAGGACGGTAGAGCATCGGGCAATCTCCTGGGTTCTTGGAGCCGCCGTGCCGGGGAGCCGTCTGGGACATGACCTCGCTGCCGGTACGGCGGCAAGGTGCGATTCATAAACGCAACAACGTGCCGCTTCTTAAGAGAAGCGCCACCACTGGGTGTTGTTCGTTGCGTAGAGCATCACGGGTTCGAATTACCGGAAAAAATCGCGAAATAAACGCCGTCGAGTGTAGCGCAAAGCCGCAAAGGCTGTCGACACGCGATTTATTAGATGATGATCGTAATATTAAATAGTATGATGATCGTCATCCAATGGCAGGGCGTCTTCCCTGCCGTGAACACGGAGTGCCATTTCATGCAGAACAGCAAGGCTGCCGGCGACGGGCCGGCCGCGCCCGGGGCCGCCCTCGAATCCGCATCCCAGGTCCCATCCCAGGCCTCGACCGAGGCGCCGCCTCGGGCGTCCAACCAGGCCGCCCCCGAGACTCCGCGCAAACGGCGGCGCCTTCTTTGGATCATCCTGGTGCTGGTGGGCGTCGCCGTTATCGCGGGCGCGGCGTACTGGTGGCTGGAAGGCCGCTTCCACGAGTCCACGGACGACGCCTACGTGGGCGGCAATGTGACGGTGATATCGCCACGGGTATCGGGCTATGTGGCGCGCATCCTGGTGCAGGACAATGCCTTCGTCCACGCCGGCCAGCCGCTGCTGGAACTGGACCCCGCCGATTTCCATGCCCGCCTGGACGAGGCCCGGGCCGAAGCCGATGCGGCTCGGGCCGCCCTGGTCCGCCTGGCCGCGCAGGCCGACCTGGCGCAGGCGGATATCACCCAGGCGCAGGCTCAAGCCGCGGTGGAGCAGGCCGCCATCGTCCTGGCCGAACGCGACGACCGTCGCTATGCCAATCTCGCCGATACCCATTCGGGCACGCAACAGGATGCGCAACGGGCGCAGACGACGCTGGCCCAGGCCCGCGCGCGTCTGCGAGCCGCCCAGGCCGCCGTCAGCGCACGCCAGCACGAGGCGGCGGTGGTGGCGGCGCAAACCGGCGAAGCCCGCGCGCGCGTCGAACAGGCCGAGGCCAGCTTGCGTGCCGCCAACTTGAATGTGGGCTACACGACGCTGGCCGCGCCGGTCGATGGCTATGTGGGCAACCGTTCCGCGCACCCGGGCACCTTCGTCGCCGCAGGCACGCAGCTGATGTCCCTGGTGCCGGCGCAAGGCTTGTGGGTGGATGCCAATTTCAAGGAAGACCAGATCCGTGAGATGCGTCCCGGCCAGGCGGTGCGGATCGCCGCCGACGTCGACAGCGGGCTCAGCGTGACCGGCCATGTGCAAAGCCTGGCGCCGGCCACGGGCGCCGTGTTCAGCGTGATTCCCGCGCAGAATGCGACCGGCAACTTCACCAAGATCGTGCAGCGGGTGCCCGTGCGCATCGTGCTGGATTCCCAGATGGCCGCGCTGGGCACCTTGCGCGCGGGACTGTCGGTGACGGCCACCGTCGATATCAGGAAGCCCTGATCATGAACGCCACGGCAACAGCCTCAGGCAGCGCTGGCGCGCCGCCGCCCCATCCGCCCGTGCTGCCCTTCGCCATCATGTGCATGGGCATGTTCGTCGCGCTGCTGGACATCCAGATCGTGGCGGCGTCGCTGCAGGACATCGGCGGCGGCCTGTCGGCGGGACAGGATCAGATCGGCTGGTTGCAGACGGCCTATCTGATCGCCGAGATCATCGTGATCCCGATGTCGGGATGGCTGACCCGCGTGTTCTCCACGCGCTGGCTGTTCGCGGCGTCAGCCTTCGGTTTCACGGTGGCCAGCCTGCTGTGCGGCCTGGCCTGGAACATCGAAAGCATGATCGTGTTCCGCGCCCTGCAAGGCTTGATCGGGGCATCGATGATACCCACGGTCTTCACCTCCACCTTCCATTACTTCCCCGGCAAGCGCCAGCCCCTGGCCGCCGCCACCGTGGCGACCATCGCGTCGGTGGCGCCCGCGCTGGGACCGGTGATCGGCGGATGGATCACCGACACGCTGTCGTGGCGCTGGATCTTCTACATCAATCTGGTGCCGGGCCTGCTGGTGGCCCTGAGCACCGCGGCGCTGGTGGATATCGACGAACCTGACCTGTCCTTGCTGAAGGGCGCCGATTATCCCGGCATCGTGTTGCTGGCGGTGTTCCTGGGCTTCCTCGAATACGTGCTGGAAGAGGGCTCGCGCTGGAACTGGTTCGACGATGCCGGCATACGCCAGGCGGCGTGGGTGGCCGGCGTGGGAGGCGTGCTGTTCGTCTGGCGCAGCCTGGTGTTCGAGCGGCCCATCGTGGACTTGCGTGCCCTGACCAACCGCAATTTCCTGATCGGCTGCATCCTGTCCTTCATCACCGGCATGGGCATCTTCAGCACCATCTACCTGCTGCCGCTGTTCCTCGGCTACGTGCGGGGTCTGTCGGCCTTGCAGACCGGCACCATCGTGTGCGCGACGGGCCTGGGGTCTTTCCTGGGCGTTCCCGTGTACGTGGCGCTGGCACGCCGTGTCGATGCGCGCTGGCTGATGACGCTGGGGCTGGCGATGTTCGGCCTGTCCATGTTGAGCTTCAGCAATATCACCTCGGATTGGGATGGCGACCAGTTGTTCTGGCCGCAGATCATCCGCGGCTTTCCGCAGGTCTTCGCGGTGGCGCCCGCCGTCACGCTGGGCTTGGGCAGCCTGGCGATGGCGCGCCTGAAATACGCCAGCGGGCTGTTCAACATGATGCGCAACCTGGGCGGTGCCGTCGGCATTGCCCTGTGTGGGGCCATCTTGAACAACCGTACCAATCTGCATTTCGATCGCATTGCCGGGGCGCTCAATAGCGCCAATCCGGCGCTGCAGTCCTTGCTGGATGGCGCGCAGGCCCGCTTCGGGCAGGTGCTGGGTGACGCGGCGCACGCGCAGACCGCGGCCCTGGTGCAACTGCGCGCGCTGGTTTACCGCGAGGCATCGACCATGGCGTATGCGGACGCCTTCATCGTCATGGCGTCCGCATTCGCGCTGGCCGTCGTGCTCGCCCCCATGCTGCGCAAGGTCGGCGCGCGGCCGGCCGGTACTGATACAGGACATTGAGATGGAAACGTTGAATACATGGGCACGTGTCGCCACGGCCACCACCGGGTTGGCGTTGGCCTTGAGCCTGGCCGGTTGCATGTCGGGCCCCGACTATGCGCGGCCGGACATCGCCATGCCCGATGCGTATCACGCGCAGGCCACGGCGGCGGCGGATCGCGCGCCGGCCGCGGACCTGGCGCAATGGTGGGCAGGGTTTCGGGATCCGGTGCTGGACGGCCTGATCCAGCGGGCCTTGGCGCAGAGCCTGGATTTGGCCGCCGCGCAGGCCCGTGTAGCGCAGGCGCGGGCAGCGGCTGGGGAGGCGGCGACGGCGTGGCTGCCGCAAGGAGCGCTGGACGGCAGTGTGTCGCGTGAACGGCAGTCCACGGTCGGCCCGCTGGGCACGATCGCCAGCCAGTCGCCCGGCTATGACCGTAATCAGACCGTACGTACGCTGGGTGCCGGCGCCAGTTGGGAACTGGACCTGGCGGGTGGCCTGCACCGCAGGGCCGAGGCCTTGCGTGCACAGGCCGACGCCGCCGAGGCCGCGCATATGGGCGTGCGGATTTCCATCGCCGCGGAGACGGCCGATGCCTATTTCCAATTGCGCGGGGCGCAAGCCGCGCTGGTCCTGATGCGGGCGCAAGTCGACACCGACACCCGCTATGTTGCCGTCATGGAAGATCGCATGCGGCAGGGCGTGGCCCTGGACCGCGACCGCGACGACGCCGTCGCACGGCTGCGCCAGGACGATGCCCTGTTGCCGCCTTTGCGCGCGCAGGTGGAGAAGCAGGGCAATCGCCTGGACGTGTTGCTGGGCGATAGTCCGGGCGCCGATGTCGCAGGCGTGCGCAGGAACGGCAGCCCCGCCGATGCGGCTGCGCTACCCAAGGACTTCAGCGTGACCTGGACGCTGCCTGGCATCCCCGGCAGCTTGCAGCCTTCTGCCTTGCTGCGGCGCCGGCCCGACGTCGTGGCGGCGGAGCGGCGCCTGGCCGCCGCCACGGCGGGCATCGGTGCGGCGCTGGCGCAGTACTACCCTGATGTGTCCTTGTCCGGCCTGCTCGGGTTCGAGCGGTTGGGCGATGGCAATCTCTTCTCCAGCCAGGCCTTCCAGCCGGCGGCGCTGGCGGGCCTGCACTGGCGGCTGTTCGATTTCGGCCGCGTGGACGCCGAAGTGGCCCAGGCGCGCGGCGCCCAGGCCGAGGCTTGGGCGGCGTACCGGCAGGCGGTGCTGCGCGCCAGTGAAGACGCGGAGAACGCGCTGGTGACACTTGCCCAGGTCGATGACCAGGCCGCCGCGCTGCAAGGCGTGCTGGCCGCCAGCACGCGTGCCAAACAATCGGCGCAACGGGGCTATGGCCAAGGCACGGCCAGCATGGTGGAGATCCTGCTGCGCGAAAGGGAGGTGCTGCAGTCCAGGCGCGCATGGGTGCTGGCCGATGTCGACCGCGCCCGCGCCACGGTCGACGCTTATCGCAGCCTCGGCGGCGGCTGGAATGGGCAGGATGCCCAGGTCGGGCAGGGGGCGGGGGCCGGGGTGGCAGGGCAGGGCGGGCCGGAGGCGCAGGCCAGGCCAGACGCGCAACGCGGCCAAGACCGGCAGGACGGTCCAGGGACCATCTCATGATAAGTTGCGTGTCATCTCATTGAGGCCAGAACCATGCGCTATCGCCCGGAACATAAAGAGGAAAGCCGCCGCAAGGTGCTGGCGGCGGCCGCGCGGGCCATTCGTGAGCAGGGGCCCAACGGCGTCAGTGTTGCGGCGGTCATGGGCGAGGCAGGGCTGACCCACGGCGGCTTCTATGCGCATTTCCCGTCCAAGAGCGCGCTGATCGCGCAAAGCATCGAATTCATGTTCGACGAAATGACGGCGCGGCTCGACGAGGTGATGCGGGACAAGCCGCCGCGCGCAGCGCTGGCGGCATATGTCGACAGCTATCTATCGGGCGTGCACTGCGAGACGCGCAATGCCGGCTGCCCCATCGCGGCCTTGGGATCCGAAGTGCCACGGCTGGACGCCGAAGCCAGGCAAGCCTTCGCGCGCGGCATGGCCCGGCGCCAGGAGCGCATCGCGGGCTTGTTGACCGGCATGGGCATGGACGCGGCCGACGCCACGCGCGCGGCCCGCTCCATCCAGTCCGAGTTGCTGGGCGCGCTGGTCAGTGCCCGTCTCGTGGAAGACGCGGACCGCGCCGCCATCCTGGACGTTTCGCGCCAGTCCCTGCGCGAACGCTACAAGCTGGACGACGCGGGCTGATGGACGCGCACGGCATGCGGCGATAGCCACGCCGCGCCCCCGTTGGCGCATGACTGTGAACGCGTAATCAAGCGGCCGCGGCACACGCCACAGCATGCATCACTGCGCCGGCGCCGCGGCCTTGTCGAGGAACCAGAGCAGATCCCCGCGCGGCGCCACCAGCCCCGCCGGCGTGCGCGGATCATGGCGGCGGGCCCGCGCGACCGGCTCCCGTTTGGCCTGTCCCTGAGCCAGGAACATGACGGTATCCGCGCTATCCAGCACGGGATATGTCAGCGTGATGCGCGGCTCCGGCTTCTGTCCGACCACCGCCACCGCCCATTCCTTCTCTTCCAGCAACTGCGGCGCTCCAGGAAACAGCGAGGCCGTGTGGCCGTCATCGCCTATCCCCAGCAGATTCAGATCGAACAGAGGCCGGTTGACGTCCAGACGCTCCGCGCCGTAGAAATCCCGCAGCGTCTGCGCATAACGCTGGGCGGCCGCTTCCGGCGTGCCGTCAGTGGGCACCGGATGCACGTTACCGGCCGGGATGGGCACATGATCGATCAACGCCAGTTTCGCCATGCGGTAGTTGCTGTCCGGATGGTCGTGGGGCACGAAGCGTTCGTCGCCCCAGAACAGATGTACCCGCTTCCAATCGATGCGACGCGCCAGGTCCGGACGGGCCAGCCGTTCATACAAAGGCTTGGGCGTGGACCCGCCAGACAGCGCCAGCGCATAACGATCCTCGCTGGCCTCGATATGTTCGACCAGCCATTTGGCTGCGCCTTCGACCAGTTCGGCAGGCGTGGCGAAAACTTGCAAGGTGCCGCTGGCGGCGGGAGTATGGGTAGATCCGGTCATGGCTTGCTCCAGGTTAAGGGCCTATGCACAGGTCCAGAGGGTTGGGGCCAGGGGGGCTCAGTCCTTCTTCTCGACGTGACCGCCAAAACCAAAACGCATGGCGGACAGGATCTTGTCCGCATACGTATGTTCCTGGCGTGAACGGAAACGCGCAAACAGGGCGCCGGCCAATACCGGCACCGGTACCGCCTGTTCCACGGCGGCATCGATGGTCCAGCGGCCTTCGCCACTGTCGGCCACCTCGCCGGAGAACGTGCTCAATTCGGCGTCGCGCGCCAGCGCGATGGCCGTCAGGTCGAGCAGCCAGGACGACACCACGCTGCCGCGGCGCCAGACTTCCGCGACGTCGGCCACGTTGACAGGCAGGCGCTGGTCTTCAGGCGTGCTGTCCGATCCCTTGGACCGGAGCAGGTCGAAGCCTTCCGCATAGGCCTGCATCAAACCGTATTCGATACCGTTGTGCACCATCTTCACGTAGTGCCCGGCGCCGGCAGGGCCGGCGTGGATATAGCCTTGCTCGGCACGCGGATCGCTGCCCTCGCGTCCCGGCGTGCGGGCGATGTCGCCCAGTCCCGGCGCCAGGCAGGCGAAGATGGGATCCAGATGATCCACCACCTTCTTCTCGCCGCCTATCATCATGCAGTAGCCGCGTTCCAGGCCCCAGACACCACCGGACGTACCGACGTCGACATATTCGATGCCGCGCGTGGCCAACTCGCGGGCGCGCCGCATGTCGTCCTTGTACATGGTGTTGCCGCCATCGATGATGATGTCACCGGGCTGCAGCAGTCCGGCCAGTTCCTGGATCGTGGCCTCCGTGATGGCGCCGGCGGGCAGCATGACCCACACGGCGCGCGGCGCGGGCAGCGCCTGCACCAGGGCCGCGACGCTGGCCGCGGCGCCGCCGCCATCGGCGCTCAAGGCGGTGACGGCGGCCGCGGCGCGGTCATAACCGGTCACGGCATGGCCGCCGCGCAGCAGACGGCGGGCAATGTTGGCGCCCATGCGACCCAAACCGATCAATCCTATATGCATCTTCTTTTCCTTCCATGGCAGAAGCCGGCGCGGGCGTCGGCCCCGCACGGCGATATGCCCGCTACTTTATCGCGCTGGCGAATCTGACGCCCGCCTGTCAGATCTTCAGGACGATCTTGCCCAGGTGGGCATTGGTCGCCATGCGTTCCAGCGCCTCGGCCGCCTGCTCCAGCGGAAACACACTGTCGATGGGCAGGCGCAATGTGCCATCCGCAACCGCCTTGCCCAGGTCGGCCTGCATCGCGGCCGTGATGGCGCGCACTTCCTCGACCGTGCGCGTACGAAACGTCACACCGGTATAAGTGATGCGGCGCAGGGCATGCAGGTTGAAGTCCACCTGGCCTTGGCCGCCGCCCAGGCGGCCGACGTTGACGATGCGGCCAAGAATGGCAGCAGCCTGCATGGTGCGCTGGAAATCCGGGCCGGAAATCTGGTCGATGATGACGTCCGCGCCCTTGCCGTGGGTATGGGCCACGGCCTGGTCGGTCCAGTCTTCATCCTTGGGGTCCAGCGCGACGTCGGCGCCGAACTCGTGCAGGCGGGCCCGGCGCGCGGCATTGGTGGACGTACCGATGACCTGCGCGGCCCCCAGATACCTGGCGATCTGCATGGCCATCAGGCCGACGCCGGAACTGGCGCCATGGATCAGTACCGATTCGCCGCGCTTGAGCTGGGCGCGCGTTACCAGGGCATCGTGCATGGTCTGCAGCGCCAGCATCAACGTGGCCCCTTCCTCGAAGGACACATCGGCGGAAGGGATAGGCATGGAGCGGCCCCAATCGGTCACCGCGTATTCCGCGAAGGCGCCGGGGCCGGTGCACATGACGCGCTCGCCGACCTTGCGTTCCGTGACCCGCGAGCCGACATCGACGATTTCGCCGGCCCATTCCATGCCCAGCACGCTCTCGTTCTGCGCAGCCAGCGTGGCCAGGTCGATGCGGTTCAATCCGGCCGCGCGCACGCGCACCAGGATCTCGTTAGGTTGGGGAATAGGCAGACCGACATCCCGCAGGACAGCGCCTTGGTCGGTGGAGAGAATGGCTTTCATGCAGTGTGGCTACGACTCGGACAGCGAGGGCGCATGATACGCCGGGTCACCCTGCCATGTATTGCAGCGCTGTCATGAAGGCGCCCGGCCTGGCGAATAAGAGGTATCAGCGTAGGCAAACTCGCCGGTTAATGTCAGCAATTAGTTGTAGGTGAATGTATTTGCGACGGTGCTGAAAAATTTTCTGGATGCATCGTCGTGGTGCGGCGCATTGGATTTGGCACCGCTACGGCCCTCGGCGCGGGGCCATGAACGGCTTCGGACACCATTCAGGTGCGCAATGGTGGCGCGGTGCCGAGCCCTGGCGCAGTGGCTGCCCCACTATCGTGCAGCCCCAGGGCGGCCTGCGCGGCACATCGGTGCGAGGGCGCTTTTATTCAGGCAAACTTTGAAGGTAAACTTCATATATTCCCGCATCGAACCACGCCCCGATGGTGTTGCTGACAGATCCCGGCGCGCGTCCCTTGCCTGACGGCCCCTCCCGGACGTCGGTTTCGAAGGTAACTCCATGACCACCCCACGCGCCCGTTCGGGCACCCAGGAAACGCTGCGCATCGCGGCGGACCTGCGTGCGTCCATCAGCCGTTTGCGTCGGCGCCTGCGTGATGAAACGCCGACGGCCGCGCTGACATGGCCGCAGGTCACGGCGCTGGCGCAGCTGGAGCGTCTGGCCTGCGCCACAGTCACCACGCTGGCGCGCGCGGAAGGGGTCAAGCCCCAATCGATGGGCGCCCTGGTGGCGTCGCTGCACGAGGCGGGCTACATCAACGGTGTGCCGGACCCTGACGACGGCCGCCAGACTTTGTGGTCGATGACGCCCAAGGGCCAGGCCTGGTTCAAGGCGCATCGCGCGGCGCGCGAAGACTGGCTTTCCGGCGCCATCCATACGCGCCTGGATCCGGCCGAGCGCAAGACGCTGGCGCAGGCGGTGCGCCTGCTGGAAAGGCTGGCACAGGTATGAGCAGCGTCATGTCCTTTCCCCGCGTCCTGCTGCCCCGTCTGCGTACCTGGTCCTTGCTCATCGCGGTGTCCGCCTTGCTGGCCGCACTGCTGCATCATGCCGGCCTGCCCGCGGGCCTGATGCTCGGCCCCATGCTGGCGGCCGTGCTGGCCATGGTGGCGGGCATGCAGGTGCGGCTGTCCAGTCCCTTGTTCATCGCCGCGCAAGGCCTGATCGGCTGCATGATCGCGCGAGGCATCCCGCCTTCGGTGGTGGGCACGGTGGCCGATAAGTGGCCCTTGTTCTTCGGCGGCGTGGCCGCGGTCACCATCGCGGCCAACGGGCTGGGTTATGTGCTGGCGCGCTGGCGCGTGTTTCCGGGGACCACGGCCGTGTGGGGCGCATCGCCCGGCGCGGCGGCCGCGATGACGCTGATGGCGGCATCCTATGGCGCCGACACCCGCCTGGTCGCCTTCATGCAATACCTGCGCGTGGTGTGTGTGGCCGTGGTGGCGTCGCTGGTGGCGCATCTGTTCGTGGAGAGCGGGGTACCGGAGGCCGCGCCGCCCGTGGCGATCGATTGGTTTCCGCCGGTGTCGCCGTGGGCCTTTCTGGTGACGATGGTGCTGGCGCTGGGCGGTTCGTGGCTGGGAAATGCGCTGCGGATTCCGGCGGGCGCCTTGCTGCTGCCCATGGGCATCGGCATTGCCCTGCATCTGATCGAGGGCATGACGCTGGAGCTGCCGCCCTGGTTGCTGGCGATGGCCTATGCGGCAGTCGGCTGGAATATCGGGCTGCGCTTCACGCGTCCCATCCTGGCGGTGGCGTGGCGGGCGCTACCCAAGGTGCTGGTCTCGACGTTTGCGTTGATCGGTATCTGCGGGCTGTTCGCCGTGGCCTTGGTGAAGCTGGCGGGGATCGATCCCTTGACGGCCTACCTGGCCACCAGCCCGGGCGGCGCCGACTCGGTTGCCATCATCGCCGCCACCAGCCACGACGTGGACATGTCCTTCGTGCTGGCGATGCAGACCTTGCGCTTCGTGCTGGTGGTGATGACGGGGCCTGCCATCGCCCGCTTCATCGCCGGTCGGGTGACGCGCGGGCGGGCGTTGGAAGGGGTTTAGGCGGGGCTTGTTTCCGTCTCCGGCGACAGCGCGCCCTTCACTTTTTCCATCGCGACGATGGAAATATCGAACGCGTCCAGGACCTGCTTCTGGAACGCGGCGAAGTCCGCTGGATCTTCCAGGGCGTTGATGGCCCTCGAACCATTACCCAGGGTATGGCCGAGGGGTTTCAGGACTTTCTGCGCGTCCCAGTACGAATCTTGCTCGGCTTGTGTGAGCACGTTGCGGAACGCTTCCTGGGCGGCGGGTTTGCTTTGCTCTTGCGCGCTCGGGGCGGTGGTGCCGACGGCTGGCCTGGTCTTGAACGCGTTGTTCCGAGGGTCGAGCAGGTCGTACATGCTGGTCAATCCGCGGAATTTGAGGCCACGAAACTCGTCCATGCCTGCCACCTTTTGCACGTCCTTCCTGCCGCTCTTCGCTATATTCAAGCCTATATCGAGGGTGGTCACCGCGATTTCTTCCGGGGTTTGAGGAATCGACCTGTTGGCGGTGGCGTAGGTATCGTTCGCGGCGGCCGGCGGATTCGTCTGCGCGGAGGCCGGGAAAATCATCTCACGCATGGCGTTGAAGCCATCGCGCAGGCGATTCAGCTGCGCCGCGACGAAACTGCCGATCCCGCTGTACCAGGGCTGGGATGGCGTTTCCTCGGGCGGCCGCGGATTGAAGACGAAGTTGGAATTCTCCCCTGTGACCATGGCGGCAATCGTTGCAGAAGGCTGGACGGATGGCGCGCCGAGATTGCCGGGCTTGGGCAGAGGAGGGGTCGGAGCGGGACCGAGCGGCCAGTTGTCATCGCCCTGCGCGAACAGCCACCTTGAGGGAATCAGATGCTGCCGCTGCGGCCGTGGCGGCGCTGCATGCTCGGCCGAAGGCTGGCTGGCCTCGGACTTCGGTACGTCATCCTCCGCGTCGATATACGGGATGTCGTCCGCAGTCCCGCCGATGTGGGAATGTGACGTGCCTTCGGACGCCGGGGTTGCGGATTTTTCGGCGATGGTTCGGGATTTGGCCGCTACAGTCGGAGGCGTCGGGACGTACCAGATGGAAGACCCTGACGAACCCGAGCCCCTTGAGGCGGCGGACGGTGGCGGGCTTGCGTCATCGGAGCAATAACCTGCATCCTCTGAATCCGTGCGGTTGCGGGTCGCACGGTGGTCGGGAGAGGTTTGCACGGCGAGGATCTTGGCATTGCCCTTCTTGCGGGACTGGATCAGATCGTGTCCCGCGGAATTGAGTGTCACCCTTTCCTGCCCGACCTGGACCGTGATCGCCGGCACGAGGGAAAGGAATCCCGGGCTGCTCGCGAGTTTGGACTGTTCTCGCTCGATACTGGCCGAGTCCGGCGAATGGGTGGGGGAGGTCACAGTGAGGGCGGTCGATCGCATGGCGTGCTCTTATCCAGAAAGATGGCCGGCCCAGGAGTGAATGAGCGATGCTCAAGGCCGAACTATGCTGGTAAGTAACGGCGACCCATGATGAGTTTCCTCACGCCGAAGCAAATCCGTCCGCCGCAAACAGGACTTCATGACATGCCGGCTCCACGCTACCTTCAAACAAAACGCCTTCCCTTCGGGAAGGCGTTGACTTTGATAGTGGGAGGGCGCGCATGCGCGCCGCAAACTCAGACCGGCTCGTCCAGCCCGTTCTGCACCTGCTCGGCAGCCCGCAGAACCGCACGCGCCTTGGCTTCCGTTTCAGCCCATTCGGCTTCGGGATTGGAATCCGCGACGATCCCGGCAGCGGCCTGCACATACAGCGTGCCATTCTTGATCACCCCCGTGCGGATGGCGATGGCCACATCCATTTCACCGCCATAGCTCAGATAGCCCGCCGCGCCGCCGTAGATGCCGCGCCGCACGGGCTCCAGCTCGTCGATCAGTTCCATGGCGCGTACCTTGGGCGCACCGGTCAGCGTACCGGCGGGGAAGGCCGCGCGCAGTACGTCCATGCTGGTCATCTGGGGATTCAGATTGCCCGTGACGTTGGACACCAGGTGCATGACGTGCGAATAACGCTCGATGGCCATGGTGTCGGTCACCTTGACCGAACCCACCTCGGCCACGCGGCCGACGTCATTGCGCGCCAGGTCGATCAGCATCACGTGCTCGGCGACTTCCTTGGGATCGGCACGCAACTCGGCGGCCAGGGCGGCATCTTCCTCGGGCGTGCCGCCGCGCTTGCGCGTGCCGGCCAGCGGACGAACGGTGATCTGCGATTTTTCAGCGCCTTGCTCGATCACGCGTTCCTGCCGCACCAGGATCTCGGGCGAAGAGCCCACGACCTGGAAATCGCCAAAATTCCAGAAGTACATATAGGGCGACGGATTCAGGGACCGCAGCGCGCGATACAGCGACAGCGGCGAATCGCGGAAGGGCTTGGCGATGACCTGGCCCACCTGCACCTGCATCAGGTCGCCGGCGGCGATGTATTCCTTGGCGCGCAGCACCGCGGCCAGGTAGTCCGCCTTCTTGAAGTCGCGCCTTTCCTCGGTCTGCATGCTGGCGTGGCTGTAGGGAATTTCCACCGGCTTGCGCAGCTTGGCGCGCAGTTCACGCAGACGCAGCTGGGCCTGGGCATACGCTTCGGGCTTGCGGGGATCGGCGTAGACCATCAGGTAGATGCGGCCGGCCAGGTTGTCGACGATGACCAGTTCGTCCACATGCAGCAGCATGATGTCGGGCGTGCCTTCGTCCATGCCGGCCGGGAAGGGCTTGACCGCCGGGCCCAGGCGCGGCTCGATATGGCGCACCGTGTCGTAGCCGAAATAGCCGGCCAGGCCGCCGGCGAAGCGCGGCATGCCCGGGCGCAGCGCCACTTTGAAACGGGACTGGTATTGCTCGATGAAAGCGAGCGGATCGCCCTGGTGGGTCTCGATCACCTTGCCGTCGTGCAGGACTTCGGTGGTCGTGCCGGTGGCGCGGATCACCGTGCTGGCCGGCAGGCCGATGAAGGAGTAGCGGCCGAAACGTTCGCCGCCGACCACCGATTCCAGCAGGCAGCTCATGCGGCCACCCTGCGGGCCGGCGTGGGCCAGTTTCAGGTAGATGGCCAGCGGGGTGTCCAGGTCGGCGTAGGTCTCCGCCACCAGGGGGATGCGGTTATAGCCTTCCTTGGCCAGCGCTTTGAATTCCAGTTCGGTCATGTCGGTCTCGGGTGGTGTGTGGTTGCACGCCGGGCGTAAACAGCAAAAAGCCCGGCCATCATTCTGGTTCCGGGCTTGGGGATCGTCCTGCTGTGTGCGGCGCCGTGTACGAATACGTTCAGCGCGGCGCGTCGGTCATCGCCACCCGGAAGACAAACGCCACCAGCGCCAGGTGGCGCGAGCGGGTTGCGACAGGGTCAGGGCGATCATGATCGTTATGACTATGCGGTAAGAGCTATGCGGTAAGAATGTCAGGCCGTTTTCAGGACGGCGCCATCGCGCGCGATCCAGTCGGCGGCCTCGACTAGCGTGGCAACTATACCATCGACTTCCAGGGTACGCACGTCGACGCCCTCGTTGTAGCCATAAGGCACTACCAGCGTCCGCGTGCCGGCGCCGCGGCCGGCCTGGGTGTCGTTCAGCGAATCGCCGATGGTGACGGCGTACTCGGGCGCCACGTCCAGCAGCGCGCAGGCATGCTGCACGGGCTGCGGATCCGGCTTCTTGCGCGCGCAGGTGTCGCCGCAGACCACGGCCTGGAAAAAGCCGGCCAGGCCCGTGCGTTGCAGCAGGGGCAGCGTAAATTCGGTCGGCTTGTTGGTGACCACGGCCAGCTTCAGGCCCAGCTCGCGCATGGCTTTCAGGCCATCCAGGACGCCGTCGAAAATCCTGGCCTTGTCGCCGTTGACCAGATGGTAGTGGCGATAGAAGGACTCGCGCGCACGCTGGAACAGTGACTCGTCGCATTCACTGTCGGACTGTGAAGCGGCCAACGAAGCCGCCAGCGTGCGGCGCACCAGGTTGTCCACGCCCTTGCCGACGAAGGTGGCGATGACGTCTTCGCGCAGCACCTCCATGCCCAGTTCCACGCGCATGGCGTTGGCGGCCATCGCCAGGTCGGGAATGGAGTCCAGCAAAGTGCCATCGAGGTCCAGCAAGGCGGCGCGGAAAGTGGTCATGGGTGGCGATTCCTGTTCAGGCTTTCAAGGTCTTGGCGCGCGCCAGTTCCTGGCGCATGGCGTCGATCGTGGCTTTGTAGTCGGGCTTGCCGAAGATGGCCGAGCCGGCGACGAAGGTATCGGCCCCGGCTGCGTGGATCTGTGCGATGTTCTCGACCTTCACGCCACCGTCGACTTCCAGCGCGATGTGGTGGCCGCCGGCTTCGGTCCAGCGGTCGATGCGGGCGCGCGCCTGGCGCAGCTTGACCAGGGCATTGTCGATGAAGCTCTGGCCGCCGAAACCGGGGTTGACCGACATGATCAGCACCAGGTCCAGCTTGTCCATCACGTAGTCCAGGTGTTCCAGCGACGTGGCCGGATTGAAGACCAGGCCGGCCTTGCAGCCATGGTCGCGGATCAGTGACAGGGTGCGGTCGATATGGCGCGTGGCTTCGGGGTGGAAGGAAATGATGTCGGCGCCGGCCTTGGCGAACTCGGGAATCAGCGCATCCACCGGCTCCACCATCAGGTGCACGTCGATCGGCGCCTTGACGTGCGGCCGGATGGCGGCACAGACCATGGGGCCGATGGTCAGGTTGGGGACGTAATGGTTGTCCATGACGTCGAAGTGGATCCAGTCCGCGCCGGCCTCGACGACGTTGCGCACTTCCTCGCCCAGGCGGGCGAAATCGGCGGACAGGATGCTGGGGGCGATGCGGGGGGCGGGAGTCAGGGACATGATGGTCGGCGCTCGTACAGAGAGGAAGGACGACGGAAAGGGCGACGGGAATTCAGGGGATAATGTGCCATTATTGCAGTTTGCCCGTCGGGCATGCTGTCACGCCACCCTGGAGAGCCGGAAATCCCGTGAAACCCTACGATCTTTCGGTGACTGTCGAGCCGCAATTCGTGCCCGACCAGTCCGACCCCGGCGAGCAGCAATATGTGTTCGCTTACACGGTCCGCATCACCAATACCGGGCAGCACCCGGCGCAGGTCATCAGCCGCCATTGGGTCATCGTCGATGGCAACGAACGTGTGCAGGAAGTGCGCGGCCTGGGCGTGGTGGGCCAGCAGCCCCTGCTGGCGCCGGGCGAGACTTTCGAATACACCAGCGGCTGTCCCTTGCCCACCCCGGTCGGCACCATGCGTGGCACCTACCACTGCGTCGGCGAAAACGGCATTCCGTTCGAAGTGGCCATTCCCGAATTCCTGCTCGCGATGCCGCGTACCTTGCATTGAAGCGCCCCGCAATGCCCCAGACTTTTCCCAGATTTTCCCCAGGTTTTTTCGCGGATTCCTGCGCGGATTTTTCCCCGAGTTTTTCCCGTCCAATGCGTGCCGGCTTGCTGGCCGCCGTGGTCCTCCTGGCCGGTTGCTCGACGCTGGAATCCGAGCCTGAAACCCCGGCCACACCGGGCACCGTACCCGCCGTCGCCGCGCCCGAAGGGGCGTTGACGGTGCCGCCCCTGTCGGCCCTGCCGGACACGCCCGCACGCGCCATGGCCGGGCGTTTCCAACGTGTCAATTACGCCGATCTGCCGCGCTGGCGCGAGGACGACCTGATGCATTTCTGGCCGCTCTTCCTGCGCAATTGCAAAGGCTTGATGCGGCCGACGTCGGGTAGCCTGGCGGTGCCGGCGCGCGCTGCCCCGCGCGCCTGGCAACCGGTCTGCGCGGCGGCCATCGATCCCGCCCGCATGCCGGCCGCCAACGATCCGGAAAGCGTGCGGCGCTTCCTGCAGACCTATCTGCAGCCCTGGCGCCTGTTGGGCGCCGACGGCAAGCCGGCGAGCAATACCGTGACCGGTTACTACGAGCCCCTGGTGCGCGGCTCGCGCACGCAGAGCGGCCTGCATCAATGGCCGCTGTATGCGCCGCCGGCCGACCTGTTGACGGTGGACCTGGGTTCGATTTATCCGGAACTGGCCGGCAAGCGTGTGCGCGCCAAGCTGGACGGCAAGCGCGTGGTGCCCTACGACACCCGCGCCGCCATGGACGCCAATCCCGCGCGCCGCCCGCCGGCCCTGGTCTATGTCGATGATCCCGTCGACAATTTCTTCCTGCAGGTGCAGGGATCGGGCCGGGTGCAGCTGACGGATGGGCCGGACGCCGGCAAGGTCATCCGCCTGGCTTATGCCGATCACAATGGCCAGCCCTATGTCTCGATCGGCCGCTGGCTGGTGGAAAAAGGCCAGATGACAGCGGATCAGGCGTCGATGCAGAACATTCGCGCCTGGGCGCAACGCAATCCGGGCCGGGTGCAGGAAATGCTCAATGCCAATCCCGCGGTGGTGTTTTTCCGCGAGGAACCCGTCAACGATCCGGAACTGGGACCGCGCGGCGCCTATGGCCTGCCCCTGGCTGCCCGGCGTTCGGTGGCGGTGGATGCCAGCTTCGTGCCGCTGGGTACGCCGGTTTTCCTGGACACGACCATGCCGGCATCGGAACAGCCCTTCGACCGCCTGGTCTTTGCCCAGGACACGGGCACGGCCATACGCGGCGGGGCGCGCACCGACGTCTATTGGGGTTACGGTGACGAGGCCGGACAATTGGCGGGCCGCATGAAACAGCGTGGCCAGATGTGGGTGTTGTGGCCCAAACAGGCAGGGGAGCCGTCGGCGCGATGAGCAAGGAAATCCTGGTTTGCGGCGCCGGCATCGTCGGCCTGGCGACCGCCCTGGCCCTGGCCCGGCGCAAGCAGCCGGTGGCGGTCCTGGCGCCGCGGCCGGCACCGCTGCCGCCGGCCGGCGACCCTTATTACCCGCGCGTCTACGCCATTTCACCGGCCAGCCAGCGCTTCCTGGCCGAGCTGGGCATCTGGGATGCGCTGCCGGCCGAACGCATCATGCCGGTGCAGGCCATGGAAATCCATGGCGATGCCGACGGCTGCGTCACCCTCGACGCTTGGCAGGCGGCCGTGCCGCAACTGACCTGGATCGTCGAATCCAGCGAAATCGAGCGCGTGCTGATGCAGGCCACCCGTTTATCGGGTATTTCCTGGATCCAGGACCGCTGCGTGGGCTATCAAGGCGGGGCGGTGCTGACGGAGCAGGGCGCCCAATTGCGCGCCGACCTGATCATCGGCGCGGACGGCGCCAAGTCGCCTCTGCGCCAGGCCGCCGGCTTGCAGCAGCAATCCGCGCCCTATGACGATATCGCCCTCGTGACCCACCTGGATGCCGAGCTGCCGCATCAGGGCACGGCTCTGCAATGGTTCCGCGAGGACGGTGTGCTGGCGCTGCTGCCGCTGCCCGACAGCGCGCGCGGGCCCCAGGTGTCGCTGGTCTGGTCCCTGCGCAGCGCCGCGGCCCGGGCCATCCTGGCCTTGCCGCCCGCAGAGCAGGCGGCGCGTCTGCAGGCCGACCTGGCGCTGGCCACCGCGGGCCGGCTGGGCCGCTTGACCGTCAATGCGCCGGTGCATGGTTTTCCGCTGTTCCTGGAGCAGTCGCAGATGATCGCGCCCGGGGTGGCCCTGGTGGGTGATGCGGCGCATCGGGTGCATCCGCTGGCCGGGCAGGGGCTGAACCTGGGCCTGGGCGACGCGCTGGCGCTGGCCCAGGCGGTGGGCGAACGTGAGTCTTTCCGCGCGGCGGGCGACATTCGCGTATTGCGCCGTTACAAACGGGCCCGTGCGGAGCCGCTGCTGGCCATGCGCCTGGGCACGGATGGGCTGCATCGCCTGTTCGATAGCCACGCGACGCCCCTGGCCTGGCTGCGCAATGCCGGGATGAACTGGGTCGACCGGACCCCTGCGCTGAAACGTCGCCTTATCGCCCAGGCCTCCGGGCTATGATCGATCATATATAGCCCGGCGCTATCAAGCGCCAGCAATACCGGGCAGCGATGAACCGGATGGCCGCATCGGTGTCCAACGCCTATGACCCGCCTCGACGCGGGCGTTGTATTGCCTATTGGAGATGTAATGAATTTACGATTATGGTCCGTCGCCGCCGCGCTGGCGGGGGCGCTGGCGCTGACGGCAACCGTGCAGGCACAGGACAAGGCGGTTTCCACGCAGTCCGCCGGCCAGCCGGCCGGCCCGGGCGAGAAGGTCACGGGTACCGGGCAGCCGGGCGCCGCGGGCGACAAGGTCTACGGCACCGACCGGCCGGCGCCCGCGGGTGCCAAGGTCGTCGGTACCAGCCAGATGCAGGGCGCGACGGACCCCGCCGTCGCCGAGGCTATCAAGGGCCGGTTTGCCGAGCGCTTCCCCGATATGCAGGTCACCGCCGTGCGGCGTACGCCCTATGGCCTCTTCGAAGTGCAGGTCGGGATGGATCTGGTCTACACCGACGAGGACGTATCCTGGGTGATGGAAGGTCCGCTGATCGATGCCGCCACGCGCCGGGACGTCACGCGTGAACGCCAGGAAAAGCTGGGCGAGGTGCCTTTCGACCAGTTGCCGCTGGATCTGGCCATCAAGCAGGTGCGCGGCAATGGCGCGCGCAAGGTGGCGATTTTCGAAGATCCCAACTGCGGGTATTGCAAGCAGCTGCGCCATACGCTGGAAGGGCAGACGAATCTGACCATCTACACCTTCCTGTACCCGATCCTGGCGCCGGACTCCAAGACCAAGGTGCGTGACGTCTGGTGCGCGTCCAACAAGGCGGCCACGTGGGACGACTGGATGCTGCACGGCAAGACGCCGCCGACGGCGAATTGCAATGCACCTGTGGATAAGTTGCTGACCCTGGGCCAGAAACTGATGGTGCGCGGCACGCCCACGCTGTTCTTCGCCAATGGCTCCCGCGTCAGCGGCGCCTTGCCGATCGAGGAATTGCAGGCCCGGCTGGACGCGAAGTAGGAATGGCGGCCCTGGGCATCGCTGCGGGCCTGGATCGCCAGGCGCTTTGCCAAGGGCCAATGCCGGAGCCCCTGGCTGCAGCTTCGTGAACGCTCTTTGCACATATCGCCGTCGCTTTGCGACGGCGATTCTTTTATGCTCCCATCGCAGAAGCAAACACCGGCCATGAAGTACCGATGACAAGCGGTACCGCCGCCGACCAAACGCAGTACCGGCAAATCCTGCCTCGGCTCGCGCCCCCTCATTCTTCCCTCCCAGGAGACGGCTTTGAATATCGCGATTCTTGACGACTACCACGGCGTCGCTGCCGATTACGCCGACTGGTCGGCGCTGGGCCCGCAGGCCAAAGTGCAGGTTTTCCGTGAAGCCCTGCCCGAAGCCGACCGTGCCGCCGCACTGCAACCCTTCGACGTCATCGTGATCATGCGCGAGCGCACGCCCTTCCCGGCGGCACTGATCGATGCCTTGCCCAATCTGCGCCTGCTGGTCACCACCGGTCTGCGCAACAATTCCATCGACATGGCCGCCTGCAAAGCCCGCGGCATCACGGTTTGCGGCGCACCGGGCGCGGGCGACGCCGTCAACGCCACGGCGGAACTGGCGTGGACCCTGATCCTGGGCCTGTTCAAGAACCTCTGCACCGAAGACGTGACCATGCGCCGGGGCGGCTGGCAGACCGGCATGCCCTTGCCGCTGGCCCGCAAGCGCCTGGGCGTGCTGGGGCTGGGCAAGCTGGGCCAGGCCGTGGCCCGCGTCGGCAAGGCCTTCGATATGGACGTGGTGGCCTGGAGTCCCAACCTGACGCCGGAGCGGGCACAGGAGGGCGGCGCCACCTACGTCAGCAAACACGATCTGTTCGCCACGTCGGATGTGGTCAGCGTCCACATCATCCTGTCCGACCGCACGCGCAATGTGGTCGATGCAGAGTGCTTCAGCGCGATGAAGTCCACTGCTTATCTGGTCAATACTTCACGGGCGGGGCTGGTGGACCAGGACGCCATGATGAACGCCTTGCGCCACAAGCGCATCGCCGGCGCCGGCCTGGATGTCTACGGTGTCGAACCGCTGCCGGCCGACGATCCCATCCGCCATCTGGACAACGTGGTGTTGACCCCGCACCTGGGCTACGTCAACGAAGACAATTTCCGCGCTTTCTACGCCAACGCCCTGGCTGCCATCCAGGCCTGGGTGGCCGGCAAGCCGATTCGGGAACTTTGAGAAATACAGGGTCCGCCTGATGGCCGACCCTGGCCTGGCCGCCCGGCCACGCGGCGCCCTGGCCGGGCGCTTTCCGGCTGGGCGCCGCCGGCTGGGTACCCCCGGCTAGGCGCCCCCGGCCAACTGCCCCGGCGGGGCGCGCACCCGCCGTTAAATCGCTCCCCCATCCATGAAAACGCCCGCGGCTTGCCGCGGGCGTTTTGCACTTATGATCGAAGCGCATTTATCCCGGCTCATGGGAGAAATCATGGAAAGGATCCCCGTCGACGTGCGCCATTGCGATACCTTGCGGATCGCGCTGGAATGCCACACCTGTTTCGAATGGCTGATGCCCGCCGCCGATGCCTTTCGCGCACGCTGGCCCGACGTCGAAGTGGACCTGGTCACGGGCTATCAATCCGACCCGGTGGCCCTGCTGCACGAAGGCCGCGCCGACATCGCGCTGGTGAACAACCTTGAGCCCCAGCCCGGCACGGAATTCTTTCACCTGTTGCGCTACCGCCTGATGGCCATCCTGGCCAACGACCATCCGCTGGCGCAAAAAAAAGTCCTCGAAGCCGAGGACTTTCGCGATGCGATGCTGGTGACCTATCCGATACCGGAAGACGCGCTGACCATCGTGCGCCAGGTACTCAAGCCGGCCGCCATCCCATTCACCCGGCGCACCATGGCGCTGACGCTTGCCATCGTGATGCTGGTGTCCGGCAGCCGCGGCATCGCCGTGCTGCCGCGCTGGGTGGTGCAGACCTACCTGCAGCGCAAGTATGTGTCGGCGCGGCCCATCACGGAACCCGGCTTGACCGCGGAGGTCTGGGCGGCGACTCGCACGGAAGACTGCGACAAGCCCCATCTGCTGGCGTTCATGACGCTGGTGCGCGAGACCAGCACCACGCACCTGGCCGACATCGTGTGATGCCCGCTGCGGCCAGGCGGGTGCACCTCGCCGGCCGCAGCGCACAGGTCGCCTCACGAAACCGCCGTGAGGCGCGCCCGTTACGCCATCTGTACCTGCGCCTGCACCGCGTCCGTTTCGTCCGGCGTGAGCGGCGCCACTTCCTCGGGGGCTGGCGGCGTCGTGCGCTGCCGCAAATGAATCGCATGGTCGGCCTGGCTTTCCCAGATGCCTGCATGCACGCGCGCCAGCACCACGGGATCGTCCAGCAGCTTGATCTTCTGCGGTTCGGTCAGCACTTCCACGCCCAGGTCCAGCACGCGTTCCACCTGTTGCTGGCGCTGTGCTTCGTTCAGCGCGTTGGGCCGGTGGCGGCCCGTGGCCATGGCGCAGGCCAGGGCGTTGACCGTGGGATTGGCCACCGCATCCTCGAACCTGGGGATATGCGGTACCGCCCGGTTCTGCGCGGTATAGCGCCGGGTGGCCTGCAATTCGGTGGGCGGCTGGGTCTCTTCCGGGATGCGGAACAGGCGATCCAGATACGCCCGCCGGCCCAGGTCGACCCGGCTGGAGGCCACCGACAGCGGGATGATCAGCAGCAGGGACGCCAGGATGGGCGCCATCCACAGCAGGAAGATGGGATTGAGCCAGGCCACCAGGGCCGCCCAGCAAATGCCCAGCAACGTCTGGCCGCCGTGGCGCTTGAAGGCGTCGCCCCAGGTGGTCGCGTCGTTGTCGCGCGCCGGCGAAATCCACTTGGCCGAGAGCCCCAGGAAGGCCGCCACCACGAAGCGGGTGTGGAACAGCATGCGCACCGGTGCCAGCAGCATCGAGAACATCACTTCCAGCAGCATGCTGCGCAGCGCGCGGCCACGGCCGCCATACAGCTTGGCGCCGCGCGCCCACACCAGCAGGATGCCGAGGATCTTGGGCAGGAACAGCAGCACGAAGGTCGTCGAGAACAGCGCGATGGCCTTGTCCGGATGCCATTGCGGCCAGATCGGGAACAACTGGCGCGGTTCGACGAAGTACTGCGGTTCGGTCAGGGTATGCACCGCCAGCAGCGCCGTCGACAGCAACAGGAACAGGAACCACAGCGGCGCCGACAGATAGGACATCACGCCGGTCACGAACACCGCACGGTGTACCGGATGGAAACCGCGGATGAAGAACAGCCGGAAGTTCATCAGGTTGCCGTGGCACCAGCGCTGGTCCCGCTGCACTTCTTCCAGCAGATTGGGCGGCAGTTCTTCGTAGCTGCCCGGCAGGTCGTAGGCGATCCACACCCCCCAGCCGGCGCGCCGCATCAGGGCTGCCTCGACGAAGTCATGCGACAGGATGGCGCCGGAGAACGACCCCTTCCCGGGTAGTGGCGCCAGCACGCAGTGGCGCATGAACGGCGCCAGCCGGATGATGGCGTTATGTCCCCAATAGTGCGACTCGCCCAGCTGCCAGTAATGCATGCCGGCCGTGAACAGCGGGCCATAGACACGGGTGGCGAACTGCTGGATGCGGGCGTACAGGCTGTCCATGCCGCTGGCTTGCGGCGAGCTCTGGATGATGCCGGCGTCGGGGCTGGCTTCCATCAGCTGTACGAGTTTCTTCAGGCATTCGCCGGTCATCACGCTGTCGGCGTCCAGCACCACCATATAGCGGTAGTTGGCGCCCCAGCGGCGGCAGAAGTCGTCGATATTGCCGCTCTTGCGTTTGACGCGGCGGCGGCGGCGGCGATAGAAGATGCGGCCGACGCCCTGTACCGCCTTGCACAGCTCGACCCAGGCGCGCTGTTCGGCCACGCAGATGTCGGCCTTGTAGCTGTCGCTGAGAATGAAGATGTCGAAGCGTTCCAGTGAATCCGTCTGGGCCAGCGATTCATACGTGGCCCGCAGTCCGGCGAAGACGCGCGAGACGTCCTCGTTGCAGATCGGCATGACGATGGCCGTGCGGGCGGTTGGCTCGATGTCCTTGTCGTCGACCCCGCGCGCTGAAATACTGTAGCGGTCGCGGCCGATGAGCAGTTGCAGGAAGCCCATCATGGCCGTCCAGAAACCGGCCGACACCCAGGCGAACAGCAGGGCGAACAGGAACAGGATGCCGATTTCCAGGATCTGCCGGCCCTGGTAGGGCAGCACGCCCTTCATGTAGTAGGTGGCGATGACCGTCTGCACCACCACCAGGAACAGCAGCGCCATGCGCCGGCGGCTGCCGGCCTGGCGCCAGCGCGGATCCATTTGCGGGGCGACGGCCTGGTAGTCCGGCGCCACGCTTTCCCTTTGGCCCCGCAGGCGGCGCCAGCCGCGCACCAGCGGATTGGGCGTCCAGGGTTCGGGCGACATCGGGGTGCGGTTCAGCGGCGGGGCCGAAGGCAGGCAGATGCCGGCGATTTCGGTCTGCGTCGCGAGCTGGGCCGCTTCCTGGTCCACGGCGTCGCCGGCTGCCAGCCGGCCGCGGGCCGATGCGGCCACGGCGTTGTCCAGGGGCGGAGCGCCGTCGGCCAGCTTTTGGTGAACGGCGGTAAGCGGCGCTTCGCCTGAACTCGCCGCCTCCGCCGCCAGCCGCTCGAACGCCGCCCGATTTTCGGGCGGCAGCGCAAGGCGGCTCAGGTAGTCCGAGACGTCATTGAGAGAGGAGGAGTTATTTTGCTTCAGGTTCATTGGGCAGGCGGTAGCTCCAGGTTTCCGACAGCGGCGCCTGGCCGTTGGTCAGGAAAGCCCGCATTTCCACCGGTTTTGTCTGGTCTTTCACATTCACCCGCAACGTCAGGCGGCGGCCGCCCGTCACGCTGTTGGGACGTACGCTGTTCTCGACGATCTGGCCATTGCCGTCGACCCACGTGTCAGCGGTGACGGTGGAGTCGGCCGGCAGCGACTTGAGCGAGTCACCGACGAAGTCCACCACGAAGGTGATGCTGCCGTCGGAGCGGCGCACCAGATCCGCACCCTTCACTTCATCGCGTGAACGGCGGGTCTGTGCCACCCAGGCCAAGGGCGTAGCGTGGGCCTTGCTGTCGGTCATCGTCCAGGTCATGCGGTAATCCGCATCCAGGGGCTCGCCCTTGCCGGGCGGCTTCTCCGGCACCCAGAAGGCGACGATGTTGTCATTGGTTTCATCTTTCGTGGGGATCTCGATCAGCTGCACGCTGCCCTTGCCCCAGTCGGTCTTGGGCTCGATCCACAGGCTGGGCCGCTTCTCGTAGTGATCGTCCAGGTCTTCATAGCGGCTGAATTCGCGGCCGCGCTGCAGCAGGCCGAAGCCCTTGGGGTTCTCCGCGGAGAACGCGCTGACTTGCAGGCGACGCGGATTCGTCAGCGGACGCCAGACCCATTCGTCGTTGCCGGTGTGGATGGCCAGGCCATCCGAGTCGTGCATTTCAGGACGGTAGTTGGCGACCGGCGAAGGCTGGTTCGAGCCGAACAGGTACATGCTGGTCAGGGGTGCCACACCCAGGCGGCCCACCTGGTCGCGCAGGAAGATGCGGGCCTTGACGTCGATCACCGTGTCCTGGCTGTTGGGCCGCAGCACGAAGCGATAGGCGCCGGTCGCACGCGGCGAGTCGAGCAGGGCGTAGATGGTGAGGTAATTGTCCTCGGGGGCCGGGCGGGCGATCCAGAATTCGCGGAAGCGCGGGAATTCCTCGCCGGAGGGCAGGGCGGTGTCGATGGCCAGGCCGCGTGCGGACAGGCCATACGTCTGGCCTTTGCCGATGACGCGGAAGTAGCTGGCGCCCAGGAACGAGGCCAGCTCGTCGTCCTTCTTATCGGCGCTGTTGACCGGAAACAGCACGCGGAAGCCGGCGAAGCCCAGGTTCTTCAGGGCCGACGGGTCCAGCTTCAGGCTGCCGTAATCGAAGTCATTGGGATCGAACTGGATCTCGTGCACGCCAGCCGCGTCGATCTCGTTGATCTTCACGGGGGTGTTGAAGTGCATGCCCTCGTGATAGAAATTCAGCTGGAACTTGGTGCCCGCGCCGCGCCAGTGCAGGCGGTCGTTCTTGAACCGCACCTGCTGGTAGCCGGCGAACTTCAGCTCCTGCAGCGAATCGGGCAGGTTGGGTTCGGGTGCCTTATAGCTTTTGTCGGCCAGTTCCCTGGCCTGCTTCATGACATCGAAAAACGAGAAGGCGCGCGCGGATTGGGCATAGCCCATTCCGGCGAAGGCGGCCGTCGTCAAGACAAGGGCAGACAACGCGCCGGTCAACCGGCGAAAGGAAAACGAGAACACGTGAGTCGGCCTCTGGCTCCAATGGGTGGGATGGATGTTACAGCGCGATTTTTGCACAATGTCCACATCGATTGTGCCGGGAGCCCGGGAAACGTGAAATAAATTCTTGCGAGGCGTTATTCCTTAATTCAGAGTGATTGAACCGTGAAGAAGACATCACCATGCAAATAACTATTCCCGATGATTACCAGGATTGCGTGCGCGGACTGGATTGCTATGCGTCCCTGGCCGCGCATCGAGTGACCATCTACCAGGACAATACCAAGGACCTGGATGAACTGGCGCGCCGCTTTGCCGACGCCGATGCCATTGTGCTGACGCGGGAACGCACGGCGGTGGGTGCGGCGCTGCTGGACCGCTTGCCGCGCCTGCGCTTGATCAGCCAGATCGGCAAGACCGCCTCCCATATCGACCTGGCCGCCTGTACGGCGCGCGGCATTGCCGTGGCCGAAGGCAAGGGCAGCGGCGCCGCCACGGCGGAACTGACCTGGGCCCTGATGCTGGCCAGCCGCCGCCATCTGGTGCGCGAAGCCAATGGCCTGCGTGCGGGACGCTGGCAAGCCACCTTGGGCCAGGAACTGTGCGGACAGCGCCTGGGCGTGTGGAGTTATGGCCGAATCGGGCGCCAGGTGGCTGCATACGGCGCGGCCTTCGGCATGCATGTGTGGGTGTGGGGCGGTCCCGCATCGACGGCCGCGGCGCGGGCCAACGGTATCGAGGTGGCGCCCACGCGCGAAGCCTTCTTCGCGCAGAGCGATGTGCTGACCCTGCATCTGCGCTTGAGCGAGACGACACGGGCCGCGATCACGCCGGCCGACCTGGCACGCATGCGGCCCGGTGCCTTGCTGGTGAACACCAGCCGCGCTGAACTCATCGAGGCCGGCGCGCTGGCGGCGGCGCTGCAGGCGGGCGCGCCCGGCTACGCGGCCGTCGACACCTTCGAGTCGGAGCCGGTGCTGGGGGCCGATCACCCCTTGCTGCATCTGGATAACGCGTTGTGCACGCCACACCTGGGCTTCGTTGAAAAGGACAACTATGAAGCCTACTTTGGCATGGCCTTCGACAACATCAACCGTTTTTTTGCCGGCGCGCCGACGAATTTGGCCAATCCGGAAGTGTTGACGCGATTGCGCGGGGCCTGACGACGTTCGGCCCCGGGTAGTCGATGCCGCCGCCCGGATGCCTATTCTTCGAAATCCCCCGTCCCCAGCGGCGTCACACCGTCGGTGGGGGCGTTGAGCGCTTCCTCGGCCGCGCGGCGTATGCGGTCGCTGCCGCGTTCAAAAGCCTTGAGCAGGCCGCTGCCGGTGCTGTCTTCGGCACCGAAGCATTCCCGCAGGGCGTCGCCGGAAATTTCAAACTTGCGGGGCTCGCCCTTGATGGTCAAGGAAAAGATGATCTCATCGTCCTTGAACTGGGCATTGGTCGCGCTGGCAAAAGTTCCCATAGTGCATCTCCCGTGGGTGAAACAAGCGTCATGCGCACGCACCTTGCAGTGCGTGCGCATGACGCTGTGAAACTGGCCCGCGCCCGTCAGGGGCACACCCCCGGCGACTGGCGGGCCGGCCGTCCAAGCGGGAGGCTTAGCGGGAACCGCCGGTATTGGGAGCGGAATTGGTCGGTTCGGCCATATTACCGCTGGTGCCGTGGTTCATGCTGCCAGAGCTGCTCTTGGTGCTCTTGCTATGCGATTTGCCGTTATGGGTGGCATCGCTGTTCTTGGTGCCCTTCTGCGTGTTGGCGCTGGGCGTGGCACCAGAATTCTTCGACGTCGGATTGGCGGTGCCAGGAGGAACCTTGGCATTGTTCGGCGGCGTGGCCGTCGTGTCATTCGGCGTGGTCGACGGCGTGGTGGGGGCCATCGTCTGTGCTTGGGCCGCGCCCGCGATGCAGAACGAGGCGATGGCCAGGGCGGAAGTCAGGCGGCGAAGCTTCATGAGTATCTCCTTGACGTTGCTGGAACTTGGTTTGAACAGAATGGAAAGCGCAGACCATTCCGCAAGCACCGTGCCATCCGCCTTCCAGGCGAGGGTATATCCCACGCGAAATGACACATTTGGCCCTGGCTGGCGCCACCTCGAACGAATAGTCCCCGGTCGGCCCGTCGATTCGTGAATCAATAAGTAACCATTCCGCGGCGGTACTTGACGCCCGTATTCGGCCTTAACGCCGGCTGGATTTCACTGCGAACGTGAATTTCATGGTGAAGCGGGGATCCACCCCAGCAGCCTGAACCAGGCGTAATCCAGCGGCACCAGGATGGCGAAGGTGATGACCGCGACGGCCAGGCACAGCATCAGGCCGGCGCGCGGCGGCACTTTGCCCATGCCCATGGCGACGACGAAGGGCGCGGCCTGATAGGGCAGCACCGGCGTCGCATAGCCGATCACCTGGATCATGAGCACCGTCAGCAGGGGCAGGCCGCTGCCGTCGGCCAGGGCCTGCGCCAGCGGGGTGTACAGCGCGGGCACGCCGTTGGCGGTGACGACGAAGTTGAGTACGCCGGTCAATCCGACCAGCGCGTAGAAGCTGCGCAGGGGCTGGGCGGGGTCCAGCGGCAGCAGGGGCAGGAGCCAGCGTCCGATGGCATGGCCCAGGCCGGATGCGGTGACCAGCGCGGCCAGGCCCAGGATGGCGGCGACGTACAGGCAGGTGCGCACGTTCACGCCGGCGGCGAATTCGTCGCCGTTGAGGAAGCCCACGCGCGGCAGCAGGCACACGCAGGCGGCGGCCAGCCCCACCCAGGCCGGCGAGATGCCGTGCCAGGTGTCGGTCATCCACAGCAGCAGGGTAATGACCAGCAGCACGCTCAGGCGTTTTTCGGCGCGGGTGAGCGGCGTGCGGGCGGTGGCCGCGACGATGGCTTGCGGTCTTGCGGGGAACATCAGGCAGATGGTGGCCAGCAGGACCAACCCTTTCAGGATCGCCAATACCGGGGTATGCAGCCACAGGTAGGACAGATAGGCGAAATGCACGCCATAGGCCTGCTCCGCCGCGCCTGCCATGACCAGGTTGGGCACGTTGGCGGGCAGGATGCTGGCGGACAGCTGGTAGGTGCCCATGCCGACGGCTAGCGCCAGGCCGATGCGTCCGCGGCTGCCTTCCGTCAGGCCGGCGCGGTCCGCCAGCGCCATCACGATGGGCATCAGCAGGGCGATGCGGCCCATGTTCGACGGCATGACGAAGGCCAGGCCGTAGGTCAGCAGGATCACGCCGCCCACCATGCGTGGCCATGAGCCGTTGAGCCGTGTGGCCAGGGTGCCGGCCATGCGGTCGGCCAGGCCCACCTTGCGGATGGCCAGGCCCAGCACGAAGCCGCTCAGTACCAGCCAGAACGCCGCCGAGGCGAAGCCGGAGAAGATCACGTCGACCGACGCGACGTGCAGGATCGCGGCGGCCGCGAAGAACAGCAATGCGACCAGGTACTCGGGCAGGCGCGCGGTGGCCCACAGCACGATGGTCACGGTCACCAGAATGGCGGCCGGCAACAAACCAGGATCCACGAACAGTCTCCTCAACTCAGATTGAACCAGTGGTTATCGGGCGCCAGCCCGAAGACGATGGGTGGGATTCCCCCGCCATCGATCCGCAGCCACAGGGGCGCCAGCCTGAAGACGATGGTGGGATTCCCCCCGCCATCGACACCGTAGCCACTGGGGCGCCAGCCCAAGGAGGGGGCCGGTGGGGGTTCCCCCCACACAAAAAACACCCTTCGTCAGCAGCGAACGCCTTATCCAACTTATATTTATGCCCGGCGCGGAGAATATGACGAAACCGGCAAATTTGAAAATCGCGCTTGCATGGCCCTTGCATGGGCGGCCGGCTCACCGCGTGACGATGAAAACCTCCGTCAAGCCACCCTCCGGCCTGGTCTGCACCCCTTGCCCAGCCTGCAGCACCACCGACTTGCGCCGGTTCCAACGCCCTTCGCTAACTTCAACCGTGCCGGATCTCACTTCCACACGCACGGCGGAACCCGCGCGCCGCAAGCCGAAGCTGCCTTCGTCGGTACGCGCCACCACTCCACCGGCTTTCGCTTCGAATGGGCGATCCGCATCCTTGTTGATCGTGAATTCCGCGGCGCCATCGCTCAGCCTGACTTCACGCCGGTGCTTGTAATACTGCACCTCCAGCGCGGTGCCGGTTTCCAGAACGACTCGCGATCCATCGGGCAGCTCGGGCGGCGCCTGATCCGCCGTGGCAGCAGGCAGATGCACGCTATAGGTGGGCGTAGCCAATATCTCCGGCAGCGTCAGCACCGCCATCAACACCATCATGGTGGCTACGCCAAAACGGCCCGCGCGGCGGCGCCGCAGTTCGTCGCGGCGAGCGATCGGATGCGTGGGCAGCGGACGGCGGAAAGGCATGGGGGCGGGCAGCGGACGAAAAACGGGAATTCTACGCGGCGCGTTCATCCCTCACGGAACTCGTCATCGAAACCTGGCCCCAAGTTTCGAACGACCCACAGCGCGTCCGTTCCCGACCTCGATGCCCTAGCCATCGGAATAGCATTCCCGCGCCCTGCCTGACTGCCCACTTCATCGAAACCGCCGCGGGCGAATGATGGCGGATCCGCGATTTTTATCCGGATAGCAGGGGTGAGGGTGGGGGAAATGCCATGTTCTTGCGTCTATATCTATAAGATGCTCCGTTGCAAATTCACGGAACTGGTCTACGAGCGCTCGGTCCCAAGTTTCGACCGAGACGAAATCCCGTAAAAGACACTGATGCCCAAGTCACCGAAACGGCCTCTTTTCCGCATAGCCACTGTTGTCGTCGTCGTCCTGCTGGCGCTGTCGGCCTGGGCCTTGCTGCGTACGCGCGAGGTCGTCGATACCTCTCCCATCACCCGTGGCGACATCGAAGTCAGCGTCACCGCCCTGGGCACGCTGCAGCCGCGCAGCTATGTGGACGTCGGCGCGCAGGCCTCCGGCGAAATCCGCCGCATCGCCGTGCAGCCGGGTAGCCAGGTCAAGAAGGGCGACCTGCTGGTGGAGATCGATCCCGCCGTGCAACAGGCCAAGGTCGATGCCGACATCGCGACGCTGGACAGCTTGCGGGCCCAGCGCACCGAGCAGGAAGCCCAGCGCGACCTGGCCCGGCAGCAATATGAACGCCAGCGCCGCATGGCGCGCGAAGGGTCCACCCGCGACGAGGATGTCCAGACGGCTTATGCCGATTTGCAGGTGGCGCAAGCCCGCATCGCCAACCTGACGGCGCAGATTGCCGGCGCCTCGTCCACCTTGAAGGGCGACCAGGCCCAGTTGGGCTACACCCGCATCTACGCGCCCATGTCCGGCACCGTCGTCACGCTGGATGCGCGGGAAGGGCAGACGTTGAACGCCACCTACCAGACGCCCAAGATCCTGCGGATTGCCGACCTGTCCTCGATGACGGTCTGGACCGAGGTGTCCGAGGCTGACGTGCGGCGCGTGAAACCGGGCATGAAGGTGTATTTCAAGACCCTGGGGGACGACCGCCGCTGGACTGGAAGCGTGCGCCAGATCCTGCCCGCGCCCCCCAATCCGCCTGAAAGCGATACGAGCGGCGGTGGCCAGAAAGCGGCCAGCGCCTCCACCGCGGGCAAGGTCGTGCTGTATACCGTCCTGTTCGACGTCGACAATGCGGACGGCGCATTGATGCCGCAGATGAGCGCGCAAGTGTTCTTCATCGAAAGCGCTGCCACCAACGTGGTGCTGGCGCCGATACCGTCCCTGCACGCCGTGAAGGACAAGCCGGGGGTCTACACCGCCCAGGTACAGGAGGCGGAAGGGCGCATCGTCACCCGCGAAGTCCAGACGGGCGTGCGTGATCGCCTGCAGGCCGAAGTCTTGTCGGGCTTGCAGGCGGGCGATCGCATCGTCACGGCGATCCACCGCGTGCGCGCGGCGGACGGGAAAGTGCAATGGTAGGGCCTGCGCTGATCGACCTGCGCGACATCCGCAAATCCTACGGCGGCACCGATGGCAGCCCGGCCACCGAGGTGCTGCGCGGCGTATCGCTGTCCATAGCCGAAGGCGAGTTCGTGGCCATCATGGGCGCATCGGGCTCGGGCAAGTCCACGCTGATGAACATCCTGGGCTGCCTGGACCGCCCCACGTCCGGCCAATACCGCTATGCCGGGCAGGACATCGCCACGTTCTCCGCCGACGAACTGGCGTGGCTGCGGCGCGAGGCTTTCGGTTTCGTATTCCAGGGCTATCACCTGATACGCACGCTGGATGCCTTGCGCAACGTCGAGGTTCCCGCGGTCTACGCCGGCGGTTCGGTGCGCGAACGGGAAAGCCGTGCCCGTGCCCTGCTGACCCGCCTGGGCCTGGACGAACGCATGGAGCATCTGCCCAATCAGCTGTCGGGCGGACAGCAGCAGCGCACGTCCATCGCCCGCGCCCTGATGAACGGTGGCCAGATCATCCTGGCCGACGAGCCCACCGGTGCGCTGGACAGCAAGAGCGGCGCGGAAGTGATGGTGCTGCTCAGGGAACTGGCGGATGCGGGACACACCATCATCCTGATCACGCACGACCGGGACGTGGCGCGCCAGGCGCGACGGATCATCGAAGTGCGTGACGGCCAGGTGATGGCGGACTATGCCGTCGATGCGGTCGATGCGGTGGCACCCACCGCCACGGCCGCGCCGCCGATACTGGCGTCCAGACCGATCGCAGGCAGCGACTTCACCAGGCGCATGCAGGAAGGCGTGGCGCATACCGCCAGCGCCTGGGCCGACATCCGTGAAGCGCTGATCTCGGCGCGGCGTGCCTTGGCGGTCAACCGCTTTCGCACGATATTGACCTTGCTGGGCATCATCATCGGCGTGGCTTCGGTCGTCGTCATGATGGCCATAGGCGCGGGCACGCAGGCGAAGGTACTGGAGAAGATGGCCGTGTACGGCACGAACCGCATGTACGTGATTCCCGGCAGCGACAACCCGCGTGCATTGGGCGGTACGTTGACGGAAGCGGACGTGGCCATCGTGCGCCGGGTGCCCAATGTCGCGGACGCCATTCCGTTTCTCAAGGGGCAGGTGACGTTGCGCGCGGGCAACGTGGACACGTCCGTGTCCGTATGGTCGGTGGCCAGCCATGCTCCTGCCATCCTGAACTGGCAGCCGGCGCGCGGGCTGTTCTTCACCGATACCGATGAGCGCGAACTGGCCACCGTGGTGGTATTGGGCAAGAAAGTCCGCCAGCGGCTATATGGCGAGCGCAACCCGGTGGGGCAGTACGTACTCGTCAACAACGTGCCTTTCCAGGTCATCGGGGAGATGAACGAGAAAGGGGCCACCACTGGCGATTCCGATGACGACGACGTGGCGCTGATTCCTTTTTCCACGGGCAGCAGGCGCGTGCTGGGCACAACCAACCTGTCGTGGATTTCGGTTCTGGTCGACGATGTTTCCAAGGCCGGCGCGACGGAGAAGCTGATCACGGAGGCGCTGACCGAGGCGCATCACGTGCAGGACTTCAAGACCTTCAATATGGCAGCGGTGGTGCAGGCGCAGAAGGAGACGCAGCAGACGCTGACGCTGATGCTGGGCTTGATCGCGGCGGTGTCATTGCTGGTGGGAGGCATAGGGGTGATGAATATCATGCTGATGACGGTGCGCGAGCGCACGCGGGAGATAGGCATCCGCATGGCTACCGGAGCGCGGCAGCGCGATATCCAGCGCCAGTTCCTGAGCGAGGCGGTGGTGGTGTCGCTGGTGGGCGGCGTGGCTGGCGTGGTGATCGGCCTGGCCATAGGCATCGCCTTGATCGCCCTGGGTGCGCCGGTGATTTTCTCGATCCGCGCCATCCTGGGGGCATTCGCGTGCGCCTTGGCAACCGGTCTGATCTTCGGCTTCATGCCGGCCCGCCAGGCCGCCAGGCTGGATCCCGTCGTGGCATTGGCGAGCGAATGACGACGGCTGGATATTCCCTCAACCCGGATTTTGCTGAAGGTGCATCCGCCCTGGCCATAGCCCCGCCCGCACCCGCGCGGGCAGCGCGCGTCCTGTCGCGTGGCATGGCCTGCATCGCGGTGCTGGCCGCGGCACTGTCGTTGAGCGGTTGCGGGTTGCCGGTGGCGCATACGGATGCTGGGCTGTCTTTGCCTGCCGCCTGGCAGGCGCCCCACGCAGCGGGCGCGACCGACGCCGCGCGGGTGGACGCGCAATGGTGGCGTGGCTATGGCGATGCCGAGCTGTCCCGCCTGATCGGCCAGGCGCGGGCCGACAGCTATGACGTTGCCGCCGCGGTGGCACGGGTACGCCAGGCCGAGGCCTCCGCGCGCATCGCCGGTGCGCCATTGCTGCCCGAGCTCAATGGCAACCTGCAGGCCGAGCGGGTCAAGCAAAGCGGCTTCCCCGCCCAGACCCTTTACAGCGCTGGCCTGTCGGCCAGTTACGAGCTGGACCTGTGGGGCGGCAATCGCGCGGCCCGGCAGTCCGCGCTGGCCACGCTTACCGCCAGCGAATACAGCCGTGATGCCGTCCTGATGACCCTGACGGCCGGCGTCGCCAATACCTATCTGCAGACCTTGGCCTTACGCGAGCGGGCCGACATCGCGCGGCGCAACTTGGCGACAGGCGAACGGATCCTTGCCTTCATCGAGTCGCAATACCGGGCGGGTGCCGCGACGGCATTGGACCTGAGCCAGCAGCGCGGCCTGGTTGCCAGCCTGCGCCAGGCGGTGACGCTGTTCGACCAGCAGGCGCGCGAAAGCCAGACTGCCCTGGCCATCCTGACGGGCAAGCCGCCGCAAGGTTTCGCCGTGGCCGCCAACACGCTGGACACCCTGCATGCGCCCAGCGCCGCTGCCGGCGTGCCGTCCGACCTGCTGACGCAACGGCCCGACGTCGCCCAGGCCGAACGCCAGCTGGCGGCGGCCGATGCCGACGTCACCGTGGCGCGTGCCGCCATGTTGCCCAGCGTCACGCTGACGGCGTCTTACGGTTCTGGCAACGATCATGTGCGCGGCCTGTTCGATCATCCCTTGCACGACCTCGTTGCCGGGGTGACCGCGCCCATCTTCAATAATGGCCGTCTGTCGGGCCAGCGCGACCTGGCGCTGGCGCGCCGTGAAGAGTTGCTGGCGGACTACCGCGGCGCCATCGTCAACGCCTTGGGCGATGTGGAAACGGCGCTCAACGCCCTGGATGGTTATGCGCGCCAGCAGCAGGACCAGGACGAAGTCGTGGCCCAGGCCCGCGAAGCCGTACGCCTGGCCGAGTCCCGCTACCGTGCCGGCGCCGAAACTTTGCTGACCCTGCTGGACACGCAACGCACCCAATTCAACGCCGAAGACGCCGCCGTCCAGCTGCGCCTGTCCCGCCTGCAGGCGTCGGTGTCCTTGTACAAAGCGTTAGGGGGCGGCTGGAAAGAGGGTATCGTCGCGGATGCCGCATTCCAGGGCCACCAGCCCAAGTCGGACGCGCTGGCCAGGCGCATGTAGCAGAGGCAGCGCAAAGTCTACCTCCGGCGCGGCAACGAGAACGCCATCATGGGTGTGTTCTCAACCGCGCTCCAGCGTGCCAGCGCGGCGCTTGCGGGCCGACAGGATATGCCGGCGCATCAATATCTCGGCCAATTCCCCATCGCGGTCCTCGATCGCGGCGACGATCCGCTCATGCTCCAGCACTGCGCGCCGACGCAGTTGCTGGTAATCCGTGGGGGTGCCGCGATACAAGCGCAGCAGCGGGTACAGCTCACCACACAGCAGGCTGATCAACATCGGGTTGTGGCTGCTGCGCGCCACCGCGTGATGAAAATCCTGATCGGCCTTTTCGTACGCGACATCTGGCGTACCCTCATTCCCGCCGGCGTCGAGGCTCCAGCTGTCCGGCGCGCGTACCGAGGCACGTAGTCGATCGATCTCCTCCGCGCTTGCATGCTCGGCTGCCAGGCGCGCGGCCATGCCTTCCAGCGCCTCGCGCACCACATACAACTCGGCCAGCGACTGCACGGAAGGCATCACCACCCGCGCGCCTTGATTCGCCGAGCGCGTGATCAGATTTCGCGCCTGCAAGCGGTGCAGAGCCTCTCGCAGAGGGCCCCGGCTGATTCCGTACTCGCGCGCCAGCGCCGGCTCGCTGATTTTCGCGCCGGCGGCCAGTTCGCCCGCCAGGATGGCATTCGACAGGCGTTGATATGCCTGTTCGGCCAGTGTCGGCTCTTTCGCATCAGCTTCCATGGTGCCCCCGGAGTGTTGACAATATACCCTCAGAATGTAGGACTTCTTTGGTATTTCTGGTGATTTTTCTCAAATGTGTTGACATTATACGGTTCGAACTGGAAGATGCGGCGTAAGTTAAGAGGAGACGAAGATGAATGCAAGGGTTTCCCGTACGCCCGCCGGGCAACTGCGCGACCTGCTCGCCAAGCCCGGTATTTTGATCTGTCCTGGCGTGTTCGACGGCTATAGTCTGCGCCTGGTCGAACAGATGGGATTCCAGACTGCCAACATCACAGGCGCGGGCCTCAGCGAAAGCAACCTGGGCTGGGCCGACGTCGGCATCATGGGCTACAGCGAAAACGTCCGTGCCTCGGGCGCATTGGCGGCTATCAGCTCCATTCCCTTGTCTGCCGATGGCGACACCGGCTATGGCAACGCGTTGAACGTTTACTTCACGGTGCAAGGTTTCGAACGCGCCGGGATCGCCAGCCTGTTGATCGAAGACCAGGTCTGGCCCAAGCGCTGTGGTCACATGGAAGGCAAGCAGGTGATCTCGGCCGAAGAGCACGTCGAGAAGATCCACGCTGCCGTCCAGGCGCGCAAGGATCCCGACTTCGTGATCAAGGCGCGCACCGATGCCACCGCGATCCATGGCTTGAAGGAAGCCATCCGTCGTCTCAATATGTACGCTGAGGCAGGCGCCGATCTGCTGTTTGCCGACGCGTTGATGAGCGCCGAAGACATCGCCACTGTGGCACGCGAAGTCAGCAAACCGCTGTCGGTGAACATGGGCTTCGGGATTCGCAATCGACCGACCACGCCGCTGTTGTCGGCCAGGCAGCTTGAAGACATGGGCGTGAAGGCCGTGTCGTATCCGCGTATGCTGACCGCCGCCGCGATCCAGGGCATGAAGAACGCCCTGGCCGTGTTCGGCACCATGATCGAGACCGGCGAGCCGGTCGACCGCCCCGACCTGCTGGTGCCCTTCGATGAATTGAACGAACTGATGGGCCACGGCAAACTCGGCGAGCTGCAGAAAACCTTCACGCCTCGCGGTTGATACAGTTCAAGCGCGAGATGGCCATGAACAACTCCTTCGGTACGCTCCGCGCCCTGACGGCGGACCTTCATTATTACAGTCTGCCGGTACTGGGCGAGACCCTCCACGTGGACCTGCGGCGCATGCCGGTCTCGCTCAAGGTCTTGCTGGAGAATCTGCTGCGTCATGAAGACGGTGTCATCGTGACGCGCGAGGACATCCTCTCGCTGGCGCGTTGGCCGGAGGGCGATGCCCTCGGCCGCGAGTTGTCCTTTCATCCGGCGCGCGTGCTGATGCCCGATTCTTCAGGCGTGCCCCTGTTGATCGATCTCGCCTCGATGCGCGATGCGATGGTCGCGCGCGGGCTCGATCCGCAGCGGGTCGATCCGGTCGTTCCCACTCAGCTGGTTATCGATCACTCGGTACGAGTCGACCGCTCGGGCAGCCCTGACGCCTTTGCCTACAACCTGAAGGCCGAGCTCGAGCGCAACCGCGAGCGCTACGGCGTGGTGCGCTGGGCCATGTCGCAGTTCAGGAATTTGCGCGTGGTGCCGCCAGGCAACGGCATCGTGCATCAGGTCAATATCGAGTATTTCGCCCAGGTGGTCAGCACCGCCGAGCGCGACGGCGTGATCCTGGCGTTTCCGGACAGTCTGGTCGGCATGGACAGCCACACACCGATGGTCAACGGCATGGGCGTGTTCGGCTGGGGCGTGGGTGGCATCGAAGCGGCGACCGCGATGTTCGGTCAGCCAGTCGGCCTGCAGACGCCCCGGATCGTGGGCTGCCGCCTGAACGGCGCGCCGCGCCCCGGCGTGATGTGCACCGATATCGTGCTGGCTTTGACGCGCTTTCTGCGGGAAGCTGATGTACTAGCGGCGGTAGTCGAATTCTGCGGCCCGGCGCTGGATCATCTGACGCTGCCCGATCGCGCCACGATCGCCAACATGGCCGCGGAATACGGCGCCACCATGGGCTTCTTCCCCATCGACGACGAGACCTTGCGTTATTTGCGCCAGACCGGCCGCACGCCACAACATATAAAGTGCGTGGAGCTTTATGCCCGAGCCCAGGGCCTGTGGCGCGACCAGCCGCCGGACTTCCAGACGCTGCTGGAGTTCGACTTGTCGACCGTGGCGCCGGCGCTGGCCGGCCCTTCGCGGCCTGAGGCGCTAGTGCCGCTCTGCGACGTCGGCCAACGCTTTCGCGCCACCTATTCCGAGCGCGGCACCGCCGAAGCCGCGGCGCCGCCTGGCGGCAGCCGCCAGCGGCCACTGCGGCATGGCGATATCGTCATCGCCTCGATTGCGTCGTGCACCAATACCGCCAACCCTCATCAGGTCATCGCCGCCGGCTTGCTGGCGCGTAACGCGGTGCAACGTGGGCTGAGCATGCCAGGGTGGATCAAGACATCGTTCTCGCCTGGTTCGCGGGCGGTCTCGGCCATGCTCGACAAGGCAGGCCTGAGTCCCGCACTCGACACGCTGGGCTTCAACGTGGTCGGCTTCGGCTGCATGGCCTGTGGCAGCAACAGCGGCGTGCTGGCAGCGGAAGTCAGCGCGGAGATCAACGCTGGCAAGCTGGTGATGGCAGGCATCATCTCCAGTAACCGCAACTTCGACGGCCGCCTCAACCCGGCAGTGCGCGGTACTTTCCTGGGCTCGCCACCGCTGGTGGTGGCCTATGCACTGGCCGGCTCGATCCTGTGCGACATCACGCGCGATCCGCTCGGAGAGGGCAAGGATGGGCGCCCTGTCTTCCTGGCCGATATATGGCCCGGCGACGACGAAATTCACGAAGTCCTCACCCATTCGCTGACTCAGGATCTGTTCCGCGACGCCTACGACACCTTCGCGGACCCGGGTCCCGAATGGCACGACATTCCCTACGGCAAAGCGCCGGTGTTCGCCTGGGACGAGCGCAGCATGTTCCTGCGCGCGCCGCCCTTCCTCGATCTGCCGGGCGACAGCACCGCGCCGATCGAAGGCGCGCGCATGCTGCTGATGGTGGGCGACGATCTGACCACCGACCACATTTCTCCGGGCAGCCTGGTTCCGCCCGATAGCGACGCGGGCGTCTATCTGGCCGAGCACGGCGTAGCGCCCGAGCGCTTCGGGACCTATATCAGCCGGCGCGCCAATCACGAGGTGATGGTGCGCGGCACCTTCGCCAACCCGCGCCTGCGCAATGAGATGGAGCCGGACAAGGAAGGCGGCTATACGCGCCATCAGCCGGCTGGCGAAGCGATGTCCATTTTCCACGCCGCGCAGCGCTATGCGGCTGAGGGCGTGCCGCTGGTGGTGGTGGCCGGCAGCAACTACGGCTGTGGCTCATCGCGCGATTGGGCCGCCAAGGGTACGCGCCTGCTCGGCGTACGCGCGGTGCTGGCCGAGAGCTTCGAGCGCATCCATCGCTCGAATCTGGTCGGCATGGGCGTGTTGCCGCTGGAATTCCCGCCCGGCGTGACCCGCCTGACTTTGGGCCTGACGGGCGCGGAGCGCTTCGACATTCCCAATATCGCCGGCGCGCTGCACCCCGGCACCAAAGTCGATGTTCGCATCACCTATGCGGACGGGCGCGCCGCGACCCTCTCCCTGACCAGCCGCGTCGACACCCAGCGCGAAGCCGACTGGGTTGGCCATGGCGGCGTGCTTCCCTACGTCCTGAATCAATTGGTGGCTGCATGACCTCGACCTCCCTCGCGACACCCGCAGCGTCGGTGACGCCGGACATGGCGCCGGCCGCCAGCTTGACTGCTCGCATTTGCGAACGCATCGTCGCCGCCGCGCAGACGCCGTTGGAAGGTGACCTGCTACGCGCGGCACGGCAATTATTCCTTGACGGCCTAGCCGTCGCGGTCGCAGGCGCAAGACTCGAACATTCCCCGCGCCTGCTGCTGGAGCACTTCAAGGATCCACTTACCGGTAGCGGCAGCGGTGCCACCGCCGCCGTGCTGGGCCTGGACGACCGTCTGGGCACGATCGCCGCGGCGATGGTGAATGGCGCCTCGATGCACGTGCTGGATTTCGAGCCGATGTGGGTGCCCGCCACCCATGCGTTGTCGCCCGCGCTGGCGGCCACCCTCGCGCTGGGCGAGGCGATCGGTGCGAGCGGTGCGCAACTGCTCAAGGCGATGGTGCTCGGCATTGAAATTCAAGGACGCCTGCGCCAGGCCGCGGGCAAGCTGCAATCGCATCAGCTCAAGTTCCATCCACCTGGCTTTGTCGGTCCGATCGGCGCCGCGGTGGCCTGCGGCTATCTGCTCGACTTCACGGCTGAGCAGTATGCGAATGCAATCGGCATCGCCGGCTCGCGCTGCGGCAGCTTGTTCGTCAACCTGGGGACGATGACCAAATCCAGCCACTGCGCGTACGCCGCCGCGGCTGGCCTTGAAGCGGCACTGCTGACGCGACGCTGCTTCACTGCCACGCAAACCTTGTTCGACGAGGCGCCGCAAAGCTACGGCGACGCGTTCTTCCCGGTCGGATTCCAGGGCGAACGGCTGCTCGAGTTCGGACGCCCCTTCCGCGTGCTGGACCCTGGCTACGCAATCAAGGTCTTCCCGGCCAAGTTCACCACCCACTATGCAATCACCGCCGCCTTGCTGGCGCGCCCGCAGATTCCCGACTTGGCGGCCGTCAAGCAGATCCGCATGCGCGCCGCCGACGTTCCGTCGAGCGATCGGCCGCATCCGAAGGGGGGCCTGGACGGCAAGTTCAGTCTGCAGTACACCGCCGCGGCCGCGCTCGTCGACGGGCAGGTCGGCTTGTCGACGTTCACCGACGAGATGTTGGCGCGACCGGCCATGCAATCGCTGCTGGGCAAGATGCAGGTGACCTTGTCGCGCGACATCCCCAGCATCTATACGGAAGGCCGTTACCTGGAAATGGAAGTCGAGCTCGACGACGGTACCGTGGTGTGCACCCGTTGCGATCGGCCCCGCGGCTCGTGGGGCGCGGAGCCCATCACCGAGCAGGAGCATCACGCCAAAGCGCGCGACTGCCTGGCGACGTGGCTCGACGCCGCGGCGGTTGAACATTGCGTGGCCGCTTGCGATCGCATTGAACAGCTCGACTCGCGCGGTGTCGCCGAACTGTTGGCGCTGGCCAGCAGCGGGCGGCTTGATCCACCGGTATAGCGAAGACTTGGGACCCACCAGCCTGAAAGCAGGGAGACAATGCTGTCAAACAATACCAATCCGCGCGGCACGACCGACGCAGAGCCCCACTCGGGCACCACGGATGGCGCTCAAGGCCTGTTGACCATGCCCGGCGCGAGCAGTGAGCCTGAGGCGCCATCCACGCCGGTCATGCACACCATGCGGACTTTCTCGATCGGCGGACAGCGCTACGGCGTCGATCTGGCTCATCTGGGTTTTGTCACAGCGATCGTGGCGTGGTGCGCCTGGTATGGCGTGGACGCCTGGCGCGCGCAGAAAACCATCACCAACCTGATCCTGATCGTGCCCGCCGTGGTCGGCGCCCTGGTGTTGTACGTTGTGATCGCGCTGAAGTGCTTCAAGCGCGTCCCTCCCCAAAGCGTTCCCGCCCGCGGTTTTACCCTCGCCACTGGACGCAACCCGCTCAAGCCCGGCATGGCGAGCAGGATCGCCGTCACGATGGCGATGCTGCTCGCCTTCGTGATTGTCGGCCCGACACTCGGTTTCGACATCGCCTGCTTCGCCTACATCGCGGCCATGCTGCTGTTCACCGGCGAGCGCCGTCTCTGGGTGCTGCTTGGCGTGCCGCTGCTGTTCTGCGCACTGGTGCTTTACTGCTTTACCCAACTGCTCTACACCCCGCTGCCACTGATGTTCTTCCGAGGCAACTCATGATCGACATGCACGCCCTGTTGTCCGCTCTGCAGATGCTTGGGCACTCTTGGCAACCCTGGCTGGTCATCGTACCCGGCATCCTGATCGGCCTGACGGTGCATGCCGTGCCAGGCCTGACCACGTCGATGGCTTTGGCGATCTGCCTGCCATTGATCCCCTACATGGATTTCCTGCAGGCGCTGATTTTCATGACGGCGATGTATGGCGGCGCCTTGTTCGGCGTGGCAATCCCGGCCGTGCTGTTGAATGTGCCCGGGTCGGCAGCAGCGGTCGGTACCACTTTCGACGGCTTTCCGATGGCGCAGGCCGGCAAGCACAATGAGGCGCTTGGGCTGGCCTTGTGCTCTTCCTGCCTGGGGCAGTTCCTGGCCTATCTGATCCTGCTTGCGCTGGCCGAGCCTATTGCCAATTTCTCGATGAAGCTGGGCCCGCCCGAAATGCTGGTCGTGTCGCTATGGGGCCTGGCGCTGATAGCGCGCCTGCGCGGCCGACATCTGGCGCGTGGCCTGCTGGCGGGGGTGTTCGGCCTGCTGCTGGGCACGGTGGGCATGAGCGCTCAAGGTGCCGCGCGCGGCACCTTCGGCATGTCGGACCTGCTCGACGGCGTTCCGCTGGTACCGGCGATCGTCGGATTGTTCGCGGCCGCCGAGTTGTTCAATCTGGTGGGGCGGGACTACATCGTCGACGACGCGACCCGCCGGCGCGTTGACGGTCGCCGCATCCTGGCCGGCATCGTCGAAACCTTCCGGCATCCCGGCACGGTATTGCGCGGCGCCTTGCTGGGCACCGGCATCGGCGTGTTGCCCGGCGGCCATGCGATCGCCAATCTGCTCTCGTATTCCGAAGCACGCCGCGCCGCGCGCGACCCGGAGCGTTTCGGCAAGGGTGACCCGCGTGGCATCGTCGCGGCAGAGTCGGCCAATGCCAGCTCCGAGGGCGGCTCGATGGCCACGCTGCTCGCGCTGGGCATTCCGACGGGCGGTGCCACCGCGGTGATGCTGATTGCGTTTGGCATGCATAACATCACTGGCGGCCCAGCTTTCATGCGCGACCACAAGGATCTGGTCTACGCGGTGATTCTATCCAGCCTGGCGCAAGTCTTTTTCCTTGGCGTGCTCGGGTTCGGGTTCATCTACATCGCTGGTTTCACCGTCAAGGTGCGCCTCCGCATGCTGGTGCCGATCGTGCTGGGACTGGCGGTGATAGGCAGCTACGCTCTGGCGCAGAACCTGGCGGGGCCGCTCACGCTGGGCGTTTTCGCGGTGATCGGCTGGCTGATGCAGCGCTTCGATTACCCGGTTGCGGCGATGGTGGTGGGCATGCTGCTTGGACGCGAGACCGAGGGCGCCTTGCTGCGCAGCTATCAAATGAGCGGCGGCGACCTGCACTACTTCCTGACGCGGCCGATCGCATTGGTACTACTGGGACTGCTGATTGTGTCGCTGGCCTGGCCGCTGCTGCGCGATCGCCTCAAGCGCCGCACGCGCGCCGCGGTGCTCGGCGACACGCATTAGCGCCGGCCGTGCTCAAGGATGGGCCAGCGAATCGGCAGGCCCCACCCATGAAAAATCGGCAGTTCGCTGAATATGATGGAGGAGACCATGACAATCAACCGCAGAAGCTTTCTGGCCAGCAGCATCGCGGCGCTGGCGGCTCCCGCGCTGACGCGCACCGCGTTTGCCGCCGACGATGGCTGGCCGCGTCGCCCGCTCACCATACTCACGCCGTTCGATGTCGGCGGCAGCGCCGATCGCATGGCGCGCGGCTTTGCACAGTACATGCCGAAGTATCTTGGCAAGCCGGTCCAGGTCGTCGACCGGGCGGGCGCTGGCGGCATGATCGGCACCACCTGGTTCATGCATCAACCCGCCGACGGCTATACCGTGATGCTGACGCCGGCAACGCCCTTCATTCCCGTCAACATCCTGGTCACCAACGCGCCTTACAAACTGTCCGACATGACCTTCGTGAACGCGCAGTGGAAAGACGATACCGTCCTGCTGGTGCCGAAGGATCGCCCGTGGAAAACCGCCAAGGAGCTTATCGACGCGATCAAGGCCAGCCCGGGCAAGATTTCCACCGGCGTCGATTTCGGCTCGGTGGGCCATATCACCACGATGGCCTTGCTCGACGCACTGGGTCTGAAACCCGAGGCAATACGCATAGTCACCTTCGACGGCGCCGGCGCGATGCGCACTGCGCTGGCCGGCGGCCAGATCGACTTCAATATCGGCCAGGTCGAAGGGGCAGACTTCATCAAGGATTTCATCCGCCCGCTGGCGTTGTTTCTCGACCATCGCCGACCCGATTACGATGTGCCGCCGATCAACGAAGTGCTGGCCGACTATCACACCTCAGTGCCCATCATTCCCGGCTCGGTGCGCTCGTTCGTTTACCGGGCCGAGTTCAAGGCCCAGCACCCGGACGACTACGCGAAGTTTGTCGCTGCCTATCGGGCCACCATGGCCGACGACGGCTTCAAGAAGTTCCTGGCTGATAACAGGATGGGCAACGACTGGGTCGGTGAAGAAGAGACCACGCGCATCATGCAGGTCAGCTTCGACACGCTGGCCAAGTATAAGGACTTGATCAAGCCGTCGTGATCGGCACAGTATTTCTCTTCATCCTTGGCGCTTGCCTGTCGCTTCTGCTCAGCCTTCACCGCTCAAATCAAGCCCGTGCTGGCCATCCAATCGGAACGCGCCGGGGTTGCACCCAGCTGACAGCACGATAGACCGCACTTTGCGCGCTCCAGCTTCGCGCAGTCGGTCGCAATATTTATGCGGCGACGACGCGTTTCCGTCCGGAGAAAGGGGATGCGCTCGTGGCCAGGCTCAGCGACACGGGCACAGGCGCGGGCCCCACATCAATGCCGTTGAGGCGGTCGCGCACAAGGGCGAATGTTGTCAGCGGGGCTCATAGCCAAGATTCGAGAACTGCCCCTGGCTCAACCGAGCCCACCCGAACCACAAATGAAAAACGCCCAGCCGAAGCTGGGCGTTTTGGAAATCTTTGGTGGCCTGGGGCGGAATCGAACCACCGACACAAGGATTTTCAATCCTCTGCTCTACCGACTGAGCTACCAGGCCAACGAAGTCCGCAACTATACACAATTTTTTGAATCCGTGCTGACCGGAAAGCAGAAAAGTTGAGCAAAATTAAAGGTTGCGCACTTATTGCTCACCTGGCCTGCGTCGCAATCTGTCATTTTTACGCCAAGCGCTATAATCGTCTCGCCCTGGGAGCCCCGCGTCTGGCGATCCACCCGGTTCCACCACGCCCGGCCCTCCCCCCAGTCCGCATAGCGCGCGGATTTCGCACAAATGTCGGTAGACGTTCTTACTTTCGGCCTGAATCACACCTCCGCTCCGGTTTCGGTGCGCGAGCGCGTGTCGATGCCCGTCGATCTGTTGCGTCCCGCCCTCGATGGCCTGCGTAGCGCCTTCGGCGGCAGGGTGCGCGAAGCGGCCATTCTGTCTACCTGTAATCGCACCGAGGTCTATTGCGCGGCCGACCCGCTGGTCGCCGAGCAATTGCCCGCATGGCTGGCCGACGTCAATCGCCTGCGGGCCGTCGACCTGCAGCCGCACCTGTATCGCCACCAGCAGGATGGCGCCGTGCGCCACGCCTTCCGCGTCGCCAGCGGTCTCGATTCCATGGTGCTGGGCGAAACCCAGATCGTCGGCCAGATGAAGGACGCCGTGCGCGCCGCCGGTGAAGCCGGCTCGCTGGGCACGCTGCTGCACCAACTGTTCCAGCGCACGTTCTCGGTCGCCAAGGAAGTGCGCTCGCAAACCGCCATCGGCGCCGAATCGGTGTCCATGGCCGCCGCCGCGGTGCGCCTGGCCGAACGCGTGTTCGGCAATATGTCTGAAGCCCGCACGCTGTTCATCGGCGCGGGCGAAATGATAGAACTCTGTGCTACCCACTTCGCCGCCCAGAAGCCGCGCGACATGGTGGTGGCCAATCGCACCGCCGAGCGCGCCGAAACCCTGGCCGGACGCTTCGGCGCCGGCACCATGAAACTGGCCGACCTGCCGGACCGCCTGGCGGAATTCGACGTCATCGTGTCCTGTACGGCAAGCTCACTGCCCATCCTCGGCCTGGGGATGGTGGAAAGGGCTACGCGCCAGCGCCGCCACCGCCCCATCGTCATGATCGATCTGGCCGTGCCGCGCGACATCGAACCCGAAGTGGGCCGCCTGGACGACGTCTACCTGTATTCCGTCGATGACCTGGGCCGCGTGGTGCAGAGCGGCACCGACGCACGCCGCGCCGCCGTCGTGCAGGCCGAATCCATCATCGAAGACCGCGTGCAGAATTTCATGCATTGGCTTGAGACCCGCGCCGTGGTGCCGGTGATCCAGGACCTGCATGCGGCCGCCGACGACGTGCGCGCGGCCGAACTGGACCGCGCCCGCCGCCTGCTGGCGCGCGGCGAGTCCCCCGAGGCGGTGCTGGAACAACTGGCCCACGCCCTGACACAGAAGTACCTTCACGCGCCGTTGGCCGCACTGAACCGCAGCGAAGGTGAAGACCGCACGCAGCTGTTGGCCATGGTGCCGCGCCTCTTCCCCGGCCGCGACAATCGGCGTTAGCGACTCTCGTCGCGTGCTCGCCGCCGGCGCGGCCGTTCAGGTCCGCGCCTTCATTTTCCCGTTTCCTTTCTGCGCTGACCTATGAAATCTTCCATGCGAGAACGCCTGGAGCAATTGTCCAGGCGGTTGATCGAGCTGGATGCCCTGCTCGCCGAGCCGGATGCCGCTTCCGATATGGACCGCTTCCGCAAGCTTTCGCGCGAGCGCGCGGAAATCGAACCGGTGGTGCAGGGTTTCGCCGTCTACACCCGCGCCGAGGACGATCTGGCCACCGCGCAGGAACTGCTGGCCGACCCGGAAATGAAGGCCATGGCCGAGGACGAGATCAAGAGCGCCAAGGCCAGGATCGAGGAGCTGGGCGCTTCGCTGCAACTGCTGCTATTGCCGCGCGATCCGGACGACGGCCGCAGCCTGTTCCTGGAAATCCGCGCCGGTACCGGCGGCGACGAAAGCGCGCTGTTCGCCGGCGATCTGCTGCGCATGTACACGCGCTACGCCGAACGCGTGGGCTGGAAAGTCGAGCTGATGTCGGAAAGCGCGTCGGAACTGGGCGGCTACAAGGAAGTCATCGTCCGCATCGACGGTGACGGCGCCTACGGCCGCCTGAAGTTCGAATCCGGCGGCCACCGGGTGCAGCGCGTGCCGGCCACCGAAGCCCAAGGCCGTATCCATACCTCGGCCTGCACCGTGGCGGTGATGCCGGAAGCCGACGAGATGACCGACATCGTCATCAACCCGGCCGACCTGCGTATCGACACCTTCCGTGCCAGCGGCGCGGGCGGCCAGCACATCAACAAGACCGATTCCGCGGTCCGCATCACCCACTTGCCGACCGGGCTGGTGGTGGAATGCCAGGATGATCGCTCCCAGCACCGCAACAAGGACAAGGCCATGCAGGTGCTGGTGGCCCGTCTGCGCGACAAGGAATTGCGCGAGCGGCAAAGCAAGGAGGCGGCGCAGCGCAAGAGCCTGATCGGCAGCGGCGACCGTTCCGAGCGCATCCGTACCTACAACTTCCCGCAGGGCCGGCTGACCGACCACCGCATCAACCTGACTTTGTACAAGCTGCTGCAGATCATGGAAGGCGACCTGGACGAGCTGGTCCGCGCCCTGATCGCCGAACACCAGGCCGAGCTGCTGGCCACGCTGGGCGAGGACTGAGTGGCCACCGCCAAGGACATCCTGTTTGCCGCCGGGCTGCCCCGGCTGGAAGCGCGCATGCTGCTGGAGTACGTCTTGCAGAAGCCGCGCAGCTGGATCCTGGCGCACGACACCGACCCGCTGCCGGCCCAGGCCGTGCGCGCCTACACCGTGCTGGCGGCGCGCCGCGCGGCCGGCGAGCCCATCGCCTACCTGCTGGGCGAACGTGAATTCATGGGCCATTCCTTCAAGGTGGGGCCGGATGTGCTGATCCCCCGGCCGGAAACCGAGCTGCTGGTGGAAACCGGGCTGGAATGGCTGAAGGGCTTCGACTCGCTGTCGGTGCTGGACATGGGGACGGGCAGCGGCGCCATCGCCATTTCCATCGCGCTGGCCCGCCCCGACGTGGCGGTGCTGGCGACCGATTACAGCCTGGCCGCGCTGAAGGTGGCGGCCGAGAACTCGATCAAGCTGAAGGCTCGGGTGCATTTTTCCCCGGGTGATTGGTACCAGGCCCTGACGGCCGTGAAGAAATTCGACCTGATCGTTTCCAACCCCCCTTATATTTCCCGCCAGGACCCCCATCTTGAACAGGGTGACTTGCGCTTCGAGCCCCGCCAGGCCCTGACCGACGATGCCGACGGCCTGCAGGCCCTGCGTACCATCATCGCCGGGGCGCCCGATCACCTGAAACCGGGCGGCGCCCTGTGGGTCGAGCATGGCTGGGACCAGGCGTCCGCGGTGCGCGGCTTGCTGCAGCAGGCCGGCTTGCGCGGCGTCGACAGCCGGCGCGACCTGGCCGGTATCGAGCGAATTTCCGGCGGGTACCTATAATCAGGCCATTCGGTAGTTTTATCCCAAGACCCCATTTTTTTCATACGGGCCTTCCGGCCCAGCGAGTGAACCATGAGCGACGTTCAAGAATTCCTGCGTGAAACCGTCACCCAGCACCCCGTAGTGCTGTTCATGAAGGGTACCGCGCAGTTCCCGCAATGCGGTTTTTCCGGCCGCGCCATCCAGCTGCTCAAGGGCTGTGGCGTGAAGAAGCTGGTCACCGTCAACGTGCTGGAAGACGACGAAGTCCGCCAGGGCATCAAGACGTTTTCCAGCTGGCCGACGATTCCCCAGCTGTACATCGCCGGTGAGTTCGTCGGCGGTTCGGACATCATGACCGAACTGAACGAAAGCGGTGAACTGAAGAAGATGCTCGAAGAAGCGGGAGCCACTGCGTGACGCAGCCCAAGCGCCGGCTGGTGGTCGGCGTGACCGGCGCCACCGGTTCGCTGTACGCGGTGCGCCTGCTGCAGGCATTGCAGGAGGTCGACGATGTCGAGTCGCATCTGGTGGTGTCGGCTTCAGGCGTGCTCAACGCCAAGCATGAGCTGGACATGAGCCGACAGGCGCTGCACGCACTGGCGGACCACGCCTACAGCGTGCGCGATGTCGGGGCTACGCTGGCCAGCGGCGCGTTCACCACCGCCGGCATGGTGATCGTGCCGTGCTCGATGCGTACGTTGGCGGCGGTGGCCGTGGGGCTTTCCGACAACCTGATCACGCGCGCGGCCGATGTCACGCTCAAGGAGCGGCGCCGCCTGGTGATGATGGTGCGGGAAACGCCTTATAACCTGGCGCACCTGCGCAATATGACGGCCGTCACCGAAATGGGCGGCATCGTGTTTCCGCCCCTGCCGGCCTTCTATTTCAAGCCGTCCTCGATCGAGGAAATGGTCGACCAGACCGTGGCGCGCGTGCTGGACCTGTTCGGTATCGCGGTGCCCAGGCCGCAGTGGGAAGGCACCTGACGGGGCCGCGCCCCACGGGTCAGGGTGCCCAGACGGCGCCTTGGCGGGCCCCCGCGCCCAATCGATTCATTCGAACCTGACGAAGGACAGCGGTGTTTCGCGCGGGCCGCTCTGTTGGGCGTCCTGCGGTGCCGGCGCCGCGCAGCCATCGCCGCCTTGCTCGCCGCCATCCAGGCCGTCCACCGGATCTTCCAGGTCGAAGGCCGTGTCGCCGTTCGCGTCGGGCTGGCCGGTGGGGCGCAGGCCGGCGAAATCGAACAGCTGGCGGTCCATCAGATGCGATGGTGCCACGCTGGCCAGGGCGTTGAAAACACTCCACGACCGCCCCGGATATTTGCGATCCCACTCCCTCAGCATGCGTCCGACTTCCTTGCGCTTGAGGTTTTCCTGCGTGCCGCACAGGTTGCAGGGAATGATGGGGAAGTTCTTTTCCACCGCATAAGCCGCGAGGTCGGACTCCTCGATATAGGCCAGCGGGCGGATGATGGTGTGGCGGCCGTCGTCGGAGACCAGCTTCGGCGGCATGGCCTTGAGCTTGCCGCCATAGAACATGTTCAGGAAGAACGTGCCCAGGATGTCATCGCGATGATGGCCCAGGGCGATCTTGGTACAGCCCAGTTCGTCAGCCACGCGGTACAGGATGCCGCGGCGCAGGCGCGAGCATAGCGAGCACATGGTCTTGCCTTCCGGTACCAGGCGCTTGACCACCGAATAGGTGTCGCGCGTTTCGATGTGGAAGGGGACGCCCAGGTCACGCAGGTAATTGGGCAGGATGTCGGCCGGGAAGTCCGGCTGCTTCTGGTCCAGGTTGACGGCGATCAGGTCGAAAGGGAAGGGCGCCCGTTCGCGCAGCCGCATCAGCACGTCGAGCATGCCGTAGGAGTCCTTGCCGCCGGACAGGCAGACCATGACGCGGTCGCCCGCCTCGATCATGTTGTAGTCGGAGATCGCGCGCGTGGTTTCGCGCGCCAGCCGCTTGGCCAGCTTGTTGGCTTCCAGGCGGGCCTTGGCACGGCCGTCCCTGGCGGCCTCGGCCGCTGTCCTGGCTTGCGTGGCTTGCAGCGTTGCCGCGGCGTGGGCCACGGCGGGATCGAGAGCATTCATGATGGGGCAGGCAGGTCAGCGAGTCGTGTAGGTCTCCACGCCCACGGCGGCGCAGTCGGAAAAGGCCATCGGCTTGCTGATGCGGATGCGCACCGCGCGGATGTCCTTGAAGTCATTCATCAGGCGCTCGGCCACCTGGTCGGTCAGGGTCTCGATGAGATTGACGTGCGAGTGCGTGCACACCGCCACGATGACTTCGCGCAGCGCGCGATAGTCCAGCACGCTGTGGATGTCATGGTCGTCCACGTCGCGGGTGATGTCGACGTCGATTTCGGCATCGACGTGCAGCGGTTGCGTGGCGCGGCGTTCGTGTTCCAGGATGCCGATGCGGGCGTCCAGGGCGAGGCGGGAAAAGATGATGCGGCGGGTAGGCATGATGGGGAGCGGAGAAATGAGCCCCTGCATTGTAGTTCCCCGGGCGCGATGGCGGATCGACGCCGGTGTGCGCGGCGCGGCCCCGGCCCGCGTGCGCGGCCCCGCGGGATTGCTGCCCCGCCGGCTGCCACGCCGGCAGCCACCCAGGCAGCCACCCCGCCACGCGCTGATCGCCAGGGCCGCGGCTGGCCCGGGGGGCGCGGCCGCTACAATTCTCTTCATATTCAACTTGAGCAAAGATTGAAATGCCGCAATATCGCGACGCCATCATCGTGGGGGGCGGCCCGGCCGGGGCGTCTTGCGCCATCTGGCTGGCCCGGCTGGGACTGGCGCCGCTGCTGGTGGAGGCCGATGCGCGCCTGGGCGGCCTGCCCAATGACAATCCTTTCGCGGACGACTGGATCGCCACGTTGCCGGGCGTGACCGGCCAGCAGGTGGGCGCCAACATCGCCCGCAGCGTCGAGGCGGCCGGTGTGCCGGTGCTGCGCGGCCACCGCGCCGTGGCGGTCGCCCGCGCTGACGAGGGCTACAAGGTGACCGTGCAGGCGGTGTCTGCAGCAGGGCGGACGGTTAGGGAGAAAGACCAGGGCGGCAGCCAAGGCGCCGGTGCTGCGTCGAGCGGCGGCTCCGACGGGCTGGCGGCCGCTCGGTCCGCGGAGGGGGCAGAAGACGCTTCCACCATCCTGTTCGGCCGTCATCTGGTGATTGCCTCCGGCGTGCGCGCCCGCAATCTGGCGGGGGCGGCGCCGGGTGACCGTTGGCCCGGCGTGCTGGTGGGGCCGGGCTCGGCCATCGTGGAGCAGGACTATGCGGGCCTGTCCGTGGCCATCCTGGGGGGCGGCGACAACGGTTTCGAGAATTACGCCTATGTGAAGCGCCGCGGCGCGCGCACGGTGCATCTGTATGCCCGTGGCGTGCGGGCACGGCCGCAACTGGTCGACGCGGTGCCGGCGGCGGACTTGCGGGTGGGCAGCTACCGGGTCGACCCGGTCGCCCGCCACGTCGACGGCCATCCCTACGATCTGCTGCTGGTGCTGTACGGCTGGGAGCCGCAGGCGGATTTCGCCGCCGGGCTCGACCTGCGGCGCGATGAGCGTGGCTATATCCACACGGACTTCGCCACCGCGCGCGCCAGCGCCGAGGGGGTCTACGCCATCGGCGAGGTCGCCAATCGCATGCACCCCTGTGTGGTCACATCGATGGCCGACGGCGTGGTCGCCGCGAAGGCGATCCAGGCCGCTTTGCAACGGTAGCCCGGCTTCCCTTCCTACCGCGCGGCGCCCGTCAACACGCATTCCAGCGGCGCCTGCGGCGCCAGCCGTACGCGGAAGCTGCGTAGCTCGTCACGGCGGAACACCTGCATGGTGACCGTATCGCCAGGCCGGTACTGCGCTATCAGCAACTCCAGGCCGGCCGGCCCGGCTACACGCAGCCCGTCGATGGCAACCAGTTCATCCCCCGCCGACAGGCCCGCCTTGTGCGCGGCGCCGCCTTCCAGCACGCCAGCCAGCGCCACCCCCTCACCTTGCTTGCGCGTGCGGGCATCCAGGCTGGGCAGGTTGGATGCCGTCGTCCATTGCAAGGTAATGCCCTGTGCGGCCAGCAGTTCGGCCAAGGGCAGGTCCGCATGGCCCTCCGTATAGCGTTCGATGAAGGCCCGCACGTCCACGCCGGTGGCCTCGCGCACCAGGGCAGGCAAGGCATCCTCGGCGATGCCTTGCGGCCGGCCCTGATAGAAATCGCGGCCGTAGCGTTGCCACAGCAGCCGCATGACGTCGTCGAGCGAATGGCGGTCGGCGGATTCCTGGCGTATGGTCAGGTCCAGCCCCAGCGCCACCAGGGAACCCTTGGTGTAGTAGCTGACGATGGCGTTGGGCGAGTTCTCGTCCTGCTTGTAGTAGCGCGTCCAGGCATCGTAGGAACTTTGCGCCACCGATTGCTTGAGCCGGCCGGGGCCGCGCGTCACCGCGGTGATGGTCTTGCCCAGCATGCGCAGGTAATCGTTGCTGGTGATGGTGCCTGAACGCAGCAGGAACAGATCGTCGTAATACGACGTGAAGCCTTCGAACACCCACAGCAGCCGGGTCAGCGCCGGTGTGCGCAGATCATAGGGCGCGAACGCCGCCGGCTTGATGCGCTTGACGTTCCAGGTGTGGAAGTATTCATGGCTGACCAGGCCCAGGAACGTACGGTAACCCTCGCCCTGGCCGATCTGCCCCTTCACCGGCAGATCCTTGCGCGCGGTCATCAGCGCGGTCGACGCGCGATGCTCCAGCCCGCCGTAGCCGTCGCCCGTGACCATGGTCATGAAGACGTAGCGGTCGCTGCTGTCCAGAAAGGGCGCGCGCTTGCTGCCCGGCTCGAAGAAGGCGATCTGCGTGGCGCAGATGCGTTGCACATCCTCGACGATGCGCGGCAGGTCCAGGCGCGGCATCACGCCCGTGAACACCAGCTCATGTTCGGCCCCATGCGCTTCGAAGCGCGCCACTTGCGGCGTGCCCATTTCCACCGGATGGTCGATCAGTGCGTCATAGTCAGGCGCGCGATACAGCCCGAAGCCATGCCGCCGCGCCGCGCCGGCGATGCCGCGTGCTTCAGGCAGGCTGGTGTAGACCTTCCAGTCGGCGATGCCCGGCGGCGGCGCGATGTCCAGCAGGCAGGGCTGCTGGGCCTGGCCCTCGACGCACAGGAACACGCTGGTGCCATTGAAGAAGCCGTGCGTTTCGTCCAGATGCGCACCGCGCACCGACAGGTCCCACGCGTACACCGTATATTCCACCACCAGCGGCCCGTCGCAAGGCGCGACTTTCCAGGTATGGTTATCGGTCTTGCGCACCCGCAGGCGCCGTCCGCCGGCGCGCGCGGCCAGGGTTTCGATCTGGCGCGAGAAATCCCGGATCAGGTAACTGCCCGGAATCCAGGCCGGCAGCGACAGGGACTGGCCATCGACATCCGGCTGGTCTATGGTCAGCGTGACGCGGTAGCGATGGCCGGCCAGGTCGTGGGGTTCCAAGCGGTAAATTATGGGATGCGTCATGAGGATGCGGTCGCTTGCGTATTAATGTGCTTATTAATGTGTATTGATTGCTGCATTCTAAATGCTAAAAAATCGGTCTTGATCCCCTCTGAAGCTGTGCGAGTATGCCGCCCCCGCGGGGGCGGCCCTTCAAACAGCTTTGAATATTTATGCAACCTTGGTCGCGCCCCGCGGGGGCCGGCCTTCAGGAGACAACCATGAGCGAATCGTTGGTGCTGGTCGAAACCCGTGGCCGGGTGGGTTTATTGACGCTTAATCGGCCCAAGGCCCTGAACGCGCTCAACGACGCCTTGATGGACGAACTGGGCGCGGCCTTGCTGGCGTTCGATGGCGATGACAGCATCGGTGCCATCGTCATCACCGGCAGCGAAAAAGCGTTCGCCGCCGGCGCCGACATCGGCGCCATGAAAGACTGGTCGTATATGGACGTGTACCGCAGCGACTACATCACGCGCAATTGGGAAACGCTCAAGCGCGTGCGCAAGCCGGTCATCGCCGCGGTGGGCGGCTACGCCCTGGGCGGCGGCTGCGAACTGGCCATGATGTGCGACATGCTGATCGCCGCCGACAGCGCCAGGTTCGGCCAGCCCGAAATCAAGCTGGGCGTGATTCCCGGCGCTGGCGGGACCCAGCGCCTGCCGCGTGCCGTCGGCAAGGCCAAGGCCATGGATCTGGTCCTGACCGGGCGCATGATGGGCGCCGAGGAAGCCGAGCGGGCAGGGCTGGTCTCGCGCGTGGTGCCGGCCGCCAAGCTGCTGGACGAGGCCATCGAGGCGGCCACCGTGATCGCCTCGATGTCGATCGCTTCGGTGATGATGGCGAAGGAGTCGGTCAACCGTGCTTTCGAGAGCTCGCTCAATGAAGGCCTGCTGTTCGAGCGCCGCGTCTTCCACTCCCTGTTCGGGACCGAGGACCAGAAAGAAGGCATGACCGCCTTCATCGAAAAGCGCGAAGCCCGCTTCAAGCATCGTTAGTATTTGTTGCATCGGCTGGCGGGGCTGGCGCGCCCCGCCAGATCGCACCATACCTGAAGCCAGCACGAGGCGTGCGCTCGTGTGGGCTCGGCGGCGTGGCGGCGGGCTGTAAGCGGTGCAGCCCGCCCTGTCACCGTTGCGACTTGAAACGCATGGGCGAAATCTGTTTCGCGGCCCGGGGCCTATCCTGACAGCCGGCATCTCGCTTGCTGATGAGCGCGCCTATTCAGCCTCAGCAGCCCAAGGCAATCTCAAAGGAGCCCCCCGATGCGTAATCTCTCACGTCCTCACCCATTGCGCCTGGCCGTCCTGGCCTGCGCGATCGGCATGAGCTGCGCGGCCGCGGCCCAGTCGCCCCAGCCGACCTTCCGCCTGGTCTCCGAAACGCCTGCCGCCGCGCCGGTGGCCGCCGCCACCGTCAGCGGGCAGGAACTGCATGACATCGCGGTCGATGCGTATGTATATGCCTATCCCATGGTGCTGATGGAGCTGACGCGCCGTGGTGCCACCAATGTGCAGACGCCGCTGGATGGCCGCGCACCGGTGAACATGTTCGGCCACAAGACCGCGTTCCCGGATGCGAACACCCCGAATGCGCGCTGGCCCAGCACCGACACCCTCTATTCCAGCATGTGGTACGACGTCAGCCGTGAACCGCTGATCGTGCGCGTGCCCGATGCCGGCAACCGCTATTACTACCTGACCCTGCTGGACATGTGGACGGACGTGTTCGCTTCGCGCGGCACGCGCACGGTGGGCAACAAGCCCCAGGCTTTCGCCATCGTCGGTCCGTACTGGCAAGGCACGGTGCCCCCCGGCGTGGACGTGGTGCGCAGCCCCACCTCCACCGGCTGGGTGCTGGGCAACGTCCAGACCAACGGTCCGGCCGACTATCCTGGCGTCAACCAGTTCCAGTCGGGCCTGGTGACGCAGCCCCTGAGCACGGTCAGCCCGGCATACAGCCAACCCGGCCAAAGCGCCCGCACCTATATGCCGGTGGCCGGCAACGTCGATCCCAACGTCAACACGCAGACACCGCCGGCGGACCAGATCGCCACGATGGACGCCGCCACCTTCTGGGGCATTTTCCTTGACGTGGTCCGCAACAACCCGCCGCACGCCAACGACAATCCCATGCTGGATCGCCTGCGCCGCATCGGCCTGGGCAACGGCCAGGCGCTGGCCTACAGCAGGCTCGATCCGGCGGTGCAGCAGGCCCTGGCGCAAGCCGGTCCGGAGGCCGGCCGCCGTATCGCCGACTACGTGGCCGGGCTGGGCGACGGCTACAACGGCTGGAACACCGTATCCGAAGGCATCGGCACCTACGGCACCGACTATCTGCGCCGCGCCGCCATCGCTTACGCGGGCCTGGGCGCCGGCGTGCCGGAAGACGTGATGTATCCGGTCACCTCGATCGACTCCAAGGGCCGCGCCCTGGACGGTGACGAGGATTATGTCCTGCACTTCGACAAGGGCCAGCTGCCGCCGGTGAACGCCTTCTGGTCGCTGATGCTGTACGGCCCGAACCAGGCCTTCACCGCCAACCAGGCCAACAAGTACGCACTCCACAGCACCGATTCGTTGAAATACAACAGTGACGGTTCGCTGGACATCTACATCGGCCACAAGGTGCCGAGCCGCGAGAAGCAGAGCAACTGGCTGCCCTCGCCGGAATCGGGTCCGTACATGTTGAACATGCGCCTGTACTGGCCACGCAGCATTGCCCTGGACGGCAGCTGGGCGCCGCCGCCGGTGAAGCGCGACTGATAGTGCTCGGTGTTTTACCCGCCGGATGGAAGGTCATCCGGCGGGCCTCCGCTGATCGCGGCCGGCCGTGGCTTGTCCCCATGGTCGGGATCGCGTTAGGGGCGGCCTGCGAGGGCCGCCTTTTTTTGCCTTTTCAAAGCGATATGTCCCCAGATGAGTGTTGTACACTCAGCGCCTCGTCAGCTATTCCGTTTGCGATGGGCGTCACTAACACGCTATACTCCAAGAGTTTGACGCTTGCAGGATAAACAACGCGACGCGTCGTCAGCAGGGAATTTTCATTACATAAGCTTCACTATAGACATCACGACATAGACATCCCCACGGGTGCACATTGGGTCCTGAAGAGCAGGCCCAAGCGCTGTGCCCACGCGGTTAGAAGCATCTCTGGCTGTTCGGTTTTCGTAGAAATTTCAGGTAGATAGGTCGGGTTAACAGTCCGCTTGCAGTTCACCATGCGGCGCGTGAGCGTCGGCGTGTCGTGACCCGAGCGGGTGGCCGAAAATCCCTGATTGTTACGAATCCAGTTGGTTGGAGGGGTCCCGGGCAGTACAGGCCGGGCGCTGGCGGGGGAGGTAAATGAGTGGTGAGAAATAGTGAAGACAACCGGGAGGCGGTGGCCGATGAAAGTCGGCGGTCGTGACCAGGGGGCGGCATGGTAGTGCATGAGACGGAAAACCGGGACGCATCAGTAGCGGACCGGGTCGCGCGGAACGCGGCACACGCTCATGCGCACGAGCCGGAAGGCATCAAGCTCAGTGCCGCGGACAAGGCGGCGCTGGATGCGAGAGCCGGTCGGGGGCTGGTGCGGGCGATCATGGCTCAAGGTGTGATGGCATTGCTGGCGACGGTGATTGCCGGGGCGGTAGCGGGGTCGGCGGCAGCTTGGTCGGCGTTGGCGGGGGCGGGGGCTTATTTCCTACCGAATACCCTGTTTGCGCTGCGCTTGTTGCTCAACGCGCACCAACCTGGACGGGCCAACCCGTTCACGTTTTTCCTGGGTGAAGCATTCAAGCTGGGCATGACGGTTTTATTGTTGGGGCTCACGGTGTATCTGGGCCGCGGGCATATCGTCTGGCCGGCGCTGTTGATCGGTTTGTTGTGCGTGCTCAAAGGGCATGTATTGCTGCTGATGACAGGCAAGTTGTCATAGCGACGCATCAAAGTTTTTGTTCTAACGGCTGGCGCCTGCGCCAGCGACAGCATACAGGGTAGGAATCACATGGCTGCCGCCAGCGACGTGTCGCCTCAGTCGGAATATATCCAGCACCATCTGGTGCATCTGAATAATTTGGGTGAAAAGCAGTCCGCCATCGCCCAATTCAATATCGTCAACTACGACTCGCTGTTCTGGTCCATCCTGATGGGCCTGGTCGTGGTGTTCTTCCTCTGGCGTGCTGCCCGCAAGGCCACCAGTGGCGTTCCGGGCCGGTTCCAGATGTTCGTGGAATCGCTGGTCGACATGGTCGAAGAACAGGCCAAGGGCATCGTCCACAATGAAGTGTCGCGTCGTTTCGTGTCGCCGCTGGCGCTGACGGTGTTCCTGTGGATCGTCATGATGAACGCGCTGGACTTCGTTCCCGTCGATCTGCCCGCCACCATCTTCCGTTGGATCGGCCTGGGTTCGCATCACGGCGATCCCCTGTACTACCACCGCATTCTGCCGACCGCCGACCTGAACGTGCCGATGGGCATGTCGCTGGGCGTGCTGCTGCTGATGTTCTATTACGGCATCAAGATCAAGCACCCGGGCGGTTTCGTCAAAGACCTGATCAGCGCACCTTTCCATGGCCACGGCGTCATGGCAATCGTCCTGCTGCCGTTCAACCTGCTGTTGAACCTCATCGAGTACGCCGCCAAGTCCGTTTCGCTGGGCATGCGGTTGTTCGGCAACATGTTTGCCGGTGAACTCCTGTTCATGCTGATCGCCCTGCTGGGCGGCGCCTGGACGGGTTTCAACGCCACCAGCATCGGTTTGGGGATTGGCCAGATTCTGGCCGGCTCCATCTGGGCTATTTTCCACATCCTGATCGTGTTGCTGCAGGGCTTCATCTTCATGATGTTGACCCTGGTCTACATCGGCCAGGCACACGAAGGGCATTGATAGACCGGTAGCCCGGACGCCCCGAGTTCGTCGATGCGGGGGAGTATTCCCGTATCGGCAGCAAGATCTTCTTGCATAGCGCTGTACCTCTTGCTTTACCCCTTACCAATATTTTTGACTTCAGATTTCTAAACAAGGAGTTGTCATGACCAACGTAGCTTTCGTTGCTCTCGCTTGCGGTCTCATCATCGGTCTGGGCGCTATCGGCGCTTGCATCGGTATCGCGCTGATGGGGGGCAAATACCTGGAAGCTTCGGCTCGTCAGCCTGAACTGATGAACGCCCTGCAAACCAAGATGTTCCTGCTGGCTGGCCTGATCGACGCCGCGTTCCTGATCGGTGTTGGTATCGCCATGCTGTTCGCGTTCGCCAACCCGTTCGTCGGCTAAAGGCGAAGTCCCGTCGCCTGGCGGCGGGCATGGAGTCCGGCGGCGCGCCTCGCGTCTTACCGCCGGCACAGTATCGAGTGCTCGCGGCGTCTTCGATGAAGACGCCGGAGCCTTAAGGGTTTAAAGGGAACGACCGTGAATCTGAACGCGACAATCATCTTCCAGATGCTCGTGTTCTTCGTTCTGGGCTGGTTCACGATGAAATTCGTGTGGCCGCCCCTGACGAAGGCGATGGACGAACGCCGCCAGAAAATTGCTGACGGCCTGGCCTCCGCCGAAAAGGGCAAGGCTGACCTGGCTCAGGCGCAGGCGCGCATCAGCCTCATCGAGGCCTCTGCCAAGTCCGAAAACCACGCCCGTATCGTCGAGGCGGAAAAGCAGGCGAACCAGCTGATCGAGCAGGCCCGCCGCGAAGCCGAAGCGGAACGTGCGCGTATCGTGGCGCAAGCCAAGCAGGACGCCGAGCTGGAAGGTCAGCGCGTGCGTGACTCCCTGCGCGACGACGTGGCTGCCCTGGCAGTCAAGGGCGCCGAACAGATCCTCAAGCGCGAGGTTGACGCCCGCGCCCACGCCGAGCTGCTCAACCAGCTCAAGGCGCAGCTTTAATCCAGGAACGTCATGGCTGAACTATCGACTGTCGCCAGACCTTACGCCGAGGCACTCTTCGGCGCCGCGCTCGACGACAAGACCAGCGGGCTGCAAAGCTGGTCCGATCTGGTGAGCGCAATGGCACAAGTGGCGTCCAATGCGGACGTGCGCGAGGCCATGGCCGACCCGCGTCTGGACGACGCACAGCGCGCGCAGACCTTCACCGGCCTGCTGAAGGGCGAGGTGCCTCAGGCAGCACGCAACTTCATCGAGCTGCTCGCCCAGAATGACCGCTTGCTGCTCCTGCCTGAAATCGCCAGCCAGTTCGTGACGCTGAAGAATCGTCACGAAGGGTCGGCGCAGGCTGACATCACCAGCGCATTCGAAATGTCCGAAGCCCAGGTCAAGGACCTGACCTCGGCGCTCGAACTGAAGTTCGGGCTGAAGCTCAAGCCGCGCGTCACGGTGGACTCGTCGCTGATCGGCGGCGTGCGCGTGGCGGTCGGCGACCAGGTACTCGATACATCCGTGCAAGCCCAATTGGCCCGCATGCGCGACACGCTGTCGGCGTAAGCCAGGCGACTAAACAGGATTCCAGGAGTCTGAACATGCAACTCAATCCCTCCGAGATCAGCGAACTGCTCAAGAGCCGCATCGAGGGCCTGGGCGCTTCGACCGATATTCGCACCCAGGGCACGGTGGTTTCCGTGACCGACGGTATTACCCGCATCCATGGTCTGTCCGACGTGATGCAGGGCGAAATGCTCGAATTTCCCAACAACGTTTTCGGCCTCGCGCTGAACCTCGAGCGCGACTCCGTCGGCGCCGTGATTCTGGGCGACTACACCGGCGTTTCCGAAGGCGACCAGGTCAAGACGACCGGCCGCATCCTGGAAGTCCCGGTCGGTCCGGAACTGAAAGGCCGCGTGGTCAACACGCTGGGCGAGCCCATCGACGGCAAGGGCCCGGTCAACACCAAGGAAACCGACATCATCGAAAAAGTGGCGCCTGGCGTTATCGCCCGCCGCTCGGTGTCGCAACCCCTGCAGACCGGCGTCAAGGCTATCGACGCCATGGTGCCCATCGGCCGTGGCCAGCGCGAGCTGATCATCGGCGACCGCCAGACCGGCAAGACCGCCGTGGCTGTCGATACCATCATCAGCCAGAAGGGCAAGGGCGTCACCTGCGTGTACGTCGCCATCGGCCAGAAGGCATCGACCATCAACAACGTCCTGCGCAAGCTCGAAGAGCACGGCGCCATGGACTACACGATCATCGTCGCCGCCACGGCTTCGGATTCGGCCGCCATGCAATACCTGGCCCCGTACGCCGGTTGCACGATGGGCGAATACTTCCGCGACCGCGGCGAAGACGCGCTGATCATTTATGACGATCTGACCAAGCAGGCCTGGGCCTACCGTCAGGTGTCGCTGCTGCTGCGCCGCCCGCCGGGCCGCGAAGCCTACCCCGGCGACGTGTTCTACCTGCACTCGCGCCTGCTGGAACGCGCTGCCCGCGTGAACGAAGAGTACGTCGAAAAGTTCACCAACGGCGCCGTGAAGGGCAAGACCGGTTCGTTGACCGCCCTGCCCATCATCGAAACCCAAGCCGGTGACGTTTCCGCTTTCGTGCCGACCAACGTGATCTCGATCACGGACGGCCAGATCTTCCTGGAAACCGACCTGTTCAACGCCGGTGTCCGCCCCGCCATCAACGCCGGTATCTCGGTGTCGCGCGTCGGTGGTGCTGCCCAGACCAAGGTCGTCAAGAAGCTGTCCGGCGGTATCCGTACCGACTTGGCGCAGTACCGTGAACTGGCCGCCTTCGCGCAGTTCGCTTCCGATCTGGACGACGCCACCCGTCGCCAGCTGGAACGCGGCAAGCGCGTGGTCGAACTGCTCAAGCAGCCGCAATACCAGCCGCTGCAAGTGTGGGAACTGGCCATCACGCTGTACACGGTCAACAACGGCTATCTGGACGACGTCGATGTGCCGCAGGTGCTGGCTTTCGAAAAGGCCCTGAAGGATCACGTCAAGGCCAAGCACGAAGGTCTGATCCAGCGCGTCGAGGACACCAAGGAACTGTCGAAGGATGACGAGGCCGAACTGGCCGCCGCCATCGCGGAGTTCAAGAAGCACGGTGCGTTTTAAGACACCTTGACTGCCCGTTAGGTTGGCGCCGGCGGATTCCGCCGGTCCCAGCGTAACGGGGCCGGCGCCGCCCTCCAGCCGCCGGCCCGTCACACCAGGAAAGCGCAATGCCCGGAATCAAGGAAATCCGAACCAAGATCAAGAGCGTGCAAAACACGCGCAAGATCACCAAGGCGATGGAAATGGTCGCCGCATCCAAGATGCGCAAGGCGCAGGAGCGGATGCGCGCGGGCCGTCCGTATGCCACCAAGGTGCGCGAGATCGCTGCGCACCTTATGCAGGCCAATCCCGAGTACAGCCACCCCTTCCTGATCGAACGCGAACAGGTCAAGGCGGTGGGTGTGGTTCTGGTGACCACCGACAAGGGCTTGTGCGGCGGTTTGAACACGAACGTGTCGCGCGTGGCCCTGGCCAAGCTCAAGGAGTTCCAGCAAAAGGGCGTGCAAGTGCAGGCCACGGCGCTGGGCAACAAGGGCCTGGGGCTGCTGACCCGCATCAAGGCGAACCTGGTGTCGCAGGAAATCGGGCTGGGCGATGCGCCCAACCTCGAACGCCTGCTGGGCGCCATCAAGGTTCAGGTCGATGCGTATCTGGACGGCCGTATCGACGAGCTGTACGTGGCCACGACCCGCTTCATCAACACGATGAAGCAGGAGCCCGTGTTCCTGCGTCTGCTGCCGCTGCCGGATGCCAAGATGGAAGATCCCTTCCACAGCCCGAATTCCACCGAAGCGAGCCACGCTGAAGTGAAGTCGGAGTACAGCTGGGACTACATCTACGAACCCGACGCGCGTACGGTCATCGACGAGCTGTTGCATCGCTATGTCGAAGGCGTGTTGTACCAGGCAGTCGCCGAGAACATGGCCTCGGAGCAGTCGGCTCGCATGGTGGCCATGAAGGCCGCCTCGGACAATGCCAAGAAGGTTATCGGCGAATTGCAGCTGGTCTACAACAAGACCCGCCAAGCCGCGATCACCAAGGAAATTTCGGAAATCGTGGGGGGCGCCGCCGCCGTCTGACGTCCAGCAGGACGTCCGCGGATGCTGCATCCCGACAGGAAAGTTATCAAAGGAATCGACATGAGCAACGGAACCATCGTTCAGTGCATCGGCGCCGTGGTGGATATTCAGTTCCCCCGCGATCACATGCCCAAGATCTATGAAGCCCTCACCCTGGTGGATGAAGGGACTTCGTTCGTGGAAAAGGGCCTGACCCTCGAAGTCCAGCAACAGCTGGGCGACGGCGTGGTTCGTACCATCGCGCTGGGCTCCAGCGACGGCCTGCGCCGCGGCATGCAAGTCGCCGGCACCGGCGCCCCCATCTCGGTGCCGGTCGGCGTCGGCACGCTGGGTCGCATCATGGATGTGCTGGGTCGTCCGATCGACGAAGCCGGCCCCATTCAGCACGAAGAAAAGCGCGCCATCCACCAGGAAGCGCCGCGCTTTGACGAACTGTCGCCTTCCGTCGAACTGCTGGAAACCGGCATCAAGGTTATCGACCTGGTGTGCCCGTTCGCCAAGGGCGGCAAGGTCGGCCTGTTCGGCGGCGCCGGCGTGGGCAAGACCGTCAACATGATGGAACTGATCAACAACATCGCCAAGCAGCACAGCGGCTTGTCGGTGTTCGCCGGTGTGGGCGAGCGTACCCGCGAAGGCAACGACTTCTACCATGAAATGGAAGAGTCGAACGTTCTGGACAAGGTCGCCATGGTGTTCGGCCAGATGAACGAACCTCCCGGCAACCGTCTGCGCGTGGCGCTGACCGGCCTGAGCATGGCCGAGAAGTTCCGCGACGAAGGCCGCGACATCCTGTTCTTCGTCGACAACATCTACCGCTACACCCTGGCCGGCACGGAAGTGTCCGCGCTGCTGGGCCGTATGCCGTCGGCAGTGGGTTACCAGCCGACGCTGGCCGAGGAAATGGGCAAGCTGCAAGAGCGCATCACCTCGACCAAGACTGGCTCGATCACCTCCATCCAGGCCGTTTACGTGCCGGCGGATGACTTGACCGACCCGTCGCCTGCCACCACCTTCCAGCATTTGGACTCGACCGTGGTGCTGTCGCGTGATATCGCCGCCCTGGGTATCTACCCCGCCGTCGAACCGTTGGACTCGACCAGCCGCCAGCTGGACCCGCAAGTGGTTGGCGAAGAGCACTACGCCACTGCCCGCGCCGTTCAACAGACGCTGCAGAAGTACAAGGAACTGCGCGACATCATCGCCATTCTGGGTATGGACGAACTGTCGCCGGAAGACAAGCTGAGCGTGGCGCGCGCCCGCAAGATCCAGCGTTTCCTGTCGCAGCCTTTCCACGTGGCCGAAGTGTTCACCGGCTCGCCTGGCAAGTACGTGCCCTTGGCCGAAACCATCCGTGGTTTCAAGATGATCGTCAACGGCGAGTGCGATGCGCTGCCCGAGCAGGCTTTCTACATGGTCGGTACCATCGACGAGGCCTTCGAGAAGGCCAAGAAACTGCAATAAGGATCGGATATGGCTACCCTGCATGTTGATGTCGTCAGCGCGGAAGCGTCGATTTTCTCCGGTGAGGCGAAATTCGTGGTTCTGCCTGGCGAAGCGGGCGAGCTCGGCATCCTGCCGGGGCACACCCCGCTGATTTCGCGGATTCGTCCGGGGACGCTGAAAATCGTGCGAGCCGACGATGGCGAAGAAAACGTCTTCGTCGCCGGGGGCATCCTGGAAGTGCAACCGGGCAGCGTGACGGTCTTGGCCGACACCGCTATCCGCGCTGCCGACCTGGATGAAGCCAAGGCCGAAGCCGCGCGCAAGAAGGCCGAAGAGGCCTTGCGCAATGCCAAGGACACGGCGGACATCGCCGTGGTCGAAGCTGAACTGGCGATGCTGACGGCGCAAGCCATCGCGGCGCGCCGTTTGCGCGGCGGTCGCGGTACGCACTAAGCGCTTCAGCGCTGAGCGATCCTGCTGGTGTGTCGGCAGCCCTTGCGGGCTTGCTTACCCCAGCAAAAAAAACCAGGCCTCGGGCCTGGTTTTTTTGTGCCTTGCGCAACATGTCTGCATATCTGGCTAAAATGTTGAGATCGATTGTCATTCAACTATTCAGTCAGCCCCGCGGAGACCTCCAGGATGGCCAAGCTGCCGATCAAGACGTGGTACGCGATACACAAATGGACCAGCCTGGTCTGCACGATTTTCCTGCTCATCATCTGTGTGACCGGGTTGCCGCTGGTTTTCCACGAGGAAATCGAGCACTGGCTCGATGATGCCAAGCCCTACGCCCAGGTGCCGGAAGGCACGCCGCGCGCCAGCCTGGACGGGATGGTGGCGACCGCCTCGCGCATGTTTCCCAACGAGGCCATCGAGTACGTCTTCATCGACGACGATGAACCGCAGGTCTATCTGGGCATGACCCCCAATCGTGCCGACAAATCGCTCAACCATGCGCTGCGTTTCGACGCGCACACCGGTGAAGTGGTGAAGGCCATCGGGTCCTCGGCGCAGGAAGGCCATAGCTTCATGGACGTCATGCTGCGCCTGCATATGGACCTGTTCGCGGATCTGCCTGGCGAACTGTTCCTGGGTTTCATGGGCCTGCTGTTCGTGGTGGCCGTGGTTTCGGGTGTCGTCCTGTACGGCCCCTTCATGAAGAAGATCGAATTCGGCACGGTGCGCGGCGACCGTTCCGCACGCATCAAATGGCTGGACCTGCATAACCTGCTGGGCGTTGTCACGCTGGTCTGGGCTTTCGTGGTCGGCCTGACGGGCGTGATCAACGAGCTCTCCACGCCGATGTTCCGCTACTGGCAGTCCACCGCCTTGCAGGGACTGCTGGAACCTTATCGCGGCAAGCCGACGCCGCAACTGGGCCAGTTGGCGTCCCTGGACGCCATTGCCGCGACCGTGAGCAAGTCGTCGCCTGGCATGACGTTGACGTCCATCACCTTCCCCGGCAACGCCTATGGCAGCCCTTATCACTTCATCACCTGGTCCAAGGGCCAGACGCCGCTGACTTCGCGCCTGTTCAGCCCCGCGCTGCTGGACGCGCAGACGGGTAAATTATCCGCCCAGGTCGAGATGCCCTGGTACCTGCGCGCGCTGGAAGTGTCACGGCCCCTGCATTTCGGCGACTACGGCGGCATGCCCCTGAAGATCATCTGGGCCTTGCTGGACGTGGTGACCATCATCGTGCTGGGCAGCGGCCTGTATCTGTGGATCGCGCGGCGCCGCACCGCTGCCGCACGCATCGCGGAACTGGAAGCGCGCCACAAGGCCTGGGCCGACGCACGCGCCTGACGCCCCACCGGCGACCAAAGCATCCGTGCAGCTTTTCCCTTAAGTGGGCGTTGCAATGCGGAGCTTCCGTATTGCCCGGGTACTCACCGATCTCTAGCCTTGGGTCTCCAAGGCAAAAGACATACGGGAGTAGCGAACAATGCGCGAGACGCTGGACTGCGGTGTATTGATGGTGCCGCCGCATCACGGCTGGATGCTGGAATGGATCAGCCGGCATGCCCAGGCCCTGGGCCGTTTGCGGCTCTATCCCGTGCACTTCGACGAGAAAACCCTGGGCGGTCCGGCCGGCACGGCGTCAGCCGTGCATGCGTCCACGGCGGCCATGGTGCCCACGGTGCCTGGCGGCGCGCCGGCGATGGAAGTCCCCGCCGAGGTGCTGTCACGCCTGGCCATCCCCCTGCGCCGCTACGACGTGTGCGTCCTGCCGGTCACCCCCGCTACGGTGGCCTGGACCCGCACTGCACTGGCTTGCGCCCGTTCGCAATTGCATACGCCGTTGCTGGCCCTGGCGCGGGGCCTGAAGGCCGCGGCCGTGCAGGACCTGCTGGTGTTGGGGCTGCAGGACTTCGCCCTGCATCGCGCCTGCGCGGACGAGTTGCGCGCGCGCCTGTCGCGCCTGGCCGAAACGGCGCCGCGCGCGGACCTGGCGCCCGTGGCCTATACGCTGCAGGCACCGGTGGCCCTGTCCATCAATGACACGATGGTCAGCTATGACGTCATCAGGCGGGGGGCGGAGCGCCCGGGGCGGGCGCGGCCCGGTAGCGACCGTCCGCATGCGCCGGGCGCGCCGGGGCTGAATGCCGCGGCGGCCCCTGCAGCCACCGCGGACGCCGATGGCAGATATGACGAGGATCCCGATGCGATCTCCTTCCTGGACGAACTCGCCAGCCAGCGCCGTTCGGCGGACCGGGCCGCGCTGGGGGCGTGCGGCGCCGCCGGCCCGCGCCGCATGCCGGGCATCACCCCGGACGAGCCGTTTCGCGTGGCCAAGTCCCGGGTGGTCGGTTGTTTCGAGCGCGATTACGTCCGCACGGCGCTGTCGCGCCACGCCGGTAACGTGGCCAGCGCTGCCCGCGCGTCGGCCAAGCACAGGCGCGCCTTTTGGGCTTTGATGCGCAAGCATGCCATCGACGCCGACCCCTATCGCGTCCACGAAGGCGCGGAGGAAGACGACTGACCGGGCATGCCCGAGGCCAGAGGGTAAAATGGCCGGCTTGATCAAGAGAAAGAACCAGAGAAGCCTGTGTCCACTGCCACGCTGAAGAACGACGTATTCCTGCGCGCGCTGTCGCGCGAGCCGGTCCCGTACACGCCCGTGTGGCTGATGCGCCAGGCCGGCCGCTACCTGCCGGAATACAATGCGACCCGGGCCCGCGCGGGCTCCTTCATGGGCCTGGCACAGAACCCGGCGTTCGCCGCCGAAGTGACCCTGCAGCCGCTGGAGCGTTATCCGCTGGACGCGGCCATCCTGTTCTCCGACATTCTTACCGTGCCCCACGCCATGGGCCTGGGCCTGGAGTTTCGTGCGGGCGAGGGGCCGCATTTCGACCGTCCCGTGCGCGACGAAAGCGATGTCGACGCGCTGAGGGTGCCGGACATGGACGCGCTGCGTTACGTCTTCGATGCGGTGTCGCTGATCCGCCGCGAGCTGGACGGCCGCGTGCCCCTGATCGGTTTCGCGGGCAGCCCCTGGACCGTCGCGTGTTACATGGTCGAAGGCAAGGGCAGTTCGGACTACCGCCTGATCAAGTCCATGCTGTACGGCCGTCCCGACCTGCTGCATCGCATCCTGGAAATCAACGCGCAAGCCACGGCGAACTATCTCAACGCCCAGATCGACGCCGGCGCCCAGGCCGTCATGCTGTTCGACAGCTGGGGCGGCGTGCTGGCCGACGGCCTGTACCAGCAGTTCTCCCTGGCGTATACGCGCCAGGTGGTCGCGGCCCTGAAGCGGGAAAACGAAGGCCGGCGCGTGCCGGTGATCGTGTTCACCAAGGGCGGCGGCCTGTGGCTGGAAGATATCGCCGCCTGTGGCGCCGACGCCGTGGGCCTGGACTGGACGGTCAACCTGGCCCAGGCACGCCGGCGCGTGAACGACAGCGTGGCACTGCAGGGCAACCTCGATCCCATGTCCTTGTTCGGTGGCGGTCCCGCCGTCCGGGCCGAGGCCCGCCGCGTCATCGACGGGTTTGGCAAGGTTGGACAGGGTGGTCATGTGTTCAATCTGGGCCACGGAATTTCGCAATTCACTCCGCCTGAAGCTGTAGCTGAATTGGTCGACGAAGTGCATGGCTACAGCCGCGCGTTTCACGCCAGCTAGCGCTTATGTGAGTAATCGCTTCGCCGGTTTGGCGCTACCACGGCCCGCTTCAAATCCAAGTTGTGCACAGCAACGAGGGTATAAGCAAAACAGTGCATCTTCTTAGTTTCAATCTGGAAAGTTTCGCTAAGTGCTTGATTGATAGCGATAAAATTAAATCAAAAAATATTTGGCGTGAATCTTGAGCTTGTGGTAGCCCGGCAGTGAGGGGATATCCCAAAGATTTTCCCCAAAGTTATCCACAGGACGTCAGGCTACGTTTCAGCGGTGTTTCAAGTCACGGCGGGACAGAGCCTTAGCGTCCATTTGCAGAATTCACTTTAATTCCAGCCACCACTCCAGACCCTCATCCTTTTTGCCGATTGTGTCCCTTCCCATGCCGCCATCCGCTCCGCCCGCTGACTTGCTAGCCGACGCGCCGGGCGAACTGGCCGCGCCTGGACCTTCGGATGCCATGGGGGCACCGGCCGCGGCTGCGACAACGGCGGCGCTGGGTGCGATGGGAGCGCCGGACGCACCGGAGGCGCCGGGTGTAGCCGGTGCAAGCGGCGCGGCGGGCGTTGCCTGGGTGAGGGTGGCGCTGGACGTGCCTCTGCCGGGTCCTTTCGACTACCGCGCGCAGGCGCCGCTGGCGGCGGGGCTGCGCGTGATCGTGCCGTTCGGCCGTCGCCGCATGATAGGCGTGGTTGTGGATAATCCCGCCGAGCCGTCCTTCGATCCTGCCCAGGTCAAGGCGATCGAGCGGGTGCTGGACGATCTGCCGCCTTTCGGGGCCGATTGGCTGCGCCTGGCCGCGTTCGCCGCCGATTATTACCAGCGCCCCCTGGGCGAGGTGATGTTGCCGGCCTTGCCGCCGCCCTTGCGCAAGGTGTCGGCCTACGAAGGCCAACGGTCGGCGACCGGCCCGGTCGCCCGGATGGACCAGCGCGCCGCGCCCAATCCGTCCAAAAAGAAACGGACCTCCAAGGCCTTACAGGCCACCACGGCCTCCCCCGCCGCCCCCATGGCATTGGCCGGCGCCCCCGTGGCTGCCGTCGCGCCCGTCCTCAACCCAGACCAGCAGGCCGCTGTCGACGCCATCGCCGCCGTGCAGGGCTTCAAGCCGGTGCTGTTGCATGGGGTCACCGGCAGCGGCAAGACCGAGGTCTACCTGCATGCAGCCGAGCGCGTGCTCGCGGCTGGCCGCCAGGTCTTGCTGATGGTGCCGGAAATCAACCTGACCCCGCAGCTGGAAGCTGTCCTGCGCGCGCGCCTGGACACCGTGGCGGGCCCGGGTGCACTGGCCGTGCTGCACAGCGGCCTGGCCGACGGCGAACGCCTGCAGGCCTGGGCCCGCGCCCAGCGCGGCCAGGCGCGCGTGCTGCTTGGCACCCGCATGTCCGTGTTCGCCGCGCTGCCCGACCTGGGCCTGATCATCGTCGACGAAGAGCACGACGCGTCCTACAAGCAGCAGGACGGGCTGCGCTATTCCGCGCGCGACCTGGCCATCTGGCGCGCCCACGACCTGGATATCCCCGTCCTGCTGGGTTCCGCCACGCCTTCGCTGGAAAGCTGGCTGCATGCCGAACGAGGCCGCTATCTGCGCCTGACCCTGGCCGGCCGCGCCAAGTCCAGCAGCCTGCCGGCGATACGCCTGGTCGACACGCGCCGCCTGGCGATGAAGCAGGGCCTGTCGCCGCAGCTGACCGATGCCATCGGCAAGCGCCTGGAACGCGGCGAGCAATCGCTGGTGTTCCTGAACCGGCGCGGCTATGCACCGGTGCTGCATTGTTCGTCCTGCGCCTGGGTCAGCAATTGCCCGCGTTGTTCCGCCTACACGGTGCTGCACCGGGGACCGGGCGCGGGCGGCCACTTGCTGGCCTGCCACCACTGCGGCTTCCAGGCGCGCGTGCCGCGCGCCTGCCCGGAGTGCGGCGACCAGGATCTGCAACCCATGGGCCGCGGCACGCAACGCGTGGAGGAGCACCTGGGCGAGCTGTTCCCCGGCGCCCGCATCCTGCGCATCGACGCCGACAGTACGCGCCGCAAGGGCAGCGCGCAGGCGCTGTTCGCCAGCGTCCACGCCGGCGAGGTCGATATCCTGGTCGGCACACAGATGGTAGCCAAGGGGCATGATTTCTCGCGCCTGGGCCTGGTCGGCGTGATCAATGCCGACTCCATGCTGTTCGCCCATGATTTCCGCGCCCCTGAACGCCTGTTCGCGCAGTTGATGCAGGTGGCGGGGCGGGCCGGCCGCCATACCGAAGGCGGCGAAGTATTGATCCAGACCGGCTATCCCGAACAGCCGGTCTACCAGGCGCTGCTGCGGCACGACTATGCCGGCTTCGCCCGCCACGCCCTGCGCGAACGGGAAAGCACCGGCTTGCCGCCTTATGCCTACCAGGCCCTGCTTACCGCCGAGGCGCGCGAGCTGGCGCAGGCGCTGGCCTTCCTGCAGGAAGCGCGTGCCTTGCCGGAAAGCACCGGCGCTTTCGGCACCCTGGCGTCGACGATTACGCGCTACGATCCTGTACCGCTGCGCGTCGTCCGGGTGGCCAACGTCGAGCGCGCCCAACTGCTGGTGGAAAGCGGCCATCGCCCCGCGCTGCAGGCCTTCCTGTCCACCTGGTCCGCCATGCTGCCGCAAGTGGCCAGCGCCCACCGCGTGCGCTGGCAGCTCGAAGTCGATCCCCTGGAAATCTGATCCCGCCATGTCCAACTCCGTTCCCGCCGGTTTGAATGCGCCGCAGCGCGAGGCCGTCCTGTACCTGGGCGGCCCCTGCCTGGTGCTGGCTGGCGCGGGCAGCGGCAAGACGCGCGTCATCACGCAGAAGATCGCCTACCTGCTGCAGGATTGCGGCTACCAGGGCCGCAACATCGTGGCGCTGACCTTCACCAACAAGGCGGCGCGCGAGATGGACGAGCGGGTCAAGACCCTGGTCGAGCGCAAGCTGTCCAAGGGCCTGACCATCAGCACCTTCCACGCGCTGGGCGTGCGCCTGTTGCGCGAGGAAGCGCGCCATGCCGGGCTCAAGCCGCAGTTCTCCATCCTGGATGCGGACGACGCCATGGGCATCGTGCAGGAACTGCTGGCCACCACCGACAAAAGCCGCCTGCGCGCCGTGCAGCAGACCATTTCGCTGTGGAAAAATGCCTTGCTGGATCCGGATGGCGCGGAGAAGTCCGCCTCCACGCCTTCGGAGTTCGAGGCCGCGCGCGTCTATCGCAGCTATGCCGCCACGCTGGCGGCTTACCAGGCGGTCGATTTCGACGACCTGATCCTGGTGCCGGCGCGGCTGCTGGAAAACAATGAAGAGGTGCGCACGCGCTGGCAGAACCGCGTGCGTTATCTGCTGGTCGACGAGTACCAGGACACTAATGTGTGCCAGTACCGGCTGGTGCAGCTGCTGACGGGCGATCGCGCCATGTTTACGGCGGTCGGCGACGATGACCAGGCCATCTATGCGTGGCGCGGCGCCACCATCGAGAACCTGGCCAAGTTGCCCAAGGACTATCCCAGCCTGAAGCTGATCAAGCTGGAGCAGAATTACCGTTCGGTGCAGCGCATCCTGGCCGCGGCCAACGAGGTCATCGGCAAGAATCCCAAGCTGTTCGACAAGAAGTTGTGGTCGGACCTGGCGCATGGCGAACCCATCGTCGTCACGCCCATGGACGGCGAAGAGGCCGAGGCCGAAGCGACCGCCATGAAGATATCCGCGTCGCGCTTCGAACGGCAGGCGCAGTGGAAGGACTATGCGATCTTGTATCGCAGCAATCATCAGTCGCGCATCATGGAACAGGCGCTGCGCAATCTGAAGATTCCGTACACCATCGCCGGCGGCCAGAGTTTTTTCGACAAGGCGGAGATCCGCGATGTGCTGGCGTATCTGCGCCTGATCGCCAACGACGAAGATGATCCCGCCTTCATCCGTGCGGCGACCACGCCCAAGCGCGGCATCGGCCAGACCACCTTGCAGACCTTGGGCCAGTACGCGGCCGACCGGCAGCTGTCCCTGTTCGCGGCGGTGTTCGAGCATGGGCTGGAAACCCGCCTGCAGCCGCGCCAGCTGGAACAGTTGCGGGTGTTCGCGGAGTTCATCCAGCGGATCCAGTGGCGGGCCGGGCGCGGCAAGGCGGGCGAGAAGCCGACGTCGGCGGAACCGGCTGGCGTCATCCTGGACGACCTGCTGGGGGCCATTCAGTACGAGCGCCATCTCTACGACATCATGGAAGAGAAGCCGGCGCAGTCGCGCTGGGCCAACGTGATGGAGTTGACTTCCTGGCTCAAGCGCAAGTCCGAGGAAGATGGACTGACCTTGTTCGAGCTGGTGCAGCATGTCGCCTTGGTGACCATGCTGGAGCGGGGGGAAGAGGAAACGCCTGATGCGGTGAAGATGACGACGCTGCATGCGTCCAAGGGCCTGGAGTATCCGCACGTCTACATGGTGGGCGTGGAAGAGGGCTTGTTGCCGCACATGGGCAAGGACGAGGAGGAAGGCGATCCGGCCAAGGCGGCCGAGTCGCTGGCGAGCCGCATCGAGGAAGAGCGGCGCTTGATGTATGTCGGTATCACGCGGGCGCAACGCACGCTCAACCTGAGCTGGTGCAAGAAGCGCCGGCGGGCCCGCGAAGACCTGGTACGCGAGCCTTCGCGTTTCATCGAGGAAATGGGACTGGGGGATGCCCGTTTCCCCGAAGACGAGGAAACCCGCGCCATGAGCCCGAAACAACGCCTGGATATGTTGAAGGCGTTATTAAAAAAATAGGCAGGCGCATTGCGCAGGCCTGTTCGATTTGGAACGTCGTGCAGGTGGTCTGGCGACTCCGCTGACGCCGCCTCGTGAGCAGGCTTCTTCAGAAAATTTTTGAAGGGGTTTTTTAAAAAAACCCCTTTTTCATTTTTCTGAAGAACTCCGCTCTTACTCCAGGTCGCGCAGCAGCAACTGCCAGAACTGAGCCCGCGGGGCCAGCGTGCTGACCAGGATGTATTCATTCAACGTGTGCGCGCCATCGCCATCGGCGCCCAGGCCGTCCAGCGTAGGCACCCCCATCGCCGACGTGAAATTCGCGTCGCTGCCCCCACCCGTCATCGGCGCATCGTCCAACTCGAAACCCGCTGCCGTGGCGAACAGGCGGGCCTTGCCCAGCAACTGCGTCGTGGCCTCGGACTTCACCATCGGCGGGCGATTCAGTTCCACATCGATGTCCAGCGACACGTCCGGACCGACCGCCGTCAAACCCCGCATGCGCGTCAAGGTGTCCTCGGCCGCTTCCATCGTCGGCACGCGGAAATCCACCACGCAATTGCACAAGGCCGGCACCGTGTTGGTCACCGTACCGCCGCTGATGGTCCCGACGCTGACCGTGACACCACGCTCGTAATCCGTCATCGCTTCCAGGGCCAACACCTGATGCGCCATTTCCCGGATCGCGCTGCGGCCCTTCTCATGCTGCATGCCGGCATGCGACGGCCGTCCCTTGACCTGCAGGCGCAGCATGCCGGTGCCCTTGCGCGCGGTCACGCACTTGCCGCCGTTGGGGCGGGCCGGCTCGCACACCAGGCCATAGCGCGCATTGCCGGCATAGGACTCGATGGCGGCACGCGACGCATGGCTGCCGGTTTCCTCGTCGGGCACCAGCAGGAAATCGATCGGCAGGCGGGTCGCGTCCGGCTTGGCCAGCGTGGCCAAGGCCGTCAGCGCCAGATAGATGCCGCCCTTCATGTCATAGCTGCCCGGCCCGTAGAGCTTGTCGCCGTCGATGCGGCAGGGGTTCTCGTTCAAGGTGCCGACCGGATGCACCGTGTCCATGTGCGCCAGCACCAGGACACCGGGGCGCGTGTCGCCCTGGGCACGGTTGGTCACGTACAGCAGCGGACCAACGGCGTCGCCCAGCGACGTCAACTGCGTGGTCAGGCCGGCGGCGCGCGCCTGCTGTTCCACCAGCGCGGCCATGGCGGCCACGCCGGCCGGCGAGTTCGACGGCGACTCGCATTCGATCCATTTGCGGATGCCCTCGGCCAGCGCGGCCGAATCAGGCAGATTGGAAGAGATGGGCAGGGCGGACATGATGTGGCCTCTCGGTTTGATACCCGGTTCGGTATCGTTGGATTGTGTACGTGCTGAATGACGCGGTGTTTGTCCAAAGGTTGCCTGGCAGCGGAAACAGGTCGGACGCGGCGCGCTCGCACTTCGGCGCGGCGGCGGCCTTCCTGGCTCCGCGCTCAGGCGACGTTCTTGCCGGCCAGTGCCGCCATCGTGGCGTCATCGGGCATGCCGCCGTCGAACCACAGGCTGGCGCAGACGGCCGACATGGCCTTGCCGTCATGGCCGATGCCGGGCACGGAAATCAACTGCCAGTTGAACGGCACGCCGCGCCGCTCCGCTTCACGGCGGCCGGCTTCGAAATAATGCCGGGCGCGCGCATAGCGATGCGGTCCCTGCCGCAGTGCCGCGGGTTCGGAAGGAAGGTTGGGATCGCTGGTGACGATATCCTGGTCGCCGGCCAGCAGCGTCATTGGATAGGCCAGCAGGCGCAACAGATGGTCTTCGGTCAGCCCCACGCCATCCAGTCCTTCCGGATAGGGATGGTCGAACGTCGGCAGCGTGTACCAGCCCGGATTGCCCGCCGTCACCGCCTTGAACGGCGCATGCGACTGGCTCGACATCAGGCGATGGACGAATTGCCCGCCGGCGGAGTGGCCGAACAGATAGGCCTGGTCGGTGGTGGTGATCTCGGCTTCACGCAGGTCGGCGAAGATGCGCTGCGGCAGCACGTAGGTCCAGCCGGCCACCGGACGCACATTGCCGCCCGGCGTGAAGACGCGGCCGTTGTTGTAGCTCTCGACCCCCGGCCAGATTTCATTGGAGAAGGTCGGCGCGACGATCAGCAGCTTGTGCTTGTCGGCCGCGGGGATCCAGAAGTCGCGATAGTCGTCGCCGTTGCGCAGGACGCCGTGCTGCACGATGACGACCGGCCGGTCCGGCGTATAGCCATAGGGTCGGTAAGTCTGCAGCGTGAAGGGACGATCGCTGTTGCGGTCCTCGTCCAGGTAGGCCATGGCATTGCGCCCGGCGTGGTTCAGTTCAAGGATCAGGCGTTCGACGTTATTCGATGGCACGGGCATGATGGGATCTCGGTTTGCGGGGCGGTGGCTCACGCGCTCGCGCTGTTCAAATGGCAGGCTGACCAGTGCCCTGGCGCTATTTCTTCCAGCGGCGGCACTTGTTCACGGCAGCGCGGCATCGCATGCGGGCAGCGCGGATTGAAGGCACAACCCGGCGGTGGCGCCAGCGGCGACGGAATCTCTCCCTTGATCGGCACGAACTGGCGGCCGCGCCGCGCCACGTCCGGTACTTCGGCCAGCAGCGCCTGCGTATAGGGGTGGTTGGCGCGGGCGAAGATTTCCGCCGCGGTGGAGATCTCAACGATCTTGCCCAGGTACATGATGGCCACGCGATCGGAGATGTGCTTCACCACGCCAAGATCGTGGCTGATGAACAGATACGTCAGGTCGTGCTGCTCGCGCAGGTCCATGAACAGGTTGATCACCTGTGCCTGGATGGACACGTCCAGCGCCGCCACCGGTTCGTCGCAGACCAGGAAGGACGGCGACACCATCAGGGCGCGGGCAATGCCGATGCGCTGGCGCTGGCCGCCGGAAATCTGGTGCGGCAGGCGCTCGCGGTATTCGGGGTCCAGGCCCACCGAGGCCAGGATGCTCTCGATGCGCGCGGGAATCTCCGCCGCCGGCGCCAGCTTGTGCACCTTCAGCGCCTCGCCGAGGATCTGCTTGACGCGTTGGCGCGGATTCAAGGAAGCCTGCGGATCCTGGAAGACCATCTGCACGCCCAGCACGTAGTCCAGGCGTTCACGGCCGCGCAGTTCCGTGACCGGGCGGCCCTGGTAGCGCAGGTCCCCTTCGGTCTGGCGATACAAGCCGGCCACCACGCGGCCCAGGGTCGACTTGCCGCAACCGGATTCGCCCACCAGGCCCAGCACCTCGCCCCGCGCGATCGACAGGCTGACACCGTTGACGGCGTGTACCGTGCGCCGGTCCAGCGGCCTGCCGGCCAGGGCCAGCAGGCGCTGCGCCAGGTCGGGGCGCTGTTCGAAACGTTTGTGGACGTTGTCCAGTTCGATCACTGGCGCGCCGGGGGCTATGCCGGCGGCCTTGGCCGGCGCCGCCGTAGCGGGCGACGGCACGGTAGTGTCCTGTGTGCTCATATCCTGCATACTCATTGCACCACCTTCACATCCACCTGCGCGGCCGGCGCCGGGCCGGCGGCCTTGACTGGCGCATGGCAGTGAAAGCTGCGCTTGCCCTCGTTGGTCACGCCGGGGAAGGTCTCCGTACAGCGCGTGATGGCGTTCGGACAGCGCGGCCGGAACGGACAGCCCGAGGGCCGTGCCGACAGCGTGGGCGCCATGCCGTTGATCTGCTGCAGGCGCCCGCCCGGCGTGGCGGTGCCGGGCATCGAACGCAGCAGGCCTTGCGTGTAGGGGTGGCGCGGCGCTTCCAGCACTTCCGCCACGGGTCCGGTCTCGACGATACGGCCGGCGTACATCACGGCCACGCGATCGGCCAGTTCAGCCACCACGCCCAGGTCATGGGTGATCCAGATCAGCGCGGTGTCATTGTTGCGGCAGATCTCCTGCATGCGATACAGGATCTGCCCCTGGATGGTGACATCCAGCGCCGTGGTCGGCTCGTCGGCGATGATCAGGTCCGGGTTGTTCAGCATGGCGATGGCGATCGCCACGCGCTGGCGCATGCCGCCGGAGAACTCGTGCGGATAGCTGCGCAGGCGCGATTCGGGCGAGGGTATCCCCACCATGGCCAGCGCGTCGCGGCAGCGTGCCATGGCTTCGGCCTTGCTGACGTTTTCGTGGGTCAGGATGGCCTCGGCCATCTGCTCACCGACGCGCAGCACCGGATTGAGCGTCATCAGGGGATCCTGGAAGATCATCGCGATGCGGTTGCCACGCAGGCGGCGCATGCTTTCTTCATCCAGTTTGCGCAGGTCCTTGCCCTTGAACTTGACCTCGCCTTCGACCACTTCGCCGGGTGGGTCGATCAGGCCCAGCAGGGAAAAGCCGGTGACCGACTTGCCGGAACCCGATTCGCCGACCAGGCCCAGGATTTCACCCCGGCGCAGCGTCAGGTTGACGCCGTCGACGGCCGGCCAGGCGCCGGCGGTAGTGTGGAATGCGGTGCGCAGATTGCGCACGTCGAGAATAATGTCGCTCATCGTCGCGGGTCCAGGCTGGCGCGCAGACGGTCGCCCAGGATATTGATGGTCAGGATCAGCAGCAGCAGCGCGATACCGGGGAACAGGCTGATCCAGTAGTCGCCCGACAGCAGGTACTGGAAGCCATTGGCGATCAGCAGTCCCAGGGAGGGTTCGGTGATGGGCACGCCCACGCCAAGAAAGGACAGCGTCGCTTCCAGCGCAATGGCGTTGGCGATCTGCACGGTGGCGTAGACCATGACGGGCCCCATGCAGTTGGGCATCAGGTGGAACAGGATGATGCGCCAGGCGGGAAAGCCCAGGTTGGTGGCGGCTTCCACGTATTCCTTGCGCCGTTCCTGCAGGGCGCGGCCCCGCATGATGCGGGCGTAATGCGCCCATTGCACCAGCACCAGCGCCAGGATCACCTTGTCCACGCCGCGTCCCATCACGGCCAGCAGCACCAGCGCCACCAGGATGGAAGGAAAGCCGAGCACGAAGTCCACCACGCGCATCAGCACCGCATCGATGAGGCCGCCGGCGTAGGCGGCCACCAGGCCCACCACGCTGCCTACCGCGGTGGCCAGGAATACCGCGCTCAGGCCCACCAGCAGGCTGATGCGCAGCCCGTACAGGATGGCGCTGAGCATGTCGCGGCCCTGGTCATCGGTGCCGAGCCAGTACATATGGCCGTCCATCGAGGCCGAACGGGGCGGCAGGCGGCCGTCGAGCAGGTTCAGGTTGGCAAGGTCGTAGGGATTCTGCGGCGCGAAATAGGGGGCCAGCAGAATCACCACCGCCAGCACCAGCAGCACCAGCAGGGTGCCGCGCGCAGTGGGCACCGCATGGAGTTTCTTCAGGATGGCCGCGCGGCGTGGCGTCTCCGCGATGGGAGGCACGGTGCGCGTGCGGGCGGAATGGTCAGGAGTGGGCATGAGAGAGGGCCTGGAGTGTCAATGCGCCGGTGCGAGCAGGCGTACGCGCGGATCGAGCACGGCATAGAGAATGTCGACGATCAGGTTGATGACCACGAACAGCATGGTGACCAGCATCACGTAGGCGACGACCACCGGGCGGTCCAGCTGGTAGACGCTGTCGATGAGCAGCTTGCCCATGCCAGGCCAGGCGAACACGGTTTCGGTGATGGTGGAATAGGCGATCAGGTGGCCCATTTCCATGCCGATGACGGTGACCACCGGAATGAGGATGTTGCGCAGGATGTGGCGGCTGACGATGCGGCCGGGCCGCAAGCCCTTGGCGCGCGCGAATTTGACGTATTCCTGGTTCTGCGCCTCGGCCACGCCGGACGCCGTCATCCGCAGCACCAGCGCAACATTGGCCAGCGCCAGGTTGATGGCGGGCATGATCAGGTGGGCCCAGCCGTCACGCGTGAACAGGGACAGCGGCACGCCTGCCACGGATACCGTGTCGCCCCGTCCCGATGCCGGCAACCAGCCCAGCCACACCGCGAACAGCAGGATCAGCATCATGCCCTGCCAGAAGTTGGGCAGCGAGAAGCCGAGCACCGACGTGCCCATGATGGTCTTGCCTAGCGGGGTGTCGCGGTACAGGCCCGCCACCAGGCCCAGCGGAATGCCGACCAGACAGGTCATGCCAATGGCTACCAGCACCAGTTCGAAAGTGGCCGGCATGCGTTGCAGGATCATGTCCAGCGCGGGGACACCCTGAACGAAGGAATTGCCCAGGTCCCCGTGCACGGCGTTCCACAGGAAGTGGGTGTATTGCTGCCATAGCGGCAGGTCCAGGCCCAGGCGGATGATCATGGCCTGGCGGTCGGCGGGGCTGGCTTCCGGGCTGACCAGCAGCTCGATCGGGTCGCCCACCGCATAGACCGCACAGAAGACGACGACCGAAACGGCTAATAGAACGAACAGGCTTTGCAAGAGCCTGCGCAGGATGAACAATGCCACGCGGAGTTCCCTAACAGTATTGGCGCGCATCCAAGAGGGACGCGGGCGATACTTTAACCCGATGAACAGGGGCTGGCGGCGTGCCTGGCCCCTGTTACGCGGGGTTTGGGCATGCCTGCCAGGGGATAGCGGCGGTGGAGCGGAAAAAGCTAGGGCAAACACCTACGCTGGCGCGGCGGGCGAGCGCCGTCGCGGGCCGGGTCCCGCACATCGATCTCTACCCGCTGGTCCCACACCCCCGCCTGGTCGTGCACAGGATCCAGGCGCCGCGGATCCAGCCTGATGCTGTCCCGCCTGAGCCCTTTGGTGTGCGCCAGGTAGTCGGCCATCTTTTCCAGCTTGGGCATGACCGACTGTGCGTTGGCCCGGGTATAGCCGGTGAGGGTGATCTCCGATGCGTCCCTGCCGAAAGACTTCTTCACGTCGAAGGCGATGATGTCGAGACTGCGGCGTTCCACGGTGGACAGGCCCACGGGCAGCATGGACGCATGGCGCATGGATGCATGTCGCACGAACGATGCAGGCGTGGTGGCCCATGGCGTCACCTCTTCCAGGATCGCGTAGCTCTGCCTGCGCCGGTTGCCGTCCCTGACGACGGGGGGCGTGGGCGCGGCGGCCGGCTCCGGTGCCGGCGCGGCGGCCTCCCGCCGGGTCTTCTTGCTGGTGGCTGCGACATAGTGGATATCCACCGACCCATGCTTGCTCTGGTCGTCCCAGAAGGCGATCCTCTTGATCTTGATTTCGAACAGGCGCGGGTTCAGGCCGTGGTCGACCATGTGGCGCTTGAGCTGCTCGACCAGGGACAACACGCGATCCGTATCGTCCTTGGAGTAGCCCGTCAGTTCGATACGCTCCAGGTCTTCCGTCTTGCGTTGGGCCAGTTCCGCGTTGAACTCGGCGCGAAGCCGAGCAGTTTCCGCGGCCTCGCGGGATGGCTCCGGATCCGTGGAGCGGCGCCGGCGCTGCTTCGAACGCGCGCTTTTATCCGCCGTCTCGTCCGGATTTTCGTCCGAGTTGTCGAGCATGAGCTCGCGCATGTCCGCCATGCGCGAGGCCTTCGACATTTCATCGAGCGTGGCCAGCATCCTGTAGGTCGCGTCCATCATGGGCGCCGTAAGGGCTGCATCGCGCGGGGCTGGTTTGGCGCTGGCGTCGGGCGGCAGGGCACAGAAAATCGGTGAGTGGAATCGCATCATGGGCATCGCAAGTCTTCCTGGACAAAAAGCGTTGCAAGAGTGCCTCTGAGTAGGAGGCACGCCCGATTTCGTTCCCGGATTTCCATCTGCCGCATGCGCTCACGCCAGATCCTTGCCCGCCTGGTCCGGGCCGATCTTGCGTACGTGGAACAGGGTGACCCGCGGGGTCTCGGGGCTGGAGACCAGGCGCAAGTCGACCAGCACCTTGTCACCCAGCCTGCGAGGCAGGTCGGCAGGCCTGCCATGTGTGACGCGCACGATGCGCGCTGCCGGGATGCCGCATTGCTGCTCCAGGCCAGTGCTGACGGCGTTCACCATGGCATCCATTTCTTGCGCCGATTTCTCGCCAGGAAAACCGTGGACGGTGATGCTGTGGAATTGCGCGGGATCGCGCAGGTTGCAAAGATTGGTGAACGTGGGGGCGTCGGAGGTTGCCGACGCTGGCGTGCCGATGGGCGCGGGTGTAGCCACCGCGGTGGGCGTGGCTTGGGAAAACGACAGCGTGCTGGACATCGCGCAGCTCCAATAAAAAGTAAGAAGCTGTTATGTGGCGCGATGTCCTTAACCATTCCCACCTGAACGATTTATTTTTTCAGTCCCCCAGTTCAGCCTTTCAGATCCGCTGCGCGATCGGTTGGGCCAGCCGCACCATCGTCACGCCGGGCCGCACATTGACCGCGGGCATGATCAGCACGCAGTCGTCGTAGGGCGTGGTGACGGCTTCGCCATCCGACCAGGCGATGACAGTGCCCGCATGGGGCAGCTTTTCCAGGCCTTTCCAGGGTTGGGAGAAGCGGAAGTCCATGCTCTTGGCGGCGATGGCATCGGTCACGCGCAGTGCCTCCTGGCTGGGCGCGGCCGGCGCGAACCACGTGCCCGGCAGGTGTGCCGCCTCGACGATGCCGGAGGCCACCAGGAAACGCGCCACCTGGTCGATCGCCACCTGATGAGCGGAGGGGGCGCCGTGAAAGCCGCACTCGATCAGCAGCGAGCGTGCACCATTGTCCTGTGCGGTGCCGAAGCGGCCGTAATCGCGCATGCGCACGCCGGCAGCGTGGCCGGCATCGGCGATGATGTGCGCCGGATTGCCCAGCGTCAGCGCGAGGTCGATATTGTGCTGGTGCACGCCGGACATCTGCAGCGGCACCGTGGAATTGCTCATGGAGTGGATGTCCAGCAGCCAGTCCGCCTTTTTCACCCAGGGCAGGATCTGCGCGGCACGGCGCCGTTCCTGCGTGGAGGAATCCGCCAGCTTGTCGTCCGACCAGACGCGGTTCATGTCTTCGTCGACGAAGCGCGAATCCGTATAGGACGCGGCATCGAAACGGTCGAAAGCGGCCAGGTTGCAGAACGCCAGGGTGAGGGCGCCGCGGCGCGGCCGCAAGCCGGCAGCCAGGACGTCCTTGAGCGCCCAGGCACCGCACAGTTCGTTGCCGTGTATCAGGGCGGTGATCATCACCGTGGGGCCGGGCTGGCCGGAGTCGAAATGCCAGACGCCTTCGGTGCCGGTGTTGCCGGCGCGCTCCACATTGATGTCGGGATAGGCGAGTTCGAAAGGGCGCAGGGGAATGCCGGTGCTGCTGGCGGTGGACATCGGGCCTCCGGGGGTAGGTCGCTCGGAAAATGGGAAAGGCAAGCGGAAGAGCAAGGATACGCATTGGTGAGCATCGGTCAAGCAGTCCGCGTGGGCGACCGCCACGCGCCGCAGGCGACCTCTCAGGCAGTTGCAGCAGACCGCTGACCCGGCCCGTATTTCCCCGCAACGACGCAACGAATTAGTCAAAAATTTCACGTCATTTGCATCGCGTTTGGCTAGTTGTGCCGGGGCCGGTTATAGTTTGCACCCATCCTCCCAGGCCGGTCCGCCACCATGCAAACCGACTACGCAGAACTTGTCCGACGCACGATACGCAGTGTTCCGGATTGGCCCAAGCCCGGCGTGGTGTTTCGCGACATCACCCCTGTGCTGCAAGACCCCCGCACTTTTCGCGCCCTGATCGATCTTTTCGTCTACCGCTACATGCGTCAAAGACTGGATCTGGTCGCGGGTGTGGACGCACGCGGATTCATCATAGGCAGCGTGCTCGCCTATGAGCTGAACCTGGGCTTCGTGCCGGTGCGCAAGCAGGGCAAGCTGCCCTACCGCACGGTGGCGGAACCTTATTCGCTGGAATACGGCAATTCGGCGGTGGAAATCCACACGGATGCGGTGCGCACCGGCCAGCGCGTGCTGCTGGTCGATGACCTCATCGCCACCGGCGGCACCATGCTCGCCGCCGTCAAGCTGCTACAGCGGCTGGGCGCCAATGTGGTGGAGGCCGCGACCATCATCGATCTGCCCGACCTGGGCGGCGCGGCTGCCGTCGCCAGTACCGGCACGCCGCTGTATTCGATCTGTCGCTACGACGCCGACGGCAGCGAAAGCGCGGCCGGCGCCGGCGTTTAAGGCCGGGTCCGGGGCCTCACTGATCCGGGCGACCCGGGCGCTGCCATCGCCCCGGGTGCCGCCATCTCTAGTGCTGGTCCTTCAGGCGCGGCTTGATGTAGTCCAGGAACGCGCGCGTCTTGGCCGGCAAGGTTCGCGACGGCAGCAGCGCGAACAGCGGCACCGGCGTCAGGTTCCAGTCCGGCAGTACCCGCACCAGGCCCGTACGCTCGATGGCACGTTCCATGGCGTCGTAGACCAGCAGGGGCACGATGCCCATGCCCCGCACCGCCAGCCGGCCCAGCATGCCCATATTGTTCGAGGCCAGGCGGCCGATCACCTGCACCCGTTCGGCCCGTTCGCCGGAATGCAGCATCCAGAACTGATACGCATCGCTTACCAGCGGCCGCAGGCATTCATGATGGCTGAGGTCGGCCGGCGTGCGCGGCTCGCCATGGCGGGCCAGGTAGGATGGCGCCGCGTACAACTGGTGCGCCATCAGCACCACCTGGCGCGAGATCAGGCTGGAATCGGGCTGTTGCCCGAAGCGCAGCACCAGGTCGTAGGGGTTGCTGATGGGATCGATCGGCCGCACGCTCAGGTCGAAGTCGCACTCGATGTCGGGGTACTCGGCGATGAAGTCGCGGATGATCACCGGCAGGAACAGGCTGGCCAGGCTGGGCGGCAGCGAGATGCGCAGGCGGCCCTTGGGCTGGGCCGCCATGTCCTGCAGCTGGTCGTGGGCGATGCGCGCCTCTTCGACGATATGGCGGCAGCGTTCGAAATAGATCGCGCCGGCCTCGGTCAGGTCGATGCGCCGCGTGCTGCGGTTCAGCAGCTTCATGCCCACCGAACGTTCCAGCTCGGTGACGCGGCGCGACAACGTGGCCGACGGGATGTTCAGCGCTTCGGCCGCATGGCTGAAGTTCTTGCGCTTGGCCACCTCGACGAACAAGGCGATATCGTTAAGCTGGATATCCACGTTTGAAGTCCCAGCGCCCGGCAGGGCAGATGCAGAATCGACATTCAGGCGCGGCCGCGGGTGCGCCGCCGCGCCTGCCAGGGCCGGCGCACTCGCGGGCCCTGGAAACAGGGGAAAAACTACAGGAAAAGCTTATACGCCGGATTCTCGGTTTCGTTCCAGTACGGGTAGTCCACTTCTTCCAGGAAGGTCTTGAACTGCTTCTTGTCCCCGGGTGGAACCTGGATGCCGATCAGGATGCGGCCGTAGTCGGCGCCCTGGTTGCGATAGTGGAACAGGCTGATGTTCCACTCCGGCTTCATCGAGTTGAGGAAGCGCATCAAGGCGCCCGGCCGTTCGGGAAATTCGAAGCGATACAGCACCTCGTTCTGCGTCAGCGTCGAGCGGCCTCCCACCATGTGACGCAGGTGGGTCTTGGCCATTTCATCGTGGGTCAGGTCCAGCGTATCGAAACCATGCTTGCGGAAGTGGCCCGCGATCTTGTCCGACTCGGCCGGCGAGGCCACCTGCACGCCCACGAACACGTGCGCGCGCGCGCTGTCGGATATGCGGTAGTTGAATTCCGTGACGCTGCGGTCGCCCACCAGTTCACAGAACTTGCGGAAGCTGCCGCGTTGCTCGGGCATCGATACGGCGAAGACCGCCTCGCGCATTTCGCCCACTTCGGCGCGGTCGGCGACGAAGCGCAGGCGGTCGAAATTCATGTTGGCGCCACAGGAAATGGCCACCACCGTCTTGTTCTTCCACTTGTGCTGCGCCAGGTATTGCTTGGCGCCGGCCACGGCCAGGGCGCCGGCCGGTTCCAGCACGCTGCGCGTGTCCTGGAAGACGTCCTTGATGGCGGCGCAGATGGCGTCGGTGTCGACCACCACGAAATCATCCACGTACTGCTTGACCAGGCGGAAGGTCTCGGCGCCCACCTGCTTGACCGCGGTGCCGTCGGAAAACAGGCCGACATCGTTGAGCATGACGCGGCGGCCCGCCTTGATGCTGCGCACCATGGCGTCCGAATCCTCGGTCTGGACGCCGATCACCTTGATGCCGGGACGCAGTTGCTTGATATAGGTGGCCACGCCGGAAATCAGGCCGCCGCCGCCGACGGCGACGAACACCGCATCCAGGTCGCCGGGATGCTGGCGCAGGATCTCCATGCCCACCGTGCCCTGGCCGGCGATCACGTCGGGATCGTCGAAGGGATGGACGAAGGTCAGCTTTTCCTTCTTTTCCAGCTTGGCGGCATGGGCGTAGGCGTCGGAGTAGCTTTCGCCTTCCAGCACCACCTCACCGCCCAGGCGGCGCACCGCGTCGATCTTCACTTGCGGCGTGGTGGTGGGCATGACGATGACGGCGCGGCAACCCAGGCGGCGGGCCGACAGGGCCACGCCCTGCGCGTGATTGCCGGCCGAGGCCGCGATGACGCCGCGCGCGCGCGCGGCCGGCGTCAGGTTGGCCATCTTGTTGTAGGCACCCCGCAGCTTGAAACTGAATACCGGCTGCGTGTCTTCCCGCTTGAGCAGAATCGCGTTCGAAATTCGCTGGGACAGCAGAGGTGCCGGGTCCAGGGACGTCTCGACGGCAACGTCGTAGACTTTCGAAGTGAGTATGCGTTTCAGGTAATCGGTAGACATGAGGGGGGGTGGGAAATTTCGGCTTGACGGGAGGTGGTTCTCAGGGTTGCTAGCGTCGGGCAGATTACCACAGGGCATAAGGCCGATAACGCGCTCGCGGGCCCGGCTAAACTGCCGCAATGGAAGAATCCCTGATGTCCTCGATCGACTGGCTGCTGCAGGTGCTCGCCCTGCCCAATGTGGGCCTGAGCGCCATCTTCATCATCAGCCTGATATCCGCCACGCTCCTGCCGCTGGGCTCGGAGCCTGCCGTGTTCGGGTACGTCAAGCTGGCGCCCGACATGTTCTGGCCGGCCATCCTGGTGGCGACGGCGGGCAACACCATCGGCGGCGCCATCAGCTACGCCATGGGCCTGGGCGCCTGGCGGGCGGCGGAGAAATGGAAGGAAAAGCATCCGCACAAGGCCGACGAGGCCAAGTCCACCGCCACCGAGAGCCGCTGGCACAAGCGCGCCCACGACTGGTGCCACCGGGTGGGGCCGCCGGCCCTGCTGCTGTCCTGGCTGCCGGCCGTGGGCGATCCCCTGTGCGCCGTTGCGGGATGGCTACGTTTGTCGTTTTGGCCTTGCGTGGTCTACATGGCAATCGGTAAATTCCTGCGCTACCTCGCCATGACTGGCGGCCTGATCTGGCTGTTCCCGCAAACCTGACCGGTGCGGCAATTTCTCAGATTCTTGTAAGCATGTGGCCGCGCAACGCTTTTTCGGCGCCACTCGGGGGGTATGCCCTGGGTCTGGCGTGGCCATGACGTAAAATGCGCTTTTAAGGGCCCACCCTCAGCATCCATGAACGCCCCCATCGCCAGCATGATCCTCGACGCGGCGACGCCGCCGGCTCCCGGCACCCGCCTGCGAGAAATTCCCTACAACTACACCTCGTTTTCCGACAAGGAAATCGTTGGCCGTCTGCTCGGCGCGGACGCGTGGCAGTTGCTGTCCGATCTGCGGGGCGAGCGCCGTACCGGGCGCTCCGCGCGCATGCTGTACGAGGTATTGGGCGACATCTGGGTCGTGCGCCGCAATCCGTATCTGCAGGACGACCTGCTGGAAAATCCCAAGCGCCGGCGCCAGCTGATCGAGGCCTTGCACCATCGCCTGGGCGAAATCGACAAGCGGCGTGAACCGACGCGCATCGACTTCCAGGAAGGCCGGGACCTGTATCGCGACGAGAAGGTGTTGCAGCTGATCGAGCGCGCCCGTGCCGCCATCGCCGCCTTCGAAGCGCAATTCGACGAAACCGCCGCCCTGCGCAAGCAGGCGCAGAAAGTCCTGGGCCGCATCACCGCCCGCGACAACATCAAGTTCGATGGCCTGTCGCGCGTGGCCCACGTCACCGACGCCACCGACTGGCGTGTCGAGTACCCCTTCGTGGTGCTGACGCCGGACAATGAAGACGAGATCGCCGCCATGGTGCGCGGCTGTATCGAGCTTGGCCTGACCATCATTCCCCGGGGGGGCGGCACCGGCTACACCGGCGGCGCCATTCCGCTGTCGTGGAAGTCGGCCGTCATCAACACCGAGAAGTTCGAAACCCTGGGCCAGGTGGAGTCCTGTACCCTGCCGGGCCGCGATGGGGAAGTTGCGACCATTTTCACCGGTGCGGGCGTGGTCACCAAGCGCGTGGCCGACGCCGCGGCCGCGGCGGGATTCGTCTTCGCCGTCGATCCCACTTCGGCGGAAGCGTCCTGCGTGGGCGGCAATATCGCCATGAACGCGGGCGGCAAGAAAGCCGTGCTGTGGGGCACCGCGCTGGACAATCTGGCCTGGTGGCGCATGGTCGATCCGGAAGGCAACTGGCTGGAAGTGACGCGCCTGGCGCACAACATGGGCAAGATCCATGATGTCGACGTGGTCCGTTTCGAACTCCAGTGGTTCGACGGCCGCGGCAAGCCCGGCACCACGCCCCTGCGCAGCGAAGTCCTGGAAATCGAAGGGCGGCGTTTCCGCAAGGAAGGCCTGGGCAAGGACGTCACCGACAAGTTCCTGGCCGGCCTGCCCGGCGTGCAGAAGGAAGGCTGCGACGGGCTGATCACGTCCGCGCGCTGGGTGCTGCATCGCATGCCCGCGCACACGCGCACCGTCTGCATGGAATTCTTCGGCCAGGCGCGCGACGCCATCCCGTCGATCGTCGAGGTCAAGCATTACCTGGACACCGACGGCAAGAAGCGCGGCGCCATCCTGGCGGGCCTGGAACACCTGGACGAACGTTATCTGCGCGCGGTGGGCTACGTCACCAAGAGCAAGCGCGGCGTCCTGCCCAAGATGGTGCTGATCGGCGACATCGTCGGCGATGACGACGCCGGCGTGGCCGCGGCCGCCAGCGAAGTGGTGCGCCTGGCCAATACCCGTCACGGCGAAGGCTTCGTGGCGGTGAGCGCCGAAGCGCGCAAGAAATTCTGGGCCGACCGCTCGCGCACCGCGGCCATCGCGCGTCACACCAACGCCTTCAAGATCAATGAAGACGTCGTGATCCCGCTGAACCGCATGGGCGAGTACACGGACCACATCGAACGCATCAATATCGAACTGTCCACGCGCAACAAGCTCAAGCTGCTGGACGCGCTGGATGCCTTCCTGGCCGAACCCCTGCCGCTGGGCAAGTCGGAAGACGCCGAGGACGCCGAGATCACGCGCACGGAACTGCTCAACGAGCGTACCCGCCACGCGCAGGAGATCATCGACGGCACCCGTGCGCGTTGGCGCTGGATGCTGGACCATCTGGACCTGCCGCTGACGCAGGCGCTGCCGGACCTGGCGCGCCTGGGCCTGGTGCACCTGCAGTCGACCCTGGCCGACCGCCTGGCGGCGCAGCCGGACGCGCGCGTGTTCGATGTGGTGCAGGACCGCACGCTGCGGACGTCGTGGAGGACCGAAGTGCTGGCGGAAATGCAGCGCGTCTTCCCGGGCGATGCCTGCAAAAAGGTACTGGACGAAATGCGCGCCATCCATGCGCGCGTGCTCAAGAGCCGGGTGTTCGTGGCCTTGCACATGCACGCGGGCGACGGCAACGTGCATACCAACATCCCCGTCAACTCCGATGATTATGAAATGCTGGGCGAGGCCAACGAGGCCGTGGCGCGCATCATGCAGATCGCGCGCGACCTGGACGGCGTGATTTCGGGCGAGCACGGCATCGGCCTGACCAAATATGAATTCCTGACCCAGGAGGAGCTGCAGCCCTTCCAGGACTACAAGCGCAAGGTCGACCCGCAAGGGCGCTTCAATGCCGGCAAGCTGATGCCTGGCGCCGACCTCACGCATGCCTGGACGCCCAGCTTCAACCTGATGGGGCATGAATCGCTGATCATGCAACAGAGCGAGATCGGCGCGATCTCGGCGTCGGTCAAGGACTGCCTGCGTTGCGGCAAGTGCAAGCCGGTGTGCGCCACGCATGTGCCGCGTGCCAACCTGCTCTATTCGCCGCGCAACAAGATTCTTGCCACGTCGCTGCTGGTGGAAGCCTTCCTGTACGAGGAACAGACTCGCCGTGGCGTCAGCCTGAAGCATTGGGAAGAATTCGAGGATGTGGCCGACCACTGCACGGTCTGCCACAAGTGCTACAACCCCTGTCCGGTGGACATCGACTTCGGCGACGTGTCGATGAACATGCGCGCGCTGCTGCGCCGCATGGGCAAGAAGTCCTTCAATCCGGGCACCGCGGCGGCCATGTTCTTCCTGAACGCCAAGGATCCGGCCACCATCAACGCCACCCGCAAGGCCATGGTGGGCGTGGGCTACAAGATGCAGCGCACCGCCAACGAGCTGCTGTCGGGCCTGGCGCGCAAGCAGACGCGCAAGCCGCCGGCGACGGTGGGCAAGGCGCCGCTGCGCGAGCAGGTGGTGCACTTCATCAACAAGAAGATGCCGGGCGGCCTGCCCAAGCAGACGGCGCGCAAGCTGCTGGATATCGAGGACGCCAATTACGTTCCCATCATCCGCGATCCGCAGGCGACGTCGGCTGAAACCGAGGCGGTGTTCTATTTCCCGGGCTGCGGTTCGGAACGGCTGTTCTCGCAGGTCGGGTTGGCTACACAGGCCATGCTATGGCATGCGGGGGTGCAGACCGTGCTGCCGCCCGGCTATCTGTGCTGCGGCTATCCGCAGCGCGGCAACGGCATGAACGACAAGGCCGACCAGATCATCACCGACAACCGGGTGCTGTTCCATCGGGTGGCCAACACGCTGAACTACCTGGACATCAAGACGGTGGTGGTCAGCTGCGGCACCTGCTACGACCAGTTGGCGGGCTATGAGTTCGAGAAGATCTTCCCCGGCTGCCGGCTGATCGATATCCACGAGTATCTGCTGGAGAAGGGCATCAAGCTGGACGGGGTGCAGGGGGTGCGCTACATGTACCACGATCCCTGCCACACGCCGATGAAGCTGCAGGACCCCATGAAGACCGTGAAGTCGCTGGTTGGCGACGGCGCCATCAAGAGCGACCGTTGCTGCGGCGAATCCGGCACGCTGGCGGTGTCGCGGCCGGATGTCTCGACCCAGGTGCGCTTCCGCAAGGAAGAGGAGTTGCGCAAGGGCGGGGACGCGATCCGGGCTGACGGCTTTGACGGCGACGTCAAGGTGCTGACGTCATGCCCGTCCTGCCTGCAGGGCTTGTCGCGCTACCAGGGCGATACGAAGATGGAGGCCGACTATATCGTGGTGGAGATGGCGCGCCATATCCTGGGTGAAGACTGGATGGCTTCATACGTGAAGCGGGCTAACGCTGGAGGCATCGAACGGGTGCTGGTCTGATTTTTTCTTGGAGCGTGCCGCTGAGGCGGCGCGCCCCGTGATCCCGATTCCGTGCATGAGGCGCCCGCTTGAGCGGGCGCTTTTTTTTCGCCGCGTGCCTAAGCCATTCCCTTAGTTCGGATCGTCGGAAACAATCAAAAAAACCAGCAAACTGTCGCGTAACATTTGAGTGATTAAACTGAATAAAATCGAGATAAACGCGATACAGAGCGCAAATTTACGACAATTCGAGGTAGATTTGACGAAATTTGAAGTCAATTTATGCAAAAAATTGCCGAACAATTGTCGTGCGCAATACAATTATGTTTCTATCGGTTTCCAGCTAAATTAATTCGCGCGCATCGGGCGGCGCCACTCATATAACGGAGAAGATGAATTCATGGAAATGAAGGCGCCCGCGACCATTCCATATTTTTTGCAGGAACAGGTCAGACGCATGATCGTGGACGGGACTCTGCGTCCCGGCCAACCGTTGCGCGAACAAGAACTCGAAAGGCGCTTCGGTACCAGTCGCAGTCCCATCCGCGAGGCGCTGCGCCTGCTGGAATTGAGCGGTCTGGTCACCCACGCCCAACGGCGCGGCTTCCGTGTGGCGCTGTACAGCGAACAGGAAATCCGCCACATCTACCAGCTGCGGGCGGAGCTCGAAGCCTACGCCATAATCCGGTTGGCGGAGCACAGCGACCTGGCGCCGCTCATGGTCGACCTGCACGGCTTGTACGCGCGGCTGCAGGATTGCCGGCCCGGCGAAGGCGAGCTGGATTGCCTGGACCTGACCCGCGAATTCTTCAACACCATCGTCCTGCTCAATGACAACAGGCCACTGACGGCCGCGCTATCCAAGCTGACCGACCGTTGCGAGCCGCTGCGCCACATCGTGCTCAGGCGCGAGGTCACGCCCATCGCACAAGTGGTCGAAGGCGTCGGCCGCATCGTCAGCGCGCTGCGCGACCATGACCTCGTGCGCGCCGCGGCTGTCCGCCGCGAGATGACCGAGGCTTTCCTGACGGTGGTGGTCCGGGCGTACGCCGCCGAGGTCTACCCGGAGATCGTGGCAAGCGCGTGAAGACCGGGCCTGCAATGGCAGGCTTCCGCTTCACGCGCGGCTCCCGCCAACCGCGCGGCCGCCAGGTCTCAAGCGATCGGGCCGCCCGGCATGGTGCGCACGGCGATGCCGGCTTTTTCCAGCGCGGCGCGGATGCCGGTGGCGAAGATCACGGCATTGGGCTGGTCGCCATGGATACACAGGGTGTCGGCCTGCACGGGAACGTCCTTGCCGTTGACGGAGCGCACCTTGCCTTCAGAGGCCATGCGGACCACCTGGGCCACGGCCGTCTCCAGATCCTCGATCATGGCGCCGGGGCGGCTGCGGGGCGATAGCGAGCCATCGTCCTGGTAGGTGCGGTCGGCGAAAACTTCGCTGGCCACCGGCATGCCCAGTTCTTGCGCGGCCCGCAGCAGTTCGCTGCCGGCCAGGCCGTACAGGACCAGGGACGCGTCGACGTCGTGCACGGCGCGGCAGATGGCCTGCGCCAGCGCCACGTCCTTGACCGCCATGTTGTACAAGGCGCCGTGCGCCTTGACGTGATGCAGGCGCGCGCCCTGGGCCGCGGCGACGCCGGCCAGGGCGCCCACTTGATAGACCACCATGTCGTAGGCTTCGGTCGGGCTGATCTGCATGACGCGGCGGCCGAAGCCGGCCAGATCGGGCAGGCTGGGATGCGCGCCCAGGGCCACGCCCTGCGCCAGGGCCGCGGCGACGGTGTGGCGCATGGTGCCGGGATCGCCGCCGTGGAAACCACAGGCGATATTGGCCGAAGTGACGTACTGCAATACGGCTTCGTCATTGCCCATGTGCCAGGCGCCGTAACTCTCGCCCATGTCGCAGTTCAAATCTATGGTAGATGCCATGCTCGATTCTGATCCTGTGATTGTCGAATGCCGCGGTTGCGCCGCGCGGCCCTGTGCGCAGTGTAATCACAGTGCGTGCGCGAATACAAAAACGCCGCCGGTGGGGACACGGGCGGCGGTCGTGGGATTGCGGCAGGGCGCCAGGACTTACTTGGCGAACAGCGATTCCATATTCTTGAACGACTTGAATTCCAGGGCGTTGCCCGACGGATCCAGGAAGAACATGGTGGCCTGTTCGCCCACTTCACCCTTGAAGCGGATGTAGGGCTCGATCACGAACTTGGTGCCGGCGCGGGTCAGTTTGCCGGCCATGTCTTCCCAGGCTTCCATGGGCAGGATGGCGCCGAAGTGGCGCACCGGCACGTCGTGGTCATCGACGGGGCTGGTCTGCTTGTGGCCGCATTCGTCCGGCGCCAGGTGGGCGACGATCTGGTGGCCGTAGAAGTCGAAGTCCACCCATTCCGGGGCGCTACGCCCCTCCGGACAGCCCAGCAGGTCGCCGTAGAAGGCGCGCGCTTCGGCGATGTCCCGCACGGGGAAGGCGAGGTGGAAAGGAGGAATGACGGCGGTTTGAGCACTCATGATGAATCCAGGAACGGGAAACGGAAAAACACAGTGAGAGGGGGGATCACGCCTGGCCGGCAAATGGCCCGGCGCTTCAGACAAGACGAAGTTTAGGGCTTGTTTTTTCGATTGAAAAACGATATTTTTTGATCCTTAGCAATCAGAAAAATGATGCTCGTTAATCTGTCCTGATACGCTGCGGCTCTAACCCCGCCAAGCCTCAACGCCGGCCGTTGCTACAAGGCCGGGCCCTCGGCCCCAGCCCGAGCCCCGCCTCGGCCCCGGCCCCGGCGCCCCCGCGGCTCCCGGCCGGGGGCCGGGGTCTTATGAAAAGCCCCCGACCCCCCGACCCCCGACTCCATGACCATGCTTCGTGAATTCAAAACCTTCGTCGCCGTGGCGCGTGATGGCACCTTTACGGGGGCGGGCCAGCAGCTGGGCCTGACGCAATCCGCCGTCAGCGCCCAGATCCGCCGGCTGGAGGATTTCATCGGGGCAGACCTGTTCGACCGCGGCGCGCGTAACGCGTCCCTGAACGCGGCGGGCCGGGAAGTACTGGCGCACACGGAAGAATTGCTGGGCCTGGTCGACCGCATGGTGCGCCAGGTGGGCAGCGGCCACGTCTCCGGCGCCCTGCGTGTGGCGGCCATCGCCTCGGTGCAGCAGAGCCTGCTGGTCCAGGCCGTGGCCGCGCTGCGCGCCGACTATCCAGACGTCAGCGTGCGCATCGTGCCCGGTGTCTCGCTGGCGCTGCTGGGGCAGGTGGACGCGGGCGAGGTCGACCTGGCGGTCCTGATCCGTCCGCCTTTCACCCTGCCGCCGGAGCTGGACTGGCGGCCCTTGCTGGCCGAGCCCATGCTGGTGGCGGTGCCCGCCGCGCTGCCCGACATGCCCTGGCGCGACGCCCTGGCCAGGCTCCCCTTCATCCGCTATGAGCGCGCGTCCTTCGGCGGCCGCCTGGTCGACAATTTCCTGCGCCGCCACCGCATCGCGGTGCACGAAGCGGTCGAGCTGGACGAAATCGACGCCATCGCCAACCTGGTGCGCAACGGCCTGGGCGTGGCCGTGCTGCCGCATACGCGGCAATTGAATACGGAAGGCTTGCTCCTGCTGGACCTGGGCGCCGCCGCCTTCAACCGGGAAATCGGCATCGTCTCGCGCCGCAATACCGACCCCGACGGCCTGGCCGGCCAGATGTCCCGCTGCCTCATCGCCGCCGCGGGCGCCGGCTGACCTGCCCAGGCCTTACAGCGCTTTTTCGCAACGTATCGTGATCGGATGCGCACGTAGCGCCGCGATCACCTTATCGTTGACGTTGCCGTCCACGTCGGTCACCACATAACCGATCTCGCCGCGCGTCTGCAGGTTCTGGCTGAGGATGTTCAGCCCTTGCTCGGCCAGCAGATTATCCAGCGTCCCCAACGCGCCCGGCACGTTCTTGTGGATATGCAGGATGCGCGCCGTACCCGAGTGTTCGACAAACGGCAGCTCGGGGAAATTCACCGCCCCCTTGGTGGTGCCGCTCTGCATGAAGCGCACCAGCTTCTCCGCCACTTCACGGCCGATGTTTTCCTGCGATTCCTGCGTGCTGCCGGCAATATGCGGCGTCAGGATCACATTGGGCAGGCCTACCAGCGGACTGGCCAGGGGCTCGTCCTTGCTCTTGGGCTCCACCGGGAACACGTCCAGCGCCGCGCCGCCCACATGCTTGGAGGTCAGCGCCGCGTGCAGGGCGTCGATATCCACCACGGTGCCGCGCGAAGCGTTGATCAGGATCGCGCCCGGCTTCATCTGCGCCAGGGTTTCGGCATTCATGATGTTTTCCGTGCTGCGGCCGCCCGGCACGTGCAGGGTGACCACATCGCTTTGCGCCAGCAATTCGGCCAGGGTCGACACCGCGCGCGCATTGCCCAGCGGCAGCTTGGCTTCGACATCGTGGAACACCACGCGCATGCCCACGCTTTCAGCCAACGTGCCGACCTGCGAGCCGATATTGCCGTAGCCGACCACGCCCAGCGTCTTGCCGCGCGCTTCATAGGCGCCATTGGCCGTCTTGTCCCAATGACCCTCGTGCACACGGTCATTCTTCTCCGGCACGCGGCGCAGCAACAGGATGGCCTCGCCCAGCACCAGCTCGGCCACCGAGCGGGTGTTCGAGAACGGTGCATTGAAGACGGGCACGCCGCCGAGCATGGCGCTGTCCAGATCGACCTGGTTGGTGCCGATGCAGAAGCAGCCGACCACGCGCACCGACGGAAATTCCTTGAACAGCGACGCATCCAGGTGGGTGCGCGAACGGATGCCGACCACTTCCGCGCCCGCCAGCGCCGCGCGCAACTCGGCGGGCGGCAGCGACGAGGAGTAGGTCGCGATATCGTTGAATCCCGAATCGCGGAAAACGGCAATGCCGCTGGGATGGACATTCTCGAAGAGGACGATCTGCGCCATGCTGCTTAGCTCCAAATACAAATGAGAATCATATTCTATGAGTGCGGATAGTACTGCCGCACGCGCTCGATGTCGCGCAGGGGGGCTGCATGGTCGACGCGGTGAGGCACCTCAGGCGAACTGACTTTCAGCTGTACGCGTAGCCGCCCGTACGTATTAACCCTGAGCACGCTAGAGTAGCTCGTGCCCGCAACCGGCATGCCCCAAGCCCATGGCGCAGGGAGGGGAATGAATTCTTCTTCGTTGTCCTGGCCGGGGTTGTCCTTCCTGTCTATCCCGCAAGATATCCCGCCGGCCGTGCCGCCTTGTTCTTATTCCGCGACGCGTTCGGCCGGGAAGGTCAGCGAGAACGTGCTGCCCTTGCCCACGTCGCTGACGATGCCCAGCTCCGCATCGTGGCGCATGGCGATGTGCTTGGTGATCGCCAACCCCAGCCCGGTCCCGCCCACGGCACGCGAGCGGCCGCGATCGACTCGGTAGAAACGCTCGGTCAAACGCGGAATGTGGCGCGGCGCGATACCGATGCCGGTGTCGTGCACGCTGTAGCGGGCGCCGCCATCGGGCAGGCGTTCCCAGGTGGAGGTGATGGTGCCGCCGTCGGGCGTGTAGCGCACCGCATTGGTCAGCAGGTTGGCGAAGGCCGAGGTCAATTCATTTTCCGCACCCAGCACGTCCAGGCTGTCGTCGATGTGCCATTGCATGTCGTGCCGTCCGGCCGACAACGCTTCCACCTGCTGGCGCACGTTCTGCAACAGCGTGCCGATGCGCACGGGATGCGGCTCCGCGCTGGGCGACGATTCCAGCGTGGACAGGGTCAGCAGGTCGGCCACGATGGCCTGCATGCGCTGGGCCTGCTCGTGCATCATGGAAAGGTACTGGTCGCGCTGTTCCTGCGTCAGCGCTTCCTGCGGCATGTCGCGCAGTGTCTCCAGGAAACCGGCCAGCACCGTCAGCGGCGTGCGCAGTTCATGCGAAACGTTGGCGACGAAATCGCGCCGCGTGGTTTCCAGCTTCTCGATCTGCGTGACGTCGCGCGTGATCAGCAGGCGCTGGTCACGGGCGTAGGCGGTCAGCTGCATCATCAGCAGGCGCTCCTGGCTGCCGATCGCCACGCGTACGAGTATGGGTTCGGGCCAGTCCGCCTGGCGGCTGTAGTCGATGAATTCCGGGGCGCGTACCAGGTTCAGCAGATTGGCCCCGCGGTCGGCGGGCAGGCGCAGGCCCAGGTGCTGGCGGGCCACGCGGTTGCACCAGTCGATCTGCAGGTCCTGGTTCAGGGTAACGGCGCCGTCGGGCAAGGCCTGGGCCGCGGCCAGCATGCCTTGCATGGCGTCGCGGCTCTCGCCCAACTGGCGAGTCTGGGCACGCACGTAGCGGTACAGGGGGGCAAGGATGTCATCCCAGGGGCCGACCGCCACCGGCGGCGATTCCTCGGGATTGCGCGCCCAGTGGGCGGCGCGCTGGGTGCGCAGGCTGCGGCTGATCAACATCAGCGACAGGGCCACGCACATCAGGATCCAGCCGAACGGCGCGCCCAACAGCCATTGAACGAGGGCGGCAGCAACCGCCCACAAGACTATGAAAACGATCGTACGCAGCCAGATCATGGTGCGGCATTCTACCCTGGTGGAGTCGCGCTCAGCGCGAGGGAAGCTGGGCAGTAAACCGGTAGCCGCTGCCGCGCACCGTCTCCACGTGCAGGTCGTGGCCGCTGGGCTCCAGCGCCTTGCGCAGGCGGCGGATGTGCACGTCCACGGTGCGCTCTTCCACGAAGACGTGGTCGCCCCAGACCTGGTCCAGCAACTGCGAGCGCGAGAACACCCGTTCCGGATGCGTCATGAAGAAATGCAGCAGGCGGAATTCGGTGGGCCCGATCTGCAACGAATGGCCGCTACCGTTCAGGCGGTGCGTGACGGGGTCCAGGCGCAGGCCGGCGACGTCGATCACGTCATCGGTCAGCTGCGGCGCGCGGCGGCGCAGCACGGCCTTGATACGCGCCATCAGCTCCTTCGGCGAGAAGGGCTTGGTGATGTAGTCGTCGGCGCCGGCTTCCAGGCCGTCGACCTTGTCCTGCTCCGAACCCTTGGCGGTGAGCATGATGACGGGAACGGTGCGGGTGCGCTCTTCATTGCGCAGCTTGCGGGCCAGGGACAGGCCGGAGGTGCCGGGCAGCATCCAGTCCAGCAGGATGAGGTCGGGCAACTCGGCGCGAATCAGCGTTTGAGCCTGGTCAGCGTCGAAGGCGCGCAAGACCTTGTGGCCCGCGAACGACAGGTTGACCGCAATCAACTCCTGGATCGCGGGTTCGTCTTCGACAACGAGTATGGTGCTGGACATGGATGTTTGTTAACAGTAATACGGATCTGTTTGATGGCGGGACGAGGCCGGCCTGAGGCGCGGCGGCGTCGAAACATTGCGATAGTATGGCCGTAATATTTCAGGTATGTGACGGCAGCCGCCCAGGGCGCCATGTTTGTCCTTATTTTTGCGGGGGCGGTTCCTGGGGCATGGCTCGTGGTCTCAGGACGATCCCGCGGCGATGCCAGGGCAGTCCGATGACGATCCCGGGCGATCTCCGGGTGGCGCTGGCCGGCAATCGGCTACCATTGCGCCTTGACCCCGGAATCCACCATGCAAAACCCTTCCACGCCCCCCGAGTCGTCCGCCGGAACCACCCATTTCGGCTTTTCGACGGTCCAGGAAAATGACAAGGCGCGCAAAGTCGCCGAAGTGTTTCACTCCGTCGCCTCGCGCTACGACGTCATGAACGACCTGATGTCGGCGGGCCTGCATCGGATCTGGAAGGCCTTCACCATAGGGCGCGCCGCCATCCGGCCAGGGATGCGGGTGCTGGACATCGCCGGCGGCACGGGCGATCTGGCCAAGGCGTTCGCGCGCCGCGCCGGCCCCACCGGGGAAGTGTGGCTGACCGACATCAACGATTCCATGCTGCGGGTCGGGCGCGACCGCATGACCGATGCCGGCCTGCTGCTGCCCGCGGCGGTGTGCGACGCCGAAAAGCTGCCTTTCCCCGATGGCTATTTCGACCGTGTCAGCGTGGCCTTCGGCTTGCGCAACATGACGCACAAGGATCGCGCGCTGGCGGAAATGACGCGTGTGCTCAAGCCGGGCGGCAAGCTGCTGGTGCTGGAGTTCTCGCGGGTCGCCAAGCCCCTGGCGCCCGCCTATGACTGGTATTCCTTCAACATCCTGCCCTGGCTGGGCCGCAAGGTTGCCGGCGACGAGGCCAGCTACCGTTATCTGGCTGAATCGATACGCATGCATCCCGACCAGGACACGCTGGCCGACATGCTGCGCACCGCGGGCCTGGAGCGCGTGCAGTACTTCAACCTGACAGCCGGCGTCGCCGCGCTGCACGAGGGCGTGCGACTGGCATAAGCGCCACACGCGCGGCTTCCCTGGGGACGGCGCTTGTCCTGGGCGGCAATCTCGGCTATCCTCTGCTTTCAGCAATCTGTAAGCAATCGCCTGACCCTGCATCTTGAGTGTGCAGGGTCTACCTGAAAGGGCTCCGCCCTATCGGGCAATGGCGGGATACCCAGGAGTATTCGTCATGTCCAGCCGTCTCTTTACCCGGTTTACCGCCGCGGCCTTGATCGCCGTGGCCGGTGCCGCGATGATCGCCACCTCTTTCGATGCCGAAGCCAAGCGCATCGGCGGTGGCAGCAGCGCGGGCCGCCAATCCAGTAACGTCACCACCCAACGCCAGGCCACCACGCCGCCGAGCGCCGCCAGCAATACCGCCGGTGCCACCAGCGCTGCCGCGCCGGCCGCGGGCGCAGCCGCCGGTGCCGCCGCCGCGGGCGCGCGCACGGGCGCTTCGCGCTGGCTGGGCCCCATCGCCGGTATCGCGGCGGGCCTGGGCATCGCCGCCCTGCTGTCGCATATGGGCCTGGGCGGTGCCTTCGCCGAAATGCTGTCCAGCATGCTGCTGATCGGCCTGGTCATCTTCGCCGTCCTGTTCATCGTGCGCCGCCTGCGTGGCGCGGCGCCGCGCCCTGCCATGCAGGGTGCCTATGGCATGAACCGCGACAACGGCGCGGCCGACCAGAAGGCGCCGGCCTGGCGCGATGCCATCCTGCCGCCCAAGGCGGCCGAGGCGGCACCGGTCGTGCAGCAAACCGCTTTCCAAGGCAACACGTCGGGTGGTGCGCAAGGCAATTCGCAGGATGCAGGCCAGGGCAATGACTGGGTCATTCCCGGCGACTTCGACACGCCGCGTTTCCTTAACGAAGCGAAGGAACAATTCAAGCGTATCCAAGGCATCTGGGACAGCGGCGACACCGATCGCCTGCGTGAATTGCTCACCGATGACCTGATCATTGAACTCAAGCCGCAAATGCTGGAACGCAAGGGCGAACCCACCAAGACCGATGTGGTCCTGCTGAACGCCGAGCTGCTTGGTATCGAATCCGTGTCCGACGGGCACCTGGCCAGCGTGCGCTTCTCCGGCATGCTGCGTGAGGCCCCCGGCGCCGAAGCCTTCCGTTTCGAGGAAGTCTGGAACTTGTTCAAGCCTGCCCAAGGTGGTTGGTTGCTCGCCGGGATTCAGCAGATTCCCGTCGAGTTCGCCAGCTGAGGGTGGCCTGAGCGGGCGGAAAGCAGGTGCAACCTGCCTTCCGCCCTCCCGTCCGCCGCTCCCGGGGGGGAGGGCGCGGACACGCGATAGTCGGCGGTACCAAGCCTTCGATCGCGTCGTCCAGCCAACGGCGGACGGGTCAAAGAGCATGTGGGTTTTCTTCTCTTGCGGTGCGCCTTGCTCGGGCAGCCGCCCTGACACCGGCTCTTTCGAGCCGGTTTTTTTCGTTAGTGCACGCTGGCTCCGGTCATGCCGCGGCCCACAGCGCGCGGGCGGCTTCGGTGGCCTCGGCGCAAACGGCTTCAAGGTCGGCGTGGACAGGACGTCCGCCGCGCACGACGATTTCTCCGGCGACGATGACCGTATCGACGTCGCGGCCCTGGCCAGTGTGGACGAGGGTACCCACCGGACGGGTAAGTGGGACGAGATGCGGGCGCCGCGCGTCCAGGATGACCAGATCGGCGGCCTTGCCGACGGCCAGGCTGCCGATGTCCTCGCCCATGCCCATGGCATCGGCGCCGCCTTGGGTGGCCATGTGGAACACGTGTTCCGGCTGCCACTGCTCGTCGACCTTGCCTTCCTGGATGCGCGCAGTGGCAAGCGCCCAGCGCATGACTTCGATCATGTCGCCATGCTGCGTGTCCGTGGCCAGGGCGATGTTCAAGCCGGCGCGGCGCAGCATGGGCGTGGGCGCCAGGCGCCCCGATGCCGCGTTGCACTTGGGGATATGAACAACGTGCACGCCTGCCCGCGCCATGCGCCGCGCGTCATCCTCGTCGACATAAATGCAGTGGCCGGCCAGAAGCTGGTCGTTCAGCAGGCCCGCTTCCGCGAATACCTGCGCCGACGTCCTGCCACGGCGTGCCTGCACCCGCTCGACTTCGGCGCGGCTCTGGCCCAGGTGCGTATTGACCCGCAGACCGCGTGTCCGGGAGGCCTCGGCGACGGCGTGGAGCAGCGTGTCCGAGCACGTGTCCGCGGCATGCGCGGCCAGTTGCACGGTGACACGGGAATGCCGGCTCCACGCGTCGACCAGTTGCAGGCCCTGGTCGAGCAAGTGCATGCCGGCGTCCACATCATGCACCCACTCGCCACTGCTTGCCACGCGATCGAAGTCCACGTCCAGGATGCGCCAACTCGCCGCGACACGCAGGCCCAGTTCGGCAATGGCGGCAGTGGTGACGTCGGCATGCGTGAAATGGTCGCCGATGACAGTCGACCCCGCCAGCAAGGCTTCGAGCGCGCCCAGGCGGGCGAAGGCACGCGCCTGTTCCGGGGTCAGGTCCGACGCCTTGGGGATGCCGGGTGTGTAGGAGGGCGCGAATCCCAGGTCCGCGGCGACGCCGCGCACCATGGTCAGCACTGAGTGGGTATGTACGTTGACCAAGCCAGGCGTGACCAACCGACCGTCAGCCTCCAGCGTCGCGCTGGCGCCCTGTGGCGGTGCGACGGTATCCAGCCAGGCGATACGACCGTCACGGATCCCCAGGAATGCGTGCGTCAGGCAGGGTCGCGTGGGATCGGCGGTAAGTATCGTGGCGCCGCTGACGAGAAGGTCCAAGGGCGCGGAAGCGAGGGGAGCGGTCTGCATGCGTCGGCGTCTCGGAATCAGGGTTGGGCCGTGTCAGGACGGGCGGCATCGGTCAGCGCGGCCAGCCAGGGCAGGTGGCGATGGCGCGAGCGGGTCGCGCGCGCAGGCACGGGTTTTTCGCAATGCAGGAAGCGGCCCACGCCGGCCTGCCCCAGATACACGCCGTTCTCATATACCACCTTGCCGCGCGACAGCGTAATGGCGGGCCATGCCTGCAACTGGCGGCCTTCATAGGGGGTGTAGTCGACCTCATGATGCAGGTCGGTGTTGCGCACGATGTGCGGTGTGCCGGTATCCCAGATCACCATGTCGGCATCCGCCCCGATGGCGATGGTGCCCTTGCGGGGATAGAGGCCATACAGCTTGGCTGGATTGGTCGACGTGAGCGCGACGAAAGTATTGATGTCGATGCGGTCCTCCAGCACGCCTTCGGAGAACAGCAAGGCCAGCCGCGTTTCCAGCCCGGGTATGCCATTGGGCACATGGTTGAAAGGCGTGTCCGGACCTTGCGCCTGCTTGCCTTGGGGATCGTCGTAGCGGAAAGGTGCATGGTCCGAGGAAAACACCTGGAACGTGCCATTGGCCAGACCGTTCCAGATCGCCTGCTGGCTGGCCGCGTCGCGCGGCGGCGGGCTGCAGATGCAACGGGCGCCGTGCATGCCTTCACCTTCCAGGTCAGCCGCGGTCAGGAACAGGTACTGCGGGCAGGTCTCCGCGTAAATGGACAAGCCGCGGGTCTGGGCCCAGCGAATCTGGTCGGTGGCCTCGGGGCCGGAGACGTGCACGATCAGGATGGGCGTATCGAGCAGTTCCGCCAGCGAGATGGCGCGGTGCGTGGCCTCGCGCTCCACGACGGGCGGGCGTGACAAGGCGTGATAGCGCGGGCTTTGCAGGCCGCGAGCCAGCAGGCGTTCGGTGAGCCACGCGATGCAGTCGCTGCTTTCGGCGTGGATCATGGTCATCGCGCCTTCGCGCCGCGCCACATCCAGGACGTCGAGGATCTGGCCGTCGTCCAATTTCATGTCGTCATACGTCATGTAGATCTTGAACGACGTATAGCCTTGTCCGATGAGCGCGGGCAGCTCCGTCTGCACGACATGCGGCGTCGCGTCCGAGACGATCATGTGAAATGCGTAGTCTATGCAGGCCTGGCCGTCGGCCGCGGCATGGTAGTCGCTTACCGCCTGCGCCAGCGACTGGCCTTTCATCTGGGCCGCGAAGGGAATCACCGTGGTGGTGCCGCCGCAGGCCGCCGACCGCGTGCCGCTGAGGAAATCGTCGGCCATGCGCGAGCCGTCGCTGGTCGGCTGGGCCAGATGGCAATGGGCGTCGACCCCGCCCGGCAGCACCCAGCGTCCGCCTGCGTCGATTTCCTTGACGGCGGCGGGAAGCCCTTGCGCCAACGCAACGATGCGGCCTTCGCGCACGCCGATGTCGGCTTCGAAAATGTCGCCCGCGGTGGCTACGCGGGCATTGCGCACAACCAGATCCAACATGGCGGATGCGTTCATGCCAGATCCTGGAACAAAGAACCCCAGCCCCGGATGCGGCGCGTATCGCCGCCGGCAAGCTTGATCGACTTCCAGACCGCGGTCGAAACGGTGTCGTAGATGGGTATGCCGATCTCCTGTTCGAGTTCGGCGACCAGCGGCGCGCCACGCAGGTTGGTGCAGAAGATGGAGATGGCTTGCGGCCGTGCCTCGGCCACTTCGCGCACCATGCGCCGGATGGTGGCGTCATCGACTTCGGAGAATGAAAAATTGTCGCGCTTGCCCAGGTGGCGTTCGGCCACGCAGTCGTAGCCGCTGGCCGCATAGTTGGCCAGGATGCGCGCCTGCACGTCGTCGGTGTAGGGCGTCACGAGACCGAAGCGGGTCACGTTACTCAAATCGAATATTTCGTTCAGGGCGAGAACGGATGTGCAGGCCGCGATCCCGGTGCGTTCCTCGATGCGGCGGCAGAGTTGCCGGTCGGCTTCGAAGCCCAGCCATCCTGAAGACGTACCGTTCCAGCAGATGGCCGACATGCGGGCGTGCGACAGCAGTTCCGCCGCTTGCAGGATGGCTGCATCGTCGAACTGCGCCAGCGCGCTATCGGAAAGGGCGATCTCGGTCACCACGAAGCGGCCGAAATGCGCGCTGGCATCGTCCAGGCCGGCCAGCATCGCGCTGGTCACGGGTTCGAGGATGGTGTTGGAGGAGGGCGTGAGCATGCCCAGCAGCAGGCGTTTGGTCATGGAGGAGGCTCGATGTCTGTTCGTCGGCAAGGACGGTTCAAAGGCTTGGATGAAATGGGCCGGCCGGCCCGGCGGCGTCAGGCCGCGCGTGCCAGCGCGGCTTCCTCGCGGATCAGGCCCAGCACATGGCGCTTGATTTCATTGAAGTGAGGTGTCGTCGTGTCGCGAGGCCGGGGCAGGTCGATGGGAATCAGTTCGCGGATGCGGCCGGGACGATGCGTCATGACGGCTACCTGTGTGCCCAGGATCAATGCTTCCTCGACGCTATGCGTCACGAACACGATGGTCGACCGCGACTTCTGCCAGATCGTCACCAGTTCTTCCTGGATATCGGCCTTGGTCTGCGCGTCGAGGGCCGCGAAAGGTTCATCCATGAGGATGACGCCGGGATTGAGCAGTAGCGCGCGGGCGATGCCCACGCGCTGGCTCATGCCGCCGGAGAGTTCGGCGGGGTAGTGTTCCTCGAACCCGGTCAGCCCGACGAGATCGATGAAGGGCTGAGCCTGCCTGCGCCGTTCCGCCTTGCCGGCACCGCGCAGGCGGTAGGGGAAGGCGACGTTTTCCCACACCGGCAGCCAGGGCATCAGCGTTGCCTGTTGGAACACCATGCCGCGGTCCGCGCCGGGTGCGGTGACGGGCTTGCCGTTGACCAGGACGCGGCCCTGGGTGGGATGCTCGAACCCCGCCAGCATGTTCAACAGGGTCGACTTGCCGCAACCGGACGGCCCCAGCAGGCAAAGCAGTTCGTGCTCACCCAGGCTCAGCGAGACGTCGCGCAGCGTGACGAGTTCGGTATTGCGGCGGGCATCGCGGAAGGTCTTGCCGATGCCTTCGAAAATGACATGACTCATGATTCGTCCTTCAACGGTGGCCGCCCTGCAGCGTGGTGCCCCGTTGCCAGTGCAGCGCCGACGCCATCAGGCGTTTGAGCAGCAGGTCCGACAGATAGCCCAGCAGGCCGATGCTGGCCATGGCGGCCACCACGATGTCGTAACGCAGGAAGTAGTAGGAGTCCCAGAGCGAATAGCCGAGTCCGCTCTTCACCGCCACCATTTCGGCGGTGACCGTCAGCATCCACGCCGATCCGATGGCGATACGCAGGCCGGCGAAAATGCTGGGCAACGACGCCGGCAGTACCACGTGCCTGAGCAGTTGGCCCTGCGTGGCATCCATCATGGATGCGGCGCGGATCAGGTTGCGGTCGACGTTCTTCACCCCGTGAATGGTGTTCATCAGGATGGGGAAGAAGGCGCCAAGGAAGACCAGGAAGATGGCCGGCTTGTCGGCGATGCCGAACCAGATGATGGCCAGCGGAATCCAGGAAACGGGGGGGATGGGCCGCAGGACCTGGACCGTGGGTTCCAGCGTCTTTTCCACCCACTTCCACCAGCCGATGGCGACCCCCAGCACGATCCCGCTCACCGCGGCGATGGCATAGCCTGCCAGCACGCGCGACAGGCTGGCCAGGGCGGCGGCCAGCCAGTGTCCGCTATAGGACTGTGTACTGCCGTCGGTGCCGAAGATCCAGTCGGCCCAGGTCAGGAACACGCGGGAAGGGGCGGGCAGCAGGGCCGGCGGTATCAGGCCGGAACGCGCGAACGCCTCCCAGCCCGCCAGGATGATGAGCGGCACGATGAACCGCTCCTTGTTGGTGAAAAGGCGCATGGTCATCCGCTCCGCGTATCAGAAGCCCAGTTCCGTCTTGGGCTTGCCGGTGGCCTTGGACAGGAAGTCGTAATTCATATGCTCGGGAATCTGCGCGGACACGTCGGTGGCGACGTAGTGCAGGTCCCGCATCATCTTGGCGATGGCCAGGGTGGGCTTGAGGTACATGTCGTAGTCGGGCTCGGCGTTCTGCAACGCCTGCTTCGCCACGGCCGGATCCAGCGCGGTGTACTTGGTGATCACATCCACCCAGGCCTGCTGGTCCGTCTTCAGCTTGCCCACCAGGGCCACCACGGCGTCGACGGTGGCCTGTACTTCCTGCGGGTGGTTCTTGATGACGTCGGAGCGGGTGACGATGAGATTGGTCAGCTTGCCGGCCGCTTGGTCATAGGGAAAGTCGAAGTGCTTGCCCGCGCCCGTGATGCGGATCTGCGACGCGAACGGCTCCACCGTCGATACCAGGTCGATCTCGCCTCGCTGCAAGGCCGCCGCGTGATCCGCCGGATTCGGGATGTTGAGGAACTGGACGTCCTTGTCGGGATCGATGCCATGCTTGGCCAGCACGCCCCGCATGTGCAGATCCTGGGCGTTGCCGCGCGAAGCGGCTACCCGCAGCGGTTTGCCGGCTTTCTTGCGCTCTTCCACCAGCTTTTTCAGCCCGGGCCAGTCTTCGCCCTGCAGCGCCACGCCGGGCGCCATCAGCATTTCCGAGCCGCCGTTGACCTGACCCGAGATCGCCACCACGTCAAACCCCTTGTCGAGCGCGGTAACGAAGTGCAGATAGGTCACCTGGGCGACATCGATGCTCTTGGATACCAGGGCAGTCAACACATCGTTGCCCGAAGTAAAGGGGGTGGCCTCGATCGTGACGCCCTTGGCGAGTTGCGGGGTCAAGGCCATGGGCAGGCAGTGCGCGCATTTGGCGAAGCCCAGGGTGATGGTCGGCGTGGCGGCCTTTGCGGTAGGGGCGTATTGCACGATGGCGGCCATGGCCAGGGCGGCCAGCGTCCGGAAGAAAGGCATGTAAGGCTCCTGAAGTATCGATGGGGGCCGCGGACAGCCCGGGCTTGAGCGATGCTGCAGCCTTTCATGCAAAGACTGTGCCAATTTCTATATGGATTGCGCACAATCGTGGAAGCATTTGTTCGACAAGGGTTTTGTGGTCAAGACTTGGTGTTAACCCGGCATTCAGCCCTTGGTCGTTTAAGTGTCCGTGATCGAAAGTGGGGAATGCCTGCACCGGAATTTGCCCACAGTTGGTGCCATTCATCAATTACAAAGTTTTCTCTTTCCAAGGCTTTTGTGCGCAATCTAAAATGCGATTGTTCCGGCGCGGCGAGATGGGCCCGACAGGGTCTCCATCCGGCTTTGCACCTGCATTCCCTAGCTACTTCCTTATTCCGACATGACGTCTCCCCTCGACTCCGGCGCTTCAGCGGCCATCGCCAGCCCCCGCGGCCGCCGGCCCAAGTCCCTGTCCAATGACGAGATCCACGCCAAGTTGCAGCAGGCTGTCCTGGAGCACCGTCTCAAGCCCGGCACTCGCCTGGTGGAGGACCACCTGGCCGAAGTCGCCGGCTCCACCCGTGCCCGGATCCGCCAGGTACTTTTGCGCCTGGCGCATGAGAGCCTGGTCACGCTGGTGCCGAACCGGGGGGCGTGCGTCGCCAGCCCGACGGTGGAGGAAGCGCGCGAGGTCTTCGCCATGCGGCATCTGCTCGAACCGTCGATGGTGCAATGGCTGGCGGAGCGCCCGCGGCAGGCTGACGTACAGCGCTTGCGCGAGCACGTGGCGCAGGAGGCCGCGGCGCGAGCCGAAGGCGACAGGCCGCGCATCATCCGCCTGTCGGGTGAATTCCACATGCTGCTGGCGGAGCTGACCGGCAATCGCATCCTGTCGCGTTCCCTGCGGGAACTCTGCGCCCAGACCTGCCTGGTCATCACCCTCTACGACAAGCCGAATACCCCGGCCTGCCCCTATCACGAACACGAGGACGTCATCGATGCCATCGAGGCCGGCAACGGATCGCGGGCGGCGGAGTTGATGCGGCATCACCTGCACCATATCGAGCAGACGCTGGCGCTGGATGACCCTGCGGGGGAGGCACCGGTGGACCTGCAGGCGCTTTTTGCCTGAGGCCGGAGCCGCGCTGCCGCGGCCAGCCCTGGTTCATTCAGCCGCCATGGCCGGTGGGGCGCGGCGCCGGTGCATCTCGCGCTCGTATCTCCCGGTTCCGGTTAACCGGTAAACTCGACCCTTACTGTTTACCGTCCCTGCCGGCGGCCCGATCGGGCTGCAACAGAACCTCATGCTGCCTTTCCCTGCCTTGCCCCGACCATCGCGCCTGCTGTGTAGTGCGCTCAACGCCCTGCTCAAGCGCGAGGAGTGGGCGCGCGATCGTCTGGCCCGCCATGCGGGCAAGACGGTACGGTTCTCGTTCGGCCGGATGCAGCTGGCCCTGACGGTGGATGTGCAAGGCTACGCGGACGTGGCTGACGACGCCATCGTGCCCGATGTCACGCTGACGCTGGACAGCGGCAAGTTCAGCCTGGCGCGCCTGCTGGGTGGCGAAGGCAAGGCGCTGGCGCGGGCATCGGCCCGCGAGCGCGCCGATGCGTTCGCCGACATGACGCATATCTCCGGTGACGCGGGTCTGGCCCAGGTGGTGGCCGAACTGGCCGCCAACCTGCGTTGGGACGTGGAAGATGAACTGGCGCTGGTGGTCGGCGATATCCCTGCCACGCGTCTGACACAAGGCGCGCGCAGCGTGACCCGTGGCGCCCGCGACGTGGCCCAGCGTATCGGCGGCAATGTGGCCGAGTACCTGTCGTACGAGCAGGGCATGCTGGCCAATCGTCCCGTGGTGGAAGGCTGGCGCGGCGACCTTGCCCGCGCGACGGCCGGCGCCGATGCCCTGGCTGCCCGCCTGGCACGGCTGGAAGCGCGTCTCAGCCGTCTGGATGGGGGTGGTTCAGGCAACGCTGCCGCGAAGGCTGCGCCGAACACCGCCGCCTCGAACATTGCCTCTCCTGGCAGCGGTAATTCCAATAACGGCACCAACCACGGCATGTCGAATAGCAGCCGGTCAGCGATGGGGCAAGCCTGAACACCATGCTGAGCTTTCTGCGCTTTATCCGTATCGTTTTCGTCGCCTGGCGCTATGGCCTGGATGAACTGGTGCTCTCCGGCCTGAAGCACCCGATGGCCGCGCTGCTGCTGCGCTTCGTGCGCTTCGGCCGGCGGCCGCGTGCGCCGCGCGGGGTGCGCCTGCGCCGCGCGCTGGAATCGCTGGGCCCCATTTTCGTCAAGTTCGGCCAGGTACTGTCGACCCGCCGCGACCTGATCCCGGCGGATATCGCCGCGGAACTGGCGTTGCTGCAGGACCGCGTGCCGCCTTTCCCGTCGAAGCAGGCGGCCGAGTGCATCGAGACCGCGCTAGGTGCGCCACCTGCCACGCTGTTCAAGCATTTCGAGGTCGATCCCGTCGCCTCGGCCTCCATCGCCCAGGTGCACTTTGCCGTGCTGCATGACGGCCGCGAAGTGGCGGTCAAGGTGCTGCGGCCGGGCATGCTCAGCATCATCGAAAAAGACATGGCGCTGCTGCGCATGCTGGCCGGTGTGATCGAGCGCCTCGGCGCGGACGGCCGGCGCCTGAAGCCGCGCGAGGTGGTGGCGGAGTTCGACAAGTACCTGCATGACGAACTGGACCTGGTGCGCGAAGCCTCCAATTGCAGCCAGTTGCGCCGTAACTTCGGCCCGGAGTCGAATCGCGGCGGCGTGCTCATCGTGCCCGAGGTGATCTGGGAGTTCACCACCAGCACCGTCTTCACGATGGAGCGCATGTACGGCATTCCGGTGGGGCAGGTCGATCGCATGCGTGCCGCCGGCATCGACATTCCCAAGCTGGCGCGCACCGGCGTGGAGATTTTCTTCACCCAGGTGTTCAGCGACGGCTTTTTCCACGCCGATATGCACCCGGGCAATATCTACGTGTCGGACCGGCCGCAGACCTTGGGCCACTACATCGCGCTGGATTTCGGCATCGTCGGCTCGCTGTCGGAGTTCGACAAGAACTACCTGGCGCAGAACTTCCTGGCCTTCTTCCGCCGCGATTATCGCCGCGTGGCGCAATTGCATATCGAGTCGGGGTGGGTACCCCCCGAGACCCGCGAGGAAGAGCTGGAGGGCGCCGTACGCGCTGTCTGCGAGCCTTACTTCGATCGACCGCTGTCCGAGATTTCCCTGGGCCAGGTGTTGTTGCGCCTGTTCCAGACCTCGCGCCGCTTCAATGTGGAAATTCAGCCACAGTTGGTGCTGTTGCAAAAAACCTTGCTCAATGTGGAAGGGCTGGGGCGCGAGCTCGATCCCAACCTGGATTTGTGGAAGACCGCCAAGCCTTATCTCGAACGCTGGATGCGCGAACGCATGGGCTTGTCCGGGATCCGCAAACAGCTGGAGAAAGAGGCCGCGCAGTGGTCCCAGATGCTGCCGGCGCTGCCGCGCCTGCTGCACGAACAGCTGTCTCGGCCCAATGTGGAGCCGGCCGTGCTGGTCGAACTGGGCCGTCTGCGCAAGGCCCGCGAGCACGGCAATCGGCTGCTGACGGCCATTGCGGCGGTGCTTGCCGTGGGGGTGGCGCTGGTTATCTGGTTCCACGTCCGTTAGCATCCTGGGCGCTTGAACAGGGACTTGACTCGTAACCGTTCCAGGTGTGAGTCATGTTTCTGACATAATTCTGTCATTACACGTTCGCACGCGAGAGCGATAAAGGCGACTGCGGGCTTTGGGGGCCCGTGGGTCGTACGCGCTAAGTTTCCCGTTCGGCCGATTACAAACCCGATCCCGGGCGCAGCCATGCGCCCGCGTCCGGCAGGGGAGACTTGCGCAATGAACGCGGTCGATGGCCTGAGGGACGGGATCTTTGAACCACATCAGGGCCTATATCTCATGCTTTATCCGGAACTCTTCAAAACCATGGAAGCCGTACGCTGGAATATGTCGACCGACATACCCTGGGACGACTTCGATCGGAGCAAGCTGTCGGACGAGCAGGCCAATACGATCAAGATGAATGCCATCACGGAGTGGGCAGCGTTGCCCGCGACCGAGATGTTCCTGCGCGACAACCACGGCGACAGCGATTTCAGCGCTTTCATATCGGTCTGGTTTTTCGAAGAGCAGAAGCACTCGCTGGTGCTCATGGAGTATTTGCGCCGCTTCTGCCCGGAACTGCTGCCGACGGAGGAAGAACTGCACAAGGTGCGTTTCGAATTCGATCGCGCGCCCGCGCTGGAAACGTTGATGCTGCATTTCTGCGGCGAGGTCCGCTTGAATCACTGGTACCGCTGCGCCGCCCAATGGCACACCGAGCCGGTGATCCGCGCCATCTACAGCACCATCGCCAAGGATGAGGCGCGCCATGCGGGTGCGTATCTGCAGTACATGCGACGCGCGCTGAACGACCGAGGCGCCGATACCAGCCAGCAGGCCAAGATGGCCTTCTCGAAGATCGGCATGTTGATGGCATCGGCGGGGCGCACGCAGCAGGCGATGCACCCCACCAATCTGCACGTCAACAAGGACATGTTCCCGAATGACACGGTGCAGTCGAAGCTGCCGGATCCGGGCTGGCTGGAGCGCTGGCTGGATTCGCAGATCCGTTTCGACGGCGGCTGGGAGCAGAAGGTGGGGGACCGCATCCTGCACATCCTGTCCAAGCTGCTGGACCGCACGTTCGAATCCGCCAAGGATCTGAACCGCTATCGCAAGGAAACCATGGCGGCGATGGGCGGCAAGTCCGGTCTCATCCTGCCGCCGGGTGTGGGCGACACGGCACTCGCCGGCGTCTGAGCGACGCTTGCTTGCGCAAGGCGAGGCCGGGCAGGGCTCGGGCTGGTGTGGGTAGCGCAGCGCTGGCCGTCCCGTAAAATGCGCGCATGACTGCCCGTTTCGAATCCAAGATGCTCACCCGCCAGGAATGCGCCGCCGCCATCGCGGAGGGCCGCCTGGCGCGCCCGTTGGTGTTCACCAATGGCGTGTTCGATATCCTGCACCGTGGCCACGTCACGTACCTGGACGAGGCGGCCCAGCTGGGCGCGACACTGGTCGTGGCGGTCAACACGGACGCGTCGGCCCGCCGGCTGGGCAAGGGGCCCGAGCGGCCGCTGAACAATGAGCAGGATCGCGCCGCCATGCTGGCGGCCTTGGCGTGCATCGGTGCCGTCACGTGGTTCGACGAAGACACGCCGCAGGAATTGATCGCGGAGTTACGCCCTGACATCATCGTCAAGGGCGGCGACTACGACATGGAAAAGTTGCCGGAGACGGCGCTGGTACGCAGCTGGGGCGGACGCGCCGTCGCGGTCCCGTTCGAATTCCAACGGTCTACCACGGCCTTGGTGAAGAAGATCCAGGGCGGTAAATAGCGCTCGACCAAAGCCCGATTGGGCCGCCAGCGGCTTGCCACGACCCTTTTTCTTGTGGGGCCCTGCGGAGCCCCACGCCCCCCCAAAAAAAAGACCTGTGCATGGCACAGGTCTTTTTTGATCACGAAAGTTGCGGGCAGGCTATGCCAACGTCCCCTGGCCCCGGCGTTCGATAGCGTCACGGCTCGCGGCGCCGGGAATGGGGACCGGAGGGCCCACATAAAATCTGTCTTCTTCCAGAAGGAAGAACGGCCCTGCCGTCCAGCGAAAACCCCTGTCCTCAGAACTTGAACTGGGAGACAGTAGCGCCGCGCAGGGGCTTGACGATGGTTTCGAACAGGTTGACCGTCTCGAAACTGGCCGCGGTGCTGCGCGTGATGCGACAGGCCGTCATCACCGGCGCCTGGCCGACGATCACGACCATGCGGCCGCCGATGCGCAATTGGTACTTCAGCCCATCCGGCACCACAGGCACGGAGCCAGTGATCAGGATGGCGTCGTATTCGGTGCTGCCCCAGCCATTGCGGCCGTCGCCGGTTTCGATCTTGACGTTGCCGACATTGTTCAGCTGCAGGTTCTGCTGCGCGAAAGCAACCAGGCGGCTGTCGATCTCAATCGAGGTCACCTGCTGCGCCAGCGCGGCCAGCAGGGCGGCCTGGTAGCCGGAACCCGTGCCGATTTCCAGCACGGCGTCGGTCGGCTTGAGCAGCAGCTCCTGCGCCAGACGCGCTTCGGTCTTCGGCGGCAGCATGCTCTGGCGGGTGTCCACCGCGTTGATTTCCAGCGGGATCTCCAGATCGGAGAAGGCCAGCGTGCGATACGCCGGGGGCACGAATTGTTCGCGACGCACCTTGAACAAGGCGGCCAATACGTTTTCGTCCAGCACATCCCAAGGGCGGATTTGCTGTTCCACCATGTTGAAGCGGGCTTGTTCGACGTCGGGCAGAGTGGATGCGTTCATGACAGCACGGAAGAATTTCGGAGATGACGGCGGGGGCAATTGTACCGGCTTGCGCGCCAGGGTGGGTTGCAGGGGCCTTCCGCCGGGTACAGCCCGCCAGTCTTACAGAACTCTGACCTACCACCAGGCGTGGAAATGATGCACCGCCCCATGGCCGCTGCCAGCGTCCAGGCGGCTGGAATGCCGGATGGCCTCGGTCAGATAGGCCTTGGCGCGCCGCGCTGCTTCCGGCACGTCGTCGATCTGCGGCAGCAGTGCCGCCAGCGCGGCCGACAGGGTGCAGCCGGTGCCGTGCGTATTGGCCGTGTCGATACGATGGCCGGGCAGTTCGATCATGCGGTCGCCGTCGTGCAGCAGGTCGATGACGTCGTTGCCGGGCAGGTGCCCGCCCTTGACCATGACCCAGCGCCGGCCGTCATAGGCCATCTTGTTGCGCAGGCGCTCGGCCACGCGGCGCATTTCCTTCACCGACTCCACCGGCCGCTCTTCCAGAAGCACGCCGGCCTCCGGCAGATTGGGCGTCAGCATCGTCGCTTGCGGCAGCAGCGCTTCGCGCAGGGCACCGACGGCGTCGCGTTCCAGCAGCAGGTCGCCGCTCTTGGCGACCATCACGGGATCCAGCACCACATGCCAGTCGCGGTCCGCCGGGCGCCAGCGTGCCAGCTTCTCGGCCACCACCTGGATCACCGGCATCTGCCCCAGCATGCCGATCTTGACGGCATCGATGCGCACGTCGGTGAACAGTGTGTCGATCTGCTGGCCGACGAAAGCGGGCGGCACCGGGGAGACGCCGGTGACGCCATGCGTGTTCTGCGCGGTAAGCGCGGCGATGACGCCGCAGCCATAGGCGCCCAGTGCGCTCATGGCCTTGATGTCGGCCAATACACCGGCGCCGCCGGAGGGGTCGACGCCGGCGATGGTCAACGCATTCGGAATGGGACGAGGCTTGCTCACCGCACCACGCCTTCCGTCGGGGAGGTAGGCTCGGCGCTGTACAGCTTGCGCGGCATGCGGCCCGCCAGGTAGGCGGCGCGGCCAGCCTCGACGGCCAGCTTCATCGCGCCGGCCATCAGCACCGGGTTACGGGCGTGGGCGATGGCGCTGTTCATCAGCACGCCGTCGCAGCCCAGTTCCATGGCGATGGCGGCGTCCGAGGCCGTGCCCACGCCGGCATCCACCAGTACGGGAACGCGGGCCTGGTCGATGATCAGGCGCAGGTTCCAGGGGTTGACGATGCCCATGCCGGAGCCGATCAGCGAGGCCAGGGGCATGATGGCCGACGCGCCCAGGTCTTCCAGCATGCGCGACTGGATGGGATCGTCGGCGCAGTACACCATCACCTTGAACCCTTCATCGACCAGCGTCTTCGTGGCCTTGAGCGTTTCCGGCATATTGGGGAAGAGGTTGGTGGGATCGCCCAACACTTCCAGCTTCACCAGATCGTGGCCGTCCAGCAGTTCGCGCGCCAGGCGCAGCGTGCGCACGGCTTCGTCGGCGGTATAGCAGCCGGCGGTATTGGGCAGGTAGGTGAACTGCGAGGGCGGGACGAAGTCGAGCAGGCTGGGTTCGTTGGCGTTCTGGCCGAGGTTCACGCGGCGGACCGCGACGGTGATCAGTTCGGTGCCGCTGGCGTCCAGCGCCTGGCGGGTCTGCTCGAAATCCTTGTACTTGCCGGTGCCCACCACCAGGCGCGAGCGGAAGCTGCGGCCGGCGACGGTAAAAGTGTCTTGGGAGTTCATGATGATGCCAAAAGTGAGGCCGAAATTGAGGCCGTAACGGCGGGGGCCGTCCGACCGGCCACGCCAGGATGACGTCGCGGTTTAACCGCAATCATAAAACAGCAGCGCCCCGAATCCGCCCCGTCGCCGGCAGGGTCTTTGCTCCAGGCGGGGCCAAGCCAGGGGTCAGGGGCCAGAAGCCAGAAGCCAGAAGCCAGAAGCCCAAGGCCCAAGGCCCAAGGCCCGAGGCCCAAGGCCCAAGGCCCGGGCCTCGGGCCCCGACCTCCGACGCATGGCGCCACATCGGATGCTCCCTTCCTGGCAAGCCGCAGCCACAGGGGCGCTAGCCCAATAGGGGGGCAATGGGGGAACCCCCATTTTCAAAAAAACCTCTATCAAAAAACCTCTTCGCCAGCGACCGCGGGCATCGGGTGCTCCCGTCGCTTGCCAAGCCGCAGCCACAGGGGCGCTAGCCCAAAAAAAGGGGCGATGGGGAACCCCCCATCATTAAAAACTTCTCGCCAGCAGCCGCGCGCCGACCGGCTTTGCCATTGCCCCTCAGCGCGGCACTGGCGGCCGGGCCTGGTCCAGGGCCTGGCACAGGGCCTCGGCGGCGTCGATCAGCCGTGGGCCGGGGCGGTACAGCGTATCGGCGTCGACGCCGTAGATATGGCCGGCCAGGGCCGCGGGCAAACGGGTCTCCTTCCAGGACGAGGCCAGCGTGCGCAACTCCTCGATGCCGCTCACACCGGACACCACGGCGTCGGGGCGTGCCGCCAGGACCGTTTCCAGGCCGACTTGCGACGCGGTGGCGGGCGCATCCGCGAAGACATTGACGCCGCCGCAGATGCCGATGGCATCGTTGACGATGCTTTGCTTGTTCAAGGTGAACAGCGGGTTGCTGCCGGCCTGGATGAAGACGCGTACCGGCGGCCGCCCGCGATAGCGCTCGGCCAGCTTGGCCAGGCGTTCGCGCAGGCTGGCCGCTTCCTTGTCGGCCGCGGCTTCGGTGCCGAACAGGCGGCCCAGGGTCGCGACTTCATCGGGGATGGCAGCCAGGGTGCGTGGATCGCTGAAGAACACAGGCACGTTCAGGGTGCGCAGCGTGGGCATCAAGGGCTCGGCCGCGCCCGGCAACCAGGCGATGACCAGATCGGGCCGCAGCTCGGCCACGCGTTCGACATTGGGCCGGGTGCCGTCGCCGATGGAAGGCACCTGCTTGACCTCTTCCGGAAAATCGCTGCCCTGGATGGTGCCGGCCATCGCCTGGCCCGCGCCGGCCGCGTAGACCAGTTCGGTCGCATGCGGCGCCAGCGTGATGACACGGCGCGCCGGTTGCTCCAGCGTAACGGTGCGGCCCTGGTCGTCGGTGACCGTGATCGGGCCGGCCGGCACCGCTGCCGCGGCGTCCGTCTGGGCGGCTGAGCCCGCCTGATCCGATTTGCCCGATTGGCTCGTCCGCCCCATTCCGGCGGCGTGGTCCTTTTGCGCCGTTGCGCCTGCCTGTCCCGCCTTGTCGTCGCCCGCTGGCGGCGCGGCGCCGCAGGACGCCGTGGTCAGCGCTGCCGCCATCAGGCCGGCAATGAAAACGCCCCATCGCGCCGGCGGGCGCAAGGGGGCGAAGAAAGAAGTGCTACGTCGCATGATGTGCTGTGGACAAAGCGCCGCGGACGCGGCGCGATGCCACGATGCTACATGCGCCAGCTCAGGTTCACAAACGCGTTGGAACCTGGCGTGCGATAGCCTTCGACCAAGGTGTACTTCTTGTCGAACACGTTGTTCCAACGGACGCTCACCTGCAGATTGCGCGTCAGTTCATACGATGCCAGCAGGTTGAAAAGGCCATAGCCGGCCAGCTTGTCGCCGGTCATCGCGTCGGTACGGTCTTCGGTCAGGTAGACCTCGCCTCCCAGCAGGAAGCTGCCCCAGCGATGATCCGCCGACAGGCGCAGCACGGTGTCCGAACGCTGCGGCAATTGCTCGTGCGTGTCGGTGTTGCGCGGATTGCTCAGGTCCAGGCTGGCACGGATGCGCGTGTCGCCGAACTTGCGCATGCCCGTGAAGGTGACCCCTTCGAGCAAGGCGTGCGAGATGTTGTACGGCTGATAGACGCTGAACGGATCTGCGGCATCGACGGCCTGGTTGATGATCAGGTTCTTGACCTTGTTGTGATAGTAGGTCACGCCCGCTTCGGCATCGTCGTCCTGGTAGCGCAAGCCCAGCTCATAGTTCTGCGAGGTCTCGGGACGCAGGTTCGGGTTGCCCTGGAAGCCGCCGTCGTTGTGCCAGTACAGCTCGTTGAAGTTCGGCGCACGGAAGCCGGTGCTATAGCCGGCGGTGGCGCGGACCTTCTCGGTGATGTCGAAACCGTAGGTCAGGCCGCCGGTGGTGCGATCGCCGTACTGCGAGTTGTTGTCGTTGCGCAGGCTGGCCTGCAGGTGATGGCGGCCGAAGTCACCCAGGTAGACGCCCGTGAAGGAATTCACGTGGCGGCGCGTCTCGTCGTAGTTGCCGAAGCTGACCGGGAAGTCGTTGAAGTTGCCGATGTCACCGGCGGCGCGCTGTTCCAGGTGCTCATAGGCAAGCGTCAGCTTCTGGCCCTGGGCCAGTTGCAGGTCGTGCTGCCAGGTGAACTGGTTCTGGCGCGTGCGGAACACGCTGCGGCCATCGGGCGTGTTGCCGAAGACTTCATCGCCGGGCGCGTTCTCGCTGCGGTTGTAGTCCAGCGAGCTGCCGAAGCGCAGCGTGCTGGTCCAGAAGTCCGTCAGGCGGTTGGTGCTGGTGACCGAATAAGTTTCCAGCCGCTGGATTGAGCGGTCGTTGAACGCGGGCGAATTGCCCATGTCGTAGCCGCCGTTCACGGACGTGCGGTAGTACTGCACCGACAGCGTCTGGCCGCGCAGCCACTCATAACCCAGCGAAGCGGCTACGTTGTTCTGGTAGTAGCTGTCCTTGTCGGGGTTGTGATAATAATTTTTCTTGTTGGTGGCGTCGAAGCCGTGGCTTTGCTGGTAGCCGGTGGACAGGCTGTAGGTCCAGCCGTTGGACGCGCCCGACAGGCCGGCGTTGTAGCTGCTGGTGCCGTAGGTGCCGAAGCCGACGTCGGCGAAGGCCGACAGCGGCTTGTCGGTGGCGCGCTTGGTGATGATGTTGATGACGCCTCCGATGGCGTCCGAGCCATACAGGCTGCTGGCCGCGCCGCGCACGATTTCGACGTGGTCGATGCTGCTGGCGGGCAGGGCGTTGAGTGCTGCCAGGCCGTTGGTGGCGTTGTTGATGCGTTGGCCGTCCACCAGCACCAGGGTCTGGTTGCTGTTGGCGCCGCGCATGAACAGGCTGGTGACCGTCTGCGGACCGCCGTTGTTGGCGTATTCGATGCCGTGGCTGCGCGACAGCACTTCGGCCAGGCTGCTCTGGCCGGCGCTTTGCAGTTCTTCGCTGCCGATCACGGTGACGTCGCCCAGGACGTCCTTCAGCGGCTGTACGCTGCGGGTGGCGGTGACGACGACGGTATCCAGCTGTGATACAGCAGGGGCGGAATTGGCGGGGGTTTGCTGGGACCAGGCCCAGGCGGGAGCCAGACAGGCGAGCAGGCCTGCGCTACGCAGGACAAAGCGGGACTTCATGAGTGGACCTCGGTAGGACGCGCGACCCCGCACGTCATTCACGAAAAAATCGGAATCACGCCGGATACGGCGGGTTGGTGCCCTTGCCTGGCAAGTGATTCCACGGGCGAATCGGCCGGTATCGGGCTGTCGCGCGTCGCCGCGCGAGGACCGTTGCGGGGGCAGCACAGGCTGAGGAGGCATGTTTACCCGTGTGTGGGCGGCCTTCCTTCCTGTTTCCCGTTTGACTTTCACCCGCCGGGCCCGGCGCGGCAGGCGCCGCGAGCAGGTCCGGTTGCGTTGAAAGCACCGATTCGAGGTTGCGGACTGTAACACGGCACTTAGGGCTTACAGGGGTTTTGTTACCATTACGCTTTGATTTAGCGGGACTTTTGTTGTCCTCACGCCACCCGCTTATTTGCCATACTCCTGGGTCCGCGCAAGCGTCCCATTCAATCAGGATCGACCGTGTCTTATCCCGCCATGCCCTACCCCTTGTCCGCTTATACGCACGGCGCCGATTTCGTGCGCGGACTTGCCGACCGCATCCTGATCCTGGACGGCGCGATGGGCACCATGATCCAGCGCTACAAGCTGACCGAGGCCGACTTCCGCGGCCAGCGCTTCGCGGAACATGGCAAGGACCTGAAGGGCGACAACGAACTGCTGACGCTGACCCGGCCGGACGTGATTTCCGAGATCCACCGGCAGTACCTGGCCGCCGGCGCCGACGTCATCGAAACCAATACCTTCGGCGCCACGTCCATCGCCCAGGGCGACTACGACCTGCCGGAACTGGCTTACGAACTGAACAAGGAATCGGCGCGCCTGGCGCGCGCGGCCTGTGACCAGTACAGCACGCCCGATCATCCGCGCTTCGTCGCGGGCGCGTTGGGGCCGCAGCCGAAGACGGCGTCGATCTCGCCGGACGTCAATGACCCCGGCGCGCGCAACGTCACTTTCGACGAACTGCGGGTGGCATATGTCGAACAGCTCAACGGCCTGCTCGACGGCGGCATCGACGTGGTGCTGATCGAAACCATCTTCGACACGCTCAACGCCAAGGCCGCCATCTACGCGGTCGAGGAAGTCTTCGAAGCGCGCAATGTGCGCCTGCCGGTGATGATCTCCGGCACCGTTACCGACGCGTCCGGCCGCATCCTGTCGGGGCAGACGGTGGAAGCCTTCTGGAATTCGGTACGGCACGCCCGCCCGGTGACCATCGGCCTGAACTGCGCGCTGGGAGCGGCGCTGATGCGGCCCTACGTGGCCGAGCTGTCGAAGATCTGCGACGCGTATGTGTGTGTGTACCCCAACGCCGGCCTGCCCAACCCGATGAGCGACACCGGCTTCGACGAGGAGCCTGCCGATACCTCGGCGCTGCTGGAGGAATTCGCGCGCGCCGGCCTGGTCAATATGGCGGGTGGCTGCTGCGGCACGACGCCGGACCATATCGCGGCCATCGCCGCCAAGGTGCGCGAGCTGACGCCGCGCGTGGTGCCCGAGATCGCCGTCAAGACGCGCCTGTCGGGCCTGGAGCCGCTGAACTTCGACGAAGAAACGCTGTTCATCAACGTCGGTGAGCGTACCAACGTCACCGGCAGCAAGATGTTCGCGCGCCTGATCCGCGAGGAAAAGTACGACGAGGCCCTGGCCGTTGCCCGCCAGCAGGTGGAAAACGGCGCCCAGATCATCGACATCAACATGGACGAGGCCATGCTGGATTCGGTGGCCTGCATGAGCCGCTTCCTGAACCTGATCGCGTCCGAGCCCGACATCGCGCGGGTGCCGGTGATGATCGACAGCTCCAAGTGGGAAGTCATCGAGGCCGGCCTGAAGTGCGTGCAGGGCAAGCCGGTGGTGAACTCGATTTCCATGAAGGAAGGCGAGGAAATCTTCCTGCATCACGCGCGCCTGTGCCGCCGCTACGGCGCGGCCATGGTGGTGATGGCCTTCGACGAGCAAGGCCAGGCGGATACGCTGGAACGCCGCAAGCAGATCTGCGGCCGCGCCTACAAGTTGCTGGTCGAGCAGGAAGGGTTCGCGCCGGAAGACATCATTTTCGATCCCAACGTCTTCGCCGTCGCCACGGGTATCGACGAACACAACCACTATGCCGTCGATTTCATCGAGGGAACGCGCTGGATCCGCGACAACCTGCCGCATGCGCGCATTTCCGGCGGCGTCTCCAACGTCAGCTTCTCCTTCCGCGGCAACGAGCCGATGCGCGAAGCCATCCACACGGTCTTCCTGTATTACGCGATTCGCGAAGGCATGACCATGGGCATCGTCAACGCCGGCCAGCTGGGCGTGTATGCCGACCTGGAACCGCGCCTGCGCGACCTGGTGGAAGACGTGGTGCTGGATCGCCCGGAACCGGTCGGCAAGACCGAAGCCGATGACGAACGCACGCCCACGGAGCGCCTGGTGCAGTTCGCCGATACCGTCAAGGGCTCGGGCGCCAAGAAAGAGGAAGACCTGGCCTGGCGCGCCCAGCCGGTGGGCAAGCGCCTGACGCATGCGCTGGTACACGGCATCACCACCTTCATCGTCGAGGACACCGAAGAAGTGCGCCAGGAAGTGGAGGCGCGTGGCGGCCGTCCCATCGAGGTGATCGAAGGCCCGCTGATGGACGGCATGAACGTGGTCGGCGACCTGTTCGGCGAAGGCAAGATGTTCCTGCCGCAGGTGGTGAAGTCCGCGCGCGTGATGAAGCAGGCGGTGGCCCACCTGATCCCCTTCATCGAAGAGGAAAAGCGCCAGATCGCGGCAGCCGGCGGCGATGTGCGCGCCAAGGGCAAGATCGTCATCGCCACCGTCAAGGGCGACGTGCACGACATCGGCAAGAACATCGTCACGGTGGTCCTGCAATGCAATAACTTCGAAGTCGTGAACATGGGCGTGATGGTGCCCTGCGCCAAGATCCTGGAAACGGCCAAGGCGGAGAACGCGGACATCGTCGGCCTGTCCGGCCTGATCACGCCCAGCCTGGAAGAGATGGCCTACGTCGCCGCCGAAATGCAGCGGGATACGTATTTCCGCGACCGCAAGGTGCCGCTGCTGATCGGCGGCGCCACCACCAGCCGCGTGCATACCGCCGTGAAGATCGCGCCGCATTACGAGGGGCCGGTCATCTACGTGCCGGACGCCAGCCGTTCGGTGGGCGTGGCCACCAATCTGGTTTCGGACCAGTCCGCCACCTATCTGGCCGACCTGGCGCAGGAATACGAGGACGTGCGCCGGCGCCATGCCAACCGCAAGGCCACGCCGCTGGTGTCGATCGAGGAAGCGCGCGCCGCGCGGCCCGTCATCGACTGGGCCACCTATACGCCGCCGCGCCCCAAGTACATCGGTCGCCGCAACTTCAAGCACTACGACCTGGCGGAGATCGCCACCTACATGGACTGGACGCCTTTCTTCCAGACCTGGAGCCTGTTCGGCCAATACCCCGCCATCCTCGATGACAAGGTCGTGGGCGAACAGGCGCGCAAGGTGCTGGCCGACGGCCAGGCCATGCTCAAGCGCATCATCGAAGGGCGTTGGCTGACGGCCAATGGCGTGGTGGGTTTCTACCCGGCCAACCGCGTCAATGACGAAGACATCGAGATCTACGCCGACGAGACGCGCGAGAAGGTGCTGTTCACGTGGCGCAACCTGCGCCAGCAAGGGGTCAAGCGCGAAGGCGTCAGCAACAAGTGCCTGGCCGACTACATCGCGCCGAAGGACAGCGGCAAGCTGGACTATATCGGCCTGTTCGCGGTCACCGCCGGCCTGGGCATCGAGAAGAAGGAAGCAGAATTCGAGGCCGCGCAGGACGACTATTCCAGCATCATGCTCAAGGCCCTGGCCGATCGCCTGGCCGAAGGCTTCGCCGAATGCCTGCATGCGCGCGTGCGCAAGGACCTGTGGGGTTACAAGGCGGACGAGACCCTGGACAACGACGCGCTGATCGCCGAGAAATACGTCGGCATCCGGCCGGCGCCGGGTTATCCGGCCTGCCCGGAACACGTGGTCAAGCGCGAGCTGTTCGAAACGCTGGATGCTTCCGCCATCGACATCACGCTGACCGAAAGCTATGCCATGTTCCCGGCGTCCAGCGTGTCGGGTTTCTACTTCAGCCATCCCGATTCGCAGTATTTCAACGTCGGCACCATCGGCGAGGACCAGTTGCACGATTACGTGCAGCGCAGCGGCCGCACGGAAGAAGACGTGCGCCGCACGCTGGCGCCCAACCTGGGGTAGTGCGCCGGACCATGAACGTTCCCGCCAGCACCGCGGTACACGAAGGGTCGGCCCTGCGCCGTCACGCGCTGGGCGATTTCGTGCGGGCGGCGCGCTCGCGCATCACGCCGCAGATGGCGGGGGTGCCGACGGGGCTGCGGCGGCGCACGCCCGGCCTGCGGCGCGAAGAGGTGGCGCAGCTGTGCGGCATCAGCGTCACCTGGTACACGTGGATCGAGCAAGGCCGCGAGGTGTCGGTTTCGCCGGCGGTGTGGGCGCGCATCGCCACCGTCCTGCAATTGGGGCGGGCCGAGCGTGCCTATCTGTTCGAGCTGGCGGAGTGCGCCGACCCCAGCCATCCGCGCGATGAACCCGCGGGAGTGTCGGGGGTGCTGCAGGACAGCGTGGACGCCATCAGCGTGCCGGCCTATGTACTGGACCGCTGCTGGAACCTGATGGCGTACAACCCGCAGATGCGCGAGCTGTTCGACGACTGGCCCGTGCGCGATGCGGCGCCCAATCTGTTGCGCTACATTTTCCTGGATCCGGCCGCGCGCCAGTTGGTGGTGGATTGGGAGCAGCGCGCGCGGCGCGTGGTGGCGGAGTTCCGCGCCGACGCGGGGGCGCATCTGGATGAAGAGGACGTGCGCGCGTTGCTGGACGACCTGACGCGCGCCAGCCCCGCTTTCGGCCATTGGTGGACCCGCCATGCGGTGATCGAACGGGAAGGCGGGCTGCGCGACTTCGACCATCCGCGTATGGGCATCCTGCGCTATCGCCAGGTGACCTTCCGCCTGGCGACGCATACGGACATGAAGCTGATCATGCTGCTCAAGGAGTGAGCAGGCGTTTACCGCCGTTCACTCCGTGAACACCACCAGCTTGCCGTCTTTCCACGTGTACAGCTGCGCCGACAGGCCGTAGGCCGATTGCGCCATGATGCGCGCGGCCATGTCGCGCAGGGAGCGCACGCTGTCGCTGTCTTCGCGGCCGCACACCAGCAGCTCGTCGCGGGCAGGCACGGCCACCACGGGGTCGCCCTTGATCTCGACGCGATCGCGCCATTCCTGCGCCAGGAATACGAAGCTGGCGTCGTAGTTGCCGTCCGCGCGCACGCCGTAGCGGCCGTCCTGGCCTTCCACGGTCAGCGCGGACAACTGGCGGCGCAGGTTCTCCAGCGCCAGCGGCATCAGCTGCTCGCGGGTCAACCCCAGGGCTTCCAGTTCGCCAGGCGCGACGTAGCTCATGGCCTCGGGTTTGTCTTCCACGAAGGCCACCAGCAATTCATCGGTCAGCGGTTCGGTGATGAAAGCTTCCTTGTTCTCGATGCCCGCGGCGTCCAGCTGCTTCAGGCTGGTGGTCAGCCACATGGTGGTCTTGACCAGGGGCAGGATGCTGGCGCGGCGCGTGGCCGGATCGGCTTCCTGGCCGGTAGGGGCGGCATCCAGGTGAGCGGCGATGATGGCATCCATGTCGGCGGGCGACTTCTGGTAGGCCGCGTAGGCATTGCCCAGGAACTGGTTGACTTGCATGCCGCCGGGCATGACCCAGTGCACCTTGACGCCAGCCGCGGTGGCGGCTTCTTCGATCTTCACTTCCGCGTCGGGAAAACGCCCCTGCGCGGCGCTGGCATAGGCCTTGGCGAAATCCGCCACGTCCATGGCGCGCGCCTGCCGGGCAGCAAAAATACGGGAAAAAAAGGTCATCGGGATTCCAGAAAACCCGCGTTGCGGGAAGGGAAAGATACCGCGATGATATCGTCCCCCTCCGCAAACCGCGAAATCCCCTACAGCTTGTGGTAGACCTCGGCGCCCTTGCGGACGAATTCGACGGCCTTTTCCTGCATCCCCTTCTGCAGCGCGTCCTTCTCGCTCGCGCCTATGGTCGCCGCATAGTCACGGACGTCCTGCGTGATCTTCATGCTGCAGAAGTGCGGGCCGCACATCGAGCAGAAGTGCGCCACCTTCATCGAGTCCTTGGGCAAGGTCTCGTCGTGGAACTCCTTGGCCGTGTCCGGATCCAGGCCCAGGTTGAACTGGTCGTCCCAGCGGAACTCGAAGCGCGCCTTCGACAGCGCGTTGTCGCGGATCGACGCGCCAGGATGTCCCTTGGCCAGATCGGCCGCGTGGGCAGCGATCTTGTACGTGATGATGCCGTCCTTGACGTCCTTCTTGTTGGGCAGGCCCAGGTGTTCCTTGGGCGTCACGTAGCACAGCATGGCGGTGCCGTACCAGCCGATCAGCGCGGCGCCGATGCCGGAGGTGATGTGGTCGTAGCCGGGGGCGATGTCGGTCGTCAGCGGTCCCAGTGTGTAGAAGGGCGCTTCGTGGCAATGCTCCAGCTGCAGATCCATGTTCTCCTTGATCATCTGCATGGGCACATGGCCGGGGCCTTCGATCATGACCTGCACGTCATGCTTCCACGCCACCTGGGTCAACTCACCCAGCGTCTTCAGTTCGGCGAATTGTGCTTCGTCATTGGCATCCCAGGCCGAACCCGGGCGCAGGCCGTCGCCCAGCGAGAAGCTGACGTCGTAGGCCTTCATGATTTCACAGATTTCCTCGAAGCGTTCGTAGAGGAAGCTTTCGCGGTGGTGCGCCAGACACCACTTGGCCATGATGGAGCCGCCCCGCGAGACGATGCCCGTCATGCGGTCCGCCGTCATGGGGATGAAGGGCAGGCGCACGCCAGCGTGGATGGTGAAATAATCCACGCCCTGTTCGGCCTGCTCGATCAGCGTGTCGCGGAAGATTTCCCAGGTCAGATCTTCGGCCTTGCCGTCGACTTTTTCCAGGGCCTGGTAGATCGGCACCGTGCCGATCGGCACCGGCGAGTTGCGCACGATCCATTCGCGGGTCTCGTGGATGTGCTTGCCGGTGGACAGGTCCATCACCGTGTCGCCGCCCCAGCGGATCGACCAGGTCATCTTTTCGACTTCTTCGGCGATGCCGGAGCTGACGGCGGAGTTGCCGATGTTGGCGTTGATTTTTACGAGGAAATTACGCCCGATGGCCATCGGCTCCACTTCGGGGTGGTTGATGTTGGCGGGGATGATGGCGCGGCCGCGGGCGATTTCGTCGCGCACGAATTCCGGCGTGATGATGCTGGGAATGGCGGCGCCGAAGGACTGGCCGGGATGCTGGCGCAGCATGCGTTTGACGAGTTTTTCACCCTCGGGGCCACTGGCGCGCAGCGATTCCAGGTATTGTTCGCGGCGCAGGTTCTCGCGGATGGACACGAATTCCATCTCGGGCGTGATGATGCCGCGGCGGGCATAATGCATCTGCGACACGTTGGCACCGGCCTTGGCGCGGCGCGGCGGACGCTGCAGATCGAAACGCATGGCGGTCAGTTTGGGATCGGCCAGGCGCTCCTTGCCGTAGTCGCTGGTAGGGCCCGTCAGCAGTTCCGTGTCGCCGCGTTCCTCGATCCAGCCGCGGCGCAGTTCGGGCAGGCCGCGACGGATGTCGATCTTGGCATCGGGATCGGTGTAGGGGCCGCTGCAGTCATAGACTGTCAGCGGGGGGTTCTTTTCGCCGCCGAACATGGTCGGCGTATCGTCCTGGGAGATTTCCCGGAACGGCACGCGGATGTCCGGGCGTGAACCTTGCTGATAGATCTTGCGGGAACGGGGCAGGGGTGCGACGGCTGCTGCATCGACCTCGGCCGTGGCGGCGAGGAATTTAGGATTGGCGTTCATTGAAGCTCCAAGACTGGTGAGTTGGAGCCGAATCGGGTCGGACCGACACAAGGGATGCGGGTTGTTGCACGAAGTCATCCCATACCGTGTGCCGGAACGCTCCCAGCATCGGCATTATCCGTACTGGTACGAAGGGACTCTCTCAACCTCCCGCCGGCCATGCCGGCAAGGAAGTACCCCCGCGTGAACATCGAAGTATAGAACGGGTTAAAAGCCTGTAGTGTTGTGGTCATGTTTTACGGGCATTACAAATGGAAGCAGTATCACCTTGTGTCGGGCACTCAGCGCCCTGTAAACTTTTTTTGTAACCGTCGGCTTGCCGACGTGATTCAACCAGATCAAAAACAGGAAGAACTCCATGCAGATCACCCTTCGTAAGCTGGCTCCCGCGTTGCTTATCGCCACACTGGCCTTGGCGGGTTGCCAGACCCCTGGTCAGAAAACCGAGGGGTCCCAGCCGTCGACTACCGGTGCATCGACGCCTCCCGGCACGCCTTCGACGACGCCCAGCGCGCCGCCTTCGGGCCAGGCCACGGTGCCGGCGGTGGGCTTCCTGCTGGCGCAGAACAATCCTGGTCCGGGCTTGACCGAAGTGAAGTTGAGCGATGGTTCCATCTATGTGCAGCGCCAGCCCGTGCTGACGCGTGCCGATCTGACCGAGGCAGCGCCGCTGGCCAGCCGCCAGGGTGAAAACTATGTCGGCTTGCGCTTCACCGAAGGCGGTGCCCGCACCTTGACGACCGTGACTACGCAGAACGTCGGCAAGTTGCTGGTGCTGGTGGCCGACGGCAACATCCTGGCTGCCTTGCGCATCAGCGAGCCCTTGACCCGTGGCGTGCTGGCCTTCGGCGTGAATAGCGCCCAGACCGCGCAGGACATCGTTGCCAAGGTGCGTGGCGACCAGCCGGCCGCCGGCGCGCCCACCACCCCGATCACGCCGCCTGCTTCGACAGCACCGCGCCAGTAAAGCCGCAACAGGCGAGGCGCGCAGGCTGTTTGCGCTTCGTCTCCACTGCAGCAATGATTCCGGCCCGCTAAGCGGGCCGGAGTCGTTTGGCAATGAGGGGGGGGCGATCATCCGCCCCATTTGGGCGGATGGCTCGCAGAGACCACGGGCGCTGATGGCTCACGCGATCAGCCTGCGCGGATGAACGGGGAAGGGCGGAGAGGTGGCGGCCGCGGTGGGTCAACCGCGGCGTCGTGCCCACGTTGCAGCCGCTTTGGTATGGCACGGATGCAAAGAGGTACGCGAGCACTACAGGGGAGGGGCAGTGACCGCGCACCGGCCTGGTAAGGCCGGCATGCTGCGGGCACGACGACAACCGCCGACAGGTAAGTGCCGGATAGCCAGAATCCGATCCAGCATTACCCGGCCCGCGCTTTTTACGCAGGCCGGTATGGGGAGGCTACGTTGTGGTGATTTGCCATGCGGCAGCGGCGGACTTCCCCGCAGCATGCTTCGCCACTGCGGCGAAATCCCCCGCCGGCTTACTTCGCCGCGTTGACCATATACCGCACCGCGGCGCGGATATCGTCTTCCGACGCGTTGGCGGCGCCACCCTTGGGGGGCATCGCGCCCTTGCCGGTGAGAGCCACCTTGACCATGGCGTCTTCGCCGGTCTGGATGTACTTGTCCCAGGCGCTCTTGTCGCCGAACTTCGGTGCGCCGGCCACGCCAGAGCTATGGCAGGCGAAGCAGGTGCTCTTGTACAGTTTCTCGCCCGCCGGATTGACGGCCGCCTGGGCGGTCGCGCCTTGGGCGGGAGGCTGCTGGCCGGCCGGCGGTGCCGCTTGTGCCGACGGTGCCTGCTGCGCGGGCGCGGCAGCGGCGGTCGCTGCGTTCCCGGGTGCGGCTGGCGGGGTCTGGGCTGCCGTGGCTTGCGCCGGCGCTTGCTGGGCCTGGGCCGTCTGGCCAGCGGCAGGCGCTGCCGCCTGGCCGCCACCCTGTGGCGCGGCGCCAGCGGCCGGGGCGCCACCTTCTGGCGCAGGCGCTGCCGGTTCCGGCAGATTGCCGCCCGACTTGTTGGCCATGAACACCACTGCGCGCGCTACTTCATAGTCGCTCAGGGAGGGATTGCCTCCCTTGGCGGGCATGGCGCCTTTGCCGTGGAGGGCGATGTTCAGCATCGCCTCGTAGCCTTCCTTGATACGCGGCCCCCAGGCTGCGCTGTCGCCCACCTTGGGCGCGCCGGCCACGCCGGCGGCGTGACAGGACGTACAGACTGCGGCGAAGACTTGTTCGCCGGTCTTGAAGACCTTGGGAGCGGTGATGTCGACGAAGTCGAAACCCGCCACGGGGGCAATGCGTTTATTGATGGCGTCTGGCGTTAGCGCGTTGGAACCTGCGCCGCTGCGGCCTTGCGAGACCACCATATTGACCAGCATCAGGATGATGATGATCGGGATGACGAAAGATAGAACGACCGTAACGATCAACTGCTGGGGGGTCTTGATGAGTGAGGCATGTTCTTGTGTATGTTCTTGCTCTTTGCTCATATCCTAATCCTGCTATCGGTGTACCGGGGCGCCTGCACGGCGGCAACAGTGATTCAAAGCAGGGCGGCAAGCCAGCAAACCGCCATTCGCAGCGAGTGCAAACCGGACGATTATAGCGGCCTGAATCGTCCCTGGAATGGTGCGCCGCCGCAGGCCCAGCACCGATCCTGGATTTAGGTACAATACCGCCTCCCTTGTGCCCGTAGTTCAACGGATAGAATGAGAGCCTCCGAAGCTCTAGATACAGGTTCGATTCCTGTCGGGCGCACCAGATTTACATGAAAAAGCCCCGGCCATATGGCTCGGGGCTTTTTCGTGGGTGCCAGGGGCGCGCGGCGTTCAGGGGGCCAGCGACGCTCCTATCGCCAGCATGCGCTGATGTATCCGCGCCAGGTCGTCTTCGCTTAGCTCCAGCACGGCCGCCATGTGGAACAGGTTCGAGAATTCGAGGGAACGGGGCGTCGCTCCGCCGGTGTACTTGCGCCAGTGCTGTTCGCCCACGCAGGCCAAGGCGGCCATTTGCTTGCCGGTGTAGCCCAATTCGTCCTTGAGCGCCTGGAGGTCTGCTGGTGTTGGAGGGATGTATGCCATGACGAAAAACCCGCCTGTCGGCGGGTTCCTTCGGTTATCCAGCCAGGAGCTTCGCCAGGGCTGCGCCGCTGGTGAACGCGGCTGCGATGAGGATCATCGGATACCAGGCGCGCTCGCGGATCATCTTCGAGGCTTCCGCGTTCAGCTTGCTGGTTTCCGCCATCAGCTTCGCGATCTCCGCTTCGGTTTTGATGGTATCCAAGGCTTTTTCCATTCCGTCTTCCTTGCGGGTATTCGGACTGCACGAGGGACGCGCTATCCATGTGTGGAATATAGCGCATTGCGCCACTTTGCAAAGACTTATGACATGCTGTCGGGACTTTGCGCGAAGGCCCCGGTGGGTCGCACTTCGGCTGTCTCGGTTCCCTGATGCGGACCCCGACTGCGCAAGGAATTCAGTCATAGAAAAGCTCCAAGCCAATTCATTGGCTTGGAGCTTTTTATGCCTCGGGTGGTCGGGCTCAGGTACCCGCCATACTTACCAGACGCCTCACTCGATGAACGACTTGGTGCTGTACATCGAATGCGGCAGGCGGTTCAGGATCGGCAGTCCGGTGGCCCCGCCTCGGCGACGGGCGGCGTGCTGTCCTTCTCCTCATCATCGTCATGGCCGCCGCAAGCGGTGAGCAGTGCGAGCGAACTTGCCAGTGTGGCGGCCAGCACGTTGCGTTTCCAGTACTTCATGGTCCTGTATCCTGATTCTGATTGGAGACAGGATTCTTTAAGGCGCGTATGACGCTCACGTGAATTAAGGAAGAGCAGAGGATAAAGACTCGTCGCTCCGATGGCTGCAATGTTGCCGTGTTAACGCACCGGGTTCGAGGCGGATCCGGGGCTGGTCCGCAGACCGCGTCTCGGTCCCCAGGCGCGGTTTTGTTAGAATCCAGCCCGAGTCAGTGCGAGACGTCCCATCATGGTGCGTCCAATGCGTGCCTCCCCCCGTGATCCGGAATGTCCCTGCAAGCGTCGTCGCCGGGGCATGCGCGGCGTACGACATCGCTCCGGTTTCACCTGCTGTCCGATGGCAGCATCCTTGAGCCTCCGTGCTCATCCGGAAGTCCTGGCACTTCCCACTTGAAGCCTTCCAGCTTCTCAACCAATCGGCATTCGATCCCTTCCTCCCCCACGAGGACGGGCGTGCTTTTGCTTGCGCACAAAAAGGAGATCCCCAGCCCGTGACCCTGTCATTCAGCAACCCAGTGAAGAAAACCTTGCTCGCCATGTCGTTGATGGCGGCCCATGCCGGTGCCGCGCATGCGGAAACCGCCGTCACCCTGTACGGCATCATCGATATCGGTGTGGGCTATGAACGCATCCGCGGCGACGGCTTCCATGCCAGCCGCATCGGCGAAGTGCATGGCGTGGCCAGCGGCTCGCGCGTCGGCTTGCGCGGCGTGGAAGACCTGGGCGAGGGCCTGTCGGCCGTCTTCACGCTGGAAAGCGGTTTCGCGCCGACCAATGGTGAAAGGCAGCAGGGCAACCGCCTGTTCGGCCGCCAGGCGACACTGGGCCTGAATTCCACGAAGTGGGGCCGCGTTGAATTCGGTCGCCAGATCAACATGGCCTCTGAGCTCTTCTCGGCGATCGACCCCTTCGGCACCAGCTATAACGCAGCCAACCTGGGTACTACCCTGGGCGCCACCAATACGATGCGCCTGGATAACCTGGTGCTGTATCACTCCCCCGTCTTCAATGGCTTCCAGCTGGGCGTCGGCTATTCGTTCAATGCGGACGACACCGTGGACGACAGCCCCGGCTTCGCCACGGCGGACAACAACCGCGCCGTCACCGCGGGCCTGTCCTATAGCAATGGCCCGCTGTTCGTGGCGGCGGCTTATGACGGCCTGAGGAGCAACGCTGGCGCGGCCGGCGGACAATCCGACGCCAGGCTGCGCGAATACAGCCTGGGCGCCACTTATGATTTCGACGTGGTAAAGGTCGCGGCGTCCGTGGGCCAGACCCTCGATGGCTGGTATGTCGGCCAGACCCTGGCCATCATGCCTGGCGGCAGCGACCGGGACTTCGGCTATTTCAAGCTGGCCGACGGCTTTCGCGCCACCTCGACCATGCTGGGCCTGACCGTACCCGTCAGCAATTCGACGGCGATATTCACGTCGTGGCAGCGCGCGGCACCGAACAACAGCAAGCTGACCGGCGACGACAAGACCTTCAACGTCTACGCGGTGGGTGCCACGTACACCCTGTCCAAGCGCACTAACGTGTACGCCTATGCTTCCTACGGCGACAACTACGCCTTCCGCGACGGCGTCACGGACACCGCGGTGATCACGGGCATACGCCATCAGTTTTGATTCATCGCGGCGAACGGCTGACGGCTAACCGCGATCGGCGGCGCGGGCCGCCGCGCCGTCACTTCCCCCCGGGTTCGATCCGTGCGACGGCGTTGTTATTCCCCGCTGTCGCCCCCATATTGGCTTCTGGCGTCATTGTCGGTGGTCAGCGCGGTGTTAACGTCACTGGAACGAAATCTGGAGAAATGCTCATGCACACGGAAACTGGTGCGGCCGGCGTAGGTTCGGCCGGCGTAGGTGCGACTGGCAAAGACGCGGCCGGCGCTCAAGCCTCCTTGAGCGAAGAGGACCTGAGCCGCCTGAAGGAGGCGCGCAATATTCTGGAGCATCCCGGTCTTACCGCGCGCCTGTCCAATTACCTGGGCAAACCCATCGAATATGCCCTGGACATGCTGCCGGCCAAGGCTGGCGGCTTGATTACCGAGGCGACCCAGAAGGCCATACATGCCGCGCTGAAAGCCGCATTGCTGACCATGGGCAAGGGCGGCGGCGCGGCGGTGGAAGCCGTGGGACCGGCGCCATCCGCGTCGAAGTGGCTGCACAAGGCAGGCGCGGCGGTCAGCGGTGGCGTGGGCGGCTTCTTCGGCCTGGCGGCGGTCACCGTCGAATTGCCGGTGTCGGTCACCATCATGATGCGGGCCATCGCCGATGTAGCGCGCGGCGAAGGTGCCGACCTGGGCGACCTGAACACGCAGATCGATTGCGTGCAGGTGCTGGGGTTGGGCGGCCGGGCGAAAAACGACGATGCCGCCGAGGTGGGCTATTTCGCGGCACGCGAAGCCATGGCCAAGGCGGCGGTGGACGCTTCCTCGTTCCTGGCCACCGGCGGCAAGCTGGGCGCGACCGCCGCGCCGCCCCTGGTGCGCCTGATCAATGCGGTGGCCAGCCGGTTCGGCGTCCAGGTCACTGAAAAGGTTGCCGCCCAGGCCGTACCGGTAATCGGCGCGGCCGCCGGCGCCGTGATCAACACCGCCTTCGTCAATCACTACCAGCAAATGGCGCGCGGCCACTTCATCGTGCGGCGGCTGGAAAGGAAGTATGGCAAGGCGGTGGTCGAGACGGCGTACCAGCAGCTGGCGAATTAATGGGATTTGTCCCATTGCTTACCGCCCCATCCGGGGCATACTCCCATCTTTGGCGTCTTGCCCCTTTTCCCATCACCGCGCCGACGCGATTCCACGCGCCGAGCCGCAAGAATTTCCATGGTGTCAGCCTAACGCATGCCGCACGCACAACCCGCTTCGTCGCAAACCCCTTCATCGCAGCCCTCTTCGTCACAGCCCGCTTTGTCGCAGTCCTCCGCGGACAGCGCCGGCCAGGATCCCTATCAGTATCTCGAATCGCTCGACAGCGCCGTGGTCGACAAGTGGGTGACGGGGCAAAACCAGCGCACGCTCGATGCCTACGGCAAGGGGCCGGATTTCGATGCCATGGTGGACCGCCTGACGTCCATCTACGATTCGCAGGATCGCATCGTCGCCTGCTCGCGCTGCGGTGACTGGGGTTACAACACCTGGACCGACGCCGATCATCCCCTGGGCCTCGTGCGCCGTACGCGCTGGCAGGCCTGGCTGGACGGCGCGCCGGTGTGGGAGACCATCCTGGACGTGGATGCGCTGGAGCTGAATCAGCCCATGGACGACGCCGAAGGCGATGAAGACGATGCGGGCGATGAAGGCAGCGAAGATGGCGAGGAAGCGATCCGCTGGACCTTGCAGGACTTCGAACTGCGCTATCCCGACTACGACCGGGCGCTGGTCAGCCTGTCGCCGGATGGTGCGGATGCCTGCATCGTCATGGAATTCGACGTCCAGGCGCGTTGCTTCGTGGAAGGCGGTTTCGAGCTGCCTGACGAGGGCCAGCATTCCATCGGCTGGATCGACCGGGACACGGTCTATGTGGGCTGGGACGACAGCGCGGTAAACGACGACCCTGCGCTGACGGATGCCGGCAATCCACGGCAGATCCGCAAGTGGCGACGCGGTACGCCGCTGGAATCGGCACCGATCGAATTCGAGTGCGCGCAGACGGATATCTCCATCAACGTCTGGTACGACTATCTGCAGCGGCGCCATCTGGCCGCACGCGCCACGGCCTTCTTTCGCACGGAATGGTTCTGGCTGGACGAAGCCGGCGCGCAATGGCGGCAGTACGACGTGCCGCCCGAAGCGGAGATCGACGAATGGCGCGGCTGGCTGTTCGTCACGCTGCGCGCGGACTGGCATGTGGGTGGGCAGGTGCATCCCGCCGGTTGCCTGCTGACCATCCGGCGCGATGCCTTCGTGGCCGGCGCGCGCGACTTCTTAGTCTTGTTCACACCGGGGCCGCGCCGCGTGCTGGATGACCTGGACTTTACCCGGCATTGGGTGCTGGTGTCGGAACGGCAGGACAGCGCGCCGCGGCTGACCCTGTGGCGCCTGCCGCAAAGCGACAGCGAGGCCTGGCAGGCGCACCCCTACACCTTGCCGGCAGGCAGCGAAGTTTCGATGGAGTCGATCGATGCGGAGCGCGACGACACGGTGTTGATACACGTCGATCATTTCCTGGTGCCACCATCCTTGTATTACGGGGATCTTGGCGACGCGCGCGCCGGTGGCCCTTCGGGGCCGCGGCCAGGCGCGGATGCCGCTGCGGGAGGCGATGCTATCGCCGGGGCCGATGCCGTGGCCGTGGCCGATGCCGTGGCCGTGGCCGTGGCCGGAGCCGGGGCCGGGGCCAATGCCGATGCCTTTGCCGCCGCGGCCGGCTGGCACCTGTTGGCGCGCATGTCGCCGAAATTCGACAGCGCGGGCATGTCGGCGCAGCTGCGTTACGCCACCGCGCCTGACGGTGTGTCGATTCCTTATTGGGTCGTTGGCCGTCTGCCGGCTGCCGGCGCCGCGCCGCAGCAGTGCCAGCTATACGGCTATGGCGGCTTCGAGGAGCCGCTCGACGCACCTGCCTACTCCGCGACCACGGGAGTTACGTGGCTGGAGCGCGGCGGTATCTACGCCATTGCCTGCATCCGTGGCGGCGGCGAGTTCGGCCCGACGTGGCATCAGGCCGCGCTACGCGAGAAACGGCCAGTGGCGTTCGACGATTTCATCGCCGTGGCGCAGGCGCTCATCGATACGGGCGTGACCACGGCGAAGCAATTGTCGATCAGCGGCGCGAGTAATGGCGGCTTGCTGACCGCCGCTTGCATGGTGCGGCAACCGGACCTGTTCGGGGCGGTGCTGTCCGATGTTCCGGTGCTGGACATGGCGCGCTTCCATCTGCTGTTGCAGGGCGCGACGTGGACAGAGGAATACGGCAATCCGGACGATCCCGCGGCGCTGCAATCGCTACTCGCCTATTCGCCTTATCACCGGGTCCGCGCCGATGTCGACTATCCCCCGGTCCTGTTCAGCGCGTCGGCCAGCGATGACCGGGTGCACCCCGGTCACGCCCGCAAGATGGCGGCGAAGATGCAGGGCGAGGGGCACCAGGACGTCTGGTACCTGGAACGCCGCGAGGGTGGCCATGGCGCGGGGGTGGACGCCCGGACCACGGGCATGACCTCCGCGCTGGAGGCAGGTTTCCTCTGGCGCATGACGGGACAGTGATTGTCGCGGGGCACATTCGCCCTGCATGGCACCGGGCCGTGCCGGCGCTAGCGTTCCGGCAGCGCCAGGTGCGCCGGCAAGGTGATGGGCAAATCCAGCAGAAATCCTGCCAGGGACTTGCCGTGCGAATCCAGGTTGAGGGAATCGTTGACCCCGCCATCCAGCACGTGATCGATGACGAAGTTCATGGCGGATAGATTCGGCAGCAGATGCCGGGTGATGGTGCCCGGCTCGCGATGCGCATAGACCGCGCGCACGGCCTCCGGCGTCACCTGCTCCACGAGAATGTCGTAGTACTCCGGCCGATAGGCGATGACGCTGATGTTGCAGCGGTCGCCTTTGTCGCCGGTACGGCCGTGGGCGATGTCGTAAAGGCGAACCTCTCGCGTCCCGGCGTCCGTGGCATTGGCCGCGCCTTGGGCTGCCGCAGGGGCGGCCGTGGTTAAAGCCATGGCAAGCGCCGGCGTGGTGGCGGAACTGTTCATTGATAGATCTCGTAGGAAGCCGGCACCAGGTCGCGGTCGACGTAGCCGGAGCGGGTTTCCAGCCGCGGCCGGATGGCGGCGCGTACGCCGCCCCCGCCCGCGGGGCCGCAGCAATAGAGGGCGTTGACCTCACGCGTCAGCGCTTCGGCGTCCTCGCGCCGCGTAAATGTGGCGGCCAGACGCAGGCGGACATCGCGCGCACCGCCATCGGGATGTTGCGATAGCAGGGTGCCGCGATCGTCGGCAAGAATGCTCAGCACGCCGATCAGGTCCACGCGCAATTTCACCTGGTCACCCAGGCGCGCACGCACGACATCGGCGGCCAGGCGCGCGCGCGCTTCCGCGCGAGGGCCGCCATAGGAAATCTCCGCTTCGGCCAGCCAGCCGCCTTCGTAATAGGCGTTGACCTTGAGCGTGGGCGGCCGCGCATGCCCGCGCACGCCGGTTAGCGCGACGGTATCGGGACCGGTTTCGGCGATGCGCGCAGCGGAGATGTCGGCGACCACATCCGGCGTCAGGTACGCGGCGGGATCATGCACTTCGTAGAGCAATTGTTCGGTGACCGTGCGGCGGTCGACCACGCCGCCCGTGTGCGCGGCCTTGCCGATCTCGCAGGCGCCGTCGGCATCGATGCGGGCAATCGGAAAACCCACGTGGGCCAGGCCGGGAACGTCCTTGTAGCCTGGGTCGGCGAAATAGCCGCCCGATACCTGCGACCCGCATTCGAGCAGGTGGCCGGCCATGGTGGCGGGGCCCAGGCGATCCCAATCGCTGGCGTCCCAGCCGTAATGCGCCATCGCTGGTCCGACGACCAGGGAAGGATCGGCGACGCGGCCGGTGACGACGATGTCGGCGCCATCGCGCAGGGCCGCGGCGATGGGTTCGGCGCCCAGGTAGGCATTGGCGCTGAGCAGTTCGCCTTGATGCGTCAGGCCGGCCTGGGCCAGCACGTGGGTGCTGTCGGGACGTGCGGTCAGGTCATCGCCCTTGACGACGGCGATGCGGGGCGCGCGCAGGCCCGCCTGGCGTGCCAGTTCGGCGATGCGGCGGGCCGCGCCGGCCGGGTTGGCCTGGCCGAAATTGCTGACGATGGCGATGCGGTGTTCCAGGCAGGCGCCCAGGATGGGCGGCAGAAAGAGGTCGAGCAGCGGCTCATAGCCCTTGCCGGGATTGGCGCGGCGTGCGATCTGGGCCAGCGCCAGGGTGCGTTCGGCCAGCGTTTCGAAGATGAGCGTCCGTTGCCCTTCGCGGCGGCGCAGGGTGTCGACCACCGGAATGGCTGCATCGATACGGTCGCCGGAAAATCCGGCGCCGCAGCCTACCCACAGGGGGAGTTTGCCCATGCTTGCGTCTCGCTCACGTTATTCGAGGAATGACCTATTGTGGGCAACGGGGTGGCCAGAAGTAAAATCGAAAATTCGGAACGATTGATTTGAAAGGCCGATGACGAATCGACGCCTCGGTCTCAAACGGCGCCGGGCGGCTTCCCATCTCTGCCTAACTCGCCCACGTGCGCCAGCAACAGATCATGCAGGGCCTGCGCGGGCATCGACAGTTCCTTGTTCTTGCGGCTCAGGATATAGATCTCCCGCGTCAGCGGCGGCCCGCCCAGGTCGCGGATCACCAGCTCGGGCCGCTGGAACTGGTACAGCGTCAGCGTAGGCACCACGGTGATGCCCACATTGTTCTCCACCATGGCGCTGACGGTGGCCAGGTGTTCCAGCTCCAGCACGTTGTTCAATTCGAGCCTGGCGAACGCCGTGTCCAGCAACTGCCGCACGCTGCTGTGCTTGACGAAATTGATGAAGGGATAGCGGGCAATCTGCTCCAGCGTCACCGGCTTGCGCGTGGTGGCCAGCGGATGCCCACGCGGACAGACCAGGTGGAAACGGTCCGTCCACAGCAACTCGCGACGCAGGTCAGGCGCGTAGTGATCGGTGGTGGCCAGCGCGAAGTCGATCTCGCCATGGGTCAGCAGTTCCACGCATTGCTGCGACATGCCGTCGCTAACGGCGGTGGTCACGGCCGGATATTCTCCGCGGAAGCGGCGCAGCACCGACGGCAGCCAATTGGCCGCGATGGAGGGCAGCGCCGCCACGTGCACCTTGCCGACGCGCCCGGTGGCGTAATCGCGCAGGTCGCGCAAGGCGGTATCGGTCTCGAACAACGTGCGGCGCGCGAAGGCGTCGAACAGGCGTCCGAAGGGCGTCAGCGACACGTTGCGGGTATTGCGCACGAAGAGCTGCGCGCCGAGTTCTTCTTCCAGCGATTTGACCAGGGCGCTGAAGGCAGGCTGCGACAGCCCGATGTCGGCCGCCGCCCGCGTGAAGTTACCGTGATCGGCGGCCGCCACGAAGGCGCGCAACTGCCGGGTAGAAAGATTCATCTGGAATGCCGATGGCGAGGTGGGATTGTTCCGATTTTATTGCCTATGACTATTGCGCTGTTGCGGCAAAAAAAAGGCGGGTTTCCCCGCCCTGCATCCCGGTCCCTCGGCGCGGCGCCATGGCCGCTTTCTTCCTGCTACGTTCCGTGGATGTAGATCGGGCTCGAGTAGATGAAGTAGCCGTCTTCGGTCGTGACACGGACATAGATGGCATTGTCCTCGCCTTCATGCAGGGGCACTCGCACCCGTTGCCGCATGCGGGTGACCTTGTTCTCGTCGGGCAGGCGGAAGATCTGCAGGCGACGCTGGATGCCACCGTTCTCGCGCACGATGGGTTCGAGGCCGATGTCCGCCACCGGGACGTCGATGTCGATCAGCGGCGTGCGAACGCTCAGTGTGCCGGCTTGCGCGTCTTGCAAGCGCACGTCGACGCCGCTGAAACCGCCGGTCGTCAGCGATTGCCAGCGCAGATGCGCCGGGGCGACCTGGTCCAACGTCTTGTCCAGGTTCCAGAAATTGATGGGCTGGGGATCGACGAAGGCATTGCCTTCCAGCGTCGCCTCGCCATCCCATACGGTCTGGCGCCCGCGCCCGCGATACCCGGAACCTTCCCACACCAGGCGGATGCGGCTGCCCAGCTCGGACTCGGTGTAGGGTTGCAGCACATGCACCACGTCCATGCGGTTGCGCACTTCGATACGTTCGATAGGCCCGTGCGTGGCGACGTCGAATTCGAATTCGATGAAATCGCCGTCATAGGCCACGATGGCGCCCATGTCCACGCTGTCCACGGCGCTCTGCGTCACGGGCAGGCCCAGCTTGGGATCGTCGGACCAGCGTTGCGCCGGCTGGGCGAAGTGGGCGCGCACATCCAGGTAGGCGCGGCAGCCGGTGGTGGCGTAGTGGCGCCGCTGGCGCAGGCATTCGGCGATGGCGGGGCGCGTAAGTTCGTCCGCGATCAGGCAGCTCAGGCCGCCGTAGGCGCCGAACAGCGAAGCGCCCGGATGGCTGGCGCCATGGCGGCCCTTGTGGCCGTCGCTATTGGCCAGGATGCCCACGCGGTAGCCTAGCTTGAAGGCGTCCGCCAGCAGCCATTCGAAGGTGCCCCAGTCGGAATGGATTTCGATGGACCGCTCGATGCGCGCGTCATGCGACAGGGTGATGTCAGCGTAACGGCCGCCGATGTGGGCGAAGACCACCACCTCCTCGTCCTTCAGCGCCTCGAACAACTGGTCGGCGCTGTTGCAGTCGCTGTCCAGGTCCGACAGGTCGTCGACCAGCGCATGCGAGGACCGGTGGATGGGCCGTCCTTCACGCAGGTACATGACGTTGCGGTCGCCACCCAGGCCGGTGTTGCCGGACCATTCGTAGCCCGGGAAGATGATGAATCGGCCGTCTTCGTTGTACTTGGCCGTCAGGACATTGAGGTGTTCCCAGAAATCCGTGGTGATCTGGAAGTCATTGCCCTGGTGGCTCATCACGTCGAGGAAGGCGCGCTCGCGCGCGAAGGTGATCAGTTCCTCGGCGGAATTGGTGCCTATGGTCTCTTCGGACTGGCCGTGCAGGTCGCCCCAGAAATGGCCGCGCTGCGCTTGCGCCACCACGCGGCAAGGATTGCTGCGCGCCAGCACCTTGCCATCCTGCAGGACCTCGATTTCCAGATCGCCGGTCGCCTCGGGCACCAACCCGTCGATGACGGTGGCGTACTCGCCCGCTTGCACCGTGACGCTGGCGGGCAACCCGGCCAAGGGCAGGTTGGCGCGCAAGGTGTAGGTCGCGCCCATGCGATGCGACGGGTTGCCCCATTTGTCCTCGCCCTTGAAACCCAGGCGCAGGGGTTTGCCGCTGACGGCCAGGCTGGGCAGGATCGCCTTGTAGCTGGCCGGCGGCCCGGCGATCACGGAAATGGTCGGCGAGTCCTCCAGTTCGACGTAGTTGTAGGTGGCGAAGGCATCGACCAGTACACGGAATTCGAAGGTGGGCTCATGGAAGGTCTGCACACGCATGCCGGGTGAACCCTGGCGCGTATCGCCGAAGCGGACGATGATCTGCTCGCTTTCTTCCAGGTAACCGCGCACCACGCGGATGAACAGCGTCTTGTCCCAGGGGCGGATGTTGCGCTTGCCGTCGTACTCGACCTGCAGGACGGCGCCATTGCTGGCCTCCACCGTGGTGTAGTTCCAGCCCGCGGGATCGTCGAATTGTGGCTTGCCCATGTCGCTGGCGAAACGGTGCACGATCTTCAGCGAACCGGTGTCATCGATGCCGAAATAGCCGGCGGTATAGATCAGCGTGAAGCTTGCGAAGCTGCCGGCTTCGAATTCACCGGAGGGGTCGATGGTGGCGGACCCCATCTGATGGCGTGCGTACAAGGAATGCGGCATGGCGGACTCGCGGACGATGATGAGGGCAGGCAAAAGGACAGTCCATGCTAGCGACACCGCGCCCATGCTCCTATGGTATATAGGCTATTTCTCTATGACGTGACGTTATGGAAGAGTTCGTCGAAGCCGTTTCGCTACGGCAATTGCGCGCCCTGGTGTCCGTGGCCGACAGCGCCAGTTTCACAGGTGCCGCCGAGCAGCTGGGCATGTCGCAGCCGTCAGTGAGCCATCTGATCCGCCGCCTGGAAGCCGAGGTCGGTCAGACCCTGGTGGTGCGCGGCCGCGAAATCAGCCTCACCGGCCAGGGGCAGAACATCGCCGACGTGGCCCGGCGCGCCATCCTGGCGATAGACGCGGCGCTACGTGAATGCCGGGACAACACCTCCTTGAAAGCCGGCTCGGTCAACGTTGCGGTGGGGCACGTCAGCGCGGCCACGCTGCTGCCGCAGATCCTGCATCGCTTCCAGAAAAAGCATCCGGAAATCGAGTTGACCGTGGTCGATTGCATGGTCGAGCAGATTCGCGCCAAGCTGCTGTCGCACGAGGCCGATATCGGCCTGGGTGCCGTGACCGGCGTGGATGATTCGAAGATCCTGATTGAAAAGCTGTGGGACTGCGGCATCAGCCTGTTCATGCGCGACGACCACCCATTGGCCCGGCGTACCAGCATCGACGCGCGGCTGCTGGCCGAACTGTCCTGTATCCAGCTTAATCCCAACGCGCCGGCCTGGCTGGCGATCAGCCGCAAGCTGATCGCGGCGAATATCTATCCCCGGGTGGAGCAGCGCGTGGTGCTGGTGTCGACCGCGGTCGGCATGATCCAGGCGGGCATGGGTGTTGCAATGATGCCGCGTATCGCCGAGATTCATATGCCGCGCGGGATTAAGGGAATTCCCTTGTGCAAGCCGGAGCTGGAGTGGCCGATCGCCATCGCGCGCCTGTCCAATCATCCCTTGTCGCCAGCCGCGCAGGCCTTTGCGGCCGTGGTGCGCGCGACGGTCAAGGAAACCGGCGCGGCGTCCCCGGCATAACGCGACGTCATGATGGTATAGCAAGCATGCTCTAGGGGCAGGGGCGGACATTCGCTACGCTGCGTTTTGTGCAGCGCCGCATCCGCGTCGATGCCGCAGCGGGAGCACTTCCGCGCATCCTTGCCATCATCGACCGTCGGAGTCGTCATGAAAAAAATATCAGGGGTAATCCTGGCTGTCCTGGCCGGCTGTACATTCGCGGCCCACGCCGACACCTTTCCTTCCCACCCGATTACGCTGGTCGTGCCGCTGGCCGCCGGCAGTACCGCCGACATCCTGGCGCGTGCCATCCAGCCCGAGTTGTCCAGGCAGCTGGGCCAGAGCGTGGTGGTGGAAAACAAGGCGGGCGGCAGCGGCCTGATCGCCATGCAGTTCGTCCAGCGCGCGGCGCCCGACGGCTATACGCTGGTGCTGGGCACCAACAATACCTGGGCCATCAACAAGGGGCTGTTCAAGTCGCTGCCCTATGACCCGCAAAGGGATTTCAAGCCGGTCGCCTACCTGTCCGGCGGCTCCAACGTGCTGGTCGTCAAGCCGGACAGCGAGTACGACTCGGTCAAATCCCTGGTGGCGGCGTTGAAGGCGCAGCCGAACAAGCTGACGTTTTCTTCGGGCGGCAACGGCACGACGCATCATCTTTCGGCTGAATACCTGAAATCGCTGACCGCGACGCAAGCCATGCATGTGCCGTATCGCGGCGCTCCGCAAGGCGTTACGGCGGTGATGGCGGGAGAAGTGGACTTTGCCTTCTACAACACGCCCAGCGTGTCCGGCCTGGTGCGGGACGGCAAGCTCAAGGCCCTGGCGACGACCGGTGAAGCGCGCTCGCCGCTGCTGCCCGATGTGCCGACGATGATCGAGGCGGGGGTGCCGGGCTACGTGATTTCCGTCGACTTCGGCCTGATGGCGCCGGCCGGCACGCCGGACAGCATCGTCACGCGGTTGAACCAGGCCGCGCGCACGGTGATGAAGGATCCGGCTTTGCAGAACAAGTTGAAGGGCCAGGGCTACGAAGTCTTCAGCGACGATACGCCCGCCCAGTTCGGCAAGTTCATTCAAGCCGACATCGACAAATGGGTGCCCCTGGTTAAAACGTCGGGCGCGAGTATCGATTGACGCCACGGATCCGCCGGCGGCGGTCCTGGCTGGAGAGCGCCGATGCGCTCTCAGCGCGCTTCATACACCTCGTCCGCGGCCAGCAGGACATCCACCGGCGGGTCGAAGCCGATCACACGGGCGGTTTCCAGGTTCAATGCGATGGTGGCGGGATCGCGCCAGATCTGCCGCAGTTGCCGCGGCTTCGCGCCATTGAAGATGCGCGCGATCGCTTCGGCGAAGAACAAACCGAGCGCCGTGTGGTCCGATTGCGCCAGGCTCATCAAGATGCCGTTGCGCACGTCCTCCGCTCCGTGCATGGAAAAACTCGGCACTTTGGCTGCGCGCAGCACTTGCGACACCATGCCGATGTTCAGGGACGTGATGCCGATATGCGTGGTGACGTAAACCGCGTCCACCTGGGTGCTGACCTCCTGGTAGCACGCCACCACATTGCGCAAGGCGGTCTCGCGATCCAGCCCCTCGGCCCGGGCATCGCAGCGGACCAAAGTGAAATCCAGTTCGCTGGCCAGGCGTTCGATGGCATCCACCGCGCTGATGATGCGGCCCTCCCGCGTGTTCTCGTACACCAGGCCCAGGCTCTTGAACGGCACGGTGTCGTGGAACAGCCGCAGCTGCCGCGCATAGCGTTCCGGATAGATGTGCACGAACAGATTGTCCAGGCCGCTGTCCTTCGGACTCTTGACGATGTTCGCCGCGATGGCATCGCTGGTCGATGCCACGATGGTGGGCACCGGTGCGCCCAGCGTCACCATATCTTGCCCCGCCAGGGTTCCCATGGCGATGACCAGATCGATATCGTGCTGCGCGCGCAGGCGATTGGCGAAGGCTTGCCGCAGCGCCGGCCGTAGATTGTTGTCGAAGCTGGCGGGGATCCAGCACGCATCGGCAACGAACTCCAGCACATCGCTACGCGCATTGGCCGCGACGAACAGCCAGATCTCGTGATCGGTCAACCCTTCGGGTAGCGGTGCGATGTGCAGCCAGCCCAACGCTTGCAGGCCGTCGACGATGACGCGCACGGTGCGCTGGTAGTTGGGGTGCTCGCCGCTGGCCACATAGCCGATACGCCATTTGGCGCCGTCCGGCCGCCGTCTGGGCGAAATCGGCACGTCCAGATTGGCGTTGGCCATCTGCCGGTGCAGCCGGGGCATGGCGGGCGCGGCCTGGGCCTCGGGTTCGACGAGCGGGGCGGGCGCCACCTGCAGGTCGTCCACGCAGGTCGGCGGCGTGCCGGTGCAATGCGCCAGCGTGGCGCCGCACAGCGCCAGCAACAAGGCCACGGTGGGCAGGACGAGGGGCGGGGCAGTACGTGGAGGCAACATGGAATTCCGGAGTTGGTTTGCTACCTGTGAGCCGCGCTCGGCTCGGGTGCACCGGCATGGATACATCGGCCAGCGGCTCATGGACGGCGAATCACGATCAGCGTGATGTCGTCGGATTGTTCGGCGCCGGCCGCATACTGCTTGAGGTCCTGGACGATGCCCAAGGCCAGGGCGGCCGACGACGTCACGGGATAGGCAAGGCGTGCCAGCAGCCGTTTCTCGCTATACAGCCCACCGTCGGAACCGGCGGCTTCGGTGACGCCATCGGTGTAGCCCACCAGCACTTCGCCGCGGCCCAGTTGGGTGACCAGCGGGCGATAGCTGGTGTTCTCGATCACCCCGCAAGCCGGCCCGCTGCGCTCGGTCAGCAGGCGGGCCCGGCCCTGCCCGTCGATGATGGCGGGCGGCGGGTGGCCGCCATTGGCCCAGTTCAACCCGCCGCTTTTCAAATCCAGCACACCCAGCAGCAACGTGACGAACATCATGTTGGGATTGTTTTCCGCCAGGCGGTTGTTGATCCTTTGCAGCATGCGCGCGGGATCGTGTTCGTCTTCGGCGGTAGCTCGTATCAGCGTGCGGGTGACGGCCATGAACAAAGCCGCCGGCACGCCTTTGTCGGAGCAGTCGCCAATGGCGATGCACAAGCGGCCGTCGGGCAGCATGAAGTAGTCGTAGAAGTCGCCGCCCACCTCCTTGGCGGGCAGCATCAGCGCATACAGGTCGGTGCCGTGCAAGGTGGTGTCGGCCGCGGGCGGTGCCGGCAGCAGGCCGGTCTGGATCACCCGGGCAATGTTCAATTCGCTCTCGTACCGTTCGCGGGTGGACGCTTCCTGCATCAGCCGGCCGATGTTTTCGCGCAGGCGGCGATTCATGAACAGGAACGAGGCAGCCAGCCGGCCGACTTCGTCGCGCCGCTGGCGTGGCAGCGCGGCGATATGGTCAGGGACGTTGGCAATGATCGTCAGGTCCTGCTGCGGCAATTGGCGGGCATAGCTGGTCAATTGCTCCAGCGGCCGCACGATGCGGATGGCGAACATCCAGGCGAACAGCAGCGCCAGCAGCAGCGTGCCGCCGAAGATCAGCGCCTGCCTGTGCAGCAGGGCCATGGCCGGCGCGGTGAAGTCGCTTTGCGGCACCACCGCGGCCAGCGTCCACCCCAGCGGCTTGAATCGCACCGCTTCGATGATCCACAGGCCATCGCCATCGTCGTAGTCCAGCCGCTCCGGACGATCGGAAGCGGTGATGCCCTGCAAGGTCTGCTTCAACGTCAGGCCCGTGCGGCGGTCGACGCCGTCCTCCAGGCCCGTTTCGCTGGGCGGCGGGGCCACCATGCTGCCGTCGTCGGCCACGATGAACATGCAGCCCGATCGGGCCAGGGTCAGTTCGCTCAACGTTTCACGCAGGGCGGTGTTCATCTGGTGGCGGCGCATCTCCACCTGGTCGATGACATCCTGCACGCTGTCGCTGACCACCACCACCCAATCCCACGGCGCGAAGTAGCCGAAGTAGGCATAGCGCGCCTGCCCGGGCGAACGCACCGCTTCCGCCTGGCCGTGGATCTGGGCCAGCGAGGGTAGCTCGGGCTTGCGGTACATGGCGAAGCCGCGCCCCAGGGCGCGGCTTTCGTCGTACATGGCCTGGGCCAGGGGCCGGCCCTTGAAATCGGTGAGGCTGGTCAGGTCCTCGCCTATCCAGCGCCGGTCACCGGATGCGATGACGCGCCCATTGGCGTCATAGATGGCCGCGTAGCGCGGATGCCCCAATGTCAGTTCGTTGATCCAGGCGCGTGCCATGCCGCGGGCGTCGTCTTCGGTGACCGTGCCGCGACGGGCCAGTTCGGCGAATTCCAGCAGAATGGCTTGCACCGTTCCGCCGAGTTGCTGCAACTGGCGCCGGCCGCCGCGGACGGTATTGATCTTGTCGTTCAGCAGGGCGGCCCAACGCGCTTCGATGTCCCGCTGCACCAGGTCCACGGCATTGCCCACGGCGTGGGCTTCGCTGGTGGAGACGGTCTGCGTCACGTCACTGCTGCTGACCACCATGACGAAGCCGGCAATCAGCAGCAGCAGGACGACGATCAATAGAAATATCTTGCTGCGTAACGATCGCAGAGGCAGGAGCGAAGGCAAGATCGGGATCACGATGCGAGGATCGGTACACGGCCGGTCAGGCCCGTGAGCAGTTCGGGAGCAATGCCGCCGCAGGCCGCGGCCACGTGCTCCGCCGACAGTGCGGGAGTGCCCCACAGCACCACCGGCGAACCGACGGTGGCATCGGGGTGGGCGCTGAGATCCACCAGCATGCAATCCATCGTCACCTGGCCCAGGCCGGGCGCGGGCCGGCCGTTCACCAGGACCGGCACGCCGCTGGGGGGATGGCTGGGGTAGCCGTGCGCATAGCCGCAATTGATCACCCCGATGCGCATGGTGACCGGGGCGATGAAGGCGCCGTGATAGCCGATCGGGGTGCCGGCCGCAACGGTGCGCACGGCAGCCACGTGGGCATGCAGGGACAGCGCGGGCCGCAGCCCCAGGCTGTTGCCGTGGCGGTCGGGCAGGGGGCTGATGCCATACAGCAGCCGGCCCGGGCGCACCCAGTCGGTGGTCGCCATATGTTGGGAATGGCACAGGATCGCGGCGCTGTTGCAGGTGCTGCGCGGGCCCGGTAGCGGCGCCGTCAGGGCGCGGAAGCGCGCCGCGGCCGCCGCGATACCGGTGGGCGTGTCGGCCGCGGCGAAGTGCTGCAAGTGGCCGATGCCGGCGATGTCGCCCCGCGTCAGCCAGGGCACGCAGCGCGCATAAGCCGCCTGGTAGTCGTCGTATGCCAGGCCGCAATAACCCAGGTCGCCGATATGGCGCAGCCAGATCCAGGGCGGCGGGCAATGCAGGGGGCGGGCTTCCAGCCAGTCGAGCTGTTCCGCATGGGAGATCACCAGATGCAGGCCGGGCTGGTCCAGTTGCGTGACGTCCATGACGTCCTGCAGGCCGCCGTAGACGAGTATGGGGCCTTGCCAGCCTGTGTCACGGCAGGCGGCGACGTCAGCCAGCTGTCCCACCGCCAGGCCGTCGGCGCCGGCGAGCGCGGGAACCACGTGGCGGATGCCATGGCCATAGGCGTCCGCCTTGACGGTGGCCCAGATGCGCGGACCCGCGGCAGCGCTGCTGCCTTTGCCCAAGCGGCGCCGCACTTGCTCCAGATTGTGCGTGATGGCGGCGGGATCCACCCTGGCCACCACGCCCGTGCCGGTCGAAGCTATCGCAAAATGGAGCATCGTTAGAGGCCGTTGATGTCGGACTTGTTTGGAATTGGAAACATCTATGTGGATGCCATACCGATTCCGGTTCCCACATGCGGAATGAACCGGGAACGCATTTCCGTCACATAAGAAGTTTTGCAACGGCGGCGGCGTCGCCCGGCGTGCATATACGGGAGCATTTCCTCATGAGCCTCACCACAGCCCGAATCGGCTCCATCCTCCTCGTTTCTCCCGAGGGGCAAATCAATAGCGCCAATGCCGGCGCCATCGAAGCGGAGCTCATTGCCCTGGTCGACAAGGGGGAACGGCAGGTCATATTGGACATGTCCCGGCTGAACTACATCTCCAGCGCGGGTTTGCGGGTGGTGCTGGTGCTCGCCAAGCGGCTGAAGCAGCAGTCGGGCTCGCTAGTGCTGTGCGACATGCCGTCGCACGTGCGCGAGGTGTTCGATGTCAGCGGCTTCCTGGTGATCCTGACCGTGACGGATACGCGCGAGCAGGCCATCACGCGCCTGACGGCGCATTGACATGGCAGGGCGTCGGCGGATCAGGGGTTGTCCTGCGAGGTGTACTGCAGCTTGTCCAGCGCGAACCCCTGTGTGCTGATGATGCGCAGCGCCTTATCCAGCTCGGGTTTGTCCAGGTTCGGCGTGCGCGACAAGATCCACAGGGAGCGGCGGTTGGGCGAGGCCACGATGGACCAGCGATATTCCTTGTCCAGGCCGATGATCCAGTAGTCGCCGGAGAACGGCGGCATGAAGGTCACTTCCAGCTTGGTGTTGTTGCTGCCGTCGACGACCTCGGCCACGCCGCGGGCCTCGTCGATGCTGCCGTCGCGCTTGCGGCAACGATTGGTCACCTCGACCTTGCCGTCCTTGCGCGGTACATATTGCGCCGACACGTCGCTGACGCATTGCTTCTGGAAGAAACGGGGATAGCGGGCGATCTCGTACCACTTGCCCAGATAGCGGGAGATGTCGACCTGGGCCACTGTCTGCACGGGAGGCGGGTCAGACTGCGCCGCCATACAGGCCGTGCAAGACCCGCTCAGCGCAAGCACCAGGGCACCGTATGCCAACGTCAGATTCAGCGGCTTGCGCATGGTGATACCCCCCTCACGGCCATGGATGCAGGACGGCGCCGCCAGTGGAAGCTACTGGGGCGGCGCCGGTGCATCGATCATACGCGTGGCAGTACCAGCGGCGCCTGCGCGGCCTCCATATAGCGTGCCAAATATGTATCGAAATCTACGTCATCGGCCGCTTCGATGGCCGCCTGTTCCGCTGCCGAGGCGCGCGCCCATTCCTCGTACTGCCGGGTCTTTTCGGCGGGCAGCGGCGTGGCGCGCAGGGTCCGTGCATGCGCCTGGCTTTGCGCCAGCGTGAATTCCTGGAAGGACGCCTTGGCGCTACGCATGTCGTCGATCAGGCGCGCCGAGGGCGTCGCGTCAGGCTGGGTAATTTTTTCGAACTGGGCCGCCAGTGCGCTGCGATAGGCGTTGCCGCCATAGGTGTCGTCCAGCACCTGGGCATAGGGCGCGATGCGGTCCAGCAGCTCGCGGCCCCAGTCGGCCAGCGCGATCGGCGTACCCTCGCGGCTCAACTGCAGGCCGGGGCGCCGGCCTTCGGTCACCACCACGCTGAAATTGTCCGCGCTGTGCTGACAGAAACCATTGGCGGGGAAGAAGGGACTTTCGCTGGCGGCACAGAACAGCAGGAAGGCATCGACGAAGCGGCTGGTGGTGGCGGAGATGCCCACCGGCGCGTAGGGATCGATGTCCAGGCAGCGCACTTCCACATACTGCACACCGCGTTCAGCCAGCGCCGTCATGGGGCGTTCGCCGCGCCGCGTGGCGCGCTTGGGACGGATGCTGGAGTAGTACTCGTTTTCGATCTGCAGGACATTGGTATTGAGCTGGATCCACTCGCCGTCGCGCTGGGTACCGATCTGGCGATACGGCTCCCAAGGCTGCGTCACCGCCGCATGCAGGCGTTCCAGGAAGGTGGACAGGTCGTTGTAGCAAAGCTTGAGTTGCGACTGTGCCTTGTTCTGGTAGCCCAGGTCGCTCATGCGCAGGCTGGTGGCATAGGGCAGGTACAGGGTCTGCGCATCCAGGGCCTGCAGCGGATGATCGCGTCCGCGCAGGAAGTCGCGCGCCAGCGCCGGCGCGGCGCCGAACAGGTACATCAGCAGCCAGGAATAGCGCGAGAAATTACGGATCAGCCCGATGTAGCCGGCCGAACGGCGCGCCTTGTCGTCGGCGCCGGGCAGGTCCAGCACCTGCCACAGGCGATCGTCCAGCGAGAAGTTGTAGTGCACGCCGGCGATGCATTGCATGGTCTTGCCATAGCGTTCCGCCAGGCCCCGCCGGTAGACGTGCTTGAGGGTGCCCGTATTGGACTTGCCGTACCAGGCGATGGGGATGTCGGCTTCCGCCGGCAGATCGGCCGGCATGGACTGGTTCCAAATGAGCTCGTCACCCAGGTTGGCATAGACGTAGCGGTGGGTGTCTTCCAGTTCGCCGATCAGGCTGGCCACGTCCTGGCGGGTGCCGGTGATCAGCTCCAGCAGGGACTCTGAGTAATCGGTGGTGATGCGTTCGTTGGTCAGCGCGGAGCCCAGCGGCGCCGGATGGGGCGTGCGCGCGAGGCGGCCTTGCTCATCCACGCGCAGACCCTCTTTTTCGATGCCTCGCAAGGTATGGCCCAGCAATTCGCGATGGTCTTGCAGGCGGGCGAGGCGAAGGGAGGTGGTATCGGTCACGGCGCGCTTTTCAAAATTAGGCGATAAGGAAGGGGATTTTACGGGTTCCCCGGGAACGGGCGCCGAGTAACCTGCGCCGCCGGGGGACAATCCTGCCGCTGGCGTATTATCGGCGCTTTCCCGGTCGATATGCCATGATGCCCAGGCCCCTTTTCCTGCCGCTGCGCGCTGCCTTGTCGGCCGCGTTTCTGGTGCGGTCTGCGGCCCCGCGTCTGGCCGCGCTTTTCGCCCCTTTTTTTGCCGGGATTTTGGTCATGGCGCTGTCCGCTTGCAGCCCGACCTACGACTGGCGCGAGCTGGACGTGGCCGATGGCGCCGCCCGTGCCGCTTTTCCGGCGCGGGTGCGCACGGAAAGCCGCGACATCACCCTGGATGGCAGTGCCCTGGCATACACGCTGGATGCGGCGCGGGTCGACCAGGCGGTTTTCGCGGTCGGCCACGCTTCCCTGGCGGGCCTGCCCGACGCGCGCCGGGAGGCGCTGGCCAAGGCGCTGATGCGTTCCCTGTACCAGAACCTGAAGGCACAGCCTCCGGCTGACCTGCCGCCGGCCGGCACGGATATCGCCGTGCAGGGCGAGGCGGGCGGCAAGCCTGTCCTGCTGCTGGCCCGGATCTGGGTGCGGGGAGACCTGCTGATCGAAGTGGTGGCTACGGGCCCGGCGGACAAGCTGCCGCGGGCCGAGGCGCAAACCTTCGTGCATTCGCTACGGTTTCGCCAGTAACCGGGCGAGTCGGCTTGCCGGACTGGTCCAGGTCCAGCAGGCCCAGCGAAATCGCGGTAACGACGGCGACACGCCGGTTGCGGGCCGACAGCTTGTGGCAGGCGTTCTGCAGGTGGAAATTGATGGTTCTTTCGCTGACGCCGAGAAGTTGGGCGATTTCGCGGCTGGGCTTGCCTAGGGCTGCCCAATGCAGGCAGGTGTGCTCCCGCAGTGACAGTGCGCGTCTGAGCATGACGTTAACCGTAGGGATGGAGGGGTGCGAGCCATCTTGCGCCGATTTCCCGGCCCCGGCCAGCATTGATCCTGAGACGGCTCACCGCGCTCGATTCGAGCGGCCGCACGAATCACCCTGGGGCGGACGTGTTCCGTGGTCGGCGCCCCTGGTGGTAGAATTCCCGCACAAATTCGTTCGGCGCCGATTTGCCTGATCCGCTTGCGGGCGCCTCATAAATCCAGCTAAAGAGGTCTGCATGACTGCAACCATCCAGCATCCGGCTGTCGGCGCGGTAACGCCCGAAGCCATTCCGGCGCAGGCCGGCGCCCCGATCGCCGCCGACCCCGCCGCTTCTGTTCCTGATACCGTTTCTTCCGGCGCGCCGCCGTCCGGTTCCGTGGGGACGGTCGCGCCGATATTCCTGACTTTCGACACCCCCTTGCCGCTGGCCAGCGGCCAGTCGCTCACACGCTATGAACTGGCCGTCGAGACCTACGGCACGCTGAATGCCGATCGCAGCAATGCGGTGCTGGTGTGCCATGCGCTGAATGCCTCGCATCATGTCGCCGGCATCAATGCGGCGGATCCCAAGGACATCGGCTGGTGGGACAACATGGTCGGCCCCGGCAAGCCGGTGGACACCGAACGCTTCTTCGTCATCGGCATCAACAACCTGGGCTCCTGCTTCGGCTCCACCGGACCGGCTTCGATCAATCCGGATACCGGCGCACCCTGGGGCGCGGCTTTCCCGGTGTTGACGGTGGAAGACTGGGTCCACGCGCAGGCCCGCGTCGCCGACCATTTCGGCATTGCGCGCTTCGCCGCGGTGATGGGCGGTTCGCTGGGCGGCATGCAGGCCCTGAGCTGGGCCACGGTGCTGCCCGAGCGCGTGGCGCACTGCGTGGTCATCGCCAGCACGCCGCGCCTGTCGGCACAAAATATCGCCTTCAACGAGGTGGCCCGGCGCGCCATCATCACCGACCCGGATTTCCACGGCGGCGATTATTACGCACACGGCACGGTGCCGGGGCGCGGCCTGTCGGTGGCCCGCATGATCGGCCACATCACCTATCTGTCGCAGGACGACATGGCCGAGAAGTTCGGTCGCAACCAGCGCGCGCCCGGCGCGGATGGCGCCTACCGTTACGGCTACGACGTCGAGTTCGAGGTCGAGTCCTACCTGCGTTACCAGGGTGAGAAGTTCTCGCGCTATTTCGACGCGAACACCTACCTGCTGATCACGCGCGCGCTGGATTACTTCGATCCCGGCCGCACGCATGGCGGCGATCTGGCGCGCGCCCTGGCGCCGGCGCAGTCCGGCTTCCTGCTGGTGTCCTTTTCCACCGATTGGCGCTTCCCGCCGGAGTGTTCGCGGGAGATTGTGCGCGCGCTGTTGAAGAACGGCCGGCCGGTGACCTACGCGGAAATCGACGCGCCGCACGGCCACGACGCGTTCCTGCTGGACGACGCGCGCTATCACGCCGTGTTGCGCGCCTACTATGACCGCATCGCCCGCGAACTGGGACTGCCGGAACGCGCGGCCGGGGCCGCGCCTTTGACTACGACGGCGGCCGGGGCCGCGCCTTTGACCACCGCTGCCGCCGCGGCACCCGACGCGGGAGCGCTGTAATGACGGGATCGACCTCCATCGCGGCGCCGGGCGTCCTGCGTAACGACCTGGCCCGCATCGCCAGCTGGGTCCAGCCCGGCTCGCGCGTTTTGGACCTGGGCTGCGGCGATGGCGAACTGCTGGCGCATCTGCGCGACGAGCGCCAGGTGAACGGCGCCGGCGTGGAGATCAACGACCAGTCCGTCATCGCCTGCGTGCGGCGCGGCGTCAACGTCATCCAGCAGAACCTGGAAGAGGGCCTGGCGCTGTTCGACGCGCAGCAGTTCGACACCGTGGTGCTGTCGCAAACGCTGCAGTCCATGCATCACACTGAACACATCCTGCGCGAAATGGCGCGGGTGGCGCAGTACGGCGTGGTGTCCTTTCCCAACTTCGGCTACTGGCCGCACGGCTGGCAGATCCTGCGTGGCCGCATGCCGGTGACGGGCCAGATGCCCTACGCCTGGTACAACACGCCCAATATCCACTTGTGCACGCTGCGCGATTTCGAAGGTCTGGCGCAGCAGCTGGGTCTGCGCATCCTGGAGCGCGCCACCTTCAATCACGAGCGCGAGGTGCGCCTGATGCCGAGTTGGCGTAGTACGCTGGCGCTCTATCGTTTCACCGCCGGCTGAGGCCGGGCGGCCAGGTCAGGGAGCCCCGCTATTTCCTTCGTTGCCAACGTCTACACCAGCCGCCGCGTCGCGCCGCTGATGCTGCTCGGTTTTTCCAGCGGGCTGCCGTTGGCGCTGACCGCCGGCACCTTGCAAGCCTGGGCCACCGTCGAAGGGGTATCGCTGCAGGACATCGGTTTCCTGACCCTCGTGGGTACGGCCTACACCCTGAAATTCCTGTGGGCACCGCTGGTCGACCGCTATGTGCCGCCTTTCCTTGGCCGCCGCCGCGGCTGGATGGCCCTGACCCAGGTGCTGCTGGCGCTGGGCATTGCCGGCATGGCGCTGCTGTCGCCGGCCGGCCATCTGGGGGCGCTGGCCCTGGTGGCGGTGGTGGTGGCCTTTCTGTCGGCCACCCAGGACATCGCCTTCGATGCCTACAGCACGGACGTGCTGCACAAAGAGGAGCGCGGCGCGGGCGCCGCCGTCAAGGTGCTGGGCTATCGCGTCGCCATGCTGGTGTCGGGCGGCCTGGCGCTGATCCTGGCGGACAGCTGGCTGGGCTGGCGCGCGACCTATGTCCTGATGGCCGTGCTGATGCTGCTGTGCGTGATCGGCACCTTGTGGGGGCCCGAACCCGAGCACCCCGCACCCCCGCCCCGTTCGTTGAGCAAGGCGGTGACCGAACCGCTGCATGAATTCTTCAGCCGGCGCGGCGCCATGACGGTGCTGCTGCTGATCGTGCTCTACAAGCTGGGCGATGCCTTTGCCGGCGCGCTGTCCACGACCTTCCTGCTGCGCGGCGCCGGTTTCACGCCCACCGAGGTGGGCACGGTGAACAAGGTCCTGGGCCTGGCGTCCACCATCGTCGGTGTGCTGGCGGGCGGGGCGCTGCTGGCGCGGCTGGGGCTGTACCGGTCCCTGATGCTGTTCGGCCTGCTGCAGGCCGTCTCCAACCTGGGCTATTGGGTGGTCGCGGTGGCGCCCCATCACATCTACACGATGGGGTTGGCGGTGGGGCTGGAGAACCTGTGCGGCGGCATGGGGACGGCCGCCTTCGTGGCCTTGCTGATGGCGCTGTGCAAGCAGGAGTTCTCCGCCACCCAGTTCGCCTTGCTGTCGGCCTTGTCGGCCGTGGGGCGCACGTATCTGGCGGGGCCTTTGACGCCGGTGCTGGTCGACCGGCTCGGCTGGCCGGACTTCTTCCTGGTCACGGTGGCGATTGCCTTGCCGGGACTGGTGCTGCTATGGCTGCGACGGGGCGACATCAATGCCCTGGACCGGGATGTGGATTAAAGAAAAGGCCCTTGTCTTTTCCGTTCTGTTCCTCTTTTCTTGAAGAAAAGAAAAGGAAGATTCCCGCCTCTCCAAGAAAGGAGAAGAAGGATGGGAAGCCAGATAATCTAAGGGTTTGCCAGCACAGCGGCGTTCTTTCGTACCAAGTGGGCCGCGCAGTGTGATAATCGTTGCAAAGCATCCTGGAGCACGTCATGTCAGCGCCCACGGAGTACTCGGCATCGTTTTCCGCTTCCACTGCAGCGTCGCCGGCGACCGCAAGTCCCGTAGCGAGCGGCCCCATCCTGCTGGCGACCGACCTCAGCGCCCGCTGCGACCGCGCCCTGGACCGGGCGGTGGTGCTGGCCAAGGAGCGCGGCGTGCCCTTGATCGCGCTGCATGTGCTGGAATCGGTGCCCGCCACCGCCAGCCCCGCGGCGCCATCGTGGCGCCGGCTCAGTGAAGATCATCGGGAACTGGCGCGCTATCGCCTGGGACTGGATCTGGACGATCCCGAACTGTCCGTCGAAATCCACGTGGAAAGCGGTGACGCGTCTGACCGCATCGTCGAACTGGCGACGCGGCATGGCTGCAGCCTGATCGTCACGGGCATCGCCCGCGATGAATCCCTGGGCAAGCTGTTGCTGGGCTCCACCGTCAAGAAGCTGGTGCGGCATGTGTCGGTGCCGGTGCTGGTGGTCAAGAACCGCCCCCATGGTGGTTACCGCGAAGCCGTGGTCGCCACGGACTTTTCACCTGAATCGCGCCATGCCTTGCAGGTCGCGGCGGCGCTGTTTCCCAGCACGTCGCTGCTGCTCTTCCACGCTTACGACACGCCTTTCGGCATGCGCCGCCTGGCCGAGGGGCTGGGCGACGATGCCCAGCGCGACGCCCAGATGGAAATGGACGAATTCCTGGCCGCCACGCCGGGGCTGCCGGCCGGGGTGCCGGCGCGCGCCCTGGTCCAGGATGGCGAACCTGAAACATTGCTGTCGGATTATGTATTCGCGCAGCGCTGCGAAATGGTGGTGGCGGGCACGCGGCGGATCAAGGGCCTGATGGGCGCCATGGTCGGCAGCGTCGCCGAGCGCCTGCTGGAAGCCCTGCCTTGCGATGTAATGCTGGTGCGGGGTGTGGATCCAGACAGCAAGTGATTGCCGTGCGCCAGCCGTCCCAGAACGGCGGCGCCTTCCATAAGTGGGGATGGGAGCAGGGGATACGATCATGCAGACTTCAGTGGAAACGCTATTGGCCGCGGTGTTTGCGGGCGCGGACCGGAAATTTGGCGCGGGCGGCAACGCGGCTGGCGAGCGGGCGCAGGGCGGGACGGTAGCGGGTGGCACCGTATTGCGGGGCCCCATTCTTCTGGCGACGGACTTGAGCGCGCGTTGCGACCGCGCGCTGGATCGCGCCATTTTGCTGGCGCGCCAGTTCGATGTGCCCCTGCTGGCGGTGCACGTGCTGTCGCCGCCGCACTCGCTGTCGCTGGGCGCGCCGGTGCCGACCGACGTCACGCCGTTGGTGCAACAGGCTGAAGCCCGCCTGCTGCGGGATCTGGATGGCCTGGTGGATGGCATCCAGGTGGCCGTGCGGGTGTGTACCGGCGAGCCGGCCGCACGTCTGCGACAGGTGGCGGAGGACGAAAAATGCGCCCTCATCGTCACCGGCCTGGCGCGCGACGAGACCTTGGGCCGCATGTTGCTGGGCACGACCGTGGAAAGGCTGGTGCGGGAGACCTCGCGGCCGGTGCTGGTGGTGAAGCGGCGCGCCCGTGTGCCTTACCAGGACGCCGTGGTGGCCACGGATTTTTCGTCCGGGTCGCGCTGGGCGTTGCGCGCCGCGCTGGCTTTGCTGCCGCCCGAGGCGCTGACGCTGTTTCATGCTTTCGAGCTGCCGCGCGGGCCTTTGCGCGATACCAGTCCGGACACCCAGACGGCCAAGGGATTCCAGCGCATCGCGGAGGAAAGCGCGCTGGACTTCGTCAATGCCACCCCGGAACTGCATGGCAAGCCGCAGCCCCGCTGCCAGGTTGCCGCCGGCCGGGCGGAACGGGTGGTGATCGACTATGTGCGGCAGGCGCAGGCCAGCCTGTTGGTGGCCGGCACGCATGGGACGGGGGGCTTGACCGGCGCTTTGCTGGGCAGCGTGGCCGAGGCCTTGCTGGAACGGGCGCCCAGCGATGTGATGGTGGTCCGGCAGCCGCCTGCGGGGTGATGGGAGCGGGAACGGGCGGGCGCCGCCGCGGCATTGCGCCTGCGGCCGTGGCAATGCGCCTGCGGCCGTGCAATGCGCAGGGCGGCTGGTGGAGCGCAGGGAGCAGCGCCGGGTGGCGCGGCGGCCTTGCCATGGTGCTGTAACCGCGCTGCTCGACAATAGCCAGGGCCCGGGCTATGCTCCGGAGCGCTGTCGAATTCCTTTCGGCGGCGGATTGCACAAAGGACTGGACATGGATTCCATCGAAGCCACCGTCGGCGCCGCCGTCGGCCTGCAGCAAGCCAACGCCATGGCCGAGGCGCAGAACTCGCTGGTGCGCAAGGTGCTGGACAACCAGGCCGATCTGATCACCAGCCTGGTCGATTCGGCGATCCCCCAGCTGTCGTCCTACGGCATGGTCGGCACACAGTTGCACGTAACGGCGTAATAGCCGGCACGACCTGCACGCTTGCCGCTGCGCCCAGCAGGTGCATCGTGCCTGCCCCCGCCCGCGCTGGCCGGACATCGCCTGACGCAAGGGTGCGTGAGGGGCTACCCTCACAAAAAAAAACGCCTTCGTGCCTCGTACTCAGACCTTCGTCTCGTAGTCGATGATCAAAGGCGCGTGGTCGGAAAAGCGTTGATCCTTGTAGATCGCGGCCGTGCGCGCCGTCGCGGCGATGGCCGGCGTGGCGATCTGGTAATCGATCCGCCATCCGACGTTCTTGGCGTAGGCCTGGCCGCGATTGCTCCACCACGTATACGCTTCGCCCGTCGTGTCGGGATGCAGGCGGCGATACACATCAGCCCAGCCCTGCTCGCTCAGCACCTTGGTCATCCAGGCGCGCTCTTCCGGCAGGAAGCCGCTGTTCTTCAGGTTGCCCTTCCAGTTCTTCAGGTCGATTTCCTGGTGCGCGATGTTCCAGTCGCCACACAGGATGACCTCGCGGCCGCATTTGTATAGCTCGGCCAGGTGGCCGTAGAAGTGCTCCATGAAGGCGAACTTGGCCGTCTGGCGGATGTCGCCGCTGGAGCCCGAAGGCAGGTACACCGAAATCACCGACAGCTTGTCGTAGACCAGTTCGATATAGCGGCCTTCGTTGTCGATTTCGGGCACGCCCAAGCCTTCGATCACCTGCAGCGGCTGCTTGCGGGCATAGATGCCGACACCGCTGTAGCCCTTCTTTTCCGCGTAATGGTGATAACCGTAAAGGCCCGCCGGGTTGAGCATCTCCGTGGTCATGTCGGCGGCCTGCGCCTTGAGTTCCTGCAGGCAGGTGAAGTCGGCTTTCTGCGCTTCCAGCCAGGGGAAGAAGCCCTTGGTGGTGGCGGAACGGATGCCGTTGAGATTGGCGGAGATGACTCGGAGCATGGGGATCCTGGTTCGTTGATGCGTCTTCTCGCATGCGGCTGGCGGGCATGCGGCAAGGATGGCCGCGGCGCGCTGGCGTGGCGGCGGGGCCGGACGCGGTAGAGTAACTGAAAGCGCCACGACGGACGTTCTGCTCCAGGCGCACGTGGCGCCCGGCCCGCCCGCGCGCGGCGCCGGGCATGCCGGGCCGGGGCGCGGCGGGATGGAGTTCCGGATCCCGATAAAATGCTGCTTTCGTGCCTCTTTCGGATCCCCAAGCATGTCCACTTCTTCCACCGCCCAGGATTTCGTCCGTTTCGCCCTCGACCAGGGGGTGCTGCGTTTCGGCAGCTTCAAGGTCAAGTCCGGCCGCATCAGCCCGTATTTCTTCAACGCGGGCCTGTTCAATAGCGGCGCGTCCGTCGGCCGCCTGGCCGCGTTCTACGCCCAGGCCCTGGTCGATTCGGGGATTTCCTTCGACATGCTGTTCGGGCCCGCGTACAAGGGCATTCCGCTGGCCACCGCCACCGCCGTGGCCCTGGCCCAGCATCCCGCCAGCGCCGGGCGTGACATTCCCTTTGCGTACAACCGCAAAGAGGCCAAGGACCATGGGGAAGGCGGCACGCTGGTGGGCGCACCCTTGCAAGGCAAGGTCGTGATCATCGATGACGTCATTACCGCGGGCACGTCGGTGCGCGAATCGGTGGAGATCATTCGCGCCGCGGGCGCCGAGCCGGCCGCCGTGCTGATCGCCATGGACCGCATGGAGAGGGCCGGTGCGGATGACGCCCTGTCGGCGCATTCCGCCGTGCAGGATGTGGCGCGCACCTATGGCATGCCGGTCGTCAGCATCGCGTCCTTGAGCGCCATCATGACGCTGTTGGAGCAGGATGCGCAGTTTGCCGAGCATCGGGCATCGGTGCAGGCCTATCGCGCCAAGTATGGCGTGACGGCATAGTCAGCGCTCTGGGCGCTTCGATCTTTGGTGATCAAGGTGCCCTGAAGTCGAAAGCCCTCGGGGTTGGATTAATCCAACCCCGAGGGCTTTCTTTTTGGGAAGGGAGGCTCGGCCGGAAAGGTGGCCGCCGGCAGGCAAGGCACGGCATAGCCTGTCCCGGCCAAATCAGGCAATGCGCGGCCTCGCAAGACGACACGTCACCTCGCAAGCCGCGCTTGGCAAGGCCATGCGCCGCCGGGCCAGGCCGGTGGTTACGCCTCCAGCTTTTGCTTCAACAGGTCATTGACCTGTTGCGGGTTGGCCTTGCCCTTGGCGGCTTTCATGATCTGGCCGACCAGGGAGTTGAAGGCCTTCTGCTTGCCGGCGCGGTATTCCTCGACAATGGCCGGGTTGGCGGCCAGGACTTCGTCGATCATGGCGCCGATGGCACCGCTGTCGCTGATCTGCTTCAGGCCGCGCGCCTCGATGATGGCATCCGGTTGGCCGCCGTTTTCACCGGCCCACATGGCACCGAAGACGTCCCGCGCGATCTTGTTGGAAATGGTGCCGTCGGCGATGCGCCCGATCAGCGCCGCCAGCGCCGCCGCGGGCACCGGCGATTGCGCGATGTCTTTTTCCTCGCGATTCAGCGTGGCCGCCACTTCGCCCATGACCCAGTTGGCCCCCAGCTTGGCCTGGCCGGCCGGCAAGGCCTGCGCCACGGCTTCGAAGTAGTCCGCCAGCCCGCGGCTGACGGTCAACTGCGCGGCGTCGTAGTCCGACAAACCATGATCGCGCACGAAGCGCTCGCGCTTGGCCGAAGGCAGTTCGGGCATGGACTGGCGCACCTGCTCCACCCATTCCGGCGAGATCACCAGCGGCGGCAGGTCGGGGTCGGGGAAGTAGCGATAGTCGTGCGCGTCTTCCTTGCTGCGCATGCTGCGCGTTTCATCGCGGTCGGCGTCGTACAGGCGGGTTTCCTGCACCACCGTGCCGCCGTCCTCGATCAGTTCGATCTGGCGCCGCGCTTCGAACAGGATGGCGCGTTCCAGAAAACGGAAGGAGTTGACGTTCTTGATCTCGGTGCGCGTGCCGAACTCGGCCTGGCCGACCGGCCGCACCGACACGTTGGCGTCGCAGCGGAAGGAACCTTCCTGCATATTGCCGTCGCAGATACCCAGCCACACCACCAGGCTGTGCAGTGCCCGCGCGTAAGCCACGGCTTCGGCGGCGGAACGCATTTCCGGCTCGGTGACGATTTCCAGCAGCGGCGTGCCGGCACGGTTCAGGTCGATGCCGCTGGCGGGGGCGCCGGACGACAACTGGAAGTCGTCGTGCTGCGACTTGCCGGCATCTTCTTCCAGGTGCGCGCGCGTCAGGTTGACCGTCTTGGACTCCTCGCCGACGAAGAACGACAGCGAGCCGCCCACCACGACCGGCAGCTCGAACTGGCTGATCTGATAACCCTTGGGCAGGTCGGGATAGAAGTAGTTCTTGCGCGCGAACACCGAGCGCGGAGCCACCTTGCCCCCCACCGCCAGGCCGAAGCGGATGGCGCGTTCGGCCGCGCCACGGTTCATCACCGGCAGGCTGCCGGGCAAGGCCAGGTCAACCGGATTGGCCTGGGTGTTGGGTGCGGCGCCGAAGCGCGTGCTGCTGCCCGAAAAAATCTTGGAGTCGGTGGAAAGCTGCGTATGCGTTTCCAGGCCGATGACGATTTCCCAGTTCATGTGTCAGACGTCCTGCTTGGACGGCACGCGACGGTGCCAGTCGGTCACTTGTTGGTAGCGGTCGGCGATGGCCAGCAAGCGGCCTTCGTCGAAGTAATTGCCGATGATCTGCAGGCCGACCGGGCGGCGCGCATGGTCGCCCTGGCCGAAGCCGCAGGGAATGGACATGGCGGGCAGGCCGGCCAGGCTGACGCCCAGCGTGTAGATGTCGGCCAGCCAGTCGGCCGTCGGATCGTCACGGTTGTCACCGATGTTCTTGGCCACCGTGGGCGCCACGGGGCCCATGATGACGTCGCAGTGCTCGCCCAGGGCGCGCTGGAAGTCCTGCGCGATCATGCGGCGCAGGCGCTGCGCCTGCAGATAGTAGGCATCGTAATAGCCATGCGACAGCACATAGGCGCCCACCAGGATGCGGCGCTTCACTTCGTCGCCGAAGCCTTCGGCGCGCGAGCGGCTGATCATCTCGTTGAGGTCGCCATACTCGGCGGCGCGATGGCCGTAACGCACGCCGTCGTAGCGCGACAGGTTGCTGGACGCTTCGGCGGGCGCAATGACGTAATAGGCGGGGATGGCCAGTTCGGTGCGCGGCAGCGATACGGGCACGCGCACCGCGCCCAGTTCCTCGAACTGGCGCAGCGCGGCTTCCACCGCGGCGTGCACGTCGTCGGCCAGGCCGGCGCCGAAGTACTCGGCCGGCACGCCGATGCGCAGGCCTGCCAGCGGGCGCGCGCCGGCGCCATCATAGGTGGACTGGGCGGCGGCGAACGCGCGGCCGATGCGGCCCGGTTCGTTCACCACGCCATCGCATTTTTCCAGGCTGGTGGCGTCGCGCGTATCGAAGCCCGCCATGGCGTCGAGCAAGGCCAGTGCGTCACGGCTGCTGGCGGCCAGGGGGCCGGCCTGGTCCAGGCTGGAACCGAAGGCGATCATGCCGTAGCGCGAGACCGTGCCGTAGGTGGGCTTGATGCCGGTGACGCCGCACAGCGCGGCGGGTTGGCGCACCGAGCCGCCCGTGTCGGTACCGGTGGCGGCGGCCACCAGGCGGGCCGCCACCGCGGCGGCCGAGCCGCCCGAGGAGCCGCCCGGCACGGCGGCCGTGTCCCAGGGGTTGCGCACCACGCCGAATGCGGAGTTCTCGTTGCCCGAGCCCATGGCGAACTCGTCGCAGTTCAGCTTGCCGATGGACACCGCGCCGGCCTCTTGCAGGCGCTCGACCACGGTGGCATCGAAGGGGCTGACGTAGTCGGCCAGCATCTTGCTGCCGGCGGTGCTGCGCCAGCCGCGCGTGACGAAGGCGTCCTTGTGCGCGATGGGAATGCCGGCCAGCGGGCCGGCCGTGCCGGCGGCGATGGCCGCATCGGCGGCGCGCGCCTGCGTCAGCGTCAGTTCGGCGTCGATATGCAGGAAGGCATTCAGGTCTTGCGCGGCCTGGGCGGCGTCCAGGGCGCTTTGCGCCAGCTCGACCGCGCTGACCTTGCGCTGGTCCAGCGCGGCGCGCAGGGCGGCGATACCGTCGAATTCGTTATGCAGGGCGGGTTTCGTCATCGTCATTCCAGAACCTTGGGAACCAGGAACAGGCCATCGGCCGCTTCCGGTGCGTTGGCCAGCAGTTCCGCGCGGCGCTCGGGCGAACCGGCTTCCGTCACGGCGTCCTCGCGCAGGCGCAGCACGATATCTTCGTGCGCCGACAGCGGGTGGGCCAAAGGTTCGACACCCGTGGTATCGACGGCTTGCAGCCGTTCGATGATGTGCAGCATGCCGTTGAGCTCGTCCTGCGCACGCGCCAGGCGTTCGGGAGTCAGCTCGATGCGGGCCAGCCGGGCAATGCGGGCCACGTCTTTTTCGTTCAGCGCCATGGGGATGTAATAAATATTGAAGCAGGCAGGTGGATGCGGTCGTCGCGCAGGGGTCATTATCCCCGGGCGCGGCGCAATGGCGTTCACGGCAGGCGGGAAAGCCGCCAAGCACGCTTGTAGGCCACTCTTTCCGTTACAAACCTGGGAATAGCCGGAAAAAGCGGCCTATTTCCCGGGAAATTATAAGTTATGATTCACGGTTTAATCGCTGCACCCGTCAGGCGGGCCCGCCACGCAGGCCAACGCCCGGTAGCAGCGCGTACCCAATTCCTGAATTAGCTGAGCCCCCATCCATGTTCGGATTTCTGCGTAGTTACTTTTCCAGCGATATGGCGATCGACCTTGGCACCGCCAACACGCTGATCTACGTTCGTGGCAAAGGCATTGTGTTGGATGAGCCCTCCGTCGTCGCCATTCGTCACGAAGGCGGCCCCAACGGCAAGAAGATCATCCAGGCAGTCGGCCACGAAGCCAAGCAAATGCTGGGACGCGTTCCCGGCAATATCGAAGCCATCCGGCCCATGAAAGACGGCGTCATTGCCGATTTCACGGTCACGGAGCAGATGCTCAAGCAGTTCATCCGCATGGTGCATCCGCGTAATATGCTGGCTCCCAGCCCGCGTATCATCGTTTGCGTACCCTGCGGATCGACCCAGGTCGAACGCCGCGCCATCCGCGAGTCCGCGCTGGGCGCCGGCGCTTCCCACGTCTACCTGATCGAAGAGCCCATGGCCGCGGCCATCGGCGCCGGCCTGGCGGTTTCCGACGCCAGCGGTTCGATGGTGGTGGACATCGGCGGCGGCACCACCGAAGTGGCGGTGATTTCGCTGGGCGGCATGGTCTACAAGGGTTCGGTGCGCGTCGGCGGGGACAAGTTCGACGAAGCCATCGTCAATTACATCCGCCGCAATTACGGCATGCTGATTGGCGAACCTACCGCTGAACTCATCAAAAAACAGATCGGTTCCGCCTTCCCGGGTTCGGAAGTGCGCGAAATCGAAGTGAAGGGCCGCAATCTGGCCGAAGGTGTGCCGCGCAGTTTCACGGTTTCGTCTAACGAAATCCTGGAATCGCTGACGGATCCCCTGAACCAGATCGTTTCAGCCGTGAAAATTGCGCTGGAACAGACTCCTCCGGAGCTGGGTGCCGACATCACCGACAAGGGCATCGCCCTGACCGGTGGCGGCGCGCTGCTGCGTGACCTCGACCGCCTGCTGCAGGAAGAAACCGGCCTGCCGGTGGTGGTGGCCGACGATCCGCTCACCTGCGTGGTGCGTGGTTGCGGCGAGGCGCTGGAGCATCTGGAAAAGCTGGGCGCCATTTTCATCAACGACTGATTTATCCGCCTTTCCGACGCTACCTGCCCGGTGGCAGCGGCGGGGCGGCCTGGTACCAGGCTACGCGCCTGTGAGTGTCCATGCCCCAACATCACGGCACCGCTCCGCGGCTATTCAGACAAGGACTACCCGCCGAGGCTCGGCTGGTGGTCCTGGTCGCGCTTGCGCTGGCCTTGCTGCTGGGCGATGCCCAGTGGCACGTCATGGAGCCCCTGCGGCGCGCCGTGTCGGTGGTGCTCTATCCCTTCCAGCGTGTCGTGCTGCTGCCGCGCGATGTGGTGCAGCAGGTGAACGAGTGGTTCAACGCCGCCAACCTGGTGCGCAGCGAAAACGAGGCGTTGCAACGCCAGCGTATCGAACTGGCCCAGGTGGCCACGCACGCGACGCAGCTTGCCGCGGAAAATTCACAATTGCGTAGATTGCTGGGCGTGGCCGACAGGCTGGCGCAGCAGACGGTGGCCGTGGAAGTGCTGTACGAACCGCCGAATTCCTTCAGCCACCGCCTGGTGTTCAACAAAGGCAGCAGCCAGGGCCTGGCCCCGGGCATGCCGGTGATCGATGAAGGCGGCGTGGTCGGGCAGATCGTGCGCGTCACGCCCATGACGGCGGAAGCCGCGCTGGTCACGGACGAGCAGGTGTCGATTCCCGTGGAGTTGTCGCGCAATGGCTTGCGTTTGATTGCATTCGGCGCGAACTCGCCGGGCAGCATGGAAGTCCGTTACCTGTCGGCCAATGCCGACATCCAGGAAGGCGATACACTCGTCACCAGCGGCGTCGGCGGCCTGTTCCCGGCCGGCCTGCGCGTGGCCAAGGTGAAGTCGGTCCAGCGGGACACGGCATCGGGCTTCGCGCGCGCCTTGTGCGAGCCGCTGGCTCATCCCGAACGTTATCGCCATTTCCTGGTTCTGCAGGTGGACGTAAGTCGTGCCGAGTCCAACCGCAAGGAGGCCGAACCCAGTGAGTCGGACAAAGCAGACTGAAGCTTCCAGTACAGACCGCATATCTTTGGTGCGCAACCGCCGTTCGGTCGAACCCGAGCGCCTGGTGCGCCCGGCGCATGGCTTCATCGTCTGGGGCTCGCTGATCCTGGTGTGGCTGGCATCGCTGTTGCCCTGGCGGCTGTGGCCGCAGGCGCCGGACGTGCTGGTGCTGGTCATCGCGTTCTGGTGCGTGCATGAACCCAGGCGCGTGGGCATGGTCACCGCTTTCATCTTCGGGCTGCTGATGGATGTGCATGACGCCAGCGTGCTGGGCGATACGGCGTTGCGCTATACGTTGGTGGCCTACGGCGCCGTCATCATCCATCGCCGCCTGCAGCGTTTCGATCTGTGGGGCCAGGCCATGCACATGCTCCCCATCTTCTTCAGCGCGCATCTGCTGACCACCGTGATCTACGCCTGGATGGCCGGCAAGTGGCCGGGCTGGAACTGGGCCGTGGGCGTGGCGCTGACCGCCGCCATCTGGCCGCTGGTCGGCTGGGTGCTGCATCTGCCCACGCGCGGCGCCGACGACGTCGAATCGGCGTCGGTCTGACGCCAGCTGTGCCGCCTCATGTTTGAATTCAAGAAAACCGGCTTGCAGCAGAAACAGCGCTTCAGGCTGCGAGCCTGGGTGGGCGGCCTGTTCGCGCTGATCTGCTTCGGCGCGTTGGTCGGCCGCTTCTGGCTGCTGCAGGTGGATCGCTATGAAGGGCTGTCGGAACGCGCCGACCGCAACCGCATCGCGGTGGTGCCGATTCCGCCACGGCGCGGCGACATCCTCGACCGTAATGGCGTGGTGCTGGCGCGCAACTACCGCACCTATACCCTTGAAGTCGTCCCCGCCAATGCCGGCAACCTGGACAAGTTGTTCGAGGCGATGACCCAGGTGGTGTACATCAGCCCGGCCGACCAGCGCCGCTTCAAGCGCAAGGTGGCGGAGTCCAGCCGTTACGCCAGCCTGGTGCTGCGCAATAACCTGAACGAAACCGAAGCCGCGTGGTTTGCCGCGCATGCTTTCCAGTTTCCCGGCGTCGAGCTGCGCGCGCGCTGGGTGCGCGAGTATCCGCAAGGGACGTCGGCGGCGCACGTGGTCGGCTACATCGGCCGTATCGCGGACAACGATGTGGAAGACCTGGACGCCGCGGGCGAATTGGGTAACTACCGCGGCACGGAAAACATCGGCAAGAAGGGCGTGGAGAAAACCTGGGAAGCCGAGCTGCATGGCAAGACCGGACTGGAAGAGGTCGAGATCACGGCCGGCGGCCGTCCGGTGCGCACGCTGCGCCGCATCGACCCCGTGCCGGGGTCGGACATCCAGCTGTCCATCGACCTGGGGCTGCAGAAGGTGGCGGAAGAGGCCTTTGGCAACCAGCGCGGCGCCCTGGTGGCGATCGATCCTGACACGGGCGAGGTGCTGGCGTTCGTGTCGCAGCCGTCTTTCGATCCCAATCTGTTCGTCGATGGTATCGACGTAGACAGCTGGCGCATGCTGAATGACTCGCCAGACCACCCGCTGATCAACCGGCCGCTGTACGGGACCTATCCCATCGGGTCGACCTACAAGCCCTTCGTGGCCATGGCCGCGCTGGAGCTGGGTAAGCGGCGCGCCACGGATCGCATTGCCGACCCGGGTTATTTCGAATTCGGCGGACAGAAGTTCCGCAACGCTGGCGGCGCCGCGTACGGTCCCACCGACATGCACAAGGCCATCGTGGTGTCGTCCGATACCTACTTCTTCTCGCTGGGGCCGGAACTGGGCGTCAACGCCTTGCATGACTTCACCAAGCAGTTCGGTTTCGGCCAGATCACCGGCATCGACCTCGAAGGTGAGAAGCGCGGCGTGCTGCCGTCCACGGAGTGGAAGCGCAAGGCGTACAAGGACAAGGACAAGCAGCGCTGGTACGCCGGCGAGACGATTTCGGTGGCGGTGGGGCAGGGCTATAACGCGTTCACGCTGCTGCAGCTGGCGCAGGCCACGGCCACCCTGGCCAACGACGGCCTGTTCCGCAAGCCGCATCTGGTGCACGCCATCGAGGACCCGCGCACAGGGAAGTACAAGCCCACGCCGAGCGCGCCCGACTACCAGATTCCCCTGCACAAGGAGAACCTGGCCGTGGTCAAGGGCGCCATGGCGGACGTGGTGAAGGTGGGGACCGCGCGCCAGGCCTTCCGTGGCGCGGCGTACCAGGCCGCCGGCAAGACCGGCACGGCGCAGGTCTACAGCCTGCGCGGTGCGCGCTATCGCGCCGGTGCGGTGGATGAACGCCTGCGCGATCACGCGCTGTTCATGGGGTTTGCGCCGGTGGAGCATCCGCGCATCGCGGTGGCGCTGATCGTCGAGAACGGCGGGTGGGGCGCCAGCGTCGCCGCGCCGATCGCGCGCAAGGTGGAAGATTATTGGCTGCTCAAGGATCACGGGCAGGAGCCGCCGCGCACGCCGAACGTGGCGGCCAGCGATAACGCTGCCATCGATCATGCTGGCTTGAACGCCGTCGCCAGCCGCGCCGCGGCCGTGGCGCGCAAGGCGGATGCCTTGGCGGATTCGGAGGAAGCCGCGGAACGCGACAACGGCGGCCTCGAAAATGCCGATAACGGTGGCAGGAGCGGGGGTGGCGGCAATGGCAACAACGCCAACGTCGGCACCGGTAGTGGCGCCGGCGCCGGTAGCCAGGGCCCGGGCGGCCCCGCTCTCGGTCCTGACGGGCAACCCGAGTCTGTTGGCCGGGTGGCGCCGTCGCGCAATATGGCGGTACCCGCCGATGCGCCCAATGCGCCCGTGCCGGGCCGGCCGGGCGGCATGTCTTCGGTGGGCGCCGCGCCCGGGGTGCCCGGCACGCGCAACAGCGGTAACGGCGCCGCGAACACCACGCCTGGCGTGCGCCCGCGCGCGGTGCGTCCGCCGGAAGCCCTGAGCGATCCGCAGGGACGCACGGCACCGGGCAGCAGCGGCAACGCTGGCGGCACGGGCGGTGTCAATCCGAACGCAAATCCGAACGCAAATCCGGGCGCAAGCAGTGGTGTGAGCCGAGGCACGGCCTTGGGCGCGCCGGCATTCGGCGGCTTGCGTGAAGTGCCGGCACGCCGCTTGGCACCGCAGCCCGGTGGCGCCGCGCAACAAGGACGTCAATGAAACGCATCGCCCTCATCCTGTTGCGCGTCTTTACCGCATTCGATTGGCCCTTGCTGCTCATCCTGGTGATGTTCGCCGGGCTGGGCCTGACCGTCATGCATTCCGCGGTGGGCAGCACCGACTGGCGCTTCGCCGACCAGTCGCGCAACTTCCTCATCGCGTTCGTCGCCATGTGGGTGGTGGCGTTGACGCCGCCGCCACTGCTGATGCGCCTGGCGTTGCCGTTCTACATCGTGGGCGTGGCGCTGCTGGTGGGCGTGGACCTGTTCGGTGAAACCAGCAAGGGCGCAACCCGTTGGCTCAACCTGGGCTTCACCCGCATCCAGCCGTCGGAGATGCTGAAGATCGCCTTGCCCATGATGCTGGCCTGGTACTTCCAGCGCCACGAAGGGCAGGTGCGCATCCGCGACTTCCTGGTGGCTGCCGCGTTGCTGGTCGTGCCGTTCGGCCTGATCGTGCGCCAGCCCGATCTGGGCACGGCGCTGCTGGTGTTCGGCGCGGGCTTCTGCGTCATCTATTTCGCCGGCTTGTCCTTCAAGTTGCTGATCCCCGTGATGCTGGCGGGCGTCATCGGCATCGGCACACTGGTGTCCTACGAAGACCAGCTATGCCAGCCCGAGGTCGACTGGGTGGTGCTGCACGACTACCAGAAACATCGCATCTGCACGCTGCTGGATCCCAGTTCGGATCCCCTGGGCAAGGGCTTCCATACCATCCAGTCCATGATCGCCGTGGGTTCCGGCGGTTTGTACGGCAAGGGGTATATGAAGGGCACACAGACTCACCTGGACTTTATTCCGGAACGCACCACCGACTTCATCTACGCGGTGTACGCGGAGGAATTCGGCCTGTATGGGGGCGTCATGATCCTGGTGCTGTATGGCCTGCTGATCGCGCGGGGGCTGACCATCGCCACCCGCGCCACCACCCAGTTCGGCCGCCTGCTGGCGGGCGCGCTGACGATGATGTTCTTCATCTACGTGTTCGTGAACATCGGCATGGTCACCGGTATCCTGCCGGTGGTGGGCGTGCCCTTGCCCTTCATGAGTTATGGAGGAACGGCCTTGCTCACCGTAGGCGTTGCCTGCGGGATGCTCATGAGCATCAATCGCTACCGCGGGACGAAGGTGTAGCCAGGGGCGTGTAGCGAGGCCGACCACGAAGGCCTACCACGCAGGCTAGGTCAGGCGGGCAGCATGTGCGGCAGGCCCGCCGCGAAAAGACCGTCCAGCAGTTTGCGCACGGGGGCGGGCAGGGCGACGTGGGCCAGGTCGGCTTCGTCGACCCAGCGTTGCGGCATGGGGGCAGCGGGCTGCTCGCCAGTTGTGGAAGGCGCTTCTTTCAACGTCACGAACCACGGTCGCACATGCAGGCGGAAGTGGGTGAAGGTGTGCGCGAAGGCAGCCAGTTCGCTGACGGCGCCGGGCTGCGCGCCCAGCGCTTCACAGGCCATGGCCGGATCCAGCGCGGGATCGAATTCGGGCAGGCTCCACAAGCCGCCCCAGATGCCGGGCGAGGGCCGCTGCTGCAACAGGACGCGGCCGGCGTGGCGCAGCACCAGCATGCCGGTGCTGCGCTCCGGCGTTGCCTTGCGCACCTTGGGCGTAGGCAGTTCGGCCTGGCGTCCCTCGATGCGGGCCACGCAGGTAGCCTGCACCGGGCAGCGCGGACAGTCCGGCTTGCCGCGCGTACAGAGCGTGGCGCCCAGGTCCATCAGCCCTTGCGTATAGCTGGCCATATAGCCGGCCACGGCATCGGTGGCGGATACGCCAGGGTCTTTCCTGGCGCGCGGCTTCGATGAGGCAGCATCGCTCTGGGATGGGGCGGTGTTGGCGCCGCCCGCGGCCGCTATGACGGAAAGAATCGCGGCGTCCGCGGGAGCCGCGGCCACCTGTTCCTCGGCCAGGGTCCACAACCGCGTTTCCACGTCGCGCTTGGACGGATCGCCGGCGATGCCGAAGTGCCGCGTGAATACCCGTTTGACGTTGCCGTCCATGATGGGCGACGTTTCGCCATAGGCAAACGCGGCGATGGCCGCGGCGGTGGAGCGGCCGATGCCGGGCAGGGTGGCGATGGTTTCCGCGTCCGGGGGGAAACGGCCATCCCAGTCGCGCACGATTTCCTGGGCGCAGCGATGCAGGTTGCGCGCCCGTGCGTAATACCCCAGCCCGGCCCAGTAGGGCATGACCTCGTCCTGCTGCGCGGCGGCCAGCGCGGCCAGGTCGGGAAAGCGCTCCAGGAAGCGTTCGTAATAGGGAATGACGGTGGTCACCTGGGTTTGCTGCAGCATGATCTCCGACAACCAGATGCGATACGGGTCGCGGGTGTTCTGCCAGGGAAGGTCATGACGGCCATGGCTGCGTTGCCAGGTAACGATGCGGGGGGCGAAATCCATGGATGTGATTTTATGCCGGGGGCGGCTGGCCGCGGCCGCCTGCATCAGTGTTACCTGGCGCGGGCGACGCATCGGGGTCGTCCCAAGGATGTCCCCTATTGCGGGAACGTCCGCCTGGAGTTACAACCCCAGCACATAACAAGTTATCGGCAAGTCCTGTTCGGCATTGGCCGCCGGCTGCCTGAAGCGTATGCCTGGTTTGGTCCGCGGTGCTCCAAAAGAGCTGACGCTGAGCCGACCCGGGCTATCCACGACAAACTGGAGACAAGATGAACGCCCCCCTTACGCCGGCGCAACGCGCTGCGCTCGCCTCCGTCCAGCTGGACGACAAATACACCCTGCATAGCGGCCGCGCCTGGATGAGCGGCATCCACGCCCTCGTGCGCCTGCCCATGCTGCAGCGCGTGCGCGACCTGGCCGCCGGCTTGAACACCGCCGGCTTCGTGTCGGGCTATCGCGGCTCGCCCCTGGGTGGTGTCGACCTGAATATGTGGAAGGCGGCCAAGTACCTGAAGGAACACCACGTCGAATTCCAGCCGGGCATCAATGAAGACCTCGCCGCTACCGCCGTCTGGGGATCGCAGCAGGTCAACCTGTTTCCCGGCGCGCGCTACGACGGCGTGTTCGGCATGTGGTACGGCAAGGGCCCGGGCGTGGACCGCAGCGGCGACGTGTTCAAGCACGCCAACGCCGCCGGCACGTCCAGACACGGGGGCGTGCTGGTGGTGGCCGGTGACGACCACCCGGCCAAGTCGTCCACGCTGCCGCACCAGAGCGACCATATCTTCAAGGCCTGTCTGATCCCGGTACTGTTCCCGTCCAGCGTGCAGGAAGTGCTGGATTTCGGCCTGCATGGCTGGGCCATGAGCCGCTATGCCGGCGTCTGGGTCGGCATGAAATGCATCACCGACATCGTCGAAGTCTCTGCCTCCGTCGATGTCGGCGCGGATCGCGTGCGCATCCTGCTGCCGGAAGATTTCCGCATGCCGCCCGACGGCCTCAACATTCGGCTGCCGGACACGCCGCTGCAACAGGAAGCCCGCCTGCTCGACTACAAGCTGTACGCGGCCCTGTCCTACGCGCGCGCCAACGGCCTGAACCGCGAGCTATGGCAGGTGCCGGCGGACCAGGCGCGCTTCGGCATCATGACCTCCGGCAAGGCTTATCTGGATACGCGCCAGGCCATGGCGGACCTGGGCCTGACCGACGACGTCTGCCGCCGCATCGGCGTGCGGCTGTTCAAGGTAGGCATGGTGTGGCCGCTGGAAGCCACCGGTACGCAGCGCTTCGCCGAAGGCCTGGACGAAATCCTGGTGGTCGAGGAAAAGCGCCAGGTGCTGGAATATCAATTGAAGGAAGAACTGTTCGGCTGGATCGGCACCGGCCGCAAGATCCCCCGCGTGGTGGGCAAGTTCGACGACAAGGACGGCGGCGAATGGTCGGTGCCGCAGGGCAACTGGCTGCTGCCCGCGCACTACGAATTCTCGCCCGCCATCGTGGCCAAGGTGATAGGCGCGCGTCTGCTGCGTTTCGACCTGCCCGACGACGTGCGCGCCGGCATCCAGGCGCGCCTGGCCGTGATCGACGCCGCCGAACGGGCGCTGGCGCGGCCGCGGGTGGTGGCCGAACGCAAGCCCTGGTTCTGTTCGGGCTGTCCGCACAACACCTCGACGCGCGTGCCGGAGGGCTCGCGCGGGCTGGCCGGTATCGGCTGCCACTACATGGTGACGTGGATGGGCCGCAATACCCAGGTGTTCACGCAGATGGGCGGCGAGGGCGTGCCCTGGATCGGCCAGGCGCCCTTCACCGACGAGAAGCACGTGTTCGCCAACCTGGGCGACGGCACCTATTTCCATTCCGGCCTGCTGGCGATACGCGCGGCGGTGGCTGCCAAGGTGCCCATCACCTACAAGATCCTGTTCAACGACGCCGTGGCCATGACGGGCGGACAGCCGGTGGACGGCCCCATCAGCGTGCCGATGATCACGCGGCAGATGGCGGCCGAGGGCATCGCGAAGATCGTCGTCGTCACCGATGAGCCGGAGAAATACCGCAATGTGCAGGGCCTGGCGCCCGGTGTGCCGGTGCATCACCGCGACGACCTGGACACGGTGATGCGCGAGCTGCGCGAATATCCCGATGTGTCGGTGCTGGTATATGACCAGACCTGCGCCACCGAAAAGCGCCGTCGCCGCAAACACAATGCGTATCCGGACCCCGCCCGCCGCGTGGTCATCAACGAGCGGGTCTGCGAAGGCTGCGGCGACTGTTCGGAGAAATCGCACTGCCTGTCGGTCGAGCCGCTGGAAACGGAATTCGGGCGCAAGCGCGCCATCAATCAATCCAGCTGCAACAAGGACTTCTCCTGCCTCAAGGGCTTCTGTCCCAGCTTCGTCACGGTGGAAGGCGGCAAGTTGCGCCAGCCCAAGGCGCTGGCGCAGGAAGGCGCCATCGATGCCGGCGTGCCTGAACCCACGCTACCGGATCTGCGCAAGGCCTACGGCATCTTCATCGCCGGGGTGGGCGGCACGGGCGTGGTCACCATCGGCCAGTTGCTGGGCATGGCGGCGCATATCGAAGGCAAGGGCTGTTCGGTGCTGGACATGGCGGGGCTGGCGCAGAAGGGCGGTGCCGTGCACTCGCACGTGGTGCTGGCCCAGTCGCAGGAGGACCTGCTGAACACGCGGGTGGCGATGGGCGAAGCCGACGTGGTGCTGGCGGGCGACCTGGTGGTGGCCACCGGGCAGGACGCGCTGGCGCGCATGCGGGTAGATCGCACCCGCTTGCTGCTGAATAGCGATGTGGCGCCCACCGCGGCCTTCGTTGGCAACCCGGACTGGCAACTGCCCGGCGGCGATCTGCTGCAGGACCTGCGGCGCGCTTGCGGTGCGGGCAATGTCGACGCGATGGACGCCGCCGAGTTGGCGACGGGCCTGCTGGGGGACGCCATCTATGCCAATCCCTTGATGATGGGCTACGCCTGGCAGAAGGGCTGGATACCACTGTCGCAGGAAAGCCTGCTGCGCGCCATCGAACTCAATGGGCAGCAGATACCCAGGAACCAGGCGGCCTTTGCCTGGGGCCGCCGCGCCGCGCAGGACCTGGCCGCGGTGCAGGCGCTCATTCAGCCTGTGCCCCAAGCGCTGAACCGCAACGCGGCGGCCGGCGCCGACACGCAATTGGACGACGAAGGCGCGGAGGTCATCGAGATCCGCCGCGGCGCGCGTTCAGCAGGAAATGCCGGCAATGCGGGCAGCACGGACAGCATTGGCAACACCATCGTCACGGCCAATTCCGCGGCGTCGGCGCGTCCCTTGCCGGCATCGGTGCAGGCGCTAGTGCGCACGCGCAGCGACTTCCTCAAGCAATACCAGAACGCCGCCTACGCGCGCGGCTACGAGGAACTGGTGGAACAGGTGGCCCAGGCGGAACGGGCGGCCACCGGCACGGCGCGCCTGACCGAGGCCGTGGCGCGCTATTACTTCAAGCTGCTGGCCTACAAGGACGAGTACGAAGTTGCGCGGCTCTACACCGACGGTGAGTTTCTCGCCGCCGTGAACCGCCAGTTCGAGGGCGACTGGAAGCTGAACTTCCACCTGGCTCCGCCCACCTTTGCCAAGCACGATGCGCAAGGGCATCTGGTGAAGCGGTCCTATGGGCCGTGGATGCTCAAGGCCTTCGGTGTGCTGGCGCGCCTGCGCTTCCTGCGCGGCACGGCCCTGGATCCCTTCGGCCGCACTGCCGAGCGGCGCGCTGAAAGAGCGCTGATCAAGGACTACCGGGAGACGCTGTTGCGCAGCATCCTGCCGAAGCTGGATCGTGGCAACCTGGATGCCGCGGTGGCGCTGGCGAACCTGCCGGAGCATATCCGCGGCTACGGCCACGTCAAGGAAGCTTCGATGGAGAAGGCGGCCACGCAAAGGGCCGCGCTGCTGGAAAAATTCTCGGCGCCGGTGCGGGAAATCGGCGGCGTGCGCGCGGCATGAAGGCCAGGCGGGCGCCGCCCCTTTCCGGCCACGCTCAGACCGTGGGTGCGCTGACCTTGCGGCGCACGGGCATGGAGAAGAGTTCCACGCGCGGCTTGGCGACCGCCTTTTCCTGCAAGGTCTGCGCCACGGCTTCTTCCCGCTTGGCGATGATCTCGGTGGCGCGGGTGCGTGCGTCCATCTTGCGCAACCTTACGCTGCCATCGTGCGGGAAGTAGTTGACGCGCCTTGCGTAGACGTCGCCCAGGTCTTTCGCCTTGACGGGTATGCCTTCCGTCTTCAGGTAGTTCAGTACGAACTGGCCATTACGCTCACCGATGTTCATCTGCTGCATGGCCGACAACACCGCGCCGCCGCCGAACACCTTGGCTTCCAGCCGCTCGCGCACCGCCCCTGCCTTGAGCAATTCGTTGATCAGCATTTCCATCGCAAACGCGCCGTAGCGCATCGTGGCGGAGGCGGGGGACTGGCTGTCGCCTTCCGGCAGCATGAAATGGTTCATCCCGCCCACGCCCGTCTGCGGGTCGCGTATGCACGCGGCGACACAGGAACCGAGCACTGTCGTGATCATCAGGTTTTCGCCAGTGACGTAGTACTCGTTCGGCAGAACCTTGACGGCCTGGCAACTGAACGTACTGTCGAAATAGTGGCGCGTCGCGCGGGCGTCACGGGCGGTCGTCATGGATGCGGATCACGAAATACGGAAAGAGGACAGGAGAAAGATTGCCAAAAGTTTCAAAGTTTTCTGAATTATACGAGGTTAGCGCGCATAAACAGTTAAGCCTTTCTTACGTGACATGGAGGCCGGCACCGCCGGCGCGTCATTGCGTCATGGTTTCCAAGCAATATTGCATGCCGGCGGTGGCTTGATAAGGCGGATTAAGCGGCTTAAAAGCGGGTACTGCGCTTGACTGACCAGCGCGCCGACAGCGCGGCCAGTATGCCGGCGGCGATCACCGCCGCCGCCAGCCAGGGCAGTTCCGGTAGATGAATGGCGAAATCCGCGCCATAACTGCGCGCCAGGGACAGCATGGCGTCGTTCAGCGGCGTCAGCGCCAGGGCGGCCACGCCTATGGCCAGCAGCGCGGCCAATGCGCCGGACAGGGCGCCCAGGTACAGGAAAGGGCGCCGCACGAAGGATTCCGTCGCGCCCACTAGGCGCGCCACGGCGATTTCCTCCCGCTGCGACAGCGCCTGCATGCGTACCGTATTGAAGACCGTGGCCAGCACCACCATGGCGACGCTGGCGGCGACGAAAATCAGCCCGATGCGGCCGAAACGCAACAGCGCCTCCAGCCGCTGCACCCATTGGCTGTCCAGTTGCACCTGTTCCACCTGGTCCCAGGTCTTCCAGGTGGCGGCCAGGTCGTTGGCGATGCCGGCCAGGCCTTCGCCGTCGCGCAGGGTGGCGACCACGGCATCGGGCAGGGGGTTGGACGGCAGCACGGCCAGGGCGTCGGACCAGGCGGGGTTGCGGCGCAGTTCGGCCAGCGCGCTGTCGCGGCCGATCACGCGGACATTACGCACCTGGGCGTCGAAGTCCTTGCGGATGCGGTTGGCGATGCTGTCGGCGCTGCCCGCCGGCGCGTTCAGCTTGAGGAAAACCGTGAGTTCGGGCGCTACCGATACCTGGCGCGCCAGGGGCTGGACCGACACCAGGATGGCACCGCCCAGGATGGGCAGGGCCAGCGCCAAAGCCATCACCAGCAGGTTGGCGGCGGAGGAGAACGGTTGGGCCAGCATGCGGCGCAGGGTGATGCCCAGCGCGTAGCGGTGTTGTCGCAGCCAGGCGTTCATGCTTGGCCCCTGTCGGCGGGGGTTTGGCCGGCAGCTTGGCCGGCAGCCTGGGCGGAAACTGGCATGGAGCCACGGCCCGCGGCCATCCCGCCATTCGCGGTGCCTGCCGGCGCAGTGAGAGGCGTCACGGGCGTCGGATGCGAATCGGCGAAGCGGCCCGGGTCGATACGCAGCACCCTTTGGGCATACTGGGCCATCAGCTCGACGTCGTGCGAGGCGATCAGGGTGGTGACGCCGACCCGGTTGAAGTCGCGGAATACGTTCATGATGCGCAAGGCAGTTTCGTGATCGAGGTTCGCCGTCGGTTCATCCGCGATCAGGATGGCGGGACGGTTGACGATGGCGCGGGCGATGGCCAGGCGCTGTTGCTCGCCACCGGACAGCTCGATGGGATTGGCATCTTCCTTGCCCGCCAGGCCCACCTTGTCCAGGGCGGCGCGCGCCCGGCTGGCGGCCGAGTCCAGCGGCTGGCCGGTAACCGCCAGCGGCAACATGACGTTTTCGAAGGCGCTGCGGTCGTACAGCAGATGGGTATCCTGCAAAATCACGCCCACCGCCCGGCGCAGATACGGGCGTGCGCGCGCCGGCAGCTTGTCCAGGCGCTGGCCGTTGACCTGGATGGAGCCACGGCTGGCCGCTTCCAGTCCGCCGATCAGCTTGAGCAGCGTCGACTTGCCGGCGCCCGATGGCCCGGACACGAAGACGAATTCGCCCGCCGTCACGCGGAAGTTGATATCGGCCAGGATATTGCGGCCGCGCCCGTAGGATTTGAAGACGTGCTGGAATTCGATCATGGCGAATGTGTGCGAGTAGCCGCCAATAGTACCGTGCGGCGGTCCGACAGGGATTTCCCGCATGTCCCTATATTTCTCGGAAAGCTACCATCGACCACGCACTTTGACGGCGGTACCCTCCGGCCCCGCCGCAAACTTCATACAAATCCACGGAGATCGCAATGAAAACCTTCAAGATCGCAGCAATCGGTGCCGTCCTCCTGGCGGTATCGGGCGCCGCCCATGCCGGCACCACGTTCGACAACGTAAAGAAGAAAGGTTTCGTTCAATGCGGCGTGTCGACCGGCGTGCCCGGCTTCTCGGCCACCGACAGCAAAGGCGAATGGAAAGGCCTGGACGTCGACATGTGCCGCGCCATCGCCGCTACCGTGTTCAATGACGCCAGCAAATTCAAGGTCACGCCGCTGAATACGCAGCAGCGTTTCACCGCGCTGCAGTCCGGCGAGATCGACGTGCTGACCCGTAACACCACCCAGACCCTGACGCGCGACACCACGCTGGGCCTGATCGGCACGGGCGTCAACTATTACGACAGCCAGGGCGTGATGGTTTCCAAGGACCTGGGCGTGGACAGCGCGAAGAAGCTGGGCGGCGCCACGGTGTGCGTGCAGCCGGGCACCACCACGGAATTGAACCTGGCCGACTGGTTCCGTGCCAACAAGATCGATTTCAAGCCGGTGGTCATCGACAAGTACGACGAAATCGTGCGCGCCTTCTCGGCGGGCCGTTGCGATGCCTTCACCACCGACAAGTCGCAGCTGGCCTCGACCCGCACCACGCTGGAAAATCCCGACAAGTACGTGATCCTGCCGGAGAACTTCTCCAAGGAGCCGCTGGGCCCCATGGTGCGCCAGGGTGACGACCAATGGTTCAACGTCGTGCGCTGGGCCCTCAACGCCATGCTGGAAGGCGAAGAGTACGGCATCACTTCGAAGAACGTCGACGAAATGCTCAAGAGCACCAATCCCAACGTGCAGCGCATCCTGGGCGTGACGCCGGGCATGGGCAAGAACCTGGGCGTGGACGACAAGTGGGCCTACAACGTCATCAAGAGCGTGGGTAACTACGGCGAAAGCTTCGAAGCCAACCTGGGCGGCGGCAGCCCGATGAAACTGCAGCGCGGCATCAACGCGCAATGGCAGCAGGGCGGCCTGATGTACGGCTGGCCGGTACGCTGATTGCGCCGGGGTCGGCCCTTGCCCAATGGCGGGGGCCGGCCCGGTCGCGGTGGATCCGACGGCGGCGGCCTCTGCCGCCCGTCCCGTTGGATCCTGGCTTACCGCTATCAACCCGTCCAGGACGCGGATACGTTATGACGACTTCTTCCAAAACCCCGCCCACCGGGGCTCCGCCGCGCAAATTGTCCTGGAACGATCCGGGTGTGCGCGCCGTGGTCTACCAGGTCGTCGCGTTGGCCGCCGTGGCCTGGGTGATCTGGTTCCTGGTTTCCAATACGCTGCATAACCTGGCGGTGCGCAATATCGCCACGGGCTTCGGCTTCCTTGGCCGCGAGGCCGGCTTCGCCATCGGCGAGACCTCCATCAATTACTCGCCAGCCAGTACCTATGGCCGCGCCATCATGGTGGGGCTGGTCAATACCCTGCGCGTAGCGGTGATCGGCATCGTGCTGGCGACCATCCTGGGAACGCTGGTAGGGATCGCGCGCCTGTCCAAGAACTGGCTGGTGGCCAAGCTGGCCTCGGCCTATGTCGAGGTGATGCGCAACATACCGCTGCTGCTGCAACTGTTCTTCTGGTACGCCATCATCACGGAAAACATGCCGGGACCGCGGCAGGCGCACCAGCCGTTGCCGGGCGTGTTCATTTCCAATCGCGGGCTCAAGCTGCCCACCCTGCAAGGGGACGCGCTGGACTGGATGCTGGGCGGGCTGGGGGTGGCCATCGTCGCCATCGTCGCCCTGGCGCACTGGGGTAACAAGCAGCAGGAGAAGACCGGCCGCATCTTTCCGCTGACGCGCTGGGCCGTTCTGCTGATCATCGCCTTGCCCCTGGTGGGATGGCTCATCAGCGGGGCGTCGCTGGCGCTGGACGTGCCGGTGCTCAAGGGCTTCAACTTCCAGGGCGGCATGACGCTGTCGCCGGAGTTCGCGGCCTTGCTGGCAGGCCTGGTCATGTACACCGGCGCGTTCGTGGCCGAAGTGGTGCGCTCGGGCATCCAGGCCGTCAACCATGGCCAGACGGAAGCCGCCAGCTCGCTGGGCCTGCGCCGTAGTCTGGTACTGCGCCTGGTGGTGCTGCCGCAGGCGCTGCGGGTCATCATCCCGCCCATGACCAGCCAATACCTGAACCTGACCAAGAACAGCTCGCTGGCGGTGGCCATCGGCTATCCGGACATCGTGTCGGTGGTCAACACCACGCTGAACCAGACCGGGCAGGCCATCGAGGGCATCCTCATCATCATGGCCGCCTACCTGACGGTCAGCCTGTCGATCTCGATCTTCATGAACTGGTACAACAAGCGCCTGGCGCTGGTGGAGCGTTGATATGGCAAGCTCCCACACCCCCACCGAAGCGTTGCCGCCGCCGTCCAGGCACGTGGGCGCCTGGGCCTGGGTCCACACACGGCTGTTCTCGTCGCCGCTGAACATCCTGCTGACGGTGCTCATCGCATGGATGCTGTTGATGTGCGTGCCGGCCGCGGTCGAATGGCTGTTCATCAAAGCGAATTTCTCCGCCTCGTCGGCGCAGGAATGCCGCGCCTCGGGCGGCGCCTGCTGGGCCTTCATCCGGGAAAAGCATCGCCTGATCCTGTTCGGCACTTATCCCTACGACGAACAGTGGCGCCCGCTCATCGCCACCTTCATCCTCATCGGCGTCATCGTCTGCAGCGCCGTGCGGCGGTTCTGGAAGCCCTGGCTGCTGTGGGTCTGGGTGTTGGGGCTGACGCTGGTGGCCGTGCTGATGTGGGGCGGCATGCTGGGCCTGACCTACGTCGAGAACGCCCGCTGGGGCGGCTTGCCGCTGACGCTGATCCTGGCCACCTTCGGCATCGCCTTCGCCTTTCCCATCGGCGTGCTGCTGGCCTTGGGACGGCGCTCGAAGATGCCGGCGATCAAGGCCTTGTGCGTCGTGTACATCGAACTGATCCGCGGCGTGCCGCTGATCAGCCTGCTGTTCATGTCGTCGGTGATGCTGCCGCTGTTCCTGCCGGAAGGCTTCTCCATCGACAAGCTGCTGCGTGCGCAGATCGCCATCATCCTGTTCGCCGCGGCCTACATCGCCGAGACCGTGCGGGGCGGCCTGCAAGCCATCCCCAAGGGGCAGTATGAAGGCGCCGATTCGCTGGGCCTGACGTACTGGCAGCAGATGCGCAAGATCATCCTGCCGCAGGCGCTGAAGATCGTCATTCCGCCCCTGGTCAGCATTTTCATCGCGCTGTTCAAGGACACGTCGCTGGTGGTGATCATCGGTATCTTCGACCTGACCCTGGCGGCCAAGGCGGCCCTGTCGGACGCCGCCTGGCGCGGCTTCGGCGTCGAGGCCTACCTGTTCATCTCGCTGATCTATTTCGTCTTCTGCTTTTCGATGTCCAAGTACAGCCAGGCGCTGGAGCGCCGGCTGGCGCGCGGACACCAACGCTAATCGCGCGGGCTGGCGCATCCGTCACGGTGCGCCGCCCGCCTCAAGGGGAGCACCCTCATGGCCGAAGCCATCATACGCATGCAGGACGTCAACAAGTGGTACGGCCAGTTCCACGTGCTGCGCAATATCAACCTGAACGTCGAACCGGGCGAACGCATCGTCATCTGCGGGCCGTCGGGGTCGGGCAAGTCGACCATGATCCGCTGCATCAACCGGCTGGAAGAACACCAGCAGGGGCAGATCGTGGTGGACGGCACGGAGTTGACCAACGACCTGAAGAAGATCGAAATCATCCGGCGCGACGTCGGCATGGTGTTCCAGCACTTCAACCTGTTCCCCCACCTGACCGTGCTGGAGAACCTGACGCTGGGGCCGGTCTGGGTGCTGAAGAAGTCCAAGGCCGAAGCCGAAGCCACGGCCATGAAGTACCTGGAACGGGTCCGCATTCCGGAGCAGGCCACCAAGTTTCCCGGCCAGTTGTCCGGTGGCCAGCAGCAGCGCGTGGCCATCGCGCGTTCGCTGTGCATGAATCCCAAGGTCATGCTGTTCGATGAGCCTACCTCGGCGCTGGACCCCGAAATGGTCAAGGAAGTGTTGGACGTGATGGTGACGCTGGCGCAGGAAAGCGGCATGACCATGCTGTGCGTGACCCATGAAATGGGCTTCGCGCGCAAGGTGGCCAACCGCGTCATCTTCATGGACCGCGGCGAGATCATCGAGCAGAACACGCCCGACGCCTTCTTCGATAATCCGCAAAACGAGCGCACCAAGCTGTTCCTCAGCCAGATCCTGCATTGAGGGACGGGGCCAGGGACCGCGCACTGGGCCCGGCTGTTGTGCCGGCGCGCCAGAATGCCGCGTTTCTTGAAACGTAGCCTGCTCTTGAGTTTTGTCACTGAATGCGTCGGGTTATGCTACGCGCTGCCTATAAAAATGCATTTGAGGAGATGAACTCATCATGGCTATTACTGCATGGGGCGCGGTGCGCCGCATCCTTTTGGGCGGCGCCCTGGCCCTGGCCGCCGTCGCTCCCGGCCTGACCCAGGCCGCCGACTATCCCGGCAAACCCCTGCGTTTCATCGTGCCTTACCCGCCCGGCGGCCCGCTGGACACGATGGCCCGCCTGCTGGCGGAAAAAGTGCGCGATTCGCTGGGCCAGCCCGTGATCGTGGAAAACCGTGCCGGCGCGGGTGGCAATATCGGCGCCGACCTGGCCGCCAAGGCCAATCCCGATGGCTACACGCTGGTCATGGGTGCGGTGGCGACGCACGCCATCAATCCCTTCCTGTTCGCCAACCTGCCTTATGACCCCATCAAGGACTTCGCCCCGGTCACCATCGTGGCGTCGGTGCCGAACGTGCTGGTCATGAACGATGACTTCGCCAAGAAGAACCACATCGAGAAGCTGGGCGACCTGATCGCCTATGCCAAGGCCAATCCCGGCAAGCTGAACTACGGTTCGGGCGGCAACGGCAGCGCCGGCCATCTTGCGGGCGAGTTGCTCAAGGCGCGTGCCGGCATCAATGTCGAGCACATCCCCTACCAGGGCGCCGCGCCGGCGCAGCTGGCGCTGTTGTCGGGCCAGTCGGACTTCATGTTCGACAACCTGGCCGCGTCGGCACCGCTGATCAAGGACGGCAAGGTCAAGGCGCTGGCCGTGACCACCACGGTGCGGTCCTCGCTGTTGCCGGATGTGCCGACGGTGGAAGAAAGCGGCGTCAAGGGCTTCGACCTGGGCACCTGGTTCGGCGTGTTCACCACCGGCGGCACGCCCGCGGCCGTGGTCGACAAGCTGAACAAGGCCTACAGCCAGGCGCTGATGCAGCCGGACGTGCGCCAGCGTCTGCTGACCATGGGCTCGGAAATCAAGCCCATGAGCGAAAAGGAATTCGCCGCCTTCGTGGTCAGCGAGAAAGACAAGTACAAGGAAATCGTCAAGCTCTCGGGCGCCAAGCTCAACTGATCGATCGCGTGTCTTGATGGTTGTGCGGCCCGGGTTCGTCCCGGGCCGTTTCATTTACCCGGGGAACTGGTTCAACGTGGCTTGCCCGGGTTGGGAGTGAACAGGCGCGGCCTGGGCGGATGCGCCGGGTCGCCCTGCTTCTCCAATGTGGACGCCGCCGCCGGATCGATATCCTTCATCGACATGGCCTGCCTGCGTTCGATGATGGCCTTGCAGTGGCGCCGATAGGGTTTGCCTTGCGCCGGGATTTCCACGCTTTCCGTCTCGCTTCCCCTCACCGCCTCCACGATTTTGCGCAGGACCGAGGGCAGTGCCGCGTTCTGCCGCGTGTGCCGCCGGCCGGTGATGGTTTCGCCGCGCTTGAAACCGGGCATGTGCGCTTGTGGATTCACTGGCATCTGCGCGCGCATCGTTGCGCGGGCGCTGCTTGGCTGGACGCTGAAGGTCCGGTCTTCCAGTATCCCGCGTGAGGGCGCCATATCCGCGGAGCCTTGGCCGCAGGTAGGGAGGAATGCTGCGGGGCTGGGTGCGGGCTGGGTGGAGAGCATGTCCTTTTCCTCGCTGGTGGTTGCGCCAGGCGTATCGTCGGGCGACTTCGTCAGGCGAATATTAAGCAGCGAATCGCCGCAAGGCTGTCTCCGCCATTCTGACGTTGATGTGGGAAAGTACTGTTGAGGCAGGAGAATCCACGCCCTGCCCAGGCAGTCTTCAAGCCGGTTTGGCCTTGCGTCCGCGCGAGATGCCCGCGCCCGCCTCGGGCTTGAGTTCGGCCAGCATGGGCGCCGACGCCAGCACCATGGCGGCGATGGACAGGAAGGCGCAGGCGAAATCGAAGTGGCTCGCGTGCTCGCGGCCGGACAGGGTCATCGACAACTGCATCACCCCCGCGGCCAGCGCCACGCCCGCCGCGCGTGGCAGGTTCTGCGCCATGCCGAAGAACGAAGTGGCGGCGGACAGCTTGTCACCGGGGACGTCGGCATACGCCAGGGCGTTCATGCACGCGAAATTCAGCGAACGCGCCAACCCGACGACGACCAGCAGGATGAAGATAGCCGTTTCGGGCCAGGCCGGGGTCAGCGTGGCGCAGGCGGCCAGCATCGCGGCGAAGGCGAAGGTGCCGCCCAGCAGGATGCTGCGCACGCGGAAGCGCTGCAGGAAGAATTGCGTCATCGGCCGCATGCAGAAGGCGCCGATGGCGCTGGCGAACGAGATCAGCCCGCTGCGCGACGCCGACAGGCCGAAGCCCAGTTGCAGGGTGATGGGCACCAGGAAAGGCATGGCGCCAGCCCCGGCACGGAACAGGCTGCCGGCCACCGTCGACGCCTTATAGGTGGGAATCGCCAGCAGGGAAAAGTCGATGGCGGGATGTTCGACACGGCGGCAATGCCAGACGGTCAGGGCGAACAGCCCCAGCCCGGCCACGATGGCCAGCCAGGCCCAGGAGTCCGGCACGATGCCGCGCCCGACGGTCTCCACGCCCACCATGAAGATGCTCAGCGCGGCACCCATCAGCGTCATGCCGCGCAGGTCCAGCTTGGGCGGCCGTTCGGTCTTGCTGGCCGGAATCAGGCGTGCCACCAGCACCAGGCCCAGCAGGCCGATGGGCAGGTTGATCCAGAAAATGGCGCGCCACGAAAACGTGTCGGTCAGGAAGCCGCCCAGCGGCGGTCCGATCACCGGGCCCACCATCGCCGGCATGGACAGCCAGGTGGTGGCCGACAGCAGGTCTTCGCGCCGCACGCCGCGCAGCAGCACCAGGCGGCCCACGGGTACCATCATGGCGCCGCTGATGCCCTGCAGGATGCGCGCCGCGATCAGCCAGCCCAGGCCGCCGGACAGCGCGCAGGCACAGGACGACGCCGTGAACAAGGCGATGGCCGACATGAAGACGCGCTTGGCGCCGAAGCGGTCGGCCACCCAGCCGCTGACCGGTACGAACACGGTCATGGCCACCAGGTAGGACGTGATGGCGGCGCTCAGGTGCACCGTGTTGACGTGGAGGTCGCGCGCCATGTCCGGCAGCGCGGTGGCAATGGCGGTACTGTCGATGTTCTGCATGAACAGCGTGGTGGCGACCACCATCGCGATGATGCGGAAATTGCCGTGTTGAGTCACGGATTGAGTCAGGGGTTGAGTCACGTGTCGAATCAGGGGTGTTTCGCCCAGCCCTTGCTCAATTCCACGGCCTGGCGCCAGCGTGCCAGCCGGGCCTGGCGCTGGTCGTCCGACCAGGTTGGTTCGAAGCGGCGCTCGGCCTGCCATTTATCCGCGTAGTCCTGCTGGTCGCGCCAGAAGCCCACCGCCAGGCCTGCCAGGCCGGCGGCGCCCAGCGCGGTCGATTCGGCGACGCGCGGGCGCACCACCGGCACGCCCAGCAGATCCGCCTGGATCTGCATCAGCAGGTCGTTGCGGGCGGCGCCGCCGTCCACCCGCAGTTCGGACAGCGGGCTGGGACTGTCGGCATTCATGGCCTGCAGCAGTTCGGTGCTTTGCAGGGCGATCGATTCCAGGGTGGCGCGCGCCACGTGCGCACGGGTGGTGCCGCGCGTCAGCCCTATCATCAGGCCGCGTGCGTAGGGATCCCAATGCGGCGCGCCGAGGCCGGCGAAGGCGGGGACGAGAAATACATCATCGGTGTCCGGCACGCTGGCGGCCAGGGCTTCGACGTCGGCCGACTTGGGGATGATGCCTAGGCCGTCGCGCAGCCATTGCACCGCCGCGCCCGCCATGAAGACGCCGCCTTCCAGCATATAAGTGGTCTGCCAGGGCGCGGACGCGGACGCGGATTTGGCCGCGGGGCTGGCCATTGCCGTGGCCATTGTCGCGGACGCCGACGCGGATGCCGAGCCGGGCAGGCCCCAGCCCACGGTGGACAGCAATTGGTGCTTGGAACGGGCGGGCTGCTCACCCACGTTCATCAACATGAAGCAGCCGGTGCCATAGGTATTCTTGGCCATGCCCGGCGTGAAGCAGGCCTGGCCGAAGGTGGCCGCCTGCTGGTCGCCCGCCACGCCGGCGATGGGGATCGGGCCGCCGAAGCACTCTGGCAGGCTGTGGGCGATGACGCCGCTGCTGGGCGCCAGTGACGGCAACAGGCTGCGCGGGATGTTCAGGCGCTCCAGCAGTTCATCGCTCCAGTCCTGCTTGTGGATGTCGAACAGCAGGGTGCGCGAGGCGTTGCTGGGGTCGGTGCTGTGCACCTGGCCGCCGGTCAGTTGCCACACCAGCCAGCTGTCGATCGTGCCGAAGGCCACTTCGCCCCGTTCGGCGGCGGCGCGGGCGCCCGGGACGTGGTCCAGCAGCCAGGCCAGCTTGGTGCCGGAGAAATAAGCATCCAGGACCAGGCCGGTGCGCTGCTGCAGCCAGTCCGCATGGCCGGCCGCGCGCATTTCGTCGCACCAGGGCGCGGTGCGGCGGTCCTGCCAGACGATGGCGGGCGCCAGCGGCTTGCCGGTCTTGCGATTCCAGATCAGGGTGGTTTCGCGCTGGTTGGTGATGCCGATGGCGGCGATGTCGGCCGCGCTGGCGCCCGCATTGCGCATGGCCTCGCGGGCGACCGCCAGCTGGCTGCGCCAGATTTCATCCGCATCGTGCTCGACCCAGCCCGGCTGTGGGTAGTACTGGCGGAATTCGCGCTGGCCGGTGGCGCGGACTACGCCCTCGCGGTCGAACAGGATGGCCCGCGAACTCGTGGTGCCCTGGTCCAGGGCAAGAATGTATTCATTCTTCATTGTCGTTGTTTACCGTCGCTGCCGCCTTGGCTCTGCGGCCGTTTACCTGGTCGCCAGCGTTCGGGTCCAGGCGGCGGAACGAGAAATACGACGCCGCGCACAGGATGCCGATCACGAGGAAGCCGCTGACGGTGTCTCCGACGGATAGTGTATCGGCTCCGCGCAGGGCCATGCTCACGTTCAATGTGACCGCGGCAACCCCCACCCCGATGCTGACGCCCAATTGTTGCGCCATGGCGGCGAAACTGCTGGCGCGGCTCATGAGCTTGGGCGGAATGTCGGCGTAGGTAAGCGTATTGACGCCGGTGAACTGCAGCGAGCGGAAGAAGCCGCCTACCAGCAGGACGACGATCATCAACCAGGGCGGTGTGTCTGGCCGGAACAGGGCGCAGGCCACGATGAAAACGCCGGTCAACACGGCGTTGACGGTGAGGACGCGGCGAAAGCCGAAGCGCCGCACGATGGGCGTGGCGACGAACTTCATCAGCAGCGCGCCCGCGGCGCCGGCGAAGGTGATCATGCCCGCGGCCAGCGGCGACAGGCCGAAGCCGATCTGCAACAGCATGGCCAGCAGGAAGGGGGTGGCGCCCACCGTGAAGCGGCACAGGTTGCCGGCCAGCGTGGAGATGGCGAAGGTGGGAATACGCATCAGCGACAGGTCGATGATGGGATAGTCGATGCGGCGCGAGTGGCGCACGTACCAGAAGCCGCACAACAGGCCGACCGCGATCAGGCCGAGTAACTGGGTATGGCCCATGACGTCGTGGCCGATGGCTTCGAAACCCGTCACCAGGGCGGCCAGGCAGATGGCGCTGAGGAAGAAGCCCAGCCAGTCCAGCTTTGGTGGATCGGCATCGCGTACTTCCTTGATGTAGCGCAAGGTCAGGGCGATGCCGAAGATGCCCATCGGCACATTGATCAGGAAGATCCAGTGCCAGGACGCATAGGTGACCAGGAAACCGCCCAGCGGTGGCCCGATCATCGGGCCCAGCAGGGCGGGGATGGACAGGAAGGACATGGCCTTGAGCAGGTCCTCCTTGGGCACCAGCCGCAGCAGGATGATTCGCCCCACCGGCACCATCATGGCCCCGGCGATACCCTGGGCGATGCGCGACAGTACCAGTTGGGTCAGGTCCTGCGAAATGGCGCAGGTCACCGAGCTGAGGGTGAACAGGACGATGGCGGCGATGAACACGCGCCGCGCGCCGAACCGGTCGGAGGCCCAGCCACTGATGGGCACGAATACCGCCGCCGCCAACAGGTAGGACGTGATCGCCACGTTCAGCCGCACCGGGGTGGACCCCAACGACGCGGCCATGGCCGGCAGGGCGGTGGCTACCACCGTGGCGTCCAGCATCTGCATGAACAGCGCGCAGCCCACGATGAAGGGAATCATGCGGGCGGCGCGCAGGGCGTCGGGGTCTTGGAGGGATGGCGAGGGCAGAGCCGAGGAGGAGGCGGAAGAAGTCGAGGCAGACATGGGGGTCCGGGAGGCGCGGCGGAGGGCGACAGCAGAAGCCCGCACATTGTAAACCCGGGGCTCTGACGGGCGGCTTGACGCCCCGGCGGGCAGTTTGGCAGCGGTGCAGTAAACTGGCGGCAACTTGCCAATTACCTACCAACTACCCACCGACACTGGTGCCATGGCCAAAACCTACGAATCCGAGATCACCCTGTTCCTGAAGAACTTCAAACAGGCCCATCCCGATGTCGAAAAGCGCCAGCGCGAAGGCCGCGGCCTGCTCTGGGACAAGCCGCAGGATCCTGAACTGCTCGAAGGATTCCGCGCTGCCCGCGTGCAGCAGAAGCCTTACGTCTATTCAGCGGACTGACGCGTTCGGTCCCGGCCATGCCGCAGCATCGTTCCGTGCCAGGTCCCGACCTGGCCGCGCTGGTGGAACCCCCTGTGGATAGCACGCCCGACATCGTCGACAGCGTAGCGTTCGCTCGCCTGTATGGCGAGCCGCTGTTCAAGATGCCGCAGGATCTCTACATCCCGCCGGACGCGCTTGAAATCTTCCTGGAGGCCTTCGAGGGGCCGCTGGATCTGCTGCTGTACCTGATCCGCAAGCAGAACTTCAATGTGCTGGACATCCCCATGGCGGATGTCACCAGACAGTATCTGTCGTATGTCGAACAGATTCGCCTGCACAACCTGGAGCTGGCGGCGGAATACCTGCTCATGGCGGCGATGCTGATCGAGATCAAGTCGCGCATGCTGTTGCCGGTGAAGAAGAGCGACACCGGCGAGGAAGTCGAGGATCCGCGTGCCGAACTGGTGCGGCGCCTGCTCGAATACGAACAAATGAAGCTGGCGGCGCAAAAGCTGGACCAGCTGCCGCAACTGGGCCGCGATTTCACCCGCGCCCAGGCCGTGGCCGAACTGACCGTCGAGCGCGCCATGCCGGATGTCAGTGCCGAGGACCTGCGCCAGGCCTGGGCCGACATCATGAAGCGGGCCAAGCTCAACGCGCACCATCACATCACGCGTGAACAGCTGTCCGTGCGCGATCACATGACGCACATCCTGCGGCGCCTGAACGACGTGCGCTTCATGGAGTTCACCGACATGTTCATGGAGCGCCTGGACGAAGGAGCGACCGCCGCCGTGGTGGTGGTGCATTTCATCGCCATGCTGGAACTGGCGCGCGAGTCGCTGCTGGAAATTACACAGGCCGAGCCCTACGCGCCCATATACGTCCGCCTGGCTTATACCAGCGTGGCGCAGGCGGCCTGAGCGTACGCACGCCAGGCCGCAGCTTTATCCGGAGACATTCTTGAAAGTCGTACACAGCATCCAGGAACTGCGCGATCATTTGCGCGGGCAGAACCGTGTTTCGTTCGTGCCGACGATGGGCAACCTGCACGCGGGCCATCTGGCGCTGATGAAACTGGCGCGCCAGCATGGCGATCCCGTCGTTGCCAGCATTTTCGTCAATCGCCTGCAGTTCGGTCCGTCCGAGGACTTCGATCGCTACCCGCGCACGCTGGCCGAGGACATCGAAAAGCTGGAGCGCCAGCGCGACGTCTACGTGCTGTTCGCGCCGGACGAAAAAGAGATGTACCCGGAGCCGCAGAATTATCGCGTGCAACCGCCCGATGACCTGGGCGACATCCTGGAGGGCGAGTTCCGGCCCGGCTTCTTCAAGGGTGTCTGTACCGTGGTGCTGAAGTTGCTGTCCTGCGTGCAGCCGCGCGTGGCGGTGTTCGGCAAGAAGGACTACCAGCAGCTGATGATCGTGCGCGCCATGTGCCGCCAGTTCCAGTTGCCGGTCGAAGTGCTGGCCCATGAAACGGTGCGCGCCGACGACGGTCTGGCGCTATCCTCGCGTAATCGTTATCTGACCGATGCCGAACGCGCCGAGGCGCCGCGGCTGTATGCGCAGCTGCAGGCCATGCAACAGCGCGTGAAGTCGGGCCTGCAGGATGTGGTGGCGCTGGAGCAGGAAGCGGCTGCCCCCCTGGCCGCGCGCGGCTGGGAGGTCGACTATATGTCGCTGCGCCGCCAACGTGATTTGAAGGCGCCCGACAGCGCCGACTTCCAGGCGGGCGAGCCGCTGGTGGTGCTGGCCGCGGCCAAGCTGGGCAAGACCCGGTTGATCGACAACCTTGAGTTGTAATGCGCCTGCATGGCGCGTACGAACGATGCGTACGAGTCATGCGCTCGCGTAGTACACCTATGTAGGACGGGCCTGTCCACCCTGTAAGTTCTGGCAGCTTACAGGGCAAGGACACGCATGCAAGACTCCCTTCCATCCCAGCCACGGAGGAAGGGTCCCATGATGTCTCGTATGCATGTGCCGGCAATACGGGCGCCGGCCTGTACGCCCCAGCCGGCCTGTTCGCCACAGATAGAACTCACGTTCCGCGAGCGGGAGATCTTGCCCTATCTGATCAGCGGCAAGTCCAACAAATACATCTCCATCGAAATGTCGATATCGATGCGTACGGCGGAAGCCCATCGCGCCAACATCCTGCGCAAGGTTGGCGTACGTTCGACCATGGAGCTGGCATGCCGGATGTGCCCGCACCGGCGGGCCCGGGAATGATCAGGTCAGGGATTGCACTTCGGCGGCGTCTGCTTGCCCAGTTCGTCGATGGGATCGAGGTCAGGCTGGCGCGTCAGCGTGTAGTTCAGATTGGGCGCGACACCGGCCAGCGAGCGCAGGCGCAAGACATTATTGGCGGCGACCACGAATTCGGCGCGTGAGTTGCCGTCGGCGCCCGTCAGGAAGACGCGCGGCGGCTTTTCGTCGGTGGAGTCCCAGCAGCCTTGCTCGGCCACGGCCTTTTCCTTGTGGCTGGCATCTTCCAGGTAGGCGGAACGGCCGCGCCAACGGCCATTGGGCGCCAGGGTCAGGGTGATGCGCTGGGCTTCGCAATTCAGGCCGGCGGCGAAACAGGGCAGGGTGCCCATATAGGTCTGCGGCTGCGGCACCAGCTTGCTGGCCGCCTGGCCGGCCGCGGGGGCGAGCGCCGGCGCGTCGGCGCTGGCGATGGTGACCGGGGCGGCTTGGCCGTCCTCGGTGGTACGGCCTTGCTGCACGGCCTGCTGTTGTTGCGCGGCGGCTTGCTGTTGCTGGCTGGGGGTGGCCGGCTTCAGGTCGATCTGCAACTGCGAGGGGGCGCGGAACATAGGACGGGACCCGGCGTTGTTCGCGTTGTACTGGGCATCGCCCAGCGTGCTGGCGCCCGGCGGATCGTAGTAGCCGGGTTCGCGCTGCTGGGCGCAACCGGTCAGCGGCCCCAGGATGGCCAAGGCGATGAGGCCGGAGGCCGTCAGGCTCGTACGTGCGGAAACAGGGGCAGGCGAGGGTCGTTCGAGCGCGGCGGCAGGCATGATGTATCCAGAAATCAAAATTTAGAGGTAATTCTACGCATGATTGGGGCGCCGCGGGCGGCGGCTTGGGGCGGCGATTTGGACATTCGGCCGCCGCGCTCAATAATGCGCGTCGACGGCCGTTGCCACGGCCCCATAGGGAGCACCATGCAGTCCATATTTGCCATCGGCACCACCAGCGCGATCTTCCTGGCCGCCATCGCGGGCCTGGTGGTCGGGTCCTGGTTGACCAGGGTGGTGGACCGCCTTCCGCGCATCATGGACTACGACTGGGAAGCCCAGTTCCGCGAATGGCGGGGCGAGGCCACGCAGCCGGAAGAAGATCGCCCCAGCCTGTGGCGGCGCGCCTGCCGCTGCCCGGCCTGCCAGGCGCCGGTCACCGGCTGGCGCCGCCTGCCCCTGCTCGGCTGGCTGTTGCTGCGGGGCCGCTGCGGCGCTTGCGGCCAGTCCATCTCGTGGCGTTATCCGGTGCTCGAAGGCATGACGGCCCTGGGCTTCGCCGCCTGTGTCTGGCGTTTCGGGCCGGGTGTCCAGGCCGTGTGGGCCATGCTGCTGGTGGCGGGCTTGCTGGCGCTGGCCTGGATAGACATGGATACCGGCCTGCTGCCCGACGTCATCACGCTGCCGCTGCTGTGGGCGGGCCTGCTGGCCAATGTCGCCGACACCTTCGCGCCCACGACCCAGGCGGTATTGGGCGCGGCGGTGGGCTATGGCCTGTTGTGGCTGCTGTTTCATGGCTACCGCATGCTGACCGGACGCGAAGGCATGGGCTACGGCGACTTCAAGTTGCTGGCGGCCCTGGGGGCCTGGCTGGGCCTGGCGGCACTCCCGCTGCTGCTGCTGGCGGCCTCCCTGACCGGTGCCTTGGCGGGTTTGTTCCTGATCGCCACGCGACGGGCGCGGCGCGGCCAACCGCAACCATTCGGCCCTTATCTGGCGGCGGCTGGTATCGTGGCGTTGTTCTGCGGCGGACTGCCGCCTGGCTGGCTCACGTGATGATTCGTATCCACATCCGCAACGATGGGTAACCAGAGGCAAGTACAAACCCCTTCATGATGTCCGCATCCTCACCTTCCACCCATTTGAAAATCGGCCTGACCGGCGGTATCGGGTCGGGCAAGACTTATGTCGCCGACCTGCTGGCCGAGTGGGGCGCCAGCGTGATCGATACGGACCGGATCGCGCATGCGCTGACGGCCCCGGGTGGTGCCGCCATGCCGGCCATCGAACAGGCCTTCGGCGCGCGCGCACGCCGTGCGGACGGTGCGCTTGACCGCGACTGGATGCGCGAACAGGTGTTCGCCGATGCGCAAGCGCGCGGGCGGCTGGAAGCCATTTTGCATCCGCTGATCGGCGCGCGAACCGACGCCCAAGCCGCGGCCGCGACGGGATGCTATGTGGTCTTCGTGGTGCCCCTGTTGATCGAATCCGGTCGCTGGGTGCAAAGGGTCGATCGCGTCTGTGTAATCGATTGCGATCCCGAGACACAGATTGCACGCGTGCAGTCGCGCAGCGGGCTGACGATATCGACCATCCAGCGTATTATGGCGGCACAGGTCGCGCGGGCAACCCGCCTGGCGGCCGCGCACGACGTGATACTCAACGACGGCGCGACCTCGCCGGAACAATTGCGCGCGCGGGCGAAAACCCTGCATGAACAATGGTGCGCGCTGGCGGCGTCACTGCCGGCGTCCACCCATCGCGGTGCATGATGTTCCCCCAACCATTCCGGCTTCGGCCGGTTTATTGACGGACCTGTATCGAGCGTGATTCTTTACGAATATCCCTTCAACGAGCGTATCCGGGCATACCTGCGCCTTGAATACCTCTTCGACCGGTTGTTCTATTTCGCCCGTCCTGGCGACGCCAAGAATCATCAGATCGCTGTCGCGACCATCTTCGATATCCTCGATGCCATCGAGCGTACCGACATCAAGACTTCGGTATTGCAGGACATGGAGCGTCAGCGTCTGCAACTGGTGGCCTTGCGCGATCACCCCGGCGTGTCGCAGGACGCGCTCGAAGGCATGCTGCGCGAAATGGAAAAGACCACCAGCGGCTTGTCCACCCAGGGCAAGGCCGGCCAGCCGCTGCGTGAAAACGAATGGCTGGTGAGCTTGCGCGGACGCCTGGCGGTGCCGGGCGGCGCCACGCAGATCGAAATGCCCTCCTACCATGCGTGGCAGCACAAGCCCGAGGAAGTGCGCTGCGCCGACCTGCAGGCCTGGATGGCGCCGCTCAAGCCGCTGAGCGAGGGCGTGACCATAGGCTTGCGCCTGATGCGCGAATCGGGCCGCAAGCAGGAGGCGACGGCCGAGCAGGGCGCTTTCCAGCAGATGCTGGGCGGCCGCTCGCACCAGCTGCTGCGGGTCTGGGTGGCCGACGATGCCGGCGTCTTCCCCGAGATAAGCGCCAATAAGTACATGATTTGGATCAGGTTTTCCACGCAGGGCGGGGAAGCCAAGCCACAGCAGGTAAGCCGCGACGTACCGTTCCAGATGTCGCTCTGCAGCACCTGAGCGGTGGAAGGGCGCCGGGGCGCTCTCGCCCGCGCGGAGCAGGCCAGGTCGAGGCCAACGCACGTCTAAATAGCGTGAAATCGATGCGGCTTATCCTGTTTTTGCCCTCAGATCGCTAAATCATGTTGCGGACGATTTCAAATCACAGTCGTTCTCACATAAAAACCCCGGAGTGTGATGGACAATAGCGGCTCTTTTCGCTGAATAGACGCCGGATCCCATCAAATGGTTGAATCGACTCCCGCCGCCAAGTCTTCCCGCACACGTCGCCGTGTGATCGGCTGGACGATCGTTGCCTTGATCGTGGCGGGTATCGCCTGGCTGGTCCTGCGGCCCACCCATCAGGGCGGCAGATGGCAGCGGGGCGGCCAGCCACCCGCCGCGGGTTCGCCAGGCGCGCCGGGCACCTCGGGCACACCTGTCGCCGGGGCTCCCGGATCTCCAACGGCCCCCAATGCCCAGGGCACCCCTGCCGCCGGCGGCCAGGGCGGCGCGGGCCGCGGCTCGCGTCCCGGCGGTCGCGCCGGTGGCGCCGGCGCCGCCGGCATGGGCGAGCCGCCCGTTCCCGTGCGTGTGTTCACCGCCGCCACCCAGGACATGGACATCACACTGCCAGCCCTGGGCACGGTCACCGCCTATAACACCGTGACGGTGCGCAGCCGGGTCGACGGCGAGCTGGTGAAGGTGAATTTCAAGGAAGGCCAGTACGTCAAGGCCGGCGATGTGCTGGCGCAGGTCGATTCGCGGCCCTATGAAGTGCAATTGGCCCAGGCCCTGGGCACGCAGACGCAGAACCTGGCGCAGCTGGACAACGCCCGCCGCGACCTGGGGCGTTACCAGGCGCTGCTGAAGCAGGAATCCATCGCCAAGCAGCAGGTCGATACCCAGGCCGCGCTGGTGCGCCAATACGAAGGCACGGCCAAGACCGACCAGGCCAATGTCGACTCCGCCCGCCTGCAGCTGACCTACGCCCGCATCACCGCGCCGCTGACCGGCCGTCTGGGCCTGCGCCAGGTCGACCAGGGCAACCTGGTGTCCTCCGGCGATACCAATGGCCTGGTGGTGATCACGCAGACCCAGCCGATCGCGGTGGTCTTCACCTTGCCCGAAACCCAGCTGCCCGCCGTGCGCGAACAGATGCGCGCCGGCCACACCCTGGAAGTCCTGGCCTACGACCGCGCCAATACCAAGCAGTTGTCCTCCGGCGTGCTGGAAACCCTGGACAACCAGATCGACGTCACCACCGGCACGCTCAAGATGAAGGCGCGCTTCGACAATGGCGACGACGCCCTGTTTCCCAACCAGTTCGTCAACGTGCGCCTGCGCGTCGAGACGCGCAAGGGCGTGACCGTGATTCCCAATGGCGCCGTGCAGCGCGGCTCCAAGGGCCCGTTCGTGTTCGTGGCCCAGCCCGACAACACCGTGGTGGTGCGCCAGCTCAAGCTGGGGCCCGTCAACAACGACATGGTCGCCATCGATGACGGCTTGAAGCCCGGCGATCGCGTGGTCATCGAGGGCACCGACCGGCTGCGCGCCGGCGCCAAGGTGGAGGTGGTCACCGATCCCTCCAGCACCATCCCCGCCTCGCCCGGCGCCGCGCTGGGTGCCGAACCCGGCGCCAGCACGAGCGTGCCGGCCAGGAACACGCCGTGAGTCCGTCACGCGCCTTCATCCTCCGGCCGGTGGCCACCACGTTGCTGATGGTGGCCATCCTGATCGCGGGTGTGATCGCCTACCGGCTGTTGCCCGTGGCGGCGCTGCCCGAGGTCGACTATCCCACCATCCAGGTGGTGACCTTGTACCCGGGCGCCAGTCCGGACGTCATGACGTCCCTGGTGACCTCGCCGCTGGAACGCCAGTTCGGCCAGATGCCGGGGCTGAACCAGATGTCGTCCACCAGTTCCGGCGGCGCTTCGGTAATCACCCTGCAGTTCAGCCTGGACCTGTCGCTGGATGTGGCCGAGCAGGAGGTACAGGCGGCCATCAACGCCGCCTCCAACCTGCTGCCCAACGACCTGCCGGTGCCGCCCACCTATAACAAGGTGAATCCGGCCGATGCCCCGGTGCTGACCCTGGCCATCACCTCGCCCACCATGCCGCTGCCGCAGGTGCGCGACCTGGTGGAAACGCGCATGGCGCAGAAGCTGTCGCAGGTGCCCGGCGTGGGCCTGGTCAGCATCGCCGGCGGCCAACGCCCGGCGGTGCGCGTGCGCGTCAATCCGCAGGCACTGGCGGGCAACGGCCTGTCCCTGTCGGACCTGCGCACGGCCATCGTCGCCGCCAACACCAATCAGCCCAAGGGCAACCTGGACGGGCCGATGCGCTCGACCACCATCAACGCCAATGACCAGCTGAAGTCGCCGACCGACTATAACGACCTGATCATCGCCTATCGCAACAATGCGCCGCTGCGCCTGTCCGACGTGGCGCAGACGGTGCAGGGCGCCGAAGATATCCGCCAGGCCGCCTGGGCCGGCGAAAAGCCGGCCATCCTGCTGAACGTGCAGCGGCAGCCGGATGCCAACGTGATCGACGTGGTCGACCGCATCCAGGCGCTGATGCCGCAACTGCGCCTGTCGCTGCCGGCCACCCTGGACTTGAGCGTGGTGGCGGACCGCACCCAGACCATCCGCGATTCCATCAACGATGTGCGCTTCGAACTGATGCTGTCGATCGCGCTGGTGGTGATGGTGACCTTCGTGTTCCTGCGCAGCGTCACCGCCACCCTGATTCCCAGCGTGGTGGTGCCGCTGTCGCTGGTGGGCACCTTCGGCATCATGTACCTGGCCGGCTTCACGGTGAACAACCTGACGCTGATGGCGCTGACCATCGCCACCGGTTTCGTGGTCGATGATGCAATCGTCATGATCGAGAACATCGCCCGTCACTTGGAGGAAGGCGAGACGCCGTTGCAGGCCGCGCTGAAGGGCGCCGGGCAGATCGGTTTCACGCTGATCTCGCTGACGTTCTCGCTGATCGCGGTGCTGATCCCGCTGCTGTTCATGACCGAAGTGGTGGGCCGGCTGTTCCGCGAATTCGCCATCACGCTGGCGGTGTCCATCCTGATCTCGCTGGTGGTGTCGCTGACGCTCACGCCGATGATGTGCGCGCGCCTGCTGCGGCCGGAGTCCGAAGCCCGCCATGGCCGCTTCCACCATTTCACCGGCGCCATGATCGACAAGCTGATCGCCGGCTACGACCGCATGCTCAAGGTGGTGCTCAACCACCAGCCCTTGACGCTGCTGGTGGCCTTGGGCACCTTCGTGCTGACCGCGCTGCTTTACCTGATGGTGCCCAAGGGCTTCTTCCCGCCGCAGGACACCGGCATCATCCAGGCCATCACGCAGGCGCCGCAAAGTATTTCCTTCGGCGCCATGGCCGAACGCCAGCAGGAGGCCGCCAAGATCATCCTGGCCGATCCGGCGGTGGCTTCGCTGTCGTCCTTCATCGGCGTGGACGGCAGCAACGCCACGGTCAGCGCGGGCCGCATGCAGATCGTGCTGAAGCCGCGCGACTCCCGCAGCGACTCAATGGCCGATGTCATCGCCCGCCTGGGCGATTCGCTGGCCGGCATGCAGGGCATGACCGCTTATATGCAGCCGGTGCAGGATTTGACGATCGAAGACCGCGTCAGCCGCACGCAGTACCAGATGACGCTGTCCAATCCCGATCTCAAGGTGCTCAGCGAATGGACGCCCAAGGTGATCGAGCGCCTGTCACGCGTGCCGGAACTGGCCGACGTCACCGACGACCTGCAGGACGAAGGGCTGCAGACCTTCGTCGATATCGATCGCGACGCCGCTTCGCGCCTGGGCATCACGGCGGCGACCATAGACGAGGCCCTGTATGACGCCTTCGGCCAGCGCCTGATTTCCACCATCTTCACGCAGTCGGCGCAGTACCGCGTGGTGCTGGAAGTGATGCCGCAGTTCAGCCGCGGGCCGGAGTCGCTGTCGCAGATCTACGTCCCCACCGCGGGCGGCACCCAGGTGCCGCTTTCCAGCGTCGCGCATATTTCCGAAAGCCGCACCGTGCTGGCCGTGAACCGGCTCGACCAGTTCCCGATGGTGACGGTGTCCTTCAACCTGGCGCGAGGCGCGTCGCTGTCGGGCGCGGTCAAGGCCATCCAGGCCGCGGAAAAGGACATGGGCCTGCCCAGCGCCATCGAAACGCGCTTCCAGGGCGCGGCGGCGGCATTCCAGTCGTCCCTCACCAGCACGCTGTGGCTGGTGCTGGCGGCCATCGTCACGATGTACATCGTGCTGGGCGTGCTGTACGAAAGCTTCATCCACCCGGTCACCATCCTGTCGACGCTGCCGTCGGCCGGCGTGGGGGCGCTGCTGGCGCTGCTGCTCACCGGCAACGAGCTGGACATGATAGGCATCATCGGCATCATTTTGCTGATCGGCATCGTCAAGAAGAACGCCATCATGATGATCGACTTCGCCCTGGATGCCGAGCGCAAGCGCGGCATGGCGCCGCGCGAAGCCATCCATGAAGCGGCGCTGCTGCGCTTCCGGCCCATCCTGATGACCACCCTGGCCGCGCTGTTCGGCGCCGTGCCGCTGATGCTGTCGACCGGTACCGGATCCGAATTGCGCCAGCCCCTGGGCCTGGTGATGGTGGGCGGGCTGCTGCTCAGCCAGTTGCTGACGCTGTTCACCACGCCCGTCATCTACCTGATGTTCGACCGCATGGGCCAACGCTGGCGCGCGCGCCGCGCGGCCCGCCGCGGTGAGCCCGCGGCCGGAGCACCGCGATGATCCTGTCGGCGCCCTTCATCTACCGGCCGGTGGCCACCACGCTGCTGGCGCTGGCCGTGGTGCTGGCGGGGGCGCTGTCCTTTTGGCTGCTGCCGGTGGCGCCGCTGCCGCAGGTGGACATTCCCACCATTTCGGTGACGGCGCAGTTGCCGGGCGCCAGTCCGGAGACGATGGCATCCAGCGTGGCGACGCCACTGGAGCGGGCGCTGGGTTCCATCGCCGGCGTGGCGGAGATGACCTCCAGCAGCACCCAGGGCTCGACCCGCGTGACGCTGCAGTTCGACCTCAAGCGCGACATCAACGGCGCCGCGCGCGACGTGCAGGCCGCCATCAATGCCTCGCGCACCCTGCTGCCCACCAGCCTGAAAAGCAATCCGACCTACCGCAAGGCCAATCCGTCGGACGCGCCCATCATGACGCTGGCGCTGACCTCGCCCACCCATACCCAAGGCGAGCTGTACGACCTGGCTTCCACCATCGTGGCGCAGAAGCTGTCCCAGGTGAATGGGGTAGGGGACGTGACGGTGGGCGGCAGCTCGCTGCCGGCGGTGCGGGTGGAACTGCTGCCCGGTGCGCTCAGCAACCAGGGCGTGTCGCTGGACGAAGTGCGCACGGCCTTGTCCAATGCGAATGCCAACCGCCCCAAGGGCTTCGTCGAAAGCGACGACAAGCATTGGGTCATCATGGCCAGCGACCAGTTGAGCAAGGCGGACCAGTACAAGCCGCTGATCGTGTCATGGAAGAACGGCGCCGCGGTGCGCCTGTCGGACGTCGCCACGGTGACCGATTCGGTGGAAGACCTGTTCCAGACGGGCTTCTACAACAACGACAGATCCATCCTGCTGATCGTGCGGCGCCAGGCCGATGCCAACATCATCGACGTGGTCGATGCGGTGCGGGCGCAACTGCCGCAGCTGGAAGCGCAGATGCCCGGCAACGTCGACATCCGCGTGGCGCAGGACCGCACGCCCAGCATCCGCAGCTCGCTGCATGAGGCGGAGATGACGCTGGTGATCGCCGTGTTACTGGTGATGCTGGTGGTGCTGGTGTTCCTGCGCAGCTGGCGCGCGGCGCTGATTCCCAGCATTGCCGTGCCGGTGTCCCTGGTCGGTACGTTCTCCATCATGTACCTGTGCGGCTATACGCTGAACACCATCTCGCTGATGGCGCTGATCGTGGCCACGGGCTTCGTGGTGGATGACGCCATCGTCGTGGTGGAGAACGTCATGCGCCACGTGGAAAGGGGCATGACGCCCATGCGCGCGGCGCTGCGCGGGGCGCGCGAAGTGGGCTTCACGGTTTTGTCGATGAGCCTGTCGCTGGTGGCGGTTTTCATTCCCATCCTGTTGATGGGAGGCGTGGTGGGCCGCCTGTTCCGCGAGTTCGCCGTCACGCTGTCGGCGTCCATCATGGTGTCGCTGGTGACCTCGCTGACCCTGACGCCGATGATGTGCGCGCGCATGCTACGCCACGATGCCGACCGCGTGCAACGGCCGCCGGGGCGGTTCGCGCGCTGGTCCGAGCGGGGCTTCACCTGGCTCAACAAGCTGTACGAGGACACCCTGGCCTGGACGCTGCAGCACAGCCTGCTGATGGTGTTCGTGCTGCTGGTCACCATCTGCCTGAACGTCTATCTGTACGTGCACGTGCCCAAGGGATTCTTCCCGCAGCAGGACACCGGCCAGCTGCTAGGCTTTTTCCGTGTCGACCAGGGCACGTCCTTCCAGGCCACCTTGCCCAAGCTGGAATACATGCGCAAGGTGGTGCAGTCGGATCCCGCCGTGCAAAGCATGACGGGTTACGCGGGCGGACGCGGGGGCAGCAACAGCAGCTTCATGCAGATCCAGCTCAAGCCCCTGTCCGAACGGGGCGTGTCGTCGGAGGTGGTGATCGATCGCTTGCGCGGCCGCTTGCAGAGTATTCCCGGGGCGCGCATGTTCCTGGTGGCGCAGCAGGACATCCGTGTCGGCGGCCGCGCCAGCAGCACCGGTTCCTACGATTACGCGCTGATGGCCGGCGACCTGCAACTGCTGCGGACGTGGATGCCGAAAGTGCAGCAAGCCCTGGCCACGCTGCCCGAACTGGTCGACGTCGATACGGACGTCGAGGACAAGGGGCAGGAAGTCGACCTGGTGATCGACCGCGAAGCGGCCACGCGCCTGGGCGTGGACATGACCGACATCTCGGCGGTCCTGAACAATTCCTTCAGCCAGCGCCAGGTCTCGGTGATGTATGGGCCGCTGAATCAGTATCACGTGGTGATGGGCGTGGACCAGCGCTTCGCGCAGAACGCCGAGTCGCTGCAGAAGATCGACGTCATCTCCAGCAGTGGCGCGCGCGTGCCGCTGGCGTCCTTCGCCCGCTTCCAGGTGGGCGCCGCGCCCTTGAGCGTGCAGCACCAGGGGCTGTTCGTGGCCGACACGATTTCGTTCAGCCTGGCGCCGGGCATCGCGCTGGGGCAGGCCAGCGCCGCCATCGATGCGGCGGTGGCGCGCATCGGCCTGCCGTCCGACCAGATCCAGGCCAGCTTCCAGGGCACGGCGGCGGCCCTGCAGCAGACGCTGTCGCAACAGCCGTGGTTGATCCTGGCCGCGCTGGTCACCATGTACCTGGTGCTGGGCATGCTCTATGAAAGTTTCGTGCATCCACTGACCATCCTGTCGACCTTGCCCTCGGCGGGCATCGGCGCGTTGCTGGCATTGCTGCTGGTACGCATGGAGTTTTCCATCATCGCGCTGATCGGCGTGTTTTTGCTGATCGGCATCGTCAAGAAGAACGCCATCATGATGGTCGACTTCGCCCTGGAAGCGGAGCGGCGCCACGGGCTGAGTCCGCGCGACGCCATCTTCCAGGCCTGCCTGACGCGTTTCCGGCCCATCCTGATGACGTCGATGGCGGCCATCTTCGGTGCCTTGCCCTTGGTGCTGGCCAGCGGCACCGGCGCCGAATTCCGCCAGCCCCTGGGCGTGACCATCGTCGGCGGCCTGGTGGTCAGCCAGCTGCTCACGCTGTACACCACGCCCGTGATCTACCTGTATCTCGACCGGCTACGCCATTGGGCGCGCCGCCGTCAGGCCGCCCGCGCCGTGGCAACCACTACCGACTATTCATGATGCGTCCGTCCTTTCCTTCTTCCAAAGCGCGTGCATCCTTGCGCGCGGTTGCGTCCGCGCGGTTGCCGGCGTCGCGTGCGCGGCCCCTGCTTGCCGTACTCGCCCTGTGCGGCGCGCTGAGCGCCTGCGCTGTCGGCCCCGACTACGTGCGGCCGGGCCTGGACGTCGGCGCGGCGTTCAAGGAAGCGCAGCAGGGCGCACCGGGCTGGACGCCGGCGCAGCCCGGCATCGCCACCGACAGCGGCTGGTGGCATGTGTATGGCGATGCCACGCTCGACGGCCTGATGGACCATCTGAACACGGCCAACCTGGACATCGTCCAGGCCGAAGCCAACTACCGCCAGGCCCAGGCACTAGTGCGCGGGGCGCGATCCTCCTTCTTCCCGACGGTGGGCGCGAACGCCGGTGTGACCCGTTCCGGCAATGGCAGCAGCGGCAGCGGCACCGGCGCCAGTTCGGTCGGCAATGCCTATGTCCTGGGCGGCTCGGTCAACTGGGAGGCCGACCTGTGGGGCTCGATCCGCCGCAACGTCGAGGCCAGCCAGGCCAGCGCCCAGGCCAGTGCCGCCGACCTGGCCGGCGCCCGCCTGAGCGCCCAGAGCACGCTGGCGCAGGACTACTTCCAGCTGCGCATTCTGGATGAACAGAAACGCCTGCTGGAAGAAACCGTGGCCGCCTATGAGCGTTCACTGACGCTGACGCAGAACCGTTTCAATGTGGGCGTGGCCGGCATGGGCGACGTGTCGGTGGCGCAGACCCAGCTGGAAAACACCCGCGCCAATCTGATCGACCTGGAATGGCAGCGCGGCCAGTATGAGCACGCCATCGCGGTGCTGCTGGGCGTGGCGCCTTCCACCTTCGCGCTACCGGCGCAGAAATTCACGCAGCAGGTGCCGGCCATTCCGATGGGCCTGCCTTCGCAACTGCTGGAGCGCCGGCCGGACGTGGCGGGCGCGGAACGCCGCACCGCGCAGGCCAATGCGCAGATCGGCGTGGCGGTGGCGGCCTGGTTCCCCGACCTGACGTTGTCGGCCTCGGGCGGTTTTCGCAGCGGCGAGTTCGCGCAGTGGCTGACGGCGCCGGCGCGCTACTGGTCGATCGGTCCCGCGCTGGCGGCTACCCTGTTCGACGGCGGACTGCGCAATGCGCAGATCGATTCGGCCCGGGCCGCTTATGATGCGCAGGCGGCCGCCTATCGCCAGACGGCGCTGGGCGCGTTGCGTGAAGTCGAGGACTACCTGATCCAGCTGCGTGTCATGTCCAACGAGCAGGACGTGCAGCGGCGCGCCGTGGAGTCCGCGCGCCGTTCGCTGGTGTACACCCGCAACCAGTACGAACAAGGCCTGATCGACTATCTCAGTGTCGCCACGGTGCAGGCCACCGCCCTGTCGACCGAGCGCAACGCGATCAGCCTGCTTGGCAACCGGCTGGTCGCCAGCGTGCAATTGGCTGCCGCCCTGGGCGGCGGCTGGGACGGCGATGTCCAGCCCAAGCTGGCGGCGGACAAGCCCTAGGGGGGAACAGAGCTAGTGCGCGTCAATCCAATCCCGGGCGTAGATCGTCCACCGATCTGGTATCGAAAATGGTTTTTTGAAGTCGTGGGGGCGGTGCCGGTCGTCGGCGCGGCTGTTTTCACGATGGTGCGCTTCTGGCGTTCGCCGCAAGACCGGCTGTTCGCCGACCTGGCGCTGGGGGTGGTGGTCTGGGTATGCCTCGTTTCCCTCCTCAAGATCCAGATCGCGCGGCGCCAGGACTCCAAGGAAGCGCCGGAAGAAACCCATGACGGCTTGTACGCCGCGGTGTCGGTGGCGCACGCGGCCATCAAGAACCTGATCGAATTGCAGAGCGATACGGAGGTCGACCTGCGCGCCACCTTCCATCGCGTCGTGCCGCCTCTGGATAATCCGCAGCGCCTGCAGCAGATCATTGCCTACATCGGCGACAGCGACAGCGCCGGCGCGGGCCGGACGTTTTCCGTCAACACCGGCATTACCGGCCAGGCGGTCCGCAACAAGGAGCCGTACATCATGGAGAGCGTCGCCGCGACCGAGGCGGAGCATCGCGCGGAACTGGTCGCTGATTGGGGTTACACAACGGCGCAGGTGGCCCAAATCAAACCGGGACGCATCACAGCCGCCGCGCTCCCTGTGCTGGACCGAAGTGGACAGCACGTCCTCGGAGTGCTCTACTTGGACTCAAGCGTTCCGCGCATATTCAGTGAGTCCCAATCGTGGCAGATGCTGGTCGCCATTGGTGACGCCGTCGGCGATTACGTAACGCGGAGGTATTGAAGCTATGAACACGCAAACCCAGAAGGCGGCTTATCCCACTCGCTACATCGAGCGTGCGGAAATCGTCTCCAAGCCCGGCGCCAAGATCACCGTCACCCGCCTGCGTCTCACCCAGGCTGGCCGCGCTGCCTTGACCACGGGCAGCACGGGTATCACCACCGGCGTACCGGAAAACGACTCGCTCTTCGACGGCAAGCACCACCAGGTACCCGCCTGACGATACAAAGCCACCCGAGGGTGGCTTTGTTTTAGTGCTCATTGGCCTTTCATCGGCGCTTATATCGGGTCGTTGCCGGTTCTTTATCGAAACACGGCCCGGATTGCCGCCACGCCATGCGCGCCGTGCTGGCGCGCCGCCGTCAACGTCTCCGGTCCTTGACCGCCGATGGCATAAGCCGGCACGCCGGCATCGGCGATGATGGCCTCGAAGCCTTGCCACCCCACACCGGCCTGGCCAGGATGGCTGGCGGTAGCGGCGACGGGTCCGGCGACGATGAAATCCGCCTCCAATTCGCGCGCCACGGCCACTTGATCGGCGTCGTGCGTGGATACCGCCACCTTGGCCTGCGGGCCCAGGGCCGCGCGCAAGGCTTGCGCGGGTCCGGAATCAGCGGCGTGATCGACGGCGCGACCAGCGACGAGGTCGGCAGCATCGGCCGCGCGCAGATGCACACCGTCCGCCTCCGTCCACCAGGCCCGCGGGTGCACGCTGTTGACCAGCACCTGCGCACCGGCAGCGCGGCAGCGCTGCAGCACCGCCTGCAGCGCCGCATGCAGCGAAGGCGCATCGGCCCCATCGGGCCAACCGGGCTCGCGCAATTGCACCAGCCGCAGCCCACCCACCAGGGCCGCATCCAGGCGTTGCAGGAAAGTGGGCAGGCCGTCGGCCTGGCCGATATTGCTGATGCCGTAGGTATCGGGCAATTGCAGCCAGCGCAGCGGCGGCAGCGTGGCCGGCAAGACGTCACCGACGTCCGTTGCGCGCGCCGGATCCACCCACCGCAATTGCTGGTTTTCCAGACCGCGCGGCTCGCCCTCCCATTGCGTCACCCGGCAGAACGCCAGGCGCACCGTGGTGTGCGGATAGACGTGGACGTAGGTGACCCAAGGCGTTGCTTCGGTCACCCGGATGCCCAGTTCTTCCTCCAGCTCGCGCGCCAGGGCCTGCAGCACGGTTTCACCCGGCTCCAGCTTGCCGCCGGGCAATTCCCACCAACCCGACCAGGGCTTGCCTTCGGGACGCTGGCCCAGCAGCAACTGGCCGTCGCCGCGCAGGATCAGGCCGGCCGCGACATCGAGGATCTTCTCAGACATGCCGCGCCGCCCAATCGCGGGCGAACTGGAACGCCACGCGGCCCGAACGCGAGCCACGCTCGATACTCCATTGCAGCGCTTCCGTGCGCGCCGGGGCCACGTGTTCCTCGGGGCAGCCCAGTTCGCGCAGCCAGTGGTAGACGATGTCCAGGTAGTCGTCCTGGCGGAAGGGATAGAACGACAGCCACAGGCCGAAGCGCTCGGACAGCGAAATCTTTTCCTCGACGGTTTCGCCGGGATGGATTTCGCCATCGGGTTGATGCCTGGCCTGCAGGTTCTCGCTCATGTACTCGGGCATGAGGTGCCGGCGATTGGACGTCGCGTAGATCAGCACGTTGTCGCCCGACGCCGTCACGGAGCCGTCCAGCACCGATTTCAATGCCTTGTAGCCCGCCTCGCCTTCTTCGAAGGACAGGTCGTCGCAGAACACGATGAAGCGTTCCGGCCGGTCGCCGATCATCTCGACGATGTCGGCCAGGTCGCCCAGGTCGGACTTGTCGACCTCGATCAGGCGCAGCCCCTGGTCGCCGTAGGTGGCCAGCATGGCCTTGACCAGCGAACTCTTGCCGGTGCCGCGGGCGCCGGTCATCAACACGTTGTTGGCCGGCTTCTTGTCGATGAAGTGGCGGGTGTTGCGATCGATGATGTCCTTCTGGCGCTCGATATGCTGCAGGTCGCCCATATCGATGCGGGAGATGTGGCGCACCGCGTCCAGCCAGCCGCGCGATCCGCGCCGGCGCCAGCGAAAGGCGCGGGCCGTCCAATCGATTTCCGGCGGCGCCGGCGGCAGATAGGCTTCAAGCTGCGCCAACACCCGCTCGGCGCGGGAGATCAGCGTGGTGAAATCGTTGTTGGTCACTTCGATATCCCGGATCAGGAACGATAATCGGCGTTGATGCTGACGTAGTCGTGCGAGAAATCGCAGGTGTAGACCGTGTCCGTCACCGACCCGCGGCCCAATGCGATGCGCACCAGGATCTCCGGCTGCTTCATCACGCGCTGGCCGTCTTCCTCGCGGTATTCGGGATTGCGGCCGCCGCCCGTGGCCACCAGCACGTCGTCCAGCCACAGCCGCAATTTCGCGGTGTCGAGATCGTCGATGCCGGCATAGCCGACCGCCGCCAGGATGCGGCCCAGGTTGGGGTCCGATGCGTAGAAAGCGGTCTTGACCAGGGGCGAATGGGCCACGGCGTAGGCCACTTTGAGCGCCTCTTCCGTCGTGCCCGCTTCTTCCACGCGGATGGTCATGAACTTGGTGGCGCCTTCGGCGTCGCGCACGATCTTCTGGGCCAGTTCGGCGGCGGCGGCCGACAGCGCCTGGTGCAGCTCGGCATAGGCGGCATCGCTGCTGCTGTTGACCTGCAGGCCCGACTGGCCGCTGGCCATGATGATGAAGGAATCGTTGGTGGACGTGTCGCCGTCGACCGTGATGCGGTTGAACGACACGTCGGCGATCTCGCGCGCCATGCGCTTGAGCAGGTCGGGCGCGATGCCGGCGTCGGTGGCCAGGTAGCCCAGCATGGTCGCCATATTGGGCCGGATCATGCCGGCGCCCTTGCTGATGCCGGTGAAGGTGACGGTCTTGCCGCCGATGCTGCGGCGTACCGACGCAATCTTGGGTAGCGTGTCGGTGGTCATGATGCCGTGGGCGGCGCTGAACCAGTTGTTGGGGCCCAGGTTGGCGATGGCGGCGGGCAGCCCGGCCACCACGCGGTCGACCGGCAGCGGTTCCAGGATGACGCCGGTGGAGAAAGGCAGGATCTGGTCGGCTTGTACGCCCAGCAGCTTGGCCAGCGCGGCGCAGGTGTCGTTGCAGCGTTGCAGGCCGTCAGCGCCGGTGCCGGCGTTGGCGTTGCCCGTGTTGATCACCATGGCGGCGATCTGCGTGCCCGCCGCGAGATGCGCTTCGCACACCTGTACCGGCGCGGCGCGGAAGCGGTTGCGGGTGAAGACGCCCGCTACGCTGGTGCCGGGCGCCAGGCGGAATACCGTCAGATCGCGTCGCCCGGTCTTGCGAATGCCGGCTTCGGTTACACCGATTTCGATGCCGGGAACGGGGAAAATGTCGGATTCCGAGGGGATTTGCAGGTTGACGGCCATGTCGCTAGTCTCAAGTTGGCGGGCCGCGCGCGGCGGTCCGGCTGTCACAGGGAAACGCTTATTATCCCAGTGTTTTGCGACCGCCATCGTCGCGGGCTACGCCCAGGGCATCGCGCAGTGTCTGCGCGCGCTCGGCTGCGCCTCCATCCCGCGGCGGCGCCTGGCCCTTCGGCAGCGTTTCCGAACCGCGTCCGACCTGCTTCTGGACCCTTCAGGGCGTGAGCCCGATCGACGCATAGTCCAGCACGCCGGCGGCACGATTCGTCAGCACCGAGCGTACGGTGCCGTCCGCCGCCTGCAAAACGGAATTGCCGGCGGCTACCTCCTGCCCGCCTTCGCGTTTGGCCGAGCGGCCGCGTGACGGACTGAAGATCAGGTCGCCCGGCTGGGCACCCACCAGCGTGGTGCTGGCCGTCGCCACCCGCGTGCCGGGCGGATAGGTCATGGGCCCCCGGGTCAGGGGCTGCGCCAGGGCGCCTTCGAAGGACTGCAACTGGCGCTTGGTGTCCAGCCGCAGTTCGACCTTGATCATGGGCAGGCCCTGCACCTGCATCGGCTCGCTGCCATCGGTGCGCAATAGCCAACCTTCGGCCAGGCGCGGGTCGCTCGCGGGCGTGGTGCCGCTGCGCAGGCTGGCCCAGGTGCCGGCGGGTATCGCCTGCTTGTCGAGCTGGTTGCCGGCCGCCAGGTGGCAGCTGCTGAAATGCAGCTTGCCGTCGGCCGCGGCGACGCGGAATTCGACCATGTGGCCGTGGGTGCAGCGCCAGCCGCCGATGTCCTGGTCCTGGGCAATGTTGGCCGACGCGCCGATGACCGTGGCGGCGGCGCCGTCGCCACGCACGTAGCGGCGCAACTGGTTGATGCGGGCGCCGTCCAGCGCCACGGCGGTCGGGAAGCGCGCCAGTTCGAAATCGCCCAGTTGCCCCGGGGTCTTCAGCACCAGCCGCGTGTTGGCGGGCATGGCGATGCCGCCCAGCTCGGCGCCGTGCTCCAGCACCACGGTGCGGCGCGCCAGATCGGCCGTTGCCGTGCGTGCCGCCAGCCAGCGTTGGGCCTGGCCCGCAGGGAAAATGGCGCCCACCAGGGCCAGGATGCCCATGGCGAACAGGCATTTACGGGGGTGTTCGCGGACGCGCAGGCGTGCTGCGGGGGTGGTACAGAGGACGGCGATCCAGGTGAGCAGTGTGGCAAGACATATCAGCGATGCCACCAGCATCGGATAGAAGTTGCCGCCGGGCAGCGCGACCGGAATCATCGGGAGGGGAGAATAAGTCGGTTGGATGAAGGGTCCGCGACGCAAGCGGGCCATGGACAGCAGTGTAAGCGTTCCCGGCGTTGTGCAGGTAGCCGCGGTTACAGTATGAGCGACTATGCGAAAAATACAAAAGAAGCATTTTGAAACACAGGACCTATTGTCGCGTGTCGCCCTCAGAGCTGCGTAATTTTTGATCTAAGGCAGGTTTTCACCCGCATTTCAAGTGGTATTTCAGGCTGGAGCCTTCTACACTATGCGCCTTTATGACAAGGTGTGTGTGCACTATTAACAGTGCCTGCTCCATAGATTGTCAGATAAAAGACATTTGGGTCAGTTTTTGTAACTGACGCTACGATGGCGCGGGTGGGGCGGATGGGACCCCGGGGCAGCGCGGGGAGAATTTCCACGATGGCGAAGTTGGGGTTGCGCGCGAAGTCTCTGCTCGCGCTGGTATTGGCGTGTCTATTGGCGCTCATTCCCACGGTGTTCCTGGGATGGCATGCGATGGAACAGGTGCGCGAGCATTTCGGCCGCGCGTATGCGGACAATTTCGCCCTGTTGAGCCGCCAGCGCATCCTGGCGCCGGTGTCGCGCGAACTGGCCCTGTCGCAGCGGCTGGCGCATTCCGAAGTGACGCGGCAATGGCTGCAGGCCGAAAACGATCCGGCCAAGCGCGCCCTGTTCTTCCGCGAGGCCGAGGGTTACCGCCACGATTTCCGTTCGCATGCGTATTTCCTCATCGTCGCCAATAGTGGCAACTACTATTTCAACGACGACGACAAGGCGTTCTCGGACCAGCCGCGCTACACGCTGAATCCGGCGGATCCCAATGACAGCTGGTTCTACAGCAGCGTCAAATCCGATGCGGCGTACAACATCAACGTCAATCCGGATGCCAAGCTGCAAGTCACGCGCGTATGGTTCAACATCATCGTGCGCGACGGCGGCAAGCCGGTGGCCATCACCGGCGCCAGCCTGGACCTGAGCGATTTCCTGCGCGAATTCGTCGGCAGCGGCGAACCCGGCGTGACGCCCATGATCATCGATGGCCAGGGCGCCATCCAGGCCCATCCGGATCCGACTCGCATCGCCTACAACTCCGGCACCGGCAACGCCAGCGATAACGCCAAGATCTACAGCATGATCGGCGACGCCGAGGGCAAGGCCGCCTTGCAGCAGACCATGGCCACCGCGCAGGCCCAGCCGGCGCAGGCGCATACGCTGTGGCTGCGCCTGCAAGGCAAGCGGCAACTGGTCTCGGTGGCGTACGTGCCGGAACTGCACTGGTACGTGCTGGGGGCGGTCGACCTGCACGCGGCACGGGTGGTGGACATGACGTGGGTATGGCCCGCGCTGGTGGCCTTGCTGCTGCTGGTGGGCGGCCTGCTGCTGGTGTTCGGGGTGGCCGTCAACCGGCTGGTGCTGCGCCCCATCCGCAATCTGCAGCAATCGGCCCGGGCCATTGCCGACGGCCGCTACGACGTGACCCTGCCGGCGGGCGGCGCCGATGAAGTGGGCGATCTCAGCCGCGCCTTCGGGGTGATGGCCGCCAAGGTACGCAGCCATACCGCCGAACTGGAAAACAAGGTGCGCGAACGCACCGTGGAACTGGAGGCCGCCAACCGCGCGATGGCCGCCGTCAACAAGAAGCTGGGCGATTCCATCGATTACGCCAGCTTGATCCAGCAGGCCATCCTGCCGGACCGCCAGATGGCGCACTCGCTGGGCCTGCGGCACTTCGTGATGTGGAAGCCGCGCGATGTCGTGGGCGGTGACTTCTACGTGTTCCGCGCCGACGGCGACAATTTCCTGCTGGGCGTGATGGACTGCGCCGGGCACGGCGTGCCGGGCGCCCTGATGACGATGCTGGTGCGCGCCGCGGTGGATGTGGCGCTGGCGGAGGTGGGGCCGGCCGATCCGGCCGCCGTGCTGACCCGCACCGACGCGGCCATCCGGGCGATGTTGCGCGATGCCCAGTTCCCCGAAACCGTGGCTACCAACACCGACGCCGGTCTGGTTTATATTGACCGCTCGCGTGGCCGTCTGCTGTTCGCCGGTGCCAAGATTTCCTTATACGAAAGCAATGGCGATGACTGCCGCGAACACAAGGGCGCCCGTCGTGCCTTGGGGGAAAAGCGCCAGGGGGAATATGCCAATGTCGAGTTGCCGTTGACGCAAGGTTCCAGCTTCTACCTGACCACCGACGGTTTCCTCGACCAGGCCGGCGGCGAGTTGGGTTATGGCTTCGGCGGTACGCGGTTCGCCCAAATGCTGCGGCAAAATGCCCGTTTGCCGCTGGCGGAGCAAAGCGATGCCTTCGAGCGGGCCCTGGCCGAGTATCGCGGCAACCTGCCGCAACGCGATGACATTACGATATTGTCTTTCCGGTTCGAATAAACGCTTTACTTCAGTCACGGATCTCTTATGAATGCCTCGGATCTTTACGCGCTACGCGAGCGATTCAACCAGGACCGCACCTTGCTGTGCTTCAACGGTCCGATTTCGCGCAGCCTGATCGAGGAGATCGGCAATGCGTTAAAAAACTACCTTGAGATCGACCAGGCGCGTCCGGCGGAAGCCATGGATGTCTTTTCCGCGTACATCGAAATGACGCAGAACATTCGCAATTACGCATTGGAACAGGGCTATGGTGAAGCCGATGCGGCCGCCACCGTGGTCATCGCGCGCGATCCCGAAGGGCGTTATACGGTGTCGGTGGGCAATCGCGTGGAGTTGGCCGACGGCGAACGCCTGGTACGGCGCGTCGGGGAACTCGCGACGATGGACAAGGCCCAATTGAAGGCCGCCTACAAAACCCAGTTGCGCCAGCCGCGCGACCCGTCCGCCACCACTGGCGCCGGCCTCGGGCTGATCGATCTGGCGCGGCGGGCCAGCGCCGGCATTGAAGCCACCATGAGCCCGCACGGTGACGGCCGCGGTTTTTTCAGCCTGAGCGTTGTCATCTGATTCGTACCGGCTACTTGCAAAGACTACCCACATGAATGATTTGAATATTCCCGCCACGCAGTCGACGCCCGCCATCGAATCGGACGTTTCCCGTGGAGTACTCGTGTTGCGCGGCGACTCCTACCCGGAGAATTCGTTCGAGCTGTTCGGCCCCGTCATCAAATGGGTCGACGAATACCTCGTCAGCAGCCAGGCCCCGCTGGCCTTGTCGCTCGAACTGCAGTATTTGAATACCAGCAGTGTCAAGGCAGTCATGGACATTTTCGACCTGCTCGAAGCGGCCCATGGCGAGTCGCGCGAGGTCTCGGTCATCTGGTATTACGATGCCCGCAACGAGCGCGTCGGCGAATTGGCCGAAGAGTTCAAGGAAGACTGCACCTTCCCCTTTGAAGTCGTAAGCCGGTGATGAAGAAACGCTACCAGGATCTCGAACGGCGGATTCAGATCCTCTTGGCCGATCCGGCCTATGAGGAACATCCGCTGCACGAGGCCCTGGCCGATCTCTGGCAGCATACGAACGACCAGCTCGACCGGCTGGAGCGTATCTCGTATCTGTCCGACGCCTTTCAGTCGATGGCGCGCCAGCGTGAGCGCGGCCTGGTCGATCGCTATGACCGCGAACTGCGCCGGCTGGCCAAGATCGTGCGTATTTCCGACGGCTACCAGGAATTGATGCGTGGCATGAATGCCTCGCTGAAGGAGTCGTCCAGCCGCGATCCGCTGACCAATCTGCTGAATCGGCGCGCCTTGATGGAGCGCCTGAAGGACCTGGCCGATCCTTCCGCCGACGGTGCCGATGGATTCGTGGTGGCGATGCTGGACGTCGACCATTTCAAGCGCATCAACGACCGTTATGGCCACGAAGCGGGCGATCGCGCGCTGATCGTGCTGGCAGAGATCATGCGCACCAACGTGCGCGATACGGACGACGTGGCGCGCTGGGGCGGCGAGGAATTCCTGGTGTTGCTGCCTGCCGTCAAGCTGAGCGAGGGCGAAGGCATCATCGACCGCATGCTGGACGCGGTGCGGCGCAAGACCCTGGAAATGGACGGCGACGAGTTGACCCTGACCGTCAGCGTCGGCATGGCGCGCTATCAGCAGGGCGAGCATATTTCCACTTTGCTCAGCCGCGCCGACCGGGCGCTGTACTTGGCGAAGCAGGCCGGCCGCGACCGCGTCGCGCTGGAAACCGAAAATTGAAAAAGGCACCCCACGGGGTGCCTTCGACTTGGGCCTCGCCTTGGGGGCTGCCTTTCATGCCCCCGAGCGGTAACAGCCTGGCCCTCGACCTTGCCGCGGGTCCTGCGCAGGTCAAGCGATCATCAAAAGAACTTTTTTAATACGTTTTTTAAAAAAACGTTTACCAAAAGCGGTTCTGTGCTCTGCGCGCGCGGCGCCTTCCCGGCTTATTTCATCTCTTTGAACACCGCCTCCGCGGCGTCCAGCGTCTCTTCGATGACGGCATCGTCGTGGGTGGCCGACACGAAGCCCGCTTCGAATGCCGAGGGCGCGAAGTGCACGCCGCGGTCCAGCATGGCGTGGAAGAAATGCTTGAACGCCTCGACATCGGCCGCCGACACTTCGGCCAATGACGTCGGCACCTGGGCCGAGAAGTACAGCCCGAACATGCCGCCGATGGCGTCGGCGCTGAAGTCCAGGCCGGCGGCGCGCGCGCGCTGCTGCAGGCCGTCGGCCAGCTTGCGGGTCTGCGTTGCCAGGTTTTCATAGAACCCCGGCGCGGCGATCAAGCGCATCGTCGCCAGCCCGGCCGCCACCGCGACCGGATTGCCCGACAGCGTGCCCGCCTGGTACACCCCACCCAGCGGCGCGATATGGCGCATCACTTCCGCGCTGCCGCCGAAAGCGCCCACCGGCATGCCGCCGCCGATCACCTTGGCCAGCGTGGTGATGTCGGGCTTGACGCCGGTCAGCCCCTGCACGCCTTGCGGGCCGACGCGGAACCCCGTCATCACTTCATCGAAAATCAGCAGCGCACCGTGGCGGGTGCAGGCCTCGCGCAGGCCTTCCAGGAAACCGGCGCGCGGCTTCACCAGGTTCATATTGCCGGCCACCGGTTCGACGATGATGCAGGCAATGTCCTGCTGGTATTGCTCGAAGGCGGACTGCACGCCTTCCAGATCGTTGTAGTCCAGCACCAGCGTGTGCTCGACGAATTCCGCCGGCACGCCCGCCGACGTGGGATTGCCGAAGGTCAGCAGGCCTGATCCGGCCTTCACCAGCAGGCTGTCGGCGTGGCCGTGGTAACAGCCTTCGAACTTGATGATCTTTTTACGGCCAGTTGCGCCGCGCGCCAGGCGGATGGCCGTCATGGTGGCTTCGGTGCCGGAGCTGACCAGGCGCACCTGCTCCATGGACGGCAGGCGTTCGATCAACAGCTCGGCCAGTTCGATTTCCGCTTCGGTGGGCGCGCCGAAGGACAAGCCATGCACCGCGGCTTCCTGCACCGCGCGCACGACGTCGGGATGGGCGTGGCCAAGGATGGCGGGGCCCCAGGAGCCGACGTAGTCGATATAGCGCTTGCCTTCCGCGTCCCACACATACGGCCCGACAGCGCGCGCGATGAAGCGCGGCGTGCCGCCGACGGAGCGGAAAGCGCGCACCGGCGAGTTGACGCCGCCGGGGATGCTGCGGGAGGCGCGTTCGAAAAGTTCGGCGTTGGTGGACATGACGGTGAATCTCGCTAAAGACGATTGGTACGGCTGGTACGTCGGGGACGATGGGGCGGCGGCGGACGCCGGCCTGGCCGGGCAGGCCGGCCGGCACCCGCTTCAAGGACGCGGCCGGCCCTTGGGCAGGAAGGGATGCGCATAAGCGGCGGCGGCGCTGGCGATGTCGGCCGCTTCGAACAGGCCGTTGACGGCCGCGATGGCGTCGGCGCCGGCCTGCGCCACCAGGGGCGCGTTCTCGGGCGTGATGCCGCCGATGGCGACCACGGCGGGGCGCGGCGCGGCTTGGTCTTCGGTCAAGGCGCGTGCTTCCGTCAGCAATTCCAGGGGGGCGCGCACGGCTTGCGGCTTGGTGGAAGAGGGGAAGACCGCGCCGAAGGCGATGTAGTCGGCGCCCGCGGCCAACATGTCGCGGCCACGCTGGATGTCGTTGTAGCAGGACGCGCCGATGATCAGGTCTGGCGCCTGCGCCCGTACCTGGGCGACCGCGGCATCGTCGCGGCCGACGTGCACGCCGTCGGCGCCGATCTCCAGCGCCAGCTCCCAGTGGTCATTGATCAGGAAAATCACGCCCAGTTCGCGGCACAAGGGCGCCAGCGCCAGCGCCTGCTCCCGTCGCTGCGCGGCGGGGATGTCCTTGCGCCGCAGTTGCAATGCGCGCATGCCGCCGGCGGCGGCTTGCTGGACCGCGCGCAGCAGGCGTGCGGTGTCGTCCCATTCCGGCGTCACGCCGTACAGGCCGCTGGGGAAGCGTTGGGCTTTCATCAGGGCAGCATCCGGTTGGCTATGCGCCGGCCCATGCCGGGCAGGAAGCTGGCTGCCACGGCCGCGTCGGCCAGGGGCAGGGATTTTTCCACGGCTTCAGGGACTTCCATGCCCTGGGCCAGGCAGGCGGCCAGCGTCGTGGCCAGCAGGCCGCCGCTGTCGCTGCTGCGGTCGGGCGGCGGCTGCCAGGGCCAGTTGGTCGTGGTGCCTTCCGGCCCCACCAGCAGATTGACGGCATGGCCAGGTCGCAGCGGTGCACCTAAAGCAAGTACCCACTTTGCGCCGGCACCGACCATGGCGTGGGCCGCCGAGGTGGCTTCACCGATTTCCAGGGTGCCGTCGCTGAGCCACTGCGCCAGGCGGGCGTGTTCGACGACCACCACGTCGGCCTGCGGCAGCACCAGTTCCAGCGTGGCGGCCAGCAGGTCGTCGGCATCGTCCTGGGCGGCGGCATCGGCCGGCAGCGGCGAGCGGTGTCCCAGGTGCAGGACCAGCGGCACCTGGCTGTAGTCGGCGGCGATCTGCGCGACCGCGCTGGCGCATTCGGCGCTGTAGAGGCCGCCCACCTTGATGGCTTGCACCGGCATGTCTTCCAACAGGCAACGGGCCTGGTCGTCGAGCAATTCCGGCGAGATCGAATGGACTTCTTCCATGACCGCCGTGTCCTGCACGGTAATTGCTGTGATCGCCGCCAAACCATGGCAGCCCATGCGAGCGCAGGTCACGGCGTCAGCCGGCAGGCCGTCAGATCCGGTGGGATCGGCGGGGCCAAATATGAGAACGATGGGCGGAGTTGCGGCAGTCACGTGTACAGCGAATCAAAATGACAGCGTCTGATTTTTTGTGCTGAGTCAGACTAATGCCTATTGGGTTTCGGTAAGATCGACCCCATTCTAATGGATCGCGCTTACCGTGTTGCCGATGTCGCTACGAAAATGGGGACTTGGACGACGGGGGGCGCCCGAAAACGATTTGGAAGCTTGAGAGAACTATGAGAACCTGGATGTGTTTGATCTGTGGATGGGTCTACGACGAAGCCACCGGCCTGCCCGAAGAGGGTATCGCCGCGGGCACGCGCTGGGAAGATGTCCCGCCCAACTGGGTCTGTCCTGAATGCGGCGCGCGCAAGGAAGATTTCGAGTTGATGGAAATCTGACAGGGCGTCCGCGCCGGGCCAGTCCGCCAGCAGCCTGTTGCGCTCCCATGCGGTGCGTCACCCTTTAGGAATACGCCATGACCGACGAAAGCCACCCCGATGTACCCGGCGAATCCCCGTCCGTCGACTTTTCCAACCAATTCCTGATGGCCATGCCCAATATGGTCGAAGGCAGCCTGGCGGGTTCCGTCATCTACATCTGCGAGCACACGACCAAGGGCGCGCTGGGCCTGGTGATCAACCGTCCCACCGACCTTACCCTGGGCACGCTGTTCGAGCGGATCGAACTGGACCTGGAGATCGCGCCCGTCAAGGCGACGCCGGTGTTTTTCGGCGGGCCGGTGCAGACCGACCGCGGTTTCGTGCTGCATATGCCGCCGGGGGACTACAACTCCAGCATCAAGCTGGGGGGCCTGGCCCTGACCACCTCGCGTGATGTATTGCAGGCGGTGGCCGAAGGCAATGGCCCGCAGCAGATGCTGGTCACCTTGGGTTATGCGGGCTGGGGTGCCGGCCAGCTGGAAAGCGAAATGGCGCGCAACGCCTGGCTCAACGTGTCGGCCGACCCGCACATCATTTTCGACGTTCCGCCGGAAGATCGTTATCCCGCGGCACTCAAGCTGTTGGGTATCGATCCCGTCATGCTGGCGGGCGATGCCGGCCATGCCTGACGAGACCCTGCTGGCGTTCGATTACGGCATCAAGAAAATCGGCATCGCAATTGGCAATACGCTGACGCGGCAGGCTCGACCCCTGGAAATCCTCTATGGCGAGGCGCTGGGGCCGCGCTTTGCCCGGATCGAGGCGCTGCTGGCCGAATGGCAGCCGCAGCGAGTGGTGGTGGGGCTGGCCTTGACGGCCGACGGGGGCGAGCAGGAGGCTTCCGCGCGTTGCCGCCGGTTCGCCAACCGGCTGCATGGCCGCTTCGGTGTGAAAGTGGAACTGGTGGATGAGCGCGGGTCCAGCATGCAGGCCCAGGCCCTGCTGGGTACCCATGCCGACGACGACGCCATGGCCGCTGCGGTGATTCTTCAACGCTACCTGGATGCGTTGCCGGAGTAAGGGACGCGTTTGAAGGCGTCCAGCTAGGGAGCAAACCCAGGGTGGCGCGGCCAGGAGGCTCGTTTGGAGGAGCCGCCCAGGAGCGCCTGCCCCTTCGCTTGCTCTACGAAATCAAAGAGGAATTTCTTTAGAAATTCCTCTTTTCTTAATCTGCTGCTTAAGCACCCCGGCGCCACGGGCCACCGAGTGATGTGTACGTCACCGTCCGGGTCCGTTCGATGACGGCGTGTCGTGTTATGGTTGCGCCCGGCGAGCCGTCGGCTCGGCCGTCCTATTCTCCTCTGATTCACCCATGACCGTCCTGGACTTCGGCTGCCCGTATTCCGACTTGACTCACGATAGGCTTGCGCCGCGCAGCGAGCGCTTGGCGGCGGCATGCCGGGGCGCCCGGCCATGACGCTGCGGTTGCTGCGATTCATTCCGCGAGTTGTGGTGGTGATTCTGCTGGTCCTGGTGGGCCTGATCCTGGTGGGCACCGTATACCCGTTCATCGGCGTCAAAGGGCGGGCCTTGCTCAATCGCACCTGGTCGCGCTGCCTGATGCGCGTCTGTGGCGTGCGCCTGCTGGTTCGCGGCACGCCACGCATGCGCGAAGCCGTCCTGCTGGTAGGCAACCATGTGTCGTGGATCGACATTTTCGTGATCAACGCCGTGCGACCCACTGCCTTCGTGGCCAAGGCGGAAATCCGCCGCTGGCCCGTGGTGGGCTGGCTGGTGGCCGGTGCCGGCACTTTGTTCATCGAGCGCGGCCAGCGTCACGCGGTGCAGACGGTGGGGGCGGCGATGCAGCGCCGCTTCGCGCATGGCGAGGCTGTCGGCCTGTTTCCCGAGGGCACCACGACCGAGGGGTATGACCTGCTGCCATTCCATGGCAGCCTGTTCGAGCCTGCGCGCCAGGCCGGCGTCACCATCCAGCCGCTGGCCTTGCGTTTCCTGCGCAATGGCAAGCGCGACCATTACGCCGCCTTCGTCGGGGAAGAGTCGCTGGTGGGCAATCTGTGGCGTGTGTTGAGCGAACGCGGCCTGGCCGTGGAAGTGGTCTTCCTGCCGCCGCTGGCCCAGACCGATCCCGATGGCACACCCGTAACCCGACTGGAATTGTCCCGCCGCGCCCGCGAAGGCATCCGCTCCCACTTGCTGTGAGCAATATTCGAACGTCTTCTGCCGGGTATTCGCCGGGCGCGCCCTGCGCATCCCCAATGCTTATGAGCCGGGCGTCGAATCAGCCGTGCCGCCCAGCGCAGGGGCGATAGCCCAAAGAGGAAGCGATGGGGGCTCCCCCATCATAAAAATAAAAAATCTATTTTCGTGAGATTCAGCCGTCCGAGCCCGGATCCAGGCCCTCGCCGCAGGCCACCTGCACCAACTTCCGGTCCCGCATCCGCAGCGCGGTCAGCTTGCCGCCCCAGACGCACCCCGTATCCAGGCAGATGACATCCTTGCGCAGCAACAGGCCCAATGTCGACCAGTGGCCGAACACCACGGTAACGTTGCTGGTGGCGCGATTGGGTACGTCGAACCAGGGAATCAGCCCGGGCGGCCACGCGCCGGGCGCGACCTTGGTGGCGAACTCCATCCGGCCGGACAGCGTGCACAGCCGCATGCGCGTCAGGGCATTGATGATGACTCGCATGCGCTTGCCGCCGCGATACTGCTCATCCCAGCGCGTCGGCAGATTGCCGTACATCTTTTGCAACGCACGTTGCCAGTTGGGCCCGCGCAGGGCGTCCTGCACTTCGCTGGCCAGGGCCAGGGTCTTGGCCACGTCCCATTTCGCCAGGGTACCGGCATGCACCATCAGGTGATCGTGGGCGAAGTGTGCCAAGGGACGGTGGCGTACCCAGTCGATCAACTGCTTGGCGTCGGGCGCCGCCAGGATGTCGTCGATGGTGTCCGACTTGCCCGGCTTGCGCACGCCCGCCGCCGCTGCCAGCAGATGCAGGTCGTGATTGCCCAGCACGGCAACGGCGCGCTCTTCCAGCTCCATCACGCGCCGCAGGGTCGCCAGCGACTTGGGACCGCGGTTGATCAGGTCGCCCGCGAACCAGAACCGCGCGTTGGGGTCTTCATTCAGCGCCGGCTGCGCCAGCAATTGATCCAGCGGCTCGCAGCATCCCTGCAAGTCGCCGATCATCCAGATATCTTGGCCCTTCATACCGGCGACTTGCTCCAGGGCGCACGTTGCGCGAAATTGCGCGAAATCGCGTGCCGGTATTCCATCAACGTCAGCGCCCCAAGGGCCAGCAGCAGGGCGATGGCATTGGGCCCGAGCGCTGTCAGCCATGGCGGCCAGTGGCTGAGCATGCCGACGTTCAGCGCCAGCTGGTTGCACATGAAGAAGGCCACCCCGACCAGGATGCCGATGAAGACCTTGGCGCCTACGCCGCCCCGCCGCGTCTGCATGAAGGCCACCGGCGCGGCGATGGTCATCATCACCAGCAGGGTGAAGGGGTAGACCGCCTTGCGCCACAAGGCGACGACCTGGCGGTCGTATTGCAGGTTGTTATGGCGCAGATAATCGATGTAATCCAGCAGGGTCACCACCGACATCCGTTCCGGCGTCAGTACCCGTGCCAGCAGCCGTTCCGGCGTCAGCGTGGTGTCCAGCACCCGGCGCGGCAATTTGACGACCTGCAGAATCGCTTCCTTGGGCGGCTCGGCCTTGTCCAGGGCATCGACGGCGTTGGGCGCGATGCGGTTCTCGACGACGTTTTCCATGACGAGGTCACCATGGGAGAACACGCCGCGTTCCGCCTTGGACAGGGCAATCAGTTCCTGGTCCTTGCGGAATTCGTACAGGGTGATGCCTTCGACCGCGCCACTGCCGCCCAGCGACAGGATGTTGATGGTGCGGCTGCCGCCGTCCTTGGTCGGCTCCTTGAACCAGTAGCCGCTTTCAAGCCGGCCGTTGCCGGCCTTGCCGCGATAGACCAGGTTGGCCTCGCCGCCCTTGATCTCGGCGGCCGGGGTCACCCATTCCGACAGCATGGTGGCGCCGACCACCGCGGGGATGGTGACGATCCACAACATGCCCAGCAGGCGCATGCCGCTGACGCCCGACACGCGCAGGATGACCAGCTCATTGCGCTGGGCCAGGCTGGCGAGGGCAAGGATGGCGCCGATCAACAGGCCGATCGGCAGCAGGTCGTACAGCCGTGTGGGCAGCGCCAGCGCCTGGATGTAGAACAGGGCCCAGATGGTGAACTTGCCGCCCAGGTTGTCCAGGTCGTCCACCAGGGCGAAGAACGTGAACAGGCCTATCAGCGCCAGCAGCACGACGGTGCAGGAGCGGTAGATTTCACGAGCCAGGTAACGGCGGGCGGTGCGCATTGGAAAGAAGTGTCGCGGGAAAAATCTCGAGCGGGACGAACCGGCATGAACGCGTGGTTCGCCAAACCGGGAAGCTTAACAAATATGCGGGGCTTCTGCGCCGGCCATCGTGGCATTCAGGCGACGTTACATGCTATGCGCGCATGCAAGCAAAACGTTCATGATCTTCATGAATGGCCGCACGCCTGTCAATGCGGTATCTCTGCCTGCGGTATCCGGCGTTGCAGGATGCCCGTGCGGGAGTTCAGGTAGCTGGTGCTGCGATGCTTGTCGTAGTAGCGCGGATTGGGCAGCATGGCCGCCAGGCGCGCGGCCTGGGCCGGGCTCAGGCGCGCCGCGCTGACGTTGAAGTAGTGCTGGGAAGCGGCCTCGGCGCCGAAGACGCCCACTCCCCATTCGGCGACATTCAGGTAAAGCTCCAGGATGCGCTGCTTGCTCATGACCCATTCGATCATGAACGTCAGGATCAGCTCCTGGCCCTTGCGTAAATAGGTGCGTGAGCCGGACAGGAACAGATTCTTCGCCAATTGCTGCGTGATGGTCGAGCCGCCGCGCATTTTGGCGCGCCCCTCGTCAGCCTGCTTCTGGTTGTATTCCCAGGCTTTGCGCATGGCTTCCCATTCGACGCCGTCGTGTTCGAGAAAATTGGAGTCCTCGGATCCGATCACCGCGCGCTTGAGGTTGTTGCTGATCTGGTCATAGTCGACCCAGGTGAACTTGAGCTTCGCGCGCGGGTCGTCCTTGCGCAGCTCGGCCAGCTGAGCGCGCATCACGGAACTGCTCGCCGGATTGCTGTTGGCGTACCAGACCACCATGCAAAACAACCAGAGCTCGTACAGGATGGCCAGGCACAGCAGGGCCATCAAGGTGGCCAGGATGGTGCGTTTGACGGTCCAGTGGCCGCCTGCCGAGCGACGTGTCGCCATGCTTCTTCCCATGCTTGGCCTAGCGGGCCGGCGTTGCCAGGGCCGCGCGCAGCGTTTGCAGCACCGGTTCCGGATCGGGCCTGACCTGGTGCCAGATGTAGAAGCTTTCCGCGGCCTGGCCCACCAGCATCCCCAGGCCATCGGCGCAGCGCGCGGCGCCGTCGGCCGCGGACTGGCGCATGAAGGCGGTCGGTTGGGCGCCGTACATCATGTCATAGGCCAGCGCGCCGGGCGCATAGAGGCCGGCCGGCAGATCGGGCGGCGCGTCGCCCAGACTGCTGGAAGTGGCATTGACGACGACGTCCCAGGGGCCGCCCAGCGCGGCCTCGTCCAGGCCGCCGGCGCTTACCGCCGGGCTGGTGGCGCCGCTGTCGCGCAGCCAGTCGGCGGCCAGGTCGCGGGCCCGCGCAGCGGTGCGATTGACGATATGCAGGCGCGCGCAACCGGCTTGCGCCAGGGGCTGCAGCACGCCGCGCGCGGCGCCGCCGGCACCCAATAGCAGCAGACGCGCGCCTTGCAGGTCCACACCCAGGCGGCGCAGGTCTTGCACCAGGCCGACGCCGTCGGTATTGCAGCCGTGCAGCACGCCGTCGCGTTGCCACAATGTGTTGACTGCACCAGCCAGACGGGCGCGATCGCTCAGGTTGGCCTGGGCCAGTTGCCAGGCTTCCTGCTTGAAGGGCACCGTCACATTCAGGCCGCCGCCGCCTTGCGCGAAGAAATCCCGCACCGTCGCCGTGAAACCGTCCAGGGGAGCCGGCAGCAGGCTGTAGTCCAGGTCTATGCCGGTCTGCCGCGCGAACAGGGCGTGGATCTGCGGCGAACGGCTGTGGGCCACCGGATTGCCGATGACCGCATAGTGGCGCTTGCGACCCGTGGATTGCGTGGAGGACTGCGTCTGGCCCTGGCCGGATGGGGAAGACGGGAGGGTCATGGCGCGTGGGTTTCCAGGGTGTCGTTGACGAAATTCCAGGTCCGCGTGATGGCCAGGACGTCGGTGTCGCGGGCGATCTCGGGCGGGAAGGGCGGGAAAGGGGCAGACATCTGCACGATGCGGCGCGCCGCCTGGTTCAGCACCGCCTGCGGCGAAGGGCTGTCGATCTCGACGTCCGCCACGCTGCCGTCGGCGCGCACATACACTGTCATGCGCAGCGAGCCATACACCTTGCCGCGCGCTTCGTCCGGATAGTATTGGGTGCCTATGGTTTCGACCCGGTTGCGCCAGGCGTCCAGGTAGGGCGCGAAGCGCGAGGCCTCGGCGGCCGGCGCCACGAAGGCGCGGCGCGGCTTCTTGTTATAGGCCTGCACGCGCTGCGACAAGGCGGCCACCTGGGCGTTCTGCAGCACGCTGTCCTGGTCGGCGTCGTCGCGGCCGGGCTCGGCGGCGTGCGGCGTGGGGTCGCCCTGCTGATGGGCGCGGCCGGCCTGGGTCAGCGCCGTCAGCTGCGTCAGCAGTTGCTGCTGCTCGGTCTCCAGCTCTGCCTGCCGCTTGTGCATGGCGTCCAGCACGATGGCGTTGGGCGCGTCGCCGGACTGCGGCAGCGGCGACTGCGCCATGCCCTTCTCGGCGTCGCCGCCCCCTTCGACGTTGGCCTGAGCGCGCGCCTCGGCCTTGGCCGGGGCGTTTTCCGTACGCGTATTGACCAGGATGACTTCCAGTGACTGCGCCGGCGGATGGGGCGTGCGCGGGGGCGCGAAGCGCAGCGCCAGCACCACGGCGTGGACGAACAGCGAGATCACCAGCCCGATCCACAGGTAGTGTTGCGCACGCGCGCTCAGCCAGCGCGCGGATCGGGTCAGGGAGGAGGAAGGCAGAGTGTGTTGCACGCGGGCATTTTAGGCCCGTTTCACGGTTTGCCCAGGGGGCAGGGCTGGTCTACCCCGGGTTCGGCCCGGGTTCGGCCCGAGTTTGGTCCGGGTGCTGGGCCAGACCCGGTCCTCCCTTTGCCCCGTGCGCGGGCCCGCCGCTCATCCCTTTGCCGCAGGCGGAAATATCCAGACCTGCGAGGCCGGCAGCGCCAGACGGCAGGCGCCGGCGGCTCGGCTTTCGTGGCCGTAGGCGCGCAGTGCCATGGCATTGACGGACTCCTCGCCGGGGGTACGGAACAGGTACTCCCACTTGTCGCCCAGGTACATGCCCGTCATCAATTGCATGTCCAGGTGGTTGCCCTCCGGATCATCGGCCAGACGCACCTGCTCCACACGGATGACCGCGGTGGCCTCCTGGCCCACGCTCAAACCCTGCGTCGCCTGGCCCCACAACTGCCAGCCCGTTCCCTCGATGCGTGCCTTGCCGTCGCGGATCTCGGCGACCCGGCCGTTCATGCGATTGTTGCTGCCCATGAATTCGGCGCAGAACAGCGTCTGCGGCGAACCGTACATCTGCTGCGGCGTGCCCTGCTGTTCGATGCGGCCGTTGTTCAGCAGCAGGATGCGATCGGAAATCGCCAGCGCCTCGCTCTGGTCGTGGGTCACCATCAAGGCCGACAGGCCCAGGCGCACGATCAGTTCACGCAGGAACGCGCGGGCTTCTTCGCGCAATTTGGCGTCAAGGTTGGACAGCGGTTCGTCCAGCAGGATCACCGGCGGGTTGTAGACCAGCGCCCGGCCGATGGCCACGCGCTGTTGCTGCCCGCCCGACAATTGATGCGGATGGCGCGCCGCCAGATGACCCAGCCCTAATTGGTCCAGCACTTCCTGCACGCGCTGGCGCGTTTCCGCGGCCGGCGTGCGGCGCAGTTGCAGGGGATAGGCGACGTTGTCGTAAACCGTCTTGTGCGGCCACAGCGCGTAGGACTGGAAGACCAGCCCCAGGTTGCGGTCCTCGGCCGGTACTTCACCCTTGGCGCCGTCGAACACCACGCGTTCGCCGATGGTGATCCTGCCGCGCTTGGCGGCTTCCAGGCCGGCCACCGCGCGCAGCAGCGTCGTCTTGCCGCTGCCCGACGGGCCCAGCAGGGACACCACTTCGCCCTGGCGCAGTTCCATCGACACGCCCTTGAGCACCGGCACGTCGCCGTAGTCCAGGTGCAGGTCTTCCACTGAAAGTTCAATCATGAAGTTTCACTCCGAATCGCAGGGCGATGCCCAGGCCGATGACGACCAGCACGATATTGATAAAGGACAGCGCGGCCACGATGTCGATGGCGCCGGTTGCCCACAGCGATACCAGCATCGACCCGATGGTCTCCGTGCCGGGCGACAGCAGGTACACGCCGGTGGAGTATTCACGCTCGAAGATGAGGAACATCAGCAGCCATGCGCCGATCAGGCCGTGGCGCGCCAGCGGCACGGTGACGTGACGCGTCACCTGGCCGCGGCGGGCGCCCGAGCTGCGCGCGGCTTCTTCCAGTTCCGGCCCGACCTGCAGCAGGGTGGAGGAGATCAGGCGCAGGCCATAGGCCATCCAGACGACGGTGTAGGCCACCCAGACACTGAAGATGGTGCTGCGCACGCTGCGCAGCCATTCGACGAAGTTCTCGCGCAGCCAGTCGGCGTATGGCAGGAAGGACAGCAGGCCGCCTTCGTCCAGGGCATTGTCCAGCCATAGCGGCACGAACAGGAACACCCACAGGAAGGCCAGGCCGGCCAGCAGGCCCGGCACCGCGCGCGGCACCAGCACGCTGTAGTCCAGGAAGCGGGTCACGCCGTCCTGGCGCCGGTGCATGGCCAGGCCGATGAAGCCATAACAGACCACCGCCAGCACGCCGCCGATCACGCCGATGGCCACGGAGTTGACGATGGCGCGGATCAGGTTGGGCGATGCGAACACGCTGCGGAACGCTTCCAGCGACAACACGTCCACCAACCTGACGCCCATGCCCCAGTTGGACACGAAGGCGCGCAGCATCACGCCCACCAGCGGCACCACCACGGTGACGAACAGCCACGCCGCCACCACGCCGCCCGCCGCCCAGCGCCATTTGCCCAACGGCAGGGCACGCGCGCGCGAAGCCTTGCCCTTCATCGTGACGAAGCGGTTGGCGGTGCGCATCAGGCGCCGTTGCAGGGCCACCAGCGGAATGGTCATGCAGATCAGCACCACCGTCACCGCCGCCATCAGGTGGTAGGACGGCACGCCCAGCTTGTTGGTCAGCTTGTACAGATAGGTCGCCAGCACCAGGTTGCCTTCCGGATCGCCCAGCACCAGCACCAGGCCGAAGACTTCCAGGCCCAGGAAAAACAGCAGCACGCTGGCGTAGAGCAGGGCCGGGCGCACCATGGGCAGGCTGACCGTCATCATCACGCGCAGCGGCGACGCACCGGTGATGCGCGCGGCTTCCTCCACGTCGGAACCCATGCTGCGCAGGGCCGAGGAAATGTAGAGATAGGCATGCGGCACGTGCGTCAGGCCGGCGATGATGACGATGCTGGTCATGGAATAGATATTCCATGGCACGAAGCCCAGCAGGTCCTGCGTCCATTTGGAGAAGAAGCCGACCGGGCCCGCGGCCACCACATAGCCGAAGCCCAGCACCATGGGCGAGACGAATACGGGCACCAGGATCAGCGGTTCGATCCAGCGCCGGCCCGGCAGGTCGGTGCGTATCATCAGGAAGGCCAGCATGCCGCCCAGCGGCACGGCGATGATGAACAGGCCGAACGCCAGGATCAGGCCGCTGATCAGGGCTTTATAGAAATCGGGGTCGTCGAAGATGAAGCGAAAGGCGTCCAGGCTGACGACCTTGGACGGCATGAAGAAGGGCGCCGACAGAAAGCTCTGGTAGATGATCAGCGACAGCGGCACATAGATGGCCAGTGCCGTGATCACCACCGTCACGCCGCGCGGCAGCGACTGCCATTTTGAGCGCAATGACTGCATGATGGGATCCTGATAAAGAGCCGGGAACGGGCGGGGGCCGCAGCGGGACCGCCCGCCTGGGCGGCCCCCTCATGCATGGCCCGTATTGGCAACCCCGGGAGGGGCCAAGCGCTTATTTGCCCGCGGCGGCGCGCCAATCCTTGATGAACTCCAGGCGCTTCTTCTGCTCCAGGTAGTCCAGCAGGGTTTCGTTGACCGGGATGGGCTTGAGCGCGTTGCCCAGCTTCTTGGTCATGCCGTCGACGTCGTTGTCACCGGGGATGTCGTCACGGATCGAGGCCATGTCGGCCTGGTTGGCGACGATGTCCTGGCCCTTCTGCGACAGCACGTAGTCCTGCCACAGCTTGGCGGCGTTGCGATGCTTGGACTTCTTGGCGATGAAGGACACGCGCGACAACACCAGCGTGTAGTCGGTGGGATAGACGATGCCGATGGACGTGTCCGTCTTGGCGCGCGCCTCGGCATACGAGCCGAGGATGTTGTAGCCGATCAGGTTCTCACCCGACGACACGCGTTCCATCATCGTGCCGGTGGAGGACTGCACCACCAGGCCGCCCTTGGCGGTGTCGCGCAAGGTGTCGAAGTACTTGCTGTCGTTGGCTTTGTCCTGCACCGCCAGCATGAAGCCCACGGCGGACTTTTCGATGTCGTAGGTGGTGACCTTGTTCTTGAACTTGTCGGTCTGCGACGCGATCAGCTTGGCCAGTGCGGCGTGGGTGCTGGGCACGTCGGCCTGCGCGATCAGGCGCTTGTTGTAGATGAAGACGGCCGGCTCATAGGTGGTGCCGTAGGCGGAATCCTTCCACACGGCCCACGAGGGCAGCTTGCCGATTTCAGGCGACTTGTATTGCAGGGCATAGTCGGTCGCCAGCTTCAGCGCCGAATCCATCGACGAACTCCACACCACGTCGCCGCTATTGCCGCCAGCCGCCTGCTCGCTGATGAAGCGGTTGTACAGCTCGGTGCTGTTCATGTCGTTGTATTCGACCTTGACGCCGGGATAGGCAGCCTCGAAGCCCTTGATGAGGGGGCCGGCGGCCTTGGTGTCGGTGGTCGAGTAGATCACCACGGTGCCTTCCTTCTTGGCGCCATCGATGATCTTCTGGTAATCGGCGGGGTAGCCGGCGGGGACCTGGGCCAGGGCACTGGCGGAAGCAAAGGCGAAAGCGGCGGCGCAGGCGGCCGCGAGGCGGGACTGGGCAAGCATGGGTGTCTCTCCGTATTGGAATTGTTCTAGGCGACTTTTTCGTCGTCTGGACGGCATCTTAGGATCGCAATACTGTCGCCGTCCTGTCGTCGACAATCTACGGGAGAGTGGATAACAGATACCGGGACTCGGCAAAAAGCGTCCTCATCATCAATCGCGATTGGATGCGGCGCAGGCACGCCGGCGGCGCTGATCGCTATGAGGGACGGAACGAGACTAATCCAGGCTCGACGGCGTGGCCGCGGACTCCGCGGGCCGCGGCGACGGCCGCGGTGGCGGGAGCGAGGCCGGCGGCGTGTCGCCCACCAGTCGGGCCCAGTTGCGGATGAAGCGCGCCTGGCGCTGGCGGTCCAGGCCGGCCAGCAAGCCCGGGCCCATGGCGATCGGTTGCACGATGCCTGACGTACGCGTCAGCACGCCGTCGGCCGTCCACGGGCCAGGCGTGCCGGCGATGAGCGAGCCCAAGCCGGCCTGGCGTGCGGTCGCGGCCTGGCCGGCCGGCGACAGCAGCCAGTCGACCAGCGCGCGCGCCAGCGCCGGCTGGCGCGTCTTGCGCGCGATCAGCACCGAACGTGTCAGCACCAGTTCGTAGTCCTGCGGGAAAACCACGCCGATGCGTCCGCTCGCGGCCTCGCGCGCCAGGGCATGCGAGCCCAGCACGTTGTAGCCCAGGTCCAGTTCGTCACGCTCGATGGCGTCGAGGATGTCGGTGGCGCAGGCGGCGCGGCGCACTCCCGCGCGGCCCAGCGCGTGGGCCAGGCCCCAGAAATCGGACGAGACCTGTTCGTCCTGCTCGGCCAGCAGATAGCCGACGCTGCTGCGCGTCAGGTCATAGGTGCCGATACGGCCGTGCAGGGCGGCACCCTCGCTTTCCAGCAGGCGCAGCAGCGCCTGGTGCGAGCGCGGCGCGGTGGCTTCGGTGTAGCGGCGTGGGTTGTAGACGATGACCACCGGTTCCAGCGTGAAGCCGAACACTTCGTTGCGCCAGGTGGCCCATTCCGGCATGCCGGCCGTGCGGGTGGTCTCGTAACGCAGCGCATAGCCATCGTTGGCCAGGCGGATCTGCAGGTCGGTCGCCGGGCTCATCAGCACGTCGACGTCGGGCAGGTGATCCGCCACGGCGGCTTCGTAGAGCGCACGGCTGCCCATTTCGCGATAGGTCACCGCCACGCCGGGATGGGCGTTCTGGAAAGCCTGGATCAGGCCGCTCATCGTGGGCGTGTCGGTGGTGCCGGCGATGGCCAGCACCGGATCGCCGGGCGTGGCGGTCGGATAGCGCGTCGTCTCGGGCTCCCTGCCGCAGGCGCGGGCCGGCACCGCCGCCGGAGCCTGGGCATTGCCCTCGGCACCAGCTTCCGCCGGGGCCTGTGCCCGGGTTTGCGCCAGGGGCTGCGTCGAAGTCTGCGCCCGGGCCGGCGCGGGCGCCGACGTGGCCGCCAGCAAGCCCGCCATGGCAAGCGCCAGCACGGCCAGCGTCTTCTTGTGAGCTGTCTTATGAGCCGTCTTGTATGCCGGCTTCACGCGCCGCATCACCACCTTGGCCGCCAGTCCGCCCCCCGGGCGGTTTTGCAGCCACAGCGTGCCGCCATGCGCATTGGCCACCGTACGCACGATGGCCAGCCCCAGCCCGGACCCCGGCTGGCCGGCACCGCTTGTGCCGCGCTGGAAGCGTTCCTGCACCCGTTCCATCTCGTTGTCCGGAATGCCCGGGCCATCGTCATTCACCGTGATGGCCACGCGCATGGCCGCCACTGGCGTGACGCGAATCTCGACGGGTCCTGCCTCCGCGTAGCGCAAGGCATTGTCGACCAGGTTGCGCAGCATTTCCCGCAAGGCCACGCGATCGCCGGTGACGCGGGCGCGCCGCACCTCCGGCGCGATGAAGATGCGCAGCCGCGTCGCCTCCAGCGGTCCGATATGGTTGCGCGTGTCGTTGACGATTTCAGCGATACCCACGCTGGCGGTGCCGCGCATGCCCAGGCGGTGGGTAATGGTGGCGTCCATCAGCAGTTGGCTGACCAGCTGGCTGGCCAGCGTGGCGTTCTGGTGGATGCGCGTCACGCGCTCATGGAGACGTTGCGGGTCGGTCTCTTCCATCGCCACCTCGGCCTGCGCGCGCAGCGACGCCAGCGGCGTGCGGACTTGATGCGCGGCATCGGCCACCAGCGTATTGATGTTACGCATGGCGCTTTCCAGCCGCGGCATGACGCCGTTCAGCGCCTCCGCCAGCCGCGTGACTTCGCGTGGCGCGGGCATGTCCAGCGGACGCAGGTCGTCAGGATCGCGCCGGCTCAGTTCCTGCTCCATCGCCGCCAGTGGCGCGAACGCGCGGCGCAGGCCGAACCACAGCAGGGCCAGCGCCAGTGGCACGATCACCAACAGCGGCGCGATGGCGCGGTGCCAGATCTCCGTGGTCAAGGTGTTGCGGGCGTCCAGGGTTTCGGCGACACGGATGGTGACCCAGCCGGCGTGCGGGCCGCCCGCCACCAGGCGGCCCACCGTCGCCACGCGTACGGGCTCGTCGCGATAGTCGATGTCATCGAATACGGGGCTGGAAGAGCGCGCCGGCTCCAGGGACCAGGCCAGGTCGTCATAGCCGGTGATGGCCGCGCCATCCGGGCCGCGCGCCGTGTAGAACACGCGGTCCATGCCGGACAGCATGGCCAGCGCGGCGTGCGGCGGCTCGACCACGATGCCGCCGTCATCGATGCGTACCGATCCCGCGATGGTCAATGCCGAGGCGGCCAGCAGGCGGTCGAACGCCCGGTCGGCGGCGCGGCGCGCATCGTGGTGCAGGAATAACGCCACGCCGATGGACGCGCAGCCCAGCAACAGCAGGCCCATGGTGAAAATGCGCCCGTGGATGGAGACACGGCGCGCGGAGTCGCGGCGCTCGATCAAGCCGTGACGCTCTCGCTGATGCGCGCCTGGTAGCCCACGCCGCGCACCGTGACGATGTCCACCGAGGACGACGCCAGCTTCTTGCGCAGGCGCGAAATCAGCAACTCCAGGGCATTCAGCGAGACATCGTCCAGATCGAACAGCTGGCTCATCAGTCTTTCCTTGGCCACCGTGCTGCCCTGGCGGCTGAGCAGGATCTCCAGCAGGCGGAATTCGCGCCGGCCCAGTTCCAGCGGCATGCCGTTCAAGGCGGCGGTACGTCCGGCCAGGTCCAGCGCCAGGTTGCCATAGGTCGCCAGGCTGGTGGTGCGGCCGGCGGGGCGCCGCATCAAGGCGCGCAGGCGGGCTTCCAGCTCGCGCAGGTCGAAGGGTTTGACCAGGTAGTCGTCGGCGCCGAGGTCCAGCATGTCGATCTTGTCTTCGATTTCGGAGCGGGCCGTGACGACCAGCACCGGCGCTTCCACGCCGTTGCCGCGCAGTTCGCGGATGACGTCGAAGCCGCTCTTGCCGGGCAGCATGATGTCCAGCACCAGCGCGTCCCAGGTTTCGTGGCGGGCCCACTGCAAGGCGGACTCGCCGTCGCGTACCCATTGGACGCTGTGGCCCGCATTGCGTAGCTTGCTTTCGACCGCATCGCCAAGGTCGAGATTGTCTTCGACGAGCAGGATGCGCATGTTGTCTCCCCTTGGGGCATGTTTTTGCCGCACGCGCCGATGATAGCTCACCGGCGCGCCGGCCTTATCGCCCGGTGCGCCGGCTTGCTATTCAGGCGGCCGGGGGCGGGGCCTGCGGCGCATCATCCGCCGCATCGCCGGTGGCATCACTCGCTCCATCTCCCGCAGCATCATCTGCCGCATCCGCATCCGCATCCGCATCCGCATCCGCCTGCGCTTGCGCCACTTCGCCGACATAGCGGCATTCGGCTTCCAGCGCCAATTCGTCGGTGCCCAGGATGTCGATGGTGACCTTGGTGCCGCGGTCGAGCGATGGCATACCGCCCACGCGCACCACCAGCGGCGCGTTGCCCAGGCGCACCAGATCGTCGCGCAGCACGCTCGCGGTGGTACGGGTGACGTTCTGCTGCTTGAGCCAGCGCAGGCACCAGTAGCGCTCCATCGAGTTCTGGAAGTCCGCCCAGGCGGCGTATTGCGCGTCGAAGGCGCCGATGATGGCGAACAGGTCGGCATCCTTGGGCTTGAAGGGCGCCACCAGGCGTGCCGATACCCCGTTGTCCACCGTGGCGATGAGCTGCCATTGGTTGACCAGGTCGACGTAGCGACGCAGGGGCGAGGTACTCCACGCATACTGCGGCACGCCGATCGCTTCGTGCGGCAGCGGCTGGGTGCTCATGCGCACGCGGCCGGCCTGTTGCGAACGATAGATACCCGGCACCCCGTGCTGGGCCAGCAGGCCGCCCCACTGGTTATTGGCCAGGATCATGAATTCCGCCACCATGCGGTCCAGCGGCGCGTTGCGCTGGCGCGGCACCAGGCGCACCGGCGTGTCGGGATTGTCGGCGGGGCCGTCCAGGTAGAAGCTGTACTCGACCCGGCTGTTGTTTTCCGGCTTGCCGCGCACTTCCTCGCGTTTGGCGCTCAGGGCCAGCGCGACGCGCCACAGCGGCCGCAGCCAGTGGGCATAGGGCAGGTCGGCCTGCGGATCGGCCAGCGCGGCCTCGGTGATGGCGCCGTCCAGGGTGTTGTGGCGCAGGTTCTCGCGCACCACGATGCGTTCCACGCGGCTGACCGATTCCACCACTTCGCCGGTCGACGGGTTGATGGTCGCGTACAGCGACAGCGCCGGCACCTCACGTCCCGCATCCAGCGAAAATGCCTGGATGACGGCATCCGGCTGCATGGGAATCTTGTCGCCGGGCATGTAGACCGTGGACAGGCGCGCGCGCGCCAGGGCATCCAGTTCGCTGCCACGCGTCACGGCCAGCCCGGGTGCGGCCACGTGCACGCCGACACGGACCAGGCCGTCCGCCAGTTCGGTGACCGACAGCGCATCGTCGATTTCCGTGGTGGTGACGTCGTCGACCGAATAGATTTCCGCGTCCGCCAGCGGCAGTTCCTTGTCCAGCGGCGGCACCACGACTTCCGGAAAACCGGTGCCGCGCGGGAAGTTGACGGCCAGGAAGCGGCGCATATGCAGGGCCAGCGCGTGGGGCCACGCGCCCAGCTCCAGCAGCAGCCGGTCGGGTGTCTTCTGCAGGCGCGCGCAGGCGGCGTCCAGCGCCTTCCATTGCTGGGTGTTCTTGTCGGGCCGGATCAACAGGTTTTCGGCGGCGGCGCGGATTTCGTCCGGCAGTTTGCCGGCGGCCATGTCGTCAACCCAGTGTTCCTGCTGCTCGGCTTGCAGGCGTTTTTTCTCGATGGCGGCCAGGGCGGCGGCCAGGATGTCGGGCGGGGCCGGACGATAGCGTCCCTTGCCGCGCCGATGGAAATACGCCGGCGCGCCGTGCAGGCGCATCAACAGGGCCGCCTGCTCCACCGGCGAAGGCGTGTGGCCGAAGTAGTCGGCCGCCAGCGCGGGCGTGTCGAATTCCTCCTGCGGCGCGCACTCCCACAGGAATTGCAGGTCGATGTCCGCCGCGGCCGTCTCGGCCTGGCGCAGCAGCTCGGTGGGCTCCGGCTTGTCGAAGGTGAACAGGGTGTTGGCCCGCTTGATCTTGCTGCGCTTGCCGGAGTCTGCTTCAACCTGGAGGCTGGCGTCCGTTTCGGACATGATGCGGCCGGCTTTGAAAGCGCCGTCGTCTTCGTAAAACACGTGCATGGTCAGGATCTGTCGGTGGGCGCGGCACGCAAGCGGCCGCGCGCAAATGCGGGGTTCTTGTCAGGCGCCGGGCGCGCCAGCCCGGCGTGGTTCATCTAGGTATATATATGCGTACAGGTGGCAAAAAATTCCGGCTTCGGCATGGCATGCGCGCATGCCGCGGCGGGCTATGAGTGTCCATCCCGCAGCGCGAATTCCAGGACTTCGGGCAGATATTTTTCGAAATCGGCAATGCCATGGTCGCTGCCGGGAATGATGCGCTGGCGGCAGCCGGCGTAAAAATCCCGCATTTCCTGCCAATCGAGCACTTCGTCGCCCGTGGCGGCCACCAGGAAATAGCGCTCGGGCCGGGTCGGACGCTCGATCTCGATGGCGGCCAGTTCCGCCACAAACTCTGGTTGGAATTCGAATGGCTCGCCCGAATGATACATAGTCTGCGCGCCGACCTGGGTGGCGAGGTCGCGCGGCGCGTGCACCGCCGGGTTCAGCAGCACGGCGCGGCAGCCCAGCTGCTCCGCCAGCCAGCCGGCGTAATAGCCGCCCAGCGATGAGCCGATCACCGTCAGGGCGCGCGGGCCGCTGGCTGCCTTGCCGTCGGCGCCGGGGCTGCGTCCGGCCCGGTCCAGCAGTTCATGGGCCAGCGACATGGCCAGTTCGATTGCCTCGCGCGGGCTGGCGGGCAGTTGCGGGCAGCGCCAGTCGTCGGCCAGGCCGCGATCGGCCATGGCCTGCGCCATCAGGCGTGCCTTGAACGAGGCCGGCGAGGACCGGAATCCGTGCAGATAAAGGATCATGATGATTTCCGCCCGGTCGCATCCGGGTCGGCCGGGCTGCCGGCCTGGACCCTGGCCAGGGCATCGAGCAGCTTGCCGTGCACGCCGCCGAAGCCGCCGTTGCTCATCACCAGGATGTGGTCGCCAGGGCGGGCCGCCTGCGCGACGGCGCGCACCAGTTCATCCAGATCGTCGTGGCTGGATGCGCGCGCGCCCAGCGGCGCCAGCACCTTGGCCGGATCCCAGCCCAGGGCGTGCTTGCCGCTGCTGGCGCCGAAGCAGAACACCAGGTCGGCATCGGCCAGCGCCGCCGGCAGGCGGTCGGCCATGGCGCCCAGCTTCATGGTGTTCGAACGAGGCTCCAGCACCGCCAGGATGCGCGCCGGTCCGACCTGGCGGCGCAAGCCTTCCAGGGTGGTGGCGATGGCGGTCGGGTGATGGGCGAAGTCGTCGTAGACCTTGATGCCATGCACGGTGCCGCGCAATTCCATGCGGCGCTTCACGCCCCCGAACACGGACAAGGCGGCGATGCCGGTGGCCGCGGGCACGCCCGCATGGTCCGCTGCCGCCAGGGCGGCCAACGCATTGGCGCGGTTGTGCGCGCCGGTCAGGTCCCAACGCACGCGGCCGACGGTTTGGCCCTCGTGTTGCACCTCGAAGCTGCCGTCGTCGGCGGGGGCGCCAGCCTCCCAGGCCGCGCCCGCGCCGAAACGCACCACGGGCGTCCAGCAGCCGCGCCCCAGCACCCGGTCCAGGGCGGCATCGGCCTGCGGCAGCACGATGCGGCCGCCAGCGGGGATGGTGCGCACCAGATGATGGAACTGGGTTTCGATGGCGGCCAGATCGGGGAAGATGTCGGCGTGATCGTATTCCAGGTTGTTCAGGATGGCGGTGCGCGGCCGGTAGTGGACGAACTTGGACCGCTTGTCGAAAAACGCCGTGTCGTATTCGTCCGCCTCGATGACGAACCAGGGTATTTGCGGGTCGAAACGGGCCGACACCTTGAGGTCGCTCGCCACGCCGCCGATCAGGAAATTAGGCTTGAGCCCGGCGTATTCCAGGATCCAGGCCAGCATGGAACTGGTGGTGGTCTTGCCGTGCGTGCCGGCCACCGCCAGGACGTGCCGGCCGGCCAGTACGTTTTCGCACAGCCACTGCGGGCCGGAAACGTAGGGCGCGCCGGACTCCAGAATGGCTTCCATCAGCGGATTGCCGCGCGTGACGACGTTGCCGATGACGTAGAGGTCGGGCTGGAGCGCCATCTGGTCGGCGCCATAGCCTTCCGTCAACGCGATGCCTTGTTCCTCCAACTGCGTGCTCATGGGGGGGTAGACGCCGGTATCGCAGCCGGTGACGGTATGGCCGGCGGCGCGCGCCACCAGCGCCAGGCCGCCCATGAAAGTGCCGCAGATGCCGAGAATGTGCAGATGCATGAGGTATTTCTCCTGCACGCATTGTAGAGGGTGCCCGCCCCTCGGACTTTTCTGCTGGACCTATCCGTCGCGCGGCAGGTGCCACGGCGCCAGGTAATGGGTAATATCACGGGCATGGACAGACGCACTTTTCTTTTGCGCACGCTCACGCTGGCGACGACGGCCTGGTTGGCGCGCTACATGCCGACGGCCCTGGCCGCCGACGCCACTGCTGGCAAGGACGCAGGCGCAACCGGCGACTTGCTGACCCGCGCGTTTCCCGACCTCGACGGTGGCAGCCATCGCGTCGGCGACTGGCAAGGTAAGCCTGTCTTGATAAATTTCTGGGCGACATGGTGTGCGCCGTGCGTCAAGGAGATGCCCGCGCTCGATGCCTTGAGTAAACAGCACCCGCAGGCACAGTTCGTGGGCATCGGCGTCGATACCGCTGACAACATGCGCAAATTCGTCGCCAAAGTGCCGGTTTCCTACCCTCTGCTGGTGGCAGGTCCGGGGGCGATAGATCTCATGCGTGGCCTGGGAAATGGCCCGGGTGGTTTGCCTTTTTCCGTGCTGTTGGACAAAAATGGCGGAATTAGCCATAAAGTTCTCGGCACGGTGAAGGAAGATGAGGTGAGCGCCTGGTTGAAAACCCTAGGTGCGTGATGTCGAGCTGTTTCCACCATGGACAAATAAGGCAATTTGTCGTAAAAAGCTGCCTTATTGATGGTTTTCGCGGCAGATTAACCTGCCTGCAGTCTCGGCGTCCTCGTGGCGCCGTGTTTGTAAGCGGACTTCCGCATTCAATACTCAATATTCATTAATCCGAGGTCCGGCGCGATCGGATGCCTGCCGGTAGCGGGCATCGGACGGCGCGCGGGGACCGGAAAGTAGCAATGGCGCAACGCATACTGGTCTTGCACGGCCCGAATCTGAATCTGTTGGGCACCCGTGAGCCGGGAATCTACGGCAGCCTCACGTTGGCTCAGATCAACGACAACCTTGTCGCCCTGGCGGGCGAACTGAGTGTCGGGCTGCAGCATTGGCAAGGCAATCACGAAGGAGATCTGGTCGATCGCATCCAGGCCGCGCGCCAGGATGGCACCGACTTCATCGTCATCAACGCCGCCGCCTACACGCACACCAGCGTGGCCGTGCGTGACGCACTGGCCGCGGTTTCCATCCCTTTTATAGAAGTACATCTGTCCAACTTGTATAAGCGCGAGCCTTTCCGGCATCACTCCTATTTGTCGGATCTGGCCGTGGGACTTATTTCGGGCCTGGGCGCGGACGGCTACGAAGCCGCTCTGCGGTATGCGGCGCGGCACTGAACCGCGACATCTCCAAGCTTTTCATCTCCACCTAAGCGTACGGCACCCATCACTACGGGCGCATGCCGTCACAACACCGGGAAGCAGCTTCATGGACCTCCGAAAACTTAAAACCCTGATCGACCTGGTGGCCGAATCGGGCATTGCCGAACTGGAAATCACCGAGGGTGAAGGCAAGGTTCGCATCGTCAAGTTCTCCCAGACCTTGCAGCCCGTGGCCTACCACGCCCCCGAAGCCATGATGGCCGCCGCGCCCGCCGCTGCCGCCGCCGCCCCCGCCGCTGCCCCGGCCGCGCCGGTGGTGCAGGGCCACGCGGTGAAGGCGCCCATGGTCGGCACGTTCTACCGCTCGCCCAACCCGGGCTCCGCGCCCTTCGTCGACGTCGGCCAAACCGTCAAGGAAGGCGATCCGCTGTGCATCATCGAAGCGATGAAGCTGCTCAACGAGATCGAAGCCGACAAGTCCGGCGTCATCAAGGAAATCCTGGTCGAGAACGGCGAGCCCGTCGAATACGGCCAACCTCTGTTCGTCATCGGCTAAAGCGATAGCTTCCATGTTCGAAAAAATCCTGATCGCCAATCGCGGCGAGATCGCGCTGCGCATCCAACGCGCTTGCCGCGAGCTGGGCATCAAAACCGTGGTCGTGCACTCCGAGGCCGACCGCGAAGCCAAATATGTCCGGCTGGCTGACGAGTCCGTGTGTATCGGCCCGGCGCCCTCGCGCGAAAGCTACCTCAATATGCCCGCCATCATCTCGGCGGCCGAAGTCACCGATGCGGAGGCCATCCACCCCGGTTATGGCTTCCTGTCGGAAAATGCCGACTTCGCCGACCGTGTGGAAAAGAGCGGTTTCGTCTTCATCGGCCCGCGCCCGGACTCGATTCGCCTGATGGGCGACAAGGTCAGCGCCAAGCGCGCCATGATCGAAGCCGGCGTTCCGGTGGTGCCCGGTTCCGAAGGCGCCTTGCCCGACAACCCGCAAGAGATCATGCGCATTGCGCGCGAGGTCGGCTACCCGGTCATCATCAAGGCCGCGGGCGGCGGCGGTGGCCGTGGCATGCGCGTGGTCTACACCGAAGCGGCCCTGATCAACGCGGTCACCATGACGCGTTCGGAAGCCGGTGCGGCCTTCAACAACCCGGAAGTCTATATGGAGAAGTTCCTTGAGAACCCGCGCCATGTGGAAATCCAGATCCTGGCCGATGGCGGCCGCAACGCCGTCTGGCTGGGCGAGCGCGACTGCTCCATGCAGCGCCGCCACCAGAAGGTGATCGAAGAAGCGCCCGCGCCCGGCATCGCCCGTCGCCTGATCGAGCGCATCGGCGACCGCTGTGCCGACGCCTGCCGCAAGATCGGCTACCGCGGCGCCGGTACCTTCGAATTCCTGTTCGAGAACGGCGAGTTCTACTTCATCGAGATGAACACCCGCATCCAGGTGGAACATCCGGTGACGGAGCTGATTACCGGTATCGACCTGGTACAGCAGCAGATCCGCATCGCCGCCGGCGAGAAGTTCACGCTGCGCCAGCGCGATGTCCAGTTCAAGGGCCATGCCCTGGAATGCCGTATCAACGCCGAGGATCCGTTCCGTTTCGTGCCCAGCCCTGGCCGCATCACGAACTGGCACACCCCCGGTGGCCCGGGCGTGCGTATCGATTCGCATGCCTATAACGGCTATTTCGTCCCGCCCAACTACGACTCGATGATCGCCAAGGTCATCACCTATGGTGACGATCGCGAGCAGGCCCTGGCCCGCATGCGTATCGCGCTGTCGGAGATGGTGGTCGAAGGCATTTCCACCAACATCCCCCTGCACCGGGAACTGCTGCAGGATGCCCGCTTCATCGAAGGCGGCACCAGCATCCACTACCTGGAGCACAAGCTCGCGCAACGTCCCTGAGCGCTGCTACTACAATCAGGGCCTGTGGGCCCTGTTTTTTTACCGGCAGGGTCAGGTATCTGACGGCCGGACCGGGCTCCGGGACGGCGTATTCAAGACGGAAATCATTATGCGTGAGCTCGTGCTCCATTGCCCCGAGGCGCAGGCGGAAGCCGTGTCCGACGAATTGCTGGCGGCCGGCGTGCTGTCGGTGTCGGTCGAGGATGCGGACCGTGACACTGAACAGGAAAATCCTCTGTTCGGCGAGCCCGGCACCGAGCCCGACGTCCAGGCCTGGGAGCACAACCAGGTCGTCGCCTTGCTGCCCGATGGCGCCGATCCGGCGCAGATCATCGAGGAAGTGGTCGGCGTCCTGGGCCAGGATTACGCCGCCGCGCTGGCGGACTGGTCCCTGCGCGACGTGCCCGATGCCGATTGGGTGCGCCTGACGCAGGCGCAATTCGGCCCCATCCATATTTCCGACCGCATCTGGATCGTGCCCAGCTGGCATCGTGACGATCCCGCCGTGCCCGGCATGGACAAGACGCCGGACGGCGGCGGCATCCATATCGAACTGGATCCGGGCCTGGCTTTCGGCACGGGCAGCCATCCCACGACCCATCTGTGCCTGGCGTGGCTGGAAGCATCGCTGCCGCAGGCGGCCACGGTGCTGGACTACGGCTGCGGTTCCGGCATCCTGGCCATCGCCGCGCGCAAGCTCGGCGCTGGTGAGACGGTGGCGGTGGACATCGATGAACAGGCTGTCATTTCGACCCTGGACAATGCGCGCGTCAACCAGGTCGAGGTGCGGGCCATGTTGCCGGATGCCATGCCCGATGGCTTGAGCGACGTAGTGGTGGCGAACATCCTGTCCAATCCGCTCAAGGTGCTGGCGCCGCTGCTGACCAGCCGCGTGGCGCCCGGTGGCTCGCTGGTGCTGTCCGGCGTGCTGGAACGGCAGGCCGATGAAGTGTGCGCCGTCTATGCGAAATACTTGCAGATGTCGGTATGGCGCGCGCTCGACGGCTGGGTTTGCCTGCATGGCCGCCGGACCTGATCGCCGCTGAAGCGGAACGCGCGCCATGGCCCTGACCACACGCTGCCCTCACTGCGGTACCGCCTTCAAGGTGGTCGCGGACCAATTGCGGGTACGCAATGGGCTGGTCCGTTGCGGCGTCTGCACCCGGGTGTTCGACGGCTACGAGGCGATCGTCGACGAGGACATGCCGGTATTGGCGCCTGCGCCTGAGCCTGTGGTGCCTCCTGCGGTGAAGCCGCAGGTGCCGCCCGTTGTGCAGCCTGTTGTGCAGCCAGTCGTGCAGCCAGTCGTGCAGCCGGCTGCGCCGCCCGTGGTGCAGTCCGTTGTGCCGCCAGCAGCGCCGCCGTGGGATACCCCGGTCACGCCTCCGGTTGCGCCAATCACGCCGGTCGCGCCGGCCACGCCGATCGCACCGATCAAGGTGCGTGAGGATATTTCCGACGCTCAGTTGTGGGCCAAGGAACCCGTCCTGTCCGCCGAACCGCCCGCGGTCCTGCGGGGCCGGGCCGACGCGGGACGGCAGGAGCCTACATTCATCGTCCGCGACGAGCCCGAGGACGAAGACGAACCGTTCGACGACGACGATGCCGCCCTCCCGCTTCCCGGAGAGCGGGCGCCAACGGCTAGCGGCGCGAAAGACAACGTGCGGCACGACCCGCGCGACGGCTTGCGATATGGCTTGCAAGATGGCTTGCAAGGCGACCCGCAGGTCATCCGCCAGCGCCAACGGCCGGTCTACGTCGATCCCGCCGATGACGAATACGACGACGACCTGCACGGCCATCCGGTCACGGACGCCGATGACCGGTCGCGCGACGACTTCGGTGCCGACCGCTTCGGCAGCCGTGTCAGCCATGTCGTCAGTCCTGTCAGCCCCGCCAGCCGCGACGACCACGACAGCCACGAAAGCCCCGTCTACATCTACCCCGACCGCGACCATCGCGCCGACCAGGACGATGACACCGGCCCCGAGGCCTATACCCCGGTCCGAGGCGACGCGCGTACCCGTTACGACGACGACGTCGACGCCGGCATGGCGCCACCGGTCTTCATGGACGAGTCGCGCCTGCGCCGCGCCGCCCTGATCCGCCGCCTGTGGGCGGTCGGTTGCCTGTTGGCCCTGGTCGCGCTGGGCCTGCAGGGCGTCTACGTATACCGGTCGGCGGTGGCCAGCAGCGTGCCAGCATTGCGCCCGGCCTTGCAGTCCGTCTGCGCCGCACTGGGCTGCGAAGTCGGCTACGCCCGCCGGCTGGAGCGCATTTCCATCACGGCATCGACGTTGCAGCCGCCCGCCGGGGCGACCGCTACCGGCGATGGCATCACCCACCTGGTCCTCAGCGTGACCCTGCGCAACCGCTATGACAAGCCGCAACCCTGGCCGGCACTGGTGCTGGAATTGACCGACCTGTCGGATACGGTCGTGGTGCGCAAGGTGTTACGCCCCGAAGACTATCTGCCCACGGGCACGCGCGGCGCTTTCCCCGCCGGCGGTGAGCAAAGCCTGAGTGTCCCGCTGCGTATCGCGGGTGCCCAGGTCAACGGCTACCAGCTGGACAAATTCTTTCCCTGATTTCCCCAATAAAGGACTCCCCATGGCATCCCCTGTGCTGGTTTGCGGCTCGATGGCTTTTGACACGATCGCGGTTTTCGAAGGCCGTTTCAAAGAGCACATCCTGCCGGAGCGTGTCCAGTCCCTGAGCGTCTCCTTCCTGACGCCGTCCATGCGCAAGGAATATGGTGGCTGCGCCGGTAATATCGCCTACAACCTGAAGCTGCTGGGCGGCAATCCGGTCCCGGTCGCCACCGTGGGCGAGGACGCCGGCGATTACCTGGAACGCCTGCGCACGCTGGCAATCGATTCCAGCCGCGTCAAGGTGATTCCCGACACCCTGACCGCGCAATGCTTCATCACCACCGATCTGGACGATAACCAGATCGCCGCCTTCCACCCCGGCGCCATGAGCTTCTCCGCGCAGAACGACGTCAGCGGCGCCGAGGCGGCCTGGGCGATCGTCGCGCCGGACGCCAAGGAAGGCATGTTCGCCCACGCCGAGCGTCTGCACGCAGCAGGCATTCCCTTCATCTTCGACCTGGGCCAGGCCATGCCGCTGTTCGACGGCGCCGACCTGCGCCGCATGCTGCAATGGGCGCAGGTCCTCACGGTCAATGACTATGAGGCAGGCGTGGTGGAACAGCGCACGGGCAGCAGCATTGCTGAGCTGGCACGGGGCTTGCAAGCCGCGATCGTGACGCGGGGCGGCGAAGGTGCCAGCCTGTGGACGAAAGAGGGTGAACAGCAGATCGCGCCGATCGCGGCGGCGCAGGTGGTGGATCCCACCGGTTGCGGCGACGCACATCGTGCCGGTTTGCTGTATGGCCTGAGCCTGGGCTGGAGCTGGCTGGACTGCTGCCGCCTGGGCAACGTGATGGGGGCAATCAAGATCGCCTCCCGCGGTCCGCAGAACCATCGTCCGTCGCGCGGGGAGATTAGTAATACCTTGCTACAGTCGTATGGAATCAGCCTGCCGGTGTGAAGGCCGCTATGCCATGTGCAAGCGCTGGATACGGGGTGGAAACTTTCGACTTAGGCTAAGCACTAAGGTAAAGAAATCGTTGCAGGCTATTGCGAGAACGCCGTTTGGTTCTCGTTAACCCTAGCCGTAGGCGTATTATCTACATCGCAGCAACCCCGATCCAGGAGCTCGCAAAATCATGAATCAAAACAAATCATCTCTTATTCCCACTCGTGCGCGAGCCGTACGTTGGCTGGCCGCTGGCGCGGTCGCCACCTCTTTCGCCTTGCTTGCGGGTTGCGCCAATAACAGCGCGTCCAGCGGCGTGTACAGCTACGATCAGGCTCAACGCGAGCAGATCGTGCGTACCGGCACCGTGACCGGTGTGCGTCCCATCACCATCCAGAACGACAAGTCCTCGGGCGCTGGCCTGGTGGCCGGTGGCGCGCTGGGCGGCGTGGCGGGCAATGCCATCGGTGGCGGCAGCGGCCGCGCCATTGCCACGGTCGGCGGCGTCATTCTTGGCGCGCTGGCGGGTAATGCCGTTGAAAACCGCGTCGGTACCAGCTCCGGCCTGGAAATCACCGTGCGTCTGGACAATGGCGAGTCGCGTGTGGTGGCCCAGGCCGCCGACACCCCGGTCAGCGTTGGCCAGCGTGTCCAGGTGATCAGCGGCAACGGCCCCACCCGTATCGTGCCGATGTAATCCTCAGTCGTTCAAAAGGCCTGGGTCCGGTGCTGCACCGGACCCAGGCCTTTTTCATTTCCGTCTGCAGCGACGGATCGTGCAGGAATTTTCAGAGCGCGAAAATGGAGTAGCTGATACGCGTGATGACCATCACCGCGCATTGGCCCAGCACGACCAGGACCAGCGGGGAGAAGTCGATGCCGCCACGCGGCAGGATACGCCGGATCGGCTCCAGCAGCGGATCGGTGAGCGTCTGCAGCAAGGGCATCACGGGCGCCAGCGGATTGACCCACGACAGGATGGCCTGGGCCAGCGTCACCCACACCAGCAGGTTGAAGGCCCAGCGCACCACCGTCAGGAAAGACACCAGTACGGCGGGCCCCAGGGTGGAGACGGGCATCACCAGGCCCAGCACCAGCAGCCAGGTCAGCAGCAGGTAGACCAGGGCGGTCAGCCAGGCGGCCAGCAGGCTGGCCCAATCGACCAGGCCACGCGCGGGCAACAGTTTGCGCAAGGGCATCACCAGCCAGTTGGTGGCTTGGTAGATCACCCGCGCCAAGGGATTGAACGGATGCATGCGCACCGCGTGCAGCCAGGCCCGCGCGATGAGCGCGGCGCCGAACAGGGTGAATACGGTATCGAGCAGAAAACTGGTGATGTCGCCGAACATGGCCGCCTTGATCGCAAAGTTAGAGTTCTACGGCAATGCGCATTCTCGCATGAATGGGACGCAGCATCTGTCATTGAAAAAGCCACCTGGCTTTGGACCAGGTGGCTTCAGGTACCGCAGGTACTGCTTCGACTGACAGTCAGTCCTTACGGACGGCCGCCCGTCGGGAAGGGCCACGAAGCGGCGGGATTCAGTGCCGTCTTCGCGCCAGGCGCAGCAGCGGTCGAAGGCGCAGCAGCGGCCTTCTTCGCAGCAGCCTTCTTGGCAGGGGCCTTCTTCGCAGCAGGCTTCTTCGCAGCAGCCTTTTTCGCAGGGGCCTTTTTGGCTACAGCCTTTTTGGCGGCCTTCTTGGCAGTCGCTTTCTTGGCGACGGCTTTCTTGGCAACAGCCTTCTTGGCTACAGCTTTCTTGGCGACCTTCTTGGCGGCTACCTTCTTGACTGCGGCTTTCTTGGCCGGAGCCTTCTTGGCGGCGACTTTCTTGGTGGCGACTTTCTTGGCCGCAACCTTCTTCACCGCTTTCTTCACGGCCTTCTTGGCCGCTACTTTCTTGACTGCGACTTTCTTCGCAGCAACCTTCTTCACCGCGGCTTTCTTGGCCGGGGCTTTCTTCACCGCGGCCTTCTTGGCCGGGGCTTTCTTTACCGCCTTCTTGGCGGCTTTCTTGGCAGTTGCCATGGTCTTGCTCCTTAGGTTCAGGGGTCCCAGAACTTAAACCCGTGCACCGGCCCGCCACATGGCGGGTCGCTGCCCGGGCTATTCATCGGCGCATATCCGCTGCCCCTTGCGGGCGGCAGCCACTACGATGTGCGCTAATGAATACGGCACAACCATTTGATATGGCCCCCGCACAACGAGGCGCGAGCCATTTCAAATGGCGCGGGTGGGCGATGCACCGCATCGCCTACCGCTATGTCTAATCAGCCTTCGACACCCTGAGCGGGATCATTCCCAGTTCAGCGCGCCTCCGGTTTGGTATTCGATTACTCGGGTCTCGAAAAAGTTTCGTTCCTTCTTCAGATCGATCATCTCCGCCATCCACGGGAAGGGATTTTCTTCCTGCGGGAACAGCGCTTCGATACCGATCTGCTGGCACCGACGATTCGCGATGAAGCGCAGATAGGACTTGAACATCGGTGCATTCAGGCCCAACACGCCGCGCGGCATCGTGTCTTCGGCGTAAGCATATTCGAGTTCGACCGCTTTGAGGAAGAGTCCACGAATTTCTTCACGGAATTCCGGCGTCCACAAATGCGGATTTTCGAGTTTGACGGTGTTGATCAGATCGATGCCGAAGTTGCAGTGCATGGACTCATCACGCAGGATGTACATGTACTGTTCGGCGGCGCCGGTCATCTTGTTCTGGCGGCCCAACGCAAGAATCTGCGTGAAACCCACGTAGAAGAACAGGCCTTCCATCAAGCACGCGAACACGATCAGCGACTTCAGCAGCGTCTGGTCGGCTTCCGGTGTACCCGTCTTGAAGTTGGGATCGGCGATGGCGTCGATGAACGGAATGAGGAATTCGTCTTTGGCGCGGATGGACGGAACTTCGTTATACGCGTTGAAGATTTCCGACTCGTCCAGGTCCAGGCTTTCGACGATGTACTGATAGGCGTGCGTGTGGATGGCTTCCTCGAATGCCTGGCGCAGCAGGAACTGGCGGCATTCGGGGGCCGTGATGTGGCGATAGGTGCCCAGCACGATATTGTTCGCAGCCAGCGAATCGGCCGTGACGAAGAAGCCCAGATTGCGTTTGACGATGCGACGCTCGTCTTCCGTCAATCCGTTGGGATTTTTCCACAGCGCGATGTCGCGCGACATGTTGATTTCTTGCGGCATCCAATGGTTGGCGCAAGTGGCGAGGTATTTTTCCCACGCCCATTTGTACTTGAACGGCACCAGCTGGTTGACGTCGGTCTCACCATTGATGATGCGCTTGTCGGCTACCTTGACGCGATGCGCGGCGCCTTCGCCCGAAGGCGAGGCAGCTTGCGCTTGCGCGGCGGGCAGGGCGGAGTCACCGAACACGCCGGTGGCCGCGCGCGTCGGCACACCCGCTGCCGGGTTGGAGTTTTGCGCTGCGGGTTGCAGCGCGACGTTGTCGTCTTCCCAATTAATCATGCTTGAATTCTCCGGGGGCAATTACTGGCAGGCTTCGCACTCTTCGAAACCGGGATCGCCCGGTCGCATCGTGCAAGCAGCCCCGAGTATTTCGGGTTCCGGCAAGTTTTGTGCCGGACCCGCCGCCGACGTCGAGGCAGCAGCCGGATTGCCATTGGAAACGGCGTTCAATTCGCCGCCCCGGCCCGTGGATTTTTCCGCGCTGGTGGCGCCAAGCGTGCGCAGGTAGTACGTGGTCTTCAGACCACGCTGCCAGGCAAGCTTGTAGGTGTCGTCGAGTTTCTTGCCCGATGCGCCAGCCATGTAGATATTGAGAGATTGCGATTGGTCGATCCATTTTTGCCGGCGCGAAGCCGCTTCGACCAGCCAGCTCGGTTCGACTTCGAACGCGGTGGCGTAGATCTTGCGGAGTTCAGCGGGCACGCGATCGATGCGGGACAGGCTGCCGTCGAAATACTTGAGATCGGCGACCATCACTTCGTCCCAGAGACCGAGTTTCTTCAAGTCACGTACCAGGTAGTCATTGACGACCGTGAACTCACCGGACAGATTCGATTTAACGTAGAGGTTCTGGTAAGTCGGTTCGATGCAGGCGGATACGCCAATAATATTTGAAATTGTTGCCGTTGGGGCGATTGCTACGCAATTGGAGTTGCGCATGCCGTGTTCTTTGATGCGTGCGCGCAACGCATTCCAATCGAGCGTGCTCGATGCATCGACATCGACATAGCCACCACGCGCTTCACGCAGCAGATCGAGCGTGTCTTGCGGCAGGATGCCGCGATCCCACAACGAGCCTTCATACGATTGATAGCGGCCGCGTTCTTGCGACAGCGCGCTCGATGCCGCGTAGGCGTAGTAGCACACCGCTTCCATCGAACGATCGGCGAACTCGACGGCGTTTTGCGAAGCGTACGGCACGCGCATCATGTGCAGGCAATCCTGGAAGCCCATGATGCCCAGGCCCACCGGGCGATGGCGCTTGTTGGAATTCGCCGCCTTCTCGACCGCGTAGTAATTGATGTCGATGACGTTATCCAGCATGCGCATGGCGATGCTGATGGTGCGTTCGAGCTTCTCGTGATCCAGTTCGAAGCCGCCGTTGGCGGTGGGCTTCATGTGCGCGACCAGGTTCACCGAACCCAGGTTGCACACAGCGATTTCCGAATCGTTGGTGTTCAGCGTGATCTCGGTGCAGAGATTGGAGCTGTGCACCACGCCCACGTGTTGCTGCGGCGAACGGATGTTGCAAGGATCCTTGAACGTGATCCAGGGATGGCCGGTTTCGAACAGCATCGACAGCATCTTGCGCCACAGCGTCAGCGCCGGCATCTTCTTGAACAGCGTCAGGTCGCCGCTGGCCGCGCGGGCTTCGTAGCCCAGGTAGGCCTTCTCGAATTCCTGGCCGAACTTGTCGTGCAGGTCCGGGCAATCCGACGGCGAGAACAGCGTCCAGTCGCCGTTTTCGATGACGCGCTTCATGAACAGGTCGGGAATCCAGTTCGCCGTGTTCATGTCGTGCGTGCGGCGGCGTTCGTCGCCGGTGTTCTTGCGCAGTTCCAGGAATTCTTCGATGTCCAGGTGCCACGTTTCCAGGTACGTGCAGACCGCGCCCTTGCGCTTGCCGCCCTGGTTGACCGCCACGGCGGTGTCGTTGACCACTTTCAGGAAAGGCACGACGCCCTGGCTTTCGCCATTGGTGCCCTTGATGTGGCTGCGCAGCGCGCGCACGGGGGTCCAGTCATTGCCCAGGCCGCCGGCGTACTTGGCCAACAGGGCGTTTTCCTTGATGGCATCGTAGATGCCTTCCAGGTCGTCGGAGACCGTGGTCAGGTAGCACGACGACAGCTGCGAGTGCAGGGTGCCGGCATTGAACAGCGTCGGCGTGGAGCTCATGAAGTCGAACGACGACAGGATCTCGTAGAACTCGATGGCGCGGCCTTCACGGTCCACGCCCGGCTTGGTTTCACCCAGCGCCAGGCCCATGGCGACGCGCATGAAGAAGACCTGCGGCAGTTCGATGCGGCTGCCGCGGATGTGCAGGAAGTAGCGGTCGTACAGCGTCTGCAGGCCCAGGTAGCCGAATTGCAGGTCGCGCTTGGCGTTCAGTGCCTTGGCCAGGCGCGGCAGGTCGAATTGCGCCAGCTTGGCGTCGAGCAGTTGCCCTTCGATGCCGCGGGCGATGAAGGTGGGGAAGTAGTCGGCGTAGCGGGCCAGCATGTCGTCTTGCGACACTTCTTCGCCCAGCACTTCCTTGCGGATCGTGTGCAGCAGCAGGCGGGCGGTGACCGGGCTGTAGGCCGGGTCCTTCTCGACCAGCGCGCGCGCCGACAGGATGGCGGACTTGTAGACTTCGTCGACCGGGATGCCGTCGTACAGGTTCTTGACCGTTTCCTTCAGGATGGCTTCGGTGTCGATGTAGTCGGTCAGGCCTTCGCCGGCGGCGTTGATGGTGGCGCGCAGGGACGACAGGTTGAGCGGGCGCTTGACGCCGTTGTCGGTCACGTTCAGCGTGTGTTCGGGCTCGACGGCTTCAGCGGTCCTGGTCTTCTGGTCGGCGGCGGCACGCTCTTGCGTGCGCTTTTCACGATAGAGGACGTAGGAGCGAGCGACGTCGTGTTCACCCGAGCGCATCAGCGCCAGTTCGGCGTGGTCCTGGATGTCTTCGATATGGAAGGTACCGCCGTTGGGGCGGCTGCGCACGAGCGCATGCACGACCTGGCTGGTCAGCGTCTCGACGATTTGGCGCACACGCGCCGAGGCGGCACCCTGGCCGCCGTTGACGGCCAGGAAGGCCTTGGTCAGCGCGATGGCGATCTTGCTGGGTTCGAATCCGACCACCGCGCCGTTTCGGCGGATGACCTGGTAGCCGGCCCATTGCGCATTGGTGGCGGCGTTTTCGGTTTCGGTAGGCGGCACGGCGGTTGAGGGCCGAGTCACAGAGGCGATCGAAGTCTGCATGGAAGCTCCTGTGCGAAGAAAAGAGACGCGAGGGCTTCGCGTCTGTCTATATATGTAGTGGCGTACGAACCGGGAGGGCGGTCAAGGATGCTCGGCAATGGCAACCTGGCGGATCACCGCATGGCGGCGTCCGAACACAAGATATAGTTGCTTTAACTCTCCCGGGCACTAATTCTAGTGGCTGAATCGGCCGGGGACAAGCCCATCGGCGCAAACAGTTTGAGGCGGATTTGTTACTGGGGTGATCTCCTGGTGGTCCTGCTGTTTCGACCCCTCGTCCCGGCGCGCATTAACAGGCGCTATGGGGCGAAGTGGCCGCTTCACTTCAGGCGGCGTCGATTCCGGCGTAATTTTTGTCGAGGCTGCGTGAGAGACGAGAGGGAAGGGAAGAAGGGAGGGAGAGGGGATCCCCCTCTCCCTTTCCTTGCTTCTTTCCGCACTTCCACTTTTCGTCTTCCCTTCTGCCTCTCTTTCGCTCCGCTCGGAAAAGCCCTGTCGGCGCAAAAGGGGCGATGGGGTCTTTTTCATCAGAAAAAGAAACGCCTTCCTGGCCTCGGTTGAAAAAAGCCGCAGTGGCCATATGGGCGCCAGCCCGGAAAAGGGGCGATGGGGGCTCCCCCATCAACAAACCCTCGCTTGCAAGCAAACTCATCAGGCCGAATCGCTGTGCAACTGTTGCGCAATTGCACAGCGCTGCTATCTCGGCATTGCATCTTATGTACACGCTATTCAGAATGAAGTCTCTTGTCGCATAGCCTTTTTTCCCGGATTTTCCGGGGGTTTTCGACATTTCGAGGATTTCATGAGCAGTCGAGTTGCATTCTCCGATGGCCGTCGTGCCAGCGGATTGTTGTTCAGCGGCATGATGGCCGCGACCTTGGTTTTGACGGGCTGCGTCACCAAGAAACCGGAGCCGACGGCAGCCGCCGCGGCGCAGGCAGCGGACCAGCCGCCCAAGCCGGTCGCCTGCACGCCGGTCGCCGCCGACTCACCCCTGGTTGGCACCTGGTACTCCGTGTCGACGCCGCGTGGCGTGGCCGGCAACCTGCAGGCCGTGACGGTGTTGTCGCCCGATGGGCGCATGACCTATCAAACCCAGCTGAAGATCGGCAAGAAGATCCGTCCCGCGCTTAGCGAAGCCGGTTGCTGGACCTACGCCGAGGGCGTCTACACGATGCAGACCACCACGTCGTACGGCGAGCCGGTCGACATCGGCGATCCCATCTACCGTAACCGTTACCAGATCGAGAAACTCGACGGCAAGCGCGCGCAGATGCGTGAACTGAAGCCGAACGGGCAACTGATCACCGCTACCCGCATGGCGTCCAACTACCGCCTGCCCTGAAGCTGGCTCTGCAACCGGGCCGCCACGGCGACACCGTGGCCCGCAGCGCCCCGCTGGCGGATGCCAGCCTGGACGCCGGGAGCCAAGCCCTGCCTTCAGCCCTGCAGTTGTCCCAACCGCGCCAGCACCACATCCCTGCCTAGCAAAGTTAGCACGGCGTCGATCGCCGGCGTCTGCTGCTGGCCGGTCACGGCCACGCGCAGGGGAATGGCCAGTTGCGGCATCTTCATGCCGCGCTCGGCCAGCACGGCCTTGATGGCGGCCGACAACGCTTCACGCGTCCAGTCGCCGGCGCTCGCGCGCAAGGCGAAATCCGCCAACGCGGTCCGTGCGGTCTCGGTCAGGTGCTGGGCCGCCAGGTCGGCGGCGATGCCCGGGAAGTCGCCGCAGAACAGCATGGCGCCATCGGCCAGCTGTTCCAGGGTCTCGGCGCGGTCCTTCAGCAGGTGCATGACGGCGGCCAGGTCGACCGCGTCGGGCTTGCCACCGCGCTTGGCGATACGCGGCGCCACGCGCGTGGCCAGTTCATCGTCCGCCATCTGGCGAATGTAGTGGGCATTGACCCAGTTGAGCTTCTTCGGATCCCATTGCGAAGCGGACTTCGACAGATGGCGCGTGTCGAACCACTCGACCAGCTGTTCGCGGGTGAACAGCTCGTCATCTCCATGGCTCCAGCCCAGGCGCGCCAGGTAATTGATCATGGCCTCGGGCAGGTAGCCGTCGTTGTCGTATTCCATGACGTTGACCGCGCCGTGGCGCTTGGACAGCTTCTCGCCGTCCGGACCCAGGATCATGGGCACGTGGCCGTATTCGGGCAGTTGCGCGCCCAGGGCCCGCAGGATGTTGATCTGCCGCGGCGTGTTGTTGACGTGGTCATCGCCACGCAGCACATGGGTGATGCCCATGTCCCAGTCGTCGACCACGACGCAGAAGTTGTAGGTGGGCGTGCCATCCGGACGGGCAATGATCAGGTCGTCCAGTTCGCCGTTGTCGAAGCTGATCGGACCCTTGACCATGTCGTTCCAGCTGGTCGCGCCCGTCTGCGGATTGCGGAAGCGCACCACCGGCTTGACGCCTTCCGGCACCGGCGGCAGGGTCTTGCCGGACTCGGGGCGCCAGGTACCGTCGTAGCGTGGCTTCAGGCCGGCCGCGCGGGCCTTCTCGCGCATGGTGTCCAGTTCCTGCGGCGAGCAATAGCAGTGGTAAGCGGTGCCGGCGGCCAGCATCTGCGCCACCACCTCGCGGTAGCGGTCCATCCGCTGCATCTGGTAGAAAGGGCCTTCGTCGGGCTGCATGCCCAGCCAGTCCATGCTGTCGAGGATGGCTTGCACGGCTTCGGGCGTGGAGCGTTCGACGTCCGTGTCCTCGATGCGCAGCACGAAGGTGCCCTTGTGGTGGCGGGCGAAGGCCCAGGAAAACAGCGCGGTGCGCGCGCCGCCCAGGTGCAGGAAGCCAGTGGGCGAGGGCGCGAAGCGGGTGCGGATGGGAGCAGTTTGGGTCATCGAATTAGGCCGGTCATATTGCGTTCTGCACGCATTTTAGAATAGCGTACGTAATTCATGCTTCGACACGCGCTCGCCTCCCTGTTTGGACCCCGCTCACTGGTCATCGTCGCGGACCGGCCGCTGCCCGGCGCGGCCGTCCTGCCGGCCGCGCTGGTGGCGCGCACCACGCGCGTCGACGTGCCGCCCGGCGTGGCCCCGGACATTCCCGCCCACCTGACCGGCCTGGCCGATGACGAAAGGCCGGATCTGGGGCTGGTGTGCGTGTCGCCGTCCGTGTTCGCGGAAACCTTGCGCCGGCTGACGCCGCGCGCCCCACGCGCCCTCATCGTCCTGCCGCACGAGGAGCCCGATCCCTACCCGCGCGGGACGGTGGCCTTGTGCCAGGCCTGGGCCCAGGAAAACCACTGCCAGTTGCTGGGACCGCGCGCGTTCGGCGTGCAGCGTCCCCACGCGGGCTACAACTTCAGCCAGCATCCGACCCTGGCGCGCAGCGGCCGGGTGGCGCTGGTGGCGCAGTCGCGCTCCATCATCGCCGCCGTCATGGATTGGGCCGAGGACGTGCACATCGGTTTTTCCACCGCCATTGCCCTGGGCGACGAGGCCATCGTCAAGCTGGGGCCGGTGCTGGATTACCTGGCGACCGACCCGCGCACGGACAGCATCGCCTTGTACCTGGAGGACGTCGGACCGGCGCGCGAATTCATCAGCGCCTTGCGGGCGGCCGCGTCGGTCAAGCCGGTGGTGGTGCTGAAAGCGGGCCGCGGCCAGGACGACGACGCCGTGTTCGATGCCGTCCTGCGCCGGGCCGGTGCGGTGCGGGTGCGCTATTTCGTGCAGCTGTTCTCGGCGGTGAAGGTACTGGGCTACGCCCGCCGCCCGCGCGGCCGGCGGGTGGCGCTGCTGTCCAATGGCAGCGGGCCGCCGCAGTTGGCGCTGGATCTGCTGGGCCCCGATGCGGCGGTGGAGCGCGCCGACCTGGCGCCGGCCAGCCGCCAGGCCCTGGAAGCGCTGCTGGAGCCGGGCGCGGCGGTGGCCAATCCGGTGATCACCACCGTGCCGCTGACGCCGGACAGGATCGAGGCGGCGCTGGGCATACTCAACGACGATCCCCAGGTCGACGGCGTGCTGGTGCTGCTGGCGCCCGACGCCCTGGCCGACATGCGGGCGGTGGCCGAGCGCCTGGCCCAGGTGGCGCCGCGGGCGCGCAAGCCCATCGTGTCCTGCTTCATGGGCGATGCCGGGATGCGGCCCTTGCGGCGCATGCTGGACGATGCCGGGACGTCGGCTTTCCGCACACCGGAGTCGGCCGCCGACGCGTTCGGCGTGCTGTCCACCCATTTCTATAACCAGCAATTGCTGCTGCAGACCCAGACCGCGCTGCCCCAGGCCGTGCACAGCGGCGACGGCGCCGCGCATGCCATCGTGCGTGGTGCGCGGGAAGCCGGCCGCCTGACCCTGGAACCGGCCGAGGCGCGCGACCTGCTGGCGGCTTTCCAGGTGCCAGTGCAGGACACCATGCCGGTCGGGCTGTATGAACCGCTGTCGCGGCCCCTGGCCATTCGGGTGCAGCGCGACGCGCACTTCGGGCCGGTGATACGTTTCGGCGCGGGCGGGCCGGACGCGGTGCTGAGCCTGGCCGATCGCGGCATGGACCTGCCGCCGCTCAACGGATTCCTGGCGCGCCAATTGATAGAGCGCAGCCGCATCTGGCGCAAGGTGCTGGCGACGCGGTTGGGCACCGTCGTCACCGAAGCCCTGCAGCAGGCCCTGGTACAGGTGTCGGAACTGATCACCGAACTGCCGGACGTGGCCTCGCTGGATATCGATCCGCTGTATGCCGGCGAAACGCGCCTGTACGCGCGGTCGCTGCGCGTCACGTTGACGGCGGACGCGGCGCAAGACAGCCAGCGGCTGGGCGGCTATCCGCACATGGCCATCCATCCGTATCCGTCGCGGCTGGTGCAGGATCGCACCTTTGCCGATGGCACGCCCTGGGTCATCCGGCCTATCCGGCCCGAGGACGGCGAAGCCTTGCAGGATTTCATCCGTAATCTGTCGGAGCGCTCGCGTTACATGCGGTTCGTGTCGATGATGCGTGAGCTGACGCCGCGCATGCTGGCCCGCTACACCCAGGTCGACTATGACCGCGAGGTGGCCCTGGTGGCGACCACCGAGGTGCCGAATCCTGCCCACCGTGGCCACCTGCACGAGGTGATCATCGGCCTGGCCCACTATCTGCGCAATCCGGACGGACGGGGCGCCGAGTACGCGCTGGTCCTGCGCGATGACTGGCAGGGGCGCGGGCTGGGCGGCCAATTGATGCAGGCCCTGATAGCCGCGGCGCGCGAGCAGGGCCTGGAATATATCGACGGCCTGGTGCTGGCGGCCAACCGCCCGATGCTGACGCTGATGCAGCGGCTGGGCTTCACCAATGATCCGGCGCCGGACGACGACGCGACCATGCGCCGGCTATGGCTGCGCCTGGACGGCGATTGACGCCGTCCATTCCCAATTACTGGCGATTGACGCCGTCCATTCCCGATACTGGCGACTGACGCCGTCCGCGCCTAGGCCAGCACTTCCTGCAGGAACGCTGAAATATCCGCCACTTCCTCGGCGCATACCGAGTGCGGCATGGGGTAGTCGTGCCAGCGCACGTCATGGCCCAGGGAGGTCAGCAGGTCGCGCGACGCCGTGGCGCGGGGCAGTTCCACCACCGGGTCGTAGGTGCCGTGCGCCATGAAGATGGGGGTGTCCTGGTTGGCGCCGTGACGCTCGGCCGCCGCCAGGTCCAGCAGCGGCAGGTAGCCGGACAAGGCCATCATGCCGGCCAGTTTCTCCGGCAAACGCAGGCCCGTATGCAGCGTCATGGCGCAGCCTTGCGAAAAGCCGGCCAGCACGATGCGCGAGGTGGGGATGCCGCGGGCATTTTCACGGGCGATGATGGCGCGAATGGCGGCTTCGGAGCGGCGGATGCCAGGACCGTCCTCGCGCCGTACCAGGTCGCGATTGAATATGTCGTACCAGGCGGGCATGGCCATGCCGCCGTTGATCGTCACCGGCTGCACCGGCGCGTTGGGGAATACGAAGCGCACCGCCAGCGTGGCGGGCAGGCGCAGTTCCGGCACGATGGGCACGAAGTCGTTGCCGTCGGCGCCCAGGCCGTGCATCCAGATGACGGTGTGGGTCGGCTGCGGGCCGGTCTGCAGTTCGATGCAGTCGAGCAGGTCGGGCGTGGTGTCTGAGGTCATGCAAGATCCTTCAATGCCTGGAACAGCGCCCGATAGTGCTTGCGCTTGGGCTCCTGCCCCTGCTGCAGCTCGGTATTGGCGCGGGCTTCCTTGCGGGCTTCGCGGATCACCGTGCGCAAATGTTGCACATCGGCGCCCGGATACAGGTTCAGCAGCTCGGTCAAGGCGGTGTCGTCGTCGAGCAGGCGTTCGCGCAGCTTTTCCAGGCGATGCATGGCGGCGGTTTCTTCGCGCGAGCCGTTGCGCCAGATGTCCAGCTGCCGGCGGATGTCGTCGGCAGGGGCGTCGCGCATCAGCTTGCCGACGAAGTGGGTCTGGCGGCGCAGGCCTTCCCGGCTGGTGGTGCGCTGGGCTTCGCGGATGGCTTCATACAGGCGTTCGGCCAGGGGCAACTGGCGTAGCCGTTCCGGCGAGAGCTCGATCAGCTCCTTGCCCAGGTCGGTAAGCGCGAGCATCTCCCGCTTGACGTGCGACTTGCTGGGGCGGGTATAGCCGTGGTCGTCTTCGTCTTCGTCGTCGTTGGCGAGGGGGGCGGGCTGGTCGTGCATGGTGGCTGATAGTGGAGATGACAGGACCTGGGTATGATACCCGTCTCTCTGAAGCGAGCTTTCATGGTCAACTCCTCTTCCTCCCTGCCGATTGCCGAAAACCACGCGCGATTCAGCGAACTGGTCGAAAGCGCCCTGGCGCACGCCCGCAAGATCGGCGCCAGCGATGCCGCGGCCGAAGTTTCCGAAAGCCTCGGGCTATCGGTGTCGGTGCGCAAGAACGATATCGAGACGGTCGAGCAGACGCGCGACCGTTCCCTGGACGTCACCGTCTACGCGGGCCAGCGCCGCGGTTCGGCGTCGACCTCGGATTTTTCGCCCGACGCGCTGCGTGAAACCGTGGAGGCTGCGTGGCATATTGCCAGCGCCACCGCCGAAGACCCCGCCGCGGGCCTGCCAGACGCCGAAAACCTGGCGCGCGACTACCCGGATCTGCAGCTGCACCATCCCTGGGCCATCGATACGGACGCCGCGGCCGAGCTGGCCTTGCGCGCCGAACGGGCCGCGCGTGCGGTCGATTCCCGCATCACCAATACGGAAGGGGCGTCGCTCGGGACGTATGAAGGGCAGTTCGTGATGGGCAACACCCGGGGTTTCCTGGGCGGCTATCCCTATTCGCGGCACAGCCTGTCGGTGGCGCCCATCGCCGGGCGCGGCAACAAGATGCAGCGCGACTTCTGGTATTCCAGCGAGCGTGACGCGCGCAATCTGGCCAATCCCGAGGCGGTCGGCCGCTATGCCGCCGAGCGTGCCTTGTCGCGCTTGTCGGCGCGCCGTATTCCCACCGGCAAGTTTCCGGTGCTGTTCGAGGCGCCCCTGGCGCTGGGCCTGCTCGGTGCGCTGACCCAGGCCACCAATGGTGGCGCGCTGTACCGCAAGGCCACCTTCTTGCTCGACAGCCTGGGCAAGCCGGTGCTGGCGGACCATCTGGATGTGACCGAGGATCCGCACATTCCCGGCGCCATGGGCAGTTCGCCGTTCGACGACGAAGGCGTGGTGACGCGGGCGCGCGATGTGGTGCGGGGTGGGGTGTTGCAGGGTTATTTCCTGTCTACCTATACCGCTCGCAAGCTGGGCATGGCGGTGACGGGCAATGCGGGCGGTTCGCACAACCTGACGTTGGCGTCGCGCAACACCCAGCCGACGGACGATCTGCCGGCCATGTTGCGCAAGATGGGTACCGGGCTGCTGGTTACCGAGTTGATCGGGCAGGGCGTGAATTACGTGACGGGCGACTATTCACGGGGCGCGTTCGGCTACTGGGTCAAGGATGGTGTCATCCAGCACGCGGTCGAGGAAGTGACCATCGCGGGCAACCTGGCCGACATGTTCCGCCAGATCGTGGCGGTGGGCGCGGACGAAATCCTGCGCGGCACCAAGCGCACGGGCTCGATCTTGATAGAGCAGATGGCTATCGCCGGAGCGTAGTAGGCCCCCCGTACCACGCTGCGCGTGGGCCCCCCAGGGGGCGACACCGGCGGACCGGGGGACCCGGTCTACGCTGTCCCCGATGGGACGGCGTTCTTGAGCGAGGCCAGGGCCTGATCGCGCATTCGCCCAGGCCGGCAGACGACCCAAGGGCCATCGCCGTGGGCGACAGCCAGAAAGGAGCAATGGGGAACCCCTATCAAAAAACTTCTTGCTGGATGCACGCTGCACCCAGGTTCGCCGGGCTGCGATGATGGGCGATAGCCCAAGAAGGGGGCGATGGGGGACCCCCCATCATGAAAAACGCTCCCTGCTGGAAGCACACCGCATCCCCAAAAAGCCAGGCAGACGACCGATTTCTGCCTATTCCGGCCGGAATTAGCCGCTTTTGGCGGTTTTCCAGGGTTTCAAGCCGCAACAAATCGAGTAATAATGTCGGGCTTGCCCGCGTTCGGTCCTGTAAGTCAAGACCCGCGCGGCTGAAATTCATCCGCGTTCTTGCACTTTTTTATCCGTCGGACGCGGCGTAGGTCGTCGACAAGTCTTATTCGTCCAGCCCGGGCGCAAGACCCTGGCGTTTACACATACGAGCGTGAGAGAGGGTGTTCCCATGATTTTCACTTATAAGAAATTGCTGGCCGCCGCGGTGCTGGCCGCTTCCCTGCCCGCCGCTCACGCGGCTGATATCAAGCTGGGCGTGGCCGAGGCCCTGTCCGGCGGCGCCGCTCAATACGGCGTGGCCATCCGCAACGGCTTCCAACTGGCCGCTGAAGAAATCAACGCCGCCGGTGGCATCAACGGCAACAAGCTGGCGCTGGTGATCGAAGACGAACAGGGCAAGAAAGAAGAAGCCATCAACGTCTTCAAGAAGCTGATATTCCAGGACAAGGTCCTGATGACCTTCGGCCCGACCCTGTCGAACTCGGCCCAGGCCGCCGACCCCGTCGCCCAGGCCGGCAAGACCGTCGCCTTCGGCACGTCCAACACCGCCGACGGCATCACCTCCATCGGCAACTACGTCTTCCGCAATTCGGTGACCGAGGCCGACGTGCTGCCCGCCACCCTGAAGATGGCCATGGACAAGGCTGGCGTGAAGAAGGTCGCGGTGCTGTATGGCAACGACGACGTCTTCACCAAGAGCGGCTACGACAACTTCAAGAAGGCCCTGGATGACCTGAAAGTCCCGGTCACCACCACGGAAACCTTCGCCAAGGGCGACGTCGACTTCAAGGCCCAGCTGACCAAGATCAAGGGCACCAACCCGGACGCCATCGTGCTGTCGGCGCTGTTGGCCGAAGGCGGCCCCATCATGGTGCAGGCGCGCCAGATCGGCCTGAACGTGCCGTTCATTGGCGGCAACGGCATGAATTCGGTTAAGATCTTCGACCTTGCGCCTGGCGCGGCGTCGAACGATCTGTGGATCGGCAGCCCCTGGTCGATCGAAAACCCGGCCGCTGAGAACACCAAGTTCATCGCTGCCTACAAGGCCAAGTACAACGCGGCGCCGGATCAATTCGCGGCGCAGGCGTATGACGCGATGCACATCGTTGCCGAAGCCCTGAAGAAGACCAAGCTGTCGGGCGATCTCACCGCCGACCGCGCCGCCCTGCGCGAAGCCCTGCCTGGCGTGACCTGGACCGGTGCCACCGGCGCCTTCAAGTTCCGCCAAGCCAAGGACCGCGCCGGCAAGCCCGCCGGTTACGACGCCGAGCAAGCCCCCATCGTCAGCGTGACGAAGGACGGCAAATACGTGATCGTGAAGTAATCCCAAGTATGGCGAGCGCGGCCCCGGCCGTGTTCGACGCCTTGCGGGCCGCGGCCACCGTCGCAGCCCGCAAGGCGTTTTTCGATTCGGAACCCCAGGTATGTTGGAACAACAATTCGTCAATGCCTTGTCGCTGGGCTGTGTCTACGCCCTGTTCGCACTGGGCTTCACGCTGGTCTTCGGCGTGTTGGGCATCATCAATCTGGCTCATGGCGCCGTGTTCATGGTGGGCGCGTATGTCGCGCTGGCCTTCATTACCAAGCTGGGGGCTCCGCTATGGCTTGCCGTCATCGGCGCCTTCGTCGTGGCCGGCGTGGTGGGCGCCCTGATTGACTGGCTGGTGCTCAAGCCGCTGCGCAAGCGCAACGCGCCGCACCTGATCCCCATGATCGCCACCATCGGTGTCGGCATCATCCTCAACAACGGCATGCAGGGCGTCTACGGCGCCAGCAACCAGCGCTTCCCCGCCGGCATCGTGCCGGACCAGACGCTGGTGATCGCGGGCATGCATGTCACGGTCATCGAGCTGGCCATCATCTTCCTGTCCTTCGCGCTGATGGCGGTGCTGATGCTGGTGATGCACCGCACCCAGTTCGGCCGCGCCCTGCGCGCCATCGCCGAGTCGCCCAAGGCGGCCTGGCTGCTGGGGATCAACGTCGAACAGCTGTTCCTGGTGACCTCCTTCATGGCGGGCGCGCTGGGCGGCGTGGCCGGCCTGCTGATCGGCCTGTACTCCAACGCCGTCTTCCCGCTGATGGGCCAGCCCATGCTGCACAAGGGCATCGCCGTCATCATCCTGGGTGGCATGGGCGACATCCGTGGCGCCATGCTGGGCGGCCTGTTCCTGGGCTTCGCCGAGGTGCTGTCGGTCGCGTACATCGGTTCGACGATGCGTGACGCGGTGGCTTTCGGCCTGCTCTTCCTGATTCTGCTGGTGCGCCCCCAGGGCCTGTTCGGCAAAGTGGTGCAACGCAAGGCTTGAGCATGAGCGGACTCGAAAATTTCTGGAATATCTACGGCAACCTGGTCATGTCGCTGGGGACCAACGCCTTGCTGGCGTTGTCCATCTGGCTGACGCTGGCCTGCGGCATGCTGGCCATGGCCAACGCGGCTTTCATGGGCATCGGCGCCTATGCGGCGGCGCTGCTGACGATGAACTACGACATGCCGTTCTCGGTGGCGCTGGCGGGCGGCATGGCCGCGCCGGCCGTCGTCGCGGCGCTGATCGGCCTGCCCACCATCCGGCTATCCGGGGTGTACCTGGCGATGGCGACACTGGGCTTCGGCGAAGTGGTGCGGGTGGCCATCCTGAATACCGAATCGGTGACCGGCGGCGCGCTGGGCCTGAATGGCATTCCGCAACTGACGCAGTGGTGGCATGTGGCGGGCGCGGTGGTGATCGTGCTGCTGGTGCTGTGGCGCGTGCGTGCCTCCAAGGTGGGCCGTGCCTTCGACGCCATCCGTGGCGATGAAACCGCCGCCGGCCTGATGGGCATCGACGTGCGTGCCAACAAGATGCTGGCCTTCATCCTGGGCGCGGCCGTCGCCGGCCTGGCGGGTGCGCTGAACGCCCACCTGACGTTTTTCATCGGCCCGCAGGAATTCGGTTTCGACCGTGGCGTGGAAATCCTCACCATGACCATCCTGGGGGGTATCAACAGCCTGATCGGACCGCTGCTGGGTAGCGCCATCATTACCGTGCTGCCGGAAGCGCTGCGCGGGCTGGGCGATTTCCGCCTGGTCGCCAACGGGGTCATCCTGGTGCTTATCGTTCTGTTCCTGCCGCAAGGCATCTGGGATCCGGCGCGTTTCGCGCGCTGGACGCGCAAGGGAGGCAAGCGCCATGCTTGAGCTCTCCAATATCTCCATGCGTTTCGGCGGCCTGCATGTGCTGCATGACGTCAATTTCAAGGTGCCGCAGGGCTCCATCTTCGGTCTGATCGGCCCCAACGGTGCCGGCAAGACCACGGTGTTCAACATCATCACCGGCCTGTTGCGCCCCAGCGGCGGCAACGTTTCGTTCGATGGCAAGAGCCTGATCGGCGTCAAGCCGCATCGCATCACCCGCGCCGGCGTGGCACGTACCTTCCAGAACATTCGCCTGTTCAAGGAAATGACGCTGCTGGAAAACGTGGTGGTGGGGGCCTACCGGCACATGCACTACGGCGTCGGCGGCCTGTTGTTCAGCCTGCCCAATTTCCGCAAGCACGAGGCCCACGCGCGCGAGCGCGCGCTGGAACTGCTGAGCTGGATGAAGCTGGACCACAAGGCCAACGACCTGGCCGACAATCTGTCCTACGGCGAACAGCGCCGCCTGGAGCTGGCGCGCGCGCTGGCCACCGAGCCGCGCCTGTTGCTGCTGGACGAACCGGTGGCCGGCATGAACACCGGCGAGCGCGCCGAACTGATGCGCGAGATCGAGGCCATCCGCGGCCGCGGCTACACCATCCTGATGATCGAGCACGACATGCGTTTCGTGATGGGGCTGTGCGAGACCATCGCGGTGCTGAACTTCGGCAAGATCATCGCCAGCGGCGAGCCGGACGCGATCCGCAACAATGAACAGGTCATCGAGGCTTACCTGGGCCGCGACGACGAAGAGGACGAGCAAGCCGCGGAGGTGCGCGCATGACCGCCATGCTGGAAATACGCGGCCTGGAAATCAATTACGGACACATCGAGGCCGTGCGCGGCATCGATATGTCGCTGGACGCCGGGCAGATCACCGCGCTGGTGGGCGCCAATGGCGCCGGCAAGTCGACCACCCTGCTGGCCTTGTCGGGCCTGTTGCCCAAGGCCAAGGGCTCGGTGCTGTTCGAAGGCGAGGACATCACGCGCCTGGCCCCGCACCAGATCGTTGCCCGCGGCATCGTGCAGGTGCCCGAAGGGCGCGCCATTCTCACCACCATGACGGTGCGCGAGAACCTGGAACTGGGGGCCTATCGCCGCGGCCGGGCCAAGGTCGAGGACGATCTGGAATACATCTTCAATCTGTTCCCGCGCCTGAAGGAACGCCTGCAAGGCGTGGCCGGCAACCTGTCGGGCGGCGAACAGCAGATGCTGGCGATCGGCCGCGCGCTGATGGCCAAGCCGCGCCTGTTGCTGCTGGATGAGCCGTCCATGGGCCTGGCGCCCATCGTCGTGCAGGAAATCTTCCGCGCCGTGCGCACCATCAATGCCAGCGGCCTGACCCTGTTCCTGGTGGAGCAGAACGTGCGCCAGGCGCTGAAGATCGCGCAGAAGGGCTACGTGCTGGAGAACGGCGCGCTGGCCCTGTCGGGCAGCGGCCGCGAACTGCTGGGCCACCCCCGGGTGCTGGAAGCCTACCTGGGCGGTTGACCAGGCAGGCCGTTCAGTTGAGCGGGACCGTGAAGCAGGCCTCGATTTGCGCACGGTCCATGCCCGCGCGCAGGCACAGGGAAAGCAGGATGCGCGACTTCTGCGGATTGTGGAAGCCCGCGGGGATCAGCTTGTCCTTGCCCTCGTTCCACAGGAAGCCCGCGCCGCACACCGTCGATTTCACGACCGGGATGCCGCGCTCCACGCAGGCATTGGCGTGCGTGACCATGGCGGTGGACATGGTGCCATTGCCCGTGGCGGCAATCACCAGCCCACGCGCGCCCTGGTCCAGGAAATAGTCCAGCACGCCCGGATCATCGTTCAGATGCGTGTGGACCACGGCCACGCGCGGCAAGGCAGCGCCCGAGGACATGTCGAAGGGCGGCGGCAGCAGCGGTTGCGCGGCATGCGCGTAGAACAGCGGCTGGGTGCCCATCATCACGCCCAGGAAGCCGGCATCGTGCGTCTGGAAGGTGTCGACCGCCATGGTGTTCGTCTTGGAGACATGGATGGCCGAGGCGATGCGGTCGTTGGCGCAGACCAGCACGCCGCGGCCACGCGCCTTGGGCGAGGCGGCCAGGGCAAAGGCGTGTATCAGGTTCAGGGGCCCGTCCGCGCTGATGGCGGAGTTTGGCCGCATCGCGCCCACCAGCACCACCGGTTTTTCATGGCGCAAGGTGAACTGCAGGAACGCCGCGGTTTCCTCAAGGGTGGCGGTGCCGTGCGTGATCACCACCCCGGCAACATCGTCCTGCGCCAGCTGGCGGCTGATGCGGCCATGCAGCTCCAGCAGGTCGGCGTCCGTGATGTCGGCGCTGACGACGTTGCGGAACTGTTCCGGCACGGGCGTGCAGAAGGACTCCACCTCGGGGATTTGTGCCAGCAGTTCGGCGCCGCTGAGGACGCCGGCCCGATAGGATGTCGTGTCGAGATTGGACTCGGATTGCCCCGCGATGGTGCCGCCGGTGAAGATGACCGCGACTTTGAGTTTGCTCATGATTTCCCTTGTAGATAGCCTTGCCGCCGGGCAGTGACCGGGCCTTCGCGGTTAGCGATACTTCCTTCGACTTGCGCCGGGAAGAGATTCTTTGCGTGGTGGGCGAGTCGGGTTCCGGCAAGTCCGTCAGCGCCAACGCCAACGCCATCATGGGCCTTCTGCCCGACTTCCTCAAGCCGGTCGTCGGCCGTATCGTCTTCGACGGACGCGACCTGCTGACGCTGCCCGAGAGCGAGCTGCAAGGCATGCGCGGCAGCCGGACAGGCATGATCTTCCAGGAGCCCATGTCGGCACTGACGCCGACCATGACCGTAGGCGACCAGATCATCGAGGTCATGGCCCTGCACAACATGCATACGCCGCAGGAGCGCCGCGCGCGCATGCTGGCGCTGCTGGGGGGAATCTTGCCGATTACTACGGCGTGAGAGTGGTGGCGCGCGTCGTGGCCGCCGATCCCACGGCGGTGGTCGACCAACGCCTGCGCGTCATCGGACTGCGGGGCCTGCGTATCGCGGACGCGTCCATCATTCCCCAAACCCCGTCGGCCAGCACCTGTGCCGCCGCGATGATGGTGGGTGAGCGGGCGGCCGACATGATTCGGGAGGATGGGCGGCGCTCAAGCTGGTGGTCCTTCATCCAGCCTTCCTATATATATAGAGGGCAACAAGCCAACCCGCCGCGTCGCGGCTCTATCCGGGAGTGAGATTGTGAGTGCAAGCTATCGAACAGAAGGTGTCTACGAGGCGGGCGATGTGGTGCTGCAGTCAGGCCTGACGTATCGTGGATTGCGTATCGGCTATGCCACCTACGGCAAGCTCAACGCCAACCGCGACAACGTGATCCTGTTTCCGACCTCCTACGGTGCAACCCACCTGGACCAGGAACACATGATCGAGCCAGGCGGCGCGCTGGACCCGGACCGCTATTTCATCGTCATTCCCAATCTGTTCGGCAACGGCATATCCAGCTCGCCGTCGACCAGCGCGTGGCCTCACGTGGGGCCGCGTTATCCCCACACGACCCTGTACGATGCCGTGCACGTCCAGCAGCGCATGCTGGCCGAGGTCTGGGGGATCGAGGAATTGGCGCTGGTCTATGGGTTTTCCATGGGCGCCATGCAGGCCTATCACTGGGCCGCCCTGTTCCCGGACCGGGTCCGGCGCATCGCCGCGGTGTGCGGCGCGGCGCGCTGTTCCCCGTACAACCGGGTGTTCATCGACGCCGCCAGCCTGGCACTGACCGCGGATGCCGCGTGGCAGGACGGCGAGTTTCGCGCCTTCCCGCAACGGGGGTTCCGGGCGATGGGGCGGGTCTACGCGGCCGCGGGTCTTTCGCAGGATTTCTATCGGGAAGAAGCGTGGCGGACATTGGGCGCCAGTTCGCTGGAGGATTACCTGATCCGTTTCTGGGAAGGGCATTTCTCCCGGCGCGATCCGGCCGATCTGCTGGCGCAGTTCTGGTCCTGGCAGCATGGCGATATCGCCGCCAACGATCAGTACCAGGGAGATTTCGTCGCGGCGCTGCGGGCAATCACGGCCGAGGTATTGCTGATGCCGGGCGATCACGACATGTATTTCCGCGTCGCGGACAGCGAGATCGAAATGGGCCATCTGCGTCGCGCCCAATTGAAGCCCATTCCTTCCATCTGGGGACACCGGGCCGGCAACCCCAACGGCCTGCCGGCCGAGCGCGCCTGGATAGCGCGGGAGGTGCAGGCCCTGCTGGCTCGCGGCTGAGCAAGGGGTGGCAGGGTGTTTTTGCCACGGCCCCGGCGCTTTGCGCCCCGCTGTGTTCAAAAATTGCTCAATCCATGCTAGAATCGCAGACTTCCCTTGTTTTCCGTACTCGCACGGGCGAACCAACAACGCTTAGGCGGGGCGGCGAAGGGGGGGATTCCAGGCGGGATTTCTCCGCCGGAAAACACATATTTCTCTCTAGGAACCATCATGAAGACCTTTGTGGCCAAGCCGCATGAAGTCAAGCGTGACTGGTTTGTGATCGACGCGAAGGGCAAAGTCCTCGGTCGTGTGGCCAGCGAAGTCGCACGTCGTCTGCGTGGCAAGCACAAACCCGTTTTTACGCCGCACGTTGACACTGGTGATTACATCATCATCATCAACGCCGCCGATATCGTCGTTACCGGGAACAAGGCGCTGGACAAGAAGTACTACCGCCACTCGACCTACCCGGGCGGTATCAGCGAGACCAACTTCGGTAAGATGCAGCAGCGTTTCCCCGGCCGTGCCATTGAAAAGGCGGTCAAGGGCATGCTCCCGAAGGGTCCGCTTGGCTATGCCATGTTCAAGAAGCTGAAGGTGTACGCCGATGACAAGCATCCGCACACCGCGCAGCAACCTCAGCTGCTGGAAATCTAAGGAATCGACATGATCGGTAACTGGAATTACGGAACCGGCCGTCGTAAAACTTCGGTGGCGCGTGTGTTCCTCAAGAAAGGCTCGGGCAAGATCGTCGTCAACGGCAAGCCCGTCGACGAGTTCTTCGCTCGTGAAACCGGCCGTATGGTCGTGCGCCAGCCGCTGGAACTGACTGGCCACCTGGAGTCCTTCGACATCCGCGTCAACGTGCATGGCGGTGGCGAGTCGGGTCAAGCCGGTGCAGTGCGCCACGGCATCACCCGCGCGCTCATCGACTACGATGCCACGCTGAAGCCCGCGCTGTCGCAAGCTGGCCTGGTGACCCGCGATGCTCGTGAAGTCGAACGTAAGAAGGTCGGTCTTCGCAAGGCGCGTCGTCGCAAGCAGTTCAGCAAGCGTTAATGCCCAGCAAAAAGGCCGCGAAAGCGGCCTTTTTGTTTATGCTGAACGCTTGGCGCGCTTTCTCTGCTGCAAAAAACATGTCTCGCTCGGTCTTGTTTCGCATTCTGCTCGTCCTGGTGGTCGGTCTGGTGATCGGCGGGGAAGCGATGTACCTGGTTCTGCGGCAGCGCGATGCCGAGCCCGGCGCGCCCACCCCCGCGGCGATGCAGGCCTTGAATACGGAATTGGCCCAGCGCGGCGCCGACCTGGAGTTCGTGCGGCGGCAGTTGGACATGGCCGAGGGCGAGCTGGCGGTGGAACGTTCGACGCGCGAGAGCCTGACGACCCAGGTCAATACGCAACTGGACCAGCTTGGCACCTTGCGTGACAGGCTGGCCTTTTATGAGCAATTGCTGCCGCCCGGCCCTGGCGGCGTGGTCAGCGTGCGTGGCCTGGACGTCGAGCATACGGCGGACGGCCTCAGCTACCGCGTCCTGTTGATGCGCAGCGCCCGCAGCGGCAGTCCGCCTTTCGTCGGCAGCCTCCAGTTCGTGGCCGACGGCACGCAGGACGGCAAGCCGAAAACCGTGGTGCTCAACCTGTTGCGCCCGGGTACTCCCACGGCGGCAAGCGCCACGCCGAAATCCGGGGCTGACACCATCCCCTTCGATTTCGATCAGTATCAGCGCGGTCAGGGGCTGCTGGCCCTGCCCGCTGGCTTTGTCCCCAATTCGATCACCCTCAACGTGCTGGAAGGCGGTGTGGTACGGGCGACACGCTCAGTAAAAGGTCCCTTCTGAGTGATCGACGTCAATAGCCCCGGTCCCGTGTAGGTGTATTGGGCGGGCTTGCGCCGCGCGCAGTATAGTAGACAAATATGCCGGTGCCTCGGTGCCGTCTGAATTCGCCCTCATAGGGCAGGAGTCCCGATTATGAACGCTGTTACCGAAACCGTAGACCTGCAAGCCCCCCCGCCCATTCCCCTGGTGTTCACCGATTCGGCCGCGGCCAAGGTGAAGGATCTGCTGGCTGAAGAAGGCAATCCCGAGCTGAAGTTGCGCGTGTTCGTGCAAGGCGGCGGCTGTTCCGGCTTCCAGTATGGTTTCACCTTCGACGAGACCGTCAACGAAGACGACACCGTGCTGGACAAGGAAGGCGTGCAGTTGCTCGTCGACCCGATGAGCTTCCAATACCTGGTAGGCGCGGAAATCGACTACAAGGAAGATCTGGAAGGCGCGCAATTCGTCATCCGCAACCCGAACGCCAGCACCACTTGCGGCTGCGGCTCGTCGTTCTCGGTTTAAGTTCGCGGTCGCGTCAGGCGGGATAAAGCGCGCCAAGTATGCGCGGCCCGCTTGCACCGGTGACCTCCGGCAAGCCAGCCGGGACGCGGTCCAGGAAAGCCTGGGCCAGCCAGGCGAACGCAAAAGCCTCCACTGCCTGCGCGGGTACCCCCACCTCATCGGTGGGGCGTACCGGCCGTTGCAGGCAGTCGCTCAAATCCCGCATCAGCCCGCTGTTCCTGACGCCGCCCCCGCATATCAGCACTTCCCGCGTGTCCGGCGCGTGCGCCACGATGGCGTCCGCTGCCGTGCGCGCGGTGAAGCGTTGCAGGGTGGCCTGGATGTCCTGGGGCTGCAAGGCACGGCAATAGCCGGCCCAGGCGGCCAGGCGCTGGTCCAGCCAGGTGCGGTTGAACAGGTCGCGGCCGGTGGATTTGGGCGGCGCCAGCTTCAGCCAGGGTTCGCTGGACAGCAGGTAATTGAGAATGTTGTCGTCGGCCTTGCCACTGGCCGCATAGGCCCCGCCGTCGTCGTAGGGCTGGCCGGTCTGGCTTTGGCACCAGTCGTCCAGCAGCATATTGGCGGGACCGGTATCGAAACCGACGATGGGACGGCCGGGGGCCAGCAGCGTCACATTGGCGATGCCGCCCAGGTTGAGGATGGCGCGGGGCGTATCGGCGCCGAAGAGGGCCGCGTGGAACGCTGGCACCAGCGGCGCGCCCTGGCCGCCCGCGGCGACGTCGCGGCTGCGGAAGTCCGCCACCACGTCTATGCCGCAGCGTTCGGCCAGCAGGGCCGGGGCATTCAATTGAACGGTAAAACCCAGGTCGGGGCGATGCCGCACCGTCTGGCCGTGAACCCCGATGGCGGCGACGTCTGCCGCGGCCACGCGGGCCTGGCGTAGCAAGGCCTGCACCACGTCTGCGTAAAGCCCGACCAGGGCCTGCGCGGCAAGGGCCGCGCGTTCGAGTTCGTCGGGACCGCTGGTGTTCAGTGCGAGGAGCGCCTGGCGCAGGTCGGCCGGCATGGTCGCATCGGCTTGCGCCAGCAGTTCGGGCTGGGCGCCGCCCAGCCGTACCAGCACCCCGTCCACCCCATCCGTGCTGGTGCCGGACATCAACCCGATAAGCAAACGTGGTGTGCTCATGGTGTCCGGCTCCAGAGGGATGTTGGCGTGGGGTATGGCCTGGCCTAGTTCATGCCGGCGCTGGCCAGCGCGCCCGGCATGGCTTGCTGGAACTTGGCCAGCAGTTCGATCTGCTGGCGATAACCGGCGGCCAGCTTGGCGAAGGCCGCCTTGTCGTTGCCTTCCAGGCTGCGTGCCACCGGCAGGTCCACCGACAGGGGATCGATCGGTTCGTTGTTGACGCGGAATTCATAGTGCAGGTGGGGGCCGGTGGCCCAGCCGGTCATGCCGACATAGCCGATGACTTCACCCTGCGTTACGCGCGCGCCTTTGCGGATGCCTTCGGCGATCCGGCTCTGGTGCGCGTACAGCGTAGAGTATTTGCCGTCGTGCTTGATGATGACGACGTTGCCATAGCCATTCTGCACACCCGCGAATTCCACCGTGCCATCCGACGTGCTGTGGATGGGCGTGCCGGACGGCGCTGCGTAATCCACACCCTTATGGCCGGTCCACGTCTTGTGGATCGGGTGCATGCGCATGCCGAAGGTCGAGCTGATACGGCTGAATTTCAGCGCGGTGCGCAGGAACGCGCCGCGCAGGCTGGTGCCGTCGAAGCCGTAATAGGCCCCGCTGTTGCTGCCCTCCGGACCGAACCAGACAGCCGTGTAGGTCTTGTCCTGGTTCTTGAACTCCAGGGCCAGCACGCGGCCGGCGCCGGCGTAGCGGCCGTCGTGCGAGCGCACTTCGTAGACCACGCGGAATTCGTCGCCCTGGCGCAGGTTGCGCAGGAAGTCGATCTTGGCGCTGAGGATGTCGGCCATCTGCATGGTGACCGAATCGGGCACGCCGGCTTCGTCGGTGGCAGCGAACAGGGAGGACCGGATGGTGCCCACGGCCACACGGGTCTGGCGATCCGTGTTCTGCGTGACTTCCTCGGCCTTGTAGCCATCGCCGTTGGGAACCACATTCAGGTAGCGGGTTACCACCTGGCCATCGCTTTCATTGCCAGGGGTATGGATATAGCGCAACCACAGCAGCTTGCCGGACTCATCGGTGGCCGCCTGCACGGACCGGCCAGGGTACAGCTTGTAGATGCTGCGCGCGCTGGGGTCGTGGGTCAGGAAAACCTGCAGCTTGTCGTCGTCCAGTTCCAGCCGCTGCAGCACCGCTGCCAGCGTGTCGCCGGGACGGATGCGCGCTTCGCTGATATAGGGGGCGTCGGCGTTGGCGCTGACCTGGTACTCGTCCGGCGTCAGCGTCATGACGCTCTGGACCAGCTGGGACGGGGGGAGGTTGCTGACGTCGCCTTGCGGGACCATGCCGACCGCGGCGGCGGCGGCGAACAATCCAAGGGCGGAGGCGACAAGAACGCCACGGAAAAACTTGGCGCGTTTGGTGATCGGTGCTTCGGCGTCTACTAGCAGCGGGGCATTCGTCTGTGCCGCGCTGGCCGCCGGGTCTTGAAACCCTCGGGTCATCGTCGAAAAAACCTTGGGGACGGAACCCCTGTATGACAGTTGCGTATGATTAGGGCGCTATCCTAGCCCATTCGGCTAAAATTTTCGACCAATTTTCAGATCTTTCCATAGGTAAATGTGCTGAAAATTGCCCTCCGTCTCCTTTCCGACGGCTGGCCGATTTCTCCGTTCAGAATTCCCGTCCTGGTTCAGCAAGGTTGTCCCTGACTATGTCCCACCCTGAAGCTCCCATTACTCCCGAGGTCGAGGCCGACCTGCGCGTTGCCAAGCGTGGCTGCGACGAACTGCTGGTCGAGTCCGAATTCGTACGCAAGCTGGCGCGCAGCCGCGCCACCGGCGTGCCGCTGCGCATCAAGCTGGGACTGGACCCCACGGCGCCCGACATCCACCTGGGGCACACCGTGGTGCTGAATAAAATGCGCCAGCTGCAGGACCTGGGCCACAACGTCATTTTTCTCATCGGCGACTTCACGTCGATGATCGGCGACCCCAGCGGCCGCAACCACACGCGCCCACCGCTGACGCGCGAGCAGATCGAGGCCAACGCCAAGACCTACTATGCCCAGGCCAGCCTGGTGCTGGATCCGGCGCGTACCGAAATCCGCTACAACTCCGAATGGTGCGATCCCCTGGGCGCGCGCGGCATCATCCAGCTGGCCTCGCGCTACACCGTGGCACGCATGATGGAGCGCGACGACTTCACCAAGCGCTTCAAGGGCGGCGTGCCCATCGCGGTGCATGAATTCCTGTACCCATTGATGCAGGGCTACGACTCGGTGGCGCTGAAGTCCGACCTGGAACTGGGCGGCACCGACCAGAAATTCAACCTGCTGGTGGGCCGCGAGCTGCAGAAGGAGTATGGCCAGGAACAGCAGTGCATCCTGACCATGCCTTTGCTGGTGGGGACGGATGGCGTCGAAAAGATGTCCAAGTCCAAGGGCAACTACATCGGTATTTCGGACACCCCGGAATCGATGTTCGGCAAGCTGATGTCGATTTCCGATACCCTGATGTGGCGCTACTTCGAACTATTGTCCTTCCGCACGCTGGAAGACATCGCCGCCCTGAAGGCAGAGATCGACGGCGGCCGCAACCCGCGCGACGCCAAGGTCGCCCTGGGCCAGGAGATCGTCGGCCGTTTCCACGGTGCCGCGGCGGCGCAGGCTGCCCTGGCCGCCTTCGAGGCGCGCTTCCGTGATGGCGCCCTGCCGGAAGACATGCCCGAGGTCAACGTGGCCGGTGCGCCGCTGGGTATCCTGAAGGTGCTGCGCGAGGCCGGCCTGTGCGCGTCCGGCGCCGAGGCCCAGCGCAACATCGAGCAGGGCGGCGTACGCGTCAATGGCGACAAGGTGGAAGACAAATCGTTGCAATTGTCCGCCGGCGAGTATGTCATCCAGGTGGGCAAACGCAAGTTCGCCCGTGTAACCTTGGCCGGGTAGTTGGCGGCGCCGTACGACCGAATCTGTAAGCCTGGATTGGAACTACGCAAGTCAATTCAAAACAGATACGCTTAAGTCTGTCCGACGCATCAGGAGGCATGCCATGAAGCTCGCGAGCTTGTCCTTTTCCGATAACGAGGCTCTTTCCGACCGCTACGCGTTCGGCCGCATCGACGCACAAACCCATATTGCCCTAAGCGATAACTGCAACCCCCAGTTTTCATGGGACGACGTGCCCGAAGGCACGCTTTCGTTCGCCCTGGTGGCGCACGATCCCGACGTGCCCAGCAAGCCGGATGACGTCAACCAGGAGGGGCGCCAGGTGCCGGCGGATTTACCCCGGGTGGATTTCTACCATTGGGTGCTGATCGACCTGGCCCCGGAAACCCGGGAAATCGAGGAGGGTGCTTTTTCCAACGGCATCACGCCGCGTGGCAAGGGCGGTCCGATGGCGCCCCAGGGCACCCGCCAGGGCGTCAACAGCTATACGGACTGGTTTGCGGCCGATCACGACATGAGCGGCGATTATTTCGGCTACGACGGCCCGTGCCCGCCGTGGAACGACGCCATCGTGCACCACTACGTCTTCACCCTGTATGCGCTAAGCGTACCGAAGCTGGACCTGGAGGGCGCCTTTACGGGGGCCGACGTGCTGGCGGCGATCAAGGGCAAGGTGCTGGCGCAGGCCGCGTTGACGGGGACCTACACCCTCAATCCTGACCTGGCGCCCAAGCAGATCGGCACGACTTCGGCCTGACCTGGGGCTGTCCGGGGCGCGCGGCGTCCCGGATGGCGGCGGCAGGGTGCAACGGCGGGCTTGCCCGCCGTTTTCATGTCTGCCGTTTTCATGCCCCGCCGTTTTTATTCCCGCCATTGCGTGGCAATCCACAACCGCCATCTGCGTGAAATATTTTCATGCTTGCTTGAATAGGGTTTTCCCTTGACCTGATTCCGGCGCCTATATGCGCGTTTCGCGGTGTTTTAGCGCGCTTTTCTGTTCGTTTCGTAATGTGGGACGTGACGGCAGGGTCTCTTGGGGGCTGTCATTTGTGGGTCGCGCTGTAAACTACCGCCTATCCCCTGGTTTTCCCCGATTTTCAGACTTTCCTCTCAGGACTTTCCATGTTTGACCGCTCCCGTACGATCTCCCAGGTCGACCCCGATCTCTGGGCCGTTATCCAGAAAGAAAATGTGCGCCAGGAACAGCACATCGAACTGATCGCTTCCGAAAACTACGCCAGTCCCGCCGTCATGCAGGCGCAGGGAACGCAGCTCACCAACAAGTACGCGGAAGGCTACCCTGGCAAGCGTTACTACGGCGGTTGCGAGTTCGTGGACATCGCGGAGCAGTTGGCCATCGATCGACTGAAGCAGCTGTTTGGCGCCGAAGCCGCCAACGTGCAGCCCAACTCGGGTTCGCAAGCCAACCAGGGCGTCTATATGGCGGTCCTGAAGCCGGGCGACACCGTGCTGGGCATGAGCCTGGCCGAAGGCGGTCACCTGACGCACGGCGCGTCGGTCAATGCGTCCGGCAAGCTCTACAATTTCCTGCCCTACGGCCTGGACAGCGCTGAAGTGCTGGACTACGGCAAGGTCGAAGCGCTGGCCCAAGAGCACAAGCCCAAGCTGATCGTGGCCGGCGCTTCCGCCTATTCCCTGCACATCGATTTCGAACGCATGGCCCGCATCGCGCGCGACAACGGCGCGCTTTTCATGGTCGACATCGCCCACTACGCCGGTCTGGTGGCGGGTGGCGCGTATCCCAACCCGGTGCCGCATGCCGACTTCGTCACGTCGACCACGCACAAATCGCTGCGCGGTCCCCGTGGTGGCGTGATCATGATGAAGGCCGAGTTCGAGAAGGCCATCAATTCCGCCATTTTCCCGGGCATCCAGGGCGGTCCCCTGATGCACGTCATCGCCGCCAAGGCCGTGGCGTTCAAGGAAGCGCTGCAGCCGGAATTCAAGGGCTACGCCGAGCAGGTGGTGAAGAACGCCAAGGTGCTGGCGGAAACCCTGGTCAAGCGCGGCCTGCGCATCGTCTCCGGCCGTACCGAAAGCCACGTCATGCTGGTTGATCTGCGTGCCAAGGGCATCACCGGCAAGGAAGCGGAAGCGGTGCTGGGCCAGGCTCACATCACGGTCAACAAGAACGCCATTCCCAACGACCCGGAAAAGCCCTTCGTCACCAGCGGTATCCGCCTGGGTACACCGGCCATCACCACCCGTGGCTTCAAGGAAGCGGAAACCGAACTCACCGCCAACCTGATCGCCGACGTGCTGGACAACCCGCGCGACGAAGCCAACATCGCCGCGGTGCGTACCCGCGTCGATGCGCTGACGGCCAGCCTGCCGGTCTACGGCGGCTGATCAGGGTCCGGCAACGTGCGCTGTCCATTCTGCGGGCATACGGACACCCAGGTCGTCGACAGCCGGGTGTCCGAAGAAGGCGATACCATTCGCCGGCGTCGCCGTTGCCAATCGTGTGACAAGCGCTTCACGACTTACGAACGGGTCGAGTTGACCATGCCGTCTATCGTGAAGCGCAATGGCAGCCGCAGCGATTTCGAGCCAGGCAAGCTGCGCGGCAGCTTGTCGCTGGCGCTGCGCAAGCGCCCGGTCAGCACCGAGGACGTCGACGCCGCCGCGGCGCGCATCGAAGAGACGCTGCTGGCCAGCGGCAAGCGCGAAGTGCCGTCCGCTTATGTCGGCGAGCTGGTCATGAACGAGCTGAAGAAGCTCGACAAGGTGGCCTACGTGCGCTTTGCCTCGGTCTACCGCAGTTTCGAGGACATCGGCGAATTCATCGAAGCCATCCGTGAGATGCAGGGCCCACTGTTGCAAGGCAAGCTGCGCAAGGAATAAGAGGGTCGCTGCTGGCGTCAGCAAGCTTCCCACATTGTTCGCTGTCGATGGACGGCCATCCCCATCAATCGCCGTTGCGCCAGGCGCCTGGCGACAGCGCTTCGAACTTGCGCCAGACACGGCGCAGGTGATGCACCGAACCGAAGCCGGCGCGCTCCGCCACATTTTCCAGGCTCATCCCGCTCTCCCGTACCAGTTCCCGCGCCATGGCGATGCGGATCCGGTGCAGGTATTCCAGCGGCGAACAGCCGGCATGGCGCGCGAACAGGCGGGCCAGATGACGGCTGCTGGTGTGCGCCCGCTTTGCCATGGCCTGCGCCGACCACGGCGCCGCGGGTTCCTGCACGATGGCATCCTGGATCCGGTGTACGACGGGATGCAGGTGATTGCGATGCTCCAGCCAGGGGGAAACGGCGGGGTCGTCGCCCTCGCGGCGCAGATAGACCACCATTTCACGCGCCACCGCGCTGGCCACCCTGGCACCGCACAGGTTGGCGGTCAGGTGCAGGGCCAGGTCGATGCCGGCGGTATAGCCGGCGCTGCTCAGTACGCGCCCGTCCTCCACGAAGATGCGGTTATCGAGCACCCGCGCTTCGGGGGCTATCCGCGCCAGCATGCCCAGGCAGGAATGATGGCTGGTGCAGGCGCGCTGGTCGAGCAGGCCGGCCGCCGCGGCAAGCAGGGCGCCCCAGCACACCGTCATCAGGCGAAAGCCATCGGCGGGATGGCGCCGCGCCAGCCAGTCCACCAGTTGCCGCGTCTCCTGCTCTTGCCAGGCGATCTCCGCACCCACCGTCCCCACCACCACGGCCAGCCCATGCGCGGGCAGCCGTTGCGGCAGCGGCGCCAGCCCGGCCAGGCGCAAGCCGGGCAGGCCGCTATCCATGCCGGCGGCGGGACCGCAAAAATGCAGTTCGAAACTTCCCGGCGCGTATTTGTTAGCCACCCGGAACACCTCGGCCGGACCCGCGACATCCAGCAGGACGGTTCGCGGCAGCAGGATGAAATAGACCGGCGTGGAGACGGGCGGCAGGGCGGCTGCCGGCGCTGCGGGACTGTGGCGTTGGCTTGCCTCCATGAGCGCTAGGCCGCCAAGGCCCCTGCCGCGTCGACGATGCGGGCGAAGCGTCCGTCCAGCACCAGCATCGTACGGTCACGGATATCGGCGGCGGTGTAACGGCGGCCGGCGGCGCTGACCATGGGAAAGGTCAGCGTGGCGTCGGCGACGAAGCGCACCTGGAAGCCGGCGTCGGAGGCGTGGCGCGACGTCGTTTCGCAGCATTGCTCGGTACGGATGCCGCAGACGATGACTTCCTCGATGCCATGTTCGCGTAGCCAATGCTCCAGGGTGGTGCCGTTTCCATCCCTGGAATAGAGCGCGGAATGCACCGTTTTGTGGAATGTCGCCACGGGCGTGTAATGGATTTCCTCCAGCGTGCGCACCAGGCCGGACTGCGGCGAGAAAGGATCATCGGCCGGCGCGTCGGGCTCGTGATGAAAAATCCGCAGCGCGGGAATACCCGCGGCGGCTGCCTGGCCGAGCACCTGCTTGAGCGCAGCGTAAAACACCGGCAATTCTTTGTCGTCCCAATACGGACGCCGCCGGAAGGATTCCTGCACATCAATGACCAGCACTGCTTGTTTCATGTGACTCTCCGGGAAACCGGCGATTGGCGCCGGTATGCAACGCATTGTGCAACCCGGCCCGTTGTCATGCCAGATCCGGGCCGGACCATATGCGGACCGATTCGGACATCGCCATGATGCCCGTGTGGGCAATCCGGCGCCAGCGCAATGACGAGGCCGGGCATACAATTCACACGTGACTACCGAAGCCGACCTGCACTGGATGCGCCACGCATTGGCGCTCGCCCGAACCGTTATGTACACGACCACGCCCAATCCCCGGGTGGGGTGCGTCATCGTGCGCGATGGCCGTGTGATTGGCGAGGGCGCGACGCAGCCGCCTGGCGGTGCGCACGCCGAGGTCGGTGCCCTGCGCGATGCGGCAAGGCGTGGCGAGTCCACCGCCGGCGCCACCTTCTACGTGACCCTGGAACCTTGCAGCCATTACGGCCGCACGCCGCCTTGCGCGGATGCCGTGGTGGCCGCGGCGCCGGCGCGCGTGGTGGTGGCCATGGGCGATCCCAATCCGCTGGTGGCCGGGGCCGGCCTGGCGCGTCTGCGCGACGCCGGCATCGCCGTCACGGCAGGCATCTGCCAGGAAGAAGCTTTGGCGCTGAATGCCGGCTTCGCCGCGCGCATGAGCCGCGGCACGCCCTGGACCTGGCTCAAGCTGGCGGCGTCCCTGGATGGCCGCAGTGCCCTGCATAACGGCATGTCGCAATGGATCACCGGGGCGGAAGCGCGCGCCGATGGGCATGCCTGGCGTGCGCGGGCGGACGTCATCCTGACCGGCATGGGCACCGTGCTGAAGGACGATCCGCAACTGACGGTGCGGGATTTCGACCTGCCGCGCCAGCCGCGCAAGGCGGTTGTGGACAGCGAACTGCGCCTGCCGGAAAACGCCCGCCTGCTCGACGGTTCCGAGGTATGGGTGTTTACCACCAGCGACGACCAGGAGAAGGCCCGGCGCTTGGAGCAGCGCAACGCGCGCGTGATCCGCCTGCCCGCCGCCGGTGGCGACGCAGCGGATGGCGCGCCTGCGGCCAGCGCCTCGGACGGCCGGGCCTCCGCTGGCCGCGCCTTTCCCGGCCGCGTCGACCTGGCAGCGATGCTGCGGTGGATGGGCGAGCAGCAGGTCAATGAAGTGCATGTGGAGGCCGGCGCCGGCTTGAGCGGTGCGTTGCTGGCCGCCGATTGCGTGGACGAGGTGTTGGCCTATATCGCGCCGGTGTTGCTGGGCGATGCCGCCGGCATGGTGGGCCTGCCCATGCTGGAGCACCTGAAGGAAGCGCGCCGTTTTGAATTCATCGATGTAGCGCGGCTGGGCGGCGATGTGCGCCTGCGCGGCCGCTATATGGAACGTTGGCAGCAGTTGATGACGGCTGCTGCCGCCAGTTGAGGCGGGCCGCGCACAGGCGTTGCCCTATTGTTTACCCCTAGTCCTCGGCGGCCAGGCCGCGCAGGCGCACGGCTTGCGTGCCTACTTGCCATCCGGCAACGGAATGGTGGCTCCGGTTCAAGGAAATTACCAGGAGTGAGTTCTTATGTTTACCGGCATCGTGGCGACCGTGGGACGTATCGTACGTGTCCAGCCTTTTGAATCCAATGACGGCGACGCGGGTTTACACCTGCATATCGACGCCGGCGCACTGGACTTGAGCGATGTGGGGCTGGGCGATTCGATCGCCATCCAGGGAGCCTGCATGACCGTGGTCGCTTTGCAGGGTCGTGAATTCCAAGTGGACGTTTCGCGCGAAAGCCTGAATCTCACCACCGGATTGGCGCAGCCTGGCGAAGTGAACCTGGAAAAAGCGCTGCGTCTCGGCGACGCCCTCGGCGGCCATATGGTGTCCGGCCACGTCGATGGCCTGGGTGTCGTGGAGAGCTATGAACAGGTCGGTGAATCGAGGGAGCTTATCATCCGGGCCCCCACGCAAATCGCGAAATATCTCGCTTATAAAGGCTCTGTTACCGTAAATGGCATCAGCCTCACGGTAAATCGCGTGGAAGATATGCCCGAAGGAAAGGGTTCCAACATAAGTATTAACGTTATTCCGCATACCCAAGAGGTGACCACGTTGCGTAACGTAAAGGCGGGCGACAAAGTCAACTTGGAAATCGACACGATTGCACGCTATGTCGAACGCATGCTTAGCGCGCCGGGCGCGAAGGAAATCCATCGCGGCGTGTAGGTCTTCAACAGGATTGGACGGTCGCGCGTTTCTCTGTTTTTTGTGGTGAGAGGCTGATGGCGTATATCGAGATGATTTATTTCAATGCGCGTTTTCCCCTCTCTTTTTGCGGAACTTGTGTTGTTTGTCACTGGACTAAACCATATCGCCGCGGACCGTAATGCCGTGTGTGTGTGTCGAAAGCAACAACGCATTGCGATGTATGACCCACGAATGAACTAATGGCGAATACCTCTAGCAGTGCAGAACACACAGGCACACAATGAGCTAACGGGAGCTTAGTAGACCTTTTCGCACGACGTTGTTGGAGGTGTCACGATGCTGAACATCGTAGAAGGCTTCAAGTCGCAGTACGCCAGGGATCAGGAAGCGGAGCTGACCCTTGAGGAATACCTCAATCTGGCGAAGCGTGATCCGATGGCGTATGCCAGCCCCGCCGAGCGGATGCTGGCTGCGATCGGCGAACCGGAGATCATCGACACTCGCAACGATCTGCGGCTGTCCCGGTTGTTTGCCAATCGCATCATCCGGCGCTATCCAGCCTTCAAGGAATTCTTCGGCATGGAGGACGTGATCAGCCAGATCGTGGCCTTCTTCAAGCATGCCGCGCAGGGCCTGGAAGAACGCAAGCAGATCCTCTACCTGCTGGGACCGGTCGGCGGCGGCAAGTCTTCCATCGCGGAACGCCTGAAATCGCTGATGGAGAGTTACCCCATCTATGCGCTCAAGGGGTCCCCGGTCAACGAGACGCCGCTCGGCCTGTTTCACCCGGATCGTTTTGGCGAACAACTCGAACAGGAATACGGGATTGCGCGGCGCTACCTGAGCGGCATCATGTCGCCTTGGGCCATCAAGCGCCTGAAGGAATTCGACGGCGACATCTCGCAGTTTCGCGTCGTGCGCCTGAACCCGTCCGTGCTGCGCCAATTGGCGATCGCCAAAACCGAGCCGGGCGACGAGAACAACCAGGACATTTCCTCGCTGGTCGGCAAGGTCGACATCCGCAAGCTGGATCGCTATTCGCAGGACGACCCGGATGCGTACAGCTACTCCGGCGGCCTGTGCCAGGCCAACCAGGGTTTGCTCGAATTCGTCGAAATGTTCAAGGCGCCCATCAAGATGCTGCACCCCCTGCTGACGGCCACGCAGGAAGGCAACTTCAAGGGTACCGAAGGCTTCTCGGCGATTCCGTTCAACGGCAGCATCCTGGCCCACTCCAATGAATCGGAGTGGCAGACCTTCCGCAACAACAAGCACAACGAGGCCTTCCTCGATCGTATCTACATCGTCAAGGTGCCGTACTGCCTGCAGGTGTCGGAAGAAGTCTGCATCTACGACAAGCTGCTGCGCAACAGCTCGCTGAGCGAAGCGCCTTGCGCGCCCGGCACCCTGGACATGATGGCGCAGTTCTCCGTGCTGACCCGTATCAAGGAGCCGGAGAATTCCAACATCTATTCCAAGATGCGGGTGTATGACGGCGAGACGCTGAAGGATGTCGATCCAAAGGCCAAGTCGCTGCAGGAGTACAAGGACTACGCCGGTACCGATGAGGGCATGAACGGGGTATCGACGCGTTTCGCGTACAAGATTCTTTCCAGCGTCTTCAACTACGACCAGACCGAAGTTGCGGCCAACCCGGTGCACCTAATGTATGTGCTGGAGCAGCGCATCGGCCGCGAGGACTTCCCCGAGGACACGCGGCGGCGCTATCTGGAATTCATCAAGGGTTACCTGGCGCCGCGTTATGCGGAGTTCATCGGCAAGGAAATCCAGACCGCCTATCTGGAGTCTTATTCGGAATATGGCCAGAACATTTTCGACCGCTACGTCACCTTCGCGGATTGCTGGATCCAGGATGAAGAATTCCGCGATCCGGAAACCGGCGAAAGCTTCGACCGCTCGGCGCTGAACGACGAACTCGAAAAAATCGAGAAACCGGCGGGCATCGCCAATCCGAAGGATTTCCGCAACGAGATCGTCAATTTCGTGTTGCGGGCGCGTGCCAACAATAGTGGCCGCAATCCGACGTGGACCAGCTACGAGAAGCTGCGCGAAGTGATCGAGAAGAAAATGTTCTCGAATACCGAAGACCTGCTGCCCGTCATTTCCTTCAATGCCAAGGCTTCGGCCGAGGACAAGAGCAAGCACCAGAGTTTTGTCGAACGGATGGTCGATAAAGGCTATACCGAGAAACAGGTGCGGCTGCTCTGCGAATGGTATTTGCGGGTCAGAAAATCCTCCTGAGCGGGGTGCTATGAACTCACTTATCGATCGTCGTCTCAATGGACGCAACAAGAGCGCCGTCAATCGGGAACGTTTTCTTCGGCGCTACAAGACTCAGGTACGCAAGGCAGTCCGGGACCTGATTCGCGAGCGCTCGATCGAAGAGATGGATCAGGGCGGGGAGATCAATCTGCCCACCCGCGACATCTCCGAACCCCGGTTCCGGCATGGACCCGGGGGCGATCGGGAGATCGTGCATCCGGGCAACCGCGAGTTCGTCGCGGGCGACACCATAGACCGGCCCCAGGGTGGGGCCGGCCAGGGTGGCGGCAATGAGCCGGGCGAAGGCGACTCGGTGGACCAGTTCACGTTCACCCTGTCGCGTGCCGAGTTCCTCAATTTCTTCTTCGAGGACCTGGAATTGCCGCATCTGGTGCGCACCCAGCTGGGTGACGTCAACCAGAAGAAATGGCAGCGCGCCGGCTACACGACGACCGGGTCGCCCAGCTCGCTTAGCGTCAATCGCACGTTGAAGGCTTCCTTGTCGCGCCGTATCGCCCTGAGCGTGGGCGCGCGCCAGGAATTGACGGCGGCGGAGGACGCGCTGGAAGCGTTGCTGGCCGACAAGGCTTCGGACGAGCTGGTGCAGGCCGCCCGCGATCAGGTGGAAAGCTTGCGCGGCCGGCTGGCACGGGTGCCTTTCCTGGATGAAATCGACCTGCGTTATCGCAATCGCGTGTCGGTGCCGGTGCCGGTGGCGCGCGCCGTCATGTTCTGCCTGATGGACGTTTCGGGCTCCATGGACGAAACCAAGAAGGACATGGCCAAGCGCTTCTTCACGCTGCTTTACCTGTTCCTGACGCGCAAGTACGAGCATGTCGACCTGGTTTTCATCCGCCATACCGACAATGCCGAGGAAGTGGACGAGGACACCTTCTTCCACGATCCGAAGAGCGGCGGCACGGTGGTGTTGTCAGCCCTGGAGCTGATGCACGAGATCATCGCCAAGCGGTATTCGCCGTCGACCTGGAATATCTACGCGGCGCAGGCCAGCGACGGCGATTCCTTCGGTGCCGACGCCGGCCGCAGTGTGCGTTTCCTGTCGGAGCACTTGTTGCCGGCCACGCGGTATTTCGCCTATATCGAGCTGCACGACATCCATGACGTGCGCAAGAGCAGTCTGTGGGCGGAATACGAACGGGAGCCGGCCGAGCACTTCGTCATGCGACGCATATCCGACCGCTCGGAGATTTTCTCGGTGTTTCACGAGTTGTTCCGCAAGGAGGCCGCATGAACGCCATCCTGAATGCGCTGGAAGCCCCCGCCACCGGCGACCTGCCGGGCGGCGGCACGCCCGGTGAAGGGCCTATCTCGACCACGTCGGAATGGACGTTCGAGCTGCTGCAACGCTACGACGAGGCCATCGCCAAGATCGCGGCCGAGTTCAAGCTGGATACCTATCCGAACCAGATCGAGGTCATCACGTCCGAGCAGATGCTGGACGCGTATGCCTCGGCCGGCCTGCCGGTCGGCTATGCGCACTGGTCCTACGGCAAGGATTTCATCGTCAACGAGCAGGCCTATCGCAAGGGCGCGCAAGGCCTGGCGTATGAGATCGTCATCAACTCTGATCCTTGCATCGCCTATCTCATGGAAGAGAATTCCATGGCGATGCAGGCCCTGGTGATCGCCCACGCCAGCTATGGCCACAACTCTTTCTTCAAGGGAAATTACCTGTTCCGCCAGTGGACCGACGCCGAGGGCGTGGTGGACTACCTGGTGTTCGCGCGCAAATACGTGATGGCGTGCGAGGAACGCTACGGTATCGACGCGGTGGAGGAAATTCTCGATTCCTGCCATGCGCTGTCCTCCCACGGGGTCGATCGCTACAAGCGGCCGGCGCCGGTGTCCTATAAGGCAGAGCTGCAACGGGTGGCGGACCGCGAGGAATACCAGCGGCTGCAATTCAACGATCTGTGGCGCACGGTGCCCAAATCGGAAGAGCAGGAAAAGGGCCGCGAAAGCGTCTTTCCGCCGGAGCCGGAGGAGAACGTCCTCTACTTCATCGAAAAGCATTCGCCCAAGCTGCAGACCTGGCAGCGGGAACTGGTGCGTATCGTGCGCAAGATTGCGCAGTACTACTATCCGCAGATGCAGACCAAGGTCATGAACGAGGGCTGGGCCACGTTCTGGCACTACACCATCCTTAACCGCATGCATGAAAAGGGGCTGGTGACCGACGGCTTCATGATCGAGTTCCTGCAGAGCCACACCAATGTGGTGAGCCAGCGGGGTTTCGACCAGCGTGGCTATGGCGGCATCAATCCCTATGCGCTGGGCTTCGCCATGATGACGGACATACGCCGCATCTGCGAACATCCGACCGAGGAGGACCGGCGCTGGTTCCCCGACATCGCGGGTGGGGATTGGCTGAAGACGCTGGACTTCGCCATGCGCAACTTCAAGGACGAGTCCTTCATCTCGCAATACCTGTCGCCCAAGCTGATCCGGGATTTCCGCTTCTTCGCCATTGCCGACCACGCGTCCAACCCCAAGCTGGAAGTGGCGGCGATCCATGACGACGAAGGCTACCGGCGCGTGCGCAAGCTGCTCGCCGAGCAGCACAACCGCGACAACCAGGTGCCGGATATCCAGGTGCTGCGCTACAACCGCGACACCGACCGGTCACTGGTGCTGCGCCATCTGCAGACGCGCGGCCGGCCGCTGGTGGCCGAGGATGCCGAGGAAGTTCTCAAGCATCTCGGGCGCTTGTGGGGCTTCAAGGTGCGCCTGGAGGAAACCGACACCAGCGGGGAACGGATGTCCTATCGGGAAGTGACGCCGTAAGGCGGCTGTCGTGCCACGCAGTCAGAAAAGCCCCGGGGCGAATGCCCGGGGCTTATTTCTTGGCGCAGCTGCAATGCAGTCGCAGCGCTTGCTCCTATTCAGCCAGCCTGGCTTCCTTGATCAGTTCCGACCAGCGCTTGGACTCCGCGTCGATGAGGGCCGAGAATTGCGCGGGCGTGCCCTGTATGGCTTCGGCGCCTTGCTCGGCCAGCATGTGCTGCATGGCTGGCGTGGCGACCACGTCGCGCAGCTCGCGGGACAGGCGGTCCACCAGGTCGGCGGGCATGCCGGCCGGTCCCATGAGACCGTACCAGGATTCCACCACGCAGTCGCAAGCGCCGGCTTCCTTCATCGTGGGGACGTCGGGCAGCATGGCGCTGCGCTTGTCGCCCGCGATGCCCAGGCCCTTGAGCTTGCCTTCCTTCACTTGGGCCGCGACACCGGGCACGTTGGCGAAGAGGATTTGCACGCGTCCGCCCATCAGATCGACCATGGCGGGACCGACCCCTTTGTACGGGACGTGCGTGAACCGGGTGCCGGTCTTGAGCATGAATAATTCGCCCACCATCTGGTTGACCGAGCCTATCCCCGCGGATGCCATGCTCAACTCGCCAGGGTGGGCCTTGGCATAGGCGGTGAGGTCGGCCAGGTTGTTCACCGGCAGGTCGGGTGACGTGACCAGGACATTGGGCAGGCTGGCGAATTCGCCGATGGGCGTGAAGGCGGTCTTGGGATCGAAGCGCAACTGCTTGGACAGGTAAGGCAGGATGGACTGCGCTCCCATCGTGGCCAGTAGCAAGGTGTAGCCGTCCGGGGCCGCGTTGGCCACCAGTTCGGCGCCGATCAGGCCGCCGGCGCCGGCGCGGTTTTCCACGATCACCTGCTGGCCCAGGCGCTGCGACAGGTTGTCGGCCAGGAGCCGGCCCATCAGGTTGACGCTGCCTCCTGGCGCGAAGGGGACGATTAGGCGGATGGGTTTGCTGGGATAGGACTCCGCCGCGTGAGTCGCGAGCGGGAGCGCCAGCGCGGCGCCCAGGATGAGTCGACGCAGAATGTTCATGGTGGTTTTCCCCTTGGAATCTTGTGCTTCGTTCAGTGCTCGATGCTTCTTGCCGGGCCTTCAACGCCCGCAGTGCTCGCAGTGCCCGCAGTGCCCGCAGTACCTTCAGTACCTTCAGTGCTTGCAGTGCTCAGCGCCGCCGGCGGAGTCACTGCCCCGCCGCCGCCAACTCACGGGTCTGTTGCGTGAGCGTCGCGGCGGCGTCGGCGATGCGGCGCCGGCAGGTCTGCGTTTCGTCCAGCAGGTGAGCGCGCATCCGCGCCTGCCGCTCGATGCTTTCAATGACGCGTTCGTGTGCCGGTCCACCGAGGATCTTGCGCGAGGCGACATTGCGCCGCGGATCCAGGCAGTCCGCGACGGTAGCAGCGCTCAGGCCCGCCGGCCGGCCCAGTTCTTCGTGGCAGGCGGCGTCGATCAGGGCGGTGTCGATCCGGTCGGCGGTAATGCCCTGGTCCAGCGCGCTGCGCACCACCGCGCCGACGACATGGTGAGCGTCGCGGAAGGACATGCCAGCCTCGCGCACCAGTGCGTCGGCCAGGTCGGTGGCCGTGGAGAAGTTGCCGCGCGCCTGCGCCAGCATGGTTTGCGGGCGCGGCTGGGCGCGATCGACGATGAGGCGCAACAGCGCCAGACAACGCGTGGACTCGTCCGCGGCCTCGTAGAAACTGCGCATGCTTTCGCGGCTGCCGTCGCCCGTGTGGGTGAAGTTGGTGCCCTTGATGGTGGCCATGGATGCCGTCAACAGGCCGAGCATGTGTCCTGCCTTGCCCTTGAGATGCTCGAGCACGGCCGGGTTCTTCTTCTGCGGCATGATGCTGGACGTGCTGGCCACGCTGTCGGGAAATTCGATCAAGCCGAACTCCGGCGTCGACCAGACGTAATAGTCCTGCGCGACCCGGCTCCACGTGACGGCGGCAATGGTGATCGACGACAGGATCTCCAGGGCAAAGTCGCGCGAGCCCACCGCATCCAGGGCGTTGGGCACGGGCGCGGCGAAACCCAGCCAGCCGGCGGTGATGCCGCGATCGATGGGGAAGGCCGTGCCGGCCAGGGCGCCCGCGCCCAGGGGGCAGGCATCCAGGCGGCGCAGGCCCAGGTTCAGGCGGTCGATGTCGCGGAGTATGGTCTCGGCCACTGCCGTCAGGTAGTAGCCGTAGGTGATGGGCTGGGCCGGCTGCAGATGCGTGTAGCCCGGCATGACCACATCGGCATGTTCACGGGCTCGCGTCAGGGCGGCGTCGTGCACGGCGGCCATGGCGTCGATCAGGTCCAGGATCTTGGCGCGCGCCTTCATGCGGTCGACCGTGGCGCCCATGTCGTTGCGGCTGCGCGCCATGTGCAGGCGGCCGCCCGCGTCGCGGCCGGCGATCTCCATCAGACGCGCTTCGTAGTTGAAGTAGGCCTCTTCGCGGGCGGCGTCCAGTTCGACCGCGTCCGGCCCTTCTTCTTCCATCCGCAACAGCGCGCGGGCCAGGGCGGCGGCGGTGGCCGTGTCCATCAGGCCGGCGCCATGCAGCATCAGCAGATGCGCCTGGTTGATGCTCGTCAGGTAGCCGAAGTTGGCGTGAAATTCGCGCATGAGGCGCGGCGTGTAGATGTACTCGCGTACTTCGGGTGCGAGGGCCTCTTTGAGGCGTCGACTGACCTTGGATTCCATTTTCCTGCTCCGTTGAAACGTCTGCGGACCAGTATGAAAATGCCCCCCTGTAACGTCAAATCAGTTATCTTGGCGCATCGATACATTCTTGATATGGGCGCGGAAGCAAGCGTTTCCGCAGCGGCGCGGCATGAATTTCAAGCAGATAGAAACCTTCCGCGCCGTCATGCTGACGCGCTCGATGACGCTGGCGGCGAGTCAGTTGCACACCTCGCAGCCCAACGTCACCCGTGTGATTTCACAGCTGGAAAAGGAAGTCGGCTTCGCCCTGTTCGAGCGCGTTGCCGGACGCATTTTTCCCACCATCGAAGCAGAGGCTTTGCTGCGTGAAGTCGAACGGGCCTTCGTCGGGCTGGACAGCCTGTCCGAGTCGGCCCGCTCCATACGCCAGTCCGGCACGGGCAGCTTGCGGGTGGGGGCGGTGACGTCGATCGCCATGAGCATCATCCCCGAGGCCATACGCCTGTTCACCGAACGCTATCCCAAGGTGCCGGTGGTGATCCATACCAGCGGGTCGTCGGCCGTCGCACAGTGGACGGCCATGCGGTACTGCGACGTGGGGCTGGTTTCCTTTCTCTCAGACATCCCTGGCATCGAGAGCGCCCTGTTGCGCAAGGAGCGCGGCGTCTGCGTCGTGCCCAGCGACCACCGCCTGGCGCGTAAGCGGCTGATCAAGGCCAGGGACCTGGCGGGCGAGCGCTTCATTTCCCTGCCGCATGGCAGTTCCACGCGGCTGGCCACCGATGCGGCCTTCGAGTCGGACGACCGGGAGCTGACGATAGAAACGCCTTACGCGACCACCATCTGCCGCATGGTGGGGCTGGGACTGGGGGTGGGTATCGTCAATCCCATCGTCAGCCGCAGCATGAAGACGCCTGGTACGAAGGCAATCGCGTTCGAGCCCGTGATTGAATTCAGCAGCTATGTGCTGCGGCCCGCCAATACGCCCAGCACGCGGCTGGTGCGGGCTTTCCTGGCGTGCGTGGACGAGGTGTGGATATAAGGGTTTGTACGGATGTGCCCGTGGGGCGGCACCATCGAGAATCACCCGATTCACCCAGAATCACATTTGCAAATTCCTTCCTTGTCTACCAGCAACACCGCCCCGCCTTCCGCCGATATCCTGCTGTCGTTGCGAGGGGTCACCGTGGACTTTGCCTCCGACTCCGGTCCCGTGCGTGCCGTCGACGGCCTCGACTTCGACGTACGTCCTGGCCAGACCCTGGCCATCGTGGGCGAATCGGGCTCGGGCAAGTCCGTCACTTCCCTGGCCATCATGGGCCTCACCCGCTATACGGGCGGGCGCGTCAGCGCCGGCAGCATCGTGTTGCGCGACAAGGAAGGCCAGGCGCTGGACCTGACCCAGGTTTCCGAAGACCGGATGCGTGCCTTGCGCGGCAACGACATCGCCATGATCTTCCAGGAGCCGATGACGTCGCTGAATCCCGTCTACACGGTGGGCGACCAGATCCAGGAAGCCATCGTGCTGCATCAGCGGCTGGCGCCGGCGGCTGCGCGCCAGGCCGCGCGGGCCCTGCTGGAGAAAGTGCGCCTGCCGGATGCGGAGCAGATGCTGGACCGGTATCCGCACCAGCTGTCCGGCGGCATGCGCCAGCGCGTCATGATCGCCATGGCCCTGTCCTGCCAGCCGCGCCTGCTGATCGCCGACGAGCCCACTACCGCGCTGGACGTCACCATCCAGGCGCAGATCCTCAACATCATTCGCGAGCTGCAGCGCGACCTGGGCACCGCGGTGGTGTTCATCACGCACGATATGGGCGTGGTGGCGGAAATGGCCGACGAGGTGGTCGTCATGCTGCGCGGCAAGAAGGTGGAGCAGGGCACGGTCAAGCAGATTTTCGAGGCGCCCCGGCACGCCTATACCCAGGCCCTGCTGGCGGCCGTGCCGCGCCTGGGCAGCATGACCGGCACCGACCTGCCGCGCCGTACGCAGCAGACGCTGCTGGACGGCGACACACTGCGCCAGGTGGGCGCCGCCTATGACCAGGATACGGCGGACTATCGCCAGCCCTTGCTCAGCGTGCGCGGCCTGACCACGCGCTTCGACGTCAAGCGCAACTTCCTGGGCCGGGCCACGCATCGCGTGCACGCGGTGGAAGGCGTCAGCTTCGATCTCTATCCCGGTGAGACCTTGGCCCTGGTGGGCGAGTCGGGCAGCGGCAAGTCGACCATCGGCAAGACCCTGCAGCAGCTGGTGGCGCCGACGTCAGGCGAGGTGCGCTTCGATGGGCGCGATATCTTCTCGATGGACCGCGCGGGCAGCCAGCGGCTGCGCCAGGAAATCCAGTACATCTTCCAGGATCCATACGCGTCGCTGGATCCGCGCAAGACCGTGGGTTTCAGCATCGCCGAGCCTGTCGTCACGCACGGGCTGCTGGACGGGCAGGCCGCCATCCAGCGGCGCGTCGCCGAGTTGCTGGAGCACGTAGGCCTGGAACCCGGGCATGCCTCGCGTTATCCGCACGAGTTTTCCGGCGGCCAGCGCCAGCGCGTGTGCATCGCGCGCGCCCTGGCCAGCAAGCCGCGGCTGATCATCGCCGACGAATCGGTGTCGGCCCTGGACGTGTCCATTCAGGCGCAGATCCTGAATCTGCTGATGGACCTGCAGAAAGAACACGGCCTGTCCTATCTGTTCATCACACACGACATGGCGGTGGTGGAGCGGGTCAGCCATCGGGTGGCGGTGATGTACCTGGGGCAGATCGTCGAGCTTGGCAGCCGGCGCCGCATCTTCGAGGCGCCGCGCCATGCCTATACGCGCAAGCTGTTGGCGGCAGTGCCGGTGGCCGAGCCTGGCCGCCATATCGATACCAGCCTGGTGTCCGGGGAGATCCCCAGCCCGGTGCGGCGCGTCGGCGATGAGCCGGCGCTTCTGCTGCTGGATGAAGTCGAACCGGGGCATCTGGTGGCCCGTTGATGGTTCACAGGTTGTCCCTTGATCGTCCGTTATTTCGCAGTTGATTGCCCGTTTTGCCATTGCCATTTCCACCGCGAAAGGCACCCTGACCTTGTTCCCTTATCGATTCTGCACCTGGAGGCAATCATGTTTACCCTGAAAAAAACCGCGGCCGCGATGAGCGTGGCGCTGGCGCTGGGCGCCGGGGCATTGTTGCCTTTGTCCGGCGCGCACGCGGCCGGCACCATGACGGTGGCCATCACGCAGGATGCCGGCAGCTGGGACCCGATCGACACGTTCGTGACCTGGTGGGGATCGGTCGGCAGCAACATCTATGACGGCCTGACCATGCGCGGCGCGGACATGAAGCTGCAGCCGGCGCTGGCGACCAGTTGGGAATTCCTGGACAACAACGCGCGCATCCGCTTCAAGCTGCGCGAAGGCGTCAAGTTCCACGACGGCGAGCCCTTCGACGCCAATGCCGTCAAGTTCACCTTCGATCGGCTGCTGAGCCAGGAAGGCGCGAAGGGTCCGCAGCGCTCCAACTACACGTCCATCGACAAGGTGGAAGTGGTCGATGCGCACACGGTCGACTTCATCATGAAGCGCCCCGATCCCGTGATACTGACCAAGCTGGCCGGCTATGGCGGCATGATCGTGCCGCCGAAGTACATCCAGGAGAAAGGGGATGCCTACTTCAACGAACATCCCGTCGGCACCGGCCCGTTCAAGTTCGTCGACTACAAGCCCAAGGTCAGCCTGACGCTGGCGCGCAACGATGACTACTGGGGCGGCAAGCCCAAGCTGGACCAGCTGGTGTATCGCTTCATCGCCGAACCCGCGACGCAGGTGGCGGAGCTGCAGGCAGGACGAGTGGATATCGCCACCGTCATTCCCTTGAACCTGGTCGCCACCATCGACAAGTCGTCCAACGCGCATATCGTCAGCACCAGTGGTCCGGTCACCATCGTGGTGCGCTTCGATACCGTGCATGGCATCACCGCCAAGCGCGAGGTGCGCCGCGCCTTGACCATGGCCGTGGACCGCGACGCCATCATCAAGCAGTTGCTGATGGGCAAGGCCAAGCCTATCGCCAGCTTCCAGGGCGATCTGTCCTTCGGCTACGACCCGGCGCTCAAGCCGCTGCCCTTCAATCCGGCCGAGGCGAAGAAGCTGCTGGCGGCGGCGGGTGTCAAGCCCGGCGAAACCATCCAGCTGGATGTGCGCGGCAGCGATTCCCAGTTCCGTGAAGTGGCGCAGGCCATGGCCGCCTACATGCAGGCGGTGGGCGTGAAGGTCACCATCAAGCCGTACGAGACGCCGGTGCTGATCAACGACATCATCCCGCAGGGCAAGACCGGCGCGATGTGGCAGAACCAGTGGGGCGGCTGGACGTATGACTACGACAACACCGCGTATCTGATGTACCACTCCGGCGAGAAGTGGAATCCCTACGACAAGGACGCCAAGCTGGATGCGATGCTGGAGTCGCAGCGCAATACCTATGACGTCAATGAACGGCAGAAGACCTTGCGCGCGGTGGCGGCGTATGTGGCGGACCAGTCCCTGGACCTGCCGATGTACGCGCTGGATACCGTCGTCGGGGTGAACAATCGCGTCAAGGGCGCGGAGATCCCTGGGGATATCCGCTTCCGCTTCGTCAACGCCAGCGTCGAATAAAGGCCGGGAACGCCGCGGCGTCGATCTTTTGAACAGGGCCCCGGCTTGCCGCCGGGGCTTGCCAAGAAAAGTCTTATGACTGGTTTTATCGTCAAACGCGTGCTGCAAGCCATCTTCGTGGTGCTTGCGGTGACGCTGCTGGTTTCCTACGCGGTGCGCCTGACCGGCGACCCGGCGGTGATGCTGAGCCAGGGTGCCGGCAGCATCACTGAACAGGATCTGCAGAACATTCGCGCCGGGCTGGGGCTGGACCGCCCATTCGCCGTGCAGTACCTGTCCTATATGGGCGGACTGCTGCAGGGGGATTTCGGCCGCAGCTTCGCCGGCGGCACGTCGGTGGCGCGGCTCATCGGCGATGCCTTGCCGGCCACGCTGATGCTGGCTTTCGTCTCGCTGGCGCTGTCCATCCTGATATCCGTGCCGCTGGGGATCCGCGCCGCCGTCAACAAGGGCAAGGCCAGCGACCAGGCGATCCGCATCCTGTCGCTGGTGGGCTTGTCCTTTCCCAACTTCTGGCTGGCCTTGATGCTGGTGCTGCTGTTGTCCATCACCTTTCCGCTGTTGCCGCCTTCAGGGTGGGATGGCCCCATCAGCCTGGTGATGCCGGCGCTGACCATGGCCATCATCCTCAGCGCGACGAATGTGCGGCTGGTGCGCACCACCATGCTGGAGACACTGTCGGCGCAGTACATCATGGTGGCGCGCAGCAAGGGCCTGCGTGAACGCGTGGTGCTGTACAAGCATGCGCTGCGCAACTGCGCCATTCCGCTCATCACCTATATGGGCCTGCAGTTCGGCGGCCTGATCGGCGGCATCGTGGTGATCGAGAAAGTCTTCAACTGGCCGGGCATGGGGACGCTGGCCTTCGACGCCATCGCGTCGCGCGACTATCCCGTGTTGCAAGGGGCGGTCACCGTGCTGGCGCTGGTGATCGTCGTGGTCAATCTGTTGGTCGACACTGCCTACGGCATCGTCGATCCCCGCATTCGTACGCGTTGAGGCGCCATGCAGACGATACTTCCCAATGAAGCCGCGCGGCGTGCCGCCGCCCGTCGCCGATTCCGTTCCCTGGAGTTCGTGCTGGGCGTGGTGCTGACCGCCGTGATGGTGCTGGCGGTGCTGCTGTCCGGCTGGCTGTTTCCCGATGGCGGCGAGGCCATGGACCTGGGCGCGCGCCTGATCGCGCCGTTCCAGTCCTGGGCGCATGTATTCGGTACCGATCCGCTGGGCCGTGACGTGCTGGCGCGCGTGGTGGTGGGTGGGCAGATTTCGCTGACCGCCGGATTCTTCTCGGTGCTGTTCGGCGCCTTGCTGGGCACGGTGATGGGGCTGGTGTCGGGCTATTACCGCGGGGTGTGGGACGTCATCGTGATGCGCTTTGCCGACGTGCAGCTGGCCTTGCCCTTCATCCTGGTGGCGATCACGTTCATTTCCATCCTTGGGGGTGGGCTGTTCAACGTGATCTTCTTCATGGTGATCTCGCAGTGGGTGCAGTATGCGCGGCTGGTGCGCGCGCAGGTACTGGCCTTGCGCGAGCGTGAATTCGTGCAGGCGGCGCGCGCGTTCGGCGTGCGCGACCTGGCGATGCTGCGGCATCACATCGTGCCCAATCTGCTGGGGCCGCTGATCATCCTGATGGCCTTGAACGTGGCCAACAATATCCTGTTGGAAAGCAGCCTGACCTTCCTGGGCCTGGGGGTGGATCCCACCATTCCGAGCTGGGGCGGTATGCTTGCCGATGGCCGGACCTATTTGCAGACCGCGTGGTGGGTCAGCGTGTTTCCCGGTCTGGCCATCATGTTGACGGTGCTGGGCCTGAACCTGCTGGGCGATTGGCTGCGTGACCGTCTCGATCCCACCGGCAAGGTGTAGACATGGCAATACTGCTGGAACAGACTTTCGAGCGCACCCTGGATGCCTGGGTGCAGGAGTTTTCCGACCCCGCTTACCGGGGCGCCCGCGTTCATGCGTGGCTGTTCGAGGGGGCCCCGGCGCGGCGCGCGGCGGAGCGGCGTCTGGCACAGGTGGGCGTGGAGGCGCATTTTTATAGCGCGTACAAGCCGCTGGTGCATTTCTTCCTGGACGAAGTCGAGGTGAACGGGCTGGCTGGCGTAACCGTGCGCTATCCGGTGCATGCCGAGGCGCCACGGCGCCGGTTCACCTTGGAAGCCTATCCGCTGGTCGGCATGCTGGACACCATCGAGGTCACTTTCGAGCCGGGTGGTCCCCAGCTGGAGTATGCCATCGAGCTGCGCTATGCCACCGCTCGCACGGAGCAGAAGAAAGTGTTCGCGCCAAACCATGTCGTGACCGACCATGCCGGCGTTGTCAGCCTGACGCCGACGGGATGGGTGAAGGTGGAAGGGGCGGACGGCAGAGTGTTGCTGGACGAGGCGCGTCCGACTGAGTATTCGCGGATGCACGAGACGATATTGCGCGTCGTCGGCGATCATCCTTGGGGTGACAGCGAGCCTTATTTCGAGCGGCTGGAGATTGCCGTGGATCTGCCGGGAATCGAGCGTGACACCGGCTACGAGGACGAGGTCATCAGTACCTTCGAGGCCATGCACGAGGAGATCTACTTCGGTTTGCTGGAGGTATTCCAGCGCCATTCGGGGCGGCCGCCGGGAAACCGCGGCATGCAGCCGGGGCAGATCGTGCCGGATGTCCGCCAGAGCGAGCGCGAAATCAAGCTGCGCATCGCCACCGAGTCGTTCGCGCCGGTGAAGGAGCTGGTGGCGCGGTCCTTGGGGACGCCGTTGTCGGAGGTCAACGGGCCGCTGTCGCCCGAACGCATTGCGCATGAGATGCACGTCGTGGGCGGCGAGCCTTTCAGCGTGCGGACGCGGCAAGGGCGTGCCGTGCTGGGCAGCTATGTGCGGGGCGCGGAGCCGGCCGTGGTGATTTCCGGCGGGCAGCATGCGAACGAAGCGTCCGGCGTGGTTGGTGCGCTGGCGGCCGCGCATGTGTTGAAGTCGCGGGTGGATTCGCATTTTGTGTTGATCGGGCTGGAGAATCCGGATGGCTATGCGCTGTTTGGACAGCTTTGCCAGGGCAATCCTCGGCATATGCACCATGCTGCACGATATACCGCCCTGGGCGATGATCTGGCTTATCGCGAGAAGGCGCCGTATTACGAACTGGAGGCGCGGTTCAAGGCGTATGAGGTGAGTGGTGCGCAGTTGCACATCAGCCTGCATGGTTATCCGGCACATGAATGGACGCGGCCTTTGTCGGGTTATCTGCCGCGTAATTTCGAGTTGTGGACCGTGCCCAAAGGGTATTTCCTGGTCTTGCGGCACCAGCCGGGGTGGGGCGGCAAGGCGCGCGCGCTGATGGAGAACATCACCGTCCGGCTTGCACGGGAGCATCCGGAGCTGATTCGCTTCAATGCCCGCCAGGTGGCGCTATTCCAGGCGCATGCGCAGGAGCGGGGCTTTGACATGCTCAACGGTATTCCCGTGCAGATAACCGAGTCGGCGAACGAGCGGGTGCCGCTGATGTTGATCAGTGAATTTCCCGATGAGACGGTCTATGGAGACCGGTTCCGGTTTGCGCAGGTCGTGCAGACGGCGACGGTGCTGGCGGCGGTGGACGGTTATTTGAATTGTGTGACGCGGGGTGGGGTGGGGCGGTAGGGCTGGTAGTCAGCTCGTGGTGTCGTCGTCGTGGAGGTTGTGAGCGGCGCCGACGCCTGCGCCCAGGCCCATACCCATGCCCATGCCGGCGCCGCCACCACTACCACCGCCTTCGCCTCCGCCTGTTCCGCCGCCACCACCTCCGCCGCCTCCCACACCCGCATTATCCTTGCCGCCTTCCTTGCCTTTCCCGCCCGAGGGGGCGGGGCGAGCGGGGCCCTGCTCGGGGATGATCACTGCGCGGGGTATGGGTTCCAGGTCCAGCACCTTGCGGATGAAGTTTCTCAGGGACACCACCAGGTCGGCGGTATGGACGGGCCGACCCTGCGCCATTTCGGTGGCTGCGTGCGCCGCCATCCTGACCTGTTCTTCCGTTCCCAGCAGGATGATGTCCGACAGCGCTGCTTCGACTGCATCGCGGATGCGGCGGCGGCGTTCGGATGGATTGCCGTTGTCGCCGTTGGCGGCATCGTTGGGGGCTGGCAGCGTGAGCGCCGTGCCGGTGGGGGCGGGGTCAACGGTACCTGCGGGTGGCGCGGAAGTTTGGGCGGTACCGGATGTCATCGTGGGCGCCGCAGCTGATTTGGCGGCATCGGACGCGGACGTGCTGCCTTTCGTGCCCAGGCGTAGATCACGCAGGTGCGTGGGGTCGACCAGCAGGCTCCCGGTGAACGATCCGCCCAATGTCTTGTAGGCAGCGATAAGCGTACGCAGGCGCTCATTGACCTGCCTGTTTTCGCGCTGCCGCCTTTGCTGGATCGTCTGCATCACGATGAGGCGGATCCCCACGCCGATCAACGTAAATACCGCGAGGCCCAGCAGGGTGGAGAGCAGTGCCTGCCAGGAGCTGAAATCCAGATTGCGCATTGTCGGTGGCCTTTGGGGATTGGTGAGGTATTTTGGCTGACTGACGTTGCCCACGCTTGCCAGCACGTTTCATCTGGATCTGCTAGAATCGCGGATTGCCGTTTTCCGTTTCGGGTCTGCCCGGACGAAAAATCCGGATCAGGACAGGTGGCCGAGCGGTTGAAGGCGCACGCCTGGAAAGCGTGTATACGTCAAAAGCGTATCGGGGGTTCGAATCCCCCTCTGTCCGCCAAGAATTCAACCTGGCCAGTCCAGGAACCAAGGAACCCCGTAGCGTTTATCGCCTGCGGGGTTTTTTCGTTTGATCAACAGCCGGCGAAGACGGCCCACCCATAGCAAGCATTAATGGTGGCAATAGCAGCATTGGTCTCTTTTTTGGAAAGGTGATTTAGCGGATATCGGGTTTATCCCTAGGGCTTGCGAGCGCAGAATTCAGTCATCGGGAACAGCAACAGACCACACGGAATTAGCCGACACGGTCTGCTCCCACTGACTAGGACTAGGAGAACTGCCATGAAGACCATCGCCACCTCGCTGATCGTTTCGTTTGCCCTGATTGGTGCCGCCCAAGCCGGTACCCCCCGCGGCGACATCGACAACGTGCCTTTCCAAGGTACCTACGGCCAAGCCGACAGCTCGACCAGCCGTGCCCAGATTCAAGCCGAACTGCAACAAGCGAAGAACGAAGGCCTGGTTGCCTTCGGTGACAGCGACAACGTCGCGTTCTCGGCTCAAGCCGAATCCAACGTGTCGCGTGCCCAAGTCGCCGCTGACGTTGCGGCAACGCCCGGTGCTACCGCCTTCGGCGACACGAACAACGTGCCTTTCCAAGGCTGATCGCAAGAGCATCGATCAGGGAGCGCGAGATCGTGTTCCAGCATCACCTGATCGAGCATTACCGAATTGCAGGATCGCAGTGAAGAACTCGACAGGCAGCCATCGGCTCAGCCTGCTGAAATAAACCGCGCCACTACGCGCGGCCAGAATAGAAGTCCGGCTTGCCAGGCGTGCTGGCCTGGCGGGCTTCCCGACGCGAGGCGGGAGCAGTTCTCAAACTCCTCGCGATGCAGCAAAACGGCCCCGTGTTTCCTCACACGGGGCCGTCTTTTTTTTAGCGAAACTGTTTATATCGGTGGCAGGCTGCGTGCGGTCTGAGTCCTTGTTCCTAGCCTCGGCCTCTCATGGCGCGCCGCGCCGCCTCGACCAGTAAGCCGCTGCGAGTGGCGCCGTGAGCTTTCGCGTAAGCGTCGATCAATATCATGATTGGCTCGATGCTCCTGGATTGGGCGCGGGACCGGCACTTCGTCACCTTGTTCCGCAAGGCCTTCGAGGGGTACGTCGATAGCTTCCTTGACGCAGTCCAGCGCTTCTTCGAATGTGTCACCTGCTGAAAAACAACCGGGCAGATCGGGTACGGTTACGCCATAGCGAACGCGGTCGCTAGTTTGTAGGACTACGGGAACTCTCGTCGTTCAACTCGCTTTGTATCGCCGAGCACGCCTCGATGGCGGCCGAGAGTAGCGGGCCGTTGATGCGTCGGCCCCTGTAATCATCGACGAAGTAATTGACCCGTTCGGCCAGATGCTGAATGGAGAGCGCCATCGTCATCCCCAAACAGGTGCCAGGATCTATCGTCGGTGTGGTAGTCCGCTCGTGCAGGCTTTATGGGCTTCATGGGAAGCGAGTGTCCTTCATGCGTAAACGTTGATGATACCGACGCCGCTCAAATCCTGGTTTATCTCGCTGCTGCTTTCGATGCTTGCCGCGAAATCCTCGTCGGCCAGTCCGGCATAGAACGACATGTCGCCGTCAGTGACTCGCCATGTATGTCCGTCCTGGAGCAGGTCGACTCGATTTGCAGGAAGACCCCATCTGCCACCGTGTCGGAGGCAACCTCCGCGAGCGACTGATGAAAAGTGTGGGAGGCATAACATTTCCACACTGCCGCTGCCGCGTTGGCCTCTGATGTTTTCACCTGCATCCTCGTGAGTCATATAGACCGCCTTTTACCGTGGTATCCAGCCTCGGGCAGCAATCGTCCTTGCCGCCAATCTGTCTGTGCAACGCGCGTTGCAGCTGCATGTTCTGCAAAATCAGACCGGTCCTACAACGCGGTTTCTCTGCTGCATCTGTTTGATAGCAGCGGGGGGCGGCTTTCCATAGCGATTGTTTATTGGGGGAATAGCAGCATTGCCTTCTTTTTTGGAAAGGTGATTTGGCGAATATCGGGTTTATCCCTAGGGCTTGCAGGCGCAGAATTCAGTCATCGGGAACAGCAACAGACCACACGGAATTAGCCGATACGGTCTGCTCCCACTGACTAGGACTAGGAGAACTGCCATGAAGACCATCGCCACCTCGCTGATCGTTTCGTTTGCCTTGATCGGTGCCGCCCAAGCCGGTACCCCCCGCGGCGACATCGATAACGTGCCTTTCCAAGGTACCTACGGCCAAGCCGACAGCTCGACCAGCCGTGCCCAGATTCAAGCCGAACTGCAACAAGCGAAGAACGAAGGCCTGGTTGCCTTCGGTGACAGCGACAACGTCGCGTTCTCGGCCCAAGCCGAATCCAACGTGTCGCGTGCCCAAGTCGCCGCTGACGTTGCGAAGACGCCTGGTGCCACCGCCTTCGGTGACACGAACAACGTGCCTTTCCAAGGCTGATTGCAGGATCGCAGTAAAGAACTCGACAGGCAGCCACCGGCTCAGCCTGCTGAAATAAACCGCGCCACTGCGCGCGGCCAGAATAGAAGTCCGGCTTGCCAGGCGTGCTGGCCTGGCGGGCTTCCCGGCGCGAGGCGGGAGCAGTTCTCGAAGTCCTCGCGATGCAGCAAAACGGCCCCGTGTTTCCTCACACGGGGCCGTTCTTTTTCGTCGAGACCGGCGATATCACCGGCTATGAACGATCAGGCCGCCGGCCTTTACGATCCGGGCCTGCTCCTTTTACTTGCCCACCGGACGCACCGGCATTCCCGCCGCGACCCAGGCTTCCGTGCCGCCGCGATACCAGAACGTCTTGAACTTGCCTCGGCCCGCACGCAGCGCGGCATTGTAGGAACTGCGGTCGTTCAGCCCCGGGCCGAAGAAAATGACAGGGCTCGCCGTGTCGCCCTTGGTCTGCTTGGCAAGCCATTCCACGAGTTGATCCTGGAACGAGTCAGTCAGGCTGCCATCGCGTCCGGCATCAGGCACCTGGATGGCGCCAGGTATGGTCTGGTCGAGCTTGCCCGTGTCGATCAGCAGGACCTTGTCGTTCGACATCAGGTAGTTGGCCAGCTGCGCCGTGGTCACCACCGTTGCAAGCGGATTCGTCGTCGGCGTGGGCCCCTTGTATGGGGCCGGATAAAGAACCTGCGTCGGCGGCATGCCGAAATCCTTGGCTTCATCGAAGTTGCCGGCCGGGACCGGCACCGGCGCGGCGGCGGTCGTGCGGTTGCCGCCCTGGGGCGCTGCCGCGCCGGCCGAATTCGACGGCGCCGCACCTGCTCCCGCTCCGTTCGACGCGCCCTGGCCCTTCGCCATGGTCCAGCCATCGACGGTGTTCATCTCCATGTCCGAGACCATGTTGAGCATGTAGCTCAGCAGGTTGTAGCACATGGTGATGCTGGCATCTTCATGGCTGTACCACGCGTTCAATTGATCGCAGTCGCGGTAGACCACGGTCAACGGACGCGGCAGTACATAGGTCTTCGCCAGGTCCTGGATGTTGCCGGTGATGCCCTCTTCGAAGGCGGCTTGGAAGTATTTGCCGACCCGGTACTTGGAAGGCTCGAACTTCACGGTGATCTTGGCGCCCGGGGCATTCGCGGGTTGCGTGCCTTCGGGATTCCAGGGGCCTACCCGCGTATACGGCGCCAGGATGGTGCGCCAGGCGCGGTTCTGCTTGGTGTATTCCTGCTCGCAGCGGCCCAGCGTACGGTCGTTCATGCCGGTCGCTTCAGCAATCTTGCCGAACACGTTGGGATTGCCACCATAAATGACGCAGAAAAAGTTGCGGAAGCGCTTCAGGTCGGCGGTATGTTCGTCCTGCCAGGGCGTTTCGCCGTTGCCGTTCGCTTCGTTGATCTTGCCGCTGTAGTACCACTGCAAGGCGCCATAGATGGCGACCTCGCGGCCTATCGTATCGATATCCGCGCTGTTGGACTTGTAGATCGTCGGGTCCACCAGGCGCAGTGCGGAAAAGATATCCACGGCGTCTTCTTCCGGACCGGTCGAGGGCAAATCCAGTTCGTTGATCAGCGCATGGCCGAACTCATGGATGAAGACGCTTTGCACGATACCGAGGTAGGCGGCGACACGGCGTATATCGGTGCCGTCGAACTGGGGAATCGGGCCGACACCAGAGAAGCGTTGCTCCATGGGATTGAGGATGGCACCGGCAGGGTCGCCAGCGGGCGCATTGTTCTTGGCGGAACCACCAGAGCCACCAGAGCCACCAGAGCCACCAGAACCGCCAGAACCGCCAGAACCGCCAGAACCTCCCGAACCGGCGCTGTCGGCGGCTTGCTTGGCCTGCGCCAACGTCATGTTCTTGAAATCACCGATACCGAACAGCCCGGTGTCATAAGCCATCAAACCCACCTGGTCGATTGCCAGCGTGCTCGGCTCCACCGTACCGACTTTCTTGCCATTCAGGAGAAACGTGGCGCCGTCCTCCGACTCGATCATCTGGATAAGGTCTTTACCGCCCAGTTTCGCCGCTTTGGGCTGATTGGCGATCTTGATGTTTTTCCCGCCGACGACGCAGAACAGATTCGCGTCGGCCGAGGCCGTGATTTCCATCAGGCACAAATTGCCGGAGCCCGTGTTGCGCAGGAGCACGCCGATCGACGCATCCGGCTGCTTCGATTCGACCGTGATGCTGGCGGAAAGATAACGGCCGGCGCTGCCCGCCGCGCGCGGGTCGAGCACCAGCGTCTGCTCGGATTGCTTGGCGTTGTCATTTTGCAGAATGAACCAGCCGCCCTGTTCGCGATACGTCCAGCCATCGCGTATCTGGGATTTCTCAGCGCCGCGCAGGGGGCCGAGCGGGTCGGAGCTTGCCGCCGAAGCCGGGTTTGCAGACAGAACGCCAAGGCCACTCGCCAGCGATACCGCCATTGCGCACATTATCCGGCGGGCGATTCGCCGCGCACCTGGATACACGTCTTTCCGATTCATCAAATACTCCACGGCCACTTGGCCGACACCTGAGACCAAAACAACATGTTGTGCGCTGTAAGACGTAATTACGGCATTTAGCAGAACATGCAAGCAAAGGTGAAATATAGACGTGTGCGCCAGAGGGAAGATTAAGTCCCGAGGGTCAAAATGAATCGGAATGTAAATTTAAACAAGCGCGGATTTGATTCGCCCGTATATACAGCGGGGCCGGCAAAATCCTGGATATTTCGCTTCAGTTGCTGCAACGCAACGGATCACCGGAACCGGCAGCGCTGGATAATCGACCAAATGCCTGAAACCTGCGGCTGAATCGCGGATCATTATCCGGTTCGCGCCGCCTGCCTGTTGGGAACCTTTCCGCAGGCCATTATCGATGGGCCATCAACATGCATTTCGATCTGATCCAATCCTTGAGCATCGCCGGGAAAGCCGCCGTTCCAAATGACGACCGCATCGGCTGCGGCGACCAGCACGCCTGGGTGATCGACGGGGCCACTGACTTGGGCCCGCCCGGGCTGATGGGTGAACAGGGCGGCGCCGCCTGGTTGGCCGCGACGGCACACAAGGCGTTTTCAGCCGCGTCGGGGCCCATCGCCGAGATCTGCGTATCGGTGTTCGAGACCGTTGCCGCGTCCTACGAACGCGATCGGCGCCGGGACCCGGTGGCGCGCTGGGAAGTGCCTCGCGCGGCTTTCGCGGCGGTGGCCATCGAGGACGCCAGCGTTGCATGCGCCTACATCTCCGACTGCGTCGTCCTCCATCGCGGCGCGGCAGGGGTGGCTTTCCTGACGCCGGTGCCGGATCGAGGAGTGGAACTGGCCGAGGCCGCCGCATTAGGGCCGGGGGCAGGCGCGGGCGGTGTACGGTCCGCGGCCGTGCTGGCGGATCGGCGTGCGTCGCGCGAGCGCGCGAAGGTGGCGCTGGGAATCGACGCCGGGCTGATCGAGGCCCATACGCAGTATGCGCGGACAGGCTTGGCGGCAGGCGACGACCTGTTCCTGCTGAGCGATGGCTACGCCGCCTTGTTCGATACCTACGGCCGTTACGATGCGGCCAGCTTCGTCGCCCGCGTGCTGGACACAGGGCTGGTGCCGCTGGCGGCAGAACTGCGCCAGATCGAGCTCGAAGACGCGGCGTGCCTGCGCTATCCCCGCTTCAAGCCGAGCGATGACGCCTCGGCCTTGTGGATAAGGGTGGGCTAGCCGGCGCCGGCAGCCTAAGACGAGAGCCGGGGCCGAGGGCGGGGACCATGGCCGCGCTTCGCGGTGCGCCGGTCAGGCCGTGCGGATGAACAGGGCGTGCAGTTTGCTCCAGAAATTTCCGCCCAACACGAAGAAGCTGGCGACCAGCATGGCGTCGCCCAGGATCTGGATGGGCCAGATGGGCTGACCGCTGCCGGGCCATATCCGGTCGATATACGGCGCCAGCACTGAAGAGATCAGCGGCAGCGAGAACATCACGACGCCGATGGCGTGGCGCACGGGGCCGACGGTCCTGACGGGCGCCAGCCGTTTCGCATGGCCGAAAGCGGCCGCCTTCAGCCGCAGGAATCCCGCCTTGCCCATCACTGCGATGCACGCGACCATCACCACCTTGTTGGCGAGGAAAACCACCCCGGTGACGGTCGCAAGGCGTGACCCGGAGATCCCCAGCGCACCGGCCAGCGGCACCAGGAGCCACAATGCGGGCGCCAGGACGAACAAGATGATCCCGAGCCTGAAGCGCCACTTATCCGTGGAGGCGCCTGCCGCGCTATCGTCCGCCGTCGTCATGGTGTGCCCCCCTGGAATGCCTTGTAGCGCCTGGTTTCGGGCGGCCATTATGCGACGCGCGGGCGCGGCAAGAAACCCTCGGGTTGAGGCGGGGCGGCGTCGGCATCGCCGGATGCCGGATGCCAGCCCCCGGTGCGCGGGAACTCCGGCATCTGCTCATTCGCTATCTAGCTCGGGTACGCGGGCCCAGGCAGGGCCGGGGTCGAATCGGGTGATGGCTTGCGCCTTAGCCGCGGTGTCCAGGCCCAGGTCGGCCTGATACACCTGGCCGTCATGGCTGACGATGAAGCTCTTGATGCCTGTGTTGCCGTATTCCACGGGCCAGGCGATGACCGCGAAGCCGCCGAAAAGCTTGCCACGCACCAGGTAATCGTAGGCTCCGCCGGGAGCATGTATTCCCTGTGACTTGAGCAGCTTGAAGAAATAACCGTGGAAGCCGGCATCGCGGCTATTGCTGGGGATCGCATCGACGAAGGCCTGGCCCAGGGGGCTGGGCGTTTGTCCGGGAGCGTCTGGCCAATACAAGCCGTCGTGCTTGCCCTGCGAGCTCACCAGCTTCGAGGCATAGACGAGCAGGCGGTTGTCGTCGTGATGTGTCTGTGCATATTCGCGCTGTGCGTCGTAGACGGCGAGCATGGTCTGGATGACCGCCAATTCGTTGCGGCCGATGCGGCGTAAGCGCATTTCCTCGGCGCCGGCGGCGGTGTCGAAGTGCCAGCCATCGGGGTGTTCGACGAGGGGAATCGGGAAGGTCCAGCCAGCGTTGCCGACGGCGATATGCGCATGTCCGGCTACTCCTGGTTCGACGAAGTGCGATTGCATCCATGCCGAGATGAATGCTTCCCGGTCCGTGGTGCCGAGCGGGGGGATCAATTTTCGGAAGTCGTCGCCGAAGAGGGAACGCAGCTTGGCTTCGCTGTTGTTTTCGATGGCGTTGCCGAAGGCGGTCATGGCGGATGTGGGGGAGTCGAAGCCCATTTGCGCGTGGACGTTCGATGCCATCGTCAGGGCGAGGACGGCGGCTGTCCAGTTTTTCAGCATGCCGGATGAAGGGATTTCCATGGTTGTCTCCTTAGCGTCTGCCGCCACCGCCACCACCGCGCACGCCTCCTCCTCCGCCGCGCGCTGCGCCGCCGGATGGGCGGCTGGCGCCCGACCCTTGCATGCTAGATCTGCCTCGGTCGTAGCTGCGCTGGGCTGCTGCGCCGCCGCCGCTTACGCCAGTGAAGGCGTTGTCGCGCTTGCCACCGCCATGGCCCGGCGTGGGCCGGGCGGCGTTATGCGGGACAGTGCGGTTGGCCGAGTTGCCCTGATGAGTCGTGGACGCACGATTGCCCGTGGCGGCCGAATTGCTTGCGCCGCCCCGGCGGTCCGCGCCTGCGCCCGGTGTCACGTCACGGCGTGCTCCCGTGCTTGCGCCAGCGGCGGCGTTTCGGCCCGCGCCGGTTGCGGCGTTACGTCCCGCGCCATTCCCTGCTCCGCTTGTCTCGTTCCGGCCTGCGCCGGTGCCCGCGCCGGTTGCTGCGTTACGGCCCGCGGACGCGGTTGCAGCGGTGCCCGCGCCCGCCGCCGTAGCCGTATCACGGCCGCGGTATTGGGCGCGCTTGTCCGCACCAGGCACCTGGCCCGCCATCTTGTCCCGGGTGGCATTGTCGCGATACGCCACGCCTTGCCGATGCGCGGGATCGTGCTGCCAGCGGCCGCTTTGCCCCTGGGTGCCTTGTCCCTGCGTACGTTGCCCTTGTATTCCTTGCCCTTGCGCCCTTTGCCCCTCCACTTTCGCGCGGGCGGAATTGCGGTCGATATTCGTCACTTTGTTATAGTCGATGTCGACATCTCCACCGCCCCAGTCGCAGTCGCTGAAGATGGCGCCGGCGGCTGCGACGCCGACGCCCCAGGCCAGGCCGGTCATCAATGCCGTGCCAGGGTAGTAGGCCGGCGGGGGCGGCCAATACGTCGGTGGATAGGCGGGCGCGCTCCATCCTCCGTACACCACCGTCGGGTTGTACGAAGGCACGTAGATGACCTGCGGATCGGTGGATTCGATGCGCACCACCGACGTCCCGCCGGACGCTCCGCTGGAATCTCCACGCGAGGTCCCACCTGAAGCTTCTCCTGAAGTCCCGCCGGTAGTCCCGGCGATATTCCCCCCTGAACCTCCATCCGAAGTCACGCTGACCTGGGGCGCCGCCTCCACGATCACGGTCTGCTGGACGTTGGACGTCAGGTTGCCAGCGTTCTGCGCGCGCTTGCGCAAACGCTGCACGGCGGCGAACACGTCCTGTTGCTGCGCCAGGAAGGCATCGCCCAGCTTCTGGGTCCAATCCAGCTTGTCGTTCATCGGCCCCAGGATCTGCGGGAATGCCACCAATGACTTCACGCTGACATCCCACGATTGGTTCTCGACGGCCTTCACCGCCGCATCGCCTTTGAGCTTGGGGTTCTCCTTGACCCAACGCGACGCATGCAGGATCTCCAGGGGATACGTCGAGGCCATCAATACCTGCGCCAGCAAGGCGTCCGGATATAGCGCGATCGGGGCGACCAGCGCTTCGATTTCCTCCGGTGCGAAAGCCGGGGGCTGCGGCGCCTCCGCAGGCGCGGAAGGATTGGGCGGCGTCTGACCGGCCGCACGCCCCGGTGCGATGGCCATGACAGACACACATATCGACAATGAAAAAGCGACGCTTATGCTTAACCGTTTCATGATGTGCCTCGCTGCCAGGCCCTGATCATTGCCACACAGAGCCGTTCCGAAGGGACCGTCAGGAAGTTGGGAGATCTGGGGCCGTTGGCGCTGCATCAGGGCCACGTTTCTCCTGATAATGGGCAATCGCCTGATCGAGGTTGTGAAACAGGCGCGTGGTTCCCAGCGTTGCGCCCAGTGGCGATCTTCGCACCACTGCCAGCACGGCGGGACTCAGCCCAGTCATCCACAGCGTGACGCGGGATGACGCCAGCCGCTTTTCCGCGTCGTCCATCATGCGCAGCGCGGTGTACTCGATATCGAAAACATTGCTCATGTCCAGCACCACGATCCGCGGCTGGGCGGCGTCGATCAGGTCGCGCATCTTCTGCCCCAGGTTGCCCACGTTGACGAAGAAGATGCGCCCCTCCGGACGGAGTATCAGCAAACCGGGAAAGGACTCATCGTCCGGGTTGGATGAAGATGCAGGGCGAAACACCGTGGTCCCGCGTTTGCGTCGCAGCATATGCACAGGCGGATTGGAGACCTGGTAGGCCAGCGATGCCAGCGACACAACGATGGCAACGAGTATCCCTTGCAGGGTTCCCAGCAGCACGACGCCGGCAAGCGCCACCAGAGCCCAGGCCAGCTCCGTGCGCCGTATCCGCAACACCGCGCGGAATTCCGCCGGCTCGAACAGGCCGACGGAATACACGACCACCACTGCGGCCAACGTCGCCTGTGGCATCAACCCGATGAGCGGCGCCAGCAATGTCATCACGGCGAGTACGACCACGGCTGTCACCAGCTCCGCCACTTGGGTGCGGGCTCCGGCGCGGAAGTTCACCGCGGTCTGGCTGGCACCGCCGCCGGCAGGCATGCCGCCGAACAGCCCGCCCCCGATATTCGCCAGCCCGGTCGCTATCAGTTCCCGGTTGGCGGCGGGAGACGGCTCGGCGTCGCGCACGAAGGCCCGGCCAGCCGCTATCGTTTCGGTGAAACTCATCAATGCCATGCCCAGGGCGATGGGCCACAGTTGCGTGACCAGCGCGAAAGCGGGCAGCGTCAGGGACGGCAACCCCGTCGGTACGTAGCCGATGGACTCTACGCCATAGCCACCCAGGCCCAGCAGGGCCGATGCCGCGATCGCACCGGCCACGACCAATAGCGGCGCGGGCGCACGCGGCACGAAGCGCGTCAGCACCAGCAACACGCCCGCGGTCAGGGCGGCCACCGCGACCGTGGGCAGGGATGTTGCCGGAAATCCCTGGATAATTGCCTGCACATTGGCGACAAAGGCGCCCTTGGGAAAATGAATGCCCAACAGCTTCGGCACCTGGTCGATGACGATGACGATGGCGATGCCAGCCTTGAATCCGATCAGCACCGGTTCCGAGATGAAGTTGGCCAGGAATCCCAGGCGCAGGACGGACGCCAGTACAAGCACCACGCCGACCAGGATGGTCAAGGTCGCGGCGGCCGCGGCGAGCGCCACGGCATCGCCGTCCGGCGCCGCGCGTTCCAGCGCCGTCGCTGTCAGGATGGCCAGCGTGGTGGTGGTGCTGACACTGAGCGTCCGCGACGAGCCCAGCATCGCATAAAGGATCATCGGCAGGAACGCCGTATAAACCCCGGCTTGTACCGGCAGCCCCGCGACGGTGGCATAGGCCAGTGCCTTCGGAATGACCACCGTTGCCGTCGTCAGCCCCGCCAGCAGGTCCTGCCTGGCCCACGCCGCCTGGTATTGGCGCAGCCACGATGGCGCAATGCTTGACTGCTTGCCAGCGCGACCGGGAGAGTCATGGTCCATGGGAGCCAACCCTGAGAAGGACGTACTTTCAGAACTTTTCGGGGATGAACCTGAATTTGTGCTCGGATTCACGGTAGTCGCCGCCTTTCTGGCGCTTCGGCAGCTTGACCCGCTCGCGGGGCAGGGACTTGTACGGGATGCTGGACAGCAGGTGGCTGATGATATTCAAGCGGGCGCGCCGCTTGTTGTCGGCTTGGGCTACGAACCAGGGCGCGAAATCCGTGTCGGTGGCGCGGAACATATCGTCGCGTGCGCGCGAGTAGTCGTACCAGCGGCTGTAGGACAGCAGATCCATCTTCGAAAGCTTCCAGATTTTCCGTTCGTCGCTGATACGCGCTTCCAACCTGCGCTTCTGCTCCTTCTGGCTGACTTCGAGCCAGTATTTGAGCAGGATGACGCCGGAGTCCGTGATGGCGTGCTCGACCAGCGGCACATCCTTCAGGAAGGTGGCGACCTGCTCTTGGGTGCAGAAACCCATCACGCGCTCCACGCCGGCGCGGTTGTACCAGCTGCGGTCGAAGATCACGATCTCTCCCGCGGCGGGCAGATGGGGCAGGTAGCGCTGCACATACATCTGGGTTTTCTCCCGATCGGTGGGGGCAGGCAGGGCGACCACGCGAAACACCCGGGGGCTGACGCGGTCGGTGATGGCCTTGATCGTGCCCCCTTTCCCCGCGCCATCGCGCCCTTCGAAGATTACGCAGACCTTGGCGCCTGCGTGGATCACCCATTCCTGCAGCTTGACCAGTTCGACGTGCAGCCGCCGCAGCGCTTTTTCGTACTGCTTCCCGGAGAGCCTGTCGTGCCCGTCGACTGGCGCGGATGCGCTGTCCGTTTGTTCGCTCTTGGAATCGGCCATCATTGCGCTCCTGAGTCCGCAGCTCATCCGCATCCGTGGTTCAGCCGGTCGGACGCGGATGTTTTCAGGGAATGCCGGTCATGCTTCCGTCTGATCAGGCACATCATGGCGCAGAACCGCGCGTTCGGGCATTGAACCAAGGTCCAATAGCCTGTACGCAACGGCAGTCATACGATCCTCGCTGGATTTGAGCGGGAGCCTCACATGGCGATTGTGCGGGCGAGATATGAGCACGGTGGCGCTCGGGACTATCGCGTCAAGGGCTGGATCAGGCTGCTCGGCGCCGCGTCCCTGTTGCTGCTCGCCGCCTGCGAGAAGGCGGCCAACGAGACTCCGCGCGCACCCATCGAGGTCACCGTCATGACGGTTGCCCAGCGCAATACGCCCGTGCAATTCGAATTCGCCGCCCAGACCCAGAGTTCGCGTGAAGTGGAGATCCGTGCCCGTGTCGATGGCTTCCTGGATAAGCGCACCTACGTGGAAGGGGATCTGGTCAGCGCCGGACAAACGCTATTCCTGATGGACCCCAAGCCCTTCGAAGCCGCGTTGAAGACGGCCAGGGGACAGCTGACCCAGCAACAGGCGCGCTGGACGGTGACCAAGGCCAACCTGGCGCGCGTGCGGCCCTTGGTGGCGCAAAATGCCATCAGCAAGAAAGACCTGGACGATGCAATCGGTAACGAACAGGAAGCCGCTGCCGCGGTGATATCCGCGCAAGGGCAGGTGCAGAGCGCCGAGTTGAACCTCAGCTATACGACGATCAGGTCGCCGCTGGCGGGCTTGTCTAGCTTTGCGGAGCAGCAGGACGGCAGCTACCTGACCGCGGGGCCCGGCGGACTGCTCACCCGCATCTACCAGCTGGATCCGATGTGGGTGAATTTCAGTATTTCCGAAAACGAGATGCTGGCCTGGCGCGACCAGATCGCCAGAGGGAAGCTGCGATTTCCAGAGCGGCAGGATTTCGAAGTCCGCCTGGTGCTGGCCGACGGCAGCGTGTTCCCGACAGTCGGCCACATCAACTTCGCCAACCCGGCCTTCAATACGCAGACGGGAACCTTCCTGGTGCGGGCGTCTTTCGCCAACCCGCAGGGAACGCTGCGTCCGGGCCAGTTCGTGCGCGCGCGCGTTTCAGGTGCCGTGCGCGAGAGCGCGATACTGGTGCCGCAACGCGCTGTGCTGCAAGGATCCAAGAGCCATTTCCTCTGGGTGGTCGACAAGGAAGGCAAGGCGCAGCAGCGGGTGGTCGAAACCGGCAGCTGGCAGGGTGACAACTGGTTCATCACGGACGGGCTCAAGGCGGGTGAGCGGGTCGTCGTCGACGGCGCGATCCGCGTGGTCGCCGAAACGGCGCTGAAAATCACCGACGCCACCCAGGCGGCGAGTTCTCCAACGGGGCAGGGCGCGCCGCCGCGCCCTGACAAGAGCGTGACGAATTGACCGGACGGGCGAATGAATATCTCCCATTACTGCATCGACCGGCCGATTTTCGCGTCGGTCATTTCCATCGTCATCACCCTGGGCGGCGCGGTGGCGATGCTGGCCTTGCCCATCGCGCAGTTTCCAGAGATAACGCCGCCGCAGATCACCATCAGCGCCACCTATCCGGGCGCGAACGCGGAGGTGGTGGCGAATAACGTCGCCGCGCCGATCGAGCAGCAGGTCAACGGCGCCGACAACATGATCTACATGAACTCGTCCAGTTCATCGACGGGTAACCTGACGATCAACGCCTTTTTCCAGATCGGCACCAACCCGGAGCTGGCCCAGGTCGATGTACAAAATCGCGTCAATTTGGCGCTGCCGCAATTGCCGTCGTCCGTACAGGCGCAAGGCATACAGGTGCAGAAGAAGTCGTCCGCGTTCATGATGGTGATCGCGGTCTACTCGCCCACGCAGCGCTACGACGCCACCTATATCGCCAACTACACCAATATTTATGTACTGGATGCGCTCAAGCGGATACCAGGGGCCAACCAATCTTCGATATTCGGCAATCCCGACTATGCGATGCGCATCTGGCTGAAACCGGACCGGATGGCGCAGTTGAGCGTGACCGCTTCGGACGTGCAGAAGGCGGTATCCAACCAGAACCAGCAGTTCGCCGTCGGCCGGATCGGCCAATCGCCAACCGGCGCGCCTGTCGAACAGTCCTTCCCCGTCACCACGACGGGCCGGCTGACGGAGCCGGCGGAGTTCGACAACATCATCATCCGCGCGGCCAGCGGCGGCGCCGCCATTGTGCGCCTGAAGGATATCGGCTACGCCGAGCTGGGGCAGAAAGACTATTCGATCCGCAGCCGCTACCAGGGCAAGCCCGCGACGGTCCTGGCGGTCTACCAGCAACCTGGCGCCAACGCGCTGGATGTGTCCGCGAAGGTGCGGGCGGCGCTGGCGGAGATGAAGAAGTCCTTTCCCGAGGGCCTGGACTACAGCATCGCCATGGACACTACCGAGTTCACGCGGGCGTCGATCTCCGACGTGATCAAGACCTTCTTCGAGGCATTGGTCCTGGTGGTCATCGTCGTCTACGTATTTCTGCAAAGCCTGCGCGCCACGATCATTCCAGTGTTGGCAGTACCGGTTTCCATTGTCGGCACGTTCAGCGGCATGCTGGCGCTGGGGTTCTCGATCAATATGCTGACCCTGTTCGGCATGATCCTGGCCATCGGCATCGTGGTGGACGACGCCATCGTGGTGATCGAGAACGTCGAACGGAATATGACCGTGCACAAGCTCAGTCCCAATGCCGCCGCCAAGCGGGCCATGGACGAAGTTTCCGGGCCGGTGGTGGCGATCGTCCTGGTGCTGTGCGCGGTGTTCGTGCCCGTGGCTTTCCTGGGCGGCATCACCGGCCAGATGTACAAGCAATTCGCCATCACCATCGCCATCTCGGTGATCATCTCGGGGATCGTTGCCCTGACGCTGTCACCCGCGTTGGCCGCGCTGCTGCTCAAGCCCGGCCATCACGAGAAAAAAGGCTTCTTCCGCTGGTTCGAAAACGCTTTCGGCAGGATGACCGCGCACTATTCGACCGCCGTGAAGAAAGTCATCAAGCACTCCCTGATCGGCCTGTTGCTGTTCGGGGGAATGATCGTGCTGACCGTGGTCATGATGCGGGCCATCCCGTCGTCGTTCCTGCCGCCCGAAGACCAGGGCTACCTGCTGGGGGCGGTGATCATGCCGGATGCGGCCAGCCTGGATCGTACGGGTGCGGTTTCCGGGAATGTCACGGACTACTTCATGGCGCAACCGGCGGTCCAAAGCGTGGCGGTGGTGGACGGCTACAGCCTGCTGGACAACCAGAACCGCAACAACGCGGCGACGTTCTTCGTCGGATTCAAGGGTTTCGAAGAACGATACAACTCCGACAATATCAAGACGCAGAACGCACGCGCGGTGCTGCTGGGCGCCTATCGACACCTGTCCCAGGTGAAGGAGGGCATCATCCTGCCGGTCAATCCGCCGTCGATACCTGGCCTGGGAACCACGGGCGGCACGGAAATGTGGATCCAGAGCATGGGCGACGCCACCATCCCGCAACTGGCCCAGGTGGTGGAAGACTACACCGCTCGCGCGCGCCAACGCCCCGAATTTGCCCGGGTCACTTCGACGTTCTCGGCCGCTTCGCAGCAGCTGCTCGCCGATGTCGACCGCGATAAGTCGGAGACGCTGGGGGTGCCCATCGAAGAGGTATACAGCGCGATGCAGACCCTGTTCGGGTCGCTATATGTGTCGCAGTTCAATCGGTCGAGCCGGCTCTGGCAGGTGATCCTGCAGGCGGAGTCGTCGTATCGCGTCCGGCCCGAGGATCTGGAACAGATCTTCGTGCGCGGCAAGGGCGGGGCCATGGTGCCCCTGAAGTCCGTGGTGACGACCCGATTCGTTACCGGGCCGGATCTGGTGACCCGCTTCAACAATTTCCCGGCCGTCAAGATCACCGCCGACGTGGCGCCCGGCTACAGCGCCGGCCAGGTCATCGCCGCGCTCGAAGCGGTGGCCAGGGAAGTGCTGCCGCCGGGATACGGCACCGCGTGGAGCGGCGAGGCCTACGAGGCGCGGCAGGCCGGCAGTACGTCGGCGCTGGTGCTGGCCTTCGGGCTGATCATGGTGTTCCTGATCCTGGCGGCGCAATACGAGAAATGGAGCCTGCCGCTGGGCGTGCTGTTGACCGTGCCATTCGCGATATTTGGCGCTGCCCTGGCGACTATGTTGCGTGGCCTGGAGAACGATGTCTATTTCCAGATCGGTTTGACCATGCTGGTGGCGCTGGCCGCGAAGAACGCGATTCTCATTTTCGAATTCGCGGTCTTGAACCGCGAGGCCGGCAAGTCGGTCTACGACGCCGCGCTGGTCTCCGCCAACGAACGCCTGCGCCCCATCGTGATGACGTCGCTGGCGTTCATTCTGGGCTGCGTACCGCTGGCGATCGCCACGGGTGCCTCGGCGAACAGCCGTCACTCGATCGGCACCGGCGTCATCGGCGGCATGCTGGGTGCGACGGTGATCGCGGTGTTCTTCATTCCGATGTTCTTCTATGTGCTGGAGACCATGTCGGAGAGGTCTTCCAAAAAAAAGGAAAAGAAGGAAGGCAAGGAAAGCAGGGAACCCGCGGAGCGGGCGGAACCCCCGAAACACCAGGATGCATGATATGCGCGCCGCGGCCGGCCCCTTCCTGCTGGTATGCCTCGTCAGTGGCGGCTGCACGCTGGGTCCGGATTACCAGCGTCCAGCCGTGGACACGCCTGCCACCTTCCGCTTCAACGATGTCGATGCCAAAACCATCGTGGACACCGGCTGGTGGGAGCAGTTCAATGACCCCGCCTTGGATGCGGTTGTCGCCACTGCCTTGGCCGAAAACAAGGACGTGAAAATCGCGGCCGCGCGTATCGACCAATTCCTGGGCCAGTTCCAGACCACGCGCGCGCAGTTGTACCCTCAGCTGGGGGCGGGCTTGAACTCCCAGCGCCAGCGTCTGCCGCTGGGATCGCCGGACCTGCCGGTGGGCGTGGACCCCGTGTTCAACCAGTTCTCCGCGGTGCTTTCGGCCTCGTGGGAAATCGACGTGTTCGGCAAGTTACGCCGGCAAACGGAGGCCGCGCGGGCGGCGTTACTGGCTAGCGAAGAAGGGCGGCGGGCGACGATACTGGCCCTGGTCGCATCGGTGGCCTCGACCTATGTCAACCTGGTATCGCTGGATCGGCAACTCGACATCGCCAAGGCCACCTCCGAAAGCCGCGCGGAGTCGGTGCATGTTTTCTCGCTGCGTTTCAAGTATGGCGAAGTGTCGCAGATGGAGCTGGCGCAAAGCCAGTCCGAATACGAGGCATCCCTGGCCACGATACCGCAATTGGAATTGCAGATCGCGCAGCAGGAGGACGCGCTGTCGGTCCTGTTGGGACGTAATCCAGGGCCGATCCAACGGGGCCGCAGCCTGGATGAGCTGTCCGCGCCCCTGGTGCCAGCGGGATTGCCGTCGGAATTGCTCACGCGGAGGCCGGACCTGCGGCAGGCAGAGCAGAACCTGGTCGCCGCCAACGCGCTGATTGGCGCCGCCCGCGCGTTGTATTTTCCATCGATCTCCCTGACCGGCCTGCTGGGGACCGCCAGTGGCCAGTTCTCTAATCTGTTCACGGGTCCGTCCAAGGTATGGTCGTATGCGGGCGCGGTGACAGTGCCGATATTCACGGCCGGTGCCATCAGCGGCCAGGTCAAGCAGGCGGAGGCGCAGCGCGAGCAGGCCTTGCTTGAGTATGAGAAGGCTATCCAGGTGGCGTTCCAGGAGGTTGCCGACGCCCTTGTGGGTGTGCAGAAGACCCGGGCCGCGCTGGTGGTGCAGGGCCGCCAGGTCGATTCACTGCGCACGTATGCGCGCATGGCGCGGTTGCGCTATGAGGGCGGCTATACGAGCTATATCGAAGTGCTGGACTCCGAGCGCAGCCTGTTCAATGCGCAGCTGACGTATGCGCAGACCCAAGGGACGGTCTTTATCTCCATCGTCAATCTCTATAAGGCGATGGGGGGCGGCTGGGTGGAGGAGGCGGAGAAGATGACGATGTCGGCGACTCCGACTCGGACCCCGTGAGCGGTCCGGCCTGAAGGCGCGATGCCAAGGCAAGACCAGGCTGCGCGTGTTCAAACAGCGCAACCGGATGATGGCGAAAGGCTGGCGAACTACGGTCACTCGTCGTATTTATTGATCCTTTGTCCCTGCACCCCCAGCCCGGCCATCAAGCCTTCCTGGCTGAAGATGAAGGCGTACACGTCTGCCTTCAATGTGGTGGTAGTCATCGATTTGGCCATCCCGCTATCGACCACGACCACGCTCGGTCCGACCCCCAGCGACAATCCGGCGCCGCTCGACAATTCGGCGATCGCCGTATCCGTCATCAGGAACAGCACCTCCGAGTAGGATTGCGCGCCGGCTTGCAAGCCGAAGGATAGTCCGCTGGCGCCGTAATAGCCGATGACCTTGCCTGCCTTGTTGAACATCACGCCGTTGCCGGTATGTCCGCCGACCAGCAGGCCCGCCTTGACGACATCGGGAAAGACGAGGACCGCCTTGGCGTCGGGCCGCAGCACGTCCCTGGCCCAGGGTTCCTCGGCGAACAACTGAGTGAGCGCCCTGCGTGCGTCATCGTCCAATTTGGGATCGCCGCCTCCCTTGACGGTGGGGTTGTTGGAACAGGCCGTCATGGCGAGGAAGAATGGAATGACGATGACAAGCCGAAGAATCTTGTTCATGGGGATGCCTCTTCGTGAGTACGGTCGGTTCGATGCGGCCATGTGGCGATGGTCATTGAAGCCCCGGGTTGCGCGCGGATTCCGTCCAGGTAGCTTTACGGTCATCGCTCCGGTGCTCGTCATAGTGAGGTACCCCCGGCGCTGTAGCCATTGGACCTTGGTCCAATGGCAATCCCGTGCCATTCGCGCGTTCATTGTGTTCTGGACGCGCTGCGCTACGAGCACAGTATGCGCAGGCGAGTTGCCTCATGTGGGGCCGCAGTAGCCTCCTGGTATCCGCGGGAGGGAAAGGGGAATGCCATGAATACTGAATCCGCCGGCGATCAGCATCTGGATCACCTGTTCTCGAACTCCGCCGCGCGAATGGACCGCTGGCGCGACCTCAATGCCAAGGCGCAGGCCTGGGCCGCGGAAACGCGCAGTGGTGGCAGGCAACGTGGCAGCGCACCCATGCTGGAAGCGCTCGAGGGCGTGCGTCCCATGGAAGCGTATTTCGCCTACCCCGGCGCGCTGTTGTTGCGGCTGCTTGACGAACGCATCGCGGACGGTGACGCCAGGGGCGCGGCGCGCCTGGTCCTGCGTATAAGCAATGCTTTGCTGTCAGGCAGTTACCGGTACGAGGAGGGCGTCTGGGAAGAAAGCGACGACGCGGATGCTGATGTGCCTGACCGCATGCCTCCCGGACTGGGCGAAGTCGGCACACGGCGGCCGTATTTCGAAGCGCTGTTCGTCACACCGGCGTCGACCGCGCGCCTGGCGGCCTTGGCCAGGGAAATCCGTCACTTACGGCGGCCGGACGACCTCATGGTTTATGAGGCCGTGATGGTGGGGAGTTTCGAGGACGCCTTTCTCGCCGCCGTGCTCAATGGCAAGTTGGAAGCGGTCGTGATCTACGACGGCATTCCGATTCCCTCCGCGCATGATGTCCCGCTGTTGCGCGAATTCCTGCGTATCCACAAGCATCTGGATACATCGACCGCCACCCCGCGCGAGGTCGCCATCCAGCTGGCGCAGGCGATCAAGAATCTACGGCCCGAACTCGATATCTATGTGTTGACGGACCGGAAGGTGGAAGAGCTTGCGGGCGATCGCAGGGCTTCCATGATACGCCGCGTTTTCTACGAGGTGGAGGAGCCGATGGAGGTGCATCTGAACATTCTGGAAGGCGTGCGCGATCGCTACGCCACACCTTACTTCGACAACCTGAAACGCTACGCCACCCGGCCTATCGGCACGTTTCATGCGTTGCCCATTGCGCGGGGAAAGTCCATCATCAAGTCGAACTGGATCCGCGATTTCGGCGAGTTCTACGGCCTGAATCTGTTCCTCGCGGAAACGTCGGCGACGACCGGCGGCATGGACAGCATGCTGGAGCCCACCGGCAACATCAAGGTCGCTCAGGAGAATTTTGCACGCGCAGTCGGGGCAGACCAGGTTTTCTTTGTGACCAATGGCACGTCGACGTCCAACAAAATGGTCTATCAGGCGGTTACCAAGCCAGGCGACATCGTGATCGTGGACCGCAACTGCCACAAGTCGCACCACTACGGCATGGTGCTCTCGGGTGCGCAGCCGCTGTACGTCGAGGCGTTTCCGATGACCGAGTACTCGATGTATGGGGCGGTGCCGCTGCGCACCATCAAACAGGCGTTGCTGAACCTGAAGACGGAAGGGCGGCTGGATCGCGTGGTAATGGTAACGCTGACCAATTGCACCTTCGACGGCCACATCTACAACACGCGCCGCGTTATGGAAGAATGCCTGGCCATCAAGCCCGACCTGATTTTCCTCTGGGATGAAGCCTGGTTCGGTTTCGCGCGATGGTCACCGTTCCTGCGGCCTCGCACGGCCATGGGTGCAGCGGCGGCGCTGCAGCAGTGGCGCGCCGATCCGGCTGCCCAGGAGGCCTGGGACGCACAGGTGCAGGAGGTGGGCGCAGACCTGGACCCGAAAGACGAGCGCCTGCTCGACAGACGCCTGGTGCCCGACCCCACCCGGATGCGCATCCGCGTCTATGAAACGGATTCCGTGCACAAGTCGATGTCCAGCTTGCGGCAGGGATCGATCGTGGCTGTGCGCGACGAGGACTACCAGCATCATGCCTCGGCGTTCCGCGAGGCGGTATTCATTCATGCGTCGACTTCGCCCAATGCCCAGATCATCGGCTCCCTGGACATCGCGCGCCGGCAGATGGAACTGGAAGGCTATGAGCTGGTCATGCGCGCGATCGAGATCGCCTTGGCGATCCGCAAGGCCATCGCCAGTCATCCCTTGATCTCGAAGTACTTCAGCGTGCTCGGCGCCGACAAGATGGTTCCGGAAGAATTCCGTCCTTCCGGATTCGTCGACTACCTGCGGCCTGGCGGCAACTGGATGATCGCGGCCAAGGCCTTGATGGAAGATGAGTTCTGCCTGGATCCCACGCGGCTGACGCTGGTGTGCGGTACCGCCGGCTACGACGGCACTGCCTTCAAGAATCTGCTGGCTTCCCGCTACAACATCCAGTTGAACAAGACTTCGCGCAACAGCGTGCTGCTGCAGAGCAATATCAACAATACCCGTAGCGACGTCGCCCTCTTGATCAAGGTCCTGCTGGAGATTTCCGAGGAGATCGAAGCGCGCATCGGCAAGGATGGCGACGCGGGGCGCGCCGCCTTCGACAGCCAGGTCAAGAACCTGATGGAGGATGTGCCGAATCTGCCCAACTTCAGCCGCTTCCATGACGGCTATCGCGAGGATCCTGGCAGCGTGACGCTGGAAGGCGATATGCGCTCGGCCTTCTTCGCCGCGTATAACGAGGATGAGTGCGAATACCTGCCGCTCAGGAGCCAGGCCGTGGACGACAGGCTGGCGAACGGACCGGACCTGGTCTCGGCCAACTTCGTCATTCCCTATCCACCCGGCTTTCCCATCATGGTGCCCGGGCAGATCATCGATGCCCACACCATCGAATTCATGCGCAAGCTCGATGTGAAGGAGATCCACGGCTACAACGGGGCGCGCGGACTAAAGCTGATCAAGCCGTCCGCCATCAAAGGTCGCAGCCCCGCGGCTTGACGCGCACGTCGCACCGGGCTTGTCACGACGACGGGCCGGTGCATCGCTTCCCATCCAGGAATCGAGGAGAGAGCCATGGAATGGTTTTTCGGATTTCTGAAGTCGAGTCCCTATATCCTGTTGTTCTTCACCGTGGGCCTGGCCGTCTGGCTGGGGCGCCTGACCATCAAGGGCTACGGCCTGGGGATGGTGGCCGGCGCCGTGATCGTGGGCGCGGTGCTGTCGATCTGGGCGTCGACCTATGGCATCAAGCTGCAGCTGGATAATTTCGTTCGGCTGCTTTTCTATTATCTGTTCATGTACGGCGTCGGTTTGCGCGTGGGGCCGTCCTTCATCAACAGCCTGAGCCGCGACAGCTGGGGCTTCACGCTGCTGGCGGTACTCGCGCCCGTGCTGGGCCTGGTGCTGGTGGTCCTGGGTGTCATCTGGACCGGCCTGCCGGTGGGTACCGCGGGGGGCATACTTGCGGGCAGCCAGACCATGTCTGCGGCCATCGGGTCGGCGGAGCAGGCCATCACTGATGGCGTCGTGGCACTGCCGCCAGGCCTGACGCGAGAAGGCGCGACGGGCATGATTGCGCTGTCCTACGGCATTACCTACATATGGGGAACAGTCGGCATCATCCTGATCGTCAAGTACCTGCCCCGCTGGTGGGGCGTGGACGCCAGGGCGGCCGCGAAGAGGTACGAAGATGAAGTGGGCGTGACCAATGTGGATGACGCCGGCCTGTCTGGCTACCGCGCGGGGGGGCTGCGCGCCTATCGGCTGGAGAACCCGGCCAATGTGGGCAAGAGCATCAGGCAGTTCCGCGAGGAAAACCCGGAGTATCGGGTCATCAACGTGCGGCGCAACGACGAGTCGCTCGGCGCGGATCCCGATGTCGTCATGCTGCGGGGCGACGTGGTCGCCTTGGGCGGACGCTTGGAATCCTTGACTGAAAAAATGGGATTGCTCGGGCACGAAGTTGCCGACCCCAAGGCCCTGAATGTGCCGCTTGACCAGGTGGAGATCCTGGTGACATCCAAGGATGTGGTCGGCAAGCCGCTCAAGTCCTTTCGTAATTCTGAAATCGCAGGACAGGTGCAGTTGACCAAGATCGAGCGGTCGGGCGTGCCCATGCCGATCGGCCTGGAGACGACGCTGAAGAAGCGTGACGTGCTGTTCGTCACGGGTCTCAAGCCCGCCGTGAAGCGTGCAGGTGAGCTGTTCGGCATCATCGCGCGCCCCAGCACCGCGACCGATCTGTTGACACTGTCCGTCGGCATGATCCTGGGATTCCTGATCGGCAAGATCGAGTTCCCCGCCCTCGGCAGCAAGGTCGGGCTGGGCAATGCGGGCGGCCTGCTCGTGTCCGGCATCATCGTAGCGTCCATCTCGTCGCGCTTGCGGTTTTTCGGCAGTACGCCGAATGCCGCGCGCAACGTGCTCGAGGATCTTGGGCTGGTGGTGTTCGTCGCGATCGTGGGCTTGAACGCCGGCGCTACCCTGCTGGAGCAGTTGACGGGAGCGATTGCGCTGAAAATATTCCTGGTCGGCTTTGTCGCTTGCACCATACCGCCTTTCATCGTCTGGGCGATCGGCTACCACCTGCTCAAGACCAATCCTGCCGTATTGATGGGCGTTACGGCGGGTGCGCGCAGCCATTCCGGTCCCTGCCGCGAGGCGGCCAAGGAAATCGATAGTTCGGTGCCGTGGATGGGGTTCCCCGTGGCGTATGCGATCTCCGGGGTACTGCTAACCATTTTCGGCTACTTCGCGATGGTCCTGGCGCATTAGACGGGGCAGGGATCTGAAGGGGCGGGGCGCGCAAGGCGGAACGCAACAGGAGATGAACATGTCGTTCGACTGGATCGTGGCGCTGCTGCGCCGCTCGCCGGAAATGGCGCTGTTCCTGGCGGTCCCTATCGGGTATGTGCTGGGCAGCATCAAGATCGGCAATTTTTCACTGGGAACCGTTACTGGCGCCTTGATCGTTGGTCTGGCCATCGGTCAGGCCGGCGTTGCCATCGACCGGCAATTGCGCTGGAGCCTGTTCTACCTTTTCCTTTTTGCAAACGGTTATTCCGCGGGACCGCAATTCTTCCAGGCGCTGAAGCGGGACGGGTTGAAGCCCATGGTGCTTTCACTGGTGATCGTTGTCTTCGCCGTGGCGCTTGCGGTAACCATGGGAAGGCTGCTCGGCCTGGACCCGGGTCTGACCGCGGGCCTGTTCGGCGGCGCGCTGACGCAATCGTCGGCCATGGGTACGGCGACCGACGCCATCATGAACCTGCCTGTGCCGCCAGAAGCCCAGCGCATGATGATCAACCACATTGCAGTAGCCGATGCACTGACATACGTATTCGGGGCGGTTGGCTCGATTTTTTTCCTGAGCGTTCTCGCGCCCATGATCCTGCGTGTCGACCTGCGTAAGGAAGCGGCGCTGCTGCAGGAACAGTACGGTATGCAGGACAACGCCGACGGCAGGCTGTCCGGCTACCGGCAGTTCGCGGCGCGTGCGTACAGGATATCGCCCGAGCAAGAGATGGCGGGTCTGCGTGTTGGCGAAGCTGAGCGGAAGTATGAAGGGTATCGCTATTTCGTCGAACGTATCCACCGGGGCGATCACGATATCGAACCGACCGCGGACGCGGTCTTGTTGCCAGGAGACGTCGTGGTGGTACAAGGACGTACCCAGGCGCTGGTGAACGTTGGTCCGCGTTTCGGCAGCGAATTGAACGCGCCCGAGCTGCTCGATTTTCCGGTGTCGATAGAGAAGATCCTTGCCACGCAGAGCGCGGTCATCGGTCCCACCCTGGGCGAACTGCTGAACGGGGGAGCGCTCAATCTGCGCAGCGTGGGCATGCGGTCGTTGACGCGCGGCGGGCATGATATTCCGTTCGGCCTGGCGACCCGGATCAGCCGTGGCGATGTCGTCGAATTGGTCGGCCCCACACAGGCGGTCCAGCGGGTGGCGGCGGAGATCGGCCACTCATTGCCCCCGCCCTCTTCGACCAAACTTTCCGTGCTGGGCTTCGGCGTCCTGGCGGGTCTGCTGGTCGGCTTGCCTTTCGTGGATCTGGGCGTGCTCAGGCTGACGTTAGGATCCAGCGTCGGCGTGCTGCTCGCCGGCTTGTTATTCGGCTGGCTGCGCACGCGCCGGCCCGCCCTGGGCGAGATTCCGCAGCCCGTGCTGGATTTCCTGATCAACTTCGGGCTGGCTGCCTTCGTTGCGGGGGCGGGTTTGCAGGCTGGACCGGACTTCGTTCGCGCGCTCAAGGAGCTCGGGATTTTCATCGTCCTGGCTGGTGTCGTCGTTACCTGGGTACCGCTGCTCATGGCTCTGTTGGTCGGGCGCTATATCATGAGGATGAACCCGCTGCTGCTGCTTGGCGGGTTGGCCGGCGCGCAGACGTTTACCGCCGCGTTGGCCGCGGTGCAGGAGAAGGCCGACAGCCGTATCCCGGTCCTTGGTTATACGGTGCCATACGCCACTTCCAATATCCTGCTGACGACCTGCGGCGCCGTGGTGGTGGTGCTGGCCTATGGGTGATGCGCCAGCGGGCATTGCCGGTACGCTGACGTACCGGCGCGACGCTGATCCATCGCCGCTCAGGGCGGCAATGTCGCATGGATCGCCCGCGCGATGTCCGCGCTGACGTCCGCCAAGGCTCGGCTGTGGGCATCGACCAGTTCGTCATAGCTCTGCGAACTCAGCGGCTCTTGCGCGAACGTGCGGCCGCTGTCTGCCTTGCCCGTCTTGGCGGAGCGCACTGTCCAGAGCGCCGCGATCGTTGCCGCATCGCCGGGCACGGACTCGAAGCGCTGTACCTCGATCGATACCCGATATGACTGGTCTTGCTGGTCCCATTGCTCGGTGGTGGATACCAGCGCCCCGGGCAAGGACTGCGCCAGGTCGGCGGCCAGCACATGCGCGATCTGCTCTTTCAGCGGTTCGGCCCAGCGGGTGTACTCATCGATCCTGACCTGTGCGGCGCTGGTGCGCAGCACGAACTGCGGGCGGTCCACCATTTCCGGTACCGAGACTTTGTCGATCGCGATGCTGACAGGAGTAGCCAGATGCACGTTTTCTTGTGGCGTCTGCGCGTTCAAGGTGTAGAACTTCGCGGGTGGCGAGGTCGCGCAGGCAGCCAGGGCTAGCGGCAGCGTTGCCGCCGCAAGGTTCATTGATGAAGAGTGTCGTGCCATTATCTGATCTCCGGTTTTCCACGTAGAAGCGCCTCGGGATGGCGCTCCAGGTAATCGGCCAGTGCGCGGATCGACGCCGCCATCCTGGCCAGATCTCGCATGGTTTCGGCGGTACCTTGCAGGAGCGCAGGCACCGGTTGCATGGATCGGTTGGCTGATTCCAGCGCGGTGCGCGCGGCAAGCAAAGCCGCGCGGGCGTCGGGCGCCACGCTGGTGTTGAGCGTCTTCATCAGTGCGCTGGCGTCTTTCAATCCCTGGCGCAGGTCCTTGCCTATGTCATCCAGGGGCAGCTTGTTGAATTTGTCGACCAGGCCGGTGATCGAATCCTGCAGGGATTGCAGGTTGCCCGGGGTGGTCGGCAATTCTGGCGTGCCCTCGCCGAAGGTCACCGAGGCCTTGGGCGCCTTCGGGAAGAAATCCATCGCGACGTATAGCTGCCCCGTCAGCAGGTTGCCAGTCCTGAGTTGGCCCCGCAGGCCGTTCTCGACCAGCCATTGCGCCATTTGTCGCGGATCTCGCGCCAGTCTGCCGCCTTGCGACCCCGACACATAGCGCGACGTGAAGCGTTCCGGGTAGATGCGCACTTCCACGGGAATGCTGAAGTCCCTGGCGCTGGCGTCGAAGCGCGTATAGATGCCGGTCACCTCGCCAATGACGATGCCGCGGAAATCGACGGGCGCGCCCACCGCCAGGCCGCGCACCGACTCGCGGAAATTGAAGATGTAGGTGTCGGCGATGCGGTCCTGGCGCTTCATGGCATCGGTGCGGTTCATGAACAGCGTGAATTCGCTGTTGGCGTCCGCCGCATTCGCTCCCACGGCCTCCGGTGGGTTCTGGAAAGCCAGGCCGCCGCCGATGACGGAAACGAGGGATTGGGTCTCCACCCTGATGCCGCTGGAGTCGAGCGAGACGTCGACGCCGCTGGCATGCCAGAAGCGCGTACCCGGCTTTACGTAGCGGTCGTAGGGGGCGTTGACGAAGACGTGGAGGACGATGCCTTCACCCTCGGCATCGAGCGCGTAGGAAATCACCTGGCCCACCTTCAGCCGCCGGAAGTACACCGGCGCGCCGACATCGAGCGACCCCAATGTCTCGCTCTTGAGCACGTATTCGCGGCCGGGCACGTCGCTGGTGAACACCGGGGGCTCCTCCAGCCCGGTGAAGTCGCGTCGCTTGCGGGTTTGCGAGCCGTTGTCCATGCCTATGTAGGAGCCGGACAGCAGGGTGCCGAGGCCGGACACGGACCCGCCGGAGATACGGGGACTCACCACCCAGAAGCGCGTGTCCTCCACCAGCAGGTTGGCGGCGCTCTTGGCGAGCTCGGCGGTGGCGATGACTTTTTTGTTGTCCGGTGCCAGGTCCACGCTATTGATCACGCCGATGTCTACGCTCTTGAACTTGATCTTCGTCTTGCCTGCTTCCAATCCCTCGCCGGTGGCGAAGCTGATGGTGATGGTGGGACCTTTTTCCAGGATCGCCCGGGCCGCGAGCCAGCCCCCGATCACGATGGCAATCAGCGGCACCAGCCAGACGAGCTGCACGCCCCAGCGCGAGGGCGGCCGGGCGACCGCTTCGGGAATGGCGTCCGTGCCCGCATCGTCGCGCCCGGCGTCGGGGTCAGGCATGGCGCTTCTCCGGTCGATCCCACAGCAGGCGCGGGTCGAACGCCCGCGCGGCCAGCATCGTCAGCACCACCACCGCGCCGAAGGCGATGGCCGCCGGTCCCGCCCTGATAGTGGCCAGCGCGCTGAACTGCACCAGCGCGACGAGCATGGCGATGACGTAGATATCCAGCATCGACCAGGGTCCGACGAATTCCAGCAGGCGATAGATGCGCGTGTTGCGCTGGAGCATGCCGCGCGCGTGCAGCTGTACGCTGATCACGAGAAACATGAGCGCGAGGATCTTCAGCATGGGCACCGCGACGCTGGCGATGAACACGACGATGGCCAGCGGCCAGGAGCCGGAAATCCACAGGTAGACCACGCCGCTCATGATGGTGTCGTGCTGCGCGCCGAACAGGGAGCTGGTGTACATCATGGGCAGCAGGTTGGCGGGGATGTACAGCGCCATCGCGGCCACCAGTAGGGCCCAGGTGCGGGCGATGCTGTCAGGCTTGCGAAAGTGCACTCGCGCCCCGCAGCGGGGACAGTCGCCTTCGTGGGCGTGCGCCAGTGGCGCGGATAGCAGTCCGCATTGATGGCAGGTGAAAAGGCCCGCGCGCGCGGCGCATGGCGCGGATGGCCCGGGCCAGGCATCCGGGATGTCCTGGTGCCGCCAGACGGTCCGGGGGTCGAACGATGCGGCCATGGCCGCCAGTGAAATCATCGCGGCACCGAAGGCCCACAGGCCGACAGCAGGCACCACGCTGGCGATATGCACCAGTTTCACCAGCGCGACCAGGATGCCGACGAGCAGGACTTCCGTCATGCTCCATGGCCGTGCCAGCTGCAGGACGCGATAGGCCAGGTGGCGCCGCGGCGGCGCGAGCTTGAGCTTCAAGGGAACCAGCAGGTAGAGGATGGCCAGGATCTGCAGCGCGGGCATCAGGATGGTGGTGGTGAGGACCAGCGCGCTGACCGGCCACATGCCATCGCGATACAGCAGCACACCCGCGCCAGACAAGGTGGTCTGGACTATCGTGCCGCCGACCTTCAGCCCGAGTATTGGAAAAGTGTTGGCGACGAAGAGGAATACGGTTGCCGCCAGGGCCCAGGCCAGGGTTCGATCGATGCTGGCGTGACGGCTGCGATACAGTTCCGCTCCGCAGCGGCGGCAGCGCGCGGTGCCGCCGGGCGGCAGCGCCGTCTCGCGCTGTAGCAGGTCGCAGTCGTGGCAAGCAATAAGGCCCATACGGCTCATGGTGTTTCGCTTCCCCGTGGCGGTTTCCGTGTCGTGCGATCGCTACGCCTTGCGGTTGGCCGCGGAGGCGCTGTTTGTGGCTGCCTCGGTGGCTGTGCTGGCGTCTGTCACGGCGGCGGCGCTGGCAGCCGCCCTTACAGCCGTCCTCACCGCTTCAAGGAAGGCCTCATCGTCGAAGGGCTTGCGCAAGTACGCCATGGCGCCTGCCGCCAAGGCGCGCTGGCGCAACTCGGCCTCGTCATGCGCCGTGATGAAAACCACGGGGACGCCGTTGCCGGACAAGCGCTGCTGCACCTGCAGTCCGTTCAGGCCGGGCATATGCATGTCGAGGACGATGCAGGCCGGGCGGTAGGATGGTGTCGACTCGAACCGGTGCAGGAAGAGGTCCCCTGTCTTGAACGTATCGGCGGCGATGCCGATGGAGCGCAATAGCCGCTGGATGGCACGGCTTACCGAATCGTCGTCATCCACGACGGCGACGAGCGGCATGGCGTGGTTCATGGCGAACATTTCCCTGTTGGGTACCGTCCGTGAGGCGCAACTGACGGCAGGGACAAAGGTATGACAGGGGCTGGAATGCGGATATTGGACCTTGGTCCAATGCCGCGCTATGGCTTCGGCGCCTGCGCGGGAAGCAGCGCGATGCCGGCTTTATCGGTGGCCCGCGCCAGCTCGACCAGTGAGTGCGCCGCCATCTTCTCCATGACCCTGGCCCGATGGACCTTGATGGTTTTTTCGCTGATACCCAGCTCGCCGGCGACCTGTTTGTTCAGGAGGCCATTGAGCAGCAGCGCCAGCACTTCGCGTTCGCGCGGGGTCAGGCGGTCCAGGCGCTGCCTGAATTCGGCGAGTTCGGCACGGCGCGCAAGCGCCTGCCTGGCATTGTGCAGCGCTTTCTCCACTGCCAACAGCAGGTCGGTGTCTTCGACGGGCTTCGCCAGGAAGTCCGCCGCGCCCGCCTTCATCGCCCTGACTGTCGTTGCCGTGTCGTCGTGCCCTGTAATGAAGATGATGGGCAGCGAGGCGCTGGTCGCGTTGAGTTCGCGTTGCAGGTCCAGGCCGCCGAGGTCCGGCATGCGTACATCCAGGACCAGGCAGGCAGGAAATGCTGCATCCAGGGGGAATTCGAGGAATTCGGCCGCCGACGAAAAGGCGGCCACGCGGTAGCCTGCGGTGCGTAGCAGCCGCGCCAGGGCGTGACGGACCATGGCGTCGTCGTCCACCAGGAAAATGGCAGGCGCGGACACGGTTGCGCTGGTCGTCACGCCGCGCAGCGTGGGTTCGTCATGGCGGGTACGGTGAAGAGGATCGCCGCGCCCCGCTCCTGGTTGCGTTCTGCCCATATGCGCCCCCCATGCATTTCCACGATAGAGCGGCTGATGCAAAGACCCAGTCCCAGGCCTTCGCGCTTGGAAGTGAAATAGGGCTTGAAAAGGCTGTCGAGGGCGTCTCCCGCGAAGCCGCAGCCGCGGTCGCGTACCGCGACGCGGATCATGCTGGCGCCGTCCAGCGTCGCTTCGATGGCTACCGCGCGGTCTGGCGCGGAACGGGTCGCCACGGCATCGAATGCATTCAGGACGAGGTTCAGTACGACCTGCTGCAGCTGTATCTTGTCACCCGCGACCGGGGGCAGATCGGCGGCGATGTGCAGGGACAGGCGTACGCCACGGAAGATCGCGTCGCTGTGCAACAGGGCGGCGACATCCTCGATCACACCCGCAAGACGGAGAGGCGCGCGCTCGGGTTCTCCTTGCTTGACGAGCAGGCGGACCTTGCGCAGCACCTCACTGGCGCGGTGGTTGTCCTTGACCAGGTCTATCAGTATTTCCCGCAATTCCGCTATGTCCAGGGGCGCGGTGGCGAGCAGGCGCTGGGCGGCCTGCGTGTTGCTGAGGATGGCGGTAAGCGGCTGGTTCAGTTCGTGCGCCAGGGACCCGGCGAGTTGCCCCAGCGTAGAGACGCGCGTCAGATGCGCAATGGCGCTTCGATTGTCCTTCAGCTCGGCGTGTTCGGTCCGGTCCGCGATGGTGATCAGTGTCTCGGCGGCGCCATCGGACTGCAAGCGCTTCGCCGTGACGCTGGCGGGAAACTCGGAGCCGTCCTTGCGGCGCGCGAGCGCGTCGCTGCCACATCCCGGGGCCGGCGCCTGCAATCTCGCCACCCGGCTCATGCGGCGGCGGGATGGCGGGCCACCGGCCTGCGAGGGGATCAGCGTGTCGATGGCGGTGCCGATCATGGCATCCTTGCCATAGCCGAATAATGCCGCCGCCGCGGAATTGGCGAACCTGATGAAACCGCTCCTGTGCATCAGGATGGCAGCGTGCGGGAGCAATTCCAGGATTGCATGTAGCTGCGTGTCGTCCTGCAGGACGGGTCCCGTGAATGGCTGCGCGCCAAGCATGTGCCCGTGCCACCTCTTGTAGCCCTTGGGCGCGCTGTGGCGGGGGGCGGATGGACTCCTGGCTACGGCATTGTCGGCGGGGAGCATCGTGCCGTCTCCTCTTTCTCTGGTAGTCGGCCAACCGCGCTGTGGGCGCTGATGTTCAACTCGCCGCACCCCGGTCACGGAGGAGTTGTAAATCAGCTTACTCGCGGAGTTTTGCGACGTAAAGGGATTAATCCCTTTTTAGATAGCTGCACCTCGTATGTGCAGCCCGTTGCGCGGCCCCCTCAGCCGGCGAGTTGCGCGCGGATCGCGGCCAGCGATTGCTTCTGCTGCCCCTGGGCGTCGTGATTTTCCGGCGCCAGCCAGCGTTCGAAGGACTGTTTCAACAAAGGCCATTCCGTATCGATGATGGAGAACCAGGCTGTATCGCGCGTGCGGCCCTTGTAGGCGATGGCCTGGCGAAAGATGCCTTCGAAACTGAAACCCAGGCGCGCGGCCGCCGCGCGCGACGGGGCGTTCAGGCTGTCGCACTTCCATTCGTAGCGGCGATAGCCGAGCTGGTCGAACGCGTAGGCCATGAGCAGGAATTGCGCCTCGGTGGAGATGGGCGTGCGCTTGAGCAGGGGCGAGAAGGTGACGTGGCCGACTTCGATCACGCCCACGGCCGGCGTGATGCGCATCAGGGACAGGGTGCCGACGGCTTTCTGCGTACGCAGGTCGATGACGGTGTAATGGCGCGGATCGCTGCTGCGCGCGGCGCTTTCGGCGTACGTCTTGAACGCCTCCAGCGTCGCCGGCCGCTCCAGCGACAGATACGTCCAGTCGCGGCCGTCGGGGGCGGCTTGATACGCGGCATGCAGGTCCTCGGCATGGCGCTGCGCGTCCAGCGGTTCCAGCCGGCAATAGCGGCCCTGCAGGGTGACACCGGCAGGTTCGGCGCGTGCCGTCCAGTCCGGCAGCGCGGCGCCTATGGGTTGTCCGTATTCGTTGGTGCGAGTGGCCATGGTCATATGCGATAGGGGAGCGGAGGGAACCCAGCCATTCTAGGGGCATTGTGGCTTGAGCGAATAGGCCACTTGATGTGAATTTATCCAGGCCACTATTCGCAGGTGCCCGAGCGGTAGCACCGCGAACCGCCGCGCGCCGCGCGCCTGGCGGCGGCCGCTTTGCCGTGCGCCGGAAAAAAATCCGCAGGTTCCGTATAGTGTGTTTTCCCATATACGCCCCGGCAACGGGGCCGCGCTTTGGATCCGGCCACCATGAGACAGCAGCAGGCAGAGAGCGATAAGGAAACACCCTTGCTGGAGGATATCCGCCTGCTGGGGCAGATATTGGGCGAGGTGATACGCGAGCAGGAGGGCGAGGAGGCCTATGCCCTGATCGAACACATCCGCCGCTTGGCCGTGGCGGACCGGCGGTCCAGGCCCGGCCTGGCCGACCCGACGGACCCAACCGACCCATCGGGCTTGCCAGACCCGAGCGACCCGGACGAGGGCCAGCTGGAAGACCTGCTGCACGGGCTCTCGGGCGAGCAGGCCGTGACGGTGGTGCGCGCGTTCACCTATTTCAGCCACCTGGCCAATCTGGCCGAGGACCTCCATTTCCTGCGCCGCCGCGAAGCGCACGAGCGGCGTGGCGAACAGTCGCGCGGCAGTGTCGCCGGGGCGCTGGATCGCCTGGCGGCCGCCGGTGTCGGCCAGGCCGACATCGTCGCCACCCTGGAGCGGGCCTATATTTCGCCGGTCTTGACCGCACACCCCACCGAGGTCCAGCGCAAAAGCATCCTGGACGCCGAAAAAGCCATTGCCGACCAGCTGGGCCGTTGGGAGCAACTGCGTGCCGACCCGGCCCGCGGCGAAGCCGATGCGCGCCTGCCGGGCTATCGGCGCCAGACCGAGGCGGCCATCCGCGCGCGCGTCACCCAGCTATGGCAGACGCGCATGGTGCGCAGTGCCAAGCTGACCGTGCAGGACGAGATCGACAATGCCTTGAGCTATTACGAATCGACCTTCCTGGCCGAGGTGCCGGCTTTATATGAAGGCCTGGAAGATCGCCTGGACGTGGCTCGCCTGCCGGTGTTCTTCAGGATGGGCCAGTGGATAGGCGGCGACCGCGACGGCAACCCCAATGTGTCCGCCGCGTCGCTGCGTTACGCCCTGCAGCGCCAGTCGCGCGTGGCCTTGCGCCATTATCTGGCGCAGGTGCACGCGCTGGGCGCGGAGCTGTCGCTGTCGGAGCGGCGGGTGGCGGTCAGCGCGGCGCTGCAAGACCTGGCGCAGTCTTCCGATGACGACAGTGAACGGCGCGCCGACGAACCGTATCGGCGCGCCTTGACGGTCGTCTATGCCCGGCTGGCGGCGCGCCTGCGGGCCCTGTCGGCCAACGAGAACATCTACCCGCATGAAAGCGTGACGCGTCCGGCTTATGCGACGGTGGGCGAGTTCCTGCAGGATCTGCGCGTCGTGCAGGCCTCGTTGCAGGAGAACCATGGCGCGGCCTTGGCGGCCGGGCGCTTGCGCACGCTGATACGCCAGGCCGAGGTGTTCGGCTTTCACCTGGCCACGCTGGACATGCGCCAGAGCTCGGACCGGCACGAGGCCGTGATCGCCGAGCTGCTGCGCACGGCGGGACTGGCCGAACACTATGAAGCGCTGGACGAGACGGGACGCCGCGACCTGTTGCTGCGCACGCTGGCCGATCCGCGTCCCTTGACCATTCCTGGCCATGCGTATGGCGACCTTACCCGCGGCGAGCTGGACATCTACGCCGCCGCGCGGGACGTGGTCGAGACACACGGTGCGAACGCGCTGCGGCACTACATCATCAGCCATACCGAGGACGTGAGCGATCTGCTGGAAGTGCTGGTGCTGCTGAAAGAAGCGCGCATCCTGACGGGCGAGTGGCCCGCGCAGGCACGCACGCCGGTCATCGTCGTGCCGCTGTTCGAAACCATCGGCGACTTGCGGCGCGCGCCGGACATCATGCGCGAGTACTACGCGCTGCCGGGCATCGCGGCCATGGTGCTGCGTTCGGGCGCCGAGCAGGACGTCATGCTGGGCTACTCCGACAGCAACAAGGATGGCGGCATCATCACCAGCCATTGGGAACTGTACGTGGCGGAAGTGGCGTTGGCGCGGTTGTTTGCCGATCTGTCGGCGCAACACGGCACGCCGCTGCGCCTGCGCATGTTCCACGGGCGCGGCGGCGCGGTGGGACGTGGCGGCGGCCCCAGCTACGAGGCCATCCTGGCGCAGCCGCCCGGCACGGTGAACGCGCAGATCCGCCTGACCGAGCAGGGCGAGGTGATCGCTTCCAAATACGCCAACCCGGAGATCGCGCGGCGCAACCTGGAAACGCTGGTGGCCGCCACGCTGGAAGCCACCCTGCTGCCGGATGCCCATCCGGTGCGGGAGGAATACCTGGCCGCCGCCCAGGCCCTGTCCGACGCGGGCATGGCCGCCTATCGCAATGTGGTCTACGGCATCCCCGACTTCGCGTCGTATTTCTATGAAGCGACGCCGGTGCGCGAAATCGCTGAACTCAATATCGGATCGCGGCCGGCTTCGCGCAAGCCGGGCCGCAAGCTGGAGGACCTGCGCGCGATTCCGTGGGGTTTCGGCTGGGGCCAGAGCCGCCTGACCCTGCCCGGATGGTTCGGGCTGGGCAGCGCCGTGGACCGCTATGTCGCCACGCACCCCGACGGCACGGAAGCGGCCTGGAAGCTCTTGCGCGAAATGCACCAGGAGTGGCCCTTCTTTCGCACGCTGGTGGCCAATATCGACATGGTGCTGGCCAAGAGCGATATGAACCTGGCCCGCAAGTACAGCACGCTGGTGGAGGACCGGGCGCTGGCCGCCACGGTCTTCGACGCGATCGGGGCGGAATGGCATCGCACGGTGGCCGCGCTGGCACGCATCACGGACAGCACCGACCGGCTGGCCGGCAACCCGGGTTTGGCGCGCTCGATGCGGCATCGCTTTCCTTACATCGACCCCTTGCATCATATCCAGGTCGAGTTGCTGCGGCGCTGGCGGGCGGGCGAGACGGATGAGCGGATCCAGACGGCCATCCACATCAGCATCAACGGCATCGCGGCGGCCTTGCGCAACAGCGGCTGAACGCGGGCCCGGACACGTACGCCGTGGCGTGTCCGGGCCCGCGCATCCAGCTGCGCAAGGGCAGGGCGGTGCCGTGCCCTTTTCCTATAACTGAACGTGCGAAACGGTATTAGACGCGCCTGATCCCCACTCCTACACTGCTTTTGCCGCTCAAGACGGCATGAAAAACGCAAGGCAGGAGACAGGCGTGATACAGAAGTATTCCCTCTACATAGATGGCGCACGCGTGCCCGCCACGGGCGGCCGCGTACTGCAAAGCACCAATCCCTATACCGGCGCCGTGTGGGCCGAGATTCCCGATGCCGGCGCCCAGGACGTGGCTGCCGCGGTCGCCGCCGCCAACCGCGCGTTCGAACGCGAGTGGCGCCATACTCCCGGCATCAAGCGCGCCGCCCTGATGTTGAAGCTGGCGGGCTTGATCGAGAAAGATGCCGAGCGCATGTCGCGCATCGAAAGCACCGACAACGGCAAGATCGTGCGCGAGACTCGGCCGCAGATGCTGTGGGTGGGCCGGCAACTGCGTTACTTCGCCGGTTATGCGGACAAGCTGTTCGGCCAGCAGGTGCCGGTGGACCAGCCTGACGTCATGGACTACCTGACCTTGGAGCCCTATGGCGTGGCTGCCTTGATCACGGCATGGAATTCACCGCTGGCCTTGCTGGCCAACAAGCTGGCACCGGCATTGGCGGCGGGCAACTGCGTGGTGGTCAAGCCTTCCGAGCACGCGTCGGCCTCGACCCTGGAGTTCGCGGCGCTGGTGGAAGAAGCCGGCTTTCCGGCGGGCGTGTTCAACGTGGTCACCGGCGGCGCGGATACGGGCCGCGCGCTGGTGGAAGACCCTGGCGTGGCCCTGGTCAGCTTCACGGGCAGCCCTGGCGTGGGCCGCGAGATCGCCGCCATGGCGGGGCGCCGCCTGGTGCCGGTCAAGCTGGAACTGGGCGGCAAGTCGCCCAACATCATCTTCGACGATGCGGACCTGGATCGCGCCGTGGTGGGCGCCCTTGCGGGCATCTTCGGTGCCACCGGACAGACCTGCGTCGCCGGTTCGCGCCTGCTGGTGCAGCGCAAGGTGCTGGACGAAGTGGTCAAGCGCCTGGCCGAACGCGCACCGCGCATACGCATGGGCGATCCCCTGGACCCCGCCACGGAAATGGGCACGGTGGCCAACGAGCCGCAATTCCGCCGCATCCTGGCGGCGATAGACAGCGCCAAGGAAGCCGGCGCGCGTCTGGTCACGGGCGGTGGCCGGGCCCAGGGCGAAGGCCTGGGCGAGGGTTACTTCATCCAGCCGACCATCTTCTCCGACGTGGACAACGCCAGCCATCTGGCGCAGGAAGAAATCTTCGGACCGGTGCTGGCCATCATTCCCTTCGATACCGAGGAAGAGGCGATAAGGCTGGCCAACGACAGCCGCTACGGCCTGGCCGCCGGCCTGTGGACGCGCGACCTGGCGCGCGCCATGCGCGTGTCGCGTTCGCTGCTGGCGGGGTCGGTGTGGGTCAATACCTATCGGGCCCTGGCGGCCGGCGCACCCTTCGGCGGCTTCAAGGAGTCCGGCATCGGCCGCGAACGAGGTGAAGCAGGCCTGCGCGAATACCTGACCACGCGCAACGTGATGATCGACTATTCGACCGAAGTACGGGACCCGTTCGCGATCCGGACATAAGCGTCAGGCGGCAGGCCGGGGCCGACGCAGCCGACCCGGGCAGCGCGGCTGCTCGGGTCCGCGTCGTCGCTTCGAAGTCGTCGTGCCAACGTAGAAAAAAAGGAGACAGACATGGGAGACAAGACTATGCAAAAAAACACGGCGCCGGTGCCTGGCGCGGGCCGACGCGCATGGATGCAGCGCGCACTGATACTGGGTGGCGCCGCCATGTTCGGCACGGGCGCCGCCACGCGCGCCATGGCGGCCGCCGCCGATACCGCCTGGCCCATCGGGCCGATCCGCCTGGTGGTGCCCTTCCCGCCGGGCGGCTCGGTCGATACCGTCGCACGCACCCTGGGCCCGCAACTGGCGACGCAACTGGGGCAATCCGTCATCATCGAGAACCGGCCCGGCGCCAGCAGCGTGATGGGCGCCCAGCACGTCAAGCAGTCCAAGCCGGACGGCTACACCATCCTGCTGAATGCCTCGCTGCAAGTGGCCAATCCGGTGCTGCTGACGACGGCCACCTACGATGCCTTGAACGACTTCGTGCCGATCACCGAGATCGGCGCGCAGCCGCAACTGGTGGTGGTGCGGGCCGACGGCCCGTACAAGACGATGGCCGACCTGGTGGACGATGCGCGCAAGCGTCCGCGCCACGTCACGTGGGCCATCGCTGCCTTCGGCGCGGCGGGCCACCTGGCCTGCGCCCTGGTCAACGTGCAGGCCCAGGTCGACATGCCCATCATTCCGTACAAGGGCGGAGGCCCGGCCTTGATGGATGTGATGGGCGGACACGTGTCGGCCCAGATCGAGCCCATGGCGTCGGCCTATCCGCATGTCCAGGCCGGCAAGCTGCGGGCGCTGGCCGTGACCAGCGCGCAGCGGCTGGCTTCCCTGCCGGACGTCCCCACCGTGGCGGAAAGCGGCTTTCCGGGCTTCGACATGCCCAGCTGGTACGGCTTGTGGGCACCGGCGGGCACGGCGCGCGCCATCGTCGACAAGGTGCAGGCCGAAACGGCCAAGGCGCTGAAAGTGCCGACGGTAGCGGAAAAGCTGGCCGCCATTTCCTTCATTCCCATGGGCACTTCGCCGGAGGACTTCGCCAAGTATTCGGCGAGTGAACTGGACAAGTACCGCGACCTGATCAACAAGGCGCATATCAAGGCGGACGCCTGATACGCCGTCAAGCTGGAGCAGACAGTATGAGCAAGTACAAGACTCTTGGATTCATCGGCCTGGGCGTCATGGGCGAGCCCATGTGCAACAACCTGGTGCGCAAGGCGGGCCTGCCGGTGCATATCTTCGATATGAACGCTGAGGTGGTGGGGCGCGTGGCGGCCAACGGCGGCAAGCCCGAGGCCTCGGCGGCCGAGGTCGGCGCCAAGGCCGACGTGGTGTTCCTGTCGCTGCCGTCCATCGAGCAGGTGGAGCCGGTGGCGCGCGCCCTTGTGCAGGGCCCGCGCAAGCCGTCCATGATCGTCGACATGAGCACCAGCGATGTGGCGCGCAGCCGTGCGCTGGCAGCCGAACTGAAGGCGCAGGGCGTCGAGTTCGTCGACGCGCCGGTGGCGCGCACGGCGGAAGCGGCGGTCAAGGGCACGCTGCTGATCAGCGTGGGCGGCAGCGATGCCGCCTATGAAACGCTGAAGCCGCTGCTGTCCTGCATGGGCTCGGATGTGCTGCATTGCGGTGACACGGGTTGCGGCCAGATCGTCAAGATCCTCAACAACATGATGGTCTTCATGACGGTCAATGCCCTGTCCGAAGTGCTGACCATAGGCCGGCGGGCGGGCATGGATGGCGAGCGGCTGTTCGAGTTGCTGTCGGGCGGCTCGGCGGACAGCTTCGCGCTGCGCAACCACGGCATGAAGTCGCTGGCCAAGGACAGCTTCCCGGAGAAGGTGTTCCCCATGGTCTATGCCATCAAGGACGCCAGCCTGGCCTTGTCGCTGGCGAAGTCCGGCTCGTTCCAGCCGCGCATCGCCCAGTACACGCATGACACCATGTGCCAGGCGCGCGATGCGGGCTTCGTCAACAACTACCATCCCGCCGTGGTGCAGTTGATCGATGGCCGGGTGGCGCCCAAGCAGGCGTTGAAGGTCTAGTCGTCGTCCGGCGCCAGGCGCGGCAGGATGTCGCGCGCGATCTTGAGCGTGAGCTCGGACGCGTGCTTTTCGCTCCAGATCGCTTCCATGCGCACCTGCCCGGCAGTCGCCGGCAGGTCGCGGAAGCGTACGCCGGGATAAGCGCTGGACGCATAGGAGCGCGGCACCAGCGCCACGCCGAAGCCCAGCCGCACCATCTGGAAGATGGTCAGGGGACTACGCGCGGTGTGTTTGAACGACGGGCTGAAGCCCGCCTCATAGCAGCTGGCGACGATGGCATCGAAGACGGTGGGACCATGCTCGCGCGCCAGGGCGATCATGGGCTGGTCGGCCAGGTCAGCCAGCGTGAAGTCGGCTTTGTCGGCCAACGCATGCTCTTGCGGCAGCACCGCCATATAGTGTTCACGATAGACGGGCAGGCGCATCAGCTTGCTGCGGTCCGGGCGGATGTGCACCAGGCCGATGTCCAGCTGCCCGTGGCTGACCGCCGTGACCTGGTCCTGCGATTGCATGTCGCTGACAGAGATCTCCACCCGGGGATAGCGTTCGCGCACCATCTGGATGAAGGTGGGCAGCACGTGGAACAGGGCCGACGTCGCCACGCCCAGGCGCAGCACGCCGGCGTCGCTTTGGGCGGCGCGCACCGTGGCGCTGACGGCGGTTTTCATCTGTCCCAGCAGCAGCCGGCTTTCGCGCAGGAATACCGCGCCCGCATCGGTCAGCTTGACCTCGCGACGGGTGCGGTGGAATAGCTGCACGCCGATGTCTTCCTCCAGCAGTTTGATGTGCTGCGACAGCGGCGGCTGGGACATGTGCAGCCGCTCGGCGGCGCGGCTGAAACTCAGTTCTTCCGCGACCATGACGAAATAGCGCAGTTGTCTCATGTCCATGGGGTGTCCCGTGATTCTGGTTATGGACCGGAGAATAACTGAAGCGGCTGGCTGCTATCCGCCCAACGCGCGCGCCACGGTACGCACAGGCGTGTCCAGGCCGGCTGCCAGCAGTGTATCCAGCACGGCCTGGGTGCGATCCTTGGGCAGGACCAGGCTGGCATTGGCGCGGAACTTGGCGGCGATATCGTCCAGCCCCAGGGCCCGGGCGCCGCTGCCCAGGTTCATGGGGACGTGCTGATGCAGCTTGCTGCCCGTTTCCAGTTCCACGGTCACCGCGCCCGAGAAATACTTGGGGAACTCGGTGTCTTGCTGCTTCACGCAATCCACCTTGGCGGCCAGCGCCAGGATGGCCGGATCCGCCAGGCTGGCGTCATCGAGTTCCGACAAGGCGAACTGGCCGCGCAGCAGGCAGGCCGCCACCACGAATTGCGTGCTGAACTTGGCTTCGTAGTCCGACCGCGGCACGCGCTTGGCGGCGGCGGGTTCCGCCACGATGGGCAGCGTGGCTTCCGGCACTTCGCAAACGACGCGGCGGATCCGGGACGGATCGCCGATCTGGGCATGCAGCTTCACGCCCGCCTCGGCGCAGCCATGGATGAAATGGCAGACCGGGTAAGGCTTGATCGACGTATCGAGCAAGGTCCATTCGTGGCCCAGGTCGCGGATGATGGATTCCGTGTCGACGGTGCCCGCACGGTCCTGCATGTGGGTGTCGAAGAAGCCGAATTTTCCTTCATACGGGCGATCGGGCCCGTGGAAGCCGGCCTGCACCATCTGCGCCGCGGTGATGCCGGCCAGCGCGCCCCAACCGGGGTGCATGCGCTTGGTCCAGGCGCCGTTCTCCAGGAAGACCTGCACCCCGGCGGCCGTGCTGGCGGCCACGCCTTGGACCGCGACGATCTGGTCTGCGTTCAGGCCCAGCAGCTTGCCGGCGATGACGGCCGCGCTGAAGTGCGATACCAGGCCGGTGGCATGGAAGCCGGCGTGATGGAAGCCGCCCTTGACGGCACGGCCCAGGCGGATGCACGTCTCCATGCCGGCCGCATAGGCGGCCAGCAGGTCGCCCCAGGACGCATCGACGACTTCAGCCATGGCCAGGGCGGCGGGCAGGCAGGCGACGGTGGGGTGGACGATGCTGCCCGGGTGGGTGTCGTCGAAGTCCAGGCCGTGGATCAGGTAGCCATTGGACAGCGCGGCGTCGCGTGGCTGCAGGCGTTCGGCGCCGCCGATCACCGTGGCGGTGCCGGGCGCGCCGGCGGCGCGGAAGCCGGCCAGGCCGGGCGCCGCGAAGGGAAAGTGGCGCGACGCGTAGGCCAGGCCGATGGCGTCGATGATATGGAGCAGGGATTTGGTCCGCACGTCTTCCGGCAGGTCGGCGGGACGCAACGCATGGGCGAAGCGGGCCAGGCCGAGGGCCAGGTTGGAGGACGGGACGGGCAGTTGGGAAGCACTGTGCATGGCGATCTCGGAATGCGTTGGAGAGCAGCAAAAAGGGCAATGAAACGGGCGTACGAAAACAGCTGAAACGAAGAAGGGCGGCCGGGCGGACGCCGCGGCCTCAAGCCGTCTTGCAAGCTGGAGTCTCGCAAGCTGAAGCCTCGAAAGCCGCGGTCTTGGGCGCCTCGTGCAAGACAGCGATCGCTGCCTGGGTGCCCGGTACGCGGGGATAGCGCTCCAGCACCTGCGGGTCATGCCCCGGCACGAAATGATCGGGGCTGTCGGCCAGCTTCATCAATCGGGTGTGACCCGCAAGCATGGCCGCCACGTCCACCACCACGGGGAAGGGCAGGCGGCGCGTCACGTTGTCGTAGTAGTGGGCGGCGTCGGACGCCAGGATCACCCAGCCGCGCGCCGTGTGGACGCGCACGGCCTGCAGCCCTCGGGTATGGCCGCCGATCAGCAGCAGCTCGATGCCGGGGGCGAAGGTGTCGTCGCCCTCATGGAACACCACCCGGTCATCGTAGACGCGGCGCACGAAGTCGCACACGTCCTCGACGGCGAAAGCGCGGCGCAGCATGGGTTCGCACATGCAGCGGCCCGTGGCGAAGGCGGCTTCGGCGTCCTGCAGGTGGAAGGTGGCATTGGGCAGCTTGTCCAGGTTGCCGGCGTGGTCCCAATGCAGGTGGGTCAGGATGACGTCGCGGATCTGGTCGGGGGCAATGTCCAGCTGGCGCAAGGCATCGATGGGACAGCATTCGAGGGGCCGGCCGCGTGCGCGGGAACCGCGTTCGCCGAAGCCGGTGTCGACCAGTATCACCTGGTCGCCATTGCGGATCACCCAGACGAAGAAGTCCATGTTGACGACGCCGTCGTGCTCGTCGCCGCCCAGGATGAAGTTCTCCGGGCCGCGCCGCTGCATGGTGGCGTAGCGCAGGGCATAGACTTCGTACTCGGGCAGATCGGGGGCGTTGCGTTGCAAGGTTGTCTCCTGTTTTTTGGTCTTTTCAATGCGGGGCGCACCGGAAGCATTCGGCGCAGTGGTCGCCGCCAGCGCGCGCTGGCGCACTACGTCTCACGCTCCCAGATAGGACTTGCGCACGAAATCATCGGCCAGCAGCTGTTCCCCCGTCCCGGTCTGCATGATGGCACCCTGTTCCAGTACATAGGCGCGATGCGAAAGGCGCAGGGCCAGGCGGGCGTTCTGTTCAACCAGGATGATGGACAAGCCGGTTTCCCGATTCAGTATCTGGATGGCGTCGGCGATTTCGGCGATCACCTTGGGTGCCAGGCCCAGCGAAGGCTCGTCCAGCATCAGCAGGCGCGGCTGCGCCATCAAGGCGCGGCCGATGGCCACCATCTGCTGCTCGCCGCCGGACAGCGAGCCGGCCATCTGGCCGCGCCGCTCGGCCACGCGCGGGAACAGGGTATAGACGTGGTCCATGGCCCGCTGGCGCGTGCTGGCGTTGCGCACGGCGTGCGCGCCGACCTGCAGGTTCTCCAGCACGGTCATGCGCGGGAACAGGCGCCGCCCTTCGGGCGACAGGGCGATGCCGCGTTGCACGCGCGCCGCCGCCGGCAATTGGGCGATGGGCTCGTCATTCAAGGTGAGCGTGCCGCCGGCGGGCAGCTTCAGGCCCATCAAGGCTTTCAGCGTGGACGACTTGCCGGCGCCGTTGGAACCGACCAGCGCCACGATCTCGCCCTGGTTGACGTCGAAGGAAATGCCATGGACGGCCTCCAGCGGTCCATAGCGCACCGCAAGCTGGCGGGCTTCAAGCATGGGCATAATCGGGGGCTCCCAGGTAGGCTTCGATCACGGCGGGATTGGCGCGGATGTTGGCGGGGGTGTCGTCGGCGATCTTGCGCCCATGCACCAGCACCACGATGCGCTGGCACAGGTCCATCACCAAGGCCATGTGGTGCTCGACCAGCAGGATGGACAGTTTGCGTTCCCGTTGCAGCTGCTTGAGCAGGCGGCCGAATTCGGCGCACTCTTCACCGTTGAGTCCGGCGGCGGGTTCGTCCATGAGCAGCAGGTCGGGCCGCGTGGCGATACCCACGGCCACGCCCAGCTTCTTCTGGTGGCCATACGACAGGCCGCCGGCAACGACGTCGCGATACGGGCCCAGGCCGGTCAACTCCAGGACTTCCTCGACTTCGTTGGCCGCCGCTGCCAGGGCCTGGCGGCGCGTGCCGGTGGGCAGGATCTGGGTCCAGATCGAGCCCGGCAAGGTCGACAGCGCGCCCCGCTGGATGTTCTCGGCGACGGTGGCCGTGGGATAGACGGCCGTCGACTGGAAGGTACGCGCCAGGCCGTGGCGCACCACGCGGCTGGGCGCCAGGCCGGTGATGTCGCGCCCGTGCAGGTGGACCTGGCCGGCGCTGGGCCGCAGCGTGCCGCTGATCAGGTTGAATGCCGTGCTCTTGCCGGCGCCGTTGGGTCCGATCAGGCCGACCACTTCGTCACGGCCGACATCGAAGGTCAGTTCGGAGACGGCCTTCAGGCCGCCGAAATTGCGGCTCAGTTCGCGCACTTCGAGCATCGCGCTCATGCTTTGCCTCCCTGTGGTTTTTCTTTTTTTTGCGCGGTGCGCGAACGGAACAGACTGGCCAGGCCCTGCGGCAGGAACCGCAGCATCAGGATCAGCGCCGCGCCGTAGAAGATATTCTGCGTCTCTACCGCGCCGCGGAACAGTTCCGGCAGCGGCGTCATGATCAGCGCGCCAATGACCGGTCCCAACAGATAGCGGCGGCCGCCCACCACCATCATGATGATCAGGGCCAGCGACAGGTGCATGCTGAAGCCTTCGGGCGACACGTAGCGCAGGTAATGTGCCGTCAGCGCCCCGCCCAGCCCCGCCAGCGCGCTGCCCAGGGTGAAGGCGTAGCGCTGCGTGCCGCGCACGCTGATGCCGGTGGCTTCGGCCAGTTGCGGGTTTTCTCCCACCGCGTCGATGGCGTGGCCCGCCGGCGAGCGATAGAGGGTATGCAGCAGCCAGATGACCCCGGCCGCGCACGCCAGCGCCAACACGTAGAAGCCGGTCTTGTAGTCCAGCACGTGGCCCAGCACCGCGGCGGGCGGCACGCCCGTGATGCCGTTGGCACCGCCGGTGACGCTGTCGCCCTCCAGCAGGACCAGGCGCACGAACTCGCCGAAGGCGAAGGTGAGCAGCACGAAGTACACGCCCGTCAGCCGCAACATGACGGTGCCCAGCAGAAAGGCGAACACGCCCGCCACCACCATTGCCGCGATGGCGCCCAGCAGGAAAGGCTGACCCAGGCCCAGGACGACCAGCACCGATACATAGGCGCCGATGCCGGCGAAGGCGCCATGGCACAGGGATACCTGGCCCGCGCGCGCCAGCAGGGACAGGCCGCTGACCAACACTATGTTGATGCAGATCTGGATGGCCATGTGCAGGGTGAAGTCCTTGCCGATGGCCAGCGGCAGGATCGCCAGGGCCAGCAGGACCAGGGTGCCCAACAGGGACCAGGGCTTGCGCCGTGAGGTGGGCGGCGCGGCGGGCGCCGCGGTCGCCAGCAGAACTTTGCCGTCTTGCATGTCAGGCCTCCGAACGGCCGAACAGTCCGGTCGGGCGGACGATGAGCATGGCCATGACGAGTACGAAAATCAGGATTTCAGCGATGCTGTTGCTCATGAACGTGCTGGTCACGCTTTCCGCGAGGCCCAGCAGCAGGCTGGCCAGTGCCGCCCCGGGAATGCTGCCCAGCCCGCCAAGAATGACCACCACGAAGGCCTTGAGCAGCGGCGTGGCGCCGATGAAGGGCGATACCGAAAACAGCGGCGCCATCAGCGCGCCGGCGATGGCCGCCAGGCCGACGCCGATGCCGAAACCCAGGGGATACATGATGCGGGTGCGTATCCCCTGGGCGGCGGCGATCTCGGTGTCCTGCACCACCGCGCGCAGGGCGCGGCCGGTGCGGGTATGGCCCAGGAACAGATACAGGGCCAGCAGTACCGCCAGGGAAAAACCGACCACGTACAGCCTGGACATCGGCACCACGACGGCGCCCAGCGTGATGGCGCCGTCGGCCACGGCCGGCATGAACTGCGAGTCCGGGCCGTACAGGATCAGGGCGCCGGCCTGCAGGATCATCGCCAGCCCGATGGTGGCGATCATGCCGTTCAGTTCGTCGTGGCGGAAGGGCTTGAGCACCACTTCCTCCACCACCCATCCCACGGCAACGGCGAACAGGAACGCCAGCGCCACCGCCGCGATGAAGGGCAACTCATAGTGCGAGACCAGGATGTAGGCGGCGAACGCGCCCAGCATGTAGAACTCGCCATGAGCGAAGTTGACGATGCGCATCACGCCGAAGACGAGGGTGAAGCCCACCGCCATCAGCAGATACAGCAGGCCGATGATCAGGCCGTTGACGAGCGCCTGTGCGAGTAAAGTGGACGTGGTCATGGCGGTCACTTCACATCGACGCACTGCTCGACATTGCAGCGGGCGCGCACCACTTCGACACCGTCCTTCACTTCAGAGATGAAGAAGGGCGATTCGATCTGGTGATCGATGCCGTACTTCTCCTTGCCGCCCCAGTTCAGCTTGCCCTGGATGCCGGGATAGTCCTTGATCGCTGCCAGGGCGTTGCGCACCTTCTCCGAGTCGGTCACCGTGCCGGCGTCATGCATGGCCTTGAACAGCATGTGGGTGCCGTCGTAGAAGGCCGGGCTGAAGCCGTTCATCTTCTTGTTGTATTTCTTCTGGTAGCGCTGGGCATAGTCGGCCACCGCCTTGTTGTCCGGGTCGGTCAGCGAGCTGACCATCATCCCTTCGGTGGCGGCCTTCCCGGCTACGGCGACGATTTCCGGGGTGGCGGGGCCACCGTTGCGCACGATCGGACCCTTGAAGCCCAGTTCGCGCGCCTGCTTGACGATCATCCCCCCAGTAGCGGGCGAGTTGCCGTTGAGGTCGATGGCGTCGATGCCGGCCGCCATCATGCGGGTCAGCAGCGGCACCATGTCCACGCGTTGGCGTTCGAAGAATTCCTTGGAAGACAGCGACGCGCCGGCCTTGGTGTAGGCCTTGTCCAGGTCGCGCGCGATCTGCTGGCCCGACTCGTCGTTGGGGAACAGGGCGCCGACCTTTTTCAGGTTGTAGTGCTTGACCAGCCAGGCGATGGACGGATACGAGGTTTCCTCGGTGGTCAGGTTGGGGCGGAAGGAGTAGGGCTTTTCCGGGCTCAGGGCCTTGGCGGTGAAGCCCAGCGTCATGATGATGACCTTGCCGGGTTCGGTCACGGGCTGCACGGCCAGGGCGGGCGCCGAGCCCATGGGACCGATGATGTACTTGACCCCATCGTCGGACATCAGGCGGTTGGTGGCGGTGACGGCGTCGCCCGACTGGTATTTGTCGTCATAGGGCACCAGCTGGACCTTGTAGCGCTTGCCGGCCACCTCCAGGCCGCCCTTGGCGTTGACATCGTCAGCCGCCAGTTCCGCGCCATACAGCAATGCCTGGCCCCAGGCGGCACCGGGGCCGGACAGGGTGACGACGGCGCCGATTTTCAGCGTTTCCTCCGCGTGCACGGGCGTGGCCAGGAACAGGGCGGCGGGGATCAATGCCATGCAGATCGATTTCATGTTGTCTCCTTGGTTTTATTCGCTGTTTTTTATTCGTTCGTGCTACTGACGTTTCAGGCTTCAGGCGCCGGCGTTATCCGTGCCGGCCCGGTGTGGAGCGCCGCGCGCGCTCCGGTCTCTATGCCGCGATGTCCAGCGGGATCTCGATATCCAGCAGCGGCGCATGCTGCTGTGCGCCATAGACGTCGGTGTCGCCGACAGCGCCCGACGCGATGCGGCGCGGCAGCGTCGCCTTCCAGGCCAGCGCCGGCGCGTATTCGGTGAACAGGATGTCCGCCTCGGCCACGCCATACAGCTGGGCGATCAGCGCGGCGTTGATGACGCCGGTCTCGCGCACCTGTTCGAACAGGGCCGGCTTGTCGAACATGATGTCCAGGGTGATGTGGAAAGGCCCGGCATTCTTGCTTTTGCACGCTTTGGCGATGTGCTTGAGCTTGACCATGGTGTCTCCTAGACGTCCTCGTAGCGGATGGGGAACATGCGCAGGGGATCGTCGATTTCAATGACGTGCTGCAGCATGAATTCGTAGATGGCTCCGCGTTCGATGTCCGACGGGGAGAAGGGGAAAGCCATATTCCCTTCACGGCACATGCGGCCCGGGAAGTCGGAGTGCAGCAGGGTGACGCGTGCCAGCGACAGGGCGGCGTTGGCGATGTCCTGCGTGCGGGCCACCACCTCGGCGATGATGGCCACTTCCGTGGGCGCGTCGTCCGGATGCGGTTCCCAGGCGCCCATGACGCCGTCGCGGCCGTACAGGCGCAGCACCAGCTGGTAATCCTCGGTGGCGATGCCCAGGGCCTTGACCTTGGTGGCGGTCGACTCGCGCACGAAGTCCATGAAGGTGTCGATCTGTCCGATCAGCCCGGGGTCGCGCGTGGCGGCGATGGCGATGGCGCTGTAGCCGGCCAGGCGCGCACCCTCCAGCTTGATGGAGTAGGGCCGTTCGGACCAGCGCATGCCGGTGATGCGCACGCGGCGATCGGTCAGCGCCTTGATGCGGCAGTCGCTGGAATCGACCACGCCGCCCGGCTCGTAACGGATGATGGGGCTGGCGTTTTCGTGCAGCGCCTGCACGGCCACCGACAAGGGCGTGCAGCGCAGTTCGGGGTTGAGCGGTTCGGTTTCGACGTAGTCCTCGCCCACCGTCACCATCAGGCAGTCGTGCTTCTTGGGGATGGCCGCGTTGCAGGCGCATTCCAGGATCTTGCCGGCATACCAGGCGGGAGCGGGGGGCAGGCCGTGGTGCATGGCCAGGGCGGCCCACGGCGCCGGGTCGGTACCGCGCCCGCCCAGTATCACCTGGGCGCCGGCCTGCAGCGCGGCGAGGTAGGGTTCGGGCCCCATCATGCCGACCACGCGCACGGCTTCCTTGAGATCGGCCGCGCGCAACTCGGGCGCGTTGTTCAGCGGTTTGATGCGGCCGGCCTCCAGCTGTTCCAGCAGGAAGCCCTGTTCCTGTTCGGCTTCGATCAGGGCCATCTTGAAATGCAGGCCATGTTCGGCGGCCACTTCCCGGATGATGTCGGCGCAGGCCGCCAGGTGCGGCGTGCCGCCGGCGCCGCCGCAGGTACCCACCATCATCGGAATGCCGTTGGCGATGGCACCGCGCAGCAGCAGCCCCAGGTCGCGCTTCATGGCCAGATGCGAGTTCAGCGTCTTGCCCGATCCCAGGTAGTGCGGCCCGGGATCGCTGCTGCCGCCGTCCACGCCTATCATGTCCGGCTTCAGGGCCAGCGCGGCCTGCAGGGACGCTTCCGGAAACCCGTAGCCGAGGATGCCGCTGGCCGACATCATGCGCACGCTTTTGCGAGTCATGCTGTCTCCTCAGGCGCGGCCGCGCCAGTCGCCGGCGGCCGGCTTGGGCACGCCCAGGTTGCCGCGCAGGGTGGTGTCGCCGTATTCCTTGCGGAACAGGCCGCGCTTCTGCAATTCCGGCACGACCAGGCGCACGATGTCTTCATAGGTGCCGGGCACCGAGGTGCCGGACAGCACGAAGCCGTCGCAGGCGGTCTTGAACCATTCTTCCATCTGGTCGGCGACCTGCTTGCCGGTGCCGCAGAACACGGGGCCGTCGTTCAGCGTGCCGCGGCCGGAGGCCTCGACGAAATCCTTGACCGAGGGATTGCGCTTGCCGCTGACCTGCACCACCTTGTCGCGCAGGCTTTGCCACGACATCGCCGCCAGTTCCTCGTCGGTGAAGGGCTGTTCGTAGGGACGGCCGGAGAAGTCTATGTTGGACGTCTCGCCTATCATGGTCAGCCCATCGATGGGGCGCGACAGGCCGGCCACCAGGTCGCGCTGCTCGCGCGCCAGGCTCTCGGTTTCGGCGACGATGATCTTCACCTCGGCGGCGATCTTGCAACCGTTCGGATCGCGCCCCGCATTGCTTACGCCGTCCTTCAAGGCCTGGTATTGCTTCACGCCATTGGCCAGCGTGGGGTACTTCGCGAAGACCACTTCGGCCCAGCGCGCGGCGAAGGCCAGGCCGCGGCCGCTTTGGCCGGCCTGCAGGATGACGGGATGGCCTTGCTGCGAACGCGGCACGGTCAGCGGACCGCGCGAGTTGAAGAAGCGGCCCTTGTGATCCAGGCGCGTCACCATGTCGGGATCGGCGAAGTAGTTGTTTTCCTTGTCGGCGACGATGGCGCCTTCCTTCCAGGTGTCCCAATGGCCCATCACCACTTCCATGAACTCGTCCGCGCGGTCGTAGCGCAAGTCGTGCTCCAGGTGTTCCGAATGGCCGAAGTTGGCGGCTTCCGAGTCGTTCATGGAAGTGACGACGTTCCACGCGACGCGGCCCTTGGTCATCAGGTCCAGGCTGGCGAACAGGCGAGCGACGTGGAAGGGTTCGTAGTACGTGGTCGAGTAGGTGGCGCCCAGTCCCAGGCGCGAGGTGGCCATGGCCATGGCCATCAGCACCGACGTCGGTTCCAGCTTGACGGCGCGCACGCCGTGCTTGACGGTGTCGCGATGGCTGGCGCCGTAGATGTCCGGCATGGCCAGGCGATCGTCGAAGAATGCCATGTCGAACTTGCCCTCTTCCAGGGTGCGGGCGACACGTTGGTAGTATTCCGGCGACAGGTAATCGGTCATGCTTGACGGATGTCGCCAGGAACCCACATAGTTCGTGCAGTTCTGGGCTTGCATGAATGCAACCAGGGTCATTTGTCGTTGCGGCTTGGTCATGTCGTTGCTCGTTATGAGTGCGGGTGGAATGCCTGAAATTTGATAGGCAGTATTGGGTCGCATCGGGTCGAGCACAATTTCCGCGCAGTGATACATTCATAACGAACATGAATAAATCTTTGGATCCGCCCTCACTGTGCCGTCTTGAACTCGCTGAGCTGGAGACCTTTCTCTGGGTGGTGCGCGAGGGCAGTTTCAGTGTTGCAGCGCGCAAACTGCATCTGTCGCAGCCGGCGGTGACCAACCGGGTCAAGCGCCTGGAAGACAAGCTGCGTGTGAAGTTGCTGGTGCGCACCACGCGCCGTGTTGAGGCAACGCCGGATGGAGAGCGTTTGCGCGATGCAGCGGAACAGGCGGTGGCGGGCTTGCGCGAAGCGCTGCGGCATTTCCAGGTAGCGTCGGATTCCGAGCGCAATACGGTGACGGTGGCGGTGACGCCGATGTTGTCCGCCACGGTGATGCCGTCGCTGATCCATGCTTATACGGAACGCTATCCGGATGTGCGCATCGTGCTGCACGACCTGCCTTACGATCAGGTGCTGCGGGAAGTTGCCGAAGGGCGGGCCGACCTGGCGGTGGCGGCCCTGGACGGCACGCCGCGCGGCCTGCGTTTCCAGACGCTGGCGGAGGAGCCCATGCTGCTGGTGGTGCCCGCGCGCCACGCGCTGGCGGACCAGGAGGCGGTGACCATGGACATGATCCTGCCTTATCCGCTGATGATGCTGGACCGCTACAAGTCCTTGTTCAAGCGGCTCAAGGATGAATATGCGGTGCGCGGCGCGCCCTTCAGTCCGGCGACCATTGCCACGTTGCCGACGCTGCTGGGGATGATAGACGCCGGCAACGGCATCACGCTGTTGCCGCGCAGCATGGCGCAGAACAATGGCCGCCGGTCGCGGGTCACCTTGAGCATCTCCGATCTGGATGCGTCGCGGCGTTATGGCAGCCTGGTGGCCAGCAAGGCCGAACTCAACGCCGCCGCGACGAATTTCCAGGCTTACCTGCGCAAGCATTTCAAGGCGACGCTGGAAAGCATCGTGTGACCGCCAGCGCCACGGTGCTTTTATTCCCGTTCGCTATAGGTGCATTCATTTCCGCAAATTGTCCCGCCGCCCCGGCGACTCCTAGACTGTGCGCAGTCTGATCCCCGTCGGATCATGAGGAGAACGGCCATGCAGGCCATGGACAATAAACGGCAGACTTCAGAGTTGGAACGCGTCATGGACGCCTTCGACCATCGGGAATTTCGGCGCACCCTGGGCGCATTCACCACGGGCGTCACGGTGATCACCACCGTGGACGACGCCGGCAAGCCATATGGCGTCACCGCCAACTCCTTCAGCTCGGTCTCGCTCGATCCGCCGCTGATCCTTTGGAGCCAGGCCCTGACCTCCAGCAGCTACCCCGCCTTCCGCGACTGCGAGCGCTTCGTGGTCAACATCCTGGCGGACCACCAGGTACACGTGTCCAACCAGTTCGCCAAATCGGGCGACGACAAATTCCTGGGCATCGCGGTACGCACGGGCCTGGGCGGCGTGCCGGTCATCGACGACAGCGCCGCGCATCTGGAATGCCGCAAGGTGGCCGCCTATCCGGGCGGCGACCACGTGGTCTACATCGGCCAGGTCGAACGCATACACCGCAGCGCCCACCGCCCGCTGGCCTTCGGCGAGGGCCGCTACATGGTCACCTTCGCGCATGACCTGGGCGAGGCGCGCGGCGCGGCGAACGGGTCGGCAAACGGATCGGCCGGGTCGGCAACCAATAGCGGCATCGCCGCGCTGGAGGCCGTGCGCATGGCCGGCGCCGCCCTGGCCGAAACCTGCGAACGTATCGGCCAGCGCACATTGGGGCTGGCGGTGTGGGGCAACCAGGGTGCCACCATCGTGCGCTGGGAGCCGTCGTCGCAGCCGGTCAGTCCTTATCTGCAGACCGGCGTCGTGGTCAGCCTGACGCAATCCGCCACCGGGCTGGCCTTCGCTGCCTTCATGCGGCCCGGCGTGGTCGAGGATGCCGTGCGGCACGAACTGGGGCTGCGTGCCGCGGAAGGGCATCCGGACGAGGGGCAGTTTGCCCTGCGCCTGGCCGAGGCGCGCGAACATGGCATGGCACGGGCCGTGGGCTGCGCGCCGTCACCGCGCCATAAGGTGACGGTGAATGCCTTCAGCGTGCCGGTCTTCGATGCGCAGGGGGATATGGTGCTGGCGCTGTCCACCACCTGCGAGGCCGAACGCCTGGCACCCGATTGGGACGGCGAAGTGCCACAGACCTTGCGGGCGACGGCGCGGCGGCTGTCGGAGCGATTGGGTTATCGGGGGAAATAAGGAGGCGCTCTTGCGTCGCCTTTGCAAGGACGTCTCGAAAGCGTTGCCGGCCGCGTCACGCGGCCGGCCGTCCATGCCATGCCAGGCATTCCCGTTCCGGCAGCGGACTCAATCGATCTTCGCGCCGGAAAACCTGACGACTTCCCCCCACTTGGTGATGTCGTCATCTATCGTCTTGACGAACTGCGCCTGCGTGCCCCCCAACGGCACGAAGCCCAAGGTCGCCAGCTTGTTGCGGAACGCCGGCGTCTTCAGTGCATCGTTGATCGCGCCATTGACCCGGTTGACGATTTCCGGCGGCGTGCCCTTGGGCGCCAGCAAACCGAACCAGGTGTCGGACAGCAGCGTGGGATAACCCGCTTCCGCGGTGGTCGGTACGTCGGGCAGCATGTCGGAGCGCTTGGGCGCCATGACGGCCAGCGCCTTCAACTTGCCATCCTTGACCAGCGGCGCGGCGGCCGTGACGCCGGGAAAGGCCAGTTGCAGCCGGTCCCCGACCAGGTCGGTGAATACCGCGCCGGGCGAGTTGTAGGGCACGTGCATCATCGAGACCCCGGCGGTTTTCTTGTACAGCTCGCCGGACAGGTGATACGAACTGCCGCTGCCGGTCGAGCCGAAATTCAGCCTGTCCGGATTCTTCTTCGCGTAGGCCGTCAGCTCGTCGAGCGAATTGATCTTCAGGGACGGCTGCACCACGATGATATTGGGCACCGACGCGATCAGCACAATGGGCACCAGGTCCTTCTGCGGATCGTAGGCCTTGTTGTGATACAGCGTGTTGGCGGGCACCAGCGTGCCGGTCCAGCTGAAAAGCAAGGTGTAGCCGTCGGCGGCGGACCGCACCACGGTTGCCGAGCCGACGTTGCCGTTGGCGCCCGGCCGGTTCTCGACGATGACGGATTGCTTCAGGCTGTCGCCCAACTGCTCCGCCACCATACGCGCCAGCGGGTCGGAACTGCCGCCCGGTGCCGCCGGCAGGATCAGGCGTATGGGTTTGCCGGGCCAGGTGTCGGCGGCATGGGCCGGCGCAGGCGTGAACGTGGCCAATGCGGCCAGCGTGGCGAGGCCGGAGCCCAGCAGGAAGCCCGCCAACAGGCGCCGCCTGCAATGAGGTCCCGCATCTTGCGGGGAACTACGCCTGGACTTGGAAGCGCGGTGGAACATGGTTGTCTCCGATATGTTTTTTTGTTTGTTTCAGTACGACTTCGGCATTCCCAGCACGCGTTCTGCAATGTGGCTGAGGATGAGTTCCTGGCTGACCGGGGCAATGCGGGGAATCATGATTTCCCGCAGATACCGTTCGACGTGGAATTCCTTGGCGTAGCCCATGCCGCCATGCGTAAGAATGGCTCGTTCGCATGCGCGAAACCCGGCCTCCGCCGCGAAGTACTTGGCCGCATTGGCCTGGGCGCCGCATTCGCGGCCATTGTCGTAGAGCCAGGCCGCCTGCTGCATGAGCAACTGGGCCGCTTCCAGCTCCACCCAATTCTGCGCGAGCGGATGTTGAATGCTCTGGTTCTGTCCGATCGGCCGGCCGAACACCACGCGTTCGCGCGCATAGCCGGCGGCCTTGTTCAGCGCGGCACGTCCCACGCCGATGGCCTCCGCGGCCAGCAGCACGCGTTCGGGGTTCATGCCGTGCAGGATGTACTTGAAGCCCTTGCCTTCCTCACCGATGCGGTCTTCGATGGGAATCTCCAGGCCGTCGATGAACAGCTCGTTGGAGTCGACGCATTTGCGCCCCATCTTTTCGATCAGCTTGACGTCGACGCGGCTGCGGTCGAGATCGGTGTAGAACAGCGTCAAGCCCTGCGAGTGCTTGCCGGGACCGAGTTCTTCCAGCGGCGTGGTGCGCGCCAGCAGCAGGATCTTGTCGGCCACCTGGGCGGTGGAGATCCACACTTTCTGGCCATGCACCACATACTTGTCGCCTTGCCGCACGGCACGGGTCTTGAGCTGCGTGGTGTTCAGGCCGGTATTGGGTTCGGTGACGCCGAAGCAGGTCTTGATCCTGCCTTGCGCGATAGGCGGCAACATGCGCTGCTTCTGTTCTTCGGTGCCGTAGACCGCCACCGGCATCAGGCCGAAGATATTGATGTGGATGGACGAGCAGCCGCTCAGGCAGGCGCCCGATTCGGCCACGGCCTGCATCACGATGGACGCTTCCTGCACGCCCAGGCCGGCGCCGCCATAGGCTTCCGCAATGGCGGTGCCCAGCCAGCCGGCCTCACCCATGGCGCGGTAGAAGTCTTCCGGGAAGGCGCCGTCGGCGTCGCGTTCCAGCCAGTAGCTTTCAGGAAAACGCGTGCAGAGGTCGTCGACCGCCGCGCGGATGGAAAGGTGTTCCTCACTAGGTTCGAAATTCATGTCAGCGTCCTTTCCATTGCGGTGCGCGTTTTTCGGCAAAGGCCCGCGGTCCTTCCTGCGCGTCCTCGCTCAGGTAGACCGGCTCGAACAGCGCATGCGCGGCATCCAGCGCGTCGCTGCGGCCCATTTCGGTGGACAGGTAGACCAGTTCACGCGCGGCCTTGACCGTCAGCGGCGCGTTGGCGGCGATGCCGCGCGCCAGCGCGACCGCGCTGTCCAGCAACTGGGCGTGCGGCACCACTTCATTGACATAGCCCAGCGCGTGCGCGCGCTGGGCGCTGATGGGCTTGCCGGTCAACAGCACTTCCATGGCGATGCGCTGGGGCAGCATGTGGATGAGCGGCGCGGCCCATGGCATGCCGCGGCCAACCTTGGCTTCGGTGATGCCGAAGGTGGCGTGTTCGGACGCCACGCACAGGTCGCACATCTGCGCGAACAGCCAGCCGCCGGCCAACGCCACGCCATTGACCGCGGCTATCGTTGGCTTGGAGCTGCGCACGCTGTCGCCCAATACGGGGAACATGTCGCGGGGCGGGACCTGCAGCCGCATGGCCGCGGCTTCCTTCAGGTCCATGCCGGCGCAGAAGGCCTTGTCGCCCGTGCCGGTAAGGATGCCGACACGTAGCGCCGGGTCTTGTTCCAGGCGCTGCCAGGCCTGCTTCAAGCCATCGATGACGCCGCGGTTGATGGCGTTGCGCTGGGCGGGCCGGTCTATCGTGATGACGGCGATGCAGCCGTCGACGATGTCGAAGGCGATTTCATCGGTGAGGCGGATCGTGGCGTTGCCACTGAAATTGCCACTGAAATTGCCACTGGGATCGCCACCGGGGTTGTCGCTGCGTTGCGTGGTGTCTTCGTTCACAAATCGCTCCAGGTGGCGCGCGCCGCCTGCAGCAGCGCGTCGCGATGTTCAGGGGCCGCGATGGCGGTGAGGGCCTTGACGCGTTCCCGCAGGCTGCGTCCGCGCAGCTGCGCCACGCCGTATTCGGTGGCGATGAGGTCGACATCGCTGCGGGCCGTGGTCACAGGGCCGGCCAACTGCGCGGTGATCTTGCTTTCGCCGTTGCGGCCGGTGGCCGTCAACGCGATGATGGAGACGCCGCCGGTCTGCACCGCCGCCCGCACGAAATCCACCTGGCCGCCCACCGCGCCGATGTGTTGCGCGCCGATGGCCTCGGCATTGACCTGGCCGGTCAGGTCGACCTCCAGCGCGCTATTGATCGAGACCAGGTTGCGCACCCTGGACAGCGTGGAAAGATGATGGGTGTAGCCCGTCTGGCACAGCCGGATGGCGGGGTTCTCGTGGGCGTAGCGATACAGTCTTTGCGTGCCGAACAGCACGCCGGTGATGGTGACGCCGGCGTCGATGCCTTTGTGGGCGTTGTCGATGGCGCCGCTTTCGATCAGGTCGATGACCGAGTCGCCTATCATGCCGGAGTGGATGCCCAGGCCGCGGCGCTCCGCCAGCGACGCCAGGATGGCTTCCGGCACGGCGCCTATGCCCAGTTGCAAGGTCGCGCGTTCCGGGATGTACGGTGCCAGGTGCCGGGCGATGCGCAATTCCAGCTCGCCGAATGGCGCGGTGGGCAGCTCCAGCGGCGCGACGTCGCTGTTCACCGCCACGGTGAAGTCCTCCGCGCGCAGGAGACGGTCGCAATGGGACCAGGGCACGGCCGGATTGATTTCCGCGATGACCACCCGCGCGCGCGCCAATGCGGCCTGCAGATAATCGTTCACCAGGCCGAAGCTGTATTCGCCGCGCGCGTTCGGTGGACTGACCGACAGCAGCAGCACGTCGCTTGGAATCTGCCCGCCGGCCAGCAGGCCGGCCACGGCGGAGATGTGGCAGGGCACGGGATCGAGCGCGCCTGCACTGGCCAGTTTGCGCAGGGTGCCAATGCCGCCTATGCCTTTGAAGCGCAGATGGTCGACGTGGTCCGGACTGAACGTGCGCGAGAAGCCCGTGCCCAGGAAAAGCTGGGCGCCGCTATAGCTGGCCCGCTGCTCGACCAGCCTGGCGGTCAGGCCCAGCGGCTCGCCCATGCCCTGGCCGAAGATGATGCCGTCGCCGGGGCGGATGTATTGCGCCAGGTCCAGCGCGTCCAGGGACATGGGCCCTTTCATGATCGTTGCGCCGCGGCCAGGATGGCCTGCGAATGTTTCAGCAGAGGCCCGTCCACCATGCGGCCTTCGAAGTCGATGGTGCCGATGCCGCGCGCGAGGGCGGCCTCGTAGGCGGCCACCAGGCGGCGGGCGTATTCGATTTCCGCGGGCGTGGGCGAGAAGGCGGCGTTGGCCAGTGCCACCTGGGCCGGCGCGACACAGATCTTGCCCTGGTAGCCCAGATCGCGGCCCGCGTTGGCGTCAGCGGTGTAGAGCGCGTCGTTGCGGATATCGAGCACGGCCTGGTCGATGGCCGGGATGCGGCCCACATGCGCCGCCATGATCACCCAGCCACGGGCGGTGGCGACTTCGGCACCGCCTGGGGTACGGCGGCCGCCGATGTCGGCCGCATAGTCTTCCGCGCCGAAATACACGGCCAGCAGACTGGGCGTTTCTTCGCAGATGCGCTGGGCATTGAGCACCCCGCGCACGGACTCTATGCCGCCTATCACTCCGATTGGACGCGACCCTTGCGCGTGCGCGATGCCATGTTGCACGGGGAAAGCTTGCGCCGGTGTCTCCAGCTTGGGGATCACGATGGCGTCGATATCGCATTCGAAGGCGGCCTGCAGGTCCAGCAGGTAGTGCGGCGAGTCCGGTACGTTCACGCGTACGGCCAGGCGCGACTGCAATCCCGCGGCGCGTACCTGCGCGACGGTGTCGCGCAAGGCCGCGCGGGCCTTGGCCTTCTCCGCGTCGGGCGTGCCGTCTTCCAGGTCGATCACGCAGCAGTCGGCATGGAAGCGGGGAAACTTCACGGCCAGTTCGGGGCGGTTGGCGGGGGCGAAGAACAGCGAACGTATCATGGGGTCTCCGGGGGATGCAGATCGGGCGCCGCCGCCGCGTGGCCCGCGGCCAGCATGGCGTCGACTTCAGCGGGCGTGTAGCCTAGTTGCGCCAGGATTTCGCGCGTGTGCTCACCCAGGCGGGGCGCATGGCGACGCAAGGTCGTCACGGGATTGTTCTGCCAGCGCACCGGCACGCGCATGCTGCGGATGCGGCCTTCGCTGGGATGTTCCGCATCGATGAAGAAGCCCGTGGCCTTCAGTTGCGGATCGTCGAGGATGCTGAGCAGGTCGTGCATCGGCATGAAGGGCACATCCGCCGCTTCCAGCAGGGCCATCCATTTAGCGGTGCTCTTCTCCAGGAAGATGCGCGCCAGTTCGCCGTAGACGAAATCGATGTTGCGCGAGCGGCCACCGTAACTGGCGAAGCGGGGATCCTCGTCCATGAGGGCGGCGCGTCCGACGGCGCCGAGGAAATCGCGCCATTGCTTGTCGGTATAGACCAGCGCGCAGATGTAGCCGTCGCTGGTCTGGTAGGGACGCCGTTCGGGCGACAGCTGGCGCGCATAGCCGCCACCGTCCAGCGGCGGCTCGTAGGTGAGCCCGCCCAGGTGGTCGCCCAGCACGAAGGCGGCCATGGTCTCGAACATGGGAATGTCGACGCGGTCGCCACGGCCGGTGCGCTGGCGTGCCAGCAGGCTGGCCAGGATGGCGTTGACGCCGGTCAGTCCCACGATGCGGTCGGCCATGGCGGTAGGCACATAGCGGGGGATGCCGCCGGACGCCTTGGCGATCAGGTGCGGCAGCGTGGTGGCGCCCTGGATCAGGTCGTCGTAGGCCGGCCGCGCCGCGTAGGGGCCGTCCTGGCCGAAGCCGAACAGGCCGGCATAGACGATGCGCGGATTGATGTCCGCCACCGCTTCGTAGGACAGGCCCAGGCGGGCCATGGCCTGCGGCCGCACGTTGTACATGAGGACGTCGGCATCGGCCAGCAGGTGCTTGAGCGCGGCAAGTCCGCCGGGCTGCTTCAGGTCCAGCGCGATGCTGCGCTTGTTGCGGTTGGCGTTCAGGTAGACCGGTCCCATGGCGTCGTGGCGCGCCGGGCCGATCTGGCGTACCAGGTCACCCTTGGGGGCTTCGACCTTGATGACGTCCGCCCCCATGTCGGCGATGGCCTGCGAGGCGAACGGGCCCATCAGCACGGACGTCATGTCGATGACCTTGACGCCCGCCAGCGGGCCCGTGGCGGCTTGTGAAGCTGTCTCCGATCTCATTTTTATGGCCGATTTGTTCATTGGCGTGAACAAATCATACACAGGCAGGAACGAAATCGGTGAAAATGAACGCCTGGGATTTACCCTTGGAAGCGGGGTATCGTCTCCCGAAGTTCTTTTGAGCGACGATTATCGGGACGTCGGCTCGCGCGGTGGGGCGCCACCTGCGGCCGCGGTGGGAGCGCCTGGCGCGCGAGATCGCGACTTTTTTTCGTAGAGATCAGGTCTGGGAGGACCGCGGTGAGTATCAAACAAGTCGGTAATGTCCTGGACCTGCTGGAATATTTCGCGGGGCGGCAGCGGCCGGCCAGCCTGGCGGAGATCGCGCGGCATTTCGGCTGGCCCCGTTCCAGCACCTTCAATCTGCTGTTGACGTTGACCAATCGGGGTTTCCTGTACGAGCCGCGTGCGCGTGCGGGCTATTACCCGGCGCCCGTCTGGGCGGAACTGATCACGCAGATCGAACGCGGCCAGCCCATCCCGCACGGCATGCGCGCCCTGCTGGATCAACTGGTGCGGGAAACGGGCGAGACCGCGGTGCTGGCGGCGGCCAGCGGCGTGCATGCGCTGTTCATCGAGACGGTGGAGTCGCCCAGCGCCGTGCGTTACGCGGCGCCGGTGGGCAAGCGGGTGCCGTTGCACGTGACGGCGACGGGCCGCGCGCTGCTGTCGCAGATGGCGGCCAGCGACCGCGCCGCCATCCTGGAGAAAGCGGTGTACGAGAAATACACCGACACGACGCGCGTGTCCGCGGCGCAAGTGGAAGCCGAAATCGCCGCGTCGGTCGAACGCGGATGGTTCGCGGGCAATGCCGAATACACCCAGGACCTGGGCGGCGTCGCCATGCCCTTCGCCTTCGGCGAACGCCGTTATGCCTTGCTGGTCGCCGGCCCCATGTTCCGCGTCGCGCAACGCCTGCCGGAACTGGCCAAGCTATTGCGCGAGCGCCTGGCGCAATACCTGGCCGATGAGAGCGACACTTAGCGCACTGCATCGGAGCGGCCGGCCGTTCGTTGTATGCTCGCGGGTGTATCGCAATGCCGACGTCGGGACTCCCAAAGCCGGATTGTCCGAGCACTCTCAGCCGGGCTGTATGGTCCGGCCCTTCTCTCTACGACGTATCGCCATGAAGAAAACCGATCTGGAAAAGAACAAGGCCCTGAAGCTGCAGGGCCAATTGAAGAACGCCGGCACGCCGCAGCGCTTCGGCACGGCCGCGGCGCAGGTGCCGGACCGGCGCGACCGCCGGCGCCTGGACCAGGCCCAAGGCCTGGTGTCCTTTCCCGTCAAGCTGCCGCAGACCCTGGCCGATCAATTGCGCGCGCTGGCGGTTGAACGCGGCACGGGTGTGAACGAAGTCACCGCCGAACTGCTGGAGGCGGCGCTGGCGGCGGGTGCGAGCCAATCCGCATAAACGCTCAACCGCCTTTACACAGCGACGCACGCAACGCTTCGATGACCTCGGCCCAGCCTGCACCAGCGCGTTTGCGGTGCAGGGTGAGCGACGGATACCACGGCGTGTCGTTGCGATCGAGTTGCCAGCGCCAGTCAGGCATGGCGGGCAGCAGCAGGTCCGTAGGGATACCCAGGGCGCCAGCCAGGTGCGCGCTGGCGGTGTCGACGGTGATGACGCCATCCAGGTTGGCCAGCAACGCGGCGCTTTCCGAAAAATCGCGCAGGGCGTCGTTGGGGACATGAAGGTTGTCATGGCCGGGCACGGCGCGCCATTGCTCGATGGCGGCCAGGTCGGCGGGACGGATGTCCTTCTGCACGCACACGAAGTCGCACGGGGTATCCAGCAAGGGCGCCAGTTCGGCGAAGGCAATCGAACGGTTGCGATCGTCAGGATGCTGTGGATTGCCCGACCACGCCAGGCCGATGCGTCGACGGGCAGCCGCGCTGCGCGCCGGCAGCAATGCCGCCCATTCCTGCCGCAAGGCTTCGTCGGCGTGCCACGGCTGGCCCGGCGGCCAAGGTTCGACACGCTGTTTCGATAGTGCGAGCGGCAAACTGAGCAGCGGCACATGGCGGTCGAAGGCCGGCGTCGGCACATCGTCGCCAACGACGGTGACGCCCGCCAGGTTGGCCCGCAGCAGCGGCGCCAACGACGCCTGCACGCGCAGGACCACGCTCCCCGCCAAGGGGATCAACGCCGTGACGTAGCGGCTGAACTGGATCGTATCGCCCAGGCCCTGTTCGGCATGCACCAGCAAGGTCTTGCCGGCCAGCTTGCTCTCGCCCAGCCAGGCCGCGCCGGCGTAGGGCATGGCCTGGCCGCCGTCGCGCCAACGCCATTCGTAGTCACGCCAGCCATGCGTGAACTGGCCCAGCAACAGATTGGTCTGGGCCCGGTTGGTGCGTGCGCCGGCATGCTCGGGATCGATGGCCAGCGCATGCTTGAAGTGGCGCAGGGCGTCGTCGAAGCGATGCTGGTCGCGCGCCAGCACGCCCAGATTGATATGCGCGTCCAGAAACCGGGAATCCAGCCTGATCGCGCTTTCGTAGGCCTGGCGCTCTTCCTGCTGGCGTCCTAATGCGCCCAGCACCACGCCATGCATGTAATGCAGCCCAGGCGCGCGCGGCGCCAAGGCCAGCGTGCTGTCCACCACCGTCAATGCCTCGTTGCCGCGTTCCAGGCGCAGCAGTACGTCGACGATGCTGCCCAGCAGCGAGATGTCGTTATTGGACAGGCGGTAGGCATCGCGAAAGCGCTCCAGCGCCGTTTCCAGCTGGCCGTTGCGCGCATGCACCGCGCCGGCGTCGCGCAGCAGGCCGGCGTCCCTGGGGCGCAGCGCCAGCGCGCGTTCAAACTGGTCCGCCGCCAGCGTCAGCGATCCGGCGCGGCCGAGCGCGTAAGCCAGGGCCGCGGCCAGTTCGCCGTCATCGGGATGCGCCGTTGCCGCGGGAGTGAGAAGGTCGACAGCCGAGCTGTAGTCGCCGCCTTGAAAAGCCTGCGCGGCGCGCGCCAGGATGTCTTTACTGGATTCGGCCGCGGCCATGTGCGTACTTCCTTACGATTAAAGCTGATCGAACTTCGCCCCAAGGGAGCGGGTCCCGGTGGCGAGGATGGCGTCAACGATGACGGCATCGACACAGGCTGCGGCGCTGGCGGCAGCGGACAGCCCTGGAGAACCCGCCATTCTAATCCAGCCGACCGCGCGCGCGTGGCGAGCCACCTGCCCGCCGCCCTTGCTCCCTGGGCGCCGGCAGCGTCTGCCGCGCAGCATCGACGAAACGCGCCAGCGGCGCATCCGCCGGCGGCGCTCGATAGACCAGCGTCAGCGGAATCGTGAATGCCGACGCCTTATGCAAGGGGCGATACACGACGCTTTCCTGATGCAACACCTGCAACGTGCGCGGCAACAAGGTAATGCCGCGTCCCGACGCCACCAAAGTGACCGCCGATAGCAGACGCGGTACGTCCGCCACGACACGTGGCGTGAAACCCGCCTTGGCGCACGCGGCCAGCAGTTCGTCCTGTACGCCGGGACCGTCTTCCCTGCGGTACAGGATGAAGGGTTCGGCCGCCAGATCCGCCAGGGCCAGCGCGCCGCGTTTGCCAGCCAGGCGATGCTCGATGGGCACGGCCACCACCATCGGTTCCTGGTCCAGCACCAGGGACGACAAGGTGGGATAACGCCGGGCGGACGCCCGCACGAAGACCGCATCGAGCGCTTCGCCCGCCACCGCTTCGAGCAGGTCGCGCGTGGTGTTCTCCTGGGAATCCAGGGCGATCATGGGGTGGCTCGCATGAAAAGCGCGTATCAGCTGCGGCACCCGCGGATGCAGCGACGCTGAACTGGTGTAGCCGACGGCGATGCGGCCAACCTGCCCGCGCGTGGCCTGCTGCACCCGCAAGGCGGCCCGCTCGGCGCCGGCGACCAAGGCCCGCGCGTCTTCCAGGAACACGCGGCCTGCCGTGTTCAGGCGCACGCTGCGCGGGGTGCGGTCGAACAACTGCACGCCCAGTTCCCGCTCCAGGTCGCGGATCTGCTGGCTCAGCGGCGGCTGCTGGATGCCCAGGCGCTGCGCCGCCCGCGTCATATGTTCTTCTTCCGCGACCGCGATGAAATAACGCAGGTGGCGCATCTCCATTTAGGATATTTCCTGAGTCTGCTTGTGATATGTCTCATATATTTTACATATGGACAGGGCAGTCCTAAGATGGCGATTCCATCGACACCCCCGCAGGCCCGAGCCATGAGCATCGACTTCCACTCGCAGGAAAACAAATACACCTATGCCACGCGCACGGCCAACGAAAGCTGGGCGCGCGCGGTGACGGCCGCCGTGGATCCGCGCGGCAAGCGGGTGGTGGATGTAGGCTGCGGCGGCGGCATCTATTCCCAGGCGTGGGCCGACCTGGGCGCGCAAAGCGTCACCGGCATCGATTTCTCCGAGCAGATGGTCGCCGCCGCCCGCGAAAAGGCGGGTGCGCGTTCCAGGCTCTCTTTCCAGACCGGTACGGCCCAGGCCACCGGGCTTGCGGCTGGCGCGGCCGACATCGTCTTCGAGCGCGCCCTCATCCATCACCTGAAGGACTATGAAGAATCCTGCGCGGAGGCCTGGCGCCTGCTGGCACCCGGCGGCACGCTGTTGATCCAGGATCGCACGCCGGAAGACGTGGGCATCCCCGGTTCGCCGACGCATATCCGCGGCTATTTTTTCGATTGTTTTCCGCGCCTGTCAGCGGTGGAAGCCGGTCGCCGCCCCACCGATGCCAAGGTCCGCGCTGCCTTGCACAAGGCGGGCTTCCAGTCGGTGGAGAGCGCGACGCTGTGGGAAACCCGCAGGGTCTACGCCCACTTCGACGATCTGGCGCAGGACCTGGCCAGCCGCACTGGCCGCTCGATCCTGCATGAACTCAGCGACGAGGAATTGCGGGCGCTGATCGCCCACATCGGTGAACGCACGGGCCGCGCCGAGCCGGTCGAGGAACAGGACCGCTGGACGCTGTGGATCGCGCGCCGGTGACGCAGGGGACCCAATGCGGTGATCCGCGGTCGATCCCCTGCGCTGCCATCACGCCGCGGCGCGCTTGGGCAACTTCCAGTTCGGCCGCAGGAAATGGCAGGTATAGCCATTCGGGATGCGTTCCAGGTAATCCTGGTGCTCCGGCTCGGCTTCCCAGAACGGTCCCACCGGCGCCAGTTCGGTCACGACCTTGCCGGGCCACAGGCCGGAGGCATTGACGTCGGCGATGGTGTCCTCGGCGACGCGCTTCTGTTCGTCATCGGTGTAGAAGATGGCGGAGCGGTAGCTGGTGCCCAGGTCATTGCCCTGGCGATTGGGCGTGGTCGGATCATGGATCTGGAAGAAGAATTCCAGGATCTGGCGAAAGCTGGTCTTGGCCGGATCGAAAATGATCTCGATGGCTTCGGCATGCGTGCCGTGGTTGCGGTAGGTGGCGTTGTCCACGTCGCCGCCGCTATAGCCCACACGGGTGCTGATGACGCCATCGAAGCGGCGGATCAGGTCTTGCATGCCCCAGAAGCAACCGCCTGCGAGTACTGCGCGTTCCTGGCTCATTTCACGTCCTCCACTTGATCGATGTAGGCGCCATAACCTTCGGCTTCCATCTGGTCGCGCGGGATGAAGCGCAGCGACGCCGAGTTGATGCAATAGCGCAGGCCGCCGCGGTCGCGCGGGCCGTCCGGAAATACGTGGCCCAGATGGCTGTCGCCATGCGCCGAGCGCACTTCGGTACGAATCATGCCGTGTGTGACGTCACGCAACTCATTGACGTTGGTGTCCACGATGGGCTTGGTGAAGCTGGGCCAGCCGCAATGCGAGTCGAACTTGTCGGCCGAGGCGAACAGCGGTTCGCCGGAGACGATGTCCACGTACAGGCCAGCTTCCTTGTTGTGCAGATATTCGCCGCTGCCGGGAGCTTCGGTGCCGCTTTCCTGGGTGATGCGGTACTGCTCCGGGGTCAACCGGGCAATGGCATCGGGGTCTTTGCGGTAGCTCATTCTGCACTCCTTGTCGCGGGGGGAGCCGCCTAGATGGGGGGTGGCGCGCCTAATTCAAGTGGGGGAAGACGCGGCGCATGGCGGATTTTGGCGTATCGTTCATCAATCATAAAGGAGACCCACCATGAGCAATGCGTCCCCCTCCCAGGCAGCACCGTCATCCTCCTCGTCCGTGGTCGCCGCCGAGCGCCGCCAGCGCGTCAGCGAGACCCTGGCGGATATCCGCCAGCTTCTGGCGGGCCGGGAATTGAGCCGTGAGTTGCTGGCCGATGTCAGCGCCCGCCTGGAGCGGCTGGCGCAGGCAAGCGAACTGTTCGGCAGCGCCGACTTTCCGCCGCCCGCGGGGGGCCAGGGTGAATCGACGCGGTACCGGCTGAACCCGGATGACGGCGACAGCGATATCGCGCTGTATCTGAATTCGATCAATCCGGGCAAGACCTCGGTGCCGCACAACCACACCACGTGGGCCGTCATCGTGGCGATTTCCGGTGAAGAGTTGAACCGGATCTACCAACGCTCGGACGACGGCAGCGACGCTGAACATGCCAAGCTGGCCCTGTCGCATGAGCAGGTCGTGCGCCCCGGTGCGTCCATCGCCTTCCTGCCCGACGACCTGCACAGCATCCACGTCACGGGCAATGCGCCGACGCTGCATTTCCACCTTTACGGCCAGCCGCTGGAAACGCTTAGCGGCCGCATCGGCATCGAGCCGGACACCGGCCGTATCATCAACTACAACAAGGCGAAGATGACCAAGAGCGTGGCTGCCGGCGGCTAGGACACCGACGCCCGCGGGCCGGTGTACCGGGCATGTGTCTGTTCCTCCCAGGACGCGGACGGGCACCGGCTATTGCCTTGCTCGATCCAGCCGGATTGAAGTTGAACCAAATGGCTCCGCTTGCGGAGCCATTTCAGTTTGAATTCAAGGTTTTTTGAGTAGAAAGGCGCACGCGACAACAGAAGCACGGCGCCGCCGGCATCGCGAGGAGACGACACATGCTGGACCACACCAAGAAGATGGCAACCAACCAGGCGGCCACGAACGAGCAGGCCAAGGACGAGCAGACCCCTGGGCTCACCCGCCGCCACTTCCTGCAGGCCGGCATGCTGGCCGGCGCGGCGCCCGCGCTGCTGGCCGCGGCACCGGCGCGGGCCGCGGACGCTGCGACCACCCCCGCTCCCGCAGGCGATGCGAAGGGCGCGGCAACACCCGCCGCGAAAAGCGACGCTAAAGCCAAGCCGGAGGGTAATGGGCAAGGCAAGGAACAGGACACCAAGGGCGGCCAGACGGTGACCTTGGCCGCCTACGGCGCGGCCCTGCGCTACGAACAGATCCCGCCGGACGTCCTGCAGCGCGCCAAGGACGCCATGACGGATGCGGTGGCCACCATCATCTATGGGGCCGAACTGCCCTGGAGCAAGATGATCATCGCGTATGCGCGCCAGAATGGATCGGGAGGTAAAAGCCAGATCCTGGGCAGCGGCACGCAGCCCGTGCATCCGCAGATGGCGGCCCTGGCGCAGGGCGCGATGGCGCACGCGTTCGAACTGGACAACCTGACCAAGCCGGACAGTGGCGCGCATCCTGGCGCGGCCCTGTTTTCCTCCGGCCTGGCGATGGCGCAGGACAAAGGCCTGGGCGGCAAGGCGCTGCTGGCGGCCTTCGTGGCCGGGGCCGAAGTGATGCTGCGTATCGGCTATGCCACCAAGCACACCAATGAAGAGCGCGGTTTCCATGCGCCCGGCACGACGGGGCCTTTCGGCGGCGCGGTGACCGTGGGGCATCTGCTGGGCTTCGACCAGGCGCATATGGTCAATGCCATGGGCATCGCCGGCTCTTGCAGCGGCGGCCTGCTGGCCTTCGCCCACGCGGGCAACGGGGCCATGGTCAAGCGCTTGAATGTCGGCCGTGGCGCCGAGGGCGGCGTGGTGGCAGCGGATCTGGCGGCCCAAGGGTTCACCGGCCCCAGCACGGTGCTGGAGGGCGAAGGAGGATTCCTGCGCGCCTTCTGCCCTGAATACGATCTGGCCGAATTGACCAAGGGCCTGGGCAGCACCTACGAGACCATGAACATCATGATCAAGCGCTACGCCTGCCACATCACGGCGCACACGCCCGTGGAGGCGATACTGGGCCTGCGCAAGGCGAACGGTTTCAAGGCAGAGGATATCGACCGCATCACCGTCGCCGGCAGCCCGCGCATGACCACGGTCAACAATATTCCCAAGCCGGCCGATTCCTTGCTGGCGCAGTTCAGCATTCCTTTCTGCGTGGCGCTGGCCATGTATCGCAATCCGGTCGACCCGCGTTCGTTCGACGAGAAGGTGGCGCAGGACCAGCAGATCCTGGCCTTGACCCAGCGCGTGAGCATGGAGCTGGCGCCGGGACAGAAGAACAACGACCTGGCCAGCACGGTGACGGTCAAGCTGAAGGACGGCCGCGAATTCAGCAGCCACGTCACTGCCTTCACCGGCACGCCGGAGCACCCGCTGGACCGCGCCGGCCTGCGCGAGAAGTTCATGCTGCTGACGCGCAGCCATCCGGAGGCCGCCATGGCCAGGCTGTTCGACCGCATCCAGGGCCTGGAGAAGGAAAAGAACCTGGACTGGCTGCGGGTCTAGGCAATATCCAGGGGCGGGAAGGACTTGACCAGGTCGTCCAGACGCTTGATCTGCGTCAGGAAAGGCTCCAGCTGATCCAGCGGCAATGCGCTGGGGCCGTCGCACTTGGCGTTGTCCGGATCGGGATGCGCCTCCAGGAACAGGCCGGCCAGGCCGACGGCCATGCCGGCGCGCGCCAGCTCCGCCACCTGCTCGCGCCGCCCGCCCGAAGCAGCGGCGCCGGCGGCGCGCTGTTGCAAGGCATGCGTGACGTCGAAAATCACCGGCAAGCCGTTGGAGCCTTTCTTCATCACGCCGAAGCCCAGCATGTCGACCACCAGGTTGTCATAGCCGAAGGCGGTGCCGCGATCGCACAGGATGACCTGCTGGTTGCCGGCTTCCTGGATTTTCTCGACCACGTTCTGCACCTGGCTGGGACTGAGGAACTGCGGCTTCTTGACGTTCACCACGCGGCCCGTCTTGGCCAGCGCCACCACCAGATCGGTCTGGCGCGCCAGGAAGGCGGGCAGTTGCACGACGTCGGCAACCTCGGCCACGGGCGCGGCCTGCCAGGTTTCGTGCACGTCGGTGATGACCGGCACGCCGAATTCCGCCTTGACCGCTTCGAAGATCTTCAAGCCTTCTTCCATGCCGGGGCCGCGATAGGAATGGATGGAAGAACGGTTGGCCTTGTCGTAGGAAGCCTTGAACACGTAGGGAATGCCCAGCTTTCGCGTGACTTTCTGGTAGTGCTCGCAGGACCGCAAGGCCAGCTCGCGCGACTCCAGGACATTGATGCCGCCGAACAGCACGAAGGGCCGGTCATTGCCGCAGGCGATGTCCGGCGTGATGGAAATGGTTTGTTGGGTCGGTTGTTGGGCCATGAGACGCTACCTGAAAGGCGGAGATCCGGGCAGTATATCGCCGGCCGCGCCTGGTCCGGCGCCGGGTTCGGTGCTTCCCCCGGGCGGCGTGATCAGCGTCCTTTCAGGCCGCCTCGGACACAATCGGCTCGCCCCTTCATAACCATTCCTGCCAGGGACCCCCCATGCAAAGGCAATTGCTGATCCTCATCGAAATCAAGCAGACCAACCTGACCGTCTTTGAGGAAGCCGGTTTCCAGCTGCATTTTGCCGTGACGCCGGCCGCGCGCGCGCAATTGCCGGCCGAGTTGGCGGCCACCATCGATGCCGTGGTGACCAACGGTTCGACCGGCTTCGAAGCCCATGAAATGGCCGCCATGCCGCGCCTGCGCATCGTCTGCGCCCTGGGCGCCGGCTACGAAAAAATCGACGTGGCGGCAGCCCGGGCGCGCGGCATCGCCGTCAGCAATGGGCGGGGCGCCAATGACAACGCGGTGGCGGACCACGCGCTGGCGCTCATGCTGGCGGCGGCGCGCGGCATCGTGCAAAACGATCAGGTGGCGCGCGGCGGCAATTGGGGCGCCAGTTCACGCATCGAACGGCCGACGCTGCATGACAAGAAACTGGGCATCCTGGGGCTGGGCACCATCGGCCGGCAGATCGCCCGCCGCGCGGCCGGTGGTTTCGATATGGCCGTGGGTTATCACAACCGCCGCCCGGTCGAGGACGGCGGCAGCATGGTCTATTTCGACAGCCCGATGGCGCTGGCGTCCTGGGCGGATTTCCTGGTGGTGGCGACACCGGGCGGCGCTGCCACGCATCATCTGGTCGACGCGGCGGTACTGGGCGCGCTGGGACCGGATGGCTTCCTGGTGAATATCGCGCGCGGCAGCGTGGTCGATACGCAGGCGCTGCTGGCGGCGCTGCATGCCGGCACGATCGCGGGCGCCGCGCTGGACGTGGTGGAGGGCGAACCCGACGGCATGCTGCCGGAGGTTTTCCGCGCGCCCAACCTGACCTTTACCCCGCACATCGCGGGCCGCTCGCCGGAAGCCCTCGCCGCCACCGTCAAGCTGGCGACCGCCAATTTGCTGGCGTGTTTCGAGGGCCGGCCCTTGGTCACGCCGGTGGATGGCTGATTACGCTCTCACGCATAGGCCTGCCGCGCCTGTACCAGCAAGGCGGGGACGATGTCCGGGCCGTAGTGCCGTTCGAAATGCCCGACGATGCCCTTGAGCATGTTATGCCTGTGCGCGGCGGCGCCAGTAAAGGGCGGCGGTGAGGGCGGCCAGGGCCGCTATGCCGGCGCCGGCGGTTTCGGCGGGGTGGCGTTCGATCACGCGCCACGCCTGCACGTAGCGAAAGCGCGCGGCGCCATCGAAGTCCGGGTCGGGGCAATTGCGGCCGAAGGTGGCGCCGAAGGGCACCGCGGCGCCATTCTTGACGTACTGCATGTAGATCGCACGGGCGCGGCCGGCATCGTCATCGATGATGAAACGGGTCGCACGGCATAGGGTGGCGGCGTAGGCCTGGGAGCGGGGCGGCAGCAGCTCGGCCGCCTCGACAGCATGATCCGCGGCGACTTCGCGATAGTGGAAGCGCGCGTAAGGCTTCGCCTCCGACGCGGCATAGCGGCGGCGTTCTTCATCGGTAACGTAAGGCCCCGCCAGATCGCGCGCCGCGCGTTTGGCTGGCGTGTCCACACGTGTAGCCGCCCCGGCGCCCGCATTTTGGCCAGCGTCAGCACTTGCCGTGGCCCCGCCTTGGCCGGCGTCAGCCCCCGCCGCCTGGTCCTGCCCCGCCGCGGCGCCTTGCCAGCTGCCGTCCTCGGTGCCGCCGCGGCCAGCGCCGTAGGTGTAGCCGCCGTCATACACGGCATAGTCCGGATCCTGTTCATAGCCCAGCAGATCCATCCCCTGGCGGCGCGCGATCAGCGCGGCGCGATACCAGGCGCGCGCCCGCGTCACATCACGCCACGCATCCCGCGCCTCGTTCAAGGCGGCGTCGTATGCCGCCGCGGCCTGGCGCGCCCGGGTCGGGGTCATCACCATCTGGCCATCCGCCCAAGTGACGTTCATGAAACGCGCGTCGTCGTCCGGCGGGAAATACGCCAGCGCCTGCTGGCGTTGGCCATCGCGCATGAGGCGGCGCGCCAGCAACTGGCGCAGGCGATCGGCCACGGTGACCGGGTGCTGGTAGAGCCAGTTGCTCTGCGCCGTCGCGTCCATGGTTTTCATGTCGACGGCGGGTACCGGCGTGGCAGGCACATGGGCATTCACATAGTCGCGCAGTTCATCCGTGGTCAACACCCGTTCAGCCACGTACGCCACGTCGTTCCAGTAGTCCCCCATCACCGGCCCATCCTCCGGCAGGCTGCCGGGCTGGGCCGCCGTGGCCGCCTGGTACAACTGGTCGAGCGCGTCGACATACTGCCCGCGCGCCAGCGACAGCACTCCCTGTTCGCCTTGCAAGCGCGCCAGGCTGGACGACTCCAGGCTGCCATCGTTTTGCGGGAAGGCCTGCACCGCATGGGCATAGGCTTGCGCCGCCGCCGCGGCGTCGCCCTGGCGGGTGGCCAGCTTGGCCCGCACCCACCAGGCCAGGGGCGTCTGCATACGGGCGGCCAACCGTGCGGCAAGATCGTAGCGACCCACGCGATAGGCCAGCGCGGCGACCCGGTCGGCGCTGTCCAGGCGCGCGGGATCCAAGGTGGCCAGGGCCGCGGTCAGTGCCGTCAATGCCGGGTTGGGCGTGATGCGGGTATCGCCGACACCGGCGTCCGCCATGCCGTGCTGGCCGTTGATGCCTTCGATGGCAAACACGTCGGTGGCGCTGTCCGCCTTGCCGTCGACGATGTCGCCCAGGCGGGCCAGTGCGTAGGTGACCAGCAGGCGTTGCGCAATGGGATCGTCGATCAGGCTGCTGGCGCGCACCGGATTGCCCAGGGCCCAATCGGCCAGGGTGCGCAGCGATTGCAGGCCGCTCTGCGAGCCTTGCGCGGCCTGCTCGGCGTACAGATGAATGGCGCGCTTCATCGCGGCTGGAGAGATGGTGTCGGCGCAGCCGGTCTGGCCATTGATCTCGTCGTTACCGCAAGTGCCGTCGCCGCCTTGCAGATAGAGCAGGGCCTGTTGGCCATAGCTGGCCACGGCCAGTCCCTGGCTGTCGTCGGCACCCGTACGCGCCAGTTGCCGTACCCGCTCATAGGCCCGCGCGACATCTTCGCGCCAGGCGTTTTCAGCGGCCTGTTCGGTCAGCAGGTGACCCGAGGGAGAACGATTCGAAGCGGGTTCTTCAGCCGCGCCCGCAACACCGGCCGGATTGCCGCCCGCGCCCGCCGCTGTCGATGAGGAAGGCGTGCCGGCGGCACCGCCACCGTGGCCCGCATCATCCCCAAGGCCATCATCCGCGGTGACATAGCCCTGTGCCTTCAATTCCGCCAACATATACGCCGCCCACACCGCGCGCGCCGCGCCATCCTGCGCGGGCAGGTCGAGCACGGCCTGGAAGCGGCGCGCCGCCCGTTTGGCGACGACGTTCGGATCCTTGTCGGCGTCCTTGCCGACGTCGTCCGCGGCCGCGTGGGACAAGCGATAGTCCACCGCGCCGGCCGTATACAGGCGCAAGGCCGGCGGCAGTCCCGCGCCCGCCGCATAGGCGGCGTCGCCGTTGGCAGCCTGGCGCACAGCCTTGAGGCGTGCCGCCACGTCGGTGCTCAAGGCCTTGTCCGCGTCATCGGGCGTGCCCTGCGACGCCGGGCTGCCGTAATAGCCTTCCTGGACGTGGAATTTGTCCTTGCTGCTGACCAGATGGCTCACTTCATAAGTGAAGGAGTTGGTCGGCGTGGCGCCCAGCGTACCGCCGCGGTCGTCCAGCAACTGCGGTGGAAAGTCCGGTCCGCAGGCGATGACCAGCGTGCCGCCGGCCAGGCCGGCGAGCAGCAGCGCAAGTCCCAGAGGGCGGCGCGTGCGTTTATTGGGCGAAGGTGAGACGGGGTTGTGCATCGTTGCAGCGTAGCCAGCCGATGTTGCGTTGAAAGTGGGCGCGCAGCAGTCCTTCATGGGTGCTGCGCAAGTAAAGTCCGGCGCTGTCGCGTTCCAGCGCGTAGCCATTGATGCCATCCGCGGCGGCGCAATCACCGGCGATCCGGATGATGCCCGGCAGCGGCGCGTCGCTGTTGCCGCGATTGGCCAGCAGCATATCGCGCGCGGGGCCCGCGCCGTCCAGCGTAATGGTGAGTTCGGATTGCAGCGGCTGGCGCGTCAGCACCGCGCGCCAGGTGGCCAGGCTCCAGGCACGCTGGTCCTGGTCGGTGGGCAGGCGAAACCAGACCAGGCCGGCCAGGCCCGCCAGCTGCCGTTGCCGTTGCCGTCGCTGTTGCTCCAATTCCGCGCTGAACTGCGCCAGCACCTTGGGTTGCGCCACCAGTTCGGCGTCGCGCGAGGACGGCGCCAGGGTGGGGCGTTCGCTTTCCACGGTGAGGATGCGGCCGGCTTCATCCCAGGCCACGCGCGTGCCGTAGCTGGGTAGGGCCACGCGCCACGGCCGCTGGGTGCGGCGCGCATAGTCCTTGACCCAGGCCGCCGCGCGGCGGGGATTGAACAAGCCCAGCGCGGGATCGAGTACCGCGTGCACTTGCAGGATGGAGCTGTCCGGCACAGCCAGTAAAGTGTCCAGGTCGGGGCTCTGCAGCCAGGTCGGCAGGGCGGTGATGGCCAGGGGCACATCCAGCCCGTCACGCAGAAGCCGCAGCAACACGGCATAGGCGGGCAGGCGCGCGGTGGCGCAGTCATAGTCGATTTCGACGCCGCCGATGCGCACCCCCGCGGCGCGCCAGGCCTGCATGCGTTCATGCAGCCGCGCGCGGATGGCGTCCGCGTCCAGCCGGTCGGCGCGGCCATCCAGCCGCAGCACCAGGACGACGGGTTCGCGCAGCGCGGCCAGCGTGGCGTAATCGGGCGCGGTATCGGCCCAGCGGCCGCCGGCGTCCATCTCGGCGCCGAGCACATGCCAGGCCGCCACGATGTCGTCACTGGCGCGCAGCGCCTGCACCAGCGCGGGCGTCCAGGCGCGTTGCCAGACATAGGCGTCGTTGGGCAGGGGCGCGGCGTCCCGTTGGCAGGCGGCCAGCGGCAGGACGAGCAGTAGCAGGGCGCACAGCTGGTAGAGACGCGGCATGATGCGGAAACAGGGATACCCGATGCAACAAGCGGGGGATTCTAGCTCGCGTCCCGTGCCGTGGCCTATGCTTGAGGCATCTGCTTACAGTGTGGACGGATCAATATCATGGAATACAAACGCCTGGGTAATACCGGCATGCTCGTGTCGCCGCTGGCGCTGGGCTGCATGACCTTCGGCGTGCCGGAGCGCGGCACGCACCCCTGGACGCTGGACGAGGAAGCCAGCCGGCCCCTGATCCGCGAAGCGCTGGAAGCCGGCATCAACTTCTTCGATACCGCCAACAGCTATTCGGCCGGTACGTCGGAAGAGATCGTCGGCCGCGCCTTGAAGGAATATGCGCGGCGCGACGAAATCGTGCTCGCCACCAAGGTGTATTTCGGGCCGGGCGATGCCGGCGAGAAGCGGCGGCCGAACACCACGGGGCTGTCGCGCAAGGCCATCTTCGAGGGCATCGACGCCAGCCTGCGGCGCCTGGGCACGGACTATGTCGACCTTTACCAGATCCATCGCTGGGACTACCACACCCCGATCGAGGAAACGATGGAGGCCCTGCATGACGTGGTCAAGGCGGGCAAGGTGCGCTACATCGGTGCCTCGTCCATGTATGCCTGGCAGTTCGCCAAGGCCTTGCATGTGGCCGAAGCCAACGGCTGGACCCGTTTCGTGACCATGCAGAATCACCTCAACCTGCTGTATCGCGAAGAAGAGCGCGAGATGCTGCCGTTGTGCCGCGATGAGGGCATCGGCGTCATTCCGTGGAGCCCGCTGGCGCGTGGCCGCCTGGCGCGCGCCTGGGACGACCGTACCGCGCGCGACGAGAGCGACGCGGTGAGCAAGAAGCTGTATGGCAACACCGAAGAAGCCGACCGCCGTGTCGTCGAAGCTGTCGGCGCCATCGCCGCGGCGCGTGGCGTGCCGCGCGCCCAGGTGGCGCTGGCCTGGGTCATCGGCAAGGCGGGCGTGACGGCGCCCATCATCGGCGCCTCGCGTTCGGCGCAGTTCCAGGACGCCATCGCGGCCTTGCAGTTGCAGCTGACCGAGGACGAGGTGCGTGCCCTGGAAGCGCCTTACGTGCCGCATGTGGTGACCGGCTTCGAGTAGTCAGCCCGGCGGCTGTTCGCTTGCAACCAGGCTGGCGAGTAGCGGCGCCGTGGCGGCCGACAGGGTCCAGCCCAGGTGGCCGTGCCCCGTGTTGTAGTAGACGCCGGGCCGGCGGCCGCGCCGTACCACGGGCATCATGTTCGGCGTCATCGGCCGCAAGCCGCACCATGGCACCACGCGCTGGGTGGCGACGCCGGGGAAGTGCCGCCGGGTCCACTGCACCAGGGGCTCGATGCGATCGGCGCGGATGTCCTTGTTGTAACCGTTGAATTCCGCCGTGCCGGCAACGCGGAAGCGCGCGCCCAGCCGGCTGGTGACGATCTTGGCCGCCTCGTCCAGCAGGCTGACCCGGGGTGCCGCCTCCTCATCGCCGGGCTGGTCCAGGTGCACCGTAATGGAATAACCCTTGACCGGGTAGACCGGCACGCGGTCGCCCAGTGTGGCGGCCAGGGCCTGGCTGGCGGGGCCCGCGCAGATCACCACGGCGTCATGGCTGGCCTGGTCGACGTGGCCGTCGGCGTCGCGCCACTGCACGGTGTGGGCGGCGTTCAGGGCCGCGCTTTCCGGCCTGACCGCCAGCACCTCGCAATCCTGGCGGAACGCCACCCCGCGCCGCGCGCAGGCCAGGGCCAGGCCGCGCGTGAACTTGTGGATGTCGCCGGTGCTGTCCGACGGCGTGTAGAAAGCGCCATGGCACGGGGTGCGCAGCGCCGGCTCGATGGCGCGGGCTTCCGCGGCCGTGACGGCATGGCGTTCCAGTCCGCCACGTTGCAGCAGCGTATTGCCGCGGCGGGCCGCGTCGAAGCTGGCCTGGTCATGGTAGATGTGCAGGATGCCGCGCCGCTCCAGGTCGAAGTCTATGCTTTCCGCTTCCGCCATCGCGAACAGGTGCGCGCGCGCTTCGATGGCCAGGCGCGTGGTGGCCACGGTATTGCGTTCGTGATCGGGGATGTGGCGCATGAAGCGCGCCAGCCAGCCGTATTTGTGCAGGCTGAACGCAGGATTCAGCAGCAAGGGCGCGTCACGGCGGAACATCCACTTCAGGCCTTTGACCAGGGTGGCGGCGCTGTTCCACACCTCGGCGTTGCTGGCCGAGAGCTGGCCGCCATTGGCGTAGGACGTTTCCATCGCTGGATAACGCTGGCGGTCGTAGACGGTGACGTGATAGCCCAATTGCGCCAGGGCATAGGCGGACGTGACGCCGGTGATGCCGGCGCCAAGGATGGCGATGCGGGTCATGGTGACTCCGGGGTAGGGTGGCGGCAGGCCAAGCGGCTGCCGCGCCCCCTCTGTCCACGGTACCTGAGAGTTTCACCGGCGCTGGCCTGGCGGCCAGATGCCGGTTCCCCTTCGGTGGGCGTCATCCGACGCCGCTCTCCAGAGTCTGTCTTGCCCGTCGCGCAGTCCTTTGTGCCTGAGAGTTTCCGGGGCGGTTGCTCCGTCGGCGCCAGCCTGGGCTGGTCTCTCCTGTGCGGCGGTGTGGCGCTGATTATGGCACGAGGTGGCGACGCGCGGGTACCCGGTTGAACACCAGGGTTCCGGAAACGATATGCAACTTAATGCGGGGGAGTGTACTTTTTACACGGCCGCAAAATTCTTCGAAGCCTTCGTTATATTTTTGGATTCATATCGCTTTGAGCGCGATTTGCCGGGCGATGGAAGGAAAAAAGCATGCAGATCGGCGAAGTCTTGTTACGTCGCATGCCGCGTATTTTTGACTGATTTGCTTACTTCGGCAATTTGTCAGCTATGTATCATCCGCCTCGTTACAAATCCTGCTCACCCGAATTGCCGAGGAATCATGATGTTCGCGCTCCCCCGACCCTTCCGCCATGCCCTCGTCCTGGCCGCCGCTTGCGTGCTGGCGGCTTGCGGCGACGACACGGCCAAGTCCGCGGATTCGCCTTCCTCGGCCAAGGCGCAGGCGGCCTCGGCAGATCAGGCCCGGGTCATCAAGTTCAACCAGTATGTCGACACGGCCAACAAGGTGAACAGTTCGTTCAGCGACGCGCTGGACCGCTACAACAAGTACAACGTCCCGGCGGTCAATGCCAAGAAGCCGATCAAGGACTTCACCATCCAGAACGATATCTATATCGATCGCACCAAGGACGGCCTGGAAAAGGCCTTGGCCATGCAGCCGGCCATGCCGGCGCTGGACGGCCCGGCCAAGCCTTTCGCCGACGCCCTTGCCAAGCTGTCGCCGCTGAGCCATGAACTGCAGAACTACGGCGAATCCAAGGGCTACCTGGCCGACGGTGGCGCCAAGGCGCGCGAACTGAGCCCGGCCTATGTGGCCGCGCTGACCGAAGTGGCCAAGCAGGAAGACGCCTTCTACTCCGGCCTGTCGGAGCAGGACTTGCAGAACACCAAGACGGCTTTCGAAAACGCCAAGAAGGACACCGCCGCCTATTACCGCATCGGTCTCGTGTATTGGGGCAAGGCGGCGCAAGGGCAAGCCACTACCTTCATGGCTGGCGAAGGCCTGGGCGAGCATCTGCAGGGCTTCAAGGATGCCATCGGCCAGGTCAACGACATGGGCCAGGGCTACGACCGCAAGGTACGTGAACAGAACCAGAAGGGTTGCCCCAACCTGATGATGCACGTCAACCAATACGTGGGGGATGGCCGCACGGTCATCAGCAGGACGGAAGACGGTACCTACGTCAAGGAGGCCAAGGACCGCTCTCCCGCCATGCAAATGATGCTGCGTCAGCGTGACGATATCCGCAACCTGCGGCAGCACTTCAACAATATCGTCAGTGCCTTGAATACCAACGCCTGCTAGGTCGGTCCGCCAGGGCGAAAGACCCTGGGGCAGCGTGGGATGGGCCCCGACGCTGCCGGACCGCAAAGCGCGCACACGCAAGTGTGCGCGCTTTGTTTTTTGTCACGCCCGATTTCAATCTGCCCGGCTCCCTGTCATTGCGATGTCATCGGCAACGTCGATCATCCGCATGCACATTTTTGGACTTGTGTAATTTTGTGCAAGTTCATCCGACCCCTACGGAGCCCTGCATGACCGAAAGTTTCCTGGACCGGCAGCCACGCGCGCGCCTGTCATCCGTCGTACGCGCGCTTGCCGCCGCGTGCGCCGTGGCGCTGATGCTCAGTGCCTGTGGCGGCGATCACGACGATGACGACAAGAACAATAGCGGTGGCGACACCACCACGCCGACCAATCCCTCCGATCCGAGTACGCCGACGACGCCCGAGCCGGTGTTGCATTGCGCGCCCTGACCCGTCCACGCCCACAGACATCACAGCCGACATGATCGACAATTCCAAACGAGATTTCCTGCGCAAGACGGCAGGCGTGACCGCGGCCGGCGCCGCCCTGAACCTGTTCCCGCCCAGCATTCGCCGCGCCCTGGCGATTCCGGCGAACAACCGCACCGGCACCATCAAGGACGTCGAGCACGTGGTGATCCTGATGCAGGAAAACCGCTCCTTCGACAACTACTTCGGCACGCTGGCCGGCGTGCGTGGCTTCGGTGACCGCTTTCCGATTCCCCTGCCCAGCGGCTTCAACGTGTTCCAGCAGCTCGATACCGACGGCAAGCCGGTGCTGCCTTACCATCTTGACCAGTCGGCCGGCAACGCCCAGCGCGTCGGCGGCACGCCGCACAGCTGGACCGATGCGCGCGACGCGTGGGACAAGGGCCGCATGTACCAGTGGCCCAAGTACAAGAACCAGCAGTCGATGGGCTATTTCACCGAAGCGGAAGTGCCTTTCCAGACGGCGCTGGCCAATGCATTCACGGTTTGCGACGGCTATCACTGCTCGCTGCACGGCGGCACCAACACCAACCGCCTGTTCCACATGACCGGTACCAACGGCGCCACGACCACGGGCCAGGTGGTGGTGAACAACGTGTTCGACGGCTTGAACAGCACCGACTCGCTGGTCAACGGTTTTGACTGGACCACCTATCCGGAACGGCTGGAAGCCGCCGGTGTATCGTGGATCGTCTACCAGAACATGCCGGACAACTTCACCGACAACGCCTTGATCGGTTTCAGGAACTACCGCAACGCCAACCTGGCGTCGGGCAAGCCGGTGTATAGCGACCAGGCGGCGGGGACCAGCCCTGCGTACGACCCGTCCACCGACAACGCCGGCAATCCGCTGTACAAGGGCATCGCCAACACCATGCCAGATGGCGGCCTGCTGGGTACGTTCAAGCAGGACATCCTGGACGGCAAGCTGCCGCAAGTGTCGTGGATCGTGGCACCGGAAACGTATTCGGAGCACCCCGGACCGTCGAGCCCGGTGCAGGGGGCGTGGTATGTGCAGGAAGTGCTGGACGCGCTTACCGCCAATCCGGATGTGTGGTCCAAGACCGTGCTGTTGATCAACTTCGACGAGAACGACGGTTTCTTCGACCACGTGCCGCCGCCGTGCGCGCCGTCGATCGACCAGGCCACCGGTACCTCCCACGGCAAGTCGACGCTGAGCACGGCCGACATGTCCTATGAGTACTACACGCATCCGAACGTGCCGGGCACCAGCATGCCCGCGCAGGATGGCGACTGCTACGGCCCCGGTCCGCGCGTGCCCGTGTGGGTGGTTTCGCCCTGGAGCCGCGGCGGCTGGGTCAACTCGCAGCAGTTCGACCACACCTCCGTGCTGCGCTTCCTGGAAACGCGCTTCGGCATCGCCGAAACCAACATCAGCCCGTATCGCCGCGCGGTGTTCGGCGATCTGACGTCGGCCTTCAACTTCTCCACCCCCAACGACGAAGCCCTGCAGACGCTGGCCGGCCGCAAGACGCAGGTGCAGGCCGATGCGTTGCGCACGGCGCAGGAAGCCCTGGCCGCCGTCGCCTTGCCCAGCCCGCAAAAGCTGCCCAACCAGGTCCTGGGCACGCGGCCTTCGCGCGCGCTGCCTTATGAGTTGCATACCAGCGCCCGCACCGACGCCACCGCGGGTACCGTGCAATTGATCTTCGCCAACACGGGCACCCAGGCCGCCGTGTTCCATGTGTACGATCGCCTGCACCTGGACCGCATTCCGCAACGTTATGTGGTGGAAGCGGGCAAGCAGCTGGATGACACCTGGAATGCCTGGTCGGACAACGGCGGCGCCTACGATCTGTGGGTGTTGGGCCCGAACGGCTATCACCGTGCCTTCGTCGGTGACCTGAGCGTCGAGCGCGATGCCACCGTGCCGGTGCCCGAAGTGCGGGTCTGCTATGACGTGGCCAACGGCAACGTCTACCTGACGCTGATGAATCGTGGCGCCGGCACGGCCACGTTCAACGTGCGGGCCAAGGCTTATCGCAACGATGGGCCCTGGAACGCGTCGGTCGGCGCCGCCGCCACGCAGGACATCCATTGGGACCTGAGCGACAGCAGCGCCTGGTACGACTTCGTCGTTACCTGCCCCAGCCAGCCGACCTGGTCGCGCCGCTTTGCCGGCCGCGTGGAAACCGGCAAGCACGGCATCAGCGATCCGGCCATGGGCGAAGGCGACTTCTAAGCCACCTGGCGCCACGGATCTGCACGCGCCAGCGTGAAACGGGCCCGCCGGTTTACCGGTGGGCCCGGTGCCGTGTGCGTAAATGCCGTAGCGACACGGCGTTCAGTTCAAGTATAAGGAGGGGGCTCACCCCCGCCTCGATCCGCGGGCTGCCTTTTGCTGCTTAGATATCCGAATTTCCATCACCAGGTTTTCAGCATTCTCTCAGGCCCCATGCTCCAAGAAGAACGCGTTCTGCGCATCAAATCCCTGCTCGATGAATACGCGCGCATGAGTACCGACCAGTTGGCCCAGGCCCTGGCGGTATCGCGCGAGACGGTGCGGCGCGACATCCTGGAGTTGGAAGCGCAAGGACTGTTGCGGCGCGTGCATGGGGGCGTGGTGGCCACTGCCGCGCGCCTGGAACCGCCGTTCGTCGAGCGCCAGCGCCTGCATGCGCGGGAGAAGCGCGCCATCGCCCAGGCGGTGCTGCCTTTGCTGGCGCCGGGACAGACGCTGTTCCTGGATGCCGGCAGCACCACCGGCATGTTGGCCGAGGTGTTGCCGTCGGTGCCGGACCTGACTGTCATTACCAATTCCGTGCTGATCGCCATGAAGCTGGCGTCCGCGGCCCCGCCCGGACGGGGCGCGTGCTCGGTGATCCTGCTGGGTGGCCGTCCTTATGCCGACGTGCAGGCCACCTATGGCGCCGCCACCGTCAACGAGATCGCCCGCTATCATGCGGATATCGCCGTGCTGTCGCCGGTGGGCTTGACCGCTGAACAGGGGGCGACCAACTACGAGCACCATGAGGCCGCCGTGGCCGAGGCCATGGTGCGGCAGTCCAAGCGTCTTTATGTGCTGGCCGACTACAGCAAGGTGGGGGTGACCAGCCGCGTCACTTATGCACCGGCCGAAAATATCGATGTGGTGTTCAGCAACCGCAAGAATGTCGATGAACGGGAGTGGCGCCAGCTGCGCAAGGCGGGCGCGAAGCTGGTGCTGGCCTGAGCGGCCGGGGTCCCACGCAAAAGAAAAGCCGCCGTGCGCAAGCAGGCGGCTTCTTTTTTCGTGGCGCCGTTCAGCCTTTGAGCATCAGGTCCATGTTCTGCACGGCTGCGCCGGACGCACCCTTGCCCAGGTTGTCGAGCAGGGCCACCAGGTTGACCTGGTCCTGGCCGGGCGTGCCGAACACGAACAGCTTCATGGTGTCCTTGCCGGCCAGTTCCACGGCGCTGACGCGATCCAGCTTCTGGCTTTCCGCCAGGGGCACCACGGTGACGATGTCCTGGCCGGCATAGTGCGCGGTCAGGCAGGCATGGATGCTTTCCAGCGTCGCGCCGGGCGCCAGTTGGTCCAGCACCAGGGGCACCTGCACGATCATGCCCTGGGGAAACTTGCCGACCGAGGGCGCGAAGATGGGCAGGCGCGGCAGCAGGCCGTGGATCTTCATCTCCGGCGCGTGCTTGTGCTTGAGCGGCAGGCCGTAGAGGAAGTGCGGCGAGTCGATGGCGTCCGGATGGGTGGGATCTTCCATTTGCGCGATCATCTGCTTGCCGCCGCCGGTGTAGCCCGACACGGCATTGACCGTGACCGGATAGGCATCGGGGATGATGCCGGCCACGCGCAGCGGGCGGATCAGGCTGATGGCGCCGGTGGGGTAGCAGCCGGGGTTGGCGACGTAGCGGGCCGCGGCGATCTTGGCGCCCTGGCCTTTTTCCAGTTCAGCGAAGCCGTAGGCCCAGGCGGGGTCGACGCGATAGGCCGTGGACGTGTCGATGATGCGGACGGTCTTGTTGTCGGCCAGCATGGCGACGGCTTCGCGCGAGGCAGCGTCGGGCAGGCACAGGATGGCGATGTCGGCGCTGTTCAGCAGGTCCTCGCGCATGGCGGGGTTGCGGCGTTCGGCTTCCGGGATGGACAAAAGCTCCACGTCACGGCGGCCGGCCATGCGGGTGCGGATCTGCAGTCCCGTGGTGCCGTGTTCGCCATCGATGAAGATCTTCGGTGCCATATCGCTACGCTCTCTTAAGGTGAGGGGGTGAAAAAGTGTGGAATCTGTATTTATAACGTCTTCAGGTGACTGGTGTGGGGGATGGGGGCGTGCGGGGGCGATTTTTTATTCACGGGGCGTGATTCGTCGCAATTTGCAGACAAGGAGGATTGGTTTTTTTGGGGGCTCCGCCCCCAAGGCCCCCCTGCGGTGGCTTGGAGTAGCGCAATTCGCCGGCAGGGGGGATAAGTTCTCTCTTGGGGGCTCCGCCCCCAAAAGCCCCACGGCTGTCAGCCCTGAATGCCGCGATTAGAGGCGGCTCTCCACCGTCGCCCTGCCTGCCGCAACGGGCGGCGTTGGTGGCAGGGCCCCTAAACAAAAATGTCATCTCTCTGCACGGACCCGGCGCCGCGCTTGTCGCAGCGGGGGCGTTGGGGGCGGAGCCCCTGAACAAAAACCTTATCTTTCTGCATGAACCCGGCGCCGCGCTTGTCGCAGCGGGGGCGTTGGGGGCGGAGCCCCTGAACAAAACCTTATCTCTCTGCATGAACCCGGCGCCGCGTTTGTCGCGGTGGGGGACGTTGGGGGCGGAGCCCCCAAACAAAAAACTTTCCCTCTCTGCCAGAACTCGGCCTTCCCCGGAGCACTCTCTCGTTAAATTACTTACATATTTCTGGTCACGCGTGCGTTCTTTATAGGGACGCATGGATGGTAGCGGGATAGAATCGCCGCATTCCAGCACGCTCCGGGGGGAGGGATGGCCAGCATCTACGATCTGAAGCCCAAGTTCCAGCAACTGCTGGACTGGCCCACGCGCAAACTGTATGGCGCCGGCGTAACGGCGAACCAGGTCACGCTGGCCGCAGCGGTGATCTCCGTAGCGCTGGGAGCCGCCCTGGCCCTGCTGCTGGCCCGTCAGGCCAGCGGCGGCGCACCCGTGGGCCTGCTCTGGCTGGCCCTGCCCGTGTACCTGTTCATACGCATGGCCCTGAATGCCATCGACGGCATGCTGGCGCGCCGGTACCACATGCAAAGCCCCCTGGGCGCCTTGCTGAACGAGGCCGGCGACGTCGTCTCCGACGCCGCCCTCTACCTGCCCTTCGCCCTGCTGCCCGGCATTGCCGGCGGCTGGGTGGTGACCCTGGTCCTGCTGGCCGCGCTCAGCGAAATGGTCGGCGTCCTGGGCCAGACCGTAGGCGGCGGCCGCCGCTACGACGGCCCCCTGGGCAAGAGCGATCGCGCCTTCCTGTTCGGTCTCATCGGCCTGCTGCTGGGATTGGGCGTGCCTTACCTGGCCTGGTTCACGCCGGTCATGGCCCTGGCCAACGCGCTGCTGGTACTGACCATCTGGAACCGCGGCCGCCAGGCGCTGCGAACCGCCCGCGCCGCCCAAGCCGAGGCCCAGCCATGAAGACGCCTCGCGTCCGCATCGACGCCGGCCCTGCCGCGTATCCCGCCCACGCCGCCCAGACGAAGGCCCAACCATGAACGCCTGGTTCCCCGCCACCTTTTTCCCCGCATCCCAACTGCCGCTCTATTACGCCTTCGGCGGCGTACTGGTCCTGCTGATCATCGCCAGTGTGGTCTCGCTGGCATTGAAGCGCGCCCGGCCCGCGAAGAACTACACGGAACTGCGCCAGCGCGTGCGCACATGGTGGTGGATCGCGGCCATCTTCGGCGTGGCGCTATGCCTGCATCCCAAAGGCGCCATCATCCTCATGGCCCTGGTCAGCTTCCTGGCATTCAAGGAATACCTGTCGCTGCTGCCCACGCGCCGTGCCGACCACGTCGTGCTGCTGTGGGCCTACCTGGCCATCCCCCTGCAATATTGGTGGATCTGGCAGAACTGGTACGGCATGTTCATCATCTTCATCCCGGTCTACCTGTTCCTGTTCCTGCCCATGCGCATGGTGATGGTCGGCGATACGCGCGGCTTCCTGCAGTCTGCCGGAACGCTGCATTGGGGCATGATGACCACGGTGTTCAGCCTCAGCCATATCGCTTTCCTGGTCAATCTGCCCGACCTGCACGGCCCGCGCCCGCTCACCGGCGGCATGTATGTGTTCTATCTGTTGCTGCTGACGCAACTGAATGACGTAGCGCAGTACATCTGGGGCAAGTGCATCGGCCGCCACAAGGTGATTCCCAAGGTCAGCCCCAACAAGACGGTGGAGGGCCTGGTGGGCGGCGTATTGACCACCACGCTGCTGGCCTGGCTGCTGGCGCCTTGGTTCACGCCTTTCACCACGCTGGAGTCGGTGCTGGTGGGCCTGTTGATCGGCGTGGCGGGCTTCATCGGCGACGTGGTGATGTCGGCGGTCAAGCGCGACATCGGCGTGAAGGACGCCAGCAGCATGCTGCCGGGACATGGCGGCATACTCGATCGCCTCGATTCGCTGACCTATACCGCGCCGCTGTTCTTCCACGTGCTGTACTTCCTGCACTACTGAAACGGACCGGGACGATGACGCGCTGGCAACGATTCCTGCGCATGGCCTTCGCTGCCCTGGTGGCGCGCCCCGTCGTGCGCCTGTGGCTGGGCGTGAATGTGCGCCACCAGGAACGCCTGCCCTTGCGCGGCCCCGCCATCGTGGCGGCCAATCACAACAGCCACCTGGACATCTGCACGCTGCTGTCGCTGTTCCCGCTGGCGCGCGTGCCGGACGTGCAGCCGGCGGCGGCGGCGGACTATTTCATGAAGGGCGGCCCGCTGACCTGGATCGCGCGCAATCTGGTGGGCATCGTGCCTGTCGTGCGAGGCGGCGGGCGGGCGGGATCAGCCAAGGCCAAGGCCGGGGCCGCTGCTGGCAACGGCAACGGCAACGGCAATGGCAGCGCAGCCGGCAATGGCGAACGCCGCGATCCGCTGGAGGGCTGCTACCAGGCGCTGGAGCGTGGCGGCATCCTGGTGATCTTCCCCGAAGGCACGCGCGGCGAGCCTGAACAGATGCAGGCCTTGAAGTCCGGCATCGCCCACCTGGCGCGACGCTTTCCGGACGCGCCGGTGATACCCCTATATATGCATGGCCTGGGCAAGTCCATGCCCAAGGGCAGCTTCGTTCCCCTGCCGGTTTTCGTCGATATCTTTGTCGGCCGTCCGCTGTCCTGGCGCGCCAACGCGCTGGACGACAAGACCGTGTTCATGCAGACACTTACCGACCGTTTCGCCAGCCTCAGGCTCAAAGCCCGTCCCACGCGCGATGACGCGCATGATGACGTCGACCAGGAGAATGCATGACCGCTCGCGCCCTTACCGAACATAGTTTCGCCAGCCATGACGGCGTGGCCTTGTTCTATCGCCACTGGGCGCCTGCCCCTTCCACTGCCGCTTCGGCCCCTGCGACTGCCGCGTTGGCTCCAGCCCCGGCTGCGGTAATACCGTCCACCAGCCCTGCGCGGCCGCGCGCGGTAGTGCTGTTCCATCGGGGCCATGAACACGGCGGCCGCATGATGCACGTGGCCGATGAGCTGGACCTGCCGGATCACCATGTCTTCGCCTGGGATGCGCGCGGGCTGGGACGTTCGCCCGGCGAACGGGGCTACGCGGAAAACTTCGGCGTGCTGGTACAGGACGTCGATGCCTTCATCCGCCATATTTCGCAGGACTACGGCATCGCGGTGGAAGACATCGCCGTGGTGGCGCAGAGCGTCGGCGCGGTGGTGGTGGCCACCTGGGTGCACGATTACGCGCCGGCCATCCGCTGCATGGTGCTGGCCTCGCCCGCCTTCGACGTCAAGCTGTACGTGCCGCTGGCGCGGCCCGGGCTGGCCTTGATGCAGAAGGTGAGGGGCAAGTTCTACGTCAATTCCTACGTCAAGGCGCGCTACCTGACGCATGACCCGGAACGCATCACGTCCTTCATGGCCGATCCGCTGATCACGCGGCCGATCGCCGTCAATATCCTGCTGGGGCTTTACGAGGCAGCGGATCGGGTCGTGGCCGACGCCGCGGCCATCCACACGCCCACGCAATTGCTGATTTCCGGCGCGGACTGGGTGGTGCGGCACAAGCCGCAATTCGACTTCCTGGAACGCTTGTCCGCGCCCATCAAGGAGTCGCAGGTCTTCCCCGGCTTCTTTCACGACACGCTGGGCGAGCAGGACCGCCACCTGCCCATCGCCGCCGCGCGCAGCTTCATCCTGCGTTGCGAAGCGGCGGAGCCGGCTTTGCGCATGGCCCAGCCCGCTTTGCTGGCAGCCGACCAGGAAGGGCCGACGCGGCGCGAGTTCGATGCCTTGCAGTTGCCGCCGGACAGCCTGGCGGCGCGCGCATGGTGGGCCGTGGGCCGCCTGGGTATCCAGGCCGGTGCCATGATGTCCGCCGGCATGCGGCTGGGCGTGGACACGGGATTCGATTCAGGATCCACGCTGGACTATGTCTATCGCGATCAACCGACTGGCCGCGGACCGCTGGCCTGGCTGGGCCGTTACGCCGACAAGGCCTATCTGGACAGCATAGGGTGGCGCGGCATCCGCGTGCGCAAGGCCAATCTGCTGGCCTTGATCAATCGCGCGGTGGATCGTCTGGTAGCGGCGGGTAAGCCGGTGCGCGTGGTGGATATCGCCGCGGGGCATGGCCGGTATGTGCTGGAGGCCCTGGCGGCGCGCAAGGCCGAGGTGCAGCGGATTCTGCTGCGTGACTACAGTCCCTTGAATGTGGAAGGCGGCGGGCGCCTGATCCAGGCGCTGGGGTTGGCGGACATCGCCAGTTTCGAACGGGGCGACGCCTTCGACCGGGCCGGCCTGGCCGCGCTGGATCCGGCGCCCACGCTGGCGGTGGTGTCCGGCCTGTATGAACTGTTTCCGCGCAATGACGGCATCCAGGCCTCATTGTCCGGCCTGGCCGGCGCGATGGCGGCGGGCTCGGTGCTGCTCTATACCAATCAACCCTGGCATCCGCAGCTGGAAATGATTGCCCGCACGCTGACCAGCCATCGGGCCGACATGCCCTGGGTGATGCGCCGGCGCACGCAGGCAGAGATGGATGCCCTGGTCGCCGCGGCGGGATTCCGCAAGGTCGAGCAGTTGACCGACCAATGGGGGATTTTCACGGTATCCCTGGCGGTGCGGGATGACGCCGCCTGACACGGAGCGGGCGGCAGCGCGCGGCGGGCCGGACGACGCTGGGTCGATCCCCGGCGCGGGGATGCCCACGGGACGCTTGCCGGTCGATGACCACCGGCCGACGCTGCAGGCCGCGCTGTGGCTGGTTTTCCTGGGACCGTTCTTCTTTCTCAGCTACGGCTACGCCAACCATTACAGCAGCGGGCTGCCGCTGGTGGGCAGCTTCGTCTATGGCTGGGAACAGGATCTGCCGTTCTGGCCGTGGACCATCCTGCCATACATGTCGATCGACGTGTTTTATGCGATCTCGCTGTTCGTCTGCGGCAGCCGCGCGGAGTTGCGCACGCATGCCGGACGGCTGCTGGCGGCGACCCTGGTGTCGGTCGCCTTCTTCCTGCTGTTTCCCCTGCGCTTCTCCTTTCCGCGCCCGCCCACGAGCGGGTTCAACGGCTGGCTGTTCGATCTGCTGACGGGCTTCGACCTGCCTTTCAACCAGGCGCCATCGTTGCACATCAGCCTGTTGATGATCTTGTGGACCTGCTATGCGCGGCATGTGCGGGGCGTGGGGCGGTGGTTGCTGCACGGCTGGTTCGCCCTGATCGGCATTTCCGTTCTGACCACCTATCAGCATCATTTCATCGACGTATGGACGGGGGCGGCGGTGGGCGTCCTGTGCCTGTACCTGCTGCCAGGCGCGCCATGGACGCTGCGTTTCGGAGGCAGGAACGCGGGCGCTGCGCCTGTCGATGGGGCGGATCATGCGGTGGGTGTGCAGCAAGGCGCCTTGGCCGACGATGACCTCGTTCGGCGCCGAAAACTGGCGCGGCGTTATGCGCAGGCCTGCGCGGTCTTTCTGCTGCTGGCGGTGGCGGCGGCCCGGGCGGACGCGGTGACCGCTACATTGCTGCTGTGCTGGCCGGCTTTCGCGCTGGCGATGGTGGCGCTGGCCTATGACGGCCAGGGCGAGCGGATTTTCCAAAAGCAGCACGGCCGCATGCGCTGGCCGGCGCGCTGGGCCCTGGCGCCTTATCTGCTGGCGGCGTGGGTTTCTTCGCGGCTTTACACCTTGCGCGTGGCGCCCTATGTCGAGGTCTATCCCGGCGTATGGCTGGGCCGCGCGCCGTCCACGCGCGACCTGCGCCGAGGGGGCTTCACGGCCGTGGTCGACCTGGCGGCGGAGTTTCCCGCCCGGCGCGCGGCCCTGCGTCTGGATTACACGCAAGTGTCGATGCTGGACCTGGTGCTGCCTACGCAAGCCCAATTGACGGCCGCCGCCAATGCCATCGCCGCGGCCCGCGCGCCTGCCGCGGGTTCGAGCGTCGAGGGTGCGGAGAAGGGCGCGGAAAAGGAAGGCGCGGACATCGACAGAAGCACAGGGGAGCCGAATCGCCTTCTCGTGCATTGCGCGCTAGGATATTCGCGTAGCGCGCTGGCTATCGCGGCGTGGCGTGCCTTGCAGGGTGACGACCCCGAGTGGGTCATCGAACATCTGCGCGCCCATCGAGCGATCGTCATCAGCCCGGCGGCGCGGCAGGCCTTGCGGATGATCGCCGGAAAAGGACCATCGGAATGACCTCCGCCACGAAGCTTCCCGACGACGATGCCTTGCGTCACCCGGATACCGGGCATGTCCTGCTGGCCGTCCTCGCGCAAGGCCGGCACGCCGCCCGGCTATCGCTGCTCCTGGCCATCGCGGCCGTCGCATTCTTGGGACTATCTGTCATACGCCAACTAGGCGCGGCAGAGTCGATGGCGCCATGGACGGCCGCATGGCGCAATCTGCCGGCGGCAGCACTATGGCTGAGCCTGCTGGTGGGTATGGTGCAGCGGTATTACGCCTTGCGGGTGCGGCTGGATGCCCGCTTGTTCGGGCAGATCTACACGCACCCGGCCGTCACCGACCAGGATCTGCAAAGGATGGACGAAGGCCTGGCGTTGCTCGGCGTACCCCAAGGCGCAACACCCCGTGGCCTGCGTTCCCGCTGGACGGGCGCCTTGCGCCTGTTGCGGTGGCAGATGGCTTGCTGCGTGGCGCAGGCAGCCTGCGTCCTGGCAGCGGGCGCCCTGGTGTGGCTGCATTGATTGGCGTCACCAGGGGGCTGAGCTAAGCGGCCGCACACTAGGCGGCCGCACATCAAGCGACCATACACTCAGCGACCACACAGCGATCGACCACACCAAGCAGCCGCAATGAACGGCGGTACCGGCCCTGCGCGCTATTGCGGCTATTGCGCCCAGCCAAGCGTGCTCTGGCGCCTGCGGGCCACGAACCTGACGCTCAGACGCGAGGTGCCGTGGCTACGGACGGACCCAGGTTCCGCCGCATCGCGGCTTTCAACCATGGCGCCGCTGGCCTCGGTCTCCCGCGCACAAGCCTCCCGCACAGCCGTGCGGGGGACCTCGGCGCCTTCGACTTCGATTCCCTCAACGTTCGCGCCAGCCATTGGCTCCTCCTTCCCGGTGGTCATGCTGCGACCCGGTCGCCGTGCCCATGTTCAACAGCGGCGGTTGCGCTTCGCGCGCCCGCAGGCTGGCTTGGCGCAGCATGACGGGAGGGCTGTAGGGCGGACGCACATCCATGATGCGCGGCGGCGTGATCGTGCCTTGGTAAGTCTTACCCGTGCCATGCGCACCCGCGGCCGGCTTGGCCTGGGTGCCGGCGGCACGTGGACGCTGGGGCGCCGATGCAGCACCCAGCGCTTCATTGCCGTTCTCGTCGTCGCCGATGCGATGCACCAGCACTGTAGTGGCGCGCGCCAGACGGGCGTGGGTTTCGAGCAGGTCCGCGCCCGCCGTGGCGAGAGCGTGCTCCAGGGGAGGGCGATGCCCGTGACCGTGAATTGCCTTGTCCATCATGATGCGCTCCTTGGATGGGGAGAAGGTTGATTGCGGGCGACCCTACGCAAGATGCGTTCCTCGCGTGGTTCCCTGCGATGCCGTGGCGCATCATGCGGTGCCCGGCGCGCCAGCGGAAGCGTGCGGATGAGGTAGAAAGGCTCCACCGGAATACGTAAAACCCCCGGCCTGCCAGCGATTCGTAAGGGATGGCATTACAATCCGCAGACCTTTCCACGGGCCCCAGCATGAGCGTAAAGACCGCGTTACGAGTCATAGAAATCATCGAGGTCTTCGCCCGCGAGAAGCGGCCCTTGTCGCTGTCCGAGCTGGCACGCCTGCTGGATGTGCCGGTGTCCAGCTGCCTGGCGCTGATCCGCACGCTCAACGAACTGGGCTATCTCTATGAAGTGGGGCGGCGCAACGGCTATTACCCGACCAGCCGCCTGCTGGCCAAGGCGCAACTGATCTCCAAGGCCGACCCCATCCTGGAACGCGTCTATCCCAGCCTGGCCGAATTGCGCGATGCCACCCAGGAAACCGTGGTCTTCGCCAAGTTGTCGACGGATCGCCGTGTCGTCTATCTGGAAGTGCTGGACTCGCCGCACACCATCCGCTACGTCGCGGCGGCGGGGGAATTCCGGCCGGTGCATGCCAATTCGCTGGGCAAGGCGCTGTTGTCGCTGATGTCCGCCGAAGAGCGCCGCGAGCTGCTGACCAAGGCTCCGCTGGAACGCTTCAATGAGCGCACCCTGGTCGATCTGCCGGCCATCGAGGCCGAGCTGGCGCTGTCGCGCGAGCGCGGCTGGTTCCGAAATCTCAGCGAATCGATAGACGAGGTGGGAGCGGTGGCATGGCCGGTGACGCTGGGCGGAGAACGCTACGCGATCTCGGTGGGCGCGCCGGTGTATCGCGTCGAACCCAACCAGGCGGCTTACGCCAGCATCCTGCGCGCCGCCTGCGCCGCGCTGGAGCGGCATGAATAGATGCGGCGCGCCGTCCGGCGCCGCTACGCCGTGCCTGGCTGCCGTTGAACTGACCCAGGGGCAGAGCTAAGGCCCAGGCCTTGGCCTTCAGCCGGGCGTGCCGTCCAGCGTAGCCTGCGTATCCAGCAGGGCCTGGATGGCGGCGTCCGAATAGCCGGCTTCGCGCAGGATCTCCAGGCTTTGTTCGCCCAGCCGCGGCGCATGGCGGCGCAGGGACGTCGGCGTGCCCGCATAGCGCCCCAGCGGCGCCGTGGTGCGCAGGCGGCCTTCGGTCGGATGATCCACGTGGCGCACGAAATCCACCGCCTTCAGGTGCGGATCGTCGATCATGTCTTCGATCGTGTACAGCCTGGACGCCGGGATGTCGGCTTCGGCGAACAGGCGCAGCCATTGTTCCGTATCGCGCTGCTCGATGATGCCGGCCAGCCAGGCATACACCTCGCTGATGTGCGCGGCGCGCGCGCCGTGCGTGGCGAAGCGCGGATCCTGCTTCATCTCCGGCCGCCCCACGGCGTCGAAGAAATTGCGCCAGTGCTTGTCGTTGTAGACCAGCAGGCAGATATGGCCGTCCTTGGTGGCGTAGGGTTTGCGATGCGGCGCCAGCAGGCGCGCATAGCCGGTCTCGCCCATGGGCGGATCGAAGGTCCAGCCGCCCAGGTGATCGCCCAGGGTCATGTGGGCCATGCCCTCGAACATGGGGATTTCCAGGCTTTGGCCACGGCCATGCGCGCGGGCATGCAGCACGCCGGCCAGCAGGGCGATCGCCATCTGCAGGCCGACGGCACGGTCGGCCAGGGTGATGGGCGCATAGCGCGGGTCGCCCCCGCTCTGGCGCCGATTCAGGTCGGCGATGCCCGCCTGGCCCTGGATCAAGTCGTCATAAGCGGGCCGGCCGGCGTAGGGGCCGGCTTCGCTGAAGCCATAGGCGCCCGCGTACACGATGCGGGGATTGCGGGCGGCGAAGGCGGCGTAGTCCAGGCCCAGGCGCTGCATGGCCTGGGGCCGGATGTTGTACAGCACGGCATCGCAGCTTTCGGCCAGTTTCAGGCAGGCCTCGCGCGCGCCCGGCTGTTTCAGGTCCAGTACCACCGAACGCTTGTTGCGGTTCAGATGCAGGTACAGGTGTCCCATGCCGGGATTGCGCATGGGACCGACGGCCCGCATATTGTCGCCCGCCGGCGGTTCCACCTTGATCACATCCGCGCCCAGGTCGGCCAGGATCTGGGTGGCGTACGGACCCATGACGACGGCGCTCAGGTCCAGAATGCGCACGCCGTGCAAGGGGCCGGTGACCGCGTCCGGGGCGCCGGCGCCGGCCTGGGGCGCGGTGCCATTCGTTGCGGCGGTGCTTGAAGCGTGTTGCGCGGTGTGCTGCGCGGCGGGTGAAGCTACGGTCATTCCGGTGCGATTCCTGCGTCCTGGATCATCTTGCCCCACAGGTCGCGCTGTTGCGACACGAAGGCGGCGAAGTCCTCGGGCGTGCCGCTGAAGGCGTCGAATCCGAGGTTGGCGAAGCGTTTAAGGGTGGCGGGGTCCTTGACGATCTTGTTCATCGCCGCGTTCAGCTGGTCCACCACGTCCTTGGGCATGCCGGCGGGGCCGAGCAGGCCGTTCCACGAATTGATGTCGAAGTTCTGGATGCCGGAATCCTGCATCGAAGGGATATCGGGCACCACATTGCTGCGGGCCGCCGTCGACACGGCCAGCGCGCGTAGCTTGCCGGCCTGCACGTAGGCCAGGCTGGAGGCGACGTCGGTGAACATCAGGTCGACCTGGCCGCTCATCACGTCGGTCATGGCTTGCGGCGTGCCCTTGTAGGGAACGTGCAGGATCTTGATGCCGGCGCGGTCGGCGAAGGTGGCGCCGGCCACGATGCCGGTGCTGTTGCCGCTGGCGTAGGTCAGCTTGCCGGGATGCTGTTTGGCGTAGGACACCAGGTCTTTCACGGACTTGATCGGCAGCGTGGGATTGACCACCAGGATGAAGGGCAGGTTGCCGCCGCGTGCGATCGGGGTGAAGTCCTTGACCGGATCGTAGGGCACGTTCTTGTTAAGGAAGGGCGCGGCCGAGTGCGAGGTATTGGTGGTGATGAACAGCGTGTAGCCGTCCGGCTTGGCGCGTGCGACGTAGTTGGCGCCGATGGTGGCGTTGCCGCCCGGCTTGTTTTCCACGACGACGGAGCCGCCCAGGATGTCGCCCAGCTGCTGGGCGAAGATGCGGCCCACGGCATCGGTGCCGGAGCCGGCCGGGAAGGGCACGACCACGGTGATGGGATGGTCGGGGTATTTGGCGAACGCGGGGGCCGAGGCCAGGGCGGCGCCGGCGGCCAGGATCGCTACGCTATGGCGCAGCCAGACGCTGGCGCGAGGCATGAAACGCATGATGATTGTCTCCGTGGATGTTTTTATTAGGGGTTGTGGTTTCTTGGGCTGCGGATCCCTGTCTGGACATCTCATGGTCCGGACCGTGGATCCGCCGGGTCCGGCGCGGGCGCAGCCGCGGCGTGGCGAGGGCCATGCCGCAACTGGCGTCAGCGGATGACGCGGTCCGCTCGCTCTTCGTAGGGCGGGGTGTAGATCACCAGCAGCCGGGCGGGCTCGTCGCTGGTGACGGTGAATTTGTGCGGCAGTTCGGGCGGGAAATAACAGCAGTCGCCGGCGACCATGTCCACTGCCTCGCCGTTCATTTCGGCGCGGGCGGTGCCGGAGAGCAGGTAACAGACCTGTTCGATGCCGGGATGGGCATGGGGCAGCGCGCCCTGGTTTTTCTCGATGACGCCCAACAGCACTTCGACGCCCTTGGAGCCGACGGTATCCGGGCCGATCAGCCGCTTGTTGGTCGTGCCCACGTGATTGGCGGGATGGTAGCCGGGGATTTCAGCTTCGCGCACCAGCCAGCTGGGGGTCTTGGACATGCAGGTCTCCTTTCTCATTTGTGAAAATGTTTTTACTACTGGGAAAAGGAGGCGTCAATCGTGGATTGCCCGATTTCGGGCTTTTGCAAGGATGATCGGGCATCGAGCCCCCCGCCCCGCGCTCCGCAGGGGGGCCCTGCAGCCCAGAAAAATAAAGAACCCGCCAGCGGCGGGTTCTTTTTGGGGGTGGCAACTGGCTACGCCAGCGCCAGCGGCGGGGCTCCGGGTGGCGTAGAGCACGGCCCATCACGAGCCCATGCCACAAAGTCCGTGGCAGAGCGGGGCGGGAGGGCCAAGTTGGCGGGGTCCGCCAACCCCGCTCCGGGCCGGGGCTACGCTATGTGGCGCGAAGCGCCGCGGGGGACGGTGTTGATGTCGACCTGTGCAGGAGCCAGGGCGGAACGGACGTGGTCTACGGCCCGTTCCGGGCTGGCATGTCCGCACATGAAGACGTCGAGCGCGGCGTAGCTGTGTTCGGGCCAGGTGTGGATGGTGATGTGCGATTCGCTCAACAGAACCACGCCGGTGACACCCTGGCCGCCACCGAAATGGTGGAAATGCGCGCCCAGTACCTGGGCTCCCGCCCCAAGGGCCGCCGCGGTCAGCAGGTCGCGCAAACCCTCCGGGTCGCGCAGCAACGCAGGATCGACGCCGTGCAGATCCGCCAGCACGTGCCGCCCCAGCGGCGGCACCACATGTCCTGCCGCGTGCGCGACGATCGCTCCGGCGCCCGCCGCCTCGACCGTCGCGGCCGCGGCCGCTTGGGCCGCCTTCGCCGGCGCCCGGGTCGCCTTCATTTATGCGACCCGCTGGACGAATAGCCGGACCGGCCGGACGTCCCGCCACCCCAGCTGCTGGTGCCGCCCGACGAATATTTGCCGATGCTGCTATTCGAGATGGTCACACCGCTGACGACGACGACGGCATAGATGATGTAGAGCACACGCCACATGAATCATTTATCCCGAAGCTTGTTTTGCAGCCAGATCGGCAGCCACAGAAACAGACCGCCGACGATGAGCCCCAGCCACTGGCCGTTCTCCAGTTCGTCGGCATTGAAGAAAAACATCGCCACGCTGGCGAACAGCGCCACACCAGCCAGGCTGTTGCCCTTCGACGCCTTTTCCTTGACCTCGCCCAGCTTGGGCAGGTTGAACCAGCGCCCGACCTGCGCCGGGCCGACCCGTTCGGACACGGACCAGCCCAGCTCCGCATCGGACGTCTCGCGCGTCAGCTTGTTATCGCCCAGCGCGTAGTCGGTGATGTGCGTGACGTCGCCCACCTTCACGCGCCAGTTGAAAGCCCCCAGCGCCAGCTTCACCTTGGAGTCGTAGTCGTACAGCTTGTCGTAGCGCTTGCCGTTGAAGGCGTAGCGCTTGTCGGTCACCTGCGCCGGCCAACGATCGCAGACGCGTACCTTGTCCCAGCCCTCGTCGCTTTCCACCAGCCACAGGAAACCCTTCTTCGGGCTGTACAGCAGGTATTCGATCCAGCGCGACGTTTCTTCGGGATCGGGATCCTCGCACTGCATCAGGCCGATCAGCGTGTACGCCGCATCGTCGATGGTGGCCTTCGCGCCCAGCGACAGCGTGGTGGAGAGGGACGAGACTTTCTTCTGCTTGGCCAGCACCTCGGCCGTCTCGCCAGCGCAATCGATTTCTGATCGGCAGTTGGGGCAGATCACCTGCGTGGCCACCGCCGCGGCAAAGGAAATGGGGGCGCCGCAACTGGGGCAGTCGAGCGCCTTGATCTTGCCGACATAGTTGCCGGCGGTTTCCTCCACCAGATGTTCGGCGCGCAAGGATGCGCGCTGCATGTCGTCCAGCGAATAGGCCTTGCCCTGGTAGACCTGGGGCACGGGCGTATCGGAGTAATCGAGCGTGAGGAATTCGTCGAGCGCGCGGAAGTCCGCGACCACCGCCTCCCAGCCATCCGCACCCACCGCGAAAGGCAGTTCGCCTTGTCCCGACACCGCGCGGCAGCGCCGGATGTCGGCGGCGTAATAGTTCTTGCCGTCCAGGCTGATCGGATCGCCAGGGGACAAGTCATCGAAGGCGGGTAGCGCCGGATCCTTGTCCTTGGGCGCCCGCGTGCGGGTGACGGCGTACTGCCCGGAGGCATCGGACAGCCAGCCGTCGGTGCCGTCCTCGAACCACACATACCATTCGTTCCAGAAGCCGGCGTCGTAGCGCAGTTGCAGGCGCCCGACGACGTCGAAGCGCTTGCCCTCGTACTTGCCGGTGCTGGTGATCTGGATCGGCGAGTAGTCTTCCAGCACCTCGGCCATCTCGCCGATGCGCTTGACCGACTCCGCGTCTTTCAGCAGCGTGCTGCGGCAGGAGCCGCATATCGCCATGACCGAGGCCGCGGACTTGAACTCGACCGGCGCGCCGCACTGGGGACACAGGATACGTTGCATGGGCGCCCGTCAGCCACCCGTGAGCCGCTTCAGGATGTCCGCCTTGGCGGCGTCGTAATCCTGCTGCGTGATGAGATTCTGGTCCAGCATGCCTTTCAACTGCTGCAGTCGCTGCGCGGGATCGGCGCCACCGCCTGCCCCGGCTGAACCCGCGGCAGCGCCAGCACCGGCGGCCGCGGCGTTCTGCGCCGGCTGGCCCTGGCCTTGCCCTTGTCCGGTCAGCGAGCCCAGGCCCGCGGCCATCGTCTGGCCCAGCGCCGCGCCCGCTGCCAGGCCCGCGCCCACGCCGGCGATACCGCCTTCGTTCTGCGCGGCCAGCGGAATGGCGCTGGCGGTCTGGTACTGCGTGTACTTGTTCAGGTCGCCCGTCATGCCGATGGCGATACGGGTGTCCAGCGCCTTCTGCAACTCCTCCGGCAGCGAGACGTTCTCCACCGTGAAGTTGTCCAGCTTGACGCCGTAGCGTTCGAACACAGGCGCGAGCGCGGTGGCGATGCTTTGCGACATCAGCCCCTGGTTGGCGGCCATGTCGATGAAGGGCACCGACGAACTGCCCAGGGTGCTGCTCATGGTGGCGACCACCATATTGCGCAACTGCTCTTCCAGGTCGTCCACCGTGTACGTGTCGCGCGTGCCGCTGATCTCGCGATAGAACAGGCCCGGGTCGGCGATACGGTAGGAATAGATGCCGAAGGCGCGCACCCGCACCATGCCGAATTCACTGTCGCGTATCGTCACCGGCTGCGCGGTGCCCCAACGGCGGCCCAGCTGCAGGCGGGTGCTGAAGAACACCACGTCCGACTTGAAGGGCGACTCGAACAGCTTGTCCCAGTTCTTCAGGTACGTCAGGACCGGCAGCGTCTGCGTGGTCAGCTTGTACATGCCGGGACCGAAGACGTCAGCGACCTTGCCTTCATTGATGAAGACGGCCATCTGCGACTCGCGCACGGTCAGGCTGGCGCCGTACTGGATTTCGAAATCCTGCATGGGATGGCGCCAGGCGAGGACGCCGTCCGTATCCTCGTTCCACTGAAGGATGTCAATGAACTGCTTGCGAATAAATGAACCGAGGCTCATGGCGGCTCCCGAATCGTAAGTGTCTAAGTGATAGTCAGGTCAGGCAAGCGGCGTTGATGATGCCCACCGATAAAGACAGGCCGCCCATCAGCCCGCCCATCGCGACATTATTTTCGGCGATCGCCTGGTTCATGCCGCGGATGACGCGCGCCGCAATGGAATAGGCCACCACCTGGGTGACCATGGCGCCGGCGGCCCAGGCCAGGAACATGCCATAAGTGGCGTGCGTGGCGATGCTGGAATACAGCGTCAGGCTGAAACCGACCAGGGCACCGCAATAGGAGAGGGCGGCGGCGCCGTTGCCGGCGCGGATCAGGGCCATCTCGTCGAAGGCCGTGATGTAGGAATAGATGACGGCAAACAGACCGAGCATCACCAGAGCGGACACCAGGTAGATCAGGTAGGCGTAGGCCGGCATCGTGAGCATGGATGTCTTCTTGGTTGTAAAGAGGGACGGTTCGCGGGGGCGGTTCGATATACTGCCAGCAATTCTCGCCTTCCGGAAGCACCCATGCGTGATCGCGCGCTGATACTTTCTGTATTGATTGTTGCATCATGTGGCTTAGGCTACGAACTTATCGGGAGCGCGCTCGCCAGTTATCTTCTCGGCGATTCGATTCTGCAGTTCTCCACAGTCATCGGTTGTTACTTATTCGCCATGGGCGTGGGGTCCTGGTTCTCCCGCTACGTGGCCGATGACGACGTGCTGGACCGCTTCATCGACGTCGAACTGCTGGTGGGCCTGATCGGCGGTGTCTCGGCCGCCGTGCTGTTCCTGGTTTTCGCATGGGTGGCGGCGCCCTTTCGCGCGGCACTCTATGTTTGCGTGTTTGTGATCGGCCTGCTGGTGGGCATGGAGATACCGCTGGTGATGCGCATCTTCAATCGCCAGCGCACCGAATTCCGCGAACTGGTCAGCAAGGTGCTGGCGTTCGATTACCTGGGCGCGCTGGTGGTGTCGCTGGTGTTCCCGCTGCTGCTGGCGCCTTACCTGGGCCTGCTACGCACCGGTTTCCTGTTCGGCATCCTCAACGCCAGCGTGTCCTTGTGGACCGCGTGGCTGTTTCGTGAGCACCTGGCCCGCGCCAAGGACAAGGTCTGGCGCGCGGCGCTGGTGATGGGCGTGCTGGCGGTGGGCTTCGCGCTGTCGGGGCAGATGACGGGCTGGGCCGAACGGGGCTTGTATGGCGACCAGGTCATCCATGCGGAAACCACGCGCTATCAACGCCTGGTGGTGACACGCTGGCATGACGACCTGCGCCTGCATATCAACGGCAACCTGCAGTTCTCCTCGCGCGACGAGCACCGCTATCACGAAGCCCTGGTCCATCCCGGCCTCGACGCCGTGCCATGGGCCCGCAATGTCCTGGTGCTGGGTGGTGGCGACGGCCTGGCGGTGCGCGAAATCCTCAAGCACAAGAACATCGAGCACATCACCCTGGTCGACCTCGATCCGGAAATGACGCGGCTGTTCTCGACCTCGCAGCCCCTGGTCGAACTGAACCAGGGATCCTTGACGGACAAGCGCGTGACGGTGATCAACGCTGACGCCGGCGCGTGGCTGGAGTCCAACTCCAACGTCTATGACTTCATCGTGGTGGACTTTCCCGATCCCACCAATTTCGGGTTGGGCCGCCTGTATTCCACCCCGATGTTCCGCCTGATGTCGCGCCATCTGTCGGAGAACGGCTATATGGTGGTGCAGTCGACCTCGCCTTACTTCGCGCCGCATTCCTTCTGGAGCATCGATGCCACATTGAAGGAAGCCGGCCTGCATACGTGGCCCTACCACTGCTATGTGCCGTCCTTTGGCGATTGGGGCTTCATCCTGACCAGCAGGCGCGCCGACTACACGGTGCCGGATCGCGTATCCGTGCCCACGCGCTATCTGGACGGGCCCACCATGAAGGAACTGTTCCATTTCCCGGTCGACATGCCGGCGCTGAACATGCCGCCCAACCGGCTCAACGAGCAGTCGCTGGTGCGCTACTTCGACGAAGACTGGCGCAAGGTCCTGCGCTGATGCGGCGCCGTACCTTCCTGCTCGGCTCGGCGGTAGGCGCGGCGGCGCTGGGCACCGCGGCGCGCCTGACGATACGTGAAACCGTGCCGACGGTTGCCTATCCCGGCATGCGCGAGGGGCATGGCCTGCGTGACGGCGCCGCCCTGCCTGCCCCCAGTGGCGAGCAGCGTGCCGCCGTGGCCGTGCTGGGTGCGGGCGTGGCGGGCTTGTCTTGCGCCTGGCAACTGGCGCGGCGCGGGTATCGCGACTTCGTCGTGCTGGCGGGACCGGAGTTCGGCGGCAATTCGTCGGGCGGCGGCGCCGGCGATCTGGCCTATCCGCGCGGCGCGCATTATCTGCCGCTGCCGTCGCGCGCCAGCACGCACGTGCGCGAGATGCTGGCCGAATTCGGCGTGATCCTCGATGGCGCGCAGACCGAGCGTCCGTATATGGATGAAGCCGTCATCGTGCACGGCCTGGACGAAAGACTGCTGCGCGACGGGCACTGGGGCGACTCGTTGGTGCCGCCGGGCGCCACGCCCGCGGAACAGGCGCAGCACGATGCCTTCTTCCGTTACGTCGACGGCCTGCGCGATGCCGTCGGCAAGGATGGCCGCAAGCTCTTTTGCATCCCCATCGCCTTGTCGTCCCAGGACGCCGAATGGCGCGCGCTGGATCGCCTGACCTTCAAGCAGTGGCTGGTGGACAAAGGCTACACGTCGCCCGCGCTGCATTGGTATTTGAACTACTGCTGCCGCGACGACTACGGCGCGCCGCATGACCGCGTGTCGGCCTGGGCCGGGCTGCATTATTTCTGTTCGCGCGACGGCCATGCGAGCAATGCGCCGGATGGCGCCGTGTTGACCTGGCCCAACGGGCTGGCGCGCATGGTGGCGTACCTGCGTGCATCCATCACACGCCATCTGGGCCATGAGGACTGGCTGGTGCCCGGTACGGCGATGCGGGTGGAGGAGCAAGGGCAGGGCGTGGAGGTGCTGGTGGCCGATGGCTTCGAGACGGCGCCGGGGCCGGTGACGCGCACGCTGCGCGCGGACCGCGTGGTCTGCGCGATGCCCTTGTTCGTCGCGGCGCATGTCGTGCGCGGCATGGCAGGCTATGGCTATGACCATGCCGTGCATCAGTCGCCGCACGCGCCGTGGCTGGTGTCGAATTTCACCTTGGAAGGTTTCCCTCCGGAACTGGACGGGGCGCCGCTGGCCTGGGATAACGTGGTCTATAACGGGCCGGGGCTGGACAGGCCGGGACTGGGGTATGTCGTCAGCACCCATCAACTGATCCGCGTGGCGCCGCCGTCGCGCACCGTGTTCACCGCTTATGAGGCGGTCAGCGTGGACAGTCCCGAACAGGCGCGACGTTGGCTGGCCCGCGCCGATGCGCGTGAGTTGCGCGACCACGTGGCGGTGGATCTGCTGACGGCTTATGACGACGCGTTGTGGCGGCACGCCAGCCGGCTGGACATCACCGTGCGTGGGCATGCCATGGCGACACCGGCGCCCGGGTATCTGGGCAATGCCGGCCTGGCCGCCTTGCGCGAGGTCGACGGCCGCGTGCTGTTCGCGCACGCCGACCTGTCGGGCTATTCGGTATTCGAGGAAGCCTCGTGGTGGGGCGTAAGCGCGGCCTCGCGCATCCTTGGCGAGGCCTAGGGTTTGATCCGTGGCGCGCGGTGTGAATCAGGCCACGGCGGGGAAGTCCACTTCGGTGTCGTTGATGCGGTTGAACACGTTGGTGAACGTGATCACGGCCACGGCCAGCGCGATGTCGACCAGTTGGCGGGCGTCATAGCCAGCCGCGACGATGGCCTGGTATTCCTCATCGCTGACCGTGCCGGGATGAAGCGCGATGTGGCGCACGAAGCGCACCAGCGCATCGCGCCTGGCGTCGCCGGTCGGTTCGCCGGCACGGGCGGCGCGCATGGCTTCGGGGCTCAGGCCGGAAAGCTTGCCCACCATCGTGTGGGCAGCCAGACAGTAATCGCACCCAGAGGCTTGGCTGATCACCAGCTTGACGGTTTCCTGGTCCTGGCGGCTGAGCGTGCCTGCTGACAGCGCGGCATCGGCTTGCAGCATGGCGCCCAGGGCGGCCGGGTCGTGAGTGGCCAAGGTGGCATAGGCATTGGGCACACGGCCGACCGATTTCTTGATCCTGGCGTAGATGTCGGCGGTGGCGCCGGTGGTCTGGTCGAAAGCGAGCATGGGCAAGCGGGACATGGTGTAGCTCCTTGAAGTTTTTTCGGGTCAGCGCCATCGGGTGATGGCATGGCTCCACTTTACGGAGCAGGACTCGGCTTGGTAATGTCGCGGCAACTCATAAACATGCTCAAGCGGCTCACATGGACAGCCTGGTGTTTTCAATGGTGTTCGCCCCGGTGTGGGCTCTGGCGTCGGTCCCTGGGCCGGCCCCGGGACCGGCCCAGGCCCAGGTCAAGGTCAAGGCCCCGCTGGCTCGATTTACCGCCTCTGCCTCGCCGGTGCCGTCGGCCGCCATATCGGTATTGCCATGGATTGGCTGAGCCGGCTGCTGGAACTGGCACCCGTTACCGGCCAGGTCGACATCCGTTGCCGTTTCGGCGCGCCCTGGCGTATCGAGCAGCCGCCAGCCGGCGAGGGCGAGATTCCCTATCACGTGGTGTTGAGCGGCACGGCCTTGCTGGACCGGGACGGCGCTCCGCCTCTGCGTCTGCAGGCGGGCGATGTCCTGCTATTTCCGCAAGGCGCCGCGCATGCGCTGCACGACGGCAGCGGCAAGCCGGGGCAAGCCATTCGATCCCGTGCGGGCGGGTCTCTGGAGTTCAAGGAGACCGCCGCAGGCGGCGCGGACCTGGACCTGCTGTGCGGCCGCTTCCTGATCCATCCGCAGCAGGGGCACCTGATACGCGATTACCTGCCGCCGCAACTGGTTATCCGGCCTGTCCTGGGCGATATTCCCCTCGGCGCCGATCTCGATCACACGGCAGGCGATGGCCCGGAATCGGCGCAAGCGCCGGCCGCTGCCTCGGACGCCTCGGACGCCTCGAACGCCACGAACGCCTCGAACGCCTCGAACGTCTCGGCCGCTGCGGCCACGGCAGACGCCTCGGACGTCTCCGCTCGCCGCTTGCGGCAACTGCTGCTGTTGATGCGCAACGAGGCCAGCGGGGATGGCCTGGGCGGACGGGCGCTGCTCAACGCCTTGTCGGCCGCACTGTTCGCCCTGGTCCTGCGTCACGCCAGCGTTGCGGGCGCCGAGCCGGCCGGGCTGCTGGCCGTGGCGGGCGAGCCGCGCCTGGCGCCGGCGCTGGATGCCATGTTCCAGGACGCCGCGCATCCCTGGACCCTGGAGGACCTGGCACAACGCTGCAATATGTCGCGCGCCACGTTCGTGCGCCATTTCCAGTCGCGGATCGGCCGGCCCGCGATGGCCTTGCTGACCGACATCCGCATGGCCCTGGCGCTGGATCATCTGAAAAAAACCGCCATGTCGACCGCCGCGGTTGCCGAGGCCGTCGGCTACCAATCCGAAGCCGCCTTCCAGCGCGCGTTCAAGCAACACACCGGCAATACCCCCGCCGCCTGGCGCGCCGCCGCCCGCGCAACGCCGCTGCGGTAAGCACGCTTACCGATATTGCAGGCTAATCCTCCGCCCGCCCGCGGCGCCGCAGGCCGGTCGGTGACAGGCCGGTCCAGCGTTGCACGGCCCTTTGCAACGTGCGCGCATTGGTGTAGCCGCATTCCGCGGCAATCTGCTGCACGTTGCGCGACGACTGCGTCAGCAGCGCCATCGCGCGGGCGTGTCTTTCTTCCTCCAGCAGCGCTGCATACGTCAGCCCTTCTTCCTCCAGCCTGCGCCGCAAGGTCCGTTCGCTGGTGTGCAGGCTGGCCGCGATGGCGCCCAGCGGCATGGGCGCGGCCAGATCCCGGCGGATGGCCTGGGCCACCAGGGCGTGCAGTTCCGACGGCGCGTGCCGCCGGTCAGCGCGGGCGCTCAGATCGCGTTGCACCTGGGCCAGCACCACGGCGTCGGCGCTGCGCACCGCATAGGGATCGCGCGGAAAGTGCAGGCGGTTCTGGCCCGCGCCGAAGCGGACCGGGCAGCGGAACACATGTTCATAGGCGGCCCCATACGAAGGCCGCATGCTGGCCAGTTCGACCAGGCGCGGATTGAACAGATCGCCCACCACCTGGCGGCAGATCTGCGCCATTGCCGCGAAGAAGTGATCGACCACGAAGCCGTCCACCACACGGTCGACGAAATGTGAACGGGCGGCCAGGCACCAGGTCTGGGGGTGGTCTTCGCCATGCAGCGACAGCAGCCGCCCGCATTCATGCTGATGCTCGATGGCGAAATCCAGCAGCGCGCGTGAATGGCGGCACGCCATGAAGCCCAGGCTGACCAGGCCCCAGGACACCGGATTGACCGCCGCCCCCAGTTCCAGGCCCAGCGCGGGCCGGCCCAGCAGCCGCAGCGCACGCCGGATGACATGGGCATATTGCGCGCGCGACACACGATAGTCGGCGTCGTACAGATCCTCCGGCTGGAAGCCCGCGCCGTCGCAAAGCACCGCCGGATCGTGACCGCCCCGCAACGTGTCGGCCATCAGCTGGCGCAAGACAACCGGACAGACGTCCGCGGCTGCTGGAGCGGGCGCGGCCGGTGGCAGGGAGGTGCGTAACGGGGAAGAAAGCATTCTCGGTCAGCCCGTAGTCAGCAAGTGCTTAGAAATTGGTTAGCAATAGTCAAACAATGGATCTGAATTGAGATTGATTGTATGTTTGGTTAGCAAAGATAACAAGATTGGCCGACCTGATGCATTTCTTTGGCCGATCAAACCGTATTGCTGCACCGCAAGACTGCCGTTGTCCAGGTTGGCTGGAAGGTATTTCCTCCGGCCGGCCAGGACGACAACTCCCCTCCTGGCCGGCAAGCGGCTGGTCCGCAAGGCATGTCGGGGCGTTGTCGTTGGTTGTTTTGTCGTGGATCCGCTGTCATGGCGGAGGATGCCGGCAAAGGTTTAGAGGCTGTTCATGAACGGAGTTCGGCATCTTTGGGGGCGCTGGATAGCGACCCTCCTCGGACTGGGGGGAGGCGTGGCCACCGCGGCGTTTTCGGCGTGGTCCACCTGGGGTTGCGCCGTGGGTGCCATCCTGGCCGCATTGGGTATCGCCGCGGGCTGGCGCAGCCGCGTTGAAAACGTCGATGACGACGCCGTGCAGCGCCATATGGACAGCCTGGAACGTTTCGGTACGGACCTGGCGCCCGTCTGGTCGCGCCAGATCGAGTCGTCGCGCAGCCAGATGGAAGAAGCGATCACGGCGCTGAGCATGCGGTTCGGGGAAATCTCCGTGCGCCTCGACCAGACGCTGAGGCTGTCCATGAACAACGGCGGCAGCGGTGAACGCTCGGCCGCCGCGGTATCGGCGCGCAGCCAGCAGCAGCTGGATGGGGTGCTGCAGCTGCTGCGCGACGGCATGCAGACCAAGGCCGACATGCTGGGCAAGGTGCACGGCCTGCAGGGCTTCGTCGATGAGCTGCAAAGCATGGTGCAGGCCATCGCGATGGTGACGCAGCAGACCAATCTGCTGGCCATCAACGCCACCATCGAGGCCGCCCACGCCGGCAGCCTGGGCCGCGGCTTCGCCACGGTGGCGCAGGAAGTGCGGGCCTTGTCCAAGCAGTCCGGTGAAACTGGCGCCCGCATCGCGGAAAAAATCGAATTGATCGGCGCGGCCATCCTGCAGACCTGCACGGCCGCCGAGCAGACCACCAAGCGCGAACAGGAGGCGATCGCCGCGTCCGAGACCGCCATCCAGCAAGTCCTGGAAGGCTTCCAGACGTTCGCCGAGGGCCTCACCGAGACCACCGACCGCCTGCGCGAAGAAAGCCAGGGCATCCAGGCCGAGGTCAACGACGCCCTGGTACAGCTGCAGTTCCAGGACCGGGTCAGCCAGGTGATGGCGCACGTGGTCGCCAACATCGAACTCCTGCCTGCCGTGCTGCAAGACCACCGCCGCGAATGCGACGAGGCCGGCGTCCTGCTGCCGCTCACCGCCGCCGGCCTGCTGCAGGAGCTGGAGAAAACCTACGCCATGGCCGGCGAACGCGAGCTGCATCGCGGCGCGCCCGCGCAAGCCGCGGCCGCCAGCGACGACATCACTTTCTTTTGAGGGAGCAACATGGCCAAGACCATACTTATCGTCGACGACTCCGCCTCGGTGCGCCAGGTAGTGGGCATCGCCTTGCGCGGTGCCGGCTACGACGTCATCGAAGGGCGCGACGGCCAGGATGCGCTGACCAAGCTGACGGGCCAGAAGGTCCACCTGATCATCAGCGACGTCAACATGCCGAACATGGACGGCATCACGTTCCTGAAGAACGTGAAGCAATTGCCGGCGTATCGCTTCACGCCGGTCATCATGCTGACCACGGAAAGCCAGGAAGAAAAGAAGCGCGAAGGCCAGCAGGCCGGCGCCAAGGCCTGGGTGGTCAAGCCATTCCAGCCGGCCCAGCTGTTGGGCGCCGTGGAAAAACTGGTACTGCCGTAATGAATGTCCAGACACTGCGCCTGGAAGGCGAGCTCACCATCTACACCGCGCAGGAAGTGCGTCAGCGCTTCCAGCAGGCCCTGGCCGCCGATGCGCTGCCGGTGCCGCTGTGCGTGGACTTGAGCGGGGTTACCGAACTCGATACCTCCGGCGTGCAGTTGTTGCTGGCGGCGCGCGCGCTGGCGCAGACGCGGCAACGCGAAATGCGGCTCGGCGGTCTGGCCGCGCCGCTATGCGAAGTCATCACCCTGCTGGGCCTGGAAAGCGCGCTCATGGAAGCAGCGCCGGCCGGTAATAACGAAACCGCTGACTTGGCGGCTGACGTAGCCGCCGCAGTAGTTGCCTGAGCACGGAGCGACACATGGATATGGATCAGGCGCTGCAGACCTTCATCACCGAGAGCCGCGAGCTGTTGGCGGAAATGGAGGAAGCGCTGTTGACGGTGCAGGAAGAGTCCGACCGCGGGCCCGCGATCAACGCGATTTTCCGCGCGGCCCATACGATCAAGGGATCGGCCGGCCTGTTCGGCATCGACGCCATCGTCGAGTTCACGCACGATGTCGAAAGCGTGCTGGACCGGGTGCGTGAAGGTGCCATTCCGATCGACGCCGACATGGTGGCGTTGATGCTGGCATGCAATGACTACATAGGCCGCCTGGTCGACGTGGTCGATGGCGGCCAGGCGCAGGGCGGGGACGACGCGGAGTCGCGGGTGGAAGGGGGGCTGCTGCGCGAGCGCCTGGGCGCCTATCTACGCGGCAACATGGCCGCTTGCAGTGGGTCCTCCGCGCTCGTTCTTGCCGCGGGCGCGGACAGCCCGGGCAGCGCGCTGGTGCCCGCCGCGACGGGGACCAGTACGGGGAGCAACGGCGCCATCGACGCCCTTACTACCCACGCCGACCACTGGCACATCTCACTGCGTTTCCACGAGGGGGTATTGCGTAACGGCATGGACCCCTTGTCTTTCATCCGCTATCTGCAGCGGCTGGGCCGCATCACCGGCGTCGCCTGCCAGACGGGCCGCTTGCCCGCCCTGGACGACATGGATCCGGAAGCCTGCTACCTGGGCTTCGAGATCGGCCTGGACAGCCCGGCCGACAAGGCCACCATCGAAGGCACCTTCGAATTCGTCATCGACGATTGCACCATCCGCATCATTCCGCCGCACAGCCGCATCTCCGACTACGTCAGCATGCTGCAGGACCTGGGCGAGGAACCCGCGTTGCTGGGCGAGATGCTGGTGCGTTGCGGCACCCTGACCACGCGCGAGCTGGACGAAGCGCTGCGCCTGCAGCGCCAGGACGACAACGTCGAGCCCCTGGGCCAGATCCTGGTGCAGCAGCAGTCGGTGGCGCAGCCGGTGGTGGCGGCGGCCCTGGACCAGCAGCGCCAGGCCAAGGAAAAGAAGGCCGGCGACAGCCGTTCGGTGCGCGTCGACGCGGACAAGCTCGATCATCTGATCAATCTGGTGGGCGAGCTGATCACCGCATCGGCCGGCGCCAGCCTGGCCGCCGCCCGCACCGGCAGCGCGGACGCGCAAGAATTTTCGTCGCAGGTGGCCGACCTGGTCGAGGCCGTGCGCGATAGCACGCTGCAACTGCGCATGGTGCGTATCGGCGCCACCTTCAACCGTTTCCGCCGGGTCGTGCACGACGTCGCCCGCACGCTGGGCAAGCGCATCGAACTCGTGATCACCGGCGAGGAAACCGAGCTGGACAAGACGGTGGTCGAGAAGATCGGCGATCCGCTGACCCATCTGGTGCGCAATGCCATGGACCATGGCATCGAGGCGGCGGACGTGCGCGTGGCGCGCGGCAAGCCGGCGCACGGCACCATCATGCTGGACGCGCGCCACGAGTCCGGCCACATCGTCATCGAAGTGCGCGACGACGGCGGCGGACTGGACCGCGAGCGTATCCTGGCCAAGGCGGTGGAACGCGGCATCGTCGAGATGGGGCAGGTGCTGTCCGACAGCGAGGTGTTCAACCTGATCTTCGAGCCGGGCTTTTCCACCGCCGCCGCTGTGACCGATCTGTCGGGACGCGGGGTCGGCATGGATGTGGTCAAGCGCAATATCGAAGCGCTGCGCGGCAGCGTCGACGTCACCAGCCAGCCGGGCGCCGGCACGCTGGTCACCGTGCGCCTGCCGCTGACGCTGGCCATCATCGACGGCTTCCAGGTAGGCGTCGGCCGCTCGCGCTTCGTGCTGCCCCTGGACATGGTGGACGAGTGCGTGGCCTTCAGCGCGGTCGAAGGCGGCAGCTATACAGACCTGCGCGGCCACGTCCTGCCCTTCATCCGCCTGCGCGAGATGTTCGCGCTGCCGGGCCAGGCAGGCGTACGCGAGAACATCGTGGTCGTGCGCCATGGCAGCCAGCGTTGCGGCCTGGTGGTCGACACCTTGCTGGGCGAAACACAGGCCGTCATCAAGCCGCTGGCGCGCATCTTTGCCGGTGTGCGCGGTATCAGCGGGTCGAGCATCCTGGGCAGCGGCGAAGTGGCGCTGATCCTGGACGTGCCGGCCCTCATGGAAAAAGCAAAGCTTCCCACCTCAGCCGGGGTTGCCCGGTAAACGCATGAAGCCTGGGATCGGCGCAGCAGCGCCGGCAGGCCATCAATCAAGATCTAGGAGCAAGGCCATGTTTGGGAATATGAAGGTCGCCACGCGGTTGGCATTGGGATTCGGGGTGGTGATCATCCTGCTGGTGGCTATTTCGGTGCTCAGCCTGCAACGCCTGGAAAAAATCAATGATGGCCTGACCATCGTTACCCAGGATCGCTATCCCAAGGTTGCCCTGCTCAACGACAACGTAATACGCACGATCGACGATGGCCGTGTATTGCGCGGCATGCTGTTGACGAATGATGCCGTCGAACTGGATCGGCAGAAGAAACGCCTGGCTGACAACATGGCCGTCAGCCAGGGCAACGTGGACAAGCTGCGCAAGACCATTCGGGACGAAAGCGCGAGCAAGCTCTTGAAGGATGTCCAGGATACCCGCCGCCAGGTCGACCAGACGATCGAGCGCTTCCAACAGTTGTTCGCCCAGGACAGGGAAGCCGCCGCGGCTTTCGTCAAGAGCGACGTGCTGGCGGCCAACACCGCTTCCGAAAATGCGCTGCGCGCGCTGCTGGCCCGCCAGGTCCAGCTGATGGAAGAAACCAATACCGAAGGCGACGTGCTCTACGCCGAGACCCGCACACTGGTCTTGTCCATCGCCATCGCGGCAGCGCTGCTGGCCCTGCTGATCGCCTTCTTCATTACGCGCAGCCTGCTCAAGCTGCTGGGCGGCGAGCCGAATTATGCGGCCGCCCTGCTGCGCAAGGTGGCCGACGGCGATCTGTCGGTGACCGTGCAGACCAGGAAGAACGACAGCACCAGCATGATGGCGGCCGTCAAGGAAATGGTTGCCCGCCTGTCGCAGGTGGTGACCGAGGTCAACAGCAGCGCCGAGGCGCTGGCGGGTGCGTCCGAGGAAGTCAGCGCGACGGCGCAATCGCTGAGCCAGGCTTCCAGCGAACAGGCCGCCGGCGTGGAAGAGACCAGCGCGTCCATCGAGCAGATGACCGCGTCGATCGCCCAGAACACCGAGAATTCCAAGGTCACCGACGGCATGGCCACCAAGGCCGCGGCGGAAGCCGCCGAGGGCGGCGAGGCGGTGACCTCGACCGTGGCTGCCATGAAGCAGATCGCGCAGAAGATCGGCATCATCGACGACATCGCTTACCAGACCAATCTGCTGGCTCTGAACGCGGCCATCGAAGCGGCGCGCGCCGGTGAGCACGGCAAGGGCTTCGCGGTCGTGGCCGCCGAAGTGCGCAAGCTGGCCGAACGCAGCCAGGTGGCCGCGCAGGAGATCGGCGGTGTTGCCAGCAGCAGCGTGGATCTGGCCGAACGGGCCGGCCGCCTGCTGGAACAGATGGTGCCGAATATCCGCAAGACCTCCGACCTGGTGCAGGAAATCACCGCGGCGTCCGAGGAGCAGTCCTCCGGCGTCGGCCAGATCAACGCGGCGGTCACGCAACTGAGCCAGACCACGCAACAGAACGCGTCCAGCTCCGAGGAACTGGCGGCGACCGCCGAGGAAATGAGCTCGCAGGCCGAGCAGCTGCAGCAGGCCATGGCCTTCTTCAAGCTCAGCGGCCGTGACGGCAGCCGCGAGGGTGGCGGCACGGTCGTGCGCGCCGCGGGCAAGGCACGCCGCAAGCCGGCGCCTGCCGTGCAGCGCGCGCCGGTCTTCGCCCGCGAAGCGCTGGATGCCGACGCTGGTGCCAAGCTTGCATTCGCCGGCGTGGACGCGCCGGACGAATCGCAGTTCGGCCGCTATTGATCGCGGAGCGCTGCGATGAATCAGCTTTCCATTTCCGGGGGATCGGCCAGGCCGGCCGAGTCCCTGCAGTACCTGACGTTCATGCTGGGTGGCGAGATGTTCGCCATCGGCATCCTGTCGATCAAGGAAATCATCGAGTATCACGACCTCACCGTGGTGCCCATGATGCCGGCGTCCATCCGGGGCGTGATCAACCTGCGCGGCGCCGTGGTGCCGGTCATCGACCTGCAGGCACGCTTCGGCCGCGCGGCCGCGCCCGTGACCAAGCGCACCTGCATCGTCATCGTCGAGATCGACGAAGGCGAGGGCGGCCGCCAGGTGGCGGGTGTGGTGGTGGACGCCGTCAACGAAGTGCTGGACATCGCCGCCTCGGATATCGAACCGCCGCCCTTGTTCGGCGCCGGCGTGCGCAGCGACTTCATCGCCGGCGTGGGCAAGGTGCGCGGGCGCTTTGTCATCCTGCTGGCGGTGGCACGGATCCTGGCCCTGGAGGCCCTGCCTGACAGCGCGGCACTGGCCGACGCCGTGGCGCTGCCCGGCGGCGCGCACCAGGCCCAGTCCCTGCTGTCGCGCGATCCGTTGGCGACGGTGGGCTGAACAGGTATCCACCGTGTTGTCCAGCCTGCGTTCCATCCTCGTGGTTGACGATAGCCTGCCCCAGCGGCGCCATACGGCGTCGCTGTGCCGCGAGCTGGGTATCGCATCCATCCACGAGGCCGGTGAAGGCGAGGAAGCGCTGGCGCTGCTCGATACCGTACGGCCGCTGCCGCAGGTGATGGTAGTGGACATCGAGATGCCCGGCATGGATGGCGTCGAGCTGATCGAACAACTGCGCATCCGTGCCGTCCAGGTCGACCTGATCATCGCATCGGGCCGCGAGAGCGCGATGATCGACTCGGTGGTGGCGATTGCCCAGGATATGGGTTTCAACGTGCTGGCCGGCCTGGAAAAGCCAGTCACGCGGGACGCCTTGCGCCATGCGCTGGACGACTACGGCGCGCTGGCGCGGCCGCGCCGTGGCGGCCCGGACGAGGCCGCGCCGATTCCGCCCGGCATGCTGGAGGCCGCGCTGGGCCAGGACCAGATCCACATCGTGTACCAGCCCAAGGTGGATATGAACACCGGCCTGGTGCGAGGCGTGGAGGCCCTGGCCCGCTGGACCCACCCCTTGCTGGGCGAGGTGTCGCCGACGCGTTTCGTGCCCCTGGCCGAGCAGTACGGCCTGATCCAGCCGCTGACCTTTACCGTGATGGAGAAGGCGCTCGCCCAGGCGGCCAGCTGGAACAGCCGCGGCCTGCGCCTGACCCTGTCGATCAACCTGTCGCCGCTATTGCTGGATTGGCCCGGCCTGGCACGCGACATCGTGGCCGTGGTGCAGCGCCTGCATGTGCCGCCGGAACAGGTGAGTTTCGAAATCACCGAAAGCTCGCTGGTCGACCCCGGCGGCCATGCGCGCGGCCTGTTGGCGCGGCTGCGGCTGCGCGGCTTCGGCTTGTCCATCGACGATTACGGTACCGGCTTCTCGTCCATGCAGCAGCTGGCGCGCATCCCCTTCACGGAATTGAAGATAGACCGCAGCTTCGTGCATGGGGCCATCAAGCGCAAGAACCTGCGTGTGATTCTCAAGGCGGCCATCGACATGGCGCGCCAGATGGGGCTGGTGTCGACGGCCGAGGGCATCGAGGACGAAGAGGATTGGCAACTGCTGCGCGAGCTGGGCTGCATGGTGGGACAGGGCTACTTCATTGCCCGTCCCATGGCGGGCAGCGCCATTCCCGGCTGGCTGCGGCAGCACAGGTATCGGGTCGATGGCTTGCGCGAAGGGCCATGGTGGGGCGCACGCGAAGGCGGCGAAATCATCGAACCCTGATACCGATTCCGATTCCGATCCCGCGCCTGATCCCTGCTTCCCAAACGCCGTTCTTCCCTTCACTCCCGCCCGCACCGTATCCCGCATGTACGCCATATCCGACCAGGAGTTCACCCAGTTCCAGCGCTTCATCTTCGATGCCGCCGGAATCAGCCTGTCGCCCGCCAAGAAGGCGCTGGTCTGCGGTCGCCTGGCCAAGCGCCTGGAGGCACGCGGCCTAGACAGTTACGCGGCCTATTTCGCCTTGCTCAAGAGCGGCCAGGAAGGCGCCGAGACGCAGATGGCGATCGACCTGCTGACCACCAACGAAACATATTTCTTCCGCGAGCCGCGCCATTTCGAGGTGCTGGTGCGCGAAGCGCGGGATGCGCATGGACAGGAGCAGGGCGAAGACCAGGAGCCCGCGCCGGCGCGCAAACCCAAGCTCGTCCAAGGCCGGGCCCCGCAGCTGCGCACCGGCCAGCCCTATCGCGTATGGAGCGCGGCCAGTTCCACCGGCGAGGAAGCCTACACCATCGCCATGGTGTTGCATGACAGCCTGGGGGGACGTCCCTTCGAAGTGGTGGGCACCGACATCAGCACGCGCGTGGTGACGCGTGCGCGCACCGGCCACTATTCCGAACAGCGTGGACGGCAGATCCCGCCGGCCATGTTGAAGCGCTACTGCCTGAAAGGCCTGGGCCCGCAGGCCGGCACGTTCCTGGTGGACCGGGCCTTGCGCCAGCATGTGCGCTTCAGCCACGCCAACCTGAATGCGCCGCTGCCAGACCTGGGCGCTTTCGACGCCGTGTTCCTGCGCAACGTGATGATCTATTTCAATGGCGAGACCAAGCGCCAGGTGGTCACGCGCGTCCTGTCGCAGCTCAAGCCGGGCGGCGTGCTGTTCGTCGGCCATTCGGAAAGCCTGCACGGCATCGACGCCGGGGTGACCGCGGTGATGCCGTCCGTCTATCGCAAGGTCTGAGCATGCGTGAATCTCCACTTGCCTGGCGCGCCAGCCCATCCTCCGGGGGGGGCGTTGGCGTTACGCCGGAATTGCCGCGCATAGACGTGTTCCTGCAACCCGGCGATTATTTCGTCGGCGCCGCCGAGTATCGCGTGCGTACCCTGCTGGGTTCCTGCGTGTCCATCACCTTGTGGCACCCCCGCCACCGCCACGGAGCGATGTCGCATTTCCTGCTGGCGTCGCGGCCGAAGCATGGCGCGCCGCTGGACGGCCGCTATGGCGAGGAAGTGGTGGAACTGATGCTGCAGGCGCTGGAGCACAAGGGGATACGGGTGCAGGAATGCGAAGCGAAGATCTTCGGCGGCGGCAATATGTTCCCCGGCCGCTCCTACCCCCAAGCGGTGGAGATCGGCCGGCGCAACGGCGAGGCCGCCCGTGAACTGCTGCGCCAGTGCGGTATCTCGGTGCGCTCCGAACACCTGTTCGGCAGCGGCCACCGGCAAGTCATTTTCAATATCGCCACCGGTGACGTCTGGGTCAAGCAAGCCCTGCTCGTGCCGCCGGAGCGCTCAACTACGTAAGACCCCGGGGCTTCATGTCTACCATCAACGTCATGGTCATCGACGATTCAGCCGTGGTGCGCCAGGTGCTGGCCGGTGTGCTGAACGACGCACCGGATATCGCCGTCAGCCACGCGGTGGCCGACCCGCTGCTGGCCATCGAGCGGCTCAAGCAGGCCGGCCATGCCTGGCCCGATGTCATCGTGCTCGACATCGAGATGCCGCGCATGGACGGCCTGACCTTCCTGCGGCTGCTGATGCAGGAACGCCCCACGCCGGTGGTGATCTGTTCGACGCTGACGGAGAAAGGCGCACGCACTTCCATCGACGCGCTGGCCGCCGGCGCCGTGGCCATCGTCACCAAGCCCAAGCTGGGCCTGCGCCAATTCCTGGTGGATGCCGCGCAAGAGCTGATCGCCACGGTGCGCAGCGCGGCGCGCGCGCGCGTGCGTCCCGGCGCGCCGGCGCCGGCCGTGCCGCCGCCAAAGTTGAGCGCCGACGCGGTGTTGCCGCCGGCGCAGGTGCGCGCCATGGCGCAGACCACGGAGCGGGTGGTCGCCATCGGCACTTCCACCGGCGGAACCCAGGCACTGGAAGAAGTACTGACCGGTTTGCCGCGGGTGTGTCCCGGCCTGGTCATCGTGCAGCACATGCCGGAGAAGTTCACCGCTGCCTTCGCGGCGCGGCTGGACGCCGTGTGCCGCATCACTGTCAAGGAAGCGCAGGCCAACGACCGGGTGGTGCCGGGCCGTGCCTTGATCGCGCCGGGCGGGCGCCACATGGTGCTCAAGCGCAGCGGCGCGCAATACTACGTCGACGTACTGGACGGTCCGCTGGTCAACCGGCATCGGCCGTCGGTGGATGTGTTGTTCCGCTCGGTGGCCCGCAATGCCGGCGCCAACGCGCTGGGCATCATCATGACCGGCATGGGCGACGATGGCGCGGCCGGCCTGCTCGAAATGCGTAGCGCCGGCGCACGCACGCTGGCGCAGGACGAGGAAAGCTGCGTGGTGTTCGGCATGCCCAAGGAAGCGATCAAGCGTGGCGGCGTGGAGCGCGTCGTGGCGCTCTCGGCGCTGGCTCGCGAAATCCAGGCAGTGGCGGGGCGCTAAGTGCCGTCACCGGCACCGATGCCGCGGCCAGGTGTTCGATGGTGGTCAGGTCCAGGTCTGCCAGAGCGGTGTGGACGCGCTTGAGGAAGGCATCGCATTCCGGATGGCTGGCACGGGCTTGCGCCAGCCACACGCGCAATTCGGTGACCTCGCCATCGTGCGCCAGCCGTGCCAGCGTCTGGCGCGCCGCCAGCGGCGGCAACGTCAATACGGCTTCAAGGAAACGCGGCGGCGGCGCCACGCTGACCGGCGACATGGAAACCAGCGTCTGGTCCACCCCCGGCACTTCCAGGCTGAAACTGAAACGCGCGCCGTCGCCGGGCGTGCTGGCCAGGCTCAGCTGGCTGCCCATGCCGCGCACGATGTGTTCCGCGATGAACAGGCCCAGCCCGACGCCGCCGTGTTCGGTGCGCAACTGCTGGAAGGCGCTGTAGATCTCCGCCTGGCGTTCCAGCGGGATGCCGGGGCCATTGTCGGCGACCATGAATTCCAGGATCCAGTGGTCCTCACGCCGCAGCGAAGTCACGCACAGCGACACCCGGCCGTCCTGGGTGAATTTGGCGGCATTGTCCAGCAGATTCAGCAGCACCTGCCGCAGCCGTCCCGCATCGACCATCACGCTGATCGGCAAGCTGGCGGGCGGCAGGAAATGGAAGGCATTGCGCTTGGCCGCGCAGAAGGCCACTGCATGGCCGATGACCTCGCTCAGCAGCTGGGTGGGCGAGGCCGGCGCCGGCACCAGCTCCAAAGGCTGGGTCTGGCCGCGCGCGAAGGTCAGTACCTCGTCGACCAATTCGAACTGGTGGCCCAGGCTGCGTTCGATCACATCGAGGTGGGATTGCTGCTCCGGGGTGGCGGCTGCCCGCACCAGGCGCATGTAGTTGGCGATGGTGGCCAGCGGCGCGCGCAGGTCATGGCTGATATAGCCCAGCAACTGATCCTGTTGCCGGCTTTTTTCGGTGGCCTGCTGCAGCGCCTGGTCCAGCGCGGCGGTCTGCATCTGCACCTGGACGCGCATCTTGGCACGGTCGCGCGGTGCCATGGTGGTGGCATCGCGGACGCGGTGCGGCAGCCGGTTGGTCCAGGCCGCCAGCATGGCCAGCGTCGATCCCAACGCCAGCAGCAGCAGGGCCGACATGGCGTTCATCCCCAGCTGGGGGTACAGCACGATGTGCGATTGCAGATCGCGCAGGCTGTCCGTATGCAGCGCCGTGTGGCATAGCAAAAGCGCCGCGGTGGTGCCCAGCAGCCGCATCGTGGGCAAGGTGCGGCGCGGCAGGAAAGGCAGCACGGCCAGAAGACTGACGCCCACTACCGCGCCCATGGCGGTCAACAGCACCGACACCGTATACAGGTCGGTGGTCCAGGACGCCACCAGCAGGCCGGCCAGCAATGCCAGCACCATGTCCACCGCCAGCAGCCCACCGGCCAGCAGCGGGTCGCGCCGCGCCACGCTGCGCAGGAACAGAACGAACAACACCACGCTGATGCTGCCCAGCACCAGCTCCGCGCGGCTGCCCCAGCCCACGGCGTCGGGCCAGAACATGGTCTGCGCCTGGCCGCGGATGGCGGCTTCGTACAGCGCCTCCGCGGCGGCCAGCAGGCCCAGGTAGACGTAGGGTGTGCGTTGCGTGATGCAGCCGATCAGCACCGCGCACCAAGCCAGCGCCGCCAGGCCGCCTATCAGCGCGGCATCCCAGGCCAGCGTGGCCGACTTGACCTGCGCGTGGCGTTCGGCCGATTCCAGGATCGGCATGATGCTGTCGGGCAGGGCATTGCGCACGCTGATGTAGAAATGCACCCGCGCGCCGGGCGCCAGCACGAAGTGGTTGCCATCGCGGCCGTTGGCACTGGTATTGGTATGTTCGTTCAGTGGAACGGCGCTGCCGAAGTGGGTTCGGGTCCAGGTCCCGCCCAGCTCCATGTTCACCTCGACCTCGTCCGTATTGGCGGAGGCGGCGATCAGCGCAAGCGACTGCGCAACGGCGGAATCGTTTTGAATAGCGATGCGTAACCAGCGCGTGGCCTGCGCGGGCTGCGCCTGCGGATGCTTGCTGGCGCGCTGGAAGATGCCGGGGGACGCCCGCGCCATGCTGAGTATGTCGGACAGCTGCAGCCGGCCTGTCACATCGTCATAGACATCCACGTAGGGCGCCATGGCGACGGGCTCAGCCGGCGCAGCACTCAGGCGAAATTCCCCCGCCCACGCCGTCGCGGCGCTCAGCAGCGCGGCAACGACGAAAGCCAACCTGCAGAGGATCGCTGGGATTTGCATTGTGGTCTTGCGGGCGGCACATGGGGTGTTTGTGCCGTGACGGCGCGACGCGGCCGCGCTACCGATGCCATGTGCAACTGGCTACTGCAGGTGATGTAGTGAATAGTATTGAACTTAAATAATTATTTCAATCGAATCCCGACAAGGATGTTGCTAATAATCGTAAACGAAATTTGTGTACAAAAATCTTTCGGAAATTTGCGGCCGTGGTGACTGGCTTCCACAAGTTTTGCGAGGTTTGCATGCAAAAGCCGTCCGAAAATTGCTGAATAAGCGACTGCGCCCGCTTCAGGAGGAGCGCGTTTTGCCGCGAGTGGGGTCTATTGTCCCCGAAACCCTGGCATGGCGCTTGCACCCGCGTGACGGATATTTGCACGAGGTTCCCATCTAGGGCGCCTCGGGTATTCCCATCTGGAGATTGCCATGGCGCCCGATGCCCCCCGCCCCGTTTCGCCTGGAGTCCCGTCAGGGGCCGCCAGCCTGGTTTCGACCACACTACTCGTCAATGGCGAGTCCCACACCCTGGAACTGGACCCCCGCACCACGCTTCTTGACGCGCTGCGTGACCACGTCAGCCTGACCGGCACGAAGAAGGGCTGCGATCACGGCCAATGCGGCGCCTGTACGGTGCACATCAACGGCAGGCGCGTAAATGCCTGTCTGGCGCTGGCGATCGCCCATGTGGGCGACACCATCACGACCATCGAGGGCCTGGGCCAGCCGGGCCACCTCCATCCCATGCAGCAGGCTTTCGTCGAGCATGACGGCTATCAGTGCGGTTACTGCACCTCGGGGCAGATCATGTCCGCCGTGGCCCTGCTGGAAGAACCGTGGGGGCCGGACGATGCCGAAGTGAAGGAAGCCATGAGCGGCAACATCTGCCGCTGCGGCGCCTACGGCAACATCGTCGCCGCCATCCAGGACGTGCGCCGCAAGGCGTGAGGAGGCAGCCATGCAGAACTTCCATTTCGTGCGAGCCGCCGATGTCGCGGCCGCGGTGCGGGCCGGAGGCGCGTCGCCTACCGCCCAGCAGGGCGCCCGGGTGCGCTTCCTGGCTGGAGGCACCACGCTGGTCGACCTGATGAAGCTGGACGTCGAACAGCCCGAATATGTGGTCGACATCAATCGCCTGCCGCTGGACGAGGTCGAGTCGACGCCGGACGGCGGCCTGCTGATTGGCGCGCTGGTGCGCAATGCGGATCTGGCGCAGGACGAGATCGTCCAGGTCGACTATGCTGTCTTGTCGCAAGCCTTGATGGCGGGAGCTTCCGCGCAACTGCGCAATATGGCGAGCACCGGCGGCAATCTGCTGCAGCGCACTCGCTGCGTCTATTTCCGTGACCCCGCGTCGCCGTGCAACAAGCGCGATCCCGGCAGCGGCTGTCCGGCCATCCAGGGCTTCCATCGCAACCTGGCGGTGCTGGGAACCAGCGAGCACTGCGTGGCCAGCAATCCATCGGACATGAACGTGGCCTTGATGGCATTGGAGGCCACGGTACACATCGAGGGGATGCAGGGTCGGCGCACGGTTCCCATCGGCGACTTCTTCTACCTGCCCGGCGACACGCCGCAGCGGGAGACGGTCTTGCAAGCGGGGGATCTGGTGACGCATGTGTCCTTGCCGGCGCCGCGCCAGGGCAGCCGGTCGGTGTACCTGAAGCTGCGCGACCGCGCCTCCTACGAATTTGCCCTGGCTTCTGCCGCGGTGGTCCTGGGTATCGCCGATGGGCGTATCGACCACGTGCGGGTGGCCCTGGGCGGGGTCGGTACACGGCCTTGGCGCGCGCCCGAAGCGGAAGCCCTGCTGCAGGGCCAGGCGCCCGACGAGGGTGTCTTCCGCGCCGCGGCGGATGCCGCGCTGCGCGATGCCCGGCCGCTGCGGGATAACGGCTTCAAGGTGGAACTTGCACGCCGTTGCCTGGTGCAGGCCTTGCGCCAGGCAGCCGCGGAGCCGGCCGCCGCCGGCGCCGGAGTTTCACGTTGAACAGCGTAAGCCGCGTAAGCAGCATGAGCACGACGAGCCGCTGGGCACGACGCGCACGACAAGCAGGATAAGGAGCGACCATGTCCACTGTTGCAGAAAAACCGACGACGGCCGCGCCGGCGTCTACTGGCTATGCCGTCATCGGCAAGGCAGTCAGCCGTATCGACGGGCCCCTGAAAGTCAGCGGCCAGGCCACCTATACCGCCGACTTCCATTTCATCGGCATGCGCTACGCCGTGCCCGTGTGCAGCACGATTGCCCACGGCCGCATCGCGGCGCTGGATACGGCAGCCGCCGAGGGCATGCCGGGCGTGCGCCTGGTCTTGCATCGCGGCAATATCGGCCCCCTGTACCGGGTGCAGGGCGCGATGCTGGACGAAGCACGCCCGCCTTTCGATGACGATGTGATCCGCTACTACGGCCAGTATGTGGCGCTGGTGGTGGCCGACACGTTCGAGCAGGCCACCGCCGCTGCCGCTGCCGTGCACGTCAACTATGTCGCGGCGGCGCCGGATGTCGATCCGCATCTGGAAAGCAAGGACGCGCCCGAAGTAAAGAGCGAACGGGGCGATGCGGCGGGTGCCTACGACGCCGCGCCGGTGCGCGTCGACCAGACCTATGCCACCCCCGCCGAAACCCACAATCCCATCGAGCTGCATGCCACCGTGGCAGTGTGGGATGGCGAGGCCTACACGCTGTACGAGACCTCGCAAGCCGTCGTCAACCACCAGGCCGTGATGGTGCAGATGCTGGGGACCAGCAAGGAAAACGTCCGCGTGATCACGCGCTTTCTGGGGTCCGGCTTCGGTGGCAAGCTTTGGCCCTGGCCCCATGCGGCCCTGGCCGCGTGCGCCGCGCGGCAGCTGGGCGTGCCGGTCAAGCTGGTGCTGACGCGTGCCATGATGTTCCAGAACGTCGGGCACCGGCCGCGCACGCAGCAGCGCATGCGCCTGGGCGCGGAGCACGACGGCAGGCTGCTGTCCCTGCGGCAGGACTACTTGAACCAGACCTCCATCCTGGATGACTACGAGGAAAGCTGCGGCGAAGCCACGCCGCATATGTACCGCACGGCGAACCTGCGCGTGACCGCGGGCCTGGCACGCCGGCATATCGGCACGCCCACCTCCATGCGGGGGCCAGGCGCGGTGCCGGGGCTCTACGCGCTGGAATCCGCCATGGACGAGCTGGCGCTGGCCTTGAACATGGATCCGCTGGAACTGCGCCTGCGCAACGAACCGGATCACGACGAAGGCAATGGCCTGCCGTTTTCCTCGCGGCACCTGGTGGAAAGCCTGCGCGTGGGGGCCGAACGCTTCGGCTGGGCTGAGCGCAATCCCGCGGTGGGGTCCATGCGGGGAGACGGTGCCATCCTGGGATGGGGCATGGCTGCCTGTTCCTGGCTGGGGGCGCGCCAGCCTGCCCAGGCCAGCGTGACCTTGCGTGCCGATGGCACGGCGCGGGTGGCCTGCGCAACGCAGGACCTGGGTACGGGAACCTATACCATCATGGCGCAACTGGTCAGCGAGGTAACCGGCATTGCCCTGGAGCGCATCGAGGTCGTCCTGGGTGACACCGCGTTGCCGGAGGGGCCGCTTTCCGGCGGCTCCACCGTCACGGCATCGGTCATCCCGGCAGTGCTGCAGGCCACGCGCGGCGCGGTCAAGAAGTTGCTGAAGACGGCCACCAAGACCAAGGCCTATGCGGATCGCAAGCCGGATACGCTGGCGATGAGCGCGGGCCGCGTCCATGCCAAGGAGGCCGACGCGCAGTCCGGGGTTCCCTATGGGGACATCGTGGCCGAGGCGGGGCTTGGCGCGATCACCGCCGATGCCAATGCGGCGGAGGGCGGCTTGAGCGGCGATCCCCTGAAAAAGAAGTGGTCGATCAATTCCTACGGCGCGCACTTCGTCGAAGTGATGTGGTGGCCTGAAATCGCCCGCCTGCGCGTCAACCGCATCGTCACGGTGATCGATGCCGGCCGCATGCTCAATCCGCGCGCGGCGCGCAACCAGGTCGAGGGCGCGGTGGTCATGGGTGTGGGGATGGCGCTGTTCGAACACACCCACTATGACCCCGCCACCGGCGCGCCGGTGAACCGCAATCTGGCCGACTACATCGTTGCCACCCATGCCGACAGTCCCAGGATAGACGTCACGTTCCTGGATTATCCCGACCCGGTGCTCAACGAACTGGGCGCGCGCGGCGTCGGCGAGATCGGTCTGGCGGGCACCGCGGCGGCGATCGGCAATGCCGTGTATCACGCCACCGGGGTGCGCAAGCGGGAGCTGCCCATCATGATCGAGGACCTGCTGGGGACCTGAGGCCGGGGCCCGGAAGCCAGGCACCCGAAGCCAGGATCCCGAAGCCAGGATCGCAGGGCTGAGCCTCCCAGGCTTACCCCAAGGCGATCGGGTCGAGGCGGCCGCCGGCATGAATGGCCGGCGCGCACGCCGCCGCGATGGCCAGCAGCTGCGCGTCGGAGAAGCGCGGTCCCACCAGCTGGATGCCCAGGGGTAGCGCGCGCTCGCTCTTGCCCACCGGAATGCCGACGCAGGGGACGTGCAACAAGGTCCACATCGCGTTGAAGGTGGGATTGCCCGTGTCCTGCAGGCCCTCGGGGGCTTCACCGGGCGAGGGCGGCGTCATCAGGACGTCGAACTCGCCGCCGCGGCCCCCGCTGGTGGTGGCGAACAGCGTATCGAACTCGGCGCGGCAACGCGCGGCCAGGTCGTAAGCCTCGGCCAACTGCGCCGGCGTGATCTCGCGCGCGTTCTCCACCAGATCGCGGAAGTCCTGGTGCAGCAGATGGTGGCGCCCCAGGTAGTCCGGCAGGAAGGCGGCGCGGCCTTCGCCCCGCATCACCGTCTGTTGCGCGGCATCGAGCCCGTTGAAAGGCGCGGACAGATCGAACTCCACCACCTTCGCGCCGGCTGCTTCCAGGCGCTTGCCCGCTTCCATGAGCGCGGCCCGGCCCCAGGCATCGGCGGCCTCCCAGTTGGGGCCGCGGCACAGGGCCACGCGCAAGCCGCGCAGCGACGGCGCCTGGGCCTGGGTTTGAGTCTGGGGTTGAGCTTCTACCATGCCGGGCAGCCTGAAAGCCTTCCCCACCAATTGCAGGTCGGCGACCGAGCGCCCATACCACCCTATGGTGTCCAGCGTGTGCGAGTACATCTTGGCGCCTTCCCGGCTGACGATGCCATGGGTGGGCTTGATGCCGTAGATCCCGTTGAAAGCAGCGGGGCGGATGTGGGAACCGCCAGTCTGCGTGCCGAAGGCCAGCTGCACCTGGCGATCGCCGACAGCCGCGCCGGAGCCCGACGAAGAGCCGCCCGGCGTGTGCGCCAGGTTGTGTGAGTTGCGGCTGGCGGCGCGCCGTCCGCCGGACGCGAATTCAACCGTGTCGGTCTTGCCGACGACCAGCGCGCCGCTATGGCGCACCACCGCCACGCAGGCGGCGTCCTGGCCCGGACGGTGGTTTACGTAAAGCGGCGAGTTGTGCTGGGTGGGCATGTCGAAGGTATCGATCACGTCCTTGACCCCGAAGGTCAAGCCATGCAGAGGACTGCGCGGGGAGGTCTTGTCCAGTTCCCGCGCATTGCGCAGGACAAGGTCGGGATCGACGTGGCTCCACGCGCGGATCACCGGCTCGCGTGCGGCGATATAGTCCAGCGTGGAGCGGGCCAGTTCCTCCACGGACAGCTTGCGGTCGGCAATCAGCGCCGACGCTTCGGAGGCGGTCAATTCATAGGGCTGCATGGCAAATCCTCGATGTCAGCGTTGGATGGGCGTCGGGGTCGGCATGGCGAACACCAGGGCCGGCTCGTTGTCCTTGATGGGCTGGCGCGGTATCGCCAGACCGGTGCGGGTGACGTTGGCGGACAGTTCGTGCATGCGGGCCAGCATCGCGGCCGGTAGCGTCAGGCCGTAGCGCCGGCAATGAGCGGCGATGTCATCGGCGCTCCAGGCGGGGGTAGTTTCCAGAGGCATGGCAAGCTCCAGGTGAAAGACGTGGAAAACGGGAAAGGGTTAGCAGGAAGCAGGGAACAGGAAACAGGAAGCAGGAGACGAAAGAGGGCTGACAACAATGAGCGCAAGTCAGATCCGCGGGCGTTGTGCGCGCCAGTCGGTCTCGCGTTCGTAGGCGCGCGCCACCTGCAGCACGGTGACCTCGTCGAACCAGCGTCCGACGACCTGGGCGTTGGTGGGCAGGCCGCCCGCATCGAAGCCGGTGCAGAGGGTCATGGCGGGGTGGCCGGATGCGTTGAAAGGCGGGCAGGCGTTCTCGCTGGTGAATGTGCGCAGGATGTCGTTATCCGCGAAGGGCGGCGCCACGTGGTAGGCGCAGGGCGCGATCACGGCATCGACCGAATTCAGCATGGCATTGGTGGCATCGGTCAGTTCGCGCCGTCGCCGTTGCGCCGCCAGGTAGTCGACCGCGCGCGTGGTGTAGCCCGACATCAGCTTGTCGCGCAGCGCGTAGCCCATGTCGGCGCCCCGTTCCTGCAGGTCGCGTTCATGGATGGTGAGCGATTCGCTCCAGTTGATGACGGACGTCACCGCGCGGTAATCCGACACCGGGGCCGGCAGCACCACATCGACCAGGCGGGCGCCTTGCGCCTGCAAGACCCGCGCCATGTCTTCCAGGCCCGCGCGATTGGCGGCATCGACCAGGCCGGTTTCATTACCCAGGTCGCGCAGCACGCCTATGGTCAGGCCGCGCACACCTCGTTCCAGCGCGGCCAGGTAATCCGCCACCGGTACATTGGCGCTGCCAGGATCGCGCGCGTCGTGGCCCGCCACCGCGCGCAGCATGATGGCACTGTCTTCCACCGTCCAGGTCAGCGGCCCCGGGGTGTCCATGGAATAGCAATTGGGCAGGATGCCGTGCCGGCTGATGCGGCCATAGGTCGGTTTCATGCCTTGCAAGCCGCAGGCGGCCGCCGGCAGCCGCACCGACCCGGTGGTGTCGGATCCCATCGCCACCATGGCGGTGCCGGCGGCCACCGCAGCGCCGGAACCCGTGGACGAGCCGCCCGTGAAGTGGTCGAGATTCCAGGGATTGCGGGCCGGTTCGAAAGGCAGGTCGAAGTAGACGCCGCCGTTGCCGGTGCCGTATTCCCACGTGTTGAGCTTGCCCAGCAACACCGCGCCCGCGTCGGCCAGTTTCTCCACCACCGCGGCGTCGTGATCGGGCACGAAGTCCAGCAGCAGCCGCGAGCCGCCGCAGGTGCGCACGCCGCGCGTGTAGTAGTTGTCCTTCACCGCGTAGGGGATGCCGTGCAGCGGTCCGCGCCAACGGCCCGCCATGATGTCGGCCTCGGCCTGGCGTGCGCTGGCGCGCGCGCTGTCGGCGGTGACCAGCAGATAGCTGTGCACGCGCGCGTCGACGGCTTCGATGCGCGCCAGGAAATCATCCAGCAGTTCGACCGGCGACAGTTCGCGGGCCTGCAACAGGCGGGCAGCTTCGCCGGCCGAAAGGTGAAACAACGCGCGGTCCTGGGTGAGGGGCATGATCTTCCCTTGGCGAGACAGGTGTGAGGGGGGCTGCGGACGCGATCAGAGTTGGGGGCGATGCGCGCGCCAGCCGGTGTCGCGTTCGTAGGCCCTGGCCACCTGGAATACCGTGCTTTCATCGAACCAGCGGCCGACGATCTGCGCATTCGTCGGCAGGCCGGCGCCGTCGAAGCCGGTGCAGACAGCCATGGCCGGATGCCCGGACATATTGAAGGGCGGGCAGGCGGTGTCGGAGGTGTACGCGATGACGCGGTCGGGGTCGGCGAATGGCGGCGCGGTATGGAAGGCGCAGGGCAGCACCAGGGCATCGACACTGCGCAGCAGCGCGTCCGTGGCGGCGGCCAGCTCGCGCCGCCGGCGTTGCGCGGCCAGGTAGTCGACTGCGCGCGTCATGAAGCCGTTCATCATCTTGTCGCGCAGGGCCTGTCCCATGTCGGCGGCCCGCGTCATGAAGTCCTGCTCGTGGATGGACAGCGATTCGGTCCAGTTGATGACCGAGCTGGCCTGGCGGTAGTCGGTCACGGTTGCCGGCAGGCACACGTCGACCAGCGTCGCGCCTTGCGCGGCCAGTACGCGCGCCATGTCCTCGATGCCTTGCCAGTTGGCGGCATCGACCCGCTCGCCTTCGGCGCCCAGGTCGCGCACGATCCCTATCCGCAACCCGCGCACCCCGCGTTCGAGGCCCGCCAGGTAATCCGGCACGGGCACGTCCACGCTGCCGGGGTCACGCGCATCGTGGCCGGCCATGGCGCGCAGCGCGATGGCGCTGTCTTCCACGGTCCAGGTCAGCGGTCCCGGCACGTCCAGGGTGTAGCAGTTGGGCAGGATGCCATGGCGGCTGACGCGGCCGTAGGTCGGCTTCATTCCTTGCAGGCCGCAGGCGGCTGCCGGCAGGCGCACCGATCCGCCGGTGTCCGAGCCCAGCGCGAACATGGCGGTCCCGGCTGCCACTGAAGCGCCGGCGCCGGTCGATGAGCCGCCGGTGAAGTGATCCAGGTTCCAGGGATTGCGCGCGGGCTCGAAGGGCAGGTCGAAATGCACGGCGCCGGTGCCGGTGCCGTATTCCCATGTGTTCAGCTTGCCCAGCAGGATGGCGCCGGCGTCGCGCAGGCTTTCGATGGCCGCCGCATCGTGGTCGGGCACGAAGTCCAGTAGCAGCCGCGAGCCGGCGCAGGTGCGCACGCCGCGGGTGTAATAGTTGTCCTTCACCGCGTAAGGGATGCCGTGCAGCGGTCCACGCCAACGTCCGGCCATGATGTCGGCTTCGGCCTGGCGTGCGCTGGCGCGCGCGCTGTCGGCGGTGACCAGCAGGTAGCTGTGCACGCGGGCGTCGACGGCTTCGATGCGCGCCAGGAAATCTTCCAGCAGTTCGACCGGCGACAGCTTGCGCGCTTGCAGCAGGCGGGCGGCTTCGCCGACGGACAGGTGATAACGCTCGGCGCTCATGCGGAATGTTCCTGTAGAAGGGTGATCTGGGAAGGGGGCAGGATGCAGCGCGCCGCGTGGCCGGCGCCTTCGCGCCCGGACAGGGCGGGCACCGCGCTGTCGCACACGGCCTGGCGCACGCCGCAACGCGGCGCGAAGCAGCAGCCGGGCGGCAATGCCGCCAGGTCCGGGGGCGCGCCCGGGATGGGCGCCAGGTCTTCGCCGCGCTGGCCGCCATGGACGGTCGAGCGCAGCAGGCCTTGGGTATAGGGATGGGCGGGATGGTCCATGATGTCCGCGATGGCGCCAGTCTCGACGAAGCGGCCGGCATACATCACGGCCACCTTGTCGGCCACTTCGCAGGCCACGCCAAGGTCGTGCGTGACGAAGATGGTGGCCATGCCCAATTCGCGTTGCAGCTCGCGCATCAGCAGCAGCACCTGGATCTGCACCGTGGCGTCGAGCGCGGTGGTCGGCTCGTCCGCCAGCAACAGCTTGGGCCGGCAGGACAGGGCCAGGGCGATCATGGCGCGCTGGCGCAGGCCGCCAGACAGTTCGTGCGGATACGCGGCCAGGCGCCGGGCCGCCGAAGGAATCTGCACCAGCTCCAGCAGATCGAGCGCGCGGCGCATGGCGGCGCGGCGATCGCAGCCGTCGTGGCGCCGCACGGTCTCGGCGATCTGCTGGCCGATGGTGTACACCGGATCCAGGGCGGTAAGCGGCTCCTGGAAGATCATGGAGATCAGGGAACCGCGGATGTCCGGCAGCTTCTTGCGCGGCAAGGCCAGGACGTCGGTGCCGTCCACGCGCACCTGGCCGCCCAGCTGCGCGCTGTCAGGCAACAGCCGCATCAGCGCGCGCATGGTCACGCTTTTGCCTGAACCCGATTCGCCCAGCAAGCACAGGACTTCGCCCTGGTTCAAGGTGAAGCTGACGCCGTTGACGACCGGCAGGTTCATGTCGCGGTTGGAAAAACGCACGGTCAGGTCCTGCACCTGGACCAGTGCCGAAGTGGGGCTGGGATCTGTCATGGCGGTCTCCTCAAGCCTGCAGGCGCAGCAGGCGGGTGGCGGTCTTGGTGCCGGCAGCGTCGCTGGCCGCGTGCAGGGCGGCGGCGCCGGTCGATGCCGAACTGTCGGCGGCCGTCAGCGGGAAATGGCAGGCGGTCAGGTGGCCCTCGTGGTCCGGCGCCGCCGCCAGCGCGGGGGCCTCGGCCGCGCAGCGTTCCTGCGCGCGGGGGCAGCGGGTGCGGAAGCGGCAGCCCGAAGGCGGATTGATCGGGTTGGGGGGATCGCCGGACAGCGGCGGCTGCGCCACGCGCCTGCGCGGATCCATCGAAGGCCGCGATGACAGCAATGCGGCGGTATAGGGATGGCGGGTAGCGCCGTAGATGCGATCCACCGGTCCCGACTCCACCACCTGGCCCAGGTACATCACCATCACGCGATCGCTGATGTACTGCACCACGTTCAGGTCGTGGGAGATGAAGATATACGTCAGGCCGAGATCACGCTTGAGTTCGCGCAACAGGTTCAGCACCTGCGCTTCGACCGACTTGTCCAGCGCCGAGACCGACTCGTCGAGGATCAGCACGCGCGGACCCATGGCCAGCGCGCGGGCGATGTTGACACGCTGCCGCTGCCCACCGGACAGTTCATGCGGATAACGCTGGGCGTAGCTTTCCGGGTCCAGTCCCACCATGCGCAGCAGCGTCAGCGCCCGGGCCCGCGCCTGCGCGCGCGGCATGCCACCGACGGCCGGGCCGAAGGCGATGCTGTCGGCCAGCGTCAGGCGCGGATTGAGCGAGGCGTAGCTGTCCTGGAACACCATCTGCATATTGCGGCGCAGGTCGCGCACACTGATGCCGCGGACATCGGATACTTCCTCGCCGTCGAAGATCACCGAGCCCGCGTCCGGTTCGATCAGGTGCATCAGCAGGCGCGCGGTGGTGGACTTGCCACAGCCCGACTCGCCGACGATGCCCAGGGTCTCGCCCTTGGCGACGTCGAAGCTGACACCATCGACGGCGCGCACGACGCTGCGCGGGCCGCGCAATGCCGTCCGGCCGATGTCGTAGTGCTTCTGCAAGTCCTTGACGATCAGCATGGGCTGGGCCGGGCCGCCCCGATCGCGCGGATCGGGGCCGCTGTCGCGGTCCAGCAGGCGCAGCGCGTCGCCGTCGCGGGCCGCGCCGGGGGAGACGCTGTTGGAAATTTTTGGACGAGTCTGCTTCTTGCCTCGGAATAGCATGTGGCGCTCCTTATCCGTTCTTGACGTCCATGGCACTACGCAGGCCGTCGCTCATCAGGTTGAAGCACATCGAGGTCACGAAAATCATGATGCCGGGCAGGATGGCGGTCATCGGTGCGACGTAGATGGCCTGGCGCAAGGTGTTCAGCATCAGGCCCCATTCGGCGTTGGGCGGGCTGACGCCCAGGCCCAGGAAGCTCAGGCCCGAGGCGATCACGATGCTGACGCTGATCAGGCTGGAGGCATACACCAGGATGGGACCGACGACGTTGGCCAGCACATGGCCCTGCACGATGCGCCAACCCGACGCGCCGGTGGCGCGCGCCGCCTCCACGAAGTCCTGCTCACGCACCTGCGTGGTGACGCTTTCGGCGATGCGCGCGATGGGTGGAATGAAGACCAGCGTCAGCGAGACGATGCTATTGAGCAGGCCGGCGCCCAGCGCGCCGGAAATGGCCACCGCCAGCAGCACCGAAGGAAAGGCGTAGAACACGTCGATCAGGCGCATGATGATCATGTTCCAGCGCCCGCCAGTGAAGCCCGCGATGATGCCCAGGCCGCCGCCGATCAGCGTCGCCAGCACCACCGGCACGAAGCCGGTGAACAGGGACAGCCGTGCGCCGAAGACCAGCCGGGCCAGCATGTCGCGCCCCAGTTCGTCGGTACCCAGCAGGTGGCCCTGGTAGCCGGGTGGCTTGAGGCGCCGGATCATGCTCATCTTGAAAGGATCGTCCAGCCCCAGCCACGGGGCGGCGATGGCGACGCCGATGATCGCCAGCAGGATGGCGGCACAGGCCAGCGTCAGGGGATCGCGCGACAGGCGGCGCCTGACGGTGTGCCAGTAGCCTCGGCTGGGCCGGCGGAAGGCGGCGGCCGGTGCGATCGCGGCGGCGGCAGGTACGGTCTGCATGCGCATGGAGGTCTCCCGTCAGGCGCGCTTGACGCGCGGGTCGACGAGCATCTGCAGCACGTCGACGATCAGGTTGGTGAAGACGAACAGCATCGCCAGCACAAGAATGGTTCCCTGCAGGATGGGCAGGTCGCGCGTGAAGATGGCCGAGTTCAGCAGGAAGCCGGTGCCCGGCCAGGAGAACACGGTTTCCACCAGGATGGAGCCGCCCAGCATCTGGGCGAACTGCAGGCCCATGACCGCCATGACGGTGGGCGCCACGTTCTTGGCGACGTGCAGGAACACCTGCGGGCCACGCAAGCCCTTGGCATAGAGCGTCTGCACGAATTCCTGGCGGCGGATCTCGCTGACCGACGCCCGCACCGAGCGCGCGATGATGCCCATGGGAATGACGGCCAGCGTCACCGCCGGCAGGATCAGGTGCGCCAGGTCCGGGCCCCCCATGCCCGTGGCCGGCAGCCAGCGCAGCTCCACCGAGAAGAACACGATCAGCACCATGCCCAGCCAATAGTGCGGTAGCGACACGCCGGTCACGGCCACGGCCGTCACCGTGCGGTCCACGCCGCGCCGCCGCGTGTAGCCGGCCAGCGCGCCCAGTGCGCAGCCCCCTACGAAAGCCAGGAAGATGCTGGCGGCCGCCAGCAGCATGGAATTGGCGATGGCCGGGCCGATCTCCGCCGAGACCGGGCGGCCGGTCTTGATCGACATGCCCAGGTCGCCCTGCGTCACGCGTCCCAGCCAGATCAGGTATTGCAGGGGCAAGGGCTTGTCGAAGCCATAAGCGGCCTTGATTTCCTGGACCACCGAGGCCGACGCGTTCTCCGGCAACACGGCGCTGATGGGGTCGCCTGGGGCCAGATGCACCAGGGCAAAGCAGACCAGGGTGACGCCCAGCGCGATGGGCAGGGTGTAGACCAGGCGGCGCAGGAAGTATCTGAGCATGGCGCAATCCTTACTGCAGGTAGACCGGCGTCAGGTCCTGGAACCAGCTTTGGGCCTGCACGAAACCCTTGACGTTGGGCGCCATGGCGCGCGGGTTCAGGTCATGCACCACCCAGATCCACATGGCCTGGTCGACGATGCGCGTGTGCAGCTTGGCCAGGATCGCATCCTGCTTGGCGGGATCGAATTCCACCTTGGCGGCGGCCGCCAGTTCGTCGGCTTCCTTGTCCTGGAACCCGCCCCAGTTGTAGCCTGCCGGGGGCTTCATCTTGGACCACGACGTACCGATCAGGCCGATGTCCGGATCCCAATAGCCGAAGCTGTTGTTGATTCCGTAGACGCCCTTGTTTTCCGGCGCATCGGAACCCGCGCGGCGCCGTGCGCGCAGCGCTTCCCATTCAAGCACTTCAAGCTCGACGTCGAAGCCGACCGCCTTGAGGTTTTCCTGGACGAATTCGTTCATGGGCAGGGGCTGCATCTGTCCCGAACCCGAGGTCGAGATGGCGAACTTGACGTGCAGGGGGTGTTCGGGGCTGTAGCCGGCTTCCTTCATCAGCTTGCGCGCCTCGTCCGGGTCGTAGCGGATCTTGAAGTTCGGCTTGCCGAACCACGGATGCTTGGGATCGACCATGCCTTCGGAGGGAATGGCGGTGCCGCCGAGGAACTCCACCAGGCCCTTGCGATCGATGGCCAGGTTGGCGGCCTTGCGTATGCGGATGTCGCGGAAAGGCGAACCTTCCGAATAGCTCAGTTGATAAGGCCAGTTATGCGGATAGATGTTGGTGACGATCTGCATGCCCGCTTCCTTCAGGCGCGGCAGCGTGTCGGGCGGCGGCGCTTCGATCCAGTCCACCTGCTTGGACAGCAAGGCGGCCACGCGGGTATTGGGATCCGGCATCATCAGCAGCACCATGCGATCGGACTTCGGCACGCGCTTCGGATCCCAGTAATCGGGGTTGCGCACCAGCTCCGCGCGTTCGCGCGGCACCAGTTTGTCCAGCTTCCAGGGGCCGGTGCCGGAGGGCTTCATGGCGAACTTGTTCCAGTCTCCGCCCACTTCCTTGTAGCGCGCCGGGCTGGAGATGCCGACGTCGGCGATCAGGAACGGGAACACGGCGTCGGCCGATTTGGTGGTGATCTCGACGGTCATCGGATCGATGACACGGTAGGACGCGATGTTCAGCACGTATTGGCTGGCCTGCGTGGCCTGGGCCTGGTCGAACTGCGGCGCGTCGCGCTTGAGCAGCTTGTCCAGGTTCCAGACGACGGCATCGGCGGTGAAGGTCGATCCATCGTGGAACTTGACGTTGGGGCGCAGCTTGAAGGTCCACTTGGTGTGCGTGGCCTCGTCCACCGACCAGCTCTCGGCCAGGGCCGGACGCAGCTTGGCGGCGACGTCCGAACGCGACAGGTCCCAGTTGATGAGGCCGTCATACAGGGTGAAGCCGATGAAGCGCATCCCTTCGCCCCCCTGGCTGGCCTGGCCGGTGGTCAAGGGGACGTCGGACAAGGTGGTGGCGACGCGTAGCACCGATTCCGCGCGAGCGCCGGCAGTGGGCAAGGCCAGGGCGAGCGCGGCGGCCATGAGGGGAGCCGCAAGTTTTTTCAGGAGCAAGATGGTTCTCCGAAGCGAAACACGGTTTGACGTTGATCCCGGCGGGGGCCGGGTAATGCGGGTGTGGTGTTTAAAACGGTGTGCGGCGCCAGGTGCGTGGCGGCGGCCTCATGCAAGCGCCGCGGCATCAGACGACGCGGTGGCCTGCGCGGCACGGGCGTTGGTTTTATTGGCGGCGGACTGCGCGCTCAAGCTGGCGATGTCGGGACGGCGCTGGCGCCAGGGCGTGGCCTTTTCGTAGGCATCGCCAACGCGCAGTACGGTGGCTTCGTCGAACAGGCGGCCCGCCAGTTGCAGCGAATAGGGCATGCCGTCGTCGTCGTAGCCGTTGCAGATGGACAGGGCGGGATTGCCGGCGGAATTGAATGGCGTGGTGTAGTTCGGCGCCGCGAACATCCAGTGCGGCGATGTGGGTTCCAGCTTGCCGGCCGGTTCGGTGCAGGGCACGGCCAGCAGGTCCACCGTCCGGTAGACCGCCTGCATGGCGGCAGCCAGCCGTGTCCGCATGCGCATCGCCTGGATGTAGTCCTCGGCGCGTAGTACCGCGCCACAGATGATGCGATAGCGCAGGCTGGCGCCGAACAGTTCGGGCCGCGTGCGCAGGTCCGTTTCATGGATGGCGTAGAGCTCGCCCATGGCGATCACGCGTTTGCAGTCGTTGTATTCGAGCAGGGAAGGCAAGGTCACGGGCCGAAGCGTCGCGCCCAGGCCACGCAGCACTTCCAGCGAGGCTTCGAACGCCCGCCGGTTGCCCGGTGACAGCGGCACCTCTTCATCCATCCAGTGCCATGGCACACCGATCACCAGGCCACGCGCATCGCCATTGAGCGCGGCGCGATAGTCCGGCACCGGCAGGTCGACACTGGCGGGATCGCGGGGATCGTGGCCGGCGGTGAGGTTCAGCAGGATGGCCAGGTCTTCGCTGGTCCAGGCCATGGGACCGGCATGGTCGTGGCTGAACGAATTCGGCAGCACGCCGACACGGCTGACGCGGCCATAGGTGGGCTTGATGCCCGCGATGCCGCAGGCAGCGGCCGGCATGCGGATGGAGCCGCCCGTGTCGGTGCCCATCGTCGCCAGGCAAAGGCCGGCGGCGATGGCCGCGCCAGAACCGGATGACGAGCCGGCGGGGTGGCGCGTGGTGTTCCAGGGATTGTGGGCGGGCGGGGCGACGACATCCCAGGACGGTCCGCCGTGCGCGAATTCCCAGGTGGTGGTCTTGCCCAGGAAGACGCCGCCGGCGCCGGCCAGCGCGGCCTGGGCGTGACAGTCATGCGCCGGGACGTTATCGGCCAGCAGGCGCGATTGGCCGGTGGTGCGCACGCCCGCGGTTTCGTAGACGTCCTTGAGCGTGTAGGGAATGCCGTGCAGCGCACTGCGCGGACCGTCGCGCATGATCTGCGCTTCAGCAAGGCGTGCCTCGATGCGCGCCCGCTCGGGCGTGGGAGTGATAAGGCTGTGTAGCGCGCCGTCGACGTCATCGGCCCTGGCCAGGCAGGCTTCGGTCAGTTCGACAGGAGACAGCGCCTTGGTGGCAATCAAGCGGCTGGCTTCAGCCAGGGTCAGGAAAGTCGGATCCGTGTGCATGCGATACCCTTCGCGCTGACGCGCGTCGTAATGCCCTGCTTGGGACGTTGCGCGCCGCGCGGACATGCCGCGGGCGGACAGCGTGACGATTCTGTGGGGAAGCGCGCGGCTCAGGCCGCCTGGTCCAGCGCCTGGTCGAAAGCCTGGGCGACGAAGATGTGCGCGGGCTCATCGGCGCGCGCATTGCCCCGGCGGATGCGGCCCAGCATCGGGCCGACATAGCGGTAGGCGTCGACCAGTTCGGCTAAATGTGGAGGGGAGAGCGCCAGGCCGGCATGCGCGGCAAGCACGGCCAGGGTCAGTTCGGGCGCGGCGGCGTCGCAAGCGCCGGGTTTGGCTGCAACGGCATTTGCTGCGCTTGCACAAACGCCAGGCGAACTGGTTGCGCCCGCCGCGGGAGGCGAGATGACTGAATCGGACACGGTAAAGCCCCTTGATATGTCTGGGTTCATGTGCGTGCTGCGAGTGCACAAGTCCCTGTTTTCAACTACTTAAGCTGTGAATGCCGAATTAAACAGTTGTTTGATTCTAGGTAGGGGGATTTGAGGCGTCAATATGCAAATGCGGAAAAAATGCTCCCTCATGGAAAGCCCTGATGCGAAGTCCCTCTCTGTAGGGGCTTGTTCTGTAGGGGTAAATCCGAATGCTGCGTTGCGGAATCGCTACCGCTTGTGGGCGGATGCCTGGGCCGCTTAGAATCTTCATTCACTACAATTTAAAACATGTGATTTATCGAGGACGACATGGCGGATTCCCACGATGGGTCGGATACGACCCTTGCGCTGACCGACGGGACAGCGGCGGACATGCCGGTGCCCGATCGCATCCTGGTTGCCGCCAAGGAATTGATTGCCCGCAAGGGGCCGGTGGCGACGACCGTGCGCGATATCTGCGAAGCATCGGAAGTGAACGTGGCGTCGATCCACTATTACTACGGCTCGAAGGAGGCGCTGGTGAAGTCGGTGTTGCTGGCGGTGCTGGAGCCGGTGAATATCGAGCGGCGCGTGCGCCTGGAAGACGCACGCCGGCAGTTCGGCGACACGGCCATTCCCGTTCCGGTGTTATTGGAGGCCTTGTTGCGGCCGTTGGTCGCCTGCGAACGCGCGGCCGATGGCGGGCGTCTGTTCGTACGCATGGAAAATCATCTGCGCGCGGTGCCGGACAGCGACTACACGCTGTTCGTATCCAGGCAGCTGGACGGCTATGCGCAGATGTTCATCGAAGCGCTGGCGGTCGCGTTGCCGCAGTTCAAGCGCGCCGAGCTGATCTGGCGCTATGAATTCGTGCGGGGCTCGGCCATGCATCTGCTGGCCAACTGCGATCCGCTCTCACAGAAATTCAAGGTGTTGGCCGGTGACGGCGCCATGGTCGACCTGGAGGACAACGAATTGATCCTGCGGGAGCTGCTGGTGAATGCCCTGCTGGGCCTCAGCGCTCCCGCGGCCTGGACCGATCGGGACATACTGTCGCGCGGGAACTAGCCCGCGCGATTTCGCCTCATTCCGTCGGGAAGGGATTACGTTCCGCGAAGCCGGCTTGATGCCAGTAAGGGTAGGGACGATCCACCTTGCTGGCGGCATCCAGCTTCGCCACTTGCTCGGAGGTCAGGTTCCAGCCCACGGCGCCCAGGTTGGCGCGCAGTTGCGCCTCATCGCGCGCGCCGATCAGCACGGTGCTTACCGTGGGACGTTGCAGCAGCCAGTTCAGCGCGATCTGCGGCACGGTCTTGCCGGTCTCGGCGGCCACTTCGTCTAGTGCATCAACGACGCGATAGAGATATTCGTCCGGCATCTGCGGGCCCATGTCGGCGGTCTTGTGCAGCCGGCTGTTGGGCGGCAGCGGCTGGCCGCGGCGTATCTTGCCGGTCAGGCGGCCCCAGCCCAGGGGACTCCACACCACGGCGCCCACGCCCTGGTCCTGGCCTAGCGGCATCAGCTCCCATTCGTAGTCGCGGCCGATCAGGGAGTAGTAGGTCTGGTTGGCGACGTAGCGCGGATAGCCGTAGCGGTCCGCCGTGGCCTGCGATTTCATCAGGTGCCAGCCGGAGAAATTGGACACCCCCGTGTAGCGGATCTTGCCGGCGCGTACCAGCGTGTCCAGGGTCGACAGCACTTCTTCCACCGGGGTCTTGGCGTCGAAGCCGTGCAGCTGGAACAGGTCGATGTAGTCCGTGCCCAGGCGCTTGAGCGCGTCCTCGACCGCGCGTATCAGGTGAAAGCGCGACGAGCCCACGTTATTCGGGGTGTCGTCGAAGCGGAAGGTTGCCTTGGTCGAGATGATGACCTGGTCACGGCGTCCCTTGAGCGCTTCGCCCAGGACTTCCTCCGATGCGCCACGCGAGTAGATGTCCGCGGTGTCGAACATCGTCACGCCCGCTTCCAGGCAGATGTCGATCAGGCGGCGTGCTTCGGCGACGTCGGTGCTGCCCCAGGCCTGGAAGAACTCGCCTTTGCCGCCGAACGTGCCGGTTCCGAAACTGAGTACGGGCACCGTGAAACCGGATGCGCCCAAGTGTCGGTATTCCATGTAGACCACCTCGCTGAAAAAATCTTGCACAGGCGGGTCGCCGCATGCGACCCACGGATCGACGATGATGGCCGAGGTAGCGGCCGGGAAAAAGGGGGGCTGGTCGTTTTCTGCATTCCAGAAGCCGGAACAGTGGGGGGGACATCCGGCCCCGTATAATCGCCAGACCCTGGCATGGCCAGTCTGCAGCCGAACCCGCCGATGGAAAATCCCGTTGCCGCCGAACTCGTCGCCGTGCTCGCCGCGGTGACCGATGGCCAGCCCCGTGTGCTGACCACGGAGGACGCGCGCGCGTTGCCGGCGGGGCCTTTCGAACCCAATCATCGCTCGCTGCAGGCGGGCTTGCGTGCCTGGGTGGAGACGCAGACCCATCATCCCTTGGGCTATGTCGAGCAGCTTTATACCTTCGCCGACCGGGACCGTTCCGGCTTGGGCGACACCCAGGTCATCTCCGTCAGCTATCTGGGGTTGACGCGCGAGCCCGCGGAGACGGGTGTGGCCAGTGTGGGCTGGCAGAGCTGGTATCGCTATTTTCCTTGGGAAGACCGGCGCCAGGGGCCGGGAGCCTTGATGGCGGAGGTCATCGAGCCGCGCCTGGCCGCGTGGGTGGGTGGCGCCGCCGATGCCGCCATGCGCCAGCGGCGTGCCGACCGCGCGGCCATCAGCTTCGGCCTGCATGGCGGCGCGTGGAATGAGGACATGGTGCTGCAGCGTTATGAGCTGCTGTTCGAAGTGGGGCTGGTGCCGGAGGCGCAGGGCGTTACCGGCCTGCCGCCGTTGCCGCCCGTGGTGCCGTTGCCGGGCACGCCCATGCGGCATGACCATCGGCGCATACTCGCCACCGGCATTGCGCGCTTGCGCGCCAAGATCAAGTATCGGCCGGTGGTTTTCGAGTTGATGCCGGCCGAATTCACCTTGCTGCAATTGCAGCAGGCGGTGGAAGCGTTGGCGGGGCGTGGCTTGCACAAGCAGAATTTCCGTCGCCTGATCGAGCAGCAGGATCTGGTCGAGGAAACCGGCGCCATGGCCAGCGGCGCCGCCGGTCGTCCTGCCAAACTATTCCGCTTCCGCCGCGACGTCCTGCTCGAACGCGCGATCTCCGGCAGCAAACTGCCCCTGGCGCGGGAGCTGCATCCGGTGTGACCGGCGCGGCGTTACGTGGTGGTGGCAATCCAATCCGGCTGACTACGGCAGGCTCGACACGAGCGGACGCAAAAAAGCCGGCGCGAGGCCGGCTTTTTAACTTCGGAATTCCTGGTGGGCGGTACAAGTTTCGAACTTGTGACCCCTGCCGTGTGAAGGCATCCGGGCGCGCGTCAGTCATTAAAAATCAATGACTTATGCGCTTCTGCGCTACCACTGAGTGGCCGCCCGTGACTCGCAGATGACTCGCAGGACAGCGGTGCCCCAACCTAGGAGCACCCTATGGGAACCGTAGTAAAGCGCACTGACAATGCCGGAAGGCCCACCTACCAGGCCCGAGTTCGCCGGAAGGGCCATGTCGCCCTCTCCCGGAACTTCAGCACCGAGTCCGCAGCGGATCGCTGGGCAGCGGCTCAGGAGGCCGCACAAGATGCCGGAACGTTCATAGACGACCGCAACCTACACCGGACGCTTCTAAGCGTTCTATTCGAGCGCTATGCGGCCGAGGTGTCCCCGTTGAAGCGCGGGGGCGACATGGAGAAGCTGCGGATAAAGCACCTGCTCAAGTCGCCCCTCGCCTCCTACAGTCTCGCCAACCTAACCGGTGACGTGATGCGCCAATGGCGGGATAACCGGCTGCGGGACGTGTTGGGATCGACCGTGAACCGGGAGCTGAACCTCATAGGGCACGTCATAGAAACCGCCCGGAAGGAGTGGGGCTACCCAGTTGTCCTGAACGCCGTGCAGCAAATCCGCCGGCCCAAGAACCCGCCACACCGCGATAGGCGTTTCCGGGAAGGTGAGGAGGCCGCGTTACTGTCTGCCGCAGACCGGACCCGTGGCGGGTACCTTCGCAACATGATCGAACTGGCCCTGGAAACCGCCATGCGGCGCGGTGAACTCCTGGCGTTGCAATGGGATGATGTCCACCTGGAAAAGCGCATGCTGCACGTCCGCATGTCCAAGACAGGCCGGGGGCGCGGTATCCCCCTGTCCCTAAAGGCGGTTGCGGTCCTACAGCGCATACCCCGGCACGCTGGCCGCGTGTTCGAAGGCGTCACGTACGAGGCCGTGAAGCAGTCCTTCCCGCGCGCATGCGAATGGGCAGGCCTCAAGGACTTCCGATTCCATGATTGCCGACACGAGGCGACTAGCCGTTTCATAGAGAAAGGGCTATCCCTCGCGGAGGCAGCAAGCATCACCGGCCATGCCAACGTCAGCATGCTCCAGGTGTACGTGCATCTCCAGGCGTGGAAGCTGGCTGATAGGCTGGATTGAGAAGCGGCGGCTGGATTCAGCAACACAACAGGCCAGCGGTGCGAGAATAACGACGAGGGTGTTTTCGCGCCCTCGGTCCTTTAGCGCACCGCGTAGGCGGTGACGATCTGACATACGCACGCCGTAGGGCTGCCGGACCTTCTTTTTTATAAAGGAGGCGGCAATGGCCCGCGTCACAAAATTCCGAGAGAAATGGCGTTGTCAGATTGAGCGTCAGGGGAACCCTGAACTGTCCAGAACGTTCCTTAAACGCGCGGACGCCATTGCCTGGGGCAAGTGGGCCGAGGCCGAGCTGGCCCGTGGGCGGCCCGTAGAAGAGATACTGTGTGGCGTCCCTGAGCAGCCATTGCCGGTGTCGCTCGCAAGTGAAGCCCCGCCTCCGCCCAGCAACTACACAGTGGGCGATTTGATTCGCCGCTATCTGCTGGAAGTATCGCCACATAAGAAGTCCGGCAAGTACGACGCCTCGACCATGCGGCTCTTGCTTGCGGACTTCGGCCGGCTCCCAATCACAGCGTTAACCTCGGGCGCGTTGTCGGCGTATAAAACGAGGAGGCTACGCAGCGTGTCCGCAAGCAGCGTCACACACGAACTCGGGATGTTGCACAGGGCTTATGTCTTGGCACGGGAGGAGTGGGGAATAGAGTTCCCCGGCCCCATTCCGCGCACACGAAAGCCGCCGCAGCCCAAAGGCCGCACACGCCGGGTATCCGATGATGAACTCAACAAGATCCTGGCAGCCACCGAATCTACGGAGCTTCCCATAATCGCTAGGTTTGCTGTGGCGACGGCCATGCGCCGGGGCGAGCTGATGTCCATGCAATGGGAACACATCGACTTGCTCAAGCGCACGGTACTGCTGCCGGAAACAAAGAACGGACATAGCCGTACTGTGCCGCTCACCAGGGCAGCGGTAGCCCTGCTTGAGAGCGTCGGCCCACAGCCCTCCGGGCCGGTTTTTCAACTGCGGCCGGACTCCGTTTCTCAGATGTGGGGCTACGCAGCCCGCCGGGCAGGAGTGCATGACATCAGATTCCACGATACGCGCCATGAGGCCACGTCGAGGTTCTTCGAAATGGGCTTGAGTCAGATAGAGGTATCCAGAATCACCGGGCATCTAACCCTCTCCATGCTGAACCGATACGTTCACCTTCCGTCAACGCACCTGTTGGAGAAGCTGGATGCTGCCGACGATAGGAAGCGCGCCATAGCGGGTTCGGACAAGGCGTGGGGGAAGACGGGTGGCGGAAAGGTTCGCAGCAAGAAAGCCGGCCTGTGGCGCAAGCTCAGGGCCAACGGGGACAAAGGCTAATCTCCCACCAGCTGGCTGCCCTGCCGAAGGCAGCATTCACGCCAGCCGAGATTGCGGGCGACCGGCTTTCACCGGGCCGCCTCTGTCACTAGATGCGGATGCCCACGCCGCCAGCAGTGCCTCCGATGGAAGGGGACGAGCCGCCCTGGTAGCGGCGGCGCGGATTGTTCTCATCGTCACCGAACGACAACTGCACGTCCGGCGTCCCTTCCTGTGGCGCTGCCGCAGCTGCCGCAGCGATCTGCGCCGCCTGAGCTTGCTGATTAATGGCTGCAACCTGCGCAGCGGTCTGTGCCGAGGCTTGATCACGAATGCTCGCGGCCTGCTGGTTCGCTGTATCACGGGCAGTCTGCGCTTGCAGGTTAGCCGCGTCCCGTGTGGCCTGTGCCTGTTGGGCAGCTGCCGCCGCAGCGGCCTCGGCCTGGGCGGTTCTACCCATGTCGAACACATTGGCAGAACCTTCACCTGTGAATGTTGGGATTCCGTTGGCTTCCAGGATCGCGTCCCCGCCGCGCAGCGGATCAATCTTCTTCATGCCACTTTTGCTGATGTCAACCACCTTCTTGGCGATGTGTCCCATTAGTTCTTTTCCTTCAGTAATTGGATTGCCGCGACCGTGTAGCCGTCGCGCTCGTATGCGCGTGTAAGCCCGCGCCTGCCTACTGCATTGCCCGTGACAGCACCTACGCACCCGTGGTAATCCACAAGTGCGTCTATGGCGCGCAGGACGGTGTTGTAATTCCCCGGGGTTTCTTCGAGGCGCAGGACCATTTGCTCTATCCACAGTGGGGCAGTGGCGTACCAGGGAGCGCCCACCTCGTACAAGATGAGGTAGCCGTCCGTGATGGCCGCGAATACTTCCCCGTTCTCGATGGCCTGCAGGCCAGCTTCGAAGGACACGAAGCGTGTCAGTGGATTGCCTGCTTCTGATTGGCTCTTGAAGTGCTGCTCAAGGGCAGCGCGAACGGAGCAACGTTGTTGGTCCGTCCAAGATGAAAGCGGGATCAACTGTGGTGTCGATCCCTGGGTACTATCAGTCGTATGACTTCCTTTGTTGTCGCCCGTGCATTGCGGGCAGATGGCTTGACTCACTAGTTGCCTAGCAGCCTGCTTGACGCCGATGCGCGTAGTACCCTTTGCGCTTGAAGTAGCAAGCGGCATTGCACTCGCTGCTACTGCGGGTCATTTGCAGACGAACGCCTTCCGCGCGGTCTCGGGAATTAATGCGTTGCTTGAGGCTGGATGTGATGGACATGATTGACTTCCACTGTGACAGGAAGCCCGCCGTTCATCCGCCAAGATGTGGGCGGCGGGCCAGAGCAGAATTGGCGGATCGGCACAGTGGCACCGACAGGGGCGAACCCCTTTCCACTCGGCCCGCCATAGAGGCGTGCAGAGACTACGGACGTAAAAATAGCCGCAGGGCGCGGCAGTCCGCCGACTGTGATTCCGGCCGCCAAGCCAGGCCGCGATTGTTTACGCGGCGGTGTGATTGTGTGCGAAGCCCCGCAATCGCGTCAATCACTTTCTCCCTCAACCCCGCAGGTATCCGCGGAGCTTCGCAGCCACGTAACGCGTATGCGCGGCGTCTGGTGTGTCCGCAAGAGCACGGATGCTATCGGGCACAAGATGCCAGAAATGCTTGAACAGCGCATCCTTATCGCGGGCCTCCAGGTTAAGCAGGCCTACCCGATAACGTTGGCCGTCTCGGTGCGTCATGATCACATCAACGGCACCGCCAAGCGGCGATCCATTCAGAACTTCCGGGGCAGCGTGTACCTCAATACCTCCGAGCCACTCGGGCAAACTCGGCACGGATTGCTGTTCCTCGGATACCGCCGCGCTTTCCTGAGCAGGGCCGCCACCCTCAATCCAGCCCAGGCGGACCAACAGGGTCCGGAACGCGGGATCAGCGGCAGCGGTGCGGTACAGCGTCGCCCCGTCCATCCTTTCGGCCAGGTCGGGAATGTCCCAGCCCCGGATAGAGGCGGTGAGATGAACCCGCCCTGTAGGTGACTGGCGGGCCACATACTCGCCCTCCCGGTACTCCACGTACTCACCGGCTCGGTCCCTACGCTTCCGTGCTTGGATGTCCCGCAGGCTTTCCACGGAGCGATTAGCAGGAGGCTGGATGCCGCGCTGTATCAGGGCGAACGGCTGCCTGTTCCTTGCTATGAGACAAGCCCAGCAACCACCGTTGTTAACCCGTCGCTTGTTACTGGCGCACTGTTTGCATGCGGCGCCGACGTAGTACGCCCTGCCTTCCGTGAAGGCTTGCCAGCGGGCAGCTGACGAAACGCGGGGACGTAAGGCAGCGGCGAATGCAGGGTCAGCCTCGGAGAGCTTGCGTAGCTTTTGAGTCAGGTATTTCCCCCTCGGCTGTACCCCGTGAAGCGCAAAGCGTGGATCGGGCTTCCGTGTAATGACTTGCCGGTCACGCTTCCGCATGCAGCCTTGCTCTAGCATCCCGGAAGGCCTTGGCAGCTAACTTGGCTGCTTCAACGTCATCAGCCTCAATCTCTGTGCTCATCTCGCGGGAGTAGACGGCTTCCTCCTCAACCCTTTTAGCCTTGTCGGCGGCCTGTTGTATCAGCCAATCCGCACGCACCTGGGCGTGCTCCATCCAGGCGGTTGCGGTTTCTGCCGGGATGCCCGCGCCACCAAGCAAGGTAAGCAGATTGTGCTCGGTACCGTCGGTATCTCGCACATAGGGCTTATCCCGCCGCCAGCGTATTGCCCGGTCCTTGCCAGCGATCCGCACAAGCTTCTTTGAGATGAACTGTACTGAGCCGCTATTGCTGTCTCCTCCGGTGGGGCGGGCCGCTGCGCCATCAGCGCAAGGAGGCCCGGCCCGCAGCATGTCGGCGATAAGGTTCAGTTGAGTATGCACCTTCGGATCAAAGTGGAAATTCCTGACCAATAGGGCTATTTCCTTTAGCTGCAAGTCCGTCAGGGGCTTGTACCAGTACGTCTTATCTATAACGGCATCCGTGCCAAGATGCACTTGAACCCGCGAGGTCAGTTCTGCGAACAGGTCGGCAGACTTGTACGTGAGCATGTAGGGCCGCGCAAGCAGGATGGCTACGGCCTCTTGGGCCGCAGCGTAATACGCCTTCGGCTTCTGAAGCGCAATGCGGTAGGAAACGCGGAATTGTGCCAGGCCGAATACGCGGTCAGCCTCCGCAGTAACTGATTTTGCCGTCTCAGCCATTCGGTGGCGTATGTACTTCTGCTTTTCGGCCAATAGAACCTTCTCCCGGGCACGGGTGGCTTGAATCGTCATAGTTATTCCTTGGTAAATACGCGCGCCGCCGCCTCCCTGCCGTCTTATAGGACGGCGATGAGACGTTGCGCTGCAAGGTGTTGGGATGCCAGTTACGGCGGATTATTAGGCGCAGCAGGGGTAAGCTGTTCCCTCTTTTCCACTATCCCTATGTAGGGGGATAGGGTTATTCGAACATCGGGAGCCGAATGCTCAAAACTTGCGCATTGCGTTCCTGCGCATGGGATGATCGGTGGATACGTGGAGCCGGAGCAGCCTCGGGGAAGCGCTGGCCCGACCGCGCAAGGGCGCGCACTGACAAGCGCCGGAGCACGCCGAGACAGCGAGTCATTCAGTTGAGTCCAGCTCGCTACCGAATTCGAGCAATGCCGCACTAGTCAGTAGCGGATTGAGCCTGCGGTAGTCCCGGTAATCGGCTAAGGCACATTCCAGGATCGAACTGCGTTTAGGCAGGCTCGGGCCTTGAATCTGGAATCCGAAGTCTAGCGCGCCGCCCGGGGCGTAGGGATTGCGGCCAGCTGCTATCTCGCCCTTGATAGCCCGCCGCAGCTCAATGGCCTCGAAGCGCATGATGTCCTGTACAGCCCAAGCCCGCTCCGGGTACTCCCAGGTGTCCCAGGCTACCTCCGCCTGAACAGCCAGCGCGGCGCTTGCCGCAGCTAACTCCGCGTCATCCATCGCCTTTAGCTCCTCACAACGGCGGGTGTGCTCGGCGGCCTGACGCAGTGCTTCGGCATGCCTCTGTTCAAGCTCGGTCAGATGCGCCGCTTGCTTCTCATTCAACGGCGGCAACCTTGGGCTTGGGACCGGGTTTGCGAGGTTTGGCCCAAGAGGGAAGCGTCCCGGTTAGGGCGATCACGGCACGGCGATACGCAGCGGCACCCAGGCCTGCAGTGGGCTTACGGATCTTCTCAAAATACTGTGCTTCCGTGGTGTTCTGTTCAAGTGGATGGTGATGCATGGCTCTCCTTGTGAGTCCGACATACAGCCACAGCAGACGTGCCTGTATCCCAGTGGGTACTGAAATACCCTCGATGGCAATTGTTGACGTTACCGGGCGCGGCCCGCAGTTACCGGGCAGGTGAATTTCTGCCGGGCATGGCAGGGCAGTGAGAAATACAGCGCCGGGTGAGTACGGCCCGCGTCCCGTTCACTACGCGGGCGCGGCCAATGGTCAGATTATTAAAGAGCGGGTACAGCGGCCAAATGCAAAAGGGCGCTAACCGCGCCGCTCTCGTTTGGAAAACAGTCTGGTTAGCGCCCTTAGTGTCCGCGTGCCGGGGATGAAAGCCTGGCAGCGGGTTGAGTCGTTGGCGGCGCGAGTGTTTCATCGCGGTTCAACTCACTGCCCGGTCTGTTTCGCGGGCAGGTCCAAATAAGTGGACGGGTCGGACTCTACATGTGTCCGGCGCGACGCGTCAATAGCTTTCTAGTGGCCGCGACACAGCGCGTCCGAATTGCAGGGGCCGCACTATGTCCAATCGGGTACCGATTCATTCCATGCGCCGATGCTCAACGGCGCTATTCCGCCGCCTCCGCCACTATCCGCTGTACGGTGCCTACACCGCATCCAACCGCCTTTGCGATCTTCATCATGCCCTGGCCTTGAGCGCGCAGCTCTTTGACCTGTTGAACCACCTGCGGCGATACCTCGGGCCTGCCAAGGCGTTTTCCTTGGGCAACGGCGCGCGCCAGGCCTGACTTAATGCGCTCCTGAATCATGCTGCGCTCGAACTCAGCAAACACCCCGCACATCTGAAATAGCATCCTGCCGCCTGGAGTGGTCGTATCGATTCCCTGTTGCTGTAGGTACAGGTCCACCCCCTTGGCCTGTATCTCCCCGAGGAAGCCCACTAGATCCTGTAGGGAGCGGCCCAGGCGGTCTACTGACCAGGCGGCGATCACGTCGAACTCCCGCCGCGCAGCGCCCTTCAGCAGGCGGTCGAACTGTGGGCGCTGGTCCCGGCCCTTGGCCCCGCTCACCGCGTGGTCTACGAACTCTCCTACAACCTCCCAGCCGTGCCGGGCCGCTGCGGCGCGCAGTTCTACAAGTTGGTTTTCCGTGGTCTGCGTGTCCGTGGACACCCGTGCATAGATGGCAACGCGCTTGGCTTTCATGTCCGCCTCCGATTCAGGAATAAGCAGAGCTTACTGACCGTCTATACGAAAATCAAGTATTTATTGTATAGCCATACGGACGCCTTGCTCCAGAGGGAGGCATGCAGGAAACTCCGGCGGGGTTTTCTGTATAAGGGGGAAAGGCCGGGTTGGGAAATTCTCCGGACCTTTTGGGGCGGTGCCTACACTGGGTTATTCCTACAACACAACTTGGCGGGACCGCCTGCCGAAGGACATTATGCAAATCGATCTGAAAGACCCCGCGCAATTCACCAAGAACCGCGTGCGGGAGTTGATCGCATCACACGAGGATGGCCGGCATTGGCAGTTACGAGTGACCCGTCAGGGCATCGCATACATCTCAGATGTGGTGGGAAACGTCCACTGCGACGGCCTCGCCTTTTGGTTCGAGTCTTGGACCGGAACGGGCTATGTTGGACCACAGGCCGCTGACGATGACGAATGGGTTAACAGCATCCACGACGCGCTCGACTGGAATTGGCCGATGCCTACATCCCGATACATTGACAACTACTGACAGGAAGGGAGATGAAGCCGGGCGGCCCCTTTGGACCGCATTTTCGCAAAGTTGGCCGCGACCCCGGTACGGGGGAAATGGCAACGCGCGCGAGTGGCGCTACCCCCGCAGAAAATCGCATCACTTTTTAGCCCGAAGTGTTTTACACTTCGCGCCAATCTTTAGTGGCAAAACCCTATGCAATTCTCTACTCCTCTGCGATACCCAGGCGGCAAGGCTCGTTTGGGAAGTTGGTTAGCTGAGCTGCTCCGGCATAACAAACTTAGTGGCGGTCAATACGTAGAGCCATACGCGGGCGGGGCCGGTGCGGCAATCTTCCTTCTCAGCAGGGGGTATGTGGACTCGATAGTGCTGAATGATGCTGATCCTGCGGTCCATACGTTCTGGAAAGTCATCACCCAGGATAGCAAGGTCTTCATAGAGATGGTCGAGGCAACTCCCGTCACGATGGAAAGTTGGTATGTCGCAAAGGAAGTGCTCGCATGCCCTGAACAGCATTCGGACCTGGCCATAGCGTTCTCCACCTTTTTCCTTAACCGTACCAATCGATCAGGGATTTTGTCTGCTGGGGTGATCGGAGGAAAACAACAAACGGGAAATTACAAGCTGGACGCAAGGTATCAGAAAGCCGATCTTGTCGCTAGGTTGAAGCAAATCGGTGCTCTCGCTGGCCGCATAGAGATTAATGGGCTGGACGCGATGGAGTTTGTGGGAAGCCTACGGCCAAGTCCCAAGACGCTCGTGTATTTGGATCCCCCATACTACGAGAAGGGTAGCTGCCTATACCGCAACTTCTATGAGCCAGAGGACCATCAGGCCATCGCCGAACGAGTAGGACAGCTCGACATACCTTGGCTCGTGACTTATGACAACTGTCCGCCGATACGGGATCTCTACGCGCAGCACCACTCCGCTGAGTTTTCCATGGTCTATTCCACGTCCCTACAGCGCCCCGTGGGTTCCGAGATCATGTTTTTCAGTGGTCTGTCTATTCACTGCACACCTTTTCTAAAAAGGTGAAGCTACGCCCAGCAAGCGACTACGAACGGGCAAATGTGGTCCCACAATGTGTGGAGGGTTTGTCGGTCCGGGTGGTATTCCGGCTTATGTACGAATCTCTGCAGAGTTTCAATGCTTAGTAAGTCGTTCTCTGTTCTGGCGTGACTCAGTATCACATCTCGTTCAAGCTCCGAAATGACGCCCGCACCGCACATGTGGCGCACTGCGCTACCCAAGTCTCGCTGTAATTTTTTTTCGGGTTGGTGACCGATTGACTCCAAATAGTGAAAAACGCTCATCTCAATCAACACACGTAACAGAACCGCTACGGCAAGCGTTGTACTCTCTGTTTTGAGCTGCCGTAGGTCGGAAATTACGCCCCTTACTTTCCAATGGTCGTCATCGATCTTGCCTGGGTAAATTCCACGAGCAAATAATTTTGGCCGGTCCCAATTGGCCTTGGGTTTGCTACCTCTTCCACCCGCATGATTGCCTTTACCGCCGTCCCCGGTTGTGCCCGCCCCAGCATTCCCTGAAGGCCCGCCGCCCGCGCCTCCTGTGGTTTTTCTGGTTCCGCCCGACCCGTTTCCGTCATTCGCCCCAGCGCCGGTTCCGTTTCCATCGTTTTTTGTTCCGTCTGCATCGGCCTTTGCCGCGCCCGCGTCATTGGTTGCCGGATCAACAATGCCGCACTCTCTTTCAATCTCGCTGATGTACGCGTCTTGCTGTCCTTGATTAAATACTGTGTTGACGTTCTTCTTCAGCGTTCCGAAGTCGGTCACGATTTTCTGTGCGACCTTGATGCACGACTTCTCATCAAGCCGCAGGCTGAATTCGTCTGCCGTGACATCGAATCCGAGCCGCGCTAAGTTGTCCGTCGACAGGAATCGAGTTAGGCTTGTGACCGGAAAGTCATCATCGATGTCTATGCCTTGTTGTTCTGCCCACAAGAGCAGTTGGCCAACACGTCTGTTTGGGTCCGATCGATTGTGCTGCATCATGAACGCAGTGCGTGGATACGTGTCCCATGTGAGCTGCCCGACGCCGGATTGGGTGCCGGAGTGTCGCAATAAAATTTCGGCGACCATTGTCTGTTCGTTGTCACAGGCTAAGCAGTCTACGGCGAGAGGTATCTTGTCTTTGTATGTCTCGCTAATGTTGCGAAACTGCTGTCGTAGTCCTTCCTTTTGACAGAGGTTCGGATTTAGCAAAAGCTTCAATGCGGCAATGCGACGATTCCCGTCGCGAACTACCCAGTTGTCCTTGTCGTCCTTACTAACGAGGATAGGAATTGTCGACAAACCGTTCTGTGCGATGTGCCTAGCCAACTCCACGATCTGCGAGGATTTCCGCAGGATGCGTTCCATACAGTTCGCTTGATCTACTCCAGCTCGTATGCGGGCGTTCGTGGTATCCAACAGCAGGACAGGGATCGGTAACGACGGAACGGAGTAAAAGCTATTTCGGCTCATTTGGATGGCTGTCTCGACATCTCTGGAAATAGCATGTTACCGGCTAATTGGAAATCCGACGTTATTAATGGGGCCAATGGTAAAAAAAAAAGCAAAAAAAACTGTTGTCCACGTGTCGCTTGCGGTGGCTATACTCGCCCCGCCAATGTGGAGCTGGGTGCGGTGCTGCTTTGTCCAACTAGGCGCAGTTTTGAATCCCCATGCCCCGACAAATTATTTGGCCGCATCCTTGCGCAAGCAGAGACAAATAAGCTCCCGGTAATCGCACCGCGGTTCTTGTTGGCACCTCGGACATGACAGGATCGCGAAACGCGGGCGTCTTTCGGCTGCGGACCTCGCCTTCCTTGGTCTTGGGCGGGGCGTTCACCCTAGGCGTACGCCGATCCGGTCGAAGGCTGGCGGGTGCTTGTCACTTCGGTGCGGAATGGGGCACCCCGCGCTATCGAATGTGCGTAGCATCGGTTTTCGCCTTAGCGCTGGCAATAACAGAGGCCGATGATTAGTCAGGCGTCCTAGGTGGAAACGCCCGTTAAAGATTTGCACTATGCGTTGCCCACCGCGTGACGCGGCGGAACGGAAGGCTGTTCAGAGGATTTGCGCCGAATCGCCCTAGACCGCACAAATGTTATGGCCGGCGCAACATTAGGAGGGCGGGACCACGCCGCAGACAATCGTAGCGGATTTCGGCCGTGCACGAATCCCTTCCGGCGAATCCGAATACGGGAAGTTCGGCGGCGAACCATTGTCTGCCCCGGTTACCGCCCTACGGCCGTGAGCTTCTTATCGAGCCAACCGTATTTAGTTCGTAAGCTCGGATCCGTTGAGTCCTTTTGGGCTTTGACTAGTTCTCTCAATTTTTCATAGTGGCGTACTAGACCGGTTTGTCCATCATCGAACTCGTCTACGTGATGAGGTGATAGATAGTCCACGTAACGCCAGCCATCATTGTCTTCGGGTAGGTTGTGCGTCTGCATTCCGCCTAGCTCTTGATGGTCCATGACCGAAGGCCAAGGCCCCTCGCTAACGATGTTCCTGTCGAGAATGATCCGGGGTGTACTCGCGGCCTGCTCTAGTTTGTAGGCTCGAATAAATGCCGGTCCAAAGGCGAGATGATCTTTGTGATACATCTTCCCCTTTGAGACGCCACCGCGAAGCAAGATACCATGTGCGGCTAGCTCTACTGCAAGAAAGAATGCAGTATTTACGACGGTGTATAGGCCCCAGACATCATCAGCCCTAGCCGAAAGAATCATCGAATCGGAGAACTGCGTGACCCGAACTATCTCCTCGTTGCCTTGAGATACCTTGGCGGCCTTGCGCATTGCAGAAACTATCTCGCTCGGTGCCCAGACGCCCCTTTCAACCGCAGCGGCGAAGCCTAAGAAATCAATAAATGCACAGAAGCGATCTTCATACGCAGTTGCCGGTGTCGGAATCGTCATCGACGACTTCTCCAGGTTGATGAATGTGACGCACCGGCCATACTATGCCTCGGCAGTTGCGTCAGCATGATACGCCGGCTCTGTTTTGTGCTCGGCATCGCCGCGTTCCGGCCGTACGGCGCCAAGCCGAATGCCGCTTAGCCTGCAATTATGCGGGCACATTCCGGACACATCGTTAAGGTAGAAATCAAGGCCTCGGGGCGCTGCCGCCTTCCCCGAGGGAACCCAGAGGGGGCTGTGAGTTATAGCCCACCAAACGCAAAAAAGCCCTGAGCAATACGCATCAGGGCTTCCAGCTAATTACCGCTGGCAGGACGAAACTGACCCCTGCCGTTTGTTATGCTTCTGAGCGAGGGCGATCCGCCCTCTGGCACCGTTGGCTCGCATTTGGCTCGCGGCCCGGGAACTCGCTTCAGCAAGGACCGCAAGTCCTTGATTTAATTGGTGGGCGGTACAAGTTTCGAACTTGTGACCCCTGCCGTGTGAAGGCAGTGCTCTACCACTGAGCTAACCGCCCGAAGTGAGACAGCGAATATAGCACGGTTTTTTGGAGATCGGCAAGCGGGAATGAAAAATAACGACACGATCGTCAGTTGCACTTCGCTGCCCGAAACATTTGTCAGGCCGGCTTCATGGGGGTGAAACACGGATCTCCAGGTTTCCCCGGCTTGCTTCATGCCGCCGGCGCGGCCTCGGTCGGTGGCGGCAAGGGATCATAGGTGCGCCAGACACTGGCTCCGCCCACGGACTTGTCCAGGACCAGCAGGTACTCCTGGTGCTCCGCCAGCTCTTCCGGGCTGGCCATCAACACCGGCAGGCCCGACGCGTCGAAACGGGCCAGCACTTCGCGGCCGGTCTCGTTGCCACCGTCCTCGTCGACCTCGATCAGCAGGGCATCCTGCCCTCGCGTCATCGCCAGCCAGACTTCGCCCAGCAACTGCGCATCCAGCAATGCCCCGTGCAGCGTACGGTGCGCGTTCGAGATGCCGTAGAAATCGCATAGCGCATCGAGCGAATTGCGCTTGCCAGGGCGCTGCTGGCGCGCTTCCATCAGCGAATCGGTGATCTTGGCGCAATACTCCGTCATCACGGGCTTGCCCAGGCGCGCCATCTCGGCGTTGACGAACTTGGTATCGAACGCTGCGTTGTGAATGATCACTTCGGCCCCGCGCATGAACTCCATCAGTTCGTCGGCTACTTCCGCGAAGCGCGGCTTGTCGGACAGGAATTCGGTGGTCAGGCCATGCACCGCCAACGCTTCAGGATCGCTGTCGCGGTCCGGATTGAGGTACACGTGCATATTGCGGCCAGTGACCGTGCGGTTGAGCAGTTCGACACAACCGATTTCGACGATGCGGTGGCCCTGGGCGGGATCCAGCCCGGTGGTTTCAGTATCGAAGATGATCTGGCGCATGGAGGCAATCACGTAGCAAAAAACGGCAAGGCGACAGTGTACGCCACCCAAATGCGCGACCGGGCAGCGCGCCCGGCCCCGCTCAAGCCGCCCCGGTGCGGCGCGTGAGATCCTGCCGCCGCGCCTCTTCCACGCCCCGGTTGGCCAGCAGATCGGCCATCTCGTTACCGGGATCGCCCGCGTGTCCGCGCACCCAGCGCCACGTCACCTGATGTCGCTGCACCTGCTCGTCGAGCAGCCGCCACAGATCGGCATTTTTTACAGGTTTTTTCTCGGCCGTCACCCACCCGCGCCGCTTCCAGTTGGCCAACCACTCGGTCATGCCCTTCATCACATACTGCGAATCAGTGTGGATGGTGACATTGCAGCCCTTGTTCAACACGCCCAGGCCCTCGATGACGGCCATCAGTTCCATGCGGTTATTGGTGGTCGACATCTCGCCGCCATGCATGGTTTTCTCATGCGTGCCCGCTCGCAGCAACACGCCCCAACCGCCAGGCCCGGGATTGCCCTTGCAAGCACCATCGGTCCAGATTTCCACCTTGGGGAGCGCGTCAGTAGCCAAAACGATAGATTCCACTCAATTCAACAAAATCGTAGCCGCGCATGATACGCGCTACCAGTTGCACGCGGCCGCCCGCACATGCCCGCGGTCAAAGATCCCCGACGCGATGGTTCGCCACCACCGAAGCCGCCGCAGGCGCCTTGCGCTTCTGCTTCCACGCCGGCCCGATCAAGCGCATGCTGGCCACCCGTTTGACGGCGGACACCACATACACCGCGCCGCACACCGCCCACCACCGATCCCCGGCGGATTCCAGGAATTTCCAGCGATCCAGCCAGATATCGGTCTGGCAGGCGGGCGCATAGCAGCCGAAACGTCCGCGATCCACCTCGAAGGACAGCAGCTTCAGCCAATCCTTCACCCGCGCCAGCGACACCTGGGCCGACGGCGCATGCGGCAGCCACGGCTCCATGCCCGGCATGCGATTGCGCGCGCCCCACAGGCTCCAGGGATTGAAGCCCGATATCACCACTCGCCCCTCCGGCATCAGCACGCGTTCCACTTCACGCAACACCTCGTGCGGCGCGTCGGTACACTCGAACGCATGCGGCAGGATCAACAGGTCGACGCTGCCTGATTCGAACGGCAACGCATGCGGATCCGCCACGGTGCAGGCCTGCCAGCGTGCCGCCACCTCGGGTTCGGGCATGACTTCGCCCACGTAAGCCTTGAAAGGCATACGGTTCGCACGCAACAGATCCAGCTCGGCCAGCCCCACCTGCAGGGCATTGAAACCGAACACGTCAGCGACTACCGCATCGAATTGAGCCTGCTCCCAGCGCAGCGCATACTGCCCCGGTGGTGTCTCGAACCACTCGGCCAGTTCTACAATCGGCGCAATTTCTTCTGCCACGCTTTGGATTCCTTAGATCATGCAAGCTACCCACGCCCCCGCTGGCGTCGGCGCCCAGGGTCCCGTCATCCTGCCGGTGCCGGCCTTCGCCGACAACTACATCTGGCTACTGCGCAATCAGGGCCTGGCCGCCGTGGTGGACCCCGGCGACGCAGCCCCCGTTTTTGCCGCGCTGGAAAAACTGGACCTGCAACTGCGCGCCATTCTACTCACGCATCACCACGCCGACCATGTGGGCGGTGTGCTGGAGCTGGCGCGCGCCACCGGCGCCGTGGTGTACGGCCCCGCGCTTGAAACACTGCCACGTTGTGACTTTCCTTTACAAGAGGGCGATCGAGTGCAACTGCACGAGCTGGATCTGGACCTCGGCGTGCTCGATGTCCCTGGCCACACTGCAGGCCACATCGCCTACTGGGGCCGCGCGGCCGGCGTATCGGCCGCGCTCTTCTGTGGGGACACACTGTTCGCGGGCGGCTGTGGCCGGCTGTTCGAAGGAACGCCCGCGCAAATGTACGCATCCTTGGAAAAATTCGTAACATTACCGCCTGAAACACAAGTTTTCTGCGCTCACGAGTACACTCTGGGCAACTTGCGCTGGGCATCGGCCGTAGAACCCGCCAACCGCACCCTGCATCAGTGGTATCAGCGGGCCCAGCAACTGCGCGAACAAGGTCTTCCGACTCTGCCCTCTTCGATAGGCCAGGAGAAGGACACAAATCCGTTTCTGCGCACCCAGCAAGTTGATGTTGCCAAAGCTGCCGCAGTTCAGGCTGGGCGTTCACTAACCTCGCCGGTCGAAGTATTTGCCGTACTTCGGGAATGGAAGAATAACTTCAAGTGATCTGACTGATGAAATTGCTCCGACTGATTGTTCCCCTGCTGTTTGCCGTACTGGCAGGCTGCGCGGGAACAGCGCCGAAACAGAACCTGTCTGACGCCGATTCCAAGCAACCTGGATACCCCAATCGATATGTCGCCGCGGTGACTTCGCGCACCGTCGACCTGACGCACCCCGCGCGTGACGTCTGGGACCGTATCCGCCGTGGTTTCGCCATCCCCAATCTGAATACGCCACTGTCCGAGCAATGGACCGAGTACTACGCGTCGCATCCCGAAGCCATGCAACGCATGGCCGAACGCGCGGGCAAATATCTCTACTACGTCACCGACGAAATCAACCAGCGCGGCCTGCCTACCGAATTGGCACTGCTGCCTTTTGTCGAAAGCGCCTACAACCCGACCGCGCTGTCTCGCTCGCAAGCCTCGGGCCTGTGGCAATTCGTCCCGGCGACGGGCACGCACTACAACCTGAAGCAGGATTGGTGGCGCGACGAACGGCGCGACCCGATCGCCTCGACCAATGCGGCCCTCGACTACCTGAGCAATCTGTTCGACATGCAGGGCGACTGGTATCTGGCGCTGGCCTCCTATAACTGGGGCGAAGGGTCGGTGCAGCGCGCCATGGCCAAGAATGCCGCCGCGGGCTTGCCGACGGACTATCTGTCCTTGTCCATGCCTGACGAGACCCGCAATTACGTGCCCAAGTTGCAGGCCATCAAGAACATCATCGCCGACCCCGCGAAATACGCGATGGTGCTGCCGCCGGTGGGCAATCAGCCCTATTTCGCCACGGTCCAGAAGAGTCAGGACATGGACGTGGAAGTGGCTGCCCGCCTGGCCGAAATGCCGGTGGACGAGTTCAAGGCCCTGAATCCCTCTTTCAACCGTCCGTTGATACGTGGCGAGCACGCCTCCACGCTGATCCTGCCGGCCGACCGCGTGGCCATCTTCAACGCCAATATCGATGCCTACAAAGGCCAGCTGTCCAGTTGGAAGGTGTATAGCGCGCGCCGTGGCGAATCGTATGCCGCCATCGCCAAGCGTTTCGGCGTGACCGAAGCCACGCTGCGCCAGGTCAACGAGATTCCGCACCGGCAGAAATCCGCCGTGGCGCAGAATCTGCTGGTGCCTGGCAGCGGCGGTGGCGTGCAAGTGGCCTCGCTCGATATGTCGGATGGCGCGGAGCGCGCGGAGATCAAGCCGGCGGTGGCGCAGAGCCCGGCCCGCCTGGCCTCCGTCAAGCCGAATGCGGTGAAGCCCAACGTCCGCCAGCACACGGTGCGCAATGGCGATACCCTGTTCTCGCTGGCGCGCCAGTACAGCACCTCGGTGGACGCGCTGCGGGCGCTGAATAATCTGAAGGGGAATAACCTGAAGGTGGGTAGCACCCTGCGCGTACCGGGCACCAGCGTCCGCGGATAATTCATACCTGATTCATGCTGGCCGAGAGAAATCTGATTCTCTCGGTCGCGGCCGTTCCAGATACTACGTGGGCAATCCACCACTTTCTGGAACGACAAATGTCCGTCAAGCATGACCATTCTCTGCTTTGCAACTGCGGTACCACGCAGGATTCTGGCGCTAACACAAGCCAACCTGCCCGCCGCCGCTTCATGGGCCTGACCATGGCCGCCGCGGCGGCGAGCGGCCTGGCCTTGAGCGCCGCGCCCGCGCTGGCCGCCGCGCCCAAGCTGCTGGCCCCGCTGCCCGCCAACACCCCGGACGAAGCCGTGGCGAAACTGCTGGCCGGCAACGCCCGGTATCTGCGCCTCAGGCACACGGGGTCTCCGCGAGACTTCGAAATGCTGCGCTCGCAAACGGCGGAAAGCCAGTCGCCGTTCGCTGCACTGCTGGCCTGTTCTGATTCGCGCGTCCCCGTGGAACTGCTATTCGACCAGTCCATCGGCAATATCTTCACAGTGCGCGTGGCAGGCAATGTCGCCTCGTCGGTCGTTATAGGCAGCCTGGAGTACGCGGTGGAAGCCTTGAAGGTCAAGACCCTGATGGTGCTGGGCCACACCCAATGCGGCGCCGTCAAGGCGGCCCTCGACAACAAGGACGTGCCGGGGCAGGTCACCACCCTGTATTCCTATATGCGCACGGCCATCACCAATACCCCGTCGAAGGGATACCGCGCGGTGGTCGAGCAGAACGCCATCGAGCAGGCCAAGGTGTTGAGCACTGCGTCGCCGGTCATCGCCCAGCACGTCGCGAGGGGCGACCTGCGGGTGCAACCCGCGATCTATGACGTTGAAACCGGCAAGGTTGCCTTGCTGTCGGTCTAGCGTTGCCTTGCCATGGCCAGGGCGTCGCCCGCCCATGGCATCGCCCTGCTATGGCGCGTCGACCGCGTAGTCGAACACCAGCACGCCGTCCTGCGGTGCCAGCAGCGGACCGACGAACGCCTTGAATTTCTCATGGTGTGGATCGAAATGCGCCGGGTCATTCACGATGGGCTTGCCGACGTAGTAGTTGCGGTCGCCGGCGGAACTGAACGCCACGGTAAAACCCTGCTCGAAGCCCAGGCCGGCCCCTTCCATACTGTTTTGATGGCCGGAGGTGATGGAAAGGATATAGGGCGACGCGGCCCCGCTACGCTTCGATTCGCGCAGCGCCAGGAAGCGGTGCTGCACCTCCTGCTTCTGCGCCATCGTGACATCGGGCTTGTACTTGAACAGCACGACGTGCAGCAGCAGGCCGGGCTGGTAGCCAGTGCCGGTAAATACATCATCGGACGGACGCGCGGTCATGGCTGCTCCTGATACAGCGGTGGCAGCCGGCAGGCTGGCGGAAACGGCATTCGTGGACAAGTGGCTCAACAGGGAACCGGCTCCCCCTTGCAGCAAGCGGCGTCTCATATCGTACATGGCGGGATCACTCCTGGATGACCGGACCAGCCCGATCGCTCGCCGTTATACCCATCCATGGCCGGCTGCTGCCATCAGATATATCCTCGCCTTCCTGCCCCTGTCGCCGCCAGGCTGCTCCACATAACCTAAAATGGCGGTTTTCCAGATCCGTCATCAAGGACCAACCATGGGTTTTCTCGCCGGTAAACGCATTCTCGTCACGGGCGTCCTGTCCAACCGTTCGATCGCCTACGGCATCGCGCGCGCCTGCCATCGCGAAGGGGCCGAACTGGCCTTCACCTACGTCGGCGAGCGATTCAAGGACCGCGTGAGCGAGTTCGCCGCCGAATTCGGCAGCAAGATCGTGCTGGAATGCGACGTGGCCGAAGACGCGCAGATCGCTTCGACCTTCGACAGCCTGGCCCAGCACTGGGATGGCCTGGATGGCCTGGTGCACTCGATCGGCTTCGCGCCGCGCGAGGCGATCGCCGGCGACTTCCTGGAAGGCCTGTCGCGCGAAGGCTTCCGCGTCGCCCATGATATCTCCGCCTACAGCTTCGCCGCCATGGCCAAGGCCGCGCTGCCGCTGATGAAGGACCGCAAGGGGTCGGTGTTGACGCTGACCTACCTGGGCGCGGAACGCGTGGTGCCGAACTACAACACGATGGGTTTGGCCAAGGCGTCGCTGGAAGCCAGCGTGCGCTACCTGGCGACGTCGCTGGGCCCGTTGGGGATTCGCGCCAACGGGATTTCGGCCGGTCCCATCAAGACGCTGGCTGCCAGCGGGATCAAGGACTTCTCGTCCATCCTCAAGTACGTCGAGGCAAATGCGCCGCTGCGCCGCAACGTCAGCATCGATGACGTGGGCAATGTGGCGGCCTTCATGCTGTCGGATCTTGCCAATGGCGTGACCGGTGAGATCACGCACGTGGACGCGGGGTTCTCGACCATCGTTCCGGGCATGGAATAAGCTGGGCTTGCGCTATTTCATAGGGTTTTTTGATGATGGGGGGTACCCCCATCGCCCCCTTTTTGGGCTACCGCCCCGGGGCCGCGCTGTCTAAGTACAGGCTGGATGCGCACGGACAGGCTACGCTAAGCCGCCGGCGCCAGTTCTGTCGAAACCTGCACGTCCGTTTGCGTCATCAGCTTGTGGATGGGGCAGCGGCCGGCGATGTCCAGCAGTTCGGCGCGCTGTTCTTCGCTGAGGTCGCCGTTCAGGGTCAGCACGGCCTTCAGGCGATAGACACCTTTTCTTTCTTCCGCATTGTCGCGCTGGACGTCGACGTCGATGGACATCAGCGGGATGCCCTTGCGCCGCGCGTACAACGTGACCGTCAGTGCCTTGCAGGCGCCCAGCGAGGTGTCGAAGAAATCATGCGGATCCGGGCCGTCGCCTTCCGGCGGCGGCATGTCGATGGGCAGATCGTGCGCGTTCGCCGTGGCGGTGAATTGCAGGCCCTGCAGGGCGTTCTGGCGGATAGTGATGGTCATCGCGGCTTCCATGTTGATAACGACGGCCGCGAATCCACGCGGCTTCATGCTTGCCAGTGCTTTTTAACATCCATCGTGCCACCGCGCGGGGCAGCAGCCTGCCTGCCCCTCGGCGCCGTCCGCCATGACGATTTCTACGCCGCCTGGATCAATCGGCGTGCAGGTTCATGCTCGCGGTCAGCGTGGAGAAGCGATCGATGTCATTGTCGATCAAGGTCTGGAAGACCTGCGGCGAGCTGCGCGTGGGGCTGAAGCCCAGCTGGCGCAAGTCGTGCTGGACGTCTTCGCGCCGCATGATGTCCGCCACGGCGGTGTTCAGGCGTGCGATGACGGCCGTGGGCGTGCCCGCCGGTGCCAGCAGTCCGTGCCATTGGTCCAGCGTGTAGCCAGGAAAGCCCTGCTCCGCGACGGTCGGCACGTCGGGCATCAATTCCGAACGTTGCGGTGACGTCACCGCCAGCGCGCGCAGGCGGCCCGAGGCCAGGAACGGCGCGGCACTGGAAGCCGTGACGATGCCCATGCCGACCTGGCCGGACAGCACGTCGGTCAGCGCCGGTCCGCAGCCGCGATAAGGCACGTGCTGCAAGGCGCGCCCACTGGATCGGCGCAGCATTTCGCCAGCCAGGTGCTGGGGCGTGCCGTTGCCGCAGGAAGCGTATGCCAGTTGCGGGACGGATGCGGGCGGCGCGGCGGGATCCTGCCGGCCGGCGCTGGCCAGCGCCTGGCCCAGGGTATGCAGGGGCGAGGCCGCCGGCACGACCAGCACGGACGGTACGAAGGCAACGTTGATGACGGCGCGCAGGTCGCGCTTCGGTGAGAACGGCAGGTTGCGATAGACGCCAGGATTGATGGCGTAGGAGCTGTTGACCATCAGCAGGGTGTAGCCGTCGGGCGCGGCTTCGGCGACAGCGCGCGCACCCAGGTTGCCGCTGGCGCCGGGGCGATTCTCGACGATGACGTTCTGCCCCAGTTCCCGGTTCAGTTCGGCGCCCAGGCGGCGCGCCAGCAGGTCGGTGCCACCGCCTGGCGGGAAGGTCACCAGGATGGTGATGGGACGCTTGGGAAAGCCCGCCGCCGCGGCGGCGGCAGCGGCCGGGCCACCCGCCGGCTCGGCCACGCCCAGGCGCAAGGCGCCCAGCGACAGGCCGACGGCCGCAACCAGGAAGGCGCCCGCGGCACGCAGGCGATTGCGCGCCCGGCGCGGCGCCGGCGCCCTGACGGTGACGCTTGAGCCGTCTGCATCGCTGCTGCCATCGGCGTTGGCGTTTACGGCGTCACCCTTACGAACAGGCTCGACGGACATGATGTTCCCCTCAGGCGTCCAGGCCGATATCCAGCACGCGGGCGCTGTGCGTGATCCAGCCCACGGCGATCAGGTCTACACCGGTGGCGGCGACGTCCCGCGCGGTCTCCGGCGTGATGCGGCCGGATGCCTCGGTTACCGCGCGGCCACGGCACATCTCGCTGGCCTGGCGCAATTGGTCCAGGCTCATGTTGTCCAGCAACACCACTTCCACGCCCAGCGCCAGGGCTTCTTCCAGCTGTGCCAGGGTGTCCACCTCCAGTTCGATGCGCACCATGTGGCCGACCGCGGCGCGGGCACGCTCGATGGCATTGCGGACACCACCGGCCAGGGCGACGTGGTTGTCCTTGATCAGGACGGCGTCATCCAGGCCATGGCGATGATTGCTGCCGCCGCCCACCCGCACGGCATACTTCTGCACCGCACGCAGGCCGGGCATGGTCTTGCGGGTGCAGGTCACGCGCGTGCCGTACGCACGGATGGCGTCGGCGATGCCGGCGGTCGCCGTGGCCACGCCGCTCAGGTGGCACAGGAAGTTCAAGGCGGTGCGCTCGGCGGTGAGGATGCCACGCGCGGGTCCTCGCAGCGTAGCGATATGGCTGCCGGCCCGCAGGCGCGCGCCGTCGTGCAGGACGGGTTGGAAGTCGATGCGGGCGTCGGTCAGGCGCAGGGCCAGGCGCACCAGGTCCAGCCCGGCCAGCACGCCTTCCTGGCGCGCCATCAAGCGCAGGCTGGCCTGGGCGTCGGGCGGCACGATGGCGTCGGTAGTGATGTCGCCGGCGCGACCCAGGTCTTCCAGCAAGGTGGCGCGGACCAGGGGTTCCAGCATGACGTCGGGCAAGGGCGGGACAGTGCGCGGGAAAGCAGCGGTATCCAGGACGGAGGCAGCGGTCATGATATTTATGCTCTTAATGAGTATTAATAAACCGAAAAAATCACGTGACGGTGTCTTCAACCAGGATCACGGATTTATGCTGGCTTTGAGCATAAGTCTGGCGGAATCGTTTTGTCAACGACGATCTGGGAGCCACCGCGTGAATTTCCTGTAATCGGGGCGCGCGGCGGGGAGGGTGCCGGGGGGCGCCGCCCGCCTCCTGCAAGTAGTGGCTGCCGCTGGCTCCTCGCGCCGTTTTTTCCCTTCTGGCGATGTCGAGGGTTGCGCATCGGGCAGATTTAAGCCAAAGTCCTTTGGGCGCAATAGCTGGTGAGCCTCAGGGCAGAAGCGCTGACTGCCGTGTGAGCGGTTCCGCCAAAAGCGGAGGCAACGGACTTCCAGACTACGGGGCCCCCTTCGGGGCCCTTCGCTTTGAGTCGTCATGTTCCCATCGAACCCCCCCACGCCGTGCCGACCTTGATCCATGAGCTACAAACCGAGTTTTCGTGATTGGGTATTCGCCGGGATCTCGCTGGCATTCGTCCTTATCGGACTCATCATCCTGCCCTCGAATCGCAATGTCGGGATCACCACCCTCGCGTTCTTCGGCGCTTGTGCGGTCGTTGCCGTAGCCCAGCTACGGCGCAAGCTGCGACATGGGCGCATGAATATCGTGTCGGTCGACGTCGTCGAAGGCTTTCGCCTTGAGCGATCGAAACGCAAGATCGCGGTATTGGGTGCCGGCCTTGCGGCACTTGGCGTGGTCCTGCTGGTCTTCTCGCCAGACGCCCCGCTGTACGTGGGCGTGTGCTATTGGGTGATCGCCGTTGCGGGCGCGCTGGTCCTGGCGATGCTGGTGTCGGGAAGACTCCCTGCTCAAGCCCTTGAGTTCCAGTCCGAAGGATTGATCTTCGAAAATGGGAAGTGGTCGGTTCTACTCCCCTGGAATCAGATAACGGAAGTCGCGGCAGGTGAAATGCAAAGCAACCCCGCCCTGCTGATGTCGTTCGATTTCGCGGAGGTGCCGCGCGTCTCCCCTCCGGAGATGCAGGAAAAATTCCTGAAGTACATGGCGCAATGCCAGAAATGGGCCGGTGCCGATTTCTCCATGCTTACCACCCACTACCACGTGGATCTACCCGTTCTCGTTGCCGCGATAAACCAATTCCGAATGAATCAGGGATCGCCTGGCGGGAATGATCGCGTCTCGATCGGCGCGAAGCTGTAGCGATACCAGACGTGCCCATCTTGAACGCGTTGCAGCACCCCGGCCTCATTTATTGTTGATCGAATCCTGGACGTCCCGGACGAACCAGGGAACATTCAGCTTTTCACCCTCGCCGGACTGGATGCTCAAGCCTTCACCCGAGTAACCCGGGGGGCTGGTCGCGCTTTGAGTCGCGGGAATCGGCCGGCTTCGATAATCCATTTCGGTTTGCCGGGGCGCACTGTCCGCGCAGGCGGCAATCGACGCGCAAGCAAGCGTGGCAAGGACTGGCCGGAGTACAAATCGAAGGGTCGTCATGATCTTCTGGTTCCCGCTGGTGGCAATCAGGCGGAGTGCTGAACAAGGCCTGTATTTGCTACGTTACTCGCAATCCATCGTTGCCGTCAGCGGTGTATCAGGGAAACCGCGAATCGGGCAAGATACTGTCATCTCCCCCGTGCACGCAAGATAGACATGAAAAAGATTGGTTTTCTCTCGTTTGGCCATTGGAACGCTTCGCGCGATTCGCAGGCGCGTTCGGCGTCCGACGTTCTGCTGCAATCCATTGAACTCGCCGTCGCGGCCGAAGAAATTGGCGCGGATGGCGCCTATTTTCGCGTGCATCATTTCGCGCGCCAGCTGGCGTCGCCGTTTCCTCTGCTGGCCGCTGTCGGCGCCAAAACCAGCCGCATTGAAATCGGCACCGCTGTTATCGACATGCGTTATGAAAACCCGCTCTACATGGCGGAGGACGCCGGTGCGGCCGACCTCATCGCGGGTGGACGCCTGCAACTGGGCATCAGCCGGGGTTCAGGCGAACAGGTGATCGATGGGTGGCGTTACTTCGGCTATGCACCTGGCGAAGGCGAGACGCATGCCGATCTGGCGCGGCACCACACCGAGGTTTTCTACGAGGTGCTGCGTGGCGAAGGCTTCGCGCAACCCAATCCGCGGCCGATGTTCAGCAACCCGCCCGGACTGCTGCGAGTCGAGCCGCATTCCGCGGGGCTGCGTGACCGGATCTGGTGGGGGTCGGGCTCGGATGCGACGGCGGTATGGGCGGCTCAAATGGGCATGAACCTGCAGTGTTCGACGCTGAAGAACGACGAATCCGGCCGCCCGCTGCACATCCAGCAGGCCGAACAGATTCGAGCCTACCGCCAGGCGTGGAAGGAAGCCGGGCATGCCCGCGAACCGCGTGTATCGGTCAGCCGCAGTATTTTCGCGCTGATGAACGAGAGGGACCGGATGTATTTCGGCGGCAATGCCGGCAGCGACGATACTATCGGCATGCTCGACGAGAATATCCGGGCAATCTTTGGGCGCAGTTACGCGGCCGATCCTGAGACGCTCGTAAATGAATTGGCCAAGGACGAAGCGATCGCTGAAGCCGACACGCTACTGCTGACCGTCCCGAATCAATTGGGCGTGGACTACTGCGCGCACGTTATCGAATCGATACTCAAGCACGTCGCTCCCGCGCTGGGCTGGCGTTAACGACGGCCGGCGCGGAGCGTGCGCGCTCCCATAATGTAGAGACCCCGCTATCCTTCCTTCACGGTCAGCTTGAGCAAGCCACTCAAATCCGTCTCCGACTCAAGCTTGCGCAGGCGATCGAGAAGCTGGGTGACCTGCGTCTGCGGCAGCGCCGCGCCTTCTTGGGCAAGGTCCCTGAACTTGGCCTCCTGCTGCGCGTCCGTCATCAGGCGGGTGTAGTGCCCCAGATGATGCGACACGCGCGTGACCAGATCGCGGCCGTTATCCAGCTCGATGCGCAGTACGTTCAGCGGAACGGCCGGCCATGCTTTCACTGACTCTTCGCCGACCGAGACGGCGATCTTCGCCATGACAGCGCGCACGTCCTCGTCCTTGAAACGCCCCTCATCGTAGTGACGCTCCTTGAGGCATCCGTCGATCAGGGCCATGGCCATGACAAAGGGCAGGGAGTGATCGGCGCTTTCCCGGGTTTCCGGACGCCAGCGCGACTCGTCAGAACCCATGATGCGATGACCTGATGGGAAAGTCTCCAGGTGAATCTTCCGGACATGGGCGACATCCGGTATCTGCGGACGCAATTCCAGCACTGCCTCGATCGCGCTCTGTGAAAAATAGCCGGCCGGGAAAGGTTTGACACGGGCAGACATGATGCGAAATTCGTTGCCGGCGCCGCCAAACGGCAGCATTTCGAAATTGATTCCCGTTGCCTGGAAAAAACCATGTTTGCCATCGAAGATGTGGCCCGGCCCCGTCATGCCCTGGGCAGCCAACTGCGCGCAGAAAATTCCGTTGCGAGCAGCATTCGCTAATGCGCAACCTTTCCAATGCGAAATCTGGCCATGGCGGATCTGGATCAAGGACATGTGCGAAGAAATCGCCAAGCTGACAGCATGCGCCGTCTGGTCCTGCGCCAGCCCCATGAGCCGGGCCGCTACTGCCGCGGCGGCGATCACGCCATAGGTGGCCTGGTCCCACTCTGACGCTTCGCCATTACGCTGCATCGCACCGTTATCTGCCAGGTTGCAAAGCACTTCATACCCGAGCACGGTGCCTAGTATGAGCGCGCGGCCGTCGCCTCCCGCACATTCAGCCGCGGCAAGCGCCGCCGCGAACATATCGCTGGGATGAACCGTTCCGCGGCCGGTATAGGTGTCGTTGTAATCGAGGTACCGGACCAGTGTGCCATTGGCAAAGGCTGCCAGGTCGGGTGTGGTGCGCATGCCGGTGATCATTACGGTGGCAGGCGTCTTCGCCTGCACGGCGCCGGCCATCGCCGTAGCGATACGGGCCGGCAGGCTGCCTGCCGCGCCCAGTGCGCAGCCGACAGTGTCTAAGATCAGGTGCTTGGTGCGCTCGACGACGGCGTCGGGCAAAGCGTCATAAGTCAGGTGTGCCGCATAGCCAGCGATGGCGTCTACAACGATATCCATGATGCTCCTCGGGCTTGTCTGTTCAGTTCAATTTGATCTGCGCGGCCTTGACCACTTCCCGCCACTGGTGGATCTCCTTGTCCAGCCGCTGCCTGGCCTGTTCCGGGGTATCTCCCAGGGTCTCCATGCCCTGCTCGCGCAGGAATCGCTTCATGGACGGGTCTTGCAGTGCAGCGTTGATTTCCTTGTTCAGCGTGTCGACCACCGGTTTGGGCGTCTTGCCCGGGGCATACAAGGCGTACCACAGGCTGGCATCGAAATCTGCCAGGCCCCGCACGCCGCTTTCCGCGACCGTGGGCAGTTCCGGCCAGGCTTCGCTGCGCTTGGGACTCGCCACCGCGAGGGCGCGCAATTGGCCGGATTTTCCATACTGGAGTGCCGTGGGCATAGGGTTGAACAACAGCTGGATGTCATTGGAGAGCATGCCGACGACGGTTTCGCTGGCGCCCTTGTAGGGTACATGCGTCATCTTTGTGCCAGTGTCGAGCATGAACAGCTCGGTCGACATATGCAGCGATGTACCGACTCCGCCGGATCCGTAATTCAATCTTCCCGGATGTTCTTTCGCATACGCGACCAGACCGGCAATGTCGTGCACTGGCAGCTTGGGATTGATCAACACCACCAGCGGACTGATCATCGCCGTGACAATAGGCGTCAAGTCCTTCTGCACGTCATAGGGCAGGGATGGGCGCAGAACGGGATCGATGGCGATGGTAGAGGTCGTCCACAGGATGGTACTGCCATCGGGTTCGGCGCGTGAGACGAAACTTGCGGCGATCGAGCCGCCGCCGCCTGCCTTGTTATCGACAATGACAGACCGATGCATGCGCGCCCCGAGTTGCTCTCCGAGCTTGCGCGCCATCAGGTCCGACGGGCCGCCTGGGGCGAAGGGCACGACCAAATGTAGTGGTGCGCTGGCGGAGTCTTCCGCATGCGCCTGAGGCATGAGGATCGTAAGCAGGCAAAAAATGGACGCCAGAAGCTGGCAACGTATAGCCGTCATGGTGGTTTGTCTCCTGTTATAGGTATTTCGCGTCAAGAAGCTAGCCCTGCGCGGCATTTTTGGGCAATGTACCGGGTGGCAACTTGGCTACCATTGCCATTTTGGAAAGGCTGCGTTCTCTTTTCCGATTACTCGTCGCGACTCGTTCAGTGTGGATTCAGCTATCAGCGCTGTGACGATCTTGGACGCGTGTCAGACCCAAGAACAATTTTGAGTTTCGGCCTTGGTAAACACTCAAGTCGCGTATATCAATCGACTATGCGAGCTGGTTGGATCCTCCGACCAGCTGATGGCCGCGTTGCGTGCCGTTCGCTCGCTTGGGTTGTCGTCGTGGTGCATCGGGGCGGGCGTCATCCGGTCTTTGGTATGGGATAGTCTGCATGGCTTTCAGGAACCGTCGCCTGTTGCTGACATCGATGTCGCGTATTTCGATGCCGGCGCGTCCCTGGAACTGGATGCTCGGCTTGGGAACCAACTGTCTTCTCTGCTTGGCGGGCTCGATTGGGAAGTGACGAATCAAGCGAGAGTCCACGAGTGGTTGGTCAACGCATCAGGGCAAGCTTTTCCGCCTTTGATTTCGTTGGAAGATGGGCTGGCCACGTGGCCGGAGTTCGCCACTTGCGTGGGCGTCTATCTGGACGCTTACGATTCGCTCAAGGTGATTGCGCCGTATGGTCTGGATGACTTGTTCGAATTGCGCATTCGTCACAATCCGCGCCGCGTCAGTGTCGCCACGTTCATGGATCGGGTTCGATCCAAACGCTTCGACAAGCGTTGGCCCGGCGTGACCATCTGCTCACCATGATTCAATCGACGCCTGGAGGACGTATGGTCGCGAGCGCCCTGATAGTGAGAGTGCCGGAAGCAGAGCCCGTGGTGTCTGAACTTCGCACTCGCTTTGATCTGCCGCAAATCAAGCCGCGATCTCTGATTTGACGCCTCACCGTCCGACCCTGATTTCTCCGCTCTGCGGTCGAAAGGGCAACATCAGGGCGCCACGTCCAGGTGGAGATGTGGGTGAGCCGTGGGCGCGTCTTGGTGATAGCAATGCTTGCAATTTTTGACTTTGGCGCTATCATTGATAGCATTCACGGCGTGGAGACTATCATGGCAAATCTTCTGGTTCGAAATGTGGACGATGCAATTGTCCAAAGCCTGCGGGAGCAGGCCGCTTCGCATGGCCGGAGTGCCGAGGCGGAGCACCGCGAAATTTTGGCGAAGGCGCTTAGACGGCCTCAACGAAAGACCTTCGCAGAGGTCCTCATGAGCATCCCTAACGTCGGGGAGGATGCCGATTTCGCGCGAGTGGATGACGGTGAGGCTGTGAATGTATTTAGTTGACACCAACGTTATCAGTGAGGCTCGGAAGCGAGATCGAGCGGATAGAGGCGTCTTGGCCTTTTTCCGCAAAGCGGCGAGCGAAGACGCCGACATATACCTTTCGGTTGTCACAATCGGCGAATTGCGGCGGGGGGTAGAGATTATTCGCCACAGGGGCGACCGGTCGCAGGCAACGCGTCTTGAAAACTGGCTCAGTGGCGTCCTCAGCGAACATGGCCGGAACATCCTGCCGGTGGACGACGGAATCGGCCAACTGTGGGGGCGTCTCCGCGTCCCTCACCACGAACATGCATTGGACAAGTTAATTGCCGCAACAGCGCTGATTCACGGATTGACCGTCGTGACGCGAAACACCGCCGATTTTGCCGGCACGGGCGTTCAGCTTTTGAACCCGTTCAAGGATTAGCGGACCGATCTGGCGCGGTTGCAGTTTCCTGTGTGCACAGTGCCGTCAAATTGACAAATCCGCGATAGCCTGGCGCTACGCTATTCAATTCACGCTCCCCGCCATGACGAAATCCATTCCTGACAAACAGCACAACGAAGGTCCTGCAGCGTCCGTCGATAGCCTGCCTTTTTTCCACGCGCACAGGCGGTTGATGCTTTGTGGAGTATTGGCGCTGGTGGCGGGAGGGGGCGCTTACGTCCTCAAGGCCCCGCTCAGTCTTGCGTTGCTGTCCGGCTTCGATGTCGGGGCGCTGGTTTTCCTGCTGGTGACCGCTCGTGCATTCGCGAAGAGCGATCCGGCTTCCATGCGGGTGCGAGCAAAGCAGCAGGATGTAGGACGCTTTGGCGTGCTGTGGAGCAGTGTGGCGCTGTCCTGTGTGGTGATGGTCGCGCTGTGGCTGGAGTTGCGTGGCCAGAAGGGGGTAGGCGGGGTGCTGGACATGCTGGCCGCCGCCGTTACCATCGTCATGTCCTGGCTTTACATGAACATGATCTTCGCGCTGCATTACGCCCATACCTATTACGGTCATCGCTCCAGCACGCAAAAGGGCCTGGACTTTCCGGGTGACGAAGATCCCGACTACTGGGACTTCGCGTATTTCGCCTTGGTCCTGGGCATGACTTTCCAAGTCTCGGACGTGGAAATAACCAACCGCCGCGTCCGCCGCCTTGCCTTGATGCATAGCGTCATCGCCTTCTTCTTCAACGTCTTCATCATCGCCATCAGCGTCAACGTGGCGGCAGGCAAGGCGTGAATGCGGATGCCTGCGGCAAGAGCCTACTGGAGCCCGGGGATTTGCTGCGCTTCCAGGAGCGACGTCCACTTTTCAGTTTCATCGTCCAGGAAGGTTTCAAGCACGTCCGGTGTGTTGATCGACGGCGGCATTACATAGCCAAGACCGACCAGTTGCGTCCGTATTTTCTTGCTTGAAAGCGCCTTGTTGATGGATCGATTCAAGCGCTCGATCGCGTACGACGGAGTTCCCCTGGGCGCCATGACGGCAAACCATCCCTGCGCATCGGCGCCGCGAAATCCATATTCGGCGATCGTGGGTACCCCGGGAATCAATGCAACCCGGTCAGGCGCAAACACAGCCATGGCACGCACGGTGCCTGCCGCAATGAAAGGCAATACGGATGGAGCCGTAACAATGCAAAAGTCGGAGCGGCCGCCGATCACATCCATCAGGGCGGGTGAGTCTCCGGTATAAGGAACATGCATCCAGGGTAAGCCTGCACTTTCGCGCACCATCTCACAGAGGAGATGCGTCGTTGAACCTATGCCCCCCGAACCGCAAGTCAGCTTCTCGGGGTTCGACTTGCCGTACGCGATTGCATCCAGCAACGACGTTGCGGCAACGTGATTTCCCATCACCAGGACATAGGGAAAGCGCGCAGCCATGCCAACGGGAACGAAGTCCCTGGAGAAATCGTACTTGATGTCCCTGTACATCTTCTTGTGAAGAATCACGGGTCTGGCGGCCAGAAAGAATAGGTAGCCGTCCGCATTGTCCTGGGACACGGCCGCGGCGGCGATGTTGCCGGCGGCACCAGGCCGATTCTCGATGACTATCTTCTGTCCAAGATCTTCTGACATCGCTGCCGCCAGGTGACGCGCGATGATGTCCGCGCCGTCTCCGGGTGGTTGGCCAACGACTAGCCTTACAGGACGAATTGGATACACTTCAACCACCTTGTCTGTAGCAACTGAAATCAGCGGGATGGCAGTTCCCGCAACGATCAATAAACCGGCTTGTACTTTGCTCAGGCGCATCTCCACTCTCCTGCGTGTTGGAAGCAGCAACGAACATCGCCTACGGCACGCGACGGCTATCGTCTGAGTGCTGGACAGGGCGGATCGGTTCCGAGGTGGTCGGGCAGGGTGAGCAAAAAATAGACGTTCGACAATGGCGTCGATTTCGTCGAAGATTGCGCACCCCGAGCATGCGACGGTCCGTGAACATGGACCGGGACCGTCGATAAAGCCCTCAGAAAAAATGGCGACCGTATCTCATCCTTTCATTCCAGCGCATCCCGCACACAGCTTGGTCATCGTCGAGGGCATCATGGGTTCGGGGAAATCCACGACGATGCGCTTCGTTGCCAAGCGCCTGGAAGCTTGCGGGTTCGTGGCGTTGCCTATACACGAAAGGACCGACCCTCATCCCGTACGCGCGACCGACGAGCTTGAGAACTGGTTCGAGCCTTGGAAAGACGCCACGCCGCAGCACCTTGCCACCCGCGCACTGGCCCGATGGGCCGCCTTTGTCGAGGCGACCAGGAACGGTTCCGCCATTCCGATCCTGGACGGGCAGCTGTTCCATGGTGACCTGACCCACCTGCTTCTGATGGAAGCAGGCTCCGCGCTGCTTTCCGATTATGTGAAAGCGTTGGCCGCGATCATGGCACCGCTGGATCCGCTCGTGATTTACCTTTGGCAGGAAGATATCGAAAAAGCGGTTCGAACAGTCTGTACGGAACGCGGCGCCGAGTGGATCGAATATCAAGTGAACTGGAAGCTCAAAGGACCGTATTGCATCCGAAGAGGGTACCAAGGCCTGCATGGACTAATCGCGTTGTACCGCGATTACCGGGGCGCAACCGACGATCTTTTTGACCAGTTGCCGCTGGCCAAGCTCGCCATCGAGAATTCCGCTGGAGATTGGCCAGCTTACGAAAGCCGTATCCTGGCCGCCTTGAGCTTGCCGGCTGGACCTTGATCGTTCTCAAAAAATCCCCCATTGACCACATTCCAGCTTCGCGGCTAGACTTTCACCCGCGGCTTATCTACAAGCTGCCGTAGGCGTTACCGTCATCCAACGCGTCCAATTCGGGAGGAACCCAGCAGGGTAGTTCCCGATGTTTCACGACGCCGTTCGATGACCGCATATTCTCCCGTGCCGGGCTCATGCCTGCCTGGAACATGCGCATATCGGTTTCGTGGCCATTCAAGCCAACCGAGCCAACCCTATGAAACTCACCGGAAACACCATACTCATCACCGGCGGCACCAGCGGTATCGGCCGCGCGCTGGCCGAAGCCTTTCACGATCGCGGTAATCGCGTCATCGTGACCGGACGCCGCCAGGCCTTGCTCGATCAGATCAGCGCCGCCCGGCCTGGCCTGACCGCACTGCGGTTCGACCTGGACGATGCCTCCGCCACGCCGCACTTCGCCACCCAACTGCGCGAAGACTTCCCCGAACTCAATGTGCTCATTGCCAATGCCGGCATCTCGCGCACGGAAGACATGCGCGCCGATAGTTGGAACACGGAGGCTGCCGAAGCCATCGTGCAGACCAATATCCTCGGTGTGCTGCGCACGGCAGCGGCGCTACTGCCGTTGATCAAGGGCAAGACCGACGCCGCTTTCCTGGCGACAAGCTCGGCCCTGGCGTTCGTGCCGCGCGCGGACTTCCCCACCTACTGCGCCAGCAAGGCCTTCCTGCACTCGTGGCTGCAGTCGCTGCGCCATCAACTGCGGCACGTCCCGGTGGAGGTGCTGGAACTCTCTCCGCCCTACGTCCGGACCGGGCTCACTGGCGCCGACCAGCTCGACGACCCCCGCGCGATGCCGCTGGACGATTACGTCGCGGAAGTGTTTCGCCTGCTCAAGGCAGGCGACACCCCGCGCGGTGAAATCCTGCTGCACCGGGACCTGGCACGCCGCTGGGCCGAACGCGATGGCAACTACGACAACCTCTTCGACGCCATGAACCCAGCCGGATAATGCCCCGGCTCCTGACGCGCACGGCCTTACCCTCCTGGCCGTTGCGGCAGCCAGGAGCACCGGCCGCGTGCCACAGGCGGGGGACAGGGTAAGACGTGCTGCCGCTAGAAGCCGTAGAGCCGCGCCGGATTGTCCACCAGCACCTTGTGCCGCGCGCCCTCGTCGGGGATCCACGTAGCCAGCAGGTTGCGCAGGACCCCCGCATCCGGCATGGGCCTGGTCGCCACGTGCGGCCAGTCGCTGCCGTACACGAGGCGGTCGGGCGCGGCGTCGACCAGCGCCTGGGCCCATTCGGTGACCCTGGCGCCATGGACGCCGTGATCCTCTTTGCCCTGGCCGTGCGCGTCATGGCTGCTCACCCGATAAGCCCCCGACAGCTTGGCCCACCAGCCGTGGTTCACCATCAGGTGCTTCATCGCCTTGAAAGCAGCGTGCTCCGTGCCCAATTCCACGGGCATATGACCCATATGGTCCACCACCACCGGCAGCGTCAACTTCGTCAAGCGCGGCATCAGGTCCACGAACTGCCTGGCGTCGACCAGAAGCTGCAGATGCCAACCCATCTGCTCGATCTTCGCCGCCAGCGTCTCCATGGCGTCGAAGCCGACACCGCCGCCGAATAATACGTTCAGACGCAAGCCCCGCACGCCGGCATCGTGCAATGCCGTGAGTTCTTGCTCGGAGACGTCGGGCGCCACCACGGCGACGCCACGCAGCCGCGCGGGATGGCGGCGCAATACTTCGACCATGTAGCGGTTGTCGGTCCCGTAGACGCTGATCTGGACCAGCACGCCCCGCGCCATGCCCGTGGCATCGAGCATCGCCAGATAATCGCTCTCCGGCGTGGGCACCGGCGTATAGCTGCGATTCGCCACCACTGGATAAGCCTGCGAGTCGGCCGATACAACATGCGCGTGCGCATCGCAAGCCAGCGCCGGCACGCGAAACGAAGCACGCGTGAAGCTGTCGCCCGGTACCAGGCACAAGGGCGCCGCTTCAGTGGCAATGTAGGTCATCTTCGCACTCCTGGCAGCGGAACAAGCCGAATCAACGGGCCAGAATCAACGGGCCAAATCAACAGGTCAATCAACAGACTGGGGACCACAAGACGCATCACCGTTGCGGCAACAGGCCCCACTCACGCGCCCACCGCAACCCGTCCAGCGTGTCGCCCTGGGGCACATATTCACAGCCCACCCAGCCCTGGAAACCGCGCCGCGCCAGCAGATCCAGCAGATAGGCGTAGTTGATCTCGCCTACGGTGGGCTCATGCCGTCCCGGCACGCCGGCGATCTGAATGTAATCGATATGCGCCGCGTAGCGCTCGATCAATGCCGCCAGGTTCCCTTGTTCCATCTGCGTGTGATACAGGTCCAGTTGCAGGCGCAGGGACGGCGACCCGATGTCCTCGATCAAGGCGATGGCGTCTTCCACGCGGGGCAGGGAATAGCGCGGCAGCATCTGCAGGCTCAGGGGTTCGAGCAGCACGATGATGCCATGTGGCTCGAAGAACCTGACGGCCCGTTCGATGTTGCGTACGAGCAAGCCGCGCACGTCCTGCAAGGTCATCGAATCGGGCAGGTTGCCGGTAAGCAGGTGCACCCGCTCGCACCCCAATCCCTGGGCGTATTCCAGCCCCAGTTCCAGGGACGCCTCGAAATCCCGTTCCCGCCCCGGCAGCGCGGCCAGGCCTTTCTCAGCCGCCGTGGCATTGCCCGGCGGCAGGTTGATCACCGACTGCGTCAGGCCATGGGCGCGCAATTCACGCGCCATGTCCTCGACGCGCTGGTCATAGGGATACATGGCTTCGACGGCCGCGAAGCCCGCGCGGGCCGCGGCTTCGTATCGTGCGAGGAACGGCAGTTCGCCAAAGAGCAGCGAGATATTGGCGGATAACTTCAGCACCGGCTCGTTCCGTATCCTAGTTGCTCAGCTTGACGTGGGCGGAGTCCGCAATGCCTTTCCACTTGCGCAGTTCGCTGGCCGTGAAGGCTTGCGATTGCGCCAGGGACATATTGTCGATGTCCGCGCCGATCTGCTTGATCTTCTCCTGCGTATCCTGCTTGGACAAGCCCTTGCTGACGGCATCGTGCAGCTTTTGCAGCGTCTCGGCAGGCGTACCCGCCGGCGCGATCAGCGCCCACCACGAGGTGGTGGAGAAGCTGGGATAGCCCTGTTCGGCCATGGTGGGCACGTCGGGCATCTGCGGCCAGCGCTTTTCGGAGGTGACGGCCAGCACCTTGAGCTGCTTGCTCTGGATGAAGGACATCGAGGACAGCGGCTGGTCGACCATGAAGTCGACCCGGCCGGAGATCAGGTCGGGATAGACCGCCGCGCTGCCCTTGTAGTTCACGCCGGCCATCTTGGTGCCGGACAGGGCCTCCAGCCACTTGGAGTTGAGCAGGTGCATCGTGGCGCCGGTGCCATAGAACACGCCCTCGGGCTTGGCACGGGCCGCGTCGATCAGATCCTTGATGGAGTTGTACTTGGAATTGGCCGGTGCCAGGAACACATTGGGCGAAGACGCCATGACGCTGACCGTCGCGAAGTCCTTGCCCGAGTCATAGGGCGTCTTTTCGAAGATGGCCTGGTTGATGGCATAGACGCTGGTGGTCACCAGCATCACCGTATTGCCGTCGGGCTTGGCCACCTTCAACTGGCGGGCCGCGATGAAGCCTTCCGCGCCGGGCTTGTTCTCGACCACCACGGAGGTGTCCAGTGCCTCGCCCATATCCTTGGCGATCACGCGCGCCAGGATGTCGGTGGAGCCGCCGGCCGAGAATGGCACGTACATGGTGATGGGGGTGTTCGCCGCCAGTGCCGGCGTGGCGCAGGCGAGCGCCAGTGCCGTCGCGCCGACGGCCAGTTTGAAGGTACGCATTGTTGTGTCTCCCGCGGGTATTGAATGTTTTTGTAGATGTCATTCGGATGGGTGCCGAATCGCACCCATCCGGTCAAGGATGCCGCCCGTGCACGTAAGGCCGGGCTGAGGATCGTGCTGCGGATCGTGCGGCGGATCGTACTCAGGCCTGCGCCGGGCTGTGCCGCTCGATATGCGCCAGCACCAGGGCCACGCATTCCTCCGGCACGATGTGCTGGATCATGTGGAAGGTGGTACCGACCTGGCGCAGGTCCAGGTCGCGCACCAGGGTCTTCAAGGCATTCTGCTGTTCGTCGTTGGCGATGGCGCCTTTCTGCGGATACAGGCACAGCACGGGTGCGGTGATCTTGGGCAGGTAGGGGCGCGCGTCCGCATCCAGGGCGAATTGCGCCAGGCAGGCCAGTACCTCGGTGCCGGACTTTTCGCACGTGTCGGTGTACCAGCCGAGGAAACCGGGCGAGAAATCGGGCGGGAAGCGGGTGCTGGCGTTGGTGCGGTCCAGCCAGGTGCGCGGTCCCAGCACGCGGATGGCTTCGGCCCACGACGCTTCGCCCAGGGCGTAACCCTTGCGGGCGCCTTCGGAGATGAAGACCGGGCCGGAAACGTTGATCAGGGTGCGCACGCGGTCGGGATAGCGCCCGGCCACGGCCAGGCCCGTCAGGCCGCCGATGGATTCCCCGCAGTAGTGGAACGTGTCGGCACCCAGGTCATCGGCGATGGCGATCACGTCGTCGCTGAGCGTTTCCAGCGTGTAGCCCGTCTTCAGGTCGAAGTCCGGCGACGACTGTCCCATGCCGCGCATGTCAGGGCAGACGATCTTGAAATGGCGGCTCAGCAGCGGCACCCACTGGTACCAGAATTGCCCACGGCGGCCGTAGCCATGCTGCAGGAACAGGTACGGGGCATCGGTCCAGGGATCGGTGAAATCGGTGACCGTGTAGTGCAGGCTGGGTCCGTTGTCACGCTTCAGGATGGGCATGGCGAGGCGTCTCGTGTAGTCGTTATTCGTATGGGTCTGATTCAGGCGAGATCGTAGGTGGGCGGGTAGAATCTGTCCAATATATGGAAAAAACCCTGTAAGACGTTTTCGATATGGAACTGCGTCACCTCAAATATTTCGTCGCCGTGGCGACTGAACTGCATTTCACGCGGGCGGCGGAGCGGCTGGGCATAGGGCAGCCGCCGCTGAGCCAGCAGATTCGGCAACTGGAGCGGGAGATCGGTGCGCAACTGTTTGTGCGCGACCGCCGTGGCGTGGCCTTAACCGAGGCCGGGCAGGCCTTCCTGGTCGAAGCCAGGCTGGTCCTGGAAGGGGCGGAGCGCGCCCGGGAATCCGCGCGGCGTATCGCCAGTGGCGAGCTGGGCGCCTTGTCCATCGGGTTCACGGTGTCAGCCAGTATCCATCCCTTCGTGCCCCGCTTGATCCGCACCTTTCGGGCCCGTTATCCGGGCGTGGATGTCTCCCTGGTGGAGAACTCGACGCTGGAGCTCATGCAGCGCGTACACAAGGGGTCGGTCGATCTTGCCTTCGTGCGCGGACCCACCGCGGAACCGCCCGGCGTGCGGGTGGAAACCTTGCTGTCCGAGCCCATGCTGGCGGTGGTGCCCGCCACGCACGAGCTGGCGCGCCGCAAGGCGATCGACCTGCGCGAGCTGGCCGACGAGATGTTCATCTTTTATCCCCGCAAAGTGGGCATCGGCCTGTACAACGCCGTCGTGCAGGCTTGCGAGGCGGCCGGGTTCACGCCGGCCGAAGGCATAGAAGTGCCTCAGATGACGTCCGTCGTGACCTTCGTGGCGGCAGGCATGGGGGTGTCCGTCATCCCGGCCACCATGAGCCAGCTGCAAGCAGAAGGCGTCCGCTATCTGCCGCTCAAGGGCCAGCCGCCCGTCGCCAACCTGGCTATCGCCTATCGTCCCAAGGCGCCGTCCAGCGCCCTGGGATTTGCCATCGAACTGACGCGCGAGAGCGCGCGCGCAAGCCTGGCCGGCAGCGCTACAGATCCACGCTGACCGACAGCATGTAGGTACGCGGCCGGCCCTGCATGAGATAGCCCTGGCCGCCTATCCAATAACTTTTGTTGGCGATGTTCTCGACGTTGAAGCGAAAGGCGGTCTGGCGGCCCGCGATCACGGTCTGGTAGCGCAAGCCGGCGTCGTAGCGGATCCAGCTGGGTATGGACTGCTGGTTACCCCCGTCGACGTATTGCGGACCGGTGTAGATGCCCCTGCCGCTGACGGTCAGGCCCGGCAGGATGCCCGGATCCCATTCCGCGCCCAGGTTGACCTGTACGTCCGACGCACCACTCACCTTGTTGCCGTCATTGGCGCCGTTGGTGGTCTTGACCTGCCGCGCGTCGATCAGGGCCACGCCGCCCAGCACGCGGATGTCGCGCGTGACTTCGCCATAGAGATTCAGCTCCAGGCCCTTGGTCCTTTGCTTGCCGTCCGAGGTGTAGTCCAGGCCATTCGGCTGGGCGTTCGGCGTGCTGATCTGGTAGGCGCTCAACGTCGCCAACAGGCCACCAAAGTCGTACTTCGCGCCCACCTCGTATTGCTTCGAGACGAAGGGCCGCAATACCGCGCCGCTGTTGTTGTAGCCGGCCGGCACCGTGCCGCCCTGTTGCAGGCCTTCGATGTAGTTCGTGTACAGCGACAGGTTCCGCGTCGGCCGCACATTCAACCCCGCCGCGTAGGTGACGGCGCTCTTGTCGTAATGCGTGAGCCGATCGCCGGTGGTCTCGGAGAAGGATTTGGCGTCCACGTTCTGCTGCCGCGCACCCAGGGTCAGCTGTACCTTGTCGTCGAGGAAGGACAGCGTATCGGCCATCGCCACGCCGGACAGCGAGGTTTCCCCCGTCTTGGGCACACCGCCGGCGTCGGCCATGCCGGCAATGCTGGGCTTGGGAATGAAGGCCGGATCGTAGATATTGGAATAGGTCGTCGACAGGACGTTCTGGGCAATGCCGTTGCTGACATGCATCCCGGACGCCGCGACCGACCAATCATGCTTCACGCTGCCCGTGTGCAGGGTGCCGCGCACGCCAGCCTCGGCGGACACGCTGTCGCGGTACAGGGGCCAATACACCGTGCGCTGGGCGATATTGCCCTGGCCGTCCAGCAGGAAGGTGTTGGCGAACAGCTCTTCTTCCGTCATGCGCGAGCCGCCCACCGCGGCGTAGGCGGTAACGTCCGGCGCGATGTCGATCTCGCCGCGCGCCGTGGCGAATTTCGTCTTGGTATTGTCGTAGGACCAGTCGTTCTGCCAGTTCTCGCGCGGGTCCTTGGGCGGCGCTGGAATGTGGAAGGTGTTGGACAGCAGGTAAGTGGTACGCGCCGGTGATTGGGTGTCGTTTTCCCGATAGCCGAAGTTGGTGGACAGGCGCACGTTTTCGCCGCGCCAGTCCAGCGCCAGGGTGGCGGTGCCCACTTTCTGCGACTGATGATCGCCCGCGGTGTCGCCATCGCGATACGCGCCGGTCAGGCGTATGCCGAAATGGTCGTCCGGACCGAAGCGGCGGCTGAGGTCGATGGTGGTGCCGAACTGGCCGGTGGACACATAGCCGAATGACACCCGGTTCAGCGGCGTTTCCAGGGCCTTCTTGGGCACCTGGTTGATCATGCCGCCCACGCCGCCGATGGGCCCCAGGCCATTGAGCAAGGCGTTGGCGCCTATCAGCACATCGATGCGCTCGATCGATTCGATGCCGGGCGTGCCGATGCCATACAGGCCGTCGTAGGCGATATCCAGCTGCGAGACCTTGTTGCCGCGGATGAAGAAGTCGGTCGACCCATCGTTATCGGGATAGAAGATGCGCACCGAAGGGTTGTTCGCCAGGACGTCCGACACCGACTTGGCTTGCTGGTCGCGGATCAGGGTGGCGGTATAGGTGACGGCATTGAAGGGCGTGTCCATCACGTCCTTGATGCCGAGCATGCCCAGCCGGCCGCCGGTGGCGATCTGCCCGCCCGCATAGGCAGGCGGCAGCGCGGCATCCTGGCCGGCGCTGACGCGGACGGGGTCCAGGGTGGTCACCGCGCCTGTGCCGGCGGGCGCGGGCCGCAGTCCGTAGCTGCCATCGGCTTGGCGCCAGGCCTGCAGCCCGGTGCCCGCCAACAAGGCGGCGAAACCCGCGCTGGTGGTGTATCTGCCCTGCAATCCCGGACTGATCTTGCCTTGTGCCTGTTCGCTGGCGCCGACCAGGTAGACGCCGGCGTCCGCCGAGAACCGCAGCAATGCGTCGCGCAGGGAGCCGGCCGGGATGTCGTAGTTCCTGGCGCTATCGCCCTGGTCGCCAGGGGCAGGCAGGACGGGCGCCTGGGCGTGGACAGTGGCCGTCCAGCCGGTGCATGCCACGATGCTGGCGCATACGGCCAGTCGTGCGGTCCAGGCCCGGGCGCGGGGGGAGAAGCGGGACATAAAGCGGTTCCTTCAACGGATTGGTCAGGGGGCGGAAGGAGGCCGTCTCGTCAAACGCGCTGTCCCTGCGACCGCCGGGACGCCTGCCTGTCGAATTCCCTTCCTGATGGCTTAAACCGTCGAGGGCCCGAAACCCGGACAGGATTTTTCCGGATTTCTTCGCCGCTACGCTGCAAGGTCATGATTCTTCGAGGGATATTTTTTTGCCCGAGCCAGGGCGGGCGGCCCGCGCCTTATGAACGCGGTTCGATGCTGATCCACCAGGGCAGGGTACGGCGCACCTGGATGGGCAGTGCCGTGGCCAGCATGGCAAGCGCATGATCGGTGTCGCGCACCGGGAAGTTGCCGTACACCTTGAGACCGGCGATGCCGTCAGCCAGGCCGATGTGCCCGTTGCGGTAACGGCGCAGTTCCGCCACCACGTCACGCAGGGCCAGGTCGCGCGCCACCAGCAGTCCGCTGGTCCAGGCCTCGCGGGCGGGATCGGCCGCCGCTGTCTGCGTAATGCCATCGCGGGTGAACACGGCCTGGCGGCCGGCTTCGATGACGGCCACGGTATTGCTGGATCGGATCCGGATCTCGACGGCCCCTTCATACACGGCCATGCGGGTCTGGTCCTGGCCCTGCAGCACGTTGAAGCGGGTGCCCAGTGCGCGCAGGCGGCCTTGGTCCGTGTCCACCAGGAACGGCCGTGCCGCATCGGCGGCCGTGGCGATGAAGATCTCCCCGTCCACCAGGGTGACCAGGCGCTGGCTGGTGTCATAGGCCACGTTGATGGCGCTGGCCGTGTTCAGCCAGATGCGCGAGCCGTCCTCCAGCACGATGTCCCGTTGCGCACCCACGCCGGTGCGATAGTCGGCGGCCCAGGCCAGCACCGCGCCGGGCAGCAGCGCATTGCGCCAGGCCAGCCACCCCAGCATACCGGCGCCGGCGCTGGCCACGATGCCGGCCAGTGCGCGGCGGCGGCGGCGCAAGCGGGCGTTGGCGCGCGCCAGCGTCGCGGCCGCCATGCGTGGATCGACCGATTCGTAGAGCGAGGCAAAGCGTCCGCTGATCTCTTCCACGTATTGCCAGGCGGTGCGATGCTCGGCGGCGGCTTGCAGCCATTCATGCCAGCGTGACTTGTCGTCATCGGTGGCCTGGTGCGAGCAAAGCAGGGCGTACCAGTCGGCGGCCTGTTCCAACACCGCGTTGGAGGGCTCGGCCGCGTGGGATGGGGGCAGCAGCGTGTGGGCGACCATGCCGGCTCAGCCCCGTCCGTCCTGGCGCAGTTCAGCGACGGTCTGGCGCGCGCGCAGCTTCAGGCACGCCAGCATCGCGTGCGCGACATAGCGCCGCACGCTGCGGTCGGACACCTGCAGTTCGGCGGCGACTTCCAGGTCGGTCATCTGGCAGGCCACCGTCAGGACGAAGGCCTGGGCGGTCTTCTCCGGCAGCGCGCTGAGCATGGCGCCGATTTCATGGAGCGCCTGCAGCACGATGGCCTGGCGTTCGGCGCAAGGGTAGCTGGCTTCGGGCTGGGCCGCCAGGGTCTCCAGCCACGCGCGCTCGATTTCTTGCCGATGCCACAGGTTGACGCACAGGTTGTGGGCCGTCGTACGCAGATAGCTGCGCGCTTCGGCGGCGCTGGCGAAGCGGACGGGCGCGGATCTGGCCATCAGCCTGACGAAGGCGTCGTGCGCCAGGTCGGCGGCATCCGCCGCGCTGCCCAGGCGGCGACGCAGCCATCCCTGGAGCCAGCCGTGATGATCGAGATAGAGCGAGCGCAGATCCTTCTGCATGGAGAGTTCGGCCGGCATGGCGTGTGGTGGAACTGGCGGGCAGTTGGCGAAAAGTTTGTTAAGAATGATTTCTATTTATAGTTTATTTGCACCGCCCGGGCAATCAGGGCGATGCAGGCCGGCCTGTCGTTCAACTGAAAAGCAGGGGGCGGTTTTGCGGGCGAAAATGCCCTGCGAGGCGCGCCGGGAGTCGGTGATACACTCTTACACCGCTGTGAGAGTCCAGGTTCGACCGTAGCGAACAGACCCGCCTTGGCGGCCGCGGAAACGATTTCCCGTCTCCGTATCCCTCCGTGGCAGGCATTCGCAGGCCTGCCCCCCGCGTCCGATTTCCATCGATGCGATCCGCCGACTCTCCCGTCACGCAAGAATTCAGGCAATCCCTTAATCGAGTCAGGGCTACGAGAAAAATGTCTACTACGTCGAAGATCATTTACACCCTCACTGATGAAGCGCCCGCGCTGGCAACGTATTCGTTGTTGCCCATCGTCCAGGCCTTCACCCGTCCCTCCGGTGTCGTGCTGGAAACGCGCGACATTTCGCTGGCGGGCCGCATCATCGCCGTTTTCCCCGAATCCCTGACCGACGCGCAAAAGCAGTCGGACGCCCTGGCCGAACTGGGCCAGCTGGCTACCAAGCCGGAAGCCAACATCATCAAGCTGCCCAACATCAGCGCCTCGATCCCGCAGCTGAAGGCCGCGATCAAGGAACTGCAGGAACAGGGCTACAAGCTGCCGAACTACCCGGACGAGGTCAAGAGCGACGCCGACAAGGACGTCAAGGCCCGCTACGACAAGGTCAAGGGCAGCGCCGTCAACCCCGTGCTGCGCGAAGGCAACTCCGATCGCCGCGCGCCGCTGTCGGTGAAGAACTACGCCCGCAAGCATCCCCACAAGATGGGTGCCTGGACCGCCGATTCGAAGTCGCACGTCGCCCACATGGACGGCGGTGATTTCTTCGGCAGCGAAAAGTCGGCCCTGATCGCCGACGCCGGCAACGTCAAGATCGAACTGGTCGGCAAGGACGGCACCACCACGGTGCTGAAGGAAAAGACCGCGGTCAAGGCCGGCGAAATCATCGACGCCGCCGTGCTGAGCAAGAAGGCCCTGCGCAGCTTCCTGGAAAAGCAGGTCGACGACGCCAAGGCCAAGGGCGTGCTGTTCTCGGTGCACCTGAAGGCCACCATGATGAAGGTCTCCGACCCCATCATCTTCGGCCACGCCGTCTCCGTGTTCTACAAGGACGTGCTGACCAAGCACGCCGACGCGCTCAAGCAGGCGGGTTTCGATCCCAACAACGGCATTGGCGACCTGTACGCCAAGCTGAAGGATCTGCCGGCCGCCAAGCAGGCTGAAATCGAAGCCGACATGAAGACGCTGTACGCCAATCATCCGCAGTTGGCCATGGTCAACTCGGACAAGGGCATCACCAGCCTGCACGTGCCCAGCGACGTGATCGTCGACGCGTCCATGCCTGCCATGATCCGTGATTCCGGCCGCATGTGGGGCCCGGACGGCCAACTGCACGACACCAAGGCCGTGATTCCGGACCGCAGCTATGCCGGCATCTACCAGGCCGTCATCGAGGATTGCAAGAAGAACGGTCCCTTCGACCCGGTCACCATGGGCAGCGTGCCCAACGTCGGCCTGATGGCGCAAGCCGCCGAAGAATACGGTTCGCACGACAAGACCTTCCAGATCGCCGCTGACGGCGTGGTGCGCGTCACCGACGGCGCCGGCAAGGTGCTGGTGGAACAGCCGGTGGAAACGGGCGACATCTTCCGCATGTGCCAGACCAAGGACGCGCCGGTGCAGGACTGGGTCAAGCTGGCCGTTTCGCGTGCCCGCGCCACTGGCGCGCCGGCCGTGTTCTGGCTGGACAAGCAACGTGCCCACGATGCCCAGATCATCGCCAAGGTCGAGCGTTACCTGAAGGACCACGACACCAATGGCCTGGACCTGCGCATTCTGTCGCCGGTCGAAGCCACCAAGTTCTCGGTGGAACGCATCCGCGCCGGCAAGGACACGATCTCGGTGACCGGCAACGTGCTGCGTGACTACCTGACCGACCTGTTCCCCATCATGGAACTGGGCACCAGCGCCAAGATGCTGTCCATCGTTCCGCTGATGGCGGGCGGCGGCCTGTTCGAGACCGGTGCCGGCGGTTCGGCACCGAAGCACGTGCAGCAGTTCGTCGAGGAAGGTTTCCTGCGTTGGGATTCGCTGGGCGAGTTCATGGCCCTGGCCGCTTCGCTGGAGCACCTGGGCAACGCCTACAAGAACGCCAAGGCCTCCGTGCTGGCCAAGACCCTGGACGCCGCTACCGGCAAGTTCCTGGACACCGACAAGTCGCCCGCCCGCAAGGTCGGCGGCCTGGACAACCGCGGCAGCCACTTCTACCTGGCACTGTACTGGGCCCAGGCCCTGGCCGAGCAGACCGAGGACAAGGACCTGCAGGCCAAGTTCGCCCCGGTGGCCAAGACCTTGACCGAGAACGAAGCCAAGATCGTCCAGGAACTGGGCGCGACGCAGGGCAAGCCGGTTGACATCGGCGGTTACTACCGTCCGAACGCCGACAAGACCAGCAAAGCCATGCGTCCCAGCGCCACGCTGAACGCTGCGCTGGATTCCATCGGCGCGTAAGGGATCGCGGTCGCAGGCATCGCAATCCTGGTGCCTCGATTGCCTGATCGGGCCAACGGGCCGGAGAGAAATCTCCGGCCCGTTTCGTTTTGGGTGCTGCTGGATCGCGTCCGCTTTCCTCAGTTGCCACTCACCTTGCGGCCTTGCTCGCTGCCGAACAATTCGTTCAGCGCGGCGTGCTCGTTGCGTTGGCTCAACACACTGTGCACCCATTGCCTGTGCAGTTGCAGGCTGATGCCGGGTTGCGGCACGGCCCGCAGTTTTTGCTGCAACTCGGCATGCGCACCTGGATCGAGCCGCTTCAAGGTCTCGTGGAAGGGCGGCCAGTCGAGCAACAGGAAGGCGAGCAGCGGGCCGGGGTGGTGGGCGAACTCGCGATGATGCAATCCCTTCAGTCGCCGCAAGACATCGTCGGGATCGACCGCTGCGTGCGGCGCACGGACGCCCGCGGCAACCTCGGTGTCGATTTCATTACGGAGGTCGGTGAGGACGCTTGCGACAGAGGCCACACTGCCGGGTTGGCACAATGCAACATACATGTCGTGCAGCTGCCTTTCCTGCTGAGCGCAATGGAAGGCGGCTTTGCCGATGGCGATCAATTCGGACAGGGCGTTGTCGTACCGGCCTGCCTGCGCGCGCTGCGTGTCGAGCGTCTGGTTGACCGCCAGGAAGACCCCCATCGTCCGGATGGGGATGTCGTGCGCCCGCGACTTGACGACGCGCAGGATCTCATCGACCACGTTCTCGTTCACGACAAAGGTGGCAAGCGCGGCGGGCACGGTGGCATCGAGCTCCCATTCCGGATACGCGTCCTTGCACTGATGAAGTTTGCGCAGGAAGTCGGCGAATTCGTGCGCACCATCCCGCTCGGCATATTTCAGCCATTGGGAAGACTGCGCGTCGGCATTATGGGAATACCAGATCTCGATCGCGGTATCGAGTTCGCTCGATCCCGTCGCGGTCCGCGGGGGCACCGCCGCGGCGAAACCGGCGGAATATCCCAAGGCTGCATTGAGCTGGCCCAGCAATTCATCCAGGTCCGTGATGATTGCCTCGACCGGGGCATGGACGGACGTTGCTGCCGTCGTGGCTGTCCTTGCCGTCGCCGCCGCTGCGGCACCCTTGCCCAGCAAGGCATCGATCAGTTCTGCTTCTGTCTCGCAGAAGATCGGTCGGGTGTCGCGTGGTCTTGCTGGATCGGTCAAGGCATTGCGCAGGTTGATGACCCGATTGCGATGCTTCTCCAGCCTCAGCGTGATGGAGGGCGGCAAATCCAGGGCGGCGTCACCGAGAGGCGTGTCATGCAGGATGCCGTGGAGCTGGCACCATGGTTCCGCGAAAGCGCTGGAGCGTGGTTGCCTCTCCCATGTGGTGGCCAGTTCCAGCAGTTCGTTCGCGGCGGTCTCACAGGCTGCGCGTTCCTGGGGTCTTGCAAGCGCGACGCCGATCCGCGGCGCCATGCAGCCTGCGTCCTTGATGAAGTTGCGATGCCCATCGCCCGGTTGTTCTCCCCACGGGGCCAACTGCGCCAGGAAAAAGCCGGGCTCATGGGGAAATCCGAACCCCTGGGGCAGCGCGCCTAGCGTCCACTCCATGGTTTCCCTGGGCACCTGTCCCGGCTGCGCTTCCTCCTGGAGAAAATTCCTCAGGGCCAGGCCGACGCCCACGCCAAGATGGTGCTGGTGCGGTGGCCGATCCAGGTAATTGGCCACCTCATCGAAAAGGCGGCCGTCACCGTCGGCGTAGCGTTGCATGTTGCCAGTGACGTATAGCGTTGCCATGGCGCTGAGGACGCGCTGGGCCAGGCACGTCCGCTTGAGGTCGTCATGGGGGCCAAGATAATCGGCTACCGCGTTGCGCAGGAACACGCCGGGCGAAAAGTCCTGCTGTCCGGCATCGGATTCGAGGGACGTGAGGGAAGAGAGGGATGAGGGAGATGGGGAAGCGGGTCCCGGGATATTGTTTCGGATGTCCATGGCCGTGCCTATGCTGCCGTTGAGAAACAGGCATAGGTGTCACATGGCGTGAAATAAGTTTCATCGCCATGGCGCCGGGGGGCGGCGTTACTTGATATCGGTTCTGGAGAGAGGCCCGATGGGCGCCGCCCTGCGCGTTCGGATCAGCTTGCCTGTCCCACCCGTTCCGCGATGAAGCTGCCTGGCCTTGCCTCGGTTGGCGCACCCTCCATCCAGGTCGCCACGCCGCCGACGAACACATGCCGCATGCCCTCGCAGGGCGTTTCAGGTTCGTCGAAGGTGGCGCGGTCGATGATGGTCTCCGGGTCGAAGACGGCCAGGTCGGCGTGGAAGCCCTGCGCCACCTGCCCGCGTTCGCGCAAACCGAAGCGCAGTGCCGTCAGGCCGCTCATGCGGAAGACGGCTTCTTCCAGGGAGAACACGCCCAGCGTGCGCGCGTAATGGCCCAGCACGCGGGGAAAGGTGCCCCACAGGCGCGGGTGGGGGCGGGCGTCGGCGGCCAGGCCGTCGGACCCTATCATGGTGTCCTGATAGGCCAGGATGCGGCGCACGTCCTGGTCGTCCATGATGAAGTAGACCGCGCCGCCGGGCAGCAGGCGTTCGGCGGCGTCACGGCGCGAACAGCCCCATTCTTCCGCCAGGTCTTCCAGATAGCGTCCGCTGGCCTCGGGATGCGGCTTGGACCACGTGATCATGATGCGGTCGCAGATCTCCACCCGCTCCGGCCGCAACATGGTGGACGACGCATCGTAGGGATAGCAGTCCATGCACACGGCCTGGCGTGCCGCCGCCGCGCGCACATGGGCCAGGGTCTGTGCCGAACGCCCGTGATTCTGCGTCCCCACCAGCTTGTGGTGCGAGATGACGATGGGTACGTTCAGTGCCGCGCCGATGCGCAGGCTTTCGTCGATGGCCTCCATGACCTGGTTGCCCTCGTCGCGCATATGGGTCGCATAGACGCCACCCAGGCGCGACAGCGGTTCACAGACGGCGATGACTTCCGCTTCGGTGGCGGCGGCGGCCGGCGGATAGAACGTGCCGGTGGATACGCCCAGCGCGCCGTCGCGCAACGCCTGCTCGACGTCGGCACGCATGGCGGCGATCTGTGCCGCATCGGCCGGTACGTCCAGGTTCTGCATATGGCGCACCCGCAAGGTGGAGTGTCCGACCATGGCGGCCACGTTCACCGCGGGTGGCTGCGCCGCAATGGCGTCGCGATACTCGGCGAAGCTGCCGAAGCGGTAGCCGCCGCCCAGCAGGTTCAAGGGCGGCGGCGGCAGTGCTTCCGATCGCAGCGGTGCCAGGCTGATGCCGCAGTTGCCGTTGATGACGGTGGTCACGCCCTGCGAGACCTTGGGCGTCATGGCGGGCATCTCCAGGACGGCCCAGTCGTCATGCGAATGGCAATCGATGAAGCCGGGGGCGATGACCAGTCCGCTGACGTCCATCCTGCCGCCCGGCGCCGTCGGCGCCGAGGCCAGGTCGCCAATGGCGGCAATGCGGCCGGCGCGCAAGCCGACATCGGCGCGGCGGCGCGGAGCGCCGGTGCCGTCGACGACGTCGCCACCTTGCAGTATCAGGTCATAGGCTTGCTGGGCGTCCATGCTGGAGATCCTTGAAGAGGAGCGGAATCCGGCATTGTGCGTCCACCTGGCGAATCTGGCCAATGCCTAAGGCGTTGTCTCCCATAACCTGCGGGCCAGGTCCATGGACATGCCTTGGCTCAGCAGACCGCCCACGACGCCCTGATGGGAAAGATGCTTCTCGACCATCCGGTGCACGAAAGTGCTGAAGAGGGTGGACTCCCTCCATACATACGACGGGAAATCCGCGGGCAGGTCCTGGGCGCCACGGGCTTGTGTCTCGACCTGGCCGGCGGCCGTTGTCGATCTTTCCCTTTGGACGTTGCGGAAGTCCTCTTCCACGATATCCATGAGACGCCGCGGCGGTCGTGGGCGATAGCCGCTCGTGTTTGCCTGGATATCGTAGACGCCTTTGCCGATCTCGAATTCATCGATGCATTGCCGTAGGCGGATCCAGGCCTGCACGGGCGTGTTCGGATCGCACACTTCCGTCGCTTTCTTGAAGACCTGCTCGCGCAGTTCCCGGTTGCCAGGCAGCTTGGGCAGGGCCTCGAAAACCGGTGAACACAGCGATGCGAAGCATTCGGTTGGCTTCTTCGCCAACTCGACCAGGATGCGCGTGAATTGGGCGGCGCCGGGTTCCCACCGAAACACGTTCCATCTGGCGGGAGGATTGTCGTCAGTCTTCCAGAGGCTGACCGCGCATTCGATGCCGTGGACACCGCTCCAGGTTCGCGGCTTCGGCGGCATGGTAAGGCCGTTGCCCAACAGCCTGCTGTACAGGGTGTAGACCTCGGGCCTCTGGCTGTTGAGCAGGCTTTCCAATGACTGCAGGCTCTTGCGCGCATTAGCACGATGCCCGTTCTGCAGATTGGCCAATACGCGGTCGAACTGTACTAAATAGGGTGGAGGAAGGACCTGCCTGATCAGGCCCCGCAGGCTCTTCATTCTCTCTGCCGCGGCGATCTCCAATCTTGGCGTCTCGGCGGCGAGCACCCGGCAAATCACGTCCAGCACGTAGTGGTAGCGCTCAAGGAAACACATGATGGCGGGCGGCATATCGAGCAGAAGATCCGTCGGCTCGGCGGACAGGACAGGCTGCAAATCTTCCTCTAGAAGTTTCACCACATTCGAGCAGCTCGTCCGTGGTGCAGGGTTGACCTGCCAGGACGGCAGAAAGCTTTCAGGGCCATCTACCGATTCAAGGATGAGTTCGCTTGGTATTCGCCTGGCCGCATTGCGCACGCTGTTTGCCTTGGCCGCGATGCTGTCCCGGCGATCCGGTCCATCCAGCAATCCAGTGGCAGTGAGCGTGCGTTCGTAGCTTGCTCCCATCAGGTCCAGGCCCGCGTGCCGCCGGGCGCCGGCATCGTCGCTTGCCTCTCCTTCATCCGCGCCATCGTGAACCACGCGAAGCAATGCCGTGGCGTCATCGCAGCTACCGTGGCGTTCAAGCACGACCGCGGCCGTTGCGACGCGATGTTCCCTGGTCATCAGGAAATCGACCAGCGTCGGTACCAATGCCGGCTCATCCTGGAAGGGAGGGCGTGTCAGGAACTGGATCGCCATGGTTTTCGCATCGGGTTCAGCCTGGGCTTTGTCCTCGAATTCATAGGCGCACAGGGCCAGCAGCCGTGCATCCGCCAAGGCGAAGCTGGAGAACTGCCCCATGGACCGCAGGTAGCGATCCACCCATTGCGCGGCAATGTCGTGCAGGACGTTGCCTGGACCTGCATCGACCGTCGGAGGTGGTGCGCTGGCCGCAGGAAACGCGGTGGCGTGACTGAAGGCGGGGGTTGCGTGAACAGGCATGGTGGTTGGTCCAGAGGTAGAAGCCGCAAGCGGAGGAACACTTACGTGCCGATCCCCCATGTCCGCGTTCCTTGCAAGCCCCGGCTCCGCCGCGCACGTTTGATGTTCTCTTTGCGCGGGGCGCCAGCTTTACCGCCATAACCTTTAGGGCATGGTAAACCCTCGTTCCACAGCATCGAACGGCAGGGTTCCCTAAAATTTATTATCGTTAACCCTAGTTTTAGCGCATGCGGATAACCATGGGTTATGGTCCCTGCCGCAATTGCTATTTGTACGGCGTCCGACCCGAACGGCATGATTCCCTTCCTGAATCCCAGTCGCGGAATTCCAAGGACATCTGCCATGCGTATCTTCAGCGCCGGTCTCGGCACCGAGACCAATACCTTCGCTCCCTTGCCGACCAGCCTCGATTCGTTTCGCGGCAAGGAATATTTTCCGGCCGGCCAGCATCCCGATACGCCCACCGCGCAGGGCGCGCCCCTGTGGGTGGCGCGCAAACGCGGCGCGCCGCTGGGATGGACGTTGAAGGAAGGCCTGGTGGCGTCGGCGCAGCCCAGCGGCACCACCACCCGCGATGCCTATGAAACGCTGCGCGAGGAAATCCTGGCGGACCTGCGCGCGGCCTTGCCCGTGGACATCGTGCTGCTGGGCCTGCATGGCGCCATGGTGGCCGATGGTTATGACGACTGCGAAGGCGACCTGCTGCAACGGGCCCGCGCGATCGTGGGCCCGGATGTCGTCATCGGCACGGAGCTGGACCCGCACGCGCATCTCAGCCCGCTGATCGTGGCCAGCGCCGACGTGGTGGTGCTGTACAAGGAATATCCCCATACCGACATCGTGCATTGCGCCGAACAGCTGCTCGACCTGTGCCTGGACAAGGCGCAGGGCAAGACGCGGCCGGTAGCGGCGCTGGTGGATTGCGAGATGGTCGTGCCCATGCACACCTCGCGCGATCCGGCCAAGGGCTTCGTCGATCGCCTGCGCGCCATGGAAGGCAAGGACGGCGTGCTGTCGCTGTCCTTCTCCATGGGATTCGCCACTGGCGACGTGCCGGAGATGGGCGCCAAGGTGCTGGTCTATACCGACGGTGACGAGGCGCAGGCACGCAGCCTGGCGCGCAAGCTGGCCGATGAACTCATCAGCCAGCGCGACAACCTGATGGTGAAGTACCGCACGGTAGACGAGGGCATCGATGAAGCGCTGGCCTTCGACGGCGCCCCGGTGGTGCTGGCCGATCGCGCGGACAATCCCGGCAGCGGCGCGCCCGGCGATTCCACCTACGTGCTGCGCCGCCTGCTCGAACGCCGCATCACCGATGCCGCGCTGGGCCCATTGTGGGACCCCATTGCCGTGCGCATCGCTTTCGATGCGGGCGAGGGTGCCACGCTGCCCATGCGCCTGGGCGGCAAGGTAGGACCCCTGTCCGGCGATCCGGTGGACGTCACCTGTACCGTACGCGCCCTGTATCGCGACATGAAGATGACCAGCCTGACGGGCAGCCCCGCGCCCATGGGTGACTGCGCATTGGTGCACGCGCAGGGTGTAGACATTGTTCTGGTCTCGAATCGAAATCAGGCAATCAACACGGATCTGTTCTCGCAATTGGGCTGTGACCTTGCCGCGCACAAGATCGTAGTGGTGAAATCGGCCCAGCACTTCCATGCTTCGTACTCGAAGATTGCCAAGCATGTGGTCTACGTAGGCGCGCCAGGCGTGGCCACGCCGGACTGGAAGACGCTGGTCTACAAGAAGATCCGCATGCCGAAATGGCCGCTGTAGTTGGGCGCCGTAGCTGGCAGCCGTAGTTTGCCCCTGCGCTTGGCCGCCATAATCCGACCCGCTTTACGCACGATTCCTGTTATTTCCCCGACCCCGAACCTACGGAGCCGTCCCATGAAACGCCGCTTATTCTCCGCGCTTGCCGCCCTGTCCATGGCCGCCGCCTGCTTCTCCGGCGCCCCCGCCCAGGCCGAGGGCAAGACCCTGCGGCTGGTGCCTTACGCCGACCTCAAGGTGCTGGATCCCTTCTTCACCACGGCCTACATCACCCGCAATTTCGGCTTCATGGTGTACGACACCTTGTTCGCGCCCGATGCCAAGGGCAATCCGCAGCCGCAGATGGTGGCCAATTACAAGGCCTCGGAAGACGGCAAGTCCTGGACCTTCACGCTGCGTGACGGCTTGAAGTTCAGCGACGGCAACGCCGTCAAGTCCGCCGACGTGGTGGCGTCGCTGGAGCGCTGGGAAAAACGCGACAACATCGGCCGCGCCATGGTGGCGGCCGGCGGCAAGTGGGCCGCGATCGACGACAAGACCTTTACGCTGACCTTGGACCAGCCTTTCGGGCCGGTGCTGGACGGCCTGGCCAAGGTCGCCAGCTATCCCGCCTTCATCATCCCCGAGCGCCTGGCGAAGATGCCCGATACCGCGCCGCTGAACGAGGTGGTCGGCTCCGGTCCCTACACGTTCAAGCGCGACGAATGGGTGCCCGGCAGCAAGCTGGTGTTCCTGCGCAACCCCGCCTATGTGGGGCGCACTGAAGCCCCTTCGGGCCTGGCCGGCAACCGCACCTCGCACGTGGACCGCGTCGAGTGGGCCATCCTGCCGGATGCCAACAGCGCCATCGCCGCCCTGAAGAACGGCGAGGTCGACATGATCGAAGAAGTCACGCCCGACTACATCAAGGCCCTGCGCGGCGACAGCGACGTGCATACGGGGGTGACCGGCAAGTCGCAAGCCTATCTGATCATGAACCATGCCAACCCGCCCTTCGACAAGGTGCAGGCACGCCAGGCTCTGCGCCACGCCATCGACCAGGAGAAGTTCGTGGCGGCCATGGGCTACCCCGAAGACCTGCGCATGAACTACTGCGCGTCCTTCTTCATCTGCGGCAGCCCCAACGAAACCAGCGCCGGCGCCGAGCCTTATCGCAAGGTTGACATGGCGCTGGCCAAGAAGCTGCTGGCCGAATCCGGCTACAAGGGCGAGAAGATCGCTGTGATGCTGCCCACGGACGTGGCCTATCTGAATTCCGCCACCCTGGTGGCGATCCAGGCCATGCAGGACCTGGGCATGAATGTGGATATCCAGTCCATGGACTGGGCCACGGAAACGGCCCGCCGCGCCAGCAAGAACCCGGTGGAGAAGGGCGGCTGGAGCGTCTACCTGTCCTCGGCCGCCGACTACAACGTCAACTCGCCGCTGAACAACACCTACCTGGGCGCCGCTTGCGGCAACAGCCTGCCCGGCTGGCCTTGCGACAAGCAGCTCGATGAACTGCGCACGCAGTGGATAGGCGCCACCGACCCGGCCAAGCGCAAGGCGCTGCTCGACCAGTTCCAGGCGCGCGCCTACGAGGTGTTCCCGTACATCGCGGTCGGCCAGTTCGATCGTGTGCACGCGGTGCGCACGGCGGTCAAGCACAGCGACCTGCTGTGGGGCCTGCCCAACGTCTGGGTGCTGGACAAGTAAGCGCGGAGTTCGCATGGCTTATGTCATTCGGCGCATCCTTGCCACGCTGCCGGTCATGGCGGTGGTGGCGGTGATCGTCTTCCTGCTCATACATCTGTCGCCTGGCGACCCGGCGGCCCTGATCGCCGGTGACCTGGCCACCGCCGAGGATATCCAGCGCCTGCATACGGCGCTGGGCCTGGACCAGCCGCTGTGGCAGCAGTTCTTCCTGTGGGCGGGCCGGCTGCTGCAAGGCGACCTGGGTACGTCCCTGTTCACCCAGGTGCCCGTTTCCCGGCTGCTGGCGCAGCGGCTGGAGCCCACCTTGTCGATCGCGCTGCTGACCATGGGCGTGTCCATCCTGGTGGCCATCCCCATGGGCGTGCTGGCGGCGTACAAGGCGGGCAGCTGGATCGATCGCCTGGTGATGATCTTCGCGGTGCTGGCGTTTTCGGTGCCGGTGTTCCTGGTCGGCTATCTGTTGATCTACGGCTTCGCCGTACAGCTGCACTGGCTGCCGGTACAGGGCTATACGCGCCTGTCCAGCGGACTGTGGCCGTGGCTGCGCAACCTGATCCTGCCCTGTGTGAACCTGGCGCTGGTGTATATCGCGCTGATCACGCGCATGACGCGCGCCACCGTGCTGGAAGTGCTGCATGAGGACTACATCCGTACCGCCCGCGCCAAGGGCCTGGCGGTGCTGCCGGTGCTGGGCCATGCGCTGCGCAATGCGGCGATACCCATCGCCACCACGGTCGGCGTGGGCATTGCCTTGCTGATCGGCGGCGTGGTGGTGACGGAAACCGTGTTCGCCATACCCGGTATCGGCCGGCTGGTGATCGATTCGGTGCAGCACCACGACTACCCGGTCATCCAGAGCGTGCTGCTGCTGTCGGCCGCCACCTATGTACTGATCAACCTGCTGATCGACCTGAGCTACCGCCTGTTCGATCCACGCATCCGCTATTGATGCGGCCCCAGGGGGAAATCGAAATGCCTGAAACTTCTGCCGGCAACACCGCGGCGGGTGCCGTGGACGTTGGCGCCGGCGCCGCGCTGGAGGCGCCGCCCTCCCTGCGCTGGCGCTGGCTGCGCAAGCACCCGACCCTGATCCTCGGTCTGGTGCTGCTCGTCGCCATCGCGGTGCTGGCCCTGGCGGCGCCGTGGATCGCCACCCACAATCCCACCTCCATCAATCCCTTGCAGCGCCTGAAGCCACCGTCGGCCGAGCATTATTTCGGCACCGACGCGCTGGGCCGCGATGTGTTCAGTCGCGCCGTGTGGGGCGGCCGCGTGTCGCTGGTGGTGGCGATCTCGGTGGCGCTGCTGGCCACCGCGCTGGGCGTGGCGCTGGGGCTGGCGGCCGGCTTCGTGCGCTGGGCCGATTCCTTGATCATGCGCATCATGGACGGCTTGATGGCGATTCCGGACATCCTGCTGGCCATCGCGCTGATGGCGGTGATCCGTGCCAGCCTGTCGACCGTCATCCTGGCCATCACCATTCCGCAGGTGCCGCGTGTGGTGCGGCTGGTGCGCTCGCTGGCACTGACCCTGCGCGAACAGCTGTTCGTCGAGGCGGCCCATGCCATCGGCACGCGCCTGCCGGTAATTCTGGTACGGCATATCCTGCCCAATATCGTCACGCCGCTGATCGTGCAGGCCACTTTCATCGCCGCTACCGCGGTGCTGACCGAAGCGGTGCTGTCCTTCCTGGGCGTGGGCGTGCCGGCCCAGGTGCCGAGCTGGGGCAATATGATGGCCGACGGCCGCAACTTCGTGGCGGTGGCCTTCACGGTCATCCTGTTCCCGGGCATGCTGCTGGCCTTGACCGTGCTGGCGATCAATATGATCGGCGACGGCCTGCGCGATGCGCTCGATCCGCGCCTGGCCAATCAACTGTAAGGGGGGGACATGACTGCAGATCTGTCGTCCGCGCCGGTCCTGCTGGAAGTGGACAATCTGTCGACCTGGTTCGATACCGTGGCCGGCACGGTGAAATCCGTCAATGGCGTGTCCTACCAGGTGCGCGCCGGCGAGACCCTGGGCGTGGTGGGCGAATCGGGCTGTGGCAAGAGCGTCACCGCGCTGTCCATCATGCGCCTGCTGGCCATGCCGCCGGCGCGCTTCGCCAGCGGCGAGGTGCGCTACCGCGGCAGCAACCTGCTGGCGCTGACCGAGAAGCAGATGCGCGCCATTCGCGGCAACCGCATCTCCATGATCTTCCAGGAGCCGATGACTTCGCTGAATCCGGTGTTGACCGTGGGCCGGCAGATCGCCGAGACGGTCATGGTGCATCAGAAGGTGGGCAAGCGCGAAGCCATGGCGCGCGCCACGGAAATGCTGCGCCTGGTGCAGATTGCCGAACCGCAGCGCCGCGTCCTGGAGTATCCGCACCAGCTGTCCGGCGGCATGCGCCAACGCGTGATGATCGCGCTGGCGCTGGCCTGCAATCCGGAGGTGCTGATCGCCGACGAGCCGACCACCGCGCTGGATGTGACCATCCAGGCCCAGATCCTGGACTTGCTGCGCGGCCTGCAGGAGAAGCTGGGGATGGGCATCGTCATGATTACGCATGATCTGGGCGTGGTCGCCGAGTCCTGCCAGCGCGTGGTGGTGATGTATGCCGGGCGCAAGGTGGAGGAAGCGGCCGTGGCGGATCTGTTCGATCGTCCGCTGCATCCGTATACCCGCGCGCTGATGGCATCGATGCCGTCGATGAACAGCGCGGGACGGTTGACGGAGATTCCCGGCATGGTGCCGCCGTTGACGCAGCTGGGCGCGGGTTGCAGTTTCGCGCCGCGCTGTACCTACGCCACCGAGCGCTGCCGCCGCGAGACGCCGGCTTTGCGCGGCTTGGGCGGCGATCACGTGGTGGCGTGTTTCGAGGCGGAACGGGTGGGTGCGGACAGCATCGAAGGGGTGACGGCATGAGTGGAGTTCCTTTGCTGCAGGTGCGCGACCTGGTCAAGCATTACGCGGGGGCGTCCAGCTGGTTGGGCCGCAAGCGCCCCACCATACAGGCGGTGGATGGCGTGTCCTTCGACGTCGAGCGGGGCGAAACCCTGGCCCTGGTGGGAGAGTCCGGTTGCGGCAAGACCACCACCGGCAAGTCGATCTTGCGCCTGATAGAGCCGACCTCGGGATCGGTAAAGCTGGACGGCGAAGACATCGCCAAGCTGGATGGCGCGGCGATGCGCGAGCGTCGGCGCGACATGCAGATCATCTTCCAGGATCCCTACGCTTCGCTCAATCCGCGCATGACCGCCGGGGCCATCGTGGCCGAGCCCATGCGCAATTTCAGCGGGGGGCAAGGACAAGGACAAAGCGCGCGGGAACGCGCCGAACGGGTGGCCTGGCTGTTCTCCAAGGTGGGCTTGCGGCCGGAGGCCATGAAGAAATTCCCGCACGAATTCTCGGGCGGGCAGCGCCAGCGGCTGGGCATTGCGCGCGCCCTGGCGCTGCAGCCCAAGCTGATCGTGTGCGACGAGCCGGTGTCGGCCCTGGATGTGTCGGTGCAGGCGCAGGTGATCAATCTGCTGACCGATCTGCAGCAGGAATTCGGCATCGCCTATCTGTTCGTGGCGCACGACCTGGCGGTGGTGCGCCACATCAGCCATCGCGTGGCGGTGATGTACCTGGGCCAGGTGGTCGAACTGGCGGATCGCCAGACGCTGTTCGCGCAGCCGCGCCATCCGTATACGGAAATCCTGCTGTCGGCGGTGCCGGTGCCGAATCCGCATGTGCGCAGCCAGCGCATACTGCTGCGGGGCGATCCGCCCAGCCCGGCCAATCCGCCCAGCGGCTGCCGCTTCCACACGCGCTGCCCGCTGGCGCAGGACATCTGCAAACGGGAGCGGCCGGTGCTGTCGCCACGGTCTGGCAGCGCGGCGGCTGACGGCGCAGGCACGGGCGCAAACCAGTGGGTGGCGTGCCATTTTCGATAACGGTGCGGAACAGTGGATGGGCGTAAAGGACGGGGAGGGATGGTGGAATTCAACGATGCGCTGCGCCGTACCAGGCACATGAACGTTGCTCTGCCGTGAAAATATCGTGTCCATTGCGTTAATTGCCTTGATCCCGTGCCGTTAAGCAATGCAGCGCGCTGTCTGTCGACACGCGCGCGCATTCAAGGAGACGCCGTGCACGACCCGCTGAGCCAGAACATTTTTGAATTGGGCGCCGCCCTGGGCCGCGGCGAGATTACGTCTCAGCAACTGGTCGAAGCCTGCCTGCGGCGTATTGCCGCGCACGACAAGCAGGGGGCCGCGATCAATGCCATGACCTGGCTGCTCGACGGCGCGCTGGCGCAGGCCCGCCAGCTGGACCAGGAACGGGCCAATGGCCTGGTGCGCGGGCCCTTGCACGGCATCCCTATCGTCGTGAAGGACAACATCGATCTGGCCGGGCTGCCGACCACGGCGGGTTCGGCGCTATTGCGCGAACACCAGCCGGCGCGCGATGCGCGGGTGGTGCGACGCCTGCGCCAGGCCGGCGTCGTCGTGCTGGGCAAGACCAATATGTCGGAATTCGCCTGCTCCAATGGGCGCTACGGCTATGGCTCGCTGGCGGGGCTGACGCTCAATCCCTACAACCGCGCGCGCAATGCCGCCGGTTCCAGCAGCGGCAGCGGCGCGGCCGTGGCGGCGGGATTCGCGGCCGCGGCCCTGGGCACCGACACCTTCGGATCGGTGCGCGCGCCAGCCTGCGTGGCGGGGCTGGTGGGCTTGCGGCCCACCCTGGGCCTGGTTCCGGTCGATGGCATCTTGCCGCTGGCCTTGTCCTTCGACACGGTGGGGCCGCTGGCGCGTTGCGTGCACGACGCGGCCTTGCTGTTGCGGGGGATGGTGTGCGCGGTGCCGGGCGGTGAGCGCGATGAGTATCTGCGTGCCTTGGATGTAGAGGCCTTGCAGGGCCAGCGCATCGGGGTGGTCACGGACTTCCAGGGCGAGGATGCCGAGGTCCGGGCGGTGCTGCGGCAGGCCCTGGACCGCTTGCGTGACCTGGGCGCCACGCTGGTGCCGGTGCGCCTGCCCGCGCCCGCGACCACGCTGCATCCCGTTTTGCTGGCGCCGGTGGCGGAGGCTGAATGGCCCGCGCAGCTGGATGATTATCTGAAGAAGAGCATAGGCGCGGCGCCGGCCAACATGGCGCAATTGCTCGATGCCGGGACGGCGTGGTCGGCGGCCTGCCCCACGCACACGGTGAATCCGCGCACGCTGGCGGGCATGGAGCGGGCCTTGCAAGCCGCGCGTGAGCAGACGGCGGCGCAGCGGGCGCAGGCGCAGGCGTCACTGGCGGGGTTTCGTTCGGCGCTGACGCATCGGATGCGGCAGGACGATCTGGCGGCCCTGGTGTTTCCCACGCTGTCGTGCCCGGCGTCGCCGCGCCATGACCGGCCCGATCCGACGTATGTGGAGCATCCCGGCAATCCGTATGCGGCCTTGTATGTCGCCAGCGCGGCCGGCTTGCCGGAGATCAGTGTGCCGGCGGGCAGGGCGCGGGCGGGCGTACCCATCGGCGTGTCCTTCATGGGCGCGCCGCATGACGAAGCGCGCCTGCTTGGGCTGGCGTATGCCTTCGAGCAGTCGATGGGGGCTCGGTTCGAGCCTGTGCTGGATGGCCCGGATGCCGACGATGCGGCGTCGATGCCCGTTGAAGGCCAGGCCGACCTTCGCGCCAGTGGCCCATCCGAATAGAAAGGGTATAGTCGGCTGCTCTGCAACGCCTTCCTCTATCAACGATGCCCAGCGCCCGTGACCTGGTTTATGGGGAGTTACGCCGCCGCCTGATGGCCGGCGCTTTCCTGCCCGGCGAAAAGCTGCGCGAAGAACGTATCGCGCAGGAACTGGATGTCAGCCGCACCCCCGTGCGCCAGGCCATCGAACGCCTGGAGGCCGACGGCCTGGTCAAGCGCGACGGCCGGCGCGGGACGGTAGTGCTGGGCTGGCTGGACCGCGACATCGACGAGGCATTCGAGCTGAGATTGCTGCTGGAACCTTACGCCGCGCGGGTAGCCGCGCAACGCGCGACACCGGCGCAGATCGACGAGCTGGAAGTCATCAACCAAGGGATGAAGGACGCCGCCGAGTCGGATGACGCCGACCATGTCGACCAGGTGCAGAAGCTCAACAACCGCTTCCATCATGCCTTGCTGGCGGCCGCGCAATCGGCGCGCGTGCGTTCGCTGGTGGACAGTCTGCTGGACCTGCCCATCATCATCGGTTCTTTCTATTTCTACAGCCGCGAGGACATGCTGCGCAGCGTGGAGCATCATCGCGACATCATCGCCGCCTTGCGGGCCGGCGATGCAGCGCATGCCGAAACCGCCATGCGCTTCCACCTGTCCGCGACCCATCTGCTGTTTCGCGGACAACGCAAGGTGAACCGGCAGGTTGACGAAGCGGGCTGAGACGGCGGACGCCGGCGAGCCTGGCCTTCGCTCAAACAGAGGATTTTTTTAATATTGGGGGAGCCCCCCATCGCCCCCCTTTTCGGCTATCGCCCTTGCAGCCACGCCTGGATTCATCGTGGCGGTCGGCGCGGGCTGCGTTCGGGGGCAGGATCCGGAAAGAAAAAAGGGGAGAAATTTTTTCTCCCCTTTTCCCTCTGGACTTTGTCCATGGCTTCGCCCTGCGGCAGCCGCAAAGGCCTGTAGCCGCGATCATTCCGGCTTACTTCAACTTGCACCCCTGCGCGGCCAGGCGGGCGTCGATCCAGGATGTGTCGAGCTTGCCGGCCGCTATCTGCGCCAGCATTTCCAGTTCCGCCTTGTGCTTGGCGCTGGATGCCTGGTAAAGCGCTTCCACCTGGTCGTAAGGCACGCACAGCAGGCCATCGTCATCGCCCAGGATCAGGTCGCCCGGTTCGATGGTCATGCCGTCCAGCGCGATAGTGCCGTTGATGACGCCGGGGCCATCCTTGTAAGGCCCCCGGTGCGTGACACCAGCCGCATAGACCGGCAACGATCCCTGCCGCAGCGTTCCGGCATCACGGATGGCGCCGTTGATCACGATGCCCGCCACGCCGCGCGTTTCCGCATAGGCCGCCATGATCTCGCCGATGATGGCATTGGTCAGGTCGCCGCCGGCATCGACCACGATGACGTCGCCGGGCGCGGCCAGGTCCAGCGCCTTGTGCACCAGCAGGTTGTCACCGGGCCGGCAGCGCACCGTCAACGCCGGCCCGGCCATGGGCGCGCCATTGTGCATGGGACGCAAGCGCGCGCCGCCGGCGCTCATGCGCGACATGCAGTCGCTGACGTTGGCAACGGGAATGGCGCGAAAGCGCTCGACGGCGTCGGCGCTGACGGCGCGTTGGCGTGGATTGATGGCGAATCCGATCATGATGAAGCTCCGTATGGTCTGGGAACACCGTGCCTGGCCATGCCGGCCCTGCACGGGCTTGCGAAAGGTGCCTGCCGTTCGGGGATACCTGCCCTGCGCGGCCCTGCGGATGATGTCTATTGCTTGGGAATCCCGGCGTCCTGCACGGCCTTGCCGAAGACGTCATGGTCGGCGCGCAACTGTTTGGCCAGGTCGTCGGGCGAGCCCTTCATCACGCTATAGCCGGCTTCTTCCAGTTTCTGCACCAGCTCCGGCTGCGTCAGCGCCCGGTTCAATTCGGTGTTCAGCGTGGCGACCACATCGTCGGATGTCTTGCCCGGCGCGAACAAGCCCCACCAGATCGTCTGGTCGATCGTCTTGAAGCCGCTCTCCGCGAAGGTGGGTACATCCGGCAGGGCGGGCGAGCGGGTATTCGCCACCACAGCCAGCGCTCGCACCTTGCCGCCGCGGATCTGCGGCAGGAGGGTGGCGACCGAACCGGTGTAGACGGCGATGCGGCCGCTCATCAGGTCCGGGAAGGCCTGGCCCCAGCCGCGATAAGGCACGTGCATCAGTTTCATGCCGGCGGCCTTGCCCCACAGGTGGCCGATCAGGTCGCCGCTGCCGCCTATGCCCGGGATGCCCAGCGAGATCTCGCCGGGCTTGGTCTTGGCATCCTTCACCACGTCGGCGATGGTCTTGTAGGGCGACTCAGGCAGCACCACGAACACGCTGGGCGAGGACGCGGCCAGGCCGACCGGGCGGAAGTCCTTGAATACGTCATAGGTCAGCTTGGTATAGAGCCAGGGATTGAGCACGATGTTGTCGGTCTGCGCCATGACCAGGGTTCGGCCGTCCGGCCGCGCCCGCGCGGTCGCGTCCAGGGCCAGGTTGCCGCCGGCCCCGGGCTTGTTCTCCACCACGATGTTCCAGTGGGTGTGCTGGCCGATGGCATTGCTGACCATGCGGGTCAGCATGTCGGTGCCGCCGCCGGGCGGGAACGGGGAGATGAAGGTGATGGGCGGGCCGGACAGGTCCGCGGCCTGGGCGGTCAGCGCGGGCAGCGCGCAAAGGCTCAGCGCCGTCGCGGCGGCCAGTTTCTTCAGAAATTGCATTGTCTTCCTCTCAAGTGCTTTGTTTTCGTGATCACATCGGGGGCGCGATCTGTCTTGCATCCCGTCAGAGGCGGGGCCGGTGTCGCCGGCCTGCCCTTCCGGGGTATTGCCAGTGCCGCCACTCTGCAGCATGGGCTTTGCCGCATGCTATCGCGGTTGCCATTACTGCTGCGGTTACAGTTACTGCCGCGGTTGCTATTACTGCTGCTGGCGCGCCAGCGTGGTCAGCCAGGCCAGGCGCGCGGGCACGGTGTCGGGGATGTCCAGGGGCTTGCCGCCGGCCGCGGCTTGCGCGGCCGCGATGCCTTGGGAGGTGCGTGCGAACAGGCTTTCGACCCCATTGAGCACCAGCGGCTGCAGGCCGGCGTCGGTCAACTGGTCGCGCGCTTCCTGCACTTCCGCCAGGCGGCGTTGCGCGTGCAGCACGTGCGAGCGCAGGAAGGAATCCATGAAGGCTGTCAGCGGGGTGCGGTCGACATCGGACAGCACTTCGTAGAGGGCATCGCGCAAGCCCATGCTTTCCGCCGCGACCAGGCATTCGACGGTAAGGCTTTCCATGCCTTTGGTCATGATGCTGCGCAGCAGCTTCAGGCGCACGGCGTCGCCGGCCTGGCCGGGGATGGCACGCGCCGGGGCGCCACTGTCGCACGCGAAGCGCGCCACGGCTTCGGCGCCAGTGCCCGCGCACAGCAAGGGCGTGCGCGCGCCCAGCAGGATGATGGCGCCCATGATGGCGACGTCGGTGAACGGGATCCCGTGACGCGCCGCGACCTCGGCCGCCGCCCGCATGTCACCCGCGCTGGCGGTGGTGAAGTCAGCGTATTGTGCCGCGTGTTGTGCATCCGCGCGCAGATGCGGCAGGGCTTGCTCAGCGACGTGCAGGGCGGCGTGGCCGAACACGGCGGAGACGACCAGGTCGACATCGGCCAGCCAGGGGCCGGGGGTGGAGTACAGGGTGGCGCCATAGGACTGGACACGCGCCTGCATGTCCGCGTCCTGACGCAGCTCGCAAACCGCGCTGATGTCATGTCCCGCAGCCATCCAGGCCTGCGCGTAACAATGCCCGACCTCACCGCAACCCAGAATCGCAATCTTCATCACATCGCCTTGTAGATATACATAAAAAGTACAAGACGATTTATACCTGATGGTGATAACGCTGAATTCCTAGGGTATTCCCGTAAATGGCGCCGGAGGATTACTCTCAGATGTACAAAATATGTACATTTTTTGGCCTACAACGTGGATCGCTTAAGCTGCACTTCCTGCGGAGCAGGTGTCCCCGGGGCGACACCTTGCCTTTGGCCTGCCTTTTTTGCCGCGCTTCTTTTTTGAAAAGAAGAAAAGGACTCTCCCGCCTGCCCCAAATTCAAAACCCGTACAAATGAGCCGGGTTGTCCGTGAGGACCTTGCGGCGGTCTACCTCCGATGGCACCCAGTGAGCCAGCAGGTCCAGCATCGCTGCGTTATCCGGCTGATCCGTGCGCCCGGGATGCGGGTAATTGCTGGCCCACAGGCAGCGGTCCGGATTCGCTGCCGCCAATGCGCTGGCCAGGGCGCTGACGTCGTCGTAATGCGGCGGGCCGGAGCGCGATGTCTCGTATGGAGCCGACAGCTTGACCCACACGTGCCCCCGCTCCAGCAGGTTCAATAGCGAACGGAAACTGGCATCGGTGGGCGCCACCGGCGTCAGGTATTTGCCATTGTGATCGAGGCTGACCTGGCAGGGCAGGGCCGCCAGGCGTTTTTCGTACTCGGGCAGTTCCCGCCCGTCCAGCTGCAGGTTGATGACCCAACCCAGTTCGGCGATCCGCGCCGCCATGGGCTCCAGATCCTCCCACTGCATCACGCCACCGCTATTGGGGATCATCATGAAGCGCACCCCGCGCACGCCCGCCTCATGCAGCGCACGCAGTTCAGTGAGCGGCGTATCCGCACGCAGCGTGGCGATCATGCGCGCCGTCCCCTGCGACAGGGCCAGGGCCTCCAGCGCGCAACGGTTGTCGAAGCCGTAGCCGGTGGCCTGCACGATGACCGCGCGTTCGAGGCCCAGCGCCTGGCGCACTTGCAGGTAGTCGTTCCACGATGCCTGCGGCGGCCCGAACGTGGCGGTCGACGCCAGCGGATAACGCTGCAGTTCATAGATATGGATATGGCAATCGCAGGCGCCGACGGGCGCCGTGAGTTCGGGCTTTTTCATGAGAGCTTCCTGGCTGAGCGTAATTCATGCCGCCTGCAAGCGCTGCAGGCGTGTCGCGCTATCGAAATTCACCGAATGCGGCGGCGCGTCGCCGCGCAGGATGGCGCCGACCTGCGTCACGGTATCCATCGCCTGGTGCAAGGACGCGGCAGGCGTCAGACCCCCGATGTGCGGCGTGGCGATCACCCGCGGATGACCGGCCAGCGCGGCGGTCGGCATCTGGTCCTGCGCCCGCCCCACATCCATGGCGCAGCCGGCGATCCACCCTTCGTCCAGCGCCACCCGCAAGGCCTCTTCATCGACCAGCTCGCCGCGCGAAGCATTGATGAAAATGGCATCGCGCTTCATGCGGCGCAGCGCATCAGCGTCGATCAGGTTGGCGGTCTGCGGATTGGCCGGCGCCAGGCACACTACATAGTCCGATTCAAGCAGCAACTGTTCCAGTTCCAGGCGCGGCAAGTCTCCCGGATCCTGTTCCGGCTTGGGATCGGCGATCACCACCCGCATGCCCAGGGCACGTGCCAGCGGCGCCAGATAGCCGCCGATATGGCCATGCCCGATGATGCCCAGCGTGGCGCCGCGCAACTCGCGGCCCATGGCGATGGCAGGCATCTCGCCCCGCCAGTAGGCGGCGGCGGACCGGCTGATGCCGCGCGCGGCATCGATCATGACGCCGACTATCCATTCCGCCACCGACGCGGCGAAGCCGGGCGTGGCATGCGTCACCAGCACTCCATGGCGGCTGGCGGCGGCGACGTCGATGTTGCGGATGTCCACCGCCACGCGGCAGAAGGCAACCAGATCGGGCAAGGCGTCGAACACCTGCGCCGGCGCCGCGGCCAGGCGGCTGGACACGATGATCTGACAGCCCTGCGCCATGCGGATCAGGTCGGCGGGATCGGCCGGGTCCGCGCCCGGGTTCAGGCGTACTTCGCCCAGGCCGCGCAGGGCCTGCAGCGCGGGTTCGCCGTAGTAGTTTTCGCGCGCCAAGGGCGAATGCGTCAACAAGATGGTGGTCATGCCTTCTTCTTCCTGGTGATACGGGGGGCGGCGCCTGCGGCGCCAGCCGGCGGCGGCGCCACCGAAGCGCGTCGCACCAGCGTGGGTTGGAACAGCACCTCGCGCGCCGGGGCATCCGGCTGCGCCAGGCGCTGCATCAGCATGTCGACCATGCAGCGCGCCATGTCGGCGCTGGGCATGTCGACCGAAGTCAGCGGCGGATTGACGTAGGCGCACATGACCAGGTTGTCCATGCCGATGACGGAGATGTCCTTGGGCACCGACAGGCCCGCTGCCTGCAGGCCGGCCATCAGGCCCAGCGCCATCATGTCGTTGATGGTGATGATGGCGGTCGGCCGTGGCGCCATGGCGGCGATGCGCTCGGCCAGGTGATAGCCGACATCCGCCAGATGCGAGTCGCCGAAGTCGGGACTGGTCGCGCCTTCGATGACCTGGGCTTGCTCCGCCAGGCCGGCCGCCTGCACCGCGTCGAGAAAGCCCGCGCGCTTGAGCGTCCGGCTGATGGTCTTGACGTCGGGCGTGACCAGGGCCAGCCGCTGGTGGCCCTGTTCGACCAGGTGCTCCACCGCCAGGCGGGCCGCCTTCATGTTGTCGGGCGAGACGTGATCGATGCGCGAGTCCGGTTCACCGCTGCCGCCGCGGTCATAACTGACCACGGCCAGGCCGCGTTCGATGGCGCTGTTCAAGTGGCCTTCATCGGTGCGCGAGGACGCCAGGATGACGCCGCGCACGCCCTGCGACAGCAGGTCTTCGAACATGCGCGATTCCTGCTGCTGGTCGCGATGCGTGTTGCCAAGCAGCACGCGGTAGCCATGCTGGTCGCTGGCGGCCTTCTCCACGTGCACCGCCAGTTCCCCGAACATGGGGTTGGCCGTGGAGGGCACCAGCAGCCCCAGCAAGGGAGCATTGCCGGTCTTGAGCTGGCGCGCCACCAGGTTGGGCCGGTAGTTCAACTGGCGGATGGCTTCTTCCACCCGCCGATAGGTTTCGCGGCCCAGCCTTTCGGTGCGGCCATTGAGCACGTTGGACACCGAACTCACCGAAACGCCGGCCAGCGCTGCTACATCCTGGATAGTCGTCATAAGCTGGTAAGGGTTGTGTCGCGCTTGCCGCGGGGATTCATAGGAACGGGGATGCCGGCATGCTCACCAGACTCAGGCCATGTTGAACAGGCGCGGCAGCCACAGTGAGATAGCCGGCACGAAGATCAGCACCACCAGCATGATCGCCAGCAGTACCAGGTATTTGATCATGGGCCGGGCGACTTGCTCGACGCGCGTGCCGGTCATGGCGCAGGTGGCGAACAGGCCCAGGCCGAAGGGCGGCGCGAACAGGCCCAGGCCCATGGCGATCACCACCACCGTGCCGAAATGCAGCGGGTTGACGCCGACCTGCTGCGCGATGGGCGTCAGCAGGGGGCCGAAGATGATCAAGGCCGGCGCACCTTCCAGGATGGCACCGAAGACAACCATCAGCGCTGCGGACACCAGCACGAAGGCGACGCTGCCGTAGTCATGGGCCAGCGTGGTCATGGTTTCGGAAAGGAACATCGGCAGTTGCTGCACCGTCAGGGCAAAGGCCACGCTGGATGCCGCGGCGATGATGAACAGGATGCCGCCGGCCATGGACGCCGATTTCACGAACAGGCGGACGATGGAGCCCAGGGTCAGTTCGCGGAAAGCGATGCCGCCGGCCAGCAACGCATACACCACGGCGAAGGCGGACACTTCCGTGGAAGTGGCGATGCCCGACGTCACGCCCTTGCCTATCATGCCCACCATGATCAAGGCGATCAGCGCGCCGCCCAGCAGCTTGGGCAAGGCCATGCGCTGCGGAAAGGCCTGGTGCGGATCGATCTTGCGGCCGAAGATGATGGCCAGCGCGCACAGCCCGGCGGCCAGCACGGCCGCGGGCACCAGGCCCGCCAGGAACAGGCCGCCGATGGAGATGTTGGCGACGAAGCCCATGATGATCAGGTTGACGCAGGGCGGAATGGTTTCCGCCATCACCGCCGACGCCGCCAGCACGGCGGCGGTTTCATTGGGATCCTGTTTGGTCCGGCGCACGGCCGGCACCACGATGCCGCCCACCGCGGCGATGTCGGCCAGCTTGGAGCCGGATACGCCGGAGAAGAACGCGGTGGCCAGGATGGAGATCAGGTTCATCGAGCCACGCACGCGGCCGAACATGCGCACCAGCAATTCGATCAGCCGCGACGACATGCCGTTGGCTTCCATGATCAGGCCGGCCAGCACGAAGAAGGGAATGGCCAGCAGCACGAAGTGATCCATGCCTGCCATCACCTGCTGCGAGTAGATGATCATGGGCAGGCTGGGTTCCGCCAGGAAGTAGACCAGCGAAGACAGCGCCAGCACGAAAGCGATGGGGATGCCCATGACCAGGCTGGCCAGGAAGGCCACGGTCAACAGCAGCCACGGCTGGATGGCCCAGGCTTCCGGGCCGAAGCTGTTCCAGCCCCAGACGGCCAGGCACAGGGCGACCGCGCCGGCCAGCGTGGCCCAGGTGGTACGGGTGGCGCCGCTGACGGCGTTGGCGATACCGGCCACGGTCATGAACAGCGCGCCGACGCAGACCGGCAAGACGTTGAGCCATTGCGGCGTGCCGATGGGGGTGGTGACGTTGACCGAATCTTCCAGCAGCAACGCGGACGAATACAGCAGGGCCGCCGCCACCCCCGCCACGGTCCAGCCGCCCAACTGGATAGCCGGCTCGCGCCAGGCACGCGGGAGCAGGCCGCGGAAGACTTCGATGCCCACGTGCTGGCGGCGCGTGAGCACGGTGGCACCGCCCAGGAAGACCAGCGTTGCCATCAGGCTGCGGGCGATTTCCTCGGCCCAGTCCACCGGGCTGTGCAGGAAGTAGCGCAGGATGACGGACACGAACACCACCGCCACATCGGCGGCCAGCACCGCCGCACAGAAGTATTCGATCACCGTGCACAGGCGTCCCAGCAAGGGATACGCCGCCGGCATCGCCGCGCCATGGGGGGCCCCGTGCGCGGAGGCTTCGATCGGGGCCGCCGCCGCCGGGGCCTCGGCCCCGGCGGTGCTTTGCAGAACCTGTGAACTCATGTCTCCATCTCCTTGCCGGGGCGCGGCGGGTGCTTTACCCGCGCTGGGCGTTGATGATGTCCAGCATGGGCTTGGTCACCGGATACTGCGCGGTCACCGTGGGCCACAGCTTGCTTTCCATGGTGTGGCGGATGCTCTGGCGCTCGGCGGGGTCCATGGGATGGAAAGCGATGCCGGCTTTTTCCAGGGCTGCCAGGGCGTCCTTGCCCTTGGTGCCCGAGGCCTGGCGCTGGAAGTTGTCGGCGTCCTTGGCGGCCTGGTGGAAAGCCGGCAGCAGGTCCTTCGGTACCTTGGCCAGGCCACGCTTGCCGATGGCGGTGATGGAGGGGCTGAACAGGTGATTGGTCAGCCAGCAGTTGCTGACCACCTCGTTGAACTTGCTGGAGAGCACGGTGGCGGCATCATGCTCGAAGCCATCGACCACGCCGGTCTGCACCGCGGTGTAGAGTTCGTTGACCGGAATGGGCGTGGGGATGGCGCCCATCAGCTTGAACGTCTCGACGAAGATGGGCGTGGGCAGCACCCGCAGCTTGACGTTCTTCAAGTCGGCTTCGCGCAGCACCGGTTTCTTGGTGTACACGCTGCGGGCATTGAAATGGTTGCCCCAGCCCAGGAACGTGCAGCCCGTGCGTTCCTGCAGCAGTTTGTCGAACTGCGCGCCGACGCCCGCATCGACGGACTTGTTGACGTGGTCCCAGCTGTCGAACAGGAAGCCCATGTCCAGCAAGGCCAGTTCCGGCAGGGCGGTGGCCCAGATGGAGCTGCCGGTGATCATCATGTCGACCGAGCCCAGGCGCACCTGCTGCACCACGTCGGCTTCCTTGCCCAACTGGCCGTTGGGGAAGAAGTCGACGCGGATGCGATCGCCGACCGCCTGCTTCAGGTTGGCGGCGAAACGGTCGTACCAGATGAATTGCGCGGCACTCTGGTCGGCGGGCTGCGAGGACGAGCAACGCAGTGCCACGGCGGCGGGTGCCGCCATGATGTTGGGCGCCGCGAGGGCGGCCGCGCCGGCGGCGGCAGTCTGCAAGAAAGCGCGACGCGACGGGCGCGCCGGGGGCGGGGTCAGCCTCATGGCTTTGTCTCCTGAATGTTGTCGTTATCTTTTTCCGGTCCTTGATGGCCGGTATTACGCGATTCAGCGCCGTCAGGCCTGGAAGATGGGCCTGCAAGAGCAAGTCTTGTAAATCGGTTTACTAAATCGGTTTACGAATCCTACGGATTCGTCCGCCGTTTAGCAATACGCGAGAAGTAGGGGAAAACCTGTAGGGTGCGCGTCAGCTTATCCGCGCCGGTCGCGGATACGCCAGGGCGTACAGGACCACCAGCGTGACACCGTAGATAGGCACGCTGCGCATATTGCGGAACATCATTTCCGTCAGGCTGAAACAGGCGTAGCCCAAGGTGAAGAGCAGGCCGATGCGCGCCGCCGTACGGACCGACTCGTCCGGGTGGCGCAGCCGTCGCAGGAACAGCCAGGCCGGTATGAAGTAAAGCGCGCAGACCGTCAACAAGCCCAGCAGGCCGTAGCCCGCCAGGGCGTTGAGGAAGTCATTGTGCGGTTCGCCGTAGCCTTCGACGACGGTGGGCGTGACGACCCCGCGCTGTTCCAGCCGCACCAGTTCCGCACGGAAATTGCTCGGATACACCCCAAGCAGGGGGCTCTGCTTGAACATCAGCCATGATGCGTGCCACAGCTGCAGGCGGATGCCTACCGAGGTGTCGCGATCCTGGTGTTCAAAGCGCTGTACATCGGACCACGCGGCGCTCATGCGGCTGCTGGCCGAATACCAGGATATGGCCATGCCGGTCATCACGACGGCCAGCGCCACTACTGTGAAACCTGCCTTCGCGCGCCGGCTCCAGTGGCTGTTGCCCAGGAAGATGACCAGCGCCAACACGCCTACCAGCACCCAGCTGCTGCGAGTCTGCGACAGCCACACCGCGTAAATGGCAATGGGACTGGCGGCGGCTTTCAAGGCATTTTCCAGGCGCGGCCAGGGCGAGCTGCTCCACGGCATCGTCATGGTCGCCGCGAAGCCGAAGAACAGCGTCAGGTCGGCGAATGCCACGGCGTTATAGCGGCCGCCGTATTCCGATACCGCCATCCGGCCCAGTTCGTTGGTCGACACGATGACGATCAACATCAGCGAGCCGGCATAGGCGCTGAACAGGAAGGCCCATTGGATGTAGCGCAACCAGCGCCGTTCGGCGCGCAGCAACAACCAGGCGACGGGTAGCGCCAAGGCAAAGCGTGACAGCTTCTCGAACTCCGACGCGCTCCACTGGCCATGCACCACGCTGCTTGCCAGCATCACGGCCAAGGGGGCGCACATGGCCACCACCAGGGGCGTGCCGACCTGGAAGGACTCCCGTCCGCTGCGCACATTGATGGCCATGGCGATAAGGCCCAGCAACGCGGTCAGATAGAGCAGCACGGGACCGGCGGCTGCGCTGACCAGGGCCGCGGCGCAAACCAGGAGGGCCAGCACGGTGGCACAGAGCAAATAATGTCGGGTGGGCATGTTCATTCATTCAAGGCGGCCGCGATCGGTGGGCCGAAGCATCCGGAAGGCAGGCGGTTGCACGGGCTGGGTGTCGCCCGCGCAGTCCCGCATCAGGCGCTTGAAGGCATATAGCACATGACCCGGAAACAGCCACTCGCGCCAGTACTGGTCGCGCCAGCGCCCGCCGATGATATACCCCGGATAGACGATGCGTGATCTGGCCCAGGCCGGCTGCCATGCGCGTGTGCGGGTGGGCCGTCCTGTCACCGTCAGGGTAGGCACGCCGACATTGGACGCGAGGTGGCCGATGCCGGATTCATTGCCGATGAACCAGCCTGACTCGTGGATGAACGCCGCCACGTCCGCCAGCCGCGCCGCGTGCAGTAGTGCCAGGCCGTTTTCGGCCAGGCAGTTCCAGCGATCGCGCTCAGCGGGCGCCAGGATGAAATAGGGGTCATAACCCTCGCGCTGCAGCCGCAAGCCCAGTTCAACGAAGTGGCGGGGCGCCCAGCAGCGCTGCGCGCTGGTCGACGTGGGATGTATCGCTATCCGGCGCATGTACTTGCGCGTCTGCAGTTTCGGCGGCACCCGCAGGCCATTGTCGACACCGGGACAAGCCAGCCCGATGTCGTCCTGGCAAAAGTCGCGGATCTGCTCCAGCTTGATGAAGTCCTTGCCGGTGATCGTGACGTGGCCGTCGTAGTAGCAGTAGGCAGGCGCGTAGGGATGCAGGGAATAGGGCCAACCCTTATGCATCTGCACGGCGCAGTCGAAGCCGGCGCTGTTGTCACTCGACAACATTGCGCCAGCCTGGGCTTCGGGCAGCGACGGCCGCACGTCCATGCCGGGAAACCATTCCCGCAGTGCATGAATGTAGTCGCCGAACACCGTCACCTCGCGGCCGTGGGTCGTCAGGTTATATGCCATGTTCATCATCAGCAGGCTGTCGCCCAGGCGGGGCGCCATGAGCACGGCGATACGCCGTGCGTGCCTGAGATGGTTCAAAGCGCTGGGGGCGTCGTAGGGCGCCGCATCGGATGTGGGTTCCATAGTGCCGGATCGATAGGTAAGCCTGAGAAAAAGCCATCTGGTTCCCGCGCGATGTCTTGTGCGTTGCGGGAAAAATGGCCAACGGCTGTAGGTGTCGTCCGGAGTGAAATCCCTCCGCCTGCCCGCCACATGGGGCGGTAGGGGATTTCACGGGTTCGGAGAGGTATTGAAACGATGTGCAGGCAGTAGTAACGCCACCCGTAGCATCTGGATACAGTGTGTCGCGTTTAGGGGCTTGCAGATTGAACTGTGTAGAAAATGCCGTTGTTTAAGCGTTTGATGAAAATTCAACGGGGTTGCACAGATACTGCCGACCTGCAGTCATTTACCTTGCGGTGAACCATGCATATCGAATCCCGAACCAGCGCCCTACTGCCCAGCATGTTGCCGGATGTGACGCCGCGGTCTGAAAACCTCGACGACATCCGTATTTCATGTGTCGTCCCCTGCCTGAATGAAAGCGCCAACCTGCGCGTGTTGCTGCCTGCGCTCATCACGATGCTCAGCCGTCTCTGCACGTCCTGGGAAGTGGTGGTGACCGACGACGGCAGCACCGACGGCACGCCCGAAATGATGCGCGAGTGGACCGCCGTGGACGGCATCCGCTACGTGCAGCTTTCGCGCAACTTCGGCAAGGAAGCCGCGCTCAGCGCCGGGCTGGAAGCAGCCTCCGGGGACGTCGTGATCTGCCTGGATGCGGATATGCAACACCCGCCCGCGCTGATCCCTGAAATGCTGGAACGCTGGCGTGCCGGCGCCGATATGGTCTATGCCGTGCGCGAAAACCGCGACGACGAGCCATGGGCCAAGCGGGTGGGCGCGAAGATGTTCTACCGGCTGCTCAGCAATGGCCGCCGTGTGCAGGTGCCGGCCCATGCGGGCGACTTCCGCCTGATGGACCGCCGCGTGGTGCAGGCGCTGAACGCGCTGCCCGAACGTACGCGTTTCATGAAAGGCCTGTACGCCTGGGTCGGTTTCAAGACCGAGGCGTTGCCTTACACCCCCGCCGACCGCGCGCATGGCGCCAGCAATTTCAACGGGCGGCAGCTGTTCAAGCTGGCGTTCGCCGGCCTGACCGCGTTCACCACCTGGCCGCTGCGCGTAGTCAGTATGATAGGCATGTTGTTCGCGCTGCTCTCGTTCACGTACGGTTGCTACCTGGTGGCGGATTTCCTGCTGTATGGAAATCCCTTGTCCGGTTGGACGACCATCGTGGCTGCCCTGATGTTCTTTGCCGGGATCAATATGTTGTCGCTGGGTGTGGTGGGTGAGTACGTCGGCCGCATATTCGACGAAGTGAAGGGACGGCCGCTATATGTCGTGCGTGAGCAGCGCGGTAAGGTCTTCACCGAGAAACCAACTGCCAAATGACAAGTACTGGTACAGGCGCCTGGCGGCGCCTGCTGACCGCGCCACCTCGCGCGGTGATTTTCTTTGGCTCGGGCGCATGGCTGCTCTGGCTGTCCTGGCTGCGTCCGCTCACCCTGCCCGATGAGGGGCGTTATGGGGGTGTCGCCTGGGAAATGCTGAGCCGCGGCGCGCACGTCGTGCCCACCTTGAACGGCATGCCGTTCTTCCACAAACCCCCGCTCTATTACTGGTTGGCCGAAGCCGCTTATAGCGTGTTCGGCCCCAGCGTGTGGGCGGCGCGCCTGCCTTCCCTGCTGGCGGCCTGGGGCGTGGCGATGGCTTTGTATTTCTTCCTGCGCCGCTGGCGTGGCGAAGGCACCGCCCTGATCGGCCTGCTGGCCCTGCTGACGCAGCCGTTCTTCTATGGCAGCGCGCAGTACGCCAATCTGGACATGCTGGTGGCCGCCTTGATCGGCATGACCATACTCGCCGGTGCCACGGCGGTGCTGCGCGCCGACGCCGGCCAGCCGTATCACACGCTGTCGGTGTCGGCCGGCCTGCTGGCGGGTCTTGCGGTGCTGGCCAAGGGCCTGATCGGCGTGGTGCTGCCGGGCGCCGTGCTGGTCCTGTGGATCATCCTGCGGCGCCGCTGGCGCGGCCTGGCCGTGTTGTTGTGGCCGCCCGTCATCGTGGTGTTCCTGGCGGTGGCGCTGCCCTGGTTCTGGGTGATGCAGCAGCGCTTCCCGGATTTCCTGCATTATTTCTTCGTCTACCAGCAGTTCGAGCGTTTCACCGAGACGGGCTTCAACAATATGCAGCCTTTCTGGTTCTACGTACCGGTGATGCTGGGGCTGGCGCTGCCCTGGACGCTGTGGCTGGGCGGTGCCTTGCGCAAGGCGTTCTGGGGCAATCCCGTTGCCGCGCGCACCGCGGCGGACGACAACTCGCAGGCCGCCAACCCGCAAGCGGTCCGGGCCGCGGATGTGCGCTGGCTGATGCTGTGCTGGCTGCTTGTGATCCTGGTGTTTTTCTCGATCCCCGCATCCAAGCTGGTAGGGTATATCCAGCCGGTGTTGCCAGCCTTGGCGGCGCTGGTGGCCGAAGTCATCGTGGTGGCCATGATGCGCGCCGACAAGCGTTCCGATCGCCGCACCCGCGCCTTTGCCCTGACCTTGTCCAGCGCGGCAGTGATGTGCGTCGTGGCCAACCTGCTGGCCACGCACTACGCCAAGCCGAACAACGTGGGCATCGGGCTGCAGGCTCGGCCTGAGTTCCGGCCTGGCGACACCCTGATCGCGCTGCGCTACTTTCCGTACGACCTGCCCATGACGCTACGCAGCCGCAACGCGGTGTGGGTGGTGGAGGATTGGAATCGCCCCGATATCGCCAAACGGGACAACTGGCGCAAGGAACTGTATGACGCGGGTCAGTTCGACCAGGCCGCCATGCGCGAGGCCCTGATATCCGAAGCGGAAATGCAGCGGCGGATGTGCGCGGCGCCTGACGGCCAGGGCTTCTGGATCTGGGCCGATCCCAGCGAAAGCAGTGACCGGGATAAGATATTGCAGGGCCAGACGCCGCGTTATGCGGCGCGCAAAGGGGCGCTGTGGTACGTCGAAATCGGCGACACCTTCAAGCGGCAGCACTGCGCCGGAACGCCCACAAACGGCTGACCAGGAAAGTGAGTACGGCGATGCCTACCAGGACGGCCCCCAGCAGGATGTCGTATCGCACCTCGGTATGGTGCAATAACCAGGCGTAGGAAAGTTCGTTGATGACGAAGCCGCCTGCCGATACGAAGAAGAAGCGGCGCGCCGCTTCATGCCAGGCACCGGCTTGATGCCGGAAGGTAAGCAGGAAATGACCGCTGAACGACACTACGAAGGCGACGGCCCAACCCGCGACATTGGCCCACAGCGGTTGCAGGCCCAGGCCGCGCACGCAGCCTACCGCTACCAGCCAATGGGTAGCGGCCGCCGCGCAGCCAACGATGATGAACCAGCTCAGTTGTCGGATCAGGACGCGCATGTGAAAAAAATCTCCGGCCGCGATGATAGTGGCAATGGCAACGGCGCAAGCGGCACGCGTCGAATTATCGTCTGTGCCGACGATTTTGGCATGAACGAAGCGATCAACGAGGGCGTACTCGTGCTGGCCCGCAAGCGCCGGCTGAGCGCCGTCGGTTGCATGACGCATGCGCCCGCCTTTCAGCAGCACGCGCGCGGCCTGGCGGAACTGGACGTGGATGCCGGCCTGCATTTGAATTTCACCGAAGCCCTGGGCCAGCCGGGCTTGTACCTGCCGCTGTCGCAGTTGATCGCGCGCAGCTATGCCCGCACCCTGGATGTGCCGCGCGTGACGCGCCAGATCGAGCGTCAGCTGGACGCCTTCGAAGCTGCCATGGGACGCCGTCCGGATTTCGTCGACGGCCATCAGCACGTGCACCAGTTGCCGCAGATACGCGACGCCCTGCTGGCGACCATCGCGCGCCGCTATGGCGCGGCGGCGCCGTGGGTGCGCTGTTCGGCGCCTGGCAGGCAGACGGGCCTGCCTGCCGCGTTGCGCTGGAAGGCCCACGTCATTGGCGTGCTGGGCGCGTATCGCTTCAGCCGTGCGGCCGCGGCCGCCGGCCTGCGCAGCAATCATCGCTTGCTGGGGGTCTATGACTTCCAGGGCGGCAGTGACGCCTATGCGGCGTTGTTGCCCTTGTGGCTGCAAAACATGCGCGATGGCGATCTGCTGATGTGCCATCCCGCCATGCCTCATCCGGGCGATACGGCAATGGCGGCGCAACGCGGCGCCGAATTCCAGGTGCTGAACGATGCGGGTTTCGCCGAGACCCTGTTGCGCGAAGGGCTGCGCATCACGCGGCAGCCGCCGGGCGGTGATCAGGCGTCGATGACCTTGCGCGTGAACGCTTCCAGGTAATCCATCAGCAAATCGGCACCGGCGATCGCGGCTGCGGTATCACCGGCCGCGATGCCCGCGGCCATGGCCATGTGGCGGCGGGCCCCTTCGACGATATCGCCTTCGTGCTGGTAGGCGTACCAGAAGCGGCGGCACTGGATGATCAAAGGCTCCACCGCGTTGACCGCCGAGGCATTGCGGCAGGCGTCGTGGCAGACATGGTCCAGCCGCTGGTCGGCCTGCATGTAGTCGTCCAGGTTGCCGCCTTCCGCGGCGTGGATCATGCCCGTGGCACAGGCCAGGATCTGTTCCCGTTGCGGTGGCGTGGCACGCCGTGCCGCCGCCGCGGCGATCAACTGTTCCAGGGCGCGGCGGGTCTGGATCAGGTCCAGGTGGTCCGCCAGTTGCACATCCGACACACGCAGGCCGCGGCGCGGTTCCTGGCGGATCAGGCCGGCGGCCACCATGCGCAGCAACGCTTCGCGCAGGGGCGTGCGGCCCAGGCCCGTGCGCTGCACCAGGTCGGCCTCGACCACGGCGCTGCCGGGCTGCAATTCCAGCGTGGCAAGCATGCTTTCGATGGCATCGTAGGCAATGTCGGCGGCGCGGCGTTTGGGAGGGGCGGTCATGCGGGGGGAGGGAAGTTGGGCGTGGATCCACCGGTGGGCGTGGGTTTTGCCGTGGGTATCGCGGCGGGTATCGTACCCCAGGCCTGGGGACCGGCCTGGGTCGCCTGCCGCGGCGTCCCATACGCCGCGCGGGCCGCGCGTATGAAGGATTCCACGGCGTGGTCATAGACCTCGCCGCTGCGCACGGCGCCTGAGTGCGTGGCGCCTTCTATCTTCACCAGGCGTTTCAGCGGCGGCGCCACATTGCGCACGGCGGCATAAAGCTGGTCGCTCATGGTGTGCGGGATGACGGAATCCGCGGTGCCATGCATGAACAGCACGGGCGTGCGCAACGCCGCCACTTTATCGATGGAATCGAAAGGCTGCGTGACCAGCAGCCCGGCGCCGGGGACCCAGCCATACTTCAGCGTACCCAGCATGGCGCTGATGCTGGTGAAGGTGGATTCGACGATGAGCCCGGCGTAAGGCGGGGCGTCCTTGCGCGTCGCCAGGTCGATGGCGATGGCGCCGCCCAGGCTGTGGCCGTAGATGAAACGGCGCGCGGGATCGGGTTGGCGTCGCGCCAGTTCGCGCAGGCCCGCGGCGGCGTCGGCGCCAGCCGTGCTTTCCGAAGGCAGCAGCGGCGTGGACTCGCCGAAACCGCGATAGTCGATCGCCAGCACCGAATAGCCCATTTCCGTCCAGCGCGTCATGCGGAAGGCGCTGCCGTTCAGGTTCCAGCGTGCGCCATGCAGATACAGCACGGTGGCCGCCTGCGGATTGGGACTCTTGTAATACCAGGCATGGACTTTCTGGCCCGGCGCCACGTCCAGGTCGAAGACTTCGGTGCCGGCCGGCGGGTCGCGAAACCAGGGCCGGTCGCCGGTGGCGGAGGCGAAAATCGCCTGGCGCTGCCAGGCATCCAGCTTGATCCAGCCGAACGTGCAGGCGCCGGCCAGCAGGGCCAGCGCCAGGAGGGCGCGGAAGGGAACGCGGGGGAACCGGCGAGGGTGCGGGCGTGTTTGCGGGCGCATATCAAGGTAGACCGTTGCGCGGCGCCCAGGTTCCCGGGCCGGCGCCAGCGGTCAGCCATCATAAGCGCTGGCGCGCACGGGCAGGTATCTACCCGTGTCTACCCGTTTCTGGCGCGGTCTATCCGTATACCGTCCGCACTGCGCGGGATGCATGGCCTGCTTGCATGCCTGATTCGGGTCTGCGCTTCAGTTTCCGCCCGCCACGGCATGCGCCAGGTCCAGCGCCACTGGATACAGGGACCCGACCAGCAGCATCGCCATGCCGCCATTGAAGATGCGCACGGCGGCCGGCTGGCGCAGCAAACCGCGCAGCGAGCTGCCGAACATCACCCATACTCCGATGCTGGGCAGGTTGATGATGCCGCAGACCAGTGTGCCGATCAGCAGGTTCGCATAGAAGCCGTTGGCGGGAATGTAGGCCGCCGCCACCCCCACCGCCATGACCCACGCCTTGGGATTGACCCATTGGAATGCGGCCGCCTGCAGGAAGGTCATGGGCCGGGCGCGGCCGCCGCCTTCGCCCAGTTCGCCCGCCCGGGCGATCTTCCAGGCCAGGTACAGCAGATAGGCCGCGCCGGCATACTTCAGCACGGTGTACAGCACCGGCGCGCTCTGGAAGACCGCCCCCAGGCCGGCGCCCACCAGCAGGATCATCAGCGAGAAGCCGATGCACACGCCCAGCAAGTGCGGCAAGGTGCGGCGGAAGCCGAAATTCAGGCCGGAAGCGGCCAGCATGACGTTGTTCGGTCCCGGCGTGATGGAGCTGACCAGCGCGAACAGCGCCAGGGGGCCCAGCAGTCCGCCGGAAAGCAGCGGGATGGTCGTGGCGAAGTGGTTCATGGACGCGCTCCCCGCACGGCGGCGCGGCGGCCGGCGGCGATGACGGCGATCACGGCCAGCGCGCATATCAAGGTGCTGGGCGGCACCGCTTCCTGGAAGAAGAGGGCCGCGGCCACGACCGTCAGGAAGGGTTGCAGCAGCTGCACCTGCCCGACCTTGGCGATACCGCCTTGCGCCAGGCCGCGATACCAGGCGAAAAAACCGATGAACATCGAGAAGAACGCCAGATAGCCCAGGGCCAGCCAGGCCATCGGGGTAGGCGCGGCCGGCGCCTGCCAGGCCAGCCAGCCCACCGGCACGGCGATGAAGGGCGCGCTGATGGCCAGTGCCCAGCAGATGGTGCGCCAGCCGCCCAGCGTGCGGGCCGCTTGGGCGCCCTGCGCATAGCCCATGCCGCCCAGCAGTACCGCCAGCAGCAGCCACAGGTCGCCGGGTTGCGGGGTGCCGCCGCCTTCGCGCAGTGCAAAGCCCACCACCAACGCGGCGCCCGCCAGTGCCCACAGCCAGAAGCGGCCGGAGGGGCGTTCGCCCGTGCCCAGGGCGGCGAACGCGGCGGTGCACAGCGGCAGCAGGCCGTTGATGACCGCGCCGTGGGCCGATGGCACCGTGCGCATGGCCAGCGTCGAGGCCAGCGGCCAGCCCAGCACCACGCCCAGCGCCGCCAGGATGACCGCGCGCCATTCCTTGCGGGTGGGGCGGCGGCTGCGGGTCAGCCACAGCATGAGGATGGCCGGCACCGCCGCGGCCAGCGCGCGGCCCAGCCCGACCAGCAGGGGATGCAGCTCGGCCACGGCGATGCGCGACATGGGCAGGGTGAGGCTGAAGATCAGGACGCCGATGAGGCCGTAGCCGTAGCCTTCCCAGCGGGACGGGGCAAGACTGGCGATGGCTGCGCCAACGGCGGCTCTGGTGGCAGGCCCGGTGGCTGAGGCGACGGCTAAGGTATTTGGCCCGGCGGGCAGGGATGAAGTGGGGGATGGCATGCGTGTCTCCGGCATCAGGGCGAATCCGGATTGCCGGTTCGCCTGTATACCTGACACTCTACGTAAGGTGTGCGGTACAGTACCGGTACACTTTCTCAGATAACTCTGAGAACTGGCCTGGTCGTTTACCCATGACAGTTGCGTCCGGCTCCTGAGGGGCTGGCGCTTGCGGCGACGCGGGCGGACGTTTTTCTTACCCTGACAACCATGAACACTTCTCTCTCCTGGCAGCCGGTGCGCGGCGCCGATGCGACGTTGGCGACGCAGCTGGCGGCCGACCTGGCGCGGCGCATCGAGGACGATGTCTTGCGTCCCGGTGCGCGCCTGCCCTCCATACGCACCATGGCCGGCCAGGCCGGCGTGAGCCGCTTCACCGTGGTCGAGGCCTACGAGAAACTGGCCGCCCGCGGCCTGGTCAACTCGCGCCGTGGCGCCGGGTTCTTCGTGGCCCCGCGCGCCTTGCCGCCGCAACCGCTTCCCGTCCCGCAAGCGCCGCACGCCCCGGCGCGCATCGACATCGCTTGGCTGCTGCGCAGCATGTTCCGCGAATCGGCCACCCCGGGCATGCCGGGCGGCGCCGGCCTGCTGCCGCCCGAATGGCTGGACCCGGAAATGGTGGCCGGCGCGGTACGCGCGGTCGGGCGCAGCGTGCGCGGCAACCTCGTGAGCTACGGCCATCCGCAAGGCCTGCCGGCCCTGCGCCAGCAGCTGGCGGCGCAACTGCAAGGCATGGACATCCCCGCGCACCCCGACGAAAACCTGCTGACCACCGCCGGTGTCACCGAAGGCCTGGACCTGATCGCACGCTTGCTGGTGCAACCCGGCGACACGGTGCTGGTCGAGGATCCCGCCTGGTTCCTGGTCTTCGGCCGCCTGGCCGCGTTCGGCGCGCGGGTGGTGGGTGTGCCGCGCACGCGGGACGGCTACGACATCGCCGCCCTGGAGCGCTTGGCCGCGCAACACAAGCCCAAGCTGTTCATCGTCAATAGCGCCGTGCACAATCCAACCGGCCATAGCCTGCCGGCCGGCGCCGTCTACGACGTGCTGCGCATTGCCGAGAAGCATGACTTCATGGTCGTCGAGGACGACACCTATGCCGAGCTGCATCCCGGCAAGGCCATGCGCCTGGCGACGCTGGACCGCCTGCAGCGCGTGATCTTCGTCGGCGGTTTTTCCAAGATGATGGCGGCCAGCCTGCGCGTCGGCTATGTGGCGGCGGCGCCGGCCATCCAGCAGCAGCTGACCGACCTGAAGATGCTGTCCGGCCTGACCTCGTCGGAATTGGGCGAGAGAGTGGTGCACCGCATCCTGGCGGAGGGACAGTACCGCCTGCACATGGAGCGCGTGCGCAATCGGGTGGACGAGGCGCGCGAGCGCTGCATGCGGCAGCTGTTGCGGCTGGGCTTCCAGATTCCGCACGCCCCGCAGGCGGGCATGTTCGTGTGGGCCGACTGCGGACGCGATTCGGAATCGCTGGCGCGCACGGCGGCCGAACAAGGCTTGCTGCTGGCGCCCGGCACGCTGTTCTCGCCGACCCAGGCACCGTCGACGTATATGCGCTTCACGGTCAGCATGGCGGACAACCAGACGGTGTGGAAGCAGGTGGCGGCGTTGATGGGACCGCGTGGCGAGCAGGCCTGAGGCGTGCGCTTCGTGTGGGCCTGTCGCGAACGCCTTGCGGACCCCTTGCCGCCCGCCGGGGGGCCTTGCGTGGCCGTGCTCGCCGCCGTTCTCAGGACGCCATGCGCGTCCGTTTGTATTGCCGTGGCGTGACACCGAAACGGCCGCGGAATTCGCGGGCGAAGTGCGCGCCGTCGGCGAAGCCGCAATCCAGCGCTACCTGGGTCACGGGTAGCCCGCTTTGTTCCAGCAGCCAGCGCCCGTACTGCAGGCGCAGATCGCGCCGGAACGCGATGGGGCTGACGCCAAGCGCCTGTTGAAAGGCGCGTTCGAGTTGGCGCCGGCCCACGCCCACGTAGCGAGCGATGGCATCCAGCGAGGGCGGGTCGTCCACACGTTGTTCGATGAAGTGCGCGGCCTGGCGCACGCGCAGATCCTGGATCGCGGAGACATCGGTGTAGAAATGCGCCTGCGGCATGCGCGCCGGACGCACACCCTGCAGCATCATGTGGCGCACCGCTTGCTGCGCCTTGTCGCGGCCGCAGTGGCGTTCCACCAGATACAGCGCCAAGTCTATCGCCGCGGTGGAACCGGCGCAGGTGATCAGGTCGCCTTCATCGATGAACAACTGGTCCACCGTCGCGCGCACGGCTGGAAAGCGCGCGCGGAATGCATCCAGCACGTTCCAATGGACGCACACCGAACGCGAGCCCAGCAAGCCGGCCTGCGCCAGCGCGAACGTGGCGGTGCAAATGCCGAGCAGGCGCACGCGGCGTTCGACGGCCAGGTGCAGCCAGTCCCGCAAAGGCGCGGGCAGGTGCATGTTCGGATAATCGTTGCCGCCGCAGATGGCGATGTAGTCGAACTCGGCCGGGTCGGCCGCCAGGGCGCCGTCCACCGCCAGGGTCAGGCCGGCGCTGGAAGTCCTGGGCAGGCCATCCCAGCTCATCACCCGCCAGGTCGCATGGATGCGGCGGCTCAGCCCGCCATGGTCGCCCGCCAGGCGCAGCGCATCGACAAAGCCCGAAAAGGCCGCCAACGTGAACTGGTCGAGCAGCAGTATGCCGACAGATAACTCGGGTTTTCCCGAGGGTTTGGTCTGTGGGTCTTTAGTGGCGGACGTCGGGCGGTCGATCATGTCGCAATTATTCAAGTTTTTGACCACCGTCTTCTATCCCGGTTTGCCCGGGGGGGCGCACTATGTTCTCGCGGGTCCGTCCGAGGCCCGTGCTACAGCACAAGGGGAATCTCGCCATGGCCTTATCCATCCGTCTCGCCGTGTCCGCTGCCGCGGTCGCCGCCACGCTGTTCGCACCGCTCGCCGCCGCCGAGCGCATCACGGTCGCCTGGTATGGCGGCAACTGGGGCGACGCCTTCAAGGCTTGCGTCGCCGATCCGTTCACCAAGGCTACCGGCATCACGGTGACGCCGGAGGTCGGTACCTCGACCACGACGCTGGCCAAGCTGCAGCAGCAGAAGGGTGCCCCGACCATCGACGTCGCCTGGATGGACGGTGGCATCAGCGAACTGGCGCAGGCCGCCGGCGTGCTCGACTCCCTGGATCCCGCCCGGATTCCGAACCTGGCGCATGCCTTGCCGCAGGCCGTCTACCGCCAGGCCGCGCAGGTGTACGCGGTGGGTACGGGCTATTACTCGCTGGGCCTGACCTACAGCACCAAGGAAGTGAAGTCGCCGCCCAAGAGCTGGAAGGACCTGTGGAAGCCTGAATATGCCGGCGCCATTGCGATACCGTCGCCGGCAAATTCCGCGGGCGTGCCCTTCGTGTTCTTCATGGCGAAGGTGTGGGGCGTCGACCTGAAAAACCTGGATCCGCTTTACGAGCGGCTGGCCAGGCTGGACACGGCGCTGTTTTTCGACAGTTCGGGCGCCGCGACCAATGCCTTCCAGTCGGGCGAAGCGGTGATCGGCGCGCACTTCAACGTCGGCGCCTGGGACCTCATCGACAAAGGCCTGCCGATCGGCTTCACGGTGCCGCAAGAGGGCGTGTGGGCGACCGATGCGCGCCTGCATCTGGTCAAGGGCGCGCCCAACAAGGCTGCCGCGCAGAAATTTATCGATACCGCGCTGACGCCGGCGGCCTCCAGTTGCCTGGCCACCAAGCTCTACCTGGGACCGTCGGTGCAAGGGGTGACGGTGGCCCCGGAGACGGCGCGCAAGTTGCCGTGGGGCGAGAAAGGCTCGGTGGCTGACCTGAGGCTGCTGGACTGGAACGAGGTCAACGCGCGCCGCGCGGAAATCACCGATGCGTGGAACCGCAAGGTCGCGGCCGCCAAGCGTTGATCCAGGCTGAACCTGCCACGTTGCCATCAGGAGCGGTAGAACATGTCGGTGTTATTGGACGTCCAGGGCGTGAGCAAGCGCTACGGCACGCATCAGGCGCTGGATGCCGTCGATCTGCAGGTGAGCCAGGGCGAATTCGTCGCGCTGCTGGGGCCTAGCGGCTGCGGCAAGACCTCGCTGTTGCGCGCCATCGCGGGATTCCTGCCTGTCGACGGGGGGCGCATCGCCATCGACGGCGAGGACGTGGGTCGCCTGCCTGCGCACCGCAGGCCATTGAACACGGTGTTCCAGAACTACGCCTTGTTCCCGCACATGACCGTCGAGCAGAACGTGGCATATGGTCCGCGCCGCCAGGGTGCCACCCGCGCCGATGCACGGCGGCGTGCGCTGGACGCATTGGCGATGGTGGGCCTGGAAAGCATGGGTGCGCGCTACCCGCGTGACATGTCGGGCGGGCAGCAGCAGCGCGTGGCGCTGGCGCGCGCCATCGTCAATGCGCCGAAGCTGCTGTTGCTGGACGAACCCTTGTCGGCGCTCGACCTCAAGCTGCGCCGCCGCATGCAGTTCGAACTGAAACATCTGCAGGAGCGCCTGGGTATCGCTTTTGTGTTCGTGACGCATGACCAGGAAGAGGCCATGACCATGGCGGACCGCATCGTGGTCATGAACGGTGGCCGCATCGAACAGGTGGGAACGGGTCCGCAAATCTATCGTGCGCCCGCGTCGCGCTTCGTCGCCGAATTCATCGGCGAGGCGAACCTGCTGCCTTTCGTGCGGCAGGGCGAGCTGCTGCGCATGACCGGATTGGCCGGGCTGGACGTGCCCGTGGCGTCACTGCCTGCGAGCGGCGCGGTGCCCATGCGCGGCACGGCGGTGCTCCGGCCCGAGGATCTCATTCCGATGCCGGGAGACAGCATGGCGCGCGCGCCGCGTCTCGCCGCGCGTGTCACCGACGTGGTACGCGCCGGCAGCCACACGGTGGTGCTTGCGCAATCGGCGGGTGTGCCGCTGCAGGCCAGGATGCCGGGCGACGATTGCGGACTGACGGTGGGCACTACCGTTGCGCTGGCCTTCGATCCCGCGCGCCTGCACTTGATCGGGAATGCGTCATGACCAGCGCCCGCCGCTATGCGCCGGTCCTGCTGCTGGGGCTGCCCATGGCTTTCTTCACGGCCTTTTTCCTGGCGCCGCTGTGCGTGGTGGCGCTGGCCAGCGTGATGGCGCGCGACGGCCGCCGCTTTACGTTGGCCAACTACACGGGCATCCTGCTTGACGGCTACCACTGGGAAGTGATCGCCACCACGTTTCGCATCGGCCTGGGCACCACTCTGGTGTGCACCCTGCTGGGCTATCCCCTGGCGTGGTACCTGGTCCGCATCGTGCGCTGGAGCGCCTGGCGTCGCGCGTGCATCATCATCCTGGTGGTGCCGCTATTCACCAGCAACATCGTGCGCTCCTTCGGCTGGATGGTCATGCTGGGCCGCAACGGCCTGGTCAACGACGCGCTGCAGGGCATGGGCCTGCTGGACCGGCCCATGCGCTTCCTGGGCACGGAGCTGGGAATACTCATCGGCATGGTCTACGTGTTGCTGCCTTTTGTCGTGCTGGCGGTGGGCAACACATTGGCGCGGGTCGATCCCGCGCTCGAACAGGCCTCGTCCGACCTGGGCGCCGCGCCTTGGCAGACCTTTCTGCACGTCACGCTGCCGCTGACGCTGCCCGGGGTGATCAGCGGCGCCATCATGGTGCTGACGCTGGCGGTCAGCGCCTACGTGACGCCGGCCTTGCTGTCCGGCGGCCGGGTGACGGTGCTCGCCGTGCTGATCTTCCAGCAGTACGCCAGCGTGTTCGACCAGTATCACGGCGGCGCATTGAGCATCGTGCTGCTGGTGCTCACCTTGATCCTGGTGGCCGCGGCGAATCGCCTGGGCCAGGCGGGCGGGAGGACGGCATGATCGCCCGCATGCTCGTGCGCCTGGTGGCGTGGCTTGCGCTGATCTACCTGGCATTGCCCCTGGTGGTCATCCTGGGTGCGTCGGTCACCACGACGTCTTTCCTGGCTTTCCCGCCACAGGGCTGGACGCTGGACTGGTACCGCAAGTTCCTGGCCGATCCCTCGTACGTGTCGGCATTCCTGACCAGCGCCGCGCTGGCCGGCGTGGCTACGTTGGCGGCCGTGCTGCTTTCGATGCCCGCCGCCCTGGCATTGAGCCGTAGCCGCTTTCCCGGCAGGGGCGCCATCTCGGCGCTGCTGCTGTCGCCGCTGGTGTTGCCTTATATCGTGCTGGGCGCGGCCTTGCTGCAATTCGGCGGGCTGTTCGGGCTGACGCGCAGCTTCCTGTCGCTGGCCATCGGCCACACGGTGATCGTCGCGCCTTTCGTGCTGCGTAGCGTGCTGGCCATGTTGACGCCGGAGCAGCGCGCGCTGGAAGAAGCGTCAGCGGACTTGGGCGCGGGACCGTGGCAGACCTTCTTCCTGGTCGTGCTGCCGCGGATCCGGCCCGGGCTGGTGACGGGTGCCATCCTGGCCTACATCACGTCTTTCATCAACGTCGAACTGTCGATCTTCAATACGACCGCCGACTTGAACACGATACCCGTCAAGCTCTTCAACTATGTGCAGTACACGATAGATCCGACCATCGCCGCCGTCTCCGGCGCGACCATCATTGCCGCGGTGCTGATCATCGTCATCCTCGACCTCACGGTGGGACTGGACATGCTGTCAGAAAAACGCTGAACCCACGCGTGTATCCACGCTGAACCCAGGCGGACCCCGCGCCGCCTTTTCCTTTTCCTTTCTTCATCCCTTTTTCTTCCGGGAGTATTGGTCATGCGCAAGCAAGACGTGTTCGATGTCATCTATACCCACACCGAAGGTGAACCGCTGTGCATCATCCATAGCGGCATTCCTTATCCCGCCGGCTCGGATATCCTGGCCAAGCGTGCCTTTCTCGAAGCCAACTACGATTGGCTGCGCCTGGCGCTGATGCGCGAGCCGCGCGGGCATCGCGACATGTTCGGCGTGTTCCTGACGCCGCCGTCCAGTCCCGACTATGACGCCGGCCTCATCTACATCGACGGCACCGAGTATTCGCATATGTGCGGCCACGGCACCATCGCGGTGGCCATGGCCATGGTGGCCCTGGGGCTGGTGCAGCGCGGCGCCGAAGGGCTGACCCGCATCCGCTTCGAGACCACCGCGGGCCTGGTCGTGGCCGAAGTAATGTCGGAAGGCGACAAGGTGCTGTGGACCCGCTTCGAGAACGTGCCCGCCTACGTGGCAGTGCAGGATCTGCCCGTCACGTTGCCGGGCTATGGCGACCTGAAGGCGGACATCGTCTGGGGCGGCAACTATTTCGGCATCATCGACCTGACGAACTGCGCCCTGCGCATTTCGCCCGAGAACGGCAGCGAGTTGTCGCGCCTGGGCCTGCTGGCGCGCGACCAGCTCAATGCGCAGTACAAAGTGCAGCATCCCACGCGCAAGCACATCAACAACCTGAATTACGTCACCTTCTGGCATCCGGCGACCATCGAGGGGGCCTTCTACAAGAACGTGCACGTCTTCAGCCATGGCTTGCTGGACCGTTCTCCTGGCGGCACCGGCACCAGCGCCATGATGGCGATGTTCGAGGCGCGCGGCCGCATGGGCATGAACCAGCCCATCCTGTCGGAGGGCCTGCTGGGCAGCGGTACTTTCGAAGGCTGCCTGCTGGGCGAGGTGGACCTGGGCGGGACGCGCGGCGTGCGTCCCACCGTCAAGGGCACGGCCAGCATCCTGGGCACGGCGCGCTGGACCATCGATCGCGATGACCCGGTGGGCGCGGGGTTCCTGGTCAAGTAAACCGCTGCGGCATGGCGGACGCGGCCGACCCGCCGCGCCGCCGGCGCCGCTGGCGCCGCTGCCGCCGCTGCCGCGTGGGCATCGCATCCTGGCGCGGTGGCCGCGCGGCCGGCTGCGCGTGGCGATTTCCTGCATATACTGTCGGATTGAATGTTTGCCGCCGTAGCATGGCGCGGCACGTGCTTTCGACTCTTCAAGGAATTCATCATGTCCCTTCCCGTCCGCGTGCTGACCGACGATTTCTCGGTCGCTCCCCAGCTCTCGCCCGATGACATGCCCGCCGTGGCTGCCGCCGGCTACAAGAGCGTGATCATCAATCGGCCGGACTACGAAGGCGGCCAGGACCAGCCCACCGCCGCGCAAGTGTCGGAAGCCGCGCTGAACGCCGGCCTGCGGGTGGAATACCAGCCCGTGGTCAGCGGCGCCATGACGGCCGAGGACGTGGCTCACTTCGGCGAGTTGCTGCGCACCTTGCCCACGCCGGTGCTGGCCTACTGCCGTTCGGGCACGCGCTGCACCAACCTGTTCCTGGCTGCGCAGGGCTGATATTCAGGGTATCCGTTGCAGGCGGCGCCGGCCTGGCAGGCGCGCGGCGCCCTGGCGCTTCGCGGTCCGCGGCCGGCGCTGCGGTTACCGGCTGCAGCGTCCGTGGCGCCAGCCCCTGGGGTTGTCCCGGGGTGGGTGCTCATCCACGTGTTGCTGTTTTCCTGTAAATTGAAATTTCCAAGTTCCCAGGAGCAGGCACCATGTTTAAAAAAATCCTGATTCCCACTGACGGTTCGCCGCTGTCTGCCCAAGCCGCCAACGCCGGCGTCTGCTTTGCCCGTTCGGTGGGCGCTGAAGTGGTCGCGCTGTATGTGACCCAGCCCTTTGCCGCGACCATCGGCTTCGATGGCATGGCTGCTGCCTATGCCATCACCGACGAGGACTATGAAAAAGCCTCGGCCGAGCAGTCGAGCCGATATCTGAAATCCGTCCTGGACCGCGCCGAAACGGCGGGGGTGAAGGCGACTTCGCGGGCGGTCTCGAATTTCAATGTTGCCGACGGCATCGTGCAGGCGGCCGAAGAAACGGGCTGCGACCTGATCTTCATCGGCAGCCACGGCCGCAGCGGTCTGTCGCGCCTGCTGTTGGGCAGCGTGACGGCCAAGGTGCTGTCGCTGGCCCACACCGGCGTGCTGGTGTACCGCGTCAAGGAAGACAAGGAAAAGTAAGGCGTTGCCGGCGGCGTCTGCCGCCGATGCCGTCCGCGACGCGGCGGACACTTCCGGTGCCGCCGTGTCCGGATCCATGTGGCCACGTGCAGCAAGCGCAGCGCCCCATGCTGCCATACGTGCTGCACGTGTCATGGATGATAGGCCCCACCCTTCGATGAAGGGTGGGGCTTTGTTTTGCCTGCTTGCTTTGGTGACGGTTTCAGCGCTGCGTTGTGCTTAGTTTTACGCCCGCGCGGGCCGTTCCACACCCACCGTGGCGGACACGGCGCGATTGCGCATGCGCAGCGACAGCGCGGCCGACACCGCCAGCACCACCAGGATGCACGTCAGCGTATAGCGGATGCCACGCGCGTCCGCCAGCAGGCCGAACAGGGGCGACACCATGCCGCCGATCGACATGGCCAGACCCAGCGTGATGCCGCTGGCGGTGGCGGGATTGCGCGGCAGATAGTCCTGCGCCAACGTCACCTGGGCCGAGAATGGCAGGAACATGGCCACGCCCAGCGCGCCGGTGCAGCACCATGCCCACACGGCATCGGGCGCCAGCGCCAGGCCACCCAGGGCCGGCAGCGCCAGCATATAGCCCAGCCGGATGGCCGGCATGCGCCCCCAGCGGTCCGCCAGCCAACCGCCCAGCAAAGTGCCGACCGCGCCGGCGGCGGTGAAGGTGGTCAGCGCCGCCGCGCCCATGTAAGGCGCGCCGCCCAGTTCGCGGGTGACATACAGCGACAGCATGGACAGCACGGTGACATAGGGAACCGACCAGCCGACGATCACGCCGCACAACAAGGCGAATGCGCGCCAGTCATTGGCCGCATGGCCGGCGATCTTGCGGGCCTTGGCGTGGGTGTTGCCGTGCTTGCGCCTGCCCGCGTTGGCGGCTACCCACAGCAGCGCCATCAGCACGGCCGGCAAGGCCAGCAGCCAGCTGCGATTCAAAGCCCCGCCACCGACCACCGTGCTGGCCAGGAAGGGCGCGAACGACGCGCCTATGGTGCCGCCCACCGCGAATACGCTCATGGCCCGTTGCGAGCCGCCGCCCGCGGCGCGCGCCGCCACGGTGGCGGGAGGGTGGTAGGCGGCGATGCCCAGGCCGCACAGCGCCGCGGCCAGCCAGGTGGCGATATAGCTGTCGCCGCTCATGCCGGCCAGCACCAGTCCCAGCGCCGCGACCAGGAAGCCCAGCGGCACCAGCCAGCCCCGCGGCGCCTTGTCGGCATACAGGCCGAACAGGGGCTGCACCACGCTGGACAGGCCGGTGGCGGCCAGCATCAGGCCGCTGACCGCGGTGTAGTTGTAGCCGCGCTCCAGGACCATCAGGGGCAGCAGGGCGGGCACCAGCCCTTGGTACAGGTCGTTGACGGCGTGGGTGCCGGTCAGGAGTCCGAGGCGGACACGGTCCGGGGAAGGGTGATGCGTTGTCATGGGATGCCTTTCACTTGCGTTATTTCGCTTGGGTTGAGGAAAGGACATGCTAAAAAGGCGAGGCGTGGAAATCTCTCTACGGATTCACTTTTATCGTCGTGAAATGGACAAATCGGAATCTGCCGTGGTCGATGACAGCCAGGACTGGCTGGACATCGGCGCGGGCGATCGCGCGCTGGTGCACGGCGAGCGCACGGCGCAACCGGTGGTGGCCTATGCCATGGACCCCGCCGATGGGGCTGTCATCCCCATGCACGCCCACAGGCGCGGGCAGATGCTGTACGCCATCTCCGGTGTGATGCTGGTGCGGGCGGCCAGCGGCAGCTGGGTCGTGCCGCCTGGCCGCGCAGTCTGGGTGCCGCCGCGGACCCGGCACGAAATCGTCATGGCCGGCGACGTGGCGATGCGCACGGTATTCGTCGAGCCCGGTTTACGGGCCGGCTTATGGGAAAGCTGCCAGGTGTTCGAGGTCGGTCCGCTGTTGCGTGAGCTGGTGATCGCGGCGGTCGGCTTGCCGCGCGACTACGTGACCGGTGGGCGGGACGAGCACTTGATGACCCTGGTGCTGGATGAGATCGAACGGGCCCAGCCTTTGTCCTTGCACGTGCCCATGCCGGCGCATGCGGGCCTGGCGGCGCTATGCCGTGACCTGGTGCGGGACCCGGCGGAGCAGGTCAGCCTGGCGGGCTGGGCGCGGGTGCTGCATATGCATCCGCGTTCCCTGGCACGCCTGTTCCTGCGCGAGACCGGCATGAACCTGGGCGTGTGGTGCCGGGAAGCCAGGCTGTTGCTCAGCCTGCCGCGCCTGGTGGCGGGGGCTTCGGTGCTGGAGGTGGCGCTGGAGCATGGCTATAACAGTCCCAGCGCGTTCACGGCGGCGTTTCGGCGCAGCTTCGGGGCGGCGCCCAGTGACTATTTGCGATCCACCGGGCCTGCCGGACGCGCCGCGGCCCGGCGGTAGGGCATTCGGCGGACCTCAGCCGGCGATGCGTTCGGGGCAGGCGTAGAGCGTGGCATCGTCGCCGCGCATGAAGCCCATCAGGCCGACGCCCAGGCGCCGCGACAGGCGCTGCGCCAGCGCGGTCGGGGCAGACACGGCGGCGAGCATGCCCACGCCCGCGGCGGCGGTTTTTTGCACCATTTCGAAACTGGCCCGGCTGGAAACCACGATCAGGCTGCCGGCGCGCTGCGCGGCATCGACATCCGCACGGGCAAGCGCGCCCACCAGCTTGTCCAGCGCATTATGCCGGCCGACGTCTTCGCGCACGTAGCGCAACTGCCCATCAACGTCCGCCCAGGCCGCGGCATGCGTGGCGCCGGTGGCGTTATGCAGGGGCTGGCGCTCGCGCAGGGCTTGCATGGCTGCCAGGACCGCGGCCAGGGGCAGGGCAGCAGCCGCGGCCACGGGGGCGACGTCGCGTACCACTTCAGGCAGGGTTTCCACGCCGCACAAGCCACAGCCAGTGCGCCCCGACATGGCGCGGCGCCGTTCCTTCAGGCGCGCGGCGCAGGCGCTGGAGATTTCCACTTCGACGACGATGCCATCGCATTCTTCGCGCAACTCGATGCCGCGGACGTCGTGCGCGCTTGCCACGATGCCCTCGGTCAAGGAAAAACCCAGGGCGAAGTCTTCCAGGTCGGCGGGCGTCGCCAGCATGGTGGCGTGGCTGATGCCATTGAACTCCAGCGCGATGGGCGTTTCCTCCGCCAACCGGTCGGATTGCGGTGCCGGCTGCAGCCGGCCGCCACGCACGCGCAGGACTTGCGCGGAATGCCACGTCGGATGCGCTTGGGAATCGATATCCATGATGTCGCGGAAAGAGGCTGCAGGCTGCTCGTCTGGCCAGCCAGCAGCTTCATGCTGGGGATGGAAATGGCTATATAACACGCCGTGGCCGGGGCGCGTCCGGCCTGCTTGTTCCTCGTGTTTATCATGGCCGCCCTTGGTTCCGGCCGCGGCGCCTGGTATCGGCCGGGTCTAGGACGCCGCCTTCCGGATGTAGTCCAGGATCTTGTCGAAGCGGCGGGGCGTCAGCTGGGCGTAGGGGATGCCATCGATCAGCATGCCGGGCGAGCGTGCGCACAGCCCGAGACAATCCACCGGCTCCAGGGCAAAGACCCCGTCACAGCTGTGGGAATGGAACTCACAGCCCAATTTCTTGCGCACGTGATTCGCCAACCGGTCGCCGCCCATGGCCTGGCATGAGGAGTCACGGCACAGCTCGATGCGGTGGCGGGCACCGGGGGCACCGTCGCCCTGGGGCTCATCCGCGTTCCGAGAAAGGCCTGCTGCTGGTGTGGTCATAAGGCTAGCGAGTGGGGCAAAGCGGGGCAAAAGCGCAACAAGGGGGATACAAGCGCGAAACAAAAGGCGAGCCAGAAAAGTCCGGCGGCGCGGGCAAGCCGTAAAAAGCTATGATTCTCCTATGTCCAGAGTGATTTTTCTCACCGATCATCGCCAGGCGCCGGGTATTGCGCCAGCGCCGGCGTATCTGCCCCTGCCTGGCGAGCCCCTGCTCGACACCCGCGGGCGGCCTTTGCGCGACCTGCGGATATCGGTCACGGACCGCTGCAACTTCCGTTGCACCTACTGTATGCCGCGCGATGTGTTCGACAAGCACCACGAATTCCTGCCCCATCGCGACCTGCTGACCTTCGAGGAAATCGCCGCCGCGGCGCGTGTGTTCGTTGCCATGGGCGTGCGCAAGATCCGCCTGACGGGGGGTGAGCCGCTGCTGCGCAGGAATATCGAGACGCTGGTGGCGCTGCTGGCCGAGTTGCGTACGCCCGAAGGCGACAAGCCCGAGCTGACGCTGACCACCAACGGCAGCCTGCTGGCGCGCAAGGCGCAGGCGTTGAAGGCCGCGGGCCTGGACCGGGTGACCGTCAGCCTGGACGCCCTGGATCCCGGCGTGTTCGCGCGCATGAGCGACAGTGATTTCGATGTGGCCCAGGTGCTGGAGGGCATCGAGGCCGCGGCCGCCGCCGGCCTGGCGCCGGTGAAGATCAATATGGTGGTGCGCAAGGGCGCCAACGACGACCAGATCGTGCCCATGGCGCGGCACTTTCGTGGTTCGGGCCATATCCTGCGTTTCATCGAATACATGGACGTGGGCAGCACCAACGGCTGGAACATGGCCGAGGTGGTGCCCAGCGCCGACGTGGTGGCGCGACTGAACGAGGCCTGGCCCATGCGCGCGGTGGTGGACGACGCCATGGGCCGCGTGGCCGAGCGCTGGGCTTACGCCGACGGCGCCGGCGAGGTGGGCGTGATCTCCAGCGTGACGCACGCTTTCTGCGGCGGCTGTACGCGCGCCAGGCTGTCGCCCGAAGGGCGGCTGTTCCTGTGCCTGTTCGCGACGCAAGGCCATGATCTGCGCGCGGTGATACGGGGTGCCGGCGACGAGACGCGTCTGGCACGGGCCCTGGCCGGCATCTGGCAAGGGCGCGCCGACAACTATTCAGAACACCGTTCGCAAGCGGCGCCGGATGCCGCGGCGGCCAGCGAACACAAAATCGAAATGAGCTACATCGGTGGCTGACGAGGCGCCGCGCACGCAGGCAGGCAATTCCGGGCCACGAGCGGCTGCGGCGGCAACCAAGGCCACATCTCCGGCCCCATCTCCGGCCACATCCTCGGCCACATCCTCGGCCACATCCTCGGCCACATCCTCGGGCACGACCCCAGCCACATCCCCGGTCCCGGCCGCGGGCGCGGGAGGCAATATCGCCGGCCTGATCCTGGCCGGTGGCCGCGGTGCGCGCATGGGCGAGATCGACAAGGGACTGGTACGGTTGCGCGGCAGGCCGCTGGTCGATCATGTTGCCGCTACGCTGGCGCCGCAGGTGGCGCACCTGCTGGTCAGCGCCAACCGTAATGCGGACAGCTACGCCCGCTATGCGCCGGTGCTGGCCGACGATCCCGCGCATGGTGCCTGGCAAGGACCGCTGGCCGGTATCGCGGCCGGTTTGGCGGGCAGTCCCTTGCCCTGGGTGGTGACCGCGCCTTGCGATACGCCCTTTCTACCCCAGGACCTGGTCGCGCGCCTGGCGGCGGCGCTACGCGCGGACAGCGTCACGGATGCGGCGGTGGCGGGCTGCGCCACTGATCGCGCCACGGCCGGGGCCCATGGAGGCGCGCCGCGCATCGCCGTCGCGCATGCCGGCGGTCGTCGGCAATCGGTCTGCATGCTGTTGCCGGTCGACCTGCTGCCTGCGCTGCGTGCTTATCTGGATGCAGGCGAACGCAAGGTGGATCGTTGGCAGGATGCGCACGGCTGCATCGAAGTGGATTGCGGCGATGCCGCCGCGTTCATGAACCTGAACACGGCGGACGAATTGGCCCAGGCGGAGAAGATCACGGCCGGCGTTGCCAAGCCGTAATCGTCGCTGTAGCCGGGCCTTGGCGATCCTCTCGGATCGGCATGGCTCCAAGGCCCTGAGCCTCTGAGATCCCAAGACCCTGAAACGCTAAGACCCTAAGACCCTGTGCCTCCAGGTCCCTAGGCCTGCCAATGGCGGAAGTCGTAGTACGCGACTTTCTCGCCGTCGTAGACAGGCACGCCCGCCGGAATGCGGGCCAACCCGGTGGCCCAGGGCAGGGAACTCATCACCCCCGAACTCTGGCGATCGAACACCGCCAATTCGCCGACGCTGCCCGCGTTGACCACGCGCTGCACGCGCAAGAATTCCTCGCGCGCGTCGTGGCGCGGCTTGGGCGTGCGCAGGGTCAGGTAGCTGACCTGCGGGAACAGTTCCTTGCGTCCCTGCATGCGGCGCAGCAAGGGCGTGACCAGCACGGTGAATACCGCGTAGGCCGACACCGGATTGCCAGGCAGGCAGACCACGGGCTTGCCTGCCACGTGCGCCATGGCCACCGGCTTGCCGGGTTTCATGCGCACCTTCCACAGCGCCAGCGTGGCGCCCAGGCTCTCCAGGGCCGGCTTCACCAGGTCCTTGTCGCCCACCGAAACGCCGCCGACGCTGAGCACCAGGTCGCATTCATCCGTCAGCGTCTGCAACGCTGCCTGCAGGCTGGCTTCATCGTCGCGCGCATGCAGCACGTGCGTGGCGCGCGCGCCCATGCCATTGACCAGGGCGGCCAGCATGACACCGTTGGAGTTGTAGATCTGATGGCCGGTGCGCGGCGTGCCCGGCGTCACCAGTTCATCGCCGGTGGTCAGGATGCCCACCCGCACCGCCGGATGCACGGTCACTTCGGCCAGCCCTTGCGAGGCCAGCAGGGCGATGTGCGCCGCGTCCAGCCGCGTGCCGGCAGCGAGCAAAGGCTGGCCGGCCGCCACGTCTTCGCCGCGCCGGCGCACGTGCTGGCCCGGCTTGGGTTCGGCCAGGATTTCGATGCGGCCAGCGCCTGCGCTGTCCGCGCTCTCGGCGGCCCGGGTGTCTTCCTGCATGATCACGGTGTCGGCGCCCACCGGCATGATGCTGCCCGTGAACAGGCGCGTCAGCTGGCCCGCTGCCTGAGGGGCCGGCGCCTGGCCGGCATAGACGATCTGCTGGACCGGCAAGGCGGGCGGCACGGCGCCGGCGGCGGCATAGTCCTCGTAGCGCAGGGCGTAGCCGTCCATGGCGCTGTTGTCGGCCGGCGGCAGGTCCAGGGTGGCCGTGATATCGGTGGCCAGCACCAGGCCGGCGGCCTCGTGCAGCGGCACGACCAGGGTCCGGGTGGGAGCGGGCGCGCCCTGCGCCAGTTGTCGTTGGGCGTCGTCGAATTCCAGCATGTGGCGGCGTTCCGTGTGCGGGACGGCTCGGGCAGGCGGGCGTCCTCCGAGGGGAAGGCGCCCGCCGCCTTGGAGTCATCGTTTTTTGAAATGCGAGGCGAAGTTGCACGGCTTGTGACGGCTGTCCAACTGCTCGCGCAGAATGTGGTCCCAGGCGGCTTCGCAGGCACTGGTCGAACCCGGCAGGCAGAAGATGACCGTGTCGTTGGCGATGCCCGCGACGGCGCGCGACTGGATCGTGGAGGTGCCGATGTCGGCGTGGGAAATCTGGCGGAACAGTTCGCCAAAGCCGGGGATCTCGATATCGAACAGCGGCGTGACGGCGGCGGGCACCGCATCGCGGTGCGAGAAGCCGGTAGCGCCGTTGGTGATGATCACCTGCACGGCGGAGTCGTAGATCCAGTCGCTGATGATGCGGCGGATCGCGTAGATGTCATCCTTGACCAGGTCGCGCCGCACGCAGTCGTGGCCGTCGCGCGCCAGCGTCTCGGCCAGCCAGTTGCCCGAGGTATCGTTGCCTGCGGTGCGCGAGTCGCTGACGGTCAGCACAGCGCAGGCGAGCGACAGTTTTTTATCGTTTTTCTGGTCGTTCATGATGCTTCCTTCGAGGGATGACCGTCCCAGGAACGGGTGCGGTCGGTATCGCTTTGCTTTTGCTCGACCCAGAAGCTGCGGCCGCTGGCCAGGGTCTCGCGTTTCCAGAACGGCGCCCGCGTCTTGAGCGCGTCCATGATGTACTCACAGGCGTGGAAGGCGTCGCCCCGGTGCGCGCTGGCAGCCGCCACGAAAACGATCTGGGCATTGCGCGGCAGCACGCCGACCCGATGCACGATGACGTAATCCACCACGCGCCACCGTTCGCAGGCCTGGCGCGCGATGTCTTCGAGTTCGCGCTCGCACATGCCGGGATAGTGTTCCAGCGTCAAGGTCTGGGTGGCGTCGTCGGACGAAAAGTCGCGCACATAGCCGGTGAAGGTCACCAGCGCGCCCGCCGCGCCGGCGCAGCGTTCGCGCAGGGCCGACTGCAAGGCGCCGGTGTCGAAGTCGGCTTCCTGGACGACGATCATGGCATCAACCTCCGGTGACGGGCTCGAAGACGGCGACTTCGTCGCCGGCATGGATCACCACGCTGGGCTTGGCATGGGTCTGGTTGACCGCCAGGCGCAGGCGGCTGGCGCCGGCCAGGTCGGGATGGCGCTGGCCCAGTTGCGCCAGCAGGTCGCTGCCGGTGACCGATGCGCCTTGCGGCAGGGCATAGGTTTCCGCACGGCAGCCGGTGAGCTCCGCCACGCGGGCGAAGTAGAGCAGCTGGATGGTGGGCGAACTGGGGTCGGTTGTCGTGTTCATTGCGCTGTTCACTGCGCACCTCCGGGCCCAGGCGGGCAGAAATCCACCGGGGATTCTACTCCGTCGGTGCCCGCCATTCGCCGCTTTTACCCCCCGCCTTGTATTCCAGGCGGACCTGCTCGATGACGATGCCTTTGTCGGCCGCCTTGCACATGTCATAGATCGTCAGGGCGGCCACGCTGCAGGCGGTCATGGCTTCCATTTCCACGCCTGTTTTGAAATCCGTCCGGCAGGTGGCGCGCACCTCGACCGTATGGCTGTCATCGTCCAGCGCGAAATCCACGCCGACGAAGGACAGGGGCAGGCTGTGGCACAGGGGAATCAGGTCGGCGCAGCGCTTGGCGGCCAGCATGCCGGCCACCCGGGCGGTGTTCAGCACTTCACCCTTGCCGCGCCCGGGCTGGGTGAGCAGGCCGTAGGCCGTGGCGTTCAGGCGCACGCGGGCCGCCGCGATGGCGACGCGCGCGGTGCTGGATTTGTCACCGACGTCGACCATGCGGACCTGGCCGGATTCGTCGAGGTGGCTCAATGTGGGCGGAGTGGCTGGCATGGGGGGCGTGGTCAAGGTTTGAAACGAATTGCCCGGGTATAAAGACGGACGGGGACACGGAATTCGGACACTATTCGGGTTCGCCGTCCGCTGCTGCCGACGGCGCGCGGACCGGCGTAAAACACCGCTCCGCCTGGAACCCGTGACGCCGTGAACCCTTGCGGCGGCGCGGCTGTCATCATAATGGACGCGCACCTGCGTCGGGGGTGATAATTGCCCCGTAGCCCATAGGAGAGATCATCAATGTCTTTGCGGATGCCCAGGATACGACTGTCGCGGCGGCTCGGCCACATCGTTCTGGGTATCGTCGGATTCGTGCTCCTGGTCTTCGCCCTGGCGGCGTGGCAGGTGCCGAATTTCACCCGCAAGGCGTTGACGGGGCAGGTTGCCGAAATGCTGGGCCGTGAGGTGCAGGTCGGCAAGATTTCCTTCAATCCTTTTACGCTGTCGCTGCGCGTGCACGACCTGAAGGTCGTGCAGCCCGGCTCGGAGACGCCGCTGCTGGCGGTGAACGAGGCCTACGCCAGCGTCGCCTGGCGGTCGCTGGTCTGGTTCGCACCGGTGGTCGATCACCTGGAACTGCACCAGCCCAAAGTGGCCCTGGTGCGCGAGGGCCCGACCCGCTTCAATTTCTCCGACGTCCAGCAGAAGGTGGCCGACATGGCCGCGGCCCAGCCGCCCACGCCGGAGGAAGACAAGGACAAGCCGCTGCCGCGGTTCTCGCTCAACAACATGTTGCTGAAGGGTGGCAGCATCACGCTGGATGACAAGGTCACGGGGCGTAAGCAGGTCATCGACGAGATCACCTTGGGCCTGCCTTTCATTTCGAACTTCGGCTATGCCACGGATATCGACGTGCTGCCGCGTTTTCACGCGCGCATCAATGGCAGCCCTTTCGATCTGCACGGGACGGCGCGGCCCTTCGACAAGGTGCCGGGGTCCACGCTGGACGTGGTGTTCACGGGACTGGCGCTGGACCAGTGGGCCGACGCCTGGCCTGAGCCGCTGCCGGTCAAGCTCAAGCATGGCTTGCTGGATTCGGATCTGCACATCGTGTTCGAGCAGCCGCATGACGCGCCGACCAAGCTGCACATCACCGGCGGGCTGGGCGTGCGCGAGTTCGACCTGCGCGAGAGTTCCGATGACAGCCTGGTGGCCTGGCGCAGCCTGAGCGTGCGGCAGGTGGAGCTGGACGTCATCGGGCGTACCGCGACGGTGGGTGAAGTGGAGTTGCTCGACCCGCGCATCCAGACCCGGCGCGATGCCAACCAGCGGGTCAACTGGCTGGACATCATCGACAAGCTCCAGCGCCTGAGCGCCGGCGACAAGACCGAAGGACCGGCCAAGGTGTCCACCGTGAAGACGGTGGTGCCTGCGTCCGCGGCCCCAGACAAGGCTGCCGCGGACAAGGCTGCAGCGGTCGGTGGGCCAGCTGTCGCCAACGGTGCCGCCAACGCGCCTGCCAACGCAGCGGCTGGCGCGAATCCAGCGCCCGCGCCAGCCACGTCGCCGCCGCCGACGACGGCGGCCCCCTGGCAACTGACCATCGGCGCCGTCAATATCGGCAATGGCAATCTGCATCTGCGCGATGCCGCGACCAAGGTCGATTACGCCCTGGACAAGCTGGACGTCACGGTTCAGCAAGTACGCCTGCCGCAGCCCAAGGACCAACCCATCGGCCTGTGGCTGACCATGGACAACCCCGACGGCGCCAAGCTGCGCGGCGTCGGCAAGCTGATCCTGCAGCCGCTCGCCCTGGACCTGGACGTGCGCGCCGCCAGCCTGCCGCTGGCGCCCTTCGCGCAGGCCGTGCGCAACGCCACGCCGGTGCTGCTGCAAAGCGGTACGGTAGGCGTGTCGGCGCAGGTCAATGTGGCCGACCGCAATAACGTGCTGGCGGTCAATGCCAGCGGCATCAAGGTCGACGCGGCCGATATCGCCGCGCGCGACGAAAGCATGACTCCCGCCGTCGATGTCAGCCTGAAACGCCTGGCGCTGAACGTCGATAAATGGACTCTGGGTTCCGGTTCATCGAACTTCGACCTGAAGGCCGACGGCCTGCTGGGCCAGGGCGCGCTGGCCACGCAAGGCAGCTTCACCCTGCAACCCCTGCAGGTCAACGCCAAGGTGGATCTGTCCAAGCTGGACCTGGCGCGCTTCGCGCCCTACGCCGCTTCCAGCCTGAACGCCACCGTGCGCTCCATTTCGGTGGGCGCCAAGGGCGAGGCCAAATTCGCGGCGGCGGCGGGCGGCAAGCCCATGCAGGCCAGCTGGACCGGCGCCGTCAACGTCGACGACCTGAATCTGCTGGACCGCGTCAATCGCGCCGACTTCCTGGCCTGGAAGACATTGGGCTTCACCAATATGGCCATCCAGGTCGTGGGCGACAAGCCGCGCCTGGACCTGGGCGATATCGTGCTCGACGACTTCTACGGCAATGTGTTGCTCAATGGCGAAGGCCGTCTGAACGTGCTGGACCTGGTGGCGGAACCCGGCAAGGCGGGCGGCTCCATCACCCAGGATACGCAGACCCGCTCCGCGCCGCGGCCGGCGCCTGCGGCCAAATCCAGCGGCGGTGGCCTGCCGGACATCACGGTGCGTAGCGTGACGCTGAAGAATGGCCGCGCCACCTTCAACGACCGCTTCGTCAAACCCAACTACACGGCGGAATTGTCCAGTGTCGCCGGCTCGGTCTCGACCTTGTCATCGACGAATCCCCAGCCTGCCAAGGTCAGCGTCAATGGCCGTGTGTATCGTACGGCGCCGCTTTCCATCAGCGGCGTGGTCAATCCTTTCGCCAAGTTCCTGACGCTGGATCTCAAGGTTACGGCGCGTGGTGTCGACCTGCCGCGCTTCACCACCTATTCCTCCAAGTACGTCGGCTACCCGATCAAGCGCGGCAAACTGTCGGTGGACCTGGAATACAAGATCAAGGACCGCGCCTTGTCGGCCAGCAACCATGTGCTGCTGAACCAGCTGACCTTCGGCGAGAAGTCCAACAGCAAGGACGCCACGACCCTGCCGGTGATGCTGGCGGTGGCCCTGCTGAAGGATCGCAACGGCAACATCGACATCGACCTGCCGGTGTCGGGGTCGCTGGACGATCCCAGCTTCTCGGTCGGCCGCATCATCCTTGGCGTGGTCGGTAACCTGGTGGTCAAGGCCGTGACGTCGCCCTTCAGCCTGCTGGCATCCGCCTTCGGTGGCGGCGGCGAAGAACTGTCCTACGTGACGTTCGCGCCCGGCAGCGACAAGCTGGACGACACGGCGCGCGAACGCCTGAAGAAGCTGGCCACGGCCCTGGCCGATCGTCCTTCGCTGCAGATGGACATCACCGGCCGCGCCGATCCGGTCACGGACGAAGCGGGGCTGCGTAAAGCCTATGTGGACCAGCGCATCCGCACTGCCGCGGCGCGCGCCAGCGGCAAGAGCGCGCGCCTGGGCGATGCGCCCCTGTCGGCGGCCGAGCGCAACAAGTATCTGGAAACGGTCTACGGCAATACCAAGCTGGACGACAAGCCGCGCAACTTCATTGGCATGGCCAAGTCCTTGCCGCCCGAGCAGATGGAAGACATGCTGCGCAAGGCTGCTCCGGTGAGCGACGAGCAATTGCGCCGGCTGGCGGACGCACGGGCGCAGGCGGTCTACGAAGCCCTGCAGGCGCAGGGGGCGCCCGCGGACCGCGTGTTCGTGGTCGCGCCGGAACTGTCGGCCGAAGGCATCAAGGACAAGGACGCCCCCAGCCGCGTCGAGTTTTCCCTCAAACGTTGATCCTGGTGCAGGAAAAAAGCCGTATGCTGCCTGCGCATTCGGCATGGTCATCAGCACCGGGATCGGTATCCCTAACGAACAGGAGCGTGTTCAGTGAGCGACGACAAGCATTTGGATAGCCTTCTTCCCCCGCTGCGGCTGAACCGGCGCGGCTTCATGGCCACCGCCATCGCCAGCGGTTTCGCCGCGGCGGCGGGGCCGGTGAACGCCCAGTCCGTGATCAAGACCAGTGCCGAAGGCCTGACGGCCGGCCCGGTCGAAATTCCCGTGAAGGACGGCAAGATGTGGGCGTACAGTGCCGCGCCCAAGGACAAGAAGCACCTGGCCACCGTCCTGGTGGTGTCGGAAATCTTCGGCGTGCACGAATACATCCAGGACATCTGCCGGCGCCTGGCGCATCAGGGCTACCTGGCCATCGCCCCGAACCTCTTCGCGCGCGAAGGCGACCCGTCCAAGTACACCGAGATCGCCAAGCTGCAGGCCGAGGTCGTGCAGAAGGTGCCGGACGCCGACGTGATGTCGGACCTGGACGCGACCGCCCAATGGGCGGCCAGCCATGGCGGCGACGGCAGCAAGCTGGGCATCATCGGTTTCTGCTGGGGTGGCCGTTTCGTCTGGCTGTACTCGGCCCACAACCCCAAGCTGAAAGTGGGCGCGGCGTTCTACGGCCCCCTGCGCGGCAAGACCGATCCGCAATTGCGTCCGCACTTCCCGGTCGATCTGGCGGGCAAGCTGCATGCGCCCATCCGCGGCGCCTACGGCGGCAAGGACACCGGCATTACGCAGGACGACGTGGCGGCGATGCGCGCCGCGCTGGAGAAGGGCGACAAGGCCGCGCGCGCGTCGGTGATCGACGTGTATCCGAACTCGGGCCATGCTTTCCACGCGGACTATCGGCCCAGCTACGTCAAGGAAGATGCCGAGCAGGCCTGGCAGCGTGCGCTGGACTGGTTCAAGGAACATAAATTCAAGTGAGCCGCGGTTTGGGCACGGTTGCCTTCGACGGCGGGGGCGCGCAGGCGCTACCATGTAGGGAAAATTTCGAACGCGGACAAACCCGTCCGCGTTTCACTTCTGGAGATAGTCATGACCATCAAAGTCGGCGACAAGGTGCCGGACGGCACCCTGACCGAATTCATCGAAACCGCGACCGACAGCTGCGCGCTGGGGCCCAATGCTTTCCAGGTCGCCGACTTGGTCAAGGGCAAGAAGATCGCCGTGTTCGCCGTGCCGGGCGCTTTCACGCCCACCTGCTCGGCCAAGCATCTGCCTGGCTATGTCGAGAGCGCCGATGCGCTCAAGGCCAAGGGCGTGGATGAGATCTGGTGCGTGGCGGTCAACGATGCGTTCGTCATGGGCGCCTGGGGCCGCGAGCAGCACACCGGCGGCAAGGTGCGCATGCTGGCTGACGGCTCGGCCATCTGGACCAAGGCTCTGGGCCTGGAGCTGGACCTGAATGCGCGCGGCATGGGCGTGCGTTCGCAGCGTTATTCCCTGCTGCTGGAAGACGGCGTGGTGAAGAAGCTGAACGTCGAAGCCGCCGGCAAGTTCGAGGTCAGCGACGCCGCCACGATGCTCGGCCAGGCCTGATCGGTTTCATCCCGGGCCGAACGCGGTGGCGCGGTCGGCCCGATCCGTTCCGCGCCGGTGCTTTGCGCAGGCGCGGCTCACAGGCAAATGTACTCGACACTCAACTCGTTTTCCTCGCTCTATGCCGCCGCCTTGCTGATGCTTTGCGGGTCCGGCCTGTTCAATACCTTCATGGGCCTGCGCCTGACCGCGCAGTCCGTCAGCGCCTTCTGGGTAGGCCTGCTCATCGCGGGCTACTACTTCGGCCTGGTCTGCGGTGCCCGCCTGGGCCACAAGCTGCTGATACGCGTGGGGCACATCCGCGCATTCGTGGCCTGTGCGGCGATATCCGCCACCATGGTGCTGGCCCAGGCCTCGTTCGAGGTGCTGCCGTTGTGGCTGGTGCTGCGCCTGATCGCCGGCATCGCCATGGTGACGCAATTCATGGTGCTGGAAAGCTGGCTCAATGAGCAGACGGAAAACCGGCTGCGCGGCCGGGTGTTTTCGGTCTACATGCTGGTGTCCGGCCTGGGCACGGTGCTGGGGCAGCTGTCCTTGACGCTGTACGGCACCCTGGACCTGCGGCCGCTGACGCTGGTGGCCATCTTCCAGGTGCTGTGCCTGGTGCCCATCGCCCTGACCGCGCGTACCCACCCGGCCACGCCGGTGCCCGCGCCGCTGGACATCAAATTCTTCGCCAAACGCGTGCCCTTGTCGCTGACGGTCCTGTTCATGGCCGGCAACCTGTCGGGCGCCTTCTATGGCCTGGTGCCGGTCTACGCCGCCCGGCATGGCATGAGCACGTCGCAGGTGGCCGTGTACGTGGCGGCGTCGGTGACGGCGGGCCTGCTGTCGCAATTCCCCATGGGTTGGCTGTCCGACCGTATCAACCGCGCGCGCCTGATACGCTGCAACGCACTCATCCTGGCGGTGTTCACGTTGGTGATGTGGGGATGGGTCGACCTGCCTTACTGGCTGATGCTGATCCTGTCGTGCATGTTCGGCGTGCTGCAGTTCACTTTCTATCCCCTGGGCGCGGCCTTCGCCAACGACCACGTCGAGGCGGAGAAGCGCGTGGGCCTCAGCGCCATCCTGTTGATGGCCTACGGTATCGGCGCCTGTGTCGGCCCCTTGATCGCCGGCGCCTTGATGTCCTGGGCCGGGCCGAACATGTACTACGTGTTCGTTACGGCCTGTGCCGTCATCCTGGTGTGGCGCGTGCGTCCTGCCCGCGTCACCGGTGAGCACCAGGTGGACGCCGCGCCGGTGCATTTCGTGCCCATGCCCGACACCTTGCAGAGTTCGCCGGCGGCGGTTGCCACGCTGGACCCGCGCGTGGATCCCGCGGTCGACGAGAACCTGGAGATGGTGGAGCCGGATGCCGCCGCCGCGACGCAACCGGCCCGTACGGAAGGGGCTGTCGATGGCGCGGCGGACGGCATCGTGGAAGGTGTGAGTGGTCCCGCCACGTCCACCGCCGCGGATGCGACGGCCGCGGGGCCGGAAGCGGGTGTCGTCACCGGGACGGCGGAAGCGCCGGACCCGGCGGCCGGCAAGGGCGCGCGGCCGCCGTCGCTGTAGTTGCCGGCGGCGTGCCCACGGCTACCTACGCGCCGTTTGCACGTCTGCTGCCGGCGTAGCAGCCGTTTGTATGGCTGACGTTTGCATACCCGCTGCCTGCGCGCCCGCCGCGCGCATGCCCAGGCGCGCCAGCAGTTCGCGGTCGTGCTGCAGGCGCGGATTGCCCGTCGTCAGCAATTTCTCCCCATAGAACATCGAATTCGCCCCGGCCAGGAAGCACAGCGCCTGCGTGGCATCGTCCATGGTCTCGCGCCCGGCCGACAGGCGCACCACGGCGCGCGGCATGGTGACGCGCGCCACCGCGATGGTGCGGACGAACTCGAAGGCATCCAGCGGGGGAGCGTCCGCGAGCGGCGTGCCGGCAATGGGCATCAGGTGATTGATCGGCACGGACTCCGGATACGGATCCAGGTTGGCCAGTTGCGCAATCAATCCCGCCCGCACCGTCCTGCTTTCCCCCATCCCGATGATGCCGCCGCAGCACACCTTCACACCTGTGGCCCGGACGTTTTCCAGCGTATCCAGGCGGTCCTGGTAAGTGCGGGTGCTGATGATGCTGCCGTAGAACTCGGGCGACGTGTCCAGGTTGTGGTTGTAGTAATCGAGGCCGGCATCGGCCAGTTGCCGCGCCTGTCCGTCGTCCAGCATGCCCAGCGTGACGCAGGTCTCCATGCCCAGGTCCTTGACCGCGCTGATCATGCGCGCCACCGCCTCCATCTGCTTCGGCTTGGGTGAGCGCCAGGCCGCGCCCATGCAGAAGCGCTGCGCGCCCTGGTCACGCGCCGCCCGCGCGGCGGCCACGACTTCCTCCAGCGGCATCAAGGGCTGGCCCTTGACGCCCGCATCGTGGGCAGAGGACTGCGAGCAATAGCCGCAATCCTCCGGACAGCCGCCCGTCTTGATCGACAGCAGGCTGGAAAGCTGCAGTTCCGCGGGGTCGAAATGCTGCCGGTGCACGGTCTGGGCGCGATGCAGCAGGTCGGCGAAGGAGAGTTCGTAGAGCGCCAGGATGTCCTTGACCAGCCACTTGCGGGCAGCAGCGCCGGCGGACGGATTCAGTGGCGGATCGTTCAGTGGCGGATCGTTCAGCATCGGGTTCATCGGGGCTCCGTCATCAGGCCGGGAGTGGCCAGGCGGGCCGATCGTAGAAATAAAAAATCCTTCAAGGCAAAGGGCTGGAAAGCCATTTTTTGGGTATCCATTGCGCGATGAAATCGGCGATAACGCGAAGATGGCGTAGCCGATGCGCTAACGCGTCGCCAATGCGCGGCATTTTTTCCTGCCCTTTAATTGTTTCTTTTCGTATCTGCGAGGCGTCGGGATTGGGCAGTTAGAAGGAAGCCGTCGCGGGGACGCGAATTCCTGCATCCCCTTTGCAAGGATGCGGAGCGGAGCGCCGCGCACCCCTGTGGCGTACTATGGAATACCATAAACGGCATACCATAATTCTGCGAGTAAAGGTATTCTTACCGTCAATTGAATGGACTTGGCCGGCAAAGTCGTCACAAATCGTGAACACCTATTCTGCATCACAGCATTTCCGGCAAGACAAGACGCCCCCATAATCCCGCCGATCATTACAGTCATCATCGGAGATAGCTATGTACCCCGCGCCGACCGGCAGCCTTGTCGCCCAATCCTGTCCCTCACCCCGCCGCACTCGTCGCCTGATTGCTCCCGCCACGCTGTTCGCGCTGGCCTGTTCGATGCTGGGCCTGGCCGCCGCGCCGGCCCATGCTGCGTATCCCGACCATGCCCTGCGCCTGATCGTCCCGTTCGCGCCCGGCGGCGCGGTGGATGGCGCCGCCCGTCCGGCTGCCTTGGAACTGGGCAAGGCCCTGGGTCAATCGGTAGTGGTGGATAACCGGCCTGGCGCCGGGGGCACCATCGGCATCCAGTTCGCCGAACACGCCCCGGCGGATGGCTACACGTTGCTCCTGGGCAATATCGCGCTGGCATCGGCACCCGCGCTGTACCCGCAGTCGAATATCAATCCCAAGGACTTCGCGCCCGTCGCGCTGGTCGGCACCACGCCTTATGTGTTGTTGGTGCGCGCCGATTCGCCCATCAAGACGGTGGCCGAGTTGATCGCCAATGCCAAGTCCCATCCGGGCAAGATGAACTATTCGTCCGCGGGTACCGGATCGGCCATCCACCTGGCCGGTGAGCTGTTCAAGACCAAGGCTGGCGTGGACATCGTTCATGTGCCTTACAAGGGTGCATCGCCGGCGATGACGGCCCTGCTTGGCGGTGAAGTCGACCTCATGTTCTCGTCGACGATGGAAGCCAAGCCCATGTTGAGCAGTGGCAAGGTGCGCGCACTGGCTGTCACCAGCGCCGACCGCGCCAGCCAGTTGCCTGACGTGCCGACGCTGACCGAAGCGGGTCTGCCGGGCTACCAGGTGACCGGCTGGTACGGTGTCTATGTGCAGGCCAACGTGCCGCCCGATGTGCTGAAGACGCTGCAGCAGAAGGCCCAGCAGGGCATGCGTTCGGACGACATGCGCAAGCAGCTGGCCAACTATGGCCTGGAAGCGGCCAAGGGCGATGCCGCCGAGGCGCAGAAGATGCTGGACGATGAAACCGCGCGCTGGTCCGAAGTGATCAAGAACGCGAACATCAAGGCGAATTGAATTCGCGCGACGGATTTGCCGGACCTGGATTTGCAAGGCCCCGTTCTTGCGGGGCCATTGCTCCTCAAGTCAGCAATCCGCGCAGGCGTAATCCGCAAGACTGAAATTCTAAAGAGATCGACACGATGGGCATGCATATCCGCAGCGGCGATGGTCCCGCCTACACCCAGGACCTGGCCGCCTTCCTGGCGCGTTTCACCTACGACGAACTGCCGGCCAATGTGGTGCAGGCGGCGCGACGCGGCATCCTCGACTGGCTGGGTTGCGCGTTCGCCGCTTACCGCCATCCCACGCTGGACAAGCTGCTGGCGGCGCTGACGGAGAACGGCAGCGCGGAGAAGGCCGACGTGCTGGCGCGCGGCACCCGCCTGTCGCACACCGACGCGGCCTTGATGAATGGCCAGATGGGGCATCTGCTGGACTACGACGACACGCACATGGCGGGCGTCATCCTGCACGCCAGCTCGCCTGTGCTGGCGGCGCTGTTCTCGGCGGCGCAACTGCATCCGGTCGATGGGCGCACGTTCATCGCGGCGTATGTGGCGGGCTTCGAGGCCGGCGTGCGTATCGGCCAGGCGGCACCGGAGCATCATCCCGGTGGCTGGCACCTGACCGGCACGCTGGGTACCTTCGCGGCGGCCGCGGCGGTGGGCAAGCTGCTGGGCCTGGACGCGCAGCGCATGACGCATGCGCTGGGCATCGCCGGCACGCAGGCGGCCGGGATGCAGCAGAATCGCGGCACCATGTGCAAGTCCTTCCACGCCGGCAAGGCTGCCGCCAATGGCCTGTTGGCGGCATTGCTGGCGCAGAAGGGTTTCGACAGCACCGAGGAAATCGTCGAGGGCAAGCGCGGCTTCGCGCGCATCTACAGCAAGACCTCGGCGCTGGAACGCATGACGGCCGGCCTGGGCCAGGAATGGATGATCGCCACCAACGGGCACAAGCCTTACGCCTGCGGCGTGGTGCTGCATCCCGCCATCGACGCCATGATCCAGCTGCGCGCCAAACTGGGCGGTCGCCTCGATGGCATCGATGCGGTCGAGTTGAAGGTCAATCCCGCTGTCGTGACGATTACCGGCACGGTGGCACCGACGACCGGCCTGCATTCGAAGTTCAGCATTTATCACAGCGCTGCCGTGGCGATGATCGATGGTGCGGCGGGCATTGCCCAATACACCGACGCGCGCGCTACCGATGAAACGGTCGCGGCCTTGCGCGGCAAGATCACCATCGGTGTCGACGAGAACCTGCGGCGCGACCAGGCCTGGGGCAGCGTCAAGCGCGGGGCCGAGGTGGTCGAGACCTTGGTCGAGCATGCCACCGGTACGACGGACAACCCCATGTCGGATGCCGCCATCGAGGCCAAGTTCCTTGCCAATGCGGATGGCGCGCGCGATGCCGCGCAGGCGGCCGCCATTGCCAAGGCCACGTGGGAATTCGAGAAACTGTCCGACGTGCGCGAATTCGTTGCGCTGCTGGCGTAAGCGCCGGAGCCTGCCGAGAGATGCACGAGTGCGACGCAGACGCGTTGCGCTCGTGCGCAAGAGATGACTCGTACGGGTGCGTGCCGATGGCGTGTTGCGCCGGTACGCACCCTTCGCATTTGCAAGGATGCAGGAATGACCAAGAGCCATAGCAAGAAAGCCGATCCCGTCCAGGACGCCCTGACCCCCATGCCCGAGCTGGCTGCCTATCTGGCACGCGCGCTCAAGCAGCCGCTGCCGGCGGAAGTGGTCGACAAGGCCAAGGCGCACATGCTGGATACCATCGCGTCCATGGTGTCGGGCGCGCAGATGAAGGCGGGCAGCGCGGCGATCGCCTACATCAAGGCGCTGGGTGAAACCGGCACGCGGTCGGCGGTGGCCGGCACGCGCCTGTACACGTCGCCGGTGCATGCGGCGCTGGCCAACGGCATGTTCGCGCATGCCGACGAGACCGATGACTCCCACGCGGCGTCATTGACCCATCCTGGTTGCGGCATCGTGCCGGCGGTGCTGGCCGCGGCCGAGTTCTTCGGCCGCAGCGGGCAGGACATGTTGCGCGCCATGGTGCTGGGCTACGACATCTGCGCGCGCCTGACGCTGTCGCTGCATTCGTATGCCTTCCGGGTGGCGGGGCATTCGACCCACACCTTCGGCCCCAATTTCGGTGCTGCCGCGGCGGCGGGCGCCTTGGCCGGCCTGGATGAAACGCAATGCCGCCACGTCATGTCCTATGCGGCGCAACAGGCGTCCGGGGTGGCGTGCTGGATGCGCGACAAGGACCATATCGAAAAGTCCTTCGACTTCGGCGGCATGGCCGCGCGCAATGGGGTGAGCGCCGCCATCATGGTGGCCAGCGGGTGCACGGGTGTCGATGATGTGTTTTCCGGCGAGCGCAATTTCTATCATGCGTTCGGGGACGATCCCGATCGCCTGGCCCTGGGGCGCGAGTTGGGCAGCCGTTATGAAATCCTCGGCACCAGCATCAAGCGCTGGACGGTGGGTTCGCCTATCCAGGCGCCGCTGGATTCGACGCATACGCTGGTGCATCGCCACCAGTTGCAGCCGGACGCCATCAAGGCGGTGCGTGTGCGCATTCCGCATGAGTCGCTGACCATCGTGAACAACCGCGACATGCCGGAGATATGCCTGCAGCATCTGGTGGCGACCATGCTGATCGACGGCAATATCGATTTCCATTCGGCGCATGATCGGGCCCGCATGCAGGATCCGCGCGTGCTGGCATTGCGGGCCCTGATCACGCTGGAGGGCGATGACGAGTTGTCCAAGGCCATGCCCAGCCGCCAGGGCATCGTCGAGATCACGCTGAATGACGGCAGCACCGTCATCGAGCACACGAAGGCGGTGCGCGGCACGCCGTTGAACCCCATGACCCAGGAAGAAGTCCAGACCAAAGCCATGGGCCTGCTCACGCCGGTCCTGGGCGAAGCCCAGTCCCGCACGTTGTGCGACACCGTCTGGTCCCTGGAAAAGTCCCACGACGCCCGCGCGTTCACGGCGTTGATGCAACCGGCAGCGTAGCTTGGCGGCCGGGAGCGGCCATGGCTCGATCGCTCGGCTACAAGCGAAGGGGGGCCACTAACTTGTCGTTAGTGGCCCCCCTTGTCTGTTCTGCTTTCCACTGTTGCCTTCCTGCTTGGCGAGGCATCCGAAAGGCCCACGCACCTCAAGCCAATGCTGTCGCGCCCTGGTAGATCACGTAGACGCCCACCAGGGTGATGACGATGCCGGAGAAGTAGGGGGCTTTGCGGGCGAATTCGCCGAAGCCGCTCCAGCGGCGGGCAGCGTGGCGCAGGCTGAGGGCGGCCAGGGCGCCGGAAGCGACCAGGGTAAGGGCCAGGCCTATGCTGAAGCCGAGCACCAGCGTGGCGCCTAGTGCGACCTTCTTGAGATGCAGGCACAGCAGCAGCACGGTGATGGAGGCGGGGCAGGGGATCAGGCCGCCCGTCAGGCCGAAGAGAATCACCTGGCCGGTCGTGACTTCACGGTTGGCGAAGCGGCGGCGGATGTCGTCCGCATGCGCTTTTTCATGCGGATCCTGATAGGCGGGGGCAGTGGCCTCCCATTCGCCCAAGGCCGCGGCGCTGCTGGCAGGCTTGCCGGCATCCTGGCTGCGACCATGCTGATGGTCCGCGGAATGCGCATGCTCGTGATCATGGCTGTGTTCATGATCGTGGCCATGATGGCTATGTCCATGATGATGATCATGGCTGTCGGCCAGTCGCTGGTTGCGCCACGTCCGCCACAGCATCCATGCCGCGACACCGATGATCAACACGCCCGAGACAATCTGGAAATAGGGCTCGCTGGCCTGCGCGTCCCAGTTGCGGCCGAAGTACAGGCCAGCCATCGCCACGGCCCACACCACCGCCGTATGCGACAGCGTCGCGGACAGGCCCAGCAGCACGGCCTGCGTCATCGTGCCGCGTATGGCCACGATGAACGCTGCCATCATCGTCTTGGAATGCCCTGGCTCCAGCCCATGGAGCGCGCCGAGCACGATGGCACTGGGCAGGAAGAGCCAGGCATTGCCTTGCTGCAGGAGTATCGAGAAATCAGCCATGGAAATAGGGCAGGCGTCCTGCGGGTAGGGAATGGGAATCGGGGCCGGCGCACAGGCGCTGGCACATCGACGTCAATGCGTTGCTGCCAAGGCGTCATTGCCGCGCCTTCAGAAACGACACCTGGAATATACTCCCCCCTAGTATAGTGCGTGCTAATTTCCACGCTCTTGATGCGGCATTTCAGCCGTTTATCTTCCGAGGCGACCCCATGCACACCATTCGCGACAAAGCCAAGCTGCTCGCGCGCGTCCGGCGCATCAAGGGGCAGGTAGCGGCCTTGGAGAGTCAGCTCGATCAGGAAGAAGATTGCGGCGCCATCCTGCAGCAGGCGGCCGCGGTGCGCGGTGCGGTCAATGGCTTCATGAGCACCATCATCGAAGGCCACCTGCACGACCACGTCGTCCACGAGCCTGACGTGAACCAGCGCCAACACGACCTGGACATCGTCATGCAGGCGATCAAGTCGTATCTCAAATAGTCCGGGAGGGGGCACGGCGGTGTCCGCAGCGGTCCGTTTGCGTCAAAGATAGCCGTCGAGCCCTCCCCGGAGGGCTCATTTCATTGCGGCGAGATGTCCTGGCGTAGATGTCCGGTGTCACTGGCACGCCGAGAGCTTGGAGCTGTTTTTGTTACGTAGAAATCCTGACCACCAATGCCCGGATTGGGGCCGGTGGAGGGGAGCTGACTCCAAAACGGGGCTGCTTGACTATGGATCAATTTGTACGTACGATTTGATGGCCATTACCTATGACTTCGCGAAAAGCGTTAAGAACGTCGATCAACGAGGGTTGTCTTTTGGGCTTGTTCATCGTTTTGATTGGGATAGCGCACTTATCCTGGTGGACAACAGGCGCGAATATAACGAGGCGCGGTATCAAGCACTTGGGACCATCGAAAATCGTCTGCACATGCTGGTCTTCACGATGCGTGGTGATGACATACGAGTAATCAGCTTACGCAAGGCAAATGGCAGGGAGAAAGCGCGCTATGAAGAAGCCCGACCCAGAATTGATTGACCACGAAAATCCCGAATGGACGGAAGCGGAGTTCAAGCGAGCGCGTCCGGCGTCAGAGGTGTTGCCTGAAGCGGTGCAGGCAAAGCTTGGTATGCGCCGGCGTGGGCCTCAAAAAGCCCCGACGAAGCGAACCGTCACGATCCGACTCTCACCAGATGTATTGGATGCTTTTCGAGCCACCGGCACAGGCTGGCAAGCCCGTGTCGACCTGGCGCTTCGTGAGTGGCTGAGCACGCATCGGGTCGCTTGAGTTCGTGAAGGTTCCGTAATCGGCCGACCGCCATCGCAGCATGCGATCGACGCATGGGAATGATTTAGTACAAGCGTCGGATAGGCGACGGGCAAGAATTGCCCCCCGTCCGCTGTGTACTGGAACGCTAAGCAGCCAAGGCGATAAAGATGTTGTAAGGCTACGCAAACATCTTCGCTAGGTAGGAAGGAAGCAGTGGGACTGCCAGTATCTTGTATCGCGCCATGCGGCAACTTCGCGGTGACCACGCCGCCGCCTGGGCCGTGAAAAGGGAAAGCGTAAATCTTCTCTAGCAAGGTGGCCTCTAGCGGATTGAGCTGTTCCAAGGTGTGTATGTACGCGCGCTGGGCGTCAACGCCACTTGCTTCGTAAGCGACGTTCAACAAGAGATTGATCCACCTGTCTTGGAGGCTGTCATCATCCTCAAGGGAGGGCCCCTGGAAGAATGGTATGGCGAATTTCAGCGGCAAGGGCCGCGTGGGTTCCCCCCAAAGCCGTTCGCCGCTACTACTTCTGCTGCACGGCGCATGAGCCGGACTTGACGCTCCCAACGCATGTACTTCAGCTTGTCTTCGAAGATTCCCATGCCCTGATCAAGTGAACCCCCGATGTATTTAGCGATGAATCTGCCAGCATCCCGGCCGGCATCAATCACCTTACCTGTTGTCTCTGCGGTGGCCTTCGTTGCCTTGGCTATTTCTCTTACGGTTTCGGGATCGGGGACCATAGACAGTCGGGCGGCAAGTAGGATGCGGAATTTATACCATCACCTGTCCGGAGTGCTGCGCGGTGAACACGGGCACAATCTGGGCACACTGCCAAGGTAGAATTCGAGGCCTTGGGGCGCTGCTGCCTGCCCCAGGGAACTCAGAGTTGACTGGCGTTCATAACGCTCCAAACGCAAAAAAGCCCTGAGCGATTAAGCATCAGGGCTTTCTGCGTGATCGCTGTTGTCACAACAACGATCTAAAATTCTGGCGGAGCGGACGGGGCTCGAACCCGCGACCCCCGGCGTGACAGGCCGGTATTCTAACCAACTGAACTACCGCTCCGCAGCGGTATGTATTACTACAACCTAGCCAGAGTAAACTGGCGTCCCCTAGGGGATTCGAACCCCTGTACTCACCGTGAAAGGGTGATGTCCTAGGCCTCTAGACGAAGGGGACCTGGAACTGCAAACAACAAGCTACTACTTTACTGCAACTTCGCGTCCGGCTGGAGTGGTGGAGGTAAGCGGGATCGAACCGCTGACCTCTTGCATGCCATGCAAGCGCTCTCCCAGCTGAGCTATACCCCCTGGTCCGGACAACTTCAACAAATCCTGCCGTAAAAAACCGGTTCACTTACTACTACCGAACCGCTCTTTTACTGCTGTCTTTGCTGACTTCGTTTTGTTCCGTCGGCGAAGAAACGAGATTATGCATGAACTTTTTGGCTTGTGCAAGCCGAGGCAAAAAATATTTGAGAAAACGCGAATTTTTTTTCGAGTGTGGCACTTGCGCCCGCAGGCAAGGTCAGACGAAGGTGTCATTGAAGGTCTCGGCCTGGACCTCGTCGCAGGTCTCACCACTGCGAACACGCAGACCGTCGCAGCGCATCACCAGACTCAGGAGCACGGTATGAGCAACACCTCTTTTCCCACGCGCCCATTGGGCCGTACCGATATGGCCATCACACGCGTCGGCTTCGGTGCATGGGCCGTGGGCGGCGCGGATTGGGCCGCCGGCTGGGGCGCGCAGGACGACACGCTGTCCATCGCAGCCATTCGCCACGCGGTCGAACGCGGCATCAACTGGATCGATACGGCAGCGGTGTACGGCCTCGGGCATTCCGAGGAAATCGTGCGCGCGGCATTGAAGGGTCTCGCGCCCAGCCAACGCCCATACGTGTTCACCAAGTGCGGCCTGGTCTGGGACGAACACGACAGGAAGGCCGCGCCGCGCCGCGTGGGCGCCGCGGCCAGCATACGGCGCGAAGCGGAAGCCTCGCTGCAACGGCTGGGCGTCGAACGCATCGACCTATATCAAATGCACTGGCCGTCGGGTGACGGCGCATCCCTGAATGAATACTGGCAAGCCTTGCTCGATCTGAAGCAGGCCGGCAAGGTGCGCGCCATCGGCCTGTCCAACCACAACGCGGCACAGCTGGCCGGCGCCGAGCGCCTGGGCCACGTCGATACGCTGCAACCGCCTTTTTCCGCCATTCGCCGCGATGCCGCGGCGGACCTGCTGCCATGGTGCGCGGCTCACGGCACGGGCGTCATCGTCTACAGTCCCATGCAATCCGGTCTGCTGTCAGGCCACTTCGATGAAAGTCGCGCCACGCAGCTGGCCGCCGATGACTGGCGCTCGCATGACGCCGAGTTCCAGGGCGCCAACCTTGCGCGCAACCTGGCGCTGGCAGAGGCCTTCAAGCCCGTGGCCGAAAGGCATGGCTCGACTGTCGCGGCGACCGCGGTAGCCTGGACGCTGGCATGGCAAGGTGTCAGCGGGGCCATCGTCGGCGCCCGCGCGCCAGCGCAAGTGGATGGCTGGCTGGGCGCCGCCACCCTGGAACTGGATGACGATGACATGGCGGAGATCGCCGCGGTCATCGAGACCGATGGGGTCGGCACGGGGCCCGCATCGCCGGCGCGCCAGGCCGGCGCCGCGCTGCCCCTGGTGGACGAGCGCAACAGCGGCTTGAGTAAATTGAATTTGCCTTGATCGTATAGGTCAGTCGTGGCGACGCCCGCTTCATCACCCGGGTCGCCACGTCCGCCGCCGCAGCGACCCGCGCGCGATCAAGCGCATGGCCGCGCCATAGGCACCGCCAGCCTTGTCACCCGCGTCGCCGCTCCCGCAGCCGCAACCCCAACAACGCGCCCAGGCCGATGGCCAGCAGCACTTCCGCCGGCAGGTTGCCGGTGCGCGCATAGGGCGTCAGCCCGCTCGTCCCTTGTACCTGCGTCGCCAGCTCGGCCCGCGTCATCGACGGCAGTGACGCTTGTACCCGGCCCCGCGGATCGATGGCGACCGTCATGCCGGTATTGGTCGCGGCCAGCATCGGCCGCGCGGTTTCCAGCGTACGCATGCGGCCGATCTGCAGATGCTGGCGCAGCGCCCAAGAATCGCCGAACCACCCCAGATTGCTGATGTTCAACAGGATGCTGGCGCCCGCTTCGCCATTGGGTCCCGGCCGGATCGCCGGCAACAGTTCCTCGCCGAACAGATCTTCATAGCAGATGTTCAGCGCGATACGCTGGTCGGCCACCGGGAAAGGCGCCTGCCACCGCGCCCCATTGTCGAAGTCGCCCAAGGGAATATTCAGCAGGTCGACGAACCAGCGGAAGCCCGGGGGCACGAACTCGCCCCATGGCACCAGATGCTGCTTGTCGTAGCGCGTGGCGATCTCCCCGCTGCGCATGTCCTCGACCGAACTGTTGGCGTCGAAGCCGATGGCGCTATTGGTCCAGCGGTCCTTGCCGTCGACCACGCGATGCAGCGGCACGCCCATGATGATGGCGGCCTGGCGTTCAGCGGCGATCCGCTTCCAGATCCCCCACACTTCGGGCGGCAACTGATCCTGGAACACGGGCAACACGGTCTCCGGCAGCACGATCAGCTGCGGCGCCGGGGTGCCGGCAGGCGGCGGCATCGAGGCCTGGTTCATGTGCTGGATCAGACCCTGTTCCATCAACGCAGGATCGAATTTCTCGGACTGGCCGACATTGCCCTGGATCAGGCGCACCTGCAGCGGCGCGCCCGCGGGTTGCGACCAGGTGCGCAGGCCCAGCGCCCAGCCGCCCAAGGCCAGCAGCAACGCCAGCAAGGCGGGCAGGGCGCGGCGCGCGTCCATGCCGGACTCCTTGCCCGGCTGCCACAGCACGGCCAGCGCCGCGGCGACGAAGGCCGCGATCAGGACGATGCCATACAGCCCCAGCACCGGCGCCCAGCCCGCCAACGGGCTGTCGACGTGGGCATAGCCGATATTCAGCCACGGAAAACCGGTCCACAAATTGCCGCGCACCCATTCCAGCGCACCCCAGGCCACCCCGAACGCCAGCGCCGCGCGCAAGCGCGCTCGCCAACTGCCGCCGTCCGGTGGCAGCGGGGCCAGCCAGCGCGCCAGGGCGCACGCCGCCGCGGGGAACAGGGCCAGGAAGGCCGCCAGGGCAAATACGCCCGCCGCGGCCAGGGGCACGGCGAGATCGCCATAGCGATGCATGCTGATATACAGCCAGTACAGCCCCACCGTATAGCAGGCGGTATTGAACAGCCAGCCGTACCAGAACGCGCGACGCGGGCGCACGGCGGTCAGGACATGCCACGCCAGCACCGCCAGCATCAGCAGTTGCAAGGGCGCCAGCACGCCATCGGGCAAGGGACCGGGCGCGAAGGTCAGCGCCTGCACGGCGCCGACCGCCAGCATGGCGGCCGTGCGCGCCAGGCGCGGGAAGCGGGACGTCGGCATCATTCCTGCTGCGGGGCGGGCGGCAGGCGCTTGACGCGCAGCCACAGCGGACGGCGCGCGTCGGCACGGACCACTTCGATACGCAGGCCTTCGTGCTCGACGAACTCACCGCGACGGGGAATGCGTCCCAATTGGGCGCTGACCCAGCCGCCGACCGTGTCGTAGTCGTCATCCGGCAAGGCGCTGCCGAAACTCTCGTTGAATCGGCTGATCTCGGTGGTGGCCTGCACGCGCCACAGGTTGTCACCCTCGGCGAAGATGGTGGTTTCCTCGTCCTCGTCGAATTCGTCCTCGATATCGCCGACGATCTGCTCCAGCACGTCTTCCATGCTGACCAGCCCGGAAATGCCGCCGTGTTCGTCGATGACGATGGCCAGGTGATTGCGGCTGGCGCGGAACTCGTGCAGCAGAACGTTCAGGCGCTTGGTCTCTGGAATGAAGACAGCAGGCCGGACCAGCGAGCGCACTTCGATGCCGGGCTCCAGCATGCAGCGCAGCAGATCCTTGGCCAGCAGGATGCCCACGATGTTGTCGCGGTCGTCCTCGTACACGGGGAAGCGCGAGTGCGCCGCCTCGATGACGGTAGACAGCAGGTAGGGCAGGGGCTGGGCGATATCCAGCAGGTCCATGCGCGAGCGCGGCACCATGATGTCGCCGACGGTGCGCTCCGATACCGCCAGGGCGCCCTTGATCATGGCGTAGGACTCGGCGTCGAGCAATTGGCGCTCGTGCGCCGCCTCCAGCACCGCCTTGATGCCTTCGCGGTCTTCGGGCTCACGCCGGACCAGGGACAGGATGCGGTCGAGCAGGGATTTGTTGGAGGATTTGGCCGGGCGGCTCGCGTCGGCCTCGTTGGCAGGGTAAGGGTCGGGCATCGTCCAGAGGACAAGTTACAGAATCGGCCAGCATAACCGATGTTGCCGGCCGGTTCTGTAACCCGGACATCGTAATTACCCGCCCCTATATAGGGGCATAAGGGTCGGCGATGCGCAGGGCCGCCAGCAGTGCGGTTTCCAGGGCCTCCATGCGGCGCGCGTCGCGCGCTTTCAAATGGTCGTAGCCCATGGAGTGCAGGACACCGTGGATCGTCAAATGGGCCGCATGGGCCAGCAGTGTCTTGCGCTGTTCGCGCGCTTCGCGCAACAGCACCGGGACACACAGCACGATGTCGCCCCGGGCGGTGCCGAGCGGATCGACGCCGTATTCGAAGGTGAGCACGTTGGTGGCATAGTCGCGGCCGCGGAATTCGCGGTTCAGGCGCCGGCCCTCGGCCTGGCCCACCAGGCGCAGGCTGATTTCCGCGGCCTGGAAGTCCAGCAGCCCATCGGCCAGTGCACCGGCCAGCGCATGGGCCACCCAGCGGCGCAGGCGCCAGCGTGGCAGGCGCGCTTCGGCCACGGCGTACTGCACCGAAAGGGATAGCGCGGGCGCTGCCGCGGCCTTCACATCAGCTTTCATATCGGCTTACGCATTACGCTCAGGCGCGGCCCGAGCACCACACTCATGATTCATTCTCTTGCGCCAGGTCATACGCATCGACGATGCGGGCGACCAGCGGATGGCGCACCACGTCACGGCTGGTGAAGCGGGTGGTGGCAATCCCCTGCACGTCCTTGAGCACGCCCACCGCGTGCGCCAGCCCGCTCTGCTGGCCGCGCGGCAGGTCGACCTGGGACGGGTCGCCGGTGATCACCGCCTTGCTGCCGAAGCCGATGCGCGTGAGGAACATCTTCATCTGTTCGGGCGTCGTGTTCTGCGCCTCGTCCAGGATGACGAAGGCGTGGTTCAGCGTGCGGCCGCGCATATAGGCCAGCGGGGCGATCTCGATGGTCTGCTTTTCGAACAGGCGCTGCACGCGTTCGAAGCCCATCAGGTCGTACAGCGCGTCATAGAGCGGCCGCAGATAGGGATCGACCTTCTGCGCCAGGTCGCCCGGCAGGAAGCCCAGGCGTTCACCGGCCTCCACCGCGGGCCGCGTCAGCACCAGCCGTTGCACCGTGTCGCGTTCCAGGGCGTCGATGGCGCACGCCACCGCCAGCCAAGTCTTGCCGGTGCCGGCGGGACCGACGCCGAAGGTGATGTCGTGCTTGAGGATGTTGTTCAGGTAGTCGCGCTGGCGCGGCGTGCGCGGGCGCAGGTCGCTGCGGCGGGTACGCAGGGAGATGGCGTTGCTTTCGTCATCCAGCTCCGGCAAGGCTTGCGGATCGAGCGCGCGCGGGTCGGCAGGGGGGTCGGCAGGGGCATCGGCGCGCGTTCGCGACACGCCGATCTCCACCAGGCCCAGCTGGATATCATCCACCGACAGCGGCTTGTGCACGGCCTGCTCGTGAAAGCGGCGCAGGGCGCGCGCCGCCATGTCGGCCTGCTCGCCTTCCAGGACGACGCGATTGCCACGGCGTTGCAGCTTGATGCCCAGGCCGTCGGCCAGTTGGCGCAGGTTCTCGTCCAGCGGGCCGCACAGATTGGCCAGATGGGTGTTGTCGCCGTCCAGCGTGACGGTGACGGGCAGGGCGCGGCGGGCGCCGCGGCTGCGGGGGGCGCTGCTCATCCTTGTTGTGCTCCTGCGGCGACGGCGCGCGCTTGCTCGATGCCCGCCACTTCGGCGCGCAGGGAATTGGTATAGGCCTGGGTGATGACCACGTCCACCATCTGCCCGATCAGGCGCGCCGATGCGGGGAAGTTGACGATGCGGTTGTTCTCGGTACGGCCCATCATTTCATTGGGATCGCGGCGCGACGGGCCTTCGACCAGTACGCGCTGCGTGGTACCGACCATGCCCTGGCTGATCGCCGCGGCCTGGTCGTTGATCAGGGCCTGCAGGCGTTGCAGCCGCTTCAGCTTCAGTTCCTGCGGCACGTCGTCCTGCAGGTCGGCGGCCGGGGTGCCCGGACGGCGCGAATAGACGAAGGAGAACGAGGTGTCGAAGCCGACGTCCTGGATCAGCTTCATGGTTTTCTCGAAATCGCTTTCCTCTTCGCCGGGGAAGCCGACAATGAAGTCGGACGACAGGGTCAGGCCGGGACGGGCTTCACGCAGGCGGCGCACGATGGACTTGAATTCCAGCGTGGTGTAGCCGCGCTTCATGGCGGCCAGCACGCGGTCGCTGCCGGCCTGCACCGGCAGATGCAGGAAGGACACCAGCTTGGGCAGGCGCCCATGGGCCTCGATCAGGCGCGCCGTCATTTCCTTCGGGTGCGAGGTGGTGTAGCGGATGCGCTCGATGCCGGGGATTTCGTGCACGTAGTCCAGCAACATGGCGAAATCGGCGATCTCGCCGCTGTCGCCCATGGCGCCCCGGTACGCGTTGACGTTCTGCCCCAGCAGGGTCACTTCCTTGACGCCCTGGTCGGCCAGGTCGGCGATCTCGACCAGCACGTCGTCGAACGGCCGCGAGACCTCTTCGCCCCGGGTGTAGGGCACCACACAGAAGCTGCAGTACTTGCTACAGCCTTCCATGATGGAGACGAAGGCGGTGGCGCCTTCGACACGGGGCGGCGGCAGGGCGTCGAACTTCTCGATGTCGGGAAAGCTGATGTCTACCTGGGACACGCCCACGGCCTGGCGCTGGCGGATCAGTTCCGGCAGGCGGTGCAGGGTCTGCGGGCCGAACACCACGTCCACATAGGGCGCGCGCTTGACGATGGCCTCGCCTTCCTGGCTGGCGACACAGCCACCCACGCCGATGACCAAGCCGGGCTTGGTCTTTTTCAGGTGCTGGACGCGGCCGAGGTCGGAAAAGACCTTCTCCTGGGCCTTTTCCCGCACCGAACAGGTGTTGAACAGGATGACGTCGGCGTCTTCGGGATTGTCGGTGAGTTCCAGGCCCTGGTCGGCGCGCAATACGTCGGCCATCTTCTCCGAGTCGTACTCGTTCATCTGGCAGCCGAAGGTGCGGATGAAGAGCTTGCGGGATTGCTGGGGATCCAGGGAGGGAGTCGAAGTGGTGGCCAGCGCTGCCGTAGCGGCAGTGGACGGCGCGGCGGCGGGTTCGCCCGCGCGCTTGAGGGAGATTTCTTGCATGATTCGAGGCCGTGACGGGTGTAGATCCCGGGGGCGCGGTAGGAGGAAAACACAGGATTTTACCTTGTGGCGCCACTTGTCTCCTGATTGTCGTGCGCCAGCGGGACGATTGCGGGCTATTATTCGCCGGGTCCGTCGGGTTATCGGTCGTAAGGTTGCCCGGGCCGCTCCGTATCCTGTCCTAGCCCTGGGTCTACTTCCCGATGAGCGAATTGCCTTCTTCGCCCACCAGTGTCGCTGCCACGCGCCGCGGTGCCGCCAGATTCGTGCCACCTGCCCGCTGGGTCGCCGTGCTGCTCGCGGGCGCCGTGGTGCTGGCCCTGCTGGCCACCTTCGTGGACCTGCCGCTGGCCATCTACATCCACAACAACATCTCCGCCGGCGTCGACGGTGCCTTCAATATGGTCGGCCAGTTGGGCGAGCGGGGCGAGAATTACGCCCTGGGTGCCTTGCTGGTCTATGCGTTCACGCTGTACGCCACGCGGCGCGGCTGGTCGGAACCCTGGCAGGGCGCCTATGACCGCCTGGGGCGCGGCGGCCTGCTGATGGTGGCCGTGCTGGCGGTGGGCGGTATCGTCACCGGCCTGCTGAAGCATCTGGTGGCGCGGGCCCGTCCCGAAATGTATTTCGAGCATGGCATCTACGGGCTGGGGCGGATGTTCGGCGGCAAGCATTACACGTCCTTTCCGTCCAGCCATACCTTGACCGCCTTCGGGGTTGCCGTCACGGTAGCCATGGTGTTTCCGCGCTGCCGTTGGCCCGCGCTGGCGCTGGCCACGCTGATCGCGGTCAGCCGCCTGGCCAATCTGGACCACTATGCGTCCGACGTCACCGGCGCCGCGCTCATCGCGTTGGTGACCGTGGTTTTCCTGGCGCCGTATTTCCTCGATCCCGCCCGCCAGTGGCCCAGGCGCCTGCCCTGGCACTGGTTCAATAAGCCGGCGTAGTCTTCGGCCGGATCATCCCGTGCCGGTTCATGGCGCCCGGCCAGGGGCGCCGTCGTGGGCCGGCGGGGCGGTCTTGAATACGCCGCGGATATTGGTCATTGCCAAGCCCAGCTGCAATGCGATGAGCGCGAAGGCGTCGTCATGCCAGCCCCAGGCGATCCATAGCGCGTTGCTCAGCAGAAATACCCAGAAGCCGACGTTGCGGGGGGCCTTCTTGCTGGACGCGACCAGCCAAGCCGCCGCCAGCGATGCGGCCATGGCGGGCCATTGCAGCAACTCCAGGATATCCATCGAGCCCTCTCCGTTTGCCCGCCGCGCGGTGTCGCCCGCAGTAGGCAAGCCGTGTTCCGGGGTGACGGTGGCCGACGTGCATGCGCTGGTGAGTGGCAAAGAACTGCTGCGCCATGTTGCTGGCTTCAGTCGTGCTCCTTGCTGAAGGAAGGACGTACAAGAAGAAGCCCGCAACAAATTCATTTGTTGCGGGCTGATTTCTTGAATGAAACGCCAGCTCGACAGGCTGGCGTTTTATTTGGGACGTAGGCCCGGCGATGGCCCGCTGCGGCGCTCGACCCGCGTCAGGCCACTTCGGCGTCGCCTTCCTTCTTGACCGGCTTGACCAGGTCTTCCCGCTTGACGCCGAACCACATGGCCAGCGCCGCGGCCACGAACACGGACGAGTAGATGCCGAACCAGATGCCGATGGTCAGCGCCATGGCAAAGTAGTGCAGGGTGGGGCCGCCGAAGAACAGCATGGACAGCACCATCATCTGGGTCGACCCGTGGGTGATGATGGTCCGCGAGATGGTCTGCGTGATGGCGCCGTTGATCACTTCCGACACGCTGGCCTTGCGCTGCTTGCGGAAGTTTTCACGGATCCGGTCCATGATCACGACGGATTCGTTCACCGAGTAGCCCAGCACCGCCAGCACGCCCGCCAGCACCGACAGCGAGAATTCCCACTGGAAGATGGCGAAGAAGCCCAGGATGATGACCACGTCGTGCAGGTTGGCGATGACGCCGGCCAGCGCGAACTTCCATTCGAAGCGTATGCCCAGGTAGATGACGATGCCCAGCACCACGAACAGCAGCGCCATCAGGCCGTTGTGGACCAGTTCCTGGCCGACCTGCGGCCCGACGAATTCGACCCGGCGCAGTTGCACCGACGCATCGGCTGCCTTCAGGGCGGACAGCACCGAATCGCTTTGCGCCGCTGAAGTCTGTCCCTGCGCCAGCGGCAGGCGGATCAGCACATCGCGCGACGTGCCGAAGTTCTGCACCTGGAAGTCGGCGTAGCCCAGCTTGCCGACGGCGCTGCGCACTTCGTCCAGCTTGGCGGTCTGGGCGTAATTGACTTCCATCACCGTGCCGCCGGTGAATTCGATGGACAGGTGGAAGCCGCGCGTGGCGATGAAAAACACCGCGGCCAGGAAGGTCACCAGACTGATGAGGTTCAGCACCAGGGCATGGCGCATGAACGGTATGGTGCGGTGGATCCGGAAAAATTCCATGATGAGCCTAGCGTTTGTTGTCTAGCTGTTAGGGTGCGGCGGTTGTCGAGCGGGATGAGGCCGGACGCCTCATTCGCTCTTCGGCTTCCAGACCTGGCCGATGGAGAGGCTGGCCAGCTTCTTCTTGCGGCCGTACCACAGGTTGGCCAGGGCGCGCACGCCCACCACCGACGAGAACATCGACGTCACGATGCCCAGGCAGTGCACCACCGCGAACCCGCGGATCGGGCCCGAACCGAAGGCCAGCAGTGCCAGGCCGACGATCAGCGTGGTCAGGTTGGAGTCCAGGATGGTGCCCCACGCGCGCTCGAAACCATGGTGTATGGCCTGTTGCGGCGAGGCGCCGTTACGCAGTTCTTCCCGTATCCGTTCGTTGATCAGCACGTTGGAGTCGATGGCCATGCCCAGCGTCAGCGCGATGGCCGCGATACCCGGCAGGGTCAGCGTGGCCTGCAGCATGGACAGCACCGCCAGCAGCAGCAGCACGTTCACGGCCAGGCCGATGGTGGAGAACACACCGAACAAGCGGTAGTACAGGATGATGAAGACGGCGATCGCGATGAAGCCCCACAGGGTGGAGTGGAAGCCCTTGGCGATATTGTCGGCGCCCAGGCTGGGACCGACGGTACGTTCTTCGATGATGGACATGGGCGCGGCCAGCGCGCCCGCGCGCAGCAGCAGGGCGGTGTCGGCGGCTTCCTCGGCGGACATGCTGCCGGAGATCTGCACCTGGCCACCGGCGATTTCACCGCGGATGACCGGCGCGGTGACCACTTCGCCCTTGCCGTTTTCAAACAGCAGGATGGCCATGCGCTTGCCGATGTTGTCGCGGGTGACGTCGCGGAAGATGCGTGCGCCCTTGCTGTCCAGCGTCAGGTGCACGGCGGCCTGCTGGGTCTGCTGGTCGCGGCCCGGTTGGGCGTCCTGCAGGTTTTCGCCGGTCAGGATGACCTGGCGGCGCACCAGCACGGGACGGCCGTCGCGTTCGTTATAGCGTTCCAGGCCGAAGGGCACGGTATTGGCGGCCAGCGCCGACTGCGAAGCCGGCGAGTCGTCCACCATGCGGATTTCCAGCGTGGCGGTACGGCCCAGCAGTTCTTTGGCCTTGGCCACGTCCTGCACGCCCGGCAACTGCACGACGATGCGGTCGGCGCCTTGCTGCTGGATCACCGGCTCGGACACGCCCAGTTCGTTGATCCGGTTATGCAGGGTGTTGATGTTCTGGCTGAGGGCGTTTTCCTGCACTCGCGTGATCGAGGCGGGGCTCAGCACGCCGCTCAACTGCGCCTTGCCGGCATCGTTGGCGTCGGTGAATTGCAGGTCCGGCAGGCGCTGGCGCAGCACGGGCACGGCCTTGTCGCGCGCATCGGCGCTGGCGAAGCTGACCAGCACCGACTGGCCGCTGCGTTCGACGTTGCCGACCGGCACGTTCTGGTCGCGCAGCGTGGTGCGCACGTCGCCCGCCAGCGAATCGTAGCGCGCGGTCAGCGCGCCCTGCATGTCGATCTGCAGCAGGAAATAAACGCCGCCACGCAGATCCAGGCCCAGGTACATGGGCTTGGGTTCGAAAAAGCCCAGGCCGTGCAACCAGGGCGGCGACGCGGGCAGCAGGTTCAGCGCCACGGTGTAGTGGGGATCGCCGGCGACGGTGTTCAGGCTCTTGTCGAGCAGGTCACGCGCCTGCAATTGCTGGTCGGTGTTCTGAAAACGGGCGCGGATGGTGCCCAGCGTGCCGTTCTGCTCGTAGAAGACGCCCTCGACCGGGATATTGGCGGAGGACAGGGTGCGTTCGACCGTGTCCAGCAGCGCCTGGTCGACCTTGACGGTGGCCTTGGCGGCGGAAATCTGCACCGCGGGCGATTCGCCGTAGAAATTCGGAAGCGTGTAGAGCAGGCCGATGACGACCGCGATCAGGACCGTCAGGTACTTCCAAAGGGGATAGCGGTTCATGGCCGTAACTCTGAGTCTGGACAAAAATTGCCGGGAAGATATGAAAGAAAGCCGCGCACGCGCTCCCGGCGCCGCGCGGCATGCCGGCCCATGCTCATCCATGCGAGCGGGCCGGCCTGGGTCTGACGCTTACAGGGCCTTGATGGTTCCCTTGGGCAGCACGGTCGAGACGGCGGTCTTCTGCACCACCACTTCCACCGGCTTGTCGGCCAGTTCGGCCACTTCCACCGTGATGTAGCTGTCGGTCACCTTGGAAACCTTGCCGAGCAAGCCGCCGGAGGTCACCACTTCGTCACCCTTGGCCAGGGCGGAAACCAGGTTGCGGTGTTCCTTCTGGCGCTTCATCTGAGGACGGATCATCAGGAAGTAGAGGACCACGAACATCAGGATGATGGGGGCCATGCCCAGCAGGGCGCCGCCTTCGGCGGGAGCGGCCTGGGCCACGACGACGCCGAGGTTATCGATGAGGGACATAAGATTCTCCTTGGTTGAGTCCGAACCGAATCCGGATCTGAGCAGGTTTTCGATCCAGATTTGCGGATCTTGGTATGTTTTTAGCCACCGTTGAGCGCGAGCCTGTTACAGGGCAGCCCGCTATTGTAGCGATGTTGTACGGCGCGGCCAGTCAAGCGTGTCCGGCGGGTCCGCCCGCGCTGGCGGGAAGCGCGGCGGCGACAGCCTCTAATCCACCCCGCGAGCCCGATCGGCGGCGAATTTTTCGCGCCAGGCCTGGAAGGTGCCGGCGGCGATGGCATCGCGCATTTCTTCCATCAGGTTCAGGTAGAAATGCAGGTTGTGCAGGGTATTCAGGCGCGCGCCGGTGATTTCCTTGGCGCGCTGCAGGTGGTGCAGGTAGGCGCGCGAGAACAGGCCGCAGGTATGGCAGCCGCAGGTCGGATCCAGCGGCCGGGTGTCGTCTCGATAGCGCGAATTGCGGATCTTGACGTCGCCGAAGCGGGTGAACAGCCAGCCGTTGCGGGCATTGCGCGTCGGCATGACGCAGTCGAACATGTCGATGCCGCGCGCCACCCCGTCCACCAGGTCTTCCGGCGTACCCACGCCCATCAGGTAGCGCGGCGCATCGACCGGCAGGCGCGGCGCCACGTGGGTGAGGATGCGCAGCATGTCCTCCTTGGGCTCGCCCACCGACAGGCCGCCGATGGCGTAGCCATGGAAACCGATGTCGACCAGGCCGGCCAGGGACTCGTCACGCAGGTTCTCGTACATGCCGCCCTGCACGATGCCGAACAGCGCGTTGGGATTTTCCAGCTTGTCGAAGGCATCGCGCGATCGGCGCGCCCAGCGCAGCGACATGCGCATGGACTTGGCCGCCTCTTCCTGGGTGGCGGCGCGGCCGTCGATTTCATAGGGCGTGCATTCGTCGAACACCATGGCGATGTCGGAGTTCAGCGCGCGCTGGATGGCCATCGATTCCTCGGGCGTCAGGAACAGCCGCGCGCCGTCGATCGGCGAGGCGAACTTGACGCCTTCCTCCGTGATCTTGCGCATGCCTTGCAGGCTGAACACCTGGAAGCCGCCCGAGTCCGTCAGGATGGGTTTGTCCCAGCCCATGAAGCCATGCAGGCCGCCATGCTTGCGCATGATGTCGTTGCCGGGGCGCAGCCACAGGTGGAAGGTATTGCCCAGCACGATCTGCGCACCGATTTCCTTCAGTTCGTGGGGCAGCATGGCCTTGACGCTGCCATAGGTGCCCACGGGCATGAAGATGGGGGTCTCGACCACACCGTGGTTCAAGGTGACGCGGCCACGGCGGGCCGCGCCGTCGGTGGCGAGAAGTTCGAAATTCAGTCCGTTCATGCTGCGGGGCCGGAGACGGCCGTATCAGGAGGCGCTGACGGGGCAGGCGCGGATAGGAAAGCCGCCAGGGGCGACTCGATGAGCATGGCGTCGCCGTAGCTGAAGAAGCGGTAGCGCTCGGCCACCGCATGGGCGTAGGCGCGGCGGATGGGCTCCATGCCGGCCAGCGCCGATATCATCATCAGGAGGGTCGACTGGGGCAGGTGGAAATTGGTGACCAGGCCGTCCAGCACCTGGAAACGGTAGCCGGGCGTGATGAACAGCTGGGTGTCGCCCTGCGCCGCGCGCAGCGGCTGGCGCGGGGTCTGCCCCTGCGCCTGGGCCTGGGCCGCGGCCGACTCCAGCGCGCGGGCACTGGTGGTGCCCACCGCGATGACCCGGCCGCCAGCGGCACGCGCCCGCGCCACGGCATCGGCGGTGGCCTGCGGCACCGTGTACCACTCGGCATGCATGACGTGATCGGACAGCTGTTCCACCTGCACCGGCTTGAAGGTGCCGGCGCCCACGTGCAGGGTGACGAAGGCGCGCGCCACGCCGGCGTCTTCCAGGCGCTGCATCATGGCGGTGTCGAAGTGCAGGCCGGCCGTGGGCGCGGCGACGGCGCCGGGCGCGCGGGCGTAGACCGTCTGGTAGCGTTCGTCGTCCTCGGTCTCGGCGGCGTGGGTGATGTAGGGCGGCAGCGGCGTCGCGCCATGCGCCTGCAGCAAGTCCAGCACGTCGCCGGGAAAACGCAGGTCGAACAGGGCGCCCTCGCGGCCCAGCACGGTGACGTCGAAACGGTCGGCCAGACGCAGCACGGTGCCGGGGCCGGGCGATTTGCTGGCCCGCACGTGCGCCAGGGCACGATCGGCTTCGACGATGCGCTCGACCAGCACTTCCACCTTGCCGCCGCTGGCCTTGTGGCCGGTCAGGCGCGCCTTGATGACGCGCGTGTCGTTGAAGACCAGCAGGTCGTGCGGACGCAGCATGGTGGCCAGGTCGGCGAACACGCGGTCGTGCAGGCGGCCCTGGGCATCCAGATGCAGCAGGCGGCTGCCGCCGCGCTCGGGGCTGGGGTGCTGGGCAATCAGCTCCGGCGGCAGGGCATAGTCGAAATCGGCGACGGTAAGGGGGGGCGACACTGCGTGATGGCGTAAATTTTTTGGAATCCGGTATTGTACGGCGCTGGCCGTGGAGCACCCGCCGGCCCGGCGCGGACGGGGCCGGCGTTCCCTGTATGCTCACGGTTTTACCGGAACAGGCCGAGGGCCTGTCGACACTGGAGAGCCTCGCCCTGGCGTCATTGCGAGCGGGCGAGCGAAGGTCAGGGCATGATCGAAACGATGGGCAAGCGCATTCGAACCTGGGGCGGACCGGTTCGGGTCGCAGGGAAAGCGGCGGCAGGTTTACTCACGCGGACGGTGAGGGCGGGGGCGGGCGCGGGTTTCAGCCTGCTGCTGGCCGGCGCCTCGATAACCGACGTCCACGCCCAGGGCCTGGCGCCAGCTTCGCAAAACGTGCTGCCGCGCGAGCTGGCCCAGACGTGGCGCGCCAGCAAGCTGCCGGATTCCTCCCTGTCGCTGGTGGTGCAGGAAATCGGCGGGCCGCGCCTGATCTCGATCAATGCCAAGGAACCGCGCAACCCGGCGTCGGTCATGAAGCTGGTCACCACCTGGGCCGGCCTGTCCGACCTGGGCCCCAACTACACCTGGCACACCGATCTGCTGGCCGAGCCGGGCGCCCGCATCGGGCCCGACGGTGTGCTGCCCGGTGCGCTGTATCTGCGCGGCGGCGGCGATCCTCTGTTGCTGATGCAGGACCTGTGGAGCCTGCTGCGCGACCTGCGCCTGCATGGCGTGCGGCAGATCAACGACCTGGTGATAGACCGGACTTTGTTCGGCAACGTGGCGGTGGATCCTGGCGCCTTCGACAGCGCCCCCGACCGTCCTTACAACGCCAATCCCGACGCCCTGATGGTGGGCTTCGGCGCCGTGCGCCTGCTGTTCACGCCCGATCCGGCGGCGCGCAAATGGAATGTCGTCATGGATCCGCCCCTGCCGGGGGTGAAGATCGCCGGCCAGCTGGAATGGAGCGATATCCGCTGCCCCGGCTCGCCGGAAATCAGCACGGACCCCGTCATTACCCAGCAGGGCGTGTCGCTGCGCATCGGCGGCAAGGTGGCGGGCTCCTGTGGCGAATTCGATGTCTATCGCCTGGCGTTGAGCCAACCGGAATTCGCCACGGAAGTCTTGCGCGTGCTGTGGCGCGAACTGGGCGGCACGTTCAGCGGCCGGGTGCGGGCGGGCATGGTGCCGCCCGACGCGGTGCCTTTGGCCACCCATGAGTCGCCTTCGCTCGGCGACATCATTCGCAAGATCAACAAGCGCAGCAACAACGTCATGGCCCGCACGCTGCTGCTGACCGTGGGCGCCGAAGGGGGCCGCCGTCCGTCCACCGTGGAAAGCAGCGGCGAAGTGGTCAAGCGCATCCTGGCCAGCCAGGGCCTGAACATGCCTGAACTGGTGGTGGACAACGGCGCCGGCCTGTCGCGCGTGGCGCGCGTGTCGGCCGACAGCCTGGCGTCGATGATGACGGTGGCTTGGAATTCGCCCTTCATGCCGGAATATATGTCTTCGCTGGCCATCGCCGGACTGGATGGCACCGTGCGGCGGCGCATGCGCGGCAAGGGCACGCAGGGCATGGCGCATCTGAAGACGGGCACCCTGAATGGCGTGCGGTCCATCGCGGGCTATGTGCTGGGGGCCAGCGGCAAACGCTATATCGTGGTGAGTCTGGTCAACCATCCCCAGGCCGAGTCGGTGCGCGCCTTCGACGATGCGCTGATCGCCTGGCTGGCGGATCGTTGACGAACCGTCTACGATGCGCCTGCCGCATCAATACCGGAGACCGCCATGCCCGTGCATGAAATACGCCACCCACTGATCCGCCACAAGCTGGGCATCATGCGCCGCGCCGACCTGAGCACCAAGAGCTTTCGGGAACTGGCGCAGGAAGTCGGGGCCTTGCTCACCTACGAGGCCTCCAAGGACCTGCCGCTGGAACCCTGCACGGTGCAGGGCTGGAACGGTCCCATCCAGGTGGAAAAGCTGGCCGGCAAGAAGATTACGGTGGTGCCCATCCTGCGCGCCGGCATCGGCATGCTGGATGGCGTACTCAGCCTGGTGCCGGGCGCCAAGGTAAGCGTGGTGGGCATTGCCCGCAACGAGGAGACCTTGCAGGCGCATACCTATCTGGAGCGGCTGGTGGGTGAGCTGGACCAGCGCACCGCCCTGATCATCGATCCCATGCTGGCCACCGGCGGCTCCATGGCGGCGACCATCGACCTGCTCAAGCAGGCCGGCTGTCGCGACATCCGCGCGCTGGTGCTGGTGGCGGCGCCCGCCGGCATCGCGCACATCGAAAAACTGCATCCCGACGTGCGTATCTACACTGCCGCCATCGACGAGCGGCTGAATGAGGATGGCTACATCATCCCCGGCCTGGGCGATGCCGGCGACCGCATCTTCGGCACCAAGCAGAAAGAAGAATAGGACCAGGCGGCAGGCACCTGCTCGATGGGCGCCAGGCCGTCGATGCCGTCGGCGCGCTGTCCGGCGCCGCGGCGTCACTTGCCATATCAATGATTGCCAAAGAAGAAGAGGGAAAATCCCCTGGGGATTTTCCCTCTTTCTGTATTTGCAGCCTGCCAGCCAGCTGCGGGCGAGGCGCGAGCGTTCCTGCAGCCGCTGCGCTTGCAACGAGGCTGCGGGCGGGGCTGCAGCCGTCCGACCTCAAGCCGTCGCGTCGGCGCTCGCCGACAGGTGCTGCCCGAACCAGTGCAGCTCGTCGCCCAGCCGCGCCACTTCTCCCACGAACAGCATGGCCGGCGCATGGACGCCATGCGCGCGCGCCAGGCGCGGCAGGTCTGCCAGCTGACCGGTCAGCACGCGTTGTTGCGGGCGGCTGCCGTTTTCCACCAGGGCGAAGGGCGTGAGCGGATCGCGGCCGTGCTGGATCAGCCGGCGCGCCAGGGCATCCAGCTGCCCCACGCCCATGTAGAAAGCCAGCGTCTGGGTGGCACCCGCCAGGGCCGGCCAATCCAGGGTATCGGCCTCGGTGCTGGAATGCGCCGTCACCAGGTGCACCGACTGCGCGTGGGCCCGATGCGTCAGGGGAATGCCGGCGTGGGCCGCACAGGCCAGCGCCGCGGTGATGCCGGGCACCACTTCATAGCGGATGTTGCGCGCCCGCAGGAATTGCAGTTCTTCACCACCCCGGCCGAAGATGAAAGCGTCGCCGCCTTTCAGCCGCACCACACGCCGGCCCAGCCGCGCGTTGTCCGCCATCAGCGCGTGGATGCGCGACTGCGTGGCATGGTGGTCTTCACCCTGGTGCTTGCCCACGTCGACCCGTTCGGCATCGCGGCGCGCCATGGCCAGGACTTCAGGGCTGACCAGGCGGTCGTGCAGGATGACGTCGGCCTCGTTCAGCGCACGCAGCGCGCGCAGCGTCAGCAGGCCGGGATCACCCGGGCCGGCGCCCACCAGCACCACGCTGCCGGCAGGCACGTGCTGCGGGGTGTCCAGTTCGGCCGTCAGCGCGGCTTCGGCGTCGGCGGGGCGGGCCTGGCGCAACAGCGCCGCCACCGGGCCGTCCAGCAGCCAGTCGTAGAAACGGCGCCGCGCGCCCAGGTCCGGCCGCGCGGCGCGGATGGCGGCGCGCTGGCGCGCGGCCAGTTGCGCCAGCGGGGCCAGGGCATGGTCGAACAGCGATTCGATGCGTTCGCGCAGCCGCCGCGCCAGCACGGGCGCCACGCCGGAAGACGAGATCGCCACGATGATGGGCGAGCGGTCGACGATGGACGGGACCTGGAAGGAGGACAACTCCGGATCGTCGACCACGTTACAGAACATCCGGCGTGCTTCGGCGCAGCGCGAAACGTCGGCGTTGACCGCGCGGTCGTCGGTGGCGGCCACCACCAGCCACACCGCTTCCAGCCATTGCTCCTGGAATTCCCCCGCCAGGTGCGCGATGCGGCCGCTATCGGCCAGCGCGGCCAGGTCCGCGGTCAGGCGCGGCGCGCCCACGCTGACCTGGGCGCCCGCTTCCAGCAGGGCCTGGGTCTTGCGGGCGGCAACGGCGCCGCCACCGACCACCAGGACCGGTCGCTGATTCAGGTCGGCGAATAGCGGGAACAGCTTCATGAGGGATTTCCGAGGGGGGGATTGCGATGCGGAATCGACGCGCGAATCGACGCCAGACCCGCAATTCTAGATTTGCCGCCCGCCGAGGCGAACGAACCAGGTGGAATTTCAATATTATTGAAATGTATAAAAAGCGCAAAAAATATAGGTGGAAGGAATAAAACTTCCGGCGGCCCACGCCGGTCAGAGGAAAAGCCGGACGGTGTAGTATCGGCCATTGATTGCCGCTCCATGAGGCAGCGGCGCACAGCATATAGCGGGGTTCCCACGGTGTTTTCTGATTCCAAGATTCTGGCGGCCGCCGCCCTGGCAATGTCCCTGGGCGCCGGCGCGGCGCAGGCGGGTGTGTGCGATGCGCCCTTCATGCACGACGGCGGCGTGGTCCAGCTGACCGGCAAGGGCAACCTGGCTCTGGGGGCGGACCTGGCGTTCAGCGAAGTCAGCAAGACCAATGGCGACAATTGCCGCGCCCGCGTCAATGGCGTAGCCACGTTTTCCTATGCCGGCCTGCCGCCGGGCAAGTCCAAGCTGGACTATTTGATGACGGTCAAGGCGGGCCAGGCAACCTTCGTCAAATATGAGAGCGCTGGCGAGAAGCCCAATAGCGAAGGCCAGTTCGACCTGCGCATGCTGGGGCTGTTCGCCTACGACGGCAAGCTTGCCGCGGGCCAGAAGCTGCCCGGTTCCAGCTTCCGCCTGCGCATCGGCAAGGAAGCGCCGGTGGGCGGCTCGCCCTCCACCACGGTGCATATCGGCCAGAAGACGGTAGGCAACAAGCAGGCGCTGGACACCGCGCTGGGCAAGGACACCTGCTTTCCGGTCAGCTACCAGCGCAATTCCGATCCCACCATGGCCACGTTCAAGAGCCTGACCATACCCATCCCCGGCATCAATTCCACGGTCACCGATTGGTATTGCCCGGCGAAGAACATGGTGATGAAGCAGGACATCGACCAGCAGGGCATCAAGTCGACAGTAGAGATCACCAAATTGAATTAGGTGAATCAGGGCAGGCGGGTGCTGCGGTTGCAGTCAGTAGCAAAAGCATCATGCTACGGACAGACAAGGCGATTCCCGCTGGTATCATCGTTTGGTCTTGGAAACGTAACACGCAACGTAAGGAGCGAACCATGAACGCAAGAAAATCGCCGGATGCCGTCAAGGAAACCCTGATCGATAACGTCAAGACCAGCCTGAATGACGCCGAAGACCTGCTGCGCGAAGCGGCGTCCACCACTGGCGACAAGGCCGCCGAGCTGCGCGAACGTGCGTTGGCGACCTTGAAGCGCACTCGCGAAACGCTGTACGACGTGCAGGATGCCGTGCTGGAACGCAGCCGCAAGGCGGCCCGCGCCACCGACGACTATGTGCATGACAATCCCTGGCAGGCCATCGGCATCGCCGGCGGCGTCGGCCTGCTGATTGGCATGTTGATCAGCCGTCGTTGATCGTTCCGCTGTCTGCTTTCCACCCTGCGGTCAGAAGGGGCGGCACGGCGCTTGCAGCGTCGGCCGCGTCTTCTTCCGCTCCAAACTGATCCTCCATGGCTATTCGAAAATCCTTGCTGGGCGTCGCTTCCAGTTTGGTCGAGCTGGGCCGCACGCGTTTCGAGCTGCTGACGCTTGAAGCCCGTGCCGAACAGGGTCGGCTATTGAGCCTGCTGGGCATGTCCTTCGCGGCCCTGCTGTTCCTGACGCTGGCCGTGCTGGTATTTTCCATATTGGTCGCCGTGTATTTCTGGCCGACGGACTCGCGTTACATGGCGCTGGGTGTGCTCGCGGGCGGCTATGCCGTGCTGGGGCTGATCCTGCTGGCGGTGGTATGGCGCCATCTGCTGCATGGGCCGGCGCCTTTTGCCGCCACGCTGGAAGAACTGGGCCGTGACGTGCAGCTGCTGGACCGCGTGCGCGCGGCGGCGGCGGCCGAGGAAGCCGCCGAAGAAGCCGCGGCGCAAGCACGCCGGGCACGGCGCGACCGCATTTGAATTGGGGGCCGAAATGAGCAAGAAACTGTCGCCCGCCATCGATCGCGCCGTTCGCATGGAACTGCTGCGCGCCAAGGCGGCCGTCGAACGCGAAGCGCTGTTGCATAACCTGGCCGAAGCCGGGGTGGCCTTGTCACCGTCGCACATGGTGCGCAGCATTCTGCCCAGCAGCCTGCAAGGGCTGGTTGGCGGGGGCGGTGGCCTGGGTGGTGTAAACAGCAGCAAGATCGCCATGCAGGCTTTCACGCTGCTGCGGCGTTACCCCATGGTGCTGTCCAGCGCGTCCGCGTTGCTGTTGAAGGGCAGCAAGAAATCCAAGCTGTTGAAGCTGGGGGCCGGGGCGTTGATCGGCTGGCAGGCCTTGCGTATCTGGCGTCAAAAGCAGGACGGCGACGGCCACGTCGGCTGATCTGCCGCCAGGTGGCCCGTCGCGCCGCCGCGTCACGTTGCTCGCGGGGCTTTGACGCTATCGCGAGACGCATACATGGACGTTTTTTTGGGGGATCCCCCCAAACTCCTACCGCTTTGGGCCACACCCGTCTGGGGACGCCTGTTTCGGTCCGACCCACCGCGTCGTCGTGCCGGAGAATCTACAGCCCCAACTCCCCCCAGATCTGATCCACCCGGTCCTTGACCGCCTTGTCCATGACGATGGGCGTGCCCCATTCTCGTTGGGTCTCGCCCGGCCACTTGTTGGTGGCGTCCAGGCCCATCTTGCCGCCCAGGCCGGACACCGGCGAAGCGAAGTCCAAGTAGTCGATGGGCGTGTGCTCCACCAGGGTGGTGTCGCGCACGGGGTCCATGCGGGTGGTCATCGCCCACACCACTTCCTTCCAGTCGCGCGGATCGATGTCCTCATCCACCACCACGATGAACTTGGTGTACATGAACTGCCGCAAGATGCTCCATAGCCCGAACATCACCCGCTTGGCATGGCCCGGGTACTGCTTGCGGATGGATACCACCGCCAGCCGGTAGCTGCAGCCTTCCGGCGGCAGGTAGAAATCGACGATCTCCGGCAACTGGCGCCGCAGCAGCGGCACGAAGACTTCATTCAGCGCCACGCCCAGCACGGCCGGTTCATCGGGCGGCTTGCCGGTGTAGGTCGAGTGGTAGACGGGATTTCGCCGCATGGTAATGCGGTCGATGGTAAACACCGGAAACCAGTCGCGCTCGTTGTAGTAACCGGTGTGGTCGCCATAGGGACCTTCCAGCGCCATTTCATAGCCGGTATCCGGTGGCGGATTGACGCCCTCGGGCACCACCGGCGCCACCGCGCGCGGATCGGTGGACGGCAACAGATGGCCTTCCAGCACGATCTCGGCATAGGCCGGCACGGACAGCTTGCTGCCCAAGGCCTGGGTAACCTCCGTGCGCGAACCGCGCAGCAGGCCGGCGAATTGGTATTCGGACAGCGTGTCCGGCACCGGTGTCACCGCGCCCAGGATGGTGGCGGGGTCGGCGCCCAGCGCCACCGCGACGGGGAAGGGCTGGCCGGGATACGCCTGCGCATGGTCGCGGAAATCCAGCGCGCCGCCGCGGTGCGACAGCCAGCGCATGATCAGCTTGTTGCGCCCGATGGGCTGCTGGCGGTAGATGCCCAAATTCTGGCGTTTGGCATTGGGGCCGCGCGTGATCACCAGGCCCCAGGTCAGCAGCGGCGCCACGTCGCCGGGCCAGCAGGCCTGCAGCGGAAGGCGCGCCAGATCGACGTCGTCGCCCTCCAGCACGATTTCCTGGCAAGCGGCGCCGCGCACGTTCTTCGGACTCATGTCCCATAGCGCCGACTTCAGCATGGATACCTTGGCGAAGGCGTCGCGCAATCCCTTGGGCGCTTCCGGCTCGCGCAGGGACGCCAGCAGTTCACCAACCTCGCGCAAGGCCGCGACGTTGGCCGCGCCCATGCCCCAGGCCACGCGTTGCGGGGTACCGAACAGATTGGTCAGCACCGGCATGGCGGCCGGCTTGCCGTCATGCTGGGCGTTTTCGAACAACAGCGCGGGACCGCCCGCACGCAGCACGCGGTCGCCGATTTCAGTCATTTCCAGGCGCGTCGAGACCGCCGTCTGGATACGTTTCAGGTCGCCCCGTGCTTCGAGTTGAGCGATGAAGTCTCTAAGGTCTCGGTATTTCACTGCAATCCAGGGAAGATGAAGGAGAGTTAGCTTAAATTGCGCAAAGTTGCAAACCTATTAGAGGCTTGGTTACATACGCAGCTGGCGATAAAGGTTAACATCCCTCCCTTTCCAATCACGCAGGAGGTCACCATGCCCGATGCGTCAGCTGCCAGTGTCGTGCTTCGACACCTGGCCCAAGGAGTGCATCGCTATCTTGCCGAATGGCTGCGGATTTGCTCGGTTTACCTGGGTATCGCGGTCATTGTGACGGTAAGCATGGGATTTGCCTTGCCCGGTCTGCGCGACCAGGCCTTGCAGGTGCACAAAGCCTTGCTGACGGCGCTTGCGCCAAGTTCCATTCCGCCCAGTGCGTCTTCCGACCAGGACGGCCTGTTGCCCGGAGACCTGGATACCGATCCCGGGGCCGCGGTGGCCTTGGCGGTGCCCGATACCACCGGCAGCAATGCCACGGGATATCTGACGCCGATGCCGCATCCGCCGGCACCCGCGCGGGCGCGTCCGGAGATTACGGCCAACAGCGCACAGGTCGAAGCCCTGCGCAATTACATTTCGCGCAAGTACAAGGTGGCTTATGACGCCACCGGCGTGCTGGTCAATACCTCGTACCGGGTAGGGCGGGAATTGAAGGTCGATCCCCTGCTGCTGCTGGCGGTCATCGCCATCGAGTCGCGCTACAACCCGTTCGCGGAAAGCAGCGTCGGGGCGCAGGGCCTGATGCAGGTCATGACCAGCGTGCACCGGTCCAAGTTCGATACCCTGGGCAGCAAGAATGGCGCGCTGGACCCGGTGGCGAACATTCGTGTCGGCGCCGGCATCCTCAAGGACTGCATCGACCGGCGCGGTTCCGTGTCGGGTGGCCTGGCCTGCTACGTGGGGGCCAGCGGCCCCAACGACGGCGGCTATGGTGACAAGGTGCTGGCCGAGCGCCGCCGCCTGGCGGTGTCGTCCGGCATCCCGCTGGCACGCGACTGAGCCGTCCCTGGCCCGGCTGGGTCAGCAAGGCGGGCGGCACGGTCTCGCTACCAGGCGGGACCGGTTCAACGTACCGGGTCGCGCAGCGTTTCCAGGAAGGTTCCGATGCGCGTGGCTGCCTCCTCCAGGCGGTCCAGGCCGGTGGTATACGCGAAGCGCATGGTGTGATGCCCGTGAGCGGGGCCGAAGTCCAGCCCCGGCACGGCCGCCACGCCGGTTTCGTGCAGCAGCCGGTGCGAGAACGTCGCACTGTCCAGGCCCTGGTCGGCCAGATCCGCATAGATGTAGAAGGCGCCGTCCGGCTTGACCGGCACCGACAGCCCCATGCCGGCGAAGGCCTGCAGCAGGAAGTCGCGGCGTTGGCGGAAGGCTTCGCGACGCTGCTGGTAGATCTTCAGCGTATCGGGCAGGAAGCAGGCCAGCGCCGCATGCTGGGCCAGGGTCGGCGCGCAGATGTGCAGGCTGGCGGCCATTTTTTCCACGACGCTCACCATGTTCTGCGGCACCACCAGCCAGCCCAGGCGCCAACCCGTCATGGTGAAGTACTTGGAGAAGCTGTTGATGACGATGACGTCGTCATCCAGCGTCAGCGCCGAGCGGGGCGCCTGTTCGTAGGACAGGCCCAGGTAGATCTCGTCCATCAGGGTAAAACCGTCGCGCTCGCGCACTTCACGCAGCAGTTCCGCCAATTCTTCGGGCGCCACCGAGGTGCCGGTGGGATTGCTGGGCGAGGCGATCAGCACGCCCTGGGTATGTGCCGCCCAATTCTCGCGCACGTCCTGCGCCGACAGCTGGTAGCGCTTGGCCGCCGTGCTGGGTACCAGTTGTGGCCGTCCGCCGCTGGCCAGGACGAAATTGCTGTTGGCCGGGTAGGAGGGGTCGGGCATCATCACCCCGGCGCCGGGGTTGACCAGCGCAGCGCAGGCCAGGGCCAGGGCGCCCGAGGCGCCATTGGTCACGATGACGCGCGAAGGATCGACGCGGGCGCCGAATTCCGTTTCGTAATAGTGGGCGATGGCTTCGCGCAGGGCGGCTACGCCGGCCGGTGCGGTGTAGCCGCTGAGGCCGGCGCGGGCGGCGCGTTCCAGCGCTTCCACCACCTGGGGCGGCGCGGTAAAGTCCGGTTCGCCGATGCCCAGGCTGATGATGTCGCGACCCGCCGCCTGCAGCGCCTGCGCCTGCTTGAAGAGTTCGACCACCTGGAAAGTCAGGAAGTCCTGGGTGCGGGAGGCAAGGCGGGGCATGATGATCTCAGTGAGGGGATGCGGCTGGGGCGGAAGCGGCTATGCGTCGTGGACGCGCGGGAATGGAAAATCAATATTCCACGCTGCAGTAAAAAAATCGTCTAAGCCTAAGCCAAAAGAGGAATTGTAGTCATATGGAGACCACTCGCCGCGCATTTCTCTTGGGTCGACGGCCACCGGAGACGCCCTGGGCGGCTTTTTTACGACGGTTACGCCGTGGCTGCGAGGGGGAATTGCAGGTGCTGGACCCTGCGGCCAGGGACATTGCGCCGCAGGGATCCCGTCCGTCCCAGGCATCGCAGGATCATTGGGGGCTCCAGGCGCCCCAATCGGGCCCGTCCGCCCCATCCGCCGCATCCGCCGCATCCTCCACATCCGCCGCATCCTCCACATCCGCCCCATCCGCCGCATCCTCCACATCCTCCACATCCGCCCCGTCCTCCACATCCGCCACATACGCGCCGTCGGCCCCCTCCGCCTCATCCGCACCGTCGGTCCAGGCGTCGTGGACGCCGCTGTCGACCGTCGACGTCCGCCTGGCACGCGAGCTATGCGCCGAGTACGGCGTGGCAATGGCCCTGGCGGGGACGCGCGGCGAAGCGCCGGGGCGGCCGTGCCTGTGGGTGGATCCGCGCTCGTTGAATACCTTGCGCTGCCTGGACGAGGGCCAGTCTTCGACGCCATCGCGGTGGCGCGCGGCCCCGGGCGTCACGATGGCGATGTTGGCGCAGGCAGGGCTGGCGCAGTTCGCGGGGCTGCCGGCGGATCTGACGGTGGCCGCCTGGCTGGCCAGCCGCGCGCATGCGGCTGCAAGTCCGGGCCGCGCATGTCCTCCCGGCCTGGTCAGCGCGGACGTGATGCTGGCGGACGGCGCGCTGGAGACGCTGGGACCCTTCGGCGCCAGCGGTGGCGTCCCCTTGCGTAGCGGCACGGGGCAGGCCCTCGTCCCGGCCCTGTACACGCTGTCCACGCGCGCCGGTGCGGCATGGTGCCGTGCACAGGCAGCGTGGCCCGCCCGATACCGCCTGGATGCATTGGCGCCCCCGCCACCGGCCGAAGCCAACCTCGCCGGTTTGCTGGCGGGCCACGAAGGCGCCCTGGCCTGGGTAGACAGCGTGGTGCTCCAAGCCATCACGCCGCCCGTCAGCGGCAGCGGCAACGCGGCTGGCGTGGGCGCCGCCCCCCCGGCCTATCCCGCCGAGGCGCGGGCCCTGGATGCGTATATCAAGGATGCGTTCGATCCCGCCGGGTTATACCCGGACGCGCCGCTGCCGTAAGGCGATTTCGTTCGCTTCCTGGACCCCGGGGTCCACGCGGTATGCGTTATGCATGCGTCCCGCTCACACCCCGCCGCACGCTGCATTTGACACACTTTGAGTCGAATTCCAACGGCAGGGAGTAACATTGCTGCCAGTTTTTCCACACTGAAAGCGATCATGGACGCCAATCTACGCAAGGCCGCGCTCGAATATCACGAGCAGGGCCGCCCCGGCAAAATTTCGGTAACGCCCACCAAACAACTGACCAACCAGCGCGACCTGGCACTGGCCTACACGCCCGGCGTGGCGGCAGCCTGTGAAGAGATCGTCGCGGACCCAGTCAATGCCGTGCGCTACACCAGCCGCGGCAACCTGGTCGGCGTCATCACCAACGGCACGGCCGTGCTGGGGCTGGGCAATATCGGCGCGCTGGCCTCCAAGCCGGTGATGGAAGGCAAGGCGGTACTGTTCAAGAAGTTCGCCGGCATCGACGTCTTCGACATCGAGATCAACGAAACCGATCCCGACAAGCTGGTCACCATCATCGCCGGCCTGGAAGCCACCTTCGGTGGCATCAACCTGGAAGACATCAAGGCGCCCGAGTGCTTCACCGTCGAGCGCAAGTTGCGCGAACGCATGAAGATCCCGGTCTTCCACGATGACCAGCATGGCACCGCCATCACCGTCAGCGCCGCCTTTATCAACGGCTTGAAAGTGGTAGGCAAGGACATCAAGCACGTCAAGGTCGTGGCCTCCGGCGCCGGCGCCGCCGCGCTGGCCTGCCTGGACCTGATGGTGGACCTGGGCCTGCCGCTGGAAAACATCTGGGTCACCGACATCGAAGGCGTGGTCTACGAAGGCCGCGTCGAGCTGATGGACCCGGACAAGGAGCGCTTCGCGCGCAAGACCGACCTGCGCAAGCTGACGGAAGTCATCGAAGGCGCCGACGTGTTCCTGGGCCTGTCGGCCGGCGGCGTGCTGAAAGCCGAGATGGTTGCCAAGATGGCGCCCCGGCCGCTGATCCTGGCCCTGGCCAACCCGACCCCGGAAGTGTTGCCCGAAGTGGTCAAGAGCGTGCGCGACGACGCCGTCATGGCTACCGGCCGTTCGGACTATCCGAACCAGGTCAACAACGTCCTGTGCTTCCCCTACATCTTCCGTGGCGCGCTGGACGTGGGCGCCACGACCATCACCCGCGGCATGGAGAAGGCAGCGGTGTACGCCATTGCCGCGTTGGCGCAGGAAGAACAGAGCGAAGTCGTGGCTGCCGCCTACGGTACATACGATCTGTGCTTCGGCGCCGAGTACTTCATTCCCAAGCCCTTCGATCCGCGCCTGATCGTGCGCATCGCGCCGGCCGTGGCCAAGGCTGCCATGGAAGAAGGCGTGGCCACCCGCCCGCTGACCGACATGGACGCCTACGTCGCCCAGTTGCAGCAGTTCGTGTACCACTCCGGCGCCTTCATGAAGCCGCAGTTCGCCGCTGCCAAGCAATACGTGCGTGACGGCGGCAAGGTTCGCATCGTCTTCACCGAAGGCGAGGACGAACGCGTGCTGCGCGCGGTGCAGGTGGTGGTCGACGAAGGCCTGGCGCGCCCCATTCTGGTGGGCCGTCCGGCCGTGCTGGCCGCGCGTATCGAAAAGCTGGGCCTGCGCCTGCGCCTGGGCCAGGATGTGGAAGTTACCAACCCTGAATACGACGAGCGCTTCCACCGCTACTGGACCACGTACTGGGACCTGATGAACCGGCGCGGCATCACCAAGGAAATGGCGCGCGTGGAAATGCGCCGGCGCCTGACGCTGATTGGCGCCATGATGGTCCACCTGGGCGATGCCGACGGCATGATCTGCGGTACGGTGGGCGCCTATGCCGACCATTTGCGTTTCGTCGACGAGGTCATCGGCAAGAAGCCGGGCGCCAGGACCTATGCGGCCATGAGCATCCTGTTGCTGGCCGAGCGCACCGTGGTGCTGGTGGATACGCACATCAACGACGAACCGAGCGCCGAACAGATCGCCGAATACACCATCGCCGCCGCCGCCGAGATGGATCGCATGAGCCTGGCGCCCAAGGTGGCGCTGCTGTCGCGTTCGAATTTCGGCTCGGGTAGTTCTTCGTCCGGTGAGAAGATGCGCGAAGCGTTGCGCCTGATCCGCGAGCAGGCGCCGGACCTGGAAGTCGACGGCGAAATGCACGGCGATTGCGCGCTGGATGAAGAACTGCGCATGCGCATCCTGCCGTCGTCCACGCTCAAGGGCATTGCCAATCTGTTGGTATGCCCCAACGTCGATTCCGGCAACATCGCCTACAACCTGCTCAAGACCACCGCCGGCGGCAACGTCGCGGTGGGTCCCTTCCTGCTGGGAGGCAATGCGGCCGTACACATCCTGACGTCCAGTTCCACCGTGCGCCGTATCGTCAATATGACGGCGTTGACGGTGGTGGATGCCAATAACCGCGCGCCCAGGGCGGCCTGAGCGAAGCAGGGAAGGGGTCGGTATCCGGGGCCCTTTCGTAAGCAGCTGCAGGGTCTCCGAGCGGTGTCGCGGAGGCCGGGCCGCCTTTGCGCCTGCCGTGGCACGTAATGTCACCATTCGATGACAAGGCCTCCAGGTTTTTTTGCCTGACTCAGCGTATTTCAGTGTATTGTCCGATGCGTGTTGCGCAGTGCTGATCCGTGGTGTTTTTGCGCGGATCGCACACATTGCGCGAACCATTGATTGAGCCGGCATATGCCGATACGATGCAGCGTGAAATAGCATTAGCAGGAGGTCCCCGCATGGCCAATTCCGGTCAGTCCGCCTTGCAGCGGCAGTTGCAGCGCGGTGGCGCTCTGGATCCCGCATCGTTGGACCAGCCCGTGCTGGCCGATGCCGCCCGCGATTTGGGAGCCGCCGTATTCCTCGCCGATTGTGATCGGGCCCGCAGCCGCTCCGCGGTCTTGCGTGCCATCGCCAAGGCGGTCGACTTTCCCATGTATTTCGGCGGCAATTTCGACGCGCTCTACGATTGCCTGTGCGACACCGTGCTCGATCAGAAGGTCGGCGTGGTCTTGTACCTGCAAAAATTGCATTCGGGCGATCCGGTGCTGGAAGAGGATGCCGGCCGCATCGAGACCGTGTGTGCCGACGCGGCGGATTTCGCCCGCGAAAATGGCCGGCTGTTCGCGTATGTGATCGAACATGCGGGTGCGCACCCGATGGCCGAGCCTGGCGTCGCCGCCGCGCCCTACGGCGAGAGCGACTGAGCGAGAGCAAGCAGGCGCCAGCAGCCTGGCGTCCGCAACCGGCAGTCCGCAACCGGCCGTCCGCAACCGGCCGTCCGCAACCGGCCGGCAGCGACCCGCCGCCAAGCGCTTTATACCCAGCCCAGAATCGCCGCCGCGGCGGCCGTCAGCGCCAGGCCGGCGGTTTCCGTGCGCAGGATGCGGGGGCCGAATGTGACGGCCTGCGCCCCGGCCCGGCGGGCCGCCGCCAGTTCCGTGTCGTCCCAGCCGCCTTCCGGTCCCACCAGCAACTCCAGTTCACGCAGGCCTGCCGCCGCGCCCTGGGCCTGCGCCAGGACCTGGGTATAAGGCTGGCCGCCTTCCGGATGGCACAGCACGCGCAGGCTTGCCGCGGCAGCGGTGCCGATCATCGCCGCATTCGGTATGCCATTTACCGCGACATTCCCGGCCGCATCCGTTGCCCCATTTATTGCGGCATTCGCTGCCTGGCTTCTTTCCGCCGCCAGCCACTGTTCCAGCGTGACCGGCTCCGCCACCTGCAGCAGGCGGTTGCGGCCGCACTGTTCGCTGGCCGACAGGGCGATGCGGCGCCAATGGGTCAGCCGCTTGTCCTGGCGCGCGCCGCTCAATTGCAGCACGCTGCGCCTGGCGGCGATCGGCACGACCGTGTGCACGCCAAGCTCGACCGCCTTTTCCAGAATCCAATCCATTTTGTCGCCGGAGGGCAGACCCTGCACCAGGGTGATGGCGCCGCCCAGTTCGGCTTCACGCGGGTCGAAAGCGCCTAGTTCGACCGCGGCGGCGCGGCCATCGACGTGCAGGACCCCGGCATATTCACCGCCCTGGCCATTGAACAGGCACAGGGGGGCGCCGTCGCGCAGGCGCAGCACGCGCACGGCATGATGGGCGGCGGCTTCGGGTAGCGCGATGCGGCTGTGGGCCGCCAGGGGCAGATCGACGAAAAAGCGCGGTATAGGCATGATGGCGGATCGACTGATACGGAGCAAACGCGCTATTTTGACCGCATTCCGGCCGCGGCATGTGCCCGGCCTCGATCCTGTCCATGGTCACATCGTCCATGTGGCGGACCCACCGGTCCCGGCCGGGTAATCCCGCGGTGCTAAAATCTTGAGCTTTTGCAACCCTACCGGCTCGTTGTTACGTTGCAGCCGGCGAGAGAGCCCTCACGAATGAGCAATCCGACAGCCCGTCAACCTTCTTTGGCGGATGCGATCCGCGCTTTGGCGATGGACGCCGTGCAACAGGCCAATTCCGGCCACCCGGGGGCTCCGATGGGGATGGCGGAAATCGCCCAAGCCCTGTGGACCGGCCACCTGCGCCACAATCCCGCCGATCCGGCCTGGGCTGACCGTGACCGCTTCGTGCTGTCCAACGGCCACGGCTCCATGCTGCTGTATGCCTTGCTGCACCTCAGCGGCTACGACCTGCCGATCGAAGAACTGAAGAATTTCCGCCAGCTGCATTCGAAGACGCCGGGCCACCCCGAAGTCGGCATCACCCCGGGCGTGGAAACCACCACGGGCCCCCTGGGCCAGGGCGTGACCAACGCCGTGGGCATGGCGCTGGCCGAAGCGCTGCTGGCGGCGGAATTCAACCGCCCCGGCCATTCCATCGTCGACCACTACACGTATGCCTTCGTCGGCGACGGTTGCCTGATGGAAGGCATCTCGCACGAAGCCTGCTCGCTGGCCGGCACGCTCAAGCTGTCCAAGCTGATCGTGTTCTACGACGCCAACGGCATCTCCATCGACGGCCATGTGGACGCCTGGTTCGGCGATGACACCGCCAAGCGCTTCGAGGGTTACGGCTGGAACGTCGTCGGCGGCATCGACGGCCACGACGCCAGCGCGGTCGACGCCGCCATCCGCCAGGCGCATGGCCACGCGGCCAGCCACGGCGGCCCGACGCTGATCATCTGCCGCACCGTCATCGGCAAGGGCGCCCCCACCATGCAGGGCACCCACAACGTGCACGGTGCGCCGCTGGGCAAGGACGAAATCGCCGCTACCCGCGCCGCCCTGAACTGGAACTACCCGCCTTTCGAAGTGCCGGCCGACGTCTACGCCGGGTGGGATGGCCGTCCGCGCGGCGCCAAGGCGCAAGCCGAATGGCAGCAGCGCTTCGACACCTATGCCGCCCAGTTCCCGGCCGAAGCCAAGGAATTCAAGCGCCGCATGAAGGGCGACCTGCCGGCCGATTTCGCCGAGAAGGCGCAGGCCTATCTGGCCGCCACCCAGGAAAAGGCCGAGACGGTCGCCACGCGCAAGGCCTCGCAATACGCGATCGCCGCGCTGGCGCAGGCCTTGCCGGAACTGCTGGGCGGTTCGGCCGACCTGACCGGTTCCAACTACACCGACTGGAAGGGCGTGGCGCCGGTGCGCGCCGGCGAGAAGGGCATCCAGTTCGGCCGCCACATCAACTACGGCGTGCGTGAATTCGGCATGGCCGCCATCATGAACGGCGTGGCGCTGCACGGCGGCTACCTGCCTTTCGGCGGCACTTTCCTGACGTTCTCCGACTACTCGCGCAACGGCATCCGCATGGCGTCGCTGATGAAGCAGCGCGTGGTGCACGTGTTCACGCACGACTCCATCGGCCTGGGCGAAGACGGCCCCACCCACCAGTCGATCGAGCACGCGAACAGCCTGCGCCTGATCCCCAACCTGTCGGTCTGGCGTCCTTGCGACACCACCGAAACCGCGGTGGCCTGGATCGAGTCGGTGTCGCGTCCCACCAGCATCGGCATGGACGTGCATGACGGCGGCCCCAGCGCGCTGCTGCTGTCGCGCCAGAACCTGCCTTTCGTGCAGCGTGACGCGGCCACCACCGCGGCCATCGCGCGCGGCGGCTATGTGCTGCGCGACGCGCCCGAGGCGCGCGCCATCATCATCGCCACCGGCTCCGAAGTGGGCCTGGCGCTGGCCGCGCAGGAAGCGCTGGCCAAGGACGGCGTGGCGGTGCGCGTGGTCTCCATGCCCAACACCAACGTCTTCGACAAGCAGGACGCCGAATGGCGCGCCAGCGTGCTGCCCAAGGGCCTGCCGCGCGTCGCCGTCGAGGCCGGCACCACCGGCCTGTGGCACAAGTATGTCGGCCTGGAAGGCGCCGTGGTCGGCATCGATCGTTATGGCGAATCGGCCCCGGCCGGCGAACTGTTCAAATATTTCGGACTGACCCCGGAGAAGGTGGCCGAGGCCGTCAAACAGGTTTTGTAAAAGGAGATCCAGACATGACCATCCGTGTTGCCATCAATGGCTATGGCCGTATCGGCCGCAACGTCCTGCGTGCTCACTACGAAAGCGGCAAGAAGCACGATATCGAAATCGTTGCCATCAACGATTTGGGCGATCCCAAGACCAACGCCCACCTGACCCGCTACGACACTGCCCACGGCAAGTTCCCCGGCAAGGTCGAGGTCGATGGCGAATACATGGTGGTCAATGGCGATCGCATCCGCGTGCTGGCAAACCGCAACCCGGCCGAACTGCCCTGGGGTGACCTGAAAGTCGACGTGGTGATGGAATGCACCGGCTTCTTCACCACCAAGGAAAAGGCCAGCGCCCACCTGAAGGGCGGCGCCAAGAAGGTCATCATCTCCGCGCCTGGCGGCAAGGACGTCGATGCCACCATCGTCTTCGGCGTCAACCACAATGTGCTGAAGGCCAGCGACACGGTCATCTCCAACGCATCGTGCACCACCAACTGCCTGGCCCCCCTGGTCAAGCCGCTGCACGATGAGCTGGGCGTGGTCTCGGGCCTGATGACCACGATCCACTCGTACACCAACGACCAGGTGCTGACCGACGTCTACCACGAAGACCTGCGTCGCGCCCGTTCGGCCACCATGAACATGATCCCCGCCAAGACCGGCGCCGCCGCCGCGGTGGGCCTGGTGCTGCCCGATCTGAACGGCAAGCTGGACGGCTTCGCCATCCGCGTGCCGACCATCAACGTGTCGCTGGTCGACCTGTCCTTCATCGCCAAGCGCGAAACCTCCGTCGAGGAAGTCAACGCCATCCTGAAGAAGGCGTCCGAAGGCTCGCTCAAAGGCATCCTGGACTACAACACCGAGCCCCTGGTGTCGAGCGACTTCAACCACAACGCGGCCTCCAGCACGTTCGACGCCACGCTGACCAAGGTCTCGGGCACGCTGGTCAAGGTGACGTCCTGGTACGACAACGAGTGGGGCTTCAGCAACCGCATGCTGGACACCACCGTGGCACTGATGGCCGCCAAGTAAAAGCGGCATCGGCGTACCGGTGGGGACCGGGCGCCGGTTGAATAGAAATGAACGAAGGGGACGCACTGTCCCCTTCGTCTTGTGGGGCGCTGGCGCCCTGAGGAGAAGCATCCATGTCCAAGGTGAATACGCTGTCCGCGCTGGCCCAGTCCGGCGCGCTCAAAGGCAAGCGCGTCTTTATCCGCGCAGATCTGAACGTTCCTTTCGACGACAACGGCAACATCAGCGAAGACACGCGCATCCGTGCCTCGGTGCCGGGCATCAAGCTGGCCCTGCAGGCCGGCGCGGCCGTCATGGTCACCTCGCACCTGGGCCGTCCGAAAGAGGGCGTGCTGACGCCGGAAGACACGTTGGCGCCGGTGGGCAAGCGGCTGGCCGAACTGCTGGGGCAGGACGTACCGCTGGTGCAGAACTGGGTCGAGAATGGCGTGGATGTCGCGCCCGGCCAGGTGGTGCTGCTGGAGAACTGCCGCGTCAATGCCGGCGAGAAGAAGAATGACGAAGCGCTGTCGCGCAAGATGGCGGCGCTGTGCGATGTGTACGTGAACGACGCGTTCGGCACCGCGCATCGCGCCGAAGCCACCACGCATGGCATCGCCAGGTTCGCGGCGGTGGCCTGCGCCGGTCCGCTGCTGGCCGCCGAACTGGAGGCCCTGGGCCGTGCCCTGCACGAACCCAAGCGCCCGCTGGTGGCCATCGTGGGCGGTTCCAAGGTGTCGACCAAGCTGAGCATCCTGCAGTCGCTGGCGTCCAAGGTGGATCAGCTGGTGGTGGGGGGCGGCATCGCCAACACTTTCCTGCTGGCGGCCGGCAAGTCCATCGGCAAGTCGCTGGCTGAACCTGACCAGGTGCAGCAGGCCGTGGCGGTGATCGACGCCATGCGCGAGCGGGGCGCCGCGGTGCCCATTCCTGTCGACGTGGTGTGCGCCAAGGCCTTCGGCGCCGATGCCGAGGCCACCGTCAAGGCGGCTGATGCGGTGGCTGACGATGACATGGTGCTGGATATCGGACCGCAAAGCGCGCAGGCGCTGGCCGAGATCCTGAAGAAGGCGGGCACCATCGTCTGGAACGGCCCGGTGGGCGTGTTCGAGTTCGACCAGTTCGCCCATGGCACGGAAACGGTTGCCCGCGCCATTGCCGATTCGTCCGGGTTCTCCATTGCCGGCGGCGGCGACACCCTGGCCGCCATCGCCAAGTTCGGCATCACGGACAAGGTGGATTACATCTCCACCGGTGGCGGTGCGTTCCTGGAGTTCCTGGAAGGCAAGACCCTGCCGGCGGTGGAAGTGCTGCAGCAGCGGGCTGGCTAAGCGCCGCGGCTGTCGCGCCAACGGCGCAGGGAAGGGCGTTCCCATTGTTCGGCGGCGTAGTCACGCAGCCGGGCGGGGACTTCCTCGCGCGACAGGATCAGGCGATTAAGCATCAGGGCCAGGTCGGCATCGGCGATGCACCAGTCATCGAACAGATGCTTCTGGCCCTCTTGCAGCAGGCAGCCGGCCACGCGCACCAGGCGGGTGGCGTCAGCCTGGCCTTCGTCCGACAGCGGCACCCGCTGCATGCCTTCGAAGACCACTTCGGTAGGCCGTTCGCGCCGTAGCGCGGCCAGGTCGCTGCGCAGCCAGGCTTGCACCTGGCGCATGCGCGCACGTGCCCGCGTGTCGGCCGGAATCACCGCCGCATACTCCGGCGCCGGAAACGCTTCTTCCAGGTATTCGACGATGGCGCTCGATTCGCTCAGGTAGAAATCATGGTGCGCCAGCACCGGCACCTTGCCGGCCGGCGACCGGCAGAGAAACGGCGCCATGCGCTGTTCCCCCTGGTCCAGATCGACCAGGCGCAACTCGAAGTCCAGGTTCTTTTCCACCAGCGCGACATAGGCGGACATGGCCCAGGGACTGAGCAGGCGATTGTCGATGTAGAGGGTGAGCGGTACTGCCACGATAGGCTCCGGATCTTCAGGAAAAAGGGGAAAACGGCTTCCCTGGTTTGGCATAGCTTAGCAGGCGCGCGTCAGGCGGACAGCACGGCGCGGTTGCGGCCCCGCTGTTTGGCCCGATACAGGGCCCGGTCGGCACCTTCGATGATGCTCTGGATGTCATGGTCTTCCACGCCGGCAATCGCCACCCCCAGGCTGATGGTGATGCGGATGGTCGAAGAGCCATGCACGATGGGGGTCTCCTGCACGGACTGGCGCATGCGTTCGGCCAGCGCCAGCACCGCGCCCGGCGGCGTGCCGGCCAGCAGGATGACGAATTCCTCGCCGCCGAAGCGCGCGACCAGGTCGGTTTCCCGCACACAGGACGTGAGTATTTCGCCCACCTTGCGGATGGTGGCGTCACCGGCGCTGTGGCCGTGGTTGTCGTTGACCTGCTTGAAGAAATCGATGTCCGCCATGATCACGGTCAGGTGGCGCACGCCAAGGTCGGCCAGCATGACGTCGGCCGCGTAGAGGAAGGAACGGCGGTTGAGCAGTCCGGACAGGGGATCGATGCCCGCCGCGCGGCGCAGCTCGCTGATCTCCTGGGCATAGCGGCGTTCTTCCTGCTGGGCCTGGCGCTGGACCAGGTCGGCGCGTTCCTGCTCCACGCCCAGGCGCCGCATCAGGGACCGCAGTGCGGCCGACAGGTCGACGATTTCGCGCGCCCCGGCCAGGCGGGGCAGCATGGTGACGGAATGGTCGCGGCCCAGATCGCGCGCCGCCGCCGTCAGCGCCAGCAAGGGCGAGGCAATGCGGCGGGCGATGAACCAGGTCAAGGTGACGCCGGCCACCGCGACCAGGATGCTGAGGATCAGCGCGCTCCACTCCAGCCGGCGTACCGCCGCATAGGCGTCGCGGGCCGGCTGCTGGGCGATGATCAGCCAGTTGCGGCCGGGATAGTCGCGGTAGCCGGACGCCATGGCATAGCCGGTCAGCATGACGCCGTTGTCGCTGTCGGCTTCGAAAACGCCGCGGCGGCTTTGCAGCATCTGCGCGATCTGAGCGTCGCTGAAGGGCTTGCTGCCCAGGTGCGGGCCCAGCAGCATGGTGCCGTCCGAGGAAAGGATCCACAGGTCGCGGATGCCCCCGGTGGTGTCGTTTTCCAGCATGGCGCGGCGCGCTTCGGCGGCCCAGGTCCAGCTGAGGTGGGCACCGATGACACCCACCGTCTTGCCGGCGATGACGATGGGGGCAGCGATCTCGACGAAGCGGAAAGCGTGGCGCCGGTCGCGGCCCAGCAGTTCACCCAGCAACCTGGATTCGCGCACGTCGCCGATATAAGGGCTGAGCAAGCCCCGTTGGAACCAGAGCCGGTCCGCCACCGACTTGCCTTCCAGCTGCCCCTGGGTGGACACCAGCACCTCGCCCGTCGGATCGGCGACACCCACCCAGGCATAGTCCATCATGGAGCTTTGCCGGCCGTTGAGCAGCGCGCGCAGCGGACCGGGCTCCATGCCGCGCACCGTGGGTGCCTCCGCCAGGATGCGTACTTCGCGGAATCGCTCGTACATATCGCGGTCCAGCGTGTGCGCCATGGCGGCGGCGATATTGGTGACGTGGGCTTCGATCAGTTCCCGCGTCTGGCGCTTGCCCATGTATGCCGCGCCACCGGCCGCCGCCGCCACCAGTGCCAGGCACAGTGTCCCTGCCAGCAATGTGATCTGCTGCTGAATGGTGAGGGTGCGACGACGGTGCAAGCGAATTACCCGACGAATTTGGAATGGGCCCAATTCTGTCGCAATCCCAAAATTGGGTCCACTTATTCGGCCGCATTGTTGGAAAAACACAGGCTGCGACCTTCAAAACAAGGGCTGTCCGCTTTTCTTGTTGATTTTTGCCGAACGTCTGATTCAGTCGTCCGAAAGGTGGATCGCCTGTTTGCAAAAGCGGGTGTAGTTTTTCGGTTGCGGCGAATACTGACTTGGTCGTCATCTTCCGGTGCATGACGCGGTTACTCCACCCCACCAGTGAGCGAGTATGGAGTTCAAGGACTATTACGACACGCTGGGTGTCGAGCGTGCGGTTTCCGAAGAGGATCTGCGGCGCGCCTATCGCAAGCTGGCACGTAAATACCATCCGGACGTCAGCAAGGAAGCGGACGCCGAAGCGCGCATGCGCGATATCAACGAGGCGTACGACGTGTTGCGCGATGCGGCCAAACGCGCCGCCTACGACAACCTGGCCGCGGGTGTGGGGGCCGGTGCTGCCAGGGGGGCCGGGAGCGGCACCGCTTATCGCCCTTCGCCTGGCTGGGAGCAAGGCTTCGAAAGGCCGGGCAAGGCGACCGCCAAGGACCCGCGCGAGGAGGCCGAGTTCAGCGAATTCTTCTCTTCGCTATTCGGTTCCGCCCAGAAGCGCCGTGGCAGCGCCGCGCGGGAATCGCACCCGACGCACGCGCGCGGCGAGGACTATCACGCCATGATCGAGGTGGAGCTGGAAGACATCCTGCATGGCGCGACCCGCGAGATCAGCCTGCGGTCCATGAAGATGGACGCCAACGGCCGGCCCCAGTTGCAGGAGCGCAAGCTCAGCGTGCTGGTCCCCGCGGGGGTGCGCGAGGGGCAGCGCATACGCCTGGCGGGGCAGGGCATGGTCGGCTATGCGGGCGGGCAGCCTGGCGACCTGTACCTGGAGGTACGCGTCAAGCCGCATCGGCTTTACCGCGTCGAGGGACGCGACCTGGTCATGACGCTGCCGGTCACGCCCTGGGAAGCCGCGCTGGGCGGCAAGGTGCGCGTGCCCACGCCGGGGGGCTCGGTGGAAGTGGTCATCCCGCCCGGGTCGCGGCCTGGCAACAAGTTGCGCCTGAAAGGCCAGGGCTTGCCGGGTGCTCATCCGGGCGATCTCTACCTGACCCTGGACGTGGTCTGGCCGCCGGCCGACAGCGAGACCGCGCGCGAGGCGTATCGGCGGATGGCGCGCGACATCGCCTTCAATCCCCGTGCGGGTTTGGGGAAATGAAGCGTCCGCCACTGCCGGCCAGTGCGCCCTCGCCATGGCGCCGGCCGTGGCGACGCCCTGCTTGGGTATAGTGGCGGCATGAATACCGCCACCGATCCTGCGTCCAGCCCCGCCGCTGCGCCTGCCGTCCGCCTGCAACGCCGCCATCCCGACGAGCTGATCGTCGGCCTGGTCTCGATTTCCGACCGTGCTTCGTCCGGGGCCTATCAGGACCAGGGCCTGCCGGCCTTGCGGGAGTGGCTGGACAGCGCGCTGTCCACCCCCTGGCAAGGCGCTGAGAGGCTGATTCCCGATGAAGCAGCCGGCATTTCCGCCACGCTGGCCGAACTGGTCGATACGGTGGGTTGCGACCTGGTATTGACCACCGGCGGCACCGGCCCCGCGCGGCGCGATGTCACGCCGGAAGCGACCCTGGCCGTGGCCACCCGGGAAATGCCCGGTTTCGGCGAACAGATGCGGCAGATCAGCCTGAAATTCGTCCCTACGGCGATCCTGTCGCGCCAGGTGGCGGTGATACGCGAAACGGCGGACCACGCCGCCCTGATCATCAATCTGCCGGGCCAGCCCAAGGCCATCCGCGAGACCCTGGAAGGCTTGCGCGACGCCGACGGCGCCACGCTGGTACCGGGGATTTTCGCGGCGGTGCCTTACTGCATCGACCTGATCGGCGGTCCCTACACAGAGACGCGGCCCGAGGTGGTCAAGGCATTCCGGCCGAAATCGGCGATACGAGCGCCCAAGGCATGAGGGGCAACGGGGCGGCGGCTGCGCCCTGGCGCCTTGCGCTCAGCTGGGCTTTAGTGGCGGGGCGTTATAGTCCTGTTTCGTCTTATCGTTCGAGCAGAAAAATGAAACAGCGCTATCTGGCCATCGCCGCCCTGACTTTCCTGGCGGGTTGCACGACGTCCACCGACATGCTGAAAAAGGACCCGGTCTTTTACGGCCACACCACGCACTCGCCGGAAACGTACGCGGCCTGCGTGGCCGATTCCTGGCGCCGTCAGGGCCTGGACGTCAAGGTCACGAATATCGACGGGGGAGCGGATGTGACGACCAGCAGCGTCACCGGCATCAGTTCGGCCCTGCGTGTGCAGCAGTGGGCCAATGGCAGCGTGCAGATCCGCATGTCGGCCCGCTCGTCCTGGAGTTCCCAGGAACAGGTGCAGGCCGCGAATCTCTGCATGTAACTTCGATCCGAGGGATGGCAGCAACCCGCTGGTTCTGCCACGTTCCTGGCGCCGTTTGCCCTGAGCAATCGGCATGGATCCGTGCGTATTAATCTTTCTGGTCCAGGTCCCACCTTTTGATGGCCTCTACCCGAGCGCCTTCCATAGACCCATATGGATACAGCATAGATCTCATATATAGATTTTATAAATAAAATCTATATATTCCTCGTTCGGCTCAGGCGGCGCGCGCCTGGGTGCTGCCGGCACTATCCGTCAGATCCAGGTAGTCGCGCTGGGCCGCCTCGACTTCGTGCGCCAGGCGGATGCGCAGGCGGCGCTGTTCTTCGACGAAGTCATCGAATTTGCTCTGGGCGTGCGCGTAGGACAGCCCGGTGCGGCACAGGCTGTTGATGAAGGTCGCGCGCGAAGTATCCAGGCTGTTCCAGACCCTCTCGGCCCGTGCCTGCATTTTCTCGGATCGGGTAATGCGATCCATCGCCTTGCGCAGTTGATCGTCCGTCGACATCGCGTACAGATAAAAAATGCTCTGCGGCAAAAAAAAACCGCCTATGAATGAACGTAAATTAAACCTCGATTTTACGTTTTTCAAACGGCGGAATTGATGGCGGGTTTCAGCCCCCAGGGTGCGTTTCCGCACGCCGTGGGGGGACGCACCGCGTAGTTACGACTGGTTCAGCGGCGTGCGCCGTACTGCTGCCGTTGCGGACGCGGCGCCTGCGGGCGTTCGTCCTTATGGCGGAAATTGATGCGACCCTTGGTCAGGTCGTAGGGCGACATTTCCAGGGTGACGCGATCGCCAGCCAGGATACGGATACGGTTCTTGCGGATACGGCCGGAGGCGTAGGCGCCAACTTCGATGCCATTGTCGAGTTTGACGCGATAGCGGCTGTCGGGCAGCACTTCGTCGACGATGCCATCCAGCTCGATGAGTTCTTCTTTAGCCATGCGTATATCTCCTAATAGGCCCTGAATCCGGCACGTGGCGACACGCGGCGGTCGGGGGCGCCCGCAAAAATCGAGGCGGGCAAAACACAGAATGCGGGGCGGCGCAGGCTGCCAGCCAGGCGCAAGCGACGCGTGAATCAAGCGCGGCAGTGCCGGTGCCGCCGGTAACTAATGACCAAGGCGGCGTACGGTCGCCGAGGCGTGAGTGGGAGCGAGGGGAGCGGCGGCGTCCAGACGGACGGGGCCGGATATCCGGTTCCCAAGATACCGCGCAACGGCGAACCGTCTACGGCATGGACTCGCCCGGACCAAAGCATCGCGGGCGGGAATGAGGTGCGTGATATTTGCTGAGCTCGATGGCGTGCCCTGCTTCAGCACTGCGTAAGCCACCTGTCGATCAGATACTGAGTCCAAATTATCAGGTGTCTATCGAGCTTTTACGAATGATAGTTTAACAGCGCATTAGTTAATGGAAAACCCCTAATGTTGCAGCTTTGCCTATTTGCGGGGTGGACGATGGGCGAGTATTCTGCGCCGGTCGCTCGCGCACCGGCCTACATGCCCGCGTGGGAGCGACCTGACAATTCGAGACACAATCCCTTCTTATAAGAGTCATGGCCCCATGAGGTTCCTTCTGCTATTGCCGTTCTTCGGCCTGTTGTGGATCCCTTTCTACAACCAGGCACTGCCTGAACTGTTCGGCTTCCCCTTCTTCTATTGGTATCAACTGCTCTGGGTGCCGGTGACCGCCGCGCTGACCTGGTTCGTCTTCCGCGCCACGCGTAATGAGGGGGACGAATAATGGGTACCGCTCCGCACATCAACTGGACCGCGCTCAGCGTCTTCATTTTCTTCTTCGCCCTGGTAACCGTCATGGGCTTCCTGGCGTCGCGCTGGCAGCGCGGTTCGGGCGAAGCTCACCTGGATGAATGGGGCCTGGGCGGCCGCCGTTTCGGCACCTGGATCACCTGGTTCCTGGTGGGTGGTGATTTCTACACCGCTTACACCGTGATCGCCGTGCCGGCCCTGGTCTACGCGGTGGGGGCCTATGGCTTCTTCGCGCTGCCCTATACCATCCTGGTCTACCCGATCGTTTTCTGCATCATGCCGCGGCTGTGGCGTGTGGCCCACAAGGCCGGACACGTGACGGCCGCCGATGTGGTCTATGCGCGCTTCAAATCGCGTCCCCTGGAACTGGCCATCGCCGCCACGGGTGTGCTGGCCACCATGCCTTATATCGCCCTGCAACTGGTCGGCATGGAAGTGGTGATCAAGGCCCTGGGCCTGACTGGCGAACTGCCGCTCACGGCCGCCTTCGTCATCCTGGCGCTTTACACCTACTCGGCGGGCCTGCGCGCGCCGGCGCTGATTGCCTTCGTCAAGGACCTGATGATCTATATCGTGGTCCTGGTGGCGGTGGTGCTGGTGCCCTTGAAGCTGGGCGGCTACGGGATGGTGTTCGCCAAGGCGGGTGCGGCATTCGAAGCCAAGGGTGGCGCCACGGGCCTGCTGCTCAAGCCTTCGCAATACCTGCCCTATGCCACGCTGGCGCTGGGATCGGCCCTGGCCGCGTTCATGTATCCGCACACGCTGACCGGCATCTTCGCCGCCAACGGCGCGAATACCATCCGCAAGAACGCCATCTACCTGCCGGCCTACACGCTGCTGCTGGGCTTGATCGCCTTGCTGGGCTATATGGCCTGGGCCGCGGGCATCCATCCGCAAACGCCCAACGACACCGTGCCGGCGCTGTTCAACGCCTTGTTCCCCAGCTGGTTCACCGGTTTCGCTTTCTCGGCCATCGCCATCGGCGCGCTGGTGCCCGCGGCGGTGATGTCGATCGGCGCGGCCAACCTGTTCACGCGCAACTTCTGGAAGGCCTACGTCAATCCCCAGGTGTCGCCGCAAGGCGAGGCCAAGGTTGCCAAGGTCGTGTCGCTGGTGGTGAAGTTCGGCGCGCTGGTGTTCATCATCTTCGTGCCGACGCAATACGCGCTGGATCTGCAGCTGCTGGGCGGCCTGTGGATTCTGCAGACCTTCCCGTCGGTGGTCTTCGGCCTGTTCTTCAACTGGTTCCGCGGCACGGCGCTGCTGATCGGCTGGATCGCGGGCCTGGGTATCGGCTCGTGGATGGCGATCGCCGACGGCGTCAAGCCGGTGCACACCTTCATGATCGGCGGCGATCCCTATGCCATGTACACCGGCCTGTTCGCGCTCGGCGTGAACATCGTGGTGGCCGTCGTGGTGCAACTGATCCTGGGGATGTTCAAGCCCGGCTCAAACGCGCACAGCGCCGGCAGCCGCGCCTGAGCCCGCTGGCGTTTCCGTCTTGACGCGTTGCCGAACGCGTTCGATGCGGCGGTCGATGGCCTGATACAACAGCCACGCCGCCGCGATCGAGAACAGGGCGTTCAAGCCGGAAATCGCCAGCGCGTCGGTGATGCCAAGTGTGGCGGCCATATGGCTCACCAGCAGCATCACCACCGCATGGCAGATATAGATCGGGTAGCTCAGCTGCCCGATTTTTTTGTCCAGCCGATAGCGCGACTGGAAAATAAAGGTCAGCGGCAGGAACGCGGCGAAGGCCATCAGCACCAGCGCATCGCGGACGTTGTGGTTCAGCGTCACCGAAAAATGAAACAGTGTGTACAGCACGAACAGCCCGGTCACGGCTTCCGGCAGGTAATGGAAGCGTTTGCTCAGCCTTTCGAAGAAAGGCAGCAGCAAGCGATGTGACAGCGCGCCGGCCAGGAACAAAGCCAGCTCCAGCGGGAAGAAGCGGTAAGACCAGGGGTCGCTCTGCGCCAGGCCCATCTGCAGCAGCATGACGCGCAAGCCCAGCGATGCGATGAACAGGATCAGCACCGCGCGCAAGGAACGCAGGACGAAGGGCGCGATCAGGTAGAAGCTGAGCTCGACGCCCAGGGTCCACGCCTGCGGCACCAGCAGGCCGTCGTACAGCGGCACTTCGCTGTTCATGAACGAGCCGGTCCAGGTCAGCACACCGTTCCTGATGCCGGCGAACATGATCCAGTCCTGGCCGAAGATGAACATGTTCGCCAGCATCAGACAGAGGTCGGCCAGGGGCGGCACGCGGTCGTAGACATCGGTGAAAGCAGGATTGGCGACCAGGTTGACGACCAACGCGATGGCCGCCACCGCGAAATACGTCGGATAGAGGCGCAGCGCGCGATTCGCATAGAAACGCGTCGTGCTGCGATACGTGTCGTTGACGTTGAGGATGTAGGAGATCAGGAAACCCGAGATCACATAGAAGAGCTGCACGGCCAGGCGTCCGCCGACCAGCACATTGCCCTGGTTCCAAGGGGAGTGATCGAGTACGACGGAAAGCGCGAACAGGGTTCTGAGCAAGCCCATGGGTATATATCTCCTCTTATGCGGCCCCGGTGATACAGAATGTCTGGGGCTGCACGCATTCTGCGCGTCCTCTCACATCGGCGCGTCCACCAGACGGCCCGCTATCCCTAAGGTTTAGGACGATAGGGCATTGAAAAATGCCGTCGCGGCCGCGCTATTCGCAAGCTTGCGATCATGGGATTCGCGCCAGCTTTTCGTAAGGCTGCTTCGATCGCGGCACCGCACAATATTTCAGCGGCATGACATCGCCGTGTTTCTGCACGTAAATCTCGCTCCGGCGCCCATTTCCGCGTCATCAGGCTGTCATCGCGCTTGCACACACTACCGCCCAGTTTGAATGAACAGGGAACGCGCATGACCTATGCGATCGAAGTCAAAGGGCTCAGCAAATCCTTCCGTGCCGCCGACAAGGCGCTGGACGATGTGAGCCTGCAAGTGGCACCCGGCGAGATGGTGGCACTGCTGGGCGCATCGGGCTCCGGCAAGTCGACGCTGCTGCGCCACATGGCCGGTTTCGTGGCGGGCGACTGCGGCGAGATCGTGGTCAATGGCGCGGTGATCCAGAGCCAGGGCCGCATCAGCAAGCGCGTGCGCGGAGCGCGTGCCGGCATCGGCTTCGTCTTCCAGCAATTCAATCTGGTGGGACGCCTGCCTGTCATCACCAATGTGCTGGCCGGCATGCTGCCGCGCGTGCCCATGTACCGCAGCCTGCTGCGCTGGTTCCGCCGCGACGAGGTTGAAGTCGGCCTGCAGGCTTTGGCCCAAGTTGGTATAGACGGCTACGCGTTTCAACGCGCTTCGACGCTGTCCGGCGGCCAGCAGCAGCGCGCCGCCATCGCCCGCACGCTGGTGCAGAACGCCCGCACCATCCTGGCCGACGAGCCGATCGCGTCGCTCGATCCCGAATCCTCGCGCCGCGTTATGGACACGCTGGCGCAGATCAATCGCAGCCGCGGCGTGGCGGTGGTGGTGTCGCTGCACCAGGTCGATGTGGCCATGCGCTATTGCCCCCGCGTGGTGGCCCTGCGGCGCGGCAAGGTGGTGTACGACGGCCCGTCGGCCGAGCTGACCGCCGCGATGTTGCGCGACCTGTATGGCGCCGAACTGAATGAATTGATGCCTGGCGCCGACGTCGCGAACGACGCCGACGCCGTTGCCATGGGCGGCCGTGGCGCCGTGGCGCCGCAGCTGGCCGCCGCCTGATTTCCCTGCTGTTCCCCTTTACCTGTTTGCTCCCGGAGCTACCATGCTACGCAGAACGTTTCTCGCCCTGATCGCCACCGCGGCCCTGTCCACCACGGCCCACGCGCAGGACGGAAAGACCTTGAATTTCGGCATCATCTCGACCGAATCCTCGACCAACCTGAAGTCCGCCTGGCAGCCCGTCATCGACGACTTGAGCAAGGCGCTCGGCGTCGAGGTCAAGCCTTTCTTCGCGTCGGACTATGCCGGCATCATCGAAGGCATGCGCTTCAACAAGGTGCAGATGGCCTGGTACGGCAACCTGTCGGCCATCGAAGCCGTGGACCGCGCCCAGGGTGAAGTGTTCGCCCACGTGATCGCCAAGGACGGCAGCCCGGGCTACTGGTCGGTGCTGGTTACGGCCAAGGACGGTCCGGTCAAGTCGGTCGACGACGTGCTGAAGAACGGCAAGACCATGAGCTATGGCGCGGGCGATCCCAACTCCACGTCGGGCACCGCCGTGCCGGGTTACTACCTGTGGGGCGCCAACAAGGTCGATCCCAAGACCTTCTTCAAGAACTTCCGCGTCGCCAATCACGAAACCAACCTGATGTCGGCGATGAACAAGCAGGTGGACGTGGCGATCACCAACACCGAAGCGATCGACCGTTATCGCATCGCCACCGGCAAGAATCCGGAAGACCAGATCCGCATCCTGTGGAAGTCGCCCCTGATCCCGGCCGATCCCATCGTTTATCGCAAGGATCTGCCCGCCGATATGAAGGCCAAGATCCAGAACTTCTTCGTGAACTACGGCAAGACCGACGACGAGTCCAAGAAGCTGGCGGCCCTGACGTACAAGGGTTTCACCAAGTCCGATAACGGTCAGCTGGTCCCGATCCGCCAGATCAACCTGGCCGGCCAGCGTGCCAAGGTCGAAAGCGACACCACGCTGAGCGCCGCGGAAAAGCAGAAGAAGACCGCCGAAATCGACGCCAAGCTGGCTGATCTGGCCAAGCAAGTGGCCTCGGCCAAGTAAGCAGGACGGCATCATGAGCGTGACCCTCTCGACCTCTCCCGCCACCGTGCGTCCGCCGCGGACCTCGCTGCCCATGCTGATCATGTGGGCAGTGATCCTGGCCTTGCTGGTTGCTTCCTGGAAGGGCGCGGACATGCGTCCGATGGACCTGCTGCGGGATTCCGGCAACATGGCCGAATTCGCGAAAGATTTCTTTCCGCCGAACTTCCGCGACTGGCGCATGTACCTGGACGAGATGCTGGTCACGGTTCAGATCGCCATCTGGGGTACTTTCCTGGCCATTGTCATGGCGGTGCCCTTCAGCCTGCTCTGCTCGTCGAACATCGTGCCGGCCTGGGTCTACCAGCCGGTGCGGCGACTGATGGATGCCTGCCGCGCGATCAACGAGATGGTGTTCGCCATGTTGTTCATCGTGGCGGTGGGGCTGGGTCCGTTCGCCGGCGTGCTGGCGCTGTGGGTGCATACGCTGGGTGTGCTGGCCAAGCTGTTCTCGGAGGCCGTCGAGGCTATCGATCCGCGCCCGGTGGAAGGCGTTCGTGCCACCGGCGCCAATGCCATCGAGGAGATCGTCTTTGGCGTGATCCCGCAGGTGTTGCCATTGTGGATCTCCTATTCGCTGTATCGCTTCGAGTCCAACGTGCGTTCCGCTTCGGTGGTGGGCATCGTCGGCGCGGGCGGTATCGGCATGGTGCTGTGGGACATCATCCGCAGTTTCCAATATGCGCAGACTTGCGCGGTGATGATCATCATCATCGTGTTCGTCGTCGCCATCGACATGCTGTCGGCGCGGGTGCGTCGAGTGTTGATTTAAAAAATAGGGTGCAGCAGGTGGGCACCCTTTTGTTTGACTTGGGCTAGGGCGCATCCCGCTGGCGATGCGCCCTTTGCCTTTCAACGCAGAGAATGCCAAATGAGCGAACTATCCTGTAAGACTGAAGCGCCGGTGCTGGACGCGGCGCGCCTTGAAGCGCTGTTTTCCGGCTATGGGTCGGACTTCTATGGCGGCGAAGCCATCACCCAGACGGAACATGCGCTGCAATGCGCCGCGTTGGCGGAAGCGGCGGGCGAGACGCCGGCCGTCATCGTCGCCAGCCTGCTGCATGACGTGGGCCATCTGGTGATGGCCGAGAGCGCCAGCGAGGACCGGCGCCACCAGGACGTGGGCGCCCGCGCGCTTGAAGGCGTCTTCGGTGAGGACGTGCTGGCGCCGATCCGCTTGCACGTGCCGGCCAAGCGTTATCTGTGCGCCGTGGATGCGGCGTACTACGAGACGCTGTCGCAGGCTTCGCGGGACAGCCTGGCCCTGCAGGGCGGGCCTTTCACGCCGGAGCAGCGGGACGAGTTCGAAAGCCTGCCGCACTTCGCCGCGGCCGTGCGCTTGCGCCGCTATGACGATCTGGCCAAGGTCGTCGGCGCGTCGACACCGGACCTCGCGCATTACCTGCGCATCTGCGCAAGTGTGATGCGGGAACACGCGTAGGGACGCAACTCCCGCCCATCCTCATTGAATTTGTCATTGCGTCAGGGGGGCGGCGGAGCGCGCCATGCGTGTGGGTAATGGCCTTGCCGCTTCAGGCGTGGCAGCGGCGGCGGGCGATGGCCAGTAGTTCGGCTGCCGCGTCGTCGGCGGCGCCGTTGTTGTCCAAGGCGACCATTTCGCAATCGGCCGGAACGTCGAAGCTGGCGTCGGCGCGCGCCAGGCGGGCGGCGATGTCCTCGGCGCTTTCACGGCCGCGGTTGGCCAGGCGCCGTTGCAGGGTCTCCGTGTTCACCCGGATGGTGACGGCGCACAGGCCGGGGTAACGGGCGCAGGCCTGCGGCAGATAGGCGCGCGAGCCGTTCACCAGCACGGTGATGCCGGCGGCCATCCAGGCGTCGATCTCCACGCCGATGCCGTAGGCCAGTTTGTGGCTGGCCCAGTGCAGGGCGAAGCAGCCCAAGGCGGCGCGGCGCGCATGCTCGGCGGGGTCCAGAAAGATGGAAGCTTCATCCGCACCGGCGGGACGCGTGATGTAACGGTGCGCGACCAGGACACGGTCCGCCCCATCGAGCCGGGTACGGGCCAGGCGCAACAGCGTGTCCTTGCCGCTGCCCGACGCACCCATGACATAGACCAGGCGGCTGCCATCGCGGGGCGAACCGATGTGCCGCTCTTCGTCACGGAGATGGCTCTTCGCCTGCCGATCGCGGTCGGCATCGCGACGCGAGCCCTGGGGCTGCCCATCACGGGCGGCATCGAAATCGGGCGCGGTCATTTAGTGCCTTTCGCCATCGGTAGATAGTTCGCGCCGGCGCCATCGCGGGTAGTGCCGTCGAAGCCATAATGGCGCGCCACCACGAAGGGCGCGGCGGGCGTCGGCTGTACGTAAACGGTCACGGCATCCACGGGCATCGGACGATCCAGCCGGCCCGCGCTGAGCGATTCCAGCTGCGTGCGTGCCGCGCTCAGATCTTCGCCGGCCAGGTTGCCCGTCAGCGTGATGTGGAACTTGAAGGTGTCCAGCACATAGGGGTAGCCCCAGGTCTGCAGCATGGCGCGTTGCGCCGGATCCAGGTCGGCGCGCAGGCGGCGCGCCAGTTCCTCCGGCGCCGGAGGCGCGCGCCACGGGTCGAGGTGGCGCACGGCATCGTCGGCCAGGACCCGCAGCGCGGCGCGGCCGGCGGCGACGTCGCCGTGGTTCGTGGCCCAGGCTGGTTCGTTCTCCACCAGGCACCACGCCAGGAAGCCCCGCAGCGAGCGCAGTTCCAGCGCGATGCCGAAGGGCTGCTGGGCACGGGCCAAGGCGCGCACGGCCTGGTCCAGGCCGGCGGCATCGGTGCCGGGGGCCAGGCGGAACGGCGGCTTCAGCGTGGCATGCAGGCCGTAGTGGCGCGGCGCCTCGGTCCACGCATCCAGGCGCGCATCGTCGGAGGCCGCGCGCGCTATCGCGGCGCCGCTGTCCTCGTCGCGGCCCAGCCACCGCTTGCCGATGTCACGCCAATTGCCCACGGGCGCCAGATAGATCGCATAGCGATAGGCTTCCTGGAAGCACGTAGCCGACGTCGAGGGGCGTTCCGCGGCAGGCGATGCTGACGTCGCCGCCTGGGGGCTTGTGGCGGAAGGCGAAGCCATGGACGTAGCCGGTGCCTGCATGGATCGCGGATCTTGGCTCATGGGTTGCGCTTGTGATTCAGGCGGCTTGGGCCTGTTGCAGCTGTTCCGTGTCGAACTGCTGCGCGGCATAGCGCAGGCGTCCGCCGACGATGGCGGCGCAGACGCGCGGCACGCCAGGGACACTGTCGTCGACCACGATGGCGTCGGCCAGCATGCCGGCATCCAGCGTGCCCTGGTCGCGCAGGCCGGCCGCGCGGGCCGGATTACGCGATACCAGCGCCCAGGCCTGGGACAGCGGCAGCACGCCGTCGGCCACCAGCTTCATCACGGCCGCCAGCGGCGCGGGATAGTAGTAATCGGACGTCAGGATGTCGCACAGGCCGGCCCGGATCATCTCGGTGGCGTTGGGCGCATTGGTGTGGCTGCGTCCGCGCACGACATTGGGGCCGCCGAAGACCGTGAAGTCGTCCAGCTCGCGCGCGACGTGGGCCACTTCGGTGGTCAGCGGAAACTCGGCGATGCGGCAACCCAGCTGGTGATAGTAGCGGCGCGTGGCGGAATCGGGGTCGTCATGCGAAGCGACTTCCAGCCCTGCCTGTTTGGCGCTTTCGGTCAGTTCGCGCATGGCGTTGGCCACTTCGTCGGCGCAGGCCATGGCGGCGCGGATGCGATCCTGGAAAGTATCCAGGTCGCACTCCGCGCGTTCCGCGTACTGCAGCAGCTTGCGGTCGTTGCCCAGGCGCTTGGCCATGCTGGGCAGGTGATCGTTCAAGGCCAGGAACTGGACCTTGCCCGCCTGTATCCATTCGCGCGCGATATCGACGCCGCCCACATGGTGGGTCTCGAAGCGCAGGTGCACGTTGTGGCGCGCGCCCAGGGTGGCGCGCATGCGGTCGAGGGCGTCGAACATGCGCATCGCGTAGGGCTCGCCGCGCAGGCCGCCTTCCCAGGACAGGGTGACGCCATGGAATTCGGTGGTGATGCCGTTGGCCAGAAGCTGGCGGTCGACGTCATGCAAGGCGCTGTCATACGGAAACGTCACACCCGGACGCGGCATGATGGCGCGTTCGAACGCATCGCCATGCAGGTCGATGATGCCGGGCAGCACCAGCAGGTCGCCGGCATCCAGCAGGGGCGTGGCGCCCGCGCCAGGGGCCACGCGGTCGCCGTTGAAACCCAGGCGCGCGGGGCGCAGGCCGTCGGATGTCAGTACGCGGCGGCCGGCGATTCCGGGCAGGGCGGAAAGGGAAGATACGGACGTTTTCATATGCGGCAGCCTTGCTGGGAAGACCGGATGGGTGGCGAGAAACGGAGACTATATGCTCGCTTGATTACGAACAGATGTCTAGACGTTTGGGGCGCAAGTTCCTGAGAGGGTTTTGCTTCGAGGGGGCCCCTCTCCACACCCCTGGGGGAAGATGAGGGGCTCCGCCCCTCATCGCTCTCTAAAACGAAGAAGGGCGGCGGTCGACGAGGCTCCGCCTCTTCACTAATCATCCCCCGTGATCATCAATTGCACCCAATCCCCGGCGAAGCGCGTGATGCCGTATTGCAGCGGACGCCCATCGGCGTCGACGTTGAGCGCTTCGATCTGGATGATGGGGCGCGTCTTGGGCTGGTTCAGCAGGCGTGCAATGTTCTCGTCCGGCATGGTCGCCGTGATGCGCGACCACTTGCGGGTGTAGTCCTGGATGCCGAACTGCTTGTACACCTTGGAGATCGACTTCGCTTCCTTCAACTTGTCGGCAAAGCCCGGGAAGCGCTTTTCTTCGAAATAATGATCCGACACATTGATGGTGCGATTCTCGGCCTTGCCGATCAACTGCACGCGCAACAGCGTGGTCGAGCGCGGCAACCCCAATTGCACGGCGATATCGGAAGCCCGCTCGGCCTGGCTGCCCAGCACCTCGACGTGCCCCAGCAAGCCCTGGCTGCGCAGGTTCTCGGAGAACCGCGTGCGCTTGCCGATGGCGTAGTCGATGGCGTGTTCCTGCACGAACGTACCGCGCCCCTGCTCGATCCGCACCAGGCCGATCTGCTCCAGCTCGCCCATGGCGCGCCGGATGGTGTGGCGATTGACGGCGAACTTGGCTGCCAGTTCCGGCTCGGGCGGCAATTGCTCGCCCGGGTTGTAAAGCTTGTTGCGTATATCCATCGCCAGCGCTTCACCGATCTGCCGCCAGACCGCGATCCCCGATCGTCGTTCGAACATTGTTGACTTCCCGTTGAACGCGCATCGCAGGGCGCGTCTATGAATATATGAATATGGAATGCGGGATTTTGCCCCAGCCGGGCGATCCTCGCGAGTCACAACTGTCATCAAAAATTCATCGCGACTGTGTTGAACTGCTTTGCGCCTGGGTTCATACTACCATCTATTCGTATAGACGTTTAGAGGAAACGGATGGATACGCACACTCCCGAAACCGGGTCCCAGGCCGCCCGCTCCGCATGGATGCGCGTCCTGGCCCTTGCTGACGGCACCGCGCTGGACCAGGCCTACCAGGCCCTGGGACCCTTGCCGGCTTTCCGCCCGCTGCGCGCCCCTGAAGTCGGCATGACGATGGTGCGCGGCCGTGCCGGTGGCACCGGGGAGCAGTTCAACCTGGGCGAGATGTCAGTGACGCGTTGCGCTGTTGCCTTCGAACAAGGTGTGGTCGGTACCGCCTATGTGCAGGGCCGTTCGCTGCGCCATGCCGAACAGGCCGCCGTCCTGGACGGCCTGTTGCAGATGGATGACTGGTACGAGGCGGTGCAGACCCTGGTCGTCGCCCCCCTGGCGCGGGTCCACGAGGAACGCCGCGCGCGCCGCGCCGCCGCAGCCGCCCAGACCCGAGTCGAGTTTTTCACCATGGTGCGTGGAGAGAATTGAGATGACCCCCGCCGCTTCACAAGCACAAGCGCTGTCGCTGGCGCAAGCCACCCGCGCCGCCGCGCCAATGATCAACCTGCTGCCCGGCTTCGCCGATCCGGGCGTGCAAGCCCAGGCCGTGTTCCGCGTGGCGCTGCAGGCCATGGCCGAGCCCGGCCAGCCGCAAGCCCTGCCGGCCGACTGCGGCGTACCCAAGGGCCTGTCGCCCGCGCTGGCCGCGCTGTTGCTGACCCTGGCCGACGTCGATACGCCGGTCTGGCTGCCGGCCGGCATGGACGGCGCGGCTGCCGCTTTCCTGCGCTTTCACTGCGGCTGCCCGCTGGTGGACACGCCCGCTGAAGCGGCTTTCGTCGTCGTGCCGGCCGGCTATGCCGCACCCGGCCTGGCTGATTGCAACGGCGGCGACCCCGCCTATCCGGACCGCTCCACCACCTTGCTGATCGAGGTGGCGGACTGGCAAGGGGGCGCCGCGCTGCGCCTGACCGGCCCCGGCATCGCCACGGAGCGTGCCTTGGCGCCCGCCGGGCTGCCGGCCGATTTCTGGCGGCAATGGGCCGTCAATCACCGTCGTTTCCCGCAAGGCGTGGACGTGCTGCTGACGCACGGCAGCGCGGTCTGCGGTCTGCCGCGCACGACGCGGGTGGAGGTCTGACATGTACGTTGCCGTGAAGGGAGGCGAGCGCGCCATCCTGAATTCCTACCGCATGCTGGACAGCTTCCGGCGCGGTGACCCCGCCGTACCGACGCTGACCCTGGCGCAGATCCGCGCGCAAATGCCCCTGGCCGTGGATCGCGTGATGGCCGAAGGGTCGCTGTACGACCCGCATCTGGCGGCGCTGGCCTTGAAGCAGGCCGCCGGCGACATCACCGAAGCGGTGTTCCTGCTGCGTGCGTATCGCACCACGCTGCCGCGTTTCGGCTACAGCGTGCCGCTGGAAACCACCCGCATGAGCCTGCAGCGGCGCATTTCCGCGACGTTCAAGGACTTGCCGGGCGGCCAGGTGCTGGGGCCGACGTATGACTACACGCAACGCCTGCTGGACTTCTCGCTGGAAGACGACACGGCGCCCGCGCCCACGCCCCTGCCGCCGGCGGCCGAGCCCCTGGCGGCCACCATGCCGCGCGTCACCGAACTGCTGGAGCGCGAGTCCTTGATGGAGGCCGAGGCCATTCCCGCGGGCGACCCCGCGCCCTTCGACCTGACGCGCGAGCCCATGGCCTTTCCCGCCACCCGCGCCGCGCGCCTGCAGAACCTGGCGCGCGCCGACGAAGGTTTCCTGTTGTCGATGGGATATTCGACGCAGCGCGGCTACGGTAACTCCCATCCCTTCGTGGCGGAAATCCGCTACGGCTCGGTGGACGTGGAGCTGTACGTGGAAGAGCTGGGCTTCACCGTGACCATAGGCGAGATCGACGTCACCGAGTGCCAGATGGTCAGCCAGTTCACCGGCAAGGCGCACCAGGAGCCGACCTTCACCCGCGGCTATGGCCTGGTGTTCGGCTACGGCGAACGCAAGGCCATGTCGATGTCCCTGATGGACCGGTCGCTGCGCGCGCGCGAGCTGGGCGAGGCGGCCACGTCGCCCGCCCAGGACCACGAGTTCGTGCTGTATCACAGCGACAACGTCGAGGCTTCCGGTTTCACGCAGCATTTGAAACTCCCGCACTACGTGGACTTCCAGTCCAGCCTGGCGCTGTTGCGCCGCATCCAGGCGGAACGGGCCCAAGGTACCGGCAGCGCGGCCGGCACCAAGGCCAAGGCGGACGCCACCCCGGATGCGGAGGCAGCCCCCGTCGCGGCCGCCGAAACTCAGCAGGCATGACCTTCAACGAACACGAGGCTCGCAGGATTCCCATGGATACTCCCGTTGCGCAGGACGCCGCCACCGTGGCACGCGATCCGCATTACAACTTCGCCTACCTGGACGAGTCGACCAAGCGCATGCTGCGCCGCGCCCTGCTCAAGGCCGTCGCCATCCCTGGCTACCAGGTGCCTTTCGGCAGCCGTGAAATGCCCTTGCCCTATGGGTGGGGCACTGGCGGCATCCAGGTGACCGCCGCCATCATCGGCGCCGACGACACGCTCAAGGTCATCGACCAGGGTTCGGACGACACCACCAACGCCGTCAACATCCGCCGCTTCTTCGGCCGGGTGACGGGCGTCAGCACCACCGACACGACCACCGCCGCCAGCATCATCCAGACGCGCCACCGCATTCCGGAAACGCCGTTGCGCGCGGGCCAGATCATCGTGTTCCAGGTGCCCATTCCCGAGCCGTTGCGCTGGCTGGAGCCGAGCGAAGTGGAAACCCGGACCATGCATGCCCTGGCCGAGTACGGCGGCATGCACGTCAAGCTGTACGAAGACATCGCGCATCACGGCCACATCGCCACCACCTACGATTACCCGGTGCTGGTGAACGACCGCTACATGATGCGGCCGTCGCCCATCCCCAAGTTCGACAATCCCAAGATGAACTTCAGCCCGGCGCTGATGCTGTTCGGCGCGGGCCGTGAAAAGCGCGTGTATGCCGTCCCGCCCTACACCAAAGTGAAGAGCCTGGACTTCGACGACCATCTGTTCACCATCGAACGCTGGTCGCAGCACTGCAGCCTGTGCGGATCGCACGAAAGCTTTCTCGATGAAATCATTCTGGACGACGAAGGCAACCGCAGCTTCGTCTGCTCCGACACGGAATATTGCGCCACGCGGCGCGAGGAACAGGCATGAACGGGATAGACATCCAGGTCGGCGACAACCAACAGCCGCTGCTGTCGGTGCGCGACCTGACCCACACCTGGGACGGCGTGCACGGCTGCCGGGAAATCAATTTCGACCTCTACCCGGGCGAAGTGCTTTGCATCGTCGGTGAGTCGGGCTCGGGCAAGAGCACCCTGCTGCAGGCCGTGTCCTGCCAGGTCGAGGCCCAACATGGCAGCGTGCGCTATGACTTGCGCGAACAGGGGCCCACCGACCTGGCGAGCCTGTCGGGCGCGCAACGGCGCCTGCTGGCCCGCACCGATTGGGGCTACGTGCGCCAGCACGCACGGGACGGCCTGCGCATGCAGGTCAGCGCCGGCGCCAATATCGCCGAGCGCCTGATGGCCATCGGCGAACGCCATTACGGCGATTTGCGTGAAGTGGCCGGCAACTGGCTGCACAAGATGGAGATCGACGTCGGCCGCCTGGACGATGCCCCGGCCTCGTTCTCCGGCGGCATGCAGCAGCGCCTGCAGATCGCCCGCAACCTGGTGACGCATCCGCGCCTGGTCTTCATGGACGAGCCGACCGCGTCGCTTGACGTGTCGGTGCAGGCGCGCCTGCTGGACCTGCTGCGCCAGTTGGTGGCGGACCTGGGCCTGGCCGCCATCGTGGTCACCCACGACCTGGCCGTGGCGCGCCTGCTGGCGCACCGCACGCTGGTGATGCGGGGCGGCTATGTGGTGGAAAGCGGTCTGACCGACCAGATCCTGGACGACCCCCAGCATCCCTACACCCAGCTGCTCGTTTCTTCCATCCTGCAGAGCTGACCATGACACAAGCACAGACGATGATAGAAGTCCGCGGGGTCGGCAAGATTTTCACCCTGCACAACCAGGGCGGCGTGAACCTGCCCGTGTTCGACAACGTCGATTTCGATGCCGCGCGCGGCGAGTGCCTGGTGTTGTCGGGCCCGTCCGGCACCGGCAAGAGCACGCTGCTGCGCTGCCTCTACGGCAATTACCTGACCACCGCCGGCACCATCCGCGTGCGCGACGGCGAACAATGGGTGACGCTGACCGGCGCGCCCGAGCAGCGTATCCTGCGCCTGCGCCGCGACGTCATCGGCTACGTCAGCCAGTTCCTGCGCGCGATTCCGCGGGTGGGCGCCCTGGACGTGGTGGCTGAACCGCTGCGCCAGCGTGGTGTTGCCATCGACGAGTCGCGTGACCGCGCGGCCGTGTTGCTGGCACGCCTGCGGCTGCCGGAACGCCTGTGGCGTCTGCCCCCGGCCACGTTTTCAGGCGGCGAGCAGCAACGCGTCAACATCGCGCGCGGCTTGATCGGCGGCCATCCCGTTTTGCTGCTGGACGAGCCTACCGCATCGCTGGACGCGGAGAACCGCGCCGTGGTGGTGGAACTGATACGCGAGGCGATGGCCGAAGGCCGCTGCCTGGTGGGCATCTTCCATGACGAAGCCGTGCGCGACGCGGTGGCCAGCCGGGTGCTGGGCTTGAAGCCAGCCTCGCAAAATGGCTTGAGAGACGCTTCCCTGGCCAACGCGGCCGCCTTGACGGAGTAGACCATGATCGCCACGTTATTGACGCACGCCCGCGTCGTGCTGCCCGACACCGTATTGGAAAACAGCGCCGTACTGATCGAGGACGGCCATATCGCCGCCATCGATCCGGTGGGCGCGCGCGCCGCGCAGGAAGTGAACCTGCACGGGCAGATCCTCATGCCCGGCTTGATCGACCTGCATTGCGACGCCATCGAAAAGGAAGCGGAGCCGCGTTCGCGCGTGCTGTTTCCCTTCGATTTCGCGGTGGCGCAAGTAGACCGTCGCAATGCCGCGGCCGGCATCAGTACCCCTTATCACGCACTGTCCTTCGCCAATCGCGAATGGGGCGTGCGTAACAACGAAACCGCCGGTGAGCTGATCCGCGCGGTGCATGCTTTCCGCCAGCATGGCCTGGTCGACAACCGCATCCACTGCCGCTACGAAATCAGCGACGAAACGGCGCTGCCCTATCTGCAGGACCTGATCGCGGAGGGCATGGTGGACCTGCTGTCCGTCATGGATCATTCGCCGGGGCAGGGGCAGTTCAAGACGCTGGAGTCGTATCTCGACTACGTCATGGGCAATCACGGCTTCAGCCGCGAACAGGCCGAAGAAGCGGCGCGGTCGAAACTGGCGGGCATGGAAGGTTCGGCGCAGCGGGTCGAACTGCTGCTGGAACGGGCGCGTGCCGCCGGCGTGCCCACGGCCAGCCATGACGATGATTCGGTGCATCGCATCGCCGCCATGCGCAATCTGGGGGTGTCGATGAGCGAATTCCCCATCAATCTGGATACCGCCAAGGCAGCGGTGTCTTGCGGCCTGCCCACCATCCTGGGCGCGCCCAATGTGTTGCGCGGCCAGAGCCAGAGCGGTTCGATGCGCGCCATCGACGCGATACGCGCCGGTGTCGCCAGCTGCCTGTGCTCGGATTACCAGCCGTCCACCCTGATCGCGGCTGCCTTTGCTGCCGCGGATCAGGCCGGGCTGACCTTGTCCCAGGCCAGCGCGCTGGTGGCGGGCAATCCGGCGCAGGCTTGCGGGCTGAGCGATCGCGGCCATATCCGCGTTGGCTTGCGGGCCGACCTGATTGCCGTCCACCTGGTACAGGGCCAGCCGCTGGTCAGCCACACCTGGAGCGGCGGCCGCCTGGCCTTCTCCGCCCATTACCCCATGGCGGGCGCGGCCGCGCGCGCCACCCCGCCGCGCGTGCAGGCCGTGGCCGCTTGATGGACCAAGGGCCGGCGATGCCGGCCCTTTCCGCTGCTGACGGCGATGCTCGCCCTTTCCGCTGCTGACGGCGATACCGGCTCTTTCCACCGTGTGACGCACGGCCGCCAGGGCTCCTGGCTTGGCCCTAGGGCGTGACGATGACCACCGCGACGCGGCGGTTTTCGGCCCTGCCGGCCGCGCTGCCGTTGTCGGCCACCGGATGCGTGGCGCCCTGGCCGCGTACCTCGACATGCGCGGCCGGCATGCCGGCGGCGATGACGATGTCCGCGACCGCCTGCGCCCGGCGCAGCGACAATTGCTGGTTGTGCGCATCGCTGCCGCGGTTGTCGGTATGTCCGTCCAGCCGCATGCGATCCAGGCCCACACCTAGCAACCGGCCCGCCAGGCGCTTGATGTTGTCCACGCTGGCCGGCTTGACCACGGCCTGGTCCGTGTCGAACAGCACCTTGTCCGATATGCCGAATTCCCAGCCTTCATCGGTCTGGGTAAAGCCTTCGTCCTTCAACACCGCGATCTGCGCCGGCGTCAGTCCTTGCGGCACCGCCTGGCACGCGGCCAGCAACACGACGCTCAGTGCGATGACCAAGCTGCCGGCCATGCGGGCGAGGAAGGGGGGCGTGACTTTCACGATGACATCTCCTTGGAATGGGGATCAGAAGCGTCCGGCACCGCCGAGGCCTGGCTGTCGCCGCCCAGCCGCTTGGCGCGATACATGGCGGCGTCGGCGGCATCGAACAGGCTGTTCACGTCCGTGGCATGTTCGGGGTAGACGGCGATGCCTATGCTCAGCGAACTCACCGTTTCCGTTCCGCCAGGCAGGCGGATGGGCTTGCGCATGCTCGCCAGGATCTTCTCGGCCAGCCGGCGCGCCGTGTCGCCATCGCGCAGCGGCGCCAGCATGACGGCGAACTCATCCCCTCCCAGCCGCGCCACCAGGTCGCTCTCGCGCAGCAGATTGCGCACGCGCGCGGCGGTGTGTATCAACACCGCATCGCCCGAGGCATGCCCCTGCTGGTCGTTGATTTCCTTGAAGCGGTCACTGTCGATGAACAGCACGGCCACGCGCTGGTTCAGCACGCTGGCGTCGCGAATGGCCTGCTCCAGCCTTTCCTCGAAGTGGACGCGGTTGGGCAGGCCGGTCAGGCTGTCGTGCGCCGCCTTGTGCGCCAGCTTGGCGTTCTCGTGCTGCAGCTGGTTCTGCCAGGCCTGCAACTGGTCCAGCAGGGCGTTGAAGTCTTCGCCCAGCGCATTCAGTTCGGCGATCGCCGCCTTCGGCATGCGCACGCCGAAGGCGCGTTCATTGCGTACGGCGTGCGCCACGCGCGCCAGGTTGCGCAAAGGCTCGACGATGCCCTCGAAGGTACGCCGCGCGATGGCCCGCGCCAGCATGGCGCTGGCCATCAGGCAGGCCAGCACCCCGGCCACGCCCTTGAGCAGGAAGGCCAGCATGCTGCCGGGATGGCCGGTCACCAGCAGCGTGCCGACGGTGTGGCCCCGATGCACGATGGGCGTGACGATGGGCGGCGGCGTGAAGACCCGCTCGAAGGGCTGCTGTATCCACGCCAGGCTGGCGTCGGGCGGGCGGCTCCACTGGGCCAGCACCAGGCCATCGCTGTCGAACACCACGGCCGTGCCCACGCCTTCGGCGTTGGCGATCAGGGCCAGGGCGTCGCGCGCCGCGGGGCCGTCATGGAATACCACCGAGGCTTCCACGGTATAGAGCATGGATCGCGCGATCAGCCCGGTGTTGTGCTCCGCATACGCGCGCAGGGCGACCAGGCCCATGATGGTCAGCACCAGGCCGACCAGCCCGACGGCGAAGACGGTCACGGATACCTGGGCACGGCGCAAGGCGTCGCGCAGCGTGGGAAGGCGGGAACCGGGCGAATTCGGTGTGGATGTCATGGCTGGGGCCTGCGGCGGGCCAGTTGCAGCACGCTCGGATGGATACGCACACCGCTACGGGCGATGATGTCCAGGTTGATCAGGAAGCCGACCTGGGCACCCTGGGCGTTCAGGCAGAACATGCCGCCGCCGCAGTCGGCGTCATGTTCCAGGATGGTGACCACCGGCCTGCCGGTGACGTTTTGCAGCATGCGCTTCGACACGGGAGCCGGCAGGTCGCCCACATAAAGCGCATCGCACATCTGTACCAGGACGTCGTCGGGTGCCACCCGGCGTGCGCGCACGGTCGACATGGCCTCGCCGCCGGCCAGCAAGGCGGCGGCGTAGGGCGTACTTCCGGTGACGCACAGCAACGGCGGTTCGGGGCTCGGCGGCGTGGGCCAGCGTGCATACCCAAGGATGCCGGTCACCACTTGCACCACCTGCGCCACCGTACGCGTTTCGGCAGCGGCCACTGGCGGCGCCGGCGGGTCGTCCTGGCTCGGCGCGCCAACTGCTCGGGCGGGAGGCCAGGCGCACAGCAGGCCCAGGCTCAATCCCCAGCAGGCGACACGCGACACGGCACGACAGGGAAGGCGTTTGGTTGCTACCTGTGACAAGTGAGTGTTGAAATTCGTTGTTTTTTGTTGATCAGGTGTAGTTATTATCTAAAGACTTTGCGCACTGGATTGCCGGAAAAGCTGCCGATAATAGGAATATAGTTACGCTTCTTGGGCTGTTTGGCGGTAAAGATTACACGCTACGATGGAGCCTGTAACGCTGCCTGTTCCGTTTCGTTTTGAAATTTTCCAAAATGAGCATGCGGAATATATTTTTGTCTTTAGGAGGCTACGCCATGGTTGATCCCCATTTTGTCCAGGATCATGAAGAGCCGGAATTGTGGGCGGCCGAATTAGTGTCGTACGCCGCCGGGCGGCCGCCTATCCACGTCATGATGCAGACCGCCGGCGAAGCGCCTACCGCGTACGGCCTGCGCAATTTGAAGACTTTGCTGGGCGTGCTGGATCAGCGCATCGAAGCGGCCGCCGAGCTCCTGCTGGAAAATTATTCCCGCCAGGACTGGCTGGAAGAGGGCGTACCGCCCGAGGAGTTGCCGCCTGGCGACTCAGTGTCCGCCATGGTCAGCAGCGCGACGTTGCGTGCGCTGTGGTTGTTCGATGAAGACGCCGAGGACTACGAGCTGTGGTTCACCCTGCCTTGGGATGACGAGCATACGTATGACGTGGAGTTCCAGGGCGGCCAGCCGGTCACCTGCACGGTGAACGACTAGTCAAGGCGTGGCGGGATCCCGGGGCGCCGGGGCGGCAACCGCATCGGCCGCCGGCGCGCGATCACGCAGGTATTCGACAGCGACCCCAGGCGGGATCTTCTCGATGCGGTCACGCTGGATCTTGGAGCGTACGAAGCCGACGCTCTTGGTATTGGTGGCCGCGCCCTGCAGCAGGACGGAAAGGATGGCGCCCTTGTCCTGGATCCACTGGTTCTTGCCCCGCAGCAACTTCACCGCCTCGGTCGGCGGTCCCAGCTTGAAGGTGGCGCCGCCCAGCGTGATGCTTTTGCGCGCGGCGAAATCCGCCTCGGTGTGATGGGTGATGGAGACCGCGTCCAGGTTATTGCTGAAGGTGTCGATGCGGTAGACGAAGTTGATGCGGGTGTGCGGATCTTGCACTACGAGCAACTTTTCCGACCCGGAGAAATCGGAAAACTGGCCGATGACCACGGACTCGACCAGTTGATTGCCGCGTTTTTCCTCGGTGTAGAGGAAGATCGTCGGCGGGGCGGAGCTGGAATTCTCAGTCATGACAGGGGCGGGCGCGGCTTACGCGAATAAGTAACTTGATGCGTCGGGCGAGAAGTTTAACCCTTGTCGGCGCCTATTCCCCGCGCGCGCGCCGCGCGTTGAGGTCTTGCAGGCACTGCCCCACCGCTTCGCGCATCTTGGCCGACGACGTCGAGGCCCGATCGGCTTCGTCCCGGCACTCGGTGTAGCGGCGCAGGCTGTCCGGCGTGTCGCGTACCGGCGGCGGCGCGGCCTGGGTGGCTTCGGGCGTGACGGTCATGCGCAGCGTGGAGGGGGGCGAGTAGCTGCCGGGTTGCGAGGGGAAGCTCAGTTCCTGCACGCCACCCGGCGCGGCCGTCCCGCCCGTCGGCGGCGCGTTCTGCGCCGATATCGGCACCTGGGCCTGGGCGCCAGCGCCGATGGCCAGCAGCAGCAAAGCAGTGGAGATCTTGATTTTCATGAGCTTTCCTCGAAAACGCGGCCCGCCGGGCTGCCGGCCGCTTTGCTACTGACCGCCGGGAAGGGCATGAGGTTCAGTGTAGCGAGCCTTTCCCTGCGGCCAATTCGGCAACTTTAAGGGATGTTCGCCGATATACGCCGAAACAATCCGCTGGAAGACGTAAATCCATGGTTGCAAGAACTTTCTCGCGCTCCCCGGTAAAATCGCGCCAACCCTTGTTTCCCACCAATTTTCAATAAGTATTCCGGAGGACTTTTTTCATGGCCCTAGTTTCGATGCGCCAGCTGCTCGACCATGCCGCCGAGCATGGTTACGGCATTCCTGCTTTCAACGTGAATAATCTGGAACAGGTCCAGGCCATCATGGAAGCTGCCGCGGAAACGGACAGCCCGGTCATCATGCAGGCGTCGGCCGGCGCCCGCAAATACGCTGGCGAAGGCTTCCTGAAGTATCTGATCCAGGCCGCCGTCGAATCCTACCCCCATATCCCCGTCGTGATGCACCAGGATCACGGCCAATCGCCCGCCGTGTGCCAGGGCGCCATCAACCTGGGCTTCTCCAGCGTGATGATGGACGGTTCGCTGAAGGAAGACGGCAAGACCATCGCCGACTTCGACTACAACGTCGATGTCACCCGCAAGGTCGTGGAAATGGCGCACAAGGTCGGCGTGACGGTGGAAGGCGAACTGGGCTGTCTGGGCTCGCTGGAAACCATGCAGGGCGACAAGGAAGACGGCCACGGCGCCGACGGCAAGCTGAGCATGGAGCAGTTGCTGACCGACCCCGAGCAAGCCGCCGACTTCGTGCGCGCGACCGACCTGGACGCGCTGGCCATCGCCATCGGCACCAGCCACGGCGCCTACAAGTTCTCGCGCAAGCCCACCGGTGACATCCTGTCGATTTCCCGCATCAAGGAAATCCACAACCGCCTGCCCAATACCCACCTGGTGATGCACGGCAGCTCCAGCGTGCCGCAGGAATTGCTGGCCGAGATCCGCGAATTCGGTGGCAATATGAAGGAAACCTACGGCGTGCCCGTCGAGGAAATCCAGGAAGCCATCAAGTTCGGCGTGCGCAAGATCAATATCGATACCGACATCCGTCTGGCCATGACCGGCGCCATTCGTCGCTTCTTCGCTGAAAATCCGGAGAAGTTCGATCCGCGTGAATACCTGAAGCCGGCGCGCGCCGCGGCCAAGGCAATCTGTGTCAAACGCTATACGGAATTCGGCACCGCCGGCAACGCCAGCAAGATCAAGGCGGCGCCGCTGACCGACATCGCCCAGGCCTATGCCAGCGGTAAGCTGACCCAGGTCGTGAAGTAAGGAAACGAAGCCCGTGACTACCGCTCTGCATCAATCCAGCATCAAGTCCTTGCCCCTGCTTGCACGCGGCAAGGTCCGCGACATGTACGCAGTGGGCGACGACAAGTTGCTCATCGTGGCCACCGACCGCATCTCCGCGTTCGATGTCATCCTGGATGACCCCGTGCCCGGCAAGGGCCAGGTGCTGACCGAGCTGACCGAGTTCTGGCTGAACAAGCTGGGCCATATCCTGCCGACGCACTCCACCGGTGTGCGGCCTGAGGATGTGGTCGCGCCTGATGAAGTCGACCAGGTGCGCGGCCGCGCGGTCGTGGTCAAGCGCCTGAAGCCCATCCTGGTTGAAGCGGTGGCGCGCGGGTATCTGATCGGTTCCGGCTGGAAGGATTACCAGGCCACCGGCGCGGTGTGCGGCATTGCGCTGCCGCCTGGCCTGCAGCAGGCCAGCCAGCTGCCCCAGCCCATCTTCACGCCGGCCGCCAAGGCGGAGTTCGGCACGCATGACGAGAACGTCGATTTCGCCCATGTGGTCAAGGAAGTTGGCCAGGAGATGGCTGAACGCATCCGCGACGTGACCCTGAAGTTGTACGGCGAGGCGGCCAGTTTCGCCCTGACCAAGGGCATCATCATCGCCGACACCAAGTTCGAGTTCGGCCTGGACGACAAGGGTACGCTGCACTTGATGGACGAAGTGCTGACGCCGGATTCGTCGCGCTTCTGGCCCGCCGATGGCTACAAGGTGGGCACCAGCCCACCGTCTTTCGACAAGCAATTCGTGCGTGACTATCTTGAAACGCAGCCGTGGGACAAGACCCCGCCGGCGCCGCGCCTGCCGGCCGACGTGCTGGCCAAGACCGGAGCGAAGTACCGCGAAGCGCTGGATCGGCTGATGGCGTGATGATGGCCTGACCGGCAGCGCTGGTCGGCCTGAGTCCTGCGTAAGCCTCTGACGGCCACCCACCGAGGGTGGCCGTCGGTTTTTGTGCCGCGGGCGTCCGTCCGGTGGCCGCTCGGCGGACCACCCTGAGCTCCTTTCATCCTGAGCTCCTTGCGATATTCGCGCTGAAGTCGTCTTTTGCCCGGGCTTCATTTATAGTGCGGCGCATTCGCTCGCATGGGAGGGCGCACAGGGGAGACATACTGATGATCATGCTGCTGCCGTTTCTGTTCGGCACGCTGGCGATCTGGCTCGGATTGCGCGGGCGCCGCGGCGCGAGTTTCGCGTTCTGGATCCTGGCCTTGATCCTTTTCGCGATAAGCGTCACCGGCCAATGGAATCTTGCACCCGTGACGGGCCTGCGGCTTTGATCATGACTCCTTTGCCGCGCCTGGCCTCACCCCTCGCCGACCTTTGCCGCACGATGAGCGCCGCTCCATGATGAACTTTGCCATGCGGCCACCGCGGCCGGCTTCGATTGCGTTCAACGCACTGGCCTTGCTGGCCATCTGTGCCGTCCTGTGCACCTCGCTGGTGTGGGAGTTCGGCCATGGCTATCCGCCGGATGCGGCCGTCCAGTTGCAGCGCCTGGCTTATCTGATGGCCGGTGCCGGTGTGCTGCTGAATCTGCGTTTCGGCCCGTCGCCGGCGCATTACGCCATGACGCTGGCGGCGGCGCTGGGTGGCATCGCGGCCAGCGGTCTGCACGTGCTGCCGCGCCTGGTTGCCAGCGTGGTCCCTGCCGGGGGTGTGGCGGCCATGGCTTCCATCCCCGCAGCCGCCGACTCGGTGACGTTGCTCGGCCTGCATCCCGCAACCTGGTCGCTGGCTGGCTTTACGGCCCTGCTGGCCTGGTGCACCTTCATGCTGGTGGTCGACCGCAGGGCCACCGACAGCGCCATGCCGCGCCGCGTCGGCTGGCTGACGGCCTTGCCCATGTGGCTGTTCTTTTTCGCGGCGCTGGCGTTGGCCGCGGCCACCGCCCTGCAATGCGGCGTCTCCACCTGCCCGGCGCCGGGCCACGGCTACACCTGGCTGCCCCCCGAATGGCAACCCACGCCCCCAGTCCCCGACCCGCTACCGGCCCCGCCCGCCGCCACCCCGCAATAGGGCGGGAAGGGGCGGCAAGATCCCGCCATGCCGGACCACGTCATCCGCCCGCGAGCCGAGCAGGGCCGTGCGGACCGGCGACTACCGAGTTGCCGTCGCGCCCCGCATGAAGGGGGCCTGTGGGGGCGCAGCCCCCACCCCCCTTTCAGGGCAGGTCCCGGCGGGCTGGCCCGACGGGACCGCCGCCGACCGCGTCCAGCGTCACATTTCCCCGCCCCGGTTAAAATGCCAGGTTTTATACGACTGCGACTGCGCTCCGGCTTATGACTGCCTCTACGACCATCTCGTCCCCGACCGCGCCGCGGGTCGGCGTCATCATGGGTTCTTCCAGCGACTGGGAGGTCATGAAGCATGCCGTCGCCATGCTGGAGGACTTCGGCGTGCCCTGCGAGACGCAGGTGATCTCCGCCCACCGCATGCCGCAAGACATGGCCGAATACGGCGCCCAGGCCCGCGCCCGCGGCCTGCGCGCCATCATCGCCGGTGCCGGCGGTGCCGCGCACCTGCCGGGCATGATGGCCGCGCTCACGGAAGTGCCGGTCTTCGGCGTGCCGGTGCCGTCCAGATACCTGCGCGGCGAAGACTCGCTGCTGTCCATCGTGCAGATGCCCAAAGGCGTGCCGGTAGCCACCTTCGCCATCGGCGAGGCCGGCGCCGCCAACGCCGCGCTGCATGCCATCGCCAACCTGGCGACCACCGACGATGCCCTGCACGCCAAGCTGGTCGGATTCCGCGCGCGCCAGACCGAAGTGGCGCGCAATATGAAAGTCCCGCCCGAGGGAGCATCGGCATGAGCGGCCCGGACACGAGCAATCCCGTCATCAAGTCCACGGAGGCCACGTCGGCTTCCGGCGCAGCCACGGCCACCGCTGGTGCCGCGTTCAAGACCATCGCCCCCGGCGACTGGCTGGGCCTGCTGGGCGGCGGCCAGTTGGGCCGCATGTTCTGCCATGCCGCGCAAAGCCTGGGCTACAAGGTCGCGGTGCTGGACCCCGCCGTCGACGGCCCGGCCGCCATGGTGGCCGACAAGCACATCCACGCGGCCTACGACGACGAGCAAGGCCTGGCCGAACTGGCCCGCCTGTGCCGCGCCGTCACCACCGAATTCGAGAACGTGCCCGCGCAGAGCCTGCGCAGCCTGGCGGACCATTGCCGCGTCAGCCCGGCCGCCGACGCCGTGGCCGTCGTGCAGGACCGCATCGCCGAGAAAGCCTTCATCGCCGCGCAAGGCATCGCCGTGGCCCCGCATGCCGCGGTGCGCGCGCGCGCCGACCTGGAGCAGGCCGACGAGGCCTTGTTTCCCGGCATTCTGAAAGTGGCGCGCATGGGCTACGACGGCAAGGGCCAGGCCCGTGTCGCCACCCGCGCCGAGGCCCTGGCCGCGTTTGACGAATTCGGCGGCGTGCCCTGCGTGCTGGAAGCGCTGTTGGCGCTGGACCATGAAATTTCCGTCGTCATCGCCCGTGGCTTCGACGGCGCCACCGTGATGTTCCCGGTGTCGCGCAACGTGCATCGCGACGGCATCCTGGCTGTATCGACGGTGGCCCTGGCGGCCTTGTCCGGCCCCGACGCGCAACTGGAGCAACAGGCGAGCGCCGCCGCGCTGGCCATCGCCCAGGGCCTGGATTACCACGGCGTGCTGTGCGTGGAATTCTTCGTCCTGCGTGACGGCCGTCTGCTGGTCAATGAAATCGCGCCGCGCCCGCACAACAGCGGCCACTACAGCATGGACGCCTGTGTCACCAGCCAATTCGAACAGCAGGCGCGCGCGATGGCGGGCCTGCCGCTGGGCAGTACCAATCTGCTGGCGCCGTCCATCATGCTGAACATCCTGGGCGACATCTGGTACCCGGACGACAGCGATGCGCAGCGCGAGCCCGACTGGGCCGCCGCGCTGGCCGTGCCCAGCGCCAAGCTGCACCTGTATGGCAAGCGCGAGGCGCGGCGGGGCCGCAAGATGGGCCATGTGACCATCATCGCCGCCACCATGGGGCAAGCGCGCGCCGACGCCATCAAGGTGGCAGCGGCTTTGGGATTGCCGGCGCCGCATTGAGCGGTGGAGAAGCACAACATGAGCCAGGCCAGCAACGCCGCTGCTACGGGTAACGCCGCTGCAACCGCGCCATTCTCTCCATCGGACCTCGCGGCCTCCGCGGGCATCGCGGCCACTGCCGCCACGGACCAGGACATCGACCACGCCGCCCGCGTCCTGCTGGAGGGCGGCTTGGTCGCCTTTCCCAGCGAGACCGTCTACGGCCTGGGGGCCGATGCGGAAGACGCCGCGGCAGTGGCGCGTATCTACGCCGCCAAGGGCCGGCCGTCCAATCACCCCGTCATCGTGCACGTGGCGCCGGACGCCGACCTGGGCTACTGGGCGAGCGATATTCCGCAACAGGCCCGCGCCCTGATCGATGCCTTCTGGCCAGGACCGCTGACACTGATCCTCAAGCGCGCGCCGCATATCGATGCGGCGGTCAGCGGCGGACAGGACAGCGTGGGCGTCCGTTGCCCCTCGCATCCCGTCGCGCAACGCCTGCTGCGCGCTTTCGCCGCCCTCAAGGGCGGCCATGGCGGCGTGGCGGGCCCGTCGGCCAACCGCTTCGGCCACGTGTCGCCGACGCGCGCCGAACACGTGCTGGCGGAGTTCCCCGAGCAAGTGGCGGCCGGCATGCCCGTGTTGCAGGGCGGTCCGGCGGATGTAGGGATCGAATCCACGATCATCGACCTGTCGCGCCTGGGCGAAGGCGTGGGGCCGGTGTTGTTGCGGCCCGGCCATATCAGCCCGCAGGACATCGCGCGCGTGCTGGGCGAATTGCCCGCTGCGCCCGATGCCGCCGCGCCGCGTGCCTCCGGTACGTTGAAGGCGCACTACGCGCCGCAGACGCCGCTGGAGCTGGTGGACAGGGCCATCCTGGAAGCACTGGTGGTGGGGGTCGGGCTGCCCGCCGGCCGCAGCGTCATCATCGGCTATACGCCGCGTCCCTTGGAAATGGACGCGGCGCTGACCTGGCAACCGGTTTCGGCGGATCCGTCGCAATACGCCCATGCGATCTATTCGCTGCTGCGCGAACTGGACGGCCGTGGTTACGCCAAGATCCTGGTCGAGGCGCCGCCCCGCACGCCCGAATGGGATGCCGTCAACGACCGCATCGGTCGCGCCGCCGCTGCCTTCCACCCCGGCAACTGAGGCTGCTTGTCCTGCTCCTAGTGTTCTACCTAATTGCCCCCGTGGCTGGGGCGGCATAAGTTCTCCTGTTGGCCGGCGCGGATCAAGTCGCCGCCGCGCCTGCCGTCATCGTCCGAGCCATCCGCTCGTGACGGTCTGTTTGAACCATCCGTTTGAACAATGCACGCCAACCCGGGAGACTCATCATGAAAAAGCACTTGTCCGTTCTGGCCGCCGCTGTCGCGCTGGCCTGCGCCAGCGCCGGCGCCACTGCCGGCACCGTATTCGACGCGGTCAAGAAGAAAGGGTATGTGCAATGCGGCCTGAGCGACGGCGTGTCCGGCTTCAGCGCCACCAATAGCAAGGGCGAGTGGGAAGGCATGGACGTCGACATCTGCCGCGCGGTCGCGGCGACGATGTTCGGTGACGCTTCCAAGTACAAGGGCACCGCGCTGTCGACGCAGCAGCGTTTCACCGCGCTGCAATCGGGCGAGGTCGACGTGCTGATGCGCACCGTCACGCTGACGCAGACGCGCGATACGTCCCTGGGCCTGGCGGCCGTGGCGGCCAGCTTCTATGACGGCCAGGGCATCCTGGTGCGCAAGTCGTCGAATGTGAAGAGCGCCAAGGAACTGGACGGCGCCACGGTTTGCGTGCAACCGGGCACCACGACGGAATTGAACCTGGCCGATTGGTTCCGCACCAATGGCATCAAGTTCACGCCGGTGGTCATCGACAAGGTGACCGAAGTGGTGCGTGCCTTCGAATCAGGCCGTTGCGATGCCTTCACGGACGACGCGTCGCAATTGGCCGCCGTGCGGGCGACGCAGCTGGCCAAGCCGGATGACTATGAGATCCTGCCTGAACGCTTTTCCAAGGAGCCGCTGGGCCTGATGGTGCGGCAGGGCGACGACCAATGGCTGGGCGTGGTGCGCTGGACGCTGTTCGCGCTGATGGAAGCCGAGGAATACGGCATCACGCAGAAGAACGTCGATGAAATGCTCAAGAGCCCCAATCCCAACATCCAGCGCATCCTGGGTGTTACGCCGGGCGCCGGCAAGAACATGGGGGTGGACGAGAAATGGGCCTATAACGCCATCAAGGCGGTAGGCAATTACAGCGAGATCTTCGAGCGCAACGTCGGCAAGCAAAGCAAGCTGGGCCTGGCGCGCGGCACCAATGCCCTGTGGAGCCAGGGCGGCGCGATGTATCCCTGGCCGATACGATAGCCTTCCAGGGACGGGTGCTGGGTTCCTGACCGCTGGATGACAGGTCTCGGGTAACGGCATCGGTATTTTTAGTTCAAGGGTCCACGCGGAGCGTGGACCTTGTTCTGTCCAGGGTGTTCCAGCGGGCTGCGTCTTGCTGGGGGGCCCATTTGTCTCATCCTTCGTCGAAACACTCATCCGCCGAGTTTGAACTATCCTAAAGGCCGACCGCATTACGGCGTCGCGCAGGTTGACGCCTTGACGCGGGGGGCGGCGTGCCTGCCGCCAGTGGACCAAGAGGATGTTGCGATATGAAGTTCGCCGAGTTCAAGCAGGGCATGGTGATCAAGGGTGGCCCGGTTACCGTCACGGAAGCCGAGATCCTGGCCTACGCCCGGCAGTTCGACCCGCAATGGTTTCATACGGACCCGGCGCGTGCCGCCGAAGGACGTTGGGGCGGCCTGATCGCCAGCGGCTGGCACACCTGCGCCCTGGCCATGCGCATGGCCGTGGACGCGGCACTGCACGATTCGGAAAGTTTCGGCTCGCCCGGCCTGGGCGAAGTGCGTTGGCGCGTGCCCGTGCGGCCCGGCGACGAATTACGCCTGGAGGCGCGCGTGCAGGCCGTGCGGACGTCATCCTCGCGGCCGGACCTCGGCATTACGTCATGGACGTGGGTAGTACTGAACCAGCATGATGAAAGCGTGCTGGAACTGGACGCGACCATCCTGTTCGATCTCAGCGAAGATAAATCCGGCTGATGGACGCCGGCGCCATGCGTTGTCGTAGTTCGACCCGCGTCATGAGCTGCGTACCTGCGCGCCTGGCCCGCAGCGCGATCCTTGCCATCGCCATGGCGGCCACCGCGCTGCACGCGCCTTCCACGCGGGCCGCCGAGCGCTTGCTCGACACCGATATGGTCTTGCCAAGCCCTGAGTCGGCTGCAATGAACGCGGCGGTGCTGGCATCGACAGCCCCCGCCAACAACTACGTCTTGAACCAGGCCATCACCGGCCTGGATATGCTGGACAAGGTGGCGGACGTGTGCCCGCGCTTCGGGCGCGAAGACACGCGCGCGACGCAGCTGGAGACCATCGCGCGGGCGCGCTTGAAAGTGTCGGCGCGCGCCATCTGGCGGGCACAGGCGGTACAACAGCCTCCCGTCTTCATGACGCCCACCCAGGCGCGGCGCATCGTGACCAATGCCGGCGGCTGCGAGAGCCCGGCGTTGGCGCAATGGCGCGCGGGCGCCATGTGGTTGGCCGATACGTCGGCCCAGGTGCTGGCAGGCGAGGCCCCCGCCGATCTGGTGTGGCCGCGCCAGGCAGCACTGGAGCGGCCCGTGCGCGTTACCGTCCTGGGCTGGCAGCTGAATCTGGACCGTATCGCCGTCCAGGTGCTGGTGAGCAATGAAGGCAGCACGCCGGTACGCGCGGCCTTCCTGGCGGCGCAATCGTTCGCGGGCCTGTGCACGCGGCTTGAAGCGCTGAACGTTCCCATGGCCGCGGGCTTTCTACCGGCGCAATGGGCCGATGTGCCGCCACGCGGCAGCGTACCTGCCTTGTGGCTGCTGGACCCGTCCTGCAAGTCCGAGCCGCGCATGAACGTCGGCGGCGCCATCGTCATCGACCAAGGCAAAGGGCCGGTCTACCGCCGCTTCCTGCTACGCGGTGTAGGACCGGCTCCGGTACAAAAATCCTCTGCCCGGCCTCCAGGTTGACAGGCGCTTTCCTCAGAACGCGTATCGCAGGCCGAGGTCGCCAGAGATGCTGTGGCTTACCGGGCCGCCGCTGGTGTAGTCGACGTCGGCATAGATCTGCAGGCTTTGCTTCAGTTGCGCCTGCATGCCCAGGCCCACCAGGGCGCGGTTGCCGCTGAGGTTGTCCGAGATGGTCGTGCCGTTGAGCGCCACATGGTTGCTGTTGACGAACTCGCGCAACACGGCGGCCTTCATGTACGGTTGGACCATATAGCCCGCGCCGGCTTCGAACGTAGTGCCGGCCTGGAAGCCCAGCTGCCCCCGTACCGACCGTGTGGGATCGTCGTGGATGTGGAAGCCGTTACCCAGCGTCTTGTCGACGCTGCTACCGCGGAAGGCGGCGATCTGCGAGTAGGGTTCGATGAAGCCGTCATCGGGCAGGTTGAAGTGCTTGCCTGCCTCGATCGAACCGCCGAAGCCGGAATTGTCGTACTTGCCGCGCGTACGGCTGCCATCGCTACCGACCACGCGCAATTCGTTGCCGAAGCTGTTGGCCTTGATGGTGCCGTCGACATACCAGCCGCCCTGTGACATCCAGGTGGCATAGGCGCCGGTGCCGGCACTGTTGGTCCGCCCGGTGGAACCGCCGTCGATATCGGAGGAGTTGTAGCTGTAGCTGCCGAAGCCGCCGACATAGACATCGCCACCGGAAGACAGGACGAAGCGCTTGTCCGCACCGAAGGCGCCCCCGTACTGGTCCAGGTCGTAGGCCGGCGCCGCCGACTGCGCCATCTTGTTGGAGGTGGCGAAGCTGCGCACCCACAGGCCGCTGCCGGCCTTGTTCAGGCGCAGGTCGCCTTCACGCTGGCGCAGGGTATCGAGTTCACCGTAGAAGGCGTAGGGCAGGGAAGCCGCCACGCTCAGGGCCGTCTTGGCGGCAGGCGACAGATCCTTGGGCTTGGGAACGGGATTGCCGGTCGGTTGGGCGGGATTCGCCGGGTCCGATGGCTTGTCCGGATTCGTCGGATTCGTGGGATCCGAGGGATTGTTGGTCGGCAAGGTCCCCGACTGCACCAGTTCCCACTGATCGCCATCATGCTTGACGTCATAGACATAGATGCCGGCGTCCGTCTTGCCGTCGCCCACCAGGTTGAAGCTGCCATTGCCGCTGCTGCTTTGAACCAGGGTGATGTCATTGCGGGGATGCTCCACGCCCTGGCCGGAATTCACCTGCAAGCCATGCGTGCCGTCGACGGTCGCGACCTGCAGTTTGTCGTTGCCGCCGCCGGGATTGAAATCCACGTTCATGGCCAGGATGCCGCCTGACCCGCTCAACGACGTCGCGCTCAGCGTCTTGTAGTTGCCATTGCTGGAATTGAAGTCGACGACACCGCCGTCCATGGCCAGCGTGTCCAGCGATTCCGTGGGGGCGTTGCCCAGCTTCCAGGTGCCGCTGTCGGCCAGCGTCAGCGAATCTACATCCAGGTTGCCGTTCAAGGTGGCGTCATCTTCCACGGTGACGGCGGGACCGACCACATTGCCGTTGAGCACCGCATTGTCCATCAAGATCACGCTTCCCTTGGTCGCGGACACGTTGCCGTCGAGCTGCGTGCTGCCTTCCAGGCTCAGATCCAGCGTGCCGCCGGTGGCCGTCATATTGCCAGCCAGCGCGGCATCGGACAGCCACACCTTCGCGCTGCCGTTGTTGGTGACGTTCACGAGCGCGCCGTCCTGGCCTTGCAGACGGGCATTGTCGTAGACATCGACCTCGGCGTCGCTGTTGTCCACACTGACCGCGGCGCCGTCGGCACGCGAGAGCAGTGAACCAGCGCCGCCAACGACCACGAGGCCGGTGGATTGGTTTTTCAAGGACACACCGCCATCGGCATGGGCGCCGCCTCGCACCGTCAGGTCGGCAGTACTGGCATCGGCGGCGATCGCGCCATGCAGCTGCGCGCCGCTGTCGGCGCTTACGTCCAGGGCGGCGCCGGTGGTGGCGTTGAACGTGCCGGTCATGGACGCCTGGTTCCGCGCGAGGAGGTCGAGCTCGGTGTCCTTGCCGTCGGCCACGGTGTTGCCGGCCAGGGTGACGTCATCGGCCGTGACTTCCGCTTTACCGCCACCATCGGCCTGGATGATGGTGCCGCTTTGGTTGGCAGCCAGTGTCGAACCCGATTCGATCGAGATATGGGCGACCGCGTCGGCGTTGCCATTGCTGTTGATGACATGCAGGGCCGTGCCGCTGCCGGCGCTGACGTTCGTGCCATTGGCAAGGGTCAGCGTGGTGCCGTCGCCGGCCGCTTGCGTGTCCAGCACGATGCCGTCTTCCAGGCCCGTGACCGTCGATCCGCTCAATGCCACGCTACCGTTGCCGCTGGCGAAGATGCCCACGCCCGCCCCGGCAACGGTGCCGTTGGTCATGGTGTTGTTGGATGCGAACGTGCTGCCGCTATCGTTCAGGCTGGTGCCCGCGTCCTGGGTCGACAGCACCAGGCCGGTCGAGCCGGTGAAGGTGCTGCCCGCCGTGGTGATGGCAACCGGGTGCGCGCCGCTGGCGACCGTGACCTGCATGCCCGCGCCGCTGGCGGTGTTGATGTTCTGCTGCGCCGTGAAGGTCGAGTCCGCGATATCGATGGTGTAGTTGCCGTCCGGTGCGCCGCCGTCGCGCGTGATGGTCAGCGGATCGAGGGCCGTGACGACGGTGTGATCGTTGATGGTGACGTCGAGGTTGGCGGCGGCGCCGCTGAAATTGTTGTCGCCGTGGATCTTGATCCCTTCGACGCCCGCTTGCTCCAGGTCGCTATCGGAGGCGTTGACCGTGACTTTGCTCAGGGTCGTGTTGCCGCCATTGATTTCGACGGCGGCATCGTATTCCTGCCCCGGCGTGCCCAGGCCATAGCCCTTGGGATTGATGGTGCCGCCGGTGATGTTGGTGGTCCCCGCGGATTTGACCCAGCCAATATCGGCGCCGTTCGCGATCAGAGTCGAGCCGTCGCCGATGAGAACGCCGCCGGTGGTCGAACCGGAAGCCAGGTTGACGGTGCCGATGCCGCCATACTGGCGCGACATCCCGTCCTTCGCTTCCATGTAGTTGCCGGCGGTGACGACACCGTTGACGGTGCCGCCGTTCTGCACATTCACCACGCCGCTGCTCTGGACGATGACGTTACCCGTGCTGCCATTGTTTTGCACGTTGATCGTGCCGTTGGTCGCCATATAGGTCGCGCACTCGTCGTTGGTGCTGACATTCCGAGTGGGCGTCAGCGTGTTCGTCTTGTTGCCGTTGTTGACCTTGGCGGGATCGAGCGCGTCGGCGGAGAACTGATCGTTCAGTCCTGGACATTCCATGACCGTCGATGCGTGGGCCACGGGGGCCGCCAGGACATAGCCGGTTCCCAGCAGGGTGATCAGCAACGAGAGGTTCGTTCTCTTGAAGAGCTTCATACGTAGCGCCTTTTGTATTCGGATTGAGGACGCGGTGTGACCAACGGAGGCGTTGGTGTCGAGGCCGCAGCTGTTATGGGGCGATACTTTAGATTTGCTAAACAGCCTTTAGAATGGGAAAAATCCGAGGCTGTAGCGCGAAAATTTCCGGGTAGCGTTCAGAACACGTAGCGCACGCCGATGTTCACGTCGGTGGTGTGTTTGATGGGACCACCGGCGGTGTAGTCGATATCGACGTGGGCTTGCAGGTTCTGCTTCAGCTGCACGGCCACGCCGGCGCCGACCAGCACATGGTTGCCGGACATGTCGTCGTTGATGCGTGTACCGTTGAGTGTCACGTTGTTGTCGTTGACGAACTCACGCACCACTGCGGTCTTCAGGTATGGCTGCACCTCATAGCCTTTGCCCAGATCGAAGTTGCTGCCGCCCACTATGCCGATCTCGCCTTGCGTGGATCTGGTCGCGCCGTTGTGGATCCTGAAACCGCTGTCCAGCTTCTCGTTGGCGCTGCGTGCCACGAAGCCCTGCACTTCGCCGTAGGGTTCGACGAAGCTCTTGCTGCCGATGTTGATATGCTTGCCCACTTCCACCGAGCCGCCATAGCCGGGCGTGTTGTAGTGGCCATGGGCAGGGGTGCCGTTGCTGCCGACCACGCGCAGATCGCTTTCAAAGCTGTCGGCCTTGAGGATGCTGTCCATATACCAACCGTCGCTGCGCAGCCACGTCGCATAGCCACCCAGGCCGTAGCTGTTCGTTCGGCCTGAGGAGCCGCCGTCCACGCCCACCGTGTTGTAGCTGTACGAACCGAAGCCGCCGACGTAGAGATCGCCGGAAGACAGCTCAAAGCGCTTGTCCGCCCCGAAGGCGCCGCCGTATTGGTTCAGGCTGTAGCCCGGCGCCGCAGCCTGGCCGATCTCATTGAAGTTGCTGAAGCTGCGCACCCATGCGCCGTTGTCGGTCTTGTTCAGGCGCAGGTCGCCCTGGCGCTTGCGCAGGGTATCCATTTCCCCATAGAACTCGAAAGGCATGGCGCTGGCGACATTGAGTGCTGTCTTGGCCGCGGGCGACAAGTGCCTGGCGTCGGGTATGGGCTTGGCCGGGTTCTTGTCAGGGTCGCCCGGGTTGACAGGATTGTCTGGGTTGTTCGGGTTGTTGGGATTCGTCGGATTGTCCGGGTTATCCGGGTTGGTCGGATCCGTGGGATCGGTCGGCCCGTTGCTGGGGATCGTCCCGGTTTGCACCAATTCCCAGTCATTGCCGGCGCGCTCCAGGCTGTAGACGTAAATGCCTGCGTCGACCTGTTCACCTTCCATCAGCGCGAACTGCCCGTTGCCTCCTCCCGTTTCCACCATCGTGATGTGATTGCGTGGATCCGACACACCTTGGTCCCTTGCGTCGATGTGCAGACGGTTATCGTTCTCCACCTTGCCGGCGACTTGTAGAAGATCGTTGCCAGCACCGGCGTTGAAGTCGACGCCCATGTTGAACCGCCCACCTGTGCCGTCCAGCGCGGGCGTGCCGAACGTCTTGAAGGGACCGTTGCCGGCATTGAAGTCCACGATGCCGCTATTGAGCGTCAGGCCACCGATGGCCGTGGCCTGCGGGTTGTCCAGCAACCACGTTGAGCCGCTGCTCACCGTCATGGTGTTGGCCTTGACGTTGCCGGTGTACTGCGTATCGTTCCGCAGCGTTACGTTCAAGGTACTGTCGGCGGCGCGCATCATGTCGCCGGCTTGTACCGTATTGTCCAGCGTGATGTCGGCCTGGCCGGCATTCCTGACATCGACCAGCAGCTTGTCCTTGCCGGCCAGCGTCGCGCCATTGTTCAACGCGATCGTGGCGGTGCTGTCGTTGACGCTGATCGCGGCACCATCGCCATTGGTCAGCGCCGAACGGCTTCCGTCAAGCGCGATCTGCCCGGTAGATCCGTCGCTCAGGGAAACCCCGCCGGCGATTCGGGCGCCATTGCTCAGGCCTACGTTCGCAGTGGACGCGGCTGCCGTAATGGCTCCGTTCAAGCGGGAGGACATGGTGTCGCCAGTCACCGTGACGCCGCTGCCGGCCGTTGCGACGACGTTGCCATCGATGGTGGTATTCGTCTTCAGTCGGACATCCAGATCGGTGCCGGTACCGCTGGCCGCGATGTTGCCGAACAGATCCGCTGCGCCGCTGGCCCCCAATGCGTTGCCATCCACGACAAGACTTGCCTGTGCGCCGTTATCGATCACCAGCAGATTGCCGTCTCCGCCGGTCAATGCGGTGCCCGCGCCGATGGTGATGTTGGAATGCGTGACGGCGTCCTGGGCGCCGCGGGTGATATAGATGGCGGATCCGTTGGTGCCGGTGACCTGTGTATTCACCAACGCTACGGTCGGGCCACCCAGGGCGTTGCGGGCCGAGGTGATCTTCAAGCCATGGCTTGCACCTTCAAGCGTGCTGTCGGTAGCCGTCACGGTTGCGGTGCCTGTAAGCAGCATGGCGCTGCCGATATCGCCCGCGCCGGTGTTTGGCGCAAGCACACGCACGCCATTAGTAAGCGCGATGTCCACCGGTTTGTCGCCGAGCACGTAAGCCGAGATTCCCGCATTGCCACCGGTGTAGGTGCCGCCGCTGATAGCGACATTCATTGCGCCATGGCCGTCATTCGCGACGGGCGGGGCGGTTTGTCCGATATAAAGCGCGTTGGCCGGTGTGGACGTGGCGTCCGTATTCGTCAGGGTCAGGTTGTAATCGAGGTAAGCGCCATGGTCGATCAGCGCGATGGCGTCCGCATCCGGTACCTGCGTGATCTGGCTGTTGGTGATGCTCACCGTAGCGACAGGGTTCGCTTCGGTTCGTTGTCCCATGATGCGGATCGCGTTGCCGGCGCCGTTGCCGCCCCTGATCTCCGAGTCGTCGATGGTGACTTGCCCGCCGTCGATAGCCAGGGCGGCGGCGGCGGTGTAGGTGGCGAGATTGGGGTCCACCAAGGCATGGCTCAATGTGACCGTTCCCTCGGTCTCGATGCTGCCGACGCGAGCACGGTTATTGTCATCGGTTCCAATCGCGTTCAGCGTTGACTGCTGTCCGATGAGCGCTGTTCCAAGCTGGCCGCCGCCATGGACGTTGACCGTGCCTGGTCCTCCTTGCGCGCTGGGCCCGGCGTTGCCGCTGTCCGATGGACGATAGTAGCCCCCCGCTTCGGCGAAGCCCGTGACGGCTCCGCCGTCCTCCACGCTCAAGGTTCCTGTGTCCAGATAGGCATTACCGATACTGCCGCCAGACTGGATGTTCAGCGAGCCGCCGTTGCTGACAGACCATACTTCGCAGACGCTGGCGCTTTTCACGGTCTTGGGTGTGCCGTTCGCGAACGTGGTGGTCGAGCCGTTCATCTGCGCCTGTTTGTCCAAGGGCGCGCCAAGGCAGGGATCGGCGGCCGCGTACGAAGCGCTGCAGAGCAGCAAGGAAGAGGTGCCGAGCAGGCAGGCGCTGGCTTTCAGACGAAAAGATTTGGTAGGCATGGGGGATGGATTCAGCCCCATGCGCCGCTGCGACGCGTCATCAAATGACCCGGTCGTGCTCGATCTGTCGGCGGGTGAGGCGGTGATTGGAAGATGGAGGCCGAATTCTCATAGGTATTTACCCTTGGGAATATCGGAAAAATCTGACAACGCGGATCTACCGTTCAGAACACGTAGCGCACGCCGATATTCACGTCGGTGGTGTGCTTGATGGGACCGCCGGCGGTGTAGTCGACGTCGATGTGGGCTTGCAGGTTCTGCTTCAGCTGTACGACCACGCCGGCGCCGACCAGCACATGGTTGCCGGATATGTCGTCGTTGATGCGTGTACCGTTGAGTGTCACGTTGTTGTCGTTGACGAACTCACGTACCACGGCGGTCTTCAGGTATGGCTGCACCTCATAGCCTTTGCCCAGTTCGAAGTTGCTGCCGCCCACTATGCCGATCTCGCCTTGCGTGGATCTGGTCGCGCCGTTGTGGATCCTGAAGCCGCTGTCCAGCTTCTCGTTGGCGCTGCGTGCCACGAAGCCCTGCACTTCGCCGTAGGGTTCGACGAAGCTCTTCCTGCCGATGTTGATATGCTTGCCCACTTCCACCGAGCCGCCATAGCCGGGCGTGTTGTAGTGGCCACGAGCAGGGGTGCCGTTGCTGCCGACCACGCGCAGATCGCTTTCAAAGCTGTCGGCCTTGAGGATGCTGTCCATATACCAGCCGTCGCTGCGCAGCCACGTCGCATAGCCACCCAGGCCGTAGCTGTTCGTGCGCCCTGAGGAGCCGCCGTCCACGCCCACCGTGTTGTAGCTGTACGAACCGAAGCCGCCGACGTAGAGATCGCCGGCAGACAGTTCAAAGCGCTTGTCCGCCCCGAAGGCGCCGCCGTATTGGTTCAGGCTGTAGCCTGGTGCCGCGGCCTGGCCGATCTCGTTGAAGTTGCTGAAGCTGCGCACCCATGCGCCGTTGTCGGTCTTGTTCAGGCGCAGGTCGCCCTGGCGCTTGCGCAGCGTATCCATTTCCCCGTAGAACTCGAAGGGCAGTGCGCTGGCCACGTTGAGTGCCGTCTTGGCGGCGGGCGACAAGTGCATGGCGTCGGGAACGGGCCTTGGGGCGGGATCCGGGGCGGGATCCGGCTGCGGCGTTGGATCAGGATCGGGCTTGGGATCAGGATCCGGGTCGGGATCGGGCCCCGGCTTGGTCCCGGTTTGTACCAGCTCCCAGTTGTCGCCCGCGCGCGCCACGCCGTAGACATAGATGCCGGCGTCGACCTGTTCACCTTCCATGAGCGCGAACTGTCCGTTGCCGCCCCCCGTCTCCACCATGGTGATGTGATTGCGTGGATCCGATACGCTCTGGTCCTTGGCATCGATGTGCAGGCGATGGTCGCTCTGGACCTTGCCAGCGATCTGCAGCAGATCATTGCCCGCGCCGGGGTTGAAATCGACACCCATGTTGAAGCGTCCGCCCGTGCCGTCCAGCGTAGGAGTGCTGAACGTCTTGAAGGGCCCGTTGCCGGCATTGAAATCGACGATACCGCTATTGAGCGTCAGGCCACCGATAGCCGTGGCCTGCGGGTTGTCCAGCAACCAGGTGGAGCCGCTGCTCACCGTCATGGTGTCGGCGTTGACGTTGCCGGTGTACCGCGTATCGTTCTGCAGCGTCACGTTCAAGGCACCGTCGGCGGCGCGCTTCATGTCGCCGGTTTGTACCGTGTTGTCCAGCGTGACCTCTGCCTGGCCGGCATTCCTGACATCGACCAGCAGCTTGTCCTTGCCGGCCAGCGTCGCGCCGTTGTTCAACGCGATGGTGGCAGTGCTGCCATCGACACTGACCGCGGCACCATCGCCATTGGTCAGCGCGGAGCCGTTTCCGTCAAGCGCGATCTGCCCGGTCGATTGATTGCCCAAGGAAACCCCGCCGGTGATTTTGCCGCCATTGCTCAAGTTCACGCCTACCGTTGCCGCATCCGCGGTGACGGCGCCGTTCAGCCGGGATGAGGCGGTGTCGGCGGTCAGCGTGACAGTGCTGCCCGCCCCGGCGTTGACGTTGCCGGCGAGGGCGGCATTGGCATTCAGCGCTACGTTCAGGCCAGTGCCAGTGCCCGTCGCCTGGATGCCACCGGAAAGATTCACCGCGCCGTTGCGCCCGCCCGCGCTGCCGTCGACGGTGAAGTCGGCCAGGGCACCGTTGTCGATGGTAAGGATATTGCCGTCTCCGCCGCTGAGCGTGGTGCCGGCACCGATGGTGATGGCGTTGCGCCTGAGGGCATCTGTATTTGCGCGGGTGATGGCGATGGCGGAGCCATTGGCGCCCGCCACTTGTGTATTCACCAGTGTCACGGTGGCGCCGCCCTGGGCGCGCGGACCCGACACGAGCTTCAAACCATGGTCGGCACCCTGGATGAAGCTGTCCGTCGCGTTCACGGTGGACGCGCCCGCCAGCCGCAAGGCCGTACCGGCATCGAACTGGCCCAGGGTAGGCGCGAGCATGCGGGCCCCATTACTGATCGTGATGAGCAGCGGTTGGGTGCTCATGCCCTCGACGTTGATGGCATTGGAGCCGGAGTAAGTGCCACCGTTGATGGTCAGGGTTATGGCACCCCGGCCGGCACTCCCCGCGACGGGAGCACGTTGCCGAATGAATATGGCGTTGCCCGACGAGGTGGCAGTCGTATTGGTAAGAGTCATGTCGAAGTCGGCAAAACCCGATCCCAGCTCACTGATCGTGATGGCGGCGACATTGCCGACGTTGGTTACCTGGCTGTTGGTAACGGCCATCGCCATGGTCGTGTTCGCCAGTGCGCGCGGTGCCAGCATCAGCAGCCCACCGAGCGCGCCATTGTCGCCCCTGATCTCCGAATTATTGATGGTGACCGTGCCGCCCTCCTGCGCCAGGCTGGCTTGTACGAGGTATGTGGCCAGCGCGGGATCGATCAGTGCGTTGTCCAGCGTGACCGTGCCTTCGGTCTGTATCGCGCCGATTCGAGCGCGGTTGTTGTTTGCTCCCCTCGCCGTCAGCGATGAGTCCGGGCCTATGAGCGCCGTGCCCAGCTGCCCGCCGGCATTGACGGTGATGGCGCCTGGCCCGCCTTGCCGGACCGACGAGGCCGCATCAGCGGGCTTGTAGAAGCCGCCGGCCTCGGCGAAGCCGGTTACCGTACCGCCGACCACCAGGCTTCCGGAGTTCATGAACGCGTTGCCGATGCTACCGTTGGCCGCCACATTGAGCGTGCCGCTATTTTGCACGGTCCAGACGGCGCATCGGTTGGGCGTATTGACGGTACTCGTCCCTCCGCTCGCAAAATTCGCAGTGCCATTCGCGCCGCTCAGCGAAGCCGTGGTGTTCAGATTCGGCGTGCACGGATCCGTCGCTGCATGAGACATTGCGCAGAGCACCAAGGAAGATGTGCCCAGCAGGCAGGCGCCTGCTTTCCGGCGTAAGAGTTTGGTAGACATGGGGGATGGCACAGCCCCATGCGCCGCCGCGATCAGCCGTGGATAGACTTGACCGTGCTCAATGCTCTTGGTGGGCCAGGACGTGGGCGTGAGATAAAAACCGGATTGTCATCGGCATTTGTCCGCGCTCATATCGGATATATCTGATCCTGGAAAATGCGCCGTGGTCGCCGCGCGGCGGGACGGGAAGCCGCGCCCTGCAAGCGATCAGAAGGCGTAACGCACGCCCAGGTTCAGGTTTACCGAATTGTTCACCGGCCCGCCCGTCGTGTAGTCCACATCGAGGTGTACCTGCAGGTTCTGCTTGACCTGCGTGGCCACGCCGGCGCCCACCAGCATCCGGTTGCCGGAGAGATCGTCGATAATGCGCGTGCCGTTCAAGGTCACGCTGTTGTTGTTGATGAACTCGCGGATGAAGGCGCCCTTGATGTAGGGCTGCACCACATATCCCTTGCCGACTTCGATATTGGCGCCGGCCAGCATGCCGACCTGGGCCTGGATGGATTTGGTCGGCCCGCTGCGAATCTGGAAGCCGCTGTCGAGGTCCTTGCTGGCACTGCGCGCATGGAAGCCGGCCAGTTGCGCGTAGGGTTCGATGAAACCTTTGTTGCCGATGTCGATGTGCTTGCCCAGCTCCACCGACGCGCCGATGCCAGGCGTACTGTATTTACCACGGGCAGGCTGGCCATTGCTGCCGATCACGCGGGCTTCGTTTTCGAAGTTGTTGGTCTTGAGCACACTGTCGACGTACCAGCCGTCGGTGCGCACCCAGGTGGCATATGCGCCCAAACCGTAGCTATTCACCCGCCCGGTCGAGCCGCCCTGGATGCCCAGTGTGTTGTAGCTATAGCTGCCGAAGCCGCCGACGTAGAGGTCACCGGATTCCAGCACCATGCGTTTGTCGGCACCGATGGCGCCGCCATACTGGTCCAGGTCGTAGCCGGGGGCAGCGGATTGGGCGATCTGCGTACGGTTGTAGTAGCTGCGCGCCCATAGGCCGCTGTCCGCCTTGTTCAGGCGCAGGTCGCCCTGGCGTTGCCGCAGCGTGCCCATCTCGCCGTAGAAGACATAGGGCAGGGCGCTGGAAAGATTGAGCGCCGTTTTCGCTGCTGGTGAGAGGTCCTGGGGCTCGGGGGTATGGGTTGGGCCGCCGTTGGTGGGATTGCCGGGATCGGCGGGGTTGGTGGGATTGGTGGGATTCGTGGGATTCGTGGGATTGGTCGGATTCGTTGGGTTCGTGGGATTCGTCGGATCGGTAGGGTTTGTGGGGTCCGCGGGATTGGAAGGTGCCGTCGTGCCCTCGCGCACCAGCAGCCAGTCGTTGCCGACCGGCTTCAAGGAATAGACGTAGATCCCCGCGTCGACCTTGCCCGTGGCCGTCAACCCGAAGTGACCGGTTCCGCCCCCCGTCTGTACGACAGTAATGTTGTCGCGCGGATCATGAATGCCTTGGTCGCCATTGCCGATGGCCAGCAGGTTGGCGCCGTTGGCCAGGCCTTTGACCGCCAGCAGATCGTTGCCGGCGCCCGGGTTGAAATCCACACCCATGTTGAACGTGCCGCCGCCACCGGTCAGCGAGTTCACGGTGAGCATCTTGTAGGGGCCCTTGCCGGCGTTGAAATCGACGATGCCGCTGTTCATGGCCAGGGTGTCGACGGCCGAGGCGTACGGATTGGCCAGGAGCCACGTCGCACCGCTGTTCACGGTCATGGTGTCGGCCGTGACATTGCCTGTGTATCGCGCCGCGTTTTGCAGCGTAACGTTGAGCGTGCTGTCGGCGGACCGGGTCATGTCGCCGGTCTGTACGGTGTTGTCCATCGTCACATCGGCCTGGCCGGCGCTGGCGACATCGACCAGGACATTGTTGGCGCCCGCCAACGTGGCGCCGTTGGCAAGGTGGATAGTTACGTTGCTGTTGTCGATGCTGACCGCGGCACCGTTGCCGTTGGACAACATTGTTCCGCTGCCGGCGAGGGAAAGCGCTCCGTTGGACTGGTTTCTCAAGGCCAGGCCGCCGCTGATCCTGGCACCGTTGCTCAAGTAGGTGTTGAGATTCGTGCCCGCGCCATCGGCAACGATGTTGCCGGAAAGGTTGACGGCACCGTTGCCGCCGCCGGCGTTTCCATCGACGGTGAAATCGGCCATGGCGCCGTTGTCGATGGTAAGGATATTGCCGTCTCCGCCGCTGAGCGTGGTGCCGGCGCCGATGGTGACGGCGTTGAGCGTGACGGCATCTGTATTCGCGCGGGTGATGGCGATGGCGGAGCCGTTGGCGCCTGTCACTTGCGTATTCACCAGCGTCACGGTGGCGCCGCCCTGGGCGCGCGGACCCGATGTGAGCTTCAACCCATGATCGGCACCCTGGATGACGCTGTCCGTCGCGTTCACGGTGGACGCGCCGGCCAACAGCAGGGCAGTGCCGGTATCGAAGCTGCCCAGGGTGGGCGCCAGCAGTTGGGCTCCATTGCTGATCGTAATGAGCACTGGCTGGGAGCCCATGCCCTCGACGTTGATGGCATTGGAGCCGGAGTAGGCTCCGCCGTTGATGTCCAGCGTGATGGCGCCATGGCCGGCATAGCCTGCGCTGGGGGCACGTTGCCGAAGGAAGATGGCGTAGCCCAATGAGGTGGCAGTCGTGTTGACAAGGGTCATGGCATAGTCGACATAGCCTGATCCCAGCTCACTGACCGTGATGGCCGGGACATCATCGATGTGGGATAACTGGGTGTTGGTAACGGACATTTGCACGGCCGTATTCGCTTGGGCGCGCGGCGCCAACATCAGCAGCCCACCGAGCGCCCCATCGTTGCCCCTGATCTCTGAATTATTGACCGTGACCGTGCCGCCCTCCTGCACCAGGCTGGCTTGTACGAGGTATGTGGCCAGTGTGGGATCGATCAGCGCGTTGTCCAGCGTGACCGTGCCTTCGGTCTGTATCGCGCCGATCCGGGCGCGATTGCTGCTATTGGCGCCGGTCGCGGCTAGCGATGAGTCCGGGCCTATGAGCGCTGTGCCCAGCTGCCCGCCGGCATTGACGGTAATGGCGCCCTGGCCGCCTTGCCGCGCCGCTACCCGCGTGTCGTCCGGGACATAGACGCCGCCGGCCTCGGCGAAGCCCGTCACGGCACCGCTCACCACCAGGCTTCCGGCATCCAAATACGCATTGCCGATGCTCCCGTTGGCCGCTACATCGAGCGTGCCGCTATTTTGTACGGTCCAGACGGCGCACTGGTTGGCTGTGTTGACCCCCTTCGATCCCCCGCTCACGAAATTCGGAGTGCCGGTCGCGCCGTCCAGCGCAGCCGTGGTGTTCAATTTCGGCGTGCAGGGATCCGTCGCCGCGACTGACGCCCCGCAAAGCATTATCGAAGAAGTCCCCAGCAGGCAGGCGCTGGTTTTAAGGCGGAGGCGCTTGATAAGCATTTTCAGGAGTTCCATAGGCCACGTCTGTGGCGGTAGTCTGGAACAACTGGGCAGCCGGGGTGGGGTAATCTCTCGTGACTATGTATAACTGGCGTGGCCGCTGATGCCTGCTGATTACGCGGAGTGCGGAGGCACCACATCGAGCTGGAATACCGCGCGGTGGGATTCATCGTTCAGATAAAGAGAGCCCGGGTTGATCAGCTGATTTCGGACCGTGAAATAAACTCTTCCGATATTCTCGTCTACGCTGGCAAAGGTACCGGCTGGTACGGTGCACACGGCATAGCCCCTGGATGCATCGGTGGCGGAGATTTGAACGGGCATATCCATCAAGGGATAAAAAAACAGGGGATCCCGATCGGCGGTCGTCGCCCGCAGTTCGAATCGGACGGTGACGATATCCGTGGGATCCATATTGGCGTATGCGACAGTTACCTGCAGGGGGGCAGCGTTCAGGAATTGCTGCTGGCTGTATTTTGCCGGGGCGAGCGCGGGCGCGTTGATCGTGGATGCCGACGGATCATCGGGCGCGGGGTATTTTTTTCGCTGGACTTTATAGCGTTGGTAGTCCGTAAGCGATGGGTTTCGGGACGGATCGGTCAGCCTGAACCAAAGGTTGCTGAGCCCGGTGTAATCGAAGAACGAGGAATCCACCGTGAACGTCCCATAGGGATTCGTATGAATGACGGATTTGGGCACTTTTTCGAAGTGCAACATCGTGCCATTCCCCCATAGTTCGAACGTGTCACCGTCTTGGTAGTCAGAATAGAGGGGGTAATAAAAAGGAATCTTCCCGCCGCAGCTCTGGATAAACGCATCGTCGATCAAGCCATTGAAGTTTTGTATGGCAATTGCTGGAGCAGTGGGAGGGAGGGTGTCGTCTGGCGTCATGGCTCAACTCTTGTGTGACGAAGAACCGGACACGGTTTGCACCGTGTCCGGGAAGCGTTGATGCTTACTTCTTGCCTTTGTATTGCATCAACTGCGTGCGTACTTCAGCAAGGTCTGGCGGCGTGGGATTGGAGTAGGGATTGACCGTGTCCACGGACATCGGTTGGCCGGGAGACATCGAGACCTGGCCCAGCGTGGTGGTATAGGTATAGACCATGACGCCGTTGGAGCCGTCGATGCTCGCAAGCTGATCGTGGGTGATGGTGCGGCGTCCACTCGCCGCGTCGGGCCAGACCAGTTCCACCACACCGTTCGGCGGAATATCCCTGTCCTGGATGGTGTAAGGGGTCGGAACGCCCCGGTCATATACCCGGTTCAGATTGCCGCTAGTGCATCCGATCAGGTGCAACAAAGGCTGTACCTGATCCCCCTTCTTCGGCTTCGTTTTGCCATCGAAGGTAACCTTGATGAGCAGGTCCTCATTGTTGTCGAAATTCTTTCGGTTGTAGGGCTGCGGCTGCGCGTAAGGCGGGGTCAGGCTTTTATCGGGGTTGCTCAGATAGGGGTCCTGGCCCGTCAGCGCAACATTCAGAAGGAAGGTCGGCGACGTCGCCTGGTTGCCATCGGTGGTTTTCTTGTAGACATAAAAAATGTCGTATGCCCCGTTGATTATCAACGGCGGGGTTTCCACCGGCACCATTATTTGCAACAGCTGCCCGATCTCTTTGGTTTTGATTTGATGCTGGTTCAGCATATAGGGCGAGTTGACGTTCGGGTCATTGACCGAGTCGTACGCGTAGAGATATATGTAGTCGTCCTTCTGCATGGAATGGGTGACGGGAATGATCACCGGGTACCCATCCTTCTTGCAGGCCTGCTGGGTTTGATTGGTAATCAGGTTCTGGTCGAGGCCGAAGTACGGCGCCAGCAGGCCCAGCTCGATCGTGGATATGGGCGAATTGCCGCCCACCTTCATGCCATAGATCGGGTCGCCCAGCATCAAGCTGAATGTAATGACGTCATCGCCGTTCGAGGCCAGGGTATACGCGCCGATCGGTTTGGTATCCAGTTCGTAAACCGTCTGGGCAGCGACCGTCGCCGCGGGTTGGTTTACCGGGGGAGTCAGATCGCGGAGATATTTCGTCGAGTCTATCGCCCACGTCATGGGAATGCCTGCAGGTATGGCGCCGCCGGTCACGGGCGTCAGCGTAGCCGTGGCGGCAATCCGCGGCACTGGCTCCGTGATCAGCTCAGGCTTTACCTCCAATGCGGAGCCGGAAAAAACCGTGGTGGGCAAAATCAGTGCGTTGAAATCCCCGCTCGATGGATCGGTAATGACCAGATAAATGCTGTTGGTCGGCAAGGTGCCATCGAGAATGACTACCTCAAGCGGCTCGACGACGTCGCCGTTGCCCTTGGTGGAGCAAAGAGCCGGAGAAATCGTCGCGCGGTTGAAGGGGATCGGCACGGTGCCTTGCGCGTCCGAGGTAAGACTTACCTCGAGGCCGGCCAGCGAGCTGATGCTTGAGACGGGGCCGACGAGTTTGACGAGGACGCTGCTGCCGTTGACGGTGTCGCTATAAACATTGGTCGAACCTGATGATTGTTGTTCGATGGTAAAAGGCATTGCGGTTTCTCCTTGGAGTGGCGGCGCCGCGAATACGGCGCTCGCCGGATGTGCTACGGGGCAGGGATAGTCTGGCTTAAGACCATCTTTTTCTGTAGGCAACATCGTGTAAGGAGATCGTGCGTTTCCCAGGCAGGAGTAGGCGTTCGGATGTAATCCGCAGGTAATGCGCGGCGTTACAAAAAGCCCCCAGGCAATTAATGCCTGGGGGCTTTTTAAAACAGAGGCACGTTTGTGCATGCCTCCGCAAAATCAAGACGGAATAATCAGGAGAAAGCCTGGATCCCGGTCTGCGCGCGGCCCAGGATCAGGGCATGGACGTCGTGCGTACCTTCATAGGTATTCACCACTTCCAGGTTCACCAGGTGACGCGCGATACCGAACTCGTCGGAAATACCGTTGCCGCCCAACATATCCCGCGCCATGCGCGCGATGTCCAGCGACTTGCCGCAGGAATTGCGCTTCATGATGGACGTAATCTCCACCGCCGCCGTGCCTTCATCCTTCATGCGGCCCAGGCGCAGGCAACCTTGCAGGCCCAGGGTAATCTCGGTCTGCATGTCGGCCAACTTCTTCTGGATCAGCTGGTTGGCGGCCAGGGGGCGACCGAATTGCTTGCGGTCCAGGGTGTATTGGCGGGCGGTGTGCCAGCAGAATTCAGCGGCACCCAGGGCGCCCCAGGCGATGCCGTAGCGAGCCGAGTTCAAGCACGTGAACGGACCCTTCAGGCCGCTCACCTTGGGCAGCATCTGTTCTTCGCCCACTTCCACTTCGTCCATGACGATTTCGCCGGTGATCGACGCGCGCAGGCCCACCTTGCCGTGAATCGCGGGGGCCGACAGACCCTTCATGCCTTTCTCAAGAATGAAGCCGCGAATCTTGCCGTCGTGCTCGCCGCCAACCGCCTTGGCCCACACCACGAATACATCGGCGATGGGCGAGTTGGTGATCCACATCTTGTTGCCGGTCAGCTTGTAGCCATTGGCGGTCTTCACCGCGCGCGTGTCCATGTTGCCGGGGTCGGAACCGTGGTTGGGTTCGGTCAGGCCGAAGCAACCGATCCACTCGCCGGTAGCCAGCTTGGGCAGGTACTTCTGCTTCTGTTCTTCGCTGCCGAATTCGTTGATCGGCACCATCACCAGCGACGACTGCACGCTCATCATCGAGCGGTAGCCGGAATCGACACGCTCCACTTCACGCGCGATCAGGCCGTAGCAAACGTAGTTCAGGCCCGAGCCGCCGTATTCGGTGGGGATGGTCGGGCCCAGCAGGCCCAGTTCGCCCATCTCGCGGAAGATGGCGACGTCGGTCTGTTCATTGCGGAAGGCGTTCAGCACGCGCGAAGCCAGCTTGTCCTGCGAGTAAGCGGCGGCGGCGTCGCGCACCATGCGCTCTTCCTCGGTCAGTTGGGAATCGAGCAACAGGGGATCTTCCCAGTTGAAAGACGGCATCGAAGACATGGTGTCACCTCGGTAAGAAAGTCGTGTTTTGAATGTTCTTTGGTGTCGTTGCGGCCTCTGGGCATGATGCCGCGATGGGCGTCGACGTAAGCCCGGGGCCGTGCGAACGAGCCGGCGGCTGGGTTGGCGTCGTCAGGGGCGCCTGGCCTGCATGGTGCGACTGGTCCAGTCTCCAGTCGGCTCCCATCCTGGGGCCAGGCGATCCTGGTGGACGCCCGCCTTGCCGCCTTTTATTTCTTGGCCTGCAGCGCCGCGTCGCGGATCTTTTCCAGCGTGGTGGCCGGCGAGATCACCTCGGGGTCGATCAGGCAGTGCAGGATGGCCGGGCGGCCGCTGGCCACCGCGCGCTCGAAGGCGGGACCGAATTCCTCGGTGGTTTCCACGCGTTCGCCGTGGCCGCCGAACGCGCGCGCGTACGCGGCGAAGTCCGGGTTGTTCAGTTCCGTGGCGGAGATGCGGCCAGGATAGTGCTTTTCCTGGTGCATGCGGATGGTGCCGTACATGCCGTTGTCGATCACCAGCACGATGATGGGCAGGGCGTATTGCACGGCGGTGGCGAATTCCTGGCCATGCATCAGGAAGCAGCCGTCACCGGCGAAGCAGACCACCGTGCGGCTGGGATACACGCGCTTGGCACCCACCGCGCCCGGCAGGCCATAGCCCATCGAACCCGAGGTCGGCGCCAACTGCGTGCCGTATTGCTGGAAGCGGTGGAAGCGATGCAGCCAGGTGGCGTAGTTACCGGCGCCGTTGGTCATGATGGCGTCGGCCGGCAGGTGTTCTTCCAGGTATTGCATGACCTGGCCCATCTGCAGCGCGCCCGCGGTCTTGATGAGCGACGGATCGCTCCACTTCAAATAGGATGCGTGCATGGCTTCCGTGTCGACCGCCCACGGCGTGCGCGACGGCGCCTTCAGGTCCTTCAGCGAACGCGCGAAGGAGATGGGCGACGTGTTGATCGCCACGTTGGCGCGGTACACGCGGTTCAGTTCGCCGCTGTCCGGATGCACGTGCACCAGTTTCTGCTTGGGCACGGGGATGTCGAACAGGGTGTAGGACTGGCTGGGCATCTCCGACATGCGGCCGCCCACCAGCAGCACCAGGTCGGCTTCCGCCACGCGCTTGAGCAGGGCGGGGTTCAAGCCGATGCCAACGTCGCCGGCAAAGCAGGGGTGATCGGCGGGGAACAGCATCTGGCGGCGGAAGGACACGCCCACCGGCAGCTGGAAGCGTTCGGCGAAGGCAGCGAACTCGGTCACGGCCTTGGCGTCCCAACGGGTGCCGCCCAGGATGGCGATGGGCCGTTCGGCCGATGCCAGCAGGATTTCCAGCTCGGACAACTGGGCCGGCGTGGGGGCGCTTTCAACGACTTCGTAATGGGGCGCGTCCGCCACGGTGGCGGTTTCCACCAGCATGTCTTCGGGCAGGGCGATGACCACCGGGCCGGGACGGCCGGAGGTCGCCACATGGAAGGCGCGCGACACCAGTTCGGGAATACGTTCGACCTGGTCGATTTCCGTGACCCACTTGGCCTGCGTGCCGAACACGGCGCGGTAGTCCATTTCCTGGAAGGCTTCACGTTCGCGCATGCCGCGTTCGATCTGGCCGACGAACAGGATCATCGGCGTGGAATCCTGCAGGGCGATGTGCACGCCGGCCAACGCGTTGGACGCGCCGGGGCCACGCGTGACCATGCAGATGCCGGGCTGGCCGGTGAGCTTGCCATGGGCGTCGGCCATGATGGCGGCGCCGCCTTCCTGGCGGCACACCGTGACGTCGATGTTGGCGTCATGCAGGCCATCCAGGACGGCCAGGTAGCTTTCGCCAGGCACACAGAAGACGTGCTTCACGCCGTGAGCGACGAGTTGATCGACAAGGATATGCCCGCCCAGGCGGGGTTGTTGCGGATTCGACATGGCTGCGTGCAAAGGTCTAAACGGAGTCAGGGATAGTGGCGAGGATAATGTTCCTTGGCTGCACATTGCAATTGATAAAATTGCACAATCTAGTGCCGTGCACGCACGAGTTTGTAATGCTGCGATGCAGCACCCCTTCCATCTTCTTCTCTTTCCATGCGCTCCGGCATCCCCAACCTGACTGCCCTGCAGGCTTTCGAAGCCACCGCCCGCCTGGGTACGTTTTCGCGCGCGGCCGAGGAGTTGTCCCTGACCCATAGCGCGGTCTACCGCCAGGTGGCCAGCCTGGAACAGCGGCTGGGCGTACAACTGTTCACCCGGGTGCGCCGGCGCATCGTGCTGACCGAACCGGGCGCCGAATACGCGGGCCGCATCCGCCAGCATCTGGACCAGATCGAAAAAGACACCTTCGGGCTGGTCAGCCGCACCGGCATGGGTCGCAGTCTGCACATCGCGGTGGTGCCGACCCTGGCCACCACCTGGCTGATCCCGCGCCTGGCGGATTTCGCCCGGCGTCATCCGGACATTACCGTCAGCCTGTCCGTGCGCACCTTGCCTTTCCAGTTCAAGGACCAGCCCTTCGATGGCGCGCTGTATCACAGCGACCACGTCTGGCCCGGCACGCGGGGCGTGCTGTTGTTCCGGGAAAAGGAGCTGGTGCCGGTCTGCGCGCCTGCCCTGGCCGCCGCGCGCGGGGAGGGGGAGGGGCCACTGGGCGCCATGCCGCACCTGCACCTGTCATCGCGCCCGGATGCCTGGCGCGACTGGTACGGCCAGAATCGCCATGCCTTCGGCCCACATGCGGCGGGCGGCCCCCGCTACGAGTTGTTCACCATGGTCCTGGCGGCGGCGGAGGCCGGCCTGGGCGTGGGCCTGGTCCCGCGTTTCCTGGCGCAGGACGCGCTGGATGCCGGTCGCGTAACGCCCGCCTGCCCGGGCGTATTGCGCGTGCCGCACGGGTATTACTTCAGCCATCCTGAATCGGGCAGCCGTTTGGAAACCCTGAAGATTTTCCAGGCTTGGTTGCAGGCCGTAGCAGGTGGTGACCCGAATACCTGACCAAAGTATTCGAAGATGGATAACGATCATCGACGGATGGGCATCGGGTTTACCCTGGTGAGGACGAGGGCACTAATCCCCGATGTGCCGTTCAAATTACGTAAATGTCCGTTAAAACAGCCGAAGCTTTTTTGCGCCAAAATAGAACGTGCTTGCGCTCAGGCAGGTGGCAGTAGGAGAGGGCTATTACCGATTGTTTTAATGGCTCGATCTGAAACAATACCTTTCCATCCCCCATGCCGCTATCCGCGGACCAGGGGCTTTTCCAGACCATGGGATTTCTTACATGAAAAAAACGTTGCTCATCGCTGCTCTCGCTGCTGTCACCTCCCTGGCTTCGGTTGCTGCCCATGCAGACGGCCGTCTCGACCAGATCAAGTCCTCGGGAACCATTTCGCTCGGCTATCGCGATGCGTCGCTGCCGTTCTCCTACCTGGATGACGCGCAGAAGCCGATCGGCTACTCCATGGATATTTGCTACGGCATCGTCAAGGCCGTGGAAAAGAGCGTCGGCAAGACGCTGAAGGTGAACCTGGTTCCGGTGACGTCGTCCACGCGTATCCCGCTGGTCGCCAACGGCACGGTCGACCTGGAATGCGGTTCCACCACGAACAACCTGGAGCGCCAGAAGCAAGTCAGCTTCGCGCCCACCACCTTCGTCACGGCCAACCGCTACGTGGCCAAGAAGGCGTCCAACATCAATTCGCTGGCCGACCTGAAGGGCAAGACCGTCATCTCCACGGCCGGCACCAGCAACATCAAGTGGACCACCGAAGCCAATGCCGAACAGAAGCTGGGCATGAACATCATCCCGGCCAAGGATCACGCTGAAGCCTTCCTGACGGTGGAAAGCGGCCGCGCCACGGCGTTCTTCATGGATGACGTGCTGCTGGCCGGCCTGGTTGCCACGTCGCGCAATCCCGCCGAATGGGTCATCGGCAAGGAGGCCTACTCGGTCGAACCGTACGCCATGATCGAACCGAAGAACGATCCGGCCTTCAAGAAGGTGGTCGATGATGCGGTGGTCGCGATGATCAAGGACGGCACGGTCGCCAAGATGTACGACAAGTGGTTCATGAACCCGATTCCGCCGAAGAACGTCAACCTGAATCTGCCGATGAGCGAGCCGCTGAAGAAGGTGCTGGCCGCGCCGACGGACTCGGGCGATCCCGCCGCATATAAGTAACCCCCTACCGCGCGTAGCGCGGCCCTGGAAGAAGGCCGATTCCGCAAGGAACGGCCTTCTTTTCGGTGAGTCACCCCGTCCGGGGATAGCCGTTTTTTCTGGAAAACCATGCATTACAACTGGAACTGGTCCATCTTCTTCGAGATGGCACCCGACGGGTCGGGTTCCTACCTGGATACTTTGTGGCGTGGGTTGGGGTGGACTGTCTCCACCGCGCTGCTGGCTTGGTTGCTCGCCTTGACGCTGGGCGCCATCATCGGTGTGATGCGCACCACCGAGAGCAAAGTGTTGCAAAGCATCGGTACCTGCTATGTGGAGTTGTTCCGCAATATCCCCCTGCTGGTGCAGATGTTCCTCTGGTATTTCGTGCTGCCGGAATTGCTGCCGCGGGCCTTGGGCGACGAGATCAAGCAGATGGCACCGCCATGGGCCATGTTCTGGCCGGCCGTGTTCTGCCTGGGCTTCTTCACGTCATCGCGGGTGGCCGAACAGGTGCGCGCCGGCATCGGCGCCTTGCCGCGTGGCCAACGCATGGCCGGTACGGCGCTGGGCCTGCGCCCCGCGCAGGTCTATCGCTATGTCCTGCTGCCCATGGCGTTTCGCATCATCCTGCCGCCGCTGACGTCGGAGTTCCTGAACCTGATCAAGAACACGTCCATCGCGTTCACCATCGGACTGCTGGAGCTGACCGGTAGCGCGCGCTCGATGCAGGAATTCAGCTTCCAGGTTTTCGAAGCCTTCGCCGGCGCGACGATTCTGTATTTCTTCTTGAACATGATCGTGCAGGTACTGGCGCGATTGCTGGAACGTCGCGTGGCGGTGCCGGGATTCATGGGATCCCGCGTCAACACCGGCGGGCATTAAGGGGCGCACATGAATAACGGATTCGATTGGGATGTCATCGTCCGCACCGCGCCCTACCTGTTCCGCGACGGCATGGTGTTCACCTTGCAGTTGACGGTGCTGTCGGCGGTGGGCGGGCTGATACTCGGGACAATACTGGCGATGATGCGGCTGTCGTCCAACCGCGTGTTGAACGGTATCGGCACGGCGTACGTCACCGGCCTGCGCGCCTTGCCGCTGCTGCTGGTGATTTTCTGGTTCTACTTCCTGGTGCCGTATATCGGCGCGTGGGTGACCGGGGCCAGCCGTCCGCTGACGGTAGGCGGATTCACGTCGGCCTTGATCACTTTCACCTTGTTCGAAGCGGCTTACTATTGCGAGATCATGCGGGCAGGGATCCAGTCCATCTCGCGTGGGCAGGTGGCCGCCGGGCAGGCGCTGGGCCTGAATTACTTCCAGGTGATGGGCAATGTGATCCTGCCGCAAGCCTTCCGCAACATGATGCCGGTGCTGCTGACGCAGACGATCGTGCTGTTCCAGGATACGTCGCTGGTGTACGTGTTGTCCTTGACCGACTTCATGGGCGCGGCCGCCAAGGTGGCGCAGCGCGACGGCCGTCTGGTGGAGATGTACTTGTTCGCCGCGGCGGTGTATTTCGTAATCTGCTTCGTGGCGTCGCGCCTGGTGCGGCGCCTGCAGCATCGTATGGCCATCATCCGCTGAGGCGGGCGACCCCAAGGGTATAAGCAATGATAGAAATCAAGAATGTCAGCAAGTGGTACGGCGATTTCCAGGTGCTCAGTGACTGCACCACGTCGGTCGCCAAGGGCGAGGTGGTGGTGGTCTGCGGGCCGTCGGGGTCGGGCAAGTCGACGCTGATCAAGACGGTCAATGCGCTGGAGCCGTTCCAGAAAGGCGAGATCACCGTTGACGGCACCTCGGTGGGCGATCCCAAGACGAATCTGCCCAAGCTGCGTTCCCGCGTGGGGATGGTGTTCCAGCACTTCGAGCTGTTTCCCCACCTGACCGTGACGGAAAACCTGACGCTGGCCCAGATGAAGGTGCTGGGACGCGGCAAGGACGAGGCCCAGGCCCGTGCGCTGAAGCTGCTGGATCGCGTGGGCCTGGCCGCGCATAAGGACAAGTTCCCGGGGCAGTTGTCCGGCGGGCAGCAGCAGCGCGTGGCGATTGCGCGCGCGCTGGCGATGGACCCCATCGCCATGCTGTTCGATGAGCCGACTTCGGCCCTGGATCCGGAGATGGTCAACGAAGTGCTGGATGTGATGGTGGATCTGGCAAGGGAAGGCATGACGATGATGGTCGTCACCCACGAAATGGGCTTTGCCCGCAAGGTGGCGAATCGCGTCGTCTTCATGGACGTGGGCGGCCACATCGTGGAAGACTGCCCGAAGGAGGAATTCTTCGGCAACCTGGAAGCCCGTTCGCCGCGCGCCCAGCAATTCCTGTCCAAGATCCTCACGCACTGAACCTGGCGTCTTGAGCCGGAATCCGGCCCCCGCGCTGCCTCTGCAGTGCGGGGGCTTTTCTTTTGGGGCGTTTGCTCTTCGTTAGCGAGCGGCTATCAGGTATATAAGCAAATCGAATCGATTCCTTTGTCATATGGAATAGTGATTTCGAATCCCTAGGGTTTATCCCTAGGGTTCAAAAGCGCAGAATTCAGTCATCGGGAACAGCAACAGACCTCCCGGAATTACCCGGCCAGGTCTGCTCCCAACGTCAAGGACTGGAGAACTGCCATGAAGACCATCGCTACCTCACTGATTGTTTCGTTTGCCCTGATCGGTGCCGCCCAAGCCGGTACCCCCCGTGGTGACATCGATAACGTGCCTTTCCAAGGTACCTACGGCCAAGCCGATAGCTCGACCAGCCGCGCGCAGATTCAGGCTGAACTGCAACAGGCCAAGAATGAAGGCCTGGTCGCCTTCGGTGACGTGGATAACGTCCCGTTCGCTGCCCAAGCCGACTCGAATGTGTCGCGCGCCCAAGTCGCTGCCGATGTCGCGCAACAGCCTGGCGCCATTGCTTTCGGCGACAACGACAATGCGCCCTTCGAAGGTGTTTGAACTTTGATGGCGCGGCGCGCAGCCAGCGCCGCGTTACTGGTGAAGTAAGCGCGTGCCAGCCCCCCCGGCGCGCGTGGAGTACCGGGAAGTACGTAGTAAGTAGTATCTAGTACGTTGTACGAAGCCGTTGAAGCAAGCAGTACCGGCAAGTCCGCGGCAGTATCGCGGTTGTAGTACCGAGCCCCGCCTGAGCCCCCCTCACAGGCGGGGCTTTTCTTTTTGTCTTAGCGGAAGACGACCGTGCGGGCGCCATTGAGCAGAATGCGATGCTCGATGTGGCTGCGCACCGCGCGGGAAAGCACCAGGGATTCGACGTCGCTGCCTACCTGGGTCAGGTCTTGCGCGGTCATGGTGTGGTCCACGCGCTCGATGTCCTGCTCGATGATCGGCCCTTCATCCAGGTCGGCGGTGACGTAATGGGCCGTGGCGCCGATGATCTTCACGCCGCGCTGGTGTGCCTGGTGATAAGGCCGCGCGCCCTTGAAGCTGGGCAGGAAGCTGTGGTGGATATTGATGGCGCGGCCGGACAGCGCGCGGCACATGTCGCCGGACAGAATCTGCATGTAGCGGGCCAGCACGACCAGGTCGACGCCGGCGCGATCCACGATATCGAGGACCTGCCGCTCCTGTTCCGCCTTGTTGTCGCCACTGACCGGCAGGTGGTGAAAAGGCACGCCATACGACGCCGCCAGGCCGGCATAGTCGTTGTGATTGGACACGACGGCAGCGATTTCCGCATGCAGCTGGCCGCTCTTGACCCGGAACAGCAGGTCGTTCAAGCAATGGCCCTGCTTGCTCACCATGATCAGCAGGCGCTCCTTGCGGCGGGCGTCATGCAGCTGCATTTCCATGCCGAAGTCCGCCGCCAGGGCGTTGAAGCGCGCACGCAGGGCGTCGGCGCTGGTGGCCGGCGGCAGGTCGAAATGCACCCGCAGGAAGAAACGTCCGGTCTCGTCGTCGCCGAATTGCTGCGAATCCAGGATGTTGCAGCCCAGCTCGAACAACAGGCCACTGACGCGATAGACGATGCCGGTGCGGTCGGGGCAGGAGAGGGTCAGGATGTAGTCGTTATGCTGCATGGCGCTCAGGAGAAAAGTTACCGCATCGGCTCGGGCTGCGGGGTCAGGTCGAATCCGCCCGCATGATAGACCAGCGGCAGCGCGCCGCTATGGCCGCAATGTTCCACTTCGCCCACCATGATGACGTGGTCGCCTTCTTCATAGCGGCTGCGGTTGTGGCACTCGAACCAGGCCGCGCATTCGCTGCCCAGCATCAGGGTGCCGCCGGGCGCGCGCCGGGTGTGCACGCCCGCATAGCGATCAGGGGCGCTGCCGCTGGCAAAGCGCTTGGCCAGCGCCAACTGGTCGGCCGAAAGCACATTGATGACATAGCGCTGGCATTGCTGCAGCGCCGCCAGGGACGAGGAGGCGCGCGACAGGCTCCACAGCACCAACGGCGGGTTCAGCGAAACCGAGTTGAACGAACTGACGGTCATGCCTATGGGCTGACCCTCTTCGCTCATGGCCGTGACTACAGTCACGCCAGTGGCGAAACGGCCCAGGGCGGTGCGGAAAAACGGAGCGTCGAAATCAGGCGGGGTTGCGGGCATGCTGCGATAAGGCGCTCACGGGCGCGTGAATCCGGAATCAGGGCGAGATACGGCTGAGTAGCCATTGCTTGGCATTTAGTTCATAAACCAGGCGATCGTGCAGCCGCGAAGGCCGGCCTTGCCAGAACTCGAAGCGGGCCGGCACCACACGGTAACCGCCCCAGTGCGGCGGGCGCGGCGGCGTTTCGCCATAGCGCTGCTCGAAGTCACGGGTGGTGGCTTCCAGGGCTTCGCGCGTCACCGGCTGGCTCTGGTGCGAAGCCCAGGCGCCGATGCGCGAGCCCAGGGGGCGGCTGTTGTAATAGGCGTCCGATTCTTCGGCCGTTACTTTCTCGACGTGGCCTTCGATGCGGATCTGGCGCTCCAGCGGCTGCCAGAAGAACAGCAGGCTGGCGCGCTGGTTGTCGGCAAGGTCATGGCCCTTGCGCGACTCGTAATTGGTGTAGAACACAAAGCCCCGTTCGTCCGCGCCCTTGACCAGCACGATGCGCGCCGACGGCTGGCCCGTGGCATCCACGGTGGCCAGGGTCATGGCATTCGGTTCGGGGACTTCGGCCGCCAGGGCTTCGTCAAACCAGCTGGAGAACTGATCGAAGGGCGACGCGGCCGCCTGGGACTCCAGCAGCTCGTTCTTGTCGTAGATTTGGCGCAGATCGGCAAGGCTCATGATGGCGGACGCGGCGCCGGGTGTGCCGCGATGCAAAAGAAACGCATCCAGTGTACCGCCGTTGCCGCCCGGCGCGCTTTGAGCCTGCTCATACGGTCAGGCATCCGCCAGCGGATCCGCGTCGGCTTCCAGCAGCCGGGTCAGGCGCTGCAGCTTCAGGTCGTGGATGCCGGCGTCCTTCAGCGCGTGCGAGGTCTGCGTGACGTACTCGGTGCAAGGGCCGTATTTGCCGCTGGCGCGGCGCACGATGGCCAGTACCTCCGCATCCGGCAGGGCCGCGATATAGGCGGGGCTGGCGCGGTTCATGATGAATACCAGCGCGCGCACCGGGCCGTCGTCCGTGGCGCAGTTCAGCCAGCGCGGCAGATAGGATCCGGTGGACATTTCCCGCTGCCATAACGCGGTGAAGCGTTCGCGCACCGCGTGGCCATGCAGGCGGTAGACCATGCCCTGGCAGGAACCGCCGCGATCCAGGCCGAAAACCAGTCCCGGCGTCTCCGGCGTCCCGCGGTTGACCCGCGACCACAGGCACAGCGCGCGGTGGTGGCCGCGCAGGGTGGCTTTGCGCCTTTCCAGGAAATCGAACTCGGGCCGCCAGATCAGCGAGCCATAGCCGAAGACCCATACGTCTTCGCCTTCGCGCCAGTCGCGTAGCGCGGCGTCGAGCGAGGCTTGGCGCTCATCGGGCGTCCACAGACGGAAATCGGAGGGCAGGGGGCAGGACGGTATTGCAAGTTTCACGCGGGTTCACTTCACGCGGGTTGGAAAATGTGGGGCCGGCCGGCAACTGGCAACGGCCAGTGGACGGCAACCAGACGGGTCGCACTACCCGTGGCGTCTGCCCTGGCAGCAGCATGCAACGCTGCTGCTCAGCGTTCCGCCTCGGTGGGCGGATTGCGATTCAGCCAGCCGCCCGCCATCAAGGCCACGGCATAGGCCCAGAACAGCGGCGCAACCCCGATTACCGCACCCAGCGCGCCGAAGGTCAATGGGAGAGATACCTGGGAACCGTTGATCAGTGCCATGCGCAGGCCTACGGTTTCCGCCGCGCGCCCGGGCGGGGAGTGCTGATGCAACAGGGCCAGGATGCTGGGTTGGCTCACCCCCAACGCCAGCCCTAAGGCAAAAGACAGGCCGATCAGGAAGGCAACGTCCGTGAACAGCGGGTAAATCATGAAATCCGCCGCAGCGGTTCCCATCGCCATCCGGATCAGGGTCCAGGAAGTGACGCGACGCTGGATAAGGGGTAGAAGCAGGCGGATGAAGAAAGTTGCTGCGGCGAACGACGCCAATATGATGCCGATAGTGGTGCCGGACAGGCCGATCGAGACGCCGAAGATGGGCACGATGAACAGATGGCTGTCCCAGGCGCCCGACAGGATGGTGTTGACGAAAAGAATGCGACGAAGCGCGGGCAATGCGATCAGTTCGCGGATGTTGCGCTTGGCGGCGTCGCCGGCGGCGCTGGGTTTGACGCTGCGCAACTCGTGGCGCATGTAATAAAGGCCGGCCGCAGCGGTGATGGGACCCAGCGACAGCAGCGCAAAGGCCGCGTCGTTGCCCATGTGGTCGATGGCGATGCCACCGAACAGCGGTCCGCTGAAGCCGGAGGCCCCTAAAGCCAGCGACATCCAGGAAAAATTGCGCAGACGGGTGCGGTGAGGCGCCATGCCCAGGATGTTCTGCGTGGCAACCTGGTGCAGCATGAAGCCGATGCCGATACAGCTGGAAGCCAGCAGCAGGGTAATCTGGGTAGGCACCAGGGCCGGCGCCACCGTGCCGCAGATCAGCAGCGCAGTGCCGCAGGCCATGGGCTTGGCGATACCGACATGATCTACCCATCTTCCGACTTTTACGGAGAAAAGCATGGGAAGTATGGCGAAAACGGCGATAAGTGCGCCAACCTTGACGGTCGACATGCCCAAGTGCAAGGCACTTAGCGAAACCGTAACGCGACCCCCGGTGAGGGCCACGTGATTGAGCATATTGATGATGCACAGTAACGCCGCACCGGAAATGGCGGGCGTTGCGGTTTCATCAGAGGGGGGCAATGGAGTGGCTGACACGGCGTTATTTGTCGCTATTCTGTGCCGTACTCCCTGTTATGTCGAGTTGCAGCGCAGCAAAAACAGACACAATAATCGGACTTGTCAAGGCCTTTTCATGCTTTGTCGCTCAAGTTCGTCGAATCTTCACCGAGCTGACAGCAAATCCTCGTATCGCTTCGCTACGTCTTTATGGCGCATGTGAGCGAATTGAAAGCTAATGCGCAGATTTTATGAAACCCAACGCAAATTAACGCCATCGCTTGCCTGCGCTGGTTAACATGCCAGCGGCATTGGCCGATCCAGCCGCCGTCCGCGGCACCTCCACTCGCCATGAAACTAGGCATTACCTTCAAACTGTTCCTGGCCATCCTGGTCACCTGCCTGATCGTCACCCTGGCCATGGGGGCGGCTGTCCGGTGGAACTTCGAGCGGCATTTCTTCTCCTACGTCAAGGAGCGCGAAGGCCGCCGCATCGAACGTTTGCGCCAAACCCTGGCGGACATCTACCGCGATGACGGCGATTGGGATGCCTTGCGCGGCAACGATTCGCTGTGGAACCACCTGTTGACCCTGCCGCCGCCGGACGAAGGCATGGGGCAGCGCCCGTATCGCGGCCGCAGCCCGTTCGACTTGCCGCCGGACTTCGGCTCCTTCCTGTGGCCGTCGCCCGGATCGGGGCGCGGGCCGGGACCGCGGGGGCGTGGTCCCGACGGCCGGGGCGATCAGGCTGGCGGGGACTTTGGCGACAGCGGGCCCGACGAACCCGGCGGTGGGCCCGACGACCTCATGGGCCCGCCCTCGCGCGGGCACGATTTCCTGGCGCCGCCTTTCACCTTGCTGGATGCGCAATTACGCGTGGTGGCGGGCGGCAATCCCATTCCCAGTGCGCCGCGCCATGCGATCAGCGTGAACGGCATGACGGTGGGCTGGCTGGTCACCCCCTTTCCGGACCGTATGCCCAACGAGTCGGATCAACGCTTCCAGCGCGAGCAATCGGAAGCGACCTGGGTCATCGGCACGTTGTCGGCCTTACTGGCCGCGGTGGTGAGCATTCTGCTGGCGCGGGTCTTCCTGGCGCCGGTGCGGCGCCTGGCCCGTGCCACGCACAAGCTGTCGGCGGGCGATTACTCGACGCGCGTGAACGTCACCTCGGCCGACGAACTGGGCCGGCTGGGCCAGGACTTCAACCGGCTGGCCTTCGCGCTGGAACGCACGGAAGCCTTGCGGCGCGAAATGATGGCCGATATTTCGCACGAGTTGCGCACGCCCCTGGCGGTGTTGCGCGGCGAACTGGAAGCCTTGCAGGACGGCGTGCGCAAATTTTCGCCGGCGGCGCTGTCGTCCCTGCAGTCGGAAGTCGGTCTATTGAGCAAGCTGATCGACGACCTCTACGACCTGTCCCTGGCGGACGTGGGAGCGCTGTCCTATCGTATGGAGCCGGTGGACATGGGTGAGATCGCCGCCATGGCCGCCGACGCCTTCCATGACCGCATGCGGGCGCGCGGCCTGAGCATCGAAGCCACCGTGGCCGAGCCCGGGGCGACGATCGAAGGGGATCGCCAGCGCCTGATGCAGTTGATGAATAACTTGTTGGAAAATGCCCTGCGTTATACCGATCCTGGTGGCCGCGTCCAGGTCGATGTGCGCACCGAAGGGCATCAGTTGGTGGTCGAATGCCAGGACTCGGCGCCTGGCGTGCCGGCGCAGCACCTGCCGCGCCTGTTCGACCGGCTGTATCGCGTCGATGCTTCGCGCAGCCGTGAAAGCGGGGGCGCCGGGCTGGGCCTGGCAATCTGCCAACGCATCGTTGAATCGCACCGCGGCACCATCAAGGCCATGCCTTCGCCCTTGGGCGGGCTGGCTGTGCGTATCGAAATTCCCCTGGCCGAAGGGGCCAATCACATAGAACTCGCGGGAATACCATGATCCTGATCGTAGAAGACGAACCCAAGCTGGCCTCCCTGGTCACCGATTATCTGCAGGCCGCTCATTTCGAAACCGAGCACATCTCCGACGGCCGCGATGCCCTGGCCGCCATCCGTGCCAAGAAGCCCGAACTGGTGCTGCTGGACCTGATGCTGCCCGGCCGCGACGGCCTGGAAGTCTGCCGCGAACTGCGCACCTTCAGCGACGTTCCGGTCATCATGCTGACGGCACGCGTGGAAGAGATCGACCGCTTGATCGGCCTTGAAATGGGCGCCGACGACTACATCTGCAAACCTTTCAGTCCGCGTGAAATGGTGGCCCGCGTCAAGGCCATCCTGCGCCGGGCCACCGCCAAGAGCAATGGCCTGCCGGCGCAGTCGCTGCTGGAGATCCGCCCGGAGCATCATTCGGCCAAGCTCGACGGCCAGCTGCTGTCGCTGACGCCGGTGGAATTCCGCCTGCTGCAGGCCTTGTCCGCGGCCGACGGCAACATCCTGTCGCGCGAACACCTGCTGAATCACCTGTACGCCGATCATCGCGTGGTGACCGACCGCACGGTGGACAGCCACATCAAGAACCTGCGGCGCAAGTTCGACGCCGTGATGCCGGGGCATGACCTGATCCGCTCCATCTATGGCGTCGGCTACAAGCTCGAACTGAACTGAATCGGCGCGGCGTGAGAAAATCACGCCATCATGACGACCGCCCTGACTTCCTGCGATATCGACGCCGAACGGCGTTTCGGCGGCCTGGCCCGCCTTTATGGCCCCCAGGCGCCGCAACGGCTGCGCGCCGCCCACGTGGCGGTGGCCGGGCTGGGGGGCGTGGGCTCCTGGACCGCCGAGGCACTGGCGCGTTGCGGTGTCGGCGCGCTGACGCTGATCGACCTGGACCATATCGCCGAGTCCAACGTCAACCGCCAGATCCACGCGCTGACCGGCACGCTCGGCGCGGCCAAGATCCAGGCCATGGCCGACCGCATCGCTGGCATCAATCCGGAATGCGTCGTGCATTGCGTGGACGATTTCGTCACGCCTGACAATGTAGGTGAGGTGCTGGCCGGGCCCTATGCCATGATCATCGACTGTACCGACCAGGTCGCGGCCAAGATCGCCATGGTGTTGCAGGCCCGCAAGCTGGGCTGCCCGTTGCTGGTGTGCGGCGGGGCCGGCGGCAAGACCGACCCGCTGGCGCTGCGCGCTGGCGACCTGTCCACGTCGCTCAACGATGCCCTGCTGGCCAAGCTGCGCAACAAGCTGCGGCGCGAACACGGCTATCCCAAGGCCGCGGACCAGGCCGGCAAGGTGCGCAAGCGCGTGCCGAAGATGCAGGTCGAGGCCCTGTGGTTCGACCAGCCGCCGATATTGCCGGCCGCGTGGCTGCAAGCCGGGGAAGCCGAAGACGACATGGGCGCGCAGGTGGAGCCGGGCGCGGCGCCGCAGGGCTTGTCCTGTGCGGGCTATGGGTCGGTGGTGACGGTGACGGCGGCCATGGGCATGGCGGCGGCCGACCGCGCGCTGCGGCGCATCGTGACCCTGTGACGCCGCGTGTCAAAAGCCTCACTACCGCGTTCGCTGTAAGCCTGGGCGAGTAAACTGCTGCCACTCGCTTGTGCCCCGCGCCTGAACACCGGCGTGCGTGGGCCTTTCACCCGCACAGTTTCATTTAGACACGTACATGTCCAATCTCATCGTCCACGGCGGCACGCCCTTGCGCGGTCGCATCACGCCCTCGGCCAACAAGAACGCGGTACTGCCCATCCTCTGCGCCACGCTGCTGACCTCGGAGCCCCTGCGCCTGCATGGCGTGCCCGACATAACCGACGTACGCAAGATCCTGGAGATCTTCCGCACCCTGGGCAGCCAGGTGTCCCTCGATCCCGAAACGCGCACGCTGGACCTGTGCCATCGCGACACCGTGTTCGATCCGGCCCACCATCATCTGCCCGAGGAAATGCGCTCGTCCATCATGCTGGTGCCGCCGCTGCTGGCGCGCTTCGGCGTCGCGCGGCTGGAGGACAACGTCAAGGGCTGCACCCTGGGCGTGCGTGAAATCGATCCCCACGTGGACGTGTTCCAGCGTTTCGGCGGCACCATCGAGCGGCAGGATGGTTCGCTGCTGGTGCGGCGCGCGGGCAGCCTGCAGGCTACCGACCACTGGCTGGATTACGCGTCGGTCACCACCACCGAAAACTTCGTGCTGTGCGCGGTGGCGGCGGACGGCCTGTCCACCTTGAACAATGCCGCGTCGGAACCGCACGTGCAGGAGTTTTGCCGCTTCATGGCGATGATGGGCGCGCGGATCGAAGGGCTGGGTACTTCGCGCCTGTCGGTGCGCGGCGGCACGGTCCTGCGTGGCGGCGAATTCCATTTCGAGGAAGACTTCCACGAGATCACCACCTTCCTCGCGCTGGGCGCGATCACCGGTGGCGACGTGGTGGTGCGCAACAGCGTGCCGGGCAACTTCCCGCTGATCGACCGCACCTTCGCCAAGTTCGGGGTCAAGATCACGCACGAGGACGGTTGGTCGCACGCCTCGGTGCCGGGCCCCTTGAAGGTGCAGGTGCCTTTCACCAGCAACGTGCTGACGAAGGTGGAAGCCGCGCCCTGGCCTTACGTGCCGGTGGACCTGCTGCCTATCTTCATCGCGCTGGGCGTGCGCGCGCAGGGCAATGCCATGTTCTGGAACAAGGTCTATGACGGCGCGCTGGGCTGGACCACGGAATTGTCCAAGTTCGGCGCGCATGTGTTCCTGTCCGATCCGCATCGCCTGATCACCTTCGGCGGTGGTGCGCCCATGGGGCCGGCGGTGGTGGAAAGCCCGTACATCATTCGTGTCGCCATCGCGCTGTTCATGGTGGCGGCCAGCATCGAAGGCCGTTCGGAAATCCGCAACGCCACGCCCATCCGGCGCGCGCATCCGCGCTTCGTCGAGAACCTGCGCAGCCTGGGCGTGCAGGTGGAGTGGACGGCGGAAGAGTAGGGCGGCGCGCGCGGCTTACGAGCGACGCCAACTGCAGCATCCAGACAAGGATCTCCATGGAAGCGCAATTTTGGCTGGATCGGTGGCGCGAAGGCGTCACCGGGTTTCATCAGGAGCGGGTCACGCCGCTGTTGCCCAAGTATTGGCCGGGTCTGGAAGTGGCGCCGGGCGGGCGGGTGCTGGTGCCCTTGTGCGGCAAGACGCTGGACATGGTCTGGCTGGCGCAGCAGGGCCATCCGGTGCTGGGCGTGGAGTTGTCGCCGCTGGCGGTCGAGCAATTCTTCACCGGCAATGGCCTGGCGCCCAGCGTGCACAGTACCGAGGCGGGTGACGTCTATCGTGCCGGCAATATCGAGATCCTGTGCGGCGACATCTTCACGCTGGATGCCGCGACGCTGGCGGGATGCGCGGGCGTGTACGATCGCGCGGCCTTGATCGCCTTGCCGCCGGGCATGCGCGAACGCTACGTGCGGCACGTCTACGCCGGCCTGGCGCCCGGTACGCGCGGGCTGCTGATCACGCTGGACTATGAGCAGGACAAGATGCCCGGCCCGCCGTTTGCCGTGGGCGAGGACCAGGTACAGGCCTTGTACGCAGGCCATACCGCGTTGCGTCGCCTCGACCGGCGCGCCATGCTGGACAAGGAACCCAAGTTCGCCGCGCGCGGCCTGACCTGGCTGGATACGCTGGTCTACGCGCTGCAGCGGGGTTAGTCCTCGGCCTGCGGCGTGCGCACCCAGTCCACGTCGAACCACCCGCGCAGGGCATTGGACAAGCGGATGCCGCGTGCGCGGGGTAAGTCGTCTTCGTAGAGCAGGCGTTCTTCCACCAGGCCGCGTTCGAGCAGTTCGGCGCGTTGCACGCCAGGCAGGCAGCCGCAATCGATGGGCGGCGTGAACCATTTACCGCCCAGCTGCAGATAGACATTGCTGCGGCTGCCTTCGCACAACTCGCCTTTCTCATTGCTCAGCAGTGCATCGAAGAATGCCGGGTGCTCGGCCAGCCACGCCGTGGGCGCGTCGTACCAGTGCCGGCGCGTCGTCTTGTAGCGCAGCAACGGTTCACGGGAATCGAGACGGGCAGGCCATAGGCGCACGCCCGGCAAAGGCGGCAGGTCCGGCAGCGGCGTGGCCTGCACGGTCGCCTGGCCTTGTGCATCGACCAGCAGGCGCACCCGCTGCGGGCCCGGCGTGCGTGCCAGGCCGGCGGCGGTCAGCACCTGTTCGCGGATGGCATCGCCATGGAAGGGGCGCTCCAGCGCCGCACAGGAAAGCCGCAGGCGGCCCATATGGCGGTCCAGCAGCAGGATCCGGCCGTCGACTTCGACGCGCATGGTCTCGATCAGGGATGGCTGAGCGGAAGCGGGCTGGATGGAAGCGGGCTGGATGGAAGAGGGCTTAACTGCGGTCATCGCCAATAAATCCTTTTAACTCTGTTCGCCGGTCCCGCTGGCCGTGATCGTTGCCTTGCAGCGAAGTCCTTCAACTCGCCAGGATGCGCGTCTTCCACAGGCATTCCTGCCATTCCGATTCCGCATCCGAATCGAAAACGATGCCGCCGCCCGCACCATAAACGCCATGGCCTTCGGTATCCAGCACCAGCGTACGTATCGCCACGTTCAAGGAGAAATCGCCATCCGGCGCCAGCCAGCCTATGCTGCCGCAATATAGCCCGCGCGGCGTCGTCTCGGCGCGGCGGATCTGGCGCATGGCGGCGATCTTGGGCGCGCCGGTCACCGATCCGCAGGGGAACAAGGCGGCCAGCACTTCGCCCAACGTGGCATGCGGCGCCTGCGCGCTGATGGTCGACGTCATGGTCCAGACCGAAGGATAGCGCTCCAGCGTGAACAGCGCGTCAACCTTTACCGAGCCCGGCTCGGCCAGGCGGCCGAGGTCGTTGCGCAGCAGGTCGACGATCATCAGGTTCTCCGCACGATTCTTGGCGCTGGCATGCAGTTCACGACCCAGGGCTTCGTCGCGCACCGGATCCGCATCGCGCGGCGCCGTGCCTTTCATCGGCCGCGCCGTCAGCGTCGCGCCCTCGCGGGCCACGAACAGCTCGGGCGAGAACGACAGGATGCTCTGGGTGCCATCCTCGATATAGGCGGCGTGCGCCACCGGATTGGCGGCGGCGATGCGCGCATACAGCTCGCGCGGATCGCCCTGCACGCGCAGGTCCATCGGCTGGGTGTAGTTGACCTGGTAGTAGTCGCCACGGCCGATGCCTTCACGGATGGCTTCGACCTGGGCCAGGTAGTCGTCGTGCGGTGTGCGCGGCTGCACGTCCAGGATGCGGCTGCCGGCATCGTCCGGCACAGGCCAGGGCTGGCCCCGCACCACGCCCTCGAACACCAGCGCCCGCAAGCGCGGGCGTTTGCGCGATGGCGCCGGCTTGTCGTCGGCCCCGGGCAGGCTGCCCAATCCGCCGGCGACCCTAGATCCGGCTGCACCCGTGGATCCGCCGGCGGTAGCCGTCGCGCCGAGCCCGGCACCCGCAGCCTGCAAGCCCGCACTGGTGCCGCCGCAGCGCTGGGCGGCCCGGCCGATGGCACTGCGGCCAGGCGCGCCGATGACTTCGGGCAGCAACCATTCGCCCAACTCGAAGTCCAGCATCAGCGCCACCCAATGGCCTGCGCGCCGGGCCGCCTCGATGGCGGCCAGCGCTGCCGGCAGTTCCTGTGGCGCACGAGCTTCGATACGCCGGCAGAAACCCACCAGCTCCAGTGCATGCCCACGCAGGCGGTCTTCAAAACGGCAATACATTGCGAAGTCGGAGTCCCTTGTCGGCCGGACGGAAAGGAAACATGAACAGCCGGCCGAGGGCGCGGATCAGAGAGACGATCATCTATTGTCGCAGGAACTCCGCCAGCACCTGGCCGGTGTGTGACTTTTCGCGCAGGGCCATGACGTCTTCCGGCGTCCCCTGGGCCACCAGCTGACCACCACCGCTGCCGCCTTCCGGCCCCATATCGAGCAGCCAGTCGGCTTCGGCGATAACGTCCAGGTTGTGTTCGATCACCACCACGGTGTTGCCCGCCTCGACCAGGCGATGCAGCACGTGGATCAGCTTCTCGACATCGGCCATGGACAAGCCCACCGTCGGCTCATCCAGCACGTACAAGGTGTGCGGAATGCGCGACGCGCGCCCGGTGGTGATGACGCCATCGGTCAGCCTGGCCTTGGACAGCTCCGACACCAGCTTGATGCGCTGCGCTTCGCCACCGGACAGCGTGGGCGACGGCTGGCCCAGCGTCAGGTAGCCCAGGCCCACGTCCTGCATCAGCTGCAAGGGACGACGCACCTTGGGATGGGCCGCGAAGTACTCCAGCGCATCGTCCACTTCCATGGACAGCACTTCGCCGGCATGCTTGCCGCGCATCTGCACCGACAGCGTGTCGACGTTGAAGCGCGCGCCATTGCACGCATCGCAAGGTACCTTCACGTCCGGCAGAAAGTTCATCTCGATGGTGCGCATACCCTGGCCTTCGCAGATCGGGCAGCGGCCATCACCGGTATTGAACGAGAAACGCGCCGTCGACCAGCCGCGCATACGCGCTTCCTTGGTGTCGGCGAACTGCTTGCGCACGTCGTCCCAGAAACCGATATAGGTACCGGGGCAGGAACGCGGCGTCTTGCCGATGGGCGTCTGGTCCACTTCCAGCACCCGGTCCAGTGCCTCCCAGCCCTTGATGTCGGTGCAGCCGTGCCACTTGGGTGCCGCGCCTTGCGACACCGCCTGCAGCAGGTTGTCCAGCAGCACCTCGCGCGCCAGGGTGGATTTACCCGATCCCGACACCCCCGTGACCACGCTCAGGCGGCCGATGGGGAAGCGCGCATTGACGTTGTGCAGATTATGCAGATGGGCGTTGCGCACCTCCACGAAGGCGGTGTCCTTCTCGATGGCGCGGCGGCCTTGCAGCGGATGCCGCAACGGATTCTTCAGATAGCGCCCGGTCACCGAGCGCTCGTCCTTCATCAGGTCTTCCGCCGTACCCTGGGCCACCACCTGGCCGCCCCGCACGCCGGCACCCGGACCGATGTCGATGATGTGGGCGGCGCGCCGGATGGTGTCGTCGTCATGCTCGACCACCACCAGCGTGTTGCCATTGCCTTCCAGGCGGCCCAGCGCGTCCAGCAGGATGCGGTTGTCGCGCGGATGCAAACCGATGGTGGGCTCGTCCAGGATGTAGCACACGCCCTGCATATTGGAGCCCAGTTGCGCGGCCAGGCGGATGCGCTGTGCTTCGCCGCCCGACAGGGTCGGCGCCGCGCGATCCAGCTGCAGGTAATCCAGGCCCACTTCCTTCATGAAATTCAGGCGGCTGCGGATCTCCGCGAGAATGTCGCGCGCGATTTCCGCTTCGCGGCCCTTCACCACCAGCCCCGTGAAGAAGGTATGCGCGTCGTTCACCGACAGCGCGGCCAGTTCCGCGATGGAACGGTCGCGCCAGCGCACGTGCAGGGCCACGCGGTTCAGGCGCTGGCCGTGGCAGGTCGGGCACACCATGGCTTCGCCGGCATAGCGTTCGATCAGGCCCGCTTCCTCACCGGTCTGCTCTTCGTCCAGATCGGGCATCACCACGCCCGCGCCGAAGCAGGTCGGGCACCAGCCGTGCTTGGAGTTGTAGGAGAACATGCGCGGGTCCAGCTCGGGGAAGCTGACGCCGCTGATCGGGCAAGTACGCTTGGTGGAGAAGTGCGCCTGCTCCAGCACGGCATCCGGATCGCTGCGCAGGGTATCCAGCGGCCACAGCACGCTGAGCGCCCCCTGGCCGTAGTCCAGCGCACTGCGCACGGCTTCGCGCAGGGGCGCTTCGTTGGCGGGATCGACCAGCACATCGGCCACCGGCAGTTCGATGGTGTGTTCCTTGTAGCGGTCCAGGCGCGGCCACGGGCTGACCGGCGTGAAGACGCCGTCCACCCGCAGATGCGTGTGGCCTTTGCCGCCGGCCCATTTGGCCAGGTCGGTATAGAAGCCCTTGCGCGCGGTGACCAGGGGCGCCAGTACGCCGATGCGCTGGCCGGCGCGCTCGCGCAGGATGCGGGCGACGATCTGGTCAGGCGTTTGCGGTTCGACGGGGACGTTGTAGTCCGGCGAATACTGCACGCCCAGCTTCACGTACAGCAGGCGCAGGAAGTGATGGATCTCCGTCATCGTGGCGACGGTGGACTTGAGGCCGCCGCGGCTGGTGCGCTGGGCGATGGCCACCGTCGGCGGAATGCCGAAGATGGCATCGACGTCGGGCTTGCCGGCCGGCTGCACGATGGCGCGCGCGTAGGCGTTGAGCGATTCCAGATAGCGCCGCTGGCCTTCGTTGAACAGGATGTCGAACGCCAGGGTGGACTTGCCGGAGCCGGACACGCCGGTGATCACGGTGAACTTGTCGCGCGGAATTTCCACGCTGATGTTCTTCAGGTTGTGTTCGCGCGCGTTGCGGATCTCGATGGACATGGGCGCCTGGCGCCGCAGCGTGGCCGGCAGCGGCGTGCCGTTGACCTTGGCTTCGCCGTCGTCGTCATCCTGCGCGGCATGGCTGACCTGCACCGTTTGCGCGGGCAGGATGGCGTGTTCGTATTCACGCAGCGCGGCGCCCGTATGCGAAGCTGGATTGTCCATCAGGTCTTGCGGCGTGCCGTAGCCCACCAGCAGGCCGCCGGCGTCGCCGCCGTCGGGCCCGAGGTCCAGCAGCCAGTCGGCCGCGCGGATCACGTCCAGGTTGTGCTCGATGACCAGCAGCGTATGCCCCGCCGCCAGCAGCTTGCGGAACGCGCGCATCAGCCGCGCGACATCGTCGAAGTGCAGGCCGGTGGTCGGTTCGTCGAACAGGAACAGGCTGCCCTTCTTGGCGACCTTGGCCGTGGCGATGCCGCTGCGGGCTGCCTCGGCCAGGTGGCCGGCCAGCTTCAGGCGCTGCGCCTCGCCGCCCGACAAGGTTGGCACGGGTTGCCCCAGGCGCACGTATTCCAGGCCCACGTCGGCCAAGGGGGCCAGGCCGGTCTGGACGTCGCGCAGGCCCTTGAAGAACTCCAGCGCCTCGCTCACCGTCATTTCCAGCACTTCGTCGATGGACGCGCTCTTGCCCAGATGCTCGACGCGGACCTGCAGCACCTCCGGACGGAAACGCTTGCCGTCGCAGTCAGGGCAACGCAGGTACACGTCGGACAGGAACTGCATTTCCACGTGTTCGAAGCCGGTGCCGCCGCAGACCGGGCAGCGGCCCTCGCCGCTATTGAAGCTGAAGGTGCCCGCCGTGTACGCGCGCTCTTTCGACAGCGGCGCCTGCGAGAACAGCTTGCGGATCGCATCGAAGGCGCCGACATAACTAGCCGGATTGGAGCGCGCGGTCTTGCCGATCTGGGTCTGGTCCACCAGCACCACGTCGGCGATCTGCTCGGCGCCCAGCAGGCGCCCGAAAGCGCCCGGCGCTTCGGAAGGCTTGCCCTTGAGCTTGAGCAGGGCCGGATACAGCACGTCGGACACCAGCGTCGATTTGCCGGAGCCGGACACGCCGGTGACGCACACCAGGCGGCCCAGCGGAATTTCCACCGAAACGTTCTTCAGGTTGTGCGCATTGACGCCTTCCAGCAGCAGGCGGGGAGTATTGGCCGCCACCGGCATGGGCCGCGGCGCTTCCACGCGCAGGCGGCCACCCAGGTAATCGCCCGTCAGCGTGGGCGCGGCGCGCAGCTGCGCGGGCGTGCCGTCGAAGACGATGTTGCCGCCCCGTTCGCCGGGGCCGGGACCGATGTCCAGGACGCGGTCGGCGGCGATCATGACCTGCGGGTCGTGTTCGACCACGACCAGCGTATTGCCCGCATCGCGCAGGCGATGCATGACCTCCACCACGCGATGCATATCGCGTGGGTGCAGGCCGATGGAGGGTTCATCCAGGACGAACAGCGTGTTGACCAGGGAGGTGCCCAGCGCGGTCGTCAGGTTGATACGCTGCACTTCGCCACCGGACAGCGTGCGGCTCTGGCGGTCCAGCGTCAGGTAGCCGAGGCCGACGTCGCAGAGGAATTTCAGGCGTGCGCGCACCTCCGTCAACAGCAGATCGGTAGCGGCATCGAGTACGCCGTGGTAACGCAGGCTGTCGAAGTACGCACGCACGCGTTCGATGGGCAGCAGCATCACGTCATGGATGGACAGGCCGTCCAGCAGGTACAGCAACTCATCCGACCAGTTCGCCTGGACCGGTTTGAAACGGCGATAGTGGCCGTCTTCCGCCGGCATGACGGCGTCGGCCTCGTCCTTGGTGCCGACGCGCCACAGCAGCGCATCGGGCTTCAGGCGCGAGCCGCGGCAGGTGGGGCAAGGCGTATAGCTGCGGTACTTCGACAGCAGCACCCGCACGTGCATCTTGTAGGCCTTGGTTTCGAGCCAGGCGAAGAAGCGCTGCACGCCATACCACTGGTTTTTCCAGGCCTGGCTGCCCCCCTTGAAGTCGGGGTCGCCATGCAGCACCCATTCCTGCTGCTGCGGCGTCATGGTCTTCCAGGGCACGGACAGGGGCACGCCCGCGCGCGGCGCGTACTTCTGCAGATCGTCCTGGCATTCCTTGTAGCTGGCCGTCTGCCAGGGCTTGATGGCGCCTTCCAGCAGCGTCTTGTTCTCGTCCGGGATGACCAGGCCGAAGTCGATGCCGATGACGCGGCCGAAGCCACGGCACGATTCGCAGGCGCCCAGCGGCGAGTTGAAGGAGAAGGAACTGGGCAGCGGGTCGGCGTATTCGATGTCGCAGTCGGCGCAGTGCAGGCGGTCGCTGTACTTCCAGACCTGGGCGTCGCGGCCGTCGTCATCCAGCACATGCACGGCAAGGTGGCCGGCGCCCATGCGCAGCGCGGTGTCCAGGGCTTCCATGACGCGATCGGTCTCGGCGCTGGAAAAGCGGAAACGGTCCTGCACCACGTGCAGCACGCGCTGTTCCACCGGCGCGTCCTTGCTCTTTTTCGCGGCGCCTTTTTTCGCGGAGTCTTTCCGGGCTTCCGCGCCGGGATCGTTGACGGTCGCGGCGGCCTCGCCTTCCTGCCCATGGACGCGGGTATAGCCCTGCTGTTCCAGGAAGCCGCGCACTTCGTCTTCAGTGAAGTTCGCCGGCACCTTGATGGGGAAGGTCACGACCAGGCGCGGGTCGCTCGCTTCGACGCTGCGCTCGGCCAGCGACTGGCGAATCGAATCGGGCGTGTCGCGCCGCACCGGCCGGCCACAGCCGCGGCAGAACAGGTGCGCGCCACGCGCGAACAGCAGCTTCAGGTGGTCGTTCAGCTCCGTCATCGTGCCGACGGTGCTGCGCGAACTGCGCACGGGATTGGTCTGGTCGATGGCGATGGCGGGAAGTATGCCTTCGATCCGGTCGACCTGCGGTTTGTCCATGCGGTCGAGGAACTGACGCGCATAGGGAGAGAAGGTTTCGACGTAGCGCCGCTGCCCTTCGGCATACAGCGTGTCGAAAGCCAGGGAGCTTTTGCCCGAGCCCGAGACGCCGGTAACGACGACGAATTCGCCAGTGGCGAAAGTTACGTCCAGGTTCTTGAGATTGTTCTGGCGTGCGCCAACGATGCGAATTTCGGAAGTCATCCTGTAATCGTAGCCTGTGCGTCAATAGGGGGAGGCGGCGGCGGGGTCGCCGGCGTGGGTATTGGGGAAATCGTGCCTTGGGGCGGTGGGCATGGCTGTGGAATAATCGCGACTATATTGTGGAAACGATGACCATATTGTGGACAGCCACGACAAGTTGAACATTTCGGATAAGCCGGACATTGCGGCCGTGCCGGCCACAACGGACAAGCCCGGCGTGGCCGGCACGGCCGCCTTTGCAAAATTCATGACGGTGCTGCAGGTGGTGGCCGACGCCTCCGCGGCGCCCGCCATGGCCGACCTGGTGCGGCTCAGCGGCTATCCGCGTCCTACCGTCTACCGGATCGTCGCCGCCCTGGTCGAGCAGGGCATGCTGGCCGAAGCGCCGGTTGCAGCCGGCGTGCCTGGCCGCTACCGCCTGGGCCCACGCCTGATCCAGCTGGCCAGCCGCGCCTGGTCCCAGCTGGACCTGCGCAGCGCGCTGGCCGACGACCTGCGCGCACTGCGCGATGAAACCGGCGAAACCGTGCATCTTTCGGTACCTGCGGGCCACGAGATGATCTACATCGACAAGCTGGAAAGCCAGGGGCCGGTGCGCATGGCATCGCGGGTGGGCGGTCGCCTGGCCTTGCACTGCAGTGCCGCGGGCAAGGCGTATATGGCGGCGTTGCCGCTTTCCACAAGTGATTCATTGGTCGATGCCCTGGTCTTGACGCCTTGCATGCCCAACACCATCACCCGGCCGCCGGCGCTGCGCGAGGAACTGGCGCGCATACGTGAGCAAGGCTATTCGATCGACAACGAGGAAAACGAGCGCGGCATCGTCTGTTACGGCGTGGCCATTGCCGGGCCCGATGGCCGGCCGCTGGCTTGCGTCAGTGTCAGTACCTTGAGTTATCGGCAGCAGGGCGTGCCGGCCGCGCGCTATGTCGCGCCGCTGCTGCGCCTGCGCGACATGGCGCGGCGCCGGCTGGCGCTGCCCTTGCATGAGGCTTCTTGAATCCCTCATGGCTTTGAATATGCAGACAATCTGGCCGTCGCGACGGCTCCCATCCACTTCCATTGCCATCTCCGAGACCTTATGAGCGACGCTACCCTGGATATCCGCCAACGCAAACTCGCCACCCTGCTGGGTGCCCGCGTGGTGCCCGTGCTGCGCTATGGCGACGCCGCTACCGCGGCTTATGCGGCCGAGGTGGCGATCGCCGCCGGTTGCACCACGCTGGAACTGACCTGGACCATTCCCGATGTCATCGACCTGGTGCGCGCCCTGCGCGACAAGCACGGCGCCACATTGCTGCTGGGCCTGGGCACGGTACTGGAAGAAGACCAGGCGCGCGACGCGCTGGTGGCCGGCGTCGATTTCCTGGTGTCGCCTGCCGTGCTGCCGGAACTGGTGCCGCTGGCCCATGCCGCGGATGCGCTGTGCCTGGCCGGTGCCTTCACGCCCACCGAAGTCGTGCAGGCCCGCCGCGCCGGTGCCGACGTGGTCAAGGTGTTTCCCGCCGAGACGGGCGGGCCGGGCCACCTGGCGGCGTTGAAGTCGGTGTTTCCCGACAGCGTGTTCTGCCCCACGGGCGGCGTTACCGCACAGAACATGGGGGCGTATTTCAAGGCGGGCGCCAGCCTGGTCGGTATTGGCAGCAATCTGTACGACAAGGCCGCTTTCGAGGCGCGCGATACGGCCGCGCTGGTGGCGCAGATCCAGCGCACGCGCGAGGCCGCCCATGGCTGATTTCGACATCGTCGCGCTGGGCGAGCCCTTGCTGGAGTTCAACCAGACGCGCCCCGGTCAGCCGGAGTTCCTGCAGGGCTTCGGGGGCGATACCTCCAACGCGGTGATCGCCGCGGCGCGCCAGGGGGCGCGCTGCGCGTACCTGACGCGGGTCGGCGCCGATGCGTTTGGCGAGCAGTTGCTGGCGCTGTGGCGCGCGGAGCAGGTCGACACCAGCGGCGTCCTGGTCGATGCGCAGGCGCACACCGGCCTGTACTTCGTTCAGCACGGTCCGCAGGGGCATGTATTCAGCTATATGCGGCACGATTCGGCGGCCAGCCGCATGCAGCCGGCGGATCTGGCGCATGGACTGGTGCAGCGCGCGCGTTTCCTGCACGTCTCGGGGATCAGCCTGGCCATCAGCGCCAACGCCTGCGATACGGTGTTTGCCGCGATCGCGCAGGCCCGCGCGGCGGGCACGCAGGTCTGCCTGGACTCCAATCTGCGGCTGCGTCTGTGGCCGGTGGACCGGGCGCGCGCCATCCTGCGCGAAGCCATCGGCCTGGCCGATGTGTTCCTGCCCAGCATGGACGACATGATGCACCTGACCGGCCATGAGGATCCGTCACGTACGCTGGACTGGATCCGTGCGGCTGGCGCGCGGGGCGTGGTGGTGCTGAAGCTGGGCAAGTCTGGCGCGGTGCTGGACGATGGCGAGCAGCGCCGGCCCATCGTCGGCCTGCGGGTGGCGTCGGTGGATGCCACCGGTGCGGGCGACTGCTTCGCGGGCTGCCTGCTGGCACGCCGGGCCCAGGGCGATGAGTGGTCGGATGCGGTGCGCTACGCCAATGCGGCGGCGGCCTTGTCGACGCAGGGTTATGGCGCCGTGCAACCGGTGCCGCGGCCGGATGCGGTGCGGGCTTTGCTGGCGGGGGGCTAGTCCAGGAGGCTTCCAGGCAGCTTCTTCAAAATCCAGGTAGAATGCCGGGTTTTCCTAAGTTGCCGCCAGCCTGGGTTTCCTCCAGCCGTTGCGCGGGCTTTTTTCCGCACTTCATGTGCTCGCTACCCTTGATGTGTCCGTCAGTGGACCATCGCTGATCGGAGAATCATCATGGCTGAACGCAAACGCACCCGCCGTAACACCCTCGAACGCCGCTGCCTGGGCAAGGCCTTCAAGCGCCTGTTCGTCAACTCGCCCAAGGGCGTGTTCAAGATGCTGGAAAAGATCAAGCGCGTGTAATCCCGCCTGGTTTCATCCAAAAAAAGGCCCTCCGGGGCCTTTTTTGTTTTTGGCGCCTGCCTGAAGCACCACGCCATTCAAGCTTGAACCTTCACGAATCGGCACCCAACGACGGCAGCCAGGCTGGACGTCGTCCGTGAGTTCATACGGGTGACGGGCCTGAATAGTCTGCTGGGGTGCAGCCTGCTCCCGCCGTGGCGCGGAAGTTCAGTCCTGCTCTGCCGCCTGGCCGTTGGCGGCTTCCAGGCGCGGGAGGATGAAGTCCATGAAGGCGCGGGTCTTGGCCGGCATGATGCGCGACGGGAAAACGGCGTACAGGGGCATGGGGGCGGCCGACCATTCGGGCAGGACGCGGCGCAAGGAATGATCGCGCGAAATGCGGCCTTGGGTGGCGGCATAGACGGGCAGGGGGGCGATGCCCATGCCCAGGCTGACGAAGTCGCTCAGCATGCCCATGTTGTTGGCCGTGACGCGGCCTTCGACGACGATGCGTTCCTGCGTGCCGTCGCGCGTCAGCAGCCACGTAGAGGCGGTTTCATTGGCATAGCCACGCAGGCATTCATGCGCACGCAGGTCCGCCGGCGTTGCAGGTTCGCCGTGGCGTGCCACGTATTCGTCCGACGCGTACAGATGCCGCGTCAGCGAGATCAGTTCGCGCACCTCCATGCCGTTGTTGGGCGTGCTGGGTTCGCCCAGGCGCAACATCACATCGAAGGGCGCGGCATGCGGGTCGGCGGCGCGCAGGCTGAGGTCGAGTTCGCATTCCAGCTCGGGATACAGGTCGGTGAATTCCTGCAGCGAATCCGACAACAACAGCAAGGCCAGGCTGTCCGGCATGCTGACGATGAGCTTGCCCTGCGGCTGGCTGGAAATGGACACCAGTTGCTCATGCGCGAAGCGGGCTTCGTCCACCAGGCTCTGGCAGCGCTCGAAATACACCTGGCCTGCATCGGTCAGGTCCAGGCGCCGCGTATTGCGATTGAGCAGCCGCATGCCTACGGCCTTCTCCAGTTCGCTGATGCGGCGGGATAGCGTCGACGTGGGCATGTCGAGCGCGCGCGCGGCAAGGCTGAAGCTCTTGCGCCGGGCGACTTCGACGAACAAGGCGATGTCGTTCAGTTGAACGTGGGCGGCGTCCATGCTCGGTCCAGAAAATTGATCACGCATTCTACTGCGCAGCAGACGGGAGGGAGGATTGGTGACCGGGGAAGGTTTTTTTATGGGGGTGACCCCCATCGCCCCCTTCTTGGGCTATCGCTCCGTAGGCTGAGGCGGTGGGCGGCTCCAGCGTCCCTGTCAGTTCTATCGCACGCTGGGAGGCAGGGTGGTGGGGACGCTTGCTGCGTGCCGCTGTCGCTATGGCACCGTGCTGGTGTAGGCGGCCAGGAGCGCCGGGTGATGGCGTACCTCCGCGGGCGTGCCGCGGGCGGTGATGGCGCCGGCATCCATGACCAGGACCTGGTCGGCCAGCATCATGACGAATTCGCGGTCGTGGTCGGCCAGCAGTATGGACATGCCGTCGGCGCGCAGCTTGCCCAGCAATGCCGCCAGGCTTTGTTTCTCCTCGGCCCGCAGGCCCGCCGTCGGTTCGTCCAGCAGCAGCAGGTAGGGATCCGCCGCCAGGGCCCGGGCGATTTCGAGCAGGCGCTGGCGTCCGGGCGGCAAGCTGGCGGCGGGCAGGTGCAGGCAATCGCCCAGGCCCACCCTTTCCAGCTGGCGCGTGGTCTCGGCCAGCAGGCGGGCTTCCTCGCGCCGGTCGGCATGGCAGGCGCAGGCGGCGATGCCATGCGTGCCGCGCAGATGCGCGCCCAGCGCGGCGTTGTCCAGCACGCTGCGCTCGCCCAGCAGCATGGCTTGCTGGAAGCTGCGGCTCATCCCCTGCGCGGCAACCCGCCGGGCACCGCAGCCCGCCACCGAGTCGCCCATGAACACGATCGCGCCGGTGGTCGGTGCCTCGATGCCCGACAGCAGATCGAGCAACGTGCTCTTGCCCGCGCCGGGCGGACCGATCAGCGCCAAGATGCTGCCGGCTTCGATGGCAAGGTCGATCTGGCGATTGGCCAGCAACCCGCCAAACCGGCGCGTCACCCGCACGGCTTCCAAAATGATGTCGCCGCGCGGCGGCAAGGGGCGGCGCGGCAGCGGTTCCGCCGCCATATTCACCTTGCCGTCCTCGCGTAGCAGCGGCAAGCGGCGCACCAGCATGGGCCACAATCCGTCGCGCCAGCGCAGGAACACTACCAAGGCAACCAGGGCAAGCACGATGATTTCCAGGCCGCCGTAGCCGATATAGGCGCCGGAGCCGCCCCCCACGCCCTGCAGCCACGCCAGCTCCCGCAGGCGCGGCAGCATGTCATGCAGCCATAGTCCCGCCCCGGTAAAGATCCCCGCGCCCAGCAACGCCCCCCAGACATGGGCAGAGCCGCCAACGATGGTCATGATCAGGTATTCCAGGCCCGCGCGCAGGCTGAAGGGCGCGGGATCGACATGGCGCTGCAGATGCGCATACAGCCAGCCCGCGATGCAGGCCTGCGCGGCGGCGATGAGCAGGATCACGAAACGCAGCCAGCGGCTGTCCACGCCCATGGCCTCCGCCATGGGGCGCCCGCCGCGCAACGCCCGCATGGCGCGGCCCTGGCGTGAGTCGAGCAGATTGCGCTGGACCCACAGGCCCAGCAGCAGCACCAGCCAGATCAGGTAATACATGCGGCTGGCCGTATCCAGCGCCACGCCGGCGATGCGGATGGGCGGGATGCCCACGATGCCGTCCTGTCCGCCCAACATGCCGAAGGCATAGGGAAGCGCCACGCCCCACGCGATGCTGCACATGGCCAGGTAGGGGCTGGACAGGCACACCGTCAGCGAGCCCAGCAGGCCCGCCAGCAGCAGCGTCAGCAGCAAGCCGGCCAGCAGCGCCAGCCAGGGCGATCCGCCCAGCCACGCCAGCCCGCCGGGCAGCGCCCCCGCCTGTGCCGTCAGGATGGCCGTGACGTAGGCGCCCACTCCGACGAAGCCGGCGTGGGCCAGGCTGATCAGCCCGCCGATGCCGGTGAGCAGCACCACGCCCAACGCCACCAGCGCCGCCAGGCCGATATGGTCCAGCAGCAGCACATAGCGCGTCGGCACCAGCGCGGGCGCGATCGCCAGCAACGCCAGCGAAGCGAATAGCAGATAACGCGGCCTCACCGCCGATTTGTTGGCGGCGGCGAGGCCTTTCACGGCAGGCGTTTCCAGGTACCGTCGCGCACCACGATGAGTTCGCGGCCGCGCGTGTCGAAGCCGCTGTGATCCTGCGGCGTCATGTTGTACACGCCCTGGGTGCCGACCAGGTCATGGGTCTGCTCCAGGGCATCGCGCAGCGCGCCACGAAATGCCGGCGTCCCCGGCTTGCCCGCGCGTGCGGCCTGCGGCACCGCGTTCTGCAGCAGCAGGCCCGCATCGTAGACATTGGCGCCGAAGGTGGCGGGCAGGGTCTGGTAGCGCTGTTCGTAAGCCGCGATATAGCGCTGCGCCACGGCCTTGGAGGGATGCGTGGCGGGAATCTCCGGCAGTACCAGCATCAGGCTGGCCGCCAGCACCGTGCCTTCCACTTTCTTGCCGCCCAGCTTGAGAAAGTCGGGCAGGGCGGCGCCATGGGTCTGGTAGAACCGTCCCTTGTAGCCTTTGTCCACCAGGGTGACCTGGGGTAGCACCGCGGCTGCGCCGGTGGCCGCAACCAGGACGGCGTCGGGCCGCGCGGCAAGCACTTTCAGGGCCTGGCCAGTGACCGAGCTGTCGTTGCGTTGATAGCGTTCCTGCGCCACGATGCGCAGCCCGTGATCCGCCGCCAGCGCGCTGAACACCTTGTACCAGTTCTCGCCATAGGCATCGCCCAGGCCGATGAAGCCCACCGTCTTGACGCCGTTGGCCACCATGTGGCCGACCAGCGCCTGGGCAATCAGGTCATCGTTCTGCGTGGTCTTGAAGACCCATTTCTTCTGCGCATCCATGGGCTGGACCACGGCCGCCGACCCCACCGGCGCCAGCAAAGGCACGCCGGCCTCGGCGGCGAAGGGAATCATTGCCAGCGTATTGGGCGTGCCGGGCGGTCCGATGATGGCATCGACGTGTTGCTCATCGATCAGCTTGTGCACCGCCGCCACTGATTGCGCGGGGTCGCTGGCGTCATCCAGGATGACGTAATCCACCGTCAGGTCGCCCAGCTTCGCCGGCAACAGGGGAACGGTGTTTTTCTGCGGGATGCCCACCATGGCCGTGGGGCCGGTGGACGAGGTGATCACGCCCACTTTCATCTGGGCGTGCGCGGGGCTGGCGGTCAGCAGGGCGGCGGCCAACAGCGTGCCGACGGTTCTCAACAGCATGGGGGTGAGGCTCCGGGAATTGGACTGATAACGGCGTGTCGCGGCGGTCTTGATTCAGGCGATGCGTCAATGGCGGTGCGCGCCATCGCCGATCCTCTGGCCTGGCTCGCCCTCGTCGTCATCGTCATCATCCTCGTCGTCGTCATCGTCCAACGCGGAAAGGTCCTCGTCCGTCAGGTCAAAGGGCAGCACGTCGATCAAGACGTCGGACCAGGCGGCTTCCTCGCCATCCTGGTCCAGCTTCACGAAACGCTCACCTTCGGTCAAGGTGATCTGCACGGCCCACAGATACAGGCAATCGAACGTCTCCTCGTCAGTGTGATCGAGGCCGCCGCGATTGCCCAGCAGGCGCGAACCGGGGCCGCCCATCTGCACGCGCACGGGGTCTTCGCCATCGTGGGCCGCGCTTTCCTCCAAAGGGATGCCGAAGGTGACCCATTCCAGGCCTTCCTCAGTGGCGTCGACCTCAGCCAGTACGGGCTTGCCAAGATAAGCGCTGAGCGCATCGGCGGTCTTGGCCAGCATATCCAGCTCCGCGGTCTGGAAGCGGGACACGGATGCAGGGGGCGTGGCTGAAGCGGACATAGCAATGATTCCTGGTAAATCTGCGTGATGAAACCGCCCGTTTGGCGGAGTCATACGCTGGGGCACAAGCATAACGAAAGTAGCTTGCAAGCAATATCGTCTTATTGTCGTCCTCCCAGGGGAAGGAGCGCAATCGCCAGCATCGGGCGCAGGCTGGCTACAATCGGGGTTTGACTCTCATCTCGTCCCTACATCCATGGCCCAATACGTCTACACCATGAATCGCGTGGGCAAGATCGTGCCGCCCAAGCGGCAGATCCTGCGCGATATCTCGCTGTCGTTCTTCCCCGGCGCCAAAATCGGCGTGCTTGGCCTGAACGGGTCCGGTAAATCGACCCTGCTGAAGATCATGGCCGGCGTCGACAAGGAAATCGAAGGCGAGGCAGTTCCCATGCCCGGCCTGAACATCGGCTACCTGCCGCAGGAGCCGCAGCTCAATCCCGAGCACACCGTGCGCGAATCGGTCGAAGAGGGCCTGGGCGCGGTGGTCACCGCCCGCAAGCGCCTGGATGAGGTGTACGCGGCCTACGCCGAGCCGGATGCCGACTTCGACAAGCTGGCTGCCGAGCAGGCCGAGCTGGAAGCCATCATCGCGGCGGCCGCTTCCAGCGGCTCCGACGACATCGAGCACCAGATGGAAATCGCCGCCGATGCGCTGCGCCTGCCGCCCTGGGACGCCAAGGTCGACAAGCTGTCCGGCGGTGAAAAGCGCCGCGTGGCCCTGTGCCGCCTGCTGCTGTCCAAGCCCGACATGCTGCTGCTGGACGAGCCGACCAACCACCTGGATGCGGAAAGCGTCGAATGGCTGGAGCACTTCCTGCAGAAATTCCCCGGCACCGTGGTGGGCGTGACCCACGATCGCTACTTCCTCGACAATGCCGCCGAATGGATCCTGGAACTGGATCGCGGTTACGGCATTCCCTGGAAGGGCAACTACAGTTCCTGGCTGGAACAGAAGGAAGACCGCCTGAAGCAGGAAGAGTCGTCCGAATCGGCGCGCCAGAAGACCATCAAGAAAGAACTGGAGTGGGTACGCCAGAATCCCAAGGGACGCCAGGCCAAGGCCAAGGCGCGCATGGCGCGTTTCGAGGAACTGTCCTCCTACGAATACCAGAAGCGCAACGAGACCCAGGAAATCTTCATTCCCGTGGGCGAGCGCCTGGGCAATGAGGTCATCGAGTTCAAGAACGTCAGCAAGGCCTACGGCGATCGTTTGCTGATCGACAACCTCAGCTTCCGTGTGCCGCCCGGCGCCATCGTCGGCATCATCGGTCCCAACGGCGCTGGCAAGTCGACGCTGTTCCGCATGATTGCCGGCCGCGAGCAGCCGGATTCGGGCGAAGTGGCGATAGGCCAGACCGTCAAGCTGGCTTATGTCGACCAGTCGCGCGACGCGCTGGAAGACGGCAAGACCGTGTTCGACGCGGTGGCCGACGGCGCCGACATCCTGACGGTGGGCAAGTTCGAAATGGGCTCGCGCGCGTACCTGGGCCGTTTCAACTTCAAGGGCGGCGACCAGAACAAGGTGGTGGGCCAGCTGTCGGGCGGTGAACGCGGCCGTCTGCACATGGCCAAGACGCTGATTGCCGGCGGCAATGTGCTGCTGCTGGACGAACCGTCCAACGACCTCGACGTGGAAACCTTGCGCGCGCTGGAAGACGCGCTGCTCGAATTCCCGGGTTGCGTGCTGGTGATCAGCCACGATCGCTGGTTCCTGGATCGTATCGCCACGCACATCCTGGCCTTCGAGGGCGATTCGGAAGTGGTGTTCTTCGACGGCAACTACCAGGAGTACGAAGAGGACAAGAAGCGCCGCCTGGGCGAAGAAGGCGCCAAGCCCAAGCGTCTGCGCTACAAGGCCTTGAAATAAGGCTTGCAGGCAAACAAAAGGCCCCGTGAGGGGCCTTTTGTTTCGAGGTCCCCGTCAGGGCTGGGGCATCTCGATCTTCACTTCCAGGATCTCCAGGGTGTCCTGGCGCTCCAGGTTCACCTTGATGTCGTCCGGATTGATCTTCACGTACTTGGAAATAACAGCGATCAGCTCCTTCTGCAATTGCGGAAGGTAGTCGGGCGATGAGCCATCGCGGCCGGAGCGCTCGTGGGCCAGGATGATCTGCAAGCGTTCCTTGGCAACGCTTGCCGTGTTTTTCTTTTGACCGAGCAGAAACGACAACAGGGACATTGCTTACTTTCCTCCGAAAATGCGCTTGAGGAAGCCCGGCTTGCTGTATTCGGTGAAACGCAGCTCTTTTTCTTCGCCCAAGTACCGCGCCACGACGTCCTTGTAGGCTTCGGACACGTCGGTGGCATTCAAGTGAATGGCGGGCAGGCCCTGGTTGGACGCCTGCAGCACCGATTCCGATTCGGGGATGACGCCGATCAGCTTTATGCGCAGGATATCTTCGATATCGCGCAGCGAAAGCATTTCGCCATCGGAAACCCGCTTGGGGTTGTAGCGGGTCAGCAGCAGATATTCCTTGACCGGCTCGTCACCTTGCACCGCGCGGCGCGATTTGGCGGCCAGAATGCCAAGGATGCGGTCGGAGTCGCGTACCGACGACACTTCCGGGTTGGTCACCACCAGGGCGTCGTCGGCGTAATAGGCAGCCAGCAGCGCGCCGGTCTCGATGCCGGCGGGCGAGTCGCAGACCACGTAGTCGAAACCCATTTCCTTCAGGTCGTCGATCACCTTACCCACGCCTTCCTGCGTCAGCGCATCCTTGTCGCGCGTTTGCGAGGCGGGTAGCACGAACAGGTTGTCGAGTTGCTTGTCCTTGATCAAGGCCTGCTTCAGCGTGGCTTCGCCCTGGATGACGTTGACGAAGTCATAGACCACGCGGCGTTCGCAGCCCATGATCAGGTCCAGGTTACGTAGGCCGACGTCGAAGTCGATCACCGCGGTTTTGTGCCCGCGCATGGCAAGCCCCGATGAAAAGCTGGCGCTGGTGGTCGTCTTGCCTACCCCGCCCTTGCCGGAAGTGACCACAACTATACGCGTCATGACTCAATAGCCCTTATGTTCGGAACAAATCGCAGTATCGTAATGCAAAAAAGCCGACGACCTTGCGGGTAGTGCATGCTTCTTACAAGTTATATGGATCGGTTATTTGATCAGTAGTGATCGGTTATTCGAATTGCTGCGTGCACTAGGATTTCAAGGCTTCCAGCCGCAGGGTGTCCCCTTCCAGCCTGACCAGCGCCGGCTTGCCGTGCAGCGTGGCGTCCAGCTTGTCTTCGATGACGCGATAGACGCCGGCCACGGCCAGCAGTTCGGCATCCAGGTGCGTCGTGAAAATGCGTGCCGTCGTATCACCGCGCGCGCCCGCCATGGCCTTGCCACGCAGGGGGCCGTAGACGTGTACATTGCCATCGGCGATCACTTCGGCACCCTGGCTGACCATGCCGATCACCACCAGGTCCGAATGGCGCGCGTAGACGCGCTGGCCGGAACGCAGCGGCCGCGTGATGACCAGCGCCGACGACGATTGCGGATCGGTGGCGGTCGGCGCGGCGGCCGACGTGGTGCTGCGCGCGGCGCGTTCCGGAATGGGCTGGCGGGCGGGCGCGGCGGGCAGGCCGGCGGCATTGCCACCATTGCCGTTCCTCGCGCCGGCACCTTCGGCAGGCTTGCCGTTGCGCTGGCCGGCATTGGCGCCGCCGTTGCCACCGTTTTTGCCACCATTTTTGTCACCAGCGCCGGTTCCGGCCCCGTTCGTCTTGGCTGCGTCTTCCTTGGCCACCTCGGCCTTGCCGTCGGCAGCGCTGGAAATGGGCGCGGCGCCGGCGGCCGCCGTCCCGGTGCCGCTGATCACCTTGGCGGCGGTCTCGGCTTCGGCGGGCGTGGCGGTGGGCTCGGGCGCGGCCACCAGGTCGGCCGCGGGCTGGGTGGGCATGGGGGGCGGTGCGCCGCCCGCGTCGGCCTGCTGCGGCGCACGGGGCGGCGGCGTGGACAGTTCGACGGCCGCCAGGCCCGCGGCGAGCGCGGCGCGCAGGTTGTCGCCTTCGGCCACGACGCCGATGGGAGGCAGCTTGTGGCCGCGCAGGGCGGTCACCAGGGCGGCCCAGTCCACGGGGGTTTCCACGCGGCTGGCGTCGATGACGACGGGCTCGTTTTCGAAGAAGCTGCCGGCGTCGGCCATGCGCTTGTCCAGCGCGGCGGTCAGTTGCGCCAGGTCGGCATTGTGCAGGACGACGCGCACGGCATACAGCGTGGCGCTCTTGAAATCTAGGGCTAGGGTTGCGCTATTCATTTGGTTGGAGCCCGGACTAGGGGACTCCGGTTGCGGAATAGCGAGGAATGATAACCGAGGCCCCCCTCGGTCATCGAATAGTTTGCGCATTTCGGCGCGCTTGGATCGCGGTGTAAGGAGGAGCTACGTATTGCGAGGAGCTACGTAATCCGCGAATGGGGCGGGTTCCGTTCGTTTATTGTTGGAATTGGTTCACCAGCACTCACCGCGAGGAGTCCTCCATGTCTCACCCCAACCCACCGCAACGCCCGACCGGCCTCAGCGGCCAGGAAGAAGAAGATCTGCGCGCTCGCGAAAAAGGCTATGACGATGAAGCCAGCGCCTTGCCCGAACCGGATCCCGACGCGCACGCGCGGTCCGACCCGCCTGCGCCCTCATTGGAGCGCCACCGGCCTTTGGCGGATGCGGAAAAGGGCGGCATGTTGCCGCGCCGCGGCACGGCAGCGCCGCCCCTGGATGATCCGGACGACGACGATCCGGCGCCTTGATATGCCCGGCTCGGGCCTGTCCCCGCGTTTGCCACTGGGCGTCAGGGCTGGAACAGGTTAGCCCTGCCCTTGCTGACGCGAAAGGTGGCTTGCGATAGGGCCAGCCGCCGGCCATCGGCCGGCGCAGTGTCCTCTTAGCCCTGGCCCCACGAATCCTTCAACGTCACCACGCGATTGAGCACGGGGGCTTGCGGCGTGGACGTGCGGCTGTCCGCGACGAAATAGCCCAGGCGTTCGAACTGCCACGTGGCGCCGGAGGCCAGGTCCGTATTCGGCTCGATCCAGGCTTGCACCGTACGGCGCGAGTCGGGATTCAGCGCGGCCAGGAAGTCCTTGTCGCCGCCATCCGGATGCGGATCGGCGAACAGGCGGTCGTACAGATGGATCTGCGCGGAAACGGCATGCGCCGCGCTGATCCAGGTGATGTTGCCCTTGACCTTGACGCTGTCCGCGCCCGGCGTGCCGCTGCGCGTTTCCGGCAGGTATTCGGCATGCACTTCCACCACATTGCCGTCGGCATCCTTGACGCAGCCCGTACAGCGCACGACGTAGCCGTACTTCAGGCGCACCAGGTTGCCGGGGAACAGGCGGAAGTATTTCTTCGGCGGCTCTTCACGGAAGTCGTCCTGCTCGATCCACAATTCGCGCGACAGGGGGAATTCGCGCAAGCCTTGCGACGGATCGTGCGGATTGCGCGGCGCCGTGCAGGTCTCGACCTGGGCTTCGGGGTAATTGGTGATGACCAGCTTGAGCGGCTGCAGCACGGCCACCGAGCGGGGCGCCACGGGATCCAGTTCGTCGCGCACTGCCGCTTCCAGCAGGCTGTAGTCGATACGCGAATCGGATTTCGACACGCCCGTGCGGTCGCAGAACAGCCGGATGGCCGAGGCGGGATAGCCGCGCCGGCGCATGCCGAACAGCGTGGGCATGCGCGGGTCGTCCCAGCCGTCCACATAGCCTTCGCGCACCAGTTGCAGCAGCTTGCGCTTGCTGGTGACGATGTAGCTGATGTTCAGGCGGGCGAATTCATATTGGTGCGGCAGCGGCTGCGCCAGCTTGCCCAGTTCGGCCAGGCGTGTCAGCGTCCAGTCGTAGAAGGGGCGCTGATCCTCGAATTCCAGCGTGCAGATGCTGTGGGTGATGCCTTCCAGCGCGTCTTCAACCGGATGGGCCCAGCTGTACATGGGATAGATGCACCACTTGTCGCCGGTGCGGTGATGGATGGCGTGGCGCACGCGGTACAGGACGGGATCGCGCAGGTTGATGTTGGGCGAGGCCATGTCGATGCGGGCGCGCAGCACCAGGCTGCCATCCGGATGCTTGCCGTCGCGCATTTCCGCCAGCAGGTCCAGCGACTCCTGCGCGGGGCGGTCGCGCCAGCGCGAATTGGTGCCGGGTTCCGTGAGCGTGCCGCGGTTGGCGCGGATTTCCTCGGCGCTCTGCTGGTCGACGTACGCATGGCCGGCCTTGATCAGGGCCTGGGCGAAGTCGTACATGTAGTCGAAGTAGTCGCTGGCGAAATACAGCTGCTCGGCGCCCTCGGCGCTTTTCCAGTCGAAACCCAGCCAGTGCACCGCGTCGATGATGGCGTCGACGTACTCCTGGTCCTCCTTTTCCGGATTGGTGTCGTCGAAGCGCAGGTGGCAGGTGCCGCCGTAGTCGCGCGCCAGGCCGAAATTCAGGCAGATGCTCTTGGCATGGCCGATGTGCAGATAGCCGTTGGGTTCGGGCGGGAAGCGGGTGCGGATGCGGGCCGGATCCGGCTGGCCGCCGGCCTGCACGCTGGCCGGGCCGGGCACGCCGGCCCAGCGCTTGGCCTGGAAACGGTCCGCCTTGAGGTCGGCTTCAATGATGTGGCGCAGGAAATTCGGAGCGGCGGGAGTCGTCGGAGCGGTCGTCATGCTGTTACGTCGGGGCAGCGGTAAAGGGACGATTTTGCCACGTCCGCGCCGGCAAGGTCTGTGAAACGGGTAGAAACCGGTACTTTACGCACCGAATACGGCAAGTCGCTCTACACTAGCGCGCATCATGATCCTTCCCCCTTTACTTCTGGGCCGGGTGCAATTCACCGTCTGCCTTGGTTTCCTGGCGTTTTTCGTGGCGCTGGGCCTGGCCCTTTCGTGGCTGTTGCTGTATTTCAAGCTGAAAGCCCGCTTCAGCGGCAATGCCGGTTGGACCGCCGCCTACCGGTTCTGGGTGCGCATCTTCGCCCTGGCTTTCGTGTTGACCCTGGCCGCCGCCGTGCCGGTGCTGGTGCAGCTTGGCACCATCTGGTCCGGCCTGATGGACCGCATCGGCAATGTCGCCGGCCCTTTGCTGGGTTTCGCGGTGCTGTCGGTATTCGCGCTGAAGTCCTGCTTTCTTGGCGTCATGCTGTTCGGCCAGCGCCGCGTGCCCGAGTGGGTCCACACCCTGGCGGTGTTCATGGTCGCCCTGGGGCAACTGGTGGCCGTCTTCTTCGTGCTGGCGCTGGTGTCCTGGATGCAGACCCCCGATGGCGCCGTGGCGCTGGACGGGCGCTATCAGGTGTTCGACTGGATGGCGGTGTTGATCAATCCCTCACTGAAATTGACAGTGGGCATCAACCTGCTGCTCGCGGCGCTGACCGTCTGTTTCATGATCATGGGCATCACCGCCTGGCAGGCCTTGCGCCGGCCGCTGGATGACGGTGAACGCCTGGGCTTTCGCGCGGCGCTGGTGATCGCGTGCCTGGCCATCGTCGCCCTGGCGCCGGCCGGCCTGAAGGCGGGCCAGATGATTGCCCATTACCAGCCCGCCAAGGCCGCTGCCGCGGCCGCTTTCTGGCACGACGGCGACAGCCCCGACCTGGTCCTGTTCGCCTGGCCCGATGCCGAAACCGGCAGCAATCTGGCCAGCGTGTCGATCACGGGTGCCGCGCAACGCTGGCTGGGCCGCAACGTCAACGGCAAGCTGCTGGCACTGGAGAATTTTTCCGGCATGCAGCCGCCGGTGGCGATCACTTTCTGGTCCTTGCGCATCATGGTGGTCATGTGGGCGCTGATGTTCGTGGCTGCCTGGGTCACCTTGCTGCGCCTGCGCAAGCGCGGGCTCGATCCCGCCGTGCTGTCGCGCGGGTGGTTGCGCGTGCTCAGCGCGCTGACGTTTTCCGGCGGCATTGTGCTGCTCGCGGGGTGGGTACTGACGCTGGCCGGCCTGCAGCCCTTCATCGTCAACGGCGCCGTCACGCAGACCGAAGTCCTGGGGGCAGCCACCGGGCGCGGCCTCATGTACGGCACCGTGGGTTATATCCTGCTTTATGGCCTGCTGCTGTGGGCCTTCGTCGGCATGTTGTTCCACGCCGCGCGCTACGGCGTGGTGCCCGTGCGCAAATTCGCCAGGGCCGCCGCATGATCGCCGCTTTTACTTCGCTTGCCGCTTCGCTGGGGCTGAGTCCGGACGACCCCGGCTTCTGGATGCCCCTGGCCTTCATGGCCATGCTTTTCGTCCTGGTCGTGGCCGGTACCGTGCTCGATGGCTTCGACCTGGGCGTGGGCATCCTGCTGCAGTTGGCGCCGGCGTCGGAGCGCGGCCGCATGATGACGCTGCTCAGTCCCTGGCGCGATGCCAACGAGTTCTGGATGTTGCTGGGCGTCGGGCTGTTCGCCGCCGCCTTTCCCTTTGCCTGGGGCGTGGTGTTGGGGCAACTCTATACGCCCTTGACCCTGTTGCTGCTGGGTGCGGTGCTGCGCAGCGTGTCATTTGAATTCCGCTTCCGCGCCCGCAACGAGCACAAGCCGCGCTGGCTGTTCGCCTTCTGGATAGGTTCCCTGATGACGGCGTTCGGCCAGGGCATGGTGCTGGGGCGCATCGCCACCAATTACCAGGGCCTGCCGGGCTATACCTTCTTTTCCGTGTTCGTCGGGCTGTGCGCGGTGGCGGGTTATGTGTTGCTGGGGTCGACCTGGCTGGTGATGCGGGTCGAAGGCGATTTGCAGCGCCGCGCCGTGAACTGGGCGCGCCACGCCATCCGCTGGACGGCCGCGGGCATGGTCGCGATCGCGGTCACGCTGGGGCTGGCCAACGCCGGCATCTTCTATAAATGGAGCAATCTGGCGCACCTGGGGCCCGCTGTCACCACCTGGGGCGCCATGCTGCTGGGATTCGTGATGACGGAGATGGTCCTGGCGCGCCTGCCGACGCGGGCAGAGCGCTTCAGCTGGGTGCCCTTCGTGCTGTGCGTGGGCCTGTTCCTGCTGATGATGGGCGGCCTGGCCTACAGCCTGTTTCCCTATCTGATCCTGGACGATATGACGATCTGGGACGGCGCCGCCGCGCCCGGCTCCTTGCGCCTGGTGCTGGCGGGCGCCGTGGTGGCAATTCCGCTGATCCTGGTGTTCAACATCCTGGCGTACCGCTCGGTGTTCGGCAAGGAGAAGCCGCCACGGCTGGCCTTGCCGGGCGGCGACCGGTAGCGGTCAACCTGGTGGGCAGGGCCCCGGCCCCGTCCCAGACAATAATCAGCCCGGTTCTAGCGGCAGGAGACGGTCAACCTGCCTGCAGGGGCAGGGCGATTTCAACGCTCAGGCCACCCCAGGGGGCCGCGCCCAGCGTCAGCGTGCCGCCGTGCGCGCGCGTGATGGCATCGGCCAGTGCCAGGCCCAGACCCACATTGCCGGAGCGCGTGCGGGCATCGTCCAGCCGGGCGAAGGGACGCAAGGCTTCCGCCCGCCGCTCCGCCGGGATGCCCGGGCCGTGGTCGGCGACGGTCAGGATGGCCTGGCCCGCGCGTGCCGCCAAGGTCACTTCCACCGGCGGCGCGCCGTGATGCAGGGCATTGCTGATCAGGTTGTCCAGCAGCCGCGCCAGCGCTACGGCATCGCCTTGCAGCGTCATGACAGTGTCCGGCGCCATGGTCAGATGCACCGGTGAACCGGCGCCTTCCCAGTTATGCACTCGCTCGACCACCCATTCCGCGAAGGGGATGGGCGCGTAGCGGTAGCCGGCCGGATCCGTACCGCGCACGAAGCCGATGAACTGGTCGACCATGTGCTGCATATCCTGCAGGTCCTTGCGCAGCCCGTCCTTCAGCACGGGATCGTCGGCCATTTCGATGCGCAGCCACATGCGGGACAAGGGCCCTTTCAGGTCGTGCGGCAGGCCGGCCAGCAGGGTGCGGCGTACCGATTCCGATTCGGCCAGGGCGTCCAGCATGGCGTTGAAGCGTTCGCCCAGCACGCGGGTCTCATGCGGCCCGGACGGCGTCACGCGTTGCGGCTGCCCCGCTGCCAATTGATCCGCGGCATGGGCCAGGCGGGTGATGGGGCGGGTGATGGTCCAGGAAAAACCGGCCGCCAGCAGCAGCACCACGCCCAGGCCGCCCAGCCAGGCGACGATCAAGGGCGTGGGGGCGGGAGGATCCAGGCGATCGACGGGGATGACCAGCCATTCGCGCAGGCGCGGCGCATCTTCGCTGCTGGGATTGTTGGCCAGGGAGATGAAGACTTCGGGTGTGGGGCCGCGCGACAGGGCCACGCGGGTGCCGTCGTTCAAGCGCCGGTTGAGCTGGCGCACGAGTTCGCGCAGGTCCTTGCGGGTGTCGTCTTCGGGGCCGCCGCGGCGGTCGTAGAAGCGGTCGCGGCCGCCGCCTCGTTCGTCCGCGCCAGGGCGTGAACCTTGGCTGCCGCTGGGGCCGTTGGGACCTCCCGGACCGCCCAGGCTACCGCTGCGTCCGGGACCATTTGCATCGCCTGGGCCACCGCTGCGTCCGGGACCATTCGTATCGACCGGGCCGCCGTTGCGGCCAGAGCCAGTAGTGGCGCCCGGGCTTCCGGGGCGTCCAAGGTTTGTGCTGTCGCTGGGTCCGCCGGGGCCGCCGCGTCCGGGCCCGTTGCCGCTGCCGGTGCCGGGCAGGCCGTTGGCGTTCGGCATGTTCTGCGGATTGGCCATCGGGGGAGGGGACGGCGGCGGTGGGGGCAGTCCGCCCCAGTTGAAGCGTTGAATCTGCGCTTCGGCTGGCAGGGTACGGGCCCACAGATGCCATTGGCCTTGCGAGGCATCGCGCACGAAGTCCGAGCGGTCTTCAGCCGGAATCTCCGAGAGCGCCGCGCGCAGGGTACGGATGGTGGTGGCGATGTAGTCCAGCGCGACGTCTTCGAGATAGCGGTCGCGATAATGGGCGCCGATGACCAGGGTGGAGGCCTGCGCCAGCAGCACGCAGCCGAGCACCAGCAGCACCAGGCGCGCGCGCAGGGAGCGGGGCAACAGCTTGCGGAACGAAAAGGACATTTATCGGGTCGGGTTGGCGGATTTGGCAGTCGTGGACCACGCCGGCCAGGGCGAAAATGCCTGCGCTGGCCGGGGCGAGAGGGCCTGTGCTGGTCAGGGCGAGAAACGATAACCTATGCCCCAGACCGTCTGGATCCAGCGGGGCTGTTTGGGGTCGTCCTCGATGGCGCGGCGCAGGCGCAGGATGGCGATATCGATGGCGCGGTCGTTGCGTTCGCCGGCATCGTCGTCGCGCGCCAGGGCCAGCAGGCGTTCGCGCGACAGGGGCTTGCCGGCATTGCGCACCAGGGCTTCCAGCAGATTGATTTCGCCGCCGGTCAGCTTGACCACGGTTTCCTCCCGCAGCAGTTGGCGGGTGGACGGGTCGAAGGTGAAGGGGCCGAAGGTCACCGGCGCGTCACGCGTCAGGGCCGAGGGGCCGCGCTTGCGGCGCAGCACGGCTTCGATGCGCGCCAGCAGTTCGCGGGGGTCGAAGGGCTTGCCCAGGTAGTCGTCGGCACCGGCTTCCAGGCCGATGATGCGATCCACCGCTTCGTCGCGGGCGGTCAGCAGGATCACCGGGATGTCTTCGCCCTGTTCGCGCAGGCGGCGACAGGCATCGGCGCCATCGCCGCCGGGCATCATGCGGTCCAGCACCAGCAGGTCGGGCGCGTAGCGCGCGATCCGCGCGGCCAGGTCGCTGGCATCCGGCGCCAGCAGGGTGTCGTAACCGTGCCGGTTCAGATAATCCGCCAGCAATTGGCGCAGGGCAGGGTCGTCGTCGACGACCAGCAGCTTGGTGTGGGGGGTAGACGTATCCATGGCGCTCATATTGTTATGGTCCTGCCGCGCACGCAAGGGGCAGGAAATCGATTGAAATATACGCCGGCCGGAGCGGGATCAACCTCGCTTAGACGCCACCCCGTGCGGTCCGCCATTTTGCCCCGGCCTTCGCCTGCCGGCCCTGACCCGGCCCAGCCTCGGCCCAGCCTCGGCCCCGACCCGGCCCGGCCCGGCCTCGGCCCCGGCCCGGCTCAGCCCCGGCCCGGCTCAGCCCCCGGCCCGGCTCAGCCCCCGGCCCCGGCCCCGGCCCCCGGCCCCG
>NZ_NJIX01000002.1 GCF_002209485.1 Achromobacter sp. HZ34 | reverse complement strand
AAAGACGGACCGCAAAGCGGCCGATGGTTCGAGATTGAACCAACCGACGAATGGGAATTCGCAAGCACGCACGAGGTACGAAAACTCTACGCCGCCCCGCCTGAGAAGCAAACTTCACATTCCGAAGGGGATGCGGGCGCGACGTGGTCTTCGGCTGTGGACAACGCGGAGAAATGGGCAACGGAAGCCAATATCAAATCGTTCCCTCTCACTGCCCGCTCTCATATCGTCGGGCTTGTAAAACTCCTGCGTCAGATCAACTCCAGGAAACCCAGCGATAGAGACGTATTTGAACTCGCCAAGGAGTTGGACGAGTTCGCTGGGCTTGTTACTTCCTACGGGGCTCACGTCAAGAGCGGTGACAATAAGTCCGCAAAGGACAAAGGAGCGGAAATTATGGCGCGGTTCGCCGCTCTTGCCGACGCCGCCCCAACCGTACCGCATTCCTTGACGGTTGCGCAGGGCGATGCCGAACGATATCGGCAATTCGATCAAGCCCTGACGGAACGCGACCACGCCGAGGATATGGCCGACAAGATGGCCGAAGCCATAGGGAAGCATTTCGGCGTGGACGTGGGCGAACACAGCAACCTGCATTGCCCCTGGAAAGAGGCTCTGGGCGTCATTGCGGAGCGTGCGCAGGGCGATGAGTTATCCGGAAATTCCGGAGAACTGGCGCGGCAGCAAGGTGGGAGCGATGCGGAGCGTCAGAAAGCGCTTGGCGAAGCAGTCGAGCGCGCCTGCAGGGAATTGCCGGCGGATTACGAAATTCAGATCACGCTGGAGAACGGCTACGGCGGCGCAAAGCTGTACCAGTTCGATGGCGGCATCAGCACTGACCTGGATGACGATGACGAGCGCGACCTCGCCCGGGAGATCAGCGAGGGCATCGCCACAGCCATCGCCCAGCGCGCCGCTGCTCAGGGGGCGAACGATGCAAGCTGACGTTCTTGATCCCTGCTGCGGCAGTCGCATGTTCTGGTTTGATCCGCAGGCCCAGGGCGTACTGTTCGGCGACATCCGCAGCGAGCAGCACACCCTGTGCGACGGCCGCGCGCTCAACGTTACCCCCGACCTGCAGATGGACTTTCGGGCAATGCCCTTTCTGGATGGTTCGTTCAAGCTGGTGGTGTTCGATCCGCCTCACCTGCGCAAGGCTGGCCTGGCGAGCTGGCTTGGGCTGAAGTACGGCATCCTGACCGACGACTGGCGCGAGGATCTCCGGCGCGGCTTCGCGGAGTGCTTTCGCGTGTTGTCCAACGACGGCGTGCTGATCTTCAAGTGGAACGAGACCCAGATTAAGGTGGGCGAGATCCTGGCGTTGACGCCCCACAAGCCGCTGGTCGGGCACCAGTCGGGCAAGCGGGCGGGTACCCATTGGATTTGCTTCATGAAGCGAGGTGACCTCGATGAATGACCGCCAATTGTTGGAGGCCGCGGCGCGGGCGGCGGGCGCCGATGAGATATATGCGCGGCTTTCCGAAATAGCCTACCGAGACAGCGCTGTTTCGATATCAGTTCGCGCGGCTGACCTACGGGCTATCTTGGCTCTGTACCAGCAGAGGCGGCCTGAACCTATCGCTTGGGAGTCCACCACTCCCGTATACATCCAGTACGTCACAGATAGTCGATACCGCAAGTTCCCAGCCTATGCGAGGAAATGGTACAGGCCTTATCGGTGCGCCGCTTGTGATGGGCGCGCCGCCGCCCTGTGTGACCCCCACCAGACCGAGGGATCGGATCAGAGCGATCTCCGGCCACGCTGCGAGGGTCACGGTGGGTTGGTACCCGGTGACGCCAAGGAGGTTCCCGATGCGCCTGATTGAACTACGCCAGGTGCGGCGCACTGATGCGGCTGGCACCCAGACCCTGGTGCTACAGGCGCGCCACCGCTACGTGAGCCGCATCGAGCACCACCTGATGATGACCCACACAGCGGCCAGCCCCCTCGGCTGGGGCCACTGGGAAGATGTACCGATTGTTGATGATGAACGACACAATATGCAGCATGATCGAAACGACCAAGAAGGATTGGACGATGAATAACACCGCTACGCAGGTTACCCCCGCGCCTTACGTGACGATCAACCTCGCTTCAGCGATAACCGGGCTGAGCGAGAAGGCGATCCGCCGCAAGATAGAGGAAGGGAAGTGGATCGAGGGGAGGGAGTTTGAGCGCTCTCCCGATGGTGGCGTCTTCATCTCCATCAAGGGCTATGAACGTTGGATCGAGGGCCGCCATGGGGCGTAAAGGTGACGGGGTTGAACTCCGCGAAAAGTCGATTCGCATCTCTTTCAGTTACGAGGGAAAGCGCGAGCGGCATACCCTGATGATCGACGAAGAGCCGATGGCTCCGACGCCTGCAAACGTGAAGTACGCCCGTCGGCTCGCCGCCGAAGTCCGCGACAAGATCAGACACGGGACTTTCAGCATAGCCGAGTACTTCCCGAAAAGCGCCGCTGCGAGTGTCGGCACAGTCGGGGCGCATTTGGATCTATGGCTTTCCGCTCAGCGTATCGAAACGTCTACGCGAGAGGGTTACAGCAGTGCGATCAAGTTCTGGAAGGCTTCGGTGTGCGATAAACGGGGACGCGTCATGGCTGGCATGGCGCTCCCGATCCTGAAGCATAGCCACATCCTGACAGCGATCGCGTCCAGGCCGGATCTCAGCGGGAAGACGATCAACAACTACGTTTCCGTGCTCCGCGACGCTCTATCCCTGGCGGTGAAGGATAAGCTGATTTCGGACAACCCCGCCGCCGACATCCCACGAGCAAAATATCAGAAGGATCCTCCCGACCCCTTCACAGCGGCTGAGCGTGAGGCGATCATCGCAGAGATGGGAAAGCGTTACCCCGGCGAGGTGCACAATCTGGTCGAATTCTGGTTTTGGACTGGAGTACGGACGTCTGAGCTATTTGGGCTGCGTTGGCCGAACGTCGATCTGGCATCGGGCGCGTTTCAAGTCAGCGAGGCGGTGGTTCGAGGCGAAAGGAAGGACCGCACGAAGACTTCGGTCACACGACTGGTGCGACTGAATAGCCGCTCGCTGGATGCTATCCAGAGGCAGCGCGCGCACACTCACATCGCAGGCGAGGAGGTATTCCGAGATCCCCGTTATCGAACGGCGTGGGTCGATGAGCGCGCATTTCGCCGAAGCTTCTGGACGCCGACGCTCAAACGGCTCGGGATCCGGTATCGTCGTCCCTACAACATGCGCCACACCTACGCTACGGCAATGCTCATGGCGGGCATGACGCCGGCATTCTGCGCAAAGCAATTGGGCAACAGTGTGGAGATGTTCTTAAGGACTTACGCGAAATGGGTCGATGGATCCCAGAACGATGCGGAGATGGCACGCTTGGAATCTACGATTCTTCCCGGAAATTTCCCTGGGAAGCTTGCATCCACTCTTAACTAATTGATTTTTATAGGGAAAGAATGGGGTGGCTGATGGGGCTCGAACCCACGACAACTGGAATCACAATCCAGGACTCTACCAACTGAGCTACAGCCACCGCTGCAAAGAGAAGAGATTCTAGCACGATTTTTTAAGAAGTATCCAGTCCTCCATTTCCCTTAATGCCTGCCCCCTCGGCGCAAGGGTCGCGGCTGTTCCAGGCTTGCTATCCTCCTGCCTGTGCGCCGGGGGAACCGGCCCGCCTTTCCCATTCCGTCCCACCTGCCACCACGAGCGCATGTCCGACCTGCACGATCTGCTGACCGCCTATTGGCCCCATATCGTCTTTACCGTCAGCACCGTGGCGGGTTTCGGCGCCGCCGTCCATGCCGCCATGACCAAGCGCGACGTGCGCGCCGCCATCGGCTGGGTGGGCCTGGTGCTGTTCTCGCCGCTGTTCGGCGCCGCGGTCTATGTGGTGGCAGGCGTCAATCGCATCCGGCTCACACGGGTTTCCCAGCAGCGCGACGAGGCCATGGTCTATTACGCGCGGGAACCGCAAGCCGAACCCGTCGACGTCGTGCCGCTGACCGGACCGCAGTTCGCCTCCCTGACGACGTTGACCGATCACATCAGCCGCTTCCAGCTGCTGGGCGGCAACCTGGTGCAGCCCCTGGACGGCGGCGACGAGGCGTATCCCGCCATGCTGCAGGCCATCCGCGCCGCGCAACGCACCGTCGCGCTGCAGAGTTACATCTTCGACCACGACCCCATCGGCCGCGAGATCGCCGAAGCATTGATCGAAGCGCATCGCCGCGGGGTGAAAGTGCGCGTATTGATCGACGCCGTCGGCGCCCGCTACTCGCATCCACCCATCGTGCGGCTGTTGAAGAAGAACGGCGTCCCGACCGCGCGCTTCATGACCAATCCCATGGGCGTGCTGCGCATGCCTTACGCCAATCTGCGCAGCCACCGCAAGATACTGGTCGTCGACGGCCGCATCGGTTTTTCCGGCGGCATGAACATCCGCGCGGCCTTCGTGCGCGCGCTGTCCCTGGACGCCACCAACCGCGATACGCATTTCCGCTACGAAGGGCCGATCGTGGCCCAGCTGCAATCGGTCTTCGCGCATGACTGGGACTTCACCACCCGGGAATCCCTGACCGGCCCCGAATGGTTCCATGACGACCTGGCGCCACGCGGCAATACCGCCGTGCGCTGCGTGCCGTCCGGCCCCGATCGGTCCATCAACAGCACCCATGACGTCCTGCTGGGCGCGTTGGCGGTCGCCCAGCGCCACGTTCGCATCCAGTCGCCATACTTCCTGCCCGACCAGACGCTGATCGGCGCCATGGCCACGGCCGCGCGCCGGGGCGTGCGCGTGGACATCGTCATTCCGGGCAAGAACAACCTGCGCCTGGTCGACTACGCCATGATGGCGCAGATCGACCAGCTGATACGGTATGGATGCCTGGTCTGGCGCACCAGAGGCGCCTTCGACCATTCCAAGCTGTTGACGGTGGACGACGCGTGGGCCTATACCGGTTCATCGAACCTGGACCCGCGTAGCCTGCGCTTGAATTTCGAGCTGGACACGGAAATCTACGACCGCGAGATCGCCAGCTGGATCAGCGCCCGCATCGACGCCGCCATCGCCAATGCCCGGCCCCAAACCCTCGAAGCCCTGAAGGCGCTACCTTTCACCAAGCGCCTGCGCAACAAGATCATCTGGCTGGCAACGCCGTATCTGTAGCACGCCAGAGCGATCGCGCCAGTACCAGCGTTCTTCGCAGGTATTGCGTAAGAGAAGAGAAGCTCATCGATCTGCTCCAAAGGGAACAAACCGGCTCGTCCTGGTGCTAACGCACGCGGACGCCCCGACAGACGATTAACTACGATGCCGAGGGTCGCCCGTTTGCCCACGGCGCCCGAGCAAGAAGCGGCGCTCAATTTGTTGGCATTTTTGACAACATGCGCGCTAAACTTATCGTCAGCGAAAAAAGCGTGGATGCTGATGGCAGCATTCTGCAAATCGTTATCTGGCAAGTGCCAGAGCCCGTGCCGCCCACTTGTCACGGATTCAAGTATCGGCTTGTTTACGCCCGAGATGGGCGACGCATTGTGGGATTCGATAATGAACGCGGTAAAGGCGATCACATGCATTTGGATAGGCAAGAGCGACCTTACCAATTCAAAGGTGTAGCTCAATTGCTTGCGGATTTCGCCGCGGAAGTGGACAAGCGGAGGGAATGATCTTGGAACGCACACTCACGATCACGATGAATAAGGATTGGCGTCGCTTTCTGGCCGAGGCCGGGAAACGCGCGTCCACGGCGGCAAAGTCGGGAAAATACCAAGGCGAAACGCTCAATTTCGAATCGCCTGGTGCATTTTTTGGGCAGTTGACGGAACTACGTTGGGAAATGACCCGCGAGCTGATGGGCGCTGGAGTGGTGGGCGTCCGGGAGCTCGCAAGGCGACTGGGTAGAGACGTTCGTCGTGTGCACCAGGACGCACAGGCCTTGGTTGAACTGGGGCTTCTGGAAAGAGACGAGACCGGTGCGCTGTTGTGCCCCTACGCCGATATCCATGTCGATGTTCATCTGTCGAGCAACCTGCGAAAAGCGGCTTGATCTTCCACCGGCGTGAGGCGATCGTCGAGCGTTGAGCCGGCGGAACGAGGTCGCTTGGGTCGATATGCCTTCAGCGCTGTCGCCTCCACCTGTCGACGAGCCTCAAACGCTGCGCATCAAGCCGCCGTCGACGCGGATGTTCTGGCCGGTGATGTAGGCTGCGCCGTCGGAGGCCAGGAACGCGATCGTGGCGGCGATTTCCTCGCTGGTGCCATAGCGCTGCATGGGTACCGCCGAGCGCCGTTCTTCGGTCTTCGGCAGGCTGTCGATCCAGCCCGGCAGCACGTTGTTCATGCGGATATTGTTCTTCGCCTCGTTGTCCGTGAAGATCTTGGTGAAGGACGCCAGCGCGGCGCGGAAGGCGGCGGAGGTGGGGAACATCTCCGATGGCTCGAAGACCCAGGCAGACGAGATGTTCAGGATCACCCCCGATTTCTGCTGGCGCATGATGGGCGTCACCAGCCGGGTGGGACGGACCACGTTCAGGAAGTAGGTGTCCATGCCCTTGTGCCAGTCTTCATCGGTGATATCCAGCAGCGGTCCCTTGGGTCCATGCCCCGCGCTATTCACCAGCACGTCCACCCGGCCCCACTTGGCCATCGCCTGGTCGACCAGCTTGGCCAGATCGTCCCTGGACTGGTTCGAACCCGTCACGCCTATGCCTTTCAACTCGGCCGCCAGGGCCGCACCCTTGCCCGACGAGGACAGGACCGCAACGTGAAAGCCATCGGCGGCCAGGCGCCTGGCCGCCGCGGCGCCCATGCCGCTGCCGCCCGCCGTGATCAGCGCTACTTTTTCCGTGGTCATGCGATACGCTCCTTTTGAATTCTTGCCGCCCAGGGCCGCGCATCGGAGATGGCGGTGGCGCAAATGGAAGAAGCCGGCAGTCTAAGAGAAACTGACTCGGCGTGCCGTATCGATTTTTATAAGAAGTCGCGCCAAAGTAAATAGGAGCGTGGTCGCCTCATGGCCGTCTCAGGCCTTGCAAGCGGCACTCCCGGCGCATTTCGCAAAATGTCCTGCGCAGCAATTCAAACTCCACCCAAGGCTGCCCGCGTCAACGTCACCATCGCGTCGACTTCCTCCTGGCTGCCATCGAAACGCGTCACCAGGCGGATGATGCCCCCGCGCCGGCGGGCAAAGCGCACACCGGCCTCGGCCAGCTTGTCGATCGCCGCCTGCGGCAAGCGCAGGAACACCAGGTTGGCCTGCACCGGCGCCACCAGCTCGGCACCGGGCAGGGCGCTCAATTCCCGCCCCAGGCGCGCCGCCAGGGCGTTGGCCTGCCCCGCCAACTGCAGCAACAGCCCATTGTCGATATAGGCCATCAACTGCGCGGCGGAAAAGCGCATCTTGGACCACGTCTGGCCGGCACGCCGCAGGTGATACGACAGCGGCTCGACCAGCGCCGGCTTGAACACCACGATGGCTTCCGTGTTCATGCCGCCGTTCTTGGTGCAGCCGAAGGACAGGATGTCCACCCCCTGGCGCCAGGTCATGTCCGCCGGCTCGCAGCCCAGCGTCGCCAAGGCATTGGCAAAACGCGCGCCGTCCATGTGGAACACGACGCCCGCCTCGCGCACGGCGGCCCCGATCGCGCCGATCTCGTCCAGCCCATACACCGTGCCATATTCGCTGGCCTGGGTGATGGACACGGCATCGGGCTGGGGACGATTGCGCACGCCGCGCTCGGCATGCCGCAGGGCATCGGCCAAGACGTCGGGCGACAACTTGTAGTCGGCCCCGGGCAGCGGAATCAGTTTCGCGCCGCCCGTATAGGCTTCGGTGGCGCCGCCTTCCGCCGTGTGGATATGGGCCTCCTGATGGCAGTAGATGCCGCCATAGGGCCGCGCGCAGCTCGCCAGCGACAAGGCATTGGCGGCAGTGCCGGTCGACACGGGAAACACCACGGCTTTCGTTCCGAAGAAATCCGAAAACCTGCGATTCATCAAGGCGGTGTAGTCGTCATCGCCGTACGCGGCAGCCGGACCCTCGTTTGCCTCGGCGACGGCGCGCACGATGGAAGGATGGGCGGTGGCGATGTTGTCACTGCGAAGGGTCGGGATCACGGATGTTTCCTGAAACGAAAAACGCCTGAAGCCAGATGCGCCTGAAACCGAGCGCACCTGAACCGGAAAAGCCTAAAGCAAGGTGCCATCCTGGCGGCGCAGGCGGCGATTCACCAGCAGCAGCGGCACGGCGGTGAACAGGATCAGCACGGCCGCCGCCGCCGTGGCGGTGCCCGGCGCGGTGCCTTCCAGGAACTGGTACATGCGCACGGTCATGGTGGACCATTGGCTGGTGTAAAGCACGATGGTCGAACTCAACTCCGACGCCACGGTGATCCACACCAGGATGATGCTGCCGACCAGGCCGCTCATCATCAGCGGCACGGTCAAGGTGGCGAAGGTTCGCATCGGCGACACGCCCAGGTTGATCGACGCTTCCTCCAGGCTGGGCTCGATCTGGTGCACGATGGCCGACGCCGACCGGATCGCGAAGGGCAGCTTGCGCACCACGTAGGCGATCACCAGGATCAACCAGCCGCCGGTCAGCAGCAACGGCCGCTCGTTGAAGGCCAGGATCAAGCCTATGCCCAGCACCGTGCCAGACACCGCGAAGGGCACCATGCCCACCATGTCCAGCACACCGGTCAGGCGGCTGCGATGCCGCGCCACCACGTAGCCGATGGGCGCGCCGATGACGGTCGCGACGATCGCCGTCACGCTGGCCAGGATCAGGGTGTTGTACAGCGGTTGGTACGAACCCGCGATCAGCTCGACGTAGTTGCCCAGGCTGGCTTGCCAGTGCAGGACCGGCCCACGGAAGCGCAGGAAGGAAATCATCAGCACCGCGGCGAAAGGCAGCAGGGAAATCGATACCATGCCCCAGCAATACGTGGCCGCGGCAATGCGCCAGGCGCGCGACAAGGGCAATGGCGGCGGCGCCGACCGCGCATTGGTGGTGAAGCGGCGCTTGCCCAGGTAGCGGCGCTGGATCAGCAGCACCACCGAGGTCCCCGCGATCAGCAGCACGCTCAAGGCGCCCGCGGCCGCCGGATTGCTGTCGGCCTCGCCCGCGAACAGCTTGAAGATGTCCACCGCCAGGAAAGGCTTGTCCTCCGCCAGCACGGCCGGCACGCCGAAGTTTTCCAGGGTCTCGATGAACACCAGCAGCGCGCCGGCCAGGACGGCGGGCATCACCACCGGCAGCAGCACCGTGCGGAATACGTGGAAGCGCGATCCGCCCAGGTTGCGCGCGGCTTCCTCCACCGAGATGTCGATGGCCTTGAACCCCGCGATGGTGGGCATCAGCACGTAGGGATACAGCGTCAGCGTGAACACGATGACGATGCCGGGCATGCCGTAGATCGACCCGATGGGCAGGCCGATGTCCCGCAATGCCGTGGTCACCACGCCCGCATGGCCGAAAAGCAGCACCAGCGCATAGGCCGCCACGAAGGACGGCAGGCCCAGGGGCAGCGAGGCCAGCGTCAGCAGCACCGTGCGTCCCGGCAGGTTGACGCGCGCCAGGCAGAAGGCCAGCGGCACCGCCAAGGCCGTCGCGCACAACGTTGCCAATACGCCGGCGGTCAGGCTGTTGATGACGCTGTTGGTGTAGTAAGCGCTGGAGAACACCTTGGCGTAATTCGCCAGTGTGAACGTGCCGCTGCCTTCCGTCCGCAAGCTGGTGTCCAACACCAGCGCCAGTGGATACAACAGGAAGACCGCCAGCAGGACCAGGGCGATGGCGGTGATGGATAGGCGGAATCCCTTCATGGCGCGGGAAACGCCACGATTTGCGCCGGATCGTAGGCCAGGCCGAAGGTCGCGCCTTCGTGCACGCCCACCGTGGCCGCGCCCAAGGCCGACACCCGCAGCGGTGTGCCATCGGGCAGTTCCGCGTGCAGGCGCTGGATCTGCCCCAGGAACTCGCGCAGTATGAGCCTGGCTTGCAGGGGCGCGCCTTCGGCCACCCGCAAGGCCTCCGGCCGGATCGACAGCAGCACCTTGCTGCCGGCGTCCGCGACGCGTCCCGGCACGGCTATCGTCGCGCCGCAGGTGGCGACGGGTGTCGCCGTGCCATCGAAGGCGCCCGCCACGCCGGACAGCATATTGGTGCCGCCCAGGAAGCTGGCCACGAAAGGCGTTTGCGGCCGCCGGTAGATTTCCTCCGGCGAGCCCACCTGTTCGATGCGGCCGCCGCGCAGCACGGCGACCCGGTCCGAGATGGCCAGCGCCTCTTCCTGGTCGTGCGTGACGTACACCGCGGTCAGGCCCAGCGACTGCTGCAGCCGCCGGATCTCCACCCGCATCTCCGTACGCAATTGCGCATCCAGGTTAGACAGCGGCTCGTCGAACAGCAGCACCGCCGGTTCGATGACCAGGGCACGCGCGATGGCCACCCGCTGCAACTGCCCGCCGGACATCTGGTGGGGCCAGCGCGTGCCGTAGCCTTCCAGCCGCACGCGCTGCAAGGCCTGCTCCACGCGTGTGGCAATGTCCGCCGCGGGGACACGGCGCGCGCGCAGCCCGTACGCGACGTTGTCCGCCACGTTCAGATTGGGGAAGATCGCATAGTTCTGGAACACCATGCCGATATTGCGCTGGTGCGCCGGCAGGCTGTCGATGCGCTTGTCTCCCAGCCAGATGCTGCCAGCGTTCACATCGTTGAAGCCGGCGATCGAGCGCAGCAGCGTGGTCTTGCCGCAGCCCGAAGGCCCCAGCAGCGTGAACAGTTCGCCATGCTCGATCGTTGCGGAAATACCGTCGACGGCACGCAGCTCGCCGAAGGTGCAGGTGAGATTGTCGATACGTATGGCGGTCATACGATCAACGCGTTTCCTGGATGATGTCCTTCAGCTTGCGCAGCGTGTCGGTGCGCGCCGCTTCCCATTTCGCATCGTCGTAGGGCAGCAGCTTGATCTGCGCCAAAGGTGGCATGCCGCCCGACTCGGTCAGCGGAACGTCCTGGCGGGCAGGGCGGCGGAAGGTCGACTTCAGCAGCATTTCTTCCGTGGGCTTGCTGGCCAGGAAGTCCACCAGGGCACGCGCGTTGGCATTGTTGGGGCCACCCTTGATGACGGCCGCGCCTTCGGCCAGGGCCACCGTGCCGTCGGCCGGATAGATCACCTTGACCGGTGCGCCGTTGTGCGCCCACAGGTAGCCGGCATACTCCAGGGAGATGCCCAGCGGATATTCGCCCGTACCATTGCCGTCGAACACCAGCGTGGAGCGGTTCAGCACCTTGGTGTTGGCGATCAGCTTCTTCACCTTGGCCCAGGCCGCATCGTTGTCGCCCCATGCGCCCAGCAGGCCGCTGGCCGTGGCATACGAGAAGCCGGAGTTCGCCGGATCGGTGTAGACCAGCTTGCCTTTCCACTGCGGATCCATCAGGTCTTCCCATGTCTTCGGACCCTTGGCGGCGTCGATGGACTTGGTGTTCTGGCTGATGACGGCCACCTGCAGATTGGTGCCTATCCACAGATTGTTCGGGTCGCGATACTGCGCGGGTACCTGATCCGCGCCCTTGGTCGCATGGGCGTCGAAGAATTTGCTGTTCTGCTTGAGCAGCGCGGCGCTGACGCCCCACACCACGTCGCCTTGCGGATTGCCTTGTTCAGAGATGATGCGCCGGAACAGCACGCCGGAGCCGGTCGACACCACGTCCACCGTGATGCCCGTTTCCTTCTTGAATGCCTCGGCGATCAGTTTATTGACGGTGTCGTCGTTGGCCGAGTACAGCACGACATGGCCGTCGGCGGCCTGCGCGGACGGCGCGGCCAGGGCGGCGGCCCCGGCGGCGCCAGCCATTATCAATACACCTACCAAGCTGTTCTTGTATTGCATGACTTCCCCTTGTTGTGTGCGCCTTCGATGCTGCTCGCGGCGCGGTGAGACATTCACTCCAGATAAGCCTTTGCGGCAGCGACGCCCGCGCCTGCCGTCAACGCATGCCCCAGGTCAGGCAATACGTTCTCCAGATGCGCCAGGTCGGTGTAGATGGTGTCGGCGTCGATGGCGCCCATGGTGCCGATGCGTATGACCTTGCCCGACAGCCGGTTGCGCGCACCGGCAATCACTGTGCGGTGGCGTTGGTACAGCTCGCGCACGATGACCGCGCCATCCAGCGGGGCAGGCACGTCGAACACCACCACCGTGGCGGACTTGCGCTTGCCCGTGCCGAAATCGCTCAAGCCGATGGCGGCGCCGCCGGCGCGCAGGGCATTCGCCAACCGCGTGTGGCGCGCCAGCACCTGGGGCAGGCCTTCCGCGTGGATCATGTCCAGGGCTTCCAGCAGGCCGGCGACCAGGCCTACCGCCGGCGTGAAAGGCGTCTCGCCTTTCTCGGCGGAAGCCTGCGCGCGGCGGAAATCCCAATAGAACGAGGGCAGGCGGCCGCCGCCGTTGATCACGTCCCAGGCCTTGGGGCTGATGCTGGCCAGCCCCAATCCAGGCGGACACATCAAGGCCTTCTGCGACGCCGACACCAGGATGTCGACGCCCCATTCGTCCTGCTTCATCTCGATGCCGCCCAGGCCGCTGACGGAATCCACCACCAGCAGCGTGGGGCTGTTGCGCACCAATGCGCCCAGGCTGGCCAGGTCCGCCACGATGCCCGTGGAGCTTTCGTTATGCACCACCACCATGGCGCGATAGGGCTTTTCGCGCAGGCGGGCTTGCACGGCGTCGATGTCGATGTCCTCGCCCCACGGCGTGGCGATCACATCGGCCTTGGCGCCAACGGCTTGCGCGATGGTGGTGAAGCGTTCGCCGAACTGGCCATGCGTGACGATCAGGAGTTCATCGCCTGGACCCGCCACGTTGACGATGGCCGCTTCCATCATGCCGCTGCCGGATGCCGCGTAGAACAAGATGCGGTTTCTGGTGCCCAGGATGGGTTGCAGGCCGGCCTCGGCCCGCACCAGCGCGGCGCGGAATTCAGGGCCGCGGTGATTGACCACCAGCTGTGCACCGGCCTGTAACACGCGCTCGGGCACGAAGGTGGGGCCGGGCAGGCGCAGGCGGTAGCCGTCCGGCGCCAACGGTTGAATCTGAGTCGAGGACATCGGGTCGAAGCGCTCCATGGTCGGTAGGCGGGACGCCGTTTCTTGCACGGTGGATGACCGCCAGATGTCGCCAGATTCTAGGCAGGTAGGTTGATCAAAACAAATGGTTTACATCTATTGATTATTCGTTTTTTCAAATATATGCTCGGATCACCTTTTGCTTTTGTGTTCCTTGCGGACCGAGTCGACTCGCGCCATGTCTCGCCACGTCTCCTTGCGTCATCTACGCTGTTTCGTGGCAATCGCCGACACGGGGGCGTTTACGTCGGCGGCGTCGCGCATGTCGGTGACGCAGTCCTCACTGACGTCGACGATCCAGCAATTCGAGGAAGCAGTGGGCGTGCGTTTGTTCGACCGCAGCACGCGGCGCGTCACGTTGACGCAGGCGGGGGCCAGTTTCAAGGCCGAGGCTCTGCGCGTGATCGGGCAGTTCGATGGCGCCATCAGCGATCTGCAGGCGTTTTCCGATGGCCGGCAGGGGCATGTCCGCATCGCGGCCATCACGTCGGTGGTGAATTATTTCCTGGTCGACGCCATCGAGGGATTCCGCGTTGCGTATCCCGGCATCACCATTTCACTGCGCGGCGCCAGCGCGGCGGTGGTGGAACAGATGGTGGTCAACGGCGAAATCGATTTCGCGGTGGAGAGCCGGTATCGCGGTTACGAGGAACTCAGCTACACGCCGCTGTTCGAGGATCATTACGGTATCGTGTGCCGGCGCGATCATCCCTTGGCGCGAGAGCGGGGGCCTGTCGATTGGGAGGCCCTCGATCCGGCCAGCTATATCGGTTTTTCCTCCGATACAGGCATAGGCGCGTACTTGCGCGCGCATGCCGGCAAGCCGGCGCTATTCGACGCGCCGCATGATGAGATCTCCAACACCAGTGCGTTGTACTCGATGCTGAGCATCGGCAACCGTTATAGCGTGCTGCCCGCGCTGGCGGCCAGCGAACGGGACGTGGCGAAGTTCGTGTTCCGTGAATTGCGTACTCCCAGCCTGAAGCGCGAGATCTGCCTGATCACGCGGCAGCTACGGGCGCTATCCAGCGGGTCGGAACACTTCCTGCATTTCCTTTGCGACACCATGCGCGGCAAGCCCATTCCGCCGGGCGTGCGCCTGTGCGCGGTGATGCCCGACGGCGGGGATCGGCGTGCGGCTTGATTACGCCTGCGTGGAGCGGGCGCTGTCGGGCAGGCCGAATACCTTGTCGAAGCACAGGTTGTAGACGAAGGTATAGACCAGGAAAAAGACGATCAGGCCCAGGTCCAGCATGAAGGCGCTGAGCAGCGAGATGCCCATCCACCAGGCGAACAGGGGCACCAGGACGACCACCAGGCCGCCTTCGAAGCCGACGGCGTGGGCGATGCGGCGGCGGATGCTGCGGCCCTTGACGGGCTGGCGCGCTTCCCACCGTTCGAACAGGTAGTTGAAAACCAGGTTCCAGACGATCGCCACCGTGGTGGCGGCGACGGCCGCGACGCTGGCATGCGCGGCGCTCTTGTCGGAAAACACCGACAAGCCGACCGTGGTAATCGCAATCGCGATGGCTTCATAGATCGTGACGTACACGATCCGCCGTTTGATGCCCTGCATGTTTCACTCCAATGGGGCCTGAGTGGGCCCGCGTAATTCCCACACTCTATGCCAACGAACCTGATGTATAAAGTCAGGATCTTTCAATAATTCTGATAGATTACGTGGCCTTCTCATCCGATAACATCCGGATCTTCCTGGCGGTCCTGGACACCGGCTCCTTCTCCGCGGCGGCCCGGACCCTGGGCCGCGTGCCATCCGCGGTCAGCATGGCCATCGCCCAGCTGGAAGCCGAACTGGACCTGAAACTCTTCGACCGGGTGGGCCGCGAACCCCGCCCCACCGACGCGGCACGATCGCTCGAACCGCTGGCGCGGCAAATCGCCAGCCAGCTGCGCCAGCTCGACTCGCATGCCTTGTCCCTGCACCAGGGCCTGGAGCAGCGCCTGACCCTGGCCATTGCGCCCGAGTTGATGTCGACGCCATGGAGCCTGCCATTGACCGTGCTGGCGGCGGAATATCCCTCGCTCGAAGTGGAAGTGATCACCGCCCCGCAGGAAGACGCCTTGCGCATGATGCACGAGGGCAGCGTGCAACTGGCGCTGGTGTTCGAGCGCGCCCACATGGACGAGCGCGAGGCCTTCCAGGAGTTGGGCGAGGAGATCCTGGTCGCCGTGGCGGACCCCGCGAGCCATCGCGCGTGGTCGCGGCAACGTCCCTTGCAGATGGAAGACCTGATCGACCTGCGGCAGATCGTGGTCGCCAGCCGCCTGGCGGAACAGCTGGATCCGCGCTTCGCCTTGTCGCGCCACATCTGGCGCACGGACAATCACCTGGCGACGTTGCGCCTCGTGCAAGGCGGCCTGGGCTGGGCCTATCTGCCGCAAAGCCTGGTGCGCCCATTGGTCAGCGCGGGCAGCCTGGTCGAAATTCCCTTCGACAACATCACCAATGAACGCCCCCTATGGGTGGACGTGGTGTGGTCCCGCGAGCGCCCGCTGGGACTGGGCGCGCAACGCTACATCGAACTGATGCGGCAACGCGAGGAGCAGGATTAGAACCACCGCCGCGCAACACGTGCCTGGCGCTGAAGACAGGGCTGGCCGCCGGTGCGCCCCGCCGACGCAACGACGCGTATCGCCGAAGCGACGGCGATGCCCGCGATGCCCCCGGGGCCCGCGGCGTAACGCAGCCGTTCCACGCGCCGGGTTACCATCGCGCCCATGAAAATCCAGTTCAATCCGCGCGCCCTGGCCGCTGCCGTCCTGCTGTTCATCGTCCTGGTCGTCATCGCCACCGTCGGCGCGCGCTGGGGCTGGGTGCGCAGCTTCCTGGGCGACACGCTGGCGGTGATCTGGGTGTACTACGTGTTCAAGACGGTGTTGCGCGCCCCCGTGCTGCTGCTCGCCAGCCTGGCTTTCGGCGTGGGCGCCGTGGTGGAGTTCGGCCAATATCTCACGGCCCATGTGGGCTGGCGTATCCCGAACCCTGTTCTGCGCGTCGTCCTGGGCAGCACGGCCGACTGGTGGGACGTCGCGGCCTACGCCATGGGCGGCCTCGCCGTGCTGGCCATCGAACTGCCGCTGCAGCGCCGGCGCACGGCGCCGCGGTGATCAGAAGTCCACGGAGGCGGACAGCATCAGCGTCCGCGGAATGCCCTGCGAGATCGTTCCATACGAAGCCACGCCGGACCAGTAGGACCGGTTGAAGACATTCAGCACAGTCAGGCGGATCGTGGTATCGCGCCCATACACCTTGGTCGAATAACGCGCCCCCAGGTCCAGCGTCGTCCATGACGGCACGGACTGCGTATTGGCCTGGTCGACATACTGCTTGCCGGTGTAGGTCACGTTGCCGTTCAAGGACGCGCCGGGGATCCAGGGCAGATCGACCTCCGCTCCCAGGTTCGCCATGACCTTCGGCACGCCCACCGCGCGATTGCCTTCGTTGGCCGGATTCGCGGTCTGGGTGAGCTTGGCGTCGATATAGGTGACGCCGCCGACCACTCGCAGGCCCTTGAACGGTTCGCCCGAAAGATCCAATTCGACGCCGCGATTGCGCTGTTCACCGCTGGCCTCATACCGTGTACCCACCAGTTGCCCGCTGGGCTTGCGGATCTGGAAAGTGCTGAGCGTGACCATGCTGTCGCCCAGGTCGACCTTGACGCCGACTTCTTCCTGCTTGGCCTTGTAGGGCTTGAAGGCCTCGCCCGCGTTCGAGGCGGTGGCCGGTGCGATGTCGCCCTTGCTCAGGCCTTCGATGTAGTTGGCGTACAGCGATACGTTATCCCACGGCTTGACGACCAGGCCGGCCAGCAGTCTTGATTATTTGCTGGCGCATGTGCCGCCAACGTGGGGTTAGCCCCCGGGGCCGATGCCGTCGTTCATGGCTCGGAGCATGATCCGCCGGTGCTCATTGGAGTTTGACGATGGATGTCGCGACGTTGTGCGTGTGCCGCCGGGGTGGCGGTGCCGGATCAAGTTGCCGTCAAGGCCGGCGTGCCAGCCGCAGGCCTTTGCGCAGCAGCGATGCCGGGAATGAATCGTCGTTGAGCACGGTAAATTCGGCGTTGCGCTGGGCGCTGAACGCATCGTCATCGGCGCTGGCCAGGGCGGGGTGGCACATCAGCAGGTCGCCGTCGTCGGCGTTGTTCAGCCACGTGAGCAGCAGCCTGACATAGCCCGTGATGCCGCCGCGGAAGTCGTAGACTCCCAGCAGCGACCGATTCGTGTGCAGTCCGGCGACATAGGCCTGGCGCGCGAACCGATGCGCGCCGAGGGCGCCGATGATGTGGGCCTTTGCCTTGAAGGAAAAGGGCAGTCCCGCCAGCAGGCCGGGACGGGACGAACGCACCCAGGGCAGATCGTCGCCATAGCGCTGGCGCAAGATGCCAATTAGCGCTTCGCGTATTTGCGGCAGGTGATGGACGTGCTGGTGCCCGTCGACGAAATGCGGGCGATGTCCCAGCGTCGCCTCGAACGCATCGAGTTGCCGCTCGATCTGCGCGCACAGGCGCGCAAGGCTCAGTGTTCTTGCGTAGGTCCTGGCGATCAGGCGGGGCAGGGGACGCGACGTCTCCGGATGCAGACCCGGTTCGGTGAAATTCAGGTGCACGCCGACGTCCACGTCCAGCGTGTTCAGGCGGTGCGCATCCTCGCGGAAGAAAGGCGTCGTCGTCAGGCAACTGACGGCGCTCAGCCGGCCTTTGCGCGCAAGGGCCAATATTCCTTCGTTGATGGCCTTGCTCATCCCGAAGTCGTCAGCGCACACGATGATGCGCCGCGCTTGCGCGGAATTGGAACTGTCATGCCGCCGCCGGGAAAAGGGCGCCGCGCCGTTCACCGCCGAGCCTTCCGACCGGGACACATGGTCATCGTTGGCCGCGAGGTGATCATTCTGGAGCGTGTTCCAGGCGGTGTTCTCCCGCAATACGAGCAGGTGCGAAGGCGCGGGGATACGGTGCCGAACGCTGCTGGCGGCACGCGTTGCGGTCCCTCGGTCCTCAATGGGCATGGGTCTTCGGCAGGTTCCTGTTGTCGAGTTTTCGAGTGTCGCCTGCCTACAGTCGAATTTTTATGAAATCAGGATCGCGCGGCACGGATGACGGTCGTGGCGACGATGAGCAGCGCGCCCAGCAGCAACACGGCACCGCATGCCAGCGCGGGCATGCCTGCAAGCTGCACGCATGCGGTGACACCAACGAGTGCCAAGGTCGCGGCTGTAAGTAAACCGTCAGCGACGAACATGCCCAGCAGTTCCTTACCCACTTCAAGCAGCAGCTTCATGTTCTTTCCTTGCCGTGGAGCGGCGCACATAGGCGATCAGTGTCCTGGCCAGGACCAGGAAGACGAGGGCGAAGACCGGCAGGGCGAGGTCGTGGCCCCACCATTTGATACCCAGGCCTTCCCCCGTCCAGAACACGCCGAATGACGAAAGCAAGACGCCGACGAACAGCTTCAGGGTGTTCTCCGGCACGCCGCTGAGGGGCTTGCGCACCAGCAGGCCGATGACGAGGACAGCCACGCACGCGGCCAGGGCGCCCACGGCAGCGGCAAACAGCAGCCCCTGGCCCGAGCCCACCGCAATGACGATGAAGACCACTTCGAGCCCTTCCAGCAGGACCGCCTTGAACACGGGGTCGGGTTTAGGGGGAGATCGTCTGGTAGCGTACGTGACGGAAATTGAAGCATGCGTAGTGCTCACTACAGATGAGGGTGCAGGACATGGCCAGGAAGCCTTTGGATGACCGTATCGCCGAAAAGCGCGTTGCGCTTTTCTTTCAGAAGCATCGCGAGGAGGTCATGATCAGCGCCGCCGCGGCCATCGCGAAGAGGGCGGGAATTCACTGTCCAGCCGGGTAACGCGGACGGTGAAGGAATTGGGTGAGGAGCCGGATGAGGCGTTCCAGAGGACGCTGGGGGTATCTGCTGGATACGCTCATGACCTTGCGCGACCAGACCGATCATCGGGATTTCAGGCGGGTGGTGGAGCTACTCGCGACGTCAACCCGCGTCGCGGTATTCGGCATCGGTCCGTCGAACGCCATTGCGCGGTATTTTGCTGTGCAGCTTGGACGCTTCGGTTGCCAGGCCCTGAGCCTGGGGCGCACCGGCCTGTTGTTCGCCGACGACCTGCATGCGCTCAGGCCGGGAGATGCGGTGGTGGTGCTGGCTTATGACCGCGTCTATGCCGAGATCGAATTGCTGCTGGCGGAGACGAAGCGGCTGAAGATCCCCGCCGTTCTCATCACCGATAGTCTCAAGGCCAAGCTGCAGGGCAGGGTGGCGCTCACGCTTACCGTACCCAGGGGCAAGGCCAATCTGCTGGGCATGCACACCGCCACGCTCGCCTTGCTGGAAGCACTGCTGGTCGGACTGGCGGGCCAAACGTCCAGGCAGACCGTCGCCAGCCTGGACAGGCTGAACACCTTACGTGAGGCATTGGCCGGGAAGGCCTTGAGCCTGCCGACGCCGTCCGCCTAGCCGGGGACGCAGTGGGCCGCTTAGCTGTTCACCTGGTTGGCGACCTCTTTGGCCGTTTTCTTGCTCATCGCCTTGTCCACGTCGCGCCACCAGGCCGTACCGGGCTGCGGCGCGGCCAGGTCCAGGCGTTCGCCCATGCGGGGCGTCGACAGCACCACGCCGCGCGGACGGGCAATGGCCGTCACCCGTTCGAACGGATCCGTCCAGCGGTGCATGGCCAGATCGAAGGTGCCGTTGTGGATGGGCACCAGGCAGCGGCCGCGCAGGTCCATATGCGCCTGCACGGTTTCTTCCGGCCGCATGTGTACATAGGGCCACTGGGCATCATAGGCACCGGTTTCGACGAAGGTGACGTCGAAGGGCCCCAGCCTGCTGCCGATCTCGCGGAAGCCGTCGAAGTAGCCGGTATCGCCGCTGAAGAACACGCGCACGGCGCCGTCGTCGATCACCCAGGACGCCCACAGCGTGCGGTTACGGTCCAGCAGGCTGCGACCGGAAAAATGCTGCGCCGGCGTGGCGGTCAGCTTGACGCCATCCAGCGTCACACTGCTCCACCAATCGAACTGGCGTACCTGGTGCGCGGGGATGCCCCATTCGATCAGGCGGTCACCCACGCCCAGGGTGGTCAGGAAGACCTCGGTCCTGGCGGCCAGGGCCAGCACCGTGTCGCGATCGAGGTGATCGTAATGGTCGTGGGAAAGAATGACGGCACGCAGCGGCGGCAGGTCGTCCGGCGCAATGGGCGGCGCATGGAAACGGCGCGGCCCCATGGACTTGAAGGGCGACGCGCGTTCGCCGAACACCGGGTCGGTCAGCCAGAACTGGCCATGCAGCTTGAACAGCAGCGTCGAGTGCCCCAGGCGATACATGCTCTGGTCCGGCGCGGCCAGCAGTGCCGCGCGTGTCAGCGTGTCCACGGGAATGGGGCCGGCCGGCACCGTGTCCTTGGGCTTGTGCACCAGCATGTTCCACATGATGCCGAGCATCTTGCCCAAGCCTTCGGCGGGCGCCGGCGCCACATTGCGGAAGCGTTCGCCGTCATGCTGCTGCGATCCTTCGACCAGGCGCGAACGCGCGATGGCATCCAGGCCCAGCCAGCGCCGCACGGCAGTGGGAATAAGGGGACGGCGCTCTTTCCAGCACGCGCTCAATTTGCAGGTGGTCGACATGCCGGGCATTTCCTAGCGTAAGCAAGATATAGACCCCACATGCTGCCGGGTTTCTGGATTTCAAGTAAGCAGGCTGGCGGAAAAACACTATTCCACCGGGACGAACAGACTGCGCCATGGCGCACGCGCCGTTCGCCATGAGCGCAAGCCATCCGGATGGCGCCCCGTGCCTGCCGGCGCGGCCGCCTAGAAGTAGACCTTCAGCCCCAGCGCGACCGTCTGCGGGCTGGCGCCGGCGGGCACCGACAGGTCGTTGATGGCGAAATCGTACGCGGCGTTGGCGCGGTTGCGTATGCGCGAGTAGTAGCCATACAACGAGGTCCGCTTCGACAGGGGATAGTCGTAGCCGAGGGTGTACTGCACCGCGCCGGTATCGGATCCGCGCTTGATGAAGCCGACGGTCTCGTCCGCGCTACCGGTGCCGTTGGCGGCCACGCCCACGGCGCCGGTCAGCGTGCCGCCGCCCAACTGCTGCATCACGGAGACGTAATAGCCTTTGCGGGCCAGCGTCCCCGTCGCCGTTTCGTAGCGCAGCTGTTCATACAGCAGGTTGATGCGAGTCGTCGGGAACTGGTACGACACGCCGGTCTTGATGGCATCGTCGTGCGTGTTGGCAGCCTGGTAGTTGCGATGCAGCTCATAGGCCAGCACCAGGCTGAGGCCGCCGTTGGTGTATCCGCCTGACCAGGAGAACAGCTGCGGATCGCGCGGCGTGTTCATGCGTTCTTCCGGCGTGCCCCAGGAAAAGCCGGCGTCGAAGCCGTTCCGGGTGGGCGACCGGTAGTGCAGCGAATTCTTCTGGCGGCGGTCGAAGGAGCTGGTGTTCTGCACATTGTCCGTCTGCGCCGCGGACCCATTGCCGATCAGCGCCATGTATCCCGCGGTGGTGGGATAGTAGGGATCGAAGCCCATGGTCGACTCGGTATAGGCGGTGTGCCATTGGCCGAGGAAGAACGTGCCGTAGGGCGAATCGAAACCCAGGCGATTGTTGCGGCTGGCGATCTGCCCTTCGCCGTTGTTGGGCGAGATGCCGCTTTCGATCTGGAAGATGGTCGACCAGCCGTTGCCCAGCCACTCGGTTCCGCGCAAGCCGAACACGGAGCGGTTGTTGGTCATGCGGGCCAGGCCGCGGTCCGCGGAAGCGCCGCTGACCCAGCTGTATTCGACGGCGGTATTCAGGCGGCCATACAAGGTGAGGGAGCTTTGGGCCGAGGCAGGCGCGCTGGCGGTGGCAAGGAGAACGAGCGGGACGCAGGCGGCGCCGATAAAGGCGCTGCGCGTCGGGATGATACGGGACATGGCGGTACGGCAAGGATAAGCGAGCCGCGAGGATAGACGGCGCGCTTCCTGCCAGCCTATTGCACCAAGGTATGACTTGCCGGCCTTGGAGACGTGTCCTGGCTAGTTCTTGCGCGCGAAAGGCGCGACGGCTGCCACGTACAGGAAGGCGCCGCAGATCGACACGTTCTTGAAGAAGTTGTTCAGCTGGCCACTGAACGCCGCGGCGTCGGCCGCCCAGAAGCGATGCGCGATAAGCGCGGTGAGCAGCGTGTAGATGGCCATGAGGATGCTCAGGGGACGCAATTTCCAGCCAAGCACGAACAGGATGGGGCCGCCGATCTCAAGCAGGATCACCAGCGCGGTGACGACTTCCGGGACGGGAAAGCCCAGGCTGCCGAAGTAGCCCGCCGTGCCGGCAAAGGCGAACAGCTTGCGCACCCCGGCGATGAAAAACAGGAGGCCGATCAGGACGCGCGCGAACAGGGCGAGGGGAGTATTGATGGATGTGGTCTGGGTATTCATGGATAGGTCCTGGATGGATCCCACCGCCGGCCCTGGCGATGCCAGAGGCAATTCGGCAAGCGGTAAATGCGCCATCCTAATGGCGCCAGGGCGTCAGGGGAACTCAGTATTCGGAAATTGATTCTTCCAGACACTGCAACAATGAGTCGATCCGTGGTGTCGATTTATGCCGCCACCAGCAACTGTTCGATCAGCAGGTCGGCCATGGTCCGCATGCGTTTCTCGTCTTGATAGACACGTTCGATCACCACCAGACCGCGTGTCATCGTCACGAACAATTGGGCCGCCTGGCGCGGGTCCATGCGCAGCTGGCCTTTCACATCCGGGCGCGTCAGCCTGTCGTACAGGGCGCTTTCGATGTCGTCGACGAGCTCGCGTATCGCGCCCCGCAAGGTCTCGTCCAGGTCCTCGGTACCGACGGCCGTCTTCGTGCTCAGGCAGCCACGTGTGGGCAGCCCGGTCGTCATGGATTTGATGGCGAAGCCGAAGAAGCCGCGCAGCGCAGCGCGCAGGTCGGGCTTGTCCAGCGCCTCGCGCATCTGCCCGATATAGCGCTGCCGATACACCCCGAATACACGCAGGAACAGGGTCTCCTTGTCGCCGTAGGCGTTGTAGAGGGAGCCGCGCTGCACGCCTGTCGCCGCCGCCAGTTCCTGCATGGTCGTATTGGAATAGCCCTGTTTCCAGAACAGCGACAGCGCTTTGTCCAATGCGGCTTGTTCGTCGAATTGGCGGACTCCAGCCATCCATCGCTCCAGTGCGGCTAACAGGTGTGAGGGGATTCAAACATATTCTTGACACTACCGTCAAGTTTGACTAGTGTGTCAATCTTGACATTGATGTCAAAGAACCCCGGTCCTCTGACGTCATTCCCGCCGAACTCATTCCGTAGCCGCTGTTTCCCTTTGCGCTACTCACCTGGTAGATCCCCGATGACCTCCCCCACTCCTCCCCTTCCCCTGGCGCAAGTGGACCGCCTGCTGGTCTGGCGGTACATATTCGCCGGTTTGTGCGCCAGCCTGGAAAGCGTTGGCCTGGCGCGTTTCGCTTTCACGCCTTTGATTCCCGAACTGATCCATGCGGGGTGGTTCGCCCAATCCGCGGTGGTGTATCTGGGCGCGGCCAACCTGGCCGGTTATGTGGTGGGCGCGCTGGCAGGCAGGCCGATCGCCGCGCGCATGGCCAATGAACATGTGCTGCGGCTGATGATGGTGCTGATCGCGGCCGCGTTCTTTGGCTGTGCCCTGCCGCTGTCCTTCGCCTGGTACTTCGGCTGGCGTTTCCTGTCCGGCGTCGCGGGCGGCGTCGTCATGGTGCTGGTGGCGGGAACCATCCTGCCGCACGTGCCCGCCGCGCGTAAAGGCGCTGCTGGTGGAGCGATCTTCCTGGGGCTGGGCCTGGGTATCGCGGGATCCGGCACGATCATTCCCTTGCTGCTCGAACTGGGCCTGGCGCAAACCTGGATCGGGCTGGGCGTGCTGTCCCTTGTGCTGACGGCGGTCAGCTGGTTCGCCTGGCCCGCCAGTGTGCCGGCGCGCACGCCGCACTCGCAGGCGCGGCATGCGGGCCTGCCTGCGCTGGCGCCGGCACAGGCGGCGGCACCCGGAGTGGCACCCGCAGTGGCACCCGCGTCGGCGCGAGTCCCGGCAATATCGCCGCAGCCGTTCAGCCACGACGTGCGCGTGCTGTATGTGCAATACATCTTGCTGGCGGGCGCGGCGCTGCCGCACATGGTCTTCCTGGTCGACTTCATTGCACGGGGCCTGGGCCAGGGCGCGTACGTGGGATCGGTGTTCTGGGCAGTCTACGGCCTGGGCGCCATCGCCGGGCCGCCGCTATATGGCTACCTGGCCGACCGGCTGGGCCCTCGCGTCACGATTCGCATCGTGACGGTGGCGATAGTCTTGGATCTGCTCGGCTTCTATGTCGTCGATAACCTGGTGGCACTGGGCGTGCTGACCGTGATCGTGGGGACGTTCGCTCCCGGCATCGTGCCCTTGGTGCTGGCGCGGGCCCACGAGCTGGTGCCTCATGGTGCCGCGCGGCAAAGCCTGGTGTGGACACGTCTCAGCGTCATGTCCGCTTCCGGCCTGGCCATCTCCGCGTATGGATTCTCCGCCTTGTTCAATGCCTCGGGCGGCCATCACCGGGTACTGTTTCTCGTCGCTGCGCTGATGATGCTCACGGTGTTGCTGTTGGAAGCGGCAGGCAAGCGTAGCTCCGATACCGCCGTGAGCAGTGTCGATCCGGCTTGAGCCACGTGCTGATGCGCCGCGCGGCGCTGGATAGCGTGGAACTGCACCGCGCGGCCCTACACCGCGTAGCGCTTCACCGCCGCCGCGTCGAAGCTGTAGCCCCAACCCGGCGCCGTGGGAACCGCTACGCGGCCTTCCGCATCCGGCGTGGGGGCGGCGCCGTAAAGCGGCGCGAACCAGGGCATGTGTTCCACGATCAGCGCGTTGGGCAGCGCTGCCGCCAGGGAGATGCTCATTTCCGTGAATAAGTGAGGCGAGATGCGCACCCCATGGACATCGGCCAGATGCGCGACCTTGAGGAATTCCGTGGGCCCACCCATGCGCTGGAGGTCGGGCATCAGGATGTCGGCGGACTGCTGGCGCAGCATCTCCAGCATGCCGTGGCGCGCATATTCGCTTTCACCGCTGGCGATGGGCGTATCCAGCGCCGCGGCCACCACGGCTTCCGCGGCATGGTCGTGATACGGCACCGGCTCTTCGATCCACGCCAGTTCGAATTCCTCCAGGCGCCGTCCCAGCCGGATCGCGCGGTCGGCGGTGAACTGCTGGTTGCAGTCGGCCATGAGCTTCACTTCCGCGCCTATGACCTGGCGCACCGCGCGCACGCGCTCCACGTCTTCGTGCAGCGAGGCCTTGCCCAAGGACATTTTCATGGCGCGATAGCCTTGCTGCAGGAAGGCCTGGGCCTCGTCCTGCAACTGGTCGATGGAAGACGACAGGCGCAGCCCGCCGCTACGATAGATGGGCAGCGATTCATGGCACGCGCCGATCAGATGGCTGACGTTCAGGCCCGCCTGCTTGCCGCGCAGGTCCCACAAGGCCATGTCGATACCCGACAGGCCGACGACGGTGGCGCCGCGGTGGCCCAGGAAAGCGATATCGGCCCAGGCGCGGCTCCAGAAGGCGCCGCTCATGCGTGGATCCAGCCCAAGGACCAGCGGTTCCAGGCTGCGCAGCATGGCGTGCAGCATCGCCAGACGGTGGCCGTTGAGGGTAAAGACCATGCCTTCGCCCGTCAGTCCGTCGTCCGTTTTCAGGCTCACCAGGATGCAGTCTGCTGACTTGATGACGATGCGCGCGCTGGGAATGGGCGTGGGCAGGGGAATGCTGACGACCTTCAGGTCGAGTTCGGTGATTTTCATGGTGGGCTGGGTCTGGGGCGTTTATGCGGTGGGGAGTCTGGCCGAGCCGCCAGGCGGCTGTCCGCTGGTTATTCCGCAGCTATGCAGTGGCTCTGCCGCGGCTATTCGGTAGTCATTCGGGCTGCACGCCGGCGTTGTGCAGGATGGGGCCCCAATAGGCGATATCCGCCTGCACGGCCTGGCCGAAGGCAGCGTTGCTGCGGCCGTCGGCGATTTCGCCCAGGCTCTCGATGCGCTGGCGGATTTCCGGCAACTGGATGACGGCGGACAGCGCCTCGCCCAATTTGCGGGCGACCGGCTCCGGTGTGCCGGCCGGTGCGAATATGCCCTTCCACGCCACCATCTCGAAGTTCGGCAAGCCCAGGTCCGCCACCGGCTTGACCCCGGGCAGTGCAGGGATCTCCGTCTTGCTGGTGACGGCCAGGGCCTTGACCTTGCCGGCCTTGATCAGCGGCTCCGCCACGGGGATGACTTCGAATGCCATGTCCAGGCGCTTGCCGATGACGTCGGTCAGTACATTCGGGCTGCCCTTGTAGGCGATCTGGCGCATATGGGTTTGCGTCAGGCTGCTGAAAAGAACGGCGGACATGTGTTGGAAGCTGCCGTTGCCGCTGGTGCCATAGGTCAGCGTGTCGGGCGGGGCGGCCTTCAATCCCTGGATGACATCCTGCACCGAATTGAATTTGCTGTCGGGCGGTACGACCAGCACACAGGGACCGCGCGACACCATGGCCAAGGGCACGAAGTCCTTGCGCGGGTCGTAAGGCAACTGCTTGTAGACGAACAGATTGGTGACATTGGTCGTCGTGTTGCCGGCGAGCAGGGTGTAGCCGTCGGGCTTGGCGCGCGCCGCCATGGCCGCGCCGACCATGCCCGATACGCCGGCGCGATTTTCGATCAGGACAGGCTGGCCCAGCTTCTGGGCGAGCAGCGGCGAAATGATGCGCACGAGGGTATCCACACCGCCGCCGGCGGAGTAGGGCACCACGATGGTGATGGGATGATCGGGAAAGCTGGCGGCCGCTGCCGCCGTTGTCGCGGTGGCGACGAGCAATGCTGCCAGCGTGTGGGACAGAATGCGCATTTTTTTATCTCCTCCATGAAGCCAGCGCATTATGTCGCCGCGTCCGGGGCGCCCGGGCGGTATATATTCGATATCAGATATGCCGATTCTCGATGAGGCGAAGCCATGGATCTCAAACAGCTTCAGTACTTCGCGGCGCTGGCGGATGGCGGCAGCTTTACGCGCGCCGCGGTTTCCCTGGGGCTGTCCCAGTCGACGCTGAGCCGCCAGGTGGGCTTGCTGGAAGCCAGCGTCGGACATCGCCTGCTGGTGCGCACGGGCCATGGCGCCAGCCTGACCGAGGCCGGCGAGGTCTTGCTGGAACATGCCCGTGGCATGCTGGCGGCCGCCGAGAAGGCGCGGGGCGCCTTGCGTGACCTGCATAGCAATCCCTCCGGCACGCTGGCGGTGGGGCTGCCATCGCAGGTGGCCTTGGCGCAGGGCGCGCAAATGGTGGCACGGATGCGGGGACGCCTGCCGCGCGCGCTGGTGGCGATTTCCGAAGGCATCAGCCTGCATCTGCGCGAATTGCTGATCGAAGGGCGCCTGGATGTGGCGTTGCTGTATGACCCGCCGCATTCCCCACGGCTGGCATACCGCGCGCTGTCGCGCGAGGCGTTCATGCTGGTGGGGCCCGCCAATGCGCCCGCGCTGCCCAAGCGTGTAACGCTGCGCGCATTGGCGGGATATCCCATGATCCTGCCGGGACGGGCCAATGCCATACGGTCCCAGGTCGACGCGGCGCTGGCGCCGCGCGGCATCCAGCTCAACGTGGTGGCGGAGGCGGGCGTGGTGCTGACCATGCTGCGCCTGGTGGCGGATGGCCTGGGCTATACCCTGGTGCCGGCCAGCATGCTGATACATGACAGCACGCGGCCGCTGCTGCAGGCCGCGCAGGTAGGGCCGCCGGTGATCTATAACCGCCTGGTCCTGGCCACGCCCAAGGCGCGGCCCGAGACCAAGGTGCTGCGGCAATTCCTGGACGTGGTGCGGGAACTGTATCCCCGCTCCTAGCCCCCGCAGTCAGCCTTCGCGGTCAGCCCCATCATTGCGGCTCGAACCCCGAGATCTCCACCACGTGCTTCCACTTGGCATAGTCGGTGCGCATCTGCTGCGACAACTGGGCCGGGCCGGTTCCGGCGACCTGTATGCCTTGCTGCAGCAGGAATGCCTTCATGTCGGGACGCTGCAACACGTGGTCGATGCGGTCGGCGATGCGTTGCTGCATGTCCGGCTGCAGGCCGGCCGGGCCATAGATGGCAAACCAGATGATGGCCTCGAAATTCTTGATGCCCAGTTCATCCACGGTGGGCACGTCGGGCATCAGCGGCGAGCGCGTCAGCGACGTTACCGCCAGGGCCCGCATGCGGCCGTTCTTGACCGGTTCGAGCGACGTCATGATGACGTCCAGCATCATGTCCACATGGCCGCCCAGCGCATCGACCAGGGCCGGTCCGCTGCCCTTGTAGGGGATGTGGTTGAGCTTGATGCCGGCCTCGGCGGCGAAATACTCCGCGCCGAGATGGCTGGACGTGCCCGGACCACCGGACGCGTACGTGATGCGGCCCGGCTTGGCCTTGGCCAGCGCGATGAATTCCGGCAAGGTCTTGGCCGGCACCTGCGGGTTGACCACGATCAGGTCCGGAATGGTGCCTATCATCGTGACCGGCGTGAAGTCCTTGAAGATGTCATAGGGCAGGGACTTGAAGACGCTGGGATGCATGGCATGGGTGGAGATGGTGCCGATCATCAGGGTATACCCGTCAGGCTTCTGCCGCGTGATCCACGACGCACCCACCAGGCCGCCGCCGCCCACGCGATTCTCCACGATCATGGGGTGGCCGGTTTCCTTGCCCAGCTCGTCGGCCACCCGCCGCATCACGAGATCCGTGGACCCGCCCACCGCGAACGGCACGATGAAATGTACGGGTTTATCCGGCCATTGCGCCGCCGATTCCTGCGCCACGGCGCTTGCCGTACAGAGCGATGCGGCCAGCGCCAGCATCATGCCCAGTTTTCCCCTTGTGCTCATAGTGAGATCCTTCCCATTGAGTCGTAGTAAAAAGACAGCGGGCCCGGTACACACCTGCTCGTTTACCTGCAGCCCTGGATGCGAGCCCGTTCCGGCGGGCGCCTGCTCCCGGGGACATGGTACGAACATCCGGGGACGCGCCCTACATAGTGCGACTTATGGACCTATAGACCAGACACGATGCAGTCCGTGGACTTACACCTCTTGCCTCACTTCGACGCGCTGATCTCCCAGCGCAGCGTTTCCAAAGCCGCCGCCCAGCTAGGGATTACCCAGCCCGCCATGAGTTCGGCCCTGAGCCGGCTGCGCCACCTGTTCGGCGATCCGCTGCTGATACGCCACGGCAACACGCTGCAGCCCACCGAACGCGCCATGCATCTGCACCGCGAATTCAAGCCCTTGCTCGAAGCCTGGCGCAGCGAGACCGTCGCCGGCACGGACTTCGACCCGGCCGACGCCCACAAGAGCTACCAGATCTACGCCAGCGACTACATCCAGTTCATCGCGCTGCCGGGCCTGGTGGCACGCCTGCGCGCGGTCGCGCCGCACATCCGCCTGCGCATCCTGCCGCCTACGCCGCACGGGGGCCAGGACATGCTGACGCAGAATCACATCGAGCTCTACATCGGCCACTATCCGAATCCGCCGGACAGCCTGCGCGCCAGTTTCCTGTTCGAGGAAAGCGCCTGTTGCCTGGTGCGCGCCGGCCATCCCTTGCTGGCGCGGCCCTGGAACGTGGATACCTTCCTCGACTACGAGCACATGGACGCCGTGGGCCATGCCGGCTACTTCAACATCCAGCTGGATGCCGCCCTGACCGAACAGGGGCGGCGCCGCCGCGTCGCCATGATGCTGTCCAGTTACCTGGCCGTGCCCTTCGTCCTGCGCGATTCGGACCTCATCGCCACCTTGCCCGCCAGCATGGCCGGCGCACTGGCGCCCTTGAGCGGAACGGTGGTCCTGCCGGCACCCTTGCCGCTGCCCCGCTTGCGCATCTCCATGTTCTGGCACGAGCGCCACCAGACCGATGCGGCGCACGCCTGGTTACGGCGCTTCATCCTGCAGGAAGCGGAAGCACTGGCCGATGCGCACGGGACGCCGCGGCCGCGGGGAGGCGCCGCGCCGGGAGCGTGACGCGGCGCAGCGGCTTGACCGCTTCACCGCTTCACCGCTTAACTGCGCTGCAGGTCGCGCAGTTGCGTCGCATAGTGGGCCTGCGCCCACTCCGGCGTCACCACCTGGTCCGCCAGGTCGCCGGCGACGTCAGTGGCGCTGCGTTCCGAGGCGGCCCCCAGGCCGCCGCCGCCCGACGTCTCCATGCGCACACTTTGGCCCGCCAGCAAGGTGAGCGCCGCAGGCTTGGACGGCAGCGCCCGCACCGTGCCATCGGCTTCGCGCAATTCCAGACGCGCACGCCGACCCGGCCCGGCGCCCAGCGCGCCAGAAGCCTCGCCCACCGTATGCGAATCGGCCCGCGCCGTGAACACGATGCCGTCCACCAGGCTGCGGATCTGCCGTGCCAGGCCCATGCCGCCGCGCTGGCGCCCGGCGCCGCCGGAGTCCTGCACGTACGCGTATTCATCGACACGCAGCGGGTATTCGTTTTCCAAGGCCTCCACCGGCAGGTTGGAAGAGTTGGTCATGTGCACGTGGATGCCGTCCATGCCATCGGCGTCGGCCGTCGCGCCGGAACCGCCGCCGATGGATTCCAGGTAGACGAACTCGCCCGCGCGGCCCCGGTTGCCGCCGGAGAACACGATGGCCGGGCAGACGTCGTTGCCGGCGCCCATCACCCGGCTTTCCGGCAGCACGCCGCGGAAGGCGCCGAAGATGGCACCCGCCACCTTCTGCGCCGTCAGCGAACGCGCGCCCACGGCGGCCGGGTGGTTCGGATTGACGATGCTGCCCGCGGGCAGGATGATTTCCAGCGGTTCGAACAGGCCTTCGTTGGCGGCCAGCGCGGGATCGAGCAGGGCCTTGACCGCGTAGTAGACGCACGCGTTCAGCGCATTCACCGGCAGGTTCATGGCGCCGCGCGCCTGCGGCCCCGTACCGGTGAAATCGAAGACCAGGCGGTCTGGCAGCACGGTGACCGAGACGCGTACCGGCACCGGTGCGCCATCGCCCAGGCCGTCGTCGTCCAGCCAGTTCTCGAATTGGTAGGTGCCCTGTTTCAGGCCGGCGATGCGCATGCGCAGGCGATTGCGGGTGTAGGTGATGACGTCGTCCACCGCGGCCAGGGTTTTCTCCAGGCCCATCTGCGCGATCAGCCCCTGCACGGCGGCGGCGCCGCGCGCGTTGGTGGCGATCTGTACTTTCAGGTCCAGCGCGCGCTCTTCGGGATCGCGGGTGTTATTGGCGATGAGATTGAGCAGGTCCTCGTCCAGCACGCCCGTCCGCATGATGCGTATCACAGGCAGGCGCAGGCCCTCGGCGAAGATGGACCGCAGGTTGCCGGCGATCGAACCGGCCACTACGCCGCCGAAATCCGAGTGATGGCCCACGTTGGCGGCGAAGAACACCAGCCTGCCGTCATGGAAGACCGGCGTCACCAGGTTGACGTCGGGCAGGTGGCTGCCGGCGGCCAGGTAGGGGTCGTTGCAGATGAAGACATCGCCCTCATGGATTCCGTCCGCGCCGTAGCGGGCCAGCACGCTGGTGACGGCACCGTTGAGCGAACCCAGGTGCAGCGGAATCTGGGTGCCCTGGACCACCAGGCGTCCGCGCGCGTCGAACAGCGCGACGGAGCAGTCCTTGCGTTCCTTGATGTTGGTCGAGAACGAGGAACGCACCAGCGTGTTGTTCATGTCCTCGGTGATCGACAGCAGGCGGTTGTTGAAGACCTCCATCTCGATGGGGTCGCGCACGGCTTCCGGTTGATACATTTCTGTCCCCTGCGAGGATGGTTCAAGCAATAGTGATGATGAGGTTGCCGTAGGCGTCCACGGTCATGTCGTGACCGGGTTCCAGCACCGTGGTGGAACTCATCTCTTCGATGACGGCGGGTCCCAGGATGCGCGCGCCGGGCGCCAGGCTGGCGCGGTGATACACGGGCGACGGCAGCCAGCCGTGGCCTTCACCGAACCAGATGTCGCGCTGGCCACGCGATGGGGTCGTGCCGGCCCCGTCGCCCTTGATTTCCATGGGAGCCAGCGGCGCCTTGGTAATCGTGCCGATCGCCTTCATGCGGCAGTTGATGATTTCGATGGGACGCGACGGCACGTCGTAGCCATACTCCTTGCGATGCGCATCATGGAAGTCGGCGACGAAGCGGGCCAGGGCGGCTTCATCCAGCCGGCCCTCGACAGGTACCTGGACCTCGAAGTTCTGGCCCACGTAACGGGCGTCGATCTGGCGCTGGTAGCGGCGCTGTTCTGTCGCCACCTGTTCCTCGTCCAGCCAGCGGTCGGCGGCTTCATGCAAGGCCTCGAAGCGCGTCAGCACGCGGGGCCAGTTCTCCGCGCTGACCAGGGAAATATCGCTGGCGACGAAGTCGAAGGAAATATCGGTCAGCAGGATGCCGCGCGCGCACATATTGCCCGGCTCCTGCGGCACGATCACGGTGGCGATGCCGCATTCGCGCGCCACGCCCAGCGCATGCAGCGGACCGGCGCCGCCGAAGGCGATCAGCGCGAAATTCGCCAGGTCGTAGCCGCGCTCGGTGGACACGGCGCGGATGGCGCGGCTCATATTGGCATTGGCAATACGGATCACGCCCTCGGCCGCCGCTTCCAGGCTCAAGCCCAGCTTGTCGGCCACCTGTTCGCGCAGGGCCCGCTTGGCGGCGTCGGCGTGGATGGGCATCTTGCCGTCCAGCACGGCGACAGGATTCAAGCGATGAAGCGAGATCTGCGCATCGGTAATGGTCGGCTGCTGGCCGCCACGGCCGTAACCCACCGGGCCGGGCACCGCGCCGGCGCTTTCCGGGCCCACCTTCAGGGAGCCGGCGTCGTCCATCCAGGTCAGGCTGCCGCCGCCCGCGCCGATGACGTGGATGTCCACCATGGGCGTCTTCACCGGATAGCCGGCCACGCTGCGGCTGGCGCTGAACATGGCCTGGCCGTCGGCGATCAGCGAGACGTCGGTGCTGGTGCCGCCGACGTCGAAGGTCACCAGGTTGGGATAGCCGATCACGCGGCCCAGGGTCGCCGCGCCGACGACACCGGCGGCGGGGCCGGACAGGCAGGTCTTGACCGGGAAGCGGCGCACCGCCTCGACCGACATCAGGCCGCCGTTGGAATGGATGGTGTAGGGCTCGTGGCGAACGCCGGCGTCCTTGACGCGAGCCAGGAAATTGCCCAGGTAGCTCTCCATGCGCGGGCCCACCTTGGCATTGAGGACCGTGGTGGAAAAGCGCTCGTACTCGCGGAATTCCGGCAGCACTTCACTGGACAGGCAGATGTAGGCGTCGGGCAGGATCTCGCGCACGATGGCGCGGGTGCGCTGTTCGTGGTCGGGATTGCGGTAGGAATGCAGGTAGCAGATGGCGATGGCTTCGACGCCGTCGGCCTTCAGTTCCTCGGCGGCGCGGCGCACGTCGTCCTCGTCCAGCGCTTCCAGTACGGTGCCCGCCGCGTCGACACGCTCGCGCACTTCCTTGCGCCAGCGGCGCGGTGCCAGCGCCGGCGGCTTGCGCACGCCGTAGTCGAAATTATGCGGCCGCGTCTGGCGGCCGATGTCCAGGATGTCGCGAAAGCCGCGGGTGGTGATCAGGGCGCAGCGCGCGCCCTTGCCCTCGATGACCAGATTGGTGGCCACCGTGGTGCCGTGGCCGATATGGCGGATGCCGGCCGGGTCCAGCCGGTTGTCGGCCATCAGCTCGACCACGCCGCGGTGGATCGCCTCGGACGGATCGTGCGGCGTGGACGGCACCTTGTGGAAGATCGTACGGCCGCTTTCGCCGTGCACCAGTACCAGGTCGGTAAACGTACCGCCCACATCGACGCCTATTCTGTACATGCGTGATTCCCGTTTCCAGATTCCCGCTTCAGCAGGGGATTGAAGATGGACAAATGGTAGGGAGACGGCCCGGGGGGCGCCAGACGAGGCGGTTCTATGGGGGCATATAGTCCTGTTTATGGGCGGACGGCGTTACGGCTTATGGGCGGGCGCTGGCGCATATTGCTGAGCATCGTTGCGGCTTTTATGCCACGTCGAATGGCGGGCGCGGCAAGACCGTACCGCCAAATCGCATGTAACCGCCTATTTCTGCGAAAATCGCGAGTCGGCGAATTTCGGTCCCCCAGATACTGCAAGGCAGTTCGGCATGAAGCCCCATTTTTTCTTTTCCTCCGTAGCGCGCAGGGCGACCGTGGCGACCCTTGCCGCGGTGTCGGTGGTCGTGCTTGCGGCCCCGTTCCTGCCTGGCCAGGCGGACGCAGCCGTGATGGGACCCTCCGCCGACCTGGCGGTCAGCTTCACCATCCAGAGCACCTGTAGCGTGCAGAGCCGGGATCTGCTGCGCCAGCCGCAGGCGGGGCCCGACGTGACCTGCCTGCATGACGAGGTTTCCAATATCGCCATGCAAAGCGCCTTGCCCTCGGCCACGGCGGTCGATACGGCAGCCGCCAATGGTGCCGCCCCCGAAAACGAAAGCGCGGCGACGGGCGCCGCCAATGCCGCCATCGGCGCAGCCACCTGGGTCGTGACGTTCTAAGCCTGGCGCCTGGCAGGCGCCGCCCCCCGCGCGCCGCGATGCAACAAAGGCGCCGCGCCTTGCCCATCAAAAATAAATCGTGGCCTGGACCTGGTCGCTGTACGAGCCCGGCGTCGGCCCGCCTGCCTGCGCGGCCACTCTGCCATAGACCGTGACGGTCTGTGCCGTGCCGGTGCCCAGCCCGGTCACCATTGACGTGCCGGCGGTGCCGTCGCCCCACGGAATCGAATACGCCGCATCGGTATAAAGCTGATAGGGCACGCGCTGACTGGCCGTCCCCCCGGACAACTGCATGTTGCGCGCGGCGACCGTCCCATTGGCGCCCCCGTTGAGCGCGATCCGGTAAGCAGCGTTGTTGGTGCACTGGACCGTCAACTGGCTGGTGGTCCTGCGCTCCGCGGTGATCAACCCCGTCGACCCGAAGTTCATGGCGGTGGCGGAGATCAGGCAGTCGTTGATGACGGACGCCGTGATGGTCGGCGTGAAGGTGCCCTGCGGCGTCAGCGTGCTGCAGGCGGGCGCCGTGCCCAGCAGGTAGTAGGAATACGCAATGGTGGCCACGCCGGCGAAGCTTTCCGTATAGGTCGTGGCTTCGTTGTTGACGGTAGGCACCGTAAGCTGGCTGGGCAGTGTCTGCGCGTTGATGGTCACATTGGTGGACGCCACGGTACCCAGCAGCGGCTGCTGCAGGACCACCGAGATCGGCGTGGTGGACGTCGCGGTCGACCCCCATAGCGGGCTGTAGCCCACATTGGCGGCGATGCGGTATTGCAGCCGGTTGCTGCCATTGCCCAGCGTGCGCGGGTTCTGCCCGGTGGAGGTACTGCCGGTGCCCAGGTTGACGCAGACCTGCGCGTTGGGCGCCAGGTTCAACAGCCCCCATGTGCAGGTGACCGTCAGCGTGGCGCTGCCGGTATAGCTGACGCCGCGCACGGGACTGACGGAGGGGATGTTCAGCGGCGTCATCGCGGCGGAGCAGGTTTGCGCGGACGCGGTCGGCGCTATCGCGCACAGTGCAAGCACCAGAGCCAATGCCAGTAAGGGGGACCGCAAGCCTCTCAAGCCTTTGATGCAATTCACTTGCGCCCCCCAGCCGGCGTCGCGGCCCCGCAGGGGTAGGGCCCCAGTGTGGGCAAGGACCCGTCCTGCGGCCGCTGGTACGCGACGCTCACGCTGCAACTCAACTTGTCGTTGGTGACCGTGAGCGTATTGCGCGCGGCCAGGCCGTCGACGAAGGTGATGCCGTCGTAGCCGACGATGGTGTCGCTATTGCCTTCCACGAAATGGACCCGGGTGCCGACCGGCAAGGGCTGGCCGTCCGTGCCATGCAGGATGATGGACGCGGCGGAATAGCGCGTCACGCCAAAGCGGGTGACCACGCCCGACAGCGTCTGCGGAACCACGTCCTGTTCGGTGCTTTCGATCCGCGCATCCGGCGGCAGCTTCAGGCTGTCGATGCCCACCTGGTTGTGCTGGTATGAATTCAGGTTGGGCACCAGCAGATAGCCGTTGCTGCCCGTCTTGCCGATCACGCGGTTCTGGCTCAGCACGGGTATGCCGCCGACGCCGTCGGTGGACACCAGGGTGAAGCCGTCGTAGATCTGCCGCGCGGCCTCGACGTGGCCGTCCATCAGCACCACGCTGCCGTTCAGGTCCAGGCCCAGGCTGTCTTCGCCGCCATAGCTCTGCGCGGTGGCCGTGATCTGGCCGTAGCGGCCCAGGTACTGGCCCCAGCCCTGGCGATAGTCGGCGGGGCCGTTACGCCCGGTCTGCAAGCCCCAGCCCCAGCCGCCGCCGTAGTCCGGTGTCTGTACCGCGCCGACGTTGTAGGTGGATTCGCCGTTCTGCCGCCCCACGCTGGCGCTGCCGGAACGGCCGTCGCCCAGGCCGATGCTCACGGAGAAGAAGACGCCGTTGGAATTGCCCTGGCCGAAGTCCTTGAAGGCGTTGACGTTGAACGTCACCTGGCTGCCGGCGTTATACGACCAGGCCACCGAGCCCACGCGGGATTTGTCCACGCCGGGGTAGGCCACGCTCAGCAGGCTCACCGCCACGGTCTGGCGCTGGCCCAGCGGTACCGCCACCGTGACGCGGTCGTCGCTGTCGGCCACTGGCGTGCCGTCGACGGCGGCGGAGGCCAGGTCGCCGTAGTTGCCGATCTTGCGCGTGGTGCGCGCGTCCAGCGAGAAGTCGGACCGGATGTATTGATAGCCTATGCTGGCCTGCATACCGGTGTTGCGGCCGCTGCTGCCGGCCAGCGAGCCGTTCAGCACGCCGGCCGAGCCCAGTCGTACCAGGGCGCCGCCGCCGGCGTTGTAGATGCCGGTGCTGGCTTCGGCATGGCCTTCGAGAGTCAGGGCGTCGCTGATGCCGTAACGCACGGAGCCGCTGCCGGCCGGGTCGCGGTTGTAGTCGAACGACGTCAGGCCGTAGTTGCGCCGCAGGAAGCCCAACTCGGCCGAATAGCTGGACAAGCCTGCCGACAGCATGCGCGAGTCGATATAGATGGGCAGGGTCGTGGAAATCGGCCGGCCCAGCGCGTCGCGGGTCACCACGCTGGCGGTGCCGGCACCGGTGATGCCGGGCACGCTGTTGACGACGAAGGGGCCGCTGGGGACGTTGCCGGAGTACTGCCGCACGTTGTTGATGTAGACGTCCACGGCCGACGGCACCACCGCGCTGCCGCCCAGGTTGGGCAGGGGAAAGGTGACCAGGTCGGGCCGCAATGCGAAGTTGCGGCGCCATTGCAGGCCGCCCAGGCGGATGGAACGCGACCAGTCCAGCGAGGACGAGATCATGTCGCCGATCTGCGTAGTGCGCAGGTCGGTGGGGTCGGACTTGATCCAGGCCGTGTCGTAGCGGATGTATTTACGTTGCGGGCCGTACAGGTAACCGATGCCGGTATTGGACAACACGCCTTCCGGTGAGAAATAGCGTTCCTCGGTCCATATCGCCAGGCTGTCGCGGCCTTGCGTCTGCGCGTAGGCGTCATAGTTGAGCAGCAGGCCGCGGCTGGAACGTGCCGGCGGGGTGGGCTGCAGGCCGCGCGTGTCCACACCGTAGGGCCGGCGCAGCCGGTCGGGCATGCGCAGGTCGACCGACTGCTGCGCGGGGTCGTAGCGGTAGGTCAGGCCGTTGATGCGATCCAGCGGCACATCGGTGTCCGCCGTGCCGGCGGGCAGGCCTGTTTCAGCCAGGCCCAGGTCCAGCAGATCCTTGCGCGAGGCATAAAGCCGCCCGCCCGCCTCTCGGAAACGGGAGATCAGCGCGGTCGCTTCCCCATTGAAACTCACGGTCAGGTAAACCTCATGCGTGGCCGCCGTCGGGCTGCCGGGCCGCTGCGGCGGCGCGGCGCGCTGTGCTTGTACGTCGGCCTGTGCCTCTGCCTGCGGCGGCAGCGCCAGCGCGGCCAGGCAGGCGCTGGCCGCCGCCAGTCCTTGCCATGCGCGGATGTGCTGCCGGCCAGCCATGCCCCCCTCGCCTTCACGGCCCCGGCGACAAGGTCACGGCGGCTTCGGCGGGATTGGCGTTGATGCGGGCGCGCAGTTTCAGCGGTGCTTTCAGCACGGCATCGGGAGGTAGCGACAACTGCCAGCGTCGCGTGCGGCCGGCCAGCGCATAGCCCAGCAAACCCTTGTTGATGTCGTAGACGCGCTCCCCGGAAACCAGCTGGACGGCGGCAACCTGGGCATGCCGTCCGCCGTCGTTACGGGCTTCCAATACCCACTGCCCGCCGACGCGTTGGGCCGTCCAAGCCAGAGTCGGCGGCGACACGGCGCCAGGTGTGATGAAGATAGGCACCGAGTAACGCAGCCGCACCGTGACGCCGGACTGCGTGCCCAGCTCCGGCGGTGCGATTTCGTCGATCAGGATGCGGAAAGTCTGTTCGGCCTGTGGGGCCTGGGGGCCTGTGCGCAGCAGGCGAATGATCTGGCGCGCGCCCGGGCCCATTTCGATCAGGGGCGGGCTGGCCACCATGTCCTGGGTGGGCGCCAGGGCGTCCTCGCCGTTGGCCTGGTCCCAGCGGAAGACCCGCACCTGGCCATAGATGGGCTCGCTGCCGTCGTTGCTCAGGGTGATGGCGGTGGCGGTCTCGTCGGGGCGCAAATTGACCATGACCGGCGTGATCTGCAGGCTGGCGGCGTGCGCGGTGGTTGCCGTGGCAAATACGTAGAACAGCGCGTAGAACAGGGCGCCCGCGAAGGCGTTGCGGCCCACGTCAGAAGAAGACCGTGGCGGTGACCGTGCTCTGGTAAGTATCCGGCCGCGGCGTGTTCTGCGGGGCAACCTGGCCGTACACCGTCAAGGTCTGTGCCGCGCCCGTTCCCGTGCCGGCCACCGTGTTGGTGCTCTGGGTATTGCCCCAGACCGTGGTGCGGCCGGCGTCCTGGTACAACTGGTACGCCACCGTGGTGCCGGTATTGCCCGTGGCGGTGCCCGCCAGCAGGCGCGCCGCCACGGTCGAACCGGTGACGGTGCCGGCATCCAGGCCGATGTTGTAGGGGGTGGTGTTGGTGCAGGTGACGGCCAGCGTGGTCTGTTGGTTGACCGCGGTGGCCAGCACGCCTTGCGAGCCGAAGGCCAGGGGATTGGCGGCGATGGTGCAGTTTGCCGCGATCGTCAGCGTGACCGCGAACGTGGCGGTGTTGGTGCCGTTGCTGTAGACCGCCGCATAGCCCTGGATCGGCGCCGTGGCGAACGCGGCCGCCAGCACGGACATGGAAACGCGATTTACGTATTTCATTGTCTTCCCCAGCCATCTCTGTTGCGGCGGCTTGTCGTTACGGCCGCCCGAGGTTGCACAAGTCCTTGCGCTCCGAGGGCAGTGGGGGGGGGGCGGGTCATGCTTAGGGCCTAATCCTCCTGCCTACGCAGTGCCTCTAGGGTGACGAAGATTAGGGGTGGGATATGTAAGGGTATGTCTTTCAATGTGACACCAATTGTCGATTCTGGCAGTATTCTTGCAATTTCCAACAAGGAATTGCCGAGGAAGAGCTTTTAATGGTTACAAACTAACTCTTCCTAACCTTTCGGTATTCGCGATTGTGTCGAGATCCCGCCGCATCACCGCATCGTGACGAACTCTTCCGATGCAGTGGGATGGATCGCCACGGTGTCGTCGAAATCCTTCTTGGTGGCGCCCATTTTCAGGGCCACTGCGAAGCCCTGCAGGATTTCATCCATGCCATAGCCGATGCCATGGATGCCGACGATGCGCTCCTCCGGCCCCACGCACACCAGCTTCATGCGCGCCGGCTGCCGATGCCTGGTGACTGCCGTGTACATGGCCGTGAAGCCGGATTGGTAGACCTTCACCTGCTGATCGCCGTGGCGCGCGCGCGCCTGCGGTTCGGTCAGGCCTACCGTGCCGATGGGCGGGTGGCTGAACACCACGGTGGGGACGTTCTCGTAGTTCAGATGTTCGTCGGGCTTGTTGTTGAACAGCCGTTCCGACAGGCGCCGGCCGGCTGCCACGGCGACGGGAGTCAGCTCGATCTTGCCGGTGATGTCGCCCACCGCGTAGATGTGCGGTACGTTGGTGCGTTCGTATTTGTCGGATTCGATGTAGCCGCGCCCGTCGACGCGGACACCGGCGGCGTCCAGGCCCAGGCCGCTGGTATCGGGTACGCGGCCGATGGCCCACACGATGCAGTCGACGACGCACATCTCGCCGTTGTCCAATTGCAGGGTCAGGCTGCCATCCGCATTCTTCAAGACGGCCTTGGGCACGGACTGGCGGTGGACCTCGGGGCCTTCGGTATCCATGATCTGCATCAAGGTTTCCCGCAACATGGGATCGAAGTTGCGTAGAGCGGAGTCCTTGCGTACGAACAGGTGGGTCTTCGCGCCCAGGCCGTGCATGACGCCAGCCAGTTCCACGGCGATGTAGCCGGCGCCGACCACGGCGATGCGGGGCGGCAGGCTGGGCAGGTCGAAGAAACCGTCGGAGTCGATACCCAGGTCGGCGCCCGGGATGTCCGGCCACGCCGGCTGGGTGCCCGTGGCGATCAGGATGTGGTCGGCGGTGATGCGTTCGCCGTTCACTTCGATGGTGTGGGAATCGATGAAGCGGCCGTAGCCGCGGATGACGTCCACCTTGTTGCGATCCAGGCCGGATTCGTAGGAGGCGTGGATGCGATGGATGTAGGCGGTACGGTTCTCGATCAGGCGGGCCCAGTCGAAGCGTTCGACCTTGGTGTCGTAGCCGTAGTCCGGGCCGTACTGGTGGATGGCCTCGGCGATCTGCGACGCGTGCCACATGACTTTCTTCGGTACGCAGCCCACGTTGACGCAGGTGCCGCCGAGTTCTTTCGCCTCGATCAGCGCGCACTTCTTGCCGTAAGAGGCCGCCCGGTTGACCGAGGCGATGCCGCCGCTACCGCCGCCGATGGCGATGTAGTCGTAGTGCTTCATCGATAGATACCTTGAATGAATGGATACTTGCGGCACGGGCGGCGGGTGGGCCTGCCCGGCCATGGCGGGACGAGTATCGCATTCATTGGCCCGGCGGGTCCTGAAAACCGGGTTCGCAGGCGGGGATCAGGCCAGGTGTAGGTTGTTGCTGGACTCAACCCAGGCCCGGCTGGGCGGTGCGGTGCGCGTCCGGCCCGGCCCGGGCCCAGGCCCTCCTTCAGGTCTCGCCCGAGGCGTCCTGGCTGGTGAATATTTCTTCCGCCAAATGGAAGGCGGAGTTGGCTGCCGGGACGCCGCAATAGATGGCGGTCTGCAGCAGCACTTCCTTGATTTCGTCACGCGTGACGCCGTTGTTGCGCGCCGCGCGCAGGTGCAGTTTCAATTCCTCGTTGCGGTTCAGCGCCACCATCAGGCCTATGGTCAGCAGGCTGCGCGTGTGGCGCGGCAGCCCTTCACGCGTCCAGATCTCGCCCCAGGCGTAGCGCGTGATGAGATTCTGGAATTCTTCGTTTACCGGCGTCAGGCGCTGCAGCGACCGGTCCACGTGTTCGGTGCCAAGCACTTCGCGGCGCACCTGCAGGCCGGCTTCATAGCGTTCGGTGTCATTCTCTGGGGCAGGCAAGATTGTCTCCGTAATGGGGTGTTTCATGCGGCTGGCGCAGCCGACGATGCCGCGCCAACGTGGCGGCCGCCACCGGGCAGCGCCTGGTCGCTCATCGCGGCCATGATGCCAAGGCGGGCTAGCTTACCCGCCAGGGACGGTTCCACGGGCATTGTCCGCTCGCGCCGCCTGCCATTCGGCCAGCGCCGCATCGACGAAATGCGCGGCCTGGCCAGTGTAGCGGGTGGGATCGCCGAGGCTGTCCAGGGTGGCGGCATCCAGCAGGCCGCCCAGGGCCGGGTCGGCGGCCAGGCGATCCTGCAGCGCCTGGCGCAGCGTCATGCCCGTGGCCGTGGCCGCGCGCGCGGCCTGCTCCACCAGATGATGCGCCGGCAGGCGGCCCAGGCGCTCGCCCAGGGCCAGCATGTAGGCCTCGCCCATGATCAGGCCGCCGGTCATGTCCAGATTCGCACGCATGCGGGCTTCATCCACCTGCAGCCCCGCGATCACTTCGCCCATCTGCCGCAGCGCGCCGGCGGCCAGTATGACGAGGGTGGGCAGGGTGTCCCATTCCGCCTGCCAGGCTCCGAGTGCGCGTTCGTGCTCCTGCGGCATCGCGGCGAATAGCGTGGCCACCAGCGCCGGCACGCGCGTGGCGATGGTGAGGACGGCGGCACAGCCCACGGGATTGCGCTTGTGCGGCATGGTGCTGGAGCCGCCCCGGCCGGCGCCCACCGGTTCCGCGACCTCCGCGACTTCGGTCTGCATCATCAAGGAGATATCGCGCGCCATCTTGCCCAGCGTGCCGCACAGCATGCCCAGGGTGCTGGCGACTTCGACCAGGCGATCGCGATGGGTATGCCAGGGCAGGGCCGGTGGCGACAGCGCCAGCTCGTCCGCCATGCAAGCGGCGACGTCGGGCGCCTGAGGGCCCAGGCTGGCCAGCGTTCCCGCCGCGCCGCCGAATTGCAGCGTGCGCACGCGCAGGCGGGTGGCGTGCAGGCGGGCCAGGTCGCGGCGCAGGGCGTCGAGCCAGCCGGCGGCCTTCAGGCCGAAGGTGGTGGGCAGGGCGTGCTGTTGCCAGGTACGCGCCACCATGACCGTGTCGCGATGGCGGCGGGCCAGGGTGGCGCAGTCATCCGCCAGCCGTAGCAGTTGCGCGTCCTGGCGTTGCAGGGCGTCGACCAGTTGCAGCACCAGTGCCGTATCGAGAATGTCCTGGCTGGTCGCGCCCCAGTGTACGTAGCGGGCGGCTTCCTGGTCCTGGGCCGCCACCGCGGCGGTCAGCTGCTTGACGAAGGGAATCGCCAGATTGCCCGCCGCCACCGCAGCCTGCGCCAAGGCATCCGCGTCGATGACGGTATGCCGGACGCCGCCGTGGCCGGTCACGTGCTTGCGCTCGACGCCGTGGCCGTCGGCGGCATTGTCATCTGCCGCCAGGCATACCTGCGTAATCGTCGCCGCCGCGGCGGCGGGAATCACCCCGCAACGGGCCTCGGCGCGTGCCAGCGCGGCTTCGACATCGAGCATGCGGCGAATGAAACCCTGCGCGGAAAAAATCTCCAACGCTTCAGGACTGCCAAACATGGGGGCCGTGAGCCCAAAGCCTGCAAAGCTGGGCATGCATCTTCTCTCTTCGTATTGATCACTGTTGTCTCTCCAAGGGGGAGACAACGTTTTCTTTCCATCCTGGGCCCATGCGGTCTGCCCTTGGGGAGACCTCATTCAACCAATCAGATATCGAAGAAAACCGTCTCCCCTTCGCCTTGCAGCACGATGTCCCACTGCAGCACGTGATGGCTCCCCGGCCGCGCGATCAGCGTAGCGCGGCGCTCGACGGGCACCCGCCGCAATACATCGTCCTTGGCATTGGCCGCTTCCTCGTCAGGAAAATACAAGCGCGTGGCGACATGCTTGAGCAGGCCTCGCATGAATACCGACACCAGGATATGCGGCGCCTGCGGGGCGCCATGCACGTCCGGCACCGGCCCGGGCTTCACCGTGACGAAGCGGAAGGACCCGTCCTCCCCCGTGGGCACACGCCCGAAGCCCGTGAACCCGTCGACCAGCGGCAAGGCTTCCCGCGTGTCGTCCGGATGATCGTAGCGGCCATGCGGATTGGCCTGCCATATCTCCACCATGCCGTCGGGCACGGCAGCGCCTTGCCCATCGAGCACACGGCCCTCGATCACGATACGGCGGTCGTGCAGGCTGGCGGCAGCGTGAGTGAGGTCGTCGCAATAGCGGTCCGCCAGGCCGATATGCAGATAGGGTCCTACGGTTTGGGATGCGGTGGCGTAAAGCATGGTCTCACTCCATCGGCGTGGCGTCGCGGCCGCGCAGCACGATATCGAAACGGTAGCCCAGCGCGTACTCGGGCTGCGTGGTTTCCCAGTCGAAGGTGGCGATCAGGCGCTCGCGCGCCTTGGTATCCGGCACACAGTTGAAGATCGGATCGAAGGCCAGCAGCGGGTCGCCAGGGAAGTACATCTGCGTGACCAGCCGGGTCGCATACGCGCGTCCGAACAGCGAAAAATGGATGTGCTGCGGACGCCAGCCGTTGTAATGGTTGCGCCAGGGGTAGGCACCCGGCTTGATGGTCTTGAATTGATAGCGGCCCTGATCGTCAGTCACCACGCGCCCCTCGCCGGAGAAGTGCGGGTCCAGCGGCGCATCGTGCTGGTCGCGTTCGTGCACATAGCGGCCGGACGCGTTGGCTTGCCAGATCTCGATCAAGGCATGCGGAACGGGGCGGCCGTTTTCGTCGAGTACGCGGCCGCTGACCAGGATGCGTTCGCCGACAGGCTGGCCGCCGTGGCCCGCCGTCAGGTCGTTGTCGTCGCGTCTAACGAATGACGTGTCCAGCCCGGGGCCCGTCACTTCAGACAAGGACTGCGGCAGGATGACCAGCGGCTGCTGGGGCGAACGCAAATGGGTCGAACCGTAGGGATCGAAGCGGTATGCAGGTTGGGTGTCCCAATAGGGACGGCGGTACTGGGCCGGGCGGGTCATCGCATCTGTCTCCGTCTATTTATCGTTGGATGGCTAATTTCCAGGACTATGGGGCGATAGATAATTCATGTAAATTGAGTTATCGCGTGTTTTGCATGAAATTTAATTATGGAAAGTGCACTTTCCCCTTTCCGTTCCCGCGTGCGTCTGCGGCATCTCCAGTGCTTCGTGACCGTGGCGCAGACGGGCCACCTGGGGCGTGCCGGTGCGCAGCTGGGCCTGACCCAGCCGGCGGTCTCCAAGACGTTGACCGAACTGGAGGACATGGTGGGTATGCGCCTGCTGACGCGCCAGCGCGCCGGCACCTCGCTGACGGCGCAAGGCATGCGCTTTCTGCGGCATGCGTTGCGCGTCATGGAAGGCCTGGACGCCGCCGCGGAAAGTCTCGACGGCGCCGCCACGCACCCGGTCGAATGCGTTCGTATCGGCGCCTTGCCCAGCATCGTCCCGGCCCTATTGCTCGATGCCGTCAACGCCTTCCGGCAACGCCATCCAGACGTCGGCCTGACCGTGCGCACGGACATGAACCGCATGCTGATCGACAGCCTGAAGGCCGACGTTTTCGACCTGGTCCTGGGCCGCATGGACGACCCGGCCGCAATGGAAGGCCTGTGGTTCGAATCGCTGGGGCCGGAGCCGCTCTTGTTCGCCGTGCGCACGGGCCATCCCCTGGCGCGCGCCAGCGTCGGGCTGGCCGACGCCGTGGCTTGGCCGCTGGTGGTGCCGGCCTTGGGTTCCATCCCGCGCCACAGCCTGGAAAGCCTGCTGGCGCGGCACGGACTGTCCCTGCCGCGCGGCTGCCTGGAAACGGCCGACGCCTACCTGGGCAGCCTGGTCACACGCACCACGGACAGCGTCTGGGCCGCGCCTACGTCAGCCATCAAACGGCTGGCGGGTGAGGGCGCGTTGACCGTCCTGCCGATCGTGACGCAAGGCACCGAAGAACCGATAGGCCTGCTGCGGCGCGCCGACCGCGCCTTGAGCACGCCGACGGAAGCCTTCGCGCGCGAAGTGCGCGGGATCATCGCATGACCCGCCATCGCGTGGCCCGCTCATCGCATGAGCCGTTCATCGCCTGAATCCATCATCACTTGAACCGTTCGAACAAGGGCGAAGCATGGCTGGCGGCGGCCAGTTCCGCCGCGGCCGCCAACAGGGCGGAGCCCAGCGCCGCCATGCGTTTTTCATCCAGCCGGATCAAGGGCCCGGCGATGCTGATCACACCCGTGGCCGGATAGCCCTTGCGCATGATGGGCGCCGCCATCGCGGTCATGCCCGGCGCGAAGACTTCCACGATGGTCGCATAGCCCCGCTTGCGCGCGGCAGCCAGGAAGGCCAGCAAGCCGTTGATGGTGGTCGGCGCCGCCGGTCCGAAGTCCTTGGGCGGTCCGAAGCCTTGCCGGCTCACCAATTCCACGGCGCGTTCGTCGGACATGGTCATCATCCACGCGTGGCCGGTGGCCGTGCAGGACAGTCGCGTGTCCATGCCCATGTCAGGATCGTATTTGAGCCCCTTGATGGCCCCCTGCGCCTTGGCCACCCAGGTGATGCGATCGCCATCGACCAGCGCCATGCGCACCAGTTCACCGGAGGTTTCCGCCAGACGGTCCAGGGTGGTTTGCGCCATGTCGACGATGCCCGACGTGCTGAGAAAACTCAGTCCCAGGCCCACCAGCTTGGTGGTCAGGACGTAGTCGCCGTGCTCGCGCAGCTGGCGGACGTAGCCATGGCTCTTGAGGTCGGTCAACAAACGATGGCAAGCGCTGCGGGGGATATCCAGCTCGTCGGCGATGAAGGCCAACGGCGTGCCGCCGACCTGTCCGGCCAGCAGTTCGAGTATGGCCAGCGTGCGCTCCATGACACCGCTCATTGCCTGTCTCCTGGTTCTATTTTTTCGCATTGTGGCATGCGATTCCACTTCGGAACAGGGTTCCAATTCTGTCATTAAGATCCTCATCGCCGGTTTGACGCGCGCCACAGCGCGCGGCCGGTGGCGGTAGCCGGCGACACGACAGCTGGCAGCGCCATGCCGATATAACGGGACAGGAGACAGGAATGAATCAAGCGTCGAGCGCCACCACGGCGGCAACACCATCGAGCACCGCGCCATCTACACCAACGCCGGCAACGGCGTCCGCCTCACCGGCGCAGGGCAGCGACAGCGCCATGCAGACCCGCGCGGTAACCGCCGCGACCATAGGCACGGCTTTGGAGTGGACGGATTTCGCGCTATACGGCGCACTGGCCGCCACGGTCTTGCCCAAATTGTTCTTCCCCGCGATGGAGCCGACGTCGGCCTTGCTGGCCTCGCTCGCCACCTTCGGCGTGGGCCTGGCCGCGCGGCCACTGGGCGCCATCGTCTGCGGATCGCTGGGCGACAAGTTCGGCCGCCGCAACCTGATGCTGGCAACGGTTTCGGTGATGGGCCTGTCCTCCTTCCTGATGGGCCTGCTGCCCACCTATGCGCAGATCGGCGTCTGGGCGCCCATCCTGCTGGTGCTGCTGCGCATCGTGCAGGGCTTCGCGCTGGGCGGCGAGTCCACCGGCGGCCAGTTGATGGCCATCGAACACGCCAGCGCCGATCGGCGCGGCAAGTACTCCGGCCTGCGCGGCATCTGTTCGCCCATTAGCCAGATCGTCGCCAATGCCGTGCTGTTCGGCCTGTCCGCGTCCATGTCCGCCGACGCCTTCGAGGCGTGGGGGTGGCGGGTGCCTTTCCTGGCCAGCTTCCTGCTGGTGATCGTGGGGGTCTACATCCGGCTCAAGGTGCATGAGACGCCGGCCTTTGTGCAGATGCAGCGATCCAGCAATGTCGTCGAGGTCAGCAATCCGTTGCGCGATGCCGTGCGCTTCCACTACAAGCCGCTGCTGCGCTGGATGTTGTTCTTCTGCGGGCCGGCCGCCTTGTTCTACCTGATCGTGGTGTTCTCGCTCAGCTACATCACCAAGACCCTGGGCGTGCCCAAGCAGGATGCCTTCATGCTGTTGATGGGTGCCAATGTGTTCGCCATCGGCGGCGCCTTGCTGGGTGGCACGCTCAGCGACCGCATCGGCCGCAAGAAGGCGCTGGCCCTGGGATCCATCGCCACGCTGCTGATCTCGCTGGTCTATTTCTCCGTGCTGGACACCAGGAGCTTCGTGCCCATGCTGCTGATCATGGGCCTCTTCCTGGGCTTCACCCAATACCAGAGCGGCATCCAGCCCGTGGCGTTCGCCGAGGCCTTTCCGACCAATGTGCGCTACTCGGGATCGGCACTGGCCTATACGGGCGCGAACCTGTTGACCGGCGGCCCCATGCCCATGGTGGCGGTGTGGCTGCTGTCCATCAGCAATGGGTCGCCCTGGGCGGTGGTGGCCCTGGTCGCCACCCTGAACGTGATATCGCTGATCGCCATCCTGTGGGGACCGGAAACCCGGGGCATCGACATGAATCGTACCGACTCCGCCACCCGCCTCGGCAACAGCCGTTGAACCGTATTTCCATCGCAACACGACAAGCAGAACACCATGTCCGAACTCGTATACGTACTGAACGGTCCCAACCTCAACATGCTGGGCAAGCGCGAGCCGCATCTATACGGCCACACCACCTTGGCGCAGATTGAAGCCGACGTCATGGCGCTGGCCGAGACCCTGGGCCTGCGCTGCCATTTCCGCCAGACCAATAGCGAATCCGTGATGGTCGACTGGCTGCAGGAGGCGTTCGAGGCGAATGCCGGCGTCATCCTCAATCCCGCCGGTTTTTCCTTTTTCTCCGTGCCGGTGCTGGATGGCGCCAAGTTGCAGAGCCGGCCCTTGATCGAGGTGCACATCACCAATATCCACAAACGCGATGAGCTATATCGGCATTCGCTCATTTCGACCGTGGCCACAGGCGTGATCGCGGGCTTGGGCGTGCAGGGCTACACCCTGGCCCTGCAGGCCATGGCGCAGCAACTGCGGGCTTGACGCTGCGCTGGCGGCAGCCTGGCAACCCGGGCGCGGGATCCTGCGCCGGCCCAGTGCTAGGCCGCCGGCCGCCGCACGCAGGCCAGCGCGGCCAGGGCCAGCAGGATGGCGGGGACGGTGTAGATCCACACGGGCGCCACGAGCGGCAGCACCAGGCCGGCCAGCAAAGGCCCGGTGCCCGCGCCGATATCGCGCCACACGGAACGCGCCGCCAGCGCCTGCACGCGGCCCGGTCCCGGGGTGCGCATGGCGACGATGGGCGGCAACAGGGGCAGTTGCAAGGCGCGCAGCACCACGATGGCGGCGGCGCAGCTCCATATCCAGCCCGCGCCGAAACCCACCAGCACCACCGCCGTCAACAGCGACAGGCTCACCAGCAGGCGTTCGGCGCCGTAGCGTTCGGCCATGCGGCCGCCGATGGGGCTGAGCACGATCTCGCCCAGGTAGCGCAGTGCCAGCACCGCGCCGGCCACGATGACCGAACCGGCAGGCATCAGATCCTTGCCCAGGTAGGACAGCCCGATGATGAACAGGCCATCCAGGGTGAAGCCTTCCAGGAATGACCAGGTATCCAGGCTGCCGGGCAGGCGCAGGCGGCGTGGCGTCGAAGGGACGGGGTGCGGGTGGGCAGGCAGGTGACGCGCGGCCGCCACGCCAGCCAGCGCCGCCAGCGTCAGGACGAAGAAGATCACGCGCGGCCCCCACATATCGGCGCACCATGCCCCCAGTGGCAGCGCGACCACGGGTCCGATGGCGATGATGGCGCGCGAGCGGCCGTTGCGCCGCGCCGATCCGCGAGGATCGGCCGTGGCCATCGCCTGCGTCGACAGGTTCAGCGCCGCGAAGGCCAGCCCCCACAGCAGGCGCAGCGGCACCAGCGCCCAGAAGCCGGACAGGGTGGCATAGCCCAGCGCGCTGATCGTCGCCGCCAGCGCCGCCAACATGCAGGTCGGACGGTCGCCGTGCCGTGCATAGAAGCGCGCCACCCAGCCATACCCGGCGATGCGCACCAGGCGGTTCGCCGCCAGCAGCATGCCGGCTTGCGCCAGCGTCACGTCGAATTGCGCCGCGTACATCGGCAGCAGCAGGTACAGCACGGTGTCGCCAGGCAACGTCAGCGCCAGCGTCGCGGCGGCGCGGCGCGAATTGGCGTTGATGGTGGCGTCCCTGGCGGCCTCCGTGCTTGCCCCCGCCATGGCCTTTGCGGCGGACTCGCCGGGGGCGGCGCGGGTGCCGGTATCGGGGGATGCGTCGGGAACCGCTGCGGTGTTTTTCATGATGGCCGCCATGGTGCGCATATTTCACCGCGATGACAAACGAGAATCGTGCGGATCATGAGTGATAAAATCTCACGCATGGCTGCCCAACTCCCTCTGAATGCCGTGCGTGCTTTCCTGGCGGCGGCGCGTCGCCAGAGTTTCACCCTGGCCGCCGTCGACCTGCACGTGACGCATGGCGCCATCAGCCGGCAGGTCAAGACGCTGGAAGACTTCCTGGGCGTGGCGCTGTTCGAGCGACGTGTGCGGCTAGTACGCCTGACGGCGGCTGGCCAGCAGTTCCTGGCGGAGGCCGGCCCGGCCCTGGACCAGGTTACGGCAGCGGCACGCGAAGTCATGGCACAGGCCGCGGGCAGGACCGTGCGGATCAATGTGCGGCCTACCTTCGCGGTACGTTGGCTGATTCCACGCCTGTCGGATTTCGTCGCGCAATATCCTGGCATCGAGCCGCGGATACTCACCAGCATTGCACCGCTGAATGTCCCCGCCGCGCCCACTGCCACGGACGCGTCTTACGACATCGCCATCCGGCGCGGCCTGGAGCACTGGCCTGACACGCTGGACATGCATCCCTTTCTGGAAGACGAAGCCCTGCTGGTGGGCGCGCCGCGCCTGATGCGTGGCATCGACGCACCGGCTGCCCTGGCATCGCTCACGCTTTTGCTGGCGAAGACCCGCAGGACGGATTGGGACGACTGGAAGAGGCATCTCGGCATCCGGCGCTTGCGGCCCAAGGCGCAGATCCTGTTCGACCATTCCCACTTCGTGCTGCAGGCCGCCATCGACGGACTGGGCTTTACCATCGCCCCGGTGTCCCTGCTGGCCAACGATCTGGCCGAAGGCCGGCTGGCCTGTCCGCTGCCCGATTTGCGCCTGCCCATGGGCCGGTACTACTACGGCATGAATCCCTCGGCCAGCAGCGAAGCGCATCTCTTCAGCCGCTGGCTGGACAGCCAGGCGCGCATCTTCGCCGTTCCTTTATCCCTGCCAGGATAGGAAGCTGCCGCGCTGAAGAAGTTGCCACGTAATACGGCACATATGAATGGCTCGCCTTGGAAAACCCGCGCTTGTACAGGTCCGCCTCTAGTTGTATGCTTATCAGTACAACTATACAGGAGACACCATGGCAATCCCTCGCCGTGTCCTCATGCTCGCGGCCGCCACGGCCATCGTGGCAACACTTTCCCCGCTCACCACCGTCCAGGCCCAGGGCCAACCGATCCGGCTCGTCGTCGGCGCGCCGCCCGGAGGCACCACGGATACCGTCGCCCGCAGCATCGGCGCCAAGATGTCCAAGGAACTCGGCCGCAGTGTGATCATCGAGAACCGCCCGGGCGCCGGCGGCAACATCGCCGCCGACTACGTCGCCAAGAGCGCCGCGGACGGCAATACGCTGCTGGTCAGCTTCACCAGCTTCTCGATCAATGCCACCCTGTACAAGAACCTGCCCTTCGATCCGCGCAAGGACTTCACGCCGATCAGCATGCTGGCCTCCGTGCCCAGCGTACTGGTGGTGCGCAAGGACTTCCCCGCCAGCGACATGGCCGGCCTGATCCAGGAGGCCAAGGCCCATCCTGGCAAGTTCACCATGGCGCTGGGCGGCATCGGTTCCTCCCTGCACATGGCGGGTGAGCGCATGAAGCTGATGGCCGGCCTGGACATCGTCAACGTGCCCTACAAGGGCACCACCCCGGCCATCACCGACCTGCTCGGCGGCCAGGTGGACATGATGTTCGCCAGCACGCTGAACGCGCTGCCCCACATCAAGGCGGGTAATCTGAAGGCGCTGGGTGTGACCAGCAACAAGCCGCTGGCCGTGCTGCCCAATGTGCCGCCGATCGGCAGCGCCATCAAGGGCTTCGAATCCAATGCCTGGTTCGCCATGTTCGGCCCGGCCAAGCTGCCGCCGGAAACATTGGAAAAGCTCAACGCCGCCGCACGCAAGGCCGTCGCCGATCCGGACTTCCAGCGCCTGCTGGAACAGGAATCGGCCCAGGCCATGAGCAGCACGCCGGAAGGCTTGAAGCAGTTCGTCAGCGAGGACATCGACCGCTACGCTGAAGTGGTCAAGGCCTCCGGCGCCACACCGGACTAAGACGATGGGTGACGGCGCCAGTCCGCTTCCGCTTTATCACAAGGTCTATCTGCTGCTGCGCCAGCGGCTGCTCGATGGCGACTTCGGTGACGAAGCGCTGCCCGGTGAACATGCGCTGGCGGAAACCTACGGCGTATCGCGCCTGACGGTGCGGCGCGCCATGGATACGCTGGCGGCGGACGGCCTGGTGTCACGGCGGCAAGGGCGCGGCACCTTCGCGCAGGCGCCGGCCGAGATGGCCACGCCGCAGCAGGGCGCCAGCGTCGATGCCCTGATGATGCATCTTTCCCGCATGGGCATGCATACGCAGGTCAAGCTGCTGGAACTGGCGGTCGAGCCGGCGTCCCCCGCGGTGGCGGGCCGCCTGGAGGTGCCCGTGGGCGCGCCGGTGCATCGTTCCGTGCGGGTGCGCAGCTATGAGGACGCGGTGTTCTCCTATCTGCAGACTTATGTGCCGGACGCCATCGGCAAGCGGATCTCGCGCAAGGCGCTGGGCAGCAAGCCGTTGTTGCAGATCTTTGGCGACCTGGGCATACGCGTCATGGGCGCGGAGCAGACGGTGACCGCCGTCATGGCCGATCCGGACAGCGCGCAGGCCCTGCAAGTGCCTGTTGCGTCCGCCTTGCTGAATATCCGCCGACTGGTGCGCGATACCAGCGGCCGTCCGGTTGAATACCTGGACGCCCGCTACCGGCCCGATCGTTTCGAATATCGCCTGGACATGCAGGCGCATGAAACGTCGGGCACTCCCGTCTGGTTGCCGGCGGCTCCCGCCGGTGCCAGGCGTCACTGATTTCGAGAGGCTCACCATGCCTGCACAGACTCTTGCCCAGAAACTGTTGGCGGCCGCCAGCGGCCGCGACGCCGTCGTTCCGGGCGACATCCTGACCTGCCGCGTCGACCTGGCGATGTTCCATGATTCCAGTGGTCCGCGCCGCCTGAAGCCCATGCTCGAAGCCTTGGGCACGGGCATCTGGGACCGCGAGAAAGTCGTTCTGGTCATGGACCACTACGTGCCCGAGGCCGACGACGAGTCGCGCCGCATCGTGCGTATCGCCCGCGAGTGGGCGGTGGAACAGTCCCTGCCGCATGTCTACGACAGCATCGGCATCTGCCACGTGGTGGTACCTGAACACGGCCATATCCGGCCCGGCATGCTGTGCGTGGGGGGCGACTCGCATTCACCCACCGGCGGCGCTTTCGGCGCCTATATGTTCGGCGTCGGTAGTACCGAGATGCTGGGCGTGGTCGCCACCGGCGAGATCTGGGTGCAGGTACCGCGCACCATGATGATGTGCTGGAACAATGCCTTGACGCCGGGTGTGACGGCCAAGGACATGATGCTGCACATGATCGGCCGCTTCGGCATGAACGGCGGCAATTACCAGGCGGTGGAATTCTGCGGCGATGCCGTGCGTGCCCTGTCGATGCAGGAACGCATGACGTTGTCGAACATGTCGGCGGAAATCGGTTCCCAGGTTGGCCTGGTGGCGCCCGACGAGAAAACCGTGGCGTACCTGGCGCAGGCGGGCGTCGCGGATGCCGCCGCCATCGATATCGACCATTGGCAATCCGACCCGGATGCGACGGCGGAGCGCTACGACTTCGACGCCGCCACGCTGGCGCCCCATGTGGCGGCGCCGCACAGCCCGGCCAATTCGCGGCCGATCGGCGACTACGAGCCTGTTCCCATGCAGGTGGCCTATATCGGCGCCTGTACGGGCGCCAAGCTGGAAGACCTGCGCGCCGCCGCGCAGGTGCTGAAGGGCCGGCGCGTAGCGGCCGGCGTGACGCTGATGGTGGCGCCCGCCAGCGCGCAGGCGCAACAGCAGGCGGCGCAAGAAGGCACCATGGAGATCCTGATGCAGGCAGGCGCGCAGCTGCTGCCCAATTCCTGTGGCGCCTGTTCGGGCTACGGCGGCTCCATTCCAGAAGGGGCCAATGTGGTGGCTTCCACTGCACGTAATTTCCAGGGCCGCATGGGCGCGCGCACGGCGCAGGTCTATCTGGCTTCCCCTTACACGGTGGCCGCTGCCGCCGTCGCCGGCCGCCTGGCGGATCCGCGCGACATGCTGGCTTGACAGGAGGACAGCGATGAATTCCCACCGAGTATGGCGCTTGGGCGCCGACGTCGATACCGATCAACTGGCGCCTGGCGCCTACATGAAATTCAGCATCGAGGAAATCGCGCAACATTGCCTGGAGCGCGTGCGGCCCGAGTTTGCCGCCCAAGTGCGGCCCGGCGATGTGCTGGTGGCGGGGCCCGGCTTCGGCATCGGTTCGTCGCGCGAGCAGGCCGCGGCCGCGCTGGTGACGTTGGGCATCAGCGCGGTGATCGCGCCCAACTACAGCGGCTTGTATTTCCGCAACGCCTTCAATGTCGGCTTGATGCTGTTGACCTGCCCGCAGGCCGAGATCCTGGCCGAGGGTGAGCACATCGGGCTGGACCTGGAAGGCGGCCGCGTGTTGCGCGACGACGGTACGGCGCTGGCCTGTGCACCGATCCCCGATTTCCTGCGCGACATGGTGCAGGCCGGCGGCCTGTTGCCGCAGCTCAAGCGCCGTCTTGCCGACGGCAGCCTGAAGGCGAATCCCATGCGTTGATGTTGTGACGGCCTCGGGGTGAAAGCCCGGGGTGAAAGCCCGGGGTAAAAGCCCTGAACAGGCCGAATATTTCCTGATGATCATTTCCGCCGGGTGTGATGCCGGCGCTTCCCATCCGACTGATACGAGGACATGATGCCGAATACCCTCAAACAGAAAATCTCCAGTGGCCACTGCGTTCTGGCCCCGGGCATCTACGATGCCTTTTCCGCCTTGATCGCCGAGCAGGCCGGTTTCGACGCCTTGTATTTGTCGGGCGCGTCCATCGCCTATACCCGTCTGGGCCGGTCCGATGTGGGCCTGACGACCTATAGCGAAGTCGAGCAGACCCTGGCGCGCATTACCGAGCGAGTGCAGACGCCCGTGATCGTCGATGGCGATACCGGGTTCGGCAATGCGCTGAACACCCAGCGTACCGTGCGCGGTTTCGAACGGGCCGGCGCGGCGATGATCCAGCTGGAGGACCAGGGCTTTCCCAAGCGCTGCGGTCATCTGGCCGGCAAGAGCGTGGTGCCGGTACGGGAAATGTGCGGCAAGCTGAAGGCGGCCCTGGATGCACGCCATAGCGCCGATACGCTGATCCTGGCGCGCACCGACGCGGTGGCCGTGGAGGGCCTGGAAGCGGCCCTGGACCGGGCGGAACAGTACCGTGAATGCGGTGTGGACGCCGTGTTCGTCGAGGCCCTGCGTACCGACGAACAGATGGCAGCTGCTTGCAGCCGCTTCAAGGGCAAGGTGCCGCTGCTGGCCAATATGGTCGAAGGCGGCCTGACGCCGGTCAAGAGCGCCCAGGAACTGGGTGCCAAGGGCTTTTCCATCGTCATCTTCCCGGGCGGCACCGCACGCGCCGTTTCATTCATGCTGCAGCGCTACTACGGCAGCCTGCGCGAACACGGCAGCACCGCGCCCTGGCGCGACTCGATGCTGGACTTCGACCAGCTCAATGCCTTGATCGGTACGCCCGAATTGTTGGAGAACGGTAAGAAATACGAGTAGGCAGCGCTGCCGGACGCCTCAGGCTTCTTTCCCGGACGCCGAGATGGTCGGTCATTACCTGGGCACCCCGCCGGGTGCCCAGGTAATTAACCTGCCCCACGTTGTGCTTTGGGCCTGCGGCCCAAAGCGCCTTCTTCTTGTGTCAGGCCTGTGCGACGTCGCGCCCTTTTGGGCGCGTTTTTTTTTGCCCTGCTCCGCAATTAAAGGGAACCTTGCAGAAGAATCCGCAACCGACTCAGATATTTTGCTTTCGCAATGGAGGGGAGTCTGGTGGGAAATTCGATCGATACTTGCTTGTGGCGGACACGCGGCAAAGCCTTGGCGGGAAATGTTCATGGGTAACTCCCTTTCCTGTTTCTCCGGCGAGCGATCGCGCTCGGTTAGCCAAGCCGCGAGCCAAGCCGCCGAGCCTGCCGCGGATCCGCGCCGCCCCGCCGGGTCCAGCGCCGGCTTCGCCGCCGGCGTCAGCACCGGCTTTACCGTCACCGCCGGCACCTCGCGCGCCCGCATGCATCCTTCCCACGAAGCCGTCTCGCGCAAGCGTTCGTCCATCGACAGTGCGATGGATACCGCTTCCTTGCTGTACTGCTCGCCAGGACCGGACGAAACGGTGTGCTATTCGGTTCTGGATGGCTACTACGCCCCCCGCCACAAGGGGGCGGGCTATCTGGCCTATTCCATGGAAAGCGACCTGGGCTATGCGGATTGGCTGCTCGTCCCGGATGACAGCCATGCGCCATCCCTGACGCCCAGCACGCTATGCCAACTTATGTTGGTGATGCAGGGCAAGCGCCGTGATGAAGGACTCGATTTCCTGAAAAGATATGACATCGTGGGCGCACCGCCGCTCCCCGCGAAATCCTTGCAGCCCGTGTCCTGGGCGGACCAGTTCCAGGCAATCCGCGCGACACTCGACGAGCACGCGAGCATCGTCCTGCAGGGCGACGAGAAAGCGCTGATGATTTCCCTGGCCGGCGTCGGCCATGAGCATGGCCCAGATGGCATCACCGTCATGGACCCGTCGACCGGTCAATGCCTGGCCGTGTTCAGTACGGCGTTGGCCGACGTGATCCAGCAGCACTTGCAGCCCTCGACGGATTACCTGGTCCATTACCTGCCCCGTTCCAGCGGCATGAACATCGGCTATCTGGAGGACGAATGACCCGTATGTCCTGCGATGCCGGTCTGCGTGGCTGCTACGTCTATGACCACATCATCATGAGCTCCCCCACCGACCTGTCTGCCACCTGCACAGGCCGCATGGTCAAGGCCGAAGCCGAAGCCGGAGGCCGCGAAGGCAGTGCCGCCGCGGCAGGAAGTGAGTTTCGCGCGGAGCTCGTCGCCCGGCAGGAAACCGCTGCCGCGCCCGTGTCCTCGGGGCCCCGTTCAGGTAGCACGCAGACCTCCGAGGACGTGTTGAACGTCCCCGAGCAAATCGCGGAGTTCGACGCGGGGCTGCGACGCAAGCTGGATGACATCGTGGTTCGCTGTCGCACCAAGGCCGTGGATCGTGTCGACCTGGCTGCCTATTTCCTGCTGGTGAAGGATGAATGCAAGGCCCAGGCGCGCGTCGATGCCATCAAGGAATACCTGCTCACCGCCGGCATCGACGAAGCGCAGGTGCATGTCAAGGTCAAGCAGGTAAGGAAGCTGCGCGAACACGGCATGGGCCTGGCTCTGCGATTCGGGGTCGAAGTGTCGCTCACTTATGCGCACTGCGATTCGGGCAGCCCAGGAATCGGCGTGGCGCAGCCGTTCACCATGCGCCTGGAGGATGTGCCCTTGTCGCGCAAGGACTTTTCCCCGGGGCTCGTGCGCACCCTGGATGACCTGGCCAGGAGCATACGGGCGTGCGACATGACGCGCGTGGAAATCAATTCGCAATACCTCATGTTCGAAGAGATGGGAGTGCCACGTGCACATGAGGTCAGCGCCTACCTGGTTGGCCGCGGTGTTTCGGCGGATGTGGTGAAGGTATCGGAGCGGGCATCATTGCGATACCGCGCGCGCAACGCGGTGATGGGTACAGGCCATGCCGTCTTCATCGATGTGCGACGCGTACCCGCAGTGCAATCGGCGTCGTTCGTGGAGCCGCTGCCGGCCCGCTCCCGGTCGCGCGCCAGTTGGGAGGCGTCGCAAGAGAGGATGGCACCCGTCCCGGTTGTCTGAGCGGTCAGGGCGGGGCATGCAAGTTGCGGTCCAGTGAAATCAACTCGAGTTCACGTGGCGCTCATTTACCTTGAGCGCACTTGTTCCAGCAGTCGTCAAAAGGAGATCTGCCATGAAACCTGCCGACACCCGCACCCCGGGTCTGCCCGAGAATCCGGATATTCCCGTTCCCCACACCCCGGATCCCACCACGCCGCCTGGATTGCCCGATGTCGGTCTTCCGCCGGACGTGCCTCCCGCCGGTGAGAAGCCCAAATCCCCGCCTTTACCCACTCCGGGTCCGGCGGTTCCCGATGCCGGCTGGGTGGCCTGACACTGATGCGCCGCGCTTCGATCCGTACGATCGAGGCGCCCTGATCGCGCTTGCCGGGCGTCCAGCCCACTTCATTCATTCTCACCATCGCCCGCGCCGCGTTGCTGCATCTCGCGGCGATGCGCGCGGGCACGTTGCGCCAGCCGCCGATAGCGGTCGGCCATCTCATCGAGCTCATGGTCGTCAAGTTCTTCGATGTCGACCAGGCGATTGTCCGCTTCCACGATTGCGCAAAGCAATTCGTCCAGCTTCAGGTGCACGGCATGGCTGTCCTTGTTCTGGCTTTGCTGGATCAGAAACACCATGAGGAAGGTGACGATGGTCGTGCCGGTGTTGATCACCAACTGCCACGTTTCCGAGTAGCCGAAGACGGGGCCCGTCACGGCCCAGACCACCACCATTCCGAACGCGATGCCGAACGCCAGTGGTGATCCCGTCCATGATGTGACCTTGGCGGCGAAGCGCTCGAACAGCGCATGCACGCCCGACGCATGGCCAGGGCGCAAGCCCATGCGCCGCCGGGAAGGCGGCACCTGGTGCTGTGGCTGCTGCCGGGCCTGCCCGGGCGCGGTGGGCAGCTCTCGATTCGAGGAGGGAGAACGTGGCGTGGTCATGGTCCAGATCCGAAGCCGAAGACGGCTGCACGGACGCAAGACCTGTGCCGCCTGCTTACTTCTTCAGCAGTCCGTCCAAGGCGTCGCCCAGGCCCTTCACGGCGTCGCCGACGCCGCCCGCCACGCCTTCGACGCTGACCCCCAGTACCTTGGCGAAGCCGGCGGTGACGCGCATGGCCAGGCTTTCGTCCATGGAAAACTTCGGATCATGCAGGTTGCCGGCAAGCGAGAAGTCGAAGCTGACCTTGCCCTTGTGGTCTTCCATCGCGGCCAATACCGCCTTGCGCGGCAGTGCCAGCAAGGGCGCGTCGCCGTCAGCGAATTTCAGGTCGGTGAGCGTGATGTGGCCCTGCGCGTGCAACTGGTCCTTCTGTACCTGGGTGCGCATGTCCAGATCCATCAGCCCGCCCGCCAGCGCCGCCGGGGACCGGCGCTGCAGATAGGGCGCGACCAGGGCCACATCGACGCTGCGCAGGCGTACCTGAATGTCGGCATCGTGGCTGGGCAAGGCCACCCAGCCCTCCAGTTCCATCTTCCCGCGCCGGTTCTTGCCCACCATCTGCCCCTGCGCATGCAGTTGCGTGTGTTGATCCGAGGCGGGCTGGCGCACCGGGCCGATGTCGGCATTCAACTCGTCCAGGGGCACCTTGTAGGGCGGGGTGGCGACCGCGGCATCGTAGAAATCCAGGTGCCCGTTGCGCAATTCCAGTTTGTCGATGTTCACCGCGCGGCGGCGCGCCGTGCCGTCGCCATCCTTGTCCGTTCCCGACGCTTCCTCATCGCGATGCTCGCGCAAGGTCGGCAGATAGCGGATGGCGCCATTGCGTGGGCGCAGCAGGGTCAGGTAGTAATCGCTGACGGTGATGCGTTCCAGCGAAATTTCGTCGGACAGCAGTGAGCGCCACTGCGGGATCACCACGACGCGGGCCGCGCGCAGGGTCTGGCGCGCGGGCCAGTCCGGCGGCGCGCCGATCTCGACATTCTCCAGGACGATTTCGTCCAGGCCGACGTGGATCTGCTCGGCATGGCCCTGGTCGCCCAGCACGTCATTGATACGGCCCACGACCATATGGGTGGCCAGGGCAGCGCCCAGCGCGACAAGGGCGGCCACGACCACGAGAGTGAGCAGGGTGATCTTGACGGGCTTGGTCATGGATTGCTTATCCTTCTACTTGTACATACGCTGTGTTGCTCGCCGTGCCAGCCAAAGCTTGGCACGACAACGCTGCGCCGCCAAGCCCGTCGGAAGTTGCAGTCCGTCCAGCGTGCTCAGGGCCCGGATACCGCCATGTTAGGATGCGCGGGCTCGCCGGCCGCGCGTTCAGTCCCGGAGCGGTTTCCAAGGGATGCGCCGTCTTTATTACGCTTCCCGACGCTCGCCGTTGCCGCCGGCATTTGCATCGATTAGCGAGGAAAATCATGGATACCGATGAAAAACTGGCCTTGGTCGCACAGACCATCGCCCACCAAGGTGGTCAGATCAGTGCGCTGGCCAGCGCCTTGCTGTGCACCCTGCATGTCGCGCGCGGCACCCCTGGACTGAGCGAGGCCATTGAAGCCCGCCTGACCCAGAACCATGCCAATTTGCAAGCCAGTTCGGAAAGCCCGCAGTACCTGGCGGGCTTCACGGGCATGGCGGAGCAGATCGCCGCGGCATTGAAGCAAGGTGCTTGACCTCGTCAGTCACTGATGCGCCGGCGGCTCTGTTCAACAACCGGGCCGCCTGGCGCCACCTGCGATGAACAGGAACTGCCAGGGGCCGCTGACGTTGAACAGCGGCCCCTGGCTTTTATGTGCTCTTAGTGCGGTTTCACAGCCTGATTGGCGCCTTCACCCGGCAGGATCGCGTCGAGAATCGAATCGCCGAACGCCTCGCCCAGGCCCATCGCGCGCCGGCCGGCAGGGGTTACGGCCAGGCCTTTCATGCCCGGCTGGCGTGACAGCAGCCCGCGCTCCAGCAGGAGCTCCGTGTGCGGGTTGTCCGCGAACGCGTCGCCGCTGTGGATGGCCTTGAGTACGTTGAGTTGTTCTTTAGTCAGCATATGGATTCTCCGTGCCGGCCGTGGCCATGGAACAACGTGACCATGCGTGTCCACCCACGTACCTGTTTTTATCAACAGGATGCTCAGCAATTCTCATGCCTGAGTTAATTCCCATAGGCATTTCCATGCGACCCCATAAAGTTGAGGCTGGAGTTAGCGCGTACGGGTAATTCCTATTTAACCTTTAGTCATTTCAGCGTTACAAAATATTCCGCGAATTGTCACGACACACGGCTATTCTCCCTATAAATGAGAGGGGTCCTGTAGTGCACCAAAATCATCACGTCTATAAAGGTTTCCGCCTGACCGCCAAGGTCGCGCGTGGTTTGCAGAGCACTGGCAAGATCGATAAGTCATCCAGCGCGCCCATCTTCACGGCTGTCGTGGAGGTCGTTCCCGCTTCGCTGCAGCAGGACGCCGATACGTATCCGATTCCCTGCTTCGTCGACGGTGGTTTCGTCTACAGCCCGGCCGAGGCCGTGCACGCAGCGGTATCGCACGGCCGCGAGATCGTCGACGCCTTGACGGGTTTCCCGGCGCGCTAAGCTGTCGTCACAGCTGGGTGGCGCCGAACGTATCGCACTGCTTGATGTCGCCCGACTGCAGCCCGCGCTTGAACCAGCGCACCCGCTGCGCCGACGTGCCGTGGGTGAAGGTGTCCGGCACCACGTAGCCCTGGCTGCGTTTCTGCAGGCGATCGTCACCAATGGCGCTGGCGGCATTCAAGGCCTGCTCCACGTCACCCTGTTCCAGGATGTGGCGCGCGGCGTCGGCGTGATTGGCCCAGAGGCCGGCAAAGCAGTCCGCCTGCAGTTCAAGGCGGACCGATAGCGCATTGGCCTGTGAGGGGTTTTGCCGCCGCAACTGATCGACCCGGCCGGAAATCCCCAGCAGATGCTGCACGTGATGGCCGACTTCATGAGCGATGACATAAGCCTGGGCAAATTCGCCGGGCGCCTGGAAACGCTGCTTCATCTCGTCGAAGAAGGACATGTCCAGGTAGACCTTGCTGTCGCCGGGGCAGTAGAAGGGCCCCATGGCGGACTGGCCGGTACCGCAGGCGGTGGGCGTGGCGCCGGTATACAGCACCAGTTTGGGATCGGTGTAGGGCATGTTGCCGAACTGCTTGAACAGTTGGGTCCAGGTATCCTCCGTCTCGCCCAGTACCTTGGCGACGAAGCGCGCCCGACTGTCGTCAGCCGGTGGCGTACGCGCCGGCGCCTGCTGCTGTTGCTGGGTCGGCGCGCCGCCGCCCGCCAATTCCATGACGATGCGAGGGTCGACGCCAAAGTACATCGCCACCAGGGCCAGCACGATGGTGCCTATGCCTATGGTGCCGCGTCCGCCTATCATCGGGCCGGAGCCGCGGCGGTCTTCCACATTGTCGCTTTCGCGGGAATCGTCCAGGCGCATGAGTCATCTCCTTCTGGCATCGCACGCGCGGATGCCGCAATGCAGGATGTTAGGATAATCGCATGGCGCAATTTTTCTCCGTACACCCCGCGAACCCCCAGCCTCGCCTGTTGAAGCAGGCCGCGCAGTTGCTGCGCGACGGCGGGCTGGCCGCCGTTCCCACCGATTCAAGCTACGCGGTCATCGCGCGGCTGGATGATAAAGCCGCGGCCGACGGTTTGCGTCGCTTGCGAGGTCTGGATGAGCGGCATCATCTTACGCTGATCTGCCGTGATCTGGCCCAGATCGGCCATTTCGCCCGGGTCGACAACCGCCAATACCGCCTGCTGAAGGCGGCCACGCCCGGTCCCTACACCTTCATCCTGGAAGCCACGCGCGAAGTGCCCCGGCGCGTGTCCCATCCTTCGCGCAAGACCATAGGCATCCGGGTACCCGAGCATCCCGTGACGCTGGGCTTGCTGGAACTGGTGGGCGAACCCTTGCTGTCGACCACCCTGATCCCCGACGGCGAAACCGAGGCGCTGAACGATGGCGAACTCATCCGCGAACGTTATGAACATGAGCTGGCGGCGATTGTCGATGCCGGCGCCTGTCCCGCGCAATCGACGACGGTGATCGACTTGACCGGCGCCGATCCCCAAGTGCTGCGCCTGGGCCGCGGCGACCCCGCCCAGTTAGGAATCGCCTGATTCATGAACGATCTCATCCAGTCGATCGCCATTTATGCGATCCCCGTCATATTCGCCATCACCCTGCACGAGGCGGCGCATGGTTTCGCGGCGCGCGCCCTGGGCGACCCGACCGCGTGGCAAATGGGACGGGTCAGCCTGAACCCGGCGCGCCATATCGACCCCGTCGGCACCCTGCTGGTGCCCCTGATGATCCTGCTGGCGTCCAAGCTGCTGGGCAGCCCCGGGCTGCTGTTCGGCTGGGCCAAGCCGGTGCCGGTGGACTTCGGCCGCCTGCGCCGTCCCAAGAAGGACATGCTGTGGGTGGCGGCGGCCGGGCCGGGCGCCAATCTGCTGATGGCCATCCTGTGGGCCCTGATCCTGCGCCTGCTGTCCGAAGCGGGGGGGCTGGACGGGTTCTGGCTGAAGATGGCCTATGCGGGCGTGATGGTCAACCTGGTGCTGATGGCCTTGAACCTGCTGCCCTTGCTGCCCCTGGACGGCGGGCGTATCGTCTTCAGCCTGCTGCCGCACAAACTGGCCTGGCAGTACTCGCGCATCGAACCCTACGGCACGATGATCGTCCTGCTGCTGCTGTTCACCGGCTCGCTCAGCTTCTTCATGCACCCCTTCCTGGCGCTGGGTGGGGCCATCGTCAGCTGGTTCCTGTAAGAAATTTCTTAGGAACCGGCCGGAAATCGGCAGCTTTCTCCACGATTGCCCGTTGCTCGCTAGGAATTTCGCCGGTATCCGGTAAACTCCCGGGTTTCACGGATTAAGGCCGCGGGCAATCCCGTCCCCGGCCCTGGAGCCCCTCCACGATGGCATCCTCGGCAAACGCCGCTGGCGTAAATTTTCAGGGCAGTATGGTGGCCCTGGTCACCCCCATGCATCCGGACGGCACGCTGGACTACGCCAGCTACCGCAACCTGATCGACTGGCACGTGGCCGAAGGCACCGATGCATTGGTCGTGGTCGGCACCACCGGCGAGTCGCCGACCGTGTCGATGGACGAGCATGCCGAACTGATCCGCGTTGCAGTGGAACATGCGGCTGGCCGCATCCCTGTCATCGCCGGCGTGGGCGCCAACTCGACGGATGAAGCCATCCACCTGACGCGCCATGCGAAGTCGGTGGGCGCGCAGGCGGGTCTGTCCGTCGTGCCTTACTACAACAAGCCGAGCCAGGAAGGGCTGTACCGCCACTTCCGCGCCGTCGTCGAAGCGGTCGACCTGCCTACCGTGCTGTACAACGTGCCGGGCCGCACCGTGGCCGACATGAGCAACGACACCGTGCTGCGCCTGGCCCAGGTGCCCGGCATCATCGGTATCAAGGACGCCACCGGCGATATCGCCCGCGGCGCGCTGCTGCTGCGCGAAGCGCCGGCCAGCTTCCAAGTATTCAGCGGTGACGATCCCACCGCGGCCGCGCTGATCCTGCTGGGTGCGCGCGGCAACATCTCTGTGACCGCCAACGTCGCGCCGCGACTGATGCGCGAACTCTGTGCGGCAGCCCTGGCCATGGACGTGCCCAAGGTGCGTGAACTCAATGCACGTCTTGCGCGTCTTAACAAGGCGCTCTTCATCGAGGCAAACCCCATTCCCGTGAAGTGGGCTTTGGCACATATGGGGCGTATGCCCCTGGGCTATCGCCTGCCGCTGGTTGAACTCGGCGACCAGTACCACGCGACGGTAAAGGCCGCGCTCCAGGACGCCGGTCTGCTCTAAAGGATTTATGAGGATACGTATGAACAAGCGCTATGCCGGCCTGTCGGCATTGATTACCCTGGTCTTGCTGGCCGGTTGCAGCGAAGTTAATCAGTTCCTGGGTAAAGAAGAATCCATCGACTACAAAAGCGCGAGCACGCAGCGGGTCGATCCCCTGAGCATCCCGCCTGATCTCACGCAGGCCGCCAACGACCCGCGTTACCGCGCGCCGGCGACCGGCTCGACCACGTTCTCGCAATACCAGGCGCAATCGCAGGCACAGGCGACCGAGACCAAGGTCAACTCGCCCGCCAGCGGTGTACTGCCGGCTCGTACCGACATGCATGTCGAGCGTGACGGCGACCTGCGCTGGCTGGTGATCGAGGGTCCGCCGGACCAGGTCTTCCCCAAGATCGTCGACTTCTGGACCAGCAACGGTTTCAACATCGAGACCAATAATCCCGCCGCCGGCCTGATCGAGACCAACTGGGCGGAAAACCGCGCCAAGATCCCGGAAAGCTGGCTGCGCCAGGCGCTCGGGATGCTGATCGAACAAGCCTACGATAGCGGCGAGCGCGAGAAATTCCGCACCCGCGTCGAACGCGTCAATGGCCATACCGAAGTCTTCATCAGCCACCAGCACATGGTGGAAAAGGTGGTGGGCGCCGCCAACGTCGAGGCCTCCAACACGCAGTGGACCTATGGCAAGGAAGATCCGGGCCTGAACGCCGCCATGCTGGCGCGCATGATGGTCTTCCTGGGTACCGACACGGACAAGGCCAAGACGCTGGTGGCCAATGCCGAACAGGCACCGCAACAGCGTCCGCAGGTGCAGGACGTGCGTGCCGATGGCGCCTTGCTGAACGTGAATGAGTCCTTCGATCGCACGTGGCGCCGGGTTGGCGTGGCGCTGGATTCGGGCGGCTTCACGGTGGATGACCGCGACCGTTCCGCTGGTGACTACTTCGTGCGCTACTACGATACCGATACCGGTGTGCAGAACGAGCAGCCCGGCTTCTTCGGCCGCCTGTTCTCCAGCAGCGACAAGAAGGCACAAGCGCCGCAATACCGCGTTCACCTGGCGGGCCAGGGCGATACCACGCAGATCACGGTGCTCGACACCAATGGTCAGCGTAACAACACCCCGACTGCCCAACGTCTGCTCGGCGTGTTGCGCGACAAGATGTAATCGCAGGACGCCGTCCGGTTCAAGCGGACGGCGGGTTTGACAAAGCCAAGGGCCGCCCTTCTGGAGACAGAAGGGCGGCCCTTGGCTTTTGGGGCGTCCGTGATTTTATTGGCGCATGCCGATCGCCATGCGGTTGAAGGCGCTCATCAAGGCGATGGCGAAAGTCAGGTCGGAAATCTCCACGTCGCTGAAATGCGCCTTGAGGGGATCGAAGTCCGCATCGGGTGCGTGCGTGTGGGCCACATCCACCAGCGCTTCGGTCCAGGCCAGGGCGGCGCGTTCGCGTTCGTCGTAATGCGCGCTGACGCGCCAGCCGGCCAGGCCGTCGAGCTTGGCCGCCTGTATGCCGCCTTCACGCAGGGATGCGGTGTGCATTTCCAGGCAGAAGGCGCAGCCGTTGATCTGCGAGATACGCAGGTTCACCAGTTCGATGAGCTGCTTGCCCAGGCTGCTTCTGGACAAGGCTTTCTTGGTGGCGATGAAGCCGGCGTAGGCTTCGGGGGATAGGGTGTTGTAAGGCAGGCGCAGGGTGCTCATGGAATGACTCCGTGGGGTGTGGGTACTGGCGGTGATGCGGCGTGTGTGCCGCGGGCTTGCCGGCAGGGATCGCGCTGTCGTCGCGACGTTTACAAAGCCTGGGCGAAATGCATGCCTTGCGACAGCAGGCCTTGGCGAAAATAGAAGCGTTGGGCCAGGGCATTGCCAAGGCCGGTATCGAGGATGAATTTCGCGCAGCCATGCTGGCGCGCTGCTTCGCGTACGGCGGCTATCAGTTGTGCGCCGACGCCTTGGCTGCGGACGTGGTCGGCGGTGACCAGGTCATCGAGGTAGAGAAAGCGGCCGTAGATCAGGTTTTCCTGCAGGCGGTAACCGGCCAGGCCGACGACCTGGTCGTCCTGCCAGGCGGCCAGCAGGCGGTAGCTCTGCTCGCCCTGCCGCCGCACTTGCGCGGCGTAGGCTTGCGGGTCGGTCAGATGAGGACGCAGGGCGCGCATGACTTCGAAGCTGGCGGCGTAGTCCTGGTCGGATTCGAGGTGGCGCAGGTGTAGCGTGGACATGATCCTTTCCTTGTCGTGGCCCTGGTCACTGGCGATCGGTGATCGCTGTCCGGCCAGTGCCGATGTCGTCACTTTAGGAGGATCATGCCCCACAGAAAAGGTGCAAGAACTGCTTAAATGGCTAGGCCATGATTGTCATGAGACCGATCGTCAAAGCTACCTTGCCGCGGTTGTCTCGGTGAAGCCGTCTCCCGCCTCTCATTCGGGAGAGATGAAAATCAAAAATATCGATGACCTTCCATGGCGCCACGATAGAAAAGCCCCGCCGGGCCACGCGCGCGAGGGAATGTTTTCCCTGGCCTGCGGGTCCGGCGGGGCCGGTACTGCGAGTACTAAGACTAGACTGTCTTACTTCGGGGCGGTCGTCGAGCCACCCGTGGACGGCGCCGGCGACATGGCGCCGCCAGGAGCCGTCGTCGAAGGCGCCGTGGTCGAGGGCGCGGTGGTGGACGGCGCCGTCGTGGCGGGCGCCGAGGTGGAGGGCGTCGAGCCGCCAGCAGCGGGCGCCGCATCTTCCTTCTTGTTGCACGCCGACAGCGACACGGCAAGCACGGAAGCGAGGATCAGGGTTTTGGTCATCATGAGCAGTTCTCCTTTTAGTGAATCATTCCCCCGGATCGCGAGCCGACACCTAGGGAAATCACTAATCCAGGCTAAAGGAAACCATCCCTCGATTGAGTAGGAAAATTAAAGCTTCCTCGTCCCAAAGGAAACAGGCCTTGCCATACTGTGTCGTGTTTTGCTTGATGTGACGATAAAGGCCCTATCCCGGGCCTTTGTGCACTCTGGAAACGTCCAGCGCTTGTCAGACGGCGATATACCGCAACCACCCGTCATCCAGCCATTGGGCCAGCACGTCCTGCTCGGCCTCGCCGGGCCGGGCCGTCGCGCAATCCAGCACGCGCTCGTCCGCCAGCCTGCGCATCAAGGCCGAGGGCGGCACGGGCGCCACCTCGCCGTTGATGAATAGCTGCCGTTGGCGATACAGCATGCGGCTGCGCCGGTCCAGCACCAGGCGACCCTGCGCGGGCCACTCGACGGCAAGATCGACATCTTCCGGCGGCAGGCCGTCGAACACCGCGCTGGCCGCGGGTTCGGTCAGCCAGCAACCCAGGAAACGCGTCGCCAGCGCTTCATCGAAACGCAGCTTGCCGACCGCGGCAAGCGCTGCCTCGACCAACGCGTCCGGCAGCGCGGCGGCTTGGGCCACGGCGGGCTGGCCCGGGTCGCGGTAGACGCCTTTCAGGTCCGGGCCGGGCAGCGGCGGTTCGGCGTAGGGGCCCGCCGGCTGGCCCGCGCGCGCCATCACCTGTTCGGCGGCGGCCTCCAGCATGCCACGCGCCAGCACGGCCTGACTGGGCGAACGGAAGCCGATGGAGATGGTCATGCAGTCGCCCAGCGCGATACCGTCGTGCGCCACTTGCGGCGGCAGATACAGCATGTCGCCCGGGTCCAGCACGTGGTTTTCCTCGGGCTGGAAGTCGCGCAGGATCTTCAGCGGCAGGCCGGGCTGCAGGCTGAGGTCGCGCTGGCGGCCGATGCGCCAGTCGCGCTGGCCAACCGCCTGCAGCAGGAACACGTCGTAGCTGTCGAAATGCGGACCGACGCCACCGCCGTCGGTGGCGATGCTGATCATCAGATCGTCCAGGCGCGCATCGGGAATGAAGCGGAACTGCTGCATCAGCGCCGCGGCGGCGTCGTCATGCAGATCCACGCCCTGCACCAGCAGCGTCCAGCCTGGTTCGCCGGCCTTGGGCAGGCGCGCGAAAGGTCCCTGTTCCATCTGCCACACGCCGTTCTCGCGCCAGATCAGGCGGGCCTCGACGTCGTCGTTGCGCGCCAGGCGCTTGATCCCCGCCATGGTCAGCGGCGGGCGGAAGGCGGGGATGGCCTGGCGGATCAGCAACGGCTTGCGCTGCCAATAGCGGCGCATGAATTCCGCCGGCGTGCGGCCGCCGAGGAGTTGCAGGGGAGTATCCGGATTCATGAGTGTCCTGGTTTGGTCTTCGGCATCATATCGCCCGTGGCAACAGGCATTGGCGTGGGCAGCGGCCGCGCCAAGTCAAGGGCAGGAGACTTGGTTTGCGGCATGGCGACGGCAGGCCTTAGCGCATCGCGGCTTTCAAGCGATAAAGGGCATCCAGCGCTTCGCGTGGCGTCAGGCTGTCGGGATCGATGGCGGCCAGTTCGTCGCGCAGCGCGGCCAGTGCTTCCTGGTCCGCGTCCGCATCGGCTCGCGCGGACGCCATGGCGTCGGCCTGCGCGGCGGCGGCGAACAGGCCCAGCTGGGGTGTCGGCGCGCCTTGCGATTCCAGGCGTTCGAGTTCCCGCGTGGCCTGGCGGATCACCGCCGGCGGCACGCCCGCGCGCTGCGCGACCTGGATGCCGTAGCTGCGGCTGGCGGGGCCTTCGCGCACCTCGTGCAGGAACACGATGCCGTTGGCCGATTCGGCCGCCGCCAGGTGGATGTTGGCGGCGGTCGGCTGTTCCGCCGGCAGCCGCGTGATTTCGAAGTAATGCGTGGCGAACAGCGTCAAGGCGCGATTGTGCGTGAGCAGCCGCAAGGCGATGGCCCAGGCCAGGGCCAGGCCGTCGTAGGTCGACGTGCCACGGCCGATCTCGTCCATCAGGACCAGGCTGGCGGGTGTGCTGGCGGCCAGGATGGCGGCGGCCTCCGTCATTTCCATCATGAAGGTGGAGCGGCCGCCGGCCAGATCGTCCGCGGCGCCGATGCGGGTGAAGATGCGATCGATGCGGCCGATGCGCGCACGCGTGGCAGGCACGTAGCTGCCCGTGCGCGCCAGCAGGACGATCAGCGCGATCTGGCGCATATAGGTCGACTTGCCGCCCATATTGGGACCGGTGACCAGCAGCATGCGGCGCGTCGCGTCCAGGCGGCAGCTATTGGGCGTGAAGCGTTCGATGCTGCGTTCCACCACGGGATGGCGGCCGGCGTCGATGTCGATGTCGGCTTCCTCGGCCAGCTCCGGCGCGCACCAGTCGTGGCGCCGCGCGTGGTCGGCCAGCGCGGCCAGGCAGTCGAGTTCAGCCAGGGCGCCGGCGCATTCGGACAAGGCGCGCACATGCGTGGCCAGTGCGTCCATGACCTGCTCGTACAGCCATTTCTCGCGCGCGAGCGATCGGTCCTGGGCCGACAGGACGCGGTCTTCCCACGTCTTCAGTTCGGGCGTGATGTAGCGTTCGACGTTCTTCAGCGTCTGGCGGCGGCGATAGTCTTCCGGCACTTTGTCGGCCTGGCCGCGGCTGACTTCGATATAGAAGCCATGCACGCGGTTGAATTCCACGCGCAGATTGGCGATGCCGCTGCGCTCGCGTTCGCGCGCTTCCAGCTGTATCAGGAAATCGCCGCTGTCGGTGGCCAGGGTGCGCAGTTCGTCCAGGTCACCGTCATAGCCGGTGGCGATGACGCCGCCGTCGCGCACCGCCGCCGCGGGTTCCGCGGCGATGGCTTCCTGCAGCAGATGGGCGATGGCGGGATCGAGATCCAGCCGCGTCGCCAGTTCCGTCACGCGCGGGGAACGCGTCAGCGGCTGCACGGCATCGCGCAGTGCCGGCAAGGCCAGCAGGGCGTCGCGCAGGCTGGCCAGTTCACGCGGGCGTACCGAACGCAAGGCCACGCGCGTGGCTACCCGTTCCAGGTCGGGATAGCGTTCCAGCGCGGCGCGCAGGGTTTCCAGCGGCGTGGCCGCGCCGAATCCACCGCGCGCTGCACTGCCATGCAACGCTGTGGCGGTCGCATTCCCACCGTAGCTGCCGTTGTCGTCCATGCGGTCGGACAGCATCTCGGCGATGGCCGTCTGGCGCGCCAGCACGGGCGCGTTTTCGCGCAGCGGATGGTGCAGCCAGCGGCGCAGCAGGCGGCTGCCCATGGGCGTGCGGCAGCCATCCAGCACGGAGAACAGCGTGGGGGCATCCTCGCCGGACAGCGTCAGGGTCAGTTCCAGATTGCGCCGCGTGACGGGGTCGAGCAGCACGAATTCGCCCAGGCGCTGTGCGCTCAGGCTCTGGATATGGGACAAGCCCTGCGATTGCGTGCGGGCCGCGTAACGCAGCAGCGCGCCGGCGGCGCAGATGGCGGCGGGCATGTCCTCGACGTCGAAGCCAGCCAGGTCGTCGGTGCGGAAGTGGGCCAGCAACTGTTGGCGCGCGCCGTCGCTTTCGAAGTGCCAGTCCGGCACGCGGCTGCGGGCGCCGTCGAAACTGAAGTCGAATTCGGCGCAGTCGGCGTAGATGACTTCGGCCGGCCCGATGCGATGCAGTTCGGATTCGAGCTGCGCCGGCGCGCACTCGGTGACGTGGAATTCGCCGCTGGCCAGGTTCAGCCAGGCGATGCCGGCGCGTGGCGAACGGCCGCCGCTGACGTGCACGGCCGCCAGCGACCGGTCGGCCTTGGCCGGCAGCAGGGCTTCATCGGTCAGCGTGCCGGGCGTGACGATGCGTACGATGCGGCGTTCCACCGGCCCCTTGCTGGCGGCCGGGTCACCGATCTGTTCGCAGATGGCGATGGATTCGCCCAGGGCGACCAGGCGCGCCAGGTATCCCTCCATCGCGTGCACCGGCACGCCTGCCATGGGGATGGGCTGGCCGGCGGAGCTGCCGCGCTTGGTCAGCGTCAGGTTCAGCAGCCGCGCGCCCCGTTCGGCGTCGTCATAGAACATTTCATAGAAATCGCCCATCCGGTAGAACAGCAGCAAGGGACCCGCCTCGGCTTTGAGGCGCAGGTACTGTTGCATCATGGGGGTATGGGAGGGATCGATGGCGTGCGACACGGTTCTCTTAAGCAGTCTGAAACTCAGGCAATTTTTGGCTTGCGAGACGCATTGTAGGCCCGCCGGACCGCGCCGACCTGGATAATGGCGGTTTGCAGCCACCGGCCTGGGCCGGATCTTGCGGCATCAGAATCATCGGCAGACTTGTATGAATGAAAAGAACGAAGTGCTCGTGATTGGCGGCGGTGTGGTCGGTGTCACTTGCGCGGTGGAACTCCAGCGCCGTGGTGCCCGCGTCACGCTGGTGGATCGCAAGGAGCCCGGCAGCGAAACTTCCTATGGCAATGCAGGCGTGCTGGCGACGAGTTCGCTGGTGCCGTTCAACAACCCCAATCTGTTGCGCAATCTGCCAACGCTGCTGAAGAACAAGGGCGTCGGGTTTCGCTACAACCCGTCTTACCTGATGTCCATGGTTGGCTGGGGCGCGAAGTTCCTGTTCAACGCCAGGCGTGCCCGCTACGAAGAGACCGCCGCCGCGCTGCATGGATTGATATCGCTGTCCGCCACCGAGCATGGCCGCTTGTTGCGCGAGGCGGATATCACGCACCGGCTGCGTTCCAATGGCTGGATCTTCCTGTACCGCAACGCCGGGAGTTTCGCGGGCAGCGCCCTGGCGCGGCAGACCTATGACCGCTACGGTGTGTCGTACAAGCTGTTGAGCGAGCGCGAGATTGCCGACATGGAGCCTGGCCTCACCGCCGGATTCCATCGCGGAATCTGGATGGACGGCACATCCTCGGTGGACAGCCCGGGCGCCGTGACGAAGGCCTATGCCAGGCTGTTCGCCGGACAGGGCGGAACCCTGGCCCGGGCGTCGGTGTCGCGCCTGCGACAGCTGGAGACCGGGCGCTGGCAGGCCGCGACGGCCGGAGGTGACCAGCTGGAGGCGGACAGGGTGGTGGTCGCGACGGGACCATGGGCCAACGATGTGCTGGCCAGCCTGGGCATTCGCGTTCCCATGGCCTTCGAACGTGGTTACCACATGCATTTCGGCACGCGTAACGGCGCCACGCTGAACCGGCCCGTCTACGACGTGGCGGGCGGTTATGTGCTGGCGCCGATGGAGCAGGGGATACGCCTGGGATCGGGGGTCGAACTGAATGACCGCGACGCTGACCCGGACACGACGCAACTGGATATCTGCGAGCGGACGGCCCGCGCGATATTCCCGCTTGCCGACAGGCTGGAGAGCATTCCCTGGCTGGGCCGGCGGCCGACCTTGCCGGACAGCAAGCCCGTCATCGGCGAGACGCCCGGACGCCGCGGCCTGTGGCTGGCTTTCGGGCACCAGCACATAGGCTTCAATACCAGTGCGGGCACCGCGGCCCTGCTGGGCGCGCTGATGTATGGAGACAAGCCGCCGGTCGATCCGCAGCCGTTCAGGGCTGCGCGTTTCATTTGACAGCGGCCCGCCCCGGCCGGCCTTCCGTGCGCGCCTGGATACCTGGAAGAGAATCGATGTGACGGCGGTCGCCAGGCCTGTCGTATCAGGCCGCCGAGGGCATGGGTTTGCGGGCTACCTCGACCCGATTGCGGCCGGCATGCTTGGCGGCATAGAGCGCCGCATCGGCGGCGCCGATCAATGCCTCGGCCGTGTCCAGGCCGGTGCGCGCCGTGATGCCGATGCTGATCGTGACGCTGGTCAACTGGCCTGGGGCGGCCAACCGCAGGTCCTGCACCGCGACTCGCAGCCGCTCCGCGGTCTGGATCGCTTCACCCAGCATTGAGTGCGGCAGCAGCACGGCGAATTCCTCGCCGCCGAAGCGGGTCAGCAGGTCCGCATGCCGCAGATGCGATTGCAGGCATTGAGCGACTTGCCGCAGGCAGGCATCGCCGGCGAGGTGCCCATGGCGGTCGTTGAACGCCTTGAACAGGTCGATATCGACCAGCAGCAGCGCACCGGCTGCCCCGGGTTCAGCCAGAAATTCGTCCAGCGTCTTGTCCAGCTGGCGCCGATTGGGAATGTTGGTCAGGGCATCGGTATAGGACAGGTCGGCCAGCGCGGCGTTCGTGGCCGTCAGGTTCTCGTTGCGCAGGCGGTCACGCAGCCCGTGCAGGTAGATCCGGCGTGAGGCGCGTTCGAAGGTATGCGCGCCCAGCAGCGCCGGAAAGAGCAGGGTGGTCATGAAGCCGATCAGGAACATGGCATCGTCATGGCTGATTTCCGGGCGGCTGGACAGCGTCAGCGCATACACGCCGATATTGGCCACGAAGAACGCAGCGGCCTGGCGAAAGCGCAAGCGGACGAAGATCAGGACGAAGCTGGCTGGCGGAATGGCCAGCAGGAAATCCCTGAGCGTGGCGGGGCTCGGCTTGATCGCAACGATCAGGATGGCGGCCAGGGTGGCGAGCAGGCAGCATGTCAGCAATGCCGTTTCACGGATGGCCGAGGGAGTGCTGTCGCGCAGCCAGAGATGCCGGATGGCGAATGCGAGAAGGCTGGGCACGGTCAGCTGGATGGCGACACCGTGCCAGTCAGGCTGCGGGATGATGGTCAGGTTCAGCAGTACGCCAAGGATGAAATAGAGCGACGCGCCCCACAACACGATGAAGCGCAGTTCCTTGACCCGCTCCGATGCGATGTCCTGCTCGTAGCGGGCCTGCAGCACCGCGGGAAAGGCCAGCCGAAAACCGGATCGCGCCAATTCCGCCTTGGCCATTGCGTCCAGATCGGGCCGGGCTTGCCCCGAGGCGGTTACTGCGGTTTGCGGCATGGGTGTCCGGTCCTGTATTTATCTGGCAAACCATGCTGCCAGGAAGTCGACGAAGCTGCGCACGGTCGCGGGCATCAAGGTGCGATGGGGCAGCAGGGCATGGAAGGGCAGGATACGGGCGGCCCATTGCGGCAGTATGCGGATCAAGCGGCCCGTCTTCAGGTGCTGGTCCACCACGAACGAGGGTGCCAGCAAGGGGCCGCGCCCCAGCAGCGCCAGCTCGACCAGGAAACCGATGTCCGACGCCCGGGTCCTGCCCGCGAGCTTGACGCTCACCCGCCTGTCCTGATCATCCGTCAGCGTCAGGCGTTGCGGGGCTGCCGTCTGGGTGTAGATCAGGAAGGCGTGCGCCGCCAGCGCCTCGGGCGTCGCCGGCGCGCCATGCCTGGCCAGATAGGCGGGAGACGCGAGCAGCACCAAGGGAAATTGCCCCAGCTTGCGCGCCACGAGGGCGGTGTCCGGCAGGTCGCCCAGCCGCAATGCCACGTCGAAGCCGGCTGCAATGAGGTCGACTTCGCGCTCCGCCAGATCCAGGTCGATGGAGACGTGCTCGTGCCGGGCCAGGTAGGCGTCCACGGCGGGGGCCAGTACGGTATTCGCGAAGGCCAGCGGCGCGGCGACCTGCAAGTGCCCACGCGGCTCGGCCTGCAGGGCGCCGGCATCGGCCTCCGCATAGGAGATCTCGTCCAGGATGGCGCGGCAGCGTTCGAGATACGCACGGCCACCATCCGTCAGGCTCAGCTTGCGCGTCGAGCGGTTGACCAGGCGGATGCCGAGCCGTGTTTCCAGTGAAGCGAGATGCCGGCCGGCCATCTCGGCGGACAGCCCGTTCCTGCGCGCGGCGGCAGCCAGGCTGCCGCCGTCGATGGCGTCGCGGAATACCGTCATGCTGGTCAGGGTGTCCAGGGACATTATCTATTTTTAGTACTGAATGATTCAATTACAGGCCTGATTATCACCTGCTGGGTTTGGATCAACAATAGGTCTCCTTTCGACGTTCTCCGGGACCTGCCATGACTGAATCGATCACCCTCCAAGCCGCCCACATCCATTACGAAGACGTAGGCGACGGCGTTGCGGCCGCCGACGGACCGGCCTTTGTCTTCCTGCACTACTGGGGCGGATCCTCGCGCACGTGGCGCCATGTCATCCGGCTGCTGGCGCCCGCTGCGCGCTGCATCGCCGTGGATCTGCGCGGCTGGGGTGCGTCCAGGCCGCTCGATGGCCGGTACGACATGGAAGCGATGGCCGGGGATGTCCTGGCGCTGGTGCAGCACTTGGGCGTGAAGCGCTACGTCCTGGTGGGGCACTCCATGGGCGGCAAGGTGGCGCAGCTCGTGGCGCGAGGCAATCCCGCGGGCCTGGCCGGCGTGGTGCTGGTGGCGCCGTCGCCTCCTGGCGGCATGCCCGTTCCCGTGGAAGTGCGCGCGGGGATGCTGGCGTCGTACCAAAGCGCCGAAGGTGTCGCGCAGGCCTTGGGCATCCTGGCCCACCGGCCGCTCGCCGACGCCGACAGGCAACAGGTGATCGCGGACACATTGGGCGGCGCCGACCGGGCGAAGTCGTACTGGACCGAAGCAGGGATGACCGCCGACATCGGCGACATTGCCGGCATCGCCGTGCCCGTGCGAATAGTGGTGGGAGACCACGACCAGGTAGAGCGCGCCGATGTGCTGAAGCCGCTCTACGCCGGTCTCCTGCCTGCGGCGCAATTCCAGGTATTGGAAGGCGTGGGGCATCTTTCACCGTTGGAAGCCCCCGAGGCAGTGGTCCGTTGCTGCGCCGATTTACTGCATGCCGCCTGGCGATCCGGTCATACCAATTCAATCTGAACTTTACGACCGGCCAAAGCAGCAGCGTGCCGCCATTGCCCGGTCACGTTCCGGTCTCTACACTGGGTCTTCGTGTCCAACGATGAGGAGCGTTTCATGAACTACGACATCGCCGTTCTGGTGGGCAGCCTGCGCAAGGGCTCCATCAATCTTCAATTGGCCCATGCTTTGGAAAAACTGGTGCCGGAGAACGTCACTTTCAAGTACGCCAGCCTGGCTGACATTCCGCTCTTCAACCAGGATGATGAAAACGATATGCCCGCCGCGGCCGCGGCCCTGAAAGCGCTGATCGCTGGCGCGCATGGCGCGCTGTTCGTGACGCCGGAACACAACCGGTCGGTACCGGCAGCGCTGAAGAACGCCATCGACTGGGGCACTCGCCCCTGGGGGCAGAACAACTGGAACAACAAGCCGGTGGGCATCGTGGGCGCATCGCCCAGCGCCGCGGGTACGGCCCTGGCCCAGCAGCATTTGCGTAACATCCTGGCGGCCGAGGGCGCGCCCGCGCTGACCACGCCGGAAGTTTTCCTGCAGATGAAGGACGGCCTGATCGACAAGGACTTCAACATCACCAACGCCGATACCAAAGCCTTTCTGCAAGGGTGGGTGGACCGCTACGTCGCCTGGGTGGCGAAATTCGCATCGTGATATCTGTGCTCGCCAGTATCCCGACGATCGGATCCTGACGTAAAACCGCGCCCGGAGGCGAGGTGCGCATTTCGGTACAGGCAGGTGCGGCGAACATGCAAAAGCACGGGCGCCGCTACGGAGCCCGCGTTCTTGCTGCGCTTCTCTGCTGCGTTTTTCTGTCGCGATTACTCGCCGGGCTCCTCGATCCGCATGCCGATCTTCAGGCCGACCTGCCAGTGCGCCACCTTGCCGTTTTCGATATGGCCACGCACCGTGGTCACCTCGAACCATTCCACATTGCGCAGCGTCTTCGATGCGCGCTCGATCGCGCGCTGGATGGCGTCATCGCTGGATGTGGTGGACGAACCGACCAATTCGACCTGTTTGTAAACGTGGTTGGTCATGAGTCTTCTCCTGTTCCGCTGGACGGCGGTCGCGCTGCCGACGTGCTCCGCCGGCACGCCTGTGCCGCAAGCGGCGTGCTCAACCGAAGCCTGCTCCGCAGCAACGCACTTCGCGCGGTGAATCCGCGCAAAGACGAGCAGCACGTGGCACTCGGCGTCCGCTGTCGCGGGCGGTTGCGCAAGCCGGGGGCACAAGGTTTGCTGGAGTCGGTACGCACTGACATCGCCGCCAGAAGGCCTCATCAGGCTTGCGGCCTTATTCCAGGAGATATCCATCATGCCGGAGAAGAAAACCGTAGCTCGTGCCGCCCATGACAAGAAACAGGGTAAATCGGCTTCCACCCAGGCTGGCGAATTCGTCAAGGAGCAGGTGGACCGTGTGCGTGAGGGCAAGCATGGCGTCCGCTCCGCCAAGCAGGCTATCGCCATCGGCCTGTCGGAAGCGCGCCGGGCAGGCGTCAAGGTGCCGACCAAGTCGACCGCTTCCGCCGCCACGAAGAAAAAGGCCCATCAGGACGAAGCCCACGCCAAGGAGACGAAGTCCGCTGGAAGCACAGCGCGAAAATCGACGCGCCGCGCCACGGCCACCACACGCGCCTTGAAGCGCGAAGGCAGCGCCGGCGCCTCCAAGCGCGCCCTGTCGGCGCAGACCCGTTCAGCTGCGACCAAGCGCACCGCCGCCGATCGCTCGGCTTCGGCCAAGAAGGCAGCCGCTACGAAGGGCGCCGCCGGCCGCTCCGCGGCAGCCAAGAAGGCCGCACGCACTCGGGCCGCCAACAAGAGTTCGCACGCAGCCAGCCATCGGTAGGATCAAGAACGAAAAGGGAGGCGCTCGCAGCGCCTCCCTATGTCCATTCACGGCTCCAAGCAGGCCTCTCCGTCCCTGCGCCAGGTTCTAGGCAGCCTTGGGCCTGCCATGGCCGCTGATGGCGGCACCGGCGTCCGCGCGCAAGCGCAAGCTGTCGAATATCGCCACCAAGGCGAGCGCCGCCACCGCGGACAGTGCCAGGCGGAATTCCGTCGGGCCGGCCGGCACGCCGCTCAGGCCGGTCGCCCACTCGGCGACCCGCAGCGCAATCGCACCGAACGCAATCCCCATCCCCGCGTTCAGCTGCTGGCAGGCGCTGAACAAGGTGGTCGCACCCGTCATCGAAGCACGCGGCACGTCGGCGAAACCCAGCGTGTTCAAGGCGGTGAATTGCATGGACCGGCACATCCCGCAGAAGAACAGCACGGCACACGTCAACCAGTAGGGCGTCGAGGCGCCCAGCATCGCGCAGCCGGCGAACCCCAGCGCCACCAGCAAGCCGTTCACCACCAACACCCGGCGGAATCCGAAAGTACGCATCACCCAGGAGGTACCCGGCTTCATCGCCAGATTGCCGGCGAACAGCGCCAGCATCAGGCTGCCCGCCTGCACCGGCGTCAACCCGAAGCCCACCTGGAACATCAGCGGTAGCAGGAAAGGCGCGCTGCCGATGGCGATGCGGAACAGGGATCCGCCATACATCGTCACCGCGAAGGTGGGATAACGCAGGGGCGACAGGTCCACCAGGGGATGCTCCACCCGCCGCAGATGGCGCACGGACAGCAGCAAGGCCGCCAGCGCCACCGCCAGCAGTCCCGCTACCAGGGGCCAGTTGACGGTGAGTTCGCCGCACAAGTCCATGGCGTACATGAATACGCTGCATCCCACGCCGGTCAGGATGAAGCCCCACACGTCGAAAGGCCGGCGGCCGCCTGCTTCGCCGTGCACCAGGCGCAGCGTCATCACGATGGCGATCAGGCCCAGGGGCACGTTGAGGAAAAAGATCCAATGCCAGCCCAGATAAGTGGTGATCACGCCGCCCACCAGCGGGCCGATGACCGGCGCCGCCAGGCCCGGCCAGGTGATGATGGCAATGGCTTTGACCAGCTCGGTCTTGGGCGTGGCACGCAGGACGGCCAGGCGGCCGACGGGCACCATCATGGCACCGCCCAAGCCCTGCAAGACCCGCGCGGCGGTGAATTGCGGCAGCGTCTGGGCCAGGCCGCACAGGATGGACGCCACGGTGAACAGGAGCAGTGCGCCGCCGAATACCTTGCGTGAACCGTAACGGTCGGCCACCCAGCCGCTGATGGGGATGAAGACAGCCAGTGCCAGCAGATACGCGCTCATGCCGATGGACATGTCGGCAGCCCGCACGCCGAAGGTGCGGGCCATTTCCGGCAAGGCGGTGGTGATGATGGTGGAGTCCAGCATCTCCATGAAAAACGCGCCGGCCACCAGCCAGGCCACGCCTTTGCTGGCGGACGGGGCGCCGGAACCCGGGCCAGGGCTGGAACCAGAAACTGTAGCTGGGTCAGCGCCCAAGCCAGGGCCTGTCGTGGGGGAATCTGGATTCCCCGGCTTCTGTTGCGGATCGGTCGCCTGCACTGCCATTGTTGCTGCCTCTCGGTATGTCGGTTCCGGCCACCGCCAGCTGCTTGTCCAAACGACCCTTTTCACGAGACTTTCGAAGTGACCCCAATAAAACTTCGTGTGTTGCGGGCGGCGGCGGCGCGGAGCAATCCCGGGCAATTGTAGGTAAATCGGGTCCGCCCTGGGGCTTACCCCTAGCCAAAAGGCCAAAATGGCCGGCAACTGGGCCGCTGATCCGCTGTGCCTGGCGGCGCCCGCGGTGGCAACATTGCCCTTGATACAGCAACCTCATCAATCAGCAACCGGCCCTGCCGCCCCGTCCCGCCACGCACTCCGCGTGGACCTCCGTGTCGACTCCAGGTTGACCGCTGGCCCGACAGTGACGCCCCGTGCCCGAAGACATCTTGCCCTTGTCCCAGCCATCCCTTCCCGTTCCCGCCGAGCCCCACACCTCCCTGGATCCCGCCGATTGGTCCGCCATTCGCGCCCAGGGTCACCGCATGCTCGACGACATGTTCGATTACCTGAGCACGCTGCGTGATCGTCCCGTCTGGCAACCGGCGCCGCCCGCCGTGCGAGCGGGTTTCAGCACCCCGATGCCGCGCCAGCCGACCGAACTGGCCGACGCGCACGCGCGGTTCATGGAAGAGATCCTGCCGTACGCGGTGGGTAACGCGCATCCCGGCTTCATGGGCTGGGTGCACGGCGGCGGCAGCGCCGTCGGCATGCTGGCCGAGACCCTGGCCGCCGGCTTGAACGCCAATCTGGGCGGACGCAACCAGATCCCCATCGAAGTGGAACGCCAGATCGCGCGCTGGATGGCCGAGCTGTTCGGCATGCCCGCGGGCGCGGGTGGCCTGTTCGTCACCGGTACGTCCATGGCCAACCTGATCGGCGTCCTGGTCGCCCGCAGCGCGGCGCTGGGGCGCGCGGTGCGGCAGGCCGGCGTGGCAGCGCAAGCGGATCGTCTGGTGGCGTACACCTCCGTCTGCGCGCATGGCTGCATTGCGCAGGCCATGGACATCGCCGGGCTCGGCATCGAGAATTTGCGCAAGATTCCCGTGGACGAGCAGTTCCGCATGGATCCGGCCGCCCTGCAGGCCGCCATCGATGCCGACCGCCAGGCTGGTCTGCGGCCTTTCCTGATTGCCGGCACCGCCGGGACGGTAGACGTCGGCGCGATCGATCCCCTGACGGCGCTGGCCGATATCGCGGCGCGCGAGCGACTCTGGTTCCATGTCGATGGCGCCTTCGGTGCCCTTGCCATGCTGGCCCCTACGCTGGCGCCCTTGCTCAAGGGCATCGAGCGGGCCGACTCCATTGCCTTCGATTTCCACAAGTGGGGCCAGGTGCCCTATGACGCCGGCTTCATCCTGGTGCGCGACAGCGCGGCCCAGCAGGCGGCTTTCGCGGCCAGCGCCGCGTATCTGAGCCGCGACGATCGCGGGCTGGCGGCAAATTCGCCCTGGCCTTGCGACCTGGGTCCGGATCTGTCGCGCGGTTTCCGGGCGTTGAAGACCTGGTTCACGTTGACGGTGTACGGCGCGAATCACCTGGGCGCGGTCATCGCGCATACCTGCGCCGTGGCGCAAGGGCTGGCCCGGCGCGTCCAGACCGAGCCGCGCCTGGAGCTGCTGGCGCCGGTGGCCTTGAACATCGTCTGCTTCCGTTATCGCGCCGAAGACGCGGCGGCGGCCGACCGCCTGACGGCGGCCATCGTGCTGGAATTGCAGGAGTCCGGCGTGGCCGCGCCATCCACCACCCGCATCGGCGGCGCCCTGGCGATCCGGGCAGCTATCGTCAACCATCGCAGCACGCATGCGGACGCGCAGCGCCTGTTCGACGCCGTGCTGGCTATCGGTGCCCAACTGACCGGGGCAGCGCCAGCGCCAGGGATGGACGATGACGCCATCCCTGCCGTCGCCGCCTTGGCAGGGCGCGAGTCCTGACATCAGGCAAGACCATGACAGAAGCAACGATGACCGATACGACGATGACCGAGACGACTACGACGGCGGCGCAGGCAGCCGCGACCGGCACGGCTGCCTCCGCGCAGCACCCCGACCTCATCGGCAAGGGGCGTTTGATCACTTACGCTTTCCAGCAAGGCGACCTCGACAGCCTGCGCCAGCAGCTGCTCGCGCGGGCCCAGCAGGACGAGGGCGACACCAATGCCGCGTTGGATCTGTCCATGGTCCTGCTGTTGCAGGGCCAGCACGACACCGCGATGGCCCTGCAGCGCCATGCGGTACAGACTCAGCCGCTGTATCACATGCCCGCCGACCGCCAGCCCGCGACGTTGCGGCTGCTGGTCCTGGTCGCTTGCGGCGACTTCCTCGCCAACACGCCGTTCGAATTCCTGGTCGCCGATTCCTCTATCGCGCTGGACATTCTCTACGTGGGCGAAGGCATCCCGGCGCCCGCGCAATTGCCCGAGCATGACGTGCTGCTCGTCGCGATTGGCGAATCGGCCGCCAATCGGCCGCTCCTGGATACGCTGCAGGCACCACTGGCGCAGTGGCATCGCCCGGTCGTGAACCGGCCCGAGCATGTACTGAAGACCTCGCGCGACGGCCTGAGCGCGGCTTTGCAAGGCGCCGAGGGCATCATCGTGCCGGCGATCCGGCGCGTCACGCGGACCGAGCTCGACGCCTTGGCCAGCGGCCAGGCGCGGCCGGCGGACCTGTTGCCGGGTGTGGATTATCCCGTCCTGGTGCGCCCGCTGGATTCGCATGCGGGCCATGGCCTGGAAAAAATCGACCAGCCGGCCGGACTCGCCGCCTACCTTGCCGCCCACGACGGCGCGTCCGGCGCAACGGCCAGCGTTGCCGCCGGCCCCGCCGACGGCCTAGCCGAAGCGCAAGGTGAAACGGCGGTCGGGACAGCTGCTGCGGCCCCAGCCGCGACCTTCTATCTTTCGCAGTTCATCGATTACCGCAGTGCCGATGAGCGCTATCGCAAGTACCGCGTGGTGATGGTGGCGGGCCGGCCCTTCCTGGGCCACCTGGGCATTTCGCCGCGCTGGATGGTGCATTACCTGAACGCGGACATGCTGGAGAACGCCGCCAACCGCGCCGAGGAAGGCGCGCAGATGCAGGGCTTCGACAGCGGCTTCGCCGCGCGCCACGCCGCTGCGTTCGCGCAGATCCACCAACGCGTCGGCCTCGACTATTTCGTCATGGACTGCGCGGAGACGCCCGCCGGCCAGTTGCTCATCTTCGAAGGCGACACCTGCGGCATCGTCCACGCCATGGACCCGGAAGACCTGTTCCCCTACAAGGCCCCCAATATGCGCCGCATCTTCACGGCGTTCCAGGAAATGCTGTTCAAGAGCGCGGGCGTGGGCGCGCGCGGGCAGTAAGGCCGCGCCAGACGGCTGCACAGGGATGATGCACCACCTTGGTGCTTGACCTAGGGAAATCACTGATATGAGGCATGCTGCGGTGCAGTGATTTCGCGCCGTCGCAGCCGTCCGGCTATCCAGGCAGGTGCCATTGCTGCATCGCCGCATTGGCACACTCTTTGCTTAAGTGTACTCAGGGTTATTACCCACCCACGGTTATCACCCATGCCGCCGTAGCAGGAGTACACGATGTCCACGCCCCTCAGCCCCCCCGTGACCATGCTGGTCACCCGCCAGATCACCCCCGAACGCTATAGCGACTTCCTCGCCTGGCTGCGGCAGGGTGAAATCCTGGCCGCCGGCTTTCCCGGCTTTCTGGGCTCGGGTGTGCTGCAACCGCCGGAGGGCGGAGACCAGTACCAGATCGTGCTGCGTTTCCACGATGCGGCCAGCCTGGACCGTTACGAACGCTCATTGCCCCGCCGCATGTGGCTGGAGCGCGGGGCGCAACTCGTGCGCGCCAGCAAGGTCCACCGTGCCACGGGCATGGATAGCTGGTTCGGTCCGCATAAAAGCGCGCCGCCGCGCTGGAAGCAGGCCTTCAGCATCTGGGTGGTGTACTTCCCGGCCTTGCTGACATTCAGCCTGGTCTTCAAGGACACCCTGTCGGCCATGCCCACGTTCTGGCGCGTACTGGTGACCTGTTCCCTGATGACACCCGTGTTGTCCTACGTGCTGATTCCGCTGGTGACGCGCGTGCTGCATAGCTGGCTGCATCCGGGCGTGCCACGCCCGCCGGCGCCCGCGCCGCTGCGCGCCCTGGGCAACCTGCTGCGGCTGCGCGCTGGCCCGGTGCGCCTGTAAAAAATCAGTGCCGAAGGGCGCGGGGCCATCTCCTGGTTTGCGTGGGATGACGCCTCGTCCCTTCCGCCATCCCGGCAAGTCCATCTGCTAAAGTGCGCTCCTTTCCGGGGAGCGCAGCGCATGAACCTAGCGATGGCAGACATCACCAACCTGATCCCGCGTTTCTTCGACCTGGGTCTGAACCTGCTGACCGCACTGCTGATCCTGGTGCTGGGCTGGTGGATTTCAGCGCTGCTGGGTAAATGGGTGCAGCGCATCGCGCGGCGCTCGACCCGCGTCGATCCCACCATCATCCCGATTTTCCATTCGACCGTCGTCTGGTCGATCCGCATCTTCACGGTGGTGGCGGTGCTGGCGCGCTTCGGCGTGCAGACGGCCAGCATCATCGCCGTGCTGGGCGCGGCCGGCCTGGCTGTCGGCCTGGCCTTGCAGGGCACGCTGCAGAATATCGCCGCCGGCATCATGTTGCTACTGCTACGGCCGGTGCGCGCCGGCGAATTCGTGTCGCTGAGTTCCGGCAGCAACGGCACGGTGGAAGAAGTGGGCCTGTTCCTGACACGCCTGGTGCAACCGGACGGGATCCACATCTCCCTGCCCAATAGCACCGTGTGGAATGCCACCATCACCAACTTCAGCCGCAATGCCACCCGCCGCTACGATCTGCCGGTGGGCATCCGCTACGGCGACGACCTGGAACAGGCCATCGCCTTGCTGACCACGCTGGTCAACGAGCATCCGCTGGCCTTGAAAGACCCGGCGCCCGAAGTCCGCGTGTTCGATTATCTCGACAACGTCGTCACCGTGAACATCCGTTCCTGGGTGGAGTCGCCGCGCTATTGGGAATACCGCTGGGACCTGCTGCGCCAGGTGCGCCTGCTGCTGGACCAGAATGGCTACCAGCCGCCCGTGCCGGTACGCGTGGTATCCACGCCGCCGGCCGCCTAGACCGTCTTCAGGCGCGCCAGTTCCGCCGTGATCCAGCCGGCGATTTCCCGTTGCCGCTGCGCGGGCATGCGATCGATGATGGCCGTCACGCTGATGGCCAGCACGGGATTGCCGCTGGCGTCCAGCAGCGCGCAGCCCACGCCCAGCGCGCCACGCACGGCGTGATTGCCGACCACTGAATAACCGCGCGCCCGCGTGGTGTCGATGAGGCGCAGCATCTCGTGGGTGGTCATGCCGCCGTACTCGTCCAGCTGCCCGGCATTGCGCGCCACGATGCCCTGTGCGACCTCATCGGGCAGCGCCGCCAGCAAGGCCATGCCGCCCGATCCCACGCCCAGCGGCTGGCGCTTGCCGGCGTAGGTGGCCAGGATCTGCACCGGATAGCCGCCGATCTCCCTGTGCAGGGAAACCGACTCGTCGCCTTCGCGCACCACCAGGAACACGGCATCGCCCGTGCGTTCGGCCAGGCGCCGCAGAATCGGCAGGGTCTGGCGCAGGCGCGGGTCGGGTTCGCTGACGGCGGCATTCGGTGCCAGCATGGCGCGGTACTTCTTGGTGCCCGGCACCGACAAAGCCAGGCCTGCTTCCAGCAGGGCCGCCAGCAGGCGATAGATGGTGGGACGTTGGATCTGCGTGTGGCGCGCCAGGTCGGTGACGCTAAGTCCATCGCTGCCGTGGTCGCGCAGGGCAGCCAGTACTTGCAGCCCGCGGCGCAGCGTGCGGGGGCCGGTGGAGGTGGAGCGGCTTTCTTCCATGAAATCCAGGGGCGCCCGGTGGGTGCGTTCGCGCTGCCACGATCAGGGCGCGGTGGCGGTAAACCCCTCCGCCTGCCTCTGGCCGCGATCAGCACGCGCTGCCTCAGCCTGGCGCGTTGTCTCGTTGAATCGAATGTCCGTCTGATGCGCTCCCGGGGAGGTGCTCTCAGGATTGGCGTCCAAGCCATGGACATCTTGTTGCCGTATGTTGCCTGATAACCGAAAATCAGGCAGTAATTATTTTAAACGTCCAATCAATGGACAATATACGGAGTGAGGCAATGAGCCAAAAGCTTGCCCTTTTGCGCAGGACGGTCGCGACCCTGGCCGGCGCATGCGCTGTGATGACTTTCGGGGCGACGGCCCAGGCCGCTTACCCGGACAAGCCGGTACGCATCGTCGTCGGTTTCTCCGCGGGCGGCACCACTGACGTGATCGCACGCATCATGGCCAAGGAGTTGACCGAGGCCACCGGCCAGTCCTTCGTGGTCGAGAACAAGCCGGGTGCCGGCAGCAACATCGGCACTGAATACGTCGCGCGTTCGCCGGCCGACGGCTACACGCTGTATTTCGTCGCGGTCACCAGCGCGATCAACCAGACGCTGTATCCCAAGGTCAACTTCGACCTGAACAAGGATTTCGCGCCGATCGCCCTGGCTGCCAAGGTGCCCAACGTGCTGGTGGTCAATCCCAGCGTGCCGGTGAAGTCGGTCAAGGAACTGGTCGATTACGCCAAGGCTCATCCCGGCAAGCTGAATTTCGCGTCCTCGGGCAGCGGTACGTCCATCCACCTGGCGGGCGAACTGTTCAAGCAGCAAGCCGGCGTCGACGTGATGCACGTGCCCTACAAGGGCAGCGGTCCGGCCCTGACCGATCTGATCGGCGGCCAGGTGCAGTTCATGTTCGACAACATGCCGTCGTCGTGGCCGCACGTGCAGAGCGGCAAGCTGCGCGCGTTGGCGGTGACCACCAAGGAACGTTCGGCCAGCGCGCCGGACCTGCCGACCATGGCGGAGTCGGGTTTTCCGAAGTTCGACGTGTCGTCGTGGTTCGGCCTGATTGCACCGGCCAAGACGCCGCCGGAAGTGGTCGAGAAGCTCAACGCCATCATGGAGAAGGCGCTGGACAAGCCCGAGGTCAAGCGAAGCTATGACCAGCTGGGCGCGGTGGCGGTCAAGACGACGCCGGCCGAGTTCGGCCAGTTCATCAAGTCCGAAGTGGAACAGTGGGCGGTGGTGGTCAAGGCCTCCGGCGCCACGGTCGACTGATCGGGGCAGGAACTGAAAAGGGCGGCCCATGGGCCGCCCTTTGTTTTGCGCGCGGCGTGGGGCTTTGCCGCTTCGGGGCCTACTTCTCGCCGGCCTTGCGCGCCTGGGCCAGCATGGCGGTGCAGACGCCGCGCAGCATGTCCACCTCGTCGCGTGTCAGGGCGCTGCGGCTGAACAGGTGGCGCATGCGCGGTAGCAGCTTCTTGGGATGCTGCGGGTCGAGGAACTTGACCGCCACAAGCGCTTCTTCCCAATGCGTCAGGAAGGCCTGCACTGCCGCGCTGGAGGCGGGCGCCGCGCCCGGGTCGGGGGCGGCGGCGGGCGTGGGCGGCAGCATGGGTGCCCCGGCGTGGGCCAGCAGGGCGTAACGCAGCTCCCAGGCGGCCAGCTGCAAGGCCTGGGCCACATTCAGGGAGCTGTACTCGGGATTGGCGGGAATGTGGCAGATCCGGTGGCAGGCCGCGATGTGGGCATTGGTCAGCCCGGCCCGTTCGGTCCCCAGCACGATGGCGATCTCGCCCTGGGCATGCTCATCCAGATGCGCGCGCGCCAGATCGGCCGCCTGGCGGATGTCGCAGGGCGGTGGTCCCAGGTCGCGCACCCGTGCCGTCAGGGCAAAGGCCAGCGTGACCGGGGCCAGGGCCTCTTCCAGCGTGGCGTGGATGCTGGCGCCGGCCAGTACGTCGCCGGCACCGCTGGCCAGTGCGATGGCCTCCGGCTGGGCTGTCATATCGCTGAATTTGGGTTCGACCAGGGACAGTCCGGAGAAGCCCATCGTCTTGATGGCACGGGCCGCCGAACCGACATTGCCGGGGTGGCTGGGCTGCACCATGATGAAACGAACGCGTGAAAATGCCTGAGTCATTTAAAATGCCACGTTTGGCGCAAGCAAGCCGGCCTGGTTTCGGGCCGCGAGGCCCCGGTTTGACGGGGCGGCGCGGGTCGGGAAAGGGTTCCCGCCCGAGGGCCACGGCAGCGATGGAATGACCATCGCAAGCCGGCGGCGGCCGCTTGCGCGTTTGTGCGAATTTACGGAAATCTATGCACCCGATGCTCAACATCGCCATCAAGGCGGCCCGGCGTGCCGGCACTATTATCAACCGTGCCAGCCTCGACCTGGAAAGACTCAACGTAGCCAAGAAAGGGCCGCGGGATTATGTCACGGAAGTCGACCAGGCTTCGGAGACCGCCATCGTGGAGACGCTGCAGGCAGCTTATCCCGACCATGCCGTGCTGGGTGAGGAATTCGGTCTGCAGGGCCCCGCGCAGGCTGAGTACCAGTGGATCATCGATCCCATCGACGGCACCACCAACTTCATCCACGGCCTGCCCAATTTCGCCGTGTCCATCGCGCTGCTGCAGAAGGGCGTGGTCACCCAGGCCGTGATCTTCGATCCCTCGCGCAATGAACTGTTCACCGCCAGCCGTGGCAGCGGCGCGTTCCTGAACGACCGCCGCGTGCGGGTGTCGGGGCGCACGCGTTACCACGAGGCCTTGCTGGGCGCCCACTGGGCCGGCTCGGCCGGCGCGGACCAGGGCAGCGGCAAGTTCCGCCAGGTGGCGGAAAGCGTCGTCGGCGTGCGCCGCATGGGTTCGACCGTGCTGGACCTGGCCTACGTGGCCTGCGGCCGCCTGGACGGCTTCTGCGGCGTGGGCCTGAAGCCCTGGGATCTGGCTGCCGGCAGCCTGCTGGTGATGGAAGCCGGCGGCCTGGTGGCGGATTTCACCGGTGAGCAGGGCTGGCTTGATTCGGGCAATGTGCTGGCCGCCACGCCCAAGATCTTCACCCAGGTGCTGGCCACCTTGCAGGGCGGCGCCACGCCGGCCTGATGCCGTGATGAAGATGCCGTGATGAAGAAAGGGCCGCCTGCGGAGGCGGCCCCTGGATGGACCCTGCGGCCAGTGCGGCCTTTGCCACCTTGCCCTTCCATGCTGAAGGGACATGGCTGGCGGCCGTCGCGCATGCCGTGATGCCACGCCATGCAAATCTGGTCAGATCCGTCGGGCCTGCCTTGCTCGCGCGCGGGGCCTGCTGTGGGTAGGCCGGGGGGAGAGGGGGAACGCGGACGATTGGGGCAGGGGGCCGATCGGATCTGTGAACGTATTTCACCTCGACTGCGCCACGCGCGCCATCGTCCACAAAGCCTAAACATCCCTCATCCGCACGCCCCTCGCGCGCGCATGTCCGCATTGTGACCGGAGCCGCGCGGCTTTTCGGGTACGATTACCGGTTCCTCAACTGTTGGAGTACCACATGGAGTGGCTGCTGGACCCCGCTGCCTGGGTCGGCCTGCTTACCCTCGTCATCCTTGAAATCGTTCTCGGGATAGACAACCTCATATTCATCGCTATTCTCGCCGACAAGCTGCCACCCAAGCAGCGCGATCGCGCGCGCATACTCGGCCTGTCACTGGCCCTGGTCATGCGTCTGGTGCTGCTGTCGGTGATGTCCTGGTTGGTCACGCTGACCACGCCTTTGTTTTCCATCGGGCCGCTCAATCCGTCCGGCCGCGACCTGATCCTCATGGTGGGTGGTTTCTTCCTGCTGTTCAAGGGGACCATGGAGCTGCACGAACGCCTGGAAGGCGCGCAGCACGTCAGCAATGGACCGCGCGTGTATGCCAGCTTCTGGGTCATCGTGACGCAGATCGTGGTGCTGGATGCCGTGTTCTCGCTGGACTCCGTGATTACCGCGGTCGGCATGGTGGACCACCTGGCCATCATGATGATCGCCGTGGTGATCGCCATCGGCATCATGCTGCTGGCCTCCAAGCCGCTGACCCGCTTCGTCAACGCGCATCCCACCGTGGTGGTGCTGTGCCTGGGCTTCCTCTTGATGATCGGTTTCTCGCTGGTCGCGGAAAGCTTCGGCTTCAAGGTGCCCAAGGGCTACCTGTACGCCGCCATCGGCTTCTCGGTGCTGATCGAGGCCTTGAACCAGCTGGCGCGCCGTAACCTGCTGCGCATGGATGCGCGCCGGCCCATGCGGGAACGCACGGCTGAAGGCGTGCTGCGCATGCTGGGCAAGCGCCCGGCCATGCCGGCCGACGAAGAGTCCGAGACTGATGGTGACCACGCGGCGCAGCAGCCGCCGGCCTTCGGTGTCGAGGAACGCAATATGGTCAGCGGCGTGCTGACGCTGGCGGAACGTTCCATCCGCTCCATCATGACGCCGCGCACCAACTTGACGTGGATCGACATCGACGACGATGCCGACACCATCCGCGCCCAGATCACGGCCGCGCCGCACAGCTTCTTCCCGGTCTGCCGCGGCACGCTGGACGAGGTGCTGGGCATCGCACGCGCCAAGGACCTGGTGGGCGATCTCATCACGGAAGGCCGGGTGCGGCGCGACCGCCTGCGTGAGCCCATCATCGTGCATGAGTCGATAGGCATCCTGCGCCTGATGGATATCCTCAAGCGTGCGCGCGGCCAGCTGGTGCTGGTGGCCGACGAGTTCGGTGCCATTGAAGGCCTGGTGACACCCATCGACGTTTTCGAGGCCATTGCCGGCGAGTTCCCCGACGAAGATGAAATGCCGGACATCGTCCCGGAAGAAGAGGGCCGTTGGAAAATCGACGGCGCGGCCGACCTCCACCATGTGGAGCAGGTACTGGAGACCGATGGCCTGGTGGACGAAGCTCAGGAATACTCGACGCTTGCGGGTTATCTGCTATCGCGCTTCGGCCATCTGCCGCAGCCGGGCGATACCTGCGAATTCGTATCGCCTCACGTACGTTTCACGTTCGAGGTGCTACAACTCGACGGCCGCCGCATTGCCTCGGTCCGTGTCCAACGCCTGTCGCTGGATGTGGCCCAGGCCGATGACGGTTCCGATTCCTGACCTTACCCTGACTTGTCATCGTGACTGAAAACACACTGTATCTGCTCAAGGCCGCATTCCTGGGCATCATCGAAGGGCTCACCGAGTTCATTCCCGTCTCCAGCACGGGACACCTGATTCTGGTGGGGGACTGGATCAACTTCCAGTCCAGCTCCGGCAAAGTGTTCGAAGTCGTGATCCAGTTCGGCTCCATCCTGGCCGTCATGTGGATCTTCCGCGCGCGCTTGTGGCAGCTGATTCACGGCACGTTCACGGGCGTGCGCAGCGAGATGATGTTCACGCGCAACCTGCTGGTGGCCTTCCTGCCGGCGGCGGTGATCGGCGCCATCTTCATCAAGGCCATCAAGGCCTTGTTCTACCACCCGGCGGTGGTGGCCACCACGCTGGTGCTGGGTGGGCTGGTGATGCTGTATGTGGAACGCCGCACGCAGGCCGCCACGCCGGGGCCGCACTCGGCCGCGGACGATAGTGCTTCGGAGGTGCGCGCCAGCGCGCACCGTCTGGAGGAAATCACCTGGAAGCAGGCCCTGGGTGTCGGTTGTGCCCAGTGCCTGGCGATGGTGCCCGGTGTGTCGCGGTCAGGTTCCACCATCATCGGCGGCATGATTGCCGGCATCCAGCGCAAGACGGCCACGGAGTTTTCCTTCTTCCTGGCCATGCCGACCATGCTGGGCGCGACGGTCTACGACTCGTACAAGAACATGGCCATCCTGACCCAGCACGATGTCACGGGCATCGTCGTAGGTTTCATCGCGGCCTTCCTGAGCGCCATGCTGGTGGTGCGGGCGGTGCTGCGCTTCGTCGCCAACCACACGTATCGGGTCTTCGCCTGGTACCGGATCGCCTTGGGGATCCTGGTGGGACTGGTGCTGTTCCTGCGCTGAGCGGCGCAGGGCAAGCAATGAAAAGGCCGGCTGATTTTCATCAGTCGGCCTTTTTTTCGGCTGCGCCTGCCCTGCTCAATCCGTCGCTTCAGCCAGATCGAAGAACTGCAGGCCGTCGCTGTCGATGATCAGCCAGCCGCCGCGGGGCGGTTGGGCGTGATCGCAGTCCCAGTCGGGCAGGACCCAGCGTTCGCGCTTGCGGCCGTCGATCTGCAGCACGTGGCGCTGCGGGCGGTGCGTATGGCCATGCACCAGCGTGGCCACGCCGGTACGGCGGAACAGCGCCTGCACGGCATCGCTGTTGACGTCCATGATCTCGGCGGTCTTGGCCTGGTTGGCGGCCGTGCTTTCCCCGCGCGCCTGTTGCGCCAGGGTCAGCCGTTCCGGAATGGAGCGGCCGAGGAAGTCGGCCTGCCATGCCGGATCGCGCACCATGCTGCGGAACTTCTGGTACGCCTCGTCGTCGGTGCACAGCTCGTCGCCGTGCGTCAACAGGATGTCGCCGTAATCGGTTTGCAGCAATGCCGGTTCCGGCAGCAGTTGCGCGCCGACGGCGCCGGCCAGTTCCTGGCCCATGAGGAAGTCGCGATTGCCGCGACCCAGCCACAGGGGAATGGCCTTGGCCGTGCGTTCCAGGCCCTTGAGGGCGCTGACCAGCCAGGGCGGCGCCTGGCGGATCACATCGTCACCGATCCAGGCGTCGAAGATATCGCCCGGCAGCAACAACGCCGATGCTTCTGCCGCGGCGGCTTCCAGAAAGCCCAGGAACGCTTCCGCCGTGGCCGGCGTGGCCGGTCCCAGATGAATGTCCGAGGCGATCCAGATGCTGCCCGGCAAGGCGACCTTATTCAAGGACTTCGGCCTTCTCGATGACGACGTCTTCGGCCGGCACGTTCTGGTGGAAACCGCTGTTGCCGGTCTTCACGGCCTTGATCTTGTCGACGACGTCGGTGCCTTCGGTGACCTTGCCGAACACGGCGTAGCCCCAGCCGTTGGCCGTGGGCGCGCTGAAGTTCAGAAAGTCGTTGTTGGCGACGTTGATGAAGAACTGCGCCGTGGCCGACTGCGGATCATTGGTGCGGGCCATGGCCAGGGTGTACTTGTCGTTCTTCAGGCCGTTGTTGGCTTCATTCTCGATGGGGGCCTTGGTGGGCTTCTGCTTCATGCCGGCTTCGAAACCGCCGCCCTGGATCATGAAGCCATCGATCACGCGATGGAAAATCGTGCCGTTGTAGAAACCTTCCTTGGTGTAGGCAAGGAAGTTCGCCACGGTCTTGGGCGCCTTGTCGGCGTCGAGGGTGATGACGAAGTCGCCCAGATTGGTTTGTACTTTGACGCGGGGATTCGAGCTCATGGATGTCTTGCCTTCAGAGGTGGATGTCTTGACTTGGTTGGAGGAGGGCGCGGCGCCGGCCACTGCCGGCATCAGCGCGGCGAATGCCAAGCCGCAGGCCGCGTGGCGCAGCAGGCGCAAAAACGGGTGAGACGAAATCATTGAGGCTTCTTTTCATTCAGCAGGTTGTCGACGGCACGCGCCTTGTTCTGCGTCCCCGTCACGCCCAGCTTGGACGCTTCGGAGTAGGAACGGCGAGCCAGCATCAACTGTACGTCAGCCATATTGGCCTTCGCCGCGGGGTAGTCGGACCACGCCCGCAGCGCGTTTTTCAACGCATCCTGGGCCCGGTCGATGTCACCACGCCCGACGTACAGAACCGCCATGTTATTCCAGGGCTCCGGCAGTTCCGGATACAACTGGGTCATTTGAGTGTAAACATCCATTGCCTCGTCGAGGCGGCCCAGGGCGGCAAGGGCGCGGGCATACTGGAATTTCAGCTGGACGTCGGTGCCATCGTTGGCGCCGCGGTTGCTGGTCGCGGCCATGCGGTCTTCGATCATCTTCAGGGCCTGGTCGTTCTTGCCCTGGTTCAGCAGCGATTCGATGCGGTCGGTGACCTGCGACGGCGTGGGCGTCAGGCGGGTGTCGGTGGACGGCTTGGCCTTGTCGAGCAGATTGGCCAGCGCCTGCCAGCCGCCTTCGGGCGGCAGGGTGTCCAGGGTGGTCATATTGGAATTGATGGATTGCGTGGAGCCCCCAGGCATGGCCTGGGCATGGACGGCTTGCAGCGGCGCCGACAGGAGCAGCGCGGCCAGGATGACGGGGATGAGGCGCGGCATGTTATTCACATTGATTCCGGAAAGAAAGCGCCCGGTTGGCGCGGGATAGGCGCGCGGACCGGGCCGCTTGCTATACTTGACGACCGCCATTTTAGCCTCGGTTGCGTTTCGAGTCCCCCGGGCCCCGTTTCCGAGTGCTCTGGACCGTCTGCTGCCTGGCTGTTTGGCGCTGTCGCGGATTCCCTCCCGTCCCTTGCCGACGGGGTCGAACGCCGCCGCGGTCATGATCCTCGGACGTTAACTCCTGAACCTATGCTGCAGATCTACAACACGTTATCGCGTACGAAAGCACCTTTCAAGCCGGCTGAGGCGGGTCGGGTGCGCATGTACGTCTGCGGCATGACGGTCTACGACTACTGCCATCTGGGCCACGCCCGCATGCTGGTGGGTTTCGACGTGGTGCAGCGCTGGTTGCGCGTGAGCGGCTACGAGGTCGACTACGTCCGTAACATCACCGATATCGACGACAAGATCATTCGCCGCGCGGTCGAAACCGGCCGCCGCATCGGCGAGGTCACGGAATTCTTCATCGACGCCATGCATGCCGATGAGCGTGCCCTGGGCGTGCAGACGCCCGACCATGAGCCGCGCGCCACGCAATACGTGGCCGAGATGCTGGACATCATCGGACGGCTGCAAGCGAAGGGCCTGGCCTACCAGGCCGACGACGGCGATGTGAACTATGCCGTGCGCGGTTTCGAGGGCTATGGCAAGTTGTCCGGCAAGTCGCTCGACGACCTGCGCGCCGGCGAACGCGTGGCCGTGGGTTCGGCCAAGCGCGATCCCCTGGACTTCGTGCTGTGGAAGTCCGCCAAGGCCGAGGAGCCGGCCGATACCAAATGGGAATCGTCCTATGGACTGGGCCGTCCCGGCTGGCATATCGAGTGCTCGGCCATGAGCAAGAGCCTGCTGGGCCTGCCCCTGGACATCCATGGCGGCGGCCCCGACCTGAAATTTCCCCATCACGAGAACGAAATCGCGCAGACCGAAGGCGCTTTCGGTGGCGTGCTGGCCAATGTATGGATGCATTGCGGCCCGCTGATGGTGGATTCCGACAAGATGTCGAAGTCGCTGGGCAATTTCCGCACCATCCGCCAGACCATCGCCAGCGGCGAGCTGGACGAGGCGCGGTCGGACTATACGGTCAATCCCCGTGAAGCGGAGATGCTGCGCTTTTTCATCGTGCGCAATCACTACCGCAGCCCGCAGAATTACGCACCGGACAATCTGCTGGATGCGCAGAATGCCCTTGACCGCCTCTACCAGACCCTGGCCAACGTGGCCGCGGACGAGCAGGGCGTGGACTGGGATGACGCCCAGGCGCAGGCCTTCAAGGCCGCGATGGACGACGATTTCAACACCTCTGGCGCCATGGCCGCGTTGTTCCAGCTGGCCAACGACGCCAATCGCAGCGGCAGCGCGCGCGCGGCCGGCCAATTGAAGGCGCTGGCCGGCCTGCTGGGCCTGTTGCAGCAAGACCCGCAAACCTATCTGCGTGCGCCGACGCGTTACAAGGCCGGCGCCGCTGAAGGGGGCGTGGCGGGTGCCGCGGTGCTGGACGATGCCGCCATCGATGCGCGCATCGCCGCCCGCGCCGCCGCCAAGGGCAACAAGGATTTCGCCGAGGCCGACCGTATCCGCAAGGAATTGCGCGAGCAGGGCATCGAGCTGGAAGACAAACCGGGCGGCCAGACCAACTGGCGCCGGGTTTAAGGCATGTCCAAGGAAAGCATGCACGCCATGTCCAGCGCCGATATCCTCATTGCCAAGCCCCATTACTGGGAAGACGCCGTCAGCCATCTGCTGCGGCGCGACCGCATCCTGAAGAAGCTGATCCCGCAGCATCCCGAGGTCTGGCTGACGTCACGCAGCACGCCCTTCGTCACCCTGGCACGCGCCATCATCGGCCAGCAGGTGTCGGCGCGCGCGGCGGATACGGCCTGGCAGCGGCTGCTGGAAGCGGCCGGCGCGCGGCCGTCGCCGGCATCGGTGCTGCGCCTGGGCGCGGACGGCCTGCGCGCCGCCGGTATCGCGCAGCGCAAGGCGGATTATCTGCACGACCTCGCCACGCATTTCAGCGAACGCAAGGTGCATCCGGACCGCTGGTCCAAGATGGAGGACGAGGCCGTCGTCGACGAACTAGTCTCCATCCGCGGCATTAGCCGCTGGACCGCCGAAATGTTCCTCATTTTCAATCTTCAGCGGCCGGACGTCCTGCCGCTGGACGATCCGGGATTGCTCAAGGCAATCTCGCTACACTATTTCAGCGGCGAACCCGTCTCGCGTTTCGAAGCGCGTGAGGTTTCGCTGGCCTGGCAACCCTGGCGTACCGTGGCAACCTGGTATCTGTGGCACAGCCTTGAACCGATTCCGGTTCAATACTGACCACGGGTTTCACAGGGCTCACCAACAGGATCCCCATCTTCATGCGCAATACCTTCCTGGACTTTGAACAGCCGCTGGCTGAGCTTGACAACAAGATCGAGCAATTACGCTTCGTGCAGGCCGATTCGGCGGTGGACATCTCCGACGAAATCAATCGGCTGCAACAGAAAAGCCAGACGCTGGCCAAGGACATCTACGGCAAGCTGACGCCCTGGCAGACCGCGCTCGTCGCGCGTCATCCGCAGCGTCCCTACACGATGGACTACGTGCGCGAAATCTTCACCGATTTCCATGAACTGCACGGCGACCGCATGTATGCGGACGACCAGTCCATCGTTGGCGGCCTGGCCCGCTTCAACGGCACGCCCTGCATGGTCATCGGCCATCAGAAAGGCCGCGACACCAAGGAGCGCGCCATGCGCAACTTCGGCATGCCGCGTCCCGAGGGCTATCGCAAGGCCATGCGCCTGATGCGTCTGGCGGAAAAATTCGAGATCCCGGTGTTCACCTTCGTCGACACCCCGGGGGCTTATCCCGGTATCGGCGCCGAGGAACGTGGGCAGTCGGAGGCCATCGGCCACAATCTTTATGCCATGGCCGAGCTGCGCGTGCCCATCATCGCCACCGTGATCGGTGAGGGTGGTTCGGGCGGGGCGCTGGCCATTGCCGTGGGCAATGCGGTGCTGATGCTGCAATTCGCCACGTATTCGGTGATTTCGCCCGAAGGTTGCGCGTCCATCCTGTGGCGCAGCGCCGACAAGGCGCCCGAGGCCGCCGAGGCCTTGGGCATCACCGCGCCGCGGCTGAAGGAACTGGGCCTGATCGACCGCGTGATCAACGAGCCCGTAGGCGGTGCGCACCGCGATCCGCGCGTCATGGCGCGCCTGCTGCGCCGTGCCTTGGGCGATACCTTGCGCCAATTGTCCACGTTGTCGGCTGATGAACTGGTCGAACAGCGTCTGCAGCGCGTGGCCGCCTACGGCCGCGTGCAGGAAGTGCGCGCCTGATCCGGCGCGCCCTGGCCGCGAGAGGCTAGCCCATGACCGGCGGCGAGAATGGCAAAGGCCAGGACAGTGCTGCCGGATCAGCGGCGGGGAGCGATCCGCTCCTGATCGCGCCCTTGCGATCGATCCTGGCCGCGCTGCGGTCAGCGGGCCATGTCCGTGTCGGCGTGGCCGTCAGCGGCGGGGCCGATTCCGCCATGCTGGCGGTGCACGCAGCGGCCGTGGCCGCGCCTCTTGGGCTGGCGCTTTTCATCTATCACGTTCATCACGGCCTGTTCGCCGAGGCGGACGCCTGGGCGCAACGCGTGCAGGCGCTCGGCGCGGCGCTGGGATCGTCTGCGTCTGCAGCTCCGCCCGTGCGGGTGCTGTATGTCCACGTGGCCACCGACAGCGGCGCCGGCATCGAGGGCGCGGCCCGCGACGCGCGTTACGCCGCGCTGGCCGATGCGGCGCACGCCGATGGCGTCGGGCATATCCTGCTGGGCCATCATCAGGACGATCAGGCGGAAACGGTGCTGTTGCGGCTGTTGCGCGGCGCCGGTCCGGAAGGTCTGGCGGCCATGGCGGCAGCCAGCGAGCGCGATGGAATCACCTATCTGCGCCCCTGGCTGAACGTGCCGCGAGCCCGCATCCTGCAGGCTGCCGCCGCGCATGCGGCGAACAGTGCCTGGGCCGCGGTCCAGGACCCATCGAATGTGGACCAGCGTTATACCCGCGCGGCAGTACGTACGCTGCTAACCCCCGTGCTGGACCGGCGCTGGCCCGGCTGGCAGGCCATCGTCGCCCGCCACGCCCGCCAGGCCGCCGACAGCGCGGAGATCCTGGCGGAAGTGGCGGCCGCCGACCTGGCCGGCCTTGATCCCTCCCCGGGCATGCAGGACTTCGCGCCCCCGTCTCCGGGTACACAGGATCTCTTGCACCCGTCTCCGGGCGCACAGGACGTCTCGCCCCCGTCCCCGGGAGCGCGAGATTTCTCCCTTGCTGCGTGGCGCTTGCTGTCGCCGGCGCGGCAGGCGCATGTGCTGCGCTATTGGCTGCGGCTGCATGGCGCCCGCATGCCCAGCGATGCGCGGCTGGCGGAACTGCTGCGCCAGCTGCGCCAGCTGCACGCCATGGGGCATGACCGGCAATTGCTGTGGGAGCATGGCGCGCATTGCGTGCGCTGCGTGCGCGGACGGGTGAGCATCGAGGCACGGGAACCCGGCGATGCATCACCGTGAGATTTCCCACATTCCGGCAGCTTTTGCTGCTTGAACAGCCGCTTTTCGAGCAAATTCCTGCACTTTTTCACGAACACGTTAGAATACTAGGCTTTGCCTGCCAGCTAGTTCCGGCACTTTCCAGCCAGAGTACGAGATGTCCCTGATCGTTCACAAATATGGCGGTACCTCGATGGGCTCGGTCGAGCGCATCAAGAACGTGGCGCGCCGCGTCGCGAAGTGGCACGCCGCCGGCCACAAAGTTGTCGTGGTGCCCTCGGCCATGGCCGGCGAGACCAATCGCCTGCTGGGCCTGGCGCGCGAGATTACGCCGCAGCCTGATGGCCGCGAACTGGACATGATCGCCGCGACCGGCGAACAGGCGTCCAGCGGCCTGCTGGCCATTGCCTTGCAGGCCGAAGGCGTGCAGGCCCGCAGCTATGCTGGTTGGCAGGTGCCGGTGCGCACCGACAGCGCCTATACCAAGGCGCGCATTTCCTCCATCGACGACACGCGTATCCGTGGCGATCTGGATGCTGGCCGCGTGGTCATCGTGACGGGCTTCCAGGGCATCGATGATGAAGGCCATATCACGACGCTGGGCCGTGGTGGTTCGGACACCTCGGCCGTGGCCGTGGCAGCCGCCATCAAGGCCGACGAGTGCCTGATCTATACCGACGTGGACGGCGTCTACACGACCGATCCGCGCGTGGTGCCTGAAGCGCGCCGCATGCCGGTGGTTTCCTTCGAGGAAATGCTGGAGATGGCGTCGCTGGGCTCCAAGGTCCTGCAGATCCGCTCGGTCGAGTTCGCGGGCAAGTACCGCGTGCCGACCCGTGTGTTGTCCTCGCTGACCGACCCCCTGATTCCGCTCGACGAGGAAATGCGTTCGGGCACGCTGATTACTTTTGAGGAAGACGAAAAAATGGAAGCCGCCGTTGTCTCCGGCATCGCCTTCAGCCGCGACGAAGCCAAGATCACCTTGTTGGGCGTGCCGGATACTCCGGGCGTTGCCTTCTCCATCCTGGGTCCGGTCGCCGCCGCCAACATCGACGTCGACATGATCGTGCAGAACCAGTCCGTGGCGGGTACCACCGACTTTTCGTTCACGGTCAACCGCAATGAATTCGCGCGCGCCGTGGCGACGCTCAAGAGCGATGTGATTCCCGCGGTGAAGGCCAAGGAACTGGTCACGGACGAGAAGGTTGCCAAGGTGTCCATCGTCGGCATCGGCATGCGTTCGCACGTTGGCGTCGCCAGCCTGATGTTCCAGACGCTTTCGCAGGAAAACATCAACATCCAGATGATCAGCACCAGCGAAATCAAGACCTCGGTGATCATTGAAGACAAGTACATGGAATTGGCCGTGCGCGCCTTGCACAAGGCCTTCGGCCTGGACCAGGCACCTGCCGCCAAGGCTTGATCGATGTAGCGTGAGATTCTGGCAGGGATGGCCGGCGCGAAGCTTTCATGCGAATGACGCCAAAGCCTGAAAATCCGTGCTAGAATCGCAAACTCTTCTGGAGACGTGCCCGAGCGGCTGAAGGGGCTCCCCTGCTAAGGGAGTATGTGGCTAAAAACTGCATCCAGGGTTCGAATCCCTGCGTCTCCGCCACCGGCTTGATATCGAAAGATATCGAGCCGGCCCGGATAAGTGAAAAACCCGCAAGGTATGCCTTGCGGGTTTTTTTTCGCCTATTCATTCCGAGACGACGAGTCTGCAGGGGGGGATCAAGTTGCCCCTTTGAGCTTCCCGGAGACGAAAGCAGCGCTAAAGTGACGAACCTGATTTGTTTTGCTGCACCGATAAGCAGGAACGAATAGGAGACAGGCATATCAGGAGCTTCAGCTCTCGGCCTATCGTTTCGCCCGACGCCAAGCAGGATGTCATGGCGGTGCTGAACATCCATTCGAATCGCGAGAACCTGTTGCAGGACGGTGGCCCGACAATGTTCGCACCATTGATCGAACCCTTTTGCTTTCTGCTTGCCACCTTGTTGCGGCGGCGTTCGATGCTACCATCGACCCAGGGCAGCCCTGACGATGCTGGCGGCTCTACTCGAGACCACCATGGCTGAACATCAATACTCCTTCTATGAAGCCCTTCTTGGGCCAGATCGAACGCTTGATGAGGCGCTGAGCGAAGCTTCGGAGCTTATTGGCGAGATCGGCGCTCGCAACTCGGTCAGCGTGAACGTTGTTACCCGTCGTGACGGCGTCGCTTCGACGAAGCTCTATGAGGTCGAGAAGTTGACCGAGCATACAGACGATTGAGCCATCACCAGATCTTTTGTGCGCTGCGTTCGTTGCCGCGAATCAGTCGATGCGGGTGCCGACTCTCACGCGCATCTTGGTCTTGGCCTTTGAGAACTACGATTTTCTACACCTTTGGATATTCCGCATTTGATATGTGGATTTGGCGTACGTAGGGCCACATGCTTTTCTCGGTATTATCCAGAGCGTGGTCGGAGCCGAGCGGTTTCCGATGTGTCTGTTGGATTAGTCAAATTGTTTATGACTGCGCTTGCGCAGTGGTGCCGATATATCTAATTCCACGAAGAATGGAAATAAATTGACGACGTTGTTTGACCAAGAGCGAGCGATAGTCGAGTCACGATCAACGGAATCAGTGCGCAGGTCGCGCATCGTTGCGCCGGCCAGCCCGGCCATCACGGGGCAAGCCCGGCCCCAAGGCTGCGCGCTGGTCAGTACGTCAATTCTCAGGTTCGCTTGCGGCTGTGGTTGATTTTGTGTCTGCTCAAATCAACTTGCCCGGGTTCATGATCTGGTTCGGGTCTATCGTCTGCTTGAGCAGCATCATCAGATCGAATTCCGTTTCCGACTTGTAGTGGCGCATTTCGTCCCTGCGTAGCTGTCCCACGCCATGCTCCGCGCTGATGCTGCCGCCAGCTTCGTGTACCAGGTCATGCACGACGCGGTTCACGTTCTGCACCAGGTGATTCAAGTCTCCCGCTGGTGTGTCCATGGGCACCAGCACGTTGAAATGCAGATTCCCGTCACCCATGTGGCCAAAGTTGATTACGTGAGCATCGGGCTTTACCCGTTGCACCGCAGCGACGGCAGCGTCGACGAAATCTGGCAAGCTTGAAATGGGAAGGGCGATATCGTGCTTGATCGCTTTGCCCGCTCTCACTTGCGCCAGCGAAATCCCCTCGCGCACCTTCCAGAAGGCCTGCCTTTGGGCCAGGCTGGCACCGATGGCAGCGTCCCGCACCAAACCGTCTTCCATTGCTTTTTCAAGGGTGAACTCCAGCAATGCCCCGAGCGCCTCTTCTCGCGTATCCGCCAGTTCGACCAGTGCGTGATAACGATGCTCGCCATCCAGCGGGCGCCTGACGTCGGTGACGTGTTCCAGCACCAGTTGCAGCGATTCCTCGGAAAGCATTTCGAAGGCCACGAGCCGATCGCCGCAGTCGTTACGAGCCCTGGCCAGCACCTCCAGCAGGTCACGCATGTCGTTGCAGCCCAGCCAGGCGCAGACCCTGGCAGTCGGCCGGGGGAAAAGCTTCAGCACCGCGGCGGTGACTACGCCCAGGGTGCCTTCCGATCCGATGAAAAGGTCGCGCAAGGAATACCCGGTGTTGTCTTTGCGCAGGGCGCGCAGGCCGTTCCATATCTTGCCGTTGGGCAGAACTACTTCCACACCGAGTACGAGATCGCGCGTATTCCCATATCGCAGCACCGCGATCCCGCCGGCATTCGTCGCAAGGTTGCCGCCGATGGTGCAGCTGCCCTCCGATCCGAGGCTCAGCGGGAAGTAGCGATTCACCTTCTCTGCCGCTTCCTGGACGCTGGCAAGCAGAACCCCGGCCTCGACTGTCAACGTATTGTTGAGCGGATCGACCTCCCTTATCCGCGTCAGCCTGGCCGTGCTGAGTATCAGCTGGGCGCCGCTGTCGTCGGGCGTGGCACCCCCGCTCATTCCCGTGTTTCCCCCTTGGGGAACAACCGGGGTGCGTGTTTCATGACACAGCCTCATCACCGCGGCCACCTCCGCGGTATTGGCGGGCCGAACGACCGCGCTGCTGACACCGTGCCATTTCTTCAGCCAGTCCACGTCGCAGCTTTGTTTCACCTGCTCGTCCCGCACCAGGCCGGCATCGCCGACGATGGCATGGAGCTTCTGCAGGAACGCCGCGCCCAGGGTAGTATCCGTGCCGGACATGATTACCACCCCAGTTGCAGACGGCCGAGCGCCATCGACACGGTAGCCTGGCAAGGTTCGACGACAGGAACTCCGACCTCCGCCTGGAGCGTATCCCGATACCCGGCCATCCCCGCACATCCCATTACCAGGACGTCGGCGCCATGGTGGTCGCGCAGGGTCTTACCCGCCGCGACCATTGCCGCCAGGGTGCCCTCGGCGTCGGAAAGCTCGGCCACCGTTCGACCGATCGCCACCTCTCCAGCGACTCGCGTCGAAATACCCATGGCAGCCCAGGCCCGCAAGTGGCGCGGGATGGAAGCTTGCAAGATCGCGATGACGCCGAAACTATTGCCCAGCGTCATCGCCGTCAGCGCGGCTCCCTCGCTGATACCCATCGCCACGACGCCGGGGATCTCCCGCAGCGAATGCAGTCCAGGGTCGCTGAAGCAGGCGGTAACGAATCCCGCCGCGTTATCCCGATGGCTCTCCGCGAATTCGCGCACCAGCACGGCTGCCCGATCCACGTCTTGCTGGGTCTGGACGCCAGCAGGGCCTTGGGGAAGGGTGACGCATTCGATCTGCGGGCCGTCATTGCCTCGCAGCACGGCCATGGCTGCATCGATGCCCGCCGTCACAGCCGTGTTGGAATTGGGATTGATGACATAGAGTGTCTTTGCCATGACTGCCTCTCATTAGTTAAGAAATGTCATTTGCCGAGCGCTGCATCCTGCCGCTGGATCAGGCGGCCCAGCTCTTCGTGGTCGACCTTGTCGAGCGTCGGCCCCGGCTTGCGCACGAAGGCTGAACGAATGGCCCCGCGGCGGCGCAAGGTCTCCTTGCGCAATGCCAGCCCGATACCGTACTGGAATTCGTGGCGCAGCAGCGGCAGGTACTTGTTGAACAGATCCTCTGCTGCCTCGGCGCGTCCCTCGGCAAACAGTTGGCACACCTGGACCAGCATCTCGGGGTACGCAAATCCGGTCATCGCGCCATCGGCACCACGCAACATTTCCTGCGGCAGGAACAGGCCGCCGTTTCCGACCAGGATGCTGATCCGGCGGCGTTCATCCGCCGCGCTTTGCTGGCGCACCTGGCTCAGCTTGCCCATGCCGGGAAAATCTTCATGCTTGAGCATGACGACCTGGGGGAACTCATCGACGAGACGGTTGATGACGGACACCGACATGTGTACACCAGTCGCCTGGGGAAAATCCTGCAGGCAGATAGGGAGGTCCTGCCCAAGCAGGTTCGCCACCCCGGCGTAGTATCCATAAACCTGTTCGTCGGTCTTCAGGTTCGCGGCGGGGGCCACCATGACGCCGGCCGCGCCAAGCTCCATCGCCTCTTTTGACAGGCGCTCGATATTGCGGTTGGACGGGTTGCTCACGCCGACGACGACGGGTACCTTGCCGGCCACCCGCTTGAAGATTCGCTCCATGACCAGCGTGGTTTCTTCTTCGGTAAGCTTGGGCGCCTCGCCCATCATTCCCAGGATGGTGAAGCCCGTGACTCCCTTTTCGAGATAGAAATCGGTGAGGGAGTCGATGCTGTACAGATCCACTTCACCGTCATCGGTGAACGGCGTTGCCGCGATGATGTAGACGCCTTTTGCTTCTTCATTGAGGCGATTCTGCTTCGATGCCATGTTGGAACACTCCAGGAATTGAATTGATGCGGCCCGACCCCGGACGAAGCTGCCACCCGGGAGCCTCATCAAGAGCGCCGGTAGACGCCGCGGGGCCTTGTGTTTTCGATCAGCGCTTTTTCTTGTGCTCCAGCCGGCCCAGCCACCGCGTAAGCGGCCACAGGAGAACCAGGTACATGAACGCGGCGAGTACGATTGGAGACGGGTTGTAGACCAGGGCCTGGGCATCGCGAGCGGCGCGCAGCAGCTCCGGCAGCGCCACCACACTGGCGATCGTGGTCAGCTTCAGGACCTCGATGCTATTGCCCACCAGGTCCGGCAAGACGTTGCGCACCGCTTGCGGTATGACGACATGGAGCAGGGCTTGCCTGCGCGTCAAGCCGGTCGACCTGGCTGCCTCCATCTGTCCCTTCGCCACCGCCTCCAGGCCCGCCCGGAATACTTCGGCGTAATAGCTGGCGTTGTTCAGGACGAAGGCGATGACCACCGCGGTCAGCTTGTCCAGTTCGACCCCCAGGAAAGGCCAGCCGAAATAAACGAGGATCAGGAGCACCAGGGGCGGGAACGCACGGAAGAAATCGATGTACGCGACGACAGCCCACCGTAGCGGCCTGCTTCGCGTTTCGACCATCGTCACGGCGAGTCCGAGCCCTGCGATAGCCCCGAGCGGAATGACGATCGCCGAAAGCCATACCGTTGTCCACAGCCCCTTCAGCAAATGGGGAAATACGTCGTGGTAGACCTGGGTGTTGAAGAAAGTCTGGATGAGATTTTCCATCTTCGTGTCCCTAGCCCCGCACCCAGTTCTTCTCGAGCCAACGCGAGCACACGACCAAGGGCAGGAAGATGACGACGTAGGAGAGGGCGGCCACCATCAACGGCGTGGGATTGCCCGACAGGCTGCTGGCGCCCTGGGCCGCATTCAACAGTTCATTCAAGGACACTACGGAACCCAATGCGGTGTTCTTCGTGATGGAAATGATCCGGTTGGTCAGCGTCGGCACGGCCCGGCGCACTGCCTGGGGCAGCACCACCCACCGCATCGCGGACCACCAGGCCAGGCCGGTCGAGCGGGCCGCCTCCATCTGGCCGTCAGGCAAGGAGGATATGCCGGCCCAGATGCTCTCTTCGGCATAGGCGGCAAGCACCAAGGACAGCGCGATCCAGGTCACCAGGAAGGCAGACAGCGGCAGACCGACCTCCGGCAAGCCGAAGTACAGGACGATCAGGATCACCAGCGGCGGCAGCGATCGCAGGATGTCGGCGAACGCCACGATCGCCATCGTCAGCGGACGTATGGCCAAGGCACGCAGGATGGCCAGGATTAATCCCAGCACAGTCCCCGACACGACGACCGCGGCACCTGTCCCAAGGGTGATCAGCGCACCCGTTGCCAAGGCGGGCGCATACTGCGCGGCGATTTCGAAGTTGAAGAACGTGAAGAAGAACCCACCGTTGCCGTTCATCAGTGCGCCAGCCTGCTCGAATAGCGCGACACGAAGCTTTGCGTGCGGGCCAGCTGGGGACGCTCGAAGATTTCCTTCGCGGTGCCATGCTCGACGACCACCCCGCCATCCATGAAGACCACATGGTCGGCAACGGCGTGCGCGAACGCCATTTCGTGCGTGACGACAAGCATGGTCATGCCGCTTTCGCGCAGCTCCCGCATGACGGCGAGGACATCGTCGACCAGTTCCGGATCAAGCGCGCTCGTCGGCTCATCGAACAGGATGATATGGGGTTGCAGCGCAATCGCCCTGGCGATACCGACGCGCTGTTGCTGCCCGCCGGATAGTTGCGCGGGCATGGCCGCTGCCTTGTGGCCCAGTCCCACGCGTTCAAGGGCCGCCATCGCCAATTCCCTTGCCTCGTCCGGCTTGCGCTTCTGCACTTTGCATAGCGCCAGCGAGACATTCTGTAAGGCGCTGAGATGGGGATACAGGTTGAACTGCTGAAACACCATGCCGACATCCTGGCGCATCTTGTTGATGTCGGTTTTCGGATCGGTCACATCGTGGCCGTTGGCGAGTATCTTTCCCGACGTCGGCACCTCGAGCAGGTTGCAACAACGGAGCATGGTGCTCTTGCCGGATCCTGACGGTCCGATGACGCACACCAGTTCGCCACGGTTGACAGTCAGATTGACACCACGCAAGACCTCGGTGTCGCCATACTGTTTGCGCAGGTCGGAGATATTCAGCATAGAACCGTTTTCCAAGATAGGCCTCCAGGTCGTCGGGTTTCAGCTCGTCGGTATTCAGCCGCACTTCGGTGTCACGAGCGTGGCGTCATAGCCATCCATATCCGGCACACCGGTTCCCGGCGCGATACGGACCGCCCAGTCATCGGGCTTGGGTGCAAAGCCAAACCACTTTTTAGCCAGCGCGGATACCGTGCCGTCCTGCTTCATGCATTTCAAGACGTTGGACACCTGCTGCCGTCCTTCCCTGTCGTCCTTGCGAAAAGCCAGCGCCCACACCAGGCCCGTCTTGATGGTGTAGCTGGTGGCCAGGCGCGGATTCTGCTTCGCCGCCCACGCCACTACCGTGGTTCCCGCCAGGTTGTAGTCCGCCCGCCCTGCCAGCACGGCCTGCACGGCATCGGCGTTGCCACCGTACACGTCATAGCGAAAGCCGTACTTTTCGGCGTTGTCCTTGGCCCAGGATTCATAGTTCGATCCTTTGTTGACCGCAATCACCTTTCCCTTCAACTGCTCCAGGTTCTGCAGGGCCGGAGCATCCTTCTTTTCCAGGAAGGTGTAGTCGGTATCCAGATAGCCCTCGGTAAACAGCAGCGTTTTCGCGCGCTCCGGCGTTACCGTCACAGGCGCGATCAGGAAGTCATAGCGTCGGCTGTTGAGGCCTGGAACCAATCCGGAGAACTCCGCGGGTTCGATCTTTATTTCCCGGCCCAGCCGCTTGGCGATCTCCTGGCCCAGGTCAACGTTGAAACCCTGCACCCCGCCATCCAGCTTGGCCATGGCGTGCGGCGCAAAGGTGGAATCGACGGCGGTGCGCAACGGGGCGCTTTCTGCGTGAGCCTGTCCAAGGCACCCGGCCAGCACCGCGCCGGAAACGACGCAACGACGAAAAAACGGCATCAGTACTTTCATGAACTTCCCCTTGCTTTGCAGGTGGACGCCGGCTTGGGCGTCGCTGGTTATTTGCTGAGTGCTGCCGACTTCAAACCGATGAAATTGCCGAACGTTTTGCGCTGCGCGGTCGGATCGGGACGTTTCACGACGGGGTCTGGCCGCGAACGCGCGATGAACTGGCCGCTGCCTTTTTCTACTTGCAGCGCGCCGTCCTTGACCACACAGCGGCCACGGCTGTACACCTGGACGGGCCAGCCCTGAATCTCGCGGCCTTCGTACGGGGTGTAGCCCACCGCGTCATGCAGGATCCCTGCGGACACCACCGTCTTGCGTTCGATGTCCCAAATGACGATATCGGCGTCGGCCTCCACCTGAATGGCACCTTTGCGCGGTGCCAGGCCGTACATCCGGGCATGATTCGTTGCCGTGAGGGCAACGAACTCCTCGACGCTGATGCGGCCCTTCATCACCCCTTCGGAGAACAGGAGCGGCAGCCGCAGCTCGATTCCCGGAACGCCATTCGCCATCTCCTTGAAGGTGGTGGCATCGCCTTTTGGCAGCTTGCCCGATTCATCGAAGCGATAAGGCGCATGGTCGGAGGAATAGACCCCCAGGGTGCCGTCCTTGAATCCGGCCCAGACCGCTTCCTGCGATGCCTTGTCGCCAGGCGGGGGGCTGCAGCAGAACTTTGCACCTTCCAGTCCGGGTTGGTCGGAATCCTTGGCTTCCAGGAATAGATACTGCGGGCAACTTTCCGCATACACCTGTGCGCCGAGGTGCCGGGCTTTCCGGATGATGTCCACCGTTTCCGTGCCCGCGACGTGCACGATGAGCACCGGGACGTCGATCAGGCGCGATAGCGCAATCGCCCGATGGGTCGCTTCGGATTCGACGAGCGGATCATGCGAAACGGCGTGGAACTTCGGCGCCGTGTGGCCACGCTCCAGGAGCCGCCGCGCAACCCACCGGATCATGTCGTGGTTCTCGGCATGCAACATCACCATCGCGCCATGCTCGCCTGCGACGGCGAGCACGTCCAGCAACTGGTAGTCGTCCAGCTTGAGCTGGTCGTAGGTCATGTAGACCTTGAGCGACGTAATGCCGCTTTCGATCACCGCCGGCAGATCGTGCTTGAGGGCCTGCTCGTCGGGATTCGCCAGGATCAGGTGGAATCCGTAGTCGATCACCGCCTTCTCGCGCGCTCGGCGGGAGTAGTCGGCGATGACGTCTGGAATGCGGTCCTTTCGGTGCTGGGCTGCGAAGGAAATGATCGTGGTGGTGCCGCCGAAGGCGGCCGACACCGTGCCCGAGTAGAAGTCATCCGCGCACATCACGCCCATGCCCGAAAGCTGCTCGATGTGGGTATGGCTGTCGATGCCGCCAGGCAGCACCCACTTGCCTGCGGCGTCTACGTCTTCCCTGCCCGGGGGCAGGTTCTGGGCAATCTCCACGATCACTCCCCCGCGCACGCCGATGTCCGCGACGAAGGTGCCATCGGCATTGGAAATACGGCCATTTCTGATGGTGAGGTCGAAAGAAGCAGTCGTGCCTGGATCTTGTTGCATCGCGCGAGGCCCTCAAGTCGAAGTGGGAAAATTATTGATCCGCCACTGCGCCATGCCTATTGCTTCTTTAATGGCCGTCCTTAACTTTGTGTTAAGAATTCCTATGCCAATGACGCCTGATAAGTGCTTACAACGAGGGTTTTTCCTAGCAAAATAGGGGTTCACCAATCCCCCTATGCCGGGAAGGTCGGCATAAGTGTTAACCCTAGTTGGCTATCAGCCGGGCAAGATCGCACCAGGAAATCAGAGATGAAGCTGAACTTTCGCCAGATTGAAGTTTTCCGCGCGGTGATGATTACCGGCACGATCCGTGGTGCCTCCGAGCTCCTTTTCGTATCTCAGCCTGCTGTGAGCCGGCTGCTGTCGCATACGGAGGAACGCATCGGCTTTCCGCTATTCCAGCGCGTGCGAGGCCGCCTGCACGCGACTCCCGAAGCCAGGAAGCTGCTGCACGAAGTAGAGGCAGTCTATGAAAGCGTGCAGCGCGTCAATGACATGGCGCGTGAGCTCTTCGAGCATCAGGAAGGCATACTCAACATCGTCGCCAGCCCCAGCCTGGGCCAGATGCTGATTCCGACGGCCATCGCCAGCTACAGGCATACCCATCCCAACGTGAAGCTGACGTTTCACTACCTCACGCACATCCCGCTGACGGACCGGCTTCTCAAGAGGCAGGCCGACCTGGCGCTGACGATCCTGCCCATCGCGCATCCCAATCTTGAGCAGGAAGAACTGGCGACGGCCAGCCTGGTGTGTATCTGTCCCTACAACCATCCGCTATCTCGCAGGGCGTCGCTGCAGATTAAGGACTTGGTGGCCTATCCGTTCATTGCCTATGAAAAAGGCTCGCCATTCGGACAGATGGTCCACTCGATGTTCGAGGCAAGCGGCCAGACGCTGCGTCCCGTGGTCGAGGTCGGATCGCCGCAGAACGCCTGCGCCCTGGTCCAGGCCGGTGCTGGCATCGCGCTGGTCGACCAATTCTCCGCGCGCAGCTGGTCGGCGAGCCGCTTCGTCACGCGGCCTGTCGAAAGCAGCCCCTTGTTGAAGGCATACCTTATCCGGCTGCGCGATGAACCGATGTCGCAGATCTCCCAATCGTTCATGGAGACACTCAAGGAAGTGATCCACAAGGAAGGCCAGACGGGTGTCGAGGTGCCCCAATAGCTTTCCTTGCGATACAGCCGCGCAAAGCCGCGTTCAATCGGAAAGCGATGGGTTCGATCGCCGCTTGGCCCGCCCCGCGCGCAGTTCGTCACGGAAGAAACGCAAGCCGCTGACCTGCTGCGCGACGTAGCCACCCGTCGCCATGGCTTCGGGTGCGCGTTTGTCCCCCGTGGCCGGATACTCGTCGGAGAAGTCCGCCGTCCCGAACAGCATGTCCCAGAACGGAAAGACCGCGCCGTAGTTGCAGGAGCGGCGCCCTGCCGCGCGCAGGCCGTGGTGCAGGCGGTGAAAGCGCGGCGACACCAGCAAGCGGTCGCCCAGCCACCCGAACGACAGCTTGATGTTCGCGTGGCTCAAGCTTTCGATGAAGCGCATGAACAGGAAAAGCAGCGGGAACTGCAGGGGCGGGATGCCGATCGCCAAACCGACGATGCCGAACCATACGCCGGCCACCAGGTCGTCGAGCAGGTGGTTGCGGTCATCCGACCAGAAACTCATCTGCCGCTGGGCATGATGCAGCGCGTGCAACGCATACCAGCCACGGAAAGTGTGCGACAAGCGATGCCGCCAGTAATCCGCACAGTCCAGGATCAGCGCATAAGCCAGGAACGTGACGACAGGATGGCCGATCAGCCACGGCACCATGCTTTCCAGCGTGGGCGGGATATAACCCATATCGACGATATAGCCATTGACCCACACCTGGACTTCATAGAACAGCAGGAAGCTGACGATGGGCAGCACGCCCACGCGATTCAGGACGGTATAGATGGCGTCGGTGAATACCGCCTTGCGATCCTCCCATTTCTCGATGGGAAACAGCGCTTCCAGCGGCCAGCAGATGGCATAGGTGGCGATGACGGCGAAGAAGCCATAGACACACACCAGCGCCCAGTCGAAGGACAATTCCTCCCACTGCATCCAGCCGAATTTATAAAGCAGCGGCAGGACCAGGTATTGGTCGATATTCCCGGCCAGGATGTTGAAAAAACGGTCAATGAACGTCAGCATCTCGTGTCCTCAAAGCACCTCGGCGGTGACGGGACCCGTGTGGGCCAGCTGCGTGGACAGGAAAATGCCATGGGGCGAGCGGCCGACGTCGATGGTCTCGTACTTGCCGCTTTCAGGATCCAGCACCGCGACCTGCTCATGGAAGCGCAGGGCGATCCAGATCTTGCCGTCGGGCGCAATGGCGATATCGTCCGGCCCCGCCGCATGGAACGGGTAGGTGCGCCGAAGCTCGAAGGTATCGGCGTCCAAGGCCACCAGGGAGCCACCAATACGGTTGCTGACATACAGTGTCTTCTTGTCCGGTGCCAGGAAGATATTGTGGGGACCGACGCCCGTCTTGATCTTGCGCAGCACCTTGCCGTTGACGGGATCGACCTCGGCAACGTGGTCGGCACCCATGACGCAGACCAGCACCTTGCCCTTGTGCCAGAGCACACCGGCCGGCGTCTTGCCGACCTCGGTGGTCCAGCGCACGGTCATATTGGTGAGATCCAGGGCCACCAGTGAATTGGACTCCTGCATGGAGTTGAAGCTGGTGCGCGCATCCGGCGCGAAATCCAGGTGGCTGGGCATCTTGCCCACGGCGAAACGCTTGACCAGCGACAGGTCGTCGGCACGGTAGACGTCGACGTGATTCAAGCGCAGTGCGTTGACGACGAGATAGCGGTTATCGGGACTGAATCCCAGCTGATAAGGGTCCGCGATGGTCTTGTGCCCGATCGCGGTGGCCTGGCGCGGATCGACGACGAACAACGCGTTGCCGCTGGCGTCGGCGATATACATCTGCTTGCGGTCCGGCGTCAGGGCCCAATGACTGGGCTCACGCAGCGTGGGCAAGGTGCGCAGCACCTTGCGGGTGGCCATGTCGATGACCGAGACGCTGGCCTCGCCGGAGTTCATGACGATGGCGTAGGCGGGCGCCGCGGCCGCGACGGCAAGCCCCGTGCGCAGGGACAGGACGGGGGCCAGGGCCAGGCCGCACGTGGCGGCCAGGTTGTTGCGTAACCAGGTACGGCGGGAAGACTTCATGTGGTGGCCAGTAGATCGAGGATGGGCCCGGACAAGCAGGGCGCTGGACATTGCCATGTTTGGCAGGCTGACAGTTTGCTGACGCGAACGACGTTCGCGGTTCAACGTATTCGAGGATGCCAGCGAATGGACATCCCCGCGTCAGCTTGGTTCCGTCGATATTAGCCAACCATGCCCAGGCTTGTATTCACGGCGCGGCCTTCAAGGGCCCAAGGCCGCTCCGCGCCTGCCACGCTCAGCCTATCATCGCCTCGATCAGGAACGCTCCGGGCCTGGCATAGGACGCCTCCTGCGCGGCCGTCAACGCCTCTGCCGTGTCAACGCGCCTGGCCTCGACACCATGCTCTGCTTGCGGCCTGTCGTCACGGCCTCGTCCACCATGATGGCATGCTCCGGCAGGCTGGACGCAACCGCAGCCCTCGTCCACCAGCATGCTGGGCTTGTCGGGATAGGCGAAGAAGGCAACCGGCGTTGGCGCGCCCAGCTTGCAACCCGCCTTGGCGGCAATGCCCGCGGCCCGCCGGATGCCGCTGTGCCGGTCCAATGCCGCCACCATATGCATTTCGAATGTGCCGGGATTGGCGAAACAGGTGTCGATACCGCCCGCGATCAGCGTGCGCCCAGGCTACTGCACCAGTCATGGAATTCCGTTGCGAACTTTTTGAATGAGCGCCTTCAGGTCTTGCCTGAAAGGTCGCCGGTGATTCGCCGTGCGCATTGCAGCAGCAAAGGCACAAGTTCCTTTTTCACCTTCGCGATGCTCCAGCGTGGCGAGGGCACGGCGATATTGATGGCGGCGGCAACCTCGCCGTCGCGGTCGAAGACCGGCGCGGCCAGCGAAATATCGCCGATGAAAGCCTCCTGGTTGTTGATGACATAGCCGTCGCGCTTGACCTGCGCCAGGATGCCGCGCAATGCGTCGAGGTCGGTGACGGTGTGCTCGGTCATGGGCTTGCGCGGTCCCGCCAGCAAGCGTTCGGCCTCCGCCATCGGCAGCCATGGCAGGATGGCGCGTCCCGCCGCCGAGCAGAAGACGGGCAGCCGCGAGCCGACGTGCAGGTCCACACTGACCGGGTGGGTACTGGGAAAGCGCAGCACATACACGATCTCGTCGCCTTCGAGTTCCATCAGGTTGACGGTCTCCTTGCACGCCTCGCTCAGCGCGCGCAGGTGCGATTCCGCCGCCTCGCGCACCAGGTCGGTCGCCAACACGCTGTGGCTGAATTCCAGCAGGCGCGACGACAGCACATAGGCCCGGGTACGCGGATGCTGGCGCAGATAGCCGAGCACGCACAAGGTGTGCGTGAGCCGCTGCGCCGCGCTTTTTTCCAGGCCGGACAATGCAGTCAGCTCCTTGAGACTGAGCGGACGTTGCGCCTCGTTGAACGTTTCGAGCACGCGGAAGCACTTGGCCACCGAGTTGACGAACAGACGATCCACCGCTGCGTCATCCGCATCCGCCGGGACGGCCTTGCCAGTGCTGCGCGCCATTCTGCTTTACCCCCACACCTGCTCGAATGCGCGCAGGAAGTTGCCGCCCGCGATGCCGTCTACCTGCGCCGCCGTCAGGCCGCCACGCTCCAGCGCCTCGATGATGTGCGGGAATTCGCGCGGGGAGGGCGTCTGCGGGGGATAGCGGTCGACCAGGCGGTTGCCGAAGGCGTTGATGAACACGCCGGCGGGACCGGGGTAGTTCTTGCTCAGTTCAAGGATGCGGTCCACTTCGGCCGTGTCCTGCAGGCAGGCGAAGTCGGTGCCGATGCCGACATGTTCGAAGCCGACCATATTGCCCAGGTACTTGACGTGCTTGACGAAGTTTTCCAGGGTGGGCGGCTGCTTGGGATCGCCGCTCCAATTCAGGAAGCCATGGATGCTGGCGCCGATGACGCCACCCGTCTTGGCGACGGCACGGATCGCGTCATCGGTCTTGTTGCGCACGCGCGCATCGACCGCCTTGGCGTTGGCGTGCGTAAGGAAAACCGGCTGGCTCGTCATCGCGGCGGTTTCCTGCACCGTCTGCTCGGAGCAATGGCTCAGGTCGATGGCGATGCCCAGCCGGTTCAACTCGGCCACGACCTTGCGGCCAAAGTCGGTGAGGCCGCCGCCTCGCGTTTCGCCGCAGCCGTCGCCCACGAAGTTGGCTTCGTTGTACGTCAGTTGCGCGACGCGCAGGCCCAGCGCATGAAAGCCGGCGATGCGGTCGAGATTCGCATCGAGCGGCCAGGTGTTCTGCCAGCCCATGATCAGGCCCGCCTTGCCTTCCTGCTTGGCCGCCCGTATGTCCTGCGCTTTGAGGACCAGCTTCCACTTGCTGTCCGGCAGCGTGGCAAGGCGGCGCCAGCGGCTCATATTGTCGAAGGCCGATTGCATACCTTCCAGATAGGGCGCCACGGTGATGTTGGCGGCGGTCACGCCGCCCGTCAACAGCGGTTCGGGATTGCCGTCGCCATGGAAAACGAGTCCATCGATGACGATGCGGGAAGCAGGCGTGGATGACATGCGGTGTTTCTCCTTGGGGGCTGAGGATCAGCAATATTGGAATGCAATATCGAGTATTGCGTTTCAATATTCTATCGAGATAATCTTTCCTCAGGCAAGGTCGAGAACCCTGCCATATCAAAAGTTCACAAGGGGAATGTCGATGTACAAGGTTCTATTCAAGCTGATGGTCATGGCGGGCTGCGCCGCCGCAACAACCGTGGCCACTGCCGCGGAAACGTACCCGGCGCGCCCGGTACGCATGGTGGTGGCGTATCCCGCCGGAGGCAGCACGGATATCGCGGCGCGCGTGCTCGCCAAGTCCTTGACCGAGCGCATGAAGGGCAGCTTCGTGGTGGAAAACCGCGGTGGGGGCGGGGGCGTGATCGGAGCGGGCCTGGTGGCCAACTCGACGCCCGACGGCTACACCTTGCTGTTCGCCGCTTCGCCCGAGCTGTCGATCGCGAAGTGGACCAAGAAGGATGTGGCCTACGATGCGGAAAAGGATTTCGCGCCGGTTGCCATGATCGGACAGGTGCCTTTCGTGCTGGTCGCCAACAAGGAATTTCCGCCCAACAACGTGCAGGAGCTGATCGCGTACGCCAAGGCTCATCCGGGCGCGGTCAATTTCTCGTCCTTCGGTAGCGGCACCTCCAATCATCTTGCCGGCGAATTGATGAACCTGCAGGCTGGCATCAAGATGACGCATGTCCCGTATCGTGGCAGTTCGCCGTCCCTGACCGACTTGATGGGTGGCCAGATCCAGATCACCTTCGACACCATCACCGCGGTGCTGCCCCTGATACAGGCCGGCAAGATCAAGGCGCTGGCAATGGCGACGCCGCAACGTTCGGCCTTGTTGCCTGATCTTCCTACCGTCGCGGAAAGCGGCTTGCCGGGCTTTTCCGGCGGCACCTGGTTTGGACTGGTGGCGCCGAAGGGCACACCGGCCGCGGTGGTGCAGGCGTTGTCGCAGTCGACTATTGCGTCTCTCAACGATGCCGCGGTGAAGAAAGACCTGGAAAATCGCGGTATCGTCCCGGACCCGCAGGGGCCCGCCTATCTTGCCAAGTATCTTGCCGACGAGTCCGCCAAATGGTCGAAGGTGACCAAGCAGATCGGACTGCAACCTCAATAACTCTATGTCTAGTGAAACTCGTACGGCCCTCGTCATCGGTGCCGGCATCGTCGGCTTGTGCACGGCGTACGTCCTGCAGCGTAGCGGGGTGTCCGTCACGGTGATGGATCCCAACGCGCCCGGCTCGCAGTGCTCGTCGGGCAATGCGGGCGCCTTGTCATCCGGCTCGGTCGTGCCCTTGGCCATGCCGGGCCTGCTCAAGGACACGGCATCGATGCTGCTGGATCCCGCCGGGCCGCTGCACATCCCGGCCCGGTACTGGTTGCGCGGCGCGCCCTGGCTGGCTCGGTTTGCGCATTCGGCGCGGCGTGGCACCGTGGAACGTATCGCCGACGCGTTGAAGCCTTTGCTGAAAGGGGCCGTCGGGCGCCATGCCCGGCTCGCCGATGAAATCGGCCGGCCGGATCTGGTGCGCCGGGATGGGCAGCTGCATGTCTACCCGGATGTCGCGGCCATGGGCAAGGACGCGACAGGCTGGGCTATGAAGGCGGCGCGCGGCCTGCGTGTCGAGCGTGTGGACGCGGCCGCCATCCGTGAACTCGAACCGGCCGTTGCGCCGGGTTATACCGCGGGCGTTTTCCTGCCGGATGAAGGCCGGGTGACGGACCCGCAGGCTTATTGCGAGGCCATCGCGGCGGCAGCGCGGCAGGCCGGCACGCGCTTCGTGCAGGGCCGTGTGACGTCCCTCCTGCGCACGCGCACGGGGTGGCGCGCGACCGACGGTGCAAATGATTTGGAGGCGGACCACGCTGTCATCAGTGCGGGCGCCTGGTCAGCGCGTGTGCTTGCCGGCCTGGGCTTGCGCGTACCGTTGCAGACCCAGCGTGGCTATCACCTGCAGCTGGGGGGTGCCCAGGATGCCTTATCGCGCATTGTCGTGCTGGCCGATCGCAAGGTCTTCCTGAATCCCATGGCGCGGGGCCTGCGCATCGCCGGCACCGTGGAGATCGATGCGCTGGACCGACCGGCGAACACGCGCCGCGCGATGCTGCTTCAGCAGCATGCCGGCGCGGGCCTGCGCGGTATCGCGCTGGAGGGTGGCGCGGTGTGGATGGGGCATCGGCCCTGCCTGCCGGATTCGATGCCCGTACTGGGTAGCGTGCCGGATGCTCCCGGCTTGTGGTGTGCTTTCGGCCACGGGCATCTGGGTGTGACGGAGTCCATCAACACCGCGGATTGGCTGGCGGACGAGATCAACGGCCGTGGCGATGCAGTGGCGCGGCAGGCACATCTGAAGGCGTTCTCGATAACGCGTTTTCGGGGCTGGCGGGTCTGATCTGCCTCGCTGGACGGTCTTGGTCTCGCCGCAACGTGATAGACAAATCCCCGGACAAGGCGTGATGCCGGGTCCGGATTTTCAAAGACATAGGAAAAATTAGATGCCCTACGTTCGTATCGAAATGCTCGAAGGCCGCACGACGGAACAGAAAGCTGCCATTGCCAAGGTGGTCACACAAGCGATGCAGGACCATGCCGGCGCCACGCCGCAGAGTGTCTTCGTGGTGTTCGAGGATGTGCCGCGGGATAACTGGGCGATCGCCGGGACCTTGATTTCGCAGCGCGACGCGGCGAAGTCCTGACGGCGCCGGCCTGGATCGCCGCGATGCCGCCGCGATCCTCTCCCTTCAAATTGCGATGGGTTCGATGGCGTTGGGCAACTCATAGCGAGAATTGCCCACCTCGGGCCGTACTAGATGCCATTTGAAGCAGGTCTCTGGCAATCCTGCCTGAAGAATCTGTGCCGCGCGCTCCTGCGTCGTGCCAGGAGCTATCCATTCCCGCGCCAGCTCGGCGGGCAGGGCCACCGGACGACGGTCGTGGACGTCTACCATGCCGCCCTGGGCGTCGTTGGTGACGATGGCCATGCCATGTTGCTTGCCGTGTTCCTGGCCCGGGCGCCAATTGCATACGGCGGCGAAAAATAGCGGTTCGTGGTCGGCAGGGTAGATGTAGTACGGCTGCTTCGGCCCCTTCGGGTCGTCGGTCAGGCGCTTCCATTCGTACCATCCATCGGCGGGCACGATGACGCGGCCGTTTTCCCGCATGAGCCATTGCCATGGCCACTTCGCCGCGGCGATCGTCTCCAGCCGCGCGTTGCTGATCGGCTGGCGCTTCCATCCGGACGGCGTGTAGCCCCAGAAGATACGTTCGAATTGCGGAGCGTCCTTGCCGAAGCCGTGGATCACCAGTGGCCGCGTTCCAGGCGGGATGTTATAGCGCGGCCCCACGAGGTCCACCCCGAAGATCTCACCGGGGGTCGGCGCGCGAATGATCTTTTCGAGATAGTCATTGATGTTGCGCCTCTGTACGATACGTCCGCACATTACCAGTCCCCCGTCCCGATGTTCGAATGGCCGCTGGCAGATCCACTGCCAACGGCCAGTCTACTGCACCAGGCATCGAGACCACGCCCAAGCTGGCTGGGGCGCGGTGCCGGATCAGTCGACCTTGATGCCGGCCCGGCGCACGATGTCGCCGTTGTCCTTCACTTCAGACACCAGCAGCGCCTTGCCTGGCCGTGGCCCAAGGGCGGGCGGATATTGGCGTGGTGGCCGTCGACGCCGATCATCCCGATCTGGAGTACCTGCCTTATCGCGAGGATCGCTTCGTCGTGGTGGTGCCGCCGGGCAGCCGCCTGAGCCAGCATGGCGCCTTGCGTTTTTCCGAGTGTTTTGGCGAGCCCTGGATCTGTCAGCAAAACGGCTCGGCGCTGCATACCTACCTGATGAACCAGGCTGCCGCGCTGGGCAGCCGCCTGGACGTGCGAGTGCAGGTCGCCAACTTCGACGCGATCGTGCGCCTGGTGGCGTCAGGCGCCGGCATCAGCATCGTTCCCGAGTCGGTCCTGGGCCGGCGCGACCCCGAACGCGTTGCCATCGTGCCACTGACCGAACCCTGGGCGGCGCGTCATCACCGGGTCTGCGTGCGCACGGGCGCCCTGGCAGGGAACCGGCATCTCGGGAATCTGGTGGAAGTCCTTTGCGCCACGCGTGGCCATTAGCGTTCAGGCTGCGAAGGCAACGCCAAACAGGACGCCCAACGCTGCTCCTGGCCGCTCAGCCTGCGGGCTCGGGCCACCTGACCTGGGGAACGCTGTTCAAGGCAGGCCTGGCAAAAAGATAGCCCTGAAACCGTTCGACCCCGGCTGCCTGCAGCCAGCACCATTCCTCCACGGTCTCCACCCCTTCAGCGACCGGCGTTATCCCCATCGCGGCGCACGCTTGCAGCATGGAGCGAACGATGGCCTGGCGCGCGCCATCGGTATGGATGGCGTTGATGATCGTCCTGTCTATCTTCAGCTTGTCAGGCTGGAACTCGGCCAGCAGCGCCAGGCCCGCGAACCCGGCGCCGAAGTCGTCGATGGCCACGCCTATGCCGGCGCGGCGCAACTCCGCGATCGCCGAAGCAAATGTCTTCAGGCTGGAGATGGCTTCCTGTTCGGTGACCTCCACGATGACTTGCTGTGGCACCAACGTCGCGTCCGCGATCTGCCGCAGGAGGATATCCACGGCATTGGGAATCTCCACCAATGACGAGGGAAAAAGATTGATGGACAGTTTGCAATCACGGATGCCGAGCTCGTTGACCAGTTCGAACGCGTGTACTTTCGAGCGCAGGTCGGCTTCGTACAAGTCCTCTTTGGGAAGCGCGGAAAAATACGCATCCGGAGGACCGCCCGAAGCGCTGCGCAGCAACGCTTCATAAGAACTGATGGTCCGGCTCAAGGGATCGACGATGGGCTGGAGGGCGAATTGGCAGGGTTGGCCGCTGCGTAAGCGCCGCGCGGGCGCGGCAGGCGCGGCATCGATCTGCGGGAAGACCCACTGCGCGGCGTCGGCGCCTTCGACGAAATGGTCTTTCCATCCGCCTTCGGCGTAGGGCCGCAGTATCTTCAGCACGCGGTCCTCGTAGGCCTGGCTGCCCGTCACCTTGGCAAGCAGGGCGTCAAGGCCGCCACCCGCGGGATAGAGCCTGAGATCCAGTAATTCCATTCCCGTGCTGGCGAACCGGCGTGACGGCGCATGGTCGCGCAAAAGCCTGACGACGTGGCAGTGGCGCCGGTCCTGGGAAATAGACTCGAAAAGTTCATCCACCGCCGCATCGGGACCTTCGAGCACCTGGATAAAATGCAATCCGTCGAACAACAGGATGCCCGTGATGCCCAGCGCATCGTTACGAGCGCGGGCAGCAGCGGTAAGCCGTTCGATCTCTTGCGCCGTCATTCCGTCTTGCATGCGGCTACGGTAGATTAGTGTGGATAGCATCGCATTCCCGGTTCCCGTGACAGCATTCGCCAGGGATTAGCAGGAAGCATAGCAGCAGTCGCAAGGTCTGAGCCCGGCCGCGGCATCGCCGAGGCCGTAGTCTGCGGCGTCAATGTCCGCCTATTGCTATAAAATAAGCCCTGTTTATATGCAATAAGCCTCAATGGGCTGCCCGAAGTGGAACCTCGCACGCGTACCAAGCAAGACGATAGCGATCTGCCCGGCGCTTCTTCCACGCTGTTCGTCAACTCCGTGGAAAAGGCCATGCGGGTACTGACGGTATTCGACGACAAGCACTCGCGCTTGTCACTATCGCAGATCGCCAGCCTGGCGGACCTGGACATGAGTGCGGCGCAGCGTTTCACCTTCACGCTGACCACGCTGCGCTACCTGGTCAAGGATCCGTTTACGAAGACCTACAGCCTGTCGCCGCGGCTGCTGGATTTCGCTTTCCATTACCTGGCGTCGAACGAGCTGGTGCGCCGCGCCGCACCCTATCTGAACCAGTTGAGCCGCGAAACGGAAGAGACCGCCAACATCACGGTGCTCGAAGGGACGGATATCGTCTTCACGTTGCGCATCGTCAGCCAGCACGTATTGAATCCCCACGTGATCACCGGCAGCCGCCTGCCTGCTTACTGTACGGCTCCCGGGCTGGCGATCCTGTCGCGCCTGCCCGACGAGCAGGTAAGCGACGTGCTGGATCGCTCGGACTTGATCGCCCATACGCCCCAGACCGTGGCCGACCGTCCTGCCATCATGAGTCGGCTGGAGACGTTTCGCCAGCAGGGCTATTCGCATACCAAGGGCGAGTTCTACATCGGCGACATCTCCACGGCGGCGCCCATCCTGGACGCTCGTGGCCATCCCATCGCCGCCGTCAACGTGGCGGTGTCGCGCGCGCGCTGGCGCGGGACGAAGGATGAGCAGCGCATCTCCAATCTGGTGATCGCCGCGGCCGGCGCGATATCCGGCCAGTTCTGATCAGCGTCGCTGGCGGTCCCAGGCCTGATCCACCGCGCGCGATAGCTGATGCTTGCGGATGCGTTCGCTGGGCGTCAGTTCGAACTGCGCCACCGCCGCGTAATAGCGCGGCCATTGATAGGACGCCAGATGCTCGCCCAGCCAGCGTGACAGCGGCTCGAACGAGCCGCCGTGCTCCACGCGCCATTGCACATACAGCAGGATCTCCTGCTCGCCAATGTCCGACGCCACGCCTATCGCTGCCGCCGCGGCTACGTCCGGATGGCTGAGGACGACGCGCTCCACTTCCCAGGCCGACACGTTTTCGCCGCGTATGCGCATGCTGTCGGTGCGCCGGCCGACGAAATACAGATGCCCATCGCGGTCCGCGCGCGCGATGTCGCCCGTGTAGAGCTTGCCGCCCCGCAGAGCCTCTGCCGTGGCCGAGGGATTGTCCAGGTAGCCGGAGAAGAACGTACCCGGGATGGCCGAGGACACGACGATCTGCCCCAATTCGCCGACGGGCACGGGCCGGTCCTGTTCGTCCAGCAGCTCGATGTTCAGCCACGGCAGCGCCTTGCCGATGGAGCCGGGAAGATCGTCGGTATTCACGGTCGCGAAACTGGAGCCTTCGGTCATGCCGTAGCACTCACGCAGCGCGATGCCCAGGCGTTCGCGCACGGTGCGCCAGTTCTGCCGCGATACACCAGCGCCCCAGCCCAGCCGCAAGGTGTGCGCTGGCGCCGGCGTCTCGCCCAGTTGCCGCATCAGGATGTCCAGGATGCCGCCCAGGTAATGCAGCTGCGTACAGCGCTCCTGCGCGATCTGCTCCCAGAAACGGCTGGCCGAGAAACGCGGGACGGCGGACAGCACCGTGCGCGCCAGGAACGGCGCCAGCAGCATCTGCGCGCCGCCGATGTGGCACAGCGGTTCCCACAGGAACAGGCGGTCGCCGTCGCGCACGTCGGCAACCACCAGGGCGGATTCGCTGGCAATGCGCATCATGCGGTGCGTGAACAGCACGCCCTTGGGCGCGCCGGTGGTGCCGGAGGTGTAGATGATGCAGAGCAAATCTTCCGGCTTGACGGGCGCTAGCAGTAGATCCCCCGTGTCCCGTGGCGCGTCCGCTGGAGGACTGCCGTCGGCGCCATGGATATGGCCTGGGGGGGCGGCTGTTTCCGTCCACAGATCCTCTTCAGGCACCAGTCGCGTGGCCCCCGCAGCCTGATGCGCCGCGCGCGCGTATTCCAGATAGGACTGTCCGGCAATGAACAGCACGGGCTTGCAGTGCTGGATGAGATAGTCAATGCCCGGCGTCTTCAGCTTGGTGTTGACCGGCACCCACACCGCGCCCATCAGCATCAGGGCATAGATCAGCGCCATATGTTCCGGGCTGTTGTCCAGCATGACCGCCACGCGGTCGCCCGCCCGTATGCCCAGCCCGCGCAATGCCGCCTGCGTGCGCGCCACTTGCGCCCGCACACGTCCGGCCTGCCACCCATCGCCGTCGAAGGAGAACAAGGGACGAGCAGGATCCGTGCTCAAGCCATGGCGCAAGATGGCAACCACATCCAGGGCGTCATCGTCGTGCCGCGCAGGGAAGTACCGGGTGTAGGGATGGGGGTGAGGATGCATGCGATTAGCGTGCGCGATTGCGCCGGGTCAGGGAAAGCAGCAGCACGGCGACGGCGATGGCCATCACCAATACGAAGGAAACAGCGGCCAGCGTGGGATTGGCGGACAACAGCATGTCGTCCCACATCTGCTTGGGCAGCGTGGTTTTCAGGCCGCCGCTGACGAAGATGGCGATGGTCAGTTCGTCGAAGGAAACCAGGAAGGCGAACAGGAAGGAGGCGACCAGCGCGGGCTTGAGCAGCGGCAGCATCACGGTCGTCAGCCGGTTCAAGGGCGACGCGCCCAGCGTGTAGGCGGCATCCACCAGGCGCCAGTCGAAATTCTTCAGGGCGGCCGCCATCGTGATCACGACATAGGGTATGGCCAGCACCATGTGGCCGATGACCAGCCCTGTATTGGTGCCCGCCAGGCCGAGACGGGAAAACAGGTAGAACAGGCCCACCGCGGTGACGATGCGCGGCACGATCAAGGGCGCGATCAGGAAGGCGAAGGTGGCCTTGGCGGCGGTCGGCGACAAGCGCACCAGCGCCAGCGCGCCGCCGAACCCCAACGCCAGCGAACCGATGGCGGTGGCCAGCGCCACGCCCAGCGAGCGAAACAGGGCAGCCTGCCAGATGGGCGAGGTGAAGAAACCTTCCAGCCAGCGCAGGCTGAAGCCGCGCGGCGGGAAGGCGAGAAAGGAGGAATCGGTGAAGGCAATGGGCAGGATGATGGCGACCGGCAGCAGCAGCACCAGCATCACCACCCAGGCGTAGACGCGCAGGCCCGGCAGGCCAGGCTGGTTGGCGTCCCGTGCCGCGGTGTCCGCATGCCGGGCCGCACGCCGGCCGGTCAGGCCGGCCAGCCCGCGCGCCGCGCCGTCGACCACGCGGCCGATCACCACCAGCAGACGGATGATGCGCGAGGTGCCCGGCGGCCGCGCCGTATCGCCGCCGCCCAGGGTGGAAAGGCCGACCAGCTTGTCGTACAGCAGGAACACGACCAGGGCGCAGATCAGCAGCACGAGCGATAGCGCGCCCGCGAAATGCATGTCGAACAGCTCCAGGATGGTCGAGATCACCAGTTGCGCGACCATGGTCTGCGCCGGCGTACCCAGCAAAGCAGGCACGATGAAAAAGCCCAGGCTGGTGATGAACACCAGCAGTCCCGCGGCGGCCACGCCGGGCATGGACAGCGGCAGGTAGACCGTGAAGAAGGCCTCGATGCGGGATGCGCCCAGGGTCTGTGCGGCCAGCGTCAGCCTGTCGCCGATGCCCTGCATGATGGGCAACATGGTCATGATGGCCAGCGGCAGCATGCCGTGGATCATGCCGGCCAGCACGCCGCCCATGGAGGGCGCCAGCGCGGACGGGCTGGCATCGATGCCGGTCCACACCAGGAAGGTGCCGAACACACCCGTGCGCGACAGCAGCAGTATCCAGGCGAAGGTCTTGACCAGCCAGCTGGTCCAGAAGGGAATCAGCAGCCAAACCAGCCAGCGCGCGCGGCCGCGGTCCGGCAGGCGGCTGAGGAAATACGCAATGGGATAGCCGATGAGGATGCAGCCCAGCGCGGTGAGCAGCGAGATCAGGAAGGTGTTGCCCAGCACGCGCAGATAAACCGCGTTGCCCGCCAGGCGCTGGAACTGCGCCACGCTCAATTGGCCTTCCTGGCCGACGACGGCGTTGACCAGGATCTCGGCCACCGGCAGGCAGAAGAACAGCGCCAGGAAACACAGCGCCGGCACGGCGCCGCCTATGCCCGCGATGCGGGCAAAGCGCGCGCGCAGGGGAGTACGGATAGGGATCGCTGCCATGGTCTGTTCCGCGTGCCTAGCGCTGTAGCAGCACCGCTTCGCCCGGGTTCCAGGTGACGCCGACGGGATCGCCGGGCGTGGGCGCCGTATCGCGCTTGCTGCGCACCAGGAATTCGAAATCGCAGCCGGGATCGATGTGCACGCGGATATCGGCACCCGTGAAGACCACCTGCGACACGGTGCCTTGCACCAGCGCCTGCTCGGGGGCACAAAGACGCGCGGTTTCCGGCCGCACCAGCAAGGCGGCGGTACCGTCGCCGGCGCCCTTGTCCGCCGTGCCGTTGGTCGGGGGCAAGGGCAGGGTGCGGTCCTTCCAGGACAGGCCGCCGGCATCCAGGCGGCCTTCGAGGATATTCGAGTTGCCCAGGAAGTTCGCCGCGAAACGGGAGACCGGCCGGTCGTACAGTTCCAGCGGCGTGCCCAGCTGTTCGATCCTGGCCCGGTTCATCAGGCAGATGCGATCGGACATGGTCAGGGCTTCCTCCTGGTCGTGCGTCACGTAGATGAACGTGGCATTCAGCGCCTTGTGCAGGCGGCGGATCTCCAGCTGCATGTGCTCGCGCAATTTCTTGTCCAGCGCACCCAGCGGTTCGTCCAGCAACACCACGGCGGGGCGATAGACAAAGCAGCGCGCCAGTGCCACGCGCTGCTGCTGGCCGCCCGACAGCTCGTGCGGATAGCGGTTGGCGTATTCCCCCATGCGCACCATGTCCAGCACCTCCGCCACGTCGCCAGCCAGTTGCGCCGCCGCGACCTTGCGCATGCGCAGGGGATACGCGACGTTCTCGCTCACGGTCAGATGCGGGAACAGGGCATAGCTCTGGAACACCAGCCCGATGCCGCGCTCGCTGGCCGGCATGCGGGTGGCGTCCTTGCCATCGATCTCCAGGCTGCCCTCGGTGGGAGCAACCAGGCCGGCGATCATCTGCAGCAGCGTCGTCTTGCCTGAACCGGAAGGGCCCAGCAGGGTCAGGAATTCACCGCTTTCCACGCGCAAGTCGGTGGGCGCGAGCGCCAGCGTGTCGCCATAGCGCTTGCTTAGCCCATGGGTCTGCAACTTGGGCCGCAGGGAGGAGAACTGAGGAGAATCTGGCATGGAGGAGTCCGTGATGGCCGTCTTCCGTCAACCGATGATCCAGGCGTTGAAGCGTTCCGTGACGGCCTGGCGATTTTTCTGCCACCAGGCGGGGTCCGGCAGGCGCATGCCCTTGAGGTTGTCCTTGGCCGTGGGCAGCAGCGCGGCGCGCTCCGGCTTGATGAAGTCGTAGGCCTTGAGATTGGTGGGGCCATAGGCCAGGTCGTCGGTGAAGGCGGCCTGGCGCTTGGCGTCGCCGCAGAAAATCACGAATTCCTTGGCCTCGGCGGCGCGCGGCGTGCCCTTGGGTACGCCCCAGCCTTCAATGGAATACAGGCCCTGGTTCCAGACGATGCTCACGGGCGCCTTGCCGTCGATCGCCGCCTGGGCGCGGCCGTTCCACAGGGACAGCATGTCCACTTCGCCCGATTGCAGCAGTTGAGTGGACTGTGCGCCGCCGGTCCACCATACCGAGATCGACTTGCGTATCTTGTCCAGGCTGCGGAATGCGCGATCGACGTCCAGCGGATACAGCTGATCGATGGGAACGCCGTCGGCCATCAGGGCCTGCTCCAGGGTGTCCAGCGGATTGCGGCGCAGGCAACGCTGGCCGGGGAAGCGCTTCACGTCCCAGAAGTCCGCCCAGCTGTTCGGATGCTCCTTGGGCATCTTGTCGGTACGGTAGGCCAGCACGGTGGAGTACACGTCCACGCCCAGCCAGTTGGCGGTCAGGGCTTCGGGCATCAGGCCGGGAAAGTCGGCGGCCTTCAGATTCAGCGGCTCGAGCAGCCCACGTTCTTCCAGGAACGGGATGTCCGCGGACAGCGTCAGCGTGGTCACGTCCCAGATGTAGTTGCGTGTCTGCACCATGGCGGCGAACTGCGCCACGGGCTGCGATTCGCGCGCGACGCTGACGACCTTGATGCCGGTCTGCTTCTCGAACGGATCGTAGAACGCCTTGCGGTACGCCACGGTGTAAGGACCACCCGGGTCCGACACCACGATCTGCTTCGAAGCTGCCAGGCTGGGCAAGGGCAGGGCCACGGCGGCCAGGCCGCCGCCCATGGCTTTGACCAGGCTGCGGCGTTTGGATTGAATGCGGTCCATCATGATGTACTCCCCGAAATCTGTTGCCGACGAGTTGATGTGTTTGCCGCGCCGCCACGGCGTGGCGGGTGTAACTTATTTCGCGCGCTTGCGGAAGAACTCCTCCATCACGCGGGCGGGTTCGCCGGAGGCGTACGACAGCGCCTGTATCCGTATGCCGGACTCGATGGCGTCGCGGAAGCCCACCTCGGTCATTTCCTTGAAGCGTTGCTTGTCCAGGCGCAAGGCCACGGGAGGCTTGGTGGCCAGGTCACGGCCGATCTCCATGGCCTTGGCCAGCACCTGATCGGCCGGCACGACGTGGTGCAGCAGGCCGATCCGATGGGCTTCGTCCGCATCCATCAGCCGTCCCGTCAGCGTCAGCTCGATGGTGCGCGACATGCCCAGCATCTCGCGCATGATCCACGGGCCGGTGACGCTGGCGACCCCAGAATTGATCTCCGGTTGTCCCATGCGCACGCCCGGATGGCCGACACGGATGTCGCCCAGCAGCGCCACCTGGAAGGCGGAGCCGGCCGTGGTGCCGTTGAGCGCCATGATCAGGGGCTTGGACAGGCTACGCAGCAAATCGTAGTAGGTCTCCCATTCCCGCATCCACTCCTCCGAACGGGCGACGTCGAAGTGCTTGGCTTCTTCCAGGTCCTGGCCCGCGCAGAAAGCGCGGTCGCCGGCACCGGTCATGACGATGGCCGAGACCGCCGGGTCCTGGTCGTAGGTGCGCAGCGCCGCCATGATTTCATTGCGCATCGCCGTGTTCCAGGCGTTGAGCTTTTCGGGGCGATTGAGCGTGATGACGGCAACTTTGTCTTGGATGCCGGTCAGGATGAACTGAGTCATGTGGGATCACCTTTATTGCTATGTAATAAGCTATATCGCAAAACAATATGTGCAAATACTAATCACGCTGACGCGTCGGTGCATTGGTGATTACCCTCAGCGGGCGTGCGAAGGCGCCCCGCGGCCCAGGCAGGGTCAGGGCACTGCGGGGGGAATGGCTCAGCGTGTGTGGCGGGTGGCCGGGCGCTGGGTGACGCGCGCGCACAAGTCGACGATGTGCCGGCTGATGCTCTTTTGATTGCGCTCCACCCGTTGCGTGGGAGCGGCGATCACGATGGCGTACAGGTTGTCGTTGAGCCAGACGTAGTTGCCGATGGACGAGACTTCCTGCTGGAAGCCGCCGATCGACAGGAACCAGCCTTTCTTCAGGCCTTCGTCGATCTGCTTGAGCAGCGCGCTGGCGCTGACGATGGTGTTGGGTGAGTAGCGCTGGAATTCCAGCTGATTCACCAGGGCCACGCGCTCGGCCTTGGGCATGCCGCCCAGCAGGCTTTGCCCGGCGGCACCGATGTAAAGCGGGCTGCGGTCGCCCGCCAGGCCGGCGAAGCGCAAGGTCTGGCGGCCTTGCACGACTTCCATGTAGTGGACCAGTGTCCCTTCGCGGCGCGCCAGGAAGACGGTCTCTCCTGTTTCATCGCTGAGCGCCTGCAATAAAGGCATCAGGTCCTTCAGCAAAGGATCCTGCTCGACGATCACCCGCATCTGCTCGAAGAGCTTGCGCGTCGGATAGTAGTCCTTGGTGTCGTCGCGATTGGACAGGTAGCCGTGTGCTTCGAGCGTGCGCAGCAGGGCCTGGCAACTCGATTTGGGCATCTCCAATCGTTGGCTGATGGATGCCAGTGAGGCCGGCGTCTTGAGTTCCGCGAACAGCTGGAAAATCTGTAGCACACGCACTGCGCTCTTCACGTCTGAACTCACATTTTCCTCAAGGCAGGCTATCGATGACATCCGCATTCTATGCGAAGGGAGGGTTGCGCCGGCAATGGAAGCGGCGTAGAGTCGTTCTGCAGGTTGAACGTAGCGTACACATATATGAACGTCATGATAAGACGAATCAAAGAGACAAACGCGAAGTGGAACCGGAGCAACCATGTCCGAACTTGAAGAAGATGCGCTGCCTGTCATCGCGCACCGGCCGGTCACGAAGCATGCGGGCGCCGTCACGGAAACCGCTCTGGATCCGGACCTGCCCATCATCGATCCGCATCACCATTTTTCCGAGCACTGGGGCGGCTACCTGGTCGGCGATCTGGCGAAGGACATGGCGGCGGGCCACGCGGTGGCGGCCACCGTCTACATCCAGTGCGGCCATGCGTACAGGACAGGCGGGCCAGATCATTTGAAGCCGGTTGGCGAAACCGAGTACGTGATCGAACAGACCGCGGCGGCAGGCAAGGGGGCTGGCGGAATCGCCGCGGGCATCGTCGGTTATGCCGACCTGCGGCTGGGCGAGCGGATCGGCGAAGTGCTCGCCGCCCACGTCGAAGCGGGACAAGGCCGCTTCAAGGGCATCCGGCAATCCGGTGCACGGCATGCGGCCTTCAAGCATGGCGTGCTACCCCGGCCGCCCAAGGGTTTATATGGCGACCCTGCATTTCGGCAGGGGTATGCGACGCTGGCGCAGCATGGCCTTTCCTTCGATGCGTGGATCTATCACCCGCAGATCGAGGAAGTAATCTCGCTGGCCCAGGCCTTCCCGGACGTTCCCCTGATTCTGGACCACGTCGGCGGCGTGCTCGGCGTGGGGCCTTACCAGAATGACCGCGCTGGCGCGCTCAAGGAAGTGCTGCCGGGCCTGCGACGGCTCGCCGCCTGCCCGAACGTGCGCGTCAAGCTGGGTGGCTTGGGCACCGCGACGTTCGGTTTCGATTTCGACGAACTGGACCGGCCACCCGGTTCGGCGGAACTTGCCGCTGCCTGGCGTCCTTACTTCGAGCCGTGCATCGAAATGTTCGGTGCGCAGCGCTGCATGTTCGAAAGCAATTTTCCCGTGGATCGGCGCGTGGCCGAGTATGTCGTCCTGTGGAACGCATTCAAGCGTATCGCCGCATCCGCCACGCCGGATGAACGTTCGGCACTCTTCCATGGCACCGCCGCGGCGACCTACAAATTGACGCTGGGAGATTTTTCCGCATGAAGTCCTATGAGATGTACATCGATGGCGCCTGGACGCCGGGCTCCGAACGGCAGCGATTCGAGACGCTGAATCCCTACACGCAGCAGCCGTGGGCCACCATTCCACAGGCTTCCCGGGACGACGTTCGCGCCGCGATCGCGGCTGCGCGCAAGGCGTTCGACAACGGTTGGCGCCGCATGCCCGGCATGAAGCGGGCCGCGCTGATGGTGCGCCTGGCCGAAATCCTGGAACGCGAAGCCAAGCCGATGGCGGTGATCGAGTCCACCGACAACGGCAAGGTGATCCGTGAAACCAGCGCGCAGATGGTCTATGCCGCGCGAGTGTTCAGGTATTTCGCGGGCCTGACCGACAAATTGCGCGGCAGTACCATTCCGCTCGACCATCCCGATATCTTCGATTTCACCGTGCGCGAACCTTACGGCGTGGTCGCGCTGATCACTGCCTGGAATTCGCCTATCGCCTTGCTTGCCAACAAATTGCCCGCCGCGCTGGCGGCAGGCAATTGCGCGGTGATCAAGCCGTCGGAACACGCGTCCGCAAGTACGCTGGAATTCTGCAGGTTCGTGGAGGAGGCGGGCTTTCCGCCTGGCGTCATCAATGTGGTGACGGGCGATGGTGCGGTCGGTAGCGCACTGACTGAACTGGACGGCGTCGACAAGATCAGCTTCACGGGCAGTCCTGGCGTGGGACGGCGCGTGGCGGCGGCCGCCGCGCAGCGGCTGGTGCCCGTGACGCTGGAACTGGGCGGCAAATCACCCAACATCATCTTCGACGATGCCGATCTGCCGCGGGCCATCGTCGGCGCGCTGGCGGGAATATTCGCGGCCACGGGGCAAACCTGCATCGCGGGGTCGCGCCTGCTGGTCCAGCGTCCCGTGTATGAAACCGTGATCGAGAAATTGGTGGAGCGGGCCAACAAGATCGTCCTGGGCAATCCGCTGGATCCCGCCACGGAAATGGGCACGGCGGCGAATCGTCCGCAGTTCGAGCGCATCCTCGGTGCCATCGAGTCGGCGAAGACTGATGGGGCGAAAGTGGCGGCCGGCGGAGGCGGCGCCACGGAGGCGGCGCTCAAGGATGGCTTGTTCATCAAGCCGACCATCTTCCGCGACGTCCATCCGGATATGGCCGTGGCCCACAACGAAATCTTCGGCCCCGTCTTGTCCATCATTCCTTTCGATACGGAGGAAGAGGCGATTGACATCGCCAACGGGACCAGGCTGGGCCTGGCGTCGGGTGTCTGGACTCAGAATATCTCCCGGGCCATGCGCATGATCCGCGCCATGGACGCGGGTGTGGTGTGGGTCAATACCTATCGGATGGTATCGGCGCAAGCGCCGTTTGGCGGGCGCAAGGAAAGCGGCTACGGCAAGGAACGCGGCGACGAAGGCCTGCTCGAATTCAGTGTCCTGAAAAATGTGATGGTCGACTTCTCGGGAGAGGAACGGGATCCGTTCGCGGCAAAGACTTGATGTTTTCGCCCCACCAAAGGCTGGTGTTCCACCATGCCGAAGGAGACAAGATCATGTACAAAAAAAACATACGCCAGAGCACGATTTCGCGGCGCATGAGGCGCGGCTTGCTTGCCGCCGCCTTGCTGGCCGGGGGCGGCGCGGCAGCCGCCGCGAACGCCGAGGCGGCTTATCCCGACCGGCCCATCACGCTGGTGGTGCCGGCGCCACCGGGCGGCGGCGTGGACACGGTCGGCAGGGTGCTGGCGCAGCAGTTGTCCTTGCAGTTGAATGTGTCGGTGATCATCGAGAACAAAACGGGCGCGGGCGGTGTGGTCGGGGCGCGCTATGTGAAACAGGCCAAGCCCGATGGCTACACCTTGCTGCTGAACGCCAACCATCAGATCGTCAATCCAATGATACGGCCGTCGGCCGGCTATGACGGCATCAAGGACTTCGATGCGATCAGCATCGTCGGTCGCGTTCCATTGGGCGTCGTCGTGTCCAGCAAGGCGCCCTACAAGTCCATCGGCGAGCTGTTCGCGGCGGCCAAGGCCCATCCCGGGGAAATCTCCTGGGCCAATAGTTCTACCGGCACCGCGGGGCATCTGGGCGTCGAGCTGTTGCGCAGCCGCAGCGGGACGGAAACGACGCTGATCAACTACAACGGCGGCGCGCCGGCCCTCACGGCGGTCATGGGTGGGCAGGTAACGGCCATGGTCGAGCCGCTGACATCCGTGCTGCCCCATGTGCCCAGCGGAAAGATACGGGTCATCGCGGTGACGTCGGCACAGCGCGTGCCCCAGTTGCCGGACGTGCCGACGGTCGCCGAGAGCGGCTTGCCGGGTTTCGAGATGAACAGCTGGTACGCGGTCTGGGCTCCCAAGGATACGCCCATGGCGATACGCAAGAAGGTTGCCGATGCGGTGAATGCCGCCGTGCACAGCAAGCTGTTCAAGGAACGGATGGAGGCCTCGGCGTACCAGGCCGAAGGGTCGAATCCCGAGCAGGCGACCGCTTTCGAGATCGAGCAGGCCAAGGGCTACCAGGCCCTGGTCGACAAGGTAAAGATCAAGGTCGAGGAATGAACGGACGCGCGGATTGAAGCCTGCGCGGATCACCCTGTACGGAAAAATCAACGAGGAACGCATCATGAAGAAGAAGCTTGCATTTGTTGGCATCGGCCAGATGGGCGGCGGCATGGCCGCGCATCTCACGCGCGAAGGTTATGCGCTCACGGGGTATGACCCCAGCGAGCGCAGCCGCGATCTGGCGGCGAAGGATGGCGTCAAGGTCGTCGCCACATTGGAGGAGGCCCTCCGTGGCGCCGAGGTGGTGCTGACGAGCCTGCCCAATCCCGCCATCACGCTGGATGCCTGGCTGGGCGAGGGCGGCATTCTTGCGCATATGGCGAAGGGCGCCGTGGGCATAGAACTGAGTTCGATCGACCCCGAGACCATGGTCGCCATCGGCGCCGAGGCGGCCAAGTGCGGCGTACGGATGGTGGATGCGCCTGTCAGCGGCGGTCCGCTGGAAGCGGCCGCCGGCAAGCTGGTGCTCATGACCGGCGGCAAGCCGGAAGATATCGAGGCCGTCGGTGACATCCTGGATTGCCTGTGCAGTTCGCGGCACCTGACGGGCGACGTCGGCACGGGGAAGACCGTCAAGCTGGTCAATAACATGATGTCGATGGGAAATATCGTCGTGGCCGCGGAGGCGTTCGCCTTGGGCACCGCCGCGGGCGTCGAGCCCCAGACCCTGTTCGATGTGCTGTCGCAGAGCGGCGGCCGCTCGCATCATTTCCTCAAGCGCTTTCCCAAGGCCATCGAAGGCGACTACGCGCCTGGCTTCAAGATCGAGCTTGGTGAAAAGGATGTCGCGCTGGGAATCGAGCTCGGGCGCCGGCTCATGCAGCCCACGCCCGCGGCATCCGTGATCAGGGAAATGATCGCGGTGGGCATGGCGGGTGGACGCAAGGGCCAGGATATCGTTGCGATGCTGGACTACTACCAGACCATGAGCAAGCCGGGCACGGATAAGAAATAGATCGTGTGCTCGAGGCAACCATGCTCCCGTTTACGGAGGACGCAGCGTGAAGCTCGTCGACGCTCAGGATTTCGCCACGCAGGTAGCGAAACTCGCGCTAAGTACCTATCGCGGTCCCTGCCCGGACCAGGCGGCGCGTAACGCCATCAACTGCATCGCGGACACGATTGCCGTCGCGCTGGCGGGCGCGCAGGAACCGTGCGTAACGCTATTGGGCAGCGCGGCTGGTGTTGCCGGATCTTCCGGCGACTGTCTCGTCTGGGGCACCACGAGAAAGACCACTGCCCTGGATGCCGCGCTCTTGAACGCGACGGCGTCGCATGCGCTGGACTACGACGACATCTGCGCGGTCTTCGGCGGCCACCATTCCGCGCCGTTGGTCGCGCCACTGCTGGCGGTCGCCCAGGAGCGCACGTGCACGGGCGACGAAGTGCTGAGAGCCTATGTCACGGGTGTGGAGGTCACGGTGCGTCTGTCTCGCGCGCTCAATCCCGAGCATTATGCGAAGGGATGGCATCCCACATCGACGCTAGGCGTGTTTGGCGTAGCGGCCGCGCTGGGGTGCCTGCTCGGACTGGACGAGAGCAGGCTCGCGACCGCGCTGTCGATCGCCGCATCGATGGCTGCCGGCATCAAGGCGAATTTCGGCAGCATGGTCAAACCCTTGCATGTCGGGCTGTGCGCCCGGTCCGGCCTGTTGGCCGCGCGGCTGGCGCAGGCGGGCTACGACGCAGGGGTGGACACTTTCGAGGACAAGCAGGGCTTTTTCGAGGTCTACAACGGACGGGGCAAGTACACGGCGGCGCTGGCCTTGGAACCACGGGATGGCAGCCTGGAAATCGCGGGCAGCTCCGTCGGCATCAAGCAGTTTCCCTGCTGCGGGAGCACGCATGCCGCCGTCACGGCGGCGCTGCAGCTGCGGGGGGGACGCTCACTGCGGGAAGACCAGATAGCGCGTATCCGGATCCTGCCCAACGGCAATCGGCTGGCGCATACCAACAAACCGCAGCCGCGCACGGCCCTGGAAGGAAAGTTCAGCGTCCAGTATGTGGTGGCGCGCGCCCTGTTGAGCGGGTCGGTACGGCTGGATCATTTCTCCGAGGCAGCCATACAGGCGCCGGAGATCCAGCGCCTGCTGCCCAGGATCGACGCCAGCCCGCACCCCGACATGCCGTTGACGGGAGACCGGCTGTGGGGCGCCGAAGTCATCGTTCATCTGGCGTCCGGTGAGGTGCTGTCCTGCCGGCTGGAAGATCTGCCATGCCGTGATGGGAACTATCCCATGACCGATGACGAGCTGTGGGAAAAGTTCCAGGATTGCGCGGGCGCCGCCTTGCCGCGTGACAAGGTCATGGCCCTGTTCAAGACCATCCATGGCCTGCCGGACCTGCCCGATGCCGGGGCGATTAGCCGCCTGATGGCTGCCTAGTTCGCCGGCGCGACGGCGGCATTGCGCTTGTGCTCGGTGGCGTCGTACTGGCGTAGCAGGATGCTGGCGATGTCGGCCGGGACGGGCTTGCCTTCCAGGAAGTCGTCGATTTGCGCGTACGTGACGCCGAAGGCGTCTTCGTCAGGGCGCAGGGGACGCAGCATTTCCAGGTCGGCGGTCGGGACCTTCATGACGAGATCGGCGGGAGCACCCAGCGCGGTGGCCAACGCGCGCACGCGCCGTTTGCTGAGGCCGGTCAATGGCACCACATCGGCCGCACCGTCGCCGTGCTTGGTGAAGAAACCCATCAGGGCCTCGGCGGCGTGATCGGTACCGATCACCAGGCCGTTGGTCGCACCGGCGATGGCGTACTGCGCAATCATGCGCTGGCGCGCCTTGATGTTGCCGCTGATGAAGTCCTCCGCGGCTTCATCGACGTGGGCCAGGCCGGCGGCGGTCAGCGCATCGCGTTGCGCATCCACCGCGGGCTTGATGTCCACGGTCATGCGCCGGTCGGCTGCCACGAAATCCATGGAGCGGCTGGCATCGTGCTCGTCTTTCTGGATGCCATAAGGCAAGCGCACGGCGATGAAGGTGCAGGGATGGCCGGCCGCGCGTAAACGCTCCACCGCCAACTGCGCCAGGCGGCCCGACACCAGCGAATCGACGCCGCCACTGATGCCCAGGACATAGCTGGCCTTGCCCGTGGCGCGCAGGTAGTCGGCCAGGAACGTGACCCGGCGCTCTATTTCAGCGGCAGCATCGAACGCGGGCGTGACACCCAGGTGGCGAGCGATGGCGGCCTGGCGATCGGCGGGGGCAGCAGTAGATGTCATGGATTTCCTCGATGCTGAACAGGGTAGAGGTGCAGGGTAAGCGGCGTGGGCCTGTCATCATGCCATCAATCGGCACTAGGTATTGCCGGGCTCCTGGCGGCCCTGCACGCGGCCAGGCGCGCGCCGGGCCGGGCCCAGGCTGGAGCAGACCAGTCCGCCGGCGATGGCGGCAATACCGACAGCATGAAACGCATGTAGCTGTTCGTGCAGCAACAGCGCGGACAACACCACGCCAAAGACGGGAATCAGGTGGATGCTCAGCCCGGCACGCGCGGGGCCGAAGTGCTGCACGGCCCGCATATAGAGCAGGTAGGCCCCCACCGACGGAAACAAGCCGACGTACAGCAGCGCCGCGGCACTGGCCGGCGTCCAGTCGGTCCTGGCGGCGCCGGCATGCTCCGCCACCCAGAACGGCAGCAGCACGACGATGGCGATGGCGATCTGCAGGGCGGTCAAGCCGATGCGATCCAGTTCCGGCGGTAATTGCCGCAGCCACAAGGTGTAGAAGGAAAAGCAGACCATCGCCACCAACAGGATGGCGTCGCCAGGGACCAGTGTCACCTGCCGCCAGTGCGTCCAATTCCCTTGCAGCACCAGGGTCAGCACACCGGCGCAGGACAGGAGCAGTCCGACACCTTGTCCCGCCGTTAGCCTGTGGCCGTAGAACACCGCTCCAGCGAGCACAATCAGTAGTGGAATCAAGGAGTTGAGCAGCAAGCCATTGCTGGCGCTGGTGGTGTGCAAGCCGACATAGACGAGCGAACTGAATGCCGCCACGCCCGTCACGGCCGTCCCCAGGATAAGCCAGCGATGCGCCAGATAGCGCCGCGCGTCCCGCCGCATGCCGCGCCAGGCGAAGGGCAGCAGGCACGCCAGCGCGATCAGCCAGCGGCCCAGCGCCAGCGTCATGGGCGTCACGGTGTCCCGCATGGCCCGGCCGGCGATGAAATTGCCGGCCCAGAACAGGGGCGGCAACAGCAAGGCGGCCCACGGCAGCATGCGCGCGGTCAGGGAAAGGGCGGGCTTGGGCATGGTGTGTCGAGTGGCAACAATCCGCTATTGTCCGACAACTTGCCCTGGGGTGGTGCCCTGGCGGCAACGTTCCACGGGCACACGGCTTGCTCCAGCCGAGCATCCTGATTGCTCAGCAATGACATCGACAACGACGACGCTAGGAGGTTGTATCGCTGGCTGAACGCCATTGGCGATTTGAGATAATCCACATCAACAGTTCCAAGCGGAGGGAATGCCATGAACGAAAAAATCGAAAAGCACACGTCAAAAGACGTTGATCCCCCCCGTATTTCCACTGGTAGCGATGGCCTGGACGATATTCTTGCGGGCGGTCTCGATCGCGACCGCATGTATCTGTATGAGGGCAATCCGGGCACCGGCAAGACCACCATCGCCATGCAATTCCTGCTGGCAGGCGCACGCCAAAACGAGTCGGTCTTGTATATCGCCCTTTCTGAGACCCGCCAGGAACTCTCCCTGGTCGCGCAACGCCATGGATGGACATTGGACGGCATCGACATTTTTGAACTGGTGCCGCCGGAAACCACGCTGGACCCTGAACGGGAACTGACGGTTCTCTATCCCGCCGAGGTCGAGCTCAACGAAACCACCAAGCTTATCCTCGACAGGGTCGAAGCCTTGAATCCGAGCCGGGTGGTCCTGGACAGTCTTTCCGAACTGCGCATGCTGGCGCAGACGCCCTTGCGCTACCGCCGGCAGGTGCTGGCCCTGAAGCACTTTTTCGCCAGCCGGAATTGCACGGTCATTCTTCTCGACGACCTGTCCTCGGATTCCGTCGATCTGCAGCTTCATTCGATTTCCCATGGCGTATTGGCGCTGGAACAGCTGGCCATCGACTATGGCGCCCAGCGCCGGCGCTTGCGGGTGGTGAAAATGCGCGGGATCGATTTCCGTGGCGGTTACCATGATTTCACGATCAAGAAGGGTGGCCTGGCAATCTATCCTCGCTTGGTGGCCGCGGAGCATCACTCTTCCTTCCCGCGTGAGAACGTGTCCAGTAGCAATGCCGGTCTGGATGAACTGCTGGGTGGTGGCCTGGAGCGCGGTACGAATGCCCTGTTGATAGGCTCGGCTGGCGTGGGGAAATCCTCCATTGCGCTGTCCTTCGCCATCGCGGCTGCGATGCGCGGTGAGCATGCAGTAGTCTTCGCCTTCGACGAAGGCCTGCAGACGCTCGAGACCCGCAGCAGCAGCCTGGGCATGCCTATCAAGGAGGCCCTGGAAAGCGGACGCTTGCGCATACAGCAGGTCGATCCTGCCGAGCTGTCGCCCGGCGAATTCGCTTCCATTGTCCGGCATAGCGTCGATGTCGACGGTGCTCGCATCGTCGTCATCGACAGCCTGAACGGCTACCTGAACGCGATGCCTGATGGTCGCTTCCTCATCCTGCAGATGCATGAGTTGCTGATGTACCTGGGGCAGCAGGGGGTCAACACCATACTGGTCATGGCGCAGCATGGTCTGGCAGGACCGATGGAAACGCCGCTGGACATCAGCTACCTGAGCGACTCCGTCATCATGCTGCGTTATTTCGAGTACGCGGGCACGGTGCGCCGTGCGCTTTCGGTGGTCAAGAAGCGCAGTGGACAGCACGAGCAGACCATACGCGAGTTCAAGCTGTCACGCCGAGGCGTTGTCGTGGGGCCGCCCCTGAGGGAATTCAGCGGCGTGTTTTCGGGGACTCCCCAATACATCGGCAAGACACTCCCTCCGGTATCGGACGAAGATCATGACGTCGCTTGACGCGCGCGAAGCGCGTGTCCTGGTCTATGCCCCCATAGGCCGGGACGGGCCGGCGTCGGCCAATGTGCTGCGCCGCGCAGGCCTGGAAGTCGAGGTCTGCAGCGGCATCGACGAGATGCTGGTCGAGGCGGATCTGGGTGTGTCCACCTTATGTGTGACCGAGGAAGCGCTGTTCGGCAAGAATCTGGAAGCGATGGCCGCGTGGGTCGATCGCCAGCAGGCGTGGTCCGATGTGCCTTTCGTCGTGTTGACAAGTCATCTGCGGCAGCCCGCGGTGGAAGTCTGGCGCCAGAAGATGCTGGCGTCACTGCGCAACGTGTCGCTGCTGGAACGGCCGGTCCGCAGCATTACGTTGACCAGTACCGTCCGTGCGGCCGTCCGTGCCCGGGGCCGTCAGTATGAGATGCGCGCCTTGCTGTACGCGCGGGAAAGCGCCGCCGCCGTGTTGGAAGACACGGTGCGTGCCCGTACGAAGGAACTGGAAGCGGCCAACGAAGCCCTGCGCACACAGATGAAGGAAAGGGCGCTGGTCGAGGAATCCTTGCGCCATGCCCAGAAGATGGAGGCCCTGGGCCAACTGACCGGTGGCGTCGCGCACGACTTCAACAATTTGCTGATGGTGATTTCGGGCGGTTTGCAGATGTTCGATCGCCTGGGCGATCAAAGCCGCCGCAATCGCCTGCTGCAGACCATGCGCCAGGCCGTGGAGCGCGGCGCGGGCCTGACCCGGCAACTGCTGGCATTTTCCCGGCACCAGTCGCTGCAGGCGCAGCCTGTCGATCTGGTAAGGCAAGTCCATGGCATGCGGGATATGCTGGACCGCAGCCTGAGCGGCGATATCAAGGTCAGCCTGCGCTTTCCCGACGCGCTGTGGCTGGTCGAAGTCGATCCAGGGGAGCTCGAACTGGTGCTTCTGAACCTGGCCGTCAATGCCCGCGACGCCATGCCCGGCGGCGGCAACATCGAAATCCGTGGCAACAATGTCCCGGACGTCGATGACGGCGGCTTGAAGGGCGACTTTGTCAGCTTGTCGGTGGTGGACTCGGGCACGGGGATGTCGGACGAGGTCAAGGCGCGGGTATTCGAACCCTTCTTCACCACCAAGGATGTAGGCAAGGGGTCCGGCCTGGGATTGGCGCAGGCCTATGGCTTTGCGCACCAGTCCGGCGGTAGCGTGCAGATCTTCAGCGAACTGGGAAAAGGTACGGAGGTGCGCCTGTTGTTGCCGCGTTGCCTGAAGCCGCTGCCGGCCGCTGTGCTGATAGACCATGCACCGGTCGCCAAGGCCGATACGGCCGCACACGTGTTGCTCGTGGAGGACGATGATGAGGTGGCCGCGCTGGTGGGTGAAATGATGACGCAACTGGGCTTCGAAGCCACGCGCGTTGCCAGCCCCGCCGCGGCCCTGGGGGCATTGGCTGACGGCCGGCTTATCGACGTGGTTTTTTCGGACATCATGATGCCCGGCGGTATGAGCGGGCTGGCGCTCGCGCGCGAACTGCGCGCGCGCCGGGTCGAACTGCCCATCGTGCTGACCACGGGCTATATGGGCCAGGAGGCCAGGCTGGCTGAAAGCGAGGGTATTCCAGTGCTAGCCAAGCCTTATCGCACGGATGACCTGAGTGCCGTGCTGCGCGCCGCGCTGGGCCGCCAGCCGTCGCCATGATGGACAGCCGCGCATAAACGTAACCGTTCCCTCTTATGGTTGCTGCGTTGCAGCAAACCCGGTTTAATGGACAGCATCAAGCACGCCATCGCCGGGTTCACCGTGACGCGAAACAAATCGACTGCCTTGTTTTTTTCCGCTGTACGCAAGATGGCGCGGCTGCAGCGAACGGCGTGGGGGATGGCTCCCCATACTTTGTTCACCGATATGTTGCGCGTGCCGGCCGCGCGGAAGTCCGCGGCCAAGGTCGCCAGGAAGCGTCCGACGATCAGCAAGGCGCCGGCGCGGAACGACCCGGATTTCGATCCCGCCAAGTTCTCGGGCACCTGGAAAGCGCGTGTCTACCGCACGCCGGCCACACCGGGAGTCTGGCCGGTACGCCTGTCCTATTTCGTCTATGTGCCGGCGCGGGTGCGCAAGGGCTGCCCGATGCTGGTCATGCTGCACGGGTGCGAGCAGAATGCCAGGGACTTCGCCTTGGGCACGCGCATGCACAGGCTGGCGGATCGTGAAGGATTGCTGCTGGTCTATCCGCAGCAATCACGCCGCGCGCAGCATAACCGCTGCTGGCACTGGTACCAGCCGGACTCCGCGCATGGTTACGCCGAAGCCGATGCCATTGCCGGCATCGCGGCGACCGCCGTGGCGGATTACCATGCCGACCCTTCCCGCATCTACATCGCGGGCTTGTCCGCCGGTGCCGACATGGCGGCGCTGACGGCCTTGCTGCATCCAGGGCAGTTCGCCGGCCTGGGGATGCATTCCGGTGCGGCTCTGGGCGCGGCGCATAACGCGGGCCAAGGCCTGCGCGTGATGCGGCATGGCGTGGCGACGTCCGCGGCCGAGGCCCTGCAGCCGTTGGTGCGGGATCGTTCCACCTTTCCCGGCATGCCCGCCATCATCGTGCAGGGCGACGCTGATGTCGTCGTGGACAAGCGCAACGGCCGTCAGTTGTTCGAGCAGCTGGCCTGGGCCAACGGCATCGACATCGATGACGCGGCATCGTTCGCGACGCAGGACCTTGCCGTCGACAGCGCGCGCCATCACGTGCGCCTGGACGCACCGTCGCGCAGAGGGCCCATCGTCAGCCTGTGCCAGGTGCCCGGCCTGGGCCATGCCTGGAGCGGCGGCGATGGCCGCGTGCGTTTCCATGCCAGGCAGGGGCCGAATGCCTCCCTGCTGATGTGGCAGTTCTTCAAGACACTCAGCCGCGCTGCCTAGCCGTGCTGGTTCAGGCAACGGGGCCGGCCCGCGGGGGCGGTTTTGAGTAGAAGCGGTGGGGCAGTACTATGGCCGCACTTTCTTTTAGCAGGATGGCCTGATGCAGGTGCTGGTTGACGCGGACGCGTGTCCGGGCGTGGTCAAGGAGATGTTGTTCCGGGCCGCGCGGCGTGTCGAGGTATGCGTGACGCTGGTGGCGAACCAGTATCTGCGCACGCCCCCTTCGCCCTTCATCAAATCGATACAGGTGCCGGCGGGTTTCGATGTCGCCGACGCACGTATCGTCGAGATGGCCGAGGCGGGAGACCTGATCATCACGGCCGATATCCCGTTGGCCGCCGGTGCCCTGGACAAAGGCGCCCACGTACTGGACCCGCGCGGCAACTGGTTCACGCGCGAGAACATCCAGGAACGCCTGACCATGCGTGACGTGATGGACCAGTTGCGTAGCGCGGGTGTGGAAACCGGTGGACCTTCGTCCTACTCCCAACAGGACAGCAGGACTTTCGCCGGACAGCTGGATCGCTTCCTTGCCCGCCACGCGGGCCGCGGGCGTTAAACGTTTGCGTTAAGCGCGTTCGTTAACCATGTTGGTTAAGCGCGTTCGTTAACCGCGTTCGTTGAGCGCATTCGTTAACCGTGTTGGTTAAGCGCGTTCGTTAAGCGTGTTCGTTAACCGTGTTGGTTAAGCGCATTCGTTAACCGTGTTCGTTAACAGTGTTCGTTAACCGTGCTTGTTATGCATGTTCGTTAACAGGCCCTAGGGATATCCCTCGCGTATGTCTACGAATAGCGGCGATGCCAGGGGCCGGCTATAAATCCTTCATTGCGATCACCAGCGTGGTGGATGGAGGTGGAGGATGAGTACGGAATGCCTTGGATTGTTCCCTAAGCCTAGGAAAGGCCATATGAATGGCCAATGGTGGGCACCGAAGCGTCGTTCTCGCGGTTCGGGCCTGCGATCCAGGCTTGCCGTGGCCGAGGGGCAAAGTCATCGGTTCACGTCGAAGCCTCTGCCATCGTCCTCAGGAGGGAAGCCAGTGCGTAGCTATCATTTGTTCGATTCATCGATGACGATACGGCGGGTCGACGCCGATATCCTGTCTCGCGTGGTCAGATTGGAAACAATCATCGATTCGACCTTGCCAACCTTGGCCACCAAGGCCGATGTCCGCGACGCAGTAACGTCGGTGGAAACCAAGCTTACCGGTGCCATGTCTTCGCTGGAGACCAAGCTTACCGGTGATGTGGCTATGGTCCGTAAGGATATGTCGTCGCTGGAAACCAGGCTCTCCAGTGATATGGCTTCGCTCGGGGCTGAGCTTAGGGGAGGTCTGTCGTCGCTGGAACTCAAGCTTACTGGTGTTAGTGCGACGGTCCACAAGGATATGTCGTCGCTGGAGATCAAGCTTACTGGCGATAGTGCGACGGTCAATAAGAATATGTCGTCGCTGGAAGCCAGGCTTACCGGCAATATGTCGTCGCTTGAAAACAGGCTTACCGGCAATATGTCGTCGCTCGATACCAAGCTTACCGACAATATGTCGTCGCTCGATACCAGGCTTACCGGCAATATGTCGTCGCTCGATACCAGGCTTACCGGTGAAATGGCAAAACTCGTAGCTATGATGGCGGCGGTCGAGACGAGATCGGTTCGGTGGATGGCTGGTGTGGGAGTCGCGACGGTGACGTTGACCGTCTCGATCATAAGTTTTCAACTTGCGCGATTGGAAGCGCGCCTCCTGCGACCGCCCGTGGCGGCGCCGCCGTCCATCGCAGGGATCGTGGCCCCAATCAAACCCGCAGCCGGGCTTCCTGCAAATCTATTCCCTTGACCATATTGCGCGCCATCTCGTCCGACAGCTTGCCCTGTCGCGCCATGCGATAAAGCTCGCTGCGTGACGCCGCCAACGCAGCAAGCCGCATCTGGCGCTCGATTTCCAGATGCTGCCTGATGATCTCCGGCTCCACGTCGTGGTCCAGGCCACCGGTGGCGCGCTGTTGCAGGCTGGTCATGAGACGATTGGCGATCTCCGTATAAACCGTGGGATCGGCCTCCGGATTCTTCACCGTCAGATCGTGTGCCGTGGCCTCGATACTTTTCAGCGCCGCTTCCCGCGCGGCCGCGTTGGCCTGGTCTTCCTGGCGGTGATGCTCGCCTTCCTCCGGCACGTCCAGGCCACGCAGCAGGCGCGGCAGGCCGATGCTGGCGGTGATGAGGGAAACGATGATCACCGTCGCCGCCAGGAAGATGGCGAGATCGCGTGCGGGGAAGGGCTCTCCGCTGTCCAAGACGAAAGGCAGCGTCAGCACACCTGCAAGCGTAATGGCGCCCCGCACACCGGCCAGGGACACGGCCAGCATCAGCCGTATGCTGGGCTCCGGCGCCTGTGTTCCGCGGCGCGCAGCGATGCGGCGGCCGATCGCCAGTGATATCCATACCCAGCTGAAGCGCAACAGGGCCAGCGCCACGTTGATGGCCACCGCGTAAACCAGTAGCCACCAGGGATTCAAATGCCCGGTGTCCATCACCACGCTGACCGCACCCTGGAAGATGGCGGGCAGCTGTTCTCCCAGCAGCACGAACATGATGCCGTTCAAGGTGAACTGCAGCATGTTCCATACGGCGCTACGCTGGATGCGCGTGATGGCCATGGTCTTGCCGGACAACTCCACATAGCTCATGGCCACCCCCGCGGAAACGGCGGCCAGGATGCCGGAGGCGCCGATATGCTCGGCCAGCTCATAGGCGCCGAAAGGAATGATCAGGCTGAGCAGTATCTCGGAGCCGGGCTCCTCACCGAAATTGCGGGTGAACAGGTTCTTGGCGGCGGTCACCAGGATCGTGAAGATGGCGCCCGTGGCCAGGCCGCCGATGGCCACCCACAAGAAAGACAAGGCAGCCGAACCCAGCGAGAAGCTGCCTGACACCGCCGCCACCACGGCGAAACGAAAGGCGACCAGGCCGCTGGCATCGTTCAGCAGCGACTCGCCTTCGAGTATGTGCATGATGCGCTTGGGAATGGCCACCCGCTGCGTAATGGCCGACACGGCCACCGGATCCGTGGGCGAGACGATGGCCGCCAAGGCGAACGCCACCGGCAAAGGCATGGCCGGAATCATCCAATGGATGAAATAGCCGACGCCCAGCACGGTGATGAACACCAGGCCGAAGGCCAGCTCAAGGATGGAATACTTGTCCCGCAGCACGCCTTCCTTCGGAATGCGCCAGCCGTCCAGGAACAGCAAGGGCGGCAGGAACAGCAGGAAGAAGACTTCCGGGTCGAGTTGCACGCCATGACTGGAAAAGGTGGAGATCAGTGCACCCAGGGCAATCTGCACCAGTGGCAAGGGCACCGCGACCGGTAAGACCCGGACCACCATGCCGCTGACCAACACGGCGGCAAACATCGCCAGGGTGATCCCGATTGCTTCCATGACTCGCTTTCCTTTTATTGGCTGAAAACTGGCTGTACAGATTTTTTTCGTGGGCTATCTTCTCACGATATGCCTGCGGCCTCCCGGGGCGCCGCTGCGCCGGGGAGGCCGCAGGCGTCCTTCAGAGGGTCAGTCGGTGCTGGCGCGCCAGGCACCCTCTGCGTTCTTGCAGAACAGGAACTGCCAGGGTTCCTTCTTGGTTTGCTGCGAGACCTCGGCCGACAGCAGGCGGCACTTGCCTTCGCTGGTCGTGTTCTTCGGCGTCATTGCCACGGTGACAGGGCCGCCCTTCATGCGTTTCGTCTGCGTGGTCCACGTGGTGGTCTTTCCATCGGGCGTTTCGTTCAACACTTGCCCTATCGTTTTTTCCAGTTGCTGCCAGTCCTGTTTGGGGATGTGGGCGACGATGGTGTTGTTCATGAACCCCACGCCCGCGGCGTGGGCAGCTTGTCCGCAAGCCAGCGCAAGGACAAGCGAGGAAAGGACACGGGAAATACGCATTCAGTTCTCCTGGTTTAGGAACGGCGGAAAAACACTGCGAGACGGCCGCGTGGCGGATACCGCATGCCACTGCGGCGTCTGCATTGTCCTCCACGGAAGTCGCCGCGCAGCACCCCTGTAAGTCATAAAAGGTTACGAAATAAAGGGGGGCGGAGTTAAGCTCGCCGATAACCGATTATGTCAACATTGGCGCAATTTTCTGTCATGCGATGTCTCGCTTTTATGAATCAGCTTTGCGCTTGATTCACGCTTATCGCTAACGGTGCGCCCTTGCGCCGTCAGCACCGCAGGTGTACTCGCGCATCACGAATGGCGTGTGCATCTGGCCGCTTTTCCCAGTGTCCTTTCAGGAGATGTGGAATGGAATGGCTTTTCGGCACGCTGCGCAGGTATCCGGAACTGGCGATCTTTCTCACGCTCGGCGTGGGTTATTGGATAGGCGCCAAGAAAATCAAGGGATTCAGCCTGGGCGCTGTCACCGGCACCTTGCTGGTTGGGGTACTGGTCGGCCAGCTCGATATCCAGATCGCTCCAGTCGTCAAACAAGTTTTCTTCTTGCTATTCCTGTTCGGCCTGGGCTATGGCGTCGGGCCGCAATTTTTCCGTGGCATGAAGAGCGACGGCCTGCCGCAAGTCTTGTTCGCGGTGGTGCTGTGCGTCATCTGCCTGTTGGCGAGCTGGGGCACGGCAGTGGCCTTCGGCTTCGATGCCGGCACCGGCGCCGGCCTGCTCGCCGGCGCGCAGACCATTTCCGCCGTGATGGGCGTGGCCACGGACACGATCAATGGCTTGACCCGGATCGACGAGGCCACCCGCAAGCACTGGATAGACAGCATTCCCGTGGCCTATGCCGTCTGCTACATCTTCGGCACCATCGGCAGCGCGTGGTTACTGGCCAGCGTCGGTCCCAAGCTGATGCGGGTCGATCTGGTGAAGGTGTGCCAGGAGTACGAAGCGCAGATGTCAGGCGGCCAGGACTCTCTGGAGCTCTCTGGCTATCGCAAGTTCATTGCCCGCGTCTACCGCCTGGATCAGGCCGATTTGATCGGCAAGACCGTGGCCGACCTGGAAGCGCGCTTCGGCGATGACCGCGTGTTCGTCGAACGTATCCGGCGCGATGGCGGCGTCGTCGATGCCGTGCCCACGACCGTGCTGCAGGCTGGTGACGTGCTGGGCGTGGCGGGCCGCCACGATGTGCTGGTATTGCAGGCCGCCGGCAAGATCGGCCCGGAAGTGGAGGATCACGAACTCATCAACCTGCCCGCCGAGTTGATCGAAGTGGTGCTGACCAACAAGAAGCTTGCCGGCAAGACGCTGCGCGAAATCTCCTTGATGCCCGAGGCCTCCCTGGGGCGTGGCGTGTTTCTGCGCAAGGTCGTGCGCGGCGGCCATGAAATGCCCGTCAACTGGGGGCTGAAGCTGGACCGCGGCGACCACCTTTTCATCGTCGGTGCCAAGCGCGACGTCGAACGGGTGGTCGACAAGCTGGGTTATGCGGACCGCCAGACCGCGCAGACCGACATGGTCTTCGTCGGCTTCGGCATCGTCATCGGTGGCCTGCTGGGTTCGCTGGTGCTGACCGTGTCCGGAATTCCAGTGACCCTGTCGACCTCTGGTGGATCCTTGATCGCCGGGCTGGTGTTCGGTTATCTGCGGTCGGTGCATCCCACCTTCGGCCGAGTGCCCGAGCCGGTGCACTGGTTCCTGACGTCGGTGGGGCTGACCACCTTCGTCGCCGTGGTGGGCATCGCGTCGGGGCCCGGGTTCGTCGAAGGCTTCCGGCAACTGGGCCTCAAGCTGTTCCTGGCGGGTATCGTCGCCACGTCCGTGCCCATGTTGATCGGGGTGCCGCTGGCGCGTTATGTCTTCAAGTTCCATCCGGCCATCGCGCTGGGGGTGTGTGCCGGCGCGCGCACCACCACCGCCGCCATCGGCCAGATCACGGAAAGCGCCAAGAGCCAGGTGCCCGCCCTGGGCTACACCATCCCTTACGCAATCGGCAATACCTTGCTGATCATCTGGGGCATCGTCATCGTCCTGCTGATGGCTTAGGCCTGGCGGCAAGCCCTGGGGTCTTGGGGACCTGAGCGCTCCAAGGCCTGGCAACCCGCCGCCGCACCACCCTTTTCACGCCTTGATTATTTTGGAGCCGTCATGACCGCGCATGCCAACTCTCTCTCCAAGCCTGTCCGCACCGATCTGGCCTCGGCACTCAAGACCACGCGTTCACGCCAGAAGGAGATGGAACAGTTGTCGCCCTTCGAGCTCAAGGACTTCCTCATCAACCTGGCGCGCGATCGGCAGAAGACCGCCACCGCCACCATGTTGAACGCGGGGCGCGGCAATCCCAACTGGATCGCCACCGAACCACGCGAAGCCTTCTTCCTTCTGGGCCACTTCGCCATGGCGGAAGCGCGCCGCGTCTACGACCACGGCATCATGGCGGGCATGCCGGAGAAGGTGGGTATCGCCCATCGGCTGCGCGACTTCCTGCTGGAGAACAAGAGCGCGCCGGGCGCCGATTTCCTTGGCGGCGTCTATCAATACGGCGTCAAGAAAAAGGGGTTCGACGCCGACGCGTGGATCCACGAACTGGTCGATTCCATCATCGGCGACAACTATCCGGTGCCTGATCGCATGCTGGTGCATGCCGAACAGATCGTGCACGACTACCTGATCAAGGAGATGTGCGACGGCCGGCCGCCCGCGGGCAAGTTCGACCTGTTCGCCGTCGAAGGCGGCACGGCGGCCATGTGCTACATCTTCGATACCCTGCAGCAGAATGGCTTGCTGAAGCAGGGCGACAAGATCGCGCTGTTCCTGCCCACGTTCACGCCCTACATCGAGATTTCGCATCTGGAGCGCTTCCAGTTCAAGATCGTGCCGATCAATGCCAGCAGCCTGCGCGCGGACGGCACTCATGACTGGCATTACCCGCCGGAAGAGATCGCCAAGCTGGCCGATCCCAAGATCAAGCTGGCGGTGACGGTGAATCCCAGCAATCCGCCGTCGGTGGCCTTCAATCCGATGGAGATGACGCAGATCGTCGACATCATCGAGAAGAATCCCGACCTGATCCTCGTCACCGACGACGTCTACGGGACCTTCGTGCCCAACTTCCGATCGCTGATGGCCGAGGTGCCGGCCAACACGATTTGCGTGTATTCGTTTTCGAAGAACTTCGGTTGCACGGGCTGGCGCCTGGGCGTCATCGCCATCCACGAGCAGAACCGCATGGACAAGCGCATCGCCAAGCTGCCGGGCAAGGAGCGCAAGCGCCTGCACCAACGGTATGGCGCGTTGACGCTGGAGCCGGAAAAACTCAAGCTGATCGACCGCATGGTGGCCGACAGCCGTGATGTGGCCTTGAATCACACGGCGGGGCTGTCGCTGCCGCAGCAGGTGCAGATGGCGTTCTTCGCCTTGTCCCATCTGCTGGACCTGAAGGACAGCTACAAGCATCTGACGATGAAGATCGTGCAGGATCGCCGCGATGCATTGTGGCGCGGCCTGGGCATTCCTCTGCCGCCCGAGGACAAGCAACGCGCCTGGTATTACGTCGAGCTGGATTTCATGGTGTGGGCGCAGAACGCCTATGGCGACAAGTTCTGCGATTACATGCGCAAGAACTACGAGCCTATCGATTTCCTGTTCCGCCTGGCGGAGAAATCCGGTGTGGTGTTGATGGACGGTGGCGGCTTTGGCGGGCCGCCGTGGTCCATCCGGGTGTCCCTGGCCAACCTGAACGAGGCGGACTACGCCAACATCGGCCAGGCCATGGTGGAGGCGGCCAAGGAATACGTCGACGCGTGGCAGACGGGCGCCAAGGTGCATTCGGGCCCGCGTGGCGTCGTGCCGCAACTGGGCGTGGGCGCGCAGCCGGCGCCGGCCGACCGCAAGGTGGCGTCGAACATGGCTCCGCCCGAGCCCGTCGCGGCCCCGCAGGGCAAGGGCAAGAAGGCGGCGCGGGCCGCCGCGGTATGGGGCGCGGTGGTCCAGACCGCGGAAGCCGAGGTGCCCGTGCCGGCAAAGAAAGCGGCAAAGAAAGCAGCCAAGAAGGCCGCCAAGAAAACCGCGGATGTGCCTGCCAAAAAGGCCGCCAAGAAGGCCGCCAAAAAGGCTGACAAGACGGCCGTGAAGAAAGCAACAAAGAAGGCCGCCAAGTAAGTTTGTGCCAGGGGACGCCATGACGTGTTCGGTCGGTTTCTTCAGCGATGTTCCGATCGCTCTGTTATTCGTCACCGTGGGCCTGGGCTTTCTGGCGGGCCGCTTGCGGGTCGGGCCCATCCAGCTGGGCGGCGTCTGCGGAACCCTGATCGTCGCCTTGGTATTGGGCCAGACGGGGTGCAGCGTGGGCGGCGATACGAAGGACGTCGCCTTCGCCCTGTTCATCTTCGCCATGGGGTATTCAGGGGGGCCGCAGTTCTTCGCCAACCTGAACCGCTCCAGCCTGCGCTATATCGCGTTGCCGCTGATCGAAGCCATTCTGGTGCTGGTCATCGTGCTGACGGCGACGCGCTTGCTGCATCTGGACGCCGGCACCGCCGCCGGACTTGCGGCGGGCGCCGCCACGGAGTCGGCGGTGGTGGGCACGGCCGCCGAGGCGTTGAGGCATCTGAACCTGTCCGACGCAGAGCAACTGCGCCTGCAGTCGAATATCGCCACCGCGTACACGTTGACCTACCTGATCGGTTTGATCAGCATCGTGTTTTTCACCAGCGCGGTGGCGCCGGCCTTGTTGGGCATCGATCTGCGGCAGGCGGCGCGCAAGCTGGAAGAAGAACTGGACGTGAACACCGCCGCGGACCAGTCCGATCAACCCATCATGCCGCGCCTGGTGGGCCGCGCGCATCAGGTGCGCGACGCAGCGGGACAGACGATAGCCGCGGTGGAGCACGCCTTGGGCGGACGCTCCGCCATCAGCAAGGTGCTGCGTGCGGACGCGGCCATTTCGCTCGACCCGGCGGCCGTCTTGCAGGCCGGGGACATCGTGGTGGTGCTGGCGTTGCGCGATAACGCCGTGCGCGGGACAGCGGTGATCGGTCCGGAAATCCGGCTGCCGGAAGACCAGGCCCAGGCCGATGATCTGCGCCTGGCCAGTCGTACCGTGGTGGTCGGCCGCAAGGGCGTCAATGGCCGTACCCTGCGTCAGTTGGCGCAGCGGGCGTCGGCCAAGGCGGCGCACGGCGTCTTCGTGCAATCCATCGTGCGCTCCGGCCATGCGCTGCCGGTGGGGCCGTCGACGGTGCTGCAGTACGGCGACGTGGTGACGCTGGTGGGCCCCGAAGCGCGTGTGGCCGCCGCCGCGGTGCGCATAGGCAATGAGCTGCGCACATCGGACAGCAGCGACCTGGTGTTCCTGTGCGCCGGCATCCTGGCCGGCCTGGCCATCGGCACGCTGGGCGCGCGGATCGGCGATATTCCGATCTCGCTGGGGGGGGGTGGCGGTGCGCTGGTCAGCGGCCTGGTGTGCGGGTGGTTGAACGCACGGCGGCCGAATATCGGCCATCTGCCGGGCGCGGCGGTGCAACTGCTCAAGGATCTCGGGCTGGCGGTGTTCGTGGCCTGCGTCGGTTTGTCGGCCGGGCCGCAGGCCATCGCGCTGGTACGCGAACACGGGGTGGCCTTGCCGCTGATCGGCCTGCTGGTGTCCCTGGGGCCAGCCAGCCTGTCGCTATGGGTAGGTCACAAGCTCCTGAAGATTCCCGGGCCGCTGCTGGTCGGGGCGATTGCGGGCCAGCACGTCAGCACGCCTTCCATCAGCGCCATCATGGCGGCCAGCGGCAGCGCCGTGCCGCTATTGGGCTATACGGTGACCTATGCGGTGGCGAACGTGCTGTTGCCGGTGCTGGGGCCGATCATCGTGGCGCTGGCGCATCGGCTAGGGGGCTAACGCTGCACCACGGGCGCGGGTAAGCCTTCGATCATGATGTTGACGCAGGCCGGCAGGCCGCAGCCGCGCGCCTGGGCCAGCGCCGGCGTGACGGCTTCCGACATCGTCACCAGGCTGCCGTGCCCGCCGAAAGCTTGCGTGACCAGGTCGTAGCGCGTGGGCAGCAGTTCGCAACCCACCGTGCGCTCGGGGCCGTAATCACGCACCTGGATCTGGTACTCCGCGTTCCATCGGGCATCGTTGCCGACCACGACGACGAAGGGCAGGCGATAGCGTACGGCGGTATCGATCTCGGCCGCGTGAAAGCCGAAGGTGCCATCGCCCATTACCGCGACTATCGGCGCGCCCGGCCGCGCCAGGCTGGCCGCCACCGCGAACGGCAGCGCCGCGCCGATGGAGCCGGCCACGCCATTGAGCACGCGGTCCGGCGCGTGCAGGATGGCTTGCGCCCATTGCCCGATCTCGCCGCCATCGGCCACCAGCACGGCGTCTGGATGACGGTCCAGGACGGCCTGCACCGGGGCCAGCGCTTGATAGGGATGCAGGCGGCCATGTTGCTGGGCGGTCGCCGTGGCCCACGCTGCCGGCCGATACGCCACGGCAGCGCGCACCTCGGCCGTCCATGCGGGATGGCGCGGCGTATAGCCGGCGCACGCATCGCGCAGGGCGGCCAGTGCGCTGCGATGATCCGCTTGCGCCGTCAGCGCCAGGCGCGTGCCCACCGCGCGTTGGCTGCGTTCGAATTCGATGCTGTCCGCGTCGATCTGCAGGAATGTGCAGTCGGCCGCGAGCGCCGGCGCCTTGCCGAATTTCAAGGTGAAGTCCAGACGCTTGCCGAGCAGCAGGATGCAGTCCGCCTGTGCCAGCATTTCGGCGTAGGCGCCCAGGGCCGGATCGGCCACGCCACGGGGGCTCTGCATGCCAATGACGGGTATGCCGCAGGCCTGCTCCAGGGCGGTCGCCGCGTCCTGGTCCACGCCACGCATGGCCGCGGGCCCGGTCAGGATCAAGGGGCGCCGGGCTTGTGCCAAGGCCTGCAGGCAGGCTTGCGCCGACTCCGCGGATAAGGGCTGCGCGATGGGGGCGATGTCTGCCTGCGCGGGCAGTGGCTGGGTGCAGGCCGACTCCAGGGCATCGGTCGGCAGGCTCAGGTGCACCGGCCCGGGGCGGCCGGACTGTGCCAGGCGCAGCGCCTGCAGCAGGTCCTGCGCCATGCTGTCGGCGCTGGCGGCCAGCGTGGCCGCCTTGGTCAAAGGCGCGGCAATATCGGTCTGGCGCATTTCCTGGAAGGCGCCCATGCCCAACTGCGCGTGCGGCGCATGGCCGGACAACAGCACCACGGGGGATTCCGCCATGCTGGCGGTGTAGAGCGCGGATACTGCATTGGCGTGTCCCGGGCCACCGGTCACCAGCGCCACGCCGGGTTCGCCGGTCAGCCGGGCCCAGGCGTCGGCCATGTGCACGGCCGCGGCTTCATGGCGGGTGTGCAGCAGCTCGATGCCGGCATCCAGGCACGCATCGAACACCGGCATGATGTGGTTGCCGGACAAGGTGAACAGGCGTTTGACACCGGCCGCGGCCAGCGTGGACGCCAGTGCCGCGGCGCCGTTGCGGGGGACAGACATGGGACGGTCTCCTGTGCTTTTCAGGGGGAGCAGGATGCGGGATGCCTCTGGGGCATCCCGGTATTGTGCCTGTCGCCACGGGATCCGTCTGCGGGCGGGGGTGGGTTTATTGCACGTCGCGGGTCGCGGTATCGACGCAGGGCTGGTCGCGCGGAACGATGCGCAGGCGCTGGTCGTCGACCATGAGGTCGGGCAGGGCGGGCGGCACGGGGCGGATCTCGCCATGCTTGATCTTGTTCGTTACCACGCCGCAGGATCGACTGTCCTCGAGGCTGCCGAGGAGCTGCCATGTGCCTTGGGCATCGGGTTGGAACAGATAGCGCTGGCTCGCTTCGGCGAAGATCATGGCCTCGGGCTCGCCTGGCGCAAGCGTGATGAAGCGCGCGGTGCAGCGGGTCTGTTCATCGTAAGCGCAGGTAGGCAGACCCCATGCGACTTTGGTCCAGATATCCTTCTTCAGGAAAGTTTCCGGCAGGCTGCGGCCGGCGGGCAGCACGTCGACAGTCTTGGCCAGCAATGCCGCGTCGGGATCGCGATAGACATAGTCGCGATTGAACACATAGGAGTTCAGCGCGTGCTGCGCCTGCTCCTTGATGGTGGCCGCGCTGGGGCCCGTGGCGTTGGCGGCCAGGTCGTTCAGGGCATCCAGGCCCCAATGTCCGCCGTCCTGGTAGAGCGCGCTGTAGTCGAACTTGGCGGGATCGGTGGCGCCGCTTTGCAGACGCGCGACCTGGTCGGCGACCATCAGCCGCGCGGGCTCGGCCAGCGGCGAGAATAGCGCCGCCACCAGGACCAGGAACAGATACGCCGCGCTGATGTTGGTGGCCTCCACGCGCTGCATCCAGCCGCGGCTGCGCACCAGGGACGAGGCATAGCCCAGCGCATACCAGGCGGCCTGCACGCACACGGCCGCGGCAACGATGCGGTCCACCGTCCAGCCGTACTGGCGCACGCGTAGTTGCAACGCCCAGGCGGCCAGGCCCACCAGAGGCAGCAGTTCCACCGCGCCCAGCATGGCCGCCCAGCGGCGCAGACGCTGACCTTCCTGCTCGGGCGATCCATCCTGGTAGCAGGCGTTGATCAGGAACACCATCAGCGCGGCCGAACTCAGCAGCAGCGAGGCGGCATAGCGCGTGTCCCAGAGTGGTTGCACGGACTGGATGATCAGGCTGACCAGGAACGCGGCCACGATGATGGCCAGCAGGGGCAGCAGCCACGAGAACAGGGTCAGCACCAGCAGGCGCAGACCGCGGATCAGCGATGACTGTACGGACGTCAGGTGGATCGCGATGGCGAATGCCAGCGTGCAGGCGGGCAATATGAAACCCAGTTCGCGGATGATGCGTTCGGGGCCCGGCAGGCCTATGGTGCTGAAGAGGGTGGCGCCCAGCTGCAGCACCAGCCAGAAGACGCCGATGAAGACGAAGGCGAGGACGATCTGCAGGCCCATGCGCCAGGCGGTGTTGAAGTGGCGCGCGTAGTAGGACCTCAAGGCATGCGTCGCAGCCGCCGGCGCCGAAGCCAATGTAGGCGCCGACGCCGCGGCATTGGCGGTTTCCGTGGCGTCGATGACGATCGGCGCGTCATTGCCATAGCCATCGGTGATCAGGACCTGGCCGACGAAACCCGCGGCGGTCATGACCAGCCACAGGCGGAACCAGGGCAGCGGCAGGCCGTTCATGTAGTCGTGCGCGTACTGGCCGCCGCGCATGGCATCGTGATAGCCGAGGCCGGCGGCGGCCAGGGCCACGATCAGCGTCCACAGTATCAACGGCCGCACCCGCATCTGGCCGGCACCCAGCAGCAACGCGCACGGCGCGTAAACCGCGGCCAGCAGTAGCGGTACATAAAACTGGGGATGGGCACTCTGCCAGGTGTGCTTGATGGCGTCCTCATCCGAACCGATGCGCAGCAAGGCATAGAGCAGGGCGGCCTGCACGGAGGCGGTCAACAGGCGGACATAGAAAACCCGCCGGCTATCGGCCGTCGACGGGGCGCGCGAGTAACGTTCTTCCATGGTCATCCCGGAAATGGAAACGTGCCAAATAATATGGGACGGATGAGCGGCCCGGGCCGCGAGGGTGTTTCCAGCGGTGTTTTCTGTTTCGATGCAGAAATCAAGGTGAAGAACTTGCGCACGAATTTAAAACTCTGCTATAGTCTCGTTCTTGCTTGAGCGCGGACACGGATGCAAAGCCGGGTACGCAAAGTTCCAGCAAGATTGGTTGAAGCAGGAAAGCCGCGCAGCGGTGTGCAGCATGTGTGAAATACGCATGCAACACGCAAAAAAGTTGTGCTAGAATCTCGCTTCTGTACCAAAGCGCCCGTAGCTCAGTTGGATAGAGTACTTGGCTACGAACCAAGGGGTCGTGGGTTCGAATCCTGCCGGGCGCACCAATTCACCGTGTAGTTCAGCGGTCAAAAGCGGTTTGAAGGTTTATCCTTCAAGCCGCTTTTTCATTTTGCGCTGTCATTGCGCGCAACGCGGCGGCGTCGCGCCGCGTCGCTCACTTCAGCCTTCATCTTTCACTCTTCGTCTTTCGGGCAGGCCTTGTCTTTCGAGATGGACTTGCGATCGCCGTGTTGCAGTTCCAGGTATTTCTCGAACTGGCTGTTGCTGCCTGCGCCGACCTTGCGGTACCAGGCCAGTTTTTTACCTTCGCGAACCAGATACGCGGAGTCTTCCTTTTCATAAGCGGGACATTGCGTGCTGCCATTTTCGGCATCGTCGGTGCAGAAACGCACGAACAGCTTCTTGCCCTCCAGATGACCGCGCAGATCGCCAGCACTGCCACGCACGCGCGTGCCATCGGACCACTGGCCTGTGGCTGCGCCGTCCTTACCCTGCGTCACCGCGAGCGACGCGAAATGGCCGAAGTTGCACTCGCTGGCATAACTCCATTTCCCATCGAATGACGCGGTGCCCGCGGGTTCGGCGGCGAGCGCGGGTGACAGGCTTGCCGCGGCAAGTATCAGCGCAAAGGCTTGCAGGGTCGAACGCATGAAGCTGGATCTCCAAAGCACGGTTGAACCGCCGCAAGTTAGCCGAAGCGCGCCATTTTGTCGCGCGGGACGGCCGCCATATTGCAAGCACTTGTCTCAGCCATGCCGCGCCCGGCCTCGTTCCTGGTTAGTATGCACACGTTTCATAAACAGGAGCTTGGAATGGCCTTGGCCTCGGCGTTGCGATTCGGTCCGGTTTTGCTGGGTGTTGCCTGCTTGTCGTCGTTGGCCGCTTGCGGTACCAGCGCCGCGAGCAACAAGAAGCCCGACATCAAGCTGAATTCAGATGCACGGATGAAGTACGAAATCACGGCCACGGTAAGCGATCCGTCGCTGGCGTTCGAGCCGGTCAAGGGGTTCGCCGATTACGTGGTGGACACGCCCAACTGTGTGCCACTGACGCGCTTTACAGGAGCGACGATCGCGCCCGAGTACCGGGCGCCCGTTGAACTCACGCGTGTCGGACCGAATACGTATCGCGGGGAATTGACCTTCGACCTGCTCAAGGACGAGGATTATTACGGCCAGGGCATGTGCCACTGGACCCTGGTTGCTGTCAGCACCGATTTCCATCGCCACAAGACGAATTTCAGTCCCGCGCTGTTCAAGGGTGATCTGCTGGCCACCGGCAGGATGCAGCGTTATTTCTCGCGTAAATCGTATGCCGTCGATGATATGGAACGCATCGACACCGGCGTGCCGGACGCGAGCAATTTCAAGAATCCCTCCCAGGAACTCTTCACCATCACCCTGCAGGCCAAAAAGCTGTTCTGAAAAAAAGCCCGGCTGGATCGCCATCCAGGCCGGGCTTTTTCGTTGCCGTCAGCATGGGCCGAACAAAGGCCCAGGTCCGAACCGCATCAAGCCAGATCGAACCTGTCCAGGTTCATCACCTTGTCCCATGCCTTGACGAAGTCGTCGACGAACTTCTTCTCCGCGTCCGCGCTGGCGTAGACCTCGCACAAGGCACGCAGGCGGGAGTCGGCGCCGAAGACAAGGTCCACGCGGGTGCCTGTCCACTTGGCCTGACCCGTCTTGCGGTCCAGGCCTTCGAAGACGTCACGAGCCGCCGACTTGGGCTTCCATGCGGTGTTCATGTCGAGCAGGTTGCGGAAGAAGTCGTTCGACAACGCGCCCGGCCGATCGGTGAACACCCCGTGCGTTTCCGCGCCGGTGTGTACGTGCAGCACGCGCAGGCCACCGACCAGCACGGCCAGTTCGGGCGCCGTCAGCGTCAGCAATTGCGCACGGTCGATCAGCAGATGCTCCGCCGGAATGCCGACGCGCGGATGGACGTAGTTGCGGAAACCATCGGCCGCCGGCTGCATGGCATTGATGGATTCAACGTCGGTCTGGTCCTGCGAGGCATCGGTGCGCCCGGGCTTGAACGGCACGGTCACCTTATGCCCGGCCTTCTCGGCCGCCTGCTCGACGCCGGTACAGCCCGCCAGGACGATCAGGTCGGCCATGGAGATTTTCTTGCCGCCCGCCTGCGCGCCGTTGAACTCCTTCTGCACGCCTTCCAGCGCCGCCAGCACCTTGGCCAGTTGCGCCGGCTGGTTCACTTCCCAGTCCTTCTGCGGCGCCAGGCGGATACGCGCGCCATTGGCGCCGCCCCGCTTGTCCGAACCGCGGAAGGTCGATGCCGACGCCCACGCGGTCGACACCAGCTCAGGCACCGACAGCTTGGTGGCGGCGATCTTCTGCTTCAGCGCGGCGATGTCCTTGGCATCGACCAGGGGATGATCGACAGCGGGGACGGGATCTTGCCAGACCAGTTCCTCGGCCGGCACTTCCGGGCCCAGATAGCGCGCACGCGGACCCATGTCGCGGTGGGTCAGCTTGAACCAGGCGCGCGCAAACGCGTCGGCGAATTCGTCGGGATGTTCCATGAAGCGGCGCGAGATCTTCTCGTAGGCCGGGTCCAGGCGCAGCGACAGATCCGTGGTGAGCATCGTCGGCAACAGCTTCTTCGACGGGTCATGCGCATGGGGGATGTCGGCCTTGGCATTCTTGGCGACCCACTGATGCGCGCCGGCCGGGCTCTTGGTCAGTTCCCACTCGTGACCGAACAGGTTGTTGAAGAAGCCCATGCCCCACTGGGTGGGCGTCGACGTCCAGGTGACTTCCAGGCCGCTGGTGATGGTGTCGGCGCCTTTGCCGGTGCCGAATTCATTGCGCCAGCCCAGGCCCTGCAGTTCCAGGTCGGCGGCTTCGGGCTCGGCGCCGACGTTGTCGGCCGGACCCGCGCCGTGCGTCTTGCCGAAGGTATGGCCACCGGCGATCAGCGCGACGGTCTCTTCGTCGTTCATGGCCATGCGGGCGAAGGTTTCGCGGATGTCATGCGCCGCGGCGACCGGATCGGGATGGCCGTCCGGGCCTTCCGGATTGACGTAGATCAGGCCCATTTGCACGGCTGCCAGCGGGTTCTCCAGCCGGCGGTCGTCGTTGCGGCTTTCTTCCTGGCCATGCATCTCCGCATCGGCCACCAGCACGCCTTCGTCGCTGGCGTCGCGGCCTGCCGCGCCCTTGCCGTAGCGGACGTCGCCGCCCAGCCAGGTCTTCTCATTGCCCCAATACACGTCCAGGTCCGGTTCCCAGGTGTCTTCGCGGCCGCCGGCGTAGCCGAAGGTCTTGAAGCCCATGGTTTCCAGCGCGACGTTGCCGGTGAGGATCAACAGGTCGGCCCATGAAATCTTCTGGCCGTATTTCTGCTTGATCGGCCACAGCAGGCGGCGCGCCTTGTCCAGGCTGACGTTGTCGGGCCAGCTATTGAGCGGCGCGAAGCGCTGCTGGCCGCGGCCGGCACCACCGCGGCCGTCGCCGATACGATAGGTGCCGGCGCTGTGCCAGGCCATGCGAATGAACAGGCCGCCATAATGGCCGAAGTCGGCCGGCCACCAGTCCTGCGAGTCGGTCATCAAGGCCGCGAGATCCTTCTTTACCGCTGCCAGGTCCAGGCTCTTGAATGCTTCGGCGTAATTGAAACCGGGGTCCAACGGATTGGATTTGCTGGAATGCTGATTCAGCAAGTCCAGCCGCAGCTGCTTGGGCCACCAATCCCGGTTGGTCGTGCCGCTGCCGGCGGCATGATTGAATGGACACTTCGCTTCGTTAGTCATGTGATCTCCGTTGGGGAATCGGCCCAGCACGTGCCTCGGTACGATCACCGGTTTGCGGCGTCCAGGAGTACGGCTGGGCGTTGCGACACGGCGGGCTCTTTATCTCAAAGCGCCCCAATTGCCGCCACGCCGGCATCAGCGCTACCCGGCCGTGTGGGCCGGGATGCACCGTGCTGGAGCGGCGTATTCGGAGCGATCCCTGTTGCCCCCGGCTGAGCAAGGGGCAATTGAATATACGCCAGCCGTCTAAATATAGAAGTTCATTGTTGTAATGAACCCTATAGGCGCAGACTATTGTGCGAAGGTGTGATTGTGAATCAGACAATTCTCCTCATGCGAGGGGGAATTCGTCCCATTCGTGGGCCATGAAAGCGGCCCGTTCGCCGGTGTGGATGACGGGGTCGCCCCGCAGGCCGATGACGATGCCATCGTTGGCCAGGCGGATGGTTTCCAGGGGCTCGCCGTGCAGGTTCATCGACTTGCCCAGCACGCTGCCGGCCTTCAAGGTTGCGCCGGCTTCGACTTCAGGCACGAACAGGCCACCCTGCGTGAAGGTGATCCAGCCGCGCCGCGTCACGCGGCGTACGGTCGGCACGCTGTAGCCGGCCCCGCCCGGCAGGAGCCCCAGGTGACCGGCCAGGCGGGCGAAGCCCCTTTCGGCCAGCGCCACGTTGTGGGCTTCGTAGCGGCTGCCGCCGCCCAGTTCCACCATGAAGGCGGGGATGCCCGCGGCCAGGCATTGGTAGTCGAGTGCGCCGGCGATGTTGCCGGGCAGTTCGCCCTTGCCCCCCACGTCCATGCGGCACGCGACGTTGGGCTCGAACAGCGCGATGGCGCGCAGAAGTTCCTGCTCCTCGACCCCGCTACCCGGATGCAGCTTGTATACCGCATAGGCCTTGGAGTTGAACAGGGGATTCATGGTGTGCAGGTTGATGACGAAACTGGCCGTGTCACGGATTTCGGCGAACAGGGCATGCGCCAGGCGTTCCGAGATCAATCCGCCTGCGCTGCCGGGATAGCACTGGTCGAGATCCAGATCGTCATACGGATTGCGTTTGCGGCGGCTGTCCAGCGCCTGCGGGTTGCCGGTCGGTGTGACGACGACATTGCCGTGCATCTTCGCGGGATCCAGCTGGTTGGCAAAGCGCAACGCCGCCACCATGCCGTTGATTTCGTCGCCATGGACCTGGCCGTGCAGCCACAGCGTCTTGCCTGGCTGCGCGCCGCGCACGGCGACGTAAGGCAGGCCCACCGCCATGCCCGACGCCATGCTGCCGACGGCGAGCGTGCCGGTCTGGCGGGCCGGGCCCGTGTTTTCCGCGAGAAAGTTTCCGATGATTCCCATGTCTGGCTCCTGTCCGGGTTCTGTGTTGCGTGGTGTTGATTCGCTATCGTTGCGCGAGCGCGCGCGTCGTTGCGTCGGCCTCAGCCTCTGCCTCAGTCTCAATCGAGATGCAAGTCCATGGACTTGATCAGCGCGGCCCACTGGTCGGTATCCTGCGCGACGAACTTCGTGAAAGCGGCACTGTCCATTCCCGGCGGCGGCGCTTCCAGCAATTGCGCCTTGAGCTGTTGTGCGAAGGCGGGATCGTCCAGCGCCGCCTGGATCTGTTTGGCCAGCCACGCCACGGCGGCGTCAGGCGTACCGGCGGGCGCGAAGAAGCCATACCAGTTGGTGGCGGCATAGCCGGGCAGCCCCGCTTCGGCGATGGTGGGCGTGTCGGGCAGCAGGGTCGAGCGCTTGGCCCCACCCACGCCCAACAGCTTCAGCTTGCCGGCCTTCACCGAAGAAATCATGGAACTATCCCCGAAGGTGTAGTCCAGGCGGCCGCCCATGAGGTCGGTGAGCACCGGCGCGGTACCTTTGTAGGGGACGTGGACGGCGTCGACGCCGGCCTTCTGCGCGAACAGCGCGCCTGCCAGATGCTGCGAGGTACCCGCGCCGCCCGAGCCATAGCTGAGCTTGCCGGGGTTGGCCTTGCCGTACTTGATCAGATCGGCAACGCTGGTGAAGGGCGCGCCTGGATGGGTCAGCAAAAGGATGGGCATCTGCACGCCCATCGCGATCGGCTTGAGATCCTTGAGCGGCTTGTAGGGCAGGTTGCGATACGCGCTGGGCGCGATGCTGATGTTTCCCGGGCTGCCCAGCACGATGTGGTAGCCGTCAGCCGGCGCGCGCGCGGTCATACCGACGCCTATGGTGCCGCCGGCGCCGGCGCGGTTCTCCACCACGATGTTGGCGCCCGTGGCCTGGCCGATATGCTGTGCGTAGAGTCGCGCGACCAGGTCGACACCGCCGCCGGCGGGGAAGGGCACGGTGAAGGTGATGGGGGCGTCGGGATAAGCGGCCAGGGCGGGAGCGCTGCAGGCCAGCGCGACGCCGGCCAGGCACGCCGCGACGAATTTCTTGTACAGGTACATCTGCATGATCTCTTGGTCTCGATAAGAAAAAACAGGTTTCGCCGCGGCATGCCGGGACGCATGGCCGCGGTCAGGAACGTATCTATGCGCCGCCGTCGCGCCAGCGTTCTGCCTCGACCAGGCAGCTCATGGCGTTGGGTCCCTGGGTCAGCGACGACGTGCCGATGTCCAGCGTGAGCACGTTGGCGGTGCCCGCGCTTTCGGGGGCGTCGTCCTCGTCGGCGGGCTGGTACCACGCGCCCGTCGCCATGACCACCGTGCCCGGCAGCACGCCGTCGTCCAGCACGGCGCCCACCAGGCAAGCGCCGCGCGCGTTGTACAGGCGCACGGTGTCGCCGTCGCGCAGTCCGCGCGCGCGGGCGTCGTCGGGATGCATGCGCAGGGCTTCGCGCGCGGCTACCTTGTTGCCTTGGGCCAGCGGCGCGGCGTCCATCTGGCTATGCAGGCGGTCGGCGGGTTGTATGGTCAGCAGGTGCAGCGGGTAGTCGCGCGCTGTGTCCGCCCCCAGCCATTCGCGCGGCGGGATCCAGCGTGGATGGCCGCCGCAATCGGCCAGGCCGTAACCCGCCAGCGTTGCGCTATAAAGCTCGATGCGGCCGCTGGGCGTGCGCAGGGGATGGGCCTGTGGGTCCGACCGGAAGTCCTCGAACAGGATGAAGTCCGACGTCGGTGGCGGCAGTTTCACGTAGCCCTGTTCCCAGAAAGCCTCGAAGTCCGGCACGTCGATGCCGACGTGGCGCTGGGCCTGCGCGAACTGGCCGTAGATGTGGCGGATCCAGGCCATCTCGTCGCGGCCTTCGGTATAGCGTTCGCGGTAGCCCAGCCGCTCGGCGAGGTCGGTGAAGACAGCGTAGTCGTCGCGCGCCTGGCCCACGGGATCGATGGCCCGATGCATGGCCAGCGCGTAGCAGTCGCGCGAAGAGCCGCCGATGTCGTTGCGCTCCAGCGACGTCGTGATGGGCAGCACGATGTCGGCGTTGCGCGCCGCCGGCGTCCACCAGATTTCATTGACCACGATGGTGCGGGGCTTGGCGCGCCAGGCCCGCATCAAGCGATGCAATTGCTGGTGATGGTGAAAGGGATTACCGCCGGCCCAGTGGATGAAGTGGATATCCGGGTAGTGCTGTGTCTGCCCCTGAAAAGGGTAGGGCGCGCCGGGGCTTTCCAGCATCTCGGTCAGGCGCGCAACCGGAATGGCGAGGCCGGAGGGATTGCGCCCCACGGGCATCTCCGGACCTGGTGTCGCGATGCGGGGATTGCCGACGCCGTTCATGGAGCCGTGGCCGAAGCCGAAGCCGCCGCCGGGCAGGCCGATCTGCCCCAGCATCGCAGCCAGCGCGATCACCATCCAATAGGGCTGCTCGCCATGCTGGGCGCGCTGCACGGCGAAGGAGCAGGTCAGATAACTGCGCTTGCCGCAAAGCTGTGCAGCGAGTGCGCGGATGCGTACGGCGGGGATACCGGTGATCTGCGCGGCCCATTCGGGCGTCTTGGCGACGCCGTCCTCACGGCCCTGGAAGTACGCTTCCAGCGCCGCGTAGCCCACGCAGTGGCTGGCCAGGAAGGCGTCGTCCTGGCCGCCCTGGCGGCGGATTTCATACGCCAGGGCCAGCATCAGCGCCACGTCGGTGTTGGGCCGTATGGGTATCCATTCGGCCTGCACGAAGTCCGGACAGTCGTCGCGTGTCGGGCTGATGTTGATGATGCGCGCGCCGCCGGCCGCCAGCTTGCGCAGCCAGGATTCCAGGGTGTGTTCGGCCGCGCCGCCGGAGGACACCTGGCCGTTCTTCAAGGCCAGTCCGCCGAAGGCGACGAAGACCTCGGCATGCGCGACGATGCTGGGCCAGGAGGTGACACGGCCGGTGAGCGGGTTATAGGTGCCGATGACGTGCGGCAGCAGGAATTGCGCCGTGCCCCAGCTGTAGTTGCCGACCTGGTCGACGCCGCCGCCACCGGCGAAATAGAAGCGGCGAATCAGCGAACGGGCGTGGTGCAGGCGGCCGGCGGAAGACCAGCCGTAGGAACCGGAGAAGATGCCCTGCGCGCCATGCTCCGCGCGCGTCTCGGCGATTTCGGCGGCCACCAGATCGAGCGCGGTGTCCCAGTCGATCTCGACGAATTCGTCGCGGCCGCGCAGTTCGCGGCCACGCGCGCCACGCGATTCCAGCCAGGCCTTGCGTACCGCCGGCCGCGCGATGCGGCGTGGCGAATAGACCATGGGTGCGATGGTCTCCAACAGGCGCGAGGGGTTGGGATCGGGGCCGAAGGGTTCGCAATCGACCAGGCGTCCATCGCGCACCACGGCCGTGTAGGCCCCCCAATGGGCCAACTGCGGAAACCGATGTTCCCGCGGCGGCGCCACGGGGGGCCGTTCCTCGGGTTCAAGGCGTGAGGAAGTCATCATGATGCAATCCTGTGTGCGGTCCTGTCGGATGAGTCCGGATCAGTCCAGCGTGATGTGCGCTTTCCGGATGAGGTCCGCCCACTTGACGCGTTCCTTGTCCATCAGCGCGCCGAACTCGGCCGGCGTGCTGGACGTGGCGGTCATGCCGGATGCCGCGAGCACCTTGATCACATCAGGTTCCTTCATGACGCTGGCGAACGCGCGGTTCAGCGTGTCGACGACGGCCTTGGGCGTCCCGCCGGGCGCGAGCACGCCGTACCAGTTGGTCAGTTCATAGCCCGGGATACTCTTGCCTATGGGGGGCGCGCCAGGAAACTCGCTGGATGGCCCCGCCGTGGTCACGCCCAGCGCCTTGAGCTTGCCGCCTTCGGTCAAGGTGCGCACCGAGGGATCGGAGAAGGTCACGTCGACCAGGCCGCTCACCACGTCGGTCAGCGCCGGCGTGGTGCCTTTGTAGGGGATATGCCGCATCTTGATGCCGGCCAGCATGTTGAACTGCTCCGCCGCCATCTGGCCGATCGTGCCGTTGCCGCCGGATGCGTAGGTGACGTCCTTGCCCGACTTGGCGCGGGCAATCAGGTCGGCCGCGCTGTTGATGCCTGATTTCGGACTGCTCACCAGCACATTGGGCATGGTCACCAGCACCGACACGGGTGCCAGGCCGGTGGCCGGGTCATAAGGGACTTTCTGCAGATTGGGCAGGATGGTCAGCGAGCCCGGCGTGCCGAGGTAAAGCGTATAGCCGTCGGGTTGCGCGCGCACGACGTAGTCGGTGGCGATGATGCCGCTGGCGCCTGGCCGGTTCTCGACGATGACGTTGGCATTGAGGGCCTTGGACATGCCCACCGCGGCGGCGCGTGCCAGGACATCGGCGCCGCCGCCGGGCGGGAAGCCGACGACCAGGCGGATCGGCGTGCCGGGTTCAGGATAGGCGGCGTGCGCGGGTAGCGCCACCGCAATGCTCATGCCGACCGTCAGGGCGGCGAGGCCACGCCGCGCGCGGGCGGCATTGGACGAAACTCGGGCTGCTTGCTTGAAAGCGAGTGTCATGCGGTTCCCCTTGAACCTTGAGTTAACGGCCTGGATCGTGCGTCCGGCTCGTCGAGTGGCAGGCGGATCGCCAGCGGCGGCCCCGGCGGGGCGCGCCACTGGCAAGCTGCCTGTTTCAACTGGACTTGTGATCCTCAGGCAACCGGAAGCCGGCACGTTCCTGCGCATCGATCTGGTTGATCAGGTTGGTCTCCCAGGCGATGTACTGACGGGCAGCCGCCTTGTTGCCGTCATGGCGGTCATGCACGAAAAACAGATAGTCGATGCAGTCGGCATCGGTGGGCTGGGCGGGGCTGGCCTCGACCGCCAGGCCGGCGTCGCGCCATGCCGACGGCGTGTCGGTGTTGATACGGACCCGGGTCACGCCCAGGGCCTGCAGCTCGCGCGCGGCCAGCGCGCCCACGGCGGCGTCCTCGGCCAGCAATACCACTTCGGTTCGCGGCGCCAGCGCCAATGCCTGCAGGCGCGGGCGGATGGACCAGCGTGCGCCATGGACGTGCGCCTTGCGGTAGCTCATGCTGGGACGGACGTCGACCAGCGTGGCGCCTTCCCGCACGGCGGCGGCCAAGGCTGATGCGCTGATAGATTCCACGTTCGCTGCAGTTGCCGCGGGGATAGTCCGGGCAGTGCGCATCGCCACCGGCACGGACACACCGGATCGCAGCCCATCGGCCAGCACGTAGACTTCCCAACCCATGCGGATGAGCCAGGCGGCGACCACCGGGGCGCGCACGCCTTCGTCATCGAACAGCACGATGCGCGCGCCACGCACGCCAACATACTGGTCGGTGGCCTGGATCAATTGGCCGCCAGGAGCATGCTGCGCCCCTGGCAAGGTGCCGGTGGCGTATTCCTCCGGCGTGCGGACATCGCACAGATAGGTGTTGCGGCCGCTTTCGGCCAGCCACGCGCTGGCCTGGGCGGCGTCGATGGTGGGGACGTCCAGCGAGCGCGCCAGGCGCTGCGCGCGCTCGCGCAAGACGGGCAATTGCGCCGGGTCGATGGCCTCGGGATACTTGCGGCGCGAGCCGTGTTCCAGTTGCAGGTCGGCCAGATACCAGCCCTGCGTGCCGTTCTCCAGCGCCAGAACGGGGTTGGGCACGCCCAGGTCGATGAGGGTCTGGGCGCCGATGATGCTGCGCGTGCGCCCTGCGCAATTGATGACGATGGTCGTTGCGGGGTTGGGCGCGAGGGTCTGCGCGCGCAATGCCAGCTCGCCGTTCGGGCAGCAGACGGCATCCGGGATGTTCATCTTGCCGTACTCGGTGTAAGGGCGGCCATCCAGGACGATCAGGTCCTCGCCGCGTTGCTGCCGCGCGGCCAGGTCTGTCGCCGTGATGCGCGGCGTGTGCAGCAGGTGCTCGGCCAGCTCGCCGAAAGTCTTGCTGGGCAGATTGACGCCGGCGAAGACCACCAGGCCGGCCGCGCGCCAGGCCGGCATGCCGCCATCGAGCACGCGCACATCGCCATAGCCCAGTTCTTGCAGCGCCTTGGCGGCGCGTTGCGCCACGCCATCGCCTTCGTCCAGCAGCACGATGCGAGTCGAGCGGCGCGGTACCAGGCGCGCGACCTCGATCTCCAGACGGCTATAGGGCAAGGTGGTGGCGTAAAAGGGATGCGCCTCGCCGTACTGGCCGTGCTCGCGCACGTCCAGGAAAGCGATCTCGGCGCCGTCGTGCAGCCAGCGCTTGAGCGTCATGGCGTCCACGGGAGGCAGCGGCTGCGAGGTGTTTTGCGTGGTGGTCATCGTGTGGGACTAGGGTTCTACGGGGATAAAGAGGCCGAATGCGCCGACATGGCGCGGCAAGGCGGCGCCGCGTCCGGCGAACGGTTGGACAGGAGGGCCCGGGGAGCAGTCGCCGGCGCGCGGCAAGCGGTATTTCAGCGGCGCAGCGCGGCCATGGCCTGCCCCAGGTCGGCGATCAGGTCCTCGGTGTCTTCCAGGCCGATGTGCAGGCGCAGTACCGCGCCGCGGCCGTTCCAGTCCGCCACCGTGCGGGCGCGCAGCATATAGGCGGGAACCACCAGGCTTTCGAAGCCGCCCCAGGAGGCGCCCAGGCCGAACAGCCTGAAGGCATCGATCATGCGCTCGACGTCGGCATCCTCGATACCGGGTGCGAACTCGATCGACAGCAGGCCGTTGGTGCCGCGGCAGTCGCGCCGCCAGATGGCGTGGTTGGGGTCGCCGGGCAGCGCCGGGCAAAGCACGCGCGCGACTTCCGGCCGCGCTTGCAGCCAGTCGGCGATGCGCAGGGCACTGCGGCCGTGCACGGCCATGCGGGCTGGCATGGAACGCATGCCGCGCAGCACCAGGTACGCGTCGTCGGCCCCCACCGTCTGGCCGAAATCCACACTTGCCCGCTCCAGCGGCGCCCAGGCGCGTTCGTTGGTGATGGCCACGCCCATCATGACGTCGGCATGGCCGCCCAGGTATTTGGTGGCCGCGATGATGGAGATGTCCGCGCCCAGCGCCAGCGGCTGGTACAGCAGGCCGGAGCCCCAGGTGTTGTCCACCGCCAGCCAGCAGTCATGCGCGCGCGCCAGCATGGCCACGGCCGGCAGGTCCATCATTTCGTAGGCCAGCGATCCCGGGGATTCGGCATAGATCATGCGCGTGTTGGGGCGCAATTGCGCGGCCAGATCGCTGCCGTCGGGCAGGCAGTAGCTGTACTCGATGCCCAGGCGGGTGAGGTGTTCGGCGCAGAAGCGCCGCACCGGTTCGTATACCGCGTCGGTGATCACCACGTGGTCGCCCGCCTTCAGATAGGCCAGCAGCACCACGGCGATGGCGGCCTGTCCCGTCGGATACAGCTTGGCGCGGTAGCCGCCCTCCAACTCGATCAGCGCGTCTTCCAGGGCATGGGTGCTGTCCGTGCCGCGTGCGCCGTACGAGATCAGGCGTTCCTTGTCGCGGCGCGAACGGGTGTCGCGCCACTGCTGCACGCTGTCGAAAATGTAGGTGCTGGCGCGGGTGACCGGCGTGTTGACCCAGCCGCTGTGGGGACGGCCGGCGCGCAACAGGCGGGTGCCGGCGCCGTAGCCGCCAGGGCCCTTGCCCTCGGGCTTGTCGTGTTCATCCATGATGGTCGTCCAGGCAGCGATTCAGCGGCGGGTTTGCACGCCGATGGGCATGATCTTGCAGGTGCCGGCGTCCAGGTCGAAGCCGAGACGCTCGTCCAGCGTTTCCAGGGCACGGCCGTACATGTGCAGATGGCGGATCACGCTTTCGCCCTGGATCTCGACCGCATGGATATCGTCGGGCATCAGCGCGATACCCTTGCCCGGTTCCACCACCACGGTGCCGGTTTTGCGCAGACGGCCGACGCCAGGCTGGCTGCCGTCGTCCAGGCGGTCATAGACGTAGTTGTACTCGACCCCCTCCACGGCGGCGATACAGGCCCAGGTGGTGTGGTTGTGCGGCACGATCTTCTTGCCGGGCCGCATGACGTTCAGATAGAGCGCGTATTCGCGGTCGGGGGTTTCGCTGATGAGGTAGCGGGCCTGGCGTTCGTCACCTTCCGGGGGCGCGTAGCGGTCCGCGTCCCACCAGTCGCGATGGCCGGCCAGGTTGACCACCTCGTCCAGCACGCCGGCCAGGCTCTGCCGGTTCAGCCCCTGCGTTGCTAAAGTATTTTTTATGCTTTCGATGGCGTCGGAGATTTGTGCCTGTTGCGGGTGTTGCGAACTCATTAGCGGGAACTCCCTTGTAAATCGAGATATTTTCATTACTCTACGAGGCGGGCTCTCTCACGACAAATTAATTTGATTTAAAAAAACATAAGTAGTTCTAATAGGTGGGGATTACACGGATATGTTGGCCGCTCATGAAAAACCTGGATTTGGACCTTTTGCGCACCCTGGTCGCCGTCGCCCAGGAACAGACGTTCTCCGGCGCGGCGCTATGCCTGCACAAGACGCAGTCTGCCGTGACCCAGCAGATGCAGCGCCTGGAGGATCTGCTGGACCTGCCCCTGTTCGAGAAGCATGGCCGCAACAAGCTGCTGACCACTCACGGTCGCAAGCTGGTCGCTTACGCGCGCCACATGCTGGCCATCAACGACGAGGCGGTGCGCGCCATGCAGGACGGCCAGCTGGAGGGCGAGCTGCGCCTGGGGTCGCCGCATGACGTGGCCGATACCATCCTGCCCGCGGTGCTGACACAGATCGCACGCTGGTCGCCGCGGGTGCGCCTGGAGATCCGTGTCGACCGCAGTCCGACGTTGATGACGGCGCTGGCGGCGGGCGACCTCGATATGACGATATCCACGCGGTTCGACCAGCGGCTGGAAGGCGTTGTGCTGCGGACGTCGCCCACGGCATGGATAGGCTCGGCCAACTATGTACACGATGCGGCGGCGCCCCTGCCGCTGGTGCTGGCGGACGAGCCGAGCATCTTCCGCCGTATCGCGCTCAATGCGCTGGAACAGGCGCGCCTGCCGTGGCAAACCAATTATGTTGCGCCCAATCTGGTGGGCATCCGGGCGGCGGTACGGGCCGGGTTGGGCATCACCGCGCGCAGCGTCGAGTTCCTCAGCCCGGACATGCGCGTGCTGGGTGAGAAGGACGGCCTGCCGGCGTTGCCCGACGTGACGTATTTCCTGTGGATACGCGACGATCTGATCAACCCATTGGTACGCCACGTGTACGACATGCTGATTGCGCAGATGGGGCTGAACGAATCCGCGTCCGCGCAGGCCGGCGGCCCGGCGTCGGAGTGAAGGGCGGCCCGGCCTCGTGCCGTCCGGCAGCGAGGCAAGGATGCGTCCGCTGCGTTATGCTGCGCCCTGGTACATAGTGAATACTTGAGAACCGAGATTTTCCTGATGAAGAAGACCATTGCCGATTCTCAGGCTCTGCTGGGGGACATCGCCTACGATGCCGTGCGTGACGCCATCCTGGCCAACGACATCAAGCCTGGCGATCGTGTCTCCGAATACAAAGTGGCCGAGTGGCTGGGTATCAGCCGCACGCCGGTACGTGAAGGCCTGCGCCGCCTGGAGAACGAGGGCCTGCTGACGCCGCATCCGCGTCGCGGCCTGGTCGTCGCGTCCATCGATGACGCTGCCATGCAGCAGCTGTATACGGTGCGCGAGTTGCTGGAAGGCGCCGCCGCCGCGTCGGCGGCCGAACACGCCACCGAGGCCGAGATCGCCACCTTGCGTCACCTGGTGCAGGCCGAGAAGGAAATCACGGACGAGCCCGACCGCATGAACGAGCACAATCGCGTGTTCCATGAGGCCATCTATCGTGCCGCGCACAATAAATTCCTGCTCAAGTTCCTGCTGATCACGTCGGACACGCTGTCTGCCTACCGCAATGTATCCACGCTGGTGATCGAGGAAAGGCGCCGCCAGGTGCTGGAAGAGCACGCGGAAATCTGCGAGTCCATCTCGCGGCGCGATGCCGAGGGCGCACGTGCCGCCATGGGGCGCCATGTGCGCAATGCCTTGAAGGTACGGGTGCAGCTGCAGCACAGCGAATTGCTCAGCGAGATCCGCCAGCGGGGCGGACCGGGCCTGCTGTCCCGCCATACCAAGCGCGGCGGCGGGGAAGGGCCGCAAGGGTGACCTATACAGGCCATCGGGTGTATGGCGGGTTCATGGAAAAGCCGAAGGCCTTGCCCTTTTTCTGGCGGTAGTGGCGTCAAGCGGCGCGGAAGGCTCTACAACACCGGGAAAACGGGCTGATTATCCAGGTCCGCCAGGCGCTCGTACCAGTCGCCGGCCGCGGCGTTGCCATTCCTGCTGCCACTCGTGCGCAGCAGGAATCTGCGGCGCTGGTCTTCGGCCGACAGCGGCTGCGATGGCAAGCCCAGAAAACCGTCGGCCAGCGTTTCCAGCGTGCGCCCGTCACGCAGCCGCAGCGTCAGGCTGGCGCTCCAGGCTGAGGGCAGGCCCGTTTGCACGTTCAGCGTGATGCGTTCGCAGGCTTGCCGGATGGCCGGGTCGCGCACCGCCTGCGCATCGAACGCCGCCGGATCTTCCGGGTCGCGGAACTGCGCCAGCGCCACGCAGAACGGCACGCTGTACTGTGCCGCCATGATATCGGCCGGCGTGCGGATGCCATGGTGGCTGACGATCTTCTCGCTGCATCCCAAGGCCATGGCGTCGATATCCGCGCCGCCGAAGCCGTGTTGCGCCATCAGCCCGCGTAGCGCCTGGATGGGCGCCTGGGCAGTGACGTGGCAGGGATAGCGCTTGAAGCAGATCTTCAGCGTTTCCCACGCGTCGCCCAGGCCGTGCGTCAGCAAGGCGGGTTCGCCGTCGCTGCAGTACGTTTCCAGAAAGCCGTAGCGGCCTTCCAGTATGGTGTCCGGGCCCTCGTAACCTTCGCTCGCCAGGGCGGCCGCCACGACGCCGGCTTCCGCCGCCCGTCCCAGGTGCAGGCGTTTCACCATGGCGCCATTGCCCGCCTTGGTGAAGGCCAGCAGCCCGGCGGACAGCGAACCGGCGATGCCCAGGGCCTGCGTCAGGCGGTCGGCATCGAGGCCGTGGATCAGGCCTGCCGCGATGGCCGCACCGTAGGGGCCGGTCAGGCCGGGCGCATGAAAACCCAGCTTTTCGCTGCTGTGGTGGGTAGCGGCGCCGATGCGAAAGAGCACCTCGCATGCGGCCACGAAGGCGGTCAAGGCCTGGCGGCCATTGGCGCCGGTTTCCTGGCAGGCGGCGACCAGGGCCGGCACGAGCGTGGCGCCTGGATGCACGCCCGCGCCCGGGAAGCGCAGGCTATCCTGCTCGAACGCATGCGCCGCCGCCCCGTTCGCCAGCGCCGCGGCGGGCGCGCCGGTGCAGGCCATGGCCATGGCGTTGGCCGGCCCGCCAGGATTTGCAACGGCAGCAGCCTGCGTCGCAGGCGCAGGACCGCCCGCCTGGCTGGTGCCCGGCGCCGGCACACCAAACAAGGTACAAGGCCCGGCGCCGCCGTAGCGGCGTGCGTAGGCCGCGGTGGCGGCGCTCCAGGGCAGGCTGGCGCCATGCACGCAGCACGCCAGCGTATCGATGATGCAGGCCCGCGCGCGGTCGAGCACCGCCGCGGGAATATCTTCGTAGCGCAGGCGCGCCGCGAACGCGGCCAACTGACGGCTGGCGCTGGCCTCGCCTCCCGCGGCCACGGCCCTCAACCCCGGGCCGCCAACAGGCGCGCCAGGGCGCCGCCGTCGGCCAGCTTGTCCAGGCCCAACACGCAATCGCGGATTTGCTCGACATGGTCGCGCGGCAGCACATGGGTGGCCAGCTTCTCGAATTTTTCGACGATATCGCTTTCGCTGGCGAAGTTCTTCTCGTTGCCGCGGCCCGCTTCCACCGTGCGCTCCATGTGCGTGCCGTCACGCAGGGTGACTTCGACCCGCACCTTGTGGCGGAACTTGGAACCCTTGGCGGTGATTTCCGGGTCGTGCGCCACGTGCACCTTTTCGGCGATGCGCATGCGGTCGGGATCGGCCACCTTGTCCTCGGTGAACTGATCGACGAAACAATCGCCATCGAGCAGCCAGGTGGCCACGCAATAGGGCAGGTTGAGCTGGGCCGACGTGAGGCCCTGCGGTTCGTACTTCCAGCCGACATGGTCCATGGTGACCTGCGAGCCGTGAACGAGGATCTTCTCGACATCTTCGGCACCGAAGGCGTGGTCGGCCTGCATGGCGCGTATCGCGTCCAGCGTGCTGTGATTGCTGCCGACGCAGGAGTAGAACTTGAGCGCCACGCCCATCGTTTGCCAGACCTGGCCCAGGTCGGCGGTCAGGGCGTCCAGCTGGAAGCGATCCTGGGAACGGGAGAACGTCGTGCAGAAGCCGCCATATTCGCTTTCCAGCACGTTGAGGATGCCGGTGAAGCCCTGCTCGGCGAACAGCGCGCCGTACAGGCCGCTCTGCGACGCACGGCCCGCGTGCATGCGCTTGACCATGGCGCCGTATTGCGCCGCCATCAGGCCGGCCGATTGCGTACCGGCAATGCCCAGCGCGTGGACCGTGCGATCGACGTCCAGCCCCAGGCCGCGTGCCGCGCCGGCCGCCGCCGAGAACACGCCCAGCGTGGCGCCCGAATGCCAGCCTTGCGCGATGTGTTCGGGGCCCATGCAGATGCCCACGCGCGGACCGATTTCATAACCCGCCACGGCCGCGGTGAGAAAGTCGCGGCCGCTCATGCCGCGGCGCGTTTCCGCGATCGAGACCAGGGCCGGCAGCACCACCGCGCCGACGTGCAGCACGCCCTGGCGATGCACGTCATCCAGTTCGAAGCCTTGTACCTGCGTGCCGTTGACCAGCGCGGCGTGCGGTGCCGACAGCTTGTAGGGCGTACCCCAGACGGCGCAGGCCTGCGTGGTGTCCAGCCCGGTCAGCGTCTTCTGCAGGATGCGGGTCCATTCCAGGTCGGCGCCATAGATCGCGCAACCGATCGAGTCCAGCATCAGCAGCTTGATGCGGGTCAGCACTTCCGGCGGAATCGCCTCGTACTGCAATTCAGAGACGAAGCGGGCGATGCCGCGGGTGTAGCGATTGTCCGAAAGGGCTGTCGTCGACATGGAGGCTGCCTGTTTTGTAGGAGTGAAAAGGGGAAATTCCGTACTGTCTGAAAAATAGTATACCGTGGTACTCTATTTTTAAAGTGGCTTCGGCGGCTGCTTCGGATGCGCTGCCACAGCTGCCGGGCAGGCGGCCCTGAGAGCAGTTGCGCGAATAGCTTCGACCGTAAGCCCACAGTACGAACGTACGAACGAAAGCATGCCCCGAAGAGCATGCCCCATGTGGCGCAGCGGCGATTGCGCCGCACGGCCATGGACAGGAGCGATGGAGATGGAGACAGAAACCGCGCAGGATGCCCCGGCGAGCGCCGCGCCAGGTTTGGCGCAGTGGCTGGGCGCACGCGTGGCGGCGTTGCGTTACGAAGACTTGCCGGCGCAGGCGCTGCATTGGGCACGCGTGGGTATCCTGGACACGGTGGGCGTGACGTTGGGGGGCAGTGGCGAGGCCGCGGCAGTGCTGGCTTGCCAGGCCCTGGGTGGCGCCGCCGGTCCCGCCCTGCGCCTGGGCACGCGACAGCGCCTGGGCGCGCTGGATGCCGCCCTGGTCAATGGCACCGCCGCACACGCACTGGACTTCGACGACAGCAGCAACACCATGGGGGGGCATCCGTCCGCGCCGCTGGTGTCGGCCCTGCTGCCGTTGGCCGAGCAGATGAACAGTTCGGGGCGCGACTTCGTCACTGCCTATGCCGCCGGTTTCGAAGTGCAGACCAAGCTGGGCCTGGCCGTCAATCTGCATCACTATCGCAAGGGCTGGCATCCGACTGCCACGCTGGGCGGCTTCGGGGCGGCCGCCGCCTGTGCTCGCCTGATGGGCCTGGATGGCGCCGCCACCGCGACCGCGCTGGCGCTGGCGGCGTCGTTCGCCTCTGGCCTCAAGGCCAATTTCGGCACCATGGCCAAGCCCTTGCATGTGGGACATTGCGCACGTAATGGACTCTACGCCGCCCGGTTGGCGCAGCTCGGCTACACCGCCAACGGCGCGGCCGTCTTCGAGCACACCCAGGGCTTCCTCGACGTCTTCAATGGTCCCGGCACCTACGCCGTCGACAAGGCCATGGCAGCCTGGGCCGCGCCTTACGACCTGGTCGAGCCGGGCATCGCCGTCAAGCAATATGCCTGTTGCGGCAGCACGCATCCGGCCATCGACGCCATGCTGGCCCTGGTGCGTGAGCACCGCCCTGCGGCCGGGGACGTCGAGCGCATCGATGTCGCCATACACAGCCGCCGCCTGGCCCATACCAACCGGCCGCAACCGCGCAGCGCGCTGGATGCCAAGTTCAGCCTGCAATACGTATTGGCCCGCGCGCTGGTCGACGGCCGGGTCGCGCCTGGGGATTTCGAGGATCCCGCCTGGCGTGATCCGCGTGTCGCGGCGGTCCTGGCACGCGTGCGTGCGGTCGCCTACGACGATGCGGACGTACCCGCGGAGCGCTTCGGTTTCAGCAGCCTGGCGGGCCGGCGCGACTTTGCCTGTGGGGTTGCCGATGCGAGGGGCGCCGCTGCAGGATCTGCCGCTGCAGGAGCTGCCCGCGCAGAGGTTGCCGGTGCAGAGGTTGCCGGCGCAGGGGCATCCCGCAGCGCCGCCGACGCTGCGCCTGCCAATCATTTCGCCGGGCACGTCGCCCTGACCTTGCGCGATGGCCGCGTGCTGCGCGCCAGCGTCGCCCAGCCCTTGGGTCGCACGTCCGCCCACCCCTTGCCGGCCGACCTGTTGCGACAAAAATTTCTGCAGTGCGCCGGCATGGTATTGCGCGAGGACGCCTTGGACGGCATCGCCAACGACCTTGCCGCCATCGATGCGCTGCCGCGCATCGCCACGCTGACCCGCCGTATTGAAGAAGCCGTTCGTGGAGGAGATTGAAGTGCAAGATACCGGACCGAAGACACAGCAGGACTATGACGTGATCGTGGTGGGCAAGGGCAATGCCGCCCTGTGCGCCGCCCTGGCCGCGCGCGACGAGGGAGCGCGGGTGGCCATCCTCGAAGCGGCATCGCAGGAGGAATCCGGCGGCAACAGCCGCTTCGCGGGCGGCGTGATGCGCTTCGCCTACGAATCGGTCGAAGACCTCAAGCGCGTGACCGATCTGACGGACGATGAGATCGCCACCAGCGATTTCTTCACCAACACCACCGATGAATTCTTCGACGACCTGTTCCGCCTGACCAGCTACCGTACCGATCCGGAGCTGTCGGAGATCCTGGTGACGCAGAGCCTGGAGACCATGGTGTGGCTGCGCTCCAAGGGCACGCGCTTCGTGCCCAACTACGGCCGCCAGTCGCGCCTGGTGGACGGCCGCCGCAAGTTCTTCGGCCGCCTGCCCATCGAGGTTTCCGGTGGCGGCGCGGGCCTGGTGCAGTTCCTCGACAAGGCCGCGCAGCAGGCCGGCATCGACGTGCATTACAGCACCCGTGCCAAGCATCTGCTGCTGGACCAGGCAGAACGCGTGTGCGGCGTCCATGCCATGCGGCAGGGGGAACCTGTGGATTTCCGCGCGGGCGCGGTGGTGCTGGCATGTGGCGGCTTCGAAGCCAATCCCGAAATGCGCACGCGCTACCTGGGACCGGGCTGGGAGCTGGCCAAAGTTCGTGGCAGCCGCTATAACCAGGGCGATGGCCTGCGCATGGCACTGGATATCGGTGCGGCCCCCTATGGCAATTGGTCCGGTTGCCACGCGACGGGATGGGAATTGAATGCGCCTGAGTTCGGTGACGTCAACATCGGGGACCAGTACCAGAAGCACAGCTACATCTTCGGCTTGCTGATCAACGCCCATGGCCGCCGGTTCGTCGATGAAGGCTATGACTTCCATTCCTTCACCTACGCCAAGTATGGCGGCGAACTGTTGAAGCAGCCGGGCCAGTTCGCCTGGCAGGTGTTCGACTCCAAGGTCAATGACCTGCTGCGGTCCGAATACCGCATCAAGATGATGACCAAGGTCACTGCCGACACGCTGGAGGAACTGGCGGGCAAGCTGGAAGGCGTGGATGCCGACGCCTTCCTGGAGACCGCGCGCGCCTACAACGACGCCGTCGTGCCGGGCGTGGCGTTCGATCCCACCATCAAGGATGGCCTGGGCACGCGGGGCATTTCGCCGCCCAAGAGCAATTGGGCGCAGAAACTGGACACGCCGCCGTATCACGCCTATGCCACCACCTGCGGCATCACGTTCACCTTCGGCGGCTTGCGCATCCGGCCGCAAGACGGCCAGGTCCTGGACGTGCACCTGAATCCCATGCCGGGCCTGTATTGCGCGGGGGAAATGGTGGGCGGGCTTTTCTATTTCAACTATCCCAGCGGCACCGGCCTGGTTTCCGGCGCCGTCTTCGGCCGCATCGCCGGCACGGGCGCCGCGCGCGCTGCACAAGGAAAAACATCATGAACCGAAGGACGTGGGCACTGGCCCTGGCATTGGCGGGGGGAGCGGGCCTGGTCGGCTGGACCTTGCCGGCGGCGGCGCAATCGGCGGCGGCACAATCAGCGGGAAATTTCCCCGACCATTCCATCCGCCTCATCGTTCCGTTCTCCCCGGGCGGCGGCAATGACAACGTTGCGCGGACGGTAGGACGGCGCCTGGGGGAAATCCTGGGCCAGGCCGTCGTCGTGGAGAACAAGGCGGGGGCGGGGGGCACCGTGGGTGCCGAGACCGTGGCGCGGGCGCCGGCCGATGGCTACACCTTGTTCCTTGGGGGCGTAGGCAGCCATGCCATCAACCCGAACTTGCGCAAGAACCTGCCGTACGACCCGATCAAGGACTTCGCGCCCATCACCTTGCTGGCGCAGGCGCCCATGGTGCTGGTGGCGCAGCCCAGCCTGCACATACGCACCGTGCCCGAGCTGATCGCCCTGGCGCGCAAGGAGCCGGGCAAGCTGGACTATGCATCCAATGGCAATGGTTCGTCCTCGCATCTGGCGGCCGTGATGTTTGCCACCGATGCGAAAGTGAACCTGACGCATGTCCCGTACAAAGGCCTGGCGCCGGCGTTGACCGACTTGCTGAGCGGCCAGGTTCCCTTGATGTTCAGCAGCGTGGTCGCCATTCTGCCGCACATCAAGGATGGCAGCCTGGTGCCCTTGGGCGTCACCGGCCCGCATGAATTGGCATCGCTGCCCGGCGTTCCCACCATCGCCTCGCAGGGGCTGCCAGGTTACGAGACCAGTTCCTGGTATGGCATCCTGGCCCCGGCGGGCACGCCGGAGGCTATCGTCACGAAGCTCAACACGGCCTTGAACCAGGCCTTGCAGGATCCCAATATCCGCGCAAGCCTGGCCGCCGATGGCGCCGAACCGGCAGGCGGCACGCCCGCCCAGTTCGCCGAGCACATCAAGCGCGAGAAAGACCGCCTGGGCGCCGCCATCCGGCAATCAGGATTGCAGATGGAGTAAGCCGTCCTGCCCGGGCCGCGCAAGCGCCTCCGGGCAGACCGCCACCGGGCTGAAGGTGCAGGGGCCCGGAAGCGCCCGCGAAACTCACTTGGCCTGGGCCACCAGGACCGGCTGGTCCCGGTACAAGTCGCCGAACATCCCCTGCAGATTCTTGATCTTGGGCAGGTCGTTGTAGACGATGTAGGGATAGTTGGGGTTGTGGACGAGGAAGTCCTGGTGGTACGCCTCGGCGGGATAGAAGGACTTTCCATCCTCCAGCGTCGTGACGATGGGCTTGCCATACACCCCTGACTTGTTCAACTGGGCGATGTAGGCCTCGGCCACCTTGTGCTGCATGGCGGATGCGGGAAAGATCGTCGACCGGTATTGCGTCCCGGAATCCGGCCCCTGCCGGTTCAGCTGAGTGGGATCATGGGCCACGGAGAAGTAGATCTGCAGCAGCTTCCCATAGGAGATCTGCCGCGGGTCGAAGGTCACCTGCACCGACTCCGCGTGCCCGCTGCGCCCTTCGCTGACGACTTCATACTGCGCCGTATTGGCCGCGCCGCCGGCATAACCCGAGACCGCGCGCGTCACGCCCTTCACGTGCTGGAACACCCCCTGTACGCCCCAGAAGCAACCCCCGGCGAATACCGCCGTTTCGGTGGTCGCGGTGCTGGCCGGTTCATCGACCGCGGGGGCGGCGATGGAGACAGCCTGTTCGGCCGCGCGAGCGGTAAGCTGGGGCGCCAGCAGCACCACGGCCAGGCCCAGGCCGGCGCCGGCGAGCAAAGTGGGCAGCCTGCGGACGGAAAAGCGGGAAGACGAGCGAGAATTCATCATGATTGCCTCGAAAAAATCGTGGTGGTTTTGCCAACCGGACGTGCGTCGTAAGTGCCGTGACCAGGGGCTTGGACCCTGGGCCTGGGGACTAAGCCGCCTGCTCCTTGAAACTCATCGCCACCCCATTCATGCAGTAGCGCAAGCCAGTGGGCCGGGGGCCGTCGTTGAACACATGCCCCAGATGCCCGCCGCAACTCCGGCAGCTGACCGCCGAACGGAGCATGCCGAACGACCGGTCGTCGTGCGTATGGACCGCGTTCTCCAGCGGCGCGTAGAAACTGGGCCAGCCCGTCCCGCTGTCGAACTTGGTCTTGGAAGAAAACAGCGCCAGCTGGCAGCCCGCGCAGGTGAAGACCCCATCCCGGTGCTCATCGTTCAGCGGGCTGCTGTACGGGCGTTCGGTGCCTTCCCGGCGCAGCACCGCGTATTGCGGCCCGGACAGCATGGCGCGCCATTCGGCGTCGGTATGGGTCACCGCCAGTGGCTCGCCGGCGGCCGCGGGGGTCGAACCCGCTGCCGATGCCGAAACCGCGGGTTTCAGCAATTGCCAGCCTGCCAAGCCTACCCCCAGCGCCCCCAACCCTGCATTGCGCAGGAAATGTCGACGTTCGATGCTCATAGCCTTGCTCCTGTCAGTAGCCCGGTCCATCGCTATGGGCGCCGGGACGATGAACGCATTGTTGCGCCACCCCGATACCCAAGTCCTCACGCAAACTTAAATTAAATGTGATACTTGCCCGCCCCGGGGAGAGGGACAATCTGTCACCAGAAGGCGCGCCGCGCGGGCCGCGCCGACGCCCGCCAGCCAGCCTGCCCTCATCATTCCACGCCATCAGGACCCAGCCTCGAATCCATGACCGCCCCCAAACGAGTACTCATCGTCGAGGACGACGCCCACATCGCCGATCTGCTGCGCCTGCACCTGCGCGACGAAGGCTATACGGTGGAACATGCCGCGGACGGCGATACCGGCCTGCGGCTGCTGGAGTCGGGCGGCTGGGATGCGCTGGTGCTGGACCTCATGCTGCCCGGCGTCGACGGCCTGGAAATCTGCCGCCGCGCGCGCGCCATGACTCGTTATACGCCCATCATCATCACCAGTGCACGTTCAAGCGAACTGCATCGCATCGTCGGCCTGGAACTGGGCGCCGACGATTACCTGGCCAAACCCTTTTCCATGCTGGAGCTGGTGGCGCGGGTCAAGGCACTGCTGCGCCGTAGCGACGCCATGGCCCGCAATGCCCGGCTGGAGGGCGCCGGCCTGGACGCGGGCGGCCTGCACATTGATGCCCTGGCGCGTGAAGTCAGGGTCGACGGCCGCCCGGTGGAGCTGACGCCACGCGAATTCGACCTGCTGTATTTCTTCGCGCGCCATCCGGGCCAGGTGTTCTCGCGCATGGACCTGTTGAACCAGGTGTGGGGCTACCAGCACGACGGCTATGAACACACCGTCAATACCCATATAAACCGCTTGCGCCTGAAGGTGGAGCTGGATCCGGCCGAGCCGCGCCGTATCCTCACCGTCTGGGGCAAAGGCTATAAATTCGCCACCGCGGGAGAAGAGCGTTGACCCAGGCCGTAGCCCGTCCGTCTTTCTGGCGCCGTCTCACGCTGACGCAGCGCCTGGCCGCGGTTTTCGCGGTATTGCTGCTGGCCTGCAGCGGCGCCTCGGCCTGGCTGCAGATACGCGCCAATGCCCAGCACGACGCGCAGACTGCCCAGCGCCTGTCCATGGGCCTGGCCCAGCACATCGCCGACACCTCGCAACTGATGGACGCTGGCGGCCTGCGCCGCGATGCCGTACGCGAGTTGTTCGACAAGCTGATGGCGGTCAATCCCAATGTCGAGGTCTACCTGGTGGCCCCCGACGGCCGCATCGTGGGCGACGCCACCCCGCGTGGCCACATGCTGCGCGATCGCATCGACATCGCGCCACTGCGGCGCCTGCTGGCGGGCGATCCCTTGCCCATCTATGGCGACGATCCCCGCAGCCTGACGGGACATAAGGTGTTCAATGCAGCGCAGCTGTACGTCGATGGCCAGCCGCATGGCTATGTCTACGTCGTACTGCAAAGCGAAGCGCGCGACATGCTGGCGGCCGATGTCGCCGTCAGTTCGGTGCTGGGCACCACGCTGTGGTCCATGGCCCTGGTGGCGCTGCTTTGCCTGCTGGCCGGCCTGGCCGCCTTCAACCTGATTACGCGCCCGCTGCGCCGCCTGACCGCCACGCTGCGCGACTTCGACGGCGACGATGCCGCCGCGGCGACGGCCCTGGCGCGTCCCGCGGCACAGGCCGCCGCCACGGCCGGGGTGGTCTCCTACACCCGCGACGAAATCGCCATCCTGGAACAGACCTTCCATCAGATGGCGGCGCGCATGGCTGAACAATGGCGCGAACTGACCCGCCAGGACCAGCAGCGGCGCGAGCTGGTCGCCAACATCTCGCACGACCTGCGCACGCCGCTGACGTCGCTGCACGGCTATCTGGAAACCCTGCTGCTCAAGGAGCAGACGCTGAGCCCGCAGGACCGCCGCCGTTACCTGGAGGTGGCGCTGGACCAGAGCCGCAAGGTAGGGCGCCTGGCGCAAGCGCTGTTCGAGCTGGCGCGGCTGGAATCCGGCCTGATCCAGCCCGACGCTGAAACCTTCTCGTTGCCGGAGCTGATCCAGGACGTGTTCCAGAAGTTCGAGCTGCAGGCCGAAGCGCGGCGCGTGCACTTGAGCGCACTGCTGGACCACGACCTGCCGCCGGTGAGGGCCGACCTGGGCATGATCGAACGGGTGCTGACCAATCTGCTGGACAACGCCATCCGCCACAGTCCCGCCAACGGCACGGTGGAAGTGGCGGTGAGGCGCAACGGCGCGCGCCTGGAAGTACGCGTCTCGGATCAGGGACCCGGCGTGGCCGAGGCTCTGCGCGGCACGCTGTTCACGCGGGCGTCGGTGTGGAGCGATCGGGGGCCCGGATCGGGCAGCAGCGAGCGCGGCGGCCTGGGTCTGCTGACGGTACGCCGCATCCTGCAATTGCATGGCAACGACATCGTGCTTGCTACGCAGGAGGGTGTAGGCGCCTCTTTTGTATTTGGTTTGCCGGTCGATCCGGCAGCGGTGGACACAACAAGCATGAGACCCACCGCCGCGCGGCTGCATTGATGGGCTGCCGCGGTCCCTTGCCCTGCCTGCAGGGCAACTTGTCCTAATCCCCATGGTTGAAAGGCGCGCGGGCTTTGCCCGTGCGCGCGACCGCTCTCGTCCTTACGCCTTACAGAGGACGTGAGCCTGTCGCTCGTCCGGTCTAGGGTGAACGCATTCTGGAGCGCTCGCATTAGAGCGCGCACTATCACTGCCAAGTCCGAGCATGAACACTCAACTTTGGATACAACAATGGACAAAGCGAAGGTAGCCCTGCTCGTTGGCGCGACTAGCCAGCCAGGTTGGATACATGAGGTCGCCGACTGGCTCAAACGAGAGCAAAAATACCAAATCGCCGCGGTGCTGGTGGCCGAAGCCACGGGCTCTCGGGGCGGCCGGGCACTGCCGTGGTCCAGCGTGGGGCTGGGTCCCGTCGCCAGGCTGGAAAGCCGCATCCTGAACACGCGCCATCGGCAACAGCTGGCGACGCGTGAGCTGACGGAGTCCGTGCCTACCGGTACCCCGCTCATCCGGCTGACATTGCAACGTGACGAGACCGGGACGCTGATGCTGTCCGAGAGCGAAGCACTGGCCGCCGCGCGCGCATTGGACCTGGACGTCATCCTGGTGCTTGGCGTGCCGGCGGTGCGTGGCCTGCTGGCCAACGTGGCCCGGCGCGGCGCGTGGCTGCTGGCGCATTCCGAACTGGAGGGCAAGGCCGATGTGACCCATGCCGGCTTCTGGGAGGTCTACCAACGCGCGGACCATACAACCGTCAAGTTGTGGCGCCTGGGCGAGACGGAAAAGGACGACGTCCTGCTGGACTCGCGCAGCTTCAATACCGAACCCTTCTGGCTGAAGAACCGGGCGCGCGCGCTCAGCCTGGGAAATTTCATGCTGTTCGATACCCTGCGCGCCAAGGGGGAACCGGCCGTGCCGCCTGCGCTGGCCGGCGACCTGCAGATCCATACGGCCATGGCGCGTCCGCTACCGGCCCAATGGGATGGCGCCGCCTACCTGGCGCGCCAAGCATGGATGATATCCAGTGTTGTGTTGCGCAAGGCCATGAACCGCAACGTCACGTGGCGCATCGCCATGTGCCCGACGGAGCGCGAGCAGATGGTGACGTCCGCCGCTGCCATCCTGGAGCCGCCGAAAGGACGATTCTTCGCTGATCCCTTCGTCCATACGCATGAAGGCCAGCCATATGTATTTTTCGAGGATTACTATTTCCGCGAGCGCAAGGGCAAGATCTCGGTCGCCACCTATGCGGATGGGGCGTTTCACTTCCTCGGCGTAGTACTGGACCTGCCTTACCACCTGTCTTTTCCATTCATTTTTCAGCACGATGGGGCGACCTATATGGTGCCGGAGACATGTGGTAATCGAACGATTGAATTATGGAAATGCACTGAATTCCCGCTGAAATGGGAAATTTACAAAGTGCTGATGAGCGATATTTCAGCGGTCGATACGATTGTTTTTCCGTACGGCGAATACTGGTGGCTGCTTACCAATATCGACCGCGCCGACGGCACCAGCCATTGTGACGAGCTGTTCGCGTTTTATGCCGATCGACCGGATGCGACGACGTGGTCGCCGCATGCAATGAATCCCATCATCCGCTCGCCCATCAAGGCGCGCAATGCCGGCATCGTGGTGGGGGGCGAGGGCGAAATCATCCGTTGCGCCCAGACCCAGGGCTTCCTGCACTATGGCAAGGGAGTCTCGTTGAACCGCATCGAAGAGCTGTCACCTTCAAGGTATAGCGAGGCCGAAGGGCCGGTGCATTACCCGAGTTTCTTGCGCAAGCCGTTCGCCTCGATGCACCACTGGCACCACCATGGTGGGCATACGGTATTCGACTTTGCTTTTATGGAATAACAAGTACGCTTAAATCAGGATATATAACGCGCGGAATAACTGTGCCTAATATGTCCTGAGCAGCGAGAAAATATGCCGGGCTGTCCGGACCGCCCTGGTCCCAAATTTTGCCGATCTCCGGAAACCCGCGTCAATCCTAGCGTTACGTCTGAAGAGGAGGATTACTGCGCCCAACGGTACTTGCATTGTCTTACACGCCGAATGTTTTCTCTACATTTTTATGTAGTTATTTTTCGGTGTTTTGACGGGAGTTTTGATAATGAAAAAAACGGGTGAACCGGATTAGTAGATTTGAATGATGCTAACGGTTGGCTGCGCTCTATATCCGTTTATGTCGTTTTTCAAAGCTTGCTTTTGGTGGTGTCAACCCATAACATGGATCACGTCATCCTAACAGATGGCTACCCAAAGTTTCGGTTCGCCCGCCTATGCTCGTCCTTGCGGCTGGCAAGCACCTCAAACTAGAAAAAACCATCGTGTGTCCGCGCTGCAAACGCCTATTCACTGCTGCATTCTTGTCTGCAACGAATGATGTTCTCTGGGGAAAGCTATGTCGAAAATGGTCTTGGTTGAAGCCCATCCGCTATTGAGGTTGGGTTTGCGTCAGATTCTTGGCAAGGTCGAAGGTGTGTGGGAAATAGTAGGGCTGGATCTCGCCAATCTTGGCGAAGCCGCGGAGCAAAATCGGTCGGCGGAGCTGCTGATATTTGGCATGCCCATAGAAACCGATGCAGGCTGGCAAGCGTTGGCGGAAGTGCGCCGTGTGTTGGCGCCCAAGCGTATCCTGTTGCTGGTGGACAGCATGCCCGTGCAAGCGCTGTCGCGCATGCCCGAAGGCAGCATCCACGGTTGCCTGATGAAGACTGCTTCCATCGAAGTCCTGGAAGCCGCCATCCGCTTGGTAATGGCAGGTGGCCAGTGCTTTCCCAGCGGCCAGATGAGCCAGGCGACGCACGAGGCTCCTTCCATGAGCCTGGGCGGTATGGGTAGCTCGGTACCCGTGCCCCTGAATGATATGGACGGCGTCACGGTGGCCAAGATGGCCATGCCGGTCACGGCAGGCGCCCAGCTGCTGAAGATCACGCCGCGTCAATATGAAGTGCTGGTGCTGCTCTCGCGTGGCTACCCCATCAAGACGGTCAGCCGCATGTTGAACATTTCGGTGGCGACGGCGAAGACCCATGCGTGCACGCTGTATCAAAGGCTGCAGGTGAAGAACAAGGGCGAAGCTGTATATACCGCCTTGCAGCGTGGCGCGACGCTGGATTGGGAGATGGGCAATCAAGGTGGCGTGGCGTATGAGCGTGGCAGGCCGCAGTAAGCAGGGGGCTATCCCGTCGGGATGCCCGCTTCGGTCTCTATCGGTCTTAGTAGCGACCTGCTGTGGTGATGTGCAATGAGAGTGAGCACATCCAATTGCATGGACAGTAGTCTTACGCCGTTTACTGTGTGGCGGATGCTTCTGTCGGGATGGCGGCGCGCGGTGCGCAATCTGGCTGCGCTGCCGTCATCCGCAAGACGGAGAGGCATGGGGACACGTCACTGATAGCATGGTGCTGGTGTTCCCGCTCGCGAATTACATGACGTGATTCGCGATTCCCGGTGGAACGCCGCGCACGCCGTGACGAGGTTCCCCGCCGATGACTACCGTACTGATTGAGGAATACGCCATCCTGCGCATCGCCATCCAGCATATCCTGGAGTCGGCGCGCAGTCCTGAAAGCGTCATGTCCATGACGCCGCAAAAACTCAATGAAGTGTCGATGTCATTGGTGCGCCCGGTGGAGCTGCTCGTGCTGGGCATCACCGGTGCCGCCGACGTCGACCTGCATATGCTGGCCAGTGCGCAGATGCAGTTGACGCCGCGCTATTCCCTGATTCTCTACGACTCGCTGGACACGCGGGTGATGGTGGAAGCGGCACGCCAGGGCGTGTGCGGCTTCATCGCCAAATCTTCCACGCCTGAAGCCATTACCGCCGCCGTGCACCTTGTGCTGGCAGGGGGGCAATGCTTCCCACGGCTCATCGTCGACGCCTCGCAGAGTTCGCCCTATGTGGCGCAGCAACGGCCCTACAGCCCCATGCGCATGCTCACGCCGCGGCAGGAAGAGATACTGCGCATGCTCGCCAAGGGACGCACGATGCGCGAAATAAGCAAGGAGATCGGCATCTCGGTCGCCACGGTGAAGAGCCACGCACGCACGCTGTATTGGAAGCTGAACGCGCGTAACCAGGCCGAGGCGGCGTTCATCGCCGTGCAGCAGGGGCTGCTGGGTGAACCGGAAGAGGAAGCCGAGCCGCCGCCGCAATGAGGTATCGCCGTGGAAAAGGCAAGGCCGCAACGCGCATGACGCGTTGCGGCCTTTTTTTTGCGGGGTTATCGCACCTGTTCCCGGATCGACGGGCGCCGCCGGTCGAACAGGGCCAGGGCGTCTTCCAGCCTGCCCAGCACGGTATCCGTGTGAAAGTGGACCTGCGCATGGCGTGCGGCGGCATCGCCCAGGCGGCGCCGCATGTCCGGTTCGCGCAGCAGGGTCAATAATGCGCGTGCCATCGCGCGCGGATGCTCCGGCGGCACCACCAGGCCGCAGCCGGCGACGACCGTGGCCAGTTCGGTGCCGGGCGCGGCCGCGCAGATGACGGGACGTCCGCTGGCCAGCATGCCGATCAGCTTGGACGGCATCACCAGGTCGGCGGCGCCGGCGCGTTGCGGCAGCAGGTGCACATCCGCGCAGGCTAGCAGCGCAGGCAATTGCTCGGCCGGCTGCAGGGGCAGGAAATGCACGCGCGGCAACGCGGCGCAGGCCTGTTGCAAGGCCTCGCGTTGCGGCCCCGCGCCGCCGAAGATGAAGTGCAGGCGCGGTTCGCGCCGCAGCACCCGCGCCACCTGCGCCAGCGTCTCCAGGCCCTGCTTGCCGCCCATATTGCCCGAGTACATCGCCACCACCGCGTCGTCCGGTATGCCCAGCGTCCAGCGGTAATCGGCGGCGCCGCGGCCGGCGCGCTCGGACGCCGCCGCGCTGGCGCGCGCCGCGCCCACGTCGATCCAGTTCGGCAGCAGCATCAGGCGATTCTCATCCACGCCCTTGTTGCGCGCCAAGGCCAGCATGCGTTGCGAGATGGTCGATACGCGGTCGAAGCGCCGCATCAGCCAGCGTTCGCCGGCGCTGACCATCCGCCTCAGGCGCTGGCCCTTGAGCAGGCCCAGTTCGAAGGCCGCGTCGACCTCGTAGTCCTGGATGTGCAGCCAGGCGCGCGCGCCGCACAGGCGCGCGGCCGCCAATGCGGCGGGGGCGCAGAACAGGGCCGGCTCGACCACCAGCACCACGTCGGGCCGCCGGATGGCGGCGCGCAGCAGCAGCGGCAGGCTGGTCAGGGTGAACGAAGCCAGATGCAGGATACGCTTCAAGCCGCCGGGCACCCGCGGCACCCACAGCGGGGCGCGCGCGACATGAACCCCACGCCATGTTTCACTGGCATAGCGGCTGGCGCGGTAGCCCTCCTGCACCTGGTACTGCGGGTAGTAGGGTGGCGCCGTGATCACGCTGACGTCATGGCCGCGGGCCGCCAGCCAGGCCGCCATCTCGCCGGTGTATTTGCCGGTGCCGGTCAGCTCGGGGGCGAAATTTATACCCAGGATGAGGATTTTCATGAGCGCACCGTCGAGGTACGCGGACGCACGGGACGGCAGGGCGTGCCATGGCAGATCATGCCGCCAGGGATGTCCTTGAACACCGAGCTGCGCGCGCCCACCACGGCATCCTTGTGCACGGTCACGCCGGGACCGACGAAGACGTCGGTGGCGATCCAGGCGCCATCCTCGACGATCACCGGCAGGCCGCGGATGGGGAAGTCGGGCATGGCCGCGTCATGATCGCCGGCGCACAGGTAGCTGCGCTGCGACACCACCGCGTGGCTACCGATATCGATGCGGCCCAGGCTGTACAGCACCACGTCGTCGCCGATCCAGGAGTAGTCGCCGATCCGCACCTTCCAGGGATAGGTCACGCGGGCGCTGGCACGCACCAGCACCTTCTGGCCGATCTCGGCGCCGAACAGGCGTAGCAGCCAGCGCCGGAAGCCGTAGGCGAATTGCGGCGAGTAGCGGAACAGGGTGGAGTGCACCATCCACCATAGCTGCACATAGACGGCGTTGCGCCCGCGGAAACCGGCGGGCAGCCGGAAAAGATTAAGGCGCTGGAAGGTGTCCAGGGCCGGCTGGCGGGAGGGGACGGTGTCCATGGCGGATTCCTTGTACACGAGGGCAGGGCACGCACGCATCAGCGCGCGGATTGGGAAACCGATTGAGTGACTGCGTCGGACCGGGCCGCCTGGCCGGCGGCGCGCTGTGCCTGGCGCACTTCGCGCGACTTCAGGCCGATCTGCCAGTAATACATGGCACGCGCGATGGCGTAGTCCAGGCCGACCTTGCCGTCCAGGAAACCCAGGTGGAACACGTAGGTATGCAGGAACACCGTGAGCCCCTTGAACGGCAGCGCCTGGAACACGCGCTTGAGCAGCGAGCGCATGCCCATATTGGCCTCGCGCGGATCGTTCATCAGGCCTTTCACGCGCAGGTTGGCTTCCCAGTCCGAATAGCGGTTGTGCTTGTCGAAATAGTGGAACAGGCCGTCATGGTCGTTGTGGCCCATGCGCCCCTTCATGACGAAGGTGTCGCCCTGCACCTCGGGCTGGTAATGGCCTTCCACCTCCCACATATGCCCCACGTCCAGGTCGTTGTAGTCCAGGAAGCGCGCGCGCTGGCGGTGCAGCAGCACCAGCTTGTAGACCCGGTGGCCGTGGCGCAGGGGCTTGCCGCAGAAGACGTAATTGAAGCCGACGAAGGCGCCGCCCGCGCCCTTGTCGAAGCGGGGCAGGTTGGCGGCGATTTCGCGCGCCAGCGGTGGCGTCATTTCCTCGTCGGCATCGACGTACAGGACGACGTCGTGCGAGAAAGGCAGGTTTTCCAGGCACCACTGCTTTTTCTTCGGATACTTCCCGTCCCAGGAAAAGGGTACGACGATGGCGCCAAGGTCGCGCGCGAGTTCGGCGGTGCGGTCGGTGCTGTTCGAGTCGATGACGAAGACTTCATCGAAATCGGCCAGCGCATGCAGGCATTTCTCGATGTTGCGTTCTTCGTTCTTCGTCATCACGACGACAGATACGGGAATACGGTTCATTTCTAACTCCCACGCGGTGTCGCGTTTACCGTTGCATCAAGGGTTGGAAGAGATCCACCACGTTGTGGCAGTGCTGTTCCAGGGAAAAGTCCTGCGCGCGGCGCGGCCCCAGGTCGGCCAGGTGTTGGCGCCGCCCGCGGTCGGCGGCCAGCTGGCGGATGGCGCGCGCCACCGCGGCGGCATCGCCCACCGGTACCAGTTCGCCGAAGCGCCCGTCGTCGAGGATTTCCGCCGGGCCGGACGGGCAGTCGGTGGCGATGATGGGAACGCCCAGGCAGAGTGCCTCGACCAGGGACAGGCCGAAGCTTTCGCGTTCGGAAACCGAAAGAAAGATGTCGGCCGCCGCCAGCGTCGGAAAGGGGTTGTCGACATGGCCCAGCAGGCGGATGCGGCTGTGCGTGCGCAAGCCCTGGATCTGCTGTTCCAGCTCGGCACGTTGCGGACCTTCGCCGATGACGGTGAACGAGATCGTCGGGTCGTCCAGCAGCACCGCGGCGTCGATCAGCGTCTGGTAGCCTTTGTTGTTGACCAGCCGGCCTATCGAAACGACATGCAGCGTGCCGTCTTCGGGCAGGGCGGATGCGCCCGAGCGGGCCTGTTGCTTGACGTGGTCCAGCGGCACGCCGTTATACACGTGGCGGCACTTTTCGCGCAGGGTGGGCACCATCGCCACCAGGTCGCGCACGACGCCCTGGGACACGCCCACCACGGCATCGTGCGCGCCGTAGCCTATCCGCAGCAGCACGCGCTTGAGCAGGCTTTTTTCGGTGCTGCGGTAATGCGCCGAGGGGCTGTTGTGTTCGAAGGCCACGCTGCGGAACGTGCCGGGCATCAGGCGGCGCGCGGCCGCCACCATGAGGTTGCACAACAGGCCGTGCGAGCAGACCACCGCCGGCCGTTCGCGCCGGATCGCCATCAACAGCTTGAACCAGGCCATCGGCGCCCGCAGCTGCATGGCACGGTTGCTCAGCTTGCTGGCGTAGGCGCGCGTGACGCTGGCGCGGCTGGGGGTGAACTCGTGTTCGATTTCGCGCAGGCAGAACACCGACGTCGTCACATTGTGCGCGGGCAACTCCTCGACCATGGAGTAGACGCAGCGTCCCACGCCGCCACGGTGCAAGTCGGGCACTACAAAGAGAATATCAACCATGATTCGGCAACCGGGGGAGGGTGGGAGGAGCCGGTCGGGCCGGCGCGATGGAACGCGGATCGGAGCGGGCCGGCCACGCGGCCCGCATGGGCGGCACCGAGACCGGAGGGCGTATGGGATACACCACCACCTGGGGCCCTTGCTGCGGCGCGGCCGCCGGTGCGCGCACATCGTTGCGCAGCAGGGACAGGCAGTACGTCAGCAGGAAGCCGGTGAAAGCGGTCTTGGGGGCGTAGGCCAGGCCGCCCGACATGGAGTCGATGAAGATATAGACAGGGGCCACGGCGATCAGATAACGCCGGTGCAGTTCCAGTTCCGGATCGTTGTAGCGCCGGCACAAGGTAACCAGCAGCAGGAGCAGGCACGGCGCCATGATGATGATGGTGCCGACGATGCCGAACTTCATCAGGTAGAAGGCCCAGGAATTGTGCGCGAAGGTGCTTAGTTCGAAGCCGTTCTCGCCCATCACCCAGCTGCGGTAGCCCGCGCCGTGGCCAAACATGGGCGCTTCGCGGAACAGCTCCATCTGCCCTTCGTATTCCTGCACCCGCGCGCCGTAGCTGGAATCCTCGTCCAGCGACTCCACCGTCAGCAGGCGCGATTCGAGCACGTCCAGGTAGCCGATGGCGGCGAACAGCAGGATGCCCGCGATCAATGCCGGTACGAAGATCTTGACGGCGCTGCGGAAGGCGCCGACACGGCTGCCCAGCAGCACGGCGATGCCCACCGACAGGCCCAACTGCAGATACTGGCTGCGGTTCAGCGAGAACACCAGGCCCATCAGCATGTACACCGTCATCAGGTAGGCGGTGCGCGGCTTCAGGTCCAGATGCTTGCGGAAGTAGAGCAGCGAGACGATGGACAGCGGCAGCACCCAGACCCCGAGACTGAGGTCGCGCAGCGGCTCGTCGGCGTTGAATCCCACCACCTGCTGGGCCAGCATGATCGTCGACACGGCCAGGCCGGTTATGACCAGCGCCCATTGCAGCTTGCGATAGGCGTCGGCGCTGTCGATGTCCTTGTAGCAAAGATAGGGCGTGACCACGAAATACAGCACGATGCGCATGTCGCGCGCGACGTCCGACGTGTCGATCCCCTGCTGCCGGCCCGTCATTACCATGAGATAGGTGAACGCCAGCAGGTTGATGAAAAGCAGCACCGTGATGCGCGGGGGCGGCAAGGTATACGCGGCCGGATCCGCCGTGCGCAGCAGCTTGAACAGCAGCATGCCGACGAACATGAAGTCGAAGGGCGACAGCTTGAAGCCCCCGGCGCCAATAAAGAATATGTCATTGTTCATCGCCAGCGACGTGAACAGGATGCCGCATAGCAAGGGCACGGTGGACAGGCGCTGGGTCCGTTTGGTCTGGGTGGCATCAGCTTTGCGGAACATGGGTCTTCATCCTAGTTGGCGTGCCAGTCGTCACGGCCTGCCATCTTGTGCAGGATTTTTTCGACCAGGTAGTCGATGTCGCCTTGCCTTGCATGGGCCGCCACCTTGGCGGCGCGGCAGGACAAACCGAACAGCGGGCCGATACGGCTATCGGCGCGGATGTGATCGACGATCTGGGCGCGCTCGCTGACGTGCACGTCGTGCATTAGCGCGGTCTTGGTTTCGTCGTGCGCGGTGTAGACACCCAGCGCCGCCGGGACGATCAGGTTGGGGCCCTCGTGCAGCAGGCGGCTCCACAGTTCCAGGTCCATGCAATAGCGCATTTCTTCCTTCAGGAAACCGTGCTTGCGCAGGGCATCGCGCCGGAACAGGGCCACCTGGTTCGGAATCGAGGCCTTGACCACCGTCAGTTTGCGCCGGTCCATGGGCGTGTAGTAGACCTGGCGCGAGATGCGGTTATCGGCATTGGCGATGAACAGATGGCCGTTGACGATGGCGGGCCGCCGGCGCGCCACCGCGCGGCCCAGCTTGAGCAGCGCCCCGGGGAAGTACAGGTCATCGGAGTTCTGCCAGCCGACGTAGTCGCCGGTAGCCATGGCGAAACCCTTGTTGATGGCATGCGACTGGCCCCGGTCGGGTTCGCTTTCCCAGTAGGTCAGATGCTTTTCGTACTTGCGGATGATGTCCACGCTGCCATCGGTGGAGCCGCCGTCGATGACGATGTACTCCAGGTTGGGGTAACCCTGGTTGAGCACGGACAGCATGGTGCGCTCCAGGAAGCGCGCCTGGTTGTACGAAGGCGTGACGATGGAGATCTTCGGCAGGGCAGCGGCTTCCTCCGCGCCCAGGGGCGTGGCGGGTTGCAGGCGGGAGACGAAGTCCTTGAGCTCTTGGGTGGCTTTCTGATAACGCTTGCGCATGAGAGACCTCAGCATGGAATGGGTGACGACAGAGCTGAAACGGGTTGGTGGTCAGCGGGCTACAGCCGCCGGCAGATAACGCTGCGTCTGGGACTGCCGCAGCGCCAGGTAGATGCCGGCCAGCGTGGTCAGCGAATAGCCGATGCGTGCCCAACCGGCCGCGGCCTCGCCCCAGGGGCCGACCAACAGGAAAAGCAGGCAGACCATGACGCCGCCGGCGGCGCCGTTGAGTACCGCCACCGCGCGGCCATTGCCCATGCCCAGCAGGGAAAAATGGGCGACCACGTTCAAGGACAGCAGGGCGGCGGCGACGATCAGCAGACGGAAGGTGGCCAGGTGCGCGTCGCTATAGCCGTGGCTGCCCACCATCAGGCTTAGCAACGGTGCGCTGACCGCCAGGGCCACGATGCTGCCGGTAACCGACAGGCTGACGTTGATGGCCATCAGGCGGCGCACCTCGCGCGCCACGGCCAGGCCGCCATCGGGCGCCGAGGACAGGCGGCTGATCAGCGGCATGGTCTTCTGGAAGACGGCGACGGACGCAGTGTGGATGATCTGTCCGACCTGCGCGCCGATGGTGTAGATCGCCAGCGTGGCCGGCCCCAGCAGCGAACCCACCAGGATCCGGTCGACCGAGCCGAAGGCCACGGCGCTCAGGCTGTTGAGCCAGGACCAGCGCGAAAAGCGGAAGGCCGCGCCCATGGCCTTGCGGTCCATCGACGGCCGTACCGCCCAGCGATCGCTGGCGCGGGCAAACAGGTGCATCTTGGCCAGGCCCGTCACCAGCAGGCCGCCGGCCTGGGTCAGGGCGGCGATGGTGGGCGAAGCCGTCATGGCCGCCACCAGGCACGTCACGGTGTAGGCGGTCAGGCGTCCGCTCACCTCGCAGATGGCAGTGCGGGCGAAGGCTTCGCGGCCCTTCAGGCAGCCGGTGAACAACTGGTCGAACTGCTGGCTGAGGTACACCAGCAGGGCAGGCAGGGCCAGAGTGGTGACGGCAATGCCGCCGAACGTGGCGTGCGGCCAGGCCCACGCCACCAGGCCCCAGCCGAGCAGGCCGATGGCGGTGACGCCCGCCAGGGCGCAGGCCACCAGGGCGAAGGCAACGGCGCCGCCCCGGTAGGCGCCGTCCGGCTCGTGCAGGCGCTCTGACACCAGCTTGGTGCCGGTAACCGCGGCGCCCAGGTTGGCGACGTTGCCGAAGCCGGCCAGTGCCATGATCATGGCGAACTGGCCGAAGCCGACTGTGCCCAACTGGCGCAACAGCACCGGCGTCGCCGCCAGCGCCACCATTGGCCCCAGGCCATACTCCATCAGCCCCCAGAACGAGGCATTGGAGCCGATGTACTTCTTGATCAGCCCACGCATGCGTACAACTCCCCCGGTTTCGACCAAAGTCCCTGTCAGGCCAGCGGCAACGGCTGCTCGGCGACCTGCCGCAGATAGTGCCGATAGGTCATCTGGATCCCCTGCCGCAGACTGACATCGGCGCGCCAGCCCAAGGCCTGCATGCGGCTGACATCGAGCAGCTTGCGCGGCGTGCCGTCCGGCTTGCTGCTGTCGTAAGTCAGTTCGCCTTCGTAGCCCACCACCTGGGCGACCAGTGCCGCCAGTTCGGCAATGGTCAGGTCTTCACCCACGCCGACGTTGTAGAGACCCTCGGCGCCTTCGACCTGCATCAGCCTGAGGCAGGCGCGCGCAAGATCATCGACGTACAGGAATTCGCGGCGCGGCTGGCCGCTGCCCCACAGCGTGACGTAGGGCGCGCCGGCTTCGCGTGCCTCGTGGAACTTGCGGATCAGCGCCGGCAGCACGTGGCTGTTGCGCAGGTCGTAGTTGTCGTTCTCGCCATACAGATTGGTCGGCATGGCGCAGACGTACTGGGTGCCGTACTGGCGGTTGTAGGCTTCGCACAGCTTCAGCCCGGCGATCTTGGCGATCGCATAGGCCTCGTTGGTCGGCTCCAGCGGTCCCGTCAGCAAGGCATCCTCACGGATGGGTTGAGGCGCCAGCTTGGGGTAGATGCAGGACGATCCCAGGAACAACAGCCGCCTTACGCCGGCGGCATGGGCGGCGTGGATGATGTTGTCCTGGATCATCAGGTTGCGATAGAGGAAGTCGACCGGATAGGTGTCGTTGGCGAGAATGCCGCCGACCTTGGCCGCCGCCAGGTACACCACGTCCACCTTCTCCGTGCAGAAGAAGCGGTTGACCTGGTTCTGGTTCTCCAGGTCCAGTTCGTCGCGCTGGCGGGTAATGATGTGGCGGTACCCCTGCCGGCGCAGTTCGCGCACGATGGCCGACCCGACCATCCCGCGATGGCCGGCCACGTAAATCCGCTGTTCCAGATCGGCCATGACGCGCTCACTCCTTGTAGGCGTAGACTTCGTAGCCGTTTTCCTCGACCAGCGCGTCGCGCTGGGCCTCTTTCAGGTCGCTGGCGATCATCTCGCCCACCAGCTCCGCGAAGGAGGTGCGCGGCGTCCAGCCCAGCTGCTCGCGTGCCTTGGTCGGGTCGCCCAGCAGCGTCTCGACTTCGGTGGGGCGGAAGTAGCGCGGATCCACGCGGACGACGACCTGGCCGGGTTTGACCCGTTCGTAGGCGGGGCTCAGCAGGACCGTGGCGGTTTCCGTCAATCCTTCGCCTTCCCACTGCAGCAGGATGCCCAGCTCGCGCGCGGCGATATTGATGAAGTCGCGCACGCTGTACTGGTTGCCGGTGGCGATGACGAAATCCCTGGCCTGCTCCTGCTGCAGCATCATCCACTGCATTTCGACGTAGTCGCGGGCATGGCCCCAGTCGCGCAGCGCGGACAGGTTGCCCAGGTACAGGCACTTTTCCAGGCCCAGGGCGATGCGGGCCAGGGCGCGCGTGATCTTGCGCGTGACGAAGGTTTCGCCCCGGCGCGGCGACTCGTGGTTGAACAGGATGCCGTTGCACGCGTACATACCGTAGGCTTCACGGTAGTTGACGCAGATCCAGTAGGCGTACAGCTTGGCCACGGCATAGGGGCTGCGCGGGTAGAACGGCGTGGTCTCACGCTGCGGCACTTCCTGCACCATGCCGTACAGTTCCGACGTCGACGCCTGGTAGAAGCGGGTGCGGTCCTCCATCTTCAGGATGCGCATGGCTTCGAGCAGCCGCAGGGTGCCCAGGCCGTCCGCGTTGGCGGTGTACTCCGGTTCCTCGAAGGACACGCCGACGTGGCTTTGCGCGGCCAGGTTGTAGATCTCGTCCGGCTGCACGGCCTGCACGATACGGATCAGGCTGCACGCATCGGTCATGTCGCCGTGATGCAGGAAGAAGTTGCGCTGCTTCTCGTGCGGATCCTGGTACAGGTGATCGATGCGCGCCGTGTTGAACATCGAGGCCCGGCGCTTGATGCCGTGCACTTCATACCCTTTTTCCAGCAGGAACTCGGCCAAGTAAGCGCCGTCCTGTCCCGTGATGCCGGTGATCAATGCCCGTTTTGGCATGGTTGTATCCTTTAGGCTGAGTGTCTGGTGAAGACTACAGATGCGGTAATGGCCGGGGTATCGGCCGGAGGTCCTAAGACGCATGGGAGGCCTAATCCTTCTGGCCGTGCTGTTGCGGCTCCCATGCGGCTGACTCGTAGGGGATTGGCGTAACGGCGCGCGTGGTCAGACGCGGCCGTACATGTCTTCGAAGCGCACGATGTCGTCCTCGCCCAGGTAGGCGCCGGACTGCACCTCGATCAGTTCGAGCGGGATCTTGCCGGGATTTTCCAGGCAGTGGACCTCGCCCAAAGGGATGTAGGTCGATTGGTTCTCCGTCAAAAGGAAGTCCTTGTCGCCGTTGTGTATGCGGGCGGTGCCGGACACCACTACCCAGTGTTCGGCGCGATGGTGATGCATCTGCGAAGACAGGCGCGCGCCCGGCTTCACGGTGATGCGCTTGATCTGGTAACGCGGGCCCTGGCCGATGGAGTCGTAGGACCCCCAGGGGCGCCGTACTTCGCGGTGGTGGGCCATTTCCTCGCGCTGCTGGCCGCGGAAGGTCTCGACGATGCGCTTGACGTCCTGGGTGCGGCTCTTGTGCGCCACCAGCACGGCGTCGGCCGTCTCGATGACGACGATGTCGTCCAGGCCCAGGGTGGCCACCAGGCGGTGGGTCGAATGGACCAGGCAGTTGCGGGAGTCGTCGATCATCACGTCGCCGCTGCTGGAGTTGCCATCCGGGCACTTGGCGGCGATGTCCCATACCGCGTCCCAGGCGCCGACGTCGCTCCAGCCGGCGTCCAGCGGGACGGAGACGGCGCTGTCGGTGCGTTCCATCACGGCATAGTCGATGGAGTCCGCGCGGCAGGCGCCGAAAGCGCGCGGGTCGAGGGTGAAGACGGCATCGTCGCCGCTGCCCTTGGCCACCGCTTCGCGCACGCTGGCCATCATGTCCGGCGCCAGGCGTTCCAGCTCGTGCAGGAAGATCGAGGCGCGGAACGCGAACATGCCGCTGTTCCAGTAGTAGCCGCCTTCCCGCAGGAAGGCGGTGGCCCGTTCGGCGTCCGGCTTCTCGATAAAGGCTTCCACCGTCTGCCAGGGCCGCTCGCCGGCCTTGGTGCGCAGGTAGCCGTATCCGGTGAGAGGGGCGCTGGGGCGCACGCCGAACAGCGCCAGGGCGCCTTCGCTGGCGGCCTGGTGGGCCAGCGCGAAAGCTTCGGTCAGGGCCGGGCCTTCCTCGATGACGTGATCCGAGGGCATGACCAGCATGATGGGATCATCGCCGTCGCGGATCGCGCGCAGCGCCGCCGCGGCGATAGCCGGCGCGGTATTGCGCGGGCAAGGCTCCAGCAGCAGCTCGACGTCGTAGCCGCCGGCGCCCGTGGCATCGAGCTCCTGCATCTGCTCCGAAGCGATGAAGCGGTGCGCGGCGTTGCAGATCAACATGGGGCGTGTCGCGCCGGTGTGGCGCAGCGTGCGGGCCACCGTGTTCTGCAGCAGGCTGCGTTCGCCGGTGAGGCGGATGAACTGCTTCGGCAACAACTCGCGCGACAAGGGCCAAAGGCGTGAGCCGGAACCGCCGCACAGAATGACGGGGCGGAATTCGGGATAAGGGGAGGTCATCGCATCTGCTCCGAGAAGTAGGCCCTGGTATAGGGATGGACGGTGTCGTCCTGCGCCATGGCGCGGGGATGGGCCCAGCGGTAAACGCTGTGCTGTTCGGTGGGCAGCCGGCCCAGCCGGTCTTCGACCTGAAGATCGCTGAAAGGGGCCGGCAACTGGGCGATGTAGGCCAGCACCACGTAATGGGTGCTGCGGCCCGGTTCGCCCGCAAAGTTGTCGTCGTAGAAATGTTCATAGACGCCGTGCAGGCGCCATTCGTCGCGATGCAGGTGCAAGCCCAGTTCACCGTCGCACAGGCGCCGCAGGGCCACGTCCATGGACTCGCCCTTGCGGATGCGGCCCCCGGGTACGAACCAGCTGCCGCGCGCGGGCGGATTGCCGCGCAGGCCCAGCAGATAGCGTCCGCCGGCGTCGCGCAGCAGCAGGTCGATGGAGACCAGAGGCAGCAGTTCGACGCCGACGCGGAAGTCGGCCTGGCTCAGGCCTGTAACAGCGGAATCAATAGACATTTTTGCCAGTCCATCCTGAAACCGCGGTGCGCGCGATGATCTGCAGGTCCATCAGGAAAGACCAGTTCTGGATGTAGTACAGATCGAATTCCACGCGGTCGCGCATCTTGCGCACGGTTTCGGTCTGGCCGCGCAGGCCGTTGATCTGGGCCCAGCCGGTAATCCCGGGCTTGACGCGATGGCGCATCATGTAGCGCGCCACCAGGTCCTTGTATTGTTCGTTGTGCTCCAGTGCGTGCGGCCGTGGCCCGACCACCGACATTTCGCCGCGCAACACATTGATGAACTGTGGCAGTTCGTCCAGGCTGGTCTTGCGCAGGAAGGCACCGATGCGCGTGACACGGCGATCGTCGCGCGTGGCCTGGGTCACCACGCCATTCTGTTCGGCGTGCACGGTCATGCTGCGGAATTTGTAGACGCGGAAGACTTCGCCGTCCACGCCCAGGCGCGGCTGGGTGAAGAACACCGGGCCGCGCGAGTCCAGCTTGATCCACGCGGCGATGAACAGCAGCAGGGGCGAAAGACCCAGCAGCACGAGCGCACTGAAGGCGCGGTCGAAGATGGCCTTGCTCATGCCGCGAATCCCAGCCGCGGGCAGACTGTTCAACTCGATCGCGGGCACGCCCAGGAACTCTTCCACGCGGCTGCCCAGGAGCCGCACGGATAAGACATCGGGAATCCAGCGGATGTCGATCAGGTCATGGCGCAGGAAGAACATCACTTCACGTACCGCTCTACCCGCTTCCATGGGCATCGCCAGCCAGACTTCGCGAATTTCGTGCTGGCGCACGAATGCGGAGATGGCGCTCAGGTTGTCGAGGCGGCGCACGCCGGGCGGCAGCTGTTCCTTGCCGTCGGTGTAGATGCCCATGACTTCGTAGCCGGCGGTACGCGTGGCGGCCACGCGTGCCCACATGTCGTGGCCCAGCGTGCCGAAGCCGATCAACAGCACACGCTTGTGATTCAGGCCGCGATCGCGGGCCTTGCTCAATACGGCATACACGATAAGTCTGAGACCGGTCACACTCACCGCGCCGGCGACGAACCACACCGCGGCCCACAAGCGCGAGACGTACGCGACTTGATGCGTGAGAAAGCCCACCAGCAGGCCCATGGCGAACACACCTGTCCACGCCGCCAGGCTGCGTATGACCAGGTCATAGAGCGGGCGGCCCCGCCATGACCCATACAGACGGAATGCGGGAAAGACGACCAGCGTGGCCAACGTGCCGAAGTACACGAGCAGGCTGTGAATGGCGGAGACGTCCAGGCCTGTGCGCGCGGCCTGCCATTCGATCGCGGCAAGGCCCGTCACGGCTACAAGCGCGGCATCCGCAGCGCGAAACAGGGTGCTCGTGCCGGGCAATTTGCCCGACACGTCGAACGTTGACGCATCCATAGAACGCTCCTAGGCGTGTGGCTGGCTCGCAGCGCATTGCGGCGCTGCGTCATGCTGTAGACCCCGCAAAAATCATAGGTTGGGGGAGCCGGCGTCGAAACGTCCAAAGGGCGTAAGTGAAGTATTAGGCCATCAGCCTAATGTGCGCTGAGGGCGAATTCGCGTGGAATGTCGCAACCCGTTACTCGACGGTAGTACGGCGACACAACTGCCGCGGCACCCGTGCAGCGACGCCCGTACAGCGACACCCGTACCGCGACACACCACCGCGACAGGCCTCACGCGGAACACTAGCCCTCATTTCAGTGGAACGTCCATGAACCCAATCTTTCGAACGTTCGTCCGCGCCGCCGCCATGGCCGCGCTCATATCTTCCCTGGCTGCGTGCGCGTTCGCGCCGGGCATGCGATACAAGTCGGATTTCCAGGTCGATCCCAACGATCCGAACAGCGTCGTCACGGTCAAGGAGATCACGCCGACGCTGGCGCGCGAGCAGAGCGACATCGCCAACAGCCCGCTTCCTGAAAACGTTCGAAATCTTGTTGGCAAGGCGACCCCCTATGTGATCGGACCCGGGGACATTCTTTCTATCGTGGTCTGGGATCATCCTGAACTAGTCCTTCCGACTCAGACCTACAGCATTGGGACGGGGCCGACTGAACTTACCTTTGGGGACACGGGTGCCGGCATTCCGGGCTACCCGGTGTCTTCGGATGGCTACGTTCAGTTCCCCTACGTAGGCCTTGTGAAGGTAGCCGGGTTGACTGAGGCGCAGGTGCGTAACTCTCTCATCCGAGGTTCACGTAACTTTATTCAGGATCCTCAAATCACGGTGCGCGTGCTAGGTTATCGCAGCAAACGCGTATACGTGGAAGGCGAAGTGAAGACGCCCGGACCGATGCCCATCACCGATGTTCCCATGACCCTGCCGGAAGCGATCAATCGTTCCGGCGGCGTGTTGGCAACAGCCGATCGCAGCCGTGTGTATGTGACGCGCGGCGGCCAGACGGTGCGCGTGGACATGAACAAGTTGACCGCCGCCAATCTCGATCCGACATCGATCCTGCTGCAGCCGGGCGACATCGTGCGTATCGGAGCGCGGGGCGACAACAAGATTTACCTGATGGGCGAAGTGACGTTGCCGCAAGGCGTGTTGATGCATGACGGCGAGATGTCGCTGGCGGAGGCACTGGGCGAAGTGGGCGGCCCCAGCCAAACGACCAGCGATCCGTCGCAGATCTTCGTGGTGCGTTCCTTGCCGAACGCAACGCCGGAGATTTACCACCTGGATGCCAGTTCACCGCAGGCGTTGGGGGTGGCAGGCAAGTTCCCGTTGCAGGCGAAAGACATCGTCTTCGTCGACGCCGGCAACCTGGTGCGTTGGAACCGCTTCATTTCCTTGTTGTTCCCCAGCGCGCAGACCGTGCAGACCGTCACCGCGGTCCAGCACAACTAAGGCGAACGCGTAACGGGTAGTACCGGGCCGGCCCGCGCCGGCCCCCCTTCATGTGTTAGTCCCTTACCTCTTAGCGAGTCGACACCATGCAGCCCCCTCTTCAGCTAGAGTACGCATCCGCCCGACAGCCAGAAACGCCCATGACGTCCTACATGGACGTGTTGATGGCAAACCGCGGCATCATCATCCTGATCACCGTGCTGGCCACCCTGTTGGGCGTTGCATACTTCATGCTCGCCACGCCGGTGTACCAGTCCGATATAGCGGTACAGGTCGAGGAAGAAGCACCGACCGCTACCAAGAGCATGTTGGGAGACGTGTCCTCCATCTTCGACATCAAGCAGGCGACGTCGGGCGAAATGGAGATTCTCCGGTCGCGCCTTGTCGTTGGGCATGCCGTCGACTACTACCAGCTTTACTTGAAGGCCGAGCCCAGGTATTTCCCACTGGTGGGCCGCTGGCTGGCCGAGAACCACGACAGCTTCGCGCTGCCGTCGTCCATCACCAACGCCATACCTGGCGGCTATGCATGGGGCGGTGAACGCATCCGCATCAACCGCATCGACGTGCCGAACGACCTGATCGGCAAGAAGCTGGAAGTGGTTTCCCTTGGGGCTGGCGCTTACGAGCTGGTCGAACCGGTCAACGGCCGCCGCTTCGAGGGCCGCGTGGGCCAGCTGGAACGCTTCCAGGTCCCCGGCGGAACCATAGACGTGCAGATCGATGCGCTGGAGGGCGCGCCGGAAACCCGTTTCACGGTGGTCCGCAATTCGCGTCTGGAAGCCACCGAAGCCGTGCAGGCGCGGCTTGGCATCTTCGAGCGTGGCCGTCAGTCGGGTGTGATCGGCGTCACCCTGCAGGGCAGCGATCCGGTGCAGACGGCGGCGGTCCTCAATGAGATCGGCCAGGAGTACGTGCGCCAGAACGTCAACCGCAAGTCGGCGCAGGCGGAGAAGTCGCTGGCCTTCCTGGACCAGCAACTGCCGGCGCTGAAGAAGGAACTGGATGCGTCCGAGACCCGCTACAACGCCTTGCGTAACGCCCGCGGCACCATCGACCTGGGCGAAGAAGCGAAGCTGGTGCTGGGCCAATCAGTGGCGACGCAGAACAAGATCCTGGAATTGAAGACCAAGCGCCAGGAGTTGAGCACGCGCTTCTCGGCGTCGCATCCCAGCATCGAAGCCATCGACCGCCAGATCGCCGCGCTGACCACCGACGCCAACCAGCTCAATACCCGGATCAAGGGCTTGCCTGACCTGGAGCAGGACGTGGTGCGCCTGGTGCGTGACGTCAAGGTCAATACCGACCTGTACACCGCGCTGTTGAACAACGCGCAGCAACTGCGCCTGATCCGCGCCGGCAAGGTCGGCACGGTGCGCGTGGTGGACACTGCCCTGCCGGCGGAGAAGCCCTTGCGTCCCAAGGCGCCCATCGTGGTGGGTGCGGCGGCGGCCATCGGCCTGGTGCTGGGCCTGATCGTGGCGTTCCTGCGCAACGCGCTGTTCGGCGGCTTGAGCGATCCGGACGAGATCGAACGCTACACCGGCCTGCCGGTGCTGGCCACCATCCCCTACAGCGAGTTGCAGAGCCGTCTGTGGCGGCGCAGCAAGCGCAAGAATTCGCGCCTGCCCGCGCTGCTGGCCCAGAGTAACGGCAGTACGCCGCCCATTGAAAGCCTGCGCAGTTTCCGTACGGTGCTGCAGGTGGCGATGCGCGACACGTCCAACAATGTGGTGGTGTTCACCGGGCCGATCGCCGGCGTGGGCAAGTCGTTCCTGTCGGCCAACTTCGCCTTCATCCAGGCGGCTGTGGGCAAGCGCATCCTGCTGATCGACGCCGACTTCCGCCGCGGCCATCTGAACCGTTATTTCGCCACGCCTTCGGACAATGGCTTGTTCGAAGTGCTGGCCGGCACGGTGCCGCTGGAGGCGGTGACCAAGCGGAACATCATGAACGGTGTGGATTTCATCTCCACCGGCAAGGTGACCTTCGATCCCTCCGAACTGCTGGCGTCCGAAGCCTTCGGCGACTGCCTGCGTGCCTTGGCGGCGGACTACGACATCGTCATCGTCGATACGGCGCCCGTGCTGTCGTCGTCGGATGCGGCGGTGGTGGGTGCGCATGCCGCGGCGGTCATGCTGGTGGTGCGCGCCGGCATGAACACGGTGGGCGAGATCCGCGAGACCGCCAAGCGCCTGGTGGCGGCCGGCGCACCGGTGGCGGGGGTGGTGCTCAACGGACTGAAGCTGGAGTCCGAGGGGCTGGGCTCGCGCTCGAAGTATGGACGCTACCGCTATGCGCGCGCGGCCTACTACGGCGACAAGCAACCCTGAGCCCGCGACGGGGGATCTATGCAATCGATGTGGAATGCCGAAAGTGCCGGCTTGGTGGCCGGTGGCAAGTTGGCGCTGGCACGTGTGCCGGAGCTGCCGCCGGCGCCGTGCGAGCCGGACGCGATCCGCGGGCGGGTGCCGCAGGACATCGATGCCGTGTATGCGCACGGCCTGGGGGCGGCCCTGGGCGCCCGGGCCCGGCGCCGCGGCGTACGCGCCATCGTGGTGGGCAAGGACGCACGGCTCGCCAGCGTCGAACTGGCGGCGGCCCTGCAGGCCGGTATACGCGCCAGCGGCACGCATGTCATCGACATCGGCATGGCCGCGACACCTCTGGTGTATTTCGCTACCCGCCTGACCGAAACCGGCGCTGGCGTGGTGGTTACCGGCGGCCATGACGAGGACAACCGCAACGGCTTCAAGATCATGATGGCCGGCGAGCCGCTGGTTGGCGACGACCTGCGCGACTTGCAGGAAGAGGTGAAGGCAGGGCGCCAGGGCGATCCGCGTGCCCGGGTGATCGAGGTACCGGGCGCGCGCATGCATATCGCCGCTTCGCCATGCTATGTGGCGCGGGTGGCCAGCGATGTGCGCCTGGCGCGTACCGTGAAGGTGGCGCTCGACTGCAATTACGATGCGGCGGCCACCTTGGCGCCGTCCCTGCTGGAAGCCCTGGGCTGCGAAGTGACCGAGCTGTCGAGCGACAGCGCCGAGGCCTATACACGGCCCCGCATGGCGCCGTCCGATCCGCGCCGGCTGGCCAATCTGGCGGCCAACCTGCGCTATTCGGACAACGAGCTGGGCTTGCTGGTGGACGGCGACGGCGACCGCCTGGCGGTGGTGACGCGGTCAGGCGCGGTGATCTCCGCGGATCGCCTGCTGATCCTGTTCGCGCGCGACGTACTGGCGCGCAATCCCGGCGCGCCGGTGGTCTACGACGTCGAAGGTTCGCGCAACCTTGCGCGGGAGGTGCGCAACCTGGGCGGCCGGCCGGTGATGGGGCGGGGCGGCGCGGCCCACATCGCCGGCAGGATGCGCGAATGCGGGGCGGTGCTGGCCGGCGAGACCCATGGCCAGTTCCGCTTTCGCGATCGCTGGCATGGCCATGACGATGCGATGTATGCGGCGGCGCGCCTGTTGGAAATCGTCGCCTTGCACGAGTCGCCGTCGAACCTGCTGGACGGCTTGCCGCTGGCTTGCGTCACGCCGGCGCTGAAGCTGGACCTGGTGGGCATCGACGCGGCGGCCTTGATCGGTGCGCTGTTGACCACCGGACGTTTCATGAACGCGCGGGAAATCATCGACCTGGATGGCGTGCGGGTCGAGTACGACGATGGGTTCGGCCTGGTGCGCCCGGTGTGCGACAGCAAGGCGGTGCTGTTGCGTTTCGAGGGGGACAGCGGCACGGCGCTGTCGCGTATCCAGGAAGATTTCCGGCGCCAGCTGCTGAGTGTGGCGCCGGACCTGCGGCTGCCGTTCTAGGCCGGTGCTGGTGGACTTTGCGGGACTTTGCGCCGCGCGGCCATGATGGCCGCGCGGCGCGGTGGGAGCGTTGATGTCGTCATATCTCTTGGTAACGGGCGGCGCCGGCTACATCGGCAGCCATACCTTGGTGGAACTGATCGCGGCCGGCTACCAGCCGGTGGTGCTGGACAATCTGAGCAATGGCAGCCGCGATGCGGTAAGGCGGGTGGAGAAAATCACTGGGACCACGATACCCCTTATCCAGGGGGATATCCGCACGCCTGGACTGGTGGAAACGGTGATGGCCATCCACCGGCGCGATGGGCGGCCGATCGAATGCGTGCTGCACCTGGCGGGCGTCAAGGCGGTGGGGGAGTCGGTCAGCGACCCCTTGAAGTACTTCGACAACAACGTGTCTGGGACGGTGGCCTTGCTGATGGCCATGCGGGCGCACGACGTGAAGCGGCTGGTATTCAGTTCGTCCGCCACCGTTTACGGGGTGCCGTGCTTCCTGCCATTCACGGAAGCGCATCCGCTGGCGCCGACCAATCCCTATGGGCGGACCAAGCTGTTCGTCGAACAGATGCTGCAGGACGTGTGCGCGGCTGACAGCGCTTTCAGCGCGGTGACGTTGCGGTACTTCAATCCGATCGGCGCGCATCCGAGCGGGATGATAGGAGAAAATCCGCGCGATACCCCGAACAATCTCTTTCCGTACATCACGCAGGTGGCGGTGGGGAAACAGCCTTTTCTCAAGGTGTTCGGCGCGGACTATCCGACCGAGGACGGCACCGGGGTGCGCGATTATCTGCACGTCATGGACCTGGCGGTGGGCCACGTGCGGGCGGTCGACTATGCGAGCGCGCATCCGGGGTTTGTCGCGATCAACCTGGGTACCGGCAAGGGCACCAGCGTGATGGAGCTGGTGCAGACGTTCGAACGCGTCAGCGGGCAGGCGATACCGTTGCGCATCGAGCCGCGCCGCGCTGGCGACGTCGACAAGGTCTGGGCCGACGCCAGCCTGGCGCAGGATCTGTTGCGCTGGCGCACGACGCTGGGGGTGGAGAATATGTGCCAGGATGGGTGGCGGTGGCAGCAACGCAATCCGGGGGGCTATGGGGTTGCGGTGGCCGAGGCCGGGTCCCTGGCTCGATCCTAGGCGCCGCCGCGGGCTTTGCGCCGGGCCGGGTTTCATGCCACGTTCAAGGCCGCGTTTCCAGCGATTTTCCGCCCGCCTTTCAGGCTTCACTCACCCAGAAATTCGGCCACGCCGTGCAGGCCTTCCACGTGATCCGCCACGACCTTGACGATGACGGCTATGGGCACGGACAGCAGCGTGCCCCAGACGCCCCAGACCCAGGTGAACAGCAGCAGCATCACGAACACGGCGACCGGGTTCATGCGGGCAATGCGCCCGGTCATCCAGGTCTGCACCACCATGCCGATCAGCGATGCGATCACCAGTGACACCCCGGCCACTGCCAGGGCCTGGCCCAGTTCGCCGAACTGCACCACGGCGGCGATGAATGTGAAAACCGCCACCAGCAGCGGCCCGAAGTAGGGCACGATGTGCAGGGCGCCGGCCACCACTGCCCAGGTGCCGGCATTGTCCAGGCCCAGCAGCCGGAACGCCAGCCAACTGCACAAGGAAAGCAGGATATTGGTGACCACCATCATCGCCATATACATGCGGATGGACCGGTTGATCTCATCGATCATGTGGACATTGATTTTCTTTTCGGAAATCGTGTGTCCGCACACCCTGATGAATTTGCGCTTGAAGATGTCTCCCGAGCACAGCAGGAAGAAAACCAGGAAGAGCACCATCACGCCCTGTCCCAATCCTGATGCGGCGCCCATGGAGCCTGCCAGCAGCATGTTCTGCAGTCGCTCCGATGGCCGCTCCTGGGGTGGGCCTCCCTGATTGCCGGGCCGTCCCGTCGATCCGCCTTTGTCCAGAGCCGCGCCAGCCGCGCGCAGCTTGTCCACGAAAGAGCCCTTGCCGGCCGAGAACCCCTGCAGCGTGCGCGACACCTTCTGTACGGTTTGCGGCAGGCTGTCGACGATAGCGCCCACCTGGGTCTGCAAGGAAAGCGTTCCGAACACCAGCGCCGTGACCAAGGCCGCCATTACCAAGGTGGCGCTGATCGCCCGCGGCACGCGCGCGCGCCGCACCAAGGTGTGGACCAAAGGCTCCAGCGCATAGGCGAGCAGGATCGACAGCACCAACGGAATCAGGAATTCCCGCGCTTCCCGCATGGCGAAAAACACTGCCAATACGGCAATCACGATCACTGCCGCATAGCGCCGGTCGGCTATCCGGCGCGCAGCCGGGAACTGCGTGGGCGCATGGGAGGCGGCATCCGTGTCCGCCGCGGCCTGGTTGGCGGATGCGCCAGATGCAGCGCCAGGGGCGCCAGCGGGCGCGTCGGAGGGCGCGGTAGTGGCGGGCGCTTCCGTCGTGGCAGGATCAACGGGCAGGCTGCCGCCTCCGGCCGTCAACGCCGTTGCCGCGATGGCGGGCAGGCGGCCGGCCGGCGTACGGGATGGGCGGCGCGCGCTCATGCGCGCCTCCGCGACGGCGGGGAACGGCGCGGCGACGCCAGGCGAAGGCGAAGGCCAGGAAAAGTCAACGGCATGTGCGTATCTCAAAGCACGGCCAGATTGCCGCGCCGCGTCACCGCAATCCGCGTGCCTGAAGAGCGGGGCAAGCCTGCGTTCCGATCGACGCGGTCGTTCTTCTCCTCGCGCTAGTGCAGGAAACCCGTGGACAGCCAGGGGATGGCCGCTACGACCAATAGTCCGACGGCGATGGACGCCAGGTAACCCATGATCGGCCCGACGCCTTTGTCCGGCTGCACCCGGCCGATCGCGCAGGCCGCGTAGTAGCCAACACCGAACGGCGGGGCGAACAGGCCTATGCCCATGGCCAGGATCACCACCATGGCGTAATGGACCTCATGGATGCCCACCTCGCGCGCGATCGGGAACAGCAAGGGCCCGAACAGCACGATGGCCGGGATGCCTTCCAGCACGCTGCCCAATACCACGAACACGACGATGGATACGGCCATGAAGGTGATCGCGCCGCCGGGCACCGATGCCATCAGGTGCGCCAGCTGGGTGGAAAAGCCAGACTGCGTCAGGGCCCAGGCCATGGCGGTCGCGGCGCCGATGATCAGCAGGATGGAACCCGACAGGCAGGCGGTGTCGACCAGCATGGGGCCCAGCCGCTTCCAGTCGAAGCGCCGGTAGACCAGCAGGCCGATCAGGACGGAATAGACAATGCCGATGGTGGACACCTCGGTGGCGGTGGCCACGCCTTCCACCACGGCGGCGCGGATCACCACGGGCAGGGCCAGGGCGGGCGAGGCAATCGCCAGGGCGCGCAGGATTTCGCCGCGCGAGGCGCGCCGCACGCCAGCCAGCCGCTCGCCCCGGTAGCGCCAGCGCACCACCACGCACAGCATCAGCGCCAGCACCAGCCCCGGCAGCAAGCCGCCGGTGAACAAGGCCGTGATGGACACACCGGTCACCGACCCGATGGTGATCAGCACCAGGCTGGGCGGGATGGTCTCGGTCTGCGCGCCCGTGGCCGACAGCAGCGCCACCAGATCGCCATCGTTCGCGCCGCGCTTGCGCATCTCGGGGAACAGGACCGGCGCCACCGCCGCCATGTCGGCCGCCTTGGCGCCGGAAATGCCGGACACCAGGTACATGGCGCCGATCAGGACGTAGGACAGGCCGCCGCGCACGTGCCCCACCAGGCTGGCGAGAAAAGCCACCATGCGCTGTGCCATGCCGGTCATCTCGATCAGCAGGCCCAGGAAGATGAACAGGGGCACGGCCAGCAGGATCAGGTGCGACATGCCTTCGTCCATGCGTCCCACCACCACCATCATGGGCGTGGACGTGGTCAGGGCCAGATAGCCATAGGTCGCCAGTCCGAATGAAAAGGCGATAGGCACGCCGGTGAACACGCATACGGCCACGATGCCGACGAAGAAGATCAGCAGGTTGGCGTTGCCCAGGGTGGCGAGCATGGGTTGCGCCGCCACCAGGATCCCCACCATGGCGGCCACCAGTCCCACGGCCTTGAGCGTGGTCAGCCAGCCGGCCCGTTCGAGCAGGCGTAACAGCGCCAGGGCGATCATGAGCAACGTGCCCACGGGCAGGGCAGCGGCGCGCCAGATGTTGGGGATCTCCAGCGCGGGCGTGGTGACGTACTGTTCCTCCAGGGCGTATTCCCAGCCCGGCGCCAGGATGAACAGCAGGAAGGCCAGGGCCGCCGACACGGCAAGCATGTCCAGGAACGCGCGGCGCGCCGGCGAGGCGCGATTGACGAACGCGGTCATGCGCATGTGCTCCCCCCGCCGGAACGCGACGACGGCCCCCAGCATGGCCAGCCACAGGAACAGGATGGAAGCCAGTTCATCGGACCACACCAGCGGCCTGTGGAATACATAGCGCGCCACGATGCCGGCGAACAGAATGGCGATCTCCGCCAGTACCAGAATGGCGGCGGGAATCTCCGCGAGCCGGCCGATGGCCGCTTCAGCCTGCGCCGCCCACGACAGCCTTGGCGCCGCGGCCTCCGTGGACGCGGATGACGATGGCGCCTGGGCGCGCGCAGGGGGCGCTGCGTTCGACGGCGCGTTTGGAGTCATGTTTGCCGTCATGACAGTTTCCCGACGGATTGTTCCAGCAGGCCCCAGGCCTTGTCACCGTACTTGCCTTGCCAGTCCTTGTAGAAACCCGCGTTGCGCAGGGCGTCGCGGATCGGACCTGGTTCGGGCTGGTTGAACGTCAGGCCTTGCTGCGCCAGCTGCGTTTGCAGGTCGTTGTTCAATGCCAGCACGTCGGCGCGCACGCCCATGGCGGCCGCGTTGATGTGCTTGGCCACCACCGCCTGCATGTCCTTGGGCAGCTTTTCCCAGGCGCGGCGGTTCGACAGGAACCAGAAGCCGTCCCACATATGGTTGGTCAAGGAGCAGTATTTCTGCACCTCATACAGCTTGGCGGTCTGGATGATGGCCAGCGGATTTTCCTGCCCGTCCACCACCTTGGTCTGCAGCGCCGAGTAGGTTTCGTTGAAGTTGATGCTGGCCGGCGCGGCGCCCAGGGCCTTGAACATGGAGGTCCACAGCGGACTCACCGGCACGCGGATCTTCAAGTCCTTGAAATCGCCGGGGCCGTTGATGGGCCGGTTGCTGGTGGTGACCTGGCGGAAGCCGCTATCCCAGATCTTGTCCATCACCACCAGGCCCTTGCCTTCGATTTCCTTGCGGATGTAGGCGCCCAGCTGGCCGTCCATGGCCTGCCACACCGCATCGTAATTTGGAAAGGCGAAGCCGATCCCGCTGATGGAGGACGCCGGTACCAGCGTGGAAAGAATCAGGCCGGACAGGGTGAAGAATTCGACCGCGCCCGAACGCAACTGGCTCAGCGTATCGGTATCCGAACCCAGCTGGCTGCTGGGGAAGATGGCCAGTTCGAAACGGCCGTCTGTTTCCTTTGCGATGGCCTTGGCCGCTTCGTTGGCCCGCACGTTCATGGGATGCGTGGGCGGCAGGTTGTTGGCGTACTTGTAGCGATACTCGGGGGCCGCCAGGGCCTGGCGCACAGGCGCCACGCTGATAAGGGCCACGCCGCCGGCCGCGCCGACGAACTTGCGACGATTCACGTTCATGCTGTCTCCTGGTTATGTCCGGCTGGCCGCCGCGCTGTGCGGCAGGCCGCCGGGATGATGCCGGTTTGCATGTGCCGGCAATTATGCAGGTCCATAATATGAACCCGTTAACAGACGTGATGGATTATTAAATCACATTGATTTATAGACTTAAAGCGGTAAAATTCCTTCACCGAAGATTTTATTAAAATCCAGTTGGTTCACATAATGGACCTGCGGAAAAACAAGATGGGAGACAGCGTGACGAATAGTCCCACCCGGGTCGACGGCGCCCAGGCGATCGCTCGTGCCATGCGGGTCTTGCGGGCCGTGGCGCGCACGGCGCCGGACGGGGCCGGGCTGCTGGCGCTGACGCAGGACACCGGTTTGAACAAACCTACCGTGCATCGTCTGCTTTCGGCTCTGGTCGCCGAGGGCATGCTGGAACAGGATGCGGGCACGCGCCGCTACTTTCTCGGGCCGGAGTGCCACGTCATGGGCAATATCGCGGCGCGCCGCCATGGCCTGAGCCGCTTGGCCGCCGATACCGTGGCCGGCCTGGCGCACGATTGCGGTGACTCCGCTTTCTTTTCGATTCGTCGCCATGTGTTCGCCGTTTGCGTCTTGCGCGAAGACGGCGACTACCCGCTCAAGACGCACGCCTTGCTACCTGGCGACCGCCATCCGCTGGGCGTGGGCGCCGGCAGCCTGGCCATGCTGGCAGCATTGCCCGATGATGAGGTCGAGCAATGCCTGCAAGCCAATGCCGCCCTGATCGCGCAGCGCTATCCCCACTATTCGCCGGCTTTGCTATGGTCGCAGGTCAAGGAAGCGCGCGCGCAAGGCTATGCGGTCAACCGGGGCTTGATCGTGCCGGGATCCTGGGGCATAGGTGTGCCAGTGCGCGCCCCCGCTGGCGGCGTGGCCGGTGCGCTCAGCATCGCGGCCATCGAGAGCCGGCTGGACGAGGAGCGGCAATTCCAGTTGGCCAAGCATTTGGCCAAGGAGGCCAAGAAGCTTGAAGCCCTGGCCCAAGGGGCCGTGGTGCCGCGCAAGGATGCGCCGACGCGCAAGAGCGCGTAGAGGCAGCAGGACCAGTAGAACGATTAAAACCAGTAGAACCATGAGAGGAGATAAGCCATGCCTGACCGTGCCGTCATCGTGGGGTGGTCCCACATTCCGTTCGGCAAACTGGACGACCCCGATACCGAAAGCCTGATGGCCCGCGTGTCCCTGCAAGCGTTGGCGCATGCGGGGATCACTAGCGATGGTGTCGACGGCATCTATGTCGGCGTCATGAATAGCGGTTTCCAGAAGCAGGATTTCCAGGGCGCGCTGGTGGCCCTGGCGGATCCCGCATTGGCTTATGTGCCGGCCAACCGTCTGGAAAACGCCTGCGCCACCGGGTCGGCGGCGATCTACGCCGCCATGGATTTCATCGAAGCAGGCCGTGGCCGGGTCGCGCTGGTGGTGGGCGCCGAGAAGATGACGGCGCGGCCGGGACGGGAGATCGGCGATATCCTGCTCAATGCCAGCTACCGCCGCGAGGAAGCCGAAATCGAGGGCGGCTTCGCCGGCGTGTTCGGCCGCATCGCCCAGACGTATTTCGATCGCTATGGCGACCGATCGGAAGAGCTGGCGCGCATCGCCGCCAAGAACCATCGCAACGGTGTCGCCAATCCCTATGCGCAGATCCGCAAGGATCTGGGCGTGGACTTCTGCAATACCGTTTCCGAGAAAAATCCTTACGTGGCGGCGCCGCTGCGCCGCACCGATTGTTCTTTGGTATCCGACGGGGCGGCCGCCCTGGTATTGGCCTCCAGCGACATCGCGTCCGGCCTGGAACGCGCCGTGGGATTCAGGGCGCGCCGGCAGGTCAACGACATCCTGCCGCTGAGCCGTCGCGATCCCATCGCGTTCGAAGGCGCGGCGCGGGCCTGGCGTGGCGCGCTGGCGGATGCGAGCCTGACGCTCGACGATCTGGATCTGGTGGAAACCCACGATTGCTTCACCATTGCCGAACTCATCGAATACGAGGCCATGGGACTGACCTCGCCGGGCCAAGGTCACCGGGCCGTGCGCGAAGGCTGGACTGAAAAAGGCGGGAAGCTGCCGGTGAATCCCTCTGGCGGACTCAAGGCCAAGGGCCATCCTGTCGGCGCCACCGGTGTATCCATGCACGTCATGGCCTGCATGCAATTGATGGGAGCGGCCGGCGACATGCAGATTGCGGATGCGCGCCTGGCCGGCATCTTCAATATGGGAGGGGCAGCCGTCGCCAATTACGTCAGCATCCTGGAGCGACTGCGATGAGCGGCGCGGGGATGAATGTCACGCCGGTCTCGCGCCGCGTCATGAACCTGGCGTATTGGTTGACCCAGGCCGCGCGCCGGTTTCCCGATCATCCCGCCCTGATCCTGGATCGGGAGGTCGTCACGTGGCGCCAGCTCGATGCGCGCGTCGATGCGCTGGCCGGGCGGTTGGCGCGACACGGCATCGGCAAGGGCGACCGCGTACTGGTGCACTCGAAGAACTGCACGGCCTTTGTCGAGACCATGTTCGCGGCCTTCCGCCTGGGCGCGGTATGGGTGCCGACGAATTTCCGCATCACGCCCGACGAGGCTGCCTACCTGGGGCAGGCATCGGGCGCGCGCGCCGTGATCTGCCATGCGGAGTTTCCGGACCATGCGGCGGCCATGGCCGCCGCGCTGCCGGGCCTGGCCGTGCTGCTGCGTATCGGCGCGGACGATTCCGGGCTGGGGGAGATCCCCTGCGCCGACGATGACGCCGCTGCGGTCCTCGATGCCAACGCCGACGTGGAATACGACGATCCCTGCTGGTTCTTCTTCACGTCCGGCACCACCGGGCGCCCCAAGGCCGCGGTGCTGACCCACGGCCAGATGGGCTTCGTCGTCACCAATCATCTGTGCGACCTCATGCCGGGCACCACGGAGAAGGACGTCAGCATGGCCGTGGCGCCGCTGTCGCATGGCGCCGGTATCCATCTGCTGACGCAGGTGGCGCGCGCCGCGGCTACCGTCTTGCCGCCGGATGGACGCTTCGACGCCGACAAGCTCTGGCGTCTGGTCAGCGAGCATCGCGTCAGCAATCTATTCACCGTGCCCACCATCGTCAAGATGCTGGTGGAGCATCCCAGCGTGGACTTGCACGATCATGGCTCGCTGCGCTACGTGATCTACGCCGGCGCGCCGATGTATCGCGAAGACCAGAAACGTGCCCTGGGAAAATTGGGACCGGTGCTGGTCCAGTATTTCGGGCTGGGTGAAGTGACGGGCAATATCACCGTGCTGCCGCCCAGCCTGCATCGGCTCGAAGACGATGCCGCCGCCCGCATCGGTACTTGCGGCTATGCCCGCACGGGCATGCAGGTGTCCATCCAGGACGAGGACGGCCGCCCGCTCGCGCCCGGTGTCCAGGGAGAGATCTGCGTGTGCGGTCCCGCGGTCTTCGCGGGCTATTACAACAATCCCGAGGCCAATGCCAAGGCGTTTCGCAATGGCTGGTTCCGCACGGGCGATCTCGGGCATATGGACGCCGAGGGGTTTGTCTACATCACGGGGCGCGCATCCGACATGTACATTTCCGGCGGCTCCAACGTCTACCCTCGCGAGATCGAGGAGAAGGTGCTGGCGCATCCCGCCGTGGCGGAAGTCGCGGTGGTGGGCGTGCCCGACCCCACATGGGGCGAGGTGGGCATCATGGTATGCGTGCCGCGTCCCGGGCAGTCCATCGACGAGCCCGCCATGATGGCCTGGCTGCAGAACTGCCTGGCGCGCTACAAGCTGCCGCGCCGTGTCCTGTTCTGGGACGCCCTGCCGCGTTCCGGGTACGGCAAGATCACCAAGAAGCTGGTGCGCGACGCCCTGCAGGAACGGGGATACCTGCCATGACGTCCGCCGCGATCTCCCTTGCCAGCGTCATTCCTCCCCCTGTACGTATGCTGCGCCACCCGGGGCCGATGCCGGCTTCGCGCTGGACCAGCGTGGAGAACCCCAGCGCGCCGGCGCTGCGCCTGGTGCTGCCGGCGGGCCGTACCCTGTACGACGCGTTGGTGCAGCCGCTGCGCGCGCGGGGCGTGGCGGCATGCGCCATCAATCTGCTGGACGGGCACCTCACCCGCGGCGCCTATTGCCTGGCGCGACCCTTGCCCGATATCGAGCAGGTCATCGCGTACACCTCGCCCATCGTACTGGGCAAGGATCTGCGCATGATCGGCGCCGGCGCGACGCTGGGCGAGGACGAGCGGGGTACGCCGCTCCTGCATTGCCATGGTTTGCTGGTCGATGCGGAGGGCCGCCTGATCGGTGGCCACCTGCTGACCGAACAATGCGTGATCGGTTCGGGCGGCTGTGTCGCCTACGTTCACGGCCTGAGTGCCACGCGGCTTACCCGCCGCTACGACCCTCACATCCAACTCGCGGTGTTCCAACCGGAACCGAAGGGAGACATCCATGCCGACCATTGAGCATGGCCATACCGGGCGCATCGTCTACGCGCGCCTGCGGCCGAATGAAGACCTGGTGCAAAGTATCGAGAAGCTGTGCCTGGCGCATGGGTTCGCGCGCGCAATGGTGCGCGGCAGCCTGGGCAGCCTGACGCAAGCCAGCCTGGAAGGCGCGGGTGCCGCCTTGCAGGAACTGCCCGGCCCCGCGGTGGAGGTAATGACCTTGTACGGGGAAGTGGCGCTGGACGACGCGGGGGCGGCCGTGGCACGCTTGAGCGGCACCGTCGTCGATCCCGCCGGTGCCGTGCATGCCGGCCGCTTCGTATCGGGCCGCAACCCCGTCTGCATGACTTTCGAAGCCGTGCTGGAAGAATGGGTAAGCGAAGGGCCTGCCGTGGTTTGCTGACCGGGCCTACGGCCGCGAGATACTTGCCCGTGGCCTTCCAGGCTCAGGCTGGCGGGTTCGCCTGGATGGCTCGATCGGGCAGCATCGCCACCAGTTCGGACAAGGCCTCGGCGCAGGACTGTTCGACCTTCAGCGTGAGCATGGCGTCGGCGCGCGTCTTGCCCAGATTCAGCGCGGCGATGGGCAGGCCGGCGCGCGACGCGGCCGCGACGAAGCGATAGCCGGAATAGACCATCAGCGACGAGCCCACCACCAGCACCGCGCCGCACTGCGCCAGCGCGGCATTGGCCCGGTCCACGCGATCGCGTGGCACGGTCTCGCCGAAGAACACGACGTCGGGTTTCAACAGGCCACCGCACACCGGACAGGGCGGCACCTGGAAGCGGGAAAAGTCCTCGCCTTCCAGATCCGCGTCGCCATCGGGTGCATCCGCCGCATGCAGATGCAGCCAACCGGGATTGGCATCTTCCAGCCACTGCTGCATCTCCTGCCGCGGCAACAGATGCCCGCATTGCGTGCAGATCACCCGGTCCATGCGGCCGTGCAGATCCACCACGTCGCGCGTGCCGGCGGCTTCATGCAAACCATCGACGTTCTGCGTGACCAGCAGTTCGAAGCCTCCCTGCTGCTCCAGCGTGGCCAACGCCCGATGCGCCGCGTTGGGCGCCACGCTGCCGAACATGCGCCAACCTATCATGCCGCGCGCCCAGTAGCGCGCCCGCGCTACGGCGTCGTCCATGAAGGTGCGGTACTGGATGGGCGGCCGCCGCTTCCACGCGCCTTCATCGTCGCGGTAATCGGGAATGCCCGATCCGGTGCTGCAGCCCGCGCCCGTGAGCACGAACAGGCGCGGATGGGCCAGCACGAAGTCGCGCAGGGCGGCTACGCCGCCGCGAACCGGGGCGCCCGGCACCGTGCCGGCCCGCACTGCGTCGTCCGCCGCATCATCCGCCATCGTGCTCAACCGCCGCAGCCGGCGTCGGGCGCGGCGTTCAGCGCGCCGGCCTGGGTGACGTTGCTGCCCGGCGGCACGTCGCGCGTGATCCAGACATTGCCGCCGATGACCGAACCGCGGCCGATGGTGGTGCGGCCCAGGATGGTGGCGCCGGCATACACGACGACGTCGTCTTCCAGTATCGGGTGGCGCGGCAGGCCCTTCTTCAGCTCGCCGTTTTCACCCGGCGGGAAGCGCTTGGCCCCCAGCGTCACCATCTGGTACAGACGCACGCGATCGCCAATGATGGCGGTCTCGCCGATCACCACGCCAGTGCCGTGGTCGATGAAGAAGCTGCGGCCGATGGTGGCGCCCGGGTGGATGTCGATGCCGGTGTCGGCGTGGGCGATCTCGGCGACGATGCGCGCCAGCAGCGGTACGCCCAGGTCATGCAGCACGTGGGCCAGGCGGTGATGGATCATGGCGATCACGCCGGGGTAGCACAACAGCACTTCGTCGACGCTGCGCGCGGCCGGATCGCCCTGGTAAGCGGCGATGACGTCGGCGTCCAGCATGCGGCGCACGGCGGGCAGTCCGGCACCGAAGGCGCGCACGATGTCGCTGGCGCGCTGTTCGATGTCGTCCGGATCCGGATGGCTATGACGCTCCATGTAATTCAGTTCGAGCCGCACCTGGTGCATCAAGGCGTCCAGCGCCGCGCCTATGGTGTGGCCGACGTAGAAGTCCTCGGTTTCCTCGCGCAGGTCGATCGGCCCCAGGCGCATGGGAAACAAGGCGCCACAGAGATCCTTGATGATCTGGCGCAGGCTTTCCTGCGAAGGGAACTCGCGGCCGCCGCTATGATCGCGGCGCAGGCGGCCCAGCGGCTCGCGCCACTCGGTGCGCACGGTGCGCAGTTCGGCGACGATGTCGCCCAGGTTCCAGGTGATGGCCTTGGGATTCATGGGGGCATTCATGGCAGTCGCTTGAAACTCGAAATCGATATTCCCGTTGTTGTAACCCGTTCCCGCAGGCTTTGCAGGCAATGACCGTGCGGCGCGCAGGGTGACAGGCGGGCAGGGCAGGGAGCAGCGGCCGGGACCGTGGTGCCGGCCATCCGCCAGGAGCCTGGGGCCATGACGGCGGTTACACCGCGGGCGCCGCCTCTTCCAGCAGCGCCTGGCGCGCCACCTTCCAGCTGCCGGCATCGGGCGCGTACAGCAGCCCGCCCGAACGGTGGGTGGGCTTGTAGGGCGAACCGTCGAAATGGGCGCAATAGCCGCCCGCCTCGTGGTGCAGCAGCCAGCCCGCCACGTGGTCCCAGGGCATCAGCTGCCCGTACAGCAGGATGTGCGCATGGCCGCCGGCGATCAGGCGGTACTCGTGCGCCGAGCAATGCAGGGTGTTGGCCACGGCCAGGCGCGCCATGTTGCGGTGAACGATGCCGCGCAAGGGTTCTTCCAGGTGCTGGGTGGCGATCAGTCCGACCATTTCCTCGACCGGCACCGGTGCCGCCACCTTCAGCGGCGTCTGCAGGCCGTGGGCGTTCTCCAGCCAGGCGCCTTCGCCGCGCACGGCCATGGCCCAATCGCGGCCCATGGGATCGTAGATGACGCCGGCCACGATTTCGCCGCGGCTGACCACGCCCACCATGACGCCGAACAGCGGCAGGCCCGCGACATAGTTACGGGTGCCGTCGATCGGATCGATGACGAACGCCAGTTCAGCATCGATCCAGACATTGAGCAGCGTGGGATTGCGCGAACAGGCTTCTTCGCCGACGATCACCGCGCCGGGATACAGGCGGCTCAGGCGTTCGCCGATGAAGCGCTCGGCGGCTTCGTCGGCGTCGGTGACGAGGTCTTGCGGCGAACTCTTGACGCGTACCGCATCGGCCGTCAGGTTGCGGAAGCGCGGCAGCACTTCAGCGTCCGCCGCTTCGGCCAGGATAGTGGCCACGCGTCGGATTTCGTCACGGGTGAACGTTCGAATCATGGGGGTCTCGGCTTGGGCGAACCGAAATCTAGCACGAAGCCATCCTCTGCTGTATGAACATTGCGTTCGGACCGGGCACTGAGGGAGCCTCTGGGCGGTGCCTGCCCGTTAGTGCCAAGTCCTTGATGGAAAAGGGAATTGTCTGTCTTGTTGGACGGCTATCCCAAGGGTTGTCCACAAAAACTGGGGATAAGTCGGGTGGGGATAAGCCGGCGCCGGCCCGAAGGCCACGAGCCTGGTGCCTCAAGCCCGCTGCCATAAGCCCGCTGCCTCATGCCTCCTCCTGGCGAATCAGCCCGCCCGCCATGAACCCGCCGTCCACGGCGATGGTCTGTCCCGTGACGAAGCCGGAGCGGTCGCCGTCCAGCAGCCAGGCCACCGTGCCGCATAGTTCCTCCGGCGTCGCATAGCGTTTCTGCGGCACCGCGGCGATCCAGCGGGCACGCGCGGCGTCGGTATGCATGCGGCTGACCAGCGGCGTGTCGATGGGACCGGGCGCCACCGCGTTCACCCTTATGCCCAGGGCGGCCAGCTCCACCGCCATGACCTGGGTCAGGGTGACCACGCCGCCCTTGGAAGCGCCATAGGCAGCCCGTCCCAGGTTGCCGCGCAGTCCCGACACCGAGGCGATATTGACGATGGCGCCATGATGGCGTTCCCGCATGCGCAAGGCGGCGTGCCGTCCGGCGACGAAGGTGCCGACCAGGTTCACTTCCAGGATCTGGCGCAACAGGGCCGTGTCAGTTTCCAAAAAAGGCACGTCGCGGCCGATGCCCGCCGAGTTCACCAGGCCCGTCAGGGGGCCGAAGGTCCGTTCGCAATCGTCCAGGGCCGCGGCCACTTCGTCGTCGCTGGTCACGTCCAGCTGGATGCGGCGCGCGCGGTCCGTGGGCAGCGCGGCGCCGGCCGCTTCCAGGGCTTCGGGCGATCGGTCCGCGATCAGCACCTTCCACCCTTCGTCCAGCAGGCCGCGCGCCACGGCCAGGCCGATGCCCGATGCACCGCCCGTGACCAGCACCACTCCATCGGTGTAATCCATGTCTTGTCTCCTCCATGTATCGCTGTGTACGCTATGGCACCTTGGCGTACCGCCTCTCGGGCGGTACGCCATGATAGACAAGAAAGGCAGGCAGACAATAAAGAAGATATCGGCGCCCATGCGCGCCGGCTCCGTACCGTTTCCACTTCGATGAAACGGACGGGGAGACAACGAGAGAGGAGACAGCATGGATTTGACCCGACGCAAACTGATGGGTGCGGTGGCTGGCGGTGGTGCCGCCCTGGCGCTGGCGCCGGTAGGCCGCGCGTTCGCGGCTCCGGAGTTTCGCTACAAGTACGCCAACAACCTGCCGCCCACGCATCCCATGAATGTGCGCGCACGCGAAGCCGCGGCCAATATCCTGCGCGACACCAATGGCCGTTTCGAACTGGCCATCTTCCCCAGCAGCCAGCTGGGTTCGGATACCGATACGCTGAGCCAGTTGCGTTCGGGCGCGGTCGAATTCTTCACCCTGTCCGGCCTGATTCTTTCCACGCTGGTACCGGCGTCCTCCATCAGCGGGATCGGCCTCGCCTTTCCAAATTACGATGCGGTGTGGCAGGCCATGGACGGCCAGCTGGGCGCCTACATCCGCAAGGAAATCGAAGGCAAGGGCCTGGTGGTGATGGACAAGATCTGGGATAGCGGCTTCCGCCAGGTCACCACCAGCAACCGGCCCATCAACGGTCCCGGCGATTTCAAGGACTTGAAGATCCGCGTGCCGGTGAGCCCGCTGTGGACCTCCATGTTCAAGGCCCTGGGCGCTGCCCCGGCCAGCATCAACTTCAACGAAACCTACTCGGCGCTGCAGACCAAGGTGGTGGACGGGCAGGAAAATCCGCTGGCCATCATCCAGACCGCCAAGCTGTATGAGGTGCAGAAATACTGCTCCTTGACCAACCATATGTGGGACGGCTTCTGGTTCCTGTCGAACCGGCGCGCCTGGGAAAAGCTGCCCAAGGACATGCAGGCGGTGGTGGCCAAGCACATCAACGCGGCCGCCATGGGCGTGCGCGCCGACGTGCTGGCCTTGAACAACGAGCTGCAAACGCAGCTGGCGCAGCAAGGCCTGACGTTCAACCAGCCCGAACCCGGTCCCATCCGCGATGCCTTGCGCCAGGCGGGCTTCTATGCCGAATGGAAAGCCAAGTACGGTGACCAGGCCTGGGGCCTGCTCGAGCAGTCGGTCGGCAAGCTTTCATGAGCGCGCCTTCCATGCAGCCGGCCGCCGGTCTTGCCGGCGCCACCGCCGCGCCCGCCGTGGCGCGGCGGCCGTGGGCGGCGGGGCTGGATAACGCCATCGGCTGGCTGGTGGAAGTGCCAGCCGCGATCCTGGTCGTGGCCGAGATCGTCATCCTGTTCGCCGGCATCGTCGCGCGCTATGTGTTGCACACGCCCCTGGTCTGGTCCGACGAGCTGGCTTCCATCCTGTTCCTGTGGCTGGCCATGCTGGGTTCGGTGGTGGCCTTCCGGCGCGGCGAACATATGCGCATGACCGCCTTCGTCAATCGCGCGTCGCCGGCCCGGCGGGCTTTTCTCGACATGCTGGCGATTGCCGCCGCGCTGGCCTTCCTGCTGTTCATCGCCGGGCCGGGCTACGAATACGCGTACGAAGAACAGTACGTCACCACCCCCGCCCTGGAAATTCCCAACATCTGGCGCGCGGCTGCCTTGCCAGTAGGGACGCTGTTGATGATCGCGGTGGCCTTGCTGCGCCTGGTCGAACGGGCCGACTGGCAGACCGCGCTGAAAGCCATCGTGGTGGTGGCGCTGGTGGTCGGCGCGCTCTATCTGGCGCAGCCTGTCCTGCAAGGCCTGGGCAACTACAACCTGCTGATCTTCTTCGTCGGTGTCGTGGCGGCTTGCGTGTTCGCCGGCGTGCCCATTGCCTTCTGCTTCGGCCTGGCCACCTTCGGCTATCTGGCCTTGACCACCAGCACCCCCATGATGGTGGTAGTGGGGCGCATGGACGAAGGCATGTCGCACCTGATCCTGCTGGCCGTCCCGCTGTTCGTCTTCCTGGGCGTGCTGATCGAGATGACCGGCATGGCACAGCGCATGGTGGCTTTCCTGGCCAGCCTGCTGGGACACGTGCGCGGCGGCCTGTCCTATGTCCTGATCGGCGCCATGTACCTGGTGTCCGGCATTTCGGGCGCCAAGGCGGCCGACATGGCGGCGGTGGCCCCTGTGCTGTTTCCGGAAATGCGCAAGCGCGGCGCGGAAGATGGCGACCTGGTGGCCTTGCTGTCGGCCACGGGCGCGCAGACCGAGACCATTCCGCCCAGCCTGGTGCTGATCACCATCGGATCGGTCACCGGCGTGTCGATTACCGCCTTGTTCACCGGGGGCCTGCTGCCGGGTCTGGTGTTGGGCGTGATGCTGTGCCTGGTGGTCGGGCTGCGCAGCCGGCGCCAGCAACGGGCGCCCGAAGGCCGCGCCAGCGGCGCCGAGGTCCTGCGCACCCTGGTGATCGCCTTGCCGGCCCTGGCTTTGCCTTTCGTCATCCGCGCGGCGGTGGTGGAGGGCGTGGCCACGGCCACCGAGGTTTCCACCATCGGCATCGTGTATTCCGTCCTGATCGGCCTGCTGGTCTACCGCCGTTTCGACTGGAAACGCCTGTGGCCGATGCTGGTCGATACCGCCTGCCTGTCGGGCGCCATCCTGTTGATCATCGGCGCGGCGACCAGCATGGCCTGGGCCCTGACCCAGTCCGGCTTCTCCAGCCAGCTGGCGCATCTGATGGCGGGACTGCCGGGCGGTGCGGTCACGTTCATGGCGGTGTCCATCGTCGCCTTCATCATCCTGGGCAGCGTGCTGGAGGGCATTCCGGCCATCGTGCTGTTCGGGCCGCTGCTGTTCCCCATCGCGCACCAGATGGGCATCCACGAAGTGCATTACGCCATGGTGGTGATCCTGGCCATGGGCATAGGCCTGTTCGCGCCGCCATTCGGGGTGGGCTACTACGCGGCCTGCGCGATCGGCCGGGTGTCTCCCGACCGGGGCATGCGCGCCATCGTCGGCTACCTGGTATCCATCGCGATCGGGCTCATCATCGTGGCGGCCATTCCGTGGTTGTCGATCGGGTTCCTGCACTGAGCGGCCTCACCAAAGGGTTCCAATACCGACCCCTGTGATCCTCAGTAGTTTGTAATCAGCGGTAAAGCTTGTGGTGCCGTCCCCTATTTTTTGTCCCTAGGATCGGCGGCCGCTTGCTCTGCCGGTACGTTGCACCGAATGCGACTCCGCAGTCTTTTGTCACGTCGCTGCCATATGGCGGCAGTGTTTACCTGTCATGATGCTTGCATTGCAAGGGCCGCCCGTCGGGCGGCAGCGGGTTGACGCGGGGGGCGCGGATGAAGGTCTTGTACACCAATTTCCACACGAGTACGGGGACCGGGGGGCACACCAGTTATGTGCTGAGTCTGGCGCGCATCCTGTCGCGCCGCCATGACGTCCTGGTTGCCGCGCCTCAAGGCAGCGCCCTGCATCGGCGCGCCGCCGAGGTGCCCGGGGTGAAGGTGTACGCGCAATCCTTTCCGAACCGCATCCACCACGTGTTCCATGCCGCCAGGCGCCTGCGCGACCTGATCACGCGGGAAAAAGTGGAACTGGTGCATGTGAACGGCTCGGCGGACCATCGCCTGGCGATGCTGGCGACCCTGGGCATGGGCGCGCGCCGGCCCCGCATCGTTTTCACCAAACACAACGACCGGCCCATTGCCCGGCTCAGCGGCTGGCTGCGCGCCAATTTCGGTACCGACCATGCCATCGGCGTCTGCGAGTTCGCGCGCCGCATGCTGGCCGACAGCCCCTATCGCTCCTGCTCCCTGAGCACCATAGGGAATGGGGTGGATACCGGCTACTACGCGCCCGACGCACCGGGCAAGGACGCGCCGGCCCTGCGCGCGCGCCTGCTGCGCCACCCAGACCGCCGCATCCTGCTGGGCAGCAATGCCGGCACTGACGACTACAAGGGTTGGCTGGACATGGTCGAAGCCGTGTCGCGCCTGCCGCAGGATCTGCGTGCGCAGGTGCAGATCGCGCTGGCCGGCGCCCCGCTGTCCGACAGCCAGCGCGCCCGCATCGATGAACTGGGTATGCGCGACCACGTCACGTGGGTCGGCCGCCTGGAAGACGTTCGTGCTTTCATCGGCGCGCTGGACCTGGGTTTCGTGCTTTCCTACAGCATCGAAACCATCTCCTTTGCCTGCCGTGAAATGATGTCCATGGGCAAGCCCGTGGTGGTGTCCTCGCACGGCGGCCTGCCGGAGAACATCACGCCTTATGTGGATGGCTGGGTGGTGCCGGAACGGGACGTCGGCCGCCTGACGCTATTGCTGGAGCACCTTTTGCCCCGCCCGGCCCTGCTGCCCGAAGCTGGCGCGGCCGCGCGCCGCAAGTGCGTGCAATCCTTCCGCGTCGAACGTTTCGTGCAGCTGACCGAGCAGGCTTATGCCCGCGCACTGGGCCAGGAAGATACGGCCACCGTCCCCGCCGCGACCAGCGATCTGGGCGACGCGCCACGGGCGCTTTGATGCGCTACCGCGCCACATTGCCGCTGCCCGCGTCAGTGTGCGGAGGATAGCGGGACGTGGTGGACGCGTCACGCCGCCACCTGGTTCAAGGCGTCGATCAAGCCCTGCGCGTTGCGCATGCCCTGGTCCTCGAAATTCGTGTTCAACACCACGTGTGTCTCGCGCACGCGGCGGGCCAGTTCGCGCACCTGCCGCGCCAGTTCGGCCAGTTCTTCCGGGCTGTATTCGTATTGGAAGCGGCTGGACGAAGCCGCGCCGCGGCTGTTCCAGGCCGCGCTGTTGCGCCCGTGCAGGCGCACTACGGCCAGATCGTCACGCGTAGCCTGCCATAGCGCCGGCACGGTGTTGTCGTAGCCTTGCGGCGCATCGACCACGGTATGCGCCGCACCCCGTTCCCGCAGGAAATCCAGCGTCGCCGCCTGCCTGGCGGGACCGTCATACCAACTGGCGTGGCGAAACTCCACCGCCGCCAGCAGGTCTTCTTCCAGATGCGCGGCGCAGTCGCTCACCCGCATTATGCCGCGCCGGTCGGCGCGCACCCACGGCGGAAACTGGAAATGCACGGCGCCCAGTTTGCCGCTCATGCGCAAGGGTTCCACGGCCAGGAGGAATCGGCGCCAGGTTTCTTCGCGTATCTCCGCCGGCAGCTGGTCCGCATACACCACGGTTTCAGGATCCGCGCGCGGCAGTTCGCGCCGCAGGTCGGCGTCGAGGGCGCGCAGCGGCGTCTGGTGGCCGGTGAACAGGCGAAACGACTTGATGTTGAAAACGAAATCGGGCGGCGTGCGTTCCACCCAGGCCTGCGCCACGCGCGGGTCGGGGAGGGCGTAGTAGGACGAATCGATTTCGGCCAGCGGAAAGCGGCTGGCGTAGTAACGCAGACGGCCGGCGGCATCATCGCGCACCGTGAGCGGGTAGAAGCGGCCGCAGGCCAGCAGGGTCTTGTCGGTCCAGGACGCGGTGCCTACTCGTATGGTCATTGCTGGTGTCTGCGTTTTCCGGTCCTGCTGTCCTGGCTTGTCCTGGGTCGGCGCCAGGTCCCTGTCACGCGTTTTCGCGGTAGCGGTCGTGCAGGTCGCGGATCTGGTCGTGATGCCGCATCACGCCGCTATATTGGCGTTCGACCATGCTGCGGATGTCCTCCGGCAGCGGTTCGCGCAAGGCATCGGCATAGTGGCGCTTGGCGATGTCTTCCCCGCGTTCGCATTCTTCCAGGATGGAGGCTTCGGTACGCGAGGCCAGCGCCGCTTTCAGATGGACCCAGCCGCGATGCACGGCGGCGGTCACATGGCCACCGGTTTCCGGTGTGCCGCCCAGCCGGGTGACTACCTCCTGCAGCTCCATCGCGCTTTTGCCGCAATCCGTGGCGCGTTCGCGGAACAGGTCGCGCAGGTCGGCATCCTTGGTGTCCTCGGCGGCTGCGAGGAAGCCTTTCTCGCCGTCCTTGGACGTTTCGACGAGATCATTGAGCAGTTTGACGATACGGTCGGCCATGGAAGTCTCCGGTTAGGCCCCCCGTGGAATCGAGGAGCTCGGGTTCCTGCTCGGATCGGAGCAAGGGACGTACCCGTAGAGCAGACGCCTGCTCATCCGGTTCTCTGGATGGATATCCAGTATTATGCCTGTGTTTCCCGACGGCATGCTTCGCCTGTGTTCATCGCCTGTGTTCACCGCCGGTAATGCCCGCTTGTAATCCCGCTTGTAATCCCACTTGTAATCCCGCTTTCAATCGCGCTTTTAATCCTCCTTCGCCTGCTGCTCCCTTTTGATGTCCGAGTCCTCCTCGCCCTTGCCCATCGAAGCCCCGCCCCATCCCCTGGACGGTCTCAACCCGCAGCAACGCGCAGCGGCCGAGTACGGTGTCGGCGCCGAGCCCGCCGGGCCGCTGCTGGTCATCGCCGGCGCCGGCTCCGGCAAGACCAGCACGCTGGCGCATCGCGTGGCCAACCTGATCCTGCACGGCGCCGACCCCCAGCGCATCTTGATGCTGACATTCTCGCGCCGCGCCGCCATCGAGATGGACAGGCGGGTCGGCTCGGTGTTGCGCAAGGTCATGAATATGCGGGCGGGGCAGACGCCGCCCTCGCTGCCCTGGGCCGGCACCTTCCACGGCATCGGCGCGCGCCTGCTGCGCGATTGCGCCGGGCGCATCGGCCTGTCGGAAAACTTCACCATCCATGACCGCGGCGATTCCGAGGACATGATGGGCATCCTGCGCCATGAACTGGGCTATAGCTCCACCGAGTCGCGCTTCCCGCTCAAGGGCACCTGCCTGTCCATCTATTCGCGCGTGGTCAACAGCCAGGCACCCCTGGGCGAAGTGCTCGAGCAGGCCTTCCCCTGGTGCGCGCAGTGGGAAGACGCGCTCAAGCGCCTGTTCCGCGCTTACGTCGAAGCCAAGCAGGACCAGCAGGTGCTGGATTACGACGACCTGCTGCTGTACTGGGCGGAAATGCTGGGCCACGAGGCCATCGCCAGCGACGTCGGTGCGCGCTTCGACCACATCCTGGTCGATGAGTACCAGGACACCAACCGCCTGCAGTCCGCCATCCTGCTGGCGATGAAGCCGACCGGTCAGGGCCTGGTGGTGGTGGGCGATGACGCGCAGGCCATTTATTCCTTCCGCGCGGCCACGGTGCGCAACATCCTGGATTTCCCCGGGCAGTTCGCGCAGCCCGCCGAAGTCATCACGCTGGACCGCAACTACCGTTCGACGCAGCCTGTGCTGGACGCCTCCAATGCCGTCATCGGCATGGCGCGTGAACGCTACGCCAAGAACCTGTGGACCGACCGCGCCTCGGCCAACAAGCCGCAATTGGTGACGGTCAGCGACGAAGCGGGCCAGGCCCGGTGGGTGGCGGATCAGGTACTGGCGCAGCGGGAAGAGGGCGCGACCCTGAAGTCACAGGCCGTGCTGTTCCGGACCTCCAGTCATAGCGCCGCGGTGGAGCTGGAACTGACGCGGCGCAACATCCCCTTCGTCAAGTTCGGCGGCCTGCGTTTCCTGGAAGCGGCGCATATCAAGGATCTGCTGGGCCTGCTGCGCTGGGCCGAGAATCCGCGAGGTCGGCTGGCGGGTTTCCGCGTGGCGCAACTGCTGCCCGGGGTCGGACCCGCCACGGCCGCGCGCCTGCTCGACGAAATGAACCAGGCGGCCGACCCGATGGCGGTGCTGGCGGCGTTCAAGCCGGGCGCGGCGGCGCGCGAGGAATGGGGCGGCCTGGTCCAGACCTATGGGGACCTGCGCGCACCCGGCTTGCGCTGGCCCGCCGACCTGGACATTGCCCTGCGCTGGTATGCGCCGCAGTTGGAACGGCTTTATGAGGATGCGCGCGTGCGCAAGGCCGACCTGGATCAGCTGGCGCGCATCGGGGCTGGCTACGGCAGCCGTGAACGGTTCCTGACCGAACTGACCCTGGACCCGCCCGACGCGACCAGCGACGAATCGGGCGTGCCCCTGCGCGACGAGGACTACATGATCCTGTCCACCATCCACTCCGCCAAGGGCCAGGAGTGGAAGTCGGTCTACGTGTTGAACGTGGTGGATGGCTGCATTCCGTCCGACATGAGCACCGGCAGCGCCGAGGAAATCGAGGAAGAGCGGCGCCTGCTGTATGTGGCCATGACACGCGCCAAGGAAAACCTGCAGCTGATCGTGCCGCAGCGCTTCTATGTCCATCAGCAGACCGGCATGGGAGATCGCCACGTGTATGGGTCACGCACGCGCTTCATTCCCGATGCGCTTGCGCCCCTGTTCGAGGCCATGCCCAAGGCGCCCCCTTTGCCGCCGCTGCGCAAAAAGGAAAACGCGCCCGTGGCGAAGATCGACGTGGGCGCGCGGCTGCGGAAATTGTTCTGAGAGGCTGGCGGGGTGGTGGTGCCACCCCGTCAGTGCTTCTTCTTTTCCTCGCTGCCAGGCTTGAGCTTCCAGTCCTTGTCGTCCTTGCCCGTCGAGACCGGACGATCGGCTTTTTCGGCTACGCCCGGAGAAATCGGGTCGCTGGCGGGGAAGGAATCTTCGACGGCATCATCCAAGGCTTCCTGATAGGTCGGCACCTTGTCTTCCGGTTTTTGAGCCGTGCCTTCGTGGCGTTGTTTCTTGGCGTCGGATGTCTGGTCCTTGTCTTTCGAGGCGGTCATCGTTTTCTCCTGTATCCAGATGGCTGCGGGGGGGCGAGCCAGTTCAGGCGCAATGGCCCGGGCGGCCTGGGCGATTCCTGGGTGATTCCCTTCTCAGCAAATGCTATGCCCCGGGGCCGGCGCGTTGCGGCGGGCGCCCGAGCGGGGGCGCATTTACGCTCCGTTGCCAGGTAAAGCTGAGCCGGCCGGGACCTCGGGCGCCATGGGCAGGTGCAGAGCCTGCATCAGTGCGCGTGCATCGCGCGGCGCCATCACCTTTACATCGTTGTCGAAATAGCAGTAGACGTCACGCGGTGCGCGCGCATGCCCGGCCAATCTCGAATCTCGTGGCGCCGCGAACCGGGGATGCGGGCCCTGCCGTCCGGCAGCCCAGGCGCGCAGGCGCCGCGCCCATTCAGCAATGGCGCGTTCGCCATAACCGCTGCTGTACAGGGCCTTGTCGCCATGCAGCCTGACATAGGCAAAATCGGCGGTGGCGTCCTCTAACCAGGGCCATTTGCCCGCGGTGTCGGCGGTGACCAGCGCGACATTGTGCGCGCGCAGCAGGGCGATGAACGCCGGCGTGGCGAAGCTGGCATGGCGAATTTCAAAAGCGTGCCGTAGCGGCAGGCGTGGCGCCTTGCCAGGGATGTCCGTCCGCTTCACCTGCGGGCCGTGCCGACGCGCCAACCGTGCGGCCGCATGGGTGTCGCGCGGCAGCAGGCGCAGGAAGGGTTCAAAGCGATCGCCGTCCCGATCCCAGCGCATCGTGGGCGGGAATTGCCAAAGTATCGGTCCGAGTTTTTCGCCCAGATCCAGCACCCCCGAGGCAAAGAAGTTGGCCAGCGGCTCTTCGATATCGCGCAGCCGGCGCGTATGCGTGACGTAGCGAGGCCCCTTCACGCTGAAGACAAAACCCCTGGGTGTCGCATCACGCCAGGCGACGAAACTGGAAGGGCGTTGCAGGGAGTAGAAGGTGCCGTTGATCTCCACCGTGCAGAACTGGTGAGCGGCGTACGACAACTCCTCTGCCTGCGCCAGTCCACGCGGATAGAAGCGGCCGCGCCAGGGCGCATAGCGCCAGCCGGAAATGCCGATGCGCAGGGCGGTTCGATGGGAAGCGGCCATGGGATCTCCGTTGTCACGTCAGCCCGTCGTCAGGGAGTGGAACGCGTTTTGCAAGCCGCGCCGCAGGCCAGCTTGCAATGGCTTCGCAGGACTCGTTTTGAGTCTTGTGCGCTGCAACTCGCATTCCCAGGCAATCGTACCCATTAGTCGATCGAAGGGCGGTACTATCCTTGACCATGAAGCAAGATGACCAGGCTCCCCTGTACCCCGAACTCCAGCCGCCGCCCGCGGTGGCGGCGCCACTCAATCGCGATTTCGACGATCACCACGGCGAGGTGGTGGCGTCGGTCGGTTATACCAAGGGCCGGCAGCCGCAACGGATTCCCATCGAGGACATCGCGGGCTATATCGGGAAGCCGGACAACTTGCTCTGGATCGGGCTGAAGAATCCGCATCCTGAATTGCTGGGCGAAGTCAGTGACGCGTTGAATCTGGGTCCCAAAGCCCTGGAGGAAATCCGCGAACCGCATCGGCGTCCCAAGATCATCGACTACGGCCATGTGGTACTGGTGGTGGCGATCACGGTGGAAGTCGAGGGCGACCGCCCCATGTTCGGCGAGACCCAGCTGATCATCGGCGACGGCTTTCTGCTGACGGTAAGGCGGGGCGCGACCGCCAGCCACAGCGTGGTGCGCGAGCGCCTGGAAGCGGCGCCCGACCTGCTCGCACGCGGTAGCGACTACGTGGCATCCGAACTGCTGGACCTGCTGGTGGACCGGTATGTGCAGGCCGCCACGCGCCTGGAAAGCGTGGTCGAGCACGCCGAACAGAAGCTGTTGATACGTGGCGCCAAGGATTCGGACATCCGCAAGCTTTATCGCCAGCGCCGCGATCTTTTGCGGATTCACAATGCGATCGCGCCATTGGCGGAAATCTGCCGCCGTCTTTCCCGCGTGGAGATGACGGCGATCGACGAACATGCGCGACCTTACTTCGTCGAGGTGGCCGACCGTGTGGTGCGCATCGACGAACTGGTGGCCGCCTTGCGGGAAGCGCTGGCCTTCGCCTTCGAAGCCAGCCTGATGATCGGCCAGTCACAGCAGAACGACACCACCCGGCGCCTGGCTTCCTGGGCTGCCATCCTGGCGGTGCCCACTGCCGTGGCCGGCATCTATGGCATGAACTTCGAGCACATGCCGGAGTTGAAGTGGATCTACGGCTACCCCTTCACCCTGGGCGGCATCGCCGTCGCCTGCGGCCTGCTGTATTGGCGTTTCCGCCGCGCCGGGTGGCTGTGACCGCGGCGGCCGCAGTGGTCGCTGCAACCACACTGACGGCGGCAACTGCGGCGACCGCTGTGATCGCTGCTGCGGGTGTGACATAAGGGTTACGCTCCCTGCCCATCGGGCGCCGCGCCCAGGTAATATGCGCTCCATCAGAGCAAGGACGCATGGGCGCCCCGTCGGAAGAGGATGCCCCCAAACCCGCAGGCCCTGGAGACCGCATCATTCTTCGCTCCCGCCCACCCCGTACGCTTGCGTCCGCCGCGCTGCGCTCCCCGTTGCGCAATCTGCTGGGCCGCATCGGCCTGGCCCGACCGGTTGCCGCGCTGGCTTGCGCGCTGGCTGGTGCCGGCGTCGCCTGGCTGTCCGCCTCGCATGGCCCGCGCAATGACGGCGCCGCGACTGGCGCCAGCGGTGCCAACGGTGCCATTTACGAGCTGCGCGGACGGGTGGTCAATGTCGCGGATGGCGACACCATCACCTTGCAGACGGACGGTGGCCAGCGGCGCGTCCGCCTGGCCAGTATCGATGCGCCGGAAGTGGGGCATGGCGAGGTCAAGCCTGGCCAGCCTTTCGGCCAGGCGGCACGCAAGAGCCTGGAAGCCATGGTGGCCGGCAAGACGCTGACGGCGCGTTGCTACGAAAAAGACCAATACGCCCGCGACGTCTGCGACCTGCCGGGCGAGGGCGGCCACACGGTCAACTGGCAGCAGGTGGACGCCGGCTATGCCTGGGCCAATATGGCGCGCCATGGCGAGTACTTGCGCGACGCCTCCCTGCCCGGGATAGAAAGCAAGGCGCGCGACCAGCGCAAGGGTTTATGGGCGCAGGCGGGCGCCGTCGCACCCTGGGAGTGGCGCTATCAATGCTGGAACCACGGCAAGTGCCCCAGCAGCGGCGCCACCGCCACGCCCTGATCGAGCCATGGGGCAGAACGGCTGGCTCCAGCATTGACGTTTGTTTGATGTTGCCGCGCATGGGGAAGGAAACCGCGGGCAATGAACCCAGGGCAGGAAGCCGCGGGCACGAAACCCAGGGCAGGGAACCAGGGGCAGGAAACGATTTCGGCGCTTTGTCCACTCAGTCCACTTCCCAGGACCGAGGGTCATCCCATGCATCCGCTTTCCAACGCTTTCACCGCATCCACCTCCGGATTCCACCCGGACTTCTTCTCCGAATCCACGCTGCCCCTGCCAGCCGCCGTCGCGGCCGCCGCCGACCCGGCGGCGCCGGCGATCCGCTATTCGCCTGACCACCACGGGTCCTTCGAGCAATTCCGTTTGTCGGAGGATTTCCAACGCGCGAACGAGTGCGTGCGCGCGGATGTAGGCGCGCTGGTGGCCTTCATCGACGCGCATGAACCCTCTCGCGGCGATTGGGTGCGCCAGCAGTTCAATATCTTTCTTGAAAATCTGGATGCCGGCGCTTTCAGCAGGCTGGATGAGCTGCTCTATCGCTACGGCCTGCCCGCGCTGCATGAAGCGACGCAACTGGTGAGCGGGGATAGCACCGTCAACTGCACCCCGATGGCGCTGCAGGACAAGGTCCAGGCCATCTTGCGGCTGGCGGATGGGGTGACGGTGTGTGCACCGGGGGTGACGAGCAATCTGGCGAGCGCGGCGCGTGATCTGGCCCTGGGCACGGGACGCCTGCGTGAAAAGATATGGCAGGCCAAGGAGCAGGCGGTCGCGCAACAGTTGCAGAAGCGCGTGAGCGACTGGTATCGAAACCGGGTAAGCCAACTGCGCGATGAGCTCGCGCTCTTTCAACCAGGCGCGGAGGCCGCGTTGCAGCAGTTCTATGCGAATAACGAAATCCATCTCGTCAATGAGCTGTGGGACGAGATGGCCGACCAGCTGGGTTTGCCCAGGAAGAACGATCCTCTGCACGTGGCCATGCCCTTCGACCAATCGATTCGGGAGGTGGAGAAATCGGACTGGCGCGAGTCGATACGCAATAGCCTCAAGCCCAGCGCGATCGCCATGACCATCGCGGAAGAAATGCTGAGGGCGTACGAAGAGGACGTTTTGCAAGCCGGCCTGCCGCTCGAGGGCCCGCGCGACTCAGGCTTGGAGGGAGCGCTTGCCGCCACGGGGCGCGCCACCAGCGAGCGCTTCGGCCTCCCGGCGAGCGAAGCGCTCAATCTCTACAACCTTGTTGCCTTCGAGGGCGACGACTATCGCGTCATGAAGGATGCTGCCCCGCTCGCGGTGGAGCTCCTGGCGCGCATGGACAAGCTGGGCCTGATCTCGGGGCAGCCACAGAACAAGGGACATTGGACGGAGCAACCTGGCGGCGCCGATTACACGCTGTTCGTCTACGAAGAGCTGGCCTGGAAGGTCGAAGGTTGCGGGCACGCGTTGCAGGGGATGGCATGGACCGATGTCGACCGTTCGAGCGCGCTCCCCGTCATTCTGAAAGATCTGCGCGATTGGAGCGAAGCCAACGCCAACGCCAAAGCCAGCGTCAACGCGGGGGCGCCTGCCATTCCCCCGCAAGGCGCATTGCGGCACGTCATCGGCAAGACCTTGCCGGACGTGTGCCTGCATGAAATTCCCGCCGCATGGGTCACCGACCAGACCACCCATCAGGCGCTGCGCGACCGGCTGGGCTTGGGACTGTCGGCCTATGCGACTTATATCGAGCACCGGTGGCCCGCGCAATTGACGGCACTGGTCAACGATTGCGTGAGGAATCGCGTCACGCTGCCCACCCTGTTCAGATCCTACGAGCAGCAGTCGGGAGTAAAGGCGCTGCCGCCCCGTCGGCTCGTATTGGCTTGCCAGGATCTGACCTATGCCGATCCTTGCGTGGCGGTGCTCAAGCACTGGCCTCCTGACGCCGATATCGACTTCCGGCTGAAATTGTGCCTGGGAAACCGCCTGGAGTTCGCGGGCTTCCAACTGGCGAGAAGGGCCTACCTGTTCACACATCGTCGATCCATCCCCCAGGAATGGCCCAAGCCACTCGGATCGACCAAGCGTAAACCCTAGGCTTGTCCCGCCTTGGCCTGCCGGCCGAGGGCGCCTATTTCTATCTCCAAGTGCCCGTTCATCGCCGTTTGTTATCCTTCCCTCATTACATGGACTTACACAGTGGGAAAACCGGATGGCTGGTATGCGATCGAGGGCACGGGTGGCCGGCCACGGCCTCTCCGCCGCCGCGGAGGCCCAGACGGCCCGGACGGCTTGGGCGGCCTGGACCGATGGGGCGGCCCGGGCGCTGGCACTGCTGGGATTACTGGGACTGCTGGCCGCCCTGACGGCTTGCGGCCGCGAAAGCGCCATCAACAGCCCTCATCCAGCCGGCGCGGAAAAACAGAACACGCTGTACACCGCCTTCACCCGCAATTCCCCCAAGTATCTGGACCCGGCCAGTTCCTATTCGGTCGACGAAACGCCCTACACGTACAACGTCTACGAGCCTTTGTACGGCTACGGTTATCTGGAACGGCCTTATAAGCTTGTGCCACGGGCAGCGGCCAGCATCGATCCGCCGTCCTACCTGGACGCCCAGGGCCGGCCCTTGCCGGCCGACGCGCCTGGCGAGAGCATCGCCGAAAGCGTGTACGACATCCATATCCGGCCCGGTATCCGCTTCCAGCCCCATCCGGCATTCGCCCGCGAGGCCGACGGCAGCTACACCTACTATCCGCTCGAGCCCCATGAACTGGACGGCAAATCCAGTGTCATGGATTTCCCCAAGACGGGTACGCGCGAACTGACCGCCGACGACTACGTCTACGCTTTCCGCCGCCTGGCCAATCCGAGAATCGTCTCGCCCATCTATTCACTGATGGCCGACTATGTGGTGGGTATGAAGGAATACGGCGATCACTTGCGCCAGGCCGACCAGGCCCAGCGGCGCGACCTGCCGCCAGGCCAGCGGGACCTGCCCTGGATGGACCTGCGCGCCGATGGCTTCGATGGCGTGCAGGCGGTGGACCCGCATACGCTGCGCATCCGCGTCAAGGGTAAATACCCCCAGTTCAAGTACTGGCTGGCCATGACCTTCACCGCGCCGGTCCCCTGGGAGGCGGAACGCTTCTACAACCAGCCGGGCATGGCTACCCGCAATCTGTCGCTCAATACCTGGCCCGTGGGAACCGGCCCCTACATGATGGTGGAGTCCCTGCAGAACCGCCGCCATGTGCTGGCGCGCAATCCCAATTTCCATGGCGAGCCCTATCCCTGCGAGGGCGAAGCCGGGGACCGCGCGGCAGGGTTGCTGGCGGATTGCGGCAAGCCCACGCCCTTCATCGACCGCGTGGTCTTCAATATCGAAAAGGAATCCATTCCCCTGTCGGGCAAATTCCTGCAGGGCTATTACGACATTCCCCAAGTCGAGCGCGGCGAGTACGGCGTCGCGATGCTGGTGGCGGCGGGCGATTCGGCGGAGAAGGCGGCGCGCTACCGGGAACACGGCATCCAGCTGCCCACCGCGGTCGAAACGCAGAACTGGTACATGGGTTTCAACTGGAACGACCCGGTGGTGGGCAGGGGCAAGACGCCCGAGCAGGATGAACGCAATCGCAAGCTGCGCCAGGCCATCAGCATCGCTTTCGACTGGGAAGAGTACATCGCCATTTTCGAGAACAGCCAGGCCGCGGTGGCCTACGGTCCCGTGCCGCCCGGTGTGCTCGGCTATCACGAGCCGGGCACGCCCGGCGGCATCAATCCCGAGGTCTATGACCTGGTCGATGGCAAGCCGGTGCGCAAGTCCCTGGCGACGGCGCGCCAGTTACTGGCCGAGGCGGGTTATCCGGACGGCCGCGACGCCAAGACGGGTGCGCCCCTGGTGCTGCACTACGACGCCATGACAGGCATGGGCGCCAACCCCATGTTCGACTGGATGCGGCGCCAGCTGGAAAAGCTGGGGATCCAGCTGGACGTGCGCTCGACCGACTACAACCGCTTCCAGGACAAGATGCGGCGTGGCGCGGCGCAGATGTTCCTGTGGGGCTGGAATGCCGATTACCCGGATGCGGAGAACTTCCTGTTCCTGCTGTACGGGCCCAATGCCAAGGCGGCCTCGGGTGGCGAGAACGCATCCAACTACGAGAATCCCGAGTTCGACAAGCTGTTCGAGCAGATGAAATACCTGGACGACGGTCCCGAGAAGGAGCGCTTGATCGACCGCATGGTGGCCATCGTCCAGCGTGACGCGCCCTGGATGTTCGGCTATTTCCCAAAGTCGGGCGGGGCGTACCAGCAGTGGGTGGGCAACGCCAAGCCCACCCAGATGGTGCGCAATACCTTGCAGTACATGAAGCTGGATCCCGCCTTGCGCGAGCGCAAGATCGAGGAGTGGAATTTCCCGCGCTGGTGGCCCTTGTGGGTGCTGCTGGCGCTGCTGGTGCTGGCCGTGTGGCCATCCTGGATAGCCCTGCGGCGGCGTGAAACGCAGACGGCATTCACGCCAGGCCGGAATCCGGCCCACACCCCGGCCCAGACCCCAGTCCAAGCCCAGGCAGAACACCACAAAGGGAACGCGCCATGATCGCCTACATCATCCGTCGCCTGCTGTACGGCGTGCTGATCCTGATCGGCGTCAACCTCTTCACCTTCGTCCTGTTCTTTGCCGTCAACACGCCCGACGACATGGCGCGCCTGTCCATCGGCGGCCAGCGCATCAGCCAGGACGCCATCGAAAAGTGGAAGGTGGAACGCGGCTACGACAAACCGCTGTTCTACAACGCCACGGCGCCGGGTGCGCGCAAGGTCACCGACACCATCTTCTACCAGCGCTCCGTACCCTTGCTGACGCTGGACTTCGGCCTGTCCGACAATGGCCGCGACATAGGCCGCGAGATCAATACCCGCATGTGGCCCAGCCTGTCGCTGGCGCTGCCCACCTTCATATTGGGGCTGTACGTCAGTATCGCGTTCGCCTTGATGCTGGTGTTTTTCCGCGCCACCCGCCTGGATTTCTGGGGCGTGGTGCTATGCGTGGTGCTGCTGTCGATTTCCGGTCTGTTCTACATCATCGCGGGGCAGTGGGTATTTGCCAAGGGCTTGCGGCTGGTGCCGTATTCCGGCTATGCGGGCGGGCTGGACATGATCAAGTTCCTGGCCCTGCCGGTGCTGGTGGCGGTGATATCCAGGCTGGGTCCGGAAGCCCGCTTCTACCGGACCCTGTTCCTGGAGGAAATCAGCAAGGACTACGTGCGTACCGCGCGCGCCAAGGGCCTGACCGAAAACGTTGTGCTGTTCCGCCATGTGCTGCGCAACGCCATGCTGCCCATCCTGACCGGCACGGTATCCGCCATCCCGCTGCTGTTCATGGGCAGCCTGATCGCCGAGTCCTTCTTCGGCATTCCGGGCCTGGGCAGCTACACCATCGACGCCATCAATGCGCAGGACTTTTCCATCGTGCGCGCCATGGTGTTCCTGGGCTCGGTGCTGTACATCATCGGCCTCATCCTGGCCGATATCTCCTACACCTTGGCCGATCCCCGGGTTCGATTCGAGTGAGCACCATGCCGAAATTCGTTCTGCTCTGGACCGACGCCGCCCTGTTTTTGATCGTGCTGGCGGTGCTGGCTTATATCTGGCATGTGCGCCGGACGCCGACCCTGCGCGGGACCTGGGCGCGGGTATCGCATGACGGGCCAGCCATGTGCGCGGCGGTCATCCTGGCGGTGTTCGCCGTCATCGGCCTGCTGGACTCGGTGCATTACCGCTCCCGTCTGCCGCCGCTGCCGGGCGCCGCGATCGACGCACCGGCGGCGTATGCGCCCGCCGCGCAATCGCTGCTGGACAGCCTGCTGCGCGGCACCGTCCTGACCCAACCCGAGAAAACCTATTCGGCGCCGTTGCGCGCGCATCAGTTCACCAAGGAAACCCTGCTGGTGGACGGCAAGCCGGTGCGCGATTTTCCCCGCCTGCGCGCGGGCGGCGCCCATCTGCAGGATCCCGCCACGGAACGCGTGCCCGACGTGCTGCGGCGCGGCGGCCTGGGCCTGCTGGCAGGTGCTGCCGTGGCCCTGGCTGGCGGCCTGTTGCTGGCGGCGGCGCTGGCGCGTACGCATGGCGGCTGGCGCCAGGCCGCGCGCGACGTCCTGCACGGCCACACGGAAGTGCGCTGGCGCGCCATGTGGATCACCTTCGCGGGCCTGGCGCTGGTCGCCGGCGCGCTGGGCGGCTGGGCCACCGGCTATCACGCACTGGGTACGGACCGCACCGGCAACGATGTGCTGTGGCAGGCGTTGAAAAGCATACGCACGGCCCTGGTGATCGGCAGCCTGACCACGCTGGCCATGCTGCCGCCGGCCATCGTGTTCGGCATTGCCGCCGGCTATTTCAAGGGTAAGGTGGATGACGCCATCCAGTATCTCTACACCACGCTCACGTCCATTCCCGGCGTGCTGCTGGTGGCTGCCTGCGTGCTGATGATGCAGGTGTACATCGACAACAATCCCACTTTGTTCGACACCTCGGCCGCGCGCGCCGACCTGCGGCTGTTCATGCTGTGCATGATCCTGGGGCTGACGGGGTGGGCCGGCCTATGCCGCCTGCTGCGCGCCGAGGCGCTGAAGCTGCGGGAGCTGGAGTTCGTGCAGGCCGCGCGCGCCTTTGGCGTGTCGGACTGGTCCATCATGCGCCGCCATCTGCTGCCCAACGTCATGCACATCGTGCTGATCACGGTGGTGCTGGAGTTCTCCGGGCTGGTGCTGTACGAGGCGGTGCTGTCGTATCTGGGCATAGGCGTGGACCCTTCGATGAATTCCTTCGGTTCGATGATCAACGGTGCGCGGCTGGAGATGTCCATGGATCCGATGATCTACTGGAACCTGGGTACGGCGTTCGCCTTCATGCTGGCGCTGGTGCTGGCCGCCAACCTGTTTGCCGATGCCGTACGGGCCGCCTTCGACCCGCGCACGCGCCGCTTCCGTCCGCGTCGCCGGCCGCTCTCGGCGGCCGCCCTGGTCGGCGCGCCTACGGGTGGCGTGTTCGCCGTGTCGCCGGTGACGGCCGAGGCACGTGAAACCACGCGTGACGCGGACAACGATGCGCGCGCCAGCGGCAGTTCCGGCCCGCGTGGCGATACACCGGATGATGCCCGTGACGAGCCGAAATAAGGAAGTCGCCATGAATGAGAAATTGGCTGAAGCCGGGTCTGACAGCGAATTCGGCAGTGCAATTGACGGCACACCTGGCAGCGCCTCTGGTAGCGTATTGCGCGTGACTGACCTGCGCGTCGACATCGCGGGCGAGCACCAGATCTCGCAGGCGGTCAAGCGGCTGAGCCTGGCCATCGAGCGCGGCGAGACCTTTGCCCTGGTGGGCGAATCGGGTTGCGGCAAGAGCATCACCGCGCTGGCCCTGCTGCGCCTGCTGCCGGATGCCGCGCGCGTGGTGGGCGGCCAGGTCGACCTGGGCGGCGAGGACCTGAACCAACTGCCCGAACGGGATATGCGGGCAGTACGCGGCGGCCGTATCGGCATCATCTTCCAGGAACCCTCGACCAGTTTGAACCCCGTCATGCGGGTCGGCGAGCAGATCATCGAGACCTTGCGCACGCATACGCCGTTGCGCGGCGCGCAAGCCCGTGCGCGCGCCATCGACTGGTTGCGGCGGGTGGGCATCCCGGAGCCGGAACGGCGCATCGACGACTATCCGATGCAGTTCTCCGGCGGGCAAAAGCAACGGGTGATGATCGCCATTGCGCTGGCCGCCGAACCGCAGCTATTGATCGCGGACGAGCCGACGACGGCACTGGACGTCACCGTGCAGGCCCAGGTGCTGGACCTGCTGGCCGATATCCAGCGCGACATGGGCATGGCGATCCTGCTGATCACGCATGATCTGGCCGTGGTGCGCAACGTCGCCCAGCACGTAGCGTTGATGCGGGCGGGAGAGATCGTCGAAAGCGCGCCGGCGCGCCAGTTCTTCGAAGCGCCGCGGCATCCGTATGCACGCCAGTTGTTCGACGCGATACCCGCGTTCGAAAAACGCGGCCGGCCCTTGTCGGCCACTTCGGCGACGGGGGCCAACGTGGCCCAGGTCGCCACGTTCCCGTCCCCGCGCCGATCTGTTTCCACTAACGACGCATCCGCATCCACGGCGGCCACGCCCGTCCTGGAAGTGCGCGACCTGAAGGTGCACTATCCCGTGCGCAAGGGCCCGCTGAAGCGTATCCGCGGCTGGGTCAAGGCCGTGGACGGCGTCAGTTTCACCCTGCGCGCCGGCGAGACCCTGGCCTTGCTGGGCGAATCCGGTTGCGGCAAGACGACCACCGGCAAGGCCTTGCTGCGCCTGATCAGCGGCGCGTCCATCAGCGGCCAGGCCTTGCTGAACGGCCGCGACATCTTCGGCGCCAACCGCCGCGAGATGGCCCGCTTGCGGCAGGACATCCAGATCGTGTTCCAGGATCCGTTCGCGTCGCTCAACCCGCGCATGCGCATCGGCGACATCCTGCTGGAGGGAGTGCTGTCCCTGCGTGCGGACCTGCCGCGCGCCGCCTGCGAAAAGCGCGTCGAACGGCTGCTGCAACGGGTGGGGCTGCCGGCGGACACCGCCACGCGCTATCCGCACGAGTTTTCCGGCGGGCAACGCCAGCGCATCGCCATCGCGCGCGCCCTGGCCGTCGAACCCAAGGTGTTGATCTGCGACGAGCCGACGTCGGCCCTGGATGTTTCCGTGCAGGCGCAGATCCTGGACCTGTTGCGCGAGCTGCAGGCGGAACTGGGCATCGCCTATCTTTTCATCACGCACAACTTCGGCGTGGTGGAGTATCTGGCGGATCGCATCGCCGTCATGTACGGCGGCCGCATCGTGGAAGACGGCGAAACCGGCCGGGTCTTGCATGAACCGGAACACGAGATGACGCAGCGCCTGCTGGCGGCGGTACCGCGCCTGTCCTTCGGCACGTAGCAAAAAAAAGATCCGCCCCGGCGCGGATCTCAAGGTACTGCTGCGTGCCTCCCGGTGGCCCAGGGTCCGCGTGGCCGCCAGGAAGGCGGTTCGATCACCTCGCCCTTGCGCGGCGGCGTTGCCGATCGGCCTTGCCTTCCCGCCGTCACAGAGGAGGGGGTAGGGCCACCTGCGTTGCCTGCCGTACGTTCTCGCGGCGATCGAAATCTACCCTTTGTTCAAGGGCTTGGTTTCAAAGGCTCAGTCGTCCAGGGCGGGGTTGTGCCGGGTTTCCAGCCAGGACAAGGTTTCGTGCCGCAGCGCGCGGATGCACTGGGCCAGGTAGCCGTGCATCGCCTGCACCTGTTCATGGTCGTGACGCCGCGCCTGCAGGATGACTTCATCGGCCACCAGGCGGCGCTGCTGCGTCAGGGCCGCACAGCGGGCCGCCACCGGGCGGATGACGATGATGCGGCGATCCAGCGGATGGCGGTCGCGCTGGACATAGCCCGCTTCCTCCAGCCGGTTGATCAGGGCGGTGGCGCCGCCGGAGCTGACGCCCAGCAATTGCGCCAGTTGTCCGGTGGGCAGGGCGTCGAATTCGATCACCATCTCCAGGGCGCGCAGGTCGGACAGGGGCATGCCCAGCTGTTCGGCCAGCGTGGCCTGGCAGACGGCGGTGTAGACGCTGAACTGGCGTCCCAGCATCAGCGCCATATCCTCCAGCAGATGCTGCTGCGGCTCACCGCTGCTGGCGCGCGGCATGACGATGTCAGCGGCGCGGTCGGTGTGATTGCAAGGTTCGATTTCGAACATGGTCGGGACTCCCTGTCCTGGTTGTATTTGGTAAGTCACTTCGGGTGATTCACTGCTGAGCAGACGATTCGAGTGGTTCACTTCGGATATTTACGATTCAGATGTCGATTCGGATGCATTGCCGCGGATGCGGCGCTGCGGGTCCTGGCTCAGGTCTCCAGCCGCGGGTCTCGGCTTCGGTCCCTTGCTGCGAGCCTGTCTGCCGCCGCGCCAGCCCTGTCAGTCCAGGCGCTGGCGCGGCGGATACCGCGGTTGGAATCAACGACGGCCGAGCAAGCCACCGACGAGGCCGCCGAGCAGGCCGCCGTTGTTGGTGGTGCCGCCCGTGGAGCTGGTAGTGGTCGTGGTGGTGGTCGTGCTGCCCGCCGCACCGGCGCCGCCGGAAGTGTTGGCCGCCACGGTGGTGCCGCCCAACAGGCCGCCGAGCAGGCCGCCGTTACCGGTGGCGACCGAGACACCGGTGCTGCCGCCGGTGGCTGCACCGCCCGTCGCCGTGGTGGCGGGCGCCGTGGTGGCAGGCGTGCCGGCCACATTGGTTACGCCGTTGATCAGGCCACTGAGCAAGCCGCCGTTATTGGTGCCGGTTCCGGCCAGGTTGCCGGTGACCGAGGCCACCAGGCCTGTGACGGGCGCCAGCAGGCCGCCGTTGTTGCCACCACCGGCCGGCAGGCCACCGACGCCGCCCAGCAAGCCGTTGATCGGTTGCAACAGTCCTCCCGTGCCGCCCGCGCCACCGGCGCCGGCCAGGCCGCCTGTCAACCCGCCGGTCACGCCACCCACTGCGCTGGTGAGCGACGCCACGCCCGCCGTGGTGTTGCCGAGCACGGCGCCCAGCGGGTTCGCCGCCGCGGGATTGCTGCTGCTGACCAGGCCGCCGGCCGCGCTGACGGCGTTGCCGACACCCGTGAGCAGGCCGTTGACGCCGGCCAGTTGCGTGCCGCCCAGGCCGTTGCCGGCATTCGCGACGGTGCCGCCGATGCTGGTGAGCAAACCGCTGACAGGGGCACCCAGGCCGCTGGTGTCACCGATGTTCTGCGTTGCACCGGCGACCTTGCCGACCAGCGGGGACACCGTCTTGTCCAGCGAGGCACCCACCGCGGCCAGCGGTTGCGCCAGGCCCAGCGGAACCACGTTGTCGACAGCGGTGCCGGTGTTGCCCAGCGTCGGCTGCAGGATGGCCGTCTGCGTCCCGGACGTCATTCCCCCGGTCACTTGGCCCAGGAGGCTGTTCACCGGTTGCAGCAGGCCGCCGTCAGCCGTCAGGGCGCCAGTGGCCGTGGCCAGGGCATTGGTAGCCGTGCCCAGCACCTTGGTCAGCGGTTGGGGATTGCTGGCGGAGGCGTTGAGCAGGCCGCCAGCGCTGGCCACCGTATCGCCCAGGCCGCTTACCAGGCCGCCCACGGCAGTGTTGAGGTTGCCGGGCAGGGCGGTCGATGACACCGAGTCGCCCAGATTGCTCACGGTGCCGCCTACCTGGCCCAGCAGGCTGTCGACAGGCGCACCCAGGCCGGTGGTCGCGCCCACTTGCTGGGTGAGCGAGGTCACCGTGTTGGCGACAGGCGCCACGGTGGGATCCAGGGCCTTGCCCACATCACCCAGCAGCGAACCCGCGCCCAGGGGCGCCACGTTGTCGACGGCACCGCCGGTGTTGGTCAACGTCGTTTGCAGCAGGCCAGGCGTGGTGGTGGTGCCGCCTCCCGGGGGATTGGTGCCTCCGCCTCCCGGGGGATTCGTGCCTCCGCCTCCCGGAGGATTCGTGCCTCCGCCTCCGGGCGGGTTGGTGCCGCCGCCCCCACCCCCACCGCCGTTGCCGCCGCCGTCACCACCACCTCCGCCGCCGCCAGGCATGCCGCCGTTGTCGGCGACGCTGTCGTGGTGATGCCCGCCGCCGCCGCAGCCCGCCAGCGCGCCCAGCAGGGCGGCGGTCAGCACGGTGAGGCTCACGGTACGCTTGATACCTTGGAATTTCGCGGTTGCTTGCATGGCACGCTCCAGTCTCTGTCTGTCTTGGTATGACGGGCTCGATAAGGCCCGATGACAGAACTAATGCGAAATCCATGCCAACTTTGCGTTTTCTTGCTTACCGTGGCTTTTCAGCTGCTGATCAATTTAAGGAAAATATAGAAAAATCAATGGCTTGTGCGATGTGTAAAGCTGCGCGCCAAGAAATGCTCTGCTGCTTTTTCAACGAAAAATAACAGGGGCAAACCCTGGTTCGACCCCGTGGCGTTACGGGAACAAGGCCCCACGTAACGTAACGTCGGGCCGTAACGTCGATCGAAAAAAAGCGACTGTCGCGCATGCGCGAAAGTCGCCTGATGTTGCTTAAGAAGACCGCTGCCAGGAGCGGGGGATACCGGGACGCTCACCGCGGCGTCTGCGTCATGCCAGGCTCAATAGAACACCTGGTAGTTGGCATTGAAGCGCCACCCGCGGCTGTCGTCGTTCAAGGTGGCCGAGCCTATGGGTTTGGCCACGTTGAAGTCGAACAGATAGAGCTTGTCGTCCGTCAGCCGCACCCCCATGGCTATCGAAGACAGGTGGCGATTGTTATAGGGCTTGAGCGCCGCCGCGTTGTACCAGGTCCGGGCATAGTCCACCAAGGCATAGGGCTGCACGGCCGACAGGACCTGCCAGCCGGTGGCGAACTTGCGATTCAATTCGATGGACGCGCCCACCCCCTTGTCGCCACTGGTCTCGCCTTGTGGATAGCCCATGCCGAAGCGCCAGCTGCCGAAGGACATCTGTTCCGAACTGGGCAGCACGTTGTCGCTGAACTGCCCCGCGCCGGCCAGCACCAGCCCGAATTGCGCCGGCAGCGTGAAGCTCTGCTTCGCATTCAGGTTGACGCGGGTGAAGTCCAGATCCAGGTCCGGCGTGGCTGAATACCCGTAGTTCGAATCGATGGTCTTCTGCGCGCCCAGTCCATTGGTGCCTTTGGAAACGCCCAGCGTGATGTCCGTGCTGCGGGCCGGTCCCACCGTGATGTAGCGCAGTTCCGCGGTAGCGGCACGCACGCGGGTCTTCTGGCGCAGCCACAAGTCGGTGTCGTGCTGGTCATAGATATCCTGCGCATTGACCGCATACACACCCAGGGTACCGGTCAGCGAACTCTGGTTGTTCAACAGGAAGGGATAGCTCACGCCCAGGCCGATGCGGTCGTTCTTTACCGTGCGTTTGAAGCCCAGTATCTCCACGGTGTCGTCTTGCGGCTTGGCCTGGTAGTGATAGCCGTCCAGCTTGACCGCCAGGCCACTGGACCCGACCGGCACGGTGACGTCGCCGGCGAAATAGCGCACATCGTCGGTACCGAAGGGGACGGCGGCGGTCAGCCTCGTCTGTTCGCCCAGCGGTGTCAGGCTGTTGGCGCTGGCGTTGACCAGCGGCTGCATGCCGGTGCCCAGGTCCACCACGCCGGCGGTGGCATTGAAGGGCCGGTGCGTGGCCTTGAGCAGCAGCTCGCTGGCGCCGTCGGCGCGGCGCGGCAGATCCAGCGACGGCGTGAACGCGACGCCCGGCACCATGCGCATCAGGTTCAACTGGCGCTCCAGCGTGGCCTGCGTCAGCGGCTTCTCGTCGATCATGGGTTGCGCCAGCGTGCGCAGGCGGTCGGCGGAGTTGCCGATATCGCCTTCGATACGCATGTCGCCGATATGGCCCTCGACCACCGTCACCACCACCGTGCCTTCGGCAAAGGTCTGGTTCTGCACCACGGCGAAAGACAGCGGATACCCGCGTTCGCGATACATCGTGGTGATGCGATCGACCTGTTGCACCAGTTGCCCCAGGGTGATGTCCTTGTTCGCCAGCGGCGCCAGGATCGCGCTGATTTCCTCGAAGGGAATCACGTGCGCCCCGGACACATCGAAATGGCGCGGCACGATGTGTTGGGCCATGCGGGCGGCAAGCGCCTGCTGTTCCGGCGTGGGTGCCTGCAAGGGTGCCGGCGCCTTTGGCGCCGGCTTTTCCATCGGCGGCAGGGAATCGACCGGATTGCCGCGCAAGGGGCCATCGGCGTGGGCATAGGGTGTGGCCAGCAACATGCTCCCCATGAGCAGCGCCGCGGGGTGGCACAGGCGTTTATGGCGTGCCTGCCTGCAATGCTGTGTCCTCGTGCTCTTCACTATGACTTCCCCTGTCTGTTGCGCGGGAGGTACTCCGTCCCGATTACTTGCGGCACCGGCTTGCCGTCCTTTCGGCGTACCTGGAGCGGCTCCGTTATCGCGTGTCGATTCGCTGAATCTCATACGTTTGGACTAGATCCGCATTCCCCGCGTTTTGCCGGGTAATGGCATCCATCCGCCCGTCTTGTTACGCCTAACTGCCTCGATTTCACGTCACGCTCGTTGAAAGTTTTTGCCTATGTTCTGGCGAAATTTGTCAGTTTCTAACAGAAATAGTCGCAAGAATTACCCAAATTTTGCGCCGGCTTGTCGCTCAACCCTGTTTCGGTATCTTGTCGACAAAATACTAATTTGCATAAATAAAACCAAACCGTCCGTAATTTCCGCCTAATCATCCGCTAAAACGGCTGAATTTAGGGTAGTGTGTCTAAAAAGAAGTCGATAAATACAACAAGCCTAGGGTTTCCCCCTAATGTTTAATAAGTGTTAATAGTTAAGACTATCTTTTGTATTGCTTCATAAGATTTCATTCAAGTACAGCGAGGCATAGGGGACTGCAATGAGGCCATACACCTTCGCAGGGCAAGACGTAACACGGGAATGTCGAGGACAGTGGCTTTCGGTCGGTAGTGCTCCATTCCATCTTCCGGGGTAGGCCGTATGAACCCCGGCGATATCGTTCCGCTCGCATTCCAGGAAAGCGTCGTAGCGCTTTCCTTCATCGTGGCCGCACTGGGCTCCTATGTGGCGCTGTTGGCCGCTACCCGCATACGCAGCGGCCGTCATGACGGCGCACATATGGGCTACGTGGCCGTGGCCGCTTTCGCCATGGGAGGCGTGGGCATCTGGAGCATGCATTTCATCGGCATGCAGTCGCAGCGCCTGCCTTTCATCGTCGGCTATCAGGTCGGTTTGACCATATTGAGCCTGGTGGTGGCGGTGGTGCTCTCGGGCGCCGCTTTCTGGTATGTGGGCCGCTCTGCGTTCACCGTGGGCCGTTGCATTGCCGGTGGCGTGCTGGCCGGCGTGGGGGTGGCGGCGATGCATTACCTGGGCATGGCCGCGATGCGCATGCCGGCGGACGTTTTCTACCAGCCAGGCATGGTCGTCACCTCGGTCGTGATTGCGATTGCCGCGGCGACCGCGGCTTTGTGGCTGGCTTTCAACATCCAGAACGAATGGCAGCGGCCGATCGCCGCGCTGGTGATGGCGGTGGCCGTTTGCGGCATGCACTACACCGCGGTGGCGGGCGGCCAGGTGGTGTGCACCACGCCGCGCGCTAGTGCGGACTGGACCATAGGCGGCATGTCATTGCCGTACGTCGTATTCCTGTTGTCGGCGCTGGCCTTGCTGGCCATCCGCTGGCAATTGCATCGCACGTCGGCGCTGTACCGCGCGCATCTCGCGGCCCGCGTCGATGCCTTGATTGACAGTACGGATTCTTCTGCAAGCCCGCTCGCGCGGCCGCCGGGATCCAGCTGATTCGGATTCGTGGGACCGCATCGTATTTCGGCGACGCGGCCCCACGATGGTTGCACCGGACGTGGGTAGCCGGTGTGTTTTTCGTTGAAGTAACCCTTTCCTTTGGGGGGAGTTGATCATGCAAATGCAACAGCTTAAGCACTTCTGGCAAGACGAAGAGGGCGCGACGGCCATTGAGTATGGGCTGATCGCGGGTTTGGTGGCCGTGGTGATCATCGGTGGATTGACTGTGCTCGGGCCCCAGTTGAGCACTCTGTTCGAGAACATCGGGGCGAAGGTCAAGGACGCGGCTGATGCGGCCAAATAATGATCCGTGATGGTTGCGTTACGCGCCGAGACCCCTGACACGTAAACCACAATGGAGCAAACCTGGTGGCTGGTTTTTGTCACATTCAATGCATGCGTCGTGATCTACGACCTGCGTTGGCGCCGCGTGCCCAACACCCTGCTGCTTGCCGCCATGGCAATGCAGGTGCTGGCGCTCGTGGTCATGTGGACAGGACTGGTTGCCGGGACACTCCCTGGCGCGCGCAGTCCGGGACAGTCAGCGATCGGCTTCCTGCTGGGCCTGGCCTTCATTCTGTTCTGGCGCCTGCGGATGATGGGCGCCGGGGACGTCAAGTACATGGCGGTATTGGGATTGTTCACTGGTCCCTGGATACTTGGCCTTGCCGTGCTCTGGGCCAGCGTGCCCGGCGCGGTGCATGCGCTCTACCAGGTTTTTCGCATGATTCGCCAAGGCCCGAAGGGGCGGTCTCGGCGCGGCGTGCCTTACGCGGCCTATATCGCGCTGGCGGTGCTCAGCGTGGCGCTTATGCCGTCGAGTTCGCCCTGGTGTTCTCTGTCTTCTTCGTTCTGCTTTACGGGGCCGTAACGTACGGCTTCATCTTTACCGCGCAGCAAACGCTTAACCTCGCCGCCGATGATGCGGCCAGGATGACTTTGCGCTGGCAACAGGGGCAGGGCGCCATGCAGGCGCGCGCGGCTGCCGCACTGGCAGTCGCCAACGATCGGGTCAGTTGGCTGACGTCAATGGGCGCGACCACGCCCGCCGTGGCGGTCTGCACGAAATCAGGCGCCTTGAGTACGGCTGGCGGCGGTACGTGCAGCAGCAATATCCTCGACCCCGATCAATTCGAAGTCGTCGTCAGCTATGCCTACGGCGCCCATCCTCTCATTCCGACCATTCCCGGCCTGGGGCTGGTGGTACCGGCGCTGCTGTCATCGCGGGCGACGGCGAAGCTGGGCAATGGCATGAGCACGTCGACCAGTACGCCCGTGGGGAGCAGCTGATATGCGCGCTTCCCGCTTTATCCCATCACGAACGAGCCTGCCATGCCGCCTGCGGGCGGTTTCGGCGCGTCTGGACGCTGCCCGGCAGCGCGGCGTGGCGGCGCTCGAATTCGCCTTGATCCTGTCGGTTTTCCTGCTGGTGTTCATGGGCATCGTCGGCCTGGGTGGCGTGATGTGGGCACAGCAGATTCTTACCGGTGCTGCTGCCGAAGGCGCGCGCGCCGTACTGGATAGCGGGCAGGCAGGCGCGGTCAAGACATCGGAAGGTTGCCGCGTCGCCAACAAGGCGGTGGGGTGGATGCAGGTCACGTGCGCGGCCACCACGAAGACCTGCGCGTGGCCCTCCGGCGCCGCCACCCCGGCGCAGTGCATCGCTATCTCCCTTCAAACCAGCACGGCCGACTGGCCGTTGCTGAAGTCGGTCAACACCCTGTCGAAGTCCCTGTGGAATAGCACGTGGGTTCCCACCGTCCTCAGCGCTAACGCCGTCGTCCAGATCCAGGGGTCTTCATGAGTAAAGGAATCAAACTCTTCGCGCTGTTTTTGCTGTTGGCCGCGCTGGGCCTGGGCTATATGGCTTTTCACATGATCACGCAACCGGCGGCGCTGCCGCCCACGGCGCCGGCCGTCGTGCGCAGCCAGCAGGAAGCCGCGCCGACCTTCCCCGTGGTGGTGGCCGCGCGTGCCATCGAAGCGGGCACGCGCATCGAACCCGCTGCCCTGACGGTGGCGCAATGGCCCGTCAAGCCCGCGGCGTCTTTCGACGCGACCGCGCCTCTGGCCGACGCGGTGACCCGGGTCGCGATCCAGCCCGGCGAGCCGGTGACGAAATTCCAGCTGGCGCGCGGACTGGCTTCGTACCTGCAGTCCGGTGAACGCGCCGTGGCGATCGCCGTCGATGAAATCATCGGCGCCAGCAACCGCATCCGGCCGGGCGATATGGTCGATGTCTTCATCACGCTGGAGCGCGGCCAGGAAGTCGGTGGCACGCAGTCCCGCCTGCTGCAGTCGCGCGTGCGCGTGCTGGCTTATGGCACGCAATCGCTGGACGGCCCGGATGCAAACGATAAATCCGCGCAGGCCAATCCCGGTGGACCACCACCCGCGCCGCGCAATGCCATGCTGGCGGTGCCGGTGGCCCAGGTCAATGAATTGCTGCTGGCGGCACGCGCGGGGCGTCTGCAACTGGCATTGCGGGCGCCGGACGATGCCGCCGTTCCCGACGTCGCCCTGTTTCCCAACCGTGTTCCGGTGCTGGCCGCGCGTGCCGATCTCAACGCTAGCCAGAAGTCGGAAGCCGCCGATGCCGTCAATCGCGCTTATGCGGGTGACAGCTTGCCGCAGTTGTCGGGGCCGGCGCCGCAGGTGGAAACGCACCTGCCGGCACCGGCGCCGGCTGCACCACGTGCCGCGCGCGCGGGCAGCGGCCGGTCGGTGGAGGTGGTGCGGGGCGGGACGAGTGAACAGGTTTCCTACTGAGAAAGACTGGATGTTGCATGCAAAACATAAGAATCGGTAAGGATCAAGCGCGTAATGAGATCGGCAGCCTGGGGGAGTGCAGGCTGACCGCGGTCAAGACTGGCGAGCGCGCGGCGGCGCTGGCGTGCGTGGCGCCACCGGCGTCTTCGTGGCGGTCGCCTGCGTGGCGCTGGCGCGGCTGGTACTTGCCCGGGCTGGCCATCGCATTGGTAGTGACGCTGTCGCCTGCCACGATAACGCCCGCCCTTGCGCAGCCGGCGGCGCGCACGCGCGCGCCAGGGGGAGGTGCGGCCGCAGCACAGGCAACAACGCAGGCCGGCGCCCCGGCCGGACGCAGCGTTAACGGGACCAATACCGCGCCCGCCGTCGGCGCGCCGGCGGAAGAATTGGCCGTGCCCGTGCGCGGCCAATACGCCTTGCCGCTGGGGGCATCGCCTGCGCGCATCGCCGTCGGCGATCCCGATGTGGCGGACGTCAAGGTCCTGCCGCCGGGCCCGAATCGCGCTGGCCAGGTGCTGGTGCTGGGCAAGAAGGCCGGCACGACGCAGTTGCAGGTATGGACCGGCAACAACCGGACCCCGCAAGTCTGGAACGTGCGCGTGTTGGGCGATGTGCAGGCGACGTTGGCGGCGCGCGGCGCGGCCAGCACCGCGCAGGTCGATGTGGCGGGAGAAGCCGCCGTGGTAAGCGGACAGGCGTCGTCAGTGCTCGACCATCGCGCCGGCGTCGAGGCCGCGCGCACGGCGGGCGCCAAGGACAAGGTCGTGGACGTTTCCACGATCAATGTGGGCTCGGTCGTGCAGGTCGAAGTCAAGATGGTGGAAGTGCAGCGATCCACCATCAAGGACGTGGGCATTACCTCCAGCTTCGGCAAGGGGCCCTGGTCCATTGCCTCCGGGCTGATTCCCGGCGACCTGCTTTCCAGTACCAATGGGTTCGCGTTTGGCTACGCGTCCAATCACTTCAGCGCGCAGTTGGCGTTGCTGGAGCAGAACGGCTTGGCGCGCGTGCTGGCCGAACCGACGCTGCTGGCGCAATCGGGCCAGAGCGCCAGCTTCCTGGCGGGTGGCGAGATTCCCATTCCCGTCGCCGGCGGCCTGGGTACGCAGAACGTCGAATTCAAGCCCTTCGGCATCGGCCTCAGCGTGACGCCCACCGTCATTTCGCCCAGCCGCATCGCGCTGAAGGTGGCACCCGAGGCCAGCGAGCTGGATCCGACCAATGGCATCACCATCTCCACCGGCAGCACCGGTTCGGCCACTTCCACCACCACCATCCCCGCGCTGAGTACGCGCAAGGCCGACACCACCGTGGAGTTGGGCGATGGCGAGACTTTCATCATCAGCGGCCTGGTTTCAAGACAGACCAAGGCCGCCGTCAACAAAGTGCCCTTCCTGGGCGACCTGCCCATCATCGGCGCCTTCTTCCGGGGCGTCAGCTATTCACAGAACGACCGCGAACTGGTCATCGTGGTGACGCCGCACCTGGTGCGGCCGATTGCGCGCGGCGTGAGCCTGCCTATGCCCGGCGCGCGCGAAGAGGTGGGTAATACCCCGACGACGGCGTGGGGCTATTACCTGATGGGGCCGGCGGGTGGACAGCAAATGCCGGGATTCTCAAGGTGAGCAATATGAAAACACACTCCAAGGAATGGATCGCGGCCCAGCAGGCGGGCTCCTTTCTTTTCTGCTCGAACGACTCGAACGTGGCCACCCAGTTGAGCAATGCCATCGGTGACATGGGCCTGTTGATGCAGGAGTTGCCGAGCATCGAAAATATGGCCAGGCGCCTGGCTGAACTGGATCCGCGCGTCGTCTTCCTGGACTTCACGCGCAGCGAGAACGAACCGGGCAAGTTGCTGCAGGCGGCGGACCTGGCCCGTATGCTGGCGCGTGTCGCGCCGGCCGTGCCGCGCGTGGCGGTGGGCTACGTCGCGCATCCTGAAGGCGCGATCGCGGCCTTGCGCGCGGGCGTCAGCGACTTCGTCGATCCCAGCGTCGCGCCCGATGAAGTGCGCGAGGTGGTGCAACGTGTGATGCACATGGACGGCGGCATGGCCGCGGCGGTCGGACGCGGTGCGCGCCGCAGCGTGGCCCTGTTGGGCGCCCGTCCCGGCGTCGGTACCAGCACACTGGCCGTACACCTGGCTGGACTCATGCAGGATCGCATGGTGCAGATCAACGCCAGCCGGCCGGGCGCTCCCAAGGTCGGCAAGGGGCAGCAGGACGGCAGCGGGCTGCCATTGTCGGAGCGCGTGGGGCTGCTCGACCTGGGCTGGCCCGTGGGCGATTGCCTGCTTTACCTGAACATCGAGAGCGATTTCGATTTTGCCGAGGCCGTGCGCAATCTGCGCCGGCTCGATCCCACCTTGCTGGGCTCGGCCATGGCGCACACCCGCAGCGGCATCAGCGTGTTGTCCATGCCGCGCGACGTGGAACAGATGCGTGGTATTTCCTTGTCCGATTCGCTGCTGCTGTTCGAACGCATGCGCCAGCACTATGGGCTTCTGCTGGCTGACGCCGGCGGCTTCTCGAATGCCGAATTCGTCGCGGGGCTGGCGCGCTCGGCCCAGGAAACCTGGCTGGTGACCGACCAGAGCGTCGGTGCACTGGTGTCCCTGGCGGGCTTGCTGCGCGAACTGGACCAGCAGCACGTCGACCGCAGCCACCTGCGCCTGGTGGTCAACCGTTATGACGAGCGCTACGGCATGACCGCCGCGCAGATCGCCGAACGCTTCAACCTTGAATTGGCGGGGACCGTCCCTGACCGTACCCTGCCGCTGATGGTCTGCACCAACCAGGGCCATCTGCTGCACGAGGACGCCGAGCGCGATGTCTATGTCCGGGCCGTGCAGCACCTGGCCGACCGCCTGACCGCGGAGTATGTGGCGCCAGGCTCGCGCAGCGGCTGGCTGTCGACCTGGCTGCCCGGTGTGCAGCGGCGCATGTCGGTGATTGGTGATTGATGAACGGGACGGCATGCCGTCCGGCCGGAAGGGGGCAATACGATGATCATGACAGCCACGGTGGAGTTCGGCGAGGAGGGCGGGGCGTTCGGTGTCTCGCAACGCTTCCAGGAGATCAAGAATTCCGCCTATGAACATCTGCTTTCGCGCATCGAGGAACTGGGGGCCGAGTTCGGCCGCTGGACGCGCCAGGCCATCCAGGAATTCGTCGATATCGAAGTTGCCAGCTTCGTGCGCCTGCGCCGGCTGGCGATCAACGAAACCGAGGTGCGCCAGGTCGCGGCCGCGCTGACCAAGGAACTGGCCGGCCTGGGGCCGCTGGAGGACCTGCTGGCCGATGCCGCCGTCGAGGACATCCTGATCAACGGCTACGACAAGGTATTCGTGTCGCGCCGTGGCGTCCTGGCGCGCGAGAACGTGCGCTTCTCCGACAACCAGCATGTGCTGCGCATCGTGCGCCGCATCCTGGCGCCCATCGGTCGCCGCCTGGACGAATCCAGTCCCATGGTGGATGCGCGCCTGCCCGACGGCGGGCGCCTGAACGTGGTCATCGAACCGCTTGCGGTCGACGGCCCCATGGTGTCGATCCGCAAATTCCGCCAGGACCCGCTCAAGCCGGCCGACCTGCTGACGCTGGGCACGTTCGATGAAGACATCCACCGCCTGTTGAGCCTGGCGGTGAAGTATCGCTGCAATATCCTGGTGTCCGGCGGTACCAGCTCGGGCAAGACGTCGCTGCTCAATGCCCTGGCCTTCTTCGTGCCGGAGACCGAGCGCGTGGTGACCGTGGAGGATACCGCCGAGCTTTCGCTCAATCACCCACACGTGGTGCGGCTGGAGTCGCGCCAGGGCGGCTTCGACGGGTCGGGGCTGGTGACCATCCGCGATCTCATCCGCAACAGCCTGCGGATGCGGCCTGATCGTGTCATCGTGGGCGAAGTGCGGGGCGCCGAAGTGATGGACATGCTGCAGGCGATGAATACCGGCCATGATGGTTCGATGGGCACCATCCACGCCAATTCGCCCCGTGAATGCCTGTACCGGATCGAGATGCTGGCGGGCTTTGCCGGTTTCCAGGGCAGCGAGGACAGCTTGCGCCGCCAGATCGCCAGCGCGCTGGACTTCATCGTGCAGATCGGCCGTCTTTCCAGCGGCAAGCGGCGCGTGCTGTCGATCACCGAGGTCACCGGCATGAGCGACAACATCATCGCGACGCAGGAACTCTATCGGCATGAGAGTTTCGTTGCCCCCGATGGCTCGGAGAAGGACCGTTGGGTAGGCCTGGGTATTCATCCACACTCACCCAAGCTCGCCAAGGTGCGCGACGAGCTGCGCGGTACGCCGCCCGGCGAGTCGCCCGATGACAGCAACGGCGCTGGCGGCGGCTTCTGGAGCCGGAGGCGCTGATGGTGATGTGGCAGTTGGTCTTCGCGATCGGCGCGGCGGCATTGCTGCTGCTGATGCTGGCCGTGATGCTCTGGCGCCACGCCGGCTCCGGTGAGCGGCGTGCCGCTTCCTCGGCTTTTCTGGAACGGCAGCTGGGCCGGCAGCGCGACGGGCAGGCGGCCGGCGAGCCGGGCACGACGCGCTCGGCGGCGGCACGCACCGGCTATCAATGGTGGGACAACCTGCTGGCGCGCGCCGGCGTGCGTTCCAGCGTGGGGTTCTACCTTGGCATGTTCGCGCCGGCGCTCATCGTTCCCATCGTGTTGCTGGCGTTTATCGGTCCGTTCGCCGCGCTCGGCGCGCTGGTGCTGCTGGTGGGCATTTCCGCATTCCGTATCTGGCTGAAGATCGACCGCCGGCAACGGCGCATGCTGGCGCAGTTGCCGGGGTTCCTGGAGAGCATGGTGCGCCTGCTGACCATAGGCAGCAGCCTTGGGTCCGCCTTCCAGACCGCGGCCGGCAATGTCAACGAGCCCTTGCAGGAAGTGCTGGCACGCGCTGAAAGCCTGACACGCTCCGGCAAGGACCTGGACGTCGCGCTGCGTCAGGTATCGGAACTGTATGGCTTGCGCCAGTTGTTCCTGCTGTCTTCCGTCATCGCGGTGGCCATGCGCTTCGGTGGCCGCACCGACCAGATCCTCGATCGCATGGCGGCCTTCATGCGGGACGTCGAGCAGGCGCGCGATGAATTGTCGGCGCTGTCGGCGGAGGTGCGTATGTCGGCCTGGATCCTGGCGCTGCTGCCGCTGGGCCTGACGGCCTTCATCATCATGTTCAACAACGCCTTGTTCATGTCCATGTGGAACGACCCGGCCGGCATCAAGATGCTGATCGTCGCGGTCGTGCTGCAGGCCAGCGGTTGCTTCTGGCTTTATCGCATGGCGCGCAGCGTCTAGGAGCAAACATGGAAGCGATGATGGAGGGCTTGCGCAGCAATCATTTTTTTGGTGGCGCCGTGGCGTTCCTGGCGCTCGCGCTGTTGACGCTGGCGGCGGGCATTGCCTTGCGTGCGGCGCGCCAGAGCCGCAACCGTCGTGTCATCGACAGGGCATTGGCCGCGCGCGAAGGGCGCCGGGCCGAGGCCGCCCTGGCGACGCCGGACTCGCAGGGCCGTATCGAGTACTTGAAGGCCATGGCGCAGTCCGTGGGCGGGCGCCTGGAAGAAGGACGGCTGGGCGAATCCCTGTTGGCGGACGAAGACCGCAAATTGATCGACATGTGCGGCTACGTCAACATTGGCCGCGCACGCTCGGTGTTCGTCCTGATGCGGGCGCTGCTGGCGGTCGTGCTGCCGATCGTGGCCTGGATACTCGTGGGACACCGGGCCTTGCTGCTCAACGAAACCCTGACCAAGGCCGTGGTGGTGTTCTTCGGGTTCGGTATGGGCTGGATGTTGCCCAAGTGGATGATGATGCGCCGCGCCAGCCGGCGCCGGCGCGAGGCCGTGGCCGAGTTGCCGCTGTTGATAGACCTGCTGCGCCTGTTGCAGGGCGTGGGTCTGTCCATAGACCAGTGCCTGCATACCGTGGTGACGGAGTTCCAGCGCGTGATGCCGGTGCTGGGCTATGAACTGCGCCTGGCCAATGACCAGTACGCCCGCGGCCGCTCGCGCGAGCAGTCGCTGGGCCGTCTCATGAACGGGTTCGACAACGATGATATCGATGCCATCTGCCGCTTGATGATCCAGGTGGATCGTCACGGCGGTGCGGTGCAGGAACCTTTGACGCGTTTCAGCGAACGGGTGCGGGAGCGGCGCAGGCTGGATCTGCGGGAAAGCGTAGCGCGCACGACGGTGAAGATGACCGGCGTCATGGTGATTACGCTGCTGCCCGCCTTGATCATCGTGACCGGCGGTGCCGGCTTGCTGGCCGTTGTGCGTGGCCTGAGCAAAGTGGCGGGAGGATAGGGAGATGCAAATGGAACCTCGATCGGCATGGGGACGGCGCGTGCCTTGCGGCAACGGCCTGCTGAGGGGCGTGTCGCTGGCCGCCTTGGTGGGGTTGGCTGGTTGTGCGACGCAGAGCAGCACCGCCATGGAGCTGTATCACGAGCAGCAGGAACAGCAGGCGATGATCCAGCAGAAGCAGGATGAAGTCGATCGCGCCAACCGGCCCACCAAACCGGAGCTGGTCATGTCCATGATCAGGCAGGCACAGGACCAGGGCCGGTGGTTCGCGTCCCTGGCCTATATCGATGCCTACCGCCAGCAGTTCGGCGAGTCGGTGGACCTGACACGCGTGCGCGCGGATGCCTTGCGCATGACGGCCCAGCCCGAGGCGGCCGAGCAGGCCTATCGCGCTTTGCTGAACGGTCCGCAGGCGGGTGCCGGCTGGCGCGGGCTGGGGTTGCTGGCGGGCGGGCAGGGGAATTTTGCCGGCGCGGCGGACGACCTGGCCAAGGCTGCGGCTGCCTATCCCACCGATGCCCTGGTGTTGAGCGACCTGGGGTATGCACGCTTGCGCGCCGGTGACGCGGCGGGGGCGCGCGTGCCCTTGGGGCAGGCGGCCGAGCTGGAACCCGGCAACGCCAAGGTGCTGGGCAATCTCGCGCTGCTGCTCTTGCACGAGGGCGACGCGGCCGGCGCGAATCGCGTGATGGAACAGGCCGCGCTCAGTCCGGATGCGCGCGCCCGCGTGCAGGAACTGGCCGCCGCGATGCGCGTCTCGGCGGCCCGGCCGCGGGCCGTCTCTGTGGCAGCGCAGGCGCCGGCTGCGTCGGCATCGCGACCAGTGGTGCGCAATCTTGAGGCGGCGCCGCAGGCGGCAAACTCCGCCGAGGTGGGCGCTGCTGCGAATACCGATGCGTCGGCGGCCAGCGGCTCCTTGTTCGGCCTGCAACCTTTGATGGACCGATTCGGCGCCCAGGCGGCGTCGGGCCACCCGTGATCTGGAGTTTCAAATGAAGCAGCGTAGTTTCTTCATCCCTTCCGAGGCCGGGCGGGCCCCGCGTCTTCCCGCCAAGCCGGCCTCGCAAGCGGCCGGCTTGCTGGCGTTACTGACGCTGATGTCCAGCGCCGCGCTGGCGCAGACGAACGCGCCGCTGACGGGGGCCGCGGGCGGTGCCGGCACGGCAACCACCACGGGCAACCCGGGCGCAGCGCCGCCAGCGATTCCCACCGTGACCGCCCAGCCTGCCGCGGTCCCCGCGGACAGCACGCTATCCGCGCGTCCCGTGGTGCGCCAGGTCAACACGCCGATGCCGGTGTCCGGCGCCGACACCGCCGCACCGCCGCAAGGGCCGGCATTCGCCGAGCCCCGTCCATCGGCCGCGACGCCAGCACCGGTCGACGTCGGTCCGACGGGTACCGGCGGCATTACGCGTGCCCTGCTGGCCGCGCAAGGCGACGGCCGCCGTGCGGCTCCCGCGCAGCCAACGCTGGGCGTGGTGGCAACCGCCGCCTTCGACCGCTATCTGGACAGCTTCAAACTGCCCATCCCGCAGTGGTTCCAGGAACGCGTCAAGACCGACCAATCGCAATAAACAGAGCCGCTGCCATGCCCAGTGACCGCCATCCCGCGCCTTGTCCCGACCGTCGTCCCGACTGTCAGCCTGCGCCTCATGGTGCGCGTCATCCTGCCCATCGTTCGCGCTTCAGCCTGCAACGCCAACGAGGCTCGATCCTCGTGCCGGCAGCGGTGGGCCTTCTGGTGATGGTCATCCTGCTGGGCGGCGCGCAGCTTGGCTATCTGTTCTATACCTTGCGTGACCTGCAGAAGGCGGCCGACCTTGCCGCGCTGACCGGGGCGCAGGTGCTGAGCAGCGGCACGCCCCTGAATTGCTCCACCGCCACCACCGCGGCCGTGCAGGCGGGACAGGCGAATTTCTCCGGCCTGGCGGCCGCCGACATCGCGGCCACCTGCTGGCGCTGGGATCCGGTCAAGAACACCACCGACCCACGCCACCTGGCGGCCCCGCAGGGCAATCAGCGCTACAACGCGGTCATGGTGACGATGAACCGTAACGTCGCCTCCCTGATCCCCTTCATGGGCAGCAAGTCGATCAGCGTGCAGTCCGTCGCGTCGCGGCCCGGGTCGCCCGTCGCCGCGTTCTCCGTGGGGTCGACGCTGGTCTCCACCCGGCAGCAGCCCGGCACGCTGATCAATCTGCTGTCCGCCGTGGGCCTGAACCTCAACTCGACCGCGCTGGTGGGTTACGACGCCGGCTTGGCCAGCGTGCAGATCACACCAGCCGGCCTGCTCAAGCAGCTGGGCATCGATGTCTCCACCGATATCACCGTGGGCCAGTTGAACAGCCTGCTGGCCGCCAATACGGTGTCGCTGAACAATCTGCTGGATGCCGTCGCCATTGTCGGCGGCCAGAGCGGCCTGCTGGCCGCCAACGTGACGCTGGTCAATACCATCAAGGCGAAGCTGGGCCTGAGTTCCCTGAACGTCACGCTGGGGTCCACCGCCGCCGGCCGCGGCTCCAGCCTGTTCGCCCAGATATCCGCGCCGGATGGTGCATCCGCGCTGTCCACGCAGATCAACGCGCTGGACCTCATCGCCGCCGCCGTGGGCGTGGCCACCGGCAAGAACGCGGTGCAGGGCGGTGTGCCGGTCAGCATTGCCAAGCTCGTCACCATCACGCCCGCCTTCAGCGTCATCGAGCCGGCGCAGATCGCCATCGGCGGCGTCGGCGCCACCGCCTATACCGCGCAGGTGCGGGTCTTCCTGCAGGTCACCATACCCACCATCAAGCTGCTCGGTGGCGTGCTGGCGTTTGGGGTCGACCTTCCGATCGTCGTCGACCTGGTGACGGGGCAAGGCACGCTCACTGACCTGTGCACCACCCAGGACAGTGCCGGGCGCGACCTTGCCACCATCGCGGTGACCACGTCGGTACTGGATACGTGCGTTGGCGACCTGACGCAGGCCACGGCCTTTTCCTCCGCGCAGAGCTGCAGCGTGGGCTTGAAGAACAAACAGTTGCTGACGCTGAAGGTGGCCGGCATCGACCTGGGCGTCAACAACAAGATCACGCTGAATCCGCTGGTCAACGGTCCGACGCCGGCCACGTTGTACGCGGGGCAGAAGGCCACCGTGGCGATGACGTCCCTCGATCTGGGCACGGCGACCCAGAACCTGGCCAATGCCTTGTTGACGGTCCTGCTGGGCAGCTCCGCCCAGGCGGGGGCGGGCACGCAGCCCGCTGCCGTCAGCACCGCGCTGGCCGAGGACATGTGGAACCAGGCGCGCCAGGCCAATACATGCAATCCCAGCGCTACCACCGGTCCCGCGCCTTTGAACATCGGCGGCGATGGCTACCTTTGCCGCAAGGCGCTGTGGCAGGCGGCCCTGCAGCTGTCGCAAACCAACTCGGGAAGCTTGGCGGGCTACATCGACAAGCAACCGAATGCTGGCTTGTTGACCGGCGTCGGCAACTTGCTGACGGGCCTGGTCAATGCCTTGGGCACAGTCGTGGGCAATCTCCTGGGTGCGGTGGTGCCGACCAATGCCTGCGCGACGGCCACTCTCCTGCCGCTGGGCTACGGCGGGACCGAGGCCGGCTGCAAGGCTGAGCTTGCCAAGTCCTTCACCAGCAAACCGAACATCGGTACCACGCTGTCCAACGCCCTGTTGGGCATATTGGGACCACTGTTCACCGCGCTGCAACCGATACTCAACGGCATCGGCGCCGCCATCCTGGGCCTGATCAACGACGTCGTCGGCTTGAATCTGAACAGCGTCGACGTGAAACTGATGTCCCTGCAATGCAACGGCAAGGGGGTGCAGCTTGTCTACTGACCCCTCCAACGAACTGGCCATCCATGAAGAGATAGATCTCTACGTGTGGGAAGGCACGTCGGACATTGCCTCGCGCGCCGAGCGCTGCCTGTCCGGTTACGACGTCAGCGTGATCCGCGCCGACGCCGGCCTGACCTTTCCGCCACCGCGCGAAGCCGCGCGGCCCGCGGTGGCCCTGGTGTCCGTGACGGTGATGAACGATGCCCGCTTCTCCGGCTATGACTGGCTGGCGACGCAGGGGATACCCGCCATCTGGGTGGCGTCCGAGGAACGTAATCGCGATCCGCGCTACTACCCGCCCGCGTATTCGTACACGCTGCCCTTGTCCTTCACCGGCGCGGCCTTGCGGGCGCTGCTGTTCCGTCTGGCGGGTATCGCCCATGCCGCCGAACGGGCGGCGGCGCGGGCGCCGCGTCCGCTGGTGGCGGTGTCCGAGTCCATGCGCGCGCTGCTGGCCGAGGCGCAGACCTTCGCCGACTGCCGGGCGAGTGTCTTGATCCATGGTGAAACCGGCGTGGGCAAGGAGCGCGTGGCGCGGCTGTTGCACGACCATGCGGCGTGGTCGGCCGGGCCTTTCGTGGCGGTCAATTGCGGCGCCATCCCCGAGGGTTTGTTCGAGGCGCACTTCTTCGGCCATGCCAAGGGCGCGTTCACCGGCGCGGTCGGTGCGCACAAAGGTTATTTCGAGCAGGCCAATGGCGGCACGCTGTTCCTCGACGAGATCGGCGATCTGCCCTTGTACCAGCAGGTCAAGCTGCTGCGGGTGCTGGAGCAGAACACGGTCACGCGTTTGGGATCGACCGCGGAGGTCAATGTGGACTTTCGCCTGGTGGCGGCGACCAACAAGAATCTGCAAGGCTTGGTGGCGCAGGACGCTTTCCGTGCGGATCTGTACTACCGCCTGGCCGTGATCGAACTGTACGTGCCGAACCTGGAGGCGCGCGGGCCGGCCGAGAAAGCGGCCATTTTCAAGGCACTGCTGGAACGCTACCTGCCGGGCGATACGGTGGAGGTACCGGACTGGCTTGTCGATCGCGTAGCGCGCACGCGCTATCCAGGCAATGTGCGGGAGTTGTCCAATCTGGTGGAACGGGTGGGCATCATCCGCCGCCAGTTCCGCGTATGGGACCGGGAGCGGATCGAGCGGGTGTTCGAGCGCTTGGGCCAGGGGCCGGGGGCGGGGCATGGTGTGGGCGACGGGGCTGGCTCCGCGGCTGGTTCAATTGCCCGGCGCGAGGCCGGCGTGGACCAGCAGGCCCCGGTGGCCCCGCGCGCGCCTTTCACGCCGGCCGAGCAGGCCGAGCGCGCCCGTGTGGTGGCGGCGCTGGAGGCTAATGGCTGGCGGCGCCAGGACACGGCCAATATGCTGGGCATCAGCCGCAAGGTGTTGTGGGAGAAGATGCGCAAATTCCAGTTGGCCGAAGGCCAAGGGGAACTGGCCGACGGCGCCGTCGAGGCGCCGTGATGAGGCCATCAGACGGGATAAACGCACCTCCGAGGCACCGCACCCATGAACGCGCGTGCCCGTTGCCGGCTTTCCGTCGGCCGTTGGCCAACAGTTCGCAGCCTCGCCTACCCAAGTGGCTTGGAGCGGGCCCCCGGCCCGCTCCATCCCCCCGTGCCGGCACGCAGAAAGAACCGCCTGCTGTTGCCGATTGGTTGCGGTATCCGGCGGGCAGACGATTTCGTTGCTATCCAGACAATGAATACGTCGGAGATGTTTATTTCCGATTATGATTGCCGGTCGGCTGTAAGGAGTAACAGCTGGTTTACAAAAAATTCCATCAAGGGCAAGAGAAAGAGGACTGCATGAAGCGTGAACCCCTGCGTACCGTGGGCCGGATACTGGTATTGGCTGGTGTCTTTTCGGGCCTGATGGCCTGCGCCAGCGCACAGACGCCGGACAAGCGTCCCGCCGTGGTCCAGGTGGAGAACGACAACAAGGATCCGGCCGCCGCCGTCACGCCGCCCGCCACGGCCGCGGCGCCGTTGCCGACGCCGGCAGCGCCCAACGCCCCGGCGAGCACCGTGTCCGAACTGCAGCAGCTGATCCAGTCGCGCCAGGTGACCGAGTTGCGCACCACGTACAACGGTAGCTACGGCGCCAGCCTCTTGTTCAAGAGCGAAGACCTGACCTACTACGTCGCCTTGTTCCAGCAGAAGAATTTCTGGCGTGTGCTGAAGACCAATTCGGAGAACCAGGCCGAGTCCACCTACCGGGCGTTTGCCGGCCAATCGGCCGACCTGGCGTCGGCGGACATCCAGCGTATCAAGCTGCAGGCCGAGTACACGCGCAACGAACGCCTGCTGGCCAAGCGCAATGCCGAATTGAGCACCCTGCAGGCCGACGCCGCGCTGCGCAAGGACCAGGAGACCCAGGTCGCCGCCCGCCAGGAGCAGGCGCGCCAGGAAACCCAGGCCCTGAACGAACAGCAGCAGGACGTGCGCCAGCAGTTGCGTGATCTGCAGCGCCAGATCAACGCGCTGCAAGCGCAACAAGCGGACGTCAGCCCGCAACCGGCTTCCCGCGCCAAACGCAAGACGGGTAGCCATAAGTAGTGGCTCTTATATCTCTATCCAGATGAAAGTATTTGACCTGCAGTGCGAAGAACTGGGCCACATTTTCGAGGGCTGGTTCGCGTCGCATGAAGATTACGACAGCCAGCAGGCGCGTGGTCTCGTGTCCTGCCCGGTGTGCGGCAGCGGCAGGGTGATCAAGCGCCTGTCCGCGCCGCGCTTGAACGTCGGCCATTTTCGCGATCCGGAGGCGGCCAGGCGTCCCGCCGAGGGCGCCGTCGCCACGGCGCCGGCCAGTGCCGAGCCCACCGCCGAGTCGGTGCAGATGGCGCGCCTGCAGGCTGCCATCTTCAAACAGGTCCGCGAGATGGTGCGCCAGGCGGACAACGTCGGCCCCCGCTTCGCTGAAGAAGCGCGCCGCATCCATCAAGGCGAGGCCGAAGACCGCGCCATCCGCGGCACCTCGACGCCCGAGGAACGTGCCGAACTGGCCGAAGAAGGCATCGACGTTCTCGGCCTGCCCGATATCTTCGACGACGAACGCCTGCAATAGCAAGGGCAAGCCGCCCACGCCGCTGGTGGCCCTTTCCCCACAACAACAAAGCCCCCGAAGGGGCTTTGTTATCAGATCGTGCTCCATGGCAGCCAGCCCCAAGGCCGGCGCATGAATCAGTTCACGCGGCTGCGATATTCGTTCGTGCGCGTGTCGATTTCGATCTTGTCGCCGATGGCGCAGAACAGGGGCACGTTGATTTCGTAGCCGCTGTTGATCTTGGCGGGCTTGAGCACCTTGCCCGAGGTATCGCCACGCACGGCCGGCTCGGTGTAGGTGATTTCACGCACCAGGCTGGTCGGCAGTTCCACCGAGATGGCGCGGCCGTCGTAGAACACCACTTCGACGGGCATGCCTTCTTCCAGGTAGTTCAGTGCGTCGCCCATGCTCTCGGCTTCGATTTCGTACTGGTTGTACTCTTCGTCCATGAAGACGTACATCGGGTCGCCGAAGTAGGAGTACGTGCACTCCTTGCGATCCAGCACGACGATGTCGAACTTTTCGTCGGCCTTGTAGACCGATTCGCTGCCCGAGCCGGTCAGCAGGTTCTTGAACTTCAGCTTGACCACGGCCGCGTTACGGCCGGACTTGTTGTATTCGGCCTTCTGGACCACCAGCGGATCCTTGCCGACCATGATCACGTTGCCGACGCGCAGTTCCTGAGCGGTTTTCATTGATAAAACTCCGGGTATCTTGGGGTTGGCCCAGCCCTGCGGGTTGGACGCCAAACTCTGGCGTCGCTGGCACCATTGCCACTTCCGCCTGGCCATACCTTCCGTGCACCGCGCCGCACGCTGCCTTCAGGATGTCGCCGTCTTCGTATTGCTACTACTGGCGCTGCATGCACTGATGAGCGGGGGCGGCGAAAGTCGGGAAGTAAATAGCCGCAAAGCCCATGATTCTAACCTTTTTCCCGGTGTTTTGCGCAAAATGCGACCAGCCGGTCTGCCAGACTCGCCTGCTGAGCATAGTCGGCATCCCACGCTTTGGCACGGGCGCGCCAAGCCTCCCAGGCGGCCGGCGCCAGGGCGCCAGCCAGCGCGTTTGCCACGGCGCCGCCGCCCGCGGGGATATCGGAGACGGAATCCAGGCCACGCCCCTGGCTGTTGCCCGGGTTGGCGCCCGGGCCGGTTACTGAGCCCGTATTGCCATTCCACGCCTCGATCAGCTTGCGTGCTGCGGCCGGCGGGTTGTAGCGCGCCAGCCACGCTTGCAGCTTGACCAGGTGCGCCTGCGCTTCCTGGACGTAGATCTGCCAGACCAGCGGCCGGGCCGCCCAGGCGGCGCGCAGGAAGGAATCCTCGCCCCGCACGAAATTGAGGTCGGCACACCACAGCAGACGGTCGTAGTCGTCCTGACCCAGGAAGGGGATGCGCACCACCGTGACGCCGTAGTGCGGCGGGACCGCGGCGGCGTCCAGCCCGGGCGCCACCCCCTCGGGGACCAGGATCAGCGCGGGCCGCCCGGCATCGGACCAGACCCCGGGCAGGGGCGCGCGCGCCGGTGCGAAGAGTCCTGCCGGCAGCGCCTCGGCGGGTGCATCGGGATAGCAGAACAAGGTGGTCAACAGTGCCCCGGTTTCCCATTGGGCGAGTACGGCGGCGGGCAAACCCAGGCCGGCGAGAAAATCGCGCTGCGCCCCGCGCTGGCGTTGCAGGGCGTCGCGTTGCGCGCTCAGGTTTGCCTCGCGCGGCAGGCCGCCCGTCTGCGCCGTGAAGCCGGGAAAGAAAAAGTATTTGGACAAGCCATCCGGTTGCAGCGAGGGCAGGCCATGGCAGGACGCCACCCAATCCTCGGCGCTCAGGTATTCGAGATTCAGCCACAACGGCCGGCTTGCGCGCATGGCCGCGCGAAATGCCGGCGGCGGATCGCAGGCAAAAGCCTCGATGACGACATCGCCCGGCGCGGGCATATCGGCCATGGTGTCATGCCAGGCGATCAGTTCGACGCCGTCGACGGTCTGCCTGGCGGCATCGGGATCGGCCTGCGGCGCCAGGCGGCACAGCGCGGGCACATCGTCCACCCACAAGCGCACGCGCCAGCCGTGTTCGGCCGTCAACTGGCGCGCCAGGCGCCAGCAGACGCCGAGATCGCCATAGTTATCCACCCGCTTGCAGAAGATGTCCGCGCGCAGGGCGGAAGTCGGCGCGCGGCGCATGTCCAGGCCCCGCTGCGGATCAGTGGAAATGCGCCGGCCCGGCCTGCGCGTCGTCGGGCAGCTCGGCATGCACCATTTCGCCCAGGGGATTGGGGAAATAAGGCGCACCGCAGTCTTCGCAGAAATCCATGGGCAGCACGCCCGGGATACGGCGTACTTCCGTGACGCCCAGATCCTTGAGCAGGGCGGCGATTTCCTCTACCGGATTGATGCCTTCCTGTTCGGCGTCGTCGTCTTCGCGGCCATAGAGCGGCCACACGCAACCGTACATGACGTCGTTGCTGCTGCGCGCGGTGAAGGACACCCGGTATTCGTCGATACGGGTTTCGCCGCAGCCGGCGATCACCGCGCGCAATTGCGAGGGCTGCAGATTGACGGAGGATTCCAGCCAGTTGACCGCGGCACGCAGGGCCAGGGGCCGCACGCGCCGGTCTGCTTCGCGATTGTTGACGTAATACGCGTCGGGCAGCAGGCATTCGATGCCGCAGCCGGGCAATAGCGTAGCCAGGGTAGGCTGGGCCTGTTCTATCCATTGCTCAAGACAGCTTTCCCGCGTGGCGCCCGCCTCGCCGGGCTGCTCCTGCCAACGGAACAGGGCCGTGCCTTGCGCGACGGCGGCGGCGCCGACGATGTAGCGCGTGTCGGCCAGCATATTGGCGGTTTCGGCTTCCGCGTTCAGCGTAGGCTTCACGGTCTCGGCGCCCAATGCCTGGGAACCCAGCCTTTGCAGCCAATGCCAGGTTTCCGAGAAGGTGCGCGGCATCTGGTCGATGCTGACCAGATGCGGCAGCAGGCTCATGCGCACGTCCTGGGCCAGCACGTGACCGTGCAGTTGCGCGGTCAGGGCCTGCAGGGCGGGGGCGGGCACGGGACCGGTGGGAATGGCATAGCGGGTCCAGGCGACCACGGGGATGACGAACAGCAGGACGTCGTAGTTGACCCCGTTTTTCTCGATGATGGTGGACTCCGTCAGCGTTTCCGCCTGCTCCACCAGGATCTCGTAGGCGCCAGGCTGGGTCAGCGCCAGATGGTCCAGCGCGGCGTCCAGCGGGGCGTCGTTGCCGGCACGCAGCAGCTTGGGAATGGCCACGTTCAGCTGTCCTTCCCAGAATACGTCTTCGACGCGGCTGCCGGAGCTGTTGAGCGCGAGCGCCAATGACACCAGTCGAGAGGCATCACGTGTCAGGCGAGGAGGAGTATTGCTGCGAGCGCGGGGCATGAGGGTACGGGCGTCCTGGGATAACTGCGTAACCCCATAGTGTAAGGGAAGGGCGGGGTGGACCGCCCCCAAGTCCTCGTTGCCGGCCGTCGAAGCTATTGTTGCGAAAGCCGGAATTTTAAAAAGCAGGTGGCGCGATTTATTGCACGTACGAAAACAATCATACTTGCCGCATTCAGTCATGCTCAAGGAGGCCACCGTGCGCTGGCCCACACTCTTCGTTTCCCACGGTTCGCCCATGCTGGCGGTGGACCCCGGCCGTACCGGTCCGGCGCTGGCCGACTGGGCGCGGCAACTGCCCAAGCCGGCTGCCATCCTGGTGGTGTCGCCGCATTGGATGGGCCACGGCCTGGCGGTCAGTACGCGCGATCGCCAGCAGGCCTGGCATGACTTCGGCGGGTTCCCCCAGGAGCTCTACAGCCTGCAATATGCTGCCCCCGGCTCGCCTGGACTGGCGCAACGCGTGGCGGGCTTGCTGGGCGCTGCAGGCTTGACCGTGCATGACGATCCCAAGCGGCCTTTGGACCATGGCGCCTGGGTGCCGCTGCGTTATTTGTACCCGGACGTCGACGTTCCCGTCGTGCAACTGGCGCTGGATGCGGGCCGTGATGCCACCGCGCAATACAAGCTGGGCCAATTGCTGAGTCCTTTGCGCGACGAAAACGTGCTGATCATCGGTTCGGGCTCGCTGACCCACAACCTGCGCCACGTGCAGCGCGGCCATGACGCGGCCCCGCTGCCTTATGTGGAGCCCTTCCAGTCCTGGTTCGCGCAGCACATCGCGGCCGGCGACACTGCGACGCTGCTGGATTGGGAAATGCGGGCCCCGGCTGCTGCCCAGGCGCATCCGAGTGACGAGCACCTGATGCCGTTCTACGTGGCATGGGGCGCGGGCGAAGGGCCCGGCGTGCGCCTGATCGACGAAGTGGCCTATGGAGCCCTGGCCATGGACGCCTACCAGTTCGGCGAACTGCACGCGGCCACTGCCCACTCCCCCGAACCCCTGGCCGTCACCGCGTAGTCAGAGGCAGCCGGGCATCCCCGGCCCTTGCCGGGCGTCGCCAGCCTTTGCCTGGCCTCGCCAGCCCCAGCCGGGCGTCGCCGGCCTTTGCCTGGCATCGCCGGCCCGCGGCGGTGAAGCCCCTCTTCAATCATCCCCGCCGTCAGGCGGGGATGAAATACTTCCCCCGGTGGCGGGGGCGAAGCTGCCCATCCCTCGCAGGTGCCCCACTTGTCATATGAGTGGCGCAAACCGAGCCGCTCTCAGCCGCTCATCCCGCCAGGAAATCCCTAACAATTGCGATATTGACGCTGTCAAAGTTGAAAGGCAGAATTCTCCATGTCATCCGACATCCTATAAGAAGAAAGCGCATTGAACCGGTGCGTGGAGGAGTTAAATGTCTATCAACCGTCGTCATTTTCTGACGGCCGCTGGCGCTGCCGCGCTCGGCGTCGCCGCCCCGTCCCTGCGTGCCGAGGCCGCCTGGCCCAATCGCAACGTTCGCCTGCTGGTGCCCTATACGGCGGGCGGCTCGTCCGACATCATCGCGCGCCTGGTCAGCCAGCCGCTCGCTGAAGCGCTGAAGCAGACCGTCATCGTCGACAACCGTCCGGGCGCCAATGGCAACCTGGGCGCCGCCATGGTGGTCCAGTCCGACGACAAGCACACCCTGCTGTTGTGCGACCTTGGCGCTTTGGTGATCAGCCCGTCCGTCTACACCAAACTGAACTTCGATCCCAACAAGGATCTGCGCGGTGTCAGCATGCTGGCCTATTCGCCGCACATCCTGGCCGTGCATCCGTCGGTGCCGGCCAATACCCTGCCTGAACTGGTGGCCTTGTCGAAGAAGGAACGCCTGAATTTCGCCGTGACCGCCATGGGCAGCGCGCCCCACGTGGCAGGTGTCGCCGTGGAGCAGGCCACCGGCGCGAAGTGGGAATACGTGCCCTACAAGGGCGGCTCGCAGGCCGTCACGGACACCATCGGCGGCCAGACGCAGATCATCATGAACGGCATGCTGGCGACCTTGCCCTATGTCCAGAGCGGCAAGCTCAAGGCCATCGCAGTGTCCAAGCGCAGCCGCATGCCGCAGATTCCCAATGTGCCCACCATCGCCGAGCAGGGCGTGACGGATTTCGAGTCGGGCACCTGGCAGGGCGTCGCGGCGCCCTTGAACATGCCGGAGGACGCCGTGGCGCAGCTGGCCAAGGAATTGGCCCGCATCATGAACCTGCCCGAGATCAAGTCGAAGCTGAACGACCAAGGCGCCGAAGTCGCGATCATGCCGCCCGCCGAGTTGAATCCTTTCCTGCTGTCCGAACGCAAGCGTTGGGCGGAAGTCGTCCAGAAGGGCAACATCCGCCTGGACTGACGCGCGTTCGACCAGGCGCTAAGCCCGCTGTGCCGCGTAGGCACAGACCTCCAGCAAGTGCTGGCGGCAGCGTTTGCCATCGTCGGACTTGTGCCGCAGCGCCAGGTTCATATCGTCGGCGGCCGAGGCGACGAGGCGCCTGTCTTGCAAGGCCAGGGAGCTGATCCATTTCCTGTCTCCCTGGCGTTGCATCGCCAACGTCATCAATTCGACGGCGCTCTGGTCATTCGGCACCTGGGCCGCTGTCGCATAGCAATCGTCCAGGGCCGCGATCAGCGCCTGGCCACGGCGCCTGGCGTTTGCCTTGCCCCTGCGGCCCAGGTTCAGCGCGGCCTGGATATCCGTGGCGTAGCGCTGCAATTCACGAATATGGATTTCCCGCCTCAGGCTCCGCACCAGCGCCGTATGTAGCGCCGGCGACGACTTCAGCTCGCGCGTCAGTCCCTGGGCATCCGCCAGTATCGTCTGCAAGGTGTGCTGCTCCAGCGACGCCGCCAGCCCGGACGTCAGTTCCTGGGGCTCGGTCAATACCGTCTCCAAGGCCTGCAACTCCCGTGGCGTCAGCTTGCGCAGGGTGTGCTGCAGATACGCCAGCGCGCCTGCCCCGTCGTCGGGCCTTGCCTGCGCCTCGTCCCGGGCCGGGGCAGCGCCCGCGTCCGCGGTGAACGCGAGGTTGAGCATGATGCGCTTCTTGCTCAACTTTTCCGCGCTCATGGTCTTGTTGCCGACCAGGCCATCCACCAGGTCCTTGATCGCGTTATTGGTCTTCAGCGGTTGCTTCCGGCTCCAGCCGCGCAGCCGCTGGTACAGCCGGGACAGATGCCGTATCACGGTCCACGAGCGCCGGTAGCCGCTTTCCAGGAACGGCGCACCGTGCGCAACTCCGTCAATTGCAGGGGAGCAGGACAAGGATGTCCAGTTGCCCAGTTTCTCCCAGAAGATGTGCAGCTTCTCCTGCATGCGCTCGTCGGTTTCGTACTTGTGCAGTTCATGCTTGATGAACGCGTTCACCATTTCGGCACGAGTCGAGGCGCCCGCCGCAGTGGCGGTGCCCTGGGCTGTGCGGGCATCGCACAGATTTTCCAATTGCATCCTCATGCCTGGGGACAGGCCGTCGATCAAGCTGCCCAGTCTTGCGTCGACGGACTGCGTGAAGTCCAGCGTGTCGCTGGCATTGCGCATCTTGCGCAGGGCGCGAACCAAGCGGGCGCCGGCCGCCTGGTGCTGGTCGATTGGAAGGTTCAACATATCGTCGACGGCGCTCCTGGCTTGCGAGATGCTCTCGGTCCATTCTCGCTGCGCGACGATGTCATGGCCCTTCATGCCCAGGGCGTCGAGCAGTCCGATAACCAGTGCGCGGGCGTCCTGCAACGCTTGCGGCGCGTTCGGGTTGCGTTTTTTCTTGAACCAGGCCGACGACGCCAGCAGCTTGCCTGCCTGCTCGATGATGGCCTGGCGGCCGGCGTCCGTTGGATCTTGCAGGCGCGCGAGGACACGCGAGCGTTCGAGACTCACGCCGTTGAGATGGGGATTCAGCGTGCCGTCGAACAGTGCGCTACGCAAGGTGGCGTAATCGGCGATGGCCGTGCATTCCACCAGGCCCACGAGTGCCTTGGCGATACCTGGTCCGGCCGCGCCTCTGCCGGCCGCGGCCGATGCGGATGAGTGCTGCTCGGCATGCGACATCAAGGCTTCGTACAACGTATCGACGCTGCGGCTCACATCCGCCCGCGGCGCGCCATTCACGTCGTCCCACATTCCTTGCAAGGCCGTCCAGCTGTCTTTGGCTGGATCCACCCCATCGACGCCACTTACCCCATCCCCCGCAACGAACGCCCCCAGCGCGGCTGGCGCAGTCGACCCCGTATCCGGGGCGACGATAGTGCTGTAGGCGGGCGGGACATCCGGGGCATCCGTGGCATCCGGGGCGTTCGCGACATTCGCGACATTCGCGCCATTCGCGGAAAACTCGGTGCCCCCGGCACCTTCGAACGGATTCCGGCTCAAGCGGACCGAACCCCGCGCCGTCTCGAGGTGCTGCAGCGTACTCGCCGGGGCTGCCGAGCCCTCTCGCTGGCCCGCGGGTTCGCCGCCGCCAATCCGCGCATCCTGAAAGGAGCGTCGAGGATTGCCCCGCATCGATGCTCTTTGCTTTTGGTTCTGCACCGGACTCACCCGGCCATGGTCGGAGAAAAAGCCGGAGGACGTTGTGGAACCATCCAGGGACATGGCGCTGCGCCGTCGCGGGTGGTTGGCGTGCACCGCATCGGGCCGCGTCCAGTCAAGGGGAAAGGCAAGCGTAGGGGAGTCGCGGAACTGGACAGTATCAGGCAAGGTGATCTCGCAAATGAGGTGGAGGGACGCGGGGCGCAGTGCTGGCCCGCGATTCCACCTTCGTGTCGAGTCATGCCGGTGCGTTCCTGCGAATGGCGTGAAAAGGGCACGTAAAAGCCGCAGGCATAAAAAAAGCCGGGCGCCCTCAAGCGCCCAGCCGTTTGCCCGCGTGGGTCGACCGGTTCAGCCGCAAGCGTTGCGGCCGCTGGTCATTCGACTCAAGCCGCGGCAGCCGCGGCCGGCTCATTCGCCAGCAACTGACGCAACACGAACGGCAGGATGCCGCCGTGCTGGTAGTAGTCGACTTCGATCGGCGTGTCGATACGCAGCAGCACCTGTACGTCGCGCTTCGAACCGTCCTTGCCATGGATGGTCAAGGTGACGTCCTGCTGCGGCCGGATGCCCGCTTCCAGGCCGCTGATGTCGAAGGTTTCCTCGCCGGTCAGGCCCAGCGTCTGCGCGCTGTCGTCACCCTTGAACTGCAAGGGCAACACGCCCATGCCGACCAGGTTGCTGCGGTGGATGCGCTCGAAGCTGCGCGCCACCACGGCCTTCACGCCCAGCAACTGGGTGCCCTTGGCGGCCCAGTCGCGCGAGGAACCCGTGCCGTACTCTTCGCCACCGAACACCACGGTGGGGGTGCCCGCCGCGATGTACTGCATGGCCGCGTCATAGATCGAAATCTGTTCGCCGGACGGCTGGTACAGCGTTTCGCCGCCTTCGAAGCGGCTGCCGTCGGCCAGCGGCGGAATCATCAGGTTCTTGATACGCACGTTGGCGAAGGTGCCGCGCATCATGATCTCGTGATTGCCGCGGCGCGAGCCGTAGCTGTTGAAGTCGGTCTTCGATACACCGTGTTCCTTCAGCCACTTGCCCGCGGGCGAGCTTTCCTTGATGGAGCCGGCCGGAGAAATGTGATCGGTGGTCACCGAGTCGCCGAAGATGCCCAGTGCATGGGCGCCCTTGATGACGGGGATGGCGCCGGGCTCCATGCCGAAGCCCTCGAAGAAGGGCGGTTCGGCGATATAGGTCGACGACGGCCAGTTGTAGGTCTCGCCACTGACGCCCTTGATCTTTTCCCACAGCTTGCCGGGATTGGACTTGACCTGGCCGTAGTTGGCCTGGAAGCCGGCCGGGTCCAGCGCGTACTGCAGCAGGTGCTGCACTTCCTCGGTGGACGGCCAGATATCGCCCAGCCAGACATCGCCGTTCTTGCCCTTGCCGACCGGCTCGGTCATCAGGTCGCGCGTGACGGTGCCGGCCAGGGCATAGGCCACCACCAGCGGCGGCGAGGCCAGGAAGTTGGCCTTGATGTTCGGGTGGATGCGCGCTTCGAAGTTGCGGTTGCCCGACAGCACCGCGGCGCACACCAGGTTTTCCGAGATGATGGCTTCGTTCAAGTCCGCCGTCAGGTCGCCGGCGTTGCCGATACACGTCGTGCAGCCATAGGCGGCGACGTTGAAGCCCAGTTTTTCCAGGTAGGGCAGCAGGCCGGTCTTGGTCAGGTATTCGGTGACCACGCGCGAGCCAGGGGCCAGCGAGGTCTTGATGTGGCCGGGGATCTTCAGGCCGGCTTCCACCGCCTTCTTGGCCAGCAGGCCCGCCGCCAGCATCACACTGGGGTTGGACGTGTTGGTGCAGGAAGTGATGGCGGCAATCAGGATGTCGCCGTTCCTGACCTTGGTCTTGGCACTGGTGGTGTAGACCTGGCCCAGGTTTTCAGCGGGCTGGTTGAAGCCGTTTTCGGCCACCGGCTTGGAGAACAGGTCGATGAAGGTGTTCTTGACGTTGCCGATCTCGATACGGTCCTGCGGCCGCTTGGGGCCGGCCAGCGACGGCGCCACGGTGGACAGGTCCAGCGTCAGCAGCTTGGAGAAATCCAGGTCCTTGGCCTTGGGCACGCCGTACATCTTCTGGGCCTTGAAATAGGCCTGGAATGCTTCGATTTCGTCTTCCGTGCGGCCGGTGCCCTTGAAGTATTCGATGGTGCGGTCGTCGACCGGGAAGAAACCCATGGTGGCGCCGTATTCCGGCGCCATGTTGCCGATGGTGGCACGGTCGGTCACCGACAGGCTGGCGGTGCCTTCGCCACAGAATTCGACGAACTTGCCGACCACTTTTTCCCGGCGCAGCATTTCGGTGATGGTCAGCACCAGGTCGGTGGCAGTGACGCCGCCGCGCAGCTTGCCCTTGAGCTCGACGCCGACGACGTCGGGCGTCAGAAAGTACACGGGCTGGCCCAGCATGCCGGCTTCGGCTTCGATGCCGCCCACGCCCCAGCCCACCACGCCGATGCCGTTGATCATGGTGGTGTGGCTGTCGGTGCCCACCAGCGAATCGGGGTAATAGACGTTATTGGCCTTGTGGACGCCGCGTGCCAGGTATTCGAGGTTGACCTGGTGGACGATGCCGAAGCCCGGGGGCACCACGCCGAAGGTGTCGAAGGCCTGCATGCCCCACTTCATGAACTGGTAGCGTTCCTGGTTGCGCTGGAATTCCAGTTTCATGTTCAGGTCCAGCGCCTTCTGGGTGCCGAAGTAGTCGATCATCACGGAGTGATCCACCACCAGGTCCACCGGCACCAGGGGCTCGATGGCCTTGGGATCCTTGCCCATGGACGCAGCCACCGAACGCATGGCGGCGATGTCGGCCAGCAGCGGCACGCCGGTGAAGTCCTGCAGCACCACCCGGGCGACGACGAAGGGAATTTCTTCCTCGCGCTTGGCGGTCGGCTGCCAGTTCGCCAACTGCTTGACATGTTCCTCGGTCACTTTCTGGCCGTCGCAGTTGCGCAGCACGGATTCCAGCACCACGCGCATCGAGACGGGCAGTCGCTGGACGTCCACGCCCAGGGCCTTGCCCAGCGCCGGAAGGGAATAGTACTGACAGGACTTGCCACCGATTTTGAATGTCTTGAGGGTGTCGAAGGTGTTGTGCGGCATGATGGACTCCGTGGTTGTTGTCCGCAAAAGCTGCCATTTTCAGGCGTTTTGGCGGGCTTGTCATCTTGATGGGAGGACAGCCCGTCAGCGGCGCTTAAGGTAAGGACGCGACCCGGGGATCTGCCCGGGTCTTATGTCTTATATAAGACCTATCAGAGCCCTATTTTGCGCCGATTTTCGCGATTACGCGAGCCGCCCGCCCGCAAGTGGCTTGCCCAGGCGTAAGACGCCGATCGTAGCGGGGCTTCGTTACAGAAGCCTGTCGGGCGGATTGCCGGAATCAAAGATTCGCACAACATTCGCTTGATAGTCTGGCCGTGGCTGGCGCGTAACCATGGGCCAGCCAATTCGGTGCTCGATAGAGCAGTGATGTAGTGCAGTAACGTGACCACTACGTCTTTGGCCTCCCCGTTGGGGGAGGCCATTTTTTTGCAATCCTTACCCCGCCGGCGTGCCCCGTGCCGGGCGGCGCTTCTGCACCAGGGCCTGCAGTTCCCCGGCGATGCCGCGGCGGAAGGCCATCACGCAGATCACGAAGATCAGCCCGATGACGATGGTCACCGATTCCCCCAGCTGGCGGAACCAGTCGACGCCAGTCCAGCTGGCCATGGCCTGGCCGAAATCGCCCACCTTGTTCTCCAGCAGCACCACGATGAAAGCGCCGATCACCGGGCCCAGGAACGTCCCCATGCCGCCGATCAGCGTCATCAGGATGACCAGCCCCGACATCTGCCAGGTGGCATCGGACAGGGTCGCCGAGACGAACACCAGGGTCTTGGCGGACCCCGCCAGTCCGGCCAGCGCCGCCGACAGCACGAAGGCCAGCAGCTTGAAGCGGTCGACGTCATAGCCCAGCGAAATGGCGCGCGGCTCGTTTTCCCGCAAGGCCTTGAGCACCTGCCCGAAAGGCGAGTTGATGGCGCGCCAGATGAGGGCGAAACCGATCACGAACAGGCCGAACACCAGGTAGTACAGGTTGATGTCCTTGCCCAGGTCGATGAAACCGAACAGGCGGCCGCGCGGCACGTTCTGCAAGCCATCCTCGCCGCCGGTGAAATGCGCCTGCAGAAAGAAGAAGAACACCATCTGCGACATGGCCAGCGTGATCATGGCGAAATAGATGCCGCTGCGGCGGATGGCCAGTATCCCCACCGCCAGGCCCAGCAGGGCCGCGACCGCGACGCCGAACAGCAGCCCCGCTTCGGTGGGCATGCCCCACACCTTCAGGGCATGGCCGGTGGCGTAGGCGGCGGCCCCCAGGAACGCCGCGTGGCCGAAGGACAGCAGGCCGGTGAAGCCCAGCAGCAGGTTGAATGCACACGCGAACAGGGCGTAGCACATGACCTTCATGGCGAAGATGGGATACACCCCCATGAAAGGCAGCAGGGCCAGCAGGACGGCCAGGACGACATAGGCAGCAATTTGTCGGTTCATTTTTCTTTCCCGAACAGGCCGGCGGGACGCAGCAGCAGGACGATGGCCATGATGATGAACACCACGGTGCTGGAGGCTTCAGGCCAGAACACCTTGGTCAGCCCCTCGACCACGCCCAGGCCCAGGCCGGTCAGGATGGATCCGAGGATGGAACCCATGCCGCCGATCACCACCACCGCGAACACCACGATGATCAGGTTGGAACCCATCAGGGGGGAAATCTGCAGCACCGGCGCGGCCAGCACGCCGGCAAACCCGGCCAGGGCCACGCCGAAGCCGTAGGTCAGCATGATCATGCGCGGGACGTTGACGCCGAAGGCCTCCACCAGGCGTGGGTTCTCGGTGCCGGCGCGCAGCAGCGCGCCCAGGCGGGTACGTTCGATGACGAACCAGGTGCCCAGACAGACCACCAGCGACGCCACCACCACCCAGGCGCGGTAGTTGGGCAGGATCATGAAGCCCAGGTTCGTGGCGCCGCGCAGTGCGTCGGGCGGCGGATAGGGCTGCCCGGAGACCCCGAAGACGCTGCGGAACAGGCCCTCGATCAGCAGGGTCAGGCCGAAGGTCAGCAGCAGGCCATAAAGATGGTCGAGCCGGTACAGGTGCCGCAGCAGCAGCCGTTCGATGACGATGCCGAAGATGCCCACCACGATCGGGCCCAGGATCAGCATGACCCAGTAGTTCAGGCCCAGGTAATTCAAGCCGGCCCACGCGGCGAAGGCGCCCATCATGTAGAGCGCGCCGTGGGCGAAATTGATCACGTTCAGCAAGCCGAAAATGACCGCCAGGCCCAGCGAAAGCATGGCGTAGAACGAGCCGTTGACCAGCCCCAGCAGCAATTGGCCCAACAGCGCCTGCAAGGGGATGCCGAAGATTTCCGTCATCGTGTGCGTTTCCTGCGCGCCCGCGTGGATGGCGGGCGGTTGAACAAGCGTAGACGCGCCGCCGCGTTGGATGGACGCGGCGGCGCGCAGTGGCGCGGATTACTTCTTGACCAGCTTGCAGGTCGATTCGGAAAGCTTGGTGTAGACGTCGTCGCCAGGCAGCGTCGCGACCACCTTGTAGTAGTCCCAGCGGCCCTTCGATTCCTTGGGCGTCTTCACCTGCATCAAGTACATGTCATGCACCATGCGGCCATCCTCGCGGGTGTAGCCGTCCTTCACGTACATGTCGTTGAGCTTGTTCGACTTGAACCACTTCATGATGCCGTCGGCGTCGTCGCTGCCGGTGGCCTTCACGGCCTTCAGGTAGCTGGTCACCGCCGAATAGTCGCCCGCCTGCAGGCTGGAAGGCTTGCGGTTGATCTTGGCTTCGAACTTCTTGGACCAGGCGCGCGCTTCATCGGACTGGTCCCAGTACCAGCTGTCGGTCAGGTACATGTTCTGCGTGGCTTGCAGGCCCAGCGAGTCGATGTCGTTGATGAAGACCAGCAAGCCCGCCATCTTCATGGTCTGGGTGACGCCGAATTCATTGGCCGCCTTGATCGAATTGATGGTGTCGCCGCCGGCGTTGGCCAGGCCCAGGATCTGGGCCTTGGACGATTGCGCCTGCAGCAGGAAGGACGAGAAGTCCGACGCGCCCAGCGGCGCGCGCACGGCACCCTTGACCTCGCCGCCCGAAGCCTTCACCACATTGGCGGTGTCGCGCTCCAGCGCGTGGCCGAAGGCGTAGTCGGCGGTCAGGAAGAACCAGCTCTTGCCGCCACTCTTCACCACCGCCGAGCCGGTGCCGCGGGCCAGGGCCACGGTGTCGTAGGCATAGTGCACGGTGTAGGGCGAACATTGGGCGTTGGTCAGGTCGGATGCGCCCGCGCCCACGGCGATGAAGGGCTTCTTCTTTTCCGCCGCCACCTGGGCCATGGCCAGGCTGGTGGAGGAATTGGTGCCGCCGATCAGGACGTCGACTTTCTGCTGGTCGAACCATTCACGGGCGCGCGCCGACGCGACGTCCGCCTTGTTCTGGTGATCCGCGGTGACCAGTTCGATCTTCTTGCCGTCGATGCTGCCGCCGGCTTCCTCGATGGCCATCTTGATCGCTTCGATGCCGCCCTTGCCGTCAATGTCGGAATAGACGCCGGACAGGTCGCTAATGAACCCGATGCGGATCACGTCATCGGAAATCCCGGCGGCGTGCGCCGGCAGGCTGATTGCGCCGATGCCGGCCAGGGCCAGTGCAGCCGTTAGGGTATGCAGCTTCATGGTTGACTCCTCTCCCTCTTGTAAGGGGGTGCCGGTCGTGCCGGCGGGTGGCAGGTTGTGGTCGGAGACCTTATACGCCCAGCAGTTCGTTGAGCGTTTCCTGTTTTTCGTTCAGTTGTGCGGCGTCGAAGTGTTCGATGATCTGGCCGTGCTCCATGACGTAGAAGCGGTCGGCCAGCGGCGCGGCGAAGCGGAAATTCTGCTCCACCATGACGATGGTATAGCCCCGTTGCTTCAGCGCCGTGATCATACGCCCCAACGCCTGCACGATGACGGGCGCCAGGCCTTCGGAAATCTCGTCCAGCAACAGCAGGTTGGCGCCGGTACGCAGGATACGCGCGACAGCCAGCATCTGCTGCTCGCCGCCGGACAGGCGCGTGCCCGGCGAATGGCGGCGTTCCTGCAGGTTGGGGAACATCTCGTAGATTTCCGCCAGCGACATGCCGCCGCCCAGCGCGCCGCCCACGAAGGGCGGCAACAGCAGGTTCTCCTCGCAACTGAGGCTGGCAAAGATGCCGCGTTCCTCGGGGCAGTAGCCGACACCCAGGTGGGCGATGCGAAACGTGGGCATGCCGGCCGATTCGGTACCGTTGATGCGTACCGAACCCTTGCGGCTGCCCGTCAGGCCGAGAATCGCGCGCAGGGTGGTGGTGCGGCCGGCGCCGTTGCGGCCCAGCAGCGTCACCACTTCGCCCTGGCGTACGTTCATGTTCACGCCATGCAGGATGTGCGACTCGCCGTACCAGGCGTGCAGATCGGTGATTTCCAACGCCGGCGCGTTCATCCGTGCGCTCCTTGCAGTTGACCTTCGGTGCTGCCCATATAGGCCTCCATGACCGCCGGGTTGCTGGCCACCTCGGCGTAGTTGCCTTCGGCCAGCACGGCTCCGCGCGCCAGCACCGTGATGCGGTCGGCGATGGAGGACACGACGTTCATATTGTGCTCGACCATGAGTACGGTGCGGCCCACGCTGACGCGCTTGATCAGGCGCGTCACGCGGTCCACGTCCTCGTGGCCCATGCCCTGCGTGGGCTCGTCCAGCAGCATCACTTCCGGCTCCATCGCCAGCGTGGTGGCGATTTCCAGCGCGCGCTTGCGGCCATAGGGCAAGTTGACGGTGGTCTCGTCGGCGAAGGCCGACAGGTCGACCTGCTCCAGCAGTGCGCGGGCCGGCTCATCGAGCGCGTGCAGTTTTTTCTCGCTGCGCCAGAAGTGATAGGACAAGCCGGTCTTGCGTTGCAGGCCGATGCGGACGTTTTCCAAAACGCTGAGGTGCGGGAATACCGCCGAGATCTGGAATGAACGGATGATGCCCCGCCGTGCGATCTGCGCCGGGCGTTCGCTGCTGATGTCCTGGCCGTTGAACAGGATCTTGCCGGCGCTGGGCGCCAGGAACTTGGTCAACAAATTGAAGCACGTGGTTTTGCCTGCGCCGTTGGGGCCGATGAGGGCGTGGATATGCCCGCGCTTGACACGCAGGTTCACGCCTTTCACCGCGACGAAGCCACGAAACTCCTTGGTAAGGCCTTGTGTCTCCAGGATGGTGTCGTCCATGTAGTAGCACCAAATTTTTATTTGTTGCCGGCGAGTATGCGGACGGGCGAAACAAAATTCTATGGGGGTTTTACATAGGTTTAAGGTGGCGAAATCGGCGCCGTCATGGTGCGGCGCGCCGCCGCGCAACGCGGCCATCCATGCCGGTGACGGGGTGGTGGTGTTGCGGCGCAAGGGGGGATGACGCTGCGCGGCAAGGCGCTGCGCCCGTTACTTCTCATGCAAAGTGCTGCACGGCCAAATCACGTATCGGTATATAGCCGGGAAATTGCACGTTTGTGGCAGCGTGCTGCTTTTTCCATTTCACGCCGTACGGCGTGGCGACGGACGCTTCTTTGCATCGTGCGGCGGCCGCGTCGTGCACGCCTGTCAGGCCGGCGTCTTCTGCTTGAATTCGCACAGATCGGCGATGCCGCATTGCGGGCACTTGGGTTTGCGCGCCACGCAGACATAGCGGCCGTGCAGGATCAGCCAGTGGTGCGCGTCGAGCAGGTATTCCTGGGGTACCACCTTCATCAGCTTCAGCTCGACGGCCAGCACATCCTTGCCCGGTGCCAGGTTGGTGCGATTGGCAACGCGGAAGATGTGCGTGTCGACCGCCATCGCGACCTGCCGGAAGGCGGTGTTCAACACCACATTCGCGGTCTTGCGGCCGACGCCGGGCAGGGCTTCCAGCGCCTCGCGTGTGTCGGGGACGACGCCACCGTGCTGTTCCAGGATGATGCGTGCCGTGGCGACGGCGTTCTTGGCCTTGTTGCGATAAAGACCGATGGTCTTGATGTATTCCGCCACGCCTTCCTCGCCCAGGTCCACCAGGCCTTGCGGCGTGCCATGGTGAGGAAAGAACTTGCGCGTGGCGATGTTCACCGATTTGTCCGTTGCCTGCGCGGACAGCAGCACCGCGATCAGCAGCTGGAACGGCGTGGTGTATTCCAGTTCTGTTTCGGGGGCGGGGTTGGCGGCTTGCAGGCGGGCGAAGATCTCGCGGCGTTTGGCGGGGTTCATCGGGCTTGGGAGGATAGGGACGGTGGCGATTCGGCCGTTATTTAGCACTGCGCCGGGCACGGGCGCGCTCCAACGCGCTTGCGATTGCATCGCGCTTGCGGGCATCGGCATCGGTCGCGCTGACTTCCGCGCTGGCAACGGCACGCTCCGGCGTCGCAGGTTCTTGCGGTGATGTTTCCAGGCGTGCCAGGCGCTGGTCATGGCGTTGGCGTGCCGCGTCGGCGTCGACCTGCGTCCACTCACGCGCGGCGGGGACCATGTCGATGCAGTCGACCGGACAGGGCGCGACGCACAGATCGCAACCCGTGCAAAGATCGTCCAGCACCGTATGCATGCGCTTGTTGGCGCCGACGATGGCATCGACCGGACAGGCGCTGATGCACAGCGTACAGCCGATGCAGTGCTGTTCGTCGATCACTGCCAGCAGCAGCGGACCGTGTTGCCCGCGTGTGGTATCCAGGGGCAGGGGTGGCGTATGCAGCAGTCCGGCCAAAGCGTGGATGCCGTCATCGCCACCCGGCGGACATCGATTGATCGGCACCGCGCCGTCGGCGATCGCCTCGGCATAAGGCCGGCAACCGTCGTAGCCGCACTTGGTGCATTGCGTCTGCGGCAGCAGGGCGTCGATGCGATCGACCAGGGATAAGTCGGACATAAAGAAAAACAGCTTCTTCCAGAAAGAAAATCGGACCCCACACCCGACAGGCGACCCGTGGCCAAGCCACAGGGCAGCCCGGCGTCGCCTTGCTGCAGCCAAGCGGGAGGGTTTCACCCATCCCGCTTCATATCCGCCCGCAGCCACGTGCGGACAGGTGCAAGGGCCAAGGCTCGCTCGTGCGCTTGACGCATCTTCTCCGGCGGGGAATGAAAAAGGGGCCCAAGGCCCCTTTTTCTACCATCCTTCGTCGGCTCAGGCGTGTTGCCGAATGAATTCGCCGATTTTAGGACAGATCGTGTTGCGCCAGCGGCGGCCGGAGAAAATGCCGTAGTGGCCGGCGCCTTCCGCGGTGTAGTGGGCCTTGTTGGCGGCGCTGATGCCGCTGCACAGGTCCTGCGCCGCGCGCGTCTGCCCCTGGCCGGAAATATCGTCCAGCTCGCCTTCGATGGTGAGCAGCGCCGTCTTCTTGATGTCGGCCGGCTTCACCAGCTTGCCGCCCACCTTCCACTTGCCACGCGGCAGCTGGAATTCCTGGAACACGATACGGATGGTGTCCAGGTAGAACTCCGCCGACATGTCCAGCACGGCGTTGTATTCGTCGTAGAAGCGGCGATGCGCCTCGGCGTCGCCATCGTCGCCGCGCAGCAGGTCCAGGTAGAAGTCATAGTGCGACTTCATATGGCGGTCCGGATTCATGGCAACGAAACCGGCATGCTGCAGGAAGCCCGGATAGACCAGACGCCCGGCGCCCGGATAGCGCGGCGGCACGCGATGGATAAGCTGGGTCTCGAACCAGGAATACGGCTTGGTCATCGCCAGGTTGTTGACCTGGGTGGGACTCTGGCGCGGATCGATGGGGCCGCCCATCATGGTCATGCTGCGCGGCTGACAGGGATCGTTGGCGCTGGCCATCAGCGAGATGGCCGCCAGCACCGGCACGGTGGGCTGGCATACCGAAATCACATGCGTGTCGGCGCCCAGGAAGTGCAGGAAGTCCTGCACGTAGTAGACGTAATCGTCGAGATGGAAGGGCCCTTCGGAAACGGGCACCATGCGGGCGTCCGTCCAGTCGGTCACATACACGTCGTGGTTGGGCAGCAGCGCGCGCACGGTGTCGCGCAGCAGCGTGGCGTGGTGGCCGGACATGGGCGCCACCAGCAGCACGGTGGGATCCTTGCGCTTGGCCATGGATCGGCTTTGACCGATGCCTTCGCGCTGGAAATGGATCAGGCGGCAGAAGGGCTTGTCCACCGCCACTTTCTCGATGATCTTGACCTTCTCGCCATCGATTTCAGTGGTGGGCAGATCCCAGGCGGGTTTCTCGTATTCCTTGCCGATGCGATGCATCAGCTCATAGCCCGCCGCCATCTGGCGCGAAACGGGCGTATAGGCCCAGGGGCTATAGGGATTGGAAAATAGCTGCGAACTCGCTTCTGTGAAAGCAGCAAAAGGCGTCAGGAAGGCGCGCTGCAACTCATGCAATTCATACAGCATAAGATGAAAATCCTTACGTTCTGACCAGGTATCCGTCGCGGCGGTTCGCCTGGAAGGGTAGGGCATGGGTCGGATCGAAACCAGCCGGATCGAGACCCGATGCACCCGTGGTACACGCCCGCATTATTGCGCTGCGGCACGTGTTTATAGCGAAATCCATGGTGAGCAGTCCGCGGGGCGGCCGTTTTTGTTGCGAAAACGGGAATTTCTACAAGAAATCCGTTTTTACGCCCCGAAACGCACGATTTATTGCGAATCACGTGCGTTTTGTTGCTTACCAGTAGTTCTCGACGGCCAAATTGCCGGGAATACCGCGACGTCCCGGCGCGAAGCCCATTTCACCAAGCAGTTTACGTGCCGCCGACAGCATCTCCGGGTTACCGCAGAGCATCACCTTGGCCAGTTTGGGGTCCAGGCGCTCGCCCGCCAGCTGTTCCAGGCGTCCGTCGGCAATCAGCGTCGTCAGGCGTTCGCTGGGCATGCCGGGCAGGGCCTGGCGCGTGGCAATGGCGAGATAGATCAATTTGCGTGGATCGGCGCGATGAACGGCGGCGAATTCGGGCAGGTTGGACCAGCTTTCGATCTCTTCCCGATAGGCCAGCTCTTCAGCATGGCGCACGCCGTGCACGACGATGATGCGACGGAACGAGGTCCAGGTCGCCGGATCACGCAGGATGGATAGATACGCCGACAGGCCCGTGCCCGTGGCCAGCAGCCACAGGTCCGGCTGTTGGCCCGGCTGCGGCTCCGGCTGAGTCCCGTCCGGTGCAGCCGGGAAGAAGCGGTCTATGGTCAGGAAACCATAGGGATTCTTCTCGATATAAAGGCTGTCGCCCACGCGCAGTTGCGCCAGGCGCGGGCTGAACTCGCCCTCGGGCACGACGATGGAGAAGAATTCCAGGGCATCTTCCAGCGGGCCGGACACCATGGAGTAGGCACGCCACAGCGTCGGCGCGGCATCCGGCGAGGCATCCGGTTCGCCATCGGCAGCGGCGGGCAAGCCGACGCGGGCGAACTGCCCGGCCTTGAAGGAAAAGGCAGGATCGCGGGTCACACGCAGCGAAAACAGCTTGCCGGGCACCCAGCTGCGGACTTCAGTAACGGTTTGGCGCGTGTATTTGGATACGTCGGTCATTAGCAGTTCGAAGGCGGTTCAGGCGCAATTCGAGCGCGTGCACCGTTTACTTTTCCAGGTATTGCAGTTTGTCCGGCTTGCCGTTCCAGTCGTCGGCATCGGGCAGCGGCTTGGTCGCGCGGCTGATGCTCTGGAATTCGGGCGACAGTTCGGCGTTCAGCGCGATGAACTGCAACTGGTCCTGCGGGACGTCTTCTTCCGCATAGATGGCGTTGGCCGGGCACTCGGGGATGCACACCGCACAGTCAATGCACTCGTCGGGATCGATAACCAGGAAGTTGGGGCCCGCACGGAAACAATCGACGGGGCACACATCCACACAGTCGGTGTACTTGCATTTGATACAGTTTTCGGTAACGACGTGGGTCATGCGGTGGAACTCCGGGGTTTATTTTTCCGCGAAAAGAGAGATTTTACCCAAACCTGGGCAAAAGCTCCTGGGATAACCCTGGCCGGGGCATAGTCGCCCGCGGCCTCGGCCTGGGCGCTGTGCTATGGTTCCCCAATAGCTAACGCGGCAAAACGCCGTAGGCCGGCCCCCTCCGCGACATCATGATAATTACTTCGCTGCTCGACACCGATCTCTACAAGTTCAGCATGATGCAGGTGGTCCTGCACCAATTTCCCGCGGCCCAGGTCGAATATCAGTACAAGTGCCGCAACACCGGCGTCCATCTGCGGCCCTATATCGATGAGATCCGCGCGGAAATCCATGACTTGTGCCAGCTGCGGTTTACCGTCGACGAACTGGCGTACCTGGGTAGCCTGCGCTTCATCAAGAGCGATTTCATCGATTTTCTTGAACTGTTTCATCTGCCTGAGCGCTGCATCCATGTGAGCGAAGGCAAGGAAGAGGGCGAGATTTCGATCACGGTGAAAGGGCCGTGGCTGCACACGATCCTGTTCGAGATTCCCGTGCTGGCCATCGTCAACGAGGTCTATTTCCGCAATACCAAACGGCATCCGAACCTGGCCGAGGGCCGCGCGCGCCTGCAATCCAAGGTAAGCCTGGTGGTGGACGATCCGTCCATGGCGGATTTCCGGGTGGCCGAATATGGCACGCGCCGGCGTTTCTCCAAGGCCTGGCACCAGGAAGTGGTGGCCACCATGAAAGACACCATGGGCAAGATGTTCGCCGGCACCAGCAATGTTGCCCTGGCGCGCGAGCATGGCGTGCTGCCGCTGGGCACCATGGGCCATGAATATCTGCAGGCCTGCCAGGCTTTGGGGCCGCGCCTGCGCGACTCCCAGGTTTTCGCGCTGGAAGTATGGGCCAAGGAGTATCGCGGCGATCTGGGCATCGCGTTGTCGGATGTCTATGGCACCAACGCCTTCCTGCGTGACTTCGATATGTATTTCTGCAAGCTGTTCGACGGCGCGCGCCATGATTCGGGCGATCCCTTCGTCTGGGGCGAGCGCATGATCGAACACTATCGCGCCAACCGGGTCGACCCGCGCACCAAGACGCTGGTGTTTTCCGATTCCCTGACCTTCCCGAAGGCCGTGGAGCTGGCGCGCCGCTTCGCCGGCCGCTGCCGCGTGTCCTTTGGCATCGGTACCAACCTGACCAATGACCTGGGGCATGAGCCCCTGCAGATCGTCATGAAGATGGTCCGCTGCAATGGCCAGCCGGTAGCCAAGGTGTCCGATGCCCCGGAAAAGACCATGTGCGACGATCCAGCGTACCTGGCCTACCTGCGCCAGGTCTTCGAACTGCCGCCCCTGCCCGCCGGCAAGTAAGCAAGGCCGGCCGCCACGCCGCGCGCCCGGCAACGCAGGACGCGGTGCGCTTGGCAACGCGAGGCGCGGTGCGCCAGGCTGCTCAGGACGCGGTGGTCTTGGCTTCTCAGGACGCGGTGGTCTTGGCGGCGCAGGATGCGGTGGGCCTGGCGGCTCAGGACGCGGTAGGCGGGCGGCGCAGGGCGCGGTGCGGCAGTACTTGGCCCCTGATTGCCGCGGCCATGGGGGCGCTAGCCCAAGAAAGGGGCGATGGGGGTATCCCCCATCACCAAAAAACATTCTTTCATTTGACCGTTTGCCCCGACTCGTGGCGTTGTGTCGTGCGTGAACCGGCCAGTGGCCCGGTTGCGAACGCGCTTTCCCTCATGGGCGGAAGGCGGCGATAATCGATGGTTTCCAACAGGAGGGATCACCCCATGAGCAGCATCAAACGCGTCAATGTCGCCAAGCGTCTCTCGGATATGGCCGTCTATAACGGCGTTGCCTACCTGGCCGGGCAGGTCCCGGATGACGCCACGCTGGACATCACCGGGCAGACCGCCCAGGTCCTGGCGACCATCGACAAGCTGCTGGCCGAAGCCGGCACCGACAAGTCGCGCATCCTGATGGCCCAGATCTTCATCACCAACATGAAGGAATTCGACGGCATGAACAAGGCGTGGGACGCCTGGGTTGCCGACGGCAACGCGCCTCCCCGCGCCACCGTTGAATCCCGCCTTGCCAATCCCGACTACAAGGTCGAGATCGTCGTCACGGCCGCGGTCGCCTAAGGCACCGTTTCGCGCCGCGCGGGTCCGGCTCCGCCCGAATGCCGGCGGCATTCCCAGGTGATGCCCCGGCGGCATTCCCGCGGCGATACCCCGGCGACACCTCGGCCGCTCCTGGAGCGGCCGAGTTTATTCAGCGAGTGCACACTGCTGCCTGTCGATGGCGCTAGCCGCCTATCAACAGCAGTCCCGCCAGCAGTCCCCCCAATTCCTTGCAGTCTTCCAGGATCTCGGGCCCCACGGTCTTGGGCGTCAGGATCTGGGCCGGGAATTGGGCTCCGTTGCGGGCAATCAAGGGGGCCGCCGCCAGGCTCAGCCGCCAGCCTGTGCAGATGCGCTCCGCCTGCCGGGCAGCGCCCGTGCCATCAGTCCCGGCGCTGATCATCAGGCCATACGGCCGTCCGCCGATCGGGCTGACGCCCTCGGCATCGAGCACGCCGTAATAACAGCGATCGAAGCATTCCTTCATGGCGCCGCTCAGCGTGCCCAGGTTCTCCGGCGCACAGAAAAGAAACCCGTCGCTTTGCAGCAGATCCGCGGCCTGCACCTCGGCCGCGGGCAGCATGACAATATTCAGCGTCAGCGGGGCCTCGGCGGCAACAGCAGCGGGCGGCATCGTAGCGGCCGCTGCCCCGGGCCCAGCCGCCTCAGGCTCAGCCGCCTCAAGCCCAGCCGCCTCAATCCCAGCCGCCTTGCCGGCGCCTTCAGCCGCATCCTGATCCTCATCCGCCACGGCCCAGGCGGCGACGTCGCGGGCGCCCGCGGCGGCGGCTTGCGCCATGGCCTGGGCCGCGCCGGTGCGGCTGTGCCACACGATAAGCAGACGAGGAGATGCACTGGTCATGGCGATTGCCTGTCCTCATGGTGTTGCAGCCGCGCCAGCGGATCCTGGCGGTAATAGGCGCGCAGCAGCGCGTACCACTCCGGCATGGTCTCGGCCAACGGCGCGGGATCGGCGAAGAAACTTTCCGAACTGACCGCGAAGAATTCCGCCTCATCGGTGGCCGCATAGGGATCCAGCGGCAACTGGCCATACCATTGCCCGGCTTCCGGGCCCTCCGGATCCACGTCCGCCGGAATGGCGGCTTCGACGTCCTCCAGAGCCGCGCTGAACTGGTCCAGGCTCTGTTCCAGCACACGGCGCCAGGCCCGCCCGTCGATATCGCGCCGGCCCGCCAGGCTGGGCACGCCATCGGCGCTGCCCGTCAACAAGTCCAGCTTGTGGGCGAATTCGTGGATCACCACGTTATACCCGCCCTCGGCCAGGCGTGCGTCCTCCCAGGAAATCAGCACCGGGCCGCCCTCCCAGGCCTCGCCGGCCGCGTCTTCGTCGTACTCATGCACCACGCCGTCCTCATCTTCGCGCCGCCGCGGAATGACGAAGCCGCCGGGGTAGACGATGATCTCGTCCCAGCCCTCGTACAGTGCCGGTTCCAGGTTGAGGATGGGCAGGGCGGCCTGGGCGGCGATGCACAGGCGCATGAAGTCGGTCAATTCCAGCCCGCCCGCGCCGTTCATGGTCTTGCTGGCCAGCACCCAGGCGGCCCGGTCCAGCAGCGCCGCCTGTTCTTCCTGCACCAGGGGATACAGGAAGGGGAAGGCGTCCAGCACCTGCTCCCACAGTTCGGCCGGAATGCGCGTACGCACCGCTTCAACCTGCGCATCGCGCGCCCCGCGCCCTTTGAGCCATCGAAACATGAATCGCCTATTCCTTTATGCCTTTTTCATCTGAAGCCCGGCCGCGCGCGCCGCCGCGCCACGCGGCGCCGCACCGGCCGAGGGCCGGGGCTGGGCCCGGCAATCCCACTGCCCGGAGGCCAAACACGGCCAGCAGGGACGGCACACCGTGCGCGTGCGCAGCCCCAAGCGGTGGCACACGACGGAGTCCAGGCCCGGCGCGCCTGCGCGAGTCCTCCGGCGACACCGCAATGACCTGACGCAAACCCTGATGCCAAGCCGGCCGAAGCCGTCACTGCCTTAGTGTAGAGTGTCAAACTCCCAACCGGTTCCTGTCGTTCCCGTCGTCGATGTCCCCGCCTTCCGCTCCCGAATCTCCGCAGCCTGCCGCTATCGCCGGCGCCGTCGATTCCGGCGTTGGCCTCGATGCCGCCTGGCTCGACGCCGCCGCGGCCGGACTGGACCCGGCCGGCCGGGCGCAACTGGCGCGCGCCGCCAGTTCGTTCGCAAAACGCTACGCCGGCCAGCAGTCCATCACCGGCGAGCCCCTGGTCGTCCACGCCGCCGGTGTCGGGCGCATCCTGGCAGGCCTGCATACCGACGCCGCGACCCGTGTCGCGGCGGTGCTGGCGGCCTTGCCCGCCGACCTCCAGGTGCCACCACAAAACCTGCGCAACGATCCCCTGGCGGCGGACTTCGGCGACGATGTGGCGCGCCTGGTGCACGGCGCGCATGCGCTGCTGCGCCTTGGCGTGGTGGCGCGCCATGCCAGCGACAGCGCCGCCGGCAGCGGCACGCAGAAGGAAATGCAACGCAAGATGCTGCTGGCCATGGCAGCCGACCTGCGCATCGTGCTGATGCGCCTGGCATCGCGGCTGCAAAGCCTGCGCTGGCACGCCGCCACCAAGGTTCCCTGCGACCCGCAATTGGCGCGCGAAACGCTGGACCTGTACGCGCCGCTGGCCAATCGCCTGGGCATCTGGCAGATCAAATGGGAAATGGAAGACCTGGCCTTCCGCTTCACCGATCCCGATCGCTACAAGCAGATCGCCAAACTGCTGGAAGAAAAGCGCGTCGAGCGTGAAGCCTTCATCCGTGACGCGGTGGCGCGCATGGAAGAGGCCCTGGCCAAGGCCGGCATCGCCGCCGAAGTCAGCGGCCGGCCCAAGCATATCTACAGCATCTGGAGCAAGATGCGGGTCAAGAAGCTGGACTTCGCGCATCTGTACGACCTGCGCGCGCTGCGCGTCATCGTTGGCGACGTGCGCGACTGCTATGCCGCGCTGGCCATGGTGCATGCCATGTGGACGCCGATGGAGCAGGAGTTCGACGACTACATCTCGCGTCCCAAGCCGAACGGCTATCGTTCCCTGCATACGGTGGTGGCGGATGCGGATGGCAAGCCGTTCGAAGTGCAGATCCGCACCCGCGAAATGCACCAGTTCGCCGAATACGGCATGGCCGCGCACTGGCGCTACAAGGAGGCCGGCGCGCGCGGCGGCCAGGTGTCGGCGTCCAGCGATTACGACCGCCAGTTGGCGTGGATGCGCCAGCTGCTGGCCTGGAACACCGACAGCACGCGCGAGACGGCCAGGAAAACCGATGCCGACAGCGGCGAGCACATTTACGTGCTGACCCCGCAGGCCCGGGTGATCGAACTGCCGGCCGGTTCGACGGCGGTGGACTTCGCCTACCACCTGCACACCGACCTGGGTCACCGCTGCCGTGGCGCGCGGGTGGACGGGCAACTGGTGCCCTTGCAGACGCAACTGGCCACCGGGCAAACCGTGGAGATCGTGTCCGCCAAGTCCGGCGGTCCCTCGCGCGACTGGCTCAACCCGCAGCTGGGTTTCCTGGCCAGTCCGCGGGCGCGTTCCAAGGTGCGTGCGTGGTTCAACGCCATCGAGCTGCAGCAGCGCATCACCCAGGGCCAGGCCCTGGTGGAAAAGGAACTGCAGCGCCTGGGCAAGACGGCCGTCAACCTGGAGCAATTGGCGCAACAACTGGGCTTCGCCCGCGCGGACGACCTCTACGTCGCGGCCGCCAAGGACGAATTCAGCCTGCGCCAGGTCGACAGCGCGTTCCAGCAGCCGGCGTCCGCCGAATCCGCCGAGCCGCAGGTCGTCACCCATGCCAGCCGCGCGGAAAGCACGGAGAAAAGCGGCAAGAGCGGCGTGCTGGTGGTCGGCGTGGGTTCCTTGATGACCCAGCTGGCGCGCTGCTGCCGCCCGGCGCCGCCCGACCCCATCGTTGGCTTCGTTACGCGCGGGCGCGGGGTGTCCATCCACCGCACGGATTGCCACAGCTACGCCGCGCTGGCCAGCCGCGAACCGGAACGCAGCATCGAAGTTACCTGGGGCAAGACCGGCGGCACGCTTTATCCGGTCGATGTCAGCATCCGGGCGCATGACCGGTCGGGCCTGCTGCGCGACCTGTCCGAAGTGTTCGCCAAGCTGCGGCTCAACGTCATTGGCGTCAATACGCAGAGCCGCAGCTCGCTGGCGCACATGGTGTTCACGGTGGAAGTGCCCGACGGCGAGGCCTTGAGCCGGGCCCTGGTGGCGCTGACGGACGTCGCCGGCGTAACGGGCGCCGCGCGTAAATAAGCCTAAACTGCCAGTTTCGTTCACGCAGGGCCGCCGCCATCATGGATACCCCCACGCAAGCCGCGCAGGATGCCGATATCGCCACCCGCGCCTGGCTGGAAAAACTGGTCGCGTTCGACACCACCAGCCGCAATTCGAATCTGGCACTCATCGAGACCGTGCGCGATGCGCTCAAAAAGCAGGGCGTCGATGCCGTGCTGGTGCACAACGCCGACCGCAACAAGGCCAATCTGTTCGCCACTTTGCCCGCCCAGGACGGCAGCACCCAGGGCGGCATCGTGCTGTCCGGGCATACCGACGTGGTGCCCGTGGATGGGCAGGACTGGACCTCCGATCCTTTTGTCCTGCAAGAGCGGGAAGGGCGCCTGTACGGCCGTGGCTCCTGCGACATGAAGGGCTATATTGCGGCATCCCTGGCCCTGGTGCCGGAATTCCTCGCCATGCCGCGCAAAAAGCCCCTGCACCTGGCTTTTTCCTACGACGAGGAAGTGGGCTGCGCCGGCGCGCCCTACCTGCTGGCCGACCTGCGCGAACGGGGTATCCAGCCGGAAGGCTGCGTGGTGGGTGAACCCACCGGCATGCAGGTGGTGGTGGCGCACAAGGGCATCAATGTCTTCCACTGCCGCGTGCACGGCAGGGCCGCGCATTCCTCGCTGACGCCGCAGGGCTGCAATGCCATCGAGCATGCGGCCCGCCTGATCTGCCACATCCGCGACCTGGCCGACGCCTACCGTGCCAAGGGGCCCTACGACAAGTTCTACGACGTGCCCTTCAGCACGCTGACCACCAACCAGATCCGCGGTGGCATTGCCGTCAACACGATTCCCGACGCCTGCGAATTCACCTACGAGTTCCGCAACCTGCCCGGCATGTCGCCCGGGGACATCCAGGCGGATATCCAGCGCTATGTCAGTGAAACCTTGCTGCCGCGCATGCACGCCGAGTTTCCCGCGGCCCGCGTTGAAATCGAGCAGGGTCCGGCCGCGCCCGGCCTGGAGGCATCGGAACAGGCCGCCATCACCGAGCTGGTGCGTGCGCTGACCCGCGACACCGCCACGCGCAAAGTGGCCTATGCCACCGAGGCCGGCCTGTTCCAGGGCATCGGCGTTCCCACCGTCGTCTGCGGCCCGGGCCACATCGAGCATGCCCACAAGCCGGACGAGTACGTGGCGCTGGACCAGCTGGCGACCTGCGTCGGCTTCCTGCGGCGGCTGGGGCAATCGCTGTAATCCAGCCGGGGAGGGCCTTGCGTGGCGCCAAGGCGGCCCCTGCCGCGCAGGCGGCGCATGGTCCGGCGGCGGCCGGCAAGCGGCAAACGGCGCCGCTCGGGTAAAATAGCCGGTTGCTAAGTCGGTGGTACTGCCCGATCCAGGGTGGACCGCCTAGCTGGCGATGCGGCCGATGGCGTCGTATCGCAGCGGGAGAAGCCTGGTGAAACCTTACGATCTTCCCGATGCCCAAGGGCATTTCGGACCCTACGGTGGCGTGTTCGTCGCGGAAACGCTGATGCACGCCCTGGATGAATTGCGCGCGGCTTATGACCATTTCCGCGCCGATCCGCTTTTTCAGGAAGAGTTCGCCTACGAACTCAAGCACTATGTGGGCCGTCCCACGCCCGTGTACCACGCCCGCCGCTGGTCGCAGGAACTGGGCGGCGCGCAGATCTGGTTCAAGCGCGAAGACCTGAACCATACCGGTGCGCACAAGGTCAACAACTGCATCGGCCAGGCACTGCTGGCGCGCCGCATGGGCAAGCCGCGCGTCATCGCCGAGACCGGCGCCGGCCAGCATGGCGTGGCCACGGCCACCGTGGCAGCGCGCTACGGCATGGAATGCGTGGTCTACATGGGCAGCGAAGACGTGCGCCGGCAGGCCTCCAACGTCTACCGCATGAAGCTGCTGGGCGCGACGGTGGTACCGGTGGAATCGGGTTCGCGCACGCTGAAGGACGCGCTGAACGAAGCCATGCGCGACTGGGTCACCAACGTCGCCAACACCTTCTACATCATCGGCACGGTGGCGGGGCCCGATCCCTATCCGCGCATGGTGCGCGACTTCCAGACCGTGATCGGCAACGAGTGCCTGACGCAGATGCCGCAAGAGACCGGCCGCCAGCCGGACTACGTGGTCGCGGCCGTGGGCGGCGGTTCCAACGCCATGGGGATTTTCCATCCCTACATCCCGCACGAAGATGTCAAGCTGATCGGCGTCGAAGCGGCCGGCGAGGGCATGGACAGCGGCCGTCACGCGGCGTCCATCGCCGCCGGCCAGGTGGGCGTGCTGCACGGCAACCGCACCTACGTGATGCAGGACGAGAACGGCCAGGTGCAGGAAACCCATTCCGTGTCGGCCGGACTGGACTATCCGGGCGTCGGTCCCGAGCATGCCTGGCTCAAGGACAGCGGCCGCGCCAGCTATGTGGGCGTGACCGACGAGGAAGCCTTGCGCGCCTTCCATGATTGCTGCCGTATCGAAGGCATCATGCCCGCGCTGGAATCGTCGCATGCCATCGCCTACGCGCTGCGCCTGGCGCCGACCCTGCCCAAGGACAAGATCATCCTGGTCAACCTGTCGGGCCGTGGCGACAAGGACATGCACACCGTCGCCGAGCGCGCCGGCCTTCAGCTGTAATCCACCGGTGAGCGTGAACAGCATGACCGTACAAAAAGACCGCATCGGCGCTGCCTTTGCCCGCAGCAAGGCGGCCGGCCGCGCCGCCCTGATTCCCTATATCGCCGCCGGCGACCCCTCGCCCGCGTCCTGCGTGCCGCTGATGCACGCGCTGGTACGCGCCGGTGCCGACGTCATCGAGCTGGGGGTGCCGTTTTCCGACCCCATGGCCGACGGCCCCGTCATCCAGCGCGCCACCGAACGCGCCATTGCCCAGGGCATGAGCCTGCGCAAGGTGCTGCAGGCCGTGGCGGACTTCCGCCGTGAGGACGCCGACACGCCCGTGGTGCTGATGGGATATGCCAATCCCGTCGAAGCCATGGGCCAGGCCGCCTTCGTCGACCAGGCCGCGGCCGCGGGCGTCGATGGCGTGCTGGTGGTCGATTACCCGCCCGAGGAAGTGCGCGAGTTCGCCGAGCTGCTGGGCGCCAAGGGCATGGCCCCCATCTTCCTGCTGGCGCCCACCAGCACCGAGGCGCGCATCGAGGCGGTCGGCCAGGTGGCGCGTGGCTATGCCTACTATGTCTCGCTGAAGGGTGTGACGGGCGCCGGCCATATCGATACCGACGACGTCGCGACCAAGCTGGCCGCCATCCGCCGTCACGTCCACATTCCGGTGGGCGTGGGCTTTGGCATCCGCGACGCCGACAGCGCCCAGCGCGTGGCGCGCGTGGCCGACGCCGTGGTGATCGGCAGCAAGCTGATCGAGACCATGGAAAAAGCCATCGAAGGCGTGCCCGCGGCCGGCCAGACCGCCGCCGCCGCGACCGCCGCCGGCAACTGGCTGAGCACTATCCGCCAGGCGCTGGACAACGTAAAACGGGACCCCGCGACGGCCTGAGCGGCCGCCGTTCCCCACCAGGATAAAACTCACAATGAGCTGGATTGAAAAACTCCTGCCGCCGCGCATCAACAAGACGTCCGAGCCTGTGGCGCGGCGCGTGCCGGAAGGTCTCTGGGTCAAATGCCCGTCGTGCGAATCGGTGCTCTATAACGAGGATCTCGCGGCCAATCTGCACGTCTGCCCGAAGTGCGATCACCATATGCGTATCGGCTCGCGCGCGCGCGTCGATTCGCTGCTGGATCTGGAAGGGCGGGTCGAACTCGGCCAGTCCATCCGTTCTGTCGACACGCTGAAGTTCAAGGATTCGCGCAAGTATCCGGAACGTCTGGCGGAAGCCGTCAAGCAGACCGGCGAGACCGATGCCATGGTGGTCGTCAGTGGTTCGATCAAGGGTGTGCCTGCCGTGCTGGCCTGCTTCGAGTTCGAATTCATGGGCGGTTCCATGGGCTCGGTGGTGGGCGAGCGCTTTGCCCGCGGTGCCCAGGCGGCCCTGGACCAGAAGACGCCGTTCATCTGCGTTGCTGCTTCGGGCGGTGCGCGCATGCAGGAAAGCCTGCTGTCGCTGATGCAGATGGCCAAGACCAATGCCATGCTGACGCGCCTGGCGAAGGAGCAGCTGCCTTTCATCAGCGTGCTGACCGATCCCACCATGGGTGGCGTGTCGGCCAGCTTCGCCTTCATGGGCGACGTGGTGATCGCGGAACCCAAGGCGCTGATCGGTTTTGCCGGCCCGCGCGTGATCGAACAGACCGTGCGTGAGAAGCTGCCGGAAGGCTTCCAGCGCGCCGAATTCCTGCTGCACAAGGGCGCCATCGACATGGTGGTGGACCGCCGCCAGCTGCGTGATGAAATCGCGCGCCTGCTGGCGTTGCTGACGCGGCAGCCGGTCGAGGTCCTGAGCGCGTGATGCCGGGCACGCCGCGTGCTATCGGCGCGCGGCGCCAGGCAGAGAGCATTGCCATGGCATTCGATTGGTGTTGATTTTCGAAAACTGTGTTTCGTGGCTTTCTTGCCCATGTTCGTCAAGGCTTACCTTGGTCTCATGGTCGTTGTCAGTTTTTTCTGATAAGTTACAGCGCATCTTTACCTCGAAAAAATGTAGCTTGGAGTTTCCCCATGCAGAGTGGTTATAAAAAGAGCCTGGTTGCAGGCGCGTTGGCTGCCTTGGCGATGGCGTGTGCCGTTCCGGCCGCCCAGGCCCAGGATAAGGGCGGTATCAGTGTGCAGGGCGGTTTTGGCGACAGCTACAACCGTGGCGCGATCAATTACGAAACGGCGCCTTTGTGGCAGACCAGCGGCAGCCTTGGCCGCCTGGACCTGACCGGTGAACTGGGTGTTGCTTACTGGTGGGCGCATAGCGGTGGCGGCCATCCTTCGACTGCCTGGCAGTTGAATGCCATTCCGATGTTCCGCTGGTGGGTCACCGACCGCTTCTTCTTTGAAGGCGGTGTGGGTCCGACGGTATTCAACCGGACCAAGTTCGCTGACGAGACCATCAGCACGGCGTTCCAGTTCGGCGACCATATCGGTTTTGGTTACCAGTTCGACCAGCACAACCGGATCAGCCTGCGTTATTCGCACTTCTCGAACGCCAGCATCAAGACCCCGAACCCGGGGCTGGATGTGACGAACCTGACGTACACGTACTTGTTCTGATCGTCGGTAGTCGTGATTTGCCGCTGCTGGCGGCATAGGAAACCCTGGCCTTGCGCCGGGGTTTTTTGTTTGCGCGATGCGCGGAAGTCATAAGAAAGAATATTCAGATGATGGGGGAACCTCCCGTCGCACCTGTCTTGGGTATCGCCCAGCGGGGAGCTTGGTGATGGGGGTTTCCAGCGACTTACGGGATTGTCGGTTTGGGGGGAGGGGGGATATCCATCCCCCCTTTTTATATTTTTCTGTCGTTTGAGCGGGCGGCCGGGAGGGCCGTGATGCCATTGCGGGCGGGCAAAGAAAAACCCCGAGGCCGGATGGATCCGGGCCTCGGGGTTTTCAGGGCTGACTAGCCTGATCTATTCGATCAGTGGCGCGTCTCGACCTGTTGCAGCGGTTCGCTGGACACCGGCGCCACGGGCTTGCGCTCGCGACCCAGGCGCAGCGGCACCTGGCTCGCCGCAATGCGTTGCTGCGTCTGCGCATGGCGCTCAGGATCGGTTTCGATCCAGCTCAGGCCAGCAGCATTGACGACGTTATGCAGCGATTGCTTGCTCGGCGCGGCAGCCGGAGCAGCAGCCTGGACCGAAGCCGCAGCCGGCGCCGAAGCAGCGGTCTGGACCGGAGCGGCGGCAGGAGCAGCGGTCTGGACCGGAGCCGGGGCCGGAGCCGGAGCAGCGGTCTGGACCGGAGCAGCAGCCTCAGCCGGAGCAGCAGCCTGGACCGGAGCAGCAGCCTCAGCCGGCGCAGCAGCCTGGACCGGCGCAGCAGCCGGAGCCGAAGCAGCGGTCTGGACCGGAGCAGCAGCCGGAGCCGAAGCAGCAGCCGGAGCCGAAGCAGCGGTCTGGACCGGAGCAGCAGCCGGAGCCGAAGCAGCGGTCTGGACCGGAGCAGCAGCCGGAGCCGGCGCAGCAGCCGGAGCCGGCGCAGCAGCCGGAGCCGGCGCAGCAGCCTGGACCGGCGCAGCAGCCTGGACCGGAGCAGCCACCGGAGCCGGCGCGGCGGCCGATTCAGCTGCCTGCGTTTCGGCAACGATCTGGGCCGGCGTGGCAACCTGCACCGGCGCCGTCACGGCAACAGGCGCCGTGGTGACCGGTTCGGCAGCCGCCGGAGCAGGCGTCGATTCCGACAGTTCGGCGAAGGGCGCCGCGACATGCGTCTCGGCGGCCGAAGCGACCGGCTTGCTGTCATCCACAGGCGTCGCGACTTCCGACAGCGCGGCTTGCGCATCGGCGGCCAGGCGATCGTCATCGCCCTGTTCCGACGCGTCCAGCCCATCTTCCTGGCCTTCCACATCCGAACTCACGCCGTCTTCCGAGCTGCGACGACCACGACGGCTACGACGACGGCGACGCTTCCGTTCCGGATCCGTACCTTCCGCGGCGATGGGATTGCCGAACTCGTCGGTCTCACCCTCGGTCGCGGCAGCATCGCGCGTCGCGGCTTCGCCAGTACCATCCGGCGGCAGCGCGGCAGCCACGGTCTCGGCCAAGGCCGCGACCATGCTTTCCTGCTCGCTCATCGCGCCATCGGCACCCGATTCCTCGCGGCGGTTGCGGCCACCACGGCCACGGCGGTTACGGCCCTGGCGGGCGGGGGTACCGTCCTCCTGGGTGTCCGTCTGCGGCAGATTGCGTTCAGCCTGATCGGCCTGGCCCAGTGCCTGGCTGGCGGCCTGGTTGGCTGCCAGGGCGGCATCGCGCTGGCCGCGCTCACCGCGCTCCGCACGATCGCCACGTTCGGCGCGGTCACCGCGTTCCGCACGATCCCCACGCTCACCGCGTTCGCCACGAGCAGGCCTTTCGGCATCGTTGCGACGGCCGCCGCGCACATGATGGCGGCTGTTGGTATCGGTCGAGGCTTCCGCCGTCTCGGCACCGCGGCCTTCGCCACGGCGGCCACCGCGGCCACGGTCGGAACCATGGCGTTCGCCACGGCGGTCCTGGCCGTCATGCGTGCGGGACTTGGGACGGCTGGTGGCGCGCTTGGCTTCTTCGGACTGGACCGGCGCGGCGACAGGCGCGGCGGCCTTTTCGCCGCCGGACAGCCAGCCCACCAGGCGCTTGAACAAGCCACCCATGCCGGCGGGGGCCGGCGCGGCGGGCGCGACCGGCGCGGGCGTCGGTGCGACGGGAGCGGGCTGCGAGGGCGTGATGCCCTTGACCAGCGCTTCCGGACGCGCCTTCACTTCCGTTTCCTTGGGCGCGAAAGCGACGTCCGTGGCGGGAGCCTCGGCCAGCTCGAAGCTGACACGGGTCTCTTCCAGGCGCGGATCGTCGTGGCGCAGGCGTTCGATGTGGTGATGCGGGGTTTCCAGGTGCTTGTTGGGGATCAGCACCAGGTTGACCTTCAGGCGGGCTTCCATCTTGGCGATGTCGGCGCGCTTTTCGTTCAGCAGGAAGGTCGCCACGTCCACCGGCACTTGGGCGTGCACGGCGGCGGTGTTTTCCTTCATGGCCTCTTCCTGCAGCAGGCGCAGCACGTGCAGGGCGCTCGATTCCGCGTCGCGGATCACGCCGGTGCCGTTGCAACGCGGGCAGGTGATGTGCGAGCCCTCGTTCAGGGCCGGACGCAGGCGCTGGCGCGACAGTTCCATCAGGCCGAAGCGCGAGATCTTGCCCATTTGCACACGGGCACGGTCGAAATGCAGGGCATCACGCAGGCGCTGTTCGACGGCGCGCTGGTTCTTGCTGTCCTCCATGTCGATGAAGTCGATGACGATCAGGCCACCCAGGTCGCGCAGGCGCAGTTGGCGGGCCACTTCATCGGCCGCTTCCTGGTTGGTGCGCAGGGCGGTTTCCTCGATGTCGGCACCGCGCGTGGAGCGGGCGGAGTTCACGTCCACCGCCACCAGTGCTTCGGTGTGGTCGATCACCACCGAGCCGCCGGAGGGCAGGGTGACGGTACGCGAGTACGCCGTTTCGATCTGGTGCTCGATCTGGAAGCGCGAGAACAGGGGCACGTCGTCGCGGTAACGCTTGACGCGGTGCACGTTGTCCGGCATCACCACGCTCATGAAAGCGGTGGCTTGATCGGCGATCTCGTCGGTATCGATCAGGATCTCGCCGATTTCCGGCGAGAAGTAATCACGGATGGCCCGGATGACCAGGCTCGATTCCAGATAGATCAGGATGGGGGCGGAATTGTCGCGCGCGGCGCCGTCGATGGCGGTCCACAGCTGCATCAGATAGGACAAGTCCCATTGCAGCTCTTCGACGTTGCGGCCGATGCCGGCGGTGCGGGCGATGATGCTCATGCCTTGCGGCAATTGCAACTGGTCCATCGTGTCGCGCAGTTCCTGGCGGTCTTCGCCTTCGACTCGGCGCGACACGCCGCCGCCACGCGGGTTGTTGGGCATCAGCACCAGGTAACGGCCGGCCAGCGAAATAAAGGTGGTCAGCGCGGCGCCTTTATTGCCACGTTCCTCTTTTTCGACCTGGACGATCAGTTCCTGGCCTTCGCGCAGGGCGTCCTGGATGCGCGCGGTGCGAACATCGACGCCTTCCTTGAAGTAGCTGCGTGCGATTTCCTTGAAAGGCAGGAAGCCGTGGCGGTCTTCACCGTAGTTGACGAAGCAGGCTTCGAGGCCGGGTTCGATGCGGGTAATGATGCCCTTATAGATATTGCCTTTGCGCTGTTCGCGGCCGGCAGTCTCAATGTCCAAATCGATGAGTTTTTGCCCATCGACAATGGCGACGCGCAGTTCTTCCTGGTGCGTCGCGTTGAACAACATTCGCTTCATGAGAAGGTTCTCCGTAGTCATGACACGCCGATATCGGCGCGTGACCTCGGATCACACGGTCTGCGGACTGCGGCAAGAACAAGCGGCTTGCGGACCGTACCTGGGCAGCGCCCAGGCGTATCCGCGCCAGTCAGGCGGGCACTGCGTGCCGATAGGCACGGGGTTCTGTCAGCAGGAGAGTCAGGAGCACGGATGTGGTTGACGAATAAAATTGCTGCGGGAACTCAGGCGCGGCGACTAACTTAGAGAGGGCGCGCGTCTGGTGCTTTAAATGCGACGATGCTTGCGTATGCTTCAGAGCCGCGCGCGGCTGCAACGGTCCTGTCATGAAAGCGGGCAAAATGTGCCACACCACTTTCTGTTGGGCTCGGTTGCGCCGGCGACCGAATGACCCCGGAGCTGAAATCGAGCAGGCGGTACAATAGCGTCCTGCGCACCGGACGGCGTTGCCAAAAAGCGTACCCGACGGAGTTGCAAACAGCATCTCTACGCCAAGCGGCCATTCAGCCAAAGCCCCCCATTTCAGCCCCTTAAGGCTGTCCCGATTATATGCCGCTTTTCGCAATGCGCAAAGAATCATCCCCTGGTGCTTCCCCCAATCCGCCCGTTGCCGTCCGTTTGGTCGAAGTTACCGACGAACACGAAGGTCAGCGGGTCGACAATTTCCTGTTCCGCATTTGCAAGGGCGTGCCCAAAAGCCACGTCTACAAAGCCATCCGTGACGGCAATGTGCGGGTGAACAAGGGACGCGTCCAGGCCGACCAGCGCCTGGAAATCGGGGACGTAGTACGTGTGCCGCCGTTCCGCCTGCCAGCCGCCGACGCGCCGCGCGCGGTGCCGCCGGCGGAATTCCCGGTCGTCTACGAAGACGACGGCATGCTGGTGGTGGACAAGCCGGCAGGCATCGCGGTGCATGGGGGCAGTGGCGTGGCCTTCGGCGTCATCGAGCGTCTGCGTGCCGCCCGCCCCGGGGCGCCTATGTTGGAACTGGCGCATCGCCTGGACCGGGACACCTCCGGCCTGCTGATGATCGCCAAGAAGCGCAAGGCCCTGCTGGGCCTGCATCATATGTTGCGCGAGGGGCTGGGCAGCAAGCGCTACTACGCGCTGGTGCAGGGCGACTGGGTCAATGACCGCCAGCACATCAAGCTGCCGCTGCTCAAATGGACGACGGCGTCCGGCGAGCGGCGGGTGCGGGTGGACCGTGAGGGGCAGGCGGCCCACACCATCGTGACTTTGAAGAAGCGCTTTGGCGGTTACAGTCTGGTGGAAGCCGAGCTGCGTACCGGGCGTACCCATCAGATCCGCGTCCATCTGGCGTCCAGCGGTTTCCCGATTGTCGGCGACGATAAATATGGGGACGATGAGACCCGCGCCATTTTTGCGCGGCAGGGCTTCAACCGGATGTTCCTGCATGCGCATCAATTGACCATCCCCCATCCGGTGACAGGGGAGACGCTGGAGCTGCGCGCGCCCCTGCCGCCCGCCTGCGAGCAACTACTTAATACGCTGGAGACTGTTTGACCATGCCTTATTCGTTGGTGGTGTTCGATTGGGATGGCACCTTGATGGATTCCACCCACAGCATCGTGGCCGCCATCCAGGGCGCTTGCCGGGATCTGGACCTGCCCGTGCCGTCGGCTTCGCAGGCCAGCTGGGTGATCGGGCTGTCGCTGGAAAGCGCGCTGCGCCATGCCGTGCCCGAACTGACCAAGGCGCTGACGCCGCGCTTCCTGGAGCGTTACCGCGTCAACTACCTGCTGCGCGATCCGGAATTGAAGCTGTTCGACGGCATCCGCGAATTGCTGGCCGACCTGGCGCAGCGCAATGTCCAGTTGGCGGTGGCCACCGGCAAGAGCCGGGTCGGGTTGAACCGTGCCCTGGCGGCCAGTGGACTGGCCGAGGTATTCCAGGCGACGCGCACGGCGGACGAGACCTTCAGCAAGCCGAATCCCGCCATGCTGCACGAAATCATGGACGAGCTGAACGTGCTGCCCGAGCGGGTGGTGATGATCGGCGACACGTCGCACGACCTGAATATGGCTGCCAACGCCTCCGTGCACAGCGTGGGTGTCACCTATGGCGCGCATACTCGCAAGGAGCTGGAGGGGTGTGCGCCGCAGGTGATCGTCGAAAACGTGGCGGAGCTGAGTGCCTGGCTGGCCGACCGGGGTTGAGCGGGCGGTCCGAGGATTGCCTGGTTCCTGGCGCGTGATTCCGTGTCAGAAGCGCGTGAAATAATCGCCGCCGGGCGATACGCAGGCGCCGCCCGCGCCGGGAACATTCGCGCCAGGCGCCCTGTCTGAATGGAATAATTCATTGTGTCGCGCATTACGCGGCATACGGTGACGCGCCTACTTTGGAGCCGGCAGACATGCTGATACGCAAACCCTCGGACATTCTTCCCTCGGAAATCACGCCGGAGCCCATCTGGCGCGAGCGGCGTGCGTGGCTGGGCAAGGCGGGCGCCGGCCTGGCAGCCTTGGGCACGGCCGGCCTGGCCGCCCCCGCAAGGGCCCAGGCTGACGGCCTGCCGGCCCTGTCAGCAACGCCTGACAGCCAGTACACGGTCATGGACAAGCAGACGTCCTATGACGACATCACGTCCTACAACAATTACTACGAGTTCGGCCTGGACAAGGGCGACCCGGCCAAATACGCCAAGGCCCTGAAGGTACGCCCCTGGAGCATCAGTATCGAAGGCGAGGTCAACAAGCCGCGCACCTTCGATATCGAAGAACTGCTGAAACTGGCGCCCCAGGAAGAGCGCGTCTACCGGCTGCGCTGTGTCGAGGGCTGGTCGATGGTGATTCCCTGGATCGGCTATTCCTTGTCCGCGTTGCTGAAGCAGGTCGAGCCCACGGGCAATGCCAAATTCGTGCAGTTCGTCACGGCCGCGCAGCGCGACACCATGCCGGGCCTGCGCAGTGGCGTGCTGAACTGGCCCTATACGGAAGGCTTGCGGCTGGACGAGGCCATGCATCCCCTGGCGCTGCTCACCTTCGGGCTGTACGGCAAGGTGCTGCCGAACCAGAACGGCGCGCCGGTACGCGTGATCCTGCCGTGGAAATACGGTTTCAAGTCGGCCAAGTCGCTGGTGGCGATCCGCCTGGTCGAGAAGATGCCTGTCAGTTCCTGGATGGATGCCGCGTCCAATGAATATGGCTTCTATGCCAACGTCAATCCGAATGTGCCGCATCCGCGCTGGAGTCAGGCTACCGAGCGGCGGATCGGTGACGGTTTGTTCAGTCCCAAGCGCAAGACCTTGATGTTCAACGGTTATGAGCAGGTGGCGTCGCTTTACCAGGGCATGGACCTGCGCGCGAATTATTGATTCGGCCAGGAATCAATGTCGCTAAGAATCAACGCCCCTGGCGCGCGGCGCTGCCATGAATCCGCGCGGCGCTGCCATGAATCGATGCCTATACAAATGAATACCGCCACGATGTCGCTGTCCTGATGACTACTGCTTCCTTTCCGTCCGGCGCCGCGCCGCGGCAGTGGACTGCGCGCCAGGTGGGGCGGTGCAAGCCGCTGCTGTTCATCCTGGGGCTGGTGCCCCTGTTGCGCTGGGTCTGGCTGGGCATGAATGACGGCCTGACCGCCAATCCGGTCGAGTTCTTGACCCGTTCGGCCGGTACATGGACTTTCGTCTGCCTGTTGGTGACCCTGGGTATCACCCCTTTGCGGCGGTTGATCAGGCAGCCGGCGCTGTTGCGGGTGCGGCGGATGTGCGGCCTGTTCACGTTTTTCTACGCGCTGCTGCATTTCCTGTCATGGGCGGGCTGGGATCGCGGGTTCGATCCGGCGTCCATGGTGGAGGATGTGGGGCAGCGGCCTTTCATCCTGGTCGGATTCCTGGCGTTTGTCCTGCTGCTGGTGTTGGCCCTGACTTCCTTCCAGGGAGCCATGCGGCGGCTGGGCCGCAATTGGGGGCGGTTGCATCGGGCCGTGTACGTGATAGGTCTGCTGGCGCTGCTGCATTTGTGGTGGCACAAGGCCGGCAAGCACGATTTCACCCAGCCGCTTTGGTACGGCACCGTCCTGGCCGTGCTGCTGGCATGGCGCGTCGTGCTGTGGGCACGCGCCAGGCGGACGAGTCGGGTCCTTTAGAAAATAGAAGTGGAGGTTTTTTAAAAAAACCTCTCAGAAATCCTTGCCTCTTGCGCCGCTCGCCCGCGGCTTATTCGCTTTCGCCTGGTAGCACGGCCAGGATGCCGGCGGTTTCGGCGTCGGGGATGCCGTCATAGCGGGCGGGGCGGTAGTGCATCTGGAAGGCCGCGATGACGCGGGTGGTGGCGGGGTCGTAGATGCCCGTGTGCGGGATGTCGTAGCCGACGCGTTCCAGTTCGGTCTGGAACCAGGCGGCGTCGGGCAGGGTGGAGGCGGCAAAACGCAGGCTGGCGGCCTGGGCGCCGTTTTCGTCGTACCAGCGGCCCAGGCCTTCCTGTGCCAGGCGGCGCCAGGGAAACAGCGGGCCCGGGTCGATCTTGCGCTGCGGCGCGATGTCGCTATGGCCGACGATGTTCTCCGGCCGCACGCCATGACGTTGCGCGATGTCCCGCACGAGCAGGATGACTGCCCGGATCTGGGCTTCCGAATAGGGCTGCCATTGCCGCGGCTGCCACGGCGCCGGCTGCGTCGATGGCGGCTGCCCTTGTCCTTCCCCTTGCCCAGCCATACGGTCTGCTTGGCCAGGCAGTGGACCCTCATTGGTGATCTCTATGCCAATGGACGAATTGTTCAGGGCCGTGCGGCCGAACCAGCTGCTGTCGCCGGCATGCCAGGCGTTGCGGGCTTCGGGCACCAGGTTGTAGACCCGCACCCGTCCCCGGCCGGTCGCTTCGTCGCTGACCAGGTAGTGGGCACTGACGTCCCCGCGCGAAAGGGTGCGCAGCGACGCGGCCTCATCGCCATCGGTGTAATGCAGCACGATGAAACGCACCCGGCTGTCCTGGCTGGTCGCCGTGACGGACGTATCGACGTCCAGTCCCGCCGGCCACTGGCGCGCGCAACCCGCCAACGCCAGCACCGCCAGCAAGGTGAGCGCGGCGCGCATCATCGGGCAAGGTAGAGAAACAGCGTCGGCTTCTTGTCCAGGTCCGGCGCCGGACGGGACTTCCATTCGGCCACCGTCGCCGTGCGTATCCATTCGTCGTCCGTGGTCAGCGACCGGGCAATGCACAGCCGGGTGTCACCGCGCAGGCTGGCCAGCAAGGCGGAGAACATGGCGGCATTGCGGTAGGGCGTCTCGATCAGCATCTGGGTCTGGTTGTTGCGTGCTGACAACTGTTCCCAGGCGCGCAGCTGGCGCGCCCGTTCGCCCGGCTCCACCGGCGCGTAGCCGTGGAAGGTGAAACGCTGCCCGTCCAGGCCGCTGGCCATCAAGCCCAGCAATATGGAGGACGGCCCCACCCAGGGCCGCACGTGCAGCCCCATGCGGTGCGCCGCATCGGCTACCCGCGCCCCGGGATCGGCGACGGCAGGGCAGCCGGCCTCCGACACCAGTCCTATTTCGCCCCCCTGGCGCAAGGGCCGCAGCCAGCCGTCGATCTCATCGGCCTTGGTCTTCTCGCCCAGGGTGTGGATGGTGATTTCCTGCAGGGGCCGCAGCGTCCCTATCTGCTTCAGGAAGGCGCGCGCCGTCTTGGCGTTCTCCGCGATGTAGCAGTCCAGCCCGGCCGCCAGGCTGCGCGCTTCGGCAGGCAGCCAGCGCTCGGCGGGCGCATCGCCCAGGCCCACCGGGATCAGGTGCAGGGTGCCAGGACCCGTGCCGCGCGCCGGTGTGGCGGGGGCTGCCCCTGCCGTGGCATCATGGTCGGCGCCGCTCATTGTGCTGCCTGCGCGGTGCCGGCCAACAAAGGGTCAAGGCCAAACAGGGTCAGCATGCTGGTCAAGGCAATCAAGGGCAGGCCGATGATGGCGGTGGGATCATCGCTCTGGATGCTTTCCATCAGCGCGATGCCCAGGCCTTCCGCCTTGGCGCTGCCGGCGGTGTCATAGGGCGATTCCGCCAGCAGGTAGGCTTCGATGGCGGCATCGGAAAGCTCACGGAAACGGCAGCGGGTGATGATGTCCGCATGGGCCACACGCTCGCCATCGGTCACGGCCAGCGCGCTGTGGAATTCGACTTCGCGGCCGGACAGGCTGCGCAGCTGGCGCTGGGCCCGGGCGAAATCGCCCGGTTTGCCGATAGGGGTACCATCGATCGTCGCCACCTGGTCCGAGCCGATCACCACCGCGCCCGGCTGCTGTTGCACCACGGCGTTGGCCTTGGCCAGCGCCAGGCGTACCGCCAGGTTGGCGGGGCTTTCACCAGGCTCCGGCGTTTCGTCGACCATGGGCGGGGCCACTTCGAAGGGCAGTCGGAGGCGCGAAAGCAATTCGCGACGGTATATCGAGGTCGAGGCAAGAATCAGACGGCGTGGAGAAATAGTCATGCTTGGTTTGACGTTATGACGTAAGTCACAGTATTATCTAACGTTTCGCGGGATTTTCCTTGCAGTTTCTAAGTGGCTGGGATGCTACTCAGGAAGCGGCAGGTTGATGCAGCCCTTGGGCTGGATCTCTCGATCTGAGGAACTGGTTGGACGAAGTTGATCCGTATTGCCAGTTTCTGCTTTGATTCACGACGGCTAGTGTAAGAGGTGAGCCATGGCCAAGTCCGGCAAGGGCGTCGCTTCCGCTGCGCCGACCGCGGTTGCTTCGAAGGAAACGACCGGCGTCTTCATCGACGCATTCGCGTTCGTTCGTCTCGGTAAGCAGGCTGAGGGCAAAGTGCCGCTGGCGCGGATGTTACGCGCTGTCGAAGGCCTGCCGCAGCAGCAGGATGGTGAGCGCGGTGAGGTGCATTGGCGGTTGCGGGGCGAACTGGGCGGCACGGGTGAGTACTTGCTGAAGCTGCAGGTGCAAGGCAGCCCGATGCTGGTCTGCCAGCGTTGCATGGAACCGTTTGCGTTTCCCATCGACGCCGAGGTGACCTTGCAGTTGGTGCGCCGCGAGTCCGACCTGGACGAGGACAGCGTTTTCAGCGGTCGCGACACCGAGGATGATGAAGGCGATGAGGATATGGACGAGGACGGCGCGCCCGGTTCGAGCGCGGCGGCCCCGGAAAAGGTAGTGGGGTCGCATCGTTTCGACGTGCTGGCCCAGGTTGAAGATGAACTGATTTTGAATATCCCCTACGTGCCCAGGCATGAAGTGTGTCCTGGTACGGCGGGTAAGGCAGATGAGGAAGAGCCCGAATCTGTCAAGCGTCCATCGCCGTTCGCGGTGCTGGAAAAACTGAAGCAAAAAAATTGAGATCAACATTCGGGCTGCATCGCGTACAATGCGCCCCGATTCTAGGAGTCATCATGGCTGTTCAACAAAACAAGAAGTCCCCCTCGAAGCGCGGTATGCACCGCTCGCACGATTTCCTGACCGGTCCGTCGACCGCGATCGAGCCGAACACTGGCGAAACGCATCTGCGTCACCACATCAGCCCGAACGGTTTCTACCGTGGCCGCAAGGTCATCAAGACCAAGAACGACGAATAAGTCACAGCGTAACGCGTGACCGGTTCCCTTCGTTAGGCTGGCGCTGATACTTGGCCCCCCGTGATACGCATCGCCATTGACTGCATGGGCGGCGATATAGGCCTGCCCACCACCATACCTGCGTCCATCGCGTTCGCTCGGCAATGTCCCGACGCCCAGCTGCTGCTGGTCGGCCTGCCCGATGCCATTGAAAAGGCATTGGCCGCGTCGCGGGATGTACCGCGTGATCGAATCGAGATCGTGCCGGCCTCCGAGGTCGTCACGATGGACGATTCGGTGGAAGTCGCGCTGCGCCGCAAAAAAGACTCGTCCATGCGCCTGGCTGCCCAGGCAGTCAAGGACGGTCGTGCGGACGCCTGCGTGTCCGCCGGCAATACCGGTGCTTGGATGGCGATCTCGCGCTATGTGCTGAAGACGATGGACGGCATCGACCGTCCAGCCATTGCCACGTCCATTCCCAACCAGGAAGGTCGCGCCACCACGGTGCTCGACCTGGGTGCGAACGTCGATTGCACTGCTGAACACTTGTTGCAGTTCGCCATCATGGGTACCGCGCTCGCGCAGGCCCTGGATCATTGCGAACGGCCCAAGGTCGGCCTGCTGAATATCGGCGAGGAAGTGATCAAGGGCAATGAGGTCGTCAAGGAGGCGGCGGAGCTGTTGCGCGCCAGCCCTCTGAACTTCTACGGTAACGTGGAAGGCAACGATATCTTCAAGGGTACGGTGGACGTCGTCGTTTGCGACGGCTTCGTCGGCAATGTGGTGCTGAAATCCGTCGAAGGCCTGGCCAAGATGATGAGCAGCGTCATCCGCGAAGAGTTCAAGCGCAATCTGATTACGCTGCTGGCGGGCGCCATCGCGTCGCCCGTCCTCAATCGCCTGCGTCGTCGCGTCGATAACCGGCGCTACAACGGTGCGGCCCTGTTGGGGCTGCGTGGCGTGGTCATCAAGAGCCACGGTTCGGCTGACGTCTATGCCTTCGGTTTCGCCTTGCAGCGTGCGCGCGAGGCGGTGGCCAGCAGGCTGCTGGAACGCATCATGCAAAGCGTGGCGCAGATACACCAGAGCGTGCATACCAACAACGTGGCGGCATTGCCGCGCGCAGCGGGAGACTCCGCTTGAAACAGAATTCCATGCAGTATTCGGCCATCGCCGGCACGGGCAGCTACCTGCCCCCGCGCATCGTCTCCAACGATGAGCTGGCTGCCGAACTGGCCCAGCGCGATATCGTCACGTCCGACGACTGGATCGTCGAACGTACGGGTATCCGCCAGCGTCACATCGCCGAGCGCGGTGTCACCACCAGCATGCTGGCCACCGAGGCGGCGCGTCTTGCCATCGAGGATGCCGGCCTGCAGCCCGCCGATATCGACCTGATCATCGTCGCCACGTCGACGCCCGATTTCGTGTTCCCCAGCACGGCCTGCCTGGTGCAGGACAAGCTGGGCATCAAGGGCGGCGCGGCATTCGACGTGCAAGCCGTGTGCAGCGGCTTCGTGTATGCCCTCACCACGGCCGACAGCTTCGTGCGCGCCGGCCGTTCGCGCCATGCGCTGGTCATCGGCGCCGAAGTCTTTTCCCGCATTCTCGACTGGAATGACCGGTCCACCTGCGTGCTGTTCGGCGATGGCGCCGGCGCCGTGGTGTTGAGCGCTTCCGACGAGCCGGGCATCCTGGCCGCGCAATTGCGCGCCGATGGCAGCCAGACCAAGATACTTTGCGCCGCCGGCAACGTGGCCTATGGCGAAGTGGTGGGCGACCCCTTCCTGCGCATGGACGGCCAGGCCGTGTTCAAGCAGGCTGTCACCGTGCTCGACCGGTCCGCCCGCGACGTGTGCGACGAGGCAGGCCTGACGCTGGACGACATCGATCTGCTGATCCCGCACCAGGCCAATGTGCGTATCCTGAATTTCCTGGCGCGCAAGCTGAACCTGCCGGCGGAAAAACTGGTGGTCACGGTGGACCGCCACGCCAATACCTCGGCTGCCAGCGTGCCGCTGGCGCTGGACGCCGCGCGCCGTGAAGGCCGCGTCCCCGCGGGTTGCACCGTGCTCATGCAAGGCGTGGGCGGTGGCTTTACCTGGGGCTCGGTCCTTGCCAGAATGACAGCCACCAAACGGTAATCCGCTAAAAAATGAAGATCGCTTTTGTATTCCCTGGACAGGGCTCTCAATCGGTCGGCATGCTCGATGCCTGGGCCGGCAACGCCGCCGTCACCGATACGGTGGCACGCGCCAGCGCGGCCCTGGGTCAAGACCTCGCCGCGCTGATTGGCCAGGGTCCCGCCGAACAGCTCAACCTGACCACCAATACCCAGCCCGCCATGCTGACGGCCGGTGTGGCGTTCTTCGCCGCCTGGCGTGCTGCCGGTGGTCCGCTGCCGGAAGTGGTGGCCGGGCACAGCCTGGGCGAATACGCCGCGCTGACCGCCGCCGGGGCCTTGCAGCTGGAAGACGCCGTGCGCCTGGTGCGCATCCGCGCCGACGCGATGCAGGCTGCCGTGCCCGTGGGCACTGGGGCCATGGCTGCCATCCTCGGCCTGGACGATGACACGGTGCGCGCCGCCTGTGCGCAAGGCGCGCAGGGCGAGATCGTCGAAGCCGTCAATTTCAATGCCCCCGCGCAAGTCGTGATCGCCGGCCACAAGGCTGCGGTCGAGCGCGCGTGTGAGGCCGCCAAGGCGGCTGGCGCCAAGCGTGCCGTCATGCTGCCGGTGTCGGCACCGTTCCACTCCAGCCTGCTGCAACCGGCTGCCGCGGTGTTGTCCAAGGCCTTGAACGACGTGGTCGTCAACGCGCCGGCGATTCCCGTCATCAACAACGTCGACGTGCTTTCGCCCAGCGACCCTGCGTCCATCCGCGATGCGCTGGTGCGCCAGGCGTGGCATCCCGTGCGCTGGGTGGAAACCATCCAGGCCTTCAAGGCGCAGGGCGTGACCCATGTGGTCGAATGCGGCCCCGGCAAGGTGCTGGCGGGCCTGATCAAGCGTATCGATGGTGAACTGACCGGCATGGCCATCACCGATCCGGCTTCGCTGGACGCCGCGCTGGCGCAGCTTGGGGGCAACTGATATGGACAATGCTATGGACCTGCAAGGCAAACTGGCGCTGGTGACCGGCGCCACCCGTGGCATCGGCAAGGCGATCGCGCATGAACTGGCCGTACGCGGCGCCACGGTGGTGGGCACGGCCACGTCCGAGTCCGGCGCGCAGACGATCAGCGAAGCCCTGGCGCCGCACGGCGGCCGCGGCGTGGTGCTGAACGTCACCGACGCCCAGGCCTGCGATAGCCTGCTCGAAACCCTGGCCAAGGATGGCGGTCCGCACATTCTGGTTAATAATGCCGGGATCACGCGCGATACGCTGGCCATGCGCATGAAAGATGACGACTGGGATGCGGTGATCGACACCAACCTGGCCGCTGTGTTCCGTCTGTCGCGCGGCGTCATGCGCGTGATGATGAAAGCGCGTTGGGGCCGTATCATCAACGTCACGTCGGTGGTGGGTTCGTCCGGTAATCCCGGGCAGGCCAACTACGCGGCCGCCAAGGCAGGCGTGGCGGGTATGTCACGCGCCCTGGCGCGTGAATTGGGCAGTCGTGGTATTACCGTCAATTGCGTGGCGCCGGGTTTCGTCGATACCGACATGACCCGTGTCCTGGGTGAAGCCCAGACCGCCGCGCTGCTGCAACAGATTCCGTTGGGCCGTCTTGGTTCGCCGTCGGATATCGCGCATGCGGTGGCTTTTCTGGCCAGTTCGCATGCCGGTTACATTACCGGCACGACTTTGCACGTGAACGGCGGGATGTATATGTAATTTTCTACGAGCCTCGCGTGCGGCGGTTCACCCGAGAATTCAAGTGGGTAAGCCGACGTTGCGCGAGGTTCGTCGCAAAGAACGCCAAATCCGGTGTTCGCGTATCCCCGGTTAATACGTATCAGGGATAAGTTTTTTCTCACGGCCTGGCGTTTGCATTCCTCTGCGCTTGGCTATAATTCGCGGGATTTTTCCCAATTGGAGATCTGCATGGAAAGCATCGAACAGCGCGTCAAGAAGATCGTCGCTGAACAACTTGGCGTCAATGAAGCCGAGATCAAGAACGAATCTTCCTTTCTTGACGACCTCGGTGCCGATTCGCTCGACATGGTTGAGCTGGTCATGGCCCTCGAAGACGAATTCGAGACCGAGATCCCCGACGAAGAAGCCGAAAAGATCACGACCGTGCAACAAGCGATCGATTACATCAATTCGCACGGTAAGCAGTAAGCTAGCCTTTTCTTCCCCGCGGTGGGACTTGGTCCCGCTGGCGGGAACCGAGGCGGTTTTCGAACATACCGCGCGATCGCGCGGGGTCGTGGCTATCCAGCCCATGCCTGAGCGCGGCTCGCGTAGCTTGCGTTACTCCGGCGGATCCCGCGTTTCCGCGTGCCGCGCGGGCGGCATGTTCCGAACCGCCTTTGTTTTGTCTGTTTGAGGAGTCATCCGTGAAACGACGCGTCGTCATCACTGGACTGGGTATTGTCTGCCCCGTTGGGAACGACATTGCCACTGCCTGGGACAATATCGTCAACGGACGTTCCGGCATCCGCCGCATCAGCCGTTTCGACCCCAGCGCATTGACCACGCATATTGCCGGCGAAGTCCAGAACTTCGACATCACGCAATTCATGCCTGTGAAAGAAGCGCGTCAGATGGATACCTTCATCCATTACGGCGTGGCTGCCGGCGTGCAAGCCTGGCAGGATTCGGGTCTGGAAGTCACCGAGGAAAATGCCGACCGTATCGGCGTGATCGTCGGTTCCGGTATCGGCGGCTTGCCCCGTATCGAAGAGACCCAGACCGAGCTGCTCGAACGCGGTCCCCGCCGTATTTCGCCTTTCTTCGTGCCCGGTTCGCTGATCAACCTGATTTCGGGCCAGCTGACCATCAAGTACGGCATGAAAGGACCCAGCTACGCGGTCGTTTCCGCATGCACGACCGGTTTGCACAGCATTGGCGACTCCGCTCGCCTGATCGAATATGGCGACGCCGACGTGATGCTCGCGGGCGGCGCCGAGTCCACTGTTTCGCCGCTGGGCATTGGCGGTTTTGCCGCCATGCGCGCGCTGTCCACCCGCAACGATGATCCCGCCACCGCGTCGCGTCCCTGGGACATCGACCGTGATGGCTTCGTGCTGGGCGAGGGCGCCGGCGTCGTGGTGCTGGAAGAGTACGAACACGCCAAGAAGCGCGGCGCGCGCATCTACGGCGAATTCGTCGGCTACGGCATGAGTTCGGACGCGCATCACATCACTGCCCCCGACAAGGACGGCCCGCGCCGCGGCGTCGTCAACGCCTTGCGTAATGGCGGCCTGAATCCGGAAGATGTCGATTACGTCAACGCCCACGGCACGTCCACGCCGCTGGGTGACAAGAACGAATCCGACGCCTTGAAGCTGGCTTTCGGCGACCACGCCCGCAAGCTGGTGGTCAACTCGACCAAATCGATGACTGGCCACCTGCTGGGTGCCGCCGGTGGTATCGAGGCCGTGTTCACGACCCTGGCCTTGTACAACCAAGTGTCTCCGCCCACGATCAACATCTTCAACCAGGATCCCGAGTGCGACCTGGACTACTGCGCCAACGAGGCGCGGCAGATGAAGATCAACGTTGCGTTGTCCAATTCCTTCGGGTTTGGCGGCACGAACGGGTCGATGGCTGTTCGCCGGGTCTGATTTGGGCCCCGGAGAGCTTAGCGGCTGGACCTTGCGCGTGCCGGTGGTAACGCCGCGCTGGGTAGCCGTGGCCGAGTCGGCGCTACGCTGGCTCGGAGGCGCCGCCGCCGCTTGCGCCTTGGTATGGCTGGGCCTGCCCGCGGGGCTGGCCTGGCCATTGGCGCTGGCGGCCATCCTGGCTAGCCTGCCCGCCACGGGCTTGCGCCGAGCCGCCGCCGTGCGGGCCTTGCTCTTCACCGCGGATCACGCTTTGTATATCCGTGGCGGCCGAGGCACGGGACGAGTTTCAGGCCAGGAAACACGCCACGTCTGGCGCCCGCTGACTTTGACCGCCGCAACGCGCGGCTGGCGCTGCCTGGCCTTGCAGGGCGATCTACCTGCGTCGCTGAGCCCCCGCCTGGGGCCATTCAAGGCGCGCCGGGTTTCCTTCACCATTTGGCAGGATGCACTGCCGGCGGCTGCCTGGCGCCGGCTGAACCTGTCGTGCCAGCGACGTCTGCGCCGCGTGGGGACAGCATGAGCGAGCGTGACATCGACGCCGAGCTGGTCGCCCGGGTGCAACGGGGTGACAAGAAAGCTTTCGATCTGCTGGTCATCAAGTATCAGCGCAAGATCATGCGCCTGCTCTCGCGCATGATCCGCGACCACTCGGAAATCGAGGATGTCGCCCAGGAAGCTTTCATCAAGGCATACCGAGCCTTGCCGCAGTTCCGCGGCGAGAGTGCTTTCTATACCTGGCTGTACCGCATCGCCATCAACACGGCCCGTAATTGGCTGGCTTCCAGCGGGCGCCGTCCCAGCGCCCCGACCGCACTGGAAAACGAAGATGGTGAAACTTTTAACGAGGCGGACAACCTAAGCGATATAAGCACCCCGGAATCGATGCTCGCCAGCCGCGAGATAGCCGAGACGGTCAATGCGGCTATCGACGCGTTGCCGGAAGAGCTGCGCACGGCGATCGTCCTGCGGGAAATTGAAGGAATGAGTTACGAAGACATCGCCCAGAGCATGGGATGTCCCATCGGCACCGTACGTTCGCGCATCTTTCGTGCGCGCGAGGCCGTCGCCGCCCGTTTGCGGCCCATGCTCGGCAACGATGCCGATCGTCGCTGGTAAGGAGCTAGTCATCATGCAACACACAGAACCGTCCGCCCTGTCCGAGGAAGAAGCGTCCTGGGAAGCGTCGGTGTCGGCCTGGATGGATGGCGAGGGTTCAGAGGAATGGCTCGACGGCCTGGAGGTCGCCGAAGGCCGTGAAACCTGGGATACCTACCATCTGATAGGCGACGTCCTGCGCAATCCTGAGCTGGCGATCACGCCGACGCCCGTGTTCCGCGCCCGCCTGGCGGCGGCGCTGGACAATGAACTGACCATCGTGGCGGCGCCGCGCAAGCGCCGCTTCACGCGTCCTGCCTGGCGGCTGGGCCTGTCAGGGGCGGCCATGGCCGCCGCCGTGGCTTCGGTGGTCTGGGTGGCGCAGCCCTCGCTGTTCGGTGGCTCCGCGCCCATGCAGGAGACCCGCATCATCGCCGACGCCACGCCCGTGGGTTCTGCCGCCGAGGAGCCGGTGCTCAGCGACTATCTGGAAGCGCACATGCAAATGGCCGGCCCCAGCGCCATTCGCCAGGTTTCCTTCGACCTGGGAGCAGGGCGCTGATGATCGCGACGTTGGGGCTGCCTGGTCTGCGCGGGGTCTCGCGGGTGATGAGCCTGTCGTTCGCAACCTTGCTGGGTTGCCTGGGCAGCGGCCTGGTGCAAGCTCAGACGCAAGCGCAAGCCGCTGCCCAGGGCGGCGCGACGACGGCACGCACGCCGCTGGCGGCCGAGGAAGCGCAGGCGCTGCTGTCGCGCATCCAGGAAGCCGCACGCAAGCTGGACTATTCGGGCATCTTCACCTATCAGCAGGGCGAGTTGATCCAATCCTCGCGGCTGGTACACATGGTCGACGGCAGCGGCGAGCGCGAACGCCTCGAAGTGCTGGACGGCCAGCCGCGCGAATACCTGCGCCACAACGACGACGTGCAGTGCCTGGTGCCTGAACGCAAGACGGTGCTGGTGCAACAGCGCCGCGCCGACCGTTTCCCGGGGCTGCTGCTGGGGTCGCCCGCCGCGGTGACGCGTTTCTACCAGGTCTATAGCGAAACCGCGCCGCGCCGCGTGGCCGGGCGCGAATGCCGCATGATCACCATCGAGCCGCTGGACAAGGCGCGCTATGGTTATCGTTTGTGCGCCGATGAACAGAACGACCTGCTGCTGAAGGCGCAGACCCTGTCTGGCGCCAATAGCGTGGTCGAACAGGTGACTTTCACCACGCTGCGCCTGGGCAAGGACGTCGACGGCAAGATGCTGGAGTCGCGCTGGCCGTACAAGGAATGGAAGGTCCAGCAGTCCACGCTGCAGCCGATCGACCTGGCCGCGCAGGGCTGGCGCATTCCCTTGCCGGCCGGCTTTGTCCAGGTGTCGCAGGTGGGCCGTGTCCTGGGGCACAACGAGTCGGTCAGCCAATTGGTACTGTCCGATGGCCTGGCCGCCATTTCCGTCTTCATCGAGCCGTTCGACAAGAAACGGAACAGCCGCCAGCCTCACGGGGCCTATCGACGGGGCGCCGTCAGCGTCTACGGCACGCGCATCGCCGATTTCTGGTTGACCGCGCTGGGCGAGGTGCCTTCGGCCACGCTTGAGCATCTGGCCAAGTCGACCGAGTATGTGCCGCCCTCGGCCCCGCCGCCGGCATTGGCGCCGAAATAAATAAGTAAATTTTCAAGAAATCACACGGTGCGCGCCGGCTTGCGATGGGCCGGCGCGGATTTTGTTCTTGAATCCATGGTAGAAAGACCCGTATATCCAAGCGGAGTTGTACATGAACTTTTCCTATGAGAAGACGCAGGGGTTCCTGCGACGCTTTCTGATTATGGTGGGCGCCGCGACGGCGCTGGCCAGCGCGGCCATGGCGCCGGCGCAAGCCCAGACACAAGCCCAGACCCCCATGCCCACGGTCACGATGCCTGATTTCAGCAGCATCGTGGAAAAGGCCGACCCGGCGGTGGTCAATATCCGCACCACGGCCACCGTGCCCGTGCGCCGCCCCGGCGCGGACGGCCAGGATCCCTACGATCTGTTCCGCTTTTTCTTCGGCCCCGACTTCCAGCCGCCCGGCATGCCGGGCCAGCGCGCACCGCGCGAGAAGGCGCCCAAGGACGACAACAAGGAACAGAAGACCCCCGAGGAACGCACCGTGCCGCGTGGCGTGGGTTCCGGTTTCTTCATTTCGGCCGACGGCTATGTGCTGACCAATAATCACGTGGTCACCGACGCCACCGACATCTTCGTCACCACCACCGACGGCCGCGAATTCAAGGCCAAGGTCATCGGTACCGATGACCGCACCGACGTCGCCCTGCTCAAGATCGACGCCAAGGGCCTGACGCCGCTGCCTATCGGCGACGACTCCAAGCTGAAGAAGGGGCAGTGGGTGCTGGCCATCGGCTCGCCCTTCGGCCTGGACTCCACGGTGACGGCCGGCATCATCAGCGCCATCAACCGCGATACGGGTGACTATTTGCCCTTCATCCAGACCGATGTGGCCGTCAACCCCGGCAACTCGGGCGGCCCGTTGCTGAACCTGGCGGGTGAGGTGGTCGGCATCAACTCGCAGATCATTTCGCGCAGCGGCGGCTTCATGGGAATTTCCCTGGCCATCCCGATCGACGAAGTGATGCGCGTGGTCGAACAGTTGCGCTCCAATGGCAAGGTGACGCGCGGCCGTATCGGCGTGCAGATCGGCGAAGTGACCAACGACGTGGCCACCGCCATCGGCCTGAGCAAGGCGGAAGGCGCCCTGGTCAGCAGCGTCGAAGGCGACAGCCCGGCCGAAGCCGCTGGCGTGCAGCCGGGTGACGTCATTCTCAAGTTCAATGACAAGAGCATCGCGCGCTGGTCCGATCTGCCCCGCATGGTCGGCGAAACCAAGCCCGGTACCGTGGCGCCCCTGCAGGTCTGGCGCAAGGGCAAGTCGCAGACGCTGACGGTCAAGGTCGCGGAAATCCAGCCGCCCAAGACGGCCGCCAAGGAAAAGACCAACCCCAAGACCGAGCCGGAATCCTCCAGCGCCCTGGGCTTGACGGTGGTTCCCGTGCCGGCCGAGACGCAGCGCAAGATGAAAATCACCGGCGGCGTCCTGGTGCGCCAGGCTGAAGGCGCCGCCTCCCGGGCCGGCATCATGGAAGGCGATATTGTGTTGGCAATAAACGACACTGATATCACCGCGCCCGACCAGTTCGTCAAGACGGCCGCCAAGGTTGACAAGTCCAAGGCTATCGGCGTGCTGGTGCGTCGGGGCGACCAGACCCAGTGGGTCGCGGTCCAGCCGGCTAAATAAAGGCAAACCGGCTAAAATCCTTGGTTGCCGCAACAAGGGGGCGCGTGGCGCCCCCTTGTTTTTGGTCGTTCCTTTTCTCCACTTATCCTGTCTATGCAGCATATCCGCAACTTTTCCATCATCGCCCACATCGATCACGGCAAGTCGACCCTGGCCGACCGCCTGATCCAGCGCTGCGGCGGTCTGGCGGATCGCGAGATGTCGGCCCAGGTGCTCGACTCCATGGATATCGAGCGCGAACGGGGCATCACCATCAAGGCCCAGACGGCCGCCCTGTCGTACAAGGCACAGGACGGCAAGGTCTACAACCTGAACCTCATCGACACCCCGGGACACGTCGACTTCTCCTACGAAGTCAGCCGTTCGCTGTCGGCGTGCGAAGGCGCGCTGCTGGTGGTCGACGCGTCGCAGGGCGTGGAAGCGCAGACCGTGGCCAACTGCTACACCGCCATCGAGCTGGGCGTGGAAGTGCTGCCGGTTCTCAACAAGATGGATCTGCCGCAGGCCGATCCGGACGGCGCGCGCCAGGAAGTGGAAGACGTGATCGGCATCGACGCGTCGGACGCCGTGCTGGCCAGCGCCAAGACCGGCATGGGCATCGACGAGATTCTTGAATTGGTGGTCGCGCGCGTGCCGGCCCCCAAGGGCGAAGTCGAGGCGCCGCTGCAGGCGCTGATCATCGACTCCTGGTTCGACAACTACGTCGGCGTGGTCATGCTGGTACGCATCGTCAATGGCGTGCTGCGGCCCAAGGACAAGATCCTGCTGATGGCATCCGGCGCCACCCACCTGTGCGAACAGGTGGGCGTGTTCACGCCGAAGTCGGTGCAGCGTACGTCGCTGTCGGCTGGCGAGGTGGGCTTCGTCATCGCCGGTATCAAGGAACTGGCCAATGCCAAGGTGGGCGATACCATCACCATCGCCGGCAAGGCCGCGCCGCAGGCGCTGCCCGGCTTCAAGGAAGTGCAGCCGCAGGTGTTCGCCGGCCTCTACCCGGTGGAAAGCAGCGAATTCGACCAATTGCGAGACTCGCTGGAAAAACTCAAGCTCAACGACGCCGCGCTGATGTTCGAGCCGGAAGTGTCGCAGGCGCTGGGCTTCGGTTTCCGTTGCGGCTTCCTCGGCCTGCTGCACATGGAAATCGTGCAGGAGCGCCTGGAGCGCGAATTCGACATGGACATCATCACCACCGCGCCGTCGGTGGTGTACGAAGTCGAACAGCGCGACGGCACGGTGATCTCCATCGAAAGCCCGTCGCGCCTGCCCGAGATCGGCAAGATCGCCGAAATCCGCGAGCCCATCGTCAAAGTGACGCTGTTCATGCCGCAGGAATATGTCGGCCCCGTCATGACCCTGTGCAACAACAAGCGCGGCGCTCAGATCAACATGAGCTATCACGGCCGCCAGGTGCACCTGACGTACGAGATCCCGTTGGGCGAAATCGTGCTGGACTTCTTCGACAAGCTGAAGTCGGTGTCGCGCGGGTACGCGTCCATGGACTACGAGTTCCTGGAATATCGCGCGGCCGACGTGGTGCGTGTCGATCTGTTGATCAACAGCGACAAGGTCGATGCCCTGTCCATGATCGTTCACCGCAGCAACGCGCGTTATCGCGCCCGTGAAGTGGTGTCGAAGATGCGCGAACTGATCCCGCGCCAGATGTTCGACGTGGCCATCCAGGCAGCCATTGGCGCCGAAGTGATCGCGCGCGAGAACGTCAAGGCGCTGCGCAAGAACGTGCTGGCGAAGTGCTACGGCGGCGACATCAGCCGCAAGAAGAAACTGCTGGAAAAGCAGAAGGCCGGCAAGAAGCGGATGAAGCAGGTGGGTAGCGTGGAGATCCCGCAAGAGGCCTTCCTCGCCATCCTGCAAGTGGAAGACAAATAGGTTGAGATAAGGCATTACACATGAGCTGGAATTTCGCGCTGATCTTGTTCATCCTGCTGGTGATTACCGGCATCATCTGGTTGCTGGACATCACGATGTTGCGCAAGGCGCGCAGGCGCAAGGGCGAAGAAGCCCTGGCGCAATTCGATCGGTCCGTATCAGGGCAGACCGATGGCGGCGACCCCGCCGAAACCGAACGCCAGCGCCGCGCGGCGGTGGAATCCGCCACGCGCGCGCCGTGGTGGGTCGAATACGCGGTCAGCTTCTTTCCGGTGATCCTGTTCGTGTTCGTGCTGCGGTCCTTCGTCGTCGAGCCTTTCCGCATTCCGTCCGGCTCCATGCTGCCAACGCTGCAATCGGGCGACCTGATCCTGGTGAACAAGTTCAGCCGCGGTATCCGCCTTCCCATCCTGGACACCAAGGTCATCAACACCGGCAAGCTGGAGCGCGGTGACGTCATCGTGTTCCGCTACCCGGTGGATACCAGCGTGGACTACATCAAGCGCGTCGTGGGCCTGCCCGGCGATGAAATCGCTTACCTGGACAAGAAACTGTATGTAAACGGGCAGGAAGTCACCCATGCCCGCGACGGCAACTACTTCGAGCCTGACCGGGTCGCCTATGTCTCCAAATATAAGGAGAAATTGGGCGACGTTGAGCACGATATATTGCTGGAAGAAGGAAAATACCAGCAATATGAGCCCATTTGGCAGTTTCCCAACTCGCAGAATTGCCAATACAACCGTGCCGGCGTGCGCTGCAAGGTCCCCGAAGGGCAATATTTCGCCATGGGCGACAACCGGGACAATAGTGCGGACAGCCGCTACTGGGGATTCGTTCCGGACGGTAATATCGTGGGCAAGGCGTTCTTTATCTGGATGAATTTCTCCGACCTGAGCCGGATCGGCCGATTCAATTAACAATGTCCCTAGCCGCGCTGCAAACCCGTCTGGATCACCGCTTTGGTGACGAGGCCCTGCTGGAGCAGGCGCTGACTCATCGCAGCCATGGTGCGCGCCATAACGAGAGACTCGAATTCCTGGGCGACTCCGTCCTGAACTTCGTGGTCGCATCCATGCTGTTCGATCGCTATAGCAAGATCGACGAGGGCGATCTGTCGCGTCTGCGCGCCAACCTGGTGAAGCAGGCATCGCTGGCGGACATCGCGCAGAAGCTGGAACTGTCCCATGATCTGCGCCTGGGCGAGGGCGAACTGAAAAGCGGTGGCTTCCGCCGCCCGTCCATCCTGGCCGATACGCTGGAAGCCATCTTCGGCGCCGTATTCCTGGATGGCGGCTTCGACGCCGCGCGCCGCGTCATCGCGCGCCTGTACCAGCCCATCCTCGTCACCGTCGATCCCAAGACCCTGGGCAAGGACGCCAAGACGCTGCTGCAGGAATTCCTGCAGGGCCGCAAGCTGGCCCTGCCCGTGTATACCGTGATTGCCACGCATGGCGCAGCGCACAGCCAGCAGTTCGAAGTCGAGTGCGCCATCCCCGCGTGGGAAATCAAGGTAGTTGGCGCCGGCGCCAGTCGCCGCGCGGCCGAGCAGGCCGCCGCGAAATCCGCACTGGAGGCGGCGCAGGCCGCCAGTCCCGCCAAGAACCCCAAGCGTGCGCCCCGCGCGCGCAAGACCGCGCAGCTATCCCTGCCTGTTGCGGTCGCCCAAGAAGTGAAATGAGCGAACAAAATTTCCGTTGCGGCTTCGTCGCCATCGTCGGTCGGCCGAATGTCGGCAAGTCCACCCTCAACAATGCCCTCATCGGCAGCAAGATTTCTATCGTCTCGCGCAAGGCGCAGACCACGCGCCATCGCATCCATGGGGTGTTGACGCGCGAGCACGAGCAGTTCGTCTTCGTCGACACGCCTGGTTTCCAGACCCGCCATGGCGGCACCATGAACCGCATGATGAACCGTGTGGTCACGCAGGCCCTGAATGACGTCGATGTGGTGATCCATGTGGTCGAGGCCGGCAAGTGGTCGGAGGGCGATGCCAAGCTGTTGCCGCTGCTGCCCAAGGGCGAGCGCTGCATCCTGGCCGTCAACAAGATCGACGCGCTGAAGAGCCGCGACGAACTATTCCCTTATGTGGCCAAGCTCAGCGCGCTGCACGACTATGGCGCGGTGATTCCGGTCAGTGCCGCCAAGGATCGCCAGCTGGACGTGCTGCTGGACGAGATCGCCAAGCGCCTGCCGGAGAACGAACCCATGTTCGAGGCCGACACGCTGACCGACCGGCCCATCCGCTTCATCGCGGCCGAGCTGATTCGTGAAAAGATCTTCCGCCTGGTCGGCGACGAACTGCCTTACGGCTGTACCGTGGTCATCGAGCAGTGGGAAGAAAACGAGAAGGGCGCGCGCGTGGCCGCGTGCATCCTGGTCGAGCGCGACAGCTACAGGCCGATCCTGCTGGGCACGGGCGGCATGCATATGAAGCGCATTGCGTCCGAGGCGCGCCAGGACATCTCCAAGATGCTGGACAAGCCGGTGCACCTGGAGGTGTACATCAAGGTGCGCAAGGGCTGGTCGGAGCGCGAGGGCGCGCTGCGCGATCTGGGCTACGAGTAAGCCTTCCATGAGCCGGCGTTCCCCCCGGGTGCAGGACAGCCGTGCATACATGTTGCACGCGACTGCCTGGCGTGAGACATCCCTGGTGATCCAGGCTTTTTCACGCGACTTCGGCTGTGTTTCGATGGTGGCCAAGGGCGCCAAGCGGCCTTATTCGGTGCTGCGGCCGGTGCTGTCGGCGTTTCAGCCCCTGAGCCTGTCGTGGACCGGCGCGGGCGAGGTCAAGACGCTGACGCGGGCCGAAATCGCCGGCGTGTTGCCGCTGGCCGGCAGCGCCTTGATGTCGGCCTGGTATATGAACGAACTGCTGCTGCGCCTGATGCCGCGCGAAGACGCCCATCCCGTGCTGTTCGATGCGTACCAGACGGCCTTGACGCAGCTGGCGGCCGGCAGCCGGGCCGCCGCGGCGCTGCGCCGTTTCGAATGGACGCTGCTGGCTGAAACCGGCTACGGCGTGGATGCCGAGATGCCGGATTTCGAAGACCCCGCCGGCGAACCCGCGTTGCGGCGCGACTTGCGCGAGCGCCTGGCGCAAAACCTGGCCGGCCGCGAACTGGCCACGCGGCGGGTGTTGCTGGATCTTCAGCGGCTGGGTTGATCGACGTCAGCACGCCGCAATGGCGACGTTTCTCCCTGGCCTGGTCCTGCCTCGGCCCAAAGGGCGACGTTCCACGATCCTAGTTTTTCCTTCCCTGTCGCACAGATAGCCACGACGGTTCCGCTCCTGCCTCGGACTGTTGCCGCGCATCAGTGGCGCGACCCAGCAGGAAGCCGCAGATCGCCCATAGGGCCGCGCCGAGCGCGCCGACCAGGGCGACCACCGCCACGCCGTGGCCCAAGGTGTCGACGGCGGTCTTGACCCAGGCGCTGGCGGCGTCGCCCGCCCGATAGACCACGGTGTCGATGAAATTCTTGGCTTTGTACTTGTCTTCGGCGGGTACGGTGGTGAAGATCATTTCGCGGCCGGGCCGGACCAGCGCGTACTCGCCTACACGGCGCATCACCATGACCACGGCCAGGACGCCGAAGACAGGCCAGATCGCCAGCGCGACGAAGCCCAGGCAGATAGCCAGCGGGACGATGGTCAACAGGAACGTCACGCCCAGTCTGCGCGCCAGCTGTCCCGTCAGGAAAAGCTGGGCCAGCAGGGATAGCAACTGCACGGTGAAGTCCAGCGCGCTGAAAACCTGGATACGTTGCGCCGGCGTGGCGAAGGCATGTGCCACCAGGCGCGCCTGCTCCATATAAAGAAAGGTGCTGGCCGTCGCCAGCAGGACGACGAAGGCCGAAATCCCCAGCAGCAGCGGCGAGGTGAAGGTCCGCGTCGCACCGGCAATGATGCCGCCCCCGATGGGCCGCGACGGGTCGTCGTCCTGGCGTGCATCCTGGCCCCGCGAGCCGGTGATCGCGGCCTGGGGCACCTGCGCGTGTGATACGGCTGAGGCCTCTGGCGCGCCCGATAGCTCCCGCGCGTCTGGTGTCCCAGGCGCGTGCAGCGCGCCGGCCGCCGTGCCCGATGCCGCAGCCTGCGGCCGCCCGGCGCCGCCGCGTGCGCGCCAGCCCATGAGCCAGGACTTCAGGGGCAATGTGGCGGCCAGTAGCGCGGCCGACAGCAGGATCAGGCCGGCCGGGCCCAAGGGCTCGGCCAACAAGCCGCCGAGCACCGGACCCAGCAGGCCGCCGGTACTGGCCCCGGCGGAGATGAAAGCGAACAGCCGTTTCGCCTGGCCCGTGCGGAATACATCGGCCATCAGGCTCCAGGCCACCGACACCACGAATAGATTGAAGACGGAGATCCAGACGTAGAACGCACGTGCCGCCCAGAGGTTATCGGGCGCGGCCTGGAACGCCGCCGCGAACGCCACCAGGCTGAGCGCGAAGAAGCCATAGGCCCAGGTGACGAAACGCGCGCGCGGCGTGTGGCGGGCCAGCCAGCCGAAGCAGGGCACGGCAGCCAGCATGACCACGAAGGTGGCGGTGAACAGCCACTGCAGCTTGTCGACACCGGCCGCGATACCCAAGGTCTCGCGGATGGGCCGCAGCATGAAATAGCCGGTGAACAAAAAGAAGAAGAACCCGAAACCGCACAGCGCCGCGCGCCCTTCGCCCGGCAGCACCCCGATGGCACGGCCGGCAATCGCGATACGGGCGCTGATCGGGCTGGACATGGCCTGGCCTCGGCGGCAAATAGGTTGCTCGGACGGATCGATCAGGCGTCTGGGTCAGGCGCCTGGACCGAACGGATGTAGCGAACGTCTGGATCAGACGATAACTCAGACAAAAAGATCCGCGATTCGCTTGCGCATGGCCGCGTCGGGCAACCGCCCTCTGCCAGCCAACACATTGTCGGCCATATTGGCCGGTTTGGACGTGGCCGGAATGACGCAGGTTACCGCCGGATGGCCGATGATGAATTTCAGGAACACCTGCGCCCAGCTGGTGCAGTCGATTTCCGCCGCCCAGCCCGGCAAGGGCTTGTCACGCACCTGGCGAAACAGCGCACCATCGCGGAATGGACGGTTGATCAGCACCGCCACGCCGTGGGCCTGGCAGGCGGGCAACAGGCGCTGCTCCGCGCCGCGCGCGGTGACCGACAGATTGATCTGCAGGAAATCGGGCTTCTCCCGCTCGACCAGGCGCGTCAGTTCGTCCTGCGCCGACTCCGTGTAGTGGGTGATGCCCACATAGCGCGTCACCCCCTGCTGCTTGAGTTCGCGCAGCAGCGCCAGTTGGTTGACCGTATCGATCAGGTTGTGCACCTGGATCAGATCGAGCCGCTGTGAATTCAGCATCGCCTGCGAGTTGCGCACCTGGCGCAGCGCCGCATCGCGTCCCGTGGTGCCTATCTTGGTCGCCAGGAAGATGCCATCGCGTGCTTGCAGCCGCGCGAGCAGAGCGCCCGTGACGGCTTCGGCCTGGCCATAGCTGGGCGCGGTGTCGATGACGGCGTTCTTGCCGGCGCCGGCAATGAGGCGCTTGACCACGTCTTCCAGCGCGGCCATGTCCGCGCCTTGCGGATTCACATCGAAGGTATCGGCCGTGCCCATGCCCACGGTGGGCAGCATTTCCCCAGTGGACGGAATGGGACGGTGATTCAAGGGATGATCCGCGGCGCGGACGGCGGCGGAGAGCAAGCCGGCGGGCAGGGCAGCGCAGGCGGCTTGGAGGATGCGACGGCGAGTAGGCATGAAGAATCTCCTATGACACCAAACGCAAACCGGCCGGCCGCGTTGCCACGGCCGGCCGGTCTCGGGCACTATCAGTTGCGGTTGCCGCCGCTGAACGCGCTCAGCAGCACCAGCAGGTTGCTGAAGACGTTGTACACGTCCAGGTAGATGGCCAGGGTGGCGCTGACGTAGTTGGTTTCACCGCCGTTGACCACACGCTGCAGGTCGACCAGCATGAAGGCCGAGAAGATCACCACGGCCAGCGTCGAGATGGCCAGCATCATGGCGGGCAGTTGCAGGAAGATATTGGCCAGCGCCGCCACCAGGATGACGATGGCACCCGCGAACAGCCATCTCTGCATGCCGGACAGGTCCCGCTTGATGGTGGTCGACAGGGTGGCCATGGCGCCGAACACCACGGCCGTGCCGCCGAAAGCCATCATGATCAACTGCGAACCGTTCTGCATCCCCAGCACGAAGCCGAGCAGGCGCGACAGCATGACGCCCATGAAGAACGTGAAGCCCAGCAGCAGGGCAACGCCCATGCCGTTGTTCTTGTTGCGCTCGATGGCGAACATCAGGCCGAAAGCACCCAACAGGAAGATGATGGCGGACATGCCGGGGCTGGCGGCCATCACCTGGTTGATGCCCGTGTACAGACCCACCGCGGAACCCAGCACGGTCGGAATGAGCGACACGGCCAGCAGCCAGTAGGTGTTGCGCAGGACGCGGTTGCGGACAACTTCGCCCGGTGCGCCGGCAGCGCCCACGCGGTTAAATGGGGACGGACGATAATCGTTCATGAGCTTTGACTCCTGTAAGGGCCTTTATCTATGGCCACAAGGTACTTTGACGCGAAGCATACCTGACAGTTCCCTTAAGTTCGAGATTTTATCAGCGGGACCACAGCAGATATCAGGCCAAATGGCTACGTATCAAGGGGGATTTCAACCGGGCCGCAGGCGCGCTAGCACGCGCGTGACGGCGGCGGGCAATTCGGCTTCCATTTCTTGGCGTACATGGGCCATGGCGCGTTCCAGTGCCTGGGCCAGCATATGCTCCAGTTCGGCCTGCAGGGCGGCGCGCAGCACCGGGTCGGGCGGTAACTGCATGGTACCGCGTTCCACGACGTCAGTGAGCAGGGGCGGCAGATCCTGCGCCGCGTGCGCATCGACGCCTGCCGGGGCTTCCGGATCGGCCTGTACCGTCAGCGTGGGGATGGCGGGATCCAGGTCCCGGGCGTCAGACATGCGTAAATTCCATGGGCAAGAAAACTTATCCTTCCTGGCTGCGCTGCCCGCCACCGATGGCGTGGCTGTGCGGTTCATGGCCGGCCGCGAGATATTCGCGCCAGCGGTTCCGCGCGGCCTGGCGGTCGTCGCCGTCCTGCGAGACGATTTCCAGTACCCGCGCATAGCCATCGTAGCCGGGCGGGCAGCCATCGTCCAAATTGAGCAGCCAGGGCGGGGTGCCGTCGGTACCGGCGACCTCGGCCGCGCGCGCCGGATCCGCCGCCGTCAGCAGCACGGGGGTGACGCTGGCCAGCGCATCGGTAGCCAGCACGTGCGGGACGAAGGAAATATCGTCCAAGGCCCACAGCAGGCGATCGAAAGCCGCCAAGCGGCTGGCGTCGGTGCAGTACACCACCAGCCGCTGGCCCGCCTGGTATTGCTTGCGCGCTACCTGGCAGGCCGTGCGCAGACGGTCGGATGCGCCGAAGGCGAAGTCGATGCGCGGCATGGCGTTCTGCTTGTCCAAATCCTGCCTGTCCAGTTGCTGAGAGGTCAAACCGCGCAGCTCAGGCCTGGTTCAGCAGGTATTGCATGAGCAGGGGCACCGGCCGGCCGGTCGAACCCTTGTCCTTGCCGCCGCGCCAGGCGGTGCCGGCGATGTCCAGGTGGGCCCACGGGTACGCCTTGGTGAAGCGCGACAGGAAGCAGGCCGCGGTCACCGCGCCGGCCGGGGGGCCGCCGATATTGGCGATGTCGGCGAAGTTCGACTTCAGCTGATCCTGGTAGGCGTCGTCCAGGGGCATGCGCCAGGCGGTGTCGAGCGAATCGCGGCCAGCCTGCAGCAGGGCGTCGGCCAGCGCGTCGTCCTTGGAGAACAGGCCGCTGTTGACGGCACCCAGGGCCACCACGCAGGCGCCGGTCAGGGTGGCGATGTCGACCACGGCGGAAGGCTTGAAGCGCTCGGCGTAGGTCAGCGCGTCGCACAGGACCAGGCGGCCTTCGGCGTCCGTATTGAGGATCTCGACGGTCTGGCCCGACATCGTGGTGACCACGTCGCCCGGCTTGTTGGCCTTGCCGCTGGGCATGTTTTCGCAGCTGGCGATCAGGCCGACGACTTCGAAGGGCAGTTCCAGTTCGGCCAGGGCGCGGAAGGTGCCCAACACGCTGGCGGCGCCGCACATGTCGTACTTCATCTCGTCCATGGTGGCGGCCGGCTTGATGGAGATGCCGCCCGAGTCGAAGGTGATGCCTTTGCCGACCAGCACCACCGGACCGGCGGCTTCCTTGCCGGCGGCCGCCTTGCGCGTGCCGGCGGGCTTGGCCGGGGTGTGGCGCAGCACGATGAAGCGCGGCGGCTCGTCGGAGCCGCGCGCCACGGACAGGAAGGATCCCATGCCCAGGGCCTCGATCTGCTTGCGCTCCAGCACCTCGACTTTCAGCGACTTGAATTCACGGCCCAGTTTCTTGGCCGTTTCGCCAAGGTACGTCGGCGTGCAGACATTGCCGGGCAGGTTGCCCAGCGTACGGGCCAGCTCCATGCCGTTGGCGATGGCGCCGCCTTCACGCAAGCCGGCCTGGGCCTGGCTGGCGTCGCTGCGCTCGATCACATGGGTGATCTTCTTCAGCTTGGGGCGCGCGTCGCGGTCGGGCTTGCCGAACGTGGCGTCGTAGTGATACGAGGCGCTGCCGGCGGCGATGGCTGCGGCCCGGCTGCGGGCGCGGACGGTCGAGTCGGCGTAGGTGTTGCCGGTCAGCGTGGAGACGCCTTCAGCCAGTTGGGCCGACACCAGGTAGGCGGCAAAGCCCTGTTCGGCGGTGGCGTGGGCCTTCGCTGCGTATTCGGCCTGCTTGCCCAGGCCGACCAGCACCACACGCTGGGCCGTCACGCCGGGCAGGGCGCGCAATACGAGGGTGCTGCCGGTACGGCCGCGAAATTCGCTTTTCACCACTTCACGCAAGGCGCCGTCGGCGGCGCGGTCGATCAGTTCGGCGGCGGCCGACAGGATGCCGTCGGTGTAGACGCCCACCGCCAGCGCGGCGGTCTTGATCTGATGCAAGGAGGCGGTGCTGTGTGTGCTAAATTCCATGAGGGCTTTTTCCCGAGTGTCGTTCAGTGCGGACGATTATCCCGCATATTTTCCCATGTCCCTATTCAAACGGTCTGTCGTCAGCGAGATCACGAGTCACGCAGGCGTTGTGTTCTCTACGCTGGTAGTGGTTTGGCTCAGTGTTCTGCTGGTGCGCCTGCTGGGTGAAGCCGCGGGCGGCACCATTGGCGCCGACGTGGTGCTGGGCCTGGCGACGTTCTCCACGATCACCGCCTTGCCGACCATCATGACCGTGGCGCTGTTCATCGCGGTGCTGACCACGGTCACCCGCAATTACCGCGAATCCGAGATGGTGGTGTGGTTCGCCAGCGGCCTGTCGCTGGCCGACTGGCTGCGTCCCGTCATGCGCGTGGCGATCCCGGTGGCTTTCATCGTCGCGGTTTTGACGCTTGAAGCGTCGCCCTGGGCCTACCGGCAGATCGGCGAGTATCGCCAGCGCTTCGAACAGCGTTCGGATCTTTCCAAGGTCACGGCCGGCCAGTTCGGCGAGTCCAGCAGCGGCGACCGGGTGTTCTTCGCGGAGAACCCTACCGACCCCCATGACGAACTGGGCCATGTGTTCGTGCGCGCCATCGATCCGGAATGGCTCAGCGTGCTGACCGCGGACAGCGCCCACACCGAAGTGCAGCCCAATGGCGACCGATTCCTGGTGCTGGGTGCAGGCCATCGCTACGACTTGAAGCCGGGGTCGGCCGAGTTCCGCATGGTGGCCTTCGATCATTACGGCGTGCGCCTGGAAAGCAAGAGCGGCACCGATCCCGTGGATGCCGCGCGTGCTGCCGCGGAACGGTCCAGCAAGGCCCGCGCGACCATGCAATTGGTCGCGGACAATACGACGAGTTCCTGGTCGCAGGTGATGTGGCGGGTGTCCATGCCGCTGGCCGCGCTGAACCTGGCGTTGCTGGCGATTCCGCTGGGCGCGGTGAATCCGCGTCTGGGCCGCTCCGGCGATCTGCTGATCTCCGGGCTGGTTGCCTTGCTGTACATGAACCTGATCAACCTGGTGCGGGCCTGGATCAGCGACGGCCGCATCCCCTTCAGCGTGGGCTCCTGGGCCATCCATGCGGTGGTGCTGGCTTTTGGCCTTTATCTGTTTCACCGGCGCTTGCGGGTCAAGGCGCCCCGCGACAAGGGTGGCAACGGCAAGCCGCCGACGCCGGCCGCTGCGTGATGGCTTCATGCCAGGTAGCGTAGTGCGCCTGCGCGGCCTGCCAGCAGGGGGGCGTTGCGCAGCACCGACTTGCGCATGAAATCCCATAGCAGGGTGACGCGCTTGAGTTTGCGCAGGTCCTCGTGGCAGTACATCCAGAAGCTGCGGGTGAGGGAGATGTCGCGCTCCAGGATGGGGACCAGCCGCGGGTCCTGCGCCGCGATGAAGCAGGGCAGGATGGCCAGCGATTGGCCCTGCAGCGCCGCATGGTACTGGGCGATCACGCTGGTACTGCGCAAGACGACGCGGCTGGCGGGCAGCAGGTCTTCCAGGTAGCGCAGGCGCTCGCTGAACAGCAGTTCGTCCACATAGCCGATGAAGGTGTGGTTCGTCAGATCCTCGCGCTGGCGGATGGGTGGGTGGCGGGCCAGGTAGTCGGCTGTCCCGTAGAGCTTCAGGGCGTAGTCGCACAGCTTGCTGCACACATAGGGACCGCGCTGCGGACGCTCGATGGTGATGGCGAGATCCGCTTCGCGCTTGGACAGGCTGACGAAGCGCGGTACTGGCAGGATGTCCAGGGTGATGTGCGGGTAGCGGCGCTGGAAGTCGGCGGCCAGGGGTGTCAGCACATAGCTGCCGAAGCCTTCGGTAGCGCCGATGCGGACATGGCCGGAGAGCGCCTGGCCGACGCCCGACAGGTTCTCGCGCGCATTGTGCACGCAGGTTTCCATCTGTTCCGCGTGGACGAACAGCCGCTGGCCGTCTTCCGTCAGCATGAAGCCGGCGCTGCGGGACTTTTCGAACAGCAGGATGTCCATCTCGGCTTCCAGCGCCCGCACGCGGCGCGCGACGGTGGTGTGCTCCACGCCCAGCAGGCGGGCGGCGGCACTGACGCGCTGTGTGCGCGCCACGGCCAGGAAATAACGCAGGCTGTCCCAGTCCAGCATGGTGTCTCGCTCCGGTTTTCTTTTATAGAAAGTTTTATTTAAAGATGGGGAGGACCCCATCGCCCCCTCTTTGGGCTATCGCCCCATGGCTGGGCGGACGTGCCTATGCCCCGCAGGGCGGATGGGCTCCGCCCCATCCAGGAATACGCCAACAATTGGAATGACCTCATCGCCCCAAGGCTGGGCGAATGTTTCAACGCCCGAAGGGTGGATGGGGCCCACCCCATCCAGGAATACTCCAATGATCGGGACGCCCCATCGCCCCGAGGCTGGGCGAATGTGTCAACGCCCTAAGGGTGGATGGGGCCTCCCTATCCATGAATACTCCAAAGACTGCAACGCCCTATTGCCCCCGGTCTGGGGCTGTCGCCCTTCACGCACTGATACAGCGGGGCTTCTTCCCAAAGGGGGGCACGATGGGGGCTCCCCCATCAAAAAATATCCAAGTCTTCCGCGTTGTGTAATTTTGCACAAGGTATGTGCATTCTGCCCGATTGCTGGGCGATTTTTACACATCTACACTGGGCCACGGTCCGTTAGAGACCGCCCGGGCCTCAGGTGGCGTCAGACCGCACACGGCTTGCAGCGAAGAACCAGGAGACAGTCCATGACCATCCGCAATGCCGCGCCAGTTCCGCTGGGCGCCGTGGCGCGCGCCCGTGCGCGACTTCCACGACTTCCGCAACCTCCGCAGCTTCCTCAGCTTCTGCAGCTTCCGCAGCTTCTGCATCCCACGCAACCTCCGCAGCTTCCGCAGCTTCTGCAACCCATGCAGCTTCCGCGACTTCCCTTTGCCGCTTCCTGCATCGGCCGCATTCGCCGCGGCCTGCCGGCGCTGTCGCCACGCGCCGTCCGCGCGCGGGTCTCGATGCGCGCCATGAGCGCCATCAGCACATTCAGCATCCTGGGTGCATTCGGCATCCTGGCCGCCCTGGCGACGCCGAATGCCGCGCAAGCCGCCTCGCCCGCCGTGAAGATCGGCGTGCTGACGGATATGTCCGGCAACTATGCCGCCATGGGCGGCGCCGGGTCCGTGGCCGCCGCGCAGATGGCCATCGATGACTGCCTGGCCGCCCAATGCAAGGGCATGAACATCACGCTGGTATCGGCCGACAACCAGAACAAGGCCGACGTCGGCGCGGCCCGCGCGCGCGAATGGTTCGACCAGGACAATGTGAACGCCATTGCCGACCTGACCAATTCCGCGGTGGCGCTGGCCGTGCAGGGCATCGCCCGCGACAAGCACCGCATCGCCCTGTTCTCCGGACCGGCCACCACGGCGCTGACCAACAAGGAATGCTCGCCCACCGGCTTCCACTGGATGTTCGACACCTATTCCCAATCGGTGGCGGCGGCCAAGGCAACCGTGGCCAACGGCGGCAAGTCCTGGTACTTCATCACTGTCGATTACGCCTTCGGCCATGCGCTGGAAGCCGACACCGCCAAGGCCGTCAAGGCACTCGGTGGCACCACCGTAGGCAGCGTGCGCCATCCCTTGAACGCACCGGATTTCGCGTCCTATCTGCTGCAGGCGCAGTCCTCCAAGGCACAGGTGGTGGCCCTGGCCAACGGCGGCCAGGACACCGTCAATGCCGTCAAGCAGGCGCGTGAGTTCGGCATCGTGGCAGGCGGACAGCGGCTGGTGTCGCTGCTGGTGTTCCTGTCCGACCTGCGCGCGCTGGGCCTGCAGAACGCCCAGGGCCTTTCTTATGTGGATGGCTTCTACTGGGACTATGACGACGCTTCCCGCAAGTGGGCGGCGCGCTACGAGAAAGCCTTCCGCGGCCTGAAGCCGACGATGACCCAGGCCGGTGTCTATTCCAGCGTGCTGCATTACCTGCGCGCCGTCGCGGCGGCCGGTACCACGGACGCCGACAAGGTGGCCGCGCAGATGCGCCGCATGCCCATCGACGATCCCATCATGCGTAACGCCAGCATCCGTCCCGATGGCCGGGTTGTCCACGACATGTATCTGTACCAGGTGAAGACGCCGTCCGAATCGCATGGCGAATGGGACTACTCGCGCCTGGTATCGGTGATTCCCGCCGCCGACGCCTTCCAGCCGCTGGCCGATTCCACCTGCCCGCTGGTGCAGCAGACCGCGCGCCAATGAGCCTGCCAAGGCGAACCTGCACAGATCGAAACAAGGAGACCATCATGACCGACATCCCCCGCCTGCCACTGCTGATCGGCGGTGAACTGGTTCAATCGCAGACCACGCAGTGGCGCGACGTCATCAATCCCGCAACCCAGGAGGTGGTGGCGCAAGTGCCTTTCGCCACGCCCGAGGAACTGAACCGCGCCGTTGCCAATGCCAAGGAGGCCTATAAGACTTGGCGCAACGCCGGCCAGGGTACGCGCATGCGTGTCATGCTGAAGTTCCAGCAACTGCTGCGCGACAACACCGGCAAGCTGGCGGAAATGATCACGCGCGAGCACGGCAAGACCCTGCCGGATGCCGAAGGCGAAGTGGGCCGCGGCCTGGAAGTGGTCGAGCACGCTTGCAGCATCGCCAGCCTGCAGCTGGGCGAGTATGCGGAGAACGCTGCGTCCGGCATCGACGTCTATACGTTGATCCAGCCTCTGGGGGTCTGCGCCGGCATCACTGCGTTCAATTTCCCGGTCATGCTGCCTTGCTTCATGTTTCCCATCGCCGTTTCCTGCGGCAACACCTTCATCCTGAAGCCGTCCGAGCAGGATCCGACCGCGTCGTTGTTCCTGGCGCAACTGGCGCTGGAGGCGGGTTTGCCGCCGGGTGTGCTGAACGTGGTGCATGGCGGACCGGATATCGCCATGGGAATTTGCGACCATCCCGATATCAAGGCGGTGTCCTTCATCGGCTCGACGCGGGTGGGCACCGAGATCTATCACCGTGCTTCGGACGCGGGCAAGCGCTGCCAGGCCATGATGGGCGCGAAGAACCATTGCGTGGTGCTGCCCGACGCCGATCCCGAGGTCGTGCTGAACCAGCTGTTGGGCGCGGCTTTCGGGGCGGCGGGCCAGCGCTGCATGGCCACGTCGGTGGCGGTGTTCGTCGGCAAGTCGCGCGAATGGCTGCCGGAATTCGTTGAGCGTTCACGCAAGCTGAAGGTGAACAATGGCACCGACCGGCAGGCTGACCTTGGCCCCTTGGTGTCGCCTTCCGCGCGCAAACGCGTGGAAAGCCTGATCCAGCAAGGTGTGGATGAAGGCGCGCAGTTGCTGCTGGATGGCCGCGATATCAAGATCAGCGGATTCGAGAAGGGCAATTTCGTCGGGCCCACCGTGTTCTCGGGGGTCAAGGGCGATATGAAGATCTATACCGAGGAGATCTTCGGGCCGGTGCTTTGCGTGGTCGAGGTGGAGACGCTGGAGGATGCGGTGGCTTTCATCAACGGCAATCCCAACGGCAATGGCGTGGCCTTGTTCACCCAGGATGGGGCGGCGGCGCGTTATTTCCAGAATGAGATCGACGTCGGCCAGGTGGGCATCAATATTCCCATTCCGGTACCGGTGGCCTGGTTCAGCTTCACTGGTTCGCGCGGCTCCAAGCTGGGCGACCTGGGTCCCAACGGCAAGCAGGCGGTGCAGTTCTGGACCCAGACCAAGACCATCACCGCTCGCTGGTCGGGGCACGGGCGCACGGTGAATTCGACGATTTCGATGAAGTAGGCTCTTCGTACCACGCTGCGCGTGGCCCTCGGGGAGGCGGCACTGGCGGACTGGCAAAGCCAGTTCCGCCGCGCCCGCGATTGCCAGATCTTTGCAGCGCGCAGGGCTATTCCTGCTGCTTTCGATACTCTGGCACGGTGACACCGCCTACGCCCCAGTTTTCCATCTCCACTTCATCGATGACGACGAAGGTCGAGGCTTGCGGCTTGCCCAGGACTTCGAAGAGCAGGTCGCTGACGCCTTTGATGAGGGCTTTCTTTTGCTGCGCGGTGGTGGCGGTGGCGCCGGGCGCGGTGCCTTCGCGGGTGACCTTGATGTTGACGTAGGGCATGGCGGACTCCTGGATGGTCAGGGATGCTTGATTACCAGCGGCCGGCGTGCTGGCCGCCGTCGACGTTCAACGTTTCGCCAGTGACGAAGCCGGCGCGTTCAAGATACAGCACCGCTTCGACGATGTCCCCGATCTCGCCCATGCGGCCCATGGGATGCAGTTGGGCCAGGAAATCATGCGTCCGCGGCGCGTGCATGGGCGTCTTGATGATGCCGGGTGCGACGGCGTTCACGCGTATGCCTTGCTTGGCGTATTCGATTGCCAGGCCGCGGGTGGCGGCGTCCAGTCCGCCCTTGGTCAGCGAGGCCAGGCCCGCGGACACGCCGGCGATGGCCTGGTTGACCAGCGTCGTGGTGATTTGCACGATATGGCCGCTTTCCTGCCGCAGCATGTGGGGCAGCACGGCCTGGGTGATGTGGAAGAAGCCGTCCAGGTTTACGTGCAGGGCCTGGGTGTAGTCCTCGACCGTGTAGTCGGTGAAGGGCTTGCTGATGAAGATGCCCGCGTTGTTGACCAGCGTGTCGATGCGGCCGAAGCGTTCGATGGCGGTGTCGACGATCTTGCGGGCGGTGGCGCGGTCGCCGATGTCACCGGCGACCGTGACCAGCTTGTCATCGCTGGACGGGACGATGCTGCGGGAATTGGCGACCACGGCGTAGCCGAGTTCGCGATAGGCCTGCACGATGCCGGCGCCGAGGCCTTGCGAGGCGCCGGTAACGACGGCGACTTTGGTGGTGGTGTTCATGGTGTGCTCCTTGAGCGGGGCCGGCGAGTCGTATCCGGCTGGACTGGTTGGGAGATGACAAGATAGGCGGGTGCGACGCTGTGCGGAATTCGCTATCATTTATCAATGACTGAGAAAAAACGCACAGAGCTGGATTGGCAGGACATCCGCGTCTTCCTGGCGCTGGGGCGTCATGGCAGTCTTTCGGCGGCGGCGCGGCTGCTGGCGGTCAATCACGCGACCATCGCGCGGCGGCTGCGGTCCCTGGAGGCGACGTTTGGGGAAAAACTGGTGGAGCGGCGTCCTTCGGGCTACACGCTGACGGCGGCTGGCCAGCGCATGCTGGCGGCGGCCGGCGATATGGAAAGCGCCGTGCAGACCCTGGGGCGGGGCGGCCAGGACGGTACGCCGCGCGGGCTGGTGCGGGTCAATGCGCCACCGGGTTTGGCCCTGGGTTTTCTGATAGAGCGGCTGGCGGTGGTCGCGGGGCGTTTTCCCGGCCTGGATATCGACCTGGCTGCCGATGTGCGGGCGATCAGCCTGGACCGCCATGTGGCTGACATCGCTATCCGGCTGGGGCGGCCGACGGATGGCGATGTGATCGCCAAGCCCTTGGGCAGCATGGCCTATGGGTTTTATGGAACGCCTGAACTGTGCCGCCGCATCGAGCAGGGTGGGGAGCCGGTTTTCGTCGGTTTCGATGAGATCAATGTCGATCTACCAGAGGCCGCATGGCTGGCGCGCCAGCACCCGCAGTCGCGCATCGCTTTCCGCGCCAACAACCAGGTAGGGCAGGCCCTCGCCGCCCGCAGCGGCATCGGCCTGGCGCTGTTGCCGCATTACATCGGCCGCCAGGACCCAGCGTTACGCCATTGCCCCATGCCGGCCACCCCGCCGTCGCGCGAAATCTGGCTCCTGACCCGCCGCCTCGACCGCAAGAACATCGCTGTGCGCACGGTCGTGGACGCAGTGGTGCAACTCTTCGAGGAAAACCAGGCGTTGTTCGTCGAGGAATGACAGGCAGGCTCCAGGCCGGACCTCGATGTCACGACCGACGGATAACCTCCGGGAATTCAAGCATACCCGCGGCCTGGCGCTCGAAAATTGGCTGGACTGAGCTAACGCAGCCGGCGCCACAGTCCCGAATCGGGGCACATCTCAGCCGGTTCGCCATCGAGGCAGACTTGTTCCTCATGCGCTGGCGTGGTCGTTGGCGCAACGATGTCGAACGCGACCTGAAGCGCGCGCGCCACGGCGGGGTTTTCGATGGGAAGTTCCCAGGTCAGGAAGATCTGGACCTTGTCCTGGTCGGGGGCGAAATCGGTTTCGTTGAAATCATTCTTGTCGCGCGGGATGACGCCGTGCGGTTGGCAGGTGTCGAAGATCAGCACGGTGCCCCGGCGCAGGGGGATGCGATGGCCCGTATTGGGGAAGAGGACATCGAGGCCCTTGTCTTCGCTCATGAAAAGATTGCAGAAGGCCGCGCTGCCGTATTGCGCGCCGTCATGGTGGTAGCGCGCGCCCCGGCAAGCCATCAACGCGACGTCGCTGGCGGCGAGGATGCCGGGCAGGCCTAGTGCGCCCGTCCAATCGTCCGCCGCTTGAACACAGCGGCCGTAGTCCGGCCATCGTGCCCGCGCGCGTGCCAGCGGCATGGATTCAACGTCCCCTGGTTCCAGGACCAGATTTGTCGCTATCTCCCGGTCCCAATCAGCCAGCAGGCGCACGGGCGGCGCGGGCGCGTCGACCATGCCGGACAATACGATGCCGCTGATGCTACGGCTGCGGATGGCGGCGCCGCTGAGGAAATAGGACATCAGCCGGTCTTGCACTGGATCTTGGGGTGGGCTCATCGCGCCAGTTTAACGATCCGCGCATCCGGCAAACGCGCCTGGTAGCGATTCAGCGACGCGTATTGACCGACGCCCACGCGCAGGCGGACCTCACGCCGCCTTGGACGCCGGCTGTGCCTGCTTCACGACCTGGGCCAGGCGCTGGTTGTCCAGGCGCAGCCATACCAATGCCGACAGCGACGTGATGAGCCCCACGCAGACGAAGGACCAGGTGAAGGCCGGCACCAGGTGGCGCGCGGGGCCGGCGATCAGCGTCACCAATCCGCCAGCGACGGTCACGCCCAGGCCCATCGCCACCATCTGGAACATCGAGAAGAGACTGTTGCCCGGGCCCGCCTGCTGCGGATTCAGCGAGGTCAACGTGACGCTGTTCATCGCGGAAAACTGCATGGAGTTGCCCAGGCCGAACGCGGCCAGCTGGACGATTTGCAACCACAAGGGCCACGTGGGCGAGAACAGCGCGAAGGAGATGATCCAGAAGCCCACGAACAGCGTATTGGCGACCAGGAAACGCTCGTAGCCGAAACGCATGATCAGGGGCGACACCCAGGATTTCGAGACCGCGCCCGCGGCGGCGACGGGGACCAGCATCAGGCCGGAATGCAGCGGCGAATATCCCATGCCCAACTGCATCATCAAGGGCAGGAGGAAAGGCACCGCCGCCGCGCCGATGCGGCATACCAGGTTGCCGGCAATCCCCACCGTATAGTTTCTTTCATGAAACAGGCTCAGGGGAAACAGGGGATACTCGCGCCGGCGTGCATGCGCGTAGTAGCCCAGCGCCGCCAGCCCGCTCAATACGATCAACCCGGTGGCCCAGGCCGCCTGGTGATCCGCCGTGGGAACGTCCAGCGCCACCGAGAATGCCACCAAGCAGGCGGCCAGCAACACACAGCCGATGAAGTCGAAGCGTGGCGTGTCTTCAAGCCGTTGCGCAGGCATGTACTTGCGCACGGCCCACATCCCCACCAGGCCTACCGGCACGTTGATCAGGAAGATCCAGTGCCAGCTGAGCGCCTGGACGAACACGCCGCCCAGGACGGGGCCGAATATCGGCCCGATCTGCCCGCCGATTGCCATGAATGCCAGCGCCGAGATGAACTCCTTGGGCGATACGGTGCGTAGAACGGTCAGGCGCCCGATCGGCAGCAGCATGGATGCCCCCGCGCCTTGCAGCACGCGCGCCATCACCAATTGGGTTGGTGAACTGGAGAGGGCACATAGCAGGGAGCCCACGACAAAAGTCAGGATGGTGGTGAAGTACACATTGCGGCTGCCGTAGCGGTCGGCCAGCCAGCCCGAGGCCGGCATGATCATCGCCATGGTGATCATGTAGGCGACGACGATCGGCTTGAGCGCCAGCGCCGTGACGCCCAGGTCCGTGGCCATGGCTGGCAGCGCGGTGTTCACTATCGTGGTGTCCAGCGTCTGCATGAAGAAGCCGGAGGCGACTATCCATAACAAAGGGGCGTGCGCGCTGTTTCGGGCCATCGGTTTTCTTTGTGGGAGGGACTCGCGCCGGGTTGGCGCATCTTGATAGTTACTCCTTCCGCCCCCCATTAGTCCAGGGCCGCAGCTAAGCTTATACTAATTTGGAATTTAGAATTAATTCTTTATTACCTATAATTGGGGTCCAGCTTAGGGATCCCTCATGAACCTGCAACAATTCCGTTTCGTCAGAGAAACCATACGGCGCGACTTCAACCTTACCGAAGCCGCGCGCATGCTTTATACGTCCCAACCTGGCGTGTCCAAGGCCATCATCGAGTTCGAGGACGAACTGGGCGTCAAGATCTTCGAACGCCATGGCAAGCGCATCAAGGGCTTGACCAAGCCCGGCCTGGCCGTCTCGCAGGTCATCGACCGCATCATGCGCGAAGTCGATAACCTGAAGAAGGTCAGCGACGAGTTCGCCCGCCGTGATGAGGGCGGCCTGGTGATCGCATGTACCCACACGCAGGCGCGCTACCTGTTGCCGCGCGTGATCCCCGCCTTCCGCAAGCAATTCCCCAAGGTGCATCTGTCCCTGGCTGAAGGCAGTCCGTCGCAGCTGGCGGAAATGGTGCTGCATGAACAGGCGGACCTGGCCATCGCCACGGAGTCGCTGGCCTTGACGCCGGGCCTGGCGACGCTGCCCTGCTACACCTGGGAGCACACCGTGGTGGTGCGGCCCGATCACGAGCTGGCCGAGCTGAAGTCCAGCGAAGCCAAGCGACTGACGCTGGAGCAACTGGCGGCGTATCCCATCGTCACCTACGACCGCGCCTTCACCGGCCGTTCGACGATAGACGAGGTCTTCGCCAGCCAGAGCATCCATCCGGACATCGTGCTGGAGGCCATCGACGCCGACGTCATCAAGACGTATGTGGATGTGGGCCTGGGCATCGGCATCATCGCCGGCGTGGCCTACGATCCGCGGCGGGACACAGGGCTGATCGGCCTGCCCGTGGGGCATCTGTTCGGCACCCATACGACGCGGGTGGGGGTGAAGGCGGGCGTGTTCCTGCGCGACTATGTCTACACGTTCATCGAAATGCTGGCGCCGGCCCTGACGCGCAATGTCGTGGCGAAGGCGGTGCAGGGGCAGACAGCGGACTGAACTCCCGATCGGCAGAACCCTGGATTTCGCCCGGCCCGGCCGGCAGCGGAATACCCAAAGCGGGCTCCCCAGCAATGGCGGAGCCCGCTTTGCTTCGCCGAGGCCGGCCGTACCTTTGGCCCGACGGCGTCGCCGGTCCAGCCGGTGTCCTGCGAAGGGGGCCTGTGGCGGCGGAGCCCCCACCTTCCTCTTCGGACAGGTCCCCCGGCTCGGCTGGGGGAACATCGAAACTGCTATGTCTTTACGTCCGGCAATAAAAAATATAAATAAGAAGCCTTCTCATTTACTTGCTCAAACAAACAAGAATCATTATCATTAATTCCACTTCAACGACGCAACGAGGGAATTCTCATGGCGGGACTAAGCGCAGTGGTGGTGGGGGCGGACCGGCTAGGCAATATTCCGGACTTGCTGAAGGGACACAATATTTCGATCACGCACCACATCAGTGGCCGTGATCCTTCGCATCAGAAACGCGGTCTGGCGTTGCCCACGGGCACGCAGTTGGTGATTCTGCTGACCGATTTCCTTGGCCATAACGTCATGAAGACGTTCCGCCATTCGGCTCAGCGCGCCGGCATCAAGGTGGTGGCTTGCCGCCGTTCGGTATGCAGCATGCAACAGGCGCTCAGCCAATGCGGCTTGTGTCCGAACAATCCCAATAACGCCGGGAAGGTGCATTAACGGCGGCGTTCGGCAGTAGCTGGATAATTGAAGGGCCGTCGTGTGGGCTGATCTTGCAAATCAACCCACACGACGGCCTTTTTTTACGTGCTGCTGCGTGCGGACTGCCGTGTCTTGCGGCAGGCCGGGCGCGGCTGGGGCGCGGCACGGGCGCCGCAGGCCGGCGCAGCGATTGCGGCCAGAGGCGGCTGGCCGGCGCCGAGTGCGCAGCGCGATGGAACCAGGTGTCAGGTCTGTTCGTCCAGCGCGCGCGATACCGCCGTTTCGCCCAGGCTGGCCTGCGGGCCGACCACCGCGAACAGCAGGCCCTGCCGCGTGCCGTAGCGCGCAACCAGTCCGCCATCGGCACGCTGGCCCGCCGGCAGCAGCCGCTGCGGCGATTCCGGCGGACGTACATAGAAACTGAGCGTATGTCCCGCGGCGTCCTGGTACAGGACCATGGCCGCGGCGCCTCCTTCGGTGGCGAACAGGCGTCCGCCCCGTGGCTGGAACCCCGCCGCGCTCAAGTCCGGCAGCTTGGCGGACGCGCCCACATTGCGCACCAGCCAGGCCTGCATGTCACCCACGCTCGGCCCATCGAAGTCGACCGGGGCACTGCGATCGACCACCATCAGCTTGTAGGCCGCGATGGCGTCGCTCATTGGCAAGGTGCGCAAGGACGTGCCCGTGCCTTGCCAGTCGCGCGCCTGCCAGCCGCCCACCGTTCCCAGTCCCAGGCATAGCACCAGTGACGCCGCGATGGCCCACCGGCTTCGCAAGCGCGCGGCTTGGCCGGCGCGGATGGCAGCCGGGTCCAGGGCGGGATTGAAGGCCGGCAGGGGCAGGTCATCCAGTTCCTCCCGCAACGCGCCCGCGTCCTGTGCCCAGGCCCGCGCCCGCGCGGCCTGGTCCGGATGCCGCGCGAAATGTTCGTCGATGGCCTCGCGCGCCTCGTCGTCGAGCCGGTCGTCAACGTAGGCATGGAGATGGTCATCGTCGACCCCGCCGCCAGTGTGCGCATGAAAATCATCTTTCTTGCGGCGGTCGCCAGCGTAGGCAGCAAGACCGTGTTTGCCGCGCCGGTCGCCAGCATATCCACGGCGATCGCCTTCGTCGCGCTGGCCGTTGGCGGCGGGATGAACATTGTCATCTTCAGGGGAATTGCTCATTTCATGACTCGCAATAAAGGCGCCGGGCGTTTGCCCTCGCTCAGCTGGCGCAGGGCCTGGCGCGCGCGGGACAGCCGTGACATCACCGTGCCGATCGGCACGTCCAGGAGGTCGGCCGCCTCCTGGTAGGTGAAGCCCTCCACCGCGATCAGCAGCAGCAGGCCTCGTTGTTCGGTCGACAGTTCGCTGAAGGCGTTGAGCGTCGCGCGGGTGCTGGCCATGTGTTCGGCCGATGGCCAATGCGGCTCATCGGGTTCCTGCAGATTGTCCAGCAACCGCGTCTGGCGCTTCGCGCTGCGCTGTCCATCCAGGAAGCGCCGATGCAGGATCGTGAACAGCCAGCTGCGCAGGCTGTCGTCCCCGCGCCGGCTGCCCCAACGCGACAGCGCCCGCTCCATGGTCGACTGCACCAGGTCGTCGGCGGCGTGGACGTCACGCGTCAGCCACAGCGCGAAGCGCCGCAGTCGCGGGATCAGTTCACGCAATTGCGCATCTAGTTCAGTCGAAGACATAAGCGGACCGGCTTTCCTGGAAAGCGCGCCAGAAGGGTACGCGCCTGCTGCTCTCGGGAGAAAAACGCCAATCGCCCTCGTTAGACGTTCGGCGCGGCGTCTTATTCCATCAAAAACAAAAAAAGTTTAAAGGAATAAACCTGCCGCTGCGGCGTCTTACAGCGGTTCGGAAAGGAATAAACCGGGCGCTCCGGCGTCTTACAGCGGTTCAGTACAGGACCTCATCGGTCGGGAGTTATTTTCATGGCACAGCGTTCTTCAAACGGCGATCCGGGCAACCGGCCGCTGCGTTGGGTGGCCATCGGCGGCGCGGTAGCGGTCGTCGTGCTCGCCTTTGGCTATGTCGGCGGCTGGCTGGCACCCGCGCGGCTGACCCCGAAAAAGGTCGTCGACGCCTTGCAAGCCAATAGCGGCGAGCATCCAGGCTATCGGCGCAATCACGCCAAGGGTATCTGCGTGATCGGCTATTTCGAAGGCAATGGCGCGGGCAGCGCCTATTCCACCGCCCCGTTCTTCGAGGCGCGCAAAAGCCCCGTGGTCGGCCGCTTCGCGCTGCCGGGCGGCAATCCCTATGCGCCGGACAGCAGCGTGCCGATCCGCAGCATGGCCCTGCGCCTGACGGCGCCGGACGGCCAGCAGTGGCGCACCGGCATGAACAGCATGCCGGTCTTCCCCCTGGCGACACCGCAGGCCTTCTATGAACAACTGACCGCCAGCGCGCCCGATCCGAAGACGGGCAAGCCCGACCCCGCGAAGGTCAAGGCCTTCGTCGGTGCGCATCCGGAAATGGCCGAGTTCCTGGCCTGGGTGAAGGGCGCCAAGCCCAGCGCCAGCTTCGCCACCGAAACGTATTACTCGTTGAACGCCTTCTATCTGGTGAACAAGGACGGCGGCCGGCAGGCGGTGCGCTGGCGCATGGTGCCGCAGCAGACCGACGGCGCCGGCCAGGTGGCGGCTGCCGGCGATCCGGACATCCTGCGCGAGGATCTGCCGCGCCGTATCGCGGCCGGTGCGCAAAGCTGGAAACTGGAATTGACGCTGGCGGCCCCTGGCGATCCCGTCGACAACGCCACCAAGGCCTGGCCTGCCGACCGCAAGACCATAGACGCCGGCACCCTGGTGCTGAATGACGTGGCGCCGCAGGACAGCGGTCCCTGTCGGGACGTGAACTACGACCCGACCGTCTTGCCCCAGGGCATCCAGGTCTCCGGCGATCCGCTGCTGGCGGCGCGATCCGCCGCCTACGCGGATTCCTATCTGCGGCGTACCAGTGAAGAAGCCGGCGTCCCCGGCGCGGCGCCCCTGTCTTCGGAGAAAAAATGATGAAAACTGTATTTGTCTGGCCCGCACGCCTGCTGCACTGGCTCATGGCGGTGATGATCGTCACCATGCTGTTCATCGGGGTGGGCATGACGGCCACCGTGTCGACGTGGCACGACGTGCTGCTGTCGCTACACCGGCCGCTGGGTGCCGCGATATTGGTGCTGGTCTGTCTGCGGCTGATCGTGCGGCTGGCATCGCGGCAGCCGCCCTTGCCCGCGGACCTGCCGGCGTGGCAGAAGCTGGCCGCGCATGGCTCGCATCTGGCGATGTACGGGCTGATGATCGCGATGCCCTTGATCGGCTGGGCGATGGTGTCGGCCGGCGGCTATCCGGTGACGCTGTGGGCGGGAGTGACGCTGCCGCCGATCGCGCCGGCCGATCCCGCCGTATTCGCCTGGTTGCGGCTGGCGCATCGCTGGCTGGCTTATCTGTTCTTCCTGACCTTCGTCGCCCACTTCGCCGCGGCGCTGTATCACGGCCTGATCCGCCGCGATGGCGTACTGCGGTCCATGGTCGGGAAGTCGTAAAGGAGCGCTCCGCCGAAACGAAACGCCCGTTCAATGGAACGGGCGTTTTTTTATGGGCAATGCGCCCTGGCGCTTATATCAATTGCCGGCACGAGCCTGCGCGATGAGCGTGTTGTCGATGCGGCGGGCGCCGTTGTAGCGCTTGCTCCAGTACGCCAGTTCCATGCTCTCGATGCGCACCTTGCCGCCGGCGCTGGGCGAGTGGACGAAGCGGTCGTCGCCCAGATAGATGCCGACATGCGAATAGCGGCGGCCCATGGTGTTGAAGAACACCAGGTCGCCCACCTGCAGATCATTGCGCGCTACCGATACGCCCACCTTCTGATAGATATCGGCGGCGTTGCGCGGCAGCTTCAGGCCCAGCGATTGTTGGGCGACGTACGAAACCAGGCCGCTGCAATCGAAGCCGGTCGACGGCGACGAGCCGCCGAAGCGGTAGCGGATGCCCAGGTAATTCAATGCCTCGCCCGCCAGCAGCACATTGTCGGTGCCGTTGCCGCTCGACTTGTAGGCCATGCCCGTGCCGCGCGCGGGGCGGCGCAGCTTCTCCGCCAACAGCATGCCGATGGGATCGTCGGCATTGCTGGCCCACTGGGCTTCATAGCCTTCCAGATCGGTCGATGCGTAGTCATAGCGGTCAGAGGTACCGGTATTGGCGCAGCCGGCCAGGATGGCGACGCCTAGCGTCACGCTACCGAGCCGCAGCGCGCGGGAATTCTGGAGGAGGGGAGAGAAGAATCGTGAGAGACGGTGGCCGTATCGGTTCATTGTTCGCTTGAAGGCGCTTGAGACGCCTGGAAGACGACGGACGACCGCCGTGAAAGTTGAAGGAGGTTAACGCAATGTGTTAACTGACCTGTAATAACTCGCGTGATTCTATCAATGTTGCGTACAGTTTAGGATGACTTTGCGTATACCTAAAATGTAACGATTTGCATTAGTTAAGCAGCACTGATATGGCTAGAATCTAGCGAACTTCAAAAAGAGCGCTGCAGGTCGACCCTCCTGGGTATCCGAGGGATACCTCGCCGCCGATGAAGCCGCAGCGGGTGTCTTGAGAGAACTGTATTTGTTCTCTGACAAGACCACATAACTGGTAAGGATCGACAAGAATCTGAAACAGTTGAACCATAACAGGAGACACGCGTGCAAAAAATCCGGGATTTCCACTATGTTTCCGTCAATCAGCGGGAAGAGTTCTGGCGCCGGGAGGGCGCCCGGATTCACTGGGATATGCCGCCGCAACAGACTTTGGATGACAGCCGCCTGCCATTTGCGCGCTGGTTCGTCGGCGGCAAAACCAATCTTTGTTACAACGCCGTGGACCGCTGGGTCCCTCTTCAGGGGGATAGACAAGCGCTGATCTGGGTGTCGACCGAGGTCGACCAGGAGCGCATATATACGCAGGCGCAGCTGCATGAAGAGGTCAACGCGGTGGCCGCCATGTTGCGCGAGCAGGGGGTGGGGCAGGGGGACCGGGTGCTGGTCTACATGCCCATGGTGCCCGAGGCCGTATTCACCATGCTGGCTTGCGCCCGCCTGGGCGCCATCCATTCCGTGGTGTTCGGCGGCTTCGCCGCGCACAACCTGGCGCAACGCATCGACGATGCGCGGCCCAAGGTCATCGTGTCCGCCGACGCCGGTTCGCGCGGGGGCAAGGTCATGGCCTACAAGCCGCTGCTGGACCAGGCGCTGACCCTCTGCCAGTCGCGTCCCGCCGCCGTCATCGTCCTGGATCGTGGCCTGGCGCCGGCGCCGCTGGCAGACGGCGAATGGGACTATGCGCAACTGCGCACCCGCCATGAAGGCGCGCGCGTGCCCGTGACCTGGCTGGAGTCGTCCGAGCCCAGCTACATCCTCTACACCTCCGGCACCACCGGCAAGCCCAAGGGCGTGCAGCGCGACACGGGCGGCTACACCGTGGCGCTGGCCGCCTCGATGGAATACATCTTCGACGGCAAGCCGGGCGAGACCTTTTTCTGCACCAGCGACATCGGCTGGGTGGTGGGCCACTCCTATATCGTCTATGGCCCCTTGATCGGTGGCCAGGCCACCCTGCTTTACGAGGGCACGCCGTTGCGGCCGGACGCCGCCATCCTGTGGCGGCTGGTCGAGCGTTACAAGGTCAACACCCTGTTCTCGGCGCCGACCGCGGTGCGCGTGCTCAAGCGCCAGGATCCCGAACTGCTGCGGCGCCACGACCTGTCGTCCCTGCGCGCCATCTACCTGGCCGGCGAACCGCTGGACGAGCCGACCGCGCGCTGGATCGGCGAGGCCGTGGGCAAACCCATCATCGACAACTACTGGCAGACCGAAAGCGGCTGGCCCATCCTGTCGGCCCAGCCCGGCGTCGAACGCACGCCGCCGCGCCTGGGCAGTCCGTCCTTTCCCACCTATGGTTATGACGTCAGGGTGGTCGACGAAAATACCGGCCAGGACCTGGAGCCGGGCCGCAAGGGCGTGGTGGCCATCGTGCCACCGTTGCCGCCGGGCGCCATGAGCACGATCTGGGGCGATGACGAACGGTTCGTGCGTACGTATTTCGAATCCATCCCGGGCCGCCAGGTGTATTCGACTTTCGACTGGGGACTGGTGGATGACGACGGCTACTGGTTCATCCTGGGGCGCACCGACGACGTGATCAACGTGGCCGGCCACCGGCTGGGTACGCGGGAGATCGAAGAGTCCCTGAGCAGCCACGGCAGCGTGGCCGAATGCGCCGTGGTGGGCGTGGCGGATGCGCTGAAGGGACAGGTGGCGCAGGCTTTCGTGGTGTTGAAGGATCCCGGCCAGGCCGAAGGCGACGCTGCCATGCGCGCGCTGGAAGGCGATATGATGCGCGTGGTCGATCAGCAACTGGGCCCGGTGGCGCGGCCGGCGCGCATCCTGTTCGTCGCGGCCTTGCCCAAGACGCGTTCCGGCAAGGTCTTGCGGCGGGCTATCGTGGCGGTGTGCGAAGGACGCGATCCCGGCGACCTGGCAACGATCGAGGACCCCAACGCACTGGAACTGATCAAGGAATCGCTGAGATGAATAGCAAGCCTGTCCTTACCGCCGACGACGTCAAGAAGATCCTGGCGGCCGCTGAAGCGCATGCGCTGTCCAATAAGTGGGCGGTGTCGATCGCGGTGGCCGATGACGGCGGCCATCTGCTGGGAATGCTGCGCCTGGATGGCGCCGCGCCCATCTCGGCGCAGATCGCACCGGCCAAGGCGCAGACCGCCGCCGTGGGGCGGCGCGAATCCAAGGTCTACGAAGACTCCATCAACACCGGCCGCTACGCCTTTCTGTCGGCGCCCATGACGGGCATGCTGGAAGGCGGTGTGCCCATCGTCGCGCAAGGCGTGGTGGTGGGCGCGGTGGGCGTGTCCGGCGTGCAGGCGGCTGACGATGCCGCCACCGCCAAGGCAGGCATCGCGGCCCTGGGCCTGTAATGCCACTGCCGCCGCAAGCCGGCAACGCTGGCCAGGCTGGCCAGGCCGGTGATTCCGGTGATTCCGGTGATTCCGGTAATTCCGGTGCACCGGCCGCGGCGGGCGGCGCGGCCCCAGCCCTGGCGGCCACCAGCCTGAATCCCGGCGTGGCCCGGCGCGAGGTCTGGGCCTGGGCCATGTATGACTTCGCCAACTCGGGCTACACCACGGTCATCCTGACCACGGTGTTCAGCGCGTATTTCGTCGGCGTGGTCGGGCGCGGCGAACATTGGGCCACCCTGGCCTGGACCGGCGCGCTGTCGCTGTCCTATCTGGCCATCATGTTGACCATGCCGACGCTGGGCGCGCGCGCCGACGCCCGCGCGGCCAAGCGCCGGCTGCTGTTCGCCAGCACGGTGGGCTGCATCCTGGCGACGCTCAGCCTGGCGCGTGTCGGGGCGGGCGACGTCTGGCCGGCCTTGATCGGCATTGCCTTGTCCAATTACTTCTACTGCATCGGCGAGTCGGTGGTGGCGGCCTTCCTGCCCGAGCTCGCGCGGCCACATGCGCTGGGGCGGGTGTCCGGTTGGGGCTGGAGCTTCGGCTATTGCGGCGGCCTGCTCAGCCTGGGCCTGTCGCTGGTGGTGGTGACGCTGGCGCAAGGCCGCGGGCTGGGCGCGGAGCAGTTCGTGCCCTGGGTGGTCCTGGTGACTTGCGCCGTCTTCGCCTTGTCGGCCCTGCCGTCTTTCCTGTTCCTGCGTGAACGGGCCGTGCCGGCGCCCGAGGGAAGTGCGCGCCGCGCCACGCCCGCCATGCTGAGCCAACTGGCACATGCGTGGCGCGAGACGCGCACGCACTACGTCCAGTTCCGCCGCCTGCTGATGTGCGTGGCCTGCTACCAGGCCGGCGTGGCGGTGGTCATCACGCTGGCAGCGGTGTACGCGGAGCAGGCCATGGGCTTTCGCACCGAACAGACCATGCTGCTGGTCTTCGTGGTGAATATCGCCGCCGCGGCCGGGGCCTTCCTGTTCGGCTACATGCAGGACCGCATCGGCCACAAGCGGGCACTGACAATTACACTGTGCGGCTGGATCGTCATGGTGCTGGTGGCGTATTTCGCCGTGGCGGTGCCGGTGTTCTGGGTAGCGGCATTCCTGGCCGGGCTGTGCATGGGCACCAGCCAGAGCGCCGGCCGCGCCATGGTGGGATCGCTGGCGCCGGCGGGACGGCAGGCGGAATTCTTCGCCTTGTGGACGTTTTCGGTGCAGTTGGCCGCGGTGGTCGGCCCCTTGACCTATGGCCTGATCACCTGGCTGACGCAAGGGAATCATCGCCTGGCCATTCTCATCACAGGACTTTTCTTCGTGGGCGGCCTGGCGCTGTTGCGGCGGGTCGACCTGGCTCAGGGTATGCGGGAACGTCTATGAACTCTCACACTTTCTTCTGCGTCGACGGCCATACTTGCGGCAACCCGGTGCGCCTGGTTGCCGGCGGCGCGCCGGCGCTGGTCGGCGCGAACATGGTCGAGAAGCGCGCGCATTTTCTGCGTGACTACGACTGGATCCGCACCGGCCTGATGTTCGAGCCGCGCGGCCATGACATGATGTCCGGTGCCATCCTGTATCCGCCCACCCGGCCGGATTGCGACATCGCCTTCCTGTTCATCGAAACCTCGGGTTGCCTGCCGATGTGCGGCCACGGCACCATAGGCACGGTGACCATGGCGCTGGAACGCGGGCTGGTCACGCCGCGCGAACCGGGCCTGTTGCGCATCGATACGCCGGCCGGGGTGGTGCAGGCGCGCTATGTGATGGACGGTGCCTACGTGGATAGCGTGCGCATCACCAATGTGCCGTCCTTCCTGTACGCCAGCGGGCTGGAGGCGGAAGTCGAAGGCCTGGGCACCCTCGTGGCCGACGTCGCCTATGGCGGCAACTTCTACGCCATCGTGTCGCCGCAGCAGAATTTCCCCGGCCTGGAGCATGTGCAACCGTCGGACATCCTGCGCTGGAGCCCGCGCGTGCGCCAGGCCTTCGGCGCGAAATACGAGTTCGTGCATCCGGAAAACCCCGCCATCAATGGCTTGTCGCACGTGCAGTGGACCGGGGTGCCGCGGCATGCGGAGGCGCATGCGCGCAACGCGGTCTTCTATGGCGACAAGGCCATCGACCGTTCGCCCTGCGGCACCGGTACGTCGGCGCGCATGGCGCAGTGGGCGGCCCAGGGCAAGCTGGACGTCGGCGATGCGTTCGTGCATGAAAGCATCATCGGCACCTTGTTCCGCGGCCGCGTCGAGGCGCGCGCCAAGGTCGGCGACTTCGACGCCATCGTGCCATCCATCGAGGGCTGGGCGCGCATGACGGGCTACAACACCATTTTCATCGACGACCGTGATCCCTTGAAGCACGGCTTCATGGTGAAGGATGAATTGCGCGAGGATGCAGGGCGCCAGGATGGACGGCAATAGGCGCGCTGTGCAATGCGAATCGTATGGGACGATTCGCAGGAAGCGAACCGCATGACGCGAACCACATGAAGCGAACCACATGACGCGAATCGCGCCGATCGCGCATATCTGCAAAGGCTGAACAACATGACTCAATCGCTCCGCATCGACTACGTTTCCGATATTGCCTGCCCCTGGTGCGCGGTGGGACTGTGGTCGCTGCAACAGGCACTGGCCAACCTGGGAGACGCGGTGGATGCCCGCATCGTCTTCCATCCCTTCGAACTGAACCCGCAGATGGGGCCTGCAGGCGAGGCCATCGTCGATTACCTGGGCAAGAAGTATGGCCGCACGCCCGAACAGATCGCCGAATCGCAGGCCATGATCCGTGCACGCGGGGCCAGCGTGGGCTTTGCTTTCGGGCCGCGCACCTACGTCTACAACACCTTCGATGCCCATCGCCTGCTGCATTGGGCCGGCATCGAAGGCAAGCAGTGGCCGCTGAAGGCCGCGCTGCTGCAGGCTTACCATGGCGATGGCAAGGATCCCAGCAATCATGATGTGCTGGTGGACGTCGCGGCGTCGGTCGGACTGGACGCCGCCGCGGCGCGCCAGGTGCTGGCCGGCGGCCAGTACACCGACGAGGTGCGCGCGGAAGAGCGGGAGTACATCGACATGGGCATCCAGTCCGTGCCCAGCATCATCTTCAACGAGCAGTACCTGTTGAGCGGCGGCCAGCCGGTGGAGGCCTTTGAACAGGCGATCCGGCAGATCCTGGCGGAGACGGCGGCGGCCGAAAAATGACGGTGCGCGGGCATCTGGCGACGCCCCCTAGGGGTTAGCACCGATGTCCGGCGCGCGGAGACGGCTGCTAGAGTAGTCGCACTCAGTCGTTGCCACGGTCTTCGTGGCAGCTGTAGCCAAATTCTTTTCAGCGCCGGTCGCCAGTGTTGCCGACCCAGCGTTGGGCAAAAAAGCCCTCTTCCGGGAGTCATTCCCGGGAGAGGGCTTTTTTTCGTCTGTTTTTCGCGGCTTTTATCCACAAGACTTTTCAAGGGGTGCTTCATGAGACACGGAGATATATCCAGCAGCAAGGACTGCGTCGGCGTCGCGGTGGTCAACTATCACATGCCGCGCTTGCACACCAAGGCCGAAGTGCTGGAGAACGCGCGCAAGATCGCCGACATGGTGGTGGGCATGAAGCGGGGGTTGCCGGGCATGGACCTGGTGGTCTTTCCCGAGTACTCGACGCACGGCATCATGTACGACGCCAAGGAGATGTACGAGACCGCCGCCACCATACCGGGCGAGGAAACGGAAATCTTCGCCGCGGCCTGCCGCCAGGCCAAGGTCTGGGGCGTGTTCTCGCTGACGGGCGAGCGCCACGAGGAGCATCCCAACAAAGCGCCGTACAACACCCTGATCCTGATGAACGACCAGGGCGAAATCGTGCAAAAGTATCGCAAGATCATGCCCTGGGTGCCGGTGGAAGGCTGGTATCCGGGCGATTGCACCTATGTGTCCGAAGGCCCCAAGGGCATGAAGATCAGCCTCATCATCTGCGACGACGGCAACTATCCGGAGATCTGGCGCGACTGCGCCATGCAGGGCGCCGAGCTGATCGTGCGCTGCCAGGGCTATATGTATCCCGCCAAGGACCAGCAGGTGCTGGTAGCCAAGGCCATGGCGTGGATGAACAACGTCTATGTGGCGGTGGCCAATGCCGCGGGCTTCGACGGCGTGTATTCCTACTTCGGCCATTCGGCCATCGTCGGTTTCGACGGGCGTACCTTGGGCGAGTGCGGCGAGGAGAGCATGGGAATCCAGTACGCGGAACTGTCCACGTCGCTGATCCGTGACGCGCGGCGCAATATGCAGTCGCAGAATCATCTGTTCAAGCTGCTGCATCGGGGCTACACGGGCAAGATCAATTCCGGCGAGGATCCGCAGGGAGTGGCGGCCTGCCCCTATAACTTCTACACGCGCTGGATCAATGATCCCGAGGGCACGCGCAAGCAGGTGGAAGCCATTACGCGCGGCACGGTGGGAACGGAGGAATGCCCGATCGAAGGGATACCGAACGCGCCCGTGGGACACCGTTGAGCCATGGTGGCGATTCCTGCGATCCCCGGGACCCCTGCGACCCAGGACCCGCTGGCGGCGTGGCGTATCGCCGCCGAGCCGTATTACCGGCCGGTGGGCGATGAGGTCAGGCGCTACCAGGTGGCGCATGCGCGGCGGCTGCCGCTGCTGCTGAGCGGGCCGACCGGTTGCGGCAAGACACGCTTCGTCGAGCATATGGCGTGGCGGCTGGGCGTGCCGCTGATCACCGTGGCGTGCAACGAGGACATGACGGCGTCGGACCTGGTGGGGCGTCATCTGCTGGATGCGGACGGCACGGTGTGGCATGACGGGCCGCTGACGCTGGCGGTGCGGCATGGCGCGATCTGCTATCTGGACGAGGTGGTCGAGGCGCGCCAGGACACGACCGTGGTGATTCATCCCTTGACCGATGGCCGGCGCCTGCTGCCGCTGGACAAGAAGGGTGAGCAGTTGACCGCACATGCGGATTTCCAGCTGGTGGTGTCGTACAACCCGGGGTACCAGAGCGCGGCCAAGGATCTGAAGCCGTCGACGCGGCAACGGTTCGGGGCGATGGCGTTCGATTATCCCTCGCCCGCGGCGGAGGCGGAGGTGGTGGCGCATGAGGCCGGTATTGCTTTATCGCGCGCCGAGCAGTTGGTGGCGATTGCGGGCCGCACGCGCGCCTTGCGGGGGCATGGCCTGGAGGAGGGGGCGTCGACGCGCCTGTTGATCCACGCGGGGTGCCTGATGCGCGACGGCCTGGATCCGCGCGCCAGTTGCGAGATGACGCTGATGGGATCGTTGACGGACGATCCGGACGTCCTGCAGGTGCTGAGTGATTGCATCGATGCCACGTTTGGATGATGGAGGTGGCGGGGGCATGAGGCGTTTGGTGGCAAGCCTGGATGGTGATGACGCGACGGCAAGAGGGTGTGCGCGGCTGGAGCTCGCGTTGCGCGCGTTCGGGCGCGCAGATGTCCGGGTCGCGGTTCTGGCAACAGCCAATGCCGCAACCGTGCCGGCCGCAACCCTCGTGCTGGCGTCGTCGGGGTTGCTGGTGCCGGAAGACGTGCTGCTCGATTCGACGCTGCATCGGGCGGTGGTGGCGCATGCGTTGGCGCATTTGCGCTACACGCCGCCGGCGCTGCCTGCCGCAGGCATGAAGGCGATGACGTTGGCGGTGCTGTCATTGCTGGAGGACGCCAGGGTGGAACGCCTGCTGGGCACGGCGTTGCCCGGTTTCGCGCGCTGCCTGGAAGCGGCTTTATTCGTGGACGAGGCCGAGCCGGGGCTGGATTTTTCGTCGCTGGCCTTGCGGCTGGCGCGGGCCATCGCGCGGCCCGGCCACGCGGATGGCAACTATTGGGTGGAAAAGGGCCGGGAGGGTTTCGAACGCGTCTGGCAAGCGGGCGGGCGGCGGCGCGAGGATTACACGGCACTGGGCCAGATGCTCGCCAACGACCTTGGGCAGATGCGTGTACGCATGGACCCGGACCAATACCACCGGCCGCGCCATCGCGACGACGACAGCTGCCTGTGGGACCACCCGGCCATGGCACAAGCCGCCACCGTGGCGCTGCAGTCACAGGACGCCGTCCAGCCTGCGCAAGCCGCGCCTTCGGAACATGATCCCGATGATCAGTCGACGCCTGGCGAGCGTGTACCCCGCCCCTCACCGGTGCCCGCCGCGCGCGAAAGCGCCGAGGTCCGCGATACGGGCGATACCACAGCGCCCGAAACGGAAGCCGGTGAACAATTCCACTATCCAGAGTGGCATCACCGCGCGGGGCTGCTGCGTGAGAATTGGTGCCGCCTGGAGGATATCGCTCCAGCATCGTTGCCAACGTCGCCCGCAACATCGGCATCAGCATCGTTATCAGCGTCATCAGCGGCACAGCCAGCCTCGTCATCACCGGCATCGCCGCGCGGCCGTCGGCGCCGGCTGTTGCGCTTGCCCCAGGGGCAGAACCTGGACCGGGCGCATCGGCTCAGGCGCCAGTGGGAAGGCGAGACCCTGGACATCAATGCAGTGATAGACGCCGCGGTGGCGCGGCGCGGGGCGATCATGCCGGATCCGCGCGTGTTCATCACGCCGGGCCGGCGGGCGCGGCATATCAGCGTGCTGGTCCTGCTGGACTTGTCCGAGTCCGCCAACGATCGCGGTCAGGACGGCCACCGCCTGCTGGACCGGGAACGCGAGGCCGCTTCGATGCTCGCCGCCGCCGCCGACGCGGCGGGCCATCGCGTGGCGGTGCACGGATTTCAATCCAACACCCGCCATGCCGTGCGCTATGTCCGCCTGCTCGAATTCGGCCAGCCGCTGGACGCGCTTGCCTGCGCACGCATCGACGGGCAGGAGGCCGCGTGGTCGACCCGCCTGGGGACGGCCTTGCGACACGCCACGGGCCGCCTGCGCATGGAGTCCGCTGCTCGTCGCGCCGCGGGCCGTCCGCGGATGGAAACCGCTACCCGCCGTGCCATTCTCGTCGTCACCGACGGCGCCCCCTCGGACATCGACGTGCACGATCCGCGCCATCTGGTGGAGGACACCCGAGTGGCCATTGCCGAAGCGCGTGGCCTGGGCATCCGCTGCCACTGCCTGGCGGTGGACGGCCAGGCCGTCGACGACGTCCGCCGCATGTTCGGCGCGCGCGGCTACGACATCGTCGCCGATCCCGCCGCCTTGCCCACGCGGCTGGCGCGTGCGTTCGGACGATTGCTACTATGAGTGCGAAACCATGACCAACAAGCTTCCAAGCATGGAGAGCCAGGCGTGAGCCAGTTCGATCCCGTCAAAGTGGGTGTGCTGTTTTCAACCAGCGGCGTGACCGGCGCTATCGGTGCTTCGCAACGCCTCGGCACCGAGCTGGCCATCGCCGAAATCAACGAGGCTGGCGGCATAGACGGCCGCGAGCTGGTGGCCGTCTGCCATGACCCGCGCTCCAATCCGGCCCGTTACGCGCAACTGGCCGAGCAACTGGTGGCCCAGGACGGCGTCAACGTCATCTTCGGCTGCTATATGTCCAGCAGCCGCATCGCCGTCATCCCCGTGGTCGAGCGCTGGAACCGCCTGCTGTTCTACCCCACGCTGTACGAAGGCTTCGAGTACTCCCGCAACGTCATCTACACCGGCGCCGCGCCCAACCAGAACAGCATGCAGCTGGCCGACTACATGACCACGCACCACGGTCCCCGCGTGTACCTGGTCGGCTCCGACTACATCTACCCCTACGAATCCAATCGCATCATGGCCGACCTGGTGCTGCAGCGTCCAGGCGGCGCCCGGGTGGGCGAGCGCTACGTGCGCCTGGGCGCCACGGAAGCGGACTTTCGCGTGGTCATCGACGAAATCCGCGCCACCCAACCGGACTTCATCTTCTCCACGGTCGTCGGCGACGCCACCGCGGCGTTCTACCGCGCCTACGCCGAGGCCGGGTTCGATCCCGCCCGCATGCCCATCGCCAGCCTGACCACGTCCGAGGCGGAAGCGCGCCAGATGGGCGCGGACGTCGCGCGCGGCCACTATACGGCAGCGCCGTACTTCCAGTCGCTGGACACGCCGGCCAACCAGCGCGCCCTGGCCAGCCTGCGGCGCCACCACGGCGCCGACGTCACCGCCAACCTCTGCTGGGAAGCCGCTTATTTCCAGGTCCACATGTACGCCGACGCCTTGCGCCGCGCCGGCAGCGACCAGATCGACGCGCTATTGCCGGCCCTGCTGGGCAGCAGCTTCGAGGCGCCGCAAGGCACGGTACGCATCGACCCAGGCAATCACCACACGTGGCTGCATCCCCGCATCGGCCGCCAGCGGGGCGATGGCGAATTCACCGTCGTGCGCGCCTCGGCGGCCGCGGTGGCGCCCGATCCCTATCTGGTCAATCACATCCTGGGCGACTGGACGGTCAGGATGACCGAGCTGGAGCCCTGAATGGAAAGCCCAGGGCGCCGCGCCAGTCCCGCCATGCCTGCTTACTTGCGCGACCTGCGCAGCCTGCGCGTGGCCGTATTCCATCCCGACGACGCCGACGGCCAGAGCCTGGTGCAGCAACTGGACCGCATCGGCTGCCGCACCCAGGTCCATTGGCCGCCGCCGCCCCAGCCGGCCGAGGGCACGGACGTGGTATTCCTGGCGGTGCGCCCGGACCTGGTGCATCAGGATTATCCCTGGGCCCAGGGTGAGCAGGCCCCCACGGTGATCGCCGTGGTGAACTATGAAAACCCGACCATCGTCGAGGCCGTGCTACGCCTGGGCGCGCGCGCCGTGCTGCCGGCGCCGGTGCGGTCCTTCGGGCTGTTGTCCATCCTGGTGCTGGCGCGCCAGATCAATGGGGAGACGCGCCATCTGCAGCGCACCCTGCGCAAACTGGAAACCCGCCTGGAAGGCCAGCGCCAGATTGCCAAGGCGGCTGCTATCCTTATGCGCAGCAAAGGCATTTCCGAAACCCAGGCTTACGAATTGATCCGCAAGCAGGCCATGGCCAGGCGGGTTTCGACGGTGGACATCGCCACTTCGCTGATCCATGCCAGCGAAATGCTCGATTTCAACCGTTGACCCCTGGCGCCGCACGTCCGGTTCCGAATCGGTGACGGACCGCCAAGCCGGCTAGAATCGGACGTGCCCGACGTATACCAATCGATCTGCAAACAAAAACAGCAGCTTCAAATCTCTGAAGGAGACCGTCATGCCCAATGCCATCGAATCCGTGCTGGTCGAAACCCGCGTGTTTCCGCCGTCACCCGCCGCCTCGAAAGGCGCCGCCATCGACAGCATGGATGCCTATAAAAAGCTGTGCCTGGAAGCCGAACAGGACTTCGACGGTTTCTGGCGCCGCCAGGCGAACGAGAACCTGGTCTGGAGCAAGCCCTTCACCCAGGTACTGGACGACAGCAAGGCGCCGTTCTTCCGCTGGTTCGGCGACGGCGAGCTGAATGTCTCGGAAAACTGCCTGGACAAGCACCTGCAGAACGGCAATGCCGACAAGACCGCCATCATCTTCGAGGCGGACGACGGCAAGGTCGACAAGATCAGCTATCGCGAACTGCTGGGCCGCGTCTGCCAGCTGGCCAACGGCCTGAAGAAGCTGGGCTACAAGAAGGGCGATCGCGCCATCATCTACATGCCCATGTCGATCGAGGCCGTGGCGGCGATGCAGGCCTGCGTGCGCCTGGGTGTGACCCATTCGGTGGTGTTCGGCGGCTTCTCCTCCAAGAGCCTGCAGGAACGCATTGCCGACGTCGGCGCCACGCTGGTCATCACCGCCGATGAACAGGTGCGCGGCGGCAAGACCATCCCGCTGAAGCCGGCCGTGGACGAGGCCTTCGCCATGGGCGGCTGCGACGCCGTGCGCCAGGTCATCGTCTACCGCCGCACCGGCGGCAAGACCGCCTGGGTGGAAGGCCGTGACCTGTGGCTGCATGACGTGGTGGCGGACCAGTCCGAACAGTGCGACCCGGTGCCGGTGGAAGCCGAGCATCCCTTGTTCATCCTCTATACGTCCGGTTCCACCGGCAAGCCCAAGGGCGTGCAGCATGCCTCGGCCGGCTACCTGCTGTGGTCGCTGCTGACGGTCAAGTGGACTTTCGATGCGCGCAAGGACGACGTGTACTGGTGCACGGCCGACGTGGGCTGGATCACCGGCCACTCCTATATCGCCTATGGTCCGCTGGCGGCCGGCCTGACGCAGGTAGTGTTCGAAGGCGTGCCCACCTATCCCAACGCGGGCCGCTTCTGGGACATGATCGCGCGGCACAAGGTGACGACGTTCTACACGGCGCCCACGGCCATCCGTTCGCTGATCAAGGCTTCGGCCGCGGCGCCCGATACGGATCCGGAACGCTATGACCTGAGCAGCTTGCGCATCCTGGGCTCGGTGGGCGAGCCCATCAATCCGGAAGCCTGGATGTGGTACCACAAGAAGGTGGGCGGCGAACGCTGCCCCATCGTCGACACGTGGTGGCAGACGGAGACCGGTGGCCACATGATCACCCCGCTGCCGGGCGCCACGCCCACCAAGCCGGGCTCCTGCACGCTGCCCCTGCCGGGCATCGCCGCGGCCATCGTCGACGAGACGGGCGGGGACGTGGACCAGGGTAATGGCGGTTTCCTGGTGATCAAGAAGCCCTGGCCGGCGATGATCCGCAATATCTGGGGCGACCCGGAGCGCTTCAAGAAAAGCTATTTCCCCGCTGAATTGCGTGGCTATTACCTGGCGGGCGATGGCGCGCAGCGCGACGCCGACGGCTACTTCTGGATCATGGGCCGTATCGACGACGTGCTGAACGTCTCGGGCCACCGCCTGGGCACCATGGAAGTGGAGTCGGCCCTGGTGGCGCATCCGCTGGTGGCCGAAGCGGCCGTGGTGGGACGTCCGGACGACACCACCGGTGAAGCGGTGGTGGCCTTCGTGGTGCTCAAGGGCGCGCGGCCGGAAGGCGACGAGGCCGTCGCGGTGGCCAAGCAGTTGCGCGACTGGGTGGCCAAGGAAATCGGCCCCATCGCCAAGCCCAAGGACATCCGCTTTGGCGAGAACCTGCCGAAGACGCGTTCGGGCAAGATCATGCGGCGTCTGCTGCGGGTGGTCGCCAAGGGCGAGGAAGTGACGCAGGACGTGTCGACGCTGGAAAATCCGCAGATCCTGGAGCAGTTGTCGAAGTCGGTTTGATCGTTGCAAGGGGGCACCGCAAGGCGGCGCCCCCTTTTTTGTGTTGCGCCGCCGGTGTTCCCGGCGGCCTTTTTACGGATGGATTTTCCCATGATCGTATTCGTCACCGGCGCGACGGCGGGCTTTGGCGCCGCTATCGCTGAACGTTTCATTCGCGACGGCCACAAGGTCATCGCCACCGGCCGCCGCCAGGAAAAATTGCAGGCCTTGCGCGACCAGTTGGGCGAACGCCTGCTGCCGCTGCAACTGGACGTGCGCGATGCCGCCGCCGTGGCGGCCCTGGCCGACTCCCTGCCAGCGGATTTCGCCGAGGTCGACGTGCTGGTGAACAACGCCGGCCTGGCCCTGGGCCTGGAGCCGGCCCAGCGTGCCGACCTGGACGACTGGATCGGCATGATAGACACCAACGTTACCGGCCTGGCGCGCGTCACGCATGCGTTGTTGCCCGGCATGGTGCAACGTAATCGCGGCCACGTCATCAATATCGGTTCCGTGGCCGGCAACTATCCCTACTCGGGCGGCAATGTGTACGGCGCCAGCAAGGCGTTCGTGCGGCAGTTCAGTATGAACCTGCGCGCGGACCTGACCGGCACCGCCTTGCGCGTGACCAATATCGAGCCGGGGCTGGTGGGTGGCACCGAGTTCAGCGATGTGCGTTTCAAGGGCGACACGGCCAAGGCGGCCAGCCGCTATGAAGGCGTGACGGCGCTGAATGCCGGCGACATCGCCGAAGCCGTGGCCTGGGTCAGCAACCTGCCGGCGCACGTCAACATCAACAGCCTGGAAGTGATGCCGGTGGCGCAGTCGTTCTCGGCGCTGTCGATCACGAAGGATCGTTGAAGCGGGCGGTGGCGTGCGGGGAGGGGGTGCAGCATGCACCTGATACTCTATGGCCCGTTCCGGGTAGCCCCCGCAGCGCGGGCAATGCCGGCGACACATAGCAATAGAACCGTAGCAAGGGAACCAGCATGATCGATTTACGCAGCGATACCGTCACCCGGCCCAGCGCCGCCATGCGCGCGGCCATGGCCGCCGCCGAGGTGGGCGATGACGTCATGGGCGACGACCCCACCGTGCAGCGCCTGCAGGCGCAGACGGCCGAGCGCGCCGGCAAGGAAGCCGGCCTGTTCTTCCCCACCGGCACCCAGAGCAATCTGGCCGGCATCATGGCCCATTGCGGCCGGGGCGACGAGTACCTGGTGGGCCAGCTGGCCCATACCTACAAATACGAGGGCGGCGGCGCCGCGGTGCTGGGCAGCATCCAGCCCCAACCCATCGAGCATGCGGAAGACGGGTCGCTGCCCATTGCCAAGCTGGCGGCCGCGATCAAGCCCCTGGGCGATCCGCATTACGCGCGCACGCGCCTGCTGGCGCTGGAAAATACCTTCCACGGCCGGGTGATTCCGCAGGACTACATCGTCGAAGCCGCGGCCTTCGCGCGCAAGCACGAGCTGGGCGTCCACCTGGATGGCGCGCGGGTCTGCAATGCCGCCGTGGCCAGCGGCAAAGCCATCGCCGAGCTGTGCGCGCCGTTCGATTCCGTGTCGATCTGCTTTTCCAAGGGCCTGGGTGCGCCGGTGGGTTCGGTACTGGTTGGCAGCAAGGCGCTGATCGACGGCGCGCGCCGCTGGCGCAAGGTGCTGGGGGGCGGCATGCGCCAGTCCGGCGTCCTGGCGGCGGGCGCCTTATATGCCCTGGAAAACAATGTCGAGCGCCTGGCCCAGGACCACGCCAATGCGGAGCGCCTGGCGCAAGGCCTGGCGGCGATCGACGGTGTGACGGTAAACGGCCAGGCCACCAATATGGTGTTCGTCACGGTGCCGCCGGAGCACTGCGATCCGCTGGGGGCCTATGCGAAGGAACAAGGCTTGATGATCAAGCCCGTGTACGGCGCGGCCATGCGCCTGGTCACCCACCTGGACGTGTCGCAAGCGGACATCGATCGCACCGTCGCGATCTTCAAGTCCTACTTCGCCAGGTAAAGGAAGCCGGCGGCCGGGCGGCTACGCGCCGGTCGCGCGGAAATCCAGGCGCAGGTGCTGGCGCATCAGCGCCGACGCGAATTCCAGCTCCTTGTCCGACACCGCCTCGATGATCTGCAGGTGTTCCTGGATCGAGGCGGCGTAGCGGGGCAGCTGGAACAGCGTGGCGCGGCTGGCCAGGCGGCGCAGCTGGTTCTGCTGCTGCACGGTCTGCAGGACGAAGCGGTTGCCGGAAAAGCGCGCCAGCATTTCATGGAATTCCGCATTGAGCGAGAAGAACTCCCGCGCCATGGTGTCTACGTTCGTTTCCTCGGCCAGCGTCAGATGGCTGGCCTGCATACGCAGCAGCGTCGTGGTGTCGGCGCGGAAATCCGGCTCCAGCAGCCCGGCGCATTCCACCGCGGAACGGAAGCGGAAGCTTTCGGCGCGTGCCTGCGCATCTTCCAGTGAGTTGGGAAAACGCCAGCCATGGCCCTTGCGCTTTTCGATCAGCGCTTCGGCGCTCAGGCGCACCAGGGTCTTGGCGAGCACGCTGCGCGTCACGGCATAGCGCAACAGCAGGTCGCGGTCGGTGAAGGTGTCCGGCAGCAGGCGGCCGGCGCGGTCTTCGATCAGGACACGATAGAGTTCGTCGCTGGTCAGCCCCTGCGATTGCCATTCGGGCGTTTGCGCGTCGTCGGCCAGCTCCCGGACGAAGTAGCCGCTGTTCTGCTTGTAGGCGATCATGTCCTGCATGGCGAGCAGCTTGAGCGCGGCACGCACCGGCGTGCGCGAGACCTGGTATTGCCGCGCCAGCAGTTCTTCCGACAAGTGGGTTCCCGTCACATGCGCGCCAGCGAGTATTTCGCGGGCGATGCGGCGCGCCAGATCTACTTGTAAGGCGGTTGGGCGAAACGCTTGGACATGGTCTAGCATAGCGGCTCCCGTCTACGTGGAACGGCACGTGGGTCCATTGTTGGGCTCACCGTGTGACGGCAGCATACGCCATTTGTGTCTAAGTAGCGACAAAGTTAAGGTAACAGACAGGTTGGTGTCATGCCCCTGCAAAGTCGCCTGGCAACAGGCCGGGTAGGCCTGTGTCGATCCGGCACATTCATTGGACCCGTCACGCGGACCCGCGCACTTTACAGCGATTCGATCAGCCGCGCATAGCCCTGGCGGGCATCCGGCCAGGCCAGCTGCAGCCCGCTGGCGCGCAAACGGGTATTGCGCATCCGTTTGCTGCCTACGCCGCCGGGCGCCGGGCCGTCGGCCGGCAGGGGGGCACCCAGCAGGCGGGCCAGGTGATCGTAAAGCACATCCAATGTCAGTGGTGTGTCATCGGCGCCCAGGTAGACGGGCAGGGCGCCCGCCAAGTGGACCAAATGGGCGATCGCCGCCGCGGCATCGTCGGCGTGCATGCGGTTGGCCCAGTGGGGGACCGTGCGCGGGACGCGGGCCTGGCCCTGGCGCAGGCGTTCCAGCAACTGCACGCGACCCGGGCCGTAAAGACCGGCCAGGCGCAGGGCCGTGACGGGCAGGCGCTGGCCGGCCAGCCATTGCTCGGCTTGCAGCAGGATTTCGCCGTTTTTACCTTGGGGGGCGGGTGGGGTGTCTTCGTCTATCCAGTCGCCGGCGTGGTCACCGTAGACCGCGGAGGAGGACACGAACACCAGCCGGCGCAAGGCACTGGTGTCGAGGGCGGCCAGCAGGTTGCGCGGTCCGTCGATGAAGACGTCCCGGTAAGCCTGGGGATCACGCGAGTCCGGTGCCAGGACATAGACCACGCGGGTGATGCCGCGCGGCAGGACGGTCAGAGTATCGGGCCGGCTGACGTCGCCCGCCAGCCATTGCAGCGGGCCCGTGCTCTTGCCGGACGGCGGATGACGGCGTAATACCCAGACCGCGGGCGGATTCATGGCGGGCGGCCGTGGGGTCGCCGCTGGTGGCATTTGCGTTGCAGGTAATGCCTGCCCTGGCGGCATGGCGTCCGCCCCCAGCAGCCGCGCCGCCACGCGCATTCCAAGATCGCCGCCCCCGACCAGCAGCACACGTTCGGCGGCAGAAGCCGGGGCTGAGGTCCGGTCAGCGACCCGGTCAGAGGCAACGTTCATGGCAAGGCCCGGTCCAGCCTACATGCCGCTGTAGACAGGCCCTTCGCCGCCTTGCGGCGCCACCCACACGATGTTCTGCGTGGGATCCTTGATGTCGCAGGTCTTGCAGTGCACGCAGTTCTGCGCGTTGATCTGCAGGCGATCGGCGCCGTGGTCGTCCTTGACGAATTCGTACACCCCCGCCGGACAGTAGCGCGCCTCCGGGCCGCCGTACTTGGCCAGATTGACGGCCACCGGCACGCTGGGATCCTTGAGCGTCAGGTGGACGGGTTCGTTCTCGTCGTGGTTCGTGTTCGAGATGAACACCGAACTCAGGCGGTCGAAGGTGATCTTGCTGTCCGGCTTGGGATAGTCGATGCGCGCGCATTCCGAGGCCGGCTGCAGACAGGCGTAATCGGGCTTGGTGCGATGGATGGTCCAGGGCATCTTGCCCTTGAGCAGCCACTGTTCGATGCCGGTCATCAGGGTGGCAACGGTACGCCCCTTCTTGAACCACTGCTTGAAATTGCGCGCCTTGTTCAGTTCCGCGTGCAGCCAGGAGGACTGGAAAGCCGTGGGGTAGGTGGCCAGTTCATCCTGGCGGCGATCGGCCACCAGGGCGTCGAAGGCGGCTTCGGCGGCCATCGAACCAGTCTTGATGGCGGCGTGGCTGCCCTTGATGCGCGAGGCATTGAGGAAGCCCGCTTCGCAGCCCACCAGGGCACCGCCCGGGAACACCAGCTTGGGCAGGGCCAGCAGGCCGCCGGCCGTGATGGCGCGTGCGCCATAAGCGATGCGCTTGCCGCCCTCGAACGTGGGGCGGATGGCCGGATGCGTCTTGTAGCGCTGGAATTCCTCGAAGGGCGAGAGCCAGGGATTGGCGTAGTCCAGGCCCACCACCATGCCCACCGCTACCAGGTTGTTGTCCAGGTGATAGAGGAAGGAACCACCGTAGGTGTCGGCGTCCAGCGGCCAGCCGGCGGTGTGCACCACCAGGCCGGGGCGCGCCTGCGCCGGGTCGACTTCCCACAATTCCTTCAGGCCGATGCCGTAGGCCTGCGGGTCGACGTTCTGGTCCAGCTTGTAGCGGGCGATCAGCTCGCGGCCCAGCTGGCCGCGCGAGCCCTCGGCGAAGATGGTGTAGCGGCCCAGCAATTCCATGCCGGGTTGATACTGGTCGGTATGGCTGCCATCGCGCGCCACGCCCATGTCGCCGGTGACGACGCCGCGCACGGCGCCCTGTTCGTCATACAGCACGCCGGCGGCGGCGAAGCCGGGGAAGATGTCCACGCCCAGCGCTTCGGCCTGTTCACCCAGCCAGCGCACCACGTCGCCCAGGCGGACGATGTAGTTGCCCTTGTTGTGGAAGCATTCCGGCAGCATCCAATCGGGCGTCTGGCGCGCGCCGTTGGCGCTGAGGAAAAGGAATTTGTCCTCCGTGACGGCCACTTTCAGCGGCGCACCCTTTTCTTTCCAGTCGGGGATCAGCTCGGTCAGCGCGCCCGGATCCATGACCGCGCCGGACAGGATGTGCGCGCCCAGCTCGGCGCCTTTCTCCAGGACACAGACGCTGACCTCGTGGTTCTTCTCGGCCGCCAACTGCTTCAGGCGAATTGCCGCGGCCAGGCCGCCAGGCCCGCCACCCACCACGACAACGTCGTATTCCATACTTTCGCGTTCTGACATGCGCTCTTGCCCCTCTCTGTCCCTGGCAACAAATGCCGCCTCGTGGCGACGTTGGCTGGAAGTATGATCCAGACTCAACCCACGATTGTATTGCAGCCGCGAACAAGCTCGCGTGCAGCGCGCGAATAACGGTCGGCCCAGGTCCATTCCATCAGGTTATCCATGTCCGAATCAACTCCAGATCGTGCCTCGGCTGCAGCCGCGGTCAGCAGCTCAGTTATTGAATCAGTGGCCGCGGCCACGCCCTCGGATGCACTGCTGTCGCCCGGCGCCACCCACTTCTGCGAACTGCCCCTGCGCTGGGGCGATTCCGACGCCCTCAATCACTTGAACAACACCCTGTACTTCCGCCTGATGGAAGAGGCGCGCATACAGATACTGTATGCCGCCCAGCTGCGCGTGCCGGACGATGTCGGGCCTATCCTGGCCCACGCTTCCTGCGATTTCCTGCGCCCGCTCACGTATCCGGCGTCCGTGCGGGTGACCCACACCCTGATCCGCGTGGGGCGGTCCAGCATCGAATTCGAACTGATGCTGGAGAAGGTGGGCGAGGAGAATCAGGGTAAGCCCTATGCTCGCGGGCGTAACGTCTGGGTCTGGATGGACTACGTCGCCAACCGCTCCGCCCCCTGGCCGCCCGCGACGCTGGCCGCGCTGGCGCGTGTCTTGACGCCGCCGGCCGTGGGGGCGGCGGCTGGTGGCCCCGAAGCGGGATGACGCGAAGCGCGGGCGCCGCGATGTCGTGCGCAGCGGATACGAAACCAGAAAGCGGGGGCAGCGAATCATCGCGATCTGTCGACATGCCGCTGTCCGCTGCACGGACGTTTCCGCATTGCGGCATTCACCCGTAAAATCGATCGCGCCCATCGGCAGCCGGCCACACGTGGTTGCCGATGCGAAAACTTGCTGGACCAATAACACCAAATCCGGCCACCCGCGCCGGGCCCTGCGGGGACGCGGCGGATACGGGACAGGCCGTTTACTGACCTTACTGGAGTTGGAGCGATGGACAAGGTTTATGCGAGCGCCGCCGAGGCGTTGGCCGGCGTCGTCAAGGACGGCCAAATGATTGCCGTGGGTGGCTTCGGGCTGTGCGGCATCCCGGAAGCACTGATCGCCGCCCTGCGCGATTCGGGCGTCAAGGGGCTGACCTGCATCAGCAACAACGCTGGCGTCGACGGTTTCGGCCTGGGCCAGCTGCTGACCACGCGGCAGATCCGCAAGATGATCGCGTCCTACGTGGGCGAGAACAAGGAATTCGAACGCCAGTTCCTGTCCGGCGAACTGGAGCTGGAATTCACGCCGCAGGGCACGCTGGCGGAAAAGCTGCGCGCCGGCGGCGCCGGCATTCCGGCTTTCTTCACCCGCACCGGGGTGGGCACGCTGGTGGCCGAGGGCAAGGAAATCCGCGAATTCGACGGCCATCAATACGTCATGGAGCGTTCGCTGGTGCCGGACGTGTCGCTGGTCAAGGCGCATATCGCCGACCGCAGCGGCAACCTGGTGTTCCGCAAGACCGCGCGCAACTTCAATCCCAATGTGGCGCAGGCCGGCAAGATCACCATCGTGGAAGTGGAGAAGGTGGTGAACACGGGCGACCTGGATCCGGACCAGATTCATCTGCCGGGCATTTTCGTGCATCGGATCGTGGTCAACGCGAATCCGGAAAAACGCATCGAACAACGCACCATCCGCCCCGCCGCGTAAGGAGAACACAACCATGGCATGGTCCCGTGAAGAAATGGCCGCGCGCGCCGCGCGCGAGCTGCAAGACGGTTTCTACGTGAACCTGGGCATCGGTCTGCCCACCCTGGTGGCCAACCACGTGCCGGCCGGCATCGAGGTGTGGCTGCAATCGGAAAACGGCCTGTTGGGCATCGGTCCTTTCCCCACCGACGCTGAAGTGGATGCCGACCTGATCAACGCCGGCAAGCAGACCGTGACGACGCTGCCCGGTTCGTCGATCTTTTCCTCGGCCGATTCCTTCGGCATGATCCGCGGCGGCAAGATCAACCTGGCCATCCTGGGCGCGATGCAGGTGTCGGCCAAGGGCGACCTGGCCAACTGGATGATCCCCGGCAAGATGGTCAAGGGCATGGGCGGCGCGATGGACCTGGTGGCCGGTGTCGGCCGCGTGGTGGTGCTGATGGAGCACGTGGCGCGCAAGAAGGACGGTACCGAAGATCTGAAGGTGCTGCCGGAATGCAATCTGCCGCTGACCGGCGTGGGCGTGGTCGACCTGATCATCACCGACCTGGGCGTGATCGAAGTCACCGACGCCGGCCTGAAGCTGGTTGAACTGGCGCCCGGCGTGACGGTCGAGGAAATCAAGGCCAAGACCGGCGCTCCGCTGGATACGGGCAAGATCGCGGCCTGATCCGAGGCGTAGCGGAATAAAGGCGGCGGCCAGTCTGACTGGCCGCCGTTTTTCATGCCCGGGCACGCGGCTTGCTCGACCCGGCGATCCAGTAACGATCGCGGGAACCCATGTCCGTTTCGAACGGGGAAGCTCCCCTGTCTCTCAAACTATTGACGGTGAACGCCCATAAGGGGTTCACTTTTTTCAATCGCAAATTCATCCTGCCGGAGCTGCGCGACGCGGTGCGCGCGGTGGGGCCGGACCTGGTCTTCCTGCAGGAAGTGCTGGGTGCCCACGAGGGCCATGCCGCGCGGTTCGCGGGCTGGCCAGCGACATCGCAATACGAATTCCTGGCCGACAGCATCTGGGCCGACTTCGCCTACGGGCGCAATGCCGTCTATCCCCAAGGCGATCACGGCAACGCCGTGCTGTCCAAGTTTCCCATCGTGCAGTACGAGAATCTGGATGTCTCCGTGGATGGCCACGAAAAGCGTGGCATGCTTCATTGCGTCATCGCGCCGCCCGGACGCGCGCAGGTACACGCCATCTGCGTGCACCTGGGCCTGCAGGAGGCGCACCGGCAAAGCCAGATCAAGCTGCTGTGCGACCGCATCGAACAGCAGATCCCGCAGGGCGATCCGGTACTGATCGCCGGAGACTTCAACGATTGGCGCCTGCGCGCGCACGCCAGGCTGAGCGACTGCGCCGGCCTGAAGGAAGTGTTCGTCAGCACGCAGGGCGTTGCCGCCCGCACCTTTCCCGCGCGGTGGCCCTTGTTGCGGCTGGACCGCATCTACGTGCGCAATACCGGGCGGTTCCGGCCGTTGGCACTGGCGACGCGTCCGTGGACCCACCTGTCCGATCATGCCCCCCTGGCCGCCGAGGTGGAGCTATGAGCAAACAATGGATACCCGGCAATGATTTCAAGCTGCTGGAAAACGGCGAGGCTTTCTTTCCGCGCGTATTCGAGGCCATCGGCCAGGCGCGTACCGAGGTCCTGATCGAGACCTTCATCCTGTTCGACGACAAGGTGGGGCAGGGCTTGCGGGAAGCCTTGATCGGGGCGGCCAGGCGCGGCGTGCACGTCAACCTGATGGTGGACGGCTACGGGTCCGAAGGGCTGTCAGACGAGTTCATCGGCGGCATGACGGACGCAGGGGTGGTGATCCAGGCCTTCGATCCGCGTGCCCGCGTGTTCGGCAAGCGGATAAACGTGTTCCGCCGGATGCATCGCAAGATCGTGGTGATCGACGGGGAGCTCGCCTTCGTCGGCGGCATCAATTTTTCCGCGGACCACCTGGGCGACTTCGGTCCGCAGGCCAAGCAGGACTATTCGGTGGAGATCCATGGCCCCATCGTGGGGGAGATCCATCGCTTCGGGCTGCGTGCGCTGGAGCCGCCGCGGCGGCGGCGCTGGTGGGGCAAAAGTTCGCACGCGGCCAGCAATCCGCCCAAAGTGGGTTCGGCCGAAGCCATGTTCGTGGTGCGCGACAACCACAGGCACCACACGGACATCGAGCGCCATTACCGCGCTGCCATCCGTCTGGCGCGGCGTGACGTCATCATCGCCAACGCCTATTTCTTTCCCGGCTATCGCCTGCTGCGCGAAATGCGCAATGCGGCGAAGCGGGGCGTGCGCGTACGCCTGATCCTGCAGGGCGAGGCCGACATGCCCATCGTGCCGGTGGCGGCGCGCATGCTGTACGACCATCTGACGGCCGCCGGCGTGCAGATCTATGAGTATTGCGAACGGCCGCTGCATGGCAAGGTTGCGAGTGTGGACGACACCTGGTCCACGGTGGGATCCAGCAACCTGGATCCCTTGAGCCTGGCCTTGAATCTCGAGGCCAATGTGATGATCCGCGATCGCGACTTTGCCGGGGTTCTCAACGAGAGGCTGGAATGGCTGATCGAAAATCATTGCCGCCAGCCGGAGCCGGCGCCACCCGGCAGCCGCAAGCTGCGCAGGCTGTTCTTCGGGGTCTTCGTCTATCACTTCCTGCGGCTCTACCCGTCCTGGATAGGCTGGTTGCCCGCGCACCAGCCGCGGCTGCAGCCCTGGCGCCCCAAGGACAATGTCATCGCCACCGACTCCGAGTCTTCGGGGAAGGTGGAAGGCGAGGAGGAGGATCAGCCGGCAGTGCCTTCCGAGGGCTTGAGTCGCATGGAAAGGGAGTCGCGGCAGTTGAAGGTGCGCGACGCGATGCGGCACGATGCGGAGGTGAGCGATGCCCGCGAAACCGCGTAAGCCCGCCAGTGGCTGGCGGCGGCATTGGCCGTTGCTGAAGAAGGTTTTCTTCATTGCCTTTGCCTTGCTGGTGATCGGCCTGCTGGTGGATCAGGCCCGCAATGTCGAATGGGACAAGGTGCTGGAGGCGGTGCAGGCCTACACCTGGCCAGTGCTGTTGCGCGCCGCCGGGTTGGCGGCGCTGAGTTACCTGATCTACAGCTGCTTCGATCTGTTGGCGATTCCTTATCTGGGCCACATGATTCCCCCGGCCCGGGTGATACCGGTGGGTATCGTCGCGTATGCCTTCAACCTGAACATGGGGTCGCTGGTCGGCAGCGTGGGGTTTCGTTTTCGCCTGTATCTGCGGCTGGGGCTGGCGGCGGGGGAGATCACCCGCATCATCGGTTTGAGCCTGACGACCAATTGGCTGGGCTATCTATGGGTGGCCGGCGGCCTGTTTGCCTGGGGCGTGCTGCCGATTCCCGATGGCTGGAACATCAGCAATTACGCCCTGCGGGGGATAGGGGCGGGCATGGTGGTGGCGGCGATTGCCTATGTCGCCCTGTGCGGACTGGCGCGCAAGCGATCCTGGCGCATACGCGGGCATGAAATCGAGCTGCCGTCCTTCAAGATTGCGGTGGCGCAGAGTGTGCTGGGCAGTGCCTGCTGGCTGTCCATCGGCCTGGTGGTGTGGTCGCTGATGCGCCATGACGTGTCTTTTGCGCTGATCCTGGGCGTGTTGCTGCTCAGTGGTATCGCGGGTGCGGTGACGCACATACCCGGTGGGCTGGGGGTGGTCGAAGCGGTGTTCGTCGCCATGCTGGGCGGGCAGGTGCCGCACTACGAGATCATCGGCACCCTGCTGGCCTATCGCGCGGTGTACTACCTGGCCCCCTTCGCCGTCGCCGCCGTGCTGTATTTCATCCTGGAAGCCAGGTTTCCGAAGCTGGCCCAGGAGGATGAAAACGAGTCCGAGGACGAGGATGCCCACGCCGGCAAGGACAGCGCCGGCACGCCGCGCATCTTCCACTCATAGGCCAGGAGAGAGGTCCCGGCACGGGCCGCAGAGTGGCGCCCCGCTGGGGCAATCCCGTCACAGAAAAGTCCCCGCGAGGGGACTTTTTCATTTCTTCCTTCGGCTCGCCAGTCCGAGGCCGGGGCGTCCGGCTTCTTCCGGGTTTACCCCGACTTTGAAAATTTATTTTCTTAATTAAAATTGCACCGTAATTAAATTTACATTTTCTTCTGGTTTTGAACCTTTCCGACACCCCCGCCCCCTCGATCGCCGAACGCATCGCCAGCGTCCAGGACACGATGAGCCGCTCCCAGCACAAGCTGGCCGAGTACGTGCTGGCGCATCAGTTCCGCGCGGCCACCATGACCATCGACGAGTTCGCGGCGGCCAATGGGGTGTCCATCGCCACCGCCAACCGCTTCGCGCGCACCCTGGGCCTGCCCGGCTACCCGCAGTTCCGCGCCGAACTGGCGCGCGGCTTCGAATCGGCCCTGGCGCCGGTGGAAAGGTTGCGCACCCAGCTGGCCCAGCCGGCCAGCGCCGCCGACGTGTTCGCCAACTCCCTGCGGGAAGACGCCAGCAATATCGAACGTACCCTGCAGGCCATGGACCCGCGCGTGATCGACCGCGCCGTCGATGCCATCCTGTCCGCCGACCGCATCGCCATCGTCGGATTCGGCGCCAGCGGCTATCTGGCCGGCCTGATGCAGCGCGCGCTGTTCGTCTATTGCGGCTCGGTGGATTCGCTGGCGACGCCGGCGGGTGTATCGTGGGCTGCTCGGCAGATCTATCGCCTGACGCCGAAAGACCTGCTGATCCCGATTTCCTTTCCGCGCTACCTGAACGACACGGTGACGCTGGCCACGGCCGCCAAGGCCGCCGGCGTCCAGGTGCTGGCGCTGACGGACAAGCCGACTTCGCCGCTGGCCCCCACCACCACCGTCGGCGCGCTGTACGCCCAGAGCGAAAGACAGTACTCGTCCAATTCAGAAGCCGCTGCCCTGTGCCTGATCGAGGCACTGAGCGCGGCAGTGGCCTACAAGGCCAAGGATTCCATTCAAGCGGCCGTGGGAGTCACCCGGTCCGTCATGCCGTGGCTGATCCACGGCGCAGGAGACCGTAAAAGATGAAGCAGCAACCCGTTATCGCCATCCACGGCGGCGCCGGCGCCATGTCGCGCGCAGCCATGTCCGCCGAGCAGGAAGGCAAGTACATCGCCGCGCTGGAAGGCATCCTGCGCGCTGGCCAGGCTGTGCTGGCCCAGGGCGGATCGGCCCTGGACGCCGTCACCGAAGCCGTGCGCCTGCTGGAAGACTGTCCGCTGTTCAACGCCGGCCATGGCGCGGTCTTCACCAGCGCCGGCACGCACGAACTGGACGCTTCCATCATGGACGGCGCCACGCTGCGTTCGGGCGCCATCGCCAATGTGAACTGCGTGCGCAATCCGGTGCTGGCCGCCCGCAAGGTCATGGAGAACAGCAAGCACGTGTTCTTCGTGGGCGAGGGCGCACAGGACTACGCCCGTGAGCAGGGCCTGGAAATCGTCGATCCCTCGTACTTTTCCACCGAGGCACGGCGCGAACAACTGCTGCGCGTGCAGCGCGAACAGCCGGATGCGGCGGTGCTGGACCACGACGGCCAGGCCATGGTGGCGCGCGCCCAGCCTGTCGCCGAATCCGCGGCCGCGGCTGCAACCCCCGCCGAACCCATCGACGCCGACCGCAAGTTCGGCACGGTGGGCGCGGTGGCCGTCGATGCGCAAGGCAACCTGGCCGCGGCGACCTCCACCGGCGGCATCACCAACAAGCAGGTCGGCCGCGTCGGCGACGCGCCGCTGATCGGCGCGGGCTGCTATGCCGCCAACGCCACCTGCGCCGTGTCCACGACCGGCACCGGCGAGATGTTCATCCGCATGGTGGCCGCGTATGACGTGGCGGCCCAGATGGAATATCGCGGCGTGACCCTGGAGCAGGCCGCGGCCAGCGTGGTGCACGAGAAACTGCCGCGCATCCAGGGCAAGGGTGGCCTGATCGCGGTGGACGCGCAGGGCAATGTGACGTTGCCTTTCAACACCGAGGGCATGTACCGGGGCTACGCCCGGGTGGGCGAAGCCCCGGTGGCTTCGATTTACCGATAAGTATTTACCGCATTCATGGATGAACGGCGGACTGGCGCGCCAGCCTGCCGTATCGTGCAAGCAAGGATATAGAACGATGGCCGATGGAGCCCAACACCTGGCAATGCCGGATAACCGGGTCGTCCAGGTCCGTGACCTGACCGTGCGCTTCGTAGGCGCGGAGCGTACCGTGGAAGCGGTGCGCAACCTCAATTTCCACGTCGATCGGGGCGAGACCCTGGCCATCGTGGGCGAGTCCGGTTCCGGCAAGTCCGTGACCTCGCTGGCGCTGATGCGCCTGGTCGAGCACGGCGGTGGCCGCATCGCCCAGGGCAGCATCCAGCTGCGCCGCCGCAACGGCGCGGTGCTGGAGCTGACCGGCGCCAGCCAGCGTGCCATGCGTGGCGTGCGCGGCGCCGACATGGCGATGATCTTCCAGGAGCCGATGACTTCGCTGAACCCCGTGTTCACGGCCGGCGACCAGATCGCCGAGTCCATCCGCCTGCACCAGGGCAAGGACAGCGCCGCCGCGCGCGCCGAAGCCCTGCGCATGCTGGAGCTGGTCCGCATCCCGGAAGCGCGCTCCATCATGAACCGCTTCCCGCACCAGTTGTCGGGCGGCATGCGCCAACGCGTCATGATCGCCATGGCACTGGCCTGCAAGCCGGCCCTGCTGATCGCCGACGAGCCGACCACCGCGCTGGATGTGACCATCCAGGCGCAGATCCTGCAGTTGATCCGTGCGCTGCAGGAAGAAATGCACATGGGCGTGGTGTTCATCACCCACGACATGGGCGTGGTGGCGGAAGTGGCCGACCGCGTGCTGGTCATGTATCGCGGCGACAAGGTCGAGGAAGGCCCGTCCGAACAGATCTTCTCCGCGCCGTCGCACTCCTATACCAAGGCCTTGCTGTCGGCCGTGCCGCGCCTGGGTTCGATGACGGGCACCGACTTGCCGGCCCGCTTCGAGCTGGTCCAGGTGGACAAGGCGGCCAAGGTGGACGGCGCGGCCATCGCGGCAGCAGCTGATCGTCCCGGCGAAGCTGTCATTGACGAGCAGCAAGTATCGCCGCGCGCCAGCGGTGAACCCATCCTCAGCGTGCGCGACCTGGTGACACGCTTCGATCTGCGCGGCGGCATCCTGGGCCGTGTGCGCGGCCGCGTGCACGCCGTCGAGAAAGTCAGCTTCGACCTGTATCCCGGCGAAACCCTGGCGCTGGTGGGCGAATCCGGTTGTGGCAAGTCGACCACCGGCCGTTCCCTGCTGCGCCTGACGGAAAGCCAGTCCGGCACCATCCTGCTGGAAGGGCGCGACATCGGCAAGCTCAAGGGCGCCGAAATGCAGACGCTGCGGCGCGACATGCAGTTCGTGTTCCAGGACCCGTTCGCGTCGCTCGATCCGCGCGTGACGGTGGGTTTCTCCATCATGGAACCCTTGCTGGTGCACGGCGTGGCCAGCGGCAAGCAGGCCGAGCGCCGTGTCGCCGAGCTGCTGGAACGCGTCGGCATGCCACCGGAAATGGCGCAGCGCTATCCGCATGAATTCTCCGGCGGCCAGCGCCAGCGCATCTGCATCGCGCGCGCCCTGGCCCTGAATCCCAAGGTGGTGATCGCCGACGAATCGGTGTCGGCGCTGGATGTATCCATCCAGGCGCAGATCGTCAACCTGATGATCGACCTGCAGCGCGACCTGGGCGTGTCCTTCCTGTTCATCTCGCATGACATGGCGGTGGTCGAGCGCATCAGCCACCGCGTGGCGGTGATGTACCTGGGCCAGATCGTGGAGATCGGTCCGCGCCGCGCCATCTTCGAGAATCCGCAGCACCCGTATACCAAGAAGCTGATGGCGGCCGTGCCCATCGCCGATCCGGCGCGCCGGCACCTGAAGCGCCAGTTGCTGACCGAAGAGATTCCCAGCCCGGTGCGCAAGCCGGGCGACGAGCCCCTGGTCCAGCCGCTGGTCAATGTCGGTCCCGATCACTACGTTGCCCGGCATGCGCTGGGCGGTGCGTATTGAACTTCGTTTTTCACCACCAAACCTCCTTACTGAACTCAGGAGTGCTTCATCATGAAACTGCTTCGCCCGACTCGCATGATGGCTGCCGCCGCGCTGGCCTTTGGCGTGCTCGCATCCCCGTTGGCCCACGCCAGCAAGGACGTGACCTTCGCTGTCGCCATCGCGCTGGAAACGCTGGACCCGTACAACACCATCAGTACGCTGAACCAGGCTGTCGGCAAGGCCTACTATGAAGGCCTGTTCGAGTTCGACAAGGACCTGAAGATCCAGCCCTTGCTGGCCACAGGCTACGAAGTGAGCCCGGACGGCCTGGTCTACACGATCAAGCTGCGCCAGGGTGTCAAGTTCCAGGACGGTACGGATTTCAACGCCGACGCCGTCAAGGTCAACTACGACCGCGTTTCGAATCCCGAGAACCACCTGAGCCGCTACACGCAGTTCAACCAGGTCGAGAAGACCGAAGTGGTCGACCCCTACACCGTGCGCATCACGCTGAAGAAGCCGTTCTCGGCCTTCATCAACGCGCTGGCGCACTCGTCGGCCATGATGATCTCGCCGACGGCGCTGAAGAAGTGGGGCAAGGACATCGGCTTCCATCCGGTCGGCACCGGCCCCTTCGAATTCGTCGAATGGAAGCCGGCTGAATACCTGAAGGTGAAGAAGTTCGACGGCTACTGGAAGAAGGGCTATCCGAAGGTCGATACGCTGACCTTCCGCACCGTCACGGACAACAACACCCGTGCCGCCGTGGTGCAGACGGGCGAGGCGCAGTTCGCCTTCCCAGTGCCGTTCGAGCAGGCCGCCGTGCTGGCCAAGAACGACAAGCTGGACCTGATCGACGACAAGAACTCGATCATGGCGCGCTACCTGTCCATGAACACGATGAAGAAGCCCTTCGACAACGTCAAGGTGCGCCAGGCCGTCAACTACGCCATCAACAAGCAGGCCCTGGCCAAGGTAGCCTTCGCCGGCTACGCCAACCCGGTGTCGGGCGTCGTGCCCAAGGGCGTGGACTACGCCACCGATATCGGCCAGTACGCCTACGATCCCGCCAAGGCGCGTGAACTGCTGAAGGAAGCCGGCTACCCCAGCGGTTTCGAAAGCACCTTGTGGTCGGCCTATAACGACGGCACGTCGGTCAAGGTGGTGCAGTTCCTGCAGCAGCAGCTGGCCCAGGTCGGCATCAAGGTGTCGGTGGAAGTGCTTGAATCCGGCCAACGCGTGCAGCGCGTGCAGCAGGTGCAGAAGCCTGAAGACGCGCAGGTCCGCATGTACTACGCGGGCTGGTCGTCCTCGACGGGCGAAGCCGACTGGGGCCTGCGTCCCTTGCTGGCCAGCACGTCGTATCCGCCCACGCTGAACAACGTGTCGTACTACTCGAACCCCAAGGTTGATGCGGACCTGACCAAGGCCCTCAGCACGTCCAACCGCGACGAGAAGACCGCGCTGTACAAGGACGCACAGGAAACCATCTGGAAGGATGCGCCCTGGGCATTCCTGGTGACGCAGAACAATGTGTATGCGAAATCCAAGAACCTGACGGGTGTGTATGTGCAGCCGGACACCAATTTCTGGTTCGGCGACATCGACCTCAAGCAGTAAATCGCGACGATCCGCGCGCCGCGTCCGTCATACGGAAGCGGCGCGCGCCGTTTTGCCGCAAGTTCACGCGGCGCCTCGCGGTAGATTCAATGCGGGGCACCGCGCGCTGGAATGATCTAAATGTTCTCCTATATCGTCAAACGCCTTCTGGGCATGATCCCCACGCTGCTGCTGGTTTCGGTGGTGGTGTTCCTGTTCGTGCATATGCTGCCGGGTGATCCCGCGCGCCTGGCCGCCGGCCAGGATGCCGACGAGCAGACCGTCGAACTGATGCGCAAGGAGCTGGGCCTGGATCTGCCCATGCCGCGGCAATTCGTGCGTTACTTCCAGCACATGCTGCACGGCGACCTGGGCACTTCGCTGCGCAGCAAGCGTCCGGTGACGACTGAAATCGCCGACCGTTTCAATCCCACGCTGCTGTTGACCCTGACCAGCATGGTCTGGGCGACGGTGTTCGGCATGGTGATCGGCATCGTATCCGCGGTCTGGCGCAATAAATGGCCCGATCGCCTGGGCATGACGCTGGCCGTTTCCGGCATCTCCTTCCCCGCCTTCGCGCTGGGCATGATGCTGATGCAGGTGTTCTCCGTGGGCCTGGGCTGGTTGCCGACCGTCGGCGCGTCCAGCTGGAAACACTACATCCTGCCTTCGATCACGCTGGGGGCCGCCGTGGCCGCCGTGATGGCGCGCTTCACCCGCGCGTCCTTCGTCGAGGTGATCCAGGAAGACTTCGTGCGTACCGCCCGTGCCAAGGGCTTGTCCGAGCGCGTGGTGGTGGTCAAGCACACGTTGCGCAACGCCATGATTCCCGTGATCACCATGATGGGTCTGCAGTTCGGCTTCCTGCTGGGCGGCTCCATCGTGGTAGAGACCGTGTTCAGCTGGCCCGGCCTGGGCAATCTGCTGGTCAACGCGGTGACCCAGCGCGACTACCCCGTGATCCAGGGGCTGGTGCTGCTGTTCTCTTTCGAATTCATCGTGATCAACCTGGCCGTGGACGTGCTTTACGGCGTCATCAACCCCAGCATTCGCTACAAGTGAGCCGGCCATGAGCAATATCAATACTGTTACTCCCTCGTCGGCGCCCGCCGCCGCGCCGGCCGCGCCCACCGATGTGCGCACGCCGTTCAGCGAGTTCTGGCGCAAGTTCAAGAAGCAGCACCTGGCGGTGGCCGCGGCGTTCTTCGTCCTGCTGCTGGTGCTGGCGGCGGTGTTCGCGCCCTGGCTGGTGCCCTTCGATGCCGAGAACTTCTTCGATTACGACCAGCTCAACGCGGGGCCGTCGCTGACCCATTGGCTGGGCGTGGATTCGCTGGGCCGCGACATCTTCAGCCGCATCCTGATGGGCTCGCGCATTTCGCTGATCGCCGGTTTCGTGTCGGTGGCGCTGGGTGCCATCGTCGGTACCGCCATGGGCCTGATGGCAGGCTATTACGAAGGCTGGTGGGAGCGCATCACCATGCGGGTGTCGGACGTGCTGCTGGCTTTCCCCGGCATGCTGCTGGCGATCGGCGTGGTGGCCATCCTGGGCTCCAGCATGGTCAACGTGGTGGTGGCCGTGGCCGTGTTCAGCGTGCCGGCTTTCGCCCGCCTGGTACGCGGCAATACGCTGGCCATCAAGCACATGACCTATGTCGAGGCGGTCAAGAGCGTGGGGGCGTCGGACTGGACCATCATCATGCGCCACATCCTGCCGGGGACGATCTCGCCCATCGTGGTGTACGGCACGATGCGCGTGGGCACGTCCATCATCACGGCCGCCAGCCTGTCCTTCCTGGGCATGGGCGCGCAGCCGCCGACGCCGGAGTGGGGCGCCATGCTGAGCGAAGCGCGCGCCGACATGGTGACGTCGCCGCACATCGCCGTGTTCCCGGCGCTGGCCATCTTCCTGACGGTCCTGGCCTTCAACCTGCTGGGTGACGGGCTGCGCGACGCGCTGGATCCGAAGATCGACCGCAAGTAAAACGACGACAACGGCCCGTGACGGGCCGTTGTTCATGAGGAGTAAGCAACACCATGGACGGCAAGAATCAAGCGCCGCGTATCGGCAGGCTGCCCGCGGGCGCCCTGGATAATATTTGCGATGTGGCCGGGGTGACCGTCGGCCACGTCACCCTGGATGACGGCCCGATCCAGACTGGCGTGACGGTGCTGCGCCCGCATGGCGGCGATTCCTACCGTGACAAGGTGCCGGCCGGCGTGGCGGTGATCAACGGCTTCGGCAAGAGCATCGGCCTGGTGCAGATCGAGGAACTGGGCGTGCTGGAAACGCCCATCGCGCTGACCAATACCTTCGGCGTCGGCACGGTGGCCAATGCCCAGATCCGCGCGGCCGTGAAGGACAATCCGCAAGTCGGCCGCGAGTGGGCGACGGTCAACCCCTTGGTCTTCGAATGCAATGACGGGTATCTGAACGACATCCAGGCCCTGGCGGTGACAGAGGCGCATTACGGCCAGGCGCTGGTCGCCGCTGGCCAGGTGTTCGACCAGGGCGCCGTGGGCGCGGGGCGCGGCATGTCCTGCTTTTCCTTCAAAGGCGGCATCGGATCGGCTTCGCGTGTGGCCGGCGGCCATACGGTCGGCGCGCTGGTGCTGGCGAACTACGGCCGCAAGCCCAACCTGACCGTGGCCGGCCGGCCCTTCGGGCGCTGGCTGAGCGAGGCGGAAGCGGATGCCGGCGCTGGCTGCGCGCTTGGTGCGGCCGGCACCGGCGCATCGGACGCGACCGCGGCGACCGACGCGACCGGCGCCCGCACGGGCGGCCCCGCCAGCGGCCCGGAGAAGGGCTCCATCATCCTGCTGTTGGCCACCGATGCGCCGCTGGACGCGCGCCAACTGCGCCGGCTGGCCGTGCGCGCGGGCGCGGGCCTGGCGCGCACCGGCTCGGTGTATGGCCACGGCAGTGGCGACATCGCCCTGGCGTTTTCCACCGCCTACACCGTGCCCCACCTGGCCGAGCGCGGCATGCCCGCGCCGCGACTGCTGCACGAAACCCGTATCGATCCCTTGTTCGAAGCGGCCGCCGAGGCCACCGAGCAGGCCATCATCCATGCCATGTGGCGCGCGGTCACCGTGCACGGCCGCGATGGCCATGTCCGCCAGGCCATCACCGCAGCGATTTCCGACTGGTCCGCCTGGCTTGCCCGCAACTTGCCCTAGCAGGCGTTCGCCGTGCCGGCGGCGCAGTGCTGTCCGGCGACGCCAGACGGCCCGATAGCAGAATTACTCGAACAGACTTTTTTTCAGAATCAGACCATGCGCATACTTGTTTCCACCGATATCGAAGGCGTCGCCGGCGTCTTCCACTCCCAGCAGATCACCGCCGGCAACGGCGAATATGAAAGGGCGCGCGCCTGGATGACCGGCGAGGCCGACGCCGCCGTGCGCGGCGCCTTCGCCGGCGGCGCCGACGACGTCCTGGTCAACGATTCCCACGGCGGTTTCCGCAATCTGCTGCCCGACGGTATCGACGAACGCGCCCGCCTGGTCATGGGCAAGCCGCGCTACCTGGGCATGATGGGCGGCCTGGAAGAACCCTGCGATGGCGTCTTCATGATCGGCTACCACTCGCGCGCGCAGGGCCGCGGTGTCCTGGCCCATACGATCAACAGTTTCGCTTTTGCAAAAGTACGCATCAACGGGATGGAGCTGGGCGAAGCCGGCCTGTACGGCGCGCTGGCGGGCGAGCTGGGCGTGCCCGTGGCGCTGGCCACCGGCGATGACGTCTTCATCGGTGAAACCCGCGAGCTGTTTCCCGACGCGGTATGGGTGCAGACCAAGATCGCGCGCGGGCAGGGCAGCGGCGCCACCCTGTCGCCCGCGGCATCGCGCGCGGCCATCGCCGAGGCCGCCGAAGCCGCCATGCACAATATCAAAACGCTGCAACCCTTCCGCATCGCACCGCCTATAGAATGCCAGCTGCAGACGCAGACCACGGCCGTGGCCGACCTGTTCTGCATGTTGCCCTCGCTGGAGCGGGTGGATGGCGTGAACCTGCGGTTTAATACCGACAGCATGCAGGCCGCCATACGCACACTCAACAGCCTGGCCGCCATGTCTTTCATGTTGCGATAATTTTTTTTCGAGGAATCCATGACCCAACCGCAGACGCCATCGTCCACGCCGTCCGCCGCGCACACTACCGATGCCCGCATCGCCGCCGTGCGCGCGGTCATGGCCACGCGCGGACTGGCCGCCTGTCTGGTGCCGTCGGCCGATCCGCATCTGTCCGAATACCTGCCGGCGCGCTGGCAGGGCCGGCAGTGGCTGTCGGGATTCACCGGATCGGTGGGCACCCTGGTGGTGACGGCGGATTTCGCGGGGGTCTGGGTCGACAGCCGCTATTGGGTGCAGGCCGAAGCCCAACTGGCGGGCAGCTGCGTGAACCTGATGAAAATCGCCGCGGTAGGCATACCGGGCCATATCGACTGGCTGGCGGCCAATCTGCCGGCCGGCTCACGGGTCGGGGTGGACGGCCAGGTGCTGGCGCTGGGCGCCTTCCATGCACTGGAGTCCGCGCTGACGCCGCGCGGCATCGTGCTGGACATCGGCCAGGACGTGCTGGACGCCGTCTGGCCCGAGCGGCCAGGACTGCCGCAAGACAAGATCTACGAACACCAGGCCCCGTATGCCTGCGTCTCCCGCGCCCAGAAGCTGCAAGCCGTGCGCGAAGCCATGCGGGTGCGCAAGGCCGGCGCCCATCTGATTTCCAGCCTGGACGACATTGCCTGGCTGTTCAATCTGCGTGGCGCCGACGTCGACTACAACCCCGTCTTCGTCGCCCATGCCTTGCTGCGTGAAAACGATGCCACGTTGTTCGTGGCGCCGGGCAAGGTGGACGCGGCGCTGCAGGCGCTGCTGCGCGAAGACGGTGTCACCGTGCGGCCGTACACCGAACTGGCCGCCACGCTGGCAACCTTGGGTGCAGGTGCAGGCACCGGCTCCGCTGCGGCGACGGGCGCGGGCCCGGACCTGGCCATCCTGGTCGATCCCGCGCGGGTGACGGTAGGCGTGCTGGCAGACCTGCCGGCGTCGGCGCGGCGCATCGAAGCCATCAACCCCAGCACGCTGGCCAAGTCGCGCAAGACCGATGCGGAACTGGTGCACGTGCGCGCCGCCATGGAACAGGACGGCGCTGCCCTGTGCGAATTCTTCGCCTGGCTGGAAGCCGCCCTGGCGCGTGGCGAGACCGTCACCGAGCTGACCGTGGACGAAGTCCTGTCGGCGGCGCGCGCCCGCAAGCCGGGCTTCGTGTCACTGAGCTTCGGCACCATCGCCGGCTTCAACGCCAACGGCGCCATGCCGCACTATCGCGCCACCGCGCAATCGCACGCCACCATTGCCGGCGACGGCCTGCTGTTGATCGATTCCGGCGCGCAGTATGTCGGCGGCACCACGGATATCACGCGGGTGGTCGCGGTGGGCCAGCCCGGCGCCGAGCAGAAGCGTGACTACACGCTGGTGCTCAAGGGCATGATCGCGCTGTCGCGCGCCCGCTTCCCGCGGGGCGTGCTGTCGCCCATGCTGGACGCCATCGCGCGCGCGCCCATCTGGGCCGGCGGCGCCGAATACGGCCATGGCACGGGGCACGGCGTGGGCTATTTCATGAACGTGCACGAAGGGCCGCAGGTGATTTCCCATCGCGCCCCGGCGGGACCGCACACGGCCATGGAGCCGGGCATGATCACGTCCAACGAGCCGGGGCTGTATCGGCCGGGGCGTTGGGGCGTGCGCATCGAGAACCTGGTGGCGAATCGGCCGTGGCAGACGACCGAACTGGGCGAATTCCTGGAGTTCGAAACCCTGACGCTATGTCCCATCGATACGCGCTGTGTCGACCGCGCGTTGCTGACGGCCGACGAGGCCGCCTGGCTGGATGCCTACCACGCCCAGGTGCGCGAACGCCTGCTGCCGCATGTGGACGGCGCGGCGAAGGCCTGGCTGGTCTTGGCGACCGAGCCGCGCACGTTGACGGCGTAATGGGGGCTGCCCGCCAGCGCGGGCCTACGCCGCGGCGACGTTCGTGGCGGCGCTGCCTTCGCGGCGGTAGAAGAGGCGGATGAACAGCCGGCTCAGCGGCACCATCAAGGCCAGGTAGGTGATCAGCGCGCCGATGATCAGTACCAGCAGCCCGCCCCGCAAGAGCGTGGACAGGCGCAGCGAGTAGGCAAGCACGAACGCCACGGCGAACTGGGCCAACTGTGCGCTGAGGAAGGCGCACAGCGCGGCCAGGATGGCCCGGCCAGGCGCGGCCCGCCAGGGCTGGATCTCAGTCAGCGGCTTGGCCACGGCCACCTTGGACAGCAGGGCGATCAGCAAGGGCAGAACGAGGTACAACAGCAAGGTCCAGGGCGTCTGGCTGCTGAGTTGCGACGTGTACAAGCCGACGGCGGGTCGCACCAACTGCACCTGCAGCACCAGCCAGGTCCAGGCGAAGATCACGGCAGCCGACTGCACGGCGGGCACCACGGGGCGGGCCTGGTCGTCGTGGCTCAGCGCCGGCGCGATGCGGCGGGCGTAGGCCAGCGTGGCCACGCTCATCAACAGGCCGGCGATGATGGTCTGCACCAAGCCGATGGCCTGTATGACCAGCGGCCCGGCGTAGGGGCTGTAATTCTCCATGCCCCAGCGCAGGATGGGCATCATCACCACCGGGTACAGGGCGATCCACAGCATCTGCATGGCCAGGGTGATGGCCACGACGGCAGCCACCATCAGTCCCTGCACCCGGCGGCGCGCGCCCACGGGCAGGGCGCCGTGGTTCTCTTCGTAGGAGCGCGTGCAGGCGTAGACCACCAGGCCGGTCAGCGCCAGGTTGGCCGCCCAGTCCAGCCCCAGGGTGAGTACGTAGCTCCAGCCCATATAGACTCTGCGCAGCTCCGCGGCATGTTCGCCGACGGACAGCTGCACCGCCATGAACGCCAACGACATCAGCAGGGCGGTGATGGCGGCGGTCAGGGCGAGCAGTCGAGGCAGGGGAAGGCGATCGCTGGCAGTGTCGGACATGCAGGCTTCCTTTTCTTATATGGACGGGCACTTCCCGAAGGATGGACGATTACTTCCTGGCGGGCGGCCGGGTCCTTCCCGAAGAATGGACGGGGTCCTCCCAAGGCGCTCGATCTTATCAAAATGGGGTTGGATCGCTACATACCCGGATGTCTCTAAGGTGTTGCTTTGTTACGCCCCGACGCTCAGGGAAAACCCAAACAGCGGCCAGCTCCCAGCTATAATCCAAATTTCCCGCACGCGCCCGGCCGAACCGGGTGCTCATTACGATGACCAAATACGTCTTTGTCACCGGTGGCGTGGTGTCTTCCCTGGGGAAAGGCATCGCCGCCGCGTCTCTTGCCGCCATCCTTGAATCGCGCGGTCTGCAAGTCACCATGCTCAAGCTGGATCCGTACATCAACGTCGATCCGGGCACGATGAGCCCCTTCCAGCACGGTGAAGTCTTCGTGACCGAAGACGGCGCCGAGACCGACCTGGACCTGGGCCATTACGAGCGCTTCATCTCCACCCGCATGCGCAAGGTGAACAACTTCACCACCGGGCAGATCTATGAATCGGTCTTGCGCAAGGAGCGGCGCGGCGATTACCTGGGCAAGACCGTTCAGGTCATCCCCCACATCACCAATGAAATCCAGGATTTCATCGCGCGCGGCGCGGAAGCCGGCTTCGATGGCGCCACCGACGTGGCCATCGTCGAAATCGGCGGCACGGTGGGTGACATCGAATCGCTGCCCTTCCTGGAAGCGGCGCGCCAGATGAGCCTGCGCCTGGGCCGTAACAACGCGGCTTTCATCCACCTGACCCTGGTGCCTTTCATCGCCTCGGCGGGTGAACTGAAGACCAAGCCCACCCAGCACTCGGTGCAGAAACTGCGCGAAATCGGTATTTATCCGAACGCGCTGCTGTGCCGCGCCGATCGCCGCATCCCGGACGACGAGCGCGCCAAGATCTCGCTGTTCTCCAACGTGCCGCTGGACGCCGTGATTTCGGTGTGGGACGCCGACTCCATCTACAAGATCCCGGCCATGCTGCAGAAGCAGGGCCTGGATAACCTGGTGTGCGAGGCGCTGGCCCTGACGCCGCCGCCGGCCGATCTGTCCATGTGGGATGACCTGGTCGACGCGCTGGAGCACCCTGAGCACGAAGTCACCATCGGCATGGTCGGCAAGTACGTCGACCTGACCGAGTCCTACAAATCGCTGACCGAAGCGCTGGTGCACGCCGGCATCCACACCCGTTCGCGCGTCAAGATCGAGTACATCGATTCCGAAGACATCGAAACGCGTGGCACCGACCAGCTCAAGCACCTGGACGCCATCCTGGTTCCGGGCGGCTTCGGCAAGCGCGGTACGGAAGGCAAGATCGCCGCCATCCGCTACGCCCGTGAGAATGGCGTCCCTTACCTGGGCATCTGCCTTGGCATGCAACTGGCCGTGGTGGAATTCTCGCGCCACGTGGCCGGCCTGGGCGGCGCCAACAGCACCGAGTTCGACCCCGCCGCGCCGCACCCCGTGGTTGCGCTGATCAGCGAATGGATGGACCGTGAAGGCAGCGTCGAGAAGCGCGACGCCAATTCGGACCTGGGCGGCACCATGCGCAAGGGCGCGCAACGCGTTCCCATCAAGGCCGGCACGCTGGCCTCGCGCATCTATGGCCCGGAAGTCAACGAACGCCATCGCCACCGTTATGAGGTCAACAACGTCTACGTGCCCCGCCTGGAAGATTCCGGCATGGTGATCAGCGCTCGCACGCCGTCGGAAAACCTGCCGGAGATGATGGAGCTGCCCAAGCACCCGTGGTTCGTCGGCGTCCAGTTCCACCCCGAATTCACCTCCACCCCGCGCGACGGCCATCCGCTGTTCAGCAGCTACATCCAAGCCGCCTTGGCCAATCAGTCCAAGCGTAACAAGGACGCTGCATGATGCGTCCCGGGGCGGTGAGTTTCGCCGCCCGGGACCGTCGCCTCGATGGCCAGCATGGTTTACGCCGCTCACACCCGCGAACGGGTGGGGTGGCGCGTTACCATAGCGCCGGGAGAGGGTCAGATTTTTCAAACGTTCTAGGGACAAAACCATGAGTGCAATTGTCGATATCATCGGCCGCGAGATTCTGGATTCGCGCGGCAATCCCACCGTCGAGTGCGACGTGTTGCTCGAATCCGGCGCCATGGGCCGGGCCGCCGTGCCGTCGGGCGCGTCGACCGGTACGCGCGAAGCCGTCGAACTGCGTGACGGCGACAAGAACCGCTATCTCGGCAAGGGCGTGCTGCGCGCCGTCGAGAACCTGAATACCGAGATTTCCGAAGCACTCATGGGCCTGGATGCCCAGGAACAGACCTTCGTCGACCGCACCCTGATCGAACTGGACGGCACCGACAGCAAGGAACGCCTGGGCGCCAACGCCATCCTGGCCGCCAGCATGGCCGTGGCCCGTGCCGCCGCCGATGAGTCGGGCCTGTCGCTGTATCGCTATTTCGGCGGTAGCGGCCCCATGAGCATGCCCGTGCCGATGATGAACGTCATCAACGGTGGCGCGCACGCCAACAACACCCTGGACATGCAGGAATTCATGATCCTGCCGGTGGGCGCGGCCAGCTTCCGTGAAGCCATGCGCTGGGGCGCGGAAGTGTTCCACTCGCTGAAGAAGCTGATCAACGCCCAGGGCATGTCCACCGCGGTGGGTGACGAAGGCGGTTTCGCGCCTAACGTGGCCAACCACGAAGCGGCCATCCAGCTGGTGCTCAAGGCCATCACCGAAGCCGGCTACGAGCCGGGCACGCAGATCGCCCTGGGCCTGGATTGCGCCAGCTCCGAGTTCTATCGCGACGGCAAGTACACCCTGGCCGGCGAAGGCGGCGTGTCGCTGACCTCGCAGGAATTCTCCAATCTGCTGGCGACGTGGTGCGACAAGTACCCCATCATCTCGATCGAAGACGGCATGGCCGAAAACGATTGGGACGGCTGGAAGATCCTGACCGAGCAACTGGGCAAGAAGGTGCAGCTGGTGGGTGACGACCTGTTCGTCACCAACACCCGCATCCTGCGTGAAGGCATCCAGAAGGGCGTGGCCAACTCGATCCTGATCAAGATCAACCAGATCGGCACCCTGACTGAAACCTTCGCCGCCATCGAAATGGCCAAGCGCGCCGGCTACACCGCCGTCGTGTCGCACCGTTCGGGCGAAACCGAGGATTCGACCATCGCCGATATCGCCGTGGCTACCAACGCCATGCAGATCAAGACCGGCTCGTTGTCGCGTTCCGATCGCATGGCCAAGTACAACCAACTGCTGCGTATCGAAGAGGAACTGGCCGAGGTCGCTTCCTACCCCGGCATCGAAGCCTTCTACAATCTGCGTTGATCGCCTGAGGGCGCGCGTCGTCAGGCGCGCGCCTTTTGCACGGATATTTACCCATGCGTCTGCTGTTCCTGGTCCTGTTTGCGCTGGTCGGCCTGATCCAATACCCTTTGTGGGCGGGGAAGGGCGGCTGGTTCAAGGTCTGGGACCTGCAGAAGCAACTGACGGAGCAGCAGGCGACCAATGACGGCCTGCGCGCCCGCAACAATGCGCTGGATGCCGAAGTGCACGATCTGCAGACGGGTACCGGCGCCATCGAAGAACGTGCCCGTAGCGAGCTGGGCATGATGCGCGACGGCGAGATCTTCGTGCAGATCCTGCCGCAGAATGCGGCGCCCCCCGCAGGTGGGGCCTCCGTGGCCGCCCCGGCCGCTGCCCCCGCCGCCCCCGGCGCCGTTCCCAACAATCGCCCGTCTTCGCCGGCACGTCCCGCCGCGCGGCATTGAGCGATCACCCTGGTTCTATCTTGCGTTGCGGCCACGCGGCGGCGTGAGACTGCATTTCTATCGCCAAGTCCTGCACGATTAGGACATTGCCGGCACGCGCTGCCACGGCGGACAGGCTGCCTTTGCCGCTGCCGGGCGCCAGCGCGCGTAATGCCGCGCGCGTGATGGGCGTCAGCGGTGGCAACTGATAGCTTAGTCGCAGCCGCAGGACATTCGCCTGGAATATCGTCAGTCCGGATCGGGGCCCACGTCCTTCAGGCCAGCCTGCCTGCAGGCGGCGGGCATGTTCCTCGGCCTGGTAGTCATTGCGTATGGCGACGAGGCGGTCCGTGGCGCCGACGCCCCGGGAGGAGTCTTGCCCAAGGCCTTGCATGAGCGGTTGCACAACGCCTTGCGCGCCACCTTCGCTGACGCCCGGCCTGACAGGCAGGCCCCGCATCCCGAAATCCGCGTATGCCTCGGGTGATGGCGAGAGGATGTCTATGCGCCAGGCAGGCGCGCCGCTATCGTAGCGGATGCGCCGCCAGCGGGCTTTGCTGGTGGGCAGTGGTCGCAGCCCCTTCATGAAGGCAACTGCCATCGTGGGCGGATATCCGTGCCCGGTGCCCCCCGCGCGCGCTGCTTCCATCAGGGCGACGTTCAGGACTTGCCGCGTCACATGCCAATACGCGACCTCGATGACCGCCAGCCCCGCCATCAGCAGCACCGGCAACGAAACCACCAGGCTGGCCATGGCCGCGCCCCGCTGGCCGCAGGCAGGAAACCACGAACGAAGGGAAGGGTACGCAGGCGCATTCATGCCGCACAGTGTCGGCCGCCAGCCGCCCCGCGTCCATTCGTAGATCTACGTGCGTAGATCTACGTAGGCAAAGGCCGTCAGCCGGCCAGGATACGGCAGGTGCTAGCCCTCCAGCCCTCACCCCCTTCAATGCAACGTAGGCGGATCCTGTTCCGGCAGCGTTTGCGCGCCGGCAAAGACGCGGGCGCAGTCGACCGCGTCGAACAGATAAGGCTTGCCGCAGAAGTCGCAGGCGACTTCCACATCGCCCCGGTCGGCGAGGATGCTTTCGACCTCTTCCCGGCCCAACATGCGCAACATGCCGGCGACCCGCTCACGCGAACAGCTGCAGCGCCATTGCACTTCGATGGGATCGAACGCCAGCAGGGTCTCTTCCCAGAACAGCCGATGGATGAGCGTATCGATGTCCAGCTGCAGCAACTCTTCGCCCTTGATGGTGGCGGCCAGCGCCCCGGCCCGTTCCCACGTCAGCTCGGCGCTGCCTGGCGCAGTGACGTCGCCGCTACCGCCCTGGTCGGGCAGGCGCTGCAGCAGCACGCCGGCGGCATGCTGCTCATCGGCCGCCAGCCACAGTTGCGTATCCAGCTGTTCGGACTGCTGCATATAGTGGGCCAGCGCTTCGGCCACGGACTCGCCCGTGATGGGCACGATACCCTGATAGGTCTGCTGCCCGGGCACCTTGCGCTGCGGATCCAGCACCACGATGAAGCGGCCGTTGCCGCCGGGATTCATCAGGCTTTGCAAGGTACCGTCTTCCGGCACCTCATGGCCCTCGCGCAGCTTGACGGTGGCGCGCAGGCTGAGATCGGCACGGCATTCCACCACCAGCAGGGAAATCGGCCCGTCACCTTGCAATTGCAGCAGCAGGGATCCCTCGAACTTCAGGTTGGCGGCCAGCAGGGTGGACGCCGCTACCAGTTCGCCCAGCAGGCGCTTGATGGCGAGGGGGTATTGGTGATTGGTTTGAGCATCCAGCCACGTCTGGTGCAGACGCACGGCCTGGACCCGCACAGTGCGGTCTTCGAACAGGTATTTCTTGAGTAGATCGGTCATGCAGGAATGTTAGCCGATCCGCCATGACGCCGGCATGGCGCCCGCGTGGCCGGCAGGGGCATGGCGGACACATGACGAACGCATGACGAACTCACGGTGAGCCCGCCCCGGCCGGCAGGGCGGTCCGCCTGCCTTCCTAGGCGATCCGCTTCAGCGCCCGCTTGTACTGCGCGGCGCGCAGCACATACCCCGCCGTATTCTTGCGCATGTTGGCGATCTCGTCGGGCGACAGTTCGCGCACGACCTTGCCGATGCCGATCACCAGGCTGTTGTCAGGAATCACGCGGCCTTCGGGCACGATGGCACCCGCGCCGATCAGGCAATTGCGCCCCACCACCGCATTGTTCAGCACGATGGCCTGCATGCCCACCAGGGCGCCCTCGTGGATGGTACAGCCGTGCAGCATGGCCTGGTGGCCCACGGTGACATTCGGGCCCACCACCAGGGGCTTGTCGGCATCCACATGCAGGACGCTGGATTCCTGGATGTTGCTGCCGTGCTGGATCACGATGGACGTGTTATCGCCCCGTATCGTCACTTGCGGCCAGATGCTGACGCCCGCTTCCAGGGTGACGTTGCCGATCACCACCGCGCTGTCTGCCACCCAGGCGTCGGGGTCGATGTTGGGAATGAGGTCCTCTAGTTGATAGATCGCCATGCGGCGTTGTCTCCGTCAGGTCGCGGCCGGTGTGGATGGATTCGCGGGAGATGCCGGCGCAGTGGGCGTGGCCTGGCCCGGCGCGGCAGCCGTGGCCTGGGCCGCCTGGACCGCGCGCTCTTCCTCTCTCAATCTCAACACCCGGCGCTGTATCTTGCCGCTGGTCGTCATCGGCAGTTCGTCCAGGAATTCGATTTCCTTGGGGTATTCATAAGCCGCCAGGCGATCACGGACATAGTCCTGCAATTCCTGGATCAAAGCTTGCGGCTCGCGCTCCGCATAATCGGGCGTCCGCACCACGTAGGCTTTCACCAGGGCGCCACGCTCGGCGTCGGGCTTCGGCACCACGGCGGCGTTGGCGACGGCCGGATGGCTTACCAGGCAGCTTTCGATCTCCCCGGGGCCGATGCGGTAGCCGGCGGACTTGAACACGTCATCGCTGCGGCCGGCGTACCACAGGTAGCCCTCGGCATCGATGCGCGCCAGGTCGCCGGTACGACACCAGTCGCCGGTGTACTTGGCCGCCGTGGCGGCCGGGTTGTTCCAGTAGCCGAGAAACAGGATGGGGTCGGGATAGCCGTGGATATCCAGGCGGTTCAGCGCCACTTCGCCGATCTCGCCGGCCGCGACCGGCTGGCCTGCGTCGTCGATGACGGCAACCTGGTGGCCGGGATAGGGCCGCCCCATGCTGCCAGCCTTGGCCGGCCAGCGGCGCTGGCTGTTGCCCACCAGATAGTTCATTTCGGTCTGGCCGAACATTTCGTTCGGCGTGATGCCCAATGCCGTCTGGCACCAGTCGAACACGGCCTGGCCGACGCTTTCGCCGGCGCTCATCATGGCGCGCAGGGCCAGCCGATAGCGTTCGCGGGGCGCCGGCACCGTCTTCATCATCGCCTTCAAGGCGGTGGGGAAGAGGAAGGTGTTGGTGACCTGATAGCGCTCCATCAGCTCGAAGGCGCGCTCGGGCGAGAAGCGGGCGCGGGTGGCGACGATGGGGTGGCCAAAATACAGCGTCGGCAGCAGGGCATCCATCATGCCGCCAGTCCAGGCCCAGTCCGCGGGCGACCAGAACACGTCGCCGATCTTGGGGAACCAGTCCTGCGAGGCGACGAAGCCGGGCAGGTTGCCTATCAGCACCGAATGCGGCAGCAGGGCGCCCTTGGGCGCGCCGGTGGTGCCGGAGGTGTACAGAAGGATGGCCGGATCGGTCGCCAGCGTCGGCACCGCCTTGAATTCCGAAGGCTGGCGCGCCAGCAGGCTGCGCCAGGGCAGCACGCGTTCGTCGGCGAAGCCGATGCCGATGATCTGGTGCAGGCTGGGGCACTGGTCCGCCACCTGCAGCAGATTGCCGCTGGACGCGGCGTCGACGATGGCCACCCGGGCCTCGGCGTCACGCAGGCGCGCTTCCAGGGCGTCCGGGCCGAACAGGGATGAAAGCGGCAGGATGACGGCGCCGACGGTGTAGGCCGCCATGTGGGCGACGACGGTTTCTGGCCGTTGTCCTAATACAACACCGATGCGGTCACCTTTGGCCACACCCATGCGTACCAGGCCGTTGGCCAACTGATTGACCGCCTCGGCCAGGCGCGCATACGTCCATACCTCGCGGTTGCCGGCCTCGTCCTCGTAATAAATCGCGATACGCCGCGCGTCGGGGCTATTCGCCGCCCAGCGATGGCAGCAGACATCCGCGATGTTGAACTGCGTGGGCACGAGCCAGCGGAAGGATTGGTAAAGCGCCTGGTATTGATCGTTCATGGCCCTGTCGTGAGAGGAAGGCGGCCATCCGCCCGTTACAACGATGGGAGACTCGTCGGCAGTGCTTTTGGGGCCAGAGTGCCCCAATCGCAAGCATGACTGAGAGGGCGTTGAACTGCAACATTCCCGTTCATTTCAATTGGCTCACCTTGCCGTAGGCTAGGGTTTCCACTGATATGCAACGGGGGGCGGGGCGGCCGGCGGCCGCCCTTGGCGCTATTTGCCCTGGCGGCGCAGGGCCGAGGGCAGGGCGGGCAGTTCGACGGCGCGCCGGCGGCCCGTGGTGGGGGTGGTTTCGTTGCGCTCCGCCATGACGGCGGCCCAATCCAGCAGGCGCAGCTGGCCGCTGTGGTCTTCGGTCAAGGCCGACAGGCTTTCCACCCAGTCGCCGTCATTGCAGTACAGCACGCCCTCGATGTCGCGCAGTTCGGGCTTGTGGATGTGGCCGCAGACCACGCCGTCCATGCCGCGCCGGCGTGCTTCGCCGGCCAGCGTCTGCTCGAAGTCGCTGATGAAGGCGACGGCGTTCTTGACCTTGTGCTTCAGGTACTGGGACAGCGACCAGTAGTGCAGGCCCATGCGGTGGCGCAGGCGATTGAAATGGTGGTTCAGCCACAGCGCCATCTGGTACAGGCTGTCGCCCAGGTGCGCCAGCCACTTGCTGTGCTGGATCACGCCGTCGAACTGGTCGCCGTGCAGCACCAGCAGTTTGCGGCCGTCGGCGGTGATGTGGACGTCCTCGTCGAGGATCTCGATGTCGCCGAAGGCGTAGCCGGCGAACTCGCGCGCGAATTCGTCGTGGTTGCCGGGGACGAACACGACGCGGGTGCCGTTGCGGGCCTTGCGCAGGATGCGCTGGATCACGTCGTTGTGCGCGCGTGGCCAGTGCCAGTGCTTGCGCAACTGCCAGCCGTCGACGATGTCTCCGACCAGGTAGAGTGTCTCGGCTTCGTTATGTTCGAGGAAGTCGAGAAGGAACTCCGCCTTGCACCCCGCGGTGCCCAGATGTATGTCGGAGATCCACAGCGTGCGCCAGTGGGTAGGGCGGATTTCGTTCACGGCGTGCGTCCTTACAGGCTGCTTCCACGTAGGCATGGGAACACCTGGGGATGACGGCACTGTTAAAAATGGGTGAACGCTTTATGACATGCCCTGGGACGCCGTCATATTCCTTCTTCTTTTTTGATCATTCCCGCCGGCACCGGAAATCGGCGCCGACGGATCGGCAGATCTTCCATCCTTCTTCCAGAGGAAGAAGGATGGTCAGCCCGGTCGCAGGCGGTGGCGGCGGCCTTTTCCTTCTTCCATAGGAAGAAGGATAGGAATACCTGGAAAAGAAAGAAGGGTTGGAATGCTCCTTTCCTTTACGCGCCGCCGAGCATCTCGTGCACATCGTGCGTCATGATCGCCAGCAACCCCACCAGGCCGATGTAGACGGCGGCGTAGCTGATCTTGGTGGCGGCGCTGGTGGCGTAGTAGGCCTCGTTCTCCGGCGCCGCAGGATCGTAGCGCCAGGCCTCGATCACCTTGGGAATGGCCAGCACGGCCACCAGGATCAGCATGGGACTGGGCCGATAGAAGAATAGCGCCCCCAGTATGGGCACGCCCACCAGCCATATGCGGGGGGAAAGCACGGCGGTGATGCGCCCGCCGTCGAAAGGCGACAGCGGAATCAGGTTGAACAGATTGATGAAGAAGCCGGCGTAGGACAAGGCCAGCAGCAGGCGGCTACCCTCGTTACGCGCGATCAGATAGCAACACAGCGCCGCCACCGTCCCCAGGAACGGACCGCCAAGTCCGACATAGGCTTCGGTCTCGACGTTGTGCGGCATCTCTTTCATCTCGATCCATGCGCCGACGAAGGGGATGAACGTCGGTGCGCCCACCTTGAGCCCGCGTTGCTGGGCAGCGATGTAATGGCCCATCTCGTGCACGAAGATCAGCGCCACGAAGCCGACCGCATAGCGCCAGCCGAAGACCAGCGCATAACCCAGCACCGACAGCAGCATGGTGCCGCCCGTCAGCAGCACTTTGCTGAACTTCAGGTATTTGAAGGCCGAAAACAGGAGGAAGAGCAATTTCACGGCGCGATTCGTGTCACAGGAAGAGGAAAAAAGAAAAGGGCTTGCGTCTGGCGCAAGCCCTTACCTGGCGCTGCGGTTATCGCAGGATCAAGCCATCATCGCGCCGGGATTACACCGCGCCCGGCGACTTCGGTTCTTCGATCTTCGGTTCTTCGACTTTGGGCTGCTCGGCCTTCTTGCGGCGGAACAGCTTGAAGAATGCACCGCCGCCCGCTGCGACGGCAATGATCGCCAGCTTGCCGAACTTCAGCACGAAAGCCGCGATGATCGCCAGCAGGCCCAGCTTTTTGGCCGCCACGCCGGCCACCAGCGCGGCCAGGCCGTATTCGGCGATCTTGTCGGTGGACGAGTTGAAGTCCGCGTACTTCTTGCCGTCGTTGTAGTTGAGGTTGTCCAGCAGTCCGATCAGGGCAGGCTTCTGTGCCGCCACCATGCTCTTGCTGGTCAGCAGGTCCAGGCTGATGTAGCCGTCGCGGCCCAGGGCGTAGGTGTTGTAGTTGACGGTTGCGTCGGCATCGGCGGCGCTGCCTTTGTCACGGCCTTCGACCGACCATACCAGGCGCTGGTGCGCGCTGTCGTATTGCGGCGGCTGCACCCAGCCCACCACTTCCAGTTCCGGAATGCCGCGCGTGCGGCGCTCGCTGTTTTGTTCCTCGGTCCCGTCGCGCAGGCTCTGCAGCAGTTCCTTGACGTCCCAGTTCTTGGCGTCGTCGTCCTTGATGTAGCCGGCTTTCTCGAAGTTGGCCGTGACGATCCAGTCATCCGGCGAGTCGGCCGGCGGCATGAACAGCCCCATCAGGGTGTCATCCTTGCCGTTGCCGTAGGCTTCCATCAGGCGGTTGGCCTGGGCGCGCGGCACGAAGATGGTGTTGGGCGGCAACTTCAGCGTGGCCTGGTCACCCAGGTGGACAACGCCACTTTCCTGGGCGGCGCGGAAGGCCGATTCAGTGGCGGCCTGGATTTCCCGCTGCGCGGTTTCCGACTGGGCGGAGGCGCTGGGCGCGAACCCGAAAGCGGTACCGAAGATGGCAAGGGATGCGAGCAGTTTGGCGTACATAGTCGGATTTTTTCTTGAACTTTTAGACCGCGCCATTGTCGAAGGGGCCGCCTGACTCTTTTCTGAATGGCTGTTCCCAATGTGTCGCCAAAGGTAAGGCGAGTTAAGGGAAAGCTGTGCCAAAAATCGACGGGCGAGGCAGCGCTATTCCCGCCGGGATAGAGCGCTCAAGGGATTTCCCTTATGAATCGCATCGCGCAGCGGGCCTGGCTGGATAGCACCAGCGGCCGCCGTGCTCTAAGAATTGTTACATTGAGGCGGTCGCATTGACATGTTTTGTCGCAGCTGACGGCGTGTTGATCAAGCGGGTACCGGCAAGCCGATCGTGCAGGAACTGCCCGTCCTTATCCAGCCAACTGCCGGCGAAGACGGCGAAAGGCGCCACGACAATAAGCAGTTGCATGGTCGGCCAGCCGCTCCAGATGGTCGCGCCCAGGATCAGGCCGGCAGCGGCCAGCGGCAGCACCCAGGCCAGTACATAACGCAGGACCAGGCGCGCCATCGTCGGCGGCTGTCCCGTGCTGCCGACCAGCCGGATGTTCCAGGTCTTCATCGGCAGGGTCTGCCCGCTGCGGCGCCAGCAGGTGATGAAATAGGCGCCCAAGGCCAGGAACAACCACGCTTGCCGGCCATGCCGGTACATCATCCCGCTGCGGCTCTGCGTCAGGGTGTCGAACAGATAGCTTGCCAGGAACACCACGCCGAACAGCAGCACGGCTTCATACATCATGCAGGCGAACCGGCGCAGCCGGGGCGGCGCTGCGCCAGGGGCATTGGACGGGAGCGCAGGGGCGGCGGATGAAGCGGACGTCGTTGGCGTAGAGGGCGTGGGCATCCGCGCATTATGTGGGGCAAAAAAAAACCCGTCACTAGGTGACGGGCTTAAAAAGGGGCTTTGCAGCCCCCAAGGGGATCGGTACAGATGCTGACGCCGTGGTGTTCTGGCTAAGTTCTTAGTTTAGGCGTTAGCGGTTTCGCCGGTGTGACGCTGGGCCGGCGAGCGGACGGTGTGAACCATCTTGCTCAGCAGCTTACCCAGCGCGCGCAGCGGACGGGGACGGAATTGTTCTTCGATTGCCTGGCGCATCAATTGACGTTCCAGTTCGTCGGTCAAAAGCATAGTGTTGTGGTCAATCACGATAGTATCTCTGAGTAGCACCGCCAAGCACGTCGTTCCCTGTTTCTTCAGACAATATTCCGTGCTTGACTACGGGATAACCCGGATTGTAGGGGTTAACCCTAGACTATGCAAGCGGCACATTTACAACAGTTTATGTTGCGCCGCTCCCTTCGCCGGGGTTCCAGGCACCGCTACTGCCGCGCATAGCGGGGACGCATCGTAGAATCATCGGCATGAACTCAAGTCCAGACGCTATCGCCAATTCGTCCTGGCGCATCGAACCGGTCGGTGACCGGTGCCTGCTGGTCGCCTTCGGCGATCGCGTGAGCGCGGAAGTCAATCGCACCGTGTTGTCCTTTACCGCCTGGCTGCTGGATCATCCTTTGCCTGGGGTGGTCGATGTGGTGCCTTCCTTCACCACGGTGGCACTGCATTATCAGCCGGAGGCCTACGCCGGCAGCGGCTCCACGGCCACGCCCTTCGACCAGTTGCTGGGTAAGGTGCAGGACGTGTTGGCCCGCGGCGTCCCTGACGTAGAACTGGGTGGGCGCACCGTGGAGATACCGTGCTGCTACGGCGGCGAATACGGTCCCGACCTGGACGAAGTTGCGCAGCGCTGCAACTTGAGCACGGACGACGTGATACGCCTGCATGGCGAATCGCCCCTGGTGGTCTACACGTTCTATTTCGCGCCCGGTAATCCCTTTGCTGGCGGCCTGGACGAGCGCCTGTCGCTGCCGCGGCGGCAGACGCCGCGCACGCAGGTGCCGGCGGGATCCGTGGCCATTGCCAACAACCTGGCCACCATCTATCAACTGGCCATGCCCGGTGGCTGGAACCTGATCGGGCGCACCCCCTGGAATCTGTTCGACCTGAAGCAGGACCCGCCGGTGCGCCTGCAGCTGGGTGACCGCCTGCGTTTCGTCCCGGTGACGCCCGCCGAATTCGATCGTCTGTACGAGGCGCGCTCATGATACGAGTACTCAAACCCGGGGCGTTGACCCAGCTGCAGGACCTGGGACGTTATGGTTATCAACGCTATGGCGTGCCGGTCAACGGCGTCATGGATGAATGGTCGCACCGGGTGGCCAACATCCTGGTCGGCAACGACGAGACCGAAGCCACGCTGGAATGCACCCTGACCGGTCCGACGCTGCAGTTCCAGGACGAACGCCTGATCGCCCTGTGTGGCGCGGATATGCGGGCGAGCGCGGACGGTGTGCTGCTGCCCTTGAATGAACCGGTGCTGTTACGCCGTGGCGTGACGCTTACGTTCGGTGAATGCCGGCGGGGGGCGCGGCTGTACCTGGCGGTGCGAGGCGGCTTCGACGTCGAGCCCGTGATGGGCAGCACCAGCACCTTTACGCGCGGGAATTTTGGCGGCTTTGCCGGCCGGGCGCTGGCCAGGGGCGACCGCCTGCCGCTACGGGCGGCGGATACCGGCTATCCCAAGGCCAGGCGCCTGCTGGTGCAGTGCGGTACGCCGTTCGTGTCGGCGGCGGTGTTCGACCTGCCTGCGCGCGGGACCACCGAGGCGCCGGAGGTGGTGCGTGCGATGCGGGGGCCGCAGTGGCAGGCGTTCACGGAAGCGGCGCGCGAAGCTTTTGTGTCCACGCCGTTCACGGTGGATACGCAGTCGGATCGCATGGGCTACCGCATGCGGGGCGAAGTGCTGAAGCTGACGCAGCCGCTGGAGATGATTTCGGAGGCGACTGCTTTCGGGACGGTGCAGGTGCCGCCGGATGGCAATCCCATCGTGCTGATGGCGGATCGGCAAAGCGCGGGCGGTTATCCCAAGATCGCTTATGTGGCCAGTGTCGATCTGCCGCTGCTGGCCCAGTCGCTGCCGGGCGCGGCGTTGCGGTTTGCCATCGTCGAGATGGAGGAAGCGCAGGCGCTTTATCTGGCACGTGTTGACGAATTGGCTGCCCTGCGTGAGCAGGTGCGGGCGGCGATGGCCGTGCCCGCGACGCCTCAGGGCGGCGGCGCGGCTGACGCACAGGAATAAAGAATTTTTAAATGATGGGGGAACCCCCATCGCCCCCCTTCTTGGGCTATCGCCCTTGCGGTCGAAGTTGTCGCCGATGCGCAAGGAAGAATGGGTTTTTAAATGATGGGGGGAGCCCCCATCGCCCCCTTCTTGGGCTATCGCCCCTGCGGCCGAAGTTGTCTTCGGCGCGCGAGGGGAAATGGATCTTCAGGTGATGGGGGATCCCCATCATCTACCTTCCGGGGCTATCGGCCCCTGGCAGAAGTTGTCGCCGGGGGCCGTGCGGGCTGGTTCAGTCTTCGCCTTGATCGTCGTCTTCAGCAGGCTTCGGATCCTGCGTGCGCCGTTGCGCACGGTCGGTGTCGCGGTAGCCGGCTTCGACCAGTTCGAAGCTGAACAGGCGGCAATCGAGGGCGCCGTTGTAGAGTGGCGTGCGGCGCGCCGGCTTCAGGCGCAGCTGCTGCGGCAAGGTCATGTCGCTGGAAATCACATGCAGTTGCCAGCCGCCGAACTGCTTCTTCAGGCAACTGGCCCAGTCGCGCCACAGATCCGCTTCGGCACCCGCTTCCAAACGCTCGCCATAAGGTGGATTGGTCACGATCCAGCCTGACTTGGCCGGGGCCTCCAAGCTGCGGGCATCGGCCACTTCGAACTGGATGGTGTCTTCGGTCAGCCACGCACGCTCGGCATTGTTGCGCGCGAAGGCGATGGCGTCCGGATTCAGGTCGCAACCATACAGCGGCGTTTCCAGTTGCGGCCGGATATGGGCGCGCGCATCGTCCTTCAGGTCGCGCCAGCGCCGGCTGTCGAAGTCGCGCATGCGCTCGAAACCGAAGGGACGGGCGATGCCGGGGGGCACCCCCAGCGCAATCCAGGCTGCTTCGATGAGTATGGTGCCGCTGCCGCAAAAGGGATCGAGCAAGGGCTCGGAGGGATCCCAACCCGCCAGGGCCAGCATGCCGGCCGCCAGGTTTTCACGTAGCGGGGCCTCGCCCTTGTCCAGGCGCCAGCCACGCTTGAACAGCGATTCGCCGGAGGTGTCAAGGTAAAGCGTGGCGGTGTCTTGCGTAAGGAAGGAGAACACGCGGGCGTCGGGACGCACGGTATCGATGTCGGGCCTTGCGCCTTCACGGTCCGTGAGGCGGTCGCAAATGCCGTCCTTGACCCGCAGATTGCAGAATTGCAGGCTGCGCATGGGACTCTTGATCGCCGAGGTGTCGACTCGCAGCGAGTGTTCCGCGCCGAACCAGCGTTCCCAAGGCGTGTTGTAGGCCAGCTCCATCAGGTCGTCTTCGTGCTGCACGGGGCCGTGGGCCACTTGCACCAGCACGCGCGTGGCCAGGCGCGAATACAGATTGGCGCGCTGGATGCCTTGCCAGTCCGTGCTGAAACGGGCGCCCGCGCGGCCGGCTTCAGCGTCATCGAAGCCCAGGGCCTGCAGTTCCGCGGTCAATGCTTCCTCGATGCCTTGGGGGCAGGGGGTGAAGACCGTGTAGATCTCGTTGCGATCGTAGCGTTCGTGACGGCGTGGCTCATGGCGTTCACGGACTCTGCGGCCGTAGTCGGCATCGCCGTAACGGCCGTCGTCGTGGCGCCCGACCCGGCCGGTGTAAGCGCCCTCGTCGGGCGTCTCGGCACGGTTGCGGTCGCCACCGCGCGCGGCGTGGTCGCCGTGACGGTCATCGGCAGCCTGGCGGGCACGGGGCGCACGTTCGCCGCCGTCACGATTGGCCTCGCGACGTTCGCCACGATCACCGGCGCCGTAACCGCTGCGACGTTCGCCACGATCACCGGCGCCGTGACCGCTGCGACGTTCGCCGCGATCACCAGCGTCATAACCGCCGCTACGCTCGCCACGATAGTCCTGGCTGTCGCTACGGACATAGCTGACTCGGGCGTCGGCGTCCTGGACGATTTCACGTTCTTCGGCCGCCGCCGATCTTTCCTGCTGGTCGCGCGATCGCTCGACCTGGGCAGCCGCGCGGGCGCGGGCGCCGCTGCGCTTGCGCGGTGGACCACCCGCGTCGCTGGCTTCAGCCGGGCGGGGCGATTTCTTGACGGAAAGAGTCTTGCGGGGGCGGTCCGGATCGTCGGCGGTCATGGCAGGGGGAAAGCAGAGTGAGAGAGGCGAACGTCAGAATGGCTTGACGACCACCAGGGCGACGACGATGAACAGGAACAGGACCGGGATTTCGTTGAACCAGCGGTAAAACTTGTGCGAGCGCGTATTACGGCCCTGTTCGAATTTGCGCAGCATGACGCCACAGGCATGATGGTAGCCGATGATCAGCAGCACGCAGAACAGCTTGGCGTGCATCCAGCCATTGCCGGGGCCCATGCCGATGCGGTAGCCGACATAAAGCAGCAAGCCACAGACCAACGCCACCACGGCCAGTATCGTCGTGAAACGGTAGAGGCGGCGCGCCATGCCCAGCAGTACGGCCTGTACTGCCGGTTCTTTCTGGCTGGCCAGGTTGACGTAGATGCGCGGCAGGTAGAACAGCCCCGCGAACCACGCCGCCACGAATACGATGTGCAGCGTCTTGATCCAGGGCATGGCAATCCAGGGCATGGCGGTCCTCAGTAAGGGCAGATGAAGGGGCTGTGGAACGGGGCCCTAAAACGGGGCCCTAAAACGGGGCTTTGAAACGAGGCTTTGAAACGAGTGGATCAAGGGCAGAGGCGCAGGGGTGGCGTTAGAAGGGCCGAACCCGCCCGCTCAACCGCGTAATTGGCCGTCGCCGGTCAGCACCCATTTATACGTGGTCAAGCCCTCCAGTCCCACCGGGCCGCGTGCATGCAGCCGGTTGGTGGAGATGCCGATCTCCGAGCCCAGGCCATATTCATAGCCGTCCGCGAAAACCGTGGGCAGATTGACGTAGACCGAAGCGGAGTCCACTTCCCGCTGGAACCGCTGCGCCGCGCCCAGGTCTTCGGTGACGATGGCGTCGGTGTGTCCCGAGCCCCAACGCGCGATGTGCGAGATAGCGTCGTCCAGCGTGTCGACGACCCGCACGGCCAGGATGGGACCCAGGTATTCCGTGGCCCAATCCTCGTCGGTGGCGGGCAGGGCCTGCGGCACCAGTTCCCGCGTGCGGGCACAGCCGCGCAGTTCGACGCCGTGCGCCAGCAGAGCGGCGGCCAGCTTGGGCAGGATGGAGACCGCCACCGCGGCGTTGACCAGCAGCGTTTCCATCGAGCCGCATACGCCGTAGCGATACGTCTTGGCGTTGAAAGCGATGCCATGGGCTTTTTCCGGGTCCGCCGCCGCGTCGATATAGACGTGGCAATTGCCGTCCAGATGCTTGATCAGGGGCACCCGCGCTTCCGCCGCCATGCGGGCGATCAGGCCCTTGCCGCCACGCGGCACGATGACATCGATGTGCTCGGTCATGGTGATCAGCTTACCGACCGCGGCACGGTCGGTGGTCTCGACCACCTGCACCGCGTGCTGGGGCAGATCCGCGGCGCGCAGGCCGTCGCGCACGACTTCGGCCAGCGCCAGGTTGGATCGCAGCGCTTCGCTGCCACCGCGCAGGATGGCGGCGTTGCCGGACTTCAGACAGAGCGCGGCGGCGTCGATGGTGACGTTGGGACGCGATTCGTAGATGATGCCGATGACGCCCAGCGGTACGCGCATCTGCGCCACGCGCATGCCGTTGGGACGTACCGTCGTCGGGCCCAGGCTGCCGACCGGGTCGGGCAGGGCGGCGACCTGGCGCAGGCCTTCGATCATGAGATCCAGGCTGCGTTCGGACAGCGTCAGGCGGTCCAGCATGGCCGCATCCAGGGCATTCGCGCGCGCGGCCTCGACGTCCTGGCGATTGGCTTCGCGCAAGGCCGGGCGCCGCGCCGCGATGGCGTCGGCCATCGCCAGCAGGGCCCGGGTCTTGGCCGAGCCCGGCGCGCGCATCAGTTCGCGCGAGGCCTGGCGGGCGTTTTCGCCCAGGGTGAGCATGGCTTGTTCTACGGTTTGCGTCGACATGGCAGGCGGGGCGCGCGTGGCGCCCGTAATACTTGCGGAAAGCGTAAGTGTATCTGTATCCGCTCAGGCGCCGCGCCGGCCGGCGGCGGCTACGCGCAGCGCCAGGCGGGTCATTTCTTCCCAGGGATCGGCCAGGCGGCCGGGCACGGACAGGCCCTTGATGATGCGGTCCACTTCATGCGCGTGTTGCACGGCGGCCGGCCAGGCGCGCGCGGGCACCCGGCCCAATGCCTGCAAGGCCAGTTTTTCGTGGGCGCCGAAGATGCGCAGGCGGCGCATCGCGCCGCCGGTGTCGCCGCCATTGGCGCGGATTTCGGCAACCCGCGCCAGAATGCGGATTTCCTCGCCCACGGCCCACAACACCAGGGGCAAGGCCTCGCCTTCGGCGCGCAAGCCGTCCAGCATGCGGACCGTGCGGCCGACATCGCCCGCCAGCATGGCGTCGCGCAGGCCGAACACGTCGTAGCGGGCCACATTCAGCACGGCACGCTCGACATCCTCGGCGGCCAGCGCGCCTTCGGGATACAACAGGCCCAGCTTCAGGATTTCCTGGTGCGCCGCCAGCAGATTGCCTTCCACTTTGTCGGCCATCCACTGCAGCGTGGCATTGTCCGTCTGTTGCTTCTGGCGCGCCAGGCGGGCGCCGATCCAGGCGGGCAGGCGATTGCGGTCTATCGTGCCGACGTCCACCGAGACACCGGCCGCTGCCAGCGCCAGGGCCCAGCGGCTTTCGCGGGTGGCCTTGTCCAGGCGCGGCAGGCCCAGCACCAGCACGGTGTCCGGGTCGGTCTGGGCCTGTGCCTGTTCGGCTAACTTGACCAGCGTATCCGCCCCCGTCTTGCCGGGTTTTCCTGTCGGTATCTTCAGTTCCAGCAGGTTGCGGTCGCCGAACAGCGACACGCTCTGGGTAGCGGCCATGACCGCGCTCCAGTCGCTGCGGGCGTCCATGACCATCGTCGTGCGATCGACGAAACCGGCCGCGCGCGCCGCGGCGCGCAGGGCGTCCATGGCCTCGATGACCAGCAGGGGCTCATCGCCGCTGATGGTGTACAGGGGCGCCAGCCGATTACCCGCGCGTTGCAGGTAGTCGGGGAAGCGATCGGCGTCCAGCATCTGCGCCATGCTCAAGGCGCTCAGTCGTAGTCGTTGGGCGAGGACGGACCGTTGATCAGGCCCGGCGAGCGCGTCGGCTGGTTGGCCGGCGGCTGCGGTGGGGTGGTGCTGTAGATCGGCCCTTCCTCATCACCCGGCTTGGACTGCTCCAGGCGGGCCACGGTGGCGCGCACGTCGTCCGAGGTCAGGCGGCGCATCAGCCGGCTGACCAGGCTGGTCTGCATGCTGCGGAACAGCTGCTCGGCCTGGCCTTCCTTGGCCTGCACCACCGTGTCGTCATACGGCATCTCGCGGAAGGTTTCCAGCGTGGTGTCGGGGATGATGGCGCGGCCCTTGGCATCGATGACGCGGAAGGTGAAGCGCAGGCTCAGTTCGTATTCTTCCACCCGGCCCTGCGAGTTCAGCGATACCTCGCGCTGTCCGCGGACGTTGGCGACCTGTTGCAGTTGCGCTTCCGCCTCCTTGGGACTGCTGACCAGGCGCGTATTCGGCGAGGCCGCCACGATGGCGCGCTTCACTTCGGCGCCGAAGCGGGTGTTGTCGCCCAGTCCGAGGTAGAAAGTGTCGAACGGCAGCGGCGTTTCACCGCGCATGTGAAAGCCACACGCGGATAGCAGCAGCACCATGCCCAGGCTGGCGACGCGCGCCGGCCGGCGCAGAGACGCCACCTTCAGTAAAACGGCCTTGGCCGATAACCCGCCCAGATTCATGCGCAACCCCGTAAAAACTCATGCTAAATAAAGCTTGGGCCCCAGCCCGGTCCCGTAACCGGCCCTGCGCCGAAGCTCAGCCCTGAAGCCCGGACCCACGCCCAGGCCTCAGGAGCCCGCAACATCAACCAACGACGTTGACCAGTTTGCCGGGCACAACGATAACCCGTTTTGCCGGGCGGCCTTCCAGGAAGCGGGCCACCGCTTCATGGGCGGCTGCCTGGGCCTCGATGTCAGCCTTGGCGGCGGTGGCCGGCACGCGCAAGGAACCGCGCAGCTTGCCGTTGACCTGCAGCATCAGATCGATCTCATCGGCCACCAGCGCGGCGTCGTCGACCTGCGGCCACGGCGCGTCGAGCAGGTCGCCGTAACGCGCGCCGTAGCCCAGTTCGTTCCACAGGTTCCAGGTGATGTGCGGCACCACCGGGTACAGCACGCGCAGCAGCACGCCGATGGCTTCGGCACGCGCCGCGTCCGCCGGCGCGCCGGCCGGCAGGTCGGCGCTTTCGATGGCGTTGAGCATTTTCATGCAGGCCGACACCACGGTGTTGTACTGGATGCGCTGGTAGTCGTAGTCCGCCTGCTTGAGCAGGTTGTAGACCTCACGGCGCAGATCCTTGACCGGCGCCGGCGCATCCTGCCATTGGATCGTCGCCGCCAGGCCGCTGGCCACGGTGTCGCGTTGCGAGTGGGTGTAGGACCACAGGCGGCGCAGGAAGCGGTTCGACCCTTCGACGCCGGAGTCGGACCATTCCAGCGTCTGCTCGGGCGGGCTGGCGAACATGACGAACAGGCGCGCGGTATCGGCGCCCAGGGTGTCGATCAGCGATTGCGGGTCGACGCCGTTGTTCTTCGACTTGGACATGGTGCCCACGCCGCCGTAGGTGACATCGCTGCCGTCCGATTTGCGGCGCGCGCCCACGATGGCGCCCTTGGCGTCATAGACGTTTTCGACTTCCTCGGGCCAGAAATACTCGATGCCGCCCTGGGGCGTCTTGCGCGAATAGATGTGGTTCAGCACCATGCCCTGGCACAGCAGTTTGGTAAAAGGTTCGTCGAACTTGAGCATGCCCAGGTCGCGCATGACCTTGGTCCAGAAGCGCGCGTACAGCAAGTGCAGCACGGCGTGCTCGATGCCGCCGATGTACTGGTCCATCGGCATCCAGTAATCGTTGCGGGCATCCACCATGGCCTGGTCGTTGCCCGGCGTGGTGTAGCGCATGAAGTACCAGGACGAGTCGACGAACGTGTCCATGGTGTCCGTTTCGCGCCGCGCGGGCTTGCCGCAAGTGGGGCAGGAGCAGGACAGGAAGGCTTCGTTCTTGGCCAGCGGATTGCCGCTGCCGTCCGGGATCAGGTCGTCCGGCAGCACCACCGGCAGGTCTTTTTCCGGCACCGGCACGGGACCGCAGTCCGGGCAGTGGATGATGGGGATGGGCGTGCCCCAGTAGCGCTGGCGCGAGATGCCCCAGTCGCGCAGGCGCCAGGTGGTCTGCTTCTCGCCCAGGCCTTGCGGCGCCAGGTCGGCGGCGATGGCGTCGACCGCCGCCTTGTAGTCCAGGCCATCGTATTTGCCGGAATTGACGGTGCGGCCGCTTTGCTTGTCGCCGTACCATTCCTGCCAGGCGTCGGTGGAGTAGGTCTTGCCTTCCACGGCGACGACCTGTTCGATGGGCAGGCCGTATTTCTTGGCGAAGGCGAAGTCGCGTTCGTCGTGGGCAGGCACGCCCATGACAGCGCCGTCGCCGTAGCTCATGAGCACGTAGTTGCCGACCCAGACGTCGACCTGCGCGCCGGTGATGGGATGAGTGACCGTCATGTCGGTCTTCATGCCTTCTTTTTCACGCGTGGCCAGTTCGGCCTCGGTGGTGCCGCCCAGCTTGCACTGTTCGATGAAGGCGGCCAGCGCGGGATTGCTGGCGGCGGCATGCGTCGCCAGGGGATGTTCCGGCGCCACGGCGCAGAAGGTGACACCCATGATGGTGTCGGCACGCGTGGTGAAGACGTACAGGCGGCCGTCCTGGATCAGGGCGCCGTCGGTGTCGCGGATGTCATGGGTGAAGGCGAAACGCAGGCCTTCGCTCTTGCCGATCCAGTTCTCCTGCATGACGCGCACGCGCTCGGGCCAGCCGGGCAGGCCGGTCTTGACCTGGTCCAGCAGTTCTTCGGCGTAGTCGGTGATGCGCAGGTAGTAGCCGGGGATCTCGCGCTTTTCGACCAGCGCGCCCGAGCGCCAGCCGCGGCCGTCGATGACCTGTTCATTGGCCAGCACGGTGTTGTCCACCGGATCCCAGTTGACCACCTGGGTCTTGCGGTAGGCGATGCCTTTTTCCAGCATCTTCAGGAACAGCCACTGGTTCCATTTGTAGTAGGCCGGATCGCAGGCGCACATTTCGCGCGACCAGTCGATGGCCAGACCCATCGCCTGCATCTGCTTCTTCATGTAGGCGATGTTGTCGTAGGTCCACTTGGCCGGCGGCACCTTGGACTTGATGGCGGCGTTTTCCGCCGGCATGCCGAAGGCGTCCCAGCCCATGGGCATCAGCACGTTGTAGCCGCGCATGCGCAGCTGGCGCGCCATCATGTCGTTGATGGTGTAGTTGCGCACGTGCCCCATATGCAGCTTGCCGCTGGGGTAGGGCAGCATCGAGCAGGCATAGAACTTGGGCTTTTCGACGCCGTTGGCATCGGTCGCGTGTTCGACGACGCGGTAAGCATCACTGGCCAGCCAGGCTTGGTGGGCGGTGGCTTCAACGGCGTTGGGGAGGTAGCGTTCCTGCATGAGTTCCATGGACCGGAAAAAGGGGCCGCCGGGGACCGGGCCCGGGCGGCGGACGATCAAAACCCTCGATTATAGGTTCTGCTAGGCCGCCTTAGGGCGAGGGGCTGTTTCGACGGCGATTTCTTGCGCCCGGGCGTTCGGTGCCAGGCTGCCATACAGCAGCGCCACCAGGCTGAATCCCAGTCCCAGCAGGCAGACGCCCATCCAGCCGCCGTGGGTATAAGCCGCCGCCGAAGCCAGCGAGCCCGCCGCCCCGCCGATGAAGTAGGAGGTCATGTAACCGGCCGCCAGACGGCTGCGGGCGTCCGGCTGCAAGCGGTAGATGCAGGTCTGGTTGGTGATATGCACGGCCTGGATGGCCAGGTCCAGCACCAGGATGCCCGCCAGCAGGGCCAGGACCGAGGCGCCACCCCACCACAGCAGGGGCCAGGAAAGCAGCAGCAGCCACAGGCCGAAGCGGGTGCTGCGGTTGGCGTGGCCGCGGTCGGCCATGCGGCCGAAGATGCGTGCCGCCCCGGCGCCGACCGCGCCGGCCAGCCCGAACAGGCCAATGGTGCTGTTCGAATAGCCGTAGGGAGGATTCACCAGCAGGAAGGTCAGCGAGGTCCACAGCACGCTGAACTGGGCGAAGGTCAGCCCGCCGATCAGGCTGCGCGCGCGGAACTGCGGTTCTTGCACGAACAGCGTGCCGACCGAGCGCAGCAGGGCGATGTAGCCCATGGTCGACGTCCCGGCGTGGCGCGGCAGCACCCACCGCAGGCTGGCCGCGACCAGGACCAGCAGGACGGCGGCCACCTGGTAGACCGTGCGCCAGCTGCCCAGGTCGGACAGCAGGCCCGATACGGTGCGGCCCAGCAGGATGCCCAGCAGCAGGCCGCTCATGATGGTGCCGACCACCCGGCCCCGTTCCTGGGGCGCCGCCAGGGTGGCGGCGAAGGGCACCATGACCTGGGCGACCACCGACGTGGCGCCGGTGATGGCCGTGCCGGCCAGCACGCTGCCCATGCCGGGGCCGTACGCCACGAGCGCCTGGCCGGCGGCCGCGATCAGCGTCAGGCGGGTGATCAAGCCGCGCCGTTCCAGGCGATCGCCCAGCGGTACCAGCAGCATCAGGCCGACGGCGTAGCTGCTTTGCGCCACGGTGACGATAAGCGCGGTGCCTGTCGAGCCGACGCCGAATTCATTGCCGATGGCGTGCAGCAGGGGTTGGGCGTAGTAGTTACTGGCGACGATCACGCCGGTGGCAACGGCCATCAGCAGCACCATGGCGTGGGTCAGGAGCGGCGGAGCGGAAGTGTGGGGATGAGTCATGTGAGGAATCAGGAAGCGTGAATTCGATAGTCGTGAATTCAATGAGCTGGATTCAATACGCTGGATTCAACAAGCGTGAAATCGGCGCCCGTGAATTCGAGGCCTTCAAGGCTTTATCCCGCCGGGCGCCTGCTGGTCATGCGCCAGCAGCAATTCGCGTAGCAGGCCGGCCAGGGCGTCGCGGCGGGCGGGTGGCAGGGGGGCCAGCATCTGGTCGAGGACGCCCAGGTAGGCGCGCAACACCGCGTCGGCGGTTTGCTGCCCCCGTTTGGTCAAGGTGACGATGACGCCACGGCGGTCGTCGGGATTGGGTTGGCGCGCCACCAGGCCGGCTTGCTCCAGGCGGTCGAGGCGGTTGGTCATTGCCCCGGAGGACAACAGCATCGATTCGGCCAGCTGCTGCGGGCTCAATGCGTGGGGCGGTCCATGGCGGGTCAGGGTGGCGATGACGTCGAACTCGCCGGGATTCACGCCAAGGGGCCGCAGGCTGCGGTCGATATCGCGCGACGCCACGGCCTGCAGGCGGAACAGCCGGCTGAAGACGGCCATCGGGCCGATGGGCAGATCGGGCCGCGCCGTGCTCCATTGGGCAAGGATGTGATCGACGAAGTCGGCGTTGTCGGAGGAAGGCAAAGTCATGGCAAAGTATTTTGACGTAAAGTATTTCGACGTGAAGATAGTCGTCTGGGAGGGCCGTGTCAAATGGCCTAAGCCGTTACCTGAGGGATTCTTGGGCTTGCCGCTTGCTTACTCGGCATGTGAGGCGGACAAGTCGCGGCTGAGGAACAGGCCGATGAAAGTGCCGTCGGGAACAACCTGACTAGGGGTTTGCCGCGCCGCGGTAAGCCCTACATGACGGCGTAAACCTTGCTGATCCTTGATGTGTCCGGAAAATCCACCGGGCATGCTGATTGGGTTGGTAGGGACGATGCAGTCATCGCAACTGGCCGTGAGACACCTACAGGGGCATAGACATGACCGACAACACCGAGCAAAAAGCGCCGCGCAAGCCACGAGGTTTTGCTGCAATGGGGCCTGAATTCCAGCGAGAAATCGCTGCACAAGGGGGGCGCGCCGCGCACCGCCTGGGCAAGGCCCACCGATTCAATTCACAGGAAGCGCGCGCGGCCGCGGCCAAGCGCCATGCGGGCAGCAAGCAGCAAGGCAATGCCGAGGGCGCCGGTAACGATGCCAATGCCGCTGCGCCCGATACCGCTGCGCCGGAAGAGGCGGACGAGCAGGAGGGGCGGTGACCTGACACCAGGCGCGGCCGCGGGAGCGATCCTGCGGCCGCTTTTTTTTTGCGCAGAACTAATCGCGTTAAAAAATCGCTTGCAAAAGAATAGCGCGCTATTTAATATGCACACATGGACGCACGAATCGCAGCGGACACGGGACGGACAAGCCGGCCCGGCGCGATCGGGGCGATCTTCAACCAGCAGCTATCCTGCATCTACACATTTGCAAAACGGAGTCTTCCATGTCGATCGAAAAAGTTCTGTATCGCGCTCAAGCCACTGCAACCGGCGGCCGTGACGGCCGGGCCGTCTCGTCGGACAACGTGCTGGATGTGAAATTGACCACGCCGCGTGAATTGGGCGGCGCTGGCGGCAACGGCACCAATCCCGAGCAATTGTTCGCGGCCGGCTATTCGGCTTGCTTCATCGGCGCGCTGAAGTTCGTTGCCAGCCAGGAAAAATTCGCGCTGCCCGCCGACGCCAGCATCACCGGCGAAGTGGGTATTGGCCAGATTCCCGGCGGCTTCGGCATCGAAGTGGAACTGAAGATTTCCCTGCCGGGCGTGGACGCCGCCAAGGCGCACGAGCTGGTCGAGAAGGCGCACACCGTTTGCCCGTACTCGAACGCCACGCGTGGCAACATCGACGTGACGTTGACCATCGTTTGAGGAAGCAGTCGGGCGGTCACCCGGCGTTTCGCCACGGGCTCTCAGCACGGAGCCTGGGGTGGAACTTCAGGCAGCGACGCTCAGCACAGTGCCGCGCGCCTGAACGTTGGTGCAGCAAAAGCCAAAGGCCGTCCGCGTATGTCGCGGACGGCCTTTGTGCTTTGGCGATAGAAAACGTCGCCGGTCCGGCGGGCAACCCCCTTTTGAGGGATTGCCCAGCCAGCTTTAACGGACGTAGGTGCCGTCGTTGGCCTGGGCCGATTGCGTGTTCGACGGGGTGCTGGCGTACACGCCTTGGAAAGGCTGGTTGTTGGGATCGCCGAAGGCGGTGGCGCCGGGGGCGGCTTCGACCTGCTGGGCAACCTGGGCACGCGTCACATTGCTGTCGGCGCCGGCCTGGAAGGGCGTGGCATTCAGTTCGGCGACGGTCTGGTAGCCGGCGGCCTTGGCTTGCTGCAGTTGTTGAACCACTTCGGCGCGGCTCAGCGAGTGGCCTTCCGACGCACCATAAACACCTTGGAAGGGCTGGTTATCGGTGTCGCCGAAGCCGGCGGGACCAGCGTGGGCGGCGCCCATCAGGGCAAACGACAGGGCGGCAACGCCCAGGCTCAGGGTACGGGTTTTCATGATTGGCTCTCCGTGAATTGTTGGCTTGGTATCGGGATCGCGCTTGTTAGCGTGGCGCTGTGCGTCGTAATCGGGCGCTATGCGTTTCATCCATGCCGTGCATTCTGAGCCGAATGAATCCTAGGATAAACCCGTAGGAATAGAAAGCATCTTTCCAAAAACGGCAGAATATTTCGTAGGAATGATGGATTGGGCGTGAGTCCTGGCGTAAACGCTGCGCCGCCGTGACGGCGGCTGGCACTTGCATCGCGCGCGATCTACTATCGAGCCATGGCACACTCTTCTCCTCCCAAGCTGGACGGCGCGGCAGCCCTGCTGCTGGACAACCAGCTCTGTTTTTCCCTGTATTCGACGCAGCTGGCGATGAGCAAGGTGTATCGCCGCCTGCTGGCGGACATGGGCCTGACTTATCCGCAATACCTGGTGATGCTGGTGTTGTGGGAGCAGGACGGCGTGACCGTGTCGGCCATCGGCGAGCGGCTGTTCCTGGATTCCGCCACGCTGACGCCGCTGCTGAAACGGCTGGAGGCGGCCGGTTGCATCGCCAGGGCGCGATCAGTGGCCGATGAACGGCAGGTGATCGTGTCGTTGACCGATGCCGGCCGCGCCTTGAAGCGCAAGGCGGGTGCGGTGCCGCTGGGCGTGGGCAAGGCTGCCCAATGCAGCCTGGAAGAGGCGGGCGAGATGATCAAGACCCTTAACGAACTGCGCCGTCATTTGCTGGAGTCTTGATAGCCGCGGTCCAGGGGCGACGCCATGCGATTGGCGGTCTCCGATCGCCAGACCGCAGGCGCGGCCGGCGGCCAAACCATGGCTTGCCACCGCGGGCCCATGGTCGGCCGTGTGGTTCAGCGCACGGGTGGTAGCAGCGGTGAGCGCTCGTCGGTCAGGCCGCCGGGCCACGCCGGCAGGGCTTGTGGCGCATGCGTGCGATTCATGCCGGCGGGCGGGACGAGGATCGCCGGGGCCACTTTCATGATGGGCGTGGCCGCCGATCCCGCCGTGGAAGCGGGCGAGCCGTCGCCGGGGGTAGTGACCGGTGGGTCGCTCTCTTCGCCGTGGTCACCGTCAGTGCCGTTATTGGTATCCAGCCGCCGGCGCGGCGCCAAGTGATTTCCCGGCGCGGGCAGGCTCGCGGCGCCGGCCGATGGATTGATACCCGTCGGCGCCGCAGTCGTCGATGCGGCAGTGGCACCGGCGGCGGCGGCGCTGGCCGCTTCCACCGTATCCCGGGGCCAGCGTTCGCCAGTGTCCGGACGCAGGCGGCGGATGTGTTCGTCCAGTGGCTGCAGGCGCGCGCCGCCCAGGTAGACGTAGCGGTCCATGCCATCGACGCCGTCGACGCGGCTGGTGTAGCCCAGCCAGGTCCCCAGCGTGGATTGGTGATCGATGGCGCGATATTCGATGTCGCCAAAGGGCGTGGCCACCGCCAGTTTGGCAAAGGCTGCCGTGAGCTTCTCCGCATCGGCCGAGCCGGCGCGCTTGATGCCGGCCGCCAGTGACATCAGGGCTGAATACCCCAGCACCGACGCCGTTTGCGGCGGACTGCCGTACTTGTCAATGTAGGCCTTGACGAAATCCCGGTTGGCCGGCGTGTCGACGGCGTCACGGGGATAGCCGGTGACGATCCAGTCGGCCGGCGCCAGGCCGCCCAGCGCCTGCAGGTTTTCCGGGTCGCCGGTGAACAGGGAAACGACGGGCCGCTGTTCGAACAGCTGCTGCGCGTTGCCGGCGCCGACGAACAGCCGCAAGGCCTCCCCCGTCAGCATATTGAATATCGCATCCGGCTTGGTCTGCGCAATCGCCGTCACCAGGGCTTCCGCGTCGAACTTGTCCTTGGCTTGCGGCTTGTCGTAGACGAACTCCACCTTCTGGAAGGTCTTCATCAGCGACTTGAAGGCGTCGGCCGTGGCGCGGTCCGATTCGTCGTCGCGATACACCAGCGCCCAGCGGGGCTTGCGCTGCCCCAGTGCCTTGGGCGCCACCGCGGCGGCCTGCATCCAGGCGGCCGGGCGCAGGCGCCAGGTGTAGGCATTGCCTTCCTGCCAGGTCAGGCGCTGCGTCAAGGGCGCTACCGCCAGATAAAAGACCTTGTTCTCGACAGCGTAATGAGCCAGCCCCAGGCCGACCTCGGACGAATAGCCGCCGAAGAGCGCGGTGACCTTGTCCTGCGTCACCAGCGCCTGCGCCGCCTTCACCGCATCGTCGACCACGCCCTGGTCGTCGCGCGACAGGATCTCCACTTTCTGGCCCAGCAAACCGCCATCCGCATTGATCTGTGCCAGCGCCAGTTCCCAGCCTTGCCGATAGGGCAGGGAGAAATCAGGCTGCTTCTTGTACGTGTTGATTTCGCCTATGCGCAGAACCGGCACGGGCGCGGGGGCCGGCGCGGCCTTGGCCGGCTTGCCGCGCGCGGGTGCTGCCGGCGCGGCGCTGGCGCCCAGCGTGGAAGACAGCAGGCAAAGTGTCGCCAGCCAACGCAGGCGTGGCAAAGAGAAAAACGTCATGGATGAACCGGCCCGGAAGTGGAACGTACCGGCGCCAGCCAGTGGCGGCGCCGATCGCGGCCTACTATAACCGTCCGGAGGCTTCAGGACGCGGTCTTCGATCCGGTCCTGGCCCGATCCGCGGCCTCGTGCCAGCCGTCCGGCGGCAGCAGGTACACGTTGTAGCCGTAGTCCGGCAGGCGCAGGCCCCAGGCCCGCTTGTGCACGCTCATGGGGATGGCCCGCGCGCGGGTGAAGGCGGCGGCGATCTTGTTGCAGCGGTCGTCGCTGCCGCGGCAGACGAAGAGCGCACCCTCGCGCATCACGTCGGCGCGCGCCACCCACGGCGTGTTGGCCGGCTCGTACATGTCCCAATAATGCGTCAGGTCGTTGCCGTAAAAGGCGATTGCCTTGGCTTCCTTGTCGTTGCCGGTGACGATGTCCAGCGGCAGTCCCACCCGTTCCTGCCACAGCTGGCGCGCGGCGTGGGCCAGTTCCGCGCGCGGCTCGATCGCTCCGCGATGGTGGCGCGCCGCTTCCGTGAAACCCAGCAGGGCCGACAGGGCCAGCACGAACACCCAATACACCGTCATGCCGCGCACGACGCCTCGGGTGTCCAGTTCAAAGCCGCGCTGTTGCAGGATGACCAGCCAGAACGCCACGATGGCAAACCATTGCGTATTGCCCCACAACGAGGACAGATGCGTGCGCGTCACCACCGACACGGCGCAGACCGCGAAGAAGGTGCCCATGGACAGCCACCACAGGTTGCGATCCAGCGACGGCCGCAAGATGGACCGCAGCATGGCCCCCACCGCCGCCAGGCGCTGGCGCGGCATCAACAGTGCCAGGAAAGCCATGGCGGGCAACAGGTAGGCGAGCTGCGCCAGTGAATAAGGGATTTTCTCCAGCAGCATCACGTGGAAAGGGTCGCTGATCTCCTGGATGCGTTCATCCGCGTAGGCGAAGGTGGGGAAGTCGTTCTGTACCAGCCAGACCAGGTGCGGTCCCAGCACCACCGTGCCGGCCAGCACGGCCAGCAGCGTGCGCGGCCGCAGCAATTGCGCGCGCCATGCCGGGCGCGACAGGCCGGCCAGGCCCAGGCCCGCCAGCAGGGTGATGGAAAAATACTTGCCCAGCATCGCCAGGGCAGCCGCCGCGCCCAGCGCCAGCGCCGACTTCCAGGTGCCGGTCTGCACATAGCGCACGAAGAAATAGGCTGCCCAGGGCCACAAGGACAGCAAAACCGTGTTGGCATTGAACTTGATGGCCAGCGTCGTGTAGATCGGCGTCACCGCCATCGCCAGCCCGACGATGAGGGCATCGCGCATGGGCAGGAAGCGCCGCGCCAGCGCCACGATGCCGCACAGGCCCAGCGTGGCGTTGCAGCTGGAGAGCGCGAAATACGCCAGGTCGGTACGGGGAAAGATCTTGAACCAGCTGGCGGCCATCCACGCGAAGGCGGGCGGGTGCTTGTAGTAGCCGGGCTGCCATTCGATACCCCAGACATAGTTTTCCAGCATGTCCGCGGCGGTGTCGAGGTTGGTGCGATACAGCCACGCGCCGACGATCCAGACCATGCTGTGAGCGACCAGCAGCAGCGACAGGCGCAGGGTTTCCCGGCTGGCCAATGCGCGGGCGCTGCCCTGGGAGGGCGGGGAGGGCAAGGAGAGGTCGGTCATGATCGATTCGATAAAACTCGCGCCGGATTCGGATTGCGGCACGCGGACCGGCGCATCTTGGCCGTCGAGGTCTCCTTTGTCTGTGCGAAAAATCTCCCTGTTCCCTGGTCGCAACGGGATTACCGCAGCGAGGGCGTGAAAGCAAAACAAAACGGGCCGGCGCAGAATCTGCGCCGGCCCGTTCTGGGCGAAATCCAGGCTCGATTACTTGAGCTTGGTTTCCTTGTAGTCCACGTGCTTGCGGGCAACCGGATCAAATTTCTTGATCAGCATTTTTTCCGGCATGTTGCGCTTGTTTTTCGTGGTGGTGTAGAAATGGCCCGTGCCGGCGGTCGACTCGAGCTTGATTTTTTCGCGGATGCCTTTGGCCATGTCGCGCTCCTGGAAGAAGTAGTGGGTTCAGACGCGGGTGACGGTCGCTTAGACGCGTTCGCCGCGGGCGCGCATGTCGGCCAGGACGGCGTCGATGCCGTTCTTGTCGATGGTGCGCAGGGCCCGGGTCGTCACGCGCAGACGCACCCAGCGGTTTTCGCTTTCAACCCAGAACCGGCGCGATTGCAGGTTGGGCAGGAAGCGGCGCTTCGTCTTGTTGTTGGCGTGGGAAACGTTGTTGCCCACCATCGGGCCCTTGCCCGTAACTTGGCATTTACGTGCCATGATTCGTACCTTTTTGGTTCTATGCGTGCCGCATGAACAGCAAAGGCGGGAGGGGATGGACGGGACTTCAAGCCGCCAGCCTTGCGCTGGCCATCCCGTCGGGATGTCGGTACCGTTTCCACATCGACCGGCGTTGTCGCCAGGCCAGTCGGGATTCGATCGCCAAGTGCTTGTGCCCGCCGATTCCCTGCGCCGTCGGACAATGAAAGGATGTTGCGCTTTCATTGCCCCTAGCTGTATTCCGCAGCCAGCGGGGGTCGGAGTGCCCGGCTACAAAGCATAGTAGCAGGCACGGGTAAAACTTCGATAAGACCGCGATTCTAATATGGAAAGGAACGGTCGGTCAAGCTGGTGCGCAAAAAAGGCGCATGCCGGCCCCCGGGCCGGGCTCGGATGCCACCGCTGCCTCAGCCGGCAACCGGATCGGACGCCCTGCGCGCGATCTGGCCGGACAGCCAGGACAGGCAGGCGCACACCGCCAGCACGGTGGTCAGGGGCAGCGGGGTGTCGCTCTGCCACAGGCTGACGAACAGGCCGGCCAGCGCGCCGCAGGACAGCTGCAAGGTTCCCATCAACGCCGAGGCCGCGCCCAGGCGCTTGCGTTGGTCGGACAAGGCCAACGCCGCCGAGTTCGGATTGACGAAGCCCTGGCTGCTCATATAGCCGATCAGGCAGGCCATGAGCAGCGGCAGCGTCATCCACCCGGCCAGTGTGATCAGCAGTGCCGCCAGGCTGGCCAGCGCCAGGGTGCGCAGCGCGCGCCGTTGCAGTGTCTGCGGCGTCAGCCGGCGCAGCAGGCGGGCGCTGACCTGGGAGCCGAGGATCAAGCCCATGGCGTTCAAGCCGAACAACAGGCCGTAGTGCTGCGGATCGACGTGATAGATGTCGATGAAGACGCGCGGCGACCCGACGATGTACGCGAACATGCCGGCCTGCCCGAAGCCGCCGGCCAGGCTGTGCGCCATGAACCCGCGGTGGCGCACCAGGGCGTTGTAGTTGCTGGCGATGGTGCGCCAGTTCAAGGGCACGACGCGTTCGGGCGGCAGTGATTCACGCATGTTCAGCAGAATCGCCGCCATCAGGATCACGCCCGTGGCCAGCATCAGGCCGAACACGCCCCGCCAGCCGGTGATCAGCAGCAGTTGTCCGCCGATCAACGGCGCCAGGATGGGGGCCAGGCCCATGATCAACAACAGCAGGGACATGGCGCGCGCCGCCTCCTGCGTTTCGTAGTGGTCGCGAATCACCGCGCGGGGAATCACGATGCCCGCGGCGCCACCCAAGGCCTGCGCCGCCCGCCACGCGGTCAGGCTGGCGATGTCGCTCGACAGCGCACAGCCCAGCGAGGCCACGACGTAAATCGCCAGGCCGACCAGCAGCGGCGGCTTGCGGCCATAGCGGTCGGCCAGCGGACCGTAGAAAATCTGCGCGCCCGCCAGCCCGACCAGGTACGCGGCCATGGTCCGTTCGACATCACCTTGCGAGACCTGCAGGCCGGCCGCGATGGCGGGGAAGGCGGGCAGGTAAAGGTCGATGGAGAACGGACCGATCGCCGTCAGCGCCCCCATCAGGATCAACCATCCGGGAAAGCTGCGAGTCGGTAATGAGGCAGGCATGAGCGGGAGCAGGGGAACTGCGAGCGGTGGAGTGTTGCGTAAGCAGAGGTCGCCTGAAATGACTCTGAAAGTTGAGTGTCATACAGGGACAAATTTCGCAACACCAAGCGGGCAAATGTATCACGTAAAAACTGGGTTCAAAACGGAAACAAATTCCGATAAAGTCCCTCAGTCAAATCTTCCTGGGTTGAGTGTCGTGAATCCTCTGTTGTCCGCCATCGGCAGCAAGCTTGAAGCCATTTCCGTACCTGTTCAACTAGAGATGCCGGATGGCACGAGAGTCGGCGCGGCCGACCCCCGAGTGCGATTCGTTGCACACGACAAAGGCGCCCTGGCGCACCTGGCCGCCGGCGACGTCGGCGTGCTTGGCCAGGACTACGTCGAGGGCCGCATCGACATCGAGGGCAATATGCACGATGTCATGCGCGCCGCCGCGGAAATGCTGCCCGGTTCCCCCGTCGACGCCGCGCGCGGCGGCTGGCTGACCGAACTGGTGCGGCGCGTGGTTTCGGTGTGGCGTCACTCCGTCGAGCGCGATGCCAAGCAGATCGAATTCCACTACGACCTTTCCGACGACTTCTACGCCTTGTGGCTGGACCCGCGCCGGGTCTATTCCTGCGCCTACTATCGTACGCCGCAGATGAACCTGGCGCAGGCGCAGGAAGCCAAGCTGGACCACATCTGTCGCAAGCTGCGCCTGCACGAGGGCGAGCGCTTCCTCGACGTCGGCGCGGGCTGGGGCGGCCTGCTGCTGTGGGCGGCCGAGAACTACAACGTCGATGCCACCGGCATCACGCTGTCGCGCAACCAGCACGCCTACGTCAATCGGCTGATCCAGGAAAAGGGCTTGCAAGGCCGCGTGCGCATGGAGCTGCTCGATTACCGCAAACTCGACGAGACGGCGCCTTTCGACAAGATTTCCTCGGTCGGCATGTTCGAACACGTGGGCCGTGCCCAACTGCCGGACTACTTCGCCAAGCTGCGCCGCCTGTTGCGGCCGGGCGGGCTGGTGATGAACCATGGCATCACGGCGGGCGGCGTGCATAACGCCGAGCTGGGCAATGGCATGGGCGAGTTCATCGAAAAGTACATCTTCCCCGGCGGCGAGCTGACGCACGTCAGCCATGTGCAGGAAGCCATGGCCCTGGGCGGGCTGGAAGCGACCGACATGGAGAACCTGCGGCCGCACTACGCCCGTACCTTGTGGGCGTGGAGCGACCAGCTGGAAGCGCGCCTGGACGAGGCCAGCAAGCTGCTCAGCGGCGACGCTGGCGCCCGTTCCCTGCGCGCATATCGCCTGTACCTGGCCGGCTGCGCCATGGCGTTCGAGCACGGCTGGATCGCCCTGCACCAGATCGTCGGCCAGCATCTGGCCACCGGCCGCAGCGATGAACTGGATATGCCGTCCGACCTGGCCTATCCTTGGCGGCGCGACTATATGTATGCGGACAAGGCCTGATCGTAAGATTCGGGCCTCGTAGTTGTCCTTGTACTTGTATTCGGACAGGGCCCGGTCGTACGATCCGGTCCTGGCCATTCACGACCTAAAACACCGGAGCAGACATGCCTACCATACACGCCTACATCACCGCCGGTCCGTCGGCGCAACAAAAGAAGGCCCTGCTGACGGCTGCCTCGCAGGCCGTGGTCGACAGCCTGGGCGCGCCGCTGCGCAGCGTGCGTTTGATGCTGCATGACGTTGCGCGCGAAGACATCATGGTGGGAGGCGAGGCCGGGCGCGATTCGGTGGTGTTCCACGTTCACATGATCGTGGGGCGCGACGAGGCGCAGAAGCAGGCCATGTTCACCGCCCTGACCCAGGCTGCCGGCAGCACGCTCGGCGTCGATGGAGAGAACGTACGGGTGATCGTCCAGGACGTGCCCAATACGGACATGGGCATGGCCAACGGTGTCAGCGCGAAGAACACTGGCCGGTGAGTAGTATCGGCTGAACCTTTCGGCTGAAAGGTATCGGCTGAAAGGTGTCGTCCCGGGCAGTGTTGCTTGACTGCACTGCGCTTATCATTGTGATCCGGCGCGCCGCCACGGTCTTCGCACCGTGGCGGCGCGTCGTCGCATCAGGAGACAAATCATGAATGAAGTCATCATCGCTGCCGGCGCGCGTACCGCGATCGGCACTTTCGGCGGGGCCCTCAAGGATGTGCCGCCCATCGATCTGGGCGCCACCGTCATACGCGCGGCGCTGGAGCGCGCCGGCGTGGCGGGCGAAGAGGTCGGCCATGTGGCGGTGGGCCACGTCATCAATACGGAAACGCGCGACATGTACCTGGCGCGCGTGGCGGCGGTGAATGCCGGCGTCGGCCTGGGCACGCCGGCCTTCAACGTCAATCGCCTGTGCGGTTCGGGCCTGCAGGCCATCGTGTCGGCGGCGCAGACGCTGATGCTGGGCGATGCCGAGATCGCCGTGGGCGCGGGCGCCGAGGCCATGAGCCGCAGCCCCTACATCGCGCCGGCCTTGCGCTGGGGCGCTCGCATGGGCGACAGCACCTTCACCGACATGATGACCGGCGCCTTGACCGATCCCTTCGACCGCATCCACATGGGCGTGACGGCGGAGAACGTCGCGGCCAAGTATGGCGTGAGCCGCGCCGACCAGGACGCGCTGGCGCTGGAATCGCATCGCCGCGCGGCCGCGGCCATCGACGCCGGCTATTTCAAGGAACAGATCGTGCCGGTGGTCATCAAGACCCGCAAGGGCGAGATCCGTTTCGAGCAGGACGAACACGTGCGCCGCGACGCCACGCTGGAATCGCTGAGCGGCCTGAAGCCGGTGTTCCAGAAGGAAAACGGCACCGTCACGGCCGGCAACGCGTCTGGCATCAACGACGGCGCCGCCGCCGTGGTGATGATGACGGCGGACGTGGCGCAACGCCGCGGCGTGCGTCCGTTGGCGCGCCTGGTGGCGTATGGCCATGCCGGGGTCGACCCGAAGTACATGGGCATCGGTCCGGTGCCGGCCACCACGGTCGCGCTGAAGAAAGCCGGCCTGAAGATAGACCAGATGGACGTGATCGAGGCCAACGAAGCCTTCGCGGCCCAGGCCTGCGCGGTGACCCGCGAACTGGGCATGGATCCGGCGCGCGTCAATCCCAACGGCAGCGGCATCGCGCTGGGCCATCCGGTGGGCGCGACGGGTGCCATCATCACCGTCAAGGCGCTGTATGAACTGCAGCGCGTGCAGGGCCGTTATGCCCTGGTGACGATGTGCATAGGCGGCGGGCAGGGCATCGCCGCGATTTTCGAGAGGATTTGATAAGCAAGATGTCGGGCCCACGCCAAAACCGCGGTACGCAACCCTCCGAACTGGACCAGCCGACCATCTCCGAATCGGATGGCGTGCGTTACCTGCACTTCAATACCGACTGGATCCAGGGCGCCATGCGCCTGCAGGATCCCGCCGAGCTGGTGCTCGAATACACGGCGCAGATGATGGCCTGGCTGTTGTTCCTGGAGCCGCCGCGCGAACAGGCCATCGGCCTGCTGGGCCTGGGGGCGGGCTCGCTGGCGCGCTTCTGCCTGAAGCGCACGCGCAGCCCGGTGGTGGCGGTGGAGTGGAATCACAAGGTGACCGGGGCCTGCTATATGTTCTTCCGCCTGCCGGGTTCGTCCCGCCTGACGATCGAGCATGCGGACGCCGGCGTGTGGGTGGGCGATCCGGTGAATGCCGGTAGCTGCCCCGTGTTGATGGTGGATCTGTACGATGCCCAGGCGCGCGGTCCGGTGCGCGATTCGGTGAAGTTCTATCGCGACTGCCGGCGCGTGCTGGGGGACACCGGCATCCTGGCCGTCAACCTGTTTGGCGAACACGACAGTTTTCCCCGCAATATCGACAACCTGAGCGCGGCGTTCAACGGCCGCCTGGCCTTGTTGCCGGAAATCGACGCCGGCAACCGCATCGTGCTGGCGTTCTCCGGCCCGCCCATCGCCATTCCTGCTGCCGACCTGCTGGCCCGGGCGGAGGTGGTCGAGTCGACCTATGGCCTGCCGGCCCGCCGCTGGGCCCGCTCGCTGGTCGGCGATGCCAAGGATGGCGTGGTCAGCTACTAGATAACGGGTATTGCGCGGGGCAGGCGGCCGCCTCCGCCTGCGTCGCCCTGGCTCGGCATCCTGCGCCTCCCCGGAGCCCGGCCGCCGCGCGTCCCTGCGCCCCTGAGCAAAAACCCGGGGGGTACTTCTCCCAATATCGCAGTTATAAACTTAAGCATACAATGTGTAACTTCCAGTACGGGAGTGCATATTTGTAGCCTTGGGTCTGTTATGGCCATGGGCGTGCACTCGACAGTCCGCGATGCTTCGGACCCGGCTGGCGCAGTTATTGCCCCGACCGGGTAAGCCTTCTCCGAGCGCTGTGAGAGACAGCGAGTGCCCATGACCGACGCGTATCTATCCATCTGCGCTGACTGTGTGACAGACCACTTCCTGTCGGAACAAATCGCCGCCAGTGGAAAACCGGGCAAATGCATGAGCTGTGGCCAGGAGGGGCAGCAGTGCTGGCCTCTCGAATTGCTGGCCGAACATGTTCGAGCCGTGTTCGACGTGGACTACTGCCTGCGCGAGGGGGTATCTCCGACTGCCATCGTGGAGAACCTGACGGGGCTTTCAGACTCGATCTGCGAAGAGATCCTGGATCGTTGGGGGGATATCACCTGCCTCGACGATGCGGAACCGGCGGACGAGGATGCCTTCGGCTCGGACGCCTGCCAGGCTGACGACATCGACGCCGAGACGCTCGAACTGCAATGGCGAAAAATCCGCGCGGAGCTGCTGCCTGCGGCCCCCGTACTGTCCGACCGCGTCGTGGTCTGAAGAACCCCTGTCTCCGCGCTTGCGTCGGTGCAAATCGCGCCGGCTAAGCCGAGCACGCAAAACCAACCACCTGCGGGTGGTTGTTTTTTTCCATGGACACTGCCTGCCGTCCGCGCAATGCGGATGGGGCCTAGGGGTTTTCTCGCATCCTCGGATAGTCGCGCCGGGACCGGCGCGACAAGGTCATAGGGGAGTCGCTATTGGATTCCCTAAGGGAATCTTATTTGCGCTAATTATTCCATTGACGATCCTATTGGGGCCGCCGCACAGTACGGCGACTTTCCCACCAGGATCTAACCTTATGCAATGGATAGCAGATCGGCTGGACTTGATACAGCCGTCGCCCAGTATCTCGGCCATGAATCGTGCCAAGGCCCTCATCGCCGAGGGCCAGGATGTCTGCAATATGGCCGCGGGCGAGCCGGATTTCCCCACCCCGCCGTTCATTATCGAGGCGGCGCACAAGGCCTTGCTGGCGGGCGAAACCCGCTACACCGCGGTCGACGGCACGCTGGCATTGAAACGCGCGATCTGTGAGAAGTTTTCCCGCGAGAATGGCCTGGCGGTCACCCCTCATCAGGTGTCGGTCGGCGCCGGCGCCAAGCAGGTGCTGTACAACGCCTTCACCTGCTCGGTGAATCCCGGCGACGAGGTGATCGTGCCCGCGCCTTACTGGGTTTCCTATCCGGATATCGTCAAGCTCAATGGCGGCAAGCCGGTCTTCATCCCGACCGATGCCGCCCGCGGCTTCAAGATCTCGGCCGCCCAGTTGCGCGCCGCCATCGGCCCGCGCACGAAATGGCTGGTGCTGAACTCCCCCAACAATCCCAGCGGTGCCATCTATACCGAAGACGAACTGCGCGGCTTGGGCGAGGAACTGGCGCGCCATCCGCATGTGCGGGTGTTGACGGACGACATCTACGAGCATGTGCGCTATGACGATGTACCCTACGCGACCTTCGCGCAAGTCAATCCGCGGCTGGCGGACCGCACGCTGACGGTCAACGGCGTGTCCAAGACATTCGCGATGACGGGCTGGCGCATCGGCTACGCCGCCGGGCCGCGCGACCTCATCAAGGCCATGGAGAAACTGCAATCGCAGACCAGCGGCAATCCTGCCGCGGTGAGCCAGGCCGCCGCCATTGCCGCGCTGCAGGCGCCGCTGGACTTCTTCGAGGCCTGGCGCGCGGAATATCAGCGCCGCCGCGACTACATCGTGCGCAAACTGGACGGCCAGCATGGGCTGGCTTGCCCGACCCCGGCCGGCGCGTTCTACGTCTATCCGTCCTGCGCGGCCTTCATCGGCAAGCGCACGCCTGCCGGCAAGGTGATCGAGAACGACAGCGACTTCGTCATGTACCTGCTGGACGAGTTCAAGGTCGCCACCGTGCAGGGCGCCGCCTACGGTGTCTCGCCCGCGTTCCGTATTTCCTTCGCCACTTCGATGGACGTCATCGAAAAAGCCTGCCAACGCATTCTTGAAGCCTGCCGTGCCCTGACCTGACCTGACCGACCCACACCCTCCATCGTCGTGCAACAACCTTCCAAGGGGAATATCCATGAAAAAAATCATCACTGCCGCTTTGTTGGCATTCACGATCTGCGGCGCGGCGTCAGCCGATCAACTGGCGGACATCAAGGCCAGGAAAACCTTGGTGTGCGGGGTGTTCGGTGACCTGGTGCCGCTGGGTTTCGAGGATCCCGCCACGCGCAAGCCCGCCGGCTTCGATGTCGATATCTGCGCCGCCATTGCCGACAGCCTGGGCGTGCAACTGCAGATCAGCACGGTTTCCGTGGCCGCGCGCATACCGGCGGTGAGCACGGGCCGTGTCGACATCGTCGCCGCGGCCCTGGGCTACACGGCCGACCGCGCCAAGCAGGTGGAGTTTTCTTCTGCGTACTACCAGACGCCCATTCCCCTGCTGGTGAAGAAGGATGGTCCGTACAAGACCTTCGCCGATCTCAAGGGCAGGAAGGTCAGTGCCATCCGCGCGTCGACGCCGGAACTGTTCGCGCGCCAGGCCTTGAAGGATACCGAGGTCATGACGTTCGACGACGGCCCGGCCGCCTACCTGGCGCTGCAACAGAACAAGGTCCAGGCGATGGCCATCTCGCAAGGCGCGGGCATCGGTTTTCGCAACCGTTCGCAGGGTGGCGTCGTCTTCATGGACGAGGTGCTGCATTGGGAGCCGGAGTGCATCGGTGTGAAGAAGGGCGAGACCGCCTTGCTGGGAGCCGTCAACAAGGCGTTGGACGATCTGGAGACTTCCGGCAAGCTGCAGGTGATCTGGGATAAATGGTTCGGCCCGGACACGGAGTACAAGCTGAAGCGCGACCGGAAAGTGACTCCCCTGGCGCAGATCCAGGCCCAGTAATCGAGTAGCTCTCCGGGGCGGCGGCGCCGCGCCGGGGACTGGCAGGGAGTCATCATGTTTTCCTCTTCCTCGTTTGACATCCTGCAGCAGCGGGATGTCATGCTGCTATTCCTGCAGGGCCTGGGTGTCACCTTGAAGCTGTTCGCCTGGTCCGCGGTGGCCGCGTTCTTGCTGGGCGCCGTCCTGGCATCGCTGCACTTCGTCGGCAGGGTGCCGTCGCTGCTGGTGCAAGTCTTCGTCGGTTACCACCGCAACGTGCCCGCGATCGTGCAGTTCATGGTCTGGTATTTCGGCGTTCCGCAACTGTTCCCGCAATCCTGGACAGGATGGACCGACGCGCATCTGAGCGGCTTCTTCTTCGCGGTGGTCGCGCTCACGCTGAATGCGGCCGCCTATATCTCGGAAGACCTGCGCAGCGGCTTCCGTGCCGTGCCGCACGGCCAATACGAAGCCTCCAGGGCGCTGGGATTGAGTTACGTGACGACCTTGCGCAGGGTGCTGATGCCGCAGGCCGTACGGGCATCCCTGCCGGCCCTGATCAACCAGGCCATCAGCCTGTTCAAGGCGACCAGCCTGGCCATGGCGATAGGCGTTGCCGAGATGATGTACATCGCCCGGCAGATCGACGGCGCAACGTATGCGACCTTCGCGTCCTATCTGGTTCCCACCGTGCTGTATCTCGCCTGCACCCTCAGCCTGATGGCTTGCGGCGAGTGGCTGCAAAACCGCCTGGCGACGAGGTAAGGACATGCTGGATATTCTCGACCGCTTCGGCCTGTCGCTGTTGATCGGGCAGGCTCCCCATGGTCCCCTGGGCGGCGTCGCGCTGACGCTGCTCATGTCGCTGGCGGCTTTGGTGCTGGCGTTTCCCCTGGCCATCCTGGTCGCGTTGGCGCGCCGTTCGACCTGCACGCCGATACGCCGCGTTGCCGCCGTGTACGTCTATGTGATCCGTGGCATTCCGCTGCTCCTGCTCATTTTCTGGGCGTACTTCGTCCTGCCTTTGCTGACGGGCTTCGATGCGCCGGCTTCGGTGACGGTGGTGGCGGCACTCATCGTCTATGAGGCGGCCTTCCTGGGCGAGGCCATACGGGGCGCCATCGCGGCGTTGCCCGCGGGCCAGATGGAAGCGTCCCGCGCCCTGGGCCTGGGGTATTGGAAGACCGTGCGCCATGTGATCCTGCCGCAGGCGCTATTCAATTGCCTGCCCAGTATCGTGAACCAGTTCATCATGATCGTGAAGGACACATCCCTGGCTTATATCGTGGGCGCGCACGAGGCAACCTTTGCCGCCACCCAGATCAACGCGCAACTGCTGACTCAACCGCTGCGGGTCTACCTGATCCTGGCGGGTATTTATTTCGTGCTGTGCTACGCGCTCAGCCGGCTCTCGAAATTACTTGAGCGTCGGGTGACGCTGCGCCGCAATCGGCCCATCGCCCAAGCTCCCCTGACGGAGGCTTCCGCATGATCAGATTCATCGCCGTGAACAAGCGCTATGGCGATTACCAGGCGCTCGACAACATCAACGAAGAAGTCAACGCCGGCGAAGTGGTGGTGGTGTGCGGTCCATCCGGGTCCGGCAAGTCCACGCTGATCCGCACGGTCAATCGGCTGGAGCCGATACAAGGCGGCCGCATCGAGGTGAATGGCGAGAACGTCGCGGCGGACGGCGTCAATGTGAACGGCCTGCGTTCGCGCATAGGCTTCGTCTTCCAGCAGTTCAATCTGTTTCCCCACCTGTCCGTACTCGACAACATCATGCTTGCCCCTGTGCAGTTGCGCCGCAAGACGCGCCAGCAAGCGAAGTCGCAGGCGCATGCGCTGCTGGAACGGGTCGGGCTGGCGCACAAGGCCGATGCCTATCCGACGCAACTGTCGGGCGGCCAGCAGCAGCGCGTGGCCATCGCGCGGGCCTTGGCGATGGAGCCTCCCGTGATGCTGTTCGACGAACCCACCAGCGCGCTGGATCCGGAGATGGTCGGCGAGGTGCTGCAGGTCATGAAGGAGCTTGCTCGCGAGGGCATGACCATGATCTGCGTGACCCATGAGATGGGCTTCGCCCGGGAAGTGGCCGATCGGGTGTGGTTCATGGCCGATGGCCGGGTGCTGGAGCGCGCCGAACCCCAGGCATTCTTCCAGGCACCGGAACATCCCCGCGCCAGGAAGTTCGTCGCGGATATACGCGCCGCATGAACGAGACCGCCGTGCGGCCTGGCTCGGCGCAGGCACTGCTGGACGTCCTGCTCGACGCGTCGTTCGAACTCGCCCAGCGAGAGCCTATCCTCGGTCCGGCCTTGCGCCGGCTTGCCGGTCCGGCGCCGAGCCTGGCAGGGTGGCTGGCCAGATTGCTGGGCGGCCGCCTGGCCGACGCGGACATCAACGCCGCCAGGCTCACCAATCTGTTTCTGGGGCAGTATCGGCATGCGCCCCAGCTTCTGCAGTTGGCCGTGGGCGATGTCGCCGCCATCCTGAGGCGGGATCCCGCCAGCCGCGGCGCCCTTGACGTGGTCCTGCATCACAAGGGATTCAAGGCCTTGCTGGCGCATCGCCTGGCCGGCAGCCTGTGGCTGGACGGCAGGCCGGATATGGCGCGCTACCTGCAGGAGATGGCGGGGCGGGTGTTCAGTGTCGACATCCATCCCGCCTGCCAGGTGGGCGCGGAGGTCATGCTGGATCACGTCACCGGCATCGTCATCGGCGAGACGGCCAGCATCGCGGATGGCGTGTCCATCATGCAGAACGTGACCTTGGGCGGTACGGGCAAGCATGCCGGCGAGCGCCACCCGAAGATCGGCACGGGTGTCCTGATCGGGGCGGGGGCGGTGCTGTTGGGCAACATTACCGTGGGCGCGCGCGCACGCATTGGCGCGGGCAGCGTCGTCCTGCGGGACATTCCCGCCGGCGCGACCGCGGTCGGCGTGCCGGCCCGCATCATTCCCGCGGCAGGCATGCCCGCGCCGGACGGCGTGCCGCCGCCGGCGGAGGACATGGAGCATGCCGGACGGGGGCGGGTCCGGGCGCCCGCGCCCTGAGTCCGGCTGCGCCCGGCGGCCTGGCCGCGGCTACTTAGCTACCGCGCCGGGAGGCCGCGTAGCGGGCCTTGTTTTCTTCGTTCATCGGATACAGGCCCGTCAGCGGTGCGCCCTTGCGGACCTCGTCCAGGATCCAGGCTTCGGTCTGCTCCTGGTCGAGTGCCGTCTCCAGTACGTCGTCAAGCAAGGCCGCCGGGATGACGATGGCGCCGTCCTCGTCGGCCACGATGATGTCATTGGGCATGACGGCGACGCCGCCGCAGCCGATGGCATCCTGCCAGCCGACGAAGGCCAGTTGCGCTACGGCGGGCGGCGCGGAAACACCGCTGCTCCAGACGGGCAGTCCGGCAACCTGGATGCCGGCGCGGTCGCGCACGGCGCCGGCGGTGACCAGCCCGGCTACGCCGCGCTGGTGCATGCGGGCGCAAAGGATGTCGCCGAAGATCCCGCTGTCGACGATGCCCGCGGTGTCGGCGATGGCGACACATCCGGCCGGCATGGCTTCCACGGCGGCCCGCGTGGACGTAGGCGAAGACCACGAGGCGGGCGAAGTGATGTCTTCCCGTTGCGGGATGAAGCGCAGCGTGAATGCGGGACCGACGATACGCTTCTGTCCTGGCATCAGGGGCGCCGTCTGCCGGATCCAGATGTTGCGCAGGCCTTTCTTGAAGAGAATCGTCGTCAGCGTCGCGGTGGTGACCTGGGAAAGCGTCTCGACGATGTGGGGAGCCAGGGGCGTGGTTTGGATGTCCATGAGCGGATTGGGCCTACGTGGAAGGTTCAGATGCTGGAGATGAGTCCACCGTCGACGCGGACGATGGATCCCGTGATGTAAGCCGCGCGCTGGCTGGCAAGAAAGGCCACGAGGTCGGCGTATTCCTGTGGCTCGCCGTAGCGCCCGACGGGAATGGCAGCGGTACTCTGCCTGCTGATGTCGTCGACGGACTTGTTTTCCCGGCGGGCTTTTTCTTCATCGAGGAAGCGGATGCGGTCTGTCGCGATGCGGCCCGGCACCACGATGTTGGCGGTGATGCCGTCGGCAGCGACCTCGCGGGCCAGCGTCTTCGACCAGCCGACCAGGGTGGATCGCAGGGAATTGGACAAGCCCAGATTGGGGATGGGGGCGATGACGCCGGACGACGTACTGGTGACGATGCGGCCCCAGCGGCGTTCACGCATGGCCGGCAACACCGCATCGGTGATCGCAATCACGGGCAGCACCATGCTTTCGAAGCGCTGGCGCCACGTGGCGGTGGGCTGGCCGTTGACGGGCGAGGGCGCCGGGCCGCCGGTATTGTTGATGAGAATATCGATGTGCCCGAGCTTTTCGCGTATCGCGGCCAGGCGGCCTGCAATGCCGTCGAGGTCGGCCAGGTCCCATGGCAAAGCCAGTGTCCTGGCGGGATCGAGCGCGGCGGCGGCGTGGGCGGCGGCCTTGTCGTCGATGTCGGCCAGGGCTACCCGGGCGCCTTCCCGGGCCAGGGCTTGCGCGATAGCCGAACCCAGGCCTCCGCCCGCGCCCAGTACGAGTGCCGTTTTGTCTTCAAGTCCGAGATCCATGTGATTCCTTGTTGCGCGTTTTGATGGTCGGTATGTGCCGCAGCCGGTGAGATAAGATGCGGCAAGTGAATTCATTCGAATGAGAGCATCGCCTCGGGACCTGCATGATCACGCTCAAACAATTGGAGGCCTTCTACTGGGCGGCTGAGCTTGGCGGACTCGATCCTGCCGCGCAGCGTCTCAATACCACCCAGTCGGCCATCTCCAAGCGGCTGCAAGAGCTTGAAAGCGTGCTGGGGATAGACCTGTTCGACCGCAGCAGGCGTCGCGCGCAAATCACCCCGCAAGGCGAACGCTTGCTCACCTACGCGCGCGAAATGTTGTCGAACCGGGATCGCATCATGGATCTCAGCACGGCGTTGACGCCCGTGACGCGCACGCTGCGACTGGGCGTCACCGAGCTGACGGCGATGACGTGGTTGCCGGCCTGGATCCAGCGCATACGCAACAGCCATCCCCAGGTCACCCTTTCCCCCGTGGTGGACACCAGCGTCCGCCTGGTGGAAAGCGTGCGCGCCGGCGAGCTCGACATGGCGGTCGTGCCCGATGCTTTCCGCGACACGCATTTCGAGACCGTGCCGCTGGACTCGGTCGAATATGCCTGGATGTGCAGTCCTGCCTATCTGGACGGGGTCGACGATGTGCCCTTGCGCGCGCTCGCCGAACACACCATCATCGTCCAGCTGCATGCGTCCGGGCTGGGCGATATGGTCGGACGGTGGCTGCGCGAGAACGGCGTGCAGATCGAGAACTCGCTGTCCAGCAGCAGCCTGGCCGCGCTGGCGTCGCTGACCTTGTCCGGCCTGGGCATCAGCTACCTGCCCCGGCGCATGTTCGATCCGGCCATCGGGTCCGGGCAACTGCGGGTGATACACAGCACGCCGGCGTTGCCGCGCGTGCCCTACGTCATGCTGTATGACCGGTCCGCGGCTGACGACTTCATTCGCTTCGTGACGTCGCTGGCCACCGATACATGCGACTTCACGCGGGCGTCGTCCGCCTTCATGCCCATGCGCTAGGCCACGGCCGGCCGGGCAGGCCTCGTGCGGCATTCAGTCGGCCACGATGTGTTGCGACGTCGCCAGTTGCTTCCAGCCGTCGAGTTCTTCGAGCACCTGCTTCTTGTACGCGTCGGGCGTGCTGCCTATCGCCTCGGTGTCCAGCTTGCCGAGACGCGTACGCACCTCCGGTGAGTCCACGGCTTTCTTCACCGCGGCATAGAGCCTGTCCACCGTCTTCGGATCCATCTGGGCGGGGCCGATCAGGCCATACCAGGCGCGCGTGCTGACAGTGGGAAGGCCTGCTTCGGCGAACGTGGGCACCTGGGCAAGGGCGGGAATGCGGTGATCGCCGGATACGGCCAGGGCGTGGATGCGACCCGTCTGCAGGTAAGGCCAGGAAGAGGCCAGGGCGTCGAATATCACGTCGACCTGGCCTCCCGTGACGTCATTCAAGGCCGGGTTGGCGCCGCGATAGGGGATGTGGGTCAGCTTGGTGCCGCTGGCCACTTCGAAGCGTGCGCCCATGAGGTGGGCGACCCCGCCCGTGCCGCCCGATGCGAACGCAAGCCTGCCGGGACTCTTCTTTGCCAGCTCGATGAACTGCGCCAGCGACGTGGCGCCGGAGGAGGGGCCCGCGGCGATCAGCATGGGCATCGCCGCGACATTGCTGATGTAGGAGAAATCCTTGGCGGGATCATAGAGGGCCTTCGGCGCGGTGGCGGGGGCCGTGCCCAGCGTGCCTACCGTGGCGATACCTATCGTGTAGCCATCGGCGGGCGCGCGGGCAATTTCCATGGTGCCGACACCGCCGCCGGCGCCGCCAGGACGGTTCTCGACGATCAACGCCACCCCCAGATCCTGCGCCATCTTGTCCGATACCACCCGGGCGATGATGTCCGCGGTGCCACCTGGCGGGAAGGGCACGATCATCCTGATCGGCTTGGAAGGATAGGTATCGGCCGATGCGGCCATGGGGGCCAGGGCGGCTGCCGCCAGGCAGGCTGCAAGAACTCTCCACTGCATGTTGTCGTCTCCTCGTCTTTATTGGCTTTTGCCGTTTACGCCGATGAGACTAAGGGGGGATGATCTTTGCAACAAGCGATATTAATTCCCACAATTCATGAAAATTTTTCGCTTATAGGGCGAGCATCCTGCCCTGTCGCCGCCGTCGCCGGGCGCGCCGGCATGCGGCATGGCGGGCCGTGTCTCCGCCATGTGCACGATGGCCCGCCTGCCATCCAGCGCTTGCAATGTCGGTGGATCGGACTACCATGGAGGTCTCCATAATTATGAATTACGGAACCCCCATGAACGCGCCCATCGTCCGTCAAGCGCTGTACCTGGAAGCGGCTGACCGCTTGCGCGCCATGATCCAGTCGCGCGCGTTGGCGGCGGGGGAATGGGTCGATGAATTGCGTCTGGCGGCGCAGCTGGGAATATCCCGCACGCCTCTGCGCGAGGCGCTCAAGCTGTTGGCCAGCGAAGGCCTGGTGCGCCTGGAACCGCGCCGCGGCTGCTTCGTCAACGAGTTGTCGCCACGCGACCTGGACGAGATCTTTCCGCTGATGGCCATGCTGGAAGGCCGCTGCGCGCACGAAGCCGCGCGCAAGGCCCGGCCGGAGGACATGGCGCGGCTGCGCGGGCTGCACGACACCCTGCAGGCGCATGCCGCCGCCGGCGACATCGACGCCTACTACGAAGCGAACTACGTCATCCACGAAGCCATCCAGGCCCTTGCCGATAACCGCTGGCTGTCCGACATGATCGGCAACCTGCGCAAGGTGCTGAGCCTGTCGCGCCACAAAAGCCTGGCCTTGCCCGGCCGCATGCAGGCGTCCTGCGCCGAGCACATGGCCATCTACGCCGCCATCGCCGCCCATGACGCCGAGGGTGCCGAAGCCTTGGCGCGCGGCCACCTGCTGCGCCAGCTCGACGCCCTGCGCGTGCTGGACGCGCAGCAACCCCGGCCCATCCTGGCGCCGGGCCTGACCCCGGGTCTGACCGCGGCGGCGGCGACGACAGCCGCGTCGTCGTCTGCCGCTCTGAATTCCGTCGCCGCGACGTCCGCCGCCTCGACATCCGTCATCCCCCCCGCCCCGCATCCCGATATCCCGGAGCCCGACCATGAACGATCCGCAAGTGCAAGCCCCCGTGCGCGCCGCGCGCACGTCTGACAATGCCCTCACGCCGGCGCGCAACAGCGGGGTTGCTACCGTGCCTGCCCCCACCGCGCAGGACGCCGCCACCGTCCAGGAGGTGGGCGCCGAGGCCGGTCTGATGGCGCGCCTGGTGCGGCTGTGGGAGCGCGATCGTTTCCCCAGCACCGATGCACTGCTGCCGCTGTTCGCCGCGCGCTCGACCGATGTCGCGGCCAACCGCCTGGCGGCCGCCTGGTGCCAGAGCTATACGGCGGCCGACGCCAAGGGGCGGCGCGCCATGCTGACCATGCTGGCTGCCTGCCAACCCGCCGGCCAGCCCGATGGCGAGCCCGCCGCGCGCGTGTTCCGCCGCTTCAACAACCAGCCCGACGGTCTGCGCTTCCTGGTCAGCCTGCGCGCCGACATGCTGCGCTGGCGCAAGCAGGTCAGCGGCCTGCCGGCCCTGGACAAGACGCTGGAGGGCCTGCTGTCGGCATGGTTCGACGTGGGCCTGCTGGAACTGCGCCGCCTGACCTGGGACAGCCCCGCGTCCCTGCTGGAAAAGCTGATCATCTACGAGGCAGTGCACGAGATCCAGTCCTGGGATGACCTCAAGCGCCGGGTCGCGGAAGATCGCCGCTGCTATGCCTATTTCCATCCGCAGATGCCGGATACGCCGCTGATCTTTGTCGAAGTGGCCTTCGCCACGCAGATGGCCGATAACGTGCAGGCCTTGCTGGACGCGCGCCAGCCGGCGCAGAACCTGGACAAGGCACGTTGGGCGATTTTCTATTCCATCTCCAATACGCAGCCAGGCCTGCGCGGCATCAGCTTCGGCAATTTCCTGCTCAAGCGGGTCATCGATGCGCTGGTGGATGACCTGCCCAAGCTGAAGTCCTTCGCCACCTTGTCGCCCATCCCCGGTTTCAACGAATGGCTGGGCAAGCTGGACGCCGAGGCGGTGGAGGCCATCGTGCGCGACAAGACGCGCGAACGTCCCCGCCAACGCGTGCCCGACGGCGCGCGCTGGGTGGCGCGCCTGAGCCGGGCCGGCACGGGGGCGGGGTCGGAGACCGTGCGGCGGGCCGGGCACAAGCTGGCAGTGCACTATCTGCAGTCGATCAAGAACGGCCAGCCCGTGGATCCAGTGGCGCGCTTCCATCTGGGCAACGGTGCCCGCATCGAGCGCCTGAACTGGGGCGCGGACCGGTCGAGCAAGGGGCTGGCGCAATCCTCGGCGATGATGGTGAACTATCTGTACGAATTGGACGCCTTGGACGACAATCTGACCCGGTTGGGTGAGGGCAAGCCCGCCATCAGCCGCGCCATCGCGCGCATGTCCTGAGTGGGGAGATCGCATGTCCGCAGCGTCATCGCCGCCCGCGTCAGGGGCCGGGCCTCAGGCTCGGACCCTGCGCGGGGCTGAGGCCCAGCCTGGGGCCGCCCCCCACGCTCGGTCCGCGTCCGGGCAAGTGCGGTATGAGCGCGACGGCGCAATCGCCTTCGTCACCCTGGATCATCCTGGGCGGATGAACGCCATCACCGTCGCCATGTGGCGGCAGTTGGGGCAGGTATTCGGCGAGCTGGCGGCGGATCTGTCTGTGCGCTGCGTGATCGTCGCGGGCGCGGGTGGAAATTTCGCTGCTGGCGCCGACATCCGTGAATTTCCCCAGGAGCGGGGCGATAGCGCCGCGGTGCAGAATTACCACCGCAATATCCTGGCGCCCACCCTGCGCGCGATCGCCGACTGCCCCCATCCGGTGGTGGCCAGCATCGAAGGCGTCTGCGTGGGTGGAGGCCTGGAAATCGCCAGCCAGTGCGATCTGCGTATCGCCGGTGCGTCGGCGCGCTTCGGCGTACCCATCAACCGCCTTGGTTTTCCCATGGCGCCCGACGAAATGCAGGGCCTGCTGGCCCTGGCCGGGCCCGCCGCGACCCTGGCGCTGCTGCTCGAAGGCCGCATCGTCGACGCCGCCGAGGCGCATGCGCTGGGCCTGTTGACCCGGGTGGTGGCCGATGCCGAGGTGACCGCTGCGACCCAGGAATGCGCTGCCCGTATCCTGCGCGGCGCCCCGCTGGCGGCGCGCATCAACAAGCGGACCCTGCGCCGGCTGGCGCGTGGTGAACCCTTGCAAGAAAAAGAATATCCTGGCTTTTTTTCCTACGCTGACAGCCATGATCATCGGGAAGGCGTGCGTGCCTTCCTGGCAGGTGAAGAACCAACATTTTCCGGAGACTGAAGACGGTGAGTAATGCCAATCTGTATGCCGTGCTGGAGGCGGGTTTCCCGCAAGACCGCGGATTAGTGGCCCTGGAGACGCCGACGCTGCGTTACACCTGGGATGACATCGATCGCGCCAGCGCCTGCCTGGCCAATCTGCTGAAATCGCTCGACTTGCCCAAGGGCGCTCGCGTGGCCGTGCAGGTGGAGAAGTCGCCGGAGGCGCTGTTGCTGTACCTGGCCACGCTGCGTGCCGGGCTGGTCTATCTGCCGCTGAACACGGCCTACCGCGAAGCGGAGATCGAATATTTCCTGGGCAATGCCGAGCCTGACGTGGTGGTGTGCGCCAGTGCCAATGAAGCGTGGGTGCGCAAGCTGGCCGACAAGACGGGCGCGGCGCACGTATACACATTGGACGAAGACCGTACCGGCACGCTGCTGCAGGCCGCCGCCACGCAGCCGCAGACCTTCCGCACGGTGCAGCGCGATGCCGCCGACCTGGCCGCCATTCTGTACACGTCGGGCACGACCGGCCGCAGCAAGGGGGCCATGCTGTCGCACGGCAATCTGGCGGCGAATGCGCGCACGCTCAATGAGTACTGGGGCTGGCGTAGCGACGATGTACTGCTGCACATGCTGCCCATCTTCCATGTGCACGGCTTGTTCGTGGCGTCGCACGGCGCCCTGCTGGCTGGCGCGAAGATGATCTGGCTGCCCAAGCTGGACATCGAGCAGGCCTTGCATTACCTGCCGCAAAGCACGGTGATGATGGGCGTGCCCACCTACTATGTGCGGCTGCTGGCCGATGCGCGCTTCACGCGCGAAGCCTGCGCCCGCATGCGCCTGTTCATCAGCGGTTCGGCACCGCTGCTGACCGAGACCTTCAACGAATTCCAGACGCGCACCGGCCATACCATCCTGGAACGCTACGGCATGAGCGAGACCGTCATGCTGACGTCCAATCCCTACGACGCCGTGCTGGGGCCGCGCGTGGGTGGCACCGTGGGGCCGGCCTTGCCGGGCGTGGACGTGCGGGTGGTCAACGACAAGGGGGTGGCCTTGCCGCCGGGGGAGATCGGCAATGTGCAGGTGCGCGGTCCGAACGTGTTTTCAGGCTACTGGCGTATGCCGGAGAAGACGGCCGAAGAGTTCACCGAGGATCGCTGGTTCAAGACCGGCGACGTCGGCCGCTGGGGCGGCGAGGCGGCCGGGCATCCGATTCCGGTCGATTATCTGTCCATCGTCGGGCGCAGCAAGGACCTGATCATTTCCGGCGGGTTCAATGTCTATCCCAAGGAAATCGAGAGCATCATCGATGAAATGCCGGGGGTGGCGGAATCCGCTGTCATTGGTGTGCCGCATGTGGACTTTGGCGAGGCCGTGGTCGCGGTGGTGGTGCCGCGCGCGGGGGCCAATCTGGATCCGGCCGCCATGCAGACGGAATTGAAGACTCGGATCGCCAACTTCAAGGTGCCCAAGCGGATCCATGTTGCCGATCAGTTGCCGCGCAACACCATGGGCAAGGTACAGAAGAACGTGTTGCGGGATACGTACGGGCAAGGGTGACGGCGGGCGTTGATCCTGCCGCCCGGCTGGCCTCGTGCCGGCCGGGTGGCGCCGGAGCGTGATTCAACGTCAGTGTGATCAACGTCATTGTGATGCAACAGGAGGATGCGCCAGAAAAATATCGCCAAGGTGGTTTGCGTAAGAACAGTAATAACGACGGCCCGCATGGCGCTGTCACAACCGATGGGTTATTGCCCATCCTACGCAGCATCGGGAGGAGAGACATGAAGCTTCGAAACAGCATCGCGGCGTGTGCCGCCGTGGCGGCCGCGGTCGCGGCATCGATCGTTCCCCAGTCGGCGCGGGCCGACTGGCCGGACCGACCCGTCACCATCATCGTGCCGTTCCCCGCGGGCGGCGGCACCGATACTTTCGCGCGACCGTTGTCGGCGCAATTGACGCAGCAGATGGGCCACGCCGTGGTCATCGACAACAAGGGTGGCGCCGGCGGCACGGTGGGCGCGGGCGTGGCAGCCAAGGCCAGGCCCGATGGCTACACCTTCTTCATGGGTGGCGCGCATCATGCCCTGGCGCCTTCCTTGTACAAGCAGCTCAGCTACGACATCCAGAAGGATTTCGTGCCGGTGGCCTTGTTGGCGCAGCCGCCGCAGGTGGTGGTCATCAACACCGGCAAGCTGCCCGTCAAGACGCTGCAGGAGTTCATCGCCTACGCCAAGGCGCGGCCGGGGCAGATCAATTTCGGCACTGCGGGCAAGGGCAGCACGCATCACCTGGCGGGCGAATTGTTTGCCATGCAGACGGGGATAGATCTGGTGGATGTGCCTTACCAGGGCGCCGGGCCCATGATGTCGGCCTTGATGGGCGGGCAGGTGGATCTGGCCTTCGATGGCTTGGGATCGTCGGCCCAGCAGATACGGGCGGGCACCATCAAGCCCTTGGCGGTGGCTTCGGCGCAGCGTTCGCCCAGTTTCCCGGACGTACCGACGGCGGCCGAGGCGGGCGTGAAGCATTTCGAGGTGTCGACCTGGTATGCCTTATGGGCACCCAAGGGGACACCGCAACCGGCGATCGACCGCATGATTCGCGAGGTGAAGGTTGCCTTGAACACGCCCAAGCTCAAGGAGCAATGGGCCAGCAATGGTTCTGATGTTCCGGACCTGAGCGGCCCGGCCTTCGGCGCCTTTGTCGATAGCGAGATTACGCGCTGGGCGAAGGTGGTGAAGGATGCGGGGGTGACGTTGGATTGATCGTGTTGGTTCAGCCGCCGCCGTTATCGGAAGGGCGCTGATACTCTTTCTGCGTGCAAACCTCGCGCACCAGCGCAAGGTTTGCCGCGGTTTGCTGGTCGTGGTTTTCCAACACCTCCGCGGAAACGGCCTGGCCGACCAGGTAGACCTTGGCTTTCTGGGCCTCGCGCATCAACTCCGCCTCCAGCGTGCGCAGCGCATCCAGCGGCAATACGCGTATCAGCGACGAGATCAACGACGTCTGCGCCGTGAGCTTCCCGAACAGTGCTTCGACGGTAATCGTTTTCATGGTCGGCCTTTTGGTGAGATTTCGGGCAAAAGCTTCGCCTGTTGCACTAGCGGTTCTGCCTGAAGCGGGGGCGGTGGTCGTTGCGGGTGCGCACGTGCGTGCCCGCGTGGCCACCATCATATCCTCTGTTGCCCGCCCTGCCGCCGCCGGTGGTTCTGGCTGATGCAGCGCGTCACGTCTTCTGGCTACAAGGCGGTTGTCCAGGCGATTGCCCGTAACCGGGCAACGTGAATGCCAGGCGTGGCTCATTGACCTTATCCCCGTCAACTGCGATGCGCGACGCACTCGCGCGTGATTATGAGGCCATGGGCACCGTGATCTTTGGACCCTTGCCGGATCTCGCAGAGGTGCTCGGATCCATGCAGGACCTGGAGGTGCAGCTGAACTCACTGGCTTTACTGGCGACCTAAACAGCTGGCGGTAGGCATCAATAGGTGTTGCTTATGAGTGCAATAGCCACATTGCCACGATTTTTGGAAAGGTCATTTGGTGGATAGCGGGTTTATCCCTAGGTCTTGCGAGCGCAGAATTCAGTCATCGGGAACAGCAACAGACCTCCCGGAATTACCCGGCAAGGTCTGCTCCCAACTGACTAGGACTAGGAGAACTGCCATGAAAACCATCGCCACCTCGCTCATCGTTTCGTTTGCCCTGATTGGTGCCGCCCAAGCCGGCACGCCCCGCGGCGACATCGATAACGTGCCTTTCCAAGGTAGCTACAACCAGGTCGACAACTCGACCAGCCGTGCCCAGATTCAAGCCGAACTGCAACAAGCGAAAAACGAAGGCCTGGTTGCCTTCGGTGACAGCGACAACGTCGCGTTCTCGGCCCAAGCCGATTCCAGCGTGTCGCGTGCCCAAGTTGCTGCCGACGTTGCGAAGACGCCCGGCGCCACTGCCTTCGGTGACTCGAACAACGTACCGTTCCAAGGCTGATCGCAGGATTGCAGTGAACAACTCGACAGGCAGCCTACGGGCCTAGCCTGCTGTGAGCAAACCGCGCGCATGAGCGCGGTCCGAATGAAAGTCCGGCTCGCCAGGCGTGCTGGCCTGACGGGTTTCCCGGCGAGAGGCGGGACGCAGTTCAGGATGTCCTCTCGATGCGGTATGACGACCCCGGGTCTTCTGGCCCCGGGGTCGTTTTATTTCTGTGTTCTGGAAAAACTGGAGTTGCGGCTTGGAACCGAATCAGCGCAAGATCGACTCAGGGTTACCTCAGACACTCGACCGGCGGACCGTCTTCAGGTGAACGCCATGTCCACGGTCGCAATTTATCGATGGCCCTCTCCAACAAGCGTTTCTGCCTTGACGCCCCGTTTCCGTTGACGAGGTGAGAGGGTGAGCGCGCCTGCCACTTCGCACAGACCCTCTGATTCATCTCAGGCCATGGCGCCAGGATCTGGTGCCTGCCATCCTCGAAGTCGACATTTCAGTGACTATGTGGTGTACGTCGATGAAAGCGGCGATCATTCATTGGTGAGTGTCGACAAAGACTATCCTGTCTTTGTTCTTGCATTGTGCATCTTTCACAAACGGCACTACGCGGAAAAAATTATTCCTGCCGTCGAGAGGTTGAAGTTCAGCTACTTTGGTCACGACAGTGTGGTCCTGCACGAGAACGAGATCCGTAGGCAGAAGGGGAGCTTTTCATTCCTGGTCCATCGCCCGACGCGAGAGGCATTCATGAACGATCTGACTTCCATCATGGAAGCAAGCAACTTCATTCTTATCGCCTGCGTGGTGGACAAGGCTCGCGTGAGCAGAACGGCAGAAGCCGTTTCCAACCCCTATCACATTGCTTTAGGCATCTGCCTGGAAAAGTTGTGCGGCTTTCTTGCGGAGAAAGGGCAAGTTGAAGCTACCACGTATGTGGTCGTAGAGTGCCGCGGAAGGAAAGAAGACACGCAGTTGGAACTCGAATTTCGTCGTATTTGCGCCGGTAATCATCCTGGCAATCGAGCCTTGCCGTTCGACATTGTCTTTGCAGACAAAAAAGCCAATCTGGTGGGCTTGCAACTGGCCGATTTGGTGGCCCGGCCCATAGGTCTCAGCTACATCCGGCCGACGCAATCGAACCAGGCGTTCGCCTTGCTTAAGATGAAGTTCTTCTGCGATGGCGGGCGCCTGCGTGTGGGCACGGGGTACGAGGACGCAGGATTGATAATTTTTCCGCCCCAGAAAGCGAAAGGCCCCGGTGTACCCACCGAGGCCAAGACGCCGACCGGGAACCCCCAATCCACTTAGGACTCCAGTCTAACCCGAATCACCTCTGCAAGAAATTCCACCAAATGAGGCATAGCGTACCGAAGGCAGCCGCGTTGCCTGGCACGGATAGTCGCTACTTATAGGGCCAATAGCCACATTGCCACGATTTTTGGAAAGGTCATTTGGTGGATAGCGGGTTTATCCCTAGGTCTTGCGAGCGCAGAATTCAGTCATCGGGAACAGCAACAGACCTCCCGGAATCACCCGGCAAGGTCTGCTCCCAACTGACTAGGACTAGGAGAACTGCCATGAAAACCATCGCCACCTCGCTCATCGTTTCGTTTGCCCTGATTGGTGCCGCCCAAGCCGGCACGCCCCGCGGCGACATCGATAACGTGCCTTTCCAAGGTAGCTACAACCAGGTCGACAACTCGACCAGCCGTGCCCAGATTCAGGCCGAACTGCAACAAGCGAAGAACGAAGGCCTGGTTGCCTTCGGTGACAGCGACAACGTCGCGTTCTCGGCCCAAGCCGATTCCAGCGTGTCGCGTGCCCAAGTCGCCGCCGACGTTGCGAAGACGCCCGGCGCCACCGCTTTCGGTGACACGAATAACGTACCGTTCCAAGGCTGATCGCGGGGTCGCCTGATCAGCGATCGCTGATCAGCGATCGCAAGCTCGGTCGATGAAAGTTCTGCTGACCGACAACCACCTGATCGCGCATCGCAATGTAGTAACGCGGCCCCATGTCTCTTCGCATGGGGCCGTGTCGCTTTCCACTGCAAGGTCGAGGCTCTCTCGTGCCCGGCTTTATTGCGCGTTGGCGGTTGCGCCTAACCCGCTCCAACGCGTCATGTCACGTCGCAGAAGCGTAGCCAGTGCTTGCGCGCTGGCATCTTCACCCGACGGAATCGTTGCGCCCGCGACGCCGAGCGCATTGCGGTAGGCCTTGTCTTCCACGAGGGACGCCGTCGCGGCCCGCAGGCGAACCTGCGCTTCATCCGGCGTCTGGCGTGGCGCGAACAGGCCATACCATGCGGTAAAGACCTGCAATGACGGCACGGTCTCGCCCAACGCCTGCATGCCGGCCACAGGCGAATGTCCCGCTTCGGAAAGGCTTGCAAGCGCGCGCAGTTTGCCGCTGTCCAGCATGGGTTTCAGATTGGTGTACAGGTCGCAGATTGCGTCTATCTGTCCGCCCAGCAGATCCACCAGGGCGGGGCCCGTGCCTTTGTAAGGCACTTCCGTTGCCCCTGCGTGTGCGGCTTCGGTGATCTGGCGCAGGCAAAGCGAGGATGCCGATCCCACGCCGGCCGTGCCCCAGTTGAGCGCCGATGCCGTCTTCCGGGCAAGCAATTCGCGCGGTCCGGCGATGCTTGACGACGCCTTGACTGCTATCACCATTGGCACGTCGGCGACGACACCCAATGGCACGAGATCGCGCCGAAGGTCCGCGCCAAGTTTCGGATAGAGTGCCGGCAACGTCGCCAGACCCACGTGTTGAAGGAGCAGGGTGTAGCCGTCTGCCTTGGCGCGTATTGCCCGCAAGGTGCCTATCGTGCTGCCGGCGCCCGGGACGTTCTCGACAATGACGGCGACGCCGAGCTGCGCGGCCAGGGTATTGCTGACTTGCCGCGCAACCAGGTCCATGGGGCCGCCGGCCGCATAGGGCACGACCAGCGTGACAGCGTGTTCGGGATACCCCGCAGCCTGTGCAGGCGCGGCCAGCAATGCGATGCCGATGCCTGTCGCACCCGATGACAGCAGCAGACCGGTCAGCCGCCGCGGGAGGGGCACGAAAGCAGCCATCCGGCGTAGGGAAGGCATGAAAGCGGTCCTCATCGCACCGGTTCCTCGCCACGCAATTTGGCGGCGGCGGCCTTGACTGCTGCCTCGCGCAACGCCCGCCGTTCAGCGCCGGCCGATACGCAGCGCTGCACGATTTCGGCGCGCGAGGTGAACGGTGTCCCTCCCGGGAAAGGCGGCGCGGGATCGTATTCGATTTGCAGTTGAATCTGTTCCGCAGCGGCCTGGTCCAGAACGTTGGCCACTACCAGCAACGCCATGTCAATGCCCGCGGTGACGCCGCCCGACGTAAAGTACTTGCCGTCTATCGTGGTCCGATCATCGACGGGCCGTGCCCCGAATTCGGCAAGAAGATCACGGGCCAGCCAGTGGCAGGATGCGCGGCGGCCTTGCAGCAGACCTGCGGCGCCAAGCAGCAGGGAACCGGTGCAGATGCCGAAGACCCACTTGGCCGAAGCCGCCTGGGTGCGGACGAAATCCACCCATGTCGGATCCTCCAACGCGGCATCCGTTCCGGGACCGCCGGGAACGACCAGCAGATCGCACGGTCCAGCTTGCGCGACAGTCGTGGTCGGCACCAGCATGAGGCCTCTATCCGTGCGGACGTTTCCTGGCGCCTTGGCGACCAGCTCGCATTGAAAACCCGGAGCACGAACCAGGACTTCATATGGACCCGTCAGGTCCAGTTGCGTCACACCTTCGAACAGCGCAAAATTTGCACGCATTGCTGTATTCCCCTTGTGTATGGCGGCCGCAGTGGCCGCTTGAGTGAATCCCGGCGGGATGTCCAGCTGTCGATAATAGGAATGCGCACGGTCATGCCCCTGCCAATTCACAATCAAACCGTGCCATCGCTTGTCCTCTTTCTGGTTTACCCAGGCTTTCAGCCGGTCGACCTGGCAGGTCCGTTGCAAGCCTTCGCCACCGCGGCGGAAGAGGGTGGGGTGCATTACGATTTGCGTATCGTCAGCGCGGCTGGTGGTCCTGTGAAAGGGGCAGGCCCGTTCGAGGTTTCAACCGAGCCGTATGCCGCCTTGGCGGACCGGGTCGATACGCTTATCGTGCCTGGCGGGCCGGGCGTCGATGACGCATCGAAGGATGCGCTGGTCGTGCAGGCGGTAAAAACGCTGGCGGCCGACGCGCGACGGGTCTGCGCGGTTTGTACTGGCGCGTTCCTGCTGGCTTCCACGGGATTGTTGAATGGCCGCTCAGCGTGTACGCATTGGCGGGCGGCGGAACGGCTGGCGTCGGCTTATCCCGAGGTGAACGTCGATCCGCAGCCTATCTATCTGCGAGACGGCAGGGTGTACACCTCTGCCGGCGTGACCGCGGGTATCGACCTCACGCTCGCGCTGATAGAAGAGGACGCCGGTCGCGTGTGTGCGCATGCTGTGGCGCGCAGATTGGTCGTGCATATGTGGCGTCCTGGCGGACAGGCGCAGTACAGCGATGCCCTACGATTCCAGGACGTCGAAGCCCAGCCGTTCGCGCCGCTGCTGGCGGAGATGGCCGCGCGGCCCGCGGCGCCGTGGCGCATCGCTGACATGGCTGAAGCGAGCAACCATTCGGTGCGATCGTTCTATCGGAAGTTCGTCGAAGCGACGGGGGAGGGGCCTGCCTCCGCGCTCGAACGTATCCGTGTGGAATATGCTGGCGCGCTGCTCGGCTCGACCAGCGCGTCGCTCAAGGAGGTGGCGCGGCGCAGCGGCTTCGTTTCCGAGCAGGGCATGCGCCGCGCGTTCCTGCGCACAACTGGCCGCCTGCCGTCGTCGCTGCTACGGCCGGATGCGGCGGGAGGCGCCATGAAACCTGTTCCGATACCACGATAAGAAACGGAGTGTGGTCCTTTGCGCGATCCGTCATTCTGACTGGGTCATTTCAAAGGAACTTCAACATGCATGTCACCGCACACCCGTCCATTCTTTATTTCGGCACGCCCGTCGCGTTACTGAGCACCGTCAATGAAGATGGCTCGATCAACCTGGCGCCTATGTCATCGGTGTTCTGGATCGGCTGGCGCTGCTATCTGGGCCTGCAATCCATCTCGAAGACCGTCGAGAATATGCGTCGCAATGGAGAGTTGGTAATCAATCTGCCGTCACCGGCGCAGGTCGAGGCCGTCGATCGGCTCGCGCGAACCACGGGGTCCGATCCCGTTCCGCAGGATAAGGTCAAGCGCGGCTACTACCATGTGAAAGACAAGTTCGCGGCCGCCGGACTCACCGCCGTTGCGGCGGAGACCGTGGCGCCGCCGCGGGTGGCGGAGTGCCCCGTGCAACTCGAAGCCGTCTTCGAACACGAACACAGCTATGACCAGGACGGTCCTTTGAATGGGTACGTGGCCGTGCTGGAAGCGCGTATCAAACGCGTCCATGTCGACGAATCCATTCTGATGGCGGGCAACCCGAATCGGATCGATCCTGACAAATGGCGCCCGCTGATCATGAGCTTCCAGGAGTTTTACGGCCTGGGGCCCAAGCTACACCCGTCGAGACTGGGTGAAATCGCCGAAGAGCTATATCGCACGCCAGATTTCGAGCGCGCGCAGGCGGCTTTGCTGGCGACGTAGGCCGCTGTCGGCGGGCTTCAATAGGTGCTGCTTATGAGCGCAATAGCCACATTGCCGCGATTTTTGGAAAGGTCATTTGGCGAATAGCGGGTTTATCCCTAGGTCTTGCAAGCGCAGAATTCAGTCATCGGGAACAGCAACAGACCACACGGAATTAGCCGACACGGTCTGCTCCCACTGACTAGGACTAGGAGAACTGCCATGAAAACCATCGCCACCTCGCTGATCGTTTCGTTTGCCCTGATTGGTGCCGCCCAAGCCGGCACGCCCCGCGGCGACATCGACAACGTGCCTTTCCAAGGTACCTACGGCCAAGCCGATAACTCGACCAGCCGTGCCCAGATTCAAGCCGAACTGCAACAAGCGAAGAACGAAGGCCTGGTTGCCTTCGGTGACAGCGACAACGTCGCGTTCTCGGCCCAAGCCGATTCCAGCGTGTCGCGTGCCCAAGTTGCTGCTGACGTTGCGGCAACGCCCGGCGCCACTGCCTTCGGTGACTCGAACAACGTGCCGTTCCAAGGGTGATCCCGGGATCGATGAAGTATGAATCTCGGGTTTGTCTGCTTGCCGGTCGCAAGGTCGCCGGGGACGAATCGCGAGATCGCGGTCAAGAATGCGGCGGGCAGCCGCGACTGGCTGGTCCGCGAATAGTAAACCGCGCCATGCGCGCGATCCCAACATAAGTCCGGCTCGCCAGGCGTGCTGGCTTGGCGGGTTCTCCGACGAGAGGCGGGGTGCAGTTCAGAATGTCCTCTCGACGCAGTACGACGGCTCCATGTCTCCTCGCATGGGGCCGTTTTTTTAGCGAGTCGCGGGTGAGCCGACTACCGCGACGCCGCGAGTAGCGCGCGGTAAGTAAAGACCCAGACAGCGATCGTTGGCGCCGGCGACGACCCATGGGTGCGATAGGTAGGTCTGCTGCCGATAGCTGCCGCCTGCCGCGAGGTCCATGTACTTCACACGATTGCCGTCGAAGCCGAGCCAGTAGACGGTTACGCGCTCGTCAGAGTCGTTCAAAAAAGTCACTTCCGTTGGCGTATGGCTTTCGATCGACGCCAGACTTGCCTCATGTTCACACGGAAGCACGGGCAATGAGCGCTTCATGTCATCGTTGGTCGACCCGCGATCCTCGGACGAGAGTTCCAACAGCCGCTGCCGATACTGCAGAGACAGGCAGCGCGCATCTTTGCGGCATGCGTTTCGCCGGCTCAGCCAGCCTAGTTCGTCCCGCCGCAATGCCTCGGGCGAGTTGGTGTCCCGCAGGGAGATTTGATACTGGGCGCTCAGTGCTTCTTCGAGCTTCGACAGATCGGGATCGCCGCAGATGGTGTGCTCTGCATCGTTTCTGGCGGCAGCGCAATCGAAGGCAGCCGCGCTGGCGCTGAAGGCAAGGAGCAATGTTCCCAACAGTGCGCTCGATGCGTAATTAGTCATGTATGCCACAGGCTTTTGTCTATATGCGTGATTTTCGGGATGACACATCGGAACTCAGCAGGACTCTAATCCATGACGTTGAATTGTCAACCATCCCTAGGTTTGCCCATGCGCTACCCAGCAGCTGGCGTCCTGGATCGTACAAGTTCGTCCCATGGAGCAGGAGAGGGGAAAACTTCCTGCAAAAAGCTCACAAAGGCCTTTAAGGAAATGGACGTAGACCTGCGGATCGCGAAAACGTCCCTGACTGCCAAGAAAGGTCATTTGGCGGATAGCAGGTTTATCCCCAGGTCTTGCAAGCGCAGGATTCAGTCATCGGGAACAGCAACAGACCACACGGAATTAGCCGAAACGATCTGATGCACTCATGGCGTATCGCGATTCTCCGTGGAAGAATCAATTCTGGACGTTGGCGTGCAGCGGCATCATCATCCGCGGGTCTCAAATTTCGAAAATGTCATGGACCCATTGCAACTATTGGACTACTTGATATCCCAAGGTTGGAAAGCGCTTGCCACTCGATCGCGCGATCGTTTTTACGTACTGGAACATGACGCTTACCCTGCGCGCCAGATCGTGTTCCCGATGGACGAGTCGGTCTTCGACTATGAGCGTTGCGTGTCACGCACGATAGAGCATCTGTCGAGTTTGACGAGCGTTCCCGTGCCTACGCTGCTTGCGAGAGTTCGACTCTGGCGGGACGATGGCATTCGTCCGACCACCACGGCTCGCTGCCAAGAAGACGAAATTCGTCCGGCAATCACGACCCTCAGCCAGGACATGCTGGAAGTGCTTCTCGCCGATGTCAAGCCCTTGGTCGGTGGCGGGGTTGGCGTTTTCGTCGGCACCGTGGAATGCCTGGACGGTTTCATCGACAGGGGTGGGCGCCGAGCCGGGGACGCGATGCTCAACCTGCTCCTGCCTGGCGGGGGCCGCATGGTCTTGGCGTCAGTGACGCTCGACGCGGACGGCTATGAAAAGGCGATCACCGCGCATAAGACGATCGGTGCCTACGTGAGAGTCATCGGTCGTTTGTGTACGGGTGGCCATCCCACGCGCTTGATGGGCGTCTCCCTGTTCGAGATACTGGACCAGCCTCTGCGCCCGGTGCATTGACCGGCGCCAACCCAGTGAGTTGCGCTCATCCTCGTGTCCGCCAACGCCACAACGTGGTGCGGCTGACGCCTAGCCGGCGAGCGGCTTCCTGGTGGTCGCCCTGGCAGTCCACGAGCATGCGCTCCATGTCTTCCGGGCTGATGCGCGCGCGGCGCTTGGGTAGTGGCGCGTTCGCCGGCGGCGCGGGTCGAACGCCCGGCCCGTGCGCACGGCTCGCGGCCGGGTCCAGCGCTTCGCTCATCTCGAAGGGCTTTACTGCCCTGCCGGTTGCCAGGCAGATCATGGTCAGCCGTTCAACGGCATTCTCCAGTTCGCGCACATTGCCTGGCCACCCATAGTTTTGCATGACAGGCTGCACGGTCTTCAAGACGTCAGGGCAGAGGGCTTCCAGCCCCGTCCGCGCCAACGCCGCGGGAACCAGTTTACGGACCAGGACCTCGATGTCTTCCCGCCGTTCCCGCAACGGCGGGACGTCGACGCGAAGGATGTTCAGGCGGTAGTACAGATCTTCCCGAAACAAGCCCCCCGCCACCATCGACGCCAGATCCCGGTGCGTGGCCGCCACTACCCGGACATTGACCGGCAGGGCGTCGACACTGCCCACGCGCATGATTTCCTTCTCCTGCAAGGCACGCAACAGACGTGTCTGCAGCGGCAAGGGCATTTCCCCGATTTCATCGAGAAACAGCGTGCCGTCATTGGCGGCCTCGAACAGGCCGGCTTTCCCCTGTTTGCGCGCGCCCGTGAACGCCCCCTCGTCATAGCCGAACAGTTCGCTTTCCAGCAAGGTCTCGGTGAAGGCGCCGCAATTGATGGCAATGAAGGGATGACGCGCGCGGCGGCTGGCGTTGTGGATGCCCTGCGCGAGCAACTCCTTGCCGGTACCGCTTTCGCCATATATGAGGATGCCGGCGTCGCTATGCTGCGCGAACACCTTGCACTGCGCGATGACGTGCTGCATCGCCGGCGATGCGGACACCACGTCATCCAGCCGGTAACGCGCGACCTGCGAACGCCTGTGCGTGTGCGCGCGCAGCTTGCTGACCGCGAGTTCCAGCCGGCTTGAACCGTGCAGCGCCAGGATGGCGCCCGTCTGCTTGCCCTCGTCGAACAACGGCACACGGTCCACCACGATGGATTTTCCGGCAAGTTCCTCGACCGCACCCAATTCAGCCTTGCCGGTTGCCAGGACGTGCCCCAGTTGCAATGCCGGCAGCACGTCCCGCAAGGGCTTGCCCAAGGTCGTGCGTACCGACTTGCCGGTAAGCTGCTCGGCGGCGGGATTCGCCATCACGATGCGGGCGTCCATGTTGACGGCAATGACGCCGTCGCCCAGGTGATAAAGAATGGAATCGAGCTGCGTGCGCCGGGATTTTTCCGCGCGCTGCGCCGTGGCCATTTCGATCGCATCATCGAAGGCTGCCCTTACGGACTCCGCGGAGTACACCAATACTCCCGTCAGCCCCGCCTCGTCGGCAAGATCAGCCACCTGGCCGGGACCCACCACCACCTGGATACCCTCGCTGGCCAATTGCCGCAGGCAATGGCGGGCCTCCTCGGATGTCTCATATGAGCGCAACACCAGCGGCAGAAAAAACAGATCGGCGAAGCGCTGGATTTCCGGTGGAATGCGCTTGAGCATCAGGATGGCGATTCTGTCCGAGAGCTGCCGCGCCTTGCACAGCGCCGCCAGCAAGTCCGACCCGCCGACCTTCACCAAAGCGACCGGATGGGGCAGATTGCGCCGCAAGTACGCACCATGGCTTCCCGCCGCCACGATGACGTCGCAATGGTGGCGCTCGCTGCGCCGCTCTATTTCAGCCAGTGCTTCTTCGTAGCCGCGGTGAATGATCGACACCGACGCGCGGCCGTCCAGTTCCGGGGCGACCTGGCGGAAAACGTCAGTCAGTCGATAGCCGCTGATCGCCCAGATGACGGGTAAGGGCTCGTTCGCCGAGGTCTGGCTCATGTTGCTGCGCCGTTTCAAAGAATGGTTCAATTGAAACATGAAACCTGCAGTGGAACGTCGGGTTTGTGCAAGCCATTGTTTTGTCGGAAGTTTATTTGCCACCAAAAATTGGCATACATATTGCTTATAAGCTCCGCATGCACCAGAAGATGTGCAAGTGAGGAGACCAGAATGTTTTCAAGCCATACCCGGAATCGGCTCGGCAGGCGGACAGCGCACGTCCTGGCAGCCGCTGCGGCGACGATAGCGGCAGTCCTGGCGACAACCGCCCCGGCCCACGCGGCTTACCCGGATCACCCGATCAAGCTGATCATCCCCTTCGCCCCTGGCGGCGGCAACGACGCGGTCGGGCGCACCATCGGCAAACTGCTGACCGAGTCCCTGGGCCAGTCCGTGGTGGTCGAGAACGTGGTTGGCGCGGGCGGCAAGATCGGTACCGCCAACGGCATACGTGCAAAGCCGGACGGCTACACGCTTACGCTGATTTCGAACAGCTATGCGGTCAACGCCGCCCTCTACCAACTGCCGTTCGACTCGGTCAAGGACATGACGCCGATCGGCATGATCGCCCATGGGCCCTTCCTGGTCACGACGTCGAGCAAGCTGCCCGTAAAGAGCCTTGCGGAACTGATCCAGCTGGCGAAAACCAGGCAGGGCAGCCTGTCGTTCGCTTCGTCCGGCGTGGGCGGCATTTCGCATCTGGCCACCGAGCTGTTCATGATGGACGCCGGCATCAAGATGACGCATGTGCCCTATCGGGGTACGGGACCCGCGGTGATGGACACGCTGGCCGGCCGCACCGATGTCTTTTTCAGCACACCGGGCGCGGCGATTCCTTACATCAAGGATGGCCGTCTGAAGGTGCTGGCGCAGACCTTGCCGGAGCGCTGGTCGGACATGCCGGACTTGCCCTCGGTGGCGCAGACGGGGCTGCCCGGATACCAGGTGGTGATCTGGTACGGGCTGATCGCGCCCAAGGGCTTGCCGCAGGACGTGCAGCAGAAACTGAATCAGGCGCTGAACGCCGCGATCGTCAAGCCGGAGGTCGCGCAGCAACTGAGCATGGAGGGCGATCAAGCGTCGCCTGGCACACCGGAACAACTGCGTACCCAGATCCAGGCCGAGGTGGGCGAGTGGCAGAAGGTGGTTGCGCAAGCCCATATCAAGGTTGAGTAATGACACACAGCAGCGACGACGCGTTTCGCGTCATGACTTCCGGGGTATTCACCGCCGCGCACCTGGCGTTGGTGCCGGCGATAGAAGCGTTCATCGGCAAACCGGTCGTGACCCTGACGACTTCCATAGGCACGGGTGAGCAGTCCATACCGAATCGCTTGCAGCGACGCGAACCGGCCGATCTGGTGATCGTCGCCGAACCCAATATGACGAATTTCGTCCGTGCCGGCCACATCGCGGCGGACACGCGGACACTGATCGCCAGATCCGTGGCCGCTGTCGCTGTCCGCGCGGGGCAGCCGCCTCCTGATGCGAGGACGCCGGAGGCGCTGAAACACACCTTCTTGCGGGCCGGCCGCATCGCCTATTCAGCCAGCGAAAGCGGCAAGTACCTGATCACCAAGCTTTACCATCGTCTTGGCATCGATGGTGAGTGCCTGCCGAAAAGCCATTTCGTCGGCAATGGCGAGCGCACCGGCGCCGTGGTGGCGCGGGGCGAAGCCGATCTGGCCTTCCAGCAGGTCAGCGAACTGCGGCCGGTACCGGGCATTGCGCACATCACCCCCATTCCCGACGAGCTTCAGTCCTATGTGTGGGTCGCCACCGGCGCGCTGGCCTGGAGTCGCGATATCGAAAGCGCGAGGGCGGTCGTGCGTTTCCTCGCCTCCGATGCAGCGGCGCCCGAGATCGTCGCCAGCGGACTCGATCCGCTGTTCGGGGAAGATCTATATACGTCGCTGTATGCGGCATGACGCGGGCGTGTCCGGGCGCGGGCACGCGTTTCACGCAATGATCGATGTGTGATTTGCCGTCCTCGCGGTGACATCTTCCCCGCATCCTGGTGCTTGCCACCGGCGGCACCATCGCCTATGACGCCGGCGGAGGCCTGGTCAATCGCAACGTCGAAGTGGCGGACGATAAGGCCGGCTTTGTCGTGTCCTATGACCTCAACCCGCAGAAAGCCACGCTGCTTACCCAATTGCTCATAGGCAATGGCGTGACCGCGCCCGCGCAAGTGCAGCAGGCTCTCGACAACGGGTATTAGGTGTTTGGGGCCGCCACGCGGTAGCCGAGCTGCGCCGACAGGGCGCCGGCGGCTTCGCGTAGGGCCGCAAGCACCCGCTCGATGTCAGATTGCTCCCAGCGGAAGGTGGGGATCAGGAAGCCCAGGCTGCCCACTACCTGTCCTTCCGCATTGAAGAACGGCGCGCCGACGCCCACCGTGTTCGGCGTGCGGTGCGAGTACGTCACCGCGTGGCCGTCCCGGCGGATGTCCGCCAGCGCCGCGTTGATTTCCCTGGCGTCAGGCGTCAAGCCCTGTACCGGCGAGGGTCCGCTGGCGTCGATGGCGGCCTGGATCTCGGCGGGGCTCAGATGGGCCAGGATGGCGCGCGCGGTGGCGCCCCATACCAGCGGTTCCAACACGTTCAAGCTGATGTTGTAGCGCATCGGATCGTCGGGCGAACCGCTGGCGGCATGGAACATCTTCAAATGCCGCCGCTCCAGCAAGGTCAGCAGCGACGTTTCGTGAAATTCCTCGGAGAGTGCCTGCAGGCAGGGTTCGGCCAGCCGGCGATAAGGCATGTCGCCGCCCAGCCTGGCGGCCATGCGATATAGCTCCAGGCCGGGGCCGAAGGTGCCGCCGGTTTCATGGCCCGCGTAGTCGTTCTCCCGCAGCGTGGCGAGCAGGCGGTGCACGGTGCTGCGCGGCAGGTTCAGGCGCTGGGCCAGCGCCTGTGCGGATTCACCGGGGTGATCCACCAGGCATTGCAGCAGCAACAGAATGCGCTTCACGGTGCCTGGCTCCTTGCCTTCACCGGGCGTGGCTTCGTCCTCGATCTTCGTTTGTTTCATTTAACTGATTGGATGCATTAGGTGGCGTTGTGCACGCGCGGAGGGTTTTGAATTCGCCCGCTGACGCGGGCGAATTCGCTGCGCCGTTCGCTGCGTTGTTCGCTGCGTCGCTCGCTGCGTCGCTCGCTGCGTCGCTCGCTGCGTCGTTCGCTGCGCGGGTTTGCTGCTCGGTCTCGTGCCGGGGGATTGTAAGAGCCGCGTCGCGTTGTCCTGTCGTTGACAAAAGCCCGGGTCCCGCTTCACAATTATCACTCAATGGACTTATGTCTCACTCAGTGAGACATATCAGAATAACAGCGGGCACCGCGACATGCAATGCCCGGGCAATGCCAGTCCCACGGACCGGCTCAACAGGCAGAGAGACAACATGGAACTGAACTTCAACGGACGTACCGCCCTGGTCACGGGCGCCAGCCAAGGCATAGGCCGCACGACGGCGCGCATGTTGGCGCTGTCCGGCGCCAACGTGGTCGCCGTGGCACGCCGCGTGGAACTGGTGGAACAGAGCGCGGCGGAGATCGCCGAGCAGGTGGGCAAGCAGGGCAAGGGGGGCAAGATCATCCCGCTGGCGGCGGATTTCTACGATGAAGACGCGCCCGACCGCGTCGCGGCCGAAGCGCAACGCCTGCTCGGCCGCGTCGACATCCTGATGAACGCCGCCGGCGCCAGCCGCCCCGTGCCCTTCGACGCGACCCGCGAGCAATGGCACGAAGGCATGGTGCTGAACTTCTTCCGCATCCGTGAACTCACCCACGCCATCGTCCCCGGCATGCGCCAACACGGCTGGGGCCGCATCGTCACGTTCACGGGCACGTCCGAACCGCGCATGCTGAACGCCGCCTTTACCGCCAAGGCCGCCGTCCATGTGTGGGCCAAGGGCTTGTCACGCGAAGTCGCGCCGCACGGCATCACGATCAACTGCCTGCAGCCCGGCCGCATACACAGCGAACAGATCGCCAAGCGCTATCCCACCGCCGAAAGCGAACGTGAATATGCCCAGGCCGAAATCCCCGTGGGGCGCTTCGGCGAACCGGAGGAAATCGCCGCGGTCGCCTTGTTCCTGGCTTCCGAGCAGGCCAGCTATGTCACCGGCACCGTCATCCCGGTGGATGGCGGCTCCAGCCGCTTCGCGTTCTGACCGCCATGGCCGCGCCTGCCGATCGCGCTACCTCGACGGTGCTGCAGCAGCTTGCCGCCTTCGTTCATGACGTGAGCGACACGCCACTGCCGCCGCCAGTGGTCAGCTACGCCAAACGCCTGATCCTGGATACGCTGGGTTGCGCCTTCGGTGCCATGGACAGTGACGTCGCCCATGCCTTGCGCCGCTACGCCGAAGAGGCAGGCGGCGCGCCGCAAGCCACCCTGATAGGCAGCGGCGTGAAGACCTCGGTGGCCTTGGCCACCCTGGTCAACGGCGGGCTGCTGCGCTACCTGGATTGCAATGACTACTACTTCGGCCGCGACCCGGCGCATCCCAGCGGCAACCTGGCGGTGGCCCTGGCGCTGGCGGAGCGGGAAGGGCGCGATGGCAGGACGCTGATCGCCGGCCTGGTGGCCGCGTATGAAGTCCATCTGCGGCTGGCCGACCATGCGGGTGAACCCTCGCTGTGGAAGCGCGGGTGGCACCATGGCACCAACGCGCAGTTTTCCAGTGCGGCGCTGGCCGCGCGCCTGGCGGGCCTGGATCCCCTGCGCACGGCGCACGCCATGGCCATCGCCGGCAGTCACCAGAACACCCTGGCGCAGTTGCAGAGCGGCGCCATTTCCATGATCAAGGCGACCGCGGAAGCCTGGGTTGCGAAGGCCGGCGTCGAGGCCGCGCTGTTGGCGCGTCACGGCATGACGGGGCCGCTGCAGTTGATCGAAGGCTCGAACGGCTGGGCGGATACGGTCGCCGGCAAAGTCGATATCGCGGCGTTGACGGCGCCCCTGGACGGCCGCTACCGCCTGCTGGAGACCAGCATCAAGCCTTATCCCGTGGTGGCTACGGCGTCGGCGCCGGTGCGCGCCGCCATCGATCTGCATGGGCAAGGCTTGCCCGCCGCCGATGCCATCGCCCGTATCGAAGTGCGCCTGCCCAGCTTTGCCTTGCGCACGCCGTCAGCGCATCCCGATCGACGCTACCCCGCCGGCATTGAAAGCGCCCAGCACAGCTTCTACTTCTGTGCCGCCGTGGCGCTGCGTGACGGTGCATGCGGAGAAGCACAGTTCCAGGCAGACGTGCTGGACGATCCCGCCTTGCGTGCGCTGCTGGCCAAGATCGAACTGCGGGAAGACGCCGAGCTGGATACGCGTTGGCCGCAGGCCGCGGGTGGCGGCATCGTGCTGCATCTGCATGACGGCACGACGGTGTCGCGCATGTGCCCTTATCCGCCGGGTCATCCCCGGCTGGCACTGAGCGATGAGGAACTGGCCGCGAAATTCCTGGGCTATGCGCAGCCCGTGCTGGGCCACATGCGCGCAGCAGCCTTGCGCGATGCGGTGCTGCATCTCGATGAGTGCCAGGACCTGCGTGATTTCACGCCACTGCTCGCGCCGGATTGAACTGATGCCGACAACGACAACAACGATACGGCGCAAGGCGCCGCAGCACGGAGACAAACATGAACCGCTCTTATTTCAGGCGCCTGGCATGGCTTGCGGCCTGGCTTTTCCCGCTGGCCGCCACCGCGCAATCATCCTATCCGGACAAGCCTGTCCACCTGATCGTGCCTTTCCCGCCGGGCGGCGTGGCCGACATCATCGCGCGTCCCATCGCGGAGAAGCTCACGTTGTCGCTGGGCCAGCCGGTCATCGTGGAAAACCGCGGCGGCGCCACCGGCACCATAGGCGCGGCCTACGTGGCCCATTCCGCGCCGGACGGCTATACCCTGCTGCTGGGCACTACCAATGAAATGGCGATGAGCCCCACGCTGTACGGCACCTTGCCGTACGATCCGACCAAGGACTTCGCGCCGGTGTCCATCGTGGCGCAGTTTCCCAACGTCCTGGTCGTCAGCGCCCGGGTACAGGCCGACAAGCTGGCGGATCTCACCGCCTTGGCCAAGGCCAGGCCCAAGAGCCTGACCTTCGCCTCGTCGGGCCAGGGCAGCACCAACCACCTGACCGCCGAGCTTTATCAGACCGAGGCCGGCGTGACCATCACGCACATTCCTTACAAGGGCGGCGGCCCGGCGCTGGTCGACCTGACGGGTGGCCACGTCGATGCCATGTTCGCGACGCTACCGTCGGCCGTGACGCTGATCAAGAGCGGCAAGCTGCGCGCGCTGGCGGTGACCGGCACCGAGCGCTCGGCGGCACTGCCCGACGTCCCGACGGCGCAGGAATCCGGCCTGCCTGGCGTCGTCGTCACCACCTGGAACGGCGTCATCGCGCCGGCCGGCACGCCCCCTGCCGTCATCGACAAGCTGGCGCAGGCGCTCAAGCAGGCGACGCAAGACCCTGCCATCCAGCAGAAGTTCGCACTGGTCGGCGCGGAAACCACGTACACAGCGCCGCAAGCATTCGCGGCCATCATTCGCGCCGACTATGCTCGCTGGTCGGCCGTGATCAAGAAAGCAGGCATCAAGGCAGATTGAGGGAAGCGCCATGGCAGCAATGATAGGAACCGGCGCGCTGGCGCTGTGGATAGACGTGGACCCGGCCCTGGATAGGGAGTCGGATGCCTGGTACATCGAAGAACATATGCCCGAGCGTATCGACATTGGCGCTTACCGCCGCGCGCGCCGCCTGCAGGCGCTGGAAGGGACGCCGCGTTACCTGACGCTGTTCGAGGCGGATACGCCCGCGGCCTTGGCCAGCCAGGGTTACCTTAGCCTGGTGGGCAAGATCAGCGATCAGTCCAGGCGCATCCGCGCCGGGTTCTCCAATGTGGCGCGCAATACCTTTCGGGTGCGGGCCACGCATGGGCGCGGCCTGGGCGCGGTGATGATCAGCCTGCGGCTGAAGCTGGACCCGAACAAGGCCGCCGACGCGGCACATGCCTGGCTGGAAGCGCGCCTGCGCGACGCCATGCAGCGTCATGCCGTGGTCGGTGCGCACAGCCTTGAGGCCGCGCCGGAAGTCCGCGCCAGCATGGATTCCGTGCGGGTGACCGGCCTGGCCGATGCCAAGGTGGAACACGTGGTGCTGGTCGAGGCCACGCGCGTCGAAGACCTGCACGCCTTGCGGCAAGACCTGTTCGCCCCCGCCGCGCTGGCCGCGGGTGGCTGGCAGGAAGAGGCCTACGGCGTGTATGCCTTGTTGTATGAAGTGGCGGAACCGGGACGCTGAGGTCGGCGTTCCACAGCACGCGGTTGCCACGCGTCCGCGACGGATTCGCGTCGTGTGAGCTGCCGCCGAGCAAATAAGCGCGGGACCGGCACAGCGCCGGCCATCGCCGAACCGGAGACATGCTTATGTACACCGCTTCCATTCCCAATCGCCCGACAGCGGTTTCCCGCCGTACCGGCTGGTTCGCCGCATGCGGCCTGATGCTGGCCATGCAGGCCAGCCACGCCGCCGGCTATCCCGACCATGCCATCACCTGGGTCGTGCCCTATCCGCCCGGTGGCAGCACCGATGTCATCGCGCGTAATCTTGCGCAGGCCATGGGGCCCATCCTGGGGCAGTCCATCGTGGTCGAGAACAAGGCCGGCGCGGGGGGGCAGACCGCCATGGCCTATGTGGCGCGCGCCACGCCGGATGGCTACACCCTGCTGGTGGGGGACGCCAGCGTGGCCACGGCGCCCAGTCTCTACCCCAGCATGCCCATGGATCCGCTCAAGGATCTGCGGGCCGTCACGCTGTTCGTCACCGTGCCGCATGTGCTGGTGGTCAATCCCGCGCTGCCGGCCGATACGCTGAAGGCGCTGATCGCGCTGACTGAAAAGCAGCCGGGCAAGATCGACTTCAGCTCTGGCGGCATCGGCTCGCCGCTGCATCTGGCCGGCGAGGCGCTGCGGTTGGAAACCGGCCTGAAATGGACCCATATTCCCTACAAGGGCGCCGGCCCCGCCCTGATGGCCGCGGTCAGCGGCGAGGCGCAGGTGGCCACGCCTTCCTTGCCGGCGGCCCTGCCGCAGGTGCAGGCCGGCAAGCTGCGGGCGCTGGCGGTCACCAGCCCGCAGCGCATCGGCCTGCTGCCCGACGTGCCCACGGTCGCCGAACTGGGTTATCCCAAGGCCACGGTGTTCGGCTGGGTGGGATTGAACGCGCCGGCGGGGACGCCGGCCGATGTCATCCAGGCGCTGAATGCGGCGGCCAGCAAGGCCTTGCAGGATCCCGGCCTGGCGGAAAGGCTGAAGGGGCAGGGCGCCGCCATCGCGTATCGGGATAGCGCCGGCTATGGGCAGTTGATCACCGAGGAGGCCGCGCGCTGGAAACGCGTCGTCACGGAAGCCGGGATCAAGCCGGAATGAGGGAGGCCGGAATGGGGAAAAGCAGGATGGGGATAACGGGAATGAGGTAACGTCAGGGGTAGCCGTGCATGCAGGCAACGTCGTACACCACGTCGCAAGACATGTCGAACTGAGCGGGAGCCCCTATGGAATTGACCGATTTCAAAGTACTGACCTTCGATTGCTACGGTACCCTGATCGATTGGGAAACCGGGATCCACAATGGCCTGCAGCCGCTGCTGGCCAGGCACAAGGCCATGCTGACCAAGGACCAGGCGCTGGAAATCTTCGCGCGGCATGAATCCGATCAGCAGGAAAGGACGCCGGACATGCCGTATTCCCAGCTGCTTTCGGTGGTGTACAGGCGCCTGGCCAATGAGTGGGCCATCCCCGTGATGAATGCCGAGGCCAATATCTTCGGCGCATCTGTGCCGGACTGGCCCGAGTTCCCGGACTCCGCCGAGGCGCTGGCGTATCTGGGGAAGCACTACAAGCTGGTCATCCTGTCCAACGTCGACCGCATTTCCTTCCGCAGCAGCAACCAGCGGCTGAAGGTGGAATTCGATGCGATCTACTCGGCCCAGGACATCGGCGCCTACAAACCCAGCCGCAGGAACTTCGACTACATGCTGGCGCATCTGCGCGCGGACTTCGGCTTCGAGAAGGCTGACATCCTGCATACGGCGCAGAGCCTGTACCACGACCATGCATCGGCCAATGCCTTCGGCCTGGCGTCGGCGTGGATAGACCGGCGCCACGACCAGGCCGGCTGGGGCGCCACCGTGCCCGTGGCCCGCACGCCGCACGTCGACTTCCATTTCAAGAGCATGGCCGCCATGGCGCAAGCGCACCGGCAAGCAATGGGGTAACAGGCAGCGCGTCCTGAGCGTGCCGCCGCCGCACCTGGCGTGGGGGCTGGACGCAGGCCTGGCGCTGGTTCTGTCAGCCCGCGCTGCTCAAGCCTTGGCGGCCAAGCGGCTGGCCAGGGCCACGGCCGCCTCGATCGCGCCGGTGTTGGCGACGCCTTGGCCGACAATGTCGAAAGCCGTTCCATGCGCCGGCGTCGTAAACACCGTATCCAGCCCGGCGGTGATCGTGACGCCGCGATTGAAGCCCTGCATCTTCGTGGCGATCTGCCCTTGGTCGTGATACATGGACACGACGCCGTCATACTCTCCGGCAAAGGCCTTCAAGTAGACCGTGTCCGAAGGGAAAGGGCCGGCACAGGCAATGCCGCGCGCCGCCATGGCCTTGACGGCAGGGCGGATGATGTCGATCTCTTCGGTCCCGAACAGGCCGTTCTCGCCGCCATGCGGATTGAGCGCCGCGACAGCGATGCGCGGCTGCGCGATGCCGGCCTTCTTCATCATCACGTCGGAAAGCTCGATGGCCTCTTCGATGGCGTCCCGCGTGATCTGGTCCAGCGCCTTGCGCAAGGCGATATGCGAGGTCACGCGCGACATCCACTGATTACCCAGCACATTCATCTCGCTGAAATAGCCGTGATGATCCAGCAGGTGGGCGAACATCTTGTGCTCGTCCGGGAATTTCCAGCCGCCGTCGAACATGGCGCGCTTGTTCAGGGGCGCGAAGCTGATGGCGTCGACGACACCCGCTTTGGCGAACTCGATGGCGCGCGCCAGCGTCTCGCCCGTGACGCGCCCCGACTCGGCGCTGTTGATGCCGGGCGGGTACAGGCCGGGATCCGTGTTGGCGAGGTCGATCAGGGGCACCGCGCTGTGCGACCAATCCACCTGCGCCGGGCTGTCGTAGCGCCGGTAGTCGAACGACACGCCGGCCTGCCGCATGCCAAGGTCGAGCACCCGCGCGTCGCCGACCACGACGATGCGGGCAATGCCGGCCAGGCGGCGGTCATGGAGGATGCGCGCAAGCTGCTCCGGACCGATGCCGGTGCAGTCCCCGGGAGTCAGGGCGATGATGGGTAGTTGGCTCATGATGTCCTTCGTGGTGGAGGTCTCGTTCGGGCCGTACAGGCCGTACGGGCGCGAATTCGCTCACTGGGACGACAGCGCGAACGCACGCATGTACCTGCCGGGCACCTGCGTATTCATGTTTTTGTAAATTAAAGACTGTTGACAATTTACAGGTGCAAGACGACGATAGCACGAATTCTGGAGGAAGATAATGGGCCAAGAGACAGCCATGCAGACGCGTGAAATGCCGCCGATTCCTGAATGCCAGGGCGGTTTGATGCACGGTTTTCGTTATGAGAAAGTGCGCACCGCCGGCGCGGAGATCAACGTCGCCATCGGCGGCGAGGGGCCGCCCTTGCTGCTGCTGCATGGCAACCCCTTGACGCATGTCAGCTGGCACCGCATCGCACCCACACTGGCGCAGCACTACACGGTGGTGGCGCCGGATCTGCGCGGCTATGGCGACAGTTCCAAGCCCGATGGTGGCGACGACCATGCGGCTTACTCTTTCCGGACGATGGGCGAGGACAATGTCGCGGTGATGGCGCACTTCGGCTTCGACCGCTTTCCGGTCGCCGGCCACGATCGCGGCGCGCGGGTGGCGTTTCGCATGGCATTGGACTTTCCGCAACGGATCGAACGCCTTGTCGCGCTGGATATCGTGCCCACGCATCACGTGCTGACCAACGTCAGCCTGGGCTGGGGACTGGAGTCCTACCACTGGTTCTTCATGGCGCAGAAAGCGCCGTTCCCGGAGAAGCTGATTACCTCCGACCTGAACTACTACATGGATTACAAGCTGAACAAGAAGGGCGTGGGCTTGCAGATCTTCAGTCCGGAGGCGATGGCCGAATACAAGCGCTGCACGACGCCGGAACAGATACACGCGATCTGCGAAGACTATCGCGCCACGGTCACGGTGGATCTGGCCATGGACACGGCCGACTTCGGCAAGAAGACGATTGCCTGCCCCGTGCTGGTGCTGTGGGGGTCGAACAGCCACTGCGGGCGCCATTTCAAGCCGGTCGAAGCGTGGCAGCCCTGGGCGCCCGACCTGCGCGGATGGGCGATTCCCACGGGGCACTATCCCGCCGAACAGCGTCCCGATCTGGTGTATCGGGCGCTGTGGGAGTTCTTCGGCGGGCGCGAGCCGGAAAGAATCGAAGTTTGAGCGGCGCCCGCGGAGGCGCCGCTACCGCAGCAAGAACGCGGCCCTTTTTTGAGGGGCCTGCGTCAGCGGGCGCGGGGATTATTCCTTCCCTATCGCGGCGACGATGGCCTGGGTCATGGCCTTCGTGTCACCGGTCCCCTTGATATCCCGCGTGCGCGTGGCGGGTTGTGCCAGCGCCGCGGTGATGGCCCGTTCCATCAGCGCGGCCGCGTGCACCGCTTCCGGCAGCTTGCGGTTATGCCCCAGCCAATCGACCATCATGCGTGTGGATTCGATCATGGCATAGGGATTCGCGATGCCCTTGCCCGCGATGTCGGGCGCCGATCCATGGGTGGCCTGCGCCATCGCCAGATTACCCTCGCCGATGCATAAGCCGGGGGCCATGCCCAGGCCGCCGACCAGCCCCGCCGCTTCGTCGGTAAGAATGTCGCCGAACATATTGGTGGTGACGATCACGTCGAAGGACTGCGGGTCGCGCACCAGCCGCATGGCCATGGTATCGACGATGACCTCGTCCACGGTGACGTCGGGAAATTCCCGGGCGACGCGATGGCATTCCTCCACGAACATGCCGCAGCCCAGCTTGAACACGGTGTCCTTGTGCACCAGCGTCAGGCGCTTGCCACGTTGCCGCGCGATCTCCGCCGCCACGCGCGCGACCCGCGCGGAGCCGACCCGCGTGATGACGCGCACGGAGATGGTCATGTCCTCGGTCGGGCGAAACTCCCCCGAGCCCGCCACCACGTTGCGATCCGGTTGGAAGCCTTCATTGTTCTCGCGCACGATGACCAGGTCGATATCGTCGCGAATGGCGCCCAGGCCGGGATAGGACCGCGTCGGCCTGACGTTGGCGAACAGGTTCAGGCGCTTGCGCAGGATGGGATGCGGATTGATGGCGCCAGGCGTCTTGGGGTAGGCCTGATGGCCGATCGGGCCCAGGATGACGCCGTCCATGGTGGTCAGGGCCTCCAGTGTGCCGTCGGGAAAAGTCGAGCCATGGGTGTCCAGGGCCTTGCGGCCGATGGGCATGGGGCGCCAGTCGATGCGCAGCCCGGCCTTATCCGCCGCGGCACGCGTGACCTCCACGGCAGCGGGGACGATTTCATGCCCGATGTCGTCGCCGTTGAGGACGGCGATTACCAAGGGAGTATGCATAGGAACAGACCTTTGAAATTGATGATGAGATTTCGGCCGCCGCCGCCGCCTCCGCCGTCGGCGGTCGGAGCGATGCGCGACCCACACGGGCGCGCCATGAAGCATCGGCCGGTCGGGCATCGGCCAGTGAGGCGGCAGGCAGTGCAGCGGTGGGAGATGCCCCCTTACGAAATGCGGATCAGGCGTTGGGTCAGCAGGTCCGCCGAAGCCAGCGTCTCCAGCTTGCTTACCAGTTCGACGATCTCCGCGGCGGTGTGCCGGTTCAGGCCGGCGAACTCCGCGTTCTCATGGAACTTGCCCGCCACTTCCTCATAGCTCATGGGCATGGCGGGGCTGCCCTTGCCCATGTCGGCCCGGCCCGATACGCGCCGGCCGTCGGCCAGGTCGATGTCGATGATCGTGGTCATCAAGTGATAACCCGCCGCTTCCGCCACCTCGTCCACCACGAAGTCCACTCTCTCTATCATGGCCTTGACGTCTTCGCGCTCCACCGCGGCGTCGGTGAACTCGTTCAGGCCGGCGCGGCCGTCCAGCAGCAGGATGGCCATGCAGAACTCCATCGAGAACTTCGCCTGCAGTTCGTCCTTGGGCCTGTGATGGATCAACGCATTGGGCATATTGTGGTTGGTGCCCACGCGCACGTGCCGCACGTCTTGTGCGCGGATGCCGTGCTGCTTGATGAGGCGCAGCATCTCCGTCATGCCGGGGTGGGTAAGCGAGCCGGACGGGTGCGGCTTGATCGATACCCCTGGATCCACGAAGGTCCACGGCGCGCCCAGCTTGCCGTGGATGGCGGCGGGATCATAGCCACCGCCCGCGGCGGAGAAGAAGCCGCGCGGCGCTTCGAGGATGCGCGGCGCGGCCGTCCAGCCGTAGGAGGCGAACTGGGCGGCGGCCACGCCGCTTTCGGAGGCGCGGCCGGCGTGGAACGGTTTGGTCATCGTGCCGAAGTTTTCGCGCAGGCCCGCGGACTGGCTGCCCGCGATGGACAGCGCGCGCCGCGTGGTGGCGACGTCGAAGCCCAGCAACTTGGCGGCGGCGGTCGCGGCGGCGAACGTGCCGCAGGTGGCCGTGGCATGGAAACCCGTCTGGTAATGGCGCGGGGCGATCGCTTCAGCGATCTTGCACTCCACCTCGACGCCCAGCTGATAGGCCAGCATGAAATCGCGGCCGGACGCCCCGGTCTGTTCCGCGATGGCCAGCGCGGCCGGCAGGGCGGGCGCGGTGGGGTGCGTCAGCAAGCCGTACACGCGGTCCTTGGCCACGGCCAGTTGCGTGTCGTCGTAATCATCGGCATGAATGCCGACGCCGTTGGCGAACGCGGCAAAACGCGGCGCCACCTTGCGCCCGCCGCCGATGACGGTGGCGCTGCCTTCGCCCAGGTTCAAGTCGTCCAGGTGGCGGCGCACCAGTTCGCCGGTTTTCGACACCGAGCCGGACAGGGCCAGGCCCAGGCCATCGAGGATGGACTTCTTGCCCAGGGCGACAAGCTCGGGCGACAGGTCGGCGGCCGTGCTGCGGGTGATGAACTCGGCGACGTATTTGGTGAGTTCGATGTCGGGCGATTCGTTTTTCTGCATGTCTTCCTCCGAGGTGGCGTGAAATTTGATAACTGTAAATTGTCAACAATACTAGGTAAACCCGGAGTGGTCCGGGACGACTGAATTCAGATCGTGCGGCGTGTGCCTCGTGCCGGTTTGGCGGAGCCGGCCCCTGCCGTGCGGGTACCGGCCGTGCCAGCACCGCTACCGGTCGCCTTGGTGACCTTGGTGGTTTTGGCGGTCTTGGCGGCCGCCGCTGTCTTGGCGACCCTGGCGGTCGTGGTCGCCGCCGCGCTGCCCGATACCACCCCGCCTTCCGGCGGCCGCGCGCGGTTCGAGCGCACGATGCCATTGAGAATATGCGCGCGGCCGGCGATCAGCGCCCGTACCGGATCGCGCGCCTCCACGGCGTCGACGATCTCGCGATGCTCCGAGTTGGAGATATGCAGGACGTCCGGACTGGACAGCGCGCGGAAGCGCTGGATGTGCAATTCCCGCACGAAACTCTGGTAGATGGAGTTGAGCCGGTTATTGCCCGACATCGACGCGATCTGCTTGTGGAATTCCAGATTGACGGGGTAGTAGGTATGCACCTCGCCCTGCGCGACGATCTCGTCCATGCGCGCGATCAGGGCCCGCAGGATACCGACCTGCGCGTCCGTGGCACGTTCGGCCAGCATCATGGTCATGCAGCCGAAAATGCCCGCGCGCGCTTCGGACAGATCCAGCGATTCCTCGTTCGACAATGCGCGGATGAAGAATCCGCGATTGGGAATGATCTCGATGAGCCCCAGCGCCGCCAGCGCGCTGCACGCTTCCCGGATCGGTCCGCGGCTGACGCCCAGGCGCTGCGAAAGGCCGTTCTCGTTGACGCGCTCGTTGGGCTGGAACTCGCCATCGATGATCATCCGCTCGATCTCGGCCTGCACGACATTGGTCAGCGACTTGGTGCGCAGGAAGTCGATCGCGGAGAAGCTGCTGGGGGGATTCTGGGTGTCCGACATCGTGTGGCGTGGTGAGTTGTCCGCGGCCGCGGACGGCATCGCCGCGGCTTGTATTGAGTCCTGCATTGACTCGCGGCCCGCGGATGGCGCTGTTCGCACGATGCTCATGTCGCGTCCCCTGCTCGGTGGCGGGATCCCGCGTGGGATCCGCCAAGGATGGGAACGGCATTGGCGACGGAAACGACGGCGAACGAAACCACCAGCAGAATGATGCCCAGCACGCAGATCGCGCCGAGATCGCCGCTCTCATTCAAGTCATAAATGATAACCGATACCAATTTGGTATTTGCCGTGGTCAGCAGGATGGTGGCGGACAGTTCGCGGATGGTACCGACGAACACGAAACACCACGTGGCGACCACGCTGGTGCGCAGCAGGGGTGCGGTGATCTGCCACAGGGCCCGCATGCGCGACGCGCCCAGGATGCGGCTGGCTTCCTCCAGTTCGGGATGCACGCCCGAGAACGCGGACGATATCTGCTGGTAGCCGGCCGGCAGTTCGATGGTGACGAAGGCGATGAGCAGGATCCACAGGGTGCCGTAAAGCTGGAAAGTGGGATTGGCGTAGCTGAGGAACAACCCCACGCCCAGCACGATACCGGGGATGGCCACCGGTGCGGTCGCCAGCATGCCCAGGATGGACGCGCCGCCCAGCGCCCGGCGGCCGGCCAGGTAGGCCACCACCAGCGCCAGCGCGGTCACCACGGTGGCGCTGGACAGGCCGAGGATCAAGGTATTGGTCAGGGCCAGCCGGGTGGCGGAAAGCTCGAACAGCACGAAGTGCCAGTGGTGCAGGGTCAGCGTGCTGAAGTTGATGGGGTCGCCCACCGTGCGGGTCAGCGAAACCTTCAGCAGCGCGGCATAGGGCAGGAAAACCGTCAGGCAGAGCACCGCCAGGACGAAGGCGATGGCCACGGCTTTCCAGCGGCCCAGTTCGGTGACGCGCGGCGTGCCGCTCTTGCCGCCCAGCACCGTATAGCCTTTGCGGCCCAGGATGGCTTTCTGGGCGCGCAGCAGCGCCACCGTGATCAACAGCAGGGGAATGGAGGCGGCCGCCGCCATGCCCAGCCGAGGCGGGAACTGGAAGAAGCTCCAGATCTTGGTGGTGACCACGTGGAAGCCGGCCGGCAGCGCCAGTATCGCCGGCGAGCCGAACATCGTCAGGGATTGCAGGACGGCGATCAGCATGCCGGCGAGCATGGCCGGCAGGACCAGCGGGATGGTCACTTTGCGCAACGTCGTCAGCGGCTTGCCGCCCAGCATGGATGAAGCGTCTTCCAGGTCGGACGGCACTTTGTCCAGGGCGTTGGCGACCAGCGTGAAGACATAGGGGAACGTGAAACAGGCCAGCACGAAGACCAGACCGGTGAAGGTATAGATGTTCACCAGCCGGTCGGCGCGTTCCAGGCCGAAAAGGGCGCGGTAGATCACATTGACCAGGCCGCTGTTGGGCGCGGCCAGGATTTCATAAGCGATGGCGCCGAGGAAGGGCGGGGTGACGAACGAGGCCGTCACCAGCATGCGGACATGGCGCGCGAGCGGCAGGTCGGTACGGGCCACCAGCCAGGCCATCGGCGTGGCCACGGCGCAGGTGAGGACGGCCACGCCCAGGCCCATGCCCAGCGTGCGCTTGTAGGCCTGGAACAGGCTGTCGTCGGAGAACAGGGCAGCCAGGTTCTGCAGGGTGAAGGTGCCATCGTCGCCGCGCAGGGCGTAGTACAGCAGCCAGAACAGGGGAAGAATGACCAGTACCCCCAGCAGCAGCGCCAGCAGCACGAAGACCACGGTCGAGAACTCGATGCGGCGCGACGGCTGCTTGCGCGGTTGCCGGTCCTGCCGCTGTTCCTGTTCTTGCGGCGTGGTCTGCGGCTGATCGTGCTTGTACGCAAGCGGGGCAGTGGTCATGGTTCCTTCACCAGGCAGAGGGTCCGAAGTGCTGACGGTTCAAGTACCGAAGTACTTCTCATAGTTCGACTTGATGGTCTGTATCTGCGGCAGGATCTTCGTCGGGTCCGAGTTCAGCACCTTGATCTGCGACAGCGGCGTGCGGCCGGCTTTTTCCTTGACGTCCGGATTGAAGGAACGCAGGCCGCCGGCGTCGCTGTTGATCTGCTGCGCCTTCGTGGAGAAGATGAAGGCGTAGAACAGCTTGGCCGCGTTCGGGTGGGGCGCGTCCTTCAGCACGGCCGCATTGCCGGTGGCGATGGGCGTGCCTTCGGGCGGATAGATGATCTTCAGCGGCACGCCCTGGTCCTGCAGGCGAAAGACGTTGTATTCGTTGCCGTCGGCCTCCAGGGCTCTTTCCTTCTCGGCCAACTTCTTGGGCGGCTCGGTGGAGGACTGCACCTGCATGACGTCCTGCTTGCCCAGCTTCTCGAAATAGTCCCAGCCCAGTAACTGGCTGAGTACGTAGGTCGACGTCATGATCGTGCCGCTATAGCCCGGGTGGGCCTTGACCATCTTGCCTTTGTAGCGGGGGTCGAGCAGGTCGGTCCAGGTCTTGGGGGCGTCCGCTTCCTTCATCAGTGAAGTGTTGTAGGCCATGACGGACAGGTGGGCGCGGTAGGCGGCGTAGAAGCCGTCGGCGTCACGCGCCGAAGCCGGCCATTTGTCGGCCACGATTTTCGGTACCATGGCGCGCAGCCAGCCCTGCTGCTTGAAGTACACGAAGTTGACGGCGTCGGAGGTTTCGATGAGGTCGGCATTGTGGATGCCGGTGGAGTACTCCTGGCCCAGGCGCTGGAACACGCGTTCGGAACCGGAGCGTTCCACTTGCACGTCGATGCCGGGATATTCCTTCTTGAATTCCGCGGCCAGGCCTTGGGCCACGGCGACGTCGGTGGAGGTGTAGAAGACGACTTTTTTCTCTGCCGTGGCGGCTTTCACCAGGTCGGGCGTGATGTCGTAGGGGGCGGGCGGGGCGGCCAGGGCCGCGGATGTGCAGACCGTGCCGGCGCTGGCCAGCAGGGCGATGATGGCGATTTTCTTCATGTCTTGTCTCCTGTGTGCTTTCTTATGCCTTCAATGCGCAAGGGCCCGGCAGACTTCCGGCGCGAAGTACAGGCTGACCTCCTGGCCGACCGGGATTGCGACATTGACGGGTGCGATCGTGCGCACGGTTGCTCCACCACGAAGGGTTACCAGGTAATCGCGGTGGGAGCCGAGATAGATCTGGCGCTGGACAGTGCCGGTGGCCCAATTCGTGGTGGTGTCATCGGGCCGGGTCGGGGAAAGCTGGATGTCGTGGTGGCGCACCGAGACGGCGGTGTGGCCGCTGGCGGGGAAGGTGCCGCTGGCGCAACGCAGCACCAGGCCGTCGTCGCAGCGCACGGCGTCGTCGCCGGCGCGGGTTCCCTTGAGGATGTTGGTGCCGCCGATGAAGCGCGCCACGAATTCGGTTTGCGGCCGTTCGTAGATGTCTTCGGGCGAGCCGGACTGTTCGATGCGGCCTTCGTTCATGACGACGATGATGTCCGCGGTGGTCATCGCTTCGGCCTGGTCGTGGGTGACGTAGACGGTGGTGTAGCGGAATTCGTCGTGCAGGCGGCGGATTTCGAAGCGCATTTCCTCGCGCAGGTTGGCGTCGAGGTTGGACAGCGGTTCGTCGAGCAGCAGGATTTCCGGTTTCACCACCAGGGCGCGGGCCAGGGACACGCGTTGCTGCTGGCCGCCGGAGAGTTCGCCGGGGTAGCGTTCTTGCAGCGCGGTGAGCTGGGTGGCCGCGAGTATGGTGCTGACCTTTTCAGCGAGGTCGCGGGCGGGCAGGCGGCGCAATTTCAGGCCGTAGGCGACGTTGTCGAACACCGTCATGTGCGGCCACAGCGCGTAGCTCTGGAAGATCATCGACATGTTGCGGGATTCGGGCGGGACGGTGGTTTGCACCGAGGAGACCGTTTGTCCACCCACGCGGATTTCGCCGCCGCTGGCTTTGCCGAAGCCGGCGATAAGCCGCAGGGTGGTGGTCTTGCCGCAGCCGGAAGGGCCCAGCAGGCAGACCAGCTTGCCCTTGTCGACCGAGAGGTTCACGTCCTTGACGACCGCCAATGAGCCATAGCTCTTGGTCAGCCCATCCAATTCTAGGAAAGACACCCAAGCCTCCTTTAAGTGGCCGGTTTCTATGACTCCCGCTGGCTCACTTCTAGCGATGAAGGCTAGGAGGTAATTTGCAGATTGTCAACAGATTACGATTTTGGTGGGGTGGACTAGGGCGTTCGCACGAAGGGGCGAGTGGGCAGCGTTCGCTGCTCGCAAAGAGGTATTTTTATTTTGGAGGGTAAACCCCCAAGCCCCTTTTTTTGGGCTAGCGCCCCATGGCGCTGCACCAGTCGGTCTTGGAGAACGCGCTCCTGGTGCGCCAGTTCTTTCGGAGGGATAACCCCCTGCACCCCTCACTTGGGCTGGCGCCCCATGGCTTGGAAGCCTGCGGTTCAGGAGGATTTCGTTGGCAAAAAAACTTATGGTCCGCTGTGGTCTGGGGCGGACGAAGGGGGGCGAGGGGGTGTGGGGGGTTACCCCCCACAATAAAAAAATTATCTCCGCCGGCAGCGAATGCCACCAAAAAATCACTTCGCCGCCGGCGGATGGCGCAAGAAACTTAGCGCCAGGCGCTCGCCTGATCCAGCTTCCGGATCACCTCACCCGGAAGCGTCAGCCGTGTCGCCGCCACCAGATCATCCAACTGTTCCAGCGACGTCGCGCTGGCGATCGGCGAAGTGATGCCCGGTTGTGCCATCGTCCACGCCAACGCCACCTGCGTATGGTTCGCCCCCGTGGCGTCCACGGCCTCGTCCAGTGCCGCCAAGATCCGCCGCCCACGATCGTTGAGATACGTGTCGACGATCTTGCGCCCACGCACGCTCTTGGTGGCATCGGCAACCGACCGGTACTTGCCCGACAGGAAACCGCTGGCCAGCGCGTAGTAGTTGATGGTCCCCACCCCCTGCGCCACCGCCACATCCTGCAGGCCGCTTTCAAAGGGCTCGCGCGCATACAGGTTGTACTCGGGCTGGATGCTCTCGTAGCGCGGCAGGCCGTTGCGCTCGCTGAAGACCAAGGCTTCCGCCAACCGCGCCGCGGTGTAGTTCGACGCTCCGATGGCGCGCACCTTGCCCTCGTCGCGCAGCTTGCCATAGGCAGCCAGCGTATCGGTCAGCGGCGTATCCGGATCATCCTTATGGGACTGATACAGATCGATGTAATCAGTCTGCAGGCGCGCCAGCGAATCCTCCACGGCACGCGCGATGTACCCGGGCGCAAGGCCTTGCGCCTTGGGTCCCATCTCCATGCCGACCTTGGTGGCGATGATCACCTTGTCACGCTTGCCGCTCTTGGCCAGCCATTTCCCGATGATGACTTCCGATTCGCCACCCCGGTTGCCCGGTGCCCAGCGCGAATAGACGTCGGCCGTATCTATGAAATTCAACCCGGCATCAACCATGGCGTCCAGCAGTGAAAACGCGTCGGCCTCGCCGACGGTCCAGCCGAACACATTGCCACCGAAGGCCAGGGGAGGGACGGTAAGGCCTGAACGGCCCAATTGGCGTAGTTGCATCGTGTGTCTCTACTAGGTTTGGGGACATCGTATTTGATGTTCTTTTTATGGTGATTGAGTCTACTCCTCAGCCTGTTCCCAAGCTCGTGCCTCGGACTTACGCTGATCCTGCCCGCTACTCCTTTTCACACCTGCTCCAAGGCAGTATATCGACCAATAAGCGTAATCGGCTGCGACGCCTATGGCCTCAGGGATTTCCCGTGCCCATCCGCCCCCGGCCGCGGCACGCCGTCCGTTAGACTATGTATTGCGGCATGCGACCGCTGGCGTGCTGTACCCTTCGTTTGCCCGCGGCAACGCCCGGGCGACAGGCTACGGCGCGGGGCGACAAGCCCGGCGCGCGCCCGCGTACGGTATTCACGAGATACCCGAAACAGACATCAGACAAAAGGATTGCCAAATTATGGTGAAAGTACTCCGTGCCGCCGTCATGGGCCTGCTGGCCCAAGCCGCCGTAATGGCGGGGCCGTCGGCCTGGGCCGCGGGCCCCGCGCCGAAGTCGGTGGCGGTGATTGCCATCGTCGACCATCCGGCACTGGATGCCGTGCGCGACGGCGTGCGCGATGCCTTGAAGGCCGCCGGCTACGATCCCGCCAAGAACCTGAAATGGCAATTCCAGAGCGCGCAGGGCAATAACGCCACGGCAGCACAGATTGCCCGCAAATTCGTCGGCGACCGGCCCGATGCCATCGTCGCCATCTCCACCCCCGCGGCGCAAGCCGTGGCGGCCGCCACCAAGGACGTGCCGCTGGTCTATGCGGCGGTGACCGATCCGGTGGCGGCGCAGCTGCTGCCCTCGACGCAACAGGGCTCGGACACCAACGTCACCGGCGTCAGCGATGCCTTGCCGCTGGATCGCCAGATCGAACTGATCAGGAAACTGGTGCCCACGGCCAAGCGCATCGGCATGGTCTACAACCCCGGCGAGGCGAATTCCGTGGTGGTGGTCAAGCAGATGCAGGACGTGCTGCCGAAATCCAGCATGAGCCTGATCGAAGCCGCCGCCCCGCGCACGGTGGACGTCGGCTCGGCGGCGCGCAGCCTGATCGGCAAGGCCGACGTGATCTACGCCAACACCGACAACAACGTGGTGGCCGCCTTCGAAGCCCTGGCCAAGGTCAGCAACGACGCCAAGATTCCCTTGATCGCCTCCGACACCGATAGCGTCAAGCGCGGTGCCGTGGCGGCACTGGGCGTCAACTACCACGACATGGGCGTGCAGGCCGGCCGCATGGTGGTCCGTATCCTGAAAGGGGACAAGCCGGGCGCCATCCCGCCGGAGAGCGCCGGCAAGCTGGCGCTTTACGTCAATTCGACGGCGGCGCAGAAGCAGGGCGTCACGCTGTCCGACGCGATGCTCAAATCAGCCGCCCAGGTCATCCCTTGAGGCGGCGCTAGCACATGTCCTTGTTTTCTTTCATGGGGGCGCTGGAGATCGGCCTGATCTTCGGCCTGGTGGCGCTGGGCGTGATGATTTCCTTCCGCCTGCTGCGCTTTCCCGACCTGACGGTCGACGGCAGTTTTCCCTTGGGCGCCGCGGTGGCGGCGACCTTGATCTCGGCGGGTTGCAACCCTTTCCTGGCAACCGGCGCCGCCATCCTTGCCGGCGCCCTGGCCGGCTTGTTGACGGCGTGGCTGCATGTGCGGCTGCGCATCATGGAATTGCTGGCCAGCATCCTGGTGATGATCGGGCTGTATTCGGTCAATCTGCGCATCATGGGCCGGCCGAATGTGCCCCTGATCACCGATCCCACCGTATTCACGCTGTTGCAGCCGGCGGGTATCAGTGACTACCTGATGCGGCCGCTGTTGCTGCTGATCGTGGTGGCGATATGCAAGGGCCTGCTCGACTGGTATCTGGGCACCCGCAGCGGCCTGGCGCTGCGCGCCAGTGGCGCCAATCCGCGCATGGCGCGGGCGCAGGGCGTGAACACCGGCCGCCTGGTCATGGGCGGCATGGCCCTGTCCAACGCCCTGGTGGCCCTGGCCGGCGCGCTGTTCGCGCAGGCGCAGGGCGGGGCGGATATTTCGATGGGCCTGGGCACCATCGTCATCGGCCTGGCCGCGGTCATCGTCGGGGAAAGCATCCTGCCTTCGCGCCGGCTGGCGCTGGCCACGCTGGCGGTGATCCTGGGCGCCATGGTCTACCGTTTCTTCATCGCCCTGGCCTTGAACACCGATTTCATCGGCCTGCAGGCGCAGGATCTCAACCTGGTCACCGCCGTCCTGGTGACGATAGCCCTGGTCCTGCCCAGGCTCAGACGACGCCGCGGCGGCAAGGGAGGCTGACATGTTGCGGGCGGAAAACCTGGAAGTGACATTCAACGCCGGTTCGCCGGTGGAAACGCGCGCCTTGCGCGGCCTGTCGCTGGACATCCCCAGCGGCCAGTTCGTCACCGTCATCGGTTCGAACGGCGCCGGCAAGTCGACGTTCCTGAATGCGGTGGCGGGTGATATCGCCATCGATAGCGGCCGTATCGATATCGACGGCATCGACGTGTCGCGCCTGCCGTCCTGGGCGCGTGCGCAACGCGTGGCGCGGGTGTTCCAGGACCCGCTGGCGGGTACCTGCGAAGACCTGACCATCGAGGAAAACATGGCGCTGGCGCAGTCGCGCGGGGGGCGCCGCGGGTTGGGCCGCGCGCTCAACGACGGCTTGCGCACGCGTTTCGCCGAACGCCTGGCCAGCCTGGGCCTGGGGCTGGAAAACCGCCTGGGCGACCGTATCGGCCTGCTGTCGGGCGGGCAGCGCCAGGCGGTCAGCCTGCTGATGGCGGCCTTGCAGCCGTCGCGCATCCTGCTGCTGGACGAACACACCGCCGCGCTGGATCCGCGCACGGCGCAGTTCGTGCTGGAACTGACCGCGCGCATCGTGGCCGAGCACGAGCTGACCACGATGATGGTGACCCATAGCATGCGCCAGGCGCTGGAGGTGGGCGACCGCACGGTGATGCTGCACGAGGGGCGCGTGGTGCTGGACGTGGCGGGCGAGCAGCGCAAGGGGCTGCAGGTGCGCGACCTGCTGGCCATGTTCGAGCAGGTGCGCGGCGAGAATCTGTCGGACGACGCGCTGCTGCTGGGGTAGCCGCCCCTGGGGCGATGCGTGGCCCCGGCGCCGGCTCCAGTCCTGGCGCCGGCCGCGGTTCCCGCCGCAACGACGCCGGACGGAGAAACGCGGCACAATACCCGCCATCGTTTTCGATGGCGGGAGTGACATGGCAGGTTACGCGAACGGGCGCGTCAAGCGTTCCAAATCCGGATACGACACCATCGCCCTGGTGCTGCAAGGCGGCGGTGCGCTGGGCTCCTACCAGGCCGGCGTCTACCAGGGCATGCACGAAGCGGGTGTGCAGCCGGATTGGGTGGCCGGCATCTCCATCGGCGCCATCAATGCCGCCATCATCGCGGGGGCGCCGCCCGACGAACGGGTCGAGCGCCTGCATGGGTTCTGGGAATCGATCTGCCGGCCCTATGGCTACGGCGCCTTGCCGTGGGGCGACATGTTCGCCGCCGCCGCGGCCGGGCCTTTCGCGTCCTACGCCTACGGCTCGCCCGGCGCCAACGGCATATTCGCCGCCACCAATGCGTTGCTCTATGGCCAGCCGGGCTTTTTCCAGCCGCGGCCGTTTCCGCCGTTCTGGCCCCAGGGCCAGGGACCGGCCGGCGCCAGCTACTACGACACCGCGCCGCTGGAAAAGACGCTGAATACGTATGTCGACTTCGATCTGCTCAATAGCGGCGCCGTACGCGCCAGCTTCGGGGCGGTCAATGTGCGTACCGGCAACTTCGCCTATTTCGACAGCACCAAGATACGCCTGACGGCGCGCCACGTGATGGCATCGGGGGCATTGCCGCCGGGCTTTCCCGCCGTGGAAGTCGATGGCGAGTACTACTGGGACGGCGGCGTGGTGTCGAATACGCCGCTCTATTACGTGCTGTCGCCGCATCCGACGTGGGACACCCTGGCCCTGCAGGTGGACCTGTGGCCGGCGCGCGGGCCGCTGCCGGACACCATGGAAAAAGTCATGGAGCGGCAAAAGGACATCCAGTATTCCAGCCGGACCCGCCTGGTCACCGATTTGCTGCAACGTAACCTGGCGCTGCGCCACGATATGCAGCGCCTGCTGGCCTTGCTGCCGGAAAAGCAGCGCAATGCGCCGGAGCTGGCGCAGATCCGCGAGTCGGCCTGCACGCCGGTGATCAATGTCATCAACCTGATCTACCAGAGCAAGAACTACGAGCGCCATTCCAAGGACTATGAGTTCGGCACCGAGGCCATGCGCGAGCACTGGCAATCCGGCCTGGCCGACATCCGGGCCACCCTGGCGCGCCCGGACGTGCTGGCCCGGCCCGAAGGCGGCAGCGGCTTCGTCACCCACGATATCCACAGGGGATGACGAAGCCGCCTGTCCTCCTTCCTACGAGGGCAGGCGCAATCTCTTGTCAGAACAGTCTGATTGTTTGGGTGTGGTGCTCCATAAGGGGAATGGCGGTGTTAGCTTTTTCCCCTGATACGAACCTTTATGGAATGTCATGGAATCGCGCCAGACTGTCAAAACCCAAGCACTGCCTCGTCCTATCTCGGTCGTGCTGTACGAGCCGGAGGGGCCGGCCCGTACGCATCTGCTGAATCTGCTGAGGCCGTCCGGCTTTCATGTGCACGGTGTGCATGACGCCGACACCCTGTTCCGCTGGCTCAACCGCCATCCCGCCCAACTGGTCGTGCTGGGCGCCGGCACGCCGCAAGGCCTGTTGACCGACACCCTGCTGCCGCGCCTGGAAGCCGAGCATGCGGCGGGCGTGGTGGTGCAGCGCCCTGGCGCGGAAACCGATCTGCGGCTGCAGGTGCTGGGGGCGGGGGCCCACCTGTGCCTGGATCGCGAATACGAAGGCCCGGAGTTCGCCGCCTTGCTGCGGGCCCAGGCGCGCCGGGCAGGATTCATGGCCGCGGGCCGCGGCGCATTGGCAAGGGCGTCGTCGGTGCCGCCGCCGCGCCGGGCCGTGCGCTATCCGGGCATCCTGCCGCCCTTGCGGGGCTTGAATCCGACCAGCCATGCCAGCCTGCCCAATATGCCGGCGCCGGTCCAGGCCTTGCCCGCGACGCCCTGGAGCCTGATGTACCAAGGCTGGGTGTTGATGGCGCCGGACGGGACCCGCATCCCCCTCACCGGGCTGGAGCGCAGCTGCTTCAATTGCATGCTGGCAAGCTCGCAACGGGAGCTGTCCCGCAAGGACTTGCGGCGCTTCATGTCGGAAGCCAATCTGCGGTCCATGAACGTGGTGATCAGCCGCCTGCGCAAGAAGGTGCTGCAGGCGGGGCAACGCCTGCCGCTGCACACGGTGCATCGCCTGGGCTATGTCTTCGCGGGGACGCTGGTGGCGCAGGAGGAAGGCTGAGTCCCGGCGGGAGGGTGATGCGCGGACGGCCGAACGGACGGCTCGGCTGACGTCCAATTGCAACACCTGTTGGTTCGAAGCAGGGCTGTTGTGGAGATCGTGGGGGGAATAGGTATCCTTACAAAAAATTAAGTTACAGTCCATGCCATAGCCGCTGGAACACGGGTAAGCTTCCGCGCAAATACAAATCCGAATCAATAAGTAAGAAGGGTAGGAAATTTCTTTTCTTGCCCTGGCATGCGGTCGGGGAGGCAGGGCAGCCCATGCAGGCCTCGTTTGCATCGATAAGCGTGCAGGCATCCGCCCCTACTCTCGATGGCCGCGCGTGGATTTCGACGTGAGGGTTACATGGGTTTCAGCTTTACGCATGTCTGCAAGCCGGTTTGCGCCGGTGCTGTCTTGGCTGTGCTGCTTGCCGGTTGCGGAGAGCGCCCGCAATTGAATCCCGGCCCACCCCAAGTTGGCGTGGTGACCGTACAACCCGAACGTACACCCAGTGTGTCAGAGCTGCCCGGCCGCGTCGACGCGGTGCGCGACGCGCAGATACGTGCCCGCGTGACCGGCATCGTCCAGAAGTTGGCGTTCGAGCAGGGCGGCGACGTCAAGGAAAACCAGCTGCTGTTCAAGATCGATCCGGCGCCCTACAAGGCGGCTTACGATCAGGCCGCCGCCCAGCTCAAGCAGTCGCAGGCCGATCTTTTCAGCGCCAAGGCGCTGGCGGACCGCTACGCGCCGCTGGTCAAGGCCAATGCCGTCAGCAAGCAGGAATATGACAACGCCGTTGCAAGCTACCGCCAGGCCGACGCCGCGGTGGCGGCAGCGCGCGCCAATCTGCAGACGGCTTCCATCAACCTTGGCTACACCGACGTGACCTCGCCCATCTCGGGGCGTATCGGCAAGCCGCTGGTGACGGAAGGCGCCCTGGTCGAAGGTTCGGCCGCCACGCAGATGGCCCTGGTCCAGCAGCTGGATCCCATCTACGTCGATTTCACGCAGTCCACCACCGAGCTGGCGCAATTGCGCCGGGCGCTGGCCAGCGGCCAGTTGCAGAAGATAGGCGACAACTCGGCCCAGGCCAAGGTGTTGCTGGAGGACGGATCCGAATACAAGCATGCGGGCAAGCTGCTGTTCACCGGCATTACGGTGGATCCCGGCACCGGCCAGGTCAACCTGCGCGCGGAGTTCCCCAACCCCGAGCATGACCTGCTGCCTGGCATGTATGTGCGGGTGCGCCTGGCGCAGGGCGTCGACGCCCAGGCCTTGCTGGTGCCGCAACAGGCCCTGCAGCGTACGCCGGACGGCTTGCAGAGCCTGATGCTGGTGCGCGACGGCAAGGTGGCTTCGGTGAACGTCACGACGGCGGGTGTCAACAACGGCCGCTGGATCGTCACCAGCGGGTTGAAGGCGGGCGATGTCGTGATCGTCGAGGGTTTCCAGAAGATTCGTCCGGGAGCGCCCGTGAAGATGTCGCAATGGACACCGGGAAATCCCGGTCAGCCAGGGCAACCTGCTCCCGCGGCGGCACCGGCCGGCCCTGCCGGCAAGGACGCCGCGCCGGCCGCCGGCGGGCAGGGCGGGGCTCCCGCGCAGAAGTCCTGAGCCAGACGGGAACCTTGATTCCGGAAAATTGACACCGCGGGCACGGGCAGGCATCTGCCTACCTTCGGTCAGTACTGTCCCCAGGACACCTACACATGCCGCAATTTTTTATCGATAGACCGATCTTCGCCTGGGTCGTCGCCTTGTTCATCCTGCTGGCGGGCATATTGGCCATCCCCAATATGCCGATCTCGCAGTATCCGAACGTGGCGCCGCCGGCGATCGAAATCACCGCCACCTATCCGGGTGCTTCGGCCAAGGAAGTGGCCGATTCGGTCACCAGCCTGATCGAGGATCAGCTCAACGGCGCCAAGGGCCTGCTGTATTACGAGTCGGTCAGCGACTCCAACGGCCAATCGACCATCACCGCCACTTTCGAACCGGGCCGCGATCCCGACCTGGCCCAGGTGGACGTGCAGAACCGCGTGGCCAACGTCACCGCGCAGCTGCCGGCAGCCGTGACGCAGCAGGGCCTGCAATTCCAGCAGACCAGTACGGGCTTCCTGATGATCGTCACGCTGTCGTCCACGGATGGCACGCTGGACCAGACCGCGCTGGCTGACTACGTGACGCGCAACATCAAGAACCCGGTCTCGCGGGTGCCGGGCGTGGGCCAGTTCCAGCTGTTCGCGGCGCCGCGCGCCATGCGCATCTGGGTCGACCCGCAGAAGCTGGTCGGCTTCAACCTGAGCATGGAGCAGGTCAACCAGGCCATCGCCCAGCAGAATGTGCTGATTTCCGGCGGCAACCTGGGCGGCCCGCCCAACCCCGACAGCCAGCGCACCACCGCCACGGTGGTGGCCAATGGCCAACTGGCCTCGGTGGAAGGCTTCGGCAACATCGTGCTGCGCGCCAACAGCGACGGTTCGGTGGTGCGGGTGCGCGACGTGGCGCGCGTGGAAATCGGCGCCGACAACTACTTCTTCGGCGCACGCCTGAACGGCAAGCCGACCGCCGCCTTCGCCATCATCCTGTCGCCCGACGCCAACGCGCTGCAGACGGCCAGCGGCGTGCGGGCGCAGATGCAGCAGCTGTCACGCTACTTCCCCGCCGACGTCAAATACGACATCCCCTACGACACCGCTCCCTACGTCAAGGTCTCCATCACCGACGTGGTCTACACCCTGGTGGAAGCCATGGTGCTGGTGTTCCTGGTCATGTTCCTGTTCCTGCAGAACGTGCGCTACACGCTAATCCCGGCCCTGGTGGTGCCGGTGGCGATGATGGGCGCCTTCGCGGTAATGCTGGCGCTGGGCTTTTCCATCAATGTGCTGACCATGTTCGCCATGGTGCTGGCCATCGGCATCCTGGTGGATGACGCCATCGTGGTGGTGGAGAACGTCGAACGGATCATGGCGACCGAAGGCCTGGGGCCCAAGGAGGCCACTTCGCGCGCCATGCCGCAGATCACCGGCGCCATCACCGGCATCACCCTGGTGCTGGTCAGCGTGTTCCTGCCGCTGGCCTTCATGGGCGGGTCGGTGGGCGTGATTTACCGCCAGTTCTCCGTGGCCATGGCCGTGTCCATCTTCTTCTCGGCGCTGCTGGCGCTGACTTTCACGCCCGCGCTGTGTTCGACCATCCTGAAACCGGTGCCGGCCGATCACCATAACGGGAAGCGTGGTTTCTTCGGCTGGTTCAACCGCAGTTTCGACGCCACCACCACCCGCTACCAGAACTGGGTTGCGCGCATCCTGCACAAGGGTGGCCGCATGATGCTGATCTACCTGGTGCTGGTACTGGCGCTGGGCTGGCTGTATCTGCGCCTGCCGTCCTCGTTCCTGCCGGAAGAGGACCAGGGTTACGTCATCAGCAATATCGAACTGCCCACGGGCGCCAGCGCCAACCGCGCGGTCGAAGTGCTGGAGCAGGTCGAGAAGCATTTCATGGCCGAGCCGCAGGTGCAGAACATCATCGCCGTACAGGGCTTCAGCTTCAACGGCAACGGCCTGAACGCCGCCCTGGCGTTCACCACGCTGAAGGACTTCGACCAGCGCAAGGGCCGGGCCAATTCGGCGCAGGCCGTGTCGTTCCGCGCGCTGAACACGCTGCTGATGGGCATCCACGACGCCATGGTCTTTACCGTGGTGCCGCCGGCCATTTCCACGCTGGGCAACGCCACCGGTTTCGACTTCCGCCTGCAGGACCGCGCCAGCGCCGGCACGGAAGCACTGGGCCAGGCCACCGCGCAGCTGATGGGGCTGGCGATGCAGAGCCCCATCCTGTCCCAGGTGCGGATTTCCGGCCTGGGGCCGGGCGCGCAGCTGAGCCTGGATATCGACCGCGACAAGGCCGCCGCCCTGGGGGTGGACTTCTCCGAAGCGGCCAGCCTGGTGTCGACCGCGGTCGGCAGTGCCTTCATCAACAAGTTCCCCAACTTCGGGCGCATGCAGAACGTCTGGGTGCAGGCCGACCAGAAGTACCGCATGCAGGTGGAGGATGTGCTGAAGCTGAACGCACGCAACAGCGATGGCGGCATGGTGCCGCTGTCGACCTTCGTCACGCCCCACTGGAAGCAGGGGCCGGTGCAGATCGTGCGTTACAACAGCTACGAATCCATCCGCATCAGCGGTGACGCCCAGCCGGGCCACACCACCGGCGACGCCATGGTCGAGATGGAACGCCTGATGGACCAGCTGCCGCAAGGCTTCGGCTACGAGTGGAACGGCCTGTCCTACCAGGAACGGCAGGCCGGCAACCAGGCTCCCATCCTGATGGGTTTGTCGCTGCTGGTGGTGTTCCTCGTGCTGGCCGCCCTGTATGAAAGCTGGGCCATCCCGCTATCGGTCATGCTGGTGGTGCCGCTGGGCATGCTGGGCGCGGTGGCCCTGGTGAGCGCCCTGGGCATGTCCAACGACGTGTACTTCCAGGTCGGCATGGTGACGGTGATCGGCCTGGCGGCGAAGAACGCCATCCTGATCGTCGAATTCGCCAAGGACGAATATGCCCGCGGCAAGGGCCTGATGGAAGCGGCGGTGGACGCCGCGCGGCTGCGCTTCCGGCCTATCCTGATGACGTCGCTGGCCTTCATCCTGGGCGTGATTCCGCTGTGCATCGCCACCGGCGCGGGCGCGGCCAGCCAGCGCGCGGTGGGCCTGGGCGTGATGGGCGGCATGCTGGCGGCCACGCCTTTCGCGGTGATCTTCGTACCGACGTTCTTCGTGGTGGTGCTGGGCTTTTTCAAGAGCAAACCCCGTCTGCTGGGTGCCGAGGCCCGTGCGTGGGAGGCCGAGCAGGCCGAGAAGCGCGCGCGCGGCGAAGTCGCCGCCGACGGTCCGCCGATACCGCCGATGGCGACGCCGGGTCCGTCCTCCACCGACGACAAGGAGCAACGATGAGCACGGCCCGCGTCTTTTCCGTGAGCCTGCTGGCTGGCCTGCTGTCGGCCTGCAGCCTTGCTCCTGACTACCATCGCCCGCCAGCGCCGGTGCAGGCCGATTGGCCGCAACAGCCCAAGGTGGTCTACAACGGCTACGACAAGGCCGCCACCGCCGGTGATCAGCCCGCCAGCGCGGTCACGCCCGTGGCGGGCACCGCCGCCCCCGACCTGGGCTGGCAGGAATTTTTCCGCGACGACCAGTTGCGCGCCTTGATCGGCCTGGCGCTGACCAATAACCGCGACCTGCGCGTGGCAGTGCAGCGCGTCGAGGAAGCGCGCGCCCAATGGGGTCAGCAGCGCGGCGAGCTGTGGCCGTCCATTGGGGCCGGCGTGCAGGGAACGCGCGAACGCCTGCCGCCCAAGATGCGCCTGGGGGGTACGGACGGTCCGTCCATCAACAGCAGCTATCAGGCCGGCATAGGGCTGACCACCTTCGAGATCGACGTTTTCGGTCGCCTGCGCAGCCTGTCCGAAGCGGCCTACCAGAACTTCCTGGCGACCGAGCAGGCCCAGCGCAGCGTGCAGATATCGCTGATCGGCGAGGTGGCGCAGGCATATCTGAATCTGCGCGCCGCCGACGCCCAGTTGGCCCTGACCCGCCAGACGCTGGACTCGCGCCAGCAGTCCTATGACCTGGTCAAGCGCCGCTTCGACGGCGGCATCTCGTCGGAGCTGGACCTGAACCAGTCCAAGTCCCTGCTGGATACCGCTTCCGCCAACCTGACGGAACTGGCGCGCACCCGCTCGCAGGCCATCAATGCCCTCGTGCTGCTGGTCGGCGCGCCACTGCCGACGGACCTGCCGGGACCGGCGCCTTTCGAGATGGACCGGATCATGGCGGACGTGCCGGCGGGCCTGCCGTCGGACCTGCTCGAACGGCGGCCCGACATCCTGTCCGCGGAAAACAGCCTGCAATCGGCCAACGCCAATATCGGCGCGGCGCGCGCGGCCTTTTTCCCGACGCTCAGCCTGACCGGGCTGTTTGGCGTGGCCAGCCCGTCGTTGTCCGACCTGTTCAAGGGCGGTAACGGCTATTGGAGCTTCTCGCCGTCCATCACCACCCCCATCTTCGCCGGCGGCAGTATCCGCGCCGGCCTGGACCTGGCCAAGGCACGCGATAATATTGCCGTGGCGCAGTACGAAAAATCCATCCAGCAGGCGTTCCAGGAAGTCTCGGACGCATTGGCGGGCGAAGCGACTTACGGGACGCAGTTGCAGGCGCAACTGGCGTTGCAACAGTCCTCCGCGCGCAGCCTGGAATTATCGAATTTGCGCTACACGGGCGGTGTCGACAGCTATCTGCAGGTGCAGAATGCCCAGATTACATATTTCAACGCCCAGCTGGGAGTGGTGCAGACCCGGCTGGCTTCCCTGGTAAACCGCGTGCAGCTCTACAAGGCTTTGGGCGGAGGCTGGGAAGAAACGACCAAGACGGCAGCGCAATGATTGAACTAGGTGTAAATATCGACCACGTGGCCACGCTCAGGCAGCAGCGCCACGCCGGTTATCCCGACCCCATCGCCGCGGCGCTGCGCGCCGAAGAAGCGGGGGCCGATCTCATCACCCTGCATCTGCGGGAAGACCGCCGCCATATCCAGGACGCCGACGTGCATGCACTGCGGCCCCAGTTGCGCACCCGCATGAACCTGGAATGCGCGGTGACGGCGGAAATGCTGGACATCGCCTGCCAGGTGCGGCCCAACGACGTGTGCCTGGTGCCGGAAAAGCGCGCCGAACTGACCACCGAAGGCGGCCTGGACGTGATCGGCGGGCAGGCCGCGGTCAGCGCCGCGGTGACGCAACTGCGCGAGGCGGGCATCCGGGTGTCGCTGTTCATCGATCCCGAGGCGGCCCAGATCGAGGCCGCCGCCCGCGCCGGCGCCACGGTCATCGAACTGCATACCGGCGCGTATGCCGAGACGACGGGCGCCCAGGCCGTCGCCGAACTGGCGCGTATCAAGGCCGCCATCGCCGAAGGCTTGCGCCACGGGCTACGCGTGAATGCCGGCCATGGCCTGCATTACGGCAACGTCCAGCCGGTGGCGGCGCTGGACGGCCTGGCCGAGCTGAACATCGGCCACGCCATCGTCGCCCAGGCAGTGTTCGACGGCTGGGACAAGGCCGTGCGCGACATGAAGGCGCTGATGGTGCTGGCCCGCGTGGAAGCGGCGCGCGGCAAGGGGTTTACGCCCGCCTGACGTATGATGGACGGCTGCGGCGCGACGCCCTGCGACGTGCCGCGCAGCTGAGGAATCCATCATGAGTACGCCGTCATCAACGACGCCTGACGTTTCGGCCGCCCAGGCCATATCCGGGGGGACGCCTGGGCTTGCCCCCGGGGCTGTATCCGGGGCCATCCCTGGCGCGATCCTGGATGCCCCGGCGGCAACCATAGCCGGCATCGGCATGGACCTGATCCGTGTCGACCGCATCGCCCGCGCGCTGGAACGCCACGGCGACCGTTTCGCGGAAAAAATCCTTGGTGAGCAGGAATTGATCAAGTTCCACGCGCGGCGTCGCCGTGATGCGCGGCGCGGTGTGCTGTTCCTGGCCACCCGCTTCGCCGTCAAGGAGGCCTTTTCCAAGGCCATCGGGTTGGGCATGCGCATGCCCATGGCCTGGCGCCGTGTGCAGACGCTTAACGCGCCCAGCGGCCGGCCCATCCTGGTACTGGCGCCGGAACTGCAGGCCTGGTATGCCACCCGCTTCGGCGCCGCGCATGTCTCGCTGACCGATGAGTCCGACATGGCCGCGGCGTATGTCATAGTCGAAACGCGGCGCTGAAAGGGCTGGCGCCGTTGCAGGTGCCCTGCGCCGCCGATTGAAGTCCTGCCTCTCTGGAGCTTTATCCTGCCGGCGTTCCAGCTGGTGGCGTTTTAACCACCGGAGTTCTTCCCACCGGAGTTCTACCCAATATGTCACACAAGAAAAAGAAATCGCTGCCCCCCGGTCCCGTCATGGTCGATGTGCAGGGCACTTCGCTGACCAAGCAGGAGAAGAAACGCCTGCGCCATCCGCTGGTGGGCGGCGTCATCCTGTTTGCCCGCAATTTCCAGGACCGCCGCGCGCTGTGCGACCTGACTCGCGAGATCCACGATGCGCGCGACGAGCCGCTGCTGATCGCGGTGGACCATGAAGGCGGCCGTGTGCAGCGCTTCCGCAGCGATGGCTTCACGGTACTGCCGCCCATGGGCCGCCTGGGCGAGATCTGGAATCGCGATCCGCTGGTGGCCATGCGGGTGGCGTCCGATGCCGGCTATGTGCTGGCCGCCGAACTGCGTGCCTGCGGCGTGGACCTGAGCTTCACGCCGGTGCTGGACCTGGACTACGGGGTCAGCAAGGTGATCGGCGATCGGGCCTTCCATCGCGATCCGCGCGTGGTCACCATGCTGTCGCGCGCCGTCATCCAGGGGCTGGGGCTGGCCGGCATGTCTGCCTGCGGCAAGCATTTCCCCGGCCACGGTTTCGTCAGCGCCGATTCGCATCACGACATTCCGGTCGATCCGCGCAGCCTCGAACGCATCCTGCATGAAGACGCCGCGCCCTATGGCTGGCTGGGCGACAACGTGCTCGGATCGGTGATGCCGGCCCATGTGATCTATCCCAAGGTGGACAAGCATCCCGCCGGCTTCTCGCGCCGCTGGGTCGGCGAGATCCTGCGCGACCGCCTGCATTACGACGGCGTGGTATTTTCCGACGACCTGACCATGGAAGGCGCGTCGGTGGCGGGCGACATCCTGGCGCGTGCCGAAGCCGCGCTGCATGCCGGTTGCGACATGGTCCTGGTGTGCAACCGGCCGGACATGGCCGATGACCTGCTGGACCGCCTGAAGTGGCAGCTGGACGAGCTGTCCGTTGAACGCATCCGCCGCCTGATGCCCCGATTCCGCGCCCCCCGCTGGGACGCCCTGCAAGCCGAACGCCGTTATCAGCATGCCCGAAGCAGCCTTCAATCTGAAATCGTTTCTGGCTGATCTGCCGCATCTGCCGGGGGTTTACCGGCATATCGATGCGGAAGGCCAGGTCATGTATGTCGGCAAGGCGCGCGACCTGAAGAAGCGCGTCTCGTCGTATTTCCAGAAAACGCTGAGTAGCCCGCGCATTGCGCAGATGGTGTCCAAGGTGGCGCTGGTCGAGGTGACGGTAACCCGTTCCGAGGCCGAAGCGCTGCTGCTGGAAAGCAATCTGATCAAGAGCCTGCGGCCGCGCTACAACATCCTGTTCCGCGACGACAAGTCCTATCCGTATCTGTGGATCACGGGACATGAGTGGCCGCGCATCGCCTATTACCGCGGCGCGACCAACAAGCGCGGGCAGTTCTTCGGGCCTTTCCCGAACGCCTGGGCGGTGCGCGAGACCATCCAGATCCTGCAGAAGGTATTCCGCCTGCGCACCTGTGAGGACACGGTCTTCGCCAACCGGTCGCGGCCCTGTCTGCTGCACCAGATCGGACGCTGTTCCGCCCCCTGTGTGGATGCGGTGCCGGCCGAGGAATATGCGCGGGACGTGGATCGGGCGGGGCGTTTCCTCAATGGTCAGGCCAAGGAAGTGATGGGCGAGATCGAGGTACGCATGCTGCGCGCGTCCGAAGCGCTGGAGTTCGAGCGTGCCGCTGCCCTGCGCGACCAGATGGGTTCGCTGGCGCGGGTCCTGCATCAGCAGACCATGGAGGACGTGGGCGGCGAGGACAGCGATGTCATCGCGGTGGCGGTGGCGGGCGGGCGTGTCTGCGTCAACCTGGCCATGGTGCGCGGCGGGCGGCACCTGGGGGACAAGCCTTTTTTCCCTACCCATGCGGAAGGCGAGGCGGCCGCGGATGTGCTGGAGGCCTTTGTCGGTCAGCATTACACGGACAACAAGCTGCCGCCGGTGCTGGTGTGCTCGCATGCCTTGCCGGATGCGGAACTGGTCGACCTGCTGGCGGAACAGGCGGGTATTCGCGTGCGGGTGCTGACGCGGCCGCAAGGGGTGCGGCGGTCCTGGCTGGAGCAGGCGCAGCGCAATGCCGAGATGGCGCTGGCGCGCGCGCTGACGGAGTCGGGGGCGCGCGCGGCGCGCACGCTGGCCCTGGCCGAGGCCCTGGACCTGGACAACGACGAGGCGGCGCTGGATGCCTTGCGCATCGAGTGCTTCGACATCAGCCACACGGCGGGCGAGGCGACGCAGGCTTCCTGCGTGGTATTCGAGCATCACGAGATGCAGCCTTCGCTCTATCGGCGCTACAACATCGCCGGGATCACGCCGGGGGATGACTATGCCGCCATGCGGCAGGTGCTGACGCGGCGCTTCGCCAAGGTTGCCGATGGGGATGCCGAGCTTCCCGGTGTCGTGCTGATCGACGGCGGCAAGGGGCAGGTGGAAGTCGCGCGCCAGGTGTTCGTCGAGCTGGGGCTGGATATCTCCGTGCTGGTCGGGGTGGCCAAGGGGGAAGGGCGCAAGGTCGGCCTGGAAACCCTGGTCTTTCCCGACGAACGGCCGCCGGTGGCGCTGGGCGGCGAATCGGCCGCGCTGATGCTGATCGCCCAGGTGCGGGACGAGGCGCACCGCTTCGCCATCACCGGGATGCGGGCGCGGCGGGCCAAGGCGCGCAATGTCTCGCGGCTGGAGGAAATCGAGGGCGTCGGCGCGCGGCGGCGGCAGCGGCTACTGGCGCGCTTCGGCGGCTTCTCCGGCGTATCACGGGCCAGCATCGAGGATCTGGCTTCGGTGGACGGGATTTCGCAGGATCTGGCGGAACGGATTTATGAAGCGCTGCACTGAGGGGCGAAGAGGCATACGATCGTCCTTGCGACGATCATATGTATCTAAGTGATGACAATTAACCCGCAAATCGCCATATGACAAATCTTGTTGCGCTGGCTGATGTAGCATACGCGTCATCATGCCCCTAAACGTACCGATCATTCTGACCTGGCTGCGCATCGCCATGATTCCTCTGGTGGTGGGCCTGTTTTACCTTCCCGGCAGTTGGCTTAGCGAAGGCCATCGCGATATGCTGGCCGCGGTGTCCTTTATCATCGCCGCGTTGACCGACTGGTTCGACGGCTGGCTGGCGCGCCGCTGGAACCAGACGTCGGCGTTCGGCGCCTTCCTGGATCCCGTGGCGGACAAGCTGATGGTTTGCGCCGCGCTGATCGTGCTGCTGGACCTGAGCCGGGTCGATGCTTTCATTTCCCTGATCATCATCGGCCGGGAAATCACGATTTCGGCGTTGCGCGAGTGGATGGCGAAGATCGGCGCCAGCGCCAGCGTGGCGGTGCACCGCCTGGGCAAGTTCAAGACCGCCGCCCAGATGGTGGCCATTCCCTGCCTGTTGTACAACCAGCCCATTCATGGCATCAGCATGCGTGTCCTGGGCGACATCCTGATCCTCATCGCCGCGATCCTGACGGTGTGGTCGATGCTGTACTACCTGCAACGCGCCTGGCCCGCGATCCGGGAAAAGGCGCTGTAAGGCGCCCGGCGCCAGCCGGATATCGGCTAGGATGAAGCCAGACCCAGTTCGGCCAGGCGCCTTGCCGCGGTGACGCGCACGGCATCCGTGAAGTCCCGGGCGGACTTCGGGCGCGAACGCCCCGCAGGAAATATGAAGCCATATTCGAGAGGCAATTCGGGCACGAATTGGCGTATGCACAGGTTGCGCGTATCCACCGACAGCGCGACGAAGGGGTCGGCAAACGCAATTCCCAGGCCATGCGCCGCGAGCTCACAGGCTGTCAGTCCGTTAGTGGTTTCGAACTGCACTACTGGCGTCTTGCGCCGCTCCCGATAGAGGGATTCGACGCTCTGCCGCAGGAGCGAACGGGGATGGGTAAGAATCAATGGTTGATCGAGCAGCGCATCCAGGTCTATGACTTCGCGGGAGGCCAGCGGATGCGCATGATGCATGATGACGACGGCCTGGTTGCGCAGGAAGAGTTCCACCTCTATGAAGGGGCTTTCCGCCGGCAACACGCTGATGCCGACGTCGAATTTTTCTTTGACGATCCAGGTTTCGATATCGCGCCGCGTACGCGCCCTGACCTCGGCGGTCAGCTTGGGATTGCGAGCCTGAACCTCGGCCAAGGCGCCGGCGACCAACGCGCCGACGACGTGGGGCGCCACCAGGATGCGCAAATGGTCAGACACGCCCGTACGGATATGCGCTGCAGACCGGCTTAAGGATTGCAGGTCACGCATGACCCGCTCCACATCGTCATAGAACCGCCAGCCCTCAGGGGTGGGTTGCAGCCGCCTGCCGACGCGGTCGAACAAGCGGAATCCGACCGTTTCCTCCAATGAAGTCAGCAACCTGCCTATCTGAGGCTGGGTCCGGTGCAAGCGCTCCGCCGCGGCGGTGACCGAGCCGCTTTCGATGAAGGCGCGGAAGGCCTCCAGTTCTTTCACATTCATCATTGCAGGCTCCCTTGATCTATGCGTTTTTCGCATTTCGAGGATGGATTTTCGCATTTGACGCATGTATTCGCCATCGATTTAATGGCTGAAGAACGCATAGCAAAGGGGAAAATCAGATGGCCGGCAAAAGCAAGTCGCTGCGTGCGACGGTCTTCATCGCGTATTTCATCATGCTGATTCCTGTCGGCATGGTGGTGATCACCAGTTTCTTCTCCCAGGAAATTGTCTCGTTCCCACCTCAGGGCTGGTCATTGAAGTGGTACGCCAACGCCCTGGTCCAACGGGAGTTCTCGCAGGGTTTCCTGGCCAGCATCGAAGTAGCCCTGATCGCCAGCCTCATTGGCGTCCCGCTGGGCACGCTGGCGGCGCTGGCAATAACGCGCCGCAGTTTTGCGGGGAAAGAGGCTTTGAAAACGTTGCTGCTGGGGCCGCTTGCCGTTCCCGGCGTGGTCGCCGGCACCGCGCTGTTCCTCTTCTATCTGAATCTCCAGGACCGTCTTGACGTCGACATCGCCGGGACGTTGCCAGGTCTGATCGCCGCCCATGTGCTCCTGACCATCCCGTGGACGGTGCGCGTCACGTTGGCCAGCCTGCAGGGGCTGGACCTGGCCGCGGAGGAAGCCGCCGCCAACCTGGGCGCACATCCCTTTACGGTGTTCTATCGAATTACCTTGCCCGCGCTGCGCCCAGGCCTGGTGGCGGCCGCCATGTTCTCTTTCATCCAGAGCTTCGAGAACCTCGAACTTACCTTGCTACTGGTTGGCCCCGGCATGACGACGCTACCCATTGTCATGCTGAATTACCTCGAATTCCGGATGGATCCGACGCTTTCGGCCATCGCCACCATTCAAATCGTGATCGTCGCCGCGCTGATGTTGCTCACGGATCGGTTTGTCAAATTGTCCCGCATCGTCTGAAGGCTGCGTACGTGAACACACTCAAACTGAAGAACCTTCGCAAGACCTACGGTAGCCATGTCGCCGTCGAAGGAATCGAACTGGATATGGCCGAGGGCGAGCTCGTCGCTCTGCTCGGGCCGTCGGGTTGCGGCAAGACAACGACACTGCGCATGGTGGCCGGTTTCATCGAGCCGACCAGCGGTGAAATCCATATCGCTGGCAAAGACATCACCGCGCAGGCACCGTACGCGCGCGGCACGGGCATGGTGTTTCAGTCGTATGCGCTGTTTCCTCACATGACAGTGGCGCAGAACGTGGGTTTCGGTCTGGAGATGCGCAAGGTAGGCCGCTCGGAGCGGGAGGACCGCGTGCGGGAAACGCTGCGGCTGGTGCGCCTGGAACATTTGCAGGATCGGCTGCCCCGGCAGTTGTCCGGTGGTCAGCAGCAGCGTGTCGCTTTGGCGCGGGCGCTGGCGGTCAATCCATCCGTTTTCTTGCTGGACGAGCCCATGTCCAATCTGGATGCCAAGCTGCGGGCCGACGTGCGTGAGGAAATACGGACGCTGCAACAGCGCCTCGGATTCACGACGCTCCTGGTCACTCATGACCAGGAAGAGGCATTGAGCATGGCCGACCGCCTGGTCGTCATGGAAGCCGGGCGGGTGCATCAGATCGGTACGGCGGAGGACCTCTACGAGCGGCCAGCCAATGCATTCGTCGCCGATTTCCTCGGACGTTGCAACATCGTGAAGGGCATGGTGGAGGCTGACGGTGTGCGTACGCCGTCCGGTGCTCTGTTGTCGGCGAACACCGGGCAGGAGCCGGGCGGCCACGAGCGCTTGTTCGTACTGCGGCCCCAGCATATCCAGTTGCGGCCGGCGTCTGCCGGCACGGCGCCAGCGCGAGTGGCATCCATTCAGTATCTGGGCTCGCAAACCGAGTATCGCCTCGATTTCCAAGGCACTTCGTTGTTGGCCATCCATCCGACACCGGGCATCGACGACTCCAGGCGCGGCATCAGGGTGGGGGATGTGGTGGCCGCCTCCTGGGATAGCGCGGCCGTGCGCCTGATGGCCGTCGCTTGAGTTCGTCAACGCAGAACATTTCGCAAGGGGAGAATCAAAATGAACAGACGTGAATTCCTTACGGCAACGGCGGCCCTGTCGCTGCTGGGGCCCAAGGCGGCCATGGCCGCTTCTCAGGTCGTTGTGGGGACTTGGGGCGGCGAACTTGGGCAGGCCATGCGCGATTCGATCGACGGTCCGTTGATGGGGCCGCAGGGGATCGAGGTTTTGCAGGCCGTCTCCGCCGCCTCCGCGAGGCGCACGAAGGTCCTGGCGGAACGCAACAGCCGGCGCGGGAGCATGGATGTGGCGCATCTGGCGGATTACGATCTGTTCGCCGTGGCGGAGCAGAATGCCCTGGAATCCATCAATACGGAGAATGTGTCCAATGCCGGCCACGTGCTGCCTTTCCTGCGGCGCCCGTACGGCATTCCCCAGATCTATTCGGCCTACGCCATCATCTACAACAAGGACAGGATCAAGGTACCGCCGCAAAGTTTCGCCGATCTGTGGGATCCGAAGTGGAAAGGGAAATTCGGCATCTCGGACAACTTCTTCCTGACGATGGCGGTCATCTCGGCCATGGTCGGCGGCGGCAGCATGAAGGATTTTGCTCCGGCGACCAGCAAGCTACGGGAGCTCAAGAAGCAGGATATCAAGCTGTGGCCGGCGACGGATGCCGTGGGACAAGCCTTGAAATCCGAGGACATCCTGATCACCGTGAATTCCATTGCTCGTGCCTACAGCTGGCGCCAGGCCGGATTGCCGGTGGGCATCGTATTCCCCTCCGAGGGCAGCTACGTCACCAGCTACGACGCCGGAGTGCCGCGCAATGCTCGCAACAAGGCGGCAGGCTTCTCATACCTGAACGCGATGCTGGATCCGGCAGCCCAGGTCGAGGTAGCCAGCAAGACCGGCTATCTGCCTACCGTGGACAATGCAAGGCTGCCCGAGTCATTGAGCCGTGAGATCAGCCTGACGCCGGAGCAGATCGCCAAGCTGTGGCCGTTGGACTTCGCCTATATGGCTAGCCAGCATGCCGCGATGTTCGATTTCTGGACACGCGAGATCCGGGGGTGACATGGCCATTCTGATACTGCCCGCCACCGTGATCGTGGTGATTCTCATGGGTATTCCGCTGGCACTCATGGCGCGCATCTCTTTCAACGGCTTCAGTTCCACCGCCGGCATGCTGGAGCAGATGTTCACCGCACAGAACTACTGGCGCGCCGTGAGCGATCCGTTCTATCAGGATGTGCTGCTCACCACATTGGGTATCGCGCTGCTGTGCACGATCGTCACGCTGGCCTTGGCCTTTCCCGTGGCATATTGGCTGGCCAGGATGGAAAGCCGCTACAAGTCCCTGTTCACCATCCTGACGCTGTTTCCCCTGCTGGTCGGCAACGTGGTGCGAGCGGCGGGATGGGTGGCGCTATTAGGCAGTTCCGGGCTGGTCAACGCGTCGCTGCTGGGCGCCGGCCTCATCTCCAGCCCGGTGAAGCTTATGTATACCCCGGGCGCCGTCATCGCCGGCATTGTCGGTGTCGTACTGCCATACATGGTCTTGACGCTCTCCGCCGTGATCGAAAGCATACGCCGTGAAACAGAGGAAGCCGCGGCGAATCTTGGCGCGTCGCCGTTCACCGTGTTCCGCCGCATCGTCCTGCCGCAGGCAACGCCGGGCGTCGTGGCGGGGTGCGCCCTGGTGTTCATCTTGTGCATGAACGCATACTCCACGCCCGTGTTGCTGGGCGGTCCGCAATTCCAGATGATGGCGCCCGCGGTCTATGACCAGTTCACGCGCGCCAGCAATTGGCCGTTCGGGGCGGCGCTGTCCTTTGTCCTGCTTGCTGTGACGCTTTTGCTGACCGTGGCGGGGAGTGCCTTGCTGGGACGCCGATACAACCTGAGGAGCGCAAAATGAAAGGAGTCGTCGTTTGCCCGCAGCCGCGTGCCGCGGATGTCGGGGCGCGCATCCTTGCTTCCGGGGGGAATGCATTTGACGCGCTGGTGGCTACGGCCTTCGCCCAGATGATCAACGATCCCTTCATGGGCGGTATCGGTGGCATGGGAACCTTGCATTACTACAGCGCGGCGACGGGGCGCAGCCGCACCCTGGACTTCAATAACCGTGCGGGATCGCGGGTGACGCCTGATATGTGGGCCGGGGATGTGAAGGGGCGCACGGCGATCTCCCGTTATTCCCTGTTCGATGATTTCCGCAGCGAAATCGGCTACGGCTCCATCATGACCCCGGGCACGCTGGCGGGGCTCGGCACCTTCCACGAGTCATGTTGCTCAATGTCTTGGGATAGCCTGCTGCAGCCTGCCATCGAACAGGCCCTCGAGGGCGTCATCGTGACCCCGCACGCGCGCCAGGTCTGGGTGGCGTACGCACATCCCGGCACCCCCGATGGCCTGCGCCGTCTGGCTACCACGGCTGAAAGCGCGCGGATCTACCTGCATGCGGAAGGCAGGTTCTACGAGCCCGGAGAACGCATGATGCTGACCGATTACGGCCGTACGCTGCAGCGGATCGCCAGCGCGGGGTGGCGAGACTTCTACACAGGGGCGCTCGCCGATGAGATTCTGAACGACTTCGAAGCGAACGGCGCCTACGTGACCCGCGAAGACTTCGCGAATTACCGTGTCGATGAGGGGGTTCCGCTCGAAAGCCGATATCGTGGCTACACGGTGCGATCCAACAATCCGCCGGGCAGCGGCTTGACGGTCCTGCAGATCCTGAACATCCTGGATCACTTCGACCTCGGTAGCTTGGAGCATGGTGGCCCCGAGCATATGCATCTGGTGGCCAGCGCGATGGCGGCGGCGCACATGGATCGCAATCGCTATCTGGGCGATCCGCGCTACGTCGACGTGCCGGTCATGCAACTGATTGCGCCGGAGCGCGCGGCGTTCTGGGCGGACAGGATAGGCCGAGGTGAAAGAATCGGCGATGCGTTCGAGGATCTGCCAGGATGCACGACGCATGTAACGGTATGGGATGCGCAGGGCAATGTCGCGGCGCTGACGCATACGCTGGGAACGACGGCCGGTGTCGTCACGCCCGGATTGGGCTTCAACTACAACAACTCCATGAAGCTGTTCGATCCCATTCCCGGCAACATGAATTCGATGGCTCCCGGCAAGGCGCGGACGACCGGCATGTCCCCCACCATATTGTTCAAGGACGGCAAGCCCGTCCTGGCCGTGGGATCGCCGGGCGGAAGCGTGATCATCAGCGCCGTCGTGCAGGCCATCATCAACATCATCGACTTTGGCATGTCACCCGTCGAAGCCGTGACCGTGCCGCGCATTCATTGCGAAGGGCCGGTGATACACGCCGAGGCGACGGTGCAGTCGCGCGTCGTGGATGCATTGCGCGGCCGCGGGCATCAGGTACAGCATAGTTTCTACAGCTTCGATCCCGTCATGGCGCGGGCGCACGCGATCAGCCTCGTTGACGGCAAGCTGCGCGGAGGCGCCGATCCACGCGGTGGAGCCGGCGTCGCCTATGCCTGAGACGACGCGCGTACGTACTTAGCACCACACTAAAAATTCATCTGGAGAAAAACCATGTCGGATTCAGACAGGACCACTCGCGCCTGGCGTGTCTCGCCCTCTGCCTATCTTGCGCAGCGGCCCGTGGGCTACACGATTCCCCTTAAACCGCTTTCCTGCTACGTCGCGATGGACGATGGCGTGCGCCTGGCGCTTGACGTGCATCTGCCGCAACCCAAGGCGGACACGGCGGCGCCTGCGAGTTTTCCCACTATTGTCGTATTCACGCCTTACTACCGGCGCTTCGCCCTGGTGGATGACTCTGTCGCCACGGAGTGCAGTCCCAATACTTCGCGCTATCGCGACATGTTCATTCCACGCGGTTACGCCCTGGTGGTCGTCGATGTGCGCGGTACGGGCGCGAGTTTCGGACGCCGCGACAGCTTCCGCTCGCCACGCGAGCGCACGGATTACCATGCCGTGGCGGATTGGATCGTCGCGCAGCCATGGTCCAACGGCGCGATCGGGTCTACCGGTGTTTCGTACCTGGGCGCGGCGGCGGATTTCCTCTTGACCACCGGTCATCCGGCGATCAAGGCAGTGGCACCCTTGTTTGCGGTGTTCGATACGTATATGGAGAACTGCTATCCCGGCGGTTTGCTGCTGGCGAATCGGCTGGCGGGCAAGGATGGGCAGATCATGGGTGCGCTGGATCGCGATGACCGCGAACTGCGTCAGCAATTCGCCTATTTCAAGGATCCCAATCTGGCGGGTCCGCAGCCGGTGGACGAGGACGTGGACGGCAGCCTGTGCCGCGCCGCCATCATCGAGCATCGGGACAGCTTCCATATGGTGGATTTCATCACCGAGTTTCGCTACAAGGACAGCGCCTTGCCCTATGACGCCGCGTTCACGGCGGCGGTGATGGGACCCTATCACTATGCCGCGAATGCGACGCCCGGCGCGGCGGTTCTGTGCGTGTCGGGCTGGATGGACGGTGCTGCATATGCGAACGGCTCGGTCAGCCGCTACCTGACCTATGCGGACAGCCATCCGACCCATCTGCTGCTGGGACCCTGGGACCATGGCGCGCGGGTGAACGTGTCACCGTGGCGGGACGCGGTGGCGCCTGAGTTTCCCATCATGGCGGAGGTGCTGAGGTTCTTCGATCATTATCTTGCGGGCGTCGATAAGGGCTACGCGGACGAAGATCCCATCCATTATTTTTCCATGCATGAAGAACAGTGGCACAGCGCCCGCGAGTGGCCGGGCGGCGTCGTCCAACGGACGCTTTTTCTGGGCGGTAACGCCGGCTTGGTGGGGCAGCCTGAAAGGGGGGGGTGTGATACCTATCAGGTGGATCTCTCCGCGGGCACCGGTCGCCATACGCGCTATGAACGTGCCGCCGGCTACGAGAATACGGTGTGCTATCCCGCCTGGGAAGAGACGCAAAAAGGTTTTCTCAGTTATACGTCCGCACCATTGGATGACGCTTTTTCCATTGTCGGTCATCCGGTCTTCTCCGTGTTGTTGAGCGCGAGCGAGCCCGATGCTGCCTTGCACGTCTACGTGACGGAGGTAGAAGCCGATGGGACGATGCGATACGTCACGGAAGGGATGTTGCGAGCGTTGCATCGGAAGGTGTCGGAGCCCCCTGAAACCTATCGCTGCACCTGGCCCTACCAAAGCCTGAAGCGCGCCGACGCAGCGCCACTGGTGCCGGGAGAGCCGGTGCGCATCGAGTTCGCGTTGACGCCCACCGCATGGACATTTTCCCAGGGCAGCCGCATCCGGGTTTCGCTCGCGGGAGCGGATGCCCAGCATTTCGGGCAAGTCCCGCACGGCCGCCCGCCGTTGCTCACCGTACATCACGGCGAGCACTCGTACCTGCGCCTGCGCACGGACGTGCGCTGAGGCGCAAGGGTTTTCTCTGCTTTGGAGTATCTTCATGCGTGTACATATCATCGACGATTGGCTGGATGCGCTGCGCCAGCTGCCTTGCTATGGCCGGCTGGCGGGTCACGATGTCACTATCTGGAACGAGCATGAGCCGGATCCGGTGCGCCTGGCGGCGCGGATCAAGGATGCGGAGATCCTGGTGCTGGTACGGGAGCGCACCCCCGTGACGGAAGCGCTGGTCAGCCTGTTGCCGAATCTCCGGATGATCAGCAGTCGTGGTCATTATCCGCATGTCGATATCCCTGCGCTTACCCGCCGCGGTATCGTGTTCTGCTCTGAAACCCGCAAGGATCCTCTTTCCACGGCCACCTGCGAACTGGCGTTCACACTGATTCTGGCCGGCTTGCGTGACCTGCGTAATCAGATGGACAGTGTCAGGGCAGGGCGCTGGCAGACCCAGGTGGGGCGCAGCGCGGCGGGTCGGGTGCTGGGCCTGTATGGCTATGGCGCCGTGGCACGGCAGGTCGCGGCCTATGCCAAAGCGTTCGGCATGCACGTTTGGTGGTGGGCTTCGGACGCTGGACGTGAGCGGGCCGCGGCGGACGGCGAGCTGGTGGCGGACAGCCGTGCAGCCTTCTTCTCGCAGTCCGATGTGATCAGCCTGCACCAGCGGGTGGTGCCCGCTACCCGAGGTTCCGTGACAGCGCAGGATCTGGCGCTGATGAAGCCGGACTCACTGCTGGTCAACACCGCGCGCGCCGCGCTGATCGAGCCGGGGGCGCTGCTGGCGGCCCTGAATGCGGGCCGTCCTGGCCGGGCCGCGCTCGACGTGTTTGATGTCGAGCCCGTGCTGGATGCCAGCGATCCGTTGATTCATCACCCCAGGGTCATCGCCACACCGCACCTGGGTTTCGTCACCGAGGAGGTTCTGCAGATCGCCTTCGATTCCGTTTTCGCGCAGATCGAGGCATATGGCGGAGGCCAACTGCTCAATGCCATCAACCCGGATGCCTGGACTGCGGGGGGGCGTTAGTGCCGTCACTGCCGTTGCTGCTGTTGCTGCGTTAGTGCCGTTGCTGCGTTAGTGCCGCTACTGCCGCGCCGTGCGCGTGTCCGCCGGCGCCGGCATGCCCTTCGTTGCCCGCCAGGGATTGATGTCCAGTCCCCCGCGCCGGGTATAGCGCGCATAGACCGACAGCGTTTCCGGCCGGCACGTCCGCAGGATGTCGGTGAACATGCGCTCGACGCAGTGTTCGTGGAAATCGGCGTGCTGGCGGAAAGACACGATATAGGCCAGCAGGCCGGCGCGGTCGATGCGCGGCCCGCGGTAGTGGATGCGCACGCTGCCCCAATCGGGCTGCCCCGTGACCGGGCAGTTCGACTTCAGCAGGCGTGACGTCAGCGTTTCCTCCACGATGTCGGCCTGGTCAGCGGCGTGCAGCAAGTGCGGCGCGGGAGTGTAGGCTTCGATCTCGATATCCAGGTCATCCACGCAGACGCCGTCCAGTTCGGCGATCCGCTGCATATTGAATTCTTCCGGCGCAATCAGGCGCACGCCCACCGGGCCGCCTGCCGCCGCGCTCAGGTCCTGTTCCATGCGCGCCGCCACCGTCGCCAGGTCCGGCATGCGTTCCTGGTTATAGGAATTCAGATAGAGCTTGAAGGACTTGGATTCGATGAGGCACGGCGTGGTGGCCGGCACCGTGAAGCTGGCCAGCGCCACGCGGGGCTTGCCGCGCGGATCCAGCCAGGACACCTCATAGGCATTCCAGATGTCCACGCCCTCGGCGAACGGCAGGCTGTCCGCCGTGATATCCAGCGCCGCCCGGTTGGGCGCGCGGTCGATGGGAAACAGCAGCGTGGGATCGTACCGGTCGGGATAAGCGACCTCATGCCCCAGGGGCGCATCTTGCAAAGTCATGGCAACACACTAAATCAGTCAGACCGCCATTTTAGGCCGCTATGCCGCAAGGCAGGTCACCAGATTGTCTCCACATGTGGGTAGGCCTGGATTTTCCTGTCGGCCGTCGCAAGTCGTGCTTTATGCATGCGCGCGGTTGCGACGATGATGCGGTCAGCCGGATCCTTGTGGAACTCGCCGGGCAGGTCGACGCTGGCCGTGGCAATGCGCGCATCGACGGGGACGAAGCGGACGGCAGGGACGTGCGCGACCGTGTCCAGCCAGGCGTTGGCCGACATGTTCAACGCAAGGCGTTCGCTTTTCACGAGCAGGGCGATCTCCCACGCGGAAATGGCGGAGACAAGGATTTCACCATGCTCGCCTTTGTTCTGCTCCGTCTGGATGCCGTCCAGCGCCGCCGCACCCAGCGCGGCATCCCTTGCCACCCACCAGACCAGAGTATGCGTGTCCAGAACAATCACTGGGCGGCCTCCCAGTCGTCTTCGCCGACAGGCTCGAAGGGATCGTCATATCGGAGGACAGAGTCGCGCAGGAGGTCGAGCGCGTTTTCCTGTGAGGGCCGGTAGGGACGGATCTCCAGCGTGGGATGCCCATGGTCGGTGATGACAACGGGCTCCCCACCAGCTTCGACCTGCCGGAAGATCTCAAGTGCGTGAGCCTTGAAATGGGTCTTGGAAATAAACCGGTGGGCCACGATCAGCTCCATGACTCGCCCCTTAAGAATTAACGATTGAGGCGATAAATGACTATTTATTGTGGTCATTTTAGTGCCTTACAGAGGTTGGTCTCATTTCCATCGTTTACGTTCCCGCAAGTGGGGCTGTTTTAGCCAGCCGGTTGACGAAGATCTTCCACATTACGAAATTCGAATGAACTGTCATGAAACGCGATGGCGCGCCGCGATGAGGGTGCATTTCACCGAGATGGATTTCATTTCGTAATCCGAAACGATTGTTATAAGTTGTTGATTTAGATTGATAAAAAAATTCGTCTTGTAGAAGTGTTCGGGTGATTTTGCCGCGCAGCAAAAACCTAGACTGGTAGCCAACGAATCAAGGTTGTGCAGGACAGGGCAGCGCAGCAACGCAGTGCCGCAACGATGACTCCAAATGCGCAACCTTGATTCGGTGAATCGGCGGCTGGCAGGGCAAGGCCGCTTTGCAGTTCGGCATCTTTACTCGATAACTTCCAGGAGCAAGACCATGACGAACCGGGAAACCGACATTCAACGTCTGCAGCAGGATTGGGCCGAAAACCCCCGTTGGCAGGGGATCAAGCGCGGCTATGACGCCGCCGAGGTGGTGAAACTGCGTGGTTCGCGCGTGCCGGAATACAGCCTGGCCCAGCAAGGCGCCGCGCGGCTGTGGCAACTTCTGCATGAGGAACCTTTCGTCAACTCGCTTGGCGCCTTGACCGGCAACCAGGCCATGCAGCAGGTCAAGGCCGGCCTGAAGGCCATCTACCTGTCCGGCTGGCAGGTCGCCGGCGACGCCAACGTGGCCGGACAGATGTACCCCGACCAGTCGCTGTACCCGGCCGATTCCGTCCCCGCCGCCGTGCGCCGCATCAACAACACCCTCACGCGCTGCGACCAGATCCAGTGGATGGAAGGCAAGGAAGCAGGGCAGTGCGGCTACGTCGACTATTTCGCCCCCATCGTGGCCGATGCCGAAGCCGGCTTCGGCGGTGTCCTCAATGCCTTCGAACTGATGAAGGGCATGATCGAAGCCGGCGCGGCCGGGGTGCACTTCGAGGATCAACTGGCTTCGGTGAAGAAGTGCGGCCACATGGGCGGCAAGGTGCTGGTGCCCACCCGCGAAGCGGTCGCCAAGCTGATCTCCGCGCGCCTGGCGGCCGACGTGCTGGGCGTGCCCACCTTGCTCCTGGCCCGCACCGATGCCGATGCCGCCGACCTGGTCACCAGCGACGTCGACGAGAACGACCGGCCGTATATCACCGGTGAACGCACCGTCGAGGGCTTCTACCGCACGCGCGCCGGCCTGGACCAGGCCATCTCGCGCGGGCTGGCCTACGCGCCCTACGCCGACCTGGTGTGGTGCGAGACGGGCACGCCCAACCTGGAATACGCGCGCCGCTTCGCCGAGGCGCTGCAGAAGGAGTATCCGGGCAAGATGCTGGCCTATAACTGCTCGCCGTCCTTTAACTGGAAGAAGAACCTGGAGGACTCGGTCATCGCCAAGTTCCAGCGCGAGCTGGGCGCCATGGGCTACAAGTTCCAGTTCATCACGTTGGCCGGCTTCCATTCGCTGAACTACGGCATGTTCGAGCTGGCGCACGGCTATGCGCGACGCCAGATGAGCGCTTTCGTCGAGCTGCAGGAAAAGGAATTCGCGGCGGCGACGCTGGGATTCACCGCGGTGCGCCACCAGCGCGAGGTCGGTACCGGCTACTTCGACGCGGTGACGCAAGCCATCGAAGGCGGCCGCTCGTCGACCACGGCCTTGCACGGGTCGACGGAAGACGCGCAGTTCGACCATGAGTCGCGCCGCGAATCGCTGCGCCTGGCCGTGGCAGGGGGCCTGGAGATGCGTGCAACGGGGTAAGCAATTACGCGTCAGTCGATACCTACAATGAGGGTCGCCTTAGACAGCCAGGGCCACAAGTCCTGGCTGTTCGGCCGGGTCCGCACTCCATGCTCAGCTTCGTTCCTGCCGCCTGCACGCCAGACAAGCACTGGCCGCCAACTTTCTCAGCGAACCTGAAAACACGAGACGACGCCACAGCCCACCCAGCGACCGCTCAGTGGTGGGCGACCCCGAAGGACGCATGGGGTGCGTGAGAGTCCTTTCAGCCGTGTAGCACTGGGCATGACGACCTACGCTATGGCATTGCTCACTACCTAGTACCGGGACAGTACCGACATGTCCTCGAGGTAGAAAACGGGAGCTTTCAAGACGCTCCCGTTTTTATTCCGGTCTCGTAACTTGGTGACCGCGTCCTTCCTGTCTCCAAGATCTAATGATTTGTATCTAAAAAGATTCAAAGTGTGTGCTAATTGTGTCTTTATATTCTTTTATGTTACTCTTGGTCGAACTTATGTAACTGATCCTGTATTAATTAAGAAGAGGAAACATGATGCGCGGCGATCGATGGGTACGGAGTGGCTTACTGAGTTTGAGCATCGCGGGCCTGGCGGGCTGCGCGGGGACACACACGGTTGCGGACAAAGATGCAAGCGGCCATCTGGCGATTTCGGACTATCAGTCGTACGCCGCCCGGTATCTCGACGCCAAGGGGCAGCCGACGTATGACCCGAAGAGCCTGCTGGATGCGCTGGAAGCGGGCAAGGCCTTCAACGATGCCGGCATGTGGGCACTGAGCAGCGCCGCTTTCGACGCGGCAGCCGCCCAGCTGAGCTGGAAGGAAGACACTGTTCAGACGCCGGATGACGTAGCCAACCTGATCGGCACGACCCTGACCAGCAGCGCCTTTGGCGCCTATCAAGGCAAGATCTATCAAGGTTCAATGATCGACTACTACCAGGCGATCAACCACTTGATGCTGGGTGACGAAGCCAATGCGCGAGTCGATTTCAACCGTTTGCAGGTCCGCCAGGACAATGCGGCGACCCAACTCAAAGCCTACGCCGACTCGATCGACGCATCGGCCAAGTCCGATCTGTCGAACAAGGACCACGAAAGCGCCAAGAAGAGCTTGGCCGAGGTCGGTCCCAAGATTGCCGACGGCATCAAAGACCTGCCCGGGCACCTGGGCGCCTCGAAGATCCGCCTGTCCGCCGGCGACGCCATGAGTGCCGTGTTCCGCGCGACGTCGTCGTCCGAGTCCGACAAGCAGTCGAACAAGGCGAAGGACATGCTCAAGAGCGCAAACGAAGCCAGCGCCACGCGCGGCGGCAACGCCGTCCTGGCATACCTGACCCAGGAGCTGCAACGCGGCAAGGGCGGTCTGAACAACAAGGCCATTGTCCTGTTCGAGGACGGCGTGGGACCCAGCTTCAAGGAATTCCGTGTCGACCTTCCTTTGTTCATCGTGAGCAGCAAGGTTACGTATACTGGCTTGGCATTGCCCCAGTTTGTCCCCGGACACCCTGCTTATGGCAGCCTGAAGGTTGGCTCCGGCACAACGCAACAGGAAACGGCGGTTCTTACCGACCTGAATGAAGTGGCCGGGCTGGAATTCGATGCGGGCTACAAGGGCGTCGTGGCGAAGGCGGTGGTCTCGACGGTCGTCAAGACGGTCGCCCAAGCTGCGATCAACAACCAGGTCGACAAGTCCAAAGCAAACCCGCTGATTGGCGGGCTGCTCAAGCTGGGCACCGGCGCGGCGCAATATGCCTTGACCAAAGCTGACACGCGCGCCTGGGTCAATCTGCCCGACACCTTGCAAATGGTCGTGGTGGATCGTCCCACGGACGGTGTGCTGACCTTGACCAGCGCGCTGGGCGAGCCGGTGGCGCGGATTCCGCTGCAGCAGGACGTCAGCTCTCTGGTCCTGGTCAAGGCTTCCGGCACCGAAGGCAAGCCCGCGGTCTACGTGCAATCCCTACCGGCGCACGGGGTACTCGCCCAAAACGTGACGGCGCTGCAGGTCGCGCGTGGGCTTTGAGATGAAATATTCATATGCCCGGCTGGCGGGCGTTCTCTTGATGGGCCTGGCGGGTGCAGCCACTGCCCAGGGCCAGGCCCAGGTCCTGCCCACGACGCCCCGAGTCCTGACGTGCGACATGACCTTGGCGCCCGAATCGGCCTTGCGCGTTCAGGACGAGGCGACCGGCGAAGGTGCCTCGCTCGAAGGCGTGACGCTGGTCGATCTGTCCAGCGGCATGAAAGCCGTGCAGTTCTCGGTGCGCAACGCGCGTGACGCGATCCTGCGGGTTCGCTACACGGTCCAGTGGTTTGACGATTGTGGCCACCGCGTCATGAATGGCGCGCAGGTCATCGATGGTCTGGCGCTGGATCCCAAGCGTAATGACGTCATTCAATCCACGGCCTTGGATCCCCAGGCCACGCGAGCCTTCGTGCGCGTATACGTTGACAATTAAGCAGCAGACATCTAATGAAAAAAGCCTCTCTCATTGCCCTTCTGTCCTTGTTCCTGGCCGGTTGCCAGAATATGGCGGTGACGTCCAGCAACCCGAATGGAGACCTCAGCCGTACGGGGCAGCCGGGCATGGTGTCCTTCGGCCTGCAGAGCACCGACTTCGAATACGCCTCGAAGAAGGCCGTACAGGAATTTCTGGAGTCGCCCTATTCGAAGAAGCCGGGCGGCGGACGCTGGGTTGTGCAGATGGGCGAAGTCGTTAACGACACTACCTTCCGCATCGATACGGCCAGCATGACGTCGCGCATGAAGATTGCGTTGACCAAGACCGGCCAGTTCATCTTCACGGGCGCGACCGGCACGGAGCGCACCGATTACGTGAAGGATTCGCGCCAACTGAGCAAGTCCAAGATGTTCAATCAAAAGACCGTGGCGCGTGATGGCACGGTGGTCGCGTCCGATCTGGAAATGTTGGGCGGCATCCGCCAGCGCACGCTGGTGGATGGCGCGCAAAAGCAGCAGCAACTGGAATACGAATTCGACTTCCGCGTGGTCGAGCGTGATAGCGGTCTGGAAATTTTCCAATCGCTTATCCCCATCGATAAGCTTGGTCCCAACCAGAACTTCGCTTGGTAAGGGGGACGGACCATGACGAAATTTACTCCGATTTTCATGGGCCTGTCTTTGCTCGCGGCCAGTGCGGGTTCGGTGCAGATTGCGATGGGTCAAAGCCAGGCTCAGGCTCCGGCTCCGGCTCCGGCACCGACGCTGGCCGCGGTGCCGACGACGCTGACGCAAGCTGCGGCGGCGTCAGCACCTCCGCAGGCGTCGGAAACCCTGCTTGACAAGGCCACGGCGGCGAATGCCATGAGTGACGCACCCGTCCAGAGTTACGAAGACTGGGTCGCCGACTTTGAAAGGCAGTTTGGCCAAAGTATGAACGTGGCGCAGGATGGGCGTGTGTTCTATAGCGGCCGTGCGCCGGTTTCGAACGACAGCGCAGCCGATCCGCATTACGGCGTGCAGTTGGCAGCAGCCTATGACCGCGCGGTGTTCGACATGCAGGCTGACTTCATCCTGCAGACCTATGGTCGCGAGAAGACCAAGCTCGTGCTTTCGCTGTTCGAAGATCAGTCCAGCAACAAGGACGCGTTTGATCCAGCGGAGATCGAGGCGGCGACCAAAGCCGGCGGTAGTCGCTTGGATGCGCTACTGGACAAGGGCCTGGCTCTGCTGGATAAAAAGCTCGACAACGAATTGGTCAAGGAGGGGGTTCCGCCCGGTGACATCCAGAAGATGTCCGTGGAGCAGAAGAAGAATCTCTTCAAAGACAATCTGAGCAAGACGATAACGAAGTCGGCCTTTCACAATATGCAGGGGCTGGTGCCGGTACAAACACGCATTTTTCCGGATACCAAGAACGGCAAAAAAACGATGGTCGTGGCAGTGATCGCGGTGCAGTCGGATAAGACCCGTCAGTTCGCGCAGGATATCGCCCGCAAGCGTCCGTCGCTGGTCAAGGGCGCGCCCAAGCAGCTCAAGGACCTCCTTCCCGCAGACACCAAGGGGTATCTCGACGAGATCGGCCTGCGGTTCACCTATGACGAAGCGGGTCGTCCCATGTTGCTGTCCTACGGGCGCACTTCTGTTCCGATGGATCCAAGCTGGAGTGCCTCGCGTGCTATGCGCGCAGAACAGAATGCCCAAAGCATCGCTCAGTCGAACGCCGAGTCGAACATCATCGCCTTCATGAACAACAATATCCAGATCTCGGAGAGCGACGAGACGGGTACGGTTAATGAAGACTGGGCCAAGAAGATCACCGACGTCAGTAACGGCAAGGCAGGCGAAAGCGAGGAAACTCGCGAACAGGTGGTCGAGACGATACAGAAGTTCACGCGATCGGGTACGGCGACTGCGAACGGCGAGCTGCGCGGCACCAGCGTCCTGAAGCGCTGGAGCACTCAGGATGCCAACGGCGTCACGCACGTTGGCGTTGTGGTGGGATGGACCTACGGGCAGCTCGATAACGCCAATGCCATTGACGCTCAGTCGCGCGGCAGGGCGACCGGTCAGCAATCGGACGCTAATCGCGCCCCGGCTTCCGACCAGTCCAGGATGTCCAAGCCCATCAATAACAAAAATGACTTCTAACGGCCGTCAGCCCATCCCACAGGAACATTTAATGAGAGCCGTTCTTTCATTCCTGGTCATTTCCCTGACCCTGTGTCTGGGCCTGAGTTCTGGTGCTCGCGCCCAGGTCACCGAAGCCACGGTTACGGCAGACGGACAGGGTATGAGCCGTGACGACGCGATTCAGAATGCGCTGGTCAATGCCGCAGGCCAGGCCTTTGGCGTGCGTCTGTCAGCGCAATTCGGGACACAGACGATAGCGGCCGATGGCTCCGTGGACAACCAGGACCATTCCGCCGTCATGAATGTTCTGAACAAGAACATTCAGCAAGTGCTCAACGCCCCGCAGAACGCGCCGATACTGGGCTACGACGTCAACAACGCGGCCGAGAATCCCGGCCACGGCTGGGAAGCCAGCGTGACGCTGCGTTATGCCAAGTACGAACGCCTGGGCTCGGACAGCAATCGCCGCAGCGTGGTCGTGGTCAGTAGCAGTCGACAGTTTCGTCAGCAGTTGATCCAGGGGATAAGCCAGTCGCTGGTGGGTACCCGCCGTTTCGATGTGCTGAATCGGGAAAACGACCAGCTGTTTCAGAACGAGAAGGACTTCATTCTGGGCGACGCCGCGGCCAACCCCGAAATTGCCCGTTTGTCTCAGGCCAGCGGCGCCGACTACCTGGTGGTGGCGCAGTTGCAGAACCTGGGGGTGAGCAATAACCAGCGGGAAACCATCGCAATGACGGGCGAGGTTCTGGTCAATAGCGCTGCCAGCGGGACGCTGCAACTGCAGGTGATCGAATTTGCCTCGCGCAAAGTCAAATGGGTTGGCTCGCAACGCTTTGGCGGGAACTACGCAGGCGCTACCAGCGTGGGCGCTGGCGCCCTGGCCGGATTGATCAGCGGCGCATCGGACAAACTGGTGGCGCGCATGATCGATGCAATCTACCCTATGCAGGTCATCAAAGTCATGGGTGACACCGCCATCGTCAACCGGGGCGAAGGCGGCATCTCCGCCGGCGAGACTTTTGCTGTCTTCCAAGTAGGCGAAGAGCTGCGCGACCCGCAGAGCGGCGAATCGCTGGGCCCGATTGAAACCGAAGTGGGCCTGGGCCGTGTCACCGAAGTGAAACCCAAGTTTTCATTCTTGAAAATGGCTTCCGGTACTTTGACCGAAGGCGCCAGCTATATCGTGCGCAAGACGGACAAGCGGCCCATGGCCGCGGCTGCCGCCCGATCCGCGCCGAAGCGCAGCACCGCAGCGGCCGCGCCGCGCAAGTCCACGGAGCCCGACCGCGCCAGCGTATTCCTTAACAATTGAACACTTGGCTGTCGCGCTGTCCCGCTGTCCCGCTGTCCCGCGGTCGGCCCACGCTCGCGGCGCGACCGTGGGCCAGCAAAAATTTCTTATGTTCAATTTCTAGCCAAGACTTGAACACGGAATTTCTGATACCCCGTTGCAATGGACTTTATTGACGCCTGCTGAGCAAGGCAAGCTGGTCTGACTTTTTTGAATGCTGATGGCCTCACCAGCCCCATCGCTTTGGGCATCCCTGATCGCTAAGCTGACCCTTTATGCATATGCGTCAACACCAGCGCGGTGGCGGCGGCGCGTGTCTCCACGCCCAGCTTCACGTACACATGTTCCAGGTGCTTGTTGACGGTGCGCGGGGCCATGCCCAGGATCTCGCCGATATCCCGGTTGGTCTTGCCCTTGGCCAGCCAGTGCAGCACTTCGCCTTCGCGCGCGGTCAGCTGGTAGGCCGCCGCCAAGGTGTCAGCCGCAGCGGCCGGCAATTCGCGTTCGTCCATCAGCAGCACGTATTCGCCCGCCTTGCGCGAGGCGGTCAGGCGCAGCCGCAGTTCACGCTTGCCGGCGGCGGGGGCCGTAGCAGCAGAAGCAGCCGAGGTAGCGCCGGCAACGACGGTGAACTCCCCGGCATCCTCCGTCCGCGGCCGTTCCAGCTGTTGCGCGATCCACGTCGCCAGCACCGGCGGTAGCCCCGCGGCATTCTCGGGATGCGCGAAATACTCGCTCAGCCACAGCCGCGCCTTGCTGGTCTTCCACGTCACCTGGCCCTGCCCGTCCAGCACCACCACCGCATTGGCCACCGCGTCCATGGCATTCATGGCCACCGACATGATGCGCGCATTGCGCAGATGCGCGTCCAGCCGCGCCAGCACCACATCGGTATCGATGGGCTTGGTGACGTAATCGATGCCGCCCGCCTGGAAGCCGCGCACCACATGCTCGGGCTCGGTCAGCCCGGTCATGAAAACCACCGGCACATGGCCCGCCACCGGATGCGCCTTGATGCGGCGGCACGCTTCGAAGCCGTCCATCACGGGCATCAGGGCGTCCATCAGCACGATGTCCGGCAGCACGAAGTCCAGCCGTTCCAGCGCCGACGCCCCGTCCGTCGCCACGACGACCATATAGCCGGCCTCGTCCAAGGCGTCCGACAGCATTTTCAGGTTGTCGGGCGTGTCATCGACCAGCATCACCAGTTTGTTATCGGAGGCTTGCGGCATGGTGCTGTAGATACTCCTTCAATAGCGTGTTGTATTCCCCCAGCCGGAAATCCTTGGCCAGCAGCGCCAGATGATCGATCAAGGGCGCGGTGTGCGGCGCGCGCGCCCGTATCTCGTCCAGCCGCGCAAAAATTCCCTTGATATAGCCCATGGCGCCCAGTTCCAGCAGGGACTCGGCATCCTCGCGTTCCAGCACCACGGCACGCAGGCTGGCCGCGCTCGGCGCCGTGGGGTCGGGCGCCAGGGCCTGCACCACCCATTCCAGTTTCAGGTGCAGGCCGATCTTGCTGAGCAGGTCGTCCAGGTTCACCGGCTTCATCATCCAGTCGGTCAGGCCCGCCTCCACGGCCTCCTTGGGGTCCAGCGCATAGGCATTGGCCGACACGATGATGACGGGCACGGCCACCCCCTGGTCGCGCAGCACGCGGCACACTTCCGAACCCGCCAGGCCCGGCATGGAGATGTCCATCAGGATCAGGGCCGGCCGCAGCGTGTGCACGCACGCCAGGCAGTCCTGCCCATTGCCCGCTTCGTGGATGTCGAACCCGAGCGGCTCCAGCATGGCGCGCAGGATGCGGCGCTGCGAAGGCTGGTCGTCGACGATCAGCACGCTGCGCCGTTCTCCAACATAGCCGACCACCGGGCCGCTGGGCCGCAGATCGCTGCGGGGCGAACGCACTTCCGGCAGGAACAGCTTGAGCGTGAAGGCGCTGCCTTTGCCGACCTCGCTGCGCACGGTCAGTTCGCCGCCCATGATGCCGGTCAGCATGCGGCAGATGGTCAGGCCCAGGCCGGTGCCGGTGTCGGCCTGCTCGGTGGCGGCCCAGCTGCGCTCGAATGGCATGAAGATGCGCTCCAGGTCTTCCGCCGGAATCCCCGCGCCGCTGTCTTCGACTTCCATCTGCACCATGTTCGAGGCATAGCGCACACGCAGCGCCACGTGGCCGCCCCGCGTGAATTTCACGGCATTGCTCATCAGGTTGATGAGGATCTGGCGCAGGCGCTTTTCGTCGATGTGGACGATCTTGGGCAGATTGGGCGCCGCTTCATAGTCGAAAGCCAGCCCCTTGAGCGCGGTCTGCGGCTGGAACATCCTGACGATCTGGTCGAGGAATTCCGGCAGGCGCAGGTCGGCGGTTTCCAGGCGCAGCTTGCCGGCTTCGATGCGGGCGATGTCGAGCAGGCCGTCGATCAGGCCGATCAGGTGCTTGCCGCTGCGATGGATGACGTCGATGGCCTCGCGCCGGCCGGTGGGCATGGCGGCATCGCGCTGCAGGATCTGCGCATAGCCCAGGATGCTGTTGAGCGGCGCGCGCAGTTCGTGGCTCATGCCGCCCATGAAGCGGCTCTTGGCCAGGTTGGCGGACTCGGCCGCTTCCTTGGCTTTTTGCAGTTGGGCATCGGTTTCGTTGTGGGCGTCGATTTCCCTCAACAGCAGATTGGTCTGGCGGTCGGATTCTTCCTGGGCAACCTGGCGGCTTTCATTGGTCAGCACCAGCCACCAGGCCGCCACGCCACCGATCAACAGCAGCGCGGCGAACAGCTTGAGGAAAGTCGCCCGCAGGGCCGACGTGTCCGCGCCGATCTGCGCGAAAGTGACGGCCTCCTGGTAATAGATCAGCGCCAGGATGGCGGCGAGCACGCCGCCCATCATGCCTAGTGTCACCAGGTAGTGGGCCAGCCGGGTATGGAACAGTGGCGTGGCCGCGCCGGGCAGGAAGCGGCGCAGGGTGGCGCCCAACTGGTCCTGCAGGCGCGAATCGGTCTTGCAGCGGTCCTGGCAGCGCGCGTCCAGGGTGCAGCACAAGGAGCAGATGGCGCCGCTGTAGGCAGGGCAGTGCGCCATGTCCTGTATCTCGAACGCGTTGGCGCAGATGACACAGCGCAAGGTGTAGGCGTACGTGCCCGCGTCGGCGGCGGCGCGACCCAGGGCCACCGTACCCGCATCGGCGGCAGCACCGCACCCGGTGCCGCAAGCCCGCCCGCCGCTTTCGCCACAGCCTTCCCTGCAACTCTCGCCGCAGCCCTCGTCGCCAGCCGCCGCTGCACGCGCGGCCGGTGCCAGGTCATGCGGCTGGCGCGCCAGGTAGTAGCGTCCCCGCGTGGCGCGCGCTATCGCCGGCGCGGTAACGAACGCGGCCAGCAGCGCGATGAAAGGCGAGAGGGCCTGTGCCACCGCGCCGAACACGCCGGCATAGGCCACCAGCGACAGGATCAATGCCAGCAGCATGCTGCCCACGCCCACCGGGTTGATGTCGTACAGATAGGCACGGCGAAACTCGATGCCGCGCGGGCTCCAGCCGAGCGGCTTGTTGACCACCAGGTCGGCCACCAGCGCGCCTATCCAGGCGATGGCGACGTGCGCGAAGATGGCCAGCACGTGCTCCAGGGCGTCGAACACGCCCATTTCCATCAGCCCGATGGCAATCAGCACGTTGAATACCAGCCACACCACGCGGCCGGGATGGCTGTGCGTGATGCGCGCAAAGAAATTGGACCAGGCCAGCGAACCGGCATAGGCATTGGTCACATTGATCTTCACCTGCGACACCACCACGAACAGCGTCATCGCACCCAGTGCCCAGGCGGGATGGGCGAACACGTACTGGAAGGCCACCAGATACATCTTGGTCGGATCCGCCGCCTTCGCCGCCGGCACGCCATGGCCCAGCGCCAGATAGGCCAGGAAGGCGCCCGCCAGCATCTTCGCCGCGCCGGGGATGATCCAGCCGGGGCCAGCGCACAGCAAGGCCAGCCACCAGCGCTTGCGGTTGGCCGCCGTTTTGGCCGGCAGGAAACGCAGGAAGTCGACCTGCTCGCCGATCTGCGTGATCAGCGCCGCGCCCACCGCCACGCCGGCGCCGAACATCAGCAGGTCGAAGTGGCCGCCATTGCCGCTGCGTCCGGCGTAATCGAACAGCCCGGACAGCGCGCCCGGGTCCTTCACCAGGATGAACACGTACGGCAGCACCAGCAACAGCAGCCACACCGGCTGCGTCCAGGCCTGCAGGCGGTTCACCAGCGTGATGCCGTAGGTGACGAAAGGGATGATGACCACCGCGCACACCAGATAACCCAGCGACAGCGGCAAGCCCGTACACAACTCTATCGCCAGCGCCATGATGGCCGCTTCCAGCGCGAAGAAGATGAAGGTGAAGGATGCGTAGATCAGCGATGTGATGGTCGAGCCGATATAGCCGAAGCCGGCGCCGCGCGTCAGCAGGTCCATGTCCAGCCCGTGGCGGGCGGCGTAATACGCGATGGGCAGGCCGGTGAAGAAGATCAGCACCGACACGGCCATGATGGACCAGAAGGCGTTGATGAAGCCGTAGTTCAAGGCCAGCGCGCCGCCGATGGCTTCCAGCGCCAGGAAGGAGAGGGCGCCCACCGCCGTATTGGCGACGCGGAACTCCGACCACTTGCGGAAGGACAGCGGCGTGAAGCGCAGCGCGTAGTCCTCCAGGGTCTCGTTCGCGACCCACGTGTTGTAGTCGCGCCTGATCTTGACGATGCGTTGGGTTGCGCTGGCGTCCACGCTGTCTGTCCCCTTGTTGTGTTTAGGTATGTACGTATGCGTTGATTGACGTATGCCTGCTTTGTACCCGCTGGGGACGGCACGGCCACTACGTCAATCAACGTATGTTGCGCTGCGTCATGCGTTCCTAGTATTGCATCGAACCCCCGGGTACGGCGCACATTAAAGCATCGCCGCGACATCGGGTTTCCCCTAAAGCGTCTCATCCGCAAGGAGCGTTCGATGTCTCGCAAACCCCCCTTCCAAAACGAACTCGCGTCGCCTTCTCGCCGGCGCGCGGCACTGACGCTGGCCTCGCTGCCACTGCTGGGCATCCCCGCCTTCAGCCGTGCCGCCGGACCCGCCACGTCCGTCGTCAACACCACGGGGCGGGCGATTACCGACACCGAAGTGACCGTCGGCCAATTGCACTCGGCCACCGGCACCATGGCCATCAGCGAAACCGGCTCCATCCAGGCCGAGCGCCTGGCGATCGAGCAGATCAACGCCGCCGGCGGCATCCTGGGCCGCCAGATCAAGATCATCCAGGAAGACGGCGCGTCGGACTGGCCCACCTTCGCCGAGAAGGCGCGCAAGCTGCTGGTCAGCGACAAGGTGGCCACCGTGTTCGGCTGCTGGACCTCGGCCTCGCGCAAGGCGGTGCTGCCGGTGTTCGAAAAGGAAAACGGCCTGCTCTACTACCCGACCTTCTACGAAGGCCTGGAGCAGTCCAAGAACGTCTTCTACACGGGCCAGGAAGCCACCCAGCAGATCCTGGCCAGCCTGAACTGGCTGCACGAGACCAAGAAAGCCAAGACCTTCTACCTGGTGGGCTCCGACTACATCTGGCCGCGCACCTCGAACAAGATCGCGCGTAAGCACATCGAGAACGTGCTGAAGGGCGAAGTGGTGGGCGAGGATTATTTCCCGCTGGGCCACACGCAGTTCGGTTCGCTGATCAACAAGGTCAAGCTGAAGAAACCGGACGTGGTGTTCGCCGACGTGGTGGGCGGCAGCAACGTGTCCTTCTACAAGCAGTTGAAGGCCGCCGGTGTCACCGCCGAGAAGCAGAAGCTGCTGACGATTTCCGTGACCGAGGACGAACTGTTGGGGATCGGCGGTGAAAACGCCGAAGGCTTCTATTCGTGCATGAAGTATTTCCAGAGCCTGGACAACCCCAACAACAAGAAGTTCGTGGCGGCCTTCAAGGCCAAGTACGGCGCCAACGCGGTGATCGGCGACGTCACCCAGGCTGCTTACCTGGGCCCGTGGCTGTGGAAGATGGCGGTGGAGAAGGCCGGCAGCTTCGATGTCGACAAGGTGGTGGCCGCGGCCCCGAACCAGGAATTCAAGGACGCGCCCGAAGGCTACGTGAAGGTCGACCCCAACCATCACTTGTGGAGCCGCACCCGCGTGGGCCAGATCCGCAAGGATGGCCAGTTCGACGTGGTCTATGAAACCAAGGACCTGATCAAGCCGGATCCCTTCCCCGCCGGTTACCAGTAAGCAGTTCGCGCGCGGACGGCAGCCGCCTGCGCGGCGCGGCCGTCCGCGGTTCCGCGCAATGCAAGCCGGCCGCGCGCCTGTACCGATATCCACCCCACATCCACCCGAGGCCAGCCATGGAATCCTTCTCAGACCTGGGCGCCATTCTCCTGATGCAAGGCTTCAATGGCCTGTCCGTCTTCAGCGTCCTGCTGCTCATGGCCCTGGGCCTGGCCATCATTTTCGGCCAGATGGGGGTCATCAACATGGCGCACGGGGAATTTCTCGCCGTCGGCGCCTATACGACGTACCTGTTTTCCGAGCTGACGCAACAATACCTGCCGTCGCTCATGCCTTACTACTTCTTCTTCGCCATCGTGGCCGCCTTCGCCGTCGCCTTCATCCTGGGCTGGCTGGTGGAATGGCTGATGATCCGCCACCTGTACCGCCGTCCCCTGGACACGCTGCTGGCCACCTGGGGCCTGTCGCTGGTGATGCAGCAGGCGCTGCGCTCCATCTTCGGCCCGCGTGAAGTCAGCCCGGCCCTGCCGGAATGGCTGATGGGATCGGTGCAGCCGCTGCCCGGCGTTGACATCCCGGTCAACGGACTGGTGGTGATGGTCATCACCCTGGTCCTTACCTGCGGCCTGCTGCTGGCCTTGTTCCGCTCCACCTGGGGGCTGCATGTGCGCGCCACGGTGCAGAACCGCGTGATGAGCGGCTCGGTGGGGATCGATACCAAGCGGGTCGACCGTGTCACCTTCGCGCTGGGCTGCGGCATTGCCGGGATCGCCGGCGCGGCGTTCACCACGATAGGGTCGACCGGTCCGACCAGCGGCTCGCTGTACATCGTCGATACCTTCCTGACCGTGGTGTTCGGTGGCGCGGCCAGCCTGTACGGCACCATCGCGTCGGCCTTCCTGATCGCCCAGACCCAGTCCGTGTCGGAATTCTTCCTGACCGGTTCCATGGCCAAGGTGCTGGTCCTGTCGGCGGTGGTGATCATCCTGATGCTGCGCCCGCAAGGGTTGTTCTCAATCAAGGTCCGCAAGTAGGCGGTGGGAGCACGAACGTGAAAACCCTGTACAAGAATGTCTTGGGCGGCCGTCAAGGCCTGATCGGGATCGCCATCCTGGCGGCGCTGATCTTTATCGTCTTTCCGCTGGTGTTGGACGGCTTCCGGCTGAACCTGGTGGGCAAATACCTGACCTATGCCTTCGTGGCGCTGGGCCTGGTGCTGTGCTGGGGCTACGGCGGCATCCTCAGCCTGGGGCAGGGCGTGTTCTTCGGCCTGGGCGGTTATTGCATGGCCATGTTCCTGAAGCTGGAAGCGTCCAGCGTGGAAGCCACCAAGATCCAGTCCACGCCCGGCATTCCCGATTTCATGGACTGGAACCAGATCACGTCATTGCCGTGGTTCTGGGTGCCGTTCAAGAGCTTCATCTTCACGCTGTTCGCCGTGCCCATCGTGCCGGCGCTGCTGGCCCTGGTGCTGGGCGTGGCCATGTTCAAGCGGCGCGTGGGCGATACCTACTTCGCCATCGTGACGCAGGCCGTGGCCTTGATCCTGTCGGTGCTGATCATCGGCCAGCAGGGCTATACCGGCGGCGTCAACGGCATCACCGACCTGCGCACACTGCTGGGCTGGGACATCCGTACCGACTCGGCCCGCGTCATCCTGTATTTCGTCACGGCGGTGCTGCTGTTCGCCTGCATCCTGTTCGGCCGCTTCCTGCTGTCCTCCAAGCTGGGCAAGCTGCTGATGGCGATGCGCGACAAGGAAGAACGGGTGCGTTTCTCCGGCTATGACGTATCCAGCTTCAAGGTATTCGTGTTCTGCGTGGCAGCGGTGTTCTCGGCCATCGGCGGCGCCATGTTCACGCTGCAGGTCGGCTTCATGTCACCGTCTTTCGTCGGCATCGTGCCGTCCATCGAAATGGTGATCTTCGCCGCGGTGGGCGGCCGGCTGTCCCTGCTGGGCGCCGTGTACGGCACGCTGCTGGTGAACTTCGGCAAGAGCTATTTCTCGGAAAGCTTTCCGCAGCTGTGGCTGTTCCTGATGGGCGGCCTGTTCATCGCCGTGGTGATGGCCTTCCCCAACGGACTGGCCGGCCTGTATGCGCAATACGTCAAGCCGCGCCTGGGAAGGAACCGTGAACCGAGCCCGGCAAGTCCCGCCAAACCCGCCCCCAGCAATACGGAGGCCGCATGAATCCGCCCATCCTCAACAGCACCGTCACGCCCCCGCAGGAGTTTGCGCTTTACGTGGAGGGCCTGACCGTGGCTTTCGGCGGCTTCGTCGCCGTCAAGGACCTCAACCTCTACGTCGACAAAGGCGAACTGCGCGTGGTGATCGGTCCCAACGGCGCCGGCAAGACCACCGTGCTGGACCTGATCTGCGGACGCACCAAGGCGACGTCGGGCTCGATCCGCTTCAAGGATGTCGAGCTGACCAAGATGGCCGAGCACCAGATCGTGCGCGCCGGCGTCGGCCGCAAGTTCCAGACGCCGTCCATCTACGAAACCCTGACCGTGCGCGAGAACCTGGAAGTGTCTTTCCCGCGCGGGCGCAGCGTCTTCGGCGCGATGGCCTTCCGCCTGACCGCCGACGTGATCGAACGGGTGGAACAGGTGGCCGAGGATATCTTCCTGAAAGACATGCTGGACAGGTCGGCCGAGCTGCTGTCGCACGGGCAGAAGCAGTGGCTGGAAATCGGCATGCTGCTCATGCAGGAGCCGGAATTGATGATGCTCGACGAGCCGGTGGCGGGCATGAGCGTGTCCGAGCGCGAAAAGACCGCCGAGCTGCTGAACCGCATCAGCAAGAACCGCTCGATGATCGTCATCGAGCACGACATGGAATTCGTCAAGAACATCGCGCACAAGGTGACGGTACTGCACCAGGGCAAGGTCCTGGCCGAAGGGTCGATGGACAAGGTGCAGAACGACCCGCGCGTCATCGAAGTGTATCTAGGCCATTGAGACGGTCACCGACTCAGGCAATCGCGCTGGCCGTAGACTGGGCATGCACAGCGTGCAGCGCCCCGGCCATCGCCCCTCCTTGGAGAAAAAAGCCATGTTCAACGTATCGGGACTGCAATCCGGGTATGGCCAGAGCCGTGTGATCCACGGCGTGGATCTCAATATCGCCAAGGGCGAGATCGTCGCCGTGATGGGCCGCAACGGCATGGGCAAGACCACGCTGTTCAAGACCATGATGGGCGTGTTGCCCGCCATGGGCGGCAAGGTGGAAGTCGATGGCGTGGACATCACCCGCATGGAAAGCTTCCAGCGTGTGCGTTCGGGCGTGGCCTATGTGCCGCAGGGACGCATGATCTTCCCCACGCTGACGGTGGAAGAGAACATCCGCACCGGCCTGCGCGGCCGCGCTTTGCGCGATCCGCTGCCGGAAGAGATTTTCGCGCTGTTCCCCGTGCTGCATGACATGCGGCGCCGGCGCGGCGGCGACCTGTCCGGCGGCCAGCAACAGCAGCTGGCCATCGCGCGCGCCCTGGTCACCGGCCCCAAGGTGTTGATGCTGGACGAGCCCACCGAAGGCATACAGCCGTCCATCATCAAGGACATCGCCCGCACCCTGCTGGAAATCCGCAAGCTCAAGGACCTGGCCATCGTGGTGTCCGAGCAGGTGCTCAGCTTCACCATGCAGATCGCCGATCGCCTGATCGTCATCGACAAGGGCCGCTTCGTGCACGAGAACAAGCGCGACGAGGTGGATGAACAGACGATCAGCCGCTACTTGTCCGTGTAGTCATCCCTTACGTTCAACAAAGGAGCAAGTCATGCCCGATACCCTGATCAAAGTCGATCTGGCCCAGTCGCCCTACGAAAACGAAAACATCCACAATCGCTGGCACCCCGACATTCCGATCTCGGTATGGGTCAAGCCCGGCGACGACTTCGTGCTGGAGACCTATGACTGGACCGGCGGCGCCATCAAGAACGACGACAGCGCCGATGACGTGCGCGACGTCGATCTGTCGACCGTGCACTTCCTGTCCGGTCCCGTGGGCGTGGAGGGCGCCGAGCCCGGCGACCTGCTGGTGGTCGACTTCCTCGATATCGGCGCCAAGCCGGACAGCCTGTGGGGCTTCAACGGTTTCTTCAGCAAGAAAAACGGCGGCGGTTTCCTGACCGAGCATTTCCCCCAGGCGCAGAAATCCATCTGGGATTTTCATGGCATGTTCACCAGCTCGCGCCACATCCCCGGCGTCAACTTCGCCGGCCTGATCCATCCGGGACTGATCGGCTGCCTGCCCGACCAGGCCATGCTGGACACCTGGAACAAGCGCGAACAGGCGCTGATCGACACCAATCCCAACCGTGTGCCGCCGCTGGCCAATCCGCCCGCACCCAAGACCGCGCACATGGGCAAGCTGACCGGCGCGGCGCGCGACAAGGCCGCGGCCGAAGGCGCGCGCACGGTGCCGCCGCGCGAACACGGCGGCAACTGCGACATCAAGGACCTGTCGCGCGGCTCGCGCGTGTTTTTCCCGGTGTATGTGAAGGGCGGCGGCCTGTCGGTGGGCGATTTGCACTTCTCGCAGGGGGACGGCGAGATCACGTTCTGCGGCGCCATCGAAATGGCCGGCTGGATCCATATGCGGGTCAGCCTGATCAAGGGCGGGATGGAGAAGTACGCCATCAAGAACCCCATCTTCAAGCCCAGCCCCATTACGCCGAATTACAAGGATTACCTCATCTTCGAAGGCATTTCCGTTGATGAAAAGGGCAGCCAGCACTACCTGGATGTGCACATCGCCTATCGCCAGGCCTGCCTCAATGCCATCGAATACCTGAAGAAGTTCGGCTATTCCGGGGCGCAGGCGTATTCCATATTGGGCACGGCGCCGGTGCAGGGGCATATCAGCGGCGTGGTCGACATCCCCAACGCCTGCGCCACGCTGTGGCTGCCCACGGAAATCTTCGATTTCGACATCCAGCCGTCCGCAAGCGGGCCGATCAAGGCCATCAGCGGCGGGGTCGACATGCCCTTGTCACCGGACCTGTAAGGAGATCGCGCCATGCCTTTATACGACTACGGCTGCCCCGTTTGCGGAGAATTCGCGGTCATGCGTCCGCTGGCGGCGTGGCGCGATCCGGCGGTCTGCCCCGAGTGCGGAGGCGAAGCGCCGCGCATCATCGGTGGCGCGCCGGCGCTGGGCGCCTTGTCCTCGGCGGTGAACCGGGCGCATGCGATGAACGAGCGCAATGCGAGCGAGCCGCGCAGTTCACGCGGTGGCCACGGCATGAATTGCGGCTGCTGCGGCGGCGGAAAATTGCCGGGCAAGACCCGCAAGACGGCCGACGGCGGCAAGACTTTCGCCAACAGCCGACCGTGGATGATCAGCCACTGAAGGGGTCCAGGCCTCCTGAAAGCGTGAAATTTTGGGGCCGAACGAAAGAAAAATGCGAGAGTAGTCCTATTTCCAGGCAACTCTGTTTGAATTTTCTCCAGATTGTTCAGAATCCAGTGCGTAGCTAGTACGACCGGGACCGATTTATCCGTCGGTCTCATTTGTCCTGACGCAACCTGGAGAACCCAATGCTGGACTTCGGCCTATCTCGCACCGAATTTTTTTCACGCTACTTTGAACGGAACTATCTGCTGGCCCGCGGCGCGCTGGGAGGTGCGCCGCTACTCACCTGGAGTGATGTCGACGACATCCTGCATTCCTGGAACCTGGGCGAAGCCGAGATCCAGCTACGCAAAGGGCAATTGATCCCGCCGGAGCTTTACGTCCAGTCCTACCAGGACATCGACGATCGCCGGCTGCGCCTGAAGGCAAAGGAAGTGCGGCGCTATATCGAGGAGGGCGCCACGCTGGTCATGAGCCGCCTGGACCTGCGCTGCCGCGACATCGCGCGCCTGTGCGACCGGATCGCCGAATTCAACGGCCATCGGCTGGTGGCCAACGGCTATGTCTCGATGCGCGGCGAAGGCGCCTTCGGCAAGCATTGGGATACGCACGACGTGTACGCGGTGCAACTGCTGGGGCGCAAGCGCTGGCGCCTGTACCAGCCCACGTTTCCGCTACCCATGCCGGAACAGAACAGCGCTGCGCGGGAGGAAGACTGCCCCGCGTTGCCGGTGCTCGATGTCTGGCTGGAACCCGGCGACCTGCTGTATATCCCGCGCGGATGGTGGCATGAAACGCTGCCGCAGGAAGGCATGCCCAGTTTCCATGTGGCCGCCGGCGCGCATACTGGCAAGGTGGCCGACTACATCGCGTGGTGTTGCGACCGGGTGCTGCCGGACATGCTGAGCGCGCGCGCCACGCTGCGTCCCGGCGCGGACAATATGGCCGCGCTGCGGGACCTGCTGGGCGAACTGCCGTTCCGCCTGCTGGACGAGAAACTGGTCAATGCCTTCCTGCGCCAGATCCAGGCCATGGGCAACCGTCCCTATCCCGGCATCACCACCTGGCCGGATCCGCAGCGGCCGCGGTGAATGTTGCGCTGCGTCAGGTGGCGGCGGGGTCCTGCGGTTAAGATCGAGCGGATCGCGGGGGCAGGGGTCGGCTATCGCCTTGGCTGTAGCGGCCCCGCCGTCCCGTCCCACCACCCATCGAGGGAGTCGCAGCATGTTGCTTACCGCAGACGCCAAAGGCGTTTTTCCCATTGCCCCCACGCCGTTTTTCGATGACGGTGCCATCGACACCGCTTCGGTGGACCGCATGACGGATTTTTATCTGGAATGCGGCTCCACCGGTTTGACCGTGCTGGGGCAGTTGGGGGAAGCGCCCAAGCTGGAACATGCGGAGTCGGTGGCGGTGGCCGGGCAGGTCATCCGGCGCGCCGCGCGCCTGCCGGTGGTGGTGGGGGTTTCGGCGCCCGGCTTCGCCGCCATGCGCGCGCTGACGCATGAAGTCATGGCGCAGGGCGCGGCCGGCGTGATGATCGCGCCGCCCAACAGCCTGCGCACGGACGACCAGATCGTCAATTACTACCGCCAGGCGGTGGAGGCGATCGGTGCGGACGTGCCTTTCGTGCTGCAGGACTATCCGCTGACGTTTTCGGTGCAGATGACGCCTGGCGTGATCCGCCGCATCGTGCAGGAGCTGCCGTCTTGCGTGATGCTCAAGCATGAGGACTGGCCGGGGCTGGAGAAGATCTCCACCCTGCGCGGGTTCGAGAAGGATGGCTCCATGCGGCATATTTCGATACTGTGCGGCAACAATGGCCTGTTCCTGGACTATGAGGTCGAGCGCGGTGCCGACGGGGCGAATACGGGGTATTGCTTCCCCGACATGCTGTGCGACGTGGTGCGTTTGAATGCCGCGGGCGAGCGCGAGGCGGCCCACGACCTGTTCGACGCGCATCTGCCGTTGTTGCGTTACGAGCAGCAGCCGGGCGCCGGCCTGGCCGTACGCAAATACGTCATGATGCGTCGCGGCATCCTGACGTCGGCCGCGCAACGCCGACCCGCCAGCCCCATGTCCGCCACCGCCCGCGGCGAAGTTGAACATCTGCTGACACGCCTGGCCCGCCACGACAAACGGGCCGCATTGCCGGCGGTATAAGCGGGCTTTTTCCTTTATTGTTCGGCGCAGCCGGAAACTGTAATTCCGGCGTTTACCACGCACAGGCACGGCATATACATATGCGGCAGGTAGAATCGACGGATCCCTACCTATCAAGAGGCATGTGTGGATAGCGTCATCTCGATCAAAGGTTTATCCAAAACCTACGCGTCGGGTTTCCAGGCGCTGCAAGGCATAGACCTGGAAATCCGTCGTGGCGAAATATTTGCCTTGCTGGGCCCCAACGGCGCCGGCAAGACCACCCTCATCAGCATCATCTGCGGGATCGTCAATGCCAGCGCCGGCACCGTGCTGGCGGACGGCCACGACATCCGCGGCGATTTCCGCGCGGCCCGCGCCAAGATCGGCCTGGTGCCGCAGGAACTGAACACCGACGCCTTCGAAAGCGTCTGGAATACCGTGACCTTCAGCCGCGGCCTGTTCGGCAAGCCGGCCAACCCCGCCTATATCGAACAGGTGCTGCGCGACCTCTCGCTGTGGGACAAGCGCGATTCGCGCATCATGACCCTGTCAGGCGGCATGAAGCGACGCGTGATGATCGCCAAGGCGCTGTCGCACGAACCGGACATCCTGTTTTTGGACGAACCCACCGCGGGCGTCGACGTGGAACTGCGCCGGGGCATGTGGGACATGGTGCGGCGCCTGCGCGAGCGCGGCGTCACCGTCATCCTGACCACGCACTACATCGAGGAAGCGCAGGAGATGGCCGACCGTATCGGCGTGATCCGCAAGGGGCGCATCATCCTGGTCGAACAGACCGCTGACCTGCTGCGCAAGCTGGGCAAGCGCCAGCTGTTCCTGACCGTGAAGCAGCCGTTGGCCACGCTGCCCGCGCTGGACGCCCTGACGGGGCACGACGTGGCGCTGGCCGAGAACGGCCATCAGATCGTCTACACCTACGATAACGAGAGTGGGGTCGATATCGCGTCGCTGCTGCGGCAACTGGCCGACGCGGGGGTGGTATTCACCGACATCCGCACGTCGGAAAGCTCACTGGAAGATATCTTCGTCAGCCTGGTCCACGAATCATGAACGTATACGCCATCCGCGCCATCTATCTGTTTGAAATGGCCCGCATGTGGCGCACGCTCATGCAGAGCGTCGCGTCGCCGGTCATTTCCACCTCCCTGTATTTCATCGTGTTCGGCTCGGCCATCGGTTCGCACATGGTCGATATCGACGGCGTCAGCTACGGTGCCTACATCGTGCCGGGCATGGTGATGCTGGCCCTGCTGACACAAAGCATCGCCAATGCGTCCTTCGGCATCTATATGCCGCGCTTCAGCGGGACCATCTACGAGATCCACTCGGCGCCGATCTCCTATGTGGAGATCGTGCTGGGATACGTGGGGGCGGCGGCCAGCAAGTCGGTGATCCTGGGCACCATCATGCTGGTGACGGCGCGGCTCTTCGTGCCGTTCGAGGTGGCGCATCCAGTGTGGATGGTGAGCTTCCTGCTGCTGACCTGCATCACCTTCAGCCTGTTCGGTTTCATCATCGGCATCTGGGCCGATGGGTTCGAGAAGCTGCAGATCATCCCGCTGATGATCGTCACGCCGCTGACCTTCCTGGGTGGCAGCTTCTATTCGATCAACATGCTGCCGCCGTTCTGGCGCACGGTCACCTTGTTCAATCCGGTGGTTTACCTGATCAGCGGCTTCCGCTGGAGCTTCTATGGCGTGTCCGACGTGACGGTGGGCATCAGCGTGGGCATGACGCTGGTTTTCCTGGCGCTCTGCCTGATCGCGGTGCACTGGATCTTCAAGACCGGTTACCGGTTGAAGGCATGACAAGCGATTCGCGCGACACGGATAAGGAGGCCGGCCGGACGGCGGGCGCCACGGGTGGCGCCGATGCCGCGCCGCGCGTTCCGGCCCTTGTGCGCGATACCGACAGCCTGACGCTGCGCTTGCGGCCGGGCGGCGCGGTGCAGAGCCGCATGTCGCTGCGCCAGCCCGACGCGCTGGACCTGGAATACACGCGCCTGATGATGGGCTTCCTGCTGTTCCAGCCGGAGCCCGCCCACATCGTGCAGATCGGCCTGGGCGGCGGCTCGCTGGCCAAGTTCTGCCACCGCTTCCTGCCGCGCGCGCGTATCACCGTGGTGGAGATCGATCCCCGCGTCATCGCCATGCGCGATGAATTCCGCATCCCGCCTGACGATGCGCGGCTGAGCGTGGTGCAGGGCGATGGCGCGGACTTCGTCCGCACGCATGCGCAGGCGGCCGATGTGCTGTTACTGGACGGTTACGACGACAACGGCCTGCCGGCCCGCCTGCGCGGCCGCGAATTCTTCGAGGATTGCCGCCGGTGCCTGCGGCATCACGGCATCCTGGTGGCCAACCTGCATCGCCAGGCGCAGGATTATTCGCCTTGCCTGTACGACTTGATGGCGCTGTTTCCGTCGGGGCTGCTGGAAGTGGCCGACGAGGACCTGGCCAACAGCATCGTCTACGCCAGCGCCGCCGACCTGGCCGGCCGCCTGCGCGCCGATGCCATTTTGCGGCCGGACAACCTGGCCAAGGAAGCCTGGCGCCAACTCATGCCGACCTTCCGTATGATCGCGGCGACGATGGCGCTACGTTGAGGCGGCGGCGCTTCATATGCCCTGGTTTCAGCGGTATGGATAAAAGGAAAATCCCCGAAGGGATTTTCCTTTTTTTCTACTGTGACTGTGGGCCGATGGATTTGGCTTGAATGCCCTCAATCCGCCGTGCGGCGTGCCATCAGTGCTTCGAAGGCGTTGAAGATCCGGTCGATGTATACGTTCTTGAAGCGCAAGCCGTCATCTTCCGATTCCGGATGCACCAGCATCGAGGCATTGGTTTCGAACACCAGTACCCGCCCATCCGGCAGCAGCGAGAAATCGATGCCGCAGTAATCCAGGTCCATCCGCCGGGCGATGGCGTGCAGGGCGGTCCAGGCCTTCTTGCCCAGCGCCTGCTCGGGGTCGTCCAGGAAGCGCCGTTCCTCGTCCAGCTTCCACTGCGCCGACAGCATGTCCGCCGAGAAGTAATGCAGCAGCCACTGGCTGCCGATGGCAAGGTGATAGGGATAAGGCACGCGATCGATGAAGATCACGCGGTACTTGCGGTAGTGCCCGTCAGGCGAACGGTACTCGTGATACTGGGTCAGGTACATCTCGTTGAGCGCCGGCAACTCGGGCAGGTCGCCCGCGGTATTCAGCACGACCAGGCCTTCGCCGCCATGTTCTCCCACGCGCCGCACGATGGCCGGATACCCGATCCCGGCAGCCGCCAGCGCCGAGTGCACGACGAACGTCGGATTCGATTGGCGGTCCCAGCGCAGGGTGGCCGGGACGAGGATGTCCTGGATGCCTGCCAGCAGCGTGCCGGTGCGCTCGCGGTAGGTGCGCTCGATGCTCGCCGGGGGATTCAGTAGCGGCCCATGGTCCGTCGCCATGAAGCGGGCCTGCTCCTCGTTGCAGGAACGGGCGTTGTCGGCATCGGCGATGGCATTGAAGATGATGTCGTACCGGGGCAGTTCGCGCGACCTGCCATGGGCAATGCCCTTGACGCCCTCGTCCATGACCCAACGCACCATGCGGCTGAGCGCCGGCCGCACCAGGTGCCGGAAGGGCAGGTTGGCGCGCTGGCTGGAACACAGCACCAGCACCGTGCGGCGGCGCTTGGCCTTGGCGGCGATGAAAGCGGGCTGGCGGCGATAGACCTTGTACGCGTTGCGACGACCGTCATCGATGACGCCTGCGGCGGCATGCGCGGCGGAGGTATCGGGCATATCCGTCACAGCGGCGGCAGCCGCATCGGCTACAGCGGCGGCATGGGGGACATCATCGGTTTCAGCCGTAGCGCTCACCACCGTGGCGTCAGGCTCTTTGGCCCTGGCGCGCAGCGGCCGCCCCAGCTCACGCAGCGCCCAGGCCAGCGCGATGTGCGCACTGGCCAGTCCGGGATCGATCAGCAGGGCCTTTTCCTGCCAATGCGCGGCCGCTTCCCATTGCCTGTGCTTGCCATAGACCCGGCCGATGTCGAACATGTCGAGCGCGCTACGCCGCAAGATGGCGTCCGCACCCAGCCGGGCCGACGCCGCATCGGCTTTCTGCCCGGTGGCATCCAGCGACACGGTCAGTGCGCGATAAACGTCGGTGTCCAGGGGCAGGCGCGAGGCGGCCTGCTGCAGGGCGGCCACGGCATCGCCATGGCGGCCGGCGGCCTGCAGCGTGCGGCCCAACGCCAGCCATTGCTCGCCCGTGAACCGTGGCGGGGTGGGAGCAGGGGTATCGATGTTGGCGGACATACTTCAGGCAGGGCACGAATGACGGTGCCGGAATGTATCGTCCGATGCCTGAATAGAGCCTGTTTCGCGGGCGCGATGCGCCGCGACTTCTCAGACTTTCCTTATTCGCCGCAACGCGCGCGCAAGGGCGAGTCCGGCCCCTGCCTTGAACCTGACGCGGCGCTGTCTATCGGTGCGGCGCCAAGTACATCCGCGGCGCCCTTCACGGCGTCACCATGCTGACGCCGCGCTGACCGCCGTCTCAGCCGAAGCGGCGTGCAGCGTCCAGGGCCAGGCCGGCGCCGATGCTGCCGAACAGGTCGCCTTCCACCGAGCGCGCTTCGGGCAACAAGGCGGCGACGCGTTCGCGCAACAGGGGCAGGCGACTGGAACCGCCCGTGAAGAACACGGTGTCGACCTTGGCGGCCGCGGCGCCCGCTTCCTTGAGCAGGCCGGCCACGGTGGTCTCGATGCGGGCAATCAAGGGCGCGGTGGCGTTATCCAGCACCGGGCGGTCGACGTTCAGGTCCAGGTCGGCCTGGATGCGATCCAGCACCAGCCGCGTTTCCGGCGCATCCGACAGCGCGATCTTGGCTTCTTCGATCTGCAAGGCCAGCCAGTGGCCCTCGCGCTGCTCGATCAACCGGAACAGCAGGTCGATCTTGTCCCGTTCGGCGGCGTTGGCGCGGATGTAGGCCAGTTGTTCGCGCGCCTTGGGGGTATAGACGAAGTTGATGGTGTGCCAGGAGGCCAGGTTGCCATAGACGGTGGACGGCACGTCCTTGCCGCTGCGCAACTGGCTGCCCAGGCCCAGCAAGGGCATGGCGGTCTTCAGGTTCAGCTGGCGATCGAAATCGCCCCCGCCGATGTGCACGCCGCCGTGCGCCAGGATATCGGCGCGGCGATCGAGCGCCTGCGCGCGCTGCGGCCCCAGGCGGATCAGCGAGAAGTCCGAGGTACCGCCGCCGATGTCCACCACCAGCACCAGTTCCTCGCGATCCAGCTTGGATTCATAGTCGAATGCCGCGGCCAGCGGTTCGAACTGGAATTCGATGTGCTTGAAGCCTACCGCGGCGGCGATTTCACCCAGCGTGTCCTGGGCCAGCTTGTCGGCGTCGGGGTCGTCGTCGACGAAGAAGGCGGGGCGGCCCATCACCACCGAGGTGAACTCGCGGCCCGCCGTCTGCTGCGCGCGCTCGCGCAATTGCTGGATGAAGCGCGTGAGCAGTACGCGGAACGGTACGCCGCGGCCGCGGATTTCCGTATGGCCGTCGATCAGTGGGCTGCCCAGCAGGTTCTTCATGGCGCGCATCAGGCGGCCTTCGTAACCGGCCAGGTAGTCCGCCAATGCACCGCGGCCATAGCTGACCGTCTCGTCCTCGTCGTGGAAGAAAATGGCTGAAGGCAGGGTGGGACGGCCGTCTTCCAACAGCAGCAGCGAGTGCTGGCCGGGACGCAGCCAGCCGACAGTGGAATTGGAAGTGCCGAAGTCGACACCGCAGGCAGTCGCGGGAGAGGATGCAGTCATGAAGAGAAATGCGCCGCGGCTCGCGCGACAAGAAGCGCGGGTACGGATTTGGAAAGTAAAGGGGGGGACCGGCGACATGCCGGTCCCCCCCATTGTACGGCCTATCAGGCGACAGCCGCTTCGCTGACGCCCGCCGCTGCGCTCGGCACGGCCGGATCTTCCTCCAGGGCGTACTTCAAGGCTTCCTCGACGTTGTCCAGCAGCACGAACTTCAACTTCTCCCGCGCTTCCTTCGGCACGTCTTCCAGATCTTTCTCATTACGCCGCGGCAGCATGACGGTAGTGATGCCGGCCCGCAATGCCGCCAGCGTCTTTTCCTTCACGCCGCCGATGGGCAGCACCAGTCCGCGCAAGCTGACCTCGCCGGTCATGGCCACGTCCGAACGCACCGGCCGGCCCTTGAGCAGGGAGGCCAGGGCGACGAACATCGCCACGCCCGCGCTGGGGCCGTCCTTGGGCGTGGCGCCGGCCGGCACGTGCACATGGACGTCGATCTTGTCCATGGCATCGCCGCTCCACGTCTTCACCAGGGTCAACGCGGCCTGCGCCGATTCCTTCATCACGTCGCCCAGCTGGCCGGTGAGGATCAGACGACCTCCGCCCGGTACCTTGCTGGCCTCGATGAACAGGATGTCACCGCCCACCGGCGTCCAGGCCAGGCCCGTGGCCACGCCCGGCACGCTGGTGCGCAGCTTCACTTCGTTCTCGAAGCGGCGCGGGCCCAGCGATTCCGCCAGGTCGTCCACGTCCACCGTGATGGGCGGCGTCGTGCCCTCCGCGATCTGCATGGCCGCATGGCGCATCACCGACCCGATCTCGCGTTCCAGGCTGCGCACGCCGGCCTCGCGGGTGTAGTCGCCCACGATGGTGGCCAGTGCCGCGTCCGTGACGGTCGCCTGGTCCGCTTGCAGGCCATTGGCCTCCAGTTGGCGGCGCACCAGGTAACGGCGCGCGATCTGCACCTTCTCTTCCGCCGTATAGCCCGGCAGCTGGATGATCTCCATGCGGTCGCGCAAGGGCCCCGGGATGGTGTCCAGCACGTTGGCCGTGCAGATGAAGATCACGCGCGACAGATCGAAGTCCACGCCAAGATAGTTGTCGCGGAACTTGTGATTCTGTTCAGGGTCCAGCACTTCCAGCAGCGCGCTGCCGGGGTCGCCATGGAAACCGCCCGCACCCAGCTTGTCGATCTCGTCGAGCATCAGCACCACATTGCTGGTGCCGGCGCGACGCATGGCCTGGATGATGTTGCCCGGCAATGCGCCCAGGTAGGTACGCCGATGGCCGCGGATTTCCGCTTCGTCGTGGACACCGCCCAGGGCCACGCGTTGGAACTCACGTCCCGTGGCGCGCGCGATGGACTGTCCCAGCGAGGTCTTGCCGACCCCCGGCGGGCCGGAGAAGCACAGCACCGGGCTCTTGCCGTTGGGGTTGAGCTTGCGCACGGCCAGGTATTCCAGGATGCGGCGCTTGATCTTGTCCAGGCCGAAGTGGTCGTCGTCCAGCACGCGGCGGGCTTCGGCGATGTCGATCGGCGCCTGCGGCACCTGCTGCCACGGCAATTCGGTCAGCCATTCCAGATAGGTGCGCAGCATGGCGTATTCGCCGCCGCCTTCGCTCATGCGCTGCAGGCGCTTGAACTCCTTGCTGGCGTGCTTCTGCACTTCTTCCGGCATGCCGGCCTTGTCGATGGCGGCCTTCAGCTCTTCCACCTCGGCGGCCGTGTCGTCGCTTTCGCCCAGTTCCTTCTGGATCTGGCGCAACTGCTCGCGCAGGACGTGTTCGCGCTGGCGCTCGTCGAATTGCGCCTTGGTCTTTTCACCGATTTCACGCGACAGCTTCAGCACCTGCACGCGCGCGGCCAGCAGGTCGATGACCTTGTCCAGGCGGCGCGACAGGTCGAAGGTTTCAAGGATGTCCTGCTTTTCCTCGGCCTTCACGTCCACCAGGTTGGCGACCATGTCGGCCAGCACGGCGGGCGCATCGATACCCTGCACCACGGAAGCCAGTTCGTCCGGCACGTGGGGCAGCAGCTTGATCGCTTCGACCGCCTGTTCCTTCAATTGCAGCGCGCGCGCTTCGATGCCAGGGGTCTTGGCCTCTTGTTGCTCGATGGTGGCGACGCGCGCCACCAGGAAAGGCCAGCCTTCAAGGAATTCCAGCACGCGAAAGCGCGACTCGCCCTGTACGACGACGTGATGGGTGTCGTCCTGGCCGGTGATATAGCGCACGACCGGGCCTTGCGTACCGACCCAATAGAGATCATCGGGACCGACTTCGTCCTTGGTCGGATCGCGCTGCAGGAGAAATCCGACTGGCAGTTCGCTCTTGACGGCTTCCTGTACCGCCGCGACGGTGGGCGCACGCCGCAGCGTCACGGGTGACAGGACGCCAGGAAACAGCACCGACTCGCGCAGGGGCACGAGGATGATGGCGTCCTGGGGCAGGCGCTTGAGGGTGCTGCTCGCCTGCGCGGCTGCGGGCGCGGCGCCGCCGCTGGTCCGGGGCGCATCGTCGCCGGACCGCACTTGCATCGTGGGCCAGAACTTCATGGCGTTTCCTTTCTCTTGACGAGGGTAAGAACGAGACAGCCGTCCGCCATGACGGGCGGTTCGGGCTCGAGCGCGTGCAAAGGCAGGGCGATGCGCCGCTCGAAGCGGCCATAGGGGATTTCGACGCGATGGATGTGGGCGGCTTGCGTTGCCGGCAGACGTCGTACGCCGGCGACCGTTATGCCGCCGGCTTCGAAGCCGACGGTGACCGCCGCTGCAGGAACGCCCGGGAGGGCGACGTAGACGATGACCGCGTCGGCGGTCTCGATGACGTCGATGGGAGGTTCCCAACGTTGCGGGTCGGCGGCACACGCCTTGAAGAATTGCCGTTGCAGGCGTTCGGCCTGCTCAAGCATCGACAGGGCGTCGCCCCACATCCAGGATGACAAATCACGGGATCTCATGATGGCATGCCTCTCTGGTATGGAGGGTAGATGGCGACACCGTTGCGCGTTTCAAGAGCTATGAGGGAAGGGGGGCCGCATATCGCGTTCCTGTGGGGGGGCAGGCAACGGAGGTCCGGACTTGCCTTTATCTCGGCCGTAGGGGCGAGAGCCCAGAAAAGGGGGGCGGTGGGGGGACCCCCAGTCTCAGAAAAATCGTGATTGATGCAGGGCGTCGCCAACCCGCGCCGCAGATGATGCGCCGCAAGAAAATGGGCCCGATCCACCGAAAGGGCCTAGTCAGTCATGTAACGAGGAGTTGCAAAATTTGCTCGCATAATTCGCAATAAATCACGCTCGGAACCAACAATTCGTTATTTTGGTACTACATCGTCGCAAACATTCGGCGTTCATGCGACGCCAACGTAGGCACAGGTAATGCTTCGTATGTAGATCCTACGGACGCTGGCGTTTTGAGGGTCGGGTCAGGCATAGTGCGACTACCGCTAACGGCAGGGCCATGGCCAACCAGGAAGCCCAGTGCCAGGCGCCAGTACCCAAAAGGGCAGCAAGCAGGCCGAAGACGGTCAGCAGGCCCAGCAGGGTCGGCACCCGCCAGACAAACCAGAAATTGTGCGATGCGGCCATGTGAGTCCGATTCCTCTGATGTCAGTCGCGGCTGATTATATTGAGAATCGTTCCCTTCTGGTCGGTCGCGCGTACTAACAGGAGTCGCGCATGTCCCAATACCTGTATGTTCTGACCCGACCCGAGATGCCGGGGATGGCATGGCTGCTGCGTTCCGTGCGTTCACCCGTGGAACGGGACGGCGGACAGGAAGAAGGACCGCCGCCGGATTACACGATCGCCCATTGCGAGCCCGTGGTGCGCGGCTTCGCGACGGAACAACTGGCGCATGTGCTGCTGATGGAAGCCGGCTACCGTCCCGTGGAAAGCAAGAACGGCTATGAGATTGCCTTGCCGGAGATCGTCCAGCTGGTGAAGCGGGCCGCCCAGGAAATCATCCTGGCGTTCGGCGCCGAGCCCGGCGAGCACCCTTCCTCCAGCATGTGGAGCCCGGGCCGCCTGGGCGTGGAAAGCGATGGCATCTTGCCGGGCGACCGCGTTCCGTGTGGACGCCGCTCCGGCGCATGGTCGCGCTGGCTGGATGACGCGCGGCCCCGCATCCTGCAGGACGAACCGCTGCCCCGCCTCTTGCAGGATGAAACGCAGCCTCGCGTCTTGCATGATGAAGTGCGGCCCCGCGCCTTGCGGCGCTCCGGCGGCCGCGGCTAGGCTGATCCGGTTCTCACTCCGCTGGCCGGCGCCACACCTGCCACAGCATCAATAGCAACAATCCCACCCCGACCAGGCCGCCCCCCGCCACGTAGATGGGGCGGGCCCGCTCGGCCAGGGTCAGGTAATAGGTAGCCGCAGCGGCGCTGGCGTTACGCGGAGGGGCCAGCGGCGCCACGCTGAAGGCGAAGGCCAGCATGACCGCGCCCAATAACAACATGAACAGGGCCGTCCAGCCCAGGCCCGCGCGGCGCGGGCCCCGCGCCGCGGCGACCTCGGCCTTGGCGCGCTTGCCCCCGGCCGCGGCGGCCTTGCTGTCGGCGCCCGCGGCTTTGGCGGCGGCCTTGGCTTCCTTGGCCGCGGCGGCCTGTGCCTTGGCCTGCTCCTTGACCGCCTTGGCGTGTTCCTTTTCCGCTTTCTCCCGGGCCTTGGCGCGCTCCGCCGCCAGCTTTTCCTTCAAGGCGCGGTTCGCTTCGGCGCGTTCGGCTTTTTCTTCCGGCGTCAGGCGCGGCCGATTGAGCCATGCGGGAATGGCGGCCAGCGCGGCCACGCCGCTCATGGCGCCGAATACCGCGGCAGCGGACAGATGATTGCCGCCGGCGACCCAGTTGGCGCCATCGGCCAGGAATGACGCGCCCAGCGCCGTGTGCAAGCGGTCACCCAGGAAATAGATCAGCACCAGTGAGCCGATCACCAGCAGGGCGACGGCAACGGCGCCGGCCACATTGCCGCGCCGTTCATCGGTGAAGGCGACCACGGCGATCCCTACCAGCCGTATGCATAGCAGCGTGGCCAGCAGCAGGACGCCGGCAATGATCCAGGTAAGGGAAAAACCAAAAGCGAAACGAGCCAGAACCAGGGCCATCGGAAAGCAGGCGAGCGCGGAAAACCGCTCAACATAGCACAGATGCCACCGCCCGCGTTATCGGGGCGGCAGGGCGCGGGTGGGATCCACGGCGGTGCCGCCGCGGCGGAGTTCGAAATAAAGCTCGACGCGCTTGCTGTCGCTGTCGCCCATTTCCGCGATGGTCTGGCCTTGCTTGACCGACTGGCCTTGCTTGACCAGCAGCTTGCGGTTGTGCGCGTAGATCGTCAGGTAGGTCGACCCGTGCCGCACGATGATCAGGTTGCCGTAGCCGCGCAGCCCATTGCTGGCGTAGGCCACGGTACCGGCCGCGGCCGCGATGATGGGAGTGCCCGGCTGGTTGACGATGCTCACGCCCCGCGACTGGCCACCGTAGCCCCGCGCCACGGTGCCGGGCGCGGGCCAGATCAGCTTGATGTCGGTGATGGGCTCGCCGGGGGCCAGCTTGGGCGAGGCCGGTTGGCTGGATCCGCTGCTGCCATGCCCGGCCGGCTTGGACTTGGCGGCGCTACCGCCGCTACCGCCACTGCTGGCGGCCGTGCCGCCAGGCGGGTCGACGCGCAACACCTGGCCCTTGTCGATCTCATTGGCGCTGGACAGGTTGTTCCAGCGCACCAGCTCGCTGACACTGCGGCCGTGTGCGCGGGCGATCTGGCTCAGCGTATCGCCGGCCTGGACGCGGTAATAGCCGGGGCCGACCGGGCCTGTCGAGGCGCAGGCGGCCAGCAGCAGCACCAGCGCGGCGCCGGACAGGCGCGCGGCCCATGAGCGGCGCGCATCGCGCTGGAATGGCAGCGAACGTGACAACGAAGGCCGCAACGAAAGCGGCCACGAAAACGGCAGACGAAGGTCGGATACGGAGAAAACAGGCACTGGGTCGCGTCGGGATTCCTGGGGGCGGAGGCTGGGATGAGCAGCCTCCAGGGACTCCGAAGGGTACCAAGAAATTCCGACGCATGTGCGAGAGGGCGTCCCGCATGGCTTTGGCGGGCCGGCAGCAAGCGCCGCCGGCCCGCAGGCTTACCCGATCTGCACCGGCACGAAGATCTTGCTGTCGCCGCGCTGGACCAGCAGGGCCACCGTCTTGCCGGCCTTGGTCAGCGCCTCGCGCACCTGCTCCACGCTGCGCGCCGCCACGCCGTTGACCGACAGGATGACGTCGCCACGCTGGATGCCCGCCTTGGCGGCCGGGCCGCTGGCCTGCTGCACCAGCAGACCGTCGGTGTCCGCCTGCTCGCGCTCGTCAGGCGTCAGCCGGCGCAGCGCCAGCCCCAGCTTGCCGTGCGACGGACCCTGGTCGCCATTGCTGGCCACCGCATCACCCTTGCTCAGGGTGCCCAGCGAGGCCGTCAGCGTCTCGCGCTTGCCGTCGCGCCAGACATCCAGGTCGATCTTCTGGCCGGGCGTGGCAAGGTTGATCACCGCGGCCAAGTCGCCGGAAGAGATGATGGGGCGGCCGTCGATGGCGCGGACGATGTCGCCCGGCCTCAGGCCGGCCTTCTCCGCGGCGCTGCCTTTCTCGACGTTGGCGATCAGCGCGCCGGTGGGGCTGTCCAGCTTGAACGAGTCGGCCAGGTCCTGGTTCACTTCCTGCGCCATCACGCCCAGCTTGGCATGTTCAACCGTGCCATGCGCCAGGATCTGGTCCTTGATCTTGTACGCGACGTCGATGGGGATGGAGAAGGACAGGCCCTGGAAACCGCCGGTACGCGTGTAGATCTGTGAATTGATGCCGACGACCTGGCCGCGGTCGTTGAACAGCGGACCACCCGAATTGCCCGGGTTGACGGCGACGTCGGTCTGGATGAAAGGCACCGACGTGTCGTCCGGCAGCGAACGGCCCTTGGCGCTGACGATGCCGGCCGTGGCGGTGTTCTCCAGGCCGTAGGGCGAACCGATGGCCAGCACCCAGTCGCCCACCGACAGGGCGCCGACGTCGCCGATGCGCACCACCGGCAGGTTCTTGGCCTCGATCTTGATCACGGCCACGTCGGTCTGCGGATCGGCGCCCAGCACCTTGGCATGGAATTCACGGCGGTCGGTCAGCTTGACGACGACTTCCTTGGCGTCCTTGACCACATGGGCATTGGTCAGGATCACGCCATCCGGGCTGATGATGAAGCCCGAGCCTTCGCCGCGTATGGGCACTTCGCGCGTCACGTTGGGACCGCCGGGCATCATGCCGGGAAACTGGCCGCCGAAGAACTGCGCCAACGGGTTGTCCTCGTCATCGGCGGCCGAGACCTTGCGCAGGCCGCTGACACTGATATTGACCACGGCCGGGCCGTATTCGCGGGTGATCTGGGCGAAGTTCGGCGGCGTGACCGTGCCGACGGCGGGCTGTGCCTGCTGCGGTCCTTGCTGCTGCGCCTGCGTCGCCTGCGGTGCGCTCTGCGCATGGGCCGAGCCGACTGCCGCGCTGATGCCGGCACCACCGATGGCGCCCGCGGCCAGCAGGGCCAGCGCCAGACGGGTGGGGTACAAAGTCTTGTTTTTCATGTCGCTTCCTTTAGCTGGTTCCTGGGACACGGCGCCATGTTGCTGCCCGAGTCTTAGGCCAAACTTAAGAAAGCGGAAATCCCATCCGCTCAGGGAAGCGTCGCGTCCGCGGGGGAAGATGCCGTGATCGACGCATCCGGACGCGGAAAATCCACCTGCACGCGCAGGCCACCCAGGACCGGCGCCTGTTCCAGGCGTACGCTGGCGCCATGCCGCTCGGCGATGGCACGCACGATGGACAGGCCCAGGCCGCTGCCCACCTCGTCATGATTGGCCAGGCGGTAAAAGCGGTCGAACACCCGCTCGCGTTCTTCCGCCGGCACCCCCGGCCCGCTGTCGTCGACCAGCAGCCGCGCCCCGGTGGGCGCCGTCTCCAGGATGATGTCGATGCGGCCGCCGCGCGGGGTGTACTTGATGGCGTTGTCCAGCAGATTGCGCATCAGCAGCCCCAGCGCATCGCCGTTGCCGCGCACCCAGGCCTGGGGCAGGCCCTCCATGCCGATGTCCATCTCGCGCGCGTTGGCCTCGGGCAGCACGTCGGCAATGGCCTGGCGGGCAACCTCGGCCAGGTCGACCCCTTGCGCCGGCAAGGTGTCGGTGGCGGCGTCGTGGCGCGCCATGGATAACAACTGTTCGATCAGGCGGCTGGCGCGCTCGATGCCGGTGGCCAGCCGGCCCAGCGCCACCTGATGCGCCTGGGCGTCACCGGGCCGCTGCAGGGCTTGCAATTGCAGGCGCAGCGCGGCCAGCGGCGACCGCAGTTCATGGGCGGCATCGCCGACGAAGCGCTTTTGCAGGGCGAAGGCGTGGCGGGTTCGGTCCAGCAGCAGGTTCAGTTCGCGTACCAGCGGCAGGATTTCATCGGGCAGGCCGCTTTCGTCGACGGCATCCAGCGCTTCCGGCTGGCGCGCCGCCAGTTCCGCGCGGGTCCGGCGCAAGGGCCGCAATGACGCGCCGACGACGAACCAGACCACCAGCATCAGCAAAGGGGCCGCGGCGGCGATGGGGCCGACGGTGCGCAATGCCAGGGCGCGCGCGGTGTCCTTGCGCACCTTCATGTCCTGCGCCACCTGCGTCACCTGGAAAGGCGACGCCACGGCATAGACGCGATAGGTCGAGGTGTCCACCCGCACGTTGGAGAAGCCCAGCACGACCGGGTCCGGCAGCAGCTTGCCGGTGCGCGACTTGAACAGGCGCGCGCCGCTGGCGGTCCAGATCTGGATGATCAGGTCGTCGGCGGGCGCGACATCGCCGGTGGGCATGGGCGTGGCACTGAGCAGGCCGTCGCCGGCTGTCAGCGACGTGGCGGTACTGACCAGTTGCGCATCGAAGATCTGGTCGGTCTGCTGCAGCGTGCTGCGATACGCGACCACGCCCTGCACCAGGGCCGCGACCAGGATGGAGGCCAGCAGGAAGACGAGCAGGCGCGCGCGCAGGGAGTGCAGCAGGGAATGGGGGAGGGAATGCGAGCGAGGACCGTGGGAAGCTTTCATGTCTTGGGAATGACGTAGCCGACGCCACGCACGTTCTGGATGAAGCGCTGGCCCAGCTTCTTGCGCAGGCCGTGGATATAGACTTCGACCGCGTTGCTGCTGATCTCGTCCTGCCAGCTATAGAGTTTTTCTTCGAGCTGGGCGCGCGAGTAGATCATGCCCGGCCGGGCGATCAAGGGCTGCAGCACGGCCCACTCGCGCGCCGTCAGCATGACGGGTTCGCCGTTGACGGTGGCCGTGTGATCGCGGGGATCGATGGTGACGCCGTCGTGCTCGAACACGGGTTCGGCGCGGCCGGCGCTGCGCCGCAGGAGGGCACGCAGGCGTGCCAGCAATTCTTCCAGGTCGTAGGGCTTGACGACGTAATCGTCGGCACCCGCATCCAGGCCGGCGATGCGGTCGGCGACCGCGTCGCGCGCGGTGGCGATCAGTACCGGGACGCGGTTGTTGCGGGCGCGCAGGTCGCGCAGCAAGGCCAGGCCATTGCCGTCGGGCAGGCCCAGGTCCAGCAGGACGGCGTCATAAGGCGTAGTGCGCAAGGCCAGATCCGCCCCACGCGCATTTTTTTCCCAGTCCACGGCGTAGGATTCGGCGCGCAGCCCGTCGTGGACGCTTTCACCGATCATCTTGTCGTCTTCGATCAGCAGGACACGCATAAGGAAATCTCCCTGCCGCGCGGCGTTTTCTCTCGTTTTGTAACTTCCAGAATCGTAATCCTTGCTGGCCCTCGCGGTATAACAATTTATCCAAAAAAACCTGCCCACCTAAGCAGTGGGGTATTCATTTTGCAGAGCGCACCCCTACCGGTCACCAAAGACAATATCACTGGCTACGCCTTTCTGTTCGACATGGACGGAACGCTGGCACCCATTGCCGCCTCGCCTGAACAGGCCGCCGTGCCTGAAGCCACGCGCGAGGCGCTCAAGCAGCTGCATGAGGCCACCGGCGGCGCGCTGGCCATAGTCTCTGGCCGGCCCATCAGCGAAATCGATCACTTGCTGGCCCCGCAAGTCTATTGCGCGGGCGGCTTGCATGGCGCGCAGTTGCGCGGCCCGGACGGGCGGCAGACGCAGCTGAGTGTCGACAACGAGGCGGTCGCCGCCATGGTGCGCGCGCTGCTGCCGCTGGTGCAGGCCCACGCCGGCCTGCAACTGGAAGACAAGGGCCTGTCCCTGGCGCTGCATTACCGTAATGCACCGGACTTGCAGGAGATGGTGAGCGCCGCCGTCAACGACGTGCTGCTGCCGCATACGCATGCCTTCGTGCTGCAGCCCGGCAAGATGGTGCTGGAAATCAAACCGCGCCAGGCCAGCAAGGCCGGCGCCATTGCCCATTTGATGGAGCTGCCGCCTTTTGCCGGGCGGCTGCCGCTGTTCGCGGGCGACGACTTGACCGATGAAGCCGGGTTCGACATGGCTCGCCAACTGGGCGGCGTGTCGATCAAGATAGGCGAGGGCGACACCCGCGCGCAGTGGCGCATGCCCACGCCGGCTGCCCTGGCGGGCTGGTTGGCCCTACTTTACTGAACGCTGAAAAGCCTGGACAGTACCAGTACAGACCTCGCGGCGGCTGCGCGAGGCACGCGCCGTGCTCCATGCCGGCCGATGAACAGAAATGCAAGGAGTTCAGCCGTGAGCAGATTGATCGTCATATCGAATCGGGTAGCCCCGATCGCCGAAGGCAAGCCTACCGCGGGCGGCCTGGCCGTCGGGGTGTTCGACGCCCTCAAGCAGGCCGGTGGTGTCTGGTTTGGGTGGAACGGTGAAATCACCGAGGGCAGCACGGCACCCGAGGAAGTGCGGGAGGAATCGCGCGACAACATCACCTATGCCACCGTGGGCTTGTCGCGCAGCGACTACGACCTCTATTACCGCGGGTTTTCCAATGGCACCTTGTGGCCGGTGTTCCACTACCGTCCCGATCTCAGCCGCTACGACCGGCGTGAATACGCGGGCTACCTGAAGGTCAACGAATGGCTGGTGGCGCGGCTCAAGCCCCTGCTCAAGCCGGACGACCGCCTGTGGGTGCACGACTACCACCTGCTGCCTTTCGCGCAGGCCTGCCGCCGTGCGGGCATACGCAATCGCATCGGTTTCTTCCTGCATATCCCCTTTCCCGCTGAACAGATCATGGCCACCGTGCCGCCGCATCGCGAACTGGTGGAAGCCATGTGCGAGTACGACCAGCTGGGTTTCCAGAGCGATGGCGATCGGCGCGCGTTCACCGATTACGTGCGGCGCCGCATGGGCGGGTCGCGTGTGGTGGACCGGGCCATCGAACTGGACGGCAAGCGCATCGGGGTCGGGGCGTATCCCATCGGCATCTACCCGGATGAGATCCAGAAGCTGTCGCTCAAGCACAGCAGCTCGAAGCAGATCACCAACCTGAAGCAGGGCTTGTTGCAGCGGCGCCTGATGCTGAGCGTGGACCGGCTTGATTACAGCAAGGGCTTGCTGGAGCGCTTTACCGCGTTCGAGCGCCTGCTGGAAAACAAGGCTGAACATCGCGGGAAGGTGAGTTTCATCCAGATCGCGCCGCCGTCGCGTTCGGACGTGGAGCAGTACCGGCATATCCGCCGCCAGCTGGAAACCGCGGCGGGGCGTATCAATGGCCGCTTCTCCGATTTGTCCTGGACGCCGCTGCGCTATATCAACAAGTCCTACGATCGTTCCTTGTTGATGTCCTTGTTCCGTGCATCGCAGGTGGGGTACGTGACGCCGCTGCGCGACGGCATGAACCTGGTGGCCAAGGAATACGTGGCGGCGCAGCCGCCGGACGATCCGGGCGTGCTGGTGCTGTCTGAATTCGCCGGTGCCGCCGAGGAGCTGGCGGATGGCGCCTTGCTGGTCAATCCCTACGATACGGACGGCATGGCGGATACGCTGCACCGGGCCTTGACCATGCCGCTGCCGGAACGCCTTGAACGCTACAAGACCATGCTGGGCCGCTTGAACGACAACAACCTGTCGCACTGGCGCGACCGCTTCCTGCAGGACCTGGAGGACTCCGGCACGCCGGGGTGAGTGGGAGCGCGCGCCGCGCCGTTCAGAAACGATGCAGTGGCTGGGCGGCGCGTTTGGCGCGGGCGCGGTCCATGGCGCGGTTCACTTCGCGGGCCGAATCGATCAGGTCTCTGGTGAAATTGATCACGCCGTCGACCGAGTCGTAGAGAAACCAGGCGGCGGGCGTGGCGACATCGCGTTCCAGATAACGCACGGCATGGCGCGCGCCGTGCCACACGGCGGCATCGGCACGCCGCAGCGCGGTAAGGACGATGCGTTGCAGGGGCATGATTCAAGCTTCTCGTAAGGAGGGCCGGCGCGGCAATCGCGTCAAGCCCGGGCTTCACTGGCAGGTGAAAACGAGATCATGATAATCCCCGATTTTGTTGCGTCGCAATATGCATGTGCTTCTTTTCTTATGCAGGTTGCAAAAGCGCTGCATGTGCATCTGAAAATCAAAAGTCAGCACACGAATGCTCCAGGAAATGCCGCGTCATGGTGCGCTGCATCATCGTGATGCACGCCGTGCCTCGGCCAATTCAACCCCGAGTAAGTCGTGCGTGTAGCGGCCGGCCCGCCGAGGGGGCGCAGGCGCCATCGTGGCGTAAGCTACCGGCACAAGTTGTGCTGTGCGGGATGCCTGTAAGGGATGCTTCAGGCGCGGAGGAGACGGATGATGGATGCGGTGGCACGACGTGACGATGAGTGGCTGGAGTCGGACGGCCGGGGCGGGTTCGCCAGCGGAACCGTGCTGGGGCCCAGGACGCGCCGCTATCATGCGTTGCTGTTGTGCGCGACGCACCCGCCCGCCGGCCGCATGGTGCTGGTCAACGGGATCGAGGCATGGCTGGAGGGGGCTGGCCGGCGTGTGCCCTTGACCAGCCAGCGCTACCTTCCCGACCTGGAATCCCCCGCCGCGACGGCACCCTGCACCGGCTTCAGCACGCGGCCCTGGCCCACCTGGCGCCTGCGGGTGGACGATGGCCACGACCTGGTGGCTGAACACCTGGTCGAACGCGCCGGCGGCCGCACGCTGCTGCGTTGGCATCTGGTCGAAAACGGCGCAGGCGTTCCAGGCGCGGGCCCTGCACGTACAGGCCGTGGCCAGGTTGAGGTCGATGATGCGGGCGCGGTGCAAGCGCAATCCGCGTCGGCGGGCGCCGGCGCTTGGCGGCTGTGTGTCAGGCCCCTGCTGTCCGGGCGGGACTATCACGCCTTGCATCACGAGAATTCCGCCTTCGATTTCACGGCGACTTGTGACGCGGATCGTGTCCGCTGGCGGCCCTATGCCCAATTGCCCGCGATCGAGGTATGCAGCAACGGGGCTTATCACCATGAACCCGATTGGTACCGCAACTTCAGCTATGCGCGCGAACGCCAGCGCGGGCTGGACGACGGCGAAGACCTTGCCACGCCCGGCGTCTTCACCTTCGACCTGGACGCAGGCCCGGCGGTGATGATCCTGGCCGCGATATCCGAGACCGCGACCCAGGCCGTCGGCGGATCCGCAACCGTAGTGGACGCCGCGGGCGTACCCGCAGTCTCGCCCGGATCGGCAACCGGAGGCACTGGCACTGCCCCGGGCCAAATCCAAGCCGACGCCGATGCCGCAGCCATCATCTCTGCCGAAAAAGCCCGGCGGGCGGCGTTTGCGGACCGGCTTCGCCGTTCAGCCGATGCCTATCTCGTCAAACGAGACAAGGGCTTGACCCTGCTGGCAGGCTATCCCTGGTTCACCGACTGGGGCCGTGACACGTTCATCGCCATGCGCGGCCTGCTGCTGGCGAGCGGCCGCGCCGCCGAGTCCGGCGATCTGCTCGACGCCTGGACCGCCTACGTCTCGGAAGGCATGCTGCCCAATCGCTTCCCCGACGACGGCGGCGCGCCCGAATACAACACCGTCGACGCCTCGCTATGGTTCATCGTCGCGGTGCACGACTACCTGGCGACCGGCCACGCCGGCAGCGACCGCCGCCGGCGCCTGTGCGATGCCGTGGACGCCATCCTGCGCGGCCATCTGCAAGGCACCCGCTACGGCATCGCGGCCGACAGCGATGGCCTGCTGCGCGCCGGCGAGCCCGGCCAGCAATTGACCTGGATGGATGCCCGCGTGGATGGCCGCGAGGTCACCCCCCGCATCGGCAAGCCGGTGGAAGTGCAGGCGCTCTGGATCAATGCCCTGCGCATCGCTTCGGCGTGGGACGCCGGCCTGGCGCCCCGGCTGCAACGCGCCCAGCGCAGCTTCGAGGCGCGCTTCGCCAGCCCGGGCGGCGGCCTGTTCGACGTGATCGATGCCGACCACGTCGCCGGCCGCGTCGACGCATCCATACGCCCCAACCAGATCTTCGCGGTGGGCGGCCTGCCTTATCCGGTGCTGCAGGGCATGGCCGCCCGCCACGTGCTGGAGACCGTGCAGCTGCATCTATGGACGCCACTGGGGCTGCGTACGCTGGCGCCCAGCGATCCGCGCTACGTCGGCCGCTATGAAGGCGCTGCCGCGCAGCGTGACGCCGCGTATCACCAGGGCACCGCGTGGCCCTGGCTCATGGGGCCTTTCGTCCAGGCGTGGCTGCGGGTGCACGGCGATGTGGCCGGGGTGCGCGACGACGCCCGCCGGCGCTTCCTGGCGTCCTTGCTGCTGCAACTGGACGACGGCGGCCTGGACCACATCGCCGAAGTCGTCGATGGCGACGCCCCCCACGCCTGGGGCGGTGCACCTTGCCAGGCCTGGTCCCTGGGCGAAACCCTGCGCATCGCCGCCTGGCTGGACGCCGCCGCCCCCGCCGGCAGCGGCATCGTGGCCGCGACGCCGTCCGCGCCCGCGGCATCTGCCTGAATCGGGCGTTCTGCCGGCCGCCCGGCTGCCTTGCGGCGCAGGGCAGGGGCCACGGTAGGGCAATCGTAAGCGCGGCGGGGTAAAGTGGGCGGGGCAACGGGAAGCGCAAGCGACGACTCGTCGCCCGTGACCCGGATAGCCGCGCCTGCGTCCCGCACGCGCCAGATTGGAACCGTCGATGCCATTCAAATTGCCCCCTGGCCTGCTCGATACCGCCGAAGGCCGCCGACTGCATGCGGCGGACAAGACGCCCTGGCGCCGCTGGGGGCCTTATCTGAGCGACCGGCAATGGGGCACCGTGCGCGAGGACTACAGCGAAGGCGGCACCGCCTGGGATTACTTCCCGCACGACCACGCGCGCAGCCGCGCCTACCGCTGGGGCGAGGACGGCATCGCCGGCTTCGGCGATGAAAAGCTGCGCTGGTGTGCCGGCCTGGCGCTGTGGAACGGCCGCGACCCCATCATCAAGGAACGCCTGTTCGGCTTGAACAACGCCGAGGGCAATCACGGCGAGGACGTCAAGGAGCTTTACTTCCACCTGGACGGCACGCCCACGCATTCCTATATGCGCATGATGTACCGCTATCCGCACGCGGCCTTCCCGTATGCGGACCTGGTGGCGGAGAATGGACGACGTGGGCCCGACCAGGCGGAATACGAGATCCTCGACACCGGCGTGTTCGACGATCAGCGCTACTTCGATGTGTTCGTCGAATACGCCAAGCACGCCTTCGACGACGTCACCATGCGCATCACGGTGCATAACCGCGCCGACGAGTCAGCAGACCTGCATCTGCTGCCGCAATTCTGGGCGCGCAATACCTGGTCCTGGGATGGTGAGACCAGCAAGCCGTCGCTGCGGCGCCGTGCGGGCGCCGCCGGCGACGAGGTGGTCGCGCGGCATGGCGGCCATGAACCGCTATTGCTCACGGCTACCGGGGAGACACCGCCGCAGTGGCTGTTTTGTGAGAACGAGACCAATGTGCGCCGGTTGTTCGGCAACGACGGTGAGGGACCTTTCAAGGACGGCTTCAACGACTATCTGGTGCATGGCGACGCCCAGGCCGTGCGCCACGATGCCGGCACGCGCACGGCCGCCTACCTGAAGCTGCACCTGGCGCCGGGCGCATGCAAGGTGATGACGCTGCGCTGGCGGCCGCTGACCGGCGCCGACGCCGCTGCGCATGCCCACGCCCATACGCCGCCCCCCTACGACGTCGATACCCTGTTCGCCCAGCGCCGCGGCGAAGCCGATGCCTTCTACGCCTGCCTGCAACAGGCGCTGACCGACCCCGATGCGCGCCTGGTGCAGCGCCAGGCCCTGGCCGGCCTGCTGTGGTCCAAGCAGTACTACGAGTTCGACGTCAGCCGCTGGCTCGACGGCGACGCGGCGCAGCCCGCGCCACCGGCCCGCCGCAAGCGCGGGCGCAATGCGGACTGGCGGCACCTGGCCAACGGCGAAGTGATTTCCATGCCGGACAAATGGGAGTACCCCTGGTACGCCTCCTGGGACCTGGCTTTCCAGGCCGCGGCTTTCGCCCTGGTCGATCCGGCCTTCGCCAAACAGCAGCTGCTGTTGCTGGTCAAGGACCGCTACCAGCATCCCAACGGCCAACTGCCCGCCTACGAATGGGCGTTCGGCGATGGCAATCCGCCCGTGCATGCCTGGGCGGTCTGGCGCGTGTACGAGATCGATCGCGCCTGGACGGGACGGCCGGACCACGAGTTCCTGGAACTGATCTTCCACAAGCTGCTGTTGAATTTCGGCTGGTGGGTCAATCGCCGCGACGCCGACGGCCACAACATCTTCCAGGGCGGCTTCCTGGGCCTGGACAACATCGGCATCTTCGACCGCTCGGCGCCCCTGCCCACGGGCGGCCATATCGACCAGGCCGACGGCACGGCATGGATGGCGGCCTATGCGCTGGACATGATGCGAATCGCCCTGGAACTGGCGACGGTCAACCGGACCTTCGTCGACATCGGCGTCAAGTTCTTCGAGCACTTCCTCTACATCGCCGGCGCGGTCAATAGCGGCGATGAGGAAGAGCGGGGCCTGTGGGACGACGAAGACGAATTCTTCTACGACGCGCTGCACCTGCCTGATGGCAGCAGCCAGCCGATGCGCGTGCGCTCCATCGTCGGGCTGATTCCTTTGTTCGCGGTCCATGTGCTGGAGGAACGCGTGCATGGCCGCCTGCCCGGCTTGAAGGAGCGCCTGCGCTGGTTCCTGCGGCATCGGCCCGACCTGGCGCGCCTGGTGTCGCGCTGGACCGAGCATGGCGTGGGCAACTCCGTGCTGCTGTCGCTGCTGCGCGGCCACCGCACCAAGGCCCTGCTGCGCCGTGCCCTGGATGAAAGCGAATTCCTTTCAGATCACGGCGTGCGGGCGCTGTCGCGCTATCACCGCGAGCATCCCTTCGTCTATCGGCACAATGGCAACAGCTTCGACATCCGTTATCTGCCCGGCGAGTCGGAGGGCCGCGTGTTCGGCGGCAATTCGAATTGGCGCGGACCGGTGTGGCTGCCGGTCAACTACCTGCTGATCGAATCGCTCTACGAATTCCACCGCTACTACGGCGATGAGTTCCGCGTCGAATATCCCACCGGCTCGGGCACGCTGCTGTCGCTGCGCGAGATCGCCGATGCGCTGGCGGGACGGGTGATCGGCCTGTTCCTGAAGGACGCGTCGGGCCGCCGGCCCTCCATGGCTAGCTATCCGTCCTTGCAGGGCGATCCCGCCACGCGCGACATGGTGCTCTTCCACGAATACTTCCATGGCGATGACGGCCGTGGCATGGGCGCTTCGCACCAGACCGGCTGGACCAGCCTGGTGGCGTTGCTGCTGCAGCGCACCGGGGACGATGGCGTTGCCGAAGCGCCGGAGGATACGGGGCAGGTCGATCTGAGAGAGGGTTGAGCGCGGACCAGGCCAGCGGATCAGGCCAGCGGGTCTTGCTGCGCGTCCTCGGGCGGCAGCAACTGGCGGTCGCCCAGCGCGGTGTGGATCAGCGTCAGCCGATGCAGCGGATCGGTGGACAGCAGCAGCGCCGCCTTTTCTTCCATCGGCAATGGCAGCAGCTCCGCCCAGCGGTCCGCCACCCAGCCGCACTCGTCCAGGCGGAAGGGCGGTACCAGGGGCATCAGATGGGCCGGCGTCCCGCTACGCTGCAATTGCGCGATCAGGGCTCCCAAAGCGTTGGCACAGGCCTGCAGGCGCTTGGGCACGGGCAGCACGGGATCGTCGTCGAGCAAGTCGGCCGTGCCATGCCACAGGCCATATTGCCCCTGTTCGCTGTCGCGCAGGCGAAAGCGTTGCATGGCGCTGCAGGTGATCTGCAGCAGCCCCGGCATGGGGGTCGTCTTTTCCTCGACCCGTACCAGCGTGCCGGCCTGCGCCAGCACCTCGCCGCCTTCCGGCTTGCGCACTTCGCTGCCCGCCAGCAACGGGACCACGCCGAAGGGCGTGCCGTCGGCGACGCAGTGCTCGATCAGGTTCAGGTAGCGCACCTCGAAGATGCGCAGGCGCAGCACGCCGGCTGGAAAGACGGCGTTGCCGAGCGGGAAGAGGGGAATCGAAGCCATTGGTCGATGATAAGCTACATGGGCCTGTTTGCCCTGCCCGGTCGCGACGTCCAATCGGCGCAGGCCCGGTCCTCCAAATCGTCGACAACCAGGGAGTAGACGACCTGATGCCTGGCCCGATCCGCCGCCTGCTCATGCATGTCTTCCGCACGATGGCGGTGATTCTGGCCATGGCCACGGCGACGGCCATGGCCATGGCCGCCGGAACCGCGACGCCGGGCAGTCCGTCCGGCACGGCTTCCAACGCTGCCGGAGCGCAGGGGCCCAAGCCCATCACTACGGCAACCGCGCCGGAGCCGGCGCAGCCTGGGGCCGCGTTGCGCATCGGCTCCAAACGTTTCACCGAATCCTACATCCTGGCCGAAGTCCTGGCCCAGGCCGTCGCGGCGCGCACGGGAGAGACCCCGGTCGTGCGGCAGGGCCTGGGCAATACCGCCATCGTCTACCAGGCCCTGCAGACCGGCGGCATCGACCTGTATCCCGAATACGAGGGCACCATCGTCCAGGAGATCCTGCGCAGCGATCGGCCATTGACCCTGGCGCAGATGCGTCCCGAACTGGCCAGGCTGGGCCTGAGCGTCGATATCCCCCTCGGCTTCAACGACGGCTATGCGCTGGCCATGCGCGCGGCCGATGCCGACCGTCTGGGCATTGCGACGCTCAGCGACCTGGCGCGCCATCCCGACCAGCGCCTGGGCCTGTCCAATGAGTTCATCGGCCGCGCCGACGGTTGGCGCGGGCTGGCGCAGCGCTACGGTTATCGGCAGGCACCCATCGGCCTGGATCATGGCCTGGCGTATGACGCCCTGCGCAAAGGGCAGGTCGACGTCATCGACATCTACACCACGGACGCCAAGATCAAGGCCCTGGGCCTGCGCGTGCTGCGTGACGATCTGGGCTATTTCCCGCGCTACGACGCCGTGGTGCTGCATCGCCTGGACCTGCCGCAACGGCAGCCGCGGGCGTGGGCGGCCATGCAGGCGCTGGCGGGCAGCATCGATGAAAGCGCCATGATCACCATGAACGCGCGCGCCGAGCTGGATGGCGTGCCTTTCCAGACCATCGCCCATGACTGGCTGGCGGCGCGCCAGCGCGGCGTGGCGCCGCCCGAGCCCGGCGGCGAAGCGCGTGGGTTCTGGGCCAAGCTGTTCGGCCCCGACCTGGGACGCCTGACCGCGCAGCACCTGCTGCTGGTGGGGGTGGCGGTGCTGGTGGCCTGCATGATCGCGGTGCCGGCCGGCATCCTGGTGCATGCGCGGCCACGGCTGCGCGCGCTGGCGCTGGGCGTGGCCGGACTGCTGCAGACCATTCCTTCCCTGGCCCTGCTGGCGGTATTGATTTCGTTGACGGGCGCGATCGGTGCGCTGCCGGCGCTGACCGCGTTGATGCTGTATGCGCTGTTGCCTATCTTCAGCAACACGTGCGCCGGCCTGGGCGAGGTGTCGGGCTCGATGCGCCAGGCGGCCATCGCGCTGGGCATGACGTCCGGCCAGGCCTTGCGGCTGGTGCAGTTTCCGCTGGCGCGGCCGACCATTCTCACGGGGGTGCGGACGGCGACGTCGATCGCCATCGGCACCGCCACCATCGCCGCCTTCATCGGTGCCGGCGGTTATGGCGAACGCATCGTCACCGGCCTGGCCTTGAACGACCGCGCCTTGATGCTGGCCGGCGCGGCGCCTGCCGCCGCCTTGGCCTTGATCAGCGAGCTGCTGTTCGAAGCCTTGCAATGGCGGCTGCGGCGCCATACCCGGCGATGACGTTCAGCCGTGATATTCAGCCGTGATATTCAGCCGTGAGATTCAGCTGTGGTATTCAGCTGTGACGCGCGGCTTCGATGCGCGGGCGCGGCGGGCGCGCCCGCCCCGGCTTATTCCGCCTTCGTATTCATCTGCTTGATCAGCGCGCTCCATTTGCGCTGTTCCGCGTGGGTGAACGTGTCGAAGTCCGCGGCAGTGCCGCCCACGGGGTCGGCCCCTTCGGCGATCATCTTGTCCTTGAGCTGCGGCAGGATGCCGTTGATGGCCGTGTTGAGTTTCGCGATCACGTCCGGCGGCGTGCCCTTGGGCGCGAACATGCCGAACCAGGAGCCCGCTTCAAAGCCCGGGAAGCCGCTTTCCGCCACGCTGGGAATGTCGGGCATGGACGCCGAGCGGCGTGCGCTGCTCACCGCGATGGCGCGCAGCTTGCCGGCCTTGATCTGGCCGATCACCGACGGGATGGTGGCGAACATGAACTGCACGCGGCCCGTGAGCAGGTCGTTGAGGGCATCCGCGCCCTTGTACGGCACATGCGTGGCCTGCACGCCGTTGAGCTGCATCAGCATATAGCTGGACAGGTGCGACGACGTGCCGATGCCGGTCGAACTGTAGTTCAGCTTGCCCGAGTGGGCCTTGGCATAGGCCAGGAACTCCTTCATGTTGTGGATCGGCAGATCTGGGGGCACCACCAGCACGTTGGGCACGTCGGCGATCTGGATGACCGGCACCAGGTCCACCAGCGGATCGTAGTTCAGCTTGTTGAGGCTGGAATTCACCGCGATCGGGCCGACCGAGTCGACGATCAGGGTGTAGCCGTCGGGGGCGGAACGGGCGACGTATTCGGTGCCAATATTGCCGCCCGCGCCCGGCTTGTTTTCGACGATGAAGGATTGCTTGAATTTCTGTCCCAGCAGGTTGGACACACTGCGGGTAAGGATGTCGGTCGTGCCGCCGGCCGTGAACGCCACGACCACCTTGACGGGTTTGTCCGGATACTCGTCCGCGCGTGCCGCGCCGGTGGCCGCCAGGCTGCCCAACAGGGTGCTTGCCAGCAGGGCTCCGGTAGCGATGCGCCGACGCAGGGTGATAGCGGGACTGCTCGTCATTGTCTTCCTCCTTTGTATATCCGCAAGTCGCGGGATTCGTTTGCTGCCGGACCGCTGCTCGCCGTTGGGGAAGCGGCGGTCCGTGAACGCTGAATCTGTTTATGGAGGCAATATACGGCAGGGAGCAGGTCGGGGCCATGCTCCAAATCCCGCACCGGACAATGGCAGCCGTCAGATCCGGTTCAACTTTCGGCCTTGATGCCCGCCTTGCCGACCACTTCGGCCCAGCGATGGATCTCGGTCTGCTGGAATTGCGCGAACTCGCGCGGCGGCATGCCGGAGGGTTCGACACCCATGTCGCGCAACTGCGCCAGCACCTTGGGCTGCTTCAACACGCCGGCAATGGCGTGATAGACCTTGTCGACGATGTCGGGTGGCACCCCCGCCGGCGCGAAGATCGCCTGCCAGGCCTGCACCTGGTAGCCGGCCACGCCCGCTTCCATCATGGTCGGCACGTCCGGCAGGCTTTGCAGGCGCGTCGGCGACGTTACCGCCAGCGCCCGCAGCTTGCCGCCCTTGACATGCGAGATCACGGTGGGCCCTTCGAACATGAAGTCGACCTGGCCACCGATTACGTCAGGCAGGGCCGAGCGGCTGGAGTAGGGCACGTGGACCATCTTGATGCCCGCCAGTTGCTCCAGCAGCACGCCCGACAAATGCTGCGTGGTGCCTATGCCCGATGACGCGAAGGAAATCGTGCCGGGCCGCTTGCGTGCTTCCGCGATGAGGTCGGCGACGTTGTGGAAGGGGCTGTCCTGGCGTACCACCAGCGTGTTGCCGTTCATGCCGATGATGGTGATGGGCTGGAACGAACGCACCGGGTCGTACTGCATGTTGCGGAACAGGCTGGGATTGATGGCGTGCGAGGCGATGCTGGCGCCCAGCAGGGTGTAGCCATCCGGTGGCGCCTTGGCGACGTAGGCCGACCCTATCATGCCGGTGGCGCCGGGCCGGTTGTCGACCACCACCGAGGTGTGCAACGCGTCGCCCAGATGCTGGGCGACGATGCGGCCTAGCACGTCGGTATTGCTACCTGGCGGAAAGGCCACCACGTAGTTGATGGGCCGGTCGGGCCAGGCGCCGGTGGCCGCATGGGCTCGTGGCAAGGCCATGGCCGCCATGGCGGCGAGCGTGGAACGCAGGAATTCCTTGCGATGCATGAGTGTCTCCTCCTCGTGCCCAGGCCGCCGCTGTGCCGCGGCGGTCCTGGTCGTTGTGCGAGTATCAGTTTTTGTTTTGCACGGCGATGGTCATGGTTCTGGTGTCGCTGCGAACCGGCCGGTTCATTTTTCCTTGACGGTGCCCCACTGGCCGTAGCGCGTCACCGCTTTCTCATCGAAGCCGAAGCCCAGGCCCGGTTCCTGGTGCAGGATGACGTGGCCGTCGCGATGTTCCAGCTGGCGATCGACCAGGCGGCGGAAGTTCAGCACCTGGTCGTCCCAGAAGAACTCGACGTAGCGCGCATTGGGTGTGGCCGCCACCAGCGGCGCGTGGACATCGTGGAACCAGTGCGGGCATACGACCACGCCGTAGCTGGCGGCCGTGGCCGCGATCCGCTTCCATTCGGTGATGCCGCCGCACACCAGGGCATCGGTCTGCAGGATGCCGGCGCCGCCCTTGTCCAGCAGTTCCTTGTGGTACCAGCGGCCGTAGCCGATTTCGCCGGTAGCCACCGGCACGCGGGTCAGGCGCGCCAGCTTGGCGTGGCTGTCGATGTCGTCCGGGGAGAAAGGCTCTTCCAGGAAGTAGGGGTCGTATTTTTCAAAACGGCTCACGTACTGCATGGCCTGGGTGACGTCAGTCCACGCATTGTTCATGTCCATCATCAGTTCGACGTCGGGACCGATGGCCTCGCGGGCCGCGCGCAGGCGATCTTCTTCTTCCTTCGGGCTCAGGCGGCCGGCCTTCATCTTCACGGCCTTGAAGCCCTTGGCGACGTAGCTGGCCATTTCTTCGCCCAGCTTGGCCGGTGTCTTGCCTTCCAGGTAATAGCCGCCGCTGGCATAGGCCGGCACGCGGTCCAGCGCGGCCGCGCCCAGGTAACGGTGCAGGGGCAGGCCGGCGCTCCGGGCGTTCAGGTCCCACAGCGCCGTGTCCAGTGCGCTGATGGCGCGCATCACGGTGCCGGCGCGGCCTTGCAGCAGGGATTCGCTATACATCTTTTGCCACAGGGCTTCGACCGCGGTGCTGTCTTCGCCCACCAGCAGGGGGGCCAGCAATTGCTCCACGGCGACCGAGAAGAGTTGGCCGGCGGCGCTGCCGACGTAGCAGAAGCCTATGCCTTCGACGCCGTCGCTGCTACGCACCTTGACCAGGCCGTAATGGCGGGTACTGACGGTGCGCGTGGAAAAGGAGGTGACTTTGTCGAGCGGGACGGCGGCGTGGCAGAACTGGACCGAAGCGATACGGGGCACGGAGGGCTCCTTTTGAAGTGGCTGGAAATTGGGTGGCTACGGGGCATTCTTGGGGAAGTCAGGAAAAAGAAAAAGAGCGTTCCGGCATCTTGTGAAGATGTAATATCCATCTTCCGGAGGTGCATGCTGCCGCTGTTCGGGGGGATTTTTTTGAGGGGCTCCGCCCCTCAACGCCCCGCCTCGTACGCGCCCTGGCCTATTTCCGCCCGGGGAGCGTCGGGGCTACCGCTCCTCGACAATCCCTTCCGGGTTGCCGGGGCCGTCGGGCATTTCACGGGGAGCGTAAGGGGCGGAGCCCCTCGATCTTTCAACTTCCGGGTTGGCCCGGGAGACGCATTTTCGAAGGGCCTATGGACACCCGTTTCCTGCAAAGCTTCATCCATGTGGTCGAGTCCGGCTCCATCGCCGAGGCCGCGCGCCGGCTGGATCTGACGCCGGCCTCGGTGGCGCAACGGCTGAAAGCGCTGGAAGCCTCCGTCGGCAGCAAGCTGGTGGCGCGCTCCGGCCGCAACGTCAGGCCCACGGTCGCCGGCAACCGCATCATGGAGCGCGCCCGGCGCCTGGTCGACGAGGTGCGTGACCTCAAGTCCGCCGCATCCGGCACGGATATGCCGGCCGGACCTCTGCGCCTGGGAGCAACCCCCACCGCCCTGACCGGCATCGTGCCGACCGTACTCAAGCAATGGGTAGCGCGCCATCCCGACATCGAGATCTACATCGACCCGGGATCCACCGTGCGGCTGTATAGCCGCGTGCTGGCCGGCGAGCTGGATGCCGCGGTGCTGGTACATCCTTTGTTCGATCTACCCAAGGGCTATGCCTGGTGTCCCTTGCGGGAAGAACCCCTGATCCTGCTGACCCGCCACGATGTCAGCGGCCGCGACGCCCTGGCCATCGCGGCGCGCGAGCCCTTCATCCGCTACGACCGCAGCGTGGTGGGGGGACGTCTGGCCGACGATTACCTGCGCGAACGGGGCATCCGGCCGCGCGTGCGCTTCGAACTGGATGGCATCGAATCGATCGCCAAGCTGGTGTCGGAAGGGCTGGGCGTTTCCGTGCTGCCTGACTGGCCGGTGATCGGCCCGGCGGACCCGGCGCTGAAGAAGTGGACGCTGCCCGCCCCACGTCCCACCCGCACCGTCGGCGTCCTGTGGCAGCCCTCCTCGGTCCGCGCCCAATTGGTGCAGGCCTTCGTCCAGCTGGCCCTGGGTGGCAAACGCCGCCGGACAGGGTAGGCGGGCGCGGCCGCGCCCCGGGGCGACCGTCCCTGGCGCGGGCAGAAGGCCCGGATCCGTCACACCTTGCTGCTACAGTAGGTCCTTTCCCCCATATCCCTTGAACCATCGTGACTGCTCCCGACGATAAACATTCCGCCGCGCCTGGCGACGAATCCCATCTGGTCGAAACCCTCGTCGGCCGCGAAATGCTGTTCCATGGCCGTTTCCTGGAAGCCCGCCGCGATACGGTGCGGCTGCCCAATGGCAACACCTCCACGCGTGAATACGTGGTGCATCCGGGCGCGGTGGTGGTCATTCCGCTGCTGGACGATGGCCGCCGGGTGCTGATCGAACGCCAGTACCGTTATCCGGTGGGCCGCGTGATGATCGAATTCCCCGCCGGCAAGCTGGACCCGGGCGAAGATCCCTACGACTGCGGCCGGCGCGAGCTGCTGGAGGAAACCGGTTATCGGGGGGGCGAATGGGCCTATGCTGGCGCCTTGCACCTGGCCATCGCCTATTCCACGGAAATCATCCACATCTATTTCGCCCGCAACCTGCAGGTGGGTGCGGCCGAGCTCGATCCTGATGAGTTCCTCGACGTCCATGCCATGGATGTGGAAGACCTCTACGAAGCCTGCCGCGACGGCCGCGTGACCGACTCGAAGACGCTCACCTGCACCTTGTGGCTGCAAAACGTCCTCAGCGGCGCCTGGCCGCTGGAATGGCAAAAGAACGAATAGCCCGTCAGCGGCCCCGCGCCCGAGGACTTCTTCCTCGATGAAAAAAGACCTGTGCATTGCACAGGTCTATTGGATCCGGGGCACAGCGGATCGGCGCAGCCGGCTCCGCCAGTGCCGCGCCCTTGAGGGGGAGGCGCGCAGCGCCTCGGGGGTGGTCCCCCTCTCCCTCAATCCAACTTGATGTTCACCTTATTCACCACGCCGGCCCATTTCTTCAACTCGGCGTCGACGAACGTCGCCAGTTCCTGCGGCGTGCTGGTCTTCGGCATGGCACCTTCTCCCTGGAAGCGCTTGACCAGTTCCGGCGAGGTCATCGCCTGCTTGATGGCCTGGTTCAATTTCTCCACGACGGCCGGCGGCGTGCCCGCGGGCGCCATGATGGCGTTCCACGTATTGATCTCATAACCGTCGAAGCCCTTGGTTTCCCCCACCGTGGGCACATCGGGCAATTGATCCGACCGCTCCCGCGTGGTCACCGCCAACGCCCGCAGCGTGCCCGCCTTCACCTGCGGCAGTGCCGCCGGCAGCGTGGCGAAACTGAACTGCGTTTCGCCCGTCATCACCGACGTATTCGCCAGCGCACCGCCGCGATAGGGCACGTGCACGATATTCACATTCGCCGCCTGCGCGAACATGGCCCCCGCCAGATGCACCGGCGACCCATTGCCACTGGAGGCATAGTTCATCGTGCCCGGCTTTTCCCGGCACAGCGCGGCCAGTTCCTCGACATTCTTCGCCGGCAGCTTGGGGTTGGCGATCAGCACCAGCGGAATCGCCGCCACCATGCCCACCGGCGCGAAGCCCTTGACCGGGTCATAGCCCAGGTTCTTGTACAACGCCGGGTTGATGCCGTGGCTGGCGACCGTCGCCATGAACACGGTATAGCCGTCCGGCTTTGCCTGCGCCACATAGGAAGCGGCCAGGTTGCCCGCCGCCCCCGGCTTATTCTCGACGATGACCGACGTATTCAAGGACTTGCCCAGCTGCTCGCCCAGGGCGCGGGCCAGGATGTCGGTGGTGCCGCCGGCGGCATAGCCGATGACGAGGCGGATGGGTTGGTCGGGATAGGCGGCCCGGGCACCGCCCGGTGCTACCGCGAAGGCGGCGCTCGCCGCCAGGATCATGCTGGCCATGCTCGATTTCATCGTTGTCTCCGTTGTTGTCGATGAAGGTGATTCAGATGCCGGACGGCCGCGCGGCTAGTCGCTGCCGCTTGATCGTCCATCCGGGTAAAGGTGCTGCATCGGGCAAGCCGATCCCCTGCCGGGCCGCACAGCGGCCTGGCATCGGTCGGAAATACCGCGATTACGTCTAACGTGACTAAAGTGTCTGAAGCGTCTTATGGGCGCGGGAAGGGATCACGTCCCGTTGAACACCGGTGTCCGCTTCTCCGCGAACGCCTTGCGGCCTTCGCGATAATCATTGCTCTCGAAACACTGCAGTACCAGGCGCGTCATGGCGTCCTGATCCACTTCGGGTCCCAATTGCTGCATCTGGCGGATCATCTTCTTGCCGGCCCGCAGCGTCAGCGGTGCGTTGGCGGCGATCTGCGTGATGTAGGTCTCCAGCGCGGCGTCGAGCTCGGCGGCGGCCGTCACCTTGTGCAGCAGGCCCAGTTCGCGCGCCTGCGCGGCCTTGAAGCGATTGGCCGTCAGGAAGATCTCCAGCGCATTGGCCGGACCCACCGCCGTCACCAGGTTGCGGATCGCCGTCATGCGATAGCCCAACCCCAGCTTGCCGGCCGGAATGGAGAACGAGCTGTCGTCCGAGGCCACGCGCAGGTCGCAGCACAGCGCGATGTTCAGCCCGCCGCCTATGCAATAGCCGCGGATGCGGGCGATGGTGGGCTTGTCGTAGTCGTACAGCGCCAGCTGGGCGGCTTCGGCCACACGCTCGTAGGCCTGCACCGCTTCCTCGCCGGAACGCAGCTTGTCGAACTGCGAAATGTTGGCGCCGCTGACGAAGGACTTTTCCCCCGCGCCGGTCAGCACCACCACGCGGATGTCCGGATCGTCCTGGAAAGCCTGCAGGGCAGGGGGGATGGCCTCCCACATGGCGTAGGACACGGCGTTGTGGCGGTCCGGATCGTTGAAGGTGATCCAGCCGGCATTGCCGCGTTTTTCCACGATGATGTTTTCGGTGATGCTGTCCTGCAGTAGGCGTTCGACGGTCATGGGTGAGTCCTTGTTGTCTTCCACGCGGCACGTGTGTGCGTGCCGCCATTCCTTTGATCAAGGCGCGGTGTCGCCTTGTTTATGTTTCTTTTCCAGGATGGCCTTGCGGCGTTCCATCCCGTGTTCCAGATGCTCACGCATCGCCTGCCGAGCCGCGTCCGCATCGCCAGCGGCGATGGCATCGAAGATCTGGTGGTGTTCATGTTCGATCTGGTCCATGCGGTCGGTGCCCGTGCTGCTGTAGCGCAAGGTGCGCACCGCATCGCCGATGACACGCGCGAAATGCCCCAGCAGCCGCACGAAATACGGATTGTTGGTGGCTTCTCCCACGGCCATGTGGAAGTCGATGGCCCGATCCGCGCCGACGCGCCAGTCGTCCGTCGATGCATCCACCTTGGCCAGCGCATCGCGCAGCGCGGCCAGTTGCGCCTCGGTGCGATGGCGCGCCGCCAGCGCCGCCGCGCCGGCTTCGATTTCCACGCGCAACTCGTACACCTGTTCCAGGGCATCCGCGCGCAGCAATTCCTGCGGCGTCAGCGCGAAGTGCTGCTGGCCGGCGTCGGTGGCGACGAAGCTGCCCACGCCACGGCGCGTCTCGATGTAGCCGGACAGCTTGAGCCTGGCGATGGCCTCGCGCACCACATTGCGGCTGACACCGAAGACCTGCGACAACTCCAGCTCCGTCGGCAGGCGCTGGCCGGGCTCGAAAGCCTTGCTGACGATCTTGCCGCGAATTTGCTGGGCGATCTCGTCAGGCAGGTTATCGGGCCGGGTCAGGCTGCCGAAGGGCAGGTCGGTGGCGACGTCGGAGGCTGCCATGAAAGTTCCAGAATGCGAGCTTGGGGGGCTCGATGGTGTCACACCACGCCGGCGGCGCGCAAACGGTCGCATTCCGCCCCATCCACGCCCAGCCACTCCAGGATTTCAGCGGTGTTCGCCCCCGTTTCAGGCGCGGGCCGCGGGGCCGGCAGTTCACCGTCGCTGAAATTCACCGGCTGGGCCATGATGGTGATCGGCCCCTTGCGCGGATGCTCCACCTGGCGCGTCATGCGCAGGTGTTGCACCTGTTCGTTGGCGAAGGTGCCGTCCATCGACAGGATGGGACCGCAAGGCACGCCGGCGGCGTTCAATGCGGTGATCCACTCGGCGCTGTCGCGGGTGCGGGTGCGGGCGATGATCTCGCGGTTCAGGTCGCCACGGTTTTCCACCCGCAGGCCGGCTTCGAGGAAGCGCGGATCCTTGCTCATTTCCGGCATGCCCAGCACTTCGCACAGGCGGTTGAACATGGTCGAGCCCATCGCCGCGATATTGATGTAGCCGTCGGCGGTGGGGTAGACGCCCGTGGGCGCGCTGGTGGGATGGTCGTTGCCGGACTGGCCCGGTACTTCGCCGTCGATCAGCCAGCGCGTGGCCTGGAAGTCCATCATCCAGACCTGGGCCTGCAACAGCGAGGTCTGCACCCAGCGGCCCTGGCCGCTCTGGTCGCGCTCCAGCAGCGCAATAAGAATGCCGATGGCGGCGAACAGGCCCGCGCTGAGATCGGCGATGGGAATGCCGGCGCGCATGGGATGGCCGGGCTCGCCCGTCACCGACATGATGCCGCCCAGGCCCTGGGCGATCTGGTCCAGGCCCGGGCGGTCCGCATAGGGGCCGTCCTGGCCGAAGCCGGAAATGCTGGCATACACCAGGCCCGGGTTGATCGCGCGCAGCGATTCATAGTCGATGCCCAGCTTCTTCTTCACCGACGGACGATAGTTTTCCACCAGCACGTCGGCGCGCTTGACCAGTTCCAGGAACAGGGCCTTGCCGCGTGGATCCTTCAGGTTCAGCGTCAGGCTGCGCTTGTTGCGATGCGTGTTCTGGTAGTCGCTGAATTTCGCGGCGCCGCCCGGCTTGTCATCCTTGACCTCGCTGGGCTCTTCGACCTTGATGATGTCGGCGCCCCAGTCGGCGAACTGCCGTACGGCGGCGGGGCCGGAGCGGACCCGCGAAAGGTCGAGGACGACGAACCGCTTCAGCGGCAGATAGGGTACAGCCATAGCCGTCTTGTCTCCTGGTTGTTATGGGGTGCAGCAGAATGCACGTAGTAGGATGTTGGACATCCTACTTAATTGGCCGTTACCCTCATATCCAGGAAAACCCGGATGCACGAGAGGACTTTTGTCATCCTGTGGCACACTCGACGCTCAACTGACAAAGGGCTGGCGGCGTGGAGACGCGGCTTCCCATAAGCTGGAACGTCGACTCAATGAAAAAAATCCGCATGCTGGGCCTGTTGTTACTGAGCCTGGCCAGCGCGCCTGCCTTCGCGCAAGGCGGCGACACGCACCGCCCGGTGACGGGCGAGGACCGCGAGACCTTCATTACCGGTCTCATGAAGAAGATGACGCTGGACGAGAAGATCGGCCAGTTGCGCCTGGTCAGCGTGGATGCCGGGCCGGATGCGCACAAGGACGTGCTGATACGGGACATCGAGGCTGGCAAGGTCGGCGGCATATTCAATACGGTGGTGCGCCCGGACATCCGCGTGCTGCAGGATGCCGCCGTGCGCAGCCGCCTGAAGATCCCGCTTTTCTTCGCCTACGACGTGCTGCACGGCCATCGAACGATATTCCCCATCGGCCTGGGCCTGGCATCGACCTGGGACATGGACGCGGTGGCGCTGAGCGGCCGTATCTCCGCGGTGGAGGCCAGCGCCGATGGCCTGAACATGACTTTCTCGCCCATGGTGGATATTTCTCGCGATCCGCGCTGGGGGCGCAATTCGGAAGGGTTCGGCGAAGACACCTATCTGGTGTCGCGCATCGGCGCGACCCTGGTCCATGCCTATCAAGGCTCGGACCCCGCCGCGCCGGGCAACATCCTGGCGGCGGTCAAGCACTTCGCGGCGTATGGCGCCATCGAAGGGGGCCGTGACTACAATACGGTGGACATGAGTCCGCAGAAGCTGTTCCAGGACTATCTGCCGCCATACAAGGCCGCCATCGACGCGGGCGCGGCCGGCGTGATGATCTCGCTGACCGCAGTCAACAACGTGCCGGCCACGGCCAGCAAATGGTTGTTGCAGGACATCTTGCGCAAGCAGTGGGGCTTCCAAGGCGTGACCATCAGCGACCACGGCGCCATCATGGAGATGATCAAGCACGGCGTGGCCGCCGACGGCGCCGACGCCTCGCGCCTGGCCATCACGGCCGGCGCGGACCTGAGCATGAGCGACACCATGTATGGCCAGAACCTGAAGCCGCTGCTGCAGGCCGGCCGGATCAAGCAGGCCGACCTCGACCGCGCCGTGCGCGATGTGCTGCGGGTCAAGTACGACCTGGGCCTGTTCCAGAACGCGTATCGCCACGTTGGCGTGGCGGCCGACGATCCGCCGGACACCAATGCCGAAAGCCGCATGCACCGCCAGGACGCCCGCGCCGTGGCCCAGCAGAGCCTGGTGCTGCTGAAGAACGACAAGCAGACGCTGCCCTTGAAGAAGCAGGGCACCATCGCCGTGGTCGGCGCACTGGCCAAGAGCCAGCGGGACATGATGGGCAACTGGTCCGCGGCCGGCGTGCCGGGGCAGGTGGTGTCGCTGTACCAGGGCCTGGCCGACGCGGTGGGCGACAAGGCCACGCTGCTGTATGCGCGTGGCGCCAACGTGGTCGATGACCCGGAGATCGTCAAGTACCTGAATATCTACGAGAAGGATGTCGAGGACGATCCGCGCACGCGCCAGCAGCTGATAGACGAGGCAGTCCAAACGGCGCAGAAGTCGGATGTGGTCGTGGCCGTCGTCGGTGAAGCCCAAGGCATGGCGCACGAGGCGTCCAGCCGTTCGGATATCAATCTGCTGGGCGGCCAGGAAGAATTGCTCAAGGCACTGAAGGCGACCGGCAAGCCGCTGGTGGTGGTGTTGATGAACGGCCGGCCCCTGGCGCTGGGCTGGGAAAAGGACAACGCCGACGCCATGCTGGAAACCTGGTTCGCCGGGACGGAAGGCGGCCACGCGGTGGCGGACGTGCTGTTTGGCGACGTCAATCCGTCGGGCAAGCTGCCGATGACCTTCCCCCGATCGGTCGGCCAGATTCCGATGTACTACAACCATCTGAACACCGGCCGGCCTTTCGACCCGCAGCATCCGGACAAGTACACGTCGCGCTATTTCGATGCGCCCAACGGCCCCTTGTTCCCCTTCGGCTACGGGCTCAGCTACACCACCTTCGATGTGTCGGACATCAAGCTGTCGGCGGCGTCGGTGCCGATGGGCAGGATCGTGCGCGCCAGTGTGACGGTGCGCAATACCGGCACGCGCGACGGCGCCACGGTGGTGCAGCTTTACCTGCAGGATCCGGTGGCATCGATCAGCCGTCCCGTGAAGGAACTCAAGGGCTTCGAGAAGATCACGCTGAAGGCGGGGGAGCAGAAGGAGATCACTTTCCCCATCCAGCAGGATGACCTGTCATTCTTCAACAATGACCTGAAGTGGGTGGTCGAACCGGGGCGTTTCAACGTCTACATCGGGCTAGATTCGGAAGACGTGAAGGCGGCCAGCTTCGAGGTGACGGCGGCCAAGGGACGGTAAGGGCGAATACCGGCCGATGTAAAAAAATGCCCGCATCGTTTCGATGCGGGCATTTGTTTTTGGGCAGCGCCCAGCGGTAATCGTCAGCCCGGGCTGACGCGTAGCAACCGAATCAACGGACGCCGATCAATTCCACTTCGAACTTGAGGTCCGCATTCGGCGGGATCACGCCGCCGGCGCCGCGCGAGCCGTAAGCCGTCTTGGCGGGGCAATACAGCACGGCCTTGCCGCCGACCGCCATTTTCTGGATGCCTTCGGTCCAGCAGGGAATGACCTGGCTCAGGCTGAACGAGATGGGCTCGTTGCGCTTGTAGGAGCTGTCGAATTCCGTGCCATTGGTCAGGGTGCCGCGGTAATTCACCGTGACGGTGCTGCTGGCTGTCGGGTTCATGCCCTTGCCGGCGGTGATCGTCTCGACGCGCACGCCCGAAGGCAAGGTCTGGACGTTGGACTGGGCCTGGCCCGCGGCGGCGAAAGCCAGCGCGGCGGCAGCGAAAAGAAGACGGGATTTCATCATCATGATTCCAGGTTGATACCTAAGTTCAGCGGATCAGCGTGAGGAATTCCGCACGCGTGGCCGGGTTGTCGTGGAACTCGCCCAGCATGACCGAAGTCACCATGGACGAATTCTGTTTTTCCACACCGCGCATCATCATGCACATATGCTGCGCTTCGATCACCACCGCCACGCCCGAGGCGCCGGTGACCTGCTGCACGGCCTCGGCGATCTGGCGGCTGAGGTTTTCCTGGATCTGCAGCCGGCGCGCGTACATGTCGACGATGCGCGCCACCTTGGACAGGCCCAGCACCTTGCCCTTGGGCAGATAGGCCACGTGCGCCTTGCCGATGAAAGGCAGGATGTGGTGTTCGCACAGGGAATACAGCTCGATGTTCTTGACCAGCACGATTTCGCTGGTGTCCGAGGAAAACAGCGCGCCGTTGACGATTTCCTCGAGGGATTGGTGATAGCCCTGGCACAGGTGCTGCATGGCCTTGGCGGCGCGCTTGGGCGTGTCGCGCAGGCCTTCGCGGTCGGGGTCCTCGCCCAGCGATTGCAGGATGGCGTGGTAGTTCGTTTCCAGGGACATGATTCTGCTTAAACCTGTATGAGTCGGTGTCCGATACGATACCAAACCGGCGCGACCGCTGCGCCAAAGCACTGGGTGGACCAGGGGATTATGTCGTGGCGTCAGCGTATGGGCGTGCAGGCGGCGGCGCCGGTCACGGCCTGGGCGCGCGCGCCCACCAGTTCCCGCACGCCGCATTCCGAGTTGAACATGCGGCGGCTGTCGTGGCCGACCCCGGCCACTTCGAAGGCCTGGTGTTCGATTTTCAGCTTGTGGTTGGCTGGCAGCCATTTTTCGTAGTTCACATAGGCCTTGCCGCGCGCCAGGCGCGTGGCCCCTTGCGCTTCGGCGGCGCAGCTCTTGTCGAGCAGGCGGTGTTCGGGGTTGGTGTCGTCGCCGCCCAGCAGATAGGTCACCGACCGGCCGGCGTAGCGGCGCGCCAGGCGCACGGCTTCCTGCGCGGGCGTGGCGGGGCCGACGCCGCTGGGCGGCAGTTCGGCCGGCTGGCGGTCGAGGCCGTACTTGTACAGGTTGTAGTCGGGGCACTGGCCGGGATTGAAGGGCCCGAAGCGATTGTCGTCGCCCTTGGGGCGGTCCTTGGAGAAGTACACATAGGACGAAGGATTGGCGATCACGTAATGCATGCTGACGCCGCTGCGCTTGATGCGCTCGTCCACCGCATTGAAGACCGCATAGCGCTGGACCAGCTGCGCGCCCGCTGAATGGCCGGCGATCACCACGTCCTGCAGCAAGGGCAGGCGGCGGGTATCGGCCACGCGGGCCAGCAGGTCGTCCATGACTTCGAAGGAACTGACCGGCGCGGGGCGGCGCGTGGATTTGATGCTGGCTTCGCCGGCCGACCAGCGGCCGTGGCTCCACACCGGCATCTTGTCGAAGCCGCGGTCGAGAGCGGCGGGGAACTTGGGGGCAATGAGCAGGGTGTCGGCATCGGCGCCGGGGCTCAGGGCCAGGATGTTGGCGCCGGTCTGGAAATAGTTGTCGCCGTCGCGGTTCAGGCCATGGACGATGATCAGCACGTGACGGATCTTGTCCAGGTGCGCGTTGGCCAGGTCGACGTTGGCATAGACCGGGAAGGGGTAGTGATGGCCGGCGCGGCCCAGTTCCACCGTTTGCCACGAGGGTGCGGGGCCATGCGAGGCGGGGGCGGCGTAAGCCGGTAGCGCCAGGGGCAACGCGCAGAGGGCCGCGGCGCGCAGGCGCGTAAGCGCGATGGCGCGGCCGGGCAGCGATGGCGCGGGGGCGGACAGGAAGCGAAGAGGCATGGCACGGTCCGACGTTTTGGCGTTGGCGGATTGTATGCCGGGTGATCGCTGCCGGCTGCTTTTCCGGGCCGGCTTTCGCGCGGGGTGTTTCAACGGATTTCGGCGGCGTCTCGTTGGTCTGGCGCGTCCCAGTATTCGGCCGCGGCGTAGGTGCGGCGCAGCAGGTCGACGAAGACCCGGACCCGGGCGGGGGAGTGGCGGCGTTCGGGCAGGACGGCGTAGATGCCGTTGGGCGGCGCGGCGTAGTCGTCGAGGACGGTGCGCAGGCGGCCCTGGGCCAGGTCGTGGCGCACTTCCCAGAGCGACCGCCAGGCCAGGCCGCAGCCGGCCAGGGTCCATTCGTGCAGGACGCTGCCGTCGCTGCACTCCAGCCGGCCGGCCACGCGCTGGGCCTGGACCTGGCCGGCCACGGTGAAAAGCCAGCCGCGTGCCTGGTTGGCCTGGTTGCCGAAGGACAGGCAGTCGTGGCGCATCAGGTCGGCCGGGGTCGTGGGGGTGCCGCGGCGGGCCAGGTAGGAGGGCGCTGCTACCACCACGCGGCGGTTGTCGGCCAGGCGGATGCCGACCAGGCTGGAGTCGTTCAGGTCGCCGATGCGGATGGCGCAGTCGTAGCGTTCCTCGATCAGGTCGACCAGGCGGTCGCTGAGGTCCAGCGTGACGCTGACGGCGGGGTGGTCGGCGGCGTAGGCGGGCAGCAGGGGGGCGACGTGACGGCGGCCGAAGCCGGCCGGCGCGGTGATGCGCAGGTGGCCGCTGGGCCTGGCGCTGCCCGAGGAGATCAGGTTTTCGCTGTCGTCCAGGTCACGCAGGATGCGCTGGGCGTATTCCAGCAGCGCGCTGCCTTCCGAGGTCAGCGACAGCCGGCGGGTGGAGCGCACCAGCAGTTTCACGCTCAAGCGCGCTTCCAGGGCGTCGATCCGCCGCCCCACCATCGCCGCCGTCACCCCCTCCGCCCGCGCCGCCGCGGACATGCTGCCTAACGTGGCGACGTTGACGAAAGTATGCAGTTGCTTGAAGCGGTCCAAAAAAACTCCTCAGAAGAAAATCGCCTGCCCAGCCCAGCCCAGCCCAGCCCAGCCCAGCCCAGCCCAGCCCACCCAGCCCGGCCCCGCCTCTTCCGTCCCAGAAGCAGACAAACCGGCTATTTCATACTAAAAATAAACAATGAATCTACTTTTATACGCTTTTTAATTCAAGATCCGATCCGTACACTGTCCGCCTGACCGCCACTATCCCGGAGACATCATGAGCTTGAAACTGCCCGCCGGCGTCGCCATCGACGCGCCTATCGAAGCCGGCTTCGACACTGTCCTCACCCATGACGCCCTGGCCCTGGTCGCCGACCTGCACCGCGCCTTCGAAAGCCGCCGCCAGGAACTGCTGGCCGCCCGCGCCGTGCGCGCCCAACGCCTGGATCAGGGCGAAAAGCCGGACTTCCTGCCCGCCACTCGCGCCGTGCGCGAAGGCGACTGGACCATCGCCCCCTTGCCCCAGGACCTGCTGTGCCGCCGCGTGGAAATCACCGGCCCGGTCGAACGCAAGATGGTCATCAACGCCCTGAACTCGGGCGCTGACAGCTATATGACCGACTTCGAGGACTCCAACACGCCGAACTGGCACAACCAGATCCACGGCCAGATCAACCTGATGCAGGCCATCCGCCGCACCATCACGCTGGAGCAGAACGGCAAGTCGTACAAGCTGAACGACAAGCCCGCCGTGCTGCTGGTGCGCCCGCGCGGCTGGCACCTGGACGAAAAGCACGTGACGGTGGACGGCCAGCGTGTCTCCGGCGGCATCTTCGACTTCGCGCTGTACTTCTTCCACAACGCCCGCGAACTGCTGGCACGCGGCTCCGGCCCATACTTCTATCTGCCCAAGATGGAAAGCCATCTGGAAGCCCGCCTGTGGAACGACATCTTCGTGCAGGCGCAGAAGACGCTGGGCGTGGCGCAGGGCACCATCAAGGCCACGGTGCTGATCGAGACCATCCTCGCCGCCTTCGAGATGGACGAAATCCTGTACGAGTTGCGCGAACACAGCGCCGGCCTGAACGCCGGCCGCTGGGACTACATCTTCAGCTGCATCAAGAAGTTCAAGGTCGAACGCGACTTCTGCCTGGCCGACCGCGTCAAGGTCACCATGACCTCGCCCTTCATGCGCGCTTATGCCTTGCTGCTGCTCAAGACCTGCCACCGCCGCAAGGCGCCGGCCATCGGCGGCATGAGCGCCTTGATCCCGATCAAGAACGATCCGGTCAAGAACGACCAGGCCATGGCCGGCATCCGTTCCGACAAGGCGCGCGACGCCACCGATGGCTATGACGGCGGCTGGGTCGCCCACCCCGGTCTGGTCGGCGTGGCCATGGAGGAGTTCCGCAAGGTGCTGGGCGACGCGCCCAACCAGATCGACAAGCAACGTCCCGACGTCGCCGTGACGGCCGCCGACCTGCTGGATTTCCAGCCGGAAGCGCCCATCACCGAAGCCGGCCTGCGCGCCAACATCAACGTCGGCATCCACTATCTGGGTTCGTGGCTGGACGGCAATGGCTGCGTGCCGATCAACAACCTGATGGAAGATGCCGCCACGGCGGAGATCTCCCGCTCCCAGGTGTGGCAATGGATCCGTTCGCCCAAGGGCGTGCTGGAAGGCGGCGGCAAGGTCACGGCCGAGCTGGTGCGCAAGCTGATCCCCGAGGAACTGGCCAAGGTGCATGAAGTGGCGGGCCCCAGCAAAGCCTACGACCGTGCCGCGCAGATCTTCGAGCAGATGAGTACCCAGGATGATTTCGCCGAATTCCTGACGTTGCCGCTGTATGAAGAGGTCTGAGTCCCCAGGCGGACGCAAGGAAGTCCCGAACGCCTAGCCCGGCTGGGGTCCTTGCCGTAGCCAGGGAGTCAAAAGGGGAATTTCTTTAGAAATTCCCCTTTTTTAGTGGGAAGGAACGCCCACGCGCGCGTCGGGCCTTCGATCGTTGCGGCAGTCCACAAATGAAGGGGAATTTCTAAAGAAGTTCCCCTCTTTCTTTGAGCAGTCTCCCGGTCCACTACGCCGCTCAGGCGAAAAGTGGCCACTGGGGCGATAGCCCGGGAAAGGGGCGATGGGGTCCCCCCGTCATCTAAAAACCGCTTTTAAAAAAATCCACCCTCCCATCCATCCTCCATTCCCTCCACCAAAAAAGACTATGCTCACCCAAAGCCCCTGGCCCACCCAGGGTCTTGAAATTGGCTGTCCAGCCCGCATTTGCTGATCATCGAGCCGGCCGTCCAAGGTCGGGTTTCAACTCCATCTTTAGCGCCCGCCGTCACGAACAGACCCAGTCGTCTGCCGTGGCCTGGGGCCAAAGCGAAAACTATGCGATTCGACAAGCTGACCACCAAATTTCAGCAAGCCCTGGGCGACGCACAAAGCCTGGCGGCGCGCAACGACCACCAATACATCGACCCTCTGCACGTGTTGTCCGCGCTGGTGACGGACGCCGACAGCGGCGCCACCGGCCTGCTGGCGCGTGCCGGCGTGGCCGTCAACCGCCTGCAGCCGGCCATCGACCAGGCCCTGCAGAAACTGCCGCAGGTGCAGGGCGAAAGCAACGTCCAGGTCGGCCGCGACCTGCAATCGGTGCTGACCCGCACCGACAAGGAAGCCGCCCGCCGCGGCGACACCTTCATCGCCAGTGAACTGTTCCTGCTGGCCCTGGCCGACGACAAGGGCGAGGCCGGCCGCATCCTGCGCGAAGCCGGTCTGCAGAAGAAAGCCCTGGAATCCGCCGTCGACGCCGTACGCGGCGGCGAAAGCGTGCAGGGCGCCGAGGGCGAGTCCAACCGCCAGGCCCTGGCCAAGTACACGATGGACCTGACCCAGCGTGCCCGCGAAGGCAAGCTGGACCCCGTCATCGGCCGCGACGACGAAATCCGCCGCACCATCCAGATCCTGCAGCGCCGTACCAAGAACAACCCCGTGCTGATCGGCGAACCCGGCGTCGGCAAGACCGCCATCGTCGAAGGCCTGGCGCAGCGCATCGTCAACGACGAAGTACCGGAGACCCTGCGCGGCAAGCGCGTGCTGGCGCTGGACATGGCCGCATTGGTGGCGGGCGCCAAGTTCCGCGGCGAGTTCGAAGAACGCCTGAAGGCGGTGCTCAAGGAACTGTCGCAGGACGACGGCAGCAACATCGTCTTCATCGACGAGCTGCACACCATGGTCGGCGCCGGCAAGGCCGAAGGCGCGATGGACGCCGGCAATATGCTCAAGCCGGCCCTGGCGCGCGGCGAACTGCACTGCATCGGCGCGACCACGCTGGACGAATACCGCAAGTACCTGGAAAAGGATGCCGCGCTGGAGCGCCGCTTCCAGAAGGTGCTCGTGGGCGAACCCGACGTCGAGTCGACCATCGCCATCCTGCGCGGCTTGCAGGAACGCTATGAGCTGCACCACGGCGTGGACATCACCGACCCGGCCATCGTGGCCGCGGCCGAGCTGTCCAACCGCTACATCACCGACCGCTTCCTGCCGGACAAGGCCATCGACCTGATCGACGAAGCGGCGGCGCGCATCCGCATGGAAATCGATTCCAAGCCGGAGGTGATGGATCGCCTGGACCGTCGCATCATCCAGTTGAAGATCGAACGCGAAGCGGTGAAGAAAGAGTCCGACGATGCTTCCAAGCGCCGCCTGCACGTGATCGAGGAAGAACTGGAAAAGCTGCAGCGCGAGTACAACGACTACGAGGAAATCTGGAAGGCAGAGAAGGCCGCCGTGCAAGGCAGCCAGGCCATCAAGGAAGAGATCGACCAGGTTCGCGCCGAGATGGCCGAGCTGCAACGCAAGGGCCAGTTCGACAAGCTGGCGGAGCTGCAGTACGGCAAGCTGCCTGAATTGGAAGCGCGCTTGAAGTCCGCCGAAAGCGGCGCGGAAAAGGCCGAGGCCGAAGCCGAGCCGGGCCGGCCGCGTTTGCTGCGCACCCAGGTGGGCGCGGAGGAAATCGCGGAGGTCGTGTCGCGCGCCACGGGTATTCCGGTGTCGAAGATGATGACGGGCGAGCGCGAGAAGCTGCTCGGCATGGAAGACTTCCTGCACCGTCGCGTGGTTGGCCAGGACGAGGCCGTGCGCCTGGTGTCCGATGCCATTCGCCGTTCGCGGGCCGGCCTGTCCGATCCCTCGCGGCCCTATGGTTCCTTCCTGTTCCTGGGCCCGACGGGCGTGGGCAAGACGGAGCTGACGCGAGCCTTGGCCGAGTTCCTGTTCGATTCGGAGGAGCATCTGATCCGCATCGACATGAGCGAGTTCATGGAGAAGCATTCGGTGGCTCGCCTGATCGGTGCGCCTCCTGGCTACGTGGGCTACGAGGAAGGCGGTTATCTGACCGAAGCCGTGCGGCGCAAGCCCTATAGCGTGATCCTGCTCGATGAAGTCGAGAAGGCGCATCCGGATGTGTTCAACGTGCTGCTGCAGGTGCTGGACGACGGTCGCCTGACCGACGGCCAGGGCCGCACGGTGGACTTCCGCAACACGGTGGTGGTGATGACTTCCAACCTGGGTTCGCAGCATATCCAGTCGATGGCGGGGCAGCCTTATGAAGTCATCAAGGAAGTCGTGTGGGATGAACTCAAGCAGGCCTTCCGGCCGGAGTTCCTCAACCGCATCGACGAGGTGGTGGTCTTCCATAGTTTGGCCGCGCAGCATATCGAATCGATCGCGCGCATCCAGATCAAGCGGCTGGCCGATCGGATGGAGAAGCAGGAAATGCGTCTGGAGGTCAGCGATGCCGCGATGAAGGAAATCGCGCGTGCGGGCTTCGATCCGGTGTTCGGCGCGCGGCCGTTGAAGCGCGCCATCCAGCAGCAGATCGAGAACCCGGTGGCCAGGTTGATCCTGGAAGGCCGCTTCGGTCCGCGCGATGTGGTGCCGGTGGACGTGCGGGACGGCAAGCTGGTGTTCGAACGCACCTTGCAGTAAGCGGCAAGGTGAGCGGCGTGTTCCCACGCCGCTGACCGCGCTGCACGTTTCCACGCCCTTGGCCGTTAACGATGTAGGTAGGAGGCGGGGTGGACTGGCCGCGTTGACAGACCGGGAAAAGGCGCCGTTTGAGACGGCGCCTTTTTTGTATGACGATCGATGTTCTATTTTTTACCTTGGTAATCCAGGTAAGAAATTTCCCATCCTGAATTCAGACATTGGGGCCGCCGGAAGCGCGCGGACCCAGAAAATTCTCATGTGTCGACAGGATCACGCGTGGTCTCATGGCATCACGCGATTCATGGCGATTGTGCTCTCCTCCGTGGCGTGTTCATGAATCGCAGTTGCGTCGGCCTGCTGCTGCGGCAGCCACGCAACGCTCCTGTGCCCCCGGGGTTCCCTCACCCCGGGGTCTTTTTTGCTTCTTGATGCCCCCCAGGGTGCCTTCCATGAGCGAGCATAAAGTGTCCCGTATCTCATCCGCGGCGCCTGTAGTGCTGCTGAGCGACATTCGGATGCTGATCGATGAGCTAGTCGGCGATTACGGACGTAGCTTCGCCAATAAGAACCTGCGGCGGATGGTGCAGTTCGCCGTCAGTTATCCGGACGAGACAATTGTCGGGTCACTGTCACGACAATTGATCGGGCGCGCAGACAGATTGATGCGCAATGGAGCGACTCACTGCAATGAAAATCGATACTGAAATTCGCTCGGTCACCCAACCGCTGGGAAATAATTTCCTCGAACCGAGCAACTCGGCCAAAGAGGCCTCCGGCCTGCGGGCGGCGCCGCGGCGGGAAATCAATGATACGAGGTTGCTCAAGGAACAATTGTTGTGGGAGTTGGCCGAAAAGATGGCGCATCGGAATCTGAGAGAGCTTTAGGCTGTTCAGATTCCGATGGTGAATCGGGAATCTGGTCCGGCGTCGGAATTCCCTGCCGAAATCTGCTTTTACTCCACCGTGATGGTTTCCTTCATATAGGGATGCAAGCCACAGACCACCCTGTAGACGCCCGGTTTGTCGAAACGGTAGGAGAAGGTGTCGTTCTGGTCTAGGGGGTTCGAACGGAACAAGCCGCCTTCGGCGACGATCGAATGGGCTTCGTCGTCCAGGTTTTTCCAGGTCATGGTCGAACCGGCCTCGATGGTGGTGCTCATCGGCGTGAACATGAACTCCTTGATGGCAACGACGTGGCCATCGTCGGCCAGGGCTTGTGCTGGCGGAACCTGCATGCCCAGTGCCAGTACGGCAGCGATAGTCCAGGCTCGGCAGCCTGCGCGGGATAAAAATTGAATCATCATCGTGTCCCTCTGCTCAATGGAAGCGCCTGGCTCAGGCAAGCGTGGTGTCTGCCAGTGACGCAGCCAGCGGATGCTGCGTGATCCGCACTGTCGTCACCCCAAGCATGCTGGCAAGCTGGTCGCCAGGCACCGTAAGCGGAACCGGCCCCGGTCCGTTACCCGCCGTCGGTTGAGGAAACGCCGTCGACCTCGCCGTGTGGAAAGTGATGTTGCCTTCCACCTTGGAAACGATCTGATGGATATGGCCGTTCAGCACGGTCACTGACCCGAAGCGTCGCAGGTAGCCCATGGCTACGTCGGCATCCCCGGTACCCCAGCCCCACGGCGCGTAAATGGTCCACATCGGCATGTGCGCGAAGACCACGATGGGCATACTGGATGAGCGGTCCTGCAGGTCGGCCTTCAACCAGTCGAGCTGCTCCTGGCCCAGGCCCCCCAATCCGTTCGGCGTAAAGTTCATGACGTTGATCAACGCCACGAAATGCACGCCTTGGTGATCGAAGCTGTAATAGCCCCTGCTGTTCGACGCACTGCCGAATCGCGTGAAATATTCCACGCCGCCGGCATCCGAAACGTCATGTTCGCCTGGTACCGTGTGCAGTTCGGTAATGTTCAGGCCCTTCAGCAATTGAGCGGCCTGGTCGAATTGTTCGGGTTTGGCCAGGTGGGTGATGTCCCCGGTATGTATCGTCAGCGCGGGCTTCACCGGCATGGCATTGACGAGGGCTATGGTCTGCTGCAGCGTGCCCGCCACATTCTTGTTGGCCGCCTGCCCGAAGCCGATATGGGTATCGCTGATCTGCAGAAAGAGCGGTACGCCAGCAGTGTCTGGCTGGGTCGCGGCAAGCGCCAGATCGATGGGAGCAAGCACGCCCCCCGCCAGTGTGAACAGCGTGCCGGCGCCGCCGAAGGCCAGGCACTTCAGGGCGTGGCGGCGTGAAGGATGGTCTGGAAGATCGATGTCCATGAGAACTCCCGGTTCAATTCCAGCAACGGCGTGTCGGACCGTCCAATACGCTTCGTCCTGGTCTCGATCAGAAGACCGGGTCGCCAATGGCTTTATTCCCGCTCTATCATCGGCGGGACGCGAAAAAATAAATATGCCAAAGCGGGAATAAATCGCGGTGTATGCCGGTCTATGCAGGGATGGGGCCGTCTCGTCTGTTTGGCATGAAAGGGATGAAACGCGGAGGAATCCGGTCTGTACAGGGATAAGCACGCATGGCCCACAGAGCAGGAGTCGCAATCACCGATGCAGCCAGCGCGCAGCGCTTCGAAAGGCTGGTGCTACCTCACCTCGACTCGGCCTTCAACGTCGCACGTTGGCTGACACGCAACGACCAGGACGCACAGGATGTGGTCCAGGAAGCATTACTGCGCGCCTTTCGATTCTCCGGTGGATTGCGCGGCGACGACGGACGGGCCTGGCTGCTGAGTATCGTGCGCAATACCTTCCGCAGCTGGTACGCGGAAAACCGCAAGCACGCGGGGGAATCCACGGAATTCGAGGATGAGGAACACAGCGGCCGGCACGCCGACCCGGTGACCGGACTGACCCCTGAAGAGCATGGTCCCGAGGCCATGTTCATCCGTGCCCAGAACCAGAGACGCGTGCACGATGCGCTGAGCCTTTTACGTCTGGAGTACCGCGAGGTGATCGTGCTGCGTGAACTGGAAGAACTGTCCTACAAAGAAATCGCGATGATCCTGGATATCCCCATGGGTACCGTAATGTCCAGGCTGGGCCGTGGCCGCCAGCAGCTTGCCGCGCTGCTGGCGCCGGCGGAGCGGGAGGCATGATGGATCACGAACAGGCATTGGCGCTGGTGCCGGGCTATCTGGACGGGGAACTCAGCCTGTCCGAATCCTCGGCGCTGGAAGGTCATATGACGCAATGCGACGAGTGCCGGCTGGCGTTCGCGCGCCAACGTGAAGCGAGCACGCGCCTGCGGCAGGCCGATCTGCGTGTCGCGGCGCCCGCCGAGCTGGTCAGGCGGGTCACCGAGGCGCTGCCGGCAGGCTTGGCCCCGAGGCCCGCTCGACGGTCGTCAGCCTGGGCGCCATGGGCCCTGTCGCTGGCCAGCGTGGCCGCGCTGGCGGTGAGCATGGCGCTCTATCTGCAGGTGCCCTCCGACGAACAGCGCCTCGCGCAGGAATTGGCGGGTAACAACATCCGCTCCATGCAGGTGGATCACCTGTTCGATGTGGCATCGACCGACCAGCATACGGTCAAGCCGTGGTTTGGCGGCAAGCTGGATTTCGCGCCGCCCGTCGTCGATCTGGCCGCGCAAGGCTATCCGCTGAAGGGCGGGCGGGTGGACTACCTGGACGGGCAGCGGGTGGCGGTCATGATCTACCGCGACAAGCTGCACCCGATCAGCCTGTTCGTCTGGCCGGGCGGGGCCGAGGCCGCGGCCCCGCGCTTCGAGGAAAGGCTGGGCTATCGCCTCGCGCATTGGCGCGCGGCGGGCATGAATTATTGGGCCATTACCGACGCCGGCGCGGGCGACCTGCAGGGTTTCGTCAGCCTGATGAACAAGGCCGGCAATTGACGATGCACGGCGGACAATGTACGGCGCTGGTCGGGCGGCCGCCGCGCCCGAAAAGAAAACGCCCCCACGCATTCAGCGTGAGGGCTGCGCAGCCGGCAGGCCGCGACCCGGGCCGTCCGAAAAAGAGGGGGCGTGGAGGTATATCCCCCACAAAAAATAATTCTCTTCGCCAGCAACGAATGCCGTTCAGGTGGCGTCCGGCTCCGGATTATCGAATCAAATCACCAGTTCGATAACGAAAGGCCCCTTGCGCTTGTTCGCGGCAGCCAGCAAGTCAGCGAACTGTTCCATGTTCTGCGCCTGTGCCGCCTCCACGCCCATGCCGTTGGCCAGCTTGACCCAGTCCAGCGTGGGCCGCGTGAGATCCAGCATGTTCATCGCCGTCTTGCCCGCTTCGGCACCAACCCCGGACAGTTCACCGATAAGGATGGCGTACTTGCGATTCGCCAGGATCACCGTGGTGACGTCCAATTGCTCACGGGCTTGCGTCCACAGCGCCTGCAGCGAGTACATGGCAGAACCGTCGGCCTGCAGGGACACCACGCGCCGGCCCGGCGCGCCGATCGCTGCCCCAGTGGCCAGGGGCAGGCCGTTGCCAATGGCGCCGCCCGTGATCTGCAACCAATCGTGCGGCGCGGCATTGACCGTGCCGGGATAGAAGGCGCGGCCGAAGCTCACGCTTTCATCGATGACGATGGCGTGCTCGGGCAGCAGGGCCGTGACCGTCTGCGCCACCGCTTCGGACGTAACCGCGCCACGCGCTGCTTCCACGGCCACGCGTTCCGCCACCGGCGCGGCTTCCTGCGCCGCCAGCATGTCGGCCAGGCGGGCCAGGGCTTCGCCCTGGTTCTGTTCAGGACGGCTCAGCACATGGATCTGGCAGTCTTCCGGATACAGCAGGGCCGGTTTGTCGGGATAGGCGAAAAAACCCACCGGCGCCTTGGAACCGACCAGGATCAAATGCTTGACGCCCTTGAGCGCGGCCAGCGCCGGCTCGATGGCATAGGGCAGGCGGGGAATCGGCTGGCGTCCGGCACCGCGCTCGATGCGGCGGTTGGACGTCTGCGCCATCATGCGCGCGCCCGTCTTGTGGGTGATGCGGCCGGCCGCGGCCAGCGGCCCCGCCAACAGCGCATCGTTGCCCATGAACAGCATGGCCGGCTCGCCGCTGCGCAGGACGCGCGCCACGGCGCTCAGCACGCCTTCGTCCACCGTGGGGGCCGGCGGCACGTCCAGGGCATCGGCGACGACGCCGCCCGGATTCCAGCAGGTATCGGAAGGCGCGATCAGCGTGGCGATCTGGCCGTTCGAGGCACGCGCGGCCTGGACCGCGGCGGCGGCATCGCGGCCTATGGTTTCTGCCGTGCTGGACGTGCGCGTCCACGCCGACACCGGGCGCGCCCACCCTTCGGTGTCGGCGGTCAGCGGCGCGTCCAGGGGACGGTGATGCGTGGCCTGGTCGCCGACGATATTGACGATTGACGAATGGGCGCGGCGCGCATTGTGCAGATTTGCCAGGCCGTTGGCCAGCCCGGGGCCGCAGTGCAGCAGGGTGGCGGCGGGGCGGCCCGCCATGCGGGCATAGCCGTCGGCGGCGCCGGTGACCACGGTCTCGGCCAATGCCAGCACGCAGCGCATGCCGGGAATGCGATCGAGCGCGGACACAAAGTGCATTTCGCTCGTGCCAGGGTTGGCAAAGCACGTATCGATGCCGCTCTTGAGCAGCGTATGGACCAGACTTTCGGCGCCGTTCATTCCATCCTCATCGAAAAAGCCGTACGTAGAAGGCTAAAAAACCAGGCAGAGTGTACGCCGTCGATGGATGGGCAATTGTCGTGAAGGAAGGCCGCGAGGCGTGCGGCAATGAGGATGCGCCGCGAATTGACGCTAGAAGCGGGCAGATGCGTATTAGATCCGCCGTGTAAACGTCGTAAGCGATTGAGGTCGGGGTTTACCCTTGAATATCTTCTTCGTTCACCAGCCCTTCGCGGCCATAGAACTTCACACCGATATGGATGCGGTCGCGGCCCTGGGAGCGCCGATGCCGATTGGTGTCGCGCAGCGAGTAGACGCAGCCGCAATATTCCTGCTGGTAGAAGTTCTCGCGCTTGCTGATTTCGATCATGCGTTGCGAGCCGCCACCCTTGCGCCAGTTATAGGTCCAGTACACCAGTTCGGGGTAGCGGGCAGCGGCGCGTTCGCCACAGCCGTTGATCTGGTTCATGTCCTTCCAGCGCGAAATACCGAGCGAGCTGGTGATGGTATCGAAGCCGTGCTCGTGCGCGTACAAGGCGGTGCGCTCGAATCGCATGTCGAAACAGGCGGTGCAGCGCTCGCCCCGCTCGGGCGCGTCTTCCATGCCTTTGACGCGATCGAACCAGTTGTCCATGTCGTAGTCGGCGTCGATGAACTCGATGCCGTGCTGCTCGGCGAAGCGGATGTTCTCCTGCTTGCGGATCTCGTATTCCTTCACCGGATGGATATTGGGGTTGTAGAAGTAGATGGCGTAGTCGATGCCGGAGGCCTGCATGGCTTCCATTACTTCACCCGAACAGGGCGCGCAGCAGGAGTGCATCAGCACCTTGCGGCGTCCTTCAGGCAGATCGAGTTTGGGGCGGACGTATTCAGACATGGCAATACCGGGGCGGAGGTGGGGGCGAGCCGGGGCAGATGCCCTCACCGGCTGAGGCGAATCCGCTATTTTACTCGCCCAGGATCAGATTCCACAGTTCCGTGACCGCCGCCCTTTCCTGCGGCAGAGCATCGGGCGCCACCCGCGCCTTTTCCTGCCCCTGCAGCCGCATCGCGTGCTGCACCCGCCGCAGCGTGCGATAGGCGTCGCCGGCCCGCATGGCCACGCCAGGGTCCAGCAATCCCAACTCGGCAGCCAGACGCAACAGATTGATATTGCCCAGGTTTTCCGCCAGGACCGGGTGTGCCGCGGCCTGCGACAGCACCAGGTACTGCGTGACGAACTCCACGTCCACCATGCCGCCGCGGTCATGCTTGACGTCGAACTTGCCGCTGGTATTCGGATGGCCCGCGCTGATCTTTTCGCGCATCGCCCGCACGTCGGCGCGCAGGGCCGGCACATCGCGCGGTCCCAACAGGATGTCGCGCCGCACCGCCTCGAAGCGTGCGCCCACCGCCGCATCCCCCGCCGCGTAGCGCGCGCGGGTCAGGGCCTGGTGTTCCCAGGACCAGGCGTGCTTGCGCTGGTATTCGGCGAAAGCCTCCACCGAAACGGCCAGCAGGCCGGCTTCGCCGTCCGGCCGCAGGCGCAGGTCCACTTCGTACAGGCGGCCCGATGACGTCATGGTGGACAGCCAGGAGCTCATGCGCCGGCCCAGCTTGGCATACGTCTCCGGGGCATCCTCGCGCGGATCGTCGAACACGAAGACCAGGTCCAGGTCGGAGGAATAGCCCAGTTCCTTGCCGCCCAGCTTGCCATAGGCCACCACCGCGAAATGCGGCTGCGCGTCCGGCTGGCGGTTGGCCAGCGGCCAGGCGCGGCGGATGGTCTCGGCCAGCAGCATATCGGCCAGTGCCGACAACTGGTCCGCCAGCTTCTCCACCGTCAGCTCGCCTTCCAGGTCCTGCGCCAGCAACTGGAAGCTGGCCTGGCGCTGCACGTCGCGCATCAGGTTCATCTGGCGTTCGACGTCGGCGCTGCCGTCGGGCAGCACGCAGGTATCCAGATCGGCGGTCAACTGGCTGCCGATCTGCTGGAAGTCCAGCGGCTGGAACAGGGTGCGCCAGTCGATCAGGCTGTCCAGCAGCAGGGGGTGCTGGGTCAGGTACTGGGCGGCCCAGGGGCTGGCGGCCATCATGCGGGCCACGCGCGCCAGGGTATCGGGATATTCGGCCAGCAAGGCCAGGTAGGCGCTGCGCTGCGCCACCTGTTCGATCAGGTCGAACAGGCGCACCGTGGCCGCCGCGGGGGAATCGGTGCGGGCGGCCGCCTGCACGGCCGCCGGCAGCAAGGTTTCCAGGCGGCGCCGGCTGGTTTCCGGCAGGCTGCGCACGCGATGGCTGCCCAGCAGGGATGTGGCGCGCGCGGCCAGCTGCGGACCTTCATCGCCGAACAGCTCGTGGATCTGGTCGAGCAGGGTGCTTTCCATGTCGGCGCCGCTGTTGCCGCCCGTGCTGCCTGCCGTGGACCGGCCGGCGTCGCCCTGGCTGGCGTCATCCATCCCCGCCATGCCGAAGGCATTGCGGAAGGTGTCGGCAACGAAGGCGCGATGCCCGGCCAGGCGATCCTCGAAGTCCGCGGGCGTCATGCCCAGCGCCCGCGCCAGGGCGGCGCGCGGCTCGGGATCGGCCGGCAGCAGATGGGTCTGTTCGTCCTCGCGGTACTGCAGGGCGTGTTCGGTGCGGCGCAGGAAACGGTAGGCCGCCTCCAGCCGCTCGACATCGGCCGTCGGCAGGATGCCCGCGTCGCGCTGGGCGTGCAGGGCAGCCAGCAGTCCGCGATCGCGCAAGGCCGGCATGCGGCCGCCGCGAATCAACTGCGACAACTGGACCACGAACTCGATCTCGCGTATGCCGCCGTCGCCCAGCTTGATGTTCAGGGCGCTGTCCATGCCGTTGCGCCCCAGCGCGCGCCGCTGCCAGTCCAGGCGGATGCGTTCGCGCAGGGCGCGCAGGGCGGCCAGCGCGTCGAAGTCGAAGTACTTGCGATAGACGAAGGGGATGCGCAGGCTTTCCATCTGGCGCAGTTGCGCTTCGGAATCGCTGCCGGCGAAGGCCTGGGCCGGGATGGCGCGCGCCTTCAACCAGGCATAACGTTCCCATTCGCGGCCCTGGCCGACCAGGTAACGCTCGAAGGCGTCCAGGCTCCAGGCCAGCGGGCTGCCGTCGCCGTCCGGACGTAAACGCAGATCGGTGCGAAAAACGTGACCATGCGCATCCATTTCCGACAGCACCGGCATCATGCGCTGGGTCAGCCGGCCATAGAATTCGTGATAACTGAGTTTGCGCCGTCCATTGGTTTCACCTTCCTCGCCATAGAGCATGACCAGGTCGATGTCGGAGGACACGTTCAATTCGCCGCCGCCCAGTTTGCCCATGCCCATGATCAGCATTTCCTGGGGCTTGCCGCTGGCGGGATCGATGGGGATGCCATGCGTTTCGGCCAGGTCGGCGGCCACGCTGCGGTAGGCCGCGGCAATGGCCAGGTCGGCCAGGCCGGTCATGGCGCCCACCACTTCCTCCAGCGGCGCCAGGCCAGCCAGGTCGCGCACGATCAGGGTGCAGAAGACCCGTTCACGCAGCTGGCGCAGCATCGCGCGGCAAGCCGGCACGGGCAGTACCGTATCGCCGGCCCCCGCCAATTCATCGCGCCAGCGCAGCAGCGTGGCCTGGTCGACCGGCTGCCTTGCATGCTGGCCCAGCCAGGCAGCCAGATCCGGATAGGCCTGCAAGCGGCGGCGCAGATAGCCTGACCAGGCGAGCGCAGGCGCCAGCAGCGCGTCGGAAGCGGGGGCGGCGTTGGGTGCTGAGTTGGTATCGATGGGGGTAGCGGCGGACATGGTCAGTAAAGAGTTACGCAGACGCCGATAGGCATTTCATGTATAAGGGGACGATACCGCAAGACTATCGCTCTCGCTCATTTTCCAGTGCATTTTTCCTTCAAAATACTGCGCATCCTGATGTGGGTCGTCTGGGCCGTGTACTTTGTCGCGGCCGTGGCTTTGCTCGGCATGCGCTATCTGGTCCTGCCGCGCATCGACCAATGGCGCCCGCAGATCGAGGAGTACACCAGCCAGGCGATTGGTGCGCGCGTGGAGATCGGCAAGATCTCGGCCGACTGGTACGGCCTGAACCCGCGCCTCAATCTGAGCGAAGTGCGTATTTATGAGATACCCAATGCGCCAGGCCCGGCCGGTGCCGCCGGCGACAGCAGTGGTAGCGGCAGCGCCGGCCCGGCGGCCAGTACCGGTTCCGCGGCGGGTGCCGGCCCGGCCGCCAGTAGCGCCAATCCACCAGATCCTGCCAGCCCGGGTACCACCTTCATCTCCGCCCCCGCCACCCCGGTCCTGAGCCTGCCCACCGTGCAGGCCGTGGTCGCCTGGCGCACCTTGTTCGACCGCGTGCCGCGCCTGGTCAACCTGCGGGCCGACGGCCTGGACCTGACCTTGCGGCGCGACCGCGACAATCGCCTGTGGGTGGCCGGCCAGGCCATCGCCCTGGACACGGGCGACGATGCCCCGCTGCTGGACACGGCGGCGGTGCGCTGGCTGGCGCGCCAGCGCGAGATCGCCTTGAAGCACGTGACCGTGCGCTGGCAGGACGAGTTGCGCGGCACCCCCGAGCTGGTCATCCAGGACGCCAGCCTGGCTTCGCTCAATGGCGTGCTGTCGCATCGCTTCGCCGTGCGCGCGCAATTGCCGCCCGCCCTGGGCCGCAGCGTGGACCTGCGCGGCGAGATCGAACGTTCCCTGTTCGTGCGCGATGGCCGTAATCCGAACAACTGGCACGGGCAGCTCTACGGCGAGATCGTCGACGTCGATCCCGCGGCCTGGACGCCCTGGGTGCAATTGCCGCCGACCGGCGGCCGGCTGGCGGCACGAGCCTGGATGCAGGTGGACGGCAAGCGCCTGGGCGCCGTGACCGCCGACGTGGCCGCGCGCGGCATGGGCTGGCGCTGGCCCGACGGCGCCCAGGTGGGCGCGGGCAGCGTGCGCTTGCACATCGATGGCCTGCCGGGCGATGTCTGGGACAGCCTGGGCGGACTGGCGCTGGCCCAGAGCGGTGGCGCGCCCTCGCAGCGGCCTGCGCCCATGGGCGCCGCCGCGGCCGTTCCCAAGGGCCTGGCGCTGCAATTGCAGGCGCAGGCACTGACCGCGGACATGCCGGGCGTGCTGCAACAGCCGCACGTGGCGCTGGCCCAGCTCAACCTGGACGGCGTGGCGCGGCGCGGCGACGATGGCGTGCTGGGCATCGACCTGCGCCAGGCCAATGTGCGTAACGAGGACCTGGACCTGACCTTGCAAGGCCGTTGGCGCGAAACCGGCAAGACCGCGGCCGGCACCGCCGACCTGACCGGCAAGCTGACGCGCATGCGCATGAATGCCTTGCATCGCTACCTGCCCCTGACCGTCACGGCGGAAGCGCGTGACTGGCTGCGCCTGGGCCTGAAGGCGGGCGACGTGCGCGATGCCGGTATCGTGATCCAGGGGGATCTGGACGACTTCCCCTTCACGCAGCCGGGCAGGCCGGGCAAATTCCATATCGGCGGCAGCTACAACGGCGCCACCGTGGATTACGCGCCGGCGCGCGACAAGCGCAAGGGCTGGCCGGCCGTCACGGGCGTGAACGGCAGCTTCGCCATCGATGGCGCGGCGCTGACGCTGGAAGCCGCGCCCGGCGGCTTTCTGCAGGCGCCCGGTACCAACGCCCCCATTGCGCTGCACGGCGTCAAGGCCAGCATCCCCAATATGGAGTTGCATGCCGAGCTGTCCCTCGATGGCGAGACCAGCGGTCCCCTGACGACCTACCTGGCGACCGCCAAGACGTCGCCGCTGGGCGGTCTGCTGAACAATCTGCTGGACGACGCGCGCGGCACCGGCGACGCCAGCCTGGCGGTGGCGCTGCGCGTGCCCCTGCTCAATCCGGACGACACCAAGGTCGACGGCACCGTGACCTTCGATGGCAACGAGTTCGCCTTGTTCCCGCAATTGCCGCCTGTGCAGCAAGTGCGCGGCCAACTGGCGTTCACGGAGCAGGATGTGAGCGCCCGCGCCCTGGAGGGCCAGTTCCTGGGCGGGCCCTTGCGGGTCGACGGCAGCCTGCTGGACAGCAAGAACGGCTTGCGCTTCGAGGGCTCCGTCAATGGCGCATCGCTGTCGCAGCTGTTCCACGCCAAGTCCATGGCACGTATCAGCGGCAAGACGGCCTATCGCGCCCGCCTGCTGTATCTGCAGGGCGGCAACATCGATGCCACGCTGGAGTCCGACCTGGTCGGCCTGGCCCTGGACATGCCGGCGCCGGTGGGCAAGCGCGCCGCCACGGCGTTGCCGCTGAAGGTGCAATGGAGCCCGGCGCAAACGCCCGGCCCACGCAACCGGGTGTGGCTGACCGGCAGCGTGGGACAGAACATCAATGTGCTGATGGAACGCGACCCCGCGGACCGGCGTGCGTTTTTCGCGCGCGGCGCCGTGGGGGCCAACCAGGCGGCGACGTTGCCGGATAAAGGCTTCAGTCTCAAGCTGAATCTGCCGGAGCTGGATGCCGACGCCTGGGAGGAACTGGTCAACGGTTTCTCGCCCACGCCGGCACCGGCGCCCGCGGGGAAGACGGCGGCGCGCCGTCCGGTGTCCGCCGAGCCGTCGCAGCCGCTGTTGCCACCCATCAATCTGGTCAGTATCCAGACGCCGCAGTTGCGCATGTCCGGCCTGACGTTGAACGACCTGACCTTGACGGCGGAGCGTCCGATCGAGATGCAATGGCGGGTGGATCTCCAGTCACGCCAGGCCGCCGGTTCGCTGTCGTGGCGCGAGGCCTCGGGCAACGTGGCCGGCAAGGTGACGGGGCGGTTCAAGTACCTGTCCTTCGGCGATGCCAGCGATACCAACACCGCCACCGATGCCCTGTCGAAAACCGACGATCTGTCGGACATTCCCGCGGTCGACCTGACGTCCGATGCCCTGCGCCTGTATGGCATGGACGTCGGCGCGCTGCAGGTGTCTGGCACCAACCTGGAGCGGGGCCGCCACTGGCAGCTGGACAAGCTGCGCGTCACCAATGCCGACGCGACCCTGGACGCCACGGGCAACTGGCGGCTCAGTGGCGCCGATCGCGGCCTGACGGTGGATGCCAAGGCTAAGTTCAATGATTTCGGCAAGCTGCTGGCGCGACTGGGCAAGCCCGACACCGTGGCCGGCGGGACGGGTTCGGCCTCGGGCCGTCTGACGTGGAAGGACCTGCCGTGGACGCATGAACTGGGCAATGTCGAGGGCAAGCTGGAGTTCAGCCTGGACAAAGGGCGTTTCGTGCACGTCAACTCGCGCACGTCACGGCTGCTGGAACTGCTGTCGCTGCAGTCGGTGAACCGCCTGGCGCGGCTGGACTTCAACCCCGTCAACGTCTTGCGCGACGGCTTTCCGTTCGACACCATTCGCGGCCACGTCGACTTGTCCAAGGGCGTGGCGCATACCGAGGATTACAAGGTGGCGGGTCCGGTGGCCAGCATCATTCTGGCGGGCGACACCAACATCATCGACGAAACCTGGAACGTCAAGGCCGTGGTCGTCCCCAACCTGGATGCCAGCGGCGCCGCCGTCGCCACTGCCTTCGTCAATCCCTTGCTGGGCCTGGGCGCTTTTCTGGGCCAGTTGATCCTCAAGCATCCGCTGGCCAGCGCGCTCACCAGCGAATACGCGGTCACCGGCAGCTGGAACGACCCCAAGGTCGCCGCCATCGAGTCATCCAACAAAGCCGACGCCGCCGCCAAGGCACGCGATTTCATCGAGCATTGATCGGTCCAAATAAAAAAAACCTGTGCCTCGCACAGGTTTTTTTTCGCTGGCACCGCGGAGCCGGTTGTGCCGGTCCGCCAGGGCCTTACTTCTTCATCATGTCGAAGAACTGGTCGTTCGTCTTCGTCGCGCGCATCTTGTCCATGATGAACTCCATCGCCTGGATTTCATCCATGTCATGGATGAACTTGCGCAGCACCCACGTCTTCTGCAGCAACTCCGGACGAATCAGCAGTTCTTCACGACGGGTGCCCGACTTGTTCAGGTTGATGGCCGGGTAGACGCGCTTTTCCGCCAGACGACGTTCCAGATGCACTTCGGAGTTACCCGTGCCCTTGAACTCTTCGTAGATGACTTCATCCATCCGGCTGCCCGTTTCGATCAGCGCCGTGCCGATGATGGTCAGCGAACCACCTTCTTCCATATTCCGCGCCGCGCCGAAGAAACGCTTCGGACGCTGCAGGGCGTTGGCATCCACACCACCGGTCAATACCTTGCCGGAAGCCGGCACCACGGTGTTGTAGGCGCGCGCCAGGCGCGTGATCGAGTCCAGCAGGATCACCACGTCTTTCTTCAGTTCGACCAGGCGCTTGGCCTTCTCGATGACCATTTCAGCGACCTGCACGTGGCGCGTGGCCGGTTCGTCGAAGGTCGACGCCACCACTTCGCCGCGCACCGTGCGCTGCATTTCGGTCACTTCTTCGGGACGCTCGTCCACCAGCAGGACGATCATCACCGCTTCCGGGAAGTTCGTGGTGATCGCATGCGCGATGTGCTGCATCATCACCGTCTTGCCCGACTTCGGCGGCGCGACGATCAGCGCGCGCTGGCCGGCGCCCAAAGGCGCGAAGATGTCCAGGATGCGACCGGTGAAGTTCTCTTCGCTCTTGATTTCCCGCTCCAGGCGCATCACCCGGTTCGGGTGCAGCGGAGTCAGGTTTTCGAACATGATGCGATGCTTGATCGCCTCGGGCGCCAGGCCGTTGACCTTGTCCACCTTCACCAGCGCGAAATAACGCTCGCCATCCTTGGGCGTGCGCACTTCACCTTCGATCGAGTCGCCGGTGTGCAGGTTGAAGCGGCGGATCTGCGACGGCGAGATATAGATGTCGTCCGTGCTGGCCAGGTAGGACGTTTCCGGCGAGCGCAGGAAACCGAAGCCATCCGGCAGTACTTCGAGCACGCCGTCGCCGAAGATCTGCTCGCCTTGCTTGGCGCGCTTCTTCATGATGGCGAACATCAACTCCTGCTTGCGCAGGCGGTTGGCGTTTTCGATTTCGAGTTTGGCGGCCTGCTCGAGCAGTTGGGAGACGTGCTGCGCCTTTAATTCATTCAGGTGCATTGCGGTGTTGTTGGGGGAGGAAAGAGGGGGAGTGGGGCGGCGGGCCACGGACGGGCCCGCGCGAAAAAGGGTACGCGTTAACCCAGGGAGCTATCCAGGAAAGCCGTCAACTGGGATTTCGACAGGGCACCGACCTTGGTTGCGGCGGCTTGGCCGCCCTTGAACAACATCAGCGTCGGGATGCCACGGATGCCGTACTTGGCGGGCGTATCCTGGTTCTCATCGACGTTGATCTTGGCGATGGTCAAGCGGCCATTGTATTCCTTGGCCACTTCTTCCAGGATGGGGGCAATCATTTTGCAGGGGCCGCACCAGGCAGCCCAGTAGTCCACCAAAACGGGGACATCGGACTTCAACACATCTTCTTCGAAGCTGGCGTCGCTTACGTGCTTGATTTGGTCGCTCATGGCGGTTTCTCGTTAGGTTTTTTGCGCTAGGCGGCCGGTAGAACCGGCGGTGACGTGCTGCGGGTGGCTGGACAGGTGGTATCCCTGAGGCCTGTTGGCTGGGACACCGATGAATGACAGGGGTTCCCCGACCTTCATGTCGCCCGCGACAGACATCTGCCGCACTGCCTGAGCGCTAACCCGGCGTTTTTGAGTTGACAGGATTAAAGCATACCACTGTCGATACGAACAGGCTTCACCGGTTTTGTGTAGGATAAACGGCCTCGCAGTCCGGCAAGCCGGTCGGCCGGGGTGCATTTCGGCCGGGAACGAGGTTCTCGTGACTAAAATCGCGCGCCCCGGATCGGATTCCGCCGGGCCTTTCGTTACCACCGTCATACCGGCACTGGTCAGACTGTGCGCATTCCACTGGAAGCCGCGCCAATCCTGAGCCTTTCCGTAAAATGTCGGTTTTTTTCCACAGATGTTGGGGATAACTTGGCCACACCACGTTACACCGAGTCGTCGATCCGGGTCCTGAAGGGCCTGGAGCCCGTGCGGCAACGCCCGGGCATGTACACCCGCACAGAAAATCCGCTGCACATCGTGCAGGAAGTCATCGACAACGCCGCCGATGAAGCCCTGGCTGGCAACGGCAAACATATCCAGGTCACTTTGCACACCGACGGCAGCGTCTCCGTGGAGGACGACGGCCGTGGTATCCCGGTCGGCATGCACCCGGAAGAAAATGCCCCCGTCGTCGAACTGGTCTTTACCCGGCTGCACGCCGGCGGCAAGTTCGACAAGCAGGGCGGCGGCGCCTACGCGTTCTCCGGCGGCCTGCACGGCGTTGGCGTGTCCGTCACCAATGCCCTGGCCACGCGGCTGGAAGTCACGGTCTGGCGCGACGGCGGCATCCACCGCATGGTCTTCCGCGACGGCGACGTCGCCGAGCCCCTGGCGGCCTACACCGGCGTCGCGCGCAAGAAGTCCGGCACGCGGGCGCGGGTCTGGCCCGATCCCAAGTATTTCGATTCGCCGAACATCCCGCTGGGCGAGCTGACCCACCTGCTGCGCAGCAAGGCCGTGTTGCTGCCGGGCGTCAAGGTCACCCTGACCACCGAGAAGACCGGCGAGGTCAAGACCTGGCTGTACGAGGACGGCCTGCGCGGCTACCTGACCGAGGCCCTGAACGGCGCCGACCTGATGGTGCCCATGTTCGAAGGCGCGCAATACGCCGGCGCCGACCACGAAAGCTACGCCGAAGGCGAGGGCGCCCAATGGGCCGTGGCCTGGGCCGAGGACAGCAACGTGGTGCGCGAGTCCTACGTCAACCTGATTCCCACGCCGGCTGGCGGCACCCACGAATCGGGGCTGCGCGAAGGCCTGTTCAGCGCCGTCAAGAGCTTCGCCGAATTGCACAGCCTGTTGCCGAAAGGCGTGAAACTGCTGCCCGAAGACGTCTTCGCGCGCGCCAGCTTCGTGCTGTCGGCCAAGGTGCTGGATCCCCAGTTCCAGGGCCAGATCAAGGAACGCCTGAATAGCCGTGACGCCGTGCGCCTGGTGGGCGGTTTCGCCAAGAGCGCGCTGGACCTGTGGCTGCACAGCAATGTCGAGTACGGCAAGAAGCTGGCCGAACTGGCGATCCGCCAGGCTCAGGCGCGCGCCCGTTCGGCGCAGAAAGTGGAAAAGCGCAAGAGTTCCGGCGTGGCGGTGCTGCCCGGCAAGCTGACCGACTGTGAATCGAGCGACGCCAGCCGTACCGAAGTCTTCCTGGTCGAGGGCGACTCGGCCGGCGGCTCCGCCAAGATGGGGCGCGACAAGGAATTCCAGGCGGTGCTGCCCCTGCGCGGCAAGGTGCTGAATTCCTGGGAAGTCGAGCGCGACCGCCTGTTCGCCAACAACGAAATCCATGACATCTCGGTAGCCATTGGCGTCGATCCGCACGGGCCCAATGACACGCCGGACCTGTCCGGCCTGCGCTACGGCCGCATCTGCATCCTGTCGGACGCGGACGTCGACGGCTCGCACATCCAGGTGCTGTTGCTGACGCTGTTCTACAAGCATTTCCCCAAGCTGGTCGAGGCCGGCAACGTCTATATCGCCAAGCCGCCGCTGTTCCGCGTGGACGTGCCGGCGCAGGGCAAGCGCCCGGCGCGCAAGGCTTACTGCCTGGACGCCGGCGAGTTGGAGGCCGTGCAGGACAAGCTGCGCAAGGAAGGCGTGCGCGAAGGCGCCTGGAGCATCAGCCGCTTCAAGGGCCTGGGCGAAATGAACGCGGAGCAGTTGTGGGAAACCACGATGAATCCGGACACCCGGCGCCTGCTGCCGGTGGGCTACGGCGAACTGACCTCCGAGGACACCACGCGCATGTTCGACATGCTCATGGGCAAGGGCGAATCGTCGCAGCGCCGCTCGTGGATCGAGGAAAAGGGCAATCTCGCCGAACTCGATATCTGATGCCATGGGCTTGTTCTCTCCCCCTTTGCCGGCGACGGGAAACGGGGGGAGCTTGAATCTGAACGAATCGATGCTCGAGCCGGCCACGGCTCGCGAAACTTATGACCGATAACAACCAACCCGGCCTGTTCGAGCCGCCTGAAGGCGACAACAGTGCCATCACGCTGGGCCTGTACGCGGAGCAGGCGTATCTGGACTATGCCGTTTCCGTGGTGCGCGGCCGCGCGCTGCCCGACGTCGGCGATGGCCAGAAGCCGGTGCAGCGCCGCATCCTGTACGCCATGCAGGCCATGGGCCTGGGCCCCACCGCCAAGCACGTCAAGTCGGCCCGCGTGGTGGGCGACGTGCTGGGTAAATACCATCCGCACGGCGACCAGGCGGCTTATGACGCCATGGTGCGCATGGCCCAGGATTTCTCCCTGCGCTATCCGCTGGTCGACGGCCAGGGCAACTTCGGTTCGCGCGACGGCGACAACGCCGCCGCCATGCGATACACCGAAGCGCGCCTGACGCCCATCTCGCGCTTGTTGCTGGACGAGCTGGACGAAGGCACCGTCGATTTCATTCCGAACTACGACGGCAGCCAGCAGGAACCGCAGATGCTGCCGGCGCGTTTGCCGATGATGCTGCTCAACGGCGCATCCGGCATCGCGGTGGGCATGGCCACGGAAATTCCGCCGCACAACCTGCGCGAAGTGGCCCAGGCCTGCGTGGCGCTGTTGAAGAATCCCACGCTGCCCAACGAGGAACTGCACAAGCTGCTGCAGGGCCCGGATTTCGCCGGCGGCGGCCAGATCATCACTTCCCCGCAGGACATCGCGCAAATCTATAGCGTCGGCCGCGGCTCGCTGAAGGCGCGCGCGCGCTGGACGTTCGAGGAAATGGCGCGGGGCCAGTGGCAACTGGTGGTGAACGAACTGCCGCCGGGCGCTTCCGGCCAGCGCGTGCTGGAAGAGATCGAGGAAATCACCAATCCCAAGATCAAGGCCGGCAAGAAGAGCCTGACGCCGGAACAACAGCAGTCCAAGGCCCTGATGCTGGGCCTGCTGGACGCCGTGCGCGACGAGTCGGGCAAGGAAGCGCCGGTGCGCCTGGTCTTCGAACCCAAGACCTCGCGCGTGGACCGCGAAGAGTTCGTCAAGATCCTGCTGGCGCAGACCAGCATGGAAAGCAGCGTGCCGATCAACCTGGTGTGCATCGGCACCGACGGCCGGCCGCGCCAGAAGCCTTTGCGCGACATCCTGGTCGAATGGCTGGCCTTCCGCACCGATACGGTCACGCGCCGCACGCGCCATCGCCTGGACAAGGTCATCGACCGCATCCATGTGCTGGAAGGGCGCATGGTGGTTTACCTCAACGTCGACGAAGTCATCCAGACCATCCGCGAGGCCGACGAGCCGCGCGCGGCCTTGATGGCGCGCTTCAAGCTGAGCGAACGCCAGGCCGAAGACATCCTGGAAATGCGGCTGCGCCAGCTGGCCCGCCTGGATGGCATAAAGGTCGAGCAGGAACTTGCCGACAAGCGCGAAGAGCAGACCAAGCTGCAGGAGCTGCTGGACAACCCGTCCTCGTTGAAGCGCACCATCGTGCGCGAGATCGAGGCCGACGCCAAGCAATTCGGCGACGATCGCCGTACCCTCATCGAAGTGGCCGAGCGCGCCGTGGTGGAAACCCGCGTGGTCGACGAGCCCGTCACGGTCATCGTGTCGCAGAAGGGCTGGCTGCGTGCACGCCAGGGCCATGGCCATGACGTCGGGCAGTTCACCTTCAAGCAGGGCGATGGACTCTATGGCGCCTTCGAGTGCCGCACCACGGACACGCTGATCGCGCTGGGCGACAACGGCCGCGCCTACAGCGTGGCGGTGTCGGCGCTGCCGTCGGCGCGTGGCGATGGCCAGCCGGTGACCACCATGATCGACCTGGCCAGCGGCACCCGCATCACCCATATGATCGCCGCCGCGGCGGATACCCGGTGGCTGTTCGCCAGCGAGGGCGGCTTCGGCTTCGTCGCCAAGCTGGGCGACATGAGCAGCCGCCAGCGCGCCGGCAAGCAGTTCATCACGCTGGAAGCGGGCGACGCCATGCTGCATCCGGTGCCGGTGTTCCCGGGCGCGATGCAACTGGCGCTGCTGTCGACCAAGGGCAAATTCCTGGTATTCGGCCTGGATGAGGTCAAGGTGCTGGCCGGTGGCGGCCGCGGCACCATCCTGATGGGCCTGGACGGCAACGACAAGCTGGCGCAGATCGTGCCGGTGGGGCCGGCCGGCTTGCGCGCGGTCGGCATGTACCGCAACAAGCAGACCGAGGACATCCTGGTGGGCGCCACCCTGCAAACCTACATCGGCAAGCGTGCGCGCAAGGGTCGACAACTGGAAGTCCGGCCGAAACAGCCAGTGCTGTCTCCGGTTTTGTAACTGAGAGCAACGGAACAAAAAGCCCGAGCGATGTTGCAGAGTGCACATCGCTCGGGCTTTTTTGTCGCCTTTTTCGGCCAAATTCCGCTAATTTCGGCAAAGCATCTTGAGCGAACAGGTGGCCCGTCACCAATTCGCGTCCGAGTTTTACATTTTCTATTCTCCCCTGATCTCTTGCGTCGATATAATTCGTACTCAAATCAATTCAGCAACACAGATTTCAGTACCGATCTTTTATTGGCGTCTCAATTCGAGGCACAGCCCACTATGACGACTTCCACGACGGTTAACGCTCAGCAATACGATTTGCGCATCCTCCGTGCTCTACGCCGGATCACGCGCTCCATCGCGCTGCATTCACGGCAGTTGGCGGCGGTCAGCCACATCACGGCGCCGCAGCTGATGTGCTTGCGCACGGTGATCGCGTCGGCGCCCATCACGGCCACGGCCATCAGCCGCGAGATCCATGTCAGCCCCAGCACGGTGGTCGGCATCCTGGATCGGCTGGAGGACAAGGGGCTGGTGCGGCGCGAACGCAGCCGGGAAGATCGCCGTACGGTGTTCGTCACCGCCACGCCCGCCGGCATGGCGCTGGCTGAGGAGGCGCCGTCGCCGCTGCAGAAACACCTGGCCGAGGCCTTGAATGCCTTGCCCGAATTGGAACAGGCCACCATCACCCTGTCGCTGGAGCGCATCGTCGCGCTGATGGAGCAGGGCGGTCAGGCCGCGCCGCCAGAGCCGCATGGCGAAGGCGCAACCGCCATCCTGGAGGTCCCCACGACGGGGCCGGCGCCGGAGTCCGGGCTGGTGGTCTGAAGAGAATCGTCCGTCTGTTCGTATTGAATGCGCGCATTGAATATCCGAATCAATGGCGGCCTTGCATCCTTCGGGACCCGGGGCCGCCCCTGAAAAGAAAAGGAATCACGTTATCGCTTCCACTGAAAACACCCGTCTCACCCAGCAATCCGCGGCGCACAATTTGCGACGCCCCCGCCCCGCCGATGGCGCGGCCCTGCACCGCCTGATTGCCGAATGTCCCCCGCTCGACCTGAACTCGGTCTACGCCTATCTGCTTCTCTGCGAGCACTTCCCCGATACCTGCGTGGTGGCCGAAACGGCCGGCGGCAGCATCGACGGATTTGTCTCCGCCTACATTCCCCCCGCGTCGCCAGACACCCTGTTCATCTGGCAGGTCGCCGTGCATGAGCGCGCGCGCGGCCATGGCCTGGCTGGCGCCATGTTGCGCCACCTGCTGGGCCGCCCGGGCCTGGCCCATGTCCGCCAGCTGGAGACCACCGTGGGCCCCGACAACGCGCCGTCGCGCCGCACCTTCACGGGTCTGGCCGCCGGCCTTGGCGCCCACCTGGCGGAACAGCCCTTGTTCGGCAAGCAGCTGTTCGGCCATGGCGACCATGACGACGAAATGCTGCTGCGCATCGGACCGTTCGCGTCCGTGCCCATGGCGGCGTAGCGATCGAGGACGTCGCGGACGTAGCGATCTACGCCGTGACGAAGCAGCGGTGCGCAGGGGCCAAGTGCCCGCGCCGCCATCATCGTGAAGCCCGTGCGCAGCACCACGGGTTTCTTGACCGGGTTATCTGACCCATTAGAAGGGGCCGTTCGAAGCGAACGCCACAACGGCCCTTCGATGACGCCAAGGCTGGTCGCGCTCCGCGGCCGGTCACCTGTCAACCACAATGAGGGAGAAAAATTTATGGACTTGAAAATCTTTGATCGCATGGAGTCCGAGGTACGCGGCTACATCCGCTCTTTTCCGGTGATTTTCAGCCAGGCGCGTGGCTCATTGCTGATCGACGAGGATGGGACCGAGTACATCGATTTCTTCAGCGGCGCGGGCACGCTGAACTACGGCCACAACAATCCTTTGTTCAAGTCCGAGCTGCTTGAATACCTGGCCGCCGACGGCGTGGTGCATGGCCTGGACATGGCCACCAGCGCCAAGAAGCGCTTCCTGCAAAGCGTCGACGAAGTGCTGCTGCAGCCGCGCAAGTGGCGCTACACGCTGCAGTTCACCGGTCCCACCGGCACCAACGCGGTGGAAGCGGCGCTGAAGATCGCGCGCCAGGTCAAGGGCCGTCCCAACGTCATTTCGTTCACCCACGGTTTCCACGGCGTCAGCGGCGGTTCGCTGGGCGCCACGGCCAACGCCAAGTTCCGCGACGCGGCCGGCTACACGCTGGGCAACACCACCTTCATGCCCTATGACGGTTACTTCGGTCCGGACGTCGACACCATGGCCTACTTGGAAAAGATGCTGGACGATCCCAGCAGCGGCATGGACAAGCCGGCCGCGGTGATCGTGGAAACGGTGCAGGGCGAGGGCGGTGTCAACGTGGCCACGCTGCGCTGGCTCAAGGAACTGGAAAAGGTCTGCCGCCGCCACGACATGCTGTTGATCGTCGATGACATCCAGGTCGGTTGCGGCCGTACCGGCAGCTTCTTCAGTTTCGAAAGCGCCGGCATCCAGCCCGACATCATCACGCTGTCGAAGTCGCTGTCGGGCTTCGGCCTGCCGATGTCGCTGGTGCTGATGAAGCCCGAACTGGATATCTGGAAGCCGGGCGCGCACAGCGGCACCTTCCGTGGCAACAACCTGGCCTTCGTTACCGCCGCCGCCGCGCTGCGTACGTACTGGAGCGATGACACGTTCACCAAGGACGTGCAGCGCAAGGAAAGGCTGGTGCGCGACTGGCTGGAGAACGTGGCGCACAGCTATCCCGGCGCCGGCCTGGCCGTGCGCGGCCGCGGCCTGATCCAGGGCCTGGTGTCCACCGCCAATCCCGAACTGGCCAACGCCATTGCCCGCAAGGCCTTCGAGCGCGGCATCGTCATCGAGACCTCCGGGGCCCATGACGAAGTGCTCAAGTTCCTGCCGGCACTCACCATCGAGGACGACCTGCTGCAGCGGGGCCTCGATGCCATCGAAGCCAGCGTGGCCGACGCGCTGACCGAATCGGGCCATTCTGCCCGCATCCTGAAATTTGGAGGAAAACGCAAATGATCGTTCGCAACGTCAAAGATGTCATCGGCACCAAGGACGAAGTCCGTACCGATACCTGGATGAGCCGCCGCGTACTGCTGAAGAAAGACGGGATGGGTTTTTCCTTCCACGAGACCACCATCTTTCCGCATACGCGCACGCACATCCATTACCAGAATCACCTGGAAGCGGTGTGGGTCATCGAAGGCGACGGCCACGTGGAAACCATCGCCGATGGCAAGAAGTACATGCTGTCGCCGGGCGTGGTCTACGCCTTGAACGAGAACGATGAACACTGGCTGTGCGGTGGCGAAAAGCCCTGCCGCGTGATCTGCGTGTTCAATCCGCCGCTGACGGGCCAAGAGGTGCACGACGAAAAGGGTGTGTATCCCCTGCCGGTCGCCGAAGCGGCTTGAACGAAAGGAGGACGCTGGATGAATTTACCCGCGAAAGACAGATACGCTTCGCGCACCGACCGTATGTCGGCCATCGTGGCGCGCCATGATCCCGTGATCCATGGCGACGGCCGCTACGCCGATGCCTTGTCCGAACAGCAGCTGCAGGACTACGACCGCGACGGTTTCCTGATGCTGGAAAACCTCTTGCCGGAAAACGAAGTCGCCGCCGTGCTGGCGGAAATCGGCCGCATGTCGCGCGATCCGGCCATCATTCGCCGCGAGGAATCGATCACCGAGCCGGGCAGCGACGCGGTGCGCTCCATTTTCATGGTGCACACGCTGAGCGCCATGATCTCGCGCCTGGTGCGCGATCCGCGCATGATCAACGTGGCGCGGCAGATTCTCGGTTCCGAGGTCTATGTGCACCAGTCGCGCGCCAATATGAAGCCGGGCTTCAAGGGCAAGGAGTTCTATTGGCATTCGGACTTCGAGACCTGGCACGTGGAAGATGGCATGCCGGCCATGCGCGCGCTCAGCTGCACGGTGCTGTTGAGCGACAACAATGCCTGCAACGGTCCGTTGATGCTGGTGCCGGGTTCGCACAGGCATTTCATTTCCTGCGTGGGTGAGACGCCGCAGGACCACTACAAGCAGTCCCTGAAGAAGCAGGAATACGGCGTGCCGGATCCTGTCAGCCTGCAGTTGCTGGTGGAGCAGGGCGGTATCCGTCCCATGACGGGCAAGGCGGGGTCGGTGATCTTCTTCGACTGCAACACCATGCACGGGTCCAACAGCAATATTTCGCCGTGGCCCCGCGCGAACGTGTTCACCGTCTACAACAGTGTCGAGAACGCGCTGGTGCCGCCCAAGTACGGTCTGGATCCGCGTCCGGAGCACATCGCTTCCCGTTCCAGCATGAAGGCGCTGAAGCCGCTGGACAAGTTGAAGCTGGTCGATTGATCGTCAGGCAGGTTCGTTCCGCGTCGTGGTCAGGCGTGGAGCGTGAACGGCGCGTGCTTGCACGCGCCGTTTTTGCATTTGCCGCTTTGCATTTGCCGTTGGCGGGTGGCAGGGCGGGCTGGCGTTGCCGCCAGGCTGCGGCCACGGGTTTTCGAGGGCCTGCCGGTGCCGGGGGGGCTGCGGATTTGCTGCTATTCTTCATCCGCGCCGCTGGCTCGACGCTTCTGCTGGAGCGCGGCCCGTTTCCCCTCTGGTACGCACCCACCCGCCATGTCCGTCCGCATCCGCAGCCTGCATATCTACCCCGTGAAGTCCTGTGCCGGTATCGACTTGTCCGAATCGCCCATCGACCAGGCCGGCCTGGCTTTCGACCGGCGCTGGATGGTGGTGTCCGGCGGCCAGTTCCTGACGCAGCGGCAACTGCCTGCCATGGCCTTGGTGCAGACCGCCCTGGACGATACGCATCTCCATCTGTCCGCGCCCGGGATGGCGGACCTGGCCGTCGCCCTGGATGGGGCGGCGCTGCACGGGGAGCCGCAGGTAGTGACCGTGTGGCGCGACACCATGCCCGCCCGGCGCGACTCGGCGCAGGCGGCGGCGTGGTTCAGTCAGTTTCTGCGGCGGCCCTGTGAATTCCTGCGTATCGACGTGGCCGGGGCGCAGCGCTCGGCCAGCGCGGAATGGGTAGGGGGCTGGCTGCAGCGCCACCCTGAGGAAGCGGCTGGCTATGCGCAGCGCAATTTGTTCGGTTTCGCCGATGGCTTTCCCTTGTTGATCGCCAATCAGTCTTCCCTGGATGCGCTCAATGGGAAGCTGGCCGCGCAGGGCAAGGCGGCCGTGCCCATGGATCGTTTCCGTCCCAATATCGTCGTGGAAGGCGAGCTGGAAGCGTACGAAGAGGACCATGTTGCCTCCATGTCGGTCGGCGCGGTGCGCATGGCGCTGGTGAAACCTTGCACGCGCTGCAGCATTCCCGACGTCGACCAGGCCACGGGTGTACAGCATGACGAGCCCGGCCTGACCCTGGCGGCCACCCATCGCCTGGACCTGGGCGTCGTCTTCGGCCAGAACGCCATCGTCGCCGCGCCCGCCGGGTCGGTTCTGCGCATCGGCGATGCGGTGGACGTCGAATTCGAGTTCTAGGCCTGCCTTTTACCGACTTATTTCTGGTCACTGCCTGATATTTGGATTAATAAAAGGGTATGCCCCGGAGGGGGCACCCCCCTCAGACAGAAATGCTTGTACCCCGGGGGCACACCTCCTCAGACCTGGGGGCCAGGTCCGCGCAGCGGGGCCTGGTCTTTTGCTAAGGGGGCACCATCCGGCCATTGCGTAAGCCCAGGGGCGGGGCTGCTGCTACAACCCCCTCTGCCAAAAACACTAAAATGACCGATTAATAAATTGGCATAGCTCCGTAAGCTCTCCGGCGCCAGGGCATCGCCCCAGGTCCGCGCCGGCCTCGTCCATAGGCAGAACCTTCACCATGAGTTTCCAGGTCACCCTTACCCCCAGCCAGCATCAATTCCCCATCGAGAGCGGCCAGACCGTGCTCGATGCCGCGCTGGCGGCGGGCATCGTGCTTCCCTACAGTTGCCGCAGTGGCGCGTGTTCGACCTGCAAGGGCAAGGTGGTCTCCGGGGAGTACGACGCGGGCCCGTACCCGGCCCAGGTCCTGGCGCCGGAGGAAATGGCTGCCGGCTATACCCTGCTGTGCCAGGTGAGGCCGACCAGCGACCTGCTGGTCGAATCGGCCGAAGTGCGCCTGGCCAGCGACATCCAGATCCGCAAGCTGCCCTCGCGCGTGACCTCCATCCAGCGCCTGGGCGAAGACGTCGCCGTGCTCAAGCTGCAATTGCCGGCGGCCGAGGAATTCCGCTTCTACGCCGGCCAGTACATCGAACTGATACTCAAGGAAGGCCGCCGCCGCAGCTATTCCATGGCCACCCCGCCGCACGTGGGCAGCCCGCTGGAGCTGCACATTCGCCACATGCCGGGCGGCCATTTCACCGACCACGTGTTCGGCGCTGGCGCGACGCAGATGAAAGAACGTGAAATCCTGCGCATCGAAGGGCCTTTCGGTTCCTTCTTCCTGCGCGAGGACAGCGACAAGCCCATCGTGTTCCTGGCCAGCGGCACGGGCTTCGCGCCCATCAAGGCCATGGTCGAGCACATGCAGCACAAGCAGATCACCCGGCCGGTGCGCCTGTATTGGGGCGGCCGCCGCCCGCGCGATCTCTATATGAGCGAGATGGCCGCCGGCTGGGCCGCCAGCATGCCCGATTTCCAGTTCATCCCGGTCGTCTCCGATGCCTTGCAGGAAGACGGCTGGAGCGGCCGCACGGGTTTCGTGCACGAGGCCGTCATGCAGGACCTGCCGGACCTGTCCGGCCACCAGGTCTATGCCTGCGGCGCCCCGCCCATGGTCGATGCCGCGCGCCGCGAGTTCACCACCCAATGCGGCCTGCCGGTCGAGGAATTCCATGCCGACGCCTTCACGTCGGAAGCGGACCTGGCCTTGGCCCGCTCCTGAGGTTGGCCCCTGAGGTTGGGCCCTGACGTCGGCTCCTGAGGCCGGCGCCGCGTTGAACCTGGACCCAGGCAGGGCCGACTGCCGCCGCTACGGTCCACCCGTCGGGATTCGCAGGGCAAAGCCTTACGCCAATGCGTTACTCGACACGTCAAGGTTTGCCCTCAGAGGCAAATCCATGACTTGTGTAACAAGGTAATTGCCTGCCGGCACGACGCCGCTGGCGACGCCTGGCGGCCAGGGTACACTCGCGAATCAGGATTATTCCGGTCACATGGCCGGAAATTTCTTGGCCGGATGTTCCCGATCCGGATTCAGTCGATTCGCCGCGCGGCCACCGCTGGCCGTTCCCGTGCACTCCAGTACTAAAGGCCCTGAGCGAATGAAAATTGCGGTGTTGGGTAGTGGCATCATCGGCACGTCCACCGCCTGGTGGCTGAAGCGTGCCGGCCACGAGGTCGTGGTCGTCGACCGCCAGACCGGTCCCGCGCAGGAAACCAGCTTCGCCAATGGCGGCCAGATTTCCGTTTCCTATGCCGAACCCTGGGCCAACCCGCAAGCTCCCCTGAAGCTGGTCAAGTGGATGTTTCGGGAAGACGCGCCCTTGCTGTTCCGGCCGCGCCTCGACCTGTACCAGTGGGCCTGGGGCCTGTCCTTCCTGCGCCAATGCCTGCCCGGCCGTCTCGCGCCCAATATCCGTGCCATGGTGCGCCTGGCTGAGTACAGCCGCGCCACCTTGCGCGGCATGCGCGCCGAGCTGGGCATCCAGTACGACCACCTGGAACGGGGCATCCTGAATTTCTACCGCGACAGCGACGAGTTCGAGCTGTCGCAGAAAGCCGCCGGCGTCATGCGTGACTTCGGCGTCGAGCGCCGCATTCTTACCGCCGACGAGGTCATCGCCATCGAACCCGCGCTGGCGCGCCATCGTGCCAGCATCGTCGGCGGCGACTACACCCCGGAAGACGAAAGCGGTGACGTTCACCTGTTTACCGCCGCGCTGGCGCGGCAGTGCGAAACGGCGGGTGTCGAGTTTCGCTACTCCACCTCCGTCACGCGCCTCCTGACGACTGGTGGGGCGGTGTCGGGGGCGGAAACCATCTCGCCTGAAGGCGCCTACGGCCGGCTCGATGCCGACGCGTTCGTGGTTGCCATGGGCAGCTTCACGCCGCTGCTGGTGCGTCCGCTGGGCATACCCTGCAACGTCTATCCCGCCAAGGGCTATTCCGCCACGTTCCCCGTGCTGGATTACGCCGGTGCCCCCTCGGTCAGCCTGACGGACAGCAGCCACAAGGTGGTGTTCTCGCGTCTGGGCGACCGCTTGCGCATGGCGGGGACCGCGGAACTTTCAGGCTACGACCGCGCTCTGAATCCTGCGCGTTGTGACGCCATGACGCGCCTCGCGCGTGAACTCTTTCCCGACGCGCTCGACTTCGATCGCGTCAGCTACTGGTCGGGCTTGCGCCCGTCCACCCCTTCGAACGTGCCCCTGATCGGTCGCACCCGCATTCCCAACCTGTATTTGAATACGGGCCATGGAACGTTGGGTTGGACCATGGGGGTGGGTTCGGGCCGGGCTTTGGCCGACCTGATCAATGGCTCGCGGCCTGAGCCGGAATTTCCTTTCCTTGGTATCTGAGATCTATGAAGACACTGCAAAAGATGAGTCCTGCCGGCGCCATGCGTGTCCGCGGGCGCGCGTGGGTATTCGGTGCCGCGCTGGCGATGGGCGGCGTGGTACATGCCGCGCCGGTCCAGATCGAAGTCTGGCACACGCTGACGAATGCCAACCAGGCCGAACTGGACAAGCTGGTCAAGCAGTACAACAAGGAGCAGGGCGATGTGGAGGTCAAGCTGCGCGGCTTTGCCTCGCAACAGGCGCTGAAACAGGAAGCCAGCGCCGCGGTGAAAGCCAAGCGCCAGCCCAACCTGATCGAACTTGACGACGACCGCTCGCCTGAAGCGGTGGCCGAATTCAAGGCCATCAAGCCGCTGTACGAATTGCTGGCCAAGTATCCGATCAAGGATATCGCCTGGTTCCTGCCGGCCACCACCAGCTTCACGCGCGACGCCAAGGGCCGCCTGCTGGCCTTCCCGCTGATGGCCGAAGTGCCGGTGATGTTCTACAACATCTCGCAGTACAAGAAGGCGGGCCTGGATCCCAATGCGCCCGCGCGCACCTGGGCCGAGCTGCAGGATCAACTGCTGAAGCTGCGCGACAAGGCCGACCTGGACTGCCCGTATGCCACCAGCGACCAGGTCGCGGTGCACCTGGAAAGCCTGGCGGCGGTGAATAACCAGCTGTATGCCAGCAACAACAACGGCCTGGAAACGCCGAAGAACAAGGCGGTACCGCAACTGCAGTTCGACACGCTGTACATGCGCCATATTTCGCTCATGGCCAGCTGGAAGCGTTCCTTGCTGTTCACGCAGCACACCGAAGGCGACGAGGCCGATCAGTCCTTTGCCAAGGGTAATTGCGGCGTGTTGATGTCCGGTTCGGGCGCCATCGGCAACTTCAGCAATGCCAAGGGCTTGAGCTTCGGTGTGGCGCCGCTGCCGTATTACGCACAAGCTACTTCGACCCCGGGCCGTCCCTTCGTGACGGGCGGCGCGCTGTGGGCGATGGAAGGTCATCCGGCCGCCTCGGACAAGGCCACCGCGGCCTTCCTGGCCTGGCTCTCCAAGCCGGTGATCGCCGCCGAATGGCACCAGTCGACGGGTTATCTGCCGCTGACGGAAGCCGCGTTCCGTGCGTCGGACGTGTCTTTCTACAGCAAGATCCCGGGCGCGCAGCAGTTCGTCACCGCCATGCGTACGCAGCCGGCGCAAACCAGCCGCGGCTTCCGCATGAACAACTACAGCCGCATCGAGCCGGTGCTGAGCCGTGAACTGGACCAGGCGATCGACGGCAAGACGCCGCCGATGTCGGCGCTGAACAGCGCGGCCGCGCAAGCGAAGGTGATCGCGGAACAGAAGTAAACGTCGCGATCGCGGACCGCGGCAGGAATGCCGCGGTGCTTGCAATGCGCGTGCTGTCCGTGTAGTCCGCGGCCGAGGAGGGACCTGCGTGTGATGCGTGGGTCCTTTTTTCATGTCTGTCGAATCGACGCTTGCCGAATTGAGGCTTGCGAATTAGGGCTTGCAAACTAAAATGTGATCCTTATAATCACATTTGTGTCCAAGACCAATGTCCAATTTTCCGTTGCTTCACACGTGATGGCCGCCATGGGGGTCAACCACGGGGAACCGCTACGTTCAACGGACTTGGCCGCCAGTGTGAATGCCGATCCCAGCTTTGTGCGCCGGGTGATTTCCAAATTGGCCAAGGCCGGTCTGGTAACCACCACGCGTGGCAAGACAGGGGCCTGTTCCCTGGCGCGATCACCCTCGCAGATCACCTTGCTCGATATCTATCGGGCCAGCCAGGCACCTGAAGCGTTCGCGCTGCATTGCTATCCCGCCGCGGAGAACTGCGAGGTCAGCCGGAACATCAAGGTGTGCATGGAAACCGTGCTGCGCGAGGCGCAAAGCGGATTCGAGCAGCGCCTGGCCAGGCAGACCCTGGCCGATGTGGTGGCCGCGATCAAGACGGCCAAGTGATAGTGGGTCCATTTTTTTTGCTCTTTATTGTTACTTTAATTGGCACATTTTTGTCGGGCGGTATTCGTCCGGCTCGTTCACCTCACATTCTGGAAGACATCATGAGCAAACTTGAAGGCAAGGTCGCGCTGGTTACTGGCGCATCGAAAGGCATCGGTGCCGGTATCGCCAAGGCGCTGGCCGCGCGCGGCGCCGCGGTAGTCGTCACGTATTCCAGCAGCCAGGCGGGCGCCGATGCGGTGGTCGCGGAAATCAGGCAAGCCGGCGGCCGCGCGGTCGCGGTGGGCGGCGATGTCACCAAGGAAGCCGATACGGCAAGGCTCGTGCAGAAGGCCATCGACGAATTCGGCCGTCTGGACATCCTGGTGAACAACTCGGGCGTGTATGCCTTTGGCGCCATCGAAGAAGTGACCGAAGGCGAATTCACCCGGCAATTCAACACCAATGTGCTGGGCACGTTGTTGATGACCAAGGCGGCGGTGAAGCACCTGGGTGAAGGCGCGAGCATCATCAACATCAGTTCGACGATCACCTCCATCCTGCCGCCGGCTACGTCCGTATACAGCGGCACCAAGGGCGCGATCGACAGCATCACCTCGGTGCTGGCCAAGGAACTGGGGCCGCGCAAGATCCGCGTGAACGCCATCAATCCGGGCTATACGGAAACGGAAGGCACTCACAGCGGCGGCATCACCGGTTCCGACCAGGCCGCCGGCATGGTTGCCATCACGCCGCTCGGCCGCGCAGGTCAACCGAGCGACATCGGCGATGTGGCGGCGTTCCTGGCGTCCGACGATGCGCGCTGGATCACCGGCGACCATCTGAAAGTCGCGGGTGGCTTGCAGTGATGCGAGTGGGACCGAAAGATCCATTCGTATAAGTCGATCTTGTCGGGCTTGAAGGGCAGGGCCACCATGCATGTGTCGCGCGCCACTTCCGGTGCGCATCGCGTGGAGGCACCATGCATCGCGCAGTCCATCGAATCTCGGCTTGCCTGGCGGTCCTGCCTTGTGTGGCAGCCTGCGTGTCGCCATCGTGGGACACGCAGGACAGCACCACGGACAACGTCACGCCGGACACGGCCTACGACTTCAACTGGCGGCTGTCGGGTGAACGCGCGATCGCACCCCTGCAGGTTTTCGACGATGGGCGCCGCACGTGGTTGCATTTCGCTCCCGGCCAGCCCTTGCCGGCGATCTTCGCCGTGGGGCGCAGCGGTGAGCAGCCCGTCCCGTATCGACGCCGCGATCCTTATGTTGTGATCGACGGCGTTTGGCCGGCCTTGATCATGCGCGGAGGAAGCCTGCGCGCCATGGCACGGCGACAGGCGGTCTCGGGGTTCGACGAGACGGCCGATTTCGCCGCGGTGCTGGCCCCCGCTGCCGATGCAACGGCAGACTCGCCTGCGGCTGCTGATGGGGCCGAGCCTCCGCGCCATGAAAGCACGCCCGCGTTCCACGCGGAAATCACCGACGGCAATCTGCGGCAAGTGCTGGTTCGTTGGGCAGGCCTGGCAGGGTGGACGTTCGGGCCCGAACACTGGGACGTCGACGTTGACATTCCCCTGGCTGGCGGCGCGAGCTTCGGCGACGATTTCAAGCAGGCGGTGCGGGCCCTGGTCAGCGCCACTGAAATGGCCGAACGCCCGCTGCAGCCTTGCTTCTATGCCAATCGCGTCCTGCGCGTGGTGCCTTACGCGCAAGCGTGCGACCGTGCCGCGACCCGGGAGGCCGCGACATGAGCCGCTACCATGCCTGGCCCGCGCTGATGCTCTCCTTGACGGCCTGCGTGTCCGAGACCCGCGTGGATGCCGTGCGCGAACATGCGCGGCAAGGCCACGAGCGCGCGGGCCTGGATGCGGGCACCGGCGTGGCGGCGGCCATCAGCGGCGCCGCAGCCAAAGCGGCGCTGCATGACGTCGAGCGGCGGCGCGCCATGCAGGACGTTGCCAAGCCCTGGCTGGCGGGGCGGCCACGTCCGCTGGCACGCGCCGCCACGCTGCCGCCGGTCCTGCGGCGTGATGTCGATACCACCTTGATGTTCGCCGGCGGTGCCGCCGACCTGCCCGTGCTGGCGCAGCGCATCGCGCAAGCCACCGGCCTGGCGGTGCGGGTGCGCCCCGAAGCCTTGCTGCCGCAGGCGCTGTTCCTGCCGCGCCTGAGCCAGGCCGCCAATGCGATGACCGCCGACATGCCGGCGCGCGCGGAACCGCCCCGTGGACCGCAACCGCTGGCCCGCACCCTGGATACGCTGGCGTGGCGCCTGGGCGTGTTCTGGCGCTACCAGGACGGCGCCATCGAATTCTTCCGCACGGAAACCCGCGTGTTCAACATCCATGCTCTGACGCCGGCGGCGCAGTCCGAAGCGCGCCTTGGCCGCACGGGGCAGGCGCGCGGCGCGGGCTTCGACAATGCTTCGCACACCACCTTGTCGGTGGGCGAGCAAGACACCCTGGCGGCGTTGCGCGGGCGGCTTGAGCCCTTTCTTACCAGGGCCGGCGTGCTGGCGGCGGTGCCCGGTGCGGCGGCGTCCATCGTTGTCACCGACACGCCGGAAGCGCTCGATCGCGTGGCCCGTTTCCTGGATAACGAAAACCGGGCGCTGACGCGGCGCATACGCCTGGTCTTCGAAGAGATCACTATCGTCATGCAGGATCAGGCGCGCTCGGGCATCGATTGGAACGCCGTCTTCACCAGCGCGCGCGCTGCCTTGTCGGCCAATGCACCCGCGGCCGCGCTCGTGGCCGGGGTGGGCGACGCCGTGGCCGGCGGCCAGTTCGGGGCAGGTGTCGGACGTGGCCCCTATGCGAACTCGAAAGCGCTGATCAGCGCACTGAGCGCCACCGGCACGGTGGTGCGGCATAGCAGCGTGCCGCTGCTTACGCTCAACCGCCGGCCCGTCACCCATGCCGTGCGGACCACGTTCTCGTATGTCGATCAGGTGCAGGGCACCAGCGGTGACAGCGGGCGCAGGGGCTATGACGCCATGATGCCTGCCGTGTCGGTGAGCCAGAAGCAGGAGACCGTCGGTTCCTTCCTTACCCTGGTGCCCGACGCGCAGGACGACGGCAGCATCCAGCTATCCATCGCCTACGACAACACCGTCGCGCAGCCGCTGAAGACGCTGACTTTCGGCCGCCGCGAGCACCAGATCGAATTGCAGCAGATCACCATCGACGGTAGCGGCATGGTGCAGCAGGTGTCGCTGCGGCCGGGCGAACCCATGGTCATCTCGGGCTTCGATCGCCGCCAAGAGGAATACGACCGGCGCCGGCTGGCGCCGCGCGCGCCGCTGCTGTTGGGCGGCGCCGACCAGGTGGCGAGCGAACGCAGCACCACCGTGGTGATCGTTACGGCGCAGGTCGAGGAAGGTTGATCGAGGAGATGGACGTGCAGGCAGTGGACGAAGCATTGACGATGGATCTGCAGGACGGTGCGCTGCTGGTGTTCTGCATGCGCTGGTTTCCTTTGGTGGGCAGCCGGCCGGAGACCCTGGCGCGGCGGCGCGCGCGCGAAGCGCGGGCCACGCACTATGTGCAGGGCGGCACTCGCGCGGCCGCCGTCGGTTGCACGCGCCTGCTTGGCCGCCCGCGTCCCTGCCATAGCGCGGCGCAGGCCTTCGCGCAGTCTCATCCGCAAGGAACCGCCGCCGGGATGCTGATGATGGATGAGGGGCGGGCCTGGCTGGTGGCAACACAGGACGGCGCCGTCATGGCGCGCACCGACCGCATCTATGTGGACCGTGAACAGGCACTGACCGCCCTGGCGGAGCTGGAGCACTGCTATCCCGGCATGGCCACGGCCATGCGCAATCTCGATCTGGCGGATTTGACGGGCAACCTTGGGCTGGGCACCACGCTGTGGCGCCTCAGTCCGTGGGTGGGGCTGGCGCCGACCGGCGCGCGCGGTATCGCCGTGCTGCTCGCGGCCGGATTGTCAGGGGGCGCGGCGTGGCAGGCCTGGCGCCACTGGGGGCGACCGGCGCCAGTGGCCGCGCCTGCGGCCGATCCGATGCTGGCCTGGCGCACGGCCGTGGCGCGCCAGGTGGCGTCATTGCCACTGCATGATGCGGCGGGCCTGGGGCAGGTCTTCATCTCCTTGCGGCAATTACCCATGCTGGCGCAAGGCTGGGGGTTGGATTCCGCGCGCTGTGCCGCGCAGGCGCGGGAATGGATATGCCAGGCCAGCTATCGGCGCGCCAGTCCGGTCGCCAGCAATCAGCGTCTTGCCGCCGCGCCGCCGGCGCGTGAGCAGGCGGGCTTCGAGGGGCCGCGTTTCGATGGCCTGGAACAGGCGCGCGTGTCTTGGCGCGTGGCAGTGGGGCCGCGTTCAAGTCCTGCAACGGTGGCTCCTGAAAATGCGGGTCCCTCCGCCGCCTTGCGCAGCCGACAGGCCAGCGATATCCGTGTGGGGAGTGCCTTGCAAAGGCTGCTGCCGGCTTTCGGCCGTATTTCCCTGGGTACGGCCGCGGCCTTGCCGGTAGCGGCCCCGGTGGACGAAAGCGGGCGCCCCATGGCACGGCCGCCCGGTGTTCCCGTCCTGTACTCGCGTTCCTTGCTGATGCATGGTCCTTTGCGTTCCTACGCCTTGTTCCAGGCGCCACCGGTTGGGACCGCCTGGCGTGAGGTCACGCTGACGGTGACGCCGGGCCGGCGCGCCGAAGCCACCGGCAGCGTGCTGATGGCGCAGCTGCAGGGAGTCATCTATGAAAGAGACTGAGACCTTGCCGGGGCGCTGGGTGATGAGAGCGGCCCTGCTCGCGAGCGCAGCCTGCGCGGCAGGTTCGGCGCATTCGGATACGCCGGCGGCGGACGCGGGCTGTGCGTGGCCGGTGGCGGGTAGCGTGGAGGCGCTGTTGCAGGCGGAGACCGAGGTGGCCCTGCGGGCGCGTCGCGGCGATCGACTCGGCATCGGCAGCCCGCCCATGCCTGGGCCTGGAAGTGGGGCTGGAGTGGGGCCCGGACTTGGCGCTGGACGTGGCCCCGGACCAGGGCCGGACACCCGATCCGACCAGCCCGATCGCGTTGCCGTCGCCGCCATCTACGGCGTTGGCCGCCGCTTGCACGTCGATGTCCGCATCAACGGCCAGCTGGCGCGTTACCGCAAGGGCCAGCGTTGGCCCGAACACGCACCCAGCGGCGGCGCCGGCGTCTATGCCCTGGCCGCCGTGCTGGGCGAGTGCGTGCGCCTGCAAAGCGGCACCCACGCGCAGGTGACCTGCCTGGACGCCCCCAGATCGCTGGAAGAGCGCAGGAACTGAAAAATCATGTTCATGCGCCCTCCCTCGCAGGCCAGCCTGCCGCATCTTTCCAGCCAGGACGACATCGCCCGCCTGTCGCCCGCCTTCCTGCGGCCCTTGAACGACGAATTCGATCTGGCAGCACTGTCCGGCCACCTCTGCCCGGTGGTCTTGCGCGACGGGACCGCGGCGATATTCCTGCTGGCTGACTATGCGGCCGGCGACCAGGTCGACGAACTCGAACGGCTCATCGTGCAGCGCGGTTACCGCATGGCCCGGCCATCGCGGTATCTGTTGCCCGCGCCCCTGCTGCTGGCGGTGGCGCGGGGCCAGCTGGGCGCCGACCAGCTGCGCAATCGCCGCGCGGTGCTGGCGGACCGGCATAAATCGGCGCTGGCCGCTGCCTTCGTCGACCTCGTCGCCTGGGGCGTCAGGCAGGACGCCAGCGACGTGCACTTCAACGTGTTCCTGCAGCGGGCCGAGTCCGAAGTGCGTTACACCCTGGGCGGCATCTACGTGGCGCCGCCGCGCTTTCGCCATATGCCCACCGGCACCTTGATGGAGATACTGGCGGTGGCCTGGATGGACGTGCGCGGCGGCAACGGCGCCGTGTTCGATCCCCGCATCGAGCAGCAGGGACGTCTGGATATCGAAGTGGATGGCAAGCCGGTGATCCTGCGCTGGGCATCGCTGGCCGCCGACACGGGGCCGGCGGTCTGCCTGCGCGTGCTGCGTCCGCAAGCCGATGACGCAAGCTGGTCGCTGCGGGCGCTGGGCTACCTGGATACGCAGATCGGCATGTTGCGTCGCGCTTGCCTGGCCGAAGGCGGCGCGGTGGTGCTGGCGGGCGCCGTGGGCGCCGGCAAGTCGACCACCATTGCGGCCTTGATCCGGTCCTTGCCGGCCACGCGCAAGGTCATCACCTTGGAGGATCCGGTCGAATACCTGATCGCCAACGCCCTGCAGAACACCGTGGGACGCCGCCTGGACGAGTCGGTTCCGTCGGTGTTCGACGCCAAGCTGCGGACCATCAAGCGCTGCGCCATGCACGACTTGCTGGTGGGTGAAATACGCGATGCCGAAACCGGCCGCGCCTTCATGGACCTGGCGGGATCCGGCGTGAATCTCTACACGACCACGCACGCCAGCGCGGCCTGGATGATCCCGGAACGCCTGGCTTCCGACTTCATCGGCGTGTCGCGTGACTTCCTGGCGATTCCCGGCGTGCTCAAGCTGCTGGTGTGGCAGGCCTTGCTGCCGCGCCTGTGCGCGGCCTGCGCGCTGCCCCTGGATGCGCTTTATCGCGGCGCCGACGGCGCACGCCATCGCGCCTGGGCCGCGCGGCTGCTAGGTCTGTACGCGCTGGATGGGGCCACGCTGCGCGTGCGCAATCCCGCCGGCTGTCCTGCGTGCGCGCAGGCGGACCTGCCGCAGTTGCTGGGCCTGAACGGCCGCACCGTGGTGGCGGAAATGATAGAGCCCGGACTGGACGAAGCGTTCCTGTGCGGCGTGCGCCAACGCGATTACGTGCGCCTGCGCCAGCAGTGGCGTGAACGCGTCACCGCACCCGTCACCGATGCCGACATGCGCGGCAAGTCGGCCATGGCTTGTGCGCTGTACAAGGCGTCGCTGGGCCAGATCGATCCGCGCGATATCGAAAGCCGCTTTGGCGCTTTCGAAACAGTGGCGCTGGAGCGCGCCGCGTGGAAGGAGACGTCCCATGCTTAGCGCGTACTGGCGGCGCGTGTGCCTGCGCCACGATGCCGCGGTGTTCGTCGCGCACAGGGCCAGCTATTACGAATATCTGGCCGATCTGCTGGATGGCTTGCAAGGGCGCAAGACGCTGCGCGACATCTTCGATGACGACGCGCGGCGCCATGGCCAGGCCACGGCCCGTGGCCGCCTGGCGCGCCATTGGTCGTCGGCCTATGAGCGGTCCGCGGGTGACGCGGCGCGGGCCTGGGCCGGCACGTTGCCAGCCGGCGAACTGGCCTTGCTGAGCGTGGCGCAGGACGCCGGCGGTGGCGCTTTCGCGGCGACCCTGCGCGACCTGGCGCGCGCCGTGACGCTGATCGATCAGGCCCGCGGCATCTTGCTGGCCAGTTGCACGGTCGGCCTGGCGGCCCTGGCGGTGGCGCTATTGCTGGCCGGCAGCGTGCCGCTGTGGACGGTGCCGCGTCTGCAGGCGGTCTTCCAGTCCGTGCCCGCGACGTGGCATGGCGGGCTGACGCGCGCGTTGTTCAGCGCGGCCGAATGGCTGCGCGTGGGATTGCCGCTGGCCTGCCTGGCCGGCGCGGCGGCGCTGTGGGGTTTCCTGGCGGCATTGCCGCGCCATACGGGACGCCTGCGCGACTGGCTGGACCGCCGGCCGGTCTGGCGCCTGTATCGCGACTTCCATTGCATCCGTTTCCTGGCGCTGCTGGCCGTACTGGTGCGCCAACGCGGCAATGTCGATACACGGCTGCGCGAGGCGCTATTCATGCTGGGCCGCGATGCGCCGCCCTGGTTTGCCGCGCATATCGCCGCCATGATCGCGCGCATCGACGCCGGCCTGGTGGGCGGCGACACCTTCGATACCGGTTTGATCGACGCCGAAACGGGCTGGTATCTGGCCGACATGGTGGCCGCGCATGGCGTGGAAGGCGGTATCGCGCGTACCCGGCAAAGAATAGAAATCCGCTTTCTGCCGCGCTTGCGCGTGCAGGCCGGGGTGCTGCGCTGGTGCCTGCTGGTGTGCGGGTTGGCGACCGTGCTGGGCCTGGCGCTCTGGCACTACGCCGTCATCGATGAGATGCGCCATGCCATGACCAGCATGCACGGCGGATGAATTTCTGCCTGACCAAGTTTTCAGCTTTTTTTTCTTAAGGACGCCGACACCATGACACGCTCCCTGCCACGCCCTGCCTATCCGTCACGCTTAGACAGCGGTTTTTCGTTGATCGAGGTTTCCATCGTCACCGCCATCGTGCTGCTGATCGCCATCATCGGCGTGCCGGCGCTGGGCACTTTCGTCATCGAGAACAAGGTGCCCAAGGTCGGCGAGGCGCTGCAGCGCTACATCACGCACGCCAAGACCAATGCGCAGGGCAGCGGTCCCACGCCCTATGCAGGGGTACATACGGGCTTGCTCGCCCAGGCCTTGCGCGGTTCGTCGGTGATCGCCGTGACGGGCGAGGGCGCGTCCGCTTCGGTGGCGCATGGTCTGGGCGGCAAAGGGCAGGCCGGCCACGGCACCCTGACCCTGGCACCCGCGGCGGTGGGCGAGGGCGGCGCAGGATCGGCCTTTACCTTGACCGCCACGCACGTCAATGACGCCGCCTGTCCGACGCTGGCTGCCGTCATGCAGCGCATGGCGGACATCATCTCGGTGGAGGGCAAGGGCGGCGGCGTCGTGGTGAAGGATGCCACCAGCATCCCCGCCCAGCCCTACGATCCGGCGCGCGCGCAGGAGCAATGCAGCGCGGGCGACGCCAACACCTTTGTGTTTACCGTGCGGTGATTGCCGATGTCTCGTGCATTGCTCCTTCCGCCGGCCGCCTGGAAGGCGGCGGCGCTGCGCTTGCCTTTGCGCTGTCCAGTCGCAAAGGGGAATGCTGAGAGGCGCCCAAGAATCTCCCCTCGCGCGGAGCGGGCGGTCTCCCTGGTCCACCCAACCCATCCGGCCCTGTGGGCTTCGGCCCAGCGAGGCTATTTGTTATTCGAACTGGCGTTGGTGCTGGCGGTGGCATGCCTGGCGGCGGTGTGGGGCGCCGATGGGTGGCGCCGGCAGGCCGATGCCGCCGCGGGAAATGCCAGCGGTGCCTGGCTGGCGGAAATCCGTGGCGCGCTGGCGCGGATGATGGCGCTGCATCAGGAAGACCTGGTGCAAGGCCTGCCGCCGCGTGATGCGCGAGGCGGCCTGGCCTACGCCGACCCCCACGCCCCACGGCTGGATGAGCTGTTACGCCAAGGTCACTTGCCAGCCGGCTTCCCCGTCGCATCCGCGGGAGGCATGCGAGTCGCCATCCGCATCCTGCGCCACCCTGCCTGTCCGGGCCGGGGATGCCGTCTCGACGCGCTGGTCTACAGCCTGGCACCGGCCGGTGCCTGGGGCGTTGGAGCTGAAACAGATAACTTGACGGCCGGAGGTGCGGGCGGACCGGGCACGGATTCGACCCTTACTGGCAAGGTAAGCCCCGACCCCGCCGCGATAGCCGCGATCCTGGCCGCGACCGGCGGTTACGGCGGCCACGTGGACGCCCAGATGCCGGATTTTGTTCGTGGCCCCAATTTCCGGTTTCCCAATCCGCCGGCACCGGACATCCCCCGCCTGGCCGTCGGCACCGTCGCCGTCTGGGCGGGACTGGACCCTGCCGCGACGTGGCCCTACCTGCGCGTCCGCGACCCTCGCAATCCGGATTTCCAGGGAGATGTGGCCGCCGCCGGCTCCATCCACACCGCCGGCTCCATGCATGCGGCGGGGTCCGTGCACGTAAGAGGCCCCATCCACGCGGCGGGCTCCGTACATGCAGGGGGAGCCATAGACGCCGCCGGCGCCATCCACACCGACGATTCCATCCACGCCGCTGGAGCCATTCACGCCGCCCGGTCCATGCACGCCGTGGAACGGCTGAGCACGGACGGGCATCTTCTCATCGGGGCCCGGGCCAGGGTGGGCGATGCCTGCGCGCCCGACGGCCTGATGGCGCGCACGGAAGACGGCAGCCCCTTGTCCTGTGTCGGGGGCCGGTGGGACTCACCGGGCGGCTTCGGCGGCGCATACGCCGTCAATTCCGTCTACGGCTGCAAGACGTACGCGCTGGTCCCCACGGCCAACCCGCGCACCGGCGATTGCAGCTGTCCGCCAGGCTACGAGTCCCTGATGTTTTTCCGCACATCCGACTATTCGATCAGTGCCGACGGCGTCTCAACCAGCTACATCTGCGTGCGTTGACAGCCCCCGGCCTCGCCCCTCTCCCTCGAAAGCGCAACCAATTGCATATAATCGAAGATTGCCCAAAATGCCCATGCAGATTCATCCAAGATGAAATCCTCCGAGATTCGCCAGAAATTCCTGCAGTTCTTCCAGTCCAAGGGACACACCATCGTCCCCTCGTCGTCGCTCGTCCCGGGCAATGACCCGACGCTGCTGTTCACGAACTCGGGCATGGTCCAGTTCAAGGACGTGTTCACCGGCAAGGAAACGCGCAGCTATACCCGCGCCACGTCGTCGCAGCGCAGCGTGCGCGCCGGCGGCAAGCACAACGACCTGGAAAACGTCGGCTACACGGCGCGCCACCATACGTTCTTCGAAATGCTGGGTAACTTCAGCTTCGGCGACTATTTCAAGCGTGACGCCATCCAGTACGCCTGGGAACTGTTGACCAAGGTCTACAAGCTGCCCGCCGACAAGCTGTGGGTGACCGTCTACCAGGAAGACGACGAGGCCTACGACATCTGGGCCAAGGAAGTGGGCGTGCCGGCCGAGCGCATCATCCGCATCGGCGACAACAAGGGCGCGCGCTACGCCTCGGACAATTTCTGGCAGATGGCCGACACCGGCCCCTGCGGCCCTTGTTCGGAAATCTTCTTCGACCACGGTCCGGAAATCTGGGGCGGCCCCCCGGGATCGCCCGAGGAAGACGGCGACCGCTACATCGAGATCTGGAACCTGGTGTTCATGCAGTTCGAGCGCGACGCCGCCGGCAATATGCCGCGCCTGCCCAAGCCCTGCGTCGACACCGGCATGGGCCTGGAGCGCATCGCCGCGGTGCTGCAGCACGTCCATTCCAACTACGAGATCGATCTGTTCCAGACGCTGATCGCGGCCGCCGCGCGCGAAACCGGCATCACGGATCTCAACGACAATTCGCTCAAGGTCATCGCCGATCACATCCGTGCCTGTTCGTTCCTGATCGTCGACGGCGTCATCCCCAGCAACGAAGGCCGTGGCTATGTGCTGCGCCGTATCATCCGCCGTGCGCTGCGCCACGGCTACAAGCTGGGCCAGACCAAGCCTTTCTTCCACCGCCTGGTGCCCGACCTGGTCGGCGAGATGGGCGAGGCCTATCCCGAACTGGCCAATACGGCCGAGCGCGTGGCCCAGGTGTTGAAGCAGGAAGAGGAGCGTTTCGGCGAAACCCTCGAAAACGGCATGAAGATCCTCGAAGGCGCCCTGGCCAATGTGCCGGCCGGCGGCCAGCTCGATGGCACCACGCTGTTCACGCTGTATGACACCTATGGTTTCCCGGTCGACCTGACAGCCGACATCTGCCGCGAACGCAAGGTCGAAGTCGACCTGGCCGGCTTCGACACCGCCATGGCGCGCCAGCGCGAACAGGCCCGCGCCGCGGGCAAGTTCAAGATGGCGGAAGGCCTGAGCTACGAAGGTGCCGACACGCGTTTCGAAGGCTACGAGCACCTGGAACTGGACGACGTCAAGGTTGTCGCGCTGTACGCCAACGGCACTTCGGTGCCTCGTATCGAAGCGGGCCAGGATGCCGTCGTGGTGCTGGACGCCACGCCTTTCTACGCCGAATCCGGCGGCCAGGTGGGTGACACCGGTCTGCTGGAAGCCGCCGGCGTGCGCTTCGCCGTGGCCGACACCCTGAAGGTGCAGGCCGGCGTGTTCGGCCATCACGGCACGCTGGAATCCGGCCACCTGGCGGTCGGTGACACCCTGCTGGCGCGGGTCGACGGCGTGCGCCGCGCGCGCACCGTGCGCAACCACTCCGCCACCCACCTCATGCACAAGGCCTTGCGCCAGGTGCTGGGCGCGCACGTGCAGCAGCGCGGTTCGCTGGTCGACCCCGACAAGACCCGTTTCGACTTCGCCCAGGATGCGCCGATGACCGCCGAGCAGATCGCGCGGGTCGAGGCCATCGTCAATGCCGAAGTGCTGGCCAACAATGCCACGCAATCCCAGGTGATGGGCTATGACGACGCCGTCAAGGGCGGCGCCATGGCGCTGTTCGGCGAGAAATACGGCGACAAGGTGCGCGTGCTGGACATCGGCTTCTCGCGTGAACTGTGCGGCGGCACGCATGTGATGCGCACCGGCGACATCGGCATGTTCAAGATCGTCAGTGAAACCGGCGTGGCCGCCGGCGTGCGCCGTATCGAAGCCATCACGGGCGACAACACCGTGGCCTGGGTGCAGGCGCAGACCGCGCTGCTGGCCCGCGCCGCCGGCGTGCTGCGTACGCCCGCGGCCGAACTGCCCGACCGCATCGCGCAGGTGCAGGACCAGGTCAAGGCCCTGGAAAAGGAACTGGACCAGGCCCGCAGCAAGCTGGCCGCGAGCGCCGGCAATGATCTGGCGGCCAAGGCCACCATCGACGTCAAGGGCGTCAAGGTGCTGGCCGCCGGTATCGGCGCCGTCGATCCCAAGGCGCTGCGCGGCATGGTCGACCAGCTCAAGGACAAGCTGAAGTCGGCGGTGGTGCTGCTGGCCGGTTCGCAGGACGGCAAGATCAGCGTGGTGGGCGGCGTTACCGCCGACCTCACCGGCCGCGTCAAGGCGGGCGACCTGGTCGGCTTCGTCTCGTCACAGATCGGCGGCAAGGGCGGCGGCCGGCCGGACATGGCCATGGGCGGCGGCAGCGACGCCGATGCCTTGCCGGACGCCATTGCCAGCGTGCGCCAGTGGGTGGAAGAGCGCCTCTGATGGATGCGGACCTGGAAATCGACGCCAAGGGGCTGAACTGCCCCTTGCCCATCCTGCGTGCCAAGAAAGCCCTGGCCCAGTTGCAAAGCGGCCAGGTGCTCAAGGTGCAGACCACGGATCGCAACGCCCTGCGCGACTTCCAGGCCTTCTGCAAGCAGACCGGCAATGCCCTGCTGGCCCAGCAGGAAGAAGAGGGCGTGGGCGTGCATTATCTGCGGCGGCGCTGATCGCCTTCTGGAATTCATCATGGCCAAGACTTTCAAGATCGGCACCCGCGCCAGCCTGATGGCGGTGCGTCAGACCGAAGCCCTCATCCACGCGCTCAGCCAGCAGTTCCCCGAGCACACCTTCGAGATGGTGACGCGGCCCGCTGCCGCCGACCTGGACCTGAAGACGCGCCTGGGCGGCATGGGCGGCAAGGGCGGTGCGTTCATCACCGCCATGCACGACATGATGCTGCGGGGCGAGGCCGACATGGTGATGCACTCGCTCAAGGACCTGCCCGGCAACGACGAGTATTACGCCGACACGCGCTTTTCCATCGGCGCCTGCCTGCCGCGCAGCGACCCGCGTGATTGCATGGTGCTCAAGCAGGGCCTGGCCGCGGACGCGGTGCCGGCCGTGATCGGTACGGCCTCGGTGCGCCGCGCCGCCTTCTTGCGCCGCCTGTTTCCGGACAGCCAGGCCGTGCCGTTTCGCGGCGCCGCCGACAAGCGTATCGCGCGCATGGACGACAGCGTTCCCATGACGTTCAACTACGGCGGCGCCACGCCGCCGGTCGATGCCTTGCTGCTGGCGAAGAACGGCCTGGAACGTATCGGCCTGGACGATCGCATCAGCCGGGTGTTCTCGGTCGAGGAAATGTGCCCGGCGGTGGGGCAGGGCGTGGTGGTGGCGGAGTACGCCACCGGCAATGACGAGGCCCGCGCCGTACTGGCGGCGATCAACGATCGCCAGACCATGTTCTGCTACCAGGCCGAGCGCGCGCTGTTGAAGGCGCTGAACGGCCATTGCGATTCGCCCATCGGCGGCTATGCGTGGGTGGAGGACGGCAAGCTGAAGCTGCGCGGCATCGTCATCGCCCTGGACGGCCGTAGCGCCGTCGAGGTCTACGACGAAAGCCAGTACGCGGATCCGCTGGCATTGGGCACGCGGGCGGGAAAGCGCCTGAACGCGCTGGGTGCCCAGGCGATCATCGAAGAAACGCGATACATCGGTTGAGATGCGTCGGCTGAGATGCGTCGGCTGAGATGCGTCGGCTGAGATGCGTCGGCTGAGATGCGTCGGCTGATGCCCGTGCCGGGGCCGGGCCTAGGCGGGCCCCGCTGCTGCCGGCGTGGCGGATCGGACAGGTCCGGTCCGGCGCGTGGGAAATACAACAATCAAGCACCAATCCAGCATCGATTTGCCGGCTACTCCGGAACGATGCTAGAATCTACTGTTCTCCATAACCAATTCAAGGGATTACCTATGGTGGTGATTCGTATGGCCCGCGGCGGGTCCAAAAAGCGTCCGTTCTACAACCTGGTGGCCACCGATTCGCGCAACCGCCGCGATGGCCGTTTCGTCGAGCGCGTCGGTTTCTACAACCCCGTTGGTAGCGACAACAGCGAAAAGCTGCGCATCTCGCTGGATCGCGTGAAGTACTGGACTGACAATGGCGCGCAACTGTCGCCCGCCGTTGAACGCCTGGTCAAGACGTATTCGGAAAAAGTCTCCGCCGCGGCCTGAGGCTCGGCTTGACTGTAGCGCTGAGCATGCCCGAAAACACGAAGGTCCCGGCCGCCACCTCGGCGGGCACGGATGATCTGATCGAACTGGGCCGCATCAGCGGTGCTTACGGTGTGCGGGGCTGGGTCAAGGTGCAGCCGCATTCGGCACAGGCCGACGTGCTGCTCTCCCTCCCCGAATGGCGGATGGCGCGCTCTGCGGCGCCCGCCAAGGCGGGGCAGGGCCCAACGCCTGCGCCGTCCTTTGCTTCGACAGCGATCTACAAAGTCCAGACTTCCCGCCCGCAAGGCGCGACCGTGGTGGCCCAGTTGGCAGGTATTGCCGACCGCGACCAGGCCGAGGCTTTGCGCGGGATGGCGATCTATGCGCCACGCTCTGTCTTTCCCGAACCGGAAGACGACGAGTTTTATTGGGTCGACCTGATCGGTTGCACGCTCTATGGTGAGCAGGACGGCGCTCCCGTGCTGCTGGGCCTGGTCGAGGGCGTGCTGGACAATGGCGCGCATTCGGTCTTGCGTGTCGCTCGGCAGAACCTGAACGCAGCGGGTGAACCAGAAACGGTGCTCGATGCCAAGGGCCGTCCTGCTGAGGTCCTGGTGCCGTTCGTGCAGGCGCACGTGCATACCGTCGACATCGCCAATCGCCGCATCGACAGCGACTGGCCACTGGATTACTGATGCGTTTCGACGTCCTCACCCTGTTTCCGGACATGTTCAGCGTGGTCCGGGACCTGGGGGTGACGGGGCGCGCGCATACGCAGGCCCGCTGGGCCTTGCACACGTGGAACCCGCGCGATTACACCCATGACGTGCACCGTACCGTGGACGATCGCCCTTATGGCGGTGGTCCCGGTATGGTCATGATGCCCGGGCCGCTGGAGGCCACCTTGCAGGCCGTCCAGGCACAGCGGGTGGCTGGCGGACTGGCGCCCGCGCCTGTCGTCCTGATGTCGCCCACCGGGCGCCGCTTCGACCAGGCTGCCGCCCAGCAATTGGCGGGCAGCCCGGGGGCGGTCCTGATCTGCGGCCGTTACGAAGGCCTGGACCAGCGCTTCATCGACAGGTGCGTCACCGACGAGATTTCCCTCGGCGACTTTGTCCTGTCCGGTGGCGAATTGGCGGCCCTCGCCGTCATCGACGCCGCCGTGCGGCTGATGCCGGGCGTGCTCAACGACGATGCCTCGGCGGTGCAGGATTCCTTCAATCCCGCGCTTTCCGGCTTGCTGGACAGCCCGCACTATACGCGCCCGGAAGTCTACGAAGGCGTCAGCGTGCCGGCCGAACTGCTGTCGGGCCATCATGCCAACATCGCCCGCTGGCGCCGCGAGCAGTCCTTGCGCCTGACCGCGCAGCGCCGGCCCGACCTGCTCGATGCCGCGCGCCGGCAGGGCCTGCTGACGCCCGCCGACGAGCGTTTCCTCAAGCTTCTGGCAGCCAGCCGCGGCAACGACTGACCAGCGGCAAAGCGCCGCCCGCGTCAAGGTCCGATTCTCGGCAAGATCTCATCCGCGGCAACATCGCATCGCAAATGAAAACGGGCGCCATGGCGCCCGTTTTTACGTCCTTGCCATGGCGGCAGCCCCGCAGGGAAGAACCCCGCGGGACGTTCCCTTGGATCAACTCGCCAGCTTGCTGCGCTGTTCGCGCACCTTCGCCAGCGTTTCACCGAACTGCGCCATGCGCGCCTTCTCCTGCTCGACCACCGCCGCCGGGGCGCGTTCGACGAAGCTGGCGTTCGACAGCTTGCCATTGGCCTTGTTGATCTCGCCTTCCAGGCGCGCGATCTCCTTGTCCAGGCGGGCCGTTTCCGCGGCGACGTCGATTTCCACGCGCAGCATCAGACGGGCGCTGCCCACCACCTGCACGGGCGCGCCGACGTCCGGCAGCTCGGCCACCGTCTCCACTTCGCTCAGGCGTGCCAGCGCGGCCAGATACGGGCCGTTGCGGTCCAGTTCGGCGCGATCGCCCTGGGCCACCAGCGGCACCTTCTGCGCGGGCGACAGGCCCATCTCGCCACGCAGCGCGCGCACGGCCTCCACCTGCGCCTTCAGGTTCGCCACCTCGGCTTCCGCGGCCTTGTCGATGGCGGCCGGATTGGCGACGGGGTAGGGCTGCACGCTGACGCTGCCGACCTGGTCGGCGGCGCGCTTGCCCGCCACCACCGACACCTTCTGCCACAGTTCTTCGGTGATGAAGGGGATGATGGGATGCGCCAGGCGCAACACCACTTCCAGTACCCGGATCAGCGTGGCGCGCGTGCCCAGTTGCTGGGCCGGCGTGCCGTTCTGGATCTGCACCTTGGCCAGTTCGACATACCAGTCGCAATACTCGTCCCACACGAAGCGGTACAGCGCGTTGGCGATATTGTCGAAGCGGTAGTCGGCGAAACCGCGCGCCACTTCGGCTTCCAGATCCTGCAGCTGGCTGACGATCCAGCGGTCCACGAACGACGTTTCACCGGCGCTGGCGGCCTGGCTCAGGTCGTGGCCTTCGGTGTTCATCAGCACGAAGCGGGTGGCGTTCCACAGCTTGTTGCAGAAGTTGCGATAGCCTTCGCAGCGCTTGAGGTCGAAGTTGATATTACGGCCCAGCGTGGCGTAGGCGGACATGGTGAAGCGCAGCGCATCGGCGCCGAACGCCGGGATGCCGTCCGGATACTGGCGCCGCGTGGCCTTCTCGATCTGGCCCGCCTGCTTGGGATTCATCAGGCCATAGGTGCGCTTGCTGACCAGCGTTTCCAGGTCGACGCCGTCGATCAGGTCGATCGGATCCAGCGTGTTGCCCTTGGACTTGCTCATCTTCTGGCCGTCGGCGTCGCGGATCAGTCCATGCATGTAGACATGCTTGAACGGAATCTGGCCGGTCAGGTGGGTGGTCATCATGACCATGCGCGCGACCCAGAAGAAGATGATGTCGAAGCCGGTCACCAGCACGCTGGACGGCAGGTAGCGCGCCAGGTCAGGCGTCTGCTCCGGCCAGCCCAGGTCGGTGAAGGGCACCAGCGCCGACGAGAACCAGGTGTCCAGCACGTCCGGATCGCGTTGCAGCGGGCCCTGCACGCCGGCGGCGCGCGCCTGCGCGATGGCGTCCTGCTCGTCGTGCGCGACGAAGATGCTGCCGTCCTCGGCATACCAGGCGGGAATCTGGTGGCCCCACCACAGCTGGCGCGAAATGCACCAGTCCTGGATGTTGTCCAGCCACTGCTTGTAGATGGTGGTCCAGTTCTCGGGATAGAAGGACACGCGGCCGTCGGCCACCACTTCCAGCGCCACCTCGGTGATGCTCTTGCCGGGATGCAGCGTGCCTTCCGGTGCCGGCTTGCTCATGGCCATGAACCACTGGTCGGTGAGCATGGGTTCCAGCACCACGCCGGTGCGGTCGCCCTTGGGCTGCATCATCTTGTGCGGCTCGACCTTGTCCAGGAAGCCTTGCGCTTCCAGTTCGGCCACCACGGCCTTGCGCGCTTCGTAGCGCTCCATGCCGCGGAACTGTGCCGGCCCGTTCTCGTTGATGTGCGCGTCCGGCGTGAAGATGACGATCAGCGGCAGGTCGTGGCGCAGGGCGCAAGCATAGTCGTTGAAGTCGTGGGCGCCGGTGATCTTGACGCAGCCCGTGCCGAATTCCGGATCGACGAAATCGTCGGCGATGATGGGGATGTTGCGATCGCACAGCGGCAGTTCGACCAGCTTGCCCACCAGGTGGCGATAGCGCTCGTCGTCAGGATGCACACACAGCGCGCCGTCGGCCAGCATGGTTTCCGGACGGGTGGTGGCGATGGTCATGCCGCGCAGCGTCACCGTCTGGCCTTCCTTGTCGACGATGGTCTGCGGCCCGTCGACGAAGGGATACGTGATGTGCCACATGAAGCCGTCGGTTTCCTCCGACTGCACTTCCAGGTCCGACACGGCCGTCAGCAGCTTGGGGTCCCAGTTGACCAGGCGCTTGCCGCGATAGATCAGGCCCTGGCGGAACAGGCGCACAAAGGTTTCCACCACGCCGCGCGACATGCGCTCGTCCATGGTGAAGTATTCGCGGCTCCAGTCGGCCGAAGCGCCCAGGCGGCGCATCTGGTTGGTGATGGTGCTGCCCGATTGTTCCTTCCACTCCCACACCTTCTCGACGAATTTTTCGCGGCCGAGGTCGTGGCGGGAAATGTTCTGGGCGTCCAGCTGGCGCTGCACCACGATCTGGGTGGCAATGCCGGCGTGGTCGGTGCCGGGGATCAGCACGGTGTCGTCGCCCGACATGCGGCGGTAGCGGGCCAGCCCATCCATGATGGTCTGGTTGAAGGCGTGGCCCATGTGCAGCGTGCCCGTTACATTGGGCGGCGGGAACTGGATGGCGTAGCTGCTGTCATTATTGCCAGTGTCGACGTGGCGGCCCGCATCGAAGTAGCCGCGCTGCTTCCATTCGGCGTACCAGCGGGCTTCCAGGTCGGCCGGCTCGAAGCTCTTGGCGAGCTCCTGCGTATCGGCAGCGGCGGCGGGGGACGCGGCGTTTCCGGCGGCGTCGTTCACGGCTTTATTCATTACACGTTTCCGGGGACAGATCTCCCGACCGATCCAACGCCGGCGGGCTAAACCTGCGATTTTATGATGTAGACGGGTCTTATAGGCATGTTAGAATGCCCGGTTACTGTAAACCTGTTAGAAGTCCCTGTTTTTATTGGAGTTTTCATGTCTGTCCAACGCACCCTCTCGATTATCAAGCCCGATGCCGTGGCCAAGAACGTTATCGGCCAGATCGTGGCCCGTTTCGAGCAGGCCGGCCTGAAGGTGATCGCTGCCCGCCTGCAGCAGCTCTCGCGCGCTGATGCCGAACGTTTCTACGCTGTGCACGCTGCCCGCCCCTTCTTCAAGGACCTGGTCGACTTCATGGTCTCCGGTCCCGTGTTCGTCCAGGCCCTGGAAGGCGAAGACGCCATCGCCAAGAACCGCGACCTGATGGGCGCCACCGATCCCAAGAAGGCCGAGAAGGGCACCATCCGCGCCGACTTCGCTGAAAGCATCGATGCCAACGCCGTGCACGGTTCGGATGCTCCCGAAACCGCCGCCGTCGAAATCGCTTTCTTCTTCCCCGAAATCAACATCCACAGCCGTTAATCCGGGCTGGGGCGAAACGCAAATCATGGAAACCGTCGAACGTATCAACCTGCTGGGCCTGGACGGCGATGAGCTGGCCGGGCTCGTGGCGCGCTGGGGCGGTAAGCCCTTTCGTGCCAAGCAGCTGCAACGCTGGGTGCACCAGCGCGGCGCCGATTCGTTCGACGCCATGACCGACCTGGCGCGCGAGTTTCGCGGCCAGCTGGCGCAGAATTGCCTGATCGAGGCGCCGCCGGTCATGACCCAGCAGCGTTCGTCCGATGGTACCCGCAAGTGGCTGTTCGACGTCGGCCAGGGCAATGCCATCGAAACCGTGTTCATCCCCGAGGACGACCGCGGTACCTTGTGCATTTCCAGCCAGGCCGGCTGCACGGTCAATTGCCGTTTCTGTTCGACCGGGCACCAGGGTTTCAACCGCAATCTGCACGCCAGCGAAATCGTCGGCCAGTTGTGGTGGGCCCGCAAGGTGCTCGAAGCCGACCTGGCCAGTGCCCGCCTGCCGGGCGCTGAAGGCGCCACTGCAACCGCGCCGGCCGACAATCGCGTGGTCAGCAACGTGGTCATGATGGGCATGGGCGAGCCCTTGCTCAATTACGACCAGGTGTTGACCTCACTGCGCCTGATGCTGGACGACAATGCCTATGGCCTGTCGCGCCGCCGTGTCACGGTGTCCACATCGGGCGTGGTGCCCATGATGGACCGCCTGTCGCAGGATTGCCCGGTGGCCCTGGCCGTTTCGCTGCACGCGCCCAATGACGCGTTGCGCGACGAACTGGTGCCGCTGAACCGCAAGTATCCGTTGGCCGAGCTGATGGACGCCTGCAATCGCTATCTGGTGCATGCACCGCGCGATTTCATCACTTTCGAATATGTCATGCTGGACGGCGTCAACGACTCCGACCAGCACGCCCGGGAACTGGTTGCCATCACGCGCCAGGTGCGCTGCAAGATCAACCTGATCCCGTTCAATCCTTTCCCGCAATCCGGCCTGAAACGCTCGCCGATGGCGCGCGTACGTATCTTCGCGCAGCGGCTCATGGATGCCGGCGTCATCACCACGGTGCGCAAGACCCGTGGCGACGATATCGACGCCGCCTGTGGCCAGCTGGCGGGTGAAGTGCGCGACCGTACCAAGATCACGGAACGCATCGCCGCGCAGCGCCGGGAAATTCCGATCAAACAGGTGCACGCATGACGCAAGAAGCCGCTCAACTCGTATCCGAGACCTCCGCCACGGCGGGGAACGCGTCCGTAGGGGCGGCTTTGCGATCGTTGCGCACCAGCAAGGGCTGGTCGCTCGAAGAGGTGGCCAGCCGCATCAAGTTTTCGCCGCGCCAGATCGACGCCCTGGAAAACGAGCAGTGGAGCGAACTGCCCAAGGGCATTTCCCTGCGCGGTTTGATCCGCAGCTACGCCCGTTTGCTGGGTGCCGATCCGCAGGCCATCATCGCCTCGCTGGAACCGAATATGCGCGCTCCCCAGGCTGCCAGCCTGGTGCAAGGTCCCTTGCATTCGGCCACCGGCGGCGCCCACGTCGACGAAGAGCGCACCAGTTCGACGTCCTGGGGGTGGCTGGTGGTCATCCTGGTGGTCGTGGCCGCTGCCGTGGCCTATGCCTTCTGGCAGGGCTGGTTGCCGCAACACTGGGTTCCCGCTTGGTTATCCAAGCAGGCGGGCTGAGCCGGCCGCAGCGCCGCTGTTCGCCGCGTTCAAATCACGACGCCAGACATGGAAGAATCGACTTTGCCCCCGGGACAGATGCCCTGCCAGGATAATGCGCCCCCCGTGGTGGGCGCCGCCGCGCGTCATCGCACGCGTGCCGTGGCCGTCCGTTGGGGCGACCGCGTGGTCACCATCGGCGGCGACGCGCCGGTGGTGGTGCAGTCCATGACCAATACCGACACGGCCGACGCCATCGCCACCGCCATCCAGGTGCGCGATCTGGCGCAGGCCGGGTCGGAACTCGTGCGCATCACGGTGAATACGCCGGAAGCCGCGCGCGAGGTCATCGCCATTCGTGAGCAACTCGATCGCATGGGCGTGTCCACGCCCCTGGTCGGCGACTTCCACTACAACGGCCACAAGCTTTTGACGCAGTTTCCGGACTGCGCGCAGGCCCTGTCCAAGTACCGTATCAATCCGGGCAATATGGGCGGCGGCAAGCGGCGCGACGACAACTTCGCGCAGATGATCGAAGTGGCCTGCCGGCACGACAAGCCGGTGCGCATCGGCGTGAACTGGGGCAGCCTGGATCACGAGTTGATGGCGCGCAAGATGGATGAAAACAGCCGCCGCGCCCAACCTTGGGAAGCGCAGGCGGTGATGCGCGACGCCCTGGTGGTGTCGGCCATCAGCAATGCCCAGCGCGCTGAAGAACTGGGCCTGGCCGGCGACAAGATCGTGCTGTCGTGCAAGGTCAGCCATGTGCAGGACCTGATCGCGGTGTACCGCGACCTGGCCGCGCGCTGCGACTATCCCGCTCACCTGGGCTTGACCGAAGCGGGCATGGGCAGCAAGGGCATCGTGGCTTCGACCGCCGCGCTGGCGGTGCTGCTGCAGCAAGGCATCGGCGACACCATCCGCATCTCGCTCACGCCCGAGCCGGGCGGCGACCGTGCGCGCGAAGTCGTGGTGGCGCAGGAAATCCTGCAGACCATGGGTTTGCGCGCCTTCACCCCCATGGTGGTGGCATGTCCCGGTTGTGGCCGCACCAGCAGCACGGTATTCCAGGAACTGGCCGACAGCATCCAGTCGTACCTGCGGCGCCAGATGCCGGTGTGGCGCACCCAGTATCCCGGCGTGGAAAGCATGAACGTGGCCGTCATGGGCTGTGTGGTCAACGGCCCCGGCGAAAGCCGTCATGCCGACATCGGTATCAGCCTGCCCGGCACCGGCGAAGTGCCGGCGGCGCCGGTCTTCGTCGATGGTGAACGCACGGTGACCCTCAAAGGCGACCACATCGCCGAAGAATTCCAGGTCATCGTCGAAAATTACGTGGCGCGCCGCTATGGCTCGCCGGTCTCACAATAAGCAAAAGGTGAGGCGTGGGGCCACTTGCGGGTGGCCGCCGTGCCCAAGGACATGACGCAAGCGTTCCAGAAAGTCGCCGCCGTACGCGGCATGAATGACATACTGCCCGGCGTGGGTGCCCGCTGGGAGCAGTTCGAAAGCATCATCCGCGAATGGCTTCATGCCTACGGCTATCGCAATGTGCGCATGCCGGTGCTGGAGCAGACCCGCCTGTTCGCGCGTGGCATCGGCGAGGTCACCGACATCGTCGAAAAAGAGATGTACACCTTTCCCGACGGCAAGAAGGGCGAGCTGCTGACCATGCGTCCGGAGATGACCGCCGGCATCGTGCGCGCGACCATCGAACACAATATGCTGTACGACCGTCCGCACCGCGTCTACTCGCTGGGTCCGGTGTTCCGCCGTGAGCGCCCGCAACGGGGCCGCTATCGCCAATTCCACCAGATCGACGTCGAGGCCCTGGGTTTCGCCGGTCCGGACGTCGACGCCGAGTTGATCATCATGCTGGCGCGCCTGTGGAAGCGCCTGGGCCTGACCGACATCCGGCTGGAACTGAATTCGCTGGGCCAGGCCGAAGAGCGTGCCGCGCATCGCGCCGCGCTCATCGAGCATCTGGAAAAACATCGCGATGTCCTCGACGAGGACGGCCAGCGCCGCATGTACAGCAATCCCCTGCGCGTGCTGGATACCAAGAATCCCGCCATGCAGGAAATGGCCGACAGCGCGCCCAAGCTTTTCGATTTCCTCGGCGCCGAATCGCGCGCCCACTTCGAAGGCATGTGCGCACTGCTGGACGATGCCGGCATTGCCTATCGGCTCAACCCCCGCCTGGTGCGCGGCCTGGACTACTACAACCTGACCGTCTTCGAATGGGTCACGGATCGCCTCGGTGCCCAGGGCACCGTGTGCGGCGGCGGCCGTTACGACGGCTTGATCGAATTGCTGGGCGGCAAGTCGGCGCCCGCGGTGGGTTTCGCCATCGGCATGGAACGCCTGCTGGACCTGTGGGACCAAACCGTTCCTGCCCAAGCCGTGCCGGAATGTGAAATATATGTGGTGCACCAGGGCGACGACGCCAGGCGGCTGGCCGCGCGCGTGGGCGAGAGCCTGCGCGATGCCGGTCTTTCCGTTATCGTGCACGCCGGTCCGACCGGCTTCAAGGCGCAATTCAAGCGCGCCGACGACAGCGGGGCCCGGGTTGCGGTTATCCTTGGCGCCGACGAAGTGGCCGCCCAGGTGGCCAGCATCAAGTATCTGCGCGCCGATGGCGCGCAAAACGAAGCGCAGCAACAGGTCCCACTGGCCGAGCTGGCGCAGGTTTTGAAATCGAAGGGTTAGGATGGCATACGATCTCGAAGAACAGGAAAAGCTGGACGCACTGAAAGCCTGGTGGGCCAAATATGGCCTGCTGGTGGGCATCGCGGTGGCGGTCGCGGCCTTGGCCTGGGGCGGCTGGAATGGTTGGCGCGCTTACCAAGGGCACGTCAGCCGCCAGGCCATGGGCTATTTCGAGGCGTTGGAAGACGCCGCGCGCCTGGGTGGGGCTGACGCCAGTGCCCGCATCAAGGCGGCCGCCGGCACCCTGCGCAGCGACTATCCCAAGACCGGCTATGCCGGCCGTGGCGTCCTGGTGGCCGCGCAGGCCCTGCAGGCGCAGAACGATGTCGACGGCGCGCGCGAGCAGCTGGAATGGCTGGCCGGGCAGAAGCGCCAGGTCGGCTTGCAGCCGGTCGCCAAGCTGCGTCTGGCGGGCATCCTGCTGGACCAGAAAAAATACGATGACGCGCTGGCGCAATTGACGGATCCGCCGGCGCCGTTCGCCGCCTTGTTCGCCGATCGTCGCGGCGACGTGCTGGCTGCCCAGGGCAAGGCCCAGGAAGCGCGCGCCGCCTACCAGACCGCGATCGACGGCCTGGGGCAATCCAATGCCCTGGTGCCGGTCGTGCAACTCAAACTCGATGCCCTCGCCGGAGCCTGATGCCGATGTTCAAGCCTGTTATCCGCCGTTCGCTCGCGCTGGCCGCCTGCGTAACCGCTGCCGTCGCGCTCAGCGCATGCTCGCTGTTTTCCAAGGACGACAAGCGCTATGACCCGACCCCGCTGACCGAATACAAGGCCGGCATGTCGGTGCATCAGGCCTGGTCGGTTTCCATCGGCAGCGGCAGCGGCCTGGGCTTCGTGCCCACCGTCGTCGGCGACGCCGTATATGCCGCCACCCCCAACGGCAAGGTCGGCAAGTACGACCTGCTGAGCGGCCGCGCCATCTGGTCCGTGTCCACCGACGACCTGTCGGCGGGTGCCGCCAGCGACGGCACCACCACCGTGGTGGCCACGCCTTCGGGCCAGGTCATCGCGCTGGACGACAGCGGCAAGGTCAAGTGGAAGGCCCAGGCCACCAGTGAAGTGAATATTCCGCCGGTGGTCGGCAATGGCGTGGCGGTGGTGCGCAGCAGCGATTACCGCATCCAGGCTTTCGACCTGAACAGCGGCGACCGCGTCTGGAGCGTGCAGCGCCCCGGTCCGGCGCTGGCGCTGCGTTCGAACGCGCAGATGGTGATCGCGCAGGGCCTGGTGCTGACCGGCCTGCCTGGCGGCAAGCTCATGGCCATCAACGTCAGTTCCGGCGATGTGCAGTGGGAAGGCACGGTCGCGACGCCCAAGGGCGGCAGCGACCTGGAACGCCTGACCGACGTGGTCGGCGCTCCCAGGCTGCTGGGCCCGCTGATGTGCGCCGTGGCCTACCAGGGCCGCGTGGTGTGCTTCGACGTGTCGCAGGGCGGCCGGCCGATCTGGACCAAGGATTTTTCCAGCACCGTGGGCCTGGCGGTGGACGACCATGGCGTCTATACGCCGGACCAGAACAGCCTGCTGTATGGTTTCGATGTGCGTAGCGGCCAGCAGATGTGGAAGCTGGACGCCCTGAAGAACCGCCGCCTGACCGCGCCCACCGTCATCGGTAGCGCGGTTGCCGTGGGCGATTATGATGGCTATGTGCATTTCGTGTCGCGTGCCGACGGCCAACTGCTGGCGCGCATCTCGGTGGGCGGCGATGCCGTGGTGTCGCCCTTGACCACCACCACGCAAGGCGTGCTGGTGCAGACGGGCAACGGCAACCTGGTGATGCTCAGCACCAACTGAGCGTCTTTTCCGCCGTTACGGCGATTTTCTCGAACCTGATACTTCCTCTTCCGTGCCTTTCAAACCTGTCGTCGCCCTGGTGGGCCGCCCCAATGTGGGGAAGTCCACCCTCTTCAACCGCCTGACGCGTTCGCGTGCGGCCCTGGTCGCCGACTTCTCGGGCCTTACGCGCGATCGCCATTACGGCGAGGGCAGGGTGGGGGAGTATCCGTTCATCGCCATCGATACGGGCGGTTTCGAGCCCGTGGCCAAGGACGGCATCCTGCTGGAAATGGCGCGCCAGACCAAGCAGGCCATCGCCGAGTCCGACGTCGTCATCTTCCTGGTGGACGGCCGCGCCGGGGTCAATGCGCATGACCACGAAATCGCCGACCTGCTGCGCAAGTCGGGCCAGCGCCGCATCATCCTGGCAGTGAACAAGGCCGAAGGCATGGGTATGGCCGCCACCGGCGATTTTCATGAACTGGGCCTGGGCCAGCCGCGGCCGATCTCGGCCGCCCACGGCGACGGCATCGTCGACCTGATCGAACTGGCGCTGCGCGACCTGGTCGAGCCCGAACCGGAACCGGAAGACGAGGACGAAGACTGGGATGACGCCGATGCCTATGCGGCCGATACCGACGAAAACGCGCCGCTGCCGGAAGGCAAGTTCCGCGCCTTGCCGGTCGATCACCGTATCAAGCTGGCCATCGTCGGCCGCCCCAACGTGGGCAAGTCGACCCTCATCAATACCCTGCTGGGCGAAGAACGTGTCATTGCCTTCGACATGCCCGGCACCACGCGCGATGCCATCGAAATCGACTTCGAACGCGACGGCAAGCGCTACACGCTGATCGACACCGCCGGCCTGCGCAAGCGCGGCAAGGTGTTCGAAGCGGTGGAAAAGTTCTCCGTCATCAAGACGCTGCAAGCCATCGAGGCCTGCAATGTGGTCCTGCTGATGCTGGATGCGCAGACCGAGATTTCCGAGCAGGACGCGCACATCGCCGGCTTCGTGCTGGAAACCGGGCGGGCCCTGGTGGTTGCCATCAACAAGTGGGATGGCCTGGACGCCGACCAGCGCGAACGCATCCAGCGTGAATTCGAACGCAAGCTGCGCTTCCTGTCGTTCGCGCGCATGCACACCATCTCGGCCCTGCGCGGCGCGGGTGTGAAGGCGTTGCTGAAGTCGGTCAACATGGCGCACGCCGCCGCGTTCGCCAAGCTGTCCACGCCCAAGCTGACGCGCGAGCTGCAGGCCGCCATCGAGCAGCAGCAGCCGCCGCGCAAGGGTATTTTCCGTCCCAAGATGCGCTATGCCCACCAGGGCGGACAGAACCCGCCGCTGGTCATCGTGCACGGCAATGCCCTGGATGCGATTCCGGATTCCTATCGCCGTTATCTGGAAACGCGTTTCCGCAACGCCTTCGACCTGGGCGGCACGCCGTTGCGCATCGAATTCAAGTCCTCGCACAATCCCTATGCGCAGGACAAGGCCAAATAATTCCGCGAGGACAGGTTCATGAGCCGCTTCTGGAGTCCGGTGGTCGCCGGTCTCAGCCCTTATGTCCCGGGCGAGCAGCCCAAGCTGCGCAACCTGGTCAAGCTGAACACCAACGAAAATCCCTACGGGCCCTCGCCCAAGGTGCTGGACGCGATCCGCGCGGCCTGTGACGACAGCCTGCGGCTGTACCCGGATCCGGGCGCCGACAAGCTGCGCCAGGCCATAGGGCAGCGCTATGGCGTCGAACCGGCCCAGGTGTTCGTCGGCAACGGTTCGGATGAGGTGTTGGCCCTGGCGTTCCAGGCCTTGCTCAACCACGCCGCGCCGCTGCGTTTCCCGGACATCACCTACAGCTTCTACCCGGTGTACTGCGGCCTGTACGGCATCAGCCAGGAAACGGTGCCGCTGACCGAAGACTTCCGCATCGACGCGGAGGCATATATACCCAAGGCAGGGCAGAGCGCCGGCCCCATCATCCTGCCCAATCCGAACGCCCCCACGGGCCGCCCGTTGGCCCTGGATGAGATCGAACGCATCGTTGCCGCCAATCCCGACGTCGTGGTGGTGGTCGATGAGGCCTATATCGATTTCGGCGGCGAGTCGGCCGTGCCGCTGGTGGCGCGCCATGAAAATCTGCTGGTGGTCCAGACCCTGTCGAAGTCGCGTTCGCTGGCGGGTCTGCGCGTGGGCTATGCCATCGGTTCGGCGGCCTTGATCGACGGCCTGGAACGGGTCAAAAACAGCTTTAATTCTTATCCGATCGATCGATTGGCCGCTGCCGGCGCGGTCGCCGCGATCGAGGATGAAGATTATTTCCAGCAGACGTGCGCCGCCGTGGTGCGTACCCGCGATGCCTTGACTGCCGATCTGCACGCTTTTGGGTTCGAGGTATTGCCTTCGGCCGCCAACTTCGTGTTCGCGCGGCACCCTGCTCGCGATGCCGCGCAACTGGCTGCTGCACTGCGGCAGGACGGCATTATCGTGCGTCATTTCCGTCATCCGCGCATCGATCAATTCTTGCGAATTTCGATCGGAACGGATGCTGAATGCCACAGCTTGGTGCAAGCGTTGAAGGGCATTTTGGGCTGAAATTTCTGGTGTCAACTTCAGTCCTAACTTCAGTGGCACCGCCCGGGAAAACCCTGTAGAGTAACGATTTCGGCGTTTGCCACCACCTCAAAACAACACAATGGAGCCTGGCCAATGAGCAATAAAGGGCAAACCCTGCAAGATCCGTTTCTGAACACGCTGCGCAAAGACCATGTGCCGGTGTCCATCTATCTGGTCAACGGCATCAAGCTGCAGGGGCAAATTGAATCCTTCGACCAATACGTGGTGCTGCTGCGCAATACCGTGACCCAGATGGTCTACAAGCATGCCATTTCGACCGTCGTCCCGGCCCGTCCGGTGAACTTCCAGGTGGAAATTCCCGCTGAGTAATTTTCGCTCCGGCCACGCAGTTCCTTTGCCCGCCGCACGTTACGTGTCGGCGGGCATTTTCGCTGTGGCGCCGCTTTTTTTAGTATGTTCTACGTTGAGCCCGCGGCAGGAAGTCCTTGCCTTGCACCGTTCAACGTCTCGTTATCTGGCGTCAAATCGAATATGAGAGCCCTGATCATCAGTGTCGACTTGGGTAATCCCGACTACGTCGCGCATGCGGAAGAATTCGCCATGCTCGCGCGCGGCGCCGGCGCGGAGATCGTCGATACGGTGAAGGCGCGCCGTGACCGTCCCGACGCCAAGTACTTCATCGGTTCGGGCAAGGTCGAAGAGGCCGTGTTGCTGGCGAAAGCGCACGACGCCGACATCGTCCTGTTCGACCATCCCTTGTCGCCGGCCCAGCAGCGCAACCTGGAGCGCGCGTTCACGCTGCGCGTGGTCGACCGCGTGGCCTTGATCCTGGACATCTTCGCGCTGCGCGCGAAGAGCCATGAAGGCAAGCTGCAGGTCGAGCTGGCGCAACTGCAGCATCTGACCACGCGCCTGACGCGCATGTGGAGCCACCTTGAACGGCAGCGTGGCGGTATCGGGATGCGCGGTCCCGGCGAATCGCAGCTGGAAATGGACAAGCGCATGATCGGCGCCAAGGTCAAGCTGCTGCGCGAACGGCTCGACAAGGTCGAGCGCCAGCGTTTGACGCAGCGCCGGGCGCGCGCCCGTGGCGGGGTGTTGTCGGTCTCGCTGGTCGGCTACACCAACGCCGGCAAGTCCACGCTGTTCAACGCCCTGACGCGCGCCGACGCCTACGCCGCCGATCAGTTGTTCGCCACCCTGGACACCACCACGCGCAAGATCTGGATCCAGGGCACGGGCTCGGTGGTGCTGTCGGACACCGTGGGTTTCATCCGCGACCTGCCGCCGACCCTGATCGCGGCGTTTCGCGCCACCCTGGAAGAAACCGTCCACGCCGATCTGCTGCTGCATGTGGTGGACGCCGCCAGTCCGCAGCGCGACGAGCAGATCCTCGAGGTTGAAAAAGTGCTTAATGAGATCGGCGCGGGAACCATCCCCGTGATCATGGTCTATAACAAGATCGACCGCGTGGACATGGCCCCGCGGGTCGACCGGAACGCGCATGGTACGATTGCGCGGGTGTTTGTAAGCGCCGCCGAGCGCGCCGGTCTGGATGCGTTGCGCGGGGCAATTGCAGAGGCTGGTCAGATTGCGGGAAACAATGCGTCTAATATCCAAACTGTTCAATCTGAATGACCCCGGTTGGGGACGTGGCAACCAAAACGGCAACGAGCCGCCGCGGCGCCCCCAGGGTAATGGTGATGGTCCGCCGGATCTCGACGAGGTCTGGCGCGATTTCAATAACCGCATCGGTGCCATCTTCGGCCGCAAGGGCGGAGGCCGTGGCAACCGGCCGACCGGCACGGGCGGTGCACCGTCTTCGCCCCGCAATACGCGCATCGGGCTGGGACTGATCGTCCTGGTGGTGGTGGCTTTGTGGCTGGCCAGCGGTTTCTACATCGTGCAGGAAGGCCAGGTGGCCGTGGTCACCCAGTTCGGCAAGTACAAGAGCACGTCGCCGGCGGGCTTCCAATGGCGCCTGCCGTACCCCTTCCAGAACCAGGAAACCGTCAACGTGTCCCAACTGCGCACGTTCGAAGTCGGCTTCCGTGGCAGCTCGCGCAACAAGGTCTTGCCTGAAGCGCTGATGCTGACCACCGACGAGAACATCGTCGATATGCAATTCGTGGTCCAGTACCGCCTGCGTGCCGACGGCGCGCCGGACTATCTGTTCCGCACCCGCGATCCGGACGAGGCCGTGCGCCAGGCGGCGGAAACCGCCATGCGCGAGATCGTCGGCAAGAAGCCCATGGATTACGTGCTGTACGAAGGCCGTACCAACGTGGCGACCGAAGTGCAGACGCTGATGCAGCAGATCCTGGACCGTTATCACACCGGTATCCAGGTCAGCACCGTGGCCATCCAGAACGTGCAGCCGCCCGAACAGGTGCAAGCCGCGTTCGACGACGCCGTCAAGGCCGGCCAGGACCGCGAGCGCCAGATCAACGAAGGCCAGGCCTATGCCAACCAGGTCGTGCCGCTGGCCTCGGGCCAGGCGTCGCGCATGAACGAGCAGGCCGAAGGGTACAAGGCCAAGGTCATCGGCGATGCCGAGGGTAATACGGCGCGCTTCAACAGCATCGCCAACGAGTACCGCAAGGCACCCGCGGTGATGCGCGAGCGCATGTACCTGGAAACCATGCAGGAGATCTATACGCGGTCGGGCAAGGTCATGATCGACGCCAAGGACGGCAACAACATGCTGTACCTGCCCATCGACAAGATCATCCAGCAGGCGGCGCAGGACGCCGGCAAGCAGGCGCCCGCCACGGGCGGCAGCCTGCCTGGCGCAAGCCAGCCGTCGATCCCGCAGCCTCCGCGCACTACCGGGCAGCAATCCGGCAACAGCGGCAGCAACAGCAACACGCTGCCTCGCGACCGTCTGTCGCGCTAACCGGAGGAGCTACTCAATATGCAACGTCTTTTGCCCATCCTGGTTGGCCTGCTGATCATCGTGGCGGCCGCCTCGTCCTGCGTGTTCATCGTGCGTGAGCGCGATTACGCCCTGGTGTTCTCGCTGGGTGAAGTGCGCCGTGTCATCAGTGAACCCGGCCTGTACTTCAAGGCGCCGCCGCCGTTCCAGAACGTGGTGACGCTGGACAAGCGCACGCTCACCATCGAATCGACGGATGCCGAACGCATCCAGACTTCGGAAAAGAAGAACCTGCTGATCGACTCGTACGTGAAGTGGCGTATCGCCGATCCGCGCCTGTACTACGTGACCTTCGGCGGCAACGAACGCGCCGCGCAGGAACGCCTGCAGGCGCAGATCCGCGACGCCCTGAACGCGGCCGTCAACGTGCGTACCGTCAAGGACGTGGTGTCGGCCGAGCGGGAAAAGGTCATGGCGGAAATCCTGGCCAACGTGGCCAAGCGCGCCGAGCCCCTGGGCGTCCAGATCGTCGATGTGCGCCTGCGCCGCATCGAGTTCGCGCCGGAGATTTCGGAATCGGTGTATCGCCGCATGGAAGCCGAGCGTACGCGCGTGGCCAACGAGCTGCGGTCCATCGGTGCCGCCGAAGGCGAGAAGATACGCGCCGAAGCCGACCGTCGCCGTGAAGTCATCCTGGCCGAAGCCTATGCCAAGGCGCAGGCCATCATGGGTGAGGGCGATGCCCAGGCCAGCAGCATCTACGCCGCGGCTTATGGCAAGGATCCCGTGTTCTATACGTTCTACAAGAGCCTGGAAGCCTACCGTACGGCGTTCTCCAAGCCCAGCGACCTGCTGGTGGTGGACCCGAGCTCGGAATTCTTCCAGTTCTTCAAGTCCTCCATGGGCACGCCTTCCACGCCGACCGCCGCCCAGGGCGGCCTGCCCGGCAGTCCGGTCGGCACGCCCGCCCCCGCCCCCGCCCGCTAAGCAGCGCAGGGGATTGAAAAAAGGCGCGCTCCGGCGCGCCTTTTTCATTGCCGCCTGGGGCCGCAGCGGGACGCACTGCAACAGCGCTCATGCGTCGCGCCATGCCAGCGGCGAATATCGAGGGTCTCCCGCTTTCATGTACAATACCCCGTAAGCTATTCAAAAATTCCGCGCGGCTGAGCGGGCTTACGCCCCTCAGCCGCTTTTCGTTTGGGCGTTGCTTACCCGTCTTCCCGACGCCGCCCATCCATGAATCAAAGGCGTTATCAGGTACATCATGGGTAACTGGCTGCTGCCCGAGAGCCTGGCCGACATACTTCCGGCCGAGGCCCGGCGCATCGAGGAGTTGCGCCGCGAACTGCTCGATCTCTATCGCACTTACGGATACGAGCTGGTCGCGCCGCCCCTGGTCGAATACATCGATTCACTGTTGTCCGGCACCGGCACAGAACTGAATCTGCGCACCTGCAAACTGATCGACCAGCTTTCCGGCCGCACACTGGGTGTGCGCGCCGACATGACCCCGCAAGTGTCGCGTATCGATGCGCATCTGCTGAATCGCGCCGGCGTGACGCGGCTCTGTTATTGCGGCACGGTGCTGCATGCCAGGCCGGTCGACCTGCTGTCCAGCCGCGAATTGCTGCAGATCGGCGCCGAAATCTACGGCCATGCCGGTGTCGAGGCCGACCTGGAAATCATCCGCCTGGTGCTGGAAACCGTGCGCATCGCCGGCGTGTCGCGGCCGCGTCTGGACCTGTGCCACCCGGGCGTAGTGCGCGCCATCGTCGACGCCGATCCCGCCGCCCAGCCCCATGTCGAAACCATCATGGGCCTGTTGCGCGAGAAAGACATTCCGGGCCTGGGTGACCTGGCGCAACGTCCCGACGGGCCGGCGGCGCACACCATCGATGCCTTGCGCACGCTGACCACCCTGTACGGCGACGTCGCCGTGCTGGCGCGCGCCCGCCGTGAATTGCCGGCGCTGCCCGGTATCGAGCGCGCGCTCGACGCGCTGGAACAACTGCTGAGCTACCTGCCTGATTTGCCCGTAAGCATCGACCTGGGCGACGTGGGCGGGTATGGTTATCATTCTGGCGTAACCTTTGCGTTGTATGCCGAAGGCTGGCACAACGCCCTGGTTACGGGCGGACGTTATGACAACGTCAGCCGCGCCTTCGGCCGGGCCCGCCCGGCCACCGGCTTCAGCCTGGATCTGCGCCGCCTGGCGGCGGGTCTGGCACCGGCGGAACGCGCGCGCGCCGTACGCGCGCCGTGGGGACAGGACACCGCGCTGGCGCAGGCGGTGCGTGATTTGCGCCAGGCTGGCGAGATCGTCATCCAGAACCTGCCTGGCCACGAGCACGACCAGGATGAATTCATTTTCGACCGTGAACTGACGCTGCTGGACGGCGCCTGGACGGTCCGAACGATTTGACTCACCCCTCCCGTCGCCGGGAGGTCCCGGGAGATCGCTGATCTTCCACTGAAAACTCGACTTTCATTTCGATCATGAGCAAGAACGTAGTCATCATCGGTACCCAATGGGGTGACGAAGGCAAGGGCAAAATCGTCGATTGGCTGGCCGAGTCGGTCCATGGCGTCGTCCGCTTCCAAGGCGGCCACAACGCCGGCCACACCCTGTGGATCAACGGCAAGAAGACGATTCTGCGCCTGATTCCCTCGGGCATCATGCATCCCGGCGTGACGTGCTACATCGGCAACGGTGTGGTGCTGTCGCCCGAGGCGCTGCTCAAGGAAATCGAGGAACTGGAGGCGGCCGGCCTGGATGTGCGCTCGCGCCTGCAGATTTCCGAAATCTGCCCCCTGATCCTGCCCTACCACGTTGCCATCGACCAGGCCCGCGAAGCGCGCAAGGGCGAAGCCAAGATCGGTACCACCGGTCGTGGCATCGGCCCTGCCTACGAGGACAAGATCGCCCGCCGCGCGCTGCGCGTGCAGGATCTGTTCAATCCGGCCGTGTTCGACGAAAAACTGAATGAGCTGCTCGAATATCACAACTTCGTGCTGACCCAGTACCTGGGCGCGCCGGCGGTATCGGCCAACGAAGTGCGCGACCTGGCCATGGCCCTGGCGCCCAAGATCGCCCCCATGGTGCGCGACGTGTCGAGCAGCCTGTTCGCCGCCCAGAAGGCCGGCCAGCGCCTGCTGTTCGAAGGCGCCCAGGGCGCGCTGCTGGACGTCGACCACGGCACCTATCCCTTCGTCACCAGCAGCAACTGCGTGGCGGGTGCCGCCGCGGCAGGCGCCGGTGTCGGCCCGCAGTCGCTGGACTACGTCCTGGGCATCACCAAGGCCTACACCACGCGTGTCGGCTCGGGCCCGTTCCCCACGGAACTGATGGACGAAATCGGTGCGCGCCTGGCCAATGTGGGCAAGGAATTCGGTTCCGTCACGGGCCGTCCGCGTCGTTGCGGCTGGTTCGACGGCGCCGCGCTCAAGCGCTCGGTGCGCCTGAACGGCATCAGCGGCCTGTGCATCACCAAGCTGGACGTGCTGGACGGCCTGGAAACCATCCGCCTGGGCGTGGGTTACCGCGTCAACGGCGAGTTCCGCGACGTGCTGCCCAATGGCGCCCACGCCGTGGCGATGGCCGAGCCCGTGTTCGAGGAACTGCCCGGTTGGACGGAATCGACCGTCGGCATCACCGAATACGACAAGCTGCCGGCGGCTGCCCGTGCTTATCTGGAACGCGTGGCCCAGGTCTGCGAAGTGCCCATCGACCTGGTTTCCACCGGTCCCGACCGTAACGAAACCATTGTCCTGCGCAATCCCTTGAAGGGATAATCCGGCGCAAGACCCGGTCCGGCCTGCCGCTCGGTGCGGTCCTTCGACAGAAGGGCAGGCCGGGCGGCATTGTTTTTTTGCCTGCACATAGTCTGTAACCAAGGAGTGGCCTCGATGAGCTTGCCGCCGAATACCGACAAAGACCTTTGGGTCAGCTGGGATGACTATCACCGGCTGATCGAACGCCTGGCCCTGCTGGTGCACCGTTCCGGTTGGAAATTCGATCAGATCCTGTGCCTGGCGCGCGGCGGTGTCCGCGTGGGCGACGTCCTGTCGCGCATTTACGACGTTCCGCTGGGCATCCTGGCCACCAGCAGCTATCGCGAAGCGGCCGGCACCAAGCAGGGCGCCCTGGATATCGCCCAGTTCATCACCATCACCCGCGGCAGCCTGTCCGGCCGCGTGTTGCTGGTGGACGATATGGTCGATACCGGCCTGACCTTCAACAAGGTGCGCGAGCACCTGAAGCAGCAGTTCCCCGCCATTACAGAGCTGCGCAGCGCGGTCCTGTGGTGGAAGGGCCACTCCCATGTGGAGCCCGATTTCTACGTCGACAAGCTGCCGACCAACCCCTGGATCCACCAGCCTTTCGAGGATTACGACAGCCTGCGGCCGCATCAGCTGGAGGCGTGGACCAGAAAAGGCTCTGGTGATTAACGATTCCATGCTAGAATCGCAGGTTGTCACTTACCTTACCCTCTACCTCTCGCATGGGCGTCTGACCCCGGTGGCCGGATAGGTCAACTAGCCGCGAGAACAACTGAGTAGATTTATGCCCATCGTTCGTCTGAAGGAAAATGAGCCGTTTGAAGCCGCACTGCGTCGCTTCAAGCGCACCATTGAAAAAACGGGTCTGCTGACCGAACTGCGTTCGCGCGAGTTCTACGAAAAGCCCACCGCCGAGCGCAAGCGCAAGCATGCCGCCGCGGTCAAGCGCCACTACAAGCGCATTCGTAGCCAGCAACTGCCCCCCCGTATGTATTGATCTGTATCTTGGTCCTTGAATCTGATTGATTCCTGAATCATTCATACAGGATCTGCTCGCCCGGGTCGACGTCGTCGACGTAGTCGGGCGATACGTGCAGCTGCGGAAGGGTGGTGCCAACCTGCTTGGCCTTTGCCCTTTCCACAACGAAAAAAGTCCCTCCTTCACTGTCAGTCCGACCAAGCAGTTCTATCACTGCTTCGGCTGCGGCGCGCATGGCAGTGCGATCACTTTCCTGATCGAACACACCGGTGCCAGTTTTCCCGAAGCCGTGCGCACGCTCGCCGGCTCGGTGGGGCTGTCGGTGCCGGAGGAAGACAGACGTAGTCCGCAGCAGCGCGCCGAATCGGCGCGGCGTAAAGAAGAGGTTTCGCGCCACACCCAGGCCCTGGATGTCGCGCAGACCCATTACCTCAAGCAATTGCGCGCGTCGGCGCCCGCCATCCGCTACCTGAAGCAACGCGGCTTGACAGGCGAGATCGCCGCGCAGTTCGGCCTGGGCTGGTCCGGCACGGACCGCCAGGGCTTGATGCAGGTGTTCCCCCGTTACGACGACCCGGTGCTGGTCGAATCCGGACTCGTCATCGAGTCGGAAGACGGGCGCCGGTACGACCGCTTCCGCGAACGCATCATGTTCCCCATCCGCAATGCGCGCGGGGCCTTGATCGGCTTTGGCGGCCGCATCATCGGCAAAGGGGAGCCCAAGTACCTGAATTCGCCGGAAACGCCGGTGTTCTCCAAGGGCCAGGAACTGTATGGGCTCTGGGAGGCGCGCCAGGCGATACGCCTGGAAGGCCAGGTGATCGTCGTCGAAGGCTATATGGACGTGGTCGGCCTGGCGCAGCTGGGCATCGGCAATGCCGTCGCCACACTGGGGACGGCCACCACGCCGGACCACGTGAAGAAGCTGCTGCGCACCAGCGACAAAGTGGTGTTCAGCTTCGACGGCGACAAGGCGGGACGACGCGCGGCCTGGCGGGCGCTGCAGGCTTGCCTGCCGGCGCTGCGCGATGACATCACGCTGCGTTTCCTGTTCCTGCCGGACGAGCACGATCCCGATTCCTATGTGCGGGAGTTCGGGGCGGAGGCGTTCCGGGCCTGCATGGCCGAAGCGCCGGCCTTGTCGCGCTTCCTGCTCGATGAGCTGGGCCAGCGTCACAATCTGGGCGAGGCCGAGGGTCGCGCGGCGTGCCTGCATGAGGCCATGCCCCTGATCGCGGCAATCCCCCCGTGTGCGTTGCGCATCCAGATCGAACGTGAACTCGCGCGCCAGGTACAGCTGACGCCCGAGGAAATGACGCAGATCATGGCGCAGCAGGCTGCCAAGGCCCAGGCCTACGGCGGTGCGCCGGATGCTGGCCAAGGCCAGGCGGCGGCGCGTAACGCCGGGCCGCGCGCGGTACAGCGCCCTGCCGCAGACGCGACCGGTGGCGGGTCCGGCAGCGCGGCCGACGGCATGCGCGGCGGCGACGGTGGGCCCCCGTCCGAGGACTGGGCGCCGTCCTTCGACGTACCGGCTTATGTCGATGGTGACTTCGACGGCATGTCGCAGGATTACGAATACATGCCCGATCCGGGCATGGGTTCCATGCCGGAGCAGGGGGCCGGGGCCGGCGCTGGCAAACAGCAGGGCTGGCAGCAGGGCAAGCAGGGCGGTGGCGGCGGCTATGGCAAAGGCCAGGGCAAGTGGCAGGGCAAAGGCAAGGGCGGTTGGCGCCGCGAAAACGAGGTCGGCGGCGTCATCGAGCCGCGCCGTCCCGTTCCCACGCTGGCCAAGCGTCTGCTGCAATTATTGCTGTCGCACCCCGAGCTGGTCGACACCATGGGCGACCAGCAACTTGAAGTTATCGACCATGGTCCCCACCTGGGTATGGTGAGGGATTTGATCGTTTTGGCACAAAGCAGCGGAGCCCGCCATTTGGGTGCGTTGCTGGAGGCCGCGGATCCGGAATCCGACATCCATCTGGTACTGCGCAGCATGAGCGCTGACCTGCTGGGGCAGGAAGAACTGCCTCATCCGCAGGCCGAATGGGAGGATGCGCTACACCGGATAGAGTTCGATTCCCTGCGCGCCGAAATGACCGAATTGGTCAAAGGCGGGCTGAAAGAAGCGGCGGAGCGTGAGCGCTATCAAGAGCTTGCGCAGCGTTGCGCGATATTAAAACGTGCTTGACAAGCGGAATTACGGTAAAATCGAGAGTTTTCTCCGCCCATTTTCAGAGAAAAGGGACGGAAAGCTGTGACAGTAGCTGTAAGGCAGTGATGCGTGACGGCATCCTGACCGGCCGCTTGGGCGCCTCGGTGCCTGAACTTCGGGGATCAGGATCTGTCTAATCAGGCCGAATCGAACAAGAGTAAAGCAGGACGAAGGCGCTGGCAAATGGCGCTGCACGGCCTGCGAATGAACAAGATCGGCGGCGTGGCGGGGCCCTGGAGGGTCCTCTACGTTACCGGTCCGGGGCCTACCCCCGGTATTGCGGCCGTCGGCCGGTGTAGTGCTAGAGCGAACATTTACTGCAAACGGCCGATGCGCCCGCAGATCCGCCCTTTGGGGCCCGCCAGCACTCCCGCGCGACGTCAGCGATATCGGGGCCGGCCGTATTGTGACGACGGTAATTCGGCTTTCGCTGTTTACCGGCGCGGTTTTGAAACGCAGTTTTATAGTACGCGACTTGACTCGGCCCCCGCGCTTCGCTGGAGCCGCCGATAGCGGTGCGGCAGGCCAGAAGGCCTGTAACGTCCACGGAAGCGACCATGACCAAATCCACCGGCATAACCTCTCCTGCAGTTGAAAAGCCCGAAGATGGCGCCGTTGCGCCGCGCGCGACGCGCGTGACGAGCAAGGCGGCGGAGAAGACCACGGCCAAGGCGGCCGTGAAGGTGGCGTCCAAGGCTGCCGCCGTCAAGACGGCGGTCAAGCGGGCCACCAAGGCAGCCGGCGAGCAGCCCGAAAAGGTCGCCAAGGCGGCCAAGGCCAAGAAGGCGGAAGACAAGCTGGCTGAACTGGTGGGCCGTCCGGCCTCGGTGCCCAGCGGCCGCCGCCCGGGCCGTCCCTCCAAGAACCCGAACAACGATTCGGGTGATTTCGACGACGCCGGCGACGGTGAAGGCGAAGTCCTGCCCGATCTGAAGCCCGTCAAGCGTGGCGGCAAGCGCGGCAAGGGCGATGCCAAGGACCTGATCGCGCGCGGCCCCGTGACGCCCGAGGAATACGAAGCCCGCCGCAACCGCCTGAAGCAGCTGATCAAGCTGGGCAAGGACCGCGGCTACCTGACCTACGGCGAAATCAACGACCATCTGCCTGACGACCTGGTGGATGCCGAGGCCATCGACGGCATCATCAGCACGTTCAGCGACATGGGCATCTCGGTCTACGACCAGGCGCCCGATGCCGAAACGCTGCTGATGAGCGAAAACGCGCCCGTGGCCGCCAACGACGACGACGTCGAGGACGAAGCCGAAGCCGCGCTGACCACGGTGGATTCGGACTTCGGCCGCACCACCGACCCCGTCCGCATGTATATGCGTGAAATGGGCTCGGTCGAGCTGCTGACGCGTGAAGGCGAAATCGAGATCGCCAAGCGGATCGAAGACGGCCTCAAGCACATGGTGATGGCGATCTCGGCATGTCCGACCACCATCAATGAAATCATCGCCCACGTCACCCGCGTGCGTGAGGGTCAGGCGCAGATCGACGAAGTGGTCGACGGCCTGGTCGATGCGGAAAATGGCGAGGAATACGCCGGTGCCGGCGTCACCGCCGACGAAGACGAGAATGACGACGGCCCGGCCGGCGGCATGAGCAGCAAGCAGCTGGAAGACCTGCGCGTCAAGGCCTTGGCCAAGTTCGACGAAGTGGCGCGCCAGTTCGAGATGATGCACAACTCGTACGAGACCGATGGCTACAAGTCCGGCATCTACATCAAGGCGCAGGAAGCCATCCAGAACGAGCTGATGGGTATCCGCTTCACGGCCAAGATGGTTGAGCGCCTGGCTGACACGCTGCGCAACCAGGTCGAGGAAGTGCGCCAACTGGAACGCGCCGTCCTGCATACCTGCGTGGATCGTGCCGGCATGCCGCGTACGCACTTCATCAAGGTCTTCCCGGGCAACGAAACCAACCTGCAGTGGGTGGTCGACGAAGTCGCGGCGGGTCATCCCTATGCCGAGACCCTGGAACGCCAGGTGCCCGCGGTGCAGGAACTGCAGCAGAAGCTGATCGACCTGCAGGCCCGTGTCGTGTTGCCGCTGAAGGACCTGAAGGAAGTCAACAAGCGCATGGCCACCGGCGAAGCGAAGGCCCGCAAGGCCAAGCGCGAAATGACCGAAGCCAACCTGCGTCTGGTGATCTCCATCGCGAAGAAGTACACGAACCGTGGCCTGCAGTTCCTGGATCTGATCCAGGAAGGCAACATCGGCCTGATGAAGGCCGTGGACAAGTTCGAATACCGTCGCGGCTACAAGTTCTCCACGTACGCCACGTGGTGGATCCGCCAGGCCATCACGCGTTCGATCGCCGACCAGGCGCGCACCATCCGTATTCCGGTTCACATGATCGAAACGATCAACAAGATGAACCGTATCAGCCGTCAGATCCTGCAGGAAACCGGTGCCGAGCCGGATCCCGCGACGCTGGCGCAGAAGATGGATATGCCGGAAGACAAGATCCGCAAGATCTTGAAGATCGCCAAGGAACCGATCTCGATGGAAACGCCGATCGGTGACGACGACGATTCGCATCTGGGCGATTTCATCGAGGATACGGCCACCCTGGCGCCCTCGGACGCGGCCCTGCATGGTTCCATGCGCGACGTGGTCAAAGAAGTGTTAGACTCGCTCACGCCGCGCGAAGCCAAGGTCCTGCGCATGCGTTTCGGTATCGAAATGAGCACGGACCAGACGCTGGAAGAAGTCGGCAAGCAGTTCGACGTCACGCGTGAGCGCATTCGTCAAATAGAAGCCAAGGCGCTGCGCAAGCTGCGCCATCCCAGCCGTGCCGACAAACTCAAGAGCTTCCTCGAAGGTCAATAAGGTATAGGCAGGGTCAGGCAGCGATTTTTAAGGCCCTCTAGCTCATGCCTGGTTAGAGCAGCGGACTCATAATCCGTTGGTGCTCGGTTCGACTCCGAGGGGGGCTACCAAAGACTTCCTGGTCACTCAGGTATGAAGACAGCCGCCAGCAATGGCGGCTGTTTTTTTATGTCGAGAGAGCATTGCCGCCGTTTCAATTGAACATTTCTTGTCGTTTTTTGACATTGAAACGCATAGATATACTTTGATAAGATACAAACCCATAGGTGTTCAATTTGGTGGGGGCCGCGCCCATGTACCACGACGATGACGGTGAGTTGCTGGAGCTTCACCTCGGCACCCGCAGCCCCCATTGGCGCCTGGGCGGCGATAGCAATGCGCTCGACCTGGCGGCCGTCCGCGGCCTGACTAGTCTCAGCATCGCGCTCGGCGCCGAGCAGGCCGCGCAAATCCGTACCCTGACCGGCGTCACTTCCGCCCTGGAGCTGGAGGTGTCGCTGTTTGGCGAAACCGTGCGCCTGCATATGGTGGGCCGCAAGCTCGACGCGAACAACTGGGCGGGCACCGCATCCGCGTTCACCGATACCCGTTCGGTCGCGCGCGACCTGTCCCAGGGCCTGGCTTTTGCCGAGCAGGTCGTCTCCGAAGTCAACTCGCTGGTGGTGGTGCTCAATCGCCACGGTATCTTCCAGCGCTTCAACAGACTGGCCGAAGAGGTGCTGGGCAAGCGCGAAGAAGACGTTATCGGCAAGAGCGCGTTCGCGCTGTTCATGTCCGCGGACCAGGGGGCGCAGTCGAGCAGCAACATCTCCGGTTTCTTCGAGAACGACAAGCCCTTCGAAGTCGAGCGCTACATCAATACCATCAACGGCCCGCGCCTCTATCAGTTCCGCAACAAGTTCGTGCAGAGCGGCAGCGGCGCCGACGAGCGCTTCCTGATCTGCTCCGGCGTCGATATCACCGAGGAGCGCAATGCGCAGAAGCGCCTGACCGAACTGGCCAATACCGATGTCCTGACCGGGTTGCCGAACCGGCACTCGATCACGGAAACGATACGCGCGGCGCTGGCTGAAGACGCGGCGGGGACGGCGGCCCCATCGCAGGTCGGCATCCTGTTCCTCGACCTCGATAACTTCAAGCATGTAAACGATCATTATGGCCACGTGACCGGTGACCGGCTGTTGACCGAGGTCTCCACTATCGTCAAGCGCTGCCTGCCCGAAGGCGCGACGCTGGCGCGCCTGGGCGGCGATGAGTTCCTGGTGTTCTTCAGGAATGCCAGCCAGCAACTGCTGGAGGAGTCCGCGCAGATCATCATCGACAATTTCTCCACGCCGGTCCGCATGGAGCTGATGGAGATCTACACGAGCTGCTCGATCGGCGTCACGCTGTACCCGCAGCACGGCGACTCGATGGATACGCTGATCCGCAACGCCGACACCGCAATGTACGCGGCGAAGGACGCGGGCAAGCATACGTACCGGGTGTTCACGCCGGAGATGAACCAGAAGGTCGCCCAGGCGATGTGGCTGGACACGAACCTGCGCAAGGCCATCCAGGAAGGGCAGTTCGTGCTGCATTACCAGCCGCTGGTCGACCTGGCGACGGGCAATATCCTGAGCGCCGAAGCCTTGATCCGTTGGCAATCGCCGGATCGCGGCCGGGTCGACCCGGGCGAGTTCATCCGCCATGCCGAGGATTCCGGACTGATCGGACCGATCGGACGCTGGGTGATGGGCGAGGCCGCCCGTCAAGCCGTGGACTGGCGCTCCAAGGGACTGGACCTGCGGGTGTCGATCAACGTGTCCGCGCGGCAATTGAGCGACGGCAACGTCGCGAACTATTTTGGCGAGGCTTGCGACCGTGCCGGATTGAAGCCCGGGCTGCTCGATATCGAATTGACCGAAAGCTGCTTCATCGAGGATGAAGGCCGTGTGCGCAAGCTGATGGAACAATTCCGCACCTTGGGTGCCCGTATCTACCTGGATGATTTCGGCACCGGCTATTCGTCGCTGGCGCAGCTCGCGCGGCTGCCTCTCGATGTGATCAAGCTGGACCGCAGCTTTGTCTCCGGCGTCGACACCGACACCAATGCGCAGGCGCTGGTGGGATCCGTCGTCACGCTGGCGCGGGCGCTGGGCTTTTCCATGGTGGCGGAAGGCGTGGAAACCCCTGCGGAAGCGGCGTATATCGAGCAGTCGGGCATAAGCTGCGCGCAAGGCTATCTGTATGCAAGGCCGATGCCGGCGCACGAGCTGGAAGCCTGGATGATAGAAAAGAAAAAGCTCAGACTGATCGCCTGAGCTTTCCCCGGTTCCCTATGTCAGCTTACGGTCGCTGTCGTTCAAGACACCGCGCGCAGCCTTGAGACGCGGCGATTCTGCATCATCACCAGACGTTCCATGTAGGCGAGGTCCTTGGACTCGATCGTGAACGTCGAACGAACCCAATCTTCGGTGATGTCCATCAGTTCCGAGCGCGACAACGGGTAGACCCGTTGCCGTGTGCGGATCAGCGCACGCATCGCGTTCAGCTTCGGCCGCATCACGTCGATGAAGGTGCGCGTGGCGATAAACGCATCGCCGGGTTCGAACAGCTGATCGACCAGTCCCTTGTCCGCGAACCACTCGGCCGAATGGGACTCGCCTGTGCTGATCAGCTCCTCGGCCACCAGCATGCCGGATCGGCGCGCCACCAGCGAGTAGCCGCCCATGCCGGGATACAGGTTGAACGCGACTTCCGGGAAACCCATCTTCACGCCGTTCTGCGCCAGCACATAGTGGTGCGCCAGCGCGGCTTCGAGCCCGCCGCCCAAGGCGCTGCCTTCCACCATGGCGATGGAGATCGCCCCGGTGCCATAGCCGTTGTACATCTCCCAGATGCAATCGATGCACGCGCGGGCGTATGCCATCAAGGTGTCGCGCTGGCCGGAGCGGATGGCATCCACGAAGAAGCTGAGATCCCCGCCCACGTTGAAGAGCTCGGGGATCTCCGAACCGGTTACCCAGAAGTCGATGGGCAGGCCGGATTCGCGCGCGACGCGGGCCAGATGAATGATGTTGGAAAGCACCCCCTGGTTGAAGCACGGACGCGGTTCGGAACGGAGCATCATCCACATGATGTTGCGGCCTTCTTCGTAATACGCGGCCAGTTGCGGCATGTCACCGGCTTCATGGAAAGGGCGGCAGTTCGGGTGGTTCTTCAGATACATGATTGCTTCCTGTGTAACTGTGGTTTGCGTTGAAAGACACCGTTGCACGTCGCTTGCAAATGGTGACGAGTCACGGCAGCGCTATTGTTGCGTCTGCACAAATCACAGAACCGGGGATTTCCCCCAACTGAATGAGTCATCGATCCGAATGGCTTAGGCCGGACTTACGTCCCCGCCCGCATCGAGTAAGCTCTCGGGCATGCCGAATACACCCAGCAACCGCCCCAGCCTTTTTCAGCCCGTTGCCCTTGAGCACGCCAGCCGGCTGCTCAACCACGGTCCTACCGTATTGGTTACGAGTGCGGCCGGCGGCAGGCGCGACATCATGTCCGCCGCCTGGTCGATGCCGGTGGAATTTTCGCCACCCCGCATCGCGGTGGTCATCGACAAAAGCACTTTCACGCGGGAGCTGGTGATGGCCAGCGGACATGTGGGCCTGTGCATACCGGGAGCCGCTTTCGCCGACAAGGCCTACGCCGTCGGCAGCATCTCCGGTCGTGACCTGGCTCCGCGCGACAAATTCGACGCCTACGCCATCCCCACGGTGACAGGCCCGGTGCTCGGTTTGCCGCTGGTCGAGGAAGGCGTGGCCGCGTGGCTGGAATGCCGCCTGATTCCCGAACGCCACACCGAAGACGCCTATGACACCTGCTTTGTCGAGGTAGTCAGTGCGGCGGCCGACCCGCGTGTTTTCGCGCGAGGCCATTGGGAATTCAACGAAGGAAACGCCGATCTGCACACGCTGCATCATCTGGGCGCCGGCGTCTTCGTCTGCGCGGGCAGGACCGTGCGCGCGCAGCCACTGGCCTGAAAGCACGCGGCTGGTCGCGCGAACACGGTGTAGCTTCGTTACATCAGCGCGGCCCTGGAAGGTATACGTCGGCGCACTATCGTTTTAAGGTGTTGCCTATGCAGGTCCTTTCCAGTGACGAGACCAGGACATGAACGGTAGAGATTCCAGCGATATCGGCCAAGTCAGGCACAACGGGGTAGGCACGCTGACGCGGTCCACCAACCGTGTGGTCGTGCGGACCTTGCGACTGCTGGGGGGCATCGTCGCCTTGCTGCTGGCCGTCTGGGCCGGCGCCAGTGCCTGGTCGCAATTGACGCGGCCCTCGTCTGAGCAAAACGTCTGGGGTATCGCCGCGGGCCTGCTGCTGGCATGGGGCGCGTGGTGGCTGTTGCTGTCGGCCTGGCGCTCGGCCTTCGGGCCCGCGCCGCGCAAGGCGCAAGACAAGCAGGCCTGAAAACAGCCTTAATCGTGATACAGCAGCCGTAGCGGCGGCGGTTCCTGGTCGACCAGGCGCTGGTGCGCTTCCTGGATCAACTCGCCCTGCACGGCGCGCAACGCCGCGCTGCCTTGCAAGCCGGTGCGGGCTTCGACCCTGCGCAGCACGTCCGCGCTGCACAGGCAGACCACGTAGCGTCTGCCATCCTCCAGCCAGAACTTCGCGCCGTTCTCGGAAACCGAGATTTCCCAAATGGCCGCCGTCATGCTGTCTCCTCTCCAGTCCGCTATCGGCGCCCTTGCCCCGATCGATTGCGTCAGTGGACTAGTCTGCTTGTGCATATACGTTTTGTAAAAACAGTCTAGGCGTGCCCATGAGAGACGCCTATCCGATGGGTGTACTAAGGCGCAGGTATGATGCTGCATCCGATCATGTGAACTCATGGCCCTTTTCGTGGCCTAACGAGCACGCCCGACCCGATGCGGCTGGTGAATCGCCATGCGCAGCTTGCTGGCGGTTCGCGATTCGCAAGCTTGGACATACAGAGATAGAGACGCCAGACACCCTTATGAAGAAACGCACTACCGCCGCCCTGTTTTCCCTCAACGCCATCTGTCTTTCCGTCTCGCTGGCCCTGCCGATGCAGGCCACGGCCGCGACGTCGACGCATCCCACGCACAAGAACGAGAAGTCGAAGGCGGCATCGAAGTCCGCGGCGAAGGCAGCCCCGGCGGCTGACGAACCGGTCGTCGACAATGGCCCGCCGCCCGTCTTCGGCATTCCGAACGATGCCACCACCGCGCCACTGCCCACGCTGAATGCCAAGGCCTGGCTGCTGCTGGACCAGACCAGCGGTGCCGTCATCGCGTCGCGCAATGCGGATGAACGTGTCGAGCCGGCTTCCCTGACCAAGATCATGACGGCCTACCTGATCTTCAGCGCGCTGCGCGACAAGACGCTGAAGCTGGACCAGATGGTCACGGTGTCCGTGGATGCCTGGAAGGTGGCGCCGGGCAGTTCCAAGATGTTCATCGAGCCGAACAAGGAGGTCAGCATCGACGACCTGCTGTCGGGGCTGCTGATCCAGTCCGGCAATGACGCGGCGGTGGCGCTGGCCGAAGCGGCCGCGGGTTCCGAAGGCGCCTTCGTGCAGAAGATGAATGAACAGGCGCAGGTCATGGGGTTGGCGCATACGCACTTCAACAGCCCGCACGGCTTGCCCGATCCGCAGACGTATTCCACGGCCTCGGATCTGGCCAGGATGGCGGCGCGCTTGATGACGGACTTTCCGGATCTGTACGTCCACTACGATCAGCAGAAGTCCTTCCGCTACAACAACATCACCCAGCCCAATCGCAATCGCATGCTGTGGCTCGATCCTTCCGTCGAGGGCGGCAAGACCGGGCATACCGATGCGGCCGGTTATTGCATGATCGTATCCGCGCTGCGGCCTGGCGCCTCGGTCCAGCGCCGGCTGATTTCGGTGGTGATGGGCGCGCCTTCGGAAAAAGCGCGCGTGGCGGATACGGGCCAGCTGTTGAATTGGGGCTACGGCAACTTTGAGACCTTGAAGCTTTACACCAAGGGGCAGGTGCTGGCTACGCCGCAGGTATGGAAGGGTAAGCAGGACGCCGTCAAGATCGGCTTCGAAAAGGACGTGCTGGTCACCGTGCCGCGTGCGTGGGCCACCAAGCTGAAGCCGGCGTTGGCACCCCAGGCACAGCCGCTGGTCGCGCCTTTGGCGCAGGATGCCACGGTGGGCAAGGTCAACGTCATGCTGGACGACAAGGCCGTCACGACCTTCCCGGTGCTCACCCTGGAACCGGTGGAAGAGGCCGGCTTCTTCGGCCGCAGCTGGGACGGCATGAAGCTGTGGGTCCACGAACTGATGGGCGGCGACAAGCCCGCCGCGTAAACGGTGCAGGTGCTGGCTCGGCTCCGGCCGGTCCTTGCTCCCATCCATGCAGCGCACGCGCCCCACGGGGCGCAGCGCCGCGGATAGGCCGAGCGATCCCTTCCTTGCCGCCATTTACGCGGCGCGCCAGCGCCGCGAAAAACATCTTCCCGCAGCACCGGCGTACGCCGCGCAGGGGTTGCACGCCCACAAAACTAGCGAAACGGCATTTTTACCTGACGATCTGCCAGGCTTTGCTGTAAAGATGGTCAGTCTTCTAGCTATTCGTTAATTCCCGGCTCAAGCATGATGGTGGACATACCCACTAGACAGCAGAAAGAGCCAAAAATGACCCGCTTCATCGATGTGCCTCAGCTTGCCTCCCTGGTCCGCAACGTCGGCGCCGGCCGGTTCATGACCGAACTCGCGGCCGCCATCGAAGCCGATTACCTGCGTTGGAACGACTTCAACAAGACCCCTCGTCTGGCGGCGCATTCGGCGCGCGGCGTGATCGAATTGATGCCCGTGGCCGACCGCTCCCGCTACACCTTCAAGTATGTCAACGGCCATCCCGGCAACACGGCGCTGGGCCTGCCCACCGTCATGGCGTTCGGCGCCCTGGCCGACGTCGAGACCGGTTACCCGCGCCTGCTGTCCGAACTGACCTTGATGACGGCGCTACGTACCGCCGCCACGTCAGCCATGGTGGCGCAGCGCCTGGCGCGGCCCGCCGTGCGACGCATGGCGCTGATCGGCAACGGCGCGCAGAGCGAATTCCAGGCCATCGCCTTCCACACCTTGTTGGGTATCGAAGCCGTCAGCCTGTACGACATCGATCCCGCCGCCACCGCCAAGCTGCGGCGCAATCTGGCCCATGCCGTACCTGACCTGGCGGTGTCTTGCGCCGCCTCCACGGCGCAGGCCGTGCGGGGTGCCGACATCGTGACCACGGTCACCGCGGACAAGGCCTATGCCACCATCCTCACCCCGGACATGATCGAACCGGGCATGCATATCAATGCGGTGGGCGGCGACTGTCCCGGCAAGACCGAACTGCATGCCGATGTCCTGCGGGCGGCGCGGGTGGTGGTGGAATACGAGCCGCAATCGCGCATCGAAGGCGAGATCCAGCAGATGCCCGCGAATTTTCCCGTGGTCGAGTTATGGCGCGTGCTGGACGGCAGCGCCGCGGGGCGCGAATCGGACCAGCAGGTCACCGTGTTCGATTCCGTCGGCTTCGCCCTGGAAGACTACTCGGCGCTTTGTTATCTGGACCGGTTGGCGCAAGCCCATGGGGTAGGCACCATGCTGGCACTGGTGCCGCCCGCTGGCGACCCCAAGAATCTGTTCGGCGCCACGCTCGTGCAGCGGGATCCGGTGGGGGCTGACGCGTTGGCTGCGCGCCTGACGGAAGAACGCCTGTCTGCCGCGGCTTGAGGGCGGGTCCGTGCCGTTCACTCGTGCGGCACGGGCCCGCGTGATACGCAGGCAGATACCCAAGCATCAAGGCATCAAGGAAGATGCATCACCATCTTGGTGACCAGATAGCCATCGAGGCCTTCGATGCCGCCTTCCTTGCCGTCACCGCTGTGGTCGATGCCGCCGAAAGGCATCTCGGTCTGCGTCACCGTGTAGGTGTTCAGGCCTATGGTGCCGGCCTGCATGCCATCGGCGATCTGCTGCGCGCGCCGCGCATCGTGCGTGTGCGCATAAGCCGCCAGCCCGTAGCGCAGGCGATTCGCCGCAAGCAATGCGTCGGGCAATTCCGCATAACGGTTGAGTATGGCCACTGGTCCGAACGGTTCTTCATTCATGATGCGGGCGTGCTCCGGCACGTCGGCCAGCACCGTGGGCTGGTAGAAATAGCCGGCGCCCGGCAGGCGCTTGCCGCCGGTCAGCAGTCTTGCGCCCAGGTCCACCGCTTCCGCCGTCAGTTTGTCCATGGCCTCGATGCGGCGCGGATTCGCCAGCGGGCCCATCTGCGTCGCCGGATCCAGGCCGTTGCCGACCACCAGGGCGGCGGCCGCTTCGGTGAACGCCGCCGCGAACGCATCGAAGATCCCGTCCTGGACATAAAAGCGGGTAGGCGCCACGCAGATCTGGCCGGCATTGCGGTACTTGGCGGCCACGGCAAGGCGGGCGGCCTCTCGCGGATCGACGTCGTCGCACACGATGACCGGCGCATGGCCGCCCAATTCCATGGTGCAGCGCTTGACGTCAGCGGCAGCCAGGGTGGTCAGCTGGATGCCCACCACGGTCGAGCCGGTGAACGACACTTTGCGCACGACAGGCGAACGCAGCAAATAGCCGGACACGTGCGCTGGTTCGCCGAACACCACATTCAGCACACCCGCCGGCAGGCCCGCGTCGACCAGGGCGCGCGCCAGCGCCAGCGCGGTGGCGGGGGTTTCCTCCGCCGGCTTGATGATGCAGGCGCAGCCGGCCGCCAGCGATCCCGCGATCTTGCGCGCCGCGGTGGCGGCGGGGAAGTTCCATGGCGCGAAAGCCGCCACGACGCCGATCGGCTCCTTCACCACCATATTGCGCTGGTTGGGCGTGCGCGACGGCACGATACGGCCATACGCGCGCCGGCCTTCTTCCGCATTCCAGGCGAAGATGTCGGCGGCCGTCTGGATTTCTCCGCGCGCTTCGGCCAGGGGCTTGCCTTGTTCCAGCGTGAGCGCCGTGGCGATGGCTTCGCAGCGCTCGCGCAACAAGGCGGCGGCGCGGTTCAGGATGATCGCGCGGTCGTAGGCAGGCACGGTGCGCCAGCTGGCCAGCGCGCGTTCGGCGGCGCTCAGCGCGCGCGCCAGATCCGCTTCCGTGGCGTAGGGCAGGGCGCCCAATGCGGCGCCGGTGGCGGGATTGCTGATGGTGCGACCGGGGCGGCTGCTGCTGTCCAGCCACTCGCCATCGATCAGCAGGGCCAGTTCAGGATAGGAGACTGCGGTGTCTTTCATGTCATCGGCCCCGTGCTCAGGGTTGGCGCAGCCGGCCCAGCAGGCTGGTGGTCGCGTTGGTGATGATGGAGGTGTCGGTGGCGGCGCCGACGAAGCTCACGCCTTGCGCGATGCGGCGTGCCGCATCGTCCTCGCGCGTGGTCAGGTAGCCGGAGGGCTTGCCTTTCGCGTGCAGGCGCGCGAATGCATCGTCCAGCGCGGCCTGCACTTCCGGGTGTTGGGCGTTGCCCAGATGGCCCAGGGATGCCGACAGGTCCGCCGGTCCGATGAACACACCATCGACGCCGGGAACGTCGGCGATCGCTTCCAGGTTCTTCAAGCCCTCGACGGTTTCGATCTGCACCAGCACGCAGATCTCGTCAGCGATCTTGTTGAAATAGCCGGGGATCAGGCCATAGGCGGCGGCGCGCGAACTGCCCGACACGCCACGCACGCCATGCGGCGGATAGCGCGTATAGCTGACGGCGGCCGCGGCTTCCTCGGCGTTCTGGATGTAGGGAAACAGCAAGGTCTGCGCGCCCGCGTCCAGGATGCGTTTGACCAGCACCATGTCCGACCAGGCGGGGCGCACGATGGCGTTGACGTCAAGCGCGGCCAGTGCCTGCATCTGATGGATCAGGTCCGGCAGTTCATTGGGCGAATGTTCCGTGTCGAGCAGGATCCAGTCGAAGCCGCACGCGCCGAAGAGTTCCGTCGTGACGGCGCCGCCCAAAGTGGAAAACATGCCGATCTGCTGGCGGCGGCCGAGATCGCGCTTGAAGCGGTTGGTACGCAATTCCATGTCTATCCTCGCGGTGGAAAAATGCCGGGTTTGAGTTATGCGTTGCAGGTTCTGATCGTTCTTTCGATGCCGTGGAAGTTTTTCAGGCCGCCGGCCTGGCTGGCAGCTTGCCGTTGCGGATGGCGCCACCGGACAGGCGGGCGGCGTCGGTGAGTTGCCGCGCCAGTTGCCGCAGGCTGTCGGCCGCTTGCGCGACGAAATCCGCCATCGCCATGCGGCCGGCATCTATCGTCAGGCTGACACCCGCCATCGGCATGCCGTCCTCGGCCAGTACGGGCGCGGCGATGGTGCGCAAGCCATAGGCATTCTCGCCATCGGACAGTGCATAGCCGCGGGCGCGGACTTCATCCAGGCGGGCCAGCAAGGCATCCAGTTCGGTCAGTGTGTGTTCGGACAGCTTGATGCGCGGCGCGCTTTCCAGCGCGGCGATCTGTTGCGCGCGCGGCAGGAAGGCCAGCATGGCGTGCCCCAGCGCGGACCCATAGGCGCCGATGCGCGTGCCGGGGCCGCGTTGCATGTTGTGGCGGCCCAGGCCCGCTTGAACGCGCTTCAAGTACACCACTTCGCCCAGGTCCAGCGTGCCCAGGGATGCCGCATCGGCGACAGCGGGCACGGCGGCGCGCAACAGGGGTTCCGCGTGATCGGCCAGGTCCTGGCGGCTGGACAGCGCGGCATAACCCAGTTCAAGGCACTTCAGGCCCAGGCGGTAGCGTTTGCTGTCGGGCACGGCATGCACGTAGCCCAACATGACCAGGGTCTGGATCAGGCGAAACGCCGTGCCGCGGTCCAGGCCGGCGCGCGCGGCAATCTCGGAGATGGTCATTTCAGGCAGCGTCGCATCGAACGCCTTGATGACGGCGAAGGCCTTGGCGACCGAGTTGACCTGGTTCTTGGGATTGAGGGTGGCCATCTGTGCTCAGAATGATCGGAGTCCGAACATATGTTCGGATGACAAGCGATTCTAAGCGGCCCTGCGATGCATCGTCAACGCATCGACGCGGCAAGGTTAGTGGATGGTCTGGGTGCAGGGGCCCGGCCGCATGATCTTGCGAGAACGGGCAGGGTGCTACTTGTAATGCGCCAGCATCAGGTTGGTTTCGGAGTTGGCGATGCCCTTGATGCTGCGCACGTCGCGCAGCACCCGGTCGAAGGTCGACAGGTCCTGCACGCGGATCTCCACGATCAGATCCCAGCGGCCACTGGTGGAGTGCACCTCCACCACTTCGGGCAGCCGCCGCAAGGCCCCGACCACTGCGTCCGTTTCATTGCCACGCACTTCGACCAGCGTCATGGCGCGCACCGCCGGAATCTCCACTTCGCTGCGCAGACGGATGGTGAAGCCCAGCAGCAGGCCGCTGCGCAGCAGGCGATCGATGCGGTTCTGCACCGTGCCGCGCGATACCGACAGCTTCTTCGCCAGCGTGGCGGTAGGCAGCCGTCCGTCATCGCGCAAAAGCGCGATGAGGCGGTGATCGAGATCGTCCAATGTATCTAGCATGTGCAGCGATGCGGCGCTGGGCAGCAGGGGGGCTTCACTGTACCACCGGCGCAACGACCCTCTATTTCGGTTGAATGCTCATGCCTTCGAAGCGGCATTGCGCTAGAATGATTGATAGATCAATTATTGATAGGTCCATAAATGGCGCCCCGTGCTCCAGATACTCCCCATTCCGCCGGCCAGGTGCTGCCGTTTCGCCAATCCCTGATGGCCATGCTGGGCATGTGCTTCGTCGTCATGCTGGTGGCCGTCGACCAGACCGTGGTCGGTACGGCGCTGCCCACCGTCGTGGCGGAACTCAGGGGCTTCGATCTTTATGCGTGGGTGGCCACGTCCTACCTGCTGACGTCGGTCGTGACCATTCCCATCTTCGGCCGGCTCGGCGACTACTACGGACGCAAGCCCTTCGTCGTGGGCGCCATCGTTGTTTTCACGCTGGCGTCGGTGCTGTGCGGCGCGGCCAACAGCATGCTGTTCCTGGTCCTGGCCCGCGCGCTGCAGGGCATAGGCGGCGGCATGCTGGTGGGTACCGCCTTCGCCTGTATTCCCGACCTCTTTCCCGATTCCCACGTGCGGCTGCGCTGGCAGGTCATGTTCAGTTCGGCCTTCGGCATCGCCAATGCGGTCGGCCCGACGCTGGGCGGCTTTCTCACGGAATACTACGGCTGGCGGTCGGTGTTCTACGTCAACCTGCCGGTGGGTCTGCTGGGCCTGTGGTTCGTGGTGCGCCATCTGCCGCATCTGCGCCAGAGCGTGAACCAGGGCAGGATACGCCTGGACTGGCCGGGCGCCGTGCTGATCGCCATTGCCCTGGGCGGCATCCAGCTGATGGTGGAACTGCTGCCGACCCAGGGCGCCAGTGCCACGTCGTTCGGGCTGGGCATTGCCAGCGTGCTGGCCTTTGTCCTGTTGATCTACTGGGAGCGGCGCTGCCCGCAACCGCTGCTGCCGCTGGACATGTTCCGCAATCGCAGCCTGGCCGCGTTGTTCACCCTGGCGCTACTGCTGGGGGTGACCATGTTCTCCTTCCTCTTTTATGCGCCGCTGTTGCTGCAGGGCGGATTCGGACTGTCGCCCAAGGATGCCGGCCTGCTGGTGACCCCGATGGTCGCTTTCATCACGGTGGGCAGCATCACCAATGGCCGTATCGTCACGCGCATCAAGAATCCCAACAACATGCTGTATGTGGGTTGCCTGCTGCTGTGCCTGGCCACGGCCGGCGTCATCACCACCCATCACTACACCCCGCGCGTGCTGATTGCCTGCTACATGCTGATGGCCGGTCTGGGCCTGGGTTTTGTCATGCCCAACCTGACCGTGTTCGCCCAGCAGACCGCCGGCCGCGCCCATCTGGGCATCGCCACGGCCTTGCTGCAGTCGCTGCGCATGATAGGCGGCATGATAGGCACGGCGGTGGTGGGCACCATGGTCAATCACAGCTATGTCAGCGGGGTCGAGTCTGCCCTGGCGGCCAGCCAGGCGGCGCATTGGTTGCCGCAGCTGGATGATCCGCAGATCCTGGTCAATCCGCAGGCCCAATCGGACTTCATGGGCCAGGTGGCGGCCGCCGGCAGCAACGGCGCGTCCTTCCTGGAGGTGGCGCGGGAATCGCTGGTAAGCGCGATCCATGACGGCCAGATCGTGGTGCTGGCCGTGGCCATCCTGACCCTGTGGTGCGTGCGGCGGGTACCGCCGATCAAGTTGGCGCGTGCTGTCGGCAAGCCGGCCGCCGGACCCGTGGCAGAATAGCGCCATGGCAAAAGAACAACAGGGCCTGCGTACCGTCCAGCAGCTAGGCCAGACCTATCGTGTGATGATGACTGCCTTCAGCGCTCAGGTGGGGCACGCCCTGCCGCGCTGGCGCATTCTATTGGCCTTGCACGAAGAAGGGCGCTGCTCGCAGAAAATGCTGGCTGAACGGTGCCGCCTGGACCCCGCGTCGCTGACGCGGCAGCTGCAGGCCATGGAAGGCCTGGGCTGGATCAGCCGCAGCATCGATGAACAGGACAATCGCCTGATCAACGCCACCCTGACGGCGCAGGGCAAGCGCGTGGTGGCCGAGGCCCTGCCGCGCCGCGCCGAATTCTTCGAACATACCCTGGACGGCTTGACGAACAAGCAGATGGAAGTCTTCCATCAGGTGCTGGCCGCGCTGGAAGAGAACTTCAAGGGCGCCCAGCTGGCGGCGCAGGCGCAGCAAGCAGCCCAGCAGGCCACGCAGCCCTAGGCGGGCCAAGCTGGCCCGCGCGGGTCATGCCGAGGCTGGCGCTTCCGTGATGAAGAAGCCCGCGCTCTCCGCCGGCATGGGCTTGCCGTACCAGTAGCCCTGGATTTCGTCGCATCCCCAATCGCGCAGCCATTCGCGTTGCGTGGCGGTCTCCACGCCTTCGGCAATGACACGCAGCCCCAGGTGATGCGCCATATTGATCATGGCGCGCACGATGGCCGCATCGTTGCCGCCGGGCCGTAGAGAACGGATGAAGGACTGGTCTATCTTCAGCTTGTCCACCGGGAAGCGCTTCAGATAGGCCAGGCTGGAATAGCCGGTGCCGAAATCATCGATGGCCAATTGCAGCCTCAGCTCCCGCAGTGCGCGCAACAGGTGCTCGCTGCGGCCGTGGTCCTGCATCAGCATGCTTTCGGTGATTTCCAGTTCGATCCGGGTGGGATCGACGCCGGTCTCGGCAAGGATGCCGGACACGCGGTTCAGGAAGTCGGGATGGCCGAATTGGCGCGGCGAAATGTTCACGGCCACGACCAGTGGGCGGTCCGGCGCCAGTTCCTGCCACAGGCGCGCCTGGCGGCAAGCCTGTTCCAGGACCCACGCGCCGATCGGAATGATCAGCCCGGACTCTTCCGCGATGGGGATGAATTCCGCGGGCGGGATCAATGCATCGCCATGGCGCCAGCGCAGCAGCGCTTCGAAACCGGCCAGGCCGCTGCCGTCCAGGCGTTCCTGCGGCTGGTAGTGAAGCACCAGTTCATCGCGTTCCAGGGCATGCGCGAGCTGCGCCTCGCGGTGCAGGTTGTGGCGGGTCTGCTGGCTGATGGCATCGGAGTAGGGAATGACGATATCGCCGCCGGCTTCCCGCGCCGCGCGCAGTGCCGCGTCGGCGTGCGTCAGCAATTGCCCCACGTCGCTGCACTGGGCCGGATAGTCAGCGCTGCCCAGGCTCAGGCTGGGAAAGACCTCGTGTTTGCCAAAGCGAAACGGCCGGCGCATGGCTTCGCGCAAGGTCTCCAGCGCATCCGGCGTGGCGCCTGCGCCGCCGACCATGCTGGCCACGGTGTGGCTCTCGGCGCCGGCTGCGGTACTGGCTGCGGTCTTGGCTGCATTGCTCGCCGCGGTGCCGGGCGCGGTGCTCGCTTCCTTGCCGCGATACAGCACCGCCAGCGTAGCGCCGTCCAGGCGAAAGACTTCGCCGCCATGCTGCTCGGCGGCCGCGCGCACCCGCTGGGCGATCTCGCGCATCAGCCGATCGGCGAAGGTATAGCCCAGGCCGCCGACCACCCGGTCGAAGCGGTCTATCATGCCCAGCGCCAGCGTGTGCGGCTGGCCCTTGATGTGGCGCAGGCGCCGTTCGAACGAACGGCGGTTGGCGAGATCGGTCAAGGGATCGTGCGAGGCCTGGATGGCAAGCTGGTGTTCGCTGCGCAGGCGGGCACGCACGTGGTACATCATGAACAGCGATGCGGCCAGGGTCAGCAGGGTATAGGCATGCACCAGCCGCGACATCGACTCGATATTGGTGTGGGTGAGTGCCTGCGCTTGCTCCAGGCCGGTGGTGGCATCGTGCTTCAACTGCACCAGCTGGTCGCGAATGTCGTTGGTGTAGCGATTGGCCTGCTGCAGCAGGTCGCGCGTGCCGCTGCCGGCGTTGGTCGGGTCCGCCAGCATGCCATCCAGGCGGCCGGCCAGGGGCAGCAATCGGCTGCTGGCCGCGCGTATGGGGGCGACGTCGGTATGGCCGGGAAAATCGCGCAGCAGGATTTCCAGCCCGCGCTTCATGTCTTCGCGCTGGTTCGTCGTCAGCATCACGAAGCGATCGTGATCGATGGATTGCGTCGCGTATTTGTTCAGGGCCAACTGGTAAAGTAGCACCGCGTGTTCAAACTCGGCCAAATGCTCGTAAGCCGGCAGGTTCACATTGAGCAAGGGCCGCAAGGCCTTGCCGAAATTCTCGGCCTTGTTCGCCATGAACGCGGACAGCCCCAGCCCCGCGACGATCACCAGCGTGAGCACCCCATACACGCCCCATCGAAATCCCCGGCCCTGCACCTGCATACTTCAAACTCCATGTGCTGCGCGCCGCCGCGACACGGGCCGAGGCTGCCGCAAGCGTGTAGACACGCAATTGATTATCTGGCTTGTATTTTGATTTTTTTGTATTTTCGCTGTTTTGATACAGCGCAACAACGTCAGGACCTATGTCTCGCAACAAAGCTACCTTGATTGGCCTGTGCGCAATTCTGCTGTGGGGCGCGATGGTGGGCCTGGTTCGTAGCGTCACGGTGGGTCTCGGTCCGATGCTGGGCGCGGCGGCGATTTATTCCGCGGGGGCGTGTCTGCTGTATTTCGTGGCGGGTTGGCCTTCGTTGCGTGACTTCCCGCGCCGCTATCTTTATCTGGGCAGCCTGTTGTTCGTGGCCTATGAGACCTGCCTGGCCCTGTCGCTGGGGTATGCGCACAGCGGCCAGCAGGCCATCGAGGTCAGCATGGTCAACTACCTGTGGCCCAGCCTGACGGTGGCTTTCGCGATCCTGTTCAACGGGCAGCGCGCCAGCTGGCTGGTCTGGCCGGGGCTGGTGCTGGCTTTGCTGGGGGTGCTCTGGGCGCAGGGCGGCGAAACGCGGTCGCTCGCCAGCCCGCTGGCCAGCGTCGGCGACAATCCTTTGAGCTATGGCCTGGCCTTGTCGGGCGCGGTGCTGTGGGCCGCCTATTGCACGGTGACCACGCGCCTGGCAGCGGGACGCAATGGCATAACGTTTTTCTTCGCCCTGACCGCACTGGCCTTCTGGTTGCAGTACGCCTTGCAGGATGGCGGCGCGATATGGATCGAGAGCGCGGCGCAAATGGGTGGGACGACTCCGCTGCCGGCGCAAGGGTCGACCCAGGTGTCGATCCATGTGCTGATACAGGTCCTGCTGGCGGCCGGCGCCATGGGCGGCGGCTATGCCGCATGGAATGTCGGCATCCTGCACGGCAATGTCACCCTGATGGCCGCCGCATCGTATTTCACGCCTTTGCTGTCGGCGGCGCTTGCCGCCGTCATGCTGAGCGCGCCGCTCTCATTCACGTTCTGGCAGGGCGCGGCCATGGTGTGTGCCGGTTCCATGTTGTGCTGGCACGCGACCCGTCGCGTCGCCCGGCCCGCCCAATGAAAGACGCTCCCCAGGGGGGAGCGTCGATGGCGTCCTTACGCGGTTCTCATGCCGCGCTGTCCCGACCTCATATCATTCCCATGAGCAGAAGAACGATGACGATGACCAGGACCAGGCCAAGGCCGCCGCTCGGGTAGTAGCCCCAGCTGCGGCTGTGCGGCCAGCTGGGCAGGGCGCCCACGAGCAGCAGGATCAGGATGATCAACAGAATGGTGCCGAGAGTCATGGTTTTCTCCTTATCTCCGCCTCGTCGATACGGGCAGCGGGTGTGAATCCGGTGGCGCGTCGGGTAGGCGCCAAACCGTTGCCAACGCTAGAGCAAGTAGCGCGCCCGGCACCAGGAAGCCGTGGTCAAGGAAAATCAAAACTTCTTTTGGATGATGTTGCCCAAATACGTCGAATGCTTGCTAACGTTACACACGGTAAGGCCGGGCTTCGCTACGATTAGCTCGCATATATCCCCCTTGCACGACCCTTGATCGTTACGGAGAGCTCCATGGCAGCAAACACTATTGTCATAAATGACAACGCCGTCAACGATCGCTCCGCCCACGTGATCTGGTTCGAAACCGCCGCGGGCGCGCGCACCATCCAGGCAGGCGTTTCCTGGGAAGTGCTGCGGGCCCGTTTCGGCGCCGGCGTCGAGGAAGCCAGCCTGCTGGATGCCTATCACGGCAATCGCCGCACCCTGCACGCACTGGCGGAACGCAAGTTCCGCGAAAGCCATCCTTTGCCGGTGTTATTGAGTTCCTCGGATTTCCCCAGCGAGCGCGCGGGCCGCTGAGCGCGGCACCGCGGTCAACCGCAGGCTTCCAGAAACACAGCGCCGGGCAGCACAACGCGCAGGACGGCGCCGCTCGGGACGACGACGCTCAGGACGACTTTCCGGCCACGATGCGGCCCAGCGTGCGGACCGCCGCCTCCACATCGGCGGTGAAGGTCGCGCCGCAGCTTATGCGCAGGAAGTGTTCGTAGCGATCGGAGTTGGAGAACATCCGCCCCGGCGCCACCCGTATGCCCAAGGGCAGCGCGGTCTCGAACACCGACTTGGACGAACGCCCGTCGGGCATCTCCACCCATAACAGCATGCCCCCGTGCGGAATACTCAAACGGGTACCGGGCGGAAAGTAATCCGCGATGGCCTGCGCCATGCGTTCGCGTTGCGCCTTCAGGCGGCTGCGCAGGCGCACCAGGTGGCGATCATAGGCCTTGGCGCCCAGCACATCGGCGACGGCCAGCTGCATCAACGGTTCGTTGGGGCGGCTCTGCACGAACTTCATCATCGCGATGCGGGCCTTCCAGCGGCCGCCGATCAGCCAGCCCAGGCGCGATCCCGGCGCCAGGGTCTTGTGCAGCGAGGCACAGTAAATGACGTTGCCTTCACGGTCCCAGGCCTTGGCGGCGCGCAAGGGTTCGTCACTCTCGGCCAACGCGCCGTAGGTGTCGTCCTCGATCAGCGGAATGTTCTGCCGTTCGCACAGTTCCACCAGCCTGGCCTTGTCGGCATCGCTCATGATGCTGCCCAGGGGGTTGTGCAGATTGGGCACCGCCACCACGGCCTTGATACCGGCATGCGTCTGGAAGGCCAGGTCCAGGGCTTCGATGGAAATACCGGTAGCCGGGCTGGTGGGGATTTCCAGCGCGCGCATGCCCAGGCTTTCCAGGATCTGCAACAGGCCGAAGTAGGCGGGCGACTCCACCGCGATGGTGTCCCCGGGGCTGGCGACCGCGCGCAGCGCCAGGTTCAGCGCCTCGATGCAGCCGTGCGTGACCAGGATGTCGTCCGGCGCGGCGTTGACGCCGCTATCCAGCGCCCGCCGCGCCAGCGCCGCCTGCAGACAGGGATGGCCGCCATGCGGCACGGTGCTGGTGAGCAGTTGCGGATGGCGCCGCACCATGCGCAGCATGGATTGCTTCAGCGCATCGGTGGGATAGGCGTCGGGAGGCGCCACCGCCGTGGCGAAATTGAACTTGTTGGGGTGGATTTCGCACTTGGCGATGAAATCCGAAACGCGGTCATGGATACCGACGTAGGACGCCGGGTTCAGCACTTTGCCGGTCTCGGGCTCATCGATGGGCGGTAGTGTCGCCCGCTTGCGCTTTACGACGAAATAACCTGAACGGGGGCGCGCTTCGATAAGGCCGTCGTCTTCCAGGCGGCGACAGGCTTGCAGCGCCGTGGACAGACTGACGTGATGCAGTCTTACGAGGTTACGAACGGACGGCATGCGTGCCGTGGGTGCCAATACGCCAGAACGAATGGCTTGCCGATAGTGATCGGCCAAGCGTTGATACAGAGGTTCCATGGCCGAATCATGCGGGTGCCCGGGTGGGCAGGGTAGATACAGATTATCTGGAAATAGACAATAACAGAGCTGTGATTATGCGTCTGATTTGATAAAGATAAGCACAGTGTGTACCTGCCAGAACAATTGCGTGAAACCTAATCTGGCGGCAGATCAATTTTGATCGTTGGAGCCGTCAAATGGACACAGAAATCGAACGTATTCGGGATATCAGTCTGGCGGGGGGAGAAACCCGCATGTTGTTCGTGCGTGCAGACAGCACGATCGTGGGGGTGCATGGCAGCCGTGTCGTTGTGCAGGAATGGGTTCCCTTGGGGGACGCGTCTTTTTCCATACGCATGCCTGTCGCACCCGGCCAGACCTACTCGATGGCCTACGGTGGCCGCGTGCTGTTATGCGCCGATGGGCCGGCGCGAGTACGCGTACTGGAACAGTCAGCCTGGCTGGTGCGCGCCGCCGTCAGCCTGCTGACGCATACCCGGGCTGCTATTGCCTGGGTCCGCCGACATTCAAGAGGCTTATCAGGGCCTGCTTGAGTCCGGCGGAAAACAACGGCACCAGCTGTACCGATCCTGCACTGTTACGCGCCACGCGCAGGTTCACGGACTGGCCTTCGAACGCCGCCGGCACCCCCTTCAAGGCCGCATAACGGCGCACCAACTCATTGGCCTGGGCCTGGGCTTCGTAAAGCTGGGCCGGTTGTGCCGCGATGTCGTCGGCGTAGATGTCCAGCACACGTTGCAGGTCATCGATGAAAAGGCCCAGCGCATTGGGGCCCCGGCAATCGGGACGTTCATAGCCCCATTGCGGTTGGTCGGGCGTCGAGGTGGACGTAGTACTCATAATGGCATCCTGTGCTGCGCGCGCGAAACCGCGCCAGCCCCGATGCTAACCGACCCGCCGCAGGTTGGTTAGTATTACGCCTTTGCCCGTCCGCAAGCGCTTTCATGGTCCGTCCGCTCGAATCTCCAGCCACCGCCATCGTCATCGGCGCCGGTCCTGCCGGCCTGATGGCGGCCGAGGTGCTGGCCGCGGCCGGCGCGCGCGTGGAGGTGTACGACGCCATGCCGTCGGCCGGCAGGAAATTCCTGCTGGCGGGACGGGGTGGGCTGAATTTGACGCATAGCGAGCCCTTGCCGGCATTCCTGGGCCGTTACGACGTGGCGGCCCAGCCCCTGGTGCAACGCTGGCTGGGCGCGGTGTCGCCGCAGGCGCTGCGGGATTGGGCACAGGGCCTGGGGGTGCAAACCTTCGTGGGCACGTCCGGGCGCGTATTTCCCCAGGAAATGAAGGCCGCGCCGCTGTTGCGGGCATGGATGGCCCGTTTGCGCGCCGCCGGCGTGCAGTTCCACATGCGCCATCGGTGGCTGGGCTGGACGGCCACGTCCGCACTTCTTTTCGCCAGCCCGCAGGGACAGGTAAGCGCCAGCGCCGATGCCGTGGTGCTGGCCTTGGGAGGCGCCAGTTGGGCGCGCCTGGGGTCGGATGGGGCCTGGGTGCCCTTGTTGCGTGAGCGTGGCGTCGGCGTGAATGACCTGATGGCGTCCAATTGCGGCTTCGATGCGCAGTGGACGCCGTTCTTGCGTGAACGCCATGCCGGCGAGCCGGTCAAGGCGGTGGCGGCGCGGGTCGGGCAGGGGGGCATGCGGCGCGGCGAATTCATCCTGACCGCCAGCGGTGTGGAGGGCGGGCTGGTCTATGCCTTGTCCGCCGCCCTGCGGGAACAATGGCGCGCGCAAGGTTACGCGGAAATGCGGGTGGATCTGCTGCCGCAGATGGATGCCGACCGCGTCGCCATGGACGTGGCGCATCCGCGCGGGGCCCGTTCCTGGTCCAGCCATCTGCAGAGCCGCTTGAACCTGAAAGGCGTGAAGATGGCCTTGCTGCGTGAATGCGCGCCGGCCGAGGCTTTCAATGATCCGGCCTGGCTGGCGCGTTGCATCAAGGACCTGCCTTTACGCTTGTCGGGACCGCGGCCCATCGACGAAGCCATCAGCAGCGCCGGTGGCGTGCGCCTGGATGAGGTGGACGAGGATCTGCAATTGCGTCGCTTGCCGGGCGTTTTCTGTACCGGCGAGATGCTGGATTGGGATGCGCCTACTGGAGGCTACCTGCTGACGGCCTGCTTCGCCGGTGGCGCAATCGCCGGCGCCGGTGCCGCCGCGCGGCTGGGGCTCACGCGGCCGTAAACGGCAACGTGGGCTCCACTCTGATCCCTGGCCTTTCGCCCTGCCGGCAAGGGCTTATGCCACTTTGGCCTGGCGCGCCAGGATGTCGCGCGCGACGGCTTCCGCGACTTCGATGCCGTCGATGGCCGCGGAATAGATCCCGCCCGCATAGCCCGCGCCTTCACCCGCGGGGAACAGGCCGGCGGTGTTCACGCTTTGCAAGTCGTCGTTATTGCGCGTGATGCGCAGCGGCGAGGACGTGCGGGTTTCGACGGCGGTCAGCACGGCATCGTGCATGGCATAGCCCTTGATCTTGCGATCGAAGGCGGGCAAGGCCTCGCGGATGGCTTCCACGGCGTAGCCCGGCAAGGCCGTCGACAGATCGGTGGGCGTGACGCCCGGCTTGTAGGAAGGCTCGACCGAACCCAGCTGGGTGGACGCCCGGCCCGCGATGAAATCGCCCACGGTCTGGCCCGGCGCGTGATAGCCGCCACCGCCCAACTCATAAGCACGTGATTCCCACTCCCGCTGGAACGCGATGCCGGCCAGGGGCCCGCCGGGATAATCGTCCGGCGTGATGCCGACAACGATGCCGGCGTTGGCATTGCGCTCCGCACGGGAGTACTGGCTCATGCCATTGGTCACCACACGATTGGGTTCGGAAGTCGCCGCCACGACCGTGCCGCCGGGGCACATGCAGAAGCTGTACACCGAGCGGCCATTGTTGGCGTGGTGCACCAGCTTGTAATCGGCCGCTCCCAGCAAAGGATGCTTGACGAACTTGCCGAAGCGCGCGCGGTCGATGAGCGACTGCGGATGCTCGATGCGAAAGCCGATGGAAAAGGGCTTGGCTTCCAGGAAGACGCCGCGCTGATGCAGCATCTCGAAGGTATCGCGCGCGCTGTGGCCGATGGCCAGCACCAGATGCCTACAGGGCAGGTATTCGCCGCTGGCCAGCGTCAAGCCGCGCAGCTCGCCGTGGTTCAGGTCGAGGTCGGTTACGCGCTGTTCGAAGCGCACCTCGCCGCCCAGCGACTCGATGGTGGCGCGCATCTTTTCCACCATGCTGACCAGGCGAAACGTGCCGATGTGCGGTTTGCTGACCCACAGGATTTCCTCGGGCGCGCCAGCCAGCACGAACTCTTCCAGTACCTTGCGGCCCAGATGGCGCGGATCCTTGATCTGGCTGTAGAGCTTGCCGTCGGAGAACGTACCGGCACCGCCTTCACCGAACTGCACATTGGATTCGGGGTGCAGCACTTCCTTGCGCCACAGGCCCCAAGTGTCCTTGGTGCGTTCACGCACGGCCTTGCCGCGTTCGAGGATGATGGGGCGGTAACCCATCTGCGCCAGGATCAGGCCGGCGAACAGGCCGCAAGGGCCCATGCCCACCACCACCGGTCGCGCGGCGGAGGGCGCGGCGGCGGCATTGGCGACAAAGCGGTAGGTCATGTCCGGCGTGGGGGCCACATGCGGCGAGCCGCTGTGGCGGGCCAGGACGGCTGCCTCGTCGCGCAGCTCGACGTCGACCGAGTACACCAGCAGGATGTTGGCCTGCTTGCGGGCATCGTAGCCACGCCGATAAATGGAGAAGGAGATGAGGTCGTCGGCGGCAATCTCCAGTTTTTGGAGAATAGCCAGACGAAGTGCATCCTCGGCATGGTCGAGAGGCAGCTTGATTTCTGAAATGCGCAACATGATGAGGTCCGGCGCCGCTTATGGCGCAATGCAAAGCGGCCGCGTCATGCGGCCGCTGGTGCGATTTTAATTCAGCAATGGCGTTTCAGGTTCGCACCCGAGGTCAGGGTGGGTAGTTCATCACTGCGCCTGAGGGGACGGGGGCGATCCCGGGGGATCGCCCGGCAACGGCGGATCGCCGGGCAGAGGGGGCTCGTCGGGCAAGGGCGGTTCGCCCGGTGCGGGCTCCCGGTGAATGCTGGGAACCGCGTTTTGAGCCAGGACCTCGGGGACGTCGGCGGAGTCGAGCGTACGCGGGTTGAGAGTGTTCGGTGCAATGTCGGGCTTGGTGGACATGAAGGCCTCCGGTCTGCGGTTGTGACTGCTGCGGCGAAAGTGGCATATGCCGTGCCCGCGCCGGCGGGGGAAAGCAGCGGGAGGTCGGTACGGAAGAACCGTACTAAAACGTAACGGCACGGGAACTTACCCGGGCACGCCGTTTGCTGTTGAGGTGACGGGAATCGACCCATTCGATCGATTTTTCTTTATTGCCTATCAAAGGAAAGACCATGAAGAACAAAGCCCTTCTCGTTGTAATGCTTGCTTTCACCGCTTTGGTCGCGGGGTGCAACACGATGCACGGCGCGGGCCAGGACATTGAACGCGGCGGCGAAAAGATCCAGGGCGCGGCCGATCGCAATAAGTAATCAGCCGCAAGCTGGGCCCGTCACCCATCGGCATGGCCGGTAGGTGACGGGCCTGTGGTCGAGCGGGGGCCGGTGGCCGCGTCGCGCCCCTGCATTCGTCTTCCCAGGATTCGAAGAGGCAGAAAAATGTTTAGAACAACGCCCACATTGACGCCGGAACAATTCCGCTGGCTGAAGGAGTTGCGGACCCAGGCTTCGTTGATAGGTTTCAACATTCCCCAACCCGTACGCGGGCAGCTGGAAGCCATGAATTACATCGAGCAACGCGCCGGCAAGACGGCCGTCACGCGGCCTGGCGTCAGCGCACTGGGTGCCTATGTAGGACCGATGTCGGCACGCTAAATGGCAGGGCAGGCCGTCGGTGCTGCATAATCCCAGGGTTTCAAGCCCAATTTTTGCCCTGGAGCATCCATGTCCGTTTTCCGGCCTCTCTTGGCGAGCGCCCTTGTCCTTCTCGGCGGCTGCGCCGCGGAGGGCGTCACATCAGATGGTAATTTCCCGTCGCTGACCTTCCCGGTACAAACCGACTACATGGCCGCGTTCCGTCGGACCAGCGAGTTTGTGCGCGTTTGCCATACGGAAGTGGTGTACGCCTATGGCCTCAATTACCTGTCCAATATTTCCTACGATGAACGGACCGCTACCGGCACAGTGTCGGTCTATAAGCGGACCGAGCCGGCCAAGCTGCTGGAAGTGATCAAGGTGCGGCCCGATGGCCCGGTCAATACCGCGCGTTATGCAACGGTGACGGTCACCGTGTTTGGCGGGGATCCGTGGGATCAGCCGGAAATGGAAGCGGCCCGCCGGTCGATCCAGTCGGCCACGCCGGACTGCCGCCAGGGGCCCGGCGGCAACGTCGCGCCCTTGCTGGATCGGACTGCGCCGACGTTGCAGGGCGTACCGTTGCCGGACGCAGGCAACTGAAATGACTCCGGCCGCCCGGATGACCAGGCGGCAGTGCAGGGGCTATCAAGATTTTTCGGATAGATCCGACGCCTTGTTGCCATAGCCGTCGTCTTCCGGACGGGGAATGCCAGGGTCGCCGGGGTCGGTCAGGGAGCGGTCCCGGCGCGGCATGCCGGCTACCACGGGTTGCTGGTCCGGCATGGGCAGGACGTGCGTGCCGGCCATCGTATCGGCACGAGTCTTGAAGTCGCTCAACTTGTCGCTACCAGGATTGAGAGTACGTGCGTTGTTGGGCATGGACGCCTCCGGTGTGGATAAGGGTGAACGCGAGGGGCGCATGCAACTGACTGCCGCGGCCCCCGCCGTCAGAAAATCGAGGTACGGGCCTTCTTCTTGTAGGGGGCAGGTTGCGTGCTGTCGGCCCAGTTGTGTTCCGCATCGGTTTCCACTGCCGGGCCATCCGGTTTGGTGCCGGCAGTGCCTGCGGCGCCCGCCCTGGTGGATTCCACCTTTTTCGGCAGATTGGGCACATCGACAGGCGTGGCCGGCGGAAATACCCGTGCATTCAGGCTGGTCTCGCGCGGCGCGTGGTCTTGATCGGCGCGAGTATTGGACGGGCGCAGTGGTTTATTCATCGTCGGATCCCCTTCGGACATAAGCCCGCCAGATGCTGCAAGCCTCGTTCCCGCCGCGGCGATTCCCCGCTATGCTGTGTCCCTGACCCCATGCCGCCCCCCGCCGCTACCTGAGCATTCGACATTCCATGGATTTACCAGACAACACCCGTCCCGCGAACGCTTATCAAGCCCTGACCCAGCATGCCCTCGCCGGGTTCCGCCTGCTGGGCCTGGCCAATGGCATTGCCTTGTTGCTGGTGCTGTCCTTCTCCATGGGTATCGTCGGCGCGGACATCGACCCGCCCGACCTGCAGGAGGCCGCGCTGGCCTTTACCGGCGGCCTGGCTTGCGGCGCGCTGGGTCTTTTGTTTTCCTATCTGGCGCATTTCAGCCTGTTCCGCCAGATCGCCGCCGGCCGGGCCGGGCGCGGGCATTGGCTGCCCATGGTGATCGGCGTGCTGGCGTACTTGTGCGCCGTGGTGGCTTTCGTGCTGGGCTGCTGGAGCACGGTCGCCAATAGTTCGAGCATGCTGCACGACGATGCGTCATACCAGAACAGCAATGCAGCGCTGAAGGTCAGCGCGCCGGCCCCGGTTTAAGGCGTTTGCCGCGGGGCCATGGCCGCCGCCCTGTCAGTCCTGTGCCAGCCAGGCATCGCTTGGCCGCCGTAGCGCACGGGTGCTGCTTTTCCCAGCCTTATCGGGCCTCGGTGTCCGCGGCCAGATAGGCATCGATCAGCCGCCGCACCGCCGCGGGAGCCGCTTTCGATGGGCGGCCGCCATTCAGCTCGAACAGCTGCGCGGACACCAGGCAACCTTCAAGAATCAACAACAGGGCGTCGCCCAGGCCCGCCGCGTCGCTCGCACCCGCGGCGGCGGCCATGGCGCGGAAGCGGCGTCGCAATTCGCGCTTGTTGTTTTCCGCAACCTGCCGCGCCGGATGTATTTGCGCCTGGTCGCTGGTGCGCGGATACTCGACAGCGGCATTGCTCATGCCGCAGCCGCGGTAATCGGGTGACTCGGTGCGGCCGGCGATGTAGGTGAAATACGCGATGAACTGGGCGCGCGGGTCGCCTTCATAAGGCGCGATGACCTGCTCGAAACGCGTGAAGAACTGGCCGTCGTATTCACGCATATAGGACGCCGCCAGTTCGTCCTTGGAGCCGAAGCTGCGATACAGGCTGGGTTTGGTGACGCCGGCCCGGGTAACGATCTCGTCGACGCCGACCGCCCGTATGCCCTCGCGGTAAAACAGGTCCGACGCCGTGCGCTGGATGCGTTCCGCCGCGCGCATCGGTTTTTCGGTAGCCGCGGGAGCCGTCGCGCCAGATGCCGGGGAGGGCGTTTGCGATGGCGTCGGCGCAAGCGTTTTCGTGGTCATGAATGTCCTTGACATAGCTACAGCCAGATCCGTATTATGCGCCAATCTGAAACGTACCGGTCAGTAACATGAATTCAGCAAGCCAGCAGCAATCGCCCCGGCGGCCTTCTTTCAGGCAGAAGTTCGGGCAGAAATTCGGCCAGAAGTATGCCTTCGTTGTCGTCGCCATCGCCTTCCTTGCCCTGCTGGCGGGCGCCGGCCAGCGATCCGCGCCGGGCGTGCTGATCGTGCCGTTGGAAAACGCTTTTGGCTGGAGCCGCGACATCACGTCCCTCTCCGCGGCGATCGGTATATTCCTGTATGGCCTGGTGGGACCGTTCGCGGCCGCGCTGATGCAGACCTATGGTGTGCGTCGTACGCTGTTGTCGGCCCTGGTGCTGATGACCGTGGCCACGGGGGCCAGTGCCTGGATGACGCAACCCTGGCAACTGATCGTCAGCTGGGGCGTACTGTCCGGCGTGGGGACCGGCTGCGTGGCCATCGTGTTCGGGGCCACCGTGGTCAATCGCTGGTTCGTCAAGCACCGCGGCCTGATGATGGGCTTGCTGACGGCCAGCACCGCCACCGGCACCTTGATTTTCCTGCCCGGCCTGGCCGCCCTGGCCGAAAGCGGGGGCTGGCGTCCCGTGGTGCTGACCATTTCCGCCGTGTGTCTTTGCCTGTTGCCCCTGGCCTGGTTGATCCTGCCGGAGCGGCCGGCTGACGTGGGCATGGTGCCTTATGGCGCCGATGCGGACTACAAGGCGCCCGCGCCCGTGCATACCAACCCCCTCAAGGCGGCGTTCTCGGTGCTGGGCCGGGCGGTGCGGACGCGCAACTTCTGGTTCCTGTTCGCCACCTTCTTCATCTGCGGCTTCACCACCAATGGCCTGATCGGCACCCACTTCATTGCGCTGTGCAATGACCAGGGTATCGCCGAGGTGCGCGCCGCGGGCCTGTTGGCGGTGATGGGGCTGTTCGACCTCGTCGGCACCACGGCGTCGGGCTGGCTGACCGATCGCTACGATCCGCGCAAGCTGCTGTTCGTCTATTACGGATTGCGCGGCTTGTCGCTGATGTTCCTGCCGTTCTCGGATTTCTCCATCTATAGCCTGGGCATCTTCGCGGTGTTCTACGGCCTGGACTGGATCGCCACGGTGCCGCCCACGCTGCGCCTGACCGTGGAGTCGTTCGGCGAGCGGGATGCGCCGATCGTGTTCGGGTGGATCGTCGCCGGCCACCAGTTGGGGGCCGCCAGTGCCGCCTTCATGGCGGGCGCTGTCCGTGCCGCGCAGGGCAGCTACCTGAACGCTTTCCTGATCTCGGGTGCCACGGGCGTCATCGCCGCCTTGATCGCCTTGCAGGTGCGCAGCGCCAGAGCCGGGCGGGTGGCGACCGCGTGATATGTACGCAAAAGCCATAGACATGGTTTTTATCGAGGATTAATATACGCAACGCGTACATATCGCAAACGCGTATACAACCTCCTCAGGACCGACCATGTCCATCTCCCAGCAAGCTTTCCTGCGCGACGCCATGCGCCGCCTCAATTTGACGCGTGACGTCTTCGCCACGCGTATCGGCGTCAAGCGACGCGCTCTAGATACCTGGCTGTTGCCGGAAGGCTCGCAGGAATTCCGCACCATGCCGGAAGTGGTCGAGCGTTTCGTCTCGGAAATCGTGCAGAACAATGTCCTGCTCGAAAAGTATACGCAGAGCGCCCAGTCCGGGCCGTTGCGCGACCGCATCAGCGTCGAGGGCCGGCCACAACTGCTGTCGGTCGACCAGTTCACGCGCGAATCGGTGGAAGACCTGTTCCGCGTTGCGGACATGATGCAGCCCATCGCGCGCCGCCAGAAAATATCGCGCGTGCTGGAAGGCGCGGTGCTGGGCAACCTGTTCTTCGAAGCCAGCACCCGTACCCGCGTCAGTTTCGGTTCGGCGTTCTGCCGCCTGGGCGGCTCGGTGTGCGACACCACCGGCTTCACGTTCTCTTCGATGGCCAAGGGCGAGTCCATCTACGACACCAGCCGCGTGATGAGCGGTTATGTCGACGCCATGGTGATTCGCCATCCTGAACAAGGGTCGGTGGCGGAATTCGCGCGTGCCACCAATATCCCGGTGGTCAACGGCGGCGACGGCCCCGGCGAGCATCCGAGCCAGGCGCTGCTGGACCTGTACACCATCCTTACCGAATTCTCGCGCCTGGGCAAGCTGCTGGACGGCGCCCACATCGCCATGGTCGGCGACTTGAAGTATGGCCGCACGGTGCACTCGCTGATCAAGCTGCTGGCGCTGTATCGCGGCGTGAAGTTCACGCTGGTGTCGCCGCCCGGGCTGGAAATGCCGGCGTATATCGTCGACACGGCTTCGCGCAACGGCAACGTGATCGAGCAGAAGACGTCGCTGGCCGACGGTCTGTCGGGCGCGGACGTGATCTACGCGACGCGCGTGCAGAAGGAGCGTTTCGTCGACGAGGCGCAGGAAGGCTATACGCCGGATTTCCAGATCAATCGCGCCACCATCGATGCCTATTGCGGTCCCGATACCATCGTCATGCACCCGTTGCCGCGCGACAGCCGTCCGGGCGCCAACGACCTCAGCGTAGATCTGAATCACGATCCACGCCTGGCCATCTTCCGCCAGACCGATAACGGGATCCCTATCCGCATGGCCATCTTTGCCGTGCTGTTGGGGGTGGAAGGCCTGGTGCAGCACTCGATGCGCGATGTGACGTGGCAGCATCCCTCGCACGTCGGACCCGACGATTCGGTGTTCCACGGTTTGGAGTAAGCTCGTCGTACCGCGCCCGGCGCGGTCTCCGAAGGCACTCTCGCCCATGGGGCGGAGTGCCTTTTTGTTTGCCGGGTCGCCCACGGGGTCGGCCCGAGGGGCTTTATTTCATTTGCCGGCACTGGGAGTCATGGGTGCTTATCGTCGAGGATCTGCATAAGTCCTTCGTCACCGCGCAGGGGGCGCTACCGGTATTACGCGGCGTCGATCTGCGCCTGGCCGCGGGCGAAAGCCTGGCGTTGACGGGGGAGTCCGGCAGCGGCAAGAGCACCTTGCTGCATCTGATTGCCGGGCTGGACTATCCCGATGGCGGACGCGTACTGGTCGATGGCGAGGTGCTGCACGCGCGGCGCGAGGCGGGCCTGGCTCAGTGGCGCAGGACGGGCATCGGACTGGTGTTCCAGCAATACAACCTGATCGGCAGCCTGGATGTGGCGGCCAACCTGGATTTCCAGGCACGGCTGGCGGGGCGCCACGACGCCGCCTGGACAGGGCATCTTGCCGAGCGTCTGGGGTTGGCGGCCTTGTTGTCGCGTTATCCGGAGCAGTTGTCCGGCGGACAGCAGCAGCGGGTCGCCATCGGGCGCGCGCTGGCAAGCCGGCCAGGGTTGGTGTTGGCCGACGAGCCTACCGGCAGCCTGGACGAGGCGAGCAGCGATGTGGTGCTGGACCTGTTGCTGGCGCTGGTGCGTGACGCGGGCAGCAGCCTGCTGATGGTGACGCACAGCGCGCGCATGGCCGCCCGCCTGTCCCGCCGCGTGACGCTGCATCTGGGGCGGGTGAGCGGGGACGAGCGGGGCGCGATCCCTGCCGATGCTGACGGCAATGCCGGGGGCGATGCCGGCACGGGTAGCAATGTGAGTGCATCGTCCAACGATGCGCCCATGGCGACGGTGCGCAAGTAATGCGTGTGTTCTTTTCCTGCATGCGGGCGCTGGCGGGCCATTGGCGTCGACATCCATTGCAATGCGCCAGCATCGTGAGCGGCCTGTGGCTGGCGACGGCTTTATGGAGTGGCGTCCAGGCATTGAATGCGCAGGCGCGCGCTGACTATGCGCGCGCCAGTGCGGTGCTGCTGGGGCCGGCGCAGGTGCAATGGCTGCCGCGCCAGGGCGGGCTGCTGGATCAGCGTGTCTATGTTGAACTGCGGCGGGCCGGTTGGCAGGTCTCGCCCGTGATCGAAGGCGTTTTGCGCTTCGCCGGCGCGCCGCCGGTATCGTTGCGGGTCATGGGCATCGAGCCCTTGAGCCTGCCGGCGGGGACCGAAGTGGCGGGGCAGGTCGCCAAGGCCTTCGATATGGGGACTTTCATCGGCGCACCAGGGCAAGTCTGGGCGGGGCCCGACACGCTGCGCCGCTTGGGCCTGCGCGAGGGCGACAGGCCGGTGACATTGGATGGGGAGCAATTGCCCGTCCTGCATGTGCAGCCCGATCTGGCGCCGGGCGTGCTGGTGATGGATATAGGGCATGCGCAGGCGTTGCTGCGCGAGCCAGGCAAGGCATCGCGATTATTGGTTGCAAGCGGGCCGGGCGACCGCGTCGGGCAAACTGCCCAGCCATCCCAGCCAACGTCACCCACGCAATCCACCCAATCCACCCAATCCACCCAATCCACCCAATCCACCCAATCCACGCAATCCACGCAATCGACCCAGTCCACCCAATCCGCGCAAGCGGCGGAACTCACTCCGCCCGCGCCGTGGGCGGACAGCCTGGTGATGGCGCGGTCGGAAGATCGCGACGATCTGGGCCGCCTGACCGAAAGCTTCCATCTCAATCTCACCGCCTTGGGCATGCTGGCCTTCATCGTGGGCTTGTTCATCGTGCATGCGTCGATCGGCTTGGCGTTGGAACAACGGCGCGGCCTGCTGCGCACCCTGCGGGCTTGCGGCGTCAGCTTGCGGGCATTGATGGCGGCCCTGGGTGTGGAACTGGGCTTGTTCGCGCTCGCAGGCGGCCTGGCGGGCGTGGCCAGCGGCTACCTGCTGGCCGGTGTGCTGCTGGGCAATCTGGCGGCCAGCCTGCGCGGCCTGTATGGCGCCGAAGTCGCCAGCCACTTGAGCCTGCCCGCATGGTGGTGGGCCGCCGGCATCGGCATGACGCTGTTGGGGGCCTTGGTAGCGGGCGCGGACAGCCTGTGGCGCGCGGCGCGCCTGCCTTTGCTGGCCATCGCCCGGCCGCAAGCCTGGCGCTCGACGCAGCTGACGCGGCAACGGCGTCAGGTGGCCTGCGCGGCGCTGCTGGCGGTGCTCGCGGCGGCATGCGGAATAGGGGGCAACGGCCTGGCCAGCGCGTTCGCCATGCAGGCGGCGATTCTGCTGGGCTCGGCTTTGCTGCTTCCCGCGCTGCTGGATGCGCTGCTGGCCGCGGGCGCGCGCCACGCACGCGGGCCGCTGGCGTCCTGGTTCGTGGCCGACAGCCGGCAACAGTTGCCCGCCTTGAGCCTGGCTCTGATGGCCTTGTTGCTGGCCCTGGGCGCCAGCGTCGGCGTGGGCGGCATGACCGAAGGATTCCGCAAGACCTTCGTGGGCTGGCTGGACCAGCGCTTGTCGGCGGACATTTACCTGAATCCGCGCGACAGCGCGCAGGGTGTGGATGCCGTGCAGTGGCTGCGGACGCGATCCGAGGTGCGCGCGGTGTTGCCGCAATGGCGCGCCGTCACGAATGTGCGCGGTTGGCCGGTGGAGTTGCAGGGTGTCGTCGATGATCCCGAGACCGTGCGGCAATGGCCGCTGCTGGAGCAATCCGACGATGCCTGGCGCGCCGTCGCGGCCGGCCGTGGCGTCATGGTCAGCGAGCAACTGGCGCGCCATCTGGGGTTGAAGATAGGCGATACGTTCAGCTTGGGGAACGACGGCGGACCCTCGGCAACGCCGGCGACCTTTACCGTCGTGGCGCGTTATGCCGATTACGGCAACCCACGGGGACATGTGCTGATGGACGCCGCGGTGTTGCGGCGGCTGAGTCCGCAAGCCGTGCTGCGCAGCGTGAACATCTATGTGGCGACCCCCGCGCGCGACGGCGACCGGGCGGTACAGACGCTGCGGGAAGCACTCGAACAGCGTTACGGCGGCGATGGCATGCAGGTCGCCGAGCAGGCCTCCATCAAGCTGTGGTCCACGCAGGTGTTCGAACGCACGTTCGCCGCGACCGGCGCGCTGAATACCTTGACGCTGGGCGTGGCCGGCATTGCCCTGTTCATCAGCCTGCTGACCTTGAGCCAGGGCCGGCTGGCGCAACTGGCGCCGCTGTGGGCCTTGGGCGTGCCCCGGCGCCAACTGGCGTGGCTGGCATTGGGGCAAGTGTTGACCTTGTCGCTGCTGACCGTGCTGTTCGCCATGCCGTTGGGGGTTCTACTGGCCTGGACCCTGGTGGCAGTGGTCAATGTGCAGGCGTTCGGTTGGCGGCTGCCTTTGTATGTATTTCCCGCGCAGTTGCTGGTGCTCGGGTTGATGGGCTTGCTGACGAGCCTGCTGGCCGCCGCATGGCCCGTGTGGCAATTACGCCGGCGCCAGCCCGCCGAATTGATCAGGCAGTTCGCCGATGAAACGTGACGTGATGCGATGGCGCGCGGTGGGTGCTGGCATTGGCGCTGCCATGGGCACGCTGAGGGCCTGTGTCCAGGCAAGATCTGGGTTACTTGCGCCGCTGCTCGTTGCCGCAGCACTGCTTGGCGGATGTGACGATGCCAAGGCACCCCAGGCGTCGAATGCATCGAATGCCGGCTACGCCGGCCTGGGGCGTGACGCGGCGGATTATGCGCAGGTCACGCGTGGCCGGCCGTTGGTCTTTCCGCAAGATCATGGTCCGCATGATGGCTATCGCATCGAGTGGTGGTACGTGACGGCGGATCTGAAGGACGAGGAGGGCCGCGACTGGGGCGTGCAATGGACCTTGTTCCGTTCGGCCCTGCGCCCTGGTGCCGAGCAGGCCGGCTGGGATAGTCCGAACGTGTGGATGGCCCACGCAGCCCTGACCGACGCCAACTCCCACCAATTCGCCGAAAAATTCGCGCGCGGCGGCATCGGCCAGGCCGGCGTCCAGAGCAGGGTGTCCCAACCGAGTGGCGAATCTCCTTTCAATGCATGGATCGACGACTGGTCATTGCAAGGCCCGGATATCGATCATCTGACGATGCAGGCGGGTGGCAAGGATTTTGGCTATCGGCTGGATCTCAAGGCCGATGGGCCGCTGGTACTGCACGGCGATGCCGGCTATAGCGAAAAGTCGGGGCAGGGCCAGGCGTCGTATTACTACAGCCAACCTTTCTATCGAGTCAGCGGCAATGTCGAACGCGCGGGCAAGGTGCATCACGTGCAGGGAACGGCATGGCTGGACCGCGAGTGGAGCAGCCAGCCCTTGTCCGCCGACCAGCGGGGCTGGGACTGGTTTTCGCTCCATCTGGCCTCAGGCGCCAAGGTGATGCTGTTCCAGGTGCGCCAGGCCAAGGGGGCGCCGTATCGCGCCGGTACGTGGATAGGCCCGGACGGCCATTCGATCGCCTTGCGGGGCGAGCAGATCCAGCTGGATCCCCTGGCGTGGAGCCAGCTGGACGACGGCCGCAAGCTTCCCACCAAATGGCGGGTGCGCATCGCCGGCGCGGCTGGCGCTGGCGGCGGCGACGTGGATGTCACGGCCGAGGCCCTGCAATCCAAGGCATGGATGGGAACGTCCTTCCCTTACTGGGAAGGTCCGGTGCGCCTGGCACCGGGAGGAACGGGATATCTGGAGATGACCGGGTATTGATCTGACCAGGCAATAGCCCGGGACCGCCGGCCCGTGAGAACCGGATACTGAAGGCAGGGCGGGGCAATACGCCCCATCCCGCTCAGATCCCTTTTTTCTCGCCGCCCAGTGCTTCCACCATTTCGGCCATCAGTTTGGCCAGCTCGCCCGTCATCAAGGCCATGTCGGAGTCGAACTTCTCGTCGTCGTTCTGCGCCATGGTGTCCGTGTTTTCCTTGAGTACATCCAGCGGCGCGACGCGCTTGACGTCCAGGCCTTCGGTCAGGACGAAGGAAATGCGGTCGGACCAGGTCATGGCCAGGCGCGTGCACTGCTTGCCGTTCTGGATATGGCGGCGCACGTCGTCGGTATCGATGGAGTGCTTGACGTAACGGATCGCCGCACCGCTGTCACCGGACGATTTCAGTTCGGTGTCCTGGTCGATGCTGAAATTCGACGGCGCTTCGTCAGAGGCCAGCCAACCGGTCATGGCCGAAGCCGGCGACTGGTTGACGTACAAGCCTTCGACCGGGAAAGGGTCGATGCTCTTGGCCAGCAGGCCCAGTACCTCATCGGCCTTGGCCGAGGCGGCGGCGTCGATCACCATCCAATGATTCTTCGGGTCGATCCACACGCGGGTGTCGCGGTAGATGCTGAAGGCCTTGGGGAGCAGCTCGTCGGTGACGCGCTCCTTGATCTCCTTCATCTGCTTGCGGCCGGGCTTATAGCCCTGCTGTTCCTCGATTTCCTGGGCGCGCGCCTTGGTCACCTGGTTGACCACGGTGGCCGGCAGCAGTTTCTTCTCGGCGCGCAGCGCCAGCAGGATCTGGCCGTTGACGACGTGCGCAAGGCCGCCGTTCTCGCGCGGAGCGATCCAGCCCAGGCTCTGCATTTCCAGGTTATTGCCGCCCTGATAGGCGTGCTTGGCGAGCGCGTCTTCCAGTGCGTCGCCCAAGACGGTCCAGGGCGCGGAGAGACGGTAGATCTTTAGATTCTTGAACCACATGGCGTCGGGCAAAAGGGTGGATTCTATACGACATGGGCCGTGTCGCCGATCATGACACTGGACACGTTCTGTCACTGACACGCCAAAAGGCGCGCGGTATCTTCCGCCGCATCTCTTCTCATCCTTAAGCGAGTGCCGCCATGAAATCCACGACCATTATTGGAGCCCTGCTGATCGTGCTGGGTATCGCCGCCCTGGTCTACCGGGGCTTCAGCTACAAATCCGAAGACACCGTGCTGCAGATCGGGTCGGTGAAGGCCACCGCGGAAACGGAGAAGTCCGTGCCTATCCCGGGCTGGGCGGGCATTGCCGCCATCGTGGTGGGCGTGGTGGTGGTCGGTGCCGGCATGCGAAAGTAAATAGGATTTTTCAGGACGGTGTCAGAGGCGGGCACTTAGACTGCCGGCTCGGAAGACGGTCATGCAACCCGTCAAAGGACGATTGATCCCCCTGTCCTTTGGCCGCATGCACGCCCTCTGACACCGATGCCGCGCTCCCCGCGAGCCTTAAAACAGCGCGACATCGTGTGCTCCCGTAGCGGCCCTGCCTAACAGGCGGGCCGTTTTTTTTTGTCCGGCCAAAAAAAAGCTCCCGTGGGGGAGCTTCCAAGGCCAGGCAGGTGCAGCATCCTGCCCGGCAGGGGACGTGGGCAGCGGCGCGCGAGGCGCCACGCCCGGGTATCCGTCAGTCGTTCAAATCGACATCCTTGGTTTCGCGGATGAACAGGGTGCCGATGACCAGGGTCATGGCGGCGATGACGATGGGGTACCACAAGCCGTCATAAATGTTCCCGGTTGCCGCCACGATGGCGAAGGCCAGCGGTGGCAGGAAGCCGCCGAACCAGCCGTTGCCGATGTGATAGGGCAGGCTCATCGACGTGTAGCGGATGCGGGTGGGGAACATCTCCACCAGCATGGCGGCGATGGGCCCGTACACCATGGTCACGTAGATCACCAGGATGGTCAGCAGCACCACGGTCATGACGTTGTTCGCCTGCGCGGGATCGGCCTTGGCGGGATAGCCGTGGGTGCGGATGGCCGCCGTCAGCGTCTTGTCCATGTCGGCGACCTTGGCCTTGAAGTCTGCCGTCGGCACGCCGGCCCCTTCGAACGAGGTGAACTCGTCGTTGCCGATGCGCACCTTGGCCACCGAGCCCGCGGGTGCGGTCTCGTTCTTGTAGTTGACCGAGTTGCGCGCCAGGAAGGACTTGATCACGTCGCAGGAGCTGGTGAACGACGACGTGCCCACCGGATTGAACTGGAAGGAGCACGTGGCCGGGTCGGCGAACACCGTCACCGGCGCATTGGCCTGGGCTTTCTCCAGCGCCGGGTTGGCGAAGTGCGTGATGCCCTGGAAGATGGGGAAGTAGGTCAGTGCCGCGATCAGGCAGCCCGCCATGATGATGGGCTTGCGGCCGATACGGTCGGACAATCCGCCGAAGATCACGAAGAAGGGCGTGCCGATCAACAACGCCACCGCGATCATGATGTTGGCGGTGTTGGCATCGACCTTCAACGTCTGCGTCAGGAAGAACAGGGAGTAGAACTGCCCCGTGTACCAGACCACGGCCTGGCCGGCGGTCAGGCCCAGCAAGGCCAGGATCACGACCTTGAGGTTCTTCCATTGGCCGAACGATTCGGTCAGCGGCGCCTTGGAACCCTTGCCTTCTTCCTTCATGCGCTGGAAGGTGGGCGATTCGCTCAACTGCATGCGGATCCACACCGAAATCGCCAGCAGGACAAAGGACAGCAGGAAGGGCGCACGCCACCAGCCCCAGGAGTCGCGGAAGGCTTCTTCGCCGGCGTAGCTGCGCACGCCCAGGATCACCAGCAGGGACAGGAACAGGCCCAGCGTCGCGGTGGTCTGGATCCAGCTGGTATAGAACCCGCGCCGGCCCATCGGTGCGTGCTCGGCCACGTAGGTGGCCGCGCCGCCGTACTCGCCGCCGAGCGCCAGCCCTTGCAGCAGGCGCAGCACGATCAGGCAGATGGGCGCCAGGATGCCGATGGATCCGTAGCTGGGCAGCAACCCCACCAGGAAAGTGGACAGGCCCATGATGACGATGGTGACCAGGAACGTGTATTTACGCCCGACCAGGTCGCCCAGCCGGCCGAACACCAGCGCGCCGAACGGCCGCACGGCAAAGCCCGCGGCGAAGGCGAGCAGGGCGAAGATGAAGCCCGCCGTCGGATTGACCCCCGAAAAGAAGTGCATGGCGATGATGGGCGCCAGCGACCCGTACAGATAGAAGTCGTACCACTCGAAAACAGTACCCAGCGACGACGCGAAAATTACCTTGCGTTCGTTGCGGGTCATGGGTGGGGCGGCAACCCCTCCCCCTGCGCGCGGCATGGATGCGGTGCTCATGATGTCTCCTCGAAGGGTGGCCGGCGATCGGGCGCCGTGCTCTTTCTCCCGGTCGATGGTTATCAATCCGGGTCAGGCTGCAAGGTAGGACTTGAGACTGACGAGGGACTGACGTTTTTATAAGACGTCATTCTAAAAGTGTATCTTTATGTAAAGAAGGCGCCAGAGGGAAGGTCACCGTGAACCGGGTGCCGGGCGTTGCGCTTGCAACGCCGGCGTCAGCGGCGGGCCCGGCGCTACCTGCGCTACCTGCGCTATCTGTGCTATCTGCGCTATCGGTGTTATCGGTGATCCTCACCACGGCATCGTGCTTGCCGGCGATCTCGCGCACGATGGCCAGGCCCAGTCCGCTGCCATCGGCCTGGGTGCCCAGCACGCGGTAGAAGCGGTCGAAGACCCGTTCCCGTTCGGCCAGGGGGATGCCGGGACCGGAGTCCTCGACGTCCAGCACAGCGTAATTTCCCTGGCGGCGCACCCTGACGGTGATGCGGCCGCCGCGCGGCGTATAGCGCAGGGCGTTGTCCAGCAGGTTGTTCAGCAGTTCCCCCAGCAGGATGGGATTGCCCGCGATGGGAACCGCGCCGTCCGGGTCCTCGAAGCCCAGATCGGTGCGCAGGGCCAGGGCCTGCGGCGCCCACTGCGTGGTGTGCTCGCGCGCGACCTCGGCCAGGTCGATGGGCGTCATGCCCACCGCGGCGGGGTTTTCGGCATGGGCCAGCAGCAATAGTTGATTGACCAGCCGGGTCGCGCGTTCGGACCCGGTGACCAGCTGGCGCAGGCTGGCCTGCATCTCGTCGGCGCTGGCATCGCGCAGGGCCAGTTCGGCCTGGGTGCGCAGCCCGGCCAGCGGGGTCTTCAACTGGTGCGCGGCATCGGCGACGAAGCGGCGCTGGGTCTGCACCGTGGCCGACAGCCGGTCCAGCAGATCGTTGATGGCGCCGACCAGGGGCGCGATTTCGGTGGGCGCGGCACGGTCGTCGATGGGCGACAGGTCGTCGGGGCGCCGTGCCCGCAAGCGCTGCTGCAACGCGTTCAGCGGCGCCACGCCGCGCGACAGGCCGAACCACACCAGGAGCACCGCGATGGGCAGCACCACGAACTGCGGGATGATGACCCCCTTGATGATCTCGTTGGCCAGTTGCGCGCGCTTTTCACCGGTTTCGGCCACCAGCACCGTGAGCAGATGCCCGGCGGGGCCCTGGGCGTCCGCCGGGGTACCCGGATCCACCCGCGTGTAGGCCACCCGGATGGCGAATCCCCGCAGGCTGTCGTCGTCGAAGCGCACCACGCCCGGTTCCACCGTGCTGGCCGCCTTGGGCAGGGGCAGGCCGCGATCGCCCGCCACGTAACGGCCCTGGCTGTCGACCACCAGCCAGAACAGGCTGGCGGTCTCGTCGGCGCGCAAGGCCTGCCGCAGCGTGTCGTTCATGGGCAGGGCCGGCTTGCCGTCCACGACGCGCGCCTGGTGGGCCAGCAGGTTCACCGTGTTGGCCAGCGAGCGGTCGTAAGGGACGTCGGCAATGTGCTGCGCCACCACGTAAGTGATGGCCACGCTCATCGGCCACAGCAGGAACAGCGGCGCCAGCATCCAGTCAAGGATTTCGCCCAGCAGGGAACGGCGCGGCGGGCGGAAGCTGGGGCCGCGTGCGCCCGCACGCACCACTTCCAACGCTTCCTGGTTCAGCGCGGGGGGCGACGCCGATTCAGTTCGAAAGAAAGCTCGCACCGGGTTCCCGTTCAAGGCAATAGCCCAGGCCGCGCACCGTCATGATCTTCACGCCGCTGGGTTCGAGCTTCTTGCGCAGGCGATGCACGTAGACTTCGATGGCGTTGGTGCTGACTTCCTCGCCCCATTCGCACAGGTGGTCCACCAACTGGTTCTTGCTGACCATGCGGCCGCTGCGCATCAACAGGATTTCCAGCAGGCTGACTTCGCGCGCCGACAGGTCCAGGGTCTGTTCGTCGACCATGGCCACGCGGCCGGTCTGGTCGAACACCAGCCGGCCGTGGCGCACCAGGGTGGCGCCGCCGCCGGCGCCGCGCCGGGTGAGTGCCCGCACGCGCGCTTCCAGTTCGGACAGGGCGAAGGGCTTGGCCATATAGTCGTCGGCGCCCAGGTCCAGGCCCTTGACGCGCTGTTCGACGCTGTCGGCGGCGGTCAGGATCAAGACCGGCAAATGGGAATTGCGCGAGCGCAGCCGGCGCAGGACTTCCAGGCCGGCCAACTGGGGCAGGCCAAGATCGAGGATCAGCAGGTCGAAGGCCTGGGCGGACAGCGCCAGGTCAGCGGCCATGCCGTCGCGCACGGCATCCACCGCATAACCGCCGTGGCGCAATGAGCGTGACAAGCCGTCAGCCAGGATGCTGTCGTCTTCAGCAATCAAAATACGCATGGAACCGGGCTCGCTGGGTGTTGGTTATTTGAGGTCGCAGCCAGGGCGAACCGGATTCGTGTCCGGTTTTTTGTCTATCTCCACACTTCCGGCACGATTCTGGCATGGCCCGGCGGGCTTGCCCATATCGGGAATACGCGAGCAGTATCCTGGACGGGATCCCAGGACGGGCTTGCCACACTGGGTTTTTGTCCAGTAGAATCCAATGCCATAATCCAGCATTCGCCAAACCGGACTCAGACAGGACACCTTAATGGACGACAAAAACAGCAAGGGCGCCGCCGCCGAAAAAGCCAAGGCATTGGCCGCCGCGCTCTCGCAGATCGAAAAGCAGTTCGGCAAGGGTTCGATCATGCGTTACGGCGACAACGAGGTATCGCACGATATCCAGGTCGTCTCCACCGGTTCGCTGGGCCTGGACATCGCCTTGGGCGTTGGCGGCCTGCCGCGCGGCCGCGTCGTCGAAATCTATGGCCCGGAATCGTCGGGCAAGACCACGCTGACGCTGCAGGTCGTTGCTGAAATGCAAAAAATCGGCGGCACCTGCGCCTTCGTCGACGCCGAGCATGCGCTCGACGTGCAATATGCCGCCAAGCTGGGCGTCAACCTGACGGACCTGCTTATTTCGCAGCCCGACACCGGTGAACAGGCCCTGGAAATCACGGACGCGCTGGTGCGTTCGGGTTCGGTCGACCTGATCGTCATCGACTCGGTGGCGGCCCTGGTGCCCAAGGCGGAAATCGAAGGCGAAATGGGCGACTCGCTGCCCGGCCTGCAGGCGCGCCTGATGAGCCAGGCCCTGCGCAAGCTCACCGCCACGATCAAGCGCACCAACTGCATGGTGATCTTCATCAACCAGATCCGTATGAAGATCGGTGTGATGTTCGGCAACCCCGAAACCACCACCGGCGGCAATGCGCTCAAGTTCTACTCCTCCGTGCGTCTGGACATCCGCCGTATCGGTTCGATCAAGAAGGGCGACGAGGTGGTCGGCAACGAAACCCGCGTCAAGGTCGTGAAGAACAAGGTGTCGCCGCCGTTCAAGCAAGCCGAGTTCGACATCATGTACGGCGCGGGTATTTCGCGTGAAGGCGAAATCATCGATCTGGGCGTGCAGGCGGGCGTGGTCGACAAGTCGGGTGCGTGGTACAGCTACAACGGCGAGCGTATCGGCCAGGGCAAGGACAATGTGCGCGAGTACCTGAAAGAGCACAAGGAGATGGCGCTGGAGATCGAGAACCGGGTGCGCGAGAACCAGGGTGTGGTCGTTCGTGCCAATACCTTCGCTGCCACCGCGGCGGAAGCCGAAGAGGATTGATCCAGCATGAGCTGGGGCTCCGGACCCTCGCGCTCGCGCCGGGCTGGTCGGTCCGGCGCCGATGATGACGATGACGGTGGCTTCGAGCAGTTGGCCCCGGGGAAATCTTCCGGGACCGATGCTGGCTCCAGCGACGTTGACGAAGACGGGTACACGCGGACGTCGCGTTCTACCCGCCGTTTCAAAAGCTCCCGGTCGTCTCCTTCACATGCTCGAGCGGACGACAGCGGGGGGGGCGAATTCGACGCTGACGGGAGCGCTCAGGCCGCTACCCCCACGCGCAGCGGCCCCAGCCTGAAGGCACGCGCGGTAGGTTTCCTGTCCCGGCGCGACTATGCGCGCAATGAGATCGCGAGCAAGCTGAAGCCGCACGCCGACAGCGAGGACGAACTCAACAAGGTCCTTGACGACCTGGAGCGGGAAGGGTGGCTGTCCACCGAGCGCTTTGCGCAAAGCCTGGTCCATCGACGCGCCGACCGTCAAGGCGCCGCCCGCATCGTGCAGGAACTACGCGCCAAGGGCGTGGCCGAGGCCCAGGTAAGCGAGCTGCAGGAAAACCTGCGGGCTACTGAATACGAACGGGCCCGTGCGGTGTGGGACAAGCGCTTCGGCGAGCGGCCCGCCCCCGGCGATCGCAGCGCGTATGCCAAGCAGGCGCGTTTCCTGGCGGGCCGCGGCTTCGCCCACGACGTCATACGCCGCATCCTGGGCGGCAGCGACGACGACGAGTAAAACGACGTTTCGCGTCACGCGCTGCGTTTGCCCGGCTTTTTCCTCAGAGCCCGCGGCCGGCGCGCAGCGGGCATCCAACGCCCGCCGCGCCACTGCTACGCTCAGCCCTTATGGTCCCGTTGCACAGCCTTGATACCCGTCAGGTTGCGGAAGCACACTTCACGGGCGATCTTCAGGAAGTCCTTGATATACGGCGAGTCCATGTCCTCTGACCGCACGGCCGCGGACAGCGTGCTCCACAAGCCTTGCGGGCCCAGCGGTTTCACCCGCAACCAGCCCTGGTCCAGATATTCCGTCAACGCCCAGTTGGGCAGCGCCGCCACGCCCCGGTTGCTGGCCACCAATTGCACGATGATGGGCGTCAGCTCGGCCTTGCGTACGCCTGCGGGTTCCACGTCGGCCGGATCGAGAAAGCGCGTGAAGACGTCCAGCCTTTGCTTGTCCACCGGATAGGTCACCAGCACCTGGTCGGCCAATTGTTCCGGCTGCACATAGCGCGCGTGGGACAGGGGATTGGCTTCGGACATCGCCAGCACCATTTCATAGGTGAACAGCGGTTCGTATTCCAGCGCCTCCAGCGGTTGCGGGTCCGAGGTGATCACCAGATCCAGGTCACCGCGCACCAGCGCGGGCAGGGGGGCGAAGGAAAACGCCGCCGACAGGTCCAGCGCAACCTCCGGCCATTGGGCGCGGAAGGCGTCCAGGGCCGGCATCAGCCACTGGAAGCAGGAATGGCAGTCGATGGCGATGTGCAGGCGGCCGGTGCGGCCGGCGGCCAGCCTTTGCAGCTCGCGTTCGGTGGCGCGTATCCGCGGCAGGACGTCATCGGCCAGGGCCAGCACACGCAGTCCCGCCGTCGTCAGGCGTGCGGGCCGGGTGCGGCGGTTGAGCAAGGGCGTGCCCAGACGGGCTTCCAGTTCACGCAGTTGATGCGACAACGCGGACTGCGTCAGGTGCAGCCGCTCTGCGGCTTCCAGCAGGCTGCCACCGTCGCGGATGGCTGCCAGCGTTTCAAGGTGGCGAATTTCGAGCATGGATTTGTATGAACTGATTTCATGAAATTAATGCAGAGATTGATTTTGCCTCAAGTTCCGTTGCGCGCACAATGGCTGAACTTGAACAGGCCTCTCTTTATCTGAAAAACCATGACGATCATTCATAATTCGGATTCCCGCGTATCGGTGCCCAGCGCGAACTGAAGCGTGCGGTCGAGGCCTACTGGGCCGGCAAGTCGACCCAGGAAGAATTGGCAGCCACGGGCCGCGAACTGCGCGCCCGGCATTGGAAATTACAGGCCGATGCCGGCATGGCGTTCGTGCCGGTGGGCGATTTCGCCTGGTACGACCACATCCTCGAATGGACCACGCTGCTGGGCGCCGTGCCCGCGCGCTTCGCGCAGAAGGACGACCAGCCCGTCACGCTGGACACGCTGTTCCGCATGGGGCGTGGCCGCGCGCCGACCGGTACGCCGGCCGCCGCGTGCGAGATGACCAAGTGGTTCGACACCAACTACCACTACATCGTCCCGGAACTGACTCCCCGCCAGACTTTCCGCGTGGCGCGCAATGCGCTGTTCGACCAGGTCCGTGAAGCCCAGGCCTTGGGCCACGGCGTCAAGGTGGTGATTCCCGGCCCGCTGACGTGGTTGTGGCTGGGCAAGGGCGACGCTTTCGGTGCCGGCGCGGGCGACGAAGGCAAGCTGGCCCTGCTGGACGCACTGCTGCCGGTCTACGCCGACGTGCTGGGCCGCCTGGCCAGCCTGGACGTCGAATGGGTGCAGATCGACGAGCCCATCCTGGCCCTGGACCTGCCCGCCACGTGGCGCGCCGCCTATGGCCGCGTTTACGCCGACCTGGCCAAGGCGCCCGTCAAGCTGTTGCTGGCGACGTACTTCGACGGCCTGCAAGACAATCTGCAGACCGCCGCCGCGCTGCCCGTGGCCGGCCTGCACGTCGACCTGGTGCGTGCCCCCGAGCAATTGGCCGGCGTGCTTGCCGCCCTGCGTGCCGACCAGGTGTTGTCGGCCGGTGTCATCAATGGCCGCAACATCTGGCGTACCGACCTGGACGCCGCCCTGCGGACGCTGGCGCCGGTACGCCAGCAATTGGGCGAGCGCCTGTGGCTGGCGCCGTCGTGCTCGCTGTTGCACGTGCCGGTGGACCTGGCCTTCGAGACGGAGCTGGATCCGGAGCTCAAGAGCTGGCTGTCGTTCGCGGTGCAGAAGCTGGACGAGCTGGGCGTCCTTGGCCAGGCGCTGGGCGGCGCCAGCACCACCGCCGTGCAGGAGAAGCTGGCCGGCCAACGCGCCGCCCTGCAGGCCCGCGCCAGGTCGCCGCGCATCCATAACCCCGCCGTCGCTGCCCGCCTGGCCGCGTCCGCCGACGTCGAATTGGCACGGGTGGCCTTTGGCGAGCGTATCGCCCGGCAGCAGGCGGGGCTGAAGCTGCCTGCCTATCCGACGACCACCATCGGCTCCTTCCCGCAGACCCAGGAAATCCGTGCCTTGCGCCGGGACTGGAAGGCTGGCGCGCTCAGCGACGCCGCCTATGAAAACGCCATCCGCAAGGAAATCGAGGAAGTCATCCGCTTCCAGGAAAAAGTGGGCCTGGACGTTCTGGTGCACGGCGAGCCCGAGCGTAACGACATGGTCGAATACTTCGGCGAGCTGCTGGCCGGTTTCGCGTTCACCAGGAATGGCTGGGTGCAGAGCTACGGCTCGCGTTGCGTCAAGCCGCCGGTGATTTTTGGCGACGTGGCCCGTTCCGCGCCGATGACGGTGGCGTGGTCGGCCTATGCGCAATCGCTGACCGAGAAGCCCGTCAAGGGGATGCTGACCGGCCCGGTCACCATCCTGCAGTGGTCCTTCGTGCGCGACGACCAGCCGCGTGCCCAGACCTGCCGCCAACTGGCGCTGGCCCTGCGCGACGAAGTGGTCGACCTGGAGCAGGCCGGCATCCGCGTCATCCAGATCGACGAGCCGGCCATCCGGGAAGGCCTGCCGCTGCGCCGGGCCGACTGGCAGGCCTACCTGGACTGGGCGGTCGATTGCTTCCGGCTGTCCACCAGCGGCGTGCGGGCCGACACGCAGATCCACACCCATATGTGCTACTCGGAGTTCAACGACATCATTGAATCGATCGGCGCCATGGATGCGGACGTGATCACCATCGAAACCTCACGGTCGAATATGGAACTGCTCAAGGCCTTCGAGGACTACCGCTATCCGAACGACATCGGGCCGGGCGTCTATGACATCCACTCGCCCAACGTGCCGGAAGTGGGCTGGATGGTCGACCTGATGCGCAAGGCGGCCGCGCGCCTGCCGAAGGAAAGGCTGTGGGTCAATCCGGACTGCGGTTTGAAGACGCGCGCCTGGCCGGAAACCGAAGCCGCGCTGGTGAGCATGGTCGACGCGGCGCGCAAGCTGCGCGAGGCGGCCTGAGCGGGCATGGACACCGAGTGAAATTCCAGGGGGCGGAACCGCGGGGTTCCGCCCCGCTTTTTTCTGAAATGCGGCCCGGGTTATACTTTTCAGGTTTTGTTGCCTTGCAACAACCTGACCTTGGTCGAACCGCATGCCTTTGCCGCCGCCGGACACCTCACGCACCCCGTTGCACACACGATCCATTCGTGTGCAGGGCTTTGCGCGCGACGACGGCCTGTGGGACATGGAAGCGGAGCTCATCGACGTCAAGGACTACGACTTCTCCAGGAGCGACGGCACGGTCATGCACGCCGGTCGCCCTATACACCATATGCACCTGCGTATTACCATCGACGATAGCTACACCATCGTCGCGGCGCAGGCTGCCTACGATGCCGCCCCCTATGGCGAGCATTGCACCTGCATCGAAGCGGCCTACCAGGACCTGGTCGGCATGAATCTGGTGAAAAATTTTCGTCAGAGCGTCAAGGAAAGGTTTGGCCGCGTGCAGGGCTGTACTCACATGTCCGAGTTGTCCCTGGTGCTGCCCACCGCTGCGGTGCAGGCCATGGCCGGCCGGCGTCGTGAGACAGCCGAAACATCGCGGAAGCGGCCCTTCCAGCTGGATGGCTGCCATGCGCTCGACGTCACGGGCCCGGTGGTCCAGACGCATTACCCGAAGTGGTACGTCGGCGAGGACAACGCTGACCAAGCCACCTCAGACCCTTCTTTTTTGACCCATACGACCTGACAGGTAACACATGAAAATCCATGAGTATCAAGGCAAGGAACTGCTGAAGAAATTTGGCGTCCCCGTGCCGCGCGGTATTCCCGCTCTCTCCGTCGACGAAGCCGTGGCAGCCGCGGAGAAGTTGGGAGGACCGGTCTGGGTCGTCAAGGCGCAGATTCACGCGGGTGGCCGCGGCAAGGGCGGTGGCGTGAAGCTGGCCCGTTCGCTCGATGACGTGCGCAAGCTGGCCGGCGAAATCCTGGGCATGCAGCTCAAGACGCACCAGACCGGCCCGGAAGGCCAGAAGGTCAATCGCCTGTACATCGAAGACGGCGCTGACATCCAGAAGGAATACTACGTGTCGCTGGTCACCGACCGTGCCACGCAGAAGGTCGCCCTGATCGCTTCGAGCGAAGGCGGCATGGACATCGAGGAAGTGGCTCACTCCTCGCCGGAAAAAATCGTCACCGAATACATCGATCCGCTGGCCGGCCTGACCGCCGAGCAGGGCAAGAAGGTGGCTGACGCCATCGGCATGCCCGCCGACTCGACCGCCCAGACCGTGGACATCCTCCAGAAGCTGTATCAGTGCTACATGGAAACGGATGCCTCGCTGGTCGAAATCAACCCGCTGAACCGCGACAGCAAGGGCAACGTCATCGCCCTGGACGCCAAGTTCAACTTCGACCCGAACGCCCTGTTCCGTCATCCGGAAATCGTCGCCTACCGCGACCTGGACGAAGAAGATCCCGCTGAAATCGAAGCCAGCAAGTTCGACCTGGCCTACATCCAGCTCGACGGCAATATCGGCTGCCTGGTGAACGGCGCCGGCCTGGCCATGGCTACGATGGACACCATCAAGCTGTTCGGCGGCGAACCCGCCAACTTCCTGGACGTCGGCGGTGGCGCCACGGCCGAGAAGGTCACCGAAGCCTTCAAGATCATGCTCAAGAACAAGGGCGTGAAGGCGATTCTGGTCAACATCTTCGGCGGCATCATGCGCTGCGACGTGATCGCCGAAGGCGTGATCACCGCTTGCAAGGCCGTCAACCTGAGCGTTCCGCTGGTCGTCCGCATGAAGGGCACCAACGAAGAACTCGGCAAGAAGATGCTCGCCGATTCCGGATTGCCCATCATCAGCGCCGACACCATGGCCGAAGCGGCCACCAAAGTCGTTGCCGCCGTCAAATAAGATATAGCCAAGGATTCATAAATGTCGATCTTGATCAACAAGGACACCAAAGTCATCACCCAAGGCATCACGGGCAAGACGGGTCAGTTCCACACCCGCATGTGCCGCGACTACGCCAACGGTAAGGCCGCCTTCGTGGCTGGCGTGAACCCGAAGAAAGCGGGTGAGGACTTCGAAGGTATTCCCATTTTCGCTTCGGTCAAGGAAGCGAAGGCCGACACCGGCGCCACCGTTTCGGTGATCTACGTGCCGCCCGCCGGCGCCGCCGCCGCCATCTGGGAAGCTGTCGAAGCCGAACTGGACCTGGCCATCTGCATTACCGAAGGCATCCCCGTTCGCGACATGCTGGAAGTGCGCAACCGCATGAAGGCCATCAACAGCAAGACGCTGCTGCTGGGCCCGAACTGCCCCGGCCTGATCACCCCCGATGAAATCAAAATCGGCATCATGCCCGGCCACATCCACCGCAAGGGCCGCATCGGCATCGTCAGCCGCTCCGGCACGCTGACGTACGAAGCCGTGGGCCAGGTCACTGAACTGGGCCTGGGCCAATCCAGCGCTGTCGGTATCGGCGGCGATCCCATCAACGGCCTGAAGCACATCGACGTGCTCAAGTTGTTCAATGACGATCCCGACACCGACGCCGTCATCATGATCGGCGAAATCGGCGGTCCGGATGAAGTCAACGCCGCGCTGTGGGCGAAGGACAACATGAAGAAGCCGGTGGTCGGCTTCATCGCCGGCGTTACCGCGCCTCCGGGAAAGCGCATGGGCCACGCCGGCGCGCTGATCTCGGGCGGTGCCGATACCGCCGACGCCAAGCTGGAAGTGATGGAAAGCTGCGGCATCCGCACGACCCGCAACCCGTCGGAAATGGGCAAGCTGCTCAAGTCGGTGATGTAAACCGGCTTTGCTTGTCGCGGGGGAGGCCGGGATCACCGGCCTTGCTCGCAAGGCCCGCCCAGGTGGCGGGCTTTTTTTCGTCCGGACATCTTTTTAAGCTTTAATTCAGCAAAACGAAAGGATGGATCTCTTTTCTTTCATCAACCCCCGTAAAACCCCATCGTTTACCCTCCAGATAGCCGACAAATAGCTGAATATTTGCTTTCAGCTCTTTATAATGCCGGCACAAACGCGCTACATACTTATATAGAACCTGCCATTGCTCGCACAAGGCGGTCAGCGCAATTCATTCCTGTTTATGGTTATCAACACTTCGGGGGATCCGAGGAAAGAGGGGTATGGAATTATCACAAGCTGCATTCTGGCTCGCATTGCTGCAAATCATCTGGGTAAACATTCTTCTGTCTGGCGATAACGCTGTCGTCATCGCATTGGCGGCGCGTGCCTTGCCGCCGGAGCAACAGAAAAAAGCCATCGTCATCGGTTCCGCCGCCGCGATCATCATGCGTATCGTGCTGACGCTGGTTGCGGCCAAGCTGCTGCTGTTGCCGTGGCTGAAGCTGATCGGCGCGGTTTTGCTGGTTTATATCGGCGTCACGTTGTTGCTGCCCGAGAACGAGGAAGACGGCGATGGCAAGACCCATGGTTCGCTGATGTCCGCCATCCGTACCATCATGATCGCCGACCTGGTGATGAGCCTGGACAACGTGGTGGCCGTGGCCGCCGCCGCCATGGGCGATACCACGCTGCTGGTGCTGGGCCTGGCCATCAGCATCCCGCTGGTGATATTCGGCAGCACGTTGCTGCTGAAGGTGATCGAGCGCTTTCCCCTCATCGTCTGGGTGGGCGCGGCGCTGCTGGGTTTCATCGCCGGGGAACTGCTTGTGGGAGATCCCGCGCTGCAGGCACCGATAGCTCGAATCGACACGGCGCTGGGCGTGACACAGCACAACTTCGCTACTATGGTTGGTGTGGCGGGTGCGTTGTTGGTGTTGGCACTAGGGAAAATCCTTATCGCCCGACGCAAAGCTGACTGAAAGCTGAACTACAATCCCGATTCGTGGTCCAACCCCGTCGTCTCATAGACGACGGGGGGGCGGCATCGCCGTCTGGATAGACATGCATCATGTTTCGGGGGTAGTAACGTGCTTGAATTTCTACAGACGCTCAGTTGGGCGGCGGTTTTCCAGATCATCCTGATCGACATTCTTCTCGGCGGCGACAATGCTGTCGTCATCGCGTTGGCGTGTCGCAACCTGGCGCCCAAGCAGCGCATGCAGGGCATTTTGTGGGGCACCGCCGGGGCCATCATCCTGCGGGTCATCCTGATTGCCTTCGCGCTGACCCTGCTCGCCGTCCCGGCCTTGAAGATCGTCGGCGCCCTGTTGCTGGTGTGGATCGGCGTCAAGCTGCTGATTCCGGAAGACGATGCCCATGACAAGATCAAGGGCGGCGGCTCCATCATGGCGGCCATCAAGACCATCATCATTGCCGACTTCGTCATGAGCCTGGACAACGTCATCGCCATTGCCGGCGCGGCGCAGGGCGCCCACGCGGATCACCAGATCGGCCTGGTGGTGTTCGGCCTGCTGGTCAGCGTGCCCATCATCGTGTGGGGTTCGACCCTGGTGCTGAAGCTGATCGACCGTTATCCGCTGGTCATCACCCTGGGCGCCGGCCTGCTGGGTTGGATCGCCGGCGGCATGCTGGTGACCGATGTTTTGATCACGCGCAATTTCGGGGAGCAGCCCGGTATGGTTAAATTGGGGGCTGAAATCGTCGGCGCGCTGCTGGTGGTCCTGTTGGGCCGCTGGTTTGCCGGCCGTAAAGTCGTCTCCAAGGAAGCGCTTCAATGAGTCTGCGTAGAACCACTACCCTCCAGCAATCCGAAAGCGGCCTGAGCCTGCTGCAAGGGCTGTTCGTCCTGGCCATCCTGGGCGTGATTGCTACGGTGGTTGCCGCCAGCTTCTCCTGATTGCTGGCACTCCGGCCGTACCGGTCTTCTCCGGTGCGGCCGTCCAATGGACAAGCCCGAACCTGTGTCGCGCTTGTCCATTGCGTTTTGTATAGGCCGACTGGCGATCCGAATAGCATGTCCGATATCGCAATCCTGACGCGGCCCCTGGGCAGTAACGATGCGCTGGCGCAACGCCTGCGCGCGGCTGGCTGGCAGGTGCGCGACTGGCCGGCGCTGGCGTTGGCCACGCTGCCCGCTGGGTCCGGGCAGTTGCCGCTGCCGCAGCATTTCGACCTGGCGGTTTTCGTCAGTGGCAATGCCGCGCGGCATTATCTGGCGCAATTGCGCCAGTCCGGGCAGGGCGGCAATCGCTCCTGGCCCGTGTCCTGTGCCGTCGCCACGGTAGGGCCGGCCAGCGCCGCCACGCTGCGTGCCAGCGGCGCCTTCGACGGCGCCACGCTCATCCACCCGGGCCCGGACGCCCCCAGCCATGATTCCGAAGCCTTGTGGGACGAACTGCGCCGGCGCGGTCCGTTGCCCGGCCGGGTCCTGATCGTACGGGGCACGCAGGGGCGCGACTGGCTGGCGGAGCAGTTGCGCGGCGCCGGGGTGGAAGTCGTGCCGCACGCGGCGTATCACCGGGCCCCGGCGCAATGGGGCGATGCCGAACTGGCGCAACTGCGCGCCTGGCGCGACCAGGCCTTGCGGCCGACCTGGCTGCTGACCAGCGGGGAAGGGATCGCCGCCGTCCTGGACAACGTCGTCCGCGCGGGGGTACTGCCCTGGTGGCGCGGCTGTCGTTTCATAGTGACCCATCCCGCCCTGGCGCGGCGGATGGCAGGCCAGGAAGCGGTGGCTGAAGCGGCGATCAGCGTGCAGGTGCCCGACAACGATGCACTGTTTGAAGCTTTTGTTTCCGCCTGTTAGGTCGGCACACGCGCGTTTCACTTTCGTAGCGAATACAATCGCCCCATGACAGAAAATACCCCTGCCACTGAGCCGGTCGTGCCTTCGGCCGCAACCGGCGCCACGCCGCCGTCCGCGGGCAAGCCCGCAGCCGCTCCGCCGCCGCGTCCGACGCGCAAGAGCGGTGTCTCGCCCGCCGTCTCCGCCCTGGTCGTCGTTATCGTGCTGGCGGCCGTCCTGGCCGCCGCGCTGTACATGCAGCGCCGTGAATTCGTGGCCGCCGGCCGTGAAGTCGCCACCCGCATCGACAATCTGAACAGCGCGCTGGGACAGACCCGCAACGAAGCCCGCCAGGCCCTGGCCCTGGCGCAGGCGCAAGCGGGCAAGGCCGCCGCCCTGGAAAACGCGCTGCGCGACACGCAGAGCCAGTACGTGGCGCTGGAACAGGCCTGGCAGGCCTTCAATGACAGCTCCAGCGACGAAGTCCTGGCCAACGATGTCGAGCGCATGTTGACCATCGCCAGCCAGCAACTGCGCCTGGCGGGCAATGTGAGCAATGCCATCGTGGCCCTGGAAACCGCGCAAGCCCGTCTGGCCCGTGCCGACCGGCCGCGCTTCGCCAGCCTGCAGCAGGCCATCAACGGCGACCTCGATCGCCTGCGCGCCGTGCCCACCGTCGATGTGCCGGCGCAGTCTTCCCGTATCGAACGCCTGGTCGCCCTGGTCGGCAAGGCGCCGCTGCTGGCGCCCGACGCGGTGGCTCCCGGCATGCTGGCGCCGGGTGCGTCCGCCGATGCCACGCCGGCCGCCGCCCCCGTGGCGCCGCCGGTGGCAGAGGAAACCTTGCCGGCGGATGCCGCCTGGTGGCAACGCTGGCGCGCCGAAATCGCGTCGTGGCCCGCGCGTAGCGGCACGGCGCTGGTGCGTGAACTGGGCGATCTGATCCGCGTGCAGCGCGTCGACGAACCGTCGGCCCTGCTGCTGTCGCCCGAACAGGCGCTGCAGTTGCGCTCTACGCTGCGCCAGCGCCTGCTGTCGGTCCAGCTGTCCTTGCTGATGCGCCAGCCGGCCATCTGGAAGAGCGAGCTGGAGACCGTCAACCGCACGCTGGACACCTATTTCGACCGCCGTTCCGCCGACACCCTGGCGGCGTTGAACCTGACGCGCGAACTGACGCAGACGGAAATCTCCGTGCCTGTGCCTGACGTGGCCGACAGCCTGAACGCCGTGGCCGCCATCCGTGCTTCGGGTGCTACGGGCGCCGCCGGCACCAACTCGCGCGGACGGGACTGATCCATGCGCGCCTGGTTCTGGACGTTATTGCTGGCGGTTGTCGCGGTTGCCGTGGCGGTGGTGCTGCGCGCACACCCGGGCAACGTATTGATCCTGGTCTGGCCCTACCGCATCGAGATGTCGCTGACGCTGGCGGTGTTGCTGCTGGTGGGCCTGTTCCTGGCCATTTATATCGGCTTGCGCCTGCTGGCTTGGCTGCTGGCCATCCCGGAACGGGTGCGGGCCTGGCGCGGACGGCGCGCGCAAGCGCGTGACCACGAGTTGCTGGAGCGCGGCTGGATCGGCCTGCTGGAAGGCCGCTTCGCCCATGCCGAAAAAGATCTCACCAAATTGCTGGACCAGACGCGTGCGCGCAACCGGCGTGTGCTGGCAGCGCTGTCGGCCGCCCGTGCGGCGCAAGGCCTGGGCGAGTTTGTACGGCGCGACGTGATGCTGGATCGCGCCCGCGAGCACGCCGGCACGGACGCCGGCCTGATCGAGGCCGTCGCCACGGTCAGCGCCGACATGCTGCTGGAGCAGGGCCGGCCGCAGCAGGCCTTGCAGGTGCTGGAGCCCCTGCAGGACGGCGGGGCGCGCCATCTGCATACCTTGCGCCTGCTGTTGCGCGCGGAACGCGCCTTGAATCATCACGAGCGGGTGTTCACCCTGGCGCGCGGGCTGTTGCGGCGCGGTGCCATGGACAAGGACGAGGCCATGCACCTGATCGACGTGGCCGGTGCGGCGCGCTTGCGGGCCGCCGCCGGTGGCGACGGCTGGCGCGGCATCTGGAAGGACATGAAGACCGACGAGCGCGTCTTGCCCGAGATCGCCCTGGCCGCCGCGAACGTCTTCGAGGCGGCGGGCGAGGGCGACGAGGCCGCGCGCATCCTGGACGCCGCCATCGCGCGCAAATTCGATCCGCGCCTGGTGGCGGCCTATGCGCGTTGCGACGCCCTGCAAGTGCCGCGCCGCCTGGAGCGCGCCGAATCCTGGTTGCAGCAACGTCCCACCGATCCCGATCTGCTGACCGCGCTGGGCACGCTGTGCCTGGTCGGGCAGTTGTGGGGGCAGGCCGAGCGCTATCTCTTGCGCAGTGTCAGCCGCCGCGCCGATCCTGGCACGCATGCCTTGCTGGGCAGCCTCTACGATCGCCTGGATCGTCCCACGGACGCCGCGCGCCATTGGCGCCAGGCGACCGCGGTGGCCATGGGCGTGGCCCTGCCGGTGCTGGCGGTGGATGAAGCCTTGCCGGCCGCCGACACACACGCCGATCCGCGCCTCCTGGATGCCGAAAGCGGTTTCCTGTCCGACGCGTCGGAAGCGCCGGCGCCGTCACCGGCCACGGTGCACGACCCCGTGCCGGAGTTCGCCCCGGCAGCGGATTACGTGCTGGACCCCGACGCCCGTTCGCACACCGAGCTGGGCTTGCTGGACCCCACCGTCATGCCCGTCGAACCGGTGGCGGTCGACGCCGAGCCGCCGGCCGAACTGGACGACTATTTCGATAGCGCGCCCTTGCCGGTAGCGGGACTGGACGAAGTGCCGCCGGAGACCCGGGAAACGCCTTCCGCCGCGGACGACAAGCCGCGCGTCGACAAGAAGGTCGACGGCGGCAAGCCGGGCGGCGGCGCCTGAGCGCCCGCACCATCGCCCAAGACAACATTCCTTATCCGTTTTTTCTTTCGAAACCGTTTTCAGACTAAAGGTTAGAGCCATGAGCCTCGATCGCGTCAGCCCCGGCAAAAAGCTGCCGGAAGAGTTCCACGTCATCATCGAAATCCCCATGAACGCCGATCCCGTCAAGTACGAGGTCGACAAGGACTCGGGCGCGATCTTCGTGGACCGCTTCATGCTCACCGCCATGCACTATCCGTGCAACTACGGCTACATCCCGCAGACGCTGTCGGAAGACGGCGACCCGGCCGACGTGCTGGTGCTCACGCCGTTCCCGATCCAGATCGGTGCCGTGGTGAAGTGCCGCGCCATCGGCGTGCTGGAAATGGACGATGAGTCGGGCGGCGACGCCAAGCTGCTGGCCGTGCCGGTGGAAAAGCTGTATCCCCCTTACCGCAACATCAAGTCCTACGAAGATCTGCCGGAAGAAGACGTCAAGCGCATCCAGCATTTCTTCGAACACTACAAAGACCTGGAAAAGGGCAAGTGGGTGAAGGTCAAGGGTTGGAAGGGCGTGGACGCCGCGCATCAGGAAATCGTCAGCAGCGTCGAGCGCTACAACAAGGGCGCGAAGTAAGCTCCGGCTGCGTCTGCCACAGGCCGCAAGGTGCATGTATGCCTTGCGGCTTTTCTTATGAATCGCGCGTTCGGGCGCCGCGGGGCTGGCCGAACTGCTTGCGATGATCGTATGATTCAGGCGCCGGCGCGGCGTCAGCGCGGACGCCGGCGTGTTCTATCGCTAGGAGATCGCATAATGCGCTCGAAAATCATAATGGCCGTATCGGTGGTCTTCGCGTTGGTGCTGACCGGTTGCAATACCATGGCGGGTGCCGGCAAGGACATCAGCCGTGCCGGTAACGCCATCAGCAATGCCGCGGAAAAATAAGCGGCGGATTTGATCGCAGTACAAAACGCCACCCGCGAGGGTGGCGTTTTTCCTTGCTGCCTTGCAGTTTGCCTGTCAGCCCAGCAGATCCTCGATCAACCCCAGCAGTTCCGGCGTGGCCAAGGCGCTGCCGGTACCGTCTTCGTCTATCGACACAGTGACCAGGCCGCCGTCCTCCAGTTGCGTGAGGGTGCGGCGCAAAGTGCTCATGGGAAGGTCGGCGCGCTTGCTCAGGCGGGCCAGGGACAGGCGTTTGCCGGGCGCTTCCTGGTGCGTGTCCCAGAAGGCTTGCAGCAGCGCCGCGAGCGCGGGATCCAGGTTGTCGTTGCCGGGATTCTCGGCGAGGGTTTGCTGCGATGCTGCGGCGGGCACGGCTGGGTGGCTGTCATCCGTATGTCCCAGGTGGCTATCTTGTGGAACGACCATCATCGACTCCTTGCAGCGGCTGCATCCTTGGGCAAACAGGAGGCCGCCAATTTCCCCAGGGTTACCAGGGCGCTTTCTATCTCCGGCGACCAGGCGTAGCTGTAGTTGAGCCGGATGAAGTTATGGTAACCGCTGCCGATGGAAAACATATGACCAGGCCCTACCGTGATGCCGCGCGCCAGCGCCAGGCGGTATAGCCGCATGGCATCCAGGGGCGGCGGCAGGCGCACCCACAGCACATAGCCGCCGCGCGGATTGGATGTGCGTGTGCCGGGCGGGAAAAAGCGTTGCACGGCGGCCATCATCATGCGCGCCTGTTGCGCCAGCATCTTGCGCATGCGCCGCAAGTGGCGCTCGTAGCCATCATGCTGCAGGTAGGCAGCGATGGCGCGCTGCGGAATCGAAGGCGTGGTCAGCGTATTCAGGAACTTGAGCTTCTCCACCTGGTCGCGGTAGCGCCCAGGCATGGCCCAGCCGATGCGGTAGGCAGGCGCCAGGCTCTTGGAAAATGAAGCGCAATGCAGCACCAGGCCCCGCTTGTCGTGCATCTTCAGCGAACCCGGGTGGGTCGGACCGTAGTGCAGTTCATGATAGACGTCGCTTTCGATGATGGGCATGTCATGGCGCGTCGCCAGGTCGACCAGCGCCCGCTTGTTGGCATCGGGCATCTGATAGCCCAGCGGATTCTGGAAGTTGGGCATCACCATGCAGGCCGCCACGCGCTGATGGCGCAGGATGTCGGCCAGCGCGTCGACGTCGATGCCGGTTTCCGGATCGGTGGCCACTTCCAGCGCGCGCATGCCCAGGCGCTCGATCGCATGCAGCATGGCGTAGTAGGTGGGCGATTCCACCGCGATGGTGTCGCCCGGCCTGGCCACGGCTTGCAGGCACAGGTTGATGGCTTCGGTGGCGCCCAGGGTCACGACGATTTCGGCGGGATCGACGCGGGCGCCGTTTTCCAGATAACGGCGGGCGATCTGGCGTATCAATTCCGTATTGCCGGGGGGGAGTTCATCCGGCACGCCCAGCAGGGGAAACTGGCGGGCAATGGCGTGGGCGTGGCGGCTCAGTCGCTGGAACGGGAACAGGCGCGGATCGGGATAGGGCGACCCCAGCGGGACGGCGCTGCCGCTGCCGATGGCGCGCAGCGTCGCCAGCACCAGGCGGCTGACGTCCACGGGCGCGGACGCGGGCTGCGGCCGCGACGGCGGCAGGCCGGCGTCGGGCGGCGGCGCACTGGTGTCACCCAGGGCGTCGGCATTGCGCACGAAATAACCCGACTGCGGGCGGCCTTCGATCAGGCCCTGGCTTTCCAGCAGGGAATAGGCGCGCACCACCGTCGTGACGCTCAGGCCATGCTGCTGGTGGGTCTGGCGGATGGAAGGCAGCTTGTCGCCGGCGCGCAGCACGCCGCTATCGATCTGGTGTTGCAGGTCGGCCGCCAGCTTCTGGTACAGCTTCATGAGCGCAAACCATTGATTCAGAGCACAGTTTGGTGATTCTAAGCGGGTTTTTCGAACTGTGCTCTTTTTTTGCCGCTGGAGGTGTACACCCCGCTGCGGGGACAGCCGCGTAATCTTGCGCCATCAGGTGTCTGCGCGCCATTTCCGCGCGCCGGCGCCGTCAGGAATCAAGCGCAAGCACGGACCCCCAGCATGGACACCCCCAACAAGAAAGCACGCATCGCGCCTTACCACCATCCGGCCGCGGGCTGGGGAGCGCTGAAGGCGGTGGCGGTCAACCTGATCAAGGAGAAGGTGGCCGGCGGCAACTACCGCACCTTGCTGCGCCAGAACCAGCCCGATGGCTTCGACTGCCCGGGTTGTGCGTGGCCCGATCGCCAGCATGCGTCGACGTTCGAGTTTTGCGAGAACGGCGTCAAGGCAGTGGCGGCGGAAGCTACCGCCAAGCGCGTGGGACCGGCATTCTTCGCCAGCCAGACGGTGACCGAACTGATGGCGCAGAGCGACTATCAGTTGGAACAGCATGGCCGCCTGACCGATCCCATGGTCTACGACGCCGCCAGCGACCGCTACGTGCCGATCGCCTGGGACCAGGCATTCGAACTGATCGCCGCCCATCTCAAGCGTCTGGAGGATCCTGACCAGGCCACGTTCTATACGTCGGGACGCACGGGCAACGAAGCGGCGTTTCTGTACCAGCTGATGGTACGCATGTACGGGACCAACAACTTTCCCGACTGCTCGAACATGTGCCACGAAGCCACCAGCCGCGGTCTGCCCGGCACGGTGGGCATCGGCAAGGGCACGGTGACGCTGGATGATTTCGAACACGCCGACACCTTGCTGATCTTCGGCCAGAATCCGGCCACCAATCACCCCCGCATGATGGGCGAGCTGCGCGAGTGCGCGCGCCGCGGCGCCACCATCGTTTCCATCAATCCCCTGCGTGAACGGGGCCTGGAGCGATTCGCCGATCCGCAAAGCCCGGTCGAAATGCTGACGGGGTCCGGTACGCGCATCGCCTCGACGTTCGTGCAGCCGCGGCTGGGCGGCGATTTCGCCTTGATCAAGGGGCTGGCCAAACGGGTGTTGGAACTGGATGACGCCGCCGTGGCCGCGGGCACGGAGCGAGTGCTGGATGTGGATTTCATCCTGGCGCATACCGCGGGTTTCGAGGCCTATGCGGCGGATCTGCGCGCGCAGCAATGGGCAGCGCTGGAACGCGAAGCGGGGCTGTCGCGCGGCGAGATCGAAAACCTGGCCAGCATCTACGTCAATGGCAAGCGCGTCATCGCCACGTGGGGCATGGGCCTGACCCAGCACAAGAATTCGGTGGCCGCCATCCAGATGCTGTCCAACCTGATGATGATGCGTGGCAATATCGGCCGCGAGGGCGCCGGCCTTTGCCCCGTGCGCGGACACTCCAACGTGCAGGGCAATCGCACGGTGGGCATCGAGGACAAGCCGACGCAGGCTTTCCTGGACCGCCTGGGCCGCGTCTTCGATTTCGAGCCGCCGCGCGAACACGGTTATGACGTGGTCGAAACCATCGAAGCGATGGAAGCAGGACACGTCAAGGTATTGATCGGGCTGGGCGGCAACTTCGCCATGGCCACGCCGGACACGCCGCGCACATGGGAAGCCATGCGCCGTTGTGACTTGTCGGTGCATATCACCACCAAACTGAACCGCAGCCATCTGGTGCACGGCAAGGAGGCACTGATCCTGCCCACCCTGGGACGTACCGAAATCGATATGCGCGGCGGCGTGGCGCAAGGCGTCACGGTCGAGGATTCGATGAGCATGGTGCATGTGTCCTACGGCATGAACAAGCCGGCGTCTGCCCATCTGATGTCGGAGACGGCCATCGTCGCGCATATGGCGCACGCTACGCTGGGTAGTGCCAAAGTGGACTGGCTGTCCTACGCCGACGACTACGCCAGCGTGCGCGACGCCATCGAGGCCGTGTTCGACGGCTTCGAGGATTACAACCGGCGCATCGCCCAGCCTGGCGGTTTTCATCTGCGCGTGGCATCGCGCGAACGCGATTGGAAGACGGCCAGCGGCAAGGCCAATTTCATCGTCGCGCAGATTGAAACGGATACGCCGATACATCGCGCGCAGCAGCGCCATGGCGATGAAGTGATGGTCCTGATGACCACCCGTTCGCATGACCAGTACAACACCACCATCTACGCAATGGACGACCGTTACCGCGGCGTGTTCGGCCAGCGGCGCGTGCTGTTCGTCAACAAGGCGGACCTGGCACGCAAGGGCCTGCGGGCCGGTGAGTGGGTCGACATCTTCACGGTGTGGGACGACGACGTGGAACGGCGCGCGGATGGCTTCCTGCTGGTGGAATACGATATTCCGCAAGGATGCCTGGGCGCCTATTATCCCGAGACCAATCCGCTGGTGCCGCTGAACAGCGTGGGCGATGTGTCGAACACGCCGACCTCGAAGTCGATTCCGGTGATGTTGAAAAAATCGGCGCGGCTTGCCTTGCAGGCATAGCCTGGTGGAAAAAACGCGATAAGCGTTCGCTGTCTGGATGTTTTTGGCCACGTCGGCTATTGCGGATAGCGAGCCGCGGAGGACGCGCCCACACTGAAGTCCCTTCCATTTCTTCCAGGGGACTCTCATGTGGGGACCAACTCAGACCACGGATCGGGTGCTGGCCGATCGCTTCTATCCAATGCTCGCCAGCCGGCGCTGCAGCGTGCGGCCGCTGTCGGCGCGGGCCTTGCCGCCGTGGGCATACTGCCTGCCTTGCCTATCGGCGACGCCGCCACGCGCGCTGGCGCGACGAGGGCGGCTGGCGCAGCTGGGGCAGGGGATGACCGAATACGTGGTCGTCGTGGCCTTGGTGGCCGTGGCGGCAATCGCGGTCTATCAATTGTTCGGGCAAGTGGTGCGCGCGCAGACCGCGGCGATGGCGCGCGAACTGGCGGGCGAAGACGGCACCAGTGCCAGCCGCACGGCGAAGAACGCCGCGGGCAAGGCCGGCAGCCAGCTCAAGGAAAAGACGCTTAAATCCTTCACCAACAATGCTGCCGCTGGAGGCGGGCGGTGAGAGCGCGGGCGCGCGGCCATGCCTTGCCGCTGGCGCTGGGCCTCGTGTCGGTCGGGGTGCTGGCGCTGGTGGTGTTGCATGATCATGGCAATACCGTCGCCGCCCGTGTACGCCTGACACACGCCGCCGACGCTGCCGCTTATAGCGGTGCCGTGGTGCAGGCACGGGCGCTGAACCTGCTGGCCTACATCAACCGCACGCAGGTGGCGCACCAGATCGCGTTAGCCCATGTCGCCACCCTGGCCAGCTGGACCCAGTTCGGCCAGAACGAGGCGGCGCGCTTTCGGCGGGGCAATCCGCCGGGAATGCTGATCGCCATGCTGTACGGCCCGGCGCATGCCATGGCATATGCCAGTGCCGTCCGGGTCCAGGGCGTGGCGGGCGCACTGGACCGTTTCGCCGACGCCCACGCGCGCCATGACGCCTTGGTGCACGATGTATTGGCGCGCGCGGCGCAAGCCGTGTTGCAGGATTTGCCGCGGACCCGGCAACAGGCCATGCGCACCGTGCTGCATGCCAACTATCCCGAATGGCCACGTCCAGCGCTGGGCGCGGCGGTCCAGCGGGACCGCCTGGCGCTGGCCTTCACGGACGATCGTTGGCCAGGCTTCGTGCGGCTTTACTCAGGCCGTCGGGGTGGCGCCTTCCGTCCCATGGTCTTGCGCGCCACCGACCGCTACGCCTTCCTGGGACCGCGCAAGGGCCTGGCGCTCAATCCCTGGCCCGTCAGCTACCGCTGTCCGACGCTAAGGCATCAGTTGCGCCGCATCGGGGGTACATCGTTGACGCGGCGGGGAACCTGGGAGTCCGTCGATACGCAGTCGCATCATGCCTTGCGTTCCAATAAATATATAGGTTGCTACTACCGCGAGTACGCGATGGGGTGGGGCAAGGTGCGCAATTCCGGCCAGCAGGCTGCCGATGAGGCATTGCCGCATGCGCCGGCGGACTTTTCGCGGCAGAGCTTCTGGCGGTGGGTGCAAGAGAACGCCGGCTGGGATTTGCTCAACGGCCACAATAATCCGCTTGCCTACGTTTATGCGACGCAGCAGCGGCAGCGTTGGCAGGGGCGCGGCATGGCGGCCTACGCCGAAGTGCCGCTGGATCGGGCAGCGCAGCCCGCCGGTTTCGAGATCGTGTTGCGCCAGCCCGCCGAATTGCTGCCCGCCTTGTCGAATGGGGGCGCCACGCACGCGCAAGGACGCTACGCCTACGCCGGACTGGAACCGGGCGAGCACGTCACGGTGACCAGTGCCGCCGAGACCTATTTCGTGCGGCCGCGGCCGCGCGAGGACGGGCGGGATGAAATCGCCACGCTGTTTCGTCCGTATTGGCAGGCACATCTGGTGGCGGCGCGCAGTGATGGACGGCGCGGCAGATCGACGCATGATGCGAGCAAGGGATCGCCGAGTGAGTTCCGGCGCGGAGTTGCTGACGCCGCGGGAGACGCCGATGTCCGGTGATCCATTGCGGCAGAAGGGCTACGCCTTGCTGGAGGCCAATCTCGTCATCGCCTTGCTGCTGGCCTTGTGGGGTAGCGTGGCATTGCTGGGCGAATGGCATGGCCATGGCCTGCACGCAACGCATGCCAGCCGGCTGCAGGTTTTCGATGTGGCGCATGGTGGTGGCGACCATGCAGCTGCCATTTCCTCGGCAGCTTCCTCGGCCGCTTCCTCGGCCCTTGGCTCGGCGCCCGGCGCAGGCCGTCATGTGCCGCCGGCAGGCTTTTCGATGCCGGGGGGCGCTGCCACGGCGGACCTGCGGCGAGACTGGGGTATGGCCGACGACGGCCTGCTCGTCGCGCATGCGGGGGCCTACGCGCGCAGGCAAGGTGCCGGCACGGGGGCGGGTTTCTTGCAGCGGTCCACTGCGCTGATCAGCGCGGTGGGCCATGCGCCAGGCGACAGGGAAACGCAGGCACGGATCGCCGCCAACCGGGCAGCGTGGCGCGGTGTCGCCAGCCACACGCAAGGCGTCGGACGCCAGGTGGCGGCGGCGCTGTACCGCATCGATGCGGGATGGGGACGCGCCGCGCCCGAGTTCGACTGGCTGTCGCGGTGGGCCGATCTGGTGCCCAACGAACGTCTCGCCGCTGACGCCGGCGGGCGCCGCCGGCCGGGGGAAACGCCATGAAGAAATCTTGCGTTGCAGCCTTGAAAGCGGCCTGGCCTTGCAGCCTGGCGATGGTTCGTGGCGTGGCGACGGCACCTTTCGTGGCAGCCCTGGCGGCGCCGATTGCGGCACTTCCTGCGGCACTTGCCGCGGCAAGCGGCTCGACCGCTCCGAGGACGCTTTCCGCCATGGCGGTTGCCGCCGCGCCCCCGCCTGTGTTGCCCCCCGGCGGACATTACCTGTCGGCCGGAGAGCAACTGCAGGTGCAAGGGCAGGCGCTGAGCGGATGGATATTCGAAGCGCCCGGCGACATACGCGAGACCGCCAAATGGCTGTCGCGGCAGTTGCCGGTGCTGCGGGATCTGCTGGTGGCACCCGGCCTGGTCGTGCTGTCAGGCATGGATGCACAGTCCCATTGGTCGGCGCGCCTGACGGACGGCGGACACGGCTGGGTCCAGGGCACCTTGTCCCGTTTGCCGCTGGAACAAACGCCGGTCGCCCGGGTTGCCGCGCCCTGGCAACCGGAGGGCGCGCGCCTGCATTTCGATGTCCGGTGGCGTGAGGCGCGGCTGGCGGGTGCGCAGCAAGTGTGGACCCATGGCGCCACGCCGGGTGAGCTGCGACCGCGCCTGCGCGCGGCCCTGCAACGCGAGGGATGGCGCGCCGGCGCAACGGATGCGGCATTTCCCGGCCGTTGGTTCAAGGCTGCCATGCAGCTGTCCATCGTCGTGGTCGAGCAGCCGCCCGGCAGCGCCATCGTCACCGTACTGGACTGGCGGGAGTGAGGGGCCATGGCGCATGTGTTCTTCCGCCAGCGCTGGCTCATGGCTGCCGTCGCGCTTGCCGCGGGATTGCTGTCGGCGTGGGCGGCGCGGCATCACATACAGGGCCGCATCGCGCAGATCGAAGCCGAGTTGCGCGTGCCCACCGTGGCGCGCCTGGTGGCGGCGCGTGACCTCGAAGCAGGCGTTCATGTCGAGGCCGGCCATCTGGCCGTGCGGGATATTCCAGAGGCCTGGGCCGTCAGCGGCAGCCTGCCGCCGGAACACGTCGACGAGGTCGGCGGCAGTGTGCTGACGCATGGACTGCGCGCCGGCGAACCCTTGCTATTGGCGCATCTGGCCAGCGCCGGGCCTAAGGCGCTGTCGCGCCGCGTGGCGACGGGGCGGCGCGCCATCACGATACCGGTGGACGACATCAATTCCCTGTCCGGCATGTTGCAGGCGGGAGATCTGCTGGATCTATACGTGTCCTTCGAGCATCAGCGCCGGCGCATCACCGCGCCATTGCTGCAGGGCGTGCGTGTGTTGGCGACAGGACGCTACGCGGGCCGCGCAGGTGACGCGGGCGCGGCCGACGTTCAGGGAGCGGATGTCCAGGGCGCGGACGGCGCGGCGTATTCGACCATCACCCTGGACGCGGGCCCCGAGGATGCCGTGAAGCTGGTGGCCGCGCGCCAGGACGGCACCATCACGGCCATCTTGCGCCATCACCGTGATGAGCAACCGGCCACGGTGGCCGCGCGGGGAGACCTGGCCGGTTTGCTGGGGGTGGCCGCCGAACGGCGCGCGCCGGCCGTGGCCATCCTGTACGGCGATCAGGCGGCCGACGAAGGCCTGAGCGAGGAAGACGCCGCGCGCGCCGCGCCTGGCGAGTTGTTCGACGCGCCTCTGCCCAAGGGCCTGGTCAGCCGCACACGGGCCGCCACGCGCGCCATGACGGGAGATCGTCCATGAATATTTCCAGGCGCTATCGCGTTGCTTGCGGCGATGACATGGCCAGTGTCGCTCGTGAGCGGCGCAAGGATGGCAAGAACGCCATATGCAACATTATTCGCGTCGGTCCCGCGATCCTGTGCCTGGCGCTGATCGCCGGTGCCGCCGCGCGCGCTGAGGGCGCAGGCAAGCCGCCCATCGAAGCGGCGCGGACCATCGCAGCCACGCAAATCGCCGCGGCTACGCAGACCGCCGAAGCTACGCAGACCATCGACATGCTGGTCGGTGAAACGCGCGTGCTGTCGCACCAGGGCGTCAAACGCGTGGCGGTGGGCGACGGGCGGGTCTTGCAGGCCCTTGCCGCGGACGGCCGTGATGTGATCGTGTTCGCCCGCGCCGCCGGCGAATCGTCGCTGCACGTCTGGGCAGCCGGCCGGCGCAAGGCATATCGTTTACGCGTCCTGCCGGCAGGCACACATAGCGCCCGCGCGGAAATCGACACGTTGCTGGCCCGTATTCCCGGGGCGCGCGGCGTCGCGGTCGGCGAACACGTCGTGATCGAGGGCAATGACTTGAGCGACGCCGACCAGGCCAGGGTCGTGGCGTTGGCGGAACGCTATCCCCAGGTGCTGGACTTTACCGGCAAGGTCGGATGGGATCGCATGGTCCAGCTGGACGTGCAGGTGATCGAGCTGCCGCGCGGGCGCTTGGCGGAATTGGGCATGCGTTGGGATGCCGCCACCGAAGGCGGCTTGTACACCGGCGTGAGCCTGGATGCCGTCTCCAGCGGTCGCCTGGAGCAGCGGCCGGGCAAGGGGCCCGTGGCCGTTCCTTTGCGTGCGGCGCCACTGTCCGGCTATCTGGGATTGAATGCCCTGCTGGGGGCGCGCTTGAACCTGCTGACCCAATCCGGCGAAGCCGTGGTGTTGGCCCAGCCGCGCCTGCTGGCACGCAGTGGTGCGACGGCGGAATTCCTGGCCGGCGGCGAGGTGCCCTATGCGACGACGGATCGCAGCGGCCAGGCGAAGACCATGTTCAAACCTTATGGCGTGTCCTTGCGCGTTACGCCGTCCATCGGCGCCAGCGGCGCCGTGCGCTCGCGCATCGAAGTGGAGGCCAGTTCGGTGGACGCGGCGCTGCCGTCGCTGGCGGGGCCGGCCTTGAAGACACGCCGTGCCGTGACGGAGTTCAACGTGCGCTCCGGCCACACCCTGGTCATTGGCGGCTTTCTTTCTCGACGCAAGGTACGCGCCACCAGCGGTCTGCCGGGTTTGAGCGAACTGCCGTGGATCGGCCGCCTGTTCGGCGTGCGGCGCACGGAGATCCAGGAAACGGAACTGGCCATCTTCGTCACGCCGACGGTGGTGACCGGCCTGGATCCCGCCATGCGCGCCACCGTCAGGCGCGGCCAGGCGGTATTGCGCGAGTCGTTCGACGCGCTGCCGCGTCTGCTGGCGCCCGTTCAGGCACCTGCGCGGTTGTCTGAGCCGCTGCCTGTCCCAGCGCCGGAAAGTGGCAGTGGCAATGGCGCGGCCCCGGCGATTCATTGGGATCCCTATCGCGGCCACGGATCCCAGTGGGATTAGCGCATCGGGATCGAGACGGTGCGATCAACGCATTGGGATCAACGAGTGGAATTGAATCCGGAGCACACCATGCTGGAACTGGACTTGCATTTCGATGACGGCGCGAACCGCCTGGTGCGCCTGGACCCTCCCGTGCTGGTGGGCCGCGGCTCCCACTGCAACGTGCGCATACGCCATTGGCGGGTAGGCCGCGAACACGCGCGGCTGTCCGTGGTGGCCATGGGCATCATGATCGACGATCTTGGATCGCTGGCGGGGACACTGGTCAATGGGCAGCGTATCGCCCAGCATGGCCCCCTGGAACCGAGCGACGAGATCCTGGTCGGCCCGTGTCTGATGCGGGTGCGCCTGCTGGACCATCCCGTCGCCGCGGCCGCGACACCGCCGCCGGAGATGGGCGGCGCGGTCCACCCGATAGCCGCCGTGGGCCGGCAGCTGGATGAGGTTGCGAAGGACGATGCCGAGCAAGACAAGCGGGGGGATCAGGCCGCCCTGGAAATGCTGCCGCACCGCCAGCGCCTGCACGCCGCGCTGCTGGACGCGCTGGATCTGCGCCGCCGCGACGTCGCCCGCATGAGCGACGCAATGCTGCGCAGCGAAGCGCAACGCCTGCTGGAGGAACTGGTGCGCGACGACACGCGCCTGCCGCGGCATGCGGACCGGCGCGCGTTGCTGCGCCAGGTGCTGGACGAAGCCGTGGGGCTGGGCCCTTTGTCGCCCTTGCTCGAAGACCCCACCATCAGCGAAATCATGGTCAATCGCCATGACGAAATCTACATCGAAAGCCGCGGCCGCTTGATGCGGCACCGGGCGGTTTTCAGCAGCGAACAGGCGGTGCTTGGCGTCATCGAAAGAATCGTCGCGCCGATCGGTCGGCGTATCGATGAAAGCGCCCCCATGGTGGATGCGCGCCTGCCCGATGGCTCGCGGGTCAATGCGGTGGTGGCGCCCATCGCGCTGAAAGGGGCCTGCCTGACCATACGCAAATTTCCCCGCCATGAATTGACGATGGAGGACCTGCAGCGCATCGGGTCGCTCGACGGCGCGATGACGCAGTTCCTGACGCTGTGTGTGCGCGAGAAAGTGAATCTGGTGGTGGCGGGTGGCACCGGCTCGGGCAAGACCACCTTGTTGAATATCCTGTCGAACGCCATCCCCGCTGACGAACGTATCGTGACGATAGAGGACGCAGCCGAATTACGCCTGCATCACGCGCATCTGGTCGGTTTGGAGGCACGTCCCGCCAACCAGGAGGGGCGCGGACGCATCGAGATCCGCGACCTGGTGCGCAACGCGCTGCGCATGCGCCCGGACCGGATCGTCGTCGGCGAATGCCGCGGGGCGGAAGCCTTCGACATGCTGGCGGCGATGAACACCGGCCATGAAGGCTCGATGACGACCCTGCACGCCAACAGTCCACGCGATGCGCTGGCCCGCCTGGAAACCATGATCCTGATGGCGGGCATGGATCTGCCGCTGGCGGCGGTGCGTGAACACATTGCGTCCAGCATCCACATCATCGTGCAGCAGGCCCGCCTGGCCGATGGGCGCCGCGTGATCACGTCCATCACCGAGATCACGGGCATGGAAAGCGGCTGTATCCAGACGCAGGAGATCTTCCGCTTCGATCGTAGCGGACCGGGCTACTTCCAGGGCTGCGCGCTGGCGCCGCGCCTGGTGGAGCGCCTGCGCGAGGAGGGACGTGGACCGCAGGCCTGCCTGTTCGATCGTCGCAGCGCGCGGCCCGCTCCAGGCGCGGCCGAGAGGTCGGCATGAGGCTGAGGCCGACATGATGCTATGGGGAATCGCCGCCGGCGCGGCGCTATGCGCGATGCTGGCCTGCAGCTTGAGCTATGGCTGGTTCGCCGCGGCGCTGACGCGCTATCGGCGGATCTACACCGACGAGGCCGGCATGCGGTTGAGCGAGGTCTTCCTGTTCGTCGATGCCCGCCAGCTATGGACGGCCAATGTGCTGCTATGCGTGGTGTGCGCCGGGTTGCTCTATGCGGTCACCGGCAGCGTGGTGCTGGCCTTGGTGGGCGGCGCCGCGCCCATACGCGCCACCCATCTGCTTATCGCCAGTGTGCGGCGCCGCCGCCAGGCACGGTTCGATGCGCAACTGCCGGATACCCTGCAGGCCCTGGCGGCCGGGCTGCGTGCGGGTGCCAGCGTGGCGGGTGCCTTGCGGCACATCGTCGACCAGTCGGCACCGCCGCTCGCGCAGGAATTCGGACTGATGCTGCGCGAGCAGCGGCTGGGACTGTCCTTCGATGCCGCGCTGGGCAATCTGCAGACGCGTTTGCCGTCCGAGGCCGTGGGTTTGCTGGTATCGGCGTTGCGGGTGGCGGCGCACAGCGGCGGCAACCTGGCCGAAACGCTGGAACGCATCGCCGCCATGCTGCGCGCGCGGCAACTATTGCACGACCGTGTGCTGACCCTGACCGCGCAAGGACGCCTGCAAGCCTGGGTAGTGGGGTTGCTGGCGCCCGGCATGGCCGTGGTGCTGGCGTATCTGGATCCCGTCTCCATGCAGCCTCTGTGGCACACGGCGCTCGGTTGGTCCGTCCTGTTGGTTCTCGTGGTGCTGGAGGTGGTAGGCGTATGTTGGATACGACGCATTGTCGACATCGATATTTGAAGGAGCGGGGACTGCCGCCCGTGGTCAATGCGGGTGCGATGACACCCATGATCAACCCATGCGGGAGGGTGCCATGATCGGCATTGCCGCGGCATTGGCGGCGCTTTGCGCCGCCTGCCTGGCGTTGTTGCTGCGCGCCTGGCTGCTGCCCCTGTGGCGGGGGCAAGCGGACCGGCCGGGCTTGCCGCCGCTGTGGCGCGCTGTCTGGCCCTGGCTGGACGGCATCGCGCGCAGCGGCTGGCTGTTCCTGTCCTGGCGCCGCCGGGGACGGCTGCGGCGGCTGCTCGAACGCACGGGGCTGGAACGCCTGCTGACCCCGGCGCACGTGGTCGCGGCGAGCTATCTGTCCGCCTTGGGCGCGGCGGTGATCGCACTGCTGCTTGCCGGCCTGTGGCTGGCGCCGGCCGGATCCGGGTTCGGGGTGGGAGGTGGGACCAGGGTCGAGACTGCGGCCGGAGCCAAGACCGGGGCTGGAGCCAGCACTGGGGCTGGAGCCAGCACTGGGGCTGGAGCCAGCACTGGGGCTGGAGCCAACACTGCGGCTGGAGCCAACACTGGGGCTGGAGCCAACACTGGGGCAAATCCCGGCGCTACGACCTTCGCTCGGCTGGCCGCCTGCCTGGTCGCTGCCGGGCTGGGCGCCTTCCTGCCCCGGCATGCCTTGCGCATGCGGGCACGCACGCGGGCGCGGCGGATGGCGAAGGAGCTGCCGTTCCTGCTGGACATGGCCACGCTGTGCGTCGAGGCGGGCTTGAATCTGCACGGGGCCCTGCAGCAGGCCGTCGAATACGGCCCGCCTGGTCCCTTGCGGGACGAACTGCAATGGGCCCTGGGCGATATGCGCGCCGGCATGGCAAGGCTGGATGCCCTGCATGCCTGGGCTGCGCGCACGGACCTGCACGGCGTGCGCATCCTGGTCACCGCGCTGGCCCAGGGCGAGAGCCTGGGCATGAGCCTGGGACCCATCCTGCGCGTACAGGCGGAACAACGGCGCGCCGAGCGTTTCCAGCAGGCCGAGCGGCAGGCCATGCGGGCACCCGTGAAGATGCTCCTGCCCTTGTTGACGTGTATTTTTCCCTGCACCTTCGTGGTGTTGGGCTTTCCCATCGTGGTGCAACTGCGCGAGGCGCTGCAATGAGTCAGGCGCGATCCGGCTTGCAATCCCAGGCGCGATTACCAGCGCAATTACCTGCGCAATCGCCAGCGCACTCACCAGCGCAATCACCAGCGCAATCACCAGCGCTATGCCAAGCGCAATCCCGATCCCGCCTGCGCCTGCTGCCCCTGCGGCGCTGGTGCGCCCGTTTCCGCGGCCTGGCAGGCAGGCCGCCGCCGCGCGGGGCGATCGGTGTGTGGTTGCAGCCTTGCCGCGCCGTGCATACGCTGGGAATGCGCTACCCGCTGGACCTGTTTTTCCTCGATCACAACAAGCAGGTCATCAAGGTCGTCGCCGGTCTGCCGCCGCGGCGGCTGGCCTCATGCCTCCGTGCCGTGTCCGTTGTCGAACTGCAGGCTGGCGTTGTTGATATTGAAAACGGAGGTATAGGCCGGGTAGAAGCTGCTGTACAGGACGCCGCCCGCCGCGATATTCACGGGAATCTGCAAAATGCCGACCAGGTGCCGCGGTAGCCCCAGGCCCACCAGCAGGTCGCCGCAATAGCTGATGGTCAGGAAGGCGGCCACCCAGGTAAGCCCGTAGACCAGGAAGGCCCACTTGTTGCGCCAGCAGGCGATGCCGGAGAAGAACAGCGATTGCCCCAGGCGCACCCCATGCCAGGCGACCAGCACGGGCGCGTGCCAGAACAGCGCGGCGATGATGACGTACAGGATGGCGAAGACCAGCAACGGCCCGCGCACCGCCATCAGGAAGGGCGTCAGGTCCTGCGTGACCGAGGCCGCCCGCACGCCTTCGGTAAGCGCGTCGGCAAAGGGCATGAACGCCACGAAACCCGCCAGCAGGCACAGGCCCGCGTAGCTCAGGCCCATGATCATCAACTTCTTGAGCACGCCAGGCTTCAGCAGCGGCTTCAGCCACATCGAGGGCAGCATGGTGCGGTCCGCTTCGATGTGCTTGCAGGCCGACAGCGTCATCAGCGTCACCACCGGCATCAGGGCGACGAAGAACAGGGGACCGACTGGCGGGGTATAGGTCGCGAACAGGACCATCAGGCTGATGGCCAGCGCCCAGGCGAACAGCGGTAGCGGCTGGCGCATGAAAAGTCGAAATCCGTCGCGGGCCCATTGCCAGCCGGCGGTCGCGGGAAGGGCTGCTGCTTGCATGTGTCGTACTTACGCTGCCAAGGTGATATACGTTGACTAATTATGGGGCCAGGCCGTCGAGGGGCAAGGCTTCCGGCTCCACGCGGTGGCGCAACTGCAACACTCTTTCGAAATGGCGCGGGTCGTGCGGCTTGAGCGTCTGCGCGGGGCGGGGAAGGTAAAAATCATAAAGACGGGACAGCCAGAAGCGCACGGCAGCGGCGCGCAGCATGGCCGGCCAGAATTGCCGCTCCGCGGCGGTAAAGGGCCGGACCTCCGCGTAGGCCTGCAGCCAGGCGCGCGCCAGTTCCGGCACGATGGCGCCGCTGGCGCGGTCTATGCACCAGTCGTTGACGCTGACCGCCACGTCGAACAGCCAGTTGTCGCAACCGGCGAAGTAAAAATCGATGAATCCGCCCATGCGGGGCGCTTCGAACGTGCCGGTGAACAGCACGTTGTCGCGAAACAGGTCGCAGTGCGAAGGGCCGACCGGCAGCGTTGCCCAGGCGGGCGTGGCGGACAGGCGTTGCAGTTCGTCGAGGGTCTGGGAGAGCAGGGCATCCTGTTCCCCGTCCAGGAAGGGACGCACCGTGGGCGCCGTCCGCAGTTGCCAGTCCAGGCCGCGCAGATTGGGCTGCCGCATGGAAAAGTCCTGCGAGGCCAGATGCGCCCGCGCCAGGGTGGCGCCCGTCAGGCGGCAGTGTTCGACGCCCGGGGCCGGCTCATAGCCGCCGTCCAGCCGCGACACGATGGCGCAGGGCTTGCCATGCATGCGGGTCAGGCGGGTGCCGTCGCGCCGCGTCTGCGGCTGGGGCACCGGCACGCCGCGTTCGGCCAGCAGGTGCATCAGTTCGATGTAGAAGGGCAGCTGCTCGTAGGTCAACACCTCGAACACCGTCAGCACGTACTCTCCGCCCGTGCTGGTGAGAAAGTAATTGGTGTTCTCGATGCCTGCCGTAATGCCGCGTAGCGATACCAATTCGCCCAGGTCGTAGCCCTGCAGAAGGTCGCGGGCGTCGGTGTCGGTTACGGTCGTGAATACAGCCATCGGATCGAGTCGGTTGGGAGGTGGCGCCCCTTCTGGCAGGGCATGCGGCGCAATTTTAGACTACCGCCGGGCGCCGCCAGGCCCCAGGACGTAAAATACGCCCATATTTTTCCTGGACTATTTCCTGTGTCTGCTCCCGACTGGCGGCTGTGCGTCGCTCCGATGATCGATGTCACGGATAGGCATTGCCGTTATTTCCATCGCCTGCTGGCGCCGCACGCGCGCCTGTACACCGAGATGATCACCACGGGTGCCTTGCTGCACGGCGACGTCGCGCGTCACCTGGACTTCGACGCGGCGGAGCACCCCGTGGCCCTGCAATTGGGCGGCAGCGAACCCGAAGCGCTGGCCCAGGCTGCCCGGCTGGGGCAGCAGTATGGCTATGACGAGATCAATCTGAACTGCGGCTGTCCGTCCGAGCGCGTGCAGCGCGGTGCTTTTGGCGCCTGCCTGATGGCCGAACCCGACCTGGTGGCCGATTGCGTCAAGGCCATGCAGGACGTGGTGGATGTGCCGGTGACGGTGAAGCACCGCCTGGGCCTGGATTACGACGAATCCTATGGTTTCTTGCGGGATTTCGTCGGCAAGCTGTATGACGTGGGCTGCCGGGTGTTTGTCGTGCATGCGCGCAATGCGGTGCTCAAGGGTTTGTCGCCCAAGGACAACCGCCAGATTCCGCCCTTGCGCTATGACGATGCGCTGCGCCTGAAGCAGGACTTTCCCGACTGCACGGTGGTACTCAACGGCGGCCTGGATGAGGCCGAGGCCAGCGTGCAGGCGCTCGACCGCTTCGACGGCGTGATGCTGGGGCGCGCGGCCTGGCACACGCCGCGCGTCCTTTCGGAAATTTCACATCAGCTGTGGCCGTCCCTGCGCCTGCCGGGCGATGCCCAGGTGGTGGATGCCATGACACGTTACGCCACCAGCCAGGTGGCGAAGGGCGTTCCGCTGCGCATCCTGGTGCGGCCGCTGCTGGGCCTGGTCAACGGCCAGCCCGGTGCACGCCGCTGGCGCCGCATCCTGTCGGACGCCGCACGCCTGCGCGACGAAGATCCCGGCCTGATCTACGAAGCCTGGCGCAGCCTGCACGATCCGCGCCAGCGCGGCGGCAGGGACGATCTGCCCGAGGACGATGACCAGGGCCGGAGCCAGGGCCTGGGACGTGACGACGACGACCTGCCAGCCGTCGCCGCTTAGGTAAAGCGGCTCAGGTAAGCCGCTCAGGCGCCCGGCGCCGCCTGGTTCTCTTCGTCCATGGGCCAGTCGCGGATATAGGCCTTCAGCATATTGTTTTCGAATTGCTGGGCCGCCACGATGGCCTGCGCCATGTCGTAGAAGGAAATCACGCCCATCAGCATCGGACCGTCCATGACGGGGATGTAACGCGCGTGGCGCTCCAGCATCAGGCGCTGGACTTCGTCGGCGCTGGTATTGGGCGTGACGCTGACCGGGGCGTCGTCCATGATGCTGCGAATGGTGGCATTGCCGGTGTCGCCGCCCTTGGCATGGACGTGGCGGATGATTTCACGGAAAGTCAGCATGCCACAGAGCATGCCCGATTCCATGATGACTACCGAGCCGATGTCCTGTTCGGCCATGATTTCGACCGCGCGCGAGATGGGCGTGTCCGGGGTGGCGGTGAAGAGCGTATCGCCCTTGACCCGCAAGATTTCACTGACTTTCAACATGATGAGTTCCTCCTAGGGCGAACCCGGGATTATTTCTTGATCGATTCGATTCTGAGGATGTCCGCCGACCCCGAGCCCGTATTTTGCGCTTCCTGCATGAGTTCTTCCAGCGTGGGCGCGGCGCGGCCTTCCAGGGCGGCCTGGGCGATGGCGATGACTTCCGGGAAATCTTTCAGGCGTGGCTGGCCGCGATCGAGCAGAAAACGGTCGATGACGGGGTCCAGGCGGGTGCGTTGGGGGTCGCAGCACAGGATCCAGCGCTGATCCTGGGTGCGCGTGACCATGCCCAGGTCGCTCAAGGATTCCAGCACCGAGTTCAACTCATCGTGGTGCAGATGCAGGGTGGCGGCCATGCCGCTGGCGCTGCGGCCCGACGGCACCTGGCCCTGTGCCTCGTACAGGCAGCGCAGCACGCCGATGGCGTCGATGAAGGTGGCGCCCGGCTCGCGGTTGACTTCCCAGCGTCCCATGCGCAGCAGTGGCAGGCTGGCGGCCACGGTGGCGCCGAACAGGATGGCCAGCCAGGACAGGTAGATCCACAGCAGGAAGATCGGCAGGGTGGCGAATGCCCCGTATATCACCGTGTAGGTGGGAAAACGGGTCAGGTAGTAGGCGAAGGCCGCCTTCATCAGTTCGAGCACGATGGCGGTGCCGACGCCGCCGGCCAGAGCGTCGCGCCAGTAGACCCGGCGATTGGGGACGATGAAGAACAGGGCGGCGAACCCGAATCCGGTCAAGGCCAGCGGCAGCACGGACACGGTCAGGCCGATCAGGTTGGGCACGTCCTTGACCAGGCCCATGGATTCCCGCGCCAGGAAGGAGGTCGCCCACAGGCTGCCGCCCGCCACCACGGGGCCCAGGGTCACCGCGGCCCAGTAGATCAGGGCGCGCTGGGCCAGGGGACGCTGGCGGGTGACGTGCCAGATATCGTTGAAGGTCTTGTCGATCGTCATGATCAGCAGGATCGACGTGATCACCAGGAACGCTCCGCCGATCGCCGTCAGGCGCGACGCCTGGCGGGCGAACTGGTTCAGGTAGTTCATGATGTTGTCCGACACCGCCGGCGGCATCAGGCTGGTGCTGAGGAAATTTTCCAGCGCGATGCGGAATTCCTGGAAGACCGGAAAGGCGGTGAACAGCGACAGCACCACCGTCAGCATGGGTACGAGGGCCAGGACGGTGGTGAAAGTGAGGCTGGAGGCGACCTGCAGCAACTCTTCTTCGGCGGTCCTGCTCGCGGCAAAACGCAAAAGTTTGACCGTGCGACCTGTCCATGAGGTACGCTGCGGCGGCGCTTCGGGCCCTGCCGGCGTTGCGGCAGCCGACTGTACTGGGTGATTCATCAGGCGATAATAGCAGTATGAATGGTCAAACCAACTCCTGGCTGCGTGGTGTTGCGACGATTACGCTGGTAGCCCTGCTCGTATTGTGCGTCCTCTGGGAAGGCGTGCTGGCGCCGCTGCGCCCAGGCGGCTCCTGGCTGATCCTCAAGGCCTTGCCGCTGGCGCTGCCCCTGGGCGGTATCGTGCGCGGCGATCTCTACACCTACCAGTGGGCCAGCATGCTGTCGCTGCTGTACATCATGGAGGGGGCCGTGCGGGTCATGTCCGACCTGGCGCCCGTCTCCGCGGCCCTGGCAGGCCTGGAGCTTGCGCTGGCCCTGGTGTTTTTCGTAAGCGCCATTATGTATGTGTGGCCGGCCAAGCGCGCGGCGCGGCGCCGCAAATTGGCCACGCGGGCCTGAGTGGCAGAGGCCCGGGAGGCCCCGGGCGACGCCGGGCGACCACGGGCGACCTCCACGCACTCCGCGCTTTTCACGTGTTTCTACCCCCTTTCGAGCTTCGACCATGCCCCTGGCTGCCTCGCTGGACGACCTGTTACTGAGCAATTCCTTCGCGGCCCTGCCGCCGGATTTCTATACCCGGCTCAAGCCGCAGGGGCTGACCGCGCCGCGGCTGCTGCATGCCAACGAGGATGCGGCGGCGTTGCTGGGCCTGGATCCCGGCGTGCTGGGCAGCGAGGCGTTCTTGCGCGTTTTCGCCGGCCTGGACCGCTTGCCGGGTGGCGACACCCTGGCTGCCGTCTATAGCGGCCACCAGTTCGGTGTATGGGCGGGCCAGTTGGGCGACGGCCGCGCGCATCTGCTGGGCGAAGTGCGCGGACCGCAGGGGAATTGGGAGTTGCAACTGAAAGGGGCAGGGCTGACGCCTTACTCCCGGATGGGCGACGGCCGTGCGGTGCTGCGTTCCTCCGTGCGCGAATACCTGGCCAGCGAGGCCATGCACGGCCTGGGCATTCCGACCACGCGCGCGTTGGCGCTGGTCGTGTCCGACGACCCCGTGGTGCGCGAGACGGTGGAAACCGCCGCCATCGTCACCCGCATGGCGCCCAGCTTCGTCCGTTTCGGTTCCTTCGAGCATTGGGCGTCGCAACGCCAGCCCGAGCTGCTGCGCCAGCTTGCCGATTATGTAATCGACCAGTACTACCCGGCGTGCCGCGAGGCGGGCGAAGGGGGGGCCCCCTATCTGGCCCTGTTGCGCGAGGTCATCGGACGCACGGCGCGGTTGATGGCGCAATGGCAACTCGTCGGCTTCTGCCATGGCGTCATGAACACCGACAATATGTCCATCCTGGGCCTGACGCTGGACTACGGTCCTTACGGGTTCATGGACGCTTTCCGTCTGGATCACGTCTGCAATCATTCCGACACCCAAGGCCGCTACGCCTGGAACCGGCAACCGTCGGTGGGGCTGTGGAATCTTTACCGCCTGGGCGGGGCATTGAACGTGCTGATCGACGACGTGGAGGCAGTGAAGGCGGAACTGGGGGCGTACGAGGCCCAGTTCACCACGGCCTTTCACGATGGCATGGCCGCCAAGCTGGGGATAGGCCCCTGGCGCCCCGACGACGAAGCGCTGCTCGATGGCCTGCTGAAGCTCATGCATGACCAGCGCGCCGATTTCACGTTGACCTTCCGCCGCTTGAGCGAGGCCCTGCAGGGACAGACCCAACCCTTTTTGGATTTGTACATGGACAGGGAGGCCGCCGCGGCCTGGTTGCAAAAGTGGTCGGCGCGTCAGGAATCCATGGGTGGCGACCGTGATGCCCGTGCAAAGGCTATGAATCGTATCAATCCTCTCTATGTGTTGCGGAATCATCTTGCAGAAAATGCAATTCGGGCCGCGAGAGAAGGCGATACATCGGTTATTGTCGAATTATTGCGGATCCTTAAGGATCCTTTCGACGTCCACGCGGGTGCGGAAATTTACGCGAGCTTGCCACCTGATTGGGCGAGTGACTTGGAAGTTAGTTGTTCGTCGTGAAAAAGTCGCAGTTGTCGAAAGTATTCTCTTTTTCCTCGATTTGATCGGACATCCTTTATTGCAATGTATGCGCTTTTGGTGCATCCTCCGCACAGCGGGAAGGATTTGTAAATAAGAGATAAAAAGACTCATATTCTCGATCTTTTATCCGGCTTTTCGCTTTGTTGCCAGCGCCGATGCTGTGCTCTGGCTTAGGAGGTCACGCATTATTTCCGGGAGAAAAACCATTCCGGCGTGACTTGGCGCATTTCCCGAAGGAATATGTATCGTGCAAACGCAAGCCGCAGACGGGGTCCTGTGTATCGGTCTGTTAGAGGATGATGCGGATTTTCGTGAAGAGCTAGTGCTGGGACTGGGTGGTTACGGGTTCCGCGTCTCTTTCGCATGTGGGAATTCCGCGGATTTTTATCGGCAGATGGAAACTCAGCCTTGCGATGTCGTCATATTGGACGCGAATGTGCAAGGTGGTGAGGATGGTTTTTCAGTGGCCACGCGCCTGCGTGCCCTGCATCCGGTCGGCATCGTCATGCTGACGGGGCGGGCTGCGCTGGAAGACCGGGTGCGCGGCCTGGAAGGCGGCGCCGATATCTACATGACCAAGCCGGTCGACCTGCTTGAGCTGAGTTCGGTGATCCGCAGCCTGGCGCGGCGCATGCGCCTGTCGCGCGGTCCGGCGCAAACGCCGGGTGCCGACCGTGGCGTGGCGCAGGCCTGGTCGCTGCAGGATGGCGGCTGGATACTGGTGTCGCCCGAAGGCGTTTCGCTGCATCTGAGTGCGCAGGAGCGCTTGTTCCTGAATGCCTTGATCGAAGCCAGTGGCAACGTTGTCAGTCGCCAGGCGTTGTCGGAACTGTTCAATCCCAGCAATCCCAGCGATTTCGAATTGCGGCGCATCGACGTGCTGGTCAGCCGTCTGCGCGCCAAGGCGCAATCCAGCGGCATGAAGCTGCCGGTCCTGTCCGTGCGCGGACAAGGCTACGTGTTCGCAGCCTGATTTCAGCTTTCCTGCCGTGTCGGCAAAGCCATCGTAAATCGGGCCCCGTGGCCCGGTTCGCTTGCCACCGTCAGGCGCCCGCCCTGGCGTTCGCATATCTTGCGCACCAGATGCAGGCCCAGGCCCAGGCCTTTGGTCTCGCGATGGGCGGCACGGCGGAAATGCGGATCGAAAATCTTCTCCTGCACGTCTTTCTCGATGCCCGGCCCATGGTCAGTCACGGTGATCGTGGCCAGCTCGCCATCGGTTGCCGCGCGCACGTCGATTTGTATCGGCTGGTCGGCGGGCGAGTATTTGATGGCGTTGTGGATCAGGTTGCGCAGCACCACCCCGCTCAAGGGGCCATCGCACCATGCCTCGACGGGCGCCGGCGCCACCACCTGCAGCGTGTGCGCGGCCTCGGTGCGCAAGCCGGCGGCCACTTCGCGCGCCAGCTCGCCCAAGTCGACACGGGTGCGTTGCGGCGCCATGGCATCGTCTTCCAGCGTCGACTGGCTCAACAACTGATCCATCAGTTCCGTGATGCGGGCAACCGCGCGGCTGATGCGGTCCAGGCGGCGGTCGACTTCCTCGCCGCTGCCGGCCAGCACCATTTCCAGTGACTGGGTGGCCATGCTGATGGTGGACACCGGTGCGCGCATCTCGTGCGACATCAGCGAGTGCATCTGGCGCTGGCGCTCCAGGGCGTCGGCCAGGGCCGAAAGGCGCTTTTCGATCTGCGCATAGCCGTCGCCGGCCGCTGCCGGCAGCGTGGCTGACCCTGTCGTGGACCGCGTGCCTGGCTTGGCGCTGGATCTCGTGTCCGGTCTTGTGCTTGGCGCTGTATGGAATCCTGCGTCGAGCGTCGTGCCGGCGGTGACTGCAGGATTGGCGGCAACGAACTCCTGGTCGCGCGCCGCCGCGTCCTGGCCGGCTGCCTTGAGCACGAAGGCGATGGCCAGTACCAGCGTCAGCAGCGCGCCGGCATAGGCCGCGATGATGGCCCCGCTAAGCAACAGGAAGATCGCGATAGCCGCCGCCACGGTGCAGCCGGCGCTGGCGTAGGACCGTCGCCGTGTCCAGGCGGCCGCGCTCACCAGGAATATGAGCACCGCGGCGCCGAGCGCGCAGTACGCGCCAGTGCTGGCGAAAGAGAACGTATTCAGGATGTTCTGCACGGCGAAAAGTATCCCTCGGAAGGTTTGCTTCAGACGCTCACGCTTGCCGCGGCATCGCTCCATACCGGAATGATGCCCAGCTCGCGCAACAGCACTTCGGTCTTGCCGTCGGGAATATCGACGGCATAGGCATCGATCTTCAACTGGCGCGCCGTTTCACTGACCGACGCCGCCAGGTGGCGGCTGCCGGGGCTCTGCGTCATCTCGCTGATGAACTCACCGCCCATCTTGACGTAGGAGATCGGCAACTGGTGCAGGCGCGTCATGGCGGCGAAGTTTTTCGACAGGCGGCGCACGCCCACCCGCGCACCGGCGTCGGTCGCCACTTCGCACAGTGTGCGCGCGGCGGCATAGTTGTCGGCCAGGCCATGCGCGTCGATCTCCAGGACCAGCCGCGCCGTCTGCGTGGGCCGGTCGCGCAGCAGCTGGCCCAGCCGGGGCAGGAAATTGGATTGCGCCAAGGAGGCCAGCGCCAGGCGTATGGCCAACTGCCCCTGGTGCGAGACCAGCCAGTCCAGGCCCAACCGCACCGCCTGGATGTCGCATTCCGCGCTCAGGCCCAGGCGGATGGCGGCCGGCATGAAGCGCGTGGCCGTGACCGGCGCGGGCGCCTCGGCGTCATGCAGGACCAGGGTGGCCTCGTTGCGCAACACCGTATCGCTGGCGCCACGCAGCGCCTGCACGTCGAGGGAAAAACGATGCTGGTCCAGTCCGGCGATGAGGGTGTCGCGCCATTGGTGCTCACCGGTGTTGTCGCCGCGGTTATCGCCGTTGGCGTGCTCGATGGCGTCGTCGTCGCTGCTTTCCGCGCGCATCAGGGCGTGGTCCAGGCGCGCCAGCAGATCGCTGGCCTGGTCTTGCGGGCCATAGTGGTCCATGGCCAGCGCCCAGCGGCACCAGCGCTGTTCGCCCAGCGCCAGGCGCAGCGCGCGCAATTCCAGGCGCAATTTTTCGCCGGCTTGCTGGGCTTGCGCGGGCGCGGTGGCCGGCATCAGCAGCGCGAAGTCCGAACCATTCAGCCGTGCCAGCAGGTAGGGCGGCGTGTGGCGGCGGCCCAGCAACTGGTCCAGCCGGTGGGCCAGCGAGCGCAACCACTGGTCGGCATTTTCGCGCGGCATGCGGCGGTTGATCTCGATCAGGTCGCGCTGGCGGAACATCAGGACGTGGCCGGTGCCGGCGCTGTCGGCCAGGGTCAGCGCGCGACGCAGTTCGTTATGGAAATAGCGGCGGTTGGGCAGGCGGGTGACGGCATCGAGGTTGAGTTCCACCTGCATCGATTCGATGCGTGCGCTGGCCTCTTCGGCGGTGGCGCGGAACAGGTCGCTCGCCCGTGCCAGGGCATCGTTCACATTGGCGAACTCGCGCAACGGCGGGAGCGGGGGCACGGCACCGGCGTCAGGATCACCCAGGGCGCGCAGCCGCCGGCTTACTTCGGCCAGCAGGCGCCGGTCCAGCCAGCGCAGCAGAACGACGGCGCTGGCGGCCCAGCAAAGTCCGGCCACTACCACCGTCAGCGCCAGGATCACGTGATCGATGGCGTTGGCCGCTATGTACATGCTGAGCGCCTGGGAACCAATCAGCAGCAGGGCAGTGATGGCCGCGATGCCAAGCAGGGTCGTGCGCAATAGGGACATGGTGGATACTCGAATTTGCTACGTGTACGGGTGCTGCGTGGGGCGTGCGGCGTGCAATCGTCCGGATATGGCAGCCGGGCACGGCGGTCTTCGCGTTGTGATTGTCGTGGCCGGATCACTGCCGCGCTAGTTTACGCGGCAAGCGGCGCTTGCGGGACGAAAGGGCAGCGAAAGGCGCGAAAAGCGGCCACGGGATAAACCCCGTGCCGCCGCCATGGCCCAAGGAGCATGGCTGGCGGGGGCGACGGACGCTACTGCTGCTGGGCGACTTCCTCGCGTTCGCGGCCGTAGATCTCGACGCGATTGCGGCTGCCGCTCTTGGCCCGGTACAGCGCCATGTCGGCACGCATCAGCAAGGTATCCAGGGAAAGCCCCGGCTCGTGCAGGGCCAGGCCGATGGAGATGGTCATGCTTAGCGGACCACCTTCGAGCAGGCCGATCTTCATGCCCGCCACGGCCTGGCGCAGGCGCTCGGCGGCGACCAGGGCGGCCGGCAGGTCGGTGTGCGGCATCAGGGCGGCGAATTCCTCGCCGCCGAAGCGGCCGATGATGTCGCTGTCGCGCAGGGTATTGGTGATGGTGTCCGTGACGCGGCGGATGGCCTGGTCGCCCACATGGTGACCGTAGCGGTCGTTGATGGACTTGAAGTGGTCGATATCGATCAGCAATGCGGCCAGCGGATGGGGATAGCGGCGGCATTGCAGAATCTGGGCTTCGGCGGTCTCCATGAAGGCGCGCCGGTTCTTCAGGCCCGTCAGGGGATCGGTATTGGCCAGCCACACCAGTTGCCGCGTGCGGTGCGCCACCGCCGATTCCAGCCGGGCGTTGGCTTGCGCCATGCGCTGGTTGAAATGGCGGGCATGGCGATTCAGCACCAGCAGCCAGATGGCCAGGATCACCGTGCCGGCGATCAGGCCTGCCAGGGTCCATTCGAGATTGCGGAAACCTTGGGCCAGCTGGGCGCGGTTGCCGTGCGTGATGGTGCTTTGTTCCCGCTGGACCGCGTTGGCGATGCGGTCGGCGATGCCGCGCAATTCCTCGGCGCGGTCGGACACTTCGACCGCGGCCTGGCGCACGCGCACCGTGTCCTTGATTTCGGCCGTGTCATGCCAGGTGCGCAATTGGTCGTCCAACCCGATCAGGTCGCGGTCGGCGGCGGGGATGGCGCGCAGCAGGGCCAGGCCGGCCGCGCTTTCGGCGGTACCGGGATTGACGAAGGTGGACAGGGCTTGCAGCCGCTGCGTGAAATCGCGCGTATCGCCGCCACCGGCAGCCCGATTGGCAGCCGTCGCCAGGCCATTGACCTGGGAAACCAGGCGATAGCTGTAGAAGGCGGCGTCATCGCCATTGGGCTGGGATGCCGTGCGCGACTGCTCGTACAGCGTCGCGCCCGCCATGAGGATCAGCAGGACCATGGCGCCAAGCAGCGCCGCCAGGGCGATGGCCAGCCCGCGTCGGCGCGGCACGTCGGCCGGCGGCTGCCAGGCGTCGTCCTGCGGCAGGCTGGGAGCCTGTGCGGGCGGCGGGGCGGACGGCGGCGTCATGGGGGCCTGGGGCTGGACTTGCGGGTGAGCGCTCAAGGCGCCGGCGCGCCGCGCCCACGGGCGTAACCCGGGCGTAGCGAGCGAAATGCGAGCGAGTCCGCTGCGAGGCGGGAGCGGTGCAGCTGTGGAAAGCGAGCGTACATGCAGTCTCTGTCCCTATAAGCAAGGATGGGGAACGCAGCGCAAACGACAAACCAGCCAAGGTGTCATCGGACATCCCGGCGCGAGGCTACGCGAAGAAAATTTCAGGCTGCTCGGAAGGCACGGACGATCGCGACTATGCCGTGATACAGAAAGCATCCAGTGATTTCAGTGGGTTAGCATTGTGCGGCGGGAGTCACCTATCAATCAACAACGAAATTTATCGGCAAATCTCCTCATTATGAGAATTTATTGCCGATTTTTTCGTTGCATGCAATTTTCCCGTCAAACGTCGCGCTGGCTCGCCTGACTCACTCGGCTCAGCTGTTCTCCGCTGGCAATGTCATAATCCACGCTATTCCCCTTGCCGCGTCCTATCCGGGTACGCGGGTCCAGCATTCTCCAGTTCTTCACCATGTCCGGCAATACCTTAGGCACTCTTTTTTCCGTTACGAACTTCGGCGAGTCGCATGGCCCTGCCATCGGCTGCGTGGTGGACGGCTGTCCACCCGGATTGCCCCTCGAGGCTGCCGACATCCAGGCGGAACTCGATCGCCGCCGTCCTGGCACGTCGCGCCATGTGACGCAGCGCCAGGAGGCCGACCAGGTGGAAATCCTGTCGGGCGTGTTCGAAGGCGTCACGACGGGCACGCCCATCGGCCTGCTGATACGCAACACGGACGCGCGCAGCAAGGACTACGCGAACCTGGTCGATACTTTCCGTCCCGGCCATGCCGACTACAGCTACTTCAAGAAATATGGCGTGCGCGATCCGCGCGGCGGCGGCCGTTCGTCCGCGCGCCTGACCGCGCCTACTGTGGCTGCCGGCGCCATCGCGAAGAAGTGGTTGGCGCAAGAGCATGGTGTGCGCATACGCGGCTACATGAGCCAGCTGGGTCCCATCAAGATCCCCTTCGAAACCTGGGATGAAGTGGGGAACAACGCCTTCTATGCGCCCAACGCCAGCGTGGTGGCCGAGCTGGAAGCCTTCATGGACGAGTTGCGTCGCGACGGCGATTCCATCGGCGCCCGTATCGAAGTGGTCGCCGAGAACGTGCCCGCCGGCTGGGGTGAACCGGTCTACGACCGTCTGGACGCCGATATCGCCCACGCCATGATGGGCTTGAACGCTGTCAAGGGCGTCTCCATGGGCTCGGGTTTCGAAAGCATCGCCCAGCGCGGTTCGCAGCACGGTGACGAGATCACGCCCGACGGTTTCCTGGGTAATAACGCCGGCGGTGTGCTGGGCGGTATTTCGTCGGGCCAGCCGGTGACGGTTTCGCTGGCGATCAAGCCCACTTCCAGTATCCGGGTCGAACGCCGTTCCGTCGATCGCGCCAACAACCCTACGTCCGTGCAGACGCTGGGCCGCCACGATCCGTGCGTGGGCATCCGCGCCACGCCCATCGCGGAAGCGTTGCTGGCGCTGGTGCTGATCGACCATGCCCTGCGTCAGCGCGGGCAGCGGGGCGTGTAACGCATAGGGGTTCCAGGCAGGACACCTCAACGGGGGTGACGGGCTGACGGCGCGTCACCCCCGTTGTGCGTCGCGCCCCGCCGCGGGCCAGCCGGAACGGTGCGCTGCAGCATGGTGGACCCTGTGCGTGGTACTGCTTGTACTAGTATTACTGCTGCCGTTGTACTAGCTTAGGCACGGGGGCATAATCGGTCTCCTTCCTGGTTTTTCCCCCGATTTCGGTGAAGCTCATGGCTCAAACTCTTTACGACAAACTCTGGGACGCACACGTCGTCAACCAAGAGTCCGATGGCACCTGTTTGCTCTATATCGATCGCCACCTGGTCCACGAAGTGACCAGCCCGCAGGCGTTCGAAGGGCTGGAAAACGCGGGCCGCAAGCCCTGGCGCATCGACGCCAACCTGGCGGTGGCGGACCACAACGTGCCGACCATCAATCGCGCGCAAGGCATCAGCGATCCCATCTCGCGCCTGCAGGTCGATACGCTGGACAAGAATTGCGACGCCTACGGCATCACCGAATTCAAGATGAATGACCTGCGCCAGGGCATCGTGCACGTCATCGGACCGGAGCAGGGCGCCACCTTGCCCGGCATGACGGTGGTCTGCGGCGATTCGCACACCAGCACCCACGGTGCGGTGGGCACGCTGGCCTTCGGTATCGGTACGTCGGAAGTCGAGCACGTGCTCGCCACCCAGACGCTGCTGATGAAGAAGAACAAGAGCATGTTGATCAAGGTCGACGGCGAGATGCCCTTCGGCTGTACGGCCAAGGACCTGGTGCTGCACGTGATCGGCATCATCGGTACCGCCGGCGGCACCGGCCACGCCATCGAGTTCGGCGGCAGCACCGTGCGCGCGCTGTCGGTGGAAGGCCGCATGACCGTGTGCAATATGGCCATCGAAGCGGGCGCGCGCTCGGGCATGGTGGCGGTCGACGACAAGACCATCGAATACTTCCGCGGCCGTCCCTTCTCGCCCACCGGCGTGCTGTGGGACCAGGCCGTTCAGTACTGGCGCACCCTGCACACCGACGAAGGTGCCAAGTTCGACCGCGTGGTGGAAATCAACGCCAAGGACATCCGTCCGCAAGTGACCTGGGGCACCTCGCCTGAAATGGTGCTGTCCATCGAAGACCGCGTGCCGGATCCCGATCGGGAAAAAGACGACGTGCGCCGCAACGGCATGGAGCGCGCCTTGCAGTACATGGGCCTGAAGCCCAACACGCCGCTGGCCGACATCCGTATCGATCGCGTGTTCATCGGTTCCTGCACCAACTCGCGTATCGAGGATCTGCGCGCGGCCGCGGCCGTGGCGCGCGGCCGTCGCGTGGCGGCCAACGTGAAGCAGGCCATGGTGGTGCCGGGCTCGGGCCTGGTCAAGCAGCAGGCCGAGCGTGAAGGCCTGGACAAGATCTTCATCGCCGCCGGCTTCGAGTGGCGCGAACCGGGCTGTTCCATGTGCCTGGCCATGAACGCCGACCGCCTGGAGCCGGGCGAACGCTGCGCTTCCACGTCCAATCGCAACTTCGAAGGCCGGCAGGGCCAGGGTGGCCGCACCCATCTGGTCAGCCCCGCCATGGCGGCCGCGGCGGCAGTCGCCGGCCACTTCGTCGATGTCCGCACCCTCCGTTAAGGCGCACACAGATCATGCAAGCATTCACCACTCATGAAGGCCTGGTGGCCCCGCTCGACCGCGAAAACGTCGACACCGACCTGATCATTCCGAAGCAGTTCCTCAAGTCGATCAAGCGCAGCGGCTTCGGCCCCAACCTGTTCGACGAACTGCGCTACCTGGACCATGGCGAGCCCGGCATGGACAACAGCAAGCGTCCGCTGAACCCGGACTTCGTGCTGAACCAGCCGCGCTACCAGGGCGCCAGCGTGCTGCTGGCCCGCAAGAACTTCGGCTGCGGCTCCAGCCGCGAGCACGCGCCGTGGGCGTTGTCCCAATACGGCTTCCGCGCCATCATCGCGCCGTCCTATGCCGACATCTTCTTCAACAACAGCTTCAAGAACGGCCTGCTGCCGGTGATCCTGTCCGAGTTCGAAGTGGCGCGCCTGTTCGACGAGGTCAAGGCTTTCGGCGGCTACAAGCTGCGCATCGACCTGGAACGCCAGGTGGTCATCGCCGCCGACGGCCGCGAGATCGGGTTCGACATCGAACCCTTCCGCAAGTACTGTCTGGTCAATGGCTTCGACGACATCGGCCTGACGCTGCGCCAGTCCGACAAGATCCGCGCGTTCGAAGCCGAGCGCCTGGCACGCCATCCCTGGTTGCACAGCGGCCGCCCGCTGGTCTGACGTGGGCGAGACGGGGGGCGGCGTTGCCTGCCCTCGTAGCCACGGTTCGCGTTTTCAGTAAAAACAACGTATTCATCTTCGATCTGGATCTAGTAATGACCCATAAGATTGCTGTTCTCCCCGGCGACGGTATCGGCCCGGAAATCGTCGAGCAGGCCGTGCGCGTGCTCAAGGCGCTGGACGTGTCCTTCGACCTGAAGGAAGAACCCGTGGGCGGCGCCGCCTTCGACAAGTTCGAACATCCGCTGCCGCCCGCCACGCTGAAGCTGGCGCAGGAATCGCAGGCCACGCTGTTCGGCGCCGTCGGCGACTGGAAGTACGACGCCCTGCCGCGCGAATTCCGTCCTGAACAAGCCATTCTCGGCCTGCGCCGTTCCCTGGGCCTGTTCGCCAACCTGCGCCCGGCCATCCTGTACCCCGAACTGGCCAATGCCTCGTCGCTGAAGCCGGAAGTGGTGTCGGGCCTGGACATCCTGATCATCCGTGAACTGACCGGCGATATCTATTTCGGCCAGCCGCGTGGCCAACGCAGCGCGCCGGACGGCGCGTTCGCCGGCGAGCGTGAAGGCTACGACACCATGCGCTACGCGGAGCCGGAAGTGCGCCGCATCGCGCGCGTGGGCTTCGAAGCAGCACGCAAGCGCGGCAAGCGCCTGTGCAGCGTGGACAAGGCCAACGTGCTGGAAACCTCGCAGTTCTGGCGTGACATCGTCATCGACGTCGCCCGCGAATTCCCTGACGTGACGCTGTCGCACATGTACGTCGACAACGCCGCCATGCAATTGGTGCGCGCGCCGCGCGAGTTCGACGTGATCGTCACCGGCAACATCTTCGGCGACATCCTGTCGGATGAGGCCGCCATGCTGACGGGTTCGATCGGCATGCTGCCTTCGGCTTCGCTGAATTCGTCCAACCAGGGCTTGTACGAACCCAGCCACGGTTCGGCACCGGACATCGCGGGCAAGGGCGTGGCCAATCCCTTGGCCACCATCCTGTCGGCCGCCATGATGCTGCGTTATTCGCTGGACCTGGCCGGCCAGGCCGACCGCATCGAGGCGGCCGTGCGTCGTGTGCTTGCTGATGGGCTGCGTACGGCCGACATCTATGAGGCGGGCACCACGAAGGTGGGCACCACCCAGATGGGCGACGCGGTGATCAAGGCGCTGGCCGCCTGATTGGCGTAGCGCGGGCTGCTTGCCTGCGCGGTTTTACCCGCGGCGTCGGGCTTCATACGGCGCATTCTGTCGCCGCCTGACGTCGTAAAAAACCGTCAAACCACTCCGGCGGGGCTGCGCGCCTCGCCGGCAGTTCGGGGAAACGCGGCGCTTTCTGCTAAATTGTGGAGTGTTTCGGTCCAAAAAGACCGGACTCGCCGCGCGGCACGCCCTTCGGGGCGTCTCGTTCGCCGCCCCGTTCCAGGGACGCACCTGCCCGTCGCACGACGGCTCCGCGGCATAAAACCCGTCTATTCCGACGGAATCCCGTTTTTTCCCAAACAACCATGAATCTTTAAGAGCGTACAGAAATGAGCAATGCAGTGGGCCTCGTCGGTTGGCGTGGCATGGTCGGATCGGTTTTGATGCAACGCATGCGCGATGAGAAAGACTTCGCGCTGATCGAACCGGTGTTTTTCTCCACTAGCAACGCGGGCGCTGCTGCGCCCGCGTGGGCTGACGGCGCTGGCGCGCTGAAAGACGCCTACGACATTGACGCTCTCAAAAAACTGCCGATTATCGTGACCTGCCAAGGCGGGGATTACACGTCGGAGGTCTATCCCAAGCTGCGCGGCGCCGGCTGGCAAGGCCTGTGGATCGATGCCGCCAGCACGCTGCGCATGGCCGATGACGCCATCATCGTGCTGGATCCGGTCAATCGCCCGGTGATCGACGCGGCGCTCAAGCGTGGCGTGCGCAATTTCATCGGTGGCAACTGCACCGTCAGCTGCATGCTGATGGGGCTGGCCGGCCTGTTCAACAACGACTTGGTCGAATGGATGACCTCCATGACCTACCAGGCGGCTTCGGGCGGCGGCGCGCAGCACATGCGCGAACTGCTGACGCAGTTCGGCCTGCTCAACGATGCCGTCAAGCCGCTGCTGGACGACCCCGCTTCGGCCATCCTGGACATCGATCGTGGCGTGTTGTCCAAGCAGAAGGACGAGAACCTGCCGACCGACAACTTCCTGGTGCCGCTGGCCGGCAACCTGATTCCCTGGATCGACAAGGACCTGGGTAACGGGATGTCCAAGGAAGAGTGGAAGGGCGAGGCCGAGACCAACAAGATCCTGGGCCGCGGCGAAGCGTTCGGCACGCCGGTCACGCCTATCGATGGCCTGTGCGTGCGCATCGGCGCCATGCGCTGCCACAGCCAGGCGCTGACGATCAAGCTCAAGCGCGACGTGCCCCTGGATGAAATCCAGGACATCATCGCCAGCGGCACCCAGTGGGCCAAGGTCGTACCCAACACCAAGGAAGCGACCATCCGCGACCTGACGCCGGTGGCCGTGACCGGGACGCTGGATATCCCGGTGGGCCGTCTGCGCAAGCTGTCGATGGGCTCGCAATACCTGGGCGGCTTCACCGTGGGCGATCAACTGCTGTGGGGCGCCGCCGAACCGCTGCGCCGCATGCTGCGTATCGCGCTGGCTGAGGCTTGATCCGGCGCGGCGGCCAGCCCGAAGGGCCGGCTGCCGGCCAGATGACGCTGTAACAAGGGCACCCGGGGTGCCCTTGTCATTTCAGCATCGAGGCAGGTACGTTACACTTTTCCTTCGCAGCTACATGCCCTCCGACCGTGGACCCCATCGGCTTATGACGTCACGCACCGCGCGCCTGTCCTCCCGTTCTTCCCTGACCGCGACCCGTTGCGCCATGGCGGTGTTGCTGACGGCGTCGGCCGTGGCCGTACAACCGGCCTGGGCCGCGCGTCTGGGACATAGCCGGGTGGTGTCGGCGCAGAACGCTCCCTTGCAGGTGGTGATCCCGCTGACGGATCTGACGCCTGACGAACAGGCCAGCTTGCGCATTGCCGTCGCCGATGCCGACGCCTGGCAGCGCGCGGGGCTGAAACCGCCGGTGCCGTTGGGCAGTTTGCGCCTGGCGGTGCAGACCGGTGCCGATGCCTCGCAGCGTATCGTGCGGCTGACTTCGGCGGAAGTGGCGACGGATCCGGCGGTGGATGTGCTGCTGAGTGTCGGCAGCGGCGCGGGCCAGCGGCTTGTGCAGTTGACGGTGATGCAGACCGCCAAGGGCTTTCCGGGCTTGAATTCCCAGGCGACGGTGGGCACGGGGGCGCGTGCCGGTGGTGGCGGTGGCAATGTGGCGGTGCGCGAGGGCGATACGCTGTATGGCATCGCGCAGAGCCATGCGCTGGCGGATGCCACCATTTACCAGATGCTCGTGGCTTTGTGGCGCGCCAATCCGCAGGCGTTCATCGGCAACAATATGAACCGGGTGAAGGCGGGCGCGCGGCTGGTCGTGCCGGATGCGTCCACCGTGCGGGCCATCGACCCGGGCGAAGCGCGCCGTATCTTCCTGGAGCAGGCGGAAGCCTATGCGCGTTATCGCGCCGGGCTGGCGGGTGCTGCCGGGCGTGGTGCCGCGGCTGCGCCGGCGCCGACGACTTCCGGCCAGATTGGTGCGGGGGCGCCGGCGGCGCAAGCGGATACCGGCGCGCAGGACAGGCTGCGCTTGTCCAGCGGTGTGCCTGGGCAGGCGGGGCAGGGGGCGGAAGACGCTGCCCAGTCGCGCGCGGACGCGGAGACGTCGAACGCCAAGGCCACCCAGGATGCGAAGTCGCGCGTCGACGAACTGGAGCGCAACGTCAAGGATTTGAATGCTGCGTTGGCGCAGCAGAAGCAGGGAGCCCAGGGGGCTGGTGACGGTTCCGGACTGGCCGTGGCTGGTTTGACGCTGCCGGGTGGGCCTGGGGCTGCCGCGCAGAGTGGGCAGCGTGCTGGCGCTTCGGGTGCGAATGGGCAGGGTGCAGCCGGCTTGGCCGCGAATGGGCAGGCTGGCGCGAATGGATCGGCAGGTGCGGGTGGCCAGGGTGCAGTGGGCGGACAAGCCGGTGCCGCCGGGCAGGCTGGCGCTGGTGGTCAGGCTGGAGCCGCAGCCGCTGGCAATGCGGCAGGTCAATCGGGTGCCGCGGGCACTGGCACTGGCACTGGAACCGGTGATGGCGCTGGAACTGGCGCCGGCGCTGGCGCTGGAGCTGGGACCGGCACCGGCACTGACGCGAATAATTCAGCGGCAGGTTCGGCAACCAATGCGGGTGCACCCGGCTCCGCCACCTCGGGCGCGGCACCGGGATCGGGCGCAGCCGGCGCGAGCAATTCCGGCGGTACCACCGCCGCAGGCACGTCGGCGGCCGGCACGAACGGCTCCGGTGGTGCAACCGGCGCTACCAGCACGGCTGGCGGCACGGGCGCGGGTGCAAACGGCGCGGCGGGCGCGACCGGCGCAAACGGTGCGACTGGCGCGACCGGCGCAAACGGTGCGACTGGCGTGAACGCCGCCAATGGCGCGCCTTCCCCAGGATCAGGGACTTCGACAGCCGGTGCCAATGCGCCGGGAAGCGCAACCGTGCCCGGCTCCGCCAATTCGGGCGCCACGTCCTCGGCCGACCGCGCGAACAGTGCGAACGGTACCGGCGATGCCAATGGCACGAACGGATCGAACAGCCGCGATGCCCTCAGTGCTGGCGGCAAACCCGCGCAGCCGACCTCTGCGTTGCCGCGTTGGCTTTCGGACAACCTGCTGATCTTCATGACGCTGGTCTTGACCTTGATCGCCTTCGTCATCGCATGGCTGTTGCGCCGAGCCGGCGCGCGCCGTGATGACGACGAGGACGACGACATGGACGAAGACCTCTATGCCACCGAGATCGATCCCGCGGCGATCGACCGGCGCCTGGACGGCATCGACCTCGATCTCGATTCCAGGCCCACGGACGCATCCGTCCGTCGCGAACCTGGCGTCGCGCCGCGCAATCCCGTCCGTTCCTGATCGATGCCGCGTATTGCTTTAGGCGTGGCGTACGATGGGTCCGCCTGGAACGGCTGGCAGACCCAGCCGCATGGGAAAACCGTGCAGGACACGCTGGAGGCGGCGCTCGCGCAATTCGCTGACCGCCCGGTCGCCACGATCTGCGCTGGCCGTACCGACACTGGTGTGCATGCCGCCATGCAGGTCGTGCATCTGGACACCGAAGCGCAGCGGCGTGAGGAGTCGTGGGTACGCGGCGTCAACGCGCTGTTGCCGCCGAGCATTGCGGTGCGTTGGGCGCGCGTCGTCCAGGATGATTTCCATGCGCGCTTTTCGGCGGCCAGCCGCACCTATGTTTATTTGCTGATCAACGATCGCGTTCGTTCACCGATGTGGGCGGGGCGCGCGGGCTGGTGTTTCCAGCCTCTGGATATCGAGGCGATGCGCCAGGCGGCCACGGCGCTGCTGGGCCAGCACGACTTCAGCAGTTTTCGGTCATCGCAATGCCAGGCCAAGCATCCGGTACGTGTCATGCACAGCCTGGACATTGCCACGCGTGGCGACCTCATCGTCGTCACTTTGCGTGCGAATGCCTTCCTGCATCACATGGTGCGCAACCTGATGGGCGCGTTGTTGCAAGTAGGGCAGGGGCGCAAGCCGGTGGCATGGATGGCCGACCTGCTCGCCGCGCGCGATCGCAGGAAGGGCGCGCCCACCTTCATGCCCGACGGCCTCTACCTGGCCGCCATCGAGTATCCGGAACATTTCACCTTAGGCGAGCTGGACGGCACCCGCCTGATCCTGCCGGCCGGATCGGGCAGCGCCGCAGGTTGAGGCACCTGGATGCCGATAGGCGCGGATGCAGCCGCAGGCACCGTGGGCTTCATCGTCTTCACGACCCCGAAGCGCAGGCCGGCGGACCCAAGGGACAGACCTATGACGGTCGCGATAGTCCACCCTGAACGACGGGCAAAACAAAAAGCCCGGCAAGTCAGAGACTTAACCGGGCTTCTTGGACAACGCCGGAGCGCTGCCTGGAATTCGTTTGGTAGGCGGTATTGGGTTCGAACCAACGACCTCTACGATGTCAACGTAGCGCTCTAACCAACTGAGCTAACCGCCTGCAAAGAAGAAGAATTATATGGGTGTTTTTTTTGACTGTCAAATCGCATCAAAAATTCTCGATACGTTCGACCCACCCGAACCCTTCCTCAAGCCTCGTCGGCGCGGCGCACCGCATCGACGAAGGCGCGCATCTTATCATGCACTTTGATTCCAGGCGAACGCTCCACGCCGCTGCTTACATCGACCGCATACGGACGCACCGTGCGGACCGCGGCTTCGACGTTTTCAGGCGTCAATCCGCCGGAAAGAATCAAGGGCACCGCGGCATGCGCATGCTGCTCCCCCAACGCGCTGCAAGCCGCTGCCACGGACGCCTTGCGGACGTCGTCCAGCAAATGGTGATCGAACGCCAGGCCGCTGCCGCCGAATCCCGACGTGTAGCTATCGAACAGCCAGCCCGCGGCATCGCCATAGGTCGCGCACGTGGCGGCCAGCGCGGCGGCGGTGTCCATGCCGGGACCACCTACGCGCAAGGCGCGCAGGTAGCGATGGCCGTATACGCGGCAGTCGGCGGGCGTTTCATCACCATGGAATTGCAACAGGTCGGGCCCGACCTCGCCGATGATGCGGCGAACCTCTTCTTCCGTTGCATTGACCACCAAGGCCACGACGTCGACGAAAGCCGGCACCGCGCGCCGCAAGCGCGCAGCTTGCGCCACGTCGATGCAGCGTTTGCTTTTCGGATAGAAGATCATGCCGATGGCATCGGCGCCAGCCGCAACCGCAGCGGCGATATCTTCGTTGCGGGTCATGCCGCAGAATTTGATGCGGGTACGCATGGAGGCAGAGTTCTGAATAGGGACCGTGGCTCCCTATTTTATAGACTCTGGCAAATTCCTTTTTCCGCTATGTCGTGAGCCGTGTCCAACCGCCCGTCAGATCCGCTCGCTCAGCGCCTCCTCGCCAGCCGACGCCGCTGCGCCGGTCCGGTTCAGAGGCAGCGCGTTGATCACCTCGCGGCGGAGCAGCCGCACGGACACTTCCGGCGGCAGCAGCGCGTAGGCCTCCTTCCCCATCATTTCCACGGCGGCATGGGCGGGCCAATTGGGGTTCCACATCAGCTCGCGTGCCAGTGCCACCAAATCCGCCTGTCCAGCCTGCAGGATGTCTTCCGCCTGACCGGCGGTGGTGATAAGGCCCACCGCCATCGTCGCGCAGCCGGTCTCCCGGCGTATCGTCTCCGCGAACGGCACCTGGTAGCCGGGGATACGCCGAACCACGGGCATGGAGGAAGTACCGGATATCCCGCCGGACGAGCAATCGATTACGTCCACGCCGCGGTCTTTCAGCGCCGCGGCCAGCGCCACGGTGTCCTCGATATCCCATAGTCCACCGCGTCCGTCCACCGCCGATACGCGGAAGAACAGCGGCAGGTCGCGTGGCCAGGCCGCGCGCACGGTTTCCGCGATTTCCAGGGCGAATCGCATACGGTTCTCGCGCGAGCCGCCATAGTGGTCCTGCCGGCGATTGGCGACGGGTGACAGGAACTGATGAATGAGGTAGCCGTGCGCGCCGTGGATTTCAAGTATCCGATAGCCTGCGTCGGCGGCCCGCTGCGTGGCAGCGACCCACTGCCGCATATGCGACCGGATGTCGGCGGCATCCATTTCGTGCGCCTTGGGCCACGGGGCAGGGGCGGCAGGCGCGCTTGGCACCAAGGTCGGCCAGGGCGGCATGCCGGTAGCCGCGTCGCCGTCGGTCAGCGGGGCCCAGTCGCGCAATGCCGTGTGGCATGAACCCTTGCCGCCCGAGTGGCCCAACTGCAGCGCGGGCACGGCCCCCTGCTCAGTGATGAAGTCGTTGAGACGCCGATAGGCCGCGACATGCTGCTCGTTCCACAGTCCGGCGCAAGCGTAGGTCTTGCGGCCCTGCGGTTCGATGGCGGTCTCTTCACCGAAGACGACGGCCGCGCCACCCACGGCGAACTTGCCGAAATTGATCTCTTGCCAGGCGCCGGGGCCGCCGTCCACCGAATGGTACTGGCACATCGGAGAGGCCACGATGCGATTACGCAGCGTCACCGAGCGTAGCGTGAGCGGCGTGAACAGCAAGGGTCTTGCGACTGGGCTGCTGGCGGCTTGGTCTTGCGCGGAGTCTTCCATGGTTCATGTGTCCTACAAGTCCAGCGACGCCGCTTCGTCCAAGGTGCACAAACGCGCCAGCAGTGCGCGTGCGGCCTCCATGCCGATGACCGGCACCGATAGTTCGATGAATTTGTCGTGCAGTTCGGCATCGGTCAAGGGATCTTCCGGATCGCCCTTGCGGTTGGCCTGTAGATGCTCATGGCGATGCCCGGCGCGGGTAATGATCTCTACGCGCGAGGAGCGCTTGCCCGGAAAAGCGGCATCGATCTCGGGATCGACCTGGACCGTGACCCTTTCAAGCAGCGCGCGCGTGCGCGGATCCCACAGCTTGTCGTCGTCGTAGGCCGTCAACCGTACGCTGCCGTGCACCAGCGCTGCCGCCACGACAAAGGGGAAACTGAAGCGCGCTTCGTTGGCGGTTGCTGGCGCGCCGTAGCAGGCGATGTCCAGCGCCGGCTTGTAAGTGGCGATGCGCACTTCGGCGATGTCCTCGGGCGCGAGACCGTGACGCTGGCGCAGTGCCAGCGCGCCGTCGATGGCGGCGAAGGTATGGCCGCAGCCGATATGATTCTTGAACGTCAGGCGCTTGATATGGAAGTCGCTGCCCAAGGTGGCGCCGATGTCAGCCCAGCTCGGTCCCGCGGCCATGGCGCGGCCCAGCCCGGCATCGCCGTCCAGCACGTCCAGCGATCCTGTCACGCCTGTGCTTGCAAGCAAGGCCGCCAGTACGCCGGCTTCCGCGGCGCGGCCCGCGTGCAGGGGCTTGGACATGGAGTCCAGCCGAAACGCCTGCTGCAAGCCGGCGGTGAAAGTGGCGGCAGTCGCCAGGGCATGCGCGAAGGCCGTCCGGTCCAGGCCAAGGATGTGGCCAGCCGCCGCCGTCGCGCCGAAGGTGCCGACCGTGCCGGTGTTGTGCCAATAGCGGTAGTGTGCTCGTCCCAGCACCACCCCGATACGGGTCGAGATCTCGTATCCCAGCACGATGCCGCGCAGGAATTCGCGTCCGTCCGCGTTGGCCTGCTGCGCCGCCGCCAGCGCCGCGGCGATGGTCGCCGCGCCCGGGTGATACATGGCGTCGCGGAAGCTGTCGTCCACCTCCGCCGCGTGCGCCGCCGTGCCATTGATCAACGCCGCGGTGCGCATCGTCGCCTTGCGTCCGCCTGTGAGGCGAGCGTGGCCACGGTCCAGGTCCTCGGCCAGCGCGCTTTCCAGCTTGCGGACCACGGGGCTGGCCAGGCCGGGAAAGACCGAGGCGTACCAATCGATGACCGCACGCTTGGCATGATGCATGACGTCGGCGGGCAGATCGGCGCCGCCAAACGACGCCGCATAGTCCGCGAGAGTTTCCGTGGGAAACAAGGGCTGCTCCTGAAGCCCGCCGCAGCGGGCGGACGAACGCGTTGCAACAACACCCAAGCCGTGCGAATCACTTACCCGCGAAGATGCTGGGCATCTTCAGGTCCGTGGAAATCCACACGCTCTTGGCCTCCATGAACTCCTTGACCGATTCGATACCGCCTTCCCGGCCGATACCGCTGTGCTTCACCCCGCCGAAGGGCGTGGTGTAGCTGCTGGAACGATAGTTGTTGATCCATACCGTACCGGCCTTCAGCTTTTCTGACATTAGCATGGCGCGGTGCAGGCTGGTGGTCCACACGCCTGCAGCCAGGCCGAAGCGGATGTCGTTACCGATGCGTATGGCGTCTTCCTCGTCCTTGAACTTGATGACGGATAACACGGGACCGAACACTTCTTCCTGCGCGATGCGCATGTCATTGGTGACATCGACGAAAATAGTGGGCTCGATGAACTGGCCTGCCCCGTAAGCCGGCCCGTCCAGGACATGGCCGCCGGCAATGCAGCGCGCGCCTTCCTTCTTCGCGATATCGATGTAGTCGCGGATTTTCTCGAACTGCGGTTTGGTGGTGACCGGCCCGATCTCGCTGGCAGGGTCCGCCGGGTCGCCCACCTTGGCGTTCCTGGTTATTTGCGCCAGGCGCTCGACGAAAGCATCGTGTATGGATTCCTGCAGCAGCACGCGCGAACCCGCCACGCAGGTCTGGCCGGTGGCGGAGAATATGCCGGCGATGACGCCTTTCACCGCCTCGTCCAGGTCCGCATCGTCGAATACGATGTTCGGCGATTTGCCGCCCAGCTCGAGTGAGACACGCTTCAGGTTGTCAGCGGCTGCCTGATAAATCTTGCGGCCGGCCTCGTCGCCGCCAGTGAAGGCGATGCGCGGGACTTGCGGATGGCGCACCAGCGGGTCACCCACTTCGCCGCCAAAGCCGGTGACGATATTGAATACGCCCGGCGGGAAGCCCGCTTCAACGAAAAGCCTTGCCAGCTCGAATAGCGATGCCGAGGTGTACTCGGATGGCTTGCAGACTACGGTATTGCCGGCGCACAGGGCCGGCGCCATCTTCCACGTGGTCAGCGGCAGCGAGGAATTCCAGGGCGTGATGCAAGCCACCACGCCCATGGGTTCGTAGCGGATGAAGTTGTAGACCTTGGGCCGGTCGATCGGCACGACCGCGCCCTGGATCTTGTCCGCCAGGCCGCCGTAGTAGTAGTAATACCTGGCCATGTACTTCATCTGCGCCAGCACATCACGGGACAGCTTGCCATTGTCACGGCTCTCGATCGCTGCCAGATGCGCCGCATCGCGTTCTATCAGCGTGCCCAGCTTGTGCAGCAGCATGCCGCGATCGCTCGCCGACATGCCCGACCAGGGGCCCTCGAACGCGTTGTGCGCCGCGGTCACCGCAAGATCGACATCGGCCGCATTGGCGCGGGGGATTTCCGCCCACGCCTCACCTGAGAACGGGTCGTGGGTCTCGAACCACGTATTCGATTTTGGATCGACCCACTCGTTGTTGATGAACAGCTGATAGCGTTTCATTTGTCTCTCTTGTCTCGATGCGCAGCCTTTCATTCTCTGGGTTGACGCCAATTTGCTCAAACGACTTCTTGTGCTACCGTCCATGACTCTGACTCATGGAAGCGCCGTGATCATGCAATACCCGTCCATGGCTCGCCTGCCCCCATTGACGGCGTTGCGAGCGTTCGAGTCCGCCGCGCGCAACCGTAGTTTCACCAAGGCCGCGGAAGAGTTGTTCCTGACCCAGTCCGCCATCAGCCGGCACGTGCGCAACCTGGAAGAACTGTTCGGCATCGCGCTGTTCTATCGCAATCACCGGGCGGTGACGCTGACCCCCGACGGTGAAGCCTATATGCGCGACGTCGTCGAAGCCTTTGCCCGTATCGATCTGGCCACGCGCCGCCTGCGTTATTCGGGACGCCAGAATGTTCTTAATCTGCAGGCTTTTTCCACCTTCGCGATGTACTGGCTGATTCCGCGCCTGGGACGATTTCAGGAAATCAACCCGGAAATCGAGGTGCGGCTGACAGCATCCGTCGCGCCCCTGGACTTCGAGCACAGCGACATCCATGCGTCGATTCGCGCGGTCAATGGCCGTGTGGACGATGGCATCCGTGCGGACAAGTTATTCGATTACGGGTTGATCGCGGTAGGTGCACCGTCCATCGGCTTGGGGACCCGCCCACTGCGTGTGCCGTCCGATCTGAAGAACGTGGCGTTGTTGCATTCACTGGCCAGGCCGGAGGATTGGGGCGTGTGGCTGCAAGCGGTGGGCGCGCAAGACGTGCCGCTGGAAAGCGGCATGAAGTTCGAGTCCTCGGCCATGGCCTATCGGGCCGCCGAGCAGGGCCTGGGCGTGGCGCTGGCGCAAAGCTTCCTCATCCAGGACGAACTTGCCAAAGGCAGCTTGCGGCGCCTGTTCCCCCATGAAGTGCCGTCAGAACGCACGTACTACCTGATGAGTTCTCCAAGGCATTGCGGCGATCCGGCCCTGGAACTGTTCCGGCAGTGGCTGCTGGACGAAATTGCCGCGGCGTCAGCGCCGACGGCCGCTGGTCCACCGCTGATGGCAGAGCCGGCAGGGACTTGAAAAACCACTTCCCGTGGTTCATGGCGCCACGCTGGCCAGCCGCGCTTTCACATGCGCGAATCCGCGCAGGTAGCTGCCGTTGTACAAGGCTGCCACGCCGTCATGCGGATCGGACGGCCCCATCAACCTGCGCGCGTGTTCGGCGCCCCAGCCCCGCAGGCTTTGCATGGACCGCTGGGCCTCCTGGATGAGCGAGGCACCGCGCCACGCCCGTACGCCGATCACGGCCTTACGCAGGCCGGTGGGTGCGTCCTTGTCCATGAGCAGCTGGACGTTGGGAAGCAGGCGTGCGACGCCCGCGCCGGGCACCCACGGGCCCGGCGGTCCGGAAAAGGCGGCATAGGAAACATCGCCCGCGCCAGCGATGGCCGCCACGGCCTGCGCGCTATTGCGCGCCTGCCTTAGATCCTTGGGTTGGGCGCAGTCCAGGTGCGGCACCCAGGGCATGGATACCTCGATACGATCGACCGGGCCGTCCTGGATGACTTCTTCCAGCATGGCCACCAGCAGGTTCAGGTAGATGTTGCAGGGATAGCGCTTGAACACCAGCGCGTCGGCGGCCCGGGTACCGGGCACTGCCAGATTCTGCGCCGCGGCACGGGCCTGGTCTTCGCCGAACAACGTGGCCAGGGCACGCTGGAGATCACGCGATGCGTCCCATCCCTGCGATGCCAGCAGCGCCGCCTCCAGGCCATGCAGCGCGCCCCAACCGAAATGGGTCATGCCTATCATCGACGCCGCGCTGTTGATGCCCAGGCCAGAGGCGCGAGTGAGCGCAATGGCCAATGCGCTGGCGCAGGCGTCCGGGGCCAGGCCCAACATGCGTGCGCCCGCCGCTGCCGCCGCCAGGGTGCCGAACACGCCGGGGCTATGGAAGCCGACGCCCGGCCGGGTGCCCGTGATCGCACCGCGCACGCGCCATGCCGACTCGACACCCGCCAGCACTGCCGAGCCGATCGCCGCGTCGCTGTTGGCGTCGTCGGAAGGTTGTTCATCCAGCAGGGATTGGGCGACGCACGCGGCCAGCGTGGCAGCCAATACCGTATGCGAAGGACCTGGGTCCATCGGGTCCAGGTCCGAGGCGCCCGCCAACGTGCCCAGGTGACCGATGCGGCCCAGCGGCTCCATCAGGTCTCCGAGCATGCGCGCCGCGTTACGCTGCGCCGCACGCACTTGCACTTTGCCGGTAGCCGTGGGCTGGGTGTGCAGCGCGGACGCCGGGGCTGCTCGGAACGGCCAGACCCAGGCCTCGCGTTCGACACCGAATAGCGTGCAGAGCAACGCAGCCCTGATGCCCTGGTCGATGGCGGTCCGTGCCGACGTTTGTTCGGCGCGGATGTCGGCCTGCGCCACCATGGAACCAAGCATCGTGAACTCGGATTGCATCGCTGTCTCCTCGTTTGTTTTCTTGAATTCGATGGACCGACTATACACAGCGGCCAGGCGAGTCCCTGCACGATATCTACGCACGGTTGACATGAGTACGACTCATGCAAGCTGGCGAAAATATCGATTGAGAGGCCCGTTGAAATCACCAAGACTAGCCACTCCGTATATCTCTTTCGCAAGGAAATCCTTATGGTTGCGCATGATGAGTCGCGCTTCGATGTCGTGGTGGTGGGGTGTGGGGTGGCTGGCCTGAGCGCCGCCGTGGCTGCCGCGGAGGCCGGTGCCAAAGTCGCGCTGCTGGAACGGTCGACTTACGAAGAGCGGGGCGGCAACACCCGCTACACAGAAGCCTATCTGCGCATGAAAAGCGAGACCGAACTGGCGCATGACTTCGAGTCCTTGATGGTCGATAACAGCGGCTACTACATCCAGCCAGATTTCGCTGAGTCCACCGTGCGTGACTACGAGAACTGGTCGCCTGTAGTCAAGGCCTTGCCCTTTACCGATCCGGAGCTGATCTCCACGTTCACCGAATCCGTGCCGCCGGCAATCGCCTGGCTCAAGGCGCATGGCGTGAGCTTCGGCGAGGCCGGCTTCTACGGCCTGACACCCCGGCCTTCGCCGCGTATCGCCGTCAACGGCGGCGGCCTGCAGTTGGTGGAAACGATGACCGCTTGCGCGGAGAAGGCCGGCGTCCGCTTCTTCTACGAGATGACTGCTTACGAACTCGTGCAATCGGCCGATGGCCGGGTCTGCGGCGTCAAGGCCACCGATACGGGAAACGTCCCCCGGCAGTTCGATTGCCGCGCCGTCATCCTGGCGTCGGGCGGCTTCCAGGGTAATTCGGAGATGGTCATCCGCTACATCGGGGCGAAGGGGCGCTATCTGCGCCCGGTTGCGCCAGGCGGCTATTACAACAAGGGTGAAGGCATCAAGATGGCCTTGCATATCGGCGCGGCGCCCTCCGGTGATTTCGCTGAATACCATGGCCAGCCCATCGATCCGCGTTCCAGCGCATCGGAGGCGTTGGTCATGGTCTATCCCTACGGCGTACTCATCAACCGCGAGGGCAGGCGCTTCATCGACGAAGCGCCCGGCACCATCGACGCCCATTACGAGGAAACCATACGCTTGATCGCCGAGCAGAAGAAGGGCATCGCCTACTGCATCCTGGACGACAAGATCAATCGGATTTCCAACTGGAAGCGCTGCGTGCGCAGCGACCAACCGCCGGAGTCCGCGCCTGACATCGCGTCGCTGGCGCGCAAGATGGGCTTCGATGGCGAGGCCGCGCAGCGCACGATAGACGAGTACAACCGGGCTTGCGGCAGTGGCCAGTTCGACCCGCATACCCTGGATGGCTTGGCCACGGCAGGATTGTCGCCGCGCAAATCCAACTATGCCGTGCCGCTGGACACGCCGCCTTTCCACGCCTACCCCATTATTTCGGCCAACACTTTCACGCTAGGAGGATTGAAGGTCAATTCGAACGCGCAGGTCGTCAAGAACGAGGGCTGCGTCCTGCCGGGCCTGTATGCGGCGGGGGAAACGATGGGGCTTTACTACGGCCGCTATCCCGGCGCGACGTCGGTATTGCGCGGTGCGGTATTCGGCCGCAGGGCAGGGGAGCATGCCGCCACGGCCCGGCGGTAGCGCCACGGCGCATTAGTGCAGTACCGCGTTGGCGCATCAGCGCGTCAGCGCATGAGCGCAATAAAAAAACAAACGGAGACAAGCATCGTGAATCGCATACCAAACCGCCGGCGGCTGCTCGGCGTGGCAGCCGCCATGGCCGGCGCCTTCGTTGTCCAGGCCGCTCATGCACAGAACTATCCGGACCGGCCCATCCAGCTCATCGTTCCCTATTCCGCTGGAGGGCCCACCGATGTGGCGGCGCGCGTCATGGCGCAAGCCTTGTCGCAGCGCCTCGGCCAGAGCATCGTCGTCATGTCGATGCCGGGTGCCGGCGGCATCATCGGCACGGATTTCGTCAATCGCGCCAAGCCCGACGGCTACACGCTGCTGTTCGCCGTCAACTCGATGGCCATCTTTCCCTACACCCGTTCGGCCAGCAATCCGCTGCCCTTCGATCCCAATGGATTCGCACCGATCGGTAGCGTTGCCGAGTCGGCGCATGTGATCGTGGCCAACAAGAACCTGGGCATCAGGAACATCGCCGATCTGGTGGGGGCGGCGAAGAACAAGCCGGATGGCTACAGTTTCGGGTCGGCCGGGATAGGCGGGACCACGCACTTGCCCATCGCCCTGTTCGCCCATCGCGCCGGTATCAAGCTGCTGCATGTGCCGTACAAAGGCGCGGCGCCGGCGATGGCCGATACCATGGCCGGGGTGGTGTCGATTTCCGGTCCAGGCTATACCGACGCCGTGAAGGCCGCCATCGAGAACGGTACCCTGGTGGCATTGGCCACCACGTCGGCCAAGCGCCTGCCGTTTCTGCCCAACGTGCCGACCCTGGCCGAGCAGGGCTATCCCGACATGGTCTTCCCGATCTGGTATGCCTTGTTCGCTCCCAAGGGGACGCCCACGAATGCGGTGAATAGAGTGAATGCAGCGCTCAAGGCGATGGCCGATGACGCCGCATACCAGAAGCTGCAGAACGCTCAGGGCAATGTAGTGACGTATATGCAGCCGCAGCAGGTCGCGGATATGCTGAAAACCGACATCGACAAGCTTGGTGCTCGCTTGAAGAGCGCCGGCATCGACCTGGAGGAGTAGCGCATGATGGCGACGACAGCCGGCGTTTCCTTGCCTTTGACCCGCCTGCTGGTGGAGCAGGGGCTGACGGTACGCCATGATGCGCTGCCACCAGACGTGCGCATGGTGGCACGCGATTGCCTGGCCGACTGGCTGGCCTGCGCTTTCGCGGCAGTGGACGAACCAGTAAGCCGAATCGTGGCGGAGATGGCGCAGGAAGAGGGGGGACACCCCCAGGCGACCGTGCTTGGGCGTTCCTGGCGCGGCAGCCTGTCACAGGCCACGCTGGTGAATGGCACGGTGTCCCACGCGCTGGATTATGACGACGTCAACTTGTCGGTGCCTGGGCACATGTCGGCGGCGATCCTGCCCGCGGCGGTGGCGCTGGCCGAGTACCGCGGCAGTGCGCCGAGCGCACTGATCGCCGCGTTCGTGGCAGGCTATGAATTGGCCTGCAGAGTGGGCAGGTTGGTGGAGCCCGCGCATTACGCCAATGGCTTCCATACCACGGCCACCATCGGTTGCCTGGGGGCGGCCATGACCTGCTCGCATCTGCTCGGTTTGTCTCGGGACCAGGCCTGTCACGCATTAGGTATCGCGGCCACCCAGGCCGCGGGACTGAAAGCCATGTTCGGCAGCATGGCCAAGCCGCTGCACGCCGGACTGGCGGCGCAAGCGGGCCTGCGCGCGGCCTTGCTGGCCGGCAAGGATTTCATCAGCAGGGTGGACGTGCTTGAATGCGCCCAGGGCTACGCAGCGGTGCACGGCAGCGATTTCCATGAGGAGCTGGCGCTGTCGGTGCCGGTCAACGAGGGCGTTGAGCGGGGTGGCTTCCACCTTTTGAACAACCTGTTCAAGTTTCACGCTGCCTGCTACAGCACGCATTCGACCATCGAGGCCATCGCCAGGCTGCGTGTCGCGCACGACCTGGCGGCCGATGCGGTGTCGCGCATCGAGGTGGTGGCGGGCGCAGCGTGTTCAATCTGCAATATCCAGGATCCGCGCACGGCGCTGGAGGCCAAGTTCAGCCTGCGCGCCACGGCGGCTTTCGCCATGCTGGATATCGACACCGGTAGCTTGCAGACCTGGGGGCAGGTCGACACGCCCGCCGTGGCCGCCATGTTGCAGCGGGTGCAGGTGCGCCTGGTCCCCGGCATGACCCTCAGCGATTCCATCGTCACCATCCATCGGCGCGATGGCGACAGCCTTACCCTGGCCTATGACTGCGGCGATCCCATCGTCGACAAGAGGGCGCAATCGACCCGGGTGTTCGACAAGTTCCGTTCGATTGCCCTGCCTGCGCTGGGAGAAGCGCGCACCACCGCCATCCTGTCCAGGTTGGCGTCGTTCGAGGAACAGGACGGCGTGTCCGGCTTGCTGGCGCTGTGCGGCGCCGGCCACTGAATCGCCAGGTCATGCATCCGGGCATACGCCAGGTCATCCGTCGGATCATTCATCTATCCGAAAGCCCGTATCCTTCACGATCCGTGCCCAGTCCTTTTCGGACTGATCGCTGATCCGTACAAATTCCGCGCGGTCCTTGCCGGTCGGCTCCAGGCCCAACTGGCGGAACTTGTCCTGCACGTCGGCCTGCGCGACCGCATCGACGATGGCTTTGCTGATACGGTCGACGACAGGGCGGGGCGTACCAGCCGGCATCCATGCACCGTACATGCTGTTGGCGCTCAGGTCGTAGCCCGATTCCTTCAACGTCGGCAGGTCTGGCGCGCTCGGCGTGCGCTGTTCCGAGGCGACCGCCAGGATACGTACCTGTCCGGCTTGATGCAGCTTGTAGACGCTGGGCAGCGCCAACGTCGCGGCCGGGATCTGGTTGCCGATCAGGTCCGAGATCATCTGGGTGGTGCTCTTGTACGGGATCAGCGTGTTGTTCACATCGATGACCCGGCCGAACTCCAGGCCCAGCAGGTGTGCCGGGCTGCCCGCCGCTTCATTGCCGAACTGCGCACGCGACGGATTCTGCTTCAGCCAGGCGGCATACTCCGCCACGGTCTTGTAGGGCGCGTCGATCGGGGCGGTAATGCACACGTTGCTGTTGGCGATGTGCGCGACCGGCTCGAAATCGGACAAATGGTAGGTGGTCTTGGTGAAGATCATGGGAAAAATTCCCATGACCGAGAAGGTCCCCACCATCAGCGTCTTGCCATCGGGCTCTGCCCGTTTCAATGCGTCGACCGCGATGCGCGAGCCGGCGCCGACCCGGTTTTCCACATAGACCGACGTCCCCAGCTCGGTGCTCATTTTTTCCGCCAGGATACGCGCGATCATGTCGCCGCTGTTGCCGGGGCTGTAGCCTACGATGATGCGGATGGGGCCTTTGGCATCGGCGGCGGCCCAACTGCATACGGGAAGCGCCAGCGTTGCCAAGGCAGCCAGGACGATGCCCCGGCGTAGTGGCTTGAAAAACCTGTTCATGCTTGTCTCCAGTTTTTATAGGTATGTCGACGCCTCCAGGGGCGTCACGACCGCTGCATGTTTTTTCGGTGCACCTGCTCCACGTTCATGATGTCCTGCTCGCGCCACGGCGTCATGTTGAACACCGTGAAAATGGGCAGTCCGCGTTCCTCGTCCGTCAGCAGGGCCTTGCGATTGGCCGCCGAGCCCAATACGGGAGAGTGCGCCTGCAGCAGGATGTTGTCCTCGTCGCCGCTGACTTCAGCCCAGTGCGGGGTATTGGACGGCACGATGTTGAAGTCTCCCTCGCGGCAAGCGAAACCGAAGTCGGAGGTGAAGATGTCGATGTCACCCTTGATGGGAGTATGCAACTGCTCGGCGTCGTGGATGTGCGGGGCGGAGTGATATCCGCCTTTGCGGCGCGCCAGCGTCATATTGTGTTCCAGGCCGTGTATGCACTTCGACGTCAGCTTGCCGGCGGCGGCGGCGCCGATGGCGCCACCGTGGACGCTGGTCGCCAGGCTGTCGGCACGGGCCAGCAGGGGGCCTTCCACAGCCGCTGCGTCGCGGTCTTCCACTTCCTTGGCATACTTGTCGGACAGCCAGACGACGTGTGGATAGTGCTGCGCCGGCACGTCGCCCTCGAACAGGGCGCCCGCACCCTGCGCATCGCCAGCCAGCGGTGGACAGTTCGATTCGTAGAACGTACAAGGGTGTTCCGACCGGTTCCACATCCAGTGCGGCTTCATCTTGGGGACGCGGATGGCGTCGCCCGCCTGCAGGTGATACGCGTCGCCATCGATATAGATCCAGATTTCGCCCTCCGCCACGTAATTGAGCTGCTCCGTGGCGTGGATTTGCGGCGCCGGGTGGTAGCCCGGCTGGCACACCGCGACGGCAAGCGAGACTTTGTTGCCATGCGCCATGCGCATGTCTATGCGGGCGCTGTCCGCCGCCTCGGCCAGGGACGGATCGTCCGTGGCGTAGTAGTTGGGCAGCGTCGTGCGATTGATGATCTGGGGCATCGTTGTCTCCGTTATGGCGCGATTTACGCTTAGCCGAATGGTGAAACGAAGCCCAGGTGCAATCCAATGAAAATTTCCCGTCGCCGATATAACCATTCGGTAATGACTCGCCTATACTGCCCTTGCCTGCAGGAGAGGGGGAGAAGAGCGACATGGACATCGATAGCTTCTGGCGGGGCAGCCTCAAGCTGCGCCATCTGCGGCTTTTGATTGCACTGGACGATCACCGTCACGTCAGCCGCGTCGCGGCCGTGCTGCACCTCACGCAACCTGCCGTTTCCAAGGCCTTGGCTGAAATCGAGGACGGCGTGGGACTGAAGCTGTTCGAACGGACGCCGCGGGGCATCACGCCTACCAGCTATGGCGAATGTTTGATCTCTTATGCACGTCGAGTGGATATCGACCTGGCCCGCGCGCGCGACGGCTTGAAGTCACTGGCCTTGGGTACGTCGGGCAGCGTAGCCATCGGCACGCTGCCGGCAGCGGCTTCCGTGCTGTTGCCACGGGCGTTGGCGATGTTCAAGAAGCAGTTTCCGGACGCATCCGCGGTGGTGCGGGAAGGCAGCTTCGACACCTTGCTGCCGGAGTTGCGCACGCGAGGAATCCATTTGATCGTGGGTACCCTGATGCCCTCACGCAGTTATAGCGACCTGGACGAAAAGGCGCTGGGCACCAAGCCGCTGACACTGGTGGCGCGCAACGGCCATCCGCTGGCGCGGCGCAAGAAATTGCAGTGGAAAGACTTGCACGACCGCGAGTGGGTGATGCCCACGATAGGGTCGCCCATGCGCGGGCCCCTGGAAGAGGCTTTTCTCAGCAACGACGTGCCTTTACCCCGTCATTGCCTGGAGACGACGTCCACGCAGTTGGTACGGACGTATGTTTCCATGACCGACGCCATCGCCTTCATGCCGAGTGACGCCGCGCAGTACTTCGGAGAGACGGGCTTGCTGCGTGCACTGCCTTTCCAGTTGCATGGGCTGGTCAAGCCGACCGGCGTCATCTGGAGCCGCGATCATCCGCTGGACCCGGTCACGCAGCGCTTCATCGCGTGCCTGGAAGCGGTCAATGCTCATGCGGACGGGGTGCAAGGCGGGCGTGATGAAGCGCACCGCGGATGAGGCCGGTCGATCTGGCAGGGCTTGCCCATCCGTGGCATTAATGAGCCAGGGACATGACTGTATGTCGTCGTCGGTACCTAGTCAGGGGATAGTCCTCCCGCTAGCATCAATGGTCACCCTCCGCCGCGATAGCGGTTATCGAAGGAGAACGACCAATGGACGATACCGGCCCAGTCAAGGTATCTCGACGCAGATTGTTGCTTGGGGGGGCGATGTCGGCGACGGCGCTCGCCGCGCCGCCACTGGCCTCGGCCTCGCAGGCCACCTCAGCCGAAGACCTTCGGTCATCCGCATCATCAGCCGTCGCGTTTCAAGTCAATGGCGAGCTCCGTGAGATCGAGGTTGATCCTCGGACCACGTTGCTTGATGCGTTGCGGGAGCATCTGAAGCTGACCGGCACCAAGAAAGGCTGCGACCACGGCCAGTGCGGGGCCTGCACGGTGATGCTCGACGGCCGCCGCGTGAACTCCTGTCTCACCCTCGCCGTGATGCATCAAGGATCATCGATCACGACGATCGAGGGCCTGGGTACACCAGACCGCCTTCACCCTTTGCAAGCGGCGTTCGTCAAACACGACGGTTACCAGTGCGGCTACTGCACGCCAGGCCAGATCTGCTCAGCCGTTGGCATGATAGGCGAAATCCGGCAGGGGATACCCAGCCACGTCAGTGCTGATCTTCAGGTTCGGGCCGAGCCGACAAACGATGAAATCCGGGAGCGTATGAGCGGCAATATCTGTCGCTGCGGCGCTTACTCCAACATTGTGGAAGCGATTGTCGAAGTCGTCGGGAGGCGCGCATGAAAGCATTTACCTACGAACGTGCGGCTTCGCAAGAAGAGGCCGCGGCCGCGATAGCGCGCACGCCCGGCGCAAAATTCATTGCCGGTGGGACCAACCTGCTGGATCTGATGAAAGTCGGGGTCGAGGCGCCATCTCATCTTGTGGATGTAAATGGTATCGGTCTCGACAAGATCGAACTGACGGCTGACGGTGGCTTGCTCATCGGTGCGCTGGTGCGCAATACAGATCTCGCGGCCCATGTGCTGGTCCGGCGCGACTACGCCGTACTGACGCGCGCGATTCTGGCGGGCGCTTCCGCGCAACTGAGAAATCGCGCCACGACCGCCGGCAACTTGCTGCAGCGCACGCGATGTCCGTATTTCTACGACACCAACATGCCCTGCAATAAGCGTGCGCCGGGCAGTGGCTGCTCCGCGCGCGAAGGGGTGAGTCGCCAGCATGCGGTGATTGGTGTCAGCGAGCAGTGCATTGCGACGCAGCCCAGCGATATGTGCGTCGCGCTGCGCGCCTTGGATGCGACGGTCGAGACAGTGCGGGCGAATGGCGCGATGAGACGCATCCCTATCGCGGATTTTCATCGTTTGCCGGGCAGCACGCCGGACGTAGAGACGACGTTGGAGCAAGGTGAGCTGATCACAGCGGTTTCGCTTCCCGCTCCCGTTGGCGGCACCCACATCTACCGCAAGGTCCGGGATCGTGCTTCCTATGCGTTCGCGTTGGTCTCGGTGGCGGCGATCGTCCAGCCCGACCGCAGCGGCCGGATCGCGCTCGGCGGTGTGGCCCACAAGCCGTGGCGTATCGAGCAAGCCGAAGCGGAGATGCCCAACGGGGCGGCCGCCGTCGTGGCACGGCTTCTGGATGGGGCAACGCCTACAGCGCACAATGCTTTCAAGATTCCTCTGGTGGAACGGACTATCGCGGCCGCCCTGGCCCAGGCGAAGGGGGCATGAGCATGAAATTCGAAAAACCCGCTGATAACAATCCGATCGACCAGGAACGGATCATAGGCCAGCCCCACGATCGTATCGATGGCCCTTTGAAGACGACAGGGACCGCGCGTTATGCCTACGAGCGCAACGATGCGGGGCCGCGCTATGCCTACGGCTATCCGGTGGCCTCGGCAATCGCGCGAGGGAAAATCTCTTCCATCGATTCACGCGCGGCCCGCCGCATGCCGGGTGTCATTGCCGTGGTTACCGCGCAGGACGTGGGCAACTTGACCAAGGGAACGTACAACATCGCGAAGCTGTTTGGCGGGGTGGAAATCGACCACTATCACCAGGCCATCGCAGTGGTTGTCGCAACGACTTTCGAACAGGCGAGGGCCGCCGCCGCGGAGCTCAAGGTCGACTACATCCCCTCCAGGGGGCGCTTCGATCTGGCCCAGGCGAAAAGCGATGGCGCGACCAAGCCGCCGTCCGGCCCGCGTGGCGCGGGCGTACCCATGGGCGACTTCGAAGCGGCGTTTGCCGCGGCACCGGTGCAGGTTGACGCGACCTTCTCGACGCCGGACCAGGCACATGCGGCAATGGAGCCTCATGCATCCATCGCGTCCTGGAACGGGGACCAGCTCACCCTCTGGACCTCTAACCAGATGATCAATTGGGGAAGGTCTGATGTCGCCAAGACGCTGGGGCTACCCAAAGAGAAGGTCAGGCTGATCTCGCCTTATATTGGCGGCGGCTTCGGAGGGAAGTTGTTCGTCCGTGCGGATGCCATCATGGCCGCGCTGGCCGCCAAGGTGGCGCGGCAGCCCGTAAAGGTGACGCTGCCCCGCCCGATGATCTTCAACAATACGACGCACCGCCCGGCAACGATCCAACGCCTGCGACTGGGTGCCGGGAAGGACGGAAAATTGCTGGCGATCGGTCATGAGGGCTGGTCGGGAAATCTGCCAGGCGGAAAGCCCGAGAATGCCGTGCAGCAGACTCAGTTTCTCTATGCGGGCGCCGTTCGCATGACCGCGCTGCAACTGGCGGAACTAGACCTGCCGGAGGGAAATGCCATGCGTGCGCCGGGCGAGGCGTCGGGCCATCTGGCGCTGGAGGTGGCGATGGACGAACTGGCCGAGAAGCTGGGGATGGATCCGGTCGAGCTGCGTATCTTGAATGACACTCAGGTCGACCCGTTGCATCCCGAGCGGCAGTTTTCACAGCGGCATCTCGTCCAATGCCTGAAAACCGGGGCTGACCGATTTGGATGGGCGAAGCGCGATCCCCAACCGGCTGCGCGGCGCGAGGGAGAATGGCTGATCGGCATGGGTATGGCCGCGGGGTTTCGCAATAGCCCCGTCATCAAATCTGGCGCGCGCGTGCGCCTGGATCAGTGGGGCATCGTGACGGTGGAAACCGACATGACGGACATCGGCACCGGAAGCTATACCATCATCGCGCAGACGGCAGCGGAGATGCTGGGCTTGCCCTTGGATCGGGTGCGTGTGCGGCTTGGCGACTCTTCCTTTCCGGTGTCTTCAGGATCAGGCGGCCAGTTTGGCGCGAATAGTTCGACCTCCGGTGTCTACGCCGCCTGCGTGAAGCTGCGCCAGGCCGTGCTTGAGCGGCTGGAGATATCCGATCAGGATGTTCAGTTCTCGGATGGCAAGGTTTTGACGGGTGGGCGCAGTTATTCGCTCACTGACGCCGTCGCCGACGCCGAATTGGTGGCCGAGGACAGCATCGAATTCGGCGATCTCAGCAAGAAATTCCAGATATCCACCTTCGTTGCGCATTTCGTCGAGGTCGCTGTGGACGTGCACACCGCTGAAGTGCGCTTGCGGCGAATGCTGGCAGTGTGCGATGCGGGCCGGATCCTCAATCCCAAGTCGGCCCGCAGTCAGGTGATCGGCGCCATGACCATGGGCGCGGGCGCGGCGTTGATGGAAGAACTTGCGGTGGACAAGCGGGTGGGATTCTTCGTGAATCACGACTTCGCGGGCTACGAAGTTCCTGTCCATGCCGACATCCCGCATCAGGAAGTGATATTCATCGAAGGGGTGGATGCCGCCTCTTCGCCGATGAAAGCGAAGGGGATAGGGGAGTTGGGCCTGTGCGGCGTGGGAGCCGCCATTGCCAACGCCATCTACAACGCTACCGGCGTGCGAGTACGAGACTACCCCATCACGCTGGACAAGCTCTTGGCGAAGATGCCCTTGGCGGCATAAATCTTCCTTGGCCGGATGTATGGCGCTAATGCACGGGGGTAATGTTCACCCTGCCATACGTCCGGGGAGCGCGTAGTCAGCGATGTTCGCCTGTGCGGATAGTCCGCGACGATGTCGGCCACATCGGCGGTCTCGCGGCGCAATGCGGCATGGGCAAGAGCACGACGCACCATTTGCTGGACACGTTGGTCGGGACCGGTGACGTGGCACGGACCGGGCAGCTGTATTGCCTTGGCGCACGGTTGTCGCTGCTGGCGGGGCAGTCGGCGGACGGATACTGGCAGCGGTTGCAGCGCGCCTTCGCGCCCGCGTTGCACGCCTTTTCTGACATGACTCGGCAGAATTGCTTTCTGGCCGTTCCTGGTGGCACGCGCGCCGACCTGACGCTTGCCGCCTTCGAGGGGCAATTGCTGCGCCGGCTACGGCGTACCGAGGCCATCGGCGCGTCGCTGGAAAACGAACTCGTCCGTGTGAGTGCGCAGGGCTATGCCTTGGATATCGGTGCCTCCGCACCGGATCTGAACTGCGTCGCCTTGCCCCTGCGCGTGCGCGGCAGCGTGGTGGCGGCGCTCAGTGCCAGTGGCGGTGCCACGCAACCGGGGCCGCGCCAGATGCGAGGGGCTGCCGCTCGCGCTATGCGGGAGCTGTTCAATGTCCTCGAGCTATAAACTGGATTCAGTAATGTGATCGTTATAATCGACGTCGTCATGTGAGTCGGTGTCATAAATGCTGCGCAAGAATCTGAATGATCTCGTCGTGTTCGTGACCGTCGCCAAGGAAGGCAGTTTCACGCGGGCGGCAGCGCAACTTGGCGTATCGCAATCGGCGCTCAGCCATACCGTGCGCGACCTGGAGTCGCGTCTCGGTGTGCGATTGCTGACGCGCACCACGCGCAGCCTGTCCATGACCGAGGCCGGGCAGCGGCTGTTCGAGAATGTGGCCCCAAGGCTGGAAGACATCGAGGCAGACCTCGTTGCGGTCGGCGAGCTGCGCGACCGGCCCGCCGGAATTATCCGCATCACGACCGCGGAGCACGCGGCAAACAGCGTGCTGTGGCCCAAGCTGTCGCCCATCTTGTCGAATTACCCGGAAATCCAGGTTGAAATCACGATCGACTACGGCTTGACCGACATCGTGGCGCAGCGTTACGACGCGGGTGTGCGACTGGGTGATCAAGTAGCCAAGGACATGATCGCCGTTCGTATCGGCCCCGATCTGAGAATCGCGGTCGTCGGGACGCCAGGCTATCTGGCCGCCAACGGCAGGCCTCGTACGCCACGGGACCTCGCGCAACATCGCTGCATCAATCTGCGCCTGCCCACGCATGGCAGCCTGCTGGTATGGGATTTTGCCAAAGGCCGGCAGCAATTGAATGTCCGCGTGGAAGGACAATGGATCTTCAACAACAGCAGCCAGATCGTGCAGGCAGCGCTGGCGGGATACGGCCTGGCTTTTGTGCCCGAGGATCTGGTCGCGCCGCACCTATCGTCGGGACGGCTGGTGCGCGTGCTTGACGATTGGTGCCAACCGTATGCGGGATATCACTTGTATTATCCCAGCCGCCGCCAATCGTCGCGGGCACTGGGGATTTTGGTGGACGCATTGCGCCATCGGCCCTCGAAGTAGTTACCGCGCAGGGATGAGGCAGCGGTGCATCCCTGCCATGTCAACGCTTAGCTGCGAACCCGCAGGTCCCATCAAGGCAGCAAACGCACACCGTCCTCCAGTCGCGGAAGTCGTCCCAGGTTCTCCGGCCGCAGCGCTTCAGGCAGCAACTCCACGGGCAGGCTTTGATAGCTGACGGGCCGCAGGAAGCGGCGGATTGCCAGGGTGCCTACCGACGTAAAGCGGCTGTCCGAGGTGGCGGGATAGGGGCCGCCATGGACCATGGCGTGGGCCACCTCGACGCCCGTGGGCCACTCGTTGGCCAGGATGCGGCCGGATTTGCGTTCCAGAACGGGGATCAGTTCGCGCGCCACCGCATAGTCCGCGGGTTCCAGATGCAGCGTGGTCGTCAACTGGCCTTCCACGCCTTCGGCGACCTGCCGCATTTCTTCCATGCTGTCGCACCGGACGACCACGCTGGCGGCGCCGAACACTTCATGCTGCAAGCTTTCTTGTTCCAGGAAGTTTTTCGCATCGGTGACGAACAGCGCCGCCTGGCCGCGGTTGGGTCCGGTACCGGTCTGGCCCCGTGCTTGTACCTGCACACCCGTTTGCGCCGCCATCGCGTTCACGCCGCGTTCGAACGCCTGATGTATGCCAGGTGTCAGCATCGGGCCTGGAACGGAGCCGCCCAAGGCCTCGCTGGCTGCCTGCACGAAGCGGTCCAGGTCGGGCGACTGCAAGGCCACGACCACGCCAGGATTCGTGCAGAACTGTCCGGCACCCAAGGTGAGCGAGCCGACGAAGGCCTTGCCGATGGCTTCCGCGCGGGCCGCCAAAGCGCCGGGGAACAGGAAGACGGGATTGATGCTGCTCATCTCGGCGAACACCGGAATCGGCTCGCGGCGCTTGGTGGAGATATCCATCAACGCCAGGCCGCCGCCGCGCGAACCCGTGAAGCCGACAGCCTTGATCCGGGAATCCGCGACCAGCAGGGCGCCCGTCTCGATACCACCGAGCACCAGTGAAAATACGCCCGCCGGCATGCCGCAAGCGCGCGCCGCCGCCTGTATCGCGCGTCCTACCAATTCACCGGTTCCCGGGTGGGCGGGATGACCCTTCACCACCACCGGACAACCTGCCGCGAGCGCCGACGCCGTGTCGCCCCCGGCAACCGAGAACGCGAGCGGAAAATTGCTCGATCCGAATACGGCCACCGGTCCCAAGGCAATCTGGCGCAGGCGCAGATCGGGACGCGGCAAAGGCTGGCGCTGCGGCAGGGCGCTATCCACCCGCACATCCAGGAACTCGCCGGCGCGCACGACTTGCGCGAAGAGTTGGAGCTGGCCGACGGTGCGCGCGCGTTCGCCTGCGATGCGCGCCGCTGGCAATCCCGTCTCGGCCACGGCGCGGTCCACCAGCGGCTGACCCAGCGCCATGATCTGCTCGCCGATGGCTTCGAGAAACCGTGCACGCTTTTCCAGGCTGATCTCGCGGTAGGTATCGAATGCCGCCCAGGCCAGGGCGCATGCGCGATCCACTTCGGCAGCGCCGGCTTCGGCGAAACTTGGTTCCAGCTTGGCGCCGGTGCCGGGATCGACGGCCTGTAGTGTGCGATGGCCATTGTCCAGACTATCGTCACCGATAAGCATCGCGCCGGTGATGGGGTTCGTCATGATGTATCTCCTGGATTCAATGCTGGAGATTATGAACGAAATCTAAATTGTCGGATTTTCGCTTTACCGCGCTCTGTTTTTACCGCTTTTTCGCCGCGCCAAGCAGTCTCTCTGAGTCACACCTGAACGCCCGATGACACGCTCATGAACGTGCTCGTCCATTGTTCTGTCCAGTGGGATTCTCATTTTATGAATTCCCGGTTTATCCCTCGTCTATGGACGCGCAGAATCGAATCTCAGGTTTTATCAAGTGAGTTTCCGATGAAAGATTTTTTCGACGCCCTGGTTAATGCACAGTTGTCCCTCGTTGGTGTTGTGCCCCGATCTTCCGGCCCCGTACGCGAGCTGGCCGGTGAAATAAGCGCGCCTGCGCCGCAGGAAATGGAATCCACGGTCAAGTTCGACGAGGCGCATTACCGGATGGCGGCGGGCGGCTGAGAGGGCGCCGGGATATCTGAACCAGGGCCTCCGAGTGAGGCCCTTCAATTCAGATCCTTCGATCCAGGCGATGGCCACTGTGCCGGCGCCCGCCGGACCCAGCATGCACCCGGGCGGCCGAGTCATTCTCCCGACAATTTCAGCTTGCGCGCGATTCCCGTATAGGTGTCTATTTCCTTCGCAATTTGCGCGGTGAGATCGGCGCCGCACACGCTGTTCGATTCCAGGCCCATGGCAGCCATGGTCTGTTTGGTCCTGTCGTCGGCGACATAGGCGCGGGCGGTCTGCTGCAAGGTCGCCAGTACGCTTGCCGGGGTGCCCGCTGGCGCCAGGATGCCGTACCAGGCGTCCGCGCGGTAGTCGTTGACGCCGCCTTCCTTGAAGGTGGGCACGTCGGGCAGCAAGGCGGAGCGCTGCGGCGCCGCCACCGCCAGCGCGCGCAGTTTGCCCGCCTTGATCTGCGGCAATACGGACGCCAACGTGGCGAAGGACATATCCACCTGTCCCGCCATCAGGTCGTTCATCGCGGGTGCCGCGCCCTTGTAGGGGACATGCACCATCTGCAAGCCTTCACGCGCGGCCAGCAGCTCGGTGGCGAAGTGGCCGGAACTGCCTATCCCTGGCGTCGCATACGTGCGCTTGCCTGGATGGGCCCGCACGTCGGCCAGGAATCCCGCCGTGTCCTTGGCGGGATAGTCAGAGCGCACCACCAGCACCGTGGGACTGATGGCTACGGTGCAGACCGGCGCAAAGGACTTCAGGGCATCGAATTTCACCCTGTCGCTGTACAGCGCGGGAATCATCGTGTGATTGGTTGCCGCGGCCAGCAGGGTATAGCCGTCCGGCGCGGCCACGGCAACGGCGCCCGCGGCCAGGATGGTGTTGGCGCCGGGACGGTTTTCCACGATGAAGGGCTGCTTCAGCGTCGTGCCGGCGTATTGCGCGTAGGAGCGGGCGATGACGTCGGTGGGGCCCCCCGCGGCAAAGCCGGTGTAGACGCGCACAGGCTTGTCGGGATAGGCGACCGGTTCAGCGGCGTGGGCAGCGCCGGCGCCGACGCCGGAGAGGGCGAGAGCTAGCGGCAGGGCGTAAGAAAGCGTACGTGACATGACCCGCGAAAGGACATGTGAAGGGATACGCGAAAGTGAGGGCATGGATTGTCTCCTGCAAGGGCAATGGGCCGGGCCACGGCATGGGCGGCCCGATATGGGTATTGCGGTGTTCATGTCGTGGATAGGCGTCGTCCGCGCGGGCCAGGGATTCAACGAGGCCGGGACAAAGGCAAACCGGCTTGCGGCGCCGCCATTTTCAAGACGGTGCCGGACACCGACTCGGTGCAATACAAGGTCTTGCGGTCCGGGCCGCCGAAGGCGATGTTGGTAGTCGACATGCCTTTGGGACTGCGCCACACCACGACGGGTTCGGCGCGCGGATTGAGCAGCCACACATAGCCCAGCCCGGGATTGGCCACGACGACGTTGCCGGCCTCGTCCACGGCCAGCCCGTCCGGGCCGCTGGGACCATAAGACGTGAAGAACTGGCCGACCTTGGCCACGCTGCCGTCCTCCATCAGCGGCGCGCGCCACACGGCGTTGCCGCGTGTCACCGCGATGTACAGCACCTTCTCGTCTGGCGACAACGCCACGCCGTTGGGGCTGGGCACGTTGTCCAGCAGCAGGTCCAGCTTGCCGCGCGGATCCAGGCGAAACACACGCCCGCTGGCATCGTGCATGCCCGATTGGCCCTGGTCGGTAAAGTACAGGTTGCCGTGGCTGTCGAACACCAGATCGTTGACGCCCTTGAAGCGCTCGCTGTTGCGCCGCGCCAGGTAGTCTTCGGTACGGCCGGTACGCACGTCCAGCTTGACCAGGCCGTTCTTGTAGTCGGTGATCAACAGTTCGTGCTCGGACAGGAACTTCATGCCATTGGGCTCGCCGTCGTATTCCGTGACCAGATCCCATGTCCCTTGTGGATCGATGCGGAAGACGCGGCCGAAGGGAATATCGGTGACGTACAGGTTGCCGTGCGTATCGAACACCGGCCCTTCAAGGAACGAGTCGATGGGTACGCCGCCACGATTGGCATCGGCCCATATGGATCGCACGCCAGTGCGGCGGTGATGGGCCGGCATGGCCGTGTGGATTTCAGCATCGCGCCACTGGGGCTGCTGGTACAAGGTCATCATGGGGAGAGTTTCCACGGTTTAAGGTGACGCGGCCGCGCCGGCTCGACGCTTATCCCGCCTGGATGCCAGCCTGCTTCAGCACTTCGGCGGAGCGCTTCATCTCGCGGTCGACGAACTCGCCGAAGTCGCGCGATGACGATCCCACGGGCTCGGCCCCCAGATTGGCCAGCTTCTGCTTAGTCGCCGGATCATTGACGTCCTCGTGGACGGCCTTCTCCAGGCGGCTCACCACATCCGGTGGCGTGCCGGCGGGCAGGAAGATGCCGTTCCACTCGTACATCTCATAGCCGGCGATGCCGGACTCGGCAACGGTGGGCACGTCAGCCGCGCCGCCCGCGGAGTAGGGCACCACCATGGTCAAGGGAGGGTCGGGGTATTGCGCCAGCGCCGTGCAGCCGTAGCCGATGGCGGCCAGGGCGAAGAGGTTACGCAGGACTTTCATGTCGTCTCCAGTTTCTTGTTCGTGTTTTTCGCGGCTCGCCGTTGTGCGGCGCTACACGGTGGCGACCGGTGTGGCGGGCGAGCCGGCCGCGCCGGGCAGCCGCAGTGGCGGCGCCGTCAACAGGAAGCGCGTGCGTTCGTGCTCGGCCAGCCAGAGCGCCAACGCGGTCAGATACCACAGCTCGCCCAGGTGGATGCCATTCTTGAACAGGCAGTGTTCATGCAACGGCAAGCGCGGCGCGCGGATGCCCGGCTGCAGGTTCACGTGGATGGCCTCGACGGCGGGATTGTCCGCGATCAGGCAGGCCAGGCCGCTGTCGCTGATCCAGTTGAGCAAACGCGCATCGTGCCCATCCAGCGCGCTGCATGAACGCTTCAGCAGATCCACCTGCGGCGTCTTGCGCATGTCCAGCAGCAGTTGCGCGAAACCGGTGTGCACGCACACCATATCGCCGCGCTCGATCTCCACGGCATCCGCCTCCAGTACCCGCATCAGGTCGTCGTAGCCGACACGGCGCTGCGCGTCGCCGAAATGGCGATGCAAGTCCAGCATGACGCCACGGCCTTGCACGCCGTGCTCCGCCATGTTCTCGATACCCAGGGAATGGGCCACCGGATCCGGAAAGCGCGCCCATGGCTCGGCGGCAGGATCTTCCTTGGCCTGCTGCAATTCCACGCCGGCGCGATAGCCGTTGTAGAAGACCGCTTCGGCATGGCCGTCGCCATCCGCGTCGAAGCGGCTGCCGATGTGCGCCAGGCTGTCCCACTGCGTGGAGTACTGCAGGCTCATCAGCACCGTGTCGTCGCAGACGACGTCGGTGATGCGTTCGTCTTCGTCCGCATAGGAAAAGCAGAAGCTCTGCTTGCCGGCACTGGCGCCGTCACGCAGGGTGGCGAAGCGCCGTGGCGGCGGCCGCTTGGGGTTGAGGGCGCTACCGCCTGGATAGTCCAGCGGCAGGGACAGGCAGAAGGTCAGGCCTTCGCGCACCTCCGCGATGCCTTGCAGGACCTTGCCGCGATCGACCCAGTTCATGCGGCCACGCTGGTCATCGGGCCCGAAGTCGCCCCAGTTGGATCCCGGAGGACGCTGTTTCCAGCGCGGGTTGGGTGGGCTCATGCTGCCTCCTTGCGGCCCCGCAGTACGGCCAGGACGTTGTTGGCGGCCGCTGTCCCCATGCTGACGTACGCGTCGCGCGTGACGCCACCGATGTGCGGGCTGAGGATCAGATTGGCCATGCCGAAATAGGGATGGTCAGCCGGCGGCGGTTCCTGGGCAAAGCTGTCCAGGCCGGCGCTGGCCACCTTGCCGCTGCGTGCCGCGGCCACCAGTGCCGGTTCGTCGATCAAGCCGCCGCGCGCGGTATTGACGATGATCACCCCATCGCGGCAACGCGCCAGCGTGTCCGCGTTGATGATTCCTCGGGTGTCGTCGGTCAGCGGCGCGTGCAGGGAAATGGCGTCGGCCTCGGCCCAGATCCGCTCCAGGGGTGCCGCGGCGATGTAGTCCGGCAAGTCATTGGCATAGGGATCATGGCCCAGGATGCGCATGTCCAGTGTGTGCGCGATGGCTGCCGTGCGGCGCCCGATCGCGCCCAGGCCGATCAGGCCCAGCGTCTTGCCGCGCAATTCAATGCTCTTGTGCGTGGCCTTGTCCCAGTGGCCGGCATGCATGCGGACATTCATCGCGACCACCGATTTGGCGCAGGCCAGCAGCAGTGCGATGGCGTGCTCCGCAACCGCCCCCGCGTTGGCACCCGTGGCCGCCACGATGGCGATGCCGCGCTCGGCCGCGGCGGCACGATCGATGTTGTCCGTACCGCTGCCGTGCTTGGAGATGACGCGCAGCGATTTGCCGGCTCCGATGACCGCGGGCGTGATCTGGCCGTAGCGCACGATCAGCGCCACGGGGTCGTGCACGGCGACCAGGCTGGCCAGGTGTTCCTGGGTAAAGCGGGCGCCGGCGTATTCGACCTGGTAGTCATGCAGCAGGTCCAGGGCGGCCGGCGCCAGATCGGCGCCCGTCACCAGGACGCGCGGTTTGCTGGCGGCGGTCACAATGTTTCCCCCTGCTTGAGCACGCCGGCCGTCACCAACGCGGCCTGCAGCCAGGGCGCATCGACATTGCCCTTCTTGATTTCCTCGATGCGCTTGGCTTCGGATTTCACCTTGTGAGCGGCCAGCGGCAGCAGCGATTCAATCTTCTCGCGTTCCACCACCACCACACCGTCGGCGTCGCCGCAGATGAAGTCGCCGGGATGCACGGTGACGCCGCCCACCGACACCGGATGGCCGATGCGGCCGCCGACCTGCTTGGTGGGGCCGTTGGGATTGGTGCCCACGCTGAAGACGGGGAAGTCCATCTCCTCGATATCCAGGCTGTCGCGCGCGGCCGCGTCCATCACCACGGCGGCCAGTTTGCGCTCGCGCGCGACGTTCATCATGATGGTGCCCATCAGCGCGCAGGTCTGGTCGGCCTTGCCGTCGATCACCAGGACATCGCCCGGTTGCGCCAACGCCAGGGCCGCATGGATCATCAGGTTGTCGCCCGGCCTTACCTCGACGGTAAAGGCGGTGCCGGCGAAGCGCATATGCGGGCGCAAGGCCTGGATGCGGCCATGCAGGGCGCCGCGGCGGCCGGCGACGTCGGCCAGGATGGCGGGTTGGTACTGGCCGGCTTCGCGCACGGCGGCGGCGGATACGCGTTCGAAGGTCTTGTTGATGTCGGGGGTAGGCATGGGGAATTCCTCGATGAAAAGAAAGGGTCGGGGCGTAAGGCAGGCGGTGCGCGGCGTGTATATCCGTGCCCTGGCCTCGTGTGCCGGTCGATGCGAGTCAGTCGATGCGAGTCAGTCGATGTGCACGCCTGCATCCTGGATCACGGGTTTCCAGCGTTGGATGTCGGCCTTGATGACATCGGCGAACTGTGCGGGCGTTCCGCCTATGACATCGGCGCCCTGTTCCTGCAGGACCTTGATCAGGCGGGGCTGCTTCAGTGCCTTGTTCATTTCGGTGCTGAGCGCGTCGATGATGTCCTGGGGCGTGCCGGCGGGCGCCACGTAGCCGAACCAGGTGACGGCCTCGTAGCCCGGGTAGCCGGCCTGCGCCATCGTCGGCACATCGGGCAGGTCCGCCACGCGCTTGGCGGACGTCACGGCCAGGGCGCGGAACTTGCCGTCCTTGATGTGGCCCAGCAGCGTCGGCACCGAAGACATGTAGAGCTGCACGCGCCCGCCGATCAGGTCGACCACGGCCTGGCTTGCTCCTTTGTAGGGGATGTGCATGAACTTCACGCCCGCCATCTTCTGCAGCATCTCGCCGGATAGATGCGCCACGGTGCCGTTGCCGGGCGAGGCAAACGCCAGGGTGTCTTTCCTGGCGGCGTTGATGAGATCGGCCAGGGTGCGATAGGGGCTGTCGGCCGCGACCACCAGCACCAGTGGGGCACCCGCCATCAGGCCGATCGGCGCCAGGTCCTTGACGGAGTCATAAGGCATCTTGCGATAGAGGGTGGGATTGATGGACAGGTTGCTGGTCTGGCCCAGGCCGATGGTGTAGCCGTCGGGCGCGGAGCGCGCCACCGCGTCGATGCCCAGGTTGCCGCCGGCACCCGGATGGTTTTCCACGACGAAGTTCCAACCCTTGGCTTGCGCTACTTCACGCACGACCTCGCGCGCGATCAGGTCGGTGCCGCCGGCAGGGGGGAAGGGCACGATGACGCGGATGGGTTTGTCGGGATAGCTTGCCGCGCTGGACGGGGCGGGCAGCGGTGCGCAGGCCAGGGCGCAAAAAAAGGCGGAAAGATAGACGCCAGGCGAAGGGCAATGGCGGGCAAAGCTGGCGGCACGGCGCCGCGCCGCGCCTGCGGGCAGGCGGAAGGGCAAGGACATGTTGTCTCCGTAATGATTATTTTTGGTGAGGCTCATTCTGAAACTCTGTTCCGCCTAATACAATAGCGTTTCATTTGTCGGAACACGTCGTATCCCATGAAACAAGATCAAGCCATTAGCGAAGCAAAGGCGGAAGACGCTGGCGACCAGGAAGAAGGCGTGGTCGCGGTACGCCGCGCGATGCGCATCCTGGCTGCCTTCGGCGTCGACGATCCGCACCTGACGCTGGCGGAGATGAGCCGGCGCACGGGTTATCACCGCTCAACCGTGTTGCGGCTGGCGCGCACCCTGGCGCTGGACGACTACCTGGCGCAACGCGCCGATGGCAGCTGGCGCCTGGCGCGCTCGGCGGGCTGGCTGGGCGCCTGTTACCAGGCCTCGTTCAATGTGCAGGACATCGTGGAACCGGTGCTGCGGGAACTGACCGTCGCCACCGGCGAGAGCGCGACGTTCTATGTGCGCGAAGGCAGCCAGCGCATCTGCGTGGTGCGGGTGGACGGCCCCAAGGCGATCCGCCATCACGTGCGCGTGGGGGCGGGCCTGCCTTTGGATCTGGGCAGCCCGGGGCGCGTCATTCTTGCTTTCTCGGGCGAGCCTGGCGAACCCTATGAGAGCGTGCGCCGCCAGGGCTACATGATGTCGCTGGGTGAACGCGATCCGGAGGTCTCCAGTATCTCGGCACCCGTATATGGGCTGAACTGGACCCTGCTGGGTGCGGTATGCATTTCGGGGCCCTTGTCGCGTTTGACGGAAGAGGTGCTGCAGCAGCACAAGCCTGCCGTCCTGAGCGCAGCGGAGCGGCTGTCGCGCGCCATGATGGGCACGCGACCGGCCCGTTAGTCAGGCCCATCGCGCAGGTCTCAATCGAGGTGGATGTTGCCGTTGCGGATCACCTCGGCCCATTTCTTGTCTTCCGTCTTCAGGTAGGCGGCGAACTGGGCGGGCGTGGACCCCACGGGCTGCGCGCCCACGTCATTGAAGCGCTTCTTGACCTCCGGGTCATTGAGCGCGGCCAGCAGCGCCTTGTGCAATTTGCCGGCCACGGCGTCCGGCACGCCGGCGGGCAGGAACACGCCATTCCATTCATAGACTTCGTAGCCCGGGATCACCGTCTCCGCCACGGTGGGCACATCGGGCAGCAAAGGCGAGCGCTGCGGCGACGAGATCGCCAGCGCACGCAGGCGGCCGGCGGCCACCAGTGGCGAGGATGCCGCCATGGTGCTGAACATGAAGTCCACCTGGCCGCCCATCACGTCGGTGATGGCGGGGCCGCCGCTCTTGTAGGGGACATGCATCATGTCCAGCTCCAGCTTCTGGCGGAACAGTTCTGAAGCCAGGCGCTGCACCGTGCCGCTGCCGCCCGATGCGAAGTTGATCTTGCCGGGCCTGGCCTTGGCTTGCGCGATCAGGTCCTTCACGTCCTTGTATTGGGAATCGGCCTTCACGATCAGGATGTTGGGTGCCAGCGAGACCAGCGCCAGCGGCTTGAGTGCGCTGCTGGAATAAGGCAGCTTCGGGAACAGATGCGGATTGATCGAGAACGGCGTCGCGTCGTACAGCATGGTGTAGCCATCGGGCGCCGCCTTGGCGACGTAGCTCGCGCCTATGGTGCCGCTGGCACCACTGCGGTTTTCCACGATGACGCTGGTGTCCAGGCTGGCGCCCATTTTCTGCGCCAATACGCGCGCCAGGGCATCGGCCGCGCCGCCGGGCGCGTAGGGGACGACGATGGTGATCGGGTGATCCGGATAGTCGGCGTGGGCCGGGGCGCCTGCCAGCACGGCCACGGTGGCGGCGGCGGTGAACAGTGCGCGTTTGATCGAGCGGGTGGCGGTGGCGGTAGGGGGTGCGGTAAGGGGTGCGGTAAGGGTCGCGGACCGGGCGCGAGCTCGCCCGGCCATGGGTAGCCTGAACATTCCTGTCTCCTGTTGTTTATCGCGGCGCTTCGAGGAGCGCTCCAGCCCCACTCTAAAGGCGTGTTTCGCGTATTACAACAAGCGTTCGACAGGTGAAATAGGTTTCATCAGGCGCAATGGTATCGGCCGTGGCTGGCCGGCATGCCATTGCCTCATATTGCTCCGGCACCGCTCAACCACCGCTCAGCCACCGCTTGCGCCGATTACTGCGCGCGCAGTGCTGGCCACCATAGCCTGGCCGCGGCGAGCAGGTCGTGGTCGTGTTCGAAAGGCGCCACCAGTTGCACGCCCAGGGGCAGGCCAAGTGCATCGCGTTGCGTGGGCAGATGCAGGCATGGCCATCCCAATAAGGACCAATTCCTGTTAAAGGCCGACGAGCCTGTGCTGGCCAGGCCGGCGGGGGCCGCGCCGGGCGCACTCGGTGTCAGGACGAAGTCGGCGTCGCCGATGAGCCCGGCCCAGTCGTGCCGCAAGCTGTCCTGGGTCCGTCTTGCGGCGGCGTAGTCGGCCGCGGGCAGCGAAAGTCCCATCTCGATGACGTCGAGCACATCGGCGCCCAGGCGCGACGAATAGCGATCGGCGAGGGGGCGCAAGCTGCGCGCGATTTCATATCGCATGATCACCTCATGCGTGCGCGTGAGTTCGCCGGCATGCGCCCAGGCGCCCAGCGTATGCACATCGACGCCCAGCTCGCGCAGGCGATCGGCGGCGCTGTGCAGCGCTTGTTCAGCCTGCTCGTCAAGGGGATGCTCCGCGGCTTGCGCCAGCAGCGCGACCTTCGGCGGCCGCCGGGTCCCGGCGCCTGCCGGGCCTGGCGGGATCAGTACCTCGGCAATCGCGGCCGCGGTATCGACCGTGTCAGCCATCCACCCGATGACATCCAGCGATTCGCACGTGAAGGTCAGGCCGGCGCGCGGGACCGCGCCGAAGCTGGGTTTGAAACCGACCACCCCGCAGTACGCGGCAGGACGGATGATCGAGCCACCGGTCTGGGTGCCCAAGGCGAAGGGGACCATGCCCGCCGCCACCGCCGCGGCGGATCCACTGGAAGACCCGCCTGGCGTGTGGTCAGGACGATGGGGATTGCGCGTCGGCCCCGGCGTGCGGAAAGCGTATTCCGCGGTGACCGTCTTGCCGATCGGGACGGCGCCTGCGTGGCGTAGCAGGTTCACACACGTGGCGTCGACGTCCGCGTCGCGTGCATCCGAACCGTCGGATCCGCATCGGGTCGGCATGCCCGCCACGTCGATGACGTCCTTGACGCCAAAGGGCACGCCGACCAGGGGACCGGAGTGGGGCTTGTCAGCGGCGGCAGCACCCATGGTGGCGACATCGGCAGCGGCCGCCGTTGCCAGGTGCGCCCAGGCGCGCAGGTCACGGTCGTTTTCGCGGACTTGCTCGATCAGGGCGGAGAGATTCAGGTCTTTGCGGGGCGGGTGCATGGCGATGGCGAATGAGAGAGGGAAGTGACAGCACCAAAAGTTATACCAAAATTGGTACGTGAACTCTGCGGGTATACCCTGTAGACCCGGTTCATACTCCTCATTACTGATAAAAATTCATCCTGCGGCAAGCGCATCGCTTACATTTGCCACCAGGCTCCGTTCCTGCAAACGCGCGCGCAGCCATTGCTTGAACAGTTCGGCCGCCGGGCGCTGCGTGCGCCGGTTCAGGACGAAATACGAATTCTCGATCGGCACGGCGTGTTCCAGCGGTGTGATCAGCTCGCCGTTGCGCAGTTCCTTCCAGCACAAGCAGGGCGTGGTCACCAGCAAGCCCATGCCTTTGACGGCAGCCTCGATGGCCATTGCGGCATGGTTGAAATGAGCGCCGTGTCCGTGCTCCCTGGGGCTGACCCCCTGGCTGGATAACCACTGGTCCCAGAACGGCGCGCCGCCGTACTTCAGCCCACGGTCATCGTGCAGCCACGGATAGTGCTGTACGTCGGCTGCGTCGCGCAGGCCCGCACCGTTTTCCAGCAAGCCCGGGCTGCAGACCAGTTGCACGGACAGCGGCATCAGTTCTTCCGCATCCAGGTCGCCGAAGCCGTCCTTGCCAAGGACGATGACGATGTCGCTTTCCTCGGCCCAGGAACGGAACGTTTCAGTCTCGTCCTGCGGGCGCGCCGCTTCCTGGACGGGGACCCGCATCCTGGTGGTGATACGCAGGTCGATGTCCGGATACTGGGCCAGGAATTCCTGGCTCAAGGGCATCAGGATGCGCATGGCGAACGACGGCGGCGCGCTGACCGACAGGGTGCCCACGTCCTTGTATTCCTGGATGGCGATGACCGCCGCGCGCAGGGACGCGAAGCCGTCGCGGATGTGCGGCAGGCAGGCCTGGGCGGCGGGCGTCAGCGTCAGGCCGCGGTGCACGCGCACGAAAAGCTCGACACCCAGGCTGCGTTCCAGCTGCTGGATCTGGTGGCTGATGGCGGTAGGCGTGACGTGCAGCTCCTGGGCGGCTGCCTTGAAGCTGAGCAGCCGTGCTGCCGCTTCCAGTGCCCGCAGGGCGGTGAGTTGCAGCTGGGCATGTGACATGGGCGTTCTTCCAGAAGCTTTACAGATGAAAAAAATTCAGTCTGGCGAGAGATTAAATCGGTTGACCCAATTTTGGCACATCTCTATCTTTCGAACTGGGGGAACAAGGGCATGCACGCCCGCGTTCCAGCATCAACCGTGGGACCCGTCACAAAGAGGACGGGCGGTCATGGGGACGAATAGCCTAATTCGGAGCGTTGCATGTTCAAGGCCTTTTTTTCCAAGCGGCGTATGCGCCGCGATTTCCTGCTGGGCGCGTCGGCAATGACGCTGGCAGCGTTGGCGCCCGGCATCAGCCTGGGGGCGGACGCCTATCCCAGCCACCCCATCACCCTCATCCTGGCCTACCCGCCCGGCGGTGGCGTGGATATGGTCGGCCGTTTGCTGGCCCGCGAACTGGAACGCAATCTGGGCCAGAACGTCATCGTCGAGAACCGTCCCGGTGCCGGCAGCATGATAGGTACGAGCACGCTGACCAGGTCCAAACCGGACGGCTATACCATCATGCTGGCCGACCCCGCGCTGGTCATCAACGCCAGCCTGATGAAGCATGTCTCCTACAACGTCGACAAAGACGTGGTGCCGATTTCCACCGTCACGGTGTCGCCGCTGGTCCTGGCGGTGCCGACGACGTCGAAGATCAAGAGCGTGGCCGACCTCGTCGAGGCGGGCAAGGGCAAGGGTGGCGGCCTGAGCTTCGCATCGGCGGGGCTGGGTAGCACGCCGCACATGGCCGGGGAACTGCTCAAGTTGCGATCCAACTCGAACTTCGTGCACGTGCCTTACAAAGGCAGTGGTCCGGCGATGACCGACCTCATTTCCGGCCAGGTGGATTTCGCGTTCGCGACGCAGTCGGCCGCGGCGCAATACATCGCGGGTGGCCGCCTGCGCGGGCTGGCGACGACGGGTGCCGAGCCCAGCCCGCTATTGCCCGACCTGCCGACCATGGCGACTTCGTTGCCGGGCTTTCGCGTGCTGTTCTGGACGGCACTGATCGCGCCCGCCGCGACGCCGCCGGACATACAGAAGCGCTTGAACGACGCGGTCAAGGCGGCACTGGAGTCGCCCACGATGAAGTCCGGCCTGGAAAAGGCGGGCGAAGTGTCTTCCTATATGAGCCTGGCCGACGTCAAGACCTTCTTCACGTCGGAGAAGAATATGTGGGAGAAGGTGGTGCGCGAGAGCAAGCTGGAACTCGAATGATGTGAGGTGTCCGTATCTGGTTTCTGGCGGCTGCCTTGCCTTCTTCATCAAGAATCATGCCCTTGAAAATTCGCGTTAATGGTGGTGCCCATGAGGTCGATGCCGAGCGGGATACGCCGTTGCTGTACGTGTTGCGCAACGACCTGGAATTGAACGGGCCGAAGTTCGGCTGCGGTCTGGGGGAGTGCGGCGCCTGTACGGTGTTGATCGATGGCGTGCCCGCGCGTTCTTGCGTGGTTCCGGTGCGCGCTGCGCTCGATCGCGAGGTCACCACGCTGGAAGGCTTGGGCACGCCGGAACATCCGGGGGTTGTGCAGCAGGCCTTCATCGATCGGCAGGCCGTGCAGTGTGGCTATTGCATCAACGGCATGATCATGACCGCGCACGCGCTGGTCATGCGCGATCCGGATGTGACCGCGGACGATGTGAAGCGGGCCTTGCAGTTCAACCTGTGCCGTTGCGGGACGCATGTCGAGATCGTGGAGGCGGTGCTGTTGGCTGCGCGCCGGTGCCAGGACCGTCTGGGTGTCGGGCTGGCAGTGCCCGCCACGGCCACGCGGGATGTGGCTCGCGTCATGGTGGAAACCGATAGGGCGGATGCCAAATTGTTGGAAACCGGGGCATGAGCAGCCTGTCGAATCTGGATCTGGCCGGCACGGGGCGTTGCGCCACGGCCGTGGTGCTGCGGCCGACGCAGGCATCCTGGGATGGCACGGTTTATAGGACCGCCGTCCTGGAGCAGGTGGACGAAAGCGGTGCCGTTGCGTTGGGTGTCGCCTATCGCCTGGTGCGCGGCGCATCGTCCTGTGCGGTGGTTGCAGCATCGCGTGAGCAGGCGATCCAGGTCGCGGCGGCGTTGCGTTTGACGTGGGATGCCGGCGCGCCGGTGGTCTCTGTCGAATCTGGTACGTCGGGGCCGTTCGTCGCATCCGACATGCCTGGCAAACCTGATGTACGAGGCTCATCCGGCGGGGATGGGGCGGAGCAGCGTCCGGCGGCGGTCAGCCGTGAATATCGCTGGCAGCCCGCGCAGGGCGTTCCTTACGAAGACCAACCTGCCTGGGCGAGTTGGGACGCCGCGGTGCTTGAGGTGCGTACGGCGTGTCCTGATGCCGGAATCCAGGCCTCGCTGCGCGCCGAGATAGCCAGTATTTGCGCCGTGGCGCCGGATCGCATCCGGATCGTGGCTATCGATCTGCATGCGGATCAGGCTGCCTACGATGCGGCGGTCGATGCCGCCGTCATCGCGCACGCCTTGCAATCTTCCATCGCGGTATGGCCCGACCGCGGCGGTGGAGTCGCTCCGCTGCTGCGGGTGGAGCAAGGCGTGGCACCAGGCGCTACGCAGGGCGCGACGCAAGGAGTGGGCCAAGCCGCGACACGAGGCTTGGAGCATGGCACGGCGCAAAGCGTGGAGCAGGGCGCGGCGCGCAGGATCGCGCAATGGCATACGCGGTTGTCGATGCCGGGCGCCGGGCGGCCAAGCGCGGCTTATCTGGATGTCTTGCCCGGTACGGGCGAAGCGCCAGGGGCTGGGCGCAGCAGCGTGTCCGGGCCGCAATCGCATGTGGCGTACGCGGACGAGGAAATTCTGCATCCGCCGGCGGCGCCGGTCGCGTTGAATGCCACTATCGGCGCACACGAGGTACTGCAGGCTCGCCTGTTCGCGCAGGAGACCTATGCGGACGAGATGGCCGCCGACGAGAAGCTCGATCCGCTGCAGTGGCGCCTGGCGCAGTTACGTAACGATGCTGGCCGCGCCCTGATCGAGGGCGTGGCCGCCGCCGCCGGCTGGCGCGCGGGCCCGCGCGGCCCCGCTGGGCGGCGGGCAACGGGCGCATCGCTCAACGAGCAGGCATCGCTCGGCGGGCGGGGGATCCTCGCACCGTTGAAAGGCCAGGGGATGGCGTGCGCTGAAGTGGCGGATACGTCGCGGACGCCGCCGGTGCGCGCCTGGGCGGCATGGGTGGTGGACGTCTCGGTCGATCCGGCATCGGGGCAGGTCAACCTGGACCGTCTGACGGTCGGCCATCATCTGGATGAACTGGTCATCGCGGACGGTGACGATGCCCGCTGGGGACAGCATCTGACGCGCACTGCGCGGGATCTGTTGACCGACGGCACCCGCTACGATGATTGGAAAGCTCGGCCCTTGAGCGAGACAAAAGGCACGGGCGCCGATGGTGCCGCACTCAGTGTCGCGCGGGCCGGCAGCCAGCTTGCCCTGCCATCACGGCTGTCCGGCAGCGATGCGCTGACCTTGCCGGCCGCGGCAGCGATCGCCAACGCCATCTTCGATGCAACGGGTATCCGCTTGCGGGAAGCGCCGCTTTCACTAGGCGCACTGACCGCTGCCGCGCTACCCGGCAGCGCAGCCCCTGCCCACCGCGGCCTGAGCACGGCCGATATTCCCAGGCGGGGGCGCCGGTGGGGACTGCCGCTAGGCCTCGCCGGAGGGCTTGCGGCGCTGGCCGCGGCAGTCATTCCCTGGCGGCCATCGATTCCCTTGGCGCAACCGGATCTATCCGTCTACTCCTCCGCGGCAATCGAGCGCGGACGCCTGATCGCCGCCGCCAGCGATTGCGTGACCTGCCACACGGCTCCCGACGGTCAGCGCAACACCGGCGGCCGCGCCATGGATACGCCGTTTGGGACCGTCTACACCACCAACATCACGCCCGATCGGGAGACAGGCCTGGGCGGCTGGTCCTATGCCGCCTTCGACCGTGCCATGCGTGAGGGCATCGGCAGGGATGGCCGCCATCTATACCCGGCTTTCCCATATACCTCGTTCGCCAGATTCTCGGATGGCGACATGCAGGCGCTGTATGCCTACCTGATGACGCAGCCCGCCGTGAAATCCAGACCGCCCGAGACGCGCCTGGCTTTTCCGTACGGCGTGAGGCCGCTGATGACGTACTGGAATCTGCTTTTCCATAAGGCCGAGCCCTACGTCGAGGATGCCTCGCAAACGGCGTTGTGGAATCGTGGCGCCTATCTCGTGCAAGGGGCCGGGCATTGCATGGCCTGCCATAGCCCCCGCAATGCCTTCGGCGCGGAGAAGAACGATGCCGGCAACTTTCTCGCTGGCGGTGTGGTGGACGGGTGGAATGCGCCGGCCTTGAACGGCACCGCGTCCACCGCGCTGCCCTGGACGCGGCAGGACTTGTTCGCTTATCTGCGCACGGGATTCTCGCCGCGGCACGGCGTGGCCGCCGGCCCCATGGCGCCCGTGGTGGAGAACCTGCGCGATTTGCCGGATCGGGATATCGAGGCCATGGCTTTTTACCTGGAAAGCATTGCGCACGGTAAATCCTCCATGGGGCAAGCACAGGGACCGGCACAGACCCAGGGTGTCCCGGCGGCAACGACAGAACTCTCGTTGATAGACGTTCCAACGCCGCAGCACGCGCCAAGGCCGGCCGCGGTGCCGGCAGATGCACAGCCACAAGCGCAGCCGCAGTCGCAAACGCAGCTTCAGATGCAGCCGCCGATGCAGCCGCAGATGCAGCCGCAGATGCAGCCACAGATGCAGCCGCAAACCCGCATCCTGTCCCTCGCGGGGCAGAACGTCTACGAAGGCGCTTGCGCTGCCTGCCATGACACGGCGCGAGGAAGCCCCTTGTTCGGCGTGCGCCCCATCCTGTCGCTGAACACGAATATCACGGCCGCCGAGCCCGACAATCTGATCAGGGTGGTGCTGGGCGGCATCACCGAGCCAGCCGACAGCAGCCTGGGCTATATGCCTGGCTTCGCGGCCACCTTGAACGATGAACAGGTCACGGACTTGCTCGACTACCTGCGCGCACAGTACGCCCCGCAATCCGCGCCTTGGACCGGCGTGCGCGCAGCCGTCGAACGAACCCGGGCGGAACTGGAACAGCACGCAGAGGCAGTGAAATGAACGCGGTTGTGGACAACCCAGCGGTTTCGCGCGAGCGCCTGGATGCCAAGGGCGAGCCGCCCGCGCGTCATGCCGTCAACCTGATCGCCAAAGGGCGCGTCGACACCTATGTGGCGATCACGGCGGACGGTGAAGTGATCGCCGCCAATGGCCACGTGGACTTGGGCACGGGTGTGCGCACCGCCTTCACGCAGATCGTTGCCGACGAACTGGATGTGCCCATGCACAGGGTCCGTATCGTCATGGGCGATACGGACAAGACACCGGATCAGGGGCCCACCACGGCCAGCGCCTCGATCCAGAGCGCGGCGGTACCGATGCGGCGCGCGGCAGCCCAGGCACGCCAATTCCTGCTGCGGCGGGCCGCCGAGGCCATGGGCTGCGCCGTGGAAACCCTGGTCGTGAAGGACGGCGTCGTGTACGGCCCCGGCGCCGGGCCCGGCCTGCCTTACCAGGAACTGCTGCGCGGCGAGCGCTTCGAACTCGACGTCAGTGCCGACGTGCCATTGAAAGCCGCCAAGGACTATCGCTACGTAGGCAAGTCGATGGCACGTGTGGATATTCCCGCGAAGGTGACCGGCGGCCTGGTCTTCGTGCACGACTTCCGCTTGCCCGGCATGCTGCACGCCCGCATCGTGCGGCCACCGTACTACGGCCGTGACGTCGGCGCGATGATAGGCCACAGCCTGTTGTCGGTGGACGAGCAGTCCATCGCCGCCATTCCCGGCATCCTCAGGACCGTTGTCATCGGCGATTTCGTCGCGGTGGTGGCGCGTCGTGAAGAACAGGCCATCAAGGCGGCCCGCACCCTGAAAGTTCAATGGCGGCAACCGCCGCCGCTGGCCGATCTGGCCGACGTGGACGGCTCCTTGCGCGAATCGCCATCGACACCGCGCGTCCTGAAGGAGACCGGCGACGCGGCGGCGGCGCTATCCGGCGCCACGGACGCCTTGCGGGCCACTTATGTCTGGCCTTACCAGATGCATGGCTCCATCGGTCCATCCTGCGCGGTCGCGGATTTCCAGGACGGCAAGGTGACAGTGTGGAGCGGCTCGCAGAATCCGCATTTCCTGCATGTGGACATCATGGTGCTGCTGGATCTGCCGCAGGAAGCTGTCCGCATCGTGCGGATGGAGGCCTCCGGTTGCTATGGCAGGAACTGCGCCGACGATGCTTCGGCCGAGGCGGCGCTGTTGGCCCGGGAGCTGGGCGCGCCCGTGCGCGTGCAGCTGATGCGCGACGAAGAACACGCGTGGGAGCCCAAGGGCACCGCGCAGTTGATGGATGTGCAGGGCGCGGTCACCGGGCCCGGCACGCTGGCCTACGCGTTCACCAACCGTTATCCCTCCAACAACGCGCCGGTGATGGTGCTGATGCAGACCGGCAAGCTGCCGGCTGATCCCATCGTCGAACACAAGGGGGACCGTACCGCCGTACCGCAGTACCGTTGCGACGATATCGCCGTCACCGTGCGCGACATGGCACCCATCGTGCGGGCCGCCTGGATGCGCGGGGTCTCGGCCTTGCCTAACGTGTTCGCCCATGAGTCGTTCATCGACGAGCTGGCGGCGCGGCACGAAGAAGACCCCGTTGCCTTTCGCTTGCGCTTCATGGAAGACGCCAGGGCGCGCGCACTGACCGAAGCGGTGGCGGCGCTGGCGCAATGGGAGACGGCGCCACGGCGGCCCCTCGCGGCCATCGATGCGGCGCGGCCCCACATTCGGCGCGGCCGCGGCTTTGCCCAGCATCAATACGTGCATGGTACGTTTCCGGGGATCGGGTCCGCCTACTGTGCGTGGGTCTGCGATGTGGAGGTGGATATCCGCACGGGCGCGGTCCGGGTCGCCAAGGTATGGGTGGGCTACGACTGCGGCCTGGTCATCAACCCCGATGGCGTGCGGCATCAGATGCACGGCAATGTCATACAGTCCGTCAGCCGGGCATTGGGCGAAGAGGTTCGCTTCGATTCCCGCGGCGTGGTGTCACGCGAGTGGGGCGCTTATCCCATTCTCAAGTTCCAGGAAGTGCCGGACATCGTCACCTATATCGCGCCCGCGGAAGGCCATGGGCCGCTGGGCGCCGGCGAGTCGGCATCGGTGCCCAGCGCGGCGGCCATCGCCAATGCCATCTTCGATGCCACGGGCGTGCGCCTGCGGCAACTGCCTTTCCATCGGGAACGCCTGAAAGCGGCGCTGGACCTGATCTGATTCAGCCGACCCGGCCCGCCCATAACTGCCAGGCCCGCGCCATGGCCATGGGCGGTACCTTGGCCGCCTTTTCCACTTCTCCCACGGTCAGGCCTTCCACCGCACCCAGCGCCAGCGCACGGTAGAGAAACTCGGCGTTCTTGCATGACGTCACCGCGCGGAACACCAGCTCCTGCAGACCGGTACCCACCACGGTGGCCCCATGGTGGCGCATCAGCACCATGACGCTGTCACCCAAGGCGCGCGCCAGCGAAGCGCCTTGTTCCGCATTGACCACCAGCAGGTTGGTGTCGCCGAAGTCGTCGCGGCTGTCCCACAGGGGCACGTGCGCACCCATCATGGCGCCGTGCTGGTACACGGGAACCAGCGGATTGCCAGCGATGCAGAAAGGCATCACCGCGGGACTGTGATGGTGGCAGATGGCCTGCACATCCGGCCGCGCGCGGTAGATTTCTCCGTGGATGAACCGCTCCGCGTAGAGCGCGGCGGCAGGCGGCGCCACCGGCTCCGAATCGAGCCCGTAGGCAATGATGTCTTCCGCCACCACCAGTTCGGGCGCCTTGGAAGTCGACAGCAGGAAATGGTCCGGCCGTTCCGGATCGCGCACGCTGACATGGCCGAAGGCGTCGAGGACTCCCTCGTTGGCCAGGATCAGGTTGGCGGTTACCAGTTGCTGGACGACAGTTCTAGGTTCGGTCATGTTATTTCCTTGGATGGCACTGCCGCCTGGCAAACCGGTTCAAACCGCTTTGGCTTTAGGCTCCGGACGGCGGGGGGAACGACTGGCGGACGCCGGCGCATCGGCGTTCAGCAGTTCGCGCAGGTAAGCCGCCGCCGTGGGGCCTTTCATGGCGGTGCGCCAGGCGTCGGTGACGATCTTGTGATGCAGCTTGAGCGCCTCCGGCGCCGAGGTCGCCATGGCGACGCCGACGCGGATATTGGGCTGTTCACCCAGGCGGAACGGGCTGATGGTCAAGGTGCTGCGGTCGGCCTGGCGGAATATCTGGAAACCGTTCATCGGCAGCGTGTCGGTGACCAGGCCGATCTGCACGCCAAGATCATCGGCCTCGATCAGGGCGGCAAGGTGTTCGATCTCGCCGCGGGCCAGCGCGTGGCGCTGCCGCCGCACGGCATCCGGCAGGTCGGACTTGCCCATCAGCCCATTGTTCAGGAAGCGGGCGATCTGGTCCGCCGAAACCAGATTGACGATATTCGGCCGGCGGCGGCGATACGCTTCCTTGCGCTGGCGCAGGATGTCCAGCACGCTGCTGACGTCGGCGAGAAGCCGTTGGCGTTGCGGCACGTCGCCAGGGACGCTTTCTTCAAGCAAGGTATGCAGCGCCTGTTCGAAGCCGTCGGAGGCGAGCAGGAAGGAAACGGGACCGGCCAGGACGATGATCTGGTCGGCGGTTTCCTCCAGCTGGCGCGTACGCTCGAAGTAGCTGACGGCGGAGGGCATATATTCGATGCCAACGCCAAGCAGGGTGGGCAGGGACACTTCCAGCAGGTCCGACAGGCGTTCCAGCGTATCGATCTTGGCGATCTCGCCTTTTTCCACGCGGTACAGCGCAGTGCGCGAAATACCGATCTTTTGCGCGACCTCATCGGCACTGAGGCCCGAGGCCAGGCGGAAAGCCTTCACTCGTTGCCCGATTTCCTCGTAACGCATGTCGATAGTCTCCTCAGGTTTCGCGCGTTTCCAGCCGTGAATTCTCGGTCGACGGCTGACGGTCAGAATAGTACAACGCGAGCCAATTCTGGAACGCTGAGTCGAAATTTGTACATGACGATCGAAATGAATCCGGCCGTGCATGGCGTTCAGGCGTGTTGCGGCGTCAGGATGACGCGGCCGCGCGCCTTGCGCGTGGCAACCCGTTCCAGCGCGGCCATGGCCTGCGCCAGGCCAACCTCTTCGACGGGTAGCGGCAGCAGCCGTCCTTCGCCGTAGAGACGGAAGATCTCGTTCATGCAATGCTGCATCAGGTCCGGACGGCGCTTGCGGTAGTCGCTGACCTGCACGCCGCTGACTTCGATGTTCTTCAACAGAAGGTAATTGACCTTCAGCGTGGGGATCTGCCCCGCGGCGAAGCCGATGACCACCAGCCTGCCGCACCACGCGACCGCGCGGATCGCCGCGTCGAAGAACCGGTCGCCCAGCGGATCGAGGACGATGTCCGCGCCGCGGCCGTCGTTGGCGGCATACACCTGGTCCCTGAGGCCGTCACGCAGGTTGTCGACGCTGAGATCGATGCAGGCGTCGGCGCCCGCGCGCAATGCCAGCTCGCCCTTGGCCGGATCGGACACCCCCGCCAGCACCTTCAGGCCGTAGGCCTTGGCCAACTGCACTGCTGCCAGGCCCACGCCGCCGCTGGCGCCCAGGACCAGGACGGTTTCGCCTGCCTGTGCCCGCGCCCGTTCCATCAGCGCGAACCAGGAGGTGTCGTAGGAAAGCGCCATCGCCGCGGCTTGCGTGAAGGGCAGGGTCGGCGGCAGCAGGAAGCAATCCTTGGCCTTGGCGACAGCCTGCTGGGCATAGCCGCCATGCTCGGCCAGCGTCAGGACACGGTCGCCAACACTCAAATCTTTGACACCGGCCCCCACCGCCAGGACGATGCCCGTGGGCAGTTTGCCGGGCGAGAAAGGGCGGGCGGGCAGGAACTGGTAGGCGCCCGTCACGACCAGGGAGTCGACGAAGTTGATGGCCGTGGCGTGTACCTCGATCAGCACTTCATCGTCGGCCGGCGCAGGAGGCACGATGTCCTCGACCTTGTGGCTGGCGAACTCGCCGAACTCATGGATGACGACGGCTTTCATGGCGGCTTTCATGTCGGACTCCGAACGGGATCTGGGGCGAGCGTGCTGAAGGAACCGCGCGCCACGGCGTAGGGGGCTGTATCGGCACCGCCGATGACGACGTCCACGCGCGCGACGGCGCGGCCGACCCGCAGGGTGGTCGCCGTGGCATAGAGATCGTGGCCCGGCGCGGGCCGCAGGTAATCGATGCGCAGGTCGATGGTGGGCGCCATGCGGCCGATTTGCACCGCCACGGCCGCGTGCGCCGCCAGGTCCGCCAGCGCGGCAATGACGCCGCCGTGGATGGCGTCCGACCCGGCTGCCCGGCCGAAGCTGGGCTGGTAGGGCAGGCGTATGCGCACCTCCCCCCGTTCGGCGTCGGCGCTCAGCGCTTCAGGCGCCAGCACCGCGTGGAAGGGCGGATGCGCCAGTTCTTTACGCAGGGCGGCCAGCGCGTCGGCGGGGGGAGCGTCGGGGATGTCAGGCATGGGGCTGTAAATGTAGGGACGTAAATTGGAAAGGACGTCAGTCAGGGCACCGCTTACGCCGCAACGCCATAGCGCACCGGCGTGACTTGCAGCTTGCCCGTGCGTACGTCTTCGACCAGGTCGCGCTTGTAGATCTTGCCGCTGGCGGTAAGCGGAATCTCCGGCAGGGCGACGAAGTATTCAGGCATGTCGTAGCGGGACAATCCGGCCTGGTCCAGATGCGCCAGCATTTCCTCGGGCGTGCACTGGCCGCCGGCCTTGAACATCACGGCGAGGCACAGTTTCTCTCCCAACCGGTCGTCGGGCACGGGCAGCGCCGCCGCGCGTGCCACGGCCGGATGCTGCATGGCCAGCCCCTCGATCTTGGCCGGATAGATGTTGTGGCCGCCGCGGATGATCAGGTCCTTCTTGCGGCCGGTGATCACCAGATAGCCGTCGGCATCCATGCGCCCCAGGTCTCCGGTCATGAACCAGCCGCTCTTGTTGAACGACTCCTCGGTGGCCAGCTGGTTGTCGAAGTAGCCGAGCATCAGGCTGGCGCCCCGGCCGCCGATCTGGCCTATCTCGCCGGGCGCAAGTTCCACGTCCGCATCGTCCTTGGAAAAAATCCGCACCTCATAGCCATCGCAGGCGCGGCCCGAACTGCCGACGATACGGCTCGCATCGTCGCTGGGCAGCGTGTAGTGGTGCGAGCAGGCTTCCGTCATGCCGTAGCCGCTTTGCGGCGTGACGCCGTGTTCCAGCAGGCCTTGTACGACGCTGGTGGGGGCGGCGGCGCCCGATACACGGAATCCCTGCAACCGGCCCACGGTCTTCATGCCGCGGCGACGCAGTTCATTGAGCATGTCGATGGCATGAGTGGGCACGCCGAACACGAACGTGGCATCGGTTTGCAGCAGCCGGTCGAGCAGGCTGGCGCCTTTGGGAAGATCGTGGACCACCACTTCGGAACCCGATGCGAATGCGCTGATCATGGCGCCCAGGCCAAGGTTGTGGCTCAGGGGGCTCATCGTGTACAGCACCGAGTCCGTGCCGAAATGCCAGTCGCGTGCGATGGTGCGTGCATTGGCCAGCAGGGTGTTGTCGCTATGCATGACGCCTTTGGGGGCGCCCGTCGTGCCCGACGTGAAGGCCAGGTAGACCACGCGATTCGGATCCTGCGACGGTGCGCCGGCATCGGATGAGGTCGATGCCGAAGCTGGCGACGCGGCAGCCGCAGCGGACGAAGCCGACGATGCCGGCCCGCGCACCAGATCCTCGTTGCCTGCCGTGCCGACGGGCGCCAGGGTCACTGTCAATTTCAATGATTCGAGGCCGGCGAGCCGCGCGAAGATGTCGTGGCGCTGGGCATCGGCGCCCCACTGGGCTTCACCGATGAAAGCCGACGCGCGCACCCGCGCCATCAGCGTGTAGATATCCTCGACCGTATGGTCCCGATGCAGGGACGGGCAGCAGGTATAGCCGTTGCGCGAGCATGCCAGCCAGACGATGGCGGTTTCCACGCGGCTGCAGGTCCAGAGTCCGACACGTTCGCCCGCGCTCAGCCCGGCAGCGGCCAGCCGCGCGGCGAAAGCATCCGCCGCCGCGATGAGTTCGCCATACGTCAGGCGCTGGTGGCCGTCGCGGATGGCATAGCGGTCGGGCCGGCTGCGTGCGTGTTGCAGCGCCGAGGTGTAGATGGTGTCGTCACGCCAGTGGCCGTCGGCATAGAAGGCCTTCATCTGCCCCTCGTCGAGCAGCGTCAGGACAGTATTTTTTCTGATGGACAAGATTGGACTCCGGTAATCAGGATCGAGTGAGCGCGACGGCTTAGCGAGGGGGACGGGAGAACCAACCGGCTATCGTCTGGCCCAACGAGGAGAAGAACAGGGAGAAACCGCTGATGGGTTTGGCCTGTGGAAAGGGCGGCGGCGCGCCTTTGAGGTGGCGCTGGCCCCCGGAAGCGCTGGCCATGCGCAGCCCGGCTTCGTAGCCCGCGGCGTGCCCCGACTGGAAGCCGTCCTTGAAGCCACTGACGTAGTCTGCAGTGGATGCGGCTTGGGTCATGCCGGTGTTCGCGATCATTGGCGCAGGCGAAGACGTAGCGCCCGCGGGACGGCCCAGGTAGTCCTCTCCCGTGGCCGCGGCGTGCGCCTTCAACTGGCCGATACGGCTTTCCAGGTTGCGTGCGAACTGGGACACGATCTGGTTTGCGACGTTCTGGATAAGGCCCGCGCCGCGACCGTATTGCGCCACCGCGCCGGACAATTGCAGCTGCGTGTCGATGATGACCTTGGCCCCCGTTGCGCTGGGCTGCATGTGGAAGTCGATGTCGGCACTGGCGGTGCCGCGGCCCTTGGCGTCGGCGCCGCTGGCTTGCAGATGCGCCTTGTGGCCGTCGTTGTCGATCTGCGTGAACACCGCATCGCACACGAAGGTCAGGCGCACCGGCCCCAGCTGCACGGATATCTTGCCTTGGAACGAGCCATCGCCACGCTTTTCCACCAGTTCGGCGCCGGGCATGCAGGGCACCATGGATTTCACGTCCATGAGCCAGGGCCAGGCCTGTGCGGGGGGCAAAGAGACTTCAAAGTTGTTCGAGAATTCCATCGTCGTCCTGGCGGGCAGAAGGGCTGTCGTCCGCACGGGCGGGGGACGACGCGGTGGCGTTGAGTCGTTCGTAGACGTCCAGCGGCGTGATCGGCAGTTGCGTGATCGCGCCCGGCTGGCGCAGGGCGTCGTCCACGGCGGCGGCGATGGCCGCGCCGACGGCATTGGTGCCGCCTTCGCCGGCGCCCTTCATGCCGAGCGGATTCAGCGGGCTGGGTGCGTCTTCCGTGATCAGCACGTCGACCTGGGGCATTTCATGCGCGGTGATCATCAGGTAGTCGGCGAAGGTGGTGGACAGGGGCTGCCCGTCCTGGCTGTACGTAAACTGTTCGTACAGCGCGCCGCCCAGCCCTTGCGCCAATCCGCCGATGATCTGGCCTTCCACCATCTTCGGGTTGACCGCCCGGCCGACGTCATAGGCCACCAGGTATTTCTCCACCTTGACGCCACCGGTGCCGGCATCCAGGACGACCTGGGCGATATGCACGCCGTAGGGATAGTTCATGTGTTCGCTGTAGAACCATCCCTCGGCGGACAGACCGGGTTCGTGGCCGTTGCTGGTCTTCTGGCTGGGGTGGTAATAGCGCGCCACTTCCGCCAGCGTCATGCGGCGGCTGTCGGCCGCATCGAGGAACTGCACCGCGCCCTCGCGCAGCGTCAGCCGCGTCGCCTCGACATCCCAGGCCAGCGCGGCGGCCGCGATCGCCTTGGCGCGCACCTTGCGCGCGGCGATCTGCGTGGCCGAGCCCGACATGACCGTTACGCGCGAGGCATGCGCGCCGTTGCCGAATTCGATCTGGTCCGTGCGGCCCTTGATGACCCGCACGTGCCGGTAGTCGGCGCCCAGTTCGTGGGCGCAGATCTGCGCCAGGGCGGTTTCCATGCCTTGGCCTACCGACCCCGCGCCGGTGACCAGTTCAATGGTGCCGGTCTGGTCCACGGTCAGGCGCACGAGATCCGAGGGGCCCAGGCCGGACTTCTCCACGAACATGGCCAGGCCGATGCCGACCTGTTCGCCCGCGGCGCGGCGCCGTTCGGCATCGCGCTGGATACCGTCCCAGTCGACGCGGGCGAGTGACTTGTCGAGCAGGCCGGCGTAGTCGCCCGAGTCCAGCACGATATCCACCCCCAAGGCGTCGAGGGGCCGGGTGTACGGCATCTCCGCCTTGTCGATCAGATTGCGCCGGCGTGCCGTGATCGGGTCGATGTCGGCAGCCTGGGCAATCGCATCCAGCAGGCGTTCGCGCACGAAGGTGGTTTCGTAGCGGCCAGGCGCCCGGTATGTCGCGGCGGGGGTCTTGTTGGTCAGCCGGAAATGGCCGACACCGCGATAGGCAGGTACCAGATAAGGGCCCAGCAGCAGGCCGGTGGACATGTCGGCCACGCGCGGGCCATGCGTGCGCACATAACCGCCCTGGCTATGGAAGAACTCGTTGTCGATGGCCAGTATGCGGCCCGACTCGTCGATCGCGGCCTTGATGTGGTGGTACTGTTCGCGCGAATGGTTGGTGGCCAGCAGGTTCTCGCGCCGGTCTTCCACCCATTTCACCGGCTTGCGCAGGCGCAGCGCGCCCAGGCACACCAGCACGTCCTCGGGATACAGTTCGCCGCGCACGCCAAAGCCGCCGCCCACATGGCCCTCGTAAAGATGCATGCTGGCGGGTGCCCGGCCCAGCATCTTGGCCATCTCGTCGCGATTCCAATGGGATTTTTTCGCGGCGCCGAACATTTCCAGGACGTCGCGGCCGGCGTCATAACGGGCCACCGCGCCACGGCATTCCAGCGGCACGCCGCTGTGGCGGCCGACGGCCAGTTGCAGCTCCACGGTGCGCCACGCGCTGGCGAAGGCGGCGTCGACGTCGCCGTAGCCTTTACGTATGACGGTGGGTTCGGTGTCCAGGCCCGGCAGGAATTCCCCCGGCGTATCACGGGCGTCCAGCAAGGCCGGCAGCGTTTCGATGTCCGGCGCCACCATGTCGGCCGCATCCTCCGCGACGTAGGCGTCCCGGGCGAACACCACCGCGATGGGATCGCCCACATACCTGACGTGGGTCTGCGCCAGGATGTGCTGGCAGTAGGGCTCCAGCCCCTGCACCTTGGTCGCCCGGAAGGGGATGGGCGGAATGTCGGCTACATCCTGGCCTGTCCAGATGGCGACGACGCCGGGCAGCTTCAGCGCTTCCCGTACATCCACGCCCAGCAGCCGTCCGTGCGCCACTTGCGATCGCACCACCCGCATATGCAGCTGGCGCGGGAAATTGATGTCGGCGGCGAAGTTGCCTTCCCCGCGCACCAATGGAGGATCCTCCAGGCGCGCCACGGACTTTCCGATCACGGCATCTGTTGGCGCGGGGTACTCATCGAGGCGCTCCGGTTCGGAGATCGTCCGCTGTAGTTCTTCGAGACTACTCATGCCTGCTCCCGGGCCAGCGCCTCGCGCGCCTGCTTCACCGCGGCCAGAATGTTGACGTAGCCCGTGCAGCGGCACAGATTCGAGGAAATCGCGTCCTTGATCTCGTCGTCGGAGGCGTTGGGGTTCTGCCTGAGTACGCCGAGCGCCAGCATGAGAAAGCCGGGCGTGCAGAAACCGCATTGCAGGGCGTGCTGGTCCATGAATGCCTGCTGCAACGGATGCGGTGCGCCGGCGCGCGCCAGGCCTTCCACGGTTTCGACGCAACGGCCATCGGCTTGCGTGGCGAACATCAGGCAGGATCGCAGCGGTTCGCCGTCGACCAGCACCGTACAGGCGCCGCACACGCCGTGTTCGCATCCGATGTGCGTGCCGGTCAGGCCGCAATCGTCCCGCAGGGCATCGACCAGGGTGCGGCGCGGTTCTACCTGGATGGGGAAGGTCTCGCCGTTGACCTGCAGTACAACGTCCATGTCGTTCAACTTCACGCCTCATCCCCTTTCGAACTGTCCGCGGGCAGGGCGCGTGGCAGCGTTTGTTGCAGTGGCCGTTGTAATGCCCGTTGTAGCGCTCGCTGCACCACGGTGCGCACCAGGCCGCGCCGGTACTGGCGTTCTTGCGGCGTGGTATCCATGGGCTCTACCAGCGCCGCGGCGCGGTCGGCGACCGCGAGGATCAGCGACGGGGTAAGTGCCTGGCCTGCGCACATGGCCTCTGCCTCGCGCAGGCGGCGGGGCGTGCTTTCGACGCCGCCCACGCCTATGCGCACGTCGGTGACGCGTTCGCCTGCGCCACGGGTATCGCCTGTGCCTGTGCCTTTGCCGGTGCTGCCGTCACCGTCGATGCCCAGTACGACCAGCGCCATTGCCTGGGCAAAATCACCGGCACGGCGGCTGAACTCTTCGAAGCCCCAGCGCGCATTCGCCGGCAGCAAAGGCAGCGCTACCGATTCCAGCAGCTCGTCCGGCCGCAGGGCAGTGGTCATATACCCCTGGAAGTAATCCGCCGCCGCGATGTCGCGCGGGCCGCTAGTGTGACTGCGGGCGCGCATGGTGGCGTCCAGGGTGACTGACACCAGGCACCACTCCGAGGCTGGGTCGGCATTGGCAAGGCTGCCGCAGAACGTTCCCCGCGTCCGGATGGGCAGGTGGGCAATATGCTTGACCACGCCACTGAGCAGATGGCCCAGCGGGCCGGAAGCGGCCGGCGCATGGAAGGCCGCGTGGCGCACCCGGGCATGGATACGCAATGCGCCGGCGTCTTCGATCAACGCGCCCAATGCCTCGATGCGATTGATGTCGATCAGGTAGGCAGGCTGCGCAAAACGCAAAGCCATGGCCGGGACCAGCGTCTGGCCTCCGGCCAGGATGCGGCCGTCCTGGTCGGCGACATCCGCGAGCATCAGCACCGCCTGATCGACAGACGTGGGCTCGTATAAGACAAACCGGCCGGGTTTCATGAAGCGCTCCGAAGGCCTGAAAGGGATGACACTGCCAGATGACGGGTGTCTTTGGGGAGGGGGAAGGACCCGATAAGGGTATTCCATTACCCGTAAAAAGTATCCATAATGGAATAATAACCAAAATTGGTACGACGCAAAAGCGTTTTTGGACCTCTCGCCGACTGCCTTCCCTGGCGGCAAGGGATAACCCGATCTTTCAAGGATGGACCATGCTGCTTCCTCACCACGGCCGTTACGCTTATCGCCCCATCGGTGAACGCCCCCGCTACGCTTGGCCCGAAGGCAAGCGCCTGGCGTTCTTCATCGGCGTGAACATCGAACACTTCGCCTTCGGTGCGGGTTTGTCGCATTCGCTGTCGGTACCGCTGCCCGCGCCGGACCAGCGCGCGTTCGCGTGGACGGACTATGGCAATCGCATCGGCGTGTGGCGCATCTTCGACATGCTGGACAAGCTAGGGCTGCCGGCATCGCACAACATCAACACGACCCTGTTCGAATATGCGCCGCAGATCCTGGAGCGGATCAAGGCGCGCGGCGACGAGGTGATCGCGCACGGCCGCACCAATGCCGAGCGCCACGGGGGCATGTGGGAACGCGATGAAAAGCGTTTCATCGAAGAGGTGCGCGATGAGATCGCGCAACATTGGGGGCAAGCGCCGTCAGGCTGGATGGCGCCGTGGATGTCCGTGAGCAAGGTCACGCCGGACCTGCTGCAGGAAGCCGGTTTCAAATATCTGATGGATTGGCCCGCCGACGACCAGCCCGTGTGGATGAAGACGCGTGCGGGCCGCATCATGTCGGTGCCGTATCCCTTCGAACTGAACGACTCGCCCTCCATGCTGGTGCGGCACCAGAGTCCGGACGAGTTCACGCGCGCGGTGATCGACCAGTTCGATGAAATGCTGGAGCAGAGCGAAACGGAACCGCTGGTGGCCAGCCTGGCCCTGCATGCCATGATCGTGGGGCAGCCCTACCGCCTGCGGGCGCTGCGCAAGGCGCTGGAATACATTGCCAATCATCCGCGGCGCCAGCACGTCTGGTTCACCAAGCCTGGCGATATCTATGAGCATTGCGCGGCGCTGCCGGCCGGGACAGTCCCCGAACCCTATGATGCCTGAGTGCGATGCACCGGCCGGGTAGTGGCGTCCCGGCCGCCGGCCCCAGGGAAAATTCCGCCCCGGGGCATCATCGATCCGGATTCCAGGCTTATTTCCTGGCTTATCTGGCCAGGCGCTCCAGTTCCAGGTTGTCGATCAGGGCATCGATGCGACGTTCCAGTTCCTGTGACGCGGGCACCATGGGCAGGCGATGTTCGTTGCTCTCCAGCAGCCCGAGCCGTTTCATCAGGTATTTCAGCGGGATCGGGTTGGTGTCCCAGAAGATCATCTTCATCAGCTCGAACAGCTTGAAGTGCAGGGCGCGGGCCTCCCGCAGCTTGCCGTCACGCACCAGGTTGCACAGCTGCGCCACGTCGGCGGGCGCCACGTTGGCCACGGCATTCATGGTGCCGGTGGCGCCCAGGCACATCATGGGGAAGGTGAATTCCTCCAGGCCCACGAAGACGCGGAACTCGGGGCCGAAGCGATGCAGCATCTCGGTGACGAAGGAATGGTCGTCCACCGCGTGCTTGATGCCGACGAAATGCGGCACGGCTTCGGCGATCTGCTCCAGCGTCGCCAGGTCGGTCTTGAACGCCGTGCGACCGGGGATGTGATACATCATCATGGGCACATCCACGCGCTGGCCCAGGTCGATGAAGTAGGCCGCCACGCCGCGTTGCGGCGGCCGGATGTAGTAGGGCGTGACCACCAGCAAGCCGTCCACCCCGGCGCGCGCCGCGTGCTCGGTCAGCGCCACGCTTTCGGCGTGCGACTGCGAGCCGGTGGCCGCCACCACCTGCAGCCGGCCGCGCGCGGCCTGCACCGCGACAGTCACCGCCTGGTTGCGCTCCTCGATGGTCAGCGTCGAGGGTTCGGAGGTGGTGCCGTTGATCAGCACGCCATGCGTGCCGTTGCGGGCCTGGAAATCGATCAGGCTGGCCAGCCTGTCGTAGTCGACCTGGCCGTTCCTGAACGGCGTGACGATAGGGGGAATCGAGCCCTTCAAGGCCTCGTTGTTCAATTCGATCATCGTGGGACTCCGGCGCTCAGGCCGCCTGGCGATTGGTGATGAAGCCTTCCTGCTTGCCCAGCACAGCGGCGGGGTGATGCAGGTCTTCCTGCCACAGCAGGGATTCCATGAAGATGTTCAGCGGCTGGTCCTGCACCGTCAGCTCATAGACGTAGTCGTCATAGGAGGCGTGGTTGTGTACCGCCCAGCCCGGTGCGGACAGCATCAGGTCGCCGGCCTTCCACTCGTAGCGGTTGCCGGCCACGCTGCTGTAGCCGCTGCCGGAGAAGTAGTAATTGATGGCGGCCGAGACATGGCGGTGCGGGCGGTCGATGATCTTGGGCGGCCGTATCGTCATGGTGGCGAAGAAGTTCGGCGTGATGCCGTTGAAGCGGCCGGTGGCCGGGTTGTAGTACATGTACAGGCGCCGGCCCACATAGTCCTTGCCCAAGGCTTCCAGCTTGTCCAGCTGCGGCTTGACCTTGTCCCAGGCGAAATGCAGGGTACGCGAATCCACCGCGGTCGGATTGATCAAGGTTTCGTAGGGCATCAGCAGGCCGCCATCGTCGGTGATGGGGAAGATGCCGAAGGGGTTGCGACGGCGCGGATCGTCGGACGCCTCATGCTGGCCCGTGCCGACGCGTGCATCCATGGACGGCTGGCCATCGGTCACGTACACGTCCATGAATTGCAGCAGGGGCACGTTCGAGTACGTCAGGCGCACTTGCAGGTCGCGGCCGTCGTTGTAGTGGCTGTAGGGCGTATAGCTGGGATGGTTCCACACGTCGTATTGCTTGAAGGCCACCTTCTGTCCACTGACGTCGGTGACGCCCTGGCCGCGGATGCAGAAGTTGACTTCGGTGGCGTTGTGGCGGAACGGCGCGCTGCGTTCGCCGGGCTTGAGCACCGATAGGCGCACCTGTATGCCCGGCGCCATGCCGGGGGCAAATTCGCGCGCGTTGGGGTGCGCGATCAGCGATTCACGGCGGCCCGACGCCGGCAGGGGCAGGGAGGCCAGGCGCTCGACCTCGGCATCGATCTCTTCCTTGGTGACGACGATGGGCGCCCACTGCGTGTTGTGCGATGCCGGCGGCTCGCCGCCACAGTCGATGAAGCGTCCGTTGATCCGTTCGAATGCGCGGGTAAATTCACTCATGACGATGTCTCCAGAATTGATATCGAGGTTATGCGGGGTCGAAGGGGCTCAAGCAGGCGTCCGGTATCGGCGCCGGGAAAAAGCGCGGTTCGCTCTTGAGTGGCTTGGGAATGGCACGGCCGATGCCCTGTTTGCGCGCGCGCCGCAGGATTTCCGTGCCCAGGGCCACGTCAGACAAGCCCATGCCCATGGCCTTGAACAGCGTCAGGTCGGCGTCGGCGGGGCGGCGGACGTCGTCCTGGATACGTTGCGACAGGGTCTGCACCGCCTGCCAGTCGTCGCCATAGCGAGTGCGGAATTCGCGCGACAGGCGTTGCACGCTGGACAGGTCATCCACTGCCACGACGGCGGTCCGGTCGAACACGTCCTGCTGGAATTCCTCGCGGTCCGGCGCAATGGCGCCGATGGCATTCAGATGCGCGCCGCGCGCCAGCATGCCGGCCGCGACGAAAGGCTCGCGTGCGCGGGTGGCCAGGGTCACTACGTCGGCACCGTCACAGGCGGCGGCCATGCTGGCGCTGGCGCTGACACGCAGGCCCCGTTCGGGAAACGCTGCCGCGATGCGCGCGGCAAAAGCTTCGCGCGACGCGGCCGTGGGGCTGTAGACGCGCACGTCCCTGATATCGCGCACGGCAAGCACGGCGGCGATCTGCGACAGGGCCTGTTTACCGGTGCCCGCCATGGCCAGCACCTGGGCATCCTCGCGCGCCAGCCAGTCGGTGGCAACGCCGGTGGTGCCGCCGGTGCGCATATTGCCCAGGGCGAAGGCTTCGATGACGGCGGCCAGTTGGCCGTCCGCGGCATTCCACAGCAACAGCAGCGGGCAGGTGCCGCCTTCGGTATGGGTCCAGGTCTTGGTGCCCACATAGTCGCCCAGCCTGGCGCCCAGCGCATGCAGGTTGTTGGGGCCGAACTGCAGCATGGTCTTGGGCATGCTGGCGGCCTTGCCCTGTGCCTGCAGGCGCAGTCCCGCGCTGAGGGCGGGAATCGCCTCGGCCAGCGTCAGCAGCGAAGTCACCTGGTTTTCCGTGATCCACACGGGTTCTGCATTCGTCATGATCGCGTTCCTTGGGAGGAGGCCTGTGCGTCCTCGGTGTGGTCCTGGCCGCTGCCGAAGCCGTCTTCCCAGATCGAGGGAACCGGCGGCCGCAGGCCGAAGGTGTTCACCACCAATGCGTGTGTGATGTAGCGGCCCGCCAGCATGGCGATGGCCACGGCCTGGTCCGCGGGCAGCAGCGCCACCAGGGCTTCGAATTCAGCGCTGGCCCGCAGGCCACGCGTTTGCACGCTGGCCAGGACGTAGCGCTGCACCGCGCGTTCGGCATCCGTCATCAGGGGAGCCGTGCCGGGCTGCGGGTGTGCATCGGGCTGCAAACGCTCTACCTCGCGCACCCATTCACGGCCAAGACCCAGGCGCACGCATAGCCGCTCATGTTGATTGCGTTCGTAGGCGTTTTCCATCAACGTCGCCGTGGTCAGCACCGCCACCTCGGCCAGGTTGTCAGGCAGCGCGCCCTTCAACGATTCCGTGAAGCGCATGAAATCCAGCAGGGTGTCGGGGGCATGCGCGCACACCTGGAACAGTTCGCCCAGGTATCCCAGGCGACGCACGCGGGGCGTCAGGTATTCGGCCAGGTCGGGCCGCATGTCGTCGAGTTGCAAGCGGGGGATGTTCTGGCTCATGGTCGTCAGTCGAGTGTGATGTGATATTCGTCGGCCAGCTTTTTCCACTTCACCAGTTCGTCGCCGATCTGCTTCTGCAGCGCGGGGCCGTCCATGGTCAGCGGTACGAACAGGCGGTCCGACAGTGCCTGCTGCGTGGCCTTGTCCTGCGCCAGCGCCATGAATTCCTTGCGCAGCCGGTCGACGATGGGCTGCGGCGTCTTCGCCGTCACGAAGAAGCCCAGCCACACCGCGAAGTCGTAGTCCTTGAAGCCGGGCAGTTCCGCCAGCGCGGGCACGTCGGGATGGAAGGGCACGCGCTGGCGGGTGGCCACGGCCAGCAGCTTGATCTTGCCGGTCTTCAACTGCGGGCTGATGTTGGAAATGGCGTTGAAGATCACCGGCACCTGGCCGCTGAGGCCGTCCGTCAATGCGGGCGCGCAGCCCTTGTAGGGCACGTGGACCATGTCGATGCCGGCGCGATGGGCGAACTCGACGCCGGCGAAATGCTGCGCGGTGCCGGTGCCGCAGGACGAAAAGCTGAGCGTGCCGGGATGCGCCTTGCCGTAGGCGATCAGCTCCTGCACGCTGTTGACCGGCAGTTTGCTGCTGACCGCCAGCGCCACGGGCGTCTCGGCGATGGCGATGATGGGCGTCAGATCCTTCTGCAGGTTGAAGTTCTGCGCGACGCCCAGCGCGGCGTTCACCGTCATGGTGTTGTTGCCGACCAGGATGGTCTCGCCATTGGGGGCCGAACGCACCACGTAATCGGTGGCGATATTGCCCGACGCGCCGGCGCGGTTCTCCACCAGGAAGGTCTGCTTGAAGATCTCGCCCAGACGTGGCGACAGCATGCGCCCGATCACGTCGGTGCTGCCGCCAGGCGGAAAGGCCGAGACCATCGTCACGGGATGCTCGGGGTAGGCGGCGTGGGCGGTGCCGGTCAGCAGCAGCGCCAGCCCGCATTGCAGCGTCCAGCGGCGCGCCGATTTCCGCAGCCGGATAAGAGGGTCCGTCATGGTTGTCTCCTGGTTTTTGCTTGTGTTTTTTGCTTGTGTACTTTGCATCCACGCGCGGGCTTCTATCCCGATCGGTTGTGCTATCGTAGGGACGCAATCAACGTGTGTATAGATTGATTTACAATCAATCAACCCCATGCTTCGTTCTTCCCCTGATGCCGCGCGCCTCAGGGACGTCATTCGCGTCGCTGCAGGCGCGTCCCCTGATCTACAACGCCGGGCCTTGTGCCGCCGGCCGGGATATCACTGTATGGATAGTCGACGCAAGAAGGCGCCCGACGCGGACCGCCGCAATGCCGGCACGCTGGTCGATGCACAGACCGCCATCGAACGCCTGGGCATCAAGATGCAGACGCTGTATGCGTACGTCAGCCGGGGTTGGGTGCGGGCCGTGCCGGCGGTGGGCGGCAAAGGCAATCTGTATTACGTGGAAGACCTGGATGCCCTGGCCGCGCGCGGGCGCGGACGGTCCATGGCCGGCGCGGGCGCCGAACGCATGATCCGCTGGGGCGGCAATGCCGTCATGCAGACATCCATCACCGCCATCGGTCCCGAGGGCCCGCGCTATCGCGGCAAGCCCGCGGCCGAGCTGGTGCATCACCATCGCGCCTTCGAAGACTGCACCGAGCTGCTGTGGAACGGCATGCTGCCCGATACCTCGGCGGTTTGGCAGCCGGCGCGCCCTGGCGCCGGTTTCGAGGCCCTGGCACAAGGCATCGCGCAGGTGGCCAGGCGCAATCATTCGCGGCGTTTGCTGTCTGTCGCGGTGGAGGCCTATGCCGCCAGCCTGGGCCGCAATCCCGAATTGACGCTGGGCGCGCCGGTGCTGGCCGCGCGCCAGTTGATCCAGGCCATGTCCGCCGCCACGGGGCTGTTGACCGCGACGCCCAGCTACGCGCTGGACGATGCGCCGCAATCGATCGCGCAGATCCTGGCCGCCAATCTTCGGGTGGGCGACAGCCCGCAGAACCTGCGTCTGCTGGACGCCGCGCTGATCCTGAGCGCCGACAACGAACTGGCGCCCGCCACCTTCGCGGCGCGTATCGCGGCATCGGCGGGCGCGGACCTGTTCTCTTGCGTGACCACGGCGCTGGGCGCTTTCGAAGGCATGTTGACCGGCCTGGGCTGCGAGCAGGCCGAGTCCGCGCTGGTGCAGGCAAGCTCTTGCGACGCCTACCTGGATCACTTGAAGAACCTGCTGGCGCGCAAGAGTCCCGTGCCGGGCTATGGCCATCCGCTGTATCCGGACGGCGATCCGCGTGCCACCTTGCTATTGGATCTCGTGCGGGAAGTAGGGCCGGCCGGCAAACGCGGAGAGATGGCCTTGCAGGGCGTGGATCACGCCTGCAACGAATGGGGCCTGAAGCCCAATCTGCCGCTGGCGCTGGCGGTGCTGTCGGCGGTACTGGACGCGCCGGTGGGGGCGTCCGGGGCGTTGATGTCGGTGGGGCGGGCAGCCGGTTGGGTGGCTCACGCCCTGGAGCAACGCCTGGCAGGATTCCTGGTGCGGCCACGGGCGCGCTACATCGGGCCGTCCTGAGCGGGCCGAGGCATGGTGCCGGGCTTTGCGGGCCGCCGCCGTGGGCGGCTGCCCAGTGGCTGCTCAGCGGCTGCTTAGTGCTGTCCAGAGGCTGTCCAGTGGCTGCTCAGTGCCCTCGGCCTAGCGCCTTCGCCATGGTCTTGGCGTATTCGCGGGCCACGCGGGCATCGATCACCGCGACCTTGCCTGCCTGGACGGCCGCGATCGCTTCATCCAGAGCCTCCGCCAACTCGCTGGCGGTTCGTACGGAACCCCAGCCCAGGGCGCCTTGCGCACGCGCCAGGCCGGCCAGGTCTATCTCCGGCCCCTCGATACGCTGGCCTATCCATTTGTTCTCCACCGGCCGCGAACGCATCTGCGCCACCTTCTCCTGATGCACCTCGTCATTGAAGAAGGAGCGATTGTTCGCCACGATCACCAGTAGCGGAATGCCATAGCTGACGGCGGTCCAGAGCGCCGTGATCCCCATCAGGAAATCGCCATCGCCCAGCACGGCGACCGGCAGGCGCGGCGTGCCGCGCAAGGCCAGGGCCGCGCCCACCGCCATGCCCGGACCCGAACCGATGCCGCCGCCGCCGTCATAGCCAAGATAGTCCAGCGGGTGCGCCAAGGGATGCGCATCGCCCGGCCAGCCCAGGTTGGCGCGGATCAGGCAGGCTGGCGCGTTGCGCAGCAGCCGCTCGCTGACCGTGCCGGCGAATACGCCCAGGGACATGCCCTCGGCATCGTCTGGCGCGGCCGCCGGCAAGGTGGCCGGCGTGTCAGACCGGGACGAGGACGCGGACGGGGATGATGCCTGGGGCGAAAGCTGCGCCGCTGGCTGGGGAAGGGGTGAAGCCGCAGGCTGGGTCGATGGTTGCACGCGCGCCGCGCCCAGGCCGCGCAGCGCATCCAGGGTCTGCGCCACGAACTCGTCGGGGTCGCACAGCAGATACGTATCGGTACCGGCCAGCCCTTGATGCTCGCCACCGAAACCGTTGTGCAGCACTTGGTCCAGCGACACCTGCACGACGTGCGCGGGCGGATGCCCTGCGCCCCAGGCCGTGCGCAAGGTGCCGGCCAGATCGACCCAGTCCAGGCTCAGCACCAGGTCGGCCTCGCACAGCTTCTCCAGACCCTCGTCGGCCATGAAGAACGACGGCGTGGTGCCATGCAGGGGATGCCGCGTCGGGAAGGCGGCGCCCACCTTGAAGTCCGTCAGCACCGTGGCGCCGCAATGCTCGGCGAACGCCACGCGGCGTTGCCAGTCCGCTTCGTCGCGCGACACGCGGCCGGCCAGGATGACGGGCCGTCTGGCCTGGTACAAGCTCTGCGCGACCTCGCGCGCCACGTGGTCCGAGATGCCGGGGCGTCGCGGCGGTGCGTAACGGGCCAGCGGCAGCAGTGGCGGCGCTTCCGTGCATGGCGCTTCTTGCAAGGCGCTGTCGAAGCAGACATACACAGGCCCTTGCGGCTGCGTGGTGGCGATCTGGCGGGCGCGCAACACGGCATCGCGCGCGCCTTCCAGCGACGAAGGCTCGGCGTCCCACTTGACGAAGGTGCGTACCAGCGCGCCCTGGTCCTTGGCGGTATGCAACCAGTCTATCCAGGGGCGGCGGCGTGCCGAATCGACCGGGCCCGTGGCGCCGAACACCATCACCGGTACGCGATCGCAATAGGCATCGAAGATGGCCATCGAGCCATGCATCAGACCCACATTGGCGTGCAGGATGGCGCCCATGGGCCGGCCCGCCACCTTGGCGTAGCCGTGCGCGATGGCGACGGCATGTTCCTCGTGCAGCACCGTCAGCATCTTGGGCGACTGGTCGCCCAGGTAGTTGACCAGGCTGTCGTGCAGGCCGCGATAGCTGGCGCCGGGGTTCAGGGCGACGTACTCCAGGCCGATGTGGCGCAGCAGCGCAGCCAGATAGTCGCTGCCCCACGGTGCCGAGAGCGGCGTAACGGCCGTAGCGACCTTGGCGGCATCCGTGGCTTCGGTGGGGACGGTGGGCAGGGGGGAGGGGGCGGACAGGGCGGACATGGTGGGCATCAATCCAGGGTGACGTTGACGTTCTTGGTCTGCGTGAATTCCAGCAGTTCTTCCTTGCATTCCTCGCGGCCGATACCCGACTGCTTGTAGCCGCCGAAGGGCGCGCCGATGAAGTGGGCGGACGATCCATTGATCCACACATAGCCCGCCTGCACGCGCGCGGCGGCCCGATGCGCCGTGCGCAGGCTGGTGGTCCAGATCGATGCCGTCAGGCCGTACTCCACGCCATTCACCGCCGCGAACAAGTCGTCCTCGTCGGACCACTTCAGCACCGCCAGCACCGGCCCGAAGATCTCTTCGCGCGCCACGCGCATCGTGGGCGTGACGCCGGACAGGATGGTCGGCTCGACGAAATAACCTTGCGCCAAGGCGGGATCGGCGCTGCGCCGGCCGCCGTGCGCCACGCGGGCGCCTTCGGCTACGGCTGACTCGACATACGAGAGGGCCTTGTCCATCTGCTCACGGGAGACCAGTGCGCCCATGGTGGTACGCATGTCCGTGGGCAGGCCGGGGCGGTGCAGTGTGGCGGTCAGTTCGATGATGCGTGCCAGCACCTCGTCGTGGATGGACTCGTGCAGGAACAGGCGGCTGGTCGAGCCGCAGGACTGGCCGCACCATGTGAAATTCATTCCGCGGACCGCGCCCAGCGGCATTTTCTCCAGGTCGGCGTCCGGATAGGCGATCATCGCGTTCTTGCCGCCCAATTCCAGCAGCACTTTTTTCAAATCGTCCGCCGCCGTGCGCATCACTGCCTTGCCGGCGTTGACGCTGCCGATCAGTGCCACGGCCGCCACATCGGGATGGGCCGACAGCGCCGCACCGGTCGAGCGTTCTCCCGTCACGCAGTTCAGCACGCCGGGTGGGAAGATAGCGGCAATCAGCTCGAACAGCCTTAAGGTCGATAGCGGAGCCTGCTCGGGCGGCTTGACGACGACCGTGTTGCCCGCCGCCAGCGGCGCGGCGATCTTGCCGGCCGCGAACATGAAGGGGTGGTTGAACGGAATGATGCGCGCCACCACGCCCAACGGCTCGCGCAGGGTGTAGTCCAGCGAACCGTTCATGGTGGGGATGGTCTCGCCCTTCAGTTCCAGCACCAGGCCGGCGAAATACTCCAGTTGGGTGGCGGCGATCACTGCATCGTCCTGCATCTGCTTGACCGGATTGCCGCAGTCGGCGGCGTCGATCAGTGCCAGTTCCAGGGCATGCGCGCGAATCACGGCAGCGGCTTGCCGCAGCAGCGCGGCGCGTGCCAGTGGCGCAGTCTCGCGCCAGGCGGGGAAGGCCTGCCTTGCCGCGCTCACGGCGGCGTCCACGTCGTCGGCGCCGGCGAGCGCATAGGGGCCAAGGTCGGCTTGCGTGCCCGGACTGGTACTGCGCAGATAGACGCCGGAACGCGGGGCCTGCCATGCGCCCCCGTAATACAGCTCGCGTTGCTTGGGCAGGGCGTCGGGTAAGCGTGTGGACAGGTCGGGTCCCAGCTCGGAGGTGATCATCGTCATGCTCGCCTGATGAACGCCGCCTGCGCTTGCAAAGTGTGGGCGGCCGAGTAGTCGGAAACCGCAACTTATCCGCTGGTGATCAAGTCGGTCAATCTTGATTTGAAATCAATCTAACTGCGAAAGTGCGAGACAAAAAGAAGCGCCGCCCACGCGATGATTCATCGCGTGGGCGGCGCCTGACTACGCTGTAAGACGTAAGCTTGAGGCTTACCTTCTCGACGACAGCGTGCCCAGCAGGTAACCGGCCGCTGCCGCGATGGCGACGGCCCAGATGGGATTTTCGGCGGTCTTGTCACGAAGGGTGCCGAGTGCTTCGCCATACGACTCCTGCGCATAGCCTGCTGCCTGGCGTACCTTGCCTTCGACTTGGGTGGCGGCGTCGCCGGTCAACCCACCAACGGCATCCTGAACTCGGCCTGCCATTTTTTGGGCCTTACCTTCTACGGATTCGAGCATCGCTTTCACTCCTTGAAAATTTGCACTGCTTACGGCGCCGGGGAGGGCCGCTCCACAGCATGGTTCGGGATTAGCAATGTCAAAGGGCGCAAGTGCCGTTCCTGGCCCGCGGCCCTGCAGCGCCGCGGCCCCGCGACCCCGCAGTCCCGCAGCGCAGCGGTCCCGCAGCCGCACAGCGCCGCGCTTCTCAGGCCTCGCTGGCCATCTTCGTGGCAACGATGGGTTCGAATGGCGTACGCGCGCGCGGTTCCAGCTCGTCGACGATGCGCTGCAGCAGCTTGAACAGCCGCTGGCGTTCAGGCTCGGTCAACGGCGCCATCTGTTCGGCGTACGTCGCCTCGGCCATCTCGGCGGTCTGTTTCAAGGCCCGCTGGCCCGCGGCCGTCAGGGTCAGCTGGCGCCGGCGGCGATCGGCGTCGGTCTGCTTGCGGGCGATCCACCCCCGCGTTTCCAGGGCCTGGACGATTTGCGACACCGTGACCTTGTTCATGCCGATCGCCTTGGCCAGGTCGCCCTGGTTGATGCCGTGCAGGTCATGCAGCGCGATCATGACGGAGTACTGCGCGGGCGACAGGGACAGGCGCTCGAAGTTCGCTTCGAAAATGGCGACGTAGATCTGGTGGGCACGCCGCAGCAGGAAGCCGGGGCGCGAGTAAAGCTGGGACAGTCGTTCGACGTGCTGATCGGACATGTAAGGGGATCGATAAGGCTAGGGGCCGGCCCGATGGCCGCTGAGTTCCGCGCCGGCCTGCGCGGACAGCGCGCGGTAGCAGGGCATGGCGGCGCAGGCGAACAGCGCAACGAGAATGAACGCCACCGAGAAATCCGCACCGGCCGGCGTCGTGCGGGCGCCTAGATTAGCAGACCACTGTACGGCCAGCGCCGACAGGGAGATCCCCAGCATGATGGCCAACTGCCAGGCCATGGTGTTCAAAGTGGTGGCCGAAGCCACCTTCTCGCGCGGCAGGTCGGCGTAGGACACGGCGCTAAGCGCATTGAACTGCACGGCCCGGAAGAAACTGGCCATCGAGACGAAGGCCGTGATGCCCACCAGACCCCAGTGCGGCAGGGAGAACAGGGCGCAGCCGGCCAATGCCAGCGCGCACGCGATGCCGTTATAGCAAAGCACCCGCCGAAAGCCCCAGCGGCGCAGCACCTTGGTGGTCTGGGTCTTGGTGAAGAAGGCGATCGATCCACTGACCAGCAGGACGATGCCGCTTTGCAGGGCGGTATAGCCCAGGCCCAGCTGCAGCATCAACGGCAGCAGGAAAGGCAGGGCGCCATAGCCCACGCGCACCAGGGATCCGCCCCAGAAACCGGCGGCGAGGGTGGGCAGGCGCAGCAGACGGAAATCCAGCATGGGTGCGGCCAGCCCGCGGAAACGGCGGACATACAGCCAGACGCAAAGCGCCAGGCCCGCGGCCAGGCTACCCAGCAGGGGCAGGCTGGCGCCGTGCCGGGCCCGTTCGATCAACAGGATCAACAAGGCCAGCGCAACGGCGGCCAACAGCCACTCGCGCACATCGAAATGCAGGTCCGCGCGGTGATGCAGTTGCGGCATGATGCTGCGCGCCGCCCACAGGCCGGCCAGGCCCACCGGCACATTGATCAGGAACACCCAGTGCCAGGACAGATAGGCGGAGAACAGCCCGCCCAGCGGCGGTCCCAGCATCGGTCCCACCATGGCGGGGGTGATGAACCACGCCAAGGCTTCCACCAATTGCGCCCTGCTGGTGGTATGCACAATGGCCGTGCGTCCCACCGGCACCATCAGCGCCGCCGCCATGCCTTGCATGGCGCGGAACACGGCCAGCGCGGCCAGGCTGGGCGCCATGGCGCATAACACGGAACTGGCGGTGAACAGCGCTACCGCGCAGGAGAACACCGTACGCGTGCCGTGCCGTGCCGCCACCAGCCCGCTCAAGGGCACGAACACCAGCGAGCACAGCAGATAGATGGTCATCGTCAGGTTCAGGCTCAAGGGATCGACGCCGAAGTCGTGGGCGATGTCCGGAATCACCGGGCTGATGATGGTGGCGTCCAGCTGCTCCATGAAGTAGGCGGCGCCAACCAGGATGGACAGGGGCCGGAAGCTGGTGTCCCGGGTACTCGGTTCGGCGGCGTGGGCCGGCGCGGCGTGGGCGGGCTGGGCGATATGCGCAGTGCTATCTGAGGCGTCGCGTTGGGCAGATGACATGTCTCTGGGCGAAGGAGGATGCGGAACAACGCCCGCCATTCTGCGCGCTTTGGCAGGGGCGCAAAAGTGAGAATAGTAAATAAGCTAACAAATTAATGTGCGTTTGATAGTTAGCTTGCTGACGATAGCATGCCCCGTATGGCGATCCGCAATGGACGCAATTGACGTAATGGACTCAAGGGACGCAAGGGAGCAGGGCTATGGCAATTTTCGAACTGGCGACGCCGGACTGGCTGGCGCAACACCTGGGGCAAGACCAGGTCGTGTTGCTGGACACGCGACCGGCCGCTGAGTACTGGGCTGGTCACATCCCGGGGGCGCGGCATGTCGAGCCGTCGCTGTACGCCATTGCCCGCAGCGACGCGCCGGCGCTGGCGCGCTTGCAAGTGGTGCTGGCCTGGAGCCTGTCGGCCCTGGGGATCACACCGGATTCCCGCGTAGTGGTGACGGGCGCGCTGAACGACACCAATGCCGCCCGCGTGGCATGGGCGCTGGCCTATGCCGGCGTCGGCCATATCGCCCTGCTCGATGGCGGTGTCGGTGCCTGGACAGGCGCACTGACGACCGCCCCGCCCGCGGTCACCGCGACCGCTTTCACCGTGGTGCCCCAAAGCGCCTACCTGGCGACGGCCGATGAGGTGCTGGCCGCGGTGCAGGCGAGCGCGCAAGCCGGATCGGGTGCACTGACGAGTACGCAAACCCAGACGAGTACGCAACCTCAAACGGTTACGCAAATTCAAGCGCCCGCGGGCGGCGTCCGCGTCATCGACGCGCGCTCCAGGGAAGAGTACGCCGGCAAGCGCAGCAACGCCGGCCGCAGCGGCCGCGTGCCGGGCGCGCGCTTCTGGGACACGAACCTGGAATTGGCCGCCGACGGCCGCTTTGCCGCCGCCCAGGCCCTGGCACCGGCGGTCAAGGATGTCGTCGCCGCCGATGAGCGCGCCATCGTCTATTGCGGCGGCGGCGGTCGCGCCGCTCGTACCTTCATCGCCCTGCAGTTGGCGGGACATACCGGCGCGGCGGTCTATCCCGCTTCGTGGAACGAGTGGGGTACGTCGGACAAATATCCCGTGGACACGGCCGCTGTCTAGCCGTAGCCGATACGCCAAGGCCACGTCCGGCCAGGACACCCCGCCGGAAACGCCAACCCACATCTGCAAAAAACCAGAACCCAACAGGACGCAAGACATCATGTACGGCATCGTCGTCGACAACGACAGACTCGACCGGATCCAGCCGAAGATTCTGGATATGACCCGCTATCTCGCCAGCCCCGCTGAAAACGCCGGCGTGACCGTCACCCCCTATTCGCCCACGGTAGGCGCGCGCGTCAGCGGACTGCGCATCGACGGCACCGGCGCGGTCGATGCCGGCGTGCGCAAGCTGTTGTACGACGCGCTGCTGCGCTACGGTTTCCTCAGCTTCGAGCCGGGTACGGTCGGGGTCGAGCACTTCGAGCAACTGGTCTCGCTGTTCGGCAAGGCCAAGCTGATGAACACCCCGTATACACCGGAAACGGGCAAGAGCGGCCAGTTGAACACCATCGATGCGTCGACCAAGAAAACGCGCATGAACTACATCTGGCACATGGACCAGGTGTTCCAGCCGACCTCGCCGCCGTACACCGCCTTGCTGGGCGAGACCATGCCGGCGCTGGGCGGCGACACGCTGTTCGCCAATGCGACCGCTGCCTACGATCTGCTCGATCCGCTGCTGGTGGCCTATCTGGAGACCTTGTCCGCCGTCCACGACGCCGACACCATGGGCTATCTGACGCTGGCCTATCACGACCTGGAAGCGCGGGCCGAGCAACGGCGCAAGTATCCGCCCATCGAAGTGCCGCTGATCCGTACGCATCCGGAGACCGGGCGCAAGCAGATCTTCGTGAATGAGCTGTATACGCAGCGCATCCTGGGCGTCAGCCGGCGCACCAGCCAGGCCCTGCTGGACATCCTGTTCGATGCGCTCAGCGCGCCGGAAGTACAGACGCGCCATCGTTGGGAAAGCGGTACCGCCCTGATCTGGGACAACCGCACCGTGCAGCATCGTGGCGTGCCGGACTTCGGTTCGCAGCGCCGCGTCATGCACCGCGCGCTGGTGTTGCCGAAGGAAGGAGCAACGCAATGAACCGCAGAGATTTTCTCCAGACGTCGGGTGCGGCGGTAGCGCTGGGCCTGTTGCCTGGCGCCCTGAACGCCGCCTATGCCGCCGAGGCGCAGGACAAGAAGAAGGTGCGCATCACCTTGCCGTCGGCCGGTAGCGCGGGTTCGGCCTGGCGTCCGCTGGTGGAAAAGTACAAGCTGGACCAGGACCTGGGTATCGCCCTGGACTGGGTGACCGCGGACCCCGGCAAGATGCAGGTGCAGTTGAGCGCCGGCTCCCTGGACGTGGGCGTCTTCGGGTCGGTGGGCCTGGCCACGCTGGCCAATCGCGGCAGCGATATCGTCCTGTTCGGCCCGGCGCTGAACAACCATGGCCGTTGGATCGTGCGGGGCGACAGCCCCTACAAATCGCCCAAGGACCTGGTCGGCAAGCGTATCGCCACCACGGCCGAGACCAGCGAGACTTATCAGCAGGCGCGCATCGCCGCGTCGCTGACCGGCCTGGACCTGAAAAAAGACGTCAAGGTGATCTTTGGCTCGCCGACCGCCAACCTGGCGCTGTTCGAGCGCGGCGACGTCGATGGCATCATCACGCTGGAGCCCACGGCGACGCGCCTGGTGGGGCGCGGTGCCCGGGAAATCGCCCGCGTTGCCGATATCTGGAAGGAAGCGACAGGGCAGGCCGACGATCCTTTCCTGGTCGGCCTGGCCGCCAGCAAGACCTGGTATGAGCAGAACCAGGCGACCGCGGCCAAGCTGGCGACCTTGTTCGAACGTATCGGCACCACCATCGCCCGGCATCCCGACAGTCTCAAGCCCATCGCCGCCGAACTGGGCCTGAAGGCGGACGAGACCAAGGCCATAGACCTGCTGCCGCAGCGCCTGGCGCCCACCTACGCCACCAAATGGGACGCCAGCGTTTTCGCGACCATAGACAAGCAGATCGAAGTCGCCGTGAAGCTGGGCCTGCTGGATGCCGCGCCGTCGCGCAAACTTTATGTGAAGGCTTGAATGAGCTCCGACGACGCGATTCTGCAAGGCGGCCAAGGCACCCGCGGGGCATCGACCCGCGCCGCCGTATCGTGGCGCTTGCGCGCCTTCCTGGTCCGGGCCTGGCCACCCGTGGTCTTTTTCCTGCTGCTGACCGCCACCTGGGAAGCCATGGCCGTATGGCTGCACTCACCCCTGGTGCCCGGCTGCGGCGCCATCCTGCGCGAGCTGGTGGAAATCGTGCGCAGCGGTTTTGCCTTCAGCGAAATCGGCGTGACGTTCCTGCGCATGTCGCTGGGCTTCCTGCTGGCGCTGTTGTTTGCCTTGCCGGTGGGTATCCTGACGGCGGTGTCGCGCACAGCGGAGCGATTCTTTGAACCGGGCGTGATCCTGGGGCTGACCGTGCCGGGTTTGGTGTGGGCTCTGTTGTGCGTGATCTGGTTCGGCGTATCGCTGGCGTCGCCAGTGGTGGCGGTGGCCCTGGGCGTGTTGCCTGCCATGGTGATTTCAGTGCACCAAGGTGTGCGCTCGCTGGAGCATGAGCGGGTGGAAATGGTGCGCGTATTCCGCCTGCCGCCGGCGCTGGTGTTGCGCAAGGTGTGGCTGCCGCTGCTTTACAGCTTCATCGTGTCGGGCTGCCGCATCGGTTTCTCCATCGCGTGGAAGGTGATCGTGCTGGTGGAGATATTCGGCATGTCCGATGGCGTGGGCTATCAGCTGAACTCCAAGTTCAGCACGCAGGATGTCGAAGGCGTCATTGCGTGGACCTTGGCGTTCTGGATCGCCATGCTGGCGATCGAGCATGGCATCTTCCGGCCCTTGGAGGTCCATGCCAATCGTTGGAAGCGGGGGAGCGGTAGATGAGCAGCAACATTCAACTGCGCGGCATCACCAAGCGCTATCCACCCCTGGGCAGTGCCGCCGAACGCACCGTCCTTACCAAGCTGGATCTCGACATCCGTGCTGGAGAACTGCTGGCGCTGGTGGGCCCTTCGGGTTGCGGCAAGTCCACCCTGCTGAACCTGATCGCGGGGCTGGATCTGCCTACCCAAGGCGACGTGCGTTTCGACCGGCCGTTCCAGGGCATCAACCTGGGCGTCGTGTTCCAGCAGCCCCGATTGCTGGACTGGCTGAGCGTGGCCGAGAATATCGGCATCGTGCTGGCGGGTAAAAACAAGGGCAAGGAAGACGTGGCGCGTACCGTGCGGCAGTTGCTGCAACGGGTCGAGCTGCCCGAACACGCCCAGGCCTATCCCCAGTTCCTGTCCGGCGGGCAGCGCCAGCGGGTTTCCATCGCGCGTGCCTTTGCCGTGCAGCCCGACGTACTGCTGCTGGATGAACCGTTCAGCGCGCTGGACGAACTCACCGCGCGGCGGCTGCGGCAGTTGCTGCAGGCCATGTGGTTGTCCGGCGAGGGCCCGCGTCCCACGGGCGTGCTGGTGACGCACAATATGCTGGAGGCCGCCTTCCTGGCCGACCGCATCGCGGTGATGGGCGGGTCGCCCGCCGAGATCGTCCGCATCATCGATGTCGACGTGCCACGGCCACGAGACCCGGATGATCCAGCTCTGTTCGAAGTGCACAGGCAGGTGATGCAGGCTTTGCAGGGGTGAAACAGCGGCCGGATGACAGCTTCATCCGGCCGCGTCGTTTATCGGCCACGGGTTTATCGGCGGGTCTTATCCCCGGTCTTATCCCGGGTCTTGTTCCATTCCATCAGGGCGCATACTGGCTGGCGGGAACGGGCAGGCCCAGGTTCTCCCGCAGCGTCGCGCCCTCATATTCCATGCGGAACAGGCCGCGGGCGCGCAGTTCGGGAAGCACGCCCTCGATGAAGTCATCCAGGCCGCCGGGAAAGTAGGGCGGCAGGATGTTGAAGCCATCCGCTGCCCGCGACTCGAACCATTGTTGCAAGGTGTCGGCGATGCGTGCCGGCGTGCCCACCAGCAACAGGTGGCCACGCGCCGCCGCCACGCTCCGGGCGAGTTCGCGCAGGGTCATCCTGTTCCGATGCGCCAGGTCGAGCAGCAGCGTCGTGCGGCTTTTCATCGCCTCGCTCTCGCCCAGGGTGGCGGGCAGTGCCTGATCCAGGGGCAGGCCGGATATGTCGTGGCCGATGAAGAACGACAGCAGGGGAATGGCTTCCTCGATCGAGACGTAGCGCTGCAAGGCGTCGAACTTCTCCTTGGCCTGCTGTTCGGTGGCGGCGACGATGGGAACCACGCCAGGCATCACCAGCACGTGGTCTGGATTTCTGCCCAGGGCCCGGACGCGGTTCTTGACCTCGGCGTAATGGGTACGCGCGGTCGCCAGGTCGTATTGGGCGCCGAAGGAGATGTCGGCGTACCTGGCCGCCAGGTCCAGGCCCGGGCCGGAAGCGCCGGCGACGATGGTGACGGGATAGCCCTGCGGCGGGCGATCCAGGTTCAAGGGACCACGCACTGAAAAATGCGCGCCATGATGATCCAGCCTGTGCATCTTCGAGGGGTCGAAGTAGACCCCGCTGTCCTTGTCGCGGAGGAAGGCTCCTTCATCCCAGCTGTCCCAGAGTCCCCGGACGACCTGGACGAACTCGGTGGCCCGCTCATAACGCTGCGCGTGCGGCACCTGGGCCTGTGCACCGAAGTTTCCAGCGGCCTCCTTGCTGAGCGTGGTGACCACATTCCATGCTGCACGGCCGCCGCTCAAGTGATCCAGCGACGCAAACATTCGCGCCAGGTTCATGGGCTCGTGATAAGTCGTGGAAGCCGTGGCGGCCAGGCCGATATGCCGCGTGACGGCGGACAGGGCGCTGAGCAGCGTCAGGGGTTCGAAGCGGCTGACCACCGAAGGCGTGGACGTGGCATCGCTGCCGGGAACGTCGGGGAAGAAGATGAAGTCGAACTTTCCGGCTTCGGCGCTTTGCGCGATATCGCGCATCAGGCCGATGTCCTCGCCGCCCGAGCGCGCCTGCGGCAGGCGCCAGCCACCCTGATGATAGCCGGCGTGCAAGACGAACAGGCCGAGTTTGATTTGCTGATTGCGGGGCATTTCAAGCTTCCACGAGTTTCTTGACAGCGGCGCCGCTTGCGCCGCTGGGCACGGGATCCGGGCTCAGATCCAGCAGGTCGAACAGCGTCGCTTTCAGTCGCGCGAACGCCGGATCGACGCGGTTGCGGGGGCGCGGCAGCGGGTTGTCGACGATGCGTTGAATGCGGCCGGGATGTGCCGCCATGACGACGATACGGTCGGACAGGTAAGCCGCTTCCTCGATATCGTGGGTCACCAGGATCATGGTGGCGCCCGTGGTCTGCCACAGGGTCTGCATCTCATTCTGCAACTTGAGGCGGGTGAAGGCATCCAGGGCGCTGAAAGGCTCATCCAGCAAGAGCAGGCTGCGCGAACCCATCAGCAGCCGCGCGATGGCGACGCGCTGCGCCATGCCGCCGGACAGCTGCGCTGGAAACGTGCCCGCGACATCCGGCAGGTTCACGCGCGCGAGTTGGCGTCGCACCAGGGCCGTCAGCGTCGCGGCGTCAAGCGCTTCATTGACGGCGCCCAGGGCCACGTTCTGCTCCACCGTCAACCAGGGAAACAGGCGATGTTCCTGGAACAGCATGCCGCAGGCGGCCTGCGGGCCATCGACGGTCTGGCCGTCGATTTCCATGATGCCGCCGTAGCCGGGCTCCAGGCCGGCGATCAGCCGCAGCAAGGTCGATTTGCCGCAGCCGCTGGGGCCGATCAGCGTGACGAATTCTCCGGGCCGAACCTGGAGGTCGAGGCCGGATAGCACGTCCTGCATGGCACCGGCATAGCGTTTGGATACGCCGCGCAGGGCGACGGCGGGTGCAGTGGTCAAATCATTCTCCCAATCAAACGGCCGCGACCCGGCGCCAACGCAGCAGGTGCGCTTCCAGCGGCGCCAGCAAACCGTATTCGAGGATGGCCATGACCACGGCGAAACAGAGCGTCCACGCCAGTACCCCGGCGACGTTCTGCGCGCCGAACTCACTGTTCAACTGGAAGCCGACGCCAATGGACAGTCCGAACATCTCGACCAGGACGATGACTTTCCAGGCCAGCGACAAGGCCAGCCTGGCGCCGCTGAAGACGACGGGCAGCAGCCCGGGCAGCCAAAGCTGCCGCAAGCGCACGGACAAGGGCAGGCGCAGCATGGCCGCGACCTCCAGCAGTTCGGCGTTGATGGACCGCACACCCTGGATCAGGTTCAGCGATATCGCCGGCGCGATGGAGATGGCGACCGCGATGGCCGACCCTACCAGGCTGATGCCGAACCAGATGATGCACAGGATGGCCCACACCAGGCCGGGCACGGTCAGTCCGACGATCAGCAGCGGTTCGAAGAACGCGGCCAGCCCGCGGCGCCGGCCCATGCCCAAAGCCAGAGCGAATGCCGTAAGGAAGGCCAGGACAAAACCGGACGCCACGCGCCCCAGGGTGGCCAGCAGGTTCTTCGACAACTGGCCACTGCCGACGATCCTCACGACTTCGTGCCAGATGTCGGGCAGGCCGGGCACCAAAGGGCTATGCGCCACGGCGGCCATGGCTTGCCAGGCGCACAGCAGGCTGGCGACTGCCGCCAATGCATAGCCCGCGCGCGGCAGGGCGGGCGCCAGCGCGCGTGTCATGCCAGGTACTCCCGGCTGAAGATGCCGGCGGCGGGACGGGAAGCCAGCAGGCCATGCTTGACGGCCAGGTCCAGTTGCTTGTCGATATTACGCGCCACGCTGTCGTCCCATTCCACCGAGGTGATGGCGGAGATACGTTGCGGCAGCAACTCGATCGCCCGCGTTTCGGTTGCGGGCACGCCCAGCGCGTCCAGGAAGGCCGGTTCGGCGACGAGGGCCGGGTTCTGCACGATCAGGCGATTGATGCCGTAATAGGCCTTGGCGATGGTCTTCGCGGCGGCGGGATTGCGCTTGAGCCAGGCGTCGCTGGAAGCCCAGCCCACCAGGAACAGGGACTGGTCACCCGTGGCTTCGCGCCACAAGTCGCCGACCTTGGCGATCTCGCGGGCGCCCTTGGCGACGAGACGTGTGGAGTTGGGCTCGATGGCGATGATGGCATCGGCGTCCCCACGCTCGAACAGCGCCAGGCTGACCAGCGCCGGCCCATAGCTCATCTGGAAGTCCTGCTTCAGGTTCAGCCCATGCAAGGCAGCGGTGAGCTCGGCCTGCCGCACCGTGTCCGTGTTGATCGGCAGCGTGGCGACCCGCTTGCCCTTGAGGTCGTGGATGGTCTTGTACGGACTGTCCGCGCGTACGATCCAGCTGGAATGATTCAGGTCGAATGGCGCCACCAGCTTGAAGTCGGCGCCTTTCTGGTTGGCCTCGACGACGCCGAGCGCGCCATACCCGCTGAAATTCAGGGCGCCGGACAACAGCTGCAACTGCATCTGTCCGGGTGCGCTGCCGATGTATTCGATGTCCAGTCCGGACGTGTCGATGTCCTTGGACTTCAGCAGCAGGGGATACAGGGCCGAGGTGCTGCCTTTGTTGCCGGCCAGCAGGGTGACCTTGGTGAGCGCGGCGGCCAGACCGTCGCGGTCGCGCACGGCCAGGGTGCCGCCGGCCGTGGCCAGCACGGCGGCCTTCAGCAGGGCGCGGCGTAGCGGGGAAACCATGATGTATTCCTTCTTCGGTATTGCTGGGCGGGCAGGCGTAGGCGTGGCCGCTGCGCTTCAGAGATTGAACGTGTCGTCGTTGCGTTCCAGCTCGCGCCGGAAGGCTTGCCAGGTGCGGTCCGTATAGGTGCCGCCGACCCCGCGCCAATACACCGTCGCGGCTTCCGCGACGACGGCATCCGCCGGCTGGCGCAAGGCATTGCCGCCGGCCTGCGCGGCGATCTGGATGCCACAGGCGCGTTCGAGGAAGTACAGGTGGTGGAAGGCTTCGCCGATGCTGCCGCCTGCCGTCAGCAAGCCATGATTGCGCAAGATCAGAATGCGGTGCGCGCCGATGTCGCGTATCAGGCGGGCCTGCTCCTCGCGGTTGAAGGCGAAGCCTTCATAGTCGTGATAGGCCACATGCCCATGAAAGCGGGCGGCATGCTGCGACAGATAGGTCAGCAGGCCGTTTTCCTGCGCGGAGACCGCCACGCCCGCCGTCGTATGCGTGTGCAGGATGCAGGTCAGGTCCGGACGGGCGCTGTGGATGGCGCCGTGGATGACGTAGCCGGCCAGGTTGTGGCCGCGGCCGAGCGGGTCATAGAGCACCTCGCCGCCGATGTCTATGCGCACCAGGTTGGAAGCGCTGACCTCGTGGAAGGTCAGGCCGTAGGAATTGATCAGGAAGTAGTCGTGCACGCCGGGAATGCGGGCGGAGAAGTGGGTGAAGATATGGTCGGTCCAGCCGAAGCGGGCAGCCAGCCGGTAGGCAGCTGCCAGTTCTTCGCGGACGGCCCATTCCGCTTCGCCCACGGTTGCGCGAACTTCGCGAGGATCGGGAAAGGCGATGGCTTGTGTGCTCATGGTGTGTACAGGCTCCTGCTTCATGCCAGGACGACGCCGTCATAGACGGGCGTGCCGGCGGTTTGCTTGTCGAGAATGCCGACCGCGATCGCGGTTTCTATCTGCTTGTCCATGCCGCGCCAGACGGCAGCGTTCCACAGGGTCGAATAGATGCTTCGCATACGCGTGGGCGCCAGGTCGAGGGCCTGCTTTTCCTGGGCCTTGATGCCGATCTCGTCGTGGATCTCGCGTAGCACTTCGGGATGCGTGGCGATTTGCGCGTTGGCCTGGGCGAAGGCCTGCGCCAGTTGCGTGGCAACCGCACGGTTCGCGTCCACCCAGCTTCGTTGCGCGGCCAGGCCGACCAGGAAGGGATCGGTGGCGTCGCCGCTTGCGTTGCGCCACATGTCGCTCACGCGGCCGATCTGCCGTGCGCCTTGGGCCACCAGGCGTGTGGCGGTTGGCTCCAGCACGATCACTGCATCCACGTCGCCGCGTTCGAATAGCGCTACGTTCGCCAGCGACGAACCCTGCACTACCTGGAAGTCTCGCTTCAAGTCCAGGCCGGCCAGCGCCGCGGCAGTTCGCGCCTGTTGATATGTTTCGGCGGTTTCGGGCTGCGTCGCGATCTTGCGGCCTTTGAGATCGGCGGGTTGCCGAAAGGGGCTGTCATGCTTGACCAGCCACACCGAATGATTGATGGTGCCAGGTCCGAAAAGGACGATGTCATGGCCGCGCGCACGCAATGCCGCCAGGCCGATGGGACCGAAGAACCCGACATCGAGCGAGCCGGCGATCAGTTGCACCTGCATCTTGCCGGGATCGGAAACCGTCCATTGCAAGGGCGGCAGCTTCGACTGGGGTAGATGCAGACGGTCCAACATGGGACGCCATACGGAACCGGCGGTGCCAGGCGCGGGCTGGACGATGCGTAGTGGGGATTGCGTCTGGGCCGAGGCCAGGCGTGGCATGACGGCGGCCGCGCCGATGAGGGCGGCTCCTTTGAGCAGTTGGCGGCGAGCGGGCAGATGGGTCATGTCAGGGATTGCGTGGGATCGGCAGCGGGAAGCAGGTCCAGCAGGGGCCGTCCCTCGATCCAGCGCTGGTGGTTTTGCGCGGTTTTCTGTGCCAGCGCGTAGCGGGACAGACGGCCGATGGCGGCGGTGTGCGGGCTGAGGCGTACGCGTGGGTGGGTGTAGAAGGGATGGCCGGCGGGCAGCGGCTCGGGGACAGTGGCGTCCAGGGTGGCCGCGCCGACGCTGCCGGAGGCGAGCGCCCACAGCAAAGCGTCGTCATCGATCAGTTCACCCCGCGCGACGTTGACAATGTGCAAGCCGGGTTTGGCCGAGGCCAGCGCCGTTCGATTGAGCAGGTGCCGCGTGCGCGGTGTGGCGGGGGCCGCCAGCACGACGTGATCGCAGCGCGCAAGCAGGGCAGCGATGTCGTGCAGGATCTCGACTCCCTCGATCGGCGTGGGGACAGGCCGGTCGCGCAAGGCGAGCACCTTGGCGTCCAGGGCCAGCAGCTTGCGCGCCAGCGCGCTGCCGATGGCGCCCAGGCCGACCACGCCCACGGTACTGCCCGCGATGCTGTCCAAGGGACCGGCGTTCCAGTCCTGCGGGCCGCGTATCCATAGCGTGTCCAGCCGCTTGGCCTGATAAAGCATGGCGGCCAGGGCGTATTCGGCGATCTGCTGCGCGGCGACACCCCGCGCGGTGGCCGTCGGGACGCTGTCCAGCAGCCACGCGGGATGCTTGTCGGTACCGGAGGTCACCAGCTGGATCCACTGCAGGCCGAACGGCCAGCCTGCCGGGCGGGGCGCGGCGGTATCCATGGGCGCGGCGACCAGCGCCACTACATCTTCAGGCAGGTTTTGCGGGACACCGCGCGGCACCGGCAAAACCGCCAGGCCGAACGCTTCCTCCAGAGCCGTGTTGAAGAACGGCTCCAGTTGACTTGCGATCTGCATTTTCAGGAAAGACTAAAGGACGAGTTGTTCGTACTGGGCGCTTTGCAGATCCAGGTTCCAGGTGCCCATCCACTCCGCGGTGTACGCGAAGCGGCCTTCGTCCATGGGGCGGCTGTGCGCGTAGCGGAAGAAGTGGTTGCCGATCTCTTGCGGTTCGATGCGGCCGCGTATCGGCGCGGTGATCAGGTGGTGCTTGTAGCGGTCGCGATCGGCCTCGATGATCTCGGTGGCCTCGTTGACGGCGGCAAGGTAGGCGTCGCGCAGGTCCTGTGGCAGATCCGGCGAGATCACTTCGGCGCCCCGATAGAAATTCACGCCTATGATGTGCGCGCCTTCCTTCAGCGCCAGGCTCACGTAGGGTTCCATCAGCGAGGCCGCGCGCAGCGTGCCGGCCTTGAGCTGCTCGTAGCGGACATAGGGCTCACCCACGTGCTCCAGCACGACCTGGTCGCGCGGCAGGGCGCCGTCGAGGAACTGCAGGGCGGTGTAGTGCGAACCGGTGAATTCATTGATGCCGATGGGAACGCCTGCCAGGTCGCGCAGTTCCTGGATCGCGGGGTCGAAGGACAGGATCACCTGGGCTACGACGGCCGGACGCAGGGCGAAGACCCGGCTGCCCCGTCCGCTGCGGTCCGAGCGGTCCAGTCCGGCCCATTCGCACAGGTTGTAGGCATCGGCCTTGCCGCATTCGTAGAGCGATTCCTTCTGCCGCTGGAAGGCGTCCTTGCTGGACGTTACCGGGTCGTGCTTGTCGACGAACTGGACGTCCAGCCCACGCTTTTCGAACAGGCCGTGCTCCAGGGCGACGGTGATGGGTAGGTCGAAGACCGGAACGTTGGGAGCGATGCGCAGCGTGTGCAGGAGAGTCATGATGGCCTCGGTGGTTCGTGGGCTAACGATTATTAGTTAGCCGGCTGTCGATTGCGCATACTAGGATTGCCGGCGCGCAGGGAGCCAATACCTTTTGCTCATGACTTAATAAGGTGCACTCCCGGTCAGGGTTTTATCGGCAACGGCTCCAGTTCGATGAGAAGTCCGCTCACCGGGTTCGGTGTCCTGTCCTTCAAGTCGCCGAGGAAAATCCGGGCAGAAATCAAGTGCGGGTGATGGTGATGGTTGAACTGCGGGAATGGGTGCACCAAAACGGCTTTTCCGTTGTTTCTGTCGGTGGTAAAAAGCCTCAGGCCCTCGCGCTATTGCCGCGGCCGTGACAACAAGAATATCCATAGAAGCACATTGGAGGAGACATGCTGAATCGTCGTTCGATGTTGACCTTGATGGCGGGCGCAACCGTGGCGCCGAAGATGGTTTTCGCCGCGGACGCACCCACACTCAAACCCGCACCCTATCGATTGGCCTTGTATGCCAATGTCGGGCCCGAACTCTGGCATTACGACGTGAACCTGAATACGGCCGAGCTTACCCGGCGCGGTTCGGTCAAGCTGCCGGCCAATGTGCAGTACGCCTGGCCGCATCGGTCGGGCAGGGCGCTTTACGTCGTCTCCAGCAACGGGCAATCCGGCAAGGCCGGGGTTCATCACGCGACCGCGCTGCGCCTGGATCATGCGAGCGGAGAGGCGCAGGTCATGGGCGCACCGGTGGCCCTGCCTGACCGGCCCATCAATGTCTGCACGGATATCCCTTCGAAGAACCTGCTGGTCGCTTTCAACCAGCCCAGCGGCGTGCGCATCTTCCGCATCAAGCCGGATATGACGCTGGGCGGCGAGGTGAAGCAGGGCAAACTGGACGGTGGGGTCTACGCGCATCAGATCCGCGTGACCAACGACAACCGGCATGCCATCCTGGTCACCCGGGGCAACGACTCCACGCCGACCAAGGCGGAAGATCCCGGCGCCTTGAAGTTCTTCGATTATGCCGATGGGCGCCTGTCGCATGAGTATTCCGTGGCACCGAACGGCGGCATCGGCTTTGGTCCCCGGCATCTGGACTTCCACCCGGCCAAGCCCTGGGTTTACGTCTCGCTGGAACGCGAGAGCCGTCTGTTCATGTACCGCTTGACGCAAGGCAAGCTGGAAACCAAGGCAGCCTACGATGTCGACACGCTGAAGGACAGGGGCGACTTCGACCCGCGCCAGCTGGCGGGGGCGATCCACGTCCATCCCAACGGCAAGTTCGTCTACGTCGCCAACCGCGCGGATGGCACCGTGGATTACCAGGGCAGGAAAGTGTTCAAGGGCGGCGAAAACTCCATCGCGGTCTACGCCATCGACCAGGCCACGGGCGAGCCGCGCGTGATCCAGTTCGCCGACACGAACAAGATCTACCCTCGCACGTTCTATATCGACCCTACCGGCAGCCTGCTGGTGGCCGAGCACAATATTCCCCTGGATGTGCGCGATGGGGAGCGTATACGGCCCGTGCAGGCCGGCCTGACGGTATTTCGCATCGGAGATGACGGCAAGCTGACGCTGGCCCGCAACTACGACGTGGATGTCGGCAAGGACACGATGTTCTGGGCAGGGATGGTGGCCGTGCGGGCATAAGCCGCCTGGCCCGCCTGGCTCGCCTGGCTCGCCCGGGCGGGCCAGGTCCTGGCATTGGGTCGCATGTGACGGCCGCGCCGTCGCCTGCGCAGCCCGCAACGCTTTCCTCGGCAATGCGCTTCAGTTAGAATTGCGACCTATTCTCATTTGTGTACAGTCTCGATTGAGCGCCCCGTCCGACGAATCCCCATCCTGGCTGACGCAGATGTACGCGAGCTTCCGCGCGCCGTTGCTGCGTTTTCTGCAGCGTCGCCTGAAGGACAGGCAGGATGCTGAAGACGCGCTGCAGGAGTCCTTCACCCGGCTCGCCGCCGCGGGGCAGTCCACCGCGCTGCAGAATCAACGCCCCTACCTGTTCCAGATCGCCGCCAATCTCCTGCGTGACCGCGCCAGGGAGCAGTTGCGCCAGGGGCCGGTGAAAATGGTTTCCTACGACGACCCTGATACCCATACCGAAGACGTGCCGGCGGACCCATCGAACTGTCCCGTCGCCACGACGGCGCACCGCGAACGGCTGCAGCGATTGGCGCAAGCGCTGCAAGAACTCCCCGAACGCCAACGCGAGGCGTTTGTGTTACACCGCTTCGATGGTCTGACACAGGACGAAGTCGCCGATCGTATGGGTATCTCTCGCCGCATGGTAAGCAAGCACTTGAGCCGCGCACTCGCTTATTGCGAAGTGCGCGTGCGCTACGCCAGCGCCGATCAGATGACGGACCGTCATGCCGCTGACAATGCCGCGGACGGCGAGCCGGAGGAAACGGTATGAGCCGCGCCGACGATATGAGCCGCGCCGACGATGCGCTGGCGCTGCACGAGGCCGCGGCCGACTGGTACCTGCGCCGGCAGGACGCGGATTGGGGTGATGCCGACCAGGCCGAGTTCGATGCCTGGCTGCAAGCCGATCCTCGCCATGGCGAGGCGTTGCATGCGCTGTCGCGGACGTGGCTGGATTTTTCCGGCGTGGCGCGTCCTTTCCTGGCGCTGGATTCCGCGGCACAAGCGACGATCGCGCAGCGGGCGCAGGCCGCAGGCCGGCAGGCGACCATGGACGCGGAGCGGATATCGCCGCAGCCGCGCGGCATGCGTTCACCGCGCCTGTTCGCCTCCCTGGCGATGGCCTGTGTCGTGGTCCTGGCCGCGGGTGGCTGGTTCGCCTACGACAATTTTCCAACCTATAGACTGGACGTCGCCACGGCTCACGGCGAAACCCGTACCCTGGATCTGCCTGACGGATCGAGCATCGCCGTCAACATGGATACCCGCTTGAGCGTCAGGCTTTATCCGCGCCGCCGCGAAGTCCAGTTGCATCAGGGCGAGGCCTGGTTCCATGTCGCCCATGCGCCGGAGCATCCCTTCACGGTGGCGTCGGGCGAAAACGAGGTGAGGGTGGTCGGCACGATCTTCGACGTGCGCAGCCTGCCCACGCGCACGACGGTCCAGGTCCGCGAAGGCCGCGTGGAAGTCCGTGGCGCCAGCCGCTGCGGTGCGCCGGCGGTGCTGACGGCCAGCCAGGCCATCAGCGTGGGCAAGGACTGCACGCGCACGCCGATCTATGGCGTCACGACCGACATGGTAGGCGACTGGCGCGAAGGGCAATTGATTTTCCGTCGCACGCCGCTGGAAGACGTGGCGGCGGATCTGGCGCGGTATCTCGACAGGCCGGTTCGCGTCACCGACGCGCGCACGCGTACGCTTCCCGTATCCGGTTTCGCGGCGACCGCGCAGCCCCAGGCGTTCCTGGAATCGCTGCCCGATCTGCTGCCCGTGCGCGTGGCGCGCGAAGCCGATGGCGGTTATCGGATCGACCCCGTATCCCGGCCCTGATTGCTGCCGGCCCAGTTACAAATTAATTTCCGCTGCCGGGTTCTCATTTCTTCTGCGAATGCGTCTCACGTAGATAGCAGTGCATTCCACGCACGATGACGTACCCCAGGAGAACCTTGGTAATGAAATCCGGACTTCCGCCGCGCCGTCGCGGCCGCACGCCCTTGGCCGCCTTGTCCTTGGCTGCCTGGTGCTTGCCCGCCACGTGCCGCCCGCGCCCGACCGCGCTCGCCCTGGCCGCCGCCTTTGCATTTGCCGCCACGCCCATGGCCCACGCGCAGCAGGAAGCCCGTGTCAGCTTCAACATCCCGTCGCAGTCCCTGTACAGCGCACTGCGTGCTTTCTCCGCGCAGGCGCACCAGCAGGTATTGTTCGACGAAGCCACCGTCGCCAATCGCCGCGCGCCCGCCCTCCAGGGGCTGATGGCGCCCCGCCAGGCGCTGGACCAGTTGCTGTCCGGTTCCGGCATCCAGGTGATCGCCAGCCAGGCAGGCGCCTACACCCTGAAAGGTCCCCAGGCCGGCGCACAGGATGCCACGCAGCTTCCCACGGTACGCGTCACGGCCGACGGCCAGACCGGCACCGGCCCGGTCATCGGCTACGTCGCCGAACGCAGCAGCGCAGGCACGAAATCCGATACGCCCCTGATCAAGACCCCGCAGGCCATCTCCGTGGTGACGCGCGACCAGATGACGGCGCAGAACGTGCAAAGCGTGGCGCAAGCCCTGCGCTACACGTCGGGCGTCACGCCCGAGCAGCGCGGCACCAATACCGACTCGCTGGAATACCTGTACGCACGCGGCTTCCAGGTCGAGCAATACTGGAACGGCCTGCGCCTGCCCGGTTCCGCCGCGGGCTATAACGTGACCAGCTTCAATCCCTACATGCTGGAACGGATCGAAGTGCTGCACGGACCATCCTCTGTCCTGTACGGCCAGGGTTCGCCAGGCGGCATGGTCAACCTGGTAAGCAAGATGCCTACCGAAGAACCCTTGCACGAGATCGGCATCCAGACGGGCAGCTACGGTCGCGCCGAGGCATTCGGCGATTTCAGTGGTGCGCTCAACAAGGAGGGCACCCTGTTCTATCGCCTGACGGCCGATGGCTTCGAAACCGGCACGCAGACCAATTACAACCGGCAGGAACGCTACACCGTCGCCCCGTCCATCATGTGGCGGCCGGACGGCGACACCAAATTGACGGTGTACGCCTACTACCAATCGGACCCCAAGGCCGGCGGCTATAACTTCGTGCCCGCGGTGGGCACCGCCATCGACGGGGTGGTCAAGCTGCCGCGCCGCCTGGACGTCGGCGAGCCGGATTTCGACAGTTTCCGCAAGACCCAGGAATCGATCGGCTATGCCTTCGAGCACCGCTTCAACGACACCTGGTCGGTGAAGCAGAACTATCGATTCCTGCACAATGAGCAGTCCATCCGCTACCTGAGCTATTCCAGCGTGTCTTCCGATGGCCGCACGCTGCTGCGGACGCCGTATTGGAACAATGGCCAGGTCAACGCCCATGCGCTGGATAACCAGTTGATTGCCCGCTTCGGCACTGGCCCGCTGACCCACCAGGTAACGCTGGGCGCGGACTACCAGCACACGCAGTACGACCACGATTTCAAGGGCAACCTGGCGGGCGGCCCGTCACTGGACCCCAACAATCCCGTCTACGGCCAGACCGTGCCGGACCCCAATTTCCAGTTCGCCACGGCGGGCGATCAAACCTTGCGCCAGTTCGGCCTATACGCGCAGGACCAGATCGATATCGACAACTGGAGCTTCCTGGGCGGCGTCCGCGAAGACTGGGCCCACGAGCAATTCGATCCCTACAAGGCCGGCACCGCGTCCACCGAGCAATCGGATCGTGCTTTCACCTGGCGGCTGGGTGGCGTCTACAAATTCGACAATGGCATCGCCCCGTACGCCAGCTATTCGAAGTCCTTCGCACCGCAGATCGGCACGGACTACTCGGGCACGCCTTTCCAGCCGACGAAGGGCAAGCAGTATGAGGTGGGTGTGAAGTACCAGCCGCCGGGCTACAACAGCTTCGTCACCCTGGCGGGCTTTCACCTGACGCAGGAGAACGTCACGACGACCGATCCGGAGCACACCACCTTCAGCATCCAGACCGGTGAAGTGCGTTCGCGCGGCATCGAACTCGAAGGCCACGCCAGCCTCAGCAACAACCTGCAGTTGATCGCCACGTACACCTACACCGACTTGCTGAATACACGCAGCAACAGCAGCAACCTGAACCGGGTGCCCGTGGGTATTCCGCGCAATGCCGCCAGTCTCTGGGCCGACTACACGATAGCGTCGAGCCCGCTGGCAGGCCTGCAGGTGGGTGCCGGCGTGCGCTACATCGGCAATACCTGGGGCGACACCACCAACGATCTGAAACTGCCTTCGGTGACCTTGGTGGACCTGGCCCTGCACTATGACCTGGGACGCTTGTTCGACAGCATGCATGGCTGGACGGCGTCCTTGACCGCCAGCAATCTGTTCGATCGGGATTACTTGTCCTATTGCTCCGGCGGACTCTGCACCTGGGGCGCAGGACGCGTGGTGCTGGCCGGCCTGAAGTACAAGTGGTAGCCACCGGCACCGGTACAAGTACAGGCACGGGGGTGGCCGGGCATTCTATGCGTCGGCCGCCCACAAGGCGGTTTTCGCCTGCTCGCACAGGGCGAGCAGGGGACCGCTCAGCTGCGCCTCCGTCGCGGCAATGCCCGCGGTGGTGCGGACGCTGACATTCAGCACATAGATGGGGCGGTCCGGCAGGACCAGCGGCGCCGCAATGGCGACGACTTCCGGTTGCCATGACGCGGCACAGTAGCCTCTCGTTTCGACACTCAGCCTGGCGGCGTCCAGTGCGTCGCGCAACTGGGGCCAGTCGGCGGGCCGCCGTTCCCGCAGATGTTCCAGCAGTTCGCCGCGCTGCGCGGCATCGACCACCGCCAGGTACGCGCGGCCCAGCGAGGTCAGCTCCATCGGCACCCGCTGGCCCGCCACCACGCTGCGCAGCGCCACTTTGCGATTGAAGCGAAACGACTCCAGATAGACCATCTCGTCGCGGTCCGCGGTAGCCAGCCCGACGTTGATGCGCAGTTTTTCCGCCAGGGTGCGCATCAAGGGCGCCACGCTGCCCAGCACGGGAGACCCCGCCCGCATGGCGTGCGCGAAGCTCAATACCGGCGTGGCCAGGCGATAGCTGCGCCGGGCCCGGTCGTGCTCCAGCAGGCCGCATTCAACCAGCGTCTGCGTCAGGCGGCTGACAGTGGCGCGCGATAGCTGCGTGCGTTCCGCGATTTCCCCATTGCCCAATTGGTCCGCACCCGGCCGGAATGCGCGCAGGATCTCCACGCCGCGCACCAGCGAACGGTTCAATAGAGGATCTTCGTGATGCTGCCGGCGCTGGCTTTTGGGCGGGGAAGAGGACATGGGGCGAGATAGGCAACCTGGTGGTTGAAGCGGCGGAATGAAGTGGCGTAAGGAAGTAGCGTAAGCGTGAAGCGGCGCAAGCGGGCGCCAGGACCGGGGTGGCCAAGCGCCGCGCTAGCGTATCACCATTTCCATTTGATGGAAATCAGGGGGCTGCGCAACCCGATGCCGGAACCTACACTGGTACACGCACCGAAAGTGGGGGAACCACCCACGATCTCCAAGAAAAAGATACCGGCACCCACCACGTCGAATCGAGGAAACGAGAGACATGACCACGAGCTTGATCGAACTGAGCGTTACCGACGGCATCGCCACGCTTTTGCTCAATCGCCCGGAAAAGCGCAACGCCATGAGCGATGACATGCGCACCGAGTTCATCCAGGCACTGGAACGCATCAGCGCGGATAAGGCCATCCGCGCGCTGGTGCTCAGCGGCAACGGCAAGGGCTTCTGCGCGGGCGGCGACGTCTCCGGCATGGAGAAGCGCATGAACGCGCCGGTCGGTGAAATCGCCTTCAACGGTTGGCATCGGCAGCAACGCGTGCACTACACGCAGTCGCTGCTGCACACCATGCCCAAGCCCACCATCGCCGCCGTGAACGGCGCGGCGTCCGGCCTGGGTGCCGACACCGCGCTGGCGTGCGACTTCATCATCGCCAGCGACGCCGCCAGCTTCACCTGGTCGTACATCAACCGCGGCATCGTACCGGACGGCGGCGGCATGTATTTCCTGCCGCGCCGGGTAGGGCTGTCCAAGGCCAAGGAATTGATCTTCACCGGGCGCAAGGTCGACGCCGAAGAAGCGTTGCGCCTGGGCATCGCTGACCGGCAGGCCAGCGCCGAGAGCCTGCTGGCTGACGCGCAAGCCTGGGCCGCGGCGTTGAGCAAGGGGTCGGCGACGGCATTGGCGCTGGGCAAGACCATCCTCAACCAAAGCTTCGAGATGTCCGCCGAACAGGTGTTCGCGCAAGGCAGCCAGGCGCAAGGCATCTGCTACACGAGCACCGAGCACCGGGAGTCGGTGATGGCCTTCCTGGCCAAGAGCGCCGCTGCGAAGAACGCTTGAACGCGCGCCGCGCGTAGTAATGCCGATAAGCAACGCCGATAGCAGCGCCACGGGCAGCACCAGCTGGCCGGGCGCTGCGCGCAACAACCAAAAGTGATGATATGAACGCCATTTCCCGCCTTCTCAATCCGCGCAGCGTCGCCGTGATCGGCGCGTCCGCCGATGTCAAGAAGACTGCCGGGCGCCCCGTCGCCTATTTGCGCAAGCATGGCTATGCCGGTGACATCTACCCGGTCAATCCCCGCGCCGACAATATCGACGGCCTGCGCTGCTATCCCGACATCGCCTCGCTGCCTTCCGTGCCTGACGTCGGCATCGTGCTGCTGGGCGCCGAGCGCGCCCACGTCGCCGTACGCGAACTGGCGCAGCGGGGCACCGCGGCCGCCATCGTGCTGGCCAGCGGCTACACCGAAGTCGGCGCGGAAGGGGCGCGCAGGCAGGCCGAACTGATCGAAGCCGCCGGCGCCATGCGCTTGCTCGGTCCCAATACTATCGGCCTGGTCAACCTGACCGACAACATCGTGCTGTCGGCCAGCGGTGCGCTGGAAATGGATCATTTCCCTGTCGGATCCATCGGCGTGGTGTCGCAAAGCGGCGGCATCCTGGGCGCGCTGCTGTCGCGCGCCGCGGCGCGTGGCATAGGTCTGTCCAAGCTGATCTCCACCAGCAACGAAGTGGATCTGGAACTGGCCGACTTCATCGACTATCTGGTCGACGATGAGGCCACCAAGGTCATCGCGCTGTACGTGGAAAGCGTACGCAATCCCGAAAAATTCCGTGCCGCGGCGCTGAAAGCCGCGCGTGCCGGCAAGCCGGTCGTGGCCTTCAAGATCGGTCGATCGGAGGCGGGCGCCAAGGCGGCCGTGTCCCACACCGGCGCGCTGGCCGGCGCCGACAGCATGTACGACGCCCTGTTCAAGCAGGTTGGCGTGATTCGCGCGCAGAGCTTTGGCGACCTGCTGGACATCCCCGTGGCGCTGGCCACCGGCCGTGCACTGCGCGGCAATCGCGTCGCCATCCTGACGTCGACCGGCGGCGCCGGCACGCTGGTGTCCGACAGCCTGGGTGTGTCCGGCTTCGACACGCCGCCTCCGGACGCCGAGACCGCCGCGCGCCTGCGCGCCCTGCAGACCGGCGACCACGCCGCGTTGGACCGCAATCCCATCGACGTCACCCTGGCCGGCCTGCAGCCGGATCTGCTGCGCGGCGCCATTCGTGCGCTGCTGGCCAGCCCCAGTTACGACGCGTTGGCGATCATCGTCGGCTCTTCCAGCCTGGCCATGCCCGAGCTGATGGCCGGCGCTATCCAGGATTGCCTGCCCGAGAGCGACAAGCCCGTGATTGCCTTCGTCAGCCCGCACGCCCCGGCTGTCGCCGCTTTGCTGACACAGCGGGGCGTGCCGGCCTTCGCCGCCGCGGAAAGCTGCACGGTGGCACTGGGGGGCATGCTGCACCATGCGCAGTGGCAGGCGCCCACCAGTGCGGATGCCGTGGCGGCAGTGGACGTGAGCGATCTTCTGTCCAGCGTATCTGACGCGACATCGGGCGCAACGTCGGCCGAACTCCCCCACGGTACATCGGCGGATCCGTCATCCGGCGCATCCTCGGCGTCATTGGATGAAGCCCAGGCCAAGCAGCTGTTCGCGCGCTTCGGCGTGCCCTGCGTCGGTGAAACCGTGGTGGCATCGCCAGCTGAGGCGGAGCGCGCCGCGCAGGCCTGCGGCGGCCGTGTCGTCTTGAAGATCCTCACCGGCGCGATCACGCACAAGAGTGACGTAGGTGGCGTCGCGGTCGGCCTGACGCCCGAGCAGGTGGGCGCCCGCCTGACGGCGATGAAGGAAGCGGTGCACGGCAAGACCGGCGTTATGGTGCAGCGCTTCCTGGTCCAGGAAATGGTGGCTGGCGGCACGGAGCTGATCCTGGGCATGCACCGCGATCCGTTGGGCACGGCCATCCTGCTGGGCATGGGCGGCATCACGGCGGAGTTGTTCAAGGACACCACGATGCGCCTGCTGCCAGGCGATGGCCGCGGCTTGAGCCGCGACGACGCACTGGAGATGGTGCGTGAGCTGAAGACCTGGCCGCTGCTGGATGGCTTCCGCGGCCGTCCCAAGGCCGATGTGGCCGCGCTGATCTCCGCCATCGTGGCGTTCTCGCGGATGACGGCGCAGCTGGGTGACCGCCTGGTCGAAGCGGAGATCAATCCGGTGTTCGTGCTGCCCGAAGGTCAAGGCGTCAGGGCGGCCGATGGCGTGGTCGTCCTCGCTGCCGCGGCGTGAGGTAAGCCATGTCCTTGCTCGTCCATGTTTCTTCGTCGGAAAGCCGGGAGATCCATGCGTTCCTGATGGATCCGGCAAGCGGTGGACTGGAATTGCTGGAAGTCGTCGACGTGCCGGGGACCGGCGCGCCGACGCGCGGCAACATCCCGCTGGCCTGGTCGCGCGACGGCAAGGTGCTGTACGCCCAGATCCGCATCGATCCGTTTCCCTTGTCGGCGTTCGCCCTCGATCCCGTGACCAGCAGCTTGGCGTTGATCGAGACCCAGCCCATGCCGGCGCCGATGGCCTATCTGGCGCCCACGCGCAACGGCAGGTTCCTGATGGGCGCTTCCTACGACAGCGCCTTGCTGACGGTCAATCGCATCGAGGCTGACGGGCGCATTGCGGTGCCGTGCCAGCAGACGCTGACTACGCCGCCCAAGGCGCACTGCATCATCGAAGCGCCGTTCGGCGGATTCGTCTACGCCACGTCGGTGGATGGCGAGACCATCCTGGTCTATCGCCTGGACGAGAACACCGGACGATTGGAAGCGGCCGCCACGGCCGCCGTCGCCACGCGTCCCGGATCCGGTCCGCGCCACCTGGTCTTCCATCCGACCCTGGACCGGCTCTACTGCGTCAACGAGCATGCCGGATCGGTCGCTGCGTACAGTGTCGACCGCGTGACGGGGGCGCTGCGGGAATTGCAATATGAATCGCTCGTGCCCGCGGACTTTTCCGGCAGGGCAATGGGTGCGGATATCCACCTCACGCCGGACGGGGCGTTGCTCTACGCCAGCGTGCGCAAGACCGATACGATCACCGCGTTCCGTCTCGATGCCGGCACCGGCCTGATGACGCGCGTGGGCGATTTCGAGGTGGAAGATTACCCTCGCGGCTTCGCCATAGACCCGAGCGGCCGCTTCCTGGTGTGCGCGGGGCAGAACAGCAATCGCATCAGCGTTTATGCGCTGGCGCCCGCCACGGGGGAGCTTGCGCTGCTCAAGCGCTATCCAGCAGGCAAGCGGCCCAGCTGGATCGAAATTCATCGTCGCCAATCCCGAGCAGGGCATCACCGCCCAGGCCATGCTGGTGGAGGAAGGCCCCCACCGCAACCTGCGTACGCACTACCACGACGAGGACGAGTTCCAGATTTTCACCGCGGGCGGCGGGACGAACGGTAAGCACCCCATCAAGCCTCTCCAGCTGCACTTCGCCCGCAAGCACACCCCTTACGGTCCCATCCTGGCATCCGAGGCGGGCTGTGCCTTCCTGACGCTGCGCAGCCGCAGCGACAACGGGGCCAAGTTCATGCCGGAAAGCCGCGCGCGGCTGGACAGCGTGCAGGATCGCCATCCCTGGCAGATAGGCGCGGATATCCAGTTCCCCGAAGTTGCCGAAGGCGGGGCCATGGAGCCTGTTGCCGGCGTGCGTGATAATTACGGCCTGGACGCGCAGGCAGTGCGGCTGGCGCCCGGTGCCAGATTGATGGCTCCCTCACCGGCGGGCACCGACGGCCAGTACCTGGTCGTTCTGCGCGGCAGCCTGATCCACGAAGGCGTGCAGCGCAACGCCATCACCGTCATCTTCCTGCAGCCTGGCGACGCGGCGTTCGAGCTTCAAGCCGGCTCCTCGGGCCTGGACGCCCTGGTCCTGAGCCTGCCTCGCCAGGGAGCCGCCACTGCCACGGCGGAGCGGGCACCGAACACGGAATTCAAGGTCTGGCAGTGCGTCCTGTGCGCTTTTGTTTATGATGAGGCCGCGGGCCTGGTGGAAGAAGGCATTCCTCCCGGGACTCGCTGGGAAGATGTTCCGGAATCCTTTACCTGTTCGGATTGCGGCGCTTCCAAATCCGACTTCGTCATGGCAGAACTCTGAATTCAATGACTTTCAAGAATACCGAACCCGTCGTCATCATCGGCGCGGGGCTGGCGGGCTATAGCGTCGCCAGGGAAATGCGCAAGCTCGACCGTGAAATTCCGCTGGTGCTCCTGGCCGCGGATAGCGCGCACTCTTATCCCAAGCCACAGCTTTCCACGGCCATCGCGGGCAAGAAGCTGCCGGCGAGCATTCCCATGGCCGATGCCGAGCAGATGAGCGCCCAGCTTGGCGCTACCATCCGCGCCAATGTCCGGGTCGACGCTATCGATGCGGCGGCCGCCAGCCTGCGCGTCGACGGGGAAGCGCTGAACTATTCGCAGTTGGTGCTGGCGTTGGGCGCCGACCAGATCAGCGTCCCCGTCGGCGGGGACGCTGCCGATACCGTGCTTACCGTCAACGATCTGGCCGACTATGCCAGGTTCCGCGAACTGATCGACGGCAAGCGCCACGTGACGATCATCGGCGGCGGCCTGATCGGCTGCGAGTTCGCCAACGACCTGATCACCGGCGGCCACGCCGTGACGGTGGTGGACACCGCCGCGCTGCCGCTGTCGCGGCTGGTGCCGGCCGAGGGGGGCGCATTCCTGCGTGATGCCCTGGCGCGCCTGGGCGTGGAATGGTGCTTCGACACCGCGGTCGTGGCCGTCGATCGCGGGACGGATGGCGCATTGCGTGTGACCTTGGCCGATGGCAAGGAATTCGCCACCGATGTGGTGCTGTCCGCCGTGGGGCTGCGGCCGCGCACCGCCTTGGCCGAGGCCGCCGGCATCGTGACCAACCGCGGCATCGTGGTGGACCGGCACCTGCGTACCAGCGCCGACAATATCTTCGCGCTGGGCGACTGCGCGGAGATCGACGGGCTGGTCATGCCCTATGTGCTGCCCATCATGCACTCCGCGCGTGCCCTGGCGGTATCGCTGACCGGCGTCGCGACGCCGGCGAATTTTCCGCCCATGCCGGTGATGATCAAGACGCCTGCCTGCCCGACCATCGTGGCCGCGCCGCCGCTGGATGCGGGCGGGCAGTGGAACACGGCCGTGGCCGCCGATGGCGTGCGGTCCCTGTATGTGGGCGCCGACGGCAACTTGCTGGGCTTCGCCTTGCTGGGCGCCGCCACGCAGGAACGTGCCGCGCTGACCAAGCGCTTGTCGGAGGCTGGCTGAACGAAGGGGACGGTGGCTGCGCGCCGCCGTCCCCTTCCTTTACCTTCTTCTGCCTTTGCCTGGCGCAGGGCGTCAGACCTCAGTCATTGCTCTTCAACTGAGGCAGCTTCTCCACGATTTTCTTCCAGCGCGCAATGTCGCTGTTCATGAGCGCGGTGAACTGTTCCGGCGTGGTCCCCGCGGGTTCGATGCCGACCGTGGCCAGCTTGTGGCGGACGTCTTCATCCTTGAGCGCTTCGTTGATGGCCTTGTTCAGTGTCGCGATGACGGCCGGCGGCGTGCCGGCCGGTACCACCACGCCGTACCAGATGCCCGTGTCCCAATCGCGGAAGCCCTGCTCGGCCATGGTAGGCACGTCCTTCAGCATGGGGATGCGGTTCTTGCCGGTGGTGGCGATTGCGCGCAGCTTGCCCGAACTGATGTGCGGGGCGACGGCGACCACGCCCAGGAACAGCATGTCGATCTCTTTGCTGATCACCGCCGTGACAGCGGGAACGCCGCCGCGATAAGGGACATGCAGCAGGTCGATGCCGGCTTCGTCCTTCAGCAGTTCGGGTTCCAGCTGCGACAGGGTGGCCGGACCGGAAGAGCCGAACGTCAGCTTGCCTGGGGCCTTCTTGGCCGCGGCGACCAGTTCGGCGACCGAATGAATCTTCGATTCGGAATTGACCACCAGCACATCAGGCGTGTAGCCCACTTCCGAGACCGCGGCAAAGTCCTTGACCGGGTCATAGGGCAGGCTCTTGCGCACCGCGGCGTTGACGGTGTGGCTGGTGGTGACCAGCAGGATCGTGTAGCCGTCGGCCGGCGCCTTCGCCAGCGAGTCGGACGCCAGCATGGTGCCGGCGCCGGCGCGGTTTTCCGGTACCACGGACTTGCCCAGCTTGTTGGTCAGGTACGTGGCCAGGATGCGGCCGGCCGAATCCACACCGCCGCCGGGCGCGGCCGGGATGAACATGCGGATGGGTTTGTTCGGATAGTCCTGCGCGGCGGCGGCGCCCGCGGCCAGGCAGGCCATGGCGAGGAACAAAGGACGGAAGAATTTCATGTTGTCTCCTGGATCGTTATAGGCCGCCCGGCTCCAGGCCGGACGGCTCGTGTCGATACCGCGGGGAACACGCAGGTGATTACCGTGATGAACCCCGACAGGGCAGCGGGGCTGTCCGCCGCACCTATGCCGCGTGGCCTTTGGTGTGGCCGCCATGGCCACCTTCAAGGCCGACCCGGCCAAGCAAATCCAGCACCGGCTCCCACGAGGCCAGGGTTTCAAGCCGTTCCACCAGATCGATCAAACGCTGCGCTTCCTCGGTTTTCAGCCCACCCGTCACCAGGCAATCGGTCACCTTGCTATGACGCTGCTCGCGCGTCATGGGCCGTTCGGGGCAACCGGGGAAACGGTCGCAGCGCTCGACCAGCTCGGTGCCGTCGGCCAGCTTCACGGTCACCCGCGTCCACATGGCGTCCAGCGTCTGCGGAATGTCCTTGTTGTGGACCAGCCTTACCAGGGGCAGCAGGCGCTGGACGGGATCGCTGAACGCGGTCTCGTCATCGAACGTGGCAATGATCACCGCCTCCTGGCTAAGACCCACCGACGCGGCGTACTCATAGCTGAACTTGCCGTCCAGGCCGGACACGGGATGCGGGCGCGACAGCGTCGTGCGATACACCGGCGGCTCCACGATCACTTCGGCCACGTCGCCCAGCTTGAACTTCGGATGCTTGCGCAACTGCTGGCAGGCCTCGATGACCCACTGCATATAGATCTCGGACGGGTAGCGCTTGATCGTGAATCCGGGCGTGACGATGGCGTATTCGCCCAGGCCGCCCAGGACTTCGTCGGGACGGAAGCGTTCGTCGAAGAACGATTCGAAGTGCCCGCCCGGCATCTCCAGGATGCGCTTGTTGCCGGACATCCCCTTGGCCGCCAGCAAGGCCGATTCCACCCCCGCCCGTGCCGAATTGCCGGGATGGGTGGGCTTGGCCATGCTGCCGTTATTGGCGAACAGGCCGCCGGTGCGCGACGCCGCCAGGCCGATCGCGCCCGCTACCTCGTCAGCCGACAGGTTCAGGATCACCGAGCACGCCGCCACGGCGCCCAGGGGGCCGACGACGCCCGGTGGATGGAAGCCACGGAAGCCGCAGTCGCGCGCGGCGGTACGCACCCGCTGCTGCACCTGCCAACCGGTGATGTACGCCAGGATGGCTTTTTCAGGCGCCACGGCATAGCGCTGGGAAAGCGCCAAGACGCCAGGCAGTATCGATGAAGTGCCGTGCGCCGGCGGCATGCCCTGGACTTCGAAGTCCAGCGCGTGCAGCGCGATGCCATTGAGCAGGGCGGCGGTAGCGGCGCTGGCGCGTATGGTCGTGCCGACCACCGTGCAGGAGCCGGACGTCTCGTCACCCAGCGCGGCGCGGGCGATGCTGGGGGCGGGTTCCAGGCTGCCGGCAGCCAGGCAGCCCAGGCCATCCAGTATCGCCACCTTGGCGGCGTCGATGGCCGCTTCCGGCAGGGTCTTGAAGTCGGCGCCGGCAATGTAGTCCGCCAGCCCGCGTGTGATGGGTAGATCGTGGTTGTGGGGCATCGTTTACTCGGTCACCAGTTGCGCGAAGACTTGCGTGCAGTCGGCGCTGTCGACGATGGCCCAGGCCTGGTCGAAGACGCTGTCGGTCTTCTGGCCCAGGGCCGGCGTCACCAGATGATGGAACTTGACCTTGATGTCGTCGCGGTTCATCGGGGTGCGCCAGGTGCCCTTGGGATCCTGGGCGTGGACTTCGCGGCTGGTGCCGTCGGCCAGTTTCACCGTGGCGCGGATCTGGATGATGCCGGGCCATTCGCTTTCGATCTTGTCGTCCACGACGACGGTGATCTTCTTGATCAGCTCGCGCACCTTCGGATCGGCCAGGGCCTTGTCGGTATAGGCGGCCAGCGTGACGCCGCCTTCCTGCAGCGCGACCGCGACCACATAGGGCAGGCTGTGATCGGCGGTCTCGCGCGTCGTCGGCGCGAACTTGGCCGGCTCGCTGGCGGACTCGTGATGCAGGAAGCGCGACGTGTGCAGCACGACTTCCTTGACCTGGCCCAGGTCCAGGCCTTCGCGCAGCTTCAGGGCCGCCCAGATACCGATCTGGCAGTTGGCGGTGGCGGGGAAATATTTCAGGCCCGAACGCAGCACCGCCCATTCGCCGAAGGGCTCCAGATTCATCGGGCCGGCCTTGCCTTCCATCACTTCGATGAAGCCGTGACGGCCTTCGAAAGGATCCGACGGACCGGTCAGGCCGGCTTCGGCCAGTTGGCAGGCGAAGACGGCGCTGCGGGTACTGACCGCCGTCGCCACGCCCTTGTAGTGCGACAGTTCACCGGCGCGGCCGGCGCGCAAGGGCAGCCCGTTGGTGGCGGCCAGCGACACCGCCGTGCGGGTGCGCGCTTCGTCGTAGCCGAGCATGTGCGCGATGCCGGCGGCGGTGCCGACCGCGACGGCGAAGCCCTGGTCGATCGACAGATAGTCGACCAGCGAGCCCTTGTCCTTGCGATAGGACCGATGGCGCAGCGAGATGCGATGGAACACCTCGTAGGACACGGCGATGCCGGTCAGCAGGATGCGGCCGGGCAGGCGGCGGGCGCCGGCGATCGAGATCAACGCGCCCAGGATGTCACTGGGATGGCCTCCCGTGAAGGTGTCGTTGTAATCCAGGTAGCGGATCATCGAGGTGTTCCAGAACGCCGCCATGTCTTGCGTGACGACGGCGGAACTGCCGATGACCGTGCCGCCCGCGCCGCGAGGCAGGTCGGCGATGGCCTCTGCCGCGCGGGCGCCCGGGCAATCGCGCGCCGCCATCGCGCAGGCGATGGAGTCGACGAAGATGCCGGTCACATGTTCGATGACATTGGCGGGTACGTCCTCGGAGCGTACGTTGGCGGCGAATTTGGCGATTTGATCAAGTGCTTGGTCCATCGAGTCTTCCTCTGATCCTTCAGTGCGTGAACGGCGGGTCGCATGCCCGCTGCGATGATGCGCGAGTCTTTAATGGGTGTTCACAGGATAGAGTCGCGTGCCCCTGCCGTCACTTCAGCATTTCCATTTAGTGGAAATTCTGGATGCTGTCACTCCGGCTTGATGTCCGCGCTGCGCACCACCGTTGCCCACTTGTCGATTTCGTTCTTGTAGAAGCTGGCGAACGCGGCGGGCGTCGAGGTCACGGCTTGCGCACCCATCTTGGCAAGGGCGTCGCGGGCCTGGGGATCCTGCATGGCCTTGACCGTGGCGGCATTCAACTTGTCGATCACTTCCGGCGGCGTGCCGGCTGGTGCGAACAAACCGAACCAGGCGGTCGCTTCGAAGCCCGGGATGAATTTGCCCAAGGGCGGCACGTCGGGCGCGATGTCGGCCGGTGTGCTGGTGCTCACGGCCAGCGCCACGAACTTGCCCTCCTTGACCAGGGGCAGGTTGGTCATGATGTTGTCGAACGTCAGGGGCACGCGTCCGCCCAGCATGTCGGTGATGGCCGGGACCGTGCCTTTGTAGGGCACGTGCACCAGCGAAATGCCCGCCTTGGCGCGGAAGTATTCCATGAACAGGTTGGCGCCGGAGCCGATGCCGGCGCTGGCATACGTCAGGCTGGGTTGCGCCGCGCGCGCCTTGGCGATGAGGTCGGGTACCGATGTGATGCCGGACTGGCGTGTGGCGACCAGCATGAAGGGCGATGACGCCACCTGGCTCACCGGCACGAAACTCTTGAGCGGGTCGAAGGACAGATTCTTGTACAGGCTGGGATTGATCGACGTCGCGATGGTGCCCAGCAGCAGGGTGTAGCCATCGGGTCTGGATGACGCCACGAATGCGCTGGCGATGTTCGAAGCGGCGCCAGGTTTGTTCTCCACCACCACGGATTGGCCCAGTTGCTTGCCCAGGGCAGTGGCAACGGTGCGCGTAACGATGTCGCTGGCGCCTCCCGGGGTATAGCCCACCAGCAGGCGGATGGGCCCCGACGGATAGTCCGCCGCGGCCGCCGGTTGAAAAGGCAAGGCCGCGGCCAGGGCCAGGATCGTTCCCGCGATGATCCCGCCGCGCCGTGCGATGCATGAAGGGGCAGTCAACGCCCCCGTCGAGATGGAAGCCATGTTGTCTCCTCCTACACGCATCTCAGTGCGTGTTTTTTTAAAACACGTTTATCAGGCTGTTTTCGCCCCGCGTTTCAACTACGTGTATCCGCCACGGGTCGTGGTCGCATCCGTCAGGCGGTTTTAAGGCCATCCAACGCCTTGGTCAGTTCCGCCACCGTGGTGCGTTCGCCCAGGCGGGGAAAGACTTTCTCGATGCTGTGGTTGTGCATGGTGGCATCGCGGTCGGCCATGGCGTCCGTCACCAGCGTCACGTTGTAGCCGTTGTCGTAGGCGGCGCGCGCGGTGGATTCCACGCCGATGCTGGTAGAGATACCGACCAGCACGATCTGCGTCACGCCCTTGCGGCGCAGGTACTGGTCCAGCGACGTACCAGCGAAGCCGCCCAGTTGCAGCTTGGTGACGCGGTGGTCGGAAGCTTCGACGCCGAGTTCGGCCACCAGTTCGGCCCAGTCGGCGGGGCGTTCACCGGTCGGGCGCGGTGCGTCCGTGCGGCCAGGCGCGCCACCGGCGACGTTGACCCAGACGACCGGGAGGCCCTTCTTGCGAAAAGCCTTGGCCAGTTCAGCGGACGCCTTGACGACGTCAGCCGACGGCGGCGTGGTTTGCATGGCGACGATGCCTTTTTGCAGGTCGATGGCGACGAGAGCGGTCTTGGGATCCAATGCGGTCAAGGGCATGATGAGTGTTTCCTTCTGCGAAAGGCGCCTTGCTTGGCGCGTTTGAATGACGACGGCGGCGGGTAAGCGATGCCGTCGATAGGTCTAAGCTGTTATAGGACTGTCTTGCGTCACGCCGGTTCCGCTAGATCGCGTCCAGCCAGGGTGTAAGAGGTTCAGTGTTCATATCGAGCAGTGCTTGCGCGTGCCGCGCACCGTCGACGGCGACGCCACCATATTCATAGCAGCCGCTCGCCTTGTCGACCAGCTCGCGGTCGCTCAAGGGATCGCCCGCGTCGCCGCGCGCCACCGTCACGCGGCGCTGCACCTTGCGACCGTCCCGTAACGACAGCGTGATCTCCGACCAGCGGGGCAGTATCGGCCCGGATGCCTCCGTGATCGACACCTTGGGCATCAGCGCATGTATCTCCGGCCGCCGCGCTGCCGCGTCAGTGAAGCTGCTTAATCCCACCGATCCGTCCAGCAGGGCGCAGGCCATGCCGTATTCCATGCTGAATTTGGCCTCCAGGCCGTCGGTAGGCAGCGCGGTGATCAGCGCCTGCAAGCCGCCGGCACTGGTCAGGACATGGACGTCTGCGACGGCATCCGGGGTAAGCCCATGCTCCGCCCGCAGGGCGAGCAGGGCATCGATGCCGCGATGCAGGGCATAGCAGCATGGGTACTTCTTCACGTCTATGCCTATGCCCAGGATTTCCAGCGGCCGCGCGCCCAGGGTGTCCAGCACGCCAGACAGGTCTTCGCGGCCGGCATAGAGCGCCATGTAGCCATACTTGCCGTCGATCGCATCGGCGTCGGCCGTCATGCCCAGGCTGGCCAGCACGGCGGACCGCACGGCCGCCGCCGCGCAATGCGCGGACTGGAAGGACTTGGCCATGGAACCGAAGTTCTGCCGCGTGCCCGCTGCCTGCGCCACCGCCAGGCCCAGTGCGTGGCGATGAGCCGTCGCGTCCAGGCCCAGCAGCACGCCGCAAGCCGCCGTCGTTCCCAGGATGCCCAAGGCGGACGTGGAATGCCAACCCTTGGTGTAGTGGGGCAGGGCCATGGCGCGGGCGAACTTGGCCATGATCTCGAAGCCCGCCACATACGCGGCGGCGAACCCTGCCATGCTGGCGTTCACACCGGGCGCCAGGGCTGCCAGCGCCGGCACCAGCGTGGCGCTGACATGGGCGCGCATGGGCGTCATTACGTCGTCGTAATCGAGGACGTGGGCAGCCACGCCATTGCAGAAGGCAGCCGCTTCCGGGGGCAGATAGCGATCCTGACCCCACACCTTGGCTTTACCTGCCCCGGCCAAGGGCTCGACATAGCGCGACGCGATGGTGACGGCGTCCTCGCGCAGGCCGGCGATCGCGCAGGCGTGCGTATCGAGCAGGGCACGCCGCGCCGCGTGCTGGCATTCCGCCGGCAAGAGCCGCTGGCTGGCGGTCGCGGCATAACGAGCGATCCGCTCACCAGCATTGCCCGACGCCTGACGGGCGTTATCGATGGCTGCGCTCACGTCTTACTCCGCCTTGATGCCCGCCGCCTGGATCACATGGCCCCAGCGGTCGAACTCGGATTGCAGGAAGCGGCTGAAATCCGCCCGGTTGGTCTGCGTCATCGCCTCGACGCTCATGCTGTCGAAGGCCTTGCGCATGTCGTCAGACGCGGCGATGCTCACCACCGCCTTGTTGAGCTTGTCCATGATGGGCGCGGGCGTGCCGGCGGGGGCCACCACGGCGTACCAGTTGCCGGCGGCCAGCTTGGGATAACCCAGCTCGGTCACCGTGGGAACGTCGGGCAGAAGGTGGCTGCGTCGGGCGCCCGACGTGGCCAAGGCGCGCAGCTTGCCTTGCTGCACCAGCGGATACAGCACCGAGAAATCGATGATCATCGCGTCCAGCCTGCCGCCCAGCAGGTCCGTCAACCCTTGCGAGGCCCCCTTGTAGCTGATGTAGTGCACATCGGCGCCGGTGGTTTGCTTGAACAGTTCCAGCATCACCCGCGTCGATCCGCCCGAGCCCGCCGTGGCGAAGTTCAGCTTGCCCGGATGTGCCTTGGCATAAGCGACCAGGTCCTGGAAGGTCTTGACCGGCAAGGACGGGTTCACCGCGAACATCATGGGCGAGGTCGCCAGGGTGGAGGCGCCCGCCAGGTCCTTGTGCGCGTCGTAGGGCACGTGGGGAAACGTATAGGCGCTGAGCACCAGGGGGCTCATGCCGGCCAGGGCCAGCGTATAGCCGTCGGGCGGCTGCTGCGCGACGAACTGCGTGCCGATGACGCCATCCGCGCCGGCACGGTTCTCCACCACGATGGATGCGCCCAGCGCCTTGCCCAGCCGCGGGGCCAACTGCCGCGCCATCTGGTCGTTGGCGCCGCCCGGTGGATAGCCGACCACCAGGCGGATGGGCTTGCTGGGCCAGTCTTTCGCCGCATCTTCCGCGTGTCCGGGCACTGCCGCCATGGACATGCACAGCAGCGCGGCCAGGCTCAAATACCGGCCCAAGCGCCTGAGTCTTATCGCTGGATTTTTCATGCTCAGTGATCCGTATCGAACAGGCGCGTGATGCCGTAAAGCTCGGCCAGCTCCTTGATGCGGTCACGCGGCGGCTGGGCCTGGTAGTAGCCGTTGGTGGCGCGGGTAATGCCCAGCTGGCGCTTGAGGTCGACCAGCACCTCGGCCTGCTTCAGCATGGCGGCGACGCCGTCGATGATGGGCACGTTGTCCACGCGGCTGATCCCTTCCTTCTTCAGCATGACGCTCAGCGGGGCTTCGCCGGGAATGATGACGTCCGCGCCCTCGGCGATCAGCTGGCGGGCGGAGGCGAAGAATTTTTCCTTCGCGGCTTCCGGCATGCCCGAATTGGGCAGCACATCGCTGGAGGGGAAGCCGACATAGTGGATGCCCGCGAAGCGTTCCTGCAGGCCGTGCATGCGCACATTGGTCTGGATCTGCGGAATCATTTCCTTGATGAACAGCACCACGCCGAATTTCAAGCCCAGCTGGCAGGCGGTGAGCATGGTCGCTTCGCCGTAGCCCACCACCGGGATCGACACCAGGCTGCGGATTTCGCGCAAGCCTGGTTCGGGCAAGGTGGCGATGGCGTAGGCATCGAACCCGCGTTCTTCGGCCAGGATGGCGGCGTAGGCGAACTGGTGCATGTGCAGCGACTGCAGGTAGGCGTAGCCCACGTCCGTGCTGGGGCCGTCGCCGGGCTTGTGGCCGTGCGTGCCGCCATGGCTGCCGTGGATTTCGACTTCGGTATCGGCCCGGACGACCTTGCGTACGTGCGCCTTGAGCGATTCGACATAAGCCGGCACGCGGGCGAGGGTGGTGAAACTTTGGTGCCAGATTTTCATGGACATGAGGTACTCCGATTTCTGCTGGGCCCTTGCGGGTAATAGAAAAATTGGGGTGTTCTATGCTGACCGATGCCGGCGCGGGGCGGTGCCACTTCAGCTGGCGCGATGCGCCGCCGCGTCGGTGCCGGCAATGCGGCCAAACACCGCGCCTTTGAGGACCGAGGTGGCGCCGGTGTAGCTGCCGTAATACAGGCCCTGGGTCTCGCCGGCCGCATACAGCCCCGGTATCGCGTCACCTTCCTGGTTCAGCACCTGGGCCTGGGGATTGACCTTCAAGCCGCCGAAGGTGAACACGATCGAGGAAATGATGGGGTAGGCCTTGTAGGGGCCGCGATCCAGCGGGCGCGACCAGTTCGACTTCGGTGGCGTCAGGCCCACCGTCGCCAGGCCGTCCGTGTCGCGCGGATTGAACTCGCCGGGGCGGCAAGCGGCGTTGTATTCAGCCACGGTGCTTTCCAGCACTTCGGCGGGCAGCCCGAGCTTGGTCGCCAGTTCCGCCAGGGTCGGGGCGACGATGGCAGGTTGTTCCGTGCGCACCGCGACGGCAAGATTGGGCAGGTCGTCGGATTTCGCATCCAGGATGCAATACGCGATGCCGTGCGACTGCGCCGAGATATTGCGCGTGACGTCCTCGTAGGTTTCGTCGGTATGGCCAGGGCCTTCGTCGACGAAGCGCCGTCCTTGCTCGTTGACCAGGATGCCGTAGGGGTAGACGTACATCGACGGACCCGCGCGGTTGGAGCGGGGATCCATGGGCGAGGCATGGAAGCTGCCGAAGTCACCGCAAGGCGCCGCGCCGATATCCAGCGCCATGCGTATGCCTTCGCCCTTGTTGAAGTTGCAGCCCAGGGACATGCCGCGCAGGAAGATGGAGCGCGGGCCCACGTAGCGGGTCATCATTTCGGCGTTGCCCTGGAAACCGCCGCTGGCCAGCACGACGGCGGGAGCGCGGAAGGTCACGCGGCGATGGGGCTCGGTCACGGCCGCGACGCCCTGGATGCGGCCTTCGTCATCGGTCACCAACGATTGCGCCGCGGTGCGATAGAAGATGGTGCCGCCGATCTTCTCGAACTGTGCCGCCAAGGCATCGATCAGTGCCAGTCCGCCGCCGCTGGGGACCAGGCGGGGCTGGCTGGAGGTCGGGAAGGGCACGTCGAGGGGAATGAACTTGACGCCGAAGCCGCTGATCCACGCCAGCGTCTCCGGAGCGCGTTCCGCCAACGTGCTCACGACATTGGGATCGGTGAAGCTGTAGGCGCGCAGCGTGGTCGACCAGGTGGCCGGGTCCAGCGCCAGGTCGCCCACCAGCGTGGGGTCCATATATCCGCCCGCATTGGCGGCGAAGTGCTCTTCGAAGTCGTCCGTGACCTCCGTCACCGACTTCATGCGCAGGTAGGCGCCCGTGTAGCGGGTATTGCCGCCACGCTCTTCGAAGGTCGAGCGCTCCAGCACGCACACGCGCGCACCGGCTTCAGCGGCGGCGACCGCCGCGGACAGCCCGGCAATGCCGCAGCCCACCACCACGACGTCGAACTCGCGCGCCGCATCATTGGTCTTGGTATTCATGTTGTCTCCTTGCAGGGTGATTCCTGGTTATCGTCTTGCCGCCCCCGTCTGTGCGGAAGTCGTCTTGCATTCGTGCGAGCCTGGCGCAGGGCGCCCGCTTCCTGAAAGCTGGGTTCCTGCCGCCGATCAATCCACCCAGATGCCGCCATTCACGTCCAGCACCTCGCCGGTAACGAAGGACGCCTGTTCTCCCGCCAGGAAGGTCACCGCGTCGGCGACTTCCTCGGGGCGGCCCAGGCGGCCGACCGGGATCAGGTCCTTCAGAACCTGGGGGAATACCTTGGTCAGCCGTTCATTGGAGGCGATGGGACCCGGCGCCACCGCGTTGACCGTGATGCCTTCATGGGCCGTCTCCTTGGCCAGGAAATACGTCATGGCATGGATGCCGGCCTTGGACGCGCCATAGGCCAGGTTGCTGGCGCGGCGTTGTTCTTCCTTATCGATCCACGGCCGCGGGTTACCGCCGTTCTTGCCGATGACGGACCCGATGTTGACGATGCGCCCGTAGCCCTGTTGCCGCATGATCGGCAGCACCGCGCGGCAGCAGTAGAAGACGCTGGTCATATTGCAGTCGATGACGCGGCGCCATTCTTCGTCGGTGACGTCGGCGCAGGCGCCATGCGAACCCACGCCGGCCAGATTGACCAGGATGTCGATACGGCCATATTCCTGCATGCAGCGGTCCATGATGGCCGCAACCGCCGCGCTGTCGGTCAGGTCGGCGTTGATGCCTATGGCCTGGTGGCCGGCCTCGCGCAAGGTCTGCACCAGCGTCGTGGGATCGAGCCGGTCCACCAGGCAGAGGCTGGCGCCTTCCTCGACGAAACGGGCGGCGATGGCGCGGCCCAAGCCGCCCGCCGCGCCCGTGACGACAGCGATTCTTCCTTTCAGTCTCATGATTTTTCTTCTCGCGCCTTGGTCAGGCGTCGTAGGTGGTCAGCTGCTTTTCAAGGGCGCGCATCTCGGTGTAGCCCATCACATTCATGATGTCCTCGATGCCCACCACGAGATCGGGGCGATCGACGGGGATGCCCGTGCTGATGACTTCCTTCATCACCCCCAGCGCCTGCTGCATCCCATGGATGGCGGCGGCCGGCAGCATGCGCGGCAGGCTGATGCGCTTGACGCCGATTTCCTTCAGGCGCGGCAGCGGCACCAGCGGCGTGGTGGGACGCGAACGGATGCCGAAGCCCATATTGATGGTGACCGGGATGCCGGCCGCGTCGACGATGCGCTTGATATCGTCTTCCGTGCGCACGGCGTCAGGGAACAGCATGTCCGCGCCGGCACGGGCGTAGGCCTTGGCGCGGCGGATGGCGCCTTCCATGCCTTCGACCGCGATGCTGTCGGTGCGCGCGATGATCACGAAGTCGTCGTCGTGCCGAGCCAGGCAGGCCGCTTCGATCTTCTTGACCATCTCGATTTCTTCGACCACGTCCTTCCCGGGCATGTGGCCGCAGCGCTTGGGGCTGACCTGGTCTTCGATATTGATGCCGGCAACGCCGGCTTCCTCGAACATGCGTACCGTGTGGAAGACATTGACGGGGTTGCCGTAGCCGGTGTCGGCATCGGCTGTCATGGGTATCCCCACCGAGCGCGCCAGATACCGGCAGTGGGCGACGTTCTCGGCCAGGCCGAGGACGCCGATGTCGGGGATGCCCAATAAGGTATTGGAGACAGCTGCGCCGCTGGTGCAGGCGGTCTTGAAACCGGCGGCTTCCACCAGCCGGATACTGTAGCCATCGTAGACGCCGGGCGACACGATGAAGGGTTCGTTGTTCAGCAGGTCGCGCAAGCGGCGGCGGGGATTCAGGGTTTCCTTGTCCATTAACTCTCTCGCAAGCCGACGGCGGCGCGACCGGGGGGCCCGGACACGTCCTCGGCGAGGTGGGAAAACAAATGACGGGCTGCGCGTTCGATATGCGAGCGCATCAGGGATTCGGCCAGGTCGCCGTCGCGTGCGCGGATGGCGCGGGCGATTTGCCAGTGCTCGTCGTAAGCGTCGTCCTTGCGTTCCAGGACCGTGCCCGAATGGCGCCGGTAGACACGCAGCAGGTGATACAGGTCCTCGCACAGGGCGTGGATGATGCGATTGTTGCCGCTGGCGCGGACGATGCGTTCGTGGAAGTCGAAGACCGCGGGGGACGCCGCGCCGTCGGTGCTTTCGTTTCCGCTGCCGCGTTCACTTTTGCTTGCGCGTCCGTCCTTGCCCTGGTTCCTGCGGCGCGCCTTGTCCAATTCCAGCTCGCGCAACAGGTCCTCGACATCCGCATCCGACATGCGCCGGGCGGCCAGGTTGCAGGCCACGCCTTCCAGGGCCATGCGCATCTGGAACAGCTCCAGCGCACTTTCCGCCGTCAGCGTCATGACGCGCGCCTTGACGTACGGTTCGCGGGTGACCAGTTGAATGCCTTGCAGCCGCCGCACCGCTTCTCGCACCGGGCCGCGGCTGACACCGAATTCCTGCGCCAGGGCCATTTCATTGATCACGGCGCCTGGCGCCAGGTGACCTTGGTAGATGGCGTCCAGGATGCGTTGGAACACTTGATCGGCCAGCGGGCCGGTCGAGTCGTCACGCACCATGGTGAGGTCGGTTTTGTCGGTCATAGTGTCAACACAATAAAGGAGTTCTTGGAAAAGTGTCAACACCTTAATGCTCAATGAGGTGGCTGACACTCCCTCTGGATTACGCGATATAGCCGCTTCTCACGAGTATAACTTCAAGGAAAATTCAGCTTTCACCCAGGAGAGGTGTCAGGAAATCTTTGTGCGCTGCGGGATTCTGCCTGCTGGCAATGGTGAAGGCTGACAGCGCCGCGCTTTTAATATAAATTGGCATAAGTGTTGACAGTAATAAATGCAACGGTTGAGACATTGCTATGAAAAATTCGAACGATCAGGCGCCCGCCGCGGCTGACCTGGCGCTGTCCGGCGCAACGGTGCGTTTCGTCGATCTGGCAGCCGCCGCGCAAGCCGCCGGGCGCGATCTGGCCGACTATCCCTATGTCGTCCGCGTACTCCTGGAAAACCTGCTGCGCCATCGGGCCTGGGGCGATGCCATTGCCAGTGAGGAGATCGATGCCCTGTGGGAGTGGTCGACCCATACCGCGGCGGATCTGCCGCTGTACGTGGCGCGCGTCATCCTGCCCGACTCCAGTGGCTTGCCGGTACTGCAGGACCTGGCGGCGCTGCGTGACGCGGTCGCCTTGGCTGGCGGCGACCCCGCGCGGGTCGACACGCATATCCCCGTGGATCTCATCGTCGATCATTCCCTGCAAGTGGATCATTGGGGCGACGCGCAGGCGGTCACGCTCAATCTGCGGCGGGAGTATCAGCGCAATGACGAGCGCTATCGCTTCCTGAAGTGGGCGCAGCAGGCCTTCCGCGGCGTGCGGGTGTTTCCGCCGGGCACCGGCATCATCCACCAGGTCAATCTCGAATATGCCGCGCCTGTCATCGCCACGACGCAGCGTCCGGATGGCCTGTGGGCCTATCCTGATTTCGTCATCGGCGGCGACTCGCATACGCCCATGATCAATGCCCTTGGCGTGCTGGGTTGGGGCGTGGGCGGGATCGACGCGGAAGCCGCCTTGCTGGGTGAGGCCTATACGTTCCCGGTGCCGGAGGTGGTCGGCGTGCGGTTGTCCGGCTCCATACGGCCGCCCGCGCTGACCACGGACGCCGCGCTGCTGGTGACGCAACGCCTGCGGCGCGAGGGCGTGGCGGGTTGCATGGTCGAGTTCTTCGGCTCGGCCGTGGCGGGATTGAGCGTGCCGGAACGGGCAACGCTGGCCAATATGGCGCCCGAGTATGGCGCGACCTGCGGTTTTTTCCCTATCGACGACAGGACGCTGGAGTACCTGCGGGCCAGCGGCCGGACCGAGGCGCAACTGGAACTCATCGCGGCCTATGCGCATGCCAATGGATTCTTCCGGCAGTCCGATGCACACCCGCCCAAGTACGGCCGCATCATCGACATCGACCTGGGCGAAGCGACGCCCAGCATTGCGGGGCCCAGTCGTCCCCAGGACAGGCTGACGCTGCCGGAAGTACCGGCCGATTTCCATGCCCGCCTGACGCGCGCCAAGGAAGAGGGCGGTTTCGGGGTCGCTGGATCGCCGGCCGGGTCCGCTGTCCATGCCGCCGCTGCAGCCTCTACCCCTGCTGCCGCCGCTGCGCCGCTGGTGCGCAATGCGAGCGCCGCCGCCACCTTGGGACACGGGTCCGTCACTCTGGCGGCCATCACGTCCTGTACCAATACCTCCAATCCAGCGGTGATGCTGGCGGCGGGCCTGCTGGCGCGCAATGCCTTGCGACGCGGCCTGATGCCGCCGGCCTGGGTCAAGCGTTCGCTGGCGCCCGGTTCGCGCGCGGTGACCCAATATCTGGAACGCGCGGGCCTGCTCGCGGAACTGGAAGCCTTGGGCTTCTATGTGATCGGCTATGGCTGCACCACCTGCGGCGGCAAGTCCGGTCCCCTGGATGCTGACGCCGCTGAACGCATAGGCGAGGATGGACTGGTGGCGGTGGCCGTGCTGTCCGGCAATCGCAACTTCGAAGGCCGCATCCACAAGCTGCTGCGCGCCAACTACATCGGTTCGCCGCCGATGGTGGTGGCCTATGCGCTGGCGGCGCGCATCGACATCGACTTCGAGAACGAGGCACTGGGCCAGGACGCCGACGGCGCGTCCGTCTATTTGCGGGATATCTGGCCGTCCCAGGAAGATATCGATGCCGTGTTGCCGGTGGCCGCGGACCGCGCGCTTTACGAAGCGGTCTATGACCCCGCCAAGGTGCGCAGCAAGGATTGGGATGCGCTGCCGGCTTCCAGCGGCCTGCGTTTCGAATGGGACCCGAAATCCTTGTACCTGGTGGAGCCGCCATTCTTCCGCGATGTCCCGGCCGGGGACGCACTGGTTGGCCTGCAGGCCGATTTGCGCGATTGCCGCGTATTGGCGGCGTTTGCCGACTCCCTGACCACGGACCATATCTCACCGGGCGGCGAAATTCCGCTCGATACGCCGGCAGGCCAATACCTGACGCAAAACGGCGTGGCGCAGCGGGACTTCAACAGCTATGTGGCGCGTCGCTGCAATTACCACGTGATGACGCGGGCTACCTTCGCCAATCTGCGGGTCCACAACGAATTGATCCCAGGCAGCGAGGGCGGCGTCACGCGTCATTTTCCCGATGGCGCACAGATGACCATCTACGATGCGGCCATGCTGTATCGAAAGTCAGGGCAGGCAAGCATCATCCTGGCCGGCAAGGAATATGGCACCGGCAGCAGCCGCGATTGGGCCGCCAAGGGTTCGGCCCTGCTGGGCGTGCGCGCCGTCATCGCGGAATCCTACGAGCGCATCCATCGGGCGAATCTGGTCGGCATGGGCGTACTGCCGCTGGCCTTCGAAAAAGGCCAGGGCTGGCGCGCATTGGGCCTGACGGGCAGCGAAAGCTTTTCCTTCGAAGGGATCGAAGCCGGCGTGCTGCAGGGCAAGCCCATCGAGGTGACCGCGACCGATGGCGAACGGATTGTCCATTTCACCGTAAGGGCGCAGGTGCTGACGCAGGCGGAGCGTTTGCTGATGGCCGCGGGCGGCATCCCGGCCAAGGTGTTGAGCGATATGTTGAAGGAGGTGCCGGCATGAGCACGCGTCCGCGCATTGCCATACTCGATGACTACCAGAACCTGGCGTTGGCCGCGGCCGACTGGGCGCCCTTGCGCGAGCGTTGCGATGTGACGGTGTTCGATCAGGCGATCGAACCGGACGAAGCGCCCGCGCGATTGCGCGATTTCGATGTGCTGTGCACCATGCGTGAACGCATGGCGCTGCCGGCAGGGCTGCTCGAACGCCTGCCCAATCTGAAGTTCATCGCGGTCACGGGGCCACACCATCGCACGCTCGACCTGGCGGCCGCCCAGCGGCTGGGCATCACCGTGTCCTGCACTCCGCGGGCAGAGACTGGACAGTTCGCCACTGCCGAACTTGCCTGGGGGCTGATCATGGCGTTGATGCGCCATATCCCGCAGGAAACCGAAGGCATGCGCGCGGGCGGTTGGCAGCATACCGTGGGCCGGACGTTGTATGGCCGTACGCTTGGGCTGCTCGGGCTTGGGCGGCTGGGGGCGCACATGGTGCCGGTCGCGCGTGCCTTCGGCATGGACGTCATCGCCTGGAGCCAGAATCTCTCCGCCGAGGCCGCGCGCGCGGCGGGCGCGGAGCGTGTGGAGAAGCACGAACTCTTTGCCCGCAGCGACGTGGTGAGCGCGCATCTGGTCCTGAGCGAACGCACCCGCCATATCGTGGGCCGCGCGGAATTGCGGGCGATGAAGCCGGGGGCTTATCTGGTCAACACGGCGCGGGGCGGTCTCATCGAGCAGGATGCTTTGCTGGATGCCTTGCAGAAAGGACCGCTGGGAGGCGCGGCGTTGGACACGTTCGATATCGAGCCGCTACCCGCCGATCATGTCTTGCGGCGCCAGCCCAAGCTGCTCCTGACGCCGCATCTGGGCTACACCGTCGAAGAAACCTTCGCGTGGTTCTATCGGCTGTCGATCGAGAACATCGAAGCCTGGCTGGGCGGAGCGCCGGTTAGATTGCTACTCTCGCCCACGTAGGTTTCTCAGCTCGCCTTGGCGCCGCTGGATTGCACGGCGGTTGCCCACTTCTTGCGCTCATTCTCCAGGAAGCCGCTGGCGGCGCTGGCTGCCATGGGATGCGGCAAGGTCGATTGCAACTCCAAGGCATGTTTGTAGTCGGGCGTCGAGGTCGCCGCCGTGAACGCCTGCCGCAAGCGCTCCAGGACAGGCGCCGGCGTGTGGGCGGGGACCATGGCCGCCCACCAGGAAGGCGCTTCCAGCGTGGGATAGCCGCTCTCCACCAGCGTGGGCGTATCGGGCAGCTGCGGCAGGCGCACGCCGGTGGTGACAGCCAGCGGCCGCAAGCCACTGCCTTTTGACAGCGACACCGCCAAGGTCGATCCAGTCACGCAGAACGCGATGCGGCCTGCACGGAGATCCGTGGCCATGGGAGCCGCGCCTTGGTAAGGCACATGCAGAAATTTGACCCCCGCCGCATTGGCGAAGATCTCCGCGGTCAGGTGGCTGAGGGAGCCGATGCCATTTGAACCATAGGCGATCTCGCCCGGCTTCTGGCGCGCCTGCGCAACCAGGTCGGCGACGCTGTTGACGGCCAGGGCTTGCGGGTTCGCCAACAGGACGTTGGCGTTGTCGCCCATCATGCCTACGTATTCGAAGGCGGCAGGGTCGTAGCGGAGATGGCCGTACAAGGGTTGGTTGATGGCCAGGATGCCTTGGCCTGCCATCAGCAGGGTATAGCCGTCGGGCGCGGCCCGGGCGACATACTCACCGGCGATGTTGCCACCGGCGCCGCCGTGGTTTTCCACGATCACCGATTGCCCCAAGGTCTTCGCCAGCGCGGCGGCCACCACGCGGCCCAGGGCATCCGACGAGCCACCCGCGGGAAAGGGCACCACCAGCCGCAGCGGACGCGCAGGGTAGCTGTCCTCTGCACGGGCCAGGCCGCTCAGCATCAGGGGCGCGGCCACGGCGGCGCGCAGTACGGCGCGGCGGGATACCGGGCGCGCAACGGCGGGTTGACGATACATACGAATTCCTTACGAAGGCGATAAGTTCGGCGCAGTTGCGCATCTTGCAGCTGTGCATCCTGCAACCGTGGATCCGGCTCGGCTGCGAATCCGGTTCAACTCATTCCAGCTTGATGCCGGCTTCGGTCACCAGCGCGGCCCACTTGTCGGCCTCGCGCTGCATCAGGGCCTGGAAATCCGCCGGTGTCTTGCTGTAGCTGGGGTCCGCGCCCCATTCCTGCCATTGCGCCCGAACCTTGGGCGACTGCATGACGCGCGCCAGTTCGACGTGGATCTGGTCGACCACGGCGGCAGGCGTCTTGGCCGGTGCCACCGCGCCATACCAGGGATTGACCTCATAGCCCGGCAAGCCGCCCTCGGCAACGGTCGGCAGGTCCGGCGCGACGGCGCTGCGCTGCGCGCTGGTCAAGGCCAGCGGCCGCAGCTTGCCGTTCTTCACCAGCGGCAGCGTGGTGGGCACGCCGCCGAACGCCAGTTGCACGCGCCCGGCCGACACGTCCACCATGGCTTCGCTGATGCCGCGATAGGGCACGTGCAGCATGTCGACCCCGGCCATGTGCGCGAACATGGCGGCGGCCATGTGCGTCAGGCTGCCGTTGCCGGAACTGCCGTAGGCCAGTTGACCCGGATGGCGCTTGGCGTACGCGATGAGATCGGGCACGCTCTTCACCGGCAGGTCGCTGTTGCACACCAGCAGCAAGGGAAAGCTGCCCACGATGGTGATGGGCGCGAAGTCCTTCAGATTGTCCTTCACCGTCCGGCCGCCGAAATGGGTGGGCACGTACATCGAAGATGCATTGATCAACAGGGTGTAGCCGTCGGGCGCGGCGTTGGCCACTGCCTGCGCGCCCACGTTCAGGCCGGCACCCGGCTTGTTCTCGACGACCAGTGACTTGCCGGTCGTCTGCTGCACCTCCGCCGCGATGTAGCGGGCCAGCAGGCTGGCCGGTCCGCCGGCGCTGTAGGGCACCACCACCGTTACCGGCCGTTCGGGGTAGGCGGCGCGGCTACGCAAAGGCAAGGCCGCGACCCCGCTGGCCGCGATCAAGGCCAGTACCTCCCGGCGTGTCATAGGAACTGTGTGGCGCATATCGTCTCCTTCCTGGTCCCGCGGTATGACGCGGTGTCCCGCGTCATGGCGGTGTTGTATGTCTTGTCGAGCCGGCCCGTGCTACGGGCGCCGGCCGCCGATCAATGCCGAGAACTTCGATTTGATGAGGATCCAGAGCAGGCCGAAAGCGGACAGCGATTGCCTGGCGGCTTGCGGTCTGGGCTGGGCCGGCGTTGCCGTTGCCGCGCGAGCGCCCTCGGACGGCGGAGAAACGTGAGGCTGGCGGGGTCGAGCACTATCGGGCACTGCCTCGCCAGCAGCCCCGACTGCCTGTACCACGCCGCTCGTCTGCACTGGCTGGCCCATGCCTGGATCGATGTACGGCGTGCTGACTGCCGGCCTATCGCCGACCACCATGGCCAGGTTCTGCGCGAATATCTCCATCAGGGCCTGCGTCACCGCATTGCCGCCGGTGCGCGCGAAATCCGCCAGGACGCCGCCCAATTCCGCGTCGCAGACCAGCGTGACGACACTGGCGGGAGCGTCCGCCGTAGCATCGGCAGCCGCTGCAATTGCATATTCCACGTGCACGGCAGCGGGCGCGGGCAAGCGCATGTCCGCGCCACCGCGCACATCCAGCGTGCCCGTCATCGTCTGTGGATCCACGCTGTTGCGGATCTTGCCCTTGAAGCGGACCTTCTTGGGTCCGAAGGCCACCGTCATCGTCCCCAGATAGAGGCCATTCTCGTCATGTCCCTGCAGGCTGGCGCCTGGCATGCAAGGCACCATCAGCTCGACGTCGGCGAACGCGTCCAGAACCTGCCGCGGTTCGGCCGGCACGCTGAATGTTCCTTCGAAGCGCATGGCTCAACTCCGCGCAGTAGCAGGCCGCAGCAGGGGCGCCTGGTTGGGCACGCCGAAATGCAGCTTGTTATAGGGATCGCTGACGGCGCTGGGCGAAACCCGCGCGTCGATCAGGTACAGCCCGCCGCGCGCGACACCATGGCTGATGGCGCCCGCGACCTCGTCGACCGATTCGATACGCGCGCCGTCGCCGCCGAAGGCGCGCGCGATGGCGACGAAGTCGGCGGATTCCCATTGGGCCAAAGTCGCGTCGAAACCGTGCGCGCGCAGCTTGTGCACCTCGGCGCCGAAGCCGCAGTCGTTCCACACGACGACCACCAGGTTGCGCTTGAAGCGCTGCACCGTGAACAGCTCCTGGATATTCATCAGCATGGCGCCGTCGCCTTCCAGCATGACGTGCGGACGGTCGGGATAGGCGCTGCCGATACCGATGGCCAGCGGCAAAGTCTGCCCTATGCAGCCGAACTGGTAGGAGAAATTCAGTGTGGCGCCACGCGGCAGCGGCATGTACATCGCGGGGAAGGCCCAGAAGTGACAGTTGCCGCAGGTCACCAGGCTGTTCTCGGGCAAGGCCGCGCCGATGGCGTGGGCCAGGGCGCGCGGCTCGATGCCGTCATGCGTCGCCGGAAACACATGCGGCGGCGCTTCCAGGATGGCGCGCGTCTCGTCATTGCGGTAGCCGGTCTTGGCCACACCGCGCTCACGCAGTCGCTGCACCAGCAGTTCTACCGTCGCGCGGGCATCGCCGCAGGCATGCAGGCCGGGCAGGGCGGGGATGTCGCCGGGCACCGGGTCGATGTCGATGCGGGCGATGTCCGCCATCGGGAACATCATGCCGCCTTCGGCGGTGTAGTAGCCGATCTCGGCACCCACGCCCAGCACCAAATCGGCGTCGCCCAGCAATCGCTCCGTGGGCTCGCTGGCGAAACTGCCGCTGATGCCCACGTCATAGGTTTCGCCGGCGAAGTAGCCCTTGCCTTGCAGAGACGTCGCCAGCAATGCGCCGACCTGTTCTCCCAGTTGCAGCAGGCTTGCCCTGGCGCCGGACTTCATGGCGCCCACGCCGGCAATGATGACTGGACGCTCCGCCTGTTCCAGTTTGTCGACCAGTTCGGCGAGGATGGCTTCGGAGGGCGTGGTGGGGCGAGGGGGAAGGCTTTCGGCCGAAGGCCGGTAGGTGAAGTCCCAGTCGAACGATCGTTCCTGCATCGCCACGTCCAGGTTCAGCACTACCGGCATGCGGCGGACGCGCGCGATGTAGAACGCATTGGCCATCTCGGCCGCCAGGTTCTCCGGCGTCGTCACATCGGCGAAGTAGGCGCCGCAGGCTTCCACGAAGGGGCGCTGGTTCATGCGCTGGCTGCCGTGCAGGGCGCCGCGCCTGACCTGGCCCACCACCAGCACCAGGGAAGAGCGGTTGCGGGCGGCAACGTTCAGCGAGGTTGCGGTCTGGGTCAGGCCCGGCCCGTGGGTGACGGTGGCAACGCCCACCTTGCCGGTGGCTCGTCCATACCCGTCGGCCATCGCCACCGCACCTTGCTCGTGGCCGGACGAAACCATGTCCACGCCACCGCGGCGGACCAGCTCTGCCCAGATGGACATATTGCCGTCGCCCATCAAGCCAAAGATTCTGTCGACACCTTCGGCGACAAGCGCCTCGGCCACCGCCTCGTAGACCTTCATAGCCTTCCTTTCTTGTGGTGCCTGTGGGGGATCAGACACTGTCTCTGGCAGAGATTCTTGATTAGATCCCTTCGAACTGTCAACACCTAAAGGAAATATACCCGCTAAGCCGGGGTAAATCCGGATTAGGTGTTAACAGTCCGGGATTTCTGTTGACCATCCGCCTTAGGGACGACAAGGATTGCCTGGAGAGACGATTTCACATTGAGATCTCTAGTCTTCCAGATGACAGCCTGGCGCATAATAGGGGCCTTGCACTTTCTGGAGAGATCCTTGAGTCCCGCAACACCACGTCGTCCCAGAACCAGCCGCGCGCCGTCGTCCGCTGGAGAGCAAACCGCGCCATCCAAGACCTTTTTGCGCGAGTCGCCGGCCGACGAACTGGCTGCTATCGATCCCCGGCTTTCCTTGTTCCAGCGTTTGGCCGGCGTGCTGCGTAACCGCATACAGGCGCGTAATTGGCCGGTAGGCAGCGTCATCGATAGTGAGCAAGACCTTGCGGCGCAGTACGGCTTGTCCCTGGGCACCGTCCGTCGGGCGATCGAGGAACTGGTATCGGAAGGATTGCTGCAACGGCGCCAGGGCAGCGGAACCTACGTAAGACGCCCGCAATTGGGCGGCTTGCCGACGCGGTTCTTCGACATGCCGGCCAATGCGCGCAGCGCCATTCCCGAAAGCCGCATCCTGGGCATCGAGTCCGTCAAGCCGCCAGCAGACGCTGCCGAAGCGCTGGGCATCGTCGGCAGGGAGCTGGCCGTCCGCATCGAGCGTTTGCGCGTGTGGGGGGACGATCTGGTCATCGCCGAGCATATATACCTGCGCAAGGATCCCTTCGCCGAATTGCTGAAGAACCCCGCCGATGCGCCGGGCACGCTGCTGTATCCGTATTACGAAGCGCGCTTCGGCGTCGTCGTGAATTCGGTCGACGAAGAGTTGACGTTCTCCACCGCGGACGAGGAGACAGGGCGCCTGCTGGGTATCGAAGCAGGCGCGCCGGTTCTCGTCATCACCCGCACGGCGTCCACATTCGACAGCCGGGCAGTCGAATGGCGCGTTTCTTTCGGTCGCGCCGATCGATTCCGCCTGCGGGTCGGCGGACGCTGATCCGTTTCAACGTGCGGCAGCCTGGATGAGTGAGGTGATCGCGCGCATGGAATCGAGCTTCTCTACGCGTTCGATCGTCTCGGCGATCGCCGGGACGGCGTCGGGACGCAAGACGGTCTGCGCGCACAGAGTGAACTTGTCGCGCAGGCGATCGGGCGGCAATGGGTTGGCCGACGTGCGGCCCAGCGGCTGCTCAACCTGAGCTTTCAACACCGTTCCATCGTGCAATGTCACCGCGACATAGCCGCCGAAATGCTTGTCCTGCGGAAAGCCACCGGCGCCAGTCTCGTCATAGGCGCCCACGTACACCCGACGCAGCAGCGGAACGATGCGGGCTTCCCGATACGCTTCGTTTTCAAAATCCTGCAGCCCGATGTGCCCATCGGCCAAGGCGCGCGCCATGACATATTGCAAGCTGAACTTCGCGTCCAGTTCGCTCTGGGGATAGGGACGATCCGTGTGAGCCAGCCTGCGGCTGTGCACGGCGGCATCGATGCGCTCGACGTCTTCAAGGCGCGGGCGGTGCTGCTGCACGATATCCAACATGGCGTCCACGGCGGGGTGGGTAGCGCCGCAGCAGGGATATTGCTTGATGGCGATGCCGGGCTCCACGATGTCCAGCGGCGCGCCCCAGGCAGCCAGCGCTTTGCGGGTGTCGTACGTGCCGGGGCCGTTGAAAACTTCCAGGAAGCCGTGCTTGTGTTCGAAGACGCCATCCGCATTGGCGCTGTAGCCCTGCTGGGCAAGGCGCGCGGCGTACAAGCCATTGCGTGCCGCATGGCCCACGTGCAGAGGCTTGGTCATGGTGCCGAAGTTGGCCTTCAAACCGGATGAGAACGACGCCGCCAGCGCAAGCGCGGTAGCGACGCCGTCTTCGTCCAGGTTCATCAAGCGTGCGCAGGCCGCGGCGGCGCCGAAGACGCCCAGGGTTGCGGTCGGATGCCATCCCTTGGTGTAGTGATGCAGGTTGACGGCCATGCCGGTCTTGCATTCGACCTCGAATCCCGCGACATAGGCATTCACGAACTCTGCGCCCGAGCTGCCCAGTTGTTCGGCCAGCGGGAGTAGCGCGGACAGCACGGGAGCCGAGGGATGGCCGCCCAGCGTGTTGTTGCAGTCATCGAAATCCAGGGCATGGGAGGCTGCACCATTGATCAGCGCGGCATCCAGGGCCGCCGTGCGGCGTCGCGCGCCCAGTACCAGGCAAGGCCCGGCGTTGTCGTCGAGCGCCTTTCCCGCGAGTAGGGCGGCGGGTTCGCGGCTGCCCGCGATGGTCACACCCAGCGTATCGAGGATGCCCACACGGGCCCACTTGATGGCGTCGGCCGGCAGGTCACGGAAATGCTGTTTGACCACTCGAGCTGCCAGCCCACGTGAAAAACTTTCAGGTGCCGGGCGGCTTTCTGCCACCGCTGCCGGGGACGCTTCTTTGACTTCGCTCAAGATCTTCTCCAAGGTTTGTTAAGGTGCTGCTGCATCAGGCAGCAGCGTGACCGGATTCGAATGCGCCAGGCGCGGGAGTCACCGCATCGTGCGGCCTGTGCCAGCCCAGCCATTCGCAAATCCCCTTGCCCATGACCCAGGCGCGATCTTCGGCGTCGAGATCGGGCAGGGCGTGGGGCAACATGTCCACGGCCGCACGATACGAACAAGGCAGGCGCGACAGGTCGCTGCCCCAGAACATGCGCCGCGCACCGAAGGCGGCGAACGTCAGCCGTAGCGGTGCCGCCAGGTCCGGATGCGGGTAAGGCATCAGACTCAGGCAGGGCAGTGCGGAGGCTTTCACGGCAACGTTTGGATATGCGGCAAGCGCCAACAGCGCATCCATATCCCTGAACCGCTGCTCGACGGGGACGGAACTGGGCACGCCCAAATGGTCCAGGACCAGGCGCAGTCCCGGGTAACGGGCGGCGATAGTGCCGATGACCGGCATCCTGGCCTGCGGCAGCAACAGCATGACAGGCACGCCATGGCGTTCGGCACCCTGCCAGACCGCGTCCATAGCGCCGTTCTCCAAGGCCTGCGCCATGCCGGGACGATGCAGGGAGAAACGCAGACCGAGCATGCCGGGCTGCTCGCGCCATCCGGCGAGGCGAGCGGACAGGTCGGGATCGCCGGGGTCCAACCTGCCCATTGCCGCGAAACGCGTTGGATGTCTTGCGGCAGCAGCCAGCACCAGGTCGTTGCGTTCGCCTTCCCATGACGGCGGCACCAGGATCGCGCCGTCTACGCCGGCCCGATCCATGAGCCGTAGCAGTTCGTCCGGTCCCAGCGGCGGCTCCCGATGAGGCGCATGACGCGCGGGCCAGGGGCGTTCGGGCGTGCTGGCCGCCCAGATGTGAACTTGCGAATCCACGATGGGCATGAGGCGGCTCACTTCTCGGTGGGCTTGATGCCCGCATCGCGCATCAGTTCGCCCCACTTGTTCAACTCGTCCGTGACGACCTTGCGGAATTCCTCCGGTGAGCTGACGACGGGGTCATAGCCCTGCGCCGTCAGCTTCTCCTTCACGTCGGGCGCATTGGCGGCTTCGGCGAAATCATGCTGGATCTTTTGCACCAGGGCGGGCGGCATATTTCCCGGTCCCAGGATGCCGGCCCAGGCGCCCACTTCAAAGCCCTTCATGCCGCTCTCGTCCAGGGTCGGGACGTCGGGCAGTTGGGCAGACCGTTTCAATCCGGTCACTGCCAGCGGCTGCAACTGCTTCGACTGGGCAAAGGGCAGAACGGGGCCGACGTCCGTAATCAGCAGATCTGTCTGGCCTGCTACCACGCCGGAGGTGGCCGCGCCGCTGCCCTTATAGGGAATGGCGAGCATATTGAGCTTGCCGTCCTTCTTCATGAGTTCGCCGGTCAGCCAGCCGCCCGTCCCGATCCCCGACACGGCGTAGGTAATGCGCCCCGGTTTCTCTCCCACTTCCTTCAATAGCTGCGCGACGGAAGTGATTTTGGATTGCGGTGACGCCGCGAGCACATGCGAGGTTTCCGCGAGCAGGGTGATAGGCGTGAAGTCCTTCACCGTGTCATAAGGCAACTTGGCATAGATGGAGGGATTGACGGTATAGCCGGTAGCCACGATCAGTAGCGTCTGGCCATCAGGGGCGGATTGTGCGACGAACTGCGATCCGACGATGCCGCCCGCGCCGGGCCGGTTCTCGACGACCACGGCTTGTCCCCACTGCTGCGACAGCTTGGCGCCGACGACGCGTGCGAGGAAATCCAATGCACCGCCCGCCGTCGAAGGGACGATGATGCGTACGGGCTTGTCCGGAAAGTCGCCTGCGTGTGCACAAGACGTACCGGCGATAGCGAAGGTAGCGGCTGCCGCGAGAGGCGCGGCGATACGGCTGAAGAACATGGTTGTCTCCCATCGATTTTTAAAATTTTGCTTGCTGGACCTGCGACGCTGCTGCTTGCCCATGCCACGTCGAGTGAACCGGCCGGGACTTCTCCACAAGCCCCGTACTGCCTATCCGATCCGGCTATTGACCGCAGCATGTTTGACAAAGTCATATATAAGACTAGATAATTGGTGTTGTCAAGCAATCGATAAATGGATGGTTGGCAAAACCGCAGAGGAGACAGCGATGGAGACAGCGATGGAAAGCGCCGGGGCAGTGCGGGGCGCAATGCTGAGAGGCAGGATCTGGAAGTTCGGCGACAACATCAATACGGACATGATGATGCCCAACGTGGCTCGCACGCTGCCGGAGGATGAACAGAAGAAGCTCTGTTTCGAAAGCATCCGGCCGGGTTGGAGCGCCCTGGTTGGCGCCGGCGACATCATCGTCGGCGGCAAGAATTTTGGAACGGGATCATCGCGCCCGGCGGCCAAGCTGCTGAAGCAGCTTGGCATCGTGGCGGTAGTGGCGGAAAGCGTGAACGGCCTGTTCGTTCGTAATTGCGTCAATTACGGCATCCTGCCTTTGAATTGCGCGGGTATCGCCGCCGCGACCACCGATGGCGAAGAACTCGAAATCGACGTTGACAGTGAGATCGTGCGTAATGTCAGCAAGGGCATTGCGCTGGACTCCCAGACACTGCCCGATCAACTCATACAGCTTGCGCTGGCCGGCGGCATCCGCCCCTTGCTCAAGCGTGACGGCTATCTCAAATAATCATTCAGGAGACGCATCATGGGCATGACCATGCTGGAAAAGCTGCTCGCGCGCGCGGCGGGTAAAGCCAAGGTGTCAGCGGGCGATATCGTGACGGTCAAGGTCGATCAAGCGGTTTTGCTGGACAGTACCTTCACCATTCCCGGCCGCTTCCCCTTCCCGGAGAAAGTATGGGATCCGGATCGCATCGCACTGGTTTTCGATCACACGATACCCGCGCCCAATATCACCATCGCGAATGGCTTGAAGAACGGCCGCAACTTTGCCGCGCGCTATGGCATCAAGTTCTATGGCGAGGGGCGCCAGGGGATCAGCCACCAGCTGATGGCGGAACTGGGCATGGCCCGCCCCGGCTCCGTGCTGATGTGCTCCGATTCGCATACTTGCGCGAGCGGCGCCTTTAACTGCGCGGCGCGTGGCGTCGGTTCAGAGGAATTGCTGTACGTGGTCTGCACGGGCCGGACCTGGTTTATCGTCTACCCGACCATACGCTATGAGTTGAAGGGCAAGCTGCGTCCGGGCGTTTATCCGCGCGACATCATCCACTACATCGCCGGCAAGTATGGTGACCACGTCGGCCACAACGTCGAGTATGCGGGGCCGGCGGTGCGCGGCATCGACATGTCAGGGCGCCAGACCATGTCCACCATGAGCGCTGAACTGAGTGCCGAATTCGCGTTGTTCGAGGCCGACGAGGTAACGGCTGCCTATCTTGCGGGGCGCACTACCGAACCTTGGGAGCCTGTGTTCGCGGACGAGGACGCTGAGTATGCGGAAGTGCGCGACATCGACCTGGACGAGGTGGAGCCGCTGATCGTCATGCCGCACTTCGTTCCTGGCAACGTCAAGCCCGTCTCCGAGGTGAAGGGGCTGAAGATCGACCAGGCGTTCATCGGGTCATGCGCCAATGCCCGGATCGAAGACTTGCGCATCGCCGCTACCGTCCTGCGGGGCCGGCATGTACATCCGGACGTACGCATGATCATCACGCCCTCTTCCAGCGACGTCATGAAGCAGGCTTCCAAGGAAGGGCTGATCGAGATATTCATCGAAGCGGGCGCGTTGGTGACCAACGCCACATGCGGCGCCTGCCTTGGCGGCAGCATGGGCGTGGTCGGCGATGGTGAACGCTGCCTGACGTCCAGCACGCGCAACTTCAAGGGACGTATGGGTAGTCCCAACAGCGAAGTGCTGATGGGGTCGCCCGCCACCGTCGCGGCATCCGCGATCGCCGGCAGTATCGCCGACCCCCGTGAGTACGCACCGCTGGAGCTTGAACCGGCGTAGAACGGCGCGGCCGCCGTCGCTTGAGGTTTGGAGGAGACAAAAATGAGAAAAAATTCTGTGTCCAGCGTCGGCACGGGGGCCTCGGGGGCGCGCCGGGCTGCGCTGCGGCATTTGGCCGGTGCCTTGGCGATCTGCGGCCTGGGTCGCGTCAAAGCCGCGGGCGCTGTCGGAGATTCCCCGTCCGCTTATCCATTGCGGCCCATCCGCATCGTGGTGCCTTACGCGCCAGGCGGAGGGACGGACATGATGGCCCGCCTGATCGCGGTGGGCCTGTCAGAGCGTCTAGGCAAGTCTGCATACATCGATAATCGCGCTGGAGCAGGGACTGCCATCGGATCCCAAGTGGTCGCCGCGGCCGAGCCGGATGGCTACACCATACTGATCACGACGGGCACGCTTGCCGTGTTGCCTGCGCTCTACGCGAACCTGTCTTTCGATCCGGTCAAGGACTTCGCCCCGATTACCTTATTCGCGTCTTCACCGAATGTGCTGCTGGTGGCGCCGGATCTGCCCGTGAAGACCTTCGCGCAATTCATCGCCTACGCCAAGGCAAGACGGGAGCCGCTGGCCTATAGCTCCAGCGGCATAGGGGGCACCGGTCACCTCGCGTTCGAACAGATCAAACAGCTGACGAAAGTGAACATGACCCATATCCCGTATAACGGCGGCGGGCCCGCGCTGCAGGCGCTGTTGAGCGGCCAGGTATCGGCGATGATCAACAACGTTGCCCAGTCCATCGTCCATATCGAGGCGGGCCGGCTGCGGGCATTGGCAGTCACTTCCCATGAGCGCTCCCCAACCTTGCCCGAGGTGCCCACGATCGCTGAGTCCGGCTATCCGCAGTTCGATGCGCAGGCATGGTTCGGTGCGCTGGCGCCGGCGCATACGCCAGCGGAAATCGTCGAGAGGTTATCGGAGACGCTTGCGTCCGTGGTGGCGGACCAGAAGGTTTCCGCGGCTTTCCAGGCGCAGGGCGTGGAAGTAGCGACGACGGCTTCGGCGTCGTTCGCCAATATTATTCGTGACGATGTCCTGCGGTGGAAGCGCGTCATCTCCGCTGCCGGTGTCACCGTCAATTGAAGGGCAGCGGCCAGCACCGTGGGAAACCGGCCTGATCGGGGCGGACGCAAGGCAGTCCGCCTACCATCCCCCATCCCTGTCCCGCCGCTGCGGTTCGAACCTGTCCAGCAGGAAGTCCACCAGCGCGCGCGTTTTCGCCGACAGGTAGTTGCGCGTGGGGAAGACGGCGTAGATATCCGCCGGTGGCAGGTCCCATTTCGGCAGTACCGGGGCCAGGCGTCCGCTACGCAGGAAGGGCGCTATCTCCCATAGCGACCGCATCAGGATGCCGTGGCCGTCCAGCGCCCAATTCACCACGCACTCGCCATCGTTGGACGCCAGCGGTCCGCGTACCTTGACGCTCTCGGCATGGCCGCCCGACTTCAAGTGCCACGTGCCGAAGGTCTCGTCGTTCTCCTGGATGAAAAGGCAGGCGTGCCGGGCCAGTTCGCGCGGCGTCGCGGGATGCCCATGCCTGGCCAGATAGGCGTTGGCGGCCCCCAGCACCCGGCGGTTGTGGGCCAGCAGCCGCGCGGTCAGGGTCGAATCGGGTAGCTCGCCAAGCCGGATCTGCAGATCGAATCCCTGTTCGATCAGGTTGACGGGCCGGTCGGTCAGCGTGAGCTGCACCTCGACCTCCGGAAAGGACTTGGCAAAGGCCGACAAGGCCGGCGAGATGAAGCGCCGCCCGAACCCCAGCGTCGCCGCGACGCGCAAGGTTCCCCTGGGCACGGCCCGCGCGCCCGCGACCTTGCGCTCCAGCGCTTCGAGTTCCTCCAGCACCCGCGCGCCTTCCAGGAGATAAGTCTCTCCCTCCGGCGTCAGGCTGGCGCGCCGCGTCGTCCGGTGCAGCAGCCGCACCCCCAGCCGCCGCTCGACCGCGTTCAGCCGCTTGCTGACCGCGGGAGGCGTGATGCCCAACTGCTGCGCCGCCTCGCGCAGGCTGGGATGTTTCGCCAGGATGGCGAAGAACTCCAGATCGGATATCGGACTCATGGGGATCCTGAAAGGGGGCGCGCAATGCGATTCTGGATTATTAACCTGAAAGACCGAAACAACTAATCAGGACGACATTATCACCGGGTAATTCACTATTAAGATTCCACCCACATCACAACAACATCCAATGGAGACATCTATGCGACGCGCCGGACTTCTTGCCATCCTGGCCGGTTTGGTTTTTTGTACCTCGGCAGCGGCCGACTATCCTGAACGGCCGGTCAAGCTCATCGTCCCCTACGCGCCGGGCGGCAGCGCGGACATCGTCGCCCGCATGGTCAGCGACGAATGGGCCAAGGCGCTGGGCCGTGCCATCGTGATCGAGAACCGTGGCGGTGCCGGCGGGAATGTGGGTGTGGACGCGGTGGCCAAGTCGGCCCCCGATGGCTACACCATCGGCCTGCAAACCGTGTCGCTGGCGATCAATCCCGCGCTGTTCCCCAACATGCCGTATGACACCCTGAAGGATCTGGCGCCCATCAGCATGGTGGCGTCGTCCCAGCACGTGCTGGTCGTCAATAACGGCGTGCCCGCGCAGAACGTCAAGGAACTGATAACGCTGGCCAAGAAAGATCCAGGCAAGCTTACCTATGCCTCGGCCGGCCCCGGCAGCACCTTCCATATGGCGGCGGAGTTGTTCAAGGCGGTCGCCGGTGTCGACATCGTCCACATTCCCTACCGTGGCGGCGGTCCGGCCCTGATCGATGTGATGAGCGGCCAAGTGCAGCTGTGCTTTCCGGTGCTCGCCGCCGCGCAAGGGCAGATCCAGGGCGGCAAGATACGCGCGCTGGGCGTGACCGGCACCAAGCGTTCGCCATTGATGCCCGATGTCCCGACCATCGCCGAAGCGGGCCTGCCGAATTATTCCTTCGACACCTGGTTCATCGTCTTCGCGCCGGCACATACGCCGCAGCCCGTCATCGACAAGCTGAACGACACGCTGGTGAAGGTGCTGAAGTCGCAGGCCATCGCGGACCGCATGGCGCGTGAAGGATTCGAAGCGACGCCTTCCACGCCGGCACAGGCACGCCAACGCCTGGAGACCGAAATTCCCCAATGGAACAAGCTGGTCAAGGACCGCGGCATCACGATGCAGTGATGCGGCCAGGCCATGCCCCAGCTTTTCCGTGCCCCACCTGAGTGACGACCATGCCCCCACGCACTTTTTATCGGAAGCTCATCGAGACGCATACCGTCGCCCAGCTCGATGAGCAGAACATCCTGCTTTTCTGCGACCTGCATCTGATGAACGAGTACACCAGCCCGCAGGCTTTCGCCGGCCTGTACGAAGAAGGCCGCGGCGTACCCATGCCGGGGCAGAATGTCGCCGTCGTCAGCCACATCATTCCCACGCATCCCGGCAAGATACGCGTCATCGCCGATCCGCCGTCGGCTTTGCAGGCGAGCTATCTGAAGAAGAACTGCGACACCTTCGGCATCCCGCTGTTCGACACCAACGACGCGCTGCAAGGCATCGAGCACGTGGTCGCCCCCGAGCACGGCATGATCCGCCCCGGCATGGTGGTCATCTGCGGCGACAGCCATACGACGACTTATGGCGCACTGGGTGCCCTGGGCTTCGGCATCGGGACCACCGAGGTGGAGCACGTGCTGGCGACGCAGACCCTGGTCTACCGGGTGGCGCAGACCATGCATATCCGCGTGGACGGTGCGCTGGCCGACGGCGTGACGGCGAAAGACCTGGTGCTGGCCATCATCGGCCGTATCGGCGCGCGCGGGGCGCTCGGCTACGTGATCGAATACAGCGGCAGCGCCATCGACGCCTTGTCGATCGAAGCCCGCTTCACGCTGTGCAATATGATCGTCGAGGCGGGGGCACGGGGCGCATTGATCGCGCCCGACCAGAAGGCCATCGATTACGTGATGGCACGCGCCCCCGACCTGGCGGCCACGCATCGCGACGCCGCCCTGCAAGCCTGGCGCGACCTGCGCAGCGACGCGGGCGCCACCTTCGACGCGTCGCACGTCTTCGATGCGGGCACGATCGCGCCGCAGGTCACGTGGGGGACGAGTCCGGACCAGGTCGTCGCCATCGACGCACGTTTGCCGCGCCTGCAAGACCTGGCGGACGGCGTGGTGCGAGTGAGCGGCGCGCGCGCGCTGGCGTACACCCAGCTGGAAGAAGGCGAGGCCATCGAGGGCACGCCAGTCCAGCATGTATTCATCGGCTCCTGTACCAATGGCCGCATCGAAGACCTGCGCGCCGCGGCCGCGGTGGTGCGCGGCCGCCACGTGGCGCAGGGCGTGCGGGCGATGGTGGTGCCCGGTTCCGGAACGGTCAAGGCCGCCGCCGAAGCAGAGGGCCTGGACCGGATCTTCATGGATGCCGGATTCGAATGGCGTAACGCCGGCTGCTCGATGTGCCTGGCCATGAACGACGATGTCCTGGCCGACGGCGTCCGCTGCGCCTCCACCACCAACCGTAATTTCGAGGGCCGCCAGGGGCGTGGCGCGATCACCCATCTGATGAGCCCGGCGATGGCGGCGGCTGCCGCCACCACGGGCAAGATCACCGACGTACGCCGCCTGGAGAAGAATCATGGCTGATGCAAGGATCATCGAGGGGCGCGCCGCGCCTTTGCCGATCGAGAATCTGGACACCGACCAGATCATGCCGAAGCAGTTCTTGCGCGGCATCGACAAATCGGGGCTGACGCAAGGCCTGCTGTATGACCTGCGCTTCGATACCAAAGGCAGGCCCGAGCCGGACTTCGTCCTGAACCGGCCTGATTATGCCGGCGCATCGATACTGATAGGCGGATCGAATTTCGGCTGCGGTTCCAGCCGCGAACACGCCGTATGGGGGCTCTTGCAATATGGATTCCAGGCCGTGGTGGCGCCCAGCTTCGCCGAGATCTTCTTCTCCAACGCGATGAACAACCGGCTGCTGCTCGTCACCTTGCCCGCGGCGCGGATCGCCCAGTTGATGGCGGATGCCAGCGACCCGGCGGGCAACGCCATGACCATAGATCTGCAGGCCCAGACCGTGCAAAGCCGCAGCGTGCGTGCGAGTTTCGACATGGTTCCGCGGCACCGGCGGATGTTTCTGGAAGGCCTGGACAATATCGGCCTGTCATTGACCTACGCGGATCAGGTGCGCGACTTTGCCGCCGGGCATTGGCAGCGCCAGCCTTGGCTCAAGGATGTCGCTGCGTTGACGCGTAGAAGGCTGTCCACGTAGCAGGGGGCGCGGCGGGCGCCATTGCTGTCCGGCTGGCAGATGGCATGACGGGCGCCACTGCGCCGCCAGGGAGGACGCCGGCCGCATCGAATGTGCAGGCCGGCAGCGCCCGGCTATTCCGCCGTGATGTGCGCGTGCTCCACGATCGCCTGGTACTGCTTGCTCTGTGCCAGGATGAAGTCATGAAAGGCTTGCGGTGTCATGACTTCAACCTCGCCACCCTGTTCGGTCAGGCGCTGAGCCAGTTCGGGGTCGCGCAGGGCCGCGGAAATGGCCTGGTTCAGCGCTGTCACCACGGGCGCCGGCGTTTTGGCCGGCGCGAACACACCGAACCAGTTGCTCAGGTCATAGGATTCCAACCCCGGCGTCTCGGCCAGCGCCGGGGTGTCCTTGGCGAACGCCGCGCGCTTGGCGGACGTCACGCCAAGCGCGCGCACCTTATGGGACTGGATGAAGGGCAGGGCCGCGGCATAGCTGACGAAAGTCATGTCGACGTTGCCGCCGGTGACGTCCGACAGCTGGCCCGATGCGCCTTTATAAGGCACGTGCATCATGGTGACGCCGGCGGTCGATTCCATCAGCGCGCCGTTCAGATGCTGGGGATTGCCGATGCCGCTGGAGGCATAGCTGACCTTGCCGGGATGGGCCTTGGCGTATTGCAGCAGCTCGGCGGTGGTGTTCGCCTTCAGGGACGGACCGGCCACCAGCACATTGGGCACGCGTGATACCAGGCTGACGGGGGCCAGGTCCTTCTCGGGCGAATACGCCATCTTGTCTTTGTAGGCGTAGGGATTGATCGCCGTCTCGCCCGCCGATCCCAGCAGCAGGGTATAGCCGTCCGGCGGCGCCTTGACCACGTAGCCGGCCCCCAGCATGCCACTGGCGCCCGGCTTGTTCTCGACGATGACGTTCTGCTTGAGCGTGACCCGCAGTTTTTCAGCGAGCAGGCGCGCCATGACGTCGACGCCTCCCCCCGCGGAGAAGGGCACGATGATGGTGACCGGCCTGGAAGGATAGTCCTGCGCCGAGGCGGCGGACCCGATCAAGACCGCGCTGGCGGCGGCCGCCACGATGAGGGCGCGGCGGGGCAAGGAAGGCGAGGGCATGGTGTCTCCGTATTTATGTCTGGATGCGTGCGTCTACGTGCGCATGTCTTGGGATAAATCAGAATTTTCTGTTAATTGCATTTTAGAATGTGAAAATGCAATAATGCTGCTATGGAAAACACCTATGTCATCGTCCATGGCCAGCGCTACGCCATCACGGACCTCCAAGGGGCGGCCGGCGCCGCATTGACGCAACTGCCCGTGGTGCTGCGCCTGCTGCTGGAGAACGTCCTGCGCAACACGCGTGGAGACGAACGCGCGCAGTCCGTGCAGGCGCTGCTGGCCTGGCTGGAGAACGGCCGCAGCGAGGCGGAGATTCCTTTCCAGCCCGCGCGCGTTCTCATGCACGACACCACCAGCACCCCCGCGCTGGTCGATATCGCGGCCATGCGCGACGAACTGGCCGAGGCCGGTGCCGATCCCGCATCGCTCAGTCCGCTGCTGCCGGTGGAAGTGTCCGTCGATCATTCGCTGGCCGTGGAGGCCTATGCGCGGCCAGACGCGGCGGACATCAACATGTCCTACGAGATCCGCCGCAACCAGGAACGCTACCGCTTCCTGCGCTGGGCCTCGCGGGCGCTGGAGGGCGTACGCATCAATCCCCCCGGTACCGGCATCATGCACACCATCAACCTGGAGCAGTTGGCCACGGTGGTGACCACGTCGGTGGACGCGTCCGGCCACCGCCAGGCCATGCCGGACATGATGATAGGCACCGACAGCCACACGCCCATGGTCAACGGCATAGGCGTGCTGGGCTGGGGCGTCGGCGGCCTGGAAGCGCAGACGGTGATGTTCGGCATGCCGACGATGTTGCGCATTCCCGATGTGGTCGGCGTCGAGCTGACGGGTAGCCTGCAGGCAGGCGCCACGGCCACCGACCTGGCATTGACGGTGACTCAGCGTTTGCGCGCCATCGGCGTCTCCGGCGAGTTCATCGAGTTCTTCGGCCCAGGCGTGGCGACGCTGACCGCGGGCGAGCGCTGCGTGGTCGCCAATATGGCGCCGGAATACGGCGCGACGACCGGCTATTTCCCGGTGGATGAAAATACGCTGGACTACCTGCGGCAGACTGGCCGGGCGACGGCTGCCATCGATCTGGTGCGCGCCTATATGCAGCGCACGGATCTCTGGTTCGATCCCCAGGCCCGGCCCCGCTATACCCAGTCCATACATATCGAACTGGATCGCATCGGCATGCACGCCGCCGGTCCGCGCCGTCCGCAGGACCTGTTGCTGCACACCGATATCCCCGCCGTGCTGGGCGAGCAGGCCTTCACGCCCGCCGCGGGCAGCGCCATGCCGGCCTTCCCGATTGCCATTGCCGCCATCACCAGTTGCACGAACACGTCCGATCCGGCCTTGCTCATCGCCGCCGCCCTGGTCGCCCGCAAGGCGCGCGCATTGGGGCTGCGGGTTCCCTCGTGGGTCAAGACATCCCTGGGCCCGGGCTCGCCGGCCGCTGCCGCCTATCTGGCGCGGGCCGGCTTCATGGACGATCTCACCGCGGTCGGTTTCGATATCGTCGGGTACGGCTGTACCACCTGCATAGGCAATTCCGGTCCCTTGCCGGCGTCCATCGCCGACGCCGCCAGGGCAGGGCAGATTCGGCCGGTCGCGGTGCTGTCGGGCAACCGCAATTTCCCCGGGCGTATCCATCCGGACCTGGACCTGGGCTTCCTGATGTCGCCGCCCCTGGTGGTGGCGTATGCGCTTTCCGGTGACGCCGCGCGCGAACTGGGCAGCGGGCCGGTGAGCCATACGGCGGCTGGCAACCCCGTGTATCTGGCCGACCTCTGGCCCTCCCGCGCGGAAGTGGACGCGGCCCTGGCACAGGCGCTCGACCCCGCCGATTTCAAGCGGTGCTTCGACATCGCCCAGGGCAATCCGCTGTGGCACGAACTGGAAGTCACCGATGCGCCGCGCTTCCCCTGGGATCCGGCTTCAACGACCTTGCGGCGGCCGCCGTTCGCGTCGCTCAAGTATGGCAGCCAGCTTGGCACGTATAGCGCCTATCCGCTGTTGATCGTCGGCGACGACATCACCACCGACCACATCTCACCGGCCAGCGCGATTCCGCCGGACAGCCTGGTGGCGGACTTCCTGGTGGCGCGCGGTGACGCGCGCGACGACCTCAATGTGTTCGCGTCGCGGCGGGGCAATTGGGAAGTCATGATGCGGGCGGCTTTCCACAGCAAGACCTTGCGCAACCTGCTGGCGCCGCAAGCGCCGGTGGCGCATACGCTGCATATTCCTTCGGGTGAGATCCTGCCGATCTGGGATGCCGCCGCCCGCTATCGGGAAGCGGGCCAGTCGACCGTGCTGGTGGCCGGTGAACGTTACGGCACCGGGTCGTCGCGCGACTGGGCCGCCAAGGGACAACGCCTGCTGGGCATCCGGGCCGTGCTGGCCTGCAGCTTCGAACGCATCCACCGGTCCAATCTGATCGGCATGGGCATCCTGCCGTTGCGCTTCCCCGCCGGCATGGGGCCCGACTCGCTGGCGCTGCGGGCCGGCGACACCATCACCGTGCACGCCGAGGCGATCGCGCCGCGCGGTACCGTCGATGTGACCATCCAGCGGGATGACGGCAGCGTGCAGCGCATCGCCTTGACCGCCGCCGTGGAAACCCAACTGGAAGTGGCGTTGCTCGGCAACGGCGGCGTCATTCCCACGATATTGCGGCAACGTTTGGCCGCGTAGGCCGGGACCGACCGGCCCCGCAGCGCCGGCGGCATGGGGCGCTCGTCGCCCGTATTTCTGCCTGCGCCTCTGCCTACCGGCAGAACGCGTCGCGCGCCGTGGCGTCGGTGACGTAGCGATTGCCGCTGCCCTGCAGCGAGACGATGCGGCGATTGCGTTCCTGTTCCCAGGTGCTGACCGGATACTGCCGCGACCAGGCGCAGAACAACTGGCGGTCCTGCTTGCTCAGTTTCAAGGAATAGGTCGTCGCCATATACATCTGGATGCGGGAAATCTCTCCGCGGATTTCCGGGCGCGGCTGCACGGCGCGGTTCTTGAAATCCACCGCCGTCTGGCATTGTCCATACATGCTGACCTTGCCCGACGTCCATTGCGAATAGGGGAAGTTCTGGCGGTCGCCATTGACTTCGCCGACGGACGGAACCAGGTTGACCAGATCGCCTTCGGCCTTGCGGTAAGCCGCGTCGTTCTTCTCGCAGTTCTTGCGGCCACTGCTGCCCTGGCTCTTGTCCTGCCAGCACTGGCGTTGATGGCCCAGCGTCCAGGCCGGCACGATGTGCTCCCATTCGATGCGTTGCGCGCGCGCCAGGTTCATGCGCGTCTTGTAGCCGCAGGAAGCCAGGTCGACCTGCTTGCCGGAGTAGGCGCAGCCGCAGTAATACTCATGTTCGCGCCCCTGGTAGACAGTGGGCAACACCTCTTTGGCCTTGCGAAAATCGCGGTGGCCTACGGCAGTCTTGCGCGTGACGAGATCCGGATCGGTGGCGTGGGCAGGAAGGGAAAGGACAGCAAGGGACAGGGCTACAGCGTGCAGCAGTACAACGTTTTTCATGGCGCCGGATTGTACCGGCCATTTTGAACGAAACGGGCCAGGCCCTGGAAAAGCGTTCGCGGTGTTGTAAGAAAAAATCGCAGCGAGCCCCCGGAACAGGGCTCGCTGCGATTCTTGACTTACAGGCCGCGAGTTATGAGCAGCGGCCTATGAACCGCGACTTATGAATCTCGACTCATGAATCTCGACTCATGAATCTCGACTCATGCGTTGCTGACCACGGCTTACTTCACGCCGATGAACGGCAGCGCCGCGCCAGGCAGTTGCGTAGTCGGCAGCTTGCCATCCCATTTATCCACGGCATTCAGCTGTACCAGGTTGGTGTTCGCGGCCAGGGCCTTGGCGCGCGCCTCGATGGCCTTGGCTTCGGCTTCACCCCGCAGGGTGATGCCGTCGGCTTCCGCCTTGTAGCCGGCCCGCTTGGCGTCGGCTTCGGCCTGGGCCTGCACCACCTGGATCTCGGCATTGATGGTGGCGGTCTCCTTCTGCTGGCGGGTGGTTTCGATCTGCACTTGCGCCAGCATGCGTTGTTCGATCGATTGCACGTAGGTCTTGGAGAAGGAAATGTCCTCCAGCTGCACGCCTACGATGGTGACCGGCTCGTCGCGCAGCGCTTCGCGGATGGAGCTGGTCACGTCCACGCCCAGCTTGGCGCGGTCCTGAATGGCGGAGACAGCGGTAAAGCGGCCGAAGACCTTCTTTATCTGGTCGTAGGTGCGCGGCATCAGCACGCGGTTCTGCAGATTGTCCAGCGAACCGTATTGGGAATAGAGATCGCCGACGCGGGCGTCGGGAACGCGATACGTGACCGAGATGCGGATGTCGGCCGGCTGCTGGTCGGCGCTATAGGATTCGACCTTGTCGAAGGTCGACGTGTGATCGCGCACGGAGACGTTGACGGTGGTATCGATCACCGGCACCTTCAGATGCAGGCCCGGTTCGGCGACGTCGACCAGCCGGCCATTGCGCAGCACGACGGCCCGTTCGCCCTGGTCGACCTGGTACCAGGAGCCGGTGATGGCGACCAGTACCAGCAGCACGACGACCACGAGCCCGGCGAGCAGGGGGAGAGACTTACCTTTCACTTTTGTTGCTTCCATGTTCTTGTTTCTACGTAGTGGAGGGGGGGAAGGTAAAGAACACGCAGGCGTCGTCAAGCAGCCTGCGCGGAGGCAAGCATACCGGTAAAGGGCAATTAAAGGATTTGACAGGAATGCCGCAACGGCGCGGGGGGGCCACACCGTTGGGTAGAGTAAGGCAGGGAGGGGTGGCCGCAGCCTGCGATGCAGGCCGCGCGCGAGCTCGGGCCATAACGGCCGGGCCGCGTCAGGCCCGGGCCGCGTCAGGCCGGCGTCGCGACCGATCGGGCCTGGGTTTGCGTCTGGGCCTGGGCCGGCGCCGCCGCGAGAAAGCTGCGCGACTTGCCGGAACTCAGATATCCGGCGATCGATTCCTGCGTCACTTCACCCAGGTACACGCCCTCGGCATCCAGCACGGGCAGCCAGCTGGTGTTGTGCTGGTACATGCGTGACAGCACGATCCGCAAGTGCTCGTCCACCGCCGCGGTGACGGTAAACGTACGCAGCGCTTCGCCGCAGGCGCGGTCGCCCGTGCGCATGGCTTCGCGCGCGTCGCGCCGGGTGATGTAGCCCAAGGCGCGGCCGGCGGTGTCCAGGATGGGCAGATAGCGCACGTCGGCCTCGTCCATCAAGCCGTAGGCCTGCGCCATGGTCATGTCCGGCGAGCCGCAGGGCGGCAGGCTGGCGGCGTCGCCCGCGCGCACCAGCAGCAGGCGCTTCAAGGTGTTGTCGTGGCCGACGAAGGCCTGCACGAAATCGTCCGCCGGGCGTGCCAGCAGCGCGTCGGGATGGTCGAACTGCACCAGCCGTCCGGCGCGGAAAACCGCCACCCGATCGCCCAGCTTGATGGCCTCGTCGATGTCGTGCGACACCATGATGACGGTCTTGTTCAGCTCGCGTTGCATCTGGAAGAATTCGTTCTGGATGCTTTCCCGGTTGATCGGATCGACCGCGCCGAAGGGTTCGTCCATCAACAGCACGGGCGCATCCGCGGCCAGGGCGCGAATCACGCCGACACGCTGCTGCTGGCCGCCGGACAGTTCACGCGGGTAGCGGGCCATCATCTTGGCGGGATCCAGCTTGACCATGGCAAGCAGTTCGCGCGCCCGTTCGCGGCAGCGCTGCTTGTCCCAACCCATCAGGCGCGGCACCACCATGATGTTCTGCTCGATGGTCATGTTGGGGAACAGGCCGATCTGCTGGATCACATAGCCGATCTTGCGGCGCAGGCTGACGGCGTCCAGGGACGCGGTGTCCTCGCCGTCGATCAGCACGCGTCCCGACGTCGGCGCGATGAGACGGTTGATCATCTTCAGCGTGGTGGTCTTGCCGCAACCGGAAGGCCCCAGGAAGACGCAGATTTCGCCGCGCGGCACGGTCAGGCTGACGCGATCGACGGCCTTCACCACGTGACCGTCCTTTTGCGTGAACGATTTGCTGAGTTGGTCGAGTTCTATCATGTCCGGACTCCTTTCGGTGTTAGGGCGCGCTGCAGCCACTGCAGGCAAAAATCGGCGGCGATGGCCAGTACGCTGACCAGGACGGCGCCCATGGCGAGCTTGCTCATGTTGCTCTGGCTGATGGCTTGCAGGATCAGCACGCCAAGGCCGCCTGCGCCGATCAGCGCGGAAATCGTCGCCACGCCGATGTTCATCACCACGGCGGTACGCACGCCGCCGATGATGACGGGCGTGGCCAGCGGCAGTTCCACCATGCGCAGGCGCTGCCAGGGCGTCATGCCGATGCCGCGCGCGGCTTCACGGATGCCGGGATCGACATTCGTCAGCGCGACGTAGGTGTTGCGCATGATGGGCAACAGGGAATAAAGAAACACGGCGGTGACGGCCGGCACGTAGCCCAGGGCGTGGCCGAAGCGGCCGAAGATGGGAATCATCAGGCCGAACAGCGCGATCGAGGGCAGGGTCAGGATCACCGTGGCCAGGCTCAGCAGCGGCGTGGCCAGCCAGCGCACGCGCACCATCAGCACGCCCAGCGGAATGCCGCACAAGATGGCGCAACCCACCGCCGCGCCCACCAGGGCAAGATGCTGGCCCGCCAGGCGCAGCAGGGATGGCCACGTTTGAATCAGGTAGTCGAAAATGCTCATGTCGCTCCTCAGCCGTCAGATCAGGCCATGCTGGCGCAGGAAATCGGTGGCTACCTGGTCCACCGGGCGCTGCCCGATATCGACCTGGTAGTTCATCTCGGTCATGGCGGCGTTGTCGAGCTGCGCGGCCAGGGCGTTCAACTGGGCGCCCAGTTCCGGATTGGCGCGCAGCGTTTCCGCGCGCACCACGGGAACCGCGTTGTAGGCCGGGAAGTAATTCAGGTCGTCGCGCAGCAGCACCAGGTTGAAGCCCTTGACGCGGCCGTCGGTGGTGTAGACCAGGCCGGTGTCGACCTGGTTGTTGCGCAGCGCGGTGTAGACCAGGCCGGGATCCAGCTGAATGATGTCGCGCCGGGTCAGCGGCAGTTGGTACGCGTCTTTCAAGGGGCCCAGGCCGTCGGGCCGCGCGGCGAATTCCATGTCGACGGCAAAGGGATGCCGCTTCTTGGGGGTGTCGCGCACCATCTTCGCGTATTCCGACAGCGTGGTGATGCCGGTGGCAACGGCGCGATCATGCGGCATGGCCAAGGCGTAGGTATTGTTGACCTTGGAGGCGTCCAGCCACACCAGGCCTTTTTTCGCGTCCAGGGTTTTCACCCGTGCGTAGCTCTGGTCGGCGTCCAGCTTTTCCTTGACGTGGTTGAACACCACCAGCGCGGTGCCGGTGTAGTCCCAGACGACGTCCAGCTGGCCGTTTTCCAGCGCCTGGCGCATCAGCGTGCTGCCCAGGCCGGTGGTGAGATCCGTGGAATAGCCCTTGGCGCGCAGATATTGCGAGGTCATCGAGGACAGGATCAATTGTTCGGTGAAGTTTTTGCCGCCGACGCGTAAAGGCGTGGCTGCGTGGGCGGTGCCCAGGCCCACCTGCGCCAGCATCAGCAGGCTCGCGACGCACCGCAGCGCGCGCGGCAACAGCCGGCGGCGGGATGTGGAATGCTTGTTCAACAAATTGCTTCTCCTTGATTTACCGCTCATCGGCCCATGCCGCGCTTGCGCAGGTACAGGGCACCACCGGCCGCGAAGATCGCGTCCAGGACCAGCGCCATGACGGCGGTGGCGGCGGCGCCCAGCAGCAGCAGCGGCTGGTCGTTCAGGTAAATGCCCGGGAAGATGAGTTCGCCCAGGCTGTTGGCGCCGATCAGGAAAGAAAGGGGCACGGTGCCCACGTTGATCACCAGGCTGATGCGCACGCCGGCCAGGATCACGGGCAGGGCGTTGGGAAATTCCACCTGGAACAGGCGCTGCGCCGGCGTCATGCCGATGCCGCGTGCCGCCTCGGTCAGCGCCGGCGACACGCCGCGCAGCCCTTCGGTGGTGTTGCGCACGATGGGCAGCAGCGAAGCCAGCCATAAGGCCAGGATGGCGGGGCGCTCTCCGATGCCCAAGGCCGCCAGGGCCAGCGCCAGCACCGCCAGCGACGGCACGGTGTTGCCGATGTTGAAGATCTGCATCAGGCGGTCGGACCAGCGCCGCATGCAAGGACGGCTCAAGGCCACGCCGGCCGGCAGCCCGGTCGCCAGGGCCAACAGCATCGAGATGCCCACCAGGCGGATATGGTCGGCGGCGTCGTAAAGCAGGCGACCGCGCTGCTGGCGGATGAAGTCCGGCCCGATCCAGGCGATCAGGCCAGCGAGCAGCGCCAGTACAAAGGCCGTCCAGGCCAGGGCACGCACGGTGGAGTTGGTTTTCAGCATGACTCTCCCAGCCCGGGTCCGCAACGCGATGAGGCGTTGCGAGCACGGGAAATGACAAGCGGGCGGCGGCCAATGGCGGCAGGGCACCAGGCCTGGCCCACGACAGTGCGAAGCATTACGTATGCGCGCCATGGCCGACAGGATCGCCGGCGGACGCGCGGTGGGTCCGTGCATCACCGTAGTGGGCGGGACCCTAAGGGTGGAGGTGCGGCCAAGAGGGCCGGACGTTCCGGAGGGAGGCGCAAATCAGCGCGAAATACCGCTGTTTGGCCAAATGGCAGCGCGAGTTAGAAGCAAAAATCCGATGCGCCGCCGATAGTCGGGACTGCCAAACGATGACTCAGTCTGTGCCGTTGATTGCGCTGTACTGCGGCGCTATGTTGCGGCGGTATTGGAAATACTAGACTGATGAGAACGGATGGCAACGTGGCGGCTATTGTACCGAAGTTCAGTCAAACTGTCATCTCGCGGCTTCCGGGGGCAGCTTGGTGAACCGTCTTTTCGACTGAAATTGGCCCAATTTTCATCCGGTGCGCGGCTGGGCGCCAAGGTCTTCCGCGGCGTTCAATAGCGCGACTTCCAGGTCGGATAGATAGGCCAGCACCGGTTCCCCACCGCTGATGGTGCGCGTGGCATTCGCGCGCGCCAAAGCCAGGTTCAGGCGGCTGAACAACTTCTGCGTGATTTCCCGCGCCCCGTTCAAGAACGCCGCGGTGCCCTGGATGCGGTGCGCCAGCTCGCGGGCGCTGACATGATCGCGCCGTGCCATGGCGTCTTGCAGCGCCACGCGATCCGCCGACAGCAGCTCGTGCGCCCGCAGCAGGAAGCCGTGGCGGGCCGCGGCGTCGGGGTAGAGCTCAAGCAGTAATTCCATATCCAGTAAAGGTGTCATCATCATCCGTCCCAAGCCCAGGCCAGGCCCGCGCGCCGCAGGGCCGATGCCAGCGAGCCGCGTGAGGCAGGTTTGGGCACGTAATCGTCCATTCCGGCGGCACGGCAGGCCTGGGCATCGGTCTGGGTGGCGTTGGCGCTGAAGCCTATCAATTTCGTGCGCGGCAGGCCGTGCACCATCTCGTGGATGCGTATGCGCCGCGCCAGGCCATAGCCGTCCAGCCGCGGCATATGGCAGTCCACCAGCACGATGCGCGGGCGCACGCACAGCCATTGCGTATAGCCGCTTTCGCCGTCGTCCGCGGCGCGCGCTTCGATACCCAGGCGATGCAGTTGGCGCAGGGTAAGGTCGCGATTGATTTCATTGTCTTCGACCAGCAACAGGTCCCGGGTCGACTGGAACAAGGGAGCAGGGCGGTCGGGCCCGCCCGTGCACTCCGGCCCCAAGGGCGCCGTGCCTGCCTCCGGTGAGTCCGCTTCGCCGCGCCATGCCTTGGCCAGGACTCTCAGGAAAGGGGCGAGGGCGTGGATGCTGGGGGTGGCGCCGTCGGCGAGGCGACAGACGAAGCCGCCATCGCTGCCGTCCATGATGCTCAGGTCAGCGCCACGGTCCGCGCCAACCTCTTCGATTTCCATCTTGCGCAACCAGGCCTGTATGGCGGGCCGCAGCAGGCGGTTGCTTACCGCCACCGTCGCGCGCCGGCCCGCATGGCAGGGCCAGTCCACCGTGCGTTCGCCCCATTGGGCAGGGAGGCGCACCGTCGCCCGGGTGCCACGCCCCGCCACGCTGTGGATGTGTATGGTCCCGCCCATGAGGTCGAGTAGAAGCTTGACGATGGACAGCCCCAATCCTGTCCCGCCATGCCGCCGGGTGGTCGAATTGTCTTCCTGCTGGAAGGGTGAGTACAGATGGCGCTGATACTCCGCCGACATGCCGGGCCCCGTGTCGCGCACCGTAATCTCGATATGGTCCCGGTCACGCCGCACGCGGCGCCGGGCCGACAGCACGATGCTGCCGTGCTCGGTGAACGAGACGGCATTGTTCAAAAGATTGGCCACGACCTGTCCTATGCGTATTTCGTCGCCGATCAGGCTGCGGTCGAAGTGCGGCATGATGGCGACGGTCAGGCTCAGTCCTTTGCGCCGCGCCAGCGGCAGATAGAGATTCGCGATGTTTTCCATCGCCGGGTACAGGCCGTAGGGCGCCTTATAGAGATGCAGCGCGCCTGATTCGATCTTGGCGTAGTCGAGGATGTCATTGATGACGCGCAACAGCAGCCGCGCGGAGTGCGTTGCAATGTCGATGTAATGCCGCTGTTCCGTATCGAGCGGCGTGTCGCCAAGGATGTCCAGCACGCCGATCACGCCGTTGAGCGGCGTGCGGATCTCATGGCTGACGGTGGCCAGGAAAGTGGACCTGACCGTGTCCGCGGTCTGTGCCCGCTCGCGCGCATGGGTGGCTTCCATGCGCGCTTTCTCCGCGGCGCGACGGGCGCTGCGTCCCCGCCGCTGCGTCCAGCCGATGGCGCCGGCCACGCAAAGAAGGCCCATCAGGACGTAACCCGACAGCGCCGCCAGATAGTCGAGCGTGGCTGCATCCGGCGGCCAGGCGATGGCACTGGCGTGCAATGTCAGAACTCCGATGAAGGTTCGAATTTCTCTCTCAGGTATATGGCCAGCGCCAGGTCGTCCGCCAGTCCCAGCTTCTTCATGGCGCGCCGCTTGTGCGTGCTGATGGTCTTCTTGCTGCGCAGCAGCTTGGCGGAGATCTGGGTGACGGACAGGCCCAGCGCGATATTGCGCAGGACGTCCATTTCCGCCGCGGTCAGCCGGTCATCGGGCTTGGGCGGCTGATGGTCGATCAGTTCCCCCTCGCTGCACGTATGGAACTTGCGCGGTGAACTGACCGCCTGGCGGATCACGTCCGCGATGCACAGCAGGCGTTCTCCTTTCGGTACATAGCCGTGGGCGCCGGCCTTGTAGGCCGCGTATTCGGTGTCCGCCGTCCTGCCGCCCGAGAAGGTGATGACGACCAGCCCGGGGTGTTCCCGGCGCAGGCGCTTGATGAAGTCGACGCCATCCCATGGCTGGCGTGGCAAATAGAAGTCGACGACGGCGACGTCGCAGGGGACTTCCTTCAGCGTATCCAGGAAGCGGATCGCCGATGTTTCTGTCTGGATGATGTCGAAGTCGGACTGGTGGTGCAGGAACGAGGCCATACCCAGTCCAATGATGGGATGGTCATCGAGGATGGAGATCCGGATGCGGTGGCGCGGGCGGGCGCTGAGCATATACCGTTGGACCGATCCCTCGTCGATGAGACACCGGGGTGCGGCGGAGCGGATGCCCTGGCTGCTGTGAGCGATGGTCATGCATTTCCTTGCTTGGCAGGGTGCGGGCTCCCCTTGTGACGTGACAGTGCCTCGCGCGCGCGGAATTCGGCGCGTGCCCGGGAAGGCGCTGTCGGGGAGGCTGGTGGGAGAACCGGGGGATCGTCTGGCCGGCAGTTTACGGACCGAATCAGGGGATGTAGCGAAGGGGGGCGAAAAATAAGACTAGTCCTACACGCCATTTCCATCGCGCCCTTCCATCACGCCTTTTTTCCGGCCGCCGCGCCTTTCCCCTGCGGGGGTGATACAATTCGAAAATTACCTTGAATGGGCTGGTCCCTCGAATGTCCCCTCGGATGTCCCCGCTTTACGCCCGAACTACCATCTTGAGTCCTCGCTGAATGCTGCGACTTAGGTAGGTTCGTGGCCAGCCCGCAGGTCGGGGTTGGCGGCACCAGACGAAGAAAACGCGGCCAGTAAGCCGCGTTTTTTTATTTCATACATCAGGAAGCTTCAAATGGTACAGATTACCTTGCCCGACGGTTCCCGCCGCGAGTTTCCGGGCCCCGTCACGGTGGCCGAGGTGGCGCAATCGATCGGCGCCGGCCTGGCGCGTGCCGCGCTGGGCGGCCGCGTGGCCAGCAATGGCGAAAAGGCGCGCATGGTCGATACCTCGTTCCGCATCGACAGCGATGCCGAACTGGGCATCATCACCGCCAAGGACGCCGACGGCCTGGATCTGATCCGCCACTCCACCGCCCACTTGCTGGCGTACGCGGTCAAGTCGCTGTTCCCCGACGCCCAGGTCACCATCGGCCCGGTCATCGACAACGGCTTCTACTACGACTTCTCGTACAAGCGTCCGTTCACGCCGGAAGACCTGCAGGCCATCGAGAAAAAGATGGCCGAGCTGGCCCGCAAGGACGAAGTGGTGACGCGCGAGGAATGGACGCGCGACGACGCCGTGGCCTATTTCAAGGGCATAGGCGAACACTACAAGGCCGAGATCATCGCCTCGATCCCGTCCAATGAAGTGCTCAGCCTGTATCGCGAAGGCGACTTCGTCGACCTGTGCCGCGGCCCCCACGTGCCGTCCACGGGCAAGCTGAAGGTCTTCAAGCTGATGAAGGTGGCCGGCGCCTACTGGCGCGGCGACAGCAAGAACGAGATGCTGCAGCGTATCTACGGCACGGCCTGGGCGTCCAAGGAAGACCAGGACGCCTACCTGCACATGCTGGAAGAGGCGGAAAAGCGCGACCACCGCAAGCTGGGCCGCGAACTGGACCTGTTCCACTTCCAGGACGAGGCCCCGGGCCTGATCTTCTGGCACCCCAAGGGCTGGCAGCTGTGGCAGCAGGTCGAGCAATACATGCGCGCGGTGTACCGCGACAACGGCTACCAGGAAGTGAAGGCGCCGCAGATCCTGGACATTTCCCTGTGGAAGAAGACCGGCCACTGGGACAACTATCGTGAAAACATGTTCACGACCGAGTCCGAGAACCGTGTCTACGGCCTGAAGCCGATGAACTGCCCGGGCCACGTGCAGATCTACAACGCCGGCCTGCATTCCTACCGCGACCTGCCGCTGCGCTATGGCGAATTCGGCCAGTGCCACCGCAACGAACCGTCCGGTTCGCTGCACGGCATGATGCGCGTGCGCGGTTTTACCCAGGACGACGGCCACATCTTCTGCACGGAAGACCAGCTGCAGGACGAATGCGCGGCATTTACCGCACTGCTGCAAAAGGTCTATCTGGACTTCGGCTTTACGGAAGTGCTATATAAGGTGGCCACGCGCCCGGAAAAGCGCATCGGTTCGGATGCCACCTGGGACGCCGCTGAAAAAGCCCTGATGGACAGCCTGCACCGTACCGGCTGCGCGTTCGAAATCTCCCCGGGCGAGGGGGCTTTTTATGGCCCGAAGATCGAATACACGCTGAAGGACGCCATCGGGCGCCACTGGCAGTGCGGCACGATCCAGGTCGATTTCTCGATGCCGGTGCGCTTGGGCGCCGAATATGTCGACGCCGATGACCAGCGTAAACCGCCGGTCATGCTGCACCGGGCCATCCTGGGTTCGCTGGAGCGTTTCATCGGAATGTTGATTGAAAACCACGCCGGCGCCATGCCGCCGTGGCTCGCGCCGGTGCAGGCCGTGGTGTGCTGTATCTCGGAACCGTCAGCGGAATATGCGGCCCAAATTACACAAAGCCTGAAAAAACAAGGCTTTAGGGTAGAGTCGGATTTGCGTGGTGAAAAAATCACTTATAAAATCCGTGAGCACAGTCTGCAGAAGATCCCCTATATTCTTGTCGTAGGCGAGAAAGAACGGGAAGCCGGTACGGTTGCCGTGCGTGGCCGAGGCGGTCTGGAACTGGGCGCGATCAAGCTCGACGATTTCATCAGCCGCCTGGCGGCCGATGTGTCCGACCGACGTGAAGTCGCGGCCAAGTCCGAATAGGGTTCTTTCTCTGCAGGTTTTTTAACGTTTTAGGAGTTGTCAACATCGCCACTGAAAAAGCCAATCGCATCAACGGTGAGATCCGTGTTCCCGAGGTGCGCCTGATAGGTCTGGAAGGAGAACAGCTAGGCATCGTCAAGATCGCCGACGCGTTCCGGTTGTCCGAGCAAAGTGATGTGGATTTGGTAGAGATCGCCCCCAATGCCGATCCTCCGGTCTGCCGCCTGATGGACTATGGCAAGTTCAAGTACCAGGAACAGAAGCGCCAGGCCGAAGCCCGGTCCAAGCAAAAAGTCATCCAGGTCAAGGAAGTGAAGTTCCGTCCCGCGACCGACGAGGGTGATTACCAGGTCAAGCTGCGCAATCTGCGCCGCTTCCTGGAAGAAGGCGACAAGGCGAAAGTCACGCTGCGCTTCCGGGGCCGAGAAATGGCTCACCAGGAACTGGGCATGCGGGTGCTTGAGCGAGTGCGCGACGACCTGACCGAGCTGGCCTTGGTTGAATCCATGCCCAAGCTGGAAGGTCGCCAGATGATCATGGTGTTGGCGCCGCGCAAGAAAGCGCCGCCACCGGGCAAGGACGGCGGGGCTGCCCCCGCGGCTTGAGGGTTTCCCCCCAAGCTGTCCTTCTCCCCTGATTAAACCGCCGCCCTCCCCGCCGGGGAGGGCGGTGCACGCTGTGGGTGCCGCAATGCATGTTTTGTTCGTTATCGATCCCTTGCCGCTACTGAAAGCGTACAAGGACAGTTCCGTCGCCATGATGCGTGCCTTGGTCAAACGCGGGCATAGCCTGAGCGTGGCCTTGCAAGGGGACCTCTTCATTGACGGCGGCAAGGTGTTGGCACGCGCCACGCCGATCACGTTGCGCGCCGATGCCGACCTGCATGGCCACGATTGGTGGCAGGACAGCAGCGCGCCGGCCGACCAGCCGCTGGCAGCCTTCGACGCGGTGTTGATGCGCAAGGATCCGCCCTTCGACATGGAATACGTCTATTCCACGCATATGCTGGAATACGCGCAGGCGCAGGGCGCGAAAGTCTTCAACCACGGCGCCGCCATCCGTAATCATCCCGAGAAACTGGCCATCACCGAGTTTCCGGAATTCACCGTTCCCACCCTGGTCACCCGTGACATGGCGCGTATCCGGGCGTTCCATGCCGAGCATCGCGATGTCATCGTCAAGCCGCTGGACGGCATGGGCGGCACCGGGATCTTCCGGCTGCGCGAGGGCGAACTCAATCTGAACGCCATCCTGGAAACCCTGACGGAGACGGGCACGCGCAGCATCATGGCGCAGCGTTACATCCCGGAAATCGTCAATGGCGACAAACGCATCCTGCTGATCGGCGGCGAGCCGGTGCCTTATGCGCTGGCGCGCATTCCCATGGCCGGTGAAACGCGTGGCAACCTGGCGGCGGGTGGCCGTGGCGTGGCCCAGCCCCTGTCCGAACGCGATCGCTATATCGCGGAAGCGGTGGCGCCGCGTCTGGCGGCGCGTGGCCTGCTGCTGGTCGGCCTGGACGTGATCGGCGATTACGTCACGGAAGTCAACGTGACCAGCCCCACGTGCTTCGTCGAGATCACCGAGCAGACCGGCTTCGACGTCCCGGAGATGTTTGCCAAGGCGCTGGAGCGCGCCGTGGCAGCAGCGGCCTGACGGAGGCATGATGACCGGCATCGTGATCGTCGTTCACACCCCGCTCGGGTCCGCCATGCTGGACTGTGCGGGCCACGTCATGGGCAAGGTGGGCGACGTCGCGGTGCATGACATCATGGCGGACGACATGCCCGACGCACGCACGCCTGCCGTGGTGGAAGACATCCTGCGCCTGGGCCGGGATGGCAATGGGGTACTGGTCCTGACCGACCTGGTCGGCGCCACGCCGGCCAATATCGCCAAGCGCGCGGTGCTGGAAGCGCAGGCGCAAGGGGTGCAATGCGCGGTCCTGGCTGGCCTGAACACGCCGATGCTGCTGCGGGCCCTGACTTACCGCAATCTGTCCTTGGCGGAGACCCGGGAAAAGGCCTTGGCGGGAGGGGTGCAGGGCGTATTACGTGTAGACTGAGTTTAAAATTCTGATCCAACGTATGCCGGCGCTGCGCCGGCATGATTTTGCTTTGTTCCGCGCTTATCCTCCCTATGCCTAATTCCGAGATCGTCATCAGCAATAAACTGGGTTTGCATGCGCGGGCCGCCGCCAAGCTCACCCAGCTGGCAAGCAAGTACAACTGCGACATCTACATCTCGCGAGGCGCGCAGCGTGTCAATGCCAAGAGCATCATGGGCGTCATGATGCTGGCCGCCGGCCTGGGTGTCACGGTCAAGCTGGACGCCACGGGCGCCGACGCGGAGCGGGCGCTCGTGGATATCGAAGCCCTGTTCGACAGCAAATTCGGTGAGCACGAATAACGCTATCTCCCCCACCGCCATGCCCATACCGGTCGCGGCCCCGGCGCAGTCCACCGGCCCGGCCCATGGCGGCTCTGCCGGCACCACGCCCAGCGCGGTGCTGTGCATGTATGGGCAGGGCGTGGCGCGCGGCTATGCCATCGGCCGCGCCGTGGTCATGGGCGCGGCGGCCCTGGAAGTGGCCCACTACCGGATCGCCCCCGACGAGGTCACGGCAGAGCGGGAACGCCTGACGGCGGCGCTGCAGACAGCGCAGGACGAGCTGCTGCAGATGGCCGATACCTTGCCCGAGGACGCGCCGCGTGAGCTGGGGGCCATGCTCAATGTGCACCGGCTGCTGCTGGGCGACCCCTTGCTGGCGCAACAGGCCCTGAGCCTGATCGACGAACGGCACTACAACGCCGAATGGGCCCTGGCCACCCAGGGCCAGCTGCTGGGCGAGCAGTTCGATGCCATGGAAGACGAGTACCTGCGCGAGCGCGGGGGCGACGTGCGCCAGGTCATCGAACGCGTGCTGCACGTGCTGGTTGGCACGTCCGCCATTCCCGACCCCAGCCGGGTCGACGGCAACGATCCGCTGGTGGTCGTGGCCCACGATATTTCGCCCGCCGACATGCTGCGCCTGCGCGGTGGACGCTTCCTGGCTTTTGTCACGGACCTGGGCGGACCGACGTCACATACGGCCATCGTGGCGCGCAGCATGGGCGTGCCCGCTGTCGTGGCCCTGGGCCATGTGCGTGAACTGGTGCGCGACGGCGACATGCTGATCGTCGACGGCGCCACCGGCGCGGTGATCGTCAATCCTTCGCCTGCCATCCTGGACGAGTATCGCCAGCGCCAGCGCGTCTACGCCGATGAAAGGGCGGAACTCGCGCTGTTGCGCGACGAGCCCGCCGTCACGCTGGACGGCATCGGCGTGGTGCTGCACGCCAATATCGAACTGCCGGAAGAAGCCGAACTGGCCCTGGCGTCCGGCGCGGAAGGCATCGGCCTGTTCCGCAGCGAATTCCTGTTCATGGGCCGCCGCCATCTGCCCGGCGAAGAGGAGCAGTACCAGGCCTATACATCGGTGCTGCGGACCATGGCCGGCCGCCCGGTGACCATCCGTACCCTGGACATCGGCGCGGACAAGACGCTGGACGATGAAGCGACCGTGGCCATCAACCCGGCGCTGGGTCTGCGTGCCATCCGCTATTGCCTGGCGCACCCGGAGATGTTCGCCACGCAGTTGCGCGCCATCCTGCGCGCGTCGGCGCATGGTCCAGTGCGTATCCTGATTCCCATGGTCTCGCACATGCACGAGGTCGTCGCCACGCGGCAGGCGCTGGCTGCGGCGCGGCTGGAGCTGGATGCGCGGGGCCAGGCTTATGCGCCGCATATCGAGCTGGGCGCGATGGTGGAAGTGCCTGCCATTGCCATTGCCATCGAGCCCTTCGCCCAGGCCCTGGATTTCCTGTCCATCGGCACCAATGACCTGATCCAGTACACGCTGGCCATCGATCGTGGCGATGTGCAGGTGGCGTCCTTGTACGACGCCTTGCATCCGGCCATCATGCGCTTGCTGTCGCACACCATCAATGTGGGTGAGCGGGCCGGTAAGCCGGTGGCCGTGTGCGGGGAAATGGCGGGCGATGCGCAGTTGACCCGCCTGCTGCTGGGACTGGGCCTGACCGAGTTCTCCATGCATCCGCAGCAGTTGCTGGACGTCAAGCGCGAGATCCGCCGGGCCCATTCCAATGCCTTGCGGGTGAAGGTCGCGTCCGTGCTGAACCGCGCGCTGCCGGTCGACCTGGAAACGCTGAACCAGGTCTGAGGATTACCTGGCGATGGGGCAGGGCCGCCGGGCCTGAGCCTGGCGCAATATCGACGTATCAAAAAAACGGGGCGCTCATCGAGCGCCCCGTTTCCCCTTGTGCCCCGGCCTCTATCGGGCCGGGGTCGCTTCCATTAACTGTGATATGCCGATTCGCCGTGGCAGGTAACGTCCAGGCCTTCGCGTTCGACGTCTTCCGGCACACGCAGGCCGCAGACCATGTCGGCGATCTTGTAGGCGATCCAGGCCACGATGCCGGACCAGACGATGGTCAGGACCACGCCTTCGAACTGCACCCACACCTGGCCACCGATTTCCGCGGCAGTCTTCAGGCCCGGGCCGCCCAGGGCCTGGGCGTTGAACACGCCGGTCAGCAGGGCACCGGTGATGCCACCGATGCCGTGCACGCCAAACACGTCCAGCGCGTCGTCCGCCTTGAGCATGCGCTTCAGGCCGTTCACGCCCCACACGCAGATCACACCACCGGCCACGCCGATGATGAAGGCGCCGACCATGCCGACCAGGCCGGCGGCGGGGGTGATGGCAACCAGACCAGCAACGGCGCCCGAAGCAGCACCCAGCATGGACGGCTTGCCCTTGAGCGCCCATTCCGTGAACAACCAGGCCAGCACGGCGGCGGCGGTGGCGATCATGGTGTTGAAGAAGGCGAGGGTGGCTTGTTCATTGGCCATCAGCGAGGAGCCGGCGTTGAAACCGAACCAGCCCACCCACAGCAGCGATGCACCGATCATGACCATGGGCAGATTGTGCGGCTGCATCGATTCACGGCCATAGCCGACGCGCTTGCCGATCACATAGGCACCCACCAGGCCGGCGATACCGGCGTTGATGTGCACCACGGTGCCGCCGGCGAAGTCCAGCGCACCCTTGGCATTCATCAGGCCGGGCGCGGTGGGCGAGGCGAACCACACCATGTGGGCGATGGGCACGTAGGCGAACGTGAACCAGATCACCGTGAACACCAGCACTGCCGAGAAGCGGGCGCGTTCGGCGAAGCTGCCCACGATCAGCGCGCAGGTGATGCCGGCGAAGGTCGCCTGGAACGAGGCAAAGATCAGCTCGGTCAGCGTGGCCGACATGGCGTACTTGCCGTCGGCAGGCGTGAACATGCCCGAGAAAAAGGCGCGCGAGAAGCCACCGAAGAAGGCATTGCCTTCAGTGAAGGCCAGCGAATAACCGTAGATGAACCACAGCACCAGGCCCAGGACGAACGTCGTCATGACCTGCATCAGTACCGACAATACATTCTTGCTCCGCACCAGGCCGCCGTAGAACAGGGCCAGGCCGGGAACTGCCATCATCAACACCAGCAGTGTCGATACAAGCATCCACGAGATATCTGCTTTATCCATTTGTAATGGCTCCAATAGCGTCTTTATTCGTTATTTAAAGTGCTGCTTCGCCTGCTTCGCCAGTGCGGATGCGAATGACTTGCTCCAGGGGGGCGACGAAGATCTTGCCGTCGCCGATCTTGCCCGTACGGGCTGCTTGCTCGATGGTTTCGATGGCCTGTTCGACCAGGTCGTCAGGGACCGCGGCTTCCACCCGCAACTTGGGCAGGAAGTCGACGGCGTATTCCGCGCCGCGATACAGTTCGGTGTGGCCCTTCTGGCGTCCAAAACCCTTGACTTCAGTGACTGTCAGTCCTTGGACGCCGATTCCGGACAGTGCCACCCGCACCTCGTCGAGCTTGAATGGCTTGATGATGGCGATGATGAGTTTCATGGCTTATTCCTCTCATGGTTTGCGCTAGGCACAGTGGTAAAAGCAATATCTGTGCCAATTTTTGGCCGCCCCGGTTCGCATGAGATCGCCCCAAAACGGGGAACATCCTGGAACGGCACGCACATGAGTGGTGCAGAACGTGGTGCACGTCCCAGCTACAGGATGTTCTCCGCCCCGCTTTTTTGTAGCAAATTGCTGCAGTACTACGGCGTAGGTATGCCCTCCATAAGGATGAGGCTCGGGTAATGCCTGCCTGCGCCTGTAAAGCCGTCATGGAGAGACCGAGCCGCGCTTGATACGCCGACTTACATGCTGACGTTGTGTCTAAATGAGGCCTGCATCAAGAATGCTTTCAACCAAGCGATATGCGTGTTTCGGTTCGCGAGGAAATGTCCGCCAGGGTGGCATTCGACCGCCGGGACAACGGGAAAGAAAAACCATGAATCGCTTATCTAGGAACGCCACGATTGCGGCGGCGATGTTGCTGGCCGCGACCGTCTTGACGGCTTGTGACAAGAAGGACGGCAATCCGTCCGCCGCGGCGGTGGCGCCCGCCGTCGCTGCTCCCGCCCCAGCGGGGGCGGCCACGCCTGCGGGCAGTGCGGTGCCATCCTCCACGGCGATAGGCGCCACCGCCAGCGCCGCCACGACCGCCAGTGCCGGTGGCGTGCCGGCGGAGTGCGATGACTACATCCACAAGGTCAACTCGTGCATGGACAAGCTGGGCGCCAACAGCCCCGCGGTCGCGACGTTCCGCCAGCAGCTGGAAGCTTCGCGCACCCAGTGGGCGACCGTGCAGGACAAGACGGCGCTGGCCGCGCAATGCAAGCAGTCGACCGACCTGTTTACCCAATCGGCCAGCCAGATGGGCTGCCAATAAGCATTCCGGTTGTCTCCGGAGCCCTGGGGCGGCCCTCGTGCCGCTCTTTTTTTGCGCCCTGCAGAAGCGATTTACACTTGAGGTTCGCGACTTTCAACCTTCGCGGAATAGGATGCAGAAATGAACACCACCAATCCCATGCAATGGATGGAAGACATCCAGAAGAATATCTCGGACCTGATCGCGCGCAGCCCCGCGGCGGATGTCGAGCGCAATGTGCGCGCGATGATGACGCAAGGCTTCGCCAAGCTGGATCTGGTGACGCGGGAAGAGTTCGATGTGCAGGCCGATCTGCTGGCCCGTACGTTGACGCGTGTCGATCAACTGACCGCCCAGGTCGCCGCGCTGGAAGCCAGGCTGTCCGCACTGGAAGGCGGCGCGCCCAAGGTGTGAGTGCCGATGTCCCGGCGTGGCCTGATTCCTAGGCCTTGAAATACTCCGGATGCCGGGTGCGGATCTCGTCCACCTGCCGCAGCGTGTGCGACAGGTGTTCCCGCAAGCGTTGCTCGGCCAGGCCGGGATCGCCCGCCGCGATGGCATCGACGATCAGCGTGTGATCGTTCTGGATACGCTGGGCCTTGCCCACCGCCGGCAGATGCAGGCGGCGCAGGCGGTCGATATGGCCGCTGCGGCTGTACACCAGTTGCCACAGGTCCAGCATATTGGCCGCCGCGTACAACTCCCGGTGAAACTCCAGGTCTATGGCGGCGAAGGCCTCCAGATCCGCTGCCTCGACCTGGGCCTGCTGCATATCCAGCTGGGCCCGCAAGCGCTTGACCAGGCCGGCGTTGTCGGTCGCCGCCAGCTCGCGCACGAGCTCCAGCTCGATGGCGCGGCGCAGGAAGTGCGCCTGGCCGGCGCGGTCCAGGTCTATCTTGCTGACGCGCGTACCGGCTTGGGGAATCACATCCACCAGGCCTTCTTCCTCCAATCGCATGAGCGCATCGCGCACGGGCGTCTGGCTGACGCCATACTGCGCCGCCAGCTCCGGACGCACCAGTGCGGTGCCCGGCGGCAATGCCAATGAAACAATGGCCTCGCGCAGCAATTCGTAGAGTTGCGGCGCGGCCTGCCGGTAGCGGTCCAGCCTGATGGATTCATTCATGGCATGTGGTAATCAGAAGCGGATGGATGGGCGTGACGACGGCAGGTGACATGGCTTGTTCATGATGTACTAATGTATTAGTATATTTTAATCAAGAACGTACAAGATTCGACCCCGAGACAAACCCTGTTCAAGCATGAACAGGCGCGCGCCGCGCACGGCTGCCGCAGTGCATCCCATTTCCTGTTGACGCCTTTATGGTGCTTGCCGAGCAAATACGATGACGACCAAGAAGAAGACTTCCGAGACCTTGCGCAGCGCGCGCTGGTTCGCCCCCGATGACCTGCGTGGCTTCGGCCACCGATCCCGCGCCATGCAGATGGGTTACGCGCCCGAAGAGTGGGCCGGGCGCCCGGTGATCGGCATCGTCAATACCTGGTCGGACATCAACCCCTGTCATACCCACTTCAAGCAGCGCGTCGAGGACGTCAAGCGGGGCGTGCTGCAGGCGGGCGGCTTCCCCATCGAACTGCCGGCGTTGTCGCTGGCCGAGCAATACGTCAAGCCGACGACCATGCTGTACCGGAACATGCTGGCGATGGATGCGGAAGAGCTCCTGCGCTGCCATCCCGTCGACGGCGTGGTACTGATGGGCGGTTGCGACAAGACCACGCCCGCGCTGCTGATGGGCGCCACCAGCGCCGGACTGCCCGCCATCTATGTGCCGGCGGGTCCCATGCTGCGGGGCAACTGGCAGGGCCATACCCTGGGTTCGGGATCGGATGCCTGGAAGTTCTGGGACGACCGCCGCGCCGGCATCATCACCGAGCAACAGTGGATCGGCATCCAGGGCGGTATCGCGCGCAGCCATGGCACGTGCATGACCATGGGCACCGCCAGCACCATGACCGCCATTGCCGAAGCCCTGGGCATGACCTTGCCGGGCGCGTCGTCGATTCCCGCGCCGGACGCCAACCATGTCCGCATGAGTTCGGAGTCGGGCCGCCGTATCGTGGAGATGGTGTGGGAAGACCTGACGCCGGCGCGCATCCAGACGCGCAAGGCTTTCGAAAACGCCATCACCGTGGCCATGGCCATGGGCTGTTCCACCAACGCCATCATTCACGTGATTGCCCAGGGGCGGCGCGCGGGCCACGACATCAGCCTGGATGATTTCGAGAAGGCCAGCCGCACGGTGCCGGTGATCGCCAACGTGCGGCCCAGCGGCGACAAGTATCTGATGGAAGATTTCTTCTACGCCGGCGGGCTGCCGGCGATGATGACCCGTATCCGCGAGCATCTGCACCTGGACGAGATGACCGTCACCGGCCGTACGCTGGGGCAGAACATCGAGGGCGCGGCCGTGTACAACGACGACGTCATCCGCACCGTGGACGATCCCGTCTATGCCGAAGGTTCGCTGGCCGTGCTGCGTGGCAATCTGGCGCCGGACGGCTGCGTGATGAAGCCGGGCGCGGCCGATCCGCGTTTCCTCAAGCATTCAGGGCCGGCGCTGGTATTCGACGACTATCCGTCGATGAAGGCGGCCATCGATGACGAGAACCTGGACGTCACGGCGGACCATGTGCTGATCCTGCGTAATGCGGGGCCGCAGGGGGGGCCGGGCATGCCTGAGTGGGGCATGTTGCCCGTGCCGAAGAAGCTGGTGAAGCAGGGCGTGCGCGACATGGTGCGGCTGTCCGATGCGCGCATGAGCGGCACCAGCTATGGCGCCTGCATCCTGCATGTTTCGCCTGAGTCTTATGTGGGTGGTCCGCTGGGCCTGGTGCGCAATGGCGACATCATCTCGCTGGACGTGGATGCCCGCACGATCAACCTCGATGTCGATGATGCCGAACTGCAGCGGCGCCGCGCGGAGTGGAAGCAGCCGGAACGGCGCTACGAGCGCGGCTATGGCTGGATGTTCTCCAAGCACATCGAGCAGGCCGACCAGGGCTGCGACTTCGATTTCCTGCGCACCGATTTCGGCGCCCCCGTGCGCGAGCCGGATATTTTCTGATGGCATCGGCGTCGCTGCACGGCTTTACGCGATTTCCTCCCATTCCGCAGGAAGGATGCCGGCGGCATTGGCAGGGCGCCTGATGGTGAATCAGATCTGCTCCTTTTTCCCCTGTCTTTTAGAGAACACCGATCATGTTGAAACCCGAAACCCGTGAATTGCTGCGCGGCGTAAGCACCGCCACCTTGTGTACCTGCCTGTTCAAGCGCGGCCTGCGCTCGCAGATGATCCAGGGCGCGCTGCCGGTAGGCGGCGTGCGTGGCGGCCCCTCCATGGTGGGCGAGGCATTCACGCTGCGCTATATGCCGGCACGCGAAGACCTCAATGGCATCGAAGTGTTCCGCGACCGCGCACACCCCCAACGCAAGGCGATCGAAGATTGCCCGCCGGGCGCGGTGCTGGTGATCGACAGCCGCAAGGACGCGCGCGCCGCGTCGGCGGGCGGCATCCTGGTCGGCCGCTTGCAGGCCCGCGGCGTGGAAGGCGTGGTGACCGACGGTGGTTTTCGTGACGCGCCCGAGATCGGCAAGATGAAGATGCGTGCTTACCACCAGCGCCCGTCCGCGCCGACCAACCTGACGCTGCATCAGGCCATCGACATCAACGTCCCTATCGGCTGCGGCGACGCACCGGTCTTCCCCGGCGACGTCATCGTGGGCGACGACGAAGGCGTGCTGGTGATCCCCGCCCACATGGCCGACGAAATCGCCGCCGAAGCCGCGGAAATGACCGTGTTCGAGGACTTCGTCGCCGAACAGGTGGCCAACGGCCGCTCGATCCTGGGCCTCTATCCCGCCACCGACCCGCAAACGCCCATCGACTTCGCGGCATGGCGCAAGGAACATAATCGCTGAGTCTCGGACGGCCGGCGGCAGGCAATGGGTGACCAGTGTTGAACGTTGAACGTCGACCGCACAGCGTTGAGTCGAGCGAATCCCGCCACTGACGCATGACGCGCGGCCGGACCTGTCGGTCCGGCTCGCATACCCCCTACTGGAAATCCCGGATATCGAATTTCCCGTTGCTGCGTCGACGGAATTATTCGTTTTTTCCCCTTCCACGTCCTCCCTATACTTCCCTGCACCACATGCAATAGCCGATCACACGGCGCGCGGGCAGCCGCATTGGCTGCCCTGATCAAGGGGAGTTGGGTTTCATGGAAATGCAAGCGGAACGTACGCGGGACCTCGCCGAAGGCGAGGAAGTGACCATTCTGGATACAGCGAAGCCGGGTCGCCCGCTGATACGCGATACGCCACTGGCGGGCCCCATCGTCTGGGATCGCGACACCTTGGCGCCCGAGGACGGCAAGGTTCAGCTGGACGACGTGGCGCTGGCCGAGATCGATGCTTTCGTGGAGGACCTGCGCCGCAATCCCCTGCCCACCCTGCTGCTGACGCCGGCCGACCACGCCATGCCCCGCTGCTCGGTCTTGATGGCACGGGCCCGCGACATCCTGCGTGATGGCGTAGGCTTCGTCATCCTGGACAAGATTCCCGTGCAGCAGTATTCGCAGGAGGAATGCCGGGCGATCTACTGGATGTTGGGGCAGATGGTGGCGCGTCCGGTCGCACAGAGCTTCGACGGCAAGATGATCTATGACGTCAAGGATCAGGGCCGCGCTTACAGTACCTCCGTGCGCGGCGACACCACCCGCAAGGACCAGAACTTCCATACCGACAACAACTACAACCTCTGCCCGCCGCACTATGTGGCGCTGTTCTGCCTGCATCCCGCGATGACCGGCGGCATCAACAGCATCGTCAGTTTCTACGCCGTCTACAACGAGATGCTCAAGCGCCATCCCATCGAGCTGGTCGAGCGCCTGTATCGGCCTTACCTGGCCAACCGCCAGCGCGAGCATTTCCCTGGCGATCCCATGGTGCTGAACCGCCCGCTGTTTACTTATGATGGCGATTTTCTGAACTGCAAGCTGTCGCGCCACCAGACGCTCAGCGGCTACCACCTGGCGGGGCAGGCGCTCGATCCCTTGGGCTTGCAGGCGCTGGATGCGCTGGAATCCATCATGGCCGAGCCGCGCTGGAACCGCGAGTTCTTCTTCGAACGCGGCCAGATCCAGATCGTCGACAACCGCCGTTGCGGTCACCGCCGCACCGGTTTCGTGGATTATCCTGAACCCGAGCGCAAGCGTCACCTGTTGCGCTTGTGGCTGCGCGATACGGGCCGTCGCTCGTATCACGGCTGACGCCACCCGCATCAAGAAAAATAAAAAGCGCTTTACACGCCCCGAAGTGCCGGAGAGGGGGGAGACATGGACGTCAGTCTTTCATAACGACACAAGGGGCTTGCCATGGATTTTCTTTCCACCATTCGCGTCATCCGGTCATGTTCGTTGGCCGCCTTGTCATTCACGCTTGCCGCGGCATGGATGACACCGGCTTGCGCCGGCACGTATCCCGAGCACGCCATCAAGATCATCGTGCCGTTCACGCCCGGCGGCACCTCCGACGTATTGGCGCGCACCGTCGCTGAGCAGATGGCGCTGGATCTGGGCCAGCCTGTCGTCGTGGAAAATCGCCCCGGCGCCGGCAGTGCCCTGGGCACCGGCGTGGCGGCACGCAGCGCGCCGGACGGGTATACCTTGCTGATGGGGTCGAGTTCGGCGCTGGCGGTCAATCCCGCCTTGCTGAACGATCTTCCCTACGATGCCGCGCGCAGCTTCGCTCCCATCTCGCTTGTGGCGGGCATCCAGAACATCCTGCTTGTGAATCCTTCGCTGCCGGTCAAGAACGTGCAGGAGCTGATCGCGTACGGCAAGACGCACAAGCTTTTCTTCGGCAGTGCGGGTACCGGCTCGTCGCCCCATATGTCCGCCGAACTCTTCCAATCGATGGCGGGAATCGAGATGACCCATGTGCCGTTCAAGGGCGGCCCGCAGGCGCTCAGTGAAACCGTGGCTGGACGCATCAACCTGGTGTTCGACAATATGCCCACCGCTGCCGCGATGGTGAAGTCCGGACAGTTGCGGGGATTGGCGGTGACCGCGGCGCATCCGTCGCCGATGGTGCCGGAGATACCGACGGTGGCATCGCAGGGGTTGCCGGGTTACGACGTGACGGTCTGGTATGGCTTGCTGGCGCCAGCGGGCACGCCGCCGGCGATCGTCGAGATGCTGAGCAAGGAAACCGCGAAGATCCTGGCGCGCGCTGACATCCGCCAGAAGCTGATCGACATCGGCACCGAACCGCAAAGCATGGCCCCCGATGAATTCGGCGCATTCATCACGGGCGAGCGGACCAAGTGGGCCGAGGTCATACACAAGGCGGGTATCAGCATGGCAGCGCGTTGATCGCGCTTGGCCTTGCGTGCAGGGCGCGGTTGGAGCTATCGTCGCCTGCACGCAGGTTACGCCAGGCAAACGCGCGTCGCCCTCGCTTCGGCGCGGCTATGCGTGCGGGAATTCGCTGATTTCCGCCGCCAGCAAGGCCACTGCCGTGACGAGCGCGCTGCTGTTGTTGCGCTGATGAACCGCGACGAATTCCAGCCGGGGGAACGTCGGCGATGTGTCGAGCACCGTCAGCAGGCCGGCCAGCACCTCGTTGCGATGGGACGACCGATGCAGCAGGCCGATGCCCAGCCCCGCGGTAATCAGCTTGGCGGCCATGCCCATGTCGCTACAGGAGATCACCGGATCGTATTCGACGTTGGCGGCGCCGAACCACTGCGCGATGGCGGGGTGGTGGGGCGAAGCCTGGGACAGGCCTACGATCGGCCATCTGACCAGGTCGGCGGGGGCCAGCGTCCGCTCCAAGGGGATATCGAGTTCGGGCGATGCCATCCACACGAATTCGTCGTAACCCAGGGACACCGCCTCCAGCGCCGGGTCGGTGATGGGGGCTCCCGCGAAGGCGATATCCAGCTCGCCGGACTTTACCTTCTGCAGCAGCGGCGCGGTCAAGCCCAGCACGATGTCGAAGCGTACCTGCGAGTAGCGTGCGCGGATGGCGGCGATGAGCCGGGGCAGCCAGGTGTGGGCGATACGGCCCGCGCACCCTATGCGCAGCAGGCCGGTGATGGCATCCGGCTCGCCCAGATGAAAGCTGATGCGTTCGGACAGGCCGACGATCTGCCTGGCCCAGGGCAGGATTTCCTGTCCTTTGGCCGACAGTTGCAGGCGGTGATGCGATCGGTCGAAGAGTTCGACGCCCCACGCCGTTTCCAGTTCGCGGATGCGGGTGGAAATGGTGGATTGCGTAGCGTGCAGGGCTTTGGCGGCCGCCGCGAAGCTGCCGACCTCGGCGACGCGGCAAAACGTGGCCAGCTGTCGAATATTCATTCCAGCCAGTGTGCCGGGACCGCGCGGCAGCGGCAATCGGGAAAAGTACGGTGGGGCTTGCCCCGCCCGCCGTGTCGTTCCGCCTGCTTCGCTCCGTGCCTGCCGCTGCCGCGCTGCTGCGCGCAGGGGCGCGGCAACGTCCATCGCAGTGACATAAGTGTCCCTTGCGCGCTTTTTCCGCCCGCTCGCCCCGCATACTGCCGCCTCGATCATCTCCTGCAAGGCGGCCCGTATGTCCCTAGCCGTTCTGACCAGTCGTGCGTTGGCGGGCGTGGACGCGCCCGCCGTGCGGGTGGAAACGCATCTGGCCGCGGGTCTGCCCACCTTCACCGTCGTGGGCCTGGCGGATGTCGAGGTGCGCGAAAGCCGCGAGCGGGTGCGGGCGGCGATACTCAACAGCGGCTATGACTTTCCGGCGGGCCGCATCACGGTCAACCTGTCGCCGGCGGACCTGCGCAAGGAGTCCGGGCGTTTCGACCTGCCGATGGCCTTGGGCGTGTTGATGGCATCGGGGCAGATCTCCGTGCCCACCGCGCGCGCGGGTCACGGGGACGATCCGCTGGCGCGCGTGGTCATGGCAGGCGAACTGTCGCTTACCGGCACCCTGGTCCCGGTGGCGGCGCCATTGGCCATCGCCCTGGGTACGGCGAGCGATCACGCCGACGCAGAGCTCATCCTGCCGGCCCTCAGCGCGGCGCAGGCGGCGCATGTGCCAGGCCTGCGCGTATGGGCGGCGCACACCTTGACGGAAGTGGTGTCGCATTTGACCGGGGAAGCGCCACTGGCCATGGCGCGTCCGGCGCCCTGGGCGGAACCGCCGCCGCTGCCTTGCCTGTCGGATGTGCGGGGGCAGGGCGGGGCGCGCCGGGCCCTGGAACTGGCGGCGGCGGGTGGGCACAGCCTGCTGATGGTCGGTCCGCCGGGCGCCGGCAAGAGCATGCTGGCGCAGAGGCTGCCCGGCATCCTGCCGCCGCTTGCCGCGGAACAGGCGCTGGAAGCGGCTGCCATCGCCAGCCTGACCGGGGAGCCGGGTAGCCTGGGCACGCAGCCTCCCTTCCGGGCGCCGCATCACACCGCTTCGGCCGCGGCGCTGGTCGGGGGCGGTGCGCGGCCTCGACCTGGCGAGATAAGCCGTGCGCATCATGGCGTGCTGTTCCTGGATGAATTGCCGGAGTTCAGCCGGCGTGCCCTGGAGGCCTTGCGCGAGCCGCTGGAGACGGGGCAGATCTCCATTTCCCGGGCGATGCAGACGGTGCGTTATCCGGCGCGCTTCCAGTTCGTGGCGGCGATGAATCCGTGCCCTTGCGGCTGGCGCGGGCATCCCCGGCATGCCTGCCGTTGCTCCGCGGAGCAGGCGGCGCGTTATCGCGCAAAGATATCCGGTCCCATGCTGGACCGTATCGACCTGCACGTGATGTTGCCGCCAGCCCAGGCGGACTGGATGTCCTTGCCGGCGGGCGAACCTTCGGCGGCGATACGCGATCGTGTCGTGGCCTGCCGGGCGCGGCAGATGGCGCGGCAAGGCGAGCCGAACGCCGCCCTGGTCGGTCATCAGCTGGAGGTGTCCTGTCCCATGACGGGGAAGGCGCGCGAACTGTTGCGCAGCGCAATGAGCCGTCTGCACGCATCCGCCCGCGCCACGCATCGCGCGCTACGCGTGGCAAGAACGGCGGCCGATCTGGATGGCGAGCGCCTGATCGCGGAAACGCATATCGCCGAGGCCGTGCAATATCGGCTGTCGTGATGCAGTCGTGTGCCCCGCCGAGTTGCGGAAGGGATCATAGGCCCAGGTGCGGAGGCTGCGCCTGTGGTGTGTAACGAAGCGTGGCTGTTACACCAACATTGTCGAATTAAATCAAAACGCGTGTATCGTAGTTTCCGCCCTAGATCTGCCAGAAGTTCTGACGCGTTGAGGAGATACCTCGTATGACCGTTGAGCCCATGTCACAGCAGAGCGCGACACGCATTGCCCTGATGGGAATGTTGTCCGTCGCCACGGCCATCGGTATCGGGCGTTTCGCCTTCACGCCACTTTTGCCCATCATGCTGAGCGACGGCTGGCTCTCGCTGGCGCAAGCGTGCTGGCTGGCCGAAAGTAATCTGCTCGGCTATTTCGTCGGCGCGATACTTTGCTCCCTGATTCCCGGCGTCTGGTTGCGCCTGACCCGCAGGGACGCACCCGATGAAACCCTGGCTGTCGCCGGCCTGGCCGCAACCGTGGCGCTGACGCTGGGCATGGCCTTGCCTTGGCCTGACTTATGGGCGTGGCTGCGCTTCTTTTCAGGAATAGCGAGCGCGTTTGCGTTCGTGTTCACATCCAGCTGGTGCCTGCGGCGACTCGCGCAGCAGAACCGCACCTCCCTGGCCGGGCTGATTTATTGTGGGTCGGGCGTGGGCATCGTGCTGGGCGGCGTCCTGGCCAGTGCCACCGCTTCGATGGGCTGGAGCGCAGCCACCGGCTGGAAGCTTCTAGGCGGCGTGGTGGGCGTGCTGGTGCTGTGGATCGGGTACGAATTGCGTCGTGGCCGCCGGCATACATGGCGGCGCGAAGGCATGCATGGCATCACCAGCGCCGTCGCTCACCTGCCGCAGTCCGCGGCACGGTCCGTTGGATCCTTGACTGAAACATTGACTGAAACGCTGAATTCCGGCGTCGGCCTGGGCTGGCTGATGCTTGCCTATGGGTTGGCAGGATTCGGCTATGTCATCACCGCGACCTTCCTGCCGGTGATGGCGCGCGAGGTGATCCCCGGTTCCATATGGGTCGATTGGATCTGGCCGATCTACGGCATCAGCGCGGCCTTGGGCTGCCTGGCATCCTTGCGCATGCCGTCGCATTGGGATAATGGCCGGCTGTTGGCGGTTTGCTATTTCACCCAGTCGCTTGGCGTGGTGATGGGGCTATGGTGGCCCAGTGCGGCTGGCTTCGTGCTGAGCAGCGTATTCGTGGGAGCGCCGTTCACCGCGCTGACCTTGTTTGCCTTTCGGGAAGTCAGGCTGCGCTGGCCGCACAAGTCAACGGCGGTCATTGGCTTGATGACCGCCGTCTACGCCATAGGCCAGATCCTGAGTCCCCCGCTGTTCGGCGCGCTGCTCAGAAGCGGCATCGGCCACAGCCTGGTCTTCACGTGGTCGCTGCACACGGCAAGCGCCGCGCTGCTGATGGGCGGTCTCATCTGGCTCCTCGCGGCCCGCCCCTTCCCGGTCAGGAACGCGATGCGGGTATAGGAAGGAGCGGCCAGCGGGCGCACGGGCTTCATTCTGCATACGCATAGGGCGATGAATTATCGGAATTGGACGCACGTCCGGCAGGCTTTCATACTCAATCCGCTCCTTTCCCCCCGCCCTCCGAGGTACATCGCCATGACATCCCTGGATCAACTCCTGCCTTTCTTCGATGAGAACACAGGCGCTTTCACTGACCTGAGCGACAGTGTCTGGGAGACGCCGGAAATCGCCTACACGGAATTCCGCAGTGTCGCCGCCCACGTGGACACGCTACGCCGTTATGGCTTCCGGGTCACCGAGGACCTCGGCGGCATCCCTACCGCCGTGATGGGCGAGGCGGGCGAGGGTGGTCCGGTCATCGCCATCCTTGGCGAATACGATGCGCTGCCGGGCCTGAGCCAGGTGGCGGGCGCCACCGAGCATAAGGAAGTGCACGCGAACGGGCATGGCCATGGTTGCGGGCACAACCTGCTGGGCTCCGCTTCCTTGATGGCCGCCGCCGCCGTCAAGGCATGGCTGGAAAAATCCGGCAAACCCGGCCGCGTGCGCTACTACGGCTGTCCGGCGGAGGAGGGCGGCGCCGCGAAGGCATTCATGGTGCGCGCGGGCTGTTTCAAGGACGTGGACATCGCCATCAGCTGGCACCCGGCCGCGATGACCCGGGTGGACGAAGCCCAGTCGCTGGCGAACACGCGCATGGACTTCCACTTCACCGGCCGGGCATCGCACGCCGCGGCCGCGCCGCATCTGGGCCGCAGCGCCCTGGATGCGGTGGAGCTGATGAACGTGGGCGTCAACTACATGCGCGAACACATGCCCTCCGATGCCCGCATCCATTACGCAATGCTCGATAGCGGCGGCATCGCTCCCAATGTGGTGCAGGCCAATGCCAAGGTGCGGTATGCCATCCGCTCGCGTGACCTGCAGGGGATGATGGCGCTGATCGAACGTGTCAAGAAAGTGGCGGAGGGCGCGGCGCTGATGACGGAAACGCACGTCGAGTACAGCGTCATGAGCGCACTGTCGAACATGCTGCCCAACAAGCCGCTGGAAGCCGCCATGTACCAGGTCATGCAGCGGCTTGGGCCGGTGCCTTTCGATGCGGACGACATGGCGTTCGCGGCGCGCATCCAGGCCACGCTCAGCGAAGAGGACATCAGCACCGCGTACCGGCGCACGGGCGTCGAACCACGCGCCACGCCGCTGTGCGACTTCATCGTCCCCATCGATGCCAAAGGGGAACTGATGATAGGCTCGACCGACGTCGGCGACGTCAGCTGGGTGGTGCCGACCATCCAGGCGCGCGTGGCCACGCAGGCCATCGGCACGCCGGGGCATTCGTGGCAGGTCGTGGCGCAGGGAAAATCGCCCCTGGCGCACAAGGGCATGGTTCACGCGGCCCGCATCATGGCCGGCACGGCGCTGGAGGTGCTGACCGACGAAACGCTGATGGCCCGTGCGAAGAAGGATCACCAGGACCGGACGCAGCGCATGCCCTATATCTGTCCGATACCGGATTCGGTCAGTCCGCCCATACAGCCGCGGCCGTCGAAGGCCGCCTAGACAGCACCGGGAGCCGCGTTGGCTCCGTCAAGACGCCGAGAGGGGCTTCGACAACGAACGCCGGATCCGGAACAGACCATGCAAGGGGATTTCAATGACGAGAAAACTCGAGGCCGCGGCGTTGCTGTCGCTACCCGCGCTGTTGCTGTGCGCGACCGTGCACGCAGCGACGCCCAAGACCGCGCTGGTCATGGCGTGGAATATCGACGCCATCAGCACCTTCGATCCCGCGCAGATCGGCGAGGTCGTGACGGGCGAGCTGATGGACAATACCTGCGACACGCTGGCCCGTTTCGATCCCAAGGACGAGTCCAAGGTGCTGCCGTCGTTCGCGCAAAGCTGGGACGTGGCGCCGGACCGCATGCAGATCACCTTCCATCTGCGCCACGGCGCCAAGTTTCCCTCCGGCAATATCGCCACGGCGCACGATGTGGAGCAGAGCATGCGCCGGGTGGTGAAGCTGGGCTTCGGCAATGCCGCGGCATTGACGGAATACGGGTTCACCAAGGGCAATGTCGATGAGCGCATCGTCGCCACCGACGATGACACCCTGGTGCTGAAACTGGACAAGCCGTATCCCACCTCGGTGATCCTGCAGGCCATCGCGGCGTATCGCGTGTCGGCGGTGCTGGACATGAAGACCGTCATGGCCCACGAGCAGAACGGCGACATGGGCAACAAGTATCTCGCCACCAACACGGCCTGCGTCGGTCCCTATCGCCTGGTCACCTGGCATGCGGGCGAATCGGTGGTGCTGCAGGCCAATGACGATTACTGGGGGCCCAAGCCGCAACTGAAGCGGATCCTGATTCGCCACGTCGCGGAGCCCGGCACGCAACGCCTGCTTCTGGAAAAGGGCGATGTGGACGTGGCGCGCGATCTTGGTTCGGACGACCTGGCGGCGATGGAGAAATCCAAGGACATCAGTATCGACAAGGTCCTCAAGCCCCAGTTGGTGCTCTGGACCTTCAATACCGCCGATCCCATCTTCGCCAACGAGAAGGTGCGCCTGGCGATGCGCTACCTGGTCGATTACGATGGCCTGGCCAAGACCGTCATGGCCTATACGGGCGTGCCGCGCGCCAGCTTCGCGCAACTGGGCGCCACCGGCGCGCTGGATGCGAAGGCGGGTGAACCTTTCCATCTGGACCTGGCGAAGGCGAAGCAGCTGCTCACCGAGGCGGGCTACCCGAACGGCTTCAAGGCGTCCTTGTTGCTCGGCACGCTGTCCTATTCGTCCCCGCTCGGCGAGAGCATCCAGCAGAACGCGGCCAAAGTGGGCGTCACGCTGTCCCTGGAACGCATGGCCAATACCCAGTTGTTCAGCCGCACGCGCGGTCGCGAATACCAGACCGCCATCCAGCCCTGGCAGACCAGCATCCCGGACGCGCACGGCAATGCCTCGCGCCTGGTGCAGAACCCCGACAACCGCGCCGAGGCCAAGCTGACCCAATACCCGGTCTGGCGCACGTCGTGGCAGGACAAGGGGATGAACGCGGAGGTGCAGGCCGCCTTGCTGGAAGGCGATCCCGAAAAGCGCAACGCCATGTACGCCCGCCTGCAGGAGGAGTGGATGCAGAAGGGGCCGATCGCCGTGATGTTCCAGACGTATAATGTGGCCGGCGTGCGCAAGGAGGTCCACGACTGGACCTGGAACGGCTTCCGCGTCTACTACGACAAGGCGTCAAAGTAGGGGGCCGCATGACGACGGAAACTCGGATGGTGGACCAGTCGGACGTCCCGCGGCGGCCGGATCGTGAAGCGGCCCGGCCGCGGAGGCGCCTTCTTGCGCGTGGGCGGGCCGTGGCAAGCACGGCGCTGTCGGTCTGTATTACCTTGCTGGGGCTGGCCGCGCTGACGTTCTTCATCGGCCGGCTGCTGCCGCTGGATCCAGTGGTCGCGGTGCTGGGGGACAACGTCACCAAGGAAGCGTATGACGCGATGTACCACCAGCTTGGCCTGGACCAACCCCTGATCGTCCAGTTCGGGTCCTATCTTCACGGGATACTGACGCTGGACCTGGGTACGGCGCTGACCACCGGCAAACCGGTGCTGCAGGATATCGCCCGCGTGTTTCCGGCCACGCTGGAACTGGCCAGCGTGGCGGTCGTCATCGGTACCGGCCTGGGTATCCCTGCGGGGGTCTTCTCGGCGATGTACCGCGATACCTGGCTGGACCACCTGGTGCGCGTCATCGGCCTGCTGGGCCATTCCACACCGAATTTCTGGCTGGGATTGATGGGGTTGGTGCTGTTGTACGGCAAGCTGGGCTGGATCGGCGGTCCGGGCCGCATCGACCTGGCCTACGAATTCGACCTGGTGGACGGCAGCGGGTTCTACCTGCTGGACGCCGCCCGGTCCGGCAGCTGGGACGTTTTCGCCAATGTGTTCAGCCACATCGTCCTGCCTGCCTCGCTGTTGGGATTCAGCGCCATGGCGTATATCAGCCGCATGACCCGCAGCTTCATGATCGAGCAACTGGGCCAGGAGTACGTGGTCACGGCGCGCGCCAAAGGCCTGTCCTGGGCGCGTACCGTATGGATCCACGCCTTCCGTAATATCGCCGTGCAGGTGGTCACCGTGGTGGCGCTGTCCTACGCCTTCCTGCTGGAAGGCGCGGTGCTGACGGAGACGGTGTTCGCGTGGCCCGGCTTCGGCCGCTACCTGACCAATGCGCTGCTGGCCGGGGATATGAATGCCGTCGTGGGCTGCACCTTGCTGATCGGCCTGATCTTCGTCACCCTGAACCTGCTTTGTGACGTGCTGTATCGGATCGTCGACCCCCGCACGCGATGAAGGCCACCATGCAGACCAAGACGGACAGCGCGCCCGCGCGCGAGCGATTCTCCGACTGGATACGCACGCCGATCCCGCGGTCGCCGTGGCATGCCCGCCTGCAGCAGGCGTGGCGCAACTGGCGCCGCCTGGCGGGCAATCCGCCCGCCTTGTTCGGGTTCTGCGTCATCGTGGCGCTGCTGCTCGTGGCGCTGCTGGCGCCCTGGCTGGCAACGCACGACATCTATGCGCAGGACCTGGCCGCGCGGCTGCAGCCGCCGTCCGCCGCGCACTGGCTGGGCACCGACGACCTGGGCCGGGATGTGTACAGCCGCCTGGTCCATGGCACCCGCATCACGCTGTACATCGTCTTCCTGACCGCCGTGATCGTCGCGCCCATCGGCCTGCTCGCGGGGACGGCCGCGGGGTACTTCGGCGGCTGGGTGGATCTCGTCATCATGCGCACGGTCGACATCTTCCTGGCTTTTCCCAGCCTGATCCTGGCGCTGGCCTTCGTTGCCGCCCTGGGGCCCGGCATCGAGAACGCCATCGTGGCGATTTCGCTGGCGTCCTGGCCGCCCATCGCGCGCCTGGCCCGCGCGGAGAGCCTGGCCGTGCGCAAGTCGGATTATGTGGCGGCGGTGCGGATGCAGGGTGCCTCGGCCGCGCGCATCATCCTGGGCCACGTGGTGCCCATGTGCCTGACGTCGGTGGTGGTGCGGGTGACGCTGAACATGGCGTCCATCATCCTGACCGCCGCGGGGCTGGGTTTCCTGGGTCTGGGCGCGCAGCCGCCCAGCCCGGAATGGGGCGCCATGCTGGCGTCGGGGCGGCAATCCCTGATGACGGCGTGGTGGGTCGCCGCCGCGCCGGGCTGCGCCATCCTGGTGGCCGGACTCGCCTTCAATCTGTTCGGCGATGGCCTGCGCGACATCATGGATCCGAAAAATGGCTGACACCCTGCTGGAGATCGAAGACCTGAACGTGCGCTTCGACAGCGCGGGCACCAGCCATCATGCGGTGCGAGGCGTGTCGTTTGCCATCGGGCGGCAGAAAGTCGGCATCGTCGGCGAGTCGGGCTCGGGTAAATCGCTGACGGGCCGTGCCATCATGAAGCTGGCACCGCGGGCCGCCCGGATCAGCGCCGGCCGGATGGACTTCGACGGCATCGACCTGCTTACGGCATCCGAACGGCGTATGCGTGCCATCCGCGGCAACCGCATTTCCATGATTCTCCAGGATCCGAAGTTCTCCCTGAATCCGCTCATGCGCATCGGCCACCAGATCACCGAGGCGTACCGGCTGCATCAGCGCACCGGTGCCGCGCAGGCGCGCACCCGGGCGCTGCAGATGCTGGACGCCGTCGACATCCGCGATCCGGAGCGCGTCTTCAACCAGTACCCGCATGAGGTGTCCGGCGGCATGGGCCAGCGCGTCATGATCGCCATGATGCTGATCCCGGAGCCCGACCTCATCATCGCCGACGAGCCGACCTCCGCGCTGGACGCAACCGTGCAGCGCCAGGTGCTGCGCATCCTGGACGACCTGGTCACGCGGCGGGGCGCGGGCCTGCTGTTCATCAGCCATGACCTGAACCTGGTCGCTGACTTCTGCGATCGCGTGCTGGTGATGTATGCGGGCCAGATCCTGGAGGACCTGCCGGCCTGGGCCCTGCATCAGGCGCGCCATCCTTATACGCGCGCGCTGCTGGACTGCCTGCCGCGCCTGGATCGCAAGGTCGATAGGCTCGCTACCGTGGCGCGGGATCCGGACTGGCTGCTGCCGGTCCGAGACATGCACGGGGAGCAGGCATGATGCGGGCGGGTGAACGTATCGTCGAAGCGATAGGCCTGCGGGTGGCGTTCGGCCACGGCGTCGACGCGCGCACCGTGGTGGACGATGTCTCGTTCCAGGTCATGGCGGGAGAGTCCGTCGGCCTGATCGGGGAGTCGGGCTGCGGTAAATCCACATTGCTGCGCGCCATCGCGGGCCTGAACACGGATTACAGGGGCTCCATCCTGCTGCAGGACAAGGAGGTCGGCCGGGTGCGCGACAAGGCGGTGCATCGCTGCATCCAGATGGTGTTCCAGGATCCCTACGCCAGCCTGCATCCGCGCAAGATGGTGCAGCAGGCGCTGCTGGAACCGCTGGCCATCCACGGCATGGATCGGCGGCAGGGACGCGTGGATGACGCGCTGGCGGCCGTCGGCCTGGGGCCGGCGTTTCGTTACCGGTATCCCCATGAGCTTTCCGGTGGACAGCGCCAACGCGTCGCCATCGCCCGGGCATTGATCATCGAGCCGGAGATCCTGCTGCTGGACGAGCCGACATCGGCGCTTGACGTGTCCGTGCAGGCGGAGATCCTGAACCTGCTGAAGGCGCTGCGCGTGGAGCGGGGACTGACGTATCTCATGGTCAGCCATAACCTGGCGGTGGTCGCCCATTTGTGCGACCGGGTGGTGGTCATGGATGGCGGGCGCTTCATCGAAGCGATGAGCGAACACGATGTCCGCCATGGACATGCCCGCGAGCCATACTCCCGCACCTTGCTGAACGCCAGCATGCCGATGGCGCAGTGAGGCGTGGGTGTGCCGGGTCGCTACGCCGCCGCGCCGATCAGGTCGGGGGCGGATTGCTGCCGCGCCACGCTGGCGCCGACGGCTTTCCAGAATCTTTCCACTATCGGCCTGCTGTTGGACTGGGACCGGTAGAGGCGGATTTCCGCGACCAGCGTCCATGAAGCATCGCCCGCCATGACCAGGGTGCCGGCGTCGAGTTCGGTCCTGACCAGGCTTTCCGCGATCCACGCCGTACCGGCACCGGTCAGGGCCATGGCCTTCAGGCCTGCTCCAACGGCGTTCTGGTAGACGGTTTTCAAGGGCAAGGGGCGCCGCGCCAGCATCTCGTTCACCGCACTGCCCAGAAAGGCCGATGGCCCGTAGCTGAGGTAGCGGATGGGGGAACCGTCCCGGCGCAAGGCGTGCACTGGCTTGCCGTCGCGATCCGGTACGCTTACGGGCAGGACTTTTTCGTATCCCAGGCTATGGAAGGCGTAGCTGGCCTTGTCCATTCCCAGGTCTACCCTTGGATGGGCGTAGGTCAGCAGGAAATCGCTTTCTCCGCGAGCCAGGCAAGCGACGTTTTCGGCCATGGGCGTATGGGCGTCGTTGAGCCGCCAGTTGAATATGCCGCAAGCGTCGCCCAGCGACTGCACCCAGTGGGGAAAGAAGGTCAGCGACAGCGTACTCAGCATGGAGAACGTCAGCACGTCTTCTTCGGTGTTTTCCGTTCGTCCGACTTCCTCGCGGGTTGCTTGCAGGAGTTGCAGCAACTCACGCGCGCGCGGCAGCAGGTCCTCGCCGCCGCGGCTCAGCCGCACCGGCGTAACGGTGCGGTCGAACAGGCTGACGCCCAGCCATTGTTCCAGTTGTTGTATCCGCCGGCTCAGGGCCGATTGGGTGACATGCCGCAACGTGGCCGCACGCGAGAAGCTCTGCGTTTCGGCCACGCTCAAAAAGTCCGCCAGCCATTTCAGTTCCATGCCGCGCCCTTGAGTTGCCCTGTCGAGCCGAACGGAAGGCGCCGAAATCCACGGCGCGGCCAGAGGCGCGCAAGCCCCCGGGGGTCGCAGGTGTCTTGTCGCTGGATTATGAGCGATAACGTCGACGTTGCACGCCCGGGTTATCCCGAGCCAGGCCGCCAAAGGCGCACATGGACGCCGGCGCGAGCAGCGGCGTTCGTCCCGCGGTTTCAAATCCGCTATTGCGCGAACCCGGCCAGTTCCGCCGTCACTTCCTGCATGAAAGCATCGGCGATGCGCGAAACGGGCTTGCTGGCCGGGTAAAGCACGGCGAAGTCGTTGTAGAAGGCGGGCTCGAAAGGGCGCGTAATCAAGCCGCCGCCATGGACGCCGCCGGCCGTGATGGCGTCCACCAATGCATAACCCGCGCCCTGCGATACAAAGGCGCACATGGATGCGAACAGCGGCGTTTCGACCCGCACGTTCAAATGCGCGCCAGCTGCCTGGAATACTTCCGCCAGATGCTGGGTGCGCAAATGATCCGCCGGCGCCGTCACGATGGGCAGGTCATCCAGGTCGGCCGGCGTCAGTACGGTGCGGGCCGCCAAGGGATGACCGATGGGAAGCACGCATACGCAGCGCACCCGCAGCCGCTGGGCATTGATCCATCCCTCATCGTAGGCCGACTCGGAAAAGCCCAGGTCGAACTGCTGCATGGCCATCAAGCTGGCGACAGTGGGCGAGCTGTGCGCCTGCAGGATCATCCTGACATTGGGGTGCCGCGCCAAAAAGCCCGCCGCCACCCTGGGCAGGAATTCAAGCGCCAGCATGGGCAGGGCGGCGATGCGCAGCGTGCCTTCGTCTGCATGGCGTATGTCCGTCGCCAGGCGCTCCAGTCCGTCCAGATTCTCCAGCACCGAAGCCACGGACCGGTAGAAGGACGTCGCTTCGCTGGTGGCTTGCAGCCGGTTGCGGTCGCGCACGAACAGGTTGAAGCCCAGATCACGTTCCAGGCCGGCGATCAGCGCACTGATCGCGGGTTGCGATATGCGCAGCCGCGTGGCGGCGCCAGTGACTGAACCGGCCAGCATGACGGCCGCGAAAGCCCTGAGTTGTCGGATATTGAGCATGAGGCTTGTTGCGGAGATCCAAGGCGCGGGGAGCCGCTATGCACGAAGCATCCGGCCCGCTGGAGTATCCAATGCGCTTATGGAACCACAATTAAAAACGATTGGACCCGGGGTATGCCGGAGGCTAACCTGATTGCGCCACCACGAACAGGGGCCGCCACGACACAACGTGGACGTTAGCTAGAACAGATCAAGGGAAATCATGAACGCGAATCGAAGTGCGCGCGCTGTGCTTGCCTGTTTGGTATTCGGCATCGCAGGCTCCTATCATCCCCCTGCGTCGGCTCAGGGTTATCCCACCCACGCCATCCGGCTGGTCGTGGGTTTCGCCCCCGGCGGCAACACCGATATGATGGCGCGGCTCACCGCCGAACAACTGACGACGCGGCTGGGCCAGTCCGTGGTGGTCGAGAACCGTGCGGGGGCCGGCGGCACCGTGGCCTCCGTGGCCGTGGCCAAGGCTCCCGCCGATGGCTACACGCTGCTGTTCGCGTCGACGTCGCATGCCATCAACGCAGCCACCTACAAGAAGCTGCCCTATGACACCCTGAAGGACTTCCAGCCCGTGGCGCCCGTCGCACGCACGCCCAAGGTGCTGGTGGTCAATCCGTCCTTGCCGGTACATGACGTCAAGGAGTTCATCGCCTACGTGAAAAGCCACCCGGGGCTGACCATGGCCTCCGGCGGGCCGGGGTCTTCCGCGCATTTCGCCGGGTTGATGTTCAATACGCTCGCCGGTACCAACGTGACTTATGTCCCGTATAAGGGCACGGGCGAGGCACTACGCGACCTGATCTCCGGCGAAGTCGTGTCGTCGATCGACTCGGTCACGGCATATGTTCCGCTGATCAAAGGCGGACAATTGCGCGCCTTGGGCGTGGGCAGCGCCAAGCCCATGGCGCTGCTGCCTGACGTGCCTGCCATCAGCGCGTCGGGTTTGCCCGGGTATGAGGTGGCGGACTGGGTGGGCGTGATTGCGCCGGCAGGCGTGCCGGCCGATATTGTCGCCAAGCTGAACAAGGCGATCAACGAAGCGCTGTCTTCGCCCGACGTGATGAAGAAACTGGCCGAGGTGGGCTCGGTGCCCGTGCACGAGACGCCGGCCGGCTACGATAAATTGATCCGCAGCGATATCGAACGGTTCGACAAATTGCGCATTGCCGCGCATATGGAAAAGCAGTAGGTAAAACAGCGGGACAAGTAAAGAGGGAGAAGTCTTAGCATGACCAAGCAGGTCGCCGTGATCGGCGCGGGTATCGTGGGTGCGTGTATCGCCTTTGCGCTGGTCAAGCGCGGCGCGCGCGTCGTGTTGATCGACCGGGACGAACCCGGCCGTGCATGCAGCTATGGCAATCTGGGCGCCATCAGCGAAAGTTCCATCGCCCCCTTGGCGATGCCCGGCATCGTCTCTACGCTGCCCGCGATGCTGAGCGATCGTGACAGCCCGCTGGCATTGGCGCCCGGCTACCTGCCGCGCGCGCTGCCATGGTTATGGCAGTTTCTGGCCTCGGCCAAGCCGCAAACCGTGCACGCCAACGCCGATCGGCTGCACGACCTGTACCAGGGTAGTCACGCCGCGCATGCCGCCCTGGCGCAAGAGGTCGGTGTCCCGCATCTGCTGCAGCAGAAAGGCCACCTGTTCCTTTATCCCGATGACGAGGCGCGCGCCAAGGACAAGGCCACCTGGACGCTGCGCAGCTCGCACGGACAGCGCCTGGATTACCTGGACCGCGCCGGCATCGAGAACCTGGAGTCCGGGCTGCCCGCCAGATACCGGTCGGCCGTCCTGATTCCCGACCATGCCACCGTGCTCGATCCCTTGCGCTATGTGCAGGCGGTGGTGCGGGCCTTCGTGGCGCGGGGCGGGGAGCTGCTGCGCGCGGACGTACGTACCGTGGCGCCGGCGGCGGGCGGGGGCGGTTGGACGCTGAAGACCGATGGCGCGCCGCTTCATTGCGACGAGGTCGTGGTGGCGGCGGGTGCCTGGGCGCCGCGCCTGCTGGGCACGCTGGGCATCAAGCTGCGGCTGGAAAGCCAGCGCGGCTACCACGTCCAGTACCCCGGGCAATCCTCGTTGATCTCGCGCACGGTGGTGCTGGCGGACAAGAAGGTATTCATGGCGCCCATGGTGGATGGCCTGCGCATAGGCGGGACGGTGGAGATCGCCGGCCTGGATGCACCACCAACGCCGCGCCGGACGGCCGTGCTGGAACGGCTGGCCGTGGAAGTGTTTCCGCAACTGGCGGGCATCGCGCCGCAGCATTGGATGGGACATCGGCCGTGCATGCCGGATTCCGTGCCCGTGATCGGGCCGGCGCCGGGCCATGCCGGCCTGTGGCTGGCTGTCGGCCATGGGCACCTGGGCCTCACTGGTTCGGTCAATACGGCCCGGCGGCTGGCGGACGCGCTCATGCCCGGATGATGGCGGGACGCCCGGGCGCCGGATGGCCGGATGTCCGGATGCCTGAATGATGCAGCACAGGGTTGGCTTTCTTTTCTCCGGATACGGATCCAGTACTAACAGGTCTCAGGAGCAGTCATGGCAACTTTCGTCACCCCAACATTTCGTCCTGTCATCACGTCGGCGCACTACGCCGTCTCCGCCGGCCACTACCTGGCCACGCAGGCGGGCATGCACCTGCTGCAAATGGGCGGCAATGCCGTCGATGCCGGGGTAGCCGCGGGCGTCTGCATCAATGTCACGCAGCCGGACCTGACCAACCTGGGCGGCGTGGCCCCCATCATCATCTATCTGGCCAAGACCCGCGAAGTGGTCACCATTTCCGGCCTGGGCCGCTGGCCGAAGAAGGCCAGCCTGGAATACTTCCGCGACGAACTCAAGGGCGAAATCCCCCTGGGCGTGAAGAACGCGATCACGCCGTCGGCCTGCGACGCCTGGCTCACGGCGCTGGCGCGTTACGGCACCATGACCCTGGGCCAGGTGCTGGAGCCCGCGCTCCAATTGGCGTCCGAAGGCTTTCCGGCCAGCCGCCTGTTCACCCACATGCTGACGGGCATCCATGCGAATCTCACGCAATGGCCGACTTCGCGGGAATACGTGCGGCCGGACGGCACGCCGTACCAGACCGGCGACATGGTGCGCCAGCCGACCCTGGCGGGCACGCTGCGGGTATTGATAGACGCTGAACGCGAAGCCGCGGCGCGTGGGTGCGACCGCGCGGCCGCCATCATGGCCGCGCGCGATGTGTTCTACAAGGGCGACCTGGCGGAAAAGATGGCGCGCTTTTCGCAGGAGCAGGGCGGTTTCCTGGACTACGACGACCTGGCCGAGTTCTCCGTGCGCGTGGAACCCCCGGTGAAGACGACCTATCGCGGCTATGAAGTCTTTGCCTGCGGACCGTGGTGCCAGGGGCCCGTGCTGCCCCAGGCGCTGAATATCCTGGAGAACTACGACCTGGCATCCTATGGTCATAATTCGGCCAAGAGCCTGCATGTGATCATCGAGGCGCTGAAAGCCAGTTTCGCGGACCGCCACGCCTATTACGGCGATCCGGATTTCGTCGATGTCCCCATCGCAGGCCTGCTCAACAAGGATTATGCGAAGCAATGGGTGGAGCGCATCTCGCTGGAGTCGGCCTGGAAGGACATGCCGGCGCCCGGCGATCCATGGGCCTTCCAGGGCCAGGCCGGGCCCGGCGGCTATCGTCCCCCCGCGCCGCAGCCGGGCCCGCTGGGATCGGACACCAGCTATTGCTGCGTGGTCGATAGCGAAGGCAACGGCTTTTCCGCCACGCCCAGCGACGGCGTCCGTTACACCCCGGTGGTGCCCGGCGTAGGCGTGGTGCTGTCGCCCCGTGGCTTCCAAAGCTGGCTGGATCCCAAGCATCCCTCGTCCCTGCAGCCGGGCAAGCGGCCGCGGCTGACGCCCAGTCCCGCCCTGATGCTCAAGGACGGCAAGCTGGCGATGACTTTCGGCACGCCGGGGCTGGACGTGCAGCCGCAGGCGATGGCCCAGCTCATCCTTAACGTGGTCGATTACAAAATGGATGTGCAGGCGGCCATCGAGCAACCGCGCGTGGCCACCTTCAATTTCCCCGCCAGCCAGCATCCGCACAACTACACACCCGGCCACCTGTGCGCGGAGGGGCGCATCCCCGAATCGACGCTGGCGGAACTGGCGGCCAAGGGGCATCAGGTCACCAAATGGCCGGATTTCATCGCCAGCGCGGGGGCGTTGTGCGCCATCTGCGTGGACACGGAGTACGGGCCGCGTGCCGCCGGCGCCGATCCACGGCGGACGGCGTACGCGATGGGGTGGTAATTGCCCCTTTGCTACACGAGTTGTGAGCAGACTCGACAAGCGCGGAAAAAATGCCATATAATCAAAGGCTTTCCAGCGTTAGTCGGGCTTCCTCAGGCCGATGCCGTCAAGGTATTCCGGATACAGGCAAAAAGCCCTATGTGGTTGATAACCCAAGGCTTTCACTGGAAAAACCCACAAGTGTCCCCGGGTAGACCAAGTCTTCCTCCCGTCCAGGTCGCGCGCTGCGCGGTACTGAAGAGGGCGTAAGCACCCGTGTGGTCATAACGTTAACGATGTCTTAAGAACGGACTTATCATGCCCAAGATGAAGACCAAGAAAAGCGCCGCAAAGCGCTTTCAGGTTCGCGGTAGCGGATCGATCAAGCGAGGCCAGGCTTTCAAGCGCCACATCCTGACCAAGAAGACCACGAAACAAAAGCGCCAACTGCGCGGTTCCGCGGCCGTCCATGAAACCAACATCGCCTCCGTCAAGGCGATGATGCCTTTCGCTTGATTTAAGGGAGATCCGACATGCCTCGCGTCAAACGTGGTGTAACAGCCCGCGCTCGTCACAAGAAAGTCATCAACGCCGCCAAGGGCTATCGTGGCCGCCGCGGTAATGTATTCCGTATCGCCAAGCAGGCGGTCATGCGTGCTGGCCAGTATGCCTATCGCGACCGTCGCAACAAAAAGCGTACGTTCCGTGCTCTGTGGATCACGCGTATCAACGCTGCCTGCCGTGAACTGGGCGTCAGCTACAGCGTGTTCATCGCCGGCCTGAAGAAGGCGTCGATCGACCTGGACCGTAAGGTGCTGGCCGATATGGCTGTTCATGACGCGGCTGGCTTTGCCGCCGTGGTGAACCAGGCCAAGGCTGCCCTGGCTGCCTGATCGCTGTTAGGTAGTACCGCAAGTAGTAACGCTGCAAACAGGGCTGTCATGGCCCTGTTTGCGTTTGTGGGGATAGGCTGCGGCCGGGTTTGGTCCAGCCTGTTCCGAACCGCGCTCCGCGCGGCCCCCTGGTCAGTATTTCGGGATCGCTGAACCCATGACTCTTTTGGTCGATGACCTGATCGCTCAGGCGCAAGAACGATTCGCCGCGGCCCCCGACGCCGCCGCGCTGGAAAACGCCAAGGCGCGTTTTCTTGGCAAGGAAGGCGCCCTTACGGTATTGCTCAAGGGCATGGCGACGCTCAGCCCCGAGCAGAAGCGCGAGGCGGGTGCCCGCATCAATCAGGCCAAGCAGCAGATCGAAGCACTGCTGAACCAGCGCCGCGCCGACCTGGCGCAGGCCGAGCTGGACGCGCGCCTGGCTTCTGAAACCATCGACGTCACCTTGCCCGGCCGTGGCCGCGGCGTGGGTGGCATACATCCGGTGATCCGCACCTGGCAGCGTGTCGAGGCCATCTTCCGTTCCATCGGCTTCGATGTCGCCGACGGCCCGGAAATCGAAAACGACTGGACCAACTTCACCGCGCTGAACAATCCGGAAAACCATCCGGCGCGTTCCATGCAGGACACCTTCTACGTCGACATGAACGACGACAAGGGCCTGCCTTTGCTGCTGCGCACGCACACCAGCCCGATGCAGGTGCGTTATGCGCGCATGAACAAGCCGCCCATCAAGGTCATCGCGCCCGGCCGCACGTATCGTGTGGACAGCGATGCCACCCATTCGCCGATGTTCCATCAGGTCGAAGGGCTGTGGATCGCCGAGGATATTTCCTTTGCCGACCTGAAGGGCGTCTATACCGATTTTCTCCGTTGCTTCTTTGAAAGCGACGACCTGGTGGTGCGTTTCCGTCCCTCGTTCTTCCCCTTCACCGAGCCTTCCGCCGAAATCGACATGATGTTCACCAGCGGGCCGAATCGCGGCCGTTGGCTGGAGATCTCCGGTTCGGGGCAGGTGCATCCGGAAGTGGTGCGCAATTTCGGGCTGGATCCCGAGCGTTACGTCGGCTTCGCGTTCGGTTCCGGCCTTGAGCGCCTGACGATGCTGCGTTACGGCGTCAACGATTTGCGCCAGTTCTACGAAGGCGACCTGCGCTTCCTGCGCCAGTTCAACGAATAACACAGGGCCCATCATGCTATTCCCCGAATCCTGGCTGCGTGCCCTGGTGAATCCGCCCATCGATACCGAGACGCTGGCGCATCGGTTGACGATGGCCGGTCTGGAAGTCGAAGAAACCCAAACCGCCGCGCCGCCGTTCAGCGGCGTGGTGGTGGCGCATATCGTCGAGATCGCGCCTCATCCCGATGCCGACAAGCTGCGCGTCTGCCAGGTTGACGATGGCACCGGCCAGTTGCTGCAGATCGTCTGCGGCGCGCCCAATGCGGCCGCTGGCCTGCGGGTGCCGCTGGCGCGCGTGGGCGCCGAACTGCCCGGCGGCATGAAGATAGGCGTGGCCAAGATGCGCGGCGTGCAGTCGTCGGGCATGTTGTGTTCCGCGCGTGAACTGGGCCTGTCGCAGGATCACGGCGGTCTGCTTGAGCTGCCCGCCGACATGGTCGCAGGCACCTCGCTGCGCGAGGCGCTGGACCTGGACGACACCGTGTTCACCCTGAAGTTGACGCCCAATCGCGCCGACTGCCTGTCGATCCTGGGCGTGGCGCGTGAAGTCGCTGCCCTGACCGGCGCGCCGCTGCAGGCGCCGACGGCTGAACCCGTGGCGGTGACGCTGCAGGACCGCTTGCCCGTGCGCGTCGAAGCGCCGGATCTGTGCGGCCGTTTCGCTGGCCGTGTGATCCGTGGCGTGAATGCGCGCGCGGCCACGCCGGACTGGATGAAGACGCGCCTGGAGCGCGCTGGCCAGCGTTCCGTGTCGGCGCTGGTGGACATCTCCAACTATGTGCTGCTGGAACTGGGCCGTCCCACCCACGTCTTCGACCTGGACAAGATCAAGGGCAATCTGGTGGTGCGTTGGGCCCGCGCCGAAGAGCCGGTGACCCTGCTCAATGGCCAGACCATCAAGCTGGCGCCGGACGTCGGCGTGATCGTCGCTGGCGATACGGTGGAGAGCATGGCCGGCATCATGGGTGGCGACGCCACCGCGGTGACGCTGGACACGCAGAACATCTACGTCGAGGCCGCCTTCTGGGCGCCTGACGCCATCGCCGGCCGTGCGCGCCGCTACAAGTTCAGCACCGAAGCCAGCCATCGCTTCGAGCGCGGCGTCGACTACGCCAACATTCCCGAGCATCTGGAATTCATCACCAGCCTGATCGTGGCGATCTGCGGCGGCCAGTGCGGTCCCGTGGATGACCAGGTCATCAATCTGCCGCAACGTCCGCCCGTGCGCATGCGCCTGGCGCGTTGCCATCGTGTGCTGGGCGTACCGGTCGAGCGTGCCGAGGTCGAGCAGATCTTCACGCGCCTGGGCTTGCCCTTCGAAATGGATGGCGACACCTTCGTGGTGCAGCCGCCGTCCTATCGCTTCGACCTGAGCATCGAAGAAGACCTGATCGAGGAAGTGGCGCGGGTCTATGGCTTCGAGCGTATTCCCGATGTGCCGCCGGTGGCGCGCGCGAAGATGCGCATGGATCCCGAGACCCTGCGCGGTCCGCACGCGCTGCGCCATCTGCTGGCAGGGCAGGATTATCAGGAAGTGGTGAACTTCAGCTTCGTCGAAGAAGACTGGGAACGCGACTATGCCGGCAACGCGGATCCCATCCGCCTGCTGAATCCCATCGCCAGCCAACTGGCGGTGATGCGTTCCAGCCTGTTGGGCGGCCTGGTCGCCAACATCGTGCACAACGCCAATCGCAAGCAGTCGCGCGTGCGTGTTTTCGAGCTGGGCCGTGTGTTCCGCCGCGACAAGGCAGTGGCCGATGGTCCGCTGGCGGTTGCCGCGGTCGAGCAGCCGTTGAAGCTGGCGGCGGCGGCCTGGGGCCCCAGCGTGGAAGAACAATGGGGCGCGCCTGTGCGTCCGGTGGACTTCTACGACGTCAAGATGGACGTCACGGTGCTGTTCGGCAAGCGGGGTGCTGACCTGCGATTCGTCGCGGTGCATGCACCGGAAGCACACCCGGCCTTGCATCCGGGCCGCAGCGCTCGCATCGAGCTGGACGGCAAGGTTGTGGGCTGGATCGGTGAATTGCATCCGCGTTGGGCGCAGAAGGCCGAACTGGTGCATGCGCCGGTGCTGTTCGAAGTGGACGTCGATGTGTTGGAGCAAGGTGCCTTGCCGCAGGTGCGTGAGCTGTCGCGCCAGCCGGTGGTGGTACGCGATCTGGCCTTGTGGGTGGATGAGGGCGTTACTGCCCAGTCGCTGCAGGACACCATTGCCAGCACGGTCGCTGGCGATCCGCGCCTGGCCATTGTTCAGCATTACAGGCTGTTCGACGTGTGGCGCGAAAAAGCCCAGAGCGGTGCCCAAGTGGCTGATTCTGTTAAGGAAAAAAGCCTTGCTTTCCGGTTCTGGCTACAGGACACTGACGCCACGCTGGACGAAGCCCGCGTTGCGGAATGCCTGGGTACCATCCGTGATGCGCTGATCAAGGCGCACGAGGCCCGGCAGCGCGCGTAAGAAAACAACAGGGGAAATGACCATGCTTACCGAACCTCGAACGTTGACCAAGGCCGAGTTGGCCGAGCTGCTCTTCGAACGGGTGGGTCTGAACAAGCGTGAGGCCAAGGACTTCGTTGATACCTTCTTTGAAGAGATCCGCGATGCCTTGGCGGTTCGTCCAGGACCTGGCGAGCCGGATGAGGAGCCGCCTTCAGTCAAGCTGTCGGGTTTTGGGAATTTCCAGGTACGCGACAAGCCGCCGCGTCCTGGCCGCAATCCCAAGACAGGCGAGACCATACCCATTGCGGCACGCCGGGTCGTGACGTTTCACGCCAGCCAGAAATTGAAGAGCGTCGTTGAAAACGCGCCGCCGTCGTCGACGGCCAGCGATTCCGTTGAGTAATCGTCCCGGGCCTGCCCGGGGTTGATGTGTCCACGGCCGCGAGGCCATGCTGAATCACGTTCCAACCATGACTCGACCCGAACCCGCTGTCGCTTTGCCTCCCATTCCCGCCAAGCGCTACTTCACCATTGGTGAGGTGAGCGACTTGTGCGGGGTCAAGCCGCATGTGCTGCGTTATTGGGAGCAGGAATTCACGCAACTCAAGCCCGTCAAGCGGCGTGGCAATCGCCGCTATTACCAGCATCATGAAGTGCTGTTGATCCGTCGCATCCGTTCCTTGCTGTATGAGCAGGGCTTCACGATCAGCGGTGCGCGCAATCGTCTGGGCGATACGCGCGACGTGCCGCCTTTGGACCAGGACGCCGCGGTGCGTTTGAGCGGTACCGAGATGCAGTCCTTGCGTGCGGAGTTGCATGGCGTGTCGGCGGTGCTGGCGGAGGCGTTGCGGAATTTGCCCGAGGCGGGTGGGGCGGTTGCGGGTGCTGCTGCCGGTGCCACGGGGGCGGGTGTCGTGCAAGGTGGCGACGTCGCGGATAGCCTCGATGTTCGTGATGTGCGCGATGCGGACGAGGGTGTCGATGGCCGCGACGATGATGCGCAAGACGACGATGGTTTCGATGTCGACGAGGATGGAGATGATGACGACGACATCGATCTTGATGACGACAGGCGGGCATCATCAAAATAATTCAGGTTTTCTTCACCGGTCCCCAACATTCCTGTTTTAACTCTGATATACTTTCGTTCTTCTTCGGGGCGTAGCGCAGCCTGGTAGCGCACTTGCATGGGGTGCAAGGGGTCGCGAGTTCGAATCCCGCCGTCCCGACCAGTAGTACTGAAGGCCGTCTGTGGCAACACAGACGGCCTTCTTCATTTTGGCGAGCGTTAGCCCAGTGCCGCACGCATGGCCTCATCCAGCGCCGTGTTTCGCATCAGCCGCACACAGCACCCTTGGGCATGTGATCGGCCGCGTGAACTCTTTTCGTTGCCTTGCAATCAAGGGGGCAATCCACGCGGGGCCGGTGCCGAGTGACGCGCGTGATCAGGTCGCCGACGATTGCATCGGACTCCAGGCGCGGCGCGCGGTTGGCGATATTCCGCATCATCGAAGCCGCCCATTTGGCTTTTACGTCGAGCACACGGATGCAGTAGAGACATTTTCAGCGATGCTGACATGGACCGAAGGCGCATGGCGCATGCACGGTCTTGGCGGCAGGCAAATCATTGCGATGCGGTCGCGGAGTCCGACAGCATGGTTTCGGCGATATCCAGCATTGCCCGCAACCTATCCATGTGCCGCAGGTCGTGGTGGTAGCCAACCCATATATCCCGGGTCGGAGGCTGGTCCGGCGTGTCGATCCGCTGCAATCCGAGGACTGCATCGCCGAGTGGCCTTGGCAGCACCGCGATGCCCATCCCGCTCAGGCACATCTGAGCCTGGACCGACCGATTCGTGCTTGTAAAAGCACGTCGGCAAAGCGGGAACCTTTCCAGTACCCAAGCGACATCGGGAAAGTGCGCTTGGGCGGTATTCATGAGAATGACCCCCACGGATGCGGGATCGTCCTGCAATGCCTGGGCGGTCAAAGCCGAGGCATACACCCCATATGAAATTCGCATCAGGCGGCGCTGAACAATTTCCGGTTCGCTGAAACGTACGATGCGAAAGGCCACGTCGGCCTCCCGACGTGAGAGATCGAGTAATCGATGGCTTGCAATCACTTCCGGCACGACAGCGGGATGACGATGTTTCAACTCGACCAAGACGGGCGCCAGGACATAGCCGGCGAACCAGTCCGCTGACGAGATCCTCAGAATGCCTTCGAGGCGTTGGTCGTTGCCGGTCAGACGTCTTTCCATGGACAGCGCGGAATCCTCCATGGACTCGGCCAGTGCCCGCACGTTGTCACCGGCATCCGTGAGCACCAGCCCGTCCTTTGTTCTACGAAAAAGCGGTTGCCTGGCTTCGTCTTCAAGCGCCTTTATTCGGCGACCCACTGTCGGATGGCTCACGCTTAGCACGCGGGCGGCCTCGCCGTAGGACCCGCTGCGAGCGACTGCCAGGAAGATGCGAACGTCATTCCATTCCATGCCAAGCGTGTCCGTACAAAAATGTACGAGAAATGTACATGAATGGCAGTGTTAGAACAATATTGTTTGGATCATCATGCGACTCCAGGACGACTGTCCATGACTCGCACGCGCTATGACCACATTCACCCAAACTACGCGGACGGCGGCCCCTGACTCGCGCCGCTGGCTCGCTTTGGCCGTTCTGCTGACAGGCACCCTGCTGCCACCCTTGGATTTCTTTATCGTCAATGTGGCACTTCCTGCCATACGGACGGACCTGCAAGCTTCTTCCGACGTCTCGCAACTGGTGATCTCGGTGTACGCCGCAGCCTATGCCGTCACCTTGATCCTGGGCGGTCGTCTGGGGGACCTCTATGGCCGCAAGCGCGTATTCATCGCCGGCATGCTTGGCTTTGGCGCCGCTTCGGCGTTGTGTGGCGGGGCGCAGTCGCCGGGCATGCTGGTCGCCGGTCGACTGCTGCAAGGGATATCGGCAGCGATCATGGCGCCGCAATCATTGGCCTCGATCCACGCCATCTTTCCGGCAAGCGAGAAGAATCGCGCGCTGAGCTTATACGGCGCGACATTCGGCTTGGCCTCCGTGGGCGGTCAACTGCTCGGAGGCGTGCTGGTTTCGACCAGTCCGTGGGGGCTGGGGTGGCGCAGCGTCTTTTTGATCAACCTTCCCATCATCATCATCGCCGTTCCCGCTGCAATCATGCTGCTGCGTGAAAGTCGAGCAGAGCGTTCGCCTCGCTTGGACGTGCCTGGCGCTCTGCTGCTGGCGGTGGGCTTGCTGGCGCTCGTGGTTCCGCTTATCGAAGGGCAGGCACATCACTGGCCGTGGTGGTGCATCGCGCCGTTGGTTTTAAGCATGCCGCTGCTATGGCTCTTCTGGCGGTATGAAAAAGCCCAGGAGGGCGCCGGTAGGACGCCTCTGGTCCTGCCCTCGCTCCTGGCCGTGCGTGGATTGCGACGCAGTTTGGCATCGACGTTCCTCTTCTATGCGCTGGCCGCGTTCTTCCTGGTGTTTGCTGTGTACGAACAGGTTGGCCTGAACCATGATGCGTTGACTGCCGGCCTGGCCATCTTGCCGCTAGGCGTCGGCTTCTTCCTCGGCCCATTGATCAGCCCGCACATCTCACGGCGAATGGGCTCACGCACCGCCGGGTTTGGCATGGTTCTGGAGGTGGCCGGTCTGGTCACGGTCGCAGCCCTGGCTTTCGCCGGTGCCTCGCCGTGGCTTGCGTTGCCCTTGTTTCTGATCGGCGCCGGGCAGGGGATAGCCCTTCCCGCGCTGGTGCGCTTGAACGTGGATCACGTGGAAACACGGTGGGCGGGGCTGGCCTCGGGCTTGGTCACCGCCACCTTGCAGATCAGCGCGGCGGTAAGCGTCGCCCTGTTCGGCGGTCTATTCGTCGCGATCGCGCCTGATGGTGCGAGTGTTCAGGAAGTGCGGCTCGGCTTCACGGTGGCTTCATTGGCCATCGCCGCGTCACTGGCACTGGCCGCAGTGCTGAGTTGGAAACGCCAAGCAACATGAATAATCAAAAATCCCTTTGCATCGTGGATGAATGCTTCCGAGAGAACGCGCTGTCATGAATACTGCCTTGAAGACGCCCTTATCTGGTCTCGCCTATAAGCGGGCGCTTGTTACCGGTGCCGCGCGTGGCATTGGCGCAGCAATTGCGCTAAAGCTGGCCGAAGACGGCGCAGACGTTGCCATCACCTACGAGAAATCGGCCGACAAGGCCGCGGCGCTGGCTGCCGAGATCCGCGCCCTGGGCCGAAATGCCGTCGCCATCCAAGCCGATGCGGCCAGCCCTGATGCTGCGAAGGCCGCGGTTGAACAGACTGTGCGGGACCTAGGGGGGCTGGACATCCTTGTCAACAACGCAGGCGTCCTGATCCCAGGTCCGTTTTCCGAACAGTCGCTTGAGGATATAACCCTGCAGCTCGACGTCAATGTGCGCGGCGTTTTCATGACTACCCAGGCCGCGCTGAAATACCTTCCCGATGGCGGTCGTATCATCATCATTGGCAGCAACGCCGGCCTGTCGGTGCCGTTCGCTGGCATTGCGGTCTACGCGGCGACCAAGTCCGCGATGGAGAGCTTTACCCGCGGGCTTGCCCGTGAACTGGGTCCTCGTGACATCACGGTCAATCTAGTCCGCCCTGGACCTATCGACACGGACATGAATCCCGCCGACGGTCCGTTGGCGTCCTCTATTCTGCCTAGCCTGTCCATTGCCCGCTACGGCAAGACCAGGGAGGTCGCCGAAGCGGTCGCCTTCCTGGCCGGACCTGGCGCCGCTTATATCACCGGTTCGGGCATCCTTGTCGATGGCGGCATAAGCGCCTGATTCTGCGGCGCATGTATGGAGAAAGAGCATGACCAAGATGATTGTCGTCTGGTCCACTTTGGCCGGAGGGGGCGTCAACTAGGGCATGTCGTTGCTCCTGATGGGTCGTCGCTATCCGTGGTTCGGCTCAGGTGAAATAGAACGCCAGGCCGTTCGCGCCGTAGACCTGCCTGCGCGCATGCTCGTCTGGAATGGCCAGCTTGAGCCAGTCGATGGCGCGGCGATAATCTGTGTCCTTCTCCCCGCCCACGAAAGGGCAGTCGCTGGCCCACAGCATCTTGTCGTAGCCGACACGTCGGCACAGCTCCTGCGCACATCCCAGGGCATAGTCGCCCAGCCGGTACGCGCCAGACAGCTTCACCCAGGTACGGCCTTTTTCGACGGATTCGACCATGGCACGGAAGCCCTCGCTGGCCGTGCCCTTGACGGGATCTGGGCGGCCGATGTGATCGATGACGATCTTCACGCCCGACTTTTCCAGGTACGGCAGGACTTGCGGCAGGCGCGGGCCGTCGATATGCAGGTGGACGTGCCAGTCCAGGTCGACCAGCCGGCGCAGGAATTTCCGGTAATCCCAGCTGTCCAGGTCGGGCAATTCCTTCATGCTGATGAAGGGCAACCGCACGCCGACGATGCCGTCGCGATCCATCTGATCCAGCACCACCCGCTCAATGGACGGCTGCGTGATGATCGTCCCGCGTAGCCGGGGATTGCCGCGTATGGATTCGATGACGTAGTCGTTGTAGTCGCCCCACGGGCTTGCTGCGGCGATGGCGGCATAACGGACGCCGTGCTTGTCCATCGCGGCGATGAGGTCCTCCACCGTGAAGCTGTAGTCAGGATTGTGGCGTGGGTTGGGAATCAGCGGCATGTCCTGTTTGAAAACGTGGACATGACCGTCGACCAGCAAACCTTCCGGGGGATAGGGCGGGATGCTCATGCATGGCTCCTTCATGATGTAACAGTAAAGATTCGATGAACCGCTCCTGGATCGCCCCATGCGGGGCGGGATCGTTCCGATGCCGCTTATTGCGCCTGGATGCCCGCCTGCTTGATGACGGCAGCCCACTTGTCGACATCGTCGCTCAAGATGGCGCCGATCTCCGCAGGGCTGCTTCCCTTGGCTTCCGTGCCCAGGTCCCGCAGCCGTTGTTGTACGTCCGGCATCTTGAGAACGTCGTTGAGCTGGGAGTTCAGCAGCGTGACGGCTTCGTCCGGCACACCCTTGGCCGCGAAGATGGCATTCCAGCCGGTGACTTCGTAATTCAACCCGCCCTCGCGGACCGTCGGGACATCGGGCAGCCAGGCCGAACGCCGCGAGCCTGTCGCCGCTATTGGAATGAGTTTGCCCGCGTCGACGATCCCCTTGACCGCGGCGTAGGAGTCGAAGGCGATGTCCACGTCACCCCGAACCACGGCCGAGATGACGTCTGACGTGGTCTTGAAGGGGATGATGGAAGCATTCAGATGCGACGACGTTTTGAACAGCTCGGCAGAGAGGTTCTGGGTGCTGCCGGGATTGATGGTGCCCAGGACGACAGGGCGTTGCTTCGCTCGCGCGAGGACATCGGCGGCCGAGCGCAGCGATCCCCCCGCCTTGGCCAACAGGATCAGGTCGAAATAAGCGACCGTCGATACCGGCACGAAATCTTTCACCGGGTCATAGGGCAGCTTGAACAAGGACTTGCTGATCGCGGTGCCACTTGAGAAAGCGATGAAGGTGTAGCCGTCGCGTTCGGCATTCAATGTTGCTGTCGCGGCCACTATGCCGCCGGCACCGGGCCGGTTCTCGACGATGACCTTCTCGTTGAAGCGCTCGCCGAGCTTTTGCGCGACGAGGCGCATAGAAATGTCAGCCAGGGCGCCGGGGCCGAACGGCACGATGATTCTGACGGGTTTGTCCGGATAGCGTGCCTGAGCTGCCGGCGCTGTGGCCAGCAACACTGCCAGCAGCGCGCCGCTTATCGCGGCGTGCCATCGTCTGTGCGCGGCGGGCCCGGCGGTAAGCCGGACGGTAGCGTGGGCCATGCCTGTCTCCTGGTTTTATTCATTTACAGTCCGATGGCGCCCGGGGAAGGGCGTCAAGGGCTGTATTACAAGGAGTCTAGGCAGGCCGGCCGTGCGCTACAAATGAATTCTTTGGACCGATTTATTCGCTGCTTTCATCGGACGCGGCAGGCAGCCCTGCACGCAATGCATCGATGAGAAAACCGCGCAGGGTCTGCGCGATTTCCGGCAGCGTCACCCCACGGCGTGTCAACACCGCCAGGCGGCGCGAAATGCTGGGCTGCAGCAATGGCCGTGTCACCAGGCCTTCACTAGCGGCCACGGCCAGTGCCGGTACGATGGTCAAGCCAAGCCCGGCACGTACCAGATCCAGTGCGATTGCCGTGTGTTGCGTCTCATAGGCCCAGCGTAAAGTCAGCCGTTGGTCTCCCAGCGCGTCATCGATGGTGGTGGCATTGCCCGCGGGCAGGCTGATGCGGATCAACGTTTCGCTCTGTAGCTGGGCCCAGCGCGCGACGCGCTCATGTGCCAAAGGATGATCCTCCCGGCAGACCAGCACGAAGGGTTCCTCGGCGAACGGCTCGACCGCCAGGTGAAGTGGATTCGATGTCGCGACGGAAATGCCGAATGCCGTCGTTTGCGCGTGGGTCAGCTCTGCGATCTCCTGAATCGAGTTGTCGAAGACCCGAACCGCGATCCGCGGATGCGCCTCACGGAAGCGCAGCAGGGCAGGGGCAATGCGATGCGCGGCTAACGTGGGCAGACAGCCGAAAGCGAGCCATTGCGGGGCGGTCCGGCTGTGTTGCCGCAAGGTGTCGTAGGAAAGCTCGAATTCCCGTATCGCGCCGCGCACTCTCGGCAGCAACGCGCGGCCGGCATCGGTGAGCGTCACTTCGCGCGTGGTCCGGGCCAGCAAGGCCACGCCCAGGCTGGCCTCCAGCTTGCGGATGCGGTGGCTGATGGCGGTTTGCGACAAGCACAGATGTGCTGCCGCTTGTTGGAAGCCGCCTTGCTCAATAATGGCCAGAAAGGCCTGCATGCCCAGGAAGTCGATTTGCATGCATGCCATTAAAGCAAAGATTCAGCCTCGGATCAGCCTCCCAAGCGTGTGGCGCTGCGCCCATGCACAGTCCGGGATCCGAGCGGGCTTGACCATACCAACAAAGCCGATTTCGTGAGGCACGACGATCATCGTGATGCCGGAATTGGCGAGATTCTCGATCACGTCGAGGACCTCGCCTAGCCGCTCGGGGTCGAGCGCCGAAGTTGGCTCGTCGAAAAGTATCAACTCCGGTCGCATCGCCAAGGCGTGCGGGGCCGCGTCCTCGGCTGCGCCTGCGCTGGTGCCACGGAAGCAGCGCGAAGTATTCTGCAGGATCTCATGCTTGGGCTTGCATAGGCCTGCGTTTATGCGCGCATCAGCCTGGCTAATTGATCAGAAGCAAGGAGGTCGCGCTTTGCCGATCGCCGGAGGGGGGCCGCGGAGGCTCATCGCTTGAGGGTGTCGTACACCTGGTCAGCGAATCTCGCGAAATCAACGTCAAGTTGAGAGACGCCGCCGGCGTCGTGGGTCGTCAACGAAACGTGGACCTTGTTGTAGGAATTCGACCAGTCCGGGTGGTGGTCCATTTTCTCTGCCATCAGGGCACACTGGGTCATGAACCCGAAAGCGGTTCTGAAGTCCTTGAATACGTAATCGCGATGGATTGCCCCTGCTGGGGCCTTATCGAAATTCCATGCAGGAGATTGTTGGATGAAGGCCTGAACACTTTCTGCATCAAGCAAAGGTCGCATAGGGAACGCTCACAGGGCGGGTTTAAGGCGTTCAGCCATACTGTACGCATTCCCGCGCACAGGCAAGTGCCACGAACGCCACAAAGGCTTCTGTGCTGACCGCACACGCAGGGCAGTCGCGTGCAGCAAGAGCCATCGCTACCAAAGCCATGGCACTGATCGGAGCTGGTTCTGAGGGAAAACGGTTCGCCAGCGCCCCCAGCGTGCTCTACCGACCATGAGCTTTGTGCCGGTAATCTTCGGAGAGCGGAGAATTTCTCTAATTGCCTCGACAGAGGCCTGCACGGTCGCCGCGCCGATTGCTGACGGCGCGTTTGCCAAACTCCGAGGCTTGCGCGTCGAACTTGATCATCACGGTCAAGCCCGCTCTCGACTCACTCCAGACATTTGACCTTCTCGAACGCGACCATTTGTCAGCCCCAAGAATGCCTGAACACCGCGGCCTATGCGGCGTTGTACAGGTGATGCGAAAGGCTGGGGCGGCAGCGGCATGCCCACCATGCCGGGGGGCTGCCTCGTCAGGGCTCGGCCCGCCTCAAGAGGTGTCGGCCGAAAGATCGCCTGGACCTTGGAAGGGGGCAAGGGCGAAGAAGGGGAGCACAGGGGCGTGGTGGTGGTGCCGGTTTGAGCGAGTCCCTCCGCGGGTGCTTCGGGCCGGGCTGTCGCGCGAATCTCTCAAGGGGCGCTCAGGATGGGACCCCCATGAAAGGTCCTCGTACCGGCGCGGGGTGATGCGAGACGGTATAGTGAGCACCCCGGCGATCTCATGTGGAACGTTAGCCATGCAACTCCTAAGCTATCTCGGTAAGCCGTTGAAGAGCGATGAGGTCATCGAGCTACTTGAGCGTTTCGATATGCAGGTGGTCTACGAATTCGACCGGCTCCATGAAGATTCGCCCGACGCCTATTACGCCTCGGCGTATGACGGTGGTTTTCAGTGCGGCTTTAACGAGCACCAAGTGCTCAACGTGATCTGGACCTATGTGAGTCCGGCCGAAGGTCATGCGGCAGTAGATCTCGCCACGTTGGGTACGCCGGCCTTCGATCGCTTTGCGCTCGCGCGTGACTACGCCCAGCACAAGGGGATTCGAACCACCCAATCTCAGTCTGGTGACGGCTGGATTCGGTTTGAATACGACACTGCCTGGGTTCACTACGAATTTACCGAGGGACGATTGACGCGCGTCACCCTGTCTCGGCCGAATCCATAGCGGCGGAGCGTGACGACGCGTCGTGCATCGTTATCCATCCCTCTTGGGCGTTAGCTTACTTATCGCGTAGCCCGAAGGCCATCCCGTCATCCCGTGGAGACGCTATGCGTCCGCCTATCCCAATTGAATACGAACAGTACATTGCCCAGCACGGCCTTGCGGAGTTCGAGTGCTGGATCCCTTCTCGTGAGGACTGCTTAGCCATTATTTTCTGGTCTCTTGCTGAGATCGCCGAGTCGAGCGACGCATAGGTCTGGATATGCCAGCCTTGTCCACGCAAGCGTCCGGCCCAGGCATGCCAGGGGGTGCACGGGCCCGGCGGCACCGTTCGTAGGTGGGACCGCCGTGTGTCTTCTCAGGATGGTCAAGCTGCGTGGGGGCCGCTTCTAGCGCCGCCTCTCGAAGCAGTCCTACGATGCCACATGGATAGTGGATATCGATCGTTTTACCCACAAAGCGTTGGGGATCGTCAACTGCGAGCGCGTTGGCGGGATGGGCCACATAAAATCCATCACTGACCTCCTGAGATGCCTTGCCGCCTTGAATCCCGTTCAGGGGGCCGTGATAACGCTCCCCCGTCTCGGGACCGTCGATGGCGATGATCGCGGGGAGGACCCACACTGAGGTAGGCTCGGTCTGGTTTTCGAGGGTCGGCGCATGCCGGCGCGCCTGCCGATACGATTCACGGAGCGCATACGCCTGTTCGGCCGGCATGACCTCATAGTGCCAGTCCTCTGCGTCGGTATAGTCTTCGACGCTGTAACGCCTGACGAGCGCCTCACCCTGGGTGTCCAACGCCAGGATCGTGACGGATTCTCGTATATGGGAGTCTTCATCGCTTCGCCTCCAGATCTCTGCGCGATCGAGGGGCGCAACGGTGGCCGGCAGTATCGGATGGCGCGCGAATTGCCAGAGGTCAGGAAGGTAGCCGCCCGACGCCTAGGACGGGTTAGGCGCCAGGAACCGCAGCAACGACATCTTCATACGCATACCGTTGGCGAATCAAACCGGCATGCTGGAAGATGTCCAGCGTCGCTTCAAATGAGGGACGTGAAATTGCGATGTCCGAACTCCAGTTTCCGAGCTGTTGATAGCTGGTGATGGTTGTTTCAAGGACATCCAGCGGCACGCCCTCGAAATAAGACTGTTCGATACGCGCAATCTCCGCAGCCGGGCGGCTGAGCAGGTCACCGCAGGCCTTACGATAGGCCCTCGCGAACGCCGCAGCCTTCGGCGTCGCCAACCATTCACGTTTGGCAGCCAAACTGGAAAACGCGCACAGGCCGATCACATCGCCCAACGACGTCACAATGTGAGCCTTGCCGTCGTGAGCAAGTTGCTGCGGCATGGGCCCTTGCAAGTGGACATAGTCCCCCGTGCCACTGGCGAAGGCCTTCAACATTGCCTCGGGCGGTCCCGCTTCGATCATCTGCACCTTCGAGATATCAATGCCGGCCTTGAAGCACGCATACTTGAACATCGTCGTCGGCTGCACTCCAGGCGTGACCAATACTTTCTTTCCTTCCAGCCGCTTCCACGTGAAAGAGGGATCCGGCGCACGAGCGGCCAGAAAGAACCCATCCTTCTGGTTAATTTGAGCGAAGTGGACATTGGTGGGACGGTTGCCCTTCTCCAAGTCATTGAAGGCTTGACTGGGTGCGGTTTGAACCACATCCGCAGTTCCATTATCGAGACTGGCCAGCGCGGATCGACCCGCCGACGACACAGAGATGACAGGGCTAAGTCCTTCTTCGGCCAGATAGCGGCCAGCGACCGTCAACACCAAAGGCGAATAAAAGGCGGAAAACAGCGTGAATTCGATTCGTACGGTCTCTGTGGCCTTCGAAGCGAACGCAGCTCCCGCGAGTGCGGCTGTGGACAGTTTGAGCATGTTTCGACGAGTAATCATGAAAGGTCTATCAACTAAGCAATCGGACCCAAATTCTCCATTCACGCCAGTATCAGGAAAAGCGACTAATTAGCTTAAAATCACATTCCTAAAAGTGATCTATTCGCCGGTAGGGAATTCAGCCAGATGACGTTCAAGCAACTTGAGGCCATTTATTGGGTTGTCCGGCTCGGCGGCTTCGCGCAGGCCGCCAACAAGCTTCACACGACACAGTCGGCCATATCGAAGCGTATACAGGAATTGGAGACGCTCTTCGACACCACCCTTTTCGACCGATCCGCACGATCTGCTCGCCTTACCGAACGCGGAGACCAAATGTTTGAGCTCGCTCGTCGTATGCTTGAACAACGAGATTCCGCGATTGAGGGTTTCCAACTTCCTCATCTAATCGACCGCCACGTGCGCATCGGGATCACGGAACTCACTGCGATGACGTGGTTGCCCAGACTCGTCAGTGCCGTCCAGCAGCGATTTAATCGGGTTGTCATCGTGCCGATCGTAAACACGGGCGTGGTCCTGCGCGACAAGCTCGTCGACGACGACGTGGATCTGATGATCGTGCCAGATGCCGTCGAAGCCGACGGCTTCGAATCCGTGCCCCTCGGCGAAGTGGATAGTGCTTGGATGTGTAAGCCCGGACTCGTCGGAGACAAAACGGAATTCCACGCGCATGAAATGGCATCGCACCGCTTGCTCATTCAAGACGAGCGATCTGGAACGGGGCCTCTTTACAACCGTTGGCTGCGATCCCTCGGGCATAGCGCTGACGACCGCGTCGTAAGCAATAGCGTACTTGCTATTATCGGCCTGACCATTTCTGGATTGGGCATCAGTTATTTGCCGAAGAATTGTCTAACACCAATGCTCGAGTCAGGCGTGCTTCAGCTGTTGACGGTTACTCCAACGTTGCCCCCCGCGAGCTATGCCGCAGTGTTCAAGGGTGAACTCGGCAGCACAATCATTCGTTCAATCGCCGACTTGGCCGCAGAACAATGTGACTTCGGACGGATATTTCAAACGGAATGAGGCGCTCAGGCGTGCGCGCGCCCGACGCCGCGATAGATTGCCAGCGCTTCCTTTCGTTCGTAACGCATTGCTTTGGCGATGCAGGCCGCGGGTCCATTGGCCTCGGCGGGCAAGGTATTCTCTAACGGCACGATTACGCTGCAGTCGGCGGCCAATCTCGTGTTGTCCGGCACGACGGCGTCAACGTCTGGCGACCTCACACTTCCTTGTACAATAAAAATCCTGATTGAAATCAATGACTTATATTCTTGGCCGGATTTTCCATCAGGTATGCGGTGATCTCTTGAGTGTTTTTGGAGCGCTTTCTGCAGCCGAATGGCAACGTCGTTGGCGAATGTTCGGCGAGAAAGTCCAGGCACCGTGGTTCGGATGCGTAAGCAGCGGCGTGATGTAAGACACCAGGCTCAGTCTCATATATTTTCAGTGAACTATTTTTCCAGTCCCTGGTCCGAACGTTGAAACGTATCTGACAAGGAACTGAAAATATGTCGATTCAAGCCATCCTGCAGCAATTGCTCCAGTCGGGCCAAGGCCTGACCAACGATGTGGCCTCTTCGGTTGGACTGGGTCAGCAACAGCCACGGCAAAACGCCGGCCAGGGCAAGTCCGCGCAGCTTGGGGGCTTTACAGGCGGCGCTCTGACGGGAGGAGCGCTGGGGCTGCTGCTCGGCAACAAGAAATTCCGCAAGATGGGCGGCAAGGTGGCTGCCTATGGCGGCATGGCCGCACTCGGTGCAGTGGCGTTCCGGGCTTACCAAGACTGGCAAAACCAGTCGCGCAATCAATCCTCCCAGACGCATTCCCAGCAACCTGCGCCGCGGATGCCGCAGCAGGCCCATGCCGCGGCCAACCATGTCAATGCTTCAATCGGCCCCGCTGCGGTATCCCTGCCCGTCACTCCACAGGCTTACGCCCAGTTGCCCGCCCCCGAAATCGAAAACGACAGCCGCAATGTACTGGCCGCCATGATCACCGCGGCCAAGGCAGATGGGCACATTGGCCCACATGAGCAGCAGTTGCTTGATACGGAATTCAAGAAGCTGCAAGGCTCCGAGCAGGACCATCAATGGATCGCTGGGCAGTTGGCCGGCCCGGCAGATCCCGCCGCCATCGCGAAGCTGGCAACCACTGCTGAGCAAGGGGCGGAAATCTATCTCGCCAGCTTGCTGATCACCGATGCCGACAGTTTCATGGAGCGCGCCTACCTCGATGAACTGGCCCGCCAGCTCGGTCTGCCTCCTGATCTCAAGCAGCACCTGGAGAATACTGCCCAGACACATTCGGCGGCTTGAGTTGGATATTAGCTGTATGGCCGAGACCATTGATGCTCTGTAGAAGACCGAAGTGAGCCATCGGCGAAGCCCTTGTCGGAATCGAAGTTAAAGAGGCTGTTTTACTTTAACCAAACAGCCTCCGCCAAAACCGGGGGGATTCACACTGTCTGGACGTTCTTCTCAGTGTTCATGGAGATGTCTCCAATTCTGATGGTCGTGATGATCATCAGTCGAACTTGACCAAGTCCTTGAAAATCAGCTGGCCCCAGCTTTTGTCGTGCGCCTGCACAAGCAGTCCACCCTCCGAAAGCGCGCCGAGCTTGATCGGTGCGAAGCCGAGATTTTCCGCAAGCGTGCCGATCTGCGTGGCAGCATCATCGTCGTCGCTCGCTAGAAACACGACCCTTCTGCCACCATGCACAGCCGGATCCTGGTCAAGGAGGGGAGCGACTAGATGGTTGAAGCCCTTGACCAGTTTTGCGCCGGAAAAAGCCTGCGCGACGAAACTGGCGGAAGGCTGTCCTCCCATTTCCTCCGTGGGCACGCCGTAGGCATTCGTCACGTCGACGATTGTTTTTCCCTCCCAACTGGGCAGCGCCTTCGCGACATTTCGATGCGCCTCAAAACGGACGGCGAGGAAGATGATGTCCGCGTTGACGGCCTCCGCCAGTGTTTTGGGGATAATCGTGGGGCCGATCGCTGCCGCATCGGCAGCAAAGTTTTCCGGCTCGCGTGTGGTTGCCACGGCTACTTCGATGCCTTTGCGGGTAAACGCGTGAGCCAAGGCTCGGCCCACCTCGCCGAATCCGATAATTGCGTAGTTCATATGTATTCGCTTGGTTGGCAGCGCCCGATAACGTCCAGATGTTGGATGGACTGACTCACCGGACGCTGCGTTTCAGAGTTGCGCCAGGCCGCCGTCAACGGCAACCTCACTGGCTGTCATGAAGCTGCTGTCCGACGATGCAAGAAATGCAGCCACGGCCCCGATTTCCGCCGGATCGGCCATGCGCAGAAGCGGAGTCATCGCGCCGTAGGCCTTCTGGCCCTCTTCGCCCAGCGCCTCCTTCGCGAGGTCGGTCGCCGTCGCACCGGGCGACAGCACGTTTACACGGATCCCGGTGCCCTTCAGGTCCTCCGCCCAAGTACGTGCGAGGTTGCGCACGGCTGCCTTGCTCGCGCTGTAGGCAGTGAATCCGGGGGCGCCAGTTGTGCCGGCGCTCGATCCGGTCAGGATGATCGAACCGCCTTCGCTCATCAGGGGCAGCGCCTTCTGGACCGTGAAGATCGTGCCCTTCACGTTGGTGTCGAAGGTTTCGTCGATGTGCGCAGCAGTGATGTCGCCAAGCTTGAGCGGGCCGCCCGCGCCGGCATTGGCGAAGACGATGTCGAGGGTTCCGCGCTCAACCTTTACCGCTGCATAGAGGCGATCAAGGTCGGCCTCATCCGAGACCGAGCCCATTACCGCGCGGGCATTAGGCCCGAGCTCGGCCATGGCAGCGTTGAGCGCTTTCTGCCGACGGCCGTAGATGAAGACGAAGGCGCCTTCCTTGATGAAGCGCTTTGCCGCCGCGAGGCCAATGCCGGTCGCGCCGCCTGTGACGACAGCAGTTTTTCCATTCAGTTGGTTCATGTTACGCATCCTTAGGTCGGTAGATGGAGGTAGTGACCTCCTTTGTTGACCCTGCCAATATAATCTTGTCGTTTTCGCTTGATTAGATGGCATTTCCTGGAATAATTGTTTCACCAGCGGAACAATTTTCAGAAAACTTCATGAACCGAGATCTCAATGACACCATGGTGTTCGTCAAGGTAGTAGAGCTGGGCAGCTTCACGGCTGCCGCGAACACGCTGCACATGCCTAAAGCGACCGTCAGTCGTAGGGTGCAGGAGCTAGAAGAGCGATTGGGTGCCCAGCTACTGCATCGCACCACCCGCAAGCTCGGCTTGACCGAAGCGGGCAATATTTATTTCGCGCATTGCCAACGCATTGCGCGCGACCTCGACGAGGCGGAAAGCGCTGTAGGTCAATTGCAGAGCGGACCGCGAGGTTGGCTGCGCGTCACCGCATCGCATCCCGTGGGCAACACATGGGTCGCGCCCTTGCTCAGCGAATTCCACGCCCGACATCCGGGAGTGCGCGTGGAACTGCTGCTGAGCAACGACCAGGTCGACATCATCGCCGGCGAAATCGACGTGGCGTTGCGCGTGGGCGCACTGGCGGATTCCAACTTGGCGGCACGCAAGCTTGCCGTGTTCCATACCGCAATCTACGCCGCGCCCAGTTACATCGCGCGTTTCTCCGAGCCGATGCATCCCGACGATCTGATCCACCATCGGGCAACGGTGCAGACCAATCACCGTAGCGCCCACGGCTTCGCCTGGACTCTCGACGATGGCAACGGAAATCCGCACGAGTTCCCGGTCGACCCCGTCATGATTGCCAGCGATCCGAGCGCGGTGCGCACCGTAATGTTGGATGGCGAAGGCTTGATGCTGACCAGCGACGTCTATGTGCGGGCGCTCGTCGAGCAGGGCTTGGTGCAACGCGTGCTCCCCGGCTGGCGTGGCATGGACGTCGATTTGCATGCGCTGTTCCCGCGCGGCCAGGTGCAGTCACCGAAAGTGCGTGCGTTCGTCGATTTTCTGGTCGAGCGGCTGAATATCGAGGAGAGCTACCTGGAGGTGTTGAACGATGACACCGCGCGTGGTCAGCGTCCCGCTGCCGCGAGGGAAGCCCGAGCGAAGGCGGTGGCAGAAAGGCACCAGGTGCTATCCGAGGTCGCGCCAAAGGCAGCGCCGGCGGTCGCACGTGTCAAGGGCAAGCGATCGCGTACGCTCGTCTAGTCGGGACCATTTCCCGAATCCGGCGGGCTTGAGCGTCTTCGCCCTCCGCGGCTGCGTAGCGCTGCCATCAAGCCGAGTGCTGCGAGCGCACCATCAAAGTCGGCCACGACCGACGCGACGCTCGAGTACGGAACGGCGAGGACAACGAAGTCACCGCAACGAGCCTGGCGAGCAGCGCCCGCGCATTCCCGGCGTTCTCATTTGGCCGCGTGCTTCTTTGCCGGCAGAACCTTCTTCCAAATCGCATATTCATCCGGCATGCAGACCGCACACGGCCGGTAGCCGGCCGCCACTGCCGTTGCCGCATCGGCGAAGAACACGCGCTGTTTCACATAGCCGCCACGCGCGATCGCCTGCAGCGCGGCGCGGCAATCGAGCCGGCCGTACAGCTTGCCGCCACGATGGCCGCCATAGGTGCCTGGTATCGGGCTGGTGTAAAGCCTGCCATCCGGCCCTAGCAGCGTGAATGCCTTGCTCACAGCGTGTTCTTCCGTTAGAGCCCTGGCAGCATGGCGGTCTGTGGCGCTTCCTTCCGGGAAGCGATTGCTTCTTCATGCTCCAGCAGCCAACGCTTGCGATGCAGGCCCCAGGCATAGCCCTTGAGGTCGCCATTGCTGGCGATGACCCGATGGCAAGGCACGATGATGGCGATCGGGTTTCCGCCGTTCGCAGCGCCTATGTCGATGGCCGCACGTGGGTCGTCGAACCCCAGGGACTTGGCCAGCTTGCCATAGCTCGTGGTCGTGCCCGCTTATTAGAGGCGCGTTACACCCAGGTCACCGAACAGATAGGTATCACCGCTATCGCGTTTGGCAATACTTTGCCTGCGGGGAAGTTCTGGGAAACTCCAATTCTTGCGATGTAATGTGCTAACCCTGGCCCTGATCTGAGTTTCCACCCGATTGTTATCGGTAAGCGCTAGAGACGTAGCCAGGGCTGCAACAGCCGCAGGCCCCGGCTCTTGATGCGCATCGGTGCGTCGGTGGCGCCCAGGGTGATGCACGGTTCAGCACTGGTGATGACCGGTTGGTGCTCGACGTCACTGTCCAGATCGGCAACGTCGCCCGCTCGAAATACACCCAAGTGATCGGTGTAGGCGCCACGCAGGATGAGACTGAGTTCGTTGCGGCCGTGCCCGTGTTCCAGCAGTCGGATGCCCGGGGCAAGCTTGAGCAGGAACAGTCGTCCCTCCGGGACGCGGGCACGTACGTGCTGCACGCCCGGCGCAAGGAAGCGCCACCGCACCCCGCTCAACGTCGCGCCAAAGTACGGCTGCACCGCCACGGGCAATGCGTCGTCCTGCTCCATGCCACTCGCCGTGGGCGAAACGTCGAGCCCAGCCCCGCCGTGGCGTGCTCGGCCAGTCGCACGGGCGGCGTTCATACCGGCTTCATCGGTGCTGTCGCTTTGATCGAGACGTCGCAACATTGCCATACGTGCCGCCGCTGCGACGGCTGATATCGGCTCGGCGTCACGTGGCCGCTCTTCGCCGCACGGGGCGACGTCCGCTTCTATCAGCGCACCGCCCAGCGCATCGGCTTGTCGCAACCTGATGCGGCAGCGGGCGCAGACTGCAAGATGGGCGCTGGCAACGACCGAGAGCGGCAAGGGCAGGGCACCAGCGCTATAGCTGAGCAACGTCGCATCGTCCAGATGGTGGTCTGGTTTCATGACTTCAATCTCTTAACCGTTTGCGTAATTTGTCGAAGGCCCGGCGGATATGGGACTTGACAGTGCCCAATGGCATCCGCAGATCAGCGGCGATCTCGCGCTGCGTCTTGGCCTGAAAGTAGGACATGTGAACGACACGGGCCTGCTGTTCCGGCAGTTGCGCCAGCGCGGCAAGCAAGGCCTGCTCCGTCGCTTCCTCTTCAGTACTGCTGGTGTCGTCGGCCTCGAAATCTTCAAGGACGGCTTGTACCTCGATCCAACCCTTGTCATTCCGATGGTGATCGATATACAGGTTGCGCGTTACGCGGTAGAGCCAGGTACTGAGGGATGCTCGCGCAGGGTCGAAAAGATTGGCCTTGTGCCACAACTTGAGCAGCGCATCCTGCACCAGTTCCTCGGCGAGGCCGGACGGGACGCTAAGCCCTTCCAGATACCGCTGCAGCCGTGGTGCGTAATGATCGTAGATCGTGATGAAGCTGGCTCGGTCCCGTTCCTGAGCGACCGATCGCACCAGCGCGGCCCAATCGTGCTGTGTGCGAGATGGCGCTGTCGATGGCGTTGAGGGTTCTAGCGATTGAATCACGGGCTCCGATGTCACCGCTGCCGGGGAGAAGCTTGCCTGCCTCTTATCGGATGAGCGGGCAACGGATGAAATATTCCGACGCCCGTCCTGCGCGAAACGAGGTTCGCGCGGGACGGAAACCGGTAGCATACCCGCGAGCGTGGCGGATGTACCCATCACGATGTCACTTGGGCATCAATACTTCGTCGACGGTATATACCATACCGTTCGAATTAAGCAGATCGGCGAGCAATATGCTGGTAGCGACGGCGGGTATGAATGTCTTGGAAAAGCGCGCCATGAAATTCTCCAGGGTTGAGTCGACCGGCCCGGTGCTGCTCGTACCCTTCATACGGCGCAATGCTTCCTCTGGATCACCATCCAATTCAAAAAATTCCCAAAGACGCTTCCCGCTTGCCCGTGTCGGCGTCCGAGGTGTAGAGCAAGGTACCGGCGCGCCGGGCTCGCGGAGTCCGTCAGGCTTTTGCTGGCGGATCCAGGGGTATTACCGTGTTCAACGCTTTTAGCAAGGCAGAAAGCTCGAACGGTTTCTGCAGGACCACCGTGGAGCTGGCGTCCGCAAGAACGCGCTGCAGGGGTTTCGGGATGAAGCCGGTGATGTAGACCACGGGGAGGTGAGCATCCCGGCGGCGGGCAGCTTCAAAGACGTCCAGCCCTGTAATCTCAGGCATGTTTACATCTGTGACCACCAGATCGATCGAGGTGCTGGACTCAAGAATCGTGGTGGCTTCGCGACCGCTTGCGGCACTGATGGTCTGGAATCCCAGTCCATCGAAGATTTCGGCCAAAACAGCAAGCCCCATCGGGTCGTCATCGACCACCAAAACATTTTTACTCATGATTTATCAGAGCGAAGTGGAAAGCGTTAAAACGCGTCGCTTAGCAATTTCCGTGCCGCAGGGCTAACGAGGCGGTTTCCGCGTGTGAAAGCCCTGGACGCGCAGTCGCAAGGGATTTGGCGGTCTCCGGGGGCTTGGGCGTGAAATTTGCTTTTGGATTCGAGGTTGCCTGCCGAGGATGCCTCCCTGGCGGCAACGATAGCGCTGCTGAAGGCCAACGTGGGTCAGGCGCTAGACGGTGCAAGGGGGAGAGCGCGGTGCGGGTGGCGACCTGGAACGTTAATCACGTACTCAAGCGACTGGACCAGCTTATCGATTGGCTGGCCCGGACGGCGCCAGACGTGGTGGCCCTGCAAGAGCTGAAGATTCCCGCTACTCAATTCCCTACCGATGCGTTCGAGCGGGCAGGGTATTACAGTGTGGTCGTCGGTCAACGCAGTTGGAACGGCGTGGCACTACTTGCTCGAGACCTCGAACCCGTCCAGGTACTGACGGCACTGCCCGGGGACGGCAAGGATAAGGAAGCCCGTTACGTCGAGGCGGCCATTAACGGCGTCTTGTTCTGCTGCTTGTATGCACCCAATGGCAACCCCCAACCCGGCCCAAAATTCGCCTATAAGCTTGCCTGGATGGAACGGATGCGCGCTCGCGCCCAGGCGTTGTGGGATACGGGGCAGCCGGTCGTCCTCTTGGGGGACTGGAATGTGGTGCCGACCGACCTGGACATTTACAAGCCCGCTACGTGGCGCGATAACGCGCTGTTGCAGCCCGAGGTCCGCGAGGCTTATGCCCAAATCCTCGCGCAGGGTTGGACCGACGCCCTGGCGCAAGTCCATGGTAAGCACCCGCCTTACACGTTCTGGGATTATCGTCGGAAACGCTGGGAACGCGACGCGGGCTTGCGGATCGATCACATCCTGGTCAGTGCGGCGCTGCACGTCAAGGCCGCCCGTGTCGACCGGGACGAACGGGCCGCTGAAAGCCCAAGCGACCATGCACCGGTCTGGGCGGAATTGATTCCTGCGAAGACAGGGCGCGGCCGTTGATCTCACCCTGGTGTGGGTGTCACCTGGGCCCGCTACGCGCGGCAGCGTTACTGAAACTGACCGATGCCGAACTTGTCGCGAAGGACTGCCAGGATGGATATCGCGCGCTTGGCGGCGCTGCGGGCATTGCGATAGCTGTGAGCTGTCCGTCGTGGCCGAGAAGGAAATATCAACCGGAGGCCAGAAAGCGCATCGAGCGGTTGTGGTCGAGGGGGTGCAATCGAGGATGGGTGAAATTCAAACGGCCGGTTCTCGACTCGATTCCGATGCAGACTTGGCTAATCTGGGAAATAGTAGACGTACCGAGGTTCCGACGTTGGGGGTCGTCAGAATGACCGCATTCCCTCCACATTGTTTGGCGAACCCGTAGACTTGGCTCAGACCTATGCCGTTGCTGTGACCTCCCCGCTTCGTGCTGAAGAAGGGATCAAAGGCCTTCGCTTGAACCTCAGGTAGCATACCCATGCCATTATCGGTCATCGTCAACTCGACATAGTCGCCCGCAGGAAGCCGGCCGCCGCCAGAAAATTCATCCTTGATTGTGCAATTCTTTACCGAGATAAGGAGCCGGCCTCGCCTTGCTTCTGACAATGAATCGCGGGCATTGTTCGAGAGGTTGACCAAAGCGACTTCCAGCTCGTTGCCGTCGACGAAGACCGGCCAAACACCATCGACGATGTCAAGCTCAAGGGAAATCTCTGCGCCTAGCGCTGGCGCCAGGAGGTTGGCTGTCCGTTTGACGACCTCACCCACGTTTGTCTCCTGGGGCGAATGCGCCCCTTTGCGGGCGTATGCAAGCAAGGCTTTCGTCAGATATGCACCGCGGGTAATTCCCTTCAGTCCGTTTTCTAGAAAACGTGATTGCCGCTCTGTATACGCCGCGCCGTGAAAGCTCTTCAGGGTTTGCAAATTACCCTGAATGATCATGAGGACGTTGGCGAAATCGTGAGCGGCCTCCCCGGTCAACTGGCCTAGCGACTCCATGCGTTGCGATTGCACAAGCTGTGCTTCGATCGCTTTCCTCTGTGTGAGATCCCGGCCAACCGCGAAGACACGGCCGTCCTCGATCTTCGTGAAATTCCAATTGAACTCGCGACCGGTGGCTAGGTCGGCACGCATCAGCTCAAGATCCACGTCGGGAATGTAGTGGTACCTGCTCAATTGCGCACAAGCCTGGACGGCGATTTCCTTGCTGGGCGGTGCAAGCAAAGATTGAAAGTGTCTGCCTATCAACACGCTTTGTTCCCAGCCGAGTAGGGTGGTCCACGCGGGATTGCAGCTCAGAACCTCGCCATCGGCATCGCAGATCACCATCAGATCGCGCGTGATCCGCCAAACGAGATCGCGCTCCTGCGTGCGCGCGCGCACCCTATCTTCCAGCATCGAATTAAGCGCGCGCAAGGAGGTCTCAGCGTCTCGTCGTTTACGGGCAGTGTCGGCGACGGTCAGCGCGCGGTCGATCGAGGAAGGAAGACGAAGTCGAAGATGCTTGAGGACATAGTCCGTGGCCCCTTGTTTCAAGGCCGCGATGGCGAGTTCCTCTCCGCTTCCTTGTGACAGGAAGATAAGCGGAATGTCCGGACTGATGTCCTTCACCATGTCGATGACGGCGGCGTTCCCAAAATCGAGCATGTCAAAGTCGGCGACGATGGCGTCGATTTCACCCAGCCTCAGCATCCTTTCGAATACGTCTTCACCAGTTGCATATCGAACGTCGAACTGCGGCCGTGCCCGTCTCAGCTCGTCTTGGATCTTTGCAAGTTCAACAGAGTCGTTCCCAACGACCAAAATTCGCGCGTTCATTTTTCGATGGAGCTCTGCAAGGGACGCTTCAGCCTTGGTCGGCCTTTCTGTTGGGGGGAGGGATTCGTGTGTGCCTTCGGTAGTCCAATTCTTGGCTACTTTGAGAGCTGTCCGTGAGGGTCCTCGCGCCATTGACCGCTGTCGATGATCAAAAGGGCCTCGCCCTTGGAGTATTCCTACGCGCTGCGGGGGGATGTCACGATATAGAGCAGGGAAGCGGGTCAGCGCGGGCCCCGGTCTGAAGCGGGAATGTAATCAGGGCTTGGTTACGACAGAGTCGATCAATTCGATCAAGCGGTTCAAGTCGTAAGGCTTGTCAAGAACGTCGATAAACAAGTCACCGTGATCTCTTGCGATGTGGCCTTGCGCCCCGGTTACCAGGACGATAGGGAGGTCTGCCAATTCGGCGTCCGCTTTGACTGCCTCCGCCAATTCCAGGCCCGTCATGATGGGCATCATGAAATCACTAATGACAAGTGCAGGTCGTCTCTCCCGAATCATCTCGAGTGCGCGCTTTCCATGCTGAGCGACAACCACCTCGTGGCCGGCGTCCCCAAGGATATCCCTGAGCACCTCGGCCAACAAGATTTCATCGTCTGCCACCAAAATCAACGCCATAGCGCCTCAACCTCCGATCATTTTCAATAGCTTCCTGCTCAGGGCGTATGGCGTCGTTAGGCTTTGGATGAAGGGCTCAGCTTCGCCCCAATCTTCAAACCGTCAATACCTAATTGCAGGGCATGAGCAGCTGAGTCGAAGGTGCTATTTCGCATTTTTTGTACAGCGATGCTTCTTAGCAAGTCGTGATCCTGTTCCGACTGCCGGATCATGATCAAGTTGTCAAACATGGCCGATAGCTCCACAGAAGGAAACCGTTCGGTCAAATCCCCAAAGTCTCTCAGCTCCCACGTCATCAAGACGGTGACCCCCAGTCGCCGTAGTTGATTGGTCAAAACCGATGCGAATTCAACCAGGCGGTCCTTATGAACCGCGGCGCGATCAAACGCGCCGAAACCGTCGATGAATACGCGCCGAGTCTTGTTCTGGCGCACCAGATCGAGGAGTTGATGCCCAAGTTTATCGAGCAGATTTTCGCCGAGCTGGTTCCAGCAAATTTCCAGCGCGGGAGAGCCCGACTTGGACAAATCGATGCCCAATGCCCTAGCCTTGGCGAGCAGGGACTCGGGTTCTTCATAAAAGCCGAAATGAAGCGCTGGCTCATCGACGGAGCCGGCGCTGAGGAAATGTAATCCTAGACTGGTCTTGCCACTGCCGCTCGGGCCCGCCAACAGGCTGATCGAACCCTGAGGAAGTCCGCCGTTCAACAGCGCATCAATGCTCGCCACACCGCTGGTGGCTCGGGCCTGCGTTGGCATCGTCGCCGCAGCAGGCCAGGTCATCGCCTCGATGCGCGGATAGACTGTGATGCCGGCATCAGAGATCTCGTACTGATGTAAACCGCTTATCGCTTTGCTGCCCCTTGATTTGCGCACGTGCATCTGCCGAACCGAGCGAACGCCGAAAAGTTCGTCGCTGAGGTCGATCACACCATCAACCATGGTGTATTCGGGGCTATTGTCTTCCAGCCGTGCACTTGTCAGGAAGAGGACCGTACAACCGACAAAAGCGGCTTGTCCCTGTACCTCGGCAACGAAGGTCTTGACATCCAGGTCGGTGGCGGCGCGATCGCGCGCGTTGAGCAGGCCGTCAAAAATGAGCAATGTAGCTCGATGGCGCTTCGTTTCCTGGCGCAGAAGTTGCACAACAGCGTCAAGGCCTTCCTCACGCAACGTGTGGAAAACGCTGACGAAGATGATCTCGCGTCCAAGCTTTTGATCATCGAAGAAGTCCAAGGTGGACATGCTCTGGAACAGTCGCTCATGGCTCTCCGCGAGCAGCGTGACGTAGAGCACTCGGGCGCCCGCGGATGCTCGCGCGAACGCAATCTGGTTCGCCAGTATCGTCTTTCCGGCCCCAGGTCGCCCTTGAACAATATAGGACGCGCCGTCGATGAACCCGCCGTTTAATATCTGGTCAAGCCCAGGGATACCGCTTTGCATGCGCGGGAGATGCTTCAATGGAATTCTCCGATCTCTACTGTGTGCACTGCGTCAACGCAGCGCGCCTATTCTAATCGTTTTCCTGGGTAATCTTCGGTCTGCCATCAGTCTCCCCCGCTGCGAAACCGTGGCTAGCGCAACAGCTTCGGCCGCCAGTTGAACGCGCTTCAGGTCTCTGCGCTGGCTAATTGCCGGGGTGTCGGGGCTGAAGTTCGCGCTGGTACACCCACGTTAGTGGGCGGTTTATCCGCCATTTAGGCCGCGGCTGCCGACGAAAACGACGGACAGCGCCGGCGTACGGGTAATCGAGAGTCGCAATGATGCACTGCCAGCTCATTCAGCGGTTACCCATCGGCCACGGATTACCGGAGCCGGGCTCCTGGGAGGCAATCAGCCTCCCACCGCTGGCTGGCGGTCATAAAAAAAGGTCTCAAAAAAGGAGGGGCGACGACACCAGGCAGGAGAACACGTTCGAAACGTTGTGTCCTCCTGCCTGGTGTCGTCTTAAGGAGCCGCCGCGAAGAAACTTTGGCCTCCTTACGAGAGTGGTACGAAGTTATGACAGGGCCATGCCCCGGTCTGCGCTGGTTTCCGGGTCACTTTCCAGATCGGACGCGGTGCGCGACGCCAACGCCTGCACTGCCGCCAACTCATCTTCTGTCAGTTTGACAGTCGCCAAGCCGTCTCCGCCGTCCACCGCCGATTGCTCGTCCTGGTCGGAAATCACCTCGAAGGTCGATTCCTTATTCCATGGGCCGCTGAGATCGCCATCGCCCTGCGACATGTTGAAATAGACATTGGAGAACTTGGGATCGCCGGGCAGCTTCCCTGGAGGGAAGTTGGGTTCGATTGAATACAGCGCTTTCTCGAAGGATTGCAGATGTGCAATTTCTCGCGTCATCAGAAAGCCGAGCGCCTCCTTCACGCCCGGATCGTCGGTGACGTTGATCAGGCGCTCATAGATGACCTTCGCCCGCGCTTCCGCTGCCACGTTGGACCGAAGATCGGCAGTAGGATCACCAATCGTATCGATGTAGCCGGCATTCCAAAGCTGGCCACCTGAATTCGTCAGCGCGGGCCCGCCGCCGTACAGGATCTGCGTGACGTGCGAATCGTTGCCAGCACCCTGGAGGGAACGGTAGAGCTCCGCTTCCGTCATGGTTGCTTCGGCAAGTTGGCCCTTCGCACCCTTGTTCAACATGGCTACCAGAGAGCCAATCACCTCCAGGTGGCTCAGTTCTTCAGTGGCGATATCAAAGAGCATATCCTTGCGGCCCGGATCGTCTTCGCCAATCGCTTGAGTAAAGTACCGACAGGCTGCAGCCAATTCCCCCTGCGGTCCACCGAATTGCTCAAGCAGGAGATTAGCCAGGCCAGGATTGGACTGGCTTACGCGTACTGTGTATTGCAGACGTTTGTTATGAGCGAACATGGAAGAGTCCCGATTGTGGATGTCCCGCCGAATGCAGGACCCGCGTCCTCTTTGCAATCGGTGTGCCGCGATGCGGAAATGTCCTTTTCGCCGGGGAAAACCTGGAGATTTTGTAGAAAGCGCTAAACGATATGCCCATTCATGAGCGAATCCTGCGCATCGTTAGTCTCCAGGCTTAGCGCTGTGCATAAGACCACCAAGCGCTCAATTGTCCTTCGTAGGAATAACTTGCGGCGTGTCATCGCGAGGGCTGAATACGCCGCCATCGTCATCGGTATCTACGTTAGGATTGCCGTCGAATTCGGTGGCCTTACCGGAGGACTCGGGCGTTTGCGCACGCTCGTGCTCATTGGCCTTGTCGAGGTCTTTTTGAACGCGATCTGCGATGTCCACCTGATCTTCTGAAGATGGTTCGAATGCGGGTGGGTTGCCGGTAGGTGTGGTGGGGTCTGGGTTAGTCATGAGTGACCTCAGGAATAGACAGTAAGGGGTGCGCCGGCTTTGGTTGGCACCGACGCGGAGTAGGGCGCAATGAGCCCGCCCGCATCATGGCAAACCTCATGCCGTGCTTACTGATCCAGAGGAAAGGGTCTGGCGTGCCGCTCTTTAGGCAACAACAGCGTAAACACCGTACGTGATTCATTCGAATCGACCGCAATTGAACCTTGGTGCGCGACAGCGATCGAGCGGCAGATATAAAGGCCAAGTCCCACGCCAGCTGCCATGTCCGGGCTCCCGCTGACCGCATTCAATGTCGTCAAGGGGTCGAATAACGTGGGCAAAGCACGCTCAGGAATTGGCTTGCCGCCGTTTTCGACCCGTACTTCGACTTCGCTCTCACCTCCAACGGCCGACAGCTTGACGACACCATCCCCATATCGAACCGCGTTGGATAGCAAGTTGGTCAAGAGTTGCGCGATCCGGCCGCGGTCCCACACCCCATGGAGATCCCCGATGCATTTGACCTCAATGGCCTTGTCATCAAATACTGAACCGACGTGGTCGGCTGTCTCTTTGCAGATGATCCCCATGTCTTGAGGTGACGCCGCGATAACCGGATCGTCGCCCAGTCGAGTGCGCGCGAAGACTAGGAGATCATCGATCAGCAGCTTCATCGTGGCGGTACTTCGCTGAATGAAATCGAAATGCTTCGCGCATTCTGGACTTGTAATTGCATTCCCATTGCGGCTCAGTAAAGTGGCTGCATGGAGAACCACCCCGAGCGGCGCGCGCAGATCGTGCGCAAGTACGCCGGCAAAAAGTGCGCGCGCGCGTTCTGCCCGTGCGGAATATTCCTTCACCGATTCGGTAAGGGCCTGGTCGATCGCTTCATGAAAGCGCTCCAGATCGTCAATATCATGCGCAGTGAAATCGGGGTGGGCGCGCCACCGTCGAACCACGCTTGCGCGCAGAGCGCGGAACTCCGCGATGATGTCATTGAGCGAAAATCCTTGGGCTAAGCGATCCCCTGCGTGAGCCTGGCAGACCTGATCGAAGCTCTGGTCAGCCTGGCGTTTCATGCCATGGGATTTTTCGACTGCTTGCTTCTTGCTTTGCGACTGACCCATGTTCGCCGCCAGGGCGGCGAGAATGCCGGGCCCGGAATTTCTAAGGTCAGCTTGCGATAATTTGCTTCGACCCTCGTTCAGCGCCAACGCATAAGCGACCCAGTCGTCGACCAGTGCATCGGCGTACGTCCGGATAAAGCGGGATAGAGAGGACATCCACTGACTCCCATGGCGCTCGTAAGATGGCTTCGATCCGACTTCGGAGGTGTATTACAGAAGCAACGAGGGGATGGGCCCGCTAGCCCAGATTCCCTTGGATCCTTCCGTCAGATTGGTGCTGAGGGCCGGATAATGAACCGTATGAACAAATAGGCCGCCAAGGCTGCTGCTGGCGTTAACTACAAATTCCTGCCCTCTAAAGCAGATACGCCACGACCTTGCGCCCGCAGTTCATTAAAGGCAGAGTAGGGATCCGCCTTCCACGCCTATGAGATGCGCCGATAGCGGTTGAGAGAATTGACGGTTCCAAGGAGGCTTTCCGGTTGCGCGGATTCAAATCGTAACGCTCATCGTGAGGAATGTCGATCCATCGTTGGAAGGGCGTCCGGCAGGGATGGCACCGCGCCGCAGTCCTGCCAATGTCGCGATCGCGAAGCGTGAGGACCCTGCTGACAAGCGGACATCGCCATTTCCGTCGCATAGAATGGCAGCTCTTTGGTTGCCATGCGATTCCGGGAGCGATAGCCATGACCGACAACAAGTCCAACACCGAGCGCCGCGCCGCGCTGGCCGCCGCCATGGAGGCCGCGGGCTGCACGGACCCCAAAAGTTGGGTCGATAGCGAATTGAGTGAGGATATTCCCCAATTCGCCCGCTTCCTCTTGCTGCAGGAGGTGCACCGGGCCGCGGATGCGGTCGAGGTGACGGTGAGCGAAGCCTTGTTCGACCGCCCGGACCTCGAAGTGACCTTGAAGACCCTGCGCAGCATCGTGGCCCCCGACGCGCTGAATGAACTCTTGCTCGCCTACGGCAAGGCGCTGGGAAATACCTTCGTCATGGCGCTGGATCACGGTCCGCAGGACGACGATGTTCCCCGCTGGCAGTTGATGGAGACGGACGCCGAGGGCAAACCGACCGGACGCCTCGTGCAAGGCCTGCACGAGGACTATCTGGATTTCGAGGATAGCTACGAGCGTGATGAGGACTTGGAATAGGCGTGTACGCCTGGAGATATGGCAGGCGCTTCCAGCCGAGGCCCTGTCGCCGCGGTGATCGAAAGGTGCTGAAAAGGTGGCCAAGATGCTCGATAAGCCAGATAGCTTCATCCTGCAAAAGAACGGCTGGGTGCCGAACAATCCGCGTTTGCCGGTGCTGCACTATGCCGCCGTATTGCAGCCGGGTGGCATCGACGCGATTGCTTCTGCGTTCGAGGAAATGGTCGCGCGAAATGGCTGGCCGGCCCAATGGCGCGCCGGGATATACGACTACCACCATTACCATTCCACGGCGCATGAAGTGCTTTGTGTCGCCGGGGGCTCGGCGGAATTGATGCTGGGCGGGCCGGATGGCAGACGGATCGGAGTCAGCGCAGGCGATGTGCTCGTCCTGCCCTCGGGCATCGGTCACTGCGCGCTTTCAGCAACGCCGGACTTCCTGGTGGTGGGCGCGTATCCGCCGAATCAGCAGTTCGATATATGCCGCGAAGCGCCGACCCCCGAGATGCTGGAGCGGATGGAAAACTTGCCGTTCCCGGACAGTGACCCGGTATCGGGAAAAGGCGGTCCATTAACCCATTTGTGGGGCAAGTCCTGAATCGGCGCACGCCCAGGTCTAGCAAAGCCAGGCTGCGTAGCGCAGCACCGGGAGAAACTACCGAGCCAAAATCGTCGCCTTGCCCGAAAAGACATAGGCTTGTCCGCGCAGGGTGTGCAAGGGCAGTTCTACATCGAGTTTGCGGAATTTCGCCCGCAGCCGGCTCAGCAGAACCGAGATGGATCCGGGCGAGCGCGGCGATGCACTTTCCTGTGCATAGATGGCGTGGTGCGTTTGTTGGTAGGTAAGACAGCATCCCGGCGCCTGGAATAACGCGAGCAGGAACTGATATTCCGTACGCGTCAGGATCACCGATTTACCTTCGGGCGAAAGCAGGGAGAAACGGCCTTCAAGGAGACGCCAGGTCTGCTGGACAGAAACAGCAGGCTGGCGCGCTTCCTCAGCGTCATTGGTGAGAACGGGTAGGGGAGCCGGCCGTTCGTCGGCTACCGACAGGCGCTGCCGCAGAAGTTGCAGCATGTTCGCCAGCGCATCGGCCCGGTCGCTTATATCTTCGAGAAGCTGATCGATGACGTGGCGGTCGACGGGTTCCAAAGGCTGGTCCCTGACACTCGGCAGGGTGACGACGGCAGGAAAAGCGATCCGCCGTTTCTGTTCAAGCAGGGCGCTCATTCCTTCCTGCTTGGCTTCCGACTCGCCGGCGAGGGCGGCGCTGGCGGCAATGAGACGATCCCGGCCAAACCCGGCGGGTTCGCAGTCAGCCATGAACAGGAACCAGGTATACCTTGCGCGCGGCATCTCGCACATTTGCAGGGTAAGGCGGCGGTTATCTTCTATCAGTATGAACGGAGTCACTTCACTCACCACGCCTGGTCGATTACATATATCAACAAAAATCAACGCATTTGGAGCGAAATATTAATAGAAATGAAAGCTGAGCGGGAGTGTCGTTAATCCGGAGATTACTGCTGAGGTGCTCCTGAGGACAATGGATTCAATCTGTGCGTTCGATCATCCGCTGCCCGCCGGGGTCAGGAACACCAGGTGGGCGCGACGGTCCTGGCCATCGGCGCCGCGCCGTACCAGCTCCTGGCTTTCCAGCCGGTCGATCAGTCCGCCCAGCGCGGCGCGGGCCTGGGTATCTTCGAGGCTGCCTTGATGATGGAGGCTGTCGCTGCTTCAGGCGCCGGCCTGTCGGGGGCCTCTCACTCCCGGGCCTGAAACTCCTCCCGGTCGGACGGTGCGAAATACAGTACGTCGGTCCATGCCAGACCCAGCGGACATTCCGTTTCGCCAGTGCGCGTGTTGTCGAACGCGTCGTCGAAGCGCAGGCCGTGGAAGGCATCGAGGGGCGCTGGCGCGGATGCGGCAGCCGCTTGACGTAGCAACTTCGCGGCCTCGGTGATATCGGCGGGCAATGCGTCGAACGCGGCGCCCACGTGCCGGCAGCGCTCGATCTCGGCGCCGACCAGCGCGCGCAGCGCGTCCGGATCGCTCTCGGACATGACGTCGAGTTCTACCGTTTCGAGCAGCAGGTAGTCGTCACGATTCTCTTCGAGAAACGTGAGGGTTTCGTCAAGGGCTTCACGCAGATATCCGCTGCCAACCGTTGTCGGCTTCGTTGCCGCGACGGCCTCGGGGGCTTCAGCGGCTTCGGCTGGCGCGGTCCCCACCCCCAGCCATTGCAGAACCTGGCGCGCGATCGTCGGCTTGTCGTTTTCCGGCGGCGGCGCGGCAGCGGTCGCCGGCTCCGGCTCCGGCAAGGCAATCAAGGTCTTCACGATGGCGGCGAAGCGGCTCACCCGCTCGAACCCGGCATCGAAAGGCGCGCTGATGGCATGCAGGGGCACAGGCGATCCATCCAGGCCGTCCGAAATCAGCGACGCGCAACGCTGTGGGTCGGCCGACATCAACAACCGGTATATGAAAGGCACGTCATACGGCCATTCAGACAAGCCGCCTATTGTTCCCGGACGATCGGCATACGATGCAGGCCGGTTGTCGAGGCTATACAAGTAAGATCGATTCGCCATGCATGCTCCCGTTACGTTTCAGACGGTCCATTCGTACCGCTAAAAAACATAACACGAGTGGCGGAGGGCGACGACGCCGACGGATCGTGGAGGTAATGCCCGCCCTGGCTAACTTCGGTGTGCCGGTGGATAGGGAATGGCGCTGCTGACGTTCTCGCTTACCGCGAGGCCCTGGCCGATATAGGGGAACGCGCGCTGGGGGCAGTCTGCGCGTTCGCAGACCCGGCAGCCCATGCCTATCGGCGTGCTTGCCGCGGGATCATGCAGGTCCAGTCCCTTGGCATAGACCAGGCGATGCGCGTGCTCCACATCGCAACCCAGCGCAACGGCGTACACCTGCCCCAGTTCCCCGTAGCCGCCCATCTGCCGGGATACGGTGCGGGCGATCCACAGATAGACGCGCCCGTCGGGCATGCGTGCCAGTTGCCGCAAGATCCGTCCGGGATGCGCGAAGGCTTCATAGACGTTCCATAGCGGACAGGTCCCGCCCACTCGGGAAAAATGGAAACGCGCCGCGGATTGGCGCTTGGATACGTTGCCCGCGCGGTCCACCCGGATGAAAAAGAAAGGGACGCCATGCGCTTGCGGCCGTTGCATGGTGCTCAAGCGATGGCAGACGGTCTCGAAACTGACGCCGAAATGCTGGCTCAGCAGATCGATGTCGTAGCGTAACGATTCCGCCGCATCGAGGAAGCGCTGGTAAGGCAGTATCAGCGCCGCCGAGAAATAATTGGCCAGCCCCGTGCGCACGAGCTGCCGCACTGCCTCTCCGGTGAAACGCGGCGCGTCCGCCATGCGCGTGAGGGTCTGCCCCATTTCCAGGAAAGCGAGCTGCGTACCGAGTTGGAAGCTGCGCTGTCCCGGGGTCAAGCTCGTCGGCAGGGTCAAATGCCGCGTAGCGGGGTCATACACCCGTTTGGCGCCATCGTGCAGGTCTTGCAGTTCGATGGTGACGCCGTGCTGCGCCTGCAGGCGTTGTTCCAGCGCGTCGACGATGCGCAGCGGGGGGATGCCATCCAGCCCCCAGGCCTGGAAACACTGCTCGGCATGTGCGTCGAGCTCGGCGAAGTGATTGTGGTGCGTGAAAAAGAAGTCCCGCACTTCCTCATAGGGCTGTACCGTCGCCAGGCTGGAGGTCCGGTTGGCCTCGTCACCGGCGATGGCGGCCAGGGCTTCCAGGCGCTCCAACGCTTCGCGGTGACGGCGGTGCAGCTGAATCATCGCGCGTCCCACCGCGGGCATGTTGGTCGCGATTTCAGCGATCTCGGCGCGGGAGATACGCCCGTCGTCGCGGCCGCCCATGGCCGATGCCGGCAGGTCGGCGGCGACTTCCTGTAGCGCCCAGATCATGCGGGCTTCCTCTTCATCGGAGAAGCTCTGGGCGTCGACGCCCAGCACTTCGCCCAGCCGCAGCAGCACCGGCATGGTCAACGGCCTTTGATTCTTTTCCAGCTGGTTCAGATAGCTGGGTGACAGCCCCAGCAATTCCGCCAGTGCGGCCTGCGTGAGGCGACGCTCCTCGCGTAGCCGGCGCAGGCGAACACCCATGAAAATCTTGCGCACGATCCACATCCTTCTGGTATTCCGTAGATCATATTTGCAAACTTCGCAAAAATGCAATGGCCCCTTCGCTGGAGTTCACCCCTTACTGCATGACTCTCCCTGTCCGGCTGCGTAGACTGCGAATAAGAGCAGCGGCCTGGCTTGGCCCGGCGCGCCTCATTGACCGAGGAGACGAAAAATGAGCGACACCGCAGTCCCAAACACCCCCAAGCCCAAGAAATCCGTCGCGCTGTCCGGCGTCGTGGCCGGCAACACCGCGCTGTGTACGGTCGGCCGCAGCGGCAACGACCTGCACTATCGCGGCTACGACATCCTGGATATCGCCGGCACCAGCGAGTTCGAGGAGGTGGCTTACCTGCTGGTGCATGGCAAGCTGCCCAATGAGTCCGAACTCAAGGCCTACAAGCGCAAATTGCGCGCGCTCAGGGGCTTGCCCGCGCAACTACGGTCGGCGTTGGAGGCGCTGCCGGCGTCGAGCCATCCCATGGACGTCATGCGCACCGCCGTCTCGGTGCTGGGATGCGTGCTGCCGGAGAAGGACGACCATAACGTGCCGGGCGCGCGCGATATCGCTGACCGGCTGATGGCATGCCTGGGATCGGCGCTGCTTTACTGGTATCACTACAGCCACAACGGCCGCATGATCGACGTGGAGACCGACGACGACAGCATCGGCGGCCATTTCCTGCATCTGCTGCACGGCGAAGCGCCTCCCAAGGCGTGGGTAAAGGCGATGCACAGCTCGCTGATCTTGTACGCCGAGCACGAATTCAACGCGTCCACCTTCACCTGCCGCGTCGTGGCCGGCACGGGATCGGACATGTACTCGGCCATAACCGGCGGCATTGGCGCGCTACGCGGCCCCAAGCATGGCGGCGCCAACGAGGTTGCCTTCGAGGTGCAGAGCCGCTACGAAACGCCGGACGAAGCCGAATCGGACATACGCCGTCGCGTCGAGAACAAGGAGGTCGTCATCGGCTTCGGGCATCCGGTATATACAGTCTCGGATCCGCGCAACCTGGTCATCAAGGATATCTCGAAGAAGCTGGCGGGCGATCATGGCAGCATGAAGCTCTACGACATCGCCGAACGCATCGAAAGCGTGATGAAGGACGCCAAGAAGATGTTCGCGAACCTGGACTGGTATTCGGCGGTCAGCTATCACACCATGGGCGTGCACACGGCCATGTTCACCCCGCTATTCGTCATCGCGCGCACGGCGGGCTGGTCGGCCCACATCATCGAGCAGCGCATCGACAACAAGATCATCCGGCCGACCGCGAACTATGTCGGTCCTGAAGACCAGAAGTTCGTGCCCATCGAAGAACGCGCGTAACCCTTTCCGAGACCGCCCATCATGTCCACGCACATCTCCAATGTCCGCCCGCAGCCGGACCAGGTCCTGGCCGATATCGCCGACTACGTCCTGAACTACGAAATCAAGAGCGACCTGGCCTATGAAACCGCCCGCAACTGCCTGATCGATACCCTGGGCTGCGGCCTGGAGGCACTGGAATATCCTGCCTGCCGCAAGCTGATGGGCCCGATCGTGCCGGGCACCGTCGTCCCCCATGGCGCCAAGGTGCCGGGCACGCAGTTTCAGCTGGATCCCGTGCAGGCGGCCTTCAATATCGGCGCCATGATCCGCTGGCTGGATTTCAACGACACCTGGCTCGCGGCCGAGTGGGGGCATCCGTCGGATAACCTGGGCGGCATCCTGGCCACCGCCGACTGGCTGTCGCGCAACGCGGTCGCCGCCGGCAAGCCGTCGCTCACCATGCGTGCGGTGTTGACGGGCATGATCAAGGCCCACGAGATCCAGGGCTGCATCGCCTTGGAAAACTCATTCAACAAGGTGGGCCTGGACCATGTCGTGCTGGTCAAGGTGGCCTCCACCGCCGTGGTGGCGGAGATGCTGGGGCTAAGCCGCGACGAAGTCATCAACGCGGTTTCGCTGGCGTGGGTGGACGGCCAGAGCCTGCGCACCTATCGCCATGCGCCCAATGCGGGCAGCCGCAAGAGTTGGGCGGCGGGGGACGCCACCAGCCGCGCCGTGCGCCTGGCGCTGATGGCTCGCACCGGGGAAATGGGCTACCCGTCGGTGCTCACGGCCAAGACCTGGGGTTTCTACGACGTCCTGTTCAAGGGCCAGCCGTTCAAGTTTCAACGCGCGTACGGCAGCTACGTGATGGAAAACGTGCTGTTCAAGATCTCGTATCCGGCGGAGTTCCATTCGCAGACCGCGGTGGAGTGTGCGATGCAACTGCATGGGAAGGTTACGGCCTCGGGCAAAACGGCCGCCGACATCGCGAAGATCACCATCCGCACGCACGAAGCCTGCATACGCATCATCGACAAGAAAGGGCCGCTGAATAATCCTGCCGATCGGGATCATTGCATCCAGTACATGGTCGCGGTGCCCTTGATTTTCGGGCACCTGACGGCGGCCGACTACGAAGACGCGTTCGCGCAAGATCCTCGCATCGATGCCCTGCGCGACAAGATCGAATGTGTCGAGGACTCGGTTTTCACCCGCGATTACCACGATCCGGAGAAACGCTCGATCGCCAACGCGCTGACCGTCGAGTTTACGGATGGCAGCCGCCTGGACGAGGTGGTATGCGAATACCCGATCGGGCATCGCCGCCGGCGTGGGGACGGCATCCCCTTGCTGGAGCAAAAATTCCGCGTGAACCTGGCCAGGCAGTTCCCCGCACGCCAACAGGCGCGCATCCTGGACGTGTCGCTGGATCAGCAGAAACTGGAAGTCATGCCGGTCCATGAGTACGTCGACATGTATGTAATATGAGTGCCACCGGACATTGAGTGAGGGGGACAGGCGCACCGGAGTGGACGCCGTCGGCCACGTCTGGTACCAAAACTATCCGGAGAAACTCAATGTTCGACGAAGCCGACGATTATCAGGAGATTCGCGACGCAGTCCGCCAACTGTGCAGGCAGTTTCCCGATGAATACTTCCGCAAGGTGGACGAAGAGAAGGCATATCCTGAAAAATTCGTCGATGCCCTGATCGAAGCCGGCTGGTTGGCCGCCATGATTCCCGAAGACTACGGCGGTACGGGTCTGGGCCTGACGGCCGCGACGGTGATCATGGAGGAAATCAACCGCTCCGGTGGCAATGCCGGGGCGGTCCATGGACAGATGTACAACATGGGCACGCTGCTGCGTAATGGCAGCGTGGCGCAGAAAGAAAAATACCTGCCGCGCATCGCCGCTGGCGAGCTGCGTATCCAGTCCATGGCGGTGACCGAGCCCACCACCGGCACGGACACGACCAGGATCAAGACCACGGCCGTGAAAAAGGACGGCCGTTACGTGGTCAACGGCCAGAAGGTGTGGATCTCCCGCGTGCAGCATTCGGACCTGATGATCCTGTTGGCGCGTACCACGCCCCTGGCCGAGGTCAAGAAAAAATCCGAAGGCATGTCGATTTTCATCGTCGACCTGCACCAAGCGATCGGCAAGGGCCTGACGGTTCGTCCGATCCCCAATCTGGTCAATCACGAAACCAATGAATTGTTCTTCGAGAATCTGGAGATTCCCGAAGAAAACCTGATTGGTGAGGAAGGGCGGGGATTCAAGTACATCCTCGATGGCTTGAATGCCGAACGCACACTCATCGCCGCTGAATGTATCGGCGACGGGTACTGGTTCATCGAGCGTGCGCGCCGCTATGCCAGCGAACGCGTGGTCTTTGACCGTCCGATCGGCCAGAACCAGGGCGTGCAATTTCCCATCGCCGATGCTTTCATCGAAGTCGAGGCGGCCAATCTTATGCGGTTCGAAGCAGCCCGCCGGTTCGATGCCCATCAGGATTGCGGCGCCCAGGCGAACATGGCCAAGTACCTGGCTGCCAAGGCCAGCTGGGAAGCGGCCAATGTCTGCCTGCAGACGCACGGCGGTTTCGGCTTCGCGAATGAGTATGACATCGAGCGCAAATTCCGCGAGACGCGCCTGTACCAGGTGGCGCCGATTTCGACGAACCTGATTTATGCCTACGTGGCGGAACACGTCCTGGGATTGCCCCGTTCGTTCTAAGCATCCGCTGTCGGCGCGCCAGGGCTCAGGAGAAATTCCAGGAAGGCCGCCGTGGCCGGCGATGGCGTCCGGTCCGATAGCAGAATGGCACCGATTTCCCTGGTTGCCGCTGGCCGCAAAGGCAGTAATCGGCAATGCGACAGATCCAGGCCTTGCAAGGAACTTGCCGGCTGTATGCAAACGCCGATACCTCGGGCGGTCATTGCAACAAGGGGAGCAGTGCTGGTTAATTCCTGCGCGGCGACCACCGGCAAACCGGCGGCTTCAAACAATCTCTCGACCTGCTCGCGCAAGTCGACCCCTCTTGGGTTCAATAGCAGCGGCCGCGTCGCCAGTTGCGCAACGGTAACGGAGCGCCGTTTTGAGAAGAACGGGTCAGTGGCGGGCGTAACGGCGACAAGCGGCTCCTTGAAGAGCGAATGAAACGTGACTTCGGTCGCGTGTCGCGAAGTAATGGCAATGTCCACGGCTCCTTGAAGGATCTGCTCATGAGCGCGCCGGGAGTCTGCATCCTTGAGCCGGATCTTGATTCCGGGAACCGCCTTCCGAAACCGCAGCATGATATCGGGGAGATAGGTTGCTGCCAGCGAAGGCAGGACGGCAACCGTGACCGTCCCGCGCTGCAAACGCCCCTCGGCCTGAAGATTGGACACCATCAGGGCCAAGCCTTGCCCCGAGTGCCGGAATGACTCCAGAAGACGGGCTCCTTCATTCGTCAGCCGGACACTGCGGGTGTCGCGGTGCAGCAAGCGCACGCCCAGCCCGGCTTCGAGTTTCTGGATCTGCACGCTCAGTGCGGATTGCGTGATGTGCAAGTGGGCGGCGGCGCGTCGGTAGCTTCCTTCTTCGGCAATGACCGAGAACGAGATCAAGTGGTTCAGATTGATGCGCCGCAAGATGGAAAGCCAGTGTTCGTCCATGGAATCAGTGATCGCGCCACGTTGATAATTAACAAAAACATAGCATTTGTCCGATCTCTTTGGGGTGCCTAAGATGGCTTCCAGCGCACTCCAGATGCGCGTCGCTCAGGAGACAAGGACATGGGAACCACATCTCGCGCTTCAGGCGTGCTGCCGCGTGTGAAGCGGGCGGTCGGCAAGCTATCGCGCACGCTGACCGGATGCTCGCTCGTAGTTGCCGCGAACGGCGTGGCGACGGCGCAATCGACACAGCCGACGAAAACGGCGAAACCGGGGTATCCGGATCATCCCATCACCGTAATCGTTCCGTATGGTGCCGGGTCGAGTACCGACATTCTCACGCGAATCATTGCGAAGAACATGGCAGCCCAGCTTGGGCAACCGGTCATCGTGGAGAACAAGGCGGGTGCGGGTGGGGCGGTCGGCAGTGGCATGGTCGCGCACGCGGCACCGGATGGCTATACCTTGGCCATGGGCACGATTTCGTCTCACTCCATCAACCAGTCGATGATGAAGAGTCTGCCCTATAACGTGCTTCGGGACTTCGCACCTGTGTCGTTGGTGGCCTATTTCCCCAATGTGCTCGTCGCGAACAAGGACCTTCCCGCGTCCACGATCGCGGATGTCGTGAAGGTTGCGCGTGCACGCGGTGGCCTGGATTACGCCACCGGCGGCATAGGCTCGTCAGGACAAATGGCTGGCGAGCTGCTGAAACTTCGTACGGGCGCGCCGTTGAATCATGTTCCTTACAAGGAGGTCGGCCAGGCCATTGCCGACACGATAGCCGGCCACGTTCCCCTGCTTTTTTATCAGGTGCCTGCCGTGGTGTCCCAGATCAACAGCGGACAGATCAAGGCGATTGCCGTGCTGGCGCCTCAGCGTACGCCCCTTCTGCCGGATGTCCCCACCGCGCTGGAGCAGGGAATCAAGGATTTCGACGCAACCGCGTGGATGGGCTTGTTTGCACCTGCCGGAACCCCGCGACAGATCGTCGACGCGCTGAATGCGGCTATCAAGAAGGCGACCGCCGACCCGGACCTGCGCAAGCAGCTGGGACAGCAGGGCTTCACGTTGGTCGGAAGCTCGCCGGAGGATTTTCAGAAATTTCTAACGCGCGACATCGACAAGTGGGCAGAAGTCATACAAGCCACTGGCGCGCAAATCCAATAGGAATCGTTCATGACGGAAAAGACCGTAGCACTCAGGGAGGTCGCGCATTCGCGGTCCGGGGAGAAAGGAAACAGCAGCATGGTTTCCGTCATCGCCTACGATCCACAGGACTATCCCTTGATTCGTGACCAGATCACCGTAGAGGCCGTGCAGAAGGTATATGGCGCGATCGCAAGGGGAAAAATCACGCGCTTCGAGGTGCCCGCCATCGGCGCCTTGAACTTCATGATGGACGAGGTCCTGGAGGGCGGTCGGTCCCGCACACTTGCCTTTGAAGAGTCGGGCAAGGCATTGTCGTCCTTGATGCTGACGCTGCCCATTCAGGTACCCTCCGCCTACGTCGGCCGCAAGGAGAGGGATCAGTCCAATCCCATCGAGCCGCGAGAAACGCCCATTGGCCGGAGTGTCCGCTTGGGCTCTGCCACCGCGTGGTCAAGGGACCGATTTGGCGCGGCACTCGACCTGGTGGAGCGGGGGGATTTGAATTACCTCTGCTTCGAGACCATGTCCGAAGTGACGATGAGCGCGGCGCAGGTCGCGAGACAGGATGCGGGCGCTACTGTTGCCTACGACCCCTACCTCGTCGAACGGTTCGAACCCATACTCAAAGCCTGCAAGCAAAAGGGTATCCGCATCATCAGTAACCAGGGTTGGCTCGATCCCGAGGGTGCCGCCCGCCGCATCAAGGCGCTGGCCGGGGAGCTGGGACTGCCCGACCTGAAAGTTGCCGCGGTAAGTGGCGCCGACCTGACGGAGCGGATCACCGATCTGGGCCTGAGCTTCCTGGAGACCAAGGAGCTAGTCTCATCGGCTGCGGAGCGCATCGTTTCCGCCGAGGTGTATTTGGGATGCGATGGCATCGTGCAGGCGCTGCGCGATGGCGCCGATGTCGTGGTGACGACAAGGGTGGCCGATGCCTGCCTGTACCTGGGCCCACTGGCGCACGAGTTCGGCTGGTCACTCGACGATTACGGGAAAATGGCTCGCGGTATGGTGATCGGGCATTTGATGGAGTGCAGCGCTCAATTGACGGGTGGCTACTTCGCCGATCCAGGATATAAGGACGTGCCGGGGCTGGAGAACCTGGGCAGTCCCATAGCGGAGGTCTGGGAAGACGACATCAGGCTAGGCAAATTGCCGGGGTCAGGTGGGCTGCTTACTCCCGCGACGTGCAAGGAGCAACTGCTCTATGAGGTCGGGGATCCCGCGCATTACCTGGGCCCCGACTGCGTGACGAACCTGGGGGCTGTCACGTTCACCCAGACGGCCAAGGACGAGGTCGCCGTCCATCTGGGCACCGCGGTCGGAGCGCCGCGACCGCAAACGCTCAAGGCCCTGGTCGGCGTCCGTGAGGGGTATATGACCGAGGAAATGGTCATTTTCGCGGGCCCTGGCGCGCTTGACCGCGCGATGATGACCCGGGATTTGTTACGCAAGCGATTCGACGCCATCAAGTTGAGTGCGCAAGAGCTGCGTTTCGATTTCCTTGGGGTCAATGGTGTCCATCGCGAGGCAAGTCCGCCGTCGAGCGCGGATCCTTACGAGGTCATTTTGCGGATTGCCCTCAAGACGAGCGATCGGGCCGAGGCCGAAAAGCTGCGCAAGGAGGTCGATCCGCTGGCTGTCAATGGCGTGTCCGGGACGGGGAAATGGGCAACGAGTGCCGTCGGCTCACGGGTTCGTTCGGTGATCGGACTGAATTCCTGCCTGGTGCCGCGCGCGAGCATCCAAACCCGTGTCAGCGTGATGTAAAGGGGATGAACATGGTGTCCTTGCGGCATTGGAAGAGGGTGCATCTTGCGTGCTGGGGTGTCGCTGCTTTGTTGTCCTCGCCCACTCAGGCTGCCGAGTGGCCGGCGCGGCCTATCATGATGATCTTGCCCGCGGGCGCGGGCGGCTCATCGGATCCGCTCGCGCGACTGCTTGCCGCCGAGATGGGAAAGCGCCTGGACACATCGATCGTGGTCCAGAATCGACCGGGCGCCGGTGGCAATGTGGGCATGGCGCAAGCTGCACGGGCGCCCGCCGATGGCTATACGATCGCAATATCGTGGACTGGTCCGTTGGCGACGAATCTCGCGCTGTATAAACAGGTTGGCTATGACCCGCGCACTGATTTTGCACCAATCGGCATGGTGGGATGTACACCGAATGTGTTGGCGGTTGGCAAGGCCAGTCCGGCGGGGGATTTGAGAACGTTCATAGCGTTTGCGCAGCGGACGCCGAACAAGCTCAGCTACGGCACGACCGGGGTGGGAAGTTCCTGGCATATCGCGGGAGAAATGGTGAACCGCGTCGCGGGTAACCACATGGCGCATATTCCGTATCAAACACCCGGTGCCGCCTTGACGGACCTGGAGGCAGGACGATTGGACGCCATGTTTCCCGTCGTTCCCATGACGGTTGCGCACGCCAAGTCGGGAGACATCAAGGTACTTGCGGTGTTCTCCCAATCGAGGGCTGCGGTGCTACCCGATGTCCCTACCGCGGCCGAACAAGGATTTCCGGATCTCGTAAGCGATACCTGTTTCGCCCTGCTCGCGCCCCGCGGCGTCCCGCCGATGGCAATCGACAAACTCAACGCGGCGCTCGGCAGCGTGCTCCGCGATGAAAAACTGCGCGCGACCGTGGAAGAAATGGGTATCCAGATCAAGGCGGGTCCGCCGTCGGAGGTGACCACGTATCTCAACGCCGAAATTCCTCGCCAGGCGCAACTCGTCCAGGCGGCGGGCGCTACGGCGCAGTAGGAGAGGGGGCGGCTGGCTGATGGACTCCGGAAGCGCTGCCGTGCCCGAGCAGGTTCGCTTCGGCGTCCGGCGTAATCACGCGATAGGTATCCGCGCCGGCCGCGGCCTTCAGGGCATCGATGATGCGGGCGGATAGTGCCGGCACCAGGGGATGCGCCGGCTGGCCCTGCAACGTCGCGATGCCGAAGCGGTATTCGATGGCTGGCCGAAAAGGCCGTCGCTCGATGGGCAAGTCGCGGTTCAGGCTGGCCAGCAGACCATTGACGATGGATACGCCCAGGCCCTGCGCCACGAATCGGCAGGCCATATCCACGGAGTGCACCTCGGCGCGTATCCTGGGCCGCACGCGCGCATGCCGGAATGCCATGTCGATGTCGTGGCGCAGCGGCCGCTGCCGGCCCAGCAGCACCAGGTCGGTGTCCTCCAGGTCACCCGCGGCGATCTCCTTCAAGCGCAACAGCGGATGGCCCGTGGGCAAGATACACACCGCCTCGGTGGACATGAACGGCGTCACGTCCAGGCCATGGTTCTGGGTAGGAATGCGCAGCAGCGACATATCGACCTCGCGCCCCAGCACCGACAGCTCGCCGTGCTCGTAGGCGCCCGAAAATACTTCGAGCACTGCCTCTGGATGGTCCGCCATGAAGGCGCGCGCCACGCCGGGCATGATCAGGTGCGCGATGGTCGTAGGCATCTGCACGCGAATCAACGTGCGGCGCGGCCCGCCCAGCCGCAGCTGGTTAACGTGGCGGTGAAAGCCGTTGGCGCCCGCAAGCATATGTTCGGCATCGGGCAGCAGCGCCTCGGCCTGCTCGGTTGGATGCAATCGCCCCTTGCGCCGCAAGAACAAGGCTATGCCCAGGTCGGCTTCGAACTGGCTTAGCAGCCGGCTGACCGCCGATTGCGACAGGCCCAGGCGATTCGCCGCCTCGATGGTCGAACCGGTGATCATGAAGGCCCGAAACGCTTCCAGTTGTTTGTAATTCATGATGATGTCAGATGAGGCAGGCGCCGCCAGGATCAGGCTCGCGCGCGACGGGATTATGCGTACGTTTCGCCAGGGTTAACACTTAGATTGCTGGAAAACGCATAGCGGCATGTGGCTTAAGCATAACGTTGCCTGCGATACCGGCCACCGGCATTCTGTGCGGACCATGGCGCGCCGCCTGGGACCGCCGTCTGCGCCGGCATCACCGGCCACAAGGAAAACCGCATCATGATCGAAGCCACCCGCCGTGCCGGTCTGACATTGGCGCTGGCCGTCACGCTGGCAGGGGCAGCCGCGCCGGCGGCGGCCCGACCACTGACCATCGCCGTCGCCGCCGAGCCGTCTTCCATGGACCCGCTGTTTTCGCGCACGGGCAACAACCAGGCCGCGGCGGAAAACATCTTCGACCGCCTGGTGTCTACCGACGAGAACATGCAGGTGCAGCCCGGGCTGGCCGTGTCCTGGAAGGCCAGCGCGCCCGATACCTGGGAAATCAAGCTGCGCCAGGGCGTGAAATTCCACGACGGCACGCCGTTGACGCCTGAAGACGTGGTGTTTTCCATGCAGCGCGCGAACAGCGTGGCCAACAGCCCGGCGCCTTTCACGGGGGCGGTGCGCAGCATCGACAAGATCGACATCGTCGATGGCTCGACGTTGCGCTTCCACACCAAGGGTGCGGTGCCGGACTTCATGGAGCAGATCGGCCTGGTGTACATACTGGCCAGGCATGCGGCAGATGGGAAGAAGAACGAGGATTTCAACCGTGGCACGGCTGCCATCGGCACCGGCCCCTACAAATTCAAGCACTGGCAGCCCGGCGATCGGCTGGAACTGGTGCGCAACGATGACTATTGGGGCCGCAAGCCGGATTTCGAAAGCCTGACCATCCGTTATATCGGCAACGGCGCAACCCGCGTCTCGGCCTTGCTGTCCGGTACGGTGGACCTGATCGACAGCGTTCCGCCCAACGACGCCGCCAAGCTGAAGACCAATCCCGCCGTCAGCGTCTTTTCGTCGCCATCGGCGCGCCTGATCTACCTGGCGCTGGACTCGGCCCGCGACCGCAGTCCGTTCATTACGGATGCAGCCGGCAAGCCCATGTCGGTCAACCCGTTGAAGGACGTGCGGGTGCGCCAGGCGATTTCTGCCCTGATCATGCGCGAACCGATAACGGCACGCCTGCTGAGCGGTGCCGGCGTGCCGGCGGGACAGATGGTGCCCGAAGGATTGGGCGGTTATTCGCCGGCCTTGCCCGCGCCGAAATTTGACCCGGCGGCGGCAAAGGCGCTGCTGGCTGCAGCGGGTTATCCCAATGGCTTCGGTATCACCATCCATACCTCCAACGACCGCTTTTTCGGCGACAGCGAAATCGGCCAGGCCATGGGCCAGATGCTGGCCCGTGGCGGTATCAAGGTCAATGGGGTGGTACCGCAGCCCTACAACATCTATGCCGGCGCCGCCGCCAAGCAAACCTACAGCGCGTTCATCTTTTCGTACGGCAACAGCACCAGCGACTCGGCCAACGGCCTGACCAACGTGCTGGCGACATTTGACGCGGACAAGGGCACTGGTGCTTTCAACCGGTCGCGCTATTCCAATCCGCGCTTCGACAGCCTGCTGGCGCAGGCCTCGTCGCAATTCGACCCGGCGCAGAGAAACGCGTTGCTGCGGCAGGCGGCCGAAACCGCCTTCAACGACGTGGCAGTGGTGCCGCTGTACTTTCCCGTGGCCGAGTGGGCGGCCCGAAAAGGGATCATCTTCCACGCCAACAAGCTGGAACGCACGTCGGCCCAGTACATAGAGGAGCAGAAATGAGCAGCGCCACCACTGGCTATGAATTACTGGGCGACGTCATGGTCACGATGCGTGACGGCGTGCGCCTGGCCACGGACATCTACCTGCCGGCGGGCTACCGGCCGGGCCACGACGTGCCCTTGCCCACGATCGTCGAGCGCACCCCCTATGGCAAGGCCGAGGTATCACGGTCCGAACGCATCGGCGACCGCCAGGGCGTGCCCCGTGGCGAGGTGGCGCAATATTTCGTGGCGCGTGGCTATGCGGTGGTCTTCCAGGATTGCCGGGGGCGCTACGGCTCGGAAGGCCACTTCGTGAAGTATCTGTCCGATGGCGAAGACGGCTACGACGCGTTGGCGTGGATCGCGCAGCAGCCCTGGTGTGCAAGGATAGGCACGATGGGCCTGTCCTACGCGGCCCATACCCAGATGGCAGCGGCCTGCCTGAATCCGCCCGGCCTGGCCTGCATGGTGCTGGACTCCGGTGGCTTCTCCAATGGGTACCAATGCGGCATCCGGCAGTCGGGGGCATTCGAACTGAAACAGGCCACCTGGGCTTTCAAGCAAGCCCGGCTCAGCCCTGCCGCGCAGCGCGATCCGCTGGTTGCCGCGGCGCTGGACGCGCAGGACATCAAGCAGTGGTTCACACGCATGCCTTGGCGACCGGGGCATTCGCCGCTGAAGTTTGTGCCGGAGTACGAGGACTACCTGTTCGAGCAATGGCGCGCCGATACGTTCGACGAGTCGTGGCGCCGCACGGGCATCTACGCGCAAGGCTACTACGACAAAATCCCGGATATCCCGATAGCGTTGATGTCCAGCTGGTACGACGCGTATGTGCGTACGACGATGGAAAATTACCATGGGCTGACGCAGGGGCGCAGTGCGCCGGTACGCCTGATCATGGGACCCTGGTTGCACGGCGACCGCAACACCCCGTATTCGGGCGACGCCGATTTTGGCGAGGCGGCGAAGCTGGACGGCCATCTTGCCGAACACTGGCTGGCATTCAGGCTGGCGTGGTTCGATCGTTGGCTGAAGGGCGCTGTGGCGGGCGACGATGGGGCAGGCGCCGCTTCAGCAGGCGGTCTTGCGCCTGCCGTCGCGCTAACGGGTATGGATGACCCGGTAGCGCGCCTGTTCCTGATGGGCGGCGGCAGCGGCCGGCGTAATGCGCACGGGCGCTTCGAACATGGCGGGCGCTGGATAACCGCCGCGGGGTGGCCCCTGCCCGAAGCGACGGATACGGCGTTCTATTTGCACGCCGACGGCGGCCTGTCTACGCAACAGCCTGCGTCCGGCAATGCGTGCATCTCGTATGCTTCGGATCCCCGCCGTCCGGTGCCGACGATCGGCGGCTCGCTGACGTCCGGTGAGCCGGTGTTTTCCGGCGGCGGCTTCGACCAGCGCGAAGACGAACGTTTCTTCGGGTGCGACCATCCTGGCATGCCGCTGGCGGCGCGCGACGATGTGGTGGTGTTCCAGACCGACGTGCTGGACAAGGACGTCGCCGTCATCGGGCCCGTGACGGTGCGGCTGTTCATATCCTCGGATGCGCCCGACACCGACTTCACGGCCAAGCTGGTCGATGTCTATCCACCCAGCGCGGATTATCCCGAAGGCTATGCGTTGAACATTACCGACGGCATATTCCGCTGCCGCTTCCACGAGTCGTGGGAGAAGGCGACGGCGCTCGAACAAGGCAAGGTATATGCCATCACCATCGAGCCGTTTGCCACTTGCAACCTGTTCAAGCAAGGACACCGCATCCGCCTGGATATCGCCAGCAGCAATTTTCCGAAGTACGACGTCAACCCCAACACCGGCGAGTCGGCGGCCGATGCGCGCGTCACGCGGATTGCGGTGAACACCCTGCACCTATCGAAGCAGCACCCGTCGTCCATGACGCTGCCGTTGGCGGATCCGGCTGTTTTGCAGGGCCTGACGCCGGATTTCGCGCGGGCGGGTTGACAAAATGGATGGCGCACCTCGCCTGGCAGGCGATTGCCTGTGCACGCTAGCGGCGCATCACCACCCGTAGGGAGCCAGGCCGGGGCCATCTCCATCGTGGAAGAAGCCGCCGGTAGGGCCCATCCATCCTAGCGTAGCCAGGCGCACGGCAATCACGGCGCCTTGTTCGACGGAGCGGGGCGCATGCGCGCCGCCCATATCGGTGGCCACCGACCCGGGGCAGGCCGCATTGACCTTGATCCCTTCGCTCAGCACTTCCTTCGCCAGCTTGACCGTATACATGTTGAGGGCGGATTTGGATGCCGAGTAGCCGGTGGCATGGAGCCCCCAGGTCGGGGCTTTCATATCGCCGGTGAGGGTGATGGAGCCAAGGCCGCTACTCAGCATGACGATGCGGGCGCCCTCGGATTTGCGCAGCAAAGGCAGGAACGCCTGCGTGGCGCGCACGGTGCCAAAGAAATTGACGTCGAACATGCTTTGCATGTCGTCGATGCTTTCTTCGCTGGGTGGAGACGCCAGGCCCGAGCCTATGCCGGCGTTGTTGACCAAAATATCGAGGCGCTTCGATTCCGCTTCGATGCGGGCGGCAGCGGCGCGGACGCTAGCATCATCGGTGATGTCGAGTTGGACGAAATGCGCTCGAATCCCCTCACGCTGCAGCGCTTCGGCGGCCTGTTTGCCACGCGCTTCGTCGCGGCTGCCCAGCCAGACCGTGTGGCCGAGCGCGCCAAGCTGGCGGGCGGTCTCCCGTCCGATTCCTTTGTTGGCACCGGTCACGAGGGCAATTTTCTCAGTCGCCATGAAAGTACTCCTTCAGTGAATGGGATCAGATGGCGACCGCGCCGCCGTCCACGAACAGTTCGGCGCCCGCGATGTAGCTGCTTTCGGCCGACGCCAAAAAGAGCACGGCGCGGGCGATTTCATCGGGTTGGCCCAAGCGTGCGAGCGGCACCATCTGTTTCAGCGCATCCTCGATGCCGGGGCGCGTGTCGAGGTAATCGCGCATCAGGCGCGTGTCGGTCCCGCCCGGAGATACGACATTCACACGTATGCCCCGTTCCTTCAGGTCGGCCGTCCAGCTGCGCGCGAAGGAACGCACCGCCGCCTTGGTGGCGTTGTAGAGCGATTGATCGGGGAAGCCCTTGCTGCCCGCCACCGATCCGTTGAGGACGATAGCGCTACCACTGGCCAGCAGTGGCAGGGCCTTCTGCACCGTAAACAGCAGGCCACGTACATTCAGGCCGAAGATCTGGTCAAAGTCTTTTTCGGCGATGGTACCCAGGGGCCGTGGCTCGGACCCTGCGATCCCGGCATTGGCGAAAACGACATCCAGCTTGCCGTGCTCATCCCGGATGCGGCCGTAGAGCCGATCCAGATCCTCAAGATTGGCGGCGTCGCCCTGCACGCCGGCGGCACCATTGCCAATTTCACGCACTGCTTCGTCCACGCGGTCCGCGCGGCGACCCGTCACGTAAACCCTTGCGCCTTCGGCTGCGAAGCATTTGGCGGTCGCCAGGCCTATGCCCTCGGTGCCGCCGGTAATCGCTACGACTTTGTTCTCGAAACGCCTGGTCATCGTTGTTCGTTCCTTAAGTGGAGAATTACTCCACTTATTATATGGAGGTATCATCCGCTTTGGCAATCGAGACCAAGAATGACGAACAAAATCGAAGACGCGCCATTGCGGGCTGACGCAGCGCGCAATCGCGAGCGCATCCTGGCGGCGGCGGAAGAGGTTTTCCTTGAGCGGGGCGCGGATGCGTCGCTGGACGAAGTCGCCAAACGCGCGAAAGTCGGCATCGGGACGCTGTATCGCCGCTTCCCGACGCGCGAGGCGCTACTCGCCGCTACCAGTGACGAGCGCATGTTGTCGCTCGCGGCGGCCAGCCAGGCGCGGGATGACATGATGGAGCCCAGCGCTTCGATACGCGCCTTCGTCAGGGACCTGGTGGCGCACGCCAGTCACTACCGTGGCTTGGCTGCGTCGCTGGGTACGGTGTTGAAGTGCGGGACCGCGGGCTGCCAGGCTGGCCAGGAAGAAGGCCAGCGCTTGCTGCAGCGCGCGCAAAAGGCAGGGGTCATACGCAAGGATGTTTCAGTCGACGATCTCGTGTGCGTCGTCATGGCAGTTTCTCTTGCCGTCGAGCAAGGGGGCACGGCGGCATCGCGCGTCGGTCATCTGGTCGACCTGTTCATCGATGGCATCGGGAAGCGTTGAGCGATCCAGCTCCGTCAAAAGCCAGCCTCGGGAGCAAGCGCGACGTCGATCCATTCGGCGCCGACGAGCGTGGCCATGTGTTCAGGTTCGATACGCACAGCGGTATTCTTTGACCCGGCCGCGGGGAAGACCACGTCGAACTGCTTCAGCGACACATCGCAGTAGACCTGCAGAGGCGTCGCGAGCCCGAACGGGCAAACGCCGCCGACGGGATGGCCCGTCAGTTGTTCGACGTCTTCGGTGCCAACCATGCGCGCCTTGGTGCCGAAGGCTGTCTTGAACTTCTTGTTGTCCAGGCGCGAGTCGCCGCGCATGACCACCAGGATGGCCCTGTCTTCGACCCGCAGCGCCAGGGTCTTGGCGATTTGCCCCTCGGTCACCGATAGCGCGGCGGCGGCAAGGGCGACCGTGGCGGTACTCGTGTCGAACTCTTCGATTTCGATCTCGGGATGGCGCTCCGCGAAAAACGCGCGTACCGAATGCACACTCATGCTGTCTCCTGGATACCGGGGGTTGGCTCAACCCTGGCTGCCCAGGGGAGCATTTCGGGTTGGCCCAGCCGCGCAGTATAGGAGACTTTCTTCATGCGCTCAGGCGTATTGCGCGACGCCGTTCCCCAGCGACCAATTCTCCTTCAACACCTCCACGATGTTGATGAAGACGTCTTCACGACGGATGCCTGGTTGTTCGCCGAGTAATTCCGCGATGCGTTGGAACAGCGCTTTCTTCTGATCGATGCTGCGAGTATTGTTCGCGGTGATCTGGATGTAGACGACGTCATCGCTGCGCGCGACATCGAGGTAGGACTTGCCGTAGCGGAAGTTCGCGGCCTCGTGCTCGGTCAGGGCCATGAACTGATCGTCTTCGGGCACATCGAAGGTGTCCTGCAATGCCTGGTAGACGCCGTCGAAGATGGCCTGCCGATAGGCTTCCGGTTTTCCGGAACGCAATGAGATATGAACGAGTGGCATGGTGATTTCCTTTGTCGGTTGATTGCCGTGCTGGCTATTATCTATTCTGATAAGCTATGAGTGTTTATTTCAAAGATAAGCAATAAGAATGGCTGAGCGCACCCTGGATCTCGATGCCGTCAGGGCATTTGTCCGCATTGCGGAATTGGGCAGCTTTACGCGGGCAGCGGAGGCGCTTCGGACCACGCAGGCCGCGGTCAGCCTGAAGCTGAAGCGTCTGGAAGAAAGGCTGGGCGCCCGGCTGGTCGAACGTACCCCCAGGCATGTCGAGCTTTCAGGGCAGGGCGCCGCTTTCCTGGTCCACGCGCGAGCACTCCTGGAAGCGCATGAACGCGCGCTGTCTGTCGCTGTCAGCGCGCGGCAACGGCTGGCCATCGGCATCAGCGACCATGTGGCGGGGCCAGAGCTTCCCGCGCTCATCGCCCGCATGAATAGCCAGAATCCGCAACTGCTTATCGAAATCCGGATTGGTTCGTCGGGTGACTTGTTGCACGACTTCGACAGGCGCGAGCTGGATACGGTGTTGGTGCGCCAGCACGTCGACCGCAGCGATGGCGAGATGATCGCGGAAGAAAAATTCGGCTGGTTTGCCGTCCCCGGCTGGGAACATCGCGCGGGCGAGCCGCTACCGCTTGCCACGATGGCAGCGCCTTGCGGCGTGCGCGCAATGGCCGAGGAGCTGCTCGACGAGGCAGGTATTGCCTGGACCGAAGTCTTTGTGGGAGGCGGGGTAATGGCCGTGGCCGCTGCCGTCATGGCCGGGCTGGGCGTCGCCGCCTTGTCGCCGCGCATGGTTCCCTTCGGCGCCCTCGACGTCGGTCCCAAGCTGGGGCTGCCCGAGCTGCCCCGGCTTCCCGTTCTACTCTATTCGAGAGTCAAGGACGGGCGGGGGCGGGATGCGCTAGGCGCACTCGCGGCAGCCTTTCGCAGCGCGGTACGGGGTTAGGACGGCTTTGCGCGGCCGCGGGAAGCACGGCGCTGCAGCGCTTCGTGAGCCCAGTGCGAGGGCACGATGCCCTCGTCGCCGAGGACTCTGAGCGCGACAGCAACGATCCAGTCCACTTCGGGACATCCCGCCAGGCCCGGGTGCGAGTCCGATCCCATTGCAACAAATCGGGAGGGGACGAACCTGCCGATCTGGTCGGCAATATGTTGTCCGTATCCTGTGATTGCCAGGACGGGGTTGCGGTTGGCGCCGAGGCAGGCCTCGACATGCGCAGTCCTTTTCATTGCAGCAGGATGCAGCGTATTCCAGCGTTCCGCGGCGTAGCCCTCCCGTGCCAGGCAGGTGTAGCTTGGACAACTCCAAATCTCGCTGTCGACGCCCCACTGATTCCTGAGGACATCGGCGGCGAGCATGACGCGGGACAAGGCCTGGCCCGCGCCGAGTAGCCTTATTACCCTGCGATTGGATGGCGGGGCATGAGTCACCTGATACATACCCCTGGGTGCGTGCGCAAGATCGGCCTGCGGCGGGGCCGGGACGTCACTCGCCGCATTGTGCAGGGTGAAGTAGAAATAGCCTGGCTTGTCGTCGACGTACAGGGCCTGCATGGCCGAACGTAGTATGGACAAGGCTTCGGCGCCCGAGGCGGGATCGTAGGGAAAGCTGTCCGGGCTGCCGGCGAGCCAGAGGGGTACGCCCGGTTGCACGCCTTTGGGCCATCGGGATTTCACCGTTTCGGCGTCGTTGCACAGGATGGCGCGATCCATCGCTTCGCCCATCGCCGCACGCAGCTTTGCGACGGAATCGGAACGCAGCAGGTAGAGGAGGGGCATGTCGAAGTCGTCCTCTGCGTGACGAAACCAGAGCGGCCAGGCGCTGACGTGCCCATCATCCAGTGCTGCGCTGATCGCAGCCCCTGACCGGCTGACGGTCCTTGTCCCGGTCGCCTTCACAAGCAAGACGTCGCTGCCGAATGCTTCGTCCTGCTTCAGGCGCTTGGCGATGGCGTGGAACGCCTCGTAAGGCGTAGCCCTTTCGCACAGGCGCGCCATTTCCGCCGAATCGAGGCATTCGATACACGCGCGCGCAACCTGCCGGCCAGGTCGTTCCGATGGAGACGAAAGAGGGTGTCGCCCAATCATGCTCAGGCCTTCATGCTGAGGGTTGGTTTGTGCAATTGACATGGATTTATGAATTGCAATTGCAATGATTGTATATGCAATTGTATGATGCGGAAAAGCCATGGATGAACAAGCTCATGCCCAACGACAAAGACATTGCGTTCTACACCGCTGACACGCCCAATGGACGGAAGGTCAGTATTTTCCTTGAGGAAGCTGGATTGGACTATGAGCAGTTCAATCTTGACCTGTCGAGGGGAGACCAGCATCAGCCAGGGTTCTTGAGGATCAATCCCAATGGCAAGATCCCCGCCATCGTCGATCGCCGCAAGGATCTGGCCATCTTTGAGTCCGGCGCCATCCTGTCCTATCTCTCATCGGATACAGGATGCTTGCTACCGGAGACGGACGCCGGGCGCGTCGCCGTCCAGCAGTGGTTGCATTTCCAGATCGGCGGTATCGGCCCGATGCTTGGGCAGCTATGGTGGTTCCTGCACGCGTCCAAGAACTGGAATGCCGAGGCCGTCGAGCGTTACCGCGCGCAGTCGCTCCGGCTTTATCAGGTGGCGAACACCCGCCTGGGCGAATCCAGGTTCCTTGCTTCGAACGACTACAGCATTGCCGACATCGCCGCGTTCACGTGGCTGGAGACCTGGCATGAGTTGGACCTGGACATCGAGCCCTTCGAGCATGTACGGCGGTGGCTGGACGTGATTCATGCCCGGCCCGCGGTACAGGCGGGGCTTCTTGCGAGCAAGGGCGCGGTCTGACCCCGGCCCGAGCGCTTCATTTCACCGGGAGGTCGTTGCCGTGAACTGGATCTATCTTTTCCTGGCCGCCGGGCTGGAAATTGTCATGGGCGTCGCTCTCAAACTGAACAGGGGGTGGACAGAGCCCGTGGCGAGCGTCGGCGCGGTAGTGGCCGCGTTAGGCAGTATCTACCTGCTCGCCATGGCGCTGCGTTCGCTGCCAGTCGGTATGGCGTACGCGATATGGACGGGCATAGGCACCCTGGGCCTGGTCATCGTCGGCGTCTGGGCCTTCAACGAAGAAATGAGCTGGAGCCGAGGCTGTTTCATGGGATTGGCGTTTATCGGAATCATCGGTCTGCGCTATTCCGAAGCCGCGGGCAGCTGATCGTCAGCCTGAGTGCGCCCTCCGCAGGGCTTTCAATTGTTTTTCTCTTACACGCTGTGCCTCATCTGGAGCGCCCCGATGCGCCTTCTGAACATCGTATCTTCTCCACGCCGCGAGAAGTCGGCATCCATCGCTATCGCAAACGCCTTTATCGACGCGTATTGCAGGAATGATCCCTCGATCCATGTAGACACGCTGAATGTCTGGGAAGAAGACCTTCCGGATTTCGACCACGAGGCCATAGGGGCAAAATACAAGGGCGTGGCGAACACGCCGCTAAACGACAAGGAGCAGGCGGTCTGGCTGCGGATAAAGTCGCTCGTCACGCGTTTTCAGGAAGCGGATCGCATCGTCATCGGTGTGCCGATGTGGAACTTCGACTACCCGTACAAGCTCAAGCAGCTGATCGACCTCGTCAGCCAGAGGAATATGCTGTTCAGCTTTGACGGCAAGAGATACGGTCCGATGCTCAAGATTCCGCGTGCATTGGTCATCCATGTCCGAGGCCAAAGCGAACAGGCCGGCACGGCCATAGGCGCGCCCGGCTTCGCGTTCCAGGCGGACTACATCGAGTTCTGGCTGAAGCTGATCGGTGTGAACGAGGTCAAGACACTCATGATCGAACACACCTGGGACGGCAGGGCGCAGGAAACCATCGAGCGCGGAAAAGCCGATGCGAGCTATATAGCCTCGGTGTTTTGATACCCACGAGCGGAACCGACCGCATCCAACGCGGCTTTTGCGGCATGCATCGGTTGACCCTCGGTTTCCACCAGCCCGACAGCGCCTGCCATCCAGGGATGCGCGTAGGCAACGACATCATGGCCATCGGCATAGGCTTGACTTGCTGCCTGCGCACACGCCGACAAGCATGCGGCATGTTTGCCTTCCTGGTAAAGCGTCCAGGCGCCGGGGATGAGCCGGACCGTCACGCTGGCACCGGTGGCGGCCGCGTAGCGCTCGAAGAGTGTCCGGTTCGGCGCAACGCTTGATTCGACCGCACACAAAACGGCAAGCTTCTTCCCGGAGCGCGACGCAGCCTGTGCCAATGCGGCATCTGCCCGGACAAAGCGGGATGCGGACGCTTCCATGGTGTCGACCGCGGGCCCAAGCGTTGCACAGGTCACGACTACCGCATCGGCGTCGATAGCCAAATCCCGCAGGACTTCATGGACCAGGTCATGCGCGCTGGGTCCCGCCGATGACTGCTGCTCCATTGCCTGACGCAGATCCGGACGAACGACATGACGAATTTGAGCTGGTGACAAACCCGCTTGCATTGCTGCATGCCCAAAAACGGCTTCGTTACTTTCCATCGTGTGCAAGAAAGATATTTTCACGTGAACAATCCTCTCGAAGTAAGGTTCGACGTGGATACTTCCATTGTCTCGATGTCGCATCAAGGCCATTGGCAATACTGGTATCTTCAGTACCTGCTCTACTGCAGATTCCCCAGGGCGCTCTCTATCACGGCTTCGCGTAGGCGCGCCAAGGCAGGCGAGATTTCCCGCCCGCCTGCGTGCAAGCACAGCTTTACGACGGGGAGGGGAGGCAGGCCATCCTGCTCGCCAAGTGGCCTCAACGTAGCAGGTAAACCGCTGCCTGTTCTCAATGTGATGCCCAGGCCAGCCGCGACACCCGACCAGAGACTGTTCAAACTGGCGGTGGTATAGGCCAGTCTCCATGCGATGTTCGCGCCATTCAATGCCTCCAATCCCGCCCGGCGAAAAAAGCATGGCGGGTTGTACAGCGCCAGATCCAGGGGCCGGCCCGGACGCAGAATGACGGCGTCCGTCGCCGGTCCTATCCACGTCATTGGCAAGGTGGCGACAGGTTCGGCATCTTCGCGGCGTTCATAGCCCATCGCCAGGACGAGATCCAGCTCCCCGCGATCCAGCCGTTCGAGCAGGGCGCCATTGCGCTCGACGGAAACCTCCACGCGTACCCCGGCGTGTGCCTTTTTGAATTGCCCCAGCGCCGCAGGCAGCCAGGTTTCGGCAAAGTCACCGGGCAAACCGAAGCGCACGCTGCCTTCCAGGGACGCCCCCCGCAATGCGATGATCGCTTGATCGTTCAGTTCAAGAATGCGGCGCGCATAGGAAAGCACCTGCTCGCCGGCGTCCGTCAGCGTCAAGCCCCGTCCCTGCCGGCGAAACAGCGGCTGGCCGACTTGCACTTCCAGTTTGCGCATCTGCTGGCTGACGGCTGACTGAGAACGGCCCACCTGCTCGGCGGCACGGACCAGGCTTCCCGCCTGCTGCGCGGTGAGGAAAGTGCGTAACGCATCCATATCAAGATTCGGTAGAAGCATGATGCGGTTTTTCTGAATCGAGGGTGTCGAATTATCGCATCCACGTGGGCGTCGCATACCTATCATGCAAAGGTGCAGCGTGACGAACGCTACGCCCGATGCCCGAGTCGTCGTCCTTCGACACAAGGCGGCGACTCGCGGCAGTCCTTATTCGTAGTCTGGAGAAGAAATGCATCATCGTTCCTCATTCAAGTTTGGTGTCGCCACGGCTTTGTTCGTGACGGCGTCGTTGTCGTCGGCGGTCGCCTCGGCGAATACGCCGGCAGCTGCGTCATCCATGGCGGGTACCTGGACGCTCGTTGCGGCCGATGTCCAGCATCCCGACGGATCGAGAGGGCGTGACTACGGCGCCGCGCCGAAGGGATTGCTGATCGTGGATAAGCAGGGGCGCTATTCCCTGCAGATTTTCAAGTCGGAGCGCCAGCGCTTTGCATCGCCGGACAAGTCCGCCGCCACGCCGGCCGAATATAAGGAGGCCGTCATGGGATCGAGTACGCACTTCGGTACCCTCAGCGTCGACCCCGCCAAGGGCACACTGGTCTTCCACATCCAGAATGCGTCGTTCCCGAATTGGGAAGGGGAGGAGCAAAAGCGGACCTATGAACTGAAAGACGGCACCCTGAGCTACAAGGTGACCGCACGGCCGAATGGCGACGTGCCGATCTCGATCTGGCGCCGTGTGAACTAAGGCTTACTGGCCGCGTCGTGGGTCGATGCGGCCAGTGAACGCGCGGATCGCGCGGACGATACCGGCCGCGTCAAGGCCGCATTCGGCCACAGGCCACCAGGCTGGCGCATGGTGTGCAGCAAGTCGCCCATCTCCAATCCTGGCTAGACGGTGGCGGGGTCGAGTTTCTCCACGTCGATGCCATATCGCTGGATCGCCTCGCTGACGATTGAACGCGGGATCTCGCCATCGCTGGCAAGCGCGCTGAGCGCGGCGAGGACGATGAAGTGGCGATCCACCTCGAAGAAGGTCCGCAGGGACTCGCGCGTGTCGGAACGGCCGAAGCCATCCGTGCCCAGGCTGATGAAGCGACGGTCGTCGATGAATGGCCGGATCTGGTCTCCGATGATCTTCATATAGTCAGTCGCGACCACGACTGGTCCGAACCGGTCCTGCAGGCACTGCTTGACGTACGGCACGCGCGGCTCGCGATCGGGATGAAGCATGTTCCAGCGCTCCGTGGCCAGCCCTTCGCGGCGCAATTCGGTCAAGCTGGTGGCGCTCCACACATCGCTAGGGATGCCAAAGTCCTGTAGCAGCAGGTCGCTCGCGGCGATGACTTCGCGGAGGATGGATCCACTGCCCATCAGCTGGACGTGCGGCCTGATTGGGGATTTCGATGCCGTGGCATGCTCCTGCGCGCCGCCCGCCAGGCCGTCACGCAGCAGATACATGCCCTTGAGGATGCCGGCTTCGCTTCCTTCCGGCAGCCCTGGATTCGGGTAGTTCTCATTGAGCAGGGTGATGTAGTAGTAGACGTCTTCCTGCTCTGAGTACATGCGACGCAAACCGTCCTGGATGATGACGGCCAGCTCATAGGCAAAGGTGGGATCGTAGGAGACGCAATTCGGGATGACGGAGGACAGCACATGGCTGTGGCCATCATCATGTTGCAGGCCTTCTCCCATGAGCGTGGTGCGGCCCGACGTTGCGCCCAGCAGGAAACCGCGGGTGCGCGCATCGCCAGCCGCCCAGGCCAGGTCGCCGACCCGTTGCAGGCCGAACATGGAATAGAAGATATAGAAGGGAATGGCAGCCAGACCATGGTTGCTGTAGGCTGTACCGGCCGCGATCCATGATGCGATCGCGCCGGATTCGTTGATGCCCTCCTGCAGGATCTGGCCGTCCTTGGCTTCCTTGTAATAGCTCAGCTGGCCCGCATCCTGCGGGGTGTAGAGCTGCCCCAGATAGGAGTGGATGCCGATCTGGCGAAACAATCCTTCCATGCCGAAGGTGCGCGATTCGTCCGGCACGATGGGGATGATCAGTTTTCCCAGGACGGGATCCTTGAGCAAGGTCGTGAGAATGCGCACGAAGGACATGGTGGTGGAGACACCACGCTCGCCACTGTCTTTCAATTGCGTGGCGAACGCGCTCAGCGGGGGAATGGGAAGAGGCGCGATCGTGCTGATACGGGCCGGGACATAGCCGCCCAGTTCGGCGCGGCGCCGCGCGAAGTACCGTCCCTCGTCGCTGTCCGGTGCCGGTTTCAGATAAGGCATTTCCTCAAGCTGGTCGTCGGCGACTGGCAGCGAGAAGCGGTCACGGAAGGCGCGTACCGCATCCGCGCTCATTTTCTTCAGCTGGTGGTTGATATTCTGCCCTTCGCCGGCTTCACCCATGCCGAAGCCCTTGACCGTCTTGGCCAGGATGACCGTGGGACGGCCCTCGTTGCTCACCGCTTGCGCGTAGGCCGCATACACTTTCTCCGGATCATGGCCGCCCCGCGTCAATGCCCAGATCTCATCGTCGGACAGGTGCGCCACCAGGTCCAGCAGCTGCGGATACTTGCCGAAGAAGTGCTCTCGCACGTAGGCGCCGTTCTGCGACTTGAAAGTCTGGTATTCGCCATCCACGCATTCCATCATGCGCTGGCGCAGGAGACCGCTGGTATCGCGCTGCAAAAGGTCGTCCCAGCCGCTGGCCCAAAGAACTTTGATGACATTCCAGCCGGCCGCGCGGAACGTGCCTTCGAGTTCCTGGACTATCTTGCTGTTGCCCCGCACGGGGCCGTCCAGGCGCTGCAGATTGCAGTTGACGACGAAAATCAGGTTGTCCAGGCGTTCGCGCCCAGCCACGGAAATTGCCGCCAGGGACTCAGGCTGGTCCATTTCACCGTCGCCCAGGAAGGCCCATACTTTGCGGCCCTGGTGCTGTAGCAAACCGCGGTATTCCAGATAACGCATGAAGCGCGCCTGGTAGGCGGCCGTAAGCGGGCCCAGGCCCATCGACACGGTGGGGAACTGCCAGAATTCCGGCATCAGGCGGGGGTGCGGATAGGACGACAGGCCGTCGCGTCCCGCCTCCCGACGGAAATTGTCCAGTTGTGCTTCGCTGATGCGTCCTTCCAGGTAGGCGCGCCCGTAGATGCCGGGAGCGGAATGGCCCTGGACGTAGACCATGTCGCCGCCGAAGGTGTCGGTACGGCCACGGAAGAAATGGTTGAAACCGACGTCGTACAGGACAGCGGCTGATTGGTACGTGGCGATGTGGCCGCCGACGTTGGAATGCTTGCCCGCCCGTAGCACCATCACCATCGCATTCCAGCGGATGTAGGCGTTCAGGCGCTGCTCGATATTCAGATCGCCAGGGTAGACGGGCTGGCGTTGCGTGGGAATGGTGTTGACGTAGGCACTGGTGACGCGGCCATGCAGGTCGCCGTTGCGGGCGGCGTCGGACTCGGTCAGCTGGTCGATCAGGTAATGCGCGCGCGGGCGGCCTTCCACGGTTTCGACGGCCTGCAGCGCTTCCAGCCATTCTTGGGTTTCCTGCGGATCGACGTCGACCAGCTCAAAGGGGTGATTCACAGCGGCTCTCCAGGTGGAATCGGGTGTAGATGCCTGGCTGCCGGCGGCTGGCCCTGGCAGGCAGGTGCGCCGCAGTCATGCATGATTCTGTTTTCTGATTGCATGTGCAATCGTTGCAATGGCAATTGTAGTGTTGTGTTCTAGAATTGCAAACGCAACTTGAAAAGAGGGGAATCTTTCCATGACGACTGCCGGCACCGACCTTTGGTTTTCTTTCGTGCGCACCCACCGTCTGCTCATCCGCGAGGTGGAGAATCGCCTGTCGGCGGCCAACCTGCCGGTCTATGCCTGGTACGACGCGCTTTGGGGGCTGGAAAGCGGACCCGGAGGCGAACGGCGGATGCACGAACTGGCCGATGCGCTGGCGATCGAGCGCTACAACCTCACGCGCCTGGTGGATCGGCTGGAGCAGGAGGGCCTGGTCAAGCGCACCCGATCCGCCGACGATGGCCGCGCCGCGTTTGTCGCCATCACGAAGGAAGGGCGTGCCTTGCGCAAGAAAATGTGGAAAGTCTATGAGTCCACGGTCGCCGAGGTATTCCTGAGCCAGTTCAGCCCTGAGCAACAGGCCAGCTTCGCCGAGGGCCTGGACCGGACGGCCGCCGTGGCGCGGTCGCTGCGCGCCGGGGCGCCCGCGGCCTGATCCTGGCCTTGGCAGCGGGCCGGAAACGCGCGGGCAGGGCAAGCGCCATCATGGTCAGGACGGCTCGATCGGCTGTCGCTGAGGCGTACGGCTGCTGCCCCGGCGCACCGATCCGCCCAGCATGTTTATCAGAAGGCCGCCTAGCACCAGGCCGGCCGCCAACAGTTTGCGCGCGGTCAGTTCTTCATCGAAGATCGACATAGATGCGAACATGCCGAAAATCGGGACCAGCAAGGTCAATGGCGCCACCAGCGACGTCCGGTACTTGCGCAGCAGGTAATTCCAGGCGGAGTATCCGAATAGCGTCGTTGGATATACGAGGTAGAGTACGGCGGCGAGTCCACGCCAATCGACATGTGTCAGATCGGCCGCGACGCGTTCTGGGCCGTTGACCAGGAGCGCGAATCCCAGCAGCGGAATCGGCGGGATCAGGCTGGACCAGACCGTGAATCCCAGCATATCGGACGCGCCCGATCGCTTGACGATGATATTCGCGATACCCCATGATGCAGCCGCCCCGACGACGAACGCAATCGCCAGGACATTGCCCGAATCCGTCGTTTGGGTCACGGCCAGGACGCCGGCGAAGGCCAGCAGCATTCCCGAGAGTTGGCGTGGTGTGATGCGTTCACCCATGGTCAGGGCACTGAAGCCGATGGTGAAGAACACTTGCAACTGCAGCACCACGGAAGCCAGGCCCGCGGAGAGTCCAAGCCGAATCGCGAGAAACAGCATGCCGAACTGCATGACGCCTAGTACCAGTCCGTACCAGAAGACGAAGCTGAACGGCACCCGGGGGCGCTTGAAGACGAATATCCATGGCAGCGCGCAGAACACGAAGCGCAGGCTGGCGAGCAGGAAAGGGTCGAAAGCACCCAAGCCGATCTTGATGACGGAAAAATTGATGCCCCATAAGGCGGTAACGATGACCGCCAACAACACGTCGCGCGATTTCATGCAGCTTCTCCTTGCAGGATCGCTATAGTCGGGACAGGGGTACCGCTGCGTAAATTGACTAGATATCAATGATCGAGATAAAAAATCATGCAAACGCCGTCCCGCTCGTTTCCTTCGTTTGCTTCGCTCCGCGCGTTCGAGGCGGTTGCGCGGCTGGGACAGGTGGCGCGCGCGGCCGAAGAGCTCAATGTCACGCCCAGCGCTGTCAGCCACAGGGTGAAGGATCTTGAGCGGCATCTGGGCGTCCCGCTGTTCGATGGCGGTCGTCACGGCATCACGCTGACCGAGGCCGGGCGCAGTCTGGCGCTCAACCTGAGCGGGCTGTTCAATCGCCTCGACACCGTATTGCGTGCCGCCACGCCCAGCCTGCCGCAGCACAGGATGACCCTCAGCGTGCATCCTTCATTTGGCGCGTGCTGGCTGGCGCCGCGCCTGGGCCAATTTTTCGAACGCCATCCCGATTTGCTGATCGACGTGCGGCTGACCCAAGCGCTTACCCATTTCGGTACGGACGATGGCGTCGACGCGGCGATCCGTTATGGCGCGGGCGGCTGGCCGGGCCTGCACGCCCTGCCGCTGCTGGAGGATCGCTTGATCCTGGCTTGCAGCCCGGCATTCAGGGACGGGCATCTTCCTCGCACGCCGGCCGATCTCGCGGGCCTGCGCCTGATACGCGACAGCCATGATTCGCCGCGCGACTGGTTCGAGTATTTCGGTCTCGAGTTTCCGCCGATGGAAGAAATCGTGGCGGATGATCCGGCGTTTGTCGCGATCGCCACAATCAATCAGGCGGGAGTGGGACTGTTGCGTGAGACGCTGGTCGCCGACGCGCTGGCGGCCGGCACGCTCGTGTCCTTGTTCGACAAGGCGTGCCCGACCCGCTACGGCTATTTCTTCGTCTGTCCCCTCGCGCGGCAGGCGGAGCCCAAGATCTCGACGTTCCGTTCCTGGCTGTCCTCGGCCGTGGCGTCCCATCCTCGCGATAGCTTCGAAGCCGCCCGGAAAACGGCCGAGTGAAATATTCGAAAAAGCGGTCATTTGAAATTATTATTTTAGAAATAAATAGGCATATCTACCCATTATGTCTGGAGGCCGGCACACTGCATCGCGTTGGGCCGGCCACAACGGTCGGCTTTGTCGGGAAGCGCTGCCAAGCGATCGCCAATCATGCCTGCCTCAAATCAAGAGTCACCCGCATTCCATCATCAATCCGCTGGAGTCGGTGTCAGGGATGGTTGCGAGGCGGATCCGCACCCGCGCCGCTGGCTGGCCCTGCCGGTATTGCTGACGGGCGCCTTCCTGCCTGTCCTCGATTTCAATGTGGTCAATCTGGCGTTGCCTGAAATCCGGCACGACCTGGGCGCGACGGCCAGCGATGCCCAGTTCGTCATCTCTGCCTATGCCGCGATCTATGCGGTATTCCTCATCACCGGTGGCCGCCTTGGAGACTTGCTGGGACGCAAGCGCATGTTCCTGCTGGGCGTTCTGGGCTTCACCGTGGCGTCCGTACTGTGCGGGGTGGCTGCCTCGCCAGCCTTCCTGATCGCCTCGCGCATGCTGCAGGGGCTCACCGCGACACTGATGGCGCCGCAAGTGCTGGCCACGATCCGCGAGATCTTTCGCGATTCCGAACAAGGCAGAGCCCTGGCGCTCTACGGCGCGACCTTCGGGCTTGCCAACATCGCGGGGCAGATTCTTGGAGGGGCGCTGGTCACGCTTCATCCATTCGGTCTGGCGTGGCAGGCAATCTTCCTGATCAACGCGCCAATCGGCCTGGCGGCTTATGTGGGCGGGTGCTACCTGCTTCCCGCATCGCGCGCGCACGCCGATCAGCGCCTGGATGCAGGCGGAGTCCTGCTGCTTTCCCTGACGCTGGGGCTGCTGGTGTATCCGCTGATCCAGGGGCGTGGGGCAGGGTGGCCCCTCTGGACCATCGCCATGCTGTCGCTGGCACCGTTTGCCTTGATCGCCTTCCTGGCTTACGAGCGAGCCCTGACCGCGCGTGGTGGCAGTGCGCTGGTCGACCTGGTGCTATTCAAGGTTCCCGGATTCGCCACGGGCGTCGCCATGGCGTTTCTCTACTACATGCTTTCTGCCTTTTACCTGGCGTATTCCGTCTATCTGCAGGGTGGACTGGGCCTTACGCCGCTGGAAGCGGGCCTGCGCATGCTGCCTTTCGGCCTGGGCTATTTCCTGGCGTCTCTTGCCGCTGCACGCTTGATGCAGCGGTTGGGTCCGCGAGCGCTGACCCTTGGATTCGCAATCCAGGTGCTGGGATTCGGGGGATTGATCGGCGCCATCGGTGCCGATGCCGGGCACCTTGCCGAGATCGCCCTGGCGGTCGCGGGCACAGGCTACGGCATCGTGATGCCTTCCGTCATCAAGGCTGTGATCGGCAATGTCGAAGCGCGGCACGCCGGCCTGGCTTCGGGTGTCGTCATCTCGACGTTCCAGATCGGTGCGGCCCTGGGCGTGGCCGTCATCGGCGGCGTCTTCTATTCCGTACTGGGCCAGTCTCCGACCGCCGCCAGCTACAAGCACGCCTTTGCCGTCACCTTGGGCTGCAACATCGCGCTGCTTGCCATGGGCGGATTCCTGTCGGCCCGGCTGCGTCCTGCCACGCTACGTACGAGTCCCGTCAGGAAAGATCCGCACCGAAAATTTTCTTGATCGGAATGTCTTCAAGAATCACACCCTCAAGGCAGCGGACGTTGATGACCCAGCCTGTGAACGGAACCGCGCCCTGAGCCAATTCTTCGGCAGTGGGGGCACTTGGAATCCTGAATGGCAGGATGCCGCACGTCGGACAGAAATAATCCTTGGCCGTGCGGGTATGCCACTGGTAGATCGTCAGGTCCGTGAGTGGCGTGAGCGGGCGGAACGCTTCGGCGGGAACCCGGTGATTCAAGGCGCCGCGCTTGCGGCAGATAGAGCAATTGCAGCTGCGCACATGATCCAGGTTCATATCGACCTCGAAACGGCATGCGCCACAATGGCATGACCCTCGATATGTCTTCGTCGCCCCCACGCTGGCGTTCATGGTTCCCCCTCCGCGAGCATCGCTTGCAACCTGGCACCTTCGCGCGCGATTCGTGCCACGTTCAGGCTGAGCGCCAGTTCCGCGGAATCCAGCGAGTCGAGCGGAAACCATCGGGCATCGAGGGCATCGTCGCCTGGTACCGGTTCGCCGCTCACGTAGCGGCACAACGCCGCGATCAACAGGAAGTGCCGGTGCAGCGACCCGGAAGCGTCGCGGTCGAAGACATCGACCGCCGTGTAGATGCGCGGCGCTTCGCCGTGGATGCCCGTTTCCTCAAGCAGTTCGCGCAGGACGGCCATCTCGATGGTTTCCCCGAAATCGACCTTTCCACCCGGAAATCCCCACCGCCCTGCGTCGGGCGGATTGGCACGCCGGACCAGCAGGACATTGTCCGAACGGATAACCACCGCGATCGTCGCCGCGATCGGGCGCGAACCCTCGGCGGGCAGGGCGGGAAGAGAAGCAGGTGTCGTCATGGTGGCTTCGCTCATGAGGCCAGTTATGAGGCAAGTAGAGGCAAGGTATTCAATACTACGCGTACATGCGTACTTCGCCCACCACGCCTACTCCGTGTTCGCCACGAACGCGGAAGGTGGCTCCCCGAACTGCTTGCGGAATGCCGTCGCATAGGCGCTATGGCTCTCGTAGCCGCTGGCCAGCGCCACCTGCGTGATCGGCATGCCTTTCATAAGCAGGGTCAGCGACGACATCAACCGCAGTTGCTGGCGCCACTTGCCGAAAGTCATGCCCGTTGCCTGCAGAAAGCGCCGGTGAAACGTCTTGTCCCCCATCGCCAGGCGGCTGGCCCAATCGGTCGCGGTGGCGGTATCGCCCGGCGCCTGCAGCAGCGCCTGGCAGACCCGGTGGATCGTCCCCGAGGCGTCATCGGCCGGCCATGGCAAATGGAACGGGAGGCGAGGTTGCGCGCACAATTCTTCTGCCAGGAGTGCCCCCAGAAGCTCCTGGTACCGCTCGGACCGCGGCGGGCTGCGGTTGTTCGTCAGCCCCAGGATCAACTCCCGCAGCAAGCCGGAAACGTGCATGACGCCATCGAAGGCCGGCAGACGGGCGCACGTGTCTTCCCGCATGAACAAGCCATGCGCCTGCAGCGCAACGGGGACGACCAGCCGGTGCTCGACATGCGGACGCAACCATACCGCCGCGGTCGGCGGCACCAGCCATTGGCCGCTGGCGGATTCCACGCGCAGCAGGCCACGGTCGGCGTAGATCAGGTGGCCGTGCGCATGTTTGTGCATGGGAACCACGTGTCCCCCTGCGTAGCGGACGGCCACACCGGAGACGGGCAGGCCGGAGGTCGGGTCGGCACTGCAGACAGGCGTATCGCCGCTTTCGGTTGGTGGAGGGAGATACATGCTTGGCAGTTTGTCCAAATCGATGAAATGGATGTCCGTATTTTTGTAGATGGACTGCGGCGGCAAGCCTATCATGAACACGATCCGTATCCCTGGTGAATTCCTCCCTATGCCTGTATTCGGTCATTCGCTACGCCGACTATCCGCGCTGACTCCCGGTCGGGGTCGGCGCGCGCACGTTCGCGCATTGACCCATCCTGATTCCCCCTGACCCCGACCGTCGTCAGCTTGTCTTGAGCAAGGGGAATCGGATGCCATCGGATTTCCCAGGAGCTTTCTCATGCTGACCGACCCTTCCCGCAAGTACCATCCCGCCCCCACGGTAGATCTCGCCGACCGTCGTTGGCCATCGCGCACGTTGACCCACGCCCCGGTCTGGTTGTCCACCGACCTGCGTGACGGCAATCAGGCGCTGTTCGAACCGATGAACCGCGAGCGCAAGCTGCGCCTGTTCGACGAACTGGTGCGCATCGGCTTCAAGGAGATCGAGGTCGGCTTTCCATCGGCCTCCCGCACCGATTTCGAGATCGTGCGGAACCTGATCGACGCCGGCAAGATCCCCGACGATGTCACGCCCATGGTCATCACGCAATTGCGCGACGACTTGATCGAGGAAACCGTGCGCAGCGTGGCCGGCGCGCGGCGCGTGATTGTCCACTTCTACAACGCCATCGCGCCCGCCTGGCGGCAGATCGTGTTCGGGATGAGCGTGGCGCAGATCATCGCCATGGTGGAGCATTACATAGACCTGTTCAAGCAGTTGACGGCCAGGCATCCGCAGACGCAGTGGGTGTTGCAGTACTCACCGGAGACCTTCTGCATGGCTGAGCTGGAGGTTTCACTGGCGGTCTGCAATGCTGCCATCCGCGCCTGGGACGCGGGGCCCGAACGGCCGATGATCATCAACCTGCCCACCACCGTCGAGGTGTCCACGCCCAATGTCTTTGCCGACCAGATCGAATGGATGGATCGGCGCCTGGAGCGGCGTGAACACCTGGTGTTGTCCGTGCATCCGCACAACGACCGCGGCACGGGCGTGGCGTGCGCCGAGCAGGCCTTGCTTGCCGGCGCACAGCGGGTCGAGGGCTGCCTGTTCGGAAATGGTGAACGTAGCGGCAACCTCGACGTGGTGACGCTGGCATTGAATCTCTATACGCAGGGCATCGCGCCAGGACTGGACTTCTCGGACATTGCCGCCGTGGCGCGTGTGGCCGAGGCCTGCACGGCACTGCCCATTCATCCGCGTCATCCCTACGTCGGTGACCTTGTGTTCACCGCGTTCTCCGGTTCGCACCAGGATGCCATCGCCAAGGGGTTTGCCGCGCAACAGCCCGACGCGCGCTGGCGCGTGCCGTACCTGCCCGTCGATCCCAAGGACCTGGGACGTACCTACGACAGCATCGTGCGCGTGAATAGCCAGTCGGGCAAGGGCGGCATCGCGTTCTTGCTGCAACGGGATCACGGCGTCGTGATGCCGCGTCGTATGCAAGTGGAATTCAGCGCCATCGTCCAGGCGCTGGCCGATGCCAGTGAGACCGAACTCAGCAGCGAGCAACTGTGGAATGTGTTCGAGCGGACGTACCTGGCGCCTCCCCGCGTGCAGCCCGGCTACATCTATCGCGGCCACCGATTGAGCGAGCACCCGCTGGGGCAAGGTATCACCCTGGAACTGGTTCGGGAGGATGGTCATGTCCAGACATTCGAAGGCGCGGGCAACGGTCCGATCGCCGCAGCAGTGGCGGCGCTGGGTTTGCCCCTGCGTATCGACAGCTACGAGGAGCGCAGCCTGGGCGCGGGGGCGGACGCCACGGCGCTGGCGATCGTGGAGGCCGCATGGCCAGGTGTGCCGGGGTCGCGGTTCGGTGTGGGCCGGCATGCCAACATCGCTACCGCATCGGTAATGGCCGTCTTGAGCGCGGCGTCGAGGTTCTCGGCCGACGCGGAGGCGGTCGGCTGAGAGGGGGCTGAATGGGGCCGGCTGACCAAGCCCAAGCAAAAAAGGGCGGGGCAAAAGGCGCTGCGGGCGTTATCCCGCGGCGCCTGAGCCTATGCCAATGCCAGCGTTGGCATCAATCCGTGGCAGGCGTAACCCTGAAGATGAACTCCAGTTCCACGGTTGCCCCCTTGGGCAATTGCGCGACGCCTACGGACGTGCGCGTGTGGGCGCCGTGCGGGCCCAGGACGGTGCGCAGCAACTGCGAGGCCGCGTCTGCCACTTCACTTTGCTGGGTGAAATCGGGCGCCGAGCGGATGAAGACACCGAGACGAGGGACGCTGATCACCGAATCCAGCGAGCCACAGATCTGCCTGACCAGCGCCAGCGCACGAATGGTACTGATGCACGCCCCGAAGCAGGCACGATCCAGCGCGACGTCCGCCCCGGCGGCGCCGACGACCGCGATGGCATCGCCTATGCGGGGGATCTGGCCGCTGACGTAGACGAGGTCGCCGTCGCGTAACGCAGGCGTGTAATCGCCGCCGATCTTGATCGGGGCGGTGAGGGAAAAGCCCAGGGCATGGGCCTGGTCTTCGAAACGGCGGTCTGCGGACATGGGAGGTGGCTCCGGTAGAAGCGTAATATCGCAACGCGCCTGGCGCGCCAGAAGCAGCAGATGAATAATGCCACGCTACGTCATGGCGCAGGCGGCATTTTTCCGGCGGCTTGGTCGGTCCGCTGTGCGATGGCATGGATCACCGCCACCATGTCCAGCGGTCCATGTCCCAGCGCTTCGGTTTCGCCATAGAGAGCGTGGCTCACGTCCAGCAGTGGCGACGCGATGCCTATCCCGCGAGCGGCTTCCGCCACCAAACGGCTGTTCTTCAAGACGTCCGTGATGGCCGCCTGCACGGAGAAATCCTGCTTCACCAGTTTGTCGATCTTGACGCGCGAAACGTCGCTGGCCATCGGGCCGGAATTCAAGGCTCGCGCGAACTGTGACAAGTCGATGCCATGGCACTGGGCGAAATGCGTGGCCTCGGCCAAGCCGGTGACCATGGTGATGAGGAACAGGTTCACGGCGAGCTTCATCGTCAGCGCGCCTGGGACATCCCCGCAGACGAGGCTGTCACGGCACATGGGCTTGATCAGCTCGCGGACCGCTTCGACCTGATCCGGTGCGCCTGCCACCATGGCGACGAGCTGGCCCGCTTCAGCTGGCTTGCGCGACCCTGAAACGGGCGCTTCGACATACTGGCCCTGACTGGCTTCGATGGCGTCGGCCAGCGCCCGGGAATATTCGGGAGAGGTGGTGCTCATATTGACGATCAACCGGTCCTCGACCCGACGGTCGAACAGGGGCGTGCCCCGGCCGAGAACCTCGTCGATCGCCGCCTCGTGCGCCAGCATCAGGAAGACGGTCTTGCAACTGGAGAACAAGGTGTCGGGACTCTCGGCCACCGTGGCACCAGCCTCGCGCAGCGTATCGTAGTGGGTGTTGGAGCGGCTCCAGACGGCGAGCGGCACGCCGCTGCGGGCCAGGTTGAGGGCCATTGGCGTTCCCATCACGCCCAGGCCAATGAATCCGATCGAGTTGTTCATGAGGTGAAGCTCCTGAAAGCTTGGAACCGGTCGACTTGGAGATTTGGCGCATGCGGCACCGCTCTGGAATACAGGTGCCAATGCCTGATTTCGTGTGCAACGGCGGCGATTGTAAATGCAATTAATCGCCTGTGTCCGCTTTATTTTGCTCCTGCCGGCGGCGTCTTGGGCGTGACAGCCGTGGTGCCCGCGTTTCGAAGAATGAACGTGGAAATTGTCCTTAGTACACCTTCAGCCAGAGGCAGGCCAGGATGCGAATAGGCTGCAAGGTTCTCGTCCCTCTCCTCGGTGTGAACGGTCTTGAGCACATGGTTCGCTTCGGCAATCATCGCCAGCTCAGCGCGTGGGTTTGCTTGCCGCAGCAGTTGTGCATCTTGCGGAGAAACCTGGATGTCCTTCGTACCCTGCACGATCAATACCGGCTTCATATAGTGTGCCAGCAGGCGCCGCGGGTAACCGTCAGCTCGCTCATCAGAAAACGCTGGACCGGCGGAGCGAACAACGGCAGCAATGCAGGATCGATCTTGCCGGACTCAACGGGCACGCCGGCGTCGAGCGATTGCAGCACCGACATCGCGTTGTCCAGGACAGGGGCATTCGCGGGATTCGATCGAAGCTGTTCCCTCAATTGTCGATACGCACCGATGCGATACCAGCGCGCAGCAGCCCGTTGGAAAGCAATTCGTAGGTGGAGGATTTCAGGCCCGCGGGGTTATTGCCGTTTCTGTCCGTCGGACCCGATCCGGGCAGGATGAGGACCACGGGAACGCCACTCGCGGCCGGGGAGAGCAGCGTACCCTGTAAGGGACCGGCGGGACCGGGCGCTTCGATAGTTGCCTGAATGATAGGCGACATGTTTGCCTCTGCTCAGGAATCAGTGGATGCCAGATGGTCTGCAAGTGAGCGAGCCGATGCGCTCATATCGTTGCTGGCGCGCGTACATACCGACAACCGGCGGGTGGCCCAGTCGTCGGCCAGTCGCAGCGTCGCAAGATCGGTACGCTGCTGGAAATCGAGGGCGGTGGTCTCCGGCACGATGCCCAGGCCGACACCCTTTGCGGCCATATGGCAAATACTCTCGAACGTCCGGGTGCGTATGCGGGTCTTGAGCCGGCCTCCTGCGATGAGCGCGCGGCCGTCCAGGTTGTCCTGCAGTGCGCCCTGTGCCAGTCCCACGAAATTTTCGTGAAGAATATCCGCGAAGAACACGTGTTCCAGGGTTGCCAAAGGGTGGCCCGGTGATGCCACCACGACCAATCGGTCGACGGCAAATGGGCGTAGATGCAGGCCTTCCGTGTTCACCGTGTCGGAGACGATGCCCACTTCCGTCAGCCCGGCCAGGATGGCCCGCACGACCTCCGAGCTTTGTCGCTCTTTAAGTTCGACGTCAATCTCGGGGTGCGCCGTCATCCAGGGCGCGAGGCGCGCCGGCAGATGTTCAGTGATCGCCGCGGTAGGCGCCATCAGCGGTACCACCGTCCTGCGCCCCTGGGCATACTCGTCAAGCTCGCTGCGCATTTGCGCCATCTGCCGCTGCACCAGGATGGCATGGTGGGCGAGCGCTTCGCCGGCGCTCGTGGGACTCACCCCGCGCCGGCTGCGATCGAGCAGCGTCACGCCGGTGGCGGTCTCCATGTCGCGCAGCCGCTGGCTGGCGGCAGGGAGGGAAAGGCCTGCCGCAGCCGCGCCGTGCGTGATGCTTCCTGCTTCCGTGACAGCGAGGAACAGGCGGAGGTCCATCAGGTCGAAACGCATGCCGCGGAAGATACCAGAGATCGTGGCTTTCAAGCAGCGGAAGGCTGACTGAAAGAAATCCGCATTGTGTGTCCTTGGGTATTTTCCGATGATTGCGGCCCGATCCGCTTGAACTCAGACAGGTGCGTGTACGGTGCCAGATGCCAGCAATGTAAGCCCGGAATTTTCTTCTCGTCAGCGCGTTGCGGCGGCGGCAGCCATCATGCTGGGGATATTGATGGGATCGCTCGACAGTTCAATCGTGAACATCGCGCTTCCAACCATGGCCACGGCGTTGAAAGTGGAGGAGGCGTCTGTCGTCTGGGTGGCCAACAGCTATCAGGTGGCCAGCGCGGTCTGCATGCTGGTCTTCGCTGCGCTGGCTGGCCAGCTTGGCCGGCGGCGCGTGTTCGGAGCGGGGGTGATTGTCTTCACGCTATCTTCGCTGGGCTGTGCGGTAGCCACATCGATCGGTACCCTGGTGGCGATGCGCGCGTTGCAGGGTATCGGCTATGCGGCGATGGTGACGGTGGGCCTCGGCTTGTACAGGACGATTTTCCCGCCAAGGCTGTTAAGTACCGTGCTAGGCTGGAATGCGCTGGTCGTGTCGTTTGGCATGTCGGCGGGCCCCGCGCTCGGTGGCGTGATCATTCTGTATTTGTCATGGCCTTGGCTGTTTCTCATCAACCTGCCTCTTGGTCTCCTGGCCATCTTCTATACCTATCGGAACTTGCCGCCTGACCGTGGCAGCGGCAAGGGCTTCGATGTCCCTGGCGCCTTGCTGTCAGCCGCGGTCCTGGGCGGCCTGGTAGTCGGCGTGGACCAGTTGGGAAGCTGGAGCCGCGCGGCGGTCGTCACCAATTTCCTGGCGATGGCGCTGCTTGCCTTGGTGTGGGTGTATTGGCAAAGGCGGGCGAGGACACCGCTCGTGCCCCTCGACATCTTCCGTTCCAGCCGATTCTCGATGGCGGTGCTTTCTTCCTTGTGCATGTTCACGGCCCAGGGGCTGGCAATCGTGGCGTTGCCCTTCGTGCTGCAGCACCGTTACGGCTACAGCGTCCTGGAGTCGGCCCTGGTTTTTACACCCTGGCCTCTCGCCGTCGTGATGGTCGCCCCGGTGGCGGGCAAGCTCGCGGCAAGGGTAAGCGGAACGTTGCTCTCGTCAGCCGGGGTGATCCTGATGTCGATCGGGCTTGCCGCTATAGCAGTCCTGCCGGCCCAGGCCGCGCTGATTTCCATCCTCTGGCGCGTTGCGGTGTGCGGGATCGGCTATGGACTATTCCTGCCTCCAAACAACAGCGAAATCTTGAGCAATGTGCCGGCGCCGCTGTCGTCAATCGGCTCGGGCGTGCTGTCGACCGCGAAGACCATAGGCCAGTCCCTGGGCGCCGCGCTGGTAGCGGCGACCTTGGCGATTGTGCCGGGCAGCGGCGCATACGATACGGCGTTTACCCGGCTGTCCTTCCTGATCGCATCCACGGTCGCAATGGTATCGGCGCTGGTCAGCATCGCCCGAATCCACCGGTAGGCATCCACCTAATTGGCCGCCAACTGCCGTTTCATTATCAGCTCATGCCAGAGCTTCGATTCAGTGTCGATGGTCTGCGCCAACCGTTGCGGCGTATCAGGAGTGGCGACGCAACCCTGTGCTTCCAGGGTCTGTTTCGTTTCCGGGTTGGCCAAGGCGGTCGCGATGTCGTGCTGAATTTTGTCCAGCACGGCCTGTGGCGTGCGGGCGGGTGCCACCACCGAGAACCAGCCGTAGGTTTGCAGCTGGGGATAGCCCGCCTCGACGACAGTCGGGACGTCCGGCAGCATCTTGGCGCGGGTCTTATCCGTTACCGCGAGCGCACGGATTTTCCCGCTCGATACCAGCGGCGCCAGCCCCGCGATATTGCCCACCACGAAATCGATATGGCCCGCCATCAAGTCGGCGTAGGCGGCCGCCTCGCCCTTGTACGGCACATGGACGACCTTGATATCCGTCGCATCGGCCAGCTTCTCCGCGGCCATGTGTACCTGGCTGCCGACGCCGGCCGAGCCGAAATTCACCTTGCCGGGATGCTGTTTGGCATAGTCGATCAGCTCCTTGACGTTGTGTACTGGCAAGTTCGTGCGAACCGCGACGACCATGGGCCCCGTCGCCACATTGCTGACCAGCGCGAAATCCTTGAGCTTGTAAGGGATGGTGGCGTAGAGAGAAGGATTGACCGTAAACATCGATCCAGTCGCAAATAGCAGGGTATAGCCGTCGGCTTCCGCATGGGCGACATACTCGGCGCCCACGATGCCCGCCGCGCCGGGCTTGTTCTCCACCACCACGCTTTGCTTCCACATCGTTCCCAGGCGCATCGCCAATGCGCGCCCGATGTTGTCGGTCGCCCCGCCCGCAACGAAAGGCACGATCAGTTTTACAGGCTTGTCGGGCCAGCCGGCAGCCTGGGCGTGGGCACCGAGAGTGGCGAACACCGTCGCCACGGCCCCACAGGCCAGGGCATGCAGTGCCTTGCGCCGGCCACGGCACTGACGGGTGTCACGCGTTGCCGCAACGCGGGAAGGAAAGGGCGAACAGCAAGGGGAGGGTGAGCGCATTGTGTCTCCTGGATGACAGGCGTCGGGCGGCACGCTTGCGGACAAGCAACGCCGCCGTGCCGCGAACAGCGTGGGCTCAGTTCAGCTCCAGATTGAGCTTCTTGCCGAGCGTCGTATAAAAGGCGACCTGGTCCGCGACGTACTTGCGGGTGTCGTCCGCGCTCAGCACGTTGGGCACGGAGCCGACACGTCGCACCGCGGACAGCCAATCCTGGTTGGTTTTCATCGCCACCAAGGCCTTGGCCCATCTGGCCTTGACGTCGGCGGGAAGTCCGGGCGGTCCATATAAGGCACTCCACCCATTGACTGATTCAAGCTGGGGATAGTGCAGTTCTCGCGCCGTAGGCACATCGGGTAGATCGGGCAGGCGTTGCGGGGATGTGGTGACCAGCGCTCGCAAGGTGCCTCCCTTGATCGGTCCGACCAGGGAAATCACGTTGTTGCATGAAAAATCGACTTCACCGGCCAGTAGCGCCGTGGTCGCGTCGGCGCCGCCCTTGTAAGGAATCTCGGTAGCGCCGGCCTTAGGCAGGCCCGCGGCGGAAAGCAGGGTCTGGGAGGCAAGGTTCAAGACCGTCGCGGGGCCCGACGTGCTGTAGTTCAGCTTGCCGGGGCGGCCCTTGAGATCGCTTACCAGATCATCGAGTGTGTGGTACCTGGATTTTGAATTCACCACACAGGCCATGGGATTGAGTTCCAGCAGGCCAATGAAAGTGAAGTCATCCCATTTATAGGTGAGACCCTTTTGCAGGGCGGGGAGCACGGCCTGCGATCCCACGCGTGCCAGCAGCAGGGTGTACCCGTCAGGCGCCGCATCGTGAACGTACTGCGAGCCGATGGCGCCATTGGCGCCGCCTTTATTCAACACGACCATCGTGCCGCCCAGGGCGTCACGGACGTGCGCGGCCAGGTTCCTGGCGGCGATGTCGGAGTCGCCGCCCGCCGTGAACGGCGCGACCAGCGTGATGGGGTGGTTCGGGTACGGGTCTGCCGCACAGGCAGCGCCACTTGCCATCATGAGCATGGCGATGGTCACGAGATCGGGCACGTCATACCAGGGCTTGGGCAGTGGAAGACAGGAAATGCCCAGGCGGCGGAAGAAGGCGGAAAGCAGGGATGAAGAACGGCCGTGCGGTCGACGCATGTTTGTCTCCAATCGTTGTGCATCGACAGCGCGTGGATGGTGTCGACGATTTTTTTCGCAGAGTATTGGTGATTGAATCCCCTTTGCAAAGCGAGTATTTTTCGGCGTGAGACAAAGGAACACTTTACGGTCCGGGACATCGAGAGGCCACACGATCGCTTGCGCAAGCACGGCGTCGATCAGTTCGCCGCGCTGCGTCATTGCGCAGATCTGCGAATAACAAGGGGGGACGGGCATGCCGTCGATTCGTACGCTGAAGACGTTCCTTGCTGTGGCGCGGCATGGCTCATTTGCCGCCGCGGGCAAGAACGTAGGGCTTACCGCCGCAGCCGTCGGCCTGCAGATTCGCGCGCTCGAAGAAGACCTGCGCTGCCAGCTGTTCGATCGCAGTGCGCGGGCAGTCGTCCTGAATCCTTCGGCGCGCAAGCTCCTGCCGCAGATCCAGGAGTTGGTCAGGGGCTATGAGGGCTTGTCGGAGCAATCGAGTCCGGAAGACCTGGGCGGGTCCGTCGTGATGGGCGCCCTGGTATCGGCCTTGATGGGCGCGTTTTCCGATGCCTTGTGGAGTATCAAGCACGACTATCCCCGGCTGGATGTGCGTCTCTACGCGGGGCTGTCGGCGCATTTCGCCACGCAGGTCGAGGCAGGGGAACTGGACGCGGCGGTGGTCACCCGGCCGCCCCGATCCTTGCCCGTGTCCATGGTGTGGACCCCGCTCTACAGCGAACCCCTGGTGCTCATCGTGCCCAGGCAGCCCCACTTCCTGCTAATGGATGACCCGCTCCATATCCTTCGGACCGCACCCTTTTTGCGCTTTGACCATGGCACCTGGACGGGCAGTCTGGTCGATGAAGCGATCAAGCAATGCGGCGTCGACATCACGGTCAGCATGGAGTTGAATTCGGTCGAGGCCATCGTCGCGCTGGTGCGGCAGGGCCTGGGCGTTTCCATCGTGCCGCGGCTGGCCAACGTCGCGTGGGACGAAGACAGCACCTTGAAGGTGATCAGCGTGCCGGGCGTCCACGTCTGTCGCGACGTGGGCCTGCTGGAACGGCGGCAGCACGCCCGTACCCGGTTCACGGAAGCGGTCAAGGCGTACTTCGCGCAAGAGAGCGGCGGGACAGGGGGAAATGAAGCGCCGAAGGGAGCCCCGAAGTCCAGCCCCCGAAATGCCGCCCAGCGATGAAAGCTCGAATTAAGCTAAGAAAAAATGTATTAAAAAAAGCTTGATTCAAAAAACAACGATCAATAAACTGACGCCATTCTGCCCTGTGGGTGATCGACGGCATCGCGGTGTCGCGTGCTGTCCCGATGGAGTGTGGCGACATGTCCTCTCGTTCAGGAGCGCATCTTGTCACCGACGCGTTGGTACGCGCCGGCGTCAAGACGGTCTTCAGTCTGTCCGGCAATCAGATCATGCCGATCTACGATGCCTGTATCGATGCGGGGATACGCATCGTGCACGTGCGCCACGAAGCGGCCGCCGTGCATATGGCCGATGCCTGGGCGCAATTGACGGGGCAGATCGGTGTCGCCCTGCTGACGGCCGCGCCAGGTCTGACCAACGGGCTGTCGCCGCTGTTTTCGGCACGTAGCGCGGAGAGTCCCGTGCTGCTGCTGTCGGGCGATTCCCCCTTGGCGGCCGATGGCATGGGTGCGTTCCAGGAATTGGCGCAGACGGACATCACCGCGCCTCTGGTGAAAGCCAGCCTGCGGCCACGCCGCGCGGCTGAGCTGCAGAGCGATGTCTGTGCGGCGATTACCGTGGCGCTGTCGGGCCGGCCCGGGCCGGTCCATGTTGCGCTGCCTTTCGACCTGCTGCAGCAGGCCGTTCCCGAAGATCAGATCATCCAGGGGAATGCGCCAGCCCGCAAAACCGTGAAGCCGGCGCAAGCCGACGTGACGGCCATCGCGCAGCAGCTTGCGCAAGCCGCGCGGCCCTTGATCCTGGCCGGCCCGATGCACAACGAAAGCCGCGCGGCGTCGCGCTTGAAGGCGCTGCGGGAAGCATTGGGTGTGCCGGTAGTGCCCATGGAAAGCCCGCGTGGTCTGCGCGATCCGATGCTGGGGGCTTTTGCCAGCGTGCTCGCGCAGGCGGATCTGGTCCTGCTGGTGGGCAAGCCGCTCGACTTCACCTTGGATTTTGGCCGGGCGCCCACCTGGAATGCAGAGACACCGGTGCTGGTGGTCGACCCGGAACAGCATCTGCTGGACCGCGCGCGTAATCTCCTGGGCACCCGGTTGACGGTCTCGGTGCGTGCCGATGCGGATGCGATGCTGGATGCGTTGACGACCGCGGCGGCCGGCGGGCTGGGACAGCGCGGCCGGGAGTGGGGTGCGACGGTCGACGCCGCACTGGCCATGCGTACGCTCAAGCCGGGTAGCGTCAAGTCCGGCGATGGGCAGGCGGGCGCTGCCTTGCCGACGGAAATCTGTGCGGCGGTGCAAAAAGTCCTGGATACGTCCGCGGATCCCATCCTGATCTGCGATGGCGGGGAATTCGGCCAGTGGGCCCAGGCCTTCTGCCATGCGCCTACGCGATTGATCAACGGCGTTTCTGGCGCCATCGGCGGCGGGCTTTGCTATGCCGTGGCGGCGAGCCTGGCGCGGCCCGAGGCCACCATCGTGGCGCTGATGGGCGATGGGACGGTGGGCTTTCATTTCACGGAATTCGAGACGGCCATCCGCGAGAACGCCCGTTTCATGGCCGTGGTGGGCAATGACTCGCGCTGGAACGCCGAGCACGTCATCCAGATGCGCGAGTACGGCCCCGAGCGGCTCATCGGCTGCAGCCTCAGTCCGTCCGTGCGCTATGACCTGGCCGTGGCCGGCTTCGGCGCGCATGGCGCCTATGTGAAGGCGCCGGCCGACCTGGGCCTCGCGCTCGAACAGGCGGGGCAGGCGCGCCGGGCCGCCTGCATCAACATCGAATTGAACGGACAGGCGGCACCCGCTTACGACGTCGCGGTGGCTGCGCCCGGCGCGCACTGACCGCGATCGGCGCTTAGCTCCCACAGGAGATAGCAGGATGGAGACAACAAAGAGTGCGTCTTTCACGGCGCAGGACGGCGCACGTCCCGTCGCCCAGGGCAAGACCTTGAAAGTCAGGATCTGGCGGGGGACGGAGGAGGGGGGATTCGCCTCCTATGAAGTGCCCTGGCGCGAGAACCAGACGGTGCTGGACGTCGTAACCGAGATACAGCGCCGGATCGAGCCGGACCTGTCTTACCGCTTCTCCTGTCGCGTGGGCGTATGCGGCTCCTGTGCGATGACAGTCAACGGCAAGCCGCGCTGGACCTGTCGCAGTCACGTAAGCAACGTGCAGCAGGATGGCGTCATCGAAATCGAGCCCTTGCGCAATATGCCGCGCATCAAGGATCTCGTCGTGGACATGACGGAGTTCTTCGACAAATGGCAGAAAGCAGGCGGACGCTTCGTGGGAACCGCTACCCGCGAAGATCCGCCCGCGCGGGTGGATCCGACGAGCCGCAAGCGCAAGCTCGCGGATGCGGCCATCGAATGCATCAATTGCGGTGTCTGCTACGCCGCCTGCGACGTGGTCAGTTGGAACAAGGATTATCTGGGCCCGGCGGCGCTGAATCGTGCCTGGACGCTGGTCAACGACGAGCGCCATGGCGACATACGAGGCACGATCAAGCAGGCGACCGCGGATGGCGGCTGCAACTCCTGCCATACCCAGGGCAGCTGCATGACCCATTGCCCAGTCAGCCTGAGCCCGACGGGCAGTATCGCGGGGCTGAAAAAACGGGCATTGCTGGATTTCTTCAAAGGGGATTGAGCGATGGATAACCGGCTTTTCGTCCTGCAGCGCCTGACGGCAATGGTGATGGCGCCGTTCGTCCTGATCCATCTGGGCCTCATCCTGTACGCGGTGCGCGGCGGCCTGCGGGCCGAAGACATCCTGCATCGCACTCAAGGGAACTGGTTCTGGCTGGCGTTCTATGGCGTGTTCGTGGTGGCGGCCGCCATTCACGCGCCCATAGGCGTGCGCAACATCCTGATCGAGTGGTTCCGCATGCCGCGAGGTGCGGCGGGGAAGCTCTGTGCCGTCTTTGGCGTCGTGCTGTTCTGCCTGGGCGCGCGTGCCGTGGTTGCGGTGGGGGGCTGGATGTCATGAAACCAGTGCGCAATCACAAGGCCTATTGGGCCTTCATCGGGCATCGGGTATCGGGCCTGGCGCTGGCGGTGTTCCTGCCTTTCCACTTCCTTGCGCTCGGCCTGGCATTGGAAGGGGCGGCGCCGCTGGACGGCTTTCTGAAATTCGCCGAGTTGCCCTTGGTGAAAGTGGCCGAATGGGGGCTGGTGATATTCCTCGGCCTGCATCTGGCCTTCGGGATCAGGCTGCTGGTCCTGGAGTTCTTCCCTTGGCGCGCGACCAATGATGCGCGGCTGAGTTGGGTGGGATGGGGCACGGGCCTGGCGATGCTGGTCGGCGTCGTGTTCTTGATGGGAGTGTTCTGAATATGCATATCGAACGAAGCAAGACGGACATCCTCATTCTTGGTTCAGGCGGCGCGGGCCTGTTTGCCGCGCTGCACGCGCGCCAGGCGGACCCCACGCTGGACGTGACGGTGGCGGTCAAGGGCCTGATCGGTAAGAGCGGCTGTACGCGCATGGTCCAGGGCGGCTACAACGTGGCGCTGGCCAAGGGCGATTCCATCGAGCGGCACTTCATGGACACGATCGCGGGCGGCAAATGGCTGCCGCGCCAGGACCTGGCATGGCGCCTGGTAGTGGGCGCAATCGAAAGAGTGCAGGAACTGGAAAACGAGATCGGCTGCTTCTTCGACCGCAATCCCGACGGCACCCTGCACCAGAAAGCGTTCGCCGGACAGAGCTTCGACCGCACCGTGCACAAATCGGACCTGACGGGTATCGAGATCATCAACCGCTTGATGGAGCAGGTCCGCGCGGCGGGTGTCCACCGTCTGGAAGAGCACCGCGCCATCGAGCTGGTGCCCGCGCGCGACGGATCGGGCATCGCGGGCGTGCTGTTCATCGACATGCGTAGCGGCGGCTATCGCTTCGTGCAGGCCAAGGCGGTGCTCCTGGCCACGGGCGCGGGGCCGACGATGTACCTCTATCACACGCCGTCGGGCGAAAAAACCTGCGATGGCCTGGCCATGGCCTTGCGCTACGGCCTGAAGCTGCGCGATATGGAAATGGTGCAGTTCCACCCGACCGGGCTGCTGGGCGGGCCCGATACCCGCATGACGGGGACGGTGTTGGAAGAAGGCCTGCGCGGGGCGGGCGGCTTCCTGCTCAATGGCGCGCAGGAGCGCTTCATGAGCAAGTACGACGCGCGCGGAGAACGCGCCACCCGGGACATCGTCAGCCGCGCCATTTACGCGGAAATGCGTGCCGGAAACACCTCGCCCATGGGCGGCGTCTACATCCAGATGGCGCACCTGGGTCCCGAGAAAGTCGCCAAGAGCTTCCCCGGGATGGTGAAGCGCTGCGCCGATTGCGGCTTCGACCTGGCAGCCGGGCTGGTGGAGGTGGTGCCTACGGCGCACTATCTGATGGGGGGCGTCGAGTTCGACGTGGACTGCACGACGGCTTCGCCGGGCCTGTATGCCGCGGGCGAGGATTGCGGCGGCGTGCACGGGGCCAACCGCCTGGGGGGCAACGGCGTCGCCAACTCCACGGTCTTCGGCGGCATCGCGGGCGACTCCATGGCGGCGGCGGTCAGGGCGGGCGCGCCCTGGCGCGATGCCGACGAGCGCGTGATCGAGCAGGGCATCGCCCGTGCCGAATATCCCTTTTCCCGGCAACAGGCCGTCTCGCTGCCGCTACGCGAAGAACTTTCGCGGACGATGTGGGACAAGATCGGCATCTTGCGCACCCGCGACAGCGTGCAGGCCGGCCTGGCCGCCGTGGCGGGTCACCGCGCCGCCTTGCGCCAGATCGGCGTCAGGGATGGCGACCGGCGCTTCAATCTCAGCTGGCACGACTGGCTGAACCTGGAAAGCCTGCTGACGATATCGGAAGTCATCGGGACCGCGGCCCTTGCCCGCGACGACAGCCGGGGCGCGCATTTCCGCGAGGATTTCCCGGAAACGGCGGACCTGATGGGCAGCCGCTACACACGCGTGTCGCAGGACGGCGAGCAGCTTCGATTGGAACTGGTCCCGGTCTCCTTCGACATCGTCAAGCCCGGCGAGTCCTTGATCGAAGACGAGGCAGGCGCGCCACCGGTGGTTCAGACGGCCACCGCGGCATAAGGCTAAGGACATTTGGGAGACAGGCATATGGCCATCAAGATCGACACGATAGAGGCGGCGGCCTACGAGATCATGTCTCGTGCCGCCATCGAGATTCCAGAGGACTACGAGAACGGCATCCGTGACATGCAGAAGGTGGAGCAGGGCAAGCTGTCGCGCTTCGTCCTGCACGCCATGGTGGAAAACTGGGATGCCGCCGAGAAGGATCGCCGGCCGATGTGCGCCGACACGGGCCTGCCGCGTTACTACGTCAAGGTGGGTAACCAGGCCAGCGTGCAGACGGGTTTCGTCGGGGTGGAGCGCGCCTTGCGTTCCGCGACGGCGCGCGCCACGCTCGACGTGCCCTTGCGGCCGAACCGCGTGCATCCGCTGTGGCGCACTGAACATAACAACAACGTCGGCATCAACGCGCCGGAAATCGAATGGACCTTCGAACCGGACGCGGACTGGATCGATATCACCACCGTTCACAAAGGCGGGCTGTTCGGTACGGACTACCGCATGCTGTTCCCCGGTGACGGCATCGACGGCATCAAGCGCTTCGTGCTCGACGGCCTGATCGCCTTCGGCAAGCGCGGGTTGGCGTGCCAGCCTGCCATTGTCGGCGTGGGCATCGGCGGTTCCAAGGACACCTGTATGGTGCTGGGCAAGCAGGCGGCCTGCCTGCGCACGGTGGGAGACCGCAATCCGGATCCGCGCATCGCGGAGCTGGAACTGGAACTGAAGAAAATGGGCAATTCGATAGGCATGGGCGCCATGGGTTTCGTGGGATCGTCCATGGTGGTGGATTGCCATATCGAAGTGGGCTACACCCACACCGGCGGCATGCCCGTCAGCATGCATACCTTCTGCCTGTCGTCGCGGCGTGCCACGGCGCGCATACATGCCGATGGGCGTATCGAATATCGCACCGATCCTCAATGGTTCACGCCGTACATGCGCAGGGAGACAGTCGAATGGACGACCGAAACGACAGCGACGATCTGAAAGTATTCCGCATAGACCTTCCCGCCCGGGACGAAGACATACAGCGCCTGGAGATCGGCGCCGTCGTCTACATGACGGGCACCGTCTACACCGCGCGCGAGGGCGTGTACCAGAAGGTGCTGGGCGATGGCGTGCAACTGCCCCTGGACCTGAAGGCGGTCAGCAACGTCAATTTCCACTGTTCGCCGGCGGCGGCGCCGGACGGCAAGGGCGGCTACAAGGTGGGGGCGGTGACCGCCACGGCCAGCTTCCGTTTCTCCAAATGGATGGATGCGTGGCTGGAGATGACGGGCACGCGCATCGTGATCGGCAAGGGGGGCATGCCCCATGACGACTACGCGCGGGTCATGGTGCCCCATGGCGCGGTCTATCTCACCACCGTCGGCTACGGCACCGGTGCGCTGCTGGGGCGGGGCATCGTCCGGGTGCGAGAGGTCCACTGGCTGGATGAACTGGGCATCGCGCAGGCGATGTGGGTATTCGACGTCAAGGACTTCGGCCCCTTCATCGTGGAAAGCGACGCAGCGGGCAATTCGCTGTTCCAGCTGCACGGTGAGCAGGTCAATGCCGGTATCGATGCCCTGTACGCCGGGCTCAAGCCGCCTGCCTTGCATCGCTACGGCGAAACCGACGATCGCAAGAAGGAGGTCATGTAATGGGCATCATCGACTTTCGGTTGCGCCCGCCGGTGCTGGGCTTCCTGGATACGCTGATGTATAACGCCGGCGAGCGCCGGGATGGCTTTACGCGCACCGTGGGTTTCGAACCTTCCTTGGCGGCCCAGCAGCAGTCGATGGAACTGCTGCTCAAGGAGATGGACGATGCGGATATCGAACATGGCGTGGTGGTCGGGCGACGTGCCGGCATGCTGGGCAGCGTTTCGAATGACGATGTGCTGCATATCATGCAGACCCATGGCAAGCGCTTCATCGGGGCGGCGTCCATCGATCCGACCTCGCGTCGGGGCGCGTGCGACACCATCGACCAGGCTATCGAGCAAGGTTTCAAACTGGTGAACATCGAGCCAGGTGCGTACCCCGTGCCCATGTATGCCGACGATCGCCGCCTGTATCCGATCTACGCGCACTGCGAGGACCGTGGCGTGCCCATCATCCTGATGGTGGGCGGCACCGCGGGTCCGGACCTGAGCTATTCGGATCCGATACGGACCGATCGCATGCTGGCGGATTTTCCCCTGCTGAAAGTCGTGGTGGCGCATGGGGGCTGGCCCTGGGTCAACGAGATCCTGCATGTCGCGTTTCGTCGGCCCAATCTCTATCTTTCTCCCGACATGTACTTTTCGCGCATGCCGGGCTGGGAAGCGTATGTCAAAGCGGCCGATTCCTTCCTGGCGGACCGGATGCTGTATGCGAGTTCGTTCCCGTTTTGTCCGGTAAAAGGGTATCGGGACTGGTTCGAGACCCTGCCGATACGGCCGGAGAATCGGCGCAAGCTGATGCGGGAGAATGCGCGGGCGCTGCTGGGTCTGTAGCAGTCTACAATTCCCGCTCAACCGGCGCGCGCCAGTGCCAGTGCGCGCGCGTCTTCTGGGAAGCTCGATGGACGTCAAGACCCTATACACCCTCGTGGCGATTGCCGATCGTGGAAGTTTTGCCGAGGCCGGCAAGGCCATCGGCCTTACGCTGTCGGCGGTCAGCATGCAGATCCGGGCGCTGGAAGAGGAGCTGGGGACGGTTTTATTCGATCGGACGCGGCGTCCACCGGTTTTGACCGACAGCGGCCTGCGCCTTATCGACGGCGCCCGTGACCTGATTGCGCACTGGGAAAGCCTGAGCGACAGTCTCAAGAGAGAGGTGTCGGGTGGTGTGCTGAAGCTGGGCGCCGTGCATACTTCCGTGTCGGGGTGGCTGCCGCTGGCGTTGCGGCGCTTGCAGAAGCAGGGCCAGGGCATCGAGATCCGCCTGACCACGGGCCTGACCCACGAACTGGAGAACGAAGTGCTGCGCGGGCAACTCGACGCGGCGGTGGTCACCGAGCCTGAGCTGAGCCGGGGCGAGTTGGTGTTTCATCCGTTCTTTGCGGAGGCCATGGTGGTCATCGCGCACAAGACGGCCGTGGGCGATACGGACCAGGCCTTGCTGGAAAACAATCCCTATGTTCGCTTCAACCGCATGGCGCGGGTCGGGCGCATGGTGAGTGCCGAGATCGAGCGGCGCGGCCTGGAAGTGCAGTCGGCCATGGAAATCGACTCCATCGAAGGTGTGATCGCGATGGTCGCCAATGGCCTGGGTGTATCCGTGGTGCCCAATCGGGGCGTGGCGAATGAATTCCCGCCCAGCATACGCAGCGTACCTTTCGGCGATCCTCCGCTCATGCGCCGCCTGGGGCTCTTGATGCCCCGCGAAAACCCGCGCGCGCACCTGTCCCTGTCGCTGCTGGGGGCGCTTGAAGAGGTCAGTAAGCCCAAGGCGCGGAAGATTGCGTAGGGTGAGCGGTGTTTATTACGATGCGCAGCTGCTGCCGGCAGCGGCCGAAGCTCATGCCGAATCCAGACCGCGCTGCGCGGCCGCACTATCCAAAGCCCGCCCTCGACCTCGCCGCTGACCGCACCCCGTTCGACCAGGAGCAGTTGGCCCTTGGCATGGCGATGAGCCGTCCTCTCGATGCCCTCGATAGACCGTACGGAGTAGCCGTAGGTGATCCTGGGCAAGTTGACGACGGGACAGCACGCGATGTCGATCAGCGTGCGGTGGATTGATCACGCTTGCCAAGCGCGACCGGCTGCCGGCCGTCAGTACCTTGCGTGACATGGTGCGCACTGTCCTGGCTGGATCAGTGACGTACCGTTCAGGCACCTGAACGTCTGGCTTGCGTCAGCGCCCAGCGTCTGCCTGCCGGGAAACCTTTCGGGAGCAGGCCGGTCGAAGCTCTACAACTACCCGAAGGAAGGCCAGTAATGAATTTGCCGATCAAGAACGCGCTGTTTCCCTTAAATCGTCACCAGATGGCGGCCTTTGTTGGCGCGTTTGCGCTGTGTGCCGCGGTGAACGCACCTGCCCTGGCCGCGAGCCCTTCAGCGGCCGAGCCGGTTTATGGCCCGATGTTGGAGGGATTTACCTATCCGCATCCTGTTCAGCGCTTCGAATTCGCGTCCCAGCGGCAGACGCTGCGGATGGCTTATATGGATATCGCACCCGCGCAAGGGAAGGGTAATGGCCAGACCGCGGTCCTGCTTCACGGCAAGAATTTCTGCGGCGCGACGTGGGAAACCACCATCCAGGCACTGCACGGTGCCGGGTATCGCGTGGTTGCACCCGACCAGATCGGGTTCTGCAAGTCCAGCAAGCCGCAGGCTTATCAGTTTTCCTTCGATCAGCTGGCGTTGAATACGAATGACCTTCTGAAGTCTTTGCATATCGATAAAGCTATTCTCGTCGGCCACTCGACCGGCGGAATGCTGGCCATACGTTACGCACTCAATTATCCGGACCACGTCGCGAAACTTGTGTTGGTCGACCCCATCGGGTTGGAGGACTGGCGCGCGAAGGGCGTCCCCGCTGTCTCCGTGGACCAGTGGTACAAGCGTGAACTGGGCACCACCGCTGACCGGATCCGCAACTACGAGCGAAATACCTACTTTGCCGGAACCTGGAACGAGAAGTACGAGCCTTGGGTGCAAATGCTGGCGGGCATGTATCGTGGTGCGGGGAAACAGGCTGTCGCCTGGAATTCAGCGCTGCTTTACGACATGATCCTGACGCAGCCGGTTTATTACGATCTGCCCAGGTTGAAGGTGCCCACGACCTTGATCATCGGCGACAAGGACAATACGGCCATTGGCAAGGAATATGCGCCCGAGGCGCTTCGTTCCAGCCTGGGCAACTATCCGCAACTGGGCAAGGCGGCGGCAGCCGCGATCCCCAATGCACGTCTGATCGAGTTCCCCGACGCTGGCCATTCGCCGCAGATGCAATATCCGGAGCAGTTCAATTCGACGTTGCTCAAGGATCTGGCTTCATAGCCCCACCCCCGCAGCCACATTCTCAACCAGAGCCGCTGATATGTCTTACCCGCCTGCCGTGCAAGAAGCCCAACATCGTGTCACCCCATTACGTCTGTGGCCAGGTATCTGCGCTGTGGCATTTATCGCGCACTCAACTATCGCCTTCGCGGCTGACGTCTCCGCACAAGTACGCGTAGGTGCGCAAGCGCGTACCTTTTCGGTACATGTCCCCGACCGGGCGCCGCCCGCTGGCGGATATCCTTTGATTCTGGCGTTCCACGGCGGCGGTATGCAGGGCGAGGGCATGCGCAGGCTGACGCATCTGGATGACGTGGCGGATGCGCGCGATGTCGTGGTGATCTATCCGGACGGTGTGGGCAGGCATTGGAACGACGGCCGTTCAACCATAAAGAATCCCCAGGACGACGTCCGTTTCATTACGGCGATCATCGATCGCGCCCAGCACGATTACCACGTCAACCCTCACCAGGTCTATGCAACGGGCATTTCCAATGGTGCGCTGTTTGCCGAGCGGCTTGGTTGCGATTTGTCGGAGCGCATCGGTGGCATCGCCGCCGTTGCGGGAACAATGCCCGTGGACATCGCAGCGCGGTGCCGGCCTTCTCATCCGGTGGCGGTTTTGCAGATTGATGGCAACGCGGATCCGATCATGCCCTTCGAAGGCGGTGCCGTCGCGGATTTCGGTGGTGCTGGCGAGGGGGGGCAAGTGCTCTCGGTGGCCGCGACGGTCGCCTCCTGGGCGCAACGAAATGGCTGTGCCCGCGCCGAGCCCGCACAGTTACTGGCGCCAGTCGCGGCTCTTGACCGTACCCGCGTCTCCCGGACGGACTACGCCGGATGCGCGGCCGGCGCCCCGGTTACGGCATATACCGTGCTGGGCGGCGGTCACACATGGCCGGGAGGACCACAGTATGCACGGCCCCGCATCGTCGGGTGGGCCAGCATGCAGCTCGATGCGAGCAGCACGATAGTCGATTTCTTCCTGGCGCAGACGCCTCGCGCACGGTAGCCATGAAAAACGGGAAAGCAGCAGGCTGGGCGAGCAGCCACCCGAGCACGGCACATCCGCCGGTGATAAACGTCACCACGATGTTCGCAACTACGAGCGGATCATGCGGAATCCGACCTTACATATTCGATCCGGTGCCGTCCGTTGTTCTTGGCCGTATATAGCTGTTGATCCACGGCCTTGACGAAGGCGGCGCGCTCCGCCTGTTCACCCGGCACCACCGTGCCCGCACCGATGCTCATGGTGACGCGCCGGCCATGCGGTGACAGGGCATGCACGATGGCTTTCTTATCGAGCAAGCGCTGGCAGCGCTCGGCAACCTTCATGGCCACCTCGGCATCGGCCTCGGGCAGCAGCACGACAAACTCTTCACCGCCGTAGCGCGCCACCAGATCGCGCGGGCCGTCCAGGGCCAGGCTCAGCGTCTGGGCGATCTCGATGAGGCATTGGTCGCCCTGGGAATGACCATATAAGTCGTTGTATTGCTTGAAGAAATCGACGTCCAGCAGTAGCAGGGACAGCGGCTTGCCCTCGGTGCGGGCACGGTCCCATTCCAGTTCGAAACTGCTATCGAAGCGACGGCGGTTGGCGATATTCGTCAGGCCATCCCGGAAGGACAGGTCTTCCAGCTCTTTCTGCAGGCTCAGCAACTTCTCTTCGGTTTTCTTGCGTTCGGTGATGTCGAACATGAAGCCGACCAGCGCTTCGGCTTCGCCGCTGGCATTGCGTACCACGTGCACCACGTCGCGTATCCACACATACCCGTTTTCCTTGGTCAGCGCCCGGTAATCCGCCTCATGGTCCGCGCCGGCCTGGGATTGGGACACACAGAAATTCACCACATACTCGCGATCCTCCGGATGCATACGCATGGCCCAGTCTTCCACGCTCACCCAGCTATCGACGCTCCAGCCCAGCAAGGCCTCGATCTGGGGGCCGATATACGTGAACTTCATCGTGGCCCAATCGAGCCTCCAGGGAATCGCCTTGGTCGATTCCAGCAAGGTGCGGTATACCGCGTTGTCATCAAGCGGGCTGACGTCGGACATACGCGATTTCTCCTCATCCATGGTGGCGAGCCACTTTAGCCTGAAATTGTGTACATCTGATAGCGATGCGATCGTCCTTACGTCTTCCTTGAATTCGATCTGGCCTTACTGGTCCCCAGCCAGGGTCACGCCGCCCGCTGGTAGTAGAGGTTCTGCGGATGCCGCGCCTCGGCGAAAAAGAACCAGCGCTCGGCCAGTAGTCCGGCATATTGCACGACGAAGGCAACGGCGAGTACGGCCGCCGGGGCGGTCATGGACCAGGCAAAGGACACCAGCACGAAGGGGATGACGAAGGCGCCCAGCAGGAATCCTGCCTTGACCGTGGCGATCATGGCCGGGCTCTTGCCATGGAAAAACTCGCGCATATTGAACGAGCTGGACGTGAATCCCTGCGACTTCTGTTCCAGCTTGCGGGCGTGGATGCCCGTCGCCGTCTGCAGGGTCGATTTGGGATGCAGCCTGGCGTTACGGGCGAGCGCGGCCAGGCGGGACAGGCAACCCAGCACGATCAGCACGATGGCGGCAGGCGCGAGCACCGCGACCGCAGGTGGAGCACTGGCCGCCGCGATCAGCGTGGCCAGGGTGAAACCGGACGCACAACCCAGCAGCACGAAATTGACCAGGGTGTAAGGGCTCGCCCATTCCTGCAGAAAGCGCAGGCAGGCGTAGATCATGGCCGTGCACAGGAACAGGACCGCGGCCGCGCAGACGGCGACGATGCCGAACGCCAGCGACCAGGGCAATGCCAGCAGATGCGCCAGCCCATACAGGAACGTCAACAGGAGAAAGGAAGGGACCGCCAGGCATTCGCGCGACAGCCAGGACGTCCGCCACTGCGCGACGGCGCGCCAGGCGCGCTCCGGGTGCCCAAGGTGGAAGAAGGACGCCACCAGCCCCAGCACGCCCAGGACCAAGGAGACAGCCGAGCCCGCGATGAAGAAGGCCTGGGGCGGCATGGACAGCATGCCCGCCGCCGCGCCGGCTTCGAGCAGGACCAGGGCAATCAACAAACCCTGGGCGGCGCCGCAGAGCGTGGTCAGAAGTACTACGGAGAACGGGGGCCTCATACGCCACCCTTGGTCGTAACGGTGTCGTCCGCGCCGGCTGTCTTGCATGCACAGGACTTCGACCCGGACCCGCAGGACTGCGCCTCCGTCTTGCGCCGCGGCAAGTAATGATTCGCGGGTTTGGTGTCCCACTCCGGCATCAACTGGTAGCCGCCGCGTTCGCGTATTGCCTGCGACACCTCTGAATCCGGATCATGGATGTCGCCATACAGGCGCGCGGACGTCGGACAGGCCAGCACGCAGGCCGGCTTGCGATCCCGTTCGGGAAGCGCTTCGTTATCGATCCGGTCCGAACAGAGCGTGCACTTGGTCATCTCCTTGCGCTGAGGGTCCAGTTCGCGCGCGCCATAGGGGCACGCCCACGCACAGTAGTTGCACCCGATGCACTTGTCATAGTCGACCAGCACCAGCCCGTCCGCCTCGCGCTTGTAGCTGGCGCCCGTGGGGCACACCGGCACACAGGGCGGATCCTCGCAATGCAGGCAGGACTTGGGAAAGTGGACGGTCTCCGTCAGGGGAAATTCGCCAGCCTCGTACGTCTGCACCCGATTGAAGAAATTGCCGCTGGGATCGCTGTCGTAGGGGCGCTCATCGGCCAGGCTGCCCGCTTCTCCCGAGGTATTCCATTCCTTGCAGCTCGTCACGCAGGCATGGCAGCCCACGCACACGTTCAGATCGATCACCAATGCCATCTGAGTCATGTCGTTCTCCCTTATTTTTCGGAACCCGCGCGGCGTAGCCGATTGAGAAACTCGCCCTTGCCGGCGAAATAGGTCTGCACGCGCGCAATGACACTGGTCGATCCGGGCAGCGGCTTCATGGGTGCAAACTGCGGCAAGGTGAAGTCGGCGTTTGCCTCGGCGGGGTAGATGCGCACGCGCAAGTCGTACCAGGCGGCCTGCCCGGTGATGGGATCGGAATTGGATATCTTGCCTGGCAAATGGTCCGCCGCGCCCGGCAGTTCGTCCGTGATCAGATGGTTCAGCAGGAAGCCGCGCCGCGACTCATTGGCGTCCGGACCCAGGTTCCAGGCGCCCGCCGCCTTGCCGATGGCGTTCCAGGTCCATACGGTGCCCGGTTCGACCGCTTCGCTAAAACGCGCCATGCAACGCACCTTGCCCCAGGGGGATTCGACGTAGATCCATCCGCCGTCGGCGATACCCTGGGCGCCGGCGGTGCGCGGATTCACCATCAGGTAGTTCTCGCCATGGATCTGCCGCAGCCAGGCGTTCTGCGAATCCCAGGAGTGGTACATCGCCATGGGGCGCTGCGTGACGGCGGCCAATGGATACTCGCGCGGATCGCTGACGCTGCTTTCGATAGGCTCGTACCAGAACGGAACGGGATCGAAGTAATGCTCGATGCGTGCGCGCAGATGATCGGGCGGCTGGCGCCCCGCCGTCTTGCCTTGCGCGGCCAGGCGGAATTTCTGCATGACGTCGGAATACAGCTGGATGACGATGGGCGTGCCGAACTTGCGCATGCCATTCTCGACCGACCACTTCAGATAGGGCCCATTGCAGTTGCGCATGTACTGCTGGTCTTCGGGCAGCGTGTAGTGATAGAAGCAGTTGTTCTCCGCGTATTGCTCCCATTGGCGCGGATTGGCTTCACCGACCAGGGCCTTGTCGCCGTTCTTGCCGCGCCAGCCGATGAGAAAGCCCACGCCCGTGTCGGGCCCGGTCTGGAAGTTGACGACGAAATCCTTGTAGTCGCTGAACTTGCGGCCGCCATCGGCCCGCGTGAAGGCAGGAAACTTCAAGCGGCCGGCCAGTTCGACGAGGACGTCCTGGAAAGGGCGGCATTCGCCCGTCGGCGGCACCACGGGGATGCGAACGGAATCTACCGGACCGTCGAACTCGGAGATGGGCCGGTCCAGCATCGACATCGCATCGTGCCGTTCCAGATAGGTCGTGTCGGGCAGGATCAGGTCGGCGAACGCGGTCATTTCCGACTGGAAGGCGTCGCACACCACCAGGAAAGGAATCTTGTACTGCCCGTCCTCGCGCCTGTCGGTGAGCATCTTGCGCACCTCGACGGTATTCATCGATGAATTCCACGCCATATTGGCCATGAAGATCATCAAGGTATCGATGGGATAGGGATCGCCGCGCCAGGCATTGGTGATGACACTGTGCATCATGCCGTGCACCGCCAGCGGGTATTCCCAGGAGAAGGCCTTGTCGATGCGTACCGGGCCACCTTGATCATCGATGAACAGGTCTTCCGGAGCCGCGGGCCAGCCCAGCGGCCCATTGGGCAGCGGCGTATTGGGTTGCACGTCGCTGGCCTTGTTGGGCGGCTTGGCCGATGGCGGGACGGCACGCGGGTAGGGCGCCTTGTGACGGAAGCCGCCCGGGGTGTCGATGGTGCCGAGCAGGCTCATCAGGATAGACAGCGCGCGTATGCTTTGAAAGCCGTTCGAATGGGCCGCCAGGCCGCGCATGGCATGAAAGGCGATGGGCGCGCCACGCACCGATTCATGTTCGACGCCCCAGGCGTCGGTCCAGCGGATGGGAAGTTCGATCTTGTGCTCGCGCGACATCTGCATCATCTCGCCGGCAAGGCGGCGGATGGTGTCCGCGGGGATGCCCGTGATGCCGGCGGCCCACTCGGGGGTACAGGATGCCGCGCGTTCACGCAGGCGGGTGAAGGACGGCGCGACCGGTGTGCCGTCGTCCAGGACGTAGTTGCCGTCCAATGCCGGCTCCGCGCCCTGGGCGTGGTTCAGCACGGGGCGATTGCTGTGCCTGTCCCACCACATGCGGTTCTGCGGGAAGAGGGCATTGATCTCCGGGCTCGCTGCGTCCTGGACGAACAGGCCGCTGGTGGCGCTGTCGTCGCGCAGGTCGATCAAGTCGCCGGCATTGGTATAGCGGGCAACGAACTCGTGATCGTAGGCGTCCTGGGCGATGAGCTCGTGTATCAACGCCATGAACAGCGCGCCATCCGTGCCAGGGCGTATCGGAATCCATTCGTCGGCCACCGCGGCGTAGCCGGTGCGTACGGGGTTGATCGCGATGAAGCGGCCGCCCGCGCGTTTGAACTTCGAGATGGCGATCTTGAGGGGATTGGAGTGATGGTCCTCGGCGGTACCGATCATCAGGAACAGCCTGGCGCGGTCCAGGTCCGGTCCGCCAAACTCCCAGAACGAGCCGCCTATCGTGTAGATCATGCCCGCTGCCATATTCGCGGAACAGAATCCGCCGTGCGCGGCGTAGTTGGGGGTGCCGAACTGCTTGGCGAACAGGCCCGTCAAGGCCTGCATCTGGTCGCGGCCGGTGAACAGCGCGAATTGGCGGGGATCGGTCGCGCGCAGGTGGGCCAGGCGCGTTTCGATCAGCTTCAGCGCTTCGTCCCAGGAAACCGGTTCGAACTGTGCGGTACCCCGTTCGGCATCGGGTTTGCGACGCAGGGGTTGCGTCAGGCGCGCGGGAGAGTACTGCTTCATGATGCCCGATGCACCCTTGGCGCAGATGACACCCTGGTTCAGCGGGTGGGCCGGGTTGCCGTCGATATAGCGAACTTCGCCGTCTCTGAGGTGCACACGCACGCCGCAGCGACAGGCGCACATATAACAGGTGGTGGTCTTGATCTCCAAAGCCTCGCGCTGGGTGCGATGCGAGTGATCCATGCGATTCTCCCCTTTATTACTCCGGGTTTTGATTAATCCCGGGTAGTGCCGTTTGGGTGCATGAAGGGATGTTACGCAGTCCCGTATTAGCGGGAAAATCGCCATTTTGCATCTGAGATATCGTGAATCCTGATATCGGTCCGGCCAGGGTGGCGGGGCCGGGCAAGCGCAGGCGGCGGCGACGCGCCTGCGCTTCACGATGGCGAAATATGCGCTTCTTGCATATTTGTGCGCCGATTTTGCATTTGCAGCTGGCGTTTATGCGGGCCACTATACGAATTACGCATCTTGATAACGGAGACTTCCATGCATTTCGCCCGCTTCCCCCGTTTGCACCTGGCTCACCTTCCCACACCGCTGGAACGGCTGGACCGGCTTACCAAGGAGCTCAGAGGGCCGGAAATCTGGATCAAGCGGGACGACTGCACGGGCCTGTCCACTGGCGGCAACAAGACGCGCAAGCTGGAATTCCTGATGGCCGAAGCCGAGGCCCAGGGGGCCGATATGGTCATGACGCAGGGGGCCACGCAATCGAACCATGCGCGGCAGACCGCGGCGTTCGCGGCCAAGCTGGGCATGGACTGCCATCTTCTGCTGGAAGACCGCACGCAGTCCCAGGACGTCAACTACAACAAGAATGGCAACGTCCTGCTGGATTACCTGCACGGCGCCACGACGGAGAAGCGGCCTGGCGGACTGGACATGAACGCCGAGATGGAAAAAGTCGCCGACAAGTTCCGCGCTGAAGGACGCAAGGTTTATACGATTGTCGGTGGCGGCTCCAATCCCACGGGCGCCCTGGGCTACGCCAACTGCGCGCTCGAACTGATCGGGCAGGCCAATGACCGCAGCCTGGCCATCGATCACATCCTTCACGCCACGGGAAGCGCCGGCACGCAGGCCGGCCTGATCGTCGGCTTGAAGGCGATCAACGCCAATGTGCCTTTGCTTGGCATCGGCGTGCGGGCCCCCAAGGCCAAGCAGGAGGAAAACGTCTACAACCTGGCTTGCGCCACGGCCGAGAAGCTTGGCTGCCCGGGCGTCGTCAGCCGTGCCGATGTGGTCGCCAACACGGACTATGTCGGCGCGGGCTATGGCATTCCGGCGGAGAGCACCATCGAGGCGATCAATATGTTCGCGCAGCTCGAAGGGATACTGCTGGACCCGGTGTATTCCGGCAAGGGCGCGGCCGGCATGATCGACCTGATACGCAAGGGCCATTTCAAGAAGGGCGAGCGCATCGTGTTCATCCACACGGGTGGGTCGGCGGCGCTGTTCGGGTACACGTCGTCGTTCGAGTAAGTCCCGGGCCTGCCCGGACGATGTACGCTTCCGCCAATCAAAATGCAGAGGGCGGAAGGATGCGGCTCGAATGGATAGAGGATCTTCTGGCCGGGTCAAGGCTGGAGATCTGGTGGCGATCTGGTTCCGCATGTGCTGTTGAGTCCCGCGCCAAGCCCTTCCCTACGGCGCCAATACCGACAGGATATTTTGGGCGGCGCCGACGGCCATCCCGCGCAAGCCGCCATTGGTCGTGCCGCCTATGTGCGGGGTCAGGATGGCATTGGGCGTGTCCACCCACGGGGACCCGGGGTTGACGGGTTCATCGACGAAGCAGTCCAGGCCCAGGTGCAGATCGCCGGCATGCAGTTTTTCCCGGATGGCTTCTTCGTTGATGATGCCGGCGCGCGCCGTATTGATGACGATGGCACCTTTGCGTAGCAGGCCCAGCCGCCTGGCGTCCAGCAGATCGCGGGTCGTATCGTCCAGCGGGCAGTGCAGGGACACCACATCGCTGGATGCCAGCAGTTCCTCCAGTTCGACCTTGCTCGCCCCCGCGGGCAGACGATCGGCCTGCAAGTAGGGATCGTTGACGAGGACGCGCATGCCTATCGCTCGGGCGAAACGCACCACGCGCGCGCCGATGGAGCCGCAGCCCACCACGCCCAGGGTGGCGCCGGACAGTTCGAAGCCCATATAGCCCTGCTTGTCCCAATGTCCTTCATGCATGCGCGAGTCCAGCCAGCTGATGCGGCGCGCGCAGGCAAGGATGAGCCCCAGCGCCAGTTCCGCCACCGCCTGGCTGTTCGATCCGGTGGCGGCAAGCGCCTTGATGCCAAGCCGCTTCGAGGCGTCCACGTCGATGGAGTCCATGCCCACGCCATGACGTCCGATGACCTTCAGCTTGCGCGACGCGGACAACACTTGCTCGTCGATCTTGCCATAGCGGGCCAGGATGGCGACGGGCTGCTCGCGCTCGACCAGCGCGACGAGGTCTTCCTGGGAGAACACCGCGCCGGTGTAGCAAAGGCGATAGTCCTTGAGCAACGCCACGGCGTCCGGGTGGACTTTTTCTTCGGTGATGACAATCGTTTCTGCGGTCATGCTGGAGATCATTCCTTGGGAATCTGCGCTGCGATGGCGCGTAACGCCGGAGCTTGCTTGTCCAGGGACACCTGCCATTCGGCGCCCGGAAGGTAGGCCAGGACCGGCGCATCGTTGCTGGCGGCCTTGATGAAAGCGGGATCGGCAATGCTGTCCTCGACGGCCTTCTGCAGCCGGGCGACGACGTCGGCGGGCGTACCCTTGGGTGCGGCGAAGCCGCGTTCCGACGTCATGGTCACCTTATAGCCTTCCTCGGCCGCGGTGGGGACGTCAGGCAGGGCCTGCGAGCGCTGCGTGCCGAACTGCGCAATGGCACGCAGATCCGACGACCCGCTGCGCAGTTCAGGCATCTCGCCCGCGCTGACGAAGGCATAGTCCAGATGGCTGCCGAGTACGGCGGTCTTGGACTCGGACGTTCCTTTGAAAGGCACATCGTTGGGCTCGGCTCCCGTGGCGTTCTGCAACTGCTTCAACGCCAAGTGTCCATTGGTGCCGATGCCGTTATAGCCGAACGACAGCGACTTCGGGTTCTTCTTCAGGGCGTCGACCACCGCTTTCAGGCTGGTGGCCTTTGCGTCGCGCCGAGCGATCAAGACGGTGGGATCGTTGACTACCCGGGCCACCAGAGTGAAGTCCTCCGTGTGGTACTGGGTTTTCTTGTACATGGGCAGGAAGTTGTAGCTCGGCACATTCACCACGCACAGCGTGTAGCCGTCCGGCTTGGCGCGTGCGACATAGGCGTTCGCAATCTCACCCGAGGCGCCGGGCTTGTTCAGGACGACCACCCGCGCATGGCCGCCCAGGCGCTTTTCGATGAAAGGCGCCAGGGCCCGCGCCATCAGGTCGGTGCCACCTCCCGCGGAGAAGCCGACGACGATTTCTATGGGCTGGTCGTCGGGCCAGGCTGCCTGCGCCGCCGGCGCGGCGCCGATGAGCAGTAAGGCGGCTGTCAGGGGGCGCAAGGGCGCGGAAAAGGCTTTCATCGAGAGTCTCCGGATTATGTTTGATTATTGGTCAGTGCTGCCATTGTGGCAGTTGGGAGTACGCTGGGAAGCGATTTAAACGACTTGCCTTATATGCATAAAAGGAAACAGTCGGGGCGCTATGCCTGATAACGGAGGGGCGGCGCGGGCAGGCCGCTGGAGAAATCGACGGCGTCGCGCACGAGATCGCGTAGCGTTTGCAGCAGTCCGCGCGTGTCATCCCGTCGCGACAGAAAGCAGTAATTCAGCGTGGGCAGGGGCGGGTTGCTGGCCAATTCGACCAGCGAGCCCTGCGTGACCCAGGCGCCCATATAGTCGGTGGGAAGAAAACTGATCCCTACGCCGGCGACGGTCAGCCCCGTGATCGCCAACAGGCTGTTGCAAGCCAGGATGCGTTGGACTTGCAATCCCTGCGCGGCGGCCCAGGCGTCGAAGGCCCGCGTCAGGCCCGAGTCCTCCGTCATCGTGATGACGGGGTGGCGTTCGAAATCCTCCGGTCGCAAGGTGCGGCGCTTACCCATCCGCGCGGGCGATCCCATCCAGGAAAAATGCACTTCACTCATGACCTCGGCTTGCAGGTCGCTGTCCGGCGAAGGGCCAGGCGAGATGGCGAAGTCCAGTTCCCCACGCGCGACCCGCCGTTCCAGTTGACGGGCCAGGTCTACATAAGGGCGTAGCACCAGATTGGGATGGGCATCGCGCACGGTGGCGACAAAGCGGGGCAGCCACGTCAGCGACCCCAGCTCGCTGATGCCGAATTTGCAGACGCCGTGCAGACCTTCGGGGGCCGAGACCAGCGCCCTGACCGAGTCGCTCAAGGAGAGCATCTGGTTGGCCAACGGTACCGTCCGCTGCCCCAGTTCAGTCAGGACCGCCCGCTGGCTGGATCGGTCGAACAGCGGGGCGCCCAGCGATGCCTCCAATTCAGCGATGCGCTTGGACAGCGACGATTGCGTCACGTGCAGCCGGTCGGCGGCGATGGCGAAGCTGCCCAGCTTGGCGGCCCAGTAGAACGCTTCGAGTTGCTTGAGAGTCATAGCAGTTCGGCGTGCCGGCGAATATCGCTCCCCCCGGGCTTGCTCAGCCGGGTCCTGCTAAATTTCTTGTGCAATTTCTTCAGCAACCTAGAGCCAGTTCCAGTCGTCATCATTCTTTTGCGTGGGGCGCGCGGCGCGGCGCGAACGCTTGTTCTCGTACATCGCATCGTCGGCGATCTTCAATAGATGCTCCAGGGTGGTCGGCTGGCCCGCCGCGGCGGTTGCCCGTCCAACGCTGGAGTGCAGGGCGAACGCGTGCCCGCCGCGCTCATTTTCCGTGTTCAGCTCTTGCTGCAAGCGATTCAGGACCACGGCGGTTTCATCGTTGCCGGCATTACTGAGCAAGGCCACGAACTCGTCACCGCCGAGCCGGGCAAGCACATCCGTGTCACGCAGTGCTCTACGCAGGACATCGCCGAAGGCGGCCAGGGCGACGTCGCCTTCCGCGTGGCCGTGCGTATCGTTGATCTCCTTGAACTTGTCGATGTCGAGCATCAGCAAGGTGACGGGCTGGCGCAGGCGTTGGCTGGATTCGAGCACCATGCGGCTGAGAATTTCGAAGCCTCTGCGGTTGCTCAATCCGGTCAGCGAATCCATGGTCGCCGTGTGCAAAGACAGCAACTCTTCTTCGACCATGTTTGCGAGATCTTGCAGCAAGGCCTGGTCTTCGGCCGAGAACTCACGCGGCTTGACGTCGATCAGGCACAGCGTGCCCACCCGCATATCATCGCCCACGCTAAGCGGCCGGCCCGCGTAGAAGCGGATGCCGGGCGCGCCCGTGACCAGGGGATTGTCGGCGAATCGCTCGTCGGTCCGTGCGTCGGGAATCTGGAAGACATTGTCCGCCAGGATGGCATGCCCGCAAAAGGAGATGTCACGCGGGGTCTCGGTGGCATCCAGGCCTTGCGACGACTTGAACCATTGCCGGTTGGCATCGACCAGGCTGACCAGGGCGATGGGAACGCCGAATATGCGTTTGGCCAGACGTGTCAGGCGGTCGAAGCGCTCTTCCGGAAGGGTGTCCAACACCCGCAAGGAGCGCAAATGGCGCAAGCGGACGGCTTCATTCTCGGGGGCGGCGGGAGCTTTCATGCGTAGACGGCTCGCAAGTTGGGGGCCCGTCAGTCACGATGCCAGGCCCGGAGACAGGGAGGGGCTGGAATCAACTTAACATTGCTGGGCAGTGGGTGCAAACCACGACCCTGTACGTCGAGGACTGTCTCGGTGGGCCGACACTGAAGCAGGAACGCCAACACGATGGTGCTTTTTGCCAGGATGCACTGCAGCAATCGTGCTATTTTGGCAGACTGACGTCCTAGGCAAACCAGAGCTCGACAGTGACTCCGCGCATCAGAAAGACCAAGGGAAAGAAGACAGCGAAAAATTCGCGCAGCGCGAGTGCGAAAGGAGGATCACCTGGGTTTGCAAGAAGTGCGCCGGACTCGGGTGCATCGTTCGGGCTTACAGCTTCATTAAACATCGGGCGCCGTCTTGGACGCTTGCGCGACATCCTCGTCGATTCAGACCCCGGCCTGTTGAATCTGGCGCTGGCCTGTCGAGGCGCGCTTGCTGTCGGGCTGACGGTAACGCTGCTCGTATTCCTGACCAGGCTGACCGGCCATCCCATCACCGAATTCGCGTTCGGATCGGTATTCAGCATGGTCAGCGTGTTCGTCATCCGCGACCTGACACGCCGGGCACGCCTGATCACCTTCACGGTGCTGGTTCCCACGGGCGCCGTGGCCATGGTCATCACGTCCTTCATCCACGCCGAACCGCTGGTTGGCGAGACGCTGTTCCTGGCCCTCGTGTTCGTCACGACCCTGGTTGGCACCTGGCATCCGCGCGCGGTGGGCATGGGCTTGATCGCCGTCGTGCTTACTTATGTCGGGCTCTACTTGCAGCTGCCGCCCGCCAGCATTCCTTATCAATTGGGCGGGCTGGCGACGGGCGCAGCCGTCGTATTCGTCGTCTGCTTCTTTTTCCTGCCCCTGCGTCCGGCCGTCATCTTGCGCCGTGCCACCCGATCCGTCATGCGGCGGGCGGCCGCCGTCCTGCGCGCCGCCGATCGCCGTGCCGCCGGCTCGGCCACCCTGAAACGGGAAATGGACCGGTTGAAGCGGGCAGCATTGGCGGCGGAGGACCAGCTCGTCCTGCTGGACGATACGTCCCGCATCGACGTCCAGATGCATCTGTTCGACCTCGAGCAGGCCTTGCGCCGCCTGGTGGAACGGATGCCTGCCGATCCACACGCCCCGGCCGACGCCAGGCGACGCAACCGCATCGCCCTTGCGGCCACCCGTTTGCACGTGGGACGCCTGCGCCGCGCGTCCGCCAGGATCCCCAAGGCTTCCGCCGATCCTTTCACCGAAGACCTGGCCGCACTGTCGCGGGCTGCCGCGAAACTGCGTGCCGCCGTTGCCCGTGTCGTGCCGCGCGAGCCTGTCGCCATCTCGACACCAACGGGTGTGCTGGCCTGGCGCGCGGCCGCTCAGGCGGCCCTGGCGTCCTTGATCGCAATGGCGGGCGGAACCGCGCTGTCTCCGCAGCGATGGTTCTGGGCGGTGATTGCCGTCTATGTCGTCTTCATCAATGCCCGTACGCGCGGCGATATCATCCACAAGGGAGCGCACCGTGTCGTCGGCACGATCGCCGGCCTCTTTGCCGGAATGGGTATCGCGGCGCTGACGAAAGGCGACGTCGCCGTCGAATGCGCTGTCATGTTGATCGCCGTCTTCGGCATGTATTACCTGGTCGCGGTTTCCTACGGCGTGGCGATTTTCTGTGTGACCGTACTCCTGGGCTTGATCTACGGCTCGTTCGGTGACGCGCCCGAGCCGCTGTTGATGTTGCGCCTGGGTGAGACGGTGCTCGGGGTGGCGGCGGCGATGCTAACGGCTTTCTTTTTCTTGCCGGTCCCCACCACGCGGCAGGTCAGGGTTTCCCGGCTTGCCGTGTTGCGCGTGCTGCGCGAAGTGGTGGCGGCAAGCGTGGCTGAGCCCCGTGATGGCCAAGCCGTCGTGGCGGCCGTCCGCCGTCTCGACCGGCAGATTGTCGACTACCGGAAAGCCTTGCTTCCCCTGACCACCGGACGCATGTTCCCCCGCCGTGCCAAGGCGGAGCGCCCGATGACCGCCATGTTTGCCTGTGTCGACGCGGCGCACGCCCTGGCTGGCGCCAGCGCCTCGGTCGACAAGGCGGCTCACGATGAACTGGTCCGTGACGCTGCGCTGGTCGATCAGCGGATTGCGGCGTTGATCGGCGAGCCGGCCGATGTCCCTGCCGGCCTGCTCGCTGAAGCCGAGGGCAGGCACCCGGCCCGCGCTGCGCTTACCCGCCTGGACGGGGCGCTTGCGATGCTGGCCGAGCGGCTGGATGCCAATGCGCTACGCGGCGGCGCATTCGCGTTCGCTCGCGGGGGTACACGCTAGGCGGTCGGGTGGCCAAACGCCAGGCGGGCGGATGGGCAAATGCCAAGCGTTGGGGCGAGGCCGCCATGGCGCTCGTCATCACAGTGGCATGAGCACTTTGCCGTACACGTCAGGTGATCTCTTCCAGCCAGGCCAGGAACTCGGCGATGCCGGGCTGGCGCAGCGCGCCGGCGCGGCAAACCGCGTAGTAGCCGACATCGCGCCGCAACACGGGCTCGAACGGGCACACCAGCACACCGCTGGCCAGTTCCGGTTCGATGTACTGCTGCTGCGTAATGCCCATGCCCAGTCCGCGCAAGGCGGCTTCGTGCACCAGCAGCAAATCGTCGAAGACCATGTTCGCGTCCGCCTCCAGGCCGGGAGCGCCGGCCAGTTCAAGCCAGTCCGGCCAGTCGGTGGGCCGGCGCGAATGATGCAGCCGCATGCATTGCGCCAGGTCATCCAGCGCAATCGTGCCGCCCATGCGTTCGACGAAAGCCGGCGTGCAGAACGGCCGCAGCGCATCGCCGAAGATGCGATAGCTGTACAAGCCGGGCCAGGTGCCCTTGCCGTAGCGTATCGCCACGTCCACGCCATCGCGCGCGAAATCCGGCGACTCCACGGCGGTCGTGATCTTGATCTCGATGCGCGGATACCGCAATTGGAAATCCGGCAGGCGCGGCAACAACCAACGCAGCATGAAGGTGGAATAGGCGCGCAGGGACAACCTGGCCTTGCCCGACACGCCCAGGGTCTGGTCAGTGGCCGCGGCGATTTCATTGAAGGCTTGCGTCAGGCGCTTTGCGTAGGCCTTGCCGGCGTCCGTCAACTGCAATGAAGAGGGCTTGCGGTCGAACAGCCGCACGCCCAGGTATTCCTCCAGGAACTTCACATGGCGGCTGACCGCGGCCTGGGACACCACGAGCTCGCCGGCCGCCTTGCTCAGGCTGCAGTGCCGCGCGGCGGTCTCGAATGCGCGCAAGGCGTTCAGGGGAGGAATTTTGCGAGCCATGGGCGGAGATTTTCGCACAGGGCTCATCTTCGAGGGGACGGATTTCAAGGCCATCCCCCCGAGGACCTACAGCGAAGGAATTTCGAGATCCATCGCTGCGGTGCACACATCGGCGACCAGGGCTTCGATATTGGTATGGACCCGGGCACCCGCCTTCAACAATGCCGCGCGCTTGCTTTGCAGTGTGCCCGTGTCGCCATGTACCAGGGCACCGGCGTGCCCCATCGTCACGCCTTCCTTGGCTTGCGCGCCGGCCAGCAGCACGAACACGGGTTTGCCGAATCCGCTGTGCTGCAGGGCCAGCGCCAGCTCTTCCTCCTCGGTGCCGCCGATCTCGCCTACCGCCAATACCGCGCGCGTATCGTCCCGTTCCCCGAAGAAAGGCAGCAGATCCGCGAAGCGCGTTCCCTTGACCAGGTCGCCGCCCACGCCTATCCACGCGCTTTGCCCGATGCCGCGCCGCGCCAGCCGGTAACACACTTCATACGACAAGGTGCCGCTCTTGGACATGACCCCCAGCGGTCCCGGCTTGAGCGCCACATCGGGCAAGAATCCCAGCTTGATCTGCCCTGGCACGCACAGGCCGGGCGTTGAGGCGCCTACCCAGCGCACGCCGGCCTCGTCCGCCATGCGCTTGACCTTCATGGCGTCGTGCACGGGTACGCCCTCGGCGATGGTGACGATCAGGCCGATGCCCGCATCGATCGCCTCCCGCACGGCGCCCAGCACCGCCAGCGGCGGCACCATGGCGATGGATGCGCGGGCACCGGTGGCCAGCACGGCCGCCTTGCAGTCCGTGAAGACCGGTACGCCATCCACATCGGCACCCGCCTGCACGGATTTGCCAGCGGAAGTCCCGGCCACGATATGGGTTCCGTATCTGCGCATCAGCCCCGTATGCAGCCGGGCTGCGCGCCCCGTGATGCCCTGCACCAGCACCGGCGTGCTGCCGTCGATTTCCAGACCGTGTTTCACGCTTGTCCTCCGTGCACCAACTTGCCTACCCGCGCCAAGGCGGCCTCCAGGTCTTCTTCCAGGAAGACCTGCGAGCGCGCCTCGTTCAGGATGGCGCGCGCGTCTTCCTGACCATTGCCGACCAGCCGGGCGACCACGGGGATGCCGTGCAGGGCAGGGGTCTGCGCCAGCGCGTGCACCAGCAGCCGCGAGAACTCGCCCAGGTGCGTGATCCCGGCGAACACATTCACCAGCAGCACCTTGATATTGCTGCCTTCCCGCATGCATTCGAAAACCCGCAGCAGACGATGGGGATCGCCCCGCATCTGCCCGGTGCGTATGTCCAGGAAATTGAACGCGCGCATGCCTGCTTCAGCCATCTGGTCGACCAGCATCATGCTCAATCCCGCACCGGTCGTGACCAGGCCTACCTCGCCCTGGGGATCCAGTTCGACATAGTCGAAATCTTCCACCAGCTTGAATTCGGTCTCGGGGTAGGCATCGCCGCGCGCGTGGACCAGGGCGACCAGGTCCTCGTGGCGGGCCAGGGCGTTGTCGTCCAGGATGATCTTGGCGTCGCCGGCCAGCCACGTGCCGTCGTCATGCACGAATAGCGGATTCACTTCCAGCAGCAGCGCTTCTATATCGAAGAACGCGTTCGCCAGCCGTTGCGCCGCATCTTCCAGCACAGCGCGGCACGCTGCGGGCAGCTGCTCGGCCAGCGCGCGCCCCGCCGTGGCAACCGCGGCCGCGTCCGGCGCGGCCACGGCGGCTTGCAAGGTGCCGGGCTGGCGGGCCAGCGCCTCGATGTCCACACCGCCCGTGGCCGACATCAGGATACGCACGCCGGCCGTTTGCGGGTCTACCGACAGGCTGATGTAAGCCTCGTGGCCGCCCGCGATGCGTTGCTCCACCCGGCAACCCTGCACGCGGTGGCCGCGGATGTGGCTATGCAGCATGGCGTCGAGGTGCGCTGCCACATCCGCAGGCGCATCGGCCATGCGGATGCCGCCCGCCTTTCCTCTTCCGCCCACCGGCACTTGCGCCTTCACCACCCAGGGGCCGTCAGGCAGTTGGGCCGTATCGGCCTCGGCCTGCGAGCGCAGCAACACGCCGGCGGCCACGGGAATGCCGCGCGCCGCCAGCAACTGCTTGCCATCATGTTCCAGCAGTAGCATGGATCAGTCTCCAGACGCGGCCGGCTTGATGCCGATCTTCTTGACGACGACCGCCCACTTCTCCCGTTCCATCTGCATCATCCTGGCAAAGTCCGCGCCGCGTTTATCCATCACTTGCGATCCCTCCGTCTGGAACTGCTTGAGCACACCGGGGTCGCTCAACACCTGGCCGACCGCGTCATTGAACGCCTTCACGACCGGTGCCGGCGTGCCGGCCGGGGCCAGGAAGCCGTACCAGATGGATGCCTCGTAGCCTTTCATTCCCGGCGTCTCGGCCAGGGCCGGCATATCGGGCAGCACCTTGGAACGCGACTCGCTGGTGATGCCCAAGGCCCGCAGCTTGCCGCCGCGGATCAAAGGCAATGCCGTGGGGATGCCGGCGAAGTACATCTGCACCTGGCCGCCGATCAAATCCGTCATGGCCGGGCCGCCCCCTTTGTAAGGCACGTGCAGGATATTCAGGTTGCCCATGGAGCCGAACAGCGCGCCCGCAAGGTGCGTGGGGCTGCCGGTGCCCGCCGACGCGTATGCCAGGCCGCCCGGCTTGGCGCGCGCCGCGTCCACCACCTGGCTGGCGGTCTGGTAGGGAGAATCGGCCGCGACAACCAGCAACATGGGATTGTCGGCCACCGCGATCAAGGGCGTGAAATCCTTGGTCGCGTCATAAGGCAGATTGGTCTTCATATTGGGGCTGATGGTCAGCGCGCCGCTGGATCCGAACAGGATGGTGTAGCCGTCGGGGGCGGACTTGGCCACGAAGGCCGCGGCGACCTCGGCATTGGAGCCGGGCCGGTTCTCGACGATGAGCGTCTGGTGCAGACGCTCGCCCACCTTGTTCGACAGCAGCCGGGCAATGAGGTCGTTGGGACCGCCCGGCGGAAAGCCGACGATGATGCGTATGGGCTTGTCGGGGTATGCCGCGTCGGCGCTGGCGGACATCAGGGCGAACATCGGGGCCGACATGGCCGTTGCCAGCAACACGCAACCAAGTATTGATTTTTTCATGCGCTGTCTCCTTGCTTTATATGTGGGATGAAGCATTCGCCATCGCCGCCCGGCCGTCTGTGTGCCGGTGCGCCCCAAAACCGAGAGAGGATTACGCGTAGATCTCCGTCAATGCCAGGATGCCGTCAGGAGACTCGGGCCCGTCGATCAATTTCTTGCCGATCAAGTCTTTCAGCGTTTCCGTCGCGCCACCCCCCAGCGTGCCGTAACGTGCGCCGCGATACAGGCGCGACACCAGATATTCGTCCGTGAAGCCGTAGCCGCCATGCACCTGCACGGCTTCGCTGGTGACGCGCAAGGCCATCTCATTGGTGGTGATCTTGGCCAGCGCGGCCAGGAAAGGGTCCGGAAAGGGATTCGCGGAAAGGCAGGCGCGGTAGAGCAGGCCGCGCGCGGCTTCGATATCGCGGTACATGTCGGCGATTTTCCAGCGTATGCCCTGGAAGCTGCCCACGTCGCGGCCGAAGATGTTGCGCGACTTCACATAGGAAAGCGCCTCGTCGAACGCGCCCTCGGCCAGGCCCAGCGAGATGCTGGGATTCAGGCAGCGCTGGGTATTGAAAGCGGTCAGCAACTCCTTGAAGCCGTCCTTGCGTATGACCAGGTTCTCCAGCGGCACTTCGCAATCGTTGAACTGCACTTCGTGCAGATTCTCGCCGCCCATGGTGTGATAGGTGCCTGTCACTTCGAGGCCTGGCGTGCCGCCTTCGATCAGGACGCAGCCGATGCCTTCGCGTCCCGGCTTGCCGTCGATGCGAGTGAAGATCACGAACATGCCGGCCTCGGGTGCCCGGCTGATCAGCGTCTTGGTGCCGTTGACGACCAGGCGGTCGCCTTTCACGACGGTGTTGGTGCGGTAGTTGGCGACGTCGGTGCCCGCGTGGGGCTCCGTCATGCAGACGGCCAGTATGCATTCGCCGCTGCAGACCTTGGGCAGGATGCGTTCGCGGATGGCGGGCGGGGCATACTTGGCGATCACGCGCGTCTGCACACCGGCTTCGCCCAGCACCGCCATGGCGGTGACGTAGCAGACCTTGGCGATTTCCTCCAGGATCAGGGCCGTATCGAAAATCGGCAGGCCCAGGCCGCCGTATTCCTCGGGCACCGACATGCCCAGCACGCCGATATCGGCTAATTGCCTGATGTTCTCCCAGGGAAAACTGCCATCCATATACTGCAAGGCCCGTTGCCGGAACTCGCCTTGCGCGAGCTGCCTTACGGTGTCGATCATCTGGCGATGCTGGGAAGCCGATGCTGCATCCATGGACTGGAGTCTCCTGCGACATGTTTTGTGGGCGACATTGCGGTGCGGATCTGCAACGATCATAGAGAGGGCCGCTGGCTGGTACAACTTACAGTTCGTGCAGGGTAGCCCCAGCTTTTGTTGGGCCTGGGCATGCAGGCGTTCAGGTAGACTGCATCGCTAACCATGAAGGGAGACAGAGATGAGCCATAAGGTGTCGTTCCTGGATGTCATGGCTGCGCCGGTACGCCAGGCGATACGCGCCGCGGCGCCCGCGGAGTTCGAGATCACCTTCGCTGAAAGCGGCGCGCCGGATGCTCAGATGGCCTTGATGCCGCATGCCGAGTTCATCGTCGCCGGCTTCCAGCCCGTCACCAGCGCCATGATCGCCGCCGCGCCGCGGCTGAAGATGATCCAGAAATGGGGCATCGGCTACGACAAGATCGACCTGGATGCTGCGAGGGAAAGGGGCATGGTCGTCGCCATCACGTCAGGGGCGAATGCCGGCCCCGTCGCCGAGCACGCCATTGCGTTGATGCTGGCCGTCTATCGCCGCTTGCCGCTGGTGGATCGCAAGACGCGTGAAGGCGTCTGGCTGAAGTCCGAGATGCGCTCGGTGTGCTACCAGATCGCCGGCAAGACCGTGGGCCTGGTCGGGTTCGGCAATATCGCCCGCATGGTGGCGCGCCGGCTGCGCGGGTTCGACGCCGATATCCTCTACACCGCCAGGCGTCCGGCCGATGCGGAGATTGAACGGGCGCTGGGCGTACGCCATGTACCCATGGATGAACTGCTCGCGCGCAGCGATATCGTCAGCCTGCATGTGCCGTTGACGGACGCGACCCGCACCCTGATCGATGCCGCAGCGCTAAGCCGGATGAAGGCCGGGGCCATCCTTATCAATACCGCGCGGGGCGGTGTGGTCGACGAAGCCGCGCTGCATGACGCGCTGGTCAGCGGCAAGCTGCATGGCGCGGGGCTGGATGTATTCGCGCATGAACCGGTCGCCGCCGGCAATCCGCTACTGGCGCTGGATCAGGTGGTGGTGTCTCCGCATAGCGGCGGCGCGGTGTTCGATAACGTGGGCTACGTGGCGGCGCGGGCATTCGGCAACCTGGGACGCTTCTTGCGCAATCAGTCCATTCCCCCGGAAGACTTGATCGTCGCGCCATTGCCGGCCAGCCACGCCTCATAGTCCGGCACTTCCATCTCGAAATGCTGGCGGGTCTGCGTGTACAGCCGGCCGAACATGCGGCCGATGGGGTGGTACTTGTCGGGATCGATGTAGCCGGTCGCCATGTCGAAGAGGCCGTCGCGGACGTGCATGCGCACCACTTCTCCCAAGGTGATGTGGCGGTGCGGATTCACTTCTATCATGGCGATCTTGCGGCATTCGAACGCCACCGGCGCCTGCACGATGCGCTGCGGCTTGATCTTGCTGCTGGGCGTCAGGGTCAAGCCAGCCTGCTCGATCTCGCTGACGTCGGGCGGAAAACCGATGGCGCAGACATTCATGGCGGCAGCCAGCGCCTCGTCGACGAGGTGAACCACGAACTCGCCGGTCTGCTTGATGTTGATGGTGGTGTCCTTCAGGTCGCCGCTGCCCCGCTTGTCCTCCAGGCCGATGGCCAGCACCGGCGGGTTCTCGCCCATGGCATTGAAGAAGCTGAAGGGGGCCGCATTGTGCCCTGTGCGCTCCGAATAGGTGGTAATGAGCGCAATGGGCCGCGGCACCACGGTCGAGGAAATCAGGCGGTATTGGTCGGCGGGAGGCAAAGACTGGATATCGATTTCCAAGTGAAGTCCTTTCAGGAAAAAAATGAGGAGTGCCGGGCTACCCAGTCGGCGTAGTGGCGCAGGGCGGCGTCGCGCCCGAAACGCGGTGTGAATCCCAGGTCGGTACAGGCGCGCGTCGCGTCCAGGCCGGCGCGGGGCGTCGCACCGTAATAGTCGATGTTCGGTTGTGCGGCGTTTAATTGCCCGACATTTGACTGCCCGACATTTGACTGCGCGATATTCGCCTGGGACCCGGACACCTCCCAACGGAAACCGGGCAGGCGCTGTTCAAGCGCCGTGCACCAGTGCACCAGCGTGTCGGACCAGTCGAGGTTGGCCGACAGGTTGTAGCGCTCATGGGGCAGGTCTTGCGTGGCCAGCAGCGCGATCAGTCCCTGCGCAAGATCCGGGGCGTAGATCATTTCCCGCCGTGGATAGGTCCCCGGCAGGATCACCGGCTTGCCCTGGGCCGCCAGCGCGGCGACCTGGGCGCAGGGGCTTACCAGATCGCGGGCGCCGCTCTTGCCCTCCCAGGGGCCGAAGACGGAACCGATGCGCGCGGTCGCGACGCTCAAGCCCCATAGCGCACCCAGGCGCAGGGCGGTGCATTCCGCCGCGTACTTGGTGATGCCGTACAGGGTGTCGGGAACGGCGGGCGTGGTCGCTTCCTCCAGCAGTCCGTCGCCCTCGATCTCAGCGCCATAGACGGTCAGGGAGCTGGGATAGACGAATCGCTTCACGCCCGCATCCGCGGCCGCGCGCAACACCCGAATCGTGCCGCCTACGTTGACGTCGAAGACGTTGAGCGGTTCGCTTGCCTCCCGCCGCGGGCCCGCGGTGACGGCGGCGCCGTGGAAGACGTGGGATACGCCCTGGCAAGCCACGCCAACGGAGTCCTCGTCGCCGACGCTGCCTTGCTGCACGGTCAGGCGCGCGGCATGCGGCCGCATCGTCTCCAGGAAGAGCATGGGCGGCGGCCGGGAATCGAATAAGTGGACCTCGGCCCCCTGTTCGAGCAGGGCCTGGGCCAGGGCCAGGCCGACGAAGCCCGCTCCGCCCGTGACCAGTACGCGCATCATGATGGGCTCCTGGTGCTTAGACGACCGTCCCTTCGGGCAAGGTCATCAGGTGGTCGTAGATCTCGCCGGGCCGCGTCAGCCACACCTTGTCCGCTTGCGGATGGTTGACGATGTGTTCCAGGGCCTTGCGCAAGGCGTACAGGCGGTAGGGCTGGCCGACGATCATCGTGTGCAGGGCAATGCCCAGGACCAGCGGTTGGCGTTCGGACTGCCGCAACATCTCCTCGAACTGATGCACGATCATCGTGGCGAAGTCTTCGCCGGTGTGGTGGCGGACGATGATCTGGGGAGAGTCATTGATTTCGAGCGAGTAGGGCATCGACATCAGCCGGCCCTGCCGCGTCTTCATCCAGATCGGCTGATCGTCACCCGGCCAGTCCATCTCGAACTTGAAGCCGGTCTCCTGCAGCAGGTCGGGGGTGACGCGGCTTTGCGACATCCACGGTCCCATCCACCCGCGCGGCGCACGCCCGGTGTGCTGCACGATCTTGTCGCGCACTTCCTCCAACACGCGTTTCTCGTCCACTTCCCACCATTGCCCCTGGCGTTCGGCATTCGTGCGGCCATGGCCGATGACCTCGTCGCCGCGCGCCATGATGGCCTCGGTGATCGCCGGCGCATAGTCCATGACGGTGGTGTTCACCAGATGGCAGGCGGGCGCCCGCAGGTCGTCCAGCAATTCGAGCAGGCGCCATACCCCGACCCGGTTGCCATAGTCGCGCCAGGCGAAGGTGCGGGGGTCGATGCCGGGCAGGGTATTGGTCATGGCATGGCCCAGGCCGTCACCGAACGCGAAGTGCTCGATGTTCAAGGCGAGATAGATGGCCAGGCGCTTGCCGCCCGGCCAGGAGTAATCCGGGCGTTGGGTGATGGCGGAGTAGGGGTAGCGGCCGTGATGCGGTAATTCCAGCATGATGTGCGGTTCCCGGTGATGTCGGTTTGGGATGAGACCAGTACTCAGTGAGATCAGTACGCGGCGGCCTGCTCGTCGTTGGACGCCCGGAAGCGCTTTACGGCCTCTGCGTGCAAGGCGCGTTCTGCTTCGCCATTGGCGACGCGCGGCGGGGTTTCCAGGTCGAAATTGCCGTAGTCCTTGCCCCGCACCAGCGATGCGGTAAGGCGAGTCTTGCTGACACAGCGGGAGCTGGCGGGAATGAAGCTGAAGCCCAGGCCGACGCGGCGATGGTCGGTGGTGTTGGGCCCCGAGGCATGAACCAGGAACGTGTCGTGCAGCGACATCTGGCCCGCGCGCACCGGCATGAATTCCGTGTGCGACTTGTCAAAGGGCACATCGACCGTCTGGCCCTTGGACAGCAGGATGTTGTCCGTGTGGTTCTGGCCATGGTGCAGTTGTCCCAGCTTGTGGGAGCCCGGCACCACCTCCATGCAGCCTGCTTCCACCGGCGCATCGGACAGGGCCACCCACACGGTCAGTTGCGTGGACGGGGCCAGCCCGAAATACGTCGCGTCCTGATGCCAGTTGATGAAGGCGGAATCGCGGGCGTTCTTGGGCCACACCGACAGGTGGAACAGCAGGATGTCAGGCCCCAGCAGATCCTCCACGGCGTCGAGCACGGCCGGGCTCCTGGCGATGCTGTCCACCCAGGGAAACAGCAGATGCGGCTTGAAGTTGAAGCCCTTGGTCAACTGACGGCCCTGCGAGGCTTCGAAGGTCTCCAGTTCCGCGAGGTAGGCCGTGGCCTGTTCCCGGGTGAAGGCATCCACCGGGCTGACGTAACCCTTGTCCCGGTACTGGTCGATCTGGTCTTGCGAAAGTTTCTTGCCCATGTGGTGCTCCATTTTGAAGGTAGTCATTTCGCCGCCCAGCCGCCGTCGACATATAGGTGGCTGCCGGTGGTGAACGAGGAATCGTCACTGGCCAGGAACAGGGCGGCGCGTGCCACTTCTTCCGGACGCCCCATGCGTCCCATGGCGTGGCGTGCCATCCAGCGCCGGCCGGTTTCTTCAGGATCTTCGTAACGCTGCAGGGACTTGCGCACCATGGCGGTGTCGGTGACCCCCGGCATCAGGGCATTGACGCGTATGCCCTGGTGCGCATGGTCCACGGCCATGGTCTTGGCCAAGGTGGCCAGCGCGCCCTTGGAGGCGATGTAGGCGGCATTGTTGCCGCCGCTGGACGCCACGAGTTGCGAACCGAGCAGGATCACCGATCCGCCGCCGCGGGCGATCATCGATGGCAGCACCGCGTGCAGCCACAGATAGGTGCCTTTCACATTGATATCGAACACGCGGTCCCACAGCGCTTCGTCTATGGTGTCCACGGTGCCGCCGACGGAGACGCCGGAGCAGGGCATGATGACATCCACGCCGCCCCAGGCGCCGATGATGTCGTCGGCGCAGCGCTGCACCTGGGCGTGCTGGGTGACATCGCAGACGCCCGTGCGGCACAGGCCGCCGGCGGCTTCGATGTCGGCGGCGACCTGGCGCAGCCCCGGTTCGTCGATGTCGATCAGGGCGACACGGGCGCCCTGCCGGGCGAACAGCAGGGCGGTGGCGGCGCCTATACCCGATGCCGCGCCGGTGACGACAGCGACTTTGTCGCGCAGTTTTTGTTCATGCATGGTCAGGGTTCCAAAGTCGTTATCCGAGGGAGGCGTTCAGGGAGGCGCGGCATGAAGGGCCGAGGGTCCAAGGACGGAGGGCGCCAGGGATCCACGGCTCACAGCCCGAGATACGCGCTGCGTATCTTCGGACTGGCGCGCAAGGTCTCCGAGTCCCCGTCGTCCACATTGCGCCCCATTTCCAGGATCACGCCCCGGTGAGCGATGCTTAGCGCCCAGGTGGCGTTCTGCTCGGCCAGCATGATCGCCAGCCCTTCGGCCTGCTGGATCTCCTGCAGGATCTCGCCGATACGATCGACGATGATGGGCGCCAGCCCCAGGGACGGCTCATCGAGCAGGAACAGCTTGGGGAAGGACATCAGCGCGCGGCCGATCGCCAGCATCTGCTGTTCGCCGCCGCTGAGACTGCCGGCGTCCTGCCGATGGCGTTCCTTCAACCGGGGAAAGTAGGTGAACATCTGTTCGATGCGCGCCTGCACCTGGTCCTTGGAGCGGCTGTAGCCGCCCACCCGCAGGTTCTCCACCACGCTGAGCTGGGCAAACACGCGCCGTCCTTCCGGCGAAAAGCCGACGCCCGCCCGCAGGATGTCGTGCGGCGCCAGTCCACGCAGGTCGCGGTCCTGCAGGCGGATGCTGCCGCTGTGCCAGCGCACCAGTCCCAGGATGGCCTTCAGCGTGCTGCTCTTGCCGGCGCCGTTGGCGCCGATGAGGGCCACCGTCTGGCCGGGCTCGACGTCCAGGGACACGCTTTGCGTTCCCTGGATTTGTCCATAACGGACGTTCAGGTCACTGACGCTTAGCAGTGGCATACGCCTTCCCCAGATAGGCTTCGATGACTTGCGGATTGGCCAGCACCTCGTCGGGCGTGCCTTCCGCGATCTTGCTGCCCTGCGCCGAGACGAACAGCCGGTCGCACAGGCCCTTGATGAAGCGCATGTTGTGGTCGATGACCATGACCGATATGCCGCGCTCCCGCACGCGCAGTATGGTGTCGCGCACGTGATCGGTTTCTTCCGCGCTGAGGCCGGCCACCGGCTCGTCGAGCAGTATCAGCCGGGGCTTGGCGGCCAGGGCGATGACGATGCCCAGGGTCTTCTGATGGCCGTAAGGCAGGGCGTTCGCCTTCGCGTCGGCCAGGTGCTCCAGCCCCAGCCACTCCAGCAGTTCGGCGGCCCGGTCGCGCGCCGCCCTGTGCATGGCGCGGGCGTGCGGGGTGCCGAAGAAGGCCGCCAGGTGGCCCGGATAGCATTGCAGGAAGGTGCCCCGTTCGGCGTTCTCCCGCACGGTGCATTCGCGGTAGACCGCCGTCGCCTGGAATGTACGCACGAGCCCCCGGCTGGCCCGCCGGTGCGCCGGCTGGTTCGTGATGTCGGCGCCGGCGAAGCGTATGGTCCCGGTGCTCGGACGTATCATGCCGCTCACCAGGTTGACCACCGTCGTCTTGCCGGCGCCGTTGGGACCGATCAGGCCGACGATCTCGCCTTCATCGATCTGGAAGCTCAGGTCGTTGACGGCCACCAGGCCACCGAAGCGGCGTGTCAATCCGGAAACTTCGAGTAGCTGGCTCATGCCTGGCCTCCCCGGGTTTTGCGCAGGACCAGGGAGCGGGCCAGTTGCCAGATTCCGACCACCCCGCCGGGCAGGACCGCCATCACCACGATAAGGATGATGCCGAAGATGATCTGCTGCAGTTCGACGTAGCCACGCAGCAATTCCGGCAGCGCCACCATGAAGATGGTGCCCAGCAGCGGGCCGATGAGGTAATACATGCCGCCCAGCACGTTCATCACCACCATGCTCAGGGATACGTCCATGTTGAAGGCGGCGGGTTCGATGGCATGGATCATCTGGGCTTGCAACGCGCCCTGGATGCCGACCAGCGCGCAGGCGATGACGAACATGAGCACCTTGATGCGGATGACGGGCACGCCCGAGCTCTCCGCGATGCGGTCGGCTTCGCGGATGGCATCGATCTGGCGGCCGATGTCCGAACACAGGATGCGCCAGACGATGGCGATGCACAGGACCGACGCCGCCAGGCAGAAGTAGTAGAACGCCACCGGCGAGGCGAAGAACTTCATGCCTGGCGGGATCTGGTCGATGCCGTTGGCGCCGCCGGTCACGGACTGCCATTCGGTGAAGACGAGGCGGACCACTTCTCCCAGCAGGAAGGTGACGAGGACAAAGTATTTGCCGGTCAGGCGCAGGATGATGGGCCCGATCAGCAGCGCCAGCAGGCCGGAAGCCAGGCAACCGGCGACGAGCGCCAGCGGGAAGGACCAACCCAGCCGGACTTGCAGCAGGACGCTGGTGTAGGCCGCCACGCCCATGAACGCGCCATGGGCCAGCGAGATGTGGCCCGTGCGGATGATCAGGTTCAGGGTGACGGCGCCGATGGCGCCCAGTGCCACCATGATGCCCAGGTTGATGTAGAAAGTGTTCGGGCTCAACAGGGGCCAGGCCACGGCGGCCAGCAGGGCGATGGCGGCCGCCACCACGCGCCTGGTGCGGGTCCGCGTCGAACGCGCGTGGTCGGCGGGCGCCTGGGCCCGGCCGACCGCGACGGATGCATGTGTTTGGACTGTCATTCAGGTTTCCCCAGCAGGCCCCAGGGCCGCAAGACCAGCAGCGCGATCACCACGCCAAACGAGACGAAGGAGGAGATCGACGCGCCGTAGAACGTCGAGAGAAAGCTCTCGGTAAAGCCCAGCAGCAGGCCGCCCAGCGCGGCGCCGGGCACGCTGCCCATGCCGCCCAGGATGACCACGATGAACGCCACCATCAGCGGGCGATCGCCCATGAAGGGCGACAAGGCGTAGCTCTGGGCGTACAGGCCGCCTGCCAGCGCGGTCATGAAGATGGCGATGAAAAAGGCCAGCATGTAGATGCCGCGGGTATTGATGCCTTGCGTGGCGGCGATCTCCGGATCCATGGCGGCCGCGCGCATCGCCAGCCCTTGCCGGGTACGCGTCACGAACAGCCAGAACAGCGCCAGGACCACCCCGGCGATGCAAATGATGATCAGTCTGTCGGCGGGTATCGAAATACCCAGGGTGTCGATCATCCGGTCCGATACCGACGGCAGGGACCGTTCGTTGACGTCCCACACCAGGACCGCGGCATACACCAGCGCCAGGTTGAGTCCCAGCAGCGCGATCATGCTCTGGAACATCTTGTGGTAGAACCAGCGGAACACCAGCCGCTCCAGGATCAGCGCCAGGGCCGCCACCAGCACCGCGCCGCCCAGGATGGCGATGGGGTAGGGCAGTTGATAGACACCGTAGAGGTAGTAGAGCGCGTATCCACCCAGCATGGCGAAGGCGCCGTGCGCGAAGTTGACGACGCGCATGATGCCGAACAGCAAGGTGAATCCGAGGGCGACCAATATGTAGATCGCACTCAGGCTCAGGCCGTTCAACACGACCTGGCTGAGTATGGGTAGCGTGAACATAGGTGATGCTCCGGGTAGGTCGGACGCCTGGGCGGCCCCGCGGGATGCCGTCCCCGCCGCCGGGCGGCGGGGGGAGGAGCGCTAGCGCGGGCCGCGCTCGCGGCTGGCGTGGCTTAGTGCTTGACCGGATCCAGCGCCTGGATCACCGTTTGCTTGCCGCCCTGGACTTTCACCATCCAGAACTTCATCAGCAATTGATGGTCGACGCCGTAGTCACCCATGCCGCCCCAACGCACGGGGCCGTACAGGCCGGCGTCGTAGCCTTCGAGCTTCTCCAGCGAATCACGCACCGCGTTGGCGTCGGTCACGGTGCCGGCACGGCGCATGGCTTCCATCAATATCTTCGCGGCGTTGTTCCACATGGGGGCTTGCGCATTGATGACCCCGTCGCCGAACTCCTTGCGGTAGCCATCCACGAACTTCTTCGCTTCGGGCGAGGAAAAGTCGAAGACGTTCAATGAGATGAAGCCCTCGGCCATGGGGCCGGCGATTTCTATCATCTCGTCCACCGCCGGTCCGCCGATCTGCCAGATCGGTTTCTTGAAGCCGCTCTGGCGGGCTTGCTTGAGCAGCAGCGCGCCTTCGCCGGGCGCATTGCTGTTGAGGTCCAGGGCGTCGACATTCTGCGCCATCATGCGCGCCATCAAGGGCGTGAATTCCTTGGTGCCGCGATCGTACAGTTCGGTCCAGACCGAAAAACCATTGGCCTTGTAATAAGCCTCGAGCTGGGGAATGATCGCCTGGCCCACCGCATCGTTGGGGGCGATCAGCGCCACTTTCTTGACCTGCGGGAAGTTGTCGTGGAACCACTTCACCATGGGCGGACCGAATTCCACGGTGCTGTTGACGACGCGGAAGTTGTATGGCGATTTCGCGTCATTCTTCAAGATCTGCGGCGCGAATCCATTGGACAGGAGCACCGTCTTGGCCGGCGTGGTGGCGGCGACGGTGGCCAGTACCGACGGCGAGCCTATCGGACCGATGATGAACTTGACGTTGTCGGCGTTGATCAGGCGGTCGGCGGCGGCACGGCCTCCCGCGGCGGTGTATTTGTCGTCGTACATGACCAGCTTGGGCATGTAGACCTTGTCGCCGACCTTGAGCCCGCCGGCGGCCTTGACTTCATCGAAGGCCATCTGCACGCCGCGTTGCAGTGCCAGACCCCATGCAGTGCCGCCGCCCGACAGGGGGCCGATGGCGCCGATCTTCAACTCTTCCTGCGCGTGGCTGGCACCGGCGGTCAACATGGCCGCGGCAAAGGCCAGCACTTTGATGGACTTCATCATGTTTTTCCCTTGAACGAATCGGTTATTGATGGTGCAGCTTGTTATAGGGTGCTCGTGGATCAGGTGCTTCAAACCCCGCGTCAGGCTTACGCCGCGCGCGGGTAGGACATCGGTGGATGGCTGGCGCCCCATCCGGAGTGCTTTTCGAAGCCCGCGCCGGCGCGCAGCAGCGTGTTGTCGCCGTGGCAACGGCCGACAAACTGCACCGACAGCGGCAGGCCCGTGCTGGACAGGCCGCACATCAAGGCCAGCGCGGGGTGGCCGGTCAGGTTGAATGGCGAGCGGGCATGGCGGCCGTAGGTGCGGGCGAATTCGATTTCGTCGGCGATTTCGGACGCGGGCTCGAAGGAGTTCGCGACGATCAGCACATCGACCTGTTCCAGGGCGCCGTCGACGGCTTCGATCAACTGCTTGCGCCAGCGCTCGGCCTGGACGTAGTCGCCGGCACCCAGAAAGGCGCCCACGATGAGCTTGCGGCGCGCGATATGGGAATAGTCGCCGGGCCGGCTGCGTAGCCAGTTCGCATGCACGGCCCAGGATTCCGCGTGGAAGATGACACGTTGCGTCATCGTGAAGCGCGACAGCGGCGGCAGCCTGATGTCCACCACTTCGGCACCACCCTCCCGCAGCACGGCGCCGCAACGGTCGATGGCCTGGATGATCTCGTCGCTGGCGCGCGCGTCCTCTTCATGGAAATGGCGCACGATGCCGAAGCGCAAGCCTGCCAGGCCCTGGCTCAGCCCGGCAAGATGGTCCGGCGCCGCCGCGCGCGCGCTGGCGGGGTCGGCGGGATCGTGGCCGGCCAGGACATTCATCGCCAGCGCCAGGTCTTCCACCGACCGCGTGATGGGGCCGACATGGTCCAGCGTAAACGACAGGGGGAACACCCCATGGCGGGAGACCGCGCCATAGGTCGGCTTCAGGCCGGCCACGCCGCAGTGCCCCGCCGGATTGCGGATGGAGCCGCCGGTGTCGGTGCCCAGCGCCAAGGGGACGAAGCCGGCGGCCACGGCCGCGCCGGAGCCCGATGAGGACCCGCCGGTCTGGTGGCGCGGATCCCACGGGTTACGCGCCGGCGGATAGGCCGCGTCGTTGCTCGGGCCGCCGATGGCGAATTCATGCAGGGCCAGCTTGCCCAGCAGGATCGCGCCGGCCTCGCGCAGTCGCGCCACCACGGTCGCGTCTTGCCGCGCCACCTGGTTCAGCATCAGGCGTGAATGGCAGCTGGTGACTTGGCCGGCGATGTCGATCAAGTCCTTGATGCCCACGGGCACGCCGTGCAGCGGCGAGCGCCAGATGCCGCGCGCCATTTCCTCGCCGGCGGCACGCGCCTGGGCTCGTGCCTGCTCGGCATCGACGGAAACGAAGGCGTTGATGTTGCGATCGTGGTGGGCGATGCGCTGCAGCAATTTATCGACGACGATTGCCGGCGTCAGGGTACCGGCGCGGTAGGCGCGCGCCAGGTCGGCGGCGGTCATCCAGTGGATGTCGGTCATGCCGGGCTCCGGGTCTGCATGGGGGGCCAGGGTTCCGCCGTGACATCGTCCAACGTGAACAGCGCGTTGCGCAGCTGCTTCGCCGATTCGACGGCCGCGAGCATGTCCTGGCGGTACTTGGCGGCGATCTCGTGCAGGCCCGCATCCTCCGCCATCAGGGTAAACAGCAGGTCGATCGGTGGGTCCGCGTCCTGGAGCGTCATCATAGGCATCCGTTGAATATGATGGGCTCTAGTTTGCGCATGCAAGGCGCCAATGACTATTGGATAATCTGCAAGGATTATCAGTAAAAAACTAAGGGCTCGCCTAGGGTTTACGCGCAGAGTCTGTACGCAACCAGGAGGCTCGCTCAGGGTTTATCCGCAGAGCCTTCATCAAGGTGGAATGTTCGATGAATATCAAGTACCGCCAGTTGCAGGCGTTCGTCCTGGCCGCGCGTTTGGGCTCATTCGCGAAGGCGGCCGCGGAGCTGCATATCACCCAATCCTCATTCTCCGTGTTGATACGCCAACTGGAGGAGGACGTCGGCATTGCGCTGTTCGAGCGCACGACACGAAGCTGCCGGCTGACCTCGCCGGGCCAAGGTTTTTACCGGGACGTCACGCCGATACTGAAGGATCTGAAGGAAGCCTACGGGCGCATATCGGATGTCGGGTCCGGCGTGGCGGGGCAACTGCAACTGTCGGCCTTGCCCTCGCTGGCCTTCGGCTTGTTGACGGAGGTGCTGGCCAACTTCCGCGCGCGCTATCCCGGCATGCGGGTGCTGATGCGCGAGGAATTGAATGTCGCGGTGATCGATGCGGTCAAACGCGGCGAGGTGGAGTTGGGCGTGGGGTCGGAATTGAATGGGGACGCCGAGTTGGAGTTCACGCCCTTGTTCCGCGATCACCTGGTCGTGGTGGCGCCGGTGGGGCACGAAATCCTGGCCGAGCCGCTTACCTGGCGGCGCCTGGAGTCGTATCCGCTGATCATGCTGGCGCTGGGCTCGGCGGATCGTGCGTTGCGGCTGAATCGGCCGGAGCTGGTGCCGACCATCGAGGTGGCGTATATGGGAACGGCTGTCAGCATGGTGCGCAGCGGGCTGGGGCTGACCATCATCCCCAGCAGCGGGTTGAAGGGTGTGAACATGAGCGACCTGCGCTCCGTGGCGCTGCCGGGGCGGGCGTGCCGGCGTACCATCGGCGTGCTGTATCGCAAGCGGGCCACGCTAAGCCCGATGGCGACGGCGTTCATTGAACTGCTGTCGCAGGCTGCGCCCCTGGACAGGGGTATACGGCGGCTGGCGGCCTGAGTGCACCGACGGCGCCACCCAGGGCCAGGGCGTCCGCGGCCCCTATTCATTGGTCATCGGCCGTTGGTCATTGATCACGCCCGCCGCACATGGCTGCCCGCTCGGCGATTTGCAGGAGCGCTTCATCCTGGCCGTAGCGGCCTATCAGTTGTACCCCCAGCGGCAGACCGCCAGATCCCCGGGTGACGGGCAGGGCGATGGTTGGCAGATGCAATAACGTCCACAGCGCGCCATACCGCGGCGAACCGGAATTGTTGTGACCGGCTTCCGCTTCGCCGTCCGTGGCCAGATAGACCAGGGCATCGATATCTTCGAACAGTTCTTCGGCCCTTGCGCGGCCCGCTGCCGCGCGTTGCTGCATGGCCAGGTACGTGGGCAGGTCGATGGCCTCGCCGCCCCGCATCCGTTCGGTCAGGCGCGGGCTGAGCCGCGCCTTGTCCGTCAGGCGCTCGTGGGCCAGGGCCTGGCGTGCGTCGTAGGCAACGAGGCGCCCCTGGTCTTCGATCAAGCCTTCATGGCCGGCCGTCAACGTCCGCTGGCTGACGGTGAAGCCGGCCCGGCCCAGGCGGGCAACCCAATCGTCCAGCGCGGCGATGGCTTGCGCGCTGGCATGGCGCCATTGGGACGACAGGCAGACCGCCAGACGGTAGCGGCGATCCGCCGCGGCGGGGCGGAAACGCCGGCCATGTATACCCAGGACCGTCGCTGCCGCATCGCTTACATCCCGCGCAAGAATGCCTACCGTGTCCTGCAAAGGGCTGAGCAGGCCGATGCCCGCGGTCGATACCAGGCCGAAGCTGGGCTTATAGCCGACCACGCCGCAGTAGATCGCCGGGCGGGTGATCGATCCCGTCGTCTGCGTGCCCCATGCCACCAGCGCCATGCCATCGGCGACAGCAGCGGCAGAGCCGCTGGAAGAACCGCCCGGCGTATGCGCGAGGTTCAAGGGATTGCGCGTCGGTCCGGGCGTCTGCGTGGCGAACTCGCTGGTGACCACCTTGCCCATCATCACGCCACCCTGTTCGCGCGCCAGCGCAATGCAAGCGGCGTCCCGTCCCGTCTGATACCCCGCGTAGATGGGCGATCCGTAGGTGGTGGGATAGTCCGCGCTATGGATCACGTCCTTGGCGGCAAACGGAATGCCGGCGAGCAAGCCGCGCCGGACGCCGGCATCCACATCGTCGGCCTGCCTGCGTATGCGTTGTGCATCGTAGGCGCAGAACGCGTGGACTTCAGCGTTGCGGGCTTGCAGCCGCGCCAGGCAATGTTCCGCCAGGTCGCGGGCGCGCAGGGCGCCTGTTTCCATCAGGGACAAAGCCTGCGCGATCCCGGGCAAGGTACTCGATCGTTCCATGGCCGTTTACTCGATACGGATGTTGGCGTCTTTGATCACCTTCGCCCATTTGTCGTGTTCGGCCTGTACGAATTTGGCGAAATCCGCCTGGCTGCCGGTATTCGGTTCGGCGCCCTGGCGGCGGATCTGCTCGGCAACCGCGGGAGAGGCCAGCACTTGCGCCGTCTCGTCGTGCAGGCGAGCCACGATGGCAGCGGGAACCTTGGCCGGCGCGAACAGCGCAAACCAGCCGTCCACGGAATAGCCGGGCAGGCCGGCTTCAGCGATGGTGGGAACCTTGGGCAACAAGGGCGAGCGCTGGGTGGAGGTGACGCCAAGGGCGACCAGCTTGCCGGCCTGGATATGCGGCAGGCACACGGGCAGGTTGCAGAACATCACCTGCACGCGGTTGCTCATCAAGTCCGGCAAGGGCTCGGCGCCGCCTTTGTAGGGAATGTGCACCATGTCGGTCTTGGACATGGACTTGAACAGCTCGGCCGACAGATGCTGGCTGCCACCCGCGCCGCCCGATGCATAGCTGTAGTTGTTGGCCTTGAGTTCTTCGATCAGGCCCTTGACGTCGCGCGCCTTGACCTGCGGATTGACCACCAGCACGTTGGTCACCGAGGCGACGTTGGCAACGGGTACGAAGGCCTTCATCGGATCGAACTTCAGGTTCGGGTACAGGCTGGGATTGATGGCATTGGTGCTGGCCGCGCCCATCAGCAGCGTGTAGCCGTCGGGCGCGCTTTCGGCGACGAACCCGGCGCCGATATTGCCGCCGGCGCCGGCCTTGTTCTCAACGATGATGGATTGCCCCCACTTCTCGGAGAGCGCCGACGCCAGGACTCGCGCCAGTTGGTCCGTGACGCTGCCCGGGCCGAACGGCACGATCAGGCGGATGGGCTTGGTGGGGTACTGGGCTTGCGCGGCATCTGCGGCTTGTGCGGGCGCCGTGGTGGCCAGCGTCAGCGCGCCAGCCATCGCCAGGCCGGCGGCCAGGACTGCCTTGCGGCGTGTTTGCATGAACATAGGTGTTCCCCTTGAGCTATGTGTTCTACCCGCGGCGTCGATCGCCCGGGTGTGAATTCATAGTACGGAGCGCCTATTTATATGGCTAATATAAAATTCATAGCGGATTGATACGATAATCGACCTGATAGGTCAGATCTGTTGTTCAGGCATGTCGCCGGAGACGCTCCTTGGCCCTTTTTTCCCGTCAACTCATCGCTTTCATGGCCGTGGCCGAAGAACTGCATTTCGGGCGTGCCGCGCAGAAGCTGCATATGAGCCAGCCTCCCTTGAGCCAGCAGGTGCGGCTGTTCGAGGAAAGGGTAGGGGTGCCGCTGATCGAGCGCTCCACCCGCACGGTGCGCCTGACCGCCGCCGGGGCTGCCTTGCGGGACGCCTTGAAGCGCCTGATGGACGATGGCGACGCGGCTTTGACCGCAGCCCGGCGCGTGGCGGTGGGAGAAGCAGGTTCGCTGCGCATCGGGTTTACGCCCACCGGCGCCTACCGGTTGGTGCCTGATGCCGTGGGCATGTATCGGCAGGATCACCCTGGCGTGCATCTGGCCATGATCGAGGGAGATACCGCGTCATTGCTGGACCTGCTGCGCAGCGACCGGCTCGATATCGCCGTCACCCGTTGGCATGACACGATCGATGCCGATGAGCTGCGCATGGATGCCGTCGATACCGAGCCCCTGGTCGTTGCCGTGCCTGGCAACCATGCGCTGGCCGGGCGCGATCATGTGGATATCGCGGAATTGGCCGGCTTGCCATTGATCGGTTTCGTGCGCGCCAGGTCAGAGTATTTCCATGCGCTGCTGCATCAGCTGTTCAGCGATAACGGCGTGATGCCGAACATCGTCATGGAAAGCCTGCTGCCTACCTTGCTGACGCCGGTAGCGGCGGGGGTGGGCGTCGCCGTGGTTCCTGCGTCAATCAGCGAATTGCGTCCGAACGGCGTGCGGTATCTGCCCTTGCGGGCCAGGGTCCTGCCCCGTTCGACGCTTTACGTGGCCTATCGGGCGAATGGCCTCAACCCGGCCGTGCCGGATTTGAAGCGGGCGTTGATGGCCGTTGGCGTGGTTTGATCCTGGCTCGCCTGGACGGCCATCCCTTCAGTCATCAGCCCCTTATCGCACCGGCCAGCCGTACATCAGGCCGCCATCCTTGTAGGACGCGTTCAAGCCACGGGGCAGCTTCAACGCGCTGCCTTGGCCCACGTTGTTCTCGAAGCTTTCGCCGTAGTTGCCGATGGTCTTGATGATGTTGTAGGCCCACTTGTCGTCGATGCCCAGGTTCTTGCCCATGCCGGGCGTTACGCCCAGCAGGCGCTGCACGTTGGGATTGGTGCTCTTGAGCATTTCATCGACGTTTTTGGAGGTCACGCCGTATTCCTCGGCTTCCAGCATGGCGAACATGGTCCAGCGGACCAGGTTGAACCATTGCTCGTCACCCTGGCGCACCATCGGTCCCAGCGGTTCCTTGGAGAAGTTTTCCGGCAGGATGTCGTAGTTTTCCGGGTTCTGCAGGGTGCTGCGGGCACCGGCCAGTTGCGACTTGTCGCCGGTGAAGGCATCGCAGCGGCCGACGACGAACGTGCGGATGACCTCGTCCATGGTGTCGACCACGACCGGCTTGAGCGTGATCTTCTGCGAACGGAACCAGTCCGCCAGGTTCAACTCGGTGGTGGTGCCGGGCTGTACGCAGATTGTGGCGCCGTCCAGCTCCTTGGCGCTTTTCACGCCCAGGGACTTGTTCACCATGATGCCTTGGCTGTCGTAGTAGTTGACGCCGACGCCGATCAGGCCCAGGGTGGTATCGCGCGCCAGGGTCAGGGTGGTGTTGCGGGGCAGCACATCCACTTCGCCGGACTGCAGGGCGGTGAAGCGCTGCAACGCGCTGACCACCGTGATCTTGGCCTTGCTGGCGTCGTTGAAAATGGCGACAGCGAGGGCGCGGCACAGGTCCACGTCCAGACCCTTGAAGCTTCCCTTGCCGTCGGCGATCGAGAAGCCGGCCACGCCCGTTGAAACACCGCATTGCACAAAGCCCTTGGCCTTGACTGCATCGAAGGTCACGCCGGCATGGGCGGCCAGGGAGGAGAGGGACAGGGTGGCAGCCACCGCAAGTAACTTCAGTCTCGTCATTTTTTATCGCGCGACCCCGCGCATTTTGGTATTGGGGATCGCAGCGTAACAAATTTCCGGACGGACTATGAGCGGGCAGGACATGGCTGGCCGGCTTTTTGTCCACGCCGGCTTGCCGCTACCGAATCTACTCCTTCAATTCCTCCGGATCCAGGCGCGCCACGCCTTGGCGATGCGTCAGTACGGTGATGCCCCACATCACGACGCCCAGCGCCAGCAGCCAGCCGGCGACCTGATACTGGATGACGTCGCGGCCGGTGACGGGCAGCACCAGGAACAGGCAGGCCGCGGCGCCGAGCCAGGGCATCAGCGTGGCGATGCGGAAATGTTCATGCTGGACGTGGTCGCGCCGCAGTACCAGTACCGCCACGTTGACGAAGGTGAATACGCCCAGCAACAGCAATGACGTGGTGCCGCCCAAGGCGCGGATGGCCTCGGAGCTGCTGCTGGCGACCAGGACGATCAGTCCCAGGCCCAGCGCGGTGGTGAACAGGATGGCGACCCACGGCGTCTGCGTGCGCTTGTGCACGGCGGCCAGGAAGGCCGGCAGCACGCCCTGGCGCGACATGCCGTACAGCAGCCGGCTCGCCATCATCATATTGATCAACGCCGAGTTCGCCACCGCGAACATCGAGATGACCGGCATGATCTTGTCCATCGGCAGGTTTGGGGCGGCCCGCTGCACCACCAGAACCAGTGGCGTCGAACTCTTGGCCAGCTCGCCGACCGGGATCAATGCGACCGCGCAGATCGACACCAGCACATAGATGACGGCGGTGATACCCAGTCCGGTCAGCATCACTTTGGGGAAGATGCGGTTCGGCTCGTGCGTTTCCTCGGCCATATTGACGGAGTCCTCGAAGCCCACCATGGCGAAGAAGGCCAGGCCGGTGGCCGTGGTCACGGCCAGGAACACGCTCTTGTCCTGCGGCGTCTCGAAGGCGATGACGCGCGAGAAGTCTGCCTGGCCGCCGGCCATCGCCCAGAAACCCAGCACGATCACCAGCAGCAGGCCGCTCAATTCGACCAGGGTCAACACCACGTTTGCCTTTACGCTCTCGGAGGCGCCGCGGAAGTTGACGAGCATCACCAGCAACATGAAGCCCAGCGCGCCCAGCGTCACGACCGTGGCGTCGGGTTCCATGCCCAAGGCCACGAACAGGTTGGCGGAGAAGGCGCGCGAGGCCGTGGCGGCCGAGGTCAGGCCGGAACACATCACTGTGAAGCAGACGATGAACGTCAAGAAGTGCACGCCGAAAGCCTTGTGCACGTACAAGGCGGCGCCGGCTGCTTTCGGATATTTGGTCACCAGTTCCAGATAGGAGAAGGCGGTCAGCAGCGCCACGACAAAGGCAATCAGGAAAGGCAGCCAGGCCGCGCCGCCAACTTCCCCGGCGACTTGGCCGGTAAGCGCGTAGACACCCGTGCCCAGGATGTCGCCCACGATGAACAGCAATAAGAGTTTGGGCCCCATCACGCGTTTGAGGGGCGTGCCCGTGCCAGCCGTGCTATCGGTGCTCATTATTGTCTCCTCTTCCCGGATACAGTGAGATTGACACGAGCCTGAACATTGCGATGCTTTCGACTTGTTTCCGCTCGTCAGTCGTTATTGCGACCGAGCTTCGGCACCTTTTTTGCGTATCGCTGCGATGTTTGATTTAAGGAGAACGGAAATGCGGATAAAAAATAAGGGCGCCGTATTGGCGCTGAGCATCGCGACGTGCCTGGCCGCTCCCTGGGCGTGCGCGCAAAGCCCTGCTCCTGGGGCGTCCGCGCAGCAGGGACAGAAACTGGACGCCAAGGATCGCGATTTTCTCGACGATGTTGCCCGCGCGGGAATATTCGAGATCGAGGGCAGCAAGCTGGCGCAGCAAAAATCCGGCAGTGCCGACATCAAGGGGTTTGCCGATCGGATGATCAAGGACCATACCGCGATGAGCCAGCAGCTTGGCGCGCTGGCCAAGGCCAAGGGCTATCCGCTTCCTGGCGAACCGGGGACCACCCAGAAACTGGAGTTGAAGGCGTTGGAGGTAGCGGACACTGGCTTCGACACCAAGTACGCGGAACGTATCGGAGCAACCGCGCATACGCACGCGGTGAATGTTTTCGCGGAAGCCGCCAAGGATGCGAAAGATCCGGACGTGAAGGAATTCGCCAAGAAGTACCTGCCGATGATGAAGGAACATCTGCGCCTCGCCGAAGGATTGGAAGGCAGGGCTGCTCGGGCACCGTCCGGCCGCTTCGACACGCCTGCGCGATAGCGGCAGGTGGTTTCCTTACATCCTGGCGGTGGATAGGCACGGTGACCGTTAGAATGCTTGGTCATGAGCTTCTATTCATCCTGGAGCTCGATCCGGCATCCCGAGGAAACCGCGAATGCGAGATTTGCCGCCTACTGCCATGCTGCGTGCCTTCGAGGTTACGACGAGGCATGCAACATTTACTTCCGCGTCGGAAGAACTGCACATCACGCAAAGCGCGGTCAGCCATCAGCTGAAGAATCTGGAGGAGATGTGGGGCTTGCAGTTGTTCCAGCGGGGTAAAACATTGAGCCTTACCCCGGCAGGTGCGGCGCTGGCGCCCATCATCCGGGAATTCTTCACGAATCTGGAAGCCACGCTTGCCGATCTCAAGGCGCAGAAGGGCAAGATCCGACTAAAGGTGAGCACGACTTACTCCTTCGCTCTCAAGTGGCTGCTCCCACGATTGCCGGGCCTGTCGAAGCAGCATCCGGAACTGTTGATCACGCTGGAAACGACGGACAAGGCCATCCGTTTTTCGGACGGCGAGCCTGACGTTGCGATCCGGATCGGCCACGGCAATTATCCGGCGTTGCATTCTGAATTCATGTTCCGGGAGCAGGTTTTTCCCGTCGCCAGTCCCGACCTGTTAAAGCGTTTTGGCACGCCGCATGAGCCGGCCGAGCTGCTGCGCTACCCGCTACTTACCCGAGACGGCGCGGATGTCGTGCCGAAATGGGAGAGTTGGTTCAAGCATGCAGGACTGGGCATCTCGGCACTGAAAGAGAACGTCCGTTTCGCCGATACCAATATGACGATAGAAGCGGCGTTGCTGGGCCAGGGGATCGCCTTGGCGCGCAGTGGACACGTGGAATCGGAGATCGCGAATGGCAGCTTGATCAAGTTGTTCGACGTGTCGTTCTCGTCGCCGATTGCCTATTATTTCGTTTGCCCAAAAGGGACGGAGTCACAGCCCCACGTCGTCAGCTTCCGCGATTGGCTGCTCGCGGAATCAGCAGAGGCACAGCACCGGTATCAGTGATGCATGAGCTTTTGATCATGCAGATATGAAAAGTTATCGCTTACCAGGGCACTTTGCGGTGGCTACCATTCCGCATGCCCTCCTACATCATCTCGTTGACGCTGTTCGCTGCGTTCCTGCATGCGAGTTGGAACGCGCTTCTGCGTGCAGGCGTGGACAAATTATGGTCGATGACCGTCATGTGCGTGGCAGTGGCGGGGGTCAGCGCGTTGGGGGCCACTTTCCTGGCGCCTCCCGCAAGAATCAGCTGGAACTACGCGGTCATTTCCGCAGTGCTGCATGTCGGCTACAACTTATTCCTGGTGCGGAGCTACAGGGACGGCGACTTCCGTCAAACCTATCCTGTCGCACGTGGAACCTCTCCGGTGTTGGTGACGCTGGCGTCGGCCATCATCGCGGGGGAATGGGTAGGGGGGCGGGCATTGATCGGCATTGCCCTTGTGTCGAGCGGAATCATTTCCCTCGCTTTCCAGTGGCGCACCCGCACAAGTCCAAGCCTGCGCTCTGCGCTCGGGACTGGCTGTTTTATCGCTGCCTATAGCGTGACGGACGGAATTGGTGTGCGCTTGTCTGGCGCGCCGCTGGCTTATACGTTCTGGATGTGCGCCCTGTGGGGGGTATTGATGCCGGCGGTATATATCGGGCTGCGCGGCGTGAAGGATTTGGTGACCCCGCGCCCTGGATTCATCACTTCCATGGCGGGCGGTATCGTCTCCCTCCTTGCTTACGGTCTTGTCATCTATGCCATGTCGCGCGCGCCGATGGGGGCGGTGTCGGCCTTGCGTGAAACCAGCGTGTTGTTCGCCACTTTGATCGGCTATTTCTTTTTGGGTGAAACGCTCACGGTACGAAAGATACTGTCTTGTGCGGTGATCGCCGCCGGGACGATCATTATCGGCTGAGGCCACCGGGTACCGTTGGTTAGTAAAGGATGACAATGACGAATCTTGAGAATTTGAGTATTGCCCTGCTCGGTCCTGGGGCGATAGGAACCACCGTGGCGGCGGCGCTGCATGAGGCCGGTCGTACGCCGGTGGTTTGTGGGCGCACGGCCCATGCGCAGCTGGCGCTGCGGTTCGATGGCGGACGCATCGTCGTGCCGGGTCCCGTACACACCGATCCGGCAACGATGGGCAAGACGTTCGATCTGGTCTTCGTCGCGGTCAAGGCCACGCAGATCGAGGCCGCGGCAGCTTGGCTGGCGGCCTTGTGCCATGCGAATACGGTCGTCTGCGTGCTGCAGAACGGCGTGGAGCAACGCGCGAATTTTGCGCGGTATCTGCCTGACAATCCTGTCTTGCCAGCGGTGGTCTGGTTCCCCGCCCAGCGGGAATCCGACGCTTCGGTGTGGTTGCGGGGCGCTCCACGCTTGACGTTGCCGGACACGCCGGCCGCCGGCGTGGTGCTCGCCGCCTTGCACGGGACGAGATGTTCCGTCGAAGCCGCAACGGACTTCGCCACGCTCGCCTGGCGCAAGCTTCTACAGAATGCAGTGGCGGCATTGATGGTGTTGGCCGGCCGGCGCGCCGGGATGTATGCCCGCGCCGATATCGGCGCGCTGGCGCTGGCTTATGCGAAAGAATGTCTTGCGGTCGCGCGTGCCGAGGGCGCCAGGCTCGGCGATCAGGTCGCCCAGGACGTGGTGGATGGATTCCGCGATTCACCCCCGGATATGGGCACGTCGATTCTCGCGGATCGACAGGCGGGAAGGCCGCTGGAGTGGGACTGCCGCAACGGCGTCATACAGAGGCTCGGCCGGACTCACCGTATTCCGACACCGATCAGTGACGTGATCGTGCCGCTGTTGGCCGCGGGCAGCGATGGCCCGGGTTGAACCGCCGCGCTTTGTGAGATTGGCGGGGCTATCGGGCGACCGCCCTGGCGCCCCTGGCAGGCCGTAGCGCGTGGTGCTAACGAAGCGTTCGGAACGTTGGGGTAGAGATTTTTGGCGACCGTGGACGGGCGGTGCGTCGAACCGGGACGTCGAGGGATGCTGTGGTGCATCCGGGGCTTCTTTACATCGCATTACGGCGTCCTGAAACACATGACGCGGGCGCGAGTAAAAAAAGACACATTGGAAAATAATAAGATACAACTCAGGACAATTGAGATAGGATCTGAATTTCGTAACAAACGTATCAGAGCCCTACAGATGCCTCGCTTCTTTCCGCGCAGTACTCTCGCCATCCTCGTCTCTTCCGCTTTGTCCTCTCTCGTGGGTACCGCAGCCCTGGCGGCGGGCTGTCCTGCGGCCAGCTCCGGCACTGTGACTGTCCCCACGGGCGGCTCGGATACCGTCTGCATCCTGAACGCCGGTGAATCGATCATCGTCAATGGTCCTATCGCGCCGCCTGTCGGCGCGGAGGTAGGCCTCATGGCGCCTACAGGTGCCGTCGGCCGGATCGACATCGAGACGGCGGGCAGCGTGTTGGTGCAGGCAGGCGGTTCGACCAGCGCCAACCTTGCGGCCGTGGCGATCGACGCCGACACTTTGGCCAACTTTTCAAATCAGGGAACCATCAAGGCGGATGCAAGCGCTACCGCGGGCCTGTTTGGTGCCACGGCTGTGCGCATCAACAATACCCACGTCACGCAAGACGTGGCGAACTACAACATCATCCAAAGCAATGGCGGATCGGCGATTGCGATCACCGATGCGGTTATCGACCGCAACTTCTACAACGGCGGCAGCGGCGTCATCAGCTCGCAACCCGGCCCACGCTTCAACTTCGACACCATCAGCTTCAACAATGTTTCCATCGGCGATTCCTTCGATAACGATGGCACGATCCAGTCCGATGCTCCAGGCCTGCGTTCCGTGGTGCGGTTTACTGACAGCCACGTGCAGAACAACGTCTGGAACAACGGCACGATGCAGGACCTGGTGTTGAGCAACACCGTCGTCGACAATCAGGTCACGAACTTCAGGAGCGCCGGGCAGTTCACCATCGACCAGGGGTCGAAGATCAACGTCGTCGATAACTTTTGGACCGGCACCCTGGAGGGTATCGCGGTCGCCGATGCGGAAGTGACGAACGGTGTCAGCAACGAAGGTACGATCACGAGCACGGACGGGACGATAAGAGGCCTGGACATCAGCGGCGCCACCATCCTGGCTAACGGCATCTCGAACACCGGCACTATCCTCAACTACGAAGGGATCGTCGTTGGCAACGTCTCCAACGTGACGGGCGGGATCAAGAACGGCACGCAGGGCAAGATCGTGTCCAGCGGGAATGCCCTCCAGGTGACGGACGGTTCCGTCATCACTGGCGATATCTCCAACGACGGCACCCTGACATCGACCAGCGGAAACGCCTTGATAGTGGATAGCACGGCCACCGTGACGGGCGCCATCCGCAACACTGGGGAAATCAACGGCATCAACGGCGTCAGCCTGCGGGATCATGCCTCCGTCACCGGCGACATCGTCAACGATGGCACCATTTCCGGTTCGGCCGTCGCGGGTGCCGGCATCTCCGTGCGGCAGAACAGCACGGTCGGGGGAGCCATCGTCAACCATGGCACCGTGTCGTCCGGTATCGTCGTGGATAGTTCCACCGTGACCGGCGGCATCGTCAACACCGGCATGATCGCCGGCAACGGGTCCTTTATCGCCGTCGACGTCGCCAACGCGCTGACGCCGCTGACCATCACCAACACCGGCACGATCGGTGGCGACGTGCGCCTGGGTGACTCGACCCTGGACATCAATGGCGGCGTCGTACTGGGATCCATCATGGGTTCGGTGACGGGCACGTCCGGCACCGTCAATTTCAACACGGACTACACGTCGTCGACCTTTATCAACGTGCAATACGTCAACGTGGCGGCCGGCAAGACCCTGACCTTGGCCGACTCGGAGATCCAGGGCAAGCTGTCAGTTGCCGGCACGCTGGCCGGCTCAGGCAATGTGGGCGCGGTTACGCTTCAAAGCACCGGCGTGCTGTCGCCCGGCAGCACCTCGAATCCCATCGGTACCTTCACCGTGAACGGCGACCTTGTATTCGTGTCCGGGTCGACCTATCGCGTCGATGCCACGGACGACGGCTCGCACGACAATGTCCACGTCCTGGGCGCTGCCACGCTCGCGGGTTCCGTGCTGCAGATCGGTTCGAACGGCAGCTACGCGCCGTCGACGAACTACACGATCATCACGGCGGACGGTGGCCTGCAAGGGCGTTTCGACCAGGTGACCAGCAACCTGGCCTATCTGTCGCCCACGGTGAACTATGTAGGCAACGACGTCGTCATGAATGTCGCGCTGAAGGAAGTCCCCGTCGGGCCCGGTGGCGATACAGGCAGTGGCGGCGGTTCCAGCAGCGGCGGCTCCAGCGGCGGCGGTTCCAGCGGCAGTACTCGTCCGATCCGCTTTGCCGACCTGGCCCTGAGCGGCAACCAGCGGGCCGCGGCCAATGCCCTGCAAAGCCTGCCTACCGGCAGCAATCTTTACCTGCGCGTGCTGAACCTGCCGGAGGGCGCGCCCGCGGGCGTGTTCAACGACCTGGCCGGCGAATCGCATGCCAGCACGGTTGCCTCGCTGCAGCGCGTGACCAACAACGTCATGACCTTGCCGATGTCGCATCTGCGCGCCAACCTCAACGCCGGCTGGCTGCCCGGCCCCGCCACGGCCCAGGTGGGCACGGGCGATGCCTCCACGCTGCCGAAGTCCGCCGCCCAGCCGATGTGGGCGCAGGTGTTCGGTAACTGGCGCACCGCCGATGGCAACGACAATGCCTCGAAGGCCAAGCAGACCGATGGCGGCCTGTTCGTCGGCGGCGACCATGCCCTGGGCAATGGTTGGCGCCTGGGTGGCGCACTGGGGTACACCGACAGCCACATCAGCATCGACAACCATTCCGCGTCGACGGATGTCGATAGCTACAGCGCGACGATCTATGGCGGCAAGGCCTTCGATGTCGGCTCGGCCAAGCTCAACCTGACGGCCGGCGCGGCCTACACCTGGCACGACCTCAAGAGCAAGCGTGGTGTCAACGCCGCCGGCGACTTCCAGGAGCTGAAGGCCGATTACAGTGCCAACACCAGCCAGATCTTCGCCGAAGTGGGTTATGCGATGCCGCTGACTGACCGCTTCACGCTGGAACCCTTCGTCGGCGCCGACTACAGCGACCTGCGCACGCGCGGTTTCTCGGAATCCGGTGGCGATGCCGCACTCATGGGCCGCAGCGACCATAGCCAGGTGGCAACCACCACGCTGGGCCTGCACGCGCAGACCGCCTTCGAGGTGAACCGCACCGCCGGCCGCCTGCGTGGCACGGTGGGTTGGCGCCACGCCTACGGCGATGTGAATCCCGAGACCACCATGTCGTTCGACGGCAGCCAGGCCTTCACGGTAGCCGGTGCGCCGCTGGCGCGCGACGCCGCTGTCGTCGAGCTGGGCGTGGACATGGCGATGAGCAAGTTCGCCACCATCGGGCTCGCATATGCCGGCCAGTTCGGCAGCGGCAACCAGCAGAACACCGGCAGCGTGAATCTCAGCTGGCGTTTTTAAGTCGGACTCTTGAACCGCGCCTGCAGCGCCTCGCTACGCCACCCACCCCCCAGCGCCTTGATCAACGCGGCGCTGGCGGCCAGGCGGCCTTGCTGGATCTGCAGGGCGGTTTCTTCGTTCGACAGGGCGGTGGCCTGGGCGGTGACGACGGTGGTGTAGGACTGGGTGCCGGCGCGGTACTCGTTCAGCGCGATGGTGGCGGCCTGGCGCGCCAGCGTCAGCGCTTCGTCCTGCGCCGTGGCCTGGTGCGACAAAACCCGCAGGTTGGACAATTCATCCTCGACGTCCTGGAACGCCGCCAGGACGGTCTGCCGGTAGTTGGCCACGCTCTGGTCATAGGCTGCCTTGGCGGCATCGGTGGTGGCCGAGCGGGCGCCGCCGTCGAACAGGGTCTGGCTGCCGCTGGCAAGCAGCGACCACAAGGCATTGGCGGCGGAGAACAGGGGCGATGCACCGGAATATCCCGCCGCGGCCGATAGCGTCACTGACGGGTACCAGGCGGCCTCGGCCACGCCGATCAGGGCATTCTGCTGCTGCATGGTGCGTTCGGCTTGCGCGATGTCAGGGCGGCGCTCCAGCAGGTCGGAGGGCAGGCCCGCTGGGATAGCCGGGATCAGCGTGGGCAATTCGCCGGCCATGATGGTGACGTCGGCCGGCGCCTTGCCGATCAACAGGGCAATGGCATGTTCATATTGGTCGCGTAATTGTTCACTGGCAATCGCGGACGCGCGCGCCGACGCCAGCTGGGTCTGCGCGGTGATCACATCCGAACGGGCCGCCACACCGGCGCTGTACTGGTTCTGGGCGATGGACAGGCTGCGTTCATAAGCCCGAACCGTATCGCGCAGCAACGCGCCCAATGCATCCTGATACCGCAATCCAAAGTAGTCGGTCACCAGCTCCGCTTGCGCCGACAACGTCAGGTCGGCCAGTTCAGCCGCGCTGGCCTGGGCGCTGGCCTGGTCGCTCTCGACCTGGCGCCGCACCTTGCCCCACAGGTCCAGGTCCCAGCTTGCGTCTATCTCCACGCTGCGTGTCGTGGCGCTGTTGCCGTTGCTGCGAGCGCGGCTCAGCGATGGTCCGGCCGTGACGGTCGGCGCCAGGTTCGCGCGCGCCTCGCGCACGACGGCCAGGGCCTGGCGATAGGCGGCCTCGTAGGCCTTCAGGTTCTGGTTGCCCACGGTGACCTGGGCCGCCAGGCCATTCAACACGGGATCCTGGTACACCTCCCACCACGCACCGCGCGCGGCCGCGCCTGGGTCGGCCAGTTTCCAGCCTGCCGGCGCGGTCGGGGCTTCCTTGAAAGTGGTCGGCGCCGCGGCCTCGGGCCGGTGATAGTCGGGACCAACGGCGCATGCCTGCAGCAATAACAGCAATGGCAGGGTCAAACTGGCGGTCAGTCGTGTGGTATTCATCTTCATGATGCAGTATCGGCAGAGGGTCGCGGCGCCGCGCCACGGCGCCGGCGCCAGGCGTTGAGCGTGCGTTGGCGCCAGCGATCCAGGTAGAGATAGACCACCGGCGTCGTGTAAAGCGTCAGGATCTGGCTGACGATCAGCCCACCGATGATGGAGATGCCCAACGGCCGGCGCAGCTCCGACCCCATGCCGTGGTCCAGCACCAGGGGCACGGCGCCCAGCAGGGCGGCGCAGGTGGTCATCATGATGGGCCGGAAGCGCAGCAGGCAGGCGCGGTGGATGGCTTGCGCCGGCGTCAGGCCTTCGTTGCGCTCGGCGTCGATGGCGAAGTCCACCATCATGATGGCGTTCTTCTTGACGATGCCGATCAGCAGGAAAACACCGATCAGGGCAATCACCGTGAATTCGGTGCCGGTCAGCAGCAACGCGAGTACCGCTCCCACACCGGCCGAAGGCAGGGTCGAGAGTATGGTCAAGGGATGGACATAGCTTTCGTACAGCATGCCCAGCACCACATACACCGCCAGCAGGGCGGCGCCGATCAGCATGGGCATGGTCGATACCACGGCCATCGAGCTGCCTGCCGTCCCGGCGAAGCCGCCGTGGACGGTGACGGGCATGCGCAGATCGCTGACCGCCTGCTGGATGGCCTTGGCGGCATCGTCCAGCTTGGCGCCCGGCGCCAGATTGAAGGAGATGGTGACGGCCACCGCCTGGCCCTGGTGGTTGACGGACACCGGTGCCTTGGCCGATTCAAGATGGGCGAAGGCGAACAGGGGCACCATGGTGGAACCGCTGGTGCTCACCGCCTGGCCGCTGGATACGCTGCCGGCGCTGGTGGCGATGGAGTTGGTCGCGGCATTGGTGGCTGAGGCGGTTGAAGACGAAGAAGACGAGGAAGACGCAGACGAAGAAGCGCTCGAACTCCCGCCGCTGACCAGCCCCGATGACGCATTGGTGGACGACGTCCCGCTGGCCGCGGCACCGGTGGTGCTGACGTAGATCTGCTTCAGCGCGGAGGGATCCTGCAGATACCGCGGCGCCAGTTCCATCACCACGTGATACTGGTTCTGCGCCTGGTAGATGGTGGAGACCTGCCGCTCGCCGAAGGCATCGTAGAGCGTCGCATCGATGGCGTCGGGCGTGATGCCGTAGCGCGCAGCCGTCGCGCGGTCGACCACCACCCGCGTTTCCAGGCCGCCGTTCTGCTGGTCGGACGACACATCGGCCAGCGCCGGATTCGCCTTCAAGGCATCCGTGAGCTTCGCGCCCCACAGGCTCACGGTGGCCGCATCGTCGCCTTGCAGCGTGTACTGGTACTGGGCAAAGCTCATGCGCCCGCCGATGAACAGGTCCTGGCGCGGGAACATCATCAACTGCGCGCCAGGAATCTCGGACAGCCTGGTACGCAGGCGCGCCATCACCTGGAAGGCCGTGGCGTCGCGCTGGTCCAGGGGCTTGAGCGTGATGTCGTTCATGGCCGTATTGGTGCCACGGCCGCCGGTGAAGCCGACCACCGTCTGCACGGCAGGGTCCGCCTTCACGATGGCCATGGCCTGGCGCATCTTCTCGCTCATGGCCTGGAAGGAAATGCTCTGGTCGGCATTGATGCCGCCGCCCATCAGGCCACTGTCCTGCTGGGGGAACAGGCCCTTGGGCACGGCCGCGAACAGCACTACATTCAAGGCCACCGTCAGCACCAGCGACGCCACCACCAGCAGGGGATGGCGCAAGGCCAGCGCCAGGCTGCGCTCGTACAGCCGCTGCATGCCGTTGATGAAGCCATTGACGTAGTCAGCGACACGTTGCGCCATGCGCGCGCCCGGCTTGTCGTGGCGCGGCCAGCGGGCCGGCGCGCCGCTGGGGCGCAGCAGCAGCGCGCACAGCATGGGCGTGGTGGTCAGCGACAGCAACAGCGAAATGCCGATAGCGATGGACAGCACGACGGCGAACTCGTGGAACAGCCGGCCCACCAGGCCGCCCAGCAAGAGGATGGGCAGGAACACCGCCACCAGCGACACGCTCATGGACAGCACGGTAAAGCCGACCTCGCGCGCGCCGTCCATGGCCGCGCGCAAGCGGCCGGCCCCCGCCTCGCGATGCCGTGCGATGTTCTCCAGGACCACGATGGCGTCATCCACCACGAAGCCCGTGGCAATGGTCAGGGCCATCAGCGACAGGTTGTCCAGCGTATAGCCGAACAGCTTCATCGCGCCGAACGTCCCCAGGATGGAGACCGGCACCGTGACGGCCGGGATCAGTGTCGCCCGCACGTCGCGCAGGAAGGCCAGGACCACCAGCACCACCAGGACGACCGCGATGATGAGGGTCTGCTCGGTATGGGCCAGCGACGCGCGGATGGTGCTGCTGCGGTCGCTGGACAGGGTCATCTCCACGCCGGGCGGCAGCGCGGCGCGCAGCTGGGGCAGCAAGGCGTTGACGCGGTCCACCGTTTCTACGATGTTGGCGGCGGGTTGCTTGTACAACCACAGCAGCACGGCGCGCTTGCCGTTGACGTAGCCCGCGTTGTGCAGGCTTTCCACCGAATCGCTGACGTCGGCGACGTCGCGCAATTGGACGGGCCGGCCGTTGCGCCACGCGATCACCAGGTCGCGGTACGCTGACGCGTTCACCGCCTGGTCGTTGGCATACAGCTGATAACGGTTGGGGCCGTCCTCGATCATGCCCTTGGCACTGTTGGCATTGGCGGCGGACAAGGCCGCGCGCACATCTTCCAGGCCGATGCCGTATTTGTTGAGGGTGCCGGGATTCAGCTCCACGCGCACGGCCGGCAGCGAACTGCCGTTCAGATCGACGTTGCCGATGCCGGCAACCTGCATCAGCCGCTGTTGCAGCACGGTCGTGGCGGTGTCGTAGAGCTGTTCGGGACGCAGCAGGTCGGAAGTCAGCGCCAGCACCAGCACGGGCGCCTCGGCGGGATTGAATTTGCGATAGGTGGGATTGGACTTCAACGAAGCCGGCAGGTCCGCCCGCGCGGCGTTGATGGCCGCCTGCACATCGCGCGAAGCACCCTCGATGTCGCGGTCCAGGCCGAACTGCAGGATGATGCTGGTGGTGCCGACGCTGCTCTGCGACGTCATCTCCGTGACGTCGGCGATCTGGCCCAGGTGTTTCTCCAAGGGCGCGGCGACGGTCTTCGCCATGGTGTCGGGACTGGCGCCCGCCATCTGCGCCTGCACCCGGATGGTGGGGAAGTCCACCGCCGGCAGGGGGGCCACCGGTAGCAGGTTGAAGGCCAGTGCCCCCGCCACGGCGATGGCCAGGGTCATCAGCAGGGTGGCGACGGGACGGCGGATGAACAGCGCGCTGACGTTCACGGCGTGTCCTCGCTGGGCGTCCGCAAGGCAAGGCCGCGCCGGCGCAGGCGCAGGGCCAGGCTGTCCATGGCCAGGTAGACCGCCGGCGTGGTGAACAGCGTCAGCAGCTGGCTGACCGCCAGTCCGCCTATCATCGCGTAGCCGAGCGGCTGGCGCAGTTCGGAACCGGTGCCGCTGCCCAGGGCCAGTGGCACGGCGGAGATCAGCGCGGCCATGGTGGTCATGAGGATGGGCCGCAGCCGCAGCAGGCAGGCGCGATGGATGGCTGCACGGGCCGACAGGCCTTCCTCGCGTTCGGCCGCCAGCGCGAAGTCGATCATCATGATGGCGTTCTTCTTGACGATACCGATCAGCAGCACGATGCCGATGATGCCGATGATGTCCAGGTCGGCACCCGTAAACAGCATGGCCAGCAGCGCGCCCAGCCCGGCCGACGGCAGGGTGGACAGGATGGTGAGCGGATGGATGAAGCTCTCGTACAGCACGCCCAGCACGACGTACATGACCAGCACTGCTGCCAGGATCAGGAATAGCTCATTGGACAGCGAGGTCTGGAAGGCATCGGTGGCGCCCTGGAAGCGGGTGTCGAAGCCCTGCGGCAGGGCGACGGCTTTCTCGGCGCGCTTGACGGCGTCGATGCCCGCGCCCAGCGAGGCCCCGGGCGCCAGGTTGAACGAGATCGTGGTGGCCGGGAACTGCGCCAGGTGCGAGATCTGGATGGGCTTGCTGCTGACGACCACGCGCGCGATGGCGTTCAGCGGCACCTGGCCGTTGGTGGCCGTGGCCGAAGGCAGGTAGATTGAATCCAGCGTCTTCAAGCCCTGGTTCAGCTTGGGATCGATTTCCATGATCACGCGCATCTGGTTGGATTGGGTGAAGATGGTGCTGACGATGCGCTGGCCGAAGTTGTCGTAGAGCGCGTTGTCGATGGTCGCCAGCGTGATGCCGAAGCGGGCCGCGGTGGCGCGGTCGACCTCCACGGTGGCGGCCAGGCCGCTGGATTGCAGGTCGCTGGTCACATCGGCCAGTTCAGGCTGCTTGCGCAGTTCGGCCACCAGCTTGGGCGTCCACTCGCCGAGGGTGTCCAGCGATGGATGGTCCAGCATGAACTGGTATTGGGTGGCGCTGATCTGCGTATCCACCGTCAAGTCCTGCACCGGCTGCATGTGCAGGGTGATGCCGGTGATATCCGCGGTTTCGCGCTGCAGGCGGCGGATGATGTCGCTGGCGCTGGCATTGCCCTGGCGTTCGCCGCGGGGGCGCAGATTGATCTGCATGCGGCCGGCGTTCAGCGTGGTGTTGCTGCCGTCCACGCCGATATACGACGACAGGCTGGCGACGTCGGGGTCTTGCAGGACGGCGGCGGCAAGGGCGTTCTGGCGCTTGCCCATCTCCGCATAGGAGATGGATTGCGAGGCCTCGGTGATGCCCTGGATGACGCCGGTATCCTGGACCGGGAAGAAGCCCTTGGGCACGAGGAAGTACAGCAATACCGTCAGGAGCACCGTCCCCAGGGCGATCAGCAGGGTGATGCGCTGGTGGTCCAGCGCCACTTTCAGCAGGCGATCGTAGCCACGGGTGATACGGCCGAACCAGCCCTTGCCGGACAAGGGATCCGCGGCGCCATGCAGGCCGGGACTGGTGCCAGTGGCCAGTTCAGCGGGCGGCCGCGCCCGCAGCAGTTGCGCGCACAGCATGGGCACCAGCGTCAGCGAAACCACCGCCGACAACACGATGGTGACGGCCAGGGTCACCGCGAATTCGTAGAACAGGCGGCCGATGACGTCGCTCATGAACAGCAGTGGAATCAGCACGGCCAGCAGGGACACGGTCAGCGAAATGATGGTGAAGCCGATTTCGCGCGAACCTTGCAACGCCGCCTGCAAGGGCGTCTTGCCGGCTTCGATGTGGCGGCTGATGTTCTCGATCACCACGATGGCGTCGTCGACCACGAAGCCGGTGGCGATGGTCAGCGCCATCAGGGAAAGATTATCCAGGCTGAAGCCCCACAGGTACATGGCGGCGAAGGTGCCCACCAGGGACAGCGGCACCGACAGGCTGGGAATGAGGGTGGCCGGCAGGTTGCGCAGGAACAGGAAGATGACCAGCACGACCAGGCCCACGGCCAGGGCCAGCTCGAACTGCACGTCGCTGACGGAGGCGCGGATGGTAGTGGTGCGGTCGGTCAGGATGTCGACGTGGACGCTGGCGGGCAGGGTGGCGGTCCAGTCCGGCAGCTTGGCCTTGATGCCGTCGACCACGGAAATCACGTTGGCGCCTGGCTGGCGCTGGACGTTCAGCAGGATGGCGGGCGTGGTGCCGGACCAGGCGCCCAGCTGGGTGTTCTCGGGACCCGTGACGACCTCGGCGACGTCGGACAGTTTCACCGGCCGGCCGTTGCGATAGGCGATGACGGTATTCAGGTAATCGGCGGGATCCTGGATCTGGTCGTTGGCGTCGATGGAGTAGGAGCGGCGCGGTCCGTCCAGCGTGCCCTTGGGGGCGTTGACGTTGATATTGGTCAGCGTGGTGCGCAGGTCGTCGGCGTTGATGCCGTAGGCGGCCATGGCACGGGTGTTGCCGCGTACGCGGATGGCAGGCTTGTTGCCGCCGCTGAGGCTGACCAGGCCGACGCCGGACAGCTGGGATATCTTTTGCCCCAGGCGGGTGTCGGCTATGGTCTGCAGCGTGGTCAGGGGCAGGGTGGGGGACGTCACCGCCAGCGTCAGGATGGGCGCGTCGGCGGGGTTGACCTTGGCGTAGATGGGGGGCGCCGGCAGGTCCGACGGCAGCAGGTTGTTGGCGGCGTTGATGGCGGCCTGGACTTCCTGCTCGGCCACGTCCAGCGCGATGGTTTCATCGAACTGCAGGGTGATGACGGACGAGCCCGCCGATGAGCGCGAGGACATCTGGCGCAGGCCGGCCATCTGGCCGAGCTGGTTCTCCAGCGGCGCGGTGACCGCCGAGGTCATGACGTCCGGACTGGCGCCGGGATAGAACGTCTGCACCTGGATGGTGGCGTACTCCACCGACGGCAAGGCCGACAGCGGCAGGCTGCGCCAGGCCACCAGGCCGATGACCAGCAGCGCGGCCATCAGCAGCGTGGTGGCGACTGGCCGCAGGATGAACAGGCGGGACGGGTTCATGATGCAGCAGCCGGATTCGCGGCCGTGGGCCTGGCGTTGCCAGGCCGCCCAGGCCCGGCGACGGGCTGCGCCGCGGCAGCCTTATCCGCCGGAATTCGCACCTTCGCGCCGTCGGTCAGGTGATCGGCGCCGTCGATCACCACACGGTCTCCCACTTGCAGGCCGGCGGTGATGGCGGTCTTGCCAGCGGCCGTGGCGCTGGTGGTGACCTTGACCAGGGTGACCGTGCCGTCTTCCTTGACGCGGTAGACGTAGTCGCCGGGCGCCCCATTCTGCACGGCCTCGCTGGGCACGACGACAGCACCGGCGAGCGTGTCCAGGTGCAGCACCACGTTGACGAACTGGTTGGGGAACAGGCCGCCGTCGGCGTTATGGAACAGCGCGCGCAGCTTGACGGTGCCGGTGCTGGTATCGATCTGGTTGTCCACCGTCGCCAGTTGACCTTCCTCCAGCGCTTCCTGGCCGCTGCGGTCGTAGGCGGTGACCGCCAGCTTGGCGCCCGCGGCCAGCCGTTTGTCGAGCTTGCGCAGATCGTCCTCCGGCAGCGTGAAGACCACCGAGATCGGATCCATCTGCGTGACCACCACGATGCCGTCGGTGTCGCCGGCGGTGACGTAGTTGCCGACGTCGACCTGGCGCAGGCCGACGCGGCCGTCCACCAGCGACACGATGCGGCAGTAGCTGAGATTCAGTTTCTGCGCATCGACCTGGGCCTGGTCCGTGCGCACCGTGCCTTCGTATTGGCGCACCGTGGCCAGGGCCGTGTCTATCGTCTGCTGCGAGATCGAGTCCTGCTTGCCCAATTGTTGATAGCGCTTGAGGTCGCGGCGCGCGTTGTCCAGCAGGGCCTGGTCTTTTTCAAGCTGGCCCTGGTACTGCGCCAGCTGCACTTCATAAGGCCGGGGATCGACCTGGGCCAGCAGGTCGCCCTTCTTTACCGTCTGGCCTTCCTGCATGGGCAAGGCCACCAGATAGCCGCTGATCTGCGACTTCACGGTGACGGTTGCCAGCGAGGTCACCGTTCCCAGCGCGGTGAGGGTGATGGGGATATCGCCTTGTGTCGCCGTTGCCACGCCGACCGCCTGTTCGGTGCCCGCGCCTGGAGGGCCGCCGAAGGGGTTGAAGCCACCACGGCCGGGGTTGGAGGCACTGCGGCCGCCGCGCGCCTCCTGCGCACCGCCGGCGCCGCCGTGATGCAGCGCCAGGAACACTGCGCCGATCGCAACCAGAATGACAACCACCGCCAGGGCGGCCCAGCGATAACGATGGGTGGGACGCGCGGCAGTGTGGGAATCTTGGGACAGCGGGGAAGTTTTTTTCATGGAAAACCAGGCACGACTCGGGAACGCTGGTATTGTTGGCGCCTGTGTCTTCGGAAGTCAAATAAGTGCTTGATTTATAAGTAGTTTTATATAATTTGTCGAAATTGACATAAACCGCTTCGAGGGCAAATCCCGGCGTAGAATCGCGGAAATCGAATGCGCCCTGCACGGTTGTCATGGGCGGCAGCATCCGGTCCATGAACTCCCGTTTCTGCGCGCGGTTTCTTCACGCGAAATTCCATCATCGTTGAACCTTACTTGTGACGAACAGCCCCATCCTCATCGTCGAAGACGACATTGAAATCCGCGAGGCGCTGGCCGACTTCCTGGGCGGCAAGGGCTACGTCGTCCATCAGGCGGGCAGTGTCGAAGAGGGCCTGGCGTGCCTGGCGCGCGTGACGGTGGACCTGGTGCTGCTGGATGTCATGCTGCCGGGTGATGATGGCCTGGAGTTGTGCCGGCGCCTGCGCGCGGCGGGTGCGGCACAGGGCCCGCGCATCATCATGGTGACGGCCTTGAGCGAACCCACCGACAAGGTGATAGGCCTGGAGCTGGGCGCCGACGACTATGTGTCCAAGCCGTTCGACCTGCGCGAATTGCTGGCGCGCATTCGCGCGGTCTTGCGCCGGCCCGGCGCGGCTGATGGGGCCGATCGGGCGGCGAGCCGTCCGCATTCCCCGAATCTGTCGTACAAGTTCGCCGGATTCGCTTTCTATCCGCAGCACCGCTATCTGCGCTCGCGTGCGGGCGTGCGTATCCCCCTGACCGGCGCCGAGACCGATTTGCTGCTGGTGTTCTGCCAACACCCGCGCCGCGTGCTGGCGCGCGAGGAATTGCTGACGCTGACGCGCGGCGACGATGCACCGGTTGCGGTGCGCTCGATCGACCTGGTGGTCAGCCGACTACGCCGCAAGCTGGCAGGGGACGATCCCCTGGATGACCCCATACGCACCGTGCGGGCCGACGGCTACGCATTGCACTACGAAGTTACCGTCGCCTGACCGGCGGCGAAAAGGAGAGCAGGGCGATGCTGCGCCGCTTTTTCAGTACCACCTTGGGCCAGATCGTGGCCATCATCGCGTGTTCGTCGATCGGGACGTTCGCGCTGTTCGTGGCCATCATCCTCAACGTGTCCGCGCCGCCGGGACCGCCCTGGCCGTGGCCGGAAGCCTATCGCATCATCGCCACCGCGAATCTGATGAAGAACGTGCGGGCCGCCGATCGCGCCGCCGCGCTGGCCGCGGCACAGAGCAAGGACCTGTCCCTGCGCGTGGTCGATTTTCCGCAGCCCTGCGAAAACGTCACGCTCGACACGCGGGAGCTGGAGAACGTGCTGCGCGAACACATCGAAAACGCGGCGACATTGATGGTCCTCGGTTGCGACAGGGAGTCGCCAGTGTCCAGGTTTCAGGTATTGATGCCTTTCGATGGGCAGGTGCTGGAATTCTCAGGCGAACGCAGCAGCCGCATGCCGCTGCGCTTCACGTTTCCCTTCCTGACCGCGTTGGCCTTCCTGTGCATAGGCGTGGTGGCCATGTCGGCCTGGGCGGTATGGCGTGTCATCCGGCCGCTGCGCCGCCTGTCGGAAAAGGCCGATGCCTTCGCGCATGACGTGGCGGTGGTGGAACCGTTGGCGTTGCAAGGGCCGCTGGAAGTGCGGCGCGCGGCGCAAGCCTTCAATCGCATGCAGGAGCGCATCGCGGGTTTCGTGCAAAGCCGCACCCGCATGCTGGCCGCCATCAGCCATGACCTGCGTACGCCGCTCACGCGCATGCGGCTGCAGGTGGAGACGGGCAAGGAAGAAACCATGCGGCCGCGGCTGTTGCGCGATATCACGCTGATGCAGACCATGGTGGATTCGGCATTGTCCTTCCTGAGCAGCGGCCTGGACAAGGAAACGCAGGAATGGTTGGACGTGGGCGCGCTGTTATCCACGCTTTGCGACGAGTACGAGGAAGGGGGCGCGCGGATCCGCTATGACGGCCAGGACGCCATCCGCTTGTACTGCCGTCCCAATGCCATGCAGCGTGCGTGCGCCAATCTCATCGAGAACGCCCTGGCGTACGGCGAGCACGTCGTCGTCGATGCGGGCAATGACAACGGCGAGATAAGCATCACCGTTTGCGATGACGGTCCCGGCATTCCGGCGCAGCATCTGCAGAAGGTGACTGAACCGTTCGTGCGCCTGGATTCCGCCCGCGCGCAACGTCCCGGCAGTGTCGGCCTGGGCTTGTCCATCGTCGCCGAGATCATGAACGCGCACGGCGGTACCCTGTCGCTGGAAAAAGGCCGTCCCGCCGGCCTCTGCGCCCGCATCCGCCTGCCGGCGGATGGTCCGGCCGCCGGTTGAATGGCGATTTGCGGTCAGGCGGCCTTGGCGAGCAGGGATTGCATGGCCGTTTCGGCACTGGCGATGGCGCCCGCCGCGGCGTCGGGACCGTAGGACAGGCCTTCGACGCGGATGTGTTCGATGTCGGACAGGCCGATGAATCCCAACATGTGCTTCAGATAGTCCGAATGGAAATCGAACTCGGCGTAGGGGCCGTCGGCGTAGATGGCGCCGGACGCGGTGACCAGGTAGACCTTCTTGCCGGTGACCAGGCCTTGCGCCTTGCCATCGGCGTACTTGAACGTGACACCCGGCCAGGCGATGTAGTCGATCCACGCCTTCAGCTGCGTCGAGGTGCCGAAATTGATCATGCCGGAACCGATGACGATGATGTCCGCGGCCTGCAATTCCGCCACCAGCGTTTCGGCCTGGGCCACGGCCGCGGCCTGGGCGGTATCGCGGCTCTTGGCGGGCAGCATGCGGCCCAGTACATATGCTGCGTCAATGTAGGGCAGAGGCTGGGCGTACAGGTCGCGCACCGTCAGCGTGCCGCTGGCGTGCTGCTGCTTCAGCTTCCGCGCAAGGTCGGCCGCCAGGCGGGTGGATTGGCTGTCAGCGCCACGCGGGCTGGAAGTGATCAGCAGGATGTTGCTCATGGGGGCTCCAAGGTATAAAAAGGGAACTAGGTAATCTTTCGGTATATGATTACCACTCGATACCGAGGATGGTAAGTTTCCTTTCCTTGGCCCACAAGAAGGCACACCCATGTCACCGAGGTACACCCATTTGCCTGACGCGATTCCGAAACCCCCCAGTGGCGGCTGCGAGGCGACGCGCCTGATCCTGGACCGCGTGGGCGATAAGTGGAGTCTCTACATCATCGCCACCCTGTCCGGCGGGACCCGTCGTTTCAACGAGTTGAAACGCGAAGTGGATGGCATCTCGCAACGGATGCTGACGCTGACCCTGCGCGGCCTGGAGCGCGATGGCCTGGTGTCGCGCACGGTATTTCCCACGATCCCGCCGCGGGTCGATTACGAACTCACCGAATTGGGCAAGACCCTGCTCAAGCCCGTGATGGGTCTGCTCAAGTGGGCGCACGAAAACCAGACGATTATCGAGAATGCGCGGCATCGCTTCGACGAGGAGCCCGAGCAGGAGCAGGTGCTGATCAAGGGCGTGGTATACCAGCGCAGATAGGGTGGGCGCGGTACTGGCTACCAGCGCAGCAGCCTGGGCCCGGCCAGGGCGCCCAGTATCGTGGGGACGGCCATGCCCAGGACATACCAGACCGCCCAGAAAGGCACGCCCATTTCCGGGCAGTGCAGGCAGTACGCAAGGGTTGCGATCGCAGCCGCCAGCAGGCCCGCCGCCGCTCCCGCGCGTCTCGGGTGCACGGGCGCCATGCCCTTGACCGCCCAGAATGCGCCGGCAAAGGTGGGAATGGAAAGCAGGGTGATGTTGAAGGGGCACACCCGCCAGCTCACGCCGTAGAGCAGCGCGGCGTGCCGGGCTTGGGGCGCGCCGATGTAGAGAATCAACGCACCGATCCAGAGGACGGCCAGCGCCAGGCCGGACAGCATCCAGCCCTTACCCGCCTGCAAGCCAGGCCGGGACAGCCGCAGCACGGACATCAGGGCGCCGATGCCGGTGAGGGCGGGGAAAGCGACCTTCAGCCAGAAGAGCGGTGTTTGCAGCATGAGCCCGATGTCGTGGCGCAGGCCGAACAGCCATAGCGTCAACCATACGGATGCGATGGCGCCCAAGGCCAGGCCCGTGCCGAACCGGCGCGCCGCAACGTGTGGGTCGACGGGCGGGACATCAGTGGCCAGCAGCGAAATCAGATCATTGGTCCTCATGCGGTCCCCCGGATTCTGGCGGCAAGTGCTTTCAAGCCGCGGTGGATGCCGACCTTCACGGCGGATTCCGACATGCCGATCGCCGCGGCGGCCTCGGCCACCGACAAGCCCTGCAGCTTGACGTGCATTATAGGAAGCCGCTGCCGATCGGGGAGTTCGTTGAGCAACACGGTGATATCGCGCTTGGCCAGGGACGCGTTTTCATCGGCGTCGGAAAACATCTCCGACATATCGTCCAGGGGCACGTGTGCCCGTTCGTGGGCGTACCAGCGGCGCAGGTGGTCGATCATCCGATAGCGCGCGATGGCGTAGATCCATGCCGTCAGGGGCTGATCCGGGGAATACGTGTGGCGCCCGTTGTGGACGGCTATCAAGACTTCTTGAACGATGTCTTCCACGTCATCCAGCATCCGTTCCAGCCGGCGGCGGACATAGGCGCGGATGTGCTGGCTGACCGCCAGCAGGAAACCCTGGTAAGCCGCGCTGTCGCCGTCCAGCGCCGCGACCAGCAGCGACTTCAGCCGTAACTCCACCAACGCAAGCGAGGAGGGCGAGGCGGCGGGTTTCATTTGCGCAGTTGCGCCAGCGCCGGCCGTACCAGGCCGTTGAGAAGTTCGGGCTCCGGCCGCGCCCGCGCGAGTACGCGCACGCCCATCAGTATTCCTAGAAGCATCCGCGCCAGATCCCTGGCAGCCGATTGGCTTGCAATGGTGCCGTCGCGCTGGCCGGCACTGACGCAACGGAAAAAGAAAGCCTCCATATCCTGCAGGACGACCTTCAGCGACTGCTGGAAGGCGGGATCATGCGGGGCCAGTTCGAGCGCCGAGTTGACGATCATGCAGCCTCTGCGCTGCTCGTCTCGCAGCGACATGCCGATGATTTCCTCGAAGAAGCCGGCAATGGCATCCAGCGGCGGCAGCTCCGATTCGAAACGCAGCGCCCGCGGATAAAAGCCTGTCTCCGCATAGCGATGAAAAGCGCGTTCGTACAGGGCGCGCTTGTCACCGAAGGTGTTGTAAAGGCTGGCGCCAGATATTTTCATGGCGTCCGCAAGGTCTCTCACCGAGGTGGCTTCATAGCCCTTGGCCCAGAAACATTGCATCGCCGCGTCCAGCGCCGCGCTTTCGTCGAATTCTCTTGGGCGAGCCATGCGCTATCCTCGGATGACGTTGTCGGGCTTGATGGAGATCGCTCCGTCGGGGTCAGGTCGCGGCATAGTTCGACGGGAACATGGCCTTGAGTGCTGCCTCGTCGTTCTCTGTCTTGAATACGTGGCTGCCAAGCAGCGCGCGCGCGCGTGCCACGGCGGGACGCCCGTCCACATTATCGAACCAACGCGCCAGGTCAGGATAGTCGGCAAGCGGGGATTCCGTACCCTTGAAGACGCGGCTGGCACGATCTATCCAGCCCCACGCGGAAATATCCGCAATGGAGTAATCCTTTCCTACGATGAATTCGCGGCCGGCCAGGTGGTCGTCGAGCACTTGATAATGGCGCGCCGCCTCGCGTCGATAACGATTGACCGCATAGTCCAGCCCGGCGGGCGCCGCCGTCTGGAAATGCACCGATTGGCCTGAATATGGTCCCAACCCTGTCCCGATGAACATCAGCCATGACAGGAGCGCGGGCCGGTCTTGGTCCGAACCCAGCAGGCTGCCGGTTTTCTCGGCCAGATACAGCAGGATGGCCGTGGAATCGAAAACCACGGTCTCGACCCCGCCCGGCCCCTCCGTGTCCACGATGGCCGGCACCTTGCCATTGGGATTGATCGCCCGAAAGGCGCTGCTGTGCTGCTCGCCTTTGCGCGTATCCACAGGGATGGCTTCATACGCAAGGGCGGTCTCCTCCAGGAACAGGGCGACCTTCGCGGGATTGGGTGTCGGGTGGAAATAGAAGCGGATCATGGGCATGCAGTCCGGTGATGATGTGTTTTAGATCATACGATATAAAACTAGCCGGAGTCAGCCGATTGAAATCCGTCCGTTGGAATCCGTCGCTTGAGGGGCAGCCCATCGACGGCCGCCGATGCCCGTCAGCGCCGAGCCAAAAAAGAATATTTTCGTGTCGCTGTAACCCGACGGGCAGTTCTCTCGAACTAGCGTAGGTATCCGCTGCGGATACGTCCACTGAACACAGGAGAACTTCCATGTCCGCGAAAACTTCCGTCACCACCGCCATGCTCGCCGGCGCCGTTGCTACTGTCCTGGCTTCGTTCGCCAGTGCCGCTCCCCTGACCAAGGCGGAAGCCAGCGCCGCTGTCGCCGCTCACAAGGAAAAGTGCTACGGCGTCGCCCTGAAGGGCCAGAACGACTGCGCCGCCGGTCCGGGAACCACGTGCCAGGGCACTTCCACGATGGACTTCCAAGGCAATGCCTGGAAGTTCGTGCAAGGCGGGACTTGCGCCAGCATCCAGGTTCCCGGCGGCGCCCACGGTTCGCTTACGCCCCTGAAGTCCTGAGGACGCTGGAGAACGTGTGGGCACTGCCATGAGATCTTGCGCCGCTAAGTCGGTGATGTGTGAGCCCGGCAAGCCCCACACGCCTGCGCGCGGCCCGCTGCTCGCGGGCGTGAGTGTCAAGCATGAACACTTCAATGCCATTCGTGCCGACGGGTTCGACGGGGGATTCTTCGAGATCCACGCCGAGAACTATATGGGTGCGGGTGGGCCGCCTCATCGGATGCTCGGCGCGATCCGGGCGGACTATCCGATTTCGCTCCACGGCGTGTGCATGTCCATCGGCGGCCTGGCGCCTCTGGACAAAGCGCACCTCGAACGCTTTCGCATGCTGGTGCAACGCTACGAACCCGTCTTGGTGTCCGAACACCTGGCGTGGTCGTCGCATGCCGGAACCTATCTGAACGACCTGCTTCCCTTGCCCTACGCGCGCTCGACCCTGGCCAGCGTGTGCGAACACATCGCCCAGGTGCAGGACGCCATCAGGCGGCCGCTGTTGCTGGAGAATCCAGCCACCTATGTGACCTTCGAGACGTCGACGATCAGTGAAACGGACTTCCTGGCCGAGGTCGTCCGTCGGACCGGATGCCGCTTGCTGCTGGATATCAATAACGTCTTCGTGTCGGCGAACAATCATGGATATTCCGCGCGGCAGTACCTGGCTGATTTCCCGCTGCATGCCGTGGACGAGATCCATCTGGCCGGGCACGTCGAACAGGTCGATGATGAAGCCGGCGTGACCTTGATCGATAGCCATGACCGATCCGTTGCCGACGCGGTCTGGGCCCTGTATGGGCAAGTCATCGGCAAGACGGGCGTCAGGCCCACGCTGATCGAGTGGGATAGCGCCCTGCCTGCTTGGACGGCGTTGCGGGCAGAAGCCCGTAAGGCCGAGCAGGTACTCATGGACCATGCGCTGACGGCGACAGAGGGGGCGAGCCATGCTGCCTGATGCCGAAGCAAACGCCGATGCCGATGCCGTGGAAGGCATCGTGCGCTTGGCCACCGAGTCGGCCACCGAGTTCGCCAGCGGATTCGCCGCGGGCCTGCTGGACCCGTCTCAGCCAGCGCCCAGCTTCCTGGTGGCCGAGGCGAGCGGGCTGCACGTGAAGCGCTACGACGTGTATCGCAACAACGTGACGTCCAGCTTGATCGACGCCGTACGGGCGATCTATCCGGCAGTGGAAAGAATCACCGGTCCGGATTTCTTTCGCGCGATGGCCCGCCAATACGTTCGAAGCTGTCCGCCTGCCGGTCCGCTGCTGCATGACTACGGACGGGAGTTCGCCGTCTTCATCGAGAACTACCGCTACGCCCGGGATATGCCCTGGCTGGCGGACGTCGCCCGGATCGAACGGGCCTGGCTGGACGCCTATCACGCGCAGGATCACGCAGTCGTCCAAGCCGGCGTGCTTGCCGATCTGGATCCAGGCATGTTGGGCCGCCTGCGACTGGTCGCTCATCCTGCCGCGCGAGTGCTCAGGTCCCGCTATCCGGCCGTGACGATTTTTTCCGCGAACAAGCAGGGTGGGGCAACGATCCCGGTTTGCTCCAGCGCGGCCGAGGACTGCCTGGTCACACGGCCGGAGGCGGATGTCATCGTTTCAAGCCTGCCACCGGGCGGCGCCGCGTTTCTCCAGTCCCTCATGCAGGACCGCAACCTGGCGGACGCTGTCGCCGCGGCCCTGGAAGACGCGCCCACGTTCGACCTTGGCGCCAACCTGGCCGGAGCGTTCTCGGCGGGCGCGTTTATATCTTTCGATATTGGATGTGAATAATGTCTTCAGTGATCAAAGTCCTGGACCCGGCAATCGCGCAGGCCGGCGGTCCTTTCGTCAAGGCGCGGCGCCTGGTGGAGAAGTTCGCCGCGCCGTCGCTGGTTCAATTGCTCCTTCGCCTGGCGCTGGCCGTGCCATTCTGGAAATCCGGAATCCTGAAGTGGGATGGTTTCCTGAAGCTCGGCGATGTCGCGATCACACTGTTCACCGATGAGTTCATGCTTCATCTTCCGGGCGGCCCTTACCCATTTCCCGCACCTGCCGTCGTCGCCTTCCTCTCGGGCTGCGGCGAGGTGGCATTGCCGGTTCTTCTGGTACTCGGGCTTGGCACCCGCTTTGCCGCCATCGGCCTGGTCCTGATGACATGCGTCATCGAGTTGACGGTGCCGGACGGATGGCCTGTGCATTTGACGTGGCTCGCCATGGCGATGGCAATCGCGGCGTGGGGACCGGGTCGAATTTCTGTCGACTACTTCCTTGGTGACCGGTCGCCGCGCTCCCAGGGCAGGGCGGCAGCATGAGAACAGAAGATCTCATCTCCCGCCTTGCCTCCCAACCTGTCGCCGATCGAACGCGATAAGGTCAGCCGGCGGCTCACCGTCGCACTGACCTGCGGCCTGGGCATCGATGCGCTGTTGCTGGTGGTGCTTTACGGCTATGCCAGCGAGATGGCCGAACAGATTCTGCAGCCGATGTTCGCGGGTTTGCTGGGTGCATGGATAGGCCCGCGCTACCTGAAGTGGTAGGCGGGCCATGGAAGCACTATGTTGGTGGAAAGGCCTGGTACCGCGCGGCCTTTCCAGCGTCCAGCTTCAAGTACGGGTCGGCTGTCCCCGCTTGACCTTGATGAACACCAGCACCAGGATGGCCGCGCACAGTTCCATCGCCGCCACGCTGTAAAGGCCCGATTCCAGGGTGCCCGTCTTGTCGCGCAGCCAGCCCATCAGGAACGGTGCCGCGAAACCGGCCAGGTTGCCGACGGAGTTGATCAGGGCGATGCCTCCCGCGGCAGCCGTGCCGGTCAGGAAGGCAGCCGGCAGCGACCAGAACACCGGGAAGGCGGCCAGGATGCCGATGGCGGCGACCGACAGAGCAATCAGCGCCATGACCGGGCTGTGCAGCAGCGCGCCGGTGCCCATCAGGCCCGCGGCGGCGACGACGCTGGCCAGGATGCAGTGCCAGCGGCGTTCACCGCTGCGGTCCGAACTGATACCGTTCCAGACCATGGCAATGGTGCCCAGCACGAAGGGAATGGCGGAGATCAAGCCGATGTTCAACGGCCCTTGCACACCCAGTTCCTTGATGATGGACGGCGTCCAGAACGCGATGGTGGCGTTGCCGCTGACCACGCAGAAATAGATGATCGCGCACAGCCAGACCTTGGCATTGAAGGCATGGCGCAGGCTGGAATGCTTCGCCGGGTCGCGTTGTTCCTGGTCCAGGTCGCGCTTGACGATGTCGCGCTCACCCTGCTGCAGCCATTTTGCGTTCTCGGGCTTTTCCGGCAACCAGGCCAGGACGGCGAAACCGGCCAGCACGGAGGGGATGCCTTCGATGACGAACAGCCATTGCCAGGCAGCCAGGCCTTCGACGTTGCTCATGACGCTCAGGACGAAGCCGGCGATGGGGCCACCCACCACGCCCGCGATGGCGAACGAGGTCATGAAGTAGCCGTTGATACGCGCGCGGCGATCGGACGGAAACCAATAGGTCAGGTACAGCACGACGCCGGGGAAGAAGCCGGCCTCGAACACGCCCAGCAGAAAGCGCATCACGTAGAACTGCGTCGGCGTCTTCACGAAGATCATGGCCATGGAGGCCAGGCCCCACAGGATCGTGATACGTGCCAGGGTGCGGCGCGCGCCGATTTTCTCCAGCAACAGATTGCTGGGGACTTCGAACAGGAAATAGCCGATGAAGAAAATGCCCGCGCCCAGCCCGTACACGGTCTCGCTGAACTGCAGGTCCTGCAGCATCTGCAGCTTGGCGAAACCGATGTTGACGCGGTCTATCCACGCCAGCACGAACAGGAAAACCAGGAAAGGAATCAGGCGGACGGCGATCTTGCGATAGGCTAGCGCGCGTTCGTTCTCGGACGGCGTTGGATTAGCCGCGCCGCCGGAGGCCGGAGTAGCGATGGACGACATGGGTGGAAACTCCCCTTGCATTGAAAGAGCCCCGTTTGGCGGGGACTGGTGGTAATCGGTTGAATCAGTTCAGCGCGGCCTCTACCGCAGCCGCTATTTGCAGGATGCGTTGGTCGGCGTCGCGCAGGCCGTTGACGGCCAGGCCGACGCCTGGTTCGCCGCAGGGCAGCGATACGCCGCAGCCATCCAGGAAGTTGATGACGCTGGGATTGCGCAGCACCAGGCCGTTGGCAGCGAAGAAGGCTTCGTCCTGCTCCAGGTCGCTTACGCGCGGCGGCACCACGGCAACCGTGGGCATCAGCCATGCATCCGCATCGCGCAGGCGGTCGGCGGCAATCGCCTGGATGCGTGCGCGCGCATGGAACAGCTCGATATAGTCAGCCGCGCCCATGCTTTCGCCACGGCGAATACGCGTCGCGACGCGTGGGTCGTAGGCATCGCCCCGTTCGGCCAGCAGCTTGCGGTGCCATTGCCAGGACTCGGCCGCGGAGAAACCGCCGCCGCCGTTGATGGTGGGCAGCTCGCGCAGTTCGGGGAAGTCGAACTTGACGATCTGCGCGCCTTGCGCGGACAAGCGGCTCAAGGCGGACTCGATGGCCGCACCCACCGTGTCGTCGACGCCGTCGCCGATGAAGTCTTGCGTCACGTAGAAACGCAGGCCGGCCAGGCGCGCGGGACGTGCATCCAGGGCCTGGCCGCTGAGGATGGCGTCGACCGTGGCGCAGCAGGCCACCGAGCGGGCCAGCGGCCCGGCGGAGTCCAGCGTGGTGGACAGGGGGACGCCGCCTTGCAGCGAAACGCGATGCGCCGTCGGCTTGAAACCGGTCAGGCCGCAAAAGGCCGACGGAATGCGGATGGAGCCGCCGGTATCGGTGCCCAGCGCAACCGCCGCCATGCCCTTGGCCACGCTGACCGCGCCGCCGGAGGTCGACCCTCCCGACACGCGTTCTTCGTCGTATGGCGCGCGCGGCGTACCGTAGTGCGGATTCCAGCCCAGGCCGGAAAACGCGAACTCGCTCATATTGGTGCGCCCGATCAGGATGGCGCCGGCCGCGCGCAGACGCGCGACGGCAACGGCGTCCTGCTGCGCGGGCGCGGCGCCGTCCAGCGCCTTGGAGCCCGCGCGCGTCACCTGTCCCTGCACATCGAAAAGGTCCTTGATGGACACCGGCAGACCAGCCAGCGGCGACTGCGCATTGCCGGCCTTGCGCGCGGCATCGCTGGCGCGGGCCGCCTGCAGGGCGGATTGCGCATCCACATGGACGAAGGCGCTGCCGCCTTGCTGGCGATGCGCCTCGATGGCTTCCAGCGCCTGGGCAGTGAGGTTTTCGCTGGTGGTACGGCCCGCTTGCAGGTCGGCCTGCAATTGTTGGATGGTCTGCATGTGAAGTCCTTTACGAACCAGATTGACGAAGCAGGGTTGTGGTTGGGCTGTGCGGTGGATCGCTCAGTCAGCCGCGCAGTTATAGCGGTTCAGTCAGCGGTTCAATCAGCGACCGGCAGCGTGCGCACCGTGTAGGCGCACTTGAGCGAGCGGTTCAGCTTCGGATCGTGCAGTTCGAATTCGAACTTTTCGCCGTAGCCCAGCTCGCCCTTGACGGGTTGCGTGCCGCAGTACATGGCAGTGCCCAAAGGCAGTTCGGCCGCGTTGGCGTACTTTTGCGCCAGCTCGCGGGGATCGCGCAGCGACGTCATCGCGCCTTCCTGGTACAGCTCGCGCACGCCGTTACGGGTGCGCCAGCAGCGCGCGACCAGGTCATCCCAGTGATCGGCCACTTCGTCGAAGCGCCAGACGTCGCGGCTGACGGGCTTCGCGCACATCTGCTTGGAGACGGTGACGTCATAGGCTTCGGCCTTGCGGTCGGTGTGGTCCGAACCGATGCCTACCAGCAGGCCTTCGGACGTGGCCAGCAGCACCGCTTCCACTTCGCCGGACGAGTCCGCGCGCGGCACTTCGATTTCGTCGTCGGTAGTCAGCAGCGCGGCGGCCAGCGGGTAGTAGCACGGGACGGTGGACGGTGCCTTCACACCGATCGCTTCCAACTCGCGAATGTGATGCTGCACGCCTTCGGCGTCGCGGCCGGCCCAGCCGGCGATGACCAGGCGGTCGATCTGGACGGTGCGCTCGCCGGTACCGGCAATGTTCAGGTTGAGTTTCGGCATAGTGTATGGGGTCCTTTCAATGCGGCGTGGCCGCGGTGTGGCAATTCGCTTGGTGCAAGACGATCATGGCAAGACGATCACCGCAAGGTGATGCAGCCGCCTTGCGGGCAGGCACTCAGATCGAGCGGATGATGTTCTTGCGGAATTCATCGATGTGTTCGCGTATCGCTTCGCGCGCGGCGGGTACATCTCTGCGCTCCAGGGCGTCGATGACGGCCATGTGTTCCTGGTAGACATTGGCCAGGTGGACGGGGTCCTGCAAGGACAGGAACCAGAAACGGGCCTGTTTCTCGTGCAGGTTGCGCAGCAGTTCAGCCAGTACGCGATTGCGCGAGGCCGCGGAGATGGCGATGTGGAATTTCAGGTCCAGGGCCATCAGGCCGTTGATGTCGCGGTGCTCCAGCAGTTCGGCGGAGCGTTGCACGATGTCGCGCATGGCCTGCAGGTCGCTCTGGTGCGCCCGCTCGGCGGCCAGCGTCACACAGAGCAGCTCGTTGCTGAGCCGCACTTCGATCATGTCCAGCACGTCGTTCAAGGACAGCGGGGACACCAGCACGCCTTTGCGCGGCAGGATGGTCACCAGGCCGTCGCTTTCCAGGCGGTGCAAGGCTTGATGGACCGGCGTGCGTCCCAATCCCAGCAGGGCGCCGACCTGCGACTCGTTGATGGCTTCGCCGGGGCGGAACTCGCAGGCAATGATGCGGCGCTTGATCTCGGCATAGGCCAGTTCGCGCAAGGCGGCGCCGGACGATGGACGGGGCGCCGGCGCTTGCACCTTGGCTTCGGCGGTTTCGGCGTTCAACGGGATGACTACGGAGCGCGACATGCGGGATCGGAAACGTACAAAGGCCGGGGGACGGGCACGGCAGGGGGCGAGCGCAACATACCGGCAGCATGCAGGCGTCGACCTTCTGAAGATCAAGTGATAATACTCTGATATATCACTGATTGAGCATCAGGGTTTACCCGGGAAGCGATTCGAGTCGGTCGGGAAGGGGGTTTCCGGGACGGCTTATTTCTTTCATATGCGGGTTTTCCCGTTCGTATGTTTGCGAATAGCCGCAGCGGCCCGATACCGGCACCATGTCCTTCATTGCGATGACGCGTACGTAGAGGTCGATGATGAGCACGGAATGCAGTGAACTGTTCCCTACGCATAGGAGCTACCAGATATCACCGGGAGGAAAGAACGTGCGCAGGCATCATGTCTCAAGAATGGCGACGAGGGCCGGGCAGGCCGATACCGGCATCCTGTCGCGGCTGGTGCGGGTGGAAACGATATTGCCCACCCTGGCCACCAAGTCCGATCTGCTTTCACTGCGGGCCGATTTTCAGTTGGCCCATGTCGAGCTGAGAGCCGAATTAAAAGCCGATCACGCTGAACTTAGAACCGAGTTGAAGGCTGATCACGCTGAACTGAGAGCCGAGTTGAAGGCTGCTCACGCGGAACTGAGAGCCGAGTTGAAGGCTGATCACGCTGAACTGAGCACCGAGTTGAAGGCTGATCACGCTGAACTGAGAGCGGCGATGAAAGCCGATGGGCTTTTGCTCAGGGCCGATATGGCCGGATTCGAATCGAAGCTGCTGCGCTGGATGATCGGCATGGGTATCGCCGGCCTGGCGATGATTTTTTCTTTCATGAACTTCCAGGTATCGCGGATCGAGGCGATGCTGCAGCGACACGCGTTGGTCATGCCGTCCGCCGCCACGACGAGCGGGGTGGGCAATGGCGTGGGCGGGTTCCCGGCAAGTCCATCACCTTGACCAGCGTCAGGGGGCGCGGACGATGTGGCAGCCCCACTGCACATCCCGCACCCGGGACGCCTTGAAAATACACTTCGGGTTTTCCCGCGCCTGGACAGTAAGCCATTCATTTCCTGCATGTCCCCCATGCAGACGTTTCAGTGTCGTCGCCCGGATCGCTCTGACAGAATCTTCTCCCATAAAACCACAAATGAGGAGACAGATATGCAGGGATCCTATGCAGGTCCGGGCCCGGCCGAGGGCGTCAATAACGGCGGGGGTGAACTTGCAGGTGTGAGGCATGCGGCCTTGGGGCATGCCGGCTCGGGGCATGCAAGCCGAGAACCTGCAAGCCTGGAGCATGCCGGCACCGGACGCGTCGGCGGCGCGCACGAAGGAAGGGGCGCGGCCGAGGTGCGCCGCGGCATGCTGCGCGTGGGCGCAGCGTCGTTGGGGCTGTCGGGGGGCTATACCGCCCTGTTCGCCGGCACGGCCGGCGTGTTCCTGCTGCCGGTCGCCACGGCGCTGGGTACGGGGCGCGGCGTTGCCGCCACGTGTATGGCGCTGGCCTCGCTGGGCCTGGCCGTCAGCTCGCCGCTGGCCGGGCGCCTGATGGACCGCTACGGGCATCTGCGGGTGATCGGCTGGTCCATCGTGCTGTTCGCGCTGGGGCTGCTGGCCATGTCCACCGGACCGCTGACGCCTTATGCGGTGGGCACCAAGACCTTCCTGATCGGCCTGCTGGGCGTGGCGACCTCGCCCGTGGGCTACCTTTCCATTCTTGCGCACAGCTTCGAGCGGCGCGTCGGGCTGGCATTCGGTATCGCGTCTATCGGCGCCGGCATCGGCGCGGCGCTGGCGCCCTTGTTCGCTGGGTGGGTCACGCGGCATCAGGGCTGGCAGACGGCCTATGCCTTGCTGGCCGGCGTGGCCCTGGTGCTGGGTTTCCTGGCGATCCGCCTGCTGCGCGGCATCGATGATGAGACGTCGCCGGCCAGGCCTGCAGCGGTGTCGCCGACTCCGCACGTCGCCGGCGACACCGCTGCGCAAGCCTTCGGCAACTGGCGCTTCTGGCTCATGGGCTTGTGCGTCGCGCTGGTCGCCGCCGTCGGCCTGGGCGCCATCGTCCACGTTCCGGCGCTGCTGTCCGATAACGGCGTTTCCCCGGAAATGGCGGCGGCCGGCGGCGCCTTTGCCGCGGTGGGCCTGACGGCAGGACGCTTTCTCGCCGGCGTCCTGCTGGACATCGCGCCCGCCAGGGTGCTCGCGGCCGGCGCCTTCCTGTTGGGGGCCTGCGGCGTGGCCATTCTGGGTACCTCGTCGGCGGACACGCCTTACTGGCAACTTGCCTTGGGCGCCGGACTCACGGCCATGTTGATAGGCGCGGAAGGCGATCTGGTGCCTTTCCTGGTCAAGCGCTACTTCGGCTTGAAGTCCTTCGGCGCGGTCTACGGTTGCCTGATCTCGCTGTTCTGCCTGGGCACGCTGGCCGGTCCCATCCTGCTAGGCGTGGCTTTCGACCGTTTTCATGGCTATGGCTATGCCATGGCTGTCTCGGGCGTCGTCTGCGTCGCCTGCAGTCTGCTGATACTGGCCGTCGGGCCTTATCGCTACCCGCACACATCCTGATTCCAAGGAAGGTTCATGAGAATTGCACGTTATGCCCAGGCCGGCGTGACCGGCTGGGGGCTGGTCGAGGACGACCAGGTCACGAATGACCGGGTCGCGAATGACCGGGTCACGAATGACTGGGTCGCGAATGACCGGGTCACGAATTACCGGGTGATACCGCTGCCCGGCGCCACCGACTTCGCCCAGGCGCTGGCCGCCGCGCGAAACGGTAACTTGCAGGGGCGCGGCGCAACGCTGCCAGCCGCGGGCCTGCAATTGCTACCGCCCGTGTTGCCGGATACCAAGATCATCTGTGTCGGCCTGAACTACCGCAAGCATGCCCAGGAAGTCGCACGCGACTCAGGCGGCCACCCATCGGTGTTCCCCCGTTTTCCCGACACCTTCGTCGGCCATGGCGAGCCGGTGTTGCGCTCGCCCGTGTCGGCCGAACTCGACTACGAAGCGGAACTGGCGGTGGTGATCGGCAAGCCGGCGCGCTATGTAGACGAAGCCGACGCAATGGACTACGTCGGCGGCTATACCTGCATGGCCGAGAACTCCGTGCGCGACTACCAGATGCACAACCGGCAGGCCACCCCGGGCAAGAATTTCCTGCGCTCCGGCGCGCTGGGGCCATGGATCGTCACGCCCGACGTGATGCCGGCGCTGGCCTCGGTGCGCGTGGCGGGGCGCTTGAATGGCGAGCAGGTACAGGATGCCACGCTGGATGACCTGGTGTTCTCGATCCCGCAACTGATTTCCTATCTCAGCCAGTTCACGCTGCTGCGTCCCGGCGACATCATCGCCACCGGCACGCCCGAGGGCGTGGGCATGAGCCGTAAGCCGCCACGCTATCTGCGCGCGGGCGATCGCTTCGAAGTGGAGATCGCCGGCATCGGTGTGCTCGCCAACCCCGTGCAAGACGAGGGGGCTGGCCATGCATGAACAGGAGCACGCCCGGAAGAATGGGCAGAGCAACGAGCAGAGAAGCGAGCAGAGAGACAATCCCGGGCATGGCCTGGATACGGCTACCGTGCAGGCTTGCCTGGCCACGGTCTACGGCTTCTTCGATGCGCTGGACGTGCGCGACCACGCGCGCGCTCGATTCCTGTTCACTGAAGATGGACAGTGGCAGCGTGGCGGCGCCACGCTCACCGGGCCGGCGCAGATAGGCGAGGCCCTGGCGCAGCGGCCGGACACACGGCGGACATTCCATGCGGTCTGCAATCCGATTCTCGAACGGCTGGACGAAGACACGGTCCTGGTGCGTTTCTATCTGCTGGCGTACGACGCGACGGTCGGCCAGGCGCCGGAGAAGCCCGCCGGCAGGGCGACCGAAATGCGCACTGAGCGGCATACGGAATTACGCAGCGAACTACCCACGCCATTGCAGCCCGCCGGCATCCGCCGCTGCGAGGATCGCCTGTGCCGCGAACACGGCGCTTGGCGCATCGCGCGCAAGTCCAGCACGGCGCACCTGCCCGTGCCGGCTGCCGCCTGACTCATTTTTTCCCCGGGACATCACAGCATGGAAACAAGCACCAAGGATACGGCCACATATTGGCTGACCGAAGCGGACGTGGCGCGCCTCGTGCCGCTGGACGACGGCATCGAAGCCCTCGAACGCAACCTGATCGAACTCGCCGACGGCGCCGCCTTCAACGTGCCGAAGGCGCTTGGCGACCTGGGCGGCGGCGCCATGCACGCATTGGCGTCGGCTTCGCCGCGCCTGGGCGTATGCGGTTTCAAGACCTGGGTCCACACCCCGAACGGCGCCAAGGCGGTGTATTCGCTGTTCAGTTCGGGCAACGGCCGGCTGCTGGCCATGCTCGAAGCCAATACCCTGGGGCAGATCCGCACCGCGGCGATGACCGCGCTGGGCACCCGGTGGCTGGCGCGCGAGGACGCCGGCGACCTGGCCGTGATTGGCACGGGTAAACAGGCCATCGCGCAGATCCATGCGGTGGCGGCCGTGCGCACGTTGCGGCGGATACGCGTGTGGGGCCGCGATGCGGAGCGCCGCGCGGCGTTCGCGCGCAAGGTGGCCGAGGCTTTTCCCCAGGCGAAAGTCGACGCCGCTGCGTCCCTGGAGGCGGCGACCGACGGGGCCGACCTGGTGACGTTGGTGACGCGTGCCACCGAGGCCTTCTTGCCGGCGCGCCTGCTGGTCCCGGGCGCGCACCTGAACGCCGTGGGCGCGATCCTGCCGGCCAATGCGGAATTCCAGCCGGATGTTTTCGCACGGGCCCGCGCGGTGGTGGTGGATGATCTTGCCAATGCCCGCAAGGCCTCCCGCGAACTGCGTGACTACTACGGCAACGAGGACGCCGCCTGGGGCCAGGTGCTGACCTTGGCCGACGTCATCCGGGCCGGCAAGCCGCCTGCGGACGTGGGCAAAGGGGCAGGCACAGGCACAGGCACAGGCGGTGGCGTGGCTCCCGGCAAGGGGGCGGCCTCAGGCGCAGGCGATGGCGCGGCTCCCGGCAAAGGCACGGCCACGGCCTCAGGCGACATCACCCTGTTCAAAGCCATGGGGATGGGCCTGTCGGACCTGGCCATCGCGGCGCTGGCGCACGAGCGGGTGGCGGCCGCGCCGGGCACGGTGACGACGGTGCCGGTGAGCGCGGCGGCCGCGCCCATCCGCTGGCGGCGCGACGACGGCAAGGGGACCGCATGCTGAGCCCCGACATCGTCGCCGCGCTGGCGGCCGAACTGGACCAGGCCGAACGTACCCGCGTGCAGGTGCGCCATTTTTCCCTGCGCCATCCGCGGATGACCGTGGCTGACGGCTACGCGGTGGCGCGCGCCTGGTCGGCGCTGAAGCTGGCGCGCGGCCGCACGGTGCGCGGCCACAAGATCGGCCTGACGTCGCGCGCCATGCAACAGGCCAGCCAGATAGCCGAGCCCGACTACGGCACGCTGTTCGACGACATGTTCTTCGACAGCGGCCATGACATCCCCTTCGAAACCTTCATCGCGCCACGCATCGAAGTGGAGCTGGCTTTCGTCCTGGGCCAGCCGCTGCGCGGTCCCGGTGTCACGCTGTTCGACGTGTTGCGCGCCACCGAATACGTGGTGCCGGCGGTGGAGATCATCGATGCCCGCATCGAGCAGTTCGACCGCGAGAGCAAGGCCATGCGGCGCGTCACCGACACCATCTCGGACAACGCCGCCAATGCCGGCGTGGTGCTGGGCGGCAGGCCCGTGGCGGTCGACGCCCTGGATCTGCGCTGGGCCGGGGCGCTGCTGTACCGCAACGGCATCATCGAGGAGTCCGGCCTGGCGGCTGCCGTGCTGGACCATCCAGCCCATGGCGTGGCCTGGCTGGCCAATCGCCTGGCGCAGTGGGACGAAGGCCTGGCGGCGGGCGAGGTGGTGTTGAGCGGCTCTTTCACCCGGCCGGTGGCCGGTGCGCCGGGCGATGTGTTCCACGTCGACTACGGACGCCTGGGGGCGGTGACCTTCCGCCTGGCGCCGTCCGCAACTGGTCAAGACAGCTGATCAAGACAGCTGATCAAGACAGCTGCATGAGAACGTCCCCGTAAGGACGGTCTCATTAAGACATCCCGATTAAAACAGCTGGAGACGAGCATGAACGACAAGACTTATACGCTGGTGGACGTCAGCGGCATCGCGCCGGCGCCTATCGTTCCGTGGCAACCGGTGCTGGTGACGCGCGAGGATATCGAACTGGAAGTCGAGCGCCTGCTCGACGAGGCCGCGCCCGCCGATGGCCGGCGCGCGGCCGCGGTGGTGCATCCGTCCTGCACCGACGGTACCCTGGGTTTCGGGCCGGGGGTCGAGGTGACGATCTCGGTGCTCAAGCCGGGGGAACAAACCCGTCCGCTGCTGCGCAACGCCAACCAGATCGAGTTCTGCATCAGCGGTAGCGGCACCGTGCTGGTGGGCGACCAGAGCATGGCCATGGGGAAGTGGGACGTACTGTCGCTGCCCTCGATGCAGCCGTATTGCCATCACAATACCGGCACGCAGCCCTGGGTGCGGCTGGTCTATTCCAATGCGCCGCTGCTGCGCAAACTGGGTGTGCACTGGGTTGAGTACGCCGGCGCGGACTGGCGCAAGAAAACCATTGCCGCCAGTGCCGGGTTGAACCTGGAGATCAATCGCGACAACGCGCCAGACTTGCCCGTTGCCGAAGCCGGCGCGCGGCTGCGCGGCTACGAGTTCCTTACCGACATCCAGGTGGTGGAGAATCGTCCGCTGGTGTGGCCATGGCAGGAGACCTCGCAGACGCTGGCGGTGGCGCAGGGCGACGGCAAGCGCAACATCATGCTGCTGTACAACCCGGCCACCGAGCGCCGCAACGGCACCACGCATTCGTTCTTCGCCACGCTGTTCTCGCATCCCAAGGGACAGCCCGGCCGGCCCGTGGGCCGCGGTCACAAGCACAGTTCCATCGCCATCAACTACCACTTCGCCGGGCACGGCAAGAGCGTGGTGGACGGCACGGTGATTCCCTGGAAGGCCGGCGATCTGTTGCTGTCCGGGCCGTCGTGGTCGGAGCATGCCCATTACTACGACGAGGCCGGCGCCATGATCCTGACCGTACAGGATCACCCGCTGCATATCGGCATGGAATCGCTGATCTGGCAGGAACGCATGGACGGTCCCATACTGAATCTGGGCTCGGAGGCCGGCCAGAAGGGCTATATTGGTCCACGCCAGGCCGGTTGAGTGCCGCGCCGGCTGCAGGCCGAGCCGGTGTATGCGACCGGCCGAGCCGAGAAACCCCGAAGAACCGAACCGAAAACCGAACCGAAAACCGAACCGAAAACCCAGAGGAGCAATATGTTGCAGATGCCTGCCAATACCTTCCGAGATGAACTGCGTGCCGGCCGGGCACAGATAGGGCTGTGGGTCGGCCTGGCCGATGCCAATGCCGCCGAACTGCTGGCCGGCTGCGGCTACGACTGGCTGGTGCTCGACGGCGAACATGCTCCCAACGACGTGCGCTCGCTCCTGGCGCAATTGCGCGCGGTGGCACCATACCCGGTCCATCCGGTGCTGCGGCCGCCCAAGGGTGATGTCGCGCTGGTCAAACAGTTCCTGGATATCGGTGCGCAGACGCTGCTGATTCCGATGATAGACACGGCGGAGGATGCCGAGCTGATGGTGCGCGCCATGCGCTATCCGCCGGCCGGCATTCGCGGCATGGGCGCGGCGCTGGCGCGCGCGTCGCGCTACGGCCAGATCGGCGACTACACCGCGCACGCCAACGACCAGATGTGCCTGCTGGTGCAGGCGGAAACGACCCTGGCGCTGGAGAACCTGGACGCCATCGCGCAAGTCGACGGGGTGGACGGGGTGTTCTTCGGCCCGGCCGACCTGTCCGCTTCGATGGGGTATCCCGGCCAGGTCAATCACCCGGAAGTGCAGCGGGCGATCCTGGACGGCATTGCCCGGGTGCGGGCGGCGGGCAAGGCGCCCGGCGTGCTGATGAGCCAGGTGGACGTGGCGCACAAGTATCTGGATGCCGGCGCGTTGTTCGTGGCGGTGGGGGTGGATACGTCGCTGCTGGTACAGGCCGCGACCAGGACGGTACGGGAATTCAAGGGCGGCGGTGCCGCGGCCGCGACCGGTAAAACTGGCGGTTACTGAAAGCCGGGCGGCGTGAGCGCAGCGCTTATGTATCCAGCGCCTCCGGCTCCGGCGCCGCCTGGAACACGGTAAGGAAGACCTCGCGCAGCCAGCTGTGCGCGGGGTCGGTATCGTGACGGGTGTGCCAGTACATGCGTACATCGAACACCGGCGACGGGAAGGGCACGTCCTCGATATCCAGCGCGACGTACGACTGCAGGTAGCTGGCGATGCGCGACGGCACCGTCACCAGCCAGTCGGACGAGGCGAGCACGCGCGGCAAGGCGAAATAATTGGGCAGGCGCAGCTGGGTCTTGCGGGTGATGTTCAGCTGCGCCAGCACTTGCTCGACCGGATCGTGCGGCGGGCTGATCAGCACGTGGTGGCTGCGTTCGAATTCTTCCAGCGTCAGCGGTCCCGCCGTGGCGCGGGTATCGTCCGCACGCGCGCGGCGCAGCACCACACAGTGGTCGCGAAACAGGGATTCCCTGCGCAAGGTCTGGCGCTGCAGGTTCAGGTTGCTGATGGCGATGTCGACTTCGTGTTCGCCCAGCATGCGCTCGTAGTGGGTGCGCGGTGCCTGGAATATGGCCAGTTTCACCTGTGGCGCGACACTGCGCAGATGGGCTATCAGCGGCGGCACCAGCAGCATTTCTCCCACGTCCGTCAGCAGCACGCGAAACTCGCGCGTGCAATCGGCCGGACAGAAGTTCGCCGTGTCCTGCAGTGAATCACGTATGGTTTCCAGCGCCGCCCGTACGGGGGGCGCCAGGCGTTCGCAGCGTGCGGTAGGCGTCAGGCCTTCCGCCGTGCGGATGAACAGGCGGTCGCCCAGCGCTTCGCGCAGGCGGCCCAGCGCATGGCTTACCGCCGGCTGGCTCAGGTGTACCTCCTTCGCCACTTCCGTCAAGCTGCGCAGGCGGTAGACCGCGTCAAAGATTTTCAGAAGGTTCAGGTCCAGCCGGTTCAAATCCATGGAGTTCCTCGCAGCGCGATGAACATACATAGTTCGAACCGGCACGGCCGTCAAATTTTTATTCGTGAAGGCCACTGATGCCGGTGCCGGCCGGGGCCAATTCCATCCTCGCCACGCTGTTTCCAGAACGGCTGACAAACTGAAGTTAACGCTGTTATCATTTGCCTTCGATACGCTGATCTCAAAAGAGCAGGGCTCACAGGAGGCGACATGATTCTGAACGAAACGCACGACGGCAGCATCGGCACTTGGGTTTCCAGCGGAAACTCCGCGGATACGGATTTCCCGTTGCAGAATCTCCCCCTGGGCGTGTACTCCCAGGATGATGGCCGCACACGCCGTGTCGGCGTCGCCATTGGCGACATGATCCTCGACCTGGCCGCCACGGCGGACAGGGGATTGCTGACAAGGTCGCCGGCAGGTGTGGCCAGTGCGCAGGCCGCGCTCGATCGGGCGCTGCGCGCACCGACGCTGAACGAGTTGATGGCCCTGGGCCGGGGTGCCGCGTCGGCGCTGCGAAGAAGCCTGTTCGACTTGTTACGCGGCGGCAGTCCGCATCAGGCGGTATTGCAGGAGTGCCTGGTCCCCATCGCAGCCGTCGCCATGCAATTGCCTGCCAGGATAGGAGACTTCACCGACTTCTACACGTCGCTGCACCACGCGAGCCGCGCGGCGCGGGCCATGCGCCCTGGCGGGGAGCTTGCGGCGAACTTCAGGCATCTTCCCATTGCCTACCATGGCCGGGCGTCTTCCATCGTGATCAGCGGCACGCCGTGCTCGCGCCCGCATGGCTTGTTGGGGCCGGATCCCGCGGGTGCGCGCTACCTGCCATCGCAGGCGCTGGATTTCGAACTGGAGGTGGGCGCCTATGTCGGCAGCGGCAATGCCTTGGCTGCGCCAGTGAGCCTGGATGACGCCGAGACGCATCTGTTTGGCGTGAGCCTTGTCAACGATTGGTCCGCCCGCGACATCCAACGTTGGGAGGCACAGCCGCTGGGACCCTTTCTGTCCAAGAGTTTCATGACCAGTGTGTCGCCGTGGGTGGTAACGCTGGACGCGTTGGAGCCATTCCGGCTTGCGCCGCCCACCAGAAAAGAAGATGAACCACGGATCAGCCCCGCGTTAACCTCACCGGGCCATGCGGCCCGCGGTGCGTTGCGTATTGGCTTGCAGGCTGGCCTGGAAACCGCCGTCATGCGGCAACTGGGGCAATCGCCCGAGGTCATCTCGCGGCCGGACTTCGCGGATCAATATTGGACCCTCGCACAGATGCTGACCCATCACACCAGCAATGGCTGCAATCTGCAGCCAGGCGACCTTCTGTCCAGTGGCACGGTGTCAGGCCGGGAGATCGCTGACGCCGGCTGCCTGCTGGAGCGCACGCGCAATGGCGCCGAGCCACTGAGGTTGGCGAACGGCGAAACACGTTCCTATCTGCAGGATGGGGATCGTCTTGTCTACCGCGGACGCTGCGAGCACCCCGGCTTCGCCGGCATTGGGTTTGGCGTGTGCGAGGCTCGCATCGTTTCTCGCGAGTAGGCAAGACGTGTTACTTGCTACTCAAGAACCAGGTTCCTGTCGCGGACGACTTTCTGCCATCTGGCTGCGTCCTTGGCTATCATGCCAGCGAACTGCTGAGGTGTATCGGAAAAGGCCTGTGCCCCCAGTTGTGCCATTTTCTGCTTTACTTCCGGATCGCTTGTGATACGCCGCAAGCGATCCGCCATATCGGTGACGGTGGCGTCTGTCACCCCTTGCTTGGCGAACACGCCCCACCATCCCGGCACGGCCAGGTCGTCGATGCCCAGTTCCGCCATGGACGGCAGATTGGGCGCGGTGGCCGAGCGCTGCGATCCTACGACCGCCAATCCACGTACCTTGCCGGAATCCATCAGGGGTTGTGCCGTCAGGGGATCGAGGAAGATGGCCTGTACCGTTGCGCCCATCAAGTCGGCGACAGCCGGCGCGGATCCGCGATAGGGGACGTGAACCATGGTCAGGCCGGCCGCCGAGTTCAAGACTTCGCCGCTCAGGTGCGAAGTACTGCCGATGCCGAATGAGGCATACGTGACCTTGCCCGGATTGGCTTTGGCGTAGGCAATGAACTGCTGCATGGTCTGCGCCGGGACGGCTGGATTGACGACGAATACGTTCGGCGCCGTGGCCACCATGGCGACGGGTTTGAAATCCTTGGCGGGGTCATAAGGCAGGCCCTTATACACCGACTGCAGGGAGTGTGAGGAATTGTCGTACAGATACGAGCAACCGTCGGCTGGGTCACGCAGGAGCGCCTGGTAGGCGATCACGGATTTCGCGCCGGGCCGATTCTCGACGATGACGGGCACCTTCAGGTCCGTGCCCAGCTTGGCCGCGATGAGGCGCGCGGAGACATCGGTACCGCCGCCGGCTGCGTATGGAACGTAGAAGCGGATGGCCGTGCAATGCGCCGGGCCATCCGCTGCGAATGCCGGCGTCGCGCCCAGTGCAGGCAGTGCCGCCAGGGTGTAGCCGATCAGTCGGGTTACCTGTTTCGTGCGTGGGAATTTCATGGATTGTCTCCTCCTGCTGGAGTGTTGTTGGTGTCGTTCGCGCGCCGTTATCCCGCGCGTCTGTTTTCCATGTGGACGGGTACGGCTGCCAGGGCGGCCGGTGGCAGGCCAACACTCGTGCCCGTATCCGTGCCCGTATCCTTATCGGCAGGGGCGCGCATGGCGGCCAACGCAGGGTCGGCGACAAACATGCCGCGCTCCACGTAAGCCTGTATCTGGAGATCGCCGTACCCCATTTCAGCCAGGACTTCCGCATTGTGCTCGCCACGGTAAGCTGGCTGCAGCGGCGCGGACGGCAGATCATCATCCGAAAAACGCCATGGGTGGCCGTGCAGCTTGTAGGTTCCGCCTTGCCGGTCGGATACCGTGCGCACTGCGCCCCAATAGTCACCCCATTCGGATTCGCACAGGTCCTGGGTGCTGCGGACTTGGCCAATGGCAATTTTCGACTCATCCAGTTGCGCATCCAGCGCGCCAAGATCGCGGAAAGTCAGGATCCAGGTTTGCAGCAAGGCATGCAGGGCTGCGTAGTTCTGGCGCCGCAGCGCCGCCGTGGCGAAGCGCGGATCCTTGGCCAGGTCGGGACGGCGCATGGCGCGCAGATAATTGGGAAAGGTCAGGCTGCCCACCAAGCTTTGTGCGGCAACGAAACGTTCGCCGCCGGGGCCATTGAAGAAGGGGCCGTCCGTGGCGCCGAGGATGCCGGGCTCGGCGCCGTTGTCGACGCCGGCGATGTCCAGATGCGCCCGCTCGTTGGCGGACAGGATCACTGCCGCCATCGCGACGTCGATATATTGGCCGCGACCCGTCTTTTCACGCTTGGCCAGCGCGGCGAGCACGGCGATGGTGGCCTGCATCCCCGCATAGACGTCGGCATGCGACAGGGCATCGGTCTGTTCGGTAGCCAGGTTGTCGCCGAAATGGCGCATCGAGTTATGGGTGAAGCCAGATTCCGCCTGGACGGTGGGCGCATAGGCCATGCGCGAGGCCCAGGGGCCGCCTTGGCCGTAGCCGGTGATCGAGACATAGATCAACCTGGGATTGCGCTGCGCCAGTGTCGCGTAATCCAGGCCGAAGAACTTGAGGGTACCGGCGCGGAAGTTCTCGACGATGATGTCGGCCGAATCGCACATCCGCGCAACCAGTTCGGCCGCGCCCGGCACATTGAGGTCGACGCTGATGTTGCGCTTGCCGATGTTCTGCTGCGCGTAGTAGCCGGAAATGCCGTTGGCGTAGGGAAAGGCGCCGCGCGACACGTCGGGCCGTGGGGGTTCGATCTTGAGGACATCGGCGCCCAGGTCGGCCAGCGTGCGCCCGCACAAAGGACCGGCCAGGACGCGCGAGAAATCAACGACTTTCAAGCCAGAAAGTGGTCCGCTCATTTCATTTCCCCTCGAAGATGGCAAGGCCGGGGCCATTGGCGCGGAAGGATTTGAGCCCTTCCTTGAGGTCCCGCGAGGCCCAGATGGGCTTTTGCGTTTCGAACATGGCGCGGTCGGCCGCCTCGATGCCTTCGTTGGCCGCGATGCGTGCCAGGCGTTTGGTCGCGGCGTGGGCCGCGGTGGGGCCATTGGCCAGCTCCTGGGCAATGGCCAGCGAAGCCGGTTCCAGCTCATCGTCGGCTACCACCAGATTGATCAAGCCCCAGCGTTCCAAGGTGGCAGCATCGTAGCGCCGCCCCAGCATGGACATTTCCTTGGCACGCGCCATGCCGATTCTTTGCACCTGCCGCTGGATACCGCCCATCAGGGGATGCAGGCCCAAGGCCACTTCCACCGAACCGATCTTGGCGGATTGCGCGGCGACGATGTAGTCGCAGGCCAAGGCGAGTTCCAGGCCGCCCCCCAGGCATACGCCGTGGACGGCGACCACGATGGGGATCGGCAGTGTCTCGAAGGCGTCAAGGACCTCTATGGGGTCCAGGCGGGCGCGGCCTTCCCGCTCTATGCGTTCGTCGAAAAGGTCGACGTCCGCTCCCGCTGAAAAGTGGCGCAGCCCGCTGCGCAGCAGGACCGCGCGCTGGCCCTGTTCGACCGCGCCGTTCAAGCTGGCCATCAGGGCGCCGCTGAGGGTGGGGCCGGACAGATTGTAGGGACGGTAGTTCATGGTGAGCACGGCCACATTGCCGTGCACTTCTTTCTGAATGATCTCTTCCACTTGGGTCTCCGATGGGGCGCGCGTTCATGAGGCGCGCAGCCTTTGTGATAAAGTTAACGCCATTAACTTTATGGGCATGGTAACACCGTTAACTTCGTTTGAAGTGCAAGGGGAAACCCTAGTGCCAGAACCCATGCTTGCCGCGGTTTGTTAAGGTCCCATGCTCACCACGGTTCCCTGCTCAATTTGGAGATGCATTTTGATAAAGAAGGCCACCGGCGCCGATGGGACGCCTTATCACCATGGTGACCTGCGTAGCGCACTGATCGCGGAGGCCAGGCGCGAGCTTGAAAAGTCGGGCGTACATGACATGAGCCTGCGCCAGTTGGCGCGTGCGGTCGGCGTGTCGGAGGCGGCGCCGTCACGGCATTTCGATGGCAAGAATGGGCTGCTGGCCGCCATTGCCGCCAGCGGCTTCACTGATCTCATCGCATTACGGCGCGAGGCGCTGGCGCAGCAGAAGGGCCAGCTTGCGCGCGCTTATGACATGATGCGGATCTATGTGAAATTCGCGCAGGACCACAAGGGATTGTTCGACCTGATGATCGGGCCGCGGATCATCCGAAAAAGCGATTACCTTGAACTTGCCGAGGCGGTGAATGTCTCGTTCGAATTGTTCGCTGCATGCGTGCGCGACTTCGCGCGTGGGCACGGTTGGCAAGTGAAGGATATGGATCTGGTCACGCACGCGGCGTGGTCGGTCGAGCATGGTTTAGCCACGCTGATCATTCGGGAGCGCATGAATGCGGAGGACAGGCCGGTGGATATCGAGTCAGTCATCCACTTTTCCATGTCACTGCTGTTCAGTGGCATCGCGGCGGGACCGGAACATACGCGGGAGATAATGACTGCGCTTGCTGTGCAGGCGCCGTCCAGCCCGGCGGGGCAGGCGGCCCGCGCGGCCGTGCCGCGTAAAGCCCGGGCGTCCTGAGGGCGAACCGCCGGTGTGGACCGGCGGCTGCCTTGCGTGTCGGAACCTACCGGAACAGCACCACCGCTTGCTGCAGCGTGCCCCAGAAGCCGTAGGCCAGGGGAATCACCACGCAGGCCCAGGCAAAGATCACCAGGATGGCGGGCGTGCGGAAGGTGCTGCTGCCTTGGCCGTGAACCGCGGCAGCCGACGCCCGTTCGTGCGCCAGCGCCTTCTCGGTGGCCAGCTCCTCGTCGGTCATGAAGTACTTGCGGTTGACCGGGCGGATGGCCAGGTTGCACAGCAGGCCCAGCAGCAGCAAGCCGGCCAGGATGTACATGGTGATGTCGTACACCTGTGCGCGCGGCACGCCGATCGACAGCTGGTACTCACGCAGCGAGCTGATCAACATGGGCCCGAAGATGCCCGCGGCCGACCACGCGGTCAGCAGTCGGCCATGGATGGCGCCCACCATTTGCGTGCCGAACAGGTCGGCCAGATAGGCCGGCACGGTGGCGAAGCCGCCGCCGTAGAACGACAGGATGATGCAGAAAGCGCCGACGAACAGGGCCAGGTGGCCATTGTGCGCGGACCACGGCACCGAGGCGTACAGGATGATGCCGACCACGAAGAACATGGCGTAGGTCATCTTGCGGCCCAGTTTGTCCGACAGGCTGGCCCAGACGAAACGGCCGCCGATGTTGAACAGGCTGAGCAGGCCGGTGAAGCCGGCGGCGATGGTGGCGATGGCCACCAGCTGCTCCTTGTTCAACTGCGCGAAACCCAGGCTGGCCTGGTTGATCAGGCTGCCGCCGAACACTTCCTGCAGCAGCGGCGAAGCCATGCCCAGGATGCCGATGCCCGCGGTCACGTTCAGGCACAGGGCCCACCACACCAGCCAGAACTGCGGCACGCCCCAGATCTTCTTCACGTGCACGTGGCCGTGCGTGATCATGGCGTTGTTGGTCTGCGCGGCAGGGGCGGTCCAGCCCTCCGGCTTCCAGTTGGACGCGGGCACGCGGTAGCCCAGCGCACCGGCAACCATGAACACGGCGTAGATCACGGCCATGGTAAGAAAGGTCTGCCACACGCCCGACGAACCGGGGACGGCGTAGTAGCGCATCAGGGCATTCGCCAGCGGCGCGCCGACCATGGCGCCGCCGCCGAAGCCCATGATGGCCATGCCGGTGGCCATGCCGCGACGGTCCGGAAACCATTTGATCAGCGTGCTGACGGGCGAGATATACCCCAGCCCCAGGCCCACGCCGCCGATGATGCCGGACCCCACCCACAGCATCCACAGTTGGTGCACGTAGATGCCGATCGCGGAGATCACCAGGCCGCCGCACCAGCACAGGGCCGACACCAGGCCGGCCTTGCGCGGACCGGCCCGTTCCAGCCAGCCGCCCCACAAGGCGGCCGAGCAACCGAGCAGCACGAAGAACAGGATGTACGTCCCGGTCAGGCTGGAAATGCGCCAGTCGCAGGTGGTGGTGAAGAGTTCGGAGAACAGGCTCATGTCGGCCGGGCAGGCCAGCGGGGCGCTGCCGCCCAAGGCCTTGGACAGCGGCAGCCAGAACACGGAAAAGCCGTAGGCCATGCCGATGCAAAGGTGGATGGCGAGCGCGGCCGGGGGAACCAGCCAGCGGCTGAAGCCGGGGCCGGCGATAGTGCGTTCCTTGTCCAGGAAGCCGGGTCTGGACCCAGGCAGGTCTAACGTGGTTGCCGTATTCATCTTATTTCCTTTAATTGTCGTTCTGGCGTTCGTACAAGCAATGCGGCATGGGGATGGTGGCGTCCCGCGGGTGCTCAAGGTAAAGAAGGTGGGTGGAAAAATGGCGGCATCGAGTGCGGGGGCGCGAGCATACTCCGAACTCGACCAAGGCGTGGCGCTTACGCCGTGCGCGGCAACAGGCGCTCCCGATATTGCGTGACGGCCTGCAGCACGATGGGGGCGAGGCTGGTGTCACCGTCTATGCCATCGGGGTGTCGCTGGAGGTACGCCAGCAATTCGTTGCGCATGCGTGGCTCCCAGAATTTCTGGATATGGCCGGCGATGCCTTCGAGGGCTTCGGGCCGGTCCGGCATCGCTTCGAAGAAGTCGCCGATGCGGTTGGCCATGCGGATCAGGTTGTGCGGGTCCATGGTCACGCTCATTTGTCACGTTCACTTGCCGGCGGGAACGGCAGCCGATTCCCGCTCGGCCAGCAATTTCTGCTGGATGTCGGTGAAGCGGCTCCACTGGCGCTGCCATTCCGAAGGTTGGGATACGCGCACCAGCTGTACCGCCGTCACCTTGTATTCCGGACAGTTGGTCGCCCAGTCGGAATTGTCGGTGGTGACCACGTTGGCGCCGGACTCCGGAAAGTGGAAGGTCGTGTACACCACACCCGGCTGCACGCGATCGGTCAGCACGGCGCGCAGCACGGTTTCCCCGGCGCGGCTCTGCACGCCTACCCAGTCGCCGCTGGCGATGCCGCGATCCTCGGCGTCCTGCGGATGCACCTCCAGTACGTCTTCGCCGTGCCACATGACATTGGGCGTGCGGCGGGTCTGGGCGCCGACGTTGTACTGCGACAGGATGCGCCCGGTGGTGAGCAGCAGCGGGAACTTGCGCGTGCTGCGCTCGTCGCTGGCGACGTACTTGGTGATGATGAAACGTCCCTTGCCGCGCACGAATTCATCGATGTGCATGATGGGCGTGCCATCCGGCGCGTCATCGTTGCAGGGCCATTGCAGGCTGCCCAAGCGTTCCAGCTTGTGGTAGCTGACTCCCGAAAACGTGGGCGTCAGGCGGGCGATCTCGTCCATGATTTCCGACGGGTGGCGGTAGTTCATGGGATAGCCCAAGGCATTGGACAGGGCCACCGTCACTTCCCAGTCGGCCTTGCCGTTCTTGGGCTCCATCACCTTGCGCACCCGCGAAATGCGTCGTTCGGCATTGGTGAAGGTGCCGTCCTTCTCCAGGAACGACGAACCCGGCAGGAAGACGTGGGCGTATTTGGCGGTCTCGTTGAGAAACAGGTCCTGCACCACGATGCATTCCATGGCGGCCAGGGCGGCGGCCACGTGCTGCGTGTTGGGATCGGACTGGACGATATCCTCTCCCTGGCAGTACAGGCCCTTGAAGGAGCCGCCCAGCGCCGCCTCGAACATATTTGGGATGCGCAGGCCGGGTTCCGGCTGTAGCGTCACGCCCCAGTCCTGTTCGAACTGGCTGCGCACTACATCGTCGGAAATATGGCGGTAGCCCGGCAACTCGTGCGGGAACGAGCCCATGTCGCACGAGCCCTGCACATTGTTCTGGCCCCGCAGCGGATTCACGCCGACGCCCTCACGGCCGATGTTGCCGGTGGCCATGGCCAGGTTGGCGATGCCCATCACCGTGGTCGAGCCCTGGCTGTGCTCGGTGACGCCCAGGCCGTAGTAGATGGCGCCGTTGCCGGCGCTGGCGTACAAGCGCGCGGCGCCGCGCACGGCGGCGGCGGGGACGCCGGTCACGGCTTCCATCGCTTCCGGCGAGTTTTCCGGCAGCGATACGAAGGTACGCCATTCGTCGAAGGCTTTTTTCTCGCAACGGGCAGTCACGTAGGCTTCGTCGATCAGGTTCTCGGTGGCGATGACGTGCGCCAGCGAGGACAGCAGCGCGACGTTGGTGCCGGGCCGCACCTGCAGGTGGAAATCGGCCTTGATGTGCGGTGAATTGACCAGTTCGATGCGGCGCGGGTCGATGACGATCAGGCGCGCGCCCTGGCGCAGCCGCTTCTTCAGGCGCGAGGCGAATACGGGGTGGCCGCTGCTGGGGTTGGCCCCCATCACGATGACCACGTCGGCGTGCATGACCGAGTCGAAGGTCTGCGTACCGGCCGATTCGCCCAGGGTCTGCTTCAAGCCATAGCCGGTGGGCGAATGGCACACGCGGGCGCAGGTGTCGACGTTGTTGGTGTTGAAGGCGGCGCGCACCAGCTTCTGCACCAGCCACGTTTCCTCATTGGTGCAGCGCGACGACGTGATGCCGCCGACGGAATCACGGCCATACTTGGCCTGCAGCCGCTTGAATTCGGACGCCGCGTAGCCGATGGCCTCGTCCCAGCTGACTTCGCGCCACGGGTCGCTGATGTCCTTGCGGATCATGGGCTTGAGCACCCGTTCCTTGTGCGTCGCATAGCCCCAGGCGAAACGCCCCTTGACGCAGGAATGGCCGCGATTGGCCTGGCCGTCCTTCCACGGCACCATGCGTACCACTTCCTGGCCCTTCATTTCGGCCCGGAAGGCGCAGCCCACGCCGCAGTAGGCGCAGGTGGTGATGACCGAGTGCTCGGCCTGGCCCATCATGATGACGGTCTTTTCCTGCAGGGTGGAGGTCGGGCAGGCTTGCACGCAGGCGCCGCAGGACACGCATTCGCTGTCCATGAAGGCCTGGTCCTGGCCCGCCGAGACGCGCGACTCGAAGCCGCGGCCCGAAATGGTCAGCGCGAAAGTGCCCTGGGTTTCCTCGCAGGCGCGCACGCAACGATTACAGACGATGCACTTCGAGGGATCGTAGGCGAAGTAGGGATTGGACTCGTCCTTGGCGCTGTCCAGGTGGTTGGCGCCCTTGTAGCCGTAGCGCACGTCGCGCAGGCCCACCACGCCGGCCATGTCCTGCAGTTCGCAGTCGCCGTTGGCGGGGCAGGTCAGGCAGTCCAGCGGGTGGTCGGAGATGTACAGCTCCATCACACCGCGGCGCAGTTCGTGCAGCTTGGGGGTTTCGGTGTAGACCACCATGCCTGCTTCCACCGGCGTGGTACAGGACGCCGGATAGCCGCGCCGGCCATCGATCTGCACCAGGCACAGGCGGCAGGAGCCGAAGGCTTCCAGGCTGTCGGTCGCGCACAGCTTGGGGATGTTGATGCCGGCCTCGGCGGCCGCGCGCATCACCGACGTGCCGGCCGGTACCTGGATTTCCTGGCCATCGATGGTCAGGCTTACCATTTCCGCGGCGACGCGTGCCGGGGTGCCATAGTCGCGTTCGCGTTTTACGACGGTCTCTAACATGATCGTTGTCTCCAGTGCGCGGCCGTCAAGCCGGCTGAGGGGCCGTCTCGGTTTTGTGGGTTTGATCCAGGCCGAAGTCCTGGGGGAAATGATTCAGCGCGGACAGCACGGGGAAGGGCGCCATGCCGCCCAGCGCGCACAGCGAGCCGCCCAGCATGGTGTCGCACAGGTCGCGCAGCAGGACCACCTGCTTGCCGTGATCGGGACCACCGGCGGCGATGCGGTCCAGCGTTTCCACGCCGCGCGTCGAGCCGATGCGGCAGGGCGTGCATTTGCCGCAGGATTCGATGGCGCAGAATTCCATGGCGTAACGCGCCATGCGCAGCATGTCGACGCTGTCGTCGAAGGCCACCAGGCCGCCATGGCCTATCATGGCCGACGCCGCTGCATAGGCTTCGTAGTCCAGCGGGATGTCCCATTGCGACTCGGGCAGATAGGCTCCCAGGGGACCGCCGACCTGCACCGCGCGCAGGGGCCGGCCGCTGGCGCTGCCGCCGCCGAAGTCGTAGAGCAATTCGCGCAAGGTCAGGCCGAAGGCTTTTTCCACCAGGCCGCCCTGGCGCAGATTGCCCGCCAGCTGGAAGGGCAGGGTGCCGGCGGAGCGGCCCACGCCGTAGTCGCGGTAGTGCTGCGCGCCACGTGCCAGAATGACGGGCACGGAAGCCAGCGATATGACGTTGTTGATGACGGTGGGCTTGCCGAACAGGCCGGCAATGGCCGGTAGCGGCGGCTTGGCGCGGACCACGCCGCGCTTGCCTTCCAGGCTTTCCAGCAGCGAGGTCTCCTCGCCGCAGATGTAGGCGCCGGCGCCGACCCGGACTTCCAGGTCGAAGCGGCGGCCGCTGCCGCAGACGTCGTCACCGAGCCACCCGGCGCCGCGCGCTGCCGCGATCGCAGTGTTCAGGGCTTCGATGGATTGCGGGTATTCCGAGCGCACGTAGATGTAGCCGAAGGTCGCGCCCACTGCCAGGCCGGCGATCGCCATGCCTTCGATCAGCACGAAGGGGTCGCCTTCCATGAGCAGGCGGTCGGCGAAGGTGCCGGAATCGCCTTCATCGGCGTTGCAGACGATGTATTTCTGGGTAGCCGCCGCCGCGGCCACGGTCTTCCACTTGATGCCCGTGGGAAAGGCGGCACCGCCGCGGCCGCGCAGGCCCGACTGCAGTATTTCCTCGACGATCCTGGCCGGCTCCATGGCGGCCGCGCGGCGCAGGCCGGCCAGGCCGCCGTGCGCTTCGTAGTCCTGGACCGAGCGCGGGTCGATGATGCCGACTCGTGCGAAGGTCAGGCGTTCCTGGCGCTTGAGATAAGGGATGTCTTCGGTGAATCCGTGGCAAAGCGCATGGCAGGGCGCTTGGTCGGGCACAGCGCCCGGTGCCTGGTCCGGTGCAAGGCCAGGCTCCGAGCCGGCTGCGATGGGGACGTTCGTCAGCCAGCCGGCGTCGAACAGGCCGGGGACATCCTCGGCTTCGACCGGGCCATAGGCCACGCGGCCGGCCGGGGTGGCGACCTCGACCAGGGTTTCGAGCCACAGCAGCCCACGCGAGCCGTTGCGCACCACGCGCACGGCCAGCCCGCGCCGCGCGGCTTCGGTGCTGACGGCCAGGGCGACGGCCTCGGCGCCGACAGCCAGCGCGGCGGCGTCGCGCGGGACGAAGACGGTGATCGGCGCAGTGGCAGTGGCGCAAGCGGGTGTCACGGACGGTTGGCGGTCCAGGGTTTGCCCGATCGGGTTCGGCTGGTTCATTCCGCGGCCTCCGTCACCTGGCCCAGCACCTTGTCGAAGCGCTGGGGCGTCAGCCGCGCATAGGGCACGCCATCTATCATCATGGCCGGCGACTGCGCGCACAGGCCCAGGCAGTAGACCGGTTCGAGCGTGTAGTTGCCATCGGCGCTGCTGGCATGGAAATCGCAACCCAGCTTGCCGCGCGCGTGCAGGGCCAACTGCTCGCTACCCATGGCCTGGCAGGACTCGGCCTGGCACAGTTCGACCACGTGGCGGCCCGCCGGTGCCTGGCGGAAATGGGGGTAGAAGGTGATGACGCCGTGGACTTCAGCGCGGGACAGGTTCAGGCCGTCGGCAATGGCCTGCACGGTGTCCGGGGGGATGCAGCCCAGTTCGGCCTGCACCGCGTGCAGGATGGGCAGCAGGGGGCCGGGTTGCCGGACATGTGCTGCGACGATGCGCTGGACGGCGGCCAGCGCGGGCGTACAGGACGCGTCGCCAGGGCTGCCATGCGCATGGGAATCCGGCATGCCGGATCCATGTATCGTCTGCGGCGCCCCGCGAGCGGCGCCGGTGGATGCCAGATCGATCCTGGCTTGACCTTTGGTCATGGAGTTGGGCTCCCAAGGTTCTATAGTGCTTGCAGGACGGCTGTCTATATGTTTTCAAGAACATATATGACAATGCCGCTGTCTCCTGATTGCGAATGTAAGTCCAGTCCAATAACGGTTCAATATGCAAATAATTGCATATTGAGCTTGGGATCCTCCGTCATGAACGACTCTTCTGGCGCTTTCCGCATTGCCTTGCGCCCCGGCTGGTGGCTGGATCGCCTCGATGGCGACGGTGGCGTGCCGCTGCAGGAAGTCCTGGCCTTGCTGGCAGCCATCGATGCCACCGGCAACATCACGGGGGCCTGCCGCGCCTGCGGCCTGTCGTACCGGCACGCGTGGGGCGTGCTGCGGCGGTTCGAGACCCTGTTCGGCGTACCTTTGCTTGTCACGCATCGACGCCAAGGTACCGAGTTGTCGCCCTTCGGGCAGCGGCTGCTGTGGGCCAATCGCCGCATCGAGGCGCGCCTGATGCCCCTGCTGGACAGCCTGGCTTCCGAACTGCAGGAGGAACTGCAGCGCCTGCTGCCGGAGGGCAAGCCCCATCTACGCCTGCATGCCAGCCACGGCTTCGCGGTCGAAGCCTTGATGCAGCATATGCTGGCACAGGCGCCGGGGCTGGAACTGCGCTATCGCACCGCCAGCGAAGCGCTGGCGGCGCTGGACGCCGGCGAATGCGACCTGGCGGGTTTCCAGGTGCCGCTGGGCGAGTTCGAGCCGGCCATGCTGGCGCACTACCGCCAGTGGCTGCATCGTGACGAACATCTGCTGGTGCATCTGGCGGTGCGCAACACGGGCCTGTTCGTTCCGCCCGGCAATCCCAAGCGCATCCTGGGCATCGCCGACCTGGCGCGGCCCGGCGTGCGCTTCGTCAATCGCCAGACCGGTTCCAGCACGCGGCAGCTGATCGAACTGATGCTGCGCCGGCTGGATATTCCGGTGTCGCGCGTGCAGGGCTACGAGAATAGCGAGTTCACGCACATGGCGGTGGCGGCGCACATCGCCAGCGGCATGGCTGACACCGGCATCGGAGTGGAGACGGCCGCGCATCGTTTCGGCCTGGAATTCGTGCCCCTGGCCCGCGAGCGCTATTTCTTCGCGCTCCGCAGGGACCTGGTCGAGCAAGGGGCCTGGAAAGCGCTGCTGGCGGTGATGCAGGGGGAGGCCTACCGGGGTTTCGTCGGCCAATTGGTGGGCTATGACGCGCGCGAGACCGGACGGCTCCAGACCCTCGAGCAAGCTTTCGGCTAAGCTGTACCGGTACCGCCAGCCAGAATCCGCTGTTCAATGCCCGCGCCAGCCGTCGTGATCGCCATTGCCATCGCGCTCGGGACGGCACCCGGGCAAGGGAGTTTGCCATGAATGTCAGTGCCGTCGACCGGGTGAGTCCGGTGCATGTGTATGCCGTCCGTGATCCCTATGTCGCCGAGTTCCTGGGCGCGCAGAACCGAGTCGATCGGTTCGGGCGTGCACAGCCGGCGCAGTCCGCTCGTATCCAGGCTCTGCGTGAGCAGGCCGCGACGAGTTCGGCCGCGACCGCTGCTACAACCGCTCACCACCCGGCTACCGCGGTTCAACATCCGGGCAACGTAGACAAGTGCGATCCCGGGGAGCCCGCCAACTGGCTGTGCGACCAATACGCCACCGCGCGCCTGTCGCGCGCCGTGCAGGCCTTTATCGACGAGCAGGAGGCACTGCGGCAGCGTGCCAACGGCGCCATCGACCTGGGCACCCTGGAGGGCTTGTACCCATTCCAGCGTTATTTCATGGCCTTCAGCAATCCGCCGATCGAGCTGCAACAGGCGGCCGGCGCGGCCAGTGTGCTGCCGCCCATGGTGGGGCCGATCGCCAGTGTGGCGGCCACGCGGAATACGACCGAGGATGCACTGGGTACCGATGGCACGACGCGTGCGTTGATCCGGTCGCGCCGCCTGCGAGGCGCCCCAGCCTGACACTGGGCAAAGCAAAGGCCGGATTCGCATCCGGCCTTTCAGGGTACTGCACAATCCCGGCACGGATCTGACTCCGCGCCGGGATTTCGTCTTACTGCTCTTGCTGCTTTAGAAGCGCCAGCGGACGTTGACCGCGCCGCTGTTCTGGCGGTTGCCGCCGCCGAACTGGCCGCCGTAGTTGATGCCGACGGTAGTGTTGCGGGTGATGGCCAGGTCAGCACCCAGGGACAGCACGGCCGCATCGCGAGCGATGGGCGCACCGGCCACGGAGAAGGCCTGGCTGCCATCGAAGGCCATGGTGGTGGTGGGATCCAGGTCACCGTAGGAATGGCGCCAGCCGGCCGTGGCATACAGGCGACCCTGCGAGCTGCCGCTTTCGAAGGTGGTCTGGGCACGCAGGCCCAGGGTGCTGCTGCCCACCTGGTTATGCGTGCTCTGGCCCATCAGCGCGGCGTCACCGCCGGACTCGCTGAAGCCACGGGTGCGCTGGTCGCTGTAGTCGGCGCCGACGAAGGGTTCCAGCGTGACGCGGTCGGTCACCGGCAGGGCGTAGCCCAGTTCGGTGAAGAACTGCGTGGTGTTGGCGCTGTAGGAAGACTTCAGTTCCTGGGAAACGCCTGCGGCATTGACGCCACGCTTGGTGTCGATGTCATGCCAGGTGTAGCTCATGCCCAGGGTCAGGTTGACCTTGCCCGGACCGGCCGCGAAGCCCTTGCCGCCGTAGATGACGCCGCTGTAGCTGTCGACATCGGCACGCGACCCCTGGCCCTTGATGCTGCTATGGCTGCCGGTGTAGCCCAGCGCACCGCCGGCACGCCAACCGCCGCCGACGGCCTGGTCGCCCCCGACGAAGAGGCCGCCATCGGATTGACGGACTTCGGCGGTGTCATCGCGGCCACCCAGGGTGCGCCAGTTGCCGAAGACCTGGGCCCAGATGGGTTGAGCCGCGGACTGGGGCAGGGAAGACGCATCGCCACGGCCGATCTGTGCCGTGGGACGGCCCGGCATCATGCCGGCGTCCATGTTCTGGCGCAGATGCGACATGGGCAGGCTGACCACGTTGGAGGTCACGCCGTTGAGCATGTTGCTGGTGCTGGCATGGGTCTCGCCGCTGAGGTTCTCGAAGACCCCGCTGGGCGCGCCTTCCGGCAGGTTCAGGACGCGGGCGTAGAGCGCGCTGTTCTTGGGCAGCGATTGCAGGGCGCCGGCGACTGAACGTTGGTTGCGGTTCAATGCCAGGTCGGCGAACTGGATGGGGCGCGTGCCGCCGCTGCCGGTGTTGCCGTTGCCGCCGGTATTGCCGTTGCCGCCGGTATCGCCGCCGGTGTTGCCGGTGCCCGTGTCGCCGCCGCCCGACCCGCCTTGGCCCGGGTCAACCGGCACGTCCTTGAGCTTGACCGTGAGGTCGACGGCATTGGCCGTGTAGGTCAGCGACGGCTCCAGGAAGGCCAGGCTGCTGCCCACCGTCGTGAACTTGCCGGTCACGCCGCCCGTTGCCTGCAGGACGTTGTACGTCGTCGATTCGGCATACAGGCCATTGCCCAGGCCGACCATCTGGAACTTGGCGCCGTCCTGCACCATCGCCGCGCCGTTGGCGACCAGCTTGCTGTTGCTGCCATCGGGCAGGGCATTGATGCTCAGCGTCGAGCCAGCGCCGAACTGCACCGGACCATTGACGGTCAGGGTGCCGGTGGGATTGGCCTTGCTGCCGGGCGACAGGGTGGCGCCGTCGCCGATCTGGGCCATCATCAGTTGGCCGGTACCGGCCAGCGTGCCGCCCATGACGCCGGCGATGCCGCTCATCTCGCTATTGATTTCCAGCGTGCCGGCGGTGACCAGGACAAAGCCGGAGAAGCCGCTGTTGTCGCCCGTCAGGGACGTGGTGCCGGTGCCGGCCTGGACGATGCGGGTGTCCGTGCCGCCGGTGATCTTGCCGGCGTAGGTGTAGTCATTGGAGCGCTGGAAGCCGAAGGCACCGCCTGAGTTGGAGCCATTGCTCGACTGCAGGGTCACATCGCCACTGAGGCTGCCCGTCGTGCCGCCATTGCCCAGCGCCAGGCCTGCGCCGGATTCCACTACCGTACCGCCGGTGTGCGTGGCATTGCCCGTGAAGGAAACCTGGGAGTCTGTCCGCACGACTACCTGGCCAAGACCGGCGATATTGCCGACGTAGTCATAGGCGTCGTAGGGCGAGGAAGACGAGTTCCTGTGGTTGAACGCCAGTGTCGCCCCGCTGCTTACATTGACGTCGGACACGATGGACCCGCTCGTCACACCATTGGCGATCTGCAGCGTGCCTTCCGCCAGCTTGATGCCGCCGGTGAAAGTACTGTCGCCGGTCAGGATCAGGGTGCTGTTGCCGCGCTTGGTGAAGCTGCCGTCACCACTGATCGCGCCGTCGAAAGTGACGTCGTCGCTGCGGTTGAATACCAGCGTGCCGGCCTGTTCGACCTGGACGTTGCCCACGATGGAGCCGATGGTGCCGGCGTTGCCGATCACCAGGTTGCCATCGGAGATACGCGTGCCGCCGGTGTAGGTGTTGGCGCCGGTCAAGGTCAGTTGGCCCATGCCACGCTTGTCGAGCGAGCCGTCGCCGCTGATGACGCCGCTGAAGGTGTTGAGGCCCTGGCGGTTGAATGCCACCGTGGCGCCGGCGGCCACGGCCACGTTGCCTAGGATACTGCCAGTGGTGCCGCCATTACCGATCTCCAGCGTGCCGCCCGAGACCGTGGTGCCGCCGGTGTAGGTGTTCGAGCCGGTGAGAGTCAGGGTGCCGGCGCCGCGTTTTTCCATCGGAGCGGCCAAGCCCAAGCCCACCGTATCGGAGATCGAGCCGGCGTAAGTGGTGTCATCGGAGCGGTCGAACACGATCTTGCCCATCCCCACCATCACATCGGCGGCGATGCTGCCTATGGTGCCGCCGTTGCCGACCTGCAGCGTGCCTTGGTTGACCACCCACAAACCATTCGCGGTGTTCGCGCCAGTCAGGATCAAGGTGTTGGGGCCGTTCTTGAGCACGTTTCCGGCACCGGAAATGACGCCGCCGTAGGTGTAGGTGTCAGTACGGTCGAATACGACTTGAGCATTGTTGTTGCCGTCGACCTCGATGTTGCCCGCGACGCTGCCTGCGGTCGCCCCGTTGCCTATCGTGGTGGTGCCACCCATGAGGTGCGTGACACCCGTGTAGGTGTTGTCCGCCGCGAGCACGAGGTCGCCGTCGCCCGTCTTGGTCAGGCCGCCCGTGCCCGAGATGACGGTGTCGAACCGCAGGGTTTTAGTCTGTTGGACGTCCACTGCGCCGCCGAGCGCGCCCAGCACGACTTCATGCGCGCTTGTTATCGTTACGTCGCTGTCTACGGACAGCGCGCCGCCATTGAGTGTCAGCTTGCTGCCCGTCGCGCCGAGACTGGCCTCGTCGCTGATGGCGAGTGTGCCGCCCTTTACCGTCCAGTTCGTGGTTGCAGCCGTCGTGTTGACGAGCGTCAATGTCCCGGTGCCCGTTTTCTCGTAACCTGAGAAACCGAAGATTCTCACCTGGCTCAGGAAGGATAACGTTGGGTCAGCCGTTACGATATCCGAGACGCTCAGGGTGGGAGCGCTGCTGACGATGTTGTATTCCAGGATGTTGCCGTCGCCGCGCGCAACGACATTACCTTCCAGCAGGCTGTTGTCCTGCAGGATCAGGCGGCTGTCGTTGCCGGTGATTTCGACCGCATAGCCTTGAAAACCCAGCGCCGGGCTGCTACCGCCGGAGATGTGGCCGTTGTTGATGATGGTGACATTGCTGCCAGCGAGCACGCCCGCGCCACCTCGGAAGAGGGAGCCCGGGGCGTCGGCGCCCGGTGTGCCTGACGAGCCGCCGTTGACCGTGCCCCCCGCGCCGTTGATGAAGGTCGCGCCATCGCCCAGGCTTACACCGGCGCCGCCGTGGCCACCCAGGCCGCCGACGAGTCCGCCGCCGCCGAAATCGTTACCTTCGCCGCCGTTGCCGCCTTGTCCGCCGATGATCATCCCGGTATTTGCCAGCGTGCCGGTGCTTGCGAACTGCACACCATTACCGCCATCGCCGCCGTTGCCGGCATAGCCGCCGCCTGCGCCACCGGCGCCACCACTGCCGCCGATGAATTGCACAGCATTGGATAGCGTCACATTGCCCGCGGTGACATGGAGGCCGTAGCCGCCTGCACCGCCGCCGCCGCCGCCGGCGTCCATGTCAACGCTGGCCCCGCCGTTACCGCCTTTACCTCCGGTGTAGATGCCGGGCACGACACCCACGTTGGCAGATGAGGATTCGAGCGCACTCGCGCCACCGCCGCCGCCGCCTCCACCATTGGTGCCGGTGCCATCAGCTCCGTTCTCGCCATCCATGCCAGTGCCGCTGGAACCTGCGGCGCCTCCGGCGGCCGCGGGTATGAGAGGATCCACGCCAACGCCGCCCGCACCGCCCGCTGCACCGGAGCCACCGCCACCGCCGCCGCCACCTGACTCACTGCCGTTGCCGTATCCGTTACCCCCCGCCACGCCAGGCTGTCCGCCGGTACCGCCGAAGCCCAACAGTAATTCGCCGCCGTTGCCACCGACGCTGCCGGTGATCAGGGACGCGCTCTGCGAGTAGGTCAAAGCGGGAGCGCCAGCCAGTGCAGCCATGACCAGCGCGCCGGTGACGGACAGGGCCAGGCGCTTGGAGCCGGAGCGGTGGGAAGAAGCGTGTTCCGATGCGACCTGGTAGACGCCCAGGGCGCGGTTGAAGACGATGCGGTAGATGTGGTTCATATCGATCCGACGGATGTTTTCGATGACGGCTGACGATGACGCCAATGAAGCGTTACGCCAGCCCTTGGTGTGTAGTGCGAAGCCGTTGCGGTGCGAACCAGGCGTGGTCCGAATCCGGCGTGGTCCGAATCCGGCACGGTCCCAGGTCCGCGCCGGATGTCGTCTTACTGCTCTTGCTGCCTTAGAAGCGCCAGCGAACGTTCACAGCGCCGCTGTTCTGGCGGTTGCCGCCCCCGAACTGGCCGCCGTAGTTGATGCCGACGGTGGTGTTGCGGGTGACGGCCAGGTCAGCACCCAGGGACAGCACGGCCGCATCGCGAGCGATGGGCGCACCGGCCACGGAGAAGGCCTGGCTGCCGTCGAAGGCCATGGTGGTGGTGGGATCCAGGTCACCGTAGGAATGGCGCCAGCCGGCCGTGGCATACAGGCGACCCTGCGAGCTGCCGCTTTCGAAGGTGGTCTGGGCACGCAGGCCCAGGGTGCTGCTGCCCACCTGGTTATGCGTGCTCTGGCCCATCAGCGCGGCGTCACCGCCGGATTCGCTGAAACCACGGGTGCGCTGGTCGCTGTAGTCGGCACCGACGAAGGGTTCCAGCGTGACGCGGTCGGTCACCGGCAGGGCGTAGCCCAGTTCGGTGAAGAACTGCGTGGTGTTGGCGCTGTAGGAAGACTTCAGTTCCTGGGAAACGCCTGCGGCATTGACGCCGCGCTTGGTGTCGATGTCATGCCAGGTGTAGCTCATGCCGAGCGTCAGGTTGACCTTGCCCGGACCGGCCGCGAAGCCCTTACCGCCGTAGATGACGCCGCTGTAGCTGTCGACATCGGCGCGCGAACCCTGGCCCTTGATGCTGCTATGGCTGCCGGTGTAGCCCAGCGCGCCACCGGCACGCCAGCCGCCGCCGACGGCCTGGTCGCCACCGACGAAGAGACCGCCGTCGGATTGGCGCACTTCGGCGGTGTCATCGCGGCCACCCAGGGTGCGCCAGTTGCCGAAGACCTGGGCCCAGATGGGTTGGGCCGCGGATTGGGGCAGGGAGGACGCATCGCCACGGCCGATCTGTGCCGTGGGACGGCCCGGCATCATGCCGGCATCCATGTTCTGGCGCAGATGCGACATGGGCAGGCTGACCACGTTGGAGGTCACGCCGTTGAGCATGTTGCTGGTGCTGGCATGGGTCTCGCCGCTGAGGTTCTCGAAGACCCCGCTTGGGGCACCTTCCGGCAGGTTCAGGACGCGGGCGTAGAGCGCGCTGTTCTTGGGCAGCGATTGCAGGGCGCCGGCGACTGAACGTTGGTTGCGGTTCAATGCCAGGTCGGCGAACTGGATGGGACGCGTGCCGCCGCTGCCGGTGTTGCCGTTGCCGCCGGTATTGCCGTTGCCGCCGGTGTTGCCGGTGCCCGTGTCGCCGCCGCCCGACCCGCCTTGGCCCGGGTCAACCGGCACGTCCTTGAGCTTGATCGTCAGGTCGACGGCATTGGCCGTGTAGGTCAGCGATGGCTCCAGGAAGGCCAGGCTGCTGCCTACCGTCGTGAACTTGCCGCTTACGCCACCGGTCGACTGGACCACGTTGTACGTCGTCGCTTCGGCGTACAGCCCATTGTCCTGGCCAACCATCAGGAACTTGGCGCCGTCCTGCACTATCGCCGCGCCGTTGACCACCAGCTTGCTGCTGCTTCCATCGGGCAGGGCATTGATGCTCAGGGTCGAGCCGCTGGCGAACTGCACCGGACCGTTGACGGTCAGGGTGCCGGTGGGGGTGGCCTTGCTACCAGGCGACAGCGTACTGCCGTCACCGATCTGGGCCATGGCCAGTTGGCCGGTACCGGCCAACGTGCCGCCCATGACAGCCGCGATACCGTTCATCGTGCTGTTGATTTCCAGCGTGCCCTTGGTCACGTAGACCAGACCGGAGAAGCCGCTGTTGTCGCCCGTCAGGGACGTGGTGCCGGTGCCGGCCTGGACGATGCGGCTGGTCGAGTCGCCGGTAATCTTGCCAGCGTAGGTGTAGTCATCGGAACGTATGAAACCGAAAGCCGCGCTGTTTTGCAGGGCGACATCGCCGCTGAGGCTGCCCGTCGTGCCGCCGTTGCCCAGCGCCAGGGTGGCGTTGGGTTCCACCACCGTGCCGCCGGTATGCGTGGCATTGCCGATGAAAGAGACTTCGGCGTTTTCCCGCACGACCACCTGGCCGTCGCCGGAGATATTGCCGACATAGTCATAGGCGTCGTAGGGCGAGGAAGACGAGTTCCTGTGGTTGAACGCCAGCGTCGCGCCGCTGCCCACATTGACGTCGGACACGATGGATCCGCTGGTGATGCCATCGGCGATCTGCAGCGTCCCTGCCGCGACGTCGATGCCGCCGGTGAAAGTGCTGTCGCCGGTCAGGATCAGTGTGCCGGAGTTGATTTTCTTGATTCCGCCGACGCCAGAGATGGTGCCGCCGTACGTGCTGCTGTCAGTGCGATCGAATTCGACCAAGGCACCGGCGTCGATGGCGATGTCGCCCGCCACGCTGCCGGCGGTGGCGCCGTTGCCTATCCTGATGGTGCCGCCTGCGGCACGTGTCACGCCGGTGTAGGTGTTGTCCGCCTGTAGCACGATGACGTTGGAGCCGGTCTTGGTCAGGCCGCCGCTGCCGCTGATGACACCGGCGAATTGCACGGCTCCGCTGCCGAAGAGATTGACCGTGCCGCCAGCCGCGCCCAGGGTGATGTCATGCGCACTGGTGATCGTTATATTGTGGTCCGTGAACAGTGTGCCGCCGTCCAGCGTCAACTTGCTGCCCGCCGCGCCGAGATTGCTCTCGTTATCGATGCCGAGCGTGCCGCCCGTGACCATCCAGTTCGTGACCGCGGCCGTCGCGCCCGTGAGTGACAGTTGGCCGTTGCCGGTTTTCTCGTAGTTCGAGAAGCCGTAGAACTGCGGCTGGAAGCTGGCGTAGGTGGTCGGCGCGGACGTCACGATATTCGTGACGTCCAGGCTTTTATTGCTCTGGACGACGTTGAATTCGAGCGTGTTGTCGATGCCCGTGGAGATGGCGTTCCCATCCAGCGTGCCGTTGGTTTGCATCACCAGGCGGCTGTGGTCACCATGGATTTCCACCGCGTTGCCGTGCTTGAGGGGCGTGTTGCCTACGCCGCCGGCGATCAGGCTGTCGTTGAGAATGAGCGTGTTGCTGCCGGCGACCACGCCTGTGCCTCCGCCGGGCGCAACGAACAGACCCGGTGCCGCGGCCATCGCGCCACCGTAAATGCCGCTGTCGCCGTTGGCATTCTGCAAGTTGATAAGCGTGGCGTTGTCGCCGAGTACCACGCCGGCGCCGCCAATACCGTTGGCGCCTGTCCCGTGAGACTGGCCGCCGCCGCCATTGCCGCCGACGCCACCTTTGATCTGGCCGGCGTTCGTGAGCACCCCGGCGCTGGAAAACAGCACGCCTATGCCACCTTCGCCGCCAGTGCCGGCATAGCCCATCATGCTTGAGCCGCCAGCGCCCCCCTTTCCACCCGTGACGACGGCAGTTTCTGTGAGCATTACGTCGCCAGCGGTCACGCGCAGGCCGTAGCCGCCCGCGCCTCCGCCTCCGCCACCGCCGCCACTCAGGCCGCCGTCGCCGCCGTTGCCGCCGTCGCCGCCAATGTAAATATCCGCCAGCGTCGGGCTGTTTGAAATATTGGCGGCGGTTTGTCCACCGCCACCACCGCCGCCGCCGTCGCCGCTGGCAGCGGCCGCGGGCAAGCCGTCGCTGCCATTCCCTCCAGTGGTGGTGTTTCCGACAGTACCGCCGTTCAAGCCCCCCATGCCGCCGGCAGGTTGAGTCACCGCGGTTGAATTGATATCGAGGCCACCCATACCGCCGGAGTTGCCGGCACCACCGCCACCGCCGCCAGGGGCTCCCGCGGTCACGCTGATCCCAGCGTCAACGCCCGCCCTTTCCGGTGCGCCGCCCGCGCTGGCGGGGAGCGAGGAGCCCATGCCACCCGCACCGCCATAGCCACCCGCATTGATCGGGATGGCCTGCGCGAACACGCCGGCCGGTGCGCCGGCGAGGGCGGCCATGACCAGTGCGCCGGTGACGGACAGCGCCAGGCGTTTGGAGCCGGCGCGGTGAGAGGAGGCGTTCTCCGACGCTACTTGATGGACGCCAAGCGCGCGGTTGAAGACGATGCGGTAGATGTGATTCATGACGGTCCGACGGATGTCTTGTATGGCAGCTGGCGAGCGCGCGGATGAAACGTCGCGCCAGCAGCTGTGATCGCGTCGAACCCTTGTCCTCGCCAGACGAATATCTGGAATTTGAAACAAGGAGTTTCTTGAGATTCGCTAAGGGTGTCTTAGCGAATAGACGGTAAATTTGGCCGTAGATCGGATTTAAGTTTTTAGACTTGATAAAAAACGTTATTTATCAGTAGCTTGAAAGCGACCTTTCGGCGTGTATTACGTTTCCCGTAATGCTTGATCGCCCGATTGCCGTAGCTTTATGCCACCGCAGTGACTCCTACTGAAGAGGTGATCGCACAAATAATTCAATTTGTATCATCTAAACATGACGAGGCGCCGGCTTTCCTGCCGCGCACGGGGCCTTATGCAATGCCGCGCGCGACCACCGCATGGCGGCGCAGGTAGCTGCCCATGGCTTGTTCGTCGGGAGTGACGCCGACGCCGGATTTCGCGGGTGGGGTGAGATAGCCTTCCAGAGGCGCGGCAAAGGTGCCGCTGAGGGTGCGCAGGGGATTGGGATTGGCGTCCATCTCCAGAATGCCATCGCCGCCGACAGCACACAGGACGTGCGCGGCCAGGGCCAGGCCGACGGTTGAGCCGAAGGCGTGCGGGCAGTAGCGCAGGCCGCGTGCCATGACTTCCTTCGCCAGCGGCACGACGCGACTGACGCCACCCCATTTGCCGAGGTCGGGCTGGATGACGTCCAGCCATTCGAAGGAAGCGCGGAATGCCTCCAGGCTCAGCAGGTTTTCGCCTCCCGCGAAAGGATGCGCCGATGCCGCCCGCAACGAGCGCCACTCCGCCGGGCTGCGTTCGCAGCCGATGGGTTCTTCCGTCCACTGCAAGGGCAAGGATTCGATGCGCGCCATGGCGCGGTGCGCCGCTTCCGGCGTCCAACCGCAGTTGGCGTCGATCATGGCGATTTCATCGGCGGCCAGCATCGCGACCGTGCGTTCCAGGTCGTCCAGCGCACTGTCTTCCTCGAAGCCGGCCTTGAACTTGAATGCTTGGAAGCCTGCCGCGCGCATCGCATCCAACTGCTCGCGTGACAGGCTGGGCGATACGCCGCTGGCATAGGCACGCAAAGGCCGCGCCTCTCCACCCAGCAGGCGATACAGCGGTACCCCTTGCGCGCGCGCGGACAGATCCCACAGCGCGCAGTCCAGTCCAGCCAGCACCTGGGCGATGGGACCCGGCTCGCCGGCCAGCCTCAGCATGGGGAGCAGCGCGGCTTCCCATTCGTCCTGCAGCGCGGGAATGTTTTCCAGCGTGCGTCCCAAGGCCCAGGGTCCGACCAGCTTCTCGACCATGTCGGCACGATGGTAGGCGCCGAAGGCAGGGAAGCCGCTCCATATCTCGCCCCAGCCGCAATGGCCAAGCTGGTCCTGGACCTTGACCAGGAGCGTGGTGCGCTGGGTGAACGTGCCAAAAGAGGCCCGCACCGCGGCGGGTTTGTCGTCCTGCAGTACGAAGACGTCGATACGTGCAATATGTGAGGCGGTCATGGTTCTCTGCTGCTGAAATCTCGGGTGTCTCGATCAGGCAAGCGCGGCTCAACGATTCGTCAGTCCCGGCGTGCGTGCCACCACCTCGGCCCACAGGCGGGATTGCGCCTGCCATTCGTCCTGGAAGGCGGCGCTGGTGCCGCCGCCCGGCGCCAGGCCGGCGCCTTGCAGCACCTTGCGGACATCGGGCTCCGTCAATGCCTGGTTCATGGCTGCGTTGACCCGGTCGATGCGGTCCTTGGGGACCTGGGTCCTGGCGAAGATGCCAGCCCAGGACGAGATTTCCATGCCGGCGACACCGGCCTGCGCCATGGTCGGAATGTCGGGATACGCCGGATTGCGCTCACGGCCGGTGGTGGCCAGACGTCGCACCTTGCCGGATGCGACGAAGGGCTCGGTCACTGCCTGGGTTTCGATCAGCATGTCCGCATTGCCGGCGGCCACACCCAGCGCCGCCGCGGGGCTGCCGTTGAACGGCACCTGGTAGATGTCCGTGCCGGTCTTCTCCTTCAGTACCTCGGTGGCGAGTTGCGCGGCGCTGCCCGGGCCGCTGTTGGCGGCAACCAACGCGCCGGGTTTCTGTTTGGCCTTGGCGACCAGGTCTGCCATGGAATTGATTCCGCTGTTGCTGCGCACGATCAGGAAGAAATCGGTCGAATAGATCTTTCCGACGGCGGCCAGGTCCTTCAGGATGTCCACCGTCTGATGGGGATAGATATGGGGATTGATGGCCATCGTGCTGCCGGCCGCGACCAGGATGGTGTAGCCGTCGGGCGGGTTCTTCAGCACTTCCTGGGCAGCGATCTGGCCGTTGGCGCCAGGGCGATTTTCCACGACCACCGGTTGGCCCAGGATGCGCGCCATCGATTGCGCAATGGCACGGGTGCCGGTGTCCGGCGTCGATCCGGCCGGGGATGAGACGACGATGGTGATGGAGTGCCCCGGATAGGCGCCGGCAGCCATGGCGGCGGGTGCCAGGCAAAGACAGGCGAGGGCGGTCAACAGGCGATACATGGCGTTGTCTCCTTGCGGATTGGTCAGGCAGGTCCCCTGGGACTGGGTTCCAGGTCCGGTCCTCGGGCTGAAGCCGGCTTACCGCCTTGCCATCCGCTTTGATGGTTGTGCATGGATGGTAGGCAGATCCGCCCCGATGGTCTAATACCAAAATCGTCCTGGGCGATACCCTGGCCGTCTCACCAGGGGCATCAGGAGCACCAGGATGGCCGGATGCCGACGCATCCAGTTCAAGTATCACTGCCGGGATTTCATGACGACGCGTGCATCCAGCCTGGACCTGCGTATGGTCCACCAGTTCCTCACCGTGGCGGACACGCTCAGCTTCCGCAAGGCGGCCGAGCAGATGCACATGGCGCAGCCGCCCTTGAGCCAGGCGATCAAGCGCCTGGAAAGCTTGCTGGAAGCGCAGTTGTTCGAACGGTCCGCGCGGGGCGTACGGCTGACCCCGGCCGGCGAGGTCTTCAGGGAAGAGGCCCGGCGCCTGTTGAGCCAGGCGGACCGCGCAATGGATAGAACCCAGCGGGCCGCGCAAGGAGAATTGGGCAGCGTGCACGTCGGCTTCATCGGCCCGGCCATGTTCGAATTGCTGCCCAAGGTCATACGCGCGTTTCGCGAAAGATACCCTGGTGTGGAACTGACGCTGCATGAAGGCAGTTCCAAGCAGGTGGCGGCCATGTTGCTGGCCGGTACCGTGGACGTCGGTTTCCTGGTGCCGCCGACGGATCTGGAAGACGGCATTGCCATGGACACCTTGGTGACGGACATGTTGACCGCCGTCCTGCCGGCGGGACACAGGTTGGCCGCAGCGGCGGCGATTCGATTGGAGTCGCTGGCGGATGAATCCTTCGTGATGTTTTCCGCGGAAGGCGTACCGACGCTGTCATCGCGCATCGGCGCCTTGTGCCGCCAGGCCGGCTTCGAACCGCGCATCGCGCAGGAGGCGGTGCAGATCTCCACCTTGATGGGACTGGTGGCTGGCGGCGTCGGCATCTCCCTGTTGCCTGGCGCGGTCGCCACCCTGATCCCCGCCAGCGTCATCTGCCGCCCCATCCTGGCCGATGCCCGCCTGCTGGAAGTACGTATCTGCGCGGCCTACCGGCCCGACGGCCTGAGCGAAGCGGCGCGGCGTTTCCTGGATATGGCCCGGCGTTGATTTAATCGGGGCAAGCGTCGGCACCGACGTTTATCCGGGCGGTGCAGGGGCACACCCGCGGTGCCGCCCGCGGTGGGGGCGCTAAGATGGAGTCCACTTTCGAACGACATAAGACTGATGCAAGATGAGCGATCTGATCCCCGACGGCTACACGCCGTGGCAACCCGCCAGCCCGTACATGAAGCACCTGAACCAGCTGGGCGCGATCCATTGGCGCGAAGCGGATGACGCCTTCGGTGTGCGCGTGACGCAGGACCACGGCAACCAGGTGGGCGTTGCCCACGGCGGCTTCCTGGCTACCATCGCGGACTGTGTGCTGGGCCAGGTCATCGTACGCCACAGTGGCAAGTCGGTGGTGACGGTGCAACTGGGCGTCGAGTATCTGAACGGGGTGAAGGAAGGCGATTGGCTGGAAGCGCGGGTTCACATCGACAAGCCGGGCAAGCGCCTGATCCACGCCACCTGCATCATGGAGGTGGCTGGACGCGGCGTGCTGAAGGCGAATGCGGTGTTCGCCGTCATCGGCGAGTCCGCGCCGCCTGGCCAGTCGTTTGATGGGTGATGGCTATCCGTCGGGACAGCTGTCAGAACGAAGAAGCGCAATACCACCCTAGCGTAAACGGAGACCGATGATGAACAATCCCGATCCCACCGCCTGGATCGGCCGCGGCGAGACCGTGGCCGATGGCCTGGACGTTACCTTGGCAGGCAGGGTCACCGCTACCTTGGGCGGCCCATCGTTGGCGGTGAACGATCCCTTGCCGCCGCTCTGGCAATGGGCGTTCTTTATCCAGACTGCCCCCATGGACGGCCTGGGCGAGGACGGGCATCCAGCACGGGGCGGTTTCCTGCCGCTCGCCGCCGACCGCAACCGCATGTGGGCGGGCGGGCGCGTGGATTTCATTACGCCGCTGCGGGTGGGCGTGCCCGCCGAGCGCCATTCCACCATCGCCGATGTCAAGGAAAAGACGGGGCGCACCGGCTCGCTGCTGTTCGTAACGGTGCGCCATGAATATCGCCAGGGCGGCGCCGTTGCCATCGCCGAGGAGCAGGACATCGTCTATCGCCAGCCTTCGCCGCCGAAGCTGGAGGGCTCGGAGCCCGCGCCGGAGGCGGCCTGGCGGGAGACGGTGGATCCTGATCCCGTGCTGCTATTCCGCTATTCAGCGGTGACCTTCAATGGCCACCGCATTCACTACGATCATCCTTATGTCACGGACAAGGAAGGCTATCCCGGGTTGGTCGTGCATGGCCCGATGATTGCCACGATGATGGTGGCGGCGTTCCAGCGCGCCAATCCGGGCAAGCGGCTTGAACATCTGTCCTATCGTGGCCTGCGTCCTTTGCTGGCGCCCACGCCCTTCGACGTCGCCGGCCGTGTGACGTCACCTGGCCAGGCTGACCTGTGGGCTGAGCAGGACGGCACCCTGGCCCATCAGGCTCAACTGAAATTTTCCGCATGATTCCTGCGGTCCGTTCGCTCAACAATCGACGTCAGGCGAAGCGATGCGGCAGGCACGCGTCCATTCTCACGCCAGGCTTAGTTGAATGCGGAGGCATCGACCCATTCGAGGGGGGTGAGGACGTGCTCCGCCTGGGACGGGGTACCCAGGATGCCGGTCAATGCCGATTTTGCGGCAGCACATTCCTGAACCCGGTTAACGGCATTCCACCGAAAGCCCGCCTGCGCGTCCCACAGGCCACTCAAGGCGGGCAGGTGAAAGGGTATGGACGGCCATCATGCCCTGGCAGTGACACCTTACGCGCCCTGGCCGGCTACCGAAACGTTCCAGAAGCGTGGTTTGGAGCCGGGCCAGCCGGTGAGGCCGCTTACGCGGTTGCGGCTGGCGTCGAGCTGGCCGCGGGAGGACCAGACCAGCATGGGCATCTGTTCAAGGTAAAGCTCATGCAGGGAGTCAGCCAGCTTCTGCCGCGTGGCGTCATCGCCGGCGTTGAACAACTGGTGCACGAGTTCACGGGCCCGCGCATCGTCCCAGACGCGGTCGGCCTGCTTGCTCTTGTCGCCGATGAATCGGTCGAACATGAAGATAGGATCCAGGTACGCGGTGACGTTCCACACCATCATCTGGTACCGGCCTGAATAGAAGCGGTCATACATGGCCGCGAACTCGATCGGTTCGATCTGCACGTTGATGCCGGCAGCCTGCCACAGACCCTGGCACGCAACGGCCGTATTGGACATCAGCGCGTTCTGCTTGCTGGTCATCAGCGTGATGGCCTGGCCGCGATAGCCAGCCTGCGCCAGCAGCTTGCGCGCTCCCTCAAGATCCAGTTCGGCGCCGCGTTTCTGTACAGCCCCATACAGCTTGCTGGTCGTCGGCACCAGGCTGGCCGTGGCAATGGAGGTGTTTTCCGTCAAGGCCTGCACCAATTGCTGGCGGTCCAGGGCCTTGCTCAGCGCTTGCCGGATACGGACATCGCCCAATAAGGGATCGCGCGTCTGCATGGGAATGGTCAGCACGGACGCCGTCTGCACGGTCTCGGTACGGATGCCCGGCGCCCCCTTGAGCGTCGGATAGAGGTCGGCAGGTACATCGGTATAGACATCCAGTGCTCCGGAGCGCAGCCCCGCCGACGCCGTCGACGCATCGGGCACGACGCGCAGCAGCACGCGCGCCAGCAAGGGGCGCTTCTGGCCCGACAGGCCGTCGGCGGGTTCGCTGCGCGACTGATAGCCGTCGAAACGCTCCAGCTCGACGTACTCCTTCGGACGCCATTGCTTGAGCTTGTAGGGACCGGTACCGATCGCCTGCTTCCAGTCGCCAGCGCCATCGACGCTATCCGGATGGGCGATGCCTGTGCTGTCGAGGTCCGCCCGCGCCATGGCGCTGAGGAAAGCGGCACAAGGGGCGGCAAGTTCGAATTCGACCGTCCTGGCGTCGACCGCCCGCACCGCCACGATCTTGATGCCATTGGCGCCATCGAACGTCGCGCGGCCGGCCCAGGCCCCCTTTGGGTCCAGATAGCGCCCCCAGGTCCACGCCACTTCCTTGGCCGTCAGCGGCGCGCCATTATGGAAATGGACGCCGTCGCGCAAGACGAAGGTATACCGCTTGCCATCCTCGGATGTCGCAATGGACTGCGCCAGCATGGGCGCCACGGAGCCATCGGCACGCCAGCACACCAGGCCCTCGTAAATCTGCTGCCGCACGGTGCCGCTGGCGATGTCCGGGCCGCTACCCGGCATCAGCCCGCGAATATCGGAAGTCAGCACCGCCGTGACACTGTCTTCACCCGCGGCCAATACGCGCAGGCTGGGTGTCAGGAGCCCAGCCGCGGCCAGCGCTTTCAACGCGGTTCTTCGATTCATGCTCATGATGGCCGGCTCCCGTCATGCCCAGGACGCGATGGCGCGCGTCCGGCCTTGCCATTGGACGGTGCCATCCACCAGGCAGGTCCGCGCGAGGTCGATGGCCCGGGTGAAGGACGCCCCCGATGCACGAATGTCGGCGATCAGGCCCTGCAGCATTTCCAGCCTGGCAGCGCGGCCGCTGCCGATGTCGCCGCGTGGATGCAGGCTGAGGCAGGCATAGCCCTCCGCCTCGATCAGCCCCTGGAATTCGGCGCGCAGCGCGAGCGCGGCCCGTCCTTGCGTGAAGCGGCGGCGGAAATGCGTGATATCGCTCAGCCCTTCGCTCCATGGCAGTTCCACCATGCGCGCAGCGTTGTCGGACACTAGTGAATAGGGCGCATCGTCATCGATATAGCTGCTGTCGTAGACATACCCAAGATCCTGCAGTATGCGCACCGTATCCAGCGACACCAGGCCTTCGGGCGCGCGGAAGCCATGGACGGCCTGGCCGCACAGGTCTTCGAGCTGTTGCTTGGCCTGCTTCAGCAGATCGGCTTCCTGGTCGCCCAGTTTTGAAATATCTTCGAAGGCCAGGCCGTGCGAGGCGATTTCGTGGCCGTCTGCCATGCAGGCGCGCAGCAGGTCCGGACAGCGCCGGGCTTCGACGACCGGCCAGAAAAACGTTCCCCTGATGCCGTTGCCGCGCAGGAAATCCAGCACCCGCTGCAAACCGACGTTATAGGTGTAGCGCCCATGGCCGAAACGCCCGAACAGGCTTTCCGGCGGCGTTTCGCGTTCCTCGGGGCCAAGTCCGTGGACATTGACGGTGACTAAGGCGTGGCGTTGTGTCGTCATGCTCGATGCTCCCGCGCTTGGACCAGGGTGCTCCAGTTGTCTTGGTGCCGCAGGCAATGTTCAGCCAGCGTGCGCATGGTGACGAAGCGGACGTCAGGCGCCTGCTTCAGGTAAGCGAGAAATCGATCGACGGTACGGGCGCGGGCAGGCGTGCCGGAGCCATTGCCCGCCTTGGGATGCACGGTCAGCTGCACGTAACCTTCGTGCTTGCGGATGGCTTCGAACTCCGCCACCCAGTTGTCGTAGATCTCGTCGGGCAGGGCCTGGCCCATGTTGTAGACCGGGGCGTCGTCCAGCGATACCGTGTTGTTCGGCAAGGTGACGAAAGCGGACGGCTCACCCGCGGCGCCGGGCAACAGATAGGGCTCATCCAGGTCTTTTTCGCTGGCATCGTAGATATAGCCCAGGCGCTGCAAGGTCGGGATGGTCAACGCGCTCTTGCGGCCCGATGGGGAACACCAGCCCACGGGCGACATGCCCAATTTGTCTTCGATGATGCGGTGGGTCTTTTCCAGCAGGCCCGGTTCGGCGGCGCCCAGGTCCCAGGCTTCGTGCTGGTAGCCGTGGGCGGCGATTTCATGGCCGGCGGCCAGGATGTCCCGATGCGGCGCGGGATAGTGTTCCACGTCATAGCCGCAGGCGAAGAACGATGCGGGAACGCCGTGGCGGGCCAGCATGTCCAGGTAGCGGTAGATGCCGCGGCGCATCGAATAACGGCTGCGGCTGTGGATGCCGGCGCAGGGCAGTCCCTGGCCGGCCTCGACCGACGGACCGTCGATATGAATGGTGACGCTGACGATGGTGCCGGCGCCTTGCGGCCAGCGGGTGGCCGGATCGGGCGCGCGGGGTGGAAGCAGGTGGGTATCGGTGCTCATGGAAAACCTCGGTTTTGAAGTCAGGATGAGTGCGCGGATAACTGGTCCATCTCCTTGCGCATGGAATTGGTGTTGACGCGCCGGTCGTAGGTCATGTCCTTGCCGTCGAAGCGGCACACGACGTGATCGCGGAAGGCCGTCTCGATGAAGATCCAGTCCAGGACCAGCTCGTTTTCCGTGCGCCAGAAGGCGCGGGCGAATACCCGGGTCTGCTCGGGCTGGTAGGAATGATGCAGCTGCCAGCCCGTCATCGACGTCTGGCCGTCCGTCCAGGTGGAAAACGATGCCGTGACGGTGTGCTGTCCACGGCCGTCGGTCAATGTAAACGTGCAGCGATCGCCCGCGCAATCGATGGCAATGCCCGTGATGCCGTCGTCATTCGGCTCGACGGCGTAGGACCCCTGGAAAGCAGCGCGCGACGCGGGGATCGAGGTGTTGTGCTCGATAGGCAGGGCCAGCGCCGCCAGGCGTTGCGCCAGCGCCGCATCGGCGCGGACCGCTTGCGCCGTCGGCGCGGCAGACGGCGCGCGCTGGCGCTGCATGTCGGCGACGATGTGCTCCCGCAGCAGGCGATGCACGCGCTTTTCGCGCGGCGCGATGCCGCCGGTGAAGGCGATGACGGCGTTGTGGTCCGGGAAGGCGATGGCATGCTGGCCGAACAGGCCGCTGGCCGTGAACGTATTGTCAGGGCCGCGCCACCATTGGTAGCCGTAACCTTCGCGCTTCTCGGCGCCCGGCGCGCTGGGGTCCGCATAGCGCTTGCCGTCGAAGTGGCCGATGACGATGTCCTTGATCTGGGCGCCGGTCGCCGCTGCTGTCCATGCCTGGCTCAGCAGTTGCCGGCCTTGCCACGCGCCGCCATGCATATGCACAAGGGCCAGCTTGAGCAGATCCGCGGTCTTCGCGCGTATGCCGTTGCCGCCGGTATTGACACCTTCCGGTCCGACATCCCAGGCCAGGTCCTGGATACCCAGCGGCGCGAAGAACCTGGGCTCCATCCAGTCGCGCACCCGCTCGCCGGTGACTTTCTGCAGGATGGCGGCCAGCATGTAGGAGCAGCCGCTGCAGTACACGAACCGTTCTCCAGGTGCGTAGACCATCGGTTCCTTGAAGAACGCGGCGATCCAGCTGGTGGTAAGCCGCCGCCATTCGCCGCCCGAAATGCCCGAGCCGTGCCCGCTGGTCATGGTCAGCAGATGCCGCACGGTCATCTGGAACAAGGCAGGCGGGGCGTCAGCCGGGACGTGCTCCGGGAAGAAATCGACGACCTTGGCGTCCAGCGGGATCAGGCCTTGGTCCACGGCCAGGCCGACCCCCGTGCCGACGAAACTCTTGACGCTGGAATGCAGCATATGCCCCAGTTCCGCTGCGTAGGGCGCCCACCAGCCCTCGGCGATGACGGCGCCGTCTTTCCAGAACATGAAGCTGTGCAGCTCCAGGCCCTCTTGTTCAAGCCCGTCGAGAAACGCCTCTATCGCCTCGGCATCGATGCCGCGGGTGGCGGGGGCGGCGCGCTCCAGGCCATCGAACTGTGCCGGCTTGCTGTCTGGCTTCATCGCTGAGTTCATGTTCGGTGAGTCCGTTCCAGGTCGTGGTTTCTAGGTAGTGAGTCTAGGTAGTGGATTGGGCCAGGTGGCACGCGGCGCGATGGCCCGGGCCTATCATGCGGATCTCGGGCGACTCGCTGCGGCAGCGTTCGATCGCGCGCGGACAGCGCGGGTGGAAGTGGCAACCGCTGGGCGGTGACAGCGGGCTGGGCAGTTCGCCCTGGATGGTGTCGAACGCGCGCTGTTCGAGGTCGATGCGAGGCACTTCCGCCAGCAGGGCCTGGGTGTAGGGATGGCTGGGGCGCTGGAAGATGGTTTCCGTGGCGGCTTCTTCCACCACGCGGCCCAGGTACATGATGACCACGCGGTCGGAGATGTGCTTGACCACACCCAGGTCGTGGCTGATGAACAGGTAGGTCAGGCCCAACTGGTCGCGCAGGGACATGAACAGATTCAGGATCTGCGCCTGGATGGACACGTCCAGGGCGGCGACGGATTCATCGCAGACCAGCAGCTCCGGCTGCACGGCCAGGGCCCGGGCGATGCCGATGCGCTGGCGCTGGCCGCCGGAGAACTGGTGCGGCAGGCGGTCGCGGTAGGCAGGATTCAAGCCCGCCCGCTCCATCTGCAGCGCCAGATAGTCGGCGGGATTGCCGGTCACCAGCTTGTGCGCCATGGGTGCTTCCATGATGATCTCTCCCACCGTCAGGCGGGGATTCAAGGACGCGAAGGGGTTCTGGAAGATCATCTGCGTGCGCAGATGCGCCCGGCGGTCCTGCGCCCGTGCCGCGCTTTTCATGCCCAGGGCCTGGCCATCGATGCGGACTTCGCCGGAAGAGGGCGCCAGCAGGCCGGCCACCATGCGTCCCAGCGTCGATTTGCCGCAGCCGGACTCACCGACCAGGCCGACGACCTCGCCTTTGCGCACGGTGATGCTGACGTTGTCGACCGCCCGCACGACGGGCGGTTGTTTGGCCAGGCCGATGCGCGTGGCGACGCGCTCGATCCAGTCCTGGCGCCGGCCGAAGCGGCGCGAGACCGCATCGACTTCGACCATGGGCGTTTGTGCGTCGTGGCTCATGGCTGGGTGGCTCCGAGGGGATGAAAACAGCGGTAATCGTGGCCTTGCGCACCCGTGGTCTGGGGGACGGTGCCGGCACATTCCACCGAAGCCGCGGGACAGCGAGGATGAAAAGGACAGCCGGGCGGGAAGCGGCCGGCGATCGGTGGGGCGCCCTGGATCTGTTGCAGGGGCTGGCCCCGCTCGTTGCGATCGGGCACGGAGTCAAGCAGGCCCATCGTGTAGGGATGGCGCGGCGAACCCAGCACCTGTTTCACCGTGCCGCTTTCGACGATGCGGCCGGCATACATGACGCCCAGGCGATGGGCCAGGCGGGAAACGATCGCCAGGTCGTGGGTGATCCACAGCCAGGCGGTATTGTGTTCGCGCGCCAGCTTCTGCACCTGGGACAGGATCTGCGCCTGTATCGTCACGTCCAGCGCGGTGGTGGGCTCGTCGGCGATGATCAGGTCCGGATTGTGCAGCAGGGCGATGGCGATTGCCACGCGCTGGCGCATGCCGCCGGAAAACTGATGGGGATAGGCCTGCAGGCGTTCCTGCGGGCTGGGTATGCCGACCTTGCCCAGGGCGTCACAGGCCCGTTGCCGCGCCACGGCGACGGAAACCTTTTCGTGCGCGGTAATCGCCTCGATCATCTGCGTGTCGATGCGCAGGACCGGGTTCAGCGTCATCATCGGATCTTGAAAGATCATGGCGATACGCTTGCCCCGCAGGGTCCGCAACCGTTGGTTGGACGCGTGGGCGATATCCTCGCCGTCGAACAGGATCTGGCCACTGGCGATACGGCCGCCGTCGAGCAGGCCCATGATGGAGAAGCCGGTCACCGATTTACCGGAGCCGCTTTCTCCCACCAGGCCGACGATTTCGCCGCGGCCGATGTCCAGGCTGACGTCGTCGACGGCGCGCACGGGCTGTGCAGGGCTGCCGAACTCGGTGCGCAGGCTGTTGATGCGCAGGATAGGCGAGGCAGTCGCCGCGGTGCGGCTTGCCATGGCGTTGGACGTGGGCATCATGCCGGCCTCCTGCGCGGGTTGAGGACATCGCGCAGGCGATCTCCCACCAGGTTGATGGACACGATGGCGACCAGCAGCAATACGCCGGGATAGACGCTGATCCAGTACATGCCGGACAGCATGTACTGGTAGCCGTTGGCGATCAGCAGCCCCAGGCTGGGTTCCGTCACCGGCACGCCCAGGCCCAGGAAGGACAGCGTCGCTTCCAGGGCGATGGCGCGGGCGATCTGGATGGTCATGATGACGATGATGGGCGGCAGGCAGTTCGGCAGCAGGTGGCGAAACACGATGCGCCAGCGCGACAGCACCAGGCCTTGCGCCGCTTCCACGTATTCCTTGCCGCGCTCCACCAATGCCGCGCTGCGGGCCGCGCGGGCATAGGTGGCCCACTCGACGATGATCAGCGCCAGCACCACGTTCATCACGCTTTTACCCAGCAGTGCCAGTATCATCAGCGCCACCAGGATGGCGGGGAAGGACAGTTGCAGGTCCACGAGGCGCATCAGCAGGGTTTCGAGGCGGCCGCGTGCATAGGCCGCCAGGATGCCGATGGAAGTGCCCACCAGCGCGGCCAGCACGGCGGAGATGATGCCGACGCTCAGCGAAATACGCAGGCCGTAGAACATGCCGGACAGCATGTCGCGGCCCTGGTCGTCGGTGCCCAGCCAGTAGTGGCCGCCATCCATGTTCTCCGATCCGGGGGGCAGGCGTGCGTCCATGATGGAAATCTGGCCCAGGTCGTAGGGATTCTGCGGCGAGATCCAGGGCGCCAGGATGGCGACCAGGGCCAGCACGATGAAAATAGCCAGGGCCAGCAGCGCCAGGCGTGAGCGAGCGAAGGCCGCAAACACGGCAAGGCGCCGCATCGTGTCCGCCGGCATGGGCTCGGTGGCCAGTGTCGTGGCAAGGGGCGCTTCCATTACTGCTCTCCCTCATTGAGCCGGATGCGGGGATCCAGCACGGTATAGAGAAAATCGACCACGAGGTTGGTGGTGACGAAGACCATCACGATGACCATCAGGTAGGCGACGATGACCGGGCGGTCCAGCGAATTGATGCTGTCGATGATCAGCTTGCCCATCCCCGGCCAGGAGTAGATGCTTTCGGTGACCACGGAAAAGGCGATGACCGAACCGAACTCCATGCCCACCACCGTCACGATGGGAATCAGCAGGTTCTTCAGGACGTGGACGAAGATGATGCGGGTTTCGGACAGCCCCTTGGCGCGCGCGAACTTGATGTACTCCTGCGGCAGCACCTCGGCCACGCCCGCGCGGGTCAGGCGCAGCACCAGCGAGATATTGAACAGCGACAGGTTCAGCGCGGGCAGCAGCAGATGGCGCAGGCCGTCCGCCGTCAGGAAGGACCACTGGATGCCGAACAGCGCCGCGGTTTCTCCGCGGCCGCCGGTGGGCAGCCAGCCCAGTTCCACCGAGAACACCAGGATGAACATGATGCCCACCCAGAACGTGGGCAGGGAAAATCCCAGGATGCTGAATGCCATGGTGCCCTTGGCGAACGGCGACTCCGGTGCCAGCCCGGCAAACAGTCCCAGCGGAATGCCGATGATGACGGACAGCAGCACCGCGGAGATCGCCAGCTCCAGCGTGGCGGGCATGCGCTGGAAGATCAGGTGGATGGCGGGTTCGCTATAGACGAAGCTGATGCCCAGGTTGCCATGCAAGGCCGAACCGAGGAAGGACAGGTACTGGCGCCATAGCGGCAGGTCCAGCCCCAGCTGGGTGATGATGTGGGCGCGGTCCTGCTGGGTGGAGTCCGGTGAAATCAGGATGTCCACCGGATTGCCCAGGACATTGGTGGCGATGAAGACGATCACGCTCATGGCGAGCATGACCAGGCAGGCCTGCCACACCCTGCGGAATATCCATACGGTCATAGGGCGGGCTCAACTCACCGAGTAGGCGCAACCATCGCGCTGGGGATCGGCGGCGCCTTTGCAGGTATCGCCGTCGACACGGATGCCGTGCAGCGCGGCATAGGGATAGCTGGTGGGCGACCGTTTGACGTCATAGCCCTCGGCCTGCAGGCGGTCGGTGACGCTGCGCCGGATGCGGTTGCCGACTTCGATCGAGTTGGAGACGGCCGTGATGCGTGGGGCGCAGACGGCCTCGATCATCGACATGTCGAAGTCCAGGACATTCATCAGGCCCTGGGCCACCGATGGGGCGATGTATGTGCCTCCCGGCGCGCCCAGCACGATGAACGGCCGGTCGTCCTTGAAGACGATGGTGGGGGCGGCCGAACTGGCGCGGCGCTTGCCCGGCGCGATCGACGACGCGCGGCCGGGGCGCGGATCGAAACGGGCCATGGTGCCGTTGTACATGAAGCCGAGACCGCGGGTGATGGCGCCGGACGGGCTGCCCAGGGTGTGCGTCATGGCGACGGCATTGCCCTGCTTGTCGATCACGGAGATATGGGTGGTGTCGCGCTGGGACGCGTCCAGGCGCGTCACCGAGGCCCGCTGGCCGGCGGCGATACCACGGGCCAGCTCCGCGCAGTAGGACTTGGACAGCAGTTTTTCCACCGGCACATCGACGTACAAGGGGTCGCCCATATAGCGGTCCTTGTCCACGGTCATCAGCTTGATGGCCTCGGCCAGCGTGCGGACGTGGTCGTAGGAGCCGTGTTCCATGGCGCCGACGTCGAAGTTTTCCATGATGTGCAGCAGTTGCAGCATGGAAATGCCGCTGCCGGGCGGCGGGCTGGTCGCAATGCGGTGGCCGCGGTATTCCCCCCACAGCGGCTGGGTCACGCTTAGCGCATATTCCGCCAGATCCTTGCGGCTGATCAGGCCGCCATTGGCCGCGAAGTCGTCGGCGATCTGTCCCGCCAGTTCGCCATGGTAGAAGTCTTCCGGTCCCAGGCGCGCCAGGCGTTCCAGGGTCTGCGCCATTTCCAGGTTGACGACGGTGTCGCCGACGCGCTTCAGGGAGCCATCGGCGTTGAAGTACACCTCGCGGCCGGTGGCGCTGAACGCCAGCTTGTCACGGGTGTTGGCCAGGTTGGCCTTGCTCTGGTCCTGCGACCAGTACCAGTGCACATGCGGACGCACCATGAAACCCTTGCGGGCGTATGCCACGGCGGGCTGGATCAGGTCGGCCCAGTCGAAGGTGCCATAGTGCGACAGCGCGTGGGCGTATCCCTTGACACTGCCAGGCGTGCAGGCGGCCAGGTAGCCGATTTCGCTGATGTTGTTTTCCAGGATGTAGCCGAAGCCGTCACTGGACTGGCCCACCAGCTTGTCGACCCACATGTCCGGCGTACAGGCCAGCGGTGCGCGGGCGTAGAACTCCAGGATGTCGTGTATCCCTTTGCCCGGCATGTAGACCTGCATGGAACCGAAGCCGCCGATGCCCGCCATCTGCGGGTCGACGACACCTTGCACGAAAGCGCAGGCCAATGCGGCATCCACCGCATTACCCCCGCGGGCCAGCACTTCGGCACCGGCTTCCGCGGCCTCGGGCTGCGCCGCGACGATGACACCATTCTTCATGCTTTACCCCTTCCTGCGCTTGGCGAGAACCTTGACCAGGAATTCCTGGACGTGGGGCACCGCCTTCATGCGGTCATGCGCCATATTGGGGACCAGGTCCAGCGTGACGTCGACGCCCGCGGCACGGAACGAGTCGGCCAGGGCGCGGGCACGTTCGGGGCGAGTGCGGCCGGCGTCGTTGGCGCCTTCCATGTAATAGCGGCCGCCGGGCTTGTGCGTGATCTCCCACGTTTCCAGATCGGCATCGCCGACGATGATCTGCACGGGCACGCGCGCCAGGGCTTCCTTGTCGAACGCGATGCCGAACTGCTCCTGCAGGTCGCCCAGGCCGGTCCACCATTTTTTGTCGGGATCGAGCAGGGTGATGGAGCCGGGGGCGCCCACGCAGGCTGCCCACAACTTGCGCGGATGCAGGATGGCGAAGCGGTGGGTGTAATGGCCGCCGCCGGAAAAGCCGAACATGGCGAAGGTGCTCCAGTCCTGGCTGTATTTCGCGGCGACCTCGTCGACCATGTCGAGCACGACCTGGTCGTAGCGGATATCGCCTTCCTTCAAGTACTTGTAGCCGCTGCGTTCGTCGTCGCCCAGGACTCCGATCGGAAACAGGGGGCACAGGATGGCAACGCGGTTCCAGTGGCCGAATTCGGCGTAACCGTCCCGGAAATCCAGGAAGGACGTACGGCTGGTGCCGTGTACGGCGACCAGCAGATCGACCTTCTCGCCGTCCCCTACGCAGGGGGGCACGTACATCACGTAGGAAAAGCGCGGATCTTTCTTGCTGGCGAAAATGGCGGTCTTGCCAAGGCCGTAGAACTTGCCGGCTTTCTGGTCGGTATCCAATTTATCGGACATTTTTTTATCTCGGGGGGGAGTGGGGGGCGGGCCGCGCCTTCAGGGCGGCACCGCAAATGAAGTGCGAGTTGCCTGGTCTTGCCGGATATCAAGATTTGGTGATGCCCATGGCCAGCGTGTACTGGTCGACGCGGGTTTCGTAGTTGATGCCCTTGCGCGCGGCCAGTACCAGTACTTCGTTGTGCAGCGGCAGCATTACGTGGTTGTCGAAGACGATCTCGCAGGCCTGCGCCAGCAACGCTTCCCGCTTCTTGTCGTCCATCGTGGACTTGGCTTCGAGGACCAGCTTGTCCAGGTCCGGATTCGAATAGCGTCCGTAGTTGCTGGCGCCGGTGCCTGCCTTGGGGTCGAAGGACACGGCGGTGCCCAGCAGGGGATTGGAGGTCTCGCCCGTGTTGGTGCCCCACGAACCCAGCATGAAGCTGTACTCGCCCTTGCTGATGTGCGGGGCATAGACCGACCACGGCATGACGTCGACGGTGGTCTCGATGCCGATGCGCGTCAGGAACTGGGCGACCGCCTGAGCGATGGCGGCGTCGTTGATGTAGCGGTTGTTGGAGCTGTGGATGGTCAGCTTGAAGCCATCCGGATAGCCGGCCTGGGCCAGCAGGGCCTTGGCGCCCTTGGGGTCGTAGGCGACCGGTTTGATCTTGGTGAACGCGCCGAACGTGCCGGGCTGCACGTACTGGTCGGCCGCCACGGCATTGCCTTGCATGACCCGGCTGATGATGAGGTCGCGATTGATCGCCTTGGCGAAGGCCAGGCGTACGCGTTCGTCCTTGAACGGGTTCTTCGGCAGCGGCTTGCCGCTCTTGTCGGTGGCAAACGGCGTGACGTCGCGGCCCTCGTCCATGGTCATGTAGACCATGCGGGACGACACGCCACGAATGATGTGCTTGTTGCCGCTTTGCTGGACGCGCGTGATGCCTTCGGAGGGCACCGTCTCGATCAGGTCGCAATCGCCGCCGAGCAGGGCCGCGAGCCGCGCGCCGGGATCGGTGACGATGCGCAACACGACATTCTCGAACTGCGGCTTCGGCCCCCAGTAGTGGGGGTTGCGCACCAGGACCACGCGGCTTTCGGGCACGTATTCCTTCAGCAGGTAGGGGCCGGTGCCAATGGCCGCCTTGCCGGAATTGAAGTCGGCGCTGGGCGACTGCGCGTACTTCTGGCTGATGATGCGCACGCGGCTCAGGGAATTCAGCAGCAGCGGGTCGGGCTGGTGGGTCTTGATGATCAGCTTGCCGGGACCGGGCACCGACATGTCCGCGATGGAACGCGTGTAGGTGGTGAAGGGCGCGACGCTGGTCAGCACGCCGACGCGCTTGATGGACGCGATGACGTCCTCGCCGGTCAACGGCGATCCATCGGAGAACGCCGCCTTGGGGTTGAGCGTGAATTCCCAGGTGGTGTCGTCGATCAGGCGCCACGAGGACGCCAGCCCCGGCTTGGACTGCGATTTCGCGTCATTGGTCACCAGTGCATCGTAGATGTGCATGGCTACCGCGTTGTTCGGCGCGCTGCTTTGCAGATGCGGGTCCAGCGTCGTTGGGGGCGCGGCCATGCCGATGGTCAAGGGCTTTTCCTGGGCCAGGACCAGGGGGCTGAACGATCCGGCAGCGGCGAGGGCCGTGGTGTTGGCCAGGAAGCGGCGACGACTGGGAGAACGCATGCGTTTTTTCTCTTCCAAGAGTTGAATCGGAGCGGCCGGACCCTGCGCCATGCATGGCAGCCAGGCCGGGAGCGACGCCGTCATGGTGCGCGCCGGACCAGACGGTGGCAACTCAGGAGATACCCTGTATCGCTAACCGATACAAGAAAAGGCGATGTGCGTACAATGCAGCCATGCAGCCACTGGCTCGATTCAGTCCATTCGGCCTGCCCAGCCCGGCAAGCCCACCCCGCCCACCACGCCTGTAACCCTCACCCGATAGCACCCATGTCCTTGTCCGACTCGTCTTCAAACCGTTCCGGCTACACGATCGAATCCGTACGAACCGCGATGGATCTGCTTTTTTCCGTCTGCGGCCAGCCCGATCTCGGCGTTACCGAACTGGCCCGCAAGAATGGCTTGGGGAAGGCGCGTGCGTATCGTTTGCTGCGTACGCTGGAAGAGTGCGGACTGGTCAAGCGCACCGACGATCAGCGCTTCAGGCTGGGCCACGCGGCGCTGCTGGTGGGCAGTGCCGCCACCGATCAGATCGACCTGGCCAAGCTGGCGACGGTGGAACTGGCCCGCGTCGGCGAGGCGGTGCAGGAAAGCACGCAGCTACGCATCAGGGAAGGGATAGAGTCAGTCTGCATAGCCCGCTGGGAACCCAACCGCGACCTGCGCGTGCATGTCCAGCTGGGCCGCCGCCGGCGCCTGGGCCTGGGGTCGAACAAAGCGCTGCTGGCCTTCGATGGTCCGGAGGAAATCGAAAGTGCGCTGGACCGTCTTTATGCGGCGAACGATATGCCGGTGGCCCGCGATTCGCTGCGCAAGGCATTGGACGAAGCGCGCGGCAAGGGCTATGTCGTCAGCCGGGGCGAAGTCTCCGAGCATCTGGTGAGCATGTCGGTGCCGGTGTACGCCAAAGGCAGGAAGCTGGTGGCGGCATTGAACATTTCCGCCCCGGCGATACGCATGAGCGAAGAAAAGATCCGCCAGGGGATAGAGCTGTTGCTGGAAGCGTCCGCCCGCCTGTCCGCCAAGCTGGGCTGCGAACCGGGCTGAACCGGGCTGATCCGGGCTGACCCAGTAACAGGGCCAGGGCCCCGCACGACAAGGTCACGCGCGGCGGGGGCGGCGAATCACCCCCGCGGCCCGACGTCTACGCGGCCGGCCGGAAGTTCTGGAAATCCCAGTGCCTGCCAGGCGCGGCGTCGATCAACTGGCGGGTGTAGGCATCGCGCGGCTGGCTCAACACTTCATGGGCGGACGCGGCTTCGACGATCTTGCCGGATTTCATCACCACGATGGTGTTGCAGATCTGCGCGGCGACGCGCAGATCATGGGTGATGAACAGCACCGCGGTGCCGGTCTGCTCGCGGATCGATTCGATCAGATCCAGCACCTGCGCCTGCACCGACACGTCCAGGGCCGACACGGCTTCGTCGGCGATCAGGATGTCGGGCGACAACGCCAGTGCCCGCGCGATGCAGATGCGCTGGCGTTGGCCGCCCGAGAATTGATGCGGATAACGTGCCATGGCTTCGCCGCTCAACCCGACCAGCTCCAACAGCTCGGTGGCCCGCTGGCGTGCTTCCTGCCGGCCCTTGCCGAAATTGCGCAAGCCTTCGGTAATGGAGTCGCCCACCCGCATTCGTGCATTCAAGGACCGGTAGGGGTCCTGGAACACCACCTGGATGCGCTGGCGCAAGGGCCGGAACTCACGCCGCGACGCCGTGGCGATCTCCTGCTCACCGATGCGCACACTGCCGGAACTGGGATCGATCAGGCGCGCGATGCAACGCGCCACGGTGGACTTGCCCGAACCCGACTCACCGACGATGCCAAGGATCTCTTTCTTGTGCAGCGTGAAGCTGACGTCGTTGACGGCGTTCACGCTGCGGCGTGCCTTGAACAGGCCACGTTCCGTATAGGTCTTGTTCAGGCCGCGCACGGTCAGCAGCGGCACGCCGTCAGCCGCCACGCGCGTGGCGGGCGCCAGGCTGGGCACCGAGGAAACCAGCATGCGCGTATAGGCCTCGCGCGGCTGCGCCAGGATCTGCTCGCGCGTGCCCACTTCGACGATGCGGCCGCGGTTCATCACGGCGATGCGGTCGGCGATGTCGGCCACCACGCCGAAATCATGGGTGATGAACAACACCGCGGTGTCGTGGCTCTTCTGCAGGTCGCGGATCAAGGTCAGGATCTGCTTCTGCGTGGTGACGTCCAGCGCCGTGGTCGGCTCGTCGGCGATCAGCAGCTTGGGGTTGAGGATCAAGGCCATGCAGATGACGATGCGCTGGCGCTGCCCGCCCGACAATTGATGCGGATAGGACGCATAGATGCGCTCGATATCCGGCAGGCGCACGGCCTGCAGCATGTCGAGGATCTTCTTCTTGCGTTCGGCGGCGCTGAGCCTGCTGTGCGCGCGCAGCACTTCATCGATCTGCCAGCCTACGGTGCGCACGGGGTTGAGCGCTGTCATGGGTTCCTGGAACACCATGGACATGCGGGTGGCGCGCAGTTCGCGCAGGCGTTCGGGCGAGCAGGTGAGGATGTCCTCGCCGTCGAGCAGGATGCGGCCGGCGCAAGGTCGCAGCGCATCGGGCGCCAGCAGGCCCATCACGGCAAAGGAAGTGACGGACTTGCCGGAACCGGATTCGCCCACCACGCACAGCGTTTCACCGGCGTGGATGTCGAAGCTGATGTCCTGCACGACGCGGCGCGGGCCAGCGCCTGCCGCATTGCTGTCCGCATTGCTGCCTGTGCTGTCGTCCGGTCCGTCGACCAGGCGCACGGCCAGGCCCTGGATCTGCAGGACCGGCGCGCCGGCGGCGGAAGACGCGGGAGAGGAGGTCATAGGCCTGATCTCGAAGAGAAGTGAAATGAAAGATGCTTCAAACCCGTTTCGCCATCTTGGGATCCAGCGCATCGCGCATGGCATCGCCCAGCAGATTGACCGACAACACCGTCAGGGCCAGGAATACCCCGGGCAACAGGATCAGCTCGGGCTTGAGCTGGAAATACATGCGGCCCTCGGCGATGATGTTGCCCCAGGACGGAATCTCCGGCGGCATGCCGACGCCCAGGAAGCTCATGACGGCCTCGGACAGGATGGCCGATGCGAAGATGAACGTGCCTTGCACGATCAGCGGCGCAATCGTATTGGGCACCAGGTGGCGCAGCATCAGCAGCGGCGTGGGCGTGCCCAGCGAGATGGCCGCCTCGACATAGGGCTCTTCGCGCAACGTCAGGATCAGGCCACGCACCAGCCGCACCACGCGGGGAAACTCCGGCACGGCGATGGCGATCAGCACCGTGGTGATGCTGGCGCCCGTGACGGCGACGAAGGCGATCGCCAGCAGGATGCTGGGAATCGACATGATGCCGTCCAGGATGCGCATGATCACCATGTCGGCGGCACGAAAGTAGCCGGCGATGACGCCCAGCAGCAGGCCGGGCACCAGCGCGGCAACCGTGGTGCCGGCGCCGATCAGCAGGGAATTGCGGGCCCCGTGGATGACGCGCGACAGCACGTCCCGGCCGTAGGCATCGGTGCCGAACCAGTGCGCGGCGCTGAAGGGCTTGAGGCGTTCCATGGGGCTGATGGCCAGCGGATCGGCCAGCCCCAGCAGGTTGGCGCTGAGTGCCGCCAGGATGATGATCGCCAGGATGGCGCAGGCGGCCAGGACCGGGCCGGAGCCGAGGTTGGCGCGCAGGGCCGCGAAGGGGCGGGGCGGCCGTGGCGGTCCGGCTGGCGCCGGGGCGGGCGGTGTCGCGGAGGTGGCTGGTGTCATGAGGGATTCCCTGTACGAGCGGCGTCAAGCACGGATTCAATAGCGGATGCGGGGGTCGAAGACCGAATACAGCACGTCGATGGTCAGGTTGACGACGATGTAGACCATCGAGAACAGCAGGATCAGCCCCTGGATCAAGGGATAGTCGCGCGCCTGCACCGACTCCACCACCAGGCGCCCCAGGCCGGGCAGGTTGAATACCGATTCGGTGACCACCACGCCGCTGATCAGCAAGGCGATGCTGATGCCGATGATGGTGATGATGGGCACCGCCGCATTGCGCAGCGCATGCGCCAGCAACACCGCGCGCTCCGTGATGCCCTTGGCGCGCGCGGTGCGGATGTAGTCCTCGCCCATCACTTCCAGGATGCTGCTGCGGGCGATGCGCGCGATCAGCGCGATGAAACCGGTGCTCAGTGCCAGCGTGGGCAGGACCAGGTGCTGGGTGAACAATCCCAGGCCGTCCTGCATGGACTTGTAGCCCTGCACCGGCAGCCAGCCCAGCTTCATGGCGAACAGCAGGATCAGGGCGTAGCCGGTGACGAAGATGGGCACGGAAAAACCGAGCACGGAAAACGCCATGATGGCGCGGTCCACGCGGCTGCCGCGCCGCCATGCCGCGAAAGCGCCCAAGGGCACGGCAATCAGGGTGGATACCACGATGGTGCTCAACGCCAGGGCCAGCGAAGGCGCCAGGCGGTCGCTGATCATCGAGGTGACCGCCGTGCCGGAATGCAGCGACACGCCCAGGTCGCCACGTAGAACCTGGCCGGCCCACAACGCGAATTGCGTGGTGATGGGCCGGTCCAGGCCCATGTGGGCGCGGATCTGCTGCAGTTGCTCGGGCGTGGCCGAGTCGCCGGCCAGGATCAGCGCCGGGTCGCCCGGCGTCAGCCGCAACAAGCCGAACACCAGCACCGCCACCGTCAGGACCACCGGAATGGTGGCCAGGATGCGCCTGAGTATGTAGCTCAGCATGCTTGCTTACTTCCCGGTCTTCGAGATGTTCCAGAACACCGGCGCCGGCGCTTCCAGCACACCCTTGAGGGTGTTGCGATAGGCCGCCACGGCATTGATCTGGCCCAGGGGCACGACCACGCCTTCATCCAGCATGACGTCCTGCAGCTTGTCGGCGATTTCCTTGCGCTGCGCATCGGTCTGCGCCGTCAGGAACTTGCCGCGCATCTCTTCCACGGCCGGCACGGTGGGCCAGCCGAACCAGGCCTGGTCACCGTTGGCGGAGACGCCGTAGTTGCGCAGGGGATCGGCGATCTCGCTCATATGCCAGGTGGTCATGAAGATGCTCCAGCCGCCTTTCTCGGTGGTATCGCGGTTGGCGCGGCGCGACAGCATGGTCATGAAGTCCATCGCCTGCAGCGACACATTGAAGCCGGCCTGGCGCAGCTGCTGCGCCATCACGACGGGAATCGCCGACGCCATGGCGATGTCCGTGGCTTGCAGGATGACCACGGGCGAGTTGTCGTACTTGGCCTGCTTGAGCAGTTCCTTGGCCTTGGCGATGTTCGACGGCACGATCATGTCGGCGCGGATTTCGCTGGCAAAGGGCATGCCGCAGCCGAACACGGCGCCGCAGACCTTGTAGTAGGCGGGATTGCCAACCTGGGCCTTCAGGATGTCTTCCTGGCCGATGGCGTACATGGCCGCCTGGCGGATCAGCTTGTCGTTGAAGGGCTTCTGCAGCTGGTTGAAACGATACATGGGCTGGTAACCCATCTTGTCCAGCACGCGCAGGGTCAGGTCCTTGTTGCCTTCGACCATGGGCGTCAGGTCGTAGGGCACCGTCTCCATATAGTCGACTTCGCCGTTCTGCAGGGCGTTGATGGCGGTCATGGCGTCGGGCATGTTGACCCATTCGACGCGATCGACCTTCACCACCTTGCCGCCGGCGGTGCCGCTGGGCGGCTCGTTGCGGGGCACGTAGTCGGTGTTCTTGGCGTAGACCGCCTTCACGCCGGGCTTGTATTCGGCCTGGACGAACTTGAAGGGGCCGGATCCGGTGTAGTCCGTGATGGCCTGGGTGGCGGGTGTTTGCGCCACGCGCTTGGGCATCATGAAAGCGGGCAGGCCGCTGGGCTTGGCCAGGGCCGGCAGGATGTCCACGGGCTCTTTCAGGACTACAGTGAAGGTCTTGTCGTCGACCACGTTCATGGACGCCACCAGCGGCATGAACTGGCGGGCCATCTTGTCCTGCTGGGCCCAGCGCTGGATCGACGCCACGCAGTCCTCGGCCTTGACGGGCGTGCCGTCATGCCACTTCAGGCCGTCGCGCAGCGTGAAGGTGTAGGTCTTGCCGTCCGCCGAGATCTCCCACTTGTCCGCCATCTGCGGGCGCACGTGATTGTCGGCGTCGGTCGCCAGCAGGGTGTCGTAGATCATGTATGCGTGATTGCGCGTCTGATGCGACGCGGTCAGCACCGGATCCAGTACCGTCACCTTGCTGGCCATCACCGCCGTCAGCGTCTGCGACCAGGCGGCCGACGCGCAGAAGGCGGACAGCAGGGTGGCGCCGCAGGCCTGGGCCAGCCAGTTGCGCTTGCCGGTGGTGGTCATATCGTTGGTAGCCATCTTGAAATTCCCCTTGTGCCAGGCCGGCAACCAGAATGCGGCGACGCGGCCTGTGGTGTTTGTCTAAGGTATGCCTGCAGTGCTCGTTTGAAGCTTGTATCGGAAACGGAAAGTCAGATCGTGTCGAAGGACAGTGGCGACATCTGTTCCGCCGAGCGGCCGGCCACGAGGTCGCGCTCCGACACCAGCTTGAGCGCGCGTTGCTGGGCTTCGTTGACCTTCATGGCGGCGTCGCGGTAATCCAGCGAATGCACCTCGCCCTCATGCACCACGCGCTGGCCGTCGATGTAGACCGTGTGCACGGCGCGGTCGGCGGCGGCGTAGACCAGGCTGCGGATGGGATCACGGGCGGGCTGCATCAGGTGATGCGTCATGTCCACCAGCACCAGGTCGGCGCGCGCGCCCACGGCGATGCGGCCGATGTCCGTGCGGCCCAGCGCCTTGGCGCCGCCGGCGGTGGCGGCGTGGAAGACCTGGCCCGTGGTGACCGTGCGCGGCGACTGTGCCATCAGGCGGGCCAGATAGCCGACGTGGCGCATTTCCTCGATCATGTTATGGGGGTAGGTATCCGTGCCTATGCCCAGGTTGATGCCGGCGCGGCGATAGCGGCCGAAATCGCGCAAGGCCATGCCGCGGCGCATGAAGACGGTGGGGCAGTGGGCCACGCTGGCGCCGGTCTCGGCCAGGATGGCCAGGTCGGTGGCGGTGCTCCAATGCGTGTTGGGATGGTCGTCGACGAAGATGCCGTGGCCGACGATGCTGTCCTGGTCCAGCACGCCCAGGTCCTGCAGCCATTGCACGGGCGTCAGGCCGTGGCGCCGCGTGATCTCGTGGAATTCGGGCAGGGACTGGGCCGCATGGGTCTGCCAGCCTATCTTGCGGCGACGCGCCTCGGCATGGCTGTCGCGCAGCAGGTCCGGGGTGCAGGTGTCGATCTGCGCGGGGACCACCATGCCACGCAGGCGGCCGCATTCATGCGCTTCGGCCAGATCGATCAGCTTGAGCGCGCGCTCCATGCCTTCGATGCCGGCTTTTTCATTCCAGTCGTACTCGACCACGTGCCCATTGCGCGTGTACCAGCGTGCGGAGCGGAACATGGGCGCCACGTAGGCGCGCAGGCCGCTGCGTGCCAGCACGTCCAGCCAGTGCTCGTGGATGATGGACATGTCGACCACGGTGGTGACGCCGGACATCAACAGTTCGGCGGCGGCCAGCGTCAGTTGCGCGGGCGCGGCTTCGGCATCGCCCGACATGGTGGGCATGTACTCGTAGAGATTGGAGTTGTACAGGCCCGCCGAGCCGGTCTCGTCGGTATAGCCCTTGTTGATGGGCTCATGCACCAGGTGGCTGTGGATGTCGACCAGGCCCGGCATGACCATCATGCCCGACCCATCGACCACGGTGCAGTCCGCGCCCGGCGCGGGTACGTAGCCCGGGCCGACGTGCGTGACCTGGCCGCCGGCGAAGGCGACATCGGCCTGGTGGCGATACACATGGGTCTGGCGCGCCTCGTCCCAGGCGACAACGGTGTGGGCGTTCTTGATGAGGGTGGTTTTTTCTGCGTTGTGATTCACAGCGGCGTCCTTGGTGTAGTCCAGGTCGAAGGCGGAAATGCAAAGGCGGGCCTGGCGCGGCAGTGGTCGCCGCGCCACGGTAATCAGGTGGGGAGTACGTCGCGCAGCCAGGACGCGCGTTCGGGCGTGCGCAGGCCGATGGCGGGAATCGAAGGCAGGCCGCGCGGCAGGAAGGCACCGGCACCCGCCGCCCCGGTGAAGTCGCGGCCATCCCAGACCGTGACGCCGCGCAGCAGCGTCAGCGCCGGCCACGCGCGCAGTGTGCGTCCAGCGTAGGGCGTGTAGTCGACGGCATGGTGCAGGTGTTCGTTGCCGAGGGTGAATTCACGTTCGTCCCAGATGACGAGATCGGCGTCACTGCCGATGGCGATGGTGCCCTTGCGCGGATACAGGCCATATGTGCGGGCCGGCGCGGTGGCGGTCAGCTCGACGAATCTGTTGGCGCTGATGCGGCCGCCCAGCACGCCTTCGGAATAGAGCAGCGGCATGCGGGTCTCGATGCCGGGGATGCCGTTGGGAATGTGGCGGAAGGCGACTTCCTGCCCACCTGGCGTCTTGCCATCGGGCCCTTCCAGGTTGAAGGGCGAATGATCGGAGGAAACCAGGGTGAACAGGCCATCGGCCAGGCCCTGCCAGATGGCGTGCTGGCTGGCCGTATCGCGCGGCGGCGGGCTGCACACGCAGCGGGCGCCTTCGTAGCTGTCGTCCAGGCCCAGGTCGGCGGCGGTCAGCAACAGGTACTGCGGGCAGGTTTCGGCATAGATGTTCAGGCCGCGCACGCGCGCCGCGCGGATCTGCTCCACCGCCTCGGCGCCGGAGATATGCACCAGCAACACCGGCACGTCCAGCAGTTCGGACAGCGCGATGGCACGATGCGCGCCTTCGCGTTCGACCAGCGTCGGCCGTGACAGCGCATGGAAGCGCGGCGCCACTTTGCCCGCGGCCTCCAGCTTCTGCGTCAGCCACGTGATGCAGTCGGAATTCTCCGCATGGATCATGGGCATGCCGCCATGGCGCCGCGCCACGTCCAGCACATCCAGGATCTGGCCGTCGTCCAGTTTCAGGCGGTCGTACGTCATGTACAGCTTGTACGAGGTGTAGCCCTGTTCGATCAGCCCCGGCAGTTCATCGCGCAGGACGGCGGGAGCAGGGTCGGTGATGATCAGGTGGAAGGCGTAGTCGACGCAGGCGCGGCCCGTGGCGCGCTGGTGATAGTCGTCCAGCGCGGCCCGCAAGGTGCCGCCTTTCTTCTGCGCCGCGAAGGGGATGACGGTGGTCGTGCCGCCGCAGGCGGCCGAGCGCGTGCCGGTGAAAAAATCGTCGGCCAGCCGCACGGGCGGCGCCATCGGCTGGTCCAGGTGGCAATGCGCGTCGACGCCCCCAGGCGTGACCCTGCGGCCGGCCGCGTCGATCTCGCGCAGCCCCTGGCCCAGCTGCCGGCCCAGTTGCACGATGCGGCCATCGGTGATGCCGATGTCGGCGGCATATGTGTCGCTGGCCGTCGTCACCAATGCATTGCGGATGACCAGATCGAAAACCCGATCGAAACCCCTTGCTGTCATTTTCGATGCGCCTTTTTTTATGGCCGGTGGTTCAGCGCCAGATTCGCGTTGCGTTTCTTGTGCTGCCGGCCAGGGCATTCTAGGACTCGCAATAATCTTGGAAACATTAGTGATAACCCGATGGAAGACATTTATCTCTAAAAATGTTTACATTTTTGAGGCATTATGCTGACCGGGATGGCATGTGCGTAGTCGATCAGTTATCTTCCCTATCCTTATCCTTTCCACTGCAGCGAATGGCACGTCAGGTCAAACCAAAACTACAGGCGATGGCAACCGAAAAGCGGGAACTCTCCAGCGCGGATGTCTACGAGCACATCTACAACGCCATCCTGGACAATCGGCTCAAGCCCGGCACCAAGCTGGTGGAAGAGCGCCTGGCCGAAATCTTCGCCGTCAGCCGCCCGCGCGTGCGCGAGGTGCTGGCGCGGCTGGCGCACGAGCAGATCGTCGAGCTGTTCCCGCAGCGTGGGGCCTACGTGGCCAAACCGACCATCGAGAAAGCCATCGACGTGTTCGAGGCGCGGCGCCTGATCGAGCCCGCGGTGGTGCGGCGCCTGATCGATTGCCTGACCCCGGAAAAGCTGGCCCGGCTACGGGCGCACACGCGCCTGGAACATGAGGCGCGCGAACGCAAGGACAAGCGCGCCATCATCCGCCTGGCTGGCGAATTCCACATCGTCTTGAGCGAGCTGGCCGGCAACGGCGAGTACGCGCGCATCATGCGCGAGCTGTCTACCCTGAGCTGCCTGGTGATCTTCCTGTACAACCTGCCTACGGCCACCAGTTGCCGTGATGACGACCACATCCTGATCATCGACGCCATCGAGGCGCGCGATGTCGCGCGGGCAGAGGCCTTGACCCTGCATCACCTCGACCATATCGAGGAAAGCGTGAAGCTGGAGCCCTTCGATGCCACGCAGGACCTGGAAGAGGTGTTCCGGCTTTGATGCACCGCACCCCTGCTGTTGCAGGGAGAAGTGGACCTCTTCAGGTACAGCCCTTGCTTGGTCTTCCGTACCGAACTTCGCGGGAGAAAAAAATGCGACAGGTCATCAAGTTTGTTGCGGTTGCGGCTTTGGCCCTGGGTATTCCTTTCATGTCGGGCTGCACGCTGGGCGGGGCGGCCGCCGGTGGCGTCATCGGCCACGAAGCCACCAACGGCAGTACCGCGGGTACGGTGGGCGGCGCGGTTCTTGGCGGGGTGATCGGCCACGAAATGGGCAAGTAATGGCGCGCGCGGCGCGCCATCGGGCATGCGCTGTAGGACAGTCCGGCGGCACGGGCGGCGGTTCAGTCATGCGCCTGGGGGAGACACCGGGCGGCGGGATGTGCACCAGGCGGCCATAAGCATGATCAACCCAGGAACGACCGGATTCATCCGGTCGTTTTGCGTTGTGGTACCAAAGGCGTAGAAGTTGCGCCGTTTCTAATGAAATAGATACCATCCCTGCGCAAAATATGCTCTTCAATGATGGCTCAGGACCATGGCGCGGCGCGACAATTGTTCTTGCAATTGCAATCTCTCCGCGCCTAGGCTTAAGGCTTTTGCGGTGCGATAGTGGCGAGGCACGGCGGGCGCGGCGATAGCTCGCGGCAACACCGTCACCACCGGAGCGATGCCATGATTCAGTACAGAGACTTCATTATCGAGTGCGCGGTCGAGGCCGCCCCTGCCCAGAACGGCCAATACCAGGCCCGCATCTTCATCTCATTGCTCGAAGGCGGAGAGCCCGTCAACGGTTTCGAATTCCCGCCTTATCCCGGCGCGCGCATCGGCACGCCGGGCATGGCCCGGCAAGGCGCGGAGCAATGGGCCCGCACCTGGATAGACCAGAACTTTTCGGCCTAGGACGGACGCATCATCCTGTTGGGGATATCGGTGGGCCTCGGTTGCTGCCCTCAGTTGCTGCCCTTGGTCGGCGGCCCTCAGTTGCGACCCTCAGTTGCGGATATCCTGGATGAACCATTCCAGCGGCAAATCATGCCCCAGGCCTTGCTCCTTGGCCTTGCGATAGACCAGTCCACCTACTGATGAGAATTGCACGCCCCAGTTGCCGACCGTGTAGTAGAAGGTGATCTGGTCGTCACGCGCGCGCCCGGGCACCTTGCCGGAGATGACGTCGGTGTAGACCGGCCAGTCTTGCGTCGGCAGGCGCGCCTTCTTGGGTTTGGGCAGACGCGCCTGTTCTTCGGCGTTGCCGGCGACATAAGCCTGCGGGCTGCCCGATATGCCTTTGCGGAAGCGTTCGGTTTCCGCCATCGGCATATCTTCACGACCCTGCTGCACGACGACATCGAAATGCTGCACGATGGCGGGGTCGATTTCGCGTGGGGTCAGTACCACCACGTGCATGCCCGGTTCCAGCCACTCCGGTTGCAGCACCGGCGTCATGCTGTCGGTGCAGGTGGCGACGATGTCGGCGCCGCGCACGGCTTCGCGCGGGTCGTCCACCGCGATGACCTCGATGCCGTGGCGTTGCGTGTTCTCGCGGGCGAAGCGTTCGCGGTTCTCCGCCTTGCGGCTGTAGACCCGGACGCGCCGTATGTCGCGCACCGCCAGTATCGCTTCCAGGAAGGTCTGCGCCATGCCGCCGGAGCCGATGATGCCCAGCTCGCGCGAATCCTCGCGCGACAGCAGGCGGGTGCCGATGCCTGCCGCGCCGCCCACGCGCATGTGCTGCAGATGGCCGTCATTGAGCAGGGCCAGGGGTTCGCCGTTGCCGGTGCTGAATAGAAAAACCAGGCCGCAGTAGGTGCCTGGCTGCATGCAGTATTTCTGCTCGCTGCCGCCCGCGGCATGATCGCGCGGCCAGACCAGGATGTCGGATTTCAGGCGCACCGCCAGGATGCCACCGCTGCTGCCCTCGACCGAGCCCCAGCGGTAATACCCGTCGTCGCGGTCGCAGGGGACATACATGTCCATGCGCGGACGGCCGATGGCCGCGCCGGTCAGCAGACCGGCAAACGCTTGTTCCTGCGCTTCGATGCACTCGCGCATCGTCAGCACTTTCTCGACGACTTCATTGTTGATCAACAGCATGACTTCTCCTGAGGTGGGGGCGGCGTGATGCCTGCTACCTGTTGCCCAATACCTATTGCGGCTCCAGGCCGGACTTGCGTATGACGTTGCCCCAGCGCTCGCTTTCCTGCTGCAGGAAGACGCGGAACTGTTCGGGCGAGGAGCCCTTGGGCTCGGCGCCTTCCTCCACCAGCATCTTGTTGACGTCGGGTGTCTGCACGAACTTGACGATAGCCTGGTTCAGCTTGTCGATGATGGGACGGGGCGTGTTCTTCGGCGCCAGCAGGCCGTACCACACGCTGGACGCGTAGTTGGGCACGGCCTCGGCAACGGTGGGCACATCGGGCAGCGCCGGGTTGCGCTGGGGCGTGGTCACGGCAACCGCGCGCAACTGATGATTCTTGGCGAAGGGCAGGCCGGCGGTCATGTCGGCGAACGTCATCGTGACTTCGCCGGTGAGCACGGCCTGGATGGCGGGCGCGGTGCCTTTATAGGGCACGTGCAGCAGGTCGACGTCGGCCAGCACTTTGAGCAATTGCGCCGACAGGTGGGCGGTGCCGCCAAGCCCGGAAGACGAGAACGTCAGCTTGCCCGGCTCCTTGCGGGCCAGGGTAAGCAGATCCTTGACGGAGTGGATGGGCGAGTCGTTCTTGACCAGCAGCACGGCGGGCACGTCGGCAATCAGGCTGATGGGCGCCAGGTCCTTCTGCGGGTCATAGTTCAGTTTCTTCATCAGGTACGGCGCCACGACCAGCGGGGAAGGGGAGTCGAGAATGAGGGTGTAGCCATCGGGGGCGGCGACGGTGAGGACTTGCGTTCCCACCACGCCGCCGGCGCCGGGCCGGTTCTCCACCACCACCGAAACGCCCAGCTCGCTGGTCAGGTTGCGCGCCACCAGCCGCGCCATGATATCCACGCCGCCGCCCGGTTCGTAGGGCGTGATCAGGCGTATCGGCCGGCTGGGATAGTTGTCGGCGGGCGCCTTCTGCGCGTGGCTCACACAGATGGGGGTCAGCACGGCGAGGGCGCACAAAACCAGGCGGCGGGGCATTTTCATGGAGCGTCTCCGATTTCCTTTGAGGGAAAGCCGGTGCCTGTCCAGGCCCGGCATTTATGTTTGTATCCTACGGTATACCATTTATATCGGAGCGGCAATGAGGTGCATCCCCGCTTGCCGGGGAACTGCGTTGGTGATGATTGCCGTGGGCGAGCCGACGCCGGCCGTGGCCTGCACTGGCCCGAGGCCCGTCGGGCGCTTTTCGGACGGGGGGCGAGGGCCGCGAGCGGGCCCTGGGCTACCTGCGGGCTGCTGGGGGCTACTGGCTCTTGCCGTCGGCGTCCTTCTCGCTGGGCTGCGGGAAGGGCGAGCAGTTGAAGGTCACGTAGGCTTCACGCGGGCCCAGGCCGGTGGCGTGGTTGGACGTGATGACCGGCTTGGTCATCTTGCGGCCCAGCGATTGGCAATACTCGCTGGCGCGCAGCAAGGCCTTGCTCTTGATATCGACCCACGACACGCTTTGGACGGTGTTGCGGTTGGTGATGGTGTATTGGTCCGGTTGTCCGGTTTCCATGACGGGGCCCATGGTGGTCGAGCAGCCGGCCAGGGTGGCCAGCGCGACGGCGAAGAGGGCAAAACGGAATGACATGGGGGCTCCAGGCGATTTGGCGCACATTATGCAGGAGAGCGGCCGGATTCCGAAAACGGAGGGAAATGGGCTTGAACGCGACCGTGGTCGATAATGCGGGTGTTCTAAACAGATTAGCCAGCATTAGGGAGTCCATCGATGCCGCTGCACAATTTCAAAAAAGGTGAACTAGGTCATTGGTTGCAAGTCGTGGCAGACAATTCGGCGGGGGAGAAGGAATACGAGCCCGTTCCCGCTGAATTCGTCGACGCCTTGACCACCTTGCGTTGCGTGAAGCGTAATGACGCCGGCCTGCTTATCGTGACGGAGAAGGGGCGTCTGGCCCTGCATATGGACGGCTCCGGCGAGTTCTGATTCACCACGCTGGTCACCCGAACGATTCTTCCGAAGCGAGTCCCCGCCGCTTTCTCTCCGGTTACATCCATTCGCATGTCGTGCCGAATTCTCCGTATTTTTGCAGCGGAGCGGGCATTGTCCCGGCCCCGATTTCGGTACCCTACATAGGTCCATGCGTGTAGGGATTACGCGATTGTTGTGTGCCGCGCATGAGGAAGGAACTGAACATGCATAAGAAACCGTTATATAACGCCTCTCCGGCTCGCCAGCGCGCACTGCGCGCCACCGGTGCCTTGATGGCCGGAATGCTGACGGCGGCCTCGCTGGCGATCAGCGCGCCGGCACACGCCGATGACCGTGATCATGGGCAACGGCCGATCGGTCCCCTGGCCCAGCAGGACCGTGGCCCGGGTGGACCGGGGCAAGGGCGTCCCGGCGGTCCTGGCGGTCCGCAGAATGGGGGGCCGGGGCGTCCCGGCGGTCCGGGTGCGCAGGGGCCGGGGCGTCCCGGCGGTCCGCAGGACGGTCCGGGACACTCGGGCAAGCCTGGGCCGGACAAGAACCACGGCCATGGGCCGCAGTATGGTCCCGACGCGCACGGCCCTGGCGGTCCGCGCTGGGCCAAGGGCGATCGCCTGCCGCCGGACTATCGCAACCGCCAGTACATCGTCGAGGATTGGCATCGCTATAACCTGTCGGCGCCGCCGCGCGGTTATCAGTGGATGGGTATAGGCCCTGACTTCGTGTTGAGCGCCATCGGTACCGGCGTGGTCCTGCAAGTCGTCCTCGGACACTGATAGCGCCACCAGCGACGTGAACCGCGCAGGCGCAAGGCCAAGCGGTCTCTGGCCAGGTACTCCTGCGCTGGTCCGCGCCGCGCGCATCGGGTATCGTGCGGGCTGTGGTTTTTTTCGCCGCCGCCCGCGCGTTTTCATGCCCGCTTCCCCTTCCGATTCTTTCGATTCCTCCGTCCTGGCCCTGGTCGCCGACCTGCGCCAGCACTACCGCGATATCGTGTTGCCCCTGTGGCGCACGACGGGCTATAACGCGGACCTGCAACTCCCCTACGAAGCCGTGGATGGCATGCGCCTGCAAGTGCTGCCGGTGACGCGCTACCGCGCGATGGCGTGCGCGCGCCAACTCTATGTCCACACGACGGCCGGCGCCACTGAGCACGCGGCCCGGTTGTTCGATGCCTTGCGCCAGCGCTTCGTGCATCCGGAAGGGGGGTGGGTCTATAGCGTCGACGCGCAAGGCGCGCCGCTGGATACGACGCACGATCTCTATACGTATGCTTTCGCGATCTTCGCGTGTGCGGCGCATTACGGCGTGACGCGCGACCGGCGCGCGCTGGACCTGCTGGGCGCCACGGCGGGCCAGGTGGAGACGCGTTTCTCGGCGCCGGCGGGGCTGTACTGGGCGCAGCTGAAGGCGGATCTTTCCGCGCCGTTGCTGGACGTGCAGCAGAATCCCGTGATGCATTTGACCGAGGCTTACCTGGCCGCGCGCCAGGCGACGGGCGATGCGGCGTTCACGCCGGCGTTGCGGCGGATCGTCAGTGGCATGGCTGGGGCCTTTCTGCACGGGCCCACGCAGTGCATCACGGAGTTGCGGGTGGGCGTAGCGGATAACCGCATCGAGCCTGGGCACCAGTTCGAATGGCTGGCGCTGGCGCGCAGTGCGCCGGATGTGTTCGGCGATACCGTGCTGGGCGACGCCCTGGAACACGCGTTCACGTTCGCCCAGGCGCGCGGCGTGGATATGGCGACCGACGGCGTGTGCGCGGCGCTGGACCTGAAGGGTGATGTCATCGACGCCACCCAGCGGATCTGGGCGCAGACCGAATATGCGCGGGCGTTGGCGGTGCATGGCGATCCCGCCGTGGCGGCGCTGCTGAAGCGGCAGTTGCAGCGGCTGCGCGAGCGGTTTCTACAGCCGCGCGGGTGGTACGAATGCCTGCAGGCCGACGGCATCGTGGCGCGCACGGATATGCCATCGACAACGCCGTATCACCTGGCCACCAGCTACGACGCGTTGCCGGCCGGCTGAGCCAGGCAGAAGCGCCGCGACCGATACCGTGGGGGATCCGGCGACCCGTGGGGTGCCGGTCCCAGACGGCGTGCGCCGGAAGTGCGTTTGTCCAACGCTGCCGGCCGTCAGCAGAGCGGGTGCGCCCCGCGGCGCTAATTCGGTGGCGGCCTGGGCAATGTCAGTAATATTTCACATTGTTCGTATTTCTTGCGAAGTATTGATTTTTCTGCGATCCTCTCGCGCTGACGACCTGCCGCCCGTTGGACGGGCAGCTGGGCGACGGCCGTGGCGCCTCGCCTGACGGCAGGCGACGCCGGGGCGCATGGCGCGTCCGACGGCCCCCAGGACAGGACATTCCGCGATGACGACTCCCAGGCTGGTAAGTGGCTATACGGTTTACGCCTATTCGACACCGCCCAACGAAGACGGGCCGGCTTGTGCGTACATGGAAACGAAGAAGGATGGCAGCGAGGAAGAGCCGCTGACTTTCCGCATTTTCAAGACTCGGCGCTTTCGCAACGGCATCGAAGCCATGTCCGCCGCCCGCAACGCCTTGGCCGCGGTGAAGAGCGTCGACGAAGAGGGCATCCCGGATCCGATGCCGGAATGAGTGGCCGCCGCCGGTCGGCCGCAGCCAGGGCTTCGGCCCGCGCCTCCGCTCGACCCTGATCCGCCTGGCCGGGTCTGGCCTGGCCTGGCGTGGCGTGGCTACGGCTACGGCGGTGGCTGTGACCGCTGGCGTGGCCGCGGGCATCGTCACCGCTGGAGCCACAAGTGCGCCGCTGCTTCAGTGCCATCCTGCTCCGCTTACACTGGCGCGATGTCGTTGAACTCCGTTTCGCCAAGTTCGTCATCCGGTCCTGTCTATGTCGGCATCCTGCTGGCGGGCGGCGCAGGCACGCGTTTTCGTGCTTCGGCGGGAGATGAACACGCCGACAAATTGTTGGCGCCGCTGCCGGATGGGCAGCCCGTCGTGCTCGCCGCGGCCACCGCTTTACGTGAGGTGGCAGCGCATGTGCTGATCGTCCTGCGGCCCAGCCGTCCTGCCTTGCGTGAGGCGTTGGTTCAGTTGCCTGGTTGTGAACTGATCGAGCCGATGGACGCCGCCCGTGGCATGGGCGCCAGCCTGGCCGCCGCCGCTCGTCATCTGCTCGCGCGGCATGGCGATGGCGCCGCACCCTCGCATGAGGCCTTGGCCGTTGGCAACGCCGCGCCTCCGCACACGGCGTTGGCCGATGGCAGCGCCGTGCCTCCGCATGGGGTGCTGGTGGCATTGGGAGATATGCCGTGGATCGCGCCGGATACCTTGCGGGCGGTGTGCGCCGCAGGTCTGGCGCATCCCATCGTGGCGCCTGCATGCGAGGGTCGGCGTGGCCACCCGGTCGCTTTCGCGTGGCACCTGCTGCCGGAACTGGCACGGCTCGATGGCGACACAGGCGCGCGCGACCTGGTGCAGCGCCATGGCGTACATATGCTGCCTTGCGATGACGCAGGCGTCCTGCGCGACGTCGATACCGTAGCCGATCTGGGCTAAGTCCCCGGGCGATGCCGCCCGCGGCCGATCCAGGCCAAGCCCGATGTGATACACCGCGCGGCCGATCCATGAAAAGCCCAGGGAGATACACCGCGCGCCGATCCAGGCCAAGCCCAGGGAGATGCCGCTGACAGTGGTATCTCCCTGGGGCTGACACGCAGGGCGTAGGTCAGTCGTCCTTGGTGCGGGGGCTGATGCAGGCGAGGAAGCGGCCCGATTTACCCTTCTTCTGCTCCTTGCCGCCCTCCAGCGGCGGCCGGTTTTCCGCGTCCAGCGGGGCCGCTTCCATCTCTTCGGCTTTGACCAGCATCAGCGTTGCCTCCGGCTGCAGTGCCTTCGCGGTCAATTCATTGATGTTCGAGGCCAGCACCAACCCGCCCTGTTCCGTGCTTGGCGTGGGGCCCTGGTTGTTGGCGCCGGCCTGCCTGGCCTCCACGGTCGATTTCGACCACTTGAACGACAGCTTGTCGAAGATGGACGGCTTGCGCGAGTGGCCATTCTTGCCGGCCTTGACCGGCTTGCCGTCCGTGCCGGCGGCGACGTCCTGCGCAACGGTCTCCGGGGCGACAGTCTCCAGTGCGACGTTCTCATTCGTCGCGGCCGGGGCGGTATCGCCCTGGTCGCCCGAGGCAGCGCGTGTCCTGCCGACCGACGTCTGCACGATGGCCGGTACGTCCGTCCAGACGCTGCTGGGCCCCGTGTTCGTGCGGTTTTTCTGACCGGCGGCGGGGGTGAACGGGAAAGATTCCCGGCGCTGGACCTTGACGGCGTCAGGTGATGTGGTTACCTCGAGATGTTGAGGGGTGGCAGAAGTAAAGGACAGGCTGGCAGCATTGGCATCCATGTCGTGGGTCTCCGGTAGACGGTTAGTGCAGATCGGCCGTCACGGGACGGCAGGCGAGAAGGCTCAGGTAACGGCCATGGCGCGGCGCGGCGGCCACGGCGTGGCGCAGCGGTTGCCAGCAGGGCAGCATGGATTCGTGGAACTGGGAATGACGCGGGCTGCGCGCGCGCAGCACACGCAACGCGAACAGGGCGCGTGCCGCCCAAGGCCTATGCCGGGCGAAAGAAGGGATATAGCGCAAAATGCTGTCTCCGGAACTTTGTTGTAAACACAGTGAAGAAAGGTACGGTCGATGTTGAATCTTCAAGACATCAACCGCACGGTTCCGCACGTAGGTTGCGATTTACTAACTCTGGTTCCGAAAACAGTGGAGATTTTTCCTACGGTTCCTGCGCGAAGAAGGCATCCAGGCGCTCGATGGAATCGCCTCGATCACGGTGGGCGGCCGCCAGGGCCTCGTAGATGTCGCCGAAGCGGCGGTACACGTCGCTGCCGGCGGCATCCTCTTGCAGGAAATCGGCGATCTCATGCATCTCGGCCACCCAGCGATAGGCCTTGCCGAACATGTCCGGTACGGCGCGGCTGAATTGGGCCAGCAGTTGCGGCTGGCTGTCGGCCAGTTCCGCATGCAGGGCCGCACCCGCGCCGTTGCGGGTGGCCGCCAGCAACATGGTGGCGGCCAGCGCGGTCAGGCCCTTGGTGATGCCGGCATAGGACATTTTCAAGGCTGACGCCGCGCCGATTTCGGCGGGCATCACTTTCACGCGCATGCCAGCGCGGCCCAGCGCCTCGACCGCGCCCGCCGCCGGCCCTGAACAGTACAGCACCGGGCCCGGGTGTCCAGGTTGCGGCGGCCGGCCGATGATGCCGCCGTCGACGAAGGCAGCACCGCTATCGTGGATGATGTCGGCAATGCGGGCCACCGTGCGCGGGCTGACGGCATTGCAATCGACATAGACGGGCGAGCGCCCCGCATCGCGGAACAGCGCGGCATAGTAGCGGGCCACCGCTTCGGCTTCGGCGGGCGGTACGATGGCCAGGAAAAGATCGGCGTGGGAGAGTTCCGCGTCAGTGCGGTGGTGCATGCCGGCGGCGCGGGCGCGTTCAACGCTGGCGCCACTGCGGCCGGTAAGGGAGGTCAGGACTTGCAGACCGTGTTCATCCAGGCGGCGGCCGATGGCGCTACCCATGGCGCCAGGGGCGACGATGGCGACACGTGGCTTCATATGCGTGCTCCTGCAATCGGTGGGAATCGAGGCGAGCACCGGCCAATGTACACGCCTGGGCGCCGATTGTGCGAGTATTCGCCGTGCGGCCTGGATTCCACCGCCGCATCCTTGCCATGAAAGGAATGTTTCGATGAAGAAGTCTCATGTTGCCGCGCTGGGCGCGGTGTCGTCGATATTTTGCGCGATGTTTTTTGCTACGGGCGTGGCGCAAGCCCAGACCGGGACCAAGCATGGCGACATGCACATGTCGATGTCGTCGGGCGCGGGTACGCCCAGTACCCAGGCCTATCAGGAAAGCATGCAGCGCATGCACAGCAATATGGCGATCGATTATTCCGGCAACGCGGATGTCGATTTCGCGCGCGGCATGATTCCGCATCACCAGGGCGCCATCGATATGGCGCGCACCGAGCTCAAGTACGGCCGCGATCCGGAAATGCGCAAGCTGGCGCAGGAGGTGATCGACGCGCAAGAGAAGGAGATCGCGTTCCTGCAGGGCTGGTTGAAGAAGAACGCCCCGGCGAAATAGGGGCGATATTCAAGGGCGTCGATCGAGCTACAACCGTCCGGCTATAAGGTTTTTTTAAACAGGGTACCCCCATCGCCCCTTTCGTGGGCTATCGCCCCTGTTGCCGCGGCGGGTGCCGGTCGACGAGCGTTGCTCAAAAAAACCTTTGTAGTGACGCATTAGGGTATATGGCCGAGCTTTGTCGCCGACACGGCGTCGTCGTTGCCCGCCGTGTTAGCGTATGGGCAATGCGCGGCGCGGCGTCTGGTCGCGGCGCGGTGCTGTCTTCGCGAGTACCGTCCCATGTCGCCTCTGATTCAGCATTTCGCACGCAATACGTCCGGCCGCGATTGGGCCGTCGGGGATATCCACGGCCATTTCACACGCCTGCGCGAGACGCTGGCGCGGGCAGGCTTCAATTCGGCGCGCGACCGCCTGTTCTCCGTGGGCGACCTGATCGACCGCGGTCCGGAGTGCCGTGCCGCGCTGGAATGGCTGCGTCAGCCCTGGTTCCACGCGGTGCAGGGCAACCACGAGGACTATGCCGTGCGCCACGTGCGCCATGGCCAGGTGGACACCCAAAACTGGCGCGAGAACGGCGGCGGCTGGTTCCTGGACATGACGGACGAGGACCAGCGTATCCATGCAGAGGCGCTGGCCCGTCTGCCATTGGCGTTGGAGGTGGAAACCCGGGAGGGCCTGGTGGGCGTGGTACACGCCGATACGCCCGTGCGGGAATGGCATAAGTTCGACGCGCTGCTGCGTACCCGGCCGAAGCGCGCGCGCGGCATCTGCCAGTGGTCGCGCCAGCGCCTGGAGCAGCACGACGCCACCTGCGTCGTCGGTTTGCGCGCCTTGGTGGTGGGACATACCCCAGTAACGCGCGCCACCGTGCTGGGCAACGTCTACCATATCGACACCGGCGGCTGGCAACCGGATGGTTATTTCACGTTGCTGGACCTGTCGACGTTGCGCGCCGTACCGGCGCTTCCTTTACCCTCCGCGGCCCTGGCCTGAGGCCGCGATTCGCAGTCAGGAGATTTGCTGGCATGACGCTAGACCAAAAGATCATCGATGCCCTGAGCGGTGTGTCCACCGCGACCTTGACCACCGTGTTGCTGAAGAAGGGGCTGCGCAATGTGTGGATGCGCGGTACGCGGCCCTTGCGTTCCGGCCAGGCGCGCGTGGTGGGCCGTGCTTTCACGCTGCGTTTCGTGCCGGCTCGCGAGGACCTGGCGACGCCGGCTTCGTGGTCGTCGCCGACGTCCACCCGCGCCGCCATCGAGGCCATGCCGGCCGGCTGCGTGGCGGTGGTCGATGCGATGGGCGTGACGGACGCGGGCATCTTTGGCGACATCCTGTGCGCGCGCATGCGCAAGCGCGGCGTGGCGGCCTTGGTCAGCGACGGCGTGGTGCGCGATGGCGCCGGGGTGCTGGGCACGAATCTTCCGGTGTGGTGCCAAGGGGTGGCCGCGCCTCCGTCGGTGGCCGGGCTGACCTTTGTGAGCTGGCAGGAACCGATCGGCTGCGGCGGCGTGGCGGTCTTTCCGGATGACGTGATCGTGGTCGACGACGATGGCGCGGTGGTGATTCCTGCGGCCTTGCTGGAGGAGATCGTGCCGATCGCCGTTGAGCAGGAGCGCCAGGAGGCGTGGATCATGCAGGAGATCGACAACGGCGCCGCGCTGCCGGGGCTGTATCCGCCGAATGAAGAAGCGAAGGCGCGCTACGAGGCGAGCAAGGAGTAACGTTCTGGCGAACCGCACGGGGTGAAAACAAGAAGGGCGCTGTTCATTTTGAACAGCCCCTCTTGATTTTCGCTCACAGCAGCAGCGCTGCGGTCGCTGGCCTCAACGAATCGCCATCGCGACTGGCGTGCCGCCGGCCGGCCCGGCGTCCACGCGCGGCACCGGGATAGGGGGGAAGAAGGGCTGTTGGACCGGCGCCTGGCCGCCCGCTGCCGGCGCGTTGGGCGAGTTCGGCGCCGACGCCGCTGCCGGCGTGCCTGGCGGGCGCTGGCGGATCGGCTCGCCGACCTGCGGGATGGGGATGGGCAGGCTTTCGACGCCCGACGGGGGCAACTGGCCGGCGCCCGATGAAGAGCCGGGCTGAGCCCCCGGCCGCGCTCCGGGCTGGGCCCCAGGCTGAACGCCAGGTTGTGCCCCAGGCATCGAACCCGGCTGGCCCCCCGGCACCGTCGGATTCAGCATGGGCATCCCACCCGTGCCGCCGTTATTCAGGAAATCACCCAGCGCATCATCCGTCGGCAGGTCCAGCGTCGCCACGGCCTGCCCCGGCGGAAACTCGGACAGGTAATACTCGCCGTTGTCGACCAGCATGCCCTGCGGCTGCGGACGCGGCTTGGCTTCGGGCACGCCCTTGAGCCCTGTCTGCATGTACTGTATCCACGCCGACAGGGTCAGGCCGGCGCCGAATTCATTCGACCCCAGCGAACGCGGCTGGTCGAAGCCCATCCACACCGTGGTGGCCAGGGCGGGCGTATAGCCGGAGAACCAGACGTCCACCGAATCATTGGTGGTCCCCGTCTTGCCGCCCACGTCGTTGCGCTTGAGCACGGAATGCGCGCGCGCCGCGGTGCCGTAGGTAGCCACGCCCTTCAGCATGTCGTCCATGATCCACGCCACGCGCGGATCGACGACGCGCGTGCTTTCATCGCCCGCCTTCTGCGGCTGCGCCTGCATCAGCACCTTGCCATCGCTGTCGGTGACCTTGTCGATCAGGTAGGGCGTGACGCGATAGCCGCCATTGGCCCACACGGAATAGGCGTTCACCACTTGCAGCGGCGTGGCCGAACCGGCGCCCAACGCGATGGGCAGCACCGCGGGCCAGCGCGCCTTGTCGAAGCCGAAGCGCGTCAGGAACTCCTGCCCGTAAGCCGGCGTGATGGCTTGCAGGATGCGGATCGACACCATGTTCTTGGACTTGTACAAGGCCTGCCGCAGCGTCAGCATGGGCTCATAGGCATTGCCGTCGTTCTTCGGATTCCAGGCCTTGGAGCCGGTCTGCTCGGCGGTCAGCGCGAACGGCTGGTCGGAAATCTGCGTGGCCGGCGTCAGGCCGCGCGTCAGCCCGGCCGAGTAGATGAAGGGCTTGATGTTGGAACCGGGCTGGCGCCAGGCCTGCACGGTTCGGTTGAAGTTGCCGCGGTTGAAATCGAAGCCGCCGATCATGGCGCGGATGGCGCCGTCGTCCGGCACCATGGACACCAGCGCCGCTTGCAACGCCGGCATGTTGATCACTTCCCAGGCGTCGCCGTTCTTGTGCACGTAGACCACCGAGCCACGCTGGATACGCACGTCATCCTTGGCCTTGGGGCCCAGCGCGCGGGCCACCACCGACAGGGCTTTCTTGTCGTCGACGGTGACGATGTCGTGCCCGCCGCGCGCCACCTTGATGGCGGTGGGGCTGGCTTCCAGCACCACGCCGGCATACAGGTCGTCGCTGTCGGGATACTTGTCCTGCAAGCCGTCCAGCAGGTCGTCCAGCGCCTGCGGATCTTTCTCGATGTCGTCGGGCAGGTCGATATTGTCTTCGGGGCCGGGATACGCAGCGCGGCGGGTGTAATCGAGCACGCCGGCGCGCACGGCTTTATACGCCGCGTCCTGGTCCTTGGAGTCGATGGTGGTGTAGACGTTGATGCCGCGCGAATAGGTCTGGTCGCCGAAGGTGTTGTACATGGCCTGGCGCACCAGTTCGGCCGGATACTCGCCATGCACGCGGAACGCGCTGCCGCCGGCGCCGCTTTCCCCGCTGCCGCGCACGACCAGCGGCTGTGCCATGGCGGCCTGGTAAGCGGTGTCGTCCAGCCAGCCCAGCGCGCGCATGCGGCCCAGCACGTAATGCTGGCGCAGCTGCGCGCGAGGCAGGTTGTTGATGGGGTTGTAGCGCGAAGGCGCCTTCGGAAGGCCGGCCAGCAGCGCGGCTTCGGCCGGCGTGACCTGGCTCAGTTCCTTGCCCAGGTACGTACGCGCGGCGGCGGCGAAGCCGTAGGCGCGGTGACCCAGGTAGATCTGGTTCATGTACAGCTCAAGGATCTGGTCCTTGGTCAGCGTGTTCTCGATCTTGAATGTCAGCAGCAGTTCGTAGAACTTGCGCGAATAGGTCTTTTCCGAGGACAGGTAGAAGTTGCGCGCCACCTGCATGGTGATGGTGCTGGCGCCCTGGCTCTTGGAGCCGCGCAGCACGTTGGCCGCCACGGCGCGCACCACGCCGCTCCAGTCCACGCCGCCGTGCTGGTAGAAGCGATCGTCCTCGGCGGCCAGGACGGCATGCCGCATGACCTCGGGGATCTCGTTGAAGCGCAGCACGTTGCGGTGCTCTTCGCCGAATTCGCCGATCAGCACCTTGTCCGCGGTGTAGACCCGCAGCGGTACGCGTGGCCGATAGTCGGTCATGGCGTGCAGGTCGGGCAGGCTGGGATAGGCCAGCGCCAGGGCCAGACCCAGGGCGATCAGGCCGCACAGGCCGGCACCGATCGCGAAGACAGCGGTCTTGACGACGAAACGACGCAGAAAAGAGGGGCGGGCCGGCGTACCGTCCGGACGGGGAGTATTGGGAGGTGCGGCTTGGCTCATCGCTGGCGATTCTAGGGCAGATGTCTATAGACCCGCCCAGGGGGAATTAGTTTTCAGGTAACCAAACGCGCATTATCGCAGGTGAGGCTGGCAAGCCGATGAAGGCGCGTCGCGGGTGCCGGCGAAGATGCGGATTGTTGCCGCGCCTCATCCGGATACAGCCTGATTCAAATATAGATTGGGCGGGCTGCCCAGCGCCCGCCTGAACATCGCCGCGAAAGCGCTGGGACTGCGATAGCCCAGTTCGGTGGCGATGCGCGCCACGGGCTGGCCCAGGGCCAGCCGGCCAACGGCATCGGCCAGGCGTACCTGTTGCACCCACTGGCGGTAATTCAGGCCCAGCTCAGCCTGGAACAGGCGTATCAGCGTGCGCCCGCTGGCGCCGACCACGTCGCCCCATTCATGGACGGTACGCGGGCTGCCGGGATCGTCCAGGATGGCACGGCAGACGGCCTGCAGGCGGCGGTCGGCGGGCCAGGGAATACGGATGGGCAATACCTTGGCGATCGCCAGTTCGGCCGGGATCAGGCTGGCGATCTGGCCGCAGCGGCCGTCCAGGGCGTATTCGATGGGCTCGCGCGCCAGCGCCAGGACCAGTTCGCGCAGCAGGCCCGATACCTCGATGACGCAGCATTCGGCCCACAGGCCGGCGGCGATGCTGCGGTCCACGTACAGGGTGCGCATGGACACGGGGGTGATCATGTCCACCGCGTGTTCCACGCCAGGCGGCACCCACAAGGCCCGCAGCGCGGGCAGGGCCCACACGCCCTGCGCGGTGGAAACCCGCATGACGCCTTCGGCGGCGTAGATGAGCTGGGCCCGCGCATGGGCGTGCGGGCCGGTGTTGGAACGCGGATCGAACTCCTTGGCCATCGCGGTGACCGGGCGGGGCACGCGCTGGTAGTCGTCGGCATCGATGCTGCGCCAGGGGGCATGGGCGGGGGGACGGGCAGGCATGGGCGACAGTGTCACTTATTCGACGAAAGTTGTCACTCGGCCGCGCGCGGGCGTGATTACACTCGCGTGACGGCCGGATTGCGCCGGTTTCCTGGTAGCTCAAGAGGGCATGTCCCTCACGGCCGACGGGGTGACCGGCGGCATGCCCCGATTTCATCCCTTGCCCTGTCCCCATAATGACTACATCCATCGAGACTCCCATCGTGACGGCCACGCCGCCGGTCGCGACGTCACCCGCGGCCGTGCCCCTGCCCAAGGACAACACGGCGTTCAAGGTGCTGGGCGCGATCAGCGTGGCGCATTTGATGAACGACATGATCCAGTCGATCCTGTTGGCCATCTATCCCATGCTGAAGGAATCGTTCCAGCTGAGTTTCAGCCAGATCGGGCTGATTACGCTGACGTACCAGATCGCCGCGTCGCTGCTGCAGCCTTGCATCGGCTTCTACACGGACAGGCGGCCCTTGCCGTATTCGCTGCCGGTCGGCATGGGATTCACGCTGGTGGGCTTGCTGCTGCTGTCGGTGGCGCCGACCTATCCCTTCCTGCTGATCGCGGCGGTGCTGGTGGGAACGGGATCGTCGATCTTCCATCCCGAATCTTCGCGGGTGGCGCGCATGGCCTCGGGCGGCCAGCATGGCCTGGCCCAGTCGCTGTTCCAGGTGGGCGGCAACGTGGGGTCGTCGCTGGGGCCGTTGTTGGCCGCGCTGCTGATCATCCCGCATGGCCAGGGCAGTGTGGCGTGGTTTTCGCTGGCCGCGCTGTTCGGCATCATGGTGTTGATCGGCATCAGCCGCTGGTACGCGGCGAACCGCTGGCGGCTCAAGCCCAAGGCCAGGCGCGAGGGCGATGTGCCGGCGCTGGACAAGCGCAAGGTGGGCATGGCGCTGGGTGTGCTGGCCGTGCTGGTGTTTTCCAAGTACTTCTACCTGTCCAGCCTGAACAGCTATTTCACCTTCTATCTGATCGACAAGTTCCATCTGCCGGTGCGCACGGCGCAGCTTTACCTGTTCGTGTTCCTGGCCGCCGTGGCGGTGGGGACGGTGGTCGGTGGCCCGGTCGGTGACCGTATCGGGCGCAAGGCGGTGATCTGGACGTCGATCCTGGGCGTGGCGCCGTTCACGCTGATGCTGCCGTATGCCAATCTGTTCTGGACGGCGGTGCTGGTGGCGATCATCGGCCTGGTGCTGGCGTCGGCCTTCTCCGCCATCGTGGTGTTCGCGCAGGAATTGGTGCCGGGCAAGGTGGGGACCATCGCCGGGTTGTTCTTCGGCCTGTCGTTCGGGCTGGGCGGAGTAGGGGCCGCGGTGCTGGGGAATCTGGCCGATGCCACGAGTATCGGGTTCGTCTACAAGGTGTGCTCGTTCCTGCCTCTGCTGGGCATGGTGGCGGCCTTCCTGCCGGACATGGGCCGCAGGAAACCACGAGCCAAGGCCGCGTAGAAGATTCAGGGTAGGGGAAAAAGGCGCCCCATGGGCACCAAGCCTTCCAGGCAAAATCAAGGCCCGCGTCAGCGGGCCTTGATGAACGACACCTGCTCCCAGGGAAGGGGCCTTACGGCTTCAGGTGCTGGTTGAAGAACTTCTCCATCGCGGCGTAGAACTCGAACTTGTTCTCGTCGTTATGGAAACCGTGCCCTTCGTTGTCCTTCACCATGTACTCGACCTCGACGCCCCGCTTGCGCAAGGCTTCCACCACCTGGTCGCTTTCATCCTTGTTGACGCGCGGATCCTTGGCCCCCTGGGCGATGAACAAGGGGGTCTTGATGCGGTCCACATGCAAGGCCGGCGACGTGGCGGCCAGGCGCTCCTTGTCTTTCTCCGGATCGCCCACCATGTCGTGCATCTTGGCCAGCAAGGGCTTCCAGTACGGTGGAATGGTGTTCATGAAGGTGAACAGATTGGACACCCCGACGTAGTCCACCGCGGCCGCATACAGATCCGGGGTGAAGGTGATGCCGGCCAGGGTGGCATAGCCGCCATAGCTGCCGCCGTAGATGCCGATGCGCTTGGGATCGGCAATGCCTTCCTTGATCAGCCACTGCACGCCATCGGTGATGTCGTCCTGCATGGTCAGGCCCCACTGGCCGAAGCCGGCTTCCCAGAACTTGCGGCCATAGCCGGTCGAACCGCGGAAGTTGATCTGCAGCACGCAGAAGCCGCGGTTCGCCAGGAACTGGATTTCCGGGTTGTAGCCCCAGCTGTCACGCGCCCACGGGCCGCCGTGAGGGTTGACGATGCACGCCAGGTCCTTGGCGGCACGGCCCTTGGGCACGGTCAGGTAGCCGTGTATGGTCAGGCCGTCGCGGCTTTGGAAAGACACCGGACGCATCTCCGCCATGTCGGATTCAGGCAGGGCGGGGTTGATGTCGGCCAGCTTGGTCAGCATGTCCGTCTTGACGTCGTACAGATAGCGCGAGCCCGGCGTGCGGTCGTTGTAGGCGGCGACGATGAACTTGTCCTCGTCGCGGGTCTCGCCCTGGACGATGAACTCATAACCCTGCAGGTGCGCTTCCAGCTTGCCGTACAGCGCCTCGGTCTGGGCGTCGAAGAACTTGCGGTGGGTCTTGTCGGTCTGGTAGCCGGCCGCCGTCAGCACCTTGCGCTTGCGCGAATAGGCGATGCCGCCCAGGTCGACCTGCTGCGGGTCGAACAGCAGCTTTTCCGTATCGGGGTGGGCGGGATCGATCTCGACCAGCGCCAGGGTGTCGCGGCCGCGGTTGCTCAAGGCATACAGGCGCTTGTCGTCGAAGGTGAACAGCGACGGGCTGACGCTGGTGCGGTAGTCCGTGGTGATCAGCGGCTTGAACGGGTCGCTTTCCTTGTCGCGATACAGCAGGGTGGTGTTCAGGCCATCGCTGGTGACGGCCGCGCGCACCTTGCCGGCATGGTCGGTCTGCCAGCCGACGACATTGCCGGGATTCTCGGCCACGCGTTCGGACGCGCCGGTGCGGATGTTGACGCGATACACGTCGAACACCTGTGGATCGCGCTGGTTGTGGCTGACCAGCACGTGGTCGGGATCGTCTTCGAGATCGTCCTCGATGCCGGCGCGCACGTGCTCGTAGGGCGTCAGGTCGGTGACCTTGCCGTCCGCGACATTGACCGCCAGCACGTGGAAGTTCTCGTCGCCGCCGAAGTCCTTGGCATAAAGGATGGTGTCGGAGCCTTTCCAGAAATAGTTGCTGATGTCGCGCGCGGTTTCGCTGGTGAGCTTGCGCGGTTCGCCGATCGGCGTGGAGCCGTCCAGCTTCTGCACGAAGATGTTCATGCGAGCGGGCTGGCCGTCGATGCTGACGGGCTGCATGAACCCCAGGGTCTTACCGTCTTCGGCCAGGCGGAAATAACCGCGGTCGGGATTGCGGAAGAAGTCTTTCAGCGGATATTGCTTGGGCGCTTGAGCGGCGGCGCCCGAGGCGGCACCGATCAGCGTGGCGGCCAGCAGGGACCGGGTCATGAATTTGAACAAGGTACTCTCCGGTGTTGCGGGCGAACGAATGCGTCCGCGGCGGGCCTACGATCATGCCATAGCGGCATCGAGGGTGTCGAATCAAGGGGCCGGCCATCCGGGGGCCGGCCATCCGGCGGCCGATCCAGCCGCGGACAGGCCCCGCGGCGGCAGGCCGTCCGTGACCCGCCACGGCGTCTTCACAATGCGCAATCCTGGTTACGTCCAGGGGCCAAGGTGGACGGCGGCCACGGATAGCGCATAATTGCGCCGTTTATTGGAGGTCTTATGTTGAGGATTACGGCGGCCGCCTCAGTGCTGGCCGTGGGTTTGGCCGGGTGCGCCATAGGCATCACCCCGGGCCAGTCGCCCAGTGGCGACTACAAAGTCGAAGTGGGCTACCAGAAGGCTTACCAGCTGGCACGCACGCAGGCTGAACAATGCCTGACCGGCAAGGATGCCTACCAGGTGCGGGGCACGGTGGACGACGCCGGCCGCAAGGCCACGCTGCGCGTGACCGCGCCGTTCTCGGACAACGACGTTGCCCGGGTGGATATCGTCGGCATCGACGCCGGCCACAGCGACGTGCATATCGCCATGTGGGGCCGTTCGGTGTGGAACGCGGATGCCGTCATCGCGATGCGCGATGCCATTCGCTTCCAGGTGCCGTCCTGCGTGTCCTATATGCCCAGCGACACCAATAATCCGGTGACGCCGCCGCCGAAGTAAGGGGGCGGCGCGCTGGGGCAGGGGCGGGCGCTCAGTCCGTGCCGGCCTTGCCGCCGCCGTCGGCACGGGGGCGGATCACCTTGAAGGTGGCCGTCGCCTTGCAGACGCGCTCGCCCTTGCCGTTGAAGATGTCGCCTTCACAGAAGGCAATGGACTTGCCCAGCTTGATGCAACGGGCCTCGACCGTCAGGTCGCCGGTGGCCGGTGCCATGAAGCTGGTGCTCATGTCGATGGTGGCCATGCTGATGCCGGCTTCCAGCGAACCGCGCGCGGCCGCGCTCAGGGTAAAGTCCAGCACGGCCATCAGGGTGCCGCCATGGACGTCGCCGCGGCTGTTGGTCAGCTCGACGCGCCAGGGCAGGCGGGTGCGCGCCAGGTTGGGTTCGATGTGTTCGGGGACCAGGCCCAGGTATTCCATCAGGGGGATCCGGGCGCCGAAATAATCGACGGAAAACTGGGGGGCCGCGCCTTGCTTGGTTTCCATGATGCTCTTAACCGATGAAAATGAGGCGCCATAATAGGCGTTTTTACGCCGCGCGGGCGGCACGGACACAGGAACTGTCCAGCAGCTGAGATGCGCAAAATCGTACACGTCGACATGGACGCTTTTTATGCGTCGGTCGAGCAACGCGACAATCCGGCCTTGCAGGGCCAGCCGGTGGTGGTGGCCTGGAAAGGACCCCGTTCGGTGGTGTGCGCGGCCTCTTACGAGGCGCGCCGCTACGGCGTGCACTCGGCCATGTCGGTCGCGCGCGCGCTGCGGCTGTGCCCGCACGCCCAGTATGTCGGGCCGGATTTCAACAAGTACCGCGAGGTCTCGCGCCATGTGCGTGAGATCTTCTCCCGCCATACCGACCTGATCGAGCCGTTGTCGCTCGATGAGGCCTATCTGGATGTGACTGAGAACAAAGGCGGCCTGGCGTCCGCCACCGAGGTCGCGCGCGCCATCCGGGCGCAGATCAAGGCAGAGACCGGCCTGACCGCGTCCGCCGGCGTGGCACCGAATAAATTCCTGGCCAAGATTGCTTCTGACTGGAACAAGCCGGACGGCCTGTTCGTGCTGCGGCCCCGCGATGTATTGGACTTCCTGACGCCGCTACCGGTGCGCAAGGTGCCGGGCGTGGGCGCCGTGATGCAGGGCAAGCTGGAGCAGATGGGAATCCTGACGGTGGGCGACCTGTCCAACCGCAGCCTGGCGGAACTGGAGCAGCGCTTCGGCCGTTATGGCCGCCGGCTGCATGAACTGGCGCACGGCATCGACGACCGGCCGGTGGAGCCGGACCAGTTGGCGCAGCAGGTGTCGGCTGAAACGACCTTCGAGGACGACCGGCCGCTGTCCGACCTGGGCGAAGTCATCGACAAGCTGGCGCTGCGGGTGTGGGAACAGGCGCTGCGCAAGCGGGGCAGGGGTTATACGGTGACGCTGAAGCTGAAGACGGACCGGTTCCGCCTGCTGACCCGCAGTGTGACGTCGCCGGTGCTGCCGGCGTCCGCCCAGGCGCTGGGGGATATGGCGCGGCAGATGCGCGCGCGGGTGGAATTGCCCGCCAGCACGCGCTACCGGCTGGTAGGCGTGGGCATGAGCAATTTCCCCGACGGCGAGGCCGCCGCCAGGCCACGCCAGGCGGACCTGTTCGCGGACCTGCCGGAGGACCTCCCCGAAGAGGAGGCGCCGCCGTTCAACCAGCCAGACGAGCCTTGACCTGCTGCGAGACCGCGGACAGGTCGGCCTTGCCCGCCAGTGCCGGCTTCAGGATGGCCATGATCTTGCCCATGGCCGGGGCGCCGGTGACGCCGCTGGCGCTGACTTCGGCGATGGCGGCGTCGACGGCCGCATCGATCTCGGCCTGCGTCGCGGCCTTGGGCAGGAATTCCTGCAGGATGGCCAGCTCCGCCTTTTCCTGCGCGGCGGTTTCGGTGCGCCCGGCCTGTTCGAAGGCGGCGATCGATTCACGGCGCTGCTTCACCTGTTTTTCGATGATGGCCGTGATTTCAGCGTCGCTGACGTCGCGGCGCTCGTCGACTTCCTTCTGCTTGACCGACGCCAGCAGGAAACGCAGCGTGGTGAGGCGCGCCGAGTCCTTGGCGCGCATGGCGTCCTTGACCTGGGCCGACAGGGTGTCTTTGAGCGTGGATGTGCTCATGATGGAACCTTGCTAAAAGCGGTGGCGGAGAGGATGGAAAGTTTACTGCACCGCTCTTACTTGACGATGGCCAGGTCGCCCTTGAGCGCGACACCGGCAACCACCGCGCCGGCATGGCACTCGTATTGGCTGGCGCTCTTGTTCTCGTTCTTCTTGTAGTAGCTGACGATGTTGATCACCGCGTTGGCGCCCGCCTGCTTGGCCGCTTCCTGCAGGCTGATCAGGGCCGACAGGGCCGCCCATTCGCACGCTTTGTCATCGCTCTTGCCGAAGGCATTGGTCTTGCGGTTGGTCACCGCGCCGGCCTTGACGACCTTGCCCTTGGGGCCGGTGCCGGCCAGGTAGAACTTCACGCTGCCGTCCAGCTTGCCTTCGGCCTTGCCGGCGTCCAGGGCGGCCTGGAAGGAGTTCATCGACATGCGGTCAGCGGCCTGGGCGGCGGCGACGCAGGTGAAGGATAGGGCCAGACCGATCAGCGTTTTGGAAAGCGTGTGCATCAAGAGCTCCTGTCAGATGAAAAAAGTCGAAAAATGAAAGAGGCCTTCAAGGCCAACGGCGGAACAGCAGGGACGTGTTGACCCCGCCGAAGGCGAAATTGTTGTTCATTGCATATTCGCTGGATAGCGCGCGGCCGCCACCCGTGATGTAGTCCAGGTCGCCGCAGCGGGGGTCGACCTGGTTCAGGTTCAGCGTGGGCGCGTACCAGTCGTTGCGCATCATCTCGATGGTGAACCACGACTCCAGCGCGCCGCAGGCGCCCAGCGTGTGGCCCAGGTAGCTTTTCTGCGAGCTGATCGCCATGCGGTTGCCGAACACGGCCTGCGTGGCCTGGGTCTCGGCGATGTCGCCCTGTTCGGTGGCCGTGCCGTGGCCGTTGACATAGCCCACTGCCTCGGGCGCCACACCGGCGTCGGCCAGCGCCAGCTCCATGGCGATCTGCATGGTTGCGGCTTCCGGACGGGTGATGTGGCTGCCGTCCGAATTACTGCCGAAACCGACGATTTCCGCATGGATGCGCGCACCGCGGGCATGGGCGCTTTCCAGCGATTCGAGCACCAGGATGCCGGCGCCCTCGCCGATCACCAGGCCGTCGCGCGTGGCGTCGTAGGGCCGGGGTGTCAGCGCCGGCGTGTCGTTGCGCTGGCTGGTGGCGTACAGCGCGTCGAAGACGATGGCTTCGGTGGGACACAGTTCCTCCGCGCCGCCGGCCAGCATCATGCGCTGGCGGCCGTAGCGGATGGCCTCGAAGGCGTAGCCGATGCCCTGGCTGCCCGACGTGCAGGCGCTGGACGTGGGAATGATGCGGCCTTTCAGGCCGAAGAAAATGCCGATGTTGGCGGCCGTCGTGTGCGGCATCATGCGCACATAGGAGTTGGCGTTGAGGTCATCGCTGACGCCATTGAGCAGCATGTTGCCGAAGGCCATGACGTCGGCCGTGCTGCCCGTGGACGAACCGCAGGCCACGCCCATGCGGCCATCGGCGATGGACGGGTCGTCCAGCAGGCCGGCATCGGCCAGGGCCATTTCCGCGGCATTGACCGCCAGCTGCGACACCCGGCCCATGCTGCGCAACTGCTTGCGGGTCCAGTGCGAGGGCGGCGCATACGACGGCAGGGGGCCCGCCAGGCGCGTGTTCAATTCCTTGTAGACATCCCAGTCGCGCATGGTGCGGATGGCATTGCGGCCTTCCTCGAAGGCACCGCGCACGGTGTCCCAGTCGCGCCCCAGGGCGCTGATGCCGGCCATGCCGGTAATGACGACGCGGTGCATCAGCACAGTCCTCCATTGACCGCCAGCACCTGGCGCGTGACGTAGGCCGCGGCCGGCGACATGAAAAATGCTACCGCCGCCGCCACTTCTTCCGGCTGTCCCATGCGCTGCGCGGGGATGGCCTTGAGGATTTCGTCGACGGGCACGTGTTCGTCGATCATGTCGGTTTCGATCAGGCCCGGGGCCACGCAGTTGACCGTGATGTGGCGCTTGGCCAGCTCGATGGCCAGTGCCTTGGCGGCGCCGATCAGGCCGGCCTTGGAGGCGCTGTAGTTCACCTGGCCGCGGTTGCCCACCAGCCCGGACACCGACGCCATGCAGACGATGCGTCCCGGCGCGCGCCGCCGCACCATGGGCATGACCAGCGGATTGAGCACGTTGTAGAAGCCGTCCAGGTTGGTGCGCAGCACCTGGTCCCAGTCTTCGCCGGTGAGGGCGGGAAAGGCGGCATCGCGCGTCAGGCCGGCGTTGAGGACGACACCGTAAGGGGCGCCATGGGCTTCGACGTCTTCGTTCAGCGCGGCGGCGGTGGCGGCGCGGTCGGCCACGTCGAACTGCAGGACGCGGCAAGCGCGGCCCAGCGCCAGGATTTCAGCGCGCACGGCGTCGGCGTCGGCGCGGCGGGCGCGGCAGTGCAGGATCAGGTCGTGGCCGGCTTGCGCCAGCGACAGCGCGATGGCGCGGCCGATGCCGCGGCTGGATCCCGTGACCAGGATGGCGTTGGAAAGGGGTGAGGTCATGGGTTCGATGCGTCGTCCGTGGGGGACGTTTCGTGTATGAAGGCGCCGGCGTCCGGCGGGCTGTAGACGTTCAGGCGGGCTTCGGCCAGGCATTCATCGCCTTGCTGGATCCGGCACAGGAAAACGCCCATGCCGGCCGTGTCCTGGAAGGATCGCTCGGCGGATATGATCAGCTGCATGCCTGCGCTGAAGCCGGCGACGCGGCAGTCGTAGCGGCGCGTGCCGAGCAGGAAACCCAGTTGCACGGGAACCCCCGCGCGGCGCGCCTGGCAGCCGGCCCAGGCGCCGACCGCCTGCGCCATCAATTCCATGCCCAGCCAGGGCGGCAGGTTGCCGTCGCTGTCGCCATAGCCGTGGTGGGCGCGCACGGTGGCGCGGGCAAGCAGGGTGTCTTCGTCGCAGGACAGCACGGCATCCAGCAGCACGGCAGCGCCGGCGTGGGGCAGCAACTGTTCGACGGGCCAGTCGGCGACCGGCCAGGCGTCGGCGGCAGGCGTCGTGTTCGCCGCCGCATCCACGGCCGCGGCAGGGTCGCCGGCGCTGCCGGCGGCAGCCGGACGCGCGTTCAAGGCGATATCGGCATCTTCGTTCACGCGGCGATTCCCGTGGTGGTGGCGACGCTGGTGGCCGGACTGCCGGCGCGCCTGGCCGCGCCGTGGGTACCGGCCTGGGTCGAGATCTCGACGGCGGCATCGGAGTCGGCCAGGACCAGGCAGGCGTTGTTGCCGCCGAAGGCAAAGGAATTGCTCATGACGATGCGCGGCCGGTCGCCCGGCAGGCGTTGGCCGGGCGTGGTCAGGCGCAGCGCGGGCAGGGCAGGATCGGCCACGCCGTCCCAGCGTTGCGGCGGCAGGCCGCCGTCCGGAGGCAGGTTCAGCACGCCCCAGCAGAGCGCCGCTTCCAGCGCGCCGGCGGCAGCCAGGGTGTGGCCGGTCAGGGGTTTGGTGGTGGTGCAGGCGACGCCGTCAGGGAAGACGGCATGCACAGCATGGCTCTCCATGGCGTCATTGTGCGGGGTGCCAGTGCCGTGCAGATTGATCCAGCCGATCGCGCCGGCCGCGACACCGGCATCGCCGAGCGCGGCGCGCATGGCCAGCATCGCACCCTTGCCCGAGGGATCGGGCGCGGACATATGCCAGGCGTCGGAACTGCCGCCGCCGCCCAGCAGGCAGGCGGCCGGGCCCAGGGGACGTTCGCGCTGCATCAGGAACAGGGCAGCGGCTTCGCCGATGTTGATGCCGTCGCGTTGCGCGGAGAAGGGATTGCTCAGGCCCGCGGCAATCGCTTCGATGGAAGCGAAGCCATTGATGGTCAGTGGGCAGAGCGTATCGACGCCGCCGCAGACCACAGCATCGCACAGCCCTGCGTCCAGCAGGCGTTTGGCCGACAGCAAGGCGCGCGCGCCCGACGTGCAGGCCGTCGACAGGGTATAGGCGGGGCCCGCCACGCCCAGCCAGTCGGCCAGCAGCGTGGCGGGCGCCGACAGCGCCTGGCGGCGGTAATCGTAATCGGGCGGCCAGGCACCGTCGCGCTGCAATGCGCGCAAGGCGTGGCTGGCTTCGCCTATGCCGGAGGTGCTGGTGCCCAGCACGATGCCGACCCGATCGGCGCCATACAGGGCGACGGCCGCGTGCAGGGCTTCGGCGATCTGGTCCGCCGCCGTCATCAGCAGGCGGTTGTTGCGGCTGCGATAGTGCGCGGGTGTCGGCTTGCCGCCGGCCAGCGTGGGCGGCAGTTCGGCCAGGTCGCCGGCGGCCGCGCCCACGACGATGGCGCGTTCGCGCAACCAGCCCGTTTGCGCCTGCATGCCGCCGGTCTCGCCACGCACGGCGGCGGCGTGCACCGCGTCCATGCCCTGTCCCAGCGCGCAGACGACGCCAGGGCGGCCCAGCCAGGCGGTCGAGGGCGCTCTCATGGCGTGTTCTTCAGCGGCGAGATCGCCAGCACGGTGCCGTCTGGCTTATGGATGGAAAAGGTGTCGTCCGGCGCCTGCGCGGCCCAGGTCACCGTCCAGCGCGGCGAACAGTCCTGGTCCAGCGTGCGGCTGCGCCCGCCCGCCGGCGTGGGCTGGCTCTGCCAGTCGCTGCCGGCATAGGCGCTGGCCAGGGACTGTTCCGGCGTCCAGGCGAACAGGATGGCCGAGAACATGTCGCTGGCCTGGCCGTTGGGGCGCATGAAGCCGTCGTTGCGCCATTTGCCGTCCTGCAGGATCTGGCGCGCGCGCGGCATGCCCAGCGGATCGAACAGCAACCAGCGCGTGGCACCCTGGCCTTCGTCCTGGACCGCCAGCATGGCGTCCTCGTCGGGCTGGCCCGGCGTGACGATATGCACCTGCACCCAACGCGGCAGGTGCAGTTCCGCGCTGGCAACCGGGGTAGGCGGCGCGGAGGCGCAACCCGCCAGCAGGGCGGCGCAGAACGAGGCGAGAAGAAGTCGGAGGCGCATCATCGGCATCATGGTCTATCCATCAATTGGCGGCCGGTTCGGTCACGGCGGCTGCTTGCAGCGCTTGCAGCGCTTGCGGCGTGTGCGGCGCTTTGGCCGCCGCGCCATCGCCGGCGGCCGCGGCGCGGCTGCTCATGCCGCGGCACACTTCCGCCAGCATACGCAGGCGCCGTTCATGTTCGGCCACGAAGGGGTTGTTTTCGTCCCAGGCATAGCCCGCCAGGATGGACGAGATCATGGCGCGGATCTGCGGCTGCGCCTTTTCGAAGAATACGACGTCGCGGAAGCTGCCCTCGTACCACCCCTGCACATAGGTGCGGAAGCAATTCACGCCATGCATCAGCGGCACGGAGAAGTCCGCCTCCCAATCCACCGTCTCGCCGCTCAGTTGGCGGTGCAGGCATTCGGTCGCCAGCTTGGACGAGTGCATGGCGATGGTGACGCCCGAAGAGAACACGGGGTCGAGGAATTCCGCCGCATTGCCCAGCAGCGCCCAGCCGCGTCCATGCAGGGACTGCACGCTGGCCGCATAACCGCCAATGGTGTTGGCGGGCGTGTCCCAGACAGCGTTGCCGAGCAGCTTGCGCAGGTTGGGTGCGCCGTCGACCCAGTGGCGCAGGGTGGCCATCAGGTCGGCGTCGGCGTTGATCTTCTCTGCCGCGCCGACCACGCCCAGCGAGCAGCGGCCGTTGGAGAAGGGGATGGTCCAGAACCACACGTCCTCGTGTTCAGGATGCACGCTGATCAGGATCTTGCTGCGATCGAAATCGGTGGATGTGATGTGGTCTTCGATATGGGTGAAGATGGCGCGGCGCGGCGGCAGCTTGGTCGGCCGCTCCAGGTCCAGCAGGCGTGCCAGCACCCGGCCATAGCCGCTGGCGTCCAGCACGAAGCGGGTGCCGATGCGGCGCGGGGCGGCGTCCGCCCCGGCACTGACGTCGCGCACTTCCAGCCACGGTTCGGCACCGTCGAAATTCGCCGCCACCACTTCGTGTTCGTAGTGGATGCGCACGCCTTGGCGCGCGGCCTCGTCGGCCAGCACCTGGTCGAAATGCGAGCGCAACACCTGGAACGTGGTGCCGGGACCCGGCGAGAACTTGTCGCGGAAATCGAAAGCGGAATAGCGGTCGCCGCAAGCGAAAGCGGCGCCGTTCTTTTCCTGGAAACCCGCGGCCCGGACCGCGTCCATCATGCCGGCTTCCTCGACGAATTCCAGGCAGTGCGCCAGCAGGCTTTCGCCGATGGAGAAACGGGGGAAGCGCTGACGTTCGAAGATGGTGACCTGATGGCCGCGGCGCTGCAGTAGCGCGGCGGCGATGGCGCCGGCCGGGCCGGCGCCGATGACGACGATCTCGTGACGTTCTTGCATGACTGCTTTCGGCATGTCGACTTCTTGCATGAGCGCTTCCTGCATTTCCAGGTTCTCTCTCTTTTTTTTAGTGGGTGGGGGGGTGAGGGGTTTCAGGGGTCGGCCGCACCCAGGGCGCGAACAGCACGCTGAAGCTGACGCCCAAGGCCACCGTGATACCGAAGTTGGCGATCGCAGGCGTGCTGCTCAAGCCCAGCAGGCCGAAGGACAGCAGGGTGGTCAGGGCCGCCAGCACCACGCCGATCAGGCATGAGGCGGCGCCGGCCACGCGCTCGTACATGACGATGGCGTAGTCCAGGCCGATGGCCGACACCAGCAGCAGGCCGAACAGGCTGAACAGGGTCAGCGGCTGGCCCAGGATGCCCAGCGCGCCCAGGGTGCAGGCCGACGCGGCCAGCGGCACCGCCAGCAGGCGCCAGGTGGCGTGGCGGCCCAGCGTCAGCCACAGCAAGGCGCCAGCGACCAGGTAGGACAGCAGTTTCAGTTCGGCGGCCTCCCAGCGCGTGCTGGCGAAGCTGCGGTTCAGATCGCCGGTCTGGTCGATGTAGCTCACGCCTTCCAGGCCCTGGGCCGCGGCGGCCACGGCGCTCGTGTCGCGCAGCCCTTGCAGGCTGACGATGGCGGCGACCTGGCCGTCATGTTCGCCCAGCCACAGGTCGCGCCGGCTTTCGCCCAGCGGGCCGGCCAGCGCGTCGGTCATCTTGACCGGCGGCAGGTTGACCAGGCCGTCGACATTGGCCAGCACGGTGGAAGCGGGCACGCCTATGGTTTCGAAGGAAGGCGTCAGGCGGGCGCGCCAGGACGGGTCGCGCATGCGGTCGCGCAACTGCTGCTGCGCGGACTCGGGCGCCAGCAACTGGTTCAGGGACAGGTAGGAAGCCAGGGCCTTCTTTTCGACCAGCCCGTCCAGCTTCTGGCCCAGGTCGGCCTGGCGTTGGTAGAGCGTGCCAGCATCCGGTGCGCGCACCAGGAAGTACTGGCTGGTGGGCATGATGCCGGTGATCTCGCCTATGCGCCTGGCCTGGTCCAGCAGGGTCGGCGGCAGGTTGACCCACAGGCGCAGGTCGTCCTGCACGCTCAGCTTCAACAGGCCGCCGGCGCACATCAGCGCGATGCCCAGCGCCAACCACCGCAGCGTGCGGCGTGCGGTCCAGACCGACAGCGTGTCCAGCAGGCTTTGCGCCAGGCGCGGCAGGCCTTGCCACGGGCGCGGTGCCCAGCCGCGCAACCAGCGCGGCAGCTCGCACACGGTGCAGGCGTAGGCGCCCAGCAGGCCGGCGGCGGAAAACACGGCGGTCTGGGTCAGGGCCGGGAAGGGGGTGAACAGCAGGGCCAGATAGCCCACCAGGGTGGCCGCCAGGATGATGCTCAGGCCCGGCAGCACCCGGCGCAGGGCGTCGCGCGCGGTCCAGTCGGACAGGCCGTAGCTTTTGCCCAGGTAGTGCAGGGGAAAGTCCACGGCAATGCCGATCAGGCTGGCGCCGATGGCCAGGGTCAGGATGTGGATGCTGCCGAATGCCGCCACGCAGGCCACGATGCCGCACAGCAGGCCGGCCGCCACCGGCACGAAGGCCAGCAGCACGCGCCAGCGGCGCATGGCCAGCAGCATCAGCAACACGATGCCCAGCAGGGATCCGCCGCCTATCCACAGGCTGTCCGCCTGGGCCTGGGACTGGCCGGCGGCGGCGTACAGCGCGCCGCCGGTGGCCAGCAGTTCGCCGCCGTCCTTGGCCACGCCGGCGCGGCTTTCGTCCACCAGCGCGGCAATCGCCGCCGGCGAGTGCTGGTCGAAGGCATCGCCGCTGGTCTGAGCCCGCAGCAGCACCCAGAACTTGCCGTCCTGCTCGGTCAGCAGGGTGCCGCTGGCCAGGTCGAAATGCATCTTCCCGGGCGGCCGCAGGGACTTCTCCGCCATGCGCGCCAGACCCAGCAGGTCTTCGTCGGTCGGCACCAGGCCGCCCACAGAGAACGGATCGACCAGCTCGCGCACCCGCTGCGCCGCGTAGGCCGCCGGATCGTTCATGAAGCGCTGGCGGCCGGCGCCGGAAATCAGGGACAGGCGCTGCGTCGCCATTTGCTGGCGCACCGCGTTCAAGTCGATGTCGGCATCGACCTGCACTTTGGCGAACAGGCCGCTGTGGTTCCACAGATGGCCCAGCCCGCGCGCCAGTTCGATCGCGTGGCCGCGGTCCGGCGCGCCCACCAGCGCCACCATCTGGCGTGTCAGCGGTTTCTGGATCTGGGCGTCGGCCTCGTGGCGCAGCTTGTCGCTGCTGACGCTGGGAAGCAGGTCGAGCAGGCTGGACGACACCGGCCAACCATGGCGGCATTGCCAGGCGCCCACCAGCAGCACCAGCACCATGGCCACGCGGAATATCAGGGAAAGCAGGCGCTCGCGTTGGGTGGGGGCCTCGGGATCAAGGCGCGAAATCTTGGGTTTCATCGGCATTCAGTTTGTTGTCGGCGCGTGCGTTCTTCATCTCCATCACGGTGCGGTCGCCCTGCGTCTCGCGCAGCTCGATGCGCTCCACCAGCTTGCCGCCATTGATGCGGATGTCCTGGAAGATCTGCTTGAGCAGGGAAGACTTGGGGGTCATCACCAGTTGCCAGGCGCCGGCCGAGCCACTGACTTGCATGTCGAAGTTGTCTTGCAGACCCTTGGTGTCGCCGGCCAGTACGGCCAGGAACAGGCGGGTTTCGCGGCCGGAGCCGATCTGCTGCGGCAAAGCCTGCCATTTGCCGCCATCGCCGCGGCGGTAGATGCCCTCGGCGGTGATCAGCAGGTCCTGGAACAGCGGTACGCGCAATTCCCATAGCAGGCCGCGGTCCGCCGACAGCACGAAGACGCCATTGCTGGTGAGCGGTTGCGGCAACGAGCGCAGGAATTTCTGCTGCACGAACTGGCCGCGCACCACGGGGGTGGCTTGCAATTGCTGCTGCAGGTCGTTCAGGTCGAAGGCCTGCGCGGGCAGGGCGGCGGCGCCCAGCAACAGCGCGCCGCAGGCGCCCAGGTAACGGAAAAGACGCTTCATTCCGCCACCTTGCCGGCGGTGTGATCTGCGTTGCCGGCGGCGTGGCGCGCGGCCGCCAGCAGGGGCTCGGGCGACATCAGCTGCATTTCGCGGGTGGCGATGGAGACGGCGACCTGGACCGTGCTGGCCCGGGTCAGGCGGGTGCCGGAAGCGGCATCCGTAATCAAATAATGAATCTTCAAACGATGCTCCCATTCCACCAGTTCGGCGCGGACGGATACGCGCTGCCCGAACACGGCGGGGTTCACATAACGGAGTTGCAGGTCGATGACCGGGAAGACATAGCCCGATTCACGCATGGCGTCGTAACCGTAGCCGATGGCGTCCAACAGTGCGCAACGGGCCTGCTCCAAATATTTCACATAGTGGCCGTGCCAGACGACGTTCATGGAATCGACGTCGAAGAACGGAACCGTCAAGGATATCTCGACGCTGCATAAACCGCGCTTACGCATGGCCATTCCAGAAAGGATAAAAGTTGAACCATTGTTGCGGGGCGTCCGCGCACTCGCGCGCCAGGCGGTCCGCGTAGCGTTGCGCCCAGCGGCCGATTTCGGCCTCGCGGTGGCCGCGCGTCCATGCCACGGTGTCGGCCAGGCGCTCCAGCGTCACGCGGTAGCGACCGGCGATCTTGGTACAAAAGAGAACGTTGACAGGGCAGCGCAGCAGGCCGGCCAGCAGCCAGGGGCCTTGCGGAAAGGATGCCGGCGCGCCGAGGAAGTCTGCGGTGGTGACGCGGGCGCTGGTTTTGCGGGTGCCTTCCAGCGGTGCGCTCCGCGTTTGGACCCCGCCTTCGGGAACGTCCCGCCCTGGATTGGCGCGGACCGGTACGCGATCGCCGGCGATGGCCAGCCACTCGCCCTGCTCGATGCGTTGATGCAGGTCCAGCATGGTGGCCGCGTCCAGTTCGGTGACCTGGTACAGGCGCAGCCGGCTGGCGCCGTGGCTTTCCAGCAGGCGATTGAAGGCCTCGGCATGGCGGGTGTGCACCAGCACGTTCAGCGCCAAATGGCCGCTGCGTTCGACCAGGGCGCGGCAGACGTCCATGTTGCCGACATGGGCGCACACCAGAATCTGGCCGCGGCTGGCGTGTGCTTGACCCTGTATCTGGCCATGCGCCTGGCCGCGCATCTGGCTGTGCAGGTCGTCTGGATCGACCATGCTGATGTCGGCGCGGGTCAGGCGGCCTTGCCACATGTCGAGTTTGTCCAGGATGGCGTCGGCGAACGCCATGAACTGGCCGAATACCGGACGCTTGGCCGGCAGCGCCCGGTCCAGGCCCTGGTCCCGCAGGCGCTGCTGGTAGTCGGCGATGGCGCGCCGTGCGCGCGGCGCGAAGCAAAAGAAATACAACACGATCAGCAGGACCAGCGGCCGCACCGTGCGGCGGCCGAAGGTGCGCGCCGCCCAGGCGGTGAGGCGCAACAGGACGGGTGTGCCACGTTCCTTCTGGGCGGCCCAGTGCGGCGGATGCGCGTTCATGGCGTGCGGCCCATCAAGCGGCGCGCCAGGAGTCGCGGGGCGCGCGGCAGCATGCCGAAGAACAGGCGGGCATGCATGCGGCTGATCAACAGGTTGTCGCGCAGGCCCTTGAAATGCGAGATACCGCCAACCGGATAGGACACCCGCGTGGGCAGCCACACCATCGGGACGCCGCGCCAGTGCAGCCGCACCAGGACGGCGATGTCGAAGTCCATGCGGCGGCCGGGATTGCAGCGGCGCAGTAGCGCCAGGGTGGGAGCCAGCGGGTAGACACGGAATCCGCACATGGCGTCCGGGATGGCACGCGACAGGGTGTTGATCCAGACCCAGACGCGGGTCAGCCAGCGGCCGTAGAGGCGGCTGCGCGGGGCGTCGGCGCCATAGGCGGGAGCGCCGCAGATGACGGCATCGGGCCTGTGGCGGGCGGCGTCGAGGAAGGCGGGGATGTCGTCCAGCGCGTGCTGGCCGTCGGCGTCGATCTGCAGGGCGTGGCTGTAGCCCAGGGCGCCGGCATGACGCAGGCCGTCCTGGACGGCCTGGCCCTTGCCGCCATTGACGGGGCGGCGCAGGAGCTGCGCCAGGCCCGCCGCGGCCAGGTCGTCCAGCGTGCGGGCGCACTCGGCGTTCGAGCCGTCATCGACCAGCACGCAGGGCAGTCCGGCGGCCCGCACCCGTTCGACCACCGCGCGCACGGTGCCTGGGTGGTTATAGACAGGGATCACGGCGCAGGGGTTGAAGGTCGCCGGCCCGGGCGTGCGAGCCGGCATGGAGTCAGGCTGCATCATGGCGTGCCTGCGTAAGGATGCGGCCGGAAGAGCAAGCCTGGTCGCCGGCGCGGAATTCAAAATACAGGCGGCCGCGCGCCGGCTCCCAGCGCAGCGCCAGCGCGACGCGGTCGCCAGGACGCATCAGGCGCTGGAACTTGAGCGCGTCCGCACCGTGGAACCGCAGCTCCGCGGACAGGTCCCGGCGTGCCAGATTCATGGCCCAGTCGATCTGCGCCACGCCAGGCACCACGGGTGTCGCCGCGAAATGGCCATCGAATTGGCGCAGGTCCAGCGGGACATCCAGAGCGTAATTGCGCAGCTGGATCGATCCGTCCGTGGCTGGGGCGGCGTGCATCGCCGCGCTGGCCGGCGCGGCTTGGTCCTGCGAAGGTCCCGGTTTGTTTACCCCCGCCCCCGATTCCGCGCGATCCGCTTCGATCTCCTGCGGCCAGCGGGGCCGTTGCAGCGCGGCTTCGAAGTCGCCGCGTGGTAGCTTGCCCTGGGCATTCCAGGGCAGTTCGCGCACGAAGCGCCAGTGGCGTGGCACGGCCAGGGCTTCCTGCGTGGGGGCAATGTGCGTGCGCAAGGCCTGCGCCAGCGCGGCACGCCCGCCATTGCGCAGGGTGTGCACGCCCTGCGGCGTCAGCGCGATGAGGGCCGACAGACGCGCCTCACCGGTCACCAGGTCTACGCGCGCCTCGTGTACGCAAGGGTGCGTCGCCAGCGCCTGTTCGACGGCCGGCAGGGCAATACGCTTTTCCTCGATCTTGACGATACGGTCCATGCGACCCAGCAACACGAACCCGTGCGCCGTCAGGCGCACCGCGTCGTTGCTCTGGAACGTCTCACCGGCTTGCAGCCAGGGCGAACGTATCCACAGTGCCGCGGGAGAGGCAGTTCCGCCGCTGTGGGCGGCAACGTTGCCCGTAGTGCCAACCGCGGCGGTGTCGGTAGCACCGCCCTTGCCACCGGTCTCGGCGGTTTCAGCATGATCCCTGGCGCCGACTTCGGCGCCGGGCAGGGGCTGCCAAGCCGTGTCGCCCTGGCGCCAGGCCACGGCACCGGTTTCCGAACTGCCGTAGATTTCGCAGGGACGGCAGGCGAGGTCGCGCGCCAGCATGTCGCTGACATCCACTGGCAGCGGACCGCCGGAAGAAACGATCTGGCGCAGGCCGGCGCGCAGCGCGGCATGGTCCAGGCTGGTGCCCAGGCGCTTGAGCAGGGCCGGACTGGCGATCCAGACGAAATCGGCATGCGGCAGGCTGGCATGCTGCAAGGCTTCGGGATAGACCAGCTGGCGGCGCGCCACCACGCGGCCCGAGCACAAAGGCCACAACAGGCGGAACGGCAGGCCGTACATATGCTGCGCGCTGACGCTGCCCAGCACGCAGGCGGGCGTCTCGGACCAATGCCACAAGGCTTCCAGCGCTTCGATCTCGGCCGCCAACTGGCGCCAACGCTTGCTGATCTGCTTGGGCTGGCCGCTGGAGCCGGACGTACACAGCACCACCGCGCCCACGTCCAGGTCCAACGGCCCCCCGGACAGCGGCGCCGCACCGGCCATCAACGGTCCTATCGCATGGACCGCCAGACCTCGATCCGCTTCGCTGACGGCACCAGCGGCAGGAACAGCGGCGGCAGGCGCGCCTGCCATGGCCAAGGCAACCGCGCCTTCATCATCGGTCAACCAAAGGTCCAGCCCGGCATCGAGGCGGGCCAGGGCCAGGCGGGTTGCCGCGCGGTTGTCCGGCGCCAGTACGGCCGTGGCGCCGATGCGCCAGCAGGCCAGCAAGGCCACCGCCAGTTGCGCGGCATCGTCGAACCATAGTCCGACCCGGCGCACGCCGCGCGCTTGCAACGCTCCCGCCAAGGCCAGGCTGCGCTGCGCCAGCGTGGCGCGGTCCAGATCAGGCCCATAAGCGACCAGGCGATTCACGGACGCAGTGTCCAGCAAAGCGTGAAGCGAAATCCAGGCCATCGCTACGCTGCCTTGCGCGCGTGTGGGCGCACCACCCATTCACCGGCGATCAGGACGCCTATCAGGATGTAGCTGATGCAGCCGTTGTACAAAGTCCACCAGCGTGCCGGCGCCCACAGCGCCAGCGCCGCCGCGGTCGCGCCGTTCAGGGCGAAGAATACGGTCCAGATCTGCGTCACGCGGCGCGTGTACCGCACGCCGGACGGCGGCAGGTCGGGCCGTCCGGCCGCCGCTTCGCCCAGCCGCGCCAGCCGCTCGATGGCGGGCATGCCGCGCACCAGGCTGGCGCCGAACACCGCGCACAGGCCGGCGTTGATCAGGACCGGGTACCACAGCAGCCAGCGCGGATCCTCGGCGAAGGCCAGCACCAGGCAGAAGGCCAGGGCCAAGGCCGGCAACAGGCGGCCGCCGGCCTGGCCGGACGGCGCGGTCAACGCGCGCGCCAGCCATAGCGCTGCCAGGGGCAGGGCGATCCAGCGCGCGCCGCCGCCCTGCAGGCCGGCATACACGACGAACGGGTAGGCCAGCCCCGCTGCCAGCAAAGCGAGCGCCAGAACCGCTCTCGTCATGCAGCGGCTTCCTGTTGCCGCATCACTGCATCGACGACATCCTGCACCGTGCGCACCGTGCGGAAGTTTTCCGCGGCCAGCTTGTGGCCGGTCTTGCGCTTGATGTGATCGAGCAGATCGATGGCGTCGATACTGTCGATCTCCAGGTCCGTGTAAAGGTTGGCGGTCGGTACCACGCGCTCGGGTTCGATTTCGAAAAGGTCCACCATCGCGTCGCGAAGCACGTTGAAAATGTCTTCCCGGGTCTGCATCACACTTGCTCCAGAGACTCAGGCGCTGCGTTGCGCCGAGACGAACTCACTCAAATTGGTTATGGTCGCGAAATGGCCACGCATGTTCCTCGTTTCGGGATCGATGGTGATGCCATAACGTTTCTGCAAGGCGAGCCCCAGCTCCAGCGCATCCACCGAATCCAGGCCCAGCCCGTCGCCGAACAGCTCGGCGTCGTTGTCGATGTCCGCGGGGGTGATGTCCTCCAGCCCCAGGGCCTCGATGACAAGGGCTTTGATCTCATTTTCCAGCTGGCTCATCCCGCTTCAGCTCCGTTTCAAAATAGTTATGTAGATGTTCATTCATCAGGCGGCCGGCGATCGGTAGGGGATGCTGGCTGGTCCAACGCTGCGGATCGACGTCGGCACCGACCTCAAAGATGTAGTGCATGCGTTGGCGCGGTATGCGGTACCACGGCTCGCCCTTGGTCAGGCTGCGTGTGTTCATGTGAATCACCACCGGCGTGATGACGCGCGCGCCGCGCATCGCGATGGCGCAGGCGCCCCGATGGAAGCGCGGCGAACTGTCTCGCGGCGTGCGGGTACCTTCCGGAAACACCACCAGCGTCTCGCCATCGCGCAGCACCTGGGCGGCGTGGTCGAACATCTCCAGGCTTTCGTCGTTGGTGATATAGCGGGCGTTGCGCACCGGCCCGCCGGTGAAGATATTGGTCGCCAGGCTGTGCTTGACGATGCAGTTGGCGCGCGCGACGTGGCCCAGCAGAAACACGACGTCCAGCAGCGACGGGTGGTTGGCCACGATCATCTGGCCGGGGCGGCCCAGCCGTTCGGCGCCACGGAACTCGTAGGTCAGGATGCCGGTGCGCACCAGCAGGCGGAGGAACAGGCGGAACATCCAGAAGATGACGCCGCGCGCACGCCGCTGCCGGCGCGCCAGATCGGGGCACAGCAGGCGCTGCGGCGGGAAGACGACCAGCCGCAGGAACAGGCCGCCCAGGCCGAAGACGGTGAAGGCGAAGGCGGTGGCGAACAGTCGCAGCAACCAGGCGTCCTGCCGCGGCGGCAGGGGTTCGACGAAGGGTTCGATGCTGTTTTCCATGCTCATGACAGATGCTGCCAGCGCCACTGGCGGCGCGGATGCGAGTGCGTCCAGTCGCGGCTGCCGAGGGCCAGGTGGCGCAAGAGGTTCAATGGATTCGGCAGGGCGATGGCGGCGCCCGCCGGGGGAGCGGACAGGTCTTCCCGCAGGGGAGCAGTGGGAGTTCCAGCAGTGTGCGAAGCCGCAGCCCCCTGGATGTGAAGCGCCGGATCCCTTGGCGCGGGAGCCCGGAGTTCCAACGCGTAGTCCTGCCCTGCGGTAACGCGCAGCGCCAGGCCGTAGGGGAAGGGGATGTCGTCGATCCACGCCGTATAGGACTCGGGCGGACGTTCTTCGGCCAGCACCACGAGCACCGCGGGATGGCCGGCGTCCAGCAGCAGGGAGGCTTCGACGATGGCGCTTTCCAGGCCGTCGCCCTGCACCGACAAGGCCACGGTCTCGGTGGTATCGTGCCGCAGGATGGACCACATGCCCGCGCAGGCGTTATGCACGGACAGGCTGAAGGAGGTCGGCGACAAAGGCTCGTCCTGCGCCAGCGCGTGCAACAACTCGTAGCCGCGCGTGGTCTCGCCATGATGCGAGGCGTAGACCATCGGGATGGCTTCACCCTCCGCGGTCAGCGGCCAGGCGCTGCCCACGGCCATGCGCGCCAGCGGGCTGAGCCGGCGACGTTGCATTGCGGGGAGGAATCCGATGTCAGGCGTGGGCGCGCGCGTGTCCGTCGTCGGGATGAAAGGGCTGCGCGCCCAGTCCCGCCAAGCGTCTACGCTCTCAATTCCAGGCGCCCAGGCGTGCCACTGCGGAATTGAAAATTTCAACATGGCGCGCAGTGTACCGGGCCGCAGGCTCTTCCATGGGACTATCTTGTTACATTGTCTCCATATTGCAATACACTTTGTCATAGTTCAGGTTATTGTCAGCAATTTGGCCAGCATCGAGGCCATCCGCTGGCCATTGGGTAGCGATTGAACAGGAATAGAGGGTGTCTGAAACCAAGACTTCAGTTCCAGGAGACGGGATAAATTCCGCATCCGCAGGCGTATTCGCAGCGGATGCAGGCGCTGATTCTTCAGCGCGCTCGTCAGTTGTCGACGCCGCGGCCGGCCTGCCCGCCTTGCTGTGGGCCTGTCCGGCGGCAGCGGAGGACTACGATCCCGGCGCCTTGTCGCCCGCCGACATCCCGCGCGCCGGGACGCCCCGCACACCCCGCGCCGCCTTGCAATGGCGGGTCAGCCGAGCGGCGTTGCAGCAGGCTGGCGTAGGAACAGGGGCGCATGCCTCGGGTTCGCGGCGTCCGGCTGCCGGCGGGGGAAGCCGCAGCGCAGAAGACGCCTCTGTTGTGGCAGGGCATGCCGCCGGCCTTGCGACGGCGCCGGCCTGGTCGCTCAGCCATAGCGATGGGCATGCCCTGGTGGCGCATGGCCCGGCCGGGTGGCGGATGGGCGTAGACCTGGAGCGCAAGCGGGTGAGGGACCTGGAGGCACTGGCGCCGTGGTGCTGCGACGACGCCGAGCAGGCCCACCTGCAGGCCTTGGCCGAGGCGGACCGGTTGACGTTTTTTTACCAGTTATGGACTTTGAAAGAGTCCTTCATCAAGGCCGCCGGCCTGGACTTTCCGGCGGATATGCGGACAGTCGGCCTGCGCGCCCAGGCTGACGGCTGGGCGCTGCGCGCACCGGCCGGCACCTGGGATGCACGTTGCTGGACGATAGGCGAGGACTGGGTCGCCAGCGTGGTGTGGTCGATGCCGGACGGGGGGCAGGCCACCCTGGCTGGTCCTGCCGAAGCACTGCATTGGCGCGCGGCCAGAAACTGCGTTCTGCCACCGGTTCGCACCGTGTATGCGGCGTCGAGCACCTGGCCATACGGGTCGACCGCCCAGGACGCCGCCGACCGCCACTGACTGCCACTGACCACCGCCGATCGCCGCCGATCGCCCCGGCCATCCAGGTCCTGCCTAAGGCAAGGACTTGGCCGCTTCCGCGCATGCCTGGCGCAGGCAGTCCAGAAACCCGTGATGCAGCGACGACAAGGGATCGTCGGCATGAACCAGGGCGCCGATATGGAAGTACACCGGCGGCTCCAGCCGGCGCAGGGACAGGCTGGGCCGCGCCACCCCTTGGGCGCTGTAGGCATCGACGATGGCGTCGCCGCAGCCCGCCTCGACCATGGCACACGCCATGTAATGGGTATGCACCCGCAACGCGGTGCCCAGGGCGGTGCCGTGCTCGGCCAGGGCGGATTGCAACAGTCCGCCCAGCGGATCTTGCGGATCCATGGAAATCAGCCGGCTGCCATCGACGGCCGCCAGCGGCATGGGCGCGTGGTCCGCCTCTCGGCTGACATAGACCATTTCCGATCGGTCCAGGTCGATACGGGCAATGCCCGGGTGGGCGGGCGGCTCGTACGTTATCGCCATATCGATTTCCCGTGCCAACAGGCCCGCGATCAGTTCGCCGGTGTGATGCGTATGGATGCTGAAAGTGATGTCCGGCTGGCGGGCCCGGCTCAGCCCCGTGGCGCGCGGCACGATGCCCAGGCCCAGGCTGGGCGCGCAGCCCAGACGCAAATGGCCCTGCGGATGGTGCCTGAGATTGGCGGCCAGCTTGCGCACGCTTTCCAGGTCGCGCGACAGGCGGGCGATGTCCGGCGCCAGGATGTCCGCCTCGCGGGTGGCCTGCAGCCGTCCCTTGATGCGTTCGAACAACTTGAAGCCGACCTGCGCTTCGGCATGCGCCAGCATCTTGCTGGCCGCCGGCTGGGAGATATGCAGCGTCTGGGCGGCGCGGCTGAGCGATCCCGTGGCGCGGATGGCTTCGAACAATTCTATGTGGCGCAGGCGCATGAGGGTATTCGTAAGGCAATAGCTGAAGGTTATGCGGCAGCTTAACCACAATCTACCCGCATGGATCGCTTATAAGGGAAACCCTGGACTGCGATTCCATAGCCAAAGGTTATGTCCGCTGGCGGCTTTGGCATTTGCGGGTGCCTCGCGCAACGTCCAGAATCGGCCCCAGGTGGATCTTTCAGGATGTTTTCATGCGTGTATGCGTGATCGGGGCCGGCGTGGTCGGCGTGACCTCCGCTTATTTCCTGGCCCGCCAGGGTTTCGATGTGACGCTGGTGGACTCGCGGGAACGGCCTGCCGAGGTTTCCAGTTTCGCCAATGGCGGCCAGTTGAGCTACAGCTATGTCGCTCCCCTGGCCGGGCCTGGCGTGCTGCCCAGCGTGCCCAGCTGGCTGTTGCGGGCGGATTCGCCCTTGCGTTTCCGCCCGCGCCTGGACCCGCACCAGTGGCGCTGGTGCCTGGATTTCGTGCTGGCCTGCCGCGCGTCGGTGGCGCGCACGTCCACGGCTGAGCTATCGACCCTGTCTTACCTGAGCCGCGATGCCATGCACGGCCTGCTGGCGCAAGAGCCTATCGAATTCGGCCATGTGCGCAACGGCAAGCTGATCGCGTATCGCGACGCGAACCTGCTGGAGAAGGCGCGGCGGCTGGTGGCTTACCAGGCGGCGCACGGGGCGGAACAATCGGTCCTGTCGGCCGAAGAAACCCTGGCGCTGGAACCGGCCCTGGCCGGCATGCGGGGCAAGCTGGCCGGTGCCATCTACACGCCCAGCGAGGAAAGCGGCGATTGCCGCCTGTTCACCGAGGGGTTGTTCGACAAGCTGAAGACGCTGCCCAATGTGGCGCTGCGCATGAGCACGAACGTGCGCGGCTTGCGCCGGCGCGGCGCCGTGATTACCGCCGCCGACAGCGACAAGGGCGACATCCAGGCGGAAGCATTCGTGGTGGCGTCGGGGCTGGGCAGCCGGATCTTGCTGGGGCCCTTGGGCGAGAACCTGCCTTTGTATCCGCTCAAGGGCTATAGCCTGAGCGTGCCGCTGGCGCACGAGGACGAAGGGCCGGCCATCAGCGTGACCGATTACGAACGGCGCATCGTGTATGCGCGCATGGGCAAGATCCTGCGCATCGCGGCGATGGTGGATATCGGTAGTGCCGACTCCGCCATCGATCCGCAACGCATTGCCTTGCTCAAGCACCAGGTGGCGGAGATTTTTCCCCGGCTGGATCTGGATACGGCAGTGGCCTGGGCTGGCTTGCGGCCCGCGACGCCGGGCAGCAAACCCATTATCGGGCCCAGCCGGGCGGCGCAGAATCTGTGGCTGAACGTGGGGCAGGGGGCGTTGGGTTTCACACTGGCTTGCGGCAGCGCGGCCTTGCTGACGGCGCAGATGGCGGGCCTGCCTGCGCCCATCGATGCCGCGCCGTTCCTGCCGAAGTGAGTTGCGCGCGGCGGCGCTGGCGGGCGCTGCCCATCCTGCAAGGAAGCAGGAGATTTCTAAATAATGCACCCCGACCACGGTCTTTTTGTAAGGACCATGGCCGGGGTGCGGTGCGCCGGCATGTCATTGGCGGGCTTATGGTCCGTTTCGAACCAGTATGGCGCCGCCGCCGGCAGGTGGCTCTACAGAGCCGTTTGACTCATCAGGGCGGGCGCTTACTCAGCCGTACCTGCCCGTTGTGCGTCGCATCAATGCGGATCAGCGCTGCTTTTGCATGTTTTTGTTCTGGGCATCGCTGCTGCCATGCGATCCCTGGCCTTGGCCGCCGGACGGCTTCTGGCCGGGTTGCTGCTGCTGGCCTGGACGGTTTTGCTGCTGTTGCTGCTGGGAACGCTGTTGGTCCTGGTTGTGCTGCTGACCGGACTGGCCTTGTTGATCTTGCTGCTTTTGGCCTTGCTGATTCGATTGCTGGCTCATCATCGGACTCCTGTGCTTGATAGGGCCGCCGACTTGACGGCTGATACACGCGGCGAATTCCGCGTGATCACCGATAAGGCAGCAAGCGTTATGCCCCCGCAGTGCGTCATGCTCAGCGTTGGCGTGCTCAACCGGCAGGGTAAGGAAAAAAGGAATTTCTGAAGAAATTCCTTTTTGATTTCATGGGACATGAATTGAAGGGACGCCGTCGTCATGGCATTTCCCGCTGCGGCAAAATGAATTCCTTCAGGAATTCCTTTTTACGCTTTGGGAAATAGCTCCTTTCGTTCCCATCAATGGAAATCCCGGCTGCGGGTGTTCAAGGCGCCCAGCAAAGGCGTCAGGTCCACCAGCCGGCTGGCGATCAGATGCCGGACCTGGTTCACGTTCTGCCAGACGCCATAAATGCCCAGCAGCGACGCTCCCAGCAATTCCTTGCGTTGGTTTTCGATCAACTCCGGCCGGATCACGGCATTCACCGCGCCGGTCTCGTCTTCGATCGTCACGAAGATGGTGCCCTTGGCGGTGCCGGGCCGCTGCCGCACGGTGACCAGCCCGCAGGCGCGCGCCAGGCGCCGGTCGGGATAGGTATGCAGGACTTGCGCGGTCTCGAAGCGGCGCGCGTGCAAGGCTGCACGCAACAGCGCCAAGGGATGGCGATTCAAGGTCAGCCCCAACGCCCGGTAGTCGTCGACGATGGTCTGGCCTTCCTCGGGTGCCAGCAGTTCCGGCATGGCGTCCTCGACGATGGCGGCATCACGCAGCAAACCCCGCGCGGACCCGCCCGCGGCCGCGGCCCAACGCGCCTGGCGGCGATGGCCGGCAAGCGTGCGCAAGGCATCGCCCGCGGCCAGCGCGTCGAGTTCGTGGCGATTCAGGTCGGCGCGGCGCGCCAGGTCTTCGCTGTCGTGGAAAGGCGCGACGGCGCGCGCCGCGCTGATGCGATCGGCGGCGGCTTGCCCCATGCCCTTGACGCGATTCAGGCCCAGGCGCACGGCGGGACGCGGCGCATGCGCATGCGACGGCGCATGCCGCAATTCCATGCTGCCTTCGATGGCGGGGAATCCCTTCGTCCCACCTTCGGTGCCGGGGACTCCATTCGTTGCGGTTTTCTTTGCGGCATTGTGATTTTCCGTCCTCTCATTTGCTATGCCTTTTACGGCGCCTTTCTTCACTGCCCCTCCAATCATTGCCCCCTCATCGAACACCAACGTGCATTCCCAGTCGCTATGCATCACATCGACCGGCAGCACGCGCACGCCGTGGCGGCGCGCATCCTGGACCAGTTGCGCCGGCGCATAGAACCCCATGGGTTGGGAATTGAGCAGCGCGGCAAGAAAAGCCTCGGGCTCGTGGCGCTTGAGCCAGGAACTGACATAGGCCAGCAGGGCGAAGCTGGCGGCATGGCTTTCCGGAAAACCATATTCGCCGAAGCCTTCGACCTGGCGGAAGATGGCTTCGGCGAAGTCCTTGGTATAGCCATGCGCCAGCAGCCCCCCGATAAGCTTGACGCGGAATTTATCGACACCGCCCTTGCGCCGCCACGCCGCCATGGAACGGCGCAACTCATCGGCCTCGCCTCCCGTGAAACCGGCCGCCACCATGGCGATCTGCATGACCTGCTCCTGAAAGATGGGCACGCCATTGGTACGCTCCAGCACGGCCTTTACTTTCTCGCTGGGGTAGGTGATGGGCTCCAGCCCTTGCCGGCGGCGCAGATAGGGATGCACCATGCCGCCCTGGATAGGACCCGGCCGCACGATGGCCACCTCGATGACCAGGTCGTAATACGTTTTTGGCCGCAGGCGCGGCAGCATGGTCATCTGCGCGCGGGACTCGATCTGGAAGACACCGACCGTGTCGGCATCGCTGATCATGTCGTAGGTGGCCTTGTCCTCTTGCGGCACGTCCTGCATCGCGAAGGGCCGGCCGCGGCGCACGCTGGTGAGCTCCAGTGCGCGCCGGATCACCGACAGCATGCCCAGCGCCAGCACGTCCACCTTGAGCAGGCGCATGGCGTCGAGGTCGTCCTTGTCCCATTGCACGACGCTGCGATCGGCCATTGCGGCGTTCTCGATCGGCACCAGGCGCGACAGCTTGCCGCGCGCGATGACGAAGCCGCCCGGATGCTGCGACAGATGGCGCGGGAAACCCAGCAGTTGCGTGGCCAGCGCCGCCCATTGCCGGGCGACGGGCGATTCCGGGTCCAGCCCGCAATTGCCGAAACCTTCCAGCAGCGCGCGCCTGTCGTCCCACCACTGGTGGGCCTTGGCCACGGCATCGACAATGGCGGGGTCTACCCCCAACGCCTTGCCGGTATCGCGCAGCACGCTGCGCGGACGGTAGCTGATGACCACGGCGGTCAGGGCCGCGCGTGGCCGGCCGTACTTGCCGTAGATGTACTGGATCACCTCTTCGCGGCGCTGATGCTCGAAGTCGACGTCGATATCCGGCGGCTCGTTGCGTTCCTTGCTGATGAAGCGTTCGAACAGGCTGTTGCCTTGCGCCGGGTTGACCTCGGTGATGCCCAGGCAATAGCAGACCGCCGAATTGGCAGCCGACCCACGGCCCTGGCACAGGATCTTCTGCTGGCGCGCGAACTGGACGATGTCGTAGACCGTCAGGAAGTAAGCCTCGTAGTGCAGCTCCTGGATCAGTGCCAGTTCCTTTTCGATCTGCTCGACCACCACGGGCGGCGTGCTGGCGCCGTAGCGCCGTTGGGCGCCCAGCCAGGTCTGCTCGCGCAGATACGTGGCCGGCGTGCTGCCCTTGGGCACGATTTCATCGGGATATTCATAGCGCAGCTCTTCCAGGTTGAAGCTGCAGCGGCGCGCGATGAAGAGCGCCTGGCGCAGCGCGGCGGCGGGATACAGATATCCCAGGCGCAGGCGCGAACGCAGATGCCGTTCGGCATTGGCCGCCAAGGCATAGCCGCAGTCGCGCACCGACTTGCCCAGGCGTATCGCCGTCAGCGTATCGTGCAGCGGCTTGCGTGAACGCAGATGCATTTCGACCAGGCCCAGCGCGACCACCGGCATGCCGCTGGCCTGCGCGGCCGCATCGACGTGCGCGCGGTGCAGGTCGTCGCGGCTGTGATGCTGCAGCGCCAGGCCCAGCCAGGCGCGGTCGGGGAAGATGTCCGCCAGCCAGCGGGCCTGGCGCACCAGCACGTCGGCGCTGACGCCATGGTCCGGCACCAGGATGGCCAGGCAATCGGGCATGCGGCGCAGATGCGCATAAGGGGCGGCGGGCGCTTCGAGATCCGCGGGCGCCAGCATATAACTGCCTTTCCTGGCCGCGCGCGTGCGTGCCAGCGTGATCAGTTCCGCCAGGTTGCCGTAGCCTTCACGGGTTTGCGCCAGCAGCACGATGCGCGGCGGAGGATCCTGCGCGGTCGTGTTACCAGTGGCACCCGCGCCATTTCGGTCATCTCCGCCACCTCGGCCACCCGCGATACCCGTCGCCAGCGTGAAGCTGCTGCCGATGATCAGCCGCAGCCCGCTGGTTTTGGCCTGCACGTGCGCGCGCACCACGCCGGCCAGGGAACATTCGTCGGTCAGGGCCAGGGCTTCGTAGCCCAGCCCGGCGGCGCGCTCGACCAGTTCTTCCGGATGGGACGCGCCTCGCAGGAAGGAGAAATTCGACAGGCAGCAAAGTTCCGCATAGCCAGGCAACGACGGCACGACGGCGGCCAGGCCGTCGTCTTCATCGTCGTCATCGCGGTCGTCGTCTTCTTCCAGTATCTGCATGATGAATCATTCGCTCTCAGCCGAACAGGCCGTGCAGGAACCAGCGGCCGTCCTGCTCATCGCGTTCGCGATAGATCCAGTAGCGGGCGCCCTCGGCGTCTTCGGCGACGAAGTAATCGCGCAAGGCCAGGCCTTCGTCCCACCAGCCGCTTTCGATCCGTTCCGGACCACGCACCAGCGTCAGGGGCGAACCATGGACGGGCCGTTGATCGCGTACCCGCAGGGCTTGCGGCGGTTCGAGCAACCAGTAGGGACGATCCAGCGCCAGGGCCGCGCCAGGCTTGGCGGACGATGCCGCATCGTGGGCCTGGCGCCAGCGATTGGCCGCCTCGGGACGATGATCGGCGGCCGGGCAGGGTACGCGCACGCGTTCGCGGCCGAGCCGCGCGGCCAAGAGGTCCAGCAGGCGCGCCTGGTCGCCGGCCTGTTGCGAAGGATCGGGGAACAGCGTGGTGTTGGCGCCCGGCCGTGCCACGGTGTCGGGCGCGTCCAGCACCACCGCGATGACGGGCGCCTCCAGTGTCAGGCGGCCCAGGCGCTCGCGCAGCAAGGCCTGCAAATGGGCGGCCTGCCAGGCGGGTTCGGCCAGGGCCAGGTCCAGCGGCGTAGGCGGCCGCGCGTGCCGGCCGCGTTCGTGTTCCAGTTCCAGCCGCAAGCGGGGCACGGCCAGTTGATGCGCGGCCAGCCAGCCGCACAGCGGTTCGAGCAGGCGCGTGGTCACCGCCAGCACGGCGTCGGTGTGTTCGATGCGTTCGATCAGTTCATGGCGGCGCCGGAAGCTGGGCGGCGCCGCCAGCCAGGCATGGGCCTGCGGCGCCTGGCCATAGGCGCGGTCCAGGGCCAGCGTCAGTTCCGGTCCGCAGCGCCGTTGCAGGCCGGCGCGCGGCAGGGCGCGCAAGTGCCGCAACGTGGGGCAGCCGATGCCGCGCAGCCAGTCCTGGTAAGGCTGGGCCTGCGGCAACAGATCGCAGGGCAGGGCATCGAGCCGCCGCGCCAGCGCCGCCAGGCGGATGACCCGGCGCCGGTGTGCCTGGCCTTGCGCCAGCAGCCAGGCGCCGCCCGCGGTGGGCGCCATCGCCAGCACGGCCAGCAGTTCCTGGCTGGCGACGGTGGCGCGGGCGCGGCGCAGCAGCCGGCGTGGCCCGCCGAACGCGCGCAGGCTGGCGCCCACGTTCAGCAGGATGGTATCGGCGCTGGCCAGCGTCACTTCCGGCGTGTATTGCAGCAACGCCAGGGCGGTGGCCTGGCGGGCGTCGTCCTCGGCGGCGGCGTCGCGTTCCAGCATGATGACCTGCGGGGCGATGGCCGTGACGCCGCCCCGCCGCAGGCCTGGCTGGATGCCAAGGTCGGCGGCGGTGGTCGTCAGGGCGAGGACGCGATCCTGCTGCATGACCGCGCAAGCCGTGCTTTCAAGTGGCCAGGGCGGACGCAGGGCGTCCAGCGCCAGCCTGGGCAGGGATACGGCGATCCAGAGCGGAATGGGCATGCGTGGGCAGAAGGCGTGGCACCAGGGCGGTGTCCAGCGCGATGAACAAGGGTTGGGCGCAAACGGGACCGCGCCGTTTGAGCAGGTTGATGGCCAGGCCGCCGCTGACCGTACGCAGTTCCAGCCGCAAGGGTGCCGGCGAGGCCTGGCTGGCGTCGCGCGCGGGCCGCAGGGCGAACAGCAGCGTGCCGCTGGCCTGGGCCGCCAGGTGCAGGCGGCGCAGGCTGGCGGTACGGACCCGCGGCAGCCAGCACAGCAACGCGGCGCAACTGCCGTTTTTGAGGATCTGCTCGGTGGCCCACAGTGCGTCGGTTTCACGGGCGGGGTCTATCCACCACAAGCGCCCGGGGTCCAGGCCGGCGCTGGTCCAGGCCGCGATATGCGGGACGCAAGGGGGCTGTACCAGGGCAATCGGCCCGTCCGCCGGCAGCGCGGCCAGGGCGGGTTGCAGCAAGCGCAGTTCGCCGATGCCCGGGCGTGCCAGCAGTAGTTCGGTCAGGGCACCGGTGGGCCAGCCGCCGTCAGGGAGTTCACGCGTCAGTTGGGGGTGGCCTGTCCGTACCGTCGCCCGGGTGCCGCGCGCGAGTTGCGTCCCACGCCATAGGGCGGGGTGGATGCGCTCGGGGCTGAGGGCGGCTGGGGAGGGCATGACGAAGGGCGATATCGGACGGTTTGGTTGCCAAGGCCAGGCATGGCGATGGCGGTGTGAAGGCAGTGGTTTGGAATAGCTGTATAAAAAAAGAATGCACTGGATAAATATACAGCATAAAATTGCGCCATCGAGCCGCCCGATTTAATGAATAAATGGGGGCAGGCACCGCTTTTCCGGGCTGGACTTATCAACATCTTCTGTGGACAAGTCTAGGGATAGGTTTTGGGAAAATTTTAAAAGCCCTTAAAAATCAATGGGCTGTATAAATCGCGCCGGATCTGCCCGGATTTACCCTGATATTTGGCGTGTTGTATTTGTCAAGCAGTGATTGCTGCTTTTTCCACGTCCGTGGAAATGCCATCCAGGGGTCGCCGACGGCATGGCAACCAGCACGCAGCCACTCCCTCAGCCACCCCTCAGCCACCCAACAGCCTCTCCATCAGCCATCAGGTCGGCCGGTCAGTCACGCCATGCCAGCGCGGCCTGGGCCGCTTGCCGCTCTTCGGCTGTAAGCGGCGCCAATTCCCGCAACGCGCCTGCCACCCATGCGGCCATGGGCAGGCCGTCGCGCAGCACGATGCGATTGCCGGCCACGGCGGGAATCCTTTCACCCGGCAGCAGGGTGCCGCAAAGATTCAAGGGGTCGACCGCCGACACGGCGATCCAGGCGCCGTCGCCGTCTTGCCGGCGCAGGGCGCGCAGCACGGGAATGGCTTCTGGCAGGGCGAACTGTTCGCCGGCCAGGCCGGCCACGAAACGTCCCCCGCGGATTTCCCCGCGTGCTTCCAGGCGGTGCAGGACAGGCAGCAGATCGCGCCACGGCGGCAGCCAGCTGGCCTCTCGATCCAGCAGGCGCCAGAACACCACGCCATAACGCCGCAGCAAGACCTGCACGAGATGCTCCAGTTGCGCGGGATCCCGGGCAGGCGCGCGGCCGCGGGCGGTCGCCAGGTCCGTCTTCGTGGCCCCATCCGCCGCTGCCGCGCGGCGCACGACGGCCCAGCGGCCGGCTTGATCCAGGCCGGGGGGCGGGGCGCCGCGGCGGCGTCTGCTGCTGCTTCCTGAAGGCGCCCGCCGCGAAGCGGGCAGCAGCAAGACGCGCAGGCCGTCGTAGCTGTCGGCGGTGACCAGTCCCGTTGCCACCAGTTCGACCAGGGCGTTCTCCAGTTCGACGGGTAGTAGCCGGGTGACGGCCAGCAGTTCATCGAAGAACATGGCCCCTTCGGCCCGCAAGGCGTCGTGGACGTCGCGGGCACGGCCCGATAGCGTGTCCAGATCGGCCGGATCGGCCAGCGCCTGCCAGCCTGCCAATTGACGGCGCGGCAGCAGCACGATGGGCGTGGCCCGCACGGTCGCAACCGCGCTACGGCCAGATGCGGGCATGCGCAGCCAGGCCAGGCGGCCGGCGCGCGTCAGATCGTCCAGCCAGGCGGGCTGGTAGTCCGACACGCGGGCTGGCAGCAGGTTCGCTTCCCACGCGCCGGCCGCGGCTTCATAGCCTTCCAGCTGGTCCAGGACTTCGCCCAGCGCCGCCGCGCCCTGGCCACGCGTGGCCGGGGCCAGTCGTTGCCAGTGGCACAGGAAGCGCATGAAGTCCTGCCGCGTGACCGGTTCGATTTCCCGCCGCAGATGCGCGATGGTCAGGCGATGGATGCGCGCCAGCAGATGTCTTTCGCACCACTGCTCCTGCGTGGTGCCTGGCGTATAGCGGCCGCGCAAGACCACGCCTTCCTGTTCCAGCCTTGCCAGCGCGGCGGCGCCTGTCGCCGGCGCCAGCCCCAGGGGCGTGACGATCTGCGCCAGCGTGCGCGGGCCGCTGCCGGCCAGGCGCGCGCGCAGCAGTTCGACGACGGCGTCTTCGAACTGCCATGCTTCCTTGGCGGGGTTCAGCGGCGGTCCGCAGGCGGCTGCGGGATGGACTGCCAGCAGGCAAGGCAGGCGTTCCAGCGCCGTCCATAGGCGTGTCCCATCCGGCAGTGTCAGTTGCGTGGCGCGGCCGGAGCGCGCCAGGTCTTGCAGCCAGGGTCGCCAGTTGCCGCCGGCGCCGTCATCGCTGCTCCCGTTCTCATGATCGGCCGCAGCGGCGCCAGGCTCCGGCTGGCTGGCGTCGCCGCTGGCCGGCGACATGCCTACCCCGGCCGCTTCGTCGGCGGTGATGCAGCCCAGCGTCATCAAGGCCTCGTGCACCTCGTCCGCGTTGCGCGCTTGCGGCCAGGCCTGCGTGGCTACATCCGCGATGGCGGCCGGATCCAGCGCGCCCAGGTCGTCGTTGCTGGCGGGATCGGACCAGCGGCGCGACTGCACCGCGCGCGTGCGCCTTTCTTCCAGCGGCGCATCGTCCAGGAAGGCATAGGGATTCGCGTTGAGGATCTCCATCGCCAGCGGCGAAGGGGCAGGCAGGTCGCGCGACAGCAAGGTGATCTCGCCCCGTTCGATGCGCCGCAGGACGTCCAGCCAGCCCTGGCAATCCATGGCCTCGTTCAGGCAGTCGTCCAAGGTCTGCTCGACCAGCGGGTGATCCGGCAGGTCGCGTTCGCCGACGATGTTTTCAAGACAGGCGGCCTGGTCGGGAAAGACCGAGGCCAACAGATCTTCGCTGCGCATGCGCAGCAGTTGTGGCGCCAGCTTGCGGCCGCCGCTGTAGCGCGGGATGGCCAGCGAAGTGGTGGCATTCCAGCGCCAGCGCGCGTTGAACAAGGGGGCATCCAGCAGCGCCTGCACCAGCACGTCACGCGCTGTCGCCGCGCGCAGGTATTGCCAGACGTCCGCCAACGGAAAACTGTGGCTGGTGGAAAGCGACAGCACGATGGCGTCTTCGGTGGCGGCCGCCTGCAGTTCGAAGTTGAACGTGCGGCAGAAGCGCTTGCGCAGCGCCAGTCCCCAGGCCCGGTTGATACGGCTACCGAAAGGCGCGTGCAGCACGATCTGCATGCCGCCCGATTCGTCGAAGAAGCGCTCCAGTATCAGGACGTCCTGGGCCGGCAAGGCGCCCAGGGCGGCACGGGCGCGCGCCAGATACTCGACGATCTGCCGGGCCGCGGCGGTGTCGATGCCGGTGGTGTCGCTCAGCTTGGCGATCGCCTCATTCACCGTGGTGGCGGCCAGCCAGTCATCGACCTGTGCCCGCAAGCGTCCGACCGCCTGCGACAGTTCGCCGCTACGACCCGGCGCCTCGCCCAGCCAGAACGGAATATTGGGCGCCATGCCGTGGGCATCCTCCACCCGCACGCGGCCGGTTTCGATGCGCAGGATGCGGTAAGCGGTATTGCCCAGCTGGAACACATCGCCCGCCAGGCTTTCGACGGCGAAGTCCTCGTTGACCGTGCCGATGTGCTGGCCCTGCGGTTCGAGCAGCACGGCGTAATCGGCGTTATCGGGGATGGTGCCGCCCGACGTGACGGCGGTCAGCTGGCTGCCGCGCCGGCCGCGCACCGTACCGCTGACCGTATCGCGATGCAGATAGGCCCCGCGCACGCCGTTGCGGCCGGTATAGCCCGCGGCCAGCATGCGCAACACCGCGTCGTAGCGCGCGCGGGGCAGGTCGGCATAAGGTTCGGCCCGGCGCAGCAGGGCGTACAGCGCGTCCTCGGACCATTCCTGGTTGGACACCTCGGCCACGATCTGTTGCGCCAGCACGTCCAGGGGCGCGCGCGGCACGTGCAAGGTATCCAGTTCGCCGCGCCGCACGCTGTCGAGCAGCGCGGCGCATTCGATCAGGTCGTCGCGCGACGTGGGAAACAGCCGGCCCTTGGAAATGCCGCCGACCTGGTGGCCCGCGCGGCCCACACGTTGCAGGAATGCCGCGATGGCGCGTGGCGAGCCGACCTGGCAGACCAGTTCCACCTCGCCGATATCGATGCCCAGTTCCAGCGAAGCCGTTGCCACCAGCACTTTCAACGCGCCCCGTTTGAGGCGTTGTTCGGTGTCCAGCCGGGCTTCCTTGGCCAGGCTGCCGTGATGGGCCGCCACCGCTTCGGCGCCCAGCCGCTCGGCCAGGTGGCGCGCCGCCCGTTCCGCCATGCGGCGGGTATTGACGAAGACCAGCGTGGTGCGATGCGCGGCGGCCAGTTCCGCCATGCGGTCGTAGACGCGTTCCCAGACGTCATTGGCCATGACGGCTTCCAGCGGCACCGGGGGGATTTCCAGGGCCAGGTCGCGTGCGCGGCCGTGGCCGATGTCGACGATGGCGCAATCCGCGGGCGTACCGTCGGCGTTGCGGCCGGCCAGGAAGCGGGCCACCGCCTGCAGCGGCTTTTGCGTGGCGGACAGGCCGATGCGCACTGGCGGCGGGGCGTTCAACGCCGTCAGTGCATCGAGGCGGGCCAGGCTCAACGCCAGGTGGCTGCCCCGTTTGCCGCCGGCCACGGCATGGATTTCATCGACGATGACTGAGCGTATGCCATTGAGCATGGCGCGCCCGCTGGCCGACCCCAGCAGCACGTACAGCGATTCCGGCGTGGTAACCAGGATATGGGGCGGCCGCCGCCGCATGGCCTGGCGTTCCTGCTGGGTGGTGTCGCCGGTACGCACGGCGCTGCGGATGGCGGGCACCGGCAGTCCGCGGGCGGCCAGTTCCTGCGCGATGCCGGCCAAGGGCGTCTGCAAATTGACGCGGATATCGTTGGACAGCGCCTTCAATGGCGAAACGTAGAGCACCAGCGTGGTATCGGGCAATTCCCCGTCCGCGGCCAGCCCCATGCGCACCAGCTCATCGATCGCCGCCAGGAAAGCCGTCAGCGTCTTCCCCGACCCCGTAGGCGCCGCCACCAACGTCGGCCGCCCGGCATGAATCAAGGGCCAGGCTTGCTGTTGAGCAGGCGTGGGCGCGTCATAACTACGATGAAACCAGGCCGCGACAGCAGGATGGAACAGCGCATCCAACACATCGGCCCGGGCGGCGGGGGAGGTCATGTTGCCTTATATCGGGGCGAATTCCAGCACGTCAACCAGGCAGGCCGCGGCCGGCCCGGGTCTTATACTCCCAGCCATGAAAACGACACTGGATGAGATGCAGACCTTTATCGCGGTAGTGGACGCGGGTTCCATTACGGCGGCGGCCGAGCGGCTGGGGCAGACGGTGTCGGCGGTCAGCCGGACGCTGGGGCGCCTGGAGCAGAAGCTGGAGACCACGCTGCTGCACCGGACCACCCGGCGGCTGGCCTTGACGGAGGAAGGCAAGCTGTTGCTCAGCGAAGCACGCCGCGTCGTCGAGTCGGTCGAGGCCATCGAGGAACAGATGGCGCTACGCCGGCAACAGCCGGCCGGCCTGCTGCGGGTGGATGCCGCGTCGCCCTTCATGCTGCACGTCATCGTCCCGCTGGTGGGGGAGTTCCGCCGCCAGTATCCGCAAATCGAACTGGCGCTGCATTCCACCGACACCTACATCGACCTGCTGGAACAGCGCACGGACATCGCCATCCGCATCGGACCCCTGCGCGATTCCACGCTGCACGCGCGTCCGCTGGGAACCACGCCCCTGCGCATCCTGGCCAGTCCCGCCTACCTGGCCGAGCACGGCAAACCGCGTAGCCCTGAAGACCTGGTGCGCCACAGCCTGCTCGGCTTCAGCGAACCGGATTCGCTCAACCATTGGCCCTTGCGCCACGCCCTGGGCGAAAGCCTGCACATTCGTCCGCAGGTGATGGCCTCCAGCGGCGAAACCTTGCGGCAGCTGGCCCTGGCCGGCGAAGGGCTGGTTTGCCTGTCGGACTTCATGTCCAACGAAGACCGCCGCCGGGGCGACCTGGTGCAGGTGCTGGCGCGCGATACCATCGACGCGCGCCAACCCATCAATGCGGTCTATTATCGCAACACCCAGCTGGCGGCCCGTATCGCCTGCTTCCTGGATTACGTGGCGGAACGTTTGCGCAGCGATCGCAAAACGGGCCGGTAGATCACGCAGCCCCCAGAGGTCCATTGTTGATTTTTTGCAGTGCAGCAAAGTAGCGTATCCTTCTGATTTACAGCCCTGCGCCCTACCCAAGGCGCGCATGGCCGAATCAATAAGGCCGCCGGTCTCCACCAGTGCTCGACCCCGAATCGAGCAACCGAGCGGCCACCTTTGCATCAAGGAAAATCCGCATCATGAGCGCCTCTCCCTCCGCTACTCCCCCTCCAGCCAGGACATCCGGCGCCACCGGCCGCCATCGCGTGGTCGTCGTTGGCGGCGGCTTCGGTGGACTCGAAGCCATCAACCGATTGAAGGGAGCGGACGTCGACATCACGCTGATAGACCGGCGCAATCACCACCTGTTCCAACCCTTGCTTTACCAGGTTGCCACGGCGTCGCTGTCGACGTCGGAAATCGCCTGGCCCATCCGTTACCTGCTGCGTGACCGGCCCGAGGTCAGCACGCTGCTGGCGTCGGTCAATGGTGTCGACACGCAGACGCGCGAGGTGCTGCTGGAAGACGGCGCCAAAGTCCCCTATGACTCGCTGGTGCTGGCAACCGGCGCCCGCCACGCCTATTTCGGCCATGACGACTGGATGCCGCATGCGCCCGGCCTGAAGACCCTGGAAGACGCCACCATGATCCGGCGCCGCATCCTGCTGGCTTTCGAGCACGCCGAGCGCGAAACCGATCCGCGCCGGCAGGCCGCGCTGCTGACCTTCGTGGTCATCGGCGGCGGCCCCACCGGTGTCGAACTGGCCGGCACCATCGCCGAGATGGCGCACGTCACGCTGCCGCCGGACTTCCGCCGCATCGATACCCGCCGCGCCCGCGTGCTGCTGATCGAGGGCGGCCAGCGCTTGCTGAGCGCGTTCGATCCGTCCTTGTCCGCCTACGCCAAACAGGCCCTGGAAAAGCTGGGCGTCGAAGTGGCGCTGGGCCAGGCCGTGTCGGAGTGCTCGGCGCAAGGGGTGGTGTACGGCAATACGCGGCTGGAGGCCGAAACCGTGCTGTGGGGCGCCGGCGTGCGCGCCTCGCCGGCGGCGGAGTGGCTGGGCGTGCCGGCCGATCGCGCCGGCCGCGTGCTGGTCGAGCCGGACCTCAGCGTGCCGGGCCACCCTGAAATCTACGCGGTGGGCGACACCGTCAGCATCGCCGGACCGGATGGCACGCCGGTGCCCGGCATCGCGCCGGCCGCCAAGCAGCAGGGGCGCTATGTCGGCGCGGCCATCAAGGCGCGGCTGCGTGGCGCGCCGGGGCAGGGGCCGTTCCGCTACAAGCACAGCGGCAACCTGGCGACCATAGGCAAGCGCAAGGCGGTGATCGATTTCGGCCGCATCAAGCTGCGCGGGCCCTTGGCGTGGTGGATCTGGGGCATCGCCCACATCTACTTCCTGATCGGCATGCGCAACCGCCTGAGCGTGGCGCTCAGCTGGCTGTGGATCCACACACGCGGCCAACGCAGCGCGCGCCTGATCACGCAAGGCAAGTAGCATGGCGTTCTGCGGTGTTCCAGCCGCAACGCTTAGCGACGCTGCCAGAACGCAGCGCCAATGGCTGCTGCGCTGCTCAAACCGATACGTTTCAGCTTTCAGGTAACGAGGCGGTGCGCCAGCGTGTCAACCTGACGACGCAGGCCGCTTCAATATCGCCGGCGCCGCTGCCGCCCATCACCGCGGCGCCTTGTCGCTTGCACTCGGCATCGCGGAATTTCAGGAAGGCCTTCTGGGCTTCTTTCAGCGTTTGCACCGCATTGGGCGTAGCGGCGGAATCGATGCCGCGCAGATCCTTTTCGACGTCCGTATAAACCTGGCGCATCTGCTTGTCCGCGGTGTGCTGGGCGTCGCTCAGGCAGCGGGCGAGGGCAGTGCGGGGTTTGTCACCTATCGCGTTCCGGCATTCGGCCAAGGGATCGAGGATCACGGGACCGGGCCCGGTGACCACGAGGCCCGCCGGACCCTTGGGCGGTGTCTGCGCGATGGCGGTCGCCGCGATGAGGGCGGCCAGGGTTGCGCTGCCGACCAGCAGCCAGACGGGACGAAGGGAAGAGGGATGATGGACCATGATGCTCCTGCTCATATATTCGGGCGCGGGAGGGAGTGGGCGCCCAAGCATTGTAGGTAGGAGCCATGCGCCGGGCGTTCCCGTTGCGCCATATAACGCCGAGAATCAAAAGCTGTTTGACGTTAATGAAAGTTTTATGGCGGATCGGAAGACACCCCGGCGCGCGCCAACCGTTCCGCCGCGGCGATGGCTTGCGTCAAGAACGTCGAGGCATCGCCCCGCCGCCAGCTGAGTATCACTGGCGAAGTGAAGGCCGCATCGCCAGCGGCGACCGGAAGGCTGACCAGGTCGGCACGGAGCGAGCGCTGCACGCTGGCCGGCACCACCGTTACCCCCATGCCCGCCGCGACCAGACCCAAGGCCGTCTGCAGCTCGTTGGCCTCCTGCACGACAACGGGCTGGTAACCCGCGGCACGAAACAGGCCCACCACATGGTCGCCATAATTCGGGCGCGGCCGCGCGGGATACAGGACGAACGGTTGCGTCGCCAACTGCGCTACCGTCAGCCTTTTACGCGTGGCCAGTGGATGCGTGCGCGGCAACACCGCCACCAGCGGCTCGTCCATCAAGACGCGGCGCTCGATGGCGGAATCGTCAAAGGGAATACGTCCGATGCCCAGGTCGATGCGGCCGCTTTTCAGGGCCTCGATCTGCGGCAGCGTGGTCATTTCACTCAAGCCGACCTCGACCCGCGCGTCGGCCTGGCGCAGATAACGAATCAATTCCGGCACGAAGCCGGACAGCGTGGACGGCACGAAGCCGATACCGAACCACCGGGCGGCGTGCGCCCCCAGGCGTCGCGTGCCGACGACGATTTCCTCCAGCCGGGCATTCAGTTGCAGCGATTGTTCATAGAAGAAGCGGCCAGCCTCGGTCAGCTTCAGCCCGCGCGTGCCGCGCTCGACCAGGCACACGCCCAGTTCGTCTTCCAATTGGCGGATCTGCCGCGACAGCGGCGGCTGGGCAATGTGCAGCGCGGCGGCGGCCCGGGTAAAGCTGCCCTCGCGCGCCAAGGCCTGGAAGTAGCGCAGATGCCGGAGCTCCATGCCTATACCTTAGAAGTATGGAAAGCAACCAATATAGTCTTGGACGGTCCCGCAAGCCAGGAGCAATACTGCGCCTATCCTTCTTGACGCTCATTCCAGGTATGCCTACACCTTCCGCCGCGCCCCCCACCATCGTGTCGATCGAAACCGTGCTGGTCGACCTGCCCACCATACGGGCGCACCAGCTGGCGATGGCCGTCATGCAAAAGCAGACCCTGGTGATCGTGCGCCTGCGCGCCAGCGACGGCATCGAAGGCCTGGGCGAAGCCACCACCATAGGCGGCCTGGCTTATGGCGAAGAAAGCCCGGAAGGGATGAAGCTGGCCATCGATACCTACCTGGCCCCGGTTTTGGTCGGCCAGGATGCCGGCAACGTCAACGCCGCCATGGCCAGGATGGACAAGGTCGCGCGCGGTAACCGCACCGCCAAGTCCGCGCTGGAAACCGCGCTGCTGGACGCGCAGGGCAAGCGCCTGGGCGTGCCGGTGTCGACCTTGCTGGGCGGCCATGTACGCGATGCGCTGCCGGTGTTGTGGACCTTGGCCAGTGGCGACACCGCGCGCGATATCGAAGAGGCGGAATCGTTGCTGGCCGCTGGCCGCCACGACACCTTCAAGCTGAAGGTCGGCCGCCGTGCCATCGCCGACGACGTCCGTCACGTCGCCCGCATCAAGACCGCGTTGGGCGAGCGCGCGCGTGTCACGGTGGATGTGAACCAGGCCTGGAACGAGGCCGATGCGGCCGGTGCCATCGCACGGCTGGAGGCGGCTGGCGTGGACCTGATCGAACAGCCCATCGCCCGCGAGAACCGCGCCGGCATGGCACGCCTGGCGGCCCGCTTCGTCATTCCCATCATGGCTGACGAAGCCATCGCGACGCCCGCGGACGCACTGGAACTGGCCCGCCTGGGCGCGGCCGATGTACTGGCCCTGAAGATCGCCAAGTCGGGCGGGCTGCACGGCGTGCGCAATTGCGCCGCGGTCGGCGACGCCGCCGGCATGGCCCTGTACGGTGGCACCATGCTAGAAGGCTCCATCGGATCGGTGGCGTCGGCGCATGTCTTCCGCACCTTGCCCACGCTGGCCTGGGGCACCGAACTGTTCGGCCCGCTGCTGCTCAAGGACGACATCGTGGTCGACCCGCCCCGCTACGAGAATTTCGCGATGCAGGTGCCGGCCGGGCCGGGCCTGGGCCTGACGCTGGATGAGGACAAGCTGGCGTTCTACCGCAGAAAGGAATGACCCCCTGTTGTTGAATGCAGGGCAACGCTGGATCACCACAAAATAAACAGGCAGGAGACTTCAATGCGTATTACACGAGTGCTCGCGCGCGCCATGCTGGCGGCCGGTTTTCTCTTGGGCGCGGGTGGCGCCCACGCCGCCGGTTACCCTGAGCGCCCGGTGAAATGGATAGTGCCTTTCCCGCCAGGGGGTGCCATGGATGCCATCGCGCGCACGCTGGCCGAATCCATGGGCCGCAAGCTCGGCACCTCGTTCATCGTGGAGAACCGTCCCGGCGCGGGTGGCAATATCGGCGCCTCGGCGGTGGCGCGTTCCGCGCCCGATGGGTACACCATCATGATCGCCGCCAACGGCATGGCCGTGAATCCCGCCCTGTACAAGGACATGAACTACGACCCGCAGAAGGACTTCGCGCCCATCTCCCTGCTGGCCATCGTCCCCAATGTGCTGGTGACCAACCCGCAGCGCAACGACGTGCATAGCGTCGCTGACGTCATCGCGCAGGCCAAGGCCAAGCCCGGTCACTACACGTATGCGTCGGCGGGGGTAGGGACTTCCATCCACCTGGCGGGTGAGCTGTTCGCCTCCATGGCCCAGGTCAACATGCTGCACGTGCCGTACAAAGGCAGCGGTCCGGCCATGGCCGACCTGCTGGGCGGACAGGTCGACTACATGTTCGACAGCATCACGTCGGCCAAGCCGCACATCCAGGCCGGCAAGCTGCGCGCGCTGGCGGTGACCACGTCGAAGCGGTCCTCGGCCTTGCCCGATGTTCCCACGGTGGCGGAAGCGGGCTTGCCCGGCTACGAATTGCTGCCCTGGTTCGGCACCTTCGCGCCCGCTGGCACGCCGGCCGATATCGTGCAAAAGCTGAATGCGTCCATGCGCGAAGCGATGGACGACCCCAAGGTCAAGGAGACGCTGGCCTCCATCGGTGCCGAACCGGTGGGCGGCACCCCGGAGGAATTGCGCGCCCATCTGGCCAAGGAAACCGCGCAGTGGGCCGTGCTGGTGAAAGAGCGCGGCATCAAGATCCAATAGGCTTACTTCTGCGCCATGGCCGCCAGCGCCGCCGGATAACGGCTCCCGGAAACCTTGTCCGGCGCGAAGGTCTCACCCAGCAGGTCGATGTCGGCGGCGCTTAGTTGCAGGTCGACCGCAGCGACGTTCTGTTCCAGATGGGGAATCCGCTTGGCGCCGGGAATCGGCACGATGTCCGGCCCTTGGGCCAGCACCCAGGCCAGCGCGACCTGCGCGGCGCTGACGCCCTTGCTGGCGGCCATGTCCTCGATGACCTTGACCAGCTTGCGGTTGTTTTCCGCATGCTCGGGTTGGAAGCGCGGCAGGGTACGGCGGAAATCATCGTCGGACAATTCCGCGACCGGGGCCAGCTTCCCGGTCAAGAAGCCGCGGCCTAGCGGGCTGAAGGGAACGAAGGTCACGCCCAGTTCGCGGCACGCCGCGAGCACCCCGTTGCTTTCCACGTCCCGCGTCCACATCGAATATTCGCTTTGCAGGGCAGCGATGGGGTGGACGGCATGCGCCCGCCGCAGGGTTTCGGCCGATACCTCGGACAGGCCGATGGCGCGCACCTTGCCTTCTTCGACCAGCCTGGCCATGGCGCCTACGGTCTCCTCGATGGGCACCGCCGGATCGACGCGGTGCAGATAGTACAGGTCGATCACATCGGTTTGCAGCCGGCGCAGGGAAGCTTCGGCGACGGCCCGGGCGTTGGCCGGGCTGCCGTCGGTCCCCGTGACGTTGAACCCGTCCTGATCCTTACGGAAAGTGAAACCGAATTTGGTGGCGATGACGATCTGATCGCGCCTGTCCTTGAAGGCCTTGCCCAGCAAGGTTTCATTGCGCAGCGGCCCATAGACTTCCGCGGTATCGAAGAAATTCACACCCAGCTCCAGCGCCCGGTCCAGGGTTTGCAGCGAAGCCGATTCGTCCTGCGCGCCGTAGGCGTGGCTCAGGCCCATGCAGCCCAAGCCGACGGCCGAGACTTGGAATTGTGCGAGTTTGCGCTGTTGCATCGATAGTTCTCCTGGAAAAGCGGTAGCAAAGGCATCATGGTAAGAACTTTTGATTGATTCGATAATCCCTATAATTTGGATTGGCTTGATCTAAAGGATAGAACAATGAACCGGGCGCAAACCACCCAGCTCATGGTCTTCGTCAGCGTTGCGGAACTGGGCAGCTTCCGGCGCGCGGCCGAGCAACTGGGCATTGCGCCTTCTGCCGTCAGCCATGCCGTCTCGGCGCTGGAGCAAAGCCTGGGCGTGCGCCTGCTGGCCCGCACGACCCGGTCGACACGGCCCACCGATGAAGGCGCGCGCCTGTTGGCACGGGTCTCCGGGCCTTTTGCCGATATCGCCGCGGGTTTGCAGGAGGCGGCCGAACAGGGTGGACCGCCCTCCGGCCCTCTGCGGGTCACCATGGCCATGGCGGCGGCGGAAGACCTGATCCTGCGGCGCCTGCCTGAATTCTGCGCACGCTATCCGCTCATCGAACTGGACATCCGTGCAGACGACAACTTCGAGGACATCGTGAGGAGCGGATGCGACGCCGGCGTGCGCCTGGGCGAAAGCCTGGAGGCCGATATGATTGCCGTGCGCGCCAGCGGTCCCAGGCGCAACCTGATCGTCGGCACGCCGGCGTATTTCGCCGCGCATCCGCCGCCCCGTCACCCCACCGACCTCGCCCGGCACAACTGCATCCGGCGCCGTTTCAGCAGCGGGCGGGTCTATCGCTGGGAATTGCAGAAGCGGCGCAAGGCCATCAACGTCGAAGTGCAAGGTACTCTGATTCTGCCGCAGCAGACCTTCATGCGGCAGGCCGCGCTGGACAGCCTGGGACTGGCGTTCCTGTTCGAACACCTCATCGCCGACGATCTCGAGGCCGGCCGGCTGATCAGCGTGATGGACGATTGGTGCCCGTCCTTCGACGGCTTCTACATCTATTACCCGTCGCGCCGCCAGATGCGCCCGGCGCTGCGCGCCTTTGTCGATTTCTTCCAGGCGCCGAGCCGCCCGGCGCCGGCGGCGTCGTGATTCATCCGACCCACCGCCGCCGCGTCGTAATCCATCCGGCCCGCGGCGACAGCGTCCCGATCCAGCCATCCCGGGGCGGCAGGATCAGGACTCTGCGCGCGCCTTACCCCTGCTGCGTCAGCGCCTCGACGATAGCCTCGCCGACCACGCCGCCGGAAGCCGGGTTCTGGCCGGTGATCAGCCGTCCGTCGACCACCAGCTTGGGCTGCCATGGCTCGGCCGATTCATGCAGGGCACCTTCTTCGCGCAAGGCACTTTCCAGGTCGAAGGGGACGTCCCCACGGGCGTAGCCGTCTTCCTCCCTGGTGGAAAAGGCAGTCAGCCGGCGGCCGCGCACCAGCGGCGTGCCATCGTCCAGCTTCACGCCCAGCAGGGCCGCGGGGCCGTGGCAGACGGCGGAGACGACCTTGTCACCCTGCCAGGCGCGCAGGACCGCCGCCTGGACTTCGGGGTTGCCCGTGATATCGACCATGGGGCCCAGGCCGCCCGGGATGAAGATGGCGTCGTAGTCCAGCACGTCCACTTCCGCCAGCTTGCGGCTGTGGGCCAGGCGCCGATAGGCGCTGCTGGCCAGGAAGGCCGCCTGCACCGGGTCATTGGCATCGAAGCCGTCTTCGGGCGGTTTGCCGCCCAGGGGCGTAGCGAATTCAACCGCGATACCTGCCTTGTCCAGCGCCTCGAAGGGATGGGCGATCTCCGGGAAGAAGAATCCCGTGTGGCGATGCTTGGGGCCGATTTCGCTGGCGTTTGTCACAATGAACAGAACATGTTTGACACTCATGGCACTCTCCGTCTGTTGGCGAGGATTTGTTGGCAAGGACCGATAACGTTCGGTATGGAGAGACTTTAAAGAAAGCAGGGCAGTCCCGGTAGTGCGCGAAGGATTGACACATTGGATGGGAAAATTTGACAATCCCCCTCATGAAAGAATCCACCCCCATCCTCGATGAACTGCGCGGCATGGCGGTATTCGCCACCGTCGTGCGCAGCGGCAGCTTCGCCGCGGCGGCCCGTGCCTTAGGACTGACCCGCGCCGTGGTCAGCCATCATGTGCGTGCGCTGGAAACCAGGCTGGGCGTCCCCCTGGCCCAGCGCAGCACGCGCAGCTTCAGCCTGACACCGGCCGGCGAGGCCTTCCGGGTGCATTGCGAACGCCTGCTCGACGAGGCCTCGGACGGCATCCGCGGCATGGAGCTGTTGCGCGCCGAACCGCGTGGCGAAGTGCGGCTCACGTGTTCGCATCATTTCGGCCATAAGCGCATCCTGCCCGCCTTGCTGGCGTTCCGGCGCCGCTATCCCGCCGTCAGGCTGCATGTGGCCATGAGCGACGCCAATGTGGATCTGGTGAGTACCGGGGTGGAGCTGGCCGTGCGGGCAGGACCTTTGCCGGACTCGGACCAGGTGGGCCGTTTGCTCGTATGCGAACCCACCATGTTGTGCGCATCGCCGGCCTATCTGCGGCATGCGGGCGTGCCGCGCACGATCGCTGAACTGGCGCAGCACCGCTGGGTGGTCTATCCGCCCAGCCAACGCGCGGTCACCGTGATGCGCGGCGAGCAACGCAGCGAAGTTCCCGTGCGGGGCGACGTCGTCACCGACAGCGCCGCGTCGCGGCTCGTCTTCGTTCTTGCGGGGGAAGGCATTGCCCGCCTGCCGGCCTATGACGCCGCCGCGCTGCTCGCCGCCGGCGAACTGGTGCGTGTGCTGCCGGAAGTCGAGACGGCGGCGCTGGACATCTATCTGCTGCATGCCCGGCGCGTCGGCCCCAGCGCCCGCCTGCTACGCGATTTCCTGCTGGAAGCCCTGCCTGTGCACGGTTGACGGCCGCGGCGCGCGCGATCTTCTTCAAGTTGCGTCGTGGAAGATGATGCCCAGGGTATGGCGGCGGCCGGCGCGCAGGCGGCTGACGCCGTGGCGCAGCTTCACGCGGTAGTCGCCGCGCGTACCTTGCAGGGGACGTTCGTTGACGGCGAACACCACGGCATCGCCCTGGCGCAGGTCGACCACTTCCACGCGTGATTGCTGGCGCGGCCGTTGTTCCGTCAGCACGAACTCGCCCCCTTCGAAATCGCGGCCCGGTTCGGACAGCAATATCGCCACCTGCAGGGGAAACACGTGCTCACCGTAGAGATCCTGGTGCAGGCAGTTGTAGTCGCCCGTGTCGTAGCGCAGGATCAGCGGCGTGGGCCGCGTCTGGCCCGCGTCGTGGCAGGCGCGCAGGAATTCCGCATGGTCGAGCGGATAACGCACCGTGTTGCCCATACGGGCATTCCAGGCATTGGCGATGCCCACCAGGCGCGGATAGAAGGCATGGCGCAGCGCCGCCACCAGGTCAGGCAGCGGATAAGCGAAGTACTGATATTCACCGCGGCCAAAGCCATGCCGCTGCATGACGATACGGCTGCGATAGCGTGGCTGGGCAAGCGTGCCGCGGTCGTCGTAGGCCGCGCTCAACGCCTCGCAATCCGCGCGCGGCAGCAGGCCGTCGATGACGGCACAGCCGCGCGCGTCCAGATCGCGCGCCAGCGCGGCGTCATCCAGGCGGGACAGGTGCTCGGTGAGCGGGGCAGGAATCGGGGCAAGGGCAGGAGCAGGCATGGCGACATTGTGCGCGCGGGTGCCACGCTGCGGCACTCCGCTTGTTGCGATTGGCATGGGCACGGCGTTGGGAGCGCCGAGCGCGCTAACACAGGTATGCGCACTACGGGGTAAGCACTCAGCCGGCAGGCGAATCGTGCCCGTTCATCCGTCATCGTATGACGGCACCGTGCTGCGGCGCCAAGTATTCCTGTCAGTTTGGTGAAAGCTCTGCAAATATAGGGATAGAGGGCATGTACGTCGTCGTACCTCAGTGATATAGTCCGCCGAAAGATCAGGTCACATTCAAGCGGATGCGGCCAATAAGACGAGACAGCGCCCATGAGCTTTTCCCTGCATTTCGGCAGTTTGTTGCCGTACTGGCCCGTCTTCCTGATGGGGGCGTGGCTGACGCTCAAGATGACCGCGGTGGCCATTTTCTTCGGCACCATCCTCGGCACCCTGGTGGCGTTCGCCAAGCGCGGCCGCCATCGCGGCCTGGCGCGCGCCTGCTCGGTGTACATCGAGGCCGTGCGCAACACCCCTTTCCTGGTGCAGATCTTCATCCTGTTCTTCGGCCTGGCCAGTGTCGGCATCCGCATGCCCACGTTCACGGCCGCCGTCCTGGCCATGACCATCAACATCGGCGCCTACGCCGCGGAGATCATCCGCGCCGGCCTGGAAGCCGTGCCGCGCGGCCAGCTGGAGGCCGCCGAGTGCCTGGGCCTGTCGCGCTGGCGCATAGGCTGGCACGTCATGCTGCAGCCGGCCATCGAGAAGGTCTATCCCGCCCTGACCGGCCAGTTCCTGCTGATGATGCAGGCCTCCGCCGTGGCGTCGCAGATATCGGCCGAGGAACTGACCGCCATCGCCAACACCGTGCAGTCGGACACCTTCCGCTCCCTGGAAACCTATATCGTGGTGGCGGCGCTTTACCTGATCCTGTCGCTGGTGATCAAGCTGCTGGCGTGGGCGGTGGGTGAGTGTGCCTTCAAGCGCCGCCGCGTCATCCGCCGTGCCGCCTTGCAGGCCGGCAAGCGGGTGCCTCGCGCGGTGGGCTCGCCCACCTCGACGATCAAGCGGGGAGCGGCATGATGGGCGGATTTTCCACGGCGCACCTGCTTTACCTGGTGCAATCGATAGGCTGGACGCTGGTGCTGTCGCTGCTGGCGTTCGTGCTGGGTTCGATCGGCGGCTTCGGGGTGATGCTGGCGCGCATCTCGCCGCGCCGCTGGCTCAGCCGCATCGCGCTGGTGTATATCGAACTGATCCAGGGCATACCGCTGCTGATCCTGCTGTTCATCGTCTACTACGGCCTGTCGGTCTACGGCTATGAAGTGCCGGCGCTGGTGGCCGCGGGCATGGCCCTGATGGTCTACAGCAGCGCCTATCTGGGCGATATCTGGCGCGGTTGTGTCGAAGCCATGCCCAAGCCGCAGTGGGAAGCATCCGAATGCCTGGCGATGACCCGCTGGCAGACCCTGCGCCTGGTCATCATTCCGCAGGCAGTGCGGCTGGCCTTGCCGTCGACGGTGGGCTTTCTGGTGCAGCTGATCAAGATGACTTCCCTGGCGTCGGTGATCGGGTTCATCGAACTCACGCGCGCGGGCCAGATCATCAACAATTCCCTGTTCGAACCCTTCCTGATCTTCGGCCTCGTCGGGGTGTTCTATTTCGTCCTGTGCTACCCGCTGTCGCGCTGGAGCCAATCGCTGGAGAGCAAGCTGAATGTCGGCAATCGTTAAGCTGGACGAGGTTTACAAGAGCTTCGGCAGCAACCAGGTACTGCAAGGGGTGTCCTTCGAAGTGGCCAAGGGCGAGATGATCGCCATCATCGGCGCCAGCGGTTCGGGCAAGAGCACCGCGCTGCGCTGCATCGACCGGCTGGAAACCATCGATGACGGCTCGATCGAAGTCTGCGGCATCCGCGTCGACGATCCCCAGGTGGACCTGCGCCAGTTGCGCCTGGAGGTCGGCATCGTCTTCCAGAGCTACAACCTGTTCGCGCACCTGTCCGTAAGGGAAAACATCATGCTGGCCCTGCGCCACGTGAAGAAGCTGCCGCGCGATGAAGCGCACGGCATCGCCATGAAGGTGCTGGATCAGGTGGGCCTGGCGCAGAAGGCGGATGCCTACCCGGAACAACTGTCCGGCGGCCAGCAGCAGCGCGTGGCCATAGCCCGTTCACTGGCCATGTCACCCAAGGTCATGCTGTTCGACGAGGTGACGTCGGCACTGGATCCGCAACTGACGGGTGAAGTGCTGCGCGTCATGGAAGACCTGGCGGCGGACGGCATGACCATGCTGTTGGTGACGCATGAAATGGCCTTCGCCAAGCGCCTGGCCGATCGCATCATCTATATGCACCAGGGCAAGGTATGGGAAGTGGGCGAGGGCGCCATGCTGGATGCACCGCAGACGCCGGAACTGAGAACGTTCCTGCAGAACGGTCTGTAGCGGAACCGGTGGATATGACGAAGACGACGAAAACGGCAGCATAAGAAGAAAAGTACTGGCAGCAGTACATCGACAGCCCCGCCAAGAGCGGCGCCTGTCGCGTTGACCAAACCTTGGTTTTTTTAAAAAGCATTACCAAAGAGGAGACAACCTTGAAACTGAATCGATTCTTCCTGCGTGGGTGCGTGGCGGCCGTGTTGCTGGCGGGTACCGCGCATGCGGCCCTGGCCGACCAGTTGGACGACATCAAGAAGGCCGGCAAGATACGCGTGGCCATCGCCATGGGGACGCCGCTGTTCAGCTACGTCGATGAGAAACTGGAACCGGTGGGCTCGGACGTGGACACCGCCAAGGCGGTGGCCAAGGACCTGGGCGTCAAGCTGGAAATCGTCCAGATCACCAACGCCGCGCGCGTGCCGACCCTGCAGGCCAAGCGCGCCGACCTGGTCATCGCCGACCTGTCGATCACGCCGGAGCGGGCCCAGGTGGTGGACTTCTCCGTGCCTTACGCCGTCATCTCGCTGATCGTCGGCGCGCCCAAGGACATCAAGATCAAGGGCTATGAAGACCTCAACGGCAAGCGCATCGGCTTGACGCGCGCCACCGTCAACGACTCCATCACCACGCAGCTGGCCAAGGGCGCGGACATCCAGCGCTATGAAGACGACGCCACGCTGATCACGTCCATGGTGACGGGCCAGATCGATATCTTCTCCAGCACGCCGTCGAATCTGGCCGAAATGCAGAAGCGCGCGCCCAAGCGCAACCTGGAGATGAAGTTCGAGCAGAAGGACTTCGACCTGGGCATCGCCCTGCAGAAAGACCAGCCGGCCCTGAAGGAATGGGTCAACAAATGGGTGGTCACCAACATGAAGAATGGCAACCTGAACGCCATCTACAAGAAGTACCACGGCCGCGAGCTACCGGCCCGCATCACGGATGTGAAGTAGGCAGGGAAGATCGGGCGGCCAATGAAACGGTCCTGGGTATCCGTGGGATAGCCAGGACCGATGGGAGATCAGGGGGCCGGAATCAGGAAGCCGTGATCAGGCAGCTGGAATCAGCCGCAGCGCAAGGCCGTCAGGGCGTTGTTCTTGTCGGTGATCAGGTTGATGCGGCTTGGATCGTATTCCATCGTCATCACCTGCCCGGGCTTGAGCACCCGCACCTTGGCGGAGTGCGAACCCGTGCGCGCCTGCTCCGTCGTCTCGTTGGTCAGCGTCTTGCCGATCATGTTCTGGACGGACTGGGCGTCGCAAGTGCTGCCGCCGCCGCCCATGGCGCTACCGCCATAGCCGCCGGTGGGGCTGCTGTAGCTGCCACCGCTGCTGCTGCCGCCATAACCGCCACCACTGCCATAACTGCTGCCGCCGCCATCATAGCTGCTGCTGTCGCTGCCGCCACTCGTGGTGGCGCTGGCGCTGGACGTCGACTGGCTGGTCGACGAGATATCGTCATTGTGGGCGCAGGCGGTCAGCCCGGCGAGTAGAAAAACAGCGGAGAACTTCCAGTTCATGCATACCTCGGCTTGCGTAGACAACACGAAACCCGATCATAGACCATGGGCCACGTCCTCGGGTTCGAGGGCGTACAAGTGGTCGCAACTTGACAATAAAGCGCATAAGAAACGCCAAATCGCGGCGATGCTGCCGTTCTGGCTCAGCACCGGCAGGGTCCTGGCGTCTAATCAGCCCCTGCGCGTTCCGCCCCTAGCGGCGCGGCGATTTCCTCCAGGGGCTTGCGCTCCGCATCCACCCCATGGCGCAGGGCCAGCAGGCCCGCGCCGATGACCAGCACGGCAGCGGCCACGTAGCCGGCCGCCAGGTCGGCCCGGTTGCCGCTTTCGATCAGGTGGCCGAACAAAGCCGGCCCGACCACGCCGCCGACCCCCGTGCCCAGGGCATAGAAAATCGAAATCGCCATGGCCCGCGTCTCCAGCGGGAACACCTCGCTGACGGTCAGATACGCCGAACTGGCGGCCGCGGACGCCAGGAAGAACACCGCCGACCAGCACACTGCCATGCCGTCCGCGCCCAGCCAGCCACGCAGGAACATCCAGGCCGTCAGCGCCAGCGCCACGCCCGAACTGGCGTAGGTCAGGGCGATCATGCGCCGCCGCCCGACGCGGTCGAACAGGGGGCCAAGCACCAGGGGGCCCAATACGTTGCCCAGCGCGAAGGGGAAGACGTACAGTGCCACCCGTTCGGCGGATACGTCCATATAGCGGGTCAAGGCCAGCGCGTAGGTAAAGAAAATGGCGTTGTAGAAGAAGGCCTGCGACACCATCAGCGCCAGCGCCACCACGCTGCGGCGCGGATAGCGGCGCAGCAGTACGCGGGCGACGTCGCGCAGGCCCGTGCCGGCACGGCGGTGGAAGGTGATGGTGCCGTGCGCCGGCGGCAGTGCGCCATGCTGGGCCTGCACGCGCGCCTCGATCTGCTCGATGATGCGCTGCGCTTCGGCGCCGCGCCCATGCGACAGCAGCCAGCGGGGGCTTTCGGGCACGTCGCGACGCACCAGCAGGATGGCCAGGGCCAGCACCGCGCCCAGGCCGAAGCCGACGCGCCAGCCCAGTTGCGGGCCCAGCACACGAGGATCCAGCAGCACCAGGCTCAGCCCGGCGCCCAGCGCCGCGCCCAACCAGAAGCTGCCGTTGATGGCCAGGTTGACGCGGCCCCGCACCCGCGCGGGGATCAGCTCGTCGATGGCGGAATTGATGGCGGCATACTCGCCGCCTATGCCCAGGCCCGTGGCGAAGCGGCATACGGCGAAGAACACGAAGTCGGTGGACAGCGAGGTGGCCAACGTCGCCGCCATGTAGATCGCCAGTGTGATCATGAACAGCATCTTGCGGCCCAGGCGGTCGGCCAGGCGGCCGAACCCCAGGGCGCCGATCACCGCGCCGGCGATGTAGACCGAGCCGGCCCAGCCGACCTGGGTGGCCGACAGCCCCAGCGTATCGCCCCGTTCCAGCACGCCGCCGATGGAGCCGACCAGCGTCACTTCCAGCCCGTCCAGCACCCAGGCCACGCCCAGGGCGATGGTGACGCGCCAGTGCCAACCCGACCAGGGCAGGCGATCCAGACGGGCGGGGATGTCGCTGGTGATGCTGTCCGCAGCCTGCGGAGAGTTCATGCTTGTCATGGTGGGCATCGCGCCGTTCCTGTGCACGGCCGCGGCCGAGGGTGCCGCCGGGTCGCAAGCGCCGCGCCTGCTGCGCTACTATGACAACCTATGCTCGACCTGAACGAATTCCTGACGTTTTCCGTGATCGCCGATACCAAGAGTTTCTCTCGGGCGGCGGAGAAATTGGGCATATCCAAAGCGCTGGCCAGCAAGCATGTCGCCGACCTGGAGCAGTCGCTGGGCGTCAAGCTGCTGCATCGCACCACCCGCAAACTGGGACTGACCCCCGCCGGCGAGCTGTTTTATGAACGCTGCCGGCAATTGGTCGCCCATGCGGAGGACGCCCGCCACGAAATCGAGCAATTCCGCAGTTCGCCCGGCGGCCACATCCGCATCAGTTCGGCCATGACGTTTGGGCGGCGCCATCTGCTGCCCGCGGTGGCCCGCTTCCTGGCGCGCTATCCCGAGGTCTCGGTCGATGTCGACCTCAGCCAGCAGTTTCCCGACCTCATCACCGGCGGCGCCGATGTCGTCATCCGCCAGGCTGACGAGCCGGTGCTGTTGTCGCTGGTGGCGCGCCGGCTGGCGCCGATGCGCATGGTGGCGTGCGCCAGTCCCGCGTACCTGGCGCGCCGTCCCGCGCCGCGCGTACCGGCGGACCTGGCGGCGCACAACTGCCTGGTGTATTTCGCCAATGCGCGGGGAGAGTGGAATTTCCAGGGGCCCGACGGCCAGTGCGCCGTCAAGCCCAAGGGAAATTTCAGGGCCAACAGTGCCGATGCGGTGGTGGAAGCCGCGCTCAACGATCTGGGCGTTGCCGTGGTGCCGACGTTCGCGGCCAGCGAGGCTTTGCGCGACGGGCGCTTGCGGCGCCTGCTGCCGGAGTATCACTTGCCGGAGCGCGCGCTGTATGCCGCCTACCTGCCCAATCCGACGATGGCGCATTGCACCAAGCTGCTGGTCGACTTCCTGGCCGAGCAGTTCGGCGATACGCCCTATTGGGATTGAAATGGTGCGCGGCCTGAGTGCCTGCGAGACTAGTTTATAGATGAGGGGGACCTCCATCGTCCCCTCTTTTTTTTTGCTCTCGCCCCTGTTGCCACGGCGTGGACACTTGACCGCTCGCCGCTTCGAAATCTGTAGCTGATTCACTTGACGCCAAACCGTGAACAGTCTGTTCATCGTTCGCCGTTGAATCGCCGTCGACGCAAGCTCAACATCGGAAGCCCAAACGCAGACGATTAGAGGTCGAGACATCATGGCATCAGCAGCATCCGCGCACGACACCCTGGGCGGCACCAACGCCGTAACCTGGCGTGGCGGTGAAGAGCATTGGACCCGGCGCGACGACGTCGACCTGTTTCTCTGGCACAAGCCGGCCGCCGCTGGCGTACCGCATGCCGGCACGATTTTCTTCGTGCACGGCTCTTCCATGGCATCGCAACCGACGTTCGACCTGAGCGTGCCGGGCCGGCCCGATTCATCCGCCATGGACTGGTTCGCCGCGCGCGGCTTCGATACCTGGTGCATGGATAACGAAGGCTACGGCCGGTCGAGCAAGCATCGGCCGATCAATTCGGACATCGGCAACGGCGCGCTGGACCTGGCCGCCGGCAGCGCCTACATCCTGGAACGCGCCAAGGACAAGCGCCTGCACATGTATGGCATTTCCTCCGGCGCGCTGAAAGCTGCGTTGTTTGCGCAGCAGCATCCGGAACGGGTGGCGCGCCTGGCGCTGGATGCTTTCGTGTGGACGGGTGAGGGCAGTCCCACCCTGGCGCAACGCAAGCAGCGCCTGCCGGAGTTCATCGCCAAGAACCGCCGGCCCATAGACCGCGCGTTCGTGCAGAGCATTTTCTCGCGCGACCATCCGGGTTGCGCCGACGACAACACCGTGTCCGCCTTCGCCGACGCCATCCTGTCGCTGGACAATTCGATGCCCACCGGCACCTACGTCGACATGTGCTCGAAGCTGCCCCTGGTCGATCCGGAAAAAATCGACTTGCCCGTGATTCTCATGCGCGGCGAGTTCGACGGCATCGCCTCGGTCGAAGACCTGATGGCTTTCTTCGCGCGGCTGCCCAATAGTTTCAAGCAGTTCACGGTGATGCAGGGCATTTCGCACGCCAGCTTCCAGCAGAAGAACTACTACATGGTCTATCACATCCTGCATGCGTTCTATACGCAGCCGGAGCCGGTCTATCGCTGAAAGCAGGGGCCCGCGCCCTGTGCGGGCCCCGCGTTGCAGTCCATGAAGAAAAGCGAGTCCGGACCACCGGACCGCCGCCCGGATGCCGATACCGGCACCGGGTGAAAACGAGGAGACGAGAATGCGACATCGCTTTGCAGGCGCCCTTGCGCGCGCCGTCTGCTGCGCCCTGCTGTCGGTCAACGCATTGGCCATTCCGGCCCGGGCCCAAGGGCCGGCGCAGACCGGTCCGTATCCCAGCGCACCCATACGCCTGATCGTGCCTTTCGCGGCGGGTGGTTTCACCGACGTGGTGGCGCGCCTGCTGGGCGAGAAACTGGGTGGCGTCCTGGGCCAGCCCGTGGTGGTCGAGAACCGCGTGGGCGCGGGGTCGACCATAGGCACGGATTACGTTGCCAAGGCGCCGGCCGACGGCTACACCCTGGCATTGATCTCGACGACGCACACGATTGCGCCCTGGCTGTACAAGACCTTGCCCTACGATCCCATCAAGGGTTTCGCACCCATCACCAAGCTGGTGGACAGTCCTTACGTTCTCGTCACCAATCCGCAGAAAGTGCCCGCCAGGAGCGTCGCTGAATTGATCGCCCTGGCCAAGGCCAAGCCGGGACGGCTGGATTACGCGTCGTCGGGCAATGGCAGCAGCCAGCATCTGGCGGCGGCGCTGTTCGCCAGCATGGCGAATGTGCAGCTGATGCACGTGCCGTATCGTGGCAGCGGGCAGGCGCTGGCGGACATCATGGGCGGGCAGGTGTCCATGGGCTTTCTCGGGGTAACGGCCGCCTTGCCGCAGATACGGGCGGGGCGCCTGCGGGCGTTGGCGGTCACGACGATGGAACGTTCGACGGACCTGCCCGATGTGCCTACGCTGAACGAGGCAGGCCTGAAGGGCTACGAAGCGACGATCTGGCTGGGGCTGATCGCCCCGGCCGGTACACCGCCCGAAGTCGTCAGCCGTCTGCACGATGCGTCGGCCCAGGTCATGCAGAGCGACGATGCCCGCAAGGCGCTGGCCACCGCGGGCTTGACGCTTAGCCTGGACACCTCCGCGCAGTTCGGCCAACTGCTGCAAAGCGAACTGGCAAAATGGGGCGAGGTGGTGAAGCAGACGGGTGCGACAGTGAATTAAGCCCGCCTGCACCGAGGTCAGGGCAGGGTGGCGGGGTAGCTGTCGAGGGCCAGGGCGATCTGGCGGCGAATGTCCCACATTTGCAGGGACGCGGCGACTGCCCCGTAGAAGACGCCGTCGCGCACGACGAACATGGCGGGCAGGTGGAAGACTTCGTAGCGCTGCACCAGGCCGCCGTTGTCGCCGGCGTCTATCCAGCACAGGCGCTGGACCCCCAGGTCCATCTTCGGCAACTGCTCGCGCGCCAGCTTGCAGTTGGCGCAGGTACGGCTGTGGAACACGAGCAGCGACAGGCCGGGCGCGTCCAGCAGAAAGCGATCGGCGGTGCCGTCGTTGAGTTCGATTTCGTCCATCCGGCGTAGATCCTTGCTGGCGCCGGGAAGCCGGCGCATCGACAGGTCCGCATGTTAGCGCGGGTGGGGAATCTGGTGGGCATGGTTCCTGCTGAGCAGGGCGTCCCTCTCCGCGCGGCGTGGTATTCATGCAATCCGACAGCTTCTTTACTTCCCTGGGCAACACCATTGGCGAGGTCATCCGGTCCATCGTCAGCGCGTTGAAATACGTCCTTGGCGGCTTCGGCCATGCCATCGGGGAATTCTCCGCAGGCCTGGCGCGCGCCTTGGGCATGAACCCGACCCTGTTCAATTTCGCGCTGCTGATACTTGGGCTGCTGCTCCTGTGGGCCGCGATAAGCGCACTGGTCAGGCGATCCCTGCTAGGCTTCATCTTCTGGATCGTCCTGGCGGTACTCGTCCTGGGAGCCCTGATCGAATGACAACGACACGCAGCCCGAGGAAGGGCTCTGCCAAGGCCGCCGAGGCAGCCAAGCCTGCCAGGGCTGCCAGGGCCACCAAGGCCACCAAGGCCGCGAAGACTGCCACGGCCGTGAAGGCTACCGCGGATACCATCCGGGTTGGCATCGGCGGCTGGAACTTCGCGCCGTGGCGCGGCGAGTTCTATCCGGCGGACGTGACGCAAAGCCGTGAACTGGAATACGCCAGCCAGCACGTCACCGCCATCGAAATCAACAGCACCTATTACGGCACGCAAAAGGCCACCTCCTTCGCGCGTTGGCACGATGCCACGCCCGATGGCTTCGTCTTCACGCTGAAAGCCTCGCGCTACGCCACCAATCGCCGCGTCCTGGCCGAGGGCGCGGATTCCGTCAGCCGCTTCCTGGAAAGCGGCATCACGGAACTGGGCGCCAAGCTGGGCCCCATCCTGTGGCAGTTCGCGCCGACCAAGGTCTTCGACGCCGACGATTTCGAAAGCTTTCTTGAGCTGCTGCCGGCCCGCCAGGATGGCATCGCCTTGCGCCACGCCATGGAAGTGCGCCACGACAGTTTCATGGATGCGGCCTATCTGAAGCTGGCGCGCAAGTACAAGGTCGCCACGGTGTACACGGACAACCCCGAATTCCCGTCCATGGCTGACCTGACCGCGGATTTCGTCTATGTCCGCCTGATGTGCGCCAACGCCAAGTTGCGCGCGGGCTATCCGCCGCGCGAACTGGATGCCTGGGCTGAGCACGTGCGGACGTGGGCGGCGGGGGGGCAGCCGGCCCAGCTGCCGCACGTGGAGACGCCGTCCGCGGCGAAGCGCAAGGCCAGGCGGCGTGACGTGTACCTGTATTTCATCAATGGCGCCAAGGAAAAAGCCCCCGCCGCCGCGATGGCGCTGCTCGAGCGCCTGCAAGCCAAATAACGCCGGGGTGGTTTCGCCTGGCGGGGCGTAAACCTGATTTTTCGCGCCTTGTTACCATAAGGCCCACCTAACCGAGTACGCCTGGAACTACATGCCCGCAGCTACGCCTACGTCCCGTCATCCGTTTTCCTCGCGCTGGTCCCGCCTGTCGATGCTGGCCGGCCTGAGCGCCGCAATGGTCACGTCCTATCCCGTGCTGGCCCAGACCAATGCTCCCGCCCCGGCTGTCGCGCCCACCGTGCAGGCGCCAGCCCAGCAGGACCAGGATCCTGCCGCCTGCCTGGCCAAGCTGCGCGTGAACGCGCCGGCCAATGGCATCAGCGTGGCGGACTTCGATCGCTATACCCAAGGCTCCAAGCTGCTGGCCGTCACCGTGGCCGCCGCCAAGGCGCAACCGGAAAGCAAGGAATACTGGTGGGACTACATCGCCAAGACGGTCGACGACCAGCGTGTCGCCGAAGGCCAGGCGGTGCTGCGGCAGTACGCGGCGCAACTGAACACCATCGACCAGACCTACCAGATCGACAGCGAACCCCTGGCCGCCATCTTCGGCATCGAAACCAACTACGGAACGCAATTCGGCAAGGTCGACGTGCTCAATGCCTGGCTGACGCGCGCCTGCACCGAAAACAAGCCCCTGTGGATCAAGAACGTCTATGCCTCGACCCGCCTGCTGCGTGACGGCGTCGTGCAGCGCGACAACTTCATCGGCTCATGGAGCGGCGCTTTCGGCATGACGCAATTCATCCCGACCTCGTTCTATGAACTGGCCGCCGACGGCGACGGCGATGGCCGCATCGACCTCTACAACTCCCTGCCCGACGCACTGGCGTCCACCGCCAACCATCTGCTCAAGCGCAAAGCCAAGTGGACGCGTGGCTTGCCGCCGGTGATCGAAGTGAAGCTGCCTGGCGCCATCGCGGCGACCCTGCCGCAAACCCCCGACGCCGAGATCATGAACCAGGACGACAAGCGCAACCTGGCGCAATGGTCCACCGCCGGCGTCACGCTGGCCGACGGCAAGCCCTTGAGCAGCCTGCGCAGCGGCCCGCCCTGGGCGTCGGTGTCGGCCTACGTGTTCGCGCCTACCGGAGCACGCGGCCCGGTGTTCCTGGCAACCAACAACTTCGATGCCATCCTGCATTACAACCAGGCCCGCAAGTATGCGTTGGCGGTGAGCCTGTTGACCAATCGCCTCAAGGGCGATGGTCCGCTGGTCACCCCGTGGCCTACCGATGATCCGGGCTTGTCGCGCGCGCAGATCAAGCAATTGCAGCAACTGCTGGCGACTCGCGGCTACGACGTCGGCACGCCAGACGGCATCCCTGGCAGCAAGACCCGCGAGGCCGTGTCCGCCGAGCAGGCCCGCCTGGGCCTGCCGCAAGACGGCCGCCCCGGTGGCCGCATGCTGAAGGCGCTGCAAACGCAGTAAGGAGCGCCATGCCGCGCGGGCCGGCAAGCCCCCCGTGCGGTCCGCGCCGCGGCCGGCGCTACGGCCCGCGGCGCGTCATTGCAGCTCGCGGCGCGTCATTGCGCCGGTATGACAAGATCGGCCGTGCCCGGGCACACCCAGCGCACGCACTCGCGCGTGGTGTCGATGCAGCCACCGTCGACATACACCCCGCGCGGTTCACGCAGGCGCACCATCAGCCGCAGGATGCGTTCGACCTCGGCCGGGTCCGCCAGCGACACCCGCACCTTGGCCTCGACGATGCTCTCGTCCAGCCGCGTCTTGCCGGCCGCGTCCACATACACGCCGTCGCGCCAGTGGTAGATCTCCACGCATTTGGTGGTCAGCGTGAAGGGCTGCTCGTGCTTCCAGAAATTGTTGAACAGGCCGCTGCCCAGATAGAACACCCAGGAGCCCTCGAAGCCTTCCGCATCGGCCGACCGTTCGTCCGGATTGCGAAACCACAGCCGGTCACCCGGCACGTAGTATTTCGGCGGCAAGGGCGCTTCCATCGATCCGTACTCGCGCAGGAACACATCGTGGAACAGGCCCGACATGATGGCCCGGCTTTCCCACCGGCGCTGCAACTGCGCCAGCAGGGCGGGATTGCTGCGTTCCAGCTCCTGCGCGATTCCCAGCAGGGTCACGTACTCCGTCGCGCGATAGCAGGAAAAGGAATAAAGCTTGCCGGAATCCTCCGGCTGCGACGCTTTGCGCAAGGCGTCGATCAGCGACTTGCCGGGTAGCACGGTGAAGCCGGTCTCTTCCGCATAGGTCCAGTAGTCGGCAGGCCGTTCCGCTTCTTCGGTGTCGAAGGCCAGTTCGGTCTTGTACGCAGCCTGCACGATGTCGCGCTTGATGCGTACGGCGGCGGCCAGTTCGTCGTGGCTGGGGTAGCGGAAGGCGACTGGCGCCACCAGCATGGCCACCACGATCTCGCGCTCCAGGTTGCGGCCGGCATCGGCCGGGAAATGCCGGTCGAGCACCGCCCGCAGGCCCGTGGTGTCGAAGCCGGGCGTCCATTCGGCGGCGATCGCAGGACGCAGGCGCAGGCGCGTCAGTGCGCTGCCATCGGCCTGTTCATCCTGCACCTCGATCACATCGCCCAGGCCTAGCGCCTGCAGATACTCGAGGGCGCGGGCACCTTCTTGGGACGCTACGTTGGCAGAAACGCCGGCAACGGCAACGGCGCCGGCACCTGCGGTGGCGTTGGCGTTGGGCGCGGCGCCGAAAATTTCGATGCCCGCGGCTTGCGGTTCAGGAAGGTTGCTGGACACCGGGGAACTCCAGGAAATCGACATCGGGAAGGCGTATTGAACGCATGCGGGCTGACGGGTTGCTTAAGGTCGCCGCCGCCCACGCGACGGCTTTTATGATCATAGGCGATGCGCCTATGATTGCGGTCGGTCCGGCGCGCGACCGAGGAAATATCGCCTGGATCCGGCGGTCCGGCACGGCGACCAGGCAAAGTTTCAGAGATGAGGACATGAAGGAAAGTTCATCGCATCGCGGCATGCAGTGGGTGGTTGCCGCCGGGTTTTTCATGCAGGCGCTGGATACGACCATCGTCAATACCGCTTTGCCGTCCATGGCACACAGCCTGGGCGTGGACGTCCTGGACATGCGCGCCGTGGTGGTGGCTTACTCGCTGACCATGGCCATGCTGACACCGGCGTCGGGCTGGCTGGCCGACCGCTATGGCACCCGCCGGGTGTATTTCACCTCCATCCTCATCTTCACGCTGGGTTCGCTGTTCTGTGCGCTGGCCGGCAACCTGCCGCAGCTGGTGGCGGCGCGCGTGGTGCAAGGCGTGGGCGGCTCCATGTTGCTGCCCATCGGCCGCCTGTCCATCCTGCGCACCATGCGCGGCGATGCCTATATCGCGGCGCTCGCCTTCATCTCCGTGGCAGGGCAGGTGGGGCCGCTGATCGGCCCCATGACCGGTGGCTGGCTGGTGCAGGCCATCAGCTGGCATTGGATCTTTCTGATCAACCTGCCCATCGGCATCATCGGCCTGTTCGCCGTGCGCGCCTATCTGCCGCCCGGCATCAGCGGCATCGCGCCCGCCTTCGACGCCATCGGCTTCGTGCTGCTTTCCACCTGCATGGCCGCGTTCTCGCTGGCCCTGGATGCGCCGGCCGGCCCGCATCATGTCCAATGGGCGGTGGGATTGTTCCTGCTGAGCGCGCTGACCGTGCTGCTCTACATTCCCCACGCGCGCCGGCGGCCCTTGCCGCTGTTCCGCCTGGCCCTGTTTCGCGAGCCTAACTTCAGCATCGGCCTGGTGGGCAACCTGGTGTGCCGCATCGGCAGCAGCGCCGTGCCTTTCCTGCTGCCCCTGCTGCTGCAATTACAGATGGGCTACAGCCCGCTGTACTCCGGCGTGATGATGCTGCCGACCGCTATCGCCGGTGTCATCAGCAAGACCTGGGTGGCGCCCATGGTGCGGCGTTTCGGCTACGACAACTTCCTGATGGTCAATACCATCGTGGTGGGTGCCTCCATCGTCTCGTTCGCCGCGCTGGCGCCGGGGTGGCCGCTGGGCGTGCAGATTGTCCAATTGGCCATCTTCGGGGGCGCGAACTCGATGCAGTTCGCCGCCATGAATACGGTGACACTGAAGGGTTTGAGCGTGGAGGACGCGGGCAGCGGCAACAGCCTGTTCTCCATGGTGCAGATGCTGGCCATCAGCCTGGGCGTGACCTTGGGCGGCACCATGGTCGGGTGGTTCTCCGGCGGCGACGCGCATCCGTCGGCGCTGGCCTTCCGGCTGACGTTCGCCATCGTGGGGACGATCACCCTGGTGTCGGGGCTGATCTTCCGGCGCATGGACGGCGCGCTGCTCAATGGCCCACGGGCGGCACGCGGCGCCTGAGGGGTCACGCCTGGGTGGATATCCAGTGATTCCAATGGAGCAGGTACGCTAATTGCTGAGTACGCGACTTGTGGACGTCAGGCGCTTTTAAGGCTGCCGGCGTCGTGCCTGCCGCCACGCGTCGTGGCGCCAATGTGAACATGTGGGAGGTAAACCTATGAACTTCGGAACGGCTACCCAAACGGCTATCGGTCAAACTCAAACCCGGCGCGGGCTGCGTCTTTCCGCTGCTGGCCTTGCGCTTTGCGCGATGGGCTTGCTGGGGGTCAGCACTGGTGCCCACGCCGACGAACAGTACAAGCAGGACGTCGCCCGCTGCAACAGCGGCCAGAGCGCCCAGCCCAAGGCGACCTGCCTGCGAGAAGCCGGCGCGGCCCAGGTGGAACGCCGTCGCAACGGCCTGACGGAACCCAGTTCCTCGACGGAAGCCCAGAACGCCATGCAGCGTTGCGACCGCCTGCCCAGCGACCAGCGCCAGGGTTGCATGCAGCTGATGTCAGGCCAGGGGCAGACCACCGTGCAAGGCAGCGTTGCCGGCGGCGGCGTGCTGCGTCAAACCGAGATCCAGGTGCCGGTCGGCACGCCTGGCACCGGTTCGTCGACTTATCCTGCCGGTTCGGGCTATTCCACGGGCGCTCCCGCGCCGATGGCGCCCCCGCCCGCCGTGCGCCCGTCGGCACCGATGGCGCCGCCCAGCGTGACGCCTTACGGCTCGCAGCCCCGCTACTAAGCGCTTTTTGCGGCCATCGACCCGGCGGCGTCTACGACCCGCCGGGTTTTGCTTTTGGCGCAGGGCGGTCACGCTGACGTTGCGGCCAACGTCTTTCAGGCAAAATGGCGGTTGTTTTGTTTCCGTCCCCCGGTTCATGTCCGACGTCATTGCCCTGATCTTCGATTTCGACGACACGCTGGCGCCCGACAGCACGTCGGGTTTCCTTGAAAGCGTGGGCGTGGACACGGCCGCGTTCTGGAAGGAGCAGGTCGATCCGCTCCTGTTCCAGCAGGATTGGGATCCCGTCCCCGCGTATCTATATCGCATGATCGAGCTGTCGCAGAGCGGCAAGCACGGCCTGATCACGCGTGAACGCCTGGCCGAATGGGGTGCGCGCCTGCCTCTGCATGCCGGCGTCCAGACCCTGTTCCAGCGGCTGCGCGACGCCGTGCGCGCCGCCCATCCGCAAGTGATGCTGGAGTTCTACCTGATCTCCAGCGGCATCGGCGATGTGGTACGAGCGACCCCCATCGCACACGAATTTACCGACATCTGGGCCTCGGAATTCGTCTATGGCGCGGACGGCGGCATCCATTTCCCGCGTCGCGTCGTCAGCTATACCGACAAGACCCGTTATCTTTTCCACATCCAGAAAGGCATCGTCGGCCCGGCCTTCCGCAGCAAGCCCTTCGAAGTCAATCGCAAAGTACCGGAAGACCGTCTGCGCATTCCCTTCGACCAGATGATTTTCGTCGGCGACGGCTACACCGACATTCCTTGCTTTTCCCTGATCCGCCGTGCCGGCGGCTATGCCTTCGGCGTCTGGGACCCGCGCCATCGGGACAAGCGCAGCCGCGCCTGGGGCTTCATCGAGGACGGCCGGGTGTCGAATCTGAACCAGGCCCGTTACGACGACGAGGCCGAACTTTATCAATGGCTCGAAGAGGCCGCCGCCAGCCTGGCCGGCCGCATCGCGCTGAAGTCGCGGGTGTATCGTGGCTGACCCGACCGCGCAAGACGAATTCGATACCGCCATGATGCGGCTGGCGTTGGCGCAGGCCGAGGCCGCTATCGCCGTGGGCGAAGTGCCAGTGGGCGCGGTCCTGGTCGACGGCCAGGGCCAGGTGCTGGGCACCGGCTACAACCGCACCATCATCGATCACGATCCCACCGCGCATGCGGAAGTGGTGGCACTACGCGCCGCCGCGCGGCATCTGAACAATTACCGCTTGCCGGGGCTCAGGCTCTACGTCACGCTGGAGCCCTGCGTGATGTGCATGGGCGCCATGCTGCATGCGCGCCTGGCGCGGGTCTGCTACGGCGCCACCGATCCGAAGACCGGCGCCTGTGGCAGCGTGCTGGACGTCGGCGCGGTCCCGCAACTGAATCATCAAACCATCTTCCATGGCGGCGTCCTGGCGGAACCCTGCGGCGACCTGCTGCGGCGTTTCTTCCGGGCGCGCCGCCGCAAGGAAATCCAGACATGAGCAACAAGCAAGGCATTTATCTTTTCTCGCCCTCGTCGGCGGTGGCTGATCCGAAAGCGCTGGAACGCGCCAGGAAGAACCTGACGGCCGAGGGCTTCCCCACGGTGGTCGACCGCGACGCGCTGGCGGTGCATCAACGCTTCGCCGGCACCGACGCACAGCGCCTGGCCGCGCTGGACCGCGCGCTGAAGCAGAAGCATCCCATCGTCATGGCCACGCGCGGCGGCTACGGCCTGGGCCGCCTGCTGCCCATGATCGACTGGAAAGCGGTGGCCGACAGCGGCAAGCGCTTCGTCGGCATGAGCGATTTCACGGTCTTCAACCTGGCCTTGCTGGCGCAGACGGGGGCCGTCAGCTATACCGGCGCCACGGCCATCGCCGACTTCGGCGGCAAGAAGGTGGACGAGCTGACCGGCGCGCTGTTCGGCGAACTGATGCGCGGCGAACTGGAAATCCTCAGCTACGAAACCGCCGACGCCGATCCCGTGGATTGCCGCGGCATCCTGTGGGGCGGCACCCTGGCCATGGTGGCTTCCCTGGTGGGGACGCCCTATATGCCTCGCATCCGTGGCGGCATCCTGTTCCTGGAAGATGTGGCCGAACATCCGTATCGCGCCGAACGCATGCTGACCCAGCTATGGCAGGCGGGGATACTGCAGAAGCAGAAAGCCATTCTGCTGGGGCATTTCACCAACTACCGCCTGGCGCCGAACGACAACGGCTTCGATTATCCGGAAGTGGTGAAGTGGCTGCGCCAGACCGTCAAGGTGCCGGTGCTCACCGGCCTGCCTTATGGGCATATCGACAGCAAGGCGACGCTGCCGATCGGCAAGAAGATCGGCCTGGCGACCGAACCGGGCCTGGTGCACCTGGTGCTCGATGAACATGACCACGACCATGACGATGATCATGGGCACGGCCACGGCCACGGCCATGACCATGGACATGATCACGGTGCCGCCGAGGGGGCTGTGAACGATGCCGCCAACGTGGCCGACGGCGGCCCCGGCACTGCGCATGATCATGATCACGACGGCGATCACGGTCATGCCCACGATCACGCGCATCCTGGCCCGGCCGGACAAACTCACTGAGCCATGCTTGCCGTGAAGACGCGGACGTAGTTGCCACCCAGGATGGCGCTGGCGTCCTGCTCGCTGAAGCCCGCGTCCAGCAGGGCCTGCGCCAGCAGCGGCAATTTCCGGTAGCTGTCGAGAACCGACGGTCCCAGCAGCCCCAGCATGTCGGAGCCCAATCCCACATGTGCCACGCCCACCACATCGGCCATGGCCCGCATCCCTTGCGCCATGGCCGCCAGGGTGGGGTAGGTGCCGGCCACCGGCCACACGCCGATGACGCCGCCGGTAGCGGCCACCAGCCGCGCGTGCTCCGGCGATATCGTGCGTGAATAGCGGCCCGGTTTCTGGCTCAGGGACGTGTGCGACAGCACCAGCGGCCGGCGCGTGACCTGGGCGGCGCGCTGCACCAGCGCGTAAGTACCGTGAGCGACGTCGACCACGATGCCCAATTCATTGCAGCGCTGGATGACGGCGGCGCCGAAATCGGTCAAGCCCTGGTGCACCGGCGGGGCGGTCTGGATATCGCCCAGCTCGTTGACCCGGTAGTGGGTCAGCTGCAGATGCCGCAGGCCATGGCGATGGTAGGCATCGTCCAGGCGTGCCAGGTCCCCCTCCAGGAAATCCCCGCCTTCCGCCGATACGATGACGGACGGCCCGTTGCGCCAGGCCGTGCGCAGTTGCGCCGCCGTGTTCACCACTTGCAGGTTCTGTTGCGCCACCAGGTCCGCCAGACGCTGGAAGCTGGCTTCGCCGCGCGTGGACATTTCGCCGGGGTCGGGGTCGCGATACGCGACGATGCGGCGCCGGCCGGACGGGCTGGTGACGACGTCATCGGCGCTGGAGTCCGCGACGATGGCCAGGCAGACCGCATGCATGGCGCCGGCCCGCATGGGCGCCGCCAGCGCCGTGAAGGGCAGGGGCACCGGGCGCCGGCCCAGGCTGACGCGGCCGGCATGGCTATGAATATCGACCGTAGTCTGGGCTGCCAGCCAGCCAGGGATGGCCGGCTGGGACGCTGTTTGGGCGGACGCATCGTGGGCGTCACCGCTGGTTCCGGGGCCGGCAGCGGTTTTCACCTTGGCTGCCGAATTTTCGTTTACGCGATGGCCGGCGCGGCTGGCGGCGCCACCCGCTGTATCCGCGCCGTCCGAGCCATCAGCGCCATCAGCGCCGCCCGAGGGGCCGCTCGTTGCACAGCCGGCCAGGCTGGCCATTGCGCCCAGGCCGGCAAAGGCGGCCAGGCCCAGGACATTGCGCCGGCCGATGGCCCAGGCCGCGCGCGGTTCCATCGCCGGGGTGACACGCGCCGCGCGGATCCGGTAGCGCCATCCTGCGGGGTCATCGACCAGCAATTCCCAGCGGCCGTGTACGCTGACCGGGCCGCTGCACCAGTCGACAGCGCTATCCGCATGGACCTCCACCACCATGTCCGCGTGCCAGCCGCCATGGGCCGCGCAACAGGCGGGCTGCTGGGTCAACAACAAGGTATCCGACGCCACGCCCGCATCCGGAAACACCGGATAACCGTCCAGGCGAACGATGGCGTCCACTGCGATGCCGGCGGCGCCGTCATGGACGCTGTCCCAAGACAAGGATCTGCTCATACGCATCCTGTTTCCAAGCCGGCCGCCCATGCCCCCGAATCGAACACCACCGAATCGCATGGCGTCGATCGCCACGCTGCCGAATCGCCATGCTGCGCGATCACGCTTTCATTTTTCTTTCATTGAATGATGAAGTTTTCGTAGTAATGGCAACCCCGCGCGCACCCGGCGGTCCTTATTTTTTCGCTGATCGCACGTCGCGGCGAGTCGCTCCTGTCACACTGTTCCCGTTCGGTAAAAATCGCGTGATATTCTTCCAACCTGACAATAGTTTGAATGATCAAGCCGCCAGGCGTGCACGGTGCGCCGTGCTGTCGTTCATCTTTTTCCTGGAGACTTGATGCCTCATTCGACCCCGCTCATCACGACCATCGTGGGCGGCCTGGTACTGGCGTTCATCCTGGGGACGGTTGCCGTCCGCCTGAAAATGCCGCCGCTGATAGGCTATCTATTCGCCGGCATCCTCGCCGGGCCGCACACGCCGGGATTTACCGCGGACGGCCACCTGGCGCAGGAGCTGGCCGAGCTGGGCGTCATCCTGCTGATGTTCGGCGTCGGCCTGCATTTTTCCCTCAAGGATCTGCTGTCGGTCAAGGGCATCGCGGTTCCGGGGGCCATCGTGCAGATTGCCGTGGCAACGCTGATGGGGCTGGGGTTGTCGCAGGTGATGGGCTGGAGCCTCGGAGGCGGCCTGTTATTCGGCCTGGCCTTGTCAGTGGCCAGTACGGTGGTGCTGATCAAGGCCCTGGACGATCGCCAGATGGTCGAGACGGGAATAGGGCGCATCGCGGTGGGGTGGCTGATCGTCGAGGATCTGGTGATGGTCGCCGCGCTGGTGCTGATCCCGGCGCTGTCCGGCGTCCTGGGTGGACGCGGCGCCGAGGGCGGGCCGTCCTTGTGGTGGGTGCTGGGGCTGACCGTGGTCAAGGTGGCCGCCTTCGTCGCCATCATGCTGGTGTTCGGGCGGCGCGTCATTCCCTGGATACTTGAACGTATCGTCTACACGGGCAACCGCGAACTGTTCCGCCTGGGCGTGCTGGCGTGTGCGCTGGGCGTGGCCTACGGCGCCACCGCGCTGTTCGGCGTGTCCTTCGCGCTGGGCGCCTTCTTCGCCGGCATGGTCATGGCCGAATCGGAATTCAGCCAGCGCGCCGCCGACGAGTCGCTGCCTTTGCGCGATGCATTCTCGGTGCTGTTCTTCGTCTCGGTGGGCATGCTGTTCGACCCGCTGTCCTTCTTGCGCGATCCTTGGGGCGTGCTGGGTACGACGCTGATCATCGTGGTCGGCAAATCCATCGCGGCTTACCTGATCGTGCGCGCGTTCCGCCATTCGAAGATGACGGCGCTGACGATCTCCGCCAGCCTGGCGCAGATCGGCGAGTTCTCCTTCATCCTGGCAGGGCTGGGCATCACCCAGCAGATCATGCCCACCGATGCGCAGGACCTGGTTCTGGGCGGCGCCATCCTGTCCATCATCATCAATCCGCTGCTGTTCAATATGCTGGACCGCTATCGGCACCGGATCGAGAAAGCGCAATTACGGCCTGAACAGCCCGATCCGGGCGTGTGAAGACGGGGCGGCGATCTGTCCGCCACGGGCGCGAACCTGTGGCGGCGTCAATCCTGTAGCGGCGTTAATCCTGTAGCGGCGTCAATCGTATGGCGCCGACGCCTATACCGGCGTCAATCCCGTCGGAGCGTCTCCGGCGACGACCCAGTCCGGCAGCCGTGCACCTAGCACTGCCGCGCTGCTGGCCACCGCGCCGATAGCGTCCACGGCCGCGCCCGCCGTCGCCGGCGCGGTGTTCAAGGCGCCGCCCTTGCCGATGCCATCCGCGGGGCCCTCGTTACGCCCGTCACTGCGCCCACCACTGCGCCCGTCGCTATTACCCCCGTCGTGCTGGTCCTCTGCCGTATCGGCATCGAGCGAACGCAAGGGCAGGTCGTGCACCATCTGCTTGGTGGCCGAAACCGCATCCGGGGCGGTCAGCATGAAGGTGTCCACCAGCGCCGAGATGCGCAGGTCCAGCGATTCCGGCTCGCACAAGTCATGCACGAAGCCGATGCGCCACGCTTCCGCCGCGCTGAAGGTCTCGCCGGTCAGGAACCAGCGCGTCGCCTGGCGCGGGCCGATGGCGCGCAGCACATAGGGCGAGATCACCGCGGGCACCAGGCCCAGCCGGGTCTCGGGCAGGGCGAAGGTGGCTTGCGACGACGCGATGGTGATGTCGCAGGCAGCGGCCAGGCCCATGCCCACGGACATGCAGATGCCATGGACGCGTGCGATAGTGGCCTTGGGGCAGGCATAGATGGTGTGCAGCATTTCCGCGCAGGCCAGCGCGTCGGCGCGCTCATCCGTCTCGTCCGCTTCGCCCGGCTGCGTGCCGTAGCGGGCCTGGCCGATATCGGCGCCAGCGCAGAAGCCGATGCCGCGGCCGGCCAGCACGATGGCGCGGACTTGCGGATCACGGCCAAGCGCCTGGAAAGTCTCGGTCAGCTCCCGCACCATCAGAGGATCGATGGCATTGCGGACGTCGGGCCGGGAAAGCCACACCCAGGCCGCTTGGGGCTTATATTCGATTTCGAGTGTTTGCGGCATGATGTGCTTCCTTTCTTCGACACGCTGGGTAGCAGATTGCTATTACATAGACTTTGTTCCGCGTTGACAATTGTCTTAAGAAAGGAACTAAGTCGTAGGTAGCAATCCGCGATGTTGAATCCGTGGTCGTTTTTGGAGCACAGGCAGTTCCTCCTTTTTGCGGTGCAGCGTAAGGCGTTGGTACACTGTGAGGTTCCTCCTTCAGCATTTCCGCAAATTTCCCCCACACACCCGTGATCTCAACCGCCAATCTCACCATCCAGTTCGGCCCCAAACCCTTGTTCGAGAACGTCAGCGTCAAGTTCGGCGGCGGCAACCGCTATGGCCTTATCGGTGCCAACGGTTCCGGCAAGTCGACGTTCATGAAGATCATCGGGGGCGATCTCGAAGCTACCTCCGGTAACGTCTCGCTGGAGCCGGGTGTGCGCCTGGGCAAGTTGCGCCAGGACCAGTTCGCCTACGAAGACCTGCGGGTGCTGGACGTGGTCATGATGGGCCACACGGAGATGTGGGCCGCGATGTCCGAGCGCGACGCCATCTACGCCAACGCCGACGCCACCGACGACGACTACATGCGTGCCGCCGACCTCGAAGCCAAGTTCGCCGAATACGACGGCTACACGGCCGAGGCGCGTGCCGGTGAGCTGCTGCTGGGCCTGGAACTGCCGGTGGAGCAGCACAACCTGCCCATGCGTGAAGTGGCGCCCGGCTGGAAGCTGCGCGTGCTGCTGGCGCAGGCGCTGTTTTCCAATCCCGATGTGCTGCTGCTGGACGAACCGACCAACAACCTGGACATCAACACCATCCGCTGGCTGGAGAACGTGCTCAACAGCTACCAGAGCACGATGATCATCATCAGCCACGATCGTCACTTCCTCAACCAGGTCTGCACCCACATGGCCGACCTGGATTACCGCGAGATCCGCATCTATCCCGGTAATTACGACGACTACATGCTGGCGTCCACGCAGGCGCGCGAGCGCTTGTCGTCCGACAATGCCAAGGCCAAGGAACGCATTACCGAACTGCAGGACTTCGTGCGGCGCTTCTCCGCCAACAAGTCCAAGGCCCGCCAGGCCACGTCGCGTCTGAAGCAGATCGACCGCATCAAGTCGGAGCAGGTCGAAGTCAAGCCGTCGTCGCGCCAGAACCCGTACATTCGCTTCGAGCAGAACAAGGTCCTGCATCGTCTGGCGGTGACCATCGAGCATCTGTCCAAGGCCTATGACGCCCCGGTCATCCGCGATTTCTCGGCAATGATCGACGCGGGTGAGAAGATCGCCATCGTCGGCGCCAATGGCGTCGGCAAGACCACGCTGCTGCGCTTGCTGGAGGGCAATCTGGCGGGGGACAAGGGCAGCGTGAAGTGGTCGGACAACGCCGACAAGGGCTATATGGCGCAGGACGTGTCGGACCAGTTCCAGCAGACCGACATCAACCTGTTCGACTGGATGACCGATCATCGCCAGACGGGCGATGACGACCAGGCCATCCGTTCGGTGCTGGGCCGCCTGCTGTTTTCCTCCGACGACCTGCCCAAGGCACCCAAGGTGCTGTCGGGCGGCGAGAAGAACCGCATGACCTTCGGCCGTCTGATGCTGGGCCGGCACAACGTCCTGCTGATGGACGAGCCGACCAATCACCTGGACATGGAATCGATCGAGTCGCTGCAGTTCGCGCTGGAAAAGTTCGCCGGCACGCTGATCTTCGTTTCGCATGACCGCGAATTCGTGTCCGGCCTGGCCACCCGCGTGATCGAAATCCTGCCCAACGGTGAAATCATGGATTACCGCGGCGGCTACGAGGACTACCTGACTTCGCGCGGCCTGGACGCTTGAGGCCACTGCTTTCCATCGCTTAAGCCATGTCTTCCCCAGACACGCCACGCGCTGCGGCCGCGGCGCCCGGTTCCGTGAAGGTAACCGGGCAGATCCTGTCCATTCTCGTCTTCAACTTCCTGGGCTACCTGACCGTGGGCCTGCCCATGGCGGTGCTGCCCGGATACGTGCACAACGAACTGGGCTACGGCTCGGTGCTGGCCGGGCTGGTGATCAGCATCCAGTACCTGGCCACCTTGTTGAGCCGTTCGCATGCCGGGCGCATGTCCGACAGCGTAGGGCCTCGAAAAACGGTGTTGGTCGGCTTGGCGGCGTGCGCCGCCAGTGGCGTATTCCTGTTGATGGCCTACGCCTTCGAGCGGTCACCCACCGTCAGCCTGGTCGCGCTGCTGCTGGGCCGTCTGATCCTGGGCTTCGGTGAAAGCTGGGTGGGCACGGGCGGGCTCACCTGGGGCATAGGCAAGGTGGGCGCGGCCCACACCGGCCGCGTGATCTCCTGGAGCGGCATTTGTACCTACGGTGCCTTGGCGATAGGCGCGCCCTTGGGCGTGCTGCTGCAGTCGCGCTGGAGCATGGGGGCGGTGGGGGCCGCCGTGCTGGGCGTGGGGCTGGTCGGCATTGCAATGGCGTTCCCACGCGCGCCGGTGGCGGTGGTGGGCGGCGCCCGCATGGCGTTCAAGCACGTGATGGCGCAGGTACTGCCGCACGGCCTGGCACTGGGCCTGGCGTCCGTGGGCTTCGGGTCCATCGCCACTTTCATCACGCTGTACTACGGGTCCTTCCAATGGGAAGGCGCGGCGCTGGCCTTGAGCGTATTCGGCTGCGCCTTCATCGGCGCGCGCCTGCTGCTGGCCAATATGATCCCGCGCTTCGGCGGCTTCCGCGTGGCCATCTGCTCGATCTCGGTGGAAGTCCTGGGCTTGCTGTGCCTGTGGCTGGCGCCACAGCCCAGCGTCGCGCTGGCGGGCGCGGCGCTGACCGGCTTCGGTTTCTCGCTGGTCTTTCCGGCGCTGGGCGTGGAGGCGGTAGCGCGCGTGCCGGCCGGCAATCGCGGCGCGGCCCTGGGCGCGTATTCTGTCTTCCTGGACCTGTCCCTGGGCATCACCGGCCCCGTGGTGGGGCTGGCGGTGGCAACCTACGGCTATCCTTCGATTTTCCTGCTGGCGGCGCTGGCTTCGGTGCTGTCCATCGGCATCATCACGCTGCTGCTCAAGGCTGCCCGGCGTGCCGCCGTGGTGCGCGGTACGGGCAGTGCCTGAGCGCGGCAACCGCGGCACTTGACGGACCGGAAGACCATGGCCACGACGCTGGCGCAGCCTGGCGAATACCAGGAAACGATCAAGAAGAGTCTTTTCCTGGCGCTGGCGGCGCCGGTGGCCGACGCGCAGGCAGCGATGGATTTCATCGCCAGCCGCAGCGATGCCGATGCTACCCACAATTGCTGGGCCTACCGCGTAGGCGACCAGTATCGCTTCAATGACGATGGTGAACCGGGCGGCAGTGCCGGACGGCCCATTCTGCAGGCCATCGACGGCCAGCAGTGCGACCGCGTGGCCGTGCTGGTGATCCGCTGGTATGGCGGCATCAAGCTGGGGACGGGGGGATTGGTGCGCGCCTATGGCGGTTGCGCTGCCAACTGCCTGCGGCTGGCGCCGCGGGTGGAGATCATCGAGATGGTGCGCGCAAGTTGCCACTGCGCCTACGGCGATCTGCAATGGCTGCAGTCGCGCCTGGTGGCAGCCGGCGCGGCCGTCGTCTCCGAAAACTTCGACGGCGAGGGCGCGACATTGACGCTGGATATTCCCCGCGTGGCGGTGGCGGACCTGGCGCAGGCCATCACCGATGCGACGCGGGGACGCAGCAGCCTGGAGCTGGGTCAGGACCAGGCTCAATAAAAGGCTTGAAGACGAGGCTTGAAAACAGTCCGGCCTGGGACCATGCCCAGGCCTTGGACCGTGCTGTTCAAGGCTGCGCTTCGCCGGCCTGGGCCTGCGCGGTAGCGATTTCCTGATGGACCTTTTCCATGTCCAGCGACTTGATCTTGGTCAGCAGTTCTTCCAGCTGTCCCGGCGACAGGGCGCCCGGTTGGGAGAACAGCAGAACCTGTTCGCGGAAGACCATCAGCGTGGGGATGGAGCGGATGTTCAGCGCGCCCGCCAGTTCCTGCTCGACGTCGGTATTCACCTTGGCGAAGGTGACATCGGGATGGCTTTCGGCGGCTTTCTCGAACACCGGCGCGAATCCGCGGCAGGGGCCACACCAGGGAGCCCAGAAGTCGACGATCACAGTTCCGTCACCCGCGACGGCATCCTGGAACGAGTCCTTGTTCATTTCCACTACGCTCATTTGACACATCCTTGCCGCGTTAGCGGCGCTGGTAGCCGAGGCCGAATGCAGAAGGCCGGGCTTGGTAAAAAACGGCAATGCCTGCTTGGGTATTAACGTGGGGACGACGCCCCGTTTAACAAGCTCAGGCGGCGCCAGCAACCGCCGCGCCCGCCGTGGCAGACGTGTTTTCCGACGGCGCATTCCTCAGCGAGGCGAGGATTTCATACGAGCGCAAACGATCTTTCAGGTCGTAGAAATCCGACACGATCATCACTTCGTCGGCTTCCGTGCGTTCGATCAGCGCTTCCAGTTCGCGCTTGACGGTGGCCGGCCCGCCCACGATGGAAGCGCCCAGTTTCTGCTGGACCGCGGCGCGTTCCCACTCGTTCCAGCGCTGCTCCATATCGTCGACCGGCGGTTGCAATTGCAGGCGGTTGCCGCGGATCAGCGAAAGGAATTTCTGCTGCTGGGTGGTGGACTGGCGGCGCGCTTCCTCGTCGGTGTCGGCGGCGATAACCGGCACGCCTATCATCGAGTACGGGCGCTTGAGGGTTTCCGAGGGCTGGAACAGCTGGCGATAAAGACGCATCGCCTGCATGCCTTCCGGTGAAAAGTGGCCCGCGAAAGAAAACGGCAGGCCCAGATGGGCAGCCAGGCGCGCGCTGAAGTCGCTCGAGCCCAGCAGCCAGATGGGAATGTTCAAGCCTTCGCCGGGAATCGAACGTACCGCCTGCGTCGGATGCGTCGCCCGGAAGAAGCCGCGCAGTTCGTCCAGCAGGGCGGGGAATTCCAGGCCGCTGCGAGGATCGCGGCGCAGGGCGCGCTGCGTCAAGCCGTCGCTGCCGGGTGCACGGCCCAGGCCCAGGTCGATACGGCCGGGGTACAGCGTTTCCAGCGTGCCGAACTGCTCCGCGATGATCAGCGGCGCGTGATTGGGCAGCATCACGCCGCCCGAGCCCACCCGCAGCGTCTTCGTATGGCCGGCCACGTGTCCGATCAGGACCGCGGTCGCGCTGCTGGCGATGCCGTTGATATTGTGGTGCTCGGCCAGCCAGAACCGGTTGTAGCCCCAGCGCTCCACGTGTTGCGCCAACTCCACCGTGTTGCGGAATGCGTCCGCGGCGGTATGGTTCTGCGCAATGGGGGCCAGGTCGAGGACGGAAAAGGGGACGTCCGACAGGGCTGTCATGAGAATTCCTTGATAGGCGTTATCTACGCTAATTGGGGCAGTGTATCGGCGATTTCAAGTGCACAGGCCAGCAACCTTATCGGCTTCCGGGTTGTGGGCGGGATCCTTGGAGTAGACTGCCGCCATGATTTCCATCAATGAGCACATCGCGTTGGACGAGCGCGAAATCGAATTCGACATGATCCGCGCGCAGGGCGCGGGCGGGCAGAACGTCAACAAAGTGTCGAGCGCGGTGCATATGCGTTTCGACGTGCGGGCCTCTTCGCTGCCGGATGATTTTAAGGCGGCCGTGCTGGCGCTGGGCGATCGGCGCATCAGCAAGGATGGCGTTGTGGTGATCAAGGCGCAGACTTCCCGCAGCCAGGACAAGAACCGCGCGGAGGCCGTGGAGCGCCTGGTCAGCTTGCTGCAGCAGGCGGCGCGGCCAGTCATACCGCGCAAGGCCACGCGGCCCACGCGCGCGTCCCAGCGACGGCGCGTGCAGCGCAAGGTGATGCACGGGCTCACCAAGCAGTTGCGCGGGCGGGTGGGCGAAGATTGAAGGACAGGCTCCTGTCAGGACGGGCGGCCGGGGCCGGACGTTGGCCACGGATACGATGCAGGGGATCGGGCGGGTGGCCGAGGCCAGCCTGACAACTGTTGTCGCGTGATCCGTCCAATTTTCCCCCGTGGTGTTAATTAGAATCGACGCATTCCCTGTTCAAGGTTCCCTTTTTCCATGACCACCTTTTCCTCTTCCCTCCAAGTGGGCAGCCTGACGCTGCCCAACCGGGTCATCATGGCGCCGCTCACGCGCATGCAGGCCGGTCCTGGCCGCGTGCCCACCGATCGCATGGTCGAGTACTACTCGCAGCGTGCTTCAGCGGGCCTCATCATCACCGAAGCTACGTCGGTGATGGCGCAAGGCGTGGGTTATCCCAACACCCCGGGCATCTGGTCGGATGAACAAGTCGATGGCTGGAAGAAGATCACGGACGCCGTGCATGCCCGTGGCGGCCGCATCGTCGTGCAGTTGTGGCACGTGGGCCGTATCTCCGATCCCAGCCTGCTCGATGGCGAACTGCCGGTGGCGCCCAGCGCCATCGCGGCCGAAGGCGACGTCAGCGCGCTGCGGCCGAAGCGTCCGTACGTGACGCCGCGCGCGCTGCGCCTGGATGAAATCCCCGGCATCGTGGCCGCCTACCGCAAGGCTGCGGAAAATGCCAAGCGCGCCGGTTTCGACGGCGTGGAACTGCATAGCGCCAATGGCTATCTGCTGGACCAGTTCCTGCAAGACAGCACCAACCATCGCGACGATGCCTACGGCGGCTCTATCGAAAACCGCGCGCGCCTGCTGCTGGAAGCGACCGACGCCTGCATCGATGTATGGGGCGCGGATCGTGTGGGCGTGCACCTGTCGCCGCAAGGCAAGGCGCATTCGATCAGCGATTCGAATCCGGCTGCCACGTTCGGCTATGTCGCGCGCGAGATGAATCGTCGCAACGTGGCCTTCCTGTGCATCCGCGAACCCTTGAGCGATGGGCGTCTGCTGCCGCAACTCAAGCAGGCCTTCGGTGGCGCGGTGTTCGCCAACGACGGTTTCGACCAGGACACCGGAGCGACCGTGCTGCGGGCCGGCGAGGCCGATGCGGTTGCCTACGGCGTCTTGTTCATCGCCAATCCCGACCTGCCCGAGCGCTTCGCGCGGAATGCGCCGTTGAACGCGCCGAATCCGGCGACGTTCTATTCGGGCACGGAAGAAGGGTATATCGACTATCCGGCTTTGCAGGCGGCCTGATTATCCTGCTTGGAGAATGACAAAGGCGCGGGCCATACGGTCCGCGCCTTTTCGCTCCCAGCCGCCAACTTCGTCGCGACGTTGGCGTGCTGGTGAAAGCCCGCAGCGTCTACTTGGTGCTCTTCGCGTTCCACTCAAAACCGGCGTGCGCCGAGCCATTGCCCTTCACCGACACCTGGCGGGTCTGCTCGTTGCCGTCCAGCGTGGCGGAAACCTTGTATTCGCCGGCCGGCAATTTCACCAGCATATAAGGACCGCCGCTGGTGGCGTTCAATACCGCGGTGCCTTTGCTGTCAGTAATCACTACCTTGACGTCGGCGGTGTAGTCGTTCTTGCCATCGAGCTTGCGCGCGAACAGCAACGACAGGGGGTAGCTTTTTTCCGCGGCCTTGAGGGATTGCGATTCATCCAGGCCGATGCCGCCAGTGACGTACTCGACATTGCCTTGCTTCTGCGTTTCCGGCAGCGCGGCGTGGGCGCTGGACAGGCTGGCGGCCCAGAGCACGGCGCCGGCCAGGGCGGTCACCATGAGGGGGCGATAGATCTGCGCCTGCGAGCGGCCGGCATAGGTCCGGGCCAGATGACGAGTCGGTTCTTGCTTCATGGTTCTCTCCACGGGGTGAACTAGGGTTTCGATAGCCTGTACCGAAAAAAGTTCTGCTGTAGAGCAAGCGGCATGCCACGCGCATTTTTCAGGCAAAATTTGCCTTCGTCTATTACGACGACTTGGAGCTATGGCAAAACTGAATATCGTGCATCTCCAGACACTGTGCCATATCGCACAATTGGGGAGCTTCCAGGCCGCCGCCGATCATATGTATACGACCCAACCCACGGTTTCGGCTCGCATGCGCGAGCTGGAAGGGCGGTTGGGATTCCCCGTATTCCACAAACGCGGCCGCAAGATGGATCTGACCACGCAAGGACGGGAACTGGTCCAGCAGATCAAACCCCTGCTGGCCGCCATCGACGACGTGATTTATTCGCTCGATGACGCGACACATGCCTCGGGCCTGATCTGCCTGGGCATCGCTGGCCTGGTGGGACAGACGTGGTTTTCCCAGTTCATTACGGCCGCCCGTGCCGCCATGCCGCAATTGAGCTTCGATGTGGAAGTAGGGCAGACCTCGCTTAGCGTGAGCAAGCTGGAGGCTGGGCATCTGGACCTGGTATTCATGGCCACGCCCTCGCTGACGTCGGACCGCTTCCATGTGGAGCCTATCGGCGCCGTCGACGTGTTGCTGGTCGGCGCACCGGACCTGGTGGGCCGGGACGGCGCTCATACCCAGGAAAACTGGCTGGACCTGTTATGCAGCAAACCCGTCTGGTCCTTGTCGAAGGAATCGCCCATGTATCCGATCCTGATGAAGACCATCCGGGACCATAACCTGAGGATCAAGGTCGATATCTGCAGCAATATCCTGACCCTGAAGCAATTGATATGCAGTGGCACGGGCGTCGGCTTGATGACCTATCCGCTGGTCGAAGCGGAACTCAAGCGCGGTGAGTTGGTGATTCTGAAAGACGCGCCGGCCTTTCCGCGGATTCCATTCAATGCCGCGTGGAGTGTGGACCAAAGCCAGACGGTGATCCGCAAGCTGGTGAATCTGGCCAAGTCGATATCGACGTTTGGCTGAGCACGGTGGTGTATCGCGGTGCCGCCGTGCCGCTATGCCGCCGTCAAGCGGACGCCGGGGGCGTCCGCTTGTAGCACCGTAAAGCACCGTAAAGCGCAGGGGAAAATTACTCCGGCTTCACGCCGGCTTCGGTCAGCAGCGTATGCCAGCGCGCCACTTCATCGGCCAGCAGCTTCTGAGAACCGTCCAGGCTGCGGTGATCGGCGACCGGAACGGTCACGCCCATCTCCTTGTAGCGCTGCAGCAGTTCAGGCCGGGTCAGCGTCTTGTTGATGGCGGCGTTAAGCTTTTGCACGACCTCCGCCGGCACGCCCTTCTTCACAAGCATCATGTTCCAGATCGCGTAGTTCAGATCCTTGTGCGAGGTCTCGCTGGCGGCGGGAACGTCGGGCAAAACGCTGACCCTTTCGTTGCTCAACACCATCAAGCCCTTGATCTTGCCGGTCGAGATGGAGCCGACCGCGGTGCTGCTGCTTTCCACGGTGTAGTCGATCTGGCCCGCCATGACGTCGGACGTGGCTTGGGCAGCGCCACGATAGTGCACCGGCGTGACGTTGATACCCAGCTTGGCGTTGAGCAGCATGCCGCCCAGGAATGCGCCGGAACCGATGCCGGCATCGCCGAAATTCATCTTGGCGGCGTTGGCCTTGGCATAGGCGACGAACTCATCCAGATTCGCGGCCGGGAAGTTGGATCGCACCGACAGCACCTGCGGTGCGTCACCGACCGAAGCCAGCGGGGTGAAATCCTTGATGATGTCGTAGGGCAGGGTCTTGTAGACAGAGGCATTGGCCGCCAACGTGCCGACGTTGCCCAGCAGCAGGGTATAGCCGTCGGTGGTGCCGCGAGCCACGCGGGATTGGCCCACGGTGCCGCCGGCGCCGGGGTAGTTTTCGACGATGATGGTCTGCTTCAATTCCTTGGACAGATTGTCGGCGATGGTCCGCGCCAGCACGTCCGTGGCGCCACCGGCGGTATAGGGAACGACCAGGCTGATGGGCCGTTCAGGATAGCTGCCCGCATGTGCGGCGACGGCGAAGGCCATGCCGAGGAGGGCGCCGCCGATGCGCAGCAGGCGGGCGGGGCGATTATTGTTGTTTTCCCGTGATGTCATATTGTGTGTCTCCGATTGTAGGAAAAATAGCCTGGAATGAGGCTTTGACTAGCGCGCGCTATCCAGCGAATGGATATCGAGCGTGGTTTGGTAAAGCATTCGTTGTTTTTCATCGGCCGAGAGGCCTGGATGGGAACTCCCGTCCCGCGGCGCCTTGGCACCTTCCGTCTCTTTTCTTTTTTCCGGCAAGCCGCTGCCGTCACGCACGACGGCGGTGCCGTCGTGCGCGGTCTTGTCTACTCAGTCTGGCGTTATCGCTGTTTCGGTCAGGCCGGGTCGTGCAGCGAGAACGTGACGATTTTTTCGTCCGTCATGTCGCGGATGGCGTATTTCGGACCCTCGAAGCCGTAGCCGCTATCCTTGACGCCGCCATAAGGCATGCCGTCGTTGCGCGAGCTGGACGTCTCGTTGACGTGCAGACCGCCCACGCGCAGCTGGCGGGCCATGTAGAAAGCGGTGTTGACATCGTTGGTGAACACACCCGCGGCCAGGCCGTAGGGCGTGGCGTTGATGCTGTCGATGACTTCGGACACTTTGTCGAAGGGCAGCAGCGTGACTACCGGCGCGAAGATTTCCTGATCCACCACTTTCATGCCCACGCGAACGTCGGCCAGGATGGTCGGCTCCAGCACGGACCTGTCGCGCTTGCCGCCGGTGACGACGCGCGCGCCCATGGCGACGGCCTCATTCACCCAGGATTCGGCCCGAATGGCCTCCCTTTCGGCAATCATGGGACCCACGTCGATGCCGGCGGCACGCGGGTCGCCACTCTTGAGCGCGCGCGTGGCCTGTTCCAGCCGCGCCGTGACTTCCTCGATGCGGGACTTGGCCACATACAGCCGCTGGATCGACGTGCAAACCTGGCCAGCCTTGCGGAACGTGGCGCGCAGGATGCGCGGCAACGCCAGTTCGATATCGGCGTCGTCGCAGATCACGGTGCAGGCGATGCTGCCAAGCTCCAGCTGGGTGCGGCGGCGGCCGGCCTTCTGCTGGATGATGCGGCCCACGCGGGTGCTGCCCGTAAAGGTGTAGAAATTGATGTCCTGTTCGTCCAGCAGCCATTCGCCGGCCTCGGCGCCTTCGCCCTGGATCAGGGACAGCAGCTCGGCGGGCCAGCCGGCATCGAGCAGCACGTCGCAGATCAGGCTGGCCGTCAGGGGCGTGTAGCCGGACGGCTTCAGGATTACCGCATTGCCTGCCGCGATGGCCGGTGCGATCTTGTGCAGCAGAGCGTTGAAGGGGGCATTGAAAGGCGTTATGGCGCAGACGATGCCGACCGGCGTGCGCAGCGTGAACGCGATGCGGTCTTTCTGGCCGGGGTTGCCGTCCATGGGGATCATTTCGCCGCAGATACGCTTGGCTTCCTCGGCGGAGATTTCCAGGGTGTCCAGGCCGCGGGCGATTTCATTGGACGTTTCGGCGGCGGTAAAACCGGCCTCCAGCGCCATGATGTCGATGAACTGCTGCTTGCGGGACTGGATGATTTCCGCCGCCTTGCGCAGGATGCGCGCGCGTTCATAGCCGTCGGGCACTTTCTTCAGATTGCCGCGGGCGGTGGTCACGGCCCGTTGGATGTGCGCGTGGGAGGTCTGGTCCACCTGCGCGATGGGCGTGCCGGAATAGCGGTCGTTGACGGTGAAGGTGGCGCCGCTGCTGACGCGCTCGCCGGCGATCAGGCTGAGCGTGGAAACGTTCTTGAGAATCTCGGTGGCGTTTTGGGACATTGTCTATCTCCTGTGATTTGAATGCGGTGGTGGCGGTGGTGTGCGCGGGCTTCAGCCCGCCTGGTTCGCCAGGATCATGTCCGCGGCCTTCTCGCCTATCATCAGGCTGGCCGCCAGGGTGTTGGCCGACGGGACTTGTGGCATGACGGACGCGTCGGCGATGCGCAGGTTTTCCAGGCCATGGACGCGTAGCGTTGCATCCACCACGGCCATGGGGTCTTCGCGGCGTCCCATCTTGCAGGTGCCCACCATGTGATAGCCAGTGGTGCCTTTTTGCCTGGCGTAGTCCAGCCATTCGTCATCGCTGGAGACGTCCTTGCCGGGTTGCAGTTCTTGCACCAGGTAGGGCGCCATGGCTGATGTCGCCATCAATTGGCGCGCGATCTTCAAGGCTTCGACGATGGTGCGCTGGTCGAGTTCGTGGTCGAGGAAATTCGGCTGGACCAGCGGGACCGATAGGGGGTCTTTCGACTGGATGTGGACGTAGCCGCTGCTTTCCGGCCGCTGTTGGCGGGCGCCGGTGCTCATGCCGGGCAGGTCGTCGAGCACGTAATTGCTGCCGGGTTTGTAGCTGGCCGGGGTGAAGAGGACCTGGATGTCGCCGCGGTCCGGGCTGTAGCGGGAGCTCCAGAAGACGTGCACCATCGAGGGGCTCAGGCTGAGGATGCTGGGCTTGCCCATGAACCAGCGCATGATTTCCCGGCCCAGGCGCCATCCCTTGGACAGCTCGTTGAGGGTGATGACCGACTTCGCGCGGGAGATGCTGCGCACGGTGTAGTGGTCGCGAAAGTTCGCGCCTACGCCAGGCAGGGCATGCTTGACGACGATGCCGTGTTGCGCGAGCAGGGCGTGCGGACCGATGCCGGAAAGCTGCAGGAGCTTCGGCGAGTTGACGGCGCCCGCGCTGATGATCACCTCGTGATTGGCGTAGAGCGTGTGCGTCGTACCGTTGCGGGTGTATTTCACGCCGACGGCGCGCCTGCCTTCGAAGAGGATTTCCGTGGCCAGGGCGTCGGCCTTGAGCGTGACGCGTCCGGTCTGGATGGCGGGGCGCAGGAAGGCGTCGGAGCAATTGACGCGCTTGTTCTTGTAGATATAGCGCTGGAAATAGCCGGCGCCGGTTTGTTCCGCGCCGTTGTAGTCCTGGTTGGCGGGGATGCCGAACTCTTTACAGCCCTTGATGAAGGCGTCGCATAGTGGCGACGTCCAGTCGGGGTTGGTGATGGGAAGTTCGCCTGACGTGCCACGATAGGTGGGGTCGGCCGGGCCCAGGCGGCGTTCGGAACGCTTGAAGTAGGGGAGCACGTCGGCGTAGCCCCAGCCGGGGTTGCCCCATTTTTCCCAGTCGTCGAAGTCTTCGCGCTGGCCGCGGGAGTAGACCAGGCCGTTGACGGAGCTGGAGCCGCCCACGACGCGGCCTTGCGGCATGGCGATCTTGCGGTTGTGGGTGGCGAGGGCGGGTTCGGTCTGGAGGTTCCAGGTGATCTTGCCGCCATAAAGGGTTTTGACGAAACCGGCGGGGACGCGGATGAAGAAGTCCTTGTCTTCGCAGCCGGCTTCCAGGATGCAGATACTGCGGTGGGTGCGCTCGCTCAACCGCTTCGCGATGACGGAGCCCGCCGGGCCTGAGCCGACGATTATGTAGTCTACGTATTCATTCATTGCCCTGCGCGATGCCTCCGGAAATGCTTTTATTGATTTCCGGCTAGGCTACGGGCGTTGATATATTCAAACAATTAATATTTTTCTATGTTCATGCATTTGGAATTTTGATGTTTTGGCTTTTTAGCCCTGCCGCCGACGGGCGCGGAGCGCCGCCGGTCGTGTGGGGGGCGGCGGGCGCGCAGGGCGCCGCCGGGCGCGTGGGGCGGCGGGCGCGCAGGGCGCCGCC
>NZ_NJIX01000021.1 GCF_002209485.1 Achromobacter sp. HZ34 | reverse complement strand
GGTCATGGCGGCACGGCCACCAAGTCGGTGTCTGTCACGATCAACGGTACGGACGATGCGGCGATCATCACCCCGCACGCGGTGGGTGCTGACGCGGGTACGGTCAAGGAAGACACGACCCTGACGACCAGCGGCAAGCTGGATATCGTCGATCCGGATGCTGGCCAGGCGGTCTTCGTGGCTCAAACCGGCACCGCCGGAACCTACGGTTCGTTCACCATGGGTACGGATGGAACCTGGTCGTACACGCTGAACAACAGCAGCGCCGCGGTTCAAGCGCTGGGCCTGGGCGACTCCAAGACGGAAACGTTCACGGTCGCTTCGGCTGACGGGACGACCAGCAAGGTCACGATCACGGTCCAAGGCACCAACGACGCGCCGGTTATCAACGCTCCGGCCGGTTCGACCGCTGGTTCTGTGACGGAAGACGGCACGCAGACCGCAACTGGTCAGTTCAGCAAGACGGATGTTGATACCAACGACACTCACACCTGGACGGTGGATGGCAACGCGAAGGGTACCTATGGCACCTTCAGCGTTGACCAGACCGGCAAGTGGACGTACACGCTGGACAACACGGCCGCGCAAGCATTGACCACGAAGGATCACATCACCGAGACCTATACGGTCAAGGTGGATGACGGCCACGGTGGTACGGCGACGAAGTCGGTCACCGTAACGATCAACGGCACGGACGACGCTGCGGTCATAACCCCGCACGCGGTGGGTGCTGACGCCGGTACGGTGAAGGAAGACACGACGCTCCAGACCAGCGGAAAGCTGGATATCGTCGATCCGGACGCGGGTCAGGCGGTGTTCGTAGCGCAGACGAACGCTGCGGGCCAGCACGGCACGTTCTCGATCACCTCCGATGGCACGTGGACATACAACCTGAATAACGCTGATCCGGCGGTTCAGGCGCTGGGTGCGAACGAGTCGATGACCGAAAAGTTCACGGTCACGTCGGCCGACGGCACGCCGAGCACGATCACGGTAACGATCCAGGGCACCAACGACGCCCCGGTCATCACTGCGCCGACCGGGTCCACTGCTGGCTCGGTGACCGAAGACGCCACCAAGACGGCGACGGGTCAGTTCAGCCAGACGGACGTTGACACCAACGATGCGCACACCTGGACGGTGGATGGCAATGCCAAGGGCGC
>NZ_NJIX01000020.1 GCF_002209485.1 Achromobacter sp. HZ34 | reverse complement strand
GTCTTGAACGACCCTTCAGGGGGCTCGAGGCCCCGGGATACCTAATCTTCAGACGAGTTTCCCGCTTAGATGCCTTCAGCGGTTATCTCTTCCGTACATAGCTACCCGGCAATGCCATTGGCATGACAACCGGTACACCAGAGGTACGTCCACTCCGGTCCTCTCGTACTAGGAGCAGGCTCCGTCAAGTATCCAACGCCCACGGCAGATAGGGACCAAACTGTCTCACGACGTTTTAAACCCAGCTCACGTACCTCTTTAAATGGCGAACAGCCATACCCTTGGGACCGGCTACAGCCCCAGGATGAGATGAGCCGACATCGAGGTGCCAAACACCGCCGTCGATATGAACTCTTGGGCGGTATCAGCCTGTTATCCCCAGAGTACCTTTTATCCGTTGAGCGATGGCCCTTCCATTCAGAACCACCGGATCACTATGTCCTGCTTTCGCACCTGTTCGACTTGTCAGTCTCACAGTCAAGCACGCTTATGCCATTGCACTATCAGCACGATTTCCGACCGTACCTAGCGTACCTTCGAACTCCTCCGTTACGCTTTGGGAGGAGACCGCCCCAGTCAAACTGCCCACCATGCACTGTCCCCAATCCGGATAACGGACCAAGGTTAGAACCTCAAACAGACCAGGGTGGTATTTCAAGGTCGGCTCCACCGAATCTAGCGACTCGGTTTCAGCGCCTCCCACCTATCCTACACAGGCCGGTTCAAAGTCCAATGCAAAGCTACAGTAAAGGTTCATGGGGTCTTTCCGTCTAGCCGCGGGTAGATTGCATCATCACAAACACTTCAACTTCGCTGAGTCTCGGGAGGAGACAGTGTGGCCATCGTTACGCCATTCGTGCAGGTCGGAACTTACCCGACAAGGAATTTCGCTACCTTAGGACCGTTATAGTTACGGCCGCCGTTTACCGGGGCTTCGATCAAGAGCTTGCACCCCATCACTTAACCTTCCGGCACCGGGCAGGCGTCACACCCTATACGTCGACTTTCGTCTTTGCAGAGTGCTGTGTTTTTAATAAACAGTCGCAGCCACCGATTCTCTGCGACCCCATCATGCTCAGCGCGCAGGCGCTTCACACTACCGGGGCATACCTTCTCCCGAAGTTACGGTATCAATTTGCCGAGTTCCTTCTCCCGAGTTCTCTCAAGCGCCTTGGAATATTCATCCCGTCCACCTGTGTCGGTTTGCGGTACGGTCTCGTACAGCTGAAGCTTAGAGGCTTTTCTTGGAACCACTTCCAATCACTTC
>NZ_NJIX01000001.1 GCF_002209485.1 Achromobacter sp. HZ34 | reverse complement strand
ACCGCGCCGACTGCGGCCGACCGCGTCGACCGCGCCGACCGCGCCGACCGCGTCGGCCGCGCCCGACCACGCCCGACCACACCCGGCCGCCCCCCGGCCGGCGCCCGACCGCCCCGGCCGGCGTGCGGCGCGGGGAGTGTCTTCCTATGAATCGCAGGAATCGCTCAAGGAAAAATAGTTATCGGTGCCGCCTGCGCTTGCGCTGCTGCCTATCCTCGGCTCTTTCCACAACCTCCCTGGAAGCCGAGCATGTCTACCGAAGCTACCGCCGCTTTCCGCAAGATGATTGCCGAACCTGGCTGCGAAATCCAACCAGCCATCTACAACCCCTTGAGCGCCCGCATCGCGGAAACCGCGGGATTCAAGGCGCTGTGCCTGGGCGGCTATGCCATGGGCGCGCACACTGCCATGACCGAGCCCCTGCTGGGTGTCGAAGACGTCGCCCACATGGTGCGCGGTGTACGCCTCGTGTCCGCGCTGCCGCTGATGGTGGACGCCGGTGCCGGCTGGGGCGACCCCATGCACGTCATGCACGCCGTCAAGGCGCTGGAAGCCGCGGGCGCCTCGTCCCTGCATATCGAGGACCAGTACTTCCCCAAGCGGGCGCGCTATCACATGGGCGTGGAAGAGGTCATCCCCATGGAAGAAATGATCCAGAAAATCCACGCCGCCACCCAGGCCCGGCGCGACAGGAATTTCGTCATCTGCGCACGCACCGACGCCATGCGCACGCATGGCTACGCCGAAGGCATCCGCCGCTGCAACGCCTATGTGGAAGCCGGCGCGGACATGATCATGATCTTCCCCGACGACGAAGAACAAACCCGTAACGCCCGCCGCGACGTGCCCGACGTGCGGCTGGTGTACGTCAACAGCACCGGCAACAAGTTCAACCGTGGCGTGTATACCCGCCAGCAATTGAGCGACTGGGGCTACAAGATCCTCTACGACGCGATCAGCTCTATCAACGTCACCGCCCGCGCCCTGTTTGCCTATTACCAACACCTGCAGACCACCGGCGAGCATGGGCTGGACAACGACGAGATGGTGCACATCCGCGCCAGTGTCGAACGCGCCATCGGCCTGGAGGACATGTACCGGCTGGAGCAGGCCACGCTGGGCGACCTGAAGATGCCCAAGGGCTGAATCAAGGGCCGATCCGAGGGCCGATTCGAGGGCTGAGGGCTGATTCAAGGAACGACTCAAAGGCCGACCCAAGGGCTGATTCAGAAGTCCTGGAATATCGCGGCGGCTTCGCTCTGGATCAGGTTCACCGCATTGGATCGGATCGGATCCTTCAATGTGGCCTGTCTGGCGATCAGCGCGATCCGGCGCGCCGACTGTACCTGCTCGTGAGGAATCTCCTGCAGCCGGTTGGCGAAGCGGCTGCTATGCAGGCTCAGGCGCGAAGTGAAGCCCAACAGCTTCGATGACCAGATCAGGCCCGGCGCGCCCAGCACGGAATTGACCTCGATGCGGCACTTCGGCACCGGATGGCCGTTGCTCAGGAAAATGGCGTCCAGCCGGCGGCGCACCAGCGTGTGCGCGCTGGGCAGGACCCAGTCGAACTGGCAGAAATCCGCCAGTTCTATCCTGGGCAAGGCCAGCAGGGGATGGCCGGGCGCGCACGCCACGGTCAGGTAATCGTCCAGCAGCGGGACCACGCACAGCTCCGGCGGGGTGGGAGGCTGCAGCGGAATGACGGCCATGTCCACGCGGCCGGCCAGGACGTCGGCGCGCAATGCATCGCTGCCCTTGATGCTCAATTCCAGTATCAGTCCCGGCGCTTCGCGCCGCATGGCACTGGCGATGGCTGGAAACAGCGACTCGGCGACCAGCGGCGACGCGCCCAGGCTCAGCCGTCCCGAAAACCCTTCGACTTCCTGCCGTACGTCCGTGATGGCCTGGCGCAAGGCCTGATCGACGGACTGGGCCCGCTCCAGCATCAGCTTGCCGGCGGGCGTCAACTGCAGGCGGCGGCCGTCCGGCACGAACAGGCGGCCGCCGATCTCGGCTTCCAGCCGGCGGATGCTCTTGGTGATGGCCGGTTGCGTCAGGTGCAGCACCTGCGCCGCGAGTCCAAGGTGACCTGTCTCGGCGGCAACACAGAAATAGCGAAGGTCGCGGATATCCATGGTTCAAGACAGGCGCCACGCCAGCGCCGCCAGTGTTGCCGCCAGTACCGGCAGCGTCAGCACCACACCAATGCGGAAATAATAGCCCCAGCCGATGGTCAGGCCCTTGCGCGCCAGCACGTGCAGCCACAGCAGGGTGGCCAGGCTGCCGATGGGCGTGATCTTTGGCCCCAGGTCGCTGCCGATGACGTTGGCGTAGATCATGGCGTCCTTGACCGCGCCGGTGACGTGCGCATCGGCAATGGACAGGGCGCCCACCAGCACCGCCGGCAAGTTGTTCATGACGGAAGACAGCAAGGCCGCCGCGCCGCCCGCGCCAAACGCCGCGCCCCACACGCCCCCCTGGGCGCTCCACGCCAGGAAGCGCGCCAGGTATTCGGTCAGGCCGGCATTGCGCAGGCCGTAGACCACCAGGTACATGCCCAGCGAGAACACGACGATATTCCAGGGGGCATGCTTCATGATGCGGCGCGTGCCGACGATATGCGAACGTCCGGCCACCAGCAGCAGGCCCAGCGCGCCGGCGGCGGCGATGACGCAGACCGGCACGCCCAGGGGCTCCAGCAGGAAGAAGCCGGCCAGCAGCAAGGTGAGCACCACCCAGCCCGCCTTGAAGGTAAGGGGATCGCGGATGGCGCTGGCCGGATCGGGCAGGTTGCTGTCGTCGTAGGCGTGCGGGATGTCGCGCCGGAACACCAGCAGCAGCATCGCCAGCGACGCGCCCACCGCGACGAAGTTCACGGGCACCATGACCGTGGCATAGCGCTCGAAGCTGATGCCGAAGTAATCCGCCGACACGATGTTCACCAGGTTGGAGACGATCAGCGGCAGGCTGCCGGTGTCGGCGATGAAGCCGGCGGCCATCACGAAGGCCAGCATGGCGGCACGCGACAGACCTAGCGCCAGCAGCATTTCCATGACGATGGGCGTCAGGATGAGCGCCGCGCCGTCATTGGCGAACAGGGCGGTCACCGCCGCGCCCAGCAGCACGATGAGGACGAAGAGGCGCAGGCCGTGGCCACGGCCCCAGCGCGCCACGTGCAGCGCGCACCACTTGAAGAAACCGGCCTCGTCCAGGATCAGGCTGGTGATGATGATGGCGATGAACGTGGCCGTGGCGTTCCACACGATGTGCCACACGGCGACCACGTCGGCCAGGTGCACGACGCCGAGCAGCAGGGCGACCGCGGCGCCCGCGCTGGCGCTCCAGCCTACGCCCAGGCCGCGCGGCTGGATGATGACGAGCGCCAGGGTGGCGACGAAGATGGCGAGGGCGAGCATGGGGTCCTGGTTCGGAGGCGTGTTCGAGAGGGCTGGCAGGGTTCAGGACCGCAACAGGCCCTGGTGCTGGACGAGGGCGATGAGGGCGGAAATCGTCAGCACCGAAATCACCGTGGATATGAGAATGGCGCGGGACGAGGACTGCGCGTCGCGGTGGTACATCTGCGCCAACATGAAGGGACCGGTGCCGATGGGCAGGGCGCTCATGATGATGGCGGTCCAGGCCCAGACCGGCGGGGTATCGAACACCAGCAGCACCAGGATGGCGGTGACGACGGGCTGCACGACCAGCTTGGCGAACACGATGCGGGCCACGGTCGACGGCGCGCCGCCCGCGCCCGCCTGCGCCAGGAACAGGCCGATGGCCACCAGCGCGCAAGGGCTGGCGGCGTCGCCCAGCAGCACGATGAAGCGGTCCAGGGCCAGCGGCAGGGGCAGGCCGGAGCTGGCCCAGGCCAGGCCCAGCAGGGGCGATATCAGCAAGGGATTGCGCAACAGCGCGCGCCCGGTCTTCAGCACGGTGCGCACCGGATGCTGGCCCTGGTGCTGGTCGAATTCGATCAGGGTGATGGTGATGCCGAACAGGACGCAGGCCGTCATCAGGGTGGCGATGATGGCGGGCGCCAGGCTGTCGGGACCCAGCACCACCAGGCACAGGGGAATGCCCATGAAGCCCGCGTTGGCGTAGGCATTGGCCAGCGCCTCGATGGCGACGTCGGTGCGGCGCGTGCCGGGTGGCCGCTTGACGCAGTAGGCGATGGCGAAGGGGACCATGAAGCCTATCAGCAGCGACAGCACGTAGCCGCCATGCGCCAGCTGGTCGGGCCGCACTTGCGTCATGGCGTGGAACAGCAGGGCGGGCAGGGCCAGGTAGATGACGAAGCGATTGAGCACGTCGCCGCCTGCCGGGCCCAGCAGATTGCGGCGCGCGGCCAACCAGCCGGCCAGGATGAGTGCGAAGACGGGGAAGGTGGCGTTGAGGACGGCCAGCATGGGGGAGGGGGATGGGCGAAAGCTGCACATTCTACTTGGGCAGGCGTGGCGCGGCTGCGCAGCGAGCGGCCGGATGGTGCTGGCGATTGGCCTGGTCGTGGCGAGCCTGTCAAAATGGCGCCTGATATCGACCAGCAAGGACATGACCATGAAAGAAATCCCGCTACGCATCGAGATCGGCGACTGGGCCAGCCTGTCGCGCGATGCCGCGTCGGTGCGCCAGACGGTGTTCGTGGAGGAGCAGGGCGTGCCGCCCGAATTGGAGATGGACGACCAGGATGCGCATTGTGTGCACGTCGTCGCTTATGGCCCGGACGATGCCCCGCTGGGCACGGGCCGTCTGCTGCCCGACGGCCATATCGGCCGGATGGCCGTGCACAAGCAGGCGCGTGGCGCCGGCGTGGGCGGCGCCATCCTGGGCGCCTTGATCGAGGTGGGCCGCGATGCCGGGCATGCGGAACTGCTGCTCAATGCGCAGACGCATGCCACCGGTTTTTACCAGGCGCAGGGCTTCGTCGCGTTCGGCGAGACCTTCCTGGATGCCGGCCTGCCGCATGTGGCGATGCGCCTGCGGCTGGCGGACGACCCGGCGGTATAAGGGCCGGGGCCTATGGTCCCGGCTTGCTGCGGTCCCGGCTTACTGCGCGTTCGCCAGTTCGTCCACGATGCCCTGGGCCTGCTTGACCAGGGCCTGGTAACCGGGTTGCGCCGGCAGGTGTTGCGCGAAGCAGGCCAGGAACGACTCCTGGGTGTCCCGTCCCGGCCTGAAGGCGTTCTTGCACTGGGCCACGTCCTGGACCGTGATCTTCTGCCACAACACATACACGCGGTCGCCATGGATTTCCGTGACGCCGATCTGGTCGGGCGCGGCGGGGGCCACGTCATCCTGGCCCTGCTTGAACAAAATGGCCTCGGAGATACCGCCGGACTTGCCGGTCTGCACGGGCAGGCTGGCGTAGTTATAGACGGCGGCGCCGTCGTTGATCGCCGCGGTATAGAACTCCGGCGTGGTAGTGGCCGCGGCCAGCGCATCGTCACGTTCCACCACCTGGCCGTTGGTATTGAACCAGGCGGTCAGCAGCGCCTTGGTGGTCACCAGCAATTGCCGTTGGCCGTCGGTGGCGGTGTACGACAGCCCATCCAGGCCGCCTGAACCTTCCTGGTCCTGCTCCAGCGTTTCCAGGGCGATCTTTCCTTCCGCCGGGAAACCTTGCAGATCGAGGGGGCCGATCAGCTTGCGCAGCGTGGCTTCCAGTTTGAGCAAGGCTTCCTGATCCAGTTTGTCCGCGTCTTCGATCGGCCCCTTGGTGACGGCCTGTTCGACATCGGCGGTTATCTGCTTCTTCTGCTTCAGATAATCGCCGGCGGGCGAGGCCATGCACAGGGAGGACGCGGCGGCGAATAGAAATGCGCTGGAGATCAGGGCTCGCAAGGTCATACGGCGTTGAATCGACTCGATTGCTGTTATTGGGGCGGTCGATAATAGCCGAGCGGGATGCGGCGATTGGGCAGCGTTTAAAACCGTTGCAAACCGGCGGGGCCGGAAAACAAAAAACCCCGGAAACATTAAGTTTGCGGGGTCGTTTGTTGTACTGCTTGCGGAAAACTATGGTGCCCAGGAGAGGACTCGAACCTCCACACCTTGCGGCACACGGACCTGAACCGTGCGCGTCTACCAATTCCGCCACCTGGGCACTATCACTATCTCGGCGCTTGCGCGTCGTTCAGCGAAGAATTGAATTATGCACAGATTTTTAAAGTTGTGCAAGTATGCCAAGAAATTTTCTTCATCGGCGCGGCATTGTTGCGCGCGTGCAAAAGCGAAACCCCCGCCAACGTTTCCGCTGACGGGGGTTTCTGAATTCTGTGGTGCCCAGGAGAGGACTCGAACCTCCACACCTTGCGGCACACGGACCTGAACCGTGCGCGTCTACCAATTCCGCCACCTGGGCACTATTTAAAGCCGTATTTAGTTAGAATACTGCTTTGCAGCACATCCAGTGGGCAAGCCACAGAAGCTGCGCATTATAAACAGGATTTTTCGCTTTGGCAAAACGATCAAGCAACGACTCCAATAACAAGAACAGATCTGCTGTCGTGCCCGAGGCACCCCCCGACTTCGATCCGGACGTTCCCAGCCGCGAAGAGATTCTGCGCGCCCTGCGTTCCGCGGGCGGCCCGCTTTCGCCGGCCGAGCTGGCCGAACGCATGGGCGTCAATCGCGACTCCACGCAAGTGGGCTTCGACCGCCGCTTGAACGCGATGGAACGCGATGGCCAATTGCTGCCGAATCGCAAGGGTGTGCTGCTGCTGGCGACCAAACTGGATTTCGTCGCCGGACGGGTGCAGGGCCATCGGGACGGCTTTGGCTTCCTGTTACGCGACGACGGCGGTCCGGACATCTTCCTGTCGCCGCGCGAGATGCTCAAGATATTGCACGGCGACCGTGTCCTGGTAAAACCGGGCGGCGAGTATCGCGGCAAGCCGGAAGGCTCCATCGTCGAGGTTATCGAGCGGCGCACCAACAAGCTGGTGGGCCGCTTTTTGCATGAGCACGGCCTGTCCATCGTGGTCCCCGAGGACCAGCGCATCAAGCACGACATCCTGATTCCGCCCAGCGACACCAACGGTGCGCAGCATGGGCAGGTGGTGTCGGTACAGATCATGGAGCAGCCGACCCGCCACACGCAGCCCCTGGGCCGGGTGGACGAGGTGCTGGGCGAGATCGATGATCCCGGCATGGAAATCGAGATCGCCGTACGCAAGTTCGATGTGCCGGTGGATTTCTCCGAGCCCGCCCGCAAGCAGGCCGCGCGCCTGCCCGACGTGGTGCGCAAGAGCGATCTGAAAGACCGTGTCGATCTGCGCGATGTGCCCTTGATCACCATCGATGGCGAAGACGCGCGCGACTTCGACGATGCCGTCTATTGTGAGCCGGTGGAACTGGGCACGGGCCAGCGCAAGCGTCCGGCCTGGCGCCTGCTGGTGGCCATCGCCGACGTCAGCAACTACGTCACGCCCAACGATGCCCTGGACGACGATGCCGTCGAACGCGGCACCAGCGTGTATTTCCCGCGCCGGGTCATTCCGATGCTGCCGGAATCGCTGTCCAACGGCCTGTGTTCGCTCAATCCCAATGTCGATCGCCTGGTGCTGGTGTGCGACATGGTGATTCCGGCCAGCGGTGCGAAGGCCGGCACGGTCACGGCGTACCAGTTCTATAACGCCGTCATGCACTCGCATGCGCGCACCACCTACACCAATGTGTGGGCCGCCTTGCAGCAGCCTGGCGGTCCCACCGCGCAAGCCATGCGCGCGGTGTTGCCGCAGGTGCAGCACCTGTATGAACTGTTCCAGCTGCTGGTGCAGGCGCGCAAGCGCCGCGGCGCCATCGACTTCGATACCGTCGAGACCAAGATCGTCTGCAATGAACTGGGACGCATCGAGCAGATCGTCGGCGTGGTGCGCAATGACGCCCATAAGCTGATCGAAGAGTGCATGCTGGCGGCCAATACCTGCGCCGCCGATTTCATGGCGCGCAGCAAGCATCCGGGCCTGTACCGTATCCACGAAGGACCGACCCACGACCGGCTGCAGTCGCTGCGCGAATTCCTGCGCACCATGGGCCTGTCGCTGGGCGGCGGCGATTCGCCGACGGCCAAGGACTACGGCGAATTCCTCGATACGGTGCGCGGCCGGCCGGACTATCCGCTGCTGCAGACCATGTGCCTGCGCTCGATGCAGCAGGCCATGTACAGTCCGGACAACGTCGGCCACTTCGGTCTGTCCTATCCGGCGTACACGCACTTCACCTCACCGATCCGCCGCTATCCGGACTTGCTGACGCATCGCGTCATCAAGAGCCTGCTGGTGGGCAAGCGCTATGTGCCCGCGCTGGAAGAGCCGCCCGTAGCGGTGGGGCGTTCGCACAAAGAGCAGGAACACGCCATCTGGGAGAAGCTGGGCCTGATCCTCTCGGCCACGGAACGCCGCGCCGACGATGCCTCGCGCGACGTCGAGGCCTGGCTCAAGTGCTGGTTCGTCAAGGAACGCGTGGGCGAGGACTTCAGCGGTACCGTCACCGGCGTGGCCAGCTTCGGCATCTTCGTGACGCTGGATACGCTGCATGTGGAAGGCCTGGTGCACGTGTCCGAGCTGGGCGGCGAGTACTTCCAGTTCAACGACTCCCTGCACGAGCTGCGCGGTGAACGCACCGGCATGCGCTATCGCCTGACCGACAAGGTGCAGGTGCAGGTGGCGCGGGTCGATCTGGAAGCGCGCCGCATCGAGTTCCGCCTGGTCAAGGGCACCAGCTTCGATTCCTTGCGCAAGGCCGCGACGCGCGGGCCGGACGAGCCGCCGCGGCGTATCAAGAAAGCCGCCGGCACCAAGCCCGCTGCCTTGAAGGGCCAGACCGCCAAGGTGCGGCGCGCCGAGGCCAAGAAGGCCGCCAAGGCGCCCGCGCGGCCGGCGTCGGCGCCGCGCAAGCGGCGTTGAAATGATGAATAATGCGCCCCCCGCCTTGCGGGGAGCGCAGTTTCACGACTACATTTTTCAGCCAGACCGTTGCAGGCGGCGGCGCCCGGCGGGGCGTCCGCGGCAACGGCCGCTCGGCGTGTTTTTTTGAGAGGTTCAATATGGCGGCAACCCAGGTTCTCGCGGGGTTTCACGCAGTGGTGGCGCGTCTGCGCCACGCGCCGGATTCCATCAAGGATATCTACGTCGAGGCCAATCGGCGCGACAAGCGCATGACCACGCTGATCGAGCAGGCCGGCAATGCGGGTTGCAAGGTGCACCCGGTGGCGGCGGACAGGCTGGAAGGGCTGGCACGCGGCACTCGCCATCAGGGCGTGGTGGCCTTGGCCGAGGCACGCCAGTTGGCGGTCGACGTCGACGAGGTGCTGGATGTGATCGAAGGGCCGGCGCTGCTGCTGATCCTCGACGGCGTCACCGATCCGCACAATCTTGGCGCCTGCCTGCGTACCGCCGATGCCGCTGGCGTGCATGCGGTGATCGCGCCACGCGATCGCGCCGTCGGCTTGAACACGACGGTGCAGCGGGTGGCCTGTGGCGCCGCCGATACCGTGCCCTACCTGATGGTTACCAACCTGGCGCGCACGATGCGCAGCCTGAAGGACCGCGGGGTCTGGCTGGTGGGTACCGATGACCAGGCTGGCGAGACGATGCATGCCGTGGATGCCCGCCAGCCCATGGCTTGGGTCATGGGCGCGGAAGGCGAGGGCATGCGGCGGCTGACGCGCGAGACTTGCGACCAGCTGGTGCGCATTCCCATGCTGGGCTCGGTGGAGAGCTTGAACGTCAGCGTCGCCAGCGCCGTATGCCTGTTCGAGTCGGTGCGCCAACGCGAGACGAAGTAGCCACGGGCAAGTACCTCGTTTGCACGCAAGAACCGGACTTCATGTCCGGTTTTTTTTTGTGCGTCAGGCGCGGTTTTGCGGGTGCGCATGCGGTCGATGGCAATGCCTGGAAAGGCCCGAAAGCGTGGCGGGCATCTCCACAAAGCTTCACAAAGTTTTCTAGATGTTGCACAATGCGCCGGACCTTCGCCCGCCATCCTTACCTCCGACCGAGACGCTGATATGCGCGACCGCTGGTTTTGCCGTGCCATGAGAAGCACCAACGCGGTCGCGCTGGTTCTGACCTGGGTATTCGTGTTCGCCACGCCCGGGCTGACTGCCGAAATCATGCTGCCGCTCGTGACGACCTGGAGTCTGGCCGCGTTTCTGGCCGTGCATGGCTTGCGTCCGGACGCGTCAGGCCTGTCGCGCCACGGCGCCTTCTGGATCAATCTGCTCTTCTGCGTACTGACCGGGCTGGCATTGACGTACAACATCTACGTCCTGCACGGGAAGATGTGGCCGACCAACGCCGCGCTGCCGTTCCAGATGCTGTGGGCCGTCCTGGCCTTGCCTACCCTGATTGCCCTCGTACTCAAGAACGGCGACGTCCAGCGCGACCTTTACTGGATGCCGGGCGCTGCCCAGGGCTCGATGCCAGGCGGCCAGGGGCAACGCGTGGAGCCCGGGTTCGCCGATCTTGCGATGGTCGCGGCTGCGGCGGAGGGCGCCTTGCCTTTGTCGCCGGCGCCAGGCATGCCCTCGCCGACACCGATGGCTGCCGCGGCGCCGGTCGCGGCGGGAGCGGCCAGGGGCACGCAAGCGCAGGCGGATAGCCGCAAGGGCAATTACTTCCTGCGCCATTGGCGCGGGAAATTTTCCTTGCCCGTGTCGTACTGGCTCAACAGTGTCCTGCTGCTCGCGCTTCTTGGCGCGGGCCGCTTTTTCCTGATCCGCGCTTCCGAAGATGCGTCTTTGCGTACGCGGTCGTTGCTGCTGGTGATCGTGATGGTGACGTGGACCGTCATCTGGACCTGGTCGACCATCGGGGTGTGGCGCTCGGCTGAGCGCCGGTCGCGTAGTGGCGGGGGGCGAGGATGGGCGGCCGCGGCCAAGATCGTGTCGATCGTGGCGGTGCTGGGCATGTTGTCGGAACTTCGGCTGGTCACCGTTCCCCAGATCACGGAGCTGACAATGATTGCGCTGGGGAAGGATCCGATCGACGAAGCCGTCGTCAAGGTGTCCACCGACGGCCATGCCATTTTCCTGGGCGGCGGCTTGCGCACGGGTTCGGCGGAGCGCGTGCTGGAGGTGCTGGATCAGACGCCCAATGCGCGTTTCATGGTGCTCGCCTCTGGCGGTGGCCGGCTGGCCGAGGCGCAGCAGATCGCGCAGGCGGTGAAGGCGCGCCATCTGGACACCTACGTCGACGGGAGTTGCGCAAGCGCTTGTACCTTTATTTTCCTGGCAGGCGAGCATCGCATCCTGACTGCTGGCGCGATGCTGGGTTTTCATCAATCTTCGGGCGCGGCGCTGGATCGCCGGGTCCAGCGCGCAGGCCTGCGGGTGATGCTCAAGGCTTACGGCGCGGCAGGCCTGCCTGACGACTTCATCACCAAAATCGCCGCCACACCGCCGCAATCGATGTGGTACCCCACGGAACGGCAGTTGATCGAAGCCAAGGTGGTCACGCGTGTTTCGCCCAATACGCAGTGGGATGAATGGTCGTTCTTGCGCAGCAGGCGAGACGTGGCCGACCTGGTAGCCATGGGGCCGGTGGCAAAGGCTTTTGAACGGCGTTTTCCGGGGATGTCGGAGAGGGCCGCGGACCATGGTTGGGAAGCGGTACAACAGGGACGCCAGCGCGACGAGATCAGGGCGGCGATTTACACGGTCTATACCGAGGCCTTTCCCTTGCTGTTGCGCTCGGCCGATCCGGCAGCCCGCTTGCGTTATGCGCGTTGGAAATTGAACGAGCTGACGGCCTTGGGCGCGGTGGACGCCAGTACTTGCGCGGCGGAGGTGGACGCCAGCCTGAGCGTCCCGGCGGCCTTGCCGGCGGAGATGAAAGAGGAGCGCATGGGGGCGCTGATGCAACTGCTCGCCCCGCCGCAGCCAGCCTCCGCCCCCACCTATGGCTTGCAGGAGGCACAAGCCGTCCTGCGCAATGTGATATCCCGGGCGCCCGGACGGGCCGCGGCGGCTGCGCAAAAACCCGATCCGGCGCGCTTCTCGCCGGCGCTGATCTGCTCGGCGACGGCCGGCTTGTACCGGGCCGTGCTGGACTTGCCGGCGGATCAGCGTGATCAGGCGCTGTATGCCTTGATGCATTGAACCTGCCGTGGCGACGCGACCGGTTGTCTTGCCGAAGCGTTGTAGCATACGGGAGCCCGGACCAGCCGGGCCGCGGTGAGGCAGGCGACGCCTGGCCGCGTCAATGTCGGCGCCGGCGCGACAGTCCTGTTGTCGACGCCACAACACAGGCAGCAGCATGCAGCAATCCTGGTTTGTCCGTTCCATGCGGCGCATCGATGCGTTGCTCGTGCTTGCCATGATCGCGATGACGGTCTGGGTGCCATTGCACGGCGGCAAGCCGTGGAATTCGTTCAGCGACGGGGTGTTCTGCGGGCTGGCGGCGGTTACGGCCTGGCTGGGGCTGCGGCCCGCTGCGTCGCTGTGGCTGCGCCGGTTCGCGCTGGCATGCGCGTTGGCGGTGACCGTGTTCACGGTCCTCGATCTGGTGGCCATGTTCGCATCGACGGCGGTGGCGGACCAGGTCGAGTCGCGGTCGGGCTTGCTGATGGTTTTCCTTGCTGGCGTGCTGGGACCGTTCAATGCCTTCGCTCTGCGGCGGGCTGGCTTGAGGGCGGCTGGCCGCGATGGGCGGGCCGATCTCGCGGCCACGTCCGCATTCCCATCCACATCCACGTCCCCATCGCCATCCCCATTCCCATCGCCATCCCCATCCACGTCCACGTCCACGTCTCCATCTACATCCACATCCACATCTGAATCGCCGACGGCGACGACGCCAGCCGCGCCGGTCCGCCGCGGCAATTATTTCCTGCGGCATTGGCGCGGCCAACTGCCTTTGTGGGTGACGTTCTGGATCAACGGCGTCCTGTTCAGCCTGCTGTTCCTGTTCGCGCACGGCTACCTTGCCCTGTCGATGAAGGGCCATTCGTCCTTGCAGCTGCTGTCGCTGGAAAGCGTGGCCGCGCTGGTGCTGGCCTTGCTCGGACTGGTGTGGTGGGCAGTCGGCCTGTGGCGTTGCGCGGACGTGCGGCTGGCGCAGGGCCGTGCCAGGAAACGCGCCGTCGTGATGCAGGTCATGCTGGTGTGCCTGGCCTGGCTCACGCTGGAACTGGTAACCACCGCGCCGCTCGGCCCGGTCAAGGACCTGGCCATGCTGGCCATCGGCAAGGACGTGCTGGGCGGCGACCTGGATGTGAAGGCCGCGCCGGACGGCAAATCGGTGATCCTGGTCGGCTTCCTGCACCTGGGCGCCGCCGATCGCGTGCGCCAGGCGCTCGATGCCGCGCCGCAGGCCACGACGCTGGTGCTGAGTTCGCCGGGCGGGCGCCTGCAGGAAGGCGAACTGCTCGCCAACCTGGTGCGCACGCGCCACCTGGCTACTTATGTCGACGAGTATTGCGCCAGCGCCTGCACGTATGCCTTCCTGGCGGGCCGCGAGCGCGCGGCCACGCCCCAGGCACGTATCGGTTTCCATCGCCCGTACTCCCCCTTCGGCGGCAAGACCATCGACGCCATCGCCGGCGACGACATGATGGAGCGCTATCGGGAAGCCGGCCTGCCCGATTGGTTCGTCAAGCGCGTCTCGGAAACGCCCAGCGAGTCGGTCTGGTATCCGACCGAGCAGCAACTGGCCGACGCCAAGGTGGTGACGCAAGTGTCGCTGGGCGGTGAAACCAGCCGTTATGCCTTGATGAAGAACCGTGACAGCCTGCTGCAAGTGGTGCGGCGCGAACCCATATTCCTCGCCTACGACCGGCGCTTCCCGGGCACGATAGACAAGGTGGTGGACCAGGGTTGGGCTGTCCAGCAGCGCGGCGGCAACGATGGCGAAGTGATGACGGCGATGCGCGCCGTGACGGCAGCGACCTTGCCGGCCTTGCTGCGCGAGACCGACGCCAAGGACCTGGAACGCTTCAGCCGCCTGGTGCTGACCGAGCTGAATGCGGCGCGCGCCGTCAGCCCGCTGGCTTGCGTGCAGGTGACGGAAGGCACGTTGGACATCACCCGCACGCTGCCGCCGGCCATCACGGCCGAGGAGGTGGCGGTGGTGACGCAGCTACTGGCCGCGCCGCCCGCGCGCACGCCGCCGATCGATGCCAGGACGGCCCGACAGGCGTTGCGCGCCGTGATGGGCGCGATGCCGGCGCCGCTGCGCACGGTGCTCATGGACGAGCAGGCCCACAAGGACCAGCCGGCCCTGCGTTGCGACGCCAATATTTCCTTCTACGAAACCCTGCTCAAGCAGCCGCCGGCGACGCGCGACCAGGCCATGCAGGCCATGTTCCGTACCGGTAATTGACCGCGCCGGGCCTGCGCGGCGCGCGCGGGCGCGACGGGGCAAGGGCGGCAGCGGTAGAATGCCTGGGACTTTTCTTCGTCGACGGCGTGGGTCCCGTGCCGTCCATGCCGCTGCCCCGCGGCCATGGCCCCGTGTCCGCGGCCATGGGCCCACCGTTACAGCCCCTTAATCGTCTTCGGTTCACACCATGAAAAAGAACGGCTTCACCACTTCCATCCTGCATTCCGACCGCCGCAGCCCGATCGAACATGGCGCCGTGCACAAGCCCATGCATACCTCGTCGGAATATGGTTATGAGGATGCACGGGAGCTGGCGGCCGTTTTCCAGGGCAAGGCCGGTTTCACCTATGCGCGCCAAGGCACGCCGACCACCACCGCGCTGGAAGCCAAGATCACGGGCATGGAAGGCGGCGCGTCCACGGTCAGTTTCGCTACCGGCATGGCGGCCCTGTCGGCCATCTTCGGTACCTTGCTGCGCGCCGGCGATCACCTGGTCAGCAGCCAGTTCATCTTCGGCAACACCACCAGCCTGCTCGGCACCATGGCCGCGCTGGGCGTGGAAGTGACCTTCGTCGATGCCACGGATACCGAACAGGTGCGCGCGGCCTTGCGGCCCAATACCCGCATGGTCTTCGTCGAGACCGTGGCCAATCCCGGCACCCAGGTGGCGGACCTGCGCGGCATCGGTGCGCTGTGCCAGCAGCACAATCTGGTCTACGTCATCGACAACACCTTGACGTCGCCTTTCCTGTTCCGTGGCGTCGAGGTCGGCGCCGCGCTGGTGATGAACTCGCTGTCCAAGTACATCGGCGGCCATGCCCATGCGTTGGGCGGTTCGGTGACGGACACGGGGCTGTATGACTGGTCGAACTACCCGGCCATCCATGACGCGTACAAGAAGGGCGCGCCGACCGGCTGGGGCTTGTTGCAGATCAAGAAAAAGGGCCTGCGCGACATGGGCGGCACCCTGGCGGCCGAACCGGCGCACCGCATCGCGGTGGGCGCCGAGACGCTGGCGTTGCGCATGCGCAAGCATAGCGACAATGCCCTGGCGCTGGCGCGTTTCCTGCAGGGCCACGACGGCGTCGCCAAGGTGTATTACCCGGGCCTGGAAGACCATCCGCAGCATGATCGCGCCAAGGACCTGTTCGGCGGCCGCTACGGCGGCTTGATGGGCGTGGAGTTGGTCGACGGCATCGATTGTTTTGATTTCCTGAACCGTCTCGATGTCGTGATTCTGGCTACCCACCTGGGCGACACGCGCACGCTGGCACTGCCGGCGGCCCACACCATCTATTACGAAATGGGCCCGGCGCGGCGCGCGCAAATGGGCATTGCCGACAGCTTCCTGCGCGTCTCTGTCGGCATCGAGGACGAAGCCGATCTGCTGGGCGATTTCGACCAGGCGCTGCGTGCTTGCCTGAACAAGTAAAGCGGTGAACGGCAGGCCTGGCTTGCCGTTTATCGATTGCTGATCGCCTTGTGATTCTCCATAGGTAATCTGTTGTATGGATTAGGCACAAGGATGGCAAAGCGTCAACCGCATATCGGGCAAACCTAGTAACGGCGCGGCTCTGGGGCTCATCTCCCTTGACAGTCCTATCGCAGCGAGGCCTAATACGCCTCTACGTCGTCGGCGCTCCCCCGCGGTTTGATCAGCGCCTGCAGCATAGGCGACGTGGCACTGAATGTAGTGGTTTGCAGTGCAAACTCGCTTGAAAAAAAACCGTTCCGAATGTTTTGCCGGCCGCATTGCCAGCCGCAGGCCGGTGGACTTCTATTTACCTGTGAGGGGTAGAACTGAATGAATAAAACTGAGCTCATCGACCACATCGCCGGCAAGGCCGACATTTCGAAGGCCGCTGCTGGTCGTGCGTTGGACGCGCTGATTGGCGCCGTCAAAGGCACGCTGAAGAAGGGTGGCACGGTCACGCTGGTGGGTTTTGGCACGTTCGCCGTCACCACGCGCGCCGCTCGTACGGGTCGCAACCCGCGCACCGGTGAAGCAATCAAGATCAAGAAGGGCAAAGTGCCGAAGTTCCGTCCGGGCAAGGCCCTGAAGGACGCCGTGAACTGAGTCCTCTGAAGGACGCCGTCTATGAAGACGGCACAAATGGCGAGCAATCCGATGCTCGCCATTTTTATTTGGGCGGCGGGCCGCGGCGATGGACGGTGCCGTGCTGTGCGTCAGGTAGCGCCAGCCGTTTGCAGTCGCTACCGCAGCCAGATATAATTCGCGTCTTGCTCGATTCGTTGTTTGAATCCCAGACGCGAACCGGGTGCTTAGCTCAGTTGGTAGAGCGGCGCCCTTACAAGGCGTAGGTCACAGGTTCGACCCCTGTAGCACCCACCACCCCCCTCCCTGTCGTTTCAAGCTTCCCCCAGCTTTCTTCAAGCGCCAGCCGCTTGGAAACCTTTGCAGGTTTCCCGAGCCGATGCCGTGTGTCTAGCGACACGTCCTGGCTTCAGCCGATATCGGAATTCTCCAGCAGCGTGCGCCATTCAGGCAGGCGGCCTTGGTCGTCGAGGTCGCCGCGCAGGGACAGGCCTTTGCGGGCCAGCTTTTCCTGCACGTCGGCGATGGCCGTGGCCAGGCTGCCATTCATGCCGATCTCGCCCAGCATGGCGGCGGCTTCGCGCATTTCCTCCGAGCGGCGTTGGCCATGCTCGGCGACCCGGCCGATCAGATAGGCTTCATAACCCTTGTCCCAGCCCACACCGGGGAAGGTCGCATGCAGCGACGTCAGCACGCGCTCGTCCACGCCGAAGTGGCGGGCCGCCAGCATGGATTGCACGCACAGCGCTTCGGTGCCCTTGATCATGATGCTGCGGCACAGCTTGATGGCCGAGGCCAGGCCGATATCGTCGGCCACCGTCTGGGTGCGCCAGCCCAGCGTGTTGAGCTGCTCGGAAATCTCTTTCGCGCGCCGTCCGCCCAGCAGCATGGGCACGCGGATGCCCTGCGGCGGCACCGGCGCCATGACGGCCGACTCCACATAATCGGCGCCACCGCTTTCGATCTTCGCGCAATTGCCTTGCTTGACCTTGGGCGACACGGAATTCAGGTCGATGAAAACCTGGCCCTTCTTCATCAGCGGCGCTGCCGCCGTGGCAACGGCTTCGGCCTGGCTGGCGGTGACGGCCGACAGCACCCACTGCGCGCCCTCAAGCGCGGCGGCCAGCGTGTCGGCCACGCGGGCACCGCTGCGCTCGGCGCGCGCCTGGATCTGCGGGCGGGTGGCCGCGTCGGCCAGCTTGGTGTCGTAGGTCGTGACCGTGCAGCCCTGCTCGACGAGTGCTTGCGCCAGGATGGGACCGACTTCGCCGAAGCCGACGATGGCAATGCTGCGCGCGGTGTTGGAGGCTTGTTGTTGCATCAGGATTCTCCGGAATGCGGATTGAGAGGAGTGCGTGTCAGGCAGCGGGTTCGGTGGCGGGCCGTTTCCGGCCTTGCGCCTGCTGCGGTGTCGATGGTACGGATGACGCGGTGTCGTCAGGGACTGCCGTGCGGCCAAAGGCATCGAAGCGGGACCGGTCGAACATGCCTTCCCATTTGGACAGCACGAATACCGCCACGCTGTTGCCGATGACATTGGTGGTCGACGTGGCAATGGCCAGGACGCGATCGATGCCGAACAACAGGCCCACCCCCGACAACGGCAGTACGCCGGTCGATTGCAGCGTGGCCGTCAGCTTGACCAGGGCGCCGCCCGCCGCGCCGGCGCCGCCTTTGGACGTCACCAGCATCACGGCCAGCAGCGCCAGCTGTTGCGACAAGGGCAGTGGCGTGTCGGTGGCCTGGGCAATGAAGCCGACCCCGCAGGCCATGTAGAGGCAAGCCCCGTCGATGTTGAAGCTGTAGCCCGCCGGCAGCACGAAGCCGACCACGGCCTCGTCACAACCCGCCTGCCCGAGCTTGCCTACCAGCCGCGGAAACGCGGCTTCGCTCGCGGCCGTGCCCATGGCAAGGATGGCCTCGTCCTTGATCACCGAGAGAATGCGGAAAATGGACAGTCCCGCCAGCGCCGCCACCGCACCCAGGATGACGAAGATGAAGATCAGGGTGCTGGCGTAGTAGGTGAGGATATAGCGCAGCAGATACAGCAGCGTGTTGCCGCCATAGCTGCCCACGGCGGCGGCCATGGCGCCGAAAGCGCCCAGGGGCGACAGGCGCATGATGAAGCCGAGGATCTTGAAAACGATGGCCTGGGCTTCATCCAGCAGCTTGTAAGCGATCCAGTCGGGCTTGCCGGTCAGGCTGAGCGCGGCGCCGACCAGCAGGGAAACGAACAGCACCGGCAGGATGTCGCCCGACGTGAACGCGGAAAGCAGCGTGCGGGGAATGATGGACAGCAGGAAGTGCGTGAGCGAGAAGTCCGCGCTGCTGGCTTTCAGGATGCCATCGGTGGCGTGGCTGGCGGCTTGCAGTGCCGAAGCATGCAGGCCGTCGCCGGGGCGCAGGACATTGACGACGGTGAAGCCCACCAGCATCGCCAGGGTGCTGACCACTTCGAAGTAGAGCAGGGTCTTCAGCCCCAGCCGGCCCAACTTGCGGAAGTCCCTGACATGGCCGACACCATGCACGACGGTGCAGAAAATGATGGGACCCAACATCATTTTCAGCAGCGCGATGAATCCTTCGCCCAGGGGCTTCATCTGCACCGCATACTTCGGTGCGACCAGGCCGAACACGATGGCCAGGCCGATGGCGATGAGCACCTGCACGTAGAGCTTGCCGAGAATTTTCACGGTTACTCCGGCTTGATGCCCGCCAGCGCCACTGCCTGCCTGGCGGTCTGGAACTCGTTGTGGAGGAACGCGCCGAAGCCCGCCGCGGTCCGTTGCTGCGCGGACGCGGCGACGACGCCCAGGTCGTTGAGCTTGCCGGCAAGGGCGGCATTGTCCAGGCTGGCCGCCACGCCCTGTTGCAACGACGCGATGACCGGCGCCGGCGTCTTGGCAGGCGCCAGCAGTCCGACATAGCTGGACGCAATGAACTTGGGAATGCCTGCTTCGATGAAGGTGGGAATCTCCGGCGCCAACGCCATGCGCTGTTCGGACGCCACGGCGATGACGCGCACCTTGTTGGCCCGCAGCAGCGGCAGCACGGTGGAGAACTCCGTCATGGTGGCGTCCAGGCTGCCGCCCAGCAGGTCGGGGATCAACGCACCGCCCCCGCGATAGGGCACATGCACCAGCTGGGCGCCCGACTGCGAATTGAAGCGCAGCAACGTCAGGTGCGTGGCGCTGCCTATGCCCGACGTGCCGGTATTGATGTGGCGCTGCTTGGACAGGGCAATCAGTTCCGCCATGTTGCGCGCCGGGATCGCGGGATTGACCACGATCACGTGCGGCACATAGCCGAACATGGCCACTGGCGCGAAGTCGCGCATGGGCTCATAGGGCAGGTGTGCCTGGATGAAGGGGTTGACGGTGAGCGGACCGTTGGACCCGACCAGCAGCGTGTAGCCGTCGGCAGGCGAGCGCACGACCATGTCGGCGCCGATGCTGCCCCCGGCGCCCGGCTTGTTCTCCACCACGGCTGACGCATGCAGGGCGTCGGTCAGGCCGGCACTGACGACGCGGGCGGTAGCGTCGACGTTGCCGCCGGGCGCGAAGGGGACGATCAGGCGCAGCGGGCGTTCGGGGAAGTTGCCGGCCTCGGCCAGCGCGGGCAGCAGGGTGGCGGCGCAGGCGCCAGCCGCGCCGAGGACGAATTCACGACGGGATAGTTTCATTGTCTCTTCCTTTTGGTTTTGTTGTGCTTCGCTGGTGCATGGCGCGACCGCAGCCGCAGCCGCAGCCGCAACCGCAACGTCAGCCGCGGCCGCTATTTACCGCGCGCCTTCAGCGCGGCATCCAGGCGTGGATACACGCGCCGCGCGTTGCCTTCGTAGATCTGCTGCCGGTCCGCGGGGCTGAGATGCGCCGCCGCCTCGATATAGCGCCGCGTGTCGTCGTAATGGAAACCGGTGGTGGGATCGATGCCCCGCACCGCGCCTATCATTTCGCTGGCGAACAGCACATTGCGTACGGGAATGACCTCGGCCAGCAGGTTGATGCCCGGTTGGTGGTAGACGCAGGTGTCGAAGAAAATATTGTTCAGCAGCGACTCGTCCAGCGGCGGCTTCTTCATTTCCTGCGCCAGGCCGCGGAAGCGCCCCCAGTGGTAGGGCACCGCGCCGCCGCCGTGCGGGATGACGAATTTCAGGGTGGGGAAGTCCTTGAACAGGTCCGAGGTCAGGCACTGCATGAATGCCGTGGTGTCGGCATTCAGGTAATGCGCGCCCGTGGTGTGGAAGCAGGCATTGCAGCTGGTGCTGACGTGGACCATGGCGGGGATGTCGTGCTCCACCATTTTTTCGTACAACGGATACCAGTAGCGGTCGCCCAGGGGCGGCGACGTCCAGTGGCCGCCGGAAGGATCGGGGTTCAGGTTGATGGCGACGAAGCCATATTCCTTGACGCAGCGTTCCAGTTCCGCGATCGAGGTCGCGATGGGCGCGCCCGGCGACTGCGGCAGCATGGCGGCGCCGATGAAGTGCTCGGGAAACAGCGCGGCGACGCGGTGGCAGAGTTCATTGCAGATCGCGGCCCAGGTCAGGCTGGTCTGCAAGTCGCCGATGTGGTGCGCCATGAAACTCGCGCGCGGCGAAAAAATGGTCAGGTCGCTGCCGCGCTCCTGCATCAGGCGCAATTGGTTGGCAACGATGGACTCACGTATCTCATCGTCGCTGATGCGCAGGTCGGCCGCGCGCGGCGCTGCCGCGGGATCCTTGAGACCGGCGATCTGGCGGTTGCGCCAGTCTTCCAGCGCCTTGGGGGCCGTGGTGTAGTGGCCGTGGCAATCGATGATCATTGGTTCTCCGAGACTTTGGTCGTTGTTGCTGCGGGCAGTTGGACGTCACCGCGCATGATCAGGCGAGCCGTGCGCAACAGCGCCGCCCGCAGGACGTTCTGCGGGTTGCCGGGGTCCAGTTCCAGGCCGACACTGAACTCGCCCGACGGATGCTCCACCGACACCTGGGGGCGCAGGCCGGGCGCCAGGCTGGCAACGCCCGCCGCGACGGATTCCTCCAGCACGCACGCGGTGGCGACCGTCACCGCGGCCAGCACGCCGATGGCGTCATGGCAGACATGGGGGATGAAGCAACGCGTGGCCACCGAACCGCCTGCTCGCGGCGGGGCGATCAGGCACATCTTCGGATAGGGTTTTTCGCTGACGTCGCCCAGCCCCATGAGACGCGCGGCCTTGAGGCGGATGTCTTCCAGGCGGCGCTTGAGTTCGGTGTCGGCGTTCAGCTCGGCGACAGTCTCGTAGCCGGTACGATCCAGGTCGGCGGCGCGCATCAGCACCATGGGCATGCCATTGTCGATACAGGTGACGTCCAGGCCCGGGCCTGGCAGGCCCTCAACGTCGATCCGGTCCAGGGCCCGGCCCGTGGGCAGCAGGCCGCTGCACACCGAGCCCGCCGTATCGAGGAAGTTGATGTAGATGGGGGCGGCGGTGCCGGGCACGCCGTCGATGCGGGCGTCGCCGTCATAGCGCACGCCGCCATCGGGAGTCTGCACGGTGATATCGCATTGCATGCCGGTGTTCAGCGTCAGCACGCGAAAGGTGCTGTGCTCGCCGTGGGCCGTCAGCATGCCGGTTTCCAGTGCGAAGGGAACGGCGGCGGCCAGCATATTGCCGCAGTTGGGAGTGGTGTCGACCTTGGCCTGGGCCACCGACACCTGGGCGAACAGGAACTCCAGGTCCACGCCAGGCGTGCTGCCGGGGCGCACGATGCCCACCTTGCTGGTAAGCGGGTGGGCGCCGCCCAGGCCGTCGATCTGCCGCGCGTCGGGCGAACCCATGGCCGCGAGCAGAAGGGCGTCGCGGGCGGCCAGGTCGGCCGGCAGGTCCTCGGCCTTGAAAAACGGTCCGCGCGAGGTGCCGCCTCGCATCAGCATGCAGGGCACGGCCTGCTGCCTTTGGCTTAGTGCAATGGTGCTCATGGTCTCCGATCTCGTTCTATGTTTGCACGCAGTATGGTTCTATGGCGCGTCGACCGGGTTGCCTTGTATGCAGTAGGGCGTTCTAATATGTTTATGGCCTCTGCTCACTCCCAGGTGGAACAACGTCCCGGCGCGCACGACGACCCCGCGGGGCGTCTCAGCCTGCATCACTTGCACGTCTTCAATACGGTGGCCGCCACTGGCGGCGTGCGTAGCACGGCGGAAGCCTTGTTTCGTGCGTCGTCAGCCGTGACGCGGGCGGTCTGCCGCTTCGAGGAAAGCCTGGGCGTCAGGCTGTTCGAACGCAAGGGCACGGGCATGTTGCTGACGGCGGCCGGCGATGCGGTGCGCGTGCGCGCTGCCCACATCGCCGCTGAGCTTGCTGCGGTGCACGATGAAGCGCAGGCCTTGCGGCGGGCGCGCGGCGCAGCGGGGGCAGGCTTGGGCGGGGGTCTGGGGACGGTCGGCGCTGTCGCTTCGTTGTTCCATACACGCCGCCTGATGCACGCCGCCCTGCTGGCCGACGTACATCACATGTCGACGGTGGCACATCTTTCCGGCGTGACCCAGCCGGCCATCAGCGCGTCCATTTCGGGGCTGGAAGAAACGCTGGGCCAGCCCCTGTTCCAGCGTACGCCGCGCGGCATGCTACCGACGGCGGTGGGCGAGCGCTGGGTCGTGCACTTCAAGCGGGTGCTGGCCGAATTGCGCAATATCCAGGCCGATGTGGCCGCGCTGCAAGGCGTGCTGGAGGGCATCGTCACGGTCGGTGCGCTGCCATTGATACGCACCATGGTGCTGCCGGCGGCGATCGCCGGCGTGCTGGCGCGTCATCCGAAGCTGCGCATCCGCACGCTGGAAAGCCCTTATGGCGATCTGTGCGCGGGATTGTTGAGCGCGGACGTGGATTTCATCGTGGGCGCGCTGCGTCCTTTGCAGGATTCCGCGCTGACGACGGAAGTGCTGCTGCACGAGGACATCGTGCTGATCGCCCGCGCTGGACATCCGCTGGCGCGCAAGCGGTCCGTCACCTTGGCCGACCTGCGGGCCTATCCGTGGGTGCTGTCGCGTGCGTCCACGCCCTTGCGGGACCAGCTCAACGCGTTTTTCGTCAGCAAGGGCGGGGCGGCGCTGGTGCCCTCCGTCGAGACCGCGGACCTGGCCTTGCTGCGCGGACTGCTGCTGCATTCGGACATGCTGACCGCGTTGTCGGTGCATCAGCTTTACTACGAATTCGAAGCGGGCGGCCTGGCCGCGCTGAAGTTTTCGCTCGATGGCATGCAGCGGCACATCGGCGTCACCTTGCGCACGGGGGCGCAGTTGCAGCCGGGCGCGCAGGCCTTGCTGGACGAGGTCAAGCGGCTGGCGGTTGCCATGGATGCCCGCAAGCCCGGACGGGGCGGGGCGCCGACACGGGTGGCGAACTCATAAGCAAAATAGAGCGGCGCTGGCGCAGCTAGGCAACCCCGCATGAGTCCCCAGCGGCGATACTCGTGGCCTGTATCCAAAAATAGAACGAGACGCCATGAAGCCCGTGCCGCCGCCGCATCCCGATCCCAGCAAACCCACCTTCGTCCTGCCGCGCAATGCCTGCGACACGCATGTGCATGTGTATGGCCCCGCGGCGAAATTCCCGCTGGATCCGGCGCGCACCTACGATCCCCCGGACGCACCCATCGAGCAGCTGGAAGCCTTGTACCGCCTGCTCGGCATCGACCGTGCCGTGCTGGTACAGGCCACGGTGCATGGCACCGACAACCGCGCCATGCTGGACGCCATCGCCCGCGCGCCGCAACGCTATCGTGGCGTGGCCCTGGTCGATGACGACGTATCGCTGGAGACCTTGAACGCGCTGCATGCCCAGGGTGTGCGGGGCGTGCGCTACAACTTCATGCCGCATCTGGGCCAGTCCGCGGATCCGGACAAGGTGCGCAAGGTGGCCGAACGCATCGCTCCGCTGGGCTGGCACGTGCAGTTGCACATCAACGCCGTGCATCTGGGCACCGTGCGCGGCTTGCTCAACTCGTTGCCGGTGCCATTCGTCATCGATCACATGGGGCGCACCATGGTTGCCGACGGCCTGGACCAGGCGCCGCTGCGCGAACTGCTGGACCTTCTGCGCCATCCTCGCGCGTGGTTGAAGATCAGTGGGCCCGAACGCATCTCCGCGGCCCTGTCGCAACAGGAGATCCCTTACGCGGACGCGGTGCCCTTCGTGCGCCGCATGCTGGAAGTGGCCCAGGATCGTATCGTCTGGGGCACCGACTGGCCTCATCCCAATGTGCGGGAAGTGCCCGATGACGGCAAGCTGGTCGACCTGCTACCGCTGTACTCGGACGATCCCGCCGTGCTGGAACGGATCCTGGTCGGCAATCCCGAGCGCCTGTACTGGTACGACTGATCACTTGCCGCGGTACTTCAGGAGTGCAGGGTCTACGTGCCGCGCACGCCTTCAACCCGTGATGAAGCCGGCAGATCGTCATAGGTAATAACGGGCCTGTTCTCATAAGGCAGGTCCCAGAGCTTGCAGTTGTGTGCGTCCACAATCTCCACTGGCAAAATAATGCGCGGCGGCATGGATTCACCGAGCAGATGCCGCGCCGCACATTCGGTGGCCAGGTAACCCATGACCATGGCGTTGTAATCGGCCGTCGCAAGCAGGATCTGCTGCTCAATGGCGACGATCGCCTGCGGAATGGCATTGACACCGACGACAGCCGCGCTGCGGCCCGATGCCGCCAGCGCCTCGATTACGCCCAAGGCCATGGCGTCGTTTGCGACCAGGCACGCTTCGCAAGCTTGGTCGGGATTTGTCTTCAGCCATTGTTCCATGCGGCTACGCGCCGTGGTCCTGGAGTAGTCACCGACCAAGGTTTCGAGCAAGGCAATGGATGGATAGCGTTGTGCAATGTCGGCGAAACCGCGCAGGCGCTCCGTGCTGGTCGAGGAGTCGACGTGGCCGCCGATGACGAGCACCGCTCCCTTGCCACCGAGCCGATCGAATAGATAGCCGGCAATCGCGGCGCCCAAGGCATAGTCGTCCGCATTGACAAAAGTAATGGTCGGCACCGCCGTGACCGGGCTGACCAGGCTGAAGAGCGGGATGCCGGCCGCCTGGATGCGCCGCAACGCGCCGTCCACCTTGCAGGGATGCACCGGGGACATGACGATGGCGTCCGGCGCGAGCGCCAGTGCCTCGTCCACCAGCGCGATCTGTTGAGCCGCGTCATCCGGCGTCTCCGGGACAAAATGCACGATTTCCGCGCCAAACTGGCGCGCGGCGCGCTCGGCGCCTACGCGCGCGCCGTGGTACGCCGGATTCGTACGATTCTTGGTGAACACGGCTATTTTCATCGGTCCTCCAGCTGCTTCAGGCGATATAGGGCTTGCCGAAGGCGGGCTCGGGGCGCTTCAGCGGCGGCAATTGCCAGGTACCGGTGGAAGGAGGACGTATGTTGGCGTCCACGTGCACATCGATCACGCACGGACGGCGATTGCGCAGCGCCTGTTCGATCGCGCCACGCAGGTCTTGAGGGCGCTTCACCGTCATGCCGTCGGCGCCGCAAGCACGTGCCCAGGCCGCGAAGTCCGGGTTGTAGGGCTGGCCTGTTTGTCCATTGTAGAAGGCCGTGCCGATTTCGCGGCCATCGAACAAGCCATACTGGAGGTCGCGGATCGCACCCCACGCGAAGTTGTTCCAAATGATCCAGACCACCGGCAGGTTGTATTCGACCGCCGTGCACAGCACATAGGGAGTCATGGTGAAACCGCCGTCGCCGACCACCGCCACGACGGGGCGATCCGGCGCCGCGAGCTGTGCGCCGAGCGCCCCGCACACGCCGAATCCCATGGAAGAATAGCCCCAGCTATTGAGCATGCTCTGGGGCCGCCTGGCCTTCCAGAACTGCATGAACCAGTTATGGTGGACACCGGAGTCCAGAGCAAGGATGACGTCGTCGGGCAGCATGTCCTGCGCCGCGCGCACAACGAACTCCGGCCGCAAGGGACTGGTGGAATCCTCGAAGTTGGGGCCGACGTGTGCCTCCCACTCTGCCTGCCACCCGGCTACTTCCTCGCGCCAGGCGCCGTAGTGAGCGCGTTCGATGTCCTTGTGCTGCTCGATTCCGTTCAGCAGTTGCTGCATGAAGACCTTGGCGTCGGCGACGATCCCCAACGTGGGCGGATAGTTGCGGCCAAGCTCGTTGGGATCGATGTCTACGTGCACCAGGAGCGTCTTTGGAAAATTCCAGGAATATCCTGGCGTCCACGTGGAAGACGATCGGTCGTCGAAGCGAGTGCCCACCGTGATGACCAGGTCGGCGTGGCGCCCGGCCTGGTTGGCTGGATAAGCGCCATTGCGGCCGATGAAACCCAAGGCCAGCGGGTCCTGCATGGGCACGCAACCCATGCCGTTGGGTGACGTGATCACCGGCAGGCCGAGACGCTGCGAGACTTCGGTCAGTTCGGGGCCGGCTTCGGCAAGCGTTGCGCCATGGCCAATGAAAAATACAGGCTTGCGCGCTTTGGCCAACAGGTCCAGCACCGCCTTGATGTCGGCCTCGGATGCACCCGGGCGAGGGCGCTGGTCCAGTATGGAAGCGGGAGGTAGTTCAATCTCCGCTTCTTCCTGGAATACGTTGTAGGGAATGTCCAGGTTCACCGGACCGGGACGGCCGCTGACCATCGTGTCCATCGCCTGACGCAAAGCGAGCGGCAACATGTCCACGCGCGTGGGTTGGAACGACCGCTTGACGACCGGGCGCAGCACGGAAGCGAAGTCCGCCTGGTTGTGCGCATACAGTTCCTGGAAGGGGGCGCGATTGTGCTGCGAGGTTGGCACATTGGCGGTAATGGCCATGAAGGCCGACGAATCCGCCAGCGCTGTCGCCAACGACATCACCATATTGGCCGAGCCGGGTCCGGTCGAGGTCAACGTGGCGACAGGCCGATGCTTTACCCGGTAATAAGCGTCGGCCATATGGCCGGCGCACTGCTCATGTCGGGGTGAAATCAGTTTCACCTTATCCTTCACGTCATGCAAAGCATCGAGGATGCCCACATTGCCATGTCCGCAGATGCCGAAGACATAGGGAACTTTTTCCTGGACGAGATACTCGGCAATGAGCTCACCGCCTTTCATGCTCTTGGACACATCTTTCTCCTGATTGGTATGACTGTGATCCGCGCTGGTCTATGGCGCCGCGCCGCTTCAGGCGACGACGGTGACCATGCGCTCTTCGCTCATTTCGCGCACGGCGTAGTGCGGGCCTTCGCGGCCGAATCCGCTGGCCTTCGAACCCCCGTAGGGCATTACGTCAACGCGTGAACTGGAGGTCTCGTTGATATGTACGCCACCCACCTGCAGGCGGCGGGCAGCATCCAGCGCCTGGTCGATACGGTTGGTGAACAGGCCCGTGGCAAGGCCGAACGGCGTGGCATTGACACGGGAAATTGCGCCGTCGAGCGTGTCGAAGGGCTCGATGGACATGACCGGGCCGAATACTTCCCGGCACGACAGGCACATGTCCGAACTCAGATCTGTCAGCAGTGTCGGGGGCACGACAGCGCCCTGCCGCCGTCCGCCCGCGAGCAGGCGAGCACCGCGGCTGACCGCTTCCTGGATCCAGGCATCAATACGCTCGGCCGCGCCCTCGCTGATGACGGGGCCGACAATGGTATCGGCGTGGGCGGGATCGCCGTACCGCAGGGTGCTGACCGCGGCCGCCAGGCGTTCTTCAACCTGGCGTTGAATGCTGCGATGTACCAGCAGTAGCTGCACCGAGGTGCATACCTGACCCGCTTTGCGGTAGGCTGCATTGATTACCTTCGGCAGTGCACGGTCGAGATCGGCATCTTCAGCGAGGATGGTGAAAGCGATGCTGCCCAGCTCCATCTGGGTGCGCCGCAGCCCCGCGCTTCGCTGGATATGGCGACCGACCTCGGTGCTGCCAGTAAAGGCGTAGAAATGGATGTCCTGGTTTTCGAGCAACCATTGGGCCACCTCGGCACCGCCATGCAGGACGGCAAGCAATCCAGAGGGCAGGCCCGCTTCGATCAGGGCTTTAGCCATGATGACGGCTGCCGTGGGGGTATGAGCAGAGGGCTTGAGTACCACTGCGTTGCCCGCGGCCAAGCCCGGCGCCACCTTGTGGGCGACGGTGTTCAAGGGGGCATTGAACGGCGTGATGGCGCACACTACGCCCAAGGGGACGCGCAGCGTGAATCCCAGGCGCCCCGCCTGCGCGGGCGCGCCAGCAACGGGCACCATCTCCCCTGTCAAATTGCGTGCTTCCTCGGCTGACAGGCGGAAGGTCTGAATGCAGCGGCTGATTTCCCCCTGGGCGTCGGATCGGGTGAATCCCACTTCCTCGATCAAGGCCTGGATAAGATCCTCGGTACGGCGGTGCAAAATAGCTGCGGCTCGGTCCAGAATTACGCCGCGGTCATACGGTGTCAGTGTCTGCCCCTGGAAGGCTGCCTGGGCGCTGGCGACGGCGGCATTTACCTGAGCCTGGGTGGGCAGGTGGTAAGTGGCGCACGTAGCCTGGGTGTATTTGTTGAGAACAGGGAGTTGCCTGTCGCCATCGACCCACTGGCCGTCGATCAGCAACTGACAATTTCCGAGCTTTTGTTGTGCATCCATGATGGTTATCAATCCTGGTGTAGCGGTTGCGTCAGCGCGGCGGTTCAAAGGTCGTTCGTGCTCGCCGAAGGGCGGCGCGCATGAACGCGCGTCAATCGAGTTGGATGTGCGCTGCCTGGATGACCTTGGTCCATTCCACCGCCTCGCGCTCGTTACGTTCACGGGCCGAGGCCGGCGTGGAGACAACCGCCTCCATGCCGGCGGCGTTCAGTCGCTTGGCGTATTCCGGAGACTTGACAATGTCGTTGATGTCGGCATTCAGTTTGTCGATGATCTGTTGCGGCACGCCATTGGCGACCGAGATCGTGTAGGAGAGCGTCATCGAATAGTCCGGTACGCCATTGGCTGCGACCGTGGGCAAGCCAGGAAAGGAAGGGGATGGCTGGGCACTGGTCACGGCCAAGGCGCGCACTTTGCCCGAAGCGATGGCCTGGTTGGCGGTGGCACCGGTCTCGAAGTCCAGATCCACGTCGCCGCTCATCAAGGCGGTCATGGCCGGTGCGCCACCCCGGAACGGGATGCCCGTGATGTCGACCTTCGCCAAATACTTGAAGAGTTCGGCTGCCATGTGCGTGCCCGAGCCCACGCCAGCTGATGCGTAGTTCAGTTTGCCAGGGTGTGCGCGGGCGGCGGCCAGGATGTCCTGCACGGACTTGTATGGCGAGGTGGCAGGCACCATCAGTACATTCGGGGACTCCGCGAACAGGGCGACGGGTACCAAGTCCTTGGGTGGGTTGTAGTGAAGCTTGCCATACATGGCGTAGGCACTATTGTGCGCGATGGTCGCCAATATCAGCGTGTAGCCATCGTGTGGCTGGCGCAGGGCATATTCAGCGCCGATGTGACCACCTACGCCGCTGCGGTTCTCGACGACGACGGCCCGCTTGTAGCGGCTGCCCAGGCCGTCGGCCAGGATGCGGGCCAATACGTCACCCGAGCCGCCGGCGGGGTAGGGAACCACTAGTGTGACGGGGTGGTTGGGATAGGGGGCGTCCGCGGCTTCGGCAGGGCCGGGCACCATGCCGGCCAGTAGCGCCGTGCCTGCCAGCACGGCCGTAAGGACACGTTGTCTGGCCGCCAGGTGCGGGTTGAAGAATGTGGTGTTCAAAGCGGCGTCTCCTGAATTATTTTTTTGCATACTCGGTGGTCCGGTCGGACCCCTTCTTTTTCTGACTGCATGTCGAATGGCGCTCAGTCTATTGAGATTGAGACCTGCGCGGAATTACCGTTTTGCGACATGGGGTATAAGATCGCCGTATAGCCAGGCATGGTGGTCGTCGACATGAATCGAGGGACGGAAAAACATGGATTTCAAGCAGCTGCGCTATTTCATTCAGATCGTGGAAAGCGGAAGCATGGCGAAAGCCTCGCGCCAGCTGTTCATTGCGCAGCCGGCCTTGAGCCAACAACTGGCTAAATTGGAAGGTGAGGTTGGCATGCAGTTGCTGACGCGCTCTTCCAGAGGGGTGACACCCACCGACAGCGGACTGGCGCTATATCACCATGCGCGGTTCATCGTGCGGCAGATGGATCAGGCCGTCTCTATCGCGCGGCGCGAGAGCACGGATGTCCACGGCATGGTGTCGTTGGGCCTGCCCGCGACAACGGTGCTCGCTATTGGCGTGCCATTGATGGAGCTCGTGCGGGACCGCTATCCCAACATCATGCTGAACGTGGTGGAGGGCATGAGCGGTCATCTTGCACAGATGCTGCGCGTGGGACAGCTGGAAATGGCAATTCTGTTCAGTCCGGATGCCGCATCAGACCTGCCTTCAGTGCCCTTGCTGGAAGAGGAACTATTCGTGCTCCTGCCTCGCAGTAGCGCGCTGATTTCCTCCGATCGCGACAGTCTGGTGCTGGAAGAGGTCGCTGCTTTGCCGCTTATCCTGCCCACCGGAACGCATGGATTGCGACGCCGCATTTCAACTGAGTTCGAGCGCCGGAATCTGCTGCCAAGGATAGTGGCGGAAATCGATTCATTGTCTTTGCTGATGAGCTGCGTTCAGCGTGGCATGGGGGCCACGATCAAGCCGATGTCCGCGCTGCAGTTGGAAAGGTACGCGGACCAGGATTGGCGAGCATTGGCCATCTCGGATGCACGGCTGCGTCGGCGCAATTATTTGTTCACTGCACCGCCGAGCATGTTGTCGCCGGCGGCGGCCTGTGTGGCTGCGACATTACGGGAAACAACTTCCCAACTGGCGCGAGACGGTGCCTGGCCCGGTGTCAGGTTGATCGATCAGGCTGCGGGTGAGCCGGAGGGTCTCGACGATAAATTGGAAACGGCGGACGCGGGCGTCAGCCACTGAAGGCCTGTGCTTCCGGGATTTGAAACGCGCTCTACTGGTTCCGGTCAAACCCTGCTGGTGGCATCCCTCGATCAAGCCGAAGCCAACTTGCGTGCGCGCACGAGGGCCTGGGTGATGGCGGCGATGACGCTTTCGCGTTCGGCTTCATCGTTGACGCGCAAGGCGTAGGACGGATGCCAGGTGGCGACCAGCCACGCTTCGCCCAGCTTGACGGACTGGTCCAGGTAATCCTGCATGTGGATGGGCCGTCGCACCATGGCACGTAGCGCGGTGGCGCCCAGGGTGACGATGACCGGCGGGCGTATGCGGTCCAGTTCCTGGTCCAGCCAGTAAAGACAGGCGTCCACTTCGCGCTGGGCGGGTGTCTTGTGCATGCGCCGCTTGCCGCGCGGGATCCACTTGAAATGCTTCACCGCGTTGGTCAGGTAGACGTCCTCGCGCGCGACGCCGGCGCGTTCCAATGCTTCGTTCAGGATGCGTCCGGCGGGGCCGACGAAAGCCTTGCCGGCCAGATCCTCCTGGTCGCCCGGCTGTTCGCCGATAAGCATGATGCGGGCCGACGCCGGGCCGCTACCCGGCACGCCGTGCGTCGCATTGCGCCACAGGTCGCAGCGCCGGCACTGGTCCAGCGAGGACGGCGCATCGCGCTGCGGCTGGGCGCGCTGCGCATCCACCGCCACCGGTTTGCCGCCCATGCCGCCGACCGCCTGGGCCTGGCCCACGCGGCGCGCGCCGTTGCGGGCCTCGGCGACCATGCCGGGAATGAGGTTGGCTTCGGGCAGGCCCTTCCAGAAGCGCACCGGCATGTGCTGGTGCAGCGCATTTTCGTTCAAGCGGGCCGGGTTGAAGATGCTGCGATAGTAAGCCAGCCACAAGGGTTCGATGTCATCGGCGGACGCGTCCGCGCCCAGGGCCGCCCGCGCCGTGCCGTCGATCGGCGTATCGGAGAAGCGCAGGGCGATGCCATCCCAGAACGCCGCGCCGGCCGGTGTGGCGATACACCAGGTGGAGGCGCCCATGCGCTTGGCGAAGTGGTCGGCGGCCCAGGGCAGGACGTCGTGCTCGGGCTCGTACCAGGCCAGGTATTCGGGTTCGCTGTCCGCCGCGCGGCGGTGGAAGCGGACGTAGGCGATCATGTCGTGCTTGGCGCGGCGCACGGCCTTGGCCATGGCGTACAGCCGCGCGCCGTCTTCATCGGCCGGTGAGGCGACGGCGCGATCGTCATGCTGCCAGCGCCACAGGGCTCGGTACAGGTGGTCCCAGCGTTGCGGTGAACGGTACAGCGCGGCGTCCTGCATCAGTTCCGCGAAGGTCTTCGATACCCGGATGGCCAAGGGCGCGGTATCGCTCGGTGCACGGCCGTCGTTGCCACCGTTTTCGCCAGCGTTGCCAGCATAGTTGCCAACGCTGTCGCCGCCGTCCGAGGCGTCGGCGCCGGGCGTGGCGCCGTTCGCAGCGGCGCCGTCCCGAAGCGCCTCCCCAGGTGCAAAAACGTCCAGCGTCATCTGCGTATCGCCGTGGCGAGTCGCGCTATCCTTGCCGACCCAGCTGACGTCTTGCGGTGGCCACTGCGCGGCCAGGGCGCGCAGGGCCTGTTCGCGCCAGCTTGCATAGCTGCCGTCGATCTCCAGCCGATGCGCGCCTAGGGTGCTCATAGCAAGGACAACTGTTCCGGCGGCGGCGCCAGCGCCCGGCGCAACTGCTCGGACGGCGCCTCTGCCGTCGCGGGCCGGTAATCGCGCACCACCACGAAAGGCTTGACCTTGTCCATGGCGCAGCGCAGGCGGATCAGGTCCTGATAGCGCACGGCACGCAGCCGGCGTAATTCCACGATGCGCTCCGCGTTGCGCATGCCGATGCCGGGCACCCGCGCGATGATTCGCTGCGGAGCACGGTTCAGGTCCACCGGAAACGTATCGCGATGCGCCAGGGCCCAGCCCAGCTTGGGGTCGATGTCCAGGGGCAGGTCGCCGTCATCCTGGAACAACTCTTCCGCCTGGAAGCCATAGCCGCGCATCAGGAAATCCGCCTGATAGAGCCTGTGTTCGCGCATCAGCGGGGGCGCCTGGGCGGGCAGGGCGGTCGGGCTGTCGGGGATGGGGCTGAAGGCCGAGTAATAGACGCGCTTGAGCTTGTACGCGCCATACAAGGTTTGCGCGGTCTGCAGGATGGTACGGTCGTTGGCGTCATCGGCGCCCACGATCATCTGGGTGCTCTGCCCGGCGGGTGCGCGGGCCGACGACGGTTCGCGTGCAGCAGGTGCCGCGTGGGGGGGCGCATCGGATGCTGCGCTGTGTGCCGCATTCCGTGCTGCCCTGCCATCGCCGCGTTTGGCATCGTCGCGTGCCACGCCCTCGGCCTCTTCCTGCGCCAGCCGTATCGATCCCATCGCGCGCTTGATGGTGTGGCTGCTTTTCTCCGGCGCCAGCCGTACCAGGCCGACTTCGGTGGGCAACTCTATGTTCACGCTGAGGCGGTCCGCATACAGGCCGGCCTGGGCGATGAGTCGGGGATCCGCGTCAGGGATGGTCTTCAGATGGATGTAGCCGCGGAACAAATGTTCTTCACGCAGTGAGCGCGCCACCTGCACCAGTTGCTCCATGGTGTAGTCCGCGCTGCGGATGATGCCCGAGCTGAGAAACAGGCCGTCGATATAGTTGCGGCGATAGAAGTCCAGCGTCAGGTCGACGACTTCGCGCGGTGCGAAGCGCGCACGCGGCACGTTGCTGGAGCGGCGATTGATGCAGTACTGGCAGTCGTACAGGCAGAAATTGGTCAGCAGTATCTTCAGCAGCGAGACGCAGCGGCCGTCGGGCGTGAAGCTGTGGCAGATGCCGGCGCCGGTACTCGCGCCCAGGCCCGCGCGGCCGATCGAATCGCGCTTGGGGGCACCACTGCTGGCGCAAGACGCGTCGTACTTGGCGGCATCCGCGAGGACTTCGAGTTTGGTAAGAACATCCATGGTGGCATCGCTACTGTATATATATACAGCATTATAGGCATTGCAAGCTCTCACGCAAGCTGCAAGCCTGCGTCACCCGTCCTCGGGCCGCGGGCAATGCCCCGACGCTAGCCACCGGGGCGATAGGCCGGAAATGCGGCTTTGGGGGGCCCCCCAAAGCCAAAAAATTCTTTATCGGTGGGCGTCGGTGCCAAGCGTCCTCATCAATGAAATGGGCCGCCACGCGGATGGCGTGGCGGCCCATCACGTGCGTGGCGTGTCGCCTAGAACACGTGCCGGAATGCCCAATACAGCACGCCCGCCAGCAGCATCGCGGCCGGCAAGGTCAGTACCCAGGCCAGCGCCAGGTTGCGCAGGGTGCTCCACTGCAGGCCGGAACGATTGGCCGCCATGGTGCCCGCGATACCGGACGACAACACGTGGGTGGTGGAGACGGGCAGCCCATAGACGTCAGCGGCGCCGATCGTCGCCATGGCCACCAATTCGGCGGAAGCACCCTGCGCATAGGTCAGGTGCGTCTTGCCGATCTTTTCACCGACCGTGACGACGATGCGCTTCCAGCCCACCATGGTGCCCAGGCCCAAGGCGATCGCCACGGCCACCTTCACCCACAGCGGAATGAATTTGGTCGAGTCATCGAGCGAGCGCTTGAACGCATCCAGATTGGACTTCGTCTCGTCGTCCAGGGTGATGCTGCTGTTCTTCTTCATCCGGTTGATGGTTTCCGACGCCAGGTACATGTCGTTGCGGACGTTGCCCACGGCGTCGGCCGGCACCGCGGCCAGCGAGCCATATTGGCGCACCTGGGTGCCGATGGAGCCGGTCAGCGCGGCCAGCGCCGGGATCACGCCGCCGTTCACTTCATTGGTGCGGATGAAGGTGGTAAGGGCGCCACGCGGATCGGCCGGCGCGGCGGCGGGCGCCGAACGGATCAGCGACGCTTGCGTGGCCTGTGCCACCGCGGCGAAGCGGTTCATTTCGTCGACCGGCATGGCGCGATTCAGGCCATAGGTCAGCGGCACGGTACCCACCAGGATCAGCATGATCAGGCCCATGCCTTTCTGGCCATCGTTCGAACCGTGGGCGAAGGACACGCCGGTGCAGGTAAGGATCAGCAGGCCGCGGATCCACCAGGGCGGCGGCGCATTGCCCTTGGGTTCCTGGTACAGCTCGCGGTTCTTGACCAGGGCGCGCAGGACGACCAGCAGCAGCGCCGCGCACACGAAGCCGACGATGGGCGACACCAGCAGGGTGACCCCTACGCTCTTGGCTTGCGCCCAGTCCACGCCGGCGGTGCCGTCACGGCCGTTCATCAGGGCGTTGGCCACGCCCACGCCAATGATGGAACCGATCAGCGTGTGCGAGGACGACGCCGGCAGGCCCAGCCACCACGTCGCCAGGTTCCACAGGATCGCGGCGATCAGCAGCGCGAACACCATGGCGAAGCCGGCGCTGGAGCCCACTTGCAGGATCAGTTCCACCGGCAGCAGGGAGATGATGCCGAAGGCCACCGCGCCGCTGGACAGCAGCACGCCCAGGAAGTTGAATATGCCCGACCACATGACCGCGAAGTTGGGCGCGAGCGAGTTGGTGTAGATGACCGTGGCCACGGCATTGGCCGTGTCGTGGAAGCCATTGACGAATTCGAAGCCCAGCGCGATCAACAGCGCCAGGCCCAGCAGCACCACGGAGAACCAGGCGGTGAAGTTGGCATGCGAGTTGTCCATGTCACGGAACAGGCTGTGCCCCGTGTAGAACAGGCCGATGGCCAGCAGGCCGATGAAGACGATCACGGTGGCGGGACCGGTTTTCTGGTCGAAGCGCGAACGCGCTGCGCCGTGAGAAGGCGGCAGCGCCGCGGTCTCGGTTGCGGTATTCATGGGTTTTTGCCTCTCGGGGGTGGCTTATCGTTTGGGGGGTGCAACGATGCTATGACCGCCCGGTGACACTGACATGACGGTCGCCAGCCCGCAGGTACTATCCGAAAGGTGTAGAGGCTTCAGCGTGTGCCGCGCCGGCGCCTGTCGTAGGTCCGTTGATACCAGTCCAGCAACACTGCCGCGCTGCTTTCCCATTGTTCCCCGTACATCATGGCGTGCGGCTGGTCGGCCAGCGCCTGGTGTTCGAAGCCGAAGAAATCGGCGATGGCGCGGTCCTGCCCGGCCGGATGGCGCGCGGGGTCATCGCGTCCCGCCTCCAGGCACAGGCCCTGGCTGCGCATGGCAAAGGGATTGACGGCCACGCGCAGGGCGTAGCGGTCGTTGAGCACCTGCGGGCTTTCGGCGCACAGGCGCCGGCGGATGGCACTGACGTCCACGTCCGCCGCACAGCCGGCAAAGCGCGCGCGGATTTCATCGTCGCCCGGCGGGGCGCGCAGCACGTCTTCGGGCACGGTCGGCAGGGCCGCGGCGCCGGGCAGGTTGGCGGGCGGGGAGGGCGCCAGCAGGACGATGCCGGCCGGCGCACGCGCCATTTCCGTGGCGGCGACCAGCACGGGTAACGCGCCCATGCTATGGCCGACCAGCACCACCGGGCCTTCCATTCTTTCCGCGGCGCGCTGTACCGAAATGGCCAGGTCGCGGATGCCTGCGTGCAGGAAATTGGCATCCTGCGGCAGGCCACCATGGCCGGGCATATCCAGCGCGGCGCAGGCGATGTCCTGGCGGGCGAAGTAACTCAGGTAGTTGGCATAGCACCATGCGCCGTGATACGCCCCATGCACGAAAAGCAGCAGGGGCTGGCCATGCGAGGGCGGCGCGCCCAGCAGCAGCCGGCCGGCGCCGGCGGGGTAGGAGGGCAGACGGTCGGTCAGGCTGAAATCGAAAGAAGGCATAGGCACGCACGGCGGTCATTGGACATACAAGGATAATCTGGCTGGCCAGCCGATACAAAGATGCCGAAGCGCGATGGCCGTGTGCCGTAGATCGTCGGATGCATGCGCGGCGCCGTGCCGCCTACCCGTCGGAAACCCCGTCAGAAAATCGGTGGCTCCGGCGTGGGCGCCGTGCCCGCCAACGAGCGGAAATCGCAGCCCTGGTCTGCCTGCGTGACCTCCGCCTGATAGATGCGCGTATAGCCGCGCAGGTAAGGCTGCGGCGGGGCACTCCAGGCCTGGCGGCGGATAACAAGTTCTTCCTCCGCGACCAGCATGTCGAGGCGCCGCTCGCCGATGTCCAGGCGCACCAGGTCGCCCGTGCGCAGCAAGGCCAGCGGGCCGCCCACCGCCGCTTCGGGGGCCACGTGCAGGATGCAGGTGCCGTAGTGCGTGCCGCTCATACGCCCGTCGCAGATACGGACCATGTCGCGCACGCCCTGGCGCAGCAGTTTCTTGGGGATGGGCAGGTTGCCCCACTCCGGCATGCCGGGGCCGCCCACCGGCCCGGCGTTGCGCAGGACCAGCACCGTGTTCTCGTCGGCGTCCAGATCGGGATCGTCGACCGCCGCCAGCATTTCCTCGTTGGAGTCGAACACCAGCGCGCGTCCGGTGTGGCGCAGCAGGCGCGGGCTTGCCGCCGATGGCTTGATGACGGCGCCGTCCGGGCACAGGTTGCCGCGCAGCACGGCCAGGGCCATGCCCGCTTCGGGACAGTCGGGCGTGGCGGCGATCAACGGCGCGTCGCAACCGCGGATGGTGGGGGCCGCCTGTGCCGCCGGCCCTTCGTCGGCGTCCGGCCAGGCGTCCAGTTCCTCGCCCAGCGTGCGGCCCGTGATGGTGAGCGCGGCCAGGTCCAGATGCTGGCGGACCTGCTTGAGGACGGCGGGCAGGCCGCCCGCGTAGTAGAAGTCTTCCATCAGGCCTTTGCCCGAAGGATAGAGGTCGACGATCACCGGTACGCGCCGCGCCACGGCATCCAGTTCGTCCAGCGTCAGCGCGATGCCCGCGCGGTTGGCCATCGCCGGCAAATGCACGGCGGCGTTGGTCGATCCGCCCAGGGCCATGTAGGCGACGATGGCATTGTGGAAGGAGGCACGCGTGACCAGGCGCGAGGGTTTCAGGTCGTCCCACACCATGTCCACGATGCGCTGGCCACAGGCCCAGGACATGCGGGGATGGGCGCTGTCGACCGCCGGTATGGCCATGGCGCCGGGCAGCGACAGGCCCATGGCTTCGACGATGGCGGTCATGGTGCTGGCCGTGCCCATGGTGTTGCAGGTGCCGGGCGAACGCGCCATCCTGCCTTCCAGGCGCACCCATTCGGCGTGGTCGATATTGCCGATGGCGTATTCGGCCCAGAACTTCTTCGTATGGGTGCCCGCGCCGACGGCTTCGCCGCGGTAGCGATCGTCCAGCAGGGGACCGGCGGGCAGATAGATGGCGGGGATGTCCATGGACAGCGCGCCCATCACCAGGCCGGGCGTGGTCTTGTCGCAGCCGCCCATCAGCACCACACCATCCAGGGGCAGGCTGCGCATCAGTTCCTCGGCCTCCATGGCGAGGAAGTTGCGGTAGATCATGGTGGTGGGCTTGACCATCACTTCGCCCAGGCTCATGGCTGGCAGTTCGAAGGGGAAGCCGCCGGCTTGCAGGATGCCGCGCTTGACCGATTCGGCGCGCTCGCGCAAATGCGCGTGGCAGGGCGACAGTTCGCTCCAGGTGTTGAGGATGCCGATGCAGGGCCGGCCGAGAAAGGCTTCACGGGCAAAGCCTTGCTGCTGCATGCGCTGGCGGTGGGCGAAACCGCGGATCTCCTCGTTGGCGAACCAGCGCTGGCTGCGCAGTTGGTCCAGCGTCTTGCGGGCGGTGGGGCGAGTGGGGCTCACGAGGAGGTCCTCCTTGATGCGGCGATCAGTATTGGCTGTCGGTGACGGGCGTGCGGTGCTGGGCGAAACGGGCGGCGACGTCGTCGGCCGCCTTGCGCAACAGCACCTGGTCGGTGGCCACGGCGACGAACAGGGCGCCCAGTTCCAGGCAGGCGCGCGCGCGTTTCTCGTCCAGCATCAGTATGCCCGGCGCCTTGTTGCACGCGCGGATGCGGCGGATGGCGTCGTCGATGGCGGCGCTGACCTTGGGGTGCTGCATCTCGCCGGGATAGCCCATGCTGGCGGACAGGTCGCCCGGACCGACGAAGATGCCGTCGACGCCGTCGATCGCCGCGATGGCTTCGATATTGTCCAGGGCTTCTTCCGTTTCCACCTGCACCAGCAGGCACAGTTCCTTGTCGGCGTCGCGCACATAGTCCGCATCGCGGCCGAAATGGCTGGCACGCATGGTGCCGCCCATGCCGCGGATGCCGTGCGGGGGATAACGCATGGCGGCGACGGCGGCCGCCGCTTCCTCGGCGTTCTGCACGAAGGGCAGCAGCAGCGTCTGCGCGCCGATGTCCAGGTAGCGCTTGATCAGCACGGCGTCGTTCCAGGCGGGGCGCACCACGGCGCTGGAGGGCCGGCGCTGCTCGGCCGCGACGGCCTGCAACTGCTGCAGCATCAGCGGGACGTCGCTGGGCGTGTGTTCGGTGTCCAGCAGCAGCCAGTCGTAGCCCGATCCTGCGATCAGTTCTGAGACGAAAGGCGACGCCAGGGTGGACCACAGGCCGATCTGCGGCCGGCCGGCACTCAGGGCGTGCTTGAAGGGGTTGTGCAAGGGCATGTTGGGCTCTCTTTGTTGTTGCCGCGGCTCAGTCGATGTGTACGTTGCCGGCGCGGATCACGTCACCCATGGACTGGTAATCCTTTTTCAGGCGGACCGTGAAATCGTCGGGCGAGGACGACAGGATCTCGAAGCCCTGCGCTTCCAGGGGCTTGCGGAAGGCGGGATCGTCGAGAATCTTGCGCATGGCCGCGTTCAGTTTCTCCACGATGGGCGCGGGAGTGCCGGAACGCACCAGCATGCCGCTCCAGGCCACGGATTCCACCCCGGTCAAGCCAACCTCGGCCATGGTGGGGACATCGGGCAGCAGCGGCGAGCGCTTGGTATCGGCCACCGCCAGCACGCGGACCTTGCCCGATTGGTGGAAGGGAATCACCGCCGACAGATTGTGGAACATCATCGGAATCTGTCCGGCCAGCACGTCATTCAAGGCGGCGGGACCGCCCTTGTAGGGGATGTGCATCAGCTGCACACCGGCCTTGGCCTGGAACTGCAGGCCCACCAGGTGCATGGTGTTGCCATTGCCGGCGGAGCCGAAGGCCAGGCTGCCCGGCTTGGCGCGGGCAGCGGCAACCACGTCGGCCACGGAACGATAGGGCGTTTGCGCCCCCACCAGCAGCACGTTGGGGGTCTGGTTGGTCAGCGTCAGCGGCTGGAAATCCTTGACGGGATCGAAGCCCGCATCCTTGTACAGGTGGGGATTCACGGCCAGCGTGCTGACCGAACCGTAGAAGATCGTGTAGCCGTCGGCCGGGGTGATGTGCGCCACGTTGGCCGCCGCGATGTTGCCGTTGGCGCCCGGCCGGTTCAGGATGATGACGGACTGCCCCAGCGCCTTGCCCAGTGCCTGGCCGAAGGGGCGGGCGAACTGGTCCGCGGCGCCGCCCGCGGGCTGGGGCACCACGATGGTGATGGGCTGGCTCGGGTAGTCCGAGCTGGCGTGCGCGGCGTGGGGCAGGATGGCGCTGGCGGTCAGGGTTAGCGCGCCGGTGAGCAAGGCGCGCGCGATGGCTGTCGATGGCATGGGTGTCGTCTCCGTCTGTCTTTATTGGCCAGGGGCAAGCCCGGGCGGTCTTATAAGCTTGGGATATTTGCTTATGGAACCGGTTTCATCAGCGCTTCGAAAAAAACGCCAGCGCCTGGTGCCGACGTCGTCGTGGCCATCATCGCGGTGAGCCGCCGGTCCGCATGGACCAAAAGGAAAAGCCGCTATCACAGCCGTGTAGAACTCAATATGGAACCGGTTCCATGGCAAAAGTGTATTATTCCTCCTCGCCCTCCGTCAATCCATCGCCTTGCGTCCTGGACGCAGCGCGGCCATCCCGGGATTTCCATGAACGCCGACGCGCCGGACGACAATGCAGCCCGCCGCCGCGGCGCGCGCCCCAAGCTGCTGGCGACCACCAATCGCGACATTGCCCGCCTGGCGCAGGTGTCGGTGGTCACCGTGTCCCGTTATTTCAATGCGCCCGAGCTGGTGTCGGAGGGCGTGCGCGAGCGCCTGCGCGAAGTCATCGCGCAGACCGGCTATGTGCCCAGCCAAGTGGCGCGCCGCCTGGCGTCGTCCAAGAGCGGCGTGGTGGGCGCCGTCATGCAGAACATCGGCAGTCCCACGTTCGCCCGCGTCGTGCAGGGCATCACGGAAGTGCTGGACCGCCAGGGCCTGCAACTGCTGCTGGCCAGCAGCGACTACCTGCAGCATGCCGAAGCGCGGGCGATACGCACTTTCCTGGGCTGGCATCCCAGCGCGCTGATCCTGACGCGCGGCGACCATGCGCCCGATATTGAAGCCTTGCTGCGCGGTACGCGCGTACCGGTGGTGGAAGCCTGGGATCTGGCGGAGGACCGGCCTTTCTACCAGGTCGGCTTTCGCCAGCAGGACGCGGGCGCGCTGGTGGCGCGCCATTTCCTTGAACAAGGCGCGGCGCGCGTCCGCTATGTGTTGCCCGCGAGTGCGCAGGATAGCCGCGCCACCCGCCGGGGCGAGGGCTTCGCACTGGCCATGCGCGCAGCCGCGGGCGACGTGCAGTGCGTGCGCGCCACCGTCGCGGATGACTTCGCCGCGGGCGAGGCCGCCATCGCGGCGTTCGCCGCCGAAGCGCCCGCCTCGCGCCCCCGCGCCCTGGCCTTCGCCAATGACAATATGGCGATGGCGGCCTTGTTGCGCGCGCCGGCTTACGGCGTGGCGGTGCCGCGCGACTGCGGCGTGGCCGGCTACGGCGACGCGCTGCTGGGGCCGCTGCTGTCGCCTGCCTTGACCACCGTGCGTCCGGATCCCTATGCCATCGGCACGGCGGCCGCGCAGATGGTCCTGCGCCTGATTCCGGGCGTTGCGTCGACCGAAGGCGTGGCGTTGCGGCAGGACGTGCCTTGCGAATTGGTAGCCCGCGCGAGCAGCGCGATGGCGGTGTAGAAGCCGGTTGCGGCCCGCACAGCCTCAGGGCTTGAGGTCGATCTCCAGCCGGATGGCGTCGCCGCGGTAGGTCACCTCGGCGTAATAGAGCACCTCGCCGTCGGGACGGCGAAAGACCCGCCGTACCTCCGCGGTGGGTGCATCCTTGGATATCCGCAGGAACGAAGCCGTCTCGGCGTCGGCCGTGCCGATGGTCAAGGTTTGATGCGCCCGGGCAATGTCCACCTCCGGCTGTTCCAGCAAGACCAGCACCACGGCCCGGTCCTTGAAACGCTGCGGGCACAGTGCGAAAACGGATTGCGCGACATATAGCGAAATCAGGCAGTAGGGCCGGCCCTCGTGCATGTGCAGCCGGCGCATGTAGACATAGCCCTCATCGAGACCGGTTTCCGCCAGGGGCAGCGGACGCGGGTTTTCGTCGATCGCCAGGATGATGGGTTCCAGGTCCCGATACGTGTCGCCCAGTTCGCGCAACGAACTGGCGAGCGGTGCCGTGCGGATGGGCGGGGCATCCTCGGTCACGTACGTGCCCTGGCCTCGGTGGCTGCTGAGACGGCCCTCGGCAACCAGCAGTTGTACGGCTTGCCGCGCGGTCAGCCTGGCCACGCCGAATGCCTCGGCAAGTTGCTGCAGCGAAGGCAGGCAATGGCCGGCGGGCCACTCGCCATTGGCGATGCGCTTGCGCAATTGATCCGCCACGGCCACGTAACGGGGGATCGGGCTATGCGGAATTGCCTTGGGATGTGTGGACATACCTAAGTATAGTATTCTGTACTTTAAGATTTAAAACGGATTTTCTGGACGACATTCCCGCCATGGACCACGACTACGCCTTCGAAATCACTAGCCTGGAAACTTTCGTCTTGCGCGTGCCCGCCGAGCCGCCGGTACGCACTTCCTTCGGTGTCATGCATGACCGGCCCGCCGCGCTGGTGCGCGTCACCGGTGCGGACGGCGTCCAGGGATGGGGCGAAGTATGGTGCAATTTTCCTGCCGTGGGGGCCGAGCATCGCGCGCGGCTGTTGGACAGTTGCGTCATGCCGCTGGTGTCGGGCCGGGCCTGGGCGTCGCCGCGGGCGTGTTTCGACACCTTGAGCGAAGGCCTGCGCATCCTGGCGATACAGTCCGGCGAGCCCGGGCCGCTGGCCCAGGCGGTGGCCGGCGTGGATACCGCCATCTGGGACATGCTGGCCCGCCGTGCCGGGCTGCCGCTCTGGCAACTGCTGGGCGGCCAGCCGAACATCAATGTGTATACCTCGGGCATCAATCCCGACCAGCCGGAACGCGTCGCCGAAGCGAAGGCGCGCGAGGGCTATACCGCATTCAAGCTGAAGGTCGGCTTTGGCGACCAGCGCGACGAGGCCAATGTGCAGGCCCTGCGCCGGACCATGGGCAGCGACGCCACGCTGATGGTGGACGCGAACCAGGCCTGGTCGCCGCGGCAGGCAGCGCAGATGGCGGGTCGTCTGGCGGCCCACGGCGTCGCGTGGCTGGAGGAACCCTTGCCAGCCGACACGCCCTGGCCGGTGTGGCGTGCGCTGACGGCCGACGCGCCTTTGCCCATCGCCGGCGGCGAGAACCTGCGTGGCGCGGAGTCCTTCGTCGCGGCGATGAAAGAAGGCGGCATGTCGGTGATCCAGCCTGATCTGGGGAAGTGGGGCGGCATTACCGCCTGCCTGGACGTTGCGCGCGACGTAGTGCAGCGTGGGCGTACGTTCTGCCCGCACTGGCTGGGCGGGGGCGTCGGGCTGACCGCGTCCATGCACCTGAAGGCCGCGGTGGGCGGTGTCGGCTACGTGGAGGTGGATTCCAATCCCAATGCCCTGCGCGATTGGCTGTTGCCGGAAGGCTATGCGGTCAGGGCAGGGCAGGTGACGCTGTCCGATGCGCCGGGGCTCGGCGTGACGCCGGACCTTGAACGCCTGCGCCCCTTCATCGTTGCATCGCACGGCGGCTGAATGAGAAGTATCGACAGGAAGTACTGACAAGACGTGCGCCAACGCCAAACGCCAAACGCCAAACGCCAGCGCCTGGCGCGGCGGTTTGGCCGGTGCCGACCCGGTCCCACCCAGCCGGGGCCATCCAGCCGGGGCCATCCAGCCAGGGCCATCCAGCCGGAGCCATCCAGCCGGAGCCATCCAGCCGGAGCCATCCAGCGGCGAAGGCGAATTCGGCGCGTTCGGTCGCATGTTGCAGTCGATTCAAGAACATTCTGAATCGATTTGCGAATAATTCCTATTTCTTATATATTCTTGGGCTCCATTCGCCCCGGGTTGTGTTTTTCCTCACGGGGTGCGTATAGATATTGTTTCCCGGCTGATTCATGCCCAGCGTTAAACGCGGTTGGTCAACATCCTCTTCGATTTCTCCAGCCTTGCGCATAGGCGCCGGCGTGGCGGTAGGACTTCTGCATGTGGGCGTGGCATTAGCCCTGTTCGTCAACGACGATACAAAGCTGGAACTGCCGCAGGATGCGCCCATCATGGTGAGCGTGGTGGAGGCACCTGTGCCGCAAATGGCCAAGGCCGAGCCCACGCCGGAAACGCCCACGCCGCCGGTGGAAGAACCGCCGCCTCCGCCGCCGCCGGAAGAAACACCGCCGCCCGACACCAAGCCCGACCCGACCCCCGACGTCAAGCCGGAACCCGAGCCCGAGCCGGAACCGGTGATCGAGAAGCCGCCGGAACCCGCGCCCAAGCCCAAGCCCAAGCCGAAACCCAAACCCCAGCCCAAGCCGCAGCCCAAGAAGCCTGAGCCGGTCAAGCCGGTGGAGACGCCGCCGCCCCCCGCCACGCCGCCTTCGGGTACGCCGCAGGGCGACAGCAAGCCGCAGGCGCCGACACAAGGTCCGCCGCCAGACCAGCCCGAGCTGGTCTCGAACGTCGCCTACGACGGCCGCGGTCCGCGCCCGGTCTATCCGGACTCCTCGCGCCGCAACCGCGAAGAGGGCCGCGTCATGGTGCTGGTAGTGATCAATACCGACGGCACGATAGAGAAGGCGACTGTGGTGCAGTCGTCCGGCTATCCGCGCCTGGACCAGTCCGCGCTCGATGCGTTGCGCCGGGTCCACTTCAAACCGTATACACGCAACGGCGTGGCCTACACCGTGCAGGCCCGGATCCCGTTCGATTTCAACATGAGGAACTGACATGTCCAACGTTCTTGACCTTGCCGCCATGCTGTTGGCGCAGGCGACCCCCGCCGCGCCAGCGGCGCCGGGCGCCGCGCAACAGGGCGCCGCCGCCTTGCCGGCCGCCGCCAACGCCGTTCAACAGGCGGCCAACGCCGTCCAGCAGGCCAGTGCCGCGCTGCCCACGCCGCCCGTGCCCGCACCCGACATGGGCATCATGCACTTCATTGCGCAGGCCGACGGCGTCGGCAAGGCACTGTTCATCATCCTGCTGGTGATGTCGGTGATCACGTGGTACCTGATCATCGTCAAGGCCATCAGCAACGTGTGGTTGCGCAAGCGCTCGCGCGAATTCCTCAACAAGTTCTGGAATGCCAGCTCGCTGGAGCAGGTCGAGAACGAAATCTCCACGCACGGCGCGCGCGATCCTTTCTCGCATCTGTCCAGCCATGCCATGCACGCGCGGGCCCACCATGCCAAGTACGGCGCCACCAAGCTGGAAGAAACCGGCTCGAACGGCGAATTCGTCACCCGCACCATGCGCAAGGTCATGGACGAGGAAACCGCCAAGCTGGAAAACGGCCTGACGGTGCTGGCGTCGGTCGGTTCCACCGCGCCTTTCGTCGGTCTGTTCGGGACGGTGTGGGGCGTGTACCACGCGCTGGTGGGTATCGGCATGTCCGATGGCATGACCATCAACCGCATCGCCGGCCCGGTGGGCGAGTCGCTGATCATGACCGGCCTGGGCCTGGCGGTGGCAATTCCCGCCGTGTTGGCCTATAACATGTTCGTGCGTAACAACCGGGTGTTCCTGTCGCGCCTGGATGCCTTCGCGCACGACCTGTTCGCCTTCCTGATGACTGGCCAGCAAGTGGCCCTGTCCGACGGCAAGGTACGCGCGCTGCGCCGTTCGGCCGGTGTGCCCAACGCGAATTCCCGCGGGAGCGAATAAATGGCCTTTGGCGGTTTCGACAACAAGGGCTCGGGCAGCCATGCGATGTCCGAGATCAACATGGTGCCGCTGATCGACGTGATGCTGGTGCTGCTGGTGATCTTCATCATCACGGCGCCGCTGCTGGCGCACTCCATCCGTATCAATATGCCGCAGGTCAGCGCCGAGCAGGTGCAGGAAGATCCCAAGGTGATCGACCTGGCCATCGACGACAAGGGCCAGCTGTTCTGGGACGAGAAACCGGTTTTCCTTGACGACCTGCAGGGGCGTTTCGCCGCCGAGGCCGGCAAGAAGCCGCAACCCGAGATCCGTATCCGTGCCGATCTGAACACGCGTTACGAGACCCTGGCCAAGGTGATGGCGTCGGCCCGCCGCTCCGGCCTGGGCCGCATCGGCTTCGTCACCACCCCGGCAGCCGGACAACCGGCCATCCCGCCGGCAGCCGCACCCGCCAAGTAATTGGGGGCAGACCCAGCGGGCGCACCCAGGGGGCAGACCTCGAACAAGGCCCTGCGATCGGCGAGATCGCGGGGCCTTGTCGTTTTTGGGGCCACATCCTCCCTGTCGTAAAAAATTTGTTGCGAGGTTGAGCACGTCATGTCGTTGCAAGCTGGATCGCGCTAGAATCGCGCCATGCGAGTACTCGTAATCGAAGATGACACCACCCTGGGCCACGCGCTCCAGGAATTCCTGGCGGACCAGGGGTATGCGGTCGACTGGCTGACTGAAGGCGACAAGGTGCTGGGCGCCTTGGCCGGTCAACCCTATGACCTTCTACTCCTGGATCTCAACCTGCCCGGCATGAGCGGCCTCGATGTGCTGCGCCAGCTACGGCTGGACGGTAATCAGGTTCCCGTCCTTATCCTCACCGCCCGTGACGGCATCGAAGACCGCGTAGCGGGCTTGGACGCCGGCGCCGACGACTACGTCACCAAGCCTTTCGACCTGCCGGAACTGGCGGCGCGCGCCCGCGCCTTCGCCCGTCGCCGCAGTGGGCAGGCGCAGCCGCTCATCGAAGTCGGTCCCCTGGTGTTCGACACGGTTGGCCGGGAAGTGCGGGTCAACGGCGAACGCCTGGCCCTGTCGGTGCGCGAACTGTCCGTGCTGGAAATGCTGATGGCACGGGTCGGCCGCGTGGTCACCAAACGGCAAATCGTCAATTCGCTGTCCGCCTGGGATGCGGACTTCAGCGAAAACGCGGTCGAGGTCTATGTGTATCGCCTGCGCAAGCGCCTGGAAGGCACCGGCGCCAGCATCCAGACGGTACGCGGCTTCGGCTATCTGCTGGATGTGGAAGCGGCCCCCTCGGCCTGACCGGCGATGGCCTCCATCGACCCGCTCGATCACGCTCAGCGGGACAATGCAACGGAACCGCCGGCAGGGCTGAGCCCCGCCGCGGCCGTGACCCGCCGCGGGCTGCTGCCCGCCGGCTCGCTGGCCCGCCATCTGGTGGTGCGCCTGCTGCCGGCCATTCTCCTGCTGGTGCTGCTGGACCTCGCAGCCACCTGGGTCATCACCCACAAAATCGACCTTGCCATCTGGATGCTGGAGGATTTCTTCTGGCTGATGGTGGTTGGGCAGGTCATCCTGATGGTGGCTTTCGCCTGGGTGGTGGTGCACGGTGTGCGCTCCGGACTGCGCTCGGTCAACCTGCTGTCCGAAGAAATCCGCCAGCGTTCCATCGACGATATGCAGCCGCTGGAAGTGGCGGGGGTGCCGGCCGAGATGGAACCGCTGGTACTGCACACCAATGACCTGCTGGCCCGCCTCGATTCCTCGCTGGCGGCCCAGCGCCGTTTCATCGGCCACGCGGCACACCAATTGCGCACCCCGCTGAGCGGCCTGCGTCTGGAATCCGAACTGATGCTGTCGCGGCCGCTGCCCGATGACGTGCGTGCGCGCGCGGAACGGATCAAGGCTGTCAGCGATCGCATGATCCGCCTGGGCCAGCAGTTGCTGGTACTGGCGCGTGCCGACCCTAACGCCAGGCCGCAGGACAGTTTCCAGCGGATCGACCTGTGCGACTGGGTGCGGGCCAGCGGCGCCGAGTGGATTCCGCGCACGCGGGCGGCGCAGGTCCAATTGGACCTGGTGGCGCCGGAGGAATCGGTCTGGATCGATGCCGATCCCTTGTTGCTGGATGAGCTGCTGGGTAATCTGATCGACAACGCCATGCGTTACGGTAATCCCGGCGGGTGCATCACCCTGAATGTAGGCAGCAATCCGCCTTCGTTGACGGTGATGGACGACGGACCCGGAATTCCCATGGAAGACCAGGATCGCGTGTTCGAAGCGTTTTATCGTTCGCCGTCGGCCACGGCGGGCGGTTCTGGATTGGGCCTGGCCATCGTGCGCGAGATCGCCCACGCACACGGCGCCTGGTGGAAACTCACCAGCCGGCCTGAATATCCGGGTACCCGCCTGTCGGTGGTGTTTCCCGGCCCGCGCAAGGGCGCGCAACTGACCCGACACGATAAACAGGTATGACTTCAAGCACCGCAACCGCGGCCAAGGGCCCGGTGACGCATGCACCATCCTCCAAGGCCGCGCTGATCATGGGCGCGTTGGGCGTGGTGTATGGCGACATCGGCACCAGCCCGCTGTATACCTTGCGTGCCTGCCTGACCGGTTACGGCGACCTGCAGCCCGGCCACGTCCTGGGCGTGCTGTCCATCCTGTTCTGGATGTTGATGCTGGTGGTTTCGTTCAAGTACGTGACCCTGGTTTTGCGCGCGGACAACCGGGGTGAGGGCGGCACGCTGGCGCTGCTGGAGCTGGCCATCCGCGGACGCACCGGGCGGGTGCGCACTTTTCTCATCATGCTGGCGATCTTCGGCGCGGCGCTGTTCTACGGCGACAGCATGATCACGCCGGCGATCTCGGTTCTTTCGGCGCTGGAAGGCATCAGCGTGGTGTCGCACCGCCTGGAGCATTGGGTGGTGCCGATTTCCATGGTCGTGCTGATTGCCCTGTTCATGATCCAGTCGCGCGGTACGGGCACGATGGGCAAGCTGTTCGCGCCTGTGATGGCGCTGTGGTTCGGCACCCTGGCGGTGCTGGGTGGATACCAGATCGTACAGACGCCCGCGATCCTTCAGGCCCTGGATCCCATTTGGGCCGTGCGCTTCGTCATCGAGTCTCCGGGCGCCAGCTTCGTGCTGCTGGGCTCCGTGGTGCTGGCCTTGACCGGCGCGGAGGCGCTGTACGCGGACATGGGCCACTTCGGCCGCAGCGCCATCCGCCGTGCCTGGTTCTGGATGGTGGCGCCGTCGCTGACGCTGTGCTATTTCGGCCAGGGCGCGCTGCTGCTGCGCGATCCGGGCGCGATCAAGAATCCTTTTTTCCTGATGGCACCGGACTGGTTCGTCGCGCCCCTGGTGGCGCTGGCCACCGTGGCCACCGTGGTGGCGTCGCAGGCGGTGATATCCGGCGCGTACTCGATGACGCGCCAGGCAGTGCAACTGGGCTATTGGCCCCGCATGGAAATCCTGCATACGTCGGTGGTGGAAAAAGGGCAGATCTACCTGCCGCAGGTCAACGCGCTGCTGCTGGCCGCGGTGATGGTGCTGGTGCTGGTCTTCCGCAGTTCGGACAACCTGGCGGCGGCCTATGGCTTCGCCGTGACGGGCACGATGCTGACCACGTCGGTGCTGCTGTTTTCCCTGACCATGCGCCTGAATGCTGGCGCCAAGCGCATCATGTGGTCGGTGGTGCTGGGTTTCCTGCTGGTCTTCGACCTGCTGCTGTTCTCCGCCAACGCCCTGAAGGTGCATGAGGGCGGCTGGTTGCCGCTGATGGTGGGCATCGTCGTGGCCACGCTGATGGTCACATGGCGGCGCGGGCGCTATCTGCTGGGCGGCCTGCAACAGCGCGATCGCCAGCCGCTGAAGGAATTCATGGAGCAGCTGGAGGCGTATCCGCCGGCGCGCGTGCATGGCACGGCCATATTCATGACCATGAGCCCGGGCTACGTGCCGCCGGCGCTGCTGCATAACCTGAAGCACAACAAGGTGCTGCACGATCATGTGCTGTTCCTCACCATACGCAGCGCCGATGTGCCTTTCGTGCTGTCCGAGGAAGAGCGTTTCACCTTGACCAAGCTCAGTGCGTCCAGCTGGCAGGCCGAGGTGACCTACGGCTTCAAGGAAGAGCCCGACGTGCCGGAAGTGTTGCGCGAAATCGCCGAGTCGTCGCCGGAGCTGGACCTGGAGCCGATGCGCACGTCCTTCTATCTGTCGCGCCAGACCGTAGTGTCGTCGAAGCGGCCGGCCATGCGGCGCTGGCGCCGCGCCCTGTTCGCCTTCATGGCGCGCAATTCGACGCGTAGCACCAAGTTCTTCAAGATCCCGCCCAACCGCGTGGTGGAGATGGGGATGCAGGTAGAGTTGTAGGAAAAGAAAAACGCCCTGATCAACTGACGGGCGTTTTTCTTTTGAAGCGCGGAAAACGTGGGGCTTATTTTTCCTTGATCTGCGGCAGGGCGGCGCCAGCGGCCGGGGCCAGCAGGCCGGTCTTCACATAGGTGATCAGCTTCTCGCGGGTGTCGATGATGTCCAGGTTGCGCATGGTCAGCTGGCCGATGCGGTCCGCCGGCGAGAACATCGATTCGCCCTTTTCCATCGTCAGGCGTTCCGGCTTGTAGGTCAGGTTGGCCGATTCGGTGTTGAGGATGGAATAGTCATTGCCGCGACGCAGTTCGACGGTGACTTCACCGGTGATGGCGCGGGCCACCCAGCGCTGGGCGGTTTCGCGCAGCATCATGGCTTGCGGGTCGAACCAGCGGCCCTGGTAGAGCAGGCGGCCCAGCTTGCGGCCGTTCTCGCGGTACTGCTCGATGGTGTCTTCGTTGTGGATGCCGGTGACCAGGCGCTCGTAGGCGATGAACAGCAGCGCCAGCCCGGGGGCTTCGTAGATGCCGCGGCTCTTGGCCTCGATGATGCGGTTCTCGATCTGGTCGCTCATGCCCAGGCCGTGGCGCCCGCCGATGCGGTTGGCTTCCAGCAGCAGTTCGACCAGGTCCGTGTACTCGACGCCGTTCAGGGCGACCGGACGGCCTTCCTCGAAGCGCACGCGCACCTCTTCGCGCTTGACCTCGACGTCATCGCGCCAGAACGCCACGCCCATGATGGGCTGGACGATCTTGATGCCGGAGTTCAGGTGCTCCAGGTCCTTGGCTTCGTGGGTCGCGCCCAGCATGTTCGAATCGGTCGAGTAAGCCTTTTCCGCCGACATCTTGTATTCGAAACCGGCCTGGTTCATGTACGCCGACATTTCGGCACGGCCGCCCAGTTCGTCGATGAAGGTCTGGTCCAGCCAGGGCTTGTAGATCTTCAGGTCCGGATTGGTGAGCAGGCCGTAGCGGTAGAAACGCTCGATGTCATTGCCCTTGAAGGTGCTGCCGTCGCCCCAGATGTTGACGTTGTCTTCCTTCATGGCGGCCACCAGCATGGTGCCGGTCACGGCGCGGCCGATGGGCGTGGTGTTGAAGTAGGTGACGCCGGCCGTCGTGATGTGGAAAGCGCCGCTCTGCAGGGCCGCGATGCCTTCGGCGGCCAGTTGCTGGCGGCAGTCCACCAGGACGGCCTTCTCGGCGCCGTACTGCATGGCACGGCGCGGGATGTCGTCGTAATCGGGTTCGTCGGGCTGGCCCAGATTGGCGGTGTACGCATAGGGCACCGCGCCTTTTTCACGCATCCAATGGAGCGCGGCGCTGGTATCCAGGCCGCCGGAGAACGCGATGCCGACCTTCTGGCCGGTGGGGATGTGCTGGAGGATCGTTGCCATTGCGTATCAGCTAGGTAAAGGACGAAACCGGGGATTTTATCGCGTTTGGGCGCCTTGGGCAGCGGGCGTGTGTCCGGCCCTGCCGGCCGGGACTTGCGGCCGGCGCCACGCGGGCTGCCTTGGCTCCGGCGGCGCGCGGGCTGGCGTGGCTCAGGCGCCGCGCGGGGTGGCTTGGCTCAGGCGCAACGCGGGCTGGCTCGGCTCCGGCGGCGCGTGGGCGGCTCGGCACCGGTGCCACACAATCCAGCGTGGGGTCAGGGCGCGGCGCGTCCCTGGAACGCGGCAGCCAGGTCCAGGCCGCGCAGCAGCGTGGCCGTGGCGCTGGCAAGGCGGGTGGCGGGCCGATGGCGTGGGCTGGCCAGGACGAGGTCGTTGAGGATGCGGGGGGCGACGATGCTGGCCACGGCCAGGTCGGGCTGCGGCTCGGGGCCGCGCACCGCCGAACGCGGCAGGATGGCGCAGGCGGGGCCCTGGTTGGCCAGCTCGACGAGGGTATGCACGGCGTCGACTTCGGCGATCACCCGCAGATGGACGCCATGCGCGCGGCAGACGCTTTCCACCAGGGCGCGGATGGCATTGGGCGCCGATGGCAGGATCAAGGGGTAGTCGCGCAGCTGCGCCACGGTGACGCGGGCCGGCAGGTCGGGGCGATGGACGCGGGCTGCCGCCAGCACCAGTTCCTCGCGAAACAGCGATTCATAGGTCAGTTGGGGCGAGGGCGGCGGATCGTAGAGCATGGCCAGGTCCACCCGGCCGGCCAGCAGCCATTCGCGCACCTGCACGCTGAGGCCTTCGGCCACCGTGATGGACGCGTCGGGAAAAGCCTGGTGAAAGGCCCGCACCAGCGGTGGTGTCAGGACCAGGGCGATGCGCGGCGGCAGGCCCAGGATCAGCTTGCCGCTGGGGGTGTCGCCCATGCTGCGCAGGTCTTCCTTGGCGCGCTCGGCCAGCGCCAGCAGGGCGCGCGCATGTTCCAGGAAGCGCAGGCCCGCTTCGGTGGGCTCCACGCCGCGGCCGTTGCGGTAGAGCAGATGCTGGCCTAGTTCCTGTTCCAGCAGGCCGACCTGGCGGCTGAGAGAAGGCTGCGACACCGCCAACTGCCCGGCCGCGCGGGAGAAACTGCGATGTTCGGCCACCCGGACGAAGTATTCGATCTGACGCAGATCCATGACGATGAAGATGACGGGGAAGGTGGAGGTGAAAGGTGGAAAGAAGAAAGGGGAAGGTGGAAGGTGGAAGGTGGAAGGTGGAAGGTGGAAGGTGGAAGGTGGTAGGTGGTAGGTGGAAGGTGGTAGGTGGTAGGTGGCGGGGGACAGGTGGTAGGTGGTAGGCGGTAGGGATCAGGTGCCGGGATCAGGGACAGGCGGAAGAATCGAGGATAGGGGCAGGGCCAAAGGGAGGGGGCCGGAGGGGCCGCCCCGGCCCCCCTTCTTTCCCGCGCCGCGAGGCGCTACCCTCCAACTCACCAAGATATCGAATTCTGCTATATCAGAAATCAAAGATATAGCGTTGTTTCGATTTCGGCTTTGCATCACCATGTCATGACAAGACCGCGAAAACGAATTCGAGACATAGATACACATGCCGGATTGCCTGCCCCCGCTGGACACGCCCTCACGTCCACGCAACGTTCTACCGCCACTGACCTGCGACAGCCATTGCCATATCTTCGGCCCGGCGTCGGTGTTTCCCTACGCCGAGCAGCGGTCGTACACGCCGCCTGACGCGCCCTACGAGAAGCTGGCCGCACTGCACCGTCACCTGGGCGTGGAGCGCGCCGTGATCGTGCAGGCCGCCTGCCATGGCGCCGACCACGGGGCGCTGCTCGATGCCATCGCCCGCAGCCAGGGCCGTTATCGCGGCGTCGGCCTGCTGGGCGCCGGCGCCACCGATGCGCAGATCGAGGCGCTGCACGCCGGTGGCATCCGCGCCGCCCGCTTCAACTTCGTCGCGCACCTGGGCAAGCCGCCGGCGCCCGAGGTCTTCGACCGTATCGTCCGGCAGGTGGCCGCCTTCGGCTGGCACGTCTGCCTGCATGTCGACGGACCGGCCCTGACCGCGCTGCTGCCAACGTTGCGCAAACTGCCGCTGCCTTTCGTGGTGGACCACATGGGGCGCGTGCGAGCCGGCGACGGGCTGGACCAGCCCGCGTTCCAGGGGCTGCTGCGCCTGGCGGATGTGGCGCAGGCCTGGGTCAAGGTGTCGGGCGTGGATCGCATCAGCCTGGGCAAGCGTCCCTACGCGGAAAGCCTGCCTTTCGTGGGCGCGCTGGTCCAGGCCATGCCGGACCGCGTGCTGTGGGGGACCGATTGGCCGCATCCCAACGTGGTGGGCGACATGCCCGACGACGGTGAGTTGGTCGACCTGTTCTTCCAGGCCGTGCCGGATGCCGCTGCACGGCAACGCATCCTGGTCGACAACCCGGCGCGCCTGTACGGCTTCTGACCGGGATCCGCGGCCAGGCGTGGTGCCTGCCCGCGTGTCATGCATACAAAGAAAAGAATTCAAAGGAGACTTGCCATGTTCAAACGAATTTTCGCCGTCGGCGTGTTGGCGCTGGCCGCCTGCGGTAGCGCCTCGGCCGACGGTCCCGTCCGCCTCATCGTGGCTTTTCCCCCAGGCGGCCCGGTGGACCTGGTGGGCCGCGTGCTGGCGGAACAGCTGACACGCGAGCTGCACCAATCTGTGATCGTCGAGAACAAGCCCGGCGCCAACGGCAATATCGGCGCGGCCTATGTCGCCAAGGGGCCGCGCGATGGCAGCGTGCTGTTCCTCACCAGCGTCGGCGCGGTGTCCATCAGCCCGGCGCTGTATCAAAGCCTGCCTTATGACCCGGTGAAGGATTTCGCGCCGGTCTCGCGCGTGGTCAACAACGCCACCGTGCTGGTGGTGAACCCGGCCAACCCGGCCACCGATGCGGCGGATTTCGTCGCCCGTTCGAAGACCGCGTCGCAACCGGTGGCCATCGGTTCGTCGGGCGTCGGCAGCATTCCCCATCTGGCGCTGGAGATGTTCACCGATGCCAGCAAGGCCAACCTGCTGCACGTGCCTTACAAGGGCGCCGCGCCGGTGATCAACGACCTGATGGGCAATCAGGTGGCGGGCTTTTTCGGCGACGTGCCCGGGCTCATCGCGCATATCCAGGGTGGCAAACTCAAGGCCCTGGGCGTTGCCGCGCCGGCGCGCCTGGCGGTGCTGCCCAACGTCAAGACCTTGGCCGAGCAGGGCGTCCCCAACGTCGAGTCGAACAACTGGTATGGTTTGCTGGCGCCGGCTGGCACGCCCCCGGAGATCGTCAATAAACTCAATGCCGCGGTGCGTGCCGCCCTGGCCAACCCGGAGGCGAACAAGAAGCTGCAAGGCTTCGGCGCCGAACCCGCGCCGACTTCGCCGCAGGAACTGGCGGACTTGATCGCCAGTGACCGCAAGAAGTGGACGGACCTGATTCAACGCAAGAACATCAAGGTGGATTGAGACATGGCAGATACTCATAAAGGACCGCGCGTCGCGCCGGTGGTGCCGGGAACGCGGCCGGAACTGGCGGAAATGGAAGCGCGCATCATGGCCGAGCGCGGCCGCATTTCGCCGCTATATCAAGTGCTGTTGAACAGCCCGGCGGTGGTGCAGGGGTGGGAGGCCATGCTGACCGCCATACGCAATCGCATCGGCCTGTCGCCGCGCCTGCGCGAGCTGGTCATCCTGCGCGTGGCGGTGCTCAATCGTGCGCCTTATGAGTTCGAGGCGCATGTGCCGCATGCCTTGAAGGCGGGCATGGATGACGCTTTGGTCGAGGCCTTGCGCACCGAACGTGCGCCCGTGGACATCGCGGGCCTGACCGCGCAGGAACGTGACGTGGTGGCGTTCACGGACGCCATGACGCGCGATATCGACGTCAGCGACGCCTGCTACGATGCGCTGGCGCCGTCCCTGGGCGAGCAGGGCATGGTGGAACTGGCGGCCACGGTGGCGGCCTACAACATGGTGTCGCGTTTTCTGTCCGCCTTGCGGATAGGGCATTGAGAGAGGACAGGCATGACGGAGATTTTGTTGTTGCGCCTGGAAGGCCGGCGCCTGGGCGGAGCGGATCTGCAAGCCTTGCGCCAGCAGATCGCCATGGACGCCGGCGCGGGCACGGCCAAGGTGCATGCGTACAGCGCGGTGGAGCACGCGGAGACCTATGTGTATCTGCATCCCGACGAGCAGATCGCCGATCGCAGCCTGGCGGCCTTGCGCGCGGTGGCCGGCCGCCTGTATCCGCAGGTGGCGGTGCGCGTCCTGCGCCTGACGACAGACCGTGCGGGCGCGTCGGCGGGCCAGCCGGCGCCGTGGCACTACGTGGTGGAAACGGATGTGCTGGCTGAAGCGGAGCAGGACTTCAACGCCTGGTACGAGGAAGAGCATCTGCCCGGCCTGGCCTCGGTTCCGGGCTCCGTGCGCGCGCGTCGTTATCTGTGCGAAGCAGCGCCGCGCTATCACGCCTGCTACGACCTGCACACCCGCGAAACCTTCGGCAGCCCCCCATGGCTGGCCGTGCGCGCCAGCTCCTGGAGCGACCGCGTCCGGCCGTCGTTTCGCAACACCAAGCGAACGATGTTCCAGGCGGTGGAGTAGCGTTAGCCGAACGCCGTTGCGTGGTCGTCCAGCCATTGGTCCAAGCCGCACACGGCGATGCCGCGCCTTGCGTTGAACGTCTGCTTCTGGTCCCAGGCGACGCCGCGCCCTTCGGCGAAGACGGCGCGGTATTTACGCATGGAATTGTCGGGATCGGCAGCCAGTTGGTCTTTCAGCGCCGGCACGGTCCATACGTGGCGCCGCACCTTGACGCCGCGAACGCGATCCAGGGCGTCCGCGATCTCGCCGTAGGTGACGGTGTCGCCCGCGATGTGCACCACGTCGTTGACGATGCGCGGCTCGGCGAACAGGATGTCGGCCGTCAAGGCGCCGATGTCGTCGGCTGTCGTCAGCGTGACGGCGGTGTCCAAACTTCCTAGCGCGTTCACGGTATTGGCCGCCAGGTCGACCACGCCGAATGCGGGTTCAAACAGGAAGCTGGTGAACATGCCCGTGGATATGATGATCCATTCGGTCCTTTCCTGCGCCCGCAACATGTCTCGTACGTCCAGCTGTTCGTCGAACAGGTCCTGCGGGCTGCCCCGGCCGATGACGTCATAATCCACGCCGAACTGCCACGGGATGAAGCGTCCGACCCCACCATCCAGGGCGGCACGCGCGATCTTGCGTTGCACGCCCGGCCCGCCGACGAAACCCGTGCATGAAATTACCGTGTCGAAGCGGCCGAAGCTGGCGGCCAGTTCGGCGCTGGATAGCGCGGCCAGGTCACCTTGGACGATGCGCACGCCCAGGGCGTCCAGGTCCGCCAGGTCCTGTTGCTTGGCCGGATCGCTGGAAGCGATGGTCGCGGCGCGCAACAGCACCGAGAGGGTAACGCCGGCACCCTGTCGCGCGCGTGCCGCCAGGTGGCGCAGCACGGCCATGCCGAGTTGGCCCGCGCCCAGGACCAGGATTGCTTTGTCGTTCATCATGAAGGGTCTCGCCCAGATATACGTGTTTGCGTAATGGGGCGCCGCGCGATGCGCTCACGGCTTGAAAGCGCGCCCCCTGTGTGATTTCCAGTGTAGGGGCGCGTGCCTTCGCCATTGTTCGCCGCGCGTGAATGCACAATGCACGGGAAGCCAGGCGCTTGAACGGGGCGGGTTGATAACATCAGGCGCTTCGTGTCGAATAGGGCGCAGGCGCGAAGGCATTCCCGCAAGCAAGTACGACAGGCAGACAGGATCCATGGACAAACTTCACGCGATGGCGACGTTCGTACGGGTCGTCCAGGCGCGCAGCTTCAGCAAGGCCGCGCAGTCGCTCGGGATGCCGCGTTCGTCGGTAACGACGACGGTCAAGAACCTGGAATCTCATCTGGGCACGGCTTTGCTTCGCCGCAGCACCCGCAGCCTGAGCCTGACCGACGCGGGTGAGCGTTATCTGGCGGCCTGCCACGCCATTCTTGCCGATATCGCGCAGGCCGAACACGACCTGTCCGCCACCAACCAGGCGCCGCGTGGACGCGTGCGCGTGGATATGCCGGGTCTCATCGGCCGTGCGATCGTGATTCCCCGGCTGCTCGAATTCGAGGCGCGCTACCCCGACATCGAAGTCGTGTTGGGTTTGAGTGACCGGCCGGCGGACCTGATCTACGAGGGCATCGATTGTGCGATCCGTAGCGGCGCCTTGGCGGATTCCACCCTGGTGGCGCGCCCGCTGGGCCAGATGGCCTGGCTGACTTGCGCGTCGCCCAAGTACCTGGCCCGCTTCGGCGAGCCGGATACCGTCGACGCCTTGGCCAGGCACCGCGTGGTCAACTATCTGTCCAACGCGACCGGGCGCCCTTTGGACTGGCGCTTCCGCATCGATGGCCAGGAGGTGGCGATGACCTATGCCAGCCGCTATGCTCTCAACGAGACCGAGGCCTACCTGCACTGCGGCCTGGAAGGGCTGGGCCTGATCCAGCTGTCCGCACTGGCCGCGTCGATTTATCTGCGCAGCGGGCGGCTGCGGGAAGTGCTGGCGGACGCTCGCTGCGCTCCCGTGCCGATTTCCATCGTCTATCCGCAAGCCCGCGCCACCGCCGCGGTGAAGGCCTTCGTGGCATGGGTGATCGAGATCGCGCAGCCCGAACTGGCGGCGTGATTCGTGTTCGAATTCCTGGACGACCAGCGTGCACGGCGCGCACATTGCAATGCTTTGGAGAAGGCCTTCATGCTCAAGAATATCGCCTGCCACCAGCTCGACATTGCGTATGACGAGCAAGGCCCGCCCGACGGATGGCCGGTGGTGCTGCTGCATGGGTTTCCTTACGACATCCATGCCTACGATGAAGTGACGCCGGCCTTGGCCTCGCAGGGCGCGCGCGTCATCGCGCCGTATCTGCGGGGCTATGGGCCGACGCGTTTCCTGGCGCCCACGACCCTGCGTTCGGGGCAGCAGGCGGCGCTGGGGGCGGATCTGTTGTCGCTGCTCGATGCGCTGCAAATCGATCAGGCCGTCCTGGGCGGCTATGACTGGGGCGGCCGGGCGGCATGCATCGTGGCGGCGCTGGATCCGGCGCGGGCACGCGGGCTGGTTTCGGTGAACGGCTACAACATCCAGGACATCGCCAAGGCGGGGCGGCCGGCCAGTCCCGAAAAAGAACTGCGCATGTGGTACCAGTACTACCTGCACAGCGACCGCGGCCGCGCCGGACTGACGGAAAACCGACGCGAGTTCTGCCGCCTCCTGTGGTCGCTATGGTCGCCCACCTGGCCCTTCGACGACGCCACCTACGCGCGTTCCGCCGTCGCCTTCGACAACCCCGATTTCGTCGACGTGGTCGTCCACTCTTACCGGCATCGTTTCGGACTGGTCGAGGGCGATCCCCTGTTCGACGATATCGAGCGCCGCCTTGCCGCCATGCCGCCCATCACCGTGCCCACGATCACGCTGGAAGGCGCCACGGATGGCGTGTCGCCGCCGGGCGGCAGGGCAGCGGGCGCGCGGCGCTTCACCGGACGCCACGAAAATCGCGTCGTGGCGAACGCCGGCCACAACCTGCCGCAGGAAGCGCCGCGGGCGTTCACCGACGCGGTGCTGGATATTGCCGCCTGGGCGGCTTGAATCCTGTGCCTGAGCAGGGCGCCGCCGCGCATTGATTATCCGCCCCGGGTCACAGGCGAGGGACTCGGCGTAGATGAAGCTTTCTCTCTGTCGATCCAGTCGACTGTGGGCAATAAGGCAGGGCCGCCTGGACTCAGGCCGCTCAGCCTGGACCAAGCCGTGCGGACCGTCGTTGCCCAACTGCTAGGTAAGGCACTCCAAGAAATCGATGACGGATCTGACTTGGCTCAACAATGAAAAAACTGCGTTCGGTTTTACGCCACGCAAAGGCCGCGGCGGTTTATCCGCTGGTTTCTACGCTTTTGCTCTCGGGGTGCGTCACGCAACAAGCACCACCGTATCAAGTTGGCCTTGCCAACCAGATCGCTCTCAACCGCCTGCCTCCAACGGCGCGTGCGAAGGTCAACGCGGCGACAAGTGGGGCCTTGGGCACACACGCTTCTGTTCGGGTGGTGAAGATCGCTGCACCGGGCGAACAGTCGTGGTCCGATTATCTAGTGGATGCGGTGCGTGCGGAACTGACGACCTCTGGGAATTTCGATGCGATGGCGGACACTACCATTGTTCCCACGCTGACTTCCGCCGAAATCAGAGACGGTAAAGCGGACGCAAGCGCTCGCATCACGGTTCAGCAGGCAGGTCAGGTCGTCTACGACAAGAGCTGGACGTGCACAGATCCTGGGATGTGCAGTTCATCGGGGTGTTGGCAGTCCAAGACGGTCTTACGCAAGCATCGTCCATTTTTCAGGCACTGATAGGCAAATTGCTCAACGATCCTGATTTTCTAAAGTTGTTCGCCACGCCACCCGCGTAAGCACCTCCGCGGGGCTTTGGAGCGGGGCCAACACGAGGCGATTATCGGATGCCGACAGCAGGGTATCCGCCCATGTCGAGCGGCGGGTCGAAGGTGCCGTGCCAGCCGATCAGGGTGCGGTCGAAGGCGTCGACGAAATGGCGGGAGCCCTTGGGGATCTTGACGATGCCGCCGCCGTAGCTGACCAGCATGGGTTCCGCCGCGCGGCGCTCGGCGGCTTCGTCCCAGTGGCAACTACTGGGTAGCAGGTCGTCATCGGTCGGGGCGGCATAGAGTTTCCGGTCGTCCAGATTGGCCGCGCGCAGCAAGCTTGCGAGAGCGGCATGGCCACGTTCTTCAGCGACATCCGCTGGGGTCTGGCTGGCGCAGCTGTTGCCACTGCCGCCGTTGCCGCCGGTGTCGGCGGCGATGCCTGCTACATGTCCTATCCGTGCGCCCCAGCGGATCAGGAGCCGGCTCGCTGCCTCGTCACCGAAATAAGCGGCCTGATGCAGGAAGGTCCAGCCGGATGAAGGCTTGCGGTAGCGGCTGCAGCGACGAGCGAGGACGGGGAATTGCTCCCATCCGGCCATGACCCGGTCCCACCGGCCCTCCTTGGCGTTGTCATACGCAAGTTCCACCTCCTTGAGCATTCCGTCCACGCTGTTTCTCTCCGATGTGGGGCTGGTCCGCAGTCGAGCCAGGCCAATCTGTCGCTCACTACTGACAGAAACTGGCAGTAGCGCTGGCTATATTACCTGCCTCGACCAACCATTCAAGGAGCTTACCGTGCTGACGTTTTTCCATTCCCCTCGCAGCCGTTCCACCCGTGTGCTTGGGCTGCTTCATGAGTTGGACGCGCTGGACGACGTCGAGGTAAAGATCGTCACCATCGAGCGCCTGGACGGCTCCGGCGCGCGCGATCCGCGCAACCCGCATCCAGACGGCAAGGTGCCGCTGCTGGTGGAAGACGGCCAGCAGATCTGGGAGTCGGCGGCGATCATGCAATACCTGGCCGATCGCTTTCCCAAGACCGGCCTCGGCATCCCGCTCGACGATCCTCGGCGCGGCGCCTATCTCAGCTGGTTCGCCTGGTATGCCGGCGTGCTGGAACCGCTCATCACCCTGGGCTACGCCAACCTCCAACATCCCGCGCTGGTGCGTACCTTCCGTACCAAGACCGAGGCCGAAGCGCGGCTGCGGGACGCGTTGACGGGCCGTGACTTCCTGCTGGGCGACACGTGCACGGCGGCCGATCTGCTGGTGCATTCGGCCTATGCCTGGGCGGGCAAGCCGGGCGACCCGCTGATCGACGCCTGGGTCGACCGTTGCGTAGCGCGCCCCAGCGCGGCCTTCGCAACCCAGTTCGACACCCAGGCCTTGGCCACCGCCTGACCCATCCCGCCGTTTCGGATCGAGCAAGGATTTTTTCAAAGGGGTTTTATAAAAAACCCTTTTTTTTCTAAAGACCCTTGCCTTACCAAATCGCGCGGTGGCCGGATCACCGGCGCGCCGTCCCGCGCACCTTGCCGGGAAAGCTCTCCACCAGCCAGTCGATGAAGACCCGCAGCCGGTGCGTCACGTAGCGGTTCTGCGGGTACACCACATGGAAAGGGTAGGCCGGCGGGCGCCATTTTTTCAGGATCTCCACCAGCGTGCCGTCCTTGAGCGCCGCATCCACCGCATAGGTGAAGGTCTGGATGATCCCTATGCCGGCCACGGCGGCCGCCGTGTGGGCATTGCTCTCGTTGATGCCGATGCGGTGATCGATCTTGATCTCGCTGCGCTCGCCGTCGCGCAGGAACCGGAAGGGCATGGCGCGGCCGTTCTGCGTCGAGACATAGCTGACCAGGCGGTGCCCGTTCTTCAGCTCCTCCGGATAAGCGGGCACGCCGAATTGCTTCAGATAGCCCGGCGTCGCGCACGTGACCATGCTGGCATCGCCGATATGCCGCGCGACCAGCGACGAATTGTCGAGCGGGCCGCCACGGATGACGCAGTCGACGTTATCGCCGATCAGGTCCACCGCGCGGTCCGATACCCCCAGGTCGATGCGGATGTCCGGATAGCGGCCAAGGAAATCCGGCAGCAGCGGAATCAGCACGTCGCGCGCGGTGGAGCCACCGACGTCGATGCGCAGATGCCCGCGCGGTTTGCCGCGCGCCACGTTGAACGACGTGTCGATGTCTTCGATATCGCGCAGCACGCGCGTGGCCTTGGCGTAGTAGTCCTGACCCTCGGGCGTCACCGTCACCCGCCGCGTGGTCCGCTGCAGCAGGCGCGTTCCCAGGTGCGCCTCCAGATCCTGCACCAGCTTGCTCATGGTCGCGTTGGGCATGTCCAGGGAATCCGCCGCCCGGGTGAAGCTGCCTGCTTCCACCACGCGGGCGAACGCGCGCATTGCCAATAACTGATCCATTCGAGCCTCGTCCTCGGTTCCGCTGCCTGCAAGGAAAAAACCACCTGCCGCCAAGATTGTACATGGCCATGGATAGTCATTTAGCTTATTCGATATTTATCAATAAATCCGGCGGCGCTAAAGTTCACCCATGCACTGAACGACGCGTCGCAGGACAGGCAGCCAAAACCGGCCCGGGCGCATCGATACCCAAATCCCGATCGACTGATCCACAAACTTACGCAACGGAGCAAGACATGAACAAGCAACTGAATGGCAAGATCGCCCTGGTCACCGGCGGCAGCACCGGCATCGGCCTGGCGGCCGCGCGGGAACTGGCGGCGCAAGGCGCGCGTGTCTTCATCACCGGCCGCCGCCAGGCGGAACTCGACGCCGCCGTGGCCACCATCGGCGCGGGCGCCACCGCCATCCCTGCCGACGCCTCCAAGCTGTCCGACCTGGATGCGGTCTACGCCCAGATCGCCAAGACCGCGGGCAAGCTCGACATCCTGTTCGCCAATGCCGGCGGCGGCGACATGATGCCGCTGGGCGCCATCACCGAGGAGCATTTCGATCGCATCTTTGGCACCAATGTGCGCGGTGTGCTGTTCACGGTGCAGAAGGCGCTGCCGCTGCTGGTCGATGGCGCGTCCATCATCCTGACGTCGTCGACCACGTCGATCAAGGGCACCGCCAATTTCAGCGTCTACAGCGCCAGCAAGGCGGCAGTGCGTAACTTCGCCCGCTCCTGGGCGCTTGACCTGAAAGACCGCGGCATCCGTGTCAACGCCGTCAGCCCCGGTCCGGTGCGCACCCCCGGCCTGGGTGGCCTGGTGCCCGATGAAGCACGCCAGGGCCTGTTCGACGCCCTGGCCGCCCAGGTGCCGCTCGGCCGCATCGGCGAACCCGAGGAAATCGGCAAGGCAGTGGCCTTCCTGGCTTCCGACGCCGCCAGCTTCGTCAACGGCATCGAGTTCTTCGTCGACGGCGGCATGGCCCAGGTCTGAGCGGCGCAACTCGCGCGGATCGTTTACCTGTCAATGGGTCCGGGTCGGCGCGGGCGATGTTGGCCCGGCGCCGCCAAAGACAACGCCCCGGCAGAGCGGGGCGTTGTCTTTGGCCGTTGCGGCAAGCGGCATGGCGATTCCCGGGTTTATCCGGGAAAGCTGCCCGAACGAAGTATCAGTCCAGGCGGCCCAGCAACAGGAATTCCATCAGGGCTTTCTGCACGTGCAGGCGGTTTTCCGCTTCATCCCACACCACGCTTTGCGGGCCGTCGATGACTTCGCCCGTGACTTCCTCGCCGCGATGGGCGGGCAGGCAGTGCATGAATAGGGCATCGGGCGCGGCGACCTGCATCATTTCGGTATCCACGCACCAGTCGGCGAAGTCGGCGCGGCGCTGTTCGTTCTCCGCCTCGTAACCCATGCTGGTCCACACGTCCGTCGTCACCAGGTGAGCGCCTTCGCAGGCCTGCATCGGATCCTTGAACTGGCGCAGCACCGATGCCGGCGGTGTGCCGATGCGGGCCGGCTCCAGCTCGTAACCCGACGGCGTGGACACGTGCAGGGTGAAACCCAGCAGCTCGGCCGCCTGCAGCCAGGCATAGGCCATATTGTTGGCGTCGCCCACCCAGGCCACGATCTTGCCGGCGATGGGGCCGCGGTGCTCGATGTACGTGAAGATGTCGGCCAGGATCTGGCAGGGGTGGTATTCGTTGGTCAGCCCATTGATCACGGGCACGCGCGAATGCGAGGCGAAGCGTTCGATGCGGGTCTGCTCGAACGTACGGATCATCACGATGTCGACCATGCGCGAGATGACGCGCGCGGTGTCCTCGATGGGCTCGGAGCGGCCCAGCTGGGAATCGTTGGAGGTCAGGTTGATGACCGACCCGCCCATCTGGTACATCCCCGCTTCGAAGGAAACGCGGGTGCGGGTGCTGGCCTTCTCGAACACCATCGCCAAGGTGCGATCGTGCAAGGTCATGTGCGGTTCGTAGCGCTTGAACTTGTCCTTGATCAGTTTTGCGCGATCGAACACATAGTTAAGCTCGGAGGCCGAAAAGTCACGCACTTGGAGGAAATGCCGCAGAGGGCCGTTTTGGGTGCTGGCTGTCGTCATGATGATTTGCAGGTCGTTGAGGCCGCGCCACCTCATGGGTGGGGTGCTCATTATGCCTTGTCCGCATGAAAAAGCCCTAGCTCGGCGTTTTTGCGGCGAAAAATGGGCTTCTTACGTGAAATTGCCGGCATTGCGCGCGGTTTTGTGCTGCGAAGCCGTGGCTCGTTGCGCGCCTCGTGGCGGGTCCGGGCCTTGCTCCAGGCCCGGCATGCAGGCGGGCGGAGCGGGCTGAAAATGAAGAGTGAAGGCCTATCATATACAATCCGCAGCGCGGCTCGGATGATCGAGGGCGTCCCACCCGGGCGCTTCATGCATCCGTCCCAGGTAGCAAATCAACGGTATTCCGCGTGCGACAACTTTTTATCCTCGGTGTCACGGAAGACGGTCATCGCTTCCGCCCCAGCGACTGGGCGGAGCGCCTGGCCGGCGTCATGGCGCAATTCCGTCCGCCTGGCATGGCGCCCAGCCATATCACGTACTCACCCTACGTCCTGCCTGTCATCGTCGACGGCAATCGCAGCGTCGTCGTCGACGAACGCCTGCGTGAACTGGAACCCCTGGCCTGGAAGTTCGTGGTGGACTTCGCCCGCGACAACAAGCTGCAGACCAAAGAACACGATACGGACAATCCGGAATCGGCGCCCCCGGCCTGAAAGGCCATCGTGCGGTGCCGGATGGCGGCACCCGCTGCGGGCGCGGAGGTCAGAACCCACCGGCGAGCACAGCCTTAACGCCGCGGCGGCGCCGTGCTGCCGCGGTGTACGACCTCGACAGGAAATGACTGGAAGGCTTCACAGTCCTGGCCATTCAGGCGGGCCACCAACTGGGCGGCAGCCGCCCGGCCGATTTCCGTGATGGGAGTGGCGATGCTCGTCAGCCCCGGCGTCTGGGTGGCGCCGAGATCCGTGTTGTCCACGCCGGTGATGGATATGTCATCCGGTATCCGCACACCCGCATGACGGCAGGCCATCATGCCGCCCACCGCGAACACGTCGTTGGTGGCGATCACGGCGGTAGGGGGGGCGGGCAGCGCCAGCAGGCGATACATCGCATCTTCGGCGGCCTTCAGGGAAATCGGCGCGTACTGCACGTAGGGTGCATCGAGTGCCAGGCCGTGCTCGGCCAGGGCTTGCCGCACACCCGCGCCCCGCGTCAGCGCCCGGTCGTTGCCGGGCAAGGGGGCGCTCAACAGGCCGAATTTGCGATGTCCCAGGCGCAGCAGGTGTTGCGTGACGGCAAACGTCGCCGCCTGGTTGTCGAAACCTATGCTGGGATGGCGGCGCAGGGGATCGACGCCCCATGTCAGCACATATGGCCGGCCATAGTCCTCCAGCAGCGCGAACAGCGCGGGATCGTGGTCCAGGCCGACGAAGACGAAGGCATCGACGCCATGCTGTATCAACTGGCTGGCCACGCGGACTTCCGCGGACAGGTCGTAATGCTGCTCGGCCAGGACCAGGGAATAGCCGCGTTCGTCCAGATACTGGTGGATGGCGCTGGTGGTGCGCGCATACAGGGCGTAGTCGAAAGAGGGCACCACCGCGCCTATCATCTTGCTGCGATGGCTGCGTAGCGATCGGGCCGCGCCATGCGGGACGTAACGCAGCTTGGCAGCCGCGTCCAGCACGCGCCGGCGCGTGTCCGGATCCACTTGGTCCGGGGTGTTGAGGGCGCGCGACACGGTCGCCGTGGACACGCCGGCCAGCCGCGCCACATCCCGGGCGGCCGCCCGGTTGCGGGTTTCTTCGCCTTGCGAGCCTGGAGGGTCTTGGGAATCTCGGGACGGTTCGGGCATAGCACGGAATTATAAACAGAGGCACGGCCAAAGACTCAGTGCAATCGATTACATGATAACCACGTCCAGGGCAGGCGGTGGACTGCGGGAAACTCCTAAGTCCTTCCTATTGTTCTCTCACGACGACGCTGATAAATTCATCTGTAATCGTTTACATGAAAAGCCGTGGGTCGCATAGAACGGTGAAACGAGCCGCCCGGCGCCAGTCGCGCGGAAATTCACGAGGAGACGCTCTTGAAGACTTTCCCCGCTTCCATTCGTCCGGATGGCGTCAGCGACCCCACGCGGCGCACGGTTCTCAAGCAGGCGGCCGGCCTGGGTGCGCTGGCCCTGGGGGGCTCCACGATGCTGCCGCTGGGCAGCGCCTGGGCCCAACCCGCGGCCCCCGCCGCCCAAGCCGGGACCGACGACCTGGGCCCCTACAAGCAGGCCAGGATCAACTGGCGCCAGGCCGAAGGCGAATCGATCACGGTCGCCGTCATCCCCGCCAGCTACTTCGACAACCTGGTCGACCTGGTACCGCAGTTCGAGGCCTTGACGGGCGTGAAGGTGCGGATGGAAAAAGTGCCGCCCGGGCAGATTCGCCAGAAGGCCATGCTGGACCTGTCCTCGCGCACGGGCACGTATGCCACGCATGCCGCCGATCCCATGTATTACCCGCTCTACGCGGCCAACAAATGGGTCGAGCCGCTGGACCGCTTCCTGAACGATCCCGCCCTGACCGACAAGGCCTGGTTCGACTACGACGACATTTTCAAGGCCTGGCGCGACGCCGACTCCATCGACGGCAAGCCTTATGGCATTCCCTACGATGGCGAAGTCACGGTGCAGGTGTATCGCGAGGACCTGTACGCCGCCAAGGGTCTGAAGCCGGCGGAGACCTATGAGGAACTGCTTGCCAATGCCAAGGCGCTGACCGATCCGTCCAGCCGCATGTATGGGCTGGCGCTGCGCGGCTTCGCGGGTGCCGGACAGAATATGTATATCTACCCGTCGCTGTTCAGGGGTTTCGGTGGCGACTGGTTCGACGGGGGGGTGTTGAAGGTGGACAGCCCCAAGGCTGTCGAAGCGCTGGATTGGTATGTGAAGGCGCTGGGCCAGTACGCGCCGCCGGCTGTGCGCAACTGGAACTGGCCGGATATCGCCGACGCGTTCTCGCAAGGCACGCTGGGGTGCTATATCGACGCGCACTCCTCCGCCGCGGTCATCAACAATCCAGAAAAATCGCGCGTGGTCGGCAAGATTGCCTATGCGCGCTGGCCCAAGGGGCCGGCTGGCAAACGCGTCACCTCGATCTGGAACTGGGGCTTTCCCATCAATGCGGCGCTCAAGCCGCGCGCGCAGGCCGCCACCTGGCTCTTCATCAGCTGGGCCGCCGCGGCCGAGACGCAGGCGCGCACTTCCTGGAAATTCAAGGGGCCCGCCAAGCGGTCCGGGCTGAACCGGCTGTCGAGCTGGAAGTCGGCGGAATTCGCGGCGGCGATGGCCGGCGCGGGCGACAACTTCATTGCGGCCGCGCTGGATTCGCTGGAACACGACACGGATGTGGACTGGCGTCCGCGCGTGCCGCAGTGGCCGGCCATCGGCGACACCATGGCGACGGCCATCCAGTCGGCGCTGGTGGGGCAAAAGTCTTCCAAGGAGTCCTTGGCCGAAGCGCAAACCCGCATTGCCCAGTTCATGAAGCGCTGACGCGTCATGGGAAACGCGCAATCGGGAAACGCGCCGCGCACCCTGGCCGCGCAGGAACGCCGCTTCGCCCTGGCGTTGCTGGCGCCGGCGCTGGTGTTGCTGCTGGCCATCACCACCGCCCCGCTGGTCTATCTGCTGTGGAACAGCCTGCAGCATCTGGACATGAGCATGCCGTGGCTGGCGGGCTTCGCCGGTCTGGACAACTACACCAAGATGGGGGGCGATCCACGATTCTGGAATTCCCTGTGGCTGACCGTCATCTACACCAGCAGCACGGTCGCGCTGCAGATCGTCGTGGGATTGTCGCTGGCGTTGCTGGTGCTGCGCATTCCGAAAGGGCAGGGCATCTTGCGGGTGGGCGCCATCCTGCCCATCGTGCTGGCGCCGGTGGTGGTGGGCCTGTTCTGGCGCACGCTGGTGCTGGCGCCGGACGTCGGCCTGGTCGACCTGGTCACGCGCGCCTTGGGCCTCGGCAGCTATAACTGGCTGGGCGACCCGCGCATGGCGCTGATCTCCGTCATCGCCATCCATACGTGGCAGTGGACGCCTTTTGCCTTCCTGGTGTTGCTGGCCACGCTCAGCACGCTGCCCGAGGACATCTACGAGGCGGCCCGGCTGGACCGCGCGGGGCCGTGGCAGCGTTTCGTGTACATCACCTTGCCCTTGATCCGGCCCGCGATCGTGGTGGTGGTCATCATGCGCATGATGACTGCCTTGTCGGCGTTCGCGGCCATTTTCGCGGCAACCGGCGGGGGGCCCGGCTCGGCTACCGAAATCCTCAATCTGTATGCCTACCGCACATCCTTCACCGAGCTGAACATCGGCTATGGGTCGGCCCTGGCGGTGGTGCTGATGATCGTCACGCTGATCATCTCGTATTGCATGTTTCGCCTGCGGAGACCACGATGAGCGCGGCATTGACCTTCAAGGCCAGGGCAGGCCGTACGACGGCATGGCTGGGCGCGGCGCTGCTGCTGACCGTATGGGCGTTCCCGGTGCTGTGGGGCCTGCTCACGTCTTTCAAGACCGAACGCGACGTCCTCGCGTATCCGCCCAAGCTGCTGTTCGTGCCCACCCTGGACAACTATCGCGAGGTCATCTTCGGGTCGTCGTCCATCTTGCCGAACATGTGGTCCAGCATGGTGTTGTCGACGTGGTCCACCGTGCTGACCATGCTGGTGGCGGTGCCGGCGGCGTATGCGTTGGCGCGGCTGCGCTATCCGGGTAAACGGGCGTCGGGCTTCTACGTGCTGGCCACGCAGATGCTGCCGCCGGTGGGACTGATCATTCCGTTCTACCTGATGCTGCAGCGTATCGGCGGCCTGGACTCGTACAGCGGACTGACCGTCCTGTACCTGACATTTTCACTGCCCTTCGCCATCTGGTTGATGGTGTCCTACTTCGAGGACATTCCTTTCGAGATGGAAGAGGCGGCGTTGCTCGACCGCGCCGGGCGCCTGCGCACGTTCTGGTACGTCATCCTGCCGCAGGTGCGAGGCGGCATCGCGGTGACCACCATCTTCGTGTTCCTGAATGCGTGGAACGAATTCCTGTTCGCCGTGGTATTGGGCGGCAACAACGTGCGGCCGGTGACGGTAGCGATGTTCAATTTCATCTCGGTGGAGCAGACGCAGTGGGCGCGCCTGGCCGCGGGCGCGATGCTGGCGATGGCGCCGGTCATCCTGATCGGCCTGGCCGCGCAGCGCCACATCGTCAAGGGGCTCACCGTCGGCGCGGTCAAGGGAGGAGGGCGGCGATGAGCCAGGTTGGACGTGTAAACATGCAGGGCGTGGTGAAGCGGCATGGCGCTTTCACTGCCTTGCACGGGATCGACCTCGATATCCAGCCGGGGGAGTTCTTCGCGCTGCTGGGGCCTTCGGGGTCGGGCAAGACCACCACCCTGCGCATCCTGGCGGGCCTGGAGGCGGTCGATGACGGCCGCGTCTGGCTGGACCAGGCTGACATGACGCATGCGGCGCCCGGCGAGCGCGACGTGGCCATGGTGTTCCAGAGCTACGCCTTGTATCCGCACATGACGGTGGCCGAGAACATCGGATTCCCGTTGAAGATGGTGCGCACGCCCACGGCGGAAATCACCCGCGCGGTGCGGGAAGCCGCGGAGAAAGTCGATATCGCGCATCTGCTCGCGCGCCGGCCGGGGCAACTGTCGGGCGGGCAGCAACAGCGCTGCGCGCTGGCACGCGCCATCGTGCGCAAACCCAAGCTGTTCCTGCTGGATGAACCGCTGTCCAACCTGGACGCCAAGCTGCGCATCGAGACGCGTGCGGAATTGCGGCGCCTGCAACGGTCGCTGGGCGTCACTGCCGTCTACGTGACCCACGACCAGGAAGAGGCCATGACGGTGGCGGACCGCATGGCGGTATTCATGGAGGGCAGGGTGGTGCAGGTCGGTACGCCCAGGGAAGTCTATGCGCGCCCGGCCGATGTACGGGTGGCGGCTTTCATCGGCACGCCGGCCATGAATCTGCTGCCGGCGCAGCTGCGGGATGGACAGGTGGAGATCGCCGGGACTCGTCTGCCCTTGCCGCCGGCGGCAACAGCGGCCGCGGCCGGCGCCGGCGAGATCGTCGTGGGGGTGCGGCCGGGCGATTTGCGCATCGTCGCGGGCGGCGGCGTTGGTGGCGACCCCGATGGCAATGCCGTTGCGGCCGCCACCGCCACCGCCGCGGCCGCCGACGCCGGGACCGGCGCGGGCATCGCCGCCATCGTCGAGTTCGTGGAAGACCTGGGCGACAGTGCCATCGTCAACCTGAAGATGGGCGAACAGCGTCTGAAAGCGCGCCACGACAACCGTATCCCGCTTGCCGAAGGCCAGGCCGTGCGCCTGTCTTTCGAACCTGCCGCGATGCACCTGTTCGAGCGCGCGTCGGGACGACGTATTTGAAGCCAAATCCTTGTAGCCGAATCCGAGCATCCTCTGGTGAGGGAAGCATGAACAACGATACGCAACGCAAGCCCAATATCGTGCTGATACTGAACGACGACATGGGTTATTCCGATATCGGCTGCTACGGCGGCGAGATCGACACGCCCAATCTCGACCGCCTGGCGGCCGGCGGATTGCGCTTCTCCCAGTTCTACAACACGGCGCGCTGCAGTCCCTCGCGTGCGTCCTTGATGACCGGGCTGCATCCGCATCAGACCGGCGTGGGCATACTCACCTACGACTTCGGTCCCGAGGGCTACGCGGGCAACCTCAACAAGCGCTGCGTGACCATACCCCAGGCGCTCAAGGCCAGCGGCTATCGCTCGTACATGAGCGGCAAATGGCATGTCGCCAGCAGCCTGGTCAAGCCCACCGACACCTGGCCGATGCAGCGCGGCTTCGACGCGTTCTACGGCACCATCATCGGCGCGGGCAGTTTCTACGATCCCAATACGCTGACGCGCGGCAACGACAACATCGAACACGAAGCGACGCAGGACAAGGAATTCTTCTACACGGATGCCATCAGCGACCAGGCCGCGGACTACATCCGCGAACACGCCCGCACGCATCCCGACCAGCCGTTTTTCGAATACGTCGCCTACACCGCGCCGCACTGGCCGCTGCATGCGCATGACGAGGACATCGCCAAGTACAAGGGGCGCTTCGACGCCGGCTGGGACGATCTGCGCGCCGAACGCCTGCGCCGGCTCGTGGACAGCGGCGTTCTCAAGGACAGCTGGAAGCTGAGCGACCGCGATCCCACGCAGCCGCCCTGGAACGACGCCCAGGAGAAGGCGTGGCTGTTGCGGTGCATGGAAGTCTATGCGGCGCAGATCGACCGCATGGACCAGGGCATAGGCCGTATCCTGGCCGCCCTGGAGCAGACCGGCCAACTCGACAACACCCTGGTCATCTTCCTGGCCGACAACGGCGCTTGCGCCGAGGATATTCCGGAAACCGTGACGGTCGACGAGCTGGTCAACAAGCTCATGATCGCCAAGTCGCACACGCGGGACGGCAAGCCCGTGCGCTTCGGCAACGATCCGTCCATCATGCCCGGTGCCGAGGATACCTACCAGAGCTATGGCACCGCGTGGGCCAATCTGTCGAACACGCCATTTCGCTTGTACAAGCACTGGATCCATGAGGGCGGAATTTCGACGCCGCTGATTTTCCATTGGCCCGACGGCATCGCCGACAAGGGCGGGATACGCCATGCGCCGGGCTACCTGCCCGACATCATGGCCACCATCCTGGATATCGCGGACGCCACGTATCCCGCGCAATGGGAGGGCAAGGCTATCGCGCCGCTGGAAGGCAGCAGCCTGCGGGCCACGTTCGCCGACGATGCCGGCGGCGGCACCGAACGGCCGCCCATGTTCTGGGAGCACGAAGGCAATGCGGCGGTACGCATCGGCAAATGGAAACTGGTGCGCAGGTATCCCGGGCCGTGGGAACTCTACGACATGGACTCCGATCGCACGGAACTGCACGACCTGGCATCGGAGCAGCCCGAGCGGGTGCAGGACATGGCAGCGCGCTATGAGGAATGGGCGCAGCGCTGTGGTGTCATCCCGCGCGAGAAGATACTGGCGCTGATGAAGCAACAGACCACGCCGGCGTTCTGGGAAGAGGATCAGGATTAAGGCGTCTGGAGCCGCAGGCGTGCGCCCCCTCGGTAATGCTGGAACGAGCGATGAGCCATCCACCCGGTAAGTCCTGCTGCATGCCGTCCGCCGCTGGCGGCACGCATCGCGCCGATGATGACGCGACGACGGCGCTGCCTGCCGGCCCGCCCGGCGTGCCGGCGTGGCGCGCCTGCCGCGCCGGTGATACCTGTAATCCAGGTAACGCGGGTGATGAGGGCGATCACGGCGATCGCTTCGCACACTTGCCGGGTGGCCGCTTCATGATGGGTAGTGACGATCCCGACGGCTTCGCCAGCGATGGCGAAGGTCCGGTGCGCGCCGTCCTCCTGCAGCCTTTCGCTATTGCGCGCACCGCGGTGACCAACCGCGAATTCACCGACTTCGTCCGCGCTACGCAATACGTCACATCCGCCGAGCGCGCGGGCGCGTCTTTCGTGTTCTACCTGCAGGTGCCCGAATCCGATCGCGCCGCCATCCGGCGCGTACCGTCCGGCCTGCCCTGGTGGCTGCCCGTGCAAGGCGCCTGCTGGCAACGGCCGCAAGGGCCGGGCTCGCATATCCACGACCGCCTGGACCATCCGGTGGTGCATATCTCCTGGTTCGACGCGCAGGCCTATTGCGCCTGGGCCGGCCAGCGCCTGCCCAGCGAGGCGCAGTGGGAATACGCGGCACGCGGCGGCCTGGCAGGCAGGAAATATCCGTGGGGCGATGAACTGGAGCCTGGCGGACAGGTCCGTTGCAATATCTGGCGCGGCGAGTTTCCCGGCCGGCCGGCGCCGGGATGGCACCCTGGCACCGTGGCGGTCACCGCTTTCGAACCCAATGGCCATGGCCTGTACAACATGGCCGGCAATGTCTGGGAGTGGTGCGCGGACTGGTTCACGCCGGGGTACCACGCGGTCACCGCCGCGGCCGACCCCGTCCACACCGGGCAGACAGGCCGACGTTCGATGCGCGGCGGCTCCTTTCTCTGTCACGTCTCGTACTGCAACCGCTACCGCGTCGCCGCGCGCAATTCCAATACGCCGGACAGTACATCGAGCAATTGCGGGTTCAGGGTGGCGGCTGCTTGAAATGCCGCCGCTTGAACCGCGGGCCGCGTATCGCGGCCGCAAGACCCCCCCCGCAACCCTGTTCCGGATCAGCCTTCCACCGGCGTGATCACCTTGCCGGTCTTCAGGAACGCTTCCAGGTTTTCCACCATCAGGTCTTCCATCGCCTTGCGGGTTTCCAGGGTGGCGCTGCCGATGTGCGGCAGCAGCACGGCCTTCTCATTGGCCTTGAGCGCGTCCGGCACCTTGGGTTCCTGTTCGAACACGTCCAGCGCCGCATTGCCCAGCTTGCCCGACTCCAGGCACTCGATCAGCGCCGCTTCGTCGATGACCGGGCCGCGCGCGATGTTGATGATGGTGCCCGTCGGACCCAGGGCTTCCAGCACTTCCTTGTTGATCAGGTGGAAGGTTGCCGGGCCGCCCACGGTGGCGACCACCAGGAAGTCGGCCCACTTGGCCAGTTCGACCAGCGACGCTTCATACTTGTAGGACACGTCGTCGCGCTGGCGGCGGCTGTGGTAGCGCACGTCCATGTCGAAACCCAGCCCGCGTTTGGCGATGGCCTCGCCGATGCGGCCCAGGCCGACGATGCCCAGCTTCTTGCCGCTGACGCGCGAGCCCAGCGGAATGCTGCCATGCACCTGCCCCCACTGGCCGGCGCGCACGAAGCGGTCGCCATGGGCGATGCGGCGGGCGCCCGCCAGCATCAGGCCCCAGGCCAGGTCGGCCACGCAGTCCGTCAGCACGTCAGGCGTATTGCTTACCTGGATGCCGCGCGCATGCGCCGCCTTGATGTCCAGGGTCTCATAGCCCACGCCCCAGCTGCAGATGGCTTTCAGATCGGGCAGGGCATCGATGAGTTCGGCCGAGCAGCCGAAGTTGGCCGACGTCACCAGCGCGGTGATGCCCTTGCCGTGCTCGGCCAGCGCCGCCTTGCGATCCGGATATTTCCAGAGTTCGACGATGTCGTATGCGCGCGCCAGGCGGTCGTTGGCGGTGGGCGAGCCGGCATACGAGCCGACCTGGATGATGCGGGTCTTGGCGGTCATGATCTGTATCTGAAAAGTGAGAAAGGAAGGGGAAAGAAATCGGACCTTTGCGTTGCCGGCCTCTTGCGCACTGTCTTTCGACAAGGATGAGGAAAGCAACGCCAAGGTCCACGAATGCTACTCCATCTTGATGCCGCTCTTGGCGATCACTTCCTGCCAGCGCTTGACCTCACCCTGCTGGAAAGCGGTGAAGTCGGCGGGGCTGTTGGCAACCACCTCGAAGCCCAGGCCGTGCAGCGTCTGCTGCACCTGCTTGTCACGCAGCGTGGTGCGCAGCGCATGGGAAAGCTGCTCGACCACCGGCTTGGGGGTGCCGGCCGGCACGGCGAAGCCCTGCCAGGAGTAGACGACCATGTCCTGCAATCCGGCCTGTGCCATGGTGGGCACGTCGGGCAGCTCGGGAATGCGGGCCTCGCCGGTGGTGGCAAGCGCCTTGAGCTTGCCGCCCTTGATGTGGGTCAGGACCGCGCCCAGGTTCTGGAAGGACACGTTGACCTGGTTGCCCATCAGGTCGCTGATGGCCGCGGCGCCGCCCCGGTAAGGTACGTCCACTCCCGTGGTGCCGGTCTTCTGCCGGAACAGCACGGCGGACAGGTGATCGGACGAACCCGTGCCGGACGACGCATAGGACACCGCGCCGGGATTGGCCTTGGCGTAGGCGATCAGCTCGGCGACGTCCTTGGCCGGGAAATTGGGCGATGCCACCAGCACATTGGGATTGCGCACGGCCTGGGTCAGGTACGTGAAGTCCTTGCTGGGGTTGTACGATAAGTTCTGGTACAGCGCCTGGTTGATGGCGAAAGTACCGATGGAGCCCACCATCATGGTGTAGCCGTCGGCGGCCGAGCGGGCCAGGGCCTGGGCGCCGATGGCGCCATTGGCGCCGGGCTTGTTCTCCACCAGGAAAGTCTGCTTGAGCTGCTGCGACAGGCCCGGCGTGACGGCTCGCGCCGTGATGTCGGACGAACCGCCCGGCACGAAAGGAACGATGACGGTGACGGCCTTGTCGGGGTAGGATGCGGCCTGGGCAAGGCCGGCGCCTCCAAGCAGCAGTCCCGCGGTGACCGAGGCAAGGGTGCGGATGATGGGCTTCATGTTGTCTCCTGATTTTTTTGTCAGCGGGTCTGGCCCGGCATCGGCGCTATTGCCCGCGCTCGCAGCTTATGTGATCGGTTGTCCGATGTCTAGCTTGTTAAACAACGTATGATTCCGACGTCAATATGTCAACCAAGTATACTGACGACCCTTCCGAGGGACCGGAGACATCCTTGTCCAGACCGCGCAACCAGCCGACCCCCAGCAACGGCATGACACCGAGCCCTAGCGCCGGGGCCGGCACGTCCGCCGGCGCATCCAGGCCCGATGCGAAAGCGCCGTCCGTCGACCGCAGCCAGCGGGTGCGGCTGGGGGACCAGCTGTATGGGCAGATCTTCGACCAGATCGCCTCAGGCCGATTGAATGTCGGCGACAAGCTGCCCTCCGAACATGAAATCTGCGAACAATTCGGCGTGTCGCGGCCCGTGGTGCGGGAAGCCTTGCTGCGCCTGCGCGCCGACGGCCTGGTCAATGCCTATCAAGGCCTGGGCACCTTCGTCAGCCATCAGCCCGCGCCGCGCCTGAAGGCCTTGGGCGACGTGCAGAATGTCAGCGCCTACCTGCGCGCGCAGGAAGTGCGCATGGCGCTGGAAGGCGATGCCGCGCGCCTGGCCGCGATGCGCCGTACGGACGACCAGCTGCAGAAAATCGTCGATGCGGACCGCGCGTTCTCCGAAGGGCTGGCCCATGGGCGCGTGTCCTCGGAGGCCGATCTGGCGTTCCACGCCAGCATCGCCGAAGCCAGCGGCAACGATTTTTATCTTGCCGTGCTGGAAACCATCCACGAATCCATCCAGGGCTTCATGCGCCTGTCGCTGAACCTGACCCGTACCGGTTCGCGGCAACGCGCCGAACGGGTGGCGGACGAGCATGCCGCCATCCTGTCCGCGATCCGCGAGCAGGACGGCGAGCGCGCGCGCGTGGCCATGCAGTTTCACCTGGGCCAGGCGCGCAACCGCCTGGTCGACCGGGAGCGCGACTAGGCGGCAGGCAAGGATGGAACGGCCGCCGCGGGGAGTGAAGCCGCGCGGTGGAGCAAGCCAGAACATTCCACAGGAGACAGGAAGTGGCAGTCAAGGATAGTGAGATCTTCAAAGCGCCCCTGGACAAGGTGCGCGCACAGATTCTGCAAGTGCTGCAGGCGTGGGGCATGCCCGCCGACCTGGCGCAGACCACCGCCGCGCTGATGAGCGAGACGGATGCCCTGGGTGTCGACTCGCACGGCATCTCCATGCTGCCCAGCTACGAGGACAAGGTGCGCGCCGGCACCTTGAATATCGCGGCGCGCGCAAGCGTGGTGCGTGACAGTCCGGCCAGCGCCTTGCTCGATGCGCAGGCGGGGTTGGGCTATCCGGCCGCCGCGCAGGCCATGAACCTGGCGGTGGACAAAGCGCTGGCGCAGGGGGTGGGTGCGGTAGCGGTGCGCAATTCACATCACTTCGGCGCGGCGGGCGTGTACGCGCGCATCGCCGTGCGCCGTGGCGTGGTCGGCCTGGTGACCAGCAGCGCCAACGGCGTGATCATGGTTCCCACCGGCGCGGCGCGGCCCATGCTGGGCACCAATCCCCTGGCGTTCGCGGCGCCGGCCGGCAGGCATGAACCTTTCGTGCTGGACATGGCCACGACCACGGTGGCGGCCAACAAGGTCAAGGTGTATGACTTCCACGGCAAGGACCTGCCGCCGGGCTGGGCGGTGGACGGACAAGGCCAGCCGGTAACCGATTCGGCCGAGGCCATGGCGTACATCTTCGATCGGCCGGAAGGCGGGCTGACGCCGGTGGGCGGCACCTCCGCGATGAGCAGCCACAAGGGCTATGGCCTGGCGATGATGGCGCAGATCCTGGGATCGACGCTGACCGGCAGCGAGTTCGCCCTGACCTACTCGCAGCGGCGCCAGGCGGGCCAGCCCGACAATATCGGCCACTTCTTCCTGGCCTTGAACCCGGCGGCGTTTCGCGACGCGGGCGCGTTCGAGTCCGACCTGGACGAAATGATAGATGCCGTGCACGACATGCCGCGCGCCGATCCCGCCGTACCCGTGTTGGTGGCTGGCGAGCCGGAAGCCGCGCATCGGGCCCGCCGCGAAGTCGAGGGCGTGCCGATTCCGCCGGCGCTGGCCGAGAAGCTGCGCGCCATCTGCGAGCGCTGCGGCGCGCCGTATCTGCTGGCAGCGTAAGGAGCAAACGACATGATCGCGGATTTACTCAGGAGGCAGTACGCACTATGACTTCACCACTACCCAATCGTTTCCGTCAGCGCATTCTCGCGCGTGAGCGGGTCATCGGTTTCTGGATGTGCATGTCCAGCCACATCACCGCCGAACTGGCGGGCCTGGCCGGCTACGACTGGCTGCTGCTGGACGGCGAACATTCGCCCAATGAAATTCCCATGTTCCTGCAGCAACTGCAGGCCGTGCAGGGCAGCGACGCCGCGCCGGTGGGCCGGCCGACGCAGAACGATCCGGTGGAAATCAAACGCTTCCTGGACATCGGCTTCTACAATTTCCTGATTCCCTTCATCGAGTCGGCGGAAGAGGCGCGCCGCGCCGTGGCCGCGACCCGTTATCCGCCCGAGGGTATCCGCGGCGTGGCGGGCATGCATCGCAGCAATCTGTACGGGACGGTGCCGGACTATCTGAAGACGATCAACGACAACATCTGCGTGCTGTTGCAGATCGAAAGCCAGGCGGGGGTCGACGCCATCGACGAGATCGCCGCGGTGCCAGGCGTGGACGGCATCTTCATCGGTCCTTCGGACCTGGCGGCGGCGCTGGGGCATCTCGGCAATCCGGGCCATCCGGACGTGCAGAAGACCATCCGCCACCTGTACGAATGCGCCACCGCGCATGGCAAGGCGGTGGGCATCCTGGCGCCCGTCGTGGAGGACGCGCGCCGCTATATCGACATGGGCATGCACTTCATCGCGGTCGGGACGGACCTGGGCGTGTTCAAGCAAGCCACGTTCGCGTTGCGAGAGGCGTTCCGTTGATGCGGAAGTAGGGCGAGCCAGGAAGACAAAATCAAAGTCAAAGGGCCGAATCCACGAGGACTCAGCCCTTGATTTGCCTATCTTGCCTTGCTGCGCACGCGAGAAAGAATCTCAAACCTGGGGTTGCACACCACGGTTGGGAGATCAGATACGCGTGCAGGTCCGGATCCGGGGATCCGGACAATCACAATCAGGCCAGGCCCTTGACGGCGGCAGCCAGGCGGCTCTTGTGGCGAGCGGCCTTGTTCTTGTGGATGATGTTCTTGTCAGCAACGCGATCGATCACGCTGGTCGACTTTTGCAGCACAGCGGTAGCGGCAGTCTTGTCGCCAGCTTCAATGGCTTGGCGAACGCGCTTGATGGCGGTACGCAGCATCGAGCGCAGGCTCGAATTGTGCTTGTTGCGCTCGACGGATTGACGGGCACGCTTGCGGGCTTGGGCAGTGTTGGCCATATTGCTATTAAGTTAAGAATTCGGCAAAGCTCAACATTCTAACAAGAATCGAGGCGAATGCAAGCGTTTGTCTACGGGTTGTCTGGATAAATACCCAGCAAATGCGGCCGGGCGGCTTGGAAGTGCGCCGACGCGGTGGCGTCGGACCCGCTGCTTCGATCTGTTTGCGTCGAATCGCAGGCGGAAGGTGTAGCGCGTTGCAGCTCTACAACAACAGTGCTCTGGCTTGGAAAGCTTGCGTCTTCACGCCTGCAAGACGTCGATCGAGACCAGCCAGGGCAAGCGTTTGATTGTAATGGGAATTGTGCGCGCAAGGGTATCCAGTGTCGCGTCGGAGTCGTCCAGCGGGAACTGGCCCGTGACCAGCAGGCCGCCGGCGGCCATCGAAACGCGCAACAGACCGCTGCGATAAGGCCGCAAGGCCGCCACGATATCGGCCAGGGGCCGATTGCGCACGGCGATCCAGCCAGTTTCCCAGGCCGCGTCGGCCATCAGCTCCGGGCGCGGCGTGTCGATCTGCATATCGTCGAAGCGCGCCCCGGTGCCGGCGCCCACCGTGGCGCGGGCCTGGTTGCTGGTGACGACTTCCACTTCGTGCTCGTGCACCACCACCAGCGACCGGCGCATCTGCTGGCGCACCATGTAACGCGTGCCCAGGGAGCGCACCGACCCTTGTTCGGTGTGGATATAGAACGGCCGGTTGGGATCGCGCGCCACGGAAACCGTGACCGCGCCTTCCAGCAGGCGCACGTTGCGCGAGGCACCGGCGAAGTCCAGCTCGATACGCGTGCGCGCATCCAGCAGGATCTGGCTGCCGTCGGACAGCAGGTACTGGCGCCGCTCGCCCGTGGCCGTGGCGGCGTCGGCCGAGAGATTCTTCAGCGGATACAGCTCATTGGCGACGCTCATCCCGACCAGGCCGGCCGCCAGGGCGCCACCGCCTGCCAGCAAGCGGCGCCGCGAGGCACTGTGCACCAGCTTGCGCGACACCAGAGGCGTGTTGGCGGCAGTACGGGCCGGCCCCACCTGCAGCCGGTTGGCACCGGTCGCTGCCTGGGCCTGGGCCTGCGGAGCGTAGCCGGCGGGATAGAAATCGCTCAGGCGGCCGAAGGAAGAACCCAGCGCGGATGTCAGCTGGTTCCAGGCGTTCTCATGCAGGGGATCCGATTCCCGCCATGCCATGAAGTCCGCATAGTCGGCTGGCGATGCGCGGCCGGAACGCAACAGCAGCAGCCAGTTGACTACCTGGTCTGCTACGGGCGAAGAGGGCTCCGGTATTGCGTCCTGTCTCAATGGCGTTCCAGGGCGAGCTGCATCGGTATTAGGGGATATTGCATTGTAAATCGGATTGTAAATATTAAAGCGTTTTCTAAGCTATGGGGCGGTTTCCCCAATGAATTTAAAGAGAAGTAGTGCAGACCTCGTGCTTATGGATGAGGACCAGAGTCGAAATATACGGAAATTTATTGAAATACGCTTAATTCCGGGGACAGGTCTAGGGGTATTCGGGGCATACCCTGACGCTGTCGGTCGCCATCGGGCGGGCCAGCGGTGCGTGCTCGGACTTGATCCCGCCTTTCAGGGCCTGAAAAGTATGGCACCGCCGCTCGGGTCGGTGGCGGCCTCTGCTTCTTGCCTCGGCGTCTTTCTTCTTAGTGGGATTCCAGGCCGCGGCGCTTGAAATCGGCCGGCCGCACGCCGCATAGCAACAGCACAGCGCCGTAGGTGGCGGCGCTGCCCGCCAGGACGACGGCCAGCCAGACTGCACGTTCGCCGCTGTGGGCTTGCAGGGCGATCCAGTTCAGATGCTGCTGCGCAAAGACCAGCACCGCAGCCATGGCCAACAGGGCCGGCAGCAGACGCAGAACGAATTTGCCCCAGCCGGGGCCGGGCCGGTAGACACCGCGCCGCAGCAGAATAGTCAGCAACAGCAGGGCATTCAGGCAGGCCCCCAGCCCGATGGCCAGCGCCAGGCCGGCATGCGCCAGGCGCGGCACCAGCAACAGGTTCAGGCATTGGGTCAGCACCAGCACCACCACGGCTATCTTGACCGGGGTGCGGATGTCCTGGCGCGCGTAGAAGCCGGGCGCCAGGATCTTCACCGACAGCAGGCCGATCAGGCCGACGCCATAGGCCATCACGGCAATGCGGGTCTGGGCCACGTCGTGCGCGGAAAAAGCGCCGTAGTGGAAGAGGGTGGCCACCAGGCCGTCGGACAGCAGCGCCAGGCCCACCGAGCCGGGCAGGCCCACCAGCAGCGTCAGGCGCAGGCCCCAGTCCAGCAGCGAGCTGTAGGCCTGGGTATCGGCGCGCGCATTGGCCGCCGACAGGCTGGGCAGCAGCACCGTGCCCAGCGCCACGCCCAGCATGGCAGTGGGGAATTCCATCAGGCGGTCGGCATAGGACAGCCACGTCACGCTGCCGGCAGGCAACCACGTGGCGATATTGGTATTGATCAGCAGCGAGATCTGCGCCACCGATACGCCCAGTGTCGCCGGCAGCATCTGCTTGAGGATGCGCTGCACGGTGGGATCGGCCCAGGCTTCACCCAGGCGCAGCGAAAAGCGCGGCGCCATCCCCAGGCGCAGCAGCGCGGCCCATTGGATGGCCAGCTGCAGCACGCCGCCGACCAGCACGCCGATGGCCAGCGCATAGATAGGCGGATCGATATGCGGCGCCAGCCAGATGCAGGCCACGATCATGGCCACGTTCAGCAGTACCGGCGTGAAGGCCGGCACGGCGAAATGGCGCCAGGTATTGAGTACTCCCGAGGCGAAGGCCACCAGGGACATGCACAGGATGTAGGGGAACATCACGCGCGTCATCCACACGGCGCCGTCGAAGCCGGCGGCGTCGGCGCCGCCACGCAGGCCGCTGGCGATGGCCATGACGACCCAGGGCGCGGCCACCATGCCGATCACGGTGATCGCCATCAGCACCACGGTGAGCAGCAGGGCGACCTTGTCCAGCAAGGGCCGCACGCCCTCGTCGCCGTGCTTGGCGCGCGCGGCGCCCAGGATGGGGACGAAAGCCTGCGCGAACGCGCCTTCGGCGAACAGCCGCCGCAGCAGGTTGGGGATGCGGAAGGCGACCCAGAACGCGTCGGTAAGGGGGGCGGCGCCGAATGCGCGCGCCACCAGGATGTCGCGGACCAGGCCCGCGATGCGCGACAGCAAGGTAAAACTGCTGACCGTGGAGGCCGAGCGCAACAGGCTCATGGCGGGAGCACAGGGAAAAAAGAGAGGCGGCCGCAACGGCAAGGCCAGGATGAACACGGCCCGGTAAGCAACCCCGGGCCGGCACGGATGGCGGATCGCGCATCAAGGATCGCGGATCCGGGCCAGATCCGTGATCCCCAGGCCACTTACTTCGGCGGCATGCGGATGGCCCCATCCAGACGGATGGTCTCGCCGTTCAGCATGTCATTCGTGATGATGCTTTGCACCAGCTTGGCGTAGTCTTCCGGACGGCCCAGGCGGGCCGGGAAGGGAATGCTCGCGGCCAGCGAATCCTGCACTTCCTGCGGCATGCCGAAGATCATGGGCGTGCCGAAAATGCCGGGAGCGATGGTCATGCAGCGGATGCCGACCTTGGACAGGTCGCGTGCGATCGGCAGCGTCATGCCCACCACGCCGGCCTTGGAGGCGGCGTAGGCGGCCTGGCCGATCTGGCCGTCATAGGCCGCGACGGATGCCGTGTTGATCAGGACACCCCGTTCACCGGTGGCTTCGGGCGTGTTGTTGCCCATTGCTTCGGCGCACAGGCGCATCATGTTGAAGCCGCCGATCAGGTTGATCGCGATGACCTTCTGGAACAGGTCCAGCGGGTGCGGGCCGTTCTTGCCGACGATGCGGGAAGCGGGCGCCACGCCGGCGCAATTGACCAGCCCGAACAGCGGGCCGATGGCCACGGCGGCCGCCACCGCGGCCTTGGCGTCGGCTTCCTGCGTGACGTCGCAATGGACGTAGTGCTGGCCCAGTTGCTCGGCCAGCTTGCCGCCGGCTTCGTCCTGCACGTCGGCGATGACGACCTTGGCGCCGTTGGCCACCAGCATCTGCACCGTGCCCGCGCCCAGTCCCGAAGCGCCGCCCGTGACGATGAATACCTTGTTGGCGATCTCCATGCGCGGGCCTCAGCTTTGCAGGGCGCCGAACACGCGCGCCTTGATCTCGTCGACCGCACCGACGCCGGAAATCTTGCGGTAACGCGGCGCCTGCTGGGCGTCGGCCTTGGCCCAGTTGGCGTAGTAGTCCACCAAGGGGCGCGTCTGGTTGCGGTAGACCGTCAGGCGGTTGCGCACGGTTTCCTCGCGGTCGTCGTCACGCTGCACCAGCGCTTCGCCGGTGACGTCGTCCTTGCCTTCAACCTTGGGCGGATTGAAGCGCACGTGGTAGCTGCGGCCGCTGGCCGGGTGCACCCGGCGCCCGCTCATGCGTTCGATGATGTCGTCCTCGGGGACTTCGATCTCGACCACGTAGTCCAGCTTGACGCCGGCATCCTTGAGCGCGTCAGCTTGCGGGATGGTGCGGGGGAAGCCGTCGAACAGGTAACCGTTGCTGCAATCCGGCTGGGTCAGGCGGTCGCGGACCAGGCCGATGATGATGTCATCGGACACCAGGCCGCCCGCGTCCATGATCTTCTTGGCTTCCAGGCCCAGCGGGGTGCCGGCCTTCACCGCGGCACGCAACATGTCGCCGGTGGAGATCTGCGGAATACCGAAATGCTGGGTAATGAAGGCGGCCTGAGTGCCTTTACCGGCGCCAGGGGGGCCGAGCAGGATGAGACGCATGAAAGCTCCTGGGATGGGTGTGTATTTTTTGGTTGGGCCGATTATGCCGTAATGCGCGCTGTACTGCCCTGCTGAAGCTGGGCGAGACCGCCAGACGATGGGCCCTTATAACCGATTTGCGTAGACGCGGCGCACGCGTTCAAGGTCTTCCGGCGTATCCACGCCAGCGGCGGGCGCCTGGTTGACCTGATGCACCACGATGGCATGGCCGTGTTCGAGCGCGCGCAGCTGTTCCAGGGCTTCCCAGCGTTCCAGCGTGCCTTGCGGCAGCGTGGGGAAGCGGCGCAGGAAACTGGCGCGATAGGCGTACAGGCCGATGTGATGCCACGCGGGCAGGGCGGGCGCCAGCAGGCGCTCACCACCCGCCAGCGCGTCGCGCGCCCAGGGGATCGGCGCGCGCGAGAAATACAGCGCGCGGCCGTCGGCGGCGCAGACGGCCTTGACGACGTTGGGATTGAACAGCGCCGCGGCGTCGGCGATCGGGCAGGCGCTGGTGGCGATGTCGGCGTCGGGACGCGCGGCCAGCAGGCCGGCCACGGCATCTATCAATTCGGGTTCGATCAGCGGCTCGTCGCCCTGCACGTTGACGACGACGGCATCGTCAGCCAGTTGCAGCGCCTGCACGGCTTCCGACAGGCGGTCGGTGCCGGTGGGGTGGTCGGCGCGCGTCATCAAGGCTTCGATGCCATGCGCGCGGGCGGCCTGGGCAACGCGGTCGTCGTCCGTGGCCACCAGCACGCGAGCGGCGCCGGAGGCAGCCGCTCGTTCAGCCGTGCGCACCACCATGGGCTTGCCGGCGATGTCGGCAAGCGGCTTGTCGGGCAGCCGGGTGGAGGCGGCGCGCGCCGGGATGATCGCGATGAAGCTCATTGCGGCTGGCTGGCGGCGTTGCGTTCGCCATCGAGCGGGCGCGCTTCGGATTCGAGCATGACCGGGATGCCATCACGGACGGGAAACGCCAGGCGGTCCGCGTTGCAGGTAAGTTCAGCCTGCTGGCGGTCGTATTGCAGGCGGCCTTTGCAGATGGGGCAGACGAGGATGTCGAGCAGTCGGGATTCCATGGGCGGAATTCTAGTGCAGATTGGCGGGCTGCGCCGGGGGCGTGGTCGAATGCAGCACGCCGGCCAGCCAGTCGAAGAAGTGCGGGTCGGAAAAACGCGGCACGGCCGGCACCACCCACAGCCGGTTGTCGCCCAGCCCCAGGCATTTGACGGCGTCCTTGGTCGTGACCAGGATCAGGTCGGCGGGCACCTGCCGAAAGGGCGAGCGGGTGTAGCTGTAGTGGTCGGGCAGCGGCACGGTGGCCGCCAGGGGCATGCCGCTGGCGCGCAGCGACGCGAAGAAGCGTTGCGGGTTGCCGATGCCGGCGGCCGCGGCGATGCGGTCGTGGGCGAAGTCGTCACGCAATTCCCACAGGGTGCGGCGCTGGCCGTCGCGCAGGCGCCAGGCCTCGGTCAATTCCATCCACATATGGATGCGGCGCGGCTTCTGGCGTGGAGCCGTCGCCGCGCCCGGTGCTTCGGCGTCGGCCACGTTGTCGATGATGACGTCGACGTCGGCCAGCCGGCCGGGCGGTTCGCGCAGCGGGCCGGCCGGCAGCAGGCGGCCGTTGCCCACGCCGCGGTCGTCCTGCACCACGATTTCAACGTCGCGCGCCAGCGCCAGGTGCTGCAGGCCATCGTCCGAAATGATGACGTCCACTTCCGGATGTGCGCTGAGCAGCGTGCGCGCGGCGCGCGGCCGGTCCGGATGCACGGAAATGGGCGCACCGGTGGCGCGGGCGATGAGCGCGGGTTCGTCGCCGAAGCGGTCCGCCGACAGGTCGCCGCGGCCCACGTGGGCGTGCTGGCCGACCTTCACGCCGTAGCCGCGGCTGACCACGCCCGGGGTATAGCCGCGCTCGCGCAGCGCCTTCACCAGCGCTACCACCACCGGCGTCTTGCCGGTGCCGCCGACGTAGATGTTGCCGACCACGATGACGGGCACGGGCGGGCGATAGGCCTGGCGCCAGCCGCGCCGGTACGCCGTCCGCTTGGCCGTGATGGCAAGCCAGGCCAGGCCGGCCAGCGGCAGCAGCAGATTGGACAGCCAGCCGGCGCGCTGCCATTGGCGTTGAATCAGGCGCGTAGTGGAGGAAGTCACGTGAAGGAGGTCACCGTGAAGGGAATCACTGTGAAGAAAGCCATCTTGATGGAAGCCATTTTGGAGGAAGCCGCTGCGAAGGTGCTCACCGCGCCGTCTGCGTGGCGAAGTTCACCCGGGCGATGCCGGCCTGGCGCGCGGCTTCCATGACATTGACCACCGTCTGGTGGGTGGCCAGGGCGTCGGCGTTGATGACCAGCACCGGGTCCTTGCGGCCGGCCGCGATGCCGCGCAGGGCCGCGGCGATATCGGTGGCGGTGCTGGCGTCCAGCAGCTTGCCGTCCAGCGCATAGTGGCCGTCCTGGCTGATCGCCACTTCGATGGGCGCGACGGTCTGCTGCTCGGCAGCGGCCTGCGGCAGGGTCACCTTGAGCTGGCTGAAGCGGGCGAAGGACGTGGTGGCGGCGAGGAAAATCAGGATCACCAGCAGCACGTCGATGAGCGGGATCAAGTTGATTTCCAGCTCATCGCCATGGCGCGACCGCGGTCCACCGAAATTCATGACAGCGCGTCCTGGAACATCGGGTCGCGCGGGCCGGCGTCCTCGTCGGCCGCCATGCCACGGGCGCGCGCGCCGCCGCCCAGGACACGGGCGGCGCGGCCGGCGGCCTGTTCCATCTGGTGCAGATAGCCTTCGATGCGGCCCCGCAGATAGCGGTGGAAGATCATGGCCGGGATGGCGATGAGGATGCCGAAGCCCGTGTTGTAAAGGGCCACCGAGATGCCGTGGGCCAGCTGCGCGGGGTCGCCGCCCACCGGCGAATAAGACCCGAAGATGTCGATCATGCCCACCACCGTGCCGAACAGGCCCAGCAGGGGCGCCACCACGGCGATGGTGCCCAGCGCCGCGACATAACGGTTCAGGTCATGGGCGACGGCGCGGCCGGCGTCTTCCACCGCCAGGCGCATCTCGTCGCGCGGCGCGTGGCGATAGCGCAGGACCTCGGCCAGCACGCGGCCCAGCGGGGAGTTGCGTTCCAGCCGGTTGACGGCTTCCGGGCTGTCCTGGCGGTTGCGCACCATGTCCAGCACCTGCGTGAGCAGGCCCGCGGGCACGACCAGGCTGCGGCGCAAGGAAAGCAGCCGCTCGAAAATCAAGGCCAGGCACAGGACCGAGGTAGCGAGCAAGAACCAGATCGGCCAGCCGGCGTCACGAAGGATGGACAGCAAAAGGGAGCTCCAGGTAGGGCGCCGCACGGGGCGTCCGGAGGGCGGGAATCGGTAAGACCAGGGCGAACTGTAACGGGCGGAGCGCCGCCCTGGCAATAGTGGGCCATCCCGCATCAGCCGTCAGGACGAGCGGCCAATCTATCCACAGATTCTGTGGATAATTCTGTGCAGAACTTGGGCGGAAGCCGCATTCTTGCGGGCTGCGCGTCGGTACGCAGCAGTGGGTAAAAATCACATTTAAGCCACAATATGAATAAAATCATATGGTTATGGCGGTTTCTTAATGTAAATGTGCACAATTTGGCTGGATTTCGGGTCGAGGTATCATTCAGCCCGTGTTTCTTTGGCCTGTGGAAAGGTTCGCCCCGGAAAGCCTTATGACAATTGAATTTACGGTCAAAGACGACGTATTTACGCGGGATATCCTCACGGTTGCCCAGCTGAACCAAGCGGTGGGGCGGCTTTTGGATCGCAATGTCCCGCCCCTGTGGGTTCGCGGCGAGATTTCCAATTTCACCGCCGCGGCGTCGGGCCACTGGTATTTCACCCTCAAGGACGGCCAGGCGGCGGTGCGCGGCGTCATGTTCCGCGGCCGCGCCTCGGCCGTCGGCTTTACGCCGCGGGCCGGCGACAAGGTCGAGGTGCGTGCCCGCGTGACGCTGTATGAACCGCGCGGCGATTACCAGTTGCAGATCGAGGGTATGCGGCGGGCCGGCCTGGGCGATCTGTTCGAGGCCTTCCTGCGCCTGAAGCAGAAACTGGAAGCCGAAGGGCTGTTCGACGAGGCGCGCAAACGCCCACCCGTGCTGCTGCCGCGCGCCATCGGCGTGGTGACGTCGCTGCACGCGGCGGCCCTGCGCGACGTGCTGAGCGCCCTGGCGCGGCGCGCGCCGCAGGTGCCCGTGATCATCTATCCCGCGCCGGTGCAGGGCGCCGACTCGGCGCCGCGGCTGGCCGCCGCCATTGCCGCCGCCAACCGGCGTGCCGAGGTCGAAACCCTGCTGCTGGTGCGCGGCGGCGGCAGCATCGAAGACTTGTGGAGCTTCAACGACGAAGCCCTGGCACGCCAGGTGGCCGACAGCGCCATTCCCATCATCTGCGGCGTCGGTCACGAAACCGATTTCACCATTGCCGACTTCGTCGCCGACGTGCGGGCGCCGACGCCCACCGCGGCGGCCGAGCTGGCCTGCCTGCCGCGGCAGGAGCTGTACCAGCGCGTGCAGGTCCTGGCGCGGGAGTTGCACCGGGTGCAGCAACGCCAGCTCGACCGTGCCGCGCAACGCCTGGACCGGGCTGCCGCGCAACTGGAGTCGCCGCAGCAGCGGCTGGCGCACCAGGCCGACCGCCTGGCCGCCTTGCGCCACCGTTTGCAGAGCGCCTGGCCCGGGCCGCGCGGCCGCCGCCAGGCCCGTCTGGACCTGCTGATGGCGCGGTTGCGCCACCGCGGCCCGGACGTGCCGAGAGTGCGCGATGCGGTGGCGCGACAGGCACGTCAGTTGCTCCAGGCGCACCGGCGCTTGCTGGAGCAACGGCGGGGCCGCCTGCAGTCCCTGGCGGCGCAGTTGCGCGCCTTCGATCCCGGACAGGTGCTGGCGCGGGGTTACACCCTGGCGCGCGACAGCGAGGGTAAGCTGGTGCGCGATGGCGCGGCGCTGGCGCCGGGGCAGCGGCTGCAACTGGAGTTCGCGCGCGGCGCTGCGCTGGTCGACGTGGTGGATCCGGCGAACGCCAAGGACCCGCAAGGCGGCACAGGCGGGCCGGGCGGCAAAGGCGGCAAAGGCAGCAGGGATAAGCGTCGCGCGCCTCTCGAACCGGGCGGCCAGGGCGATCTGCTCGGCTGAACCGGCCGCGGCCGGCACCGTCTTCACTGGAATATCCTAAGACCGATTTTTTATCCCGGGTGCACGCAGGGATAAGACGGCCACTCAAAAAACAGCCGATACAATGCTCGGCTGTGATCGTGCTCTCAACCAAGAAGGAACTGAAAATGGCGCACACGCTTCCCCCCCTGCCTTACCCTCTGGATGCCCTGGCTCCCCGCATTTCCAAGGAGACGCTGGAGTTCCACTATGGCAAGCACCATCAAACCTACGTCACGAACCTGAACAACCTGATCGCCGGTACCGAGTTCGAAAACGCTTCCCTGGAAGACATCGTCAAGAAGTCCTCCGGCGGCGTGTTCAACAACGCGGCCCAGGTCTGGAACCACACCTTCTACTGGAACTCGCTGTCGCCCAAGGGCGGCGGTGAACCCACCGGCAAGCTGGCTGACGCCATCAACGCCAAGTGGGGCAGCGCCGATGCGTTCAAGGAAGCCTTCAACAAGTCGGCCGCCGGCAACTTCGGTTCGGGCTGGACCTGGCTGGTCAAGAAGGCCGACGGTTCGCTGGACATCGTCAACACCAGCAACGCCGCCACCCCCCTGACCACCGCCGACAAGCCCCTGCTGACCTGTGATGTCTGGGAACACGCGTACTACATCGACTACCGTAACGCGCGTCCCAAGTATCTGGAGAATTTCTGGGCACTGGTGAACTGGGAATTCGCGACGCAGAACCTAGGCTGATCCAGTTTCACGCCGCAGTTTCGGCATCTGCATGGGGCCGGCCATCCGCAAGGGGGCCGGCCCCTTGTCTTGGGGATGCCTCGAAAGCCCAGGGAAGCTTTGCGGGAAGCTTTTTATAAAAAGCTTCGGGGGCTGCGAAGGGCGTGCGTCGGGGGACCTCGCTGCACCCGGACGTTTAATCTGATGCAGGTCATCGACAGGCGATTCAGGTCAACCTGACGCCGACAGTGCTATGGTCATGGGTTTCCCGCCTCGTCCGTTCGCCCGGACGTCCCCGACCATGTCATCTGCCTCCCTGATGCGCCGGCTGCGACTGTTGTCCCGCCGGCAACTGCGCCATGCGCGCCGGCTTTCCCGCAAGTCCGTGCAACTGGGCCTGGTACTGGGCGGGGCCGCCCTGGTGGCGCTGGCGTCATTGGCATTCGCCAAGCTGGCGGACCAGGCGCTGGAATGGAATGCCCAATGGGTGGCGCGTGCCGGCTGGGCCGCCTTCATCGTCATGCCGCTGGGCCTGGCCGCGATACGCTGGCTGACGCTGCGTTACGCCAGTTACGCCGTGGGCAGCGGCATTCCCCAGGTGATCGGTGCCTTGACCCTGCAGGGCCAACCGCAGGCCCAGGGCGGGCTGGTGACCCTGGGCCATGCGCTATGGAAAATCCCGCTGACGTTCGCCGGCATGCTGGTGGGCGCGTCGATCGGCCGCGAAGGGCCGTCGGTGCAGGTGGGCGCGGCCGTCATGCTGGCCTGGGGCCGGTTCTGGAAGAATCGCCAATTGCCGCTGAAAGGTTTTCACAACAATGAACTCATTGCCGCCGGCGCCGCCGGTGGCCTGGCCGCGGCCTTCAATGCGCCGCTGGCCGGCGTCATCTTCGCCATCGAGGAACTGGGTCGCGGCACGGCGCTGCGCTGGCAGCGGCTGGTCCTGCTCGGCGTGCTGGCCTGCGGTTTCTTCGTGGTGGCCGCCAGCGGCAACAATCCCTATTTCGGCATCTTCGGCGGCAGCGTGTTGCCCAATATGCTGGGCTGGGTGCTGTTGTGCGGCGTGGTCAACGGCGCGCTGGGCGGCGTGTTCGCGCGCCTGCTGGGCAAGGGCGTCACGGTACTGGCGCCGCTGCCCTGGCGCGCCAGCATACGCGCCCATCCGGTGCTGACCGCGGCGCTGATCGGCCTGGTGCTGGCCGCCATCGGTTATGCCACGCATGGCGTCATCTACGGCACCGGCTACGGCGCGGCGGCGGCGCTGCTGGCGGGGCAGGGCGTCGGCCATGACGGCTTCGGCCTGCTGAAGTGGCTGGCCACGCTGCTGTCCTATTGGGCCGGCATTCCTGGTGGCATCTTCACGCCCGCGCTCACCACGGGGGCGGGCATCGGCCATGAAATCTGGTCCTGGACGGGCGGCTCGGTCGACCAGCGTGTGCTGGTCCTGGTGTCGATGGCGGCCTTCCTCGCCGCCGCCACGCAGGCGCCGTTGACGGCGGCCGTGGTGGTGATGGAAATGACGGGCAGCCAGCCCATGCTGTTCTGGCTGATCGCCGCCGCGCTGACGGCGTCGATGGTGTCGCGCCAGTTCAGTCCGCATGCCTTCTACCATATGGCGGCAGGACGCTTCCGCCGCCAGATCCTGGTCGATACCGGCCGCGCACAGCACTCGGTCGGGGCCTGAGCCTGATATGCCGAGGTGCGCCGCCGTCGGCAGCCACCCCGTCCGCTGGGCGTTCACACGGGCCGCATCGCGCCTTCCGAATCGCTGAAGTGTCCACGCTGTAGACGTCCATTCGATGGACATTGTTCGCTTGCACCTCCAGCGCGCAAAGCCTGGTGCGCTACCATCGTCGCTCCTATCTTCTGAGAGCCTGCCATGAGCGAGCAAGCCTTTATCTGCGATGCCATCCGTACTCCTTTCGGCCGTTACGGCGGCGCACTGTCCGCGGTGCGTGCCGACGATCTGGCCGCCGTGCCGATCAAGGCGCTGATGGCCCGCAACACCGGAGTGCAGTGGGACGAGCTGGACGACATCATCTTCGGTTGCGCCAACCAGGCCGGCGAAGACAACCGCAACGTTGCGCGCATGGCCGCGCTGCTGTCCGGCCTGCCGGTCGGCGTGCCGGGTTCCACCATCAACCGCCTGTGCGGCTCCGGGCTGGACGCCCTGGGCACGGCGGCGCGCGCCATCCGTGCCGGCGAAACCGGCCTGATGCTGGCCGGCGGCGTCGAAAGCATGAGCCGTGCGCCTTTTGTCATGGGCAAGGCGGAAACGGCGTTCTCGCGCAACGCGATGATCTATGACACCACCATCGGCTGGCGTTTCGTCAACAAGCTGATGAAGGCGCAATACGGCGTCGATGCCATGCCGGAGACGGCGGAAAACGTCGCCGACGACTTCAAGATCAGCCGCGAAGACCAGGACATCTTCGCCCTGGCCAGCCAGGAAAAGGCCGTCAAGGCCCAGCAGTCCGGCTTCTTCGATACGGAATTGACGCCGGTATCGGTGCCGCAGAAGAAGGGCGACGCGGTACTGGTGGACAAGGATGAACATCCCCGTTCGACCAGCCTGGAGGCGCTGGCCCGTTTGAAGGGCGTGGTGCGTGAAGGCGGTTCGGTCACGGCGGGCAACGCTTCCGGCGTCAACGACGGCGCCGCGGCCCTGCTGCTGGCCAATGAAGGCGCCTTGTCCCGGCATGGCCTGAAGCCGCGCGCCCGCGTGGTGGGCATGGCCACCGCCGGCGTGCCGCCGCGCATCATGGGCATGGGCCCGGCGCCGGCCACGCGCAAGGTGCTGGCCCTGACCGGGCTGACGCTGGACCAGATGGACGTGATCGAGTTGAACGAAGCCTTCGCTGCCCAGGGCCTGGCCGTCCTGCGCGACCTCGGCATTGCCGACAACGATCCGCGCGTGAACCCGAACGGCGGCGCCATTGCCCTGGGCCACCCCCTGGGCGCCAGCGGCGCACGCCTGGCCACTACCGCCGTGAACCAGCTGGAACGTAGCGGCGGCCGGTACGCGCTGTGCACGATGTGCATTGGCGTGGGCCAGGGCATCGCCGTGATCCTGGAACGCGTGTAAATCCAGTCCCGCCGGGCTGCCGCACTCTTTGCCCTGATAAAAAGCCCCCAGGTCGTCCTGGGGGCTTTTACATTCATTCACAAATAAGGGGTGAATTCGTTGCAAAATATTCCGAAGGCACGATACACGCCTCGCGCGATCGGCTGTCGGACCGGCATTTCGGCACCTTTTATCCGGCTGAAATTCAGGCAGGCGCCTTGCGGCCGTTGCCGCCGCAAATGAACCGTGCTCAGGGCAGGCCGTCGATTTTCTTGCCGGCGCTGATGCCGTGGTCGGTGAACCAGCCCTGTGCCATTTCCAGCGCATAGCGCACCGGCTTCTTCGAGCAATGGGTATCGTCGGTTTCCGGCGCCATGTCGGCGATGTTGGCGATGGTGCCATCGTCCGCGATGAAGGCGATGGACAGCGGCAGCGGCGTGTTGTGCATCCAGAAGCATTGCATGTCAGGCGCTTCGAACACGAACAGCATGCCGTCGTTGGCTTCCAGTTCCTTGCGGAACATCAGGCCGCGCTGCCGGGTGGCGTCGGTATTGGCGACTTCAGCGTGGATGACGTGTATGCCCGCCGACAACTGCACCGTGCGCAGGGGCGGCTGCGCCGTGGTCGGCTCCTGCGCCCGGGCGGCGCCCGCGGCGGCGGTGAACGTGGCCGCGAAAGCGAGGAGCAGGGCGGTCAACGCCGCGCCGCGCCCTCGTGTGAAACTGGATCGAGTCGAGGGCAAGGCAGCGCTGGTTTGCATGGGCAACTACTTGAATAAAGGGGAAAACACGGGAAGGTCGGGCCAGGGCACGCGACCGCGCCAGGCTGGGCAGGAACCGGGCCCGGGAGCCAGCCGGAGACCCGGTCTCAAACCCGGCAACGACGCGCAACGGACGCGGAAAGGCAAAAAAGGCAGGGCGTTCAACGCCCCGCCTCCGTCGTATGGTACCCGAAGACGCCGAGAAAACCAGGCCGGATTGCTCAGGCAGCGGTTATATTCAGAGCCTGCTTACCCTTGGGGCCCTGGATGATCTCGAAGGATACCTTCTGGCCTTCTTTCAAGGTCTTGAAACCGTTCATCTGTATCGACGAAAAGTGGGCGAATAGATCTTCGCCACCATCGTCCGGCGTGATGAAGCCGAACCCTTTCGCGTCGTTGAACCATTTTACGGTTCCGGTTGATTTTGGATTGTCCCCTTGGACAGCGGGTGCGGTCATATCAGACATGCGGACTGCCTCATGAATCGTATGTTGACAGAAGGGCTCCCCGGCAATGCCGTCCCCCCCCTTTATTCATTCCCGCGCTAACAGTCGCCTGAAAGCGGCAAGAATTCGGCGAATAATGCGCTTATTTTCTTTCGGGCGTCAAGTATGGAAACTACGCATTTCTACATGTAAAAGTGGCATCTGCCCTGTGCTACTTATTCAAGGTTTAAATAAAATACGGCCGCTATGAGCTCAAGTACGGATACCCAACACGATCTGGTTGTAGAAAAGGAGGCCGCGAAGACTGCGCCCCCTCCCATGTACCAGGTCGTCCTGCTCAATGACGACTACACCCCCATGGAGTTCGTGGTGAAGGTGCTGCAGAAATTTTTCGGCAAGAATCAAGAAGAAGCGACCCGGATCATGTTGCAAGTTCATCACGAAGGCCGAGGGGTCTGCGGGGTTTATCCCCGCGACGTCGCGGCGACACGTATTGCCCAAGTCGGCCAATATGCGCGCGCCAAGCAGCACCCATTGCAATGCGTCATGGAACCGGTTTGATCCGGTTTCGTGAGTTTTAAGTCCCGGCGCGTTAACACGCCGGTATAAATTCAAAATCAAAATGCGTTTTTTTTAAATGTATTGATATTAATCAAGACATTTATGGGTAGTTTCGCCTTCGCGGCGCGGGAGAGGGGTTTAGCGTGAGCAAAAACAAGGGCGTTTTGGGGGCGGTCGCGGCCGTCGTCATAGTCTTGCTTGTGGCCGTCGGTGTATTTCTGAAGCGGTCTCCGGAGTCTCCAGCGTCGACGGTACAGCCGTCCAGCGCGCCCACGGCGGCGCCAGCGGCCTCGGGCACCGTCACGCCAGCGGCGGGGACGGCCTCGAATAACGCCCCTGCCGGGACGGGCACCTCCCCAGCTACCCCCGCGCTGCCGTCCTCGGCCACCGTGGGCGCGGCCGATCCCTTCGGCACGCTGGTGTGCAAGGCGCGCCAGTATGCGGACAGCCTGTCGCTGGCGGTGACTTTCACCCAGCCGGTCGACCGCAAGGCAGAGCTCACCCGCTTCATCGAGGTCATCGACACGGGCCCGATGAAGAGCGATGACTCCGCCCAGTCCGACGCCAAATCCAAGGCGCAGGCTGCCACCGCCGCCGACAGCGGCAAGACGGTGCAAGGCTCCTGGTCGGTGGCTGACAATCCCCGCATGATTTATTTCCCCTACGTCGTGCCGCAGCACCGCTATGTCATCCGCATGCGCGCGGACCTGCCGGGGGCGGGCGACAAGGTGACGCTGGGTTCGGCCACGTCTTGCGAAGTGGTGACCGAAGCGATGCCGCCTTCGTTCTATTTCGCCAGCAAGGGCGTGGTGCTGCCGGCCGGCCAGAATGGCGGCTTGCCGGTGACCACCGTCAATATGCCGGAAGTCGACGTGCAGTTCCTGCGCGTCGCGCCCGAACGCGTGCCCGAGTTCTTCGATGCCGTCGTTGGCGGCCGTGGCAATTCGAGCGACGATGACGAAGAAGGTCGCGATTACGACGACTACTACGGCAATCGCTCGCTCAAGGGCCTGGTCAGTTCCTGGGACCTGGAACGCCTGACCACGCTGAGCACCAGCATCTACCAGGGCCGCTTCCTTACCGACGACAAGCCCAATCGCAGCCACGTCACTTTCCTGCCGGTCGAGAAGATCAAGGAACTGCAGGAACCCGGCATCTATATCGCGGTCATGAGCCAGCCCGGCCATTTCCGCGAGGAATACCAGACCACCTATTTCTACGTCAGCGACATCGGCCTGCACGCGCGCCGCTATGCCAACCGCATCGAGGCCTACACGGTCTCGCTCAAGGAAGGGCAGGCCATCGCGGGCGACACGGTCGAGCTGATCGACGCCAACGGCAAGACGCTGGCCAAGGCCGCCGCCGATGCCCAGGGCCATGTGCGTTTCGACGGCTCCTTCGACAAGGCGCGCGTCATCCGCGCCACGCGCGGCAAGGAAATGACGGTGCTGTCGCTGGGCGACCCGGCGCTGGACCTGTCCGAATTCGACATCCAGGGCCTGGCTTCGGTCGACAACAACCTGTTCGTCTACGCCGGGCGCGATCTGTATCGTCCGGGTGAAACCTTCAATGTGTCCGTGCTGCCGCGCGACGCCGACGGCCGGCCGCTGTCGGGCGCGCCCTTGACCGCGACCATCAAGCGCCCTGACGGCCGCGTGGTGCAGACCGCGCTGTGGAGTGCCGACAAGGACAAGGATCGCCCCAACTACGTACAGCACGCCATCGACCTGCCGCCCGATGCCCAGACCGGCACGTGGATGCTGGAGCTGCGTGTCGACCCCGCCGCGCGCCGGGCCGATGCCACGTGGCCTTTCAAGGTCGAGGAATTCCTGCCCGAACGCATGAAGCTGGCGCTGCAGGCCGACGACGGTCCGTTGGGCCCCGGCGACGCGCTGGACATCGACGTGCAGGGCGACTACCTGTATGGCGCGCCGGCCGCCGGCAACCGCCTGCTGTCCAGCTACACCGTCAAGCGCGATCGCTACGCGCAGCCGCAGAAGTGGCCGGGTTTCATTTTCGGCGACGTCAACGACGACAGCATCAAGCATTATGAAGAACTGCCCGAATCACAACTGGACGACCAGGGCAAGGGCAATATCAGCGTCGATACCGGCAACTACAAGGACGCGGCCTCGCCGCTGAAGGTGCGCGTTTCGGCCAGCCTGCTGGAATCGGGCGGCCGTCCCGTGGTGCGTTCGATCGAACGCAGTATCTGGCCCGCCGAGAAGCTGATCGCCGTGCGTCCGCTGTTCGACAGTGACGTCACGCGCGAAGGCGCGCCGGCGAATTTCGAAGTCATCCGCGTCGATGGCAAGGGTGAACTGGCCCCGCTGGCGCAGGCCCAGGTGCGCCTGTACAAGGAAGAGCGCAAGTACTACTGGCGCTATGACGACCAGCGCGGCTGGAACAGCGGCTACACCGACACCGAGGAACTGGTCGATTCACGTGTGGTGGCCCTGCAGGGCCGCCTGCCGATGAGCCTGCCGGTCAACTACGGCCGCTATCGCCTGGAAGTCAACGATCCTGAAACCAAACAGACCCTCAAGTACCGCTTCTACGCTGGCTGGGGCGCACAGGACGACGAAGCCGCCGGCAATCGTCCCGACCGCGTGCAGATGAAGCTGGAAGGCGTGCCCGCCAAGCCGGGCGACAAGGTCAAGCTGACGCTGACCCCGCCCCATGACGGCCAGGCGCTGGTCACCGTGGAAGGCGACCGCATGCTGTGGTCGACCTGGGTGGCGGCCAAGGCCACCGGCACGGAAGTCGAGATCCCCATCGATCCCGCGTGGAAGCGCCACGACCTGTATGTGGGCGCGGTGGTGTTCCGTCCAGGCAGCGCGGGCGACCGTGTCACGCCGGCACGCGCGGTGGGCCTGGCCTATCTGCCCTTGCAGGCCGAAGGGCGCAAGCTGGACGTGCACCTGACGGCGCCGGCCAAGGTGGTGCCGGAGACCCGCACGACGGTCAAGATCAAGGTGGATGGCGCGGCCAACAAGACGGCCACGGTCACCCTGTCGGCGGTCGACGTCGGCATCCTGAACATCGACCAGTACCAGACCCCCAACCCCTTCAACTTCTTCTTCGGCAAGCACCGTTACGCGCCCGATCTGCTGGACATGTACGGCAAGCTGATCGAGAAGATGGACGGCACCCAGGGCCGCCTGAAGTGGGGCGGTGACGCGGCCATGCGCGGCGACAGCAAGACGCTGCCCAAGAAGGTCAAGCTGGTGGACCTGTTCTCCGGTCCGGTGGCGCTGAACGCGCAGGGCGAGGCGGAGATTCCGCTGGACCTGCCGGACTTCAATGGCACGCTGCGCCTGATGGCCGTGGCCTTCACCAACGAGCAATACGGCAGTGCCGACGCCGAAATGGTGCTGGCCGCGCCCATCGTGGCGGAACTGAGCACGCCGCGCTTCATCACCCCCGGGGACGAAGCGGCCATCGCGCTGGACGTGACCAATCTCAGCGGCGCGACGCAGAAGGTCACCGTCAAGCTGGAAGCCAACGATCCGCTGGCCATCACCGACGGCCTGCGCACCGTGACGCTGAAAGACAAGCAGCGCACCACCGTCCGCTTCAATGCCACCACGTCCGGCTCTTACGGGCTGGGCCTGATGCGCCTGACCGTGGACGGGCAGGGCGGCGACAAGCCGGTGCACATCGTGCGCGAGTCGGTGCTGCAGGTGCAGCCGGCCCAGGCCGACGAACGCCAGGTGCGCCGCCTGCGCATCATGCCGGGCGAAACCTCGGCCACGCAGGCCGACTGGGTGGCCAAGTATTTCCCCGACTCCACCACGGTCAGCCTGACGATGTCCACCGAGCCGCCGTTCAACGTGGCGCGCCTGGTCCGCGACCTGCTGTCCTACCCCTACGGCTGCACCGAGCAGACCATCAGCGCCACCATGCCGTGGCTGCTGATGGATGCCGATACGGCCAAGCGCTACAACGTCGACAAGTTCTCGCCGGCCTTGCGCGAGGACAAGGTCAACGGCGCCTTGGCGCGTCTGTCGGGCATGCGTGCCTCCAACGGTTCCTACTCCCTGTGGGGCGGCGACTCCAGCAGCAGCCGTGACGTGTGGCTGACGGCCTATGCCACCAGCTTCATGCAGGACGCCCGCGAGCGCGGCTTCACTGTGCCGGAAGCGGCCGTCGAGCGTTCGCGCAACTGGCTGCTGCAACAGGTGCAGCAGACCGGCAGCAGCTTCGGTACGTGGTCCGCCAACCTGAAGCGCGGTGTCGAAGCGGGCCGTGTCGGCAGCAACGAACTGAGCGTGCTGCGCGAAGACCATCGCCGCTTCGCCGGCCTGGCCGCCGCGTCGCTGGTGCTGGCACGTGACGGCAAGGCGCCTTTGTCCACCGTGCGCCAACTGTTCGACAACTACCAGGAGCGTGCGCGTTCACCGTTGCCGCTGGTGCAACTGGCCGCCGCCTTCAAGCTGATGGGTGACGAGGGCCGCATGAAGGCCGCGCTGGACAAGGCCATGACGCGCCAATACGGCATGGCTTTCATCTCCGGTTCGTCGGCCTATGTGGACGAGTGGATGGGCGACTACGGCAGCCCCGTACGCGACCTGGCCCTGTCCTACGCGCTGATGGCGCAGTACGACCTGCGCCACGAGCGCCGCGAGGTGCTGCTGACCGACCTGGCTTCACGCCTGGGCGGCCGGTCCTATTTCTCCACGCAGGAGCAGATGGCGTTGTTGCTGGCGGCTCGCACCGCCGGCGGCAAGCAGAATGCGCCGTGGGAAATGACGCTGGCCAACGGCACCGTGCGCAAGGTGGTGCAGGCCACGGGTGACCAGAGCATCTCCCTGAAGGCCAACGACATGGGCGGCCTGCAACTGGTCAACTCGGGTACCCAGCCGGTCTTTGTCGAGCTGGACATCCAGGGCAGCAGCATTGCCCCGCCGGCGCCGCGCGCCGACGTCATCCGCGTGCAGCGCCGCTGGTATCGTCCGGACGGCAAGGCATGGGACGGCGGTGCGCTGCAGACGGGCGACATGCTGGTGGCGTGGATCCGCGCGGATGCGACGCGTCCCATCCCCGATGGCCTCGTGGTCGACCGCGTACCGGCCGGCCTGGAGGTGGAGAACCTGAACCTGACGGCGAATCCGGACATGAACGATTGGACCATCGGCAATCGCCGCGTGGCCGACGCCCTGTCCAACCCCAACATCAAGCACACCGAATTCCGTGACGACCGTTATGTCGCCGCGGTGTCGCTGGGCAGCGGCACGGTGGATATCTTCTATCTGCTCCGGGTGGTCACGCCTGGCAAGTTCGCGGTCCCGTCGACGGTGGCTGAAGATATGTACCGTCCGGAATTGCGTGGCGTAGGCGAGCAATGGAGCAAGATAGAAGTCCGCGACCGCAACGCCCCGCGGGGCAAGTAAGCCCGCGACGGCCCTGGCGCCGACGCCTGCGCCGCCTCGGTATCGGGGCGTTGGTGTCGGTGGCCGGCCTGGCCGTGCTGCTGCTGGTGCTGGACCAGCTGTTTCCCCTGCCGGCGCCTTATGCCGACGGCGCCACCGTGGTGGTGGCCGCCGACGGCACGCCGCTGCGCAACTATCCCAGCCGAGATGGCATCTGGCGCTATCCGATCGCGCGCGACCAGGTCTCGCCCCTGTACCTGCAGGCCCTGCTTACCTACGAGGACCGCTGGTTCCGCTGGCATCCGGGCATCAACCCGATCGCCATGACCCGCGCCGGCTGGCAGTGGCTGGTGCACGGCCGTATCGTGTCGGGCGGGTCCACGCTGACCATGCAGGTGGCGCGCCTGATCGACCCGCAACTCAACGGCAAGCCTTCGCGTTCCTTCGGCGCCAAGGCGCGCCAGGCTTTGCGCGCCGTCCAGCTGGAGATGCATTACAGCAAGGACGAGATCCTTTCCATGTACCTGAGCCGCGCCCCCATGGGCGGCATCGTGCAGGGTGTGGAAATGGGGTCGCGGCTGTGGCTGGGCAAGTCGGCGCGCAATCTCAGCGCCGCCGAAGCCGCCTTGCTGACCGCCTTGCCGCAGGCGCCGACCCGGCTGCGTCCCGACCGCCACCCCGAAGCCGCGCGCCAGGCCCGCGACAAAGTGCTGGACCGCATGGTGGAGCTGGGCCGCTGGAGCACGGCAGAGGTCGACGACGCCAAGATCGAGACCGTGGTGGCGCCGCCGCTGCGGGCCCGCTGGGTGGCGCCCCTGGCGGCGCAGCGCCTGTTGCGCGAAGCCCGTGCGGCAGGCGGCCGCCGTGACAAGCGTCCGCCGCTGCTGGCCAGCAACCTGGACGTGGAACTCCAGGACCGGGTCGAGCAGATGTTGCTGGATCGTGTCGACAATCTGCCGCCCAAGGTCTCGATGGCCGTGCTGGTGATGGACAACGACACCCTGGGGGTCAAGGCGTATGCCGGGTCGGCGGATTTCTCCGACGACAGCCGCTACGCACATGTGGATATGGTGACCGCGATCCGTTCGCCGGGCTCCACCCTGAAGCCGTTCCTGTATGGGCTGGCGCTGGACGACGGCCTGATCCACTCGGAAAGCCGGCTGATGGACGTGCCGATGTCCTTCGGCGGTTATGCTCCGGGTAATTTCCAGGCCTCGTTCTCCGGCCCCGTCAGCGTGTCGCAAGCCTTGCAGCGGTCCTTGAACGTGCCCGCCGTGGACCTTCTGGATCGTGTCGGTCCCACCCATTTCGCATCGGTTATGCTAGGTGGCGGTGTCCGCCTGCGCATGCCTGCCGGCGCGGTTCCCAACCTGAGCTTGATTTTGGGCGGGGGTGGCACCACATTGGAAGAACTGGTGGGTGCTTACCGCTCCCTGGCGCGCGGCGGCTTGTCCGGCAAGCCGCGCCTGCGTCCGGATCAGCCGCGCGTGGAGTCCCGTATGATGAGTGCCGGTGCGGCATGGATCGTGCGAGACATCCTGGAGGGCGGGGGGCATCCCGACCGGCCTTTTTACCAGTCGCAGTCCGGCTCGCCGGGTAAGCGGCTGGCGTGGAAGACCGGTACCAGTTTTGGTTTCCGGGATGCCTGGGCGGTGGGCGTCACGGACAATTGGACGATAGGCGTCTGGGTGGGGCGGCCTGACGGAACCCCCAATCCGGGGTATTTCGGGGCCAACGTGGCCGCGCCTTTGTTACAGGATATCGTGTCGGCCTTGCCGGACGGGCCGGCGCGGGAACGTATACAGCCGGATACGGTCAAGGCAGTAGTGACGTGTTGGCCCTTGGGGCTGCGTCTGGGTAGTGTGCTGGATGGCACGTGCCCCGAGCAGCGGCCCGCCTGGGCATTGAATGACACCGTTCCGCCGACCTTCGCGGGTTATGTGGACGGTACGCAGGCTCCCTTGCGGTTGACGGGCCTGTCCGATGGATCGGTGCTGCGGCCAGTGCCCGGCGCCAACCGGGTGGCGGTGGACGTCGATGCGCAAGGGGTTGAGGGGGAAATTTGGTGGATGCTTGACGGGCACGTGCTGGGGCATGGCCCGGCGGGTCGTCCGTTTACGGTGTCGTTGGCGAACGACGGTCGTTATACGCTTACGGTTATGGATACCAGTGGGCGTTACGATCGGGTAGGTTTTGAAATCGCTGGCGTTACTGCTCGATAGGCATAGAATATGTCTTGTGTATTTGCCCGCTTCGATGCGTTATGGAGGAAGCGTGATTTCCCAAGAGCTTGAAGTCAGCCTGCATATGGCTTTCGTCGAGGCCCGTTCGGCTCGGCATGAATTTATTACTGTCGAACATCTGTTGCTGTCCTTACTGGATAACGCTTCGGCTGTCGAAGTGTTGCGCGCGTGCGCAGCGAATCTGGACGACCTGCGTCGCAATTTGCGCCAGTTCGTTTCTGAAAACACGCCCGTGATTCCGAGCGGCGCCGAAGTGGATACGCAGCCGACGCTGGGTTTCCAACGGGTGATCCAGCGCGCGATCATGCACGTTTCGGCAGGGGGCACCGGCAAGAAACCGGTGACTGGCGCCAATGTGCTGGTGGCTATATTTGGCGAAAAGGATTCGCACGCTGTCTATTATCTGCAACAGCAGGGCGTGACGCGTCTCGATGTGGTCAATTTCCTGTCGCATGGTATTACCAAGCAGCCGCAGGTCGAATCGGCCGCGACGCAGAAGGAACAGCAGCCCAATCCCGAGGAACAAGGCGAATCGCGCCAGTCTCCGCTGGATCAATACGCCACTGACCTGAACGCCGCCGCGCTGGCCGGTCGCATCGATCCCTTGATCGGCCGCGAGACCGAAGTCGAGCGGGTGATCCAAGTCCTGTGCCGCCGCCGCAAGAATAATCCCTTGCTGGTAGGCGAGGCCGGTGTCGGCAAGACCGCCATCGCCGAAGGCCTGGCCTGGCGCATCACGCGTGGCGAAGTGCCGGAGATCCTGCAGGCGGCCCAGGTGTTTGCCCTGGACATGGGTGCCTTGCTGGCCGGTACCAAGTACCGCGGCGATTTCGAACAGCGGCTCAAGGGCGTGCTCAAGCAGTTGCGCGCCAATCCCGATGCCATCCTGTTCATCGACGAAATCCATACCCTGATCGGCGCCGGTTCGGCGTCGGGCGGTACGCTGGACGCGTCCAACCTGCTCAAGCCGGCGCTTTCCTCGGGCCAGCTCAAGTGCATCGGCGCCACCACGTACACCGAATATCGTGGCGTGTTCGAGAAGGATCACGCGCTGTCGCGTCGTTTCCAGAAGATCGACGTCAGCGAGCCCAGCGTGGAGCAGACCGTGCAGATCCTGCGCGGCCTGAAGACCCGCTTCGAAGAACACCACAACGTACGCTACTCGTCCGCCGCCCTGCTGGCCGCGGCGGAGTTGTCGGCGCGCCATATCAATGATCGTCACCTGCCCGACAAGGCCATCGACGTGATCGACGAGGCGGGGGCCGCGCAGCGTTTGCTGCCGCGTTCACGCCAGAAGAAGGTCATCGGCAAGGTGGACATCGAGAACATCGTGTCCAAGATCGCGCGCATTCCGCCGCAATCGGTCTCCAATGACGATCGCAGCAAGCTGGCGACGCTGGACCGCGACCTGAAGACCGTGGTGTTCGGCCAGGACAATGCCATCGAGGCCCTGTCGGCCGCCATCAAGATGGCGCGCTCGGGCCTGGGCAAGCCGGAAAAACCCATCGGTGCTTTCCTGTTCTCCGGCCCGACCGGGGTGGGCAAGACCGAAGTGGCGCGCCAACTGGCGTTCACGTTGGGTGTGGAGCTGCTGCGCTTCGACATGTCGGAGTACATGGAGCGCCATGCCGTGTCGCGCCTGATCGGCGCGCCGCCGGGATACGTGGGCTTCGACCAGGGCGGTCTGCTGACCGAGGCCATCAACAAGCAGCCGCACTGCGTGCTGCTGCTCGATGAAATCGAGAAGGCGCATCCGGATGTGTTCAACATCCTGCTGCAGGTCATGGACCATGGCACGTTGACGGACAACAACGGGCGCAAGGCGGATTTCCGTAACGTCATCGTGATCATGACGACCAACGCGGGCGCCGAAACGCTCAACAAGCCGTCCATCGGTTTCGCCAATGCGCGCGTGGCCGGTGACGAGATGGCGGAAATCAAGCGGATGTTCACGCCTGAATTCCGCAATCGCCTGGATGCCATCATTCCGTTCGCGGGGCTGTCGCGCGAGATCATCATGCGGGTGGTCGACAAGTTCCTCATGCAGCTGGAAGACCAGTTGCACGAGCGCCGGGTCGAGGCCGTCTTCACCGATGCCTTGCGCGACCACCTGGCCAAGGAGGGTTTCGATCCCCTGATGGGTGCGCGGCCGATGCAGCGCCTGATCCAGGACACCATCCGCCGTGCGTTAGCCGACGAGCTGCTGTTCGGCAAGCTGGTCGACGGCGGGGCGGTGACGGTGGACCTGGACGGTGATGGCAAGGTCGTGCTGTCCTTCGGCGAAAAGCCGTCGTCGGACGCACCGGATGCGCAGGAAGTGGCGTTGGCCGATTGATGTCGGCTGACGTAGCGGCCTAAGGATCCTGTGCAGCAATGACCCGTCCCCGGCCCCTGATTGCCTGCGAGCACTGCGCCAGCATCTATCGCAGGCATGAACTCGAACCGGGCGAAGTCGCCAACTGCGGCCGCTGTGGCACCACCTTGTGGCGCTACAGCGGCCTTACGCTTGGTGGTTGGCTGGCGCTGGCATTGACCGCCGCCATCGTCTTCATGATCGCCAACGCTTATCCGGTGGCGAAGATGCAAGTGCAGGGCATGGAACAGCAGGCGTCGCTGGTGGATGCCCTGACCGTGACTTGGCAACAACACCACTGGGTGGTCGCCCTGATGACCGGGGCGGCGGGTTTTGCCCTGCCCATGGCCCAACTGGCGTTGCTGCTGTGGGTGCTCTTTCCCTTGTCGCGCGGGCGCCTGCCGCCCGCGTTTCGTTTCTGCATGCGCCTGCTGGGGCTGCTGCGGCCCTGGTGCATGGTGCCGGTGTTCATGCTGGGCGTGCTGGTGGCGGTGGTCAAGCTGTCCGGCATGGCGTCCGTGCAGCCGGGCTTCGGCCTGGCCGGTTTCGCCCTGCTGACCATTCTGCTGACCATACTCAGCCGCCTGTCGCCGCACGCCTTGTGGCGCTATGCGGAAGATACCGGCGTGGTCGAGGCGCAGGTGCCGCAGGAACGGCCGGGCGAGGTCCTGACCGGCTGCCATGTGTGCGGCCAGGTGCAGGCGGTGGCGCTGGCGGACCCCGAAGCGCGGCATCACTGCCATCGCTGCGATGCGACCCTGCACCTGCGCAAGCCCGATCACCTGTCGCGCACCTGGGCTTTGCTCATCTCCGCGGCCGTCTTCTATATTCCCGCGAACGTGTTGCCGGTGATGTCGATCGATTCCCTGTTGGGGGATAGCGCGCACACCATCCTGGGCGGCGTGATCGAGCTATGGCAGATGGGGTCGTGGGACCTGGCTACCATCGTGTTCATCGCCAGTGTGCTGGTGCCCCTGACCAAACTCTTGTCACTGGCCGCGCTGGCGCTTTTCATCCAGTTCGGCAACACTTCGAACCTGCGCCAGCGGACACGGCTTTACACCATGGTGGAATTCATCGGACAGTGGTCGATGCTGGACGTCTTCGTGGTGATCCTGCTGGCGGCGCTGGCCAATTTCCAGGGCCTGATGGAAATCAGCGCGGCGCCAGGCGCGGCGGCATTCGGCACGGTGGTGATCATGACGATGCTGGCGGCGATGAGTTTCGATCCGCGCCGCGGCTGGGATATGGAAGGCGCGGGCACGGAAATTGCCGACGGCGCGCCGCCCATCGGCGCCGAGCCTGCGTCCGTGGGTGGGGACGGGCGCGGGGTCCGTTGAGCAGTAGAAGACAGGCATGGCCACGTGAGCGTACGGGTGTCGCGGGTTGCGGATACTGGACGATTCAGGACCGCAGTGCCCGGGCACGAGTGCCTGGCGCCTCAAAAAAATCAGAAGGATAGTAGCGAGCATGGCCGATCAAAATTCTCCCGACGAGACTAGTCGTATCAGGGTTCCGGAGGTCACGCGCAAGAAGCGGCGTGTCTCCTGGATCTGGCTGGTGCCAGTGGTGGCCGCGTTGGCGGGAGGCTCGCTGGTGTTGCGCACCTGGCTGGAAGCCGGACCCAGCATCACCATCTCGTTCAAGACCGCGGAAGGGCTGGAAGTCGGCAAGACGCAGTTGCGCTACAAGGACGTCAACGTGGGTTTGGTGAAGACCATCAAGCTTAGCGAAGACCGTTCCAGGGTGATCGTCACGGCGGATATCGACAAGGACGCCGCCAGCCTGGCCCGCGAAGGCAGCAGTTTCTGGGTGGTGCGGCCGCGCCTGGGCCTGAGCGGCGTATCGGGCCTGAGCACGCTGGTGTCGGGCGCTTATATCGGTGTCGATGCGCCGGCGCAGACTTCCGCCGACGGCAAGCGTGTCACTACCGCCGATAAAACCGAATTCGTCGGGCTGGAGACACCGCCCGAGGTGACCCACGACCGGCCGGGCAAGCGTTTCTCGCTCAAGGCCGACAACCTGGGTTCGCTGGACGTGGGGTCGCCGGTCTATTACCGCCGCATCAGCGTGGGCCAGGTGATCGGCTACCAGCTGGACAGTTCGGGCAAGAGCGTCAACATCCAGGTGTTCATCGACGCGCCCAACGACAAGTTCGTCACCACCAGCACGCACTTCTGGAATGCCAGCGGCGTCGACTTCACCGTCAATGCCGATGGCTTGAAGGTGCGCACGCAATCGCTGCTGTCGGTGGCCGTGGGGGGCATCGCCTTCGAGGACATGGATGACAGCACCAGCGGCGCGGCGCCAGGCGCAAGCACCGCACCCCAGGGCCTGCCGCCGTCGGCCTTGGCCGGCAAGGGTGGCCCGGCGGACGGCCAACCCATGTCGCCGGAGCAGAGCGCCAGCGCGGCGCTGCGGACGGCCGCCGCCGCCGCGCAGACCAGGAATGCCGCGGCCAGCAAGGACGGGGCGGGTGGGCAGGGTGGCCAGGGCAATGCCGGCAACCAGGGCACGCAACGCAGCCAGAACAACCAGGCCGGCCAACGCCCGCAAGGCACGCAGATCCAGCCTGAAGACAATGCCGGCAAGCAGGCCGGCAACGCCGCCCCCGGCCAGGCCGGTGCGGGCGCGCCGAAATCAGCCCAGGCCATCCAGGCGCCGGGTTCCAGTGCCACGCCTTCGGCACCGTCCCCGGCGGTACAAGGCAGCAGCCGGGTCGCCAAGGCCGATTCGATCTTCACGCTTTACGGCAGCGAAAGCGCCGCCAAGGCCACGCCCGATGGCGACCCCTTCCTCGTTCGCATGCGTTTCGACCAGTCCATCCGCGGTTTGACCGTGGGCGCGAACATCGACTTCAACGGCATCGTGCTGGGCCAGGTCGACGCCATCAACATGGACTTCGATACCAAGAAGAAGCGTTTCTTCGCCGTGATCGACGCCAATCTTTATCCGCAACGCCTGGGCCCCGTGTTCGAGCGCGTGCGTGATTTCGCGATTACCGAGGAAGGGGCTGTCGTGGTGCATCCGGGCGGCCGCCTGCTCGGGTCCATGATCGAGCATGGCTTGCGGGCGCAACTGCGCACGGCCAACCTGCTGACCGGCCAGCTTTACGTGGCGCTGGACGTCTTCCCCAATCTGCCGCCGGTGGACTTCAAGTGGGATGGCGTAGGCCGGGCCGACATTCCCACCACGCAAGGTAATCTGGACCAGTTGCAGCAGCAGATCACCAACATCGTCAACAAGATCGAGAAGATCCCCTTCGACAAGATCGGCAACGACCTGAGTACGACGCTGACCGCCGCCTCGCGCTTGATGAACAAGCTCGACAAGCAGGTGGCGCCGGAAGCCCAGGCCATGATCAAGCAGGCCAGCAAGTCGCTCAACGACATCAGCACCATGCTGTCTTCGGATAACGGCGTGCTGGCGAATTCGGATCGGGCCATCCAGGAGCTCACCCGCGCCGCGCGTTCGCTGCGCGTGCTGTCCGAGTTCCTGCAGGTCAATCCGGAGGCCTTGCTGCGCGGACGCGGCGACGATCCGATACCCGGACGCAGTCCAAACAGGAAATAGAAGATGAAATTTCGTCCGTCGGCTGCCGGCGCTGCCGCCACCTCCTCCGCCATCAAACGCGCGGCCCTTTCCAGTGTCCTGGGCATGGCTTTGCTGGCGGGATGCTCCACGTCGCCGCCCGTGCATTACTACACCCTCACCGGCGCTGAACTGCCGGATAACGCCAGCCAGGGCCAGGCTCAAACGCCGACCCAGGCTACACCGGCCTTCATGCTGGAAGTGCTGCCGGTGACGGTGCCGCCGCCCGCCGATCAGCCGCAGCTGATGATGCGCGAACAGGGGGGCGGGCTGACACCCTTGTATTCCGAACGCTGGTCGGCACCCCTGGCCGATGAGGTGCGCGGGGCGCTGGCCGACACCCTGACCCGCACGCTGGGCGCGCCCGATGTGGCGGCCATACGTGCCCCGGCTGGCGCGCCGGTATGGCGTGTCACGGTCGACGTGCAGCGCCTGGACAGCGTCACTGGCCGCGAGGCCATCGTCGATGCCACGTGGCGCGTGCGGCCCGCCAATCTGCGGGGCCAGGCCTGGCAGTGCCGCAGCATCAGCCGCGTGCCGGTGCAGGGTACGGACGCCGAGAGCGCCGTGCGCGGGCTACGCGACGCCACACGCGATCTGGCGCTGACCATTGCCAGCGCCATCCAGGACGGCACCGGCCATCCGCGGCCCGGTTCGGCACAGGTCCAGTTGATGGGGTGCAACCAGATAAACGAATAGGTTCAACCTGTTCGAAGGTCAGGGTTAGCCTTGATTTCTTTCAGGTAACCCGGCGCGTAGGATGTGGTTTCACTGAAGACCGGACGGTAGCTGCCGTCCAGCGTTCCAAGGGGAAATCACGTCGTGCCAACTCCCGTTACGCAGGCCGGTGGCGCGGCCCCCGGCCACGCTCTCCACCCCCGCGGCACTCACCGCCGCATCCACGTACCGTGGCCCTGGTTGCGCTGGGTCCACCGCGGCTTCGTCGCGCTGATCTACCTGTTCATGCTGAGCCCGCTGCTGTTCGTGGTCTGGCTCAGTTTCTTCAAGGACGCCATCCTCTATTTCCCGCCCTCGGGCTACACGCTGTCCTGGTACGTCAAGGCCTGGGACAACTCGGCGTTCGCCAATGGCTTTCTGTTCAGCCTGCAAGTGGCGCTGATCGCGGCGCTGTGCGGCGTGGCCCTGGGCGTGCTGGCCGCCCTGGGCATCATCCGCCATCGCTTTCGCGGATCGCAGGCGGTCAACACGCTGCTGTTGTCACCCTTGCTGGTGCCGGGCATCGTCGCCGGTGTCGCCATCTACCTGTTTTACCTGCGCGCGGAAAACACGCTGGACATGGACATCGTCGGTACCTACGGCGGCCTGGTGCTGGCGCACGTCTGCCTGACCATTCCGTGGACCGTACGCCTGGTCTCGGCCAGCATGAGCGGCCTGGACCCTTCCATCGAGGAGGCGGCGCGCAATCTGGGCGCCAGCGGTCGCGTGGCGTTCTTCCGCGTCACGCTGCCCATGCTGCGGCCGGCCATCGTCGCGGCCGCGCTGTTTTCCTTCATCGTGTCATTCGAGAATCTGGAGCTGTCCCTGTCGCTGGTGGGACCGGGCCGCACGACGCTGCCCATCGCCATCATGCAGTACCTGGAGTTCAACCTGGACCCCACCATCGCGGCGGTGGCGTCGGTGCAGATCCTCTTGCTCGGTATCGTCATGCTGGTCACCGACCGCTACGTCAAACTCAGTCAGGTGGTGTGAAACATGGCCAATGTGGCACTCGAAGGACTCCGTAAACAGTACGGCGGCGCGCTGGCCGTGGCCGATTTCTCATTGGATATCGCCGACGGCGAACTGGTCGCTTTCCTGGGCCCCAGCGGCTGCGGCAAGACCACGACGCTGCGCATGATCGCCGGCTTCATCGCGCCGACGGCGGGCAGCATACGCATCGGCGCCAACGACGTCACCGCCTTGCCGGCGCACCGGCGCGACACCGGCATGGTGTTCCAGCGCTATGCCCTGTTCCCGCACATGACGGTGGCCGAGAACGTCGCCTTTGGCCTGGAGATGCGCAAGGTGGCGGCGGCCGAACGCCAGCGCCGCATCGCCGATGCGCTGGACATGGTGCGCATGGGTGAACTGCGTGACCGCTATCCACGCCAGTTGTCCGGCGGACAGCAGCAGCGGGTAGCCATTGCGCGCGCGCTGGTGATCCAGCCCAAGGTCTTCCTGCTCGACGAGCCCTTGTCCAACCTGGACGCCAAGCTGCGCCTGGAAGTGCGCGACGAGATCCGCGCCTTGCAGCAGCGCTTGGGGCTGACGACCATCTTCGTTACCCACGACCAGGAAGAGGCGCTGTCCATCGCCGATCGCATGGCCATCATGCATGACGGCCGCGTGCAGCAGGTGGGCACGCCGGAAGCGTTATACGAAAAGCCGGCCAATCTGTTCGTGGCCGACTTCCTCGGCAAGATGAATTTCTTCGATGGACGCATGGATGGCGCCGGTGTCTTCGCCACGGCGCGCGGCCTGCGCCTGGCGGTAGGCGATGCCGCCTCGGGCAGTACGCGGGTGGGCGTGCGACCGGAACGGGTGGCACTGCGCGCCCTGGCCGATGGGCCCAATGCCCTGGCGGGCAGGGTGGATGCGGTGTCGTATCTGGGCGCGCATATCGACGTGCGCGTGCGGTTGGACAATGGCGATGTGCTCGGATGCCGGGCACCGAATGCGGGGGCAGCCCACGCTGGGTCCGCCCATGCCGCGCCCGCGCTGGCCCAGGGCGCGCCGGTGTACGCCTGCTTCCATCCCGCCGATTGCGTGGCGTTCAGCGCGTGACGAGGCCCGCCATGCAGACATCGGCACAGCCTGATCCCCAGGCGTCTCCTATCCCTGCTTCCACATCTTCGGCTTCCTCATCCTCGGCTGCTACGTCTGCGGCGTCCGCCCCAGCGGCGCCCAGGGTCGCGGCTGGCAACGGGCGCGTGCGCGGCGCCAGCATGGCCTTTCCCGCTTCGCTGGTGGTACTGGTCATCGTGCTGGTGCCCATCCTCATGCTGTTCCGCTACAGCTTCGAGCACTTCGATCCGGTGAAGACCATGCAGGCGGGCTTCACCCTTGAAAACTACGCGAAGTTCTTCAGCGACGCCTACTACCGCAATGTGTTCGTCACCACCCTGTGGGTGGCCGCGCTGTGCACCGGGCTGGCGTTGGTGCTTGGCTTTCCGGTGGCCTATTTCCTGGCCAAGACGCAGAGCCGCTACAAAAGCCTGCTGATCATCCTGCTGGTGTTTCCGCTGCTGGTCGGCAATGTGGTGCGCGCGGCCGGCTGGATGATCATCCTGGGCAATGCGGGCGCGGTGAACGCGCTGCTGGTGGGCGTGGGCCTGGCGGCCGAGCCCATCAAGCTGCTCTACACACCCCTGGCCGTGGTGATAGGCACGACGGCGGTGGTGCTGCCGTACTTCATCCTGACCTTGCAGAGCGTGCTGGAAGGCATCGACTTCGCCGTGGAGGAAGCGGCGCAGAACCTGGGCGCCAACTTCTTCACGACGCTGCGCCGCGTGGTGCTGCCCATCGCGGCGCCGGGCGTGGCGGCCGGCACGGTGCTGGTGTTCATCCTGTGCATGAATGCCTATGCCACGCCGGTGCTGCTGGGCGGCAGCGGCATCACCATGATGGCGCCGGCGCTGTACGACCAGATCACGCGCGGTTCGAACTGGCCTTTCGGGTCGGCGCTGGCCCTGGTGCTGGTCTGCGCCACCTTGCTGATGGCGCTGCTGTCGAACTGGCTGATCCATCGCCGCTATGTGAAGACGATGACGTCATGATCCCTTACGAACCCTTTTCCCCGAACCGCATCCGGAGCCTTAGATGACCGCCGTCCTGTTCAAGAATGGAAATCTGCTCGACCCCACCGTGGGCGAATTGCTGGAAGGCCATGACGTCCTGGTCGAGGATGGCCTGGTCAAGGAAGTGTCCGACCGGCCGCTGCAGTCGGCGTCGGCCCAGGTGATCGATGCCAGGGGCAAGACCGTCATGCCCGGCATCATCGACCTGCACGGCCACGTCATGGCCACCCAGCTGAACCTGAGCACGCAGGGCGTGCTGCCCGATGCGCTGGTGATGATGCGTTCGGTGCCCATCATGGCAGCCATGCTGCGGCGTGGCTTCACCACGCTGCGCGACGCGGGCGGCGCCGGTTGGGGCCTGAAGTGCGCGGTCGAGGAAGACACGGTGATCGGCCCGCGCCTGTTCATCTCGGGCCGCGCCATCAGCCAGACCGGCGGCCATGGCGATCCGCGGCCGCGCTCGGACCATCTGCGTCCGATGAGCTTCTGCGGCTGCTGCTTCCGCGCTGGCGACATCGGGCGGGTGGCCGACGGCGTGGACGATGTGCGCCGCGCCGTGCGCCAGGAACTGCAGATGGGCGCGGACCAGATCAAGATCATGGCGTCCGGCGGCGTGGCGTCGCCCACCGATCCCATCGCGTCGTGGGGCTATTCGGACGACGAGATCCGCGCCATGGTGCACGAAGCGCGGGCGCGCCAGACGTATGTGATGGCGCACTCCTACACGGCCGAGGCCATCGAGCGCGCCGTCAACATGGGGGTGCGCACCATCGAACACGGCAACCTGATCGACGAACGCGTGGCCCGCCTGATGGCGGAGAAGGGCGCTTACGTGGTGCCCACGCTGGTGACGTACGAGGCCCTGGCCAACGAGGGCGCGCAATACGGCCTGCCGGAGGAAAGCGTGGTCAAGATCGCATCGGTGCGCCAGGCCGGGCTGGAGTCGCTGGAACTGTTCAAGCGCGCCGGCGTGAAGATGGGCCTGGGGACCGATCTGCTGGGCCCTTCGCAGCGCCTGCAGAGCGATGAGTTCCGCATCCGCGCCGAAGTCCTCGGCAATCACGAGGTCATCCAGAGCGCCACGCTGATCGGCGCCGAAGTCTTGAACATGCAGGACAAGCTGGGGCGCCTGATGGCGGGTGCCTATGCCGACGTCCTGGTAGTCGACGGCAATCCCTACAAGGATATTTCCTGCCTGCTGGGCCAGGGCGAACGCATTCCCCTGGTCATGAAAGGCGGGAAGATCTACCACAATTACCTGGACTAGCAGGCCCCGGCTGGCATGACTCCGCCGCCATAACCCAACCAGCGCTACGCATCAGGCAGCATGGCCACCACGACTCTAGGCGTCAAGGTCGATGACGCATTGCGCGATCGACTGAAGAACGCCGCGGCAAAACTCAATTGCACTCCGCACTGGCTGCACAAGCAGGCCATCGTGTCGTATCTGGACCGCATCGAACGCGGCCAGCTGCCGGCGGAGATCTCGCATTACAACGGCGGATTGCAGGCCGGCGCGGAGGACGCCGACCTGCCCCGGCAGGCGCAGATGCCGCCGTTCTTCGAATTCGGCCAGGACGTGCAACCGCAGTCCGTGCTGCGCGCCGCCATCACGGCGGCGTACCGGCGCCCGGAACCCGAGTGCGTGGCCTTGCTGCTGGGCCAGGCGCGCGTGGCCAATCCCGAAAAAGTCCATGCCATGGCCGCCGGCCTGGTCAAGTCCCTGCGCGAGAAGCGTACCGGCGGCGGGGTGGAGGGCCTGATCCAGGAGTTCTCCCTGTCCAGCCAGGAAGGCGTGGCGCTGATGTGCCTGGCCGAAGCGCTGCTGCGCATTCCTGACCGGGCCACGCGCGACGCGCTGATCCGCGACAAGATTTCGCATGGCGACTGGAAGTCGCATATGGGCAGCTCGCCGTCCATGTTCGTCAACGCCGCGACCTGGGGCCTGATGCTCACCGGAAAATTGGTGGCGGTCAACAGCGAACAGACGCTGTCGCGCGCCGTGACGCGCCTGATCGGCAAGGGCGGCGAGCCACTGATCCGCAAGGGCGTGAATATCGCCATGCGCATGATGGGCGAGCAGTTCGTGTCGGGCCAGAGCATTTCGGAAGCGCTGGCCAACAATCGCAAGCTGGAGGCCAAGGGCTACGGCTATTCCTACGACATGCTGGGCGAGGCTGCCACCACCTCGGCCGACGCCGACCGCTACTACGCGTCCTACGAGCAGGCCATCCACGCCATCGGCAAGGCCTCCGCCGGCCGCGGCATTTACCAGGGGCCGGGGATCTCGATCAAGCTGTCGGCGCTGCACCCGCGCTACACGCGCGCGCAACGCGATCGCGTCATGACTGAACTGCTGCCGCGGGTGCTGCAGCTGACCCGCCTGGCACGCAGCTACGACATCGGCCTGAACATCGATGCCGAAGAGGCCGACCGGCTGGAGATCTCGCTGGATCTGCTGGAGGCACTGTGCTTCGATGCGGAACTGGAGGGCTGGAACGGCATCGGCTTCGTCATCCAGGCTTACCAGAAGCGGGCGCCTTTCGTCATCGACTACGTCATCGACCTTGCGCGCCGCAGCCGCCATCGCCTGATGATCCGCCTGGTCAAGGGGGCCTACTGGGACAGCGAAATCAAGCGCGCCCAGATCGACGGGCTGGAAGGCTATCCGGTCTATACCCGCAAGGTTTACACCGATGTGTCCTACCTGGCCTGCGCGCGCAAACTGCTAGGCGCGCCGGCAGCGGTGTTTCCGCAGTTCGCCACGCACAATGCCTACACCGTGGCGGCCATCTACCAGATGGCGGGCCAGAACTACTACCTTGGCCAGTACGAATTCCAGTGCCTGCATGGCATGGGTGAGTCGCTGTACGACGAGGTGGTCGGCGCGGCCGGGCAAGGCAAGCTGAATCGTCCTTGCCGCATCTACGCGCCGGTCGGCACGCATGAGACGCTGCTGGCCTATCTGGTGCGACGCCTGCTGGAGAACGGCGCCAATACCTCGTTCGTCAACCGCATCGGCGACGACAGCGTGTCCGTCGCCGAACTGGTGCAGGACCCTGTCGATGCGGCCCAGGCCATCGTTCCCCTGGGGGCGCCGCATGAAAAGATTCCCTTGCCGCGTGAGTTGTTCGGCAGCGCCGCCAGCGGCGCGCGCCTGAATTCACAAGGCCTGGACCTGAGCAATGAGCACCGCCTGGCGTCCTTGTCCGCGGCGCTGCTGGCCAGCACGGCCATGCCCTGGCGCGCCGCGCCCACGGTAGGCGGCAGCCTGGTGTGGGACGACGAGCGCGCCCAGCCCTTGCGCAATCCCGCCGATCTGCGTGACGTGGTGGGCCATGTCATCGAAGCGTGTGAAGCCGACGTCGAGGATGCGCTGCGCCATGCCGTGGCGGGTGCGCCGATCTGGCAGTCGACGCCGGTATCGGAACGCGCGCAATGCCTGCGCCGCGCGGCGCAATTGTTCGAAGAGCAGATGCAGACGCTGCTGGGCCTCATCGTGCGCGAGGCGGGCAAGTCCCTGTCGAATGCGGTCGCGGAAGTGCGCGAGGCGGTCGACTTCCTGCGCTATTACGCGGACCAGGCCGAACGCGAATTCGACAACCATAGCCATCGTCCGCTGGGACCCGTGCTGTGCATCAGTCCGTGGAATTTTCCCCTGGCGATCTTCACGGGCCAGGTGGCGGCGGCATTGGCGGCAGGCAACACCGTGCTGGCCAAGCCGGCCGAGCAGACACCGCTGATCGCGGCGCAGGCCGTGGCCATGCTGCGCGCGGCCGGGGTGCCGGCCGATGCGGTGCAGTTGCTGCCGGGGCACGGCGAAACGGTGGGCGCGGCACTGGTGGGCAATCCCGCCGTCAAGGGCGTGATGTTCACCGGGTCCACCGACGTCGCGCGCCTGATCGCGCGCACCCTGGCCGAGCGCCTGGACGACGCCGGCCATCCCATCCCGCTGATCGCCGAGACGGGCGGCCAGAACGCCATGATCGTCGATTCATCCGCGCTGGCCGAACAGGTGGTGTTCGACGTGTTGACGTCGGCCTTCGATTCCGCCGGCCAACGATGCTCGGCCCTGCGCGTGCTGTGCCTGCAGGAAGACAGCGCGGATCATGTGCTGCACATGCTGCGCGGCGCCATGGACGAGTTGCGGGTGGGCAATCCCGATCACCTGTCGACCGATGTCGGGCCGGTCATCGACGCCGAGGCGCGGGACAATATCCAGCGCCATATCGACGCCATGCGCACGGCCGGCAAGGCGGTCGCGCAGACCACGCCGCTGGCGGCGGCGCGACATGGGACGTTCGTCCCGCCCACGCTGATCGAGATCGACAGCCTGCGTGAACTCGAGCGCGAAGTGTTCGGTCCCGTGCTGCACGTGCTGCGCTATCAGCGCGACCAGCTCGACGGCTTGCTGGACGACATCAACGGCAGCGGCTATGGCTTGACGTTCGGCGTGCATACCCGCATCGACGAGACCATCGCCCGCGTGACCCAGCGTATCCATGCCGGCAATATGTACGTCAACCGCAATATCGTGGGGGCGGTGGTGGGCGTGCAGCCTTTCGGCGGCGAGGGATTGTCGGGCACGGGGCCCAAGGCGGGCGGACCCTTGTACATGTATCGCCTGCTGTCCGTGCGTCCGCCGGGGCTGCCGGTTGTTTTCCCGATGGGTGAGGGCCGTGGGACGCCAATTGCGCTGCCGACTGCAATGCCAAATGCGGCGCCGGATGCGGTGCAGGCCTCCGCAGCGCCCGCTTCCTTGCCGCTTTCGATTACCTTGCCGGGTCCGACGGGCGAGTCCAACACCTACCGGCTGGCGCCGCGCGGCACCGTGCTGTGCGCAGCGGCCTCCGAGGCGGGCGCGCAGGCGCAATGGGCCGTGGCGCGGGCCACCGGCAATCGGGTCATGTATATCGACAACGCCGCGGCGCGCGCAGCGCGGCAGCGCCTGGACGCCGCGCAGCAACAGGCCGTGACGCTGGTGGCGGAAGCGGACCTGGAGCAGGCCGACTTCCAGGCCGCGCTGTTCGAAGGCGATGGCGATGCCCTGCTGGTGTTCCAAAGGCGCATCGCCGCGCGCGATGGCGCCATCGTGCCGGTGCAGGGGCTGACGACGGAGGCGCTGGGGCAGGGCGCACGCTATGTGCCGGACCGGCTGGTGACGGAGCGCTCCATCAGCGTGAACACGGCGGCCGCCGGCGGTAACGCCAACTTGATGACCATAGGATGAATACGCCCGGCGCGCTGGAAAAAGTAACGGACGACCGCGTGACAAGCGGTTAAACATGGGATGAAAATGAGGGTCCCATCAGGTTTCTGGAGTTTGTGGCATGGCCGCTGTGCGTACACGTCGTTCATTTCTGCGTTTTTCTTCGCTGCTGGCCGCCGGCCCGGTGGCGTCGACGCTGCTGGGCCTGCCAGGGCTGGCGCGCGCGGCCGCGCAATGTGGGGCCGGCGTTTCGGTTGGCATAGCCGCGGGTACGCGGCAGGCCTTGCTGCAGGAAGTGCTCGATCCCTTGCTGGCGCCGGCCGGCCTGGTGCCGTCGTATCAGGTTGCCAGCGCCCTGGCGCAGCGCACGCGCATCCGCGCTGAAGTTGGCGCGCGCAAGCCCACGCTGGATCTCGTCGTGCTGCGCGACCGCGAGTTGCGCGCGATCCAGATGGAAGGCGGCCTGGCGCCCATCGATGCCCAGGCGGTCACGCGCGGCGCACAAGTGCTGCCGGCGCTGCAGTCGCCATCCGCCATTCCGTATGCGTGGACCGGCCTGGTGCTGGTCTACGACAAGAGCAAGTTCAAGGCGCCGCCGGACAGCCTGGCCGCGCTGCTTGAGCCGGCCGCCGAGAGCGCCTCGAAGGACGTCGCCAAGGACGCATCCAAGGATGCCGCCAAGGACGCCAGCGGCAAGGATTCCTCGGAAAAAACGGGCGCGGCCAACGGTGCTGCATCCGGCGCAGGGCAGTCCAGGGACCACATCGGTCTGCTCGACGGCATGCCCGTGACGCTGGCCATCGCCGGTGCGCTGGCGGCGGGCAAGGGCGCCGCGGACCTCGATGCGGGACGCGCCTGGTTGACCGCGCTGCGGGGCCAGGGCGCGCGTGCCTATTACGACGAGAACAGCCTCGCGCGGGCGTTTCGCCATGGCCAGGTGCGGGCCGCGCTGGTCTGGCGCTCGACCGCGCTGAAGTGGAAGAAAGACGGCCTGGACCTGGCGTCTGTGGTGCCGCGTGAAGGATTGATTCCCTCGGTATCGCAGGCCGCGCCGGTCGCCGCGGGGCCGAATCGGGCCTGCGCCGCCGCGTTCCTGAATGCCTTGCTCGACGTCAAGGTGCAGCAGGCGCTTGCCGCGCGCCTTTACCTGACGCCCGCGGTCGTCGATGCGGCTTTGCCGCCCGAGAGCCAGGCGGTGGCGTTCGCGCCGGCCGAACTGGAACGGGTGGTCAAGCGCGACATGGACCTGCTGGTGCGCAGCGAGGCCGATCTGAATACGTTCTGGAACGCCACCTTTCATGCCTAGCTTTTCTGTCTAACCCGGACCCTGCAGGCGTCCCTGCGCCGCCGCAAGTGCCCCATCGTGTCGAAGGAAGAACCATGTCTGCCGACCAGTCTTACGCCAGCTCGGAAGTTGGCGAGGAATTGCGGGATCTCAATGCCGCCAAAGGATGGCATCCCGCCGTCGCCGCCACCTCGCGCGATCGCGGGGAAGGGCCTTTCGGGCGCCTGGTGTTGCGAGGCGCCACCGTCATCGACGGGACGGGGGCGCCGCCCTGGGGGCCCGTGGACATCGTCATCGAGCAGGACCGTATCGTCGGGCTGGTCAATGTGGGCACGCCGCTCAAGGAGATCAATCCCGCGCGGCGGCCGGGCCCGGGCGATCACGAGATCGATTGCCATGGCAAGTTCGTCACGCCGGGTTTCGTCGATGCGCATGCGCACATCGGTACGCCGTATCACTCGATGAGCGGCATCGTGCCGCCGGCCGACTACATCTACAAGCTGTGGCTGGCCCATGGCGTAACCACCATCCGCGAGATGGGTTCCATCAATGGCCTGGGCTGGAACCTGCAGCAGAAGGAAGCCGCGGAGAAGAACGAAATCGCGGCGCCGCGCATCGTGGCGCATGCCTACTTTCCGGCGGTGAACGACCGCGTCAAGACTATCCATACGCCGGAGCAGGCGCGCGAGTGGGTGCGCAAGATCAAGGCGCGCGGTGCCGACGGCATCAAGTTCTTCGGGGCGCCGCCCGCCATCATGCAGGCGGCGTTGGACGAGGCCCGCATCGAAGGCCTGCGTTCGGGCTGCCATCATGCGCAGATGGCGGTGACTCGGGTGAACTCCCTGAAGTCGGCGCGATGGGGGCTGACCAGTTCCGAGCATTACTACGGCCTGCCGGAAGCGCTGTTCGAGAACCGCGTGGTGCAGAATTTCCCCACGGACTACAACTACGGCGACGAGTACTTCCGTTTCGCGCTGGCGGGCCAGACCTTCATGCAGGCGGCCCAGCCCGGCAGCGCCAAATGGCGCGAGGTCATGGATGCCTTTCTGGAGGCAGGCCACACATTCGTGCCGACCTTCAACATCTATGACGCCAATCGCGACCTGATGCGGGCGCGGCGCGCCGACTGGCACGACGACTACACGTGGAAGGCCGTCTGGAAATACTTCCAGCCGCAGCGCGGCGGCCATGGCGCCTACTGGTATCGCTGGAGCACCACCAACGAAATCGAGTGGAAGCAGAACTACCGGCTGTGGATGCAGTTCATCAACGAGTACAAGAACCTGGGCGGCCGGGTCTGCGCCGGCAGCGACTCGGGCTTCATCTTCCAGATATATGGCTTCGGCTTCATCCGCGAACTTGAGTTGTTGCAGGAGGCCGGTTTCCATCCGTTGGAGGTGCTGCGCGCGGCCACGGCGGAAAGCGCGGCCCTGCTGGGGCTGGATGGCGACACCGGGGTCGTGGATCTGGGCAAGCGCGCTGACCTGCTGGTGCATGACCAGAATCCCCTGGAGGATTTCAAGTTGCTGTACGGCACGGGTGCGATGCGCTTGAACGACGATACGGGCAAGGTCGAGTGGCAACGGGCCTTGCGCTACACCATCAAGGCCGGCATGGTGTATGACACCGAGCAGTTGCTGGCCGATGTGCGTGAGCTGGTACGCGGCAGCTGGGACGGCGATCCCGAGGGGCCGCCCCATGCGCGCTGAGACAGAAGGGGTTGTTTCATCCGGGGCTGTGGCATCGAGGGCTGTGGCATCCGGGGCTGCGTCCTCAAATGCCGCGTCGCATGCGGCCATGCTGGCGCCGCGCGAAGCGGAGCCGGTCGATCTGATCATCCTGTCCGGCTTCCTGGGCAGCGGCAAGACGACGCTGTTGCTGCAGTATCTGAATGATGCGGGCACCGCCGACACGGGCGTCATCGTCAACGAGGTGGGCGAGATCGGTGTCGACGGCGTCATCGTTGCCGATGGCAGCGATGCCGTGCCGATGACGCTTTTGGCCAATGGCTGCGTCTGTTGCGCGATGCGCAGCAGCCTGGTGGACACCGTGGTCGCCTTGCTGGACGCGCGGCGCCCGGCGGGGTATGGGCCGGCGGGCGGTGCGGCGCTCGGGCCGGGGCCGGCGTCGGGTCAGACGTTGGGTCAGACGTTGGGTCCATTACGTCGCATCATCCTCGAAACCAGCGGTGTGTCCCGGCCGGGACCCATCATCGCCGCCTTGGCGGATCCTGAACTGGCGCAGCGCCGGCTGCGGCTGACCGTGATAAGCACCTATGACTGCGTCACGGGCGCTTTGCAGGCCGAACGTTTCGACGAGGCCAGCGCGCAACTGGCGGCGGCGCAACGTATCGTGTTGACCAAGCTCGACTTGGCCGGCGAGCAGGACATTGCGCATCATCGAGCGGTGATCGCCGGTATCAATCCGCTGGCGGATATCGTCCATGAGCCCGCACGCGAGCAGGCTGCCCGCCGCGCCTTCGAGGGCAGCGCATCAGCCGTCGCATCAGTCACCGCGCCGGACATCGCGCCGGACATCGCGCCAGACGCCGCGCCAGATACCGCCCCAGATGTCGCGCAGGCGGCGGGTGACGCCGGCGTGGCGCAAGCCGTGGCCGCGCTGCGGGCAAGCGGGCGGGCAGGGCAGGCCGGCGCGTTCTCGTCGTCCGCCACGCCGGGCAAGGGCGCGGCCACACAAGCCAAGGCGGCGCAGGCAGGAAGCATCGCGCATCCACGCATACACGTGCTGACCGCCGCGCTGGCGGAAGGTGCCGCGTGGGAAGACCTGGCTTTATGGCTGGATGATCTTTCCGCCTATTGCGGCGAGCGTCTGTTGCGGGTGAAGGCCGTGCTGCGGGTGAGCGACTGCGACGACCCCATCCTGATCCAGAGCGTCGGCACCACGTTCAGCGCGCCGCGCCGCCTGCGTGCCGGTGACGTGACGGACAACCTGTTCGTCATCATCACCCGCGACCTGGACGCGCAGGCGCTCAACACCATGGTGGTTCATGCTGCCGTCACGGTGCACGCATCACGGCCGTCGGGCACGGGTTCCTTGCGGGTAACCTCCAATTCAGGCGAGGTCGCACTCCACCCACAATGAGGTGCAACCGCGCGGAGGATAGTGGCAACACCAAGCGGCAACACCAATTCGCAGCATCAATTCGCAGCATCAATTCGCAGCATCAAGCAGTTGCACCGGCCCGGCGGCTCTCCGCGTCAGGGTCATCTCCAGCGTTACGCACACGGGGGCGTAGCGCGATAAACGTTCATGGAAGGAGTCACGGCATGCAAAACTGGCATCGCGATCGGCGCACTTTTCTGAAATCCGCAGCGGGGCTGGCACTGGCTCCGGCGCTTCCCTTGGTCCCTGGCATGGCGCGCGCCGCCGGCGGCGATGTGGTGGTGGGCACCTGGGGCGGCGATTACCAGAATTTCCTCCAGCAGTTCATCGGCCCCACCGCCAAGCAGCTGGGCCTGGATGTGGTGTTCGACACCGGCAACGCCGTGCCCCGCATGACCAAGCTGAAAGCGGAAAAGAATTCGCGGCGCGGTTCCATGGACGTGGCCTTGCTGGGCGACCTGGACATGTACGACGTGGCACGTAGCGAGTGCCTGCATGACGTCACGGCCAAGCAGGTGCCGAACCTGGCCAATGTGTACGACCAGTTCAAGACGCCATATTCGATTCCGCATATCTTCAGCGCCATGGTGCTGGTGTACAACAAGGAAAAATTCAAGACGCCGCCGGACAGCTTCAATATTGCGCTGGATCCTGCGTACAAGGGGCGTACCGGGTTCTCGGACATCCTGTTCAACTTCAACGGTATCTTCGTGGGCCTGGCGGCGGGGGGCGGCACTAACAGTTTCGAGCCGGGCAAGAAGTTCCTGTCCGAGCTGGTGAAGAACCAGCCCCGGGTCTATCCGTCCAACGAAGCCGTGGCGGCGGCCTTCAAGTCCGGCGAGATCTGGATGGCCTGCATGTGGAAGGCGCGCGCGCTGCAGTGGCGTGATGCGGGGTTGCCGCTGGAATTCGTGATTCCGAAGGAGGGTGCGATTCCGGTCACCTTCGAAGGTGGCCTGGCGCGCAACAGCCGCAATGCGGAAAGCGGCTGGAAGTATCTCAACGCGATGCTGGATCCTGCTGGCCAATTGCAGTTCGCCAAGGCCATGGGGTATGCCCCGACCGTTCACAACGCGCAGTTGCCGCCCGATCTGCAGGCGCGGGTGGGCTTCACCGAAGACGAGATCAAGCGTATCCACAAATACGACCTGAAAGCCCTGGTCGACAGCAAGAACGACTTCCTGGATTACTGGAACAAGGAGTTCAAGGCGAAAATCTGATCCCCACCGCAGGGGGCGAAGGAAGGGCCGGCGTAAACGCCGGCTTTTTTTTTGAGGGGGCTACCGCCCCCTCCGGCCCCGGCGCCAGTCCTGACCCGGCCCAGCCCAGCCCAGCCCAGCCCAGCCCAGCCCAGCCCAGCCCAGCCCAGTCCAGTCCAGTCCAGTCCAGTCCAGTCCAGTCCAGTCCAGTCCAGCACGGCCCCGGCCGCCCTCCGGTCCAGGTGCCGCGCCATGCGCGATAGCGGGATGCGGCGCAGGGGCCGGCGGCAGCCGGCCCGGTCTCATCGCCGACTCGGGCGAGCACGAATGGCTTAGCTATCAATTTCCTTATGAACAACTGACAACTTCCTGTCAAATTCCATATGCATCATGCGTAGCTTTCAACCTGCTATCAATTGGAGAAGCCGCATGTCCCACAGCACCGATGAAGCCAGAGCCACCTGTCCCCCCTCGTCCGGCCGCATCAGCCCCAAGCCGGGCCAGTCCCTGGACGAGGTCCTGGCCGCCGACCCGGCGCGCCGTACCTGGCTGAAATCCGGTTTTGGCATGGCGGCCCTCTCTGTCTTCGGCGCCACGTCGCTGACGGCCTGTGGTGGCGATCACGACGACGATGACATGCCCGTCAGCAACGATCCCCCGGCCCAGGACCCCCCAGCCGAAACTCCCGAGGAAACGCCTCGCGAGCCAGGCCTGGACCCCGACAAGGACTACTCCATCCGCTTCCAATCCGTCGCGCGCACCACTGCCGACACGGTGACCGTGCCGTCGGGCTACCAGGTGCAGGTGCTGTTCTCCACCGGCGACGCCGTGGAAGCCGGCTCGACAGCCTGGACCGAAGGCGTCTTCCCGGCCTGGGACGTTACCGACAAGCGTGCCGGCGGCGACAACGACGGCATGCACTACTTCGCCTTGCCGGGCGTGGACCCGCAGCAGGGCGGCCTGCTGGCCATCAACCACGAACAGGTCGACCTGAAGGTCTACTTCCCCACGGGCACCTTCAGCGGTTCCTTCAACGAGGCCACCGCCACCCTGGACCAGAAGCGCCTGGCGCTGTCCGCCGTGGGCGTGTCGGTCATCGAAGTGGCCCAGACCGACGGCACCTGGAGCGTCAAGCACGATTCCACCTACAACCGCCGCTACACCGGCAACACGGCCTACGGCGTCGGCGGCCCTGCGCGCAGCCGCCTGGGCGCCACCATCATCGGCACCCTGAACAACTGCTCCAGCGGCGCCACGCCCTGGGGCACCTACCTGACCTGCGAAGAAACCACCAGCAACTACTTCGACAGCAGTCAGCCCGACATCAACTACGGCTGGGTGGTCGAACTGGATCCGCAAGGCCAGTTGCTGTCGCAAGGCGTCAAGCGCACCGCCATGGGTCGCTTCGCGCACGAGAACGTGGCCTACCTGGTCGACGAGAACAACCGAGTCGCCTTCTACATGGGCGACGATACGACGCCGGGCTGCATCTACAAATTCGTGCCCACCCGCGCTTACGATCCCGCCAATCGCGCGGCCAACACCAATCTGCTGGATGACGGCACGTTGTATGTGGCGCAGTTCAACGCGGGCGGTGGCGGCGTGTGGATACCCCTGGTGCAGGGCAATGCGGGCCTGACTTCGGCAGAGGGTTTCGCCACCCAGGCCGACGTGCTGATCGAAACCCAGGATGCCGCGGTATCGGTGGGCGGCACGGTGATGGATCGGCCGGAATGGATCACGGTGGGTCCCAACAAAGACATCTTCGTCACCCTGACCAACAATAGCGGCCGGGGCACCAATGCACCGGTCGATGCGGCCAATCCGCGCGCGGAAAATCATCATGGCCACATCATCCGCTGGAACGAGGCCGGCAATTCGCCCCTGGCCACCACGTTCACGTGGAGCATCTTCCTGCTGGCCGGCGATCCGGTCCAGGCTGCCGCGCTGAGCAAGCCCAACCTGGCGGGCAACATCAACGGCGATGCCTTCAGCAGCCCGGACGGCCTGCGCCTGGACGCCGCCGGCCGCCTGTGGGTTGAGACCGACATGAACCTGGGTTCGACCGCGTCGACCACCGTGTTCGGCAATAACGGCATGTATTGCATCGATCCGGCCACGGGGGTGTCCAAGCGCTTCCTGGTGGGGCCGGTGGGCTGCGAAATCACGGGCATCGCCTACACGCCGGACTTGACGACGTTCTTCGTCAACATCCAGCATCCCACGCAGGCCTGGCCGGAAAGCGGCCGCACGCCACGCTCGTCGACCATCGTGATCCGTCGCCCGGATAGCCAGCCGATCGGCGCATAAAGCAACCGGTCGCTGCTAGCCGCAACATGGAATGAAAAAGGGAATTTCTCAAGAAATTCCCTTTTCTTCTTTCTGAAGAGAAAAATATGCGCTCGGGCGCACGTCCAGGCGTTTGCTTTCACCTGGTGCGTTCGCGGGGTGTCATGTACGCCTTCAAATCGCCTGCAACACCAGTAGATAGCCATCCAGCAAGACGATCCCCGCGGTCGCCAGGATCGCCAGCATGGCCCATGTGCCGCGCAGCTTGTAGCTGCCCATGACGTCGTTGCGCATGGCCAGCCACACCAGCGGCACCAGGGCAAAGGGCAGGGCCAGGCTCAAGACCACCTGGCTGAGCACGAGCAGTTCGTCGGGATCATGCCCACCCGTGGCAACCAGCAGCCCGATGGCCACGCTGCCGGCAACCAGGCGCGTGAACAGCGCACGCTTGCGGTCCGACCACTTGCTGGCGCGAAAGCCATTGGCCAGCACGCGTCCGGCCAGCACGCCGGTGATGGTGGAGCTTTGGCCCGCGGCATACAGCGCCACCGCGAACACCACGGCGGCACCCACGCCCAGCGTCTTGCCGATGACGGCATGGGCTTCGTCCAGGCTGGTCACAGGCATCGGGCCGCCCGCCAACGATGCGGCGGCGACGATGATGATGGCGGCATTGATCAGCGTGGCGATGCCCAGCGAGAAGATGGTGTCGTTGCGCGCGATGCGCATGGCCAGCGTGCGGGCCTCGCGCGGCAGCTCGCGGGCGCGGTGGGCCAGCGAGCCGGAGTGAAGATAGAGATTGTGCGGCATCAGGGTGGCGCCCAGGATGCCCAGCGCGATCAGGAAGCCGGTGGGATCGCGCAAGGCCTGCACCGGGTTGACCGTGCCGACGGCCACGGCAGTCCAGTCGGGCTTGACCTTGAACAGCAGGAAGATGAACGACACCGAAACGACGGCCAGCAGCACGGCAATGATGCGCTCGTGCCGATCGGCGTTGCCACGCGCTACGGCCAGCACGGCGAAGGTACCGGCGGCCGTCACGCCCACGCCCACCAGCAGAGGCAGATTGAACAGCAGCCGCAAGGCGATGGCGCCGCCGATGAGTTCGGCCAGGGCGGTGGCCAGGATGGCCGCTTCGCCGGCCAGCCACGCCATGCGTGCCAGCGGGCGGGGCAGGTGGCGCACGGTCAGGGTGGCCAGGTCTTCACCCGTGGCCAGCGCCAGGCGCGACACCAGCACCTGGAAGCCCAAGGCCAGGAATGCGGCGACGAATACCACCATCATCAGGTGATAACCGAAGGTGCTGCCACCCGCGATGTCGGTGGCCCAGTTGCCCGGATCGATATAGCCTACGGCTACCAGCAGGCCGGAGCCGACCAGGCGGCGCAGGCCTAACGACACTTGCCTGTCGTGGGCGGCGATCGCTCTGTTGCCGGTGATTGCCAGGATGAATTTGGTCAAGGGTGCCGCCGGTTAAAGTCCCTAGGCCGTTTGCCCTCCCTGTGACCGGGGAGCTACCGCTTTCGAGCAGTCCCCCAGCAAAATCATGCTGATCGGACTAATTTGAGAATGATTCCCATTGTGAGTATTCCGGCGGATTCGGTCAACTAAATAGAAATGTAGTTTGCGATTTAAAAAAACTATCGACCGCTCGCGAAGTCCGAATCTCATCTATTTGGGGAGTGTGCCTTGGCAGGAGCGCCGCGGCAAGCGTTAGAAATAAGCTCTCGGGGTCTCTCTGCAAGTGCAGTGCCAGGGAGGATAGGCAGTGGCCGCCGGCGGGGACATGAGCCGGACGGAATATCGCGTCCGGAATAATCCGGCGGCAGTGAACCGGCCGACCGGTGGATCCCGGTCGGCGCAGGTTCAGTCTGTAATGGAGGCAGCAGGCAGCAGGCTGCCCGCCTCGCGCAGGGGGCTCTATATAGAACCTACCTGCACGGATTCGCGGTACGCGGCCCGATCAGGCCAGCTTGGCGTCCATGGTGATGGTGGCTTTCAGCACCTTGGAAACCGGGCAGCCCGCCTTGGCCTTGTTGGCGGCTGCCTCGAATGCGGCGGCATCGGCGCCGGGGATCTTGGCCACGACGGTCAGATGCACGGCGGTGATGGCGAAACCGCCATCAGCCTGGTCTAGCGTCACGACGGCTTCGGTCTGGATGCTGTCGGCGGTCAGGCCCGATTCGCCGAGGATATTGGACAAGGCCATCGAGAAGCAGCCCGCGTGGGCGGCGCCCAGGAGCTCTTCGGGATTGGTACCGGGTGCGTTTTCAAAGCGGGTCTTGAAGCCATAGGGCGCGTCCTTCAAAGCGCCGCTTTCGGTGGAGATCTGGCCTTTGCCGGTTTTCAGGTCGCCTTTCCATACTGCGGATGCTTTCTTCTTCATGCTGCTACTCCCAGGAAGGATTGAAAGGACACGGCTTCGCCAAGCGAAGCCGAGAAATCATCATATACCCCATGGCGGGATATCTCTTGTAGCAGTCCGGGCCCCTCTTCGGGATAATCCTCGGCTATCAGGAGGTAGTCCGATGTTGCTCATCAATACCGAACAGACCCGTTCGGCGCTGTCTTTCGACACACTCATTCCCGCCTTGCGCACGGCTTTCCAGCAAGGCGCGACGGTGCCCCTGCGGCACACCCATGCCGTCGAATCCGGCGGCCACCAGGGTACCGCGCTGATCATGCCGGCCTGGAGCGAGCGCGGTTACCTGGGCGTGAAGATCATCAATATCTATCCTGGCAATGGGGCCCGGGGCCTGCCGGGGCTGCATGCCACGTACACGCTGTACAGCGCGCATACCGGCATACCGCTGGCGCATGTCGACGGCGACGTGCTGACGGTGTATCGCACCGCCGGCGCCGCTGCCCTGGGCGCGGACTACCTGGCGCGGCGCGATGCGCGCGTGTTGACCATCATCGGGTCCGGCCGTATCGCCGGCTTGGTGGCGCAGGCCATGTGCGCCGTGCGGCCCATCGAGCGCGTGCTCGTCTGGAACGTGCGGCCGGCGGGCGCCCAGGCGCTGGCGGCCAGTCTGCGCGAGGCGGGCATGGACGCGGTCGCCGTCGAGGATGCACGCACGGCGGTCGAGCAGGCGGACATCGTCAGTTGCGCCACCTTGTCGACCGAAGCGCTGGTGCAGGCGGCCTGGTTGCGGCCGGGCACTCATCTGGACCTGATCGGCAGCTTCAAGCCCGAGATGCTGGAAGCGCATCCTGACTGCTTCCGTGGCGCGTCGGTCTATGTCGATACCGATGAAGCGCCCGCCAAGTCGGGTGACTTGCTGCGCGCCTTCGAGGCCGGTACGCTGGCCCGTGGCGATATTCGTGGCGATCTGCAGGGCCTGACGCGCGGGACCGTGGCGGGGCGCCAGCGGGACGATGAGATCACCATCTTCAAGGCGGTCGGCAGCGCGCTGGAAGACCTGACCGCCGCGGCACTGGTCTACGAAGCGCATCAGCAGAAGGCGGGTTGAGCGCGTCGCGGCGTGTCGCCGTAACCACTTTTTCACGATTCGCTGACGGGTTGAAGCAAACCTGAAGGATTAGGGCAAAATTCGGGATATACGCGCTTCCGCCTGTATTCGGAGCCTTGCCATGTTTGCTGTCCTGCCGTCGCGTCCTCGCGCCCGGCCGTGGTGGATCGCCGCGGTTGTTTCATTGAGTCTTGCTGGCTGGTTGCCGGTCCCGGGGTTATCCGCAGCCGCGGCCGCGCCTGCAGCATCCTCAACATCTGCAGCATCCTCAACATCTGCTGCATCTGCTGCATCTACGTCTTCCGCTGCCTCCGCTGCTTCCCCCGCTTACCCCGTTTCCACTACGTCCGTCGTCCTCGCCGCGGATACCGGCGCAACACCCCCCGTCGTGGTGGGCGTTTCCTTGTCCCTGACGGGCCGCGCCAACGTCCTCGGCCTGCAAAGCCGCAATGCGGTGCGTTTGTGGCCGCTGACCCTGGGCGGCCTGCCCGCGCGCTACGTCGTTCTGGACGACGCCGGCGAGCCAGCGCGCGCGCTCGCCAATATGCGGGCGTTCACGGAATCCGCCGGGGATGACAAGGCGGCCGGCACGAACACCGGCACTGGTCCAGGCACGGCTGCGGGTCAGGCCACCGGCACCGCGCGTGCCGACGCCGTGGTCGGGTTCGTAACGACGCCTTTGGCCCAGGCGGTGCTGCCGGCTGCCGCGCGCACCCGCACGCCCTTGATTTTCCTCGCGGGCACGCCTGGCCTGGTCCAGCCCATGGATGCGGACCGCGCCTGGGTCTTCAAGATGTCGCAGAACGATGACCTGATGGCCCGCGCCCTGGTGGACAGCATGGTGAGACGCGGCTATCACGACATCGCGTTTTTAGGCTTCGACGATGCCTACGGCGAAGACTGGCGCCAGGCGCTGCACCAGGCCGCGGCAGGCAAGCTGAACATCGTCGCGGAGGAACGCTATCCGCGCGGCGCCCAGGCCCTGGTGGGCCAGGCGCAACGCATCATCGCGGCGAAGCCGGCGGCAGTGCTGATCGCCGCGACGGGCGCCGACGCTGTATTACCCCAACGCACCTTGCGTGAGCGCGGCTTCAGCGGCCAGGTCTATCAGACGCACGGCATCGCCACGCCCAACTTTTTGCAGGAAGGGGTCGAGGATGTCGAGGGCACCTTGTTTGCCGCCGGCCCGGCCATGTTCGTGCGCACCTTGCCGCCGGAGCATCCGGCGCGGTCCGCCGCCGTGGCCTTTGCCGATTTGTATGAAGGGCAATATGGCAAGGGCACCGTGACGCAGTTCTCCGCCGATGCGTATGGCGCGTGGCAGTTGCTGGACCACGCCGTGGCGACGGTCACCCGGGCCGGCCTGCACCCTGGCACCGAAGCCTTCCGCGTCGCCTTGCGCGAGGCCTTGGAAAACACCCGCGGCCTGGCCGTCCCCAACGGCACACTCAATTTGTCCCCCACCAACCACCAAGGCCTGGGCCCCGAGGCCGTAGTGATAGGCGGTGTACGCGGCGGACAATACATCTATCCCGCCGAATAGCGCTGTCCGCCCGCCGGCGGCGGCAAGACAGAGGCTTTCCCAGTCTCACATCCTCCTCATTCCTGCCGCAGCCTGCGACAGCAGGCTGCGGCAGGGCTACCGGCCCGTGCTGCAAGGTCCGCAGCCGATGGCAAAAGCGAAAACCTCGTGGTCTGCCAAGATTGATTCGCAGCCAATTGATTTGTACTGAAATAGTTTTATGCAATATCATTTCGCCAATACATATTTTTTGCTGAGGAGGTCGGGGTTTGGCTAAAGCCCTAAGACTGGCCGGCGTGGCCGCGGTGCTTATCGCAACGGCGCTGGGCTACGCGGCTGTGCGGGCGAACGGAGAGGGCGGCGCTGCCTCACCGGGGTCATCGCATGAAACCCAGGATCATCCCCCCGACACCCTGGCCGAAGCCCGCGCCAAGGGTGAAATCCGCGTGGGCTACGCCAACGAGGCGCCGTTCGCCTACATGGACAGCCGCAGCAATCAGGTCACCGGCGAATCCGTGGAAATCGCTCGCGTGGTGCTGCAGCGCCTGGGTATCAAGAAAGTGGACGCCGTGCTGACCGAGTTCGGCTCACTGATTCCCGGTCTCAACGCAAGCCGCTTCGACATCATCGCCGCCGGCATGTACGTGACGCCGGATCGTTGCAAGCAAGTGGTGTTTTCAGACCCCACCTACGGCGTAGGCGACGCCTTCCTGGTGCCCACGCATAATCCGCGCAATCTGCATAGCTACGAAGACCTGAAGCGTGACAAGGATGCCAGACTGGGCGTCGTCGTCGGGGCAATCCAGAGCGACTACGCCGCGGCTGTCGGCGTGCCATCCGACCGCGTGGTCGTCTTTCCGGACTCCGTCAGCGCACTGGCCGGCGTGCAGGTCGACCGCGCCGACGCCTACGGCGCGACCGCCCTGACCGTCAATCATCTGCTGAGCAAGCTGCCGCCCGACGGTGGCCTGGAACGCGCCGAGCCGTTCACTGATCCGGTGATCGATGGCAAGCCGGTGCGCGGCTACGGCGCCTATGCCTTCCGCAAGCAGGACCAGCCGCTCGCCGACGCCTTCAATGCGGAGCTCAAGCGCTTCATCGGCACGCCGGCGCATCGACGCCTGGTGGCGCCGTTCGGCTTCACCGACAAGGAATTGCCGCAGGGCATGACGGCCGCGCGCCTGTGCGCGGGACAGTAGCAGACGCATCCGCCGCGGCCACCCGCTGCAAGGGCCTGGCGACCAATCAATCGGAATCAAGCAATGGAAGAGTTGCAGATATTGTTATTGCCGTTATTGCGCGGCTTGGGCGTGACCTTGCAGATCACGGCGGCGGCCGCGCTGCTGGCATTGCCCTTGGCGCTGCTGGCCGGCCTGGGCCGGCTGTCCGCGCGTCCGTGGGTGCGTTGGCCCGCCACCATCTACGTGCAGGTATTCCGCGGCACCTCCGCGCTGGTGCAGCTTTTCTGGTTCTACTTCGTCCTGCCGCTGTTCGGCCTGGAGTTACCCGCCATGGCCGTGGGCATCGCCGTGCTGGCGGCCAACACCGGTGCCTATGGCGCGGAAGTGGTGCGAGGCGCCATCGCCGCGGTGCCGCCCGGCCAGCGCGAAGCGGCACGGGCCTTGAACATGCCGCCCGCGCTGGCCATGCGCCGGATCGTCCTGCCGCAAGCGCTGGCCGCCATGCTGCCGCCCGCCACCAACCTGCTGATCGAGTTGCTGAAGAACACCGCGCTGGTTTCCCTGATCACCATCACCGACCTGACCTTCAGCGGCCAATTGGTGCGCAGCGACACCTTGCGCACCACGCCGGTGTTCCTGGCGGTGCTGGTCTTGTATTTCATCGCGGCGCAGGCCATTTCCGCCGTGATGCGCTTGCTGGAAAAACGGGTCGCCGTCCGCTGAACGTGGCCCCGATGAACGCGCCCCACGCAAAGGTACTCATGCAATGACCGCTACCGTCCCCGTCCGCTTCGACTGGCAATACGCCTGGGACATCCTGCCGCAGTTGGGCAGCGCCTTGCTGGTGACCCTGGCCGCCACCGTGCTGGGCATGCTGATCGCCATCGTGCTGGGCCTGGTGCTGGCGATCTGGCGGCGTTCTCCGGTGCGCGCGCTGTCCATGCCGGCCGCCTTGCTGATCGAGTTCGTGCGCAGCACACCCCTGCTGGTGCAGATGTACTTCCTGTTCTACGCCTTGCCGCTGACCGGCATCAGCCTGTCGCCGCTGGCCACCGGCGTCCTGGCCCTTGGACTGCATTACGCCTCGTATTGCGCGGAGGTCTATCGCGCCGGGCTGGAGTCGGTGCCGCGCGGCCAGCCCGAAGCCGCGCTGGCGCTGAACATGTCGCCCTGGCGCACCTTGACGCGCATCGTGTTGCCACAGGCCTTGCCGCCCGTCGTGCCCGCCTTGGGCAACTACCTGATCGCCATGCTCAAGGACACCCCCATGCTGTCGGCCATCACCGTGGTCGAGCTATTGCAGCAAAGCAAGGTGATCGGTGCCGCCTCCTTCCGCTACACCGAACCGCTGACCCTGATCGGCGTCATCTTCCTGGCCTTGAGCCTGCTGGCAGCGCGTGGCGTGGCCGTCCTGGAACGCCATCTGGCGCTGCGCGACCGCCGTGCCGCCCCCGTTGCAGCCACTCCTTCCACCTCTCACGCGGGAAACCAATCATGAGCGCCAGCATACGTTTGACCGGCATCCGTAAACGCCATGGCGACCTGGAGATCCTGCGTGGCATCGACCTGGATATCCCGGCCGGCGAGACCGTGGCCATCGTCGGTCCTTCGGGCTCGGGCAAGTCCACGCTGCTGCGCGTGCTGATGACGCTGGACCGCCCCTCGCAAGGCAATATCGAAATCGATGGCGTGCCGATGTGGGTCGATGGGCAAGGGCGGCCGGCCAAGGCCGATTCCGCGCACCTGCGCGAAGTGCGCGGCAAGATAGGCATGGTGTTCCAGCAGTTCAACCTGTTTCCGCACCTGACCGCTTTGGGCAATGTCATCGAGGCGCCCATGACCGTGCAAGGCATGGCGCGCGCGCAAGCAGAGACGCTGGGCCGGGAGTATCTGGAAAGAGTCGGACTGGGTGACAAGTGCGATGCCTATCCCGCGCAATTGTCGGGTGGCCAGAAACAGCGCGTCGGCATCGCCCGCGCGTTGGTGATGCGGCCGGAGATCATGCTGTTCGATGAAGTGACGTCGGCGCTGGATCCGGAGCTGGTGGGCGGCATCCTGCAGATCATGCGCGAGCTCTCGGCACAGCGGACCATGACCATGCTGATCGTCACCCACCAGATGAAGTTCGCCGAGCGGTCCTCCGACCGCACGCTGTTCTTCGATGCCGGCCAGGTGGTCGAGGACGCGCCCTCGGCACGGTTCTTCTCCGAACCCCGGCATCCGCGCGCCAAGCAATTCCTGGAGGCGGTGATCGGCGGGGAATGATGAGGGCAGGGGCCGTCACCTTCTCGTCGTGATAGTGGTGATCATTGCGGCGCCTGACGTAGTGAAGGCCCTGACGTAGTAGAAGGCGGTAGAAGGCGCGCCGCTGCCGCCACGCGGCCGGCCCCGCCGCCTGTGGGGATTTCAGCGCCGTGTGTCGTCCGCCAAGGTATAAACGACGAGTTCATCCTATCTGGAGCTCGCATGAGCAATCATCTGTTCTCGCCCGTTGCCCTGGGCAAGCTGCCGCTGGTCAACCGCATCGCCATCGCGCCGATGTGCGAATACTCGGCCGAAGACGGTAACGTCACCGACTGGCACATGATCCACCTCGGCCACCTGGCCTTGTCCGGCGCCGGCCTGCTGACCATCGAGGCGACGGCCGTGGAGCCGGGCGGCCGCATCACGCCGGCCGATGTCGGCCTTTATAACGACGACAACGAGCAGGCGCTTGCACGCGTGGTGCAGGCGATCCGCCGCTATGCCCCCATCAAGCTGGGCTTGCAGTTGGCGCACGCCGGCCGCAAGGCGTCCAGCCAGGCGCCGTGGCAGGGTGGCCAACAATTGCCGGTCGCCGAAGGCGGCTGGATCTGCGATGCGCCGTCAGCCGTCCCGCACGGCAAGGACGAGGTGCCGCCGCATGCCCTGGACAAGGCTGGCCTGCAACGCCTACGCCAGGCGTTCGTGGATGCCGCCAAGCGGGCCGCGCGCCTGGGTTTCGACACGGTGCAACTGCATTCCGCCCATGGCTATCTGCTGCATCAGTTCCTGTCGCCGCTGTCGAACCAGCGCACCGACGAATACGGTGGCAGCCTGGAAAACCGCATGCGCTTCCCGCTGGAAGTCTTCGACGCGGTGCGGGCCGCCTTCCCTGCCGAGAAGGCGGTGGGCGTGCGCGTGTCGGCATCGGACTGGGTCGAAGGCGGTTGGGATATCGAGCAGACGCTGGTCTTTGCCAAGGCCTTGAAGGCGCGTGGCCTCGACTACATCGACGTGTCGTCGGGCGGCCTGTCGCCGGCGCAGAAGATTCCCTTGTCGCCTGGCTACCAGGTGCATTTTGCCGCGGAGATCAAGCGTGAAACCGGCTTGCCGACGATGGCGGTGGGTCTGATCACCGAGCCCCGTCACGCCGACGAAATCATCACCAGCGGGCAGGCCGACGTGGTGTCGCTGGCACGCGGCATCCTGTACGACCCGCGCTGGCCCTGGCATGCGGCGGCCGAACTGGGCCACCACGTGCAGGCTCCGCCGCAATACTGGCGCTCGCAGCCGCGCGAGTTGAAGGATCTGTTCATCGACGCCAGCTTCGGCGGGCGCTGATGCAAGGTTAGCGGGTTGCCCGGCCACCGTAAAAAGGACGGCTTCTTATAAGGGGGGAATACGCTGCTCACCAGGGCATCCAGCCCTGATAATCGCCTTGGTTCAGAGTACCGCGACCGTGGATCGACACGGCGCGCAATACGAGACCTGCATACGGGGCTATTCGGGCAAACCGAAGCAGGTCCTCAGCCTGGAGGCGATTCATGAGCAGCGTATGCAGCACTTCTTCAGCATCCGGCGTTCCGGCCGCGTTGCCGGCGGAACCCACGACGACGGAAAACTGCGTCTCACTGGCGCAGCAACCGGGCAGGCTGTCATTTCAGGAGGGCATTGAATTGGCCGGTTGTGTGTGGTCCCTTTGCAATACCGAGTTGGAACGGCCCACCAGGAGTATCTGTGACGCCCTGAAGGGGGCGCGCAGGGCCTAATTCAACGCCGCGTAGGCTTGTTCCAACTGTGCCAGCAACTGCTCGGCAAAATCCGGCCGGGCGGCGTCCAGGCCGGACATCAGGCGAGCGAGGACGACATTGTCTTCCTCGCCGCTCCAGATCTTGATGTAGGTGCCTTCCTTGTAGCCGTGGTCCTGGCGGAACAGGTTCAACACATTCTTCGAGACGTATTGCTTGAACGCCTCGTCCCAGGTCAGATGGCACTTCGCCATCGTGGTGGCCAGCACCTTGAAGCTGGCCCGGCCGCACACGGCCAGGCCGCCCAGCAGCTCCAGCAATTCGGGAATATCCAGGCCGGGCAGGGCATACGTCTTGCCGTCCAGCACGATGTCATCGCTGCCCGCCAGGTCCGCCATCAGCGCCCGCGCCGCGCCCTCCGCGCCGTCGTTCACCACGATCACGTGCGACAGATAGAAGTGCAGGATGTCGATCAGCTCCATCTGCACTTGCGGCAGATCCAGCGTCTGCTTTTTCCACCACTTCCAGCCATGATGCTCCAGCGCTTCGGCCGCTTCGACGAAAGCGGCGCGCAGGAAGCGCTGGCCGGCCCGCGTCCAGTCGGGATTGATGCGGCAATTGAGCTGGTCTTGCAGCTTCAACATGGTCGCCGCCTGGGCGGGCAATAATCCGGCGGGGGTCTGGGTCACGCGTACTCCGTTCAAAAGCAGGCCGCGCGGCCACCTGCGGCGGCCGGCGAGTCATCGAAAAAGGGGAAGCGGGGAATGTTAGCACCACAGATTGATGCCAGCGGGACCGCCCCTTATCCACCCTGTCCCGGCTTCTTGTTGGATACCGTGGTCAGCGGCGGCAGCTTGCCCCCGGGCCGCTCGGCACTGCGGCGGATATTGCGGCTCATGGCCAGCACCATGAACGCGAAGACCAGCAGAAAAACGCCAGGCAGCAGCGCCGGCCCGTCCACATAACCGCTTTCGACGGCGCCCAGGATCATGCGCACGGCGTGCCAGCCGATCAACAGCGCCACGACGAACACCACGCTGGAGACTTTTCTTTGCGCGGACCGGGCCGCCAGGGAAGGCGGCTGACCGCCGCCACTGCCGGCCTGCATGGCTTGCGCCTGTCCGTCATCGGGCGCGGCATCCCACGCCGGGCTGCCCGCGGGATATTTCCGCTGGCCCCGGTCGGCCGCGCGCGTACCGGCGCCCGTGGTGCTGCCCATGGTGTTGCCCGTGGAATTGCCTGTAGCGTAGCCCGTGGTGCTGCTTGCACCGGTGCCCGCAACGGTGCGCGTCTCCTCGCCCTTGCCTGACCGCGTCTTCCTCTGCACGCGGCCGGGCGCCGCGGCATCTCCCGCTGACGCACTGCCGAGCCGTCCGACCTGTCCCGGCGCGGGCATCCCACGATGCACCATCCGTTCGACATAACGGACGTAGTCGCCGTCCTTGGGTTCGCCATCCAGCGCCATGGTCGGCCTTCTCAGATCTTCGCCCGGCGCGCCGCCGGCGACTGGCGCCGCGGACGCAGCAGGGTGGCCAGCAGCCAGAGCCCCAGGAGCACCGATATGGCGGTACCGATCAACATCACGATCTGGCCGCCGCCGCCCGCCAGGCCATCCTCCATGCCGCGCGCGGCCAGGTAGCCGGGCGCCAGCATGACCGGCATCCAGACCGCGGCCGACAGCACGTTGGCCAGCTGGAAGCGGCCATTGGGCATGCCCATGACCCCGGCGACGGTGGGAATGATGGCGCGGAAGGGCCCCAGGAAGCGCCCCAGCAGCACGGAGGCAAAACCGTAACGGTAGAAAAACAGGCGCGCCCGTGCCACGGTCTGGCGTTGCCGGTTCAGCGGCCGGCGGCGCAGGATGCCCGGTCCGAGCCAGCGGCCCAGGCCATAGGAGATGGCATCGCCGATGATGGCGCCGGCAATGCCCCAGGCCAGGATGGTCGGGCCGTCCAGCGTGCCGCTGCCCACCAGCCCGCCGGTGACCAGCATCAGCGCCGTGGCCGGCACGAACAGGCCGATCAGCACCAGGGACTCGCCCAGGGTCAGCAGCGCCGTGACCAGACCCGCCCATTCCTGATGGGTTTCGATGAAACGGCGAACCTGTTCGATGAAATCTGCCATGCGCGAACCCTTCAGGAGGCGTAAAGCGAGTGGGATGCGTTATCTTAACCGTCGTTGCATGTCACGCCCGCGTCACGCGCGCGTAATCGGTGTTGCGGCAACAATACCCGAAATATGGACAAGGACGCCGATGGATTCGTTGACGCACGTGGTAATGGGGGCCGCCTTGCAGGGCGCGTTGATGGGACGCTGGCAAGGACGCAAGGCGATGCTGTATGGCGCCGTGCTGGCCACCGTCCCCGACCTGGATGTCTTCGCGTCCTATCCCGACCCCGTATCGTCCTTGACGCATCACCGCGGCTTCAGCCATTCGGTGTTCGTGCTGACCGCGCTGGCCCTGCTGCTGGCGTGGCTGATCCGCAAGCGCTGGCCGGCTGCGCCTTATAGCGGTGGACGCCTGCTGCTGACGATCTGGCTGCTGCTGATCACCCATCCCCTGCTGGATGCGCTGACGACCTATGGGACCCAGCTGTTCTGGCCCTTGCCTTACCCGCCCGTCAGTATTTCCAGCATCTACATCGTCGATCCCGTGTTCACCTTGCCCTTGCTGGCGGCCTTCGTCAGCTGCCTGTGGCTGGGGGCACGGCAGAGCCGCCTGCGCGCGGGCGCCCTGGTGTTTTGCGCCTTCTACCTGGCGTGTACCCTGGTCGGCAAACACGTGGCCGAACGCCGCGTGCGCTATGCGTTGAAGCAGCAGGGCACGCACGTGCAAGCCATCTTTTCCGCGCCCATGCCGTTGAACAGCCTGCTGTGGCGGGTCATTGCGAAGGTGCCGGGCGGGGAGTACTACGAAGCCGTGACGGGCGCGTTCGATCGGGGCCCGCCCGAAATGTTGCGCCAGCCGCTGCATACGGAACTGGGGGCGGCGTTGGATGGCGACCCGCTGGTGGCCCGGTTCAACTGGTTCACCCGCGGTTGGCTGCGTTACGACGCGGCAGGCAAGGATCTGGTGGTTACCGACCTGCGCATGGGGATGCCGGGGCATTTCCTGTTTCGCTACGAAATGGGACGGCAGGACGCCGGCGGCCGTTGGGTATCGGTCACGCCCACGCGCTGGCAGAGCGAACGGGGCGGCTGGCCGGAATTGCAATTGATCCTGCGCCGGATCGTCGTCCAGGAACCGCCCTTGCCGCTGCAGACCTGGGCCGCGCGCGGCAACTAGGCCCCGTCCGCTACCCCTATCACGCTCAGCGCGGCAGCCGGGTGGCGATTTCCGCGATCAGGCGCCGCGCCGCGTCCAGCTTGGGGGCGGCGGGCAGGGGATGTTCGCCCTGTTCGTCGAACAGCACCATGCGGGTGTCGTCCGCGTCCATGACTTCCTGGGCCAGGTTGCCCACCAGCAGCGGGATGTTCTTGCGCTTGCGCTTGGCCTGGGCGTATTCGGACAGATTTTCCGTTTCCGCGGCGAAACCCACGCACCACGGCCCGCCCTCCAGGCGCGCGACGTCGGCCAGGATATCGGGGTTCGGTTCGAATTCCAGCACGGGCGCGCCGGCGCCGCTCTCGGTCTTCTTCATTTTCTGTGCGGCGGGATTCTTCACGTGCCAGTCGGCCACCGCGGCGACCGCGATGAAAATGTCGGCCTGGCGCGCTTGCGCCATCACGGCCTGGTGCATCTGGCGCGCCGTCTGCACCGGGTAGACGTCGACACCGCGGGGAGCGGGCAGGGCAGTCGGGCCGCTGATCAGGGTGACGCGGGCGCCGGCTTCGCGCGCCGCGCGCGCCAGGGCATAACCTGTCTTGCCGGAGGAACGGTTGCTGATCACGCGCACCGGGTCGATCGGTTCGACCGTGGGGCCCGCGGTAAGCAGCACGTGCCTGCCCGCCAGGGGCTTGGGCTGGAAGAACGCAATGAGGTCGGCCAGGATCTCTTGCGGTTCGAGCATCCTGCCGCTGCCGATTTCGCCGCAGGCCTGGTCGCCCGAAGCGGGGCCGAGGATGGTGATGCCGTCTTCGACCAGTTGGGCCGCATTGCGCTGGGTAGCGGGATTGGCCCACATTTCGCGGTTCATGGCGGGCACCACGATCAGTGGGCAGGCCCGCGCCACGCACAGGGTGGACAGCAGGTCGTCCGCCATGCCGTGCGCCAGCTTGGCCATGAAATCGGTGCTGGCCGGTGCGATGAGGATGGCGTCCGCGCCGCGGCTCAGGTCGATGTGCGGCATGTTGTTGGGAATACGGGCATCCCAGGCGCTGACATACACATGGCGGCCGGACAGGGCCTGCATGGTCACCGGCGTGATGAACTGCGTGGCGGCCTCGGTCATGACGACGTCGACCGTAGCCCCTTGTTCCGTCATGCGGCGGACGAGTTCAGCGATCTTGTAGCAGGCGACGCCGCCTGTAAGGCCGAGGACAATGCGTTTATTGGCTAGATCTTGCATGGAGAAGCGCCGCTGGCGGATTCGTGTTGGCCCGATGTATTGGCCCGATTATCCGCTAAAACGGCGCTTTCCGTACGCGGCCGCGGCGGCCCTGCCGCTGGCGGCCCCGCCGATTTGCCGGGCCCCGCCTGCGTTGCTGGCGGCAGCCGCTACGCCGCCTTGGGCTTGCGCATGCGCAGCAGCTCGTCCAGCACCAGCAGAATGGCCCCGCAGGTGATGCCGACGTCCGCCAGGTTGAAGGCGGGGTAGTACCAGTCCTTCCAGTAGAACAGCAGGAAGTCGATGACGTGCCCATAGGCCACGCGGTCGATGACGTTGCCCAGGGCGCCGCCCAGGATCATGGCCAGGGCCAGCGACAGGCGCGGCTGGCGCCCCGCCGTGCGGCGCAGGATGACGCTGATGATGACCGCCGCCACCAGGCCCAGGGCTGTGAAGAACCAGCGCTGCCAACCGGGCTGGTTGGCCAGGAAGCTGAAGGCCGCCCCCTGGTTGTAGACCAGGGTCAGGTCGAACACGGGGAGGACGTTGATGCGTTGCGCATAGGTCAGGGCATGGTCGAAGTACAACTTCGTGGCCTGGTCCACCACGATGATGGCCAGGGCCACCATCAACCAGAAACCCAGGCCGCGGCCGCGGGCCTGCGCCCGCGTCTGCGCGGGGCTGGCGCTGGCGGATGGCCGTGCTGGCGACGGCGATTGCGGCGTGGCTTCAGGCATGGTCGCGTTTCTCACCCGTACCGAACAGATTGGTCACGCAGCGGCCGCAGATCAGCGGATGGGCCTTGTCGGCCCCCACATCGGCGCGATAGTGCCAGCAGCGCTCGCACTTGGCATGGGTCGACGGCGTGATGCGGATGTCGATCTCGCCCGCGCCTTCATGCACGTCCGCGCGGGACACGATCAGCACGAAACGCAGGTCGTCGCCCAGGCTGCGCAGCAAGGCCAGGTCGTCACCGGAAGCGCTGATGTCCACTTCGGCCTGCAGCGACGAGCCGATATTGCCGGCCGTACGCACTTCTTCCAGCTTGCGCAGGACATCGGCGCGGATGGCGCGCAGGCGCGTCCACCTGGCCGGCAGCGGGTCGCCTTCGCCCAGCGGCGGCAGCAGATGGAAGACTTCCGTGAAGATCGTCGTGCGCGCGGCATCGGCCTGATGCTTCAGCGCCGAGTCGACCAGCACCTTCCACGACTCTTCCGCCGTGAAGGACAGGATGGGCGCCATCAGCTTGATCAGCGCCTGGGTGATTTCCACCAGGGCGGTCTGGGCCGAACGGCGCGCCTTGCTGGACGTGCCGGTGGTGTAAAGGCGGTCCTTGAGAATGTCCAGGTAGAAAGCGCCCAGGTCCTCGGAGCAGAACGTCTGCAGGCGCGAAACCGCCGGGTGGAAATCGTAGTTTTCGTAGTTCGCCAGCACCTCGGCCTGCATCTGCGCCGTCATCGCCAGCGCATAGCGGTCGATTTCGGCCAGTTCGGCGTAGGGCACGGCATCGGCCGTGGCGTCGAAGTCCGCCACGTTGGCCAGCAGGAAGCGCAGGGTATTGCGGATGCGGCGATAGCTTTCCACCACGCGCTTGAGGATTTCGTCGGAGATCGACAGTTCGCCCGAATAGTCGGTGGACGCGACCCACAGGCGCAGCACTTCCGCGCCCAGGGAATCGGACACCTTCTGCGGGGCGATGACGTTGCCGACCGACTTGCTCATCTTGCGGCCCTGGCCGTCGACCACGAAACCGTGCGTCAGCAGCGCCTTGTAGGGCGGCTGGCCGTACAGCATGCAGCCGGTCAGCAGGGACGAGTGGAACCAGCCGCGATGCTGGTCCGATCCTTCCAGGTACAGGTCCGCCGGCCATGCCAGCTCTTCGCTGTGCATGCCCTTGTAGGCGCCGTCCTTGCCGCCCAGCACGGTGGCATGGGTGCTGCCGGAATCGAACCAGACATCCAGCGTGTCATGGCTCTTTTCGTACAGGTCGGCGTCGTCACCGATCAGGTCGCGCGCATCCAGCGCTTGCCAGGCTTCGATGCCGCCTTCCTCGACACGCTGGGCGATCTGCTCCAGCAGTTCGAGCGTGCGCGGGTGCAGGGTGCCGTTTTCCTTGTGCACGAAGAAAGCCATCGGCACACCCCATTGGCGCTGGCGCGACAGCGTCCAGTCCGGGCGGTTGGCGATCATGGCGTGCAGGCGGGCACGGCCCCAGGCGGGGTAGAAAGCGGTGGCGTCGATGCCGGCCAGCGCCGATTCGCGCAAGGTCGGGCCGCCGTCCTTGGGCTGGACGTCCATGCCCGCGAACCACTGGTTGGTGGCGCGGTAGATGATGGGCGTCTTGTGGCGCCAGCAGTGCATATAGCTGTGCTTATGCTTTTCGGCGTGCATCAGCGAGCCGGCTTCGCGCAAGGCTTCGGTGATCTTGGGATTGGCATCCCAGATCGACAGGCCGCCGAACAGCGGCAGGCCGGGCGCGTAGCGGCCGTCACCCATCACCGGGCTGAGCATGTCTTCGTCACGCATGCCGTGCGCCTTGCACGACACGAAGTCTTCGATACCGTAGGCCGGCGCCGAGTGCACCACGCCCGTACCGGAGTCGGCCGTGACGTAGTCGCCCAGGTAGACCGGGGCGACGCGGTCATAGCCGGCGTCGACGTGGGCCAGGGGGTGCTTGAAGGTGATGCCCTCCAGCTTGGCGCCCGGCGCGGTGGCGATGACTTCGCCTTGCAGGCCCCATTGCTGCAGGCAGGCTTCGACCCGTTCGCGCGCCACCAGCAGCAGCGGGCCATTGGCCGGCGCCGGCGTCACGCGCACCAGGGCGTATTCGATTTCCGGATGCAGGTTCAGCGCCTGGTTCGACGGAATGGTCCAGGGCGTGGTGGTCCAGATGACGATGGCGCCGTCGTCCACCTGCGGCAGGCCGAAAGCCTGCGCCAGGGCGGGCTTGTCGGCAAAGCGGAAGGCCACGTCGACGGCGGGGTCGACACGGTCGGCGTACTCGACCTCGGCTTCGGCCAGCGCCGAGCCACAGTCGAAACACCAGTTGACCGGCTTCAAGCCACGGAACACATAGCCCTTGTCCATGATGTGGCCGAGCACGCGGATCTCGTTGGCCTCATTCGCATGGCGCATGGTCATGTAGGGACGGTCCCAGTCGGCCAGCACGCCCAGGCGCTTGAAGTCCTTCTTCTGGCGGTCGATCTGCTCCAGCGCGTAGGCACGCGCCTTGGCTTGCATTTCGGCGACCGGCAGGTTCTTGCCGTATTTCTTTTCGATCTGGATTTCGATCGGCATGCCGTGGCAGTCCCAGCCGGGCACGTAATGCGCGTCGTAGCCGGCCATGTTGCGGCTCTTGACGATGATGTCCTTCAGGATCTTGTTGACTGCGTGGCCGATGTGGATGTCACCGTTCGCATACGGCGGGCCGTCGTGCAGCACGAAGCGCGGACGCCCTTTGCTGGCGGCACGGATGGCCTGATAGACACGGTTTTCCTCCCATTCGGCAATCCAGGCCGGCTCGCGCTTGGCCAGGTCGCCCCGCATGGGGAAGGAGGTATCGGGCAGATTGAGAGTCTTTTTAGAGTCCATGAACGGCAAAATAGGCGCGAGCGTTACGCGCGTCGTCGGCGATGGCGGCGGTCAGCGTGGGCAGATCGGGGAATTTTTCTTCGTCCCGCAGCTTGTGCAGGAATTCAACTCTTACGAGTTTACCGTAAGCGTCAACGCGCTCATCCAGTATGTGTGCTTCAAGCAGCACGCGGCCGTGGTCCTCGACCGTCGGCCGCACGCCAAGGCTGGCGACGGCGGGCAGGGCGCGGTCGGCCAGGCCGTGCACGCGCACCACGTAGATCCCTGAGCGCGCGGCGCAGCGCTCGGCCACCCGCAGGTTGAGCGTGGGGTAGCCCAGGGTGCGGCCCAGCTTCTGGCCGTGGATGACGTGGCCGCTCAGGTGGTAGGCGTGGCCCAGCAGGTCGCCGGCGCGGGCAAGGTCGCCTACCGCCAGGGCGGTGCGCACCTCGGAACTGGAGACGCGGTGGCCGTGCGTGTCGGTGACGTCTTCCAGGATTTCCACCTGGAAGTCATAGCGGGCGCCCGCCGCGACCAGCTGGTCGACGTCGCCCCGGCGTTTGCGGCCGTAGCGGAAATCCGGCCCGACCAGCACCTGGCGCACGCCCAGGCCCCGCACGAGCAGGCGTTCGACGAAGGTTTCGGGCTCCATGTCGGCCAGGTGGGCGTTGAAACGCTCCACCACGACCTGCTCGACGCCGGCGCGGGCCAGGGCGTCCAGCTTGTCGCGCAAGCCGGAAATGCGGGTCGGGGCCAGTTCGGGCCGCTGGTTCAGCGTGGCGAAGTATTCGCGCGGATGCGGCTCGAAGGTCATCACCGTGGGCGTCAGGCCGTGTTCGAGGCTGACGTCGCGCAGGCGCGCCAGCATGGCCTGATGGCCCCGGTGGACACCGTCAAAATTGCCGATGGTCAGGGCGCAGGGCCGGCGCGCGGACGGCGGCGGCAGGGAGCGGAAAATATGCAGCGATGGTTTCACGACGCAGAGTTTACAATTTTGCACCGGGGCGCTCCTGACCCCAGCCTGTTTTGAATGGAAGTTCTACCTTGGTGCAACTTGCTCCAACCCCCGGCCGGCGCCGGATCGTCATCCTGATTTCCGGGCGTGGCAGCAATATGAGTGCGCTGGTCGACGCCTGCCAGCGCGAGAACTGGCCGGCCGATATCGTCGCCGTCATCGCCAACAAGCCGGACGCCGGGGGGCTGGCGTGGGCGCGGGAACGCGGCCTGCCCACCGCTGCCGTCAACCACCGCGATTATGATGGCCGCGACGCCTTCGATACCGCGCTGGCAGCGGAAATCGACCGTCATGCCCCGGATTACGTCATCCTGGCCGGGTTCATGCGGGTGTTGACGCCGAATTTCGTCAATCGTTACGCCGGGCGGCTGGTGAATATCCATCCGTCGCTGCTGCCGGCGTTTCCGGGCTTGCATACCCATGCGCAGGCGCTGGCCACGGGAGTGCGGGTGCATGGCTGCACCGTGCATTTCGTCACGCCGCTGCTGGATCACGGGCCCATCATTGCCCAGGGCTGGGTGCCCGTCCTGGCCGACGATACGCCGGATGTGCTGGCGGAGCGGGTCTTGCGGGTGGAGCATGAAGCCTTCCCGGCGGCGGTGCGCTGGCTGGCCGAAGGCCGGGTAAGCATGACCCCCGATCACCGGGTCGAGGTGCAAGGCGAGCCGGCCCGGCTGTTCGGTTTACCGGGTGGCGCGGGGGCCGAATAGGGCGTACGGACCCTGGCTGGGTTCAATCGGTGAAGTGAAGCCTGGGGCGTTCTGGCCGGGCTCAGCCGCTGAATGAGCTCTGGAGCGTTGTGACTGGGCGCAGCCGAAATACGAAGGGCGTCGGCATCGAATGTGCCGGCGCGGCATGGCGCGACATTGCCCGCCGGGCTGTCGTCGCAGTATCTTTTTTTGAATTAGCGAGTCGCGCGATGCGCTCGCCTACTGGGATCACCATGAATAATCCGCGAAATTCCACTCGCCGTCCGTCCGGTCCGCGCCCGGGAGCCGCTTCCAGGGGAGCCGCTCGCGGCGAGTCCCGCGGCCCCCGCGACGGGGGCGACGCCCGCGACACGCGCGGCTCTCGCGATGCATACGACAGCCGCGACAGCCGCGGCCCCCGCGATGGTGGCGATTCCCGCGACCCGCGCGGCGCCCGCGCTGCCCACGACAGCCGAGACAGCCGTGGCCCCCGCGATGGTGGCGATGCCCGCGGCAGCCGTGAATACCGTGGCCAGCGCGATAGCCGCGATTCCCGCGGCCCGCGCAGCCCGCGCGACGCCCGCGATGCGCGGGGCAGCGGCGTCGAAGGCGCACCGCTTTCCATGGCCGGCATCCGCATCGAGCAGGTGAAAAACGTCCTCGGCGAAATCCTGCAGTGGCAATGGCCCGCCGACGCCACCCTGTCGCGCTGGCTGCGCGCCCACCGCGAACTGGGCTCGACCGACCGCGCCGAAGTCGCCGAGGCCGTGTTCGACGTCATGCGCAACCTGCGCCGCTACCGTCACTACGGTGAAAGCGGCGTCGGCCCGGCCTCGCGCCGGCTGGCGGTGCTGGGCCTGGCGGCCACCCAAGGCCGCAGGGAACTCGAATCCGGCCTGGCGCCGACGGAATCCGAGTGGCTGGACCACGTCGCGAACATCGACCCTGCGTCCTTGCCGCGCGCCGTGCGGGAAAGCTTGCCGGACTGGCTGGACGAGCGCCTGGGCGCCCTGGAAGATTCCGATGCCCTGATCGATGCCCTGAACCAGCAGGCGCCGCTGGACATCCGTGTCAACCCGCTGAAAGCCGATCGCGATGAAGTGCTGGGTGCGATGCAGGTCGGTCCGGAGTCGCGCTACGGCCCGCAAGCGTCGCCGTATTCGCCCTGGGGCATCCGCCTGCAGGGGCGTCCGTCCGTCAACCGCTGGCCGCTGTTCGAGTCCGGCGGCATCGAAGTGCAGGACGAGGGCAGCCAGCTGCTGGCCCTGCTGGTGGCCCCACGCCGAGGAGAGATGGTCATCGACTTCTGCGCCGGCGCCGGTGGCAAGACCCTGCTGCTGGGCGCGCTGATGCGTTCGACCGGCCGGCTCTACGCCTTCGACGTCTCGGCGTCGCGCCTGATCAAGGCCAAGCCGCGCTTCGCCCGCAGCGGCTTGTCCAATGTGGTTCCGGTGGTGATCGATAGCGAGAACGATGCCCGGGTCAAGCGTCTGGCCGGCAAGGCGCAGCGCGTCCTGGTGGATGCGCCGTGCAGCGGCATCGGCACCTTGCGCCGCAATCCCGATCTGAAGTGGCGCCAGCATCCCGACGCCCTGGCCGAGCTGTGCGCCCTGCAGTCGCGCATCCTGTCGTCGGCCGCGCGTTGCGTGGCGCCGGGCGGCCGCCTGGTGTATGCCACCTGCAGCCTGCTGCCGGAGGAAAACGAGGCGCAGGCCGAAATCTTCCTGGCCTCGCATCCCGAGTTCGAGCGCCTGGACGCCGCGGCCTTGCTGGCGGCCCGTTGCGACGGCCTGATCCTGGCCGGTCCCTATGTCCAGCTGCGCCCGGATGTCCATGGCACCGATGGCTTCTTCGCGGCCGTGTTCGAACGCCGCAAGACGCCCGCGCGCGTGGCCGAAGAGGAAGCCGCCGCCGTCGTCAAGGCCGCCGCGGCGTCCGCCTCCGTCGACGCTGTCGCCGATGCGGCCGCGGCCGAACCGGAAGCCGGCGAGAGCACCGAGGAAGCCCAGGTCCCCGAAGCGGACCAGTTGCCGACTGACAACACTTGACCTGATTAGCGCGCCGCCTGAATCTCGTCAGGCGGCGCCCAGGCCCCTGCCGCCTAGCGCGCCCCTGGCGTGATCGCCACGGCGCCCTGGATCCGCTGGGTACCCAGGTTCTGCGACTGAAACCGTACTTCCCAGGAAAAATTGTCCTGCCCCAGCTTGGTCCCCGCCTGGTAATAGACCTGCGTCACGGGCACCTGGATGTTGGCGCACTTCGCCGGGTTGTCGGCCAGGCCCACGTCATGGCTGATCGTCAGCGTGCCCAGGGCCGGCCGGTCGGTGATGCGCACCGTCGGCGCCCTCAAAGCCTGGCAGTTGGCGTCGACGATCTCGTAATACGTGGCCAGCAGGGTGGCCTTGCTGGGCGGTACCGACCAGGCGCGCGGGTGGGGAATGTTGTTGTTGGCCGCATGCGCCGCCGCTGTCGAAAACAGGCCGGCGGCCGCCAGATAGGGCAGCAGGGCGGGCAGCAGGGCGCGGCCCGCCCTGCGCGCGGGGAACCATGAGCGCAGAGCAGGGAACCACAGTGGGCGGGACATTCTGGTGCCCTTGCGGGCTGGGCAAAGCAGGCGCATAGGTGGAAAATACGGAAAAAACAACAGGGACAGGGCGGCCGTAAAGTCTTGGCGTACTATGTTTACACCGCCGCGCTGGCCTTGGGTAGGGCTGAAACGGCGTCAAAATCGGCGAAATGATAACCTTCGTCATTGATCAGGGTCAAAAATGCCGCGAACTATTTTGAAACCCCCCTGTCATATCGCCACAAGGTAAGCTAAACTCGCCTTACTCAATTTTGAGGCACACACACGGTCTATGGATCACATCCTTTCCTTCATCTCTGGCGGCTTGTCCCAATCTTCCTGGTGGGAGATTCTTGTGTACACGCTGGTGATGACGCATATCACGATTGTCTCCGTCACGGTCTTCCTGCATCGCAGCCAGGCTCACCGGGGACTCGATCTGCATCCTGCCGTCATGCACTTCTTCCGTTTCTGGTTGTGGATGACGACGGGCATGGTCACCAAGGAATGGGTGGCCATTCACCGTAAGCACCACGCCAAATGCGAGCGCGACGGTGATCCCCATTCGCCCATGCTGTTCGGCATCTGGAAGGTGCTGTTCCGCGGTGCCGAACTCTACCGCGAAGAATCGCACAACGACGAAACCCTGGCCAAGTTCGGTCATGGCACGCCCGACGACTGGCTCGAGCGCAAGGTCTACTCGCGCCACAGCCTGTGGGGCATCCTGGCCATGCTGGCAATCGACATCGCCCTGTTCGGCGCCATGGGCCTGACGGTCTGGGCCGTGCAGATGGCCTGGATTCCCTTCTGGGCCGCCGGCGTGGTCAATGGTATCGGCCACTTCTGGGGCTACCGCAACTACAACAGCCCGGACACCAGCACCAACGTGTTCCCCTGGGGCATCGTGATCGGCGGCGAAGAGCTGCACAACAATCACCACGCCCACGGTACGTCGGCCAAGTTCTCGTCGAAGTGGTATGAGTTCGATATCGGCTGGTTCTACATCAGCGTGCTGAAGTTCTTCCGTCTGGCCAAGGTCAAGAAGGTTGCGCCCAAGCTCAAGCTGGAAGATGGCCAGAAGCCGATGATCGACCTGAGCACGCTGCAGGGTGTCATCACCCACCGCTACGAAGTGATGGCGCGTTACGCCGACATCATCAAGAGCACGGCCCGCCAGGAATTGGCCAAGCTGCAGTCGACGCCGCAGGGCGAGGACGTGACCATGCTGCGCCGTGTGCGTAGCTGGTTGCACCGCAACGAAGATGTCCTGCAGCCGGAGCAGGTTGCCCAGGTTGACCAGGCCATCGCCCGTAGCGAGAAGCTGTCCACCCTGGTGCAGATGCGCCGCGAGCTGGGCCGTCTGTGGGAAAGCTCCAGCGCCAGCAGCGAACAACTGCTCGGTGATTTGCAAGCCTGGTGCCAGCGCGCCCAGCAAAGCGGTATCGAAGGTCTTGAGCAGTTCGCGGTCCGGCTGCGTCGTTATGCAGCATAATTCGCGGCATGATCGAGAAGCTAAATCCGCAACAACGTGAAGCCGTAACACTTGAACCGCAGCACGCCCTGGTACTGGCCGGGGCGGGCAGCGGCAAGACCCGGGTGCTGATCACCCGCATGGCCTGGCTGATTCAAAACGGCCAGGCCAGTCCATTTGGGCTGTTGGCAGTCACGTTCACCAACAAGGCGGCGCGCGAGATGTTGACGCGCCTCACGGCCAGCCTGCCCATCGATACGCGTGGCCTGTGGGTGGGTACCTTCCACGGCCTGTGCAATCGTCTCCTGCGCGCCCATCATCGCGATGCCGGCCTTCCGCAAGCTTTCCAGATTCTCGATACCGCCGATCAACTGGCGTCCATCAAGCGTCTGATGAAGGCCAATGGCATCGACGACGAGAAATTCCCGCCCCGCGACGTGCAGCGTTTCATCAACGGTGCCAAGGAAGAGGGCGAGCGCCCCGGCGACGTCGAGATCTGGGACGCCCATCGCCGCCGCCTGGTCGAGATCTACCAGCTTTACGAAGCGCAGTGCCAGCGTGAAGGCGTGGTGGACTTCGCTGAATTGCTGTTGCGCGCGTATGAATTGCTGTCGCGCAACGCACCCGTGCGCGAGCATTACCAGCGCCGTTTCCGCCACATCCTGGTCGACGAGTTCCAGGACACCAACAAGCTGCAGTACAAGTGGCTGCGCCTGCTGGCGGGCGGCGGTGCCCACATCTTCGCGGTGGGCGACGACGATCAGTCCATCTATGCATTCCGCGGCGCCAATGTCGGCAATATGGCCGACTTTGAACGCGACTACGCGCACGGCACCGTCATCCGGCTGGAGCAGAACTACCGTTCCTATGGGCACATCCTGGATGCCGCCAACGCGCTGATCGATCACAACAGTGGCCGCCTGGGCAAGAACCTGTGGACTGAACAGGGCGAGGGCGAGCCGATCCGCGTGATCGAGCAGCCTTCCGATGGCATGGAAGCGCACTGGATCGTCGACGAGATCCGTGCCCTGGTCAGCGACGGCCGCAGCCGCAGCGAAATCGCCGTGCTTTATCGCAGCAACGCGCAGTCGCGCGTGCTGGAGCACGGGCTGTTTTCGTCCGGCATTCCTTACAAGGTCTACGGCGGCCTGCGCTTCTTCGAGCGCCAGGAAATCAAGCATGCGCTGGCCTATCTGCGCCTGCTCGCCAGCCCCGATGACGACACGTCCTGGATGCGGGTGGTCAATTTCCCGGCGCGCGGCATCGGCGCGCGCACGCTGGAACAGCTGGCCGACGTGGCTCGCTCGCAGGACACCAGTCTCTACGGCGGCGTGGCGCGGGTGCCAGGCAAGGGCGGCGCCAACCTGGCGCAGTTCGCCATGCTGATTCAGCGCATGGCCGACGAGACGCGCAACCTGCCCTTGCCGGAAATGGTCGAACACGTCCTGCATGGCAGCGGTCTGCTGGAACATTACAAGGGCGAGCGCGAAGGCGCCGAGCGCATCGAGAACCTGAACGAATTGATCACCGCCGCGGCGGTGTTCGCGTCCGAGGCCAACTTCGAAGGCTTGCCTGGCGGATTGGTGCCACAGAACGAGCCGCCCGCGACGGACGCCGCCACGGGTGAGGTGCTGCCGGGCGCGCCTGCCGATGGCGGGCTCACGCCGCTGGCCGCCTTCCTGTCGCATGCGGCGCTGGAAGCGGGCGACAACCAGGCGCAAGCCGGGCAGGACGCGGTGCAGTTGATGACCGTGCACGCCGCCAAGGGCCTGGAGTTCGACGCCGTGTTCATCACGGGCCTGGAAGAGGGCCTGTTTCCGCACGAGAACAGCCTGCTGGAGCAGGCCGGCCTGGAAGAAGAGCGCCGCCTCATGTACGTGGCCATCACGCGCGCGCGTGAGCGCTTGTACCTGAGCCTGGCGCAAAGCCGCATGCTGCATGGCCAGACGCGCTACGCCCTGCGCTCGCGCTTCCTTACCGAAATCCCCGAACAGCACCTGAAGTGGCTGACCCCGCGTACCGGCGGTGGCAGCCAGGGCTACGGTGCGAACCCGGGCAGCTTTGGTGAAGACCGCTGGAGCGGGGCTCAACGTGGCGGCGGCGATGCCTTCGGCCGCAAGCCGACCGGCACGGCAGCGCCGCGCACGCCACGTTCGGTCACCACTGGCGTCACGGTGGGCGATCGCCAATTCCGTATCGGCATGGGTGTGCGCCATGCGCGCTTCGGCGATGGCACCATCATCGGCTTGAGTGGCGGTGGCCAGGACGCCCAGGCACAGATCCAGTTCCGTGACGTCGGCACCAAGACGCTGGCGCTGGGTATCGCCAAGCTGGACGTCATCGCCAGCTGACGCAATCGTCCGCGAGGCAGTCGCGTTGCTGGCCCTCCGTGAGCCAGATCACGAAGATATCGTGAGGCTCACGGCGGTCAGCGGCCAGCCCGGCATCTACTCCACCGCGCGTTCCAGCGCCTCTATCTCTTCCTGCAGCACCAGCCATTCCTCTTCCTGGGTTTCCAGCTGTTTGCTCAGTTCGCCATGTTCGCTCATGACCTGCTGGCGTTCGGCGCGGCGCGCGTCGGTATAGAGATCCGCGTCCGCCACCAGGGCGTCGAGCGCAGCCAGGCGCACCCGTGCCTTTTCCATCGCGGTTTCCACCTTGGCCAGCTTGGCCTGCAGCGGTTTGCGGGCGACGGCCAGCCTTTGCCTTTGTTCGGCTTCCAGGCGGCGCTGCTGCTTGCGGTCGACCGGTGCCTCGGCGTCGTCGCCGCGTGCCGTATCGGCCTTGTCAGCCGCCCGCTGTCCGGCTCTTTCCTCGGCGTTGCGCGCGGCCAGCCATTCCCGGTAGTCCTCCAGGTCGCCGTCGAACTCGCGCACCGCGCCGTCGGCCACGATCCAGAAGCTATCGACCGTGGTGCGCAACAGATGGCGATCGTGCGACACCAGCAGCATGCTGCCGGCGAACTCGGCCAGCGCGGTGGCCAGCGCCTCGCGGGTTTCCACGTCCAGGTGGTTGCTGGGTTCATCCAGCAGCAGCAGGTTGGGCTTCTGCCAGACGATCAGCGACAGCGCCAGGCGCGCCTTCTCGCCCCCGGACATGGGCTCGACCTTGCTGTTGACGGTGTCGCCAGAAAAGCCGAAACCTCCCAGGTAATTACGCAATTCCTGCTCGCGTACCTCCGGCGCGATGCGCGCCAGATGCATCAGCGGCGTCGCTTCCAGGTCCAGCATATCCAGCTGGTGCTGATGGAAGTACCCGATCGCCAGGCCACGCGAGGCGCGCCGTTCGCCGCTCTGGACTTGCAGCTCTTCGGCCAGTGTCTTGATCAGCGTGCTCTTGCCGGCGCCGTTGGCGCCCAGCACGCCGATACGGCTGCCCGCGCGCACCATCAGCGTGACGTCGCGCAGGATGGACACCTGCTGGCCATCGTCGGCGGTGTAGCCGGCCGACAGCTTGTCCAGCACCAGCAAGGGGTCCGGCATGTAGTCGGGTGAGGGGATGCGGATATCGATGCCCGCTTCCGCGTGCAGCGGCGCCAGGGCCTCCATGCGCGACAGGGCCTTGACCCGGCTCTGCGCCTGCTTGGCCTTGGACGCCTTGGCCTTGAAGCGATCGATGAAGCCCTGCAGGCGCGCGGCTTCGCGCGTCTGCCGTTCATAAGCGATGCTGGTCTGGCGCAGGCGTTCCGCGCGCTGGGTCAGAAAGTCCTGGTACCCGCCGCGATAGCGCACCAGCTTGGCATGGTCGAAATGCAGGATGGAGCGCGCCACGGCATCGAGAAATTCGGTGTCGTGCGAAATCAGCAGCACGGTCCCTTCGTACGACGCCAGCCACTTCTCCAGCCACAGCATGGCGTCGAGGTCCAAATGGTTGGTCGGCTCGTCCAGCAGCAGCAGTTCGGACGGCGCCATCAGCGCGCGCGCCAGCGCCAGGCGCATGCGCCAGCCGCCGGAGAAGCTGTTCACCGGCTGGGTCCATTCCGCTGGCTTGAACCCCAGGCCCGCCAGCAATTGCTCGGCGCGCGAATTGGCGCTCCATGCGCCGGCTTCGATCAGGGCCGCCTCGGTTTCCGCGATCTCCGTACCCTGGCTGTCGGTCAGCGTCGCGCGCCGCTGCTGCAGCTCGCGCAGATGCACGTCGCCGTCGATGACGAAGTCGCGCGCGGGGCGGTCATCGGCCGCGATTTCCTGTTTGACGCTGGCGATGCGCCAGCCTTCGGGCAGCGTCAGCGTGCCGGCGTCCTGATCGAGCGCGCCGGTAAGCAGGGCGAAGAGGGTGGATTTGCCGGCGCCGTTCTTGCCGACGATGCCTACCCGTTCGCCTGGGTTGACCACGAATTCCGCGCTGTCGAGCAGCACCTTGGTGCCGCGCCGCAGCGTCAAGCCTTGAGCACGAATCACGACGCCAGTTGCTCTCGGGTAAGCAGCAGCAACTGGTCGGACGCCTCGGACGAGTCCAGCCAGACCGGCGTCAGGTCGGGGAAGGCAGCTTCGAAATGGCTGCGCTCATGGCCGATCTCCAGCACCAGGATGCCTTCGGGTTTCAGGTACTTGGGCGCGTCGTGCAGGATGCGGCGCACCAGGTCCATGCCGTCGTCGCCACCGGCCAGGGCCAGTTGCGGCTCGTGGCGGAACTCGGCGGGCAGCGCGGCCATGGAGCCCTCGTTGACGTAGGGCGGGTTGCAGATGATCACGTCGTACAGGCGCCCCGTGTTCAGCTTGTCGAACAGGTCGCTCAAGTGCAGGCCCACGCGGTCATGCAGGTTGTAGGCGCCGACGTTGTGCATCGCCACTTCCAGCGCGCTGGACGAGATGTCCACGCCGTCCACATGGGCGAAGGGGAAGGCCAGCGCCGACAGCACCGCCAGGCAACCCGAGCCCGTGCACATGTCCAGCACGTTCTCAACGGTTTCGGGGTCGTGCAGCCACGGCGACAGGCCGTCGTCCAGCAATTCGGCGATAGGCGAGCGCGGCACGATGACGCGATTGTCGACGTAGAAGCGGTGGCCGCGCAGCCAGGCTTCGTTGGTCAGGTAGGGCGCCGGCAGGCGTTCCTGCACGCGGCGCTCGATCACTTCCAGCACGCGCTGGCGTTCTTCGCCCAGCACGTGGGCGTCGAGAAACGGATCCAGCGTGTCGGGCGGCAGATGCAGCGTGTGCAGCACCAGGTAGACCGCTTCATCCCAGGCGTTGTCGCTGCCATGGCCGAAGGTCACTTCGCCGGCGTTCAGGCGCGATACCCCGTAACGGATCAGGTCGCGTACGGTGGTCAATTCCGGATGGTCGGGGGTGGTCATGCGGCGGATTCAGTGGAAAGCAAAAGGTTTTCAAGCGTGCGGCGATAGATGTTCTTCAACGGCGTCAGCGCCGCCAGTTCGATCCGCTCGTTCACCTTGTGGATGGTCGCGTTGTTCGGTCCGAACTCGATCACCTGGGGGCAGATCTTGGCGATGAAGCGGCCGTCCGACGTGCCGCCGGTGGTCGACAGTTCCGTGGTCAGGCCGGTTTCGTCGGCGATGGCGCGCGTCAGTGCCGCGCTCAGCGTGCCGCGCGGCGTCAGGAAAGGCTCGCCGCCCAGGTTCCATTCGATGTCGTATTCCAGCCCGTGGCGTTCCAGCACCTCGGTCAGCCGCGCTTTCAGGCTGTCCGGCGTGCTGGCCGTGGAGAAGCGGAAGTTGAACAACGCCACCGCCTCGCCCGGCACCACATTGGTGGCGCCGGTGCCGGCATTCAGATTGGATACCTGGAAGGTGGTGGGCGGAAAGTATTCATTGCCCTGGTCCCACTCGATGGCGACGATCTCGGCCAGCGCGGGAGCCAGTTGATGCACCGGGTTGCGCGCCAGGTGCGGATAGGCGACGTGGCCCTGGATACCCTTGACCGTCAGCCGGCCGGACAGCGAGCCACGGCGGCCGTTCTTGCAGACATCGCCCAGCTTGTCGACCGAGGTCGGTTCGCCGACGATGCAGTAGTCCGGCGTCTCGCCACGCTCGCGCAGGCGCTCGCACACGACGACGGTGCCGTCGGTGGCGGGGCCTTCCTCGTCCGAGGTCAGCAGCAGGGCGATGGAGCCGGCGTGGCCGGGGTTGGCCGCCACGAATTCCTCGGCCGCCACCACGAAGGCGGCGATCGAGCTCTTCATGTCGGCCGCGCCGCGGCCGTACAGATACCCGTCGCGCTCGACCGGCACGAAGGGATCGCTTTCCCATTTGTCACGCGGCCCCGGCGGTACCACATCGGTATGGCCGGCGAACACCAGCAGGGGGCCGGCGCTGCCGCGCCGGGCCCACAGGTTGGTGACGTCGTTGCTGACGATGCTCTCGCAGAAAAAGCCGGCGGCCTGCAGCCGCTGCGTGAGCAGCTGCTGGCAGTCGACGTCGTCTGGCGTCACCGACGGGCGGGCGATCAGGTCCTTGACCAGATCGAGTACCGGGGATGCGCTCATCAAGCCCTCAGCAGGTCGTTGATGCTGGTCTTGGCGCGCGTCTGCGCGTCAACGCGCTTGACGATGACGGCGCAGTACAGGCTGTGCGAACCGTCGGCCGAAGGCAGGGTGCCGGGCACCACGACCGAACCCGAGGGCACGCGGCCGTAGCTGATCTTGCCGGTCGTGCGATCGAAGATCTTGGTGCTTTGCGACAGGAACACGCCCATCGACAGCACCGAGTTCTCTTCGACGACCACGCCTTCCACGACTTCGGAGCGCGCGCCGATGAAGCAGTTGTCTTCGATGATGGTGGGGTTGGCCTGCAGGGGCTCCAGCACGCCGCCGATGCCGACACCGCCGGACAGGTGGACGTTCTTGCCGATCTGCGCGCACGAGCCGACGGTAGCCCAGGTGTCGACCATGGTACCTTCATCGACGTAGGCGCCGATGTTGACGTAGGAGGGCATCAGGACCACGTTGCGGGCGACGAAGCAGCCGCGGCGGGCCACGGCGGGCGGCACCACGCGGTAGCCGCCGTGCTGGAACGCGGCATTGCCGTATTCGGCGAACTTCAGCGGCACCTTGTCGTAGAACTGCATGGGCGCCTGGCCCATGATGGCGTTTTCCTGCAGGCGGAAGGACAGCAGCACGGCCTTCTTGATCCACTGGTGTACGACCCATTCGCCGGTGCTCTTGTCGGCCACGCGCAGGCGGCCCGTGTCCAGGCCGTCGATGGTGTGTTCGACGGCTTCGCGGACTGCGGCGCCGGCGTCGCTGGGAGTCAGGGAGGCCCTGGCTTCCCAGGCGGCTTCGATGGTGGTTTGGAGGTCGAGAGTCATAGTGTTCAGGGGGGTGGGAGTTGATGGGTCGGGTTTCAGGCGGTTTTCTTCACGAATTCGGCGATGCGGTTGGCGGCGTCCACGCACTGTGCCAGCGGGGCCACCAGCGCCAGGCGCACGCGGCCGGCGCCCGGGTTCACCCCGTGCGCCTCGCGGCCCAGGAAGCTGCCCGGCAACACGGTCACCGCGCATTGCGCGTAGAGGTCCCGCGCGAAGTCGGTATCCGAACCGGGCGTGGGCAGCCACAGGTAGAAGGACGCCGCCGGCCGGGTAAAGTTCAGCGCGCGCTGCAGGATGGGCACCACTGCATCGAATTTTTCGCGATACAACCGGCGATTGTCCCGCACATGGGTCTCATCGGTCCAGGCCGCGATGCTGGCGGCGGCTACCACGGGGCTCATGGCACTGCCGTGGTAGGTGCGATACAGCAGATAGGGGGCGATCAGCGAGGCGTCGCCGGCCACGAAGCCGGAGCGCATGCCGGGAACGTTGGAGCGCTTGGACAGGCTGGAGAACGTGATCAGGCGCGGGAAGTCCGGCCGGTCCAGCTGGACGGCTGCCTGCAGGGCGCCCAGCGGGGGCGTCGTTTCGTTCAGGTAGATCTCGGAGTAGCACTCGTCCGAGCCGATGATGAAACCGTAGCGATCGCTCAGCGCGAACAGTTCACGCCAGTCGTCCAGGGACATCACGTTGCCGGCGGGATTGCCGGGCGAGCACACCAGCACCATGCGGGTACGGCGCCAGATGTCCTCGGGCACCTGTGACCAGTCGGGGGCGAAATTGCGCGCCGCGTCGGCATTGACGTAATACGGCGTCGCGCCGGCGAGCAGGGCCGCGCCTTCGTAGATCTGGTAGAAGGGGTTGGGGCAGATGACGATGTCGTCGGCGTCCGGGTCGATCACCGTCTGGGTGAACGAGAACAGGGCTTCGCGCGAGCCAAGCACCGGCAGTACCTGGGTATCGGGGTCGAGCGCGGGGATACCGTAGCGCTTGCCGATCCACTGCGCGATCACTTCGCGCAAGCGCGGTTCGCCCTTGGTGGGCGGGTAGGCCGCCAGCCCGCCGGGCAGCGCCTGCGCCATGGCCTGGGCCACACGCTGCGGGGTGTCGTGCTTGGGTTCCCCGATGGACAGGTTGATGGGCCCTAGACCGCTGGGCGGCGTGCCTGCGCCGGCCAATAACTGGCGCAGTTTTTCGAAGGGATACGACTGAAGAGCTTTGAGACGCGGGTTCATGGGCGCAATTTTAACAAGCAAGCTACAATAGCAGGCTTACCTAAATGCGAGGGTGGCGAAATTGGTAGACGCACCAGGTTTAGGTCCTGACGCCTTTACGGGTGTAGGGGTTCGAGTCCCCTCCCTCGCACCAGTCTTTCCCTTTGAAATCAACAACTTGATTTTTCAGGTTGTCATTGATTCGGGGCGTTTTGGGCCGTTTTGGCTTTGAAATGCCAGCTTTTTGCCAGCATTGTTTCCAAAAGACCGACGGCCTTGCCGCCGGCGTCCAGATCCTCGGACGGCATCCAGCGGCCATACACGCGGATGATCATGGCCCAATCCTTGAGTCCCATCTGCTGGGCAACCCACATCGGGTGCTCGCCTGCTGAAAGCATCATGCTGGCGTAGGTGTGCCGCATCCGATGCGGGCGCCGATACTGTACGCAGGCCCGATTGAGCACCGTTGGCCAGATTTTCTGGATGGCTTGGCAACTCGACCACTGCTTACTGGCGTTCACGCCGGGGACGCCCGCTTCGGCCAGCATTGGTATATCCGGCCATAGCGAGGAGCGCGTGTCACCCGTGACCGCCAAGGCGCGTGCCCGCCCCGAGTCCAACAGCGGTTTTGTCGAACCGACGCTATCGAATGCATTTCGATCTGGCCAGAGATCAGCGCGGTCGTCAGGGCCGCCGTGCCCTTGTAGGGCACATGCGTGATGTCGATTCCGCTTGCGTGCGGCAGCACAACGCTGCTCACGCCAATGAATTTTCATTGCGCGGATCCGTGCTCCAGCGTCAATGCCCCCACACCCGCAACTCCCATGAAATAAGCGTGCTGCGCGGCGTTCGGTTCATGACGTCTATCGCATGCAAGGTCCACGTGCCGCGGGCGGATTCGTCCAGAAAGGCGTTGCTCGCCGTCAGGTCTATCGAAAAGAATTCCCCATCCCGATCCTTGAGGTACGTCAGCGCCGGCAGAATGATGCTTTTGGTGCCCGACGGTGAAGTCAGCTGGATCTGCAGGCCGTGAGAAATCGCGTGGTTTGTGCGCAGGCGCAGTTGTACGGTTTCTATCGTCACATCGTCGGGAAACACGATGGGTGCCCCCTGGGGCTGAGGGGTGGTGGCCAGTGCGACAGGCGTTCCGATCGCCTCTGTCACCAGCCAGCCGCTGTCGCGCAGCGGCCCCAGGGGCGTGTAGTGACTGGCCGCTTCCACCGCCGCCGTGGCGTCGACCAGACCGAAGCCGTACCAATTGCTGAAAGGGCGTCCCGCGGCATTGGTCACCCAGCCGTCGTCCAGTCGCAACCCCTGGTAATCGATTTTCCCCTGCTCGGGATCGATTTTGCGCGCCGTGGTGGCCAGGATGTATTTGACGTCACGCCCGGTCAAGGCCGGATTGACTTGCAACATAAGGGCGGCGACGCCGGTGACGGTTGGCGTCGCGGACGATGTGCCGTTGGCGATAGCGGTGTAGTTGCCTGTCGCGTCGATCTTGGAGTGACGGCCACGGTCCAGGCGATTACGCGGCTGCTTATCAAGTTGATTTCCCGACAAGCCGAGATCCGGTCCCGTTATGTCCGTCGTGAGGATGGCCGGATCGTATTGCCTCGCCGAGACGCCTGCGCCTGCCAGCGCTTTTTCGTCGCCATGTTCTCCGCCCAATCCCGATACCCAGAGCACCGACCCGCTCTTGGAATAGGAGGCCTTTTTTCCCGAGGCGTTAATCGCTCCGACGGTGATCAATTGCGGGTAGGCATGGGTTTCCTCGGCGACGGCCGTGAGGCAGCTGATGCCGGTGCCGCGCGTCATGTCTCGGCACTGCTCCGCGTTCGGGCCACCGTTTTGAGCAGATAAAAAATCATTGCCGGCGGCCTTGATGATCGCTGCGCTCGCGAGGGAGTTCCAGTTGCCACCAGGCTTCTTGGACCAGCTATAGCGATTGAACGAGGTCACGGAACAGGCCCCACTCAAGTTGTACAACCGCCGCGGCGGTGCTTTTGCCGCGGCGGGCGCGAGGTGATCGATGATGGTCGCATCCGGAGCGACGCCGCGCCCGCCCTTGCCATTGCGAGCGACAGCGGCAATGATGCCTGCCATGCTGGTCGCGTGAGGACTCGCTTGCGCCGGGGATATTGGGTCATGCGCGAACAGATTGGCCGCAAGATCCTCATGATCGACATCAACGCGTCCTGGTTCCAATAACTCGACGACTATGCCTTTGCCCGTTATGCCTCGCTCATGCAGGGTGCCGATGTTCAAATCGATACCCGCCGTCGGCAACGTATCGCCAAACACGCGCTGGCCCGTGTTCTTCAGATGCCATTGATATTGGTACAAGGGGTCATCGAGCACCGGCGCTAACGTGGTTTGTGCCAGCGCCAGCATGGATGGCTCTTTTGTTTCTGCAGCCGAGCCGCCATCGACGAGGCCGGTGGCCCCGATCGTTGCTATGCCTGCACATGAGATGGTGACCATGTATATGTGAGAGAGAGGACCTGGTGAATCGAACGAAGCACTGCATCGGCGTTACCCGAGCCGTCGCTGTGCTCCCTGGCCGGTGATCGTTGCTCTGCTGATCGTTGCTCTACTGTTACTCGGCGGGGCAACGATGCTCTAGTCCCACAAAACCGATTTGGGTTCCCTGCGAACGGTGCCGCAGCCTGCACGGCATCACTCTCGGACACTATCTTCGCTTGGACAGCATCCCCATACCCCACTAGAATCGAGCGCATGCCTTCCGTGTCCACCGCCTACGCAACAGCACGAACCGGGTCGCCAGCGCGACCGGTGCGTTTGCGCGCGGGCGCGGCGCGGGCAAGCGTGGCGCGGGCAGCATTGCCCGGCGTGGTTACGCCGTGGGCCGCCTTGCCCCGAGCGAACAAACCCGGACCGGCTTGCGCGGCTCTTGCCGCACATGCCTGAGCCCGGCGACCGCCACCCCCCTTTTTCACACGCGCAATTCTTCAGGTCGTCGGGCCCATTCCCGCGCAAGGATCTGTCGTGCCGCCGCGCTGCCGGCGCCACGGCAATGAAGGAGCCCTACATGCCAACCCCCACCACCGATCGTGTGTTGACCGATCTCGACCATGCCCGCCTGAACGGCATGCTCGAACGCTTGCCGGCCGATGGCCTGTCCCAGGACGTCGAGGAGGCCGCCTATGACCTCATCGATTCCGCCGTCACAGTGCCCGTGCATCTGATCGACTCGGATATCGCCACCATGCGTTCGCGCCTGAAGCTGCAGGACGACGAGGGGGACGATATGGTGATCACCCTGGTGTACCCGCCTGAAAGCGACGCGGCCACCGGGCATATTTCCGTTCTGTCACCCCTGGGCCTGGCGCTCATCGGCCACCGTGTCGGCCAGCCCATACGCTGGCAGGGCCCCGACCGTGTCGCCCACCGGGCCACGCTGGCGGAGATCCTGTACCAGCCGGAGGCCGCGCGGGACTTCGGCACTTGACCGACGGCAGCGGCGGCAAGCGCGGCAAACGCGTTATATCAGGCTGTCCGCGGTTCCGCCGCCAGCGACTCTTCCATCAGCCATTGCCGAAATGCCTGCAGGGTAGGGAGGCTGGATTTCGTTTCGGGATAGCAAAGGTAGTAGCCCTGGCGCGCGCGGATGGGCAGGTCGATGACGGCAGCCAGCTTGCCGTCGCGCAGTTCATCTTCGATCAGGCAGCGAGGGATCAGTGCAATGCCGAAGCCTGCCGCCGCCGCCTGTGACAGCAGGTTGTACTGATCGAAGCGCGCACCTTCGCGCGCGCGGCGGGTGTCGCACCCTGCCTGGGTAAACCAGTCGGTCCATCCCTCCAGGGCCGACGTGTGATGCATCAGCGGGTGTTTCAGCAGATCCTCGGGCGTCTTGCAGGGATGGGGAAACAGCTTGGGGCTGCCCACCGGTACCACGTCGCGCCCGACGATGTAATCCGCGCCGCTGCCGGGCCAGAAACCTTCCCCGAAGCGCACGGCGGCATCCAGTTCCGGTGCCGAGAAGTCGTAGCCCTTGATGTGCGGCAGGAATTCGACGTGGATATCGGGCCGCAGGCGTATGAAGCCGGGCAGGCGCGGGATCAGCCAGCGCGCGCCGAATGTGGGCATGCTGGTCAAGTGCAGCATGCCACCCTGGCCCTGGTGTGAAATCAGCTCCAGCGTGGCCGCCTCGATCTGCCCCAGGCCGACCTGTATCTTCGCCAGATAGGCCCGCCCGGCTTCGGTCAAGACCAGGCCATGACGGAGCCGCAGGAATAGTTCGACGCCGACGAAACGTTCCAGCTGCTTCACCTGTTTGCTCACCGCCCCTTGCGTAACCGACAGTTCCTGCGCGGCACGCGTGAAACTACCGTGGCGGGCAGCCATTTCGAACGCTTGCAGGTCGGTGAGGGAAGGGCAGAGCCGGCGCATGGCAACGAAGCCTGGGAGGACAGCCGCGGTAGGAATCCGCAGTCTGGTATGAAATTAAGTCATAGCATACGGAGAATTCTTCGTTTGCACAATTTGTTGCGGAAGCTAAGAATCGCCGGGTTCGCAAATTGCCGACATATCTACAGAACGCTATCCATCAAGGGATTCCATGCTCCTCAAGCAACGCCTCCTGGGCCTGACCGCCGTCGCCGCCGTCATTGCGCCCGTCCTCGCCGCCGTGCCCACGCTGGCCCACGCCGATGACGCCTACCCCAGCAAGCCCATTCGCCTGATCGTGCCGTTCCCGCCCGGAGGCACCACCGACATCGTCGGCCGTCTGTTCGCCGACAAACTGGGCCGTGAACTGAACCAGACCGTGATCGTGGAAAACCGCGGCGGCGCCGGCGGCTCCATCGGCAGCGCGGCCATCGCCAACGCCGCCCCGGACGGCTACACGCTGGGCATCGCCACCGCCAGCACCCACGGCATCAACCCCGCCGTGTACGCCAAGCTGCCGTTCGACGCCGAGAAGGATTTCACGCCCATCACCAATCTGGCCGCCGTGCCCAACATCATGGCCATCAACCCCAAGGTTGGCGCCAAGAACATGGCTGAATTCATCAAGCTGGCCAAGAGCGAGCCGGGCAAGCTGACGTATGCGTCGGCCGGTAACGGTTCGGTTTCGCACATGATGGGCGAACTGTTCAAGATGGCTTCGGGCACCAACCTGGTTCACGTGCCTTACCGCGGCGTGGGCCCTGCGCTGAACGACGTGCTGGCTGGCCAGGTCGATGTCATGTACGACAACCTGCCTTCCACGTTGCCCCACGTGCAGGCCAACCGCCTGATCGCCATGGCCGTGGCCGCGCCCCAGCGCGTCAAGGCCCTGCCGGATGTGCCGACGTTCGCCGAAGTCGGCCTGCCCGCCGTCAATGACGCGTCGTGGTTCGGCCTGATCGGTCCGGCCAAGCTGCCCAAGGCCGTGGTCGACAAGCTGAATGCCGCTGTCGCCAAGGTCGAAGCCGAAGACGACGTAAAGACCCGTCTGGAAGGTTTGGGTGCCGCAACGGCCAACAACACGCCGGAAGAGTTCGCCAAGCAGATCGCTGCTGAAATCGCCAAGAACAAGCGTGTGGCTGCCGAAGCCCACGTCAAGGTCGACTGACCCTAACAACGGGCCGCCTGGGCATGCCGCCCGCGGCCACGCGCCCGGGATGGCTTTGCCCGGTGGCCCGTTCTCCCGAATACGTACTGCCTCCATCATGCTGAAAACCCAGCCGCTCTCCTACCGCCTCTACGCGCCGACCGACTATCCGGCGGCCGCCACTTCTTCTCCCCTGGTGCTCGATTCGCCGCACAGCGGCACCACGTATCCCCCCGACTTCGCGCCCGCCATCGACTTCGGCGCGCTGCGCACCGCGGAGGACACCTGGATAGACGACCTGTGGAGCGGGGCACTGGCGATCGGCGTGCCCATGGTGGCGGCGTCTTTTCCGCGTGCCTATATCGATGCCAATCGCGCCGCCGATGAGATCGATGCGCTGCTGCTGGACGCGCCCTGGGACGGCCCGGTGAACGAAACCGGCAAGGTCAAGCTGGGCAAGGGCCTGATCTGGCGCATGCTGGACGACGGCACGCCGCTGTACCGACGCAAGCTCAGCGTGGCGGAAGTCCATCACCGCGTCGATGCCTGCTGGAAGCCCTATCACCAGGCCGTCGGCCAACTGCTCGACGCCGCCCATCAGCGCTTCGGCAAAGTCTGGCACATCAACTGCCACTCGATGCCCAGCGTGGCGGGCGCCTACGCGACCGACAAGCCCGGCCTGGTCCATCCCGATTTCGTCCTGGGCGACCGCGACGGCAGCACCAGCGCGCCCGAGTTCCGCCAGTTCGTAGCGGCATGGCTGCGCGAGAAGGGCTACAACGTGACCGAGAACGACCCTTACAAGGGCGTCGAACTGGTGCGTGCATTCGGCAATCCGGCGGCCGGCCGCCACAGCCTGCAGATCGAAGTCAATCGCAAGCTTTACATGGATGAAGTCACCCTGCGTCCGCACGAAGGCTATGCGCGTTTGCAAGCCGACCTGGCTGGCTTGAGCGCGGCACTGGTGGCATGGATGCGCGGCCAGGTTGCCTGAACCCTATCTCCGCGCTTGGCGTATGGCGTGTTGCGGTTCAGGACAGGCCGTTTTAAGCCCGTGAAACTGCCAATGACGCCCCGATACATGTTGGGGCGCATTGTGTTGACCACGCAAAAAATTCCCGTTTACACTTGGCGCGCGAGATATTCAAGCGACGCGGTCCTTAGTTCTATTTGTCGCCGTCACAGGTACTGTAGTTGCGGATTTCCACTTCCTTGATAATCTGGCATCCTCTCGTTCATAATTTTGGGGTGGCAATATGGCAACCGGTATCGTGAAGTGGTTTAACGCGGAAAAGGGTTATGGCTTCGTCGTTCCTGACGACGGCAGCAAGGATCTGTTCGTGCACTTCTCGGAGATTCGCACCGAAGGGTTCAAGACTCTGCAGGAAAACCAGCGCGTCAGCTTCGAAATCGACAAGAACGGCCCGAAAGGTCCTTCGGCCAAGAACATCCAGATTCTGTAATTTCCGCGCCCCGGCGACTAGGGAACGCAGGCCCCGCATGGCTTATACATGCGGGGCTTTGTCATTGGAGCCTTGGCGTTGCCTTTGCGGTCCCCTTTGTATTCCCTCAATGCCTGTTCTTGGCGTCCGCGTCTTCGGTGGTGTGCGGCACCACGATAAGCCGGTCCACCAGTGCAATACCAATGGCCGACAGGATGAACACACAATGGATGATCGTCTGCCACATCACACCCGTCGACGTGTAGCGGCTGGTGGCGCTGTCCAGGTTGCCGGCCTCGATGAACGTGCGCAGCAAGTGGATGGATGAAATGCCGATGATCGCCATGGCCAGCTTGACCTTGAGGACGCTGGCATTGACGTGGCTCAACCACTCCGGCTGGTCCGGATGGTTTTCCAGGCCCAGCCGAGACACGAAGGTCTCGTAGCCACCCACGATCACCATCACCAGCAGGTTGGAAATCATCACCACGTCGATCAGGCCCAGCACGATGAGCATGATGTCCTGTTCGCCGAAGGTATTGGCATGGCTCACCAGATGCCATAGCTCCTTGACGAACAGCAGCACGTAGACGCCCTGGGCGATGATCAGGCCCAGATACAGCGGCAGTTGCAGCCAGCGCGAACTGAAAATGATGGCTGCCAGCGGATGCAGTCGGGTCGGGGAGGGGGATGCCATATGCGTAATCAGCCTTTCGGGGTGTGTATCGGCGCCAGGCTGGCGAGGCGCCACCCGGTATGGCGTACAGTTGCCTGTAAGCCTTTGCGCGACGATTCTATCAAGCGGGTTGGCCTGTTTTTTGACCCACCAAGTTAAAAATATCTCGTGGCCGAAGAATTACAGTCACTGATTTATTAGTGCTCTGTAAAGTAACTAATTCAGCAACAGTAAGTTAATCAAATGTAAATGAATTTGAAATTGGGAGATATTGTGTAGCGGAGATGGATCAAATCCATGTCCCCATCAATAGAATCTGCGCTCTGCCCGATATAGGGCACGGGAGTGGGAGCCCAAACAAATGAACAAGACAATCAAATACGCCGCTATCGTTTCCGCCGCCTGCGCGGCCTTCGCCGTGCGCCCGGCCCTGGCATTCGACATCGGCGGCCTGGTCGGCGCCGGTGGCAAGATGGTCCAGGCCGCGACGCTGAGCGACAACGATATCAAGCAGCTGTCCGACAAGGCCTGCGCGCAAAGCGACAAGGAGGAAAAGCTGGCCGCGTCCGGCAGCAAGTACGACGTGCGCGTGCAGAAGCTGGGCAAGCAATTGGGCAACAACATCAACGGCCAGCCCGTCAATTACAAGGTCTACATCACGTCCGACGTGAATGCCTGGGCCATGGGCAACGGTTGCATCCGTGTCTACAGCGGCCTGATGGACATGATGAACGACGACGAGCTGCTGGGCGTGATCGGCCATGAAATGGGCCACGTCGCCCTGGGCCACAGCAAGAAGGCCATGCAGACGGCCTACACCGTGTCCGCCGCGCGCGACGCCGCCGCCTCTGCCGGCGGTTCGGCCGTTGCCGCCCTGAACAGCTCGCAGTTGGGCGATCTGACGGAAAAGTTCGTCAACGCCCAGTTTTCGCAGTCGCAAGAAAGCGCCGCCGACGACTACTCCTTCGACAAATTGAAGAAGGCAGGCCTGCCCACCCAGGGCCTGGTCACGGCCTTCCAGAAGCTGGCCAAGCTGGACGGCGGCAAGAGCAGCATGATGAGCTCCCACCCGTCGTCGACCAAGCGCGCGGAGCACATCCAGGAACGCATCGCCAGCAACAAGTAAACAGGCCATTTACCCAGCCTGGACGCCGCTGACCCAGCGGCGCTCCGGCGGGGCATCCTGCGTCCCGGCCCTCCCAGTACGGAGGGCTTTTCTTTTTCCGGTAAAATGGGCGGTTGATTCTCGATCCACCTTCGTCCATTCACTCGCAATATAGGTCTTTTCTAATGCAGCCTGTGGTTGAAACCCTCTCCGGCCTGGAGCGCCGCGTCGATCTGTCCGTTCCCCTGGCAGACGTCGAAAAAGAAGTTCAGGCGCAATTGAAGCGCGTTGCGCGTACCGCCAAGGTACCCGGCTTCCGTCCCGGCAAAGCGCCGCTGGCCATGCTCGAACGCAGCCACGGCCCTGGCATCCGCTATGACGTCATCAATTCCTTGGTTGGCCGTGCTTTCGAGCAGGCCGTCGATGGCGCGCAACTGCGCATCGCCGGTTCGCCCAAGCTCGAACCCAAGACTGAAGGCGTGGCTGACGACACGCTGGCCTTCAGCGCCACGTTCGAGGTTTATCCTGAAGTCGCGCTGCCCGACCTGGGCGCGCTGACCGTCACCCGCTACGAAAGCCCCGTGGGCGACACCGAAGTCGACCGCACGCTGGACGTCCTGCGCAAGCAGCGCGCCACCTACGAAGCCCGCGAAGGCCGCGCCGCCCAGGATGGCGACCGCGTGACCCTGGACTTCGCCGGCACCATCGACGGCGTGCCGTTCGAAGGCGGCAAGGCGGAAGACTTCCCCTTCGTGCTGGGCCAGGGCCGCATGCTGCCCGAATTCGAAGCCGCCGCGACCGGCCTGAAGGCTGGCGAAAGCAAGGTGTTTCCGCTGGCCTTCCCGGCTGACTACCAAGGCGTTGAAGTGGCCGGCAAGACCGCCGAGTTCACCATCACGGTCAAGGAAGTTGCCGAAGCCGTGCTGCCCACCGTCGACGGCGAGTTCGCCAAGTCGCTGGGCCAGGCCGAAGGCGATGTCGAAAAGCTCAAGGCTGACATCCGCGGCAACGTCGAGCGCGAAGCCAAGGTGCGCGTGCAGGGCCGGACCAAGACCAGCGTCATGGACGCCCTGGTCGAAGCCGCCAAGTTCGATGTGCCCAAGGCCCTGATCGACAGCGACGTGGAAACCCGCGTTGCCGCCGCTCGCGAGGAACTGAAGCAGCGTGGCATCCCCAACGCCGAGTCGGTGCCGATCCCGCCCGAAGCCTTCACCACCGAATCCGAGCGCCGCGTGCGCCTGGGTCTGCTGGTATCCGAACTGGTCAAGCAGAACAACCTGCAAGCCAAGCCGGAACAGGTGCGTACGCGCATCGAAGAATTCGCCCAGAACTACGAGGAACCGGCCCAGGTCGTCAGCTACTACCTGGCTGACCGTCAGCGCCGCGCCGAAATCGAGGCGATCGTCGTGGAAGACAATGTGGTGGCACATGTGCTCGAAAAGGCCAAGGTGACCGACGAGCAACTGCCTTTCGATCAGTTGATGGGGATGGCTTGATGGAAAGATTTACCGATTTCTATGCGGCAATGCACGGCGGCGCTTCGGTGACGCCCACTGGCCTGGGTTATATCCCCATGGTCATCGAGCAGTCGGGGCGCGGTGAGCGCGCCTACGACATCTATTCGCGCCTGCTGCGCGAACGTGTCATCTTCCTGGTCGGCCCCGTCAATGACAATTCGGCCAACCTCGTCGTCGCGCAGCTGCTGTTTCTGGAGTCGGAAAATCCTGATAAGGACATCTCGTTCTATATCAATTCGCCGGGCGGATCGGTGTACGCCGGCATGGCCATCTACGACACGATGAACTTCGTGAAACCGGATGTGTCCACGCTGTGCACCGGCTTGGCGGCCAGCATGGGCGCCTTCCTGCTGGCGGCGGGGAAGAAGGGCAAGCGTTACTCGCTGCCCAATTCCCGCATCATGATCCACCAGCCCTCGGGCGGTGCGCAGGGCCAGGCTACCGACATCCAGATCCAGGCGCGCGAGATCCTGGATTTGCGTAGCCGCCTGAACCGCATCCTGTCCGAGAACACCGGGCAGCCCATCGAACGCATCGAAGTAGACACGGAGCGTGACAACTTCATGTCCGCGGAAGATGCGGTATCGTATGGACTCGTGGACAAGGTCCTGAACTCGCGTTCGGAAGAGCGTTAAAGTTTCCCGCGGGTCCTGGACCAAGCCGTCATATTTTTCGAGCCAGCGTAGCGCGGGCAGCCGTTGATTCGGCTGTCCGCCGTCACCAGAGATATTTATGCCTGAAAAAAAGGGATCGGCAGACGCAAAGGTCCTGCACTGCTCATTCTGCAACAAGAGCCAGCACGAAGTCCGCAAGCTGATTGCGGGCCCGTCCGTGTTCATCTGCGATGAGTGCATAGACCTCTGCAACGACATCATTCGTGAAGAGGCACAGGCCACGGCGCGCGCAGCCATCCGTTCGGAACTGCCCACGCCGGCCGAAATCAAGACTTTCCTCGACCAGTACGTCATCGGCCAGACCGGCCCGAAACGCTTGCTGGCGGTCGCGGTGTACAACCATTACAAGCGCATCCGCCACGGTGAACTGAAGGGCGACGAGGTCGAGCTGTCCAAGAGCAACATTCTTCTGATCGGGCCTACGGGTTCGGGCAAGACGCTGCTGGCGCAGACGCTGGCGCGCATGCTGAATGTGCCCTTCGTCATGGCCGATGCAACCACGCTGACGGAAGCGGGTTATGTCGGCGAGGACGTCGAGAACATCATCCAGAAGCTGCTGCAGAACTGCAATTACGAAGTGGAAAAGGCGCAGCGCGCCATTATCTACATCGACGAAATCGACAAGATTTCGCGCAAGTCGGACAACCCGTCCATCACCCGCGACGTGTCGGGCGAGGGTGTACAGCAGGCGCTGCTGAAGCTGATCGAAGGCACGGTTGCCTCGGTGCCGCCGCAAGGTGGCCGCAAGCATCCGAACCAGGACTTCGTGCAGGTCGATACCACCAATATCCTGTTCATCGTCGGCGGTGCTTTCGATGGCCTGGAAAAGGTGATTCGCGACCGTACGGAAAAATCGGGTATCGGTTTCTCGGCGTCGGTACGGGCCAAGTCCGAACGTGGTGTCGGCGAACTGTTCAGCGAAGCCGAGCCGGAAGACCTGATCAAGTTCGGCCTGATCCCCGAACTGGTCGGCCGTCTGCCGGTGGTCGCTACCCTGGACGAGCTGGACGAGGCTGCCCTGGTGCAGATTCTGACCGAGCCCAAGAATGCGCTGCTCAAACAGTTCCAAAAACTGTTTGCGATGGAAGGGGCGGAACTGGATGTGCGTCCGATGGCTCTAAAGGCTATCGCGCGCAAGGCGCTCAAGCGCAAAACCGGTGCCCGCGGCCTGCGTTCCATCCTGGAGTCGGCTTTGTTGGACACCATGTATGAGTTGCCTTCCCAAGGCAACGTCAGCCGAGTCGTTTTGGATGACAACGTCATCGACGGCGATGGCCAGCCGCTGCTCATCTATGCCGATGACGCCAGTCAGCCTGCCAAGCCGGAACGAGGCGAAGTCCGCGACGCGGCTGCTTGAGTTCCTCTCGTGTGAGAAACCCGTAGTGTTCTACGGGTTTTTTCATTCATTTTGCCGGGGTGGGGCCGCGGGCTTGAAAATTAAGCTATCGTTCCCATATCGGTCGTAACTGATGTTTGACAGGATCGTTCCTACGGGCACGCCGATAGCATCTCCGACTGTCATACCGAGGAATACTCTATGTCTGGTACGCAGACCCTGCCTTCCGAACCTATCGACCTGCCACTGTTGCCGCTGCGCGATGTAGTCGTGTTTCCGCACATGGTCATTCCTCTGTTCGTGGGACGTCCCCGCTCGATTCGGGCGCTGGAAGTCGCCATGGAAGCTGGCAAGAGCATCATGCTGGTTGCGCAGAAATCCGCTGGCAAGGATGATCCTTCGCCCGAGGACGTCTACGAAATCGGGTGCGTCGCCGGTATTCTGCAAATGCTCAAGCTGCCCGACGGCACCGTCAAGGTGTTGGTCGAGGGTTCGCAGCGCGCCCGCATCACCCGCATCGAGGACGTCGACTCGCATTTCACCTGCGAAGTCGTGCCCATCGAGCAGGATGCTTCGCAGGGCTCGGAAACCGAAGCGCTGCGCCGCGCCATCGTGGCCCAGTTCGAGCAATACGTAAAACTGAACAAGAAGATTCCGCCCGAGATCCTGACCTCGCTGGCTGGAATCGACGATGCCGGCCGCCTGGCCGATACCATCGCCGCGCATCTGCCGCTCAAGCTCGAACAGAAGCAGAAGATGCTGGAAATCTTCGGCACCGCCGAGCGTCTGGAAGGTCTGCTGACCCAGCTGGAAACGGAAATCGACATCCTCCAGGTCGAAAAGCGTATCCGTGGCCGCGTCAAGAAGCAGATGGAGAAGAGCCAGCGCGATTACTACCTGAACGAACAGGTCAAGGCCATCCAGAAAGAACTGGGTGAAGGCGAGGAAGGCGCGGACATCGAGGAGCTCGAAAAGAAGATCGTCGCTGCCCGCATGCCCAAGGACGCGCGCAAGAAGGCCGATTCCGAGCTCAAGAAGCTCAAGCTGATGTCGCCCATGTCGGCTGAAGCCACCGTGGTGCGCAACTACATCGACACGCTGATCAATCTGCCGTGGCGCAAGAAGAGCAAGGTCAATAATTCGATTTCCAACGCCGAATCGGTGCTGGACGATGACCACTATGGCCTGGACAAGGTCAAGGAACGCATCCTCGAATATCTGGCCGTGCAGCAGCGCGTGGACAAGGTCAAGGCGCCCATCCTGTGCCTGGTCGGCCCTCCGGGCGTCGGCAAGACCTCGCTGGGCCAGTCGATCGCCAAGGCAACGAACCGCAAGTTCGTTCGCATGGCTTTGGGCGGCGTGCGCGACGAAGCGGAAATCCGCGGGCATCGCCGTACTTATATCGGTTCCATGCCGGGCAAGATCCTGCAGAACATGAACAAGGTTGCCGTGCGCAATCCGCTGTTCCTGCTGGATGAAATCGACAAACTCGGCATGGACTTCCGTGGCGACCCCTCGTCGGCCCTGCTGGAAGTGCTGGATCCGGAACAGAACCACACCTTCCAGGATCACTACGTCGAGGTCGACTTCGACCTGTCCGACGTGATGTTCGTGGCGACCAGCAACACGCTGAACATTCCGCCGGCCCTGTTGGACCGTATGGAAGTGATCCGCCTGTCGGGTTACACCGAAGACGAAAAGGTGCACATCGCCAGCGACCACTTGCTGCCCAAGCTGTTGAAGAACAACGGCCTGAAAGACGGCGAGCTGGCCGTCGATGAATCGGCTTTGCGCGATATCGTCCGCTACTACACCCGCGAAGCCGGTGTGCGGGCGCTGGAGCGTGAAATCGGCAAGATCTGCCGCAAGGTCGTCAAGGAATTGCTGACCAAGCGCGATGCGGCCGCGGAAAAGGGCGCCAAGGGCGCTGCTGCGCCGGTGGCACAGGGCGTGGTCGTCACGGCCGAAAACCTGAACGACTACCTGGGCGTGCGCCGCTACTCCTTCGGCATGGCGGAGAAGGAAAACCAGGTGGGTCAGGTGACTGGCCTGGCCTGGACGGAGGTGGGTGGCGATCTGCTGACCATCGAAGTCGCCGACATGCCTGGCAAGGGCGCCATCCAGCGCACCGGTTCGCTGGGCGATGTGATGAAGGAATCGGTCGAAGCGGCCCGTACGGTAGTGCGCTCGCGCGCCCGCCGCCTGGGCTTTACCGACAGCGTGTTCGAGAAGCGCGACATGCACGTGCACGTGCCGGAAGGCGCGACGCCCAAGGATGGTCCTTCGGCGGGTATCGCCATCACCACGGCAATGGTGTCCGCCTTGTCGGGTATCCCGGTGCGCGCGGACGTAGCCATGACGGGTGAAATCACCCTGCGTGGCGAAGTGCTGGCCATCGGCGGCTTGAAGGAAAAGCTGCTGGCGGCGCACCGTGGCGGCATCAAGACCGTGCTGATCCCTGAAGAAAACGTCAAGGATCTGGCGGAGATTCCGGACAACGTGAAGAACCACCTGGAAGTGGTGCCGGTGCGTTGGATCGACAAAGTGTTGGAACTGGCACTCGAGCGTGCGCCCGAGCCCCTGGCTGAAGAAGAATCCAAGGACAAGCCCTTGGTGTCGACGCAGCCCGCTGGTGAAACCGCCGCCGATCCGGTGACGAAGCACTAAGCAGGTATGCAGGGAAGGGGCCCCGGCCCCGTCCGTGCAAGAAAAAGGCAAACCGCAAGGTTCGCCTTTTTGTTTGCTGCCGCCCTGGCTTAATGCAAAGCTTGCGTGCGTATCAGCCCGACGGCGATGCCTTCCAGCGCGAACTCCTGGCCATTCTGAACGACGATGGGTTCGAAATCCGGGTTCTCCGGCAGTAGCTGGATGCGGCCGCCCTGGCGCTGCAGGCGCTTGACCGTGACGTCGTCGTCGATACGTGCCACGACGATCTGCCCGTCACGCGCTTCACCGGCTTTCTTGACGGCCAGCAGGTCGCCATCCAGGATGCCGGCGTCCCGCATGCTCATGCCACGTACCTTCAGCAGGTAATCGGGCCGTTGCGCGAACAGGCCTGGGTCCACCCCGACGTCGCGTTCGACATGCTCGGCCGCCAGGATGGGGCTGCCGGCGGCAACGCGGCCGATCAAGGGCAGCAACAGCTGCGCCAGCGACGGCAAGGGCAGCATGGCTTGTACGCCCACGGGCGCGTCCTTCAAGCGTATGCCGCGCGATGCGCCAGCGGTCAGTTCGATGGCGCCCTTGCGGGCCAGGGCCTTCAGGTGGTCTTCCGCGGCATTGGGCGAACGAAAGCCCAGGGCCTGGGCGATTTCAGCGCGGGTAGGAGGAAAGCCGGTGCTGGCGAGCGTCTCGCGAATCAGATCGAGAATCTGTTGCTGACGTTCGGTGAGTTTCGTAGCCATGCGTCCGTCTCCAGGAATCTTCGGGCTGTATGGATATACAGCTTGGAATTTTGGGGGACATAGCTTGGAATTGCAAGCTTTTTCCAAAGGCGTGCTGGATACGCCGGGTCGGGACGAAAAAAAGGACCTGCGCATCGCGCAAGTCCTTTCATCGAGCAGGGTCGAGGGAGCAGCCGGGCTGCATCCCTCGATGGCGCTTAGCCCTTCAACACCTCGGCGATGGCCTTGGCCACCTTGTCGATGTTGCCGCTGTTCAGCGCAGCCACGCAGATACGGCCGCTGCTCACCGCGTACACGCCGTGTTCTTCACGCAGGCGGTCCACCTGGGCCGAGGTCAGGCCCGAGTACGAGAACATGCCGCGCTGCTTGAGCACGAAGCTGAAGTCCTGGGTGGCGCCGGCGGCCTTGATCTTCTCGACCAGTTGCGCGCGCATCAGGCGGATACGGTCGCGCATGCCGGCCAGTTCCTCTTCCCACAGGGCGAACAGCTCGGGCGAGTTCAGCACCGAAGCCACCACCGTGCCGCCGTGCGTGGGCGGGTTGGAGTAGTTGGTACGGATGACGCGCTTGAGCTGGCTCAGCACGCGAGTGGCTTCGTCCTTGTTGCCGGCGACAGCCGTCAGGGCGCCGACGCGTTCGCCGTACAGCGAGAACGACTTCGAGAACGACGAGCTGATCAGCATGGTGAGGTCGAGATCGGCGAACAGGCGCACGACCGCGGCATCTTCCTGCAAGCCTTCACCGAAACCCTGGTAGGCGATGTCCAGGAAGGGCACCAGGCCACGTTCCTTCACGACGGCGGCAATCTGCTGCCACTGTTCGAAGGTGGGGTCGACGCCGGTCGGGTTGTGGCAGCAGGCGTGCAGCACGACCACGCTTTGCGCCGGCATGGCTTTCAGGCTGGCCAGCATGCCTTCGAAATTCAGGCCACGGGTGGCGGCGTCGTAATACGTATAGTTTTCAACGGTGAAACCGGCGCGCTCGAAAAGGGCGCGGTGGTTTTCCCAGCTGGGATCGCTGATATAGGCCTTGGCGCCCGGCAGCAGCTGGCGCAGGAAATCGGCACCGATCTTCAGCGCACCGGTACCGCCCAGGGCCTGGACCGTCAGCACGCGGCCGGCGGCGGCCAGGGGCGAGTCGCTGCCCAGGAGCAGGGCTTGCGCTCCCTTGTTGTAACCGGCAATCCCTTCGATAGGAAGGTAGCCGCGCGCGGCGGCGGCTTCGATACGGGCGGTTTCCGCCTTGCGCACTGCGGCCAGCAGGGGGATGCGGCCGGCGTCGTCGTAATACACGCCCACGCCCAGGTTGACCTTGCCGGGACGCGTGTCGGCGTTGTATTGCTCGTTCAGGCCCAGAATGGGGTCACGGGGTGCTAACTCTACGGAGTCGAAAAGAGTGGTCATCGGATCGAACAGAGGAAGGGTGGACGCAGCGGGCAGTGCGGCGGATAATCAGGGGTTTGCCCTTGGACAGTCTAGCATGTCCTCACCTGGATTCGTCGAGTACCCCAACAGCCCTTTTCAGCTGTTTCAGCCTTACCCACCAGCCGGTGACCAGCCCAACGCCATCGATGCGTTGACGGCAGGCATACAGGATGGCCTCATGTACCAGACTTTGCTGGGCGTGACGGGCTCCGGCAAGACCTACACCATGGCCAATATCATTGCCCGTCTCGGACGACCGGCCTTGGTGTTGGCACCGAACAAGACGCTGGCGGCTCAGCTGTATTCCGAGATGCGTGAGTTCTTCCCCCGCAATGCGGTGGAGTACTTCGTCTCGTATTACGACTACTACCAGCCCGAAGCCTATGTGCCGACGCGCGACCTGTTCATCGAAAAGGACTCGTCGATCAACGAGCACATCGAGCAGATGCGGTTGTCGGCCACCAAAAGTCTGCTGGAGCGCCGCGACACCGTCATCGTCGGTACGGTGTCGTGCATCTATGGTATCGGCAACCCTGGCGACTATCACGCCATGGTGCTCATTTTGCGCGCGGGTGACCGCCTGGCGCGGCGGGAAATCCTCGCCCGCCTGGTATCGATGCAATACACCCGCAACGATGCCGAGTTCACGCGCGGCGCTTTCCGCGTGCGTGGTGAAACCATCGACATTTTCCCGGCGGAAAGTGCCGAGCTGGCGTTGCGCGTCACCTTGTTCGATGACGAGGTGGAAACGCTGGAGCTGTTCGATCCGCTGACCGGCAAGGTGCGGCACAAGGTGCCACGCTTCACCGTGTATCCGGGGTCGCATTACGTGACGCCGCGCGACACCGTGCTGCGCGCTATCGAGACCATCAAGGAAGAGCTGCGCGAACGGTCCAAGTTCTTTGTGGACGACGGCAAGCTGGTCGAGGCCCAGCGCCTGGAACAGCGCACCCGTTTCGACCTGGAGATGCTGCAGGAATTGGGTTTCTGCAAAGGCATCGAGAATTATTCGCGCCATTTGTCCGGTGCCGCGGCGGGGGAGCCGCCGCCCACGCTGATCGACTACCTGCCGGCCGACGCCCTGATGTTCATCGACGAAAGCCACGTCACCATCGGCCAGCTCGGGGGCATGTATCGCGGCGACCGGTCGCGGAAGGAAACCCTGGTCAATTACGGCTTTCGCCTGCCGTCCGCGATGGATAACCGGCCCCTGCAATTGCAGGAATTCGAGACGCGCATGCGCCAGTGCGTATTCGTCTCCGCCACGCCGGCCGCCTACGAGAACGAGCATACCGACAACGTGGTGGAGCAGGTGGTGCGGCCCACTGGCCTGGTCGATCCTATTGTGGAGGTGCGCCCGGCGCGTACCCAGGTGGACGATCTGCTCGGCGAGATCAAGCTGCGCGTGGCCGTCAGCGAGCGGGTGCTGGTCACCACGCTGACCAAGCGCATGGCCGAGGATCTGACGGACTATCTGTCGGAGCACGGTGTACGCGTGCGCTACCTGCACTCGGACGTCGATACGGTGGAACGGGTGGAAATCATCCGCGACCTGCGCCTGGGCGTTTTCGATGTGCTGGTAGGTATCAACCTGCTGCGCGAAGGCCTGGACATTCCGGAAGTGTCCCTGGTTACCATCCTGGACGCCGACAAGGAAGGTTTCCTGCGGTCGGAGCGCAGCCTGATCCAGACCATCGGACGCGCGGCGCGCAACCTGAATGGTCGCGCCATCCTTTATGCGGACCGGGTCACCGACTCCATGCACCGCGCGATGAGCGAAACCGAGCGGCGCCGCCAGAAACAGGAAGCTTTCAACGCGGAGCATGGCATCACGGCACGTGGCGTCACGAAGGCGGTGCGCGAACTGATCGACGGTGTTGTAGCGCCGCAGCAGCATTCGACGCTCGAAGATGCATTGCCGGCGTCGGTCCTGAAGGACGAAAAGGCCGTGGCGAAGGAAATCAAGCGCCTGGAAAAACTGATGATGGACCACGCCCGCAACCTGGAGTTCGAGCAGGCAGCAGCGGCACGCGACACCTTGAATGCGCTGAAGGACAGGATCCTGCTGGATGGTGCGGTGTAGCGGCCTTCAGCACTTATTACAGCTGTTCGCTCTGTGTCAGCAAAATGTCAACTTCGATCAAGCCAGGGATGCAGATCATCAATCGGTCCCTTAGTTTTTATAAATAAGTAATTAATTTTATTGGGATTATTGGTCTGGAGGCAGTTTGGATCCGGTTGGCCGACCGGCAAAAAAAGCTTGCCTTCTTGCGGGTTTTCCCGCAGACTAGCACACATGATGACCAAGGTACTTTTCGTTTGCAAGGGCAACATCTGTCGCTCGCCGAGCGCAGAAGGTGTGTTCCGTCAGTTGATCAACGACGCCGGACTCGGTGAAGTCGTGCGCGTCGACTCTGCCGGAACGCATGCTTTCCATATTGGCGAGGCGCCCGATGCTCGCGCCCAGGCGGCTGCTCGCAAGCGCGGCTATGAAATCAACCATCGCGAAGCCCGCCAGGTTTTGCCGGATGATTTTCGTGAGTACGACCTGATCCTCGCCATGGATTGGGAAGACTTGTCCGACTTGCAGCGTCAGTGCCCCAAGGCGTATCAGCACAAGCTGAATCTGGTCATGCGCTTTGCGAATGAGTACGAAGAGGCCACCGTGCCCGATCCGTACTATGGCGGCCCGGAAGGCTTCGGCAAGGTCCTGGATTATCTGGAAGACGCCTGTCAGGGCTTGCTTGAACTGGTGCGCAAGCGCGCGACCCAGTATCAGGCGGCATAAGACACAGGGAAAACCGGCCTCGGGCGACAGCACGGCACGGGGCAGGGACTGAACGGCGGCGCTAGCCGCCGTTTTTACGTCCGGCCGCCGCGTCTTCCGCGGCGAGCTGACCGTGGCCAGCGCTACGGCAGAGCTACCCCTGGTGTCGCCAGGGTTTCTGTACCAATTTAGTCGGGAATTGGGTATACTTGACGTAATTGCTCAGGTATTGGTTCGGGTCATAGTTTTGCATCCAGCAGTTTTGCATTTACCCCTCCCGGCTTCCCTGCGCTTCCCCACCGGACTTTAGGAAACCCACCATGCGGTTGACCACCAAAGGGCGTTTCGCGGTGACTGCCATGATCGACTTGGCTATGCGGCAGCATAGCGGTCCGGTCACTCTCGCGGCCATCAGCCAGCGTCAGAATATTTCTCTCTCGTACCTCGAACAATTGTTCGGCAAGCTCCGTCGCCATGAATTGGTCGACAGCGTGCGCGGCCCTGGCGGCGGCTATTCTCTGGCCCGCCTGGCGCGCAACATCACCGTCGCGGACATCATTTTTGCCGTGGACGAGCCTCTGGACGCCACCAGCTGCGGCGGCAAGCAGGACTGTACGAGCGGCAAGGACGGCAAGTCGGGCAAGTGCATGACCCACGAACTGTGGGCGACGCTGAACCGCAAGATGGTCGATTACCTCGACTCCGTCTCCTTGCAGGATCTGGTCGATCAACAGCGCGTACGCCAGCTGCAAGAGGCGAATAACACCACCCAGAATTCCACGGTGCGCGTGAATCGCGTGCCCGGCAACACCAGTTCGGGTACGGCGACGACCGCACCTGGTGGCGCCGTGGCGGCTGCGTGAAGATACAAAGATCAGGAGCTGTACCAAGATGACCACTCGTCCCATTTATCTCGATTATTCCGCTACCACTCCTGTCGATCCCCGCGTGGTCGACAAGATGGTGCCCTGGCTGTACGAAAATTTCGGTAATCCGGCCTCGCGTAGCCACGCCTTCGGCTGGGAGTCGGAAGACGCCGTCGAGCGCGCTCGTGAAGAGGTTGCCAAGCTGGTCAATGCCGACCCGCGCGAAATCGTCTGGACTTCGGGCGCTACGGAGTCCGACAACCTGGCGATCAAGGGTGCGGCGAATTTCTACGCCGAGCGCGGCAAGCACATCATCACGGTGAAAACCGAGCACAAGGCTGTGCTCGATACCTGTCGCGAACTGGAGCGCCAGGGTTTCGAAGTGACCTATCTGAACGTGCTGGACAACGGCCTCATCGATCTGGACGTGTTCAAGGCTGCGTTGCGGCCGGACACCATCCTGGTTTCGGTGATGATGGTCAACAACGAAATCGGCGTCATCCAGGACATCGAAACGCTGGGTGAGATCTGCCGCGAGAAGGGCATCATTTTCCATGTCGACGCCGCGCAGGCGACCGGCAAGGTTGAAATCGACCTGCAGAAGCTGAAAGTCGACCTGATGGCGTTCTCGGCGCACAAGACGTACGGCCCCAAGGGTATCGGCGCGCTGTACGTGCGACGCAAGCCGCGTGTGCGCATCGAAGCCCAAATCCACGGCGGTGGCCACGAGCGCGGTTTCCGTTCGGGTACGCTGGCGACGCATCAGATCGTCGGCATGGGCGAAGCCTTCCGCCTGGCGCGTGAAGAGATGGGCACCGAAAACGAACGCATCCGCATGCTGCGCGATCGTCTGTGGGCCGGGCTGTCGCAGATCGAAGAGGTTTACCTCAACGGCGACATGGACCAACGCGTGCCGCACAACCTGAACGTCAGCTTCAATTATGTGGAAGGTGAATCCTTGATCATGGCGGTGAAGGAACTGGCGGTGTCGAGCGGGTCCGCCTGCACGTCCGCGAGCCTGGAGCCGTCCTATGTGTTGCGCGCCCTGGGCCGCAACGACGAGCTGGCGCATAGCTCGATCCGCTTCACCATCGGCCGTTTCACCACGGAGCAGGAAATCGATTTCACCATCGATCTGCTCAAGAGCCGCGTCGGCAAGCTGCGCGACATGTCGCCGCTGTGGGAAATGGCCAAGGATGGCATCGACCTGAATTCCGTGCAGTGGGCTGCCCACTAAATCCAAGATATCGGTAAGCTTCGCCCCGAGCGAAGTGGGAGAAAACATCATGGCATATAGCGAAAAAGTTCTGGATCACTACGAAAACCCCCGCAACGTCGGTTCGTTCGAAAAGGGCGACAGCACGGTGGGAACGGGCATGGTGGGCGCGCCCGCCTGTGGCGACGTCATGAAGCTGCAGATCAAGGTCGGCGCCGACGGCGTCATTGAAGACGCGCGCTTCAAGACCTATGGCTGTGGCTCGGCGATTGCCTCCAGCTCGCTCGTTACCGAGTGGGTCAAGGGCAAGACGCTGGACGAGGCGATGAGCATCCGCAACACGCAGATCGCCGAAGAGTTGGCGCTGCCGCCGGTGAAGATCCACTGTTCGATCCTGGCCGAAGACGCCATCAAGGCGGCTGTCCAGGATTACAAAGAAAAGCACTCGGTGAACTGACCATGGCTGTTACGCTCACTCAGCAGGCGGCGAACCACATCGACCGCTATTTGCAGCGCCGCGGCAAGGGTGTGGGCTTGCGCTTGGGCGTCAGGACCACCGGATGCTCGGGCATGGCCTACAAGCTGGAATACGTGGATGCGCCGGACCCGGCCGACCAGGTGTTCGAAAGCCACGGGGTCAAGGTGTTCGTCGATCCCAAGAGCTTGTCGTATATCGACGGCACCGAACTCGACTACGCCCGCGAAGGCCTGAACGAAGGGTTCAAGTTCAGTAATCCCAACGAAAAGGCGACCTGCGGCTGCGGCGAGTCGTTCACGGTGTAGTGTTGGCCGCTGACGATCATTTCAGCCTGTTTGGCCTGCCGGCGCGTTTCGCCCTGGATAACCAGGCCCTGGAGCAGTCCTGGCGCGCCGTGGCGGCGCAAGTGCATCCCGATCGCTACGCCACGGCTTCCGCCGCGGAGAAGCGTGTCGCCATGCAATGGGCTGCCCGCGCCAACGAGGCCTATCGGACCCTGCGCGACCCGCAACTGCGTGCACGCTATCTGTGCGAGCAAGCTGGCGTAGATTTGCAGACCGAGAGCAACACTTCCATGGACCGCGCTTTCCTGATGCAGCAGATGGAATGGCGTGAGATGCTGGACGAGGCGCGTGCCGACCGCGGCAATGCGCACGCCTTCGATGCCTTGCGCGGGGAGCTGGAGCAAGCCGATGCGGCCATGCAGGCCACCCTTGCGGACTTGCTGGACACTCGCCGGGACGCTGCGGCGGCGGGCGCGAAAGTCCGGGAATGGATGTTCGTGCGCAAGATGAGCCAGGAAGTGGCGCAGGCGGTGCAGTCCGGGCATCCGGCCGATTAGCGATGACGGCTCCGCGGTGTCGCGGGGCTGCGCAACGGCGTTTCGGCCCTGGCCGGCGCCGTTCAACGATACGAATCCATCATGGCTCTATTGCAGATTTCAGAACCCGGTGAATCGCCCGCGCCCCATGAGCGCAAGCTGGCGGTGGGGATAGACCTGGGTACAACCAATTCCCTGGTGGCGGCGGTGCGCAGCAGCGTGTCCGAAGTGCTGCCGGACGAACAAGGCCGTGCCTTGCTGCCGTCCGCGGTGCGCTACCTGGCCGATGGGCAGCGCGTGGTCGGGTACGACGCGCTGACGTCGCAGGCCGAAGATCCTGCCAATTCCATTGTTTCCGTCAAGCGCTTCATGGGCCGCTCGGCCGATGACGCCCGCGCCAGCGGTGCCGCCTACGACTTCGTCGATGCCCCCGGCATGGCGCGCTTGCGCACCGTGCAGGGCGAGCTGAGCCCGGTCGAGGTGTCGGCCCACATCCTGGAACGCCTGCGCGTGCGCGCCGAGGCAGTATTGGGCGACGAGCTGGTGGGCGCGGTGATCACCGTGCCGGCGTATTTCGACGATGCGCAACGCCAGGCCACGCGCGACGCGGCGCGTCTGGCGGGGCTGAATGTATTGCGCCTGCTCAACGAACCCACCGCGGCCGCCATTGCCTATGGGCTGGAGAATGCCGCGGAAGGGGTGTACGCCGTGTATGACCTGGGCGGCGGTACCTTCGATATATCGGTGCTGCGGCTGACCAAGGGCGTGTTCGAGGTAATCGCCACGGGTGGCGATACCGCTTTGGGCGGGGACGATTTCGACGGCTTGATCGTTGCCTACGCGCTGGACGCGCTGGACGGCGCCAGCTGGTCGCGGCATGACCGGCGCGCGTTGGCGGTTGCCGCGAAAGCGGCGCGTGAGCGCTTGACCGATGCCGAAACGACCACGGTCGATGTGCGCCTGCAGGATGGCCGGCAACTCAGCCAGCCGCTGACGCGCGCGCAATTCGAAGACATGGCCGCCGGCCTGATCGATCGTACGCTGGCTTGCGCGCGGCGCGCCCTGCAGGATGCAAATCTGGACAAGGCCGGGGTGCGCGGTGTCGTGATGGTCGGCGGCGCCACGCGCATGCCGGTCGTGCGCCGCAAGGTGGGCGAGTTTTTCAAGCAGACGCCGCTGACGGATCTGAATCCGGATCAGGTGGTGGCGCTGGGCGCGGCGTTGCAGGCCAATCTGCTGGCGGGCAATCGCGCGCCGGGCGAGGACTGGCTGTTGCTGGACGTGATTCCGCTGTCACTGGGCCTGGAAACCATGGGCGGGCTGGTCGAGCGCATCATCCCGCGCAACAGCACCATTCCCGTGGCGCGGGCGCAAGAATTCACCACGTTCAAGGACGGGCAGGGGGCGATGAGCTTCCACGTGCTGCAGGGCGAGCGTGAACTGGTGACCGACAACCGTTCGCTGGCGCGTTTCGAATTGCGCGGGATTCCGCCCATGGTGGCGGGCGCGGCGCGCATTCGGGTGACCTTCCAGGTCGACGCGGATGGGTTGTTGGGTGTGACGGCGCGGGAACAGAGCACTGGCGTGGAAGCCTCGGTGACGGTCAAGCCTTCCTATGGGCTGTCCGACGAGGAAATCACCCGCATGCTGGCCGATAGCGTGGACCAGGCCGACGCCGATGCGCAGGCCCGGATGCTGCGTGAACAACAGGTCGAGGCCCGCCAACTGCTGGAATCTGTGCAGGCCGCGCTGGCCGCCGATGGTGACCTGCTGGACGCCGACGAACGCGCGAAGGTGGACACGGCCCTTGCCGGTGCCGCCGCGGCCCGGGAAGCGACCGATGTCGACGCCGTGCGTGCGGCCGTGCAGGCCTTGTCCGACGCTACCGAGGACTTCGCCGCCCGCCGCATGGACCGCAGCATCCGCCGCGCTCTGTCGGGCCGCAAGCTGGACGAAATCGCCTGAGTTTTTTCATATGCCCAAACTTACAGTTCTACCCCATCCCGACGTTTGCCCCGAGGGCGCTGTCATCGAAAATGCCCCGCGCGGGGTGTCGATCTGCCGCGTGATGCTGGACAACCATATCGAGCTGGAGCATGCCTGCGAGCTGTCCTGCGCCTGTACCACTTGCCATGTAGTCGTGCGCGAAGGATACAACTCCCTGGAAGAGGCCACTGATTCCGAGGAAGATCTGCTGGACAAGGCCTGGGGCCTGTCGTCGACCTCGCGCCTGGCCTGCCAGGCCCAGATCGCCGACGCCGACCTGACCGTGGAAATTCCGCGCTACACGATCAATCATGCCAAGGAGAACCATTGATGAAATGGATCGACACGCTACAGATTGCCGAGGCCCTGTACGACGCCCATCCGGACGTGGATCCGTCTACCGTGCGTTTCACACAACTGCGCGAGATGGTGATTGCCCTGCCGGAATTCGAGGATGATCCCGCCCGCTCGGGGGAAAAAATCCTGGAAGCCATCCAGCAAGCCTGGATAGACGAGGCTGCCTGAGGCAGGAGGTCGCGGCAAGTATTTGCCCGCGCGCGGCGGTATCATGCAGGCCGGCTGTTCCCTGAGGACAGCCGGCCTTTTTGCGTTTTGCCGGATGGGTGCTGGCCTGGCCCAGGTATTCCGGGAAAAGCACGGCGCCACTCTCATCAAGCGAGCGATTCATGTCCCTTCCGACCTTGCGTTTTGGCTTGGCAGCGAACCGGCTGCACCACGAGGCGCCCAATGCGGCCTTGTTCGACTGGTTGCGCGCCTGTTCGGGTTCCATCCGCGAGATGGGCATCCAGCTTTACACGGTGGGCCGCACGCACGATGCGATTTCGCGCGAGGGCATGTTGCAAGGTTACGCTGGCCTGATTCGCTACCCATATGGCCGCGAAGGCGGTTTGATGAAGCTGGTGGCGCGCGTCACGGAAGGGCGCGATGGCAGCCAGCCATTCGACGGGGCCATCTACCTGATCGACCCGGTCGATCCTTCGTCGATTTTCCCCGAGGCGCTGGCGCTCAAGCGGCAGTGCATTACGCATGGCAAGCCGTTCGTGTCGACGCTGGCGGGGGCCATCGAGTGGGTGGAGGTCGAGCGGGTGTTGGCGGGGCTGGCGCCGGACCCCGGGGCTACACGCCTGCTGGATTTTTCGCGCCAGACGGTGGCCTTGATCGCGCACGATGCGTTGAAGGACCAGATGGTCGATTTCGCGGATACGCACTTCGATCTGTTGTCGCGCTTTGCGCGCCGGGTGGCGACGGGGACCACCGGTGGCCGCTTGAACGACTTGGCTTGGTCGCGCGGCTGGCCGTCGGACAAGCCCTGGGTGCATCGCTACCTGAGCGGGCCGCTGGGCGGTGATGCGCAGATCGGTGAGCTGGTACTGGAGCATCAGTGCCAGCGGGTGATCTTTTTCGAGGATCCGCATGTGGCGCGGCAGCATGAGGCCGATATCCAGCTGCTGGAACGTGCGGTACGGGTGGTCACCGCGACGGCGTCCTGCGCCACGTCGCCCGCGGTCGCACGCCGATGGGCACAGGCGATGGAGCTACGGTTGCAACGCCTGGGTGGGTGATTTTGCAGGGATGCTTCACCGGACGCAAAAATGGCCACCCCTTCGGGTGGCCATTTCACTGCAACGGACAGTGGCCGAGCGCTCAGGCTCAGTCTTCGCGTCGCAGGTGCGGGAACAGAATGACGTCGCGGATGCTGGGGCTGTCGGTGAGCAGCATGACCAGGCGGTCGATGCCGATGCCGCAACCACCCGTGGGCGGCATGCCGTATTCCAGCGCGCGGATGTAGTCGGCGTCGTAGAACATCGCTTCTTCGTCGCCGGCGTCCTTGGCTTCGACCTGGGCGCGGAAGCGCTCGGCCTGGTCCTCGGGATCGTTCAGCTCGGAGAAGCCGTTGGCGATCTCACGGCCGGTGATGAACAGTTCGAAGCGTTCGGTGATGCCTTCGCGCGTATCCGACGCGCGGGCCAGCGGCGAGACCTCGACGGGATAGTCGATGATGTAGGTCGGCTGCCACAGCTTGGCTTCGGCGGTTTCTTCGAACAGCGCCAGTTGCAGCGCGCCCAGGCCGGCGCGCGCCAGCGGCGCGTTGTCGACGTTGGCGCCCAGCTTCTTCAGCTCGGCCCGCACGAAGGCGATATCGTCCAGCTGCGCCTGGGTGTAGCCCGGCGCGTACTTGAGGATGGCTTCGCAGATGGTCAGGCGGTCGAAGGGACGCGACAGGTCCAGTTCGCGCTCCTGGTACGTCAGCACGGCGCTGCCGGCGGCGGCGATGGCGGCCTGGCGGATCAGCTGTTCGGTGAAGTCCATCAGCCAACGGTAGTCCGTGAAGGCCGCGTAGAACTCCATCATCGTGAATTCGGGATTGTGCCGCGGGCTGACGCCTTCGTTGCGGAAATTCCGATTGATTTCGAACACGCGCTCGAAGCCGCCGACGATCAGGCGCTTGAGGTAAAGCTCGGGCGCGATACGCAGGAACATCTGCATGTCCAGCGCATTGTGATGCGTAATGAAGGGCTTGGCCGCCGCGCCGCCGGGAATGGGGTGCAGCATCGGCGTTTCGACTTCCAGGAAATTGGCGTCGAGCATGAACTGGCGGATGCCGCCGATGGCCTTGCTGCGCGCCGCGAACGTGCGGCGCGTCTCTTCGGTCATCACCAGGTCGACGTAGCGTTGGCGATAGCGCAGTTCCTGGTCGGCCACACCGTGGAACTTGTCCGGCAGGGGGCGCAGGGACTTCGACAGCAAACGGGCCTGCGTGGCGTGGATGGACAGTTCGCCCTTGTTGGTCTTGAAGATGGTGCCTTCGACCGCGATGATGTCGCCGATATCCCACGTCTTGAAAGCCGCGTAGGGCTCTTCACCCAGCGTGCCGCGGTCCAGGTAGATCTGGATGCGGCCGGTGGCGTCCTGCAGCGTGGCGAAGCTGGCCTTGCCCATGACGCGCTTGAGCATCATGCGGCCGGCTACCTTGGCCACGCGGGCCGTGGCGGCCAGGGCTTCCTGGTCCTTGTCGTCGTACTCGGCGTGCAGTTCGTCCGCGTGCGCATCGGGGACGTAGTCGTTGGGGAAGGCGACGCCGTTTTCACGCAGCTTGGCAAGCTTGGCGCGGCGCTCGGCGATCAGGCGGTTTTCGTCTTGCGCGGGATTGGCGGTCGAAGTATCGGTCATGGCGGGGTTCAGTCGTAATTGCGGATGTCGTCGATTTCGGTCTGGCCGAAATCGTCACGGTCGAGATAGGCGGCGATCCGCGCGGCGACGTTGGTCGGCGCGGACAGCTTGCCGCTGGCGTGCATGTCCTGGAAGCGTGACAGGGCAGGGAAGGCGGCCGGATCGCTGCCGCGAATGGCGACCTGCATGTCCGTGTCGACCACGCCGGGGGCCAGCGACACCACGCGCGCGCCGTCGGCGCCTTGTTCCTGCTTCAGCACTCGGGTGTACATGTCCAGTGCCGCCTTGGTGGCACAGTAGACACCCCAGCCCGGGTTGGGATTGCGGCCGGCGCCCGAGGAAATGTTGAGGATGCGGCGGTCGGCTTCGGTACCTTGAGTCGCGGCCAGGAAACGCGCGGTCAGCAGCATCACGGCGCTGACGTTCAGGTTGAAGGCGGTGGTGATGGCGGCGGCATCGTCCAGCTGATCCCCGCGGGCCACGGGTTGCACCGTGCCGGCATTGTTGATCAACAGATAGCGGGCAGCGTCGCGCGGCAGTGCGGCGGCGACACGGGCGCCGACGTCACCGGCCGCGGCCAGGTCGGACAGGTCCACGGCGATCTGCGTCAGTTGGGTGCCTTGGGCCTCGGCGTGTGCCTGCAGCTCGGCGTCGGTACGGCGCGCCAGCGTGATCAGTTGCACATCGGGTTTGGCGAGGGCACGGGCCAGGGCGGCGCCGATGCCGCGCGAGGCGCCGGTGAGGACGACAGAGGTTAATGGCATGCCGGGTCCTTGTTGATCTGACAAAAAGGGGGTTCGTCGGGAAAAGCTGCCGCCGCGGCGCCAGGGGCGCCGCGGTCGGTCTTAAACCGCTTGCTTCAGGCTGGCCTGGATGAAGGGGTCGAGGTCGCCGTCCAGCACCTTCTGGGTGTTGGAGATTTCCACGTTGGTGCGCAGGTCCTTGATCCGGCTCTGGTCCAGCACGTAGGAACGGATCTGGTGGCCCCAGCCCACGTCGGTCTTGGAGTCTTCCAGTTTCTGCTGTTCCGCCATGCGGTTACGCATCTCCAGCTCGTACAGGCGCGATTTCAGCATCTGCATGGCTTCGGCGCGGTTACGGTGCTGGGAACGGTCGTTCTGGCACTGCACGACGATGCCGGTCGGGTTGTGCGTGATACGCACCGCCGAATCGGTCTTGTTGATGTGCTGGCCGCCGGCGCCGCTGGCGCGATACGTGTCGATGCGCAGGTCGGCGGGGTTGACGTCGACTTCGAAGGATTCATCCACCTCGGGGTAGACGAACACGCTGGCGAAGGACGTGTGGCGGCCGCCCGAGGAGTCGAACGGGCTCTTGCGCACCAGGCGGTGCACGCCGGTTTCAGTGCGCAGGTAGCCGAAAGCGTATTCGCCTTCGATCTTGATGGTGGCCGATTTGATGCCGGCCACTTCACCTTCCGACTCTTCCAGGATTTCGGTCTTGAAGCCCTTGCGTTCGCAATACTTCAGGTATTGGCGCAGCAGCATGGACGCCCAATCCTGCGCTTCGGTACCGCCGGCGCCCGCCTGGATGTCCAGGAAGCAGTTCAGCGGATCGGCCGGGTTGGAGAACATGCGGCGGAATTCCAGGCCTTCCAGCTTTTCCTGGAACGCGTCGGCGTCCAGTTCTATGGATTCAAGCGTGGCGTCGTCGGCGTCGGCCGCGGCCAGTTCGAACAGCTCGTTGGAGTCCGCCAGGCCGCTGCCCAATGCGGACAGCGTGCCAACGACGTCTTCCAGGCTTTTCTTTTCGCGGCCCAGATCCTGGGCGTGCTTGGGGTCGTTCCAGACTTCAGGATTTTCCAGCTCGGCGTTTACGACCTGGAGACGCTCATCTTTGGCATCGTAGTCAAAGATACCTCCGAAGCGCGCGTTCGCGCTCGGCGTAGTCGGCGAGGCGGGCGGCGAGCTGGTTCTGACGTTCGGCTTCCATGGCAATCCTAAGGCGGTTTTATTGACTGAACCCGCGATTTTAGCCTGCTTGGCGGCGGCAGGGCGGAAGCCGGCCCGATGGCCCGCGTTCCCCCACTTTTTCAGGGTTAGGGAAGGTGCCGACAGGGGGTTGAGAAATTTCCCATCCGGATGGCGTGGGAATCCCAACTCGGGAGCCCGTGGGCGGCGGCATCCTTGCTGCTCACGCATTTCCATGACGCGGATGAGGTTTTCCAGCGCTGCCTACGGTCCGGGGAGACGAGCCTGGCGCCGGTTTCTCCGCGGTTCTCACCATGACATTGATCACAAGGAATCCTCACGATGTTTTCCACCACCCACGGTGTGTCCGCGCACGGCAATAGCGGACTCGTTCAATCGCAGGATGCCGACGTCATCCCCGCGCCAGGCGTCAAGCGGGGCGCGGGCGCGGATGAGGGGCGCGCTTCCAAGCGGCAGCGCAGGGCAAGCGGCTCGATAGCGCCTGCGGGCGATCGCATTCTGCACTCGGAAAATAGGCCGCCGCGCGTGGCCGATCGCGAAATCGTCCTCGTTGGGGAGCATTTCAAACCGACGCACAGGCAGGATCTGTCGCTGGCCCAAAGGGTCAAGCTGTTCGTCACGCTGCTGAGAAATATATTCAACAAGGATGCGTTGTCCACCTGGAGGGAAATGCGCTACGAAACGCCTGACCGGGACACGTTCGCGCAGTTGCTGGATCATCTCCATGACTGCAAGACTTTGACGACGACGGACATGGAGAACCTTCGCGGCAGTCTGAAGGGGCCGGTGGCCACGCCGGGTAGCGATTATCTGGCTCGCATCGCCGCTGGGCATGTGAATCGGGTGGACGATATCGACACCCTGCGTCTGCTGAAAGATCAGCTCGACAAGCTGCAAGAGGTTGGCGCATCACGCGAAAATGACGGTTTCAGCGTTGCGGCGGTCAACCCTGTCGAACCCGGTGCTACGCCTTTGGGTAAAGCGTTGTCGACTGATATGGACCGTTTTTGCAGGTCCGTGCTGGAGGCCGTCAGCGAGCGTCTGGCAGTGGCGGAAGCGCAGGCCGATCTGGAGAACAAAAGAGCCGGGATAGATCGTTGCGTGTCCGAGCTTGCCGCCAACCTGGCAGAGACCAACTGCGACGTGTACGGAAACAACTGCAAGAAATTGCTGTCCGCGCTGAATTTTCAGGTGGGGGCATTCGAGGATGCGAGCGCCGCGGCGCAAAAGTTGCCAGGCAATTTTGGCCAGGAATCCAGAGTCCCCACGTTGGCCCTGGACAGCGCTGTGCTTGACCGCGCCCTGCTGAAATTGTTTGGCGATGCCCATGTCACTGACGTCTATCCGTCCAACCCTGTCGGCGCAACGCCAACCCTGGTCTTGAATAATGGGGTGGCCTGGCAAAAAGTGTTGGTGGAGCGCCTCGACCAACTGGTCCCGTATTCGATTCTGCTCACGTCCAAGGTGAGCGAGCTGGCGTGGGAACGTTATGCGGCGCATGAAGCGGCGGGGGCGCAAGCCATAGGCGACATCATGGCAGGGATCCCCATGAGCGCTGGCCAGGGTGAGCAAAGAGATCTGCCGAACCTGGCAGGCAAGTTGCGGCGGGTGCTCAATGTCATTCGCTATACCACCGACAAGCGGGAAGAACTGCTCGATCGGTCGGAAAGAATGGGCTTGCCGGATCTGCCTGACGCACTGGTAGCGGCTTTCCGCGACCGTGACGACCTTGAAACGCTGTGGGAAGCGCTGGGGTCTGGTGTGAGCAAGCTATACACCGAAATATCCGGCGGGCGCGAGCCTGGTGTCGTCAGGCATGTGTTGCCGGCAGATGCTCACCAGATGTTGGGTTGGTTGAGCGAACTGATCGGTGATTCCGGTAATTCTGATGGGGAGAATGTTCGTCCGATGCGGTTGGAGGACGAACAGGCCTGGCGGGACGCCCTGGTCAGCGAAATGGGACTGGTTGTGGGTGGCCGCAATTTGCGAGTGCTCCCGCAGAAAACACAGCGTCTGCAGGAAGCGTTCCGGGCAAATTCGGAAGGCGCCATGGCAGCCAACGAACTCTTGCCTCAAGACTGGTTAAGCTGGGTGGCGGATCCCGAGTCATCGAGGCCCAGGCATGAGATTTCCAAGTTTTTCCGCAACGATGTCATCGTGCGGCCCCGTTACGGACTCACGCTGAGGGGCGTTGGCGCAAATGGTGAGCGGGTTGTCGCCTCGACGCGTGGCGGTCCGGGACGTGAGACCGAGGTCGAGGATTTCCTGAACGCCATGGAGAGCGTGCGTCCGGGTTCAGTGCGACAACTCATGCCTTATCTCGACCAGGGACAGGTCTTTTTCATACATGGTGGCTTGTCGAAATGGGGCGCTAATATCAAGCCCACTGGAAATGGCTATTCGGCTGTGACCTTCGAGATCGATATGCGGCCGAACGGCGATACCTTGATAGAGGTAGAAGTCAGGTACGACGCGATGTCGAACGTCATCGAGACACGCGCTTCCGGCGAGGAAGGCCTGCCCGTGGATCCCGCGCAAAGCAGTGCCATGTTCCGCAAGTGCATCCTTGTCTCGCAGTTTCCGGACGGGCAGGCAAAAGTGCGTCAATTGGGGCCGGTGGCATTTTCGATGACGGCGGTGCCGCTCGCGCAGGCGCCAGTCGTAGCGGATGTGCTTGACGATTCCTGGGAGGTGGTTCGATAGCGCAGGTCCGCGACCCATGATTCGTCCGATCTCGCCGCGGCTCGCGGCGGATTTGCAACAGCGCAGGCCGGCAACGGCTGGGCCACGCCTTGCGCTGGTGCTAAATTCCGCCAAGAAAGAAAAAAATGGCGCCTCAGGCGCCGTGCCCGAAAAGGCGCCTTTGGCGCTGGGAGACCGTCCATCGTGGCGGTTCTTTATAAAAGAGAGGAGACGGTATGGAGAACGTTGCAACGCCGGGTCATGCCCCGGCCTCCGTGAGCACGGAGGACAGGCTTTATCGCAAGGTCACGTTACGGCTGGTACCTTTTCTGGTGCTTTGCTATGTGGTGGCGTATCTGGACCGCGTCAACGTCGGCTTCGCCAAGCTGCAGATGTTGTCGGACCTGAAGTTCAGCGACACGGTTTATGGCCTGGGCGCGGGGATATTCTTCCTGGGCTATTTCCTGTTCGAAGTGCCCAGCAACATCATTCTGCACAAGGTCGGTGCGCGCCGCTGGATCGCCCGCATCATGATCACGTGGGGCATCATTTCGTCGGCCATGATATTCGTGACGACGCCGGCCATGTTCTATGGTTTGCGTTTCCTGCTGGGGTTGGCCGAAGCGGGCTTCTTTCCCGGCATCATTCTTTACCTTACTTACTGGTTCCCGCACGCGCGGCGCGGACGCATCACCACCTTCTTCATGACCGCCGTGCCGCTGTCGGGCCTGATCGGCGGCCCGATCTCCGGCTGGATCATGCACACTTTCCATGGCGATCACGGCATGGCGGGCTGGCAGTGGCTGTTCCTGCTGGAAGGGATTCCTTCGGTCATCATCGGCGTGGTCGTGCTGCTGTGGCTGGATGACCGCATCAGCCACGCCAAATGGCTGACCGATAGCGAAAAGGCGGTGCTGACGCGCAATATCGAGGCCGAGGAACGCGCCAAGGAAGATCCGCCCATCCGCGAGGCCATGACGAAGCCGCGCGTGTGGGCCATGGCCAGCATCTATTTTTCCTTCGTGATGGGCCTGTATGGCGTCGGATTCTGGATGCCGACCCTGATCAAGAATACGGGCGTCGATGACCCCCTGGCCATCGGCTTGCTGACCGCGATTCCCAATCTGTTCGCAGTGGTAGGGATGATCATCATCTCGCGTAACTCCGACCGCAGGCGCGAGCGGCGCTGGCACCTGGCCATTCCCGCCTTCATCGGCGCGGTGGGCCTGGTGGGTTCCGCCCTCTGGGCGGGCAATACGTGGCTGGCCATTGTGTCGCTGACGCTGGCGAACATCGGCATCTGCACGGTGCTGCCTCTGTTCTGGAGCCTGCCGACGGCCTTGCTGGGGGGCACCGCGGCGGCCGCGGCCATTGCGCTGATCAACTCGGTGAGCAACCTGGCCGGCTTCATCAGCCCCTATCTGGTGGGCTGGCTCAAGGACACCACGGGGACGACCAGCAGCGGTATCTATGTGCTGGCGGCGTGCCTGTGCGTGGGGGCGTTGGTGGCGCTGGCGCAGCCGGCGCGGTTGGTGAATCGCTGACCTGGCCTGGGCCTGCGGTATCCGCTGCGCGCGGGCGGTCAGGAGGCGTGTTCTATGACCAGTTGCACGGACACCATGCCGTTCCAGATATTCTGTTCCAGGCGATAAGCGACGTCCACCGTATCGGGCAGCAGTTGGGCGTGGCCGAACCAGATGGCTTCGAAGCGTTGCTGGCCCCGTTCCAGCGACAGCTTCAGATGCTTCTCACCCAGCAAGCGCTGGCTGCGCACCTGGAAGGTGTCGAAGAACAGGGGCGCGGCGAAGCCGGCGCCCCAGACCTGCTGTTGCAGCAGGCCGGCGACGTCGGCGTTGGCATAGCCCGATTCCAGCGAACCGTCCGTCTCCATGACGGGCTCGAAACTGTCGCGCCCGGTCAGCTCGCGCACGGCCGCATCGAAGGCCGGCCCAAAATGCGCCAGGCCGTCGCGGCCCAGCGTCAGGCCGGCCGCCATGGCGTGGCCGCCGAACTTGCGTATCAGGCCAGGGTGCCGCTTGGACACCAGGTCCAGGGCGTCGCGCAGATGGACGTCGGGAATCGAACGGCCGGAACCACGTAGTTCATCGTCGCCGGCGGGGGCGAAGGCCAGGGTGGGGCGCCAGTACTTTTCCTTCAGGCGCGAGGCGACCAGGCCGACCACGCCCTGGTGCCAGCTTTCGTCGTACACGCAGACCGTGGCACCGACCACGTCCGCGCTGGTTTCCAGCGAGGCCAGCGCCTGTTCGCGCATGGTGGTTTCGATGCTGCGGCGCTCGCGGTTGATGGCGTCGAGCTGGCGGGCGATGTCCAGCGCTTCGCCTTCGTCGTCGGTGGTCAGGCAGGCGATGCCCAGGCTCATGTCGGCCAGGCGGCCGGCGGCATTGATGCGCGGGCCCAGGGCAAAGCCCAGATCGAAGCTGTTGGCATTGCGCGGTTCGCGCGCGGCCACGGCGAACAGGGCGCGCAGGCCAGCCTGCATGCGGCCGCTGCGCATGCGCTGCAGGCCTTGCGTGACCAGCAGGCGATTGTTGGCGTCCAGCTTGACGACGTCGGCCACGGTGCCCAAGGCCACCAGGTCGGACAGCGCATCCAGGCGCGGGCCGCCATCGGCCGGAAAGACGCCGCGCCGGCGCAGTTCCGCGCGCAGTCCCAGCATCAGGTAGAAGATGACGCCGACGCCGGCCAGGTTCTTGGACGGGAAACCGCAGCCGGGCTGGTTCGGATTGACGATGGCCAGGGCGTCCGGCAATTCGTCGCCGGGCAGGTGGTGGTCCGTGATGACCACGTCCATGCCGGCGGCGTTGGCGGCGGCGACGCCGTCGACGCTGGCGATGCCGTTGTCCACGGTCACCAGCATGTCGGGCTTGCCGGCCGGATGGCGGCAGGCCAGTTCGACCACCGCCGGCGACAGGCCGTAGCCGGTTTCAAAGCGGTTTGGTACCAGGAAGTCGACCGTGGCGCCCATCATGCGCAGGGCGCGCAGCCCGACCGCGCAAGCAGTGGCGCCGTCGCAGTCGTAGTCGGCCACGATCAGCAGGCGGCGGCCTTGCTGGATGGCGTCGGCCAGCACGCGGGCGGCATGTTCGCAGTGCGTCAGGCCGGCCGGGGGTAGCAGCGCAGGCCAGTTCAGGCGGATGTCATCGGGATGCGTGACGCCACGGGCGGCCCAGAGGCGCGCCAGCAAGGGGTGTATGCCCGCGGCTTCGAGCACGCGGGTGATTTGGAAATCGGCGGGACGTACAGTCAGGCGCGGGGTGACCACCAGGCGCTCCAGTTCTTTGCGGACGAGGGCAGCCAGCCCAGGAGGCGGCTGCGCGGTTTCAGGGTGAGATCGACGCGGCGGTCGCGGCCGAGCAGCAGCAGTTCGACGGGCTGCGCGGGCAGGCCGCGGGCGTCGGACAGCGGCTTGAACACGCGCGAGTCCATGTGTTGCAAGGCCAGCAGCCAGGTTCCCCAGTCTTCGGCGGCGAAGGCGGGCAGCAGGTCTTCGACGACCTGGGTGTGCTGCGAGGAGGGGGCGCTGGCGCCAGTGTTTGCCGACGGCGATGCCGGCAACCTGGAGGCCATGGGCCAGGGCGCCGCGCCGCCGTACAACCACAGCGTATTGACTGGCGGCAGGCCGCGTTCCGCGCGGGCTTCGTTGACGGGATGGTCATGCCAGACCATCTGGATCTCGTTCATCAGGCGGCGCCAGGGACGCACGGCGGCGTCCTGGTTCCACCAGCCGGACAGCGATTGGCCGCCCACGGCAGCAGGGCTGGCGATGCGCGGGTGCAGGCCGTCTGGCAACTGGATGCGCCAGCGGCCGGGTTCCAGGGGCTGGGCGGCGAAGCCGGTGCCTTCGAACAGCGGCTGCGCGGCCGCGAACAGGGCTGCGCCTTCTTCCGCGCTGAGCGACAGGGCCTCGACCGGCAACAGGTTGGCGCTTTCGGTGCTCAAGGCCACGTGGGTCAGGTCGGCGATCCAGACCGGGGCCGAGTCAGGCCAGGCGCCTGCCAGCAATGGTCCCAGGCCGGCACCTGTCTGCTGTCCGGGCGCGGGCTGGAAGCCGGCGCGTTCCAGTTGCCATGCCTCGTACGGCGTACAGCCGGCTTCGTGGGGATCGAAATGGGTGGCGCGGGCGTCGGCGGCCCGCAGCCAGGCGTGCAGGGTAGGGGCGGTACTGGGCAAGCGCTTCGCCAGCTCGTCCGCGATAGGCGGGCTGGCCGGCAGGGCGCCGGGAAGGACAATTAGCATGGCGGGATTGTAGTGTGTGACGCGCGCACCGGCGGTGGCTTCGTGGCCGGGGTCCCGACGCCAGGATCCGACGCCAGGATCCAAGGCCAGGATCCAAGGCCAGGATCCAAGGCCAGGATCCGGACCATGGCTCAGGGCCATGGCCCGGCCGGCTCTGCCGCCGCCGGCCCGGGTACACACCCTCACATATATTTGCAATCAAGGCAGGGTTGAGACTGGCGGGCTTGCGCCGTAATGCCATAATGCGCGGGTGCTGAAAATACCCTACGAATTTTGGATCGGCGCCCGCTACGCGGGTATGGCCCGGATCACCAAGCGTCGCGGCCGCCGCGATCGTTTCATCTCGTTCATCGCCGCCAGTTCGATGGCGGGCATCGCCCTGGGCGTGGCGGCATTGATCGTCGTGCTCTCGGTCATGAACGGTTTCCAGAAGGAAGTGCGCGACCGCATGCTGTCGGTGCTGCCGCACATCGAACTGTATGTGCCGGGCGCGGACTCCGAACGCGTGTTGGGGCAATGGCAGCAGATTGCCGAGGCCGCCGAGCGCAACAAGGAAGTCAAGGCCGCAGCGCCCTTCGTCGCCGCGCAGGGCATGATCGTGCGCGGCCAGAGCCTGCACGGCGTGCAGGTGCGCGGCATCGCGCCGGACCTGGAAGGCAAGGTATCCGACATCCCCAAGCAGATGGTGGCCGGCAAGCTGGACGACCTGAAGCCGGGGTCTTACGGGGTGGTGCTGGGGCGTGACCTGGCCGGCAGCATGGGCCTGACGGTGGGCGATACGGTGTTGATGCTGGCGCCGCAGGCGTCGGTCAGCCCCGCCGGTTTCGCGCCGCGCATGCGGCAGTTCACGGTGGTGGGGGTTTTCTCTTCCGGCCACTATGAATACGACTCTTCACTGGCCTTTGTCGACAACGAGGACGCCGCGCGCGTCTTCCGGGATACTGGCGTGGCCGGCGTGCGGCTTCGCATCGCCGACATGCAGCAGGCGCCCGAGGTGGCGGCGCAACTGCAGCAAAGCCTGCCGCGCTACATCAGCGCCAGCGACTGGACACGCAACAACCGCACGTGGTTCGCCGCCGTGCAAACCGAAAAGCGCATGATGTTCCTGATCCTCGCCCTGATCGTGGCGGTGGCCGCGTTCAATCTGCTGTCCTCGCTGGTAATGGCCGTCAAGGACAAGCAGTCCGACATCGCCATTCTGCGCACCCTGGGCGCCAGCCCGGGCGAGGTGGCACGGATCTTCCTGGTGCAGGGTGCGCTGATCGGCGTGGTGGGCACCATCGTGGGCGTGCTGGGCGGCATGCTGCTGGCCTATAACATCGACGTCATCGTGCCTTTCATCGAACGTTTGTTCGGCGTGCATTTCCTGCCGCGCCAGGTCTATTTCATCAGCGAGTTGCCGTCCGACCCGCAATCCGCGGACATCATCAGCATTGGCGTGACGTCGCTGGTGCTGTCCCTGCTGGCCACGCTTTATCCCAGCTGGCGCGCCTCGCGCCTGCAACCCGCGCAGGTGCTGCGACATGACTGATCACGCCTTGCATGCCGAAGACCTCGTCAAGTACTACGACGAGGGCGCGACCCGGGTGGACGTACTGCGCGGTGTCAGCCTGAGCATCGCTCGTGGTGAGATGCTGGCCATCGTGGGCGCGTCCGGATCGGGCAAGAGCACCTTGCTGCACATCCTGGGTCTGCTCGATACGCCCACCACCGGCAGCGTCACCGTTGACGGCGTGGCCGCGGCGGGCCTGAACGAATCCGCCAAGAGCAATCTGCGCAACCGCAGCCTGGGTTTCGTCTACCAGTTCCACCACCTGTTGCCGGAATTTTCGGCTTTGGACAATGTGGCCATGCCCCTGATCGTGCGCCGCATGAACCGGGAAAAGGCGCGCGCCGCCGCCCAGGAAGTGCTGGACCAAGTGGGCTTGTCCGCGCGGTCCACGCACTATCCCGGCCAGTTGTCAGGCGGTGAACGCCAGCGCGTGGCACTGGCGCGCGCCCTGGTGTCGCGGCCCGCCTGCGTACTGGCCGACGAGCCGACCGGGAACCTGGATCGCGGTACCGCGCACAATATGTTCGAGCTGCTCACGCGGGTGAACAAGGAATCGGGTACGGCGTTTGCCATCGTCACGCACGACCGCGAACTGGCTGGACGGGCCGATCGGCAATTGGCCATGGAAAACGGCCGGCTGGTCTGATCGCCAGGTGGGGCGGCCGTCCCCATCCATTCCGGAGCTGCCATGCTGATCGACACGCACTGTCATCTGGACGCCGCCGAGTTCGATGCCGATCGCGCGCAAGTGGCTGCCCAGGCCCTGGCCGCCGGCGTGCGCGGCATCGTCATCCCGGCCATCGGCCGCGCCAATTTCGAAACCGTGCGCGAGCTGGCGCACACCACCACCGGCGGCACCTATGCGCTGGGGATCCATCCCCTGTTCGTCGAGCGAGCCTGGGACGACGACCTCGTGGCCTTGCGCGCGGCGGTAGAGCAGGCCATGGGCGATCCGCGCTTCGTCGCGATCGGCGAGATCGGCCTGGACTTCTTCGTCAAGGAGATCGCGTCGGGCCCGGCGCGGGAAAAGCAGGAACGCTACTACGCCGCGCAGCTGGACCTTGCCCTTGAATTCAATCTGCCTGTGCTGCTGCATGTGCGGCGGTCGCAGGACATCATTCTCAAATACCTGCGCCAACGCAAGGGCTTGACCGGGATTGCGCATGCCTTCAACGGCAGCGAACAGCAGGCGCACGGCTTTGCCGACCTGGGATTCGCCTTGGGGCTAGGGGGCGCCATGACGTTCGAGCGCGCGCTACAGATTCGCCGGCACGCCAAGGACATGGGGCTGGAGCATCTGGTCCTGGAAACCGATGCGCCGGATATTCCGCCGGCCTGGCTGCATGAGCCGGATCGCCGCAACACGCCAGGGCAGGTGGCGGGCGTGGCGCGCGCGCTGGCCGAGTTGCGCGGGGTGAGCGAGGCCGCGGTGGCCAGTGGCACCGCCGCCACCGCCATGCGGGTATTGCCCCGCCTGGCACATGCTCTGGGCTGATTCTTCTGTATTGCTTCGATTCAGCAGTTACTGATTGAAATCGAGCGTGGATAAGCGCGATGAATGGAATCAACTATCCCATTCCCTAGGGTTAATCCTGGCTGGTGTCGGGAGCAGAATAAGGTCAACGGGTTCAGCACAAGTGTCTGCGTCGCAGACCTTAAACCCGGCTTTACGGACCAGCTTTACGGACCAGGAGAGACTGCCATGAAGAAGACCCTCGCTACCTCGTTGATTCTTTCGTTTGCCTTGATCGGCGCCGCAGCCCAAGCCACACCGCGCGGCGATACCGATAATGAGCCGTTCCAGGGCACACAGCAATCCGATTACCGCTCGGATCAAGCTTCCCCCCAAGCTTTGAACGACGTCCAACAATTGCCGCAGGACCAGATCAGCCAGACGGCGATGGGCGATACCGACAACGCGCCTTTCCAAGGCAGCTGATCGAACTTTCCCAATAAGCCCGCACGAACGAAGTGCAGGCAGCAGGACCCCCACCGGGCGTGATTGCGGCCCCGTCAATTCTGGACGGGGCCGCTTTTATTTGGAGTGTTCTGGGCCTTTGTCATCAATTGGTAGTGAATATGGAATAGTGATTTCGACATATCAGGGTTTATCCCTAGGTTGTTGCGGAGCAGAATTCAGTCCATCGGGAACAGCAACAGACCTCACGGAATTACCCGGCCAGGTCTGCTCCCAACGTCAAGGACTGGAGAACTGCCATGAAGACCATCGCTACCTCGCTGATTATTTCGTTTGCCCTGATCGGTGCCGCTCAAGCCGGTACCCCCCGTGGTGACATCGACAACGTGCCTTTCCAAGGTACCTACGGCCAAGCCGATAGTTCGACCAGCCGCGCGCAGATTCAGGCTGAACTGCAACAAGCCAAGAATGAAGGCCTGGTCGCCTTCGGTGACGTGGATAACGTCCCGTTCGCTGCCCAAGCCGAGTCGAGCCTGACGCGTGCCCAGGTTGCCGACGAAGTTGCGAAGACGCCCGGCGCTACCGCCTTCGGCGATCTGAACAACGTGCCTTTCCAAGGCTGATCGACCCCCACCGCCTTGGTGCCCCCTCAGCAAGGCGGTCCCCAGCGAGAGGTGGGGTGCAACAGGAAGTCCTCTCGATGAAGTGGATCGGCCCCGTTTTTACGGGGCCGATTTTTTTTGGCGCCGTTGCCGATTTGTCGCGCCGCGCATTGCGCCATCGCATGCTTCGCTAGCATCGAGATATTTGGGGATGGCGCATGCGGGTACGCGCGGCGTTGCTTACCTGGGTGTTCGCAATCGCGGGGGTACAGACTTTCGCGGCCTTGCCTGGCGGCATGACGCGCTGCGCCTTGGCGGTGACCGCGTTGGGGTTGGTCGCTTGTGGCCATGTCGGATGCCGGTGGCGCCCAGGAGCGCTACCGTTCGCCTACTGCCTGGCGGCCGCCTGCGCCGGGATCGCGTATGCCTCGGAGCGCGCCGCCTGGCGCATCGCCCATGCCTTGCCGCCGATCCATGACAACGAAGTGGCGCGGGTCACGCTGCGCATTACGGGTCTGCCGGTGCAGCAGGACGGCCACGCGCGCTTCGATGCCGAGGTGCTGGCAGCGGTGCCAGGTCCGCTACCAGCAAAGATACAGGTCGACTGGTGGGCGCAGGGATATGGTGCCGTCCTGCCCACGCTGGCGCCGGGGCAGGTGTGGCAGACCGCGCTGTTGCTACGGCGTCCGCACGCCGCACTCAATCCCTACGCCGCGGATGCCTCGGCGCGTTTGTTCCATGCTGGTGTACGCGCCTTGGGGACGGTGCGAGGCAAGCCCAGGCGTCTGATGGAAGCTGCCGCGACCGCCTTGCCTTTCTGGTCGGTAGTCCGCGTGCATCAGGCGCGGCATGCGCTGCGCCAGCGCCTGGCGCAAACCTTGGGTGCCTTGCCCTATGGTGGCGTGGTGATCGCCCTGGCCCTGGGCGATCAGACGGCGATCGACAGGGAGGATTGGACCGTCTTCAACGCCACCGGGGTGACGCACCTGGTGTCCATCAGCGGCTTGCATGTCAGCCTGGTGGCGGGATTGGCTGGCCTGGGTGGGGCGTGGTGCTGGCGTCGGCTGCGTTGGCGTGGCCTGGGAGCGGCCGAATGGGTGCCCGCGCAGATCGCGGGTGGTGTCGCGGCGCTGGCCGTGGCCGCGGTGTATTGCGCCATGGCGGGTTGGGGGCTGCCTGCACAGCGGACGTTTTTCATGCTGGCGGTGGCGGTCGTGGCCTGGCTGCTGCGCCTGCCGCTGTCTCCAGGGCGGGTGCTGGTACTGGCGGCCGCGGTGGTCACGCTGATCGATCCCTGGGCGCCGCTGGCGGCGGGGTTCTGGCTGTCTTTCGGTGCCGTGGCGGTGCTGATGGCTTGCAGCGCGGGCGTGTTGCGGCGGCCGGCGGCGCGCGCGGTGCCTTTGCCTGGTGGAATCCTGCACGGTGCGCTGCGCCGGTACGGCGCGCGGTTCCTGGCTGGCTCACGCTTGCAGCTGACCATCAATATTGCCTTGGCGCCGGTGCTGGCCGTGCTGACGCAGCAGCTGTCCCTGGCGGCCCCGCTGGCCAACGCCTTCGCGATTCCGGCCATCAGCCTGCTGGCCACGCCTCTGGCTTTGCTGGCAGCGGCCATGCACGCGATGCCAGGGCTTGGCGCAGCGCGGGACGTTGCGTACTGGGTGGCATGGGCCGCGCACGCCGTCATCGAATGGACCATGGCGCCGCTGGCATGGTTGGCGGCGCAAGACTGGGCAGTGCAACCCCTGGCGGCGCCGCCGTCCGGGCTGGTGCTTCTGGCATGCGCGGGTACCGCCTGGGCCTTGATGGCACCAGGCTGGCCGGCGCGGCGTTGGGGCTGGCTGCTGCTTCTGCCGGCCCTGGCCTGGCGGCCGGATCGTCCTGCGCCGGGCGCCTGGAGCATGACGGTGCTGGACGTCGGGCAGGGCGGCGCGGCGGTGTTGCGTACCGCCCGGCACACCTTGCTGTTCGACACCGGGCCGTCGTCTCGCAGCGGCAGCGATGCGGGCGCGCGGGTGGTCTGGCCGTATCTGCGGGCCGAAGGGATGACGCATATCGACACCCTGGTGGTGTCGCATGGGGACCTGGACCACGCTGGCGGTATTCGTGGCGTGCTGCAAGGCGTGGCGGCAGGCACCAGCTACGCCTCGTTCAACTTGCCCGCGCGGGTGCGGACGGCGGAGGCGGATGCGGACCGAGCCGTGGCAAGGCTGGGGACCTTCCAGCGTTGCCAGTCGGGGCAGGCGTGGACGGTGGACGGCGTGCGCTTCGATTTCCTGCATCCGGCGGCGTCTCGGCCTGCCGGTGGCAATGGCGCGCAAGGGGCCGGCCGAGCCGGCCGTAGCAACGACAACGGCTGTGTGCTGCGGGTACGGGGGCGATATCACAGTGTCCTGCTGCCGGGTGATATCGGCGTGAACCAGGAAGATGCGCTGGCGTCCAGGCTGGGGCGCGTCGACGTGGTGCTGGCGCCGCATCACGGTTCCGCCACATCGTCCGGGGATGCCTTGGTGCAGGCCGCCGACGCCACGCATCTCATCGTCCAGGCGGGATACCGGAATCGCTTCGGCCATCCCGCCGGGCGGGTGTTGCGGCGCTGGCAGCGCGCCGGGGCCGAGATCTGGCGGACCGACCTGGATGGCGCGGTCCTGGTCGACTCGAACGCGGCGGGCCTGCGCTTGCGGGCCCTGGGTGAGGAACGCGCACGCTACTGGCATGGTCAGTGAGGGAGGGCCGCCGTTGGAATCGAGCTGGGCGGACAGGCATACGCCGATTCACAGTCATGGACCGCCAGTATGGGCATCGCGGTCATGAGTTTCGCTGCGGTCCTGGCATAAGATAGGGCAGCGTGGCGCGGTGCGTAGTGCATGCGCCCATGTCCCTTTGCAAGGAGTGCCAGATGTCGTCTCCCCGTCTCGATTTTGTCACCTGCGCCAGCCCGACCGGCACGCATCGCATGGCCTATTGGGAGTGGGGCGATCCGGACAACGACAAGATCCTGCTCTGCGTCCATGGCCTGACCCGCACCGGCCGGGATTTCGATACGCTGGCACGGCGCATGGCGGGCGAGTATCGCGTGATCTGCCCGGACGTGGTCGGCCGCGGCGCCTCGGACTGGCTGGTCAATCCGGCGTTCTACACCGTGCCTCAATATGTGGCGGACATGATCACCTTGCTGGCGCGGCTGCAACCGGCCACCCTGCATTGGGTCGGCACTTCCATGGGGGGCATCATCGGCATGGCGCTGGGCGGATCGGCCATCCTGTCCGAGCGCATGCGCTCGGCCGGCGTGGGGCGTCCCCAGGGTGGCCCGGTCTTGCCGCGCAACGGCTGGTACATCGGCAAGATGGTGATCAACGACGTTGGCCCGCACCTGGCGCCGCAGGCCATTGCACGCATCGGCGAGTACGTCGGATCGCCGATCGAACTGGCGGATTTCGACGCCGCGGTGGCGTACGTGCGCGAGGTGTCCGGCTCATTCGGTCCGCATACCGATGCGCAGTGGCGCGAACTGGCGGAGCATGTCTTCGTCGAGCGCAATGGCGGCTGGGGCAAGCACTACGACGTGAAGATCGCTGTCCCCTTCGCGGTGCGGGACGAGGCGGCGGTGGAAGCCGGCGAGCAGTTCCTGTGGCAAGCTTTCGAAGCGCTCGATTGCCCGCTGCTGGTCCTGCGGGGCGAGCAATCCGATCTGCTGACGCCGGCGACCCTGGCGGATATGTGCCGGCGCAATCCTCGCGCACACGCCCTCGAAGTCCCTGGCGTCGGCCATGCGCCCACGCTGATGGACGACAGCCAGATCACCCCGGTGGCCCATTTCCTGCTGGAAGGCTGAGGCATCCCCGGATAGCGGCGCCAGAAGTGACGGCGCCGAGGCCAAAGCCGCCTACAATGCCCCTATGACCAAGACCCGCTACTCCAACGTCGATCTGCACTGCCATTCCCGCGTCTCCGACGGCGTCCTGTCGCCGCGCGACGTGGCCGCGCGCGCCTATGCCAATGGCGTGGACATGTGGGCATTGACCGACCACGACGAGGTGGGGGGCCTGGCCGAGGCCGGCGCTTCCGCGGCGGAGCTGGGTTTACGCTTCATCACCGGGGTGGAAATCTCCGTTACCTGGGCGGCCCAGACCGTGCACATCGTCGGCCTGGGCTTCGACGCCACCAACACCGATCTGGTGGAAGGCTTGCGCGCCACCCGGGCTGGCCGCGCCGACCGCGCCCGCAAGATCGGCGAACGCCTGGCGGACATGGGCATGCCGGGTGCTTTTGAAGGCGCCTTGCCGTTTGCCCGCAATCCCGAACTGATCAGCCGCACCCATTTCGCCCGCTATCTGGTCGAGGCGGGTTACTGCCCGGATGTGCAGACCGTCTTCAATAAATACCTGGGCGATGACTGCGCCGGGCAGGTTGCCATCCAGTGGGCGACCCTGGCCGAGGCGGTGGGCTGGATCCGTGGCGCGGGCGGACGTGCGGTCATCGCGCATCCGGGCCGATACAAATACAGCCCGCTGCAGTTCGATGCCTTGTTCGATGAGTTCCTGGCCCTGGGCGGCGAGGGCATCGAGGTGAATACGGGCAGCCACACCGCCGAGGAAGCGCGCCGTTACGCTGAAGTGGCGCGCCAGCGTGGCTTCCTGGCATCCTGCGGGTCGGATTTCCACAGCCCGCAGGAAAGCCGGCTGGATCTGGGGCAGTTACCGCCGCTGCCGCCGGACTTGCGCACGGTCTGGCACGACTGGCAATGAGGGTGGTGCCGCGATGAACAAGGCTTTCGTGAAAGAGTCCGAACAGGACGACGACGAGGATATCCCGCAAGCGCAGGCCTTGCCGCCGGGTACGCGCAACTACATCACGCCCACGGGCTATGCCCGTCTGCGCGACGAACTGGCCCACCTGATGACGGTCGAGCGCCCCTCCGTGGTGCAGGTGGTGTCCTGGGCGGCGTCCAATGGCGACCGCTCGGAAAACGGCGATTACCTGTACGGCAAGAAGCGCCTGCGCGAAATCGACCGCCGCATGCGCTTCCTGACCCGTCGCCTGGATATCGCCGAGGTGGTCGATCCGGCCACCCAACCCAATCGCGACCAGGTCTTTTTCGGCGCCACGGTGCTGTACCTGGACAAAGCTGGTGACGAGCACGAGGTAGCCATCGTCGGCGTGGACGAGGCCGAGCCGCTGGCGGGCAAGATCAGCTGGATCTCCCCGGTGGCCCGCGCCCTGATCAAGGCGCGCGAGGGCGATGCCGTCACCCTGCGCACCCCGGGCGGGGTGGAAACGCTGGAAATCCTGGAAGTGCGGTATCCCTGAGGCGCCTGGGCGCCGGGAATGAAGGGAAGGGATGACGGAATAATCCACATGGGCCGGAGCCGGCGCCAGGAGCGGTTAAAATCCCGCTTTGCTCCTTTTTCCCTACGGCGCCGCTCATCGTGTCCATCGTCCAGTATCTGCCCGGTTCATCCGTCCTGTCGTCTTTTCGCCGCGAGCGGCTGCTTGCGCAGCTGAAGCAGGCCGGCCTGCCGGTCGCCGATGTCTCCGCCCGCTACGAACACTTCGTCAACTGCGATGTCCCCTTGTCGGCGGATGAGCAGAAACGCCTGGCGGAGCTGCTGGAATACGGCGATCCCTACGAGATCGCCGACAATCCCAAGGCCTTGGCCCTGCGCGTGATCCCGCGCCTGGGCACGATTTCGCCCTGGGCCAGCAAGGCCACGGATATCGCCCACAATTGCGGCCTGGCCTCGGTACGCCGCATCGAGCGTGGCGTGCGCTACCTGCTGGTGCCCGAACGCGGTCTGCTGGGCAGCAAGTCCTTCGACGCCGACATGCTGAGCCGTGCCGCCGCGCTGGTGCATGACCGCATGACCGAAACCGTGGTCGATGCCGGTTTCGACGGCCAGGCCCTGTTCGCGCCGCTGGACGGCCGTCCCATGCGTACCGTGCCCGTACTGGCGCAAGGCGTCGCTGCTCTGGTCGAGGCCAACACCACCCTGGGCCTGGCGCTGTCGGAAGACGAGATCGAGTACCTGGCCGAAGCCTTCGGCAAGCTGGAACGCGATCCCACCGACGTCGAACTGATGATGTTCGCCCAGGCCAACAGCGAACACTGCCGCCACAAGATTTTCAACGCGCAATGGACCATCGATGGCCAGGCGCAGCCGAACACGCTGTTCGGCATGATCCGCGCCACCCATGCAGCGCAGCCCGAAGGCACCGTGGTGGCCTATTCGGACAACGCCGCCATCATGGAAGGCGGCGTGGCCCAGCGCTTCCACGCTGGCCTGGCCGGGCAGGGCGACGAGGCGCTGGTGTACAAGCGCCGTGAGACCACCGTCCACACCTTGATGAAGGTGGAGACCCACAATCACCCGACCGCCATCGCGCCTTTCCCCGGCGCGTCCACGGGCGCCGGCGGCGAAATCCGCGACGAAGGCGCCACGGGCCGCGGCTCCAAGCCCAAGGCCGGCCTGACGGGTTTCACCGTATCCCATTTGCGTTTCGACGACGCCCTGCAGCCTTGGGAAGCCGACCATCACGGCCTGCCGGACCGCATCGCTTCGCCCCTGTCCATCATGATCGACGGCCCCATCGGCGGCGCCGCCTTCAACAACGAATTCGGCCGTCCCAACCTGCTGGGCTATTTCCGCAGCTATGAACAGACGGCGGGCGGCACGCGTTGGGGTTACCACAAGCCCATCATGATCGCGGGCGGCCTGGGCAGCATCGATGCCGGCCTGACGCATAAAGACATCATCCCGCCCGGCGCCTTGCTGATTCAGCTGGGTGGCCCCGGCTTGCGCATCGGCATGGGCGGCGGCGCCGCATCCAGCATGAGCGTGGGCAGCAACAGCGCCGACCTGGACTTCGATTCGGTCCAGCGCGGCAACCCGGAAATCGAGCGGCGCGCGCAGGAAGTCATCGACCGCTGCTGGCAGCAGGGCGCCGCCAATCCCATCATCGCCATCCATGACGTCGGTGCGGGCGGCTTGTCCAATGCCTTCCCGGAACTGGTCAACGACGCTGGCCGTGGCGCCACCTTCGACCTGGCGCGGGTGCAGCTGGAAGAGTCGGGCATGTCGCCGGCGGAAATCTGGAGCAACGAGTCGCAGGAGCGCTATGTACTGGCCATCCTGCCGCAAGACCTGGATCGCTTCGACGAGATCGCCCGGCGCGAACGCTGCCCTTACGCCGTGATCGGCGTGGCCACGGAAGAACGCGAACTGCGCGTGGTACAGGGCGAAGGCCTGCCGGGGCTGGATCCGGCGGGCGTGGCCGCGGGCCCCGTGCGTCCGGTGGACGTGCCCATCGACGTCATCCTGGGCAAGCCGCCGCGCATGGCGCGGGATGTCCAGCGTCTGCCGGCGATTGCCGAGCCGCTGGACCTGGCGGGCATTGACCTGACCGAGGCCGCCTATCGCGTGTTGCGCCATCCGACCGTGGCCAACAAGACCTTCCTGATCACCATCGGCGACCGCACCGTGGGCGGCCTGACCGCGCGCGACCAGATGGTCGGTCCGTGGCAGGTCCCGGTTGCCGACGTCGCCGTCACGCTGGCTGACTATGAAGGCTTCCGCGGCGAAGCCATGGCCATGGGTGAACGCACGCCGCTGGCGGTGCTCAATGCGCCGGCATCGGGCCGCATGGCTGTCGCTGAAGCGCTGACCAACCTGGCCGCCGCCGACGTGGCGCTGGTCGAACATATCAAGCTGTCGGCCAACTGGATGGCCGCTTGCGGCGTGCCCGGCCAGGACGCCGCGTTATATGACACGGTGTCGGCAGTGAGCGAGCTGTGCCAGACCGTCGGACTGTCGATTCCCGTGGGCAAGGATTCCCTGTCCATGAAAACCGCCTGGAGCGAGAACGGTGAGTCGCGCCAGGTGGTGGCGCCCGTGTCGCTGGTGGTGACGGCCTTCGCGCCGGTCAAGGATGCCCGCAACACGTTGACGCCGCAGCTGCGCGCCGACGCCGGCGATAGCGTGCTGATCCTGGTCGACCTGGGTCGCGGCCTGCATCGCATGGGCGGGTCCATCCTGGCGCAGGTCTACAACCAGGTGGGCGACAGCGTGCCCGATATCGACGTGCCGCAAGACCTGCGCGCGTTCTTCATCACGATGCGTACGCTGGCCGAGGCCGGCACGCTGCTGTCCTATCACGACCGTTCGGACGGCGGCTTGTTCGCCACCCTGTGCGAAATGGCCTTTGCCGGCCGCACCGGGGTGTCCGTCAACCTGGACATGCTGACCATCGACGAGAATTCGGCCGATTGGGGCGACTACAAGATTCGTCCGGAGCAGGTCAAGGTGCAGCGCGACGAGCTGACCTTGAAAGCCCTGTTCTCGGAAGAGGCGGGTGCCGTGATCCAGGTGCCGGCGGCGCAACGCGATGCCGTCATGCAAGTGCTGCGCGGCGCGGGCCTGTCCAAGTTCTCGCATGTCATCGGTGGCCTCAATGGCGGCGATGAAATCGAGTTCTATCGCGACGGCCGCAAGATCTGGGGCCAGCCGCGCGTGGACCTGGCGCGCGCCTGGAGCGAGACCAGCCAGCGCATCATGGCGCTGCGCGACAATCCGGACTGCGCGCAGGCGGAATTCGACACCTGGCTCGACACCGCCAATCCCGGCCTGACCCCGCGCGTGAATTTCAATCCGCAGGAAGACGTGGCGGCGCCTTACATCGCCACCGGCAAGCGTCCGCGCGTGGCCATCCTGCGCGAGCAGGGCTGCAACAGCCATGTGGAAATGGCCTGGGCCTTCGATACCGCCGGTTTCGAGGCCGTGGACGTGCACATGACCGACCTGCTGGCCGGCCGCGTTGACCTGGCCACCGTCAACGGCATGGTCGCCGTGGGCGGTTTCAGTTATGGCGACGTGCTGGGCGCCGGCGAAGGCTGGGCCCGCACCATCCGCTTCAACAATCGCCTGTCCGACCAGTTCGCCGCCTTCTTCGGCCGCCAGGACACCTTCGGCCTGGGCGTGTGCAACGGCGCGCAGATGTTCGGCGCGCTGGCCCCCATCATCCCCGGCGCCCAAGCCTGGCCGCGCTTCACGCGCAACCAGTCGCAGAAGTTCGAAGCGCGCCTGTCGATGCTGGAAATCGCCGAGTCGCCCTCCATCTTCTTCGCGGGCATGGCGGGCAGCCATATTCCCGTGGCCGTCTCGCACGGCGAAGGCTACGCCAATTTCTCGCAGCAAGGCGATGCGGGCAAGGTGGCAGGCGCGGCTTACTACGTCGACAACTACGGCAATCGCACTGAAACCTATCCCTACAACCCCAACGGCAGCCCGACCGGCCTGGCCGCGGTGACCACGGCCGATGGCCGTTTCATGGCCATCATGCCCCACCCGGAGCGCGTGTCGCGCAACGTCATGATGTCGTGGGCGCCGGAAAGCTGGGGCGACAGGGATTCCGGCGGGGCGTTCAGCCCGTGGATGCGCGCCTTCCGCAATGCGCGGGTATGGCTCAAGTGATTTGGCTCAAATAAATACGGATTAAATGAAGGATCGTCATCATGAATGCTCGTGTGCCTGATTCCGCGCTGTCCGGTCCCCTCGATCCGCAGGCCCTGCAGGCCTACGTCGACGAAAAGTGGGATAAGGAGATCATCCCGGCGCTGACCGACTACATCGCCATTCCCGCCAAGAGCCCGGCGTTCGACGCCGACTGGGAAAAGAACGCCTACATCGAGCGCGTGGTGCGTGACGCCGCGCAATGGGTGGAGGCGCAGAAAGTGGCCGGCCTGAAGCTGGAAGTGGTGCGCCTGCCGGGCCGCACGCCGGTGATCTTCTTCGAGGCCCCGGCCACCCGCGCCGACAACGGCGACACCGTGCTGCTGTACGGCCACCTGGACAAGCAGCCGGAGTTCTCCGGCTGGCGCAACGACCTGGGGCCGTGGACGCCCAAGTACGAGAACGGCAAGCTGTATGGCCGTGGCGGCGCCGATGACGGCTATGCCATCTATGCGTCGCTGACGGCCATCATGGCGCTGGACAAGCAGGGCATACCGCGCCCGCGCTGCGTGGGCATCGTCGAGACCTGTGAGGAATCGGGCAGCTACGACCTGCTGCCTTATGTCGACGCGTTGCGCGAGCGCCTGGGCAACGTCGCCCTGGTGGTCTGCCTGGACTCGGGCGCCGGCAACTATGACCAGCTCTGGATGACGACGTCCTTGCGCGGCATGGTGTCCGGCACGCTGGAAGTCCAGGTGCTGGACGAAGGCGTGCACTCGGGTGATTCCAGCGGCGTCGTGCCGTCCAGCTTCCGCATCTTGCGCCACTTGCTGGATCGCCTGGAAGACAGCGGTACGGGCCGCCTGCTGCCGCAGAGCTTCCATTGCGAAATCCCCGGCGAGCGCATCGAGCAGGTTCATGCGACGGCGAAGATCCTCGGTGACGAGGTATGGCGCCGTTTCCCCTGGAGCTGCGGCGCCGATGGCGGTTTCGTCCTGCCCATGACGACGGAGCCCGAACAGGCCCTGCTCAATCGCACCTGGCGGCCGACTCTGTCGGTGACGGGGGCCGATGGCCTGCCGCCTTTGTCCAACGCCGGCAATGTCCTGCGTCCGCGTACCGCTTTCAAGCTGTCGCTGCGCCTGCCGCCGCTGGTCGATGCCGTGGCCGCCGCGCAGGAGTTGAAGAGCCTGCTGGAAGCCGACGCGCCTTATAACGCCAAGGTCACCTTCAATCCGAACGCGGGCGCCTCCACGGGCTGGAATGCACCGGCATCGCAGGCCTGGCTGACGCAGGCGCTGGACGCTGCTTCGCGGCAGTACTACGACGCGCCCTGTGGGTACATCGGGCAGGGCGGCACCATTCCCCTGATGAATACCTTGCAGCAGGGCTTCCCCAAGGCGCAGTTCATGGTGTGCGGCGTGCTGGGACCGAAGTCGAATGCACACGGCCCCAATGAATTCCTGCACGTGCCCTACGGCAAGAAGCTGACCGCGGCCGTGGCGCAGACCATGGCAGCGCTGCCGGTGGCGTGATGGAACCTGGCAACGAAGACGGGGTGGTCGAGACCGTCGTGCTCGACGCCCGCCACCTGGCGGGGAATCATCCCGATATCGCGGAAGTGGCGCGGGTGACGCAGCATTGGCTGACGCGCGCGGTCATCGGCTTGAATCTGTGTCCGTTTGCCAAGCGGGTGCACGTGAAGCGGCAGATCCGCTACGTGGTCAGCGCGGCCACGGAAGCGGCCGACATTGCCGCCGAGCTGGAATCCGAGCTGCAATTGCTGGCGGACACCGACGCGCAGGACATCGATACGACGATGGTGATCCTGCCGGACGGTATGGTGGATTTCTACGAATTCAACGATTTCCTGGATACGGCCGACCGCTTGCTGAAGCGCTTGCGCCTGCGCGGCGTGCTGCAGGTCGCCAGCTTCCATCCGGACTACCAGTTCGCGGACACGCAGCCCGACGATATCGAGAACTACACCAACCGGGCGCCGTTTCCCATCCTGCATCTGCTGCGCGAAGACAGCATCGAGGAAGTGCTGGAAACCTATCCTGACCCGGACGACATCTACGAAAAGAACCAGGAAACGATGCGGCGGCTGGGTCTGGAAGGCTGGCGCAAGTTGATGCGGGAAGGGAATTGAGGGGCGCTTTCCAGGCCATGCCATGGCTTATTCCGGCCATGGCAGGTTGGTCCCATCTCAGGCCGCGGCGTCCAGCGCTTCCGGCGCGAAGAATCGGTCACGCAATTCCTTCAAACCGATCCGGTCCAGCATTTCGTTGAGCCGCTCGGCCGCGCGCCGCTGCGGCTGGTTCTTGTACTGGGCGATGATCAGTTCGTTCTTCATCGAATGCTCCCAGCCCACCAGTTCGGTGACGCTGACCTGGTAGCCGTGCGCTTCCAGTTGCAGGCAGCGCAACACATTGGTCACCTGGCTGCCGAATTCCCGCGTGTGCAGGGGATGGCGCCAGATTTCCGAGAGCGGGTCCTTTTTGGTTTCGCCTTTGTGCTTGCGCAGGACGCTGGCCACTTCGGCCTGGCAGCAGGGCACCACTACGATATAGCGGGCATGCTTCTTCAGGGCAAAGCGCAGGGCGTCGTCCGTGGCGGTGTCGCAGGCATGCAAGGCGGTGACCACGTCGACTTGGGCAGGCAGCTTGTCGGAGACGATGGATTCGGCCACTGACAGGTTGACGAAGGACATGCCCTTGCCGAAGCCCAGGCGGGTCGCCAGTTCCTGGGAACGCTGCACCAGTTCTTCACGGGTCTCGATGCCATAGATGTGCGAGGCGTCGTGCAGCGTCTTGAAGAACAGGTCGTAAAGGATGAACCCCAGATATGACTTGCCGGCGCCATGGTCGACCAGGGTGATGTCGCGTTCTTCCTGCTTGAGCGTCTGGAGCAGGGGCTCGATGAACTGGAACAGATGGTAGACCTGCTTCAGCTTGCGCCGGCTGTCCTGGTTCAATTTGCCGTCGCGCGTCAGGATGTGGAGTTCCTTGAGCAGTTCGACGGACTGGCCGGGGCGGATATCGTGATTCTTTGACATGGAAACAGCGGAGGCCGCGAAGGCAGGCGGCAGAGATGGATTTGCGCCATTTTAGCCGCCCCCCCTAATAACACCTTGGTTAATGGGGTCATATGCTTGAAATTCCCCGTTTCGCCCTCATTTTTTTGACCTGCGCAGGCTGACCCTACCGGTCGGCCGCGGGGGCGCCCCAGGCGCTCTTGCGTTTCGCCCCATGCAGGGTGAAGATAGCGCCAGCCCCGGCCGGCCCACTGGCCATGGCCGGGCAAGTCCATCCGTTGGAGAAACCACCGTGACCCGCAAGACCCGTATCGAGAACTACCGCAACATCGGCATCAGCGCGCATATCGACGCTGGCAAGACCACGACGACCGAGCGCATTCTGTTCTACACCGGGGTGAATCACAAGATAGGTGAGGTTCACGACGGCGCCGCGACCATGGACTGGATGGAGCAGGAGCAGGAACGCGGTATCACCATTACGTCGGCCGCCACCACCGCCTTCTGGAAGGGCATGGCCGGCAATTATCCCGAGCACCGCATCAATATCATCGACACCCCGGGGCACGTCGACTTCACCATTGAAGTCGAGCGCTCCATGCGGGTGCTGGATGGCGCGTGCATGGTTTACGACTCGGTCGGCGGTGTGCAGCCGCAGTCGGAAACCGTCTGGCGCCAGGCCAACAAATACAAAGTGCCGCGTATCGCGTTCGTCAACAAGATGGATCGCGTCGGTGCGGACTTTTTCCGCGTGCAACGCCAGATCGGCGAGCGCCTGAAAGGCGTCGCGGTGCCGATCCAGATTCCCGTGGGCGCGGAAGACCATTTCGAAGGTGTGGTCGACCTGGTGAAGATGCGTGCCATCGTCTGGGACGATGCCACGCAAGGCGTCAAGTTCCAGTATGAAGAGATTCCGGAGAACCTGAAGGCCACCGCGCAGGAATGGCACGACAAGATGGTGGAAGCGGCCGCCGAGGGCAGCGAGGAACTGCTGGAGAAGTACCTGGGCGGCGCGACGCTGACCGAGGACGAGATCAAGCAGGGCCTGCGCGCGCGCACCATCAAGAACGAAATCGTGCCGATGCTGTGCGGCAGCGCGTTCAAGAACAAGGGCGTGCAGGCGATGCTGGATGCCGTGATCGATTATCTGCCGTCGCCGGTGGACGTGCCTGCTATCGCGGGGCATGACGTCAATGACAAGGAAATCGAACGACATCCGGCCGATGACGAGAAGTTCTCGGCGCTGGCTTTCAAGATCATGACCGACCCCTTCGTCGGCCAGTTGGTGTTCTTCCGCGCGTATTCGGGCGTGATCAAGTCCGGCGACACGGTGCTGATTCCTGGCAAGGGCAAGAAAGAGCGCCTGGGCCGGATTCTGCAGATGCATGCCAACGAGCGTAAGGAAATCAAGGAAGTCTACGCGGGCGATATCGCGGCCGCGGTGGGGCTGAAGGACGTGACGACGGGCGATACCTTGTCGGACCCGACCAGCGTGATCATCCTGGAAAAAATGGTGTTCCCGGAGCCGGTGATTTCGCAGGCGGTGGAACCCAAGACCCAGGCCGATCAGGAGAAGATGGGCATTGCCCTGAATCGCCTGGCGCAGGAGGATCCGTCCTTCCGCGTGCACACGGACGAAGAATCCGGCCAGACCATCATCTCGGGCATGGGTGAGTTGCACCTGGAGATCCTGGTCGATCGCATGAAGCGCGAGTTCGGCGTGGAAGCCACAGTGGGCAAGCCGCAGGTGGCGTATCGCGAGACGGTGCGGGGCACCGCGTCCGATGTCGAAGGCAAGTTCGTCAAGCAGTCCGGCGGGCGTGGCCAGTATGGCCATGCGGTGATTACCCTGGAGCCGCAAGCGCCGGGCAAGGGCTTTGAGTTCGTCGACGCCATCAAGGGCGGTGTGATTCCCCGTGAATTCATTCCTGCCGTCGAGAAAGGTATTGTCGATACCTTGAAGGCGGGGATATTGGCGGGGTATCCGGTGGTGGACGTCAAGGTGACGCTGACCTTCGGTTCGTACCACGATGTCGACTCGAACGAAAACGCGTTCCGCATGGCCGGCTCGATGGCGTTCAAGGAAGCCATGCGTCGCGCCAAGCCGGTGCTGCTGGAACCGATGATGCATGTCGAGGTGGAAACGCCCGAGGACTTCATGGGTAATGTGATGGGCGATCTTTCGTCGCGGCGGGGGATGGTGCAGGGGATGGACGACATCGCCGGTGGTGGCGGCAAGCTGGTGCGTGCCGAGGTTCCGCTGTCCGAGATGTTCGGCTATTCCACGTCGCTGCGGTCCCTGACGCAGGGGCGCGCGACCTACACCATGGAGTTCAAGCATTACGCTGAAGTGCCCAAGCAGATCGCCGACCAGGTCATGGCGGAGAAGACTGCCCGCTGATTTGGCGATGCTCGCGTAGATTGCTCGTATAGGTAGTGCCCGGACCGCCGGCGCGTCATGCGCCGGCGGTTTTTATTTAGGGAGTTGTCGGAACCTTAGCGATTCATGCCATTACATAGCGAATAGTGATCGCGCGCATGGCGCGCGTTTTATTTGCGTGTTGGACACGGCCTTGCTGCCGTGTCGGCCCCAAGGAGATCAGGGATGGCATTTTTCGGTAAAACAGGATTTTTCATCGGGGTAGGGGGATTGATTCCTACCCTGTTGCTCGCTTCAGGCTTGGCTACGGGTTCAGTCTTCGACCTGCCTTCTGGTGCAGGTGATGAGGTGTACCCCACGCGTCCGATCACGCTCGTTACCGGGTTCTCCGCTGGCGATGGCCCCGACATGGTCGTTCGCCATCTTGCCGATGTCTTGTCGCAAGAGCTGGGGCAGCCCGTGATCGTGAGTAATCGGCCGGGCAGCGCGGGTAACGTCGCTGCCGCGGCCGTGGCGATTGCCGATCCTGACGGGTATACGGTCAATCTTGCCGTGCGGCCTTCGGCGCCGAACAGGGCGATGCTGGATTCCATCCCGATTGGCTACTCACGCAACCTGGAGCCTGTCGGCATGATTGCGCATCTGCCTTATGTCCTGGTCATGGGCAAGCATGTCGCGGCAGAGACATTGCACGACGCGGTCGCGTTGGCGCGGGAGAAGCCTGGCGTATTCACCTGCGCTTCGGCCGGACCTGGATCGACGGCTCATGTCTTGTGTGAAACCCTGGGAGAAAAGGCCGGCTTGTCCTGGGAACACATCGCGTACGACGGTGCCACGCCTGCGGTCACGGAGGTTATCGGCGGCGAAGCGGACTTTGCCATCGTCACTGTCGCGGCAGCGTTGCGCTTCATCAAGTGGGACCTGGTGCGTCCTCTGGCGGTGTTTGCGGTTGACAGGGTGGCGGCGATTCCGTCGGTGCCGGCCATCGAGGAATATGGATATGGCGATGTGAGGGCGCAAGGCTGGTACGCCATCGCCGCGCCGGCAGGCACGCCTGCCTATGCGGTGGCGCGCTTGAACCGTGCCATCAATGCGATGCATTCCAAGGAGAGGCTGCGGGAGAAGCTGGTCAAGCTTGGGTATGTGCTGCCGGCAGCGGAGCGCAATTCGCCGGAGGAAGCGGGGATTTTCCTCGCCGAGGATGCCGAACGATGGACTCGGGTTGTGGAGCAACGGGGGATGGAGGGGCTTTGATAGGGGAGGCGTTTTCCACCGCTGCGACGGCGAACCAACTGTTATGCGATCAGTTTTTTGAGTGAGTGGCGGAACCAGCCTGCGTGATGGCCCTACTCAGCAATAGCTGTCGCGCGCTGCAGGATTCTTGTTTTCGACGATCTATACAGAGGAGATCGAAGATGGGCCTTTGCAGAAATGGACTTGGTTTGTTGATCGTGGCGGGGTGCGGATTTCCCGCGCTTGGGGCGGTATCGGATGCGGAGATCGAGGTGTATCCGAAGCGTCCTATAACGTGGGTGGTCGGTGCGGCGCCCGGCGACGCCGCGGATGTCGTAGCCCGTCTGCTGACTACTTTGATGGCACGGGAGTTAGGGCAGGAAATCATCATCGCCAATAGGCCGGGCGCCACCGGAAACGTGGGTGCCGCTTCAGTGGCAAAGGTGGCGCCCGATGGATATACCGTGTACATGGCAATGAGACCGGTGGCACTTCACAAGGTAATGTTCCGGCAAATCAAATACGACTTTGCGAAGGACTTCGTTCCAGTTGGAATGATCGCCAGGATTCCCTTCGTTCTGGTTGCCGGCAATCACGTGGGCGTAACAACGTTGCCGGAGGCGATTGGGAAGGCCAGAGCAACTCCTGGGAAGTACACCTGTGCGTCTGGAGGGCTGGGATCGACCAGTCATCTAATATGCGAGGCATTGAAGGATCAGGCGAGCTTGCCTTGGGCTCACATCCCATACTCCGGTAGTGTCGCCTCACTTATTGATATGTTGGGTGGTCGCACGGATTTTGCGTTGGCTACGGTCACCGCGGCCTTGCCTCTCATCACGTCGGGAAGGATTCGCGCTTTGGCGGTGTTCTCGGATGGCCGGGTCCCCGCGATTCCCGATGTTCCCGATATCAAGGAATTTGGATTCTCAGACATGAGCGCGCACGGTTGGTGCGCCCTCGTAGCGCCAACCGGTACGCCGTCACATGCGATAGCGCGACTCAATAAATCGCTCAATACAGCGCTCTCCAACGATAGCGTCCGCAAGAAGTTCGCGGATCTCGGCTATATCCAGCCGAGTCCCGTGAACACGCCCGACATGCTGGAGACATTCCTGGTTGCAGACACAGAGATTTGGACCAGGGTGCTGGAGCAGACGCAGATACGAGGGCTTCAGTAGCAGGGAACCCGCGTGCACTGCGTTCCACTTAGCAATAGCCGTCGCACGCTGCAGGATTCTTGTTTTCGATGATCGTGGTAAAGGAGATCGAAGATGGGCCTTTGCAGGAATGGACTTGGTTTGTTGATCGTGGCGGGGACTACGCTCCCGATGCCTGCGATGTCATCCGATATGGTCGTTGAAGTGTATCCAAATCGCCCTATAAAGTTGGTGGTGGGATTTCCACCGGGAGGTGGTGCTGACGTTGTTGCGCGTCACATCGCCATGTATATGACGGAGGACTTGGGCCAGAAGGTCATCATCGACAATCGCCCTGGCGCGCTGGGGAATATTGCCGCGGCCGCGGTGGCCAGGTCCGATGCGGATGGCTATACGGTTTACCTCGCCGTAAGGCCCGTAGCGCTCCACAAGGCGATGTACAGCAATGTCGATTACGACTTCGCCGAGGACCTGGTTCCGGTCGGGATGGTGGTCCGGGTTCCTTATGTCCTGGTCATGGGGAAACATGTCGCCGCGACGACGCTGCAGGATGCGCTGATGCTGGCGCGCGGCCGGCCGGGCGCGTACACCTGTGCGTCGCCAGGGCCGAGTTCGACGAATCATTTCTTGTGCGAGGATTTGCAGAAGAAGGCAGCGGTGACATTGGCACACGTCCCGTACAACGGAGAAATTCCCGCGCTGGTAGATGTGATTGGTGGTCGGGCGGACTTTGCCGTTACTTCAGTTGTGGCGGCATTGCCGTACATCGCGTCCGACTCTGTTCGGGCCATGGCAGTGTTTGCGGATACCAGGGTTTCCGCAGTTGCGTCCGTTCCCCATATGAAGGAACTTGGCTACGGCGACGCGCAGGCGCAGGGGTGGTGCGCGATCATGGCACCGACCGGCACTCCCGCGCACGCAATCTCACGTTTGAACCAATCCATCAACGCGGCGCTTACCAACGCCGTTGTGCGTAAGAAGCTTGTCCAGCTTGGCTACGTCCTGCCGGCGGCGCACAACACCCCCGAAGTGCTGGAAACCTTCCTGATCGAAGACACGGAGAAATGGACTGAGATCTTGCAGCAGCGGCGGACGCCGGACTGATGTCCTGCAGCGCGGCGCGGCCGGGAAACAGGACGACCGGCACGGCAGGTGCCGGCGTTTTTGCTCGCGTCCCGGCGCTGCCGGAAATATCGGCGCCGTTGTGGCGAAGGCAGAGCCGGATAAGTACACCTGTGGATCCTGCGGTCTAGGGTCGAGCCATCATTTCATCTGCGAGGCATTGAAGGAAAAGGCCGGGCTGCCTTGGACGCATGTTTCCTGTTCCAGTGCTACCGCGGTATTGGCGGACGTGTCGGCAGGCCGCGGGGAATACGCCGGACGCGCCGGAGGCGTTCATGATTGAAACTACAGGGACCTGGACCAAGGTGCTTGAGAAAGCGCCGATCAGGGGGCTTGCGTAGCAGGTAACCCGGAGCTTGAAGGATGGATGCCGACGCTTTGCGCGTTGGCTTTTTTTTTGGGGATTTGTTCGAGCAGCAACGGCCGGTCTACGCCTGATTCAGCGTGGCGGACCACCCTGCGGAGATGCATCTCGGTGTTCCCGTGAGGTGCATCCAGAAACTGTTATGAGAGCAGTTTTTGCCTCACCGGCGGAACCGGCAAGCACGGTCTCCGTACTCAGCAGTAGCTGTCGCGCGCTGCATGATTCTTGTTTTCGACGATCGAGATCAGAGGAGATCGAGGATGCACCTTTGCAGAAGTAGGCTGGGTCTACTAGTCCTGGCGGGGATCGCATTTCCCAGGGCCGCGTTTTGTTCCGAAGTCGTGTTCGATGTGTTTCCGAGGCGCCCGATACGGTTGGTCGTGGGCTTTCCTGTCGGGGATGGTGTCGATGTCATTACCCGCCATTTGACGCGGTACATGTCCGATTATCTGGGCCAGAGAGTCATCGTCGACAAGCGTCCCGGTGCTGGAGTCAGACCTGGTCGCCTGCGTCTGGCAGTGAACGATGCGCTTGAGCCTATTGAAGTGTTCATCGATGAAGACACCGAGCGGTGGACAGATATCTTGCTGAAGCGGGCGATAAGCAGGCCCGGAAGCGTGCAGGATGCGGCCGGCGCTTATGGTGGGGTTCTGAACCGGCGGCGATTTTCCGTGCGTCAGTAAATCGTCGACCAGGGGCTGTCTCGGTTGGCAGCGAAATTTTCTCATGCACTCGACCTAGTGAGATCCAGGATGAAATTAGTAAAGCGAAGTGTAGGGTTGTTGATCGTCGCGGGTAGCGCTTTACCGTTCGCGGCGATGTCTACGGATGTCCCGATAGAGGTGTACCCGGTGCATCCCATAACGCTGGTCGTCGGTTTTCCTCCAGGTGATGGAGGCGATGTCATTGCCCGTCATTTGGCGATGTACATGTCGAACGATCTAGGGCAGAAAGTCGTGGTTGAGAACCGGCCCGGTGCAGGAGGAAATATTGCTGCCGCGTCGGTAGCCAGGTCCAAGGCAGACGGATATACCTTCTTTGTCGCAGCACGGCCGATCGCGCTGCATAAGACTCTGTACAAAGACATAAATTTTGATTTTTCGCACGACTTCGTGCCCGTTGCAATTCTTGTCACCGTTCCCTATGTGCTGGTTATGGGAAAACAAGTGAACGCAAAGAATCTGGAAGAAGGGTTCGCCCTGGTGGCCAAAGCGCCGGGGAAGATGACTTGCGCTTCAGGCGGCATAGGGACGACCTCGCATCTTCTATGCGAAGAGTTGCGGGAAAAAGCTCGTTTGCCTTGGTGGCATGTCCCGTATGCCGGCCAGGCGGCCGCTTTGATGGATGTGGCCGGAGGGCATGTCGACTTCGCTGTTGTTTCGGTGCCCGCGGCACTACCGTTTATCAGGGCGGGCAATGTGCGGACGATGGCGGCATTCGGACACGAAAGAGTGCCAGCCATCCGGTCTGTCCCTGACATTGAAGAGTTTGGGGTTCGGAATGTTCAAGATCAGAGTTGGTGCGCGATCGTCGCGCCGACGGGAACCCCCAGGCATGCCATTACTCGCCTGAACCGATCCATTAACAATGCCCTTTCCAATGCTCAGTTCCAAAAGAAGATTGTCGGCCTCGGGTATGCGGTTTCAACAATCAAGGGTACGCCAGAGGCGCTTGAGGCGTTCATTGAGGCGGATACAGAGAAATGGACAGATATCCTGAGAGCGTGGCAGATAAAGAACCTGCACTAGGCGGGGGCGCTATCCGCACTATCAAGCCTAGAAGGGCCGCGGCTACGCATGGGGAGCTTTGGCATACCGCGGTTGTCCTCCAATGATAACGATCGCGCAGTGGCCCAAATATCTTCGATAGGGTTTTTAATATGCCTCAAAGTCGCCCCATCATCCTGGTCGTAGGCGAACCACCCTGTAGTAGTGTTGATTTCATTGCTCGACGACTGTCCAGGCGCATGGCGGATGATTTGGGGCAGAAGGTCATCGTTGATAATCGATCGGGAGCAGGGAGGAATGCCGGCGCCATCTCGGTCGCAAAGGCTGATCCTGATGGTTTCACGGTATATATCGCTTCACGCTCCGCGGCGCTTCATTCATCGTTGTCCAAGAAAATCGAGTACGACTTCGCCAAGGATTTCTCTCCGGTAGCGATGATCACGTACGTGCCCTACGTTCTGGTCACCGGCAAGCATATGCGGGCCGTGACATTACGAGAGCTGCTCGATCAGGACCACTCGATACAGTACGGCTTCACCTGTGCATCGGGCGGTATCGGCACAACGCCGAGTCTTGTATTTGAAACCCTGCGCGAGCGCGCGAATTTGAGTTGGCTGGATGTTCCGTACGACGGCGATCCTGCCGCGGTGGCGGAGGTGATGGCGGGAAGAGCGGACTTCGCCATCATCGGCGCGCCTTCAGCGTTACCTCACCTGGGCGCGCACGGACTGCGAGCGCTGGTGGTATTTTCGGATGACAGGCTGCCGTATCTTCCAGCTGTTCCCACCATCGCCGAATTCGGCCTGGAAGGAGCGGAGGCGCAAGGGTGGATTGCGCTTGTGACTCGAAGGGGAACCTCATTGCCTCTGATCGCCAGATTGAATGGCGCGGTAAACAAGGCGCTATCCGGCGTGTCGGTGGGCAAGAAGCTCATGCAGCTGGGCTACGCAATCCCGACAACGGAAAACACGCCAGGAGAACTCAAGACGTTTTTCGAACTGGATACCGACAAGTGGGTGAAGATGCTGGCCGCACGGCGGCTTGCAAGAGATCAATAAGTTTTACTGCGGTGGCAATCCGCCCGACTCGCACGTCTGGTCTTCTCCTGGGCCGCGGCGGAGGACCGACTTCGAACCTCGGCCGCTGGCCTGCTGGCCATGCCGCGGTATTTCAGTGTACGGAGGAGGCGATTCCGCGCTCTGCGATCAGGTCAGTCCAATGCGATATCTCGTCGGATATCAACTGCTCGAACGATGTGGCGCTATTGTTCAGTTGAGGAAGGCCGTAGCCAAGTTCGAGCAACTGTTCGCGAAATTTCGGCCTCGCAAGGATACGATTCAAAGAGAGGTTCAGCGTTTCGATGATGTGGAGTGGTGTGCCGCTTGGAGCGACCAATCCGAACCAGGTGTCGCCATGCAATTGGGCGAAGCCTTCTTCACGAAACGTTGGAATTCCTGGCACTGATGGCGCGCGCTCGTCGCCGGAGATCGCGATCGCATGCACGGCCCCGGCGCGGATGTAGGGGAGCGCAGCGGGCAGCGTAGCGAAGATCGTATCGATATGTCCGCCTATGAGGTGACTGAAAGCTTGATCGGCGTAGGTATAGGGCACGTGGAGTAACTCGACCTTCGCCTCCTGCTGAAATTCTTCACAGACCAGATGCCCCGTGGAGCCTATTCCACCTGACGCGCATTTGATCGACATAGGATGCGTCTTCGCTCGGGAGAGCAATTCGCTTGTGGTCATGATCATCGTTTCTCTTCCCGAGATGATGACGGTCGGCGTCGTCGCAACCACGACAACAGGGACCAGATCTCGTTTCAAGTCATAGCGAGGGTGCTCCTGCATCGCCCCATACGTCACGTTTGATCGGGAGGCGATGAATAGCGTGTACCCATCCGGCTCGCTCCGTGCAACTTGTTCCGCGGCGATATTGGCCGATGCGCCCGGACGGTTCTGAATGGAGATCTCTACACCAAGTTCCTGCTGCAGTTCCATGGCGATTCGCCTGGAAAGGATATCGACGCCTGCCCCTGGAGAAGCTCCGATCACGATGGTCACCCGTTTGTTTGGATAGACGCCTTCCGTGTTCGATGAGTGAGCTCCTAAGGGCATCACGCTGGTCGCCATCAAGGCGACCCAGACTTTGCGTTTACTGAATTGCATTCACGCCTCCATAGTCATTGCGGTACTCATGTGGGCACCACATGTCGGGTTTAGTTGGCTGACGGCGCGGTCCGTTCCATCGGAACTCGTGGGGCTGTGGCATCACTCAGGCGATAGCTGTCGCGCGCTGGCGGCAGTGCTCGTTTCTACGTGCGATATACAGGAGACCGAAGGATGGATCAGGGCAGGAGTGAACTTGGTTTGTATGCGGTCGCGGCGCGCACGATACCCACGGCTGCGATTCGCACCAATATCTGGGTCGGCGCCTATCCGAATCACCCGATAACGCTCTTGATCGGCCAGCCGCCTGGTGATGGCGCTGACATCATCGCGCGCCATTTGAGCGGGTTGATGGGAGAAGCCCTTGGCCAGCGGGTCATAGTCGCCAATCGCCCCGGGGCTGTTGGAGACACTGCCGCAGCATCGGTGACGAGCGTCAAGCCGGATGGATATACCCTGTTCCTTGCCGCAAGACCCGTGACGTTGCATAGAAGGCTGGTTCAGCCCATCAAGCGCGGCTTCTTCAGGGACCTGGTTCCGGTGGGATTGGTCGCCAATGTTCCTTATGTCCTGGTCATGGGATGTCACGTGATCGGAGCATGCTTGATGGATGCGATCGCCCTGGCAAACGAGTATCCCGATAAATTGGTCTGCGGGTCGGGAGGGGTGGGATCAACCACACAACTTCTGTGCGAGACCTTGCGAGAGCGAGCGCGTATGCCGTGGACGAGCCGTCCTTACGGCGCGGAAACGCCAGCCTTGATGGATGTGATTGCCGGACGAATCGAGTTTGCCATCGTTTCCGCGCCGTCTGTCCTGCCATACGTGGAAGCTGGCAAGGTCCGCATCCTGGCGGTGTTTTCACGGAACCGAGTGGGGGCCATGCCCTCGATTCCCAGCGTGGCGGAATACAAATTCATGGACGCCGATGCACAGGGCTGGCTCGCCATCATGGCGCCGAGGGGCACGCCACCGCACGCGATCGACAGATTGAACCGGACCATCAACGCGGTCTTGTCCCATCTGGATATCCGTATCAAGCTGACTGACGCCGGGTATGTGATGCCTCCGTCGGAAAATACGCCGGAGACCTTGGAGACGTTCCTTGATCAGGATGCCAGGAAGTGGATCGCGACCATGGACGCGAGGCAGATTGGCCTGATTCATTAGGCTATCGAAGACCGTCGATGGGATGAGTCCATTGGCACCGGGCGGGGTAGTCCCGTCTGCGCTGTCCAGAATATTGCTGTTCGAGGCCCGGATCCGCGATTCCCGGGTATGTGAAAAAGAGCATGCTCATCCGTTTACAATCTTGGCTGTTACATTTTAGGGTCGGATCACCCTCGCCATCACGTCGACTCCCATGTTGCACCGCCGAACTTTTTCCGGTCCGCATAGGCATTCTTAATGGTAAACACCTAGTAAATAAGTACAGAACGCGTATAATTTTGCTTTGCGCCCGGAGCTTCCCATGCGTCTCATCAAAACCGCGCTCACCTTCGACGACGTCCTGTTGGTGCCCGCGTACTCGAATGTATTGCCTCGCGATACATCTCTCCAGACCCGCCTCAGCCGTAACATCTCCCTGAATATCCCGCTCGTGTCCGCCGCCATGGATACCGTGACGGAGTCGCGCCTGGCGATTGCCATGGCCCAGGAAGGCGGGATCGGCATCATCCACAAGAATTTGACCGCCGACGAGCAAGCCCGTGAAGTGGCTCGCGTCAAGCGCCACGAATTCGGCATTGTCATCGACCCCGTCACCGTGACGCCGCAGATGAAGGTGCGTGATGCCATTGCCCTGCAGCAGCAGCACGGCATCTCCGGGCTGCCGGTAGTGGAAGGGCGCAAAGTGGTCGGCATCGTTACCAACCGCGACCTGCGTTTCGAAGCGCGCCTGGACGAGCCGGTGCGCAACGTCATGACTCCGCAAGAGCGTCTGGTCACGATGCGCGAAGGCGCGACGCTGGAAGAAGCCCAGCAACTGATGCACAAGCACCGCCTGGAGCGCGTGCTGATCGTCAATGATCGTTTCGAGCTGCGCGGCCTGGCCACCGTCAAGGATATCGTCAAGAACACCGCCCACCCGCAAGCCAATAAAGACGCCCAGGGCCAGTTGCGCGTCGGCGCGGCGGTCGGCGTCGGCGGCAACACGGAAGAGCGAGTCGAAAAGCTGGTCGCCGCGGGCGTGGACGTGATCGTGGTCGATACCGCGCACGGGCACTCGGGTGGCGTGCTGGAAGGCGTGCGCTGGGTCAAGCAGAACTATCCCAAGGTTGACGTCATCGGCGGCAATATCGCCACGGCAGGGGCGGCGCGGGCACTGGTCGAACATGGCGCCGACGGCGTCAAGGTCGGTATCGGTCCTGGTTCCATCTGCACCACGCGTGTAGTGGCGGGTGTGGGCGTGCCGCAGATCACCGCGATTTCCGATGTGGCGGAGGCATTGCAAGGTACTGGCGTGCCGCTGATCGCCGACGGCGGTATCCGTTATTCGGGCGACGTCGCCAAGGCCCTGGCGGCTGGCGCCTACGCTTGCATGATGGGCGGCATGTTCGCCGGCACGGACGAAGCGCCGGGTGAAGTAGTGCTGTTCCAGGGCCGTTCGTACAAGTCTTACCGCGGTATGGGCAGCCTGGGCGCGATGACCGATGGTTCGGCCGATCGTTATTTCCAGGATCCCGCCAACAACGCCGACAAGCTGGTGCCGGAAGGTATCGAAGGCCGCGTCCCTTACAAGGGCAGCGTGCTGCAGATCCTTTATCAACTGGCCGGCGGCGTGCGTGCCTCCATGGGCTATTGCGGCTGCGCTTCGATCGACGACATGCGGACCAAGACCGAATTCGTGCAGATCACGTCGGCCGGTTTCCGTGAGTCGCACGTGCATGACGTGCAGATCACCAAGGAAGCGCCGAACTACCGCGCCGATTGATCCTCGGCGTAAGGCCTAGCGGCCAACGCGCACCGGAGGAAGCCTGCTTCCCGCCGGTGCGCTTTTGCTTAATAGCGTCTAATAGTGTTTTTTTGACCGCTTTTATTAGTCAGTGTTGACTATTTAGCGCTTAACATTTTCCGTTTCCAGCCATTGGCCGACGTTTTACCAGCGGCGGCATCTATCCAGCCAGAGCCCACTATGCACCAGCGCATCCTTATTCTCGATTACGGTTCACAGGTCACCCAGCTGATCGCGCGCCGCGTCCGCGAAGCCGGCGTGTACTGTGAAATTCATCCGGGTGACGTGAACGATGAGTTCGTGCGTGGCCAAGTGGCGCAGGGTTTGAAGGGCATCATCCTGTCGGGCAGCCATGCGTCGGCCTACGATGAAGCGTCGATGCGCGTTCCGGGTGCGGTGTTTGAACTGGGCGTTCCGGTGCTGGGTATTTGCTACGGCATGCAGAGCATGGCGCAGCAACTGGGCGGCAAGGTTGAATGGTCTGATCACCGCGAGTTCGGTTACGCCGAGGTTCGTGCACACGGCCATACCCGTCTGCTGGAAGGCGTCGAGGATTTCACCACGCCTGAAGGCCATGGCATGCTCAAGGTGTGGATGAGCCATGGCGATAAAGTCACCGCGCTGCCGCCGGGGTTCAAGCTGATGGCGTCGACGCCGTCGTGCCCCATTGCCGGCATGGCCGACGAATCGCGCGGTTTCTATGCCGTGCAATTCCATCCGGAAGTCACGCATACCATTCAGGGCAAGGCGCTGCTGGGCCGCTTCGTCAACGAGATCTGCGGTTGCTCGGGCGATTGGAATATGCCTGATTACGTCTCGGAAGCGGTTGCCCGTATTCGCGACCAGGTGGGTGATGACGAGGTCATCCTGGGCCTGTCCGGCGGTGTCGATTCCTCCGTGGCGGCCGCGCTCATCCACAAGGCGATCGGTGACAAGCTGACCTGCGTTTTTGTCGATCACGGCCTGTTGCGCCTGGACGAGGGCAAGCAGGTCATGCAGACCTTTGCCGAGAACATGGGCGTGAAGATCATTCACGTCGATGCCACTGAGCAGTTCATGGGCAAGCTGGCGGGCGAAAGCGATCCCGAAGCCAAGCGCAAGATCATCGGCCGTGAATTCGTCGAGGTCTTCCAGGCCGAGGCGGGCAAGTTGCAGGCGGCCAAGTGGCTGGCACAAGGCACCATTTATCCCGACGTGATCGAGTCGGCGGGTGCCAAGACGGGCAAGGCTGTGGCGATCAAGTCCCACCACAACGTCGGTGGTTTGCCGGAAACCTTGAATCTGAAGCTGCTGGAACCGCTGCGTGAATTGTTCAAGGACGAAGTCCGTGAACTGGGCGTGGCATTGGGCCTGCCGCCTGGCATGGTGTATCGCCATCCTTTCCCCGGCCCGGGCCTGGGCGTGCGCATCCTGGGCGAAGTGAAGACGGAATATGCGAATCTGCTGCGCCGTGCCGATGCGATTTTCATCGACGAGTTGCGCAGCACGCTGGATCCGGTGAGCGGCAAGTCCTGGTACGACCTGACGTCGCAAGCGTTCGCGGTGTTCCTGCCGGTGAAGTCGGTGGGTGTGATGGGCGATGGCCGGACGTACGACTACGTCGTCGCGCTGCGCGCGGTGCAGACGTCGGACTTCATGACCGCCGATTGGGCGCAGTTGCCTTATTCGCTGCTGGCCAAGGTGAGCGGTCGGATCATCAATGAAGTGCGCGGGATCAATCGGGTGGTTTACGACGTGAGCAGCAAGCCGCCGGCGACGATCGAGTGGGAGTGAACTCAGGCGGATCGAGAACATCCCGTTCGCTATCCAGGCCAAACCTGTCTTTGATGGTAAAGGTCTCCTGGGCAGGCACGCGTGATCGGCGCCACCTGGCTTGACCAGCAATCGATGGTGGTCGGCTGGGGCTGAGCGAGTTGGGCTTAGGGACTGAGGCCACCGAAGCGCGATGGTTCCAGGGAAGCCGCTGGCGTGAAACGCCAGGGGCTGGTGCCGGGGGTGTCAGGCAGGATCAGAGGTGAGTGAGTCTGCCGGGCTTCCTCCGTACGCCGTCAAAAAATCATCCGAGCCGACGAAATCCGCCAGCGCCCGAAGCTGCGCTGCCGACTCCTTGCCCAGTACGTCATCGACGCGTCGATTGACGCCAGCCCAGTGAACGATCGCTTGCGCCAGGCGTTCGCTGCCCGAGCTCGTCAAGACAGCACGTTTCACACGCTTGTCCGACTCATCCACCTGCAGTTCGATCAGTCCGTCGCGGATCAATGGACGCAGAGCGTGCGTTAAAGCTGAAATTTGCACCGCCATGTTCGACGCCAAGTCCTGCAAAGCAGGGGATTGTCCACCGGCCGCCGTGACCATTCGTTCGATCTCTGATAGCAAAGAGACCTGAGTGGCTTTCAAGCCTGAAGAAGCCAAGGCGTCGTCATAGAGATTCCCAAGGCGGCGAGCCGCACGCCTGACCGCAGTATTTGTGCAGGCAAGCACTTCAAAGGGCGTCTTTGCCCCTGCTGCGGGCCCCGCTTCGAGTCGGAGATTTCGATGCCCTCTTCAAAAACCGCCGTTGTGACTGGTGCTTCGTCTGGAATTGGCGCCGTGTACGCTGACCGCCTTGCTGCCCGTGGCTATGACCTTGTGCTGGTTGCCCGTCGTGGGGACAGACTTGCCGCTTTGTCGGAAAAACTCACCGCCAAATACGGCGTCAAAGCCCATCCCTTGGTCGCAGACCTCGGCAAAGATTCCGACGTTGCCAATGTTGAGGACCGGCTGACTAGCGATCCCAGCATCCAGGTTCTCATCAACAACGCGGGTTTCGCTCGCCTGCGCCCGCTAGCCGAGTCGTCGCTGGAGGACTCGCTATCGCAGATTTCCGTGAACATCACAGCGCTGACCCGATTGGCACACGCAGCCCTGGAGGGGTTCAGGGCGCGAAAGGAGGGCGTTCTTGTCAACATCGCTTCCGTTCTCGCCGTGCATTCCCTCCCCATCAGCTCGGTCTACAGCGGCACCAAGGCGTATGTGTTGGCATTCAGCCGCGGCCTTCAAGAGGAGTTGGCGGGAACCGGTGTAAAGGTGCAGGTGGTGCTTCCTGCGTCGACCGACACCGAGATCTGGACGGAAGGCGTATCTGGCGTCCCCTTGTCTGCCCTTGGCGCTGAACGCGTGATGACGGCAGAAAATTGTGTTGATGCGGCCCTGGCGGGGCTCGATGCCGATGAACAGGTGACTTGGCCATCGGTCGCTGACGCAGGCCTTTGGCACACTTTCGACACTGCGCGCGCGACCTTGTTCGCCGCGACCCAGGTAGGTGCGCCGGCACCCCGATACAACCTTGCGAAGTAAGAGGAGGGAAGGCCATTGTGCTCGATGGTCTTCCTGCCGCACTGACATGGATGGCCAGGCATCTCGCGTGATCTCGACATAGCTGAGGGGACGGCCGCAAGCAGGTGGGGGAGACGCCGGGACGGTATCTGAAGTCGAACGGGTAGCCAGGCTAACCTTGAGGCTGGCGCGACTCTGCGGTAGTGGTAAATGACAAATGAAACATCGCCCGGCATGACGGCGCATCCAATCGAGCCTTTCGTACGCGGGGCTCTGGAAGTTGAACATACGTCGCGAGGGTTGCGCTTGCATCGCCTTCCTGCGCGCGCTCGTGCGCAATGCGATGACGCCCAACTCGCGATGGCCGAGTCTCAGCCTTCCGGCGTTCGCCTGGCGTTCTTTACGCAGGCGACAGAGATCGAGCTGGATGTGCTGCCTACTCGCTATGCCTATGCTGGCGCTCCGCGGCGTCCCCCTGGTGTCTATGACGTTCTGGTGGACGGCCAGCTGGTTTTTCAAGCCAGCGCGACCAGCAGCGACCTCGTCACCATGGACATGACAAGTGGGGTGGTAACCCGAGAATCTGGCGTACCGAGTACGCTTCGGTTACATGCCTTGCCGGATACTCGTAAAAAGGTCGAAATCTGGCTGCCTCACAACGAAACAACAGAACTAGTTGAACTGCGCGCCAACGCGGCGTTGGATCGCGTGCCCGCTGCCACCCGTAAGCGCTGGATGCATCATGGCAGTTCGATCAGCCAGGGGTCGAATGCGGCTAATCCGACGTCGATCTGGCCCGCGATCGCCGCGTCGCTCGGAGATCTGGATTTACTGAATCTGGGTTTTAGTGGAAGCGCGCTGCTGGATCCCTTTACGGCCCGTACGCTACGGGATACTCCCGCCGATGTCATCAGCCTGAAAATCGGCATCAACCTTGTAAACACTGACCTGATGCGTGTCCGTGCGTTCACCCCGGCCGTGCACGGATTCCTGGACACCATCCGGGAGGGGCATCCAGACACGCCATTGTTCGTGATCTCGCCGCTGTATTGCCCCATCCACGAAGACACGCCTGGCCCTGGCGCCTTCGATTTCGACGCGTTGGCCGAGGGCAGAGTGATGTTCAAGGCCACTGGCAACAGTGCGGATCGCCAGGCAGGCAAGCTGACGCTGCAAGTGATTCGTGGTGAACTGCAACGCATCGTCGAGCAACGCGCGGTTGACGATCCACTTCTGTACTACATCGACGGCCTCATGCTCTATGGCGCCGCGGACTTTGCCATCCATCCGCTGCCGGATGCGCTGCATCCAGATGGATCCTCGCATCGCCTTATCGGCGAACGTTTTGCTTCCCTGGTATTCGGCCATGACGGTTCGGTTGGCCAAACGGATTGATATTCACCCGCTCAACCAGAAAATCCAGAAAAGCGCGGACGCGCAGCGGCAGGTTGCCGCCTTGACCGACATAGACGGCGTGGATTTCCTCGATGTCGCCGGGATTGCAATCTTCTAGCACGGGCAGCAGCCGGCCGGCCGCAATGTCGTCGCGGACCTGGAAGGCAGCCAGGCGTGCTAGGCCGAGGCCGGCCAGGGCCAATCGGTGCAACGCTTCGCCATCGCTGGCTTGCGCGTTGCCCGTAACTGGCAGCACGACATCCTCAGCCGCATACCTCAGAGGCCACCCAGGTTGAGCGCGCACATAGTTCGCACCCAAGCGGTTGTGTGCCAACAGTTCTGTCGGCGTGGCCGGCGTACCGTGACGAACAAGGTAGCTTGGAGCGCCGACGATCATCATGCGTGTGCCGCCAAGCTTGCGTGCGACCAGGCTTGAGCTTTTCAGCGGACCGGCGCGCACGGCGACACAGGTACGTTGCTCCAGAATGTCGATGACCTCGTCGGTCAACACGATGTCCAGCGTCACACCAGGATGGCGTTCCAGGAACTCGGTCGCCAAAGGTAGCAAGAAGTGGTGGCCGAAGGGGACGTTGGCGCTCACACGCAGATGGCCCCGCGGCGCTGTGTGTTCGCTCGCGTTGCGTTCAGCTTCCTCCAGGTCGGCCAGGATACGCACGCCACGTTCGTAGAATGCGCAGCCTTCGGGCGTGAGTTGAAGTTGCCGCGTGGAGCGGTTCACCAGCCGTGTGCCCAAGCGTTGCTCCAGGCGTGCGACCAGCTTGCTGACGGCCGAGGGCGTCATGCCACAGGCGCGGGCGGCAGCGGAGAAGCCGCCCAGTTCAATGACGCGCACGAACACTTCGAGTTCACCCGATCGGTTGACTTCCAGGCGGGCCATGAGCGTTTCCTTCGTGAATTCGATTCATAAATGCTGTTCCTGCGTGCAGTCTATTCCAATCTGGTCTTTGAATTCATCATTGCCACATTAATAGCTAATGAATTCACTGAAATGAGCCAATCCATGAAATCACGATCGAGTGCCTCGGCGGTCCTGGCCTTGGTGCTGGCGACCGGCAGCACCATGGACATCGCACCTGCGGTTGCGGCCTCGCCGGCCTGGGTCGCCACCTGGCAAGCCAGCCCGCAGCCCGTCTGGGGAACGGATTTCCTGTTTCCCACGAATGTCCCGCCGGTATTGCACGACCAGACTGTGCGCCAGGTGGCGCGGATCAGCCTGGGCGGCCAGCGTCTGCGCATCGTGCTGTCCAATGCCTATGGCCAGCAGCCGCTTACCGTGGGCAAGGCCACGGTCGCACAGCCCGGGCAGGGCGGTGACGTGGTCGCGGGCAGCATGCGTACTGTAACGTTCGGTGGTCGGGACGTTGCGCACATCCTCCCCGGCGCGTCATTGGTCAGCGACCCTGTCGTTATGCCGTTGCCTGCGCTGGCGCGGGTGACCGTAAGCCTTTATCTGCCGAATACGACGCCCTTGAGCACGTTTCATTGGGACGGTAGGGAAACCGGCTGGATCGTATCTGGCGACCAGAGTTCGGCTTTGGCGCTGACGAAGGCAGATGGTGCGGCCATACAGGACACCACCGCCCGCCCACTATTGACTGGTATTCAGGTCGAAACGGGACAGCCCGCTCATGCGGTCGCGGTAATCGGTGATTCGATTACCGATGGGGCGACGGCAAGCCTGGACAAGAACAGCCGTTGGCCGGATTTCCTGGCTGCTCGACTCGCTCCGCACGGTGTCGCCGTGGTCAATGCCGGCATATCCGGTGCGCGCTTGTTGTCGGACGGCATGGGCGTCAACGCGCTGGCTCGCCTGGATCGTGACGTGCTTGGACAGCCCGGGGTTCGTAGCGTGATCGTGATGGTGGGCATCAACGATATTTCATGGCCGGGCACCGCTTTCGCACGAGACGCGCGCCGGCCGACACTGGAGGAGTTGACCGCGGGGTATCGGCAGTTGGTCGAGCAAGCCCACAGCCGCGGTGTTCGCGTGCTGGGGGCAACGTTGACACCGTTCGAGGGGGCTTTGCCTGGCACGCCGCTGGATAACTACTATCAGCCTGATAAGGAGATCTTGCGCCAACAGGTGAACGATTGGATACGCCATGGCGGCGTATTCGACGCCGTGATCGATTTCGATGAGGTGTTGCGCGATCCCAGCCATGCTCGCCGGATTGCGGAGCGTTACGACTCCGGGGACCATCTCCATCCCGGCGATGAAGGTAACCGAGCGATGGCCGAAGCCGTTGATCTTGAATCCGTACTGCCGGAACTCGGTACGTTCAATAGCTCTCGCTGTCGATAGTGAAGTGGTAGTTGATGTCGACCTCTTCCGTCAGCTGAGTGCGTTCCGTTCTCCTCACGACAAATTCGAGTGCCGGTTCGTAGTAATCGTTTCTCAGGACTTCGCCGCCCAGGATTTCGACGTCATAGATGCCGTTATCGATTTCAATCTGCGGTCGGGCCGGTTCGCGATAGCGTTTCTGAAGTGCGTCGAGGGCGGCATCGGTGAAGTTCTGCAGGATCCGCCATGTGAAAAGCATGACCTGTCTGTGTTCAATCCGCAGGAAATAGCCGCCGCGTCGGTGCTGCAGGCGGCTCTCCGGCTTGAGCAGCTCTGGCGCGTCGCCGAGATTGAAGATGATCGTATATGGATAGTTTGCTATGCCCGCCAAGGGGATGACGATACCGTCCTTGACGGCGTCATCGCCGCTGTCGTTGCTGATGAACTCCGATCCGAGATCGTCCGACAGCGCGTTATCTTCCTTGAATTTCTTCAGGAGATAGATGTCGCCGATCAGGAAATAGTCGATCAGGTCGTTGAGGACTTCGGGGAATTCATAGTGCATTCGATTTTTCCTTTGCCGACGGAATGCTTCTCACCGGTAGTGCGCTCAATAGCTCGCGGAAATAATCCAGACTACCCCACTGACTGGTATCACCTATCACGTACAGACGGCATTGGGCTCGCGTGACCGCCACGTTGAGCAGATTCGGCTTGCTTGCCGCCCAACTTCGGGCGCCTGAACCCTGTTGTCCGGGCGCAGTACCGAGTACCAAGAAGACGATCTGTGCTTCCTTGCCCTGGAAAGCATGGACGGTGCCGCATTCAACGCCCTCGAACTTCGCGGCCTTGGCACGATCTCGACACAACTGAGCGACCTTGCTAAAAGGCGAGATTGCATAAATTTTGGCCTTGTTTCCGTCACGCCGCAATTGCGCCAGGCAGTCGAGCAGGCAGTCAATTTCATCTTCCGACACGGGGTGCTTCACTCGATCGGAGCGCACGTCTAACCATGTGCTTTCACCCAGACTGCAGGAAAAGTCCCAGGGGGTCGGCTGTCCTGATTCGTCGACCCGACCCTGCACCATCTGGCCGGCGTAGGCGATGCGGTTTGCCACCGAAAACATGGGATCGTCGCAGCGGCGATGCGTGCGTAATGGCATGCCGGTCCATATGCGTTCGGGAGCCTCATCCGAGGACGAGTTGCTGGTCGTCTCGACCCAGGAGCCGACATGCGTGAGACGGTCCGCCAAGGTCTGCACGGATTCGTCGATGGGCGACCAGTGCGCTGCGACGTCGTGGTGGCGTCGCAGCTCATCCGCGACGCTTTTGGGAACGGTGAAAACCGGCTCGATTTGCAGTGGATCCCCCACGAGTACCGCACGCTGGCTGCGCCAGATCGCGCCTGCCGCCGACTGCGGCGTGGCTTGGCCCGCTTCGTCGACAAGCAGCCAGCCAAGGCTGGCTTGCCCCATGCCGGCGAACAGCCGATCGAATGAAGCGAGCGTCGTGGAAACAACCGGGACAACGAAGAAGAAAGCGTCCCACAAAAGCGGACGATGCTCGGTCGACAGCTTGTCGCGCGAGCCCCCGGTAAGCATGCCGTTCACCGCACGCAGGTTGGCGATGAACTTGCCAGCATTGGCCAACACGGTAAGACGGTGAAGATCCACCGCCTGCAGAAAAAGCCTGGCGCGCAAGTCGTCCAGCTTGGGGCCGACAGTTACGCTGGCACGGTGGCGGGTATCCGCTGCCAACAGCCAGAACGCCTTGTCCGGATAGTGCGTAACGCCCATTTCATGGCCGGCTTGCAGCGCTTGGGTGTATTCCTCCAGTTCTCGTTCGAGCGACACGCGCGCGGCGTAAGCTGCTTTTCGCTGCGTTCGCCGCTGTTCCAGTGCGGCTTCGGAGGCCGCTACTTCCTTGGATATTCTGGCGAGGGTGGCTGAGGCCTCGGCCAATGCGCGCGTAGGCGCCTCTAGCGATTGGCGCAAATCCGCCATCCGGCGGGTCTCCTGACCAAACATTTCCATGAGCCAGTCCCACAGGTTGCGCGGTGTGCCGGCACGCAGTTGCGCCAGCACGGCCTTGTTCGCTTCGACAATGGTGCGCTGGGTTACCAGGGTTTCACCACTTTTTTCGACGGCCGACTGGCGGGTTTGAAGATCCTGCTCAAGGGTGTGCTCTTCTGCCAATAGTTCATTCAATCGGCTACGCGCTTCGCCGATGCGCAGGGCAGCGGTCTCGGCTCGTTCCAGCACGGTACGGCAGCTCTCAAACTCCGCCTGCAGCGTCAGGAAGGATTGTCTGGCCTTACGCCATTCTTCCTGGTAGCGCGGATATTCGTTGGAAGCGGCTTCTAGCACTTGCTTTATCGACGGCGGATGCTCCTTCGCAGGAAGTTGCTCCCCGGTTTCTTCGTTCGCCGGATCCATCGTGGATCCTTGTTCGTCACCCTGCACTTGCGCCGGCAATCGATCCGTCTGGCGCTTGACAACATATTCGTCACGAAAGAAGCCCTGTGCGAAAGAGCGCCGGTTGCTGGCATTCCCGAGCGCTGCCGCGATGGTTCCCCAGGTGTCTACAGGTTCCTTGTTTTCGTCCAGGACTTTCTGCGCCCGAAAGACTTCGCGCATGACATTCGCAAAGTAATCCGCCGAATCGAACTGAGCAGCGACCTTCTTGCTTGCGGGCAACTCTTGGGTGATGTTCTTTACCGCGTTGTTGTTGGTGCTGGTCACCACGATCGAGGTGCCGGCGACCACGTCGGCTTTGAGCGGATAGAAGCTCTTGCCCGCAACGGTGATCTTTTCTTCGAACAATGCAACGGGGCGGTCCAGCGACGCGATACGCCGCGCTCGCTCGGTGACGATCTCGGCAATCACATCGCAAAGAAGCGTGGTCTTGCCGGTCCCGGGGGGGCCGTTGACGCCGATCAGCCCCTGCGCGCCGCGAAGCGAGTGCGTCACTTGCGAGACGGCGGCATGTTGCGCAAGGACCAGAGGGTGCTTGGGGGAGGCCGGCCAGCGCGCGCTGGGCAAGCGCTTAGCGCTGACCAATCCAGCCATGGCGGCATGGTTGGTGAGGATGTCGATGCGATCCTGTGTTCGCAGTGGCGGCCCGAGATAAGCCTGCAAGGCCGCGCCAAAGGGACGTCCAATTTCTGCCTGCGCGATCAATCGATCGAGGTCATCCAGGTAAAACGAATTCAGGAAATCTTTCGCGGCCTCCAGATTGTCGTCCAGGTAGTTGCGCTTGACCCGGCTGGTCCTCACCACGACACGCCAGTCCAGACGCGGATCGCTGGCCGCCTTGCCGAGCTGGCGGCGCACGATGTCCAGTTCAATGTCGAGGTCATCCCAGGCCAGGATGCCTACGTTCGCGGTATTGGCGCGCGCGTTATCCTGGAGTTGTTGGCAACGCTGGGCGAACTCTTCTTTAGCACGTGCGATACGCGCGTTGAGATTATCCAGTGTTCTGGTTTCCCGCATCGCTGCCACGCCTTGCGCGAAGCTGGCGGGTAGGTAGCTGTCGGGTTTCGGGCGGCCCGATTCGTCCACCACGAAGGCGGCCAGCCAACCGCTTCCAGTCACACGTCGACATTCCCGTTCGCTTAGCGTTTGGTCCAGGAAAATGCCTTTGAGCAACAGCTTGGACAGGTCTTCCGTGTCGGCCACGCCCACATAGACGACGTGTACGTAGCCTGTCTCCTTCGTCGGCGAGAAGTCGGTACTATGCCAAGGCAAGAGTTCATAGGAACAATTACTACGCCGTAGCGTGGAGATTTTCGTCTGGCTGTTGGCATCGCGTGCGGAAGGAGCCGCCGGGATGTTGAAAACCTCAAGGTCGCGCCAGAAGCGCAGGATGCGCAAGGATTCGTTGTGCGTGCGGCTCAAAATCGGATCTCACCTTTTTATTCGGCGCCCGGTCCCCGTTTCGATATCGGAGCACAGGTCGAGAGCGATCAGTTCTATGAAGAATCGGGCGTCATGATAGCCGCTCATGAATGAAGAATTCGGCGGCCGTGTTTGAGCCAGCACTTGTTCATTCGAAAAAGAGCGATAGTCTGTGGTCTCGCGTTCCATAAAGAGCTCTTGTCGGAGCAATAAGTGCGCAGACGATCAAACATGATCCGTTCGCGCGTACGCTGCAGGCTGCCCGCGTTTTACGGGGCCAACTCGATGGTCCATTCGCCGGTGTTCCGAGTCCTGCGCTCACCGTGTTGTTGGTCATCGAGCAAGCGAAGGTGCAGCCGGACAGCCGCGGTCGATCAGCGAGGGTGTGGCGCCGTCGGTCAGTAGTTGGTGCAATTCGTTTGCACCCAAGGTTTTGCCGCCCCGGCGGTGGGCCCGAAGAGAGATGATGCAAGCTTGTATTTTCGCCAAAGGGAGGATATTCGCTGAACAGCGAATATGGCTGAAATAGAGAATATTGACTATGATGTTGGGGTCAGCATCGCTGCAGACCGTCGAGAATATGGCTGGATCGCGCAACACCCATAAGTCCCTCCTACTCAGGCAATTCCTCGATGAAATCGAGCAATTGCCTGACGCGCATGCTCGGGTGGTCCGCACGAAGGGAGCTTCCAGCGGCTACGACCACGCTGATGCCGTGGTCGACCTGACCATCGCCGGCAAGTCAGTCCGGCTACTCGTGGAGGCGAGGAAGGATGCCTATCCACGGGATATTCGCCAAGGCTTGTGGCGATACTCTGGAGCCACTGACGGTGGCGCGCCAAGCGTCCAGCGGCTGTTTCTAGCCGAATCGATCTCGTCGGGAGCTAAAGATCTGCTTAGACACGAACGAGTGGCTTACTGCGACAGTGGCGGAAGCCTGTTCCTGCCTATCTCGGGTGCCTATATCTACATTGACAAGCCTCTCCCGAAAGTTCTCGAAAAGGCAATCGGGTCTGTCTTCTCGGGCAGACGCGCCCAGGTGTTGCATGCACTCTTGACGACTCACCAGGAGTGGTTTGGCGTCGTTGACATGGCGAATCGCGCCCAAGTAGCGCCTTCGACCGTTTCGGACGTGCTGGCAGAGCTGGATCGATTCGATTGGTTGGAGAGTCGCGGGAAGGGGCCCGGCAAGGAAAGGTTTCTGCGCGAGCCTGGCGCCTTGCTGGATGAGTGGGAGAGGCAGGTTTCCACCTCGCGGGCGGCAACGTTGCACCGGTATTACGTGCCGGGACTGGATGCAGGTGCACTGATCGATCGGCTCGCTGAAGTTTTGAACGTACATCAAGCCTCCTATGCCGTGACGGCTGAAGCAGCGGCGCAGCACTATGCCCCGTTTCTGTCGGTACTGTCGCAGGTGCGGGCGCGGCTGTTCCCCGGTGCCGATGTTGACGCAGCCCTCATGGAACTCGACGCGCGCAATGTCCACGAAGGGGCGAACCTCGTGGTTATCGAGACGAAATCGACAGGGGAACTGCTCTTTCGCCAACAAGCCGGTGGGGTCTGGCTGGCGAGTCCGATACAGGTCTATCTGGATCTTTCGCGAGGTGAAGGTCGTGCCAAGGAAATGGCCGAACATTTACGTCGAGAAAGGATTGGATTTTGATGCGAAAACCTTCAACGCTGGATGGCTACAGTGATCGGTACACGATAGATTGTGAACGCGTTCTCGTGACCTTGCTTCGGGGGTTGGGGCCGTGGAAAGAGTCGGTCTACCTTGTCGGCGGCTTGACGCCGCGATACCTCGTCGCAGCCCGGCCTCCCATGGTCCCTGCGCATGCGGGTACGCTGGATATAGATGTCGTCGTAAATCTTCAGATTCTTGTGGACACGGACGCATACCATACGCTCGAGGACAACCTGAAGAAGATGCGCTTCGAGAGGGCAGAAAATGACAAGCAGCAGAAGCTGTCCTGGCGTTGGCAGACGCGCACGGAGCATGGTGTGCTGATAGTGCTTGAGTTGCTCACGGACGCTACCGAGATTATTGGTGGGAAGGTCCAGCCGTTGCCGACGGAAGGAACTATCTCGGCGATAAACATCCCGCATTCTTCGATCGTGTTCGATCTGCATCAGATCACGGAAATTCGGGCCGAGTTGCTAGGCGGGAACGGCGTGGCCATCGAGAAAATCAGGCATGCGAATCTCGTCAGCTTTACGTGTCTGAAGTCTTTGGCGTTCGATCAGCGTTTCGAGAGGAAGGACGCGCACGATCTCATTTATTGCATTGAGCATGCCCCAGATGGCATGGACGCGGTGGCCGCTGAATTCCATAGGGAACGCGGCGGCAAGCATGGTGCCGTTGTTGATGCGTCGCTGTCGATTCTGCGCCGTCGGTTCGCGACGGATACGGAAGTCGAGGGTTTTCGGAAGGACGGTCCTGTTTCAGTCGCCAAGTTCGAGGTCGGAGAGGGCAACGATCCTGGCCAACGGGAGGCGAGGGTGCTGCGTCAGCGACAAGCTAGCAACGTTATTGAATGCTTGCTTGCGCGCATCGGCTGACAGTTGAGGCGCCTGCAGTTCTGCTGGCGCGTCGATGCGATGAGTTTCGGGGCACGCCAAGAAGCGCCTTGGCCTTGAAAGACGAGAGGCAAGGGAAGATCCGAGATTTCCTGTATGCCGAGTGAGCTTGGTGGCAGAGGTTTACCATTTCAGGAAAATGATCACTGTCAGTAATCCATTTTCCTGCCTGTTAAACCACTTCGGAATAGTAAAAAGTGCCCGCAGAGCTACGGCGCTGCAAACACAGAGCCCCTCACTGCAGCGATCCCCACCGAGTCACAGCGGGCTCGGCGCTGGCCCACTTCCAGGCGCTTTGGTCGAAGCACGCCGTGGCGGTGAACCATTGTTCCGGTGACGTGGGTGTATCGCCGTCCTGCACGGAGAACGCGAACTCCTTGCAGGACGCGAGCACGGACGAGAAGGAGCGGGTGACGCGGACCTGGCCGTGGCCGTTTTCCACCGGCAGGAAATGCTTGACCTGCCATGTAGCAGTGCCGTCTACCGGCAAGCGGCCGGCCGTCTCGGCGATCAGCTTCTGCTGGTCCGCATGCATATTCTTCACGAAACGATTGACCGCTTCATCCGTGGCGGCTTGTACGGTGATGCCCACGCCCAATCCTACGGCCGGGTTGGCCGTGAAGGCGCCCGTAGTCACCGCGGCGACCGCGCCGCTGGCGGCGCCGATCGACGAACAGCCGCTCGTCATGGCTACCATGCACCCGCAAAGGATGGCGAGCATGCAAGGCACCGTTCGGTGGCCTGTGCGGCCTTGGCGCCATCCGCAACGCGACGCATGCGACGGTTCGCCGACGGGATCGCGCAAGCGCTTTACCCCGCTCACTGGAGTGCGCCCCAGCGATCGGTGGAAGGCTCGGCCGATGCCCACTTCCACGTCTTGCCGTCGCGGCACACCGACGCGACATAGAACGCACTCGAAGCAGCCGCATCCTTCGTCGCGTCGTGCTCGACGGAGAACACGATCTCCTTGCAATCGAGCGCGCCGGTGCTGATCTGGCGGCTGACCGTCACGCGGCCATGCGCATCGTCCTCGATCGGGAAGGAGTGATTGACGGACCAGTTCGCAATCGCGCCCTCCTTGAGCGGGCCCGCCACGGTGGCGATGCTGTTCTGCGTGTTCGTGTGAACGACACGCTCCGAGTACTGCACGCCGGCCTTCGCCAGCGCAAGCGCACCAAGGCCTATCCCGGTCGCAACCGCCGCATTGTCCGTGACGCGCGATGCGACCAATGCGCCGCCGACACCAGCGCCTGCCTGGGCACCTTCCGAGTAGAGTGAACTGCAGCCGGTGCAGGCCAGTGCCACCAGGCCGGTGAGCACGGCGAGCGATGTCAGGCGGATCCAGTCCGTGCCCGCAGTCAATGAATTATGGTTCCGTCGGGCCAGGGTCGTTACAGCTTCGACCGGTCGTGACGCTTTGTATGGGGAGTAGATGTGTCTTTGCATTTCCTGCTCAACTACGACGGCAGGAATTTGCTATCCCAACTCGCCGAAGCGCGCGCCTCAGCGCTTTTTTAATGGGACGAATTTTGCCCGATATCCTTTCTAGGAGTTACAGCGAAAATGCAAGAAATTGCAATGCGGTAGCGGTCCAGCCGAAGCCCTATCCCGCCGGTAAGGAGGTCGAGCAGGCTGGCGCTGACGCTGACCTCGGTGAATTGTTGGTAAACGCAGCCGATGTCGCTCGCCGGCGCAGAAATCCGAAGTGTGTGGGCCAATGAGGTCACCGTATCGGAACGACGAACGACCCGTCCGGATATTGCTCGCACATGAACTCCACGAAGGCCCGTACCTTGGGACTCTGCAAGCGCCGGGAGGTATGCAGGACCCAAAGCTCGACTGCGTCGCCGGCCAAGCCCCACGACACCAGTTCGCCCTTATCCAGCAGGCTGCCGATGATGGACCGCGGCAACATGGCGGCGCCCGCGCCTGCGGCAGCGGCATCGCGGATGGTCAGAAGCGAGGACAGGCGTAACACGGGCCGCGGTTCGACAAGGAGCTGGCCATCGCGCACGGACCATAGCTCGCCGTCGCGATAGGTGGGCATGACGATGGCCGGGACCGGGGACGGCTGACCGCGGCGCGCCTTGGGCATGGGAACGGACGGGGCGGCCGCCAGGACCAGCCGGTCCCTGGCGAAGCAGCGGCCAACCAGCGCGCTGTCCTTGGACGGATTGATGCGGATGGCCACATCGAAGTGCTCGTCGACGAGGTCGGCGAATCTATCCTCGGCCACGGCTTCGATCTGCACTTCGGGATGGATTGCCTGGAACGCGGCGGCCAGCCGCCCCAGGGCTACTTGCGAAAACAACAGCGGTGCCGCGATGCGCAGACGGCCGCGCGGTGTCGCAAGACCGTCGCGCGCCGCGGCTACGGCTTCGTCGACCTCGCGCATCGGCCCCGCGGTTCGATCCAGCAGGGCCTGGCCTGCTTCGGTCAGTTCCAGGCTGCGGCTGCCACGTTCGATAAGCCGGACGCCCAGGTCTTCTTCCAGATCGGCCACCCGGCGTGACAATGTCGCTTTGGAGCGGCCGCTGGCACGGCTGGCCCTGCCGAAACCGCCGTGCGTGGCCACCAGCTGGAAATCCTCCAGCGCATTGAGATCCATGGGTGTCTCATATTCAGTACAGGGTGTCTCTATTTTAGAGTCTGTGTTTTGAATATGAAACCGACTAAAGTCTGGTCATACCCAACCCGACAAAGGAATTCATCATGATCTACTCAACCGCTACCGTCCCGGTAAACCCCGCCGGTGAAACGAAACTGACCCGCGCGCAGGCATGGCAGGGCCTGGTGCTCAAGGCGCGCGACGCCCGCCTGTTCCTGCCGGCAGGCCTTTGCACCCGTTGCGACGTGGTGGAGGAAAGCGCGACCCATTTCGTACGCGAGGCCACCATCGCCGGCGCCGATCTGCGCGAGATCATCACGCTGGAACCGCAGCACAAGGTGACCTTCTTCCAGGCCACCGGCCCGCGCGAAGGCGCGATCGTCAACGAGCTGTTCGAAGACGAGGCCGGTGCGCTTCAACTGCGCTTCTACTGCTATACCGGCCTGCGCGGCAAGCAGCCGGGCGGCGCCGAGGAGCAGGCCGAGCAGGCGCAGTTCGACAGCGACAAGGGGTATAAGGCCGCCTTGCTGTCGACGTTGAAGCGCACGCGCGACTTGCTTGCCGAGGGGCGACTCTGAAGCCTCTCCAAGCGAATACGAGACCGGATCAGGCAATATCGGCCCTGGCCGGTCCGTAGACTATGCTGTCGCGTTACTAGCGGGTGGAGGACCATGCCATGAGTGAACTGGAGAAGCAGCTGAGCTTCCTGAAGGAGATCGATCGCCTGAAAAGCGTCGTCCGGCAATCGCCCTTGCTCGATCGCAGCCGGAAGGAAAATTCAGCCGAGCATTCCTGGCACCTGGCGATGTATGCCTTGGTCTTGAGCCAGTACGCGAGTGCCGCGGTGGATACTAATCGGGTCATCCAGATGCTGTTGCTGCATGACATCGTCGAGATCGATGTCGGCGATTTTCCGATCCACGGTGGGTCGTCGCAGGAAGTGCAGGCTGAACAGGAGTCCAAGGCCGCGGCGCGCCTGTTCGGCCTGTTGCCGCAGTCCCAGCGCGATACGTTCGTCGATCTGTGGCATGAGTTCGAGAATGCCGAGACGGACGACGCGAAGTTCGCGAAAGCGCTGGATCGCTTCCAGCCTCTTCTCATCAATGTGTTCACCGGGGGCGGGACCTGGACGGAGAGCGGCGTGCCGCAGCAACAGGTCTTCGACCGTTACGGGCCGGCGATCAAGCGTGGTGCGCCGAAGCTATGGGCGCTCTGCGAGCAGTGGGTGGCTGAACATTATGCCGGGCAGCTTGACAGTCAATCAACCAACTAGTAGATTGACGATTGGAGACAGCCACCGCAGAATGCCACACGCCAGTACGGTCGCCTGCGGCTTTCTGCCTCCGTCTACGTTTGAACGAACCGAGTGATCAGCCATGAGTGCGGAGCTTTCCTCCCGAGCCACCGAGATTGCCGACCAGACCAAGCTGCTGCTGGCTGCCGGCGGTTATCACGGATTCAGCTACGCCGACGTGTCCAAACGGGTGCTCATCGGCAAGGCCAGCATCCATTTCCATTTCCCCAGCAAGGCGGATCTGGTGCTGACGGTGGTCAAGCGCCATCGCGAGCAGGCCCGCGCAGGGTTCGCCGTGCTCGACCAGCAGATCGAAGATCCGCTGGCGCGGCTGACGGCGTATGCCGATTACTGGTTGGAGTGCATCCGGGAAGGCTCGTCGTCCATCTGCATATGCGCCATGCTGGCGGCGGAATTACCCATGATCCCGGCTGAGATCGCCGAGGAAGTGCGCGCATATTTCGCCGACCTGTCGGCTTGGCTGGCAACGGTCCTGGAGCAGGGCGCCGCGAATGGCCAATTCAGCTTGCGCGAAAGTGCGCTGAACGAAGCGCAGGCATTCATGTCCACGGTCCACGGCGCCATGTTGACGGCGCGGGCCTTGGGTAACGCCGAATCGTTCCAGGCGATTTCCCGAACCGCAATCGCCCGGCTGACGACACCTGCTTGAACATCGGAGAAGCGTGCCGCAAGGCGCGCTATTTTTTAACCATCTAATCGACCAACTAGTTGATTGTCTTTTCAGAGAATCCTATGCCACATCCTGTTTCCACCCTGGGTGCTTTCCACACCGCCATCAGCGCGGCGACTTTCGCAGCCGGGCTTTACTGTTTTGCCCGCTACAGCAAAATCGACGCTGCCACGCGGTCCGGGCATGTCTACCTGGCGGGCCTGCTGGTATCCGTGGCAACGTCCTTCGGCTTGTCCAGCACCGGTGGCTTCAATCTCGGCCATGCGCTAGGTATCGTGGCGCTGCTGGCGACACTCGGCGCGCTATGCGTCAATCGGATTGCGTTTCTTGGAGGCGCGCGGCCTTATCTGCAACAGCTTGGCTTGTCGTTCAGCTTCTTCTTGTTGCTGGTTCCTGGCATCAACGAGACGCTGACTCGGCTACCGGTCGCCCATCCCCTCGCGACCGGTCCCGATTCGCCCCTCGTGCGCGGTGCACTCGGGGTGTGGCTGGGCCTATTCGTGTTGGGATCGATATTGCAGTTTTTCCTGCTTCGCTCCGAACGCCAACGGGCGCGGCTGATCTCGTAGGGCGGGTCCCGTACCAGGACCGCCCGTACCACGATCACTCGTACCAGCACCGCCTTCCGCGATCAATACCCGTAAGCCGCCCCATTACGCCGGTTGTCGGCGGCGCCGGAGTAGGTGGGATTACCGTCGGCGTCGTAGGTGACGGCGATCCCCGACAAGCCGCTGACCAGGCCGTCCAGGGCTATCGTTCCCGCGGGATAGCGGTAGTACGACGTCAATCTGCCAAGGTTGGCGGCAATGGGCTTGCCGGCTTCCAGTTCGGCGACGGAGTCCGCGCTGTCCTGGCCGCTCCAGTTGTCGGCATCCAGCGAGGCTTGCAGATCCTGGCCGAATACGACATTGCCGAGGAAAGACTTCACGATGTAGTCAGGGATGGGGCCGCCGCCGGCCGAACCCCACACGAGGCGCAGCCGGCCCTGCGCGTCCAGCGCGATCGACGGCGAAATGGACGTGCGTGGGCGCTTGGTCGGCGCCAGGCCATTGACGTCGCCACCCACCGCGCCGGCGGAAAAATTCGACAGCGCATCGTTGATGATCATCCCGGCCGCTTCGATGTGCGCGCCCCAATGCGTGTTGATGGTCGTCGTCATCGACAGCGCATTGCCATAACCATCGATGATGGCGACGTTGCTGGTGGTATTGAAGTCTTCATTGCGCGGACCGGGGCCGCCGATCTGCGCAACCGTCAGCGGCGAGCTTTCCGCGCTGGCTACCTGGACGGCCTTGGACACCTTGGCCGACGCCAGGGGCACATACAGGCTGGGGTCGGTCGCCACATAGGCTGGAATACCTTGCGCCGTGGTGCCCGCGGTCACCGAGGACATGGCGGTAGCGCTTATCAGCGCGGCCCGTCCATCCAGATAGCCGTCGGCCAGCATGCCCTGGATGCGCGCATCGATGTTCGAGTAGGCGGGGTCGCCGATGTAGGTGCGGCGATCGATATTCGCCAGACGGCTGGCCTCTGTCGCCAGATGGACATACTCATCGCTGCCGAAGGTCTGCGCCGCCATGCCCTTGCGTTCCAGCAGACCCAGCGTATAGAGCACCACCACGCCGCCGAAAGAGGGCGCCGGTTGGGTGTACACGGTGGTGCCGAAGCGCGTCGCGGTCAAAGGCTTGCGTTCGATGGCCCGGTAGTTGGTGAAGTCGGAAGCGCTCATCAGGCTGGGGATGCGCGCGGGCTGCGGGTTCGTCGATGAATACGTGGCATAGCAGTTGTTGCTGCCGTCGCTTTTGAACTTGTCGGCCGCGAAACGCGCCAGGATGGCCGTGACGATGGGACCGCCGGCGTCGTAGAAAGCCGCCGCGCCGCCATCGCGCACTTCCTTCAGCGTGGTGGCCAGTTCAGGGTTCTTGATGACGGTGCCCACGGCCAGCGGTTTGGCGGAGTCCGGATCGCTGGCGTCGCAATAACGGTTGTGGATGTCGCCATACTTGCAGCGCACCGCCCCCTTGGCCGTGCCGCTGCTGTTGACCCAGGCCGGTTCACCGCCCGCGGGCAGCGGCAGCCCGGTGTCTTCGTCGTAGTCGGTGCCCGAGTTGTACAGCGTCGCGTACATGTACCGCGACATGGGGAAGCCGTTGCTCGCGTACCCGATGGCGTCGTCCCACAAGGTGTCCCAATCCTTCTTGCCGTAATACTGATGCACCAGGTCGAGCACTTTCAAAGTGCCTGGCACGCCGGCGGCGCGTCCGGAAATATTGGTATTGCCTTGCCAGGCCGACAGGCTGCTGCCCAGCGCCAGACCGGCTTTGCAGCTCAGGTCGTCCGTCACCGCGGCCTGGTAGATCGACGCCGCGCCGCCGGTGGTGGCGGGGGCGGCGGCCAGGCCGTCGAAGGTGCGCACTTTCTGCGTGGCGGCGTCGTAGTAGGTGACCAGGGTGCCGCCCGCCAGGCCGGAGGCGAACGGTTCCACCACGGCCAGCACGCCTTGCACGGCGATGGCGGCATCGATGGCGCTGCCGCCGTTGGCCAGTATCTTGCACCCGGCCGCTGACGCGTTGATGTCGGCCGACGTGACCATCATGTTCGTCCCGGTGATGCCGACGATCTGGCCATAAGGGGCACCCGCCTGGGCTTTGCACATGCTGGGGTCGAAGGTGACGGTACGTCCCGTGGGGGTGGAGTCGGCTGGCGGCTTGTCGCCCGACGAGTCGGAAGACGGCGTGGTGGCCGGTGGCGACGTGCTTGGCGGCGCGTCGTCGTCCGACGAGCGATCGCCATGGCAGGCGCTGACCAGCAACGCCGCCGCGAGCAGCAATGCGCCCACCAGGCCCCGAGTACCGAATGCTTCGTACTTCATGCGCGTTCCCTTGTGTCGTGGTTATTGATGTAGCGACGGTGCCGCCTTTGCGGCGGTCGTCAGAATGCCTGGAATTTTATTCAGGCCAGTATTCGGGCGGCAACGGCTATGTATCAGGGGGTTCCCCTCTCCAAAACATGGATTTCATTCCATTCGGTTGTCAGACCCCCCAATTCTTGGCGCCGCAAGCGGCAGCGCATCACGCCTATGTGCTTTTCTCATAATTTCAACGCGCTGCGCTATGACACGCACACATTGTCCGCGCCGCTGCCGATTCCTACACTTCTCGAACCAATCAACGCGTATCGATATTCCCCAAAAAACGCGAGAAGGAATTCATTTGGAACAGCGCTTTGGAGACAACCCGGCGCTCCCTCCGCGTAGGGAGACGGGCGAGGGGCGGGCAAGAATAAGGACGACTCGTTCGGAGCAAAGGATCCGGGCACTCAGCGATATCGAACGCCTGGAGCGCGAGCCTTACGACGAGTTGCTGCCGTCACGCAGCATGTATGAGGTGTTCCAGGCAACCGCAACGCTGTACGGCGACCGGCCCGCGCTGACGATGTTGCGTTCCGCGGCGCTGGACGATGCGCCGACGACGTACACCCATGCCCAGTTGCTGGCCGAGATTACGCGAGCGGCCAATCTGTTCGCGCATTTCGGTATTGCCGGCCAGGGCGTGGTGTCCATCCTGGCGCGGACGCATGCCCGCGTGCCCGCGCTGATCTGGGGCGCGGAAACCGCCGGCACCGCCAGCTGCATCAATTACCTGTTGGCGCCGGACGTGATCGCCGCCTTGCTGCAAGCGGAGCAGACGCGCATCCTGGTGTGCGCCGGCCCGGCCCTGGACGCCGAGGTCTGGGCCAAGGCGTGTGAGGTGATTGCCCGTGTGCCGGGCCTGCAAGCCATTCTCGTACTGGGCGGCCAGGCCGATTGCGACGATCCGCGCGTGCTCGACCTGGACGAACTCATCGACCGCCAGCCCGGGGATCGATTGACGTTCGATTACGTCGCCGATCCCGACGCCATCGCCGCGCTTTTCCATACGGGCGGAACCACTGGCGTACCCAAGCTGGTACCGCAGACGCATCGCAATCAGATTCATGCCGCCTGGTCGCTGGCTCAGTTATTCGACCTGACGGAGCAGGACGTCTCGCTGAACGGCTTTCCCCTGTTCCATGTCGGGGGCACGACGACCATAGGCATGTCGGTGCTGGCCACTGGCGGCCATGTGGTGATGCTGTCGCCGGCGGGTTTGCGCGATCCCGAGATCGTCAAGAACATCTGGCGCTTCGTCGAACGCTATCGCGCGACGTTCATCGGCGGTGTTCCCACCTCCATCGGCGCCATGAGCGAAGTGCCGGTCAATGGCTGCGATGTGTCGTCGGTGCGTTTCGCCTTCACCGGCGGCGCGCCCCTGCCCAGCGCGATCGGGCAGCGTTTCGAGGAGCGCACGGGCATTGCGCTGCTGGAGCAATACGGCATGACCGAAAGCGTGGCGGCCATCGCGGCCACCCCTTTGAATGGCCGGCATGTGCGCGGCAGCGTCGGACTGCGCGCGCCGTTCTCGGCCATCGACATCATGCGCCGCGACGAGACGGGTGACTGGGTCGTTTGTCCGGCCGGCACGGTCGGTTCCGTGGTGGCGCGCGGGCCGCAGATCGTGCGGGGCTATCTGAACCCCGAGCACGACAGAAACGCCTTCACGCCAGACGGAGGGCTGGTCACCGGCGACCTGGGCCGCCTGGACGAAAACGGCTATCTTTTCCTGACCGGGCGTGAGAAGGACCTGATCATACGCAGCGGGCACAATATCGACCCGCAAGCGATCGAGGATGTCGCCAACAGCCATCCCGCCGTGGCGGTAAGCGCCGCCGTTGGCATGCCTGACGCTTATGCGGGCGAACTGCCAGTGATTTTCGTGGCATTGGCGCCAGGCCAAAGCGTGGACACCGATGAACTGCAGCGCTTCATCGCCGACCGGATTCCCGAACCGCCCGCCCGGCCGCGCCACCTTTTCGTGCTCGACGCGATTCCCGTCACCGGGGTGGGCAAGATCTATAAACCGGCGCTGCGCGACATGGCGCTGGTCTACAAGCTGCGCATGGAGATTGGTGCATTGGGACAGGCGATCGAACTGATCGACATCGCCGCGGCGAAGGATGGAACGGAAGCCGCAGTGACGCTGCGGGCGGCCACCCATGCAGACCGTGAACGGTGCGACAACAGTCTGGCTGCCGCCCTGGCAAACCTGCATTGCAAGGTCGAAGTGGCGTGGGCGCAAGCGTAGCGTGGTGACAGCGTCGAGGTAGGCGCGCAGGACTGCAGTACCTCCCATCCGTCATGGAAGGGATCCATTAAAAATAAACCGGAGACAGATATGACCAATCGACGCGACTTTTTGCGGATCTCGGCGGCAGCCGGCCTGGCCGCGCATCCCATTTTTTCCATCGCGCAAAGCGATGAACTGGTGCTTGCCTGCCCGACCGCGATGTCCGGCACGTTTTCCGCCATCGGCAAGTATTCCGAGCTGGGTATGAAACTGGCCGTGGAACAACAGGGCACGGTGCTGGGCAAGAAGCTGGGTTATCGCATGCTCGATACGGAGGCCAAGCCAGCGACGGCGGTGCGCCGCGTGCAGGAGGCCATGGAACAGCGCCATATCAATATGTTCACCGGCGCCTTGCTGTCGGCGGAATCGCTGGCGATGAGCAAGGAAATCGACAAGGCCGGCGGCCTGCTGATTACCAATGGCGGGGCGGACGAGTTGACCGGGTCGGACTGCAACCGCAGTACGTTCCGTTGGGCGCTGCCGACCTACAGCCTGATTCAGGGGTCGGCCCGCCCCCTGATCGACCTGATGCCGCAGGCCAAGCGCTGGTACACGATCACGCCTCAGTATGTCTTCGGTGAAGGCCTGCTGCGCAATGCCAAGGCCTTGTTCAAGGAAAAGGGCATCGAGCACGTGGGCAACAGCTACCACTCGCTGACCGAACGCGAATACAGCGGCTACCTGACCAACGCCATGGCTTCCAAGGCCGATGTGCTCTTCCTGTTGAACTACGGCGCCCAGGCATCGGATACCTTGCGCCAGGCCATCAGCTTCGGCCTGAAGCAGAAGATGACCATCATCGTCGCCGCGGCCTCCGGCCTGGAACAGTTCGAAGGGCTGGGCGCGGACATCTGCGAAGACGTCTATTTCGGTGCCGTTTACTGGCACACGATCGATACCGCCTACAACAAGCGCTTCGTCGGCCAGGTACGCGACAAGTTCAATATCTCGCCGAACTACAGCCTGGCTGCGCCCTACGTGAATACGCGCATGCTGATCGACGGCATCAACAAGGCCAAGAGCACCGAACCTGCCGCCGTGATCGCCGCCCTGGAGGGCATGCAGTTCGATGGCGTGACGGGTACGGAAGAAGTGCGCAAGGAGGACCACCAGGTGCTGCGCGACTTCTACCTGATCAAGGGCAAGGCCAAGGCGAAGATGAAGGACAAGGACGATTACGCCGACATCATCAATTCCGGCCGCTTCTTCCTTTCCCCGGAACAGGCCGGTTGCAAGATGGCTTGACGGGCCGCCACGCTATGAATGTCTATCTTCTCCAGCTCGTCAATGGTATCGGCCTCGGGGTGCTTTACTTCGTCCTGGCCGTCGGCTTGAGCATCATCTTCGGCCTGCTGCGCTTCGTCAATTTCGCGCATGGCGCCTTTTTTCTGCTCGGGGCGTATGCGTGCTTCCAGCTGGTCGGCATGGGCGTCGATTTCTGGCTGACGCTGCTGCTCGCGCCGTTGGCGGTCGGCATCCTGGCGTGGCTGGCGGAGACCGTGCTGTTCCGCAAGGTCTATCACCTGCCGCACGAATTGCACATCCTCATCACGGTCGGGCTGGCCCTGGTGCTGCAGGAAGCCGTGATCATGTATTGGGGGCCGCTGGGTAATAACGTGGCGCCGCCCGACGCGCTGCAGGGCGTGGTGGTCTGGGGCGATTTCATCTATCCCAAATACCGCCTGTTCGTCATTGCGGTGGGCGCGGCCATGGCGGTGGTCCTGGGCGGGGTGCTGGCCGGCACGCGCCTGGGCGCGGTCGTCCGTGCCGGCAGCGAATCCGCGGAAATGGTGGCGCTGCTGGGGCTGAACATACGGCGCATCTTCTCGCTGGTCTTCGCGCTGGGGGCGGGTACGGCCGCGCTGGCCGGCGTGTTGGCCGCACCCATCCGCGGCGTCGATCCCTTCATGGGGGTGGAGGCCCTGGGCATCGCCTTCGTCACGGTGGTGGTGGGCGGCATGGGCAGCTTCGCGGGCGCACTGGTGGGTGGTTTGCTGGTGGGCATCGTGCAGAGCCTGATGAGCACCATCTGGCCGCCCGGCAGCAGCCTCATGATCTATGTAGCCATGGCACTCGTGTTGTTGTGGCGGCCCAATGGCTTGATGGGCCGGGCGTGAGGGAAGAACCATGAAATATCTCATCCAGCATCGCTTTACCCTCATGGCCCTGGCGGTCACGCTGGCGCTGCCGTGGTGCCTGGCATCGGGCTCCCTGGCCACTGAATTGCTGATCTTCGCCATGGCCGCCATGGCCTGCAATCTGCTGTTGGGCTTCACCGGACTGATGTCCTTCGGCCAGGGGATTTTCTACGGGCTGGGCAGCTACACCTGCGGCTTGCTGCTGCTGCACTTCAACAGTTCCCTTTGGGTCACCCTCGCGGGCGCCATCGCGATCGGCGCGGTGGCCGCTACCCTGGTGGGCTGGTTCGCCATCCGGCAGCGGGGCGTGTATTTCGTCATGCTGACGCTGGCTTTTTCCCAGATGTTCTACTTCCTGGCCTATTCGCTGGTGGACATCACCGGCGGCGACAATGGGCTGCTGGACATCGGCCGGCCCAATCCCCGCATCGCCGGCTGGACGCTTGCCGATATCGGCAGTCCCTGGCGCTATTACACCTTCGTTGCGCTGATCTTCCTGCTGGTGTTCGTCGTGATGCAGCGCGTGGCGGAATCCCGCTTCGGCCGGACCCTGGTGGCCATCCGCGAAAACGAAGCGCGCGCCATGGCGGTCGGCTACAACACGCGGGTGTTCAAGCTGGCGGCCTTCGTCATTTCCGGCGCCGTCACGGGCCTGGCGGGCGGCTTGCACGCCATGCTGTCCGGTATCGCGCCGCTGTCCAACATCGAATACCACACCAGCGAGACCATACTGTTGATGACCGTCATCGGCGGTACGGGCCACCTGTTTGCGTCGGTGCTGGGCGCCGCCACCTATGTGCTCGCGGCCGATTGGCTGTCGTCCTTCTGGCCGCGCTGGCTGATGCTGCTGGGCTTTCTGCTGATCGCCGTCACCCTGTACATGCAGCAAGGCGTGTGGGGCTTGCTGGGGCGTATCCTGCAACGGGTGCGTCAGCGTGGCAGGGGCTATCCGGCGGGAATCGAAGTCAGCAAGGAGCAGGTATGAGCGCCGGTCCGCATATGGAGCCTTCCGCGGCAGCCCCCTACGCAGCGGGCGCATCCGTGGCCCCCGATCGCGCGGCCGCCGCGGCACTGCTGCACGCCCGCGGCGTCATCAAGCGCTATGGCGCCTTTACCGCCGTGGGCGGCGTCGACCTGCAGGTCATGCCGGGCGCGATCCATTCCGTCATCGGCCCGAACGGCGCGGGCAAGACGACGCTGTTCCACACCCTGACGGGTACGGTGCCGATTTCGGCGGGGAGCATCCATTTCGAGGGTCAGGAGATCGGCCATCTGCCCGGCCACTTGCGGGTGCGGCGCGGGCTGGCGCGTTCTTTCCAGGTGACCAGCCTGTTCCAGAACCTGAGCGTGCGGGAGAACCTGCGTGTCGCCGCGCAAGGGCGCAGCCCTCGCAAGGCCCTGTTCGGCTGGAGCATCCCCGGCAATGACGACGCGGCCGTCGCCGTGGCGGACGTCCTGTTGGAGAAATTCAAGCTCGATGGCGTGGCGCAGCGGGCCTCGGGCCATCTGTCGCACGGCCAACAGCGCCGGCTGGAAGTGGCCATGGCGCTGGCAGCGGGGCCGAAGCTGGTGTTCCTGGACGAACCCACGTCCGGCATGGGCATCGACGACATCGCGGAGATGAAGGCCTTGATCTTCTCGCTGAAACAGGAAGGCTATGCCGTCCTGCTGATTGAACACAATATGGACATCGTCATGGGAATCTCGGACACGATCACGGTGATGCAGGCGGGGCGCGTGCTGGTGGAGGGCACGCCGGACGCCATCCGTGGCGATGAACGCGTGCGCCGCGCCTATCTGGGCAATATGGTCACCGGAGGCCGCGCGTGAGCAGCGATGTCGTATTGCACGTGGAGAACCTGCACGCCTGCTATGGCAAGAGCCATGTCCTGCAGGGGGTATCGCTGACGGTGAAGGCGGGGGAGCTCGTCACGGTGCTCGGGCGCAATGGTGCCGGCAAGTCCACCACGCTCAAAAGCATCGTCGGGGTGGTGCCGCCGGTCCAGGGCCGGGTGGTGTTCCAGGGGCAGGACATCACGGGACAGGAATCCTTTCGGATCGCGGCGCGCGGGCTGTGCCTGGTGCCCGAACACCGGGGCATCTTCGGGCTGCTTTCCGTGGAGGAGAATCTGGCGATCGCCGTGCGCCGCCGTTCGCCCTGGCAGTTGGCCGATGTCTACCGCATCTTCCCGCGCTTGAAGGAGCGCCGCAGGAATGGCGGCGCCCAGTTGTCCGGGGGCGAACAGCAGATGCTCGCCATTGCCCGCGCGCTGCTGAACCATCCCCGGCTGCTGATGCTGGATGAGCCGGTGGAGGGGCTGGCGCCCGTCATCGTGGAAGAGATCGTCGAGCAGCTCAAGCAGATACGGGCGACGGGCGTCCCCGTCGTGCTGGTGGAGCAAAACCTGGAGGTCTGCTGCCAGCTGGCGGACCGCCACTACATTCTTGAACAGGGACACGGCGTGTATGAAGGCACCAACGCGGCCTTCGTTGCGGACCACGAGGCCAAGGATCGCTATCTGGGGGTGAACGTCGTCGCCTGAACATCGGTCTGCAGCCGCCGCAGACGCAAGGCCAGGTGAATGTCCGCCACCCGGCCGTCCGTATCCCAGGGACCCAGTACGGTCGCGATGGCGTCCAGCCGGTTGTGCAGCGTATTGACGTGCAGGCCCAGCGCCACGGCGGTGGCCCGTGCATTCTGCATGGTGTCCAGATAGGCGAGCAGCGTGTCGGCCAGCTGGGTGTTGCGTTTGGCGTCGTGATCCGTCAAGCGGCCCACCACGGAAGCGATGATGGCGTCCAGGTCCGCCGCGCTCTGATGCTCGAACAAAACGCCATACAGCCGCAATGCGGCTTCGTGCACGACGCAGTTTTCGCGCCGCAGGGCATGCAGCAGGCCGATGGCGCGTTTCAAGTGGCCATGCGCCTGCGCCAGCCCGGCTAGGTCCAGGTAGGGGCCGGACACGCAAGCCACCCCGCGGAACGACAGTTCTTCGAACAGCAGGGCATGCAGTTCCTCTTCCAGCTTGCGTTCGCCCGCGTGGTTGACCACCATCACGCTGCGCCCGTCGAGGTCGGTGGTCATGTGCGGATACTGGCGCAGCCGGCTGGAGAGCTTGCGCACCACGTAGCCGATTTCGGTCTTGCCGATCTGGATCATGGCCAGCATCGTCGGTTTGCGGATATCGACGCCATGCCGTTCGATGCGTGCAGGCAGGCCGGCGTCGCCGTGCTGGCTGGGTTCCAGCAGGGCACGCACGGTCAGGTTGATGTCCTGGTCGAGTGAAGCCGAACTTTTTTCGGCGGACAGCAGCAGTACCGCCGTTGCCGTCGCGCTGCGTTCGAAGATGCGCACGGCGGCCTCGGTCATGGGCGTGCGAGTCTGGATCACCAGCGCGCCGAACAATTCGTCCTTGCTCATGACGGCGGCCACCTGGCAATGCTGGCCGGTATCGCTCGGCGCGGCGGTCGCCCGGCCGGTGGTGCGGCTGAGCCCGACGGCGGATTGGATGCCGGCGGCAATGCCGGAGATAGGCCGGTAGGTATCGATCACTCGCGGAGCTTCGTATTCGCGTGGGGTTGCCACGCAGACCTCGATGCCCGCCGCGTCCAGGTACACGATGCGGCCGTGCAGGATATTGGCGACGGTAAGGATCAGGTCCTTGAGGGGGGCGCCCTTGGCCAGCAGCCGGGTCAATTGCTCGTGGGCATCCGCCGCCATCTCCAGGCCGAGGGTCTGTTCGGTCAGGCGCTGATTGGCCCGCTCCGTGTCCTGCAGGGCCTGCCGGGTCAGGTCGAAGGCCTTGGCGTTGCGCATGGCGACCGAGGCGTGGGCCGCCAGGGTCGCCAGGATGGAGACCTCGCGCGGATGGTAGCTGCGGGAATAGCGGTCGCCCACGATCAGGATGCCGGCGACTTCCGCGCCCGACAGCAGCGGCGCGGCGACCAGGGAGTGCAGGCCCTCCCGCTCGATCATCAAGTCGTTTTCGGGGGTATGTTCGAAGTGCGTGTCGCGCATGTAATCGCTGGTGGCGAACGGGCTGCGCGTGCGGCGCACGTGGCCGGCGACGCCGGCGTACACCGGCGTGTGCGTATTCTTGGTTTCGTTGGAATACACGCCGCTGACGGCGAGCACGCCCAGGTTGCCATATTCCGGATGCATCCCGGCCAGCCATGCCAGGTCGCTGCCCAGCAGCCGCCGGCCGCGTTCGACGATGTCGAACAGGACCTGGTCCAACTCTTTCAGTTCGGTCAGCGCCTGGGCGCTTTCGAAAACGCCGCGCAGGTCCAGTTCGTTGCGCTGGTGTTGCTCCATGCGCTTGCCGATGGCGATGGCGCGGTGCGCGGCGGCGAGCAGGGCTTCGCGCTGGGCGTCATCGCCCGCCATCTGCTCGATCTGCTGGAGCAGGGCGGTCAGCGAAGCCTGCTGGTCTTCGCCCTGGTCCAGCAGGCGCAGCATTTCGGCGTAGATTTGCGTGATCTCGGACGCGGGGGCGGCAGGGGCGGGGCGCTTCATCGTTTCGGACGTTTCGGGACGGGCAAAGTCGGCAATGGCAAGGAGGGGGCAGGGACGACTGCAATTTCAGGGGAAACGGCAGCGGCAAGGCCATGGCAGCGGCATAGCGTAGCGCCGTTCCGATGGCCGGGGGTTGTGTTATTTGACCAGATGGGGCTAGGCTATCTGTGAGGAAGTCACATTGTATGCAGGGATTGCCTTCCGTACAGTCGGGTGGGTGAAGCGACGCCTTTTCAAGTGACGCTTTCTTCTATTCCATCAATAACTATTCAGACATGCACTCCTATCCAGAACAACGACAAGCCGGCACCACGCCGCCCATACGCCTGGACGGCCAGGTAGCCATCGTGACCGGCGCAGGGGGCGGCCTGGGCCGCTCTCACGCGATCGAGCTGGCACGGCGTGGGGCGAAGGTCGTCATCAATGATCTCGGGGTGACGCGCGATGGCCAGACGCAGGCGTCGTCGGCCGCCGAAGATGTGGTGCAGGAGATTCGCGCCCTGGGCGGCGAAGCGTTCGCCAGTGTGGCTTCGGTGACCGATGCCGCCGCCGTCCAGCGCATGGTGCAGGACACCATGGCGCGCTGGGGCCGCATCGACATCCTCGTCAACAATGCCGGCTTCCTGCGCGACAAGAGTTTCAGCAAGATGAGCCTGGAGGACTTCGAGACCATCGTCGATGTTCATTTGATGGGAGCGGTGCGGTGCACCAAGGCGGTCTGGGACATCATGAAGGCCCAGAATTATGGCCGTATCGTGATGACGACCTCGTCCTCCGGCTTGTACGGCAATTTTGGCCAGGCCAACTACAGCGCCGCCAAGATGGGTTTGGTCGGCCTGATGCAGACGTTGGCCATAGAAGGCGCGAAGTACGGCATCCATGTCAACTGCCTGGCGCCGTCGGCCGCCACCCGGATGACCGCCGAGCTGTTTCCAGAGGAAGAACTGGCCTTGCTGTCCCCCGGCAGCGTGACCCCAGGCCTGGTGTACCTGGTTGCGCCCGCCGCGCCCACCAAGACCATCCTGTGTGCCGGCGCCGGCGCCTTCGCGTGCGCCAACGTGACGCATACCTCGGGTATCTATGCCGGGGATGGTCCCACGGCCGCCGAGGCGATCGCGCAGAACGCGGCGGCACTGGCCGACCGTGCTGAAGAATATGTCCCTGCCACCGGATTCGAGCAGCCCAAACGCGAACTGTTGAAGGCCCGCGCCGCGCGCCAGTCATCGCGATCGGCGGCCTGAACGCCATGGACAAATCGACGGAAGTATTCATCGTTGCCGGGGTACGCACGGCGATCGGCTCCTTCGGCGGCAGCCTGCGCGATGTGGCGCCGGCGCGGCTGGCGACCAGCGTCACCGCCGAAGCGATACGCCGCGGCGGCATCGACCCCGCCACGGTCGGACATGTCTTCTTCGGCCAGGTGATTCCCACGGAGCCTGGCGATGCCTATCTGGCTCGCATCGCCGCGCTGGACGGGGGCCTGCCGCAGACGGTGCCGGCGATGACGCTGAATCGGCTGTGCGGCTCCGGCCTGCAGGCGGTGATCAGCGCGGCACAGGCCATCAAGCTGGGCGAGGCGGACATTGCCATTGGCGGCGGCGCCGAAAACATGAGCCGCGCGCCTTTCCTGTCGACGTCGATGCGCTGGGGATCCCGCATGGGCGATGTGTCCTTGCTCGACAGCCTGACCGGCGCGCTGACGGATCCCTTCAACAGGATCCTGATGGGCGTCACCGCCGAGAACGTGGCACGCCGGCACGAGGTGACACGGGCGCAGCAGGATACGCTGGCGCTGCTGAGCCATCGGCGCGCGCGGGCCGCTATCGAAGACGGGCGTTTCAAGGAGCAGATCCTGCCGATCGAAACCAGGGCCAGGGGCAAGACGGTGGTGTTCGATACGGATGAACATGTGCGCGCGGATGTCAGCGCGGAAGAACTGGCGGGCTTGCGTACCATCTTCCAGAAGGAAGACGGCACCGTGACGGCCGGTAATGCGTCCGGCGTCAATGACGGCGCGGCAGCTTGCGTACTGGCCAGCGCGGACGCGGTGGCCAGGCAGGGCTTGCGCCCATTGGCCAGGCTGGTGTCCTACGCGCATGCCGGTGTGGATCCGGCCTATATGGGCATGGGTCCGGTGCCGGCGACCCAGTTGGCGCTGCAGCGTGCGGGCCTGACGGTTGCCGACATGGACATCATTGAGTCCAACGAGGCTTTCGCGGCCCAGGCTTGCGCCGTCAGCCGCACGCTTGGCTTCGATCCGGAGAAGGTCAACCCCAATGGCAGCGGTATTTCGCTGGGGCATCCGGTGGGGGCGACGGGGGCGATCAACACGGTGAAGATGGTCTATGAACTGGCAAGACGCGGTGCGCGCTATGGGCTCGTCACGATGTGCATAGGCGGTGGGCAGGGCATCGCGGCGATTTACGAGCGGGTTTGAATTGGACGTGAGGAGAGCGACCTGGACAAGACGCTGATCGAGTACGAACGGATAGACGACGTGGCGTGGGTGACGCTGGACAATCCGGCCAGCATGAACGCCTTGTCGGGCGCCATGCTGGAGCAGCTAAGCGATGTAATCGAGGCGCTTCATGGCGATGCCGCGGTGCGCTGCGTCGTGATCACGGGGGCGGGCAAGGCCTTCTGCGCTGGGGGCGACCTGCTGGGTTTCCAGGCGGACCTGGCCGAGCCGACCACGGATCGCTTCCTGGACAAGCTGCGTTATGCGCAGGAGGTGTTCGACCGCATCGAGGCATTGCCGATGCCGGTCATTGCCGCGGTCAATGGCTATGCCATTGCAGGTGGATTGGAACTGATCCTGTGCTGCGACATGATAATAGCCGCGGAATCCGCCAAGATCGGCGACGGCCATGCCCGCTACGGCATCATTCCCGGCGGTGGTTCGTCGGCGCGGCTGCCGCGCAAGATCAGCGCCAACCGCGCCAATTACATGTTGCTCAGCGCCGAATTGCTGCCGGCCGGGACGCTGGAGGCGTGGGGCCTGGTCAATCAGGTGGTGCCCGATGCCGAATTGAAGCAGGCGGCCGGCGCGCTTGCCAGCGCGGTAGCGCGGCACAGCCCCCTGGGTTTGCGGGTCATCAAGGACTTGCTGCGCACGAGTAGGGAAGTCAGCACCGCGCAGGCCGCGCGTGCCGAGATCACCGCTTTTGCCGATTATGCGAGAAGCGAGGATTTTGCCGAAGGGTTGGCGGCTTTCGCCGACAAGCGCAAACCTCGCTTCACGGGTAGGTGAGGGAGCGGCTACGTTATAAGGAGCAACTGCCGGCCAGGTAGCAAAGGGTCGGGCAACCGCGCCCAGGCTGTACGAATCTCCGGTTCTTCTGGCACTATCGGCATTCCCCCGACGCGCGAATCAGGAGAGCCGTATGAATCGACTTACCGCCAAGGATTTTTCCCCGGAGCTGCTGGAGTTATACGACTTCTATGTGCATGGCCGGATCAGCCGCCGCGATTTCCTGGATCGTGCCGCCAAATATGCGGTGGGCGGGCTTACCGCCGCCGGGATCCTGGCTTCGCTGAGCCCCAACTACGCGCTGGCGGAGCAGGTTTCCTTTACCGATCCGGACATCGTCGCGGAATATATCCAGTATCCGTCGCCCGATGGCCACGGCCAGGTCCGTGCTTATCTGGTGCGTCCGGCCAAGGCGGCCGGGGCGGTGCCGGGCGTGGTAGTGGTGCACGAGAACCGCGGCCTGAACCCCTACATCGAGGATGTGGCCAGACGTACCGCGAAGGCGGGTTTTGTCGCCCTGGCGCCCGATGGCCTGAGCTCCGTGGGCGGCTATCCCGGCAATGACGACCAGGGTCGCGAACTACAGCAGAAGATCGATCCGCAGAAATTGATGAACGATTTTCTCGCCGCCGTCGATTATCTGCAGGCCAGCAAGTTGACGACCGGGAAGGTGGGCATCACCGGGTTCTGCTATGGCGGTGGCGTCGCCAATGCGGCGTCGGTGGCCAATTCCAAGCTCGCCGCGGCGGTGCCGTTCTATGGACGCCAGCCCAAGCCGGAAGACGTGGCACGCATCCAGGCGCCGCTGTTGTTCCACTTCGCGCAGACCGATCCTGGCGTCAACGGCACCTGGCCGGCCTACGAGGCTGCCTTGAAAGCCGCCGGCAAGACCTATGAGGCGTACGTCTATCCTGGCACCAATCACGGTTTCCACAACGACTCGACACCGCGCTACGACGAGAAGGCGGCCACGCTGGCATGGGATCGCAGCATTGCATGGTTCAAGCGCTATCTGGCCTGACCCGGAGGACAGCGCATGGACAAGAATCTTGCGGCAACTCCCGCGGCTGCGGCACAGGATCGAGCGGTGCAGACACTGGACACCATCCGCAGCTATCACGCCCATATCTATTTCGAGAACCAGGCGCAACGCCAGGCCGCCGAGGCCTTGCGCGAGGAAATCGCCCAGCGCTTTCCCGTGCTGCTTGGCCGCTGGCACGACACGCTGGTGGGCCCGCACGCGCGGCCCATGTATCAGGTGGCTTTCGCGCCCGCCGAATTCGCGCGCTTCGTGCCCTGGCTGTTGATCAATCGCCGAGGCCTGGTGGTGCTGGTCCATCCCAATACAGGACGTCCCCGGACCGATCATCTGGAACATGCGCTATGGATGGGGGAGGTTCTCGAAATCCATAACCCGCAGCGCCTGCCCGATGCAGCGGGACCGGAACCGGCCATCGAGCCGAATACGCAGCCCACCGTGGCACCTTGAACAGGCGTCCGCGTCTACATCTTCGTTGCCATTGGACAAAGCCCCTGCCGGGGCTTTTCCATTTGGTGTGCGCAAGGCAACACTGCGTGTCCGGCGGCGGGTCTACCGCCGCGTGACTGGGCTATCTAGGATGACGACATACGGCGTTATGCCGTGACCAGTGCCCGACTGCCGCGGCAGGGGTATTCGAATCGTCCCTCGGAGAGTCCACTCATGCTTAGTCCAAACAGCGTTTCCCCGTCCGGCATGCCCGGCCCCAACGAACTTGTGCCGTCGCGCTATGCGGTGCAGGTCGGAGAAATCGAAGTGCTGGTGATCAGTGACGGCGTGTTGCCGCTGCCGGCCGTGACCATGTCCACCAATGTCGAACCGGCCGATCGATCTGCCTGGCTGGAGGAAATGTTCCTGCCGCCGGAGGGATTCGATTGGCCCTTGAACGTGATGGTGGCACGCATCGGCGCACAGACCATACTCATCGATGCGGGCCTGGGTGGGGAATTCCCCGGCTTTCCGCGCGCCGGACAGGTGCCGCAGCGACTGCGGGCGGCCGGCATCGATCTGGCATCGGTGACCGATCTGGTGATTACGCACATGCACATGGATCACGTCGGCGGGCTGCTGGTGGACGGCATCCGGGAGCAGTTTCGCCCTGACCTCCGTATTCACGTGGCGGCGTCCGAAGTCGCCTTCTGGAAGGCGCCGGATTTCACGCACACGGACATGCCGGAAGCGGTGCCGCCCGTGCTGCGGTCGGCTGCCACGCGTTTCTTGAACGAGTACCGCGAGCAGATCCGCACGTTCGAGGAAACCTGCGAGGTGGCGCCGGGCGTGACGGTCTGTCGCACTGGCGGCCACACGCCCGGGCACAGTGTGGTGCGCCTGGCGTCAGGCGGCGACAAGCTGACGTTCGCGGGCGACGTCGTGTTCCCGGTCGGTTTCGAACATCCGGACTGGCAGAACGGCTTCGAGCACGATCCGCAAGAGGCGGTGCGCGTGCGCGTCGGGCTGCTTAAGGAAATGGCGGACAGCGGATCGCTGCTGGTGGCGACGCATATGCCGTTCCCCTCGGTGGGACGCGTGGCGATCGACGGGGACGCCTTTCGCTGGGTGCCGGTGTTCTGGGACTTCTGAGGGCCCCTTCGAGTGGGCCGCCGCGGCCATCGCACCGTGCAACGGCTGTCCGGCTTAGCGTAGGCCGTTGCGATAATGCTTGGGCGACCGTCCCGTTGCACGCTTGAAGGCCGTGCTGAAGGCGCTCTCCGACGTATAGCCAAGCGAATGGGCAATGGTGGCGACGGGGGTGTCTTCCTTGCCCAGCGCCCGTTCGGCCAGCCGCATGCGCCATTCGGTGAGATAAGTCAGTGGCGCGGTGCCGACCGTGGTCCTGAAATGAAAGGCGAATGTCGTGCGCGACATGGCGCAGGCCTGGGCCAATTCTTCCAGCTGCCACGCGCGCGCGGGTTCGCCGTGCATCAGTCGAAGGGCTGGCGCGAGGCGCGGATGGCCCAGCGCTTTCAGCCATCCGGCCGGCATGGCGGCGGCTGATTGCAGGTGCGCGCGCAGGATCTGGATGAATAGCAGCTGCGCCAGTTGCGCCGATGCCAGTTGGCGGCCGGGCTGTTCACTGGCGCGTTCCTCGATCAATTGGGCCAGCATCCAGCGGAAGGACTCCGCATGGGGCGAGGCCGCCGGGACGTGTATCCACGGGGGCAGCACATCGGCCAGCAGTTTGCCGCTGGCCGGGTCGAGCAGGACATGGCCGCCGATATGGGTGAAGTCGGCGCCATCGCCCAGCTGTACCGCTTGTTTGCCAGCGCCGGCAAACACGGTCATGGCGTCGACCGGCTCGATATCCGGGGCGCTGGCAAGCACGAACGCGCGCTTCGCCGATAGCAGTCCCACGTCGCCCGTTACGAAATGGATGGGCCCGGCTTCGCCGTCGATGCAGACCCAGCATTCACCTTTCACCACGGCAAAGAACTTGATCTTGTCCGGCGCCGGAAAGCGCAAGGCCCAGGCACCGCCCGCCGTGAAGCCACCCGTGACGACGGATTCGGTCTTGGTCAGATTGAGGATTTCGGAAAACGGGTCGGCGCTCATGCTCGCACTATCGCGCAAGTAATCCGCATTTTCAAGTATTCAAAGTACGGATTCGGGCGACTAAGCTGACCGCCTGGTCAATGAGGAATGGCAATCAGGAAATCGATATGAACGAAGCATTGGTGCTGGTCACGGGTGGAACCGGGTTTATCGCACAGCACTGCATCCTGGCCTTGCTGCGCGAGGGCTATCGCGTGCGGACGACCGTCCGTACGCTGGCGCGGGAGGCGGAGGTACGCGGCAATCTGCGGGCGGGCGGTGCGGAGGCCGGCGACCGCCTGTCTTTCGTCGTCGCCGATCTGAGCGACGATAGCGGCTGGGCTGAGGCCGCCGCGGGCTGTGCATATGTCATGCATGGCGCCTCGCCGACACCTTCGGGTAGCCAGGTCCACGAAGACGACTGGATCCGGCCGGCGGTGGACGGCAACCTGCGGGTGTTGCGGGCCGCGCGGGCTGCCGGCGTCAAGCGGGTGGTGCTGACTTCCGCGTTCGGTGCGATCTGCGCGGGGCATCGTGAACTGCAGCGGCCCTTCAACGAGACGGATTGGAGCGACCTGTCCGGCGACGTATGGCCGTACCAGAAGTCGAAGACCTTGTCCGAACGCGCTGCGTGGGACTTCATCGCGCGGGAAGGCGGCGGGCTGGAGCTGTCCGTGATCAACCCGACGGCAGTACTTGGCCCTGTGCTCGGCCCTGACTATTCGCACTCCGTGCGCTTGGTCACGGACATGCTGAAGGGCCAGCGTGCGTGCCCGAAGGTCAATTGCGGCTTCGTCGACGCACGGGATCTGGCGGACCTGCACCTGAGCGCCATGACGCATCCGGCGGCCAAGGGCGAGCGCTTCCTGGCCATCTCCGGCGAAAGCCTTTGGCTGATCGATGTCGCGCGGGTGCTGCGCCGGCGCATGGGGGCGGCGGGCGGCAAGGCGCCGATGTGGCAGATGCCCAATTGGCTGGTGCGCCTTGCCGCGCGCCGGAATCCCGCGCTACGGGGCGTGGCGACGCTGGTCGGCAGGAATATGAATGCCACCAGCGAAAAAGCGATACGCCTGCTGGGCTGGACGCCGCGGCCCAGCGAGGAAGCCATCGTCGCCAGCGCCGAGACCTTGCTGGGTCTCGGGCTGGTGCGTTGATTGGAGTCGCCTTCGCCCTGCACCAGTTCGATGATGACGGCGGCCACGCGGATGCCGCGCCGCGGTGGCTCGGGCGGTGCCGTGCGTGCACGCAAAATGCCCGCGCTGGCGTGGCCGCCTTCAATCCGTGATCCACTCCACCGCGCCGCTGAGCCAGCAGCCGTCCACCTGTCCGGCAGGATCGAAGCGGGGCAGCAGGTCGATGGCCGAGGGCGAGCCCATGGCTACCCCCTGGATCACCGTGGCGGCGGCGGGCACTGCCGGTGTCCCTACCGGGATGGTGCCCGCGCCCGCCAGATAGCCCCACAGCGCGGCCGCCGCGATGCCGGTGGCCGCGTCTTCCGGATAGCCGGATGACCGTGGGAACTGGCGTGCGTGCACGATGCTGCCCTGGCTGTCCACCGATTCCACCGCATAGGGGTACAGGCCCGTCGATCCGATGCGATCGCACAGGGCTTGTACCGCGGAAAACTTCGGTGTCAGCCCGTTCAGCGTTGCCACGTCCGGCATGGGGATCAGCGTCTTGTAGCGGCTGGTGGACGCGTTCACCATGTGAACCAGCGGTTCGACCGCGGTCCGGCCACCGGCAGCGGCACCTGCAGTGGCACCCGCGGTGGCATCGGCCCCAGGTCCTGACTGCAGCACGTCGTTGACCGCGCGGCAGGCAGCGACATCCAGAGGCTGGACCTGCACGGCGGGTTGGGTGATCCATGCGCGTCCCAGGGCCGCATCCCAGCGGGCGTGGACGATGCCGCTGGCGGTTTCGATGCGAGCCTCCGGGCTGGTCCAGGCGCCCCATTGGCGCAGGGCCCACAGCGTGCCTACGGTGGCATGACCGCACATCTCCATCTCGTGCGCCGGGACGAAGTAGCGCAGCCGCAGCGTGTTGACGGGATCGGCGGGGGGCAGGATGAAGGCGGATTCGTGGCCGTAGCGTCGGGCCACGGCCTGCATCTGCGCGGCCGTCATGCCTTGCGCTTGCGCCACCAGCGGCACGGGATTGCCGCCCCCGGCGCCGTATTCGCGCAAGAACACGCGCAGCATCACGGCCTGCATGGGCGGGGGTGGGGCAGGCGGCTGCAAGGTGGGCGATGTCATGGCGGTCTTAGTCAATGCGGGCGCCCACGGCGTTGGCGATGCGGCCCCAATAGGCCACGTCCAGGTCCACGGCCTTGGCCATGGCGTCGGGCGTGCCGGGCTTGGCGTCTATGCCTTTGCGGCCGAGGTCCGCGACCAGGTCCGGGTCGGACAGCACCTTGTTCAGTTCGGCATTGAAACGCTGCACCACGGCGGCCGGTGTGTTCTTGGGAAAGGCCAGGCCATACCACAAGGTCTGCGTGTATCCCTGCATCCCCTGCTGGGCAAAGGTCGGTAGGTCCGGCAGCAGAGCGGTGGGCGCGGTCGTGGCGACGGGAATGATCTTGCCGGCCTTGGCGTAGGCAGCCATGGCGATGGGATTGTCGAACATCAGGTCGACCTGGCCGCCGATGAGGTCGGTATAGGCAGGCGCCGCGCCGCGATACGGCACGTGGGTCAGCGGCACGCCGATGTCGCGGCCGAACTGCTCGCCCAGCAGGTGCGAGACGGTGCCCACGCCGACCGACGCCAGGTTGTAGGGCGTCTTTGCCTGCTTCATGCGGGCCGTCAGCGTTTTCACGTCCAGCGGACGGGCCGGGTCGTCGTGCAGCTTGGGCGTCACCGCCAGGACGTAGGGCGACACGCCGATGAAGCCGGCGTAGGCGAAGTCCTTGCGTGGGTCGTAGGAAAGGTTGCTGTAGACGCTGACGCTGACAGCATGCGTGCTGGTCGTCGCGAGCACCGCCGTATAACCGTCGGGCTGGGCGCGTGCCACCTGCCCGGAGCCTATGGTGCCGCCCGCGCCGGCACGGTTTTCCACGATGATGGTCTGGTTGAGCGCCTTGGCCAGCAAGGGCTGCACGGACCGGATCACGACGTCGGTGCCGCCACCGGCGGGAAACGGCACGATGATGGTGATGGGTTTTTCAGGCCAGGCCGCGCAAGCCGGCGTGGCGGGCAGCAGCGCCGCGGTGCCGGTGGCGAGGGTCGCGCAGGCGATCGCCGCGAGGCGCCGGCGGTAGCGGTCCCGGCGCGGGAAAAATCTGGAATTCCACATGAGCGCAATTTCCCTTGATTCATTCATCGAGTAATGGTGCTCATGCTAGACAGGCCGGCCCGGCGTGCCAAACCGCAATGCGGCGCCAGCCGATCCAAAATGCGACATGGCGCCGGCACGATTGGCCGGCGCCGACGGGGCGCATTACTATGTCGCTGCAATCAAGCTCCGCGACGCTAGAACAGGGGCCACGACATGGGGCGACCCATGCAAGGGAAATCCATGCGGGGTAAGCCATGACCGCCCATTCTGTTTATCTGTCCTCCAAGCAGGCATTGATCCAGTCCAGCGGCTATGCCTGCCTGCATGATCGCGAGGCGCGCTACGAACGCCGCTGGCATTCGCACGACTGCGCCATGCTGCTGTGGCCGCAATCGGGCAGCCTGGTGACGGCCTGGGCCGGCGATCAGTCCGCGCAAACGGCCACGCTGATGCGCAACACGGCCTTGCTGCTGCCCGCGGGCACCGCGCACCAGACGCTGTCGGGGACGGCGCGCCAGCGCCATGGGGAGCTCTATCTCGCTTCGGACCTGCTGCGGCCGCTATGCACGGCCTATGGCGCGCTGCAGCTCGATGGCGCGGCCGTGGCCATGCTCGATGCCTTGCTGCATCCCGCCGCCAGGCCGCAAGGCGCCGAGTATCTGGTGCGCGCCATCATGGCGCAGGTGGCCAGCGCTGCCCGGCCCGCGCCGGTGGCGCCGCTCAGCCCTCCCCAGCAGATGTTGCGCGGTTTCGCGCTGGCATTGGAGCAGGAGGGCACCGTGGCAACCATCGATGCCTCGGCCGCCCGCCTGGGAATTTCCGTGCGCCAGTTGCAGCGCGCGTGCCAGCAGGAGTGGAACCTGAGCCCGGTAGCGGTACGCAGGCTGATGGTTGCACGCCACGCGCGCATGTTGCTGGCCGAGGGCCTGAGCCTGTCCGCCGTCAGCGTGCGCCTGGGATTCGCCAACAGCGGCCATCTGGGCCGCCTCCTGCGCGGCGTCGATGCCACGGCGATGCAGGCGCGGCTACCGGCGGCCGCCCTGGTCGAAGCGGGCTTGCCGCAGCTTTCGTGATGATGGCGTAAATGCCGCCAATAATGGCGCTTACGCCGATAGGGGTTTGCGCCTCCGCTGGCTAAAGTTTGATCTCCCATCCAACGTTTCTCGTCAGGAGATCAACATGAAAGTTCTAGCCATCGCATCCATCGCCAAGCCGGTTTCGGACCAGCAACGCAAGGAGATCATGCCCAAGGAAGTGCCGGCCACGCTGCAGCACTATCTCGACGGCAAGATCGAGCAGTTCTGGGCGCGCAAGGACGCACCCGGTGTGGTGTTCCTGATGAACGCCGAGTCGGTCGAACAGGCGAAAGCGGAACTGGACACGCTGCCGCTGGTGACCGGCGGCTTCGCCAAGTACGAGCTGATTCCTGTCGGGCCGCTGGCGCCGCTGGGACTGCTGATCCAGGGTCGCTAAGCGTCAGGCGTTGCGTGCAGCGTGACGGCCGCAACCGTGTGGCCGTCACGCGCCGCGATGTCTCTTTTGGTTCAGCGCAGGTCGCCGCGGATGTCGCGCACACCTCGCCCCAGGCGGTCGCGCAGCAGGGTGCGCAGGGTGGCGCCATCCGCATAGCCTACTTGTGCAGCGATGCTTTCCAGGTCCAGCCCGCCCCCGCGCAGCAGCGTCTGGGCCCGCTCGACACGCAGGTCCTGGAAATAGGCCAGCGGCGATTTGCCCAGGACTTCCTGGCAGCGCCGTTGCAGCGAGCGCGTGCTGGTCGCCAGGGCGCTGGCGGCGGCCTGCAGCGAGAAGCCCGTGGCAAGATGGTCGCGCGCCCAGCGCTCGAAGCGCTGGATGAGCGGATCCGCCTGGGCCAGGTGGTTCGGGATGATGTAGGGCGCCTGCGAAGAGCGGATGTCGGCGAGCAGGTAGCGCGAGACCAATGTCGCCAGTTCCGGACTGGCATTACGCACCAGCCATAGCGCCAGGTCCAGATGCCCCATGGCCGCGCCGGCCGTCACGCCTACGTCCGACGCTACCAGCATACGTGACTCGTCGAGCCGCACCTTCGGGTAGCGTTGCCGGAACAAGGGGCCCAGCCACCAGGTAGTGGTGGCTTCCTGATGATCGAGCAGGCCTGTTTCCGCGACCAGGAAGGTGCCGATGCAGGACGCCGCGATACGCGCGCCCTTGCCATGCCAGGCCAGCATCTGGGATTGCGCCTGCCTGACGTCGGGACGATCGAGGGCAGGGAGCAATTGCTCCGCGGTGCCGGTGCTCAAGGCCGGCACGATCACCCAGTCGGGTTTCAGGCCGGGCGTCACGGATTGCACGGGCAGCAGCAGGCCGTGGCCCGAACGGACCCGCTTGCGCATGCCGACCAGCGTGACGTCGAAACGCGGCGTCCCGCCCATCTGTGCCGCCGAGAATTTGTTGGCAAGGGCAAACGCGTCGAGCAGGACGGTGAGCCCTGTGTCGAACAGCCCTTCAAGGGCAAGTATGGAGATCCGCATGGCGTGGATGGGGTGATGGCCTGGGGGCGAGTCTAGTGCCGGGGAGGGCTGGGAGTAATAGGCGTAAGCGACAGATTCCGGGGTATTTACGCCAAGGCGGACGCGTCGGTGAGGCCGCCGTCTCCGGCGCCCTGCAGGCCGCGGCGCAAACGGTGCAGCCGCAGCGCCACATGCAGTTCCAGGAAACGGCCGTCGTCGCGCCAGTTTTCCAGCAAGCCGTCGACCAGTTCCAACCGCTGCCTTAACGTATTGACGTGGATCTGCAGATGGTCGGCGGTGGACCTGGAGTTCTGGGTGTGCTCCAGGTAGGCCAGCAAGGTTCCCGCGATGTCGGTGCCGCGCCGCTGGTCGTGGGCGACGAGCTTGCCGATGGTGGCATCGATGAAGTTCGCAACGTCGGCGGCCTGCCGTTGTTCGAACAACAATGAATACATGGTCAAGGTGGATTCGGCGACCATTTCGTGGGATCGGCCGAGGGCGCGCAGGATACCGATCCCGCGCTTGAGCGACAAAAAGCTGTTCGGTAACGCGTCCACCGTCGTCAAGGTGGCGGACGTGACACCCAGCGTATTCAAACGCTCGTCCCTGACCACCGTTTCCTGCATGCCGCGCTCCAGCTGCGCATACCCGTCGTCGGCACAGATCGCCACGATGAAACCTTCGAATTTCTCCAGCAGGATGCCGCGGCCTATGCCCGTGCGGACACGCCGCAGGGCGTATTCGATATCCCTTTCCTCGACGCTCAGCACGATCAGGCGCAGAGGATCGCAAAGATCGAGGCCAAAGGGCCGGGCGCGCGACTGCAGGGCCGGGAAACTTTCCTGCTGCCAACTGACCAGCGCGCGGATGGTGGCGGCAGACTCGTTGCTCACCACGAGTTCGCTGCGTTCCTGCGACAGCAGGACCACGCCGGCCACCAGGGCGCCCCGCTCGAAAGTGCGGATCTGGGTGGGCGTCATGGGCTTATCCGAGGCGATCAGCAACGCGCCCAGCAGGCGGTCGGCGCCCATCAGCGCCGCGATGCGAATGTGGGTGGATTCGACTTCCTGCGACCGGCCCGAGCGCCGGCATGCAGACAGGGCCAGATGCACCGCGTCCTGCACGCGGGTGTCGCGCATGCATTCGATGAGCGGATTCCCGGCCCCCGTGTGCTGCATCAGCTGCTCGGCCTCGTCCAGCAGGGCAAGGTGTCCATCCAGCAAGGACGCCACCATGTCCAGCAGATCCAGCATGGTGCAGCCGCGCGCCACCAGCTTCGTCATCTGTTCCTGCGCTTCCGCGGCGGCCTCGATCTCCATCGCCTGGCGATGCAGCGACGCATTGGCTTCGCTGGCGCGCTGCAACGCCACCTGCGTCTCCTGGAACAGGCGTGCATTCTCGATGGCGATGGCCGCCTGCGCCGCCAGTGTCGAGAGCATGGCCACCTCCCACGGCTCGTGGAAGCGCGGATGGCGATCGCAGATGCACAGCATCCCTATGCAGTGGTTGCCCACCATCAGCGGCGCGCCCAGCAGGGAGCGCACGCCTTCTTCCTGGATGGCAAGGTCTATCCCTTGTTCGTGGGCGAAGCCGCGATCCACCAGGTAATCGGTGCAGTGATACGGCGTCTTGTGCGTCAGCACGTGACCGCAGATGCCATGGTCTTGCGGTACGCGCACGTTCTTGAAGCGCTCCGATATCGCGCCTTCAGCCGCGCGGATATAGAAATCGTCGCGCAGGCGATCGAAGTTGGTGAGATAGCCGATGTCCGACGCAAAGATCTGCCGCGCGCGCCTGACGATGGCGCCCAGCACCAGTTCCAGGTCGCGGATCGCGGTCAGGTCGTTGGCGCTTTCAAGCACCACCATCAGGCCTTTCTCCCGCCGTTGCTGCAAGGTCTGCTGCTCGCGGATGGCGACGGCGGCACGAATGCTTCCCTCCAGCAAAGAACGATCGGCCGGGTCATGCACGTCGGTCTCGATGCGCGCCAGCATCCGGTCGTAGTCGCGCGCGCTGGCATTGCGTTGGAGCATGGCCAGCAGTTCGGCCTGCAACTCGCCGGGAGCCAGGGCCAGCGATTCACTGGCGGGAAGGTCGTGTTTCTTGGACATGATGGCTTCGGTGAAAACCCTGAATTGCACTGCGGCATACCAGGAGTGATGGAGATAGTGGACAGGAATTCATCCATCTTGTGTATGCATCGTCCATATCCCGCGCCGTGCATAGCCGGCATTATGCACGTACTAAAACATTATCAGTCTGAAGGCTGAGGAGACAAATCATGAAGTTGCTGGCCCAATTATTGGGTGCGGGTGCCGTCCTGCTCGCCCTGTCAACGACGTCTTACGCCCAGCAAGCTCGCCCCGCCGAGATCCGCCTGGGCATGAGTACCTTCATGACCGGCGCCGCCTCGGTGCTGGGGGCGCCCGCCAAGGCGGCGGCCGACATGTGGATCGAGGATTTCAACGCCGCCGGCGGTGTCGACGGCGTCAAGCTCAAGCCGACGTGGATAGATGAAGGGCAGGGCGCGGACAAGTTTCTGTCCGACTATCGCCGCCTGGCGCAGGAACCGGGTGAGAAGGTGATGATCTCGGCGATCTCCAGCGGCTATTGCAACGCGCTGGCGCCGGTGGCCGAGGATCTCAAGGTGGTCAACATCCTGTGGGAATGCTCCACCGAAAAAGTGCTGGAGGACCGCCGCTACCAATACGTGTTCCGCACGGGGCCCAACGGCACCATGGAGATGGTGGCCGCGGTGCTGCAGTTGCTGCGCACCAAGCCGGACTTCAAGACCCTGGCGGTGGTGAACCAGGACTACGCCTGGGGACGTGACTCTTGGGAAGTGTTCCGCAACACGCTGCTGGCCCTGAAGCCGGACGTGAAGATCGTGGCCGAGCTGTTCCCCAAGTTCGGTGCGCCGGACTTCTCCACCGAGGTGACGCGTTTGCAGGCCTTGCGCCCGGATGTCGTCCTGTCCACGGCATGGGGCGGCGACCTGGACACGTTCCTGCGCCAGGCCTCGCAACGCGGCCTGCTGAAGAATTCCCAGTTCATCCTGCCGCTGGCCGACTCGTCGCTGGAACGCCTGGGCGACGCCGTGCCGCCCGGCGTCATCGTCGGTTTCGTGGGAGATGGCTATTTCGCCGATCCGGAATTCGCCAACGATGCTGAAACGCGCGCCTTCGTGCAGAAGTTCAAGCAACGCACCGGCGCCTATCCCAACTTCGCCGTGTATCACATGATCCAGGCGCTGAAGGCCACGACGGGGGCCTACAAGCACTTCCTGGCCGACAACAGCGGTAAATGGCCCACGCCCGAACAGTTGGCGACCACCTTGCGGACGTCCGAGTATCGCGGGCTGTCGCGCCCGATCCGCATGCGCGAAGACGGCCAGGCCTTGCAGGGGCAGTTGCTCGGCATCACCCGCAAGGATCCCTCGCAGTCCTTCCCCCTGGTCGGGCAGCTGACTTTCTACCCGGCCGATATCGTGGCCGCGCCGGTGGGGCAGAAGTCCGCTGAGTGGGTGAAGACGCTCAAGCCCGCGCTGTTGCAGAGCGACCAGATCAAGCATGTGGGCAAATGAACGTGCGGCATAACCAGTACCTCGCAGCGGGCGCCTAGCCATGGATCTCAACCTCATCCTGCTGGCGAGCGTAGACGGCGTGTCCTATGCCAGCCTGCTGTTCCTGATCTCGCTGGGGCTGACGCTCATTTGCGGCGTGTTCGGTGTCATCAACGTGGCGCACGGCAGCCTGTACGCCTTCGGTGGCTATAGCGCCGCCACGCTGTTGGCGTGGCTGGCGCCGCATACCTCATCCACGCCGGTCATGATCCTGGCCTTGTTCGTGGCCGCGATCGTGGTGGGCGGGGCGCTGGGAATGCTGCTGGAGCGCGGCCTGCTGCGCTATTTCCAGGAGCGCGATCCCATCCTGCAGCTGCTGGTGACCTTCGCCGCCTTTATGGTGCTGGAAGACCTGCAACGCATGATATGGGGATCGACGCCCGTCAGCGCGGGCGACCTGGCCGGCCGCATGGGCACGCTGGAACTGGGCGGCGTGACCTTCATGAATTACCAGTTGCTGTTCGTCCCCGGCGTGGCGCTGGCGGCCTATGCCGGACTGCAATTCCTGCTGCGCCACTCGCTGGCGGGACGCCAGATCGTCACCGTCATCCATAACCGGGAAGTGGCTACCGCCTTGGGTATCAACGCGGCGCGCGTGGGTACGTTGACGTTCGGCCTGGCGGGCGCCTTGGGCGCGCTGGGCGGCGCGCTGTCGATTCCCATGACTTCCTTCGTGCCGGGCCTGGGGGCGGAAATGATCGTGACGTCATTCGCGGTGATCGCCACGGCCGGCTTGGGACAGATCACGGGAGCCCTGGTCGCGTCGCTGCTGATCGGCCTGGCACGGGCGATGGTTGTGTACGTGCTGCCGGAGCTGGAAGTCGTCATGCCTTACCTGATGATGGTGGCCGTATTGCTGGTGCGTCCGCATGGGCTGTTTTCCGTGACCGCGGCCAGGAGGATCTGATGCGACCGTCTTTGCGTCTACTTGCCCCGGCCGTCACGCTGGCCGTCGCGCTGATACTGGCGGCGGCCTGGATCTGGCCGTCGGCGCGCGTGCCGTCGATCACCTTTCTCTGCTACGGCCTGGCGGCCCTGGGCCTGACCGTGCTGCTGCGTGCCGGCCAGGTATCGTTCGGCCATGCGATGTATGCCGCCATCGGCGGCTACGGCGCGGGCTTCACGGCGCGCCATTTTCCCGGGGCGGATGCCCTGGTGGTGCTGGGCGCGGGGGTGCTCGCCAGCGTCTGTTTCGGCACCATCGTGGCGGCCTTCGTCACGCGTTATCGCGGCATCTTCTTCGGGATGCTGAACCTGGGCATTTCCATGGTGCTGTTCGCGCTGGCGGGCAAGCTGTACGGCTGGACGGGCGGCACGGACGGCTTGCGCTTCGAGCGGCCCGCCTTTCTGGGGATGGCCCTGGATCGCGGCGAGTTCGAACTGGCCATGCTGGGCCTGGTGCTGGCCCTGGCGGTCGGATTGGGCTGGTGCGTGCAACGGTATTTCGTGTCATCGGCGGGGCAGGTGATGCTGGCGATCCGCAGCAACGAGACCCGGCTCGAATACATAGGCGTGTCCGCAAGGGCGGCGCTGGCGCAAGGTTATGTGCTGTCGGCCGCGCTGGTGGGATTGGCTGGTGCCTTGCTGGCGCTGGAACAGAACCTGGTCACGCCGGAAAGCGGTTACTGGATCCGCTCGGGCGAGTATGTCTTCATCGCCATATTGGGCGGTTCCGCCCATGCCATCGGCGCCTTCATGGGCGCGGCGGTGTTCGAGGCCATCAAGCTGGGCGCGGCCGCCTGGTTCACCAACGCCTGGCAGATGCTGCTTGGACTGACGCTGATCGGGGTGATCTTCTTCGCGCCGAACGGGATAGCGGGATGCCTGCGCGGGACCGCCACGCGGCCTCGTGACGAGCACCGGGCAGGCGCGGCGCCCGTCGCGCTGGCGAAGAATGCGGTGGGAGAAGGACAATGAACGAGACCCAGGCTGGATCCGTGCGTACCGGATCACCACGTACTGGATCACCAGGTACCGAGCTCCTGCGCACCGAGGGCCTGACACTGCGCTTCGGCGGCATCAGCGCCGCCGACCAGATCGACTTCGCCCTGCATCATGGCGAGCATCTGGCGGTCATAGGCGCCAACGGCGCCGGCAAGACAACCTTCATCAATATCTGCACCGGCTATCTGAAGCCTACCCGCGGCAAGGTGTTTTTCGAAGGGACCGACATCACCCGCAAGGGCCCGCGGCAGATCGCCCGATTGGGCGTGGGTCGCTCCTTCCAATTGCCGCAGCTGTTCCTGGACCACACCGTACGCCAGTGCCTGGAGCTGGCGTCCGTCAGCCGCAAGGGCACACTGTCGCGCTGGACCGCGCTGGCGCATGCCGCGGACCGGCGCGCGGTCGACGAGATGCTGGCGTTGGTCGAGCTGCAGCCCTACGCCGAGCATCCCACCACGGTGCTGCCGGAGGGGCGGCGCAAACTGCTGGACGTCGCTATTGCGTTGATGCTGGAGCCCAAGCTGGTGATCATGGACGAGCCCACCAGCGGCGTGGCGTCCGAAGACAAGCATGGCGTCATGCAGACCCTGATGCGCGCGCTCGAAGCACGCAAGGTGACCAGCTGGTTTGTCGAGCATGACGTCGATATCGTCCTGAAATACGCGACGCGCGTTGCTGCGTGGATCGACGGCCGCATCGCCGCGGATGGCCTGCCGCAGGAAGTATTCGCCGATCCGGTCATCCGCCGTGAAGTGCTGGGGGTGCGATGACACTGCATATCCAATCGATGAGCGTGGACCTGGCGGGGCACGCGGTACTGCGCGATGTCAACGTGACGCTGGAAGCAGGCCACACAATCGCCGTGGTCGGTCGCAACGGCGCGGGCAAGACGACGCTGCTGCGCAGCATCATGGGCCTGGTGAAACTGCGCACGGGCCGCTTGCAACTGGATGGCGACGACATCGCGCGCCGTCCGGCGGCGCGCCGTTCGGCCAGCGGCTTCGGTTACGCGCCTGAAGACCGCGTGATCGTGCCGGCGCTGTCGGTGGCCCAGAACATCACCTTGCCCTGCGAAGTGCTGCGGGTGCCCGCCAGGGAAGTCCAGCAGCGGCTGGAGGGCGTGCTCGCCAGCGTGCCGCAGCTCAAGGCGATGCTGCCGCGTTCGGGCGCCGCGCTGTCGGGCGGGCAAGGCAAGATCGTGGCGTTGGCGCGCGCCCTGATGGTAGGTACGCGCTTCGTCCTGCTGGATGAACCGTTCCAGGGACTGGCGCCCGCGCTGGCGCGGCAATACGGCGATTCGCTGCGCCTGCTGCGCGCATCGCATCCACAGCTTTGCGTGGTCGTGACGGAATCGAACGCATCCTTGCTCGAAGACGTACAGAGCAGGACGCTGTACATCGAACGCGGGCAGATCGAGTTGGCATCGGAGGTATCGAAGTGATTGATGATTTGACGCAGCTGCCGCTGGGCGAGGGGCCCTTGCGCGGCCTGGTGGTCATCGACGTGACGCGCGTCGTGGCCGGCCCTTATTGCACGATGATGCTCGCCGACCTGGGGGCGACCGTGATCAAGGTGGAGAACCCGGCCGAGCCCGACTACGTGCGCAGCTTTCCGCCTTTCGTGCAGGGACAGCAAGGGCAGGCCAGCGCCTTCTTCGCGCAATACAACCGGCACAAGCTGGGGGTGAGCCTGGATCTGAAGTCCGAGCGGGGCCGCGCGCTGCTGCGCGACCTGGTGGGCAAGGCGGACATGCTGGTCGAGAACTTTCGCCCGGGGACCATGGCGCGCATGGGCCTGGATTATGAGACCTTGAAGCAATGCAACCCCCGGCTGATCTATGTTTCCATCAGCGGCTTCGGCCAGACCGGGCCCAACGCCAAGCGGCCGGCCTACGACAACAGCGCCCAGGCGACAGGCGGCCTGTGGTCCATCAACGGCGCCAAGGGCGCGGCACCGTTGCGGGTGGGCACCATCATCGGCGACCTGTCGGCATCGTTCTACGCCACCATAGCGGCGCTGGCCGCCGTGGTCGACATGCGCCAGACGGGCCTGGGCCAGCAGGTGGATGTCGCGCAGCAGGACTCGGTGGTGACGTTGACGGAGCACGCCATCGTCAACTACACGGTGGACGGCATCGTGGGTGAGCCGCTGGGCAACGATCATCCCTTCGTACGGCCCTACGGCCAATACGCCTGCAAGGATGGCTATGTGTTTTTTGGCGCCTATACGGATAAATTCTGGCGCGAGGCCTGCCGCTTGTTCGGCGAGCCCGAGCTGTTGAACGATACCGAGATCGACACGATGGCCAAGCGCTTCGATGCGGAGGTCTATGCCAGGCGGGTGCAGCCCATCGTGCAACGCTGGTGCGCCGCCCGCACGAAAGCGGAACTGGAGGCGCTGGCCGGCGACATCATTCCCATGACCCCCATCAAGACCATCGCCGAGGTGGTCGAGGATCCCCATCTGCGGGCCAGGGACATGTTCGTGCCAACCCAGGTCGACGGCGCCCAGGTCCAGGCTTTCGGCAGCCCGATGAAGCTGTCGCGCACACCGGTACAGGCGCAAGGCAGCGCGCCGGGCTTCGGGCAGCACAATGAGGTGGTGCTCAAGGGGTGGCTGGGGGTGGCGGCCGCTGACTATGAGCGCTTCGTCGCCGAAGGGGTGATCTGAGATGGGCATCACCTACGAGGTCAAGGATGCCGTCGCGCATATCCGCTTCGACCGGCCCGAAAAGCTCAATGCCCTGACGCTGGACATGTATGAGGTCCTGGCCGAGTCGTTCAAGCGCGCCAATGACGACCCCGCTGTACGTGCCATTCTGCTGGGCGCCAATGGCGGCCGCGCTTTCTGCGTCGGCGCCGACCTGGGTGAGTCGATCCCGGCGCTGGCGCAAGGGCGCTTCGACATCTCGCAGTGGGATGGCGCGCACCTGAAGCAGAGCGGTTTCTACAAACCCGTCGTGGCCGCCATCAACGGCTTATGCATGGGCGGTGGTTTCGAGATCATGCTGGCGACGGATATCCGTATCGCTGCCAGCACGGCCGAGTTTGCATTGCCCGAGGCGGCCCTCGGCTTCACGCCGGCCGGCGGAACCCTGGTGCGGCTGGTGCGGCAGATTCCCTACGCCTACGCGATGGAGCTGATGCTGACCGCGGAGCGCTTTCCTGCCTTGCGCCTGGCGGAAATGGGGCTGCTCAATCGCGTGGTGCCGCCCGAGGACCTTGAATCGGTGGCGCTGGCCTATGCCCAGGGCATCGCGCAGAAAGGCCAGGTGGCGGTGTCGGTCATCAAGGAGGCGGCGTTGACGCTGGCGCATCTGCCTCTTGACGAGGCGTTCCGCAAGGAAGCGGTGCTGGGCCAGCGTGCCTTTACCTGCGACGAAGCAAAGGAAGGGTTGCAGCGTTTCCTGTCGCGCAACAGGGGCCGCGCCGCCCGCGGCTGATTTTCTTCAGGGTGGCGTAGCGCCGCAGCCCGTTCGGCCGCGCCGCCCCGCGTTTCTCATTCTTCCACCGACCAATTTCAGGAGATCCTCTCATGGCCGACTCGCGCCTGCCCAATTTTCGTGCTCTCACACCCGCGCAACGCGCGGAGTACCTCGTCAAGGCCGTCGGATTGACGGACGCCGAAGCCGCCTTGATCCTGCAGCCCGGTGCGCTGCCCGTGGCTCGCGCCGACGGCATGATCGAGAACGTCATCGGCACCTTCGAGCTGCCGTTCGCCGTGGCCAGCAATTTCCAGGTCAACGGCCGGGACGTACTGGTGCCCATGGCGGTGGAGGAACCCTCCATCGTCGCGGCGGCCTCCTACATGGCCAAGCTGGCGCGCGACACGGGTGGGTTCGAGACGTCCAGCACGGGTCCCATCATGCGGGCCCAGGTGCAGATCCTGGGCGTGACCGACCCTTACGGCGCGCGCCTGGCTTTGCTCAAGCATCGTGACGAGATCCTGGAACTGGCCAACAGCCGTGACAAGGTGCTGATCGGCCTGGGCGGCGGCTGCCGCGATATCGAGATCCATGTGTTTCCCGATACGCCGCGGGGCGCCATGGTGGTGATGCACCTGATCGTCGACGTGCGCGACGCCATGGGGGCGAATACGGTGAACACCATGGCCGAGTCGGTCTCGCCCCTGGTGGAAAAGCTCACCGGTGGCCAGGTGCGCCTGCGCATCCTGTCCAACCTGGCGGACCTGCGCCTGGCGCGTGCCCGCGTCCGCCTGACGCCGGCGACGCTGAAGACCAAGGAACGTGCCGGCGAGGAGATCGTCGAGGGCGTGCTCGATGCCTATACGTTCGCCGCCGTGGATCCCTATCGGGCGGCCACGCACAACAAGGGCATCATGAACGGCATCGATCCCATCATCGTCGCCACGGGCAACGACTGGCGGGCCGTGGAAGCGGGTGCGCACGCGTGGGCGTGCCGGGGCGGGCACTACACCTCGCTGACCAAATGGGAGAAGGACACCACCGGCGCCCTGGTCGGTACCATCGAGATGCCGATGCCGGTGGGGCTGGTCGGCGGCGCCACCAAGACCCATCCGCTGGCGCAGTTGTCGCTGAAGATCATGGGGGTGAAGACGGCGCAGGAATTGGGCGAGATCGCGGTAGCCGTGGGCCTGGCGCAAAACCTGGGCGCCCTGCGCGCATTGGCGACGGAAGGCATCCAGCGCGGCCACATGGCGCTGCATGCGCGCAATATCGCCTTGGTGGCCGGCGCGGTGGGCGAGGAGATCGATGCGGTGGCCAGGCAGATGGCGGCTGAGCATGACGTGCGTACCGATCGTGCTGTCGCCCTGCTGGAGCAGCTGCGGCGCAAGGGTTGAACCGGGGCGCACCGGGATCCGGTGCGAGACCCGGTGCGCTTTCGGTTTTGCCGGTCGGGATGCTATCTTCCAGGTGCCCCTATTCTGGAGACATGGAATGACCGCTTTCGCTTTTCCGCAGTTGCGTGCCGCGTTGAATGGTATTTCCGGCATCCTGGTGACGCCTTTCGATGAGCAGGACCAGCTGGCACCGCACAAGCTTGCGCCCATCGTCGATCGCGCGGTGGACGCGGGGGTGCATTGCCTGGTCGTGAACGGCAATACCAGCGAGTTCTATGGCTTGTCCCCGGAAGAAGCCGTGACCATGGCGCACGCGGCGACGGAGCAGGTAGGCGGTCGCGCGCCGGTGCTGGGCGGCGTGGGCCGTGATATCGGCCAGGCTTGCCGCCTGGCCCGCGAATCGGCACGCGCCGGCGCCAGCGGCCTGATGGTGCATCAGCTGCCGGATCCCTTCGTCGCGCCGCGGGGCGTGGTCGAGTATGTGACGCGGGTCAGCGATGCCAGCGGCGGCCTGCCCGTCGTGCTGTATCTGCGTAACGAGAACATCGGCCTGGCGGCGATCGAGGCGCTTTGCCGTCTGCCGGGCGTGGTCGGCATCAAGTGGGCCTCGCCCACGCCTTTGCTGATGGGCGAGGCCATGCGGCGTACCACCGACCTGGACCTGGCGTGGGTCTGCGGCCTGGCCGAGATCTGGGCGCCGCCTTTGTACGCCATGGGCGCACGCGGCTTCACGTCCGGGCTGATCAACGTCAAGCCGGCGCATTCGGTGGCGATCCACCAGGCGCTGGAGGCGGCCGACTACCCGCGTGCGCGCGTGCTGATCGAGCAGATGCGCGCCTTCGAAGCGTTGCGGGCGGAAGAGCAGAACGGCTGCAACGTCAGCGTCGTGAAGGCAGCGTTGCAGTTGCTGGGCGAGGATTGCGGCGCGCCCCGTCCGCCGGCGGCCTGGCCGCTGACGGACACGTCGGCGCAGGCGCTGAAGCAGTTGCTGGCCGGGTGGGGTGGCTGACTTCCGGATGCCGGCGCGCTGGCCGACGCCTGGGGCCTAGTCCACCATCCTGCTGTCCGCGGTGCTCGCCTTCAGCCTTTCGTCGTGGACCGAAGGCAATTCCGCGAACGGTTTGCGGTGTTGCGACCATAGGCGCATGTCTTCATCCGTATGGAAGACCTGGCGCGGCGGCATGGCGTCCCAGTCCTTGGCGCGGATCCAGATACGCATCAGATGACGGCGCTGTTCGATTTCGGGGTAGTCCTCGTAATCGGTGCGGCCGTGCACCATGCTGCGATTGTTCAGGAACTGGATGTCGCCATCCTTGAAGCCCATGTCCAGGAAGTGCTCGGGCATCGCGGCGACCTTGCGTACGCGGTACAAGGCATCGGATTCTTCTTGCGTGTACGGACGCTGGCCGCTCTTTTCGCACAGGCGTGCGTAGCCGGTCGGCAGGTAGCACACGACGCGGCCATTCTGTTCAACGAAGAAGGGGACCTTGTTTTCGCTATAGGTGCGCGTGGCATGGCGTCCGTCTTCGTCGGCGCGCTTCAGCCACAGGCCTTCGCACAGTACGCGAAAGTGTTCCGGATGATGTTCCGCCATGTAGTTATGCACGGTCAGCGCGCTGCTGATGCGGCTGTCGCCGCCGGACTTGGCGGTGCGCAGGCACATCAGGCCGATGACGTCGCAGGAATCCGTGTGCATCAGCTGGCCGCCGCCCTTGCGGTAGCCGCGTGACTTGGGTTCAAGGTCGCTGACGTCCATGACGTGGCCGAGCATGTCGCCAAGATAGGACTGCGTCATGGGGCGTCCCATGTAGGAGGCCAGGCCGAAGTACACCTTCGCCATGTCGTCGTCGCTGTAGCGGTCGCGCGGCAGGCCGCGCAGCATCAGGAAGCCGACGCTGTCCTGCAGCCGTTGCGGCAGGCCCCGCATGAGGGTGCCCACCTGCTGCAGCGGGAAATTCTCCGGGGTGATATCGGGAAAGTCGACGTCGCCCTGCGCCTTCAGGTGCGCCAGCGCGGCGTCGATCTCGGCGACCTCCTGCGGGGACAACACATGCAGGCCGTGGGTGCGCCAGTCGATTTCAGGGCCTTTCCATACCGCCGGCCCTTGCAGCTGCGTTCCAAGCAATGCCATTCAAGTCTCCTTGTTCGTGCAGACCACCTTGCTGGCCTGCAAAGTCTGGAATGCGTCCTGGCCGATGATGGGCGCCAGGATTTCCTCGTTGTGTTCACCGACGTAGGGCGCCTGGTAGCGGAACGCGCCAGGATGCCGCGCGAAGCGCGGCGTGATGTTGTGGGCGAGCTGGCGGTCCTGTGCTTCGGGCAGGCGTACGAACACTTCGCGTTCGCGCACGTAGTCGTCCTTGATCAGGTCGCTGGCGTCGTACACCGGCCCGGCCGTCACGCCTTCCCGGTCGAACAGCGCCAGGGCTTCGGCGAAATGCTGCTTGGCGAACCAGTCGGCCACCAGGCCGTCGATGTATTCGACGTGGCGCAGGCGGCCCCGTGCCGTGCCGTATTCCGGGTGTTCCGGGATGTCAGGGCGCCCGATCAGGTTGAAGAAGCGCCGGGCCATGGTTTCGGTGGATGTCGATATGCAGATCCACTTGCCGTCGGCCGTCTTGTAGACATTGCGGGGCGCGGTGGTGTTCGACCGGCTGCCCGTGCGCGCCTTGAGCTTGCCGGTGAGTTCATACGTACCGACCTGCGGGCCCAGCACCGAGACCGTGGGTTCGAACAGGGAAAGATCGATGATCTCGCCGCCTTGGCCATTGGCGCGCATATTCCACAATGCCGTCATCACCGCGCCGAATCCATAAAGTCCGCTGACCATGTCGCCCAGGAAAATCGGCGGCAGGACGGGCTCGCGGTCCTGGAAGCCATTGATGGCGGCGAAGCCCGTGTAGCCCTCCACCAGGGTGCCGAAGCCCGGCTTGTCGCGGTAGGGACCGGTCTGGCCCCAGCCGGTGATGCGCACGATGACGATATTCGGATTGATGGCATGGATGACTTCCGGCGCCAGTCCCATTTTTTCCAGGGTGCCGGAGCGGAAGGACTCCACGAACACGTCTATCGTCGGCAGCAGGCGCTTCAGTAGCGCAATGGCGTCGGGGTGGCGGAAATCCAACCCGATGCTGCGCTTGTTGCGGCAGTACGTGTTCCACCAGGTATCGTGGCCGTCGCTGCGGAAGTTGCGCAGGGTGTCGCCGCCTGGCGGTTCGACTTTGATGACGTCGGCGCCGAAATCGGCCAGTTGCAAGGTCATCACATTGCCCGCGACCAGGCGGGAAAGGTCCAGCACGCGCACGCCGCTAAGCGGGCCGCGGGCGTCGGGATTGAATTCGGCGGCAGGAAAGTCGGTCATCTGTGAAGGCTGATGGTGATTCTTGAAATAAGGATATCATTATATCTAACGCAATCCAACCTGCCATTGCGGGTGACGGTAAGATGCGGGCTGGCAGTTCCGCCGCTCCCATAAGAACGAAAGACCGAAAGAAGCCCATGAGGACCACCGCCCCGAAATACCTGCTCGTCGCCGATCTGCTGGCCAAGGAAATCTCCAACGGCTTTCCCGCTGTCGGCGAGCTGCTGCCCAAGGAGAGCGACCTGATCGAGCGCTTCGAGGTCAGCCGCACGACCATCCGCGAAGCCCTCAAGCGGCTGGTGTCGCAGGGACTGATCGAGACCATCCATGGCGTGGGCACCAAAGTGGTGGCGCGGGCGCAGAACCAGAGCTTCATGCTGACTTCACGCTCGGTTTCCGAGCTGGTGTCTTACGGGGCCGGGCCGACACGTTACCTGATCTCGCGCCGCGAATCCCTGGTGCTGCGGCCCGAGGACACGGCCGTGCTGAAGATGCCCACCGGCGATACGGTATTGCGGCTGGCGGGCAAGCGTGTCAATCGCGCCGATACCGGCGTGGTGGTGTCGGTGTGCCGCATCTATGTGCGCAAACCCTACCTGAGCGCGGTGGCGCACGACCGGGAGATGGATACCGCCGTCTATACGCAGATCTCCGAGGCCTTCGACAGCACCATCCAGAAGATCGAGCAGGAAATCCAGGCGGTGTTCGTGTCACCGGAAGAGGCCGAGTTGCTGCACGCCACGCCCTACAGTCCTGCGCTGCAAGTGGTGCGGCGCTATTTCTTCGAGGATCCGGAGCCTTTCGAAGTGACCGTGAACACCTACCCGGGCCATACCTTTACGTACAAGATGACGCTGAATCGGGCGGCCGGCACGGCATCCTGAGGCTGGCGAGGTCTCCGTCTTAATAGGGAATTTCTTCCGTTGATATCATGATCTCATGATGATATTCTGGTTTTGGCGTTGCGCCTCGATGCGCGCGCCGGTGCCACCAGAACAAGATCAGGAGACAAAATGAGATCGCTTTGGAAGTTGGCTGCCGCGTCCGTGGCGGCATTCGGCCTGACCTGTGCCGCGCGCGCCGAGCCCGAGGTTCCCAGCGTCGTGCGGATCATCGTGCCGTTTTCCCCCGGGGCCAGCAATGACACCTTCGGCCGCGCCATCGCCAAGGAATTGACGAAGAAGACCGGCAAGAATTTCATCGTCGAGAACAAGCCGGGGGCAGGGGGCGTGATCGGTACCGGCGAGGTGGCCAAGAGCAAGGGTGATGGCGCGACTTTGCTTTTCAGTTCGTCCTCGGTAGTGACCAATACCGTGGGGCGCCAGTTGAATTACGACTTTGCCAAGGACCTGGCGCCGGTCGCGGTGGTCTCCGAGGGGCCCATGGTGCTGGTGGCGTCAAAGGCGTCCGGGCTGAAGAACCTGGATGACCTGAAGGCGGCGCTGACGTCCGGCAAGCCCATGACGTACGGGACACCGGGTCTGGGCTCGATTGCGCATTTTTCCTCGGAGCTGCTGATGCAGCGTTCGGGCGGCAAGTTCCGGCACGTGCCCTATAAAGGGGTGTCGAATGCGGCCATCGACATGATGGGCGGGCGCGTCGATTTCATGATCTCGACACCGGCTTCCATCCTGGGACAGATGAAATCGGGTGACCTGGTGACGCTGGGCGTGACCAGCGCGGCGCAGTCGCCCTTGCTGCCCAATGTCAGGTCGGTCAGCGAGATTTATCCCGGCTACACGGTGGACGTGTGGTGGGGGTTCTTCGCGCCAGCCAGCACGCCCAAGGAATTGCTCGATTACTACAACAAGGCGATCAACGAAGTCATCGCCAGCAAGGACATGGCGGAACTGTTCGCGCGTGAGTCGACCGAGATCAAGCACATGTCGGTGGCGCAATCGCGCGCGTTCGTCGAAGCGGACTACAAGAAATGGTTCGACCTGGCGAAGGAACGCAATATCAAGCTGGATTGAGTCCGGCGTCTTGCATCCTTCGCTTTGAGTCCCGCGCTTCGACGCCAGCTTCGGCCGGCTTCAGCGCGTCGCCAGGATGAACAGGCGCGGGAAGGGCAGCAGCACCGTGCCGCTGGGCAATGCCGGGTAGGCTTGCTCGATGCGCTCCTTGTACATCTGCAGGAAGTCGGCCTTGCCGGCGTCGTCCAGCTTGGCCAGGAAGGGGCGCAGGGCCGAACCCTTGAACCATTCCACGACGGCCTGGGCGTCTTCGAGCGGATGGAAATACGTCGTGCGCCAGACGTCGATATGCTGGCAGTGGGCTTGCAGCAGGCCGTAATACCACTGCGGCGTGTGGCGGCTGTGATGGCGTACCTGCGCCAGCGTGCCGCCCCAGCGCGCGTCGGCCGCCACTTCCTGGGCCAGCAGATGGGCGGGTTCCTGCAGATTGTCCGGCGTCTGGATGGCCAGGGTGCCGTTGGGCGCCAGGCTGTCGACCAGGCGCGGGTACAGCGCCTGATGGTCCGGCAGCCACTGCAGCGAGGCGTTGGCCAGGATGACGTCGTAGCGGGTGGCGGGCGCCCAGTTGGCGATGTCGGCCAGCTCGAAAGTGGTCTGCGGCGAGCGCTTGCGGGCCGCGGTGATCATGTCCTGATCGCTGTCCAGGCCGGTGACCTGGGCCTGCGTGTAACGCTGCGCCAGCACTTCGGTAGAGTTGCCCGGACCGCAACCCAGATCGACGGCGACCTTGACGTCCTCATTCGGAATGGCCGCGACCAGGTCGCGGACGGGACGGGTGCGTTCTGCTTCGAAGCGTGAGTATTGCTGGGCGGACCAGGTCATGGGGGGGTCTCCTGTGTTACTTGAACGATTACCTGAACGTCTTGCCTGAACGTCTTACCTGAACGTCTTGCCTGCACTGAGTAAACAGGAAGATACGCAACTAAGCTTACAAAAGTCCGGCTTCGCGATAACCATCGATCAAGCTATCGTAGACCGCGAGGTCGGCACGGCTTCTCGCCAGCAACTGGGCACCGGCCACCGCCGCGAAGATGGCGCGGGCTCGCCGTTCGCTGGCTTCCGGTGCGACCGTGCCGGCGGCAAGCAGCGTCTTGTTGAGCCACGCGATATTCATGTCGCCGAACGCGCGCACCTCAGTATTCACTTCCTCCGGCAGATCGACGGTTTCCGCGGCCAGGAAGCTGCCCAGGCAGATCCTGTTATCGGCTTCCAGGGCTTTACGAAACGTGGCCGGGTAACGCTGCAGCGCGCGCTGCGGATCGCCTTCCTCGGCCAGCAAGGCATCCAGCGTGGCGGCGGCGTTCTCCGTATAGCGCCGGGCCACGGCAGCCCCCAGGTCCGCCTTGTTGGTGAAGTGGTAGTAGATGCTGGCGGCCTTGATGCCGACGTCCGCCGCGAGGTCGCGAAAATTCAAGCCGCTGTAGCCGTGGGCCTGGGCCATCCTGGTGGCCGCCGCGAGGATGCGCTCCTTCGCATTGGCACCCGCTTCTGTCTTCAACACCGCGATTCCCAAGAAAGATTGACGTAGGGGAATATACCTCTTATTCTTTACCTAACGATCGTTAGGTAGGTGTTGATGTTCAGGCGGCTTGGCCGGCCGCCATATCCCGTTTATTTCCCTCCATTCCCTATTCTCATCAGAGAGAGAGTCATCCATGACTGCCGCAGCAGCCGATCACGAAGTAGCGCATACACCTTTGCTGAAGATCCATGATTTCCCCGCCGGCCCCTATCCCACGCGCGTGAGGATTGCCTTGGCGGAGAAGGGCCTGACGTCGCAGGTCCAGTTCGAATTTGTCGATCTGTACAAGGGCGAGCACAAAACGCCCGAGTTTCTCGCCACCAGGAGTTACTCAGGCACCGTGCCGGTGCTGGAGCTTGCCGACGGTACCCACATCGGCGAGTGCACGGCGATCACGCAATACCTGGACGCGTTGGACGGTGCTCCCACGCTTACCGGCAGGACGCCGCTGGAGCAGGGCCTGGTTCATATGATGAGCAAGCGCGCCGAGCTGGAAGTGCTGGACGCCGTGAGTGTCTATTTTCATCACGGCACGCCGGGCCTGGGGCCCGATGTCGAGGTCTACCAGAATCCGGAGTGGGGTTTCCGGCAACGCGACAAGGCCTTGCGCGGCATGCGGTACTTCAACGGCATTCTCGAGAAGCGCGGTTTTGTCGCCGGCGACACGTTCTCCATGGCCGACATCACCCTGATCGCCGGCCTGCTTTTCGCCGACCTCGTGAAGCTGCCCCTGCCCGCGGACTGCGAGGCTTTGCGCACCTGGTACGCCGCGATGCGCGAACGCCCCAGCGTGAAATGCCAACCGGCATTCGCCGCGTCAGCCTAGGCAGCACAACGGCGGCGTTCACCTGCATGTCCAGGCATCGCCATGAGCGCGCTCATGGCGCTCCGGCGGCGGGTCCCAGTTGCGGATCGTTCAAGAAGGCTTCGGCCCAGTAGTCCATGGCGGCCCGCACGGCCTTGTTGCGCTTGAGGTCGCGGTGGGTGATCAGCCACAGGTCCGGGCAAAAGGGCGTGGCCGGGTTTTCCACGCGGACCAAGGTCTTTTCTGCATCGCCCAGGAAGCAGGGCAGCGCCGCTACGCCGGCGCCGGATTGCACGGCGATCAAGTGGCTGTTGGTGTCGCTGAGTTCGCAATTGACGGGACGGGCGCCGGCCGCATCACGGATCCAGCGCGCCAGGGGCAGGCGGCTGAAACGCTGCTCATAGGCGATGAAGGTCCACCGGGCGGGATCGCGCAGGGCGGGGTAGCGCCGGCTGGCATACAGCGCGAAAGGCATACGGCCGATGCGCCGGGTGACGCTGCCGGCTTCCCTGGGACGGGCCATCCGTAACGCCACATCCGCTTCGCCGCGAGCCAGGGAAACCTGCCCGGCTTCGGACGAGACGGAAAGCTGTATGCCCGGATAGGCCGCCTGGAAATCCACCATGCGCGGGGCCAGGAAGTGCGTGACCAGCACCGGCGGCGCGCTCAGCGATACCCGGCCCTTCAAGCCCGTCTGGCTGCCGCGCGCCTGCCTCTCAATGGAGAACGCCGCCATCTCCATGGCCTTGGCTTCTTCCAGGACCTGCAGACCGGTGGGCGTCAGGCGACAAGCGCGCGGCAGGCGCTCGACCAGCACCGCCTGCACTTCGATTTCCAGCGCTGCCAGGCGGCGGCTGACCGTCGCATGGTCCACACCCAACGCGCGCGCCGCGCCCGACAAGGTGCCGGCGCGGCCGACGGCGAGGAAATGACGCAAATTCTCCCAATTGAACATCTGTGCATTTTCTCCAGGTAACAGTGCGATTTTAGGGAATTTACGCGGACATTGCCGATGCGTAGCATCGTCTGCTCCCTGGACTCAACGTTGCCTGCCATGTCTTTTTCCACTCCCTCGCCGCGCGGAACCTTGGTCGCGGCCGCTCTGGGTTTCGTCGTCGTCCTGCTGGATGTCAGTGTCGTCAATGTGGCGCTGGATGCGCTGCGCCAGGAATTCGACACCGATGTCGCCGGCCTGCAATGGGTGGTCAACGCCTACACGCTGGCGTTTGCCGCGCTGCTATTGACCAGCGGCGCGCTGGGGGACCGTTTCGGCGCCCGGCGCATCTTTCTTTATGGCTTCATGCTGTTCACCCTGGCGTCCGCGGCTTGCGGGTTGGCTGGCAGTCTGGCCTTGCTGGCCGGCGCGCGCGTCATCCAGGGCATGGGCGCGTCCTTGCTGGTGCCCAATTCCCTATCCATGCTGCAACGCGCCTTCCCTGACAAGCTGCAGCGCAGCCGCGCGGTGGGATGGTGGGGCGGCATCGCCAGCCTTGCGCTGGCGGCTGGCCCCGTGTTGGGCGGCCTGTTGGTGGCGCAGTGGGGCTGGCGCGCCATCTTCGCCATCAATCTGCCTGTCGGTGTGTTGGGTATCTGGCTGACCCTCCGGTACGTCGCGGCCGATCCACCGGGGCACGCACGCAGCCTGGACTGGCCCGGGCAGGGCGCGGCAATCCTGGCACTGACGGCCCTGACCGCCGGGCTCATGGAAGTCGGACGGCAGGGCTGGGCCAGTCCGTGGGTACAGGGCGCCTTGCTGGCCTGCGTCGTGGCCGTCGCCGCTTTCCTGCGCATAGAAACGCGAAGCCCGGCGCCGATGCTGCCTCTGGCGCTTTTCCGTGTGCCGGCGTTCACGCTGGCTGCCGTGTCGGGCGTCGCCGTCAACTTCGCGTATTACGGGCTGGTCTTCGTGTTCAGCCTGTTCTTCCAGGTCGAACAGGGCATGTCAGCGGCGCAGGCGGGCCTGGCCTTCCTGCCGATGACGGTGGTGCTGATGGTGGCCAATCTCGCGGCTAGCCGCCTGATCACGCGGATGGGTGGGAGCCGGTTGATGGTGCTGGGCCTGTTGATCGCGGCCTCGGGCTACCTGCTTCTGCTGCCCGTGCGCATCGAGGGCGCTTACGTGTGGCTGGCGCTGCCCATGTTGCTGGCCGCCACGGGCACGGCATTGACCGTGCCCACCATGACCAACATCACGCTGTCCTCAGTGGATCCGGGGCGCTCGGGCATTGCTTCCGGCGTGCTCAATTCGGCGCGACAGGTTGGCGGGCTGCTGGGCGTGGCCGTTTGCGGCTATCTGGTACGCGATACCGCGCCGTCTGCCTTCATGACGGGGATGCATCTGTCCGCCGCGATCGGCGGCTTGCTGACCCTGACGACTGGCGCCATGTGGTGGCTGGGTATCGCTACGGAGAAGTGCCCGGCCTAGATGGCGTCGGTGTCCTGGCGATGGTTTCTGATACGGAGGTATAGGGCTAAGATAAGCGCGCACGCCACTGTGCCGTGGCCCGCGGTCCGCGGGAGACGTTCCAGCGACAAAGGCGAGGGCTGACCATGTCTACCGCAATTGCCATACTGGGTGGTGTCGGGCTTTTCCTGCTCGGCATGACGGTCATGACGGACGGTTTGAAGGAGTTGGCGGGATCGGCGCTGCGCACGGTGCTCGGCAAAGCGGCGGCCACACCTTGGTCAGGTGCGTTCTGGGGTGCCATGGTCACCTTGCTGGTGCAGTCGTCCAGTGCGGTGACGATGACCACCATAGGCCTTGTCAACGCTGGCATCCTGCCGTTCGCCAAGGGATTGGGCCTGGTGTTCGGCGCCAACATCGGCACGACCGGCACGGCGTGGCTCATCGCGCTGGTCGGTGTGCGCGTTTCGCTGTCGGCTTACGCATTGCCCATGATCTTCATCGGCGCGCTGACCAAGCTGCTGGGCAAGGGCCGTATCTCCGCCGCGGGCGGCGCCTTCGCCGGCTTCGCGCTGGTGCTGTATGGCCTGACCACGCTGCAACAGGGCATGGGCGGCCTGGCCGAAAGCCTGCATCCTTCCGACCTGCCCTCCGTGCTGGGAATGGCTGGCGTCAGCTGGCTGACGGGGACGGGCGGGCTGCTGATGCTGATCATCGTGGGACTGGCGATGACGGCGGTGATGCAGTCCTCCACCGCTTCCACGGCGGTCACCATCGCGTCCTTCTACGCCGGGGCCATCAGCCTGGAGCAGGGGGCCGCCCTGATCATAGGACAGAACATCGGCACGGCCACCAGTTCGGCCTTGGCCGCCATCGGCGCCAGCGTGACGGCCAAGCGGCTGGCGCTGGCCTATGTGCTGTTCAAGGTCATCGCCGCGCTGATCGCGATATTTTCCTTCCCGTTCATGGTGGGCGTGATGCGGCGCCTGGCGTCGTCGGTCGATGGCACCACGCTATTGGCGGCGTATCACACGGCGTTCAATGTGGTGGGCGTCGCCGTGCTGTTGCCCGCGACGCAATGGTTCACGCGGGTCGTCGAGCGCATCATGCCCTCCAGACAGACGGCGGTGGAACGCGCACTGGACCGCAGTGTGCTGGCTAATCCAGTGGTGGCCGTCGAAGCGGCGCGGCGGGTGGTGGCCGACGTCTTGAAGACGGCGTCGGCATCGGTCGCCGCCGCGCTATCCGGCCGCGTCGACCAGCAGGGCGTGCCGGGCAGCGCGACCGCGGCGGCGACACTGGCCGAAGTCAAGGAGTTCCTGTCCGAATTGCATGGCCCGATCGAAACGGAAACGGAGGTCGATCACCTGCATCTGACCAGTACCTTGCACGCGCTCGATCACGCCACACGCATGGTGGAGAACATGGCGGCGGGACGTTTCATTGCCGCGGCCAGCACGCCGGATGGTGGCGCTACGCTCGATCTGCAAGCCACTGCGCTATGCGTCAGGGCCATGCGCGGCGCGGAGGAAGTGGGCGCGTCGATCACCGCGCAAACGGCGCTCAGCGGCCACACCGATCCCATCGGCTGGACGGTATCCGTCGAAGTGGCGTCTGAACTCGCTGAACTGGAAGCCGCGACGGGGGAACTGGACGCCATCGAACAGGACCATCGCGGCGCCACCCTCGCGGCCGTGGCGCCCGGCGGGATGACGGCCGCGGAGGCCTTGACGCGCATCGACAATGTGAGAAGGCTGGCGCGGCTGGCGCATCATGCATGGCGAGCGGCTGCGCACCTGGTCGGCCGGGGGGCAGATAAATAGTCTGTCCTTGGCTGAGGGCTATATTTGGTTGTTGGCAGCTTGTTCGGAGCGTCCAGCCTGTCTCGAGCGATTTCTCGGCCGTTTTTTGCGTAAAATTTCGCTCTTCAGTTTAAGTCCATAAAAGATCCCTGATCGATCAATGTTCCGGGTGGCTTACGTAAAATGAGCGCCGGTCGCGGGCTGGCATCGAGGAGTGAAAAGTATGCAGGTAACGCGATTGAAGTTGAAAAACTGGCGAAATTTTAGAGGTATTGACGTTCCGTTGCGTGACGTTTCATATTTCCTTGGTCCGAATGCATCAGGAAAATCAAATGTTTTGGACGTGTTTCGTTTCCTCAGAGACGTTAGCAAACCGACCGGGGGCGGGCTGCAGGTAGCGGTTGCTCAGCGTGGTGGCATAAGCAAGCTGCGATGCCTTCATGCCCGACGGGATCCCGAGGTCCTCATTGAGGTTGATCTGTCTGAGTCGAGCGATGATCCGTTTCCTTCTTGGCAATATGTTCTTGGGTTCAAACCCGAAGGAAAGGGCGCACAGAGAATTCTTGTATCGAGAGAAGAAGTTTGGCGGAACGGGAAAATGTTGTTCTCGCGGCCAGATGGTGACGATGAGATCGACGAGGTTTTGTTGACCCAGACCCGATTGGAACAGATTTCGGCAAACGTCAAATTTCGTCCGCTCGCTGATTTCTTCGGAGCGGTCACCTATTTGCATTTGGTCCCGCAGTTGTTGAAATATGCGGAAAAAATTGGTGGGCACCGCCTTGAAGATGATCCCTTTGGGCAGGGATTTTTAGAACGAATCGCCAAGACGCCGGACAGAACACGAATCGCACGATTAAAAAAGATAAGCGAGGCGCTTACGCTTGCGGTGCCGCAGTTCAAGGAACTTAGGTTCGTGAAAGACGAGGTTGGTCATCCACATCTTGAAGCACGCTATGCCCACCATAGACCTAATGCGGGATGGCAGTCAGAAGAACATTTCTCTGATGGGACGCTAAGGCTCTTAGGGCTGCTCTGGTCGTTATTGGACGGTAGTTCCATGTTGCTATTGGAAGAGCCTGAGATATCCCTTAATGATGCCGTCGTTAAGGAAATTCCTATCATTATTCAACGGTTGCAAAGAAATAGAAAAATAAAAAGGCAGATAATTATTAGTACCCATAGTGAAGCACTTCTCAGCAATCCAGGTATTGATGGGCGTGGAGTTGTATTGCTTGAGGCTGGCACTGATGGTTCGACCGGGCGAACTCTGCAGCAGGATGAGGCTATTGCATTGGAAGCTGGATTGTCTGTTGCCGAAGTTGTTCTACCTAAGACTCGTCCCGCCTCGGTCAATCAGTTGGGGCTATGGGAATGACCACTATTGCCTTAGCAACGGAAGATGAGCTTAGCGAGGCCGTGGGATTGAAGCTTTTGAGGGCCTGCGGTTTGTCTGTTGATCAGCCGCCCATGCTCTTGAGAAAAAATGGTTTTGGGTATCTACGTTCCAGAATGTCGAGCTGGCGTCAGATGGCACGCAATCAAGTCGTGATCGTGCTGACCGATCTAGATCGCGTCAACTGCCCTTTGGAGCTCTTGGATGATTGGCTCGGTCCAGGCCGGGACTGCCCCGCCAATTTGGTATTGAGAATTGCAGTACGAGAAATAGAAGCTTGGGCGATGGCTGATCATGACGCACTCAGACGCCTCTTGGGCGCGCGTGGAAGATTCCCCCCCACCCCTGATGAACTGCCCGATCCAAAACAACATCTGCTGATCTTGGCGAAATTGGCTCCTAGAGCAGTCAAAGAAGATTTGCTTGCGAATGTCGGTGCAATGGCTAGACAGGGACTCGGCTATAACCGCCGGTTGGTACCCTGGATTAACGATGATTGGTGCCCGGAACGAGCATCACAGCGATCGGAAAGCCTGCGGAGAGCAAAACATCGGTTAGAGCGACTTAGCGAGCGGCTTACGTAGCACCAAATAGGTTTTATCGAGCGTCGAAGTCAGTCAGTATGAGCGCCGGAGCTAATGCTTGTCGGATGCTTTTCACACGCACTAGTCCGGCCTACATCGAGAAAGGCGCTACGGATTAAGGTCCGCTGCATCGGCGCTGTAATGCCTTCGACGGATTCTGCGCCGCCGATGGCTTTGCCTTGGATGTCGAAGTGGAGCACGCTGCGCGCGACCTGGACCTTTGTTTACTTTTGCGTGGCGCGGACGTTGGCCATGCCCTAGTTGCTAGCGAGTAAATCCTGCGGCCCATGCTTTCGGACGGCACGGCGGGATTTAATTGGAACCGGTGCCAGGAAAAAGGGGCAGTCAGTTCAACTGCTGTTCCCGCAAGAAGGGTAGGTATTGACCGCGCTAATCTGCATGTGGGTCATCGTCGCTACAACTGGACGTGGTGCTGCGCAGCGGACTAGGCGCTGCTGGAGCGGATCATGACCGATCGCGCGGGTCGCCGATGTGGCTATTCCTTGCCCGTGGGGATATTGGCGGATCAGTGGAAGGCTCGTCTGGCGTACGAGGCTGGAATGCTGATGCTGCCTCCGCTCTCTGATTGTGGTCGCCGAACAGCTTTTCGGACAGGCGATTTGCGATATGGCCTCGAAGCACTTGGTGGATGGCCGCGTTGCGATACTCGGAAAAGCGGTATCGATGCTCGTCCGCATACTGCTGCCAGCAGCGCCAAGGTTGCGTCCAATGTCCTGACGCTAGCCGATGTCCTTCGGGCAAGGTTTGGCGATGTCGAAGGTAAGCCGGAGCGGTGGGAGCCGGCGCAGATTCCCTTGGCAATGATTACTGGGGCAGGACGTGAGTGCCGACGAGTATTTGCTGTCTCACCGCTTGTCGTCGGTCAGGATTTGCCAGAGACCAGTGGATTGGGTTCGGCGACGGCGCAGTCCAGGTCGGCCACGTGGACCATGAGTTCGCGTACCTGGTGCAGCGTGGCGTATTGCTGCAGGACGGGCTGCCATTGCGGTGATGACAGCAGTTTGTGCCAGACGGGCGCCAGCGCCTTCGGATCCGGCCCTGTGGTTGGATCCAGCGCTGTATTCTCCAACGAGGCGGCGCTCTGCACGTGGGTCGCGTAGGCCAGGCTTTCCGGGGCCGACAGCAATTGCATGCGGCTGGCGGCGTTGAGCAGGCGCGGGGAATCGTCCAACGCGGCGTCGCAGCAATAGAGCACGGCGCCGGCCACCCGGTCATCGTCCGTGGGCAGCGCGCGCAGCGAGGCGCCACGCACTTCGATCACGCCTTGCTGGCAGGCGAAGGAATAGCGCGCCGCACCGTCCGCCTGCGCCAGCAACCGCAGGCCGCGCAACAGGCGCGGATAGTCGGTGGTGGCGGCGTCGACCGATGACTTGACCTCGGCCACCAGGCAGATATCCCAGCAGCCATCGCTACCGGCGCCTTCATGGGCAGTCCTGGCTTGCGCACCATGGTTACGTTGCCGGGCGGAATTTTCAACTTCCGGGGGGCCGTCTTCACCGCCCGCACGGCGTAGCAGGACGACGTCCCACTCTGTCTTGGCTCGATCGGCGTTGGCCGCCAGCGACGCCGGTACGCGCATCGACGTGACGACGCGATAGGCCGTGGCGCCGCCCTGCGCTTCGCCCAGCCTGCGCGCCCAGCCCTGCAGCGCCTGCGCGGCCAGGGCCTCGACGGCGGCGCCGCGCCGTTGCGTGGTCTTGCCCAAAGCCAGGGCTTCGGCGCTGCCGGAGCGCGGGCCCTGCCGGTCCCACAGCGCTTCGTATCGGCGCACACTGTCGCCGGCGGCGAGGTCGGCGCGGCGCTGCAGCCGCTGCAAGGCGGGACCCTGCAGCAGTTTTTCCAGGCCGGCTTCGATGGCGGCCTCTTCCGCGAGGGCAGGTCCCGATGGGGACGGCCGCAGGGCTACCCGCGCGAGGTCGGCCAGCACCGTCCAGCATCCCGCCTCGGCCCGAGCCTGCAACTGGGCCAAGGTTTCGCGCAACGGGCCCGGCGCCAGGCGCTGTTGCTTGCCCGGGTGCGCGATGGCGTTCACCATTGTCAGGACGGCGCGGCGGTCTCGCTCGGCGTGGGCGGACAGGGACGCGTATTCACGTACGCCCGGGTCGCGCTGCCGCAGCACCATCGCCTGGAACGCGCTGTCGCCGTGCATGGGGCGCAGGGCGTCCTGGATGAGGCGCGCGAGCCGGTCGGTGAAAACATCCTGCAACGCGGAGTCCGGCCGCAGTCCCTGTGCCGTGGCGTTGCGCGCCTGGTCGATGATGAGCGCCAATGCCGTGGCGGGGTTGGCCGTCGACGATGTTGCGGACAGCGCCGGGTCCGGTATCGCCGGGATGCGATAGCGCCGGGTGACGGTGGACAGTAAGCCATCGATCGGGCAGCAGGGGCAGGCGGTAAGGGCGGACGGCATGGTCGGGCAGGGCGGGCGTGGAAACAGCGGATAGCCGGCGCGCGGCCAAACGCGCAGACTGCAGGAGGTTGCAGGAAGTATACGAATCCAGTCGAACCCAGGCGAACCAAGGCCGGCCTGGCATGGGTGATACATTTATGCCGGTAATGCGACGGTAATACCCGCAGCATGAGCAATGAAGCTGTCGGCACCATGCCACAAGCAACGAAGTCATCCGCATTCAGGTATCGAGGCGCGAGCGAGTGAACACCGGCACCCCTTTGGCAACATCCACCTTGCACGAGCAGCATGGCCACTGGCCGCAGGCTGAATCCGTGCAGGATTTCCGCCGCAATATCGCGGCGGTGCAGTCGCGCATCGCCGCGGCGTGCGAGCGAGCCGGGCGCGACCCCGCCGGCGTGCGCCTGCTTCCCGTCAGCAAGACCAAGCCTGAAGCCATCCTGCGCCTGGCCTATGCCGCCGGCTGCCGCCATTTCGGCGAGAACAAGCCGCAAGAGGCCTATGGCAAATGGCAAGCCATGCAGGACCTGGGCGACCTGCATTGGTCGGTGATCGGCCACTTGCAGACCAACAAGGCCAAGCTGGTGGCACGCTTCGCCACGGAATTCCAGGCGCTGGACAGCCTGCGGGTAGCCGAAGCACTGGAACGCCGCCTGCAGGAAGAAGGGCGTTCCCTGGACGTGTTCGTGCAGGTCAATACATCGATGGAAGACAGCAAGTATGGCCTGCCCCCCGCCGAGGTGGCGGCGTTCCTGCAGGCCTTGCCGGCATTTCCGGCGTTGCGGGTGCGCGGCCTGATGACGCTGGCGATGTTCTCGGCCGACGCCACGCGCGTGCGGCAGTGCTTCGTGCGCCTGCGCGCGCTGCGTGACCGTCTGCGCCAGGACGCACCCGGCGGCGCGGGGCTGGATGAACTGTCGATGGGCATGTCCGGCGACTATGAAATCGCCATCGAGGAAGGCGCCACGGTGGTGCGCGTGGGCCAGGCGATCTTCGGTGCGCGGGCGACGCCCGATGCGCTTTACTGGCCGACTGCGGGCGCAGGGGCAGGGGAGCAAGGCTGATGGACAACTTCGATCCGACCGTGGGCGCGGCGTCGACGCCATTATTGCCCTTGCCTGTCGACGTGGTATCCGTGCAGTCGCAAGTGGTCTACGGCAGGGTAGGCAACAACGTCGCCTTGCCGACGCTGGAAGCAATGGGCCTGATGACCGCCGCCGTGCCGACGGTGGCGTTCAGCAATACGCCGCACTATCCGACCATCCACGGCGGGCCGATTCCCATCGAATGGTTCGAGGGTTATCTGCGCGACCTGTTCGCCCGCAACGCGCTGGGTAGCCTGAAAGCGGTGCTGGCGGGATATATGGGCAGCGCCGCCCAGGTGCGGGCACTGGGCACGTGGATCGCCGCAGTCGTGCAGGCCAGGCCGGATGTGCGTTGCGTGGTCGATCCCGTGATTGGCGACTACGACAGCGGCGAGTACGTCAGCCCGGGCATGGTCGACGCCTACCGCCAGCACCTGCTGTCGCTGGCGGACGGCATGACGCCCAACGGCTTCGAACTGCAGCGCCTGACAGGCCTGCCGGTGCATGACGTCGACAGCGTCGTCGCTGCCGCCAAGACTTTGCTGGTTGGCCGCACCCAGTGGGTGACGGTGACCAGCGCCGCGCCGGAGACCTGGGCCGACGGCGAAATGCGCGTGATCGTGGTGATGCGCGAGGGGCATGGCATCCGCCGCGAGGTATTCAACCACCCGCGCGTCGATGCCACGCCCAAGGGTACGGGCGATCTGTTCAGCGCGGCGGTGACTGGCCGCCTGGTAACCGGCGCCACCGTATTCGAGGCGGTCGCGGCCGCCTGCGACCAGGTGGTAGCGGCCTTGCGGCTGACGTTCGAGGCGCGCAGCGCGGAACTGCTGCTGGCGCCGGCAAGCCGCCCGCGTCACCGTTCCAGTTAACCAGGCGGGTGTTCCTGGCCGGCGGTTCCGGCGGAACCGCCCGGTCGGCTGCTCCCGCTCACTGTGAATGAAATGGAGTTGAAAGCATGAATAAAACGGCCTTGGCCATACGCCACGTCGCTTTCGAGGATCTGGGTGTCCTCGCGCCATTGCTGGCCGAAAGAGGCTATGCCGTGCGCTATCTGGAAGCGGGCGTGGATGCGCTGAATGTCGATACCCTGACCCAGCCTGACCTGGTCGTCGTGCTGGGCGGCCCGATCGGCGTATACGAGACGGACATCTATCCTTTCCTGGCGGCGGAACAGGAAGCCATCGCCGCGCGCCTGCGGCAATACAAACCTACGCTGGGCATCTGCCTGGGCGCGCAGTTGATGGCGCGCGCAGTGGGTGCCGAGGTCAGGTCCACGGGACGCGCGGAAATCGGCTACGCCCCGTTGGCCTTGACGGAAGCGGGGCGGTCGTCGGTCCTGGGCGGGCTGGGTACCGTGCCGGTGCTGCACTGGCATGGGGATGAGTTCGGCATTCCCAATGGCGCCACCCGCCTGGCTGAAACCCCGGGATTTCCCAACCAGGCCTTCGCCATCGGGCCGCACATCCTGGGACTGCAATTCCATCTGGAAGCCGACGACAAGCAGATCGAACGCTGGCTGATCGGCCACGCCCACGAATTGGCCACGCGCGGCATCGACCCCCGGACGATACGCGCCGATGCGGCGACGTATGGCCCCGAACTCGCCAGCGCCGCTCGCGGCGTCCTGGCGTCCTGGCTGGCGCAATTGGGTTGAGTGCGCCAGGCTCGACCGGGGACGCTGCTACTATTAGCGCCGACCTGAATTCGGATGACTGGGCAGTATGAGTCTGCAATCCCTGGATCGTGCGCTGACGCAGCCGGCCATACCGCCCATGAGCGCGGGCTGGCGACGGGGCGTGGTGGAGTTTCTCTACTTCGGTATGAAGGAAGCCCGCGCCTGCCTGTTCGCGGGCCTGTTCTTCGCGGGCGTTTTCCTGATGCCGCGCGGCGACACGCTGGGCATACCCCGCTACGATCTGCTGCTTATCTACGCGCTGGCGATCCAGGTGTGGATGCTGTGGGCGCGCCTGGAAACGGTGGATGAACTCAAGGCCATCTGCCTGTTCCACGTAGTCGGTTTCGCGCTGGAGGTGTTCAAGACCTCGCGTGGCATGCCGTCGTGGACCTATCCGGATTTTGCCTATACCAAGCTGTTCGGCGTGCCGCTGTTTTCCGGCTTCATGTATGCGGCCGTGGGCAGCTATATCATCCAGGCCTGGCGCTTGTTCCAGTTGCGTGTCCGCCACCATCCGCCATTCTGGATGTCCTGGCTGATTGCCATCGCCATCTACGCGAATTTCTTCACGCACCACTATATCGGCGACTACCGCTGGTTCATTACCGCCTGCGCCTTGGGTTTATACGCCAGAACGACGGTGATTTTCCGGCCGGTGCATGAAGATCGCCGCATGCCGCTGCTGCTGGCGTTCGTCCTGATCGGATTTTTCCTGTGGCTGGCGGAAAACATCAGCACTTTCTTCAAGCTGTGGGCCTACCCCAATCAATTGGGCGCGTGGTCGGCCGTTCACCTGGGCAAGTGGAGTTCGTGGTCGCTGCTGGTCATCATGACCTTCACCATCGTGATCAACCTCAAGCACATCAAGTCGCATGTGCACGTGGCGCGGGACTGATAGCCTGCCGTTCCAGCCACTGCAGGAAGCAATGCAGATGGCTGGTCTTGTCCACATCGTTCGGCACCAGCGCTGAATAGGTACTGCCAGCGGTGGTGAACTCGAACGGGGCCAGCAGCCGTCCCGCTTCGATCTCCCGCGACAACGTGGGCACGCCGCCCACACCGATACCCAGCCCGTCGATCACGGCCTGCAGGCACACATGGTAATGGTCGAAACGCTGGAAGCGGGCCGGGCGGATGTCCGCCATTCCCGCGGCCTGCAGCCATCGTTCCCATTCTCCGGATCGCGTTGCCGAGGTGACGAAGACATGGTTGGCCAGGTCGGCTGCCGTCTTCAAGGGGATTGCTTGAAGCAGGTCCGGCGCGGCGACGACGGTCAGCCGCTCCTCGAAAAGCACCGTCTGCTGAAAGTAACGCCACTCCGGCTTGTCCGGGGGCGCGCGCAGGATAAGGACGTCGAAGCGCCGCAGTTTTTCATGCTCGCCGGTGTTGGCCGTGGACACGGCGATTTCTATATCCGGATAACTGGCGTGGAAATCCGGCAGGCGGGGAATCAACCAGCGCATGGCTACGGTGGTTTGCGCCGCCACCCGCACCACCCTGGTCGCGGGCGCTTTACCAAACCGTGTGACTGCGTCGCTCAGGCGATCGAATGCCGTGCTGACCTCGGCCGCGAAGGCGCGCGCATGGTCGGTGGCGACATTGCGCTGGCCCTGCCGCAGGAACAGGGGCTGGCCCAGCCAGGTCTCCAGCACGGCAATCTGCCGGCTGACCGCGCCATGCGTGATGTCCAGTTCCTCCGCCGCGGCGCTGAAGCTGCTGGCGCGTGCCGCGGTTTCGAAGACGCGCAGGGCGTTGAGGGAAGGCAGGTGTCGGCGCTTCATTGTGAGTTTTAGTTCCGCAATATGGTATTTATTATCGTTTGTGTGATCGTACGTCACGTCTTAAGCTGCCCGCAATCCTTCTTGCCAGGCGTGAGGCCGCTTTGATTACCAGTTTGTTCGTTGTCATGGTCGCCCTGGTCGCCGGCAGTGTGAGCGGCATCGTCGGCACCGGGTCGTCGTTGCTGCTGCTGCCCGTGCTGGTCCAGGCGTATGGTCCCCTGGCCGCGGTTCCCATCATGGGCATCGCGGCCATTTTCGGGAACGTATCCCGGGTGCTGTTGTGGTGGCGCCATATCGACTGGCGCGCCGCCCTGGCCTATGCAATACCGGGCGTGCCCGCCGCGGCGCTGGGCGCGCGCACCTTGCTGGTGCTGCCGCCCGGCGTCATCGACCTGGCGCTGGGCCTGTTCTTCTGGACGATGCTGCTGTTGCGCCGGCGCCTGCGCGCCAGTGGGCGCAAGCTGGGCGTCATGCAACTGGGGTTGGCGGGTGGCGGCATCGGCTTTCTCACGGGACTGGTCCTGTCCACCGGGCCGCTCAGCGTGCCGGCTTTCATGGCGTATGGGCTGACGGGCGGCGCCTTTCTGGGCACCGAGGCGGCCAGCGCGCTATTCCTCTATTCGAGCAAGATCGCGACCTTCGCCAGCCAGGGCGCCTTGCCGTGGGAGACCACGCTGAACGGCTTGCTGGCGGGTGCGGGGATCATGGCGGGAACATTTCTCAGCAAGCCTCTGGTGCTGAACCTGTCAGCCAAGACCTTCGACCGCCTGATGGCCTTGCTGCTGTTCCTTGCGGGACTGGCTTTGCTATCGAGCGGGTTTCACAGCCTGCTTTGATGCTGACGGCGCTATTGCCGTGGCGCGTCGCCGCTGCGTGCTGGCGGGGCCGCGGCAGATGTCCACGCAGAAGTCGATGAAGGCCTCGACGGCCGCTGGGGGCAGGCGGCGCGAGGGCCGGACGATGTAGAGCGGGAAGGTTTCGCCAGGCCAGTCGGGAAACAGATCGACCAGGGCGCCGCTGGCGATCAGCGGCTCCAGCCCCAAGGCCAGGACTTGCGCGACGCCAGCCCCCGCCAGGCAGGCGTTCACCATGGTTTCGCTGTCGGTGAACGTCAGCCGTCCGCGGGTATCGACCCGCTGGATTTCCTTGCCACGGTGGAACTCCCACGGGAACGGCCGGCCCCGTTGCGGGTCGATGAACTGCATGCAGTCGTGCGTCGCCAGTTTCTTCGGTGTCCTGGGCACGCCATGCCTGGCAAGATACGCCGGCGCCGCCACCGTCAGCACGCGCGTCGTCAGCAGCAAGCGGGACGATATGCCCGACGACACCTGCTCGCCGAAGCGCGCGGCCACGTCGATCCCTTCGGCCACCAGGTCGCGGGCTTCGGCGGGCGACACCCACAGCAATTCGACCTGCGGATAACGTTCCTGGAATTCCGGCAGGCGCGGCGCCAGCACCTGGCGCGAGAAGATCGGATTCAAGCTGACTCGCAGGGTGCCGCGCACGACCGTGGCGGCGCCGGACACCGCGTTGGCCGCTTCCTCGATGCCGGAAAGATGCGGCGCGGCCAGGTCATAGAGACGGGCGCCTTCGCCCGTCAAGCGCAGCGCGCGCGTGGTGCGTTCCAGCAGGCGGATGCCGATGCGTTCCTCCAGGCGCGAGACCGAACGGCTGACGCCCGACGCGGACAGGCCCAAGGTTTCGCCCGCCTTGGTGAAGCTGCCGGTCTCGACCACGGCGGCCAGCACGCTCATGCCCGATAGGAGTCTGCCGTCGAAGCTCATGCCTGCACCTTTGAATTTAAGCAAAAATGATTTGATTGACCCTATCTTAATCAAGAATGCGCCGACGCCTATCGTTCCATCACCGACGCAGCAGCCCCTGCGTCGACGACACAACGTAATCGGAGAGCATTCCATGTCTGAAATCAAACGCACCCTGTTCAAAGGCGGCACCCTGGTGACGATGGCGGATGGCACGCACGCACCCGCCGTGGGCGATGTCCTGGTCGAAGGCGACCGTATCGCCGCGCTCGGTGGCGACCTGCCGACCGCGGGCGCCGAGGTCATCGATGCGACGGGCAGCATCGTCATGCCGGGCCTGGTCGACGCCCACCACCACGCGTGGCTGGGCGTCATGCGCCGGCTCATGCCCGACGTCGACGACCTGTTCGCCTACATCGACGTGGTGGCGCAGCAACTGGGCGCACACTATCGTCCGCTGGACATGTACCTGAGCACCAGGCTTACGGCGCTGGCGTCGCTGGATGCCGGCATCACCACCATCGTCGACGCCTGCCACAGTTCGCGCAGCCCCGAGCACACCGATGCGGCCCTGGATGCCCTGGCGGCGTCTGGCATACGCGCGCTGCACATGGTGGGACCGGCGATGGACAAGCAGGCTTCCAGCGCGCATTTGCCCGGCGATCTGGCGCGCCTGGCGCAAGCGTGGAACGGCAGCGACAGCCTGGTGCGGGTGGGCCTGTTCGGCCAGTTGAACCTGGACTGGTGGAAGGTGGCGCGCGGCCTGGACATGCATATCCTGACGGAGTTCATCGGCGACCTGGCCACGCTGGGCCCGGAGTTCGCCGAGCCCGGCGTGCTCGGCCCGCACAATATCTTCAATCACTGCACGCGGATTCCCGCGCAGACTTGGCAATTGTTCGCGGACCGCGGAGTCAACGTGACGGTCAATCCGCGGTCGGATGCCCTGTTCGGCTTCGATGACGACGGCTTTGCTTGGCAGCAGGCGGTGAGCCATGGCCTGAAGCCGGCCCTGGGTATCGACCTGGATACGGCTTTCGGCAGCGACATGTTCGGTGAGATGCGGGCCTTGTTCGGGCATCAGCGTGCGGCCATGCGCTACCGCAAGTTTCGCGGGGAGCAGGACGTGCCGGCGCCGATCACCGTGCAGGCGGTGCTGGAGTCCGCCACGGTCAACGGCGCGCACGCGGCCGGACTGGCATCGCGTGTCGGCACGCTGGCGCCCGGCAAGCAAGCCGACATCATCATGCTGCGGACCCGGGGCGTCGGAATCTTTCCGGTGAACGATGTCATCGGCACCATCGTGCAGGCCGTGGACCGGGCCGACGTCGACACCGTGATGGTGGCGGGACAGGTGCGCAAACGGGGCGGCAGGCTCGTGGGCGTGGACCTGGACAAGCTGGGCGCGGAGGTGACGGCGTCGCGCGATCATCTGGTCGAGGCGAGTGGGTATCGGGCGGGTTCGGCGTGAGCCAGGAGTCGATCATGTTTTCAATGACCATGAAATCCGCTGTCGGCCCGACCACGCTAACGCGTCCCTCCTTGCCCGTCATCGCGGCCTTGTTCGCGGGCTATCTGGCGGTCGGCTTGCCCTTGCCGGTCATGCCCCTGTTCATTCACGAGAAACTGGGGTTCAGCAACCTGGTCGTGGGGCTGGCGATCGGCATCCAGTTCGTCGCCACCGTGCTGGCGCGCGGCTACGCCGGCTACGTCACCGACCGCCGCGGCGGCAAGCGTGCGGCTTTGCAGGGCGCGTCGTTCTGCGTGCTGGGAGGCCTGCTATATCTGCTCGCCGCCATACCTGGACTGGCTCCCGCGGCCAGCCTGGCCGCCGTGGTGGCAGGGCGGCTGGCGGCCGGGCTGGGAGAGAGCCAGTTCGTCACGGGCTGCGTGTCCTGGTCCATCGCGTCGGTCGGACCGCAGCGGGCGGGCATGTCCATGTCCTGGACGGGTATCGCGATGTTCGCGGCGCTGGCCATCGGCGCGCCCGTGGGCATGATGCTGTACCAGGCTTGGGGCCTGCCGGCTGCCATGATCGCGTGCATCGCCGCGCCGCTGCTGGCGATGGCGGTCATGCTGGGGGCCACGGCCTACGCCTCGCCAGGCGGTGCGCGACTGCCCTTCATGCGCGTCGTGGGCCAGATCTGGCGGGAAGGGCTGGGCTTGATGTTGCAAGGGGTGGGCCTTGCCGGCTTGACCGCATTCGCGTCGCTTTACTTCGCGTATCGCCAGTGGGGGCATGCGGGCCTGGTGATGACGGCGTTCGGCGCGGGTTTCATCGCCGTGCGCCTGGTACTGGGGCATCTGCCTGATCGTATCGGCGGCTACCGCGTCGCGCTGTGGTCCATGGTCGTCGAAGCGATCGGGCAGATCATGGTGTGGGGCGCGACGCAGGAAGCGGTGGCGTTGGCGGGCGCCCTGGTGACCGGGCTGGGATGCGCGTTGATCTTCCCCGCACTGGGCGTGGAGGCGCTCAAGCGGGTACCGCCGGCCAACCGGGGCAGCGCCATGGGGGCGTTCGTGGCGTTCCTCGATATTGCCTACGGCATCGCGGGACCGGTGGCGGGATTCATCGCCGGGCAGGCAGGCTACGCCGCGGTCTATCTGTTCGGCGGGCTCTGCGCTTTGCTGGGCGCTATGCTGCTACGTGGCGCCCAGGTCCGGTCCCGTCGCGTCGTTTCCTCCGCTTAGTTGCTGCCTTGTCGTTCCTTCCCCGTCATTCGTTCCGCTCAAACACCACGTGCATCAACAGGAGAGATCCATGTCTCGTATCTTCATATCCGGTTCGTCCACCGGCCTGGGACTGATGGCAGGCCAACTGCTGGCCAGCCAGGGCCACCAGATCGTGCTGCATGCCCGTAATGCGCAGCGCGCCGACGACGCCCGGCGCGCGCTGCCCAAGGCGGCAGCGGTCGTCGTCGGCGACCTGGATACCATCGCGGCAGCCAAGGACGTCGCGGCGCAGGTAAACGTGCTGGGGCGCGAGTTTGGGCGCTTCGACGCCGTCATCCACAATGCCGCGGTCGGCTACCAGGAGCCCCAAAGAACCACCAGCGACGGCCTGCCGCACGTCTTCGCCATCAACACGCTGGCGGCGTATATCCTGACGGCGCTGATCGAGCGGCCGGCGCGGCTGGTCTATCTGAGTTCCGGCATGCATCACCATGCGGACGCCAATCTCGACGATATTCGCTGGGAACGCCGGCGTTGGAACGGATCGACCGCGTATGCGGAAAGCAAGCTGCATGACGCCATGCTGGCGTGCGCGCTGGCGCGGCGTTGGCCGGATGTGCTGTCGAATGCCCTGGAGCCCGGGTGGGTGCCTACGAAGATGGGCGGACGCGGCGCGCCGGATGACCTGGACCAGGGCCACCTGACCCAGGCCTGGCTGGCGGCCGCCGATGACCCCGAGGCACGCGTCAGCGGCCAATACTTCTATCATTTGAAGCCGCTGAAATTCAATCCGCAGGCGGCGGATCCTGAATTACAGGACGCACTTGTCGAAATTTGTGCGAATATCTCGGGCGTTGCTCTGCCGTAGTGAAATCACCCCATTCCTGGATGTGGCGGAGCTGGTCTATTTGGAGCGTTGGTAAGCGATGAAATTCGAGCTGATAGGCATGCTGGACTCGCCCTACGTCAGGCGGGTTGCCATTTCGATGCAGGTCATGGGATTGCCTTATACCCATCGAGCCATCTCGGTATTTCGCGGTTACGACGACTTCAAGGCCATCAATCCGGTGGTCAAGGCGCCCACCTTGATCACGGAAGATGGCCAGGTATTGACGGATTCGACGCTGATCCTGCAGTACCTGGAGTCCCTGGTCCCCGAGGAACGCCGCCTGGTTCCGGAAGAACCCGAAGCGCGCCTGCCCGTGCTGCGCCTGACGGGGCTGGCCCTCGTCGCCAGCGAAAAGGCCATCCAGATCGCCTATGAACGCAATCTGCGTCCGCAAGACAAGCAGCATCAGCCTTGGGTGGATCGGGTCGAGGGCCAATTGCGGGCCGCCTTCGACGAAATCGAGAAAGACCTGGGGCAATCCCCGCTGGTCTGGGCGACGGATTCGGATGAGGCTCCCGTGGAGCAGGACGGCATCAGCATCGCCGTGGCCTGGCATTTCACTCAACGGATGTTGCCGGGACTGATCGCGCCGGAAGACTATCCGTTGCAGGCGGCGTGGTCCGCGCTGGCCGAAGAACAGGACGCTTTCAGGGCCGCGCCTTACACGGCGTGATTGCGTGGCCGCTGCGCTTCAAACGTTGTCGATGGCTTGATGCCGCGACAGATCCGCTACAACCTTGGCTAGCACCTTGACGTGCCTGGCCCAGGCGGATTCCATGCGCCCGATCGGGCCCACGATGGACAGGGCAAACCCTTTGCCCGCCATCGAAAAGGGCGCGGCGATGGCCGCCAGGTCGGGCACGCTCTCCGCGATATTCGCCGACCAGCCGCGCTCGCGCGCCTGCTGCAGATCCTTGAGCAGCGCCTTCTTGCTGGTCAGCGTCTTGCTGGTAAGCGCCTTCATCTCCAGGCTGTCCAGCACCTCCTGTAATTCTTCCGCGTTCATGGCGGACAGCAAGGCCTTGCCCAGGGAATTCGCATGCAGGCTGCGCGCCTCGCCGGCCTCGGCCGTATAGCGGATGGCCTGGGGCGAATGCGCGCAATCCAGATAGATCACCTGCATATCCTCGCGCGTTCCCAGGACGGCGGTTTCTCCGCTCTCGTCCCGCAACCGCGCCAGATAAGGCCGCAGCACCTCCAGGATGGGATCCTGGAGGTCGATCGCCGCGCATAGGCCCATCAGCTTCCTGGTGGGGTAATAGGTGCGTTTGCGAGTCTGGTACAGATACCCGCGCACGACCAGCGTGCGCACCAGCGCCAAGGTGCTGGACATGGGGGCATGCAACGCCTGCGCCAGCTCCGTCAGCGACAGGGGTTCTCCTTTATCCGCATAGCACTCGAACAGGTCCAGTGTGCGGCCGACGAGTTTCACTTCCGACATGATCAGGTCCTGCTGATTAGGGACAGGGGGGCTGCCCGATGAGCAGCGCAACGACGGGGTAATGCCAACAAAAAATTTTAGCAAAATTCACCCTTGTGAATAAATATTCACCACAGAGAATTTTGCGTGATATATTTTTTTCTGCCGCAGCGGGCAATCAATACGACGAGACAACAGGGCAGAACAATGGATTTCCGTCTGAGTGACGAGCAGGAACAGATCAAGTCCGCCATCGAACGCTTGTGCGAACCTTTCGATGACGACTACTGGTTCAAGAAGGACAAGGAGGGTGGCTTTCCCTTCGACTTTCACCAGGCCCTGGCGCAGGCCGGCTGGTTGGGCATCGCCATGCCGCAGGAATACGGTGGCGCGGGCCTGGGGATCAGTGAAGCGGCGTTGATGATGCACACGATATCCGCCACCGGCGCCGGCCTGTCCGGTGCGTCGGCCGTGCATATGAACATCTTCGGCCTGCACCCGGTGGTGGTGTTCGGCAATGACGAGCAGAAGCAAAGGTGGCTGCCGTCGCTCATCGCCGGCAAGGACAAGGCGTGCTTTGGCGTCACCGAACCCAATACGGGCTTGAACACCTTGAAGCTGAAGACGCGGGCCGTACTGCAGGGCGATCACTATGTCGTCAGCGGGCAGAAAGTGTGGATTTCAACCGCCCAGGTGGCCAACAAGATCCTGCTGCTGGCGCGCACCAAGCCCATCGAGGAATGCAAGGGCAGTGAAGGGCTCAGCCTGTTCTATACGGACCTGGACCGCAGCGCCATCGAAGTCCACGAGATCGAGAAGATGGGGCGCAAGTGTGTCGATTCGAACCAGCTGTTCATCGATAACCTGCGGATCCCCGTGGAAGATCGTATCGGCGAAGAGGGCAAGGGCTTCAGCTACATCCTGCACGGGCTGAATCCGGAACGCATCCTGATCGCTGCCGAAGCGGTCGGCCTGGGCCGGGCGGCCTTGCGCCGCGCCGCCAGGTACGCCAACGAGCGCGAAGTGTTCGATCGTCCGATCGGCAAGAACCAGGGCATCCAGCATCCCCTGGCGAAGTCGTGGATGGAGCTGGAAGCCGCGTACCTGATGGTGCAGAAGGCCGCGTGGATGTACGACCAGAAGGAACCTTGCGGCGCTGAAGCCAACAGCGCGAAATTCCTGGGCGCGGAAGCCTGCTACAAGGCGTGCGAGAACGCCATCTTCACCCATGGCGGCATGGGCTACGCCAAGGAATATCACGTCGAACGCTACTTGCGCGAGGCATGGATACCCCGCCTCGCGCCGGTAAGCCCGCAGATGATCATGAGCTTCATCGCGGAAAAGGCCTTGGGACTGCCGAAGTCGTATTGATCGCTGTCGTACTGATCGCTGCCGTATTACGCCGCCGGGATTTCCAGCCGTTCCAGGTCGGCCAGCAGCTTGGGCCCCGTCGGGTTCCAACCCAAGGCGGCCCGCGTCCGGGCGCTGGACGCCGGCAGGTCCATGCCGGCGAACATGGCCATCCAGCCGAAATGTTCCGCCGCCTGCTCGGGCGCGATCGACGCGGTAGGCAGCTTCAGCACACGGCCGAGGACCTCGCAGATATCGCGCACGGTGACGCCTTCTTCGGCGACGGCGTGATAGCGCACATCCGGCTGCCGCTTTTCAAGCGCCAGGCGATAGAGGCGGGCGACGTCCAGCACATGGGCTGCCGGGTAGCGGTTCAGGCCTTCACCCACGTAAGCCACCACACCCTTGTCGCGCGCGATGGCGATCAGCGGTGTGATCAGCCCTTGCCGGGTCGTGTCATGCACCTGGGGCAGGCGCATGGTGATCACGTTCACGCCTAGTCTGGCCAGGGCGACACCGGCCTGTTCCGACAGCTTGCGCGGATTCGGGTGGTCGAAGTTCACCACGTCTTCGGTGGCAGGCTGGCCGTGTTCACCGGAACCCATGCCCGTGCCCGAGGTGATGATGATGGGCCGATCGGAGCCCACCAGGCCGCTGCCCAGCGCTTCGATGGCGCGTTGGTCCTTCTCGCAATTGGCCACGAAGTTCGCGAAGTTGTGATCGAAGGCGCAGTGGATGACGGCATCGGCTTGCATTGCGCCATTGCGCAGGCTGTCGAGGTCTTCCAGGTCGCCGCGATGCACATGGGCGCCGGCGGCGGCCAGCGCTTGCGCACCGGCGTCCGACCGGGTCAGTCCCAGCACCTGGTGGCCGTTGCCGATGAGTTCCTTGACGATGGCCGAGCCGATGAAGCCGGTGGCGCCGGTAACGAAGACACGCATGTTTGTTTCTCCTGAGTGCGGTACGAGTGATGACACTGTCGTCCCAAACGCGCTCCGGAAAAAGTAGTGACGTTATACAGGTATAGACGCTAACAGGATGGCGGCGGGAGATGCCCGCCGCCGCCTGCCCTTATGCTCGCTTTTCCTGTGCGATGCCTTCCAGCGCGGCCATCGCGTCGTCCGGCAGATCCAGGTCGCCGCTGGCCAGGTTCTCCCGCAGATGGCCCACCGACGACGTGCCGGGAATCAGCAGGATGTTCGGCGAGCGGCGCAGCAACCAGCCCAGCGCGACCTGCATGGGGGTCGCGTTCAACTGCCTGGCCACGTCTGACAGGGTGGCCGACTGCAGTGGGCTGAAGCCGCCCAGCGGGAAGAAAGGTACGTAGGCGATACCGTCGCGGGCCAGCGCATCGATCAGGGCGTCGTCCTCTCGGTGTGCCAGGTTGTACTGGTTCTGCACGCACACGATGTCGCAGATGCTGCGTCCTTGCTCGACCTGTTTCGCGGTGGCGTTGCTCAGGCCGATATGGCGGATCAAGCCCTTCTGCTGCAATCCGGCCAGCACGGACAGCATGGGCTCGATGTCGCCTTCGGCGGGACCATGGACGTCGAACATCAGGCGCAGGTTAACCACGTCCATGGCGTCCAGGCCCAGGTTACGCAGGTTGTCATGGACGGCGGCGGTCAGGTCCTCGGGCGAGAACGCCGGCTGCCAGGACGCATCCGCGCCGCGGCGTGCGCCCACCTTGGTGACGATGCGCAAATTATCGGGGTACGGCGCCAGGGCCTCGCGGATCAACTGGTTGGTGATGTGGGGGCCGTAGAAGTCGCTGGTATCGATGTGGTCGACGCCGGCTTCGATGGCGGCGCGCAGTACCGCCAGCGCGGCTTCCTTGTCCTTGGGCGGACCGAAGACACCCGGGCCGGCCAACTGCATGGCGCCGTAGCCGAGCCGCTTCACCTCACGGCCAGCCAGCGGGAAAGTGCGGGGATATTGATTGCGGGACATCGGGGTCTCCTTGGAGGGTCGTCGGGGAGCTAAGGGATCCACTGACGGTGCTGCGTCAGCGCCATGGCTACAAGATAAACAGTCTGGCGGCCGTTGATAATCCCGTACAATCCGTACGGGCTGTACGGAAAATAGGACAGTGCGGGGAGTAGAGGGATGAAGTCCGATCTGAACGATCTCAACGCGTTCGCCGCCGTCGCCATGTCCGGCGGTTTCCGTGACGCCGCCAGGCTGCAAGACACCAGCGCGTCCCGCTTGAGCGATGCCGTCCGCCGTTTGGAAGCGCAGCTGGGCGTACGTCTGCTGCACCGGACCACGCGCAGCGTGTCCTTGACGGAGGCGGGCCGGGGTCTGCTGACACGCCTGGAGCCGGCCTTGGCGGAAATGCAGTCCGCGCTGGAGGCGGTCAACGGTTTTCGCGACCGGCCTGCAGGTACGTTGCGGCTCAACGTTCCCGTCAGCGTGGCGCGCCTGGTCTTGCCGGCCATCGTCTCGCCTTTCCTGGCGGCCTACCCGGACATCCGCCTGGACGTGGTGGCGGAGGAGAGTTTCGTCGATATCCTGGCGCAGGGCTGCGATGCGGGCATACGCTACGGCGAGCGGCTGGAGCAGGACATGATCGCGGTGCCAATCGGGCCGCGCACGCAGCGCATGGCGGCCGCGGCCGCGCCTGCGTATCTGGCGCGGCATGGCCGGCCGGAGCATCCGCGCGACCTGATGGAACATGCCTGCCTGCGCGGGCGCTTTCCCAGCGGCAATATGGCGGCCTGGGAGTTCGAGCGCGACGGCGAGACCTTGCGCATCGATGCGAGCGGACCGTTGGTGGTCCTGATCGGTGGCGGAGTGGACCTTGCCGTCGATGCCGCCGTCGGTGGCAGCGGCATCGTTTTCCTGTTCGAAGAATGGCTGCGGCCGCACCTGGACTGCGGCGCGCTGGTGCCCATACTCGAACCCTGGTGGCCGAGCTTCCCAGGACCGTTCCTGTACTACTCCGGCCGCCGCTTCATGCCTGCGCCGCTGAAGGCCTTCGTCGATTTCATCAAGGGGGAATCTGTCGGCACGCCGGTCGCAGGCATGGGGATGTGAGCCGCGAAGCCAGCGTATTTTCCTGAAGCCTTTCTGAAGCCGTGTTCGACGTCGTTTCGATACGACCGGCGTTTCGGCTGGAACGATGCTTGCGCTGCTGGCCGCATCCCGATTCAAGGGGCGCGCTGTTCAACCTTATGTAATTCAAGGAGAGGCCATGAATGCACTTGCGCGGCAGCCGGACGGGCGGCACGCCGGTAAAGCGGATTTTCCAGTGCATCAGGCCAGGCGCTATCTGGAGCCGGGCCCCATCGTGCTGCTGTCTTCGGCGTGGCAGGACCAGTCCAACATCATGACGCTGGGCTGGCACACGATACTGGAGTTCTCGCCGTCGCTCGTGGGCTTGATGATTTCGCATGGCAATCACAGCCACCGCCTGATTCGTGAAAGCGGGGAGTGCGTCATCAACCTGCCGACGACAGCGCTGACCGACGCCGTGGTGGGTATCGGCAACACGACTGGCGCTGAAATCGACAAGTTCGCCCACTTCGGCTTGACGGCCCGCGTGGGGACCGAGGTCCCCGCGCCCTTGATCGAGGAATGCCACGCCAACTTCGAATGCCGGCTCTACGACGATGCCCTGGTCGACCGCTACGGCTTCTTCATTTTCGAGATCGTGAAGGCGCACGTGGCGACGACACCCAAGCATCCGGAGACCCTGCACTACACCGGTGATGGCGTGTTCATGGTGTCGGGAAAAACCATCAGCCGCCGGTCGCAGTTTCGGCCGGAGATGCTGGGCTGAGCCGGCGACGGGGAAAACCATGTTCGCGCGCCAGCAGCGCCACGCACCATGCGGCGATGGCCAGCACCATCAAGACCCAGGGCAGGCCGCGCGCGCCGACGGTTGCCAGCATGGCGCCGCCCAGGATGCCGCTGCCGGCGAAAGCCAGGTTGAACACGGTCACCAGCATCGATTGCGCCATGCTCTCGTGGGCACCGGCCGCGTCGCCCAGGGCGGTCTGCAGCAGCGTCGGCGCGCCGCTGAAACTCAGGCCCCAAAGCGCGGCGCCGCCCGCGACGACGGGCCAGCATGCGCCCCAGTATCCATACGCCACCGTGACGCCGACGAACAGCGCCAGCGAAGCCAGGACCAGGCTGCGTAAATGCCGGTCGACCAGCCAGCCGACGAGCCATAAGCCAGCCAGGGTACAAAGTCCGAAGGTCGACAGGACGATACCAAGGTGGCCTTCCAACGCCACCGCTGCGAGGAAGGGGGCAATGTAGGTGTAGAGGGTGTAATGCGCCAGCACCCACAGCAGGACCACGGCCAGCACGGGCCGCACGCCGGGCATGGCCAGCACCTGGACCAGGGTCGGACCATCATGTGAGGCCGAGGACGCGTTGCTCGGCCCTCCAATGCTTGCGCCCTGTTTTTTCTTATCTCGTACGCTGTTGTGGCCGCCATCCCGAGCGCCGCATTGTTCACCACCCACCTCCGGCACGGCAAGTAGCAGCCAGCCGATCAGGAGCAAGGGCAGGGCGGACAGGCCGGCGAATATCCAGCGCCAGCTTAGCCACTGGCCAAGCCACGCCGCCAGGGGCACGCCCAGGGCCAATGCCAGCGGAATGCCCAGCATGGCGACGGCCAGCGCACGGCCTTGCTGCGCGGGTGGTGCCAGGCGGCGCGCGAAGGTGGCGATCTCGCTCCAGGCCAGACCCGCCGCTGCGCCCACCACGAAGCGCGCGGCCAAGGTCAGTCCGAAATGCGGCGACAGGGCGGTGATGGCATTGCACAGAAAGAAACCGAGCAGGGCCAGGATCAGGACGCGGCGCCGTGGCCAGTGGCGCAGGCGCGTGGCCAGGGGCACGGCGCCCAGGCCCGCGCCCAGCGCGCACAGCGTGACCAGCTGCCCGGCCCAGGCTTGCGTAACGCCCAGGCCCGCGGCCAGATGTGGCAACAGGCCGGCGGGCACGCTCTCGTTGGCGGTCGCCGCGAAGCTGGCAAGCATCAGCGCGATCAGACCGGGCCAATGCAGCGTGGCGGCTTGTTCGTCGAAGTTGCTCGGTGTGGCGGCCGCCCGGGACGCTGTCGAAGCAGGGGTGGCTGGAGACGTAGGGGGCGCCGGGGACGTTGCAGGCGAAGCAGGCGCAACGGGATCAACGGGCGCAACGGCCGCGCCATGGGGGAAGCTGGAACTCATGTGGATGCATCTGTAATACGCCCCAGGGCGAGGCAACGGGCGTCAGTATGGATATATCCGGTATATTTGATAATCGGTCTTGTATAAGACAGTCTTTCAAATTCAACTGAATAATGGCAGCCGACAGACTGGGTGACATGCGCCTGTTCGCATCGGCAGCGGCACTGGGCAATCTCTCGGCCGCCGGCCGCAAGCTGGGCATGTCACCGGCGGCGGCGAGTGCGCGCCTGGGCAAGCTGGAGGCGGCTCTCAACGCCCGCTTGTTCGTCCGCACGACCCGGCAACTGCGCCTGACGGACGAAGGACGCGTGTACCTGGCCCACTGTCAGGTCGCCCTGCAAGCGATCGATGACGGCGAGGCCGCGTTGCAAGTGGGAACCGGCGCCATCCAGGGCAAGATCCGCGTGTCGTCCACCACGGACTTCGGCCTGCACATCCTGTCGCCGTGGCTGGACGACTTCACCGCGCGCCATCCCGACGTGCGCCTGTCCATGACGCTGACGGACTCGATCACCAACCTGGTACAGGACGACATCGACCTTGCCATCCGTTTCGCCCCGCCCGAGGAAGGTACCCTGGTCGCGCGCCGGCTGGGCCCCATGTGCCGCGTGCTGTGCGCATCGCCGGACTATCTGCGCCGACATGGTGAACCGCGCACGCCCGACGCGTTGAACGGTCATGCGTTCATCGTGCTGGTGACGGCCGCGGGTCCGCTCAATGAATTCCACTTCCGCAAGGACGGCGCGCACTCGCGGTTCACGGTGCCGATGGCGCAGGCATGGGAGACCAACGACGGCATGCTGGCCCGCCGATGGGCGTTGGAAGGTCGTGGCATCGTGCGCAAGCCCATGTGGGACGCGGCCGCGGAAGTGCGCGCCGGCCGCCTGCGTATCGTGCTGCCGGACTATGCCTGGGAAGAGGCGGGCGTATACGCCGTATGGCATCCCACCCGCTACATGGTGCCGCGTGTGCGGGCTTTGCTGGATTTCCTCATCGAACGTTTCGCGCACGAGGCAGAGAACCTGCCGACGATTCCGCGGCAGTGACCCCGGCAGCGATCCCGGCCGAGACCTCGACCGCGCGCCCGCCTGTGACGTGACGTTCATCTTCAGCGGTTACCATAGCGGTCTATCGCTGCCGCGTGCTTCCCGATTGCCGCTCCATTTCGGCACACGGCGCGCGACGTTGTGCTTCCGCGCTGTCCTTCACGCATTTCCTTATTCAAACCCCTATGTCCTTATCTCCTGGCGTGGCCGACAGCCGCGCCCCCGCTTCTATTACGCTTTCCCGCGCGGAAACGCGCCGTGCGCTGTTTGCCCTGGGCGTCGGCGGCTTTGCCATCGGCACCGGTGAGTTCGTCATCATGGGCCTGTTGCCCGACGCGGCGAGCGATCTCCAGATCAGCATCCCGCAAGCCGGCCATCTGATCAGCATCTACGCGCTGGGCGTGGTGATCGGTGCGCCCTTGCTGGCGGTGCTGGGTGCCCGCTGGGCGCGGCGCAGCTTCCTGATCGGCCTGATGCTGGTGTTCGCGCTGGGCAACTTCGTCAGCGCGGTGGCGCCCGGCTTCGGGTCCATGGCGTTGGCGCGTTTCGCCACCGGCTTCCCCCACGGCACGTATTTCGGCGTCGCGGCCCTGGTCGCCGCTGGCCTGGTACCGCCGCATCGGCGCGCGCAAGCCGTCGCCATGGTGCTGCTCGGATTGACCATCGCAACCTTGGTCGGCGTGCCCATTGCCGCGGCCATCGGGCAGTTGCTGGGTTGGCGTTCAGCGTTCGCCATCGTCGGCGCCATCGGCTTGCTCACGGCCTTTTCCGTATGGCGCTGGGTGCCCTACGTGCCCGGCGACAAACGCGCCAGTCCCTTGCGCGAGCTGGGCGCCTTGCGCAACAAGCAGGTGGTGCTGACCCTGGGTATCGGCGCCATCGGCTCGGGCGGCATCTTCACGGTGTTCAGCTACATCAAGCCCACGATGACCGAGATGGCGCATATGCCGCCGGCCTGGGTGCCCGTGGTGTTGGCGCTGTTCGGCCTGGGCATGGTCAGCGGCAATCTGATGGGCTCGCGCTTCGCCGATCGCAATATGGAAAAGACCATACGCTACGTGCTGGTCTGGGCCGCCATCGTGATGGGCGCATTTTATCTGTCGGCCAGCAGCCCCTTCCTGGGGCCGCTCAACGTGCTTCTGATCGGCACCGTGGTGGCGCTGGCGGCGACGCTGCAGACGCGCCTGATGGACGTTGCCGGTGACGCGCAGACGCTGGCCGCCGCCTTGAACCATTCCGCCTTCAACATCGCCAACGCGTTGGGCGCATGGTTGGGCGGCCTGTCCATCGATGCAGGCCTGGGCTGGTCGTCGACCGGCTGGGTGGGCAGCTTGCTGGCGCTGGCCGGCCTGGGCATCCATGCCTGGGCCCTGGCGGATATGCGCGCCCGCCTCACACGAGATTGAGTCCACCATCCGAGAGCAGCACTTCGCCGGTCAGGTAGTCCGATGCCACCAGCAGGGCGACCGCCTGGGCGATGTCGGCGGGACTCGCCGCGCGGCGCATGGGCGCACGTTCCTTCCACAGGCGCTGGGCGTCGGTCCAGTCCGCCGTCAGGGGCGTGTCGACCAGGCCCGGCGCCACGGCGTTCACGCGGATGCCAGGGGCCAGCGTCACCGCGAGCAGCTTCGTGACGTGATTCAGCGCGGCCTTGGTGGCGGCATAAGGTATGGATGCGCCCTTGGGCCGGATGCCGGCATGTGAACTGATGTTGACGACGCTGGCCGGCCGCCCCCGGCTGGCGGCGGCACGCAAGGCATCCTGCGCTTCGGTGATCAGCCGGAAAGGCGCCACCACGTTCACGTCGTAGAGCTCGTGCCAGACCTCCGGGGTGGCGGCGGCCAGATCGCCATGGGGGATCACACGGCTGATGCCGGCGTTGTTGACCAGGACATCCAGGCGGCCCCATGCCGCGACGGCTTCAGTGATGAGGCGGCCGCGTTGGCTGTCGTCGCCCAGGTCGGCCTGGATATAGACTGCGTTGCCCAACTCCGCCGCCAGTGCCGTGCCGGCATCGGCCGATGCACGCGAGTGCAGGACCACCGCGTATCCGTCTTGTGACAGCCGGCGGGCGACGGCCGCGCCTATGCCTGATGTCGATCCGGTGACAAGGGCGACGGGGCGGTCGGCGGCGTTTACCTGGGCAGGCGTGGTCATGGCGGGCGGCTTCTCGATAAGGGTTTAGCGGAAGCGTAGCAGGTCCATGCTCACGTCAGTCCGGCGGCCATGGCCGGTCATGCGGCATTGGCCATCCGTATACGACACCTTCGCTCTCAGTGATGCTGGCGCGCGTAGACCTGCAGGTGGCAATACGATGCGCGTATCAGGGGCACGTCGATGCCGTGCCGGGTGGCGCGCGTGATCAGGTCACCGACGATGGCTGCCGATTCCAGGCGCGGCGCGTCCTGGGAAATATCCCGCATCATCGAGGCGGCCCACTTGGAATTGACGTCGAGCAACCGCTCCTCGAGCTTGCGGACCTCTTCACGCGACAAGGGATGGCCCTCTGCCTGCGCAACGGACAGGCATTCGGCGATGGCCTGGTGCATGAGCCTGGCGCCGTCCTGCGTCGCCAGGATGTCGCCGATGGTGCCGCGCATCAGGCAGTTCATCAGCGCGCCGCAGGCCAGCATCATCCACTTGTTCCACAAGGCCTGTTCGATGTCGGTCGCCAGGGAGCGCATGCCGGGGGATTGCGTGATCAGCGCATGGAAGGCCTGCGCGGTGGTGGCGCCGGCCTCGCTGCGCGCGCCGACGATGACGACGTCCGTATTGGCCAGATGGCGGATGTCGCCTTGCGCGTCCAGCATGGTGGCGATGTAGGATGCACCACCAATGATGCGGTCCTTGCCGTAGCGGGCGTCGAGCTGGTCGTAGACACCGAGGCCATTGAGAAAGGGCAGGATGTAGGGGGCGGCCGTCCGTGGGCCGGCTGCCCTGGAGCCGTCCGTCGGGGTGCGCTCGCCGAAGGCGCCCTGGATGTCGTCCAGGGCGGCGTCCAGGTCATAGGTCTTGCAACTGAGCAGGACCAGATCGTAGTCCGGCTGCAGCGCGCTGGCGGTGATGGTACGCACCTGGCCGGAGAAATCACCCAGGGGACTATGTACTCGCAGGCCACGTTCGGCCAGTGCCGCGGCGCGTTTGGGGCGCACCAAAAAGGTGACGTCCGCGCCCGCCTGGATCAGCCGCGCGCCATAGTATCCGCCGATGGCGCCCGCGCCGACGACCAGTATCTTCATGATCAACTCCCGATGTTGTGATGCTGATGATTTACGAGAAATGCGCTGCAAGCGCGTGTGCGGCGCGGACGTCACGCCCTGAATGTCACGTCCCTTTGGCCGCCGATGCCGGCGCCGTCCATTGCCCGGACGTCACCGACAGGCAGATGCACACGCCGTAGATGACCATGGCCACGGCGCCCGCCGTGAAGAACACGGTCAAGGAACCGGTGACCGACAGCGCGATGCCGCCGACGCCCGCATAGATTGCCAGGCGGAAGGCTCCCGCCAGCAAGGGCCATTTCAGCTTGCGTGCGCCCTGCGAGGCGAAGTACAGGGAAAAGCCCAGCGCGAAGAACCCGAAGAACGGACCGACGATGCGCAGGTAGTGCGCGCCGGTCTGCAGCATCAATGTGTCCGTACCGAACAGGCGCAACCATGCTTCGGGCCAGATCGCCGCCAGGATGCCGACCGTCTCGGCCAGCGTGAAAGCCATCGCGCCGCCCGTCAACGCGATGCGCCGTGCCCGTTCGGTCTGGCCCGCGCCCAGGTTGGCGCCGACCAGCGCCACCATGGGCGCGCCCAGGCCGAAGGCGATGGGCATGAGCAGATACTCCAGGCGCGCGGCCGTCGCATAGCCGGCCAGTGCCTGCGTCCCGGCGTAGGCGCTGACGATGGCCGTCGTGATGGCGATGAGGCTGTTGGTCAATACCGGATTCAGGCACGCGATGCCGCCCACGGCCAGGATGTTGCGCATGGGCGCCCAGTGCAAGGGGCCACGATGCAGCCGTGCCAGGTTGCGCCCACTGACGCAATACCAGCCCAGCACCAGGGTGCCCACGCCGTAATAGACCACCAAAGCCCAGGCCCCGCCCGCCACGCCCAGGGCGGGCACCGGACCGATGCCGAAGATCAGCGCCGCGGCCGCGGGGATCAACAGGAAGGCGCCACCGCAAATGACCGCGCCCGGCACCAGCATATTGCCCGTGCCACGGATCACGCTGGCCAGCGCATTCATCGTCCACATCAGCGGCAGGCCGACGAACAGCACCTGGCCATACGTCCTGGCGTACGCCAGGGCAGGGCCGGTGGCACCCAGCCGCTGGAACAGCATGCCGCTGCAGGACAGGAAAATGGCGGTGAAGGCGATGCCCACCAGGGCGTTCAACACCACGGCGTGGCGCGCCTGCGAGTCCGCCAGCGCCGCGTTGCCGGCGCCTAGCGCGCGGGCGATGGCCGACGAAATGCCGCCGCCCATGGCGCCCTGCGACATGTTCTGCATCAGCATCAGCAGGGGAATGACTACCGCGACGCCGGCCAAGGCATCGGTGCCCAGCTTGGCGAGAAACCACATCTCCACCAGGCCGGTCGAAGACTGTGCCAGCATCATCAACAGATTGGGCCAACCCATGCGGATCAGCGTCGATGCGATCGGCGCCTCAAGCATGCCGCGCAGGCGCGCATTGGAGGCAGGCGGGGCAGCGTTGAGGGCGGGATTGGCCGACATGGATTCCTCAGGGACGCAAGGCAGGGTGCATGCAATTGCGCATGCAAGGAAAAACGACGCAGGAAAACCGTGGTTGAAATTTACTGGCATATGCAAGTATTCGGCCAATGTACTGGCATATGCCAGTATCGGTCAAGGTGCGTTAAAGTCGAGGCTTCCCTGGAGATACCCATGCCACGGCTCCCCGTTTCGAGCATCAAGGACCCTCTGGTCTGCAATGGCGCCGCCTTGCGCAAGGCCACGCGCAGGCTCACGCAGCTGTACGACGCCGTGCTGGCGCCGTGTGGACTGACTATCGTCCAGCGTTCCGTCCTGGTGCATATCGAACGCGGTAACGAGCCCACGCCGTCGGAGCTGGCTCATGCCATGGTGCTGGACCTGTCCGCGCTGGCGCGCAGCCTGAAGCCGTTGGAGCGAGATGGCTACCTGGTGCAGAAGCGTGACGAACGCGATGGCCGCAGCCGCCGCGTGGTGTTGACGACACGGGGCAAGGCCAAGCTGGCGGAATCCAATCAGCTGTGGCGCAAGGCGCAGGGACGATTCGAGGAGATCTATGGCGTCGAGCGCGCGGCGGCATTGCGCCAGTCCCTGGCGGACATCTTCTCGGACGAATTCGCGCAGGCGTTCAATCAGGCATGAACAATAGGGGAATGCAGCCCCGCAAAATGACACACCAAGGCTGGAAGCACCAAGGCAAAACACGACAACATGAAGCACTACACCGTGGCCCAGATGGAGGCTTTTCTTGCCATCAGCGAATGCGGGTCCTTCCGCATTGCGGCGGAACGGTTGGGAATCACGCAGCCGTCGATCTCGTTGCGCATCCGCGACCTGGAGGCCGCGCTGGGATGTTCGCTATTCGTGCGCGGCAAAGGCGGTGTGCGCCTGTCGGAGGCAGGGCAGATCGCCCAGCAGTACGTGCAGCGCGGCTTCGACGTGCTGCAGGAAATGGAACGGCGCCTGAGCAGCGGCGATCCGCTGACGGGTTCCCTGCGCCTGGGGTCTTCCAATACCTTTGCCTTGAGCTGCCTGCCCGCGTTGCTGGCCGAGCTGGAGCGGCGCCATCCCACGCTAAGGGTGGAGCTGACCATCACCAACAGCGCCGCCTTGCGTCAGCAGCTGGATGCGCAGAAGCTGGACATCGCCTTCCTGACGGATGCGCCGTCCGATCCGCTGCATGTCGTCGAGCCGCTGGCCCTGTGCGAAATCGCGTGGTTTTCGCGGCCGGCGTCCACCGGCGCGGTGCGCACGCTGCGGGCGGGGGATCTGCGCGATCGGCGCATCGTGACGATGCCGCCGGCTTCGCCTTTCCACAACATCATCAGCGAGTGGTTCGCGCGGGCCAAGGTGCCGTTGCCCACGCTGGATATCTGCAATGACATGGCGACGCTGGTGCGCCTGGTACGACTGGGGGTGGCAGCCAGCGTCTTGCCGGTGTGCCTGGTGGAACAGGACTTGGCGATGGGCGGCATCGTGCGGCACAAGACGGTGCCGGCGTTGGCGCCGCTGGTGATCTATGCGGCCCATCGCGCCAAGGCGCGGGGGCGGGCGGCGCGCGTCATCATCGACATCGCCCGCGATGTCGTGGCCAACGCAGGCGCCTATGTCTCACCGATCACGCCCATGGGGGCGGGGACGGCCGAGCCGGCATAGAGCCTGCCGTGGGGGCGCGTTATTGTTGCCGTTTTCAATGCTAACCGGGCTCCCCTGATGGGAGCCCGGATTTTTTTCGGAACCAGGTCCCAGATCCTAGATCCCAGGTCCCAGATCCCAACAGGGACCCGGACCTCAGCGCCCCGGGCCAGCAGGCCCGGTCACCGATTACGGTGCGGCGTACTGTTTTTCCAGCTTGTCGTAATGCGCCTTGTCCACCAGGCGCTGGCGTTCGTTGAAGGGGACGACCAGATTGGGGTCCTCTTCCAGCATGCCCGTCTTGGACAGGGCGCTGAACGCCTTCTGCATGCCCAGCACCGCGCCTTGCAGGCCGGCGTTGGCGTACAGCACGATGCCGTAGCCCAGTTCACCCAGGCGGTCGCGCGACAGCGCCGGCGTCTTGCCGCCGATGACGATGTTCATCAGCAGCGGACGCGGCAGCAGCTTGGGCAGCTTCTCCACTTCATCCAGCGTGGTGACGGCTTCGACGAACAGCACGTCGGCGCCGGCTTCGGCAAAGGCGTGCGCGCGTTCCACCGCGGCTTCGAAGCCATGGATGGCGCAGGCATCGGTACGGGCGACGATCAGCAGGTTCGGATCATGGCGCGCGTCCACGGCGGCGCGGATCTTGCCCAGCATCTCCGCCGTTTCGATCACGGCCTTGCCGTTGAAATGGCCGCACTTCTTGGGGTTGACCTGATCTTCCAGCTGGATGGCGTCGGCGCCGGCACGTTCGAAAGTGCGCACGGCGAAGCCTACGTTGACGGCGTTGCCGTAGCCGGTATCAGCGTCGATCAGCAGCGGCAGGTCGACCGCATCGCGTACACGGGCGGTATGGTCGGCCATGTCGGTCAGGCCGATGAAACTGAGGTCGGGCAGGCCCAGGTACATATTGGTGACGCCCGCGCCGCTCAGGTACAGCGACTTGAAGCCGGCGTCGGCCGCCACGCGGGCGCTCAGGGCATTGAAGGCGCCGGGCATCATCAGGCCCTGGCGGGCTTCGATGAGCGCGCGGAAATCGGCGCGGCGTTTGGCGGAATCGGACATTGTGTTCTCCTTCGGATGGTTCTTGGCTTATGGACGCAATGGACAGAATGGCGCGAGTTTACGACGTCGCGGGGACGGCGGCCTGCGCCCGTTTACGGTAATGATGCAGCGGCAGCACGAGCAAGACGGTAATGACCAGGATCAGTCCCATGACCGCCAGGCCAGCGGAAAAACTTCCCGTCTTTTCCTTGGCCCAGCCGATGACGTAGGGCCCGGCGAAACCGCCCAGCGCCGCGATGCAGTTAATGTAGGCGAAACCCGCCGCCGCGCCTATGCCCGTCATGATACGGCCAGGAATGGCCCAGAAGATGGCACGCGCCGCGGTGACGCCCACCAGTGCCACGGTCAGGCTGGCCATCGAGCTGACGCTGCCGTGGGCGAACACTGCGAAACCCAGGCCTACCGCACCCACCGCGCAACTCCACGCCAGATTGCCCAGCGAATTGCCGCTGCGGTCGGAGTGGCGCGCCCACAGCAGCATGCCGACGCTGGCGAAGGCATAGGGGATGGCGGACACCAGGCCGATCTCCAGCGGCGTGGACAGGAATTGCTTGAGGATCAAGGGCAGCCAGATGCCGACGCCATAGGAACCGACGGTGAAGCCGAACTGGATCAGGGCCAGCAGGTGCACACGCGGGTCGCGCAGGGCGGCAGCGAAGTCCTTGCGCGGCTTTTCCCGCTGTTCGCTGGCCAGCATGTGCTTGATCAGGCCGCGTTCAGGAAGGGTCAGCCATTTGGCCTTGTCGGGGCTGTCGGCCAGGACGAACAGGGCCCAGATGCCGACCAGGGCCGTCGGCGTGCCTTCCAGCAGGAACATCCATTTCCAGCCGCTCAGGCCCCACACGCCGTCCATGTACAGCAGCGAACCGGACAGCGGGCTGCCGATCAGCGAAGACAGCGGAATGGCCAGCAGGAACCAGGCCAGGATGCTGGTGCGGTAGCGCGCGGGGAACCAGCTGGAAAGGAAGAAGGTGACGCCGGGGAAGAAGCCCGCTTCGGACAGGCCCAGCAGCAGGCGCGCGCCGTAGTAGCTGTAAGGGCCCAAGACCAGGGCCATGACCGCGGAGCAGATGCCCCAGGTGATCATGATCCGCGCCAGCCACAAACGGGCGCCGTAGCGGAACAGCAGCATGTTGCTGGGGATTTCGAACAGGCAATAGGCCAGGAAGAAGATGCCGGCGCCGAAGCCGAAATGGCTTTCGCTCAGGCCGATGTCCTTGTTCATCGTCAGGGCCGCGAAACCGATGTTGGTGCGGTCCAGGTAATTCAGCAGATAGCCCAGGATCAGGACGGGCAGGAAGCGCCAGGCGATCTTCTTGATGACGGCGCGTTCGGCTTCGTTATCGGGAATGGCGTCGATTGGGTTTTGCACGATTGTCTCCGGGATATTTTTTTAGAATCCGAACAGGCGGCGCGGCGTGTCGCGCCAGATCACGGCGCGCTGTTTGGGATCCGGGACCCAGAGTTCAAAATCATCGAGGCATTGCTCATAACGTTGCGAGTCTTCGTGCGACACCCAGGGCCAGTCGCTGCCCCACAGCAGTTGTTCGGGGCCGCCGGCGTTCAGCAGTTCCTGGGCGTAGGGCTGAGGCGCCCGGCCGCCCAGACGGTAGGGAGCGGACAGCTTGACCCAGGTGTCGCCGGCGCTCACGCCCTTGAGCACTTCGCGGAATCCCGCGCCGTTGATGCCGGTATCCGGCTCGGGGGACCCGAAGTGATCCACCACCACGGCCGCGCCGCCGCGGCGGATGGCGGGCAGGATGGCAGCCATCTTGTGGCCTTCGACGTACAGCTCGATATGGAAGCGGTGCTCACGCGCGCGGGCAAACAGGCGCTGGTATGCCTCACCGGCCGCATCGGGCAGGCTGTCGCGCCGCAGCCAGTTCAGGCGCAGGCCGCGCATGCCGGCGCGATACAGCGCGTCCAGGTCCTCGTCGCTGATGTCCGGTGCCACGATGGCGGTGCCGCGCAGGCGGTCGGGATAGCGTTGCAGGGCGTCGAGCAGCAGCGAGTTGTCGGTGCCGTAGAAGCTGGGCTGCGTCAGCACGCCATGCGAGATGCCGTGCTTGTCCAGCAGGGCCAGGAAGTCTTCCGCGGTGATGTCGTGCTTGGGTTCGGAATGCCGTCCTTCGACCAGTTTGGCGTCGCGGACCATGATGTGGGCGTGGCAGTCGACGCGCTGGACCTTGCCCGCTTGCGGCGAGGTCGGCGCGGCGGGAGCCGGGGTGTTGCTTTGCATGTACCTTGTCTCTTCTTTATTGCGTGGGGTCTGCAGGGGGCAGGGGTACTTTGGAGGTACTTGGGAAAGTACGCCCACGCCCGCTTCGGGTCTTATCTATCCGGGACTTTAAGTATCGCCAAGTCATTTGTCCAATTGGTACTTCTTGAGAAAATCCATTGGAAAAACCAATGTGATTCGCCGGCGGATCCTGCCAAAGGATCACCACTCTGGTGCAAATCGCGCCCGTTTTGCGACCGGCCGTATCGGCATATGAATCTTTGACGTATAGCCTTCCCCGGCCCGCGGCAAACGTGTAATGTCCGAAAGCTTTGTCCGCTTGAGTCTTTGCTTATCCGCAAGACTTGGGACGCCACGCCGAGGAAGCCGGTCCGCGGCTTTCCGATTCCACCTCCCACACCAATGAGGTCCGACATGCCATTTGTGACGACAAAAGATAAGGTTGATATTTTCTACAAGGATTGGGGTCCCAAGGACGCCCAGCCCATCGTCTTCCATCACGGCTGGCCGCTTTCTTCCGATGACTGGGATGCCCAGATGCTGTTCTTCGTGCAGAAGGGGTATCGGGTGGTGGCGCATGACCGGCGCGGCCATGGGCGCTCGGCGCAGGTGTCGGAAGGCCACGACATGGACCACTACGCGGCGGACGCCTACGCGGTGGTCGAGGCGCTGGATCTGAAGAATGCCGTCCACATCGGCCACTCGACGGGTGGCGGCGAGGTGGCGCGCTATGTCGCCAAGCATGGCGAACCGGCTGGCCGTGTGGCCAAGGCGGTGCTGGTCAGCGCCGTGCCGCCGTTGATGCTGAAGACCGCGAACAATCCGGAAGGCCTGCCGCTGGAAGTGTTCGATGGCTTCCGCAAGGCCTTGGCCGATAACCGCGCCCAGTTTTTCCTGGACGTGCCGACGGGGCCTTTCTACGGCTTCAACCGTGAGGGTGCCAAGGTCTATCAGGGCGTTATCCAGAACTGGTGGCGCCAGGGCATGATCGGCAGCGCCAAGGCGCACTACGAGGGCATCAAGGCGTTCTCGGAAACCGACCAGACGGAAGACCTCAAGGCCATCAGCGTGCCGACCCTGGTCCTGCATGGTGAAGACGACCAGATCGTGCCGTACGCCGATGCGGCCTTGAAATCGATCAAGCTGTTGAAGAACGGGACCTTGAAGACGTATCCCGGTTATCCGCACGGCATGCTGACGACCAATGCGGATGTGCTGAACGCGGACCTGCTGGCCTTCATCAAGGGTTAATGCGGGGCGAGCGATAAAGAGCCGTTGCGGCTGAACTGCATTCTCGATCTTGGACATCGGTCCGACTTCTGGAATGCGGTTCACCCGGCCAGACGCCAGGAGGGAAGAGCATGAGTACTTCAATCGCGATCATCGGCGCCGGCCTGGGCGGCCTGACGCTGGCTCGGGTCCTGCACGTCCACGGTATTGCATCCACGGTGTATGAAGCAGAGGCTTCGGCCAACGCCCGTACGCAAGGGGGCATGCTCGATATCCACGATTACAACGGACAGCTCGCCTTGAAAGATGCGGACCTGTTCGAGGCCTTCGAGAAAATCATCCACGTGGGCGGCCAGGCGTCGCGGGTGCTCGATTGGCGAGGCGAGGTCCTGTTCGACGAACCCGATGACGGAACGGGCGGCCGGCCCGAGGTACGCCGGGGTGATCTGCGGCGCATCCTTATCGATGCGCTGCCGGAGGGAGCCATATGCTGGGGGTACAAGCTGGCGTGCGCTCGACGGCTGGGTGATGGCCGTCACACCTTGACCTTTGAAAATGGGATGGCCGTGACGGCCGATCTTGTCGTGGGTGCCGACGGTGCGTGGTCCAAGGTGCGGCCATTGCTGTCCGATGCGCAGCCGGAATATATCGGCAGGGTGTTCATCGAGACCTATCTGTTCAATAGCGATGTCCATCACAAGCCCAGCGCGGCGGCGGTAGGTGGTGGTTCATTGTTCGCGTTGGCGCCGGAGAAAGGCATATTCGCGCACCGTGAGCCGGATGGTGTGTTGCACACCTATGTGTCGCTGTCGAAATCCCGGGATTGGATTGCCGGTATCGACTATGCCCGGCCCAAGGAGACCTTGAAGCGCGTTGCGGAAGAGTTTTCCGGATGGGCCCCGGCGCTGACGGCGCTGATCACGGATGGCGAGACCGATCCGGTGTTCCGTCCTATCCATGCGTTGCCGCCCGATCACCAGTGGCAGCGGGTACCTGGCGTGACGTTGGTCGGCGACGCGGCACATCTGATGGCGCCGTCGGGCGAGGGGGCCAACCTGGCCATGTACGACGGCGCCGAACTGGCGAAAGCCATTGTCTCTCGTCGCGGAGACGTGGAGGCGGCACTCGCTGTCTATGAAAAAGCGTTGTTCCCCAGAAGCGCGGCCGCCGCTGCCGAGTCAGGGGAATTGCTCGATGTGTGCTTCGGCGCCGAGGCGCCGCACAGCCTGGTGGACATGTTCGCGGGGCATGAAAAGGGCGAGTAGGCTGGCAGCCTTACCGCCCTGTGATCAATTGAGAGGCCCGCTGGAACGCAGCATGGCGCGCACGCGCATGGCATCCATCTCGTCAAGATGGGATGGCAGATCGAGCAGCGTGCCCAGTAGCGTGGTTTGGCGTCCTTGGGCCAAGGCCAGGCATTTCCTTTGCAGATCCGCCGCCTCGAATGGCCGCGCCTGGCTACCAAGCGGCGCCAGGCAAAGGTGCTGGGCAGTCTGCCCGCCTGGCAGCGTTATCGTGACGCGTGCCGCACGATGATGCGGCGGCGCAAGCGCAGGCCGCAATGGCCGTAGCCGGACAGCCTTACGCAGGCAGGCCACCTGTGGATCTTCGAGGAACTCGGCTCCCAGCGCCTGGGCATCGCTGCGCCCATGCAACCAGCCCACGGAGAGCAAGTGGGGGATGGAGAAGCGCGCCGCCAGGCTGCTCGGGATGTCGTGCTGTGCCATGGTCACGGCAAAGTCGTGGACTTCAGCGTCGATCAGGACAGTTTCATCGAATACCACCATCACCTGCCGGATCAGGCTGGCACGGGCCTCCAGCAGCGCCTCCATGGCGGCATGGCTTTGACCCGCACAGGCAAGGTCCTTGAAATAGTTCTGACGGACAGCCCAGTCCTGCCCCAGCTTTTCCGTATGCACCTCCGGGTCGGTTTTTGCGCCCAACATATTGCCCAGATGCGCCAATGAGTGGGTAGGCGCGCGCAGTCCTGCCTGCGCCCAAGCCGTGCAGGCAAAAGCCTGAGCGATACCTGCACCCACCCACAGATTGGCCGCAAGTCCACCATCGCCCACGACGGCAAACGGCCGGGGCGCGGTGAACGTGGCGGCATGCAGCAGCGCCTGCGATAGTGCTGCGCTGTCCAGCCCGCGGAGCAAGCCAAGCGTGGCGGTTGCGCCGAATGTGCTCCACAGGGAATGAGGGTGGACCGGCGCCGCGCCGAAGGTCGTGGCCCTTGCCAGGCGGCAAGTCATCTCATAGCCCAATGCGACGGCACGCACGAACACCGCCAGGCTGTAGTCGCGCGCTTCGCATTCGGCCAAGCCCGCCGGCACGCAATAGATGCCGGCATGGCACATCGAGTGATGGTGCCCCTCGTCCAGTTGCAGCCAGTTCGCGGCGATCGCGTTGTAGGCGGCGGCGGTGGGCGAGGGGTGGGTGCCCGGCTTGCCCAGGGCGGTGCAATGCCCGTCGTGGGCGGGGTCGATCGGAAAGCGCGTCCAATCCGCCAACTCGGTATCGGCCGATGCGCCCAGGGCGCAGGCGATCGTATCGGCGGCGATCATGCCTGTCCGGGCCGTCACGTCGGCCGGGATATCCTGCAGTCGAGTGGCGACGGCCCACCTGCAAAGCTGCTGCAATGTCCGCGCCGTCTCATCCATGGCTGGATCCCTGCCAGGTTGGCACAGCCGCTTTACCCCACCCGGGCTCGCCTGTCACGCGCCGGTTCAACATGACCGGCTTGCCCCGCACCAGCGTGTGTACGGGCCGGGCGGTCACCAGGCGCCCGTGCCAGGGGGAAATGCGATTGAGCGAATGAAGCGCCGACTGATCGATCACATGATGTCCGTCCATGTCCACGATCGCAAAATCCGCATCGGCGCCGACGCCGATATGCCCCTTGCGTGGGTATAGTCCCCAGGCGCGTGCCGGCGCCAACGCGCTCCAACGCACATATTCGGGAAGGGTCATGCGGCCTCTCTGCGATTCAGTGAGCATGACTTGCATCTGCGTCTCCAGTCCTATCATGCCGCGGCAGCATTTCCATATATCCGGATTGCGCTTCTCCTCTTCCGTGTGAGGCGCGTGGTCCGTGGCGATCATGCCTATGGTGCCGTCGAGCAGGGCGTCCCACAATGCATCGGCGTGCGCACCCCCGCGTATGGGCGGATTGACCCGAACCATGCCGGCCAGGCTGTCTACCTCAGGCAAGCCGAATAGCAGATAGTGCGGGCAGGTCTCCGCCGTCATGTCCAGCCCCTGGGCCAGCGCGCGACGGATGGCCTGTACGCCCCCCGCCGAACTCACGTGGGCGATGTGGACCTGGGCGCGCGCTGCCTGAGCCAGCGCGGTGACTCGGCCTATGGCTTCGATTTCACAGACTTCCGGGCGGGATTCCTCGTGCGCTCGCGCATCGGCGCGGCCCGCGTCCATGAATTGCCTGCGCCGATGTTGCATGATGGCGGCGTTTTCCGCATGGACCGAGCACCGCACGCCCAGGCGGCCCAGGCGTTCCAGCCCTTCAAGGATGACGCCGTCGTCGGGCGATTCGAGGTCGCCCGTGTTTTCTGTCATGAAGCATTTGAAGCCGCCTATGCCATCGGCGGTCAAGGCCTCGAGATGGGGCAGGCTGCTGCTGTCGAGCACACCGTATAGTCCCCAGTCGACCAGGGACAAGGCGGCCGCGCGCTCGCGCTTGCGTGCCAGTGCGGGGAGATTGGCGGTGGCGGGATCCGTATTGGGCATGTCCATGACCGTCGTCACGCCGCCGGCCGCGGCAGCGGTGGAGCCCGTTTGCCAATTTTCCTTGTAGGTCGAACCCGGATCGCGGAAATGCACGTGGCAGTCGATGGCGCCAGGCAGCACATACAGGCCGGTGGCGTCGATGACGTTGCGCGCGCTCGGCAAGCCGGACAGCGAGCCGATCGCGACGATTCTTCCTTCTTCGACCGCGATGTCGGCTTGCACGATAGCGTCGCCGATGACGGCCTGGCCGCCGGCTATGATCAGATCGATCATGGGTAGACCTCTTGGTGTGAACGTGGATTTACTTTCGACATGACTTGCTTTACAAGCGTTGGGGCAAGCCCATTCGCGTCCAGTGAGACAGTCGCGGTCCGACGGGCTGGAACAGGACGCTACGGAGCATGAATTCGAAGTTGGTGGAAATCGGCCTGCGCCTGCGCGCGTACCGGATGGGCGCGGGTCTCAGTGCCGAAACCCTGGGGGAACGCCTCAACGTTTCGCGGGCGTCGGTGTATCGCATGGAGGCGCAGGGCATCGGTCGGCTCGACGTGCTGGTGCGCGTGGCGCGCTTGCTTGAAGTGCCCCTGGAAACACTGCTTGGCGTCGGTGTCGAATATGTTGCGTCGGCCCTGGCGTATTTCGAGCGGTTGCGGCAGATCGAGGCGCGCGCCGAGCATATTTTCGTAGCCTTCGGTCCCATCGTTTATCTGCTCACTTCCGATGACTACGACACGTCGTTGAAGCAGGCCCTGACGACGCGTACCGCGGCGGCCAGGCGACCGGTGCGAGCGCGTACCGACATCGATGCGCTGATGTCGATATTGAAGCTGCGCAAGACCCAGTATCTGCAGCGCCTTCCCGCCATCACCAATGTGCTTTCCCTGCCCGAACTCGTGCAGTTCAGCGAACAGGGCCTGGACGACGAAGATGCCAATCCCGCCGTACGGCAGGCGCATCGCAGCATGGTCCGCCACGAGTTGGAACGCGTGGCTCAATTGCTGGAATCCCCACCCATGGGTGTCCAAGTGGGGATTCTGTTCGACAGGTTGCCCACGACCAGTTTCTCCGTGATTCGGCAGGCGGATGCGACCTTCGCGTTGACGAGTCCCTTCCGCGTGGGGCCGCAGTTGAACGTGTGGCGTGGTGTCGGCACGATCTCGCAGGACGCGGAAGCATTGCGCCTGCATCGCCAACTGGCCGCTGATTTGTGGTCCGAAGTGTTGACCGGCCAGCGAGCGGCGGAGTTCGTGCGCCGCCGCCTGCTCAGCCGGACTTGACCGGCGCGTGTTTCAGGAACCAGCCTGCAGAAGATCGGCTGAAAGCGGTTGCTGCATCCATTTTTGCGAGATGGCGTTCAGGCTGCCGTCCGCCTTGATGCTGGATAGAAAACCATTCATTTTGTCCAACAGGCGCTTTTCACCCTTCGGCACGGCCGCGTGCACGGGAGAATTGAGCAGAATCAGCTTTTGCTCGAAGGCGGGTGAACCCTTCTGGCGCAGCGCCAGGGCGATGACGTTGCCGATGGCCATGGTGCTGGACTGGCCGCTGAAGAACGCGGCAATGGTGCTTGCGTTGTCGTCGAAGCGCGACAGCTTGGCGTCCTTGGCCTGCTCGGTCAGCAAGCGTTCCTCGATGGCGCCTTTGGTGACCGCCACCGTTACTCCCTTCAAATCGTCCAGGCCATGCACCGGCGGGCTGCCAGGCTTCCCGTAGATGCCGATGAAATAGGGCGCATAAGGCTGGGTGAAGTCCACCACCTTGGCTCGTTCTTCGCTGCGGCCGATATTCAACATGATGTCGGCCTTGCCGGTCTGCAAGGTAGGCACTCGGTTGGGGGCGGTCACCGGAACGAATTCCACCCGGACATGCCAGGCCTTCTCCAGTAGCGCCGACATGTCGATGTCGTAGCCCTGGGGCTTCATTTGCTGGTCGACACTGCCGAAAGGCGGGTAGTCGGTCATGATCCCGACGCGCACCACGCCACGGGCGGTGATGTCGTCGAGCCGGTCGGCATGCGCCGAGGCGGTGAAAAGACCCGCCAGCACGGCGGCGGCACACAGTGACGCTGGATGAAACGAAAGACGCATGGATTTTCCCCGGAAGTGTCTTGTTGGGGCTTTGGTCTGTTTTCGGCCCCTTTCACGCCATTCTCTCGGGATGACGCGCGACCCGCCAGTTCAAATTCTGCACTTTGTCTCAAAAACTGAGACAGGGTTGCCGGAGGACAAAGTTCGCGGTTCGAGGCATGCGGATCACCCCGCGAAGCCGCCTTCATCCAGATACGCTTGTTCTTCCGCCGTCGTTTCGCGTAGCAACACTGTATTGCGGTGCGGAAAGCGGCCGAAGCGGCGGATGATGTCGCGGTGGCGTTCGGCGTATGACTGGTCCTCGCCCTCCATACTCGCGTGCAGGGCAAGCGACAGGTCCTGGTCGGCGAGGTCTTCCGAATGTTCGAACGGCAGGTAGAAGAACACGCGCAGGCGCGGGTCGACGTGATCCGGGTGGCCCTGCGCGATTGCGTCGCGGGCATAGTGCCGTGCCAGGGGATCGGTGGCATACATATGCGCCGTGCCGCGAAACGCATTGCGCGGAAATTGATCCAGCAGGATGAGCAGCGCCAACGCGCCTGTCGGCGATCGATTCCAGTCGTCGAGCTCACGGCGTGCGGCGGCCAGATGCAGATCGATAAAGCCATCATGGAAACGTCGATCGAAATCCGGATTCTTGCGGAACCAGTCATTGCGGCCCCGCAGCCAGAACGCTACGACTTCTGTGTCGGTTTTTTGATTCAGCTTAGTCGGAAAGTGCATATCTATCGAATTTGATTGCCGCTAATATAGGAACCTTGTCTCAACCAACCCGTCCCCAGATTCATGTTACCTCGGGGCTTCCGTACACCCGCCAGGGTATAGCGTGAAACGAGCCAAATTGCGTTCCTCTTTGCGCGAGGTCGACCTGAAAATCCAGGCGGCCATGGAGCGCATCGCGGATCAAGAACGTCTGATCCAGAAGATTCCGCCGTCGCGTGGGGATCTGGCCGCCGCCCGAGAACTGCTGAGGATAATGATCGACGCTTTGAAAGCGCTTCAGGTCTTTCGTCAAGCGCTCGTCAATGCGCTCGCCGTCAATTCATTGCTGCTCAGCCCACAGCATGATGCCGTCAGGCATGGGCGTGTACGGCCACAAGAAGGAAATAATCGAGCGGCTGCGCTTCGAGTGATGCATGGTCGCCGGCCGCGCTTACGCGCGCGCCTGTACGCGGCCAAGCGGTGCAGGCTCGTCAATGGAGGCGTGGCGTGGAGCGGGGTCGGCCCGCTGCGACTACAAAGCCATTTTCTAAAGAGTGGGCTTCGTCTAACAGGCCGAGGGCCTCCATGCCCTCGACGGTAGCGACCGCTCTCTCTGTAAAACCGCGACCCGAGGCAACCTCGAACTGAGTGCCTGGGTGGGCATCCGCGGCCAGCCGCAAATGCCAGGAAAATGTTCCATCGCCGTGCTCATATACCTCTACGGTGGCCCAATATTCCCCGCATCTCTTGGAAAAAATATCCATTGGTGTCAGCGTTCAGAGTAAAGCTGGGAGAGGGAATCCGCGACTGTGGTTCTTGTCGAAGATTACGGAGAATAACCTGTTCCTTGCTGGCGCGCCTCACTTGGGTGCAGCAATTTTTTCGCGTTCGCCATCTGCCCGCTTCGTGGCGCTCCGAACGATCCGCGCGGCTCCGATAATCTCGCCGCCGCTTGTGCGAATCGGCGCTACGCTCTGAGACACCTCAATCACGCTGGAATTCTTGTGTAGATGCCTGGTGTCGTGATGCCCGATACGTTCGCCGGCATGGACCTTATCGAGTAGCTCCTGTTCCTTTTCGTTGTCCTCGGTCCTGAGTATCAGCGCAAGCCGATGACCGATCGCTTCTTCTTCGGTGTAGCCGAACAAGCTCACCGCGCTGGCGTTCCAGCTGACGATTACACCATTCAAATCATGCCCAATGATGGCGTCATCTGACGCGTCGACGATCGCCGCCAGACTTGCCCGCGCTTTTTCCGCGCTGTCGCGGTCGGTGATATCGACAAAGGTGATTACCACACCGCCGATTACGTCATCCGTGCCCCGATAAGGGCGGATCTCCATCTGAAACGACCGATCGCCGCTCTTCAAGCTCACCTGGCGCTGTAACGGCTCCAGCGTATTGAGCACTTCCGCTGCATCGTCGCTCAAACCGTCTTCCTTCAGGCGTGAAACGATGTCAATGATGGGACGGCCCTGATCCCCCTCACGAACTCGAAATATGTCCAGCAACGCGGGGGTAAAACGACGAATGCTAAGCTTTTCATCGAGGAATAGCGTGGCGATTGAAGTGCTGTCGATGAGGTTGGTCAAGTCGTCGTTCAGTTCGACGAGACTGTCGTTGCGCGCATTCAGCTCGGAATTGAGAGTGGTCAGTTCTTCATTGATTGATTGCAACTCCTCTTTCGAGGTTTCCAATTCTTCATTAGTGGATTGAAGCTCTTCATTGGTGGATTGAAGCTCTTCATTGGCGGATTGCAGTTCCTCGTTGACAGCTTGGTATTCTTCGTAGGAGGACTGGTACTCGTCATGGAAAGACTGCAGGTCCCCCGGGGATATCTCCAGCAGCTCGACCGGGGTTCGCGAATATCTTCGGGCGCCCGCCGGGTCTTCGCCAAAAACGTCATCCTGGATGGTCATTTTGGCTGCGCGAATCGGCCCGCAGTTCTGAAAGACCACGATCACCAGATCTTCACTCTCCGATCCGGCGCCATCCTTGAGCAATTCGACTGCCAGGCTTACTACTTCGGTATGCCCTGCGATCGCGAGAGCAATTTCTTCTCCCACGACGGCTTGCTGGGTCGCTGTCATCTGTTTGAGGGCGGCGCGCAGTGGCCCGCGCAACTGCGGGTGCAGCAGAAGACCAAGATTCATGCTCATGACGCCATCGTTTGGCGCCAGGTATTTGCCGACCGGTCCGGAAAACTGCTGGATATTCTGCCTGCGATCCATCACCACGAACGCGGGAGCGTAACGGGAAATGACTCGCGCAATTTGCGCAGCTACCCGGTTATCGGCAGCGGCTCGGACTTCCCGCGCTGGTGCGAGCAGGGGCGGGGCCGGCAATCGTGCCAAATGCGCAGGAGCGGATTTACGTCGAAAAATTCGGTGTTTTTTATCCACGGTGGAAAACAGGCCAGCATCCGCCGCCACTGCCTCGGAGGTTCCAAGCAAGAGTAGTCCCCCGGCGCGCAGGCCGTGGTGGAACAGCGTCACGACGCGCTTTTGCAGGGCTGGCGCAAAATAGATCAACAGGTTGCGGCAGGAAATCAGGCTCAGCCGCGAGAATGGCGGGTCCTTGACCAGATCGTGCGTCGAGAACAGGCATATGTCCCGTATCGGCCGGGATACGCGGTATTCCCCATTTTCCTTGACGAAGTAACGCTCAAGAAGCGCTGCCGGAATGTCCGCGGCAATCGATTCAGGGTAGCGTCCCGTCCTGGCAATCCTGATGGCCTGATCGTCAAGATCGGTGGCAAAAATCTGAACCTTATGCGATTGGCCAGCATGAGAAAGCGCCTCCTGGAAGAGAATGGCCAGGGTGTAGGCCTCCTCGCCCGTGGCGCAACCCGGGATCCAGATTCGCGTGTCCTTGCCTGCGTCCTGCGACAGTAGTTCAGGGATCCTGCGTGCCACCGCGTCAAAGGCGTTATGGTCACGGAAGAAATTCGTCACCCGGATGAGGAACTCGCGGAATAACTGCTCCGGTTCGTCCGGTTGCTCCCGCAACTGTTCAATATACTCCGCGACGTCATCGCACTGGAGGACGGCCATACGCCGTTGCACCCGGCGCATGAGCGTCCTGGTCTTGTATGAGCTGAAATCGCGACCCATGCGGCTATTGAGGATGGCGCAGATGACGCCGAGGTTGCCACCCACGTCCTCCTCCAGTCCGTCGGCCCCATTTTTGGCATCGCTGCGGTTGCGATACGCGGCGTGACGCAGGAGGGCGGCCGGGATTTGCGCGACCGGTAGCAAACGGTCGATGACGCCGCCCGCAACTGCGGTTCGAGGTGCATCCGATGGGAGGGAATCATCTTCGGAGGCGTCATCGTGGGAGGAGTGATCGAACTCCGCTTGGGCAAATGTCAGGCCGCCGTGTTCCCGAATCGACTCCAACCCCATGGCACCTGCGCTGCCGAAGCCGGCGAGGATGACCGCTATGGCATTTTCGCCTTGATCCTCGGCCAGTGAAGCAAGGGATGCATCGATTGACGTCTGACGCATTGCATCGGTGGGGCTGCAAGCGATGTCCAGGATGCCTCTGGAAAGCGTCATCACGGCACCAGGCTTGATGACAAAGACATGATTGGGGGCGAGCGCATCCCCCGTCTTTGCCTGAGTCACCGGCATTACTGTACTTTCAGCGACTATCTCGGCGAGAGTACTTGGGTGGTCAGGATCCAGGCGCTGCACCAGTACAAAAGCCATGCCGCTATCAGGCGGCATGGCCTTGAAAAAAGCCTGAAGCGCTTGCAGGCCTCCCGCCGACGCGCCAAGACCAACAGCGAGGGTGAACAGGCGTGCCTGGCCCGTGGCATTTTCCTGCGGGGCATTATCAACGGAGAAATCCGGAGACATGCGGGTGGTGTCGTCAGTCATGGATGGCGTGGCCGGATTTATTTCATCTTTGAGTGGTTCAACGCGGTAGCGGTCATTTCGTCAGTCCTGTTCATGGTGGCGGGCAGTCGCGATTTTGTGCCTCTTCAGCTTTCCATCACCAGCCAGTCATTGATTATTCCGAATTTTATAACGCGGCTGGAATTTCGCCGCGCGCAGTGCATCCGAGATCTGACGGGCTACCCATGCGCGCCGTTCCGGCTGCATACGTCCCGCAATGGCGGCGATGCTGATCGCGGCGTGGCCGCCATGCGGAAGCTCGAAGCTCATCCCTACGCCGCCCACGCCTTCGCTGACCAAACCCAGCGTCGCCGAATACCCTTGCTCGCGCGCCTGCTCTGCCAGCCGCCGCAAGCGCGCGGCCGTCAGGTTGCGCGGCGCGAATTCGTCCCGGTGCCGCGCATGCAGTGCGTCGATCTGCCCATCGTCCAACCGCGACAGCAGGGTCATGCCCGCCGATCCTATCCCCAGCACACGCATCCCGCCGATCTGCAGCACCAGTGCCTTGACCGGAAACGCCCCTTCCTCGCAGTGCAGGCAATGTCCGTAATCTCCATTGCGCACCACCAGAAACACCGTGTCCTCCGTCCGCCGGGCCAATTGCTGCATCAGCGGCCGGCAAGCCTGCACCAGGGGCGCGCCGTTCATCGCGGCCAGCCCCAGTTGCATGGCCCGCAATCCCAGGCGGTACACCCGCTCGGCATCCCGTTCGACATAGCCCGATTGCACCAGGCTGGACATCAAGCGGTACGCGGTAGTGCGATCCAGTCCCAATGCCGCCGTCAGGCCGCTCAACGCCAGCCCTTGCGGATGATGATCGGCGACCAGCTGCAGCAGACCCAGCGCGCGGGCAACGGCTTGCGTGCCGCGAACCTCGCTTTCCATAAGCCCTCCCGAAAGGGATATCCCTGTGTGCACATTGTGCACATTATCAAAATTTGTGTTTGCGATGCGCGCACGGGGTCAGGGACACTGTTCACATACCTACAGTCCTCAGGACAACATTGGAGACAACGAGATGAAGACGAGGATCCTCCTCCCATTGGCCACCGCCATGCTGGCCTGGGCCACCGGCGCATGCGCGGCGAGCCCCGCGGCAACCGCTGTGGCAACAGCGGCGGCTTCGGCGGATGCGGCCGCCGGCTATCCCGCCAAACCGATACGCCTGCTGGTCGGCTATACCGCCGGCGGGGCATCCGACATGGTGGGACGGATCCTGGCCCAGGAGCTTTCCGATGTGAACAAGCAGGCGGTGGTGGTGGAAAACCGTCCCGGCGTGGGCGGCATGCTGGCCATGAACGACGTGGCCCGTGCCGCACCGGACGGCTACACGCTGGGCGTGGCGGTCAGCGGCACGATGGTCACCGGACCGCACTTGCAGAAGACCACGCCCTACAACCCCTTGAAGGATTTCGCGCCGGTGGCGATGGTGGCCAAGGCCCCCATGATCCTGCTGTCCGCGCCCGGCATCGAAACCGCAACGGTGCAGCAGATCGTGCAGCAGGCCAAGGCCACGCCCGGCAGCATGATGTACGCCACGGGCGCGCAGGCTTTCGACCTGGCCATGCGCCTGTTCAACGCGAAGGCAGGCGTGGACATCGGGGCGGTGAACTATCCCGGTGGCAACCAGGCGGCCATCGATGTCATGGCAGGGCGGGTGCCGCTGATGGTGGACACCATCGGCGCCCAGCAAGCCAATATCCGCAGCGGCAAGCTCAAGGCCGTGGCCGTGCTGGACAGCAGCCGTTCCACGGTCTTCCCCGACGTACCCACTGTCGCTGAAAGCGGCGTGCCCGGCTACGAGGCGGTCGGCTGGCTCGGCATCGTCGCGCCGCCCGGAACGCCCCCAGCCGTCGTGCAGAAACTCAATGGCCAGTTGCGGCAGATCCTGGCCAAGCCCGCCGTGGCGCAGAAGATGAGCACGCTGGGCTTCGAACCGGATGCCGACACACCCCAGGCCTTCGCCGAAGAGATACGCAAGCAATACACCGTCTGGGGCGAAGTGGCCAGGCACGCAGGCCTGACGCCGCAATAGCGATCCGGGCAGCGCCACGCGGCTTCCACAGCCACTGCGCTGCACCCAACCTTTCAGCATCCAGCCTTGTCGAGACCGGCGCCGTGGCGCCGGTCCGGGGGATGCTTTTTCCAAGCAGGAGCCGATACACCCATGTCTTCCCCGTTCAGTCCTTCCACCGGCAGGCCCCAAACGTTCGAATCGCGCGATTACGCGGATTCTTCGGTGAATGACGTCCCCGCGGCTGGCGATCCCTGGGCGGGCGAGTTGATCGCGGCGCTGCCCGCCGCCAATCTGCCGACGTTGCTGATGGTACTGGTGCACCTGACCGGCGATCGCCGCTGGCTGGCGGAGCGCTACCACTGTTCCCGCATCCGCGGCATCGACGACAACGATTCCGGCGGCCTGCCGGACGACGTGCAGCAGGAGGTGAGGGCGGCGGCCAGGGAGGCCATCCTGGCCTGGCGTGCCGGCCGCGCCCCCAACTTGCCCGCGCCGGCGCCGGAATTGCTCGCGCAAATGCTGCGGATCAGCGTCGGCGAACCTATCCCGGACAGCTACGGGCCCATGATCAGCGCCTGGCTGGGGCAGGATCCCGACCTGGCGCTGGACCAAGCCGACGCCTTCGACGTGCCGGCGGGTTACCACGCGGTCATCATCGGTGGGGGCGTTGCGGGTATCTGCGCGGCGATCCGGCTGCAGGGCGCCGGCATCCCTTACACCCTGATCGAGAAGAACGGCGAAGTGGGCGGCACGTGGCACGAGAATACCTATCCCGGTGCCGGCGTCGACACGCCCAACCATATCTATTCGTACTCGTTCGCCAAGCACGACTGGTCGCGCTATTTCGCCTTGCGCGAAGAGATCCAGGCTTACTTCGAAGACGTTGCGACGCGCTACGGGATCCGGCGCAATATCCGCTTTTTCACGCGTGTCGAGTCGGCACGCTACGACGAGGAGAAGCGCGGCTGGACCGTGGATACCGTGACCGCCGACGGCACGCGCGACAGCTTGCGCGGCAACCTGTTGATCAGCGCCGTGGGCCTGCTGAACGTACCCAAGATGCCGGCCATCCCAGGACTGGAGAGCTTCGCGGGCCCGTGCTTCCATACCGCGCGCTGGCCGCAAGACCTGGACTTGCGCGGCAAGGAGGTGGCCGTGATCGGCAACGGCGCGAGCGCCATGCAGGTGGTGCCCGCCATCGTGGACCAGGTCGGCCAGTTGACCGTGTTCCAGCGCTCCCGCCAATGGGCCGCGCCGTTCGAGAAATTCCAGAAACCGGTGCCGCTGGGGCCGCGCTTCCTGCTGCGTGAAGTGCCGTTCTACCAGGAGTGGTATCGGCAGCGCCTGGCTTATATCTTCAACGACCGCATCCACGCGTCCCTGCAGATCGATCCGGAATGGCCGCATCCGGAGCGCGCGATCAACAAGACCAACGATCGCCATCGTGCCTATTTCACCGACTACATCAAGGCCGAGCTGGGCCAGCGCCAGGAACTGCTGCCGGACGTCTTGCCCGACTATCCGCCCTTCGGCAAACGCATGTTGATGGATAACGGCTGGTATCGCACCATGGCCCGCCAGAACGTCAGGCTGGTGACGGGTGGGATCGACCGCGTCGAAGGACAGGACATCGTCACCGGCACTGGCGAGCGGCATCGCGCCGATGTGCTGGTGGTGGCCACGGGCTTCGACGCCATCAACATGCTGTCCTCGTTCAAGCTTTACGGCCGTGGCGGACGATCCATACGCGAGGCCTGGGATGCCGCGGGCGCACAGGCTTTCATGGGCGTGGCCGTGCCGGACTTCCCCAACTTCTTCATGCTGGCCGGGCCGAATACCGCGTTGGGCCATGGCGGCAGCGTCGTGGCCTTGCTGGAAACCCAGGTCAGCTACGTCCTGAATCTCTTGCGCCAGGCATTGCGGGCGGGCGGACCAGGAATGGAGATCGAGGTTCGGCGCGATCGGCACGACGCCTACAACGACCGGGTCCAGGCCGCGCATGGACGCATGATCTGGACGCATCGCGGCATGAGCAACTGGTATCGCAACGCCCAGGGCAGGGTGGTCGCCACCACGCCATTCCGCAACGACGACTATTGGCATATGGCGCGCCGGGCCGATCTGGGGGATTACCACGTCAAGGGAGCGGGGCAGGCCAATGAGCGAATTCAGGCCATGGCGCCGCTGGAGGAGCAGCAATGAATACATCGACTGGTGGTGGCGCTGACGCAGCTCAGCGAAGGAATTCGGCCGGCGAGGACACCCGCCGCCAGCGGTCGCCCGGCCCGCATCTTCTCAGTGGACTGCGCATCCTGGACCTTGGGACGATGGTGGCCGGGCCGGTCGCGTGCACCCTGTTCGGCGACTTCGGCGCCGAGGTGATCAAGGTGGAGGTGCCGGAACGGGGCGATACCGTGCGCGATCTGGGGCCCTTTGTCGAAGGCGAATGCCTGTACTGGCATGTCGAAGGCCGCAACAAGAAATCCATCACCCTGAACCTGCGGGAGCCGGAAGGCCAGCGGCTGCTATGCCGCCTGGTCGAACAGGCAGACGCGGTGGTGGAAAATTTTCGGCCGGGCACGCTGGAGGCATGGGGCATAGGCTACGAACGGCTCAAGGAGCACAATCCCGGACTCATCCTGCTGCGGGTGTCGGGGTTCGGCCAGACGGGGCCTTACCGGACGCGGGCGGGTTACGACCGCATCGGCCTGGCTTTCGGCGGCCTGCTCAACATCACGGGCTTTCCGGACCGACCGCCGGTGCGCATCGGGACTTCCACGGCGGACTACCAGACGGCCTTGCTGGGCGCGTATTCGTTGATGATGGCGCTTTATCATCGCGACGTCATGGGCGGGGGCGGGCAGGAGATCGACCTGTCCATGTACGAATCGGTCATCCGCTTCACCGAGGTGCTGGTGCCGGAATACGACCGCCTGGGCGTGGTGCGCGGCCGGCGCGGCAACAAGCACTTCGCGGCGGCGCCGGGAGAGCATTTCCTGACGGCCAGCGGCCGGTACATGATCCTGACGATTTCGGCGGATGCCGGTTTCCAGCGGCTGTGCGTGGCCATGGAACGTCCGGAGCTGGCGACGGACCCACGCTATGCGACCCATGCCAAGCGCTGGGAGCACGTCGATGATTTGAACGCGCTGGTGGCGGAATGGATAGTGGGGCAGCCGGAAGACGATCTGCGTCGCACACTGGATGAAGCCAAGCTGGCCTATTCCTTCATCTACGGCATCGACGACATCATGCAGGATCCGCATTACGAGGCGCGCGGCAGCATCGCCACGGTGGACCATCCGCGTATCGGACCGGTGCGCATGGCGGGCGTATTCCCCCGCTTTGCCGGCCGCGAGAACAAGCCGATCGAGCCCGCGCCTGACCTTGGCCAGCATAACGAGGAAGTCTATGGCGACCTGCTGGGCCTGACGCCGGATGCCCTGCGGGACCTGGCCGAGCGGGGCATCCTGTGACGCGGTGCGTGGTTCTCGGCGGCGGTGGCGTCAGCGGGATTGCCTGGGAGATCGGGCTGCTGGCGGGTCTGGCGCGCTACGGCATCGACCTGCGCCAGGCGGACTGTTTCGTCGGTACGTCGGCGGGTGCCGTCGTCGGGGCGCGGCTGGCCGCCGGGGATGACCTGGAGCGCCTGGCGGCGGCGCAGATCACGCCGCCACCTGCCTTGCGCGAGACGTTTCGTGAGTATTCGCAGTCGGACGCCGATGGCCGCAATCGCGCGCTGATCGAGAAAGTGCGCGGCGATCTGATGGCGGCGCGCCGGCGTATCGGCGCGTATGCCTTGCGCGCGGAGACGCCGGCGTGGGAAGAGCGGCGGGCACTCATCGCTGCAAGGCTGGAGCGGGAGGACTGGCCGGCGCGTGATTTGCGCCTGGTGGCCGTGGCTGCGCGGACGGGTGCGGCGCGGGTGTTCAGCGCGGCGGACGGCGTGCCATTGATCGATGCGGTCGCGGCCAGTTGCGCGGTGCCGGGAACGTGGCCCGCGGTCAGCATTGGCGGGGAGTCGTACATGGATGGCGGCGTCCATTCCCTTACCAATGCGGACGTCGCCACGGGAGCAGGGTACGTGGTGGTACTGGCGCCGTTCGGCTATGGCGAGGGCAATCCTGTCGCGGGGCACTTGCGGGCGGAGGTGGCTGCCTTGACTTGCGCCGGCAGCGTGGTCAAGGTCGTCGTTCCCGACGAGCGCTCGCGCGAGGCGCTGGGAGACAACGTGCTCGATCCCGCGCGACGGCCTGCTGCTTTGCGGGCGGGGCTGGCCCAGGCCGAGGCTTTGATGGGCGCGGTCGGCGAGGACTGGACGCGTGCGGCGGCACAGGGAGCGATCAAGCCAGGACGGCCGGCTTGACGAAGCGCACAGCAGGCTGAACGTGGCTGGTGAAAACGAGATTCGCATGCCTGACCGTATCGCTAAAACGCGGATAATTTCAGACTATTTTGACGGACAGCTGAGTCAACGAATTTGTTGAGCGGATCGGCTTAATAAATACTCGATTGAACCGTAAAGGGTGGGCATACCGCGCCAGGCGCGGCCGTAGACCCTTCCATGTGAGTCATTGACGCCATCAGGCGGACCCGTGGGACATTGCCCAGGATGTATTGATCGATGTCAGCCCCTTCAGTTGTAGCCGCTGTGCGCACGCATTTCCGTCTCACCCCTCTCACGTGGGCCCTGGCATTGGCCCTTTCCACCGCTGCCGCACCCTATGCACATGCCGACGGCGGCGATGGTGTTAACGGTGTGATGGGAAACTGGACTGGAGACCTGGGCGGGGCGGGTGACATTACCGGCCTGGGCAATGCGTCAGGTGCTGGCGGCACAGCGGGTTCGGGCGGCAACACCGTCACGGACGGTGATGATGGCGGGAACTTCGGCGGCATGGGCGGCGTCGCGGGTGGCGGCGGCTCAGGTGGCAACAGCAGTACTCAACCCGGCGGGGCGGGTGGCGGTGGCGGTGGCGGCACCTCGGGCGGCAGCGGCGGAAGCGGCGGTGGTGGTGGCGCGATCGGCGTCCAGCTGTCCAGCACGCAGACGATATCCACGGCCATCACTGGCGGCGCCGGTGGCGCAGGCGGCAACGCCGCGATTGGTCATGCCGCGGCATACAGCGGCGCGGGCGGCGGCGGCGGCGGTGCGTTGGCTGTACTGACCACCGGCGGCGACATTACCGTCAGCGCGGTATTGACAGGCGGCGCGGGCGGCAATGGCGGTAATGGCGTCTTCATGAACACCAGCGCAGCCGGCGGCGGCGACGGTGGAACTGCCTTGTGGTCGCTTACCAGCGGGCAGCACATCACCATCGATGCGAATGGTTCGCTCATCGGCGGAGCAGGTGGCAATGGTGGCAAGGCGTTGGACACCACGACCGCGGCACTCGGGCAAGGGGGCGGGGGCGGTAGCGGTTTGACCATGTCCAATGGCACGCTGACCAACGCCGGCACCATCGCCGGCGGGGCCGGAGGCAAGGGGGGTGAAGACGCTTCCGCTCCCGGCAATGTCGGCGGCGGCAGCGGTGGCGGCGGCTACGGCGTGGCGGGGTCCAATCTGAACGTCATCAACTCCGGCACGATTTCCGGAGGACTGTTCGGAGACGGCTCCCTGCGTAACTACGCCCTTTTCCTGTTTGGCAACAACCGCCTGGAAATCCAGCAGGGCAGCGTGATTGTCGGCAAGGCGTATGTTATCGGCGGCACTTCCACGCTGGCGCTGGGTGGGTCGGCTGATCAGTCTTTCGACATGTCGCTGATCGGCAGCAACCCGAGCGACAGCCATGTTCAATATGTCGGGTTCTCCAACTTCGAGAAAACGGGCACGGGTACGGCAACGTTGACGGGGACCAATACGTTCGCTGGACCGACCCAGATCAACCAGGGTACCTTGAATGTCCTCAGTACATTGAGTGGTCCTGTCACGGTGGCCCAGGGAGGCGTGCTTGCGGGCACTGGGACGGTCGGCACCACCAACATCAACAGCGGCGGTATGTTGTCGCCTGGCGATGCGACGGGCAACAGCCCGGGCGTGCTCAAGGTCAATGGCAATCTGACGATGGCCAGTGGGTCGACGCTGCGCATCCTTTCCGATGTCACCACGCAGACAGCGAGCAAGGTTGAAGTATCTGGAACGGCAAACGTGGCGGGAACGTTGGCCAGCATTTCCGCCAATGGCAACTACACGACCGCGGTCCCTTATTCGGTCATGAGCGCGGGCGGCGGAATTACCGGAAACTTCGACCACGTGGCAAGCGATCTCGCGTTCCTGGATGGCAAGGTCACCAACAATGGCAACGAGCTGACCCTGACGCTGCAGCGCAAGGAAGTGACGGATCCGGGTGCACCATCGGGCGACGACGCGGGTGGCACGGCGCCGCAAGGTGGAACCACTGGCGGCGGTGCTTCCGGCGGCACCTCAGGCGGCAGCGGTGGTACGCGTCCGATGACCTTCGCCGACGCGGCGGGATCGCGCAACCAGCGCGCCGCGGCCAACGCCCTGGAGAGCCTGGGTTCGGGCAACGCGCTGTATCGCCAGGTAGAGAACCTTGCCGCGGGGCAGCCGCAGTCGGTCTTCAAGGCGCTGTCCGGCGAAGCGCATGCGTCCACGGCTGCCACCCTGCGCGCGGGGGCCGACACGGCACGCGCGCTGCCGCTGGAGCACTTCCGCGCGAACCTTAGCGCCAACCTGCTCGCCGGCGCGCCGACCGCGCAAGCTGGCACCAGCGATGTGGCAAGCAACCTCGGTTCGTTGCCGGCGTCGTCGGCCAAGCCGGCGTGGGCTCAATTGTATGGGACCTGGCAGACTTTCGGAGGCGGGGGCGACGCAGCGCGCGTGACGCAGAACACCACCGGCATTTTCGTCGGCGGCGACCAGGCGGTGGGCGGCGGCTGGCGCGCGGGCGGTGCGCTAGGTTATGGCGAAACGCACAGCCGCGCGGGCGAAGTGTCGTCCAAGGCTGACATCAGCAACTACAGCGCGACGGTCTACGGTGGCCGCAGTTTCGCAACCGGCGCGGGCCGGCTCAATTTCCTGGCGGGCGGCAGCTATACGTGGCATGACATCGATACTAACCGCAGCATCGACACCAGCGGCTTCAGCCAGTCCTTGAAGTCCAGCTACGGTGCCAGCACAGGCCAACTGTTCACCGAATTGGGCTATGCCTTACCAGTGACCGGCGCGTTGACACTGGAGCCCTTCGCGGGGGTGGCGTGGAGCGACTTGCGTACGCGCGGTTTCTCTGAGTCGGGAGGCTCGGCCGCATTGAGTGGCGAGGGCGACCGCAATACCCTGACGACAACCACTTTGGGTTTGCGTTCGCGCACCAGCTTCGCGCTGGGGAGCCTGGAAGGAACGCTGCGCGGTACGCTGGGCTGGCGCCATGCCTTTGGCGATGTGACTACGCATTCGACGCTTGCTTTCCAGGGCAGCGATTCCTTTACGGTCGCTGGAGTACCGCAGGCACGCGACGGCGCGCTGGTGGAATTGAGCGCCGATGTGGCGGTGTCGCGCAACGTGTCATTGGGCCTGGCCTACGGAGGCGAGTTCGGCGGCGGCAATACGCAGAACTCGGGCATGATCAACCTGGCCTGGAGGTTCTGACCTGGCTGTAGTGACAGGGATGACGGCACTGCCGTCATCCCCATGCGGCAAGTGTTTGTGGTACATCATTGCTTCCGCGCCTGCTTGGGAAGAATGATGGCAATCAGAGCCGTTGCGTTTGACGTTTTTGGTACCCTGGTCCGAATCGAGCGGCCTACACGGCCATTCCGCAAGCTGGTCCGGCTGCTTCATGAGTCGGGTCGTCCGCGCCAACGGGATGATGGCATCAAGGCAATGAGCAATGCGCTTGACCTGAGGCAGGCGGCCAGCCTGTTCGGGGGGATGGTCAGCGAGGCGGACCTGGATGCGCTGGACGCTGAACTACAAGAAGAGATCCGGTCGATCACCCTGTTCGACGATGCCGTGCCTACGCTGATCGCCCTGCGGCAGCGCGGTATCCACGTAGCGCTTTGCTCCAACCTGGCTGCGCCTTACGGACCGCCGGTGCTGGATCTGCTGCCTTTCGAACCCCAGCCCGCCCCCGACACTCCAGGAGTCCTCCGTGCCGCACAACGATCACGCAAGCTCGCCGACCTCCGGTCCCATCGCGGCCGATGGAAAGTTTCCCATCGACCTGACGGGGCCAGGCAGTCACGTTCTGGTGCGCGAGCGTGGCGTGGGCCGCCTGGTCATCGGTCCGGCGGCGCTGGGCAAGAAGGCCGACCTGCATGTGGAGCCGCACGAACGCATCGACTGGACCGTGTTCGACAACTTCTGCACGCCCGCCGGCTCAGACTGGCCGCGCTTCCTGGACTACACGGGCGCGGACACGGGGTTTTTCGAATGGGCGCGGCGCCGCCGGATTGAAACCATGACATGGACGGCCGTCTTGCCGGGCGCGACGACCGTTGATGCCAGCCAGGCCCGCATCGGCCGCCTGATCATCAGGCTGGGCCAGGCCGGCGAACCGCTGCGCATACGCCTGCCCGCGCGTGAACTCGAAAGCTATTTTTTACTGAACCTGATGGGCGACCTTGCGCGCATCACGGTGGAAGGCGATGTGCCGCAGACATTGATGTTGACGCCCGGCACGGGCAAGACCGCGCATCGGAGTCCCTATCGGTTGCCTGACGTTGGCGCGCTACGGCAGGTCGAAAGCCTCATGCTGCAGAACGATCCGCTGGCGCAGCCCATTTCGCTTGAATGCCTGGCCGACTTTCCCAACCTGAAGTCCCTGGCCCTGCATGGCGCGTTTCAGGGCCTGGGGCAACTGGCGGCGCTGACGGGCCTGCAAGGCCTGGCGCTGCGTTTCATGCCCGACCTGGAAGGCTTGCCTTCGTTGGATGCGTTTCCTGCCCTGGACAGCATCATCGCCTATAACGTCGGTGAGGCCGCGGGCAAGCGCTTGCGGCAGCAGATCAAGGCGCGGGCAGCCGTCCGTGCCTGGGGAGGGCACGCCTCCGTCACGCAACTGCGCAAGCCGGAGTGGTGGGAACGGGAGTACGGCCGGCCCTTCGCGGCATGGCCGGCACGCCTGGCCAAGATCGCCAACACGGCCTATGACGACGCCCTGGCCGGCTTGTCGCAGGCGCGCGACCTGGCGCTGGCGCAAGCGGTCTTTACCGCGTTCACGGAACGCTTCAATACGCTCAAGGGAATAGAAACGCCGGAGCGTGATGACCTGGGCACGGCGGTGCTGCTGCTAAGCCGGACCCCCGCCGCCACCGCCTTGGGTGTCACGGAGGAACAAGCGCAACGCTGGTTCGACGAGCGGCGCGATTACTGACGGAGCGATAAATTGACGATGATCGAAGAGAAGATAAGAGCCGAGATCCTGGCGCGTTTGGCGAAAGCTGAAGCAGACCATGATGTGGCTGGGACCTGCGCAAGGCCCTGAGTTGGGGTTGTCACCGCAAGTCCCTGAAATCCATCGCTTCATCATCGACGAACTGGACCGTCTGGACAAAATCGCGCCCGCGCGTTTCGAACGCAAAACAGTGGAACCTCAGCTCTCGACCCTGTTCCGAAAAATTCTTGGCGAAGCCTGGGCTGGTTGACGTCAGCGGCAGACTGACCTTGCCGAAGGCCGGCCTGACGGACGGAACCATCCTCGGCGCTTCACACACCAATGCTCACCATCCTGGCAACGGCCGGCGATCGCGTCTCAGTGGCCGACCGGTGGAGATCGATGATGAGTTTTTGGAAGACGATTATGGGCACATTGATCGTTGTGAGTGGCGCCCTGAAATTTGCCATGCCTGCCATGGCTTACGATGACGAGGTCAAGGTGTATCCAGATCGTCCTATCACATTAGTGGTTGGCTTCCCTCCCGGCGGTATGGTCGACATACTGGGCCGGCACCTGGCGAAGGCGATGACCGAGGAGTTGGGGCAGACCGTCATCGTCGAAAATCGTCCGGGTGCCACGGGAAGTATCGGTGCCCTGGCCGTTGCGCGGGCCGCGCCGGATGGGTACACACTCTATCTAAGTTCAAGCGCCGTGATGCTCTATCTGGCGGCTCAAGCGACGCCGGCGCTTGATTTCTCGGAAGGCTTGGCTGCCGTCGGAAAGGTTGCAGTCGCCCCCTGCATCATCGTCGTCGGGAATCACGTGAAGGCCGGTAATCTGGCGGATCTGATCCAATTGGCCAGGGCAAATCCAGGACAACTCAACATGGCATCGCCGAGTGTCAATTCGTTGGGGCATATCCTGGGCGAAGCCTTCCAAAAGGCCGCAGGCGTGCAACTGCATCACATCCCTTACCAGGGCGCCGCACCTGCGTTGGCAGACATCGTGGGAGAGCGGGCCGATCTGATGGTCACATCAGTCCCCTCGGCATCGGCATTTATCAACAGCAATCGCCTGCGAGCAATCGCTGTGTTGACGCCCGACAGAGTGCCTCGGTTGCCGGATACGCCGTCCATAAAGGAACTCGGCTATCCGGCCCTGCAGAGCAGCGATTGGTCAGGTATTTTCACGCCGGCCGGAACGCCGTTGCATGTGATTTCTCGCCTGAATCGTTCGATCAATACGGTCCTGGCTGATGCCAAGCTGCAAGAACAGCTCACCAGCCTGGGCTACATGGTGAGCCTGCCAGGGAATACGCCGGAGAACGTGGATGCGCTGGTCGTGCAGGAGTCCGAGCACTGGAGACGTGTCCTGCATTGAAGCGACACCCAGGCAGCGGAATGCGGTCCTCAGCGCGGCTGACGGAACTTGAGTAAGGGCGGTGGTTTGTCGTGCCGATGGCGATGGATAAGAACGTCTGTCACCTCTTTTGCTTGCGGTTACGTTTGGTGCAGGCATCGCACGCGTACGATCTTCTGCCACCAAATCTAGCACTCCGCAACTTCAATCATGGCCCTTCGCGTCAACTCAGTACGTACGCAACTGACAACAGCTTTCGGTTTCTTGCTTTTGATTATCGTGGCGATGTCCGCCGTCGCCATCGTCGCATTGCATGACGCTACGCAAACTTTCTCCAGCTACGTAAACGGCATCGATGCACGCAAGTCGGTTGCCGAGGGAATCCGGGGGGCAATCTTGCGCCGGGATCTCGCCATGCGGGATCTCGTGCTTGCCGCAACGCCAGGCCAGATGGATGAGGCCGTCGCGCGCATCCGGCAAACCAACAACGAGGCAAACCGCCTGGTTCGGCAGCTGCAAGACATGGCAAGCCACGCGAGCGATGCTTCCGCCACCACGATCCAACGGATCGAAGCCGTCGAGAAGGTGGAGGCGGATTACAGCCCGCTTGCGCTGCGCATCGCGGAGCAGGGCGAGGCGCATCATCGGGACGAAGCCTTGAAATTGATCGATGAGCAGGGCCGGCCTGCGCTCGTTTCAGTGCTGCAAGCGCTGGATGCCTATATGTCGTACACCCAGGACAGATCTCAGCACCTGCTGGAGCAATACTCGCAGGACCATCGCACGGACCGCAACATCATCCTCATTCTTGCGGCGTGTTCATTGATCGGTGCACTGGTGCTTTCGATCAGGATCACCGCCAATATCCTGAAATCCCTCGGTGCCGAACCCACCACGCTGAAGGCGATCGCTGCCCGCGTCGCGCAAGGCGACCTGCGTCCGATACGCGAAGTGGCCGCCGCCAAACCCGGCAGTGTGCTGGCCTCCATGGGAGAGATGCAGTCCAACCTGATCGAGCGCCTGCGTGCGGTTGCTGCCGCGGCGAAGCACATCGAGATGTCCTCGACGCAAATCGCCGCGAGCAATACGGACCTTTCCACCCGCACCGAAGCCCAGGCAAGTTCCTTGGAGGAGACCGCCGCCGCCTTGTCCCAGCTTTCAGCGAGCGTCACTCAAACCGCCGAAAATGCGAGGCATGCGAGCACCTTGGTGGACGGCGTGGACGAAGCGATCTTGCAAAGCAGCCGCATGCTTGAAGCCGTGCGTGCGCAGATGGACCAGATCAACGTTTCTTCCGGGAAGATGGGGGATATCGTTGGCACGATCGATTCCATCGCGTTCCAGACCAACATCCTTGCGCTCAATGCCGCCGTGGAAGCCGCCAGGGCGGGCGGCCATGGCAAGGGTTTCGCGGTTGTCGCAAGCGAAGTGCGGGCGCTAGCCCAGCGTAGCTCGGCTTCGGCGAAGGAAATACGCAAGCTCATCGACACGTCGGTCGAGCAAATCCGCCAGGGCGGAAACGTGGCGAAAGACGCCGAAGCGGCCATGAGCCATATGACGGCCAATGCCGGCAAGGTCGGCCTGACGATCAAGGAGATCGCGCACGCCAGCATCGAGCAGAGCGAAGGCATTGCGCAGATCAACCTGGCGGTCGGCCAGATCGACAGCGCGACCCAGAGCAACGCCGCGCTCGTCGAAATGACCGCATCCGCCTCGTCAGCGTTGCAACTCGAAGCACAAAACCAAAGCGCCGCGGTCGGCTATTTCAGATTCGACGAAGGCGAGCGGCTTCAGCAACTGGATGAAGCCGCCCCGGTGGTTGCGTTGCAGGCACGGCGCGTTGCGCAATTGTCCTACGCCATCCCTCAGCCCGGCTTGCGGAACTTGAGAACGAACTGATCGGTATGGCCGCCCGTTCGCCGGATCATGGTGGCGAACTGGCCGGCGGGGCCGCGCACCGCCGGGCCGGACACGGGCGCGTCATGCGGATCTTGCGGGTTGCGCAGCACGTCGCTCTCCGCTTCGAGCTTGAACCCGGCGGCCAGCACTTGCTGCTTGACGGTCTCAGGGTCGATACGGTGCAGGGTGTGCGCGCTGGTGTCGCTGGTGCCGGCAATGGCGACATGGTCAACGACAATGAATACGCCGCCGGGTTTCAGCGCGCGGTACACCGCGGCATCGAGCTGCGCGGCCGCCGCCGCGCCGACGAAGCCATAGACGTCGTGATAATTGTCCGAGGTCCAGACGGCATCCACCGGTGCGCCCACGGAAAGGTCAGCCAAGGGTTGGCTGACGACGGTGACATTGGCGTAAGCATCATTCGGAATGCCCTGCGCCGCCGCCAGTGACTTGGGCGCGATCTTCAAGAACTCTTCAGGCACGAAGGCATAGACATGTCCACTCGGGCCGACAGTCTTGCTGAAGATACGCGTGAAGTAGCCTCCGCCCGGCATCAGGTCGACGACCCGGTCGCCCGGTTTGATGCCCGAGAAAAGCATCAAGTCGGCAGGCTTGCGCGCATTGTCGCGCTGCGTTTCCGCGGCCGGACGGTCAGGCGAGGCCACGGCGGCGGTGACCGCCGCGCTCGTAGCGGCGGTGTCATCAGCGCGCGGCGGCTGGGCGCAGGACGCCAGCAGTACAGTGGAAGCAGCAAGCAATGCCGTCGAGAGTTTCACGTTTCATGCTCCTTGGTTTGACGCCGTCTGAACGCTGGCCCGTTCCTGTGCCGGAGCGGCATAGGGCCGCACCTTGCCTATCCACCACATGGCGATCAGGATGCAGGCGCAGCACACCCACCCGTTCAGACCATATCCAGAAATCCGGCCGCTATCGGAAGTGGTCAGCATCAAGCCGCCTATCCACGCCCCTGTCCCCGTGGCGATTTGCTGCACCGCGGAATTCACGCTCATGAAGGCGCCACGCCGATGCGGTTCAGGCACGGTGGTCAGCAAGGCCTGGGTGGGAATCATGCGCGAGTTGCCCGACACCATGAAGAACGGGAAGAAGACGATCAACGCCCACAACGGCAACTGTGGCAGGTGAGTAATGAACAGGACCGGCACCAGGGAACAGATCCCCGCCACCTGGAACACCAGGCGCTTGCCGTATCGGTCTGAAAGCCGCCCCACCATGCGGGACGTAAAGAACGTGGCAGCACCGCCCGCCATATAGATCAGCGAAATGCTCTCCGGTTCCACGCCCAGATTACCCACCAGCGTGGGCGAAATGAAGGGCACGATCAACATATGCGAGCCCATCACCAGGGCCGTCAGGCCGAAGCCCCGTATATGCGCGGGATCGCGCATCAGTCCCCACAGATCGGGCAATGTCCTCGACAAGGGTATCGCTGGAATGCGGATATGCGCGGTCAGCGAAGGCACGACCTTGCAAGCACCGGCCCAGATCAACACGGAAAGCAGAACCAGTTCGAAGAAGGGCGAGCTCCAGCCGTAATGCGCGCCGAGCACCACGCCAATCGGTACGCCAGCCACCGCCGCCAGCGAAAACGAAGTCATGACGGTACCCATCGCCGCCCCGCGCCGTTGCGGTGGAATGACGTCGCTGATGATCGCGAGCAGTACCGAGTTCAACACGCCGCCCGTCAACCCGGCAAAGGCCCGCGACAGCAGCAGGGCGTGATAATCCGTCGCCATCGCGCAGATGAGATTCGACAGGGCGAACAAGGCGTAGACCACCAGCATCATCGTGCGGCGGTCGAAGCGGTCGACATACGTCGCCGCCAGCAGGCCGGAAATACCGGCACACCACGAATAAGCCGATACCGCCGCCGCGAAGGCGGCCGGACTGATGGTAAAGGCGTGCATGATCTGCGGGCCCAGCGGCATCATCACCATGAAGTCGACAACGATGGTGAATTGCGTCAGCGCGAGCAACCAGAGCAGGGCACGCTCCCTACCTGGCGTAAGTAGAGCGGCGGAATTGGCGTTGGAGGAAGACATGGATGATGAAGGCGCGTTGCGGCGGCTCATCGACCGAAAAGCCGGCGCGTTATCGGGGTAGGGGGGCGGGGTGAAACCTGGGTTGGAGCATGTACGCCCGCCAAGGCCGTCATGATAGCAGCCGCCTACCCGGCAGTCCTGCGAATCATCTGGATAAGTTGCGCGCCAGCACCGACACCGGATGCGGCAAGGCGGTGCCTTCGATCAATTTCACCTGACTGCGACATGAATAGCCCGTCGCCATCAGCCGTCCGCTCGCACCGTGCTCCGCCACGCTGCCGGCCCAACTTTGCCGGTAGATCGTCTCCGATGTCGCCCGGTTGCGCGCTTCATGCCCGAAGGTGCCGGACATGCCGCAACAGCCGCTGGGCAATACCTTCATCGTCAGCCCCAAGGCGTCGAACACCTTGCGCCACTGCGCCATGGCATTCGGGACATTGGTTTTCTCCGTGCAATGCGGCAGCAGCAGATAGGTCGTCTCCTGGGTATCCGCAACACCAGCGTTGCCGGAAGCAGAAACAGACGCAGCCGAAACCCGCGGCGGCGCCGCTTCGAACTCGCGCGCCAGCCACTCCTGCAGCAGCCAGACTTTCGGACCGTCCTTTACCTCCGGCACTTCCTGATACTCGCTGCGATAGACCAGCGTCATCGCCGGATCTATCCCTACCAGATCCACCCCGCTGGTCGCCAGGTCCCGCAAACGCGCCGAATTGCGCCGCGCGACACGCCCGAAGCGGCCGAGAAACCCGTGCACATGCAGCGGCTTGCCATTGGGTTGATAGGGCGCCAGCAAGGGCTGAAAGCCCAGCCTGCGCAGCAGCCGGAACGTATCCACCACCAGTTCCGCCTCGAAGTGCGTCGTGAACGCATCCTGGACGATGACGACCGGTTTCTCGCCCCGTTGCCGTGCTGCCTTCACCGCCACGGCGGATGCCATGGCATAACCGGCCACGCGCAATTCCTTTTCGACCCTGATCGTACTCAACGAAGGAATGGCCAGCAGATTCAGCCGCCGCAGCGCCCCCTTCACCAGACCCAGGTTCAACACCCCATTACTCAATCGAGGCGCCTTCGCCATCCAGGGCAGCATGGGTTCCAGGGCACACAGCAGCCAGTCCTTGGCCGGCCGCAGATAGCGCGAGTAATACAGTTCCAGGAAACGGGCGCGGAACGCCGGCACGTCCACCTTGATCGGGCACTGCCCCGCGCAGGACTTGCACGCCAGGCAGGTGTCCATCGCATCCTTCACCTCATGGGAAAAGTCATATTCCCCGCGGCCCTTGCCGCGCTGGTTACGCCAACGCCGCGGCAGGGTCTTCAACGAGGAAAAAGGCTCCGGCGATGCAGGCGCGTCCAGCACCGCCGCCTGCCCGGATACCGTCACCAGCCGCAACCACTCCCGCAGCAGGCCGGCCCGGCCTTTGGGCGAATACCGCCGGTCCCGCGTCGCCTTCCACGACGGACACATGGCGTCGTCCTGGTCGAAGTTGAAACAGGCGCCATTGCCATTGCAATGCAGCGAATCTTCGAACTCGCGCCGCACGGTAATCGGGATGACGCGGTCATGCTGTCCACGTGTCGGCACCTCGTCGATGCGCAGCAGTGCGGCTCCCGCCACCGTGGCAATCTTGCCAGGATTCAACTGCTGGCGCGGATCGAACGCGGCCTTGATTTCCTGCAGGCGCGGATACAGCGGTCCGAAGAACCGCGGCGAATATTCCGACCGCATGCCCTTGCCATGTTCGCCCCACAGAACGCCCCCATACTTCTGGGTGAGGGCCGCGACGCCATCCGTGACAGCGCGAATCATAGGCTCCTGCGCGGGATCTTTCATATCGATGGCCGGCCGCACATGCAGCACCCCCGCATCGGCGTGGCCGAACATGCCGTACACCAGCCCGTGGCTATCGAGCAATTGGCGGAACTCGGCGATATAGTCCGCCAGATGCTCCGGCGGCACGGCCGTGTCTTCGACAAACGGAATAGGCCGCTTGTCTCCCTTCATCCGCCCCAGCAGTCCCACCGATCGCTTGCGCATGGACCAGACATCTTCCACGGCGGCATGGCCTTCGACGATGGCATGGCTGAGCACGCCGCGCGCATTGCCACCGCCTTCGCCTTCAAAGGTCGCAATCGCCCGCTGCAGTGCCGCGCGCAATGCCTCCGGATCGTCGCTGGTGAATTCGACCAGGTTCACACCATCGAATTTCTCCGTCTCCGGCGGGAAATAGCGCGCAATGGTCGGCCATGCATTGTCGTCACGCGCCAGGCGGATCACCATCGGATCGATGGCCTCGATCGATGCGGCATCCAGGGCCAGCAGGCGCGGCGAATCGCGCAGGGCCGCATCGAACGACGAATAGCTGACGACGATGAGCGCCGCATGCTTGGGAATCGGCAGCAGGTTGACCTTGGCCTCGACCAGGAATCCCAACGTGCCCTCGGACCCGCACAGGATGTTGTTCAGGTTGAAGCGTCCCGCGTCGTCGCGGATATGCGCCAGGTCATAACCCGTCAGGCAGCGGTTCAAGGGCGGAAAATGCGCCTTGATGCGTTCAGCGTCGCTGCGGTGGATCCCGTCGATACAGCGATGCACCGCGCCGGCCAGATCGTCCCGCCCGCTGATTTCCGCGAACTCGGCCTCAGACAACACCCGCGAATGCCAGGTCTCGCCGTCCAGCAACACGGTCGTCAGTTCCAGCACGTGATCCCGCGTCTTGCCGTATCTACAGGACCCCTGGCCGCTGGCATCGGTGCTGACCATCCCACCTATGGTCGCCCGGTTGGAGGTCGACAGCTCCGGCGCGAAGAACAGGCCATGCGCGCGCACGGCCGCTTCCAGTTGGTCCTTGACCACACCCGCCTGCACGCGCGCCCAGCGTTCCTCGACGTTGATCTCCAGGATGTTGTTCATGTGGCGGGAAATATCCACCACCATGCCGTCGCCCAGCGATTGCCCGTTGGTGCCCGTGCCGCCACCGCGCGGGTAGGCCTTTATCGCGCTGAAACGCGGGTCTCCCAGCAGCCGCGCCACCCGGGTCACATCCAGGGTCGTGCGCGGAAACACCGTCAGCTGCGGCAGGACCTGGTAGATCGAGTTATCGGTCGCCAGGACGGTCCGCGTCGCATAGTTGTCCTCGATATCCCCCTCGAAACCATGCAGCCGCAGCGCGGCGGCGAAGGCGGCATAAAGGTCATCCGTGAGGGGAACGCGGTCGAGACGGGGAATCATGCGGGGCAGGGCGGCCATGGCTTTGGATAAGTGGAGGAATTCGTTTTATGAAGTCTATTTGGCTGGGCTAAACATATAAAATGGTTTTTTCTCCAGTAAAGCATGAGTTTTTCGAATGAATCCCCGCACGCTTACGCCGTCCATGTCCCTGCTGCTGGCCTTCGAGTCCTCGGCTCGGCACCTCAGCTACACCAAGGCCGCGGCTGAACTCTCCCTGACCCAGAGCGCGGTCAGCCGCCAGGTCCAGGTGCTGGAAGACCTGCTGCGGATCCAGCTGTTCGAGCGCAAGGGGCGTTCCATCGTCCTGACCGACGCCGGTCGCATCTATATGCGTGAGGTGGGCATTGCCATCGGCCGCATCCGTAACGCGACCCTGCAGGTGACGGCCATGCAGTCCGGCGGCGGCAGCATCAACCTGGCGCTATTGCCCACCTTCGGCGCCAAGTGGCTGATGCCGCGCCTGCACGGTTTCTACTCCGCCCATCCCAATGTGCTGGTTCACCTGCATTCGCGTATCGGCGATTTCGATCTGGAGGCGGCGGGGATGGATGCCGTGATCCGCGCGGACGAGGGGCCCGTGCCGGGGCTGGTCTCGCATCGGCTGCTGGAAGAACAGCTGGTCCTGGTCGCCAGCCCGGCCTTGCTGGAGAAGCATCCCATCGCTGGTCCGGACGATCTGCGCGATGTCCTGTTGCTGCGGGTGGCCAGCCGCGCCAATGTCTGGTCGGAGTGGTTCGACGCGCAAGGCGGGACGCCGCGGCAGCTGGTCTTCGGGCCGACGTTCGAGGTGACGTCGCATTTGATTCAAGCGGTCGTCACGGGCATAGGCGTGGGGCTGGTGCCGGACTTCCTGGTGGAAGACGAACTGGCGTCCGGCACACTGGTGGCGCCCATCGGCTTGCGCTATCTCAGCGGCAAGCATTACCAATTCGCCTATCCGGCGCACAAGGCGGCGTTTGCGCCGCTGGCGGCCTTCAGGGACTGGTTGCTGGCTGCGCCTGCAACAACGTCTTGATGCGTTCGGCGTCGGCCGGCGTGGCGGGGTTGTAGACGATCATGTTCAGGTCCGAGCGCCCGTCCACCGCGAACGCCGAGTATTCCAGCGCCAGCGGCCCCAGCACGGGATGGCGCAAGCGCTTGACGCCGCCGCCATGGGTGCTGACATCGTTATCGCTCCACATCCGCGCGAACTCCGGACTGCGCCGGCTGAGTTCTTCCACCAGGGGCTGGACTTCGACCGCGGCGCCCGCGCGTGCCGTGGTGGCGCGGAAAACGCTGACCACGAAGCGCGCCACGCCCTCCCAGTCTTCCTGGGCGTCGCGTACCGCCGGATTCAGAAAGATGAACCGCAGGACGTTGCGTTCTTCCGGCGGCAAGGCAGCGTAGTCGGTAAGAAGTATGGTCGCCGCGCGGTTCCAGCCGACGATATGCCACGTGGCCGTGTGCACCAGGGCAGGGCTGGGATCCAGCGCGTCGAGCACGCGTTGCAGGCGCGGCGTGATGCCCTCGTCCTTGCGATAGCGCACTTCCGGCGGCCGCCCCAGCGCCAGCAGGAACAGATGTTCGCGCTCCACTTCCGTCAGCATCAGCGCGCTGGCGATGCGGTCCAGCACGTCCGCCGACGGCGCGCCGCCGCGGCCCTGTTCCAGCCAGGTGTACCAGGTGGGGCTGATATTGGCGCGCAGCGCCACTTCTTCCCGCCGCAGGCCGGGCGTGCGGCGGCGTTCGGCTGTCAGGCCGAAGGCGGTGGGGTCGAGCTTGGAGCGCCTGTCCTTCAGATAGGCGCCGAGCAGATTGGGGGGAACGGATGGATCGCTCATGGCATCAGGCCTGCTTTGCGGGAGGCGGCCGTTTCCTGGCGGCGGCCCAAGACTTCGGTGCCGACGACGGTCAAGGCCGGTCCCAGCATGAGGATCACCAGGCAGGCGGCGATGCTTGCGCCGAAGGCGGCGGCAAGTAGCGCCACGGCGATGAAGGCAAGATTGCCGGCCAGCAGCGCGCTGCGCGGGATGGGCGAGCGCGGTACCAGATAGGTGTGCAGCGCATGGACGAGGACCAGGAACAGGCCTACCGGTATGGCGCTGCAAAGCACCGTCGGCAATGCGCCGATATGCGATTCATGTTCGATGGCATAAGCCGCCACATGCAGGCCTGCGCCGGTGGCGACGATGGCGGCGACGATGAAGATCTGGCCGTAGCCCCAGACGAATGACCGGTCGCGATGGGCGTACAGGACCTCGGCCGAGGGGAGCAGGTAGTAGATCCACCACATGCCGAAGGTCAGGCCGATGCCGGCCAGGCAGACCAGGCCGGCGTCCAGGCTCCAGCCTTGGACTTCGACCACGGCGGCCAGGCCGGCGATGGTCCCGACCACGCCTTCACCCAGGGCGATCAGCGCGAACAGGCTGTAGCGTTCGGCGATGTGGTGGGCATGCCAGGGGGTGCCGTCGCCGATGCGTTCGGCGATGACCGGCCCGGCCAGTTCGATCACGGCAAGAACGGCGGCGAACAGCAGGGTGACGACGATCGAGGTGTCGAGGATGATCTGGACGATCCAGCCCACCTGCGCGATGGCGATGGCGGTGGCGTAGGTGAGGCAAGCGCGGCGGCGCGGCGGATCCTGGCGGGCGGCGCGCAGCCATTGCATCACCATGGCGACCCGCATGATGACGTAGCCGAGCACGATGGTGGTGTCGTCCAGGTGCGCGCCTTTGTCGACGGAGTCGAACAGGCGCGGCAGGCCGGTTGCCAGGACCAGCACGCCGACCATCTGCACCATGGTCACCAGGCGAAAGATCCAGTCGTCCGTGTCGTAGGCCGAGGAAAACCATGAGAAATTGATCCAGGCCCAGCAGATCGCGAAGCTGGCGAAGCCGAAGCCGATCAGCGCGGTACCGAAATGTCCTTGCGCCAGGGCGTGCGCCAACTGGGCGGCGGCCAGGCCGAAACAGGTGGCGAAGGTCAGGTCGAACAGGCCTTCCAGCGGCGTGGCAGTGCGGTGCCTTTCATGGGGATCATGGCCGGCCATGCGGCGCAGGCGGTGTAGCGGGGCGGCGGCCGGGGAGGAGGCGTCGGTGTCCATGTTCGTTCTGGGCAGGGGGGCCGACCATTGTACGGAGTGAGGGCGACCGGGTGGCGGTCATTATCTCCGCGTTGCGTTTATGGACGTTTTGCCCGCCGGCTGTCAGCCCAGGGCACGCCAGGCCAGTACGCCGGCGACTACGACGCAGACCGACGCGAAAACGCGTTGTAGCGCGGCTTGCGGGACGCGTGATGCGAAGGTCCGGCCTGCCGCCATGCCGGCGATGGCGGCGCCGACGAAGGCCCATTCGGCGGTAGTCAGGGCCAGTCCATGCGCCGCCGCCGATGCCACGGTGACGGCGGATACCAGGGCGATGACCATCAGGGAGGTGGAGACGATGCTGTGCATGCGGGCATCGCTGAAATAGGTGAGGGCGGGCACGATGATGAAACCGCCGCCTACGCCGAGCAGGCCTGTACATACGCCGGAGACCGCGCCTATCGACCCCAGGGTCACCGCGCTGCGGCGCGTCCAGATGAACCGGCCGGTGGTCGGTGACAGGCGGCAGGGTTTGTCGGGCGTTTCTGCGTGTGCGTTGTTGAATGCGGGGGCGCCTGCCGGGTCCGTGTACGAGGCACCCGGCGCCGGTGCGATTGACGCCATCGGTTGCGTCGCCGGCGCGGGCTGGGTCGTTGACATCGGCGCGGTCGTCCGCATTGGCTGGGACGTTGCGGTCGGCTGGGGCCTTGGCGTGGGTCGCTTCATCGTTTGGCGTGCCATGCGGGCGGCGACGAGCAGCATGACCGCGGCGAAGCCGAGGCTGAGCAAGGTGGCGGGCAGTTGCCGGGCAAGCAGCAGCCCGACGGGGGCGGTCAGCCCGCCGGCGATGGCCATCAAGGTTGCTGCCTTGTAGCGCACCAGGCCGCGGCGCAGGCCTTGCGCGGCGCCCAGCGCGGCGGCCGATCCGACGGCGATCAAGGCCACCGGGGCGGCTTCGGCCAGGCCCAGGTGCAGGCCGAACATCAATGCCGGGACGGCGAGGATGCCGCCGCCGGCACCGGTCAGTCCAAGCAACGCGCCTATGGCAAGGCCGAGAAAAGTCGCGGTGAGCACGCTAAATTACCTAATGGAATAAGCATATGATTCTAATTCATTAGATAGTTTTTGTGCAGGTGCACATCAGGCAGCCGCGCCGACGCCGTTACTCTTTCCTACGACGGCGTGATCCCCGCCGCCTCTACGTACCCTTTCCAGCGCGCCTTATCCTGCAGCACGAACGCCTCGAATTCCTTGGGCGTGGACGGCGGATAGATCAGGAAGCCCTGGTCCGCGTACGTCTTCTGCACCTTCGGCTTGTCTATCGATTTCTGGAATTCCTGGTTCAACAGCATGACCACGCTGTCCGGCGTCTTGCGCGGCGCGAATACGCCGTGCCACGTGACGATCTCGTAGTCGCTGTTGGTGACGCTGGCGATGGTCGGCAACTGCGGCGCCCAGGGCAGGGGCTCCTTGCTGGACACGGCCAGCGCGACCAGCTTGCCCGACCGCACCAGCGGATCCACCGCCGACCAGGCATCGATATGGAAGCTGTTGCGGCCTGCCGCCAGGTCGGACATGGCGGTCATGTCCTTGTACGGAACGTGCAAAATCCCCGGCGCCCCGATGGCGCGGGCGAACGTCGCCCCCGCAATATGGCTGGACGCACCGATGCCATAGGAACTGAAACTGCGTTGCGTGGGATCCTTGCGCAGGTAGGTGATGAAGTCCTGGATATTCTTGATGCCCAGCGACGTCGGCGCCACCAACACCAGCGGCAGCTTCGCCGTGCGCGAAATCGCCGCGAAATCGTGGTCGGGATCGAAGGGCAGCGTCTTGTAGACGTAGGGATTGATGCAGAACGGCGTCGCCGTGGAATACAGCAGCATCAGCCCGTCGGGCCGCGACACGGCCACCTGGCGCGTGCCGATATTGCCGGCCGCCCCCGCCTTGTTTTCCACGATGAAGTTGCCGTGCAGGCGTTCGGCAACGTCACTGACCAGCAGGCGCGCCAGGATGTCGGTACTGCCGCCCGAGCCATACGGCACGACGACGTTGACCGGCCCGGAGGGGTACCCGCTACCTTGGGCCAAGGCGTGGCGGGACAGCGGAAGCGCGGCGGCTCCCAGCAGACTGGACAGCATTTTCAAGGCACTGCGACGCGGATGGTTCACGGATCACTCCTGATTATCTTGTTTCCGCCCGGTCCCTTATTCACGGCGCCGGCCTGATGACCGTCGTCCGCACCGGACGTTTTCCTCACTCCCGCTGCTCAGCGAGCCCTCCAATGGTCGTAGGCATCACGGGCCTGGTACCAACTGCCGATGGCGAACAGGAACCACGTATTGCCGGAATAGAAAGGATGGCCGGGAATTTCCCCCATGTCGAAAGCGTTGATGGGCGTGCGCGATTGCGCGGCGATCTTGCGTCCCAGGCTATGGCCCAGGTAGGTCATCATGGCCACGCCGCTGCCGTTGCAGCCGAGCGCGTAGTGCAGGCCGCCGGTGCCGCCGATGTGCGGCATGGAGTCCAGCGTCATGGCCACCTTGCCGCCCCAGCTGTGCGTGATGCGCGTCTGCGCCAGTTGCGGAAAGCGCTTGACCATGGCCCGGTGCAGAAGGCGCGCGGTCGTCTCTTCGCTGGTCGGCGTGAAGCGGGCGCGTCCGCCGAACAGCAAGCGGCGCCCGTCGGGTGACAGGCGGAAATGGTTGACCACGCGGCGCGACTCGGACACGGCGCGATTGGTCGGCAGGATCTCATGCGCCAAGCCCGCCGGCAATTCTTCCGTGGCGATCATGTACGTCATGATGGGCACGACCTTGCGGTCCAGGCCGGCCATGCCGGGGCCGGTGTAGCCATTGGTGGCGATCACGACCTGCTGCGCCCGTATCGTTCCCCGTGCGCTGGTGACGTCATACCCCCCGCCCGGCAAACGGGTGATGCGTTGGACGGGTGTCTGTCCGTACACCTTGGCGCCCGCCGCGCGCGCCGCCGCCAGCATGCCGCCGTAAAGCTGCGCGGGATGCAGGTGGCCGGCCCGTTCGATCAGGGCGGCGCCGTGGTACACGGACGAGCCGATTTCCGCGGCCAGGGCTTCCCGGGGAATCATGCGCGCATGTGAGCTGGTGTTGGCATTGAGTTGCGCCATGCGGCCCTGCCAGGCTTCGTAGTGCTGCGGCAGCCACATGGTGGTAAGGCGGCCCGTGGGCTGCCAGCCGCACTGGATGCCGTATTTATCGATCAGTCCCACGACGTAGGACATGGCGGCATCCGCATCGCGCAGACGCGCGGACAGGCGCTCGCTGCGCTGGGCGTCGCTTTCGCCCACGGCCGCCAGGGCTTTCTTCTGCACGTTGACGCCGCCCGACACCTGGCCGCCGGAACGGGTGCTGGCACCTATGCCAGGCCGCTCGGCTTCCAGGACGACGGCGTCGATGCCGGCCTCGCGCAAGGTCAAGGCGCAGCAGATGCCGGTATAGCCGCCGCCGATGATGACGACGTCGGCGCTGGCCGGCAGCGCGTCGTCACCGGTTTCGGGCGGCGTGTAGGCTTCCCACCAATAAGGCAGCTTGCGAAAGTCCGATGAGAAGATATCGGCGGACGAGGCCATGCCAGGCTCCTTATCAGGCTGCTGCGCGCGCCGCGATATCCGCCGGCCGGGGCAGGTCGGCATAGCGCTCGGCCAGTGTGGCGTAGATGCGGTCGATATCGGCCGCGCCGCCATCGGCCGGTGGCGCGGTGTCCTTCAGCGCCGCGAACATCTGGTGCTTGACGTAATGCCGCCAGCTGACCGGCAGTGCTGCCATGATACGAGTCATGGCGTCATAGCGGGCGTTGGTCCAGATGCTTTCGAAGCGGCTGCGGCCCGGACCGAAATCGAAGTGGCCGTCCTGCTTCTGTTGATCCGCCCGCAAGCCGCGGGTGGCGGCCTCGTCGACCGTGAGGTCCTCGCCCAGTACCACGCCGTAGGCATTGCGCGCATGGGCGATCGACACGAAGCCGCAACGCACGTCCTCGATGACCTGCTCGACCGGCCGTTCGTACGGATGGCCGTAGCCGCCACCGGCCGGCCCTTCCAGCCGGATGACGTCACCCGGCGCGCAGTTGACCAAGTCCGTGTTGCGCAGTTCTTCCGGCTTGTCCGAATCCGGATTGCGGGTGAAGCGGGAGTTGGCGCCGGCCTTGCCGCCCACCACGCCCCAGGCCGCCAGTTCCGAACGGTTGCGGTTGCGCGCGGTGACCACGCCATTGGGCGCCAGCACGCGGAATTCCATGGTGGCCGCGTTGCCGCCGCGCAGGCGGCCCGCGCCGCCGGTATTGGGCACCAGGCCGTAGCGGATGATCTCCACGGGTACCTCGGCCTCGTTGATTTCCACGGGCGTATTCTTCAGGAAGGCGTTGTTGGCGCCGCAGCCTTCCACGCCGTCGTACTCGGGCCCCGCGCCGGCACCGCCACCGCAAGGTCCGATGGACGACAGCACCTGGCGTCCTTCACGCGTGGCGGTCTTGACGTTGAGCAAGGTCGAGCCGCCCGCCGGGCAGGCCGGCAAGCGCTCGGGCAGGGCTCGGTTGAACACGCCGAACGTGCAGGCCTGGATCACCGCGGCCATCAGGCTGCGCATGCCCACCGCGGCCGGTGCATGCGGATTGACCACGGAGCCTTCGGGCAACACTGCATGGCACGGACGCACGGAACCGAAATTCAGCATATTGCGCGGCGCCAGGGAATGCATGACGTAGATCAGCCCCACGGTGATCACCGAGTGGTGGCCATCGCCGCCCGTCGGCACGTTCAGCGACGACGCCACTTGCGGGTCGCTGCCGGTAAAGTCCAGCGTCAGCTCGTCGCCGCGCACGCGCAGCGTGATATGGATGCGGCAGGGATAGCCGCCCACGGAGTCCTCGTCGGCGTACTCGGAAAATTCGTAGTCGCCGTCGGGAATCTCGCTGATCAGCGCGCGGGTCTGCTGTTCCGCGTAATCGAGGATGTCCTCCGCGCCCTGCATGAATTCCTCGACGCCGAAGCGGTCGATGATTTCGTGCACCTTGCGTTCGCCCACGTTCAGCGCGGCGATCTGGGCGTTGAGGTCGCCCTGGTTCTGGTCCGGCATGCGCACATTCACTTCGAGAATGCGCAACAGCTTCTCGTCGATGACACCGTCGCGCATCAGCAGCATGGGCGGGATGCGGATGCCTTCCTGGTGCACCTCGGTAAGGGTGCGCGACAGCGAAGCCGGCACCGCGCCGCCCATATCGGTATTGTGGATGTGCGTGCCGACGAAGCACACCAGCCGGCCGTCGCGGAAGATTGGCTTCCACACGTGCATGTCGGGCGTATGGGTGGAGACGAAGCCGCTGTAGGGGTCGTTCGTCAGGTAGATGTCGCCTTCGCGGTAATCGTCGGTCATCTGGATCACGCGTCCGTAATCCAGGCCCGTGTACCAGGTGGCGCCAAACGTCTTGGGCGACGCGAAGGTCTTGCCCGACGGCGTCATCAACTGGGCCGAGAAATCCTCGGTTTCCTTGACGAAGGTGGAGTAGGCCGTGCGCATCAGCGTGTAGCCCATGGCCTCGGCGGCGGCGGTGCAGTGGTTGGCCAGCACCTGCAGGCGGAAATTGTCCACGGTATGGCTCACGACGCATCTCCTTCGGCGCTGATGCGCAGATTGGCGTATTCATCGACCCGGCACACATGGCCGGACGGGATGACCGTAGTGCAATCGTCCTGGGTGACGATGGCCGGTCCGTTGAACTGCTGGCCGGCGCTCAAGGCCGTGCGGCTATAGAGATCGACATCGCGCGAACCGCCATCCAGCCAGACGGCCACCCGGCGCTCCGGCGTCGGCGTGCCCGGGCGCGGCTCCTGGCGCGGAAAGCGCGGCTTGTCGTTGTTGCCGGAAATCACCACGCGCAGGCTGACCACTTGGACCGGTGCGCGCTCGTCGGCGTGCCCATAGAGGCGGCGATGCATCTCGTGGAAGGCCTGGCCCACGCCCGCCACATCGCCGGCCGCCAGATGCGCGGGATCCAGTTGCGTGTCGATTTCGTAGGATTGGCCGCGATAGCGCATCTCCGCCGAATAGACCAACTCGGCCTGGTCGATGTGGCCCTGTTCCTGGCGCAGCCATTCTTCGGCGCGCGTACGCAGCGTGGTGAATTCGTCGCGGATGGTGGCCAGGTTGGCGGGTGTCAGGTCGGTATAGACGGTCTTGAGGAAATCGCTCTTGAGGTCGGCGATCAGCCCACCGAGTGCGCTGAGCGTGCCGGGCGAGGGCGGTACGACCACTTCCTTGACGCGGATTTCGCGCGCCAGGAAGCAGCCCAGCATGGGACCGGCGCCGCCGAAAGCCAGTACGGCGTATTCGCGCGGGTCGATGCCGTAGCGCGAGACCAGGCCGCTGACTTCCGAATACATGCCCGACACCGCGATCTGGATGATGGCTTCGGCGGTTTCCTCGATGCCGCGGCCCAGGCGGTCGGCCAGCTCACCGACAGCCTTGCGCGAGGCCTCGACATCGACTTCGACCGCCTTGTAGCCGAGGTCGGAATGCCCCACCAGGCCGCAGCAGACGAAGGCGTCCGTGATGGTGGCGCGCGTGCCGCCGCGCCGGTAGCAGGCGGGCCCAGGGCGCGAGCCGGCGCTTTCCGGTCCGACCTTGAGCACGCCCAGCGGGTCGACCCAGGCGATCGAGCCGCCGCCTTCGCCCACCGACGATACGGATACCGAGGGAATGTGGATCTGGAAGTCGCCGATCAACTCGCCCACACCGTATTGCGGCTTGCCGTCGATGATGACCGCGATGTCGGCGCTGGTGCCACCGATGTCCAGGCTGAGGCAGCGGGGAATGCCGGCGGTGGCGGCGACGTGGGCCGCGCCGATCACGCCGGCGGCGGTGCCGGACAGGATCATCTGCACGCAATCGCGCTTGCCCTGTTCGGCGGTCATCACGCCGCCGTTGGACTTGGTCAGGCGCGGTTCGGGCTGCACGCCGACGTTTTTCAGGGCGGCTTGCAGGGAGCCCAGGTAGTGCGCCACGCGCGGCTGCACATAGCCGCCGATGACCGCGGTGATGGTGCGCTCGTATTCCCGGATGATGGGCCAGGTCTCGCTGGAGCACGATACCGGCAGGTCGGGCGCCAGCGTGGCGATGAGTTCCTTGACGCGTAACTCGTGCGCGGGATTGCGGTAGGCATGCAGCAGGGAGATGACGATGCCCTCGGCGCCCGCCGCCTGGGCCGCGCGCACCGCGCGTTCCACGCTGGCTTCATCCAGCGCTTTGCGCACGGAGCCGTCCGGCGCCATGCGCTCGTCGATGCCGAAGACCATGCTGCGCTTGATCAGCGGCGTCGGCCGGCGCGACAGCAGGTGGTACATGTCCGGCGTTTTCAGGCGCGCCAGTTCCAGCACATCGCAGAAATTCTGCGTGGCGAACAGGGCCAGCTTGAGCCCCTTGCGCTGGATGACGGTGTTGATGCCGACCGTGGTGCCGTGCGTGAAATAGCTGATCTGGCTGGGTTGGATGCCGTAGCGTTCGCCCAGCATGCGCACCCCGGCAATGACTTCTTCGCCCGGCTGGTCCGGACGGGAGAAAACTTTCAGGCTCTTGATTTCGCCGCTGTCTTCATCGAAGACGGCGAAGTCCGTGAATGAGCCGCCGATGTCGACGCCAACTCGATACCCCATGAATACCCCCGGATTTTGCTGATCTCGTAAGGGAAGGCCCCTTGCGGACCATCGCAAGATGCTCTATCATTTTTCACTAGATGAACAATACTTTCACCCAGTGATCAAATGAATGATAATAGGTCGGTCCAGAGGTGTCTAGCCGTTTTGCGCGCTTTTCGCGCCGGCCCCGGGCAATCCCTAACCACGCTGTCGCAGACCGTCGATCTGCCGCATGCCACGGTGCTTCGTCTGCTGAATACGCTGCAAGGCGAGGGCTACGTGCGCAAGGAGGGGACGCGTTGGTCGTTGACGCCGCAACTGCTGGAAATAGGATTCGCGGCGCTGGCCAATACGGGCGTCGACGATCTGATCCAGGCTTCCCTGCAGGCGCTGGCGGACCGCTGCGATGGCACGGTCAATATCGGCGAGCAGGCCAAGGACAATGTGATCATCATCGCGCGCGCCAGCTCGGCCTCGGAACGCCGCAAGATCGTGGTCGTCAATTTGCGGGTGGGCAGTGCCCTGCCATCCGATAGCGCGCTGGCGTCGGCGTTGGGGTTGCCCCCCGTGCAATGGGCCATCGCCAAATATCCCGACCGTCGTGTCACCACCGTGGGCATTGCTTTGTTCACCAGCGAGACACGCGCCTTGTCATTGGGGCTTTCGGTCAATGACGAAGACTACGACGCGGCCCGTATCGAGTCCGAATTGCTGCCGCTGATGCGCAGCGAACGCGACCAGATACTGCGACTGATGCATCTCGGTTCGGTCTGAGACATTAATCGGGTTGGAGTTACTGACCTGTCGGCGCGTGCAAGAGTGCGGCGCGCGGGGGCAGTTCCTTCTAACCTGGTCGCGGAAGCCTGAGAAATGTCTTATCAGTTCAAACTTATCTATAACTTGCAGGATGCCTCACGCCACGAAAACCTGACTGACGAGTTATTGAGATTGTTGAAGTACAACGGCTGTGACGATGTCGAGTTGGCGTGGAAGCAGGGCAACTTCGTGGCGCTCGCATTCGATCGCGATGCGTCCAGCATGGACGATGCGGTGGCCCAGGCTGTCCTGGAGGTCAGCCGCGTGGTGCGTGTCGACCAGTTGGTGCGGGTGCAGGCGGGCTAGCCGGCGTCATCGCGCTGCGCGATGGCCGCGAAATACTTTCCCGGGGGTTTACCCAGGGATTTCTTGAACATGCTGATGAAGGCCGTGACCGAGTCGTAGCCCAGTGCTTCCGCCACGCGCTGCACGGACTGGCCGGCCGACAACTGATGCAAGGCGACGATCAGGTGCAACTGCTGGCGCCAGCGGCCGAAGGTCAAGCCGGTCTCGTGCCGGATCAGGCGAGCGAGGGTTCTTTCGCTGGTGGCGACAACCTGGCCCCATTGCGCCAGGGTGCGGCGGTCGGCGGGATCGTCCGACAGCATCTTGGCGATGCGCTGCAAGCGCGGTTCCGTGGATGTAGGCAGGCGCAGGTGTTCACGTGGCATGGTCGCCAATTCTTCCAGCAGGACCATGGCCAGGCGGCCGGTGGGGCTATCCACCTCGTATTCGGACGGCTGGTCCGCCAGATGCAGCACCAGTTCGCGCACCAGCGGCGAGATGGCCAGGGTGCAGCAATGATCGGGCAGGCTGGACGCGCCCGGCTGGACGAACAGATAACCCATGTGTGCATTGGCGGTGGCGCGGATGCTGTGCGGAAGTTCGCTGGGCACCCACACCGCGCACGTGGGCGGCACCATCCACACGCCGTCCGGCACTTCGCACACCACGCCACCACGCAGCGCCACCACCAGTTGCCCCTGCGGGTGGCGGTGGGTCGGCACTTCGGCGCGGTGATCCGCGGACCGCACGCGCACGCCGAATATCGGACCGAGCCGGGGGCTTTCCTCGAAGATCTTCAGGGGGCCGAGCAGGACGCCGTCCGGTGAGGGGGACGCCGTGAGGGCCAGCCGGGGGGCCGGGCGGGCGCGGGTGGGCATGTCGATGCGCTCCGCGCTGGTGCACGCGGGCTGGGAGTGGATGGGGGAGTGGCAGGATTCAGCGATTTCTTGTCATCTTAGCTGAATTCATAACCCTTCCAGCGGCGTTATGGTTAGGCACCGTGCCGACCCCGCCCATGAGTGGTGCAAGACGCGTGGCACAGGCAATCCCCAACGACATACAAGCAATGACAAAACCCGAAATCTCGCCCAAGTCGCTGGCGCGGCCGGCCATCCTGGTGGCCGGGCTGCTGCTGGTGGCCAGCAATCTGCGCGCGCCGGTCACCGGGCTGGCGCCCATTCTTGACCTGCTGCAAGCCCATTACGCCCTGTCCTCCGCGCAAGCGGGGATGCTGACGACGCTGCCCTTGCTCGCCTTCGGCTTCATCTCGCCGTTCGCGGCCTTGTTCGCCCGCGAATATGGCCTGGAACGCACCTTGTTCGCGGCCTTGTGGCTGGTGGCCGTCGGCCTGCTGGCGCGCTCTGCCGGCCCCCTCTGGTGCCTGTATCTGGGTACGGCGCTCAGCGGCGCGGGCATAGCCGTGGGCAATGTGCTGCTGCCCAGCCTGGTCAAGCGGGACTTTCCCATGAAAGTGCCTGTCGTCATGGGCGTGTGCGCGCTGGTGATGGGCGGTACGGCAGCGCTGGTCTCCGCTTGCGTGGTGCCCTTGGCGGCGGCCTGGGGCTGGCAGGGTGCGCTGGTCGCCGTGATCGTTTTTCCGATCGCGGCCGTGGCGGTGTGGACCACCCAGCTTGGCGCGCATACCGGCCCGGCCCGCGGCACGGCGGCGCCGCCCCATGGCGGTCCCGTCTGGCATTCCGCCCTGGCGTGGCAGGTGACGCTGTTCATGGGCCTCAATTCGCTGCTCTATTACGTCTTGATCAGCTGGCTGCCGGCCATCCTGGCCGATGCCGGCTATACGCCGGCTGAAGCGGGCGCCGTCCATGGCGGCATGCAATTGGCGTCGGCCGTGCCCGGCATCGTGCTGGCGCCGCTGGTGGGGCGCATGAAGGACCAGACCCGCGTGGCGGCCGGCATGGCGCTGATGATGGCCGTCGGCCTGCTGGGCCTGCTGCTCGTACCGTCGGGCGCCACCGCGTGGACGCTGTTGTACGGCTTCGGCTCGGGCGGCGGCATCCTGCTGGCGCTGATCTTCATGGGCCTGCGCGCCGCCAGTGCGCGCCAGGCGGCGGCCTTGTCCGGCATGGCGCAATGCGTGGGCTATACCCTGGCCGCCTGCGGTCCGACCTTGACGGGCAAGCTGCACGCGTTGACCGGCAATTGGACCTTGCCCCTGGCCATAGGCGTGGTCCTGGCGCTGCTCATGGCGGCGTTCGGCGCGCTGGCGGGGCGCGCGCGGCAGATCGGCGACCTGACGGTGACCGAGAAGCGGATGGCGTGAGATCCCGCTCAGGCGGGCAAGGGCTCCAGCGCCAGCCGCGCATGCTGCCATTCCTGCGTGCGCACCATGCGCCGCATCATCTCGATCAGGAGCGTGCGCACCACATTGGCGGCCGGCCGCGTGATGGCATTGGTCGACATGCAGACGTACAGATCCCGCTTGAGTGGCGCGCCTTCGATCGCGCGAAGATGGAAGCCGCAGGCCTCGATCTCCGCGCTGGCGACAGCCGCCCAGGGCAGGATGGCCCAGCATATGCCCGCCTTGACGCAGCGTAGCGCCACGCCGACGGATGCCGCTTCTGCCACCACGCGATAGGGGATGGACAGCCCTTTGCACAAGTGATCCACCTTGTTGCGTATGGAAGAGGGCGCGCGCGGCAGGATGAAGGGCAGGTCGGCGAAGTCGGCGACCGCCATCGGCGTATCGTCCTGGGCTGCACCGGGTCCCACCAGCAGCATGTCTTCGCTGATCACATGCAGCGCGTCGAAGGTGGGATTGCCGCCGCCGCCATTGCCATTGCCACCAGGGCCACTGCCGGCGCCGCCGTACCCGCTGCCGCCGATATGTCCGACGTCGGCCAGGATCGCGACGTCCATCTTCTGTCCCGCGATCGACGCTGCCAATGCGTCAGGCGCGTCCTCGACGATGGTCAGGGTCAATTCGGGATGCACGCGCGCCAGGATTTCCAGCAACTGCGGCGCCAGCAGCGGCGCTTCGCTGCGCGGCATCCCCAGCGTCACCGATTCCGGCAGCCCCAGGCCGTGGGTGTTGACGGCGGCTTCGGCCAGCTCCACCTGGCGCAGGATGACTTTCGCGTGTTCATAAAGAATGCCGCCGGCGGGCGTGCACTGCACCCCGCGCGCCTCGCGCACCAGCAGCTTTACGCCGAAGTGCAATTCCAGATTGGAAATATGGTGGCTCAACGATGACTGGGAGACGTGCAGCGCGGTCGAGGCCGCCGTCATATTGCTGAGTTCGACGATCTTCGCGAAGTAGCGGAGTTGCCGCAGATCCATAACGTTTTCCCTTAAACCGTGGCCGCGCGGCATGGCCGCATAACCACGATCCTCCCTCTGGGGGAGCCCCTTGAAACTCCCAGCGATGGACATTTCCGATGCCGGGTTGAAGATTTGCTATTTGTCGCAGGCCCGCGCCCGGCTGCATAGTGGCGCCAGAGACCGGTGCGGCGCAGCGTCGATGTAACCGCGCAGGCTCATATTAAAGCTCGGGCCCGAGCCCGCAAGGGGAAATAATGAAACGACTGATCCATACCGCGGTCCTGGTATGCGCGGCGGCCTTAGGCTGCGCGGCGCAGGCCCAGGGTTATCCCGATCGTCCCATCCGCATGCTGGTGGGGCAATCGCCGGGTTCGGCGACCGATATCGTGGCGCGCATGCTGGCGGCCAAGATGGGCGAAACGCTGGGCCAGTCCATCGTGGTGGAAAACCGCGCCGGCGCCGGTGGGGTGGTGGCCGCGACATCGATGGCGCATGCGGCGCCCGACGGCTACTACATCCTGATGACGACCGCCTCGCAGACCAGCCTGGCGCCTTCCCTGATGAAGGAAGTTCCGTACGATCCTTTCAAGGACTTCACGTACATCGCACCGGCCACCGACGTGGCCATGCTGCTGGTGGCCAGCCCGGGCAGCGGCATCAGGACGTTCCAGCAGATGGTGACCAAGGCCAAGGCGGCGCCGGGCAAGATCGATTTCGGCAGTTCCGGCCTGGGATCCGCATCGCAGCTGTCCCTGGAAATGGTCGCGCAGTTGACCGGCATCCAACTCGCCCACGTTCCCTATAAAGGCTCGGCGCCCGCCATCACCAGCGTCGTCGCCAATGAAACCAGCCTGCATGTGAACGCCCTGGGCAATCTGATGCCTCTGGCCAACGCGGCCAAGGTGGTACCGCTGGCGGTGCTGACCGATACGCGTAATCCCCAGATGCCCGATGTGCCGTCGCTGACCGACCTGAAGCTGAAGATGCCGCGCGTGCCGGCATGGATAGGCTTGATCGGGCCGGCCAATCTGCCGCCGGCCATCGTCAAGACGCTTGCCGACGCCATGCACAAGGCGCAGGCCGATCCTGAAATCAAGCAGAAGTTCACCGAACTGGGACTGCTGGCCTTCGAAGGGTCGGGCGCGGATTTCAAACAGCGTGCCGAAGAAGACGGCAAGGTCTGGGGCAAGTTGATGCGCGACCGCGGGATCAAGGGCGAATAGCCGAAGGACACTGTTTCATGCCTATAGATGCATTCTCAACCACCGACCACATCCAGCAATCGCCTTTCCTCGCGCACCGCACGCTGGTCGCGGCAACCCGTCATGCCGCGTCGGCGGGCCACTATCTGGCCGCCCACGCCGCCTTTCGGATTCTCGAAGCCGGCGGCAATGCCGTTGACGCCGGCGTCGCCGCGGGCCTGGTCATGGGCGTGGTGCAGAGCGATCAGGTCAGTGTCGCCGGCGTGGCGCCGATGATGATCTATCTGGCGCAAGAGCGACGCCTGATCACCATCGACGGGCTGGGCACCTGGCCGGCGGCGGCGACGTGCGAGTTCTTCGCCAGTAACTACGGCGGCGTCGTACCGGAAGGCGTCCTGCGCACTGTCGTGCCGGCCGCGCCGGCGGCATGGCTGCAGGCTTTGCGCGACTACGGCACGATGCGTTTCGGCGAGGTTGCCAGCGCCGCCATCCGCTTCGCGCGCGATGGCTTCATCATGTATCCCTTCCTGGCTTTCTGGATCGAGCAGTCGCGGGAGAAGTACCGGCGCTGGGCCTCCAGCGCCGAAATCTACCTGCCGAACGGGCAGCTGCCCAAGGTCGGCGACCTGTTCGTGCAGTCGGACCTGGCGCGGTCGCTGCAATACATGGCGGACCAGGAGCAGGCGCGCGGCGGCAGCCGCGAGGATGGCCTGGCGGCCGCCCACGATGCCTTCTATCGCGGCGACATTGCCCAGGCCATCCTCAAGTTCCATCGCCAGGAGGGCGGGCTGCTGAGCGCGGCCGACCTGGCCGGCTATCGCCCGCAAGTGGGCAAGCCCCTGAGTACGCGCTTCGGTGACATGGATGTCTATTCCTGCGGCTACTGGTGCCAGGGGCCGGCCCTGCTGCAGTCGCTGGAGATCCTCAAGCACGTGGACCTGGGCGCCATGGCACACAACTCCGTGGAGTACGTGCATCATGTGGCGGAGGCCCTGAAACTGACGTTCTCGGATCGCGAGCATTATTACGGCGATCCGGATTTCGTGGCGGTTCCGCAGACGCAGTTGCTGGACCCTGCGTACGGCCTGCAACGGCGTAAGCTGATCGATGCGCGGCGGGCGTATCCCGGCATGCCGTCGCCGGGGCGTATCGACGGTTTTCCGTTGGACTTCGTGTCGCCGGCCGTGAGCCGGGGTGACCCGCCGCCGCCGTCGGACACATCCTATGTTTGCGTGGTCGACAGCAAGGGCAACGCGTTTTCCGCCACGCCCAGCGATCCGTCCAATGACACGCCGGTGGTGCCGGGCACCGGTCTATGTCCGTCCTCGCGCGGGTCGCAGTCGCGCGGCATTGCGTCGCATCCGTCCAGCGTGGCGCCGGGCAAGCGGCCCAGGCTTACGCCCACGCCGGCCATCGCCATGCGTGAAGGCCGCATGGTGATGCCTTTCGGTACGCCGGGCGGCGATGCGCAGGTGCAGTCGATGCTGCAGTATCTGCTGAACGTGAGTGTGTATGGCATGGATCCGCAGCAGGCCATCGAGGCGCCGCGTTTCATTACCTACAGCCATCCTGATTCGTTTTCGCCGCATGGCTACTATCCGGCGCGCCTGTGCCTCGAGGGCCGCTATCCGCGCGAGACCGGCGCGGCCCTGGCCGCGCTGGGACACGATGTCCAATGGTGGCCGGACTGGATGTGGAAGGCGGGCGGCGTGTGCGCGATCCAGTCGGACATGCAGACCGGGGTACATCGCGCCGGCGCCGATCCCCGGCGCGCGGCGGCTTATGCCGTGGGATGGTGACGTGGCGGTGGCGTCAATGCTGACGCCGCCGTTGCTTCACGGGCGGCGCCAGCAGCGGCTCCAGCGCCACCGCTGACGCAGGCGCCGGCTTCACTTCGCGAAGGCGGAAAAGTCCACTTTCGCGCTGTCGAACACCTTGTCGATGTGAGCCAGCAAGGCATCGCTGTCGCTGGCCGTCAGGCCGCCGTAGGCGCAGTTCGCGTGGAACTTGCGCGTCAGGTCGTCATCGCTGAGCGGATGATCGACGCCGCCCTTGAAATAGCCCTGGCGGAATTCGTGCACCTTGCCGTCGGTCAGGGTCACCTTCACGTGGCCGGTGAACTGCCTGGGATAAGGATTCTCCGGATCGACCACGTAGGTCACCTTGCGCGCCAGGCCCACGATGGACGGGTCCTTGACGATCTCGTCGTCATACTCGCCCAGGCCGGCGTCGCCCCGCAGGATGGCGACCGCGATGGCGTAAGGCACGCTGAACTTGGCGGCATAACCGTTGGGCGGCGCCTGCTTCAGGTCCAGCGGTTCCCACAAACGATGCAGCACGCCTTCGGCCGCTTCGCATTCGATGCTGGCGATGGCGGCCGGGTCCAGGCCCAGCTTGCCGAATTCGCGCGCGCAATCGATGTAGGGGTGGCACATGGTGCCGCAGGCATAGGGCTTGAACGCGATGGTGGGCCAGATCCATTTCTGGCCGAAGCCGTCCAGCATGGCGTCGAAGTTGCCGTCCATGGTGTTGGCGAAACCATGGAACACGCCATGGCTGCCTTCGAACACCGTGCGCGGGCCCTTGAAGCCGCCCAGCGCCAGGCGCACCGCACGGTAGCCGGATTGCGCTGCCCAGCCGGGATGCAGGCGTTTGGTCCAGGAGCCGTCGGCCAGGTATTCGATGATGCCCGACGACAGGCTGCCGGCTATGCCGAAGGCGTCGGTCAATTGCTGCTCGGTCAGGCGCAGGGCCGCGCCGATACCCGCCACGGCGCCGAACACGCCGAATACCGCGGTCGGATGAAAGCCGGCCTTGTGAACCTTGGTCGGTGCCACGGCGCAGAGACGGCACATCACTTCCGCGCCGACGGCCACGCCGCGCAGGAAGTCGCTGCCGCTCATGCCATGGCGCTCGGCGGCGGCCAGCAGGGCGGGCACGATGACTACGCCGGCGTGTACCGGGCCGCCTTCATACGTATCGTCGAAATCCTCGCCGTGCGCGGCGGTGCCGTTGACGAAGGCGGCGCCTTCGGCGCCCAGGCGGCGCGCATGGCCGAAGACGGTGCAGGGGCCGTCCTGGTCCAGGGCGTCCAGCGATGCGCGCACATAAGGTTGCGCGCGCGCGGCGACCGCGATGCCGGCGATGTCCATCAACATGCGGCGGCCGGTGGCGCGGGCTTCGGGCGACTGCTCCGGCCGCGCGTTGACGATGCCTTGGGCAAGGCGTTGCGAGATCGAGACTGCGGGTGAGGAATGGTTATCGGACATGATGGTTTCAATCCAGGGAAATATTGTTCTCGTGGGCAACGCGCTTCCAGGTGGCGATGTCCTGGGCGATGTAGTCGCCGAACTGCTGTGACGTCATCGCCATGGGATCCACGCCCAGGTTTTGCAGGCGCTGCTTGAAGTCGTCGGACTTCAGGATGTCGTTGACGGTCTGGTTGAGCTTGGCGATGACTTCGGGGGCCATGCTGGCGGGGCCCATCAGGCCGTACCAGGTGGTTGCCTGCATCTTGGGATAGCCCTGTTCGGCGAACGTGGGCACATCGGGGATGGTGGGGTTGCGCTTGTCGCCCGTCACCGCCAGCGGCACGGCCTTGCCCGACTTGATGACGGCCTGGCCCGCTGCGACGCCCGGGAACACCGACTGCACGCGGCCACCGATCATGTCGGTCTGCGCTTCGGTCATGCTTTTGTAGGGCACGGACAGGTCCTTGAAGCCGGCTTCGGCCTTGAACTCCTCCATGGCCAGATGGTTGAGCGTGCCGTTGCCGGACGTGCCATAACTCAAGGTGTCACCGTGCGCCTTGGCATAGGCAACGAATTCCTGCAGCGTCTTCGCGGGCACGGCAGGGGTGGTCAGCAGCACGTTGGCGGTGCCGCCGATCATGGCGATGGGCGTGAAGCTCTTGACGGGGTCATAGGGCGTCTTGCGCACGGCCGGGTTGGTGCCGTGAGTGGCGACGTAGGCCACCATCAGGGTGTAGCCGTCCGGCTTGGCGCGCGCGGTATCGGTGGTGCCTATCATCCCGCCGGCGCCGCCCTGGTTGTCGACGTAGAACGTCTGGCCCAGGCGCTTGCTCAATTGCTCCGCCAGGGAGCGGGCCATGATGTCGACGCCGCCGCCCGCGCCCTGGGGCGCGATGATGCGGACTTTATGGTCGGGATAGGTGGATTGCGCGTGGGCCGATGGCGCCAGTGGCGCAAGGGCCAGCAGGGTCAGCGCGGACAGGGCGCGCGTCAGCCTGCGGGCCGGTGGGTGGGGCTGGTGCATGGGGTGGTCTCCTCTCGGGCTCCGCGGGGGGACGGAGCGTTTTCAAAAAATTCGGTCCCGGGTCTGTCTTGACCCGTGGATTGTTGTTGAATTGTCTGATCGTATACGAAATACAATTTTCAAAAAAGGGGAGCTAACCCGGAATGGCCATTCATCTGTGACATCATCGAGGGGTCTTTTTGTCAGCTTCCAGCCTTCCCGTTTCATGAAAAGCAGCGAAAACGTCTTGCCGCGCACGCCGGCGAGCGCCGATCTCCAGGCCGCCCGCCGGGCCACCTGGGCCACCATGGCCCAATTCTTCGTCAATGGCGCCACCTTCGCGACCTGGGGCGTATGGATACCGGTGCTCAAGACCAGCTTCCAGGTGTCCGATGCCGTGCTGTCGCTGGCCATGCTGGCCGTCTCGGCCGGCGCCATCCTGGCGATGAGTGGCGTCGGCCGGTGGGTGGGCAAGGCAGGCAGTGCCCGTGTTCTGGCCCTTAGCGGCGTGGCCTATTCGATCCTGCTGGTGATCATTCCATGGGCGACGTTTTTCCCCTTGCTGCTGGTGATCCTGGTCCTGTTCGGCATGGGCATGGCGGCGTTCGACGTCGCCATGAATGTGCAGGCGGCCACGGTCGAGGCGCGGCTGGGCAAGCCGGTGATGTCCACGCTGCACGGCATGTTCAGCCTGGGCGGCATGGCTGGCGCGGGGCTGGGGGGATTGCTGATGGGGGCGGGCGTATCGCTGCAGGTCCATGGCGTCGTGATTGCCGCGATGACGGTGCTGGCTGCGTTGCTGGCGAGGTCCTACCTGCTGACCGATGCCGAATCGCATGCGGCCGAAGGCCACGCGATGGCGAGCGGCGGCATTCCGCGTGTGCTGTGGATCCTGGGCACGGTGGCCTTCCTGGGGCTGGTGTGCGAAGGCGCCATGTATGACTGGGCTGCCGTCTATATGCGCGATGTGGCCGGCGCGCCGACGGCGCAAAGCGGCTACGGCTATGCCACCTTTGCCACCGGCATGGCGGTGGGCCGCTTCAGCGCGGACCTGCTGCGGCGCCGTTTCAGCGACGAGCGATTGATGGGGGTCAGCGCCTGGCTGGGTTGCATCGGCATGACCCTGGTGATCGCGGCGCCGTGGCCCTGGCCCAGCCTGATCGGTTTCACCCTGATGGGCCTGGGGGTGGCCAACCTGATGCCTTTCTTCTTTTTGGCGGGCGCCAAGCTGCCGGGCATGAGCCCGGCGGCCGGTGTCGCCGGCGTGGCGCGTTTCGCCTATGTCGGCATGCTGTTGGGGCCACCCTTGATCGGCGGCATCACCCACGCCACCTCGCTGCGCGTCGCCTTGGCGCTGGTGGCGCTGACGATGGGATGGATCGCGCTGGCGGGCATACGGCGCGTGTGCCGCCTGGGATGAGGGCGCCGCGCGGCACGCAGCCGGCGCGGGCGCACTGCTGGGATTGCCGCTGCTGCCGCTACTGCCGCGGCTGCCGGATCCTCACTCCACCGCCAAGGCCTTGGCATTCGGCACGGTGAATCCGTCCGCCTGCAGGGCCGCGGCCAGCTTGCCGGCCTGGGCGTCGTCCAGTTCCACCAAGGGGGGCCGCACGGTGGCCCACGCCGCGTCGCCCGAATGATCGGCCAGGGTGCGCTTCATGGCGGGGATGATGGGCACGGATTGGAAGATGGCGCGTGTCTTGTCCAGCGCGGCCTGCTGCGCGTCGGCTGCCTTGGCGTCTTCGTTCCACGTGCGGTAGAGCCGGTTGATGGCACCCGGATTGACGTTGCCGGTGGCGGTGATGCAGCCGGCGCCGCCGCCGCGCATATTCGCCAGCAGGAAGGTTTCGCTGCCGGCAAACACGCTGAAGTCCGGGCTCTGGAAGTGTTCCAGCATGAGCTGGGTGTTGTTCCAGTCGCCCGAGCTGTCCTTGATGCCGGCGATGATCTTGCCGTGGCGGGAGATCAGGCGCTCGATCAGGTTGGCGGACAGGGGCACCTGGCTGACCGGGGGAATGTGATAGACGTACAGGCGCAGCCTGGCGTCGCCGACCTGGTCGATGACCGTCGAGAAAAAGCGGAACAGGCCTTCGTCGCTGACACCCTTGTAGTAGAACGGCGGCAGCATCAGCACGCCGGCGCAGCCCGCTTGCACGGCGTGCGAGGTCAGCGCAACCGTTTCGGGCAGATTGCACAGGCCGGTACCCGGCATCAGCACCTCACCCGGGATGCCGGCTTCCAGGAGCGCCTGCAGCAAATCCTGCTTCTCCTGCACGGACAGGGAATTGGCTTCGGAATTCGTGCCGAAGATGGACAGGCCCACGCCCTGGTCCACCAGCCAGCGGCAATGCTTGATGAAACGCCTGGCGGACGTCTTGCCTTGCTTGTGGAAGGGGGTCAATACCGGTGAGAACACACCGGTGAGCGCGCCGGCGGCGGTTACGGTCATTGCTGGTCTCCTGGTTTTGTTATGGATGCGACGATGGCGGCCGACCATTATTCCTTGGCCGTCCTGGATCATGGCATCACTCCGCTAATATTCAAACATTAAAAATATTAGCGTTCGAGACAAGGGCTAGCCATGGACACCCGTTATCTGCAAAGCTTTGTGGCCATCTGCGACCACGGGTCTTTCGCGGAGGCGGCGCGCCTGTTGAATCTGACGCCGGCGGCCCTGGCGGCGCGCATCAAGACCCTGGAAGAGGAAATCGGCACGCCCTTGCTGACCCGTGCGGGCCGGGTGGCGCGGCCCACCGAGGCGGGCGTGCGCGTGTTGGAGCGGATCCGTGCGATGCTGAAGGACGCGCGGTCATTGCGGGCCATCGCCAATAACGATGAACAGTTGGGCGAACTGCGGCTGGGGGTGGCGACGTCCACGCTGGCGGAACTGACGCCGCAATTGCTCAAGCGCCTTTATGGATTGCATCCGACGCTGCGTATCTATGTGGAGTCCGGGGCGTCCACATATCTGTACAACCGGGTGGTGTCGCGCGATATCGATGCGGCGATCATGGCCGAGCCGGTGCATGCCGCGCCCAAGGGGTTCGAGTGGCTGCTACTGAAAGAAGAGCGGCTGGTGCTGATCGCGCCCCCGGAGATGAAGGACGCGGATCCGAATCATCTGCTGGCGACGCAGCCTTTTCTGCGTTTCGACCGGTCCTTGCGGGGCGGGCAGGCGGTGGAAACGTATCTGCGGCGCCACGGCATCCAGCCGCAGGAGCGGCTGGAGATCGACACGCTTATCACCATCGCCTATCTGGTACGCGATGGTGTCGGCGTATCGCTGGTGCCGGACTGGTCGCCGGGATGGCTGGACAGCCTGGGCCTGGCCCGCACGGTCCTGCCGCAGGCCACGCCGATGCGGCGCATGGGGGTGTTCTGGGACGCCAACGGCGTGAACGCGGGCATGGTCCGCACCCTGCTGGAAGAAGCCCGGCACCTGCCTGTGTGAATGGGCCAGCTTCGCTGAAACCCGCATAAAAGTTATATCTTGAATATCAAATAATCTTCCCTACGCCCGATACCTGTTTCCTAGAATCTGCAAAAAAAGCACAAGGAGACAGGCGATGCGTTCGATTCAGGTGACTTCGGTCGGCAGGCGGGTAGCACGGCATATATTGCGGACATTCGCCGCGGCGGCATTCGGCGTGGCCGTCTGCACCGACGCCGCCAGCGCGGCGTATCCCGACCACCCCATCCGGCTGATCGTGCCCACCGGCGCGGGCGGTATCACGGATGTACTCGCCCGCCTGGTGGGCCAGCACCTGGGCAACCAGCTTGGGCAACCCGTCGTGGTGGAAAACAAGGCTGGCGCCAGCGGCGTCATCGGATCGCAATTCGTGGCGCAGGCCAGCCCGGATGGCTATACGCTGTTGTTCGCGTTTCCCACGCACGTCGCCAATCCCAGCACCATCAAGTCCCTGCCTTATGACACCGCGACCGCTTTCGCGCCGATCGGCCGGGTGGGGCAGGTGACGGAGATCCTGCTGGTCAACCAGGATAGCGACATGCATAGCGTCGAAGATCTGCTGAAGAAGGCGGGCGCCGGCGCCGCGCGTAACCGGCTCAATTACGGGTCCGTTGGCGCCGGCAGCCAGGGCGATCTCTGCACCCTGGTGTTCGAATCCCAAGCCAGGATCAAGATGGAATCCGTGCCTTACAAGAGCGAGCCGGAAATGCTAACCGCGCTGATGCGCAATGACGTCCAGGTGGCGTTCACCTCGGTTCCCGCCGCCTTGCCGCAGATCCGCGCCGGCAAGGTGCGGGCCCTGGCGGTATCGTCGGCACAGCGGCTGGCATTGCTGCCAGACGTGCCCACTGTGGCCGAAGCGGGCCTGAAAGGCTACGACGTCACGGGATGGAACGGGCTGTTCGCGCCCAAGGGGACACCCAAGCCCGTCATCGATGCACTGAACCATGCCTTGAACCAGGCCTTGAAGGACGCCAAGGTGAAGGAGCAGTTCCAGTCCCTGGGCGTACCCGTCCTGGGCGGCACGCCGGAACAATTGCAGCAAGCGGTGGTGCGCGACATCGCGATGATCAAGGAGACGCTGGGCGCGGTGGGGTATGCGCCACAATAGCGTTGCAGGCCAGGGCATAACCTGTCGGCCACTCCGTTTCATGTCCTCTTTCCTGTCCTGTTTCCTGGAATTTGAATTCTTCTGGAGCTTTACCAATGCCTTTCCTGGACCTTGCCCCCGACTTCAAGCCTTACTACGAAATTCATGACGCCACTGACCCGTGGACGCATCCGCAGACGGTGCTGTTCATCCACGGTTTCACGGAAAGCACGGAAGCCTTCCGAGCCTGGGTACCGTATCTCTCACGCAAGTACCGCGTGGTGACGTATGACCTGCGCGGCTTTGGCAAGACGGCGGCGGTGGACAGTGAGTTCAAGTACTCCACGGACCTGTACGTGGACGACATGGTGCGCGTCATCAATCGGCTGGCGGGCGAGCCGGTACACATCGTGGGATTCAAGAGCGGCTGCATCAGCACCATGCGGCTGGCGGCAACACGGCCGGATCTGGTCCGATCGATCACCTTGGCATGCCCACCCATGGTCGCCCCCGGCGGCGCGGATTGGCAGCCTTTCATGGAAGAACATGGCATGCGCGCATGGGCACGCAAGACCATGCCGGCGCGGCTGGGCAAGGACTCGCCGCTGCGCGCCATCGATTGGTGGACCGACCTGATGGGCGCCACCTCGATCACCACGGCGCGTGCTTACCTGCGCTGGGTGGGAACCACGGAAGCGGGCAAGGACATGCCGGCCATCAAGTGTCCCGCGCTGGTGATCATGACCCAGCTGTCGGCGCAGACCAATGCGGCCGCGGGACAGGTGCCGCCCGAGGTCGTGCGCAAGGGCATGCCGCAGGCGGAAATCCTGTTGCTGGACCTCGATTGCTACCATCCGGCGGCGTCGCACCCCGACGTATGCGCACCCGCCATGCTGGCGTTCCTGCAAAAGCTGGCCTGATACGAGGGATGTAGCGCCGTCATGGACCTGGACCGACGACTCGCGGCTTGTCTGAACCTGCATGATTTCGAGGAACAAGCGCGCCGTCGTCTGCCTCGCCCGATTTTCGGGTACGTCCATGCTGCCGCGGAAGATCGCCATGCCTACGACGGCAATCGCGCGGCCTTTCGCAAGCATCGCCTGGTGACGCGCGTGCTGGTGGATGCGACGGCGCGCAGTGCGGCAGTGGACCTTTTCGGCGTCCCTTACGCGCAGCCCTTCGGCATGGCGCCCGTCGGGCTCAGCGCGCTGTACGCTTATCGCGGGGATTGCGTGTTGGCCGAGGTGGCGGCGCGCCGCGGCATTCCCATGGTGATGAGTTCATCGTCGTTGATACCCATGGAGGAGGTCGTCCGCGTCAATCCCCAGGCCTGGTTCCAGGCCTATGTGCCGGGCGATCGCGCGAAGATGGAAGCGTTGATCGCGCGCGTGCTGAAAGCCGGCTTCCGGACCTTGGTGATCACCGTGGATACGCCTGCTTATCCCAACCGGGAAGCCTACGTTCGCAGCGGTTTCACCAGCCCCCTGGTCCCGTCGCTGGGCCTGGCGTGGCAGGGGGTGATGCATCCCGCGTGGACGGTGCGGACCTTCCTGCGCACGCTGCTGCGGCATGGGATGCCGCATTTCGAGAACAACTACGCGGAACGGGGTGTGGCCATCATCGCGCGCAATGTGGAGCGCAGCTTTGCCGACCGCGGCAATCTGGGCTGGGATCATCTGGCCCGGATACGCGAGCTGTGGCCGCACAAACTGGTGGTCAAGGGCGTGCTCGATGTGCGTGATGCGATCCTGGCGCGCGACGTGGGGGCGGATGGCGTCATCGTGTCCAATCACGGTGGCCGTCAGCTCGACGATGCCGTCGCGCCCCTGGACGTGCTGCCCGAGATCGTGCGCGGCTGTCCTGGAATGCCGATCATGCTGGACGGCGGCATTCGCCGTGGCACGGACGTCCTGAAGGCCCTGGCCCTGGGCGCCGCGTTCGTCTTCGTCGGCCGCCCCTTCGCCTATGCGGCCGCGACAGGGGGCAGGGCAGGCGTGGAGCGCGCGGTAGACCTGCTGGCCGCGGAGCTCGACAGGAATATGGTGATGCTGGGCGTGGGCCGGGTGGGTGATCTTGGCGTGGGGCATCTGAGGCCGGCTTGATCGACGGTCCCATGGATGTTAAAGAGGAAGCTCACGAGGAGATCCATGCGGATATCCGCGCGGAAAGCCAGGAGGAGACCCACGATGATCAGCAAGAACACGATTTGCCTGTGGTTCGACGGTACGGCGCTGGAGGCGGCTACGTTCTATGCCCGGACGTTCCCCGACAGCAAGGTGGACGCGATACATCGCGCGCCGGGCGATTATCCCTCGGGCGAGCAGGGCAGCGTCCTGATGGTGCAGTTCACGGTGCTGGGCATTCCTTGTGTCGGCCTGAACGGGGGGCCGGCGTTCAAGCATACGGAAGCGTTTTCCTTCCAGGTTTCCACCGAGGATCAGGCCGAGACCGACCGCTATTGGAATGCCATCGTCGGCAACGGCGGCCAGGAAAGCGATTGCGGCTGGTGCAAGGACAAATGGGGCTTGTCATGGCAAATCACGCCCCGTGTCCTGATGGAGGCGGTGACCGATTCCGATCGTGCAGCGGCGCAGCGGGCCTTCACGGCGATGATGCAGATGAAGAAAATCGATGTCGCCGCGATCGAGGCCGCGAGGCGTGGCTGAGCCGGACCACGGAGGCCCGGCCTTCATCCACGACCAGGCGGAGTAGCGCCGCAACCCGCCTACTTGTCGAAGTCCTCGGCCAGCATCGCCAGGGTTACCGCACCGAACTTTTCCAGTATGGCCTGTTCGGCCTCGTGCAAGGTCGCGGACAGGTGCGCGTTGACGGATCGCTCGACCAGGCATTCAGGGTGATCCTCGGACACCAGTTCCGAAAACAGGGGCGGCTCGCCGACGGCGCGATAAACGTCCAGCAGGGTAATGCTGGCCAGGTCTGCCGTGAGCGCCCAACCGCCGCCATGTCCTTTTTCCGATTGCACATAACCTTGTTCGCGCAGTCCGCCCAGCAGGCGGCGCACGACGACGGGATTGGTTCGCAACATCGACGCGATATCGTCCGACGTCAGCGGCCCTTCGGCATGCGCCATATGGAGCAGGGCATGCAGCACCCGCGACAGGCGGCTATCGGTTCTCAAGGCAATCTTTCCAATTCATGAAACTTATTGAGTTGCATGAAATGTAGCACATGGATATCATGTAACTTCAAAAGTTTCGTGATGCGTTCGACCATGTCCGCCGCATCACTGGTGATTCAGAGAGGATGCATATGAAAGTGGACTATGACGTGATCGTCGTCGGCGGCAGTTTCGCGGGGTTGTCCGCGGCCATGCAGCTGGCCCGGGCGCGGCGCCGCGTGCTGGTGGTGGATGGACGCAAGCCGCGCAACCGCTACGCCGAGCGCTCGCACGGATTCTTCGGCCAGGATGGCAAGGCGCCCGCCCAGATCGTTGCCGAAGCGCAAGCTCAACTGACTGCCTATCCCGGCGCAAGTGTGATCGCCGGCAAGGTGGACAGCGCGCAATCGCTGGACGGCCATTTCGTCGTCACGCTGGACGACGGCAGCCGTCACGCCGGTGCCCGCGTGATCCTGGCAACGGGAATTCGCGACGAACTGCCGGCGTTGGCTGGGTTGCAGGAACGGTGGGGCCTTACCGTGATGCATTGTCCCTACTGCCACGGTTTCGAAGTCGCCGGCCGTGCGCTGGGCGTCTTGGCGACCAGCCCGCTATCCATTCATCAAGCCATGTTGATCCCGGATTGGGGCCCGACGACCTGGTTCACCCAAGGCATCGTGGAGCCCACCGCGGAAGAAACCGCGGCTCTGCAAGCGCGCGGCGTGCGTATCGAGCCCGCGCCGGTCGTCGAGGTGCTGGGCGAGGCACCCGCCATCACGGGCTTGCGCCTGGACGATGGCCGCGTCGTCGCCATCGACGCCTTGTTCGTCGGCACGCGGACGCATATGGCCAGCGACCTGCCGGACCAGCTGGGCTGCGCCTACGACGACGGGCCCATGGGACCGGTGGTACGGGTGGATGGCTGGGGCCAGACCTCCGTGCCCGGGGTATTCGCCGCGGGCGACATGGCTGTGCTCATGACCAATGCCACCTTCGCGTCGGCGTCCGGTGTGAAGGCCGGTGTCGCGGCGCACCGGTCCTTGATATTCAAGGACTGATGGCCGCCATGCTGGTCGCGTCGCGTTTCGGCGGCGCGCCGAACATGCGCGCGTATTCACGGCTGAAATGGGACGGGCTTTCATAGCCGACGGCCACGGATGCGGTTTCCGCGTTCATGCCCTGGGAGATCATCAAGCGGCGCGCGTCGAGCAGGCGCAAGCGCTTCTGGTACTGCAGCGGCGTCAAGGACGTCAGCGCCTTGAAGCGGCGGTGAAAAACCGTCACGCTCATTTGCGCGGTGGCGGCAAGCTCCGCGATACGTATGGTCTCGCGGAAGCCGTCGCGCAGCATGTGCACCGCATTCAGCAGGCGCTGCGAGGGCCCCTGGCCCAGGGTCATGCGCGCCACCTCGTTGCCATGGGGACCGGACAGCAGCCAATAGCAGATCTCTCGCATGATGACGGGATACAGCGTGGGTATTGCTTTCGGTGTATCGAGCAGTCGCACCAGGCGCAGGGCGCAATCGGACAGCGGCCCCTCGAAATCCGTCACGAACACGCCCAGCGCGGGCTCGTCGTTGAAATTCGGCGGCGTCGCCATCTCGTCCGCCACGCTGCGCATGATCGCCAGGTCGAGTTCGAAAGCCAGGACCAGGCAAGGTTTGCCTGGACTGGCTTCGACCACCCGGCCCACCGATGGGGTTTCGACACCGACCACCAGCGCCTGGCCGGCTTTGTATTCCAGCCGCTGGTCGCCGAAGCTGGCCCATTTCGCGCCCTGGGCCACGATGCACATCGCTGGCCGGGAAATCATGTGGACAGGCGGCTTCGGATGATCGGTCCGCATGATCACCATGGTCGCTATGGGCGTCATGAAGGGACTGGGACCGCTCCGGCTTTCGGTATAGCGCAAGATGGCTTTCGCCAATTCGTCCAGCATCTCGGACATCTCTTTCGGGTAAGGCGCTTTCAGGGGGGTAAGCCACTGTATTGCACGCGGCAGGAATGGGCAAGAAATCGCCGCGTTCCGGTATTCATCGACCGTGGGCCGGCCATCAGAATGAACTCCTATAAGCATTCCTGCTTAGCCTTTCCAGGGAGTCATCGATATGCAAACCTCCAAAGTGGCGATCGTTACCGGCGGCAGCCGTGGGATCGGTCGCGATGCCGTACTGCGCCTGGCCCACCGGGGCGTGCGCGCGATATTCACGTTCCGCGCAAACCGGGCCGAGGCCGACAAGGTGGTCCAGCTGGCTGCCGCGGCCGGGGCGCCAGCCATTGCGCTCGAATTGGACGTGGGCGACGCCAGCACCTTCGACGGTTTCGTCCAGCAAGTCCGCCAAGCCCTTGGCGCCATGGGTGCCGAGAAGTTCGACTATCTGGCCAACAACGCCGGCACGTCGTCCAGCGCCAGCCTGGAGACGATCACCGAGGCGGAAATGGATGCCCTCTACAACGTGCATTACAAGGGGGTGCTGTTCCTCACGCAAAAACTGCTGCCCTTGATGAATGACGGCGGCCGCATCGTCAACGTGTCGTCGGGGCTGGCGCGTTTCGCCATGCCCGGGCGCATCGGCTATGGGCCCATCAAGGCCGCCGTCGAAGCGCTGACGCGCTATATGGCCGTGGAACTGGCCCCGCGCCGTATCGCGGTCAATGTGGTTGCGCCGGGCCCGATCGCCACCGATTTCAGCGGCGGCGTCGTGCGCGACAATCCTCAGGTCAACCAGGCCATCGCCGAACACACGGCCCTGGGGCGTGCCGGATTGCCGGAGGATGTCGGCCCGGTCATCGCGGCGCTGCTGTCGGATGAATTCGGCTGGGTGAATGCCCAACGCATCGAGGTGGCCGGCGGCATACATATCTGAAGCATGCCGGCGCTGCAGCATGCGGGAGCTGCAGCATGCCGGGGCGCGCGTCAACCAGGTGCTCGCCCCTCCATGCAGACTTGTCCGCCGCATGCCGCCGCCACCTCTTATCCCAGGGCGTAACCCTTCAGGCCTTTCGCGGTCTCCACGGCGTCCGCGCCGGCCGGGATGCGCATGGGGCTGGCAGGGTCGGTGGCGGCACGAAATATTTCCTTCGCCACGTCGATCGATTCCGTGATGGGTGCGTCGGGATTGTCTTCGAAGGACTTGAACATCTGCTGCACCATCTCGGCATACGGTTCGGAGAACCCGTCTTGCATCCGCGTACGTTGCATCCGCGTACGGGCGTTGTCGCCGAACGCGGTGCTGGGCGCACGGCCCGGCAGCACCACGCGCACCCGGACATTGAACGGCGCCAGTTCCAGCGCGATCACTTCGGTGAAGGCGTTGACGGCCGCCTTGCTGGCCGTGTAGATGGACAGCAGATGCAGCGGGCGCAAGGTCACCGTGGAGGTGACGTTGACGACCACGCCTTCCTTGCGTTCGCGGAACTGCGGCAGCACCGCCTGCGTCATCGCCATGGTACCGAAGGTATTGGTCTCGAAAATGTCGCGCACGGTGGCCATAGGCGTGCCTTCCAGCGCGTTCAGGAAGCCGATGCCGGCGTTGTTCACCAGCACGTCGATCGGTCCCGCCGTTTCCACGGCGCGGCGGATGCTGTCGGGATCGGTCACGTCCAGCGCCACGATGCGCAGGCGATCGGACGCCGGCAGCACGTTCTTGTCGGGCGTGCGCATGGTGGCGACGACGCGCCAACCCTGGTCGAGGAAATAGCGGGCGGTTTCCAGGCCGAAGCCGGTCGAGCAGCCGGTGATGAGGACGGTCTTCATGAGAACTCCAGGAATGGATGCGGTATCGACAAGATAAAGGTCGGCGGCCGGACTCGCTACAATCAAAAGTCCATTGTTCGTTTGTGATCGTCCAGCCATGACCGACCCTCTTGCCGATATCGTCACGCTGCTCCAGCCCGATGCGGCCTACTCCAAACTGGTCAGCGGGGCAGGGCGGTGGCGGGTGGGACGGTCCGTGGACGGTGTGCCGTTCTATTGCGTGATCCTGGAAGGGTCTTGCCGCCTGGAGATGAACGGCAATGCGCCTATCCTGCTGCAAGCCGATGATTTCGTGCTGGTACCGGAGCTGTACGACTTCGCCACGTCCAGCCTGGAGCCGCCACCGCCCGGGGTGCCCAACTCGATGCCCGTCGCCCTGGCGCCCGGGCGTTTCCATGTGGGCGAGGAAGGCGCGCCGACCGATGTGCAGATGCTGGTCGGACATTGCAGTTTCGGTTCACCGGACGCGGACTTGCTGGTGTCGCTGTTGCCGAACCTCGTGTTGGTGCGAGGCGAACGCCGCTTGTCGACGCTGGTGAAACTGGTGCGGGAAGAATCGCGTGAACAGCGGCCGGCACGTGATCTGGTGCTGGCGCGGCTGCTGGAGGTGCTGTTGATCGAAGCGCTGCGGTCGACGAACGCGGCGGCGGAGACGGCGGGCCTGGTGCGCGGTCTCGCGGACACGCGGCTGTCGGTGGCGTTACGGCAGATGCACGAAAGTCCTGAAAAGCCCTGGACCGTCGCCCAGCTGGCGACGGCCGCGGCGTTGTCCCGCTCGGCGTTCTTCGATCGCTTCAGCCGCATCGTTGGGGTGGCGCCCATGGAATATCTCCTGTCCTGGCGCATGGCATTGGCCAAGAACATGTTGCGGCAGAAGGGCGGCGGTGTCGCCAAGGTGGCGGAGCGGGTAGGGTATGGCTCCGCCAGCGCGTTCAGCGTCGCCTTCACGCGCTACGTCGGACTGCCACCCACGCAATATGCGAATGGACAGGCTGCTCGCGACAGCGCTTGACGGACTCGGCGTCCGGCTTATAATTGAGCAACTACTCATTTAAAGCAAGCAGTGCCATGGCCCGTCCCCGCAGTGAAGACAAACGCAATGCCATACTCGCGGCCGCCGCGCGCGTGGTGGCGAGCGAAGGCGTGAGCGCGGCGACGGCGCGCATTTCCAAGGACGCGGGCGTGGCCGAAGGCACGTTGTTCACATACTTCGAGAACAAGGACGTGCTGCTCAACGAGCTGTACCTGTATCTGAAGGCAGGTGTGCGCGAGTCGATGATGAAGGGTTTCAGCGCCAAGGGCTCGGCCGAGCACCGTGTGCGGCAGGCCTGGAATGGCTATCTGGACTGGGGCGTGGGCTATCCCGACGGCCATCGGGCCTTGCGCCAGCTGGGCTTCTGCGACCGTATCGATGCCCGCCACCGGGCCGCGGGCGCGGAAGGTTTCAGTGCGTTGAGCCAGTTGCTGCTGGAGAAACTGGCGGGGAGTAGCGTGCCCGCCGAGGATGCCTTGGCCTTCATCGGATCCGTGTTCAACACCATGGCCGACAACGCGCTGGATTTCATCGCGCGCGATGACGCCAAGGCGGCGTACTACCGCGAGGCGGGTTTTCGCGCGTTCTGGGGCGCCGTGAAAGGCAGTGCGCGTTGATGAGCGGAAATGCTGAAGTTAGGAAGTCCTGACGATCTGAAGTTCAGGTGTCATACGGTACGCGGCCGGGCGTGCCGAATTTTTCGACTCGTAAATGAGTGAGTACATAGTCAATTAAATATTTTCCGGAGCCATGGCGGGATGTTCATCGCAACACGTCCATCCCGCTTTCCAGGCTCATCGATTCGCAACGACAGGAGTCAACGATGTCCAACGATACCCATCCCAAGACCTGGCTGGTCACCGGCGCCGCGCGCGGCCTGGGGCGCAGCATCAGCGAAGCCGTGCTGGCCGCGGGTGACCGTCTGGTCGCCGCCGCGCGGCGCACCGACCAGCTGCAAGACCTCGTGCAACGCCATGGCGACCGCATCCTTCCCGTGGCGCTGGACGTCACCGACGAAGCGGCGGGGCAGCGCGCCGTGCAGGCGGCGGTACAGCGGTTCGGTCGTCTGGACGTGCTGGTCAACAACGCCGGCTACGGCCATGCGCTGCCTTTCGAGCAGATGACGTCCGATGACTTCCGTGCCCAGATCGACACGAATTTCTTCGGCGTGGTGAATCTGACGCGCGCCGCGGTGCCGGTGATGCGCGAGCAGGGTAGCGGCCATATCTTCCAGGTGTCTTCGGTGGGTGGCCGCACGGCGACCGCCGGCATGTCCGCTTACCAGGCCGCCAAATGGGCGGTGGGCGGCTTCAGCGATGTGGTTGCCAAGGAGGTGGCGCCCTTGGGCATACAGGTCTGCACCCTGGAGCCGGGCGGCATGCGGACGGAATGGGCCGGCGAGGCCCGCCGCGCGGGGACGGCGATCATGCCGGCCTATGAATCTTCCGTCGGCAAGATCCTGGAGTTGCTGGCGGCCTATGGCGGCAACGAAATCAGCGACCCCGCCAAGATTGCCGCGCTGATCGTCGATCTGTCGCGCCGCGCTGACCTGCCCCTGCGCCTGCTGCTGGGCGGTGATGCGCTGTTCGTCTGCGAGCAGGCCGAAACCCAGCGCGCCGCGCAACAGGCGCAATGGCGCGACGTGACGCTGTCTACCCATTTCGCGGGCGCACAACTGCCGCCGGGCCTGGAAAACCTGAAGCATTGAGGTATCGAGGCCCCAAGGCCCCAGGGCCCTGAGGCACCGACGCCCCAAGGCGATTGTTGCCTTTCCGACAACACCGTGCATCCGCCTCGGGGCCTTCTTCCGCCTGCGTGTCCCTTCTACGATTGCGTGCCGATAAACACACGAGCGCGCCATCATGCACCTGGGGAAATCGTATCGCCCGTACGAGTTCGTGGTCTGGACTCGCAGGAATATCTATGGCCTGCTGGTGGTCAGCCTGCTGCCGACATTGCTTTATCAAGTGCTGGGATTCAAATGGCTGACCTTGCCCTTGTCGGTGGTGACGCTGCTGGGGACGGCGGCCACCTTCGTGGTGGGTTTCAAGAACGTCCAGACGTACGCCCGCACCGTCGAAGCCCAAAGACTGTGGATGAGTATCGTCAGCGCCAGCCGCTTCTGGGGCCTGATCGTCCGCAACTTCGTCGGCGATGCGGAGCAGGGCGCGCGGCTGGTCGATCGCCATATGGCCTGGCTGACGGCCTTGCGTTATCAACTGCGGACCTACCGCGTGTGGGAAAGCGTGGAGAGCCGGTCCAACGCGGAGTATCGCAAGCACTACGTCATCCCGGAACGGGCCGAGTCGCTGGAGGCAGCGCTGGCGCGCCATCTGCCGCCCGGCGAAATCCAGTCCCTGGCATTGGTCGACAGCAAGGCGGTGCAACTGCTGGCGACCCAAGGCGCGGCGTTGCGGGAATTGCTGGGCGCCGGCGTGATCACCGCGGCGGAGTATGCCGAATGCAATAGCCGACTGCGCGAACTGCTGGACCTGCAGGGACAGGCCGAGCGCATCAAGAACTTTCCCTATCCGCGCCAGTACGCCGTCGTCAATCGGCTGTTCGTGCGCTTCTTCTGCGTGGTGCTGCCGTTTGGCCTGACCAGCCAGTTCGATCAGCTGAATCAAAGCGTGGGCGGCTTCATGCAGGGCCATATGGTGTGGCTGGCGGTGCCGTTCAGCCTGATTGTCTCCTGGATCTATACGTCTCTGGAGCAGGTGGGCGAGAGCACGGAGAATCCCTTCGAAGGCGGCGCCAACGACGTTCCCATCAGCCAGCTGAGTACGGTCGTCGAACGCGACGTGAAGCAGATGCACGGACGCGCGGACCTGCCGGCGCTGAACGAAGAGAAAGGCATCGTGCTGTAGCTCTGCCTCCATGTAAACCCTGAGGGCGCGCGGCTTGACGATCGCGGTATCCCCACATACCATCGATAAAAGTGTCGGACACTTTATCCCGACATTTTCACGGGGCGACAAAGATCGCCGCGGCACCGCTGTCAATAACCAAAACCACAGCCGGAGACAAAACAATGAAAGCATTCCGTAGCCTCGGTGGGCTCGCGCTCGCCTCCGCCTTGCTGGCGGCCCCGCTGGCCTGTCCCGCCGCCACCCTGACCGTCACGCACTGGGGCGACGGCATGTACGGCGCCCCCTTCGCGGTCGCCATGGAGAAGGGGTATTTCAAGGAAGGCGGTATCGACGTAACCGGGTTCATCACCTCCGAGGGCGGCGGCACCACGGTGCGCAACGCGATGGCCTCGGAGATCCCCTATGGGGAGGTGGCGCTACCCGCCGCCATCGCCGCGATCAAGCAGGGCATGAAGATCTCCATCGTGCACGGAGGGGTGCAAAGCCTGGCCGACCAGTTGTGGGTGCAGAACCCCGACAACACCATCGACAGCATGGCGCAGATGAAAGGCAAGACGATGGGCTACAGCAGCCCCAAGTCGGTGACCGATCTGGTCTCCACGGTTGCCATCGAGCGGGCGGGCCTGGCGGGCCAGGTCAATCGCAAGCCGGTGGGCGCGTCGGGCAGCATGATGATCGCGCTGCAGCAGAAAGCGGTGGACGTGGCCTACATCACCGAGCCGTCCTATAGCGCGCACAAGGATGTGCTGAAGATCGCCTTCCGTTCCGTCGACATCGTGCCGAAGGAAACCCAGACCGTGGGCATCGTGCGCACCGACTACCTGAAAGCGCATCCCGAAAAGATCAAGGCCATCATCGATGCGCGCCGTAAAGGCGTGGAATATCTGATCGCGCACCCGGACGAGGCCGCGCAGATCCTGGCCAAGGCCTACAAGATGGACGTGGCCGTCACCAAGTCGGCCATCCAGACCTGCCTGCAAAACGATCCGCACTACTGGAGCACCGGCGGCTTCGACCGCGCCAGCATGGATGAAGTGGCAAAGGGCCTGGTGCTGATCAAGGCCGCCGATCCGGGACCCTTCGACTGGGATAAGGTCATCGACGACTCATTGCTGCCCGCCGCCGAACGCCCGAAGTAAAACCGCCGCAGGAGTCGCGATGAAACCGCAAGCCAAGCAGGCGCCGCTGTCCATCATCCATCCAATGCCGCCGGCGCAGGGATTGGCCGCTGCACACGCCGTGCTGACCGACGTGGTGCGGGCCTATCCCGGCAAGGACGGCGCCGCGCCCCTGCATGCGCTGGGGCCGGTCAGCCTGGATATCCGCAAGGGCGAGTTCTTTTCCGTGGTAGGGCCGTCGGGCTGTGGCAAGTCCACGCTGCTGGACGTCATCGCCGGCCTGAATCCGCCCACCAGCGGCACCATGCAGTTCGAAGGCGAACCCGTCCTGGACGAGGTGCCGGAGGGCGTGGCCGTGGTCTTCCAGGAAGACGCCACCTTTCCCTGGCTGACCGTGTACGACAACGCCGCGTTCGGCGCGCGCCGCGCCGGCCTGCCCGAGAATGAGATACGCGAGCGGGTGGAGCACGCGCTGTCGTTCATGGGCCTGAAGGCGTTCACGCAGGCCCATCCGCAGCAACTGTCCGGGGGCATGCGCCAACGGGTGTGCATCGCACGCGCCATGGTGACACGCCCCCGCCTGATGCTGCTGGACGAACCGTTCGGCGCGCTGGACCAGCAGACGCGGCTGTTGATGGGCGAGGAAACGCTGAAGCTGTGGCGCGATACGGAAGCCACCATCGTCCTCATCACCCATTCCATCGACGAGGCCGTGCTGTTGTCGGACCGTATCGGCGTGATGTCGGCACGGCCCGGGCGCTTCATCGAGATCGTCGAAACCGGCTGGTCGCGCGATCGTGACAGCAACACGGCATTGGATCCCCGCTTCGGCGAACTGACGGCGCAGGTCTGGCGCCTGTTGCGCGGCGAGGCGCTGAAGGCGCTGGGGAGCATGGCATGAGCCGGGCCGGGTACTACCGCCTGGCGCTGGTGATCCTGGCGGTGGCCGCGCTGGAACTGTGCAGCCGCATGGGCTGGATCGATCCCGTGTCGTTCATCCCGCCGTCCAGAATGGTCGAGGGCGCGTGGACCTTGCTGCGCTCCGGCGATTACACCGGCGACATCCTGCTGACCCTGGGCACTACCGCCATGGCGGTCACGCTGGCCGTCATCGGCGGGTTCGCGGGCGGCGTGTGCCTGTTCAAGTTTCCCCGCCTGCGCCGGGTGCTGGATCCGCTGCTGCTGTCGTATTACGCGGTGCCTATTTTCATCATCTACCCGATCCTGATCGTCATCTTCGGCCTGAACCGCTGGCCGCTGGTGGCCATCGGCTTCCTGTTCGGCGTCGTGGCCATGGCCGTCAACACGCTCAACGGCCTGGAGCGGGTGCCGCAGGTGCTGTTGCGCACGGCGCGGGCACTGCGCATGGGGCTGTTCGATGAGATTCGGCTGGTCACGCTGCCGTCCAGCCTGCCTTTCGTGTTCACGGGTATCAAGCTGACCGTGGTGTACGCGTTCATCGCCGTGGTGGCCGGCGAGTTCGTGCTGGCCGGCGCGGGTTTCGGGTTTCGTATCGCCTTCGCCTACAACAACTTCGACAATCCGGTCATGTACGGCCTGATCGTGCTGCTGCTGGCGTTCGTCATCACCTTGAACGCGCTGCTTAGCCTGACCGAACGGCGCCTGTACAAGCACAACCGGCAGGGGGCAGTATGAGCGACGCCGACATCCACGCCGGCACTGGCACTGGCACCGGCGGCAGCCGCGCCCCCACTTTACGTGGCGCAACGAGGTCGCGCGCCGACGGGCTGATCCTGCTGGCGGCCCTGCTGTGCCTGTGGCAGGTTTGCGCCATGCTGCTGGGCGCGCGCGTGCTGCCCGGTCCCTGGCCGACGCTGGTCAAGCTGGTAGCCATCGTGCGCGACGACGATTTTCCCAAGGATCTGCGCGCCACCTGCACCGCCTTCGCGTTTGGCTTCGCCATCGCGGCGGTGGGCGGCGTGGCCATGGGGCTGGTGCTGGGCGCGCGGCGCCTGGCGGGCGATGTGATGGAGCCCTTGCTGATGGCGCTGTATGCCATTCCCAAGATCGCGCTCTACCCGGTGGTGCTGCTGATCTTCGGCCTGGGGCTGGATGCCAAGGTCGCCTTTGGCGTGATCCACGGCATCGTCCCCATCACGGTATTCACGATGGGGGCGGTGCGCGGCATGCGTCCGGTGTACGGCCGCTGCGCGCGCGCCTGCCGGCTGACGCCGCTTGCCTATGCGCGCTACGTGCTGTTGCCGGCTGCCGCGCCGGAGGTGGTGGCGGGCTTGCGCATCGGGTTCTCGCTGACCTTGCTGGGCACGCTCATCGGCGAGATGTTCGCATCGCAAAGCGGCATCGGCCATTTGCTCATAAGCGCGATGACACGCAACGACGCCCTCATGATCGCCGCGCTCGCTTGCCTGCTGTTCGCCTTCGCCACGGCCGCCAACCTGTTGCTGCTGCGCTGGCATCGCAAACTGGGCGGCGTGAACTGAAGGGCGCCGCCGCGCCATGTCCGGCGGCGTCCCATGAAGTGCATATCTGGAGACAAGACCATGAATACATTGCAGGCCGGCGCAAGACTGGACCGATTGGCCGTCTCGCCTTTCCATCGCCGTATCCTGTGGCTGATCGGCGCCGGGATGTTCCTGGACTCTTTCGATATCTACCTGGCGGGCGGTGTGCTGGCCGCGCTGGGCAAGAGCGGCTGGTCCTCCATGCAGTCCAATGCCGCTTTTTTGTCGGCGACCTTCCTGGGCATGCTGATCGGCGCCGTGGCGGCGGGCGTGCTGGGGGATGCGAAGGGACGCAAGTACGCTTACCAGTTCAACCTGCTGCTGTTCGGCGTGGCTTCGCTGGCGGGCGCGGCGGCGCCCGACATGACGTGGCTGATCGTGTGCCGCTTCTTCATGGGCGTGGGACTGGGCGCGGAAATCGTCATCGGCTACGGCTCGATCGGCGAGTTCATTCCACCCGCCGTGCGCGGGCGCTGGTCGTCCTATCTTTCCCTGATCACCAACAGTGCCTTGCTGGTGTCGGCCGTCCTTGGCTACCTGTTGATCCCCTCGGTGGGCTGGCGCGCGATGTTCGTCATCGTTGGCTGTGGCGCGTTGTGCGTGTGGGTGCTGCGCAGGAAGATGCCCGAATCGCCGCGCTGGCTGGAATCGAAGGGGCGCTACGCCGAGGCGGACGCGGTGCTGGCGGGCATCGAGGCCGAGAGCCAGGGCGGGCCGCGAGGCGGTTTGCAGGACCGCGCGCCGGACCCGACGCAAGGGCGCTTGCAGGGCAATTTGCAAGGCACGCTTCAAGACGGCTCGTGGCATAGCCTGTTCATGCCGCCTTTCCGCAGCCGCCTGCTGGTCGCGGTGATCGTCCAGATCGCGATCAACATCATGATCTACGGCTTCATCGTCTGGGTGCCTACGTTCCTGGTCAAGCAGGGCCTGGGCGTGGCATCTTCCCTGGGCTATACCGCGCTGATGTCGCTGGGCGGACCGGTCGGCGCATTCATCGGCGTACTCATCGCCGACCGCGTGGGCCGGCGTAAAGGCCTGATGGCGATCGCCGTCATCGCCTCGGCGGTCGGGTGGTTCTATGCCCATTCCACCAGCGTCGAGATGGCCACTGTGCTCGGCTTCGTCCTGTTTACGCTCACCTACCTGATGGTGGCCCTGGGCGTGGCCACCTACATTCCGGAACTGTTCCCCACCGCCAACCGCATGCGCGCCAACGGTGCCGCCAGCGCCGCGGGGCGAGTCGCCGGCATCTTCGCGCCGCAGGCAGCCGTGCTGCTGTTCGCCGCGGGCGGCATCCAGCAGGTGCTGGCGGTGATCATCGCCGCGCTGTTGCTGATGGCGATCGTGCTGGCGCTGTTCGGCACGGAGACCAACCAACGCTCGCTCGAAGCGATTTCGCAGCTTTCCCCGGAACTGGCCCGCGCCGGCACCGGTCCGAATGCGCCGAATACAACGGCCGCGACCGCGCATTCCACAACTGCGCATCCCCCGACCACCCATCCGCACTGACAGCCAAGGAGCTCACCATGAACGCTTCCGATAAACGACGCGCTTTGAAGCAGAAACTCGCCGGCCCCGACATCGTCGTCGCGCCCGGTGTGTTCGAGATGATCTCTGTGCGTCTCGCCGATTCCATGGATTTCGATTGCCTGTACATGACCGGCTTCGGCACCGTGGCGTCCTACCTGGGCGAGCCGGATGCCGGCCTGGCCACCTATACCGACATGGTGAACCGCGTGGCCGCTTTTTGCGCGGCGGCGCGCACGCCATTGGTGTGCGATGCCGACACGGGCTACGGCGGCCTGCTGAACGTGGCGCACACCGTGCGCGGCTACGAGCGCGCGGGCGCCGCCGGCATCCAGCTGGAAGACCAGGAATTTCCCAAGAAGTGCGGTCACACCCCAGGACGGCGCGTGATCCCCACCGAAGACATGGTCAAGAAAATCAAGGTGGCCAAGGAAACGCGCGAGGATCCCGATTTCCAGATCATCGCCCGCACCGATGCACGCACCAGCCTGGGCCTGGACGAAGCCTTGCGCCGCGCGGAAGCCTACGCCAAGGCGGGCGCCGACGTGCTGTTCGTGGAATCGCCCGAATCGCCGGAGGAACTGGAGAAAATAGGCCGCAGCTTCGACTTGCCCAAGCTGGTGAACGTAGTCGAGGGCGGACGCACGCCGCAACTGCCGCCCCTGGAGTACCAGCGCATGGGTTTTTCGCTGGCCATCTATCCGGCATCCGGCTTCCTGGCGGTGAGCCGGGCGCTGGAGAAGGTCTATACCCAGCTGAAGACCCCGCAAACCACGCTGGGCCCCGGCGCCGACTTGATGAAGTTCGAGGCCATGTGCCAGCTGATGGGGTTCCAGGCGGTGTGGGACTTCGACAAGGCGCACGCGGACTGAAAGGTGTTGTCCAGGCCTGAATGCACGAGTCCGGGGCATGAGTCCCCGCGATGCTGGAACAGCTCGCGGGGATCGGGCTCCATGCGCGGCCGGCGATTTATTGGACAATGTTTGCATGACTGAGATTCCTACCCCCATGCTCGACAAGAGCATCGCCGATCCTGCCGAACCCGCGGGGCGCACGGGCGAAACCGTGGAGCGCGTGGCCGCTGAACTGAAAAACCGTATCCTGGACGGCCGCCTGGCCCCCGGGCAGCGGCTGATTTCGCGCGACGTGGTGGAGCAGATCGGCATCAGCCGCAATTCCTTGCGCGAAGCGTTCCGGCGTCTGGAAGCCGACGGCCTGGTCGATGTGATACCCAACCGCGGTGCGGTGGTGCGTAACTTGTCGGCCGCCGAGGTCATGCACGTTTTCCAGATTCGCGAGGCGCTGGAGGGCTATGCCGCGCGCATGGCGGCACGCAATATCGGCGAGGAAGGCAATCGCGCCCGCTTCGTTGCCGTACTGGAAAAAGGCCGCGTACACCGGAAGCGGCCGGATTTCCAGGAGTTCATCGCGGACAACCGCGCCTTCCACCAGGAAATCGTGCGCATGTGTGCGAACCCGCCGCTGGAAGGCCTGATCGACAAGTACCAGCTGCCGGTCTTCATGATCCAGCTGCGCCAGACCATAGGCAGCGCGCAGATCATCCGCAACTCGCTTGCCGAGCACGAAGACATTGCGGCCAGCATTCTGGCGGGCGACCCCGAGCAGGCCTACCAGGCCATGAAACGCCACCTGTGGCATTCGGCGGAAAACATCCTGCAGCTGCCAGCCCTGGCAGGCACCCGTCCGCCGACGCCATCCGCATGACAGCGGCCACCCGAAGGACTGCTCCCACGCGAAGGACAGCCACCGCCTGACAACGAGAGAGAGACATGAGCCGAGGAACACTATTCGACAAGGTATGGGATGCCCATGTGGTGGAGGAACTGGCGGACGGCACCACGGTGCTGCACGTCGACCGTCACCTCATGCATGAATTGACCTCGGTCGACGCTGTCGCCGCGCTGGAACGGCGCAAGCTGCCGTTGCGCGATCCGAAGCTGACTTTCGCCAACCTGGATCACGTCATATCCAGCGCACCGGGGCGCCGCGCCGGCGACGAAGCCTGGAGCACCGAGGCGGTGGAGACTTTCCGCGCCCAATCCACCCGGCTGGGTATCGACCTGTTCGATGTGGACGACGGCCGGCAAGGCATCGTGCACGTGACCGCGCCCGAACAAGGCTTGTCGCTGCCGGGCACCACGGTTGCCTGTGCGGACAGCCATACTTGCACGCATGGCGCGTTCGGCGCCATCGGCATGGGCATGGGGTCGTCCGAACAGGTGCAGGTGATGGCCAGCCAGACCCTGCGCCAGCGCAAGCCGGGCGTGATGCGGATCACGCTGATCGGCAAGCCCGCGCCGGGGACGACTGCCAAGGACGTGATCCTGCATGTAATCGGACAGCTGGGCGTGACCGGCGGCAATGGCCATGCGCTCGAATACGCAGGCGCGGTCATCGACGGCTTCGACATGGAAGCGCGCATGACGCTATGCAACCTGAGCATCGAGCTGGGCGCGCGCGTGGGCATGATCGCCCCTGACGAGGTCACCTTCGAATACCTGCATAACCGTCCCTACACGCCGCGCGGCAAGGATTTCGCGGCCGCGGTTGACTACTGGCGCACGCTGCGTAGCGACGCCGACGCGGTATTCGATCGCGAGGCCGTCGTCGATATCGAGGGCATAGGGCCGCAGATTACCTGGGGTACCACTCCGGAGCAGGTCATCCGCATCGACGGCACCGTACCTGACCCGGCCGCTGAACCGGATCCGCAGCGGCGTGCCACCGCCCAGGCCGCGCTGGACTACATGCGGCTGCGGCCCCTGCAGGTCCTGGCCGGCACGCGCATCGACCGCGTCTTCATCGGCTCGTGTACCAACAGCCGCATTTCCGATTTGCGGGCTGCCGCCGCCGTGGCTCGCACTGGCAGGGTCGCACCCCACGTACGGGCGTGGGTGGTGCCCGGGTCCCTGCTGGTGCGCGAGCAGGCGCAACGCGAAGGGCTGCATCGGATCTTCCTGGATGCGGGCTTTGAATGGCGCGAGCCAGGCTGTTCGATGTGCGTCGGCGCCAACGGCGACCTGGGGGCACCCGGTGAACGCTGCGTGTCGACGTCGAATCGTAATTTCGTGGGGCGCCAGGGGCCGGGGGTGATGACCCACCTGGCCAGTCCGGCCACCGCCGCCGCATCGGCACTCGCCGGCGCAATCCGGAGGTCGGTATGAAGGCCTTCGACGTATGCAGCAGCCGTGCTGCCGTAATCGACCGCAACGACATCGACACGGACGTCATCGTGCGCATCGAACGCATCGCGCAATTGAAGCGGGGGCAGTTCGCGCCGTGGGCGTTCGAGGTCTGGCGCTACCGGGCGGACGGGACCGAGAATCCGGATTTCGTGCTGAACCAGCCGCTGTTCCGTGCGGCGCAAATATTGGTTGCCGGCAGGAATTTCGGCTGTGGCAGTTCGCGCGAGATGGCCGTGTGGGCGCTCGACGAGTTCGGCATTCGCTGCGTGATCGCGCCCAGCTTCGGCGATATCTTCTTCAACAACTGCCTGCAGATCGGGGTGCTGCCGGTGCGGCTGGCGGCCGAGGCCATCGAGCCCATCGCGGCCGCGGCCCGGCAGGGTGTGACGGTGACGGTGGATCTACGGGATTGCACGGTCCGCCTGCCTGATGGCAGCGCCGTTGGCTTCACGTTGGCCGAGTCGCAAAGGACGGCGCTTTTGAACGGGCTGGACGATGTCGACATGGCTGTCGCACGCGAGTCCCGTATCGCCGCATTCCAGGCCGCGGATCGCCAACGCCGGCCGTGGGCGTATCCCCGCTGAGGTTGCGAGAGCAGGCCAGGGAGCGAGGCCGTGCCACGAGGCGTGGCGCCAGGGGGCGCGGCGCTTCAGTCCTCGAACTTCTCGTGGGCGTCCGCGTGGCCTTTCTTCCAGTAGCCGACGATCTTGGTCCATTCGCGCGGGTGACCGATCTCGTCCCGCATATGCGCGCGTATGGCCTTCGCGACGCCCGCTTCGGCGGCGGCCCAGACGTAGCCTTCACCCCGCGGTAATTGCAGGGACTGCAGTGCTTGCAGGACGGGCGCCGCGTCATCGGCCTGCGCGGGCGCGCGGTGTACCCATAACGCGGTGTGATCGGCGCGGGTATCGAAGCGTTGTTCATCCTCGGGCCCCGGGACGATGCCGATGGTGATGATGCGTGTGCCGGCGGGAGCTTCTTCCACCCGGCGGCCGATGGCGGGCAGGGCGGTTTCGTCGCCGATCAGCAGCCACCAGTCATAGGACCACTCGACCACCATGGATCCACGCGGCCCGCCGAAATCCAGGGTATCGCCGGCCTTCGCCTGCAGGGCCCAGCGCGTGGCGGGCCCGGCATCGTGCAGCGCGAAGTCGATGGTCAGGGACTGCGCCTTGGCGTCATATCGACGCGGCGTGTAGTCGCGGCGCTGGATTGGTGCGCCGCTGCGGGGCGCGACATCGCCAGGACCCGTGTTGCGAGAGGCGCCATCTTGCGGTCCGCCATCCTCGGCGACCTCATCAGGAAAAAACAGCTTCACGTGATCGTCTGGCGACAGGCTGGCGAAGTCCGCCAGGTCCGTGCCGGTAAAGACGATGCGCTGCATATGTGGAGTAAGCCTTTCGGTGCGCTGCACGGCGACCCGACGGCTCTTCAATTCGAAACGGACGCGTTGAGTGGGATGATCCACAAGCATCTCCTTGCTAAGTCTGCCTACCCAGGAATCGGGATTTCAAATACTATACAGTATCTGAATACTGATTAGTATTCGCATTTGGTGGAGTGGTATTGCAAGGCGTTGCAGCCGCGCGGGGCTTCCCGGTGGACCCCGCAACCCAGCCATATAGGAGAAAAGTACCCATGGCAACTCGCATGTCGCGGGAAGAGAGCCAGGCGGCGACGCGCGGCAAATTGCTTGCCGCCGCCACCCGCCTGTTCGCGCGGGAAGGCTACGTGGCCGCCTCGGTGGACCGCATCGCCGCCGCTGCCGGTTACAGCAAGGGCGCGTTCTATTCCAACTTCGACAGCAAGGAAGAGATCTTCCTGGAACTGCTCGAAGCCCACGGTGAAGCCAGCCTTGGCAAGTTGCTGGCAGCGCTGGACGGCATCGGCGACGCCAAGGCAGCGATCGAAACGGTGGCCGCCTGGGCCGATGCCAAGGCGGCGGAAGGCAACTGGTCGCTGCTGGTGCTGGAACATCAACGCTATGCCAAGCCCGGCAAGCGCTTCGAGAAAACGCAGGAAGCAGTCTTTCGGTCGCATTGGAAGCGCCTGGGCGAACGCCTGGCGGCCTGTGCGCGGGGCCGCGTCGATGACGCGGAAACGCTGGGCGCCGTGGTGTTCGAGCTGACGCACGCGCCAGCCATGACGTTCGTGCGGTCCCCCTCGGCGGGGGACCTGGTGCGTTACGCCTTGAGCGCGCTGCTACTGTCCACGCCTCACCACTTGCAGGCGACCGGCGCCAGGGACGATGTTTGAGTTGCCCGGGCATTTCCATGTGCCCTATGCTGCCAATCGGACTTCAACTGGAAAAGCCATGAACAAGAATCGGGTCTTGCGTGATGCCCTGTCGTCGGGCACCCTGTTTACCGCCATGTCGGCGCACAATCCCCTGGCCGCCAAGCTGGCCGAGGAAGCGGGCTTTGGAGGAATCTGGGGCAGCGGCTTCGAGCTGTCAGCCAGCTATGCCGTCCCGGACGCGAATATCCTGTCCGCGGGGACGCACCTGGAGATGATGCGCGCCATCGCCGGCGTGGTTTCCATCCCGCTGATTGCCGACATCGATACGGGATTCGGCAATGCGATCAACGTCAGCTACGTCGTGCCGCAGTACGAAGCTGCCGGCGCTTCCGCGGTGGTGATGGAAGACAAGACTTTTCCCAAGGACACCAGCCTGCGTACCGATGGCCGGCAGGAGCTGGTTCGCATCGAGGAATTCCAGGGCAAGATCAGCGCCGCCACGGCGGCGCGCAAGGACCAGGACTTCCTGGTGATCGCCCGCACGGAAGCGCTTATCGCCGGCCTGGGCCAGGCCGAAGCGATCGAGCGTGGACTGGCCTACGAAGCGGCCGGGGCCGACGCCATCCTGATCCATTCGAAGCAGAACACGCCCGCCGAGGTGCTGGCCTTCATCGAGGCATGGCCGGGCAAGGTACCGCTGGTGCTGGTGCCGACGGCCTATCCGGAATTGACGGAAGCCGATATGCAGGCCTTGGGCAAGGTGGGCATCGTGATCTATGGCAATCATGCCATTCGGGCGGCGGTGGGCGCGATGCGCAAGGTATTCGCCCAGATAAGGGCAGAGGGCGGTATCCGTGGCGTGGACGGTGACCTGCCGACCGTCAAGGAGATCATCCAGTTGCAGGGAGATGAATACATGCGCGCCCTGGAGGCGAAGTATTTGCGCTGATGGGGCCGGCATGTATCACGAGGGGCGACGCACTTGCGCCGAGTGCGTCGGCACGTATCACGAGCGGTGACGTACTCGCATTGATTGCGCCAGCGGGTTATCCAACGCTGCATTCACGCGCCAGGGCGGGCGCGGGCGGAAGGCCTTGCGCAGCAGGTCGATGAAACGCCGGGCGCGGGCGGATTCGACGTGGGCGGCGGGGACCAGGGCGACGACGTCGGCATCGGGCAGGCCGTAGTCGGGCAACAGCGCCACCAGCTTGCCGGAAGCCAGGCTGGATGCGACGTCCCACTCGGAACGGATCATGACGCCCTTGCCGGCCAGGCACCACTGATGGATGACGTCGCCATCATTGCTTTCAAGGGTAGGATGGACGCGGACGGTGTGCGGCTGGGCTTTGCGTTGCGCCTGCAGCTGAGTTCGCGGCTGATGCCGCGACTGTGTTGCCGGCCGGGTTCGCGCCGGGCCATTGCCGGGGTCTTCCGGCTTGGCCCCTTTGCCATACGTGAAGCGCCATAGCGTGACGTCCTCGTCGTTCTCGCGCAGGACGAGGCAGGCGTGATTCGCCAGGTCATCCGGGCTTTCCAGCGCCGGGGCGCGCGCAAGATAGTCCGGCGCGGCGCACAACACCCGCCGGTTCGGTGCGATAGGGTGCGACACCCAGCGTATGTCGGGTAGTTCGCCGATGCTGATCACCACATCGAAGGCATCGCGGCCGTGCGTGCTGGCGGGGGGCAGCAGGCTGTCGGACAGGAACAGCTGGACTTCGACGTTGGGATGTTCGTCGTGGAAGCGGGCCAGCAAGGGCGCCAGATAATGCCGCCCGAAGCCGAAGGGCGCGTGCACCTTGAGCTTGCCCGAGATCACCTGGCTGCGTTCCTGCAGCGCGTCTTCGATGGCCTGCATGCGGTCCAGCACGTCTGTCGCATGGCGGGTGAGCAGGTGGCCTTCATGCGTCAGTTGCAGACTGCGTGTGGTGCGCAAGGCCAGGCGCAGGCCCAGACGGGCTTCCAGCTGGTTCAGCCGCTTGGTGATGGCCGGTGGCGTCACGTTCTCCGCCCGTGCCAGGGCCGCCAGGCTGCCCTGTTGCGAAAGGGCGAGGATGAAGCGCAGGTCGTCGATGTCGAGTTTCATGGGGGAGGGGGATGCGCGCTTACCAGCAGGCGGAAAAAGGAATTGCTGAAGGAATTCCTTTTTATTTCGTGGAGACAAGGAGCCGGGATCACCATGGTGAAAGAACTGGATTATTAACCAATAGGTTAATGCAAAAATGATCTTCAATTAACCTTCAGGCGGCTCAGGACTCTTACACTGATCCCCTGTCCACCTCCTGATACCCCACCGCCATGCAACTCGACGACCTCGAAACCCCGCAACTGATCCTCGACCGTGACCGCCTGGACCGGAATATCGAACGCCTGGGTTCCCGCCTGGCGCCGTTCGGCGTGACGCTGCGTCCGCACGTCAAGACCAACAAATCCGCGGACGTGACGCGGCGCCTGGGAGGGACGGACACGCCCATCACCGTGTCGACGCTGAAAGAGGCCGAGTACTTCCTCGACCACGGCTGGCACGACATCCTCTACGCCGTCGGCATCGCACCCACCAAGCTTCCCCATGTCGAACGCCTGATCCAGCGCGGCGCGCGGCTGACCATCATTCTCGACAATGAAGAAACCGCCCAGGCCGTGGCGGCGTTCGCCAACGCGCGCGGGTTGGACCTGCCGGTGCTGATCGAAATCGATACCGACGGCCACCGCTCGGGCGTGCAACCGGAAGACGAGGTGCTGTTGCGTATCGGCGCGCGGCTGCGGGGCGAACAAGGGAAGGGCGCCTGGCTGGCCGGCGTGCTGACGCATGCGGGGGAGTCCTATAACTGCCGGTCGCATGAGGCCATCGTGGCGTGCGCCGAACAGGAACGCGCGGGCGCGGTGCGCGCGGCGCAGCGCCTGCGCGCGGACGGCCACGCGGCGCCGGTGGTCAGCGTGGGCAGCACGCCCACCGCGCATTTCGCCGAATCGCTGGAGGGCGTGACCGAGGTGCGCGCGGGCGTCTATGTCTTCTTCGACCTCGTGATGCACGGCATCGGCGTATGCGCCGTCGAGGATATCGCGGTGTCGGTGCTGTGCACGGTGATCGGTCATCAGCGGGACAAGGGCTGGCTGATTACGGACGCTGGGTGGATGGCGTTGTCGCGTGACCGGGGCACGGCCAAACAGCCGATCGACCAGGGATATGGCCTGGTCTGCGACGAGGCCGGCCACGTCATCGCGGACCTGGTGATGACCGATGCCAACCAGGAACACGGCATCCTGCGCAATCGTAACGATGCCGCCGCCACGCCCATGTTGCCGGTCGGCACGCTGTTGCGCATCGTGCCCAATCACGCTTGCGCGACGGCGGCCCAGTTCGGCGCGTACACGGTGGTGGCAAGCGGCACGGAAGTACAAGCAACCTGGCCGCGCTTCAGCGGTTGGCAGTAAAGGGAACGGGAGCGCGGATAATTGTGCGGAGCGCATTGCATAAACCGATAAAATGCGTTTCATGCAATTCCCCGACCTGAACCTGCTTTACGCCCTGGACGTGCTTTTGGAAGAAGGCTCGGTGGCGGCTGCCGCGCGCCGGATGAGCCTGAGCGCGCCCGCCATGAGCCGCACCCTGGCCCGTATCCGCGAGACCGTGGGCGATCCCATCCTGGTGAAGTCGGGCCGCGGCCTGACGCCCACGCCGCGCGCCCTGGCCCTGCGCGAGGAAGTGCGCGACGCGGTGGAGCGGTCGCGCCAACTGTTGCGCCCGGAAGCGGGCCTGGATATGGCCACGCTGGAACGCAGCTTCAATGTGCGCGCCAGCGATATCTATACCGGCGCCTTCGGCCAGGCCTTGATCGAACGGGTGCGCAAAGAGGCGCCCCACGTGCGGGTGCGCTTTTCGCCGGAGAACGACAGCACGGAGCCCGTCTTGCGCGATGGGTCGGTCGATATCTTCATTACCTCTCTGCGGCCAATGGGCCCGGACATGCACGTCCAGACCATGTTCACGACGCAGATCGTGGGCGTGGCACGGGAAGGCCATCCGATCTTTGCCGGAGAGATCACCCCCCAACGCGTGGCGGCTTTCGACCACATCAGCGTGTCGCGCATGGGCAAGGTCAGCGGCCCCATCGATACCGAGCTGGCGGCGTTGGGCCTGTCACGGCGGGTGTCGGTGGTGGTGCCCAACTCGCTGGCGGGCATGTTCATGCTGGGCGGCACGGACCTGATCGTGGCGGTGCCTGACCTGATGGCCGCCGAAGCCCTGCGCCAGGGGCTCAAGCTGCGGGCGTTCACCCTGTTCCCCCTGGAACCCCTGGTCGTGATGCAAAGCTGGCACCCCCGCTACCAGAACGATGCCGCGCATCGATGGCTGCGCAAGATCGTGCGCGAAGTCTGCGCGCCGGATGCCCGCGCGTCTGAATAGGCCTATTCGTGCGTTTGACGCACTGCTGCGCTGCAAACATATCAATTTTCAAACGAATGATCGCTACTTAAGATGAGAGCTTCTCTCATTTAGGTGGCTTTGCAGTGAACACCCTGACGATACCGGCCACACCGGTCATACCGGCCTACGGTGGCAGACGCATCGCCGCCGGTCTGGCCGGCGTTCTGCTGGCGGTGGTCAGCGCCCAGGTCAACGATCATGTCACCGAGATCGCCTTGCCCGATCTGCGCGGTATCTTCGGCATCAGCCATGACGACGGCACCTGGCTCACCACCCTCTATCACGCAACGCAGGTCATCGCCGCGATGTACGCGCCCTGGTGCTCGGCCACCTTCACGCTGCGGCGCCTGACCCTCGGGGCCTTGCTGGCGTTCGCGGTGCTTGGCCTGTGCATGCCCTTCGCCCCCAGCCTCGGCTGGCTGTACCTGCTGCGCGGCCTGCAAGGTCTTGCCGGCGGCTGCCTGCCGCCCATGCTGATGACGGTGGCGCTGCGCTTCCTGCCCGCCAACATCAAGCTCTATGGCCTTGGCGCCTACGCCTTGACCGCCACATTCGCCCCCAACGTGGGCGCGCCCCTGGCCGCCTTCTGGGGCGACTACGTCGGCTGGCGCTGGCTGTTCTGGCACATCGTCCCCATGGCCTTGCTGGCCGGTGCCCTGGTGGCGTGGGGCCTGCCGCAGGATCCGCCCCGCTATGAACGCCTGCGGCAATTCAACTGGCGCGGCGTGCTGCTGGGCGCGCCGGGCATGGCCATGCTGGTCATCGCGCTGGAGCATGGCACGCGCCTGGGATGGCTGGACTCACCGTTCATCGTCCTGATGTTCGCGGGCGCGGCCGTCCTGCTGGTCCTGTTCGTCATCAATGAATGGTTCCACCCGCTGCCTTTCTTCAAGATCCAGTTCCTGGGGCGCCGCAATCTGACATTCGCCCTGGTGACCGTGGGCGGCGTACTGCTGGTGCTGGTGGCGTGGGCCGCGGTGCCGTCTGCCTACCTGGCTGAAGTGCAGGGCTATCGCCCCCTGCAGGCAGCGCCGCTGGCACTGATCGTGGCCTTGCCCCAGCTGGTCGCGCTGCCCGCGGTGGCCGCGCTGTGCAACGTCCGCCGGGTCGACTGCCGCTGGGTGCTGGCAGCGGGATTGGGTTTGATCGCCCTCAGCTGCGTCGGCGGCAGCTTCATGACGCGGGACTGGATACGCGACAACTTCTACGTGCTGCAGATCCTGCAGGTGCTGGGCCAGCCGATGGCCGTAATCCCGCTGCTGATGTTGTCCACGCATGGCATGGCGCCAACGGAGGGGCCGTTCGCCTCGGCCTGGTTCAACACGGTCAAGGGCTTTGCGGGGGTGTTCGGGGCCGGCGTCACGGAAGGACTTTATACGTGGCGCGAACACCTGCATTCCCATGTGCTGGTGGACCAGATGGGTAATCGTCCGCAGGCCTGGACGTTGGCGCTGCGTGAAGTGTCCATGCGTTTGAACGTCGATGCCCATGCGGCGCTGGCGGTCATGGATGAACGTATCCGCACGCAGGCATCGATCCTGGCTTCAGCCGACGTGCTGCGCATCATGGCCGTCATTGCAGTGTTGTTCATCCTGGCGATTCCATTCGTGCCGACGCGGATCGAACCGCCCAGAGGCTGAATGCGGTTTTGCTGCCCCGAGCAGCGATGGCGGCCCCGCCGCCGGGTCGAACAGGATTGTGCGCCTGAATTTTTTATCAAGATTCATTCGAAGGTTTTACTGGTATGTCCCATAGCAACAAGAAATTGAAGATCGTCCTGGCGCTGGGCGCGCCGTTGGTGCTTTGCGGCCTGCTGGGCGCGTATCGCATGGAAACGCACAGCGGCCAGACCACCAACGACGCCTACATCGGCGCCGACTACACGGTGCTGGCGCCGCGCGTCGCCGGACAGATAAGCGAACTGCTGGTCGACGACAACGCCCAAGTGCACGCGGGCCAACTGCTGGCGCGTATCGATGATCGCGACTATGTGGCGGCAGTGGATGCGGCCCGCGCCGATGTGGCAGTGGCGCAGGCGACGGTAGCCAGTGCCGCCGCCGCGCTGGCGCAACAGCAGTCCGTCATTGCGCAGGCCCAGGCCGCCTTGTCCGCGGCCCGCGCCGCCCGCGTGTTCGCGCGCTCGGACTATGAGCGTTATACGGATCTGGCCAGGCACGGCGCGGGCAGCGTGCAGAACGCCCAGCAGGCGCGCGCGCGCATCGATACCGCGGCGGCCGAGGTCGAACGCCAGGAGGCCGCCCTTCAGGCCGCGCGCCAACAGGTGAGTCTGCTGCAGGCGCAGCGCCAGCACGCGGACGCGACGCTGCAGCGTAGCAATGCGGCCCTGGAAAGCGCCAGGCTGAGCCTGTCGTGGACACGCATCGAGGCACCGGTGGATGGCATGGTTGGCCAGCGTTCATTACGTGTAGGCGCCTACGTGACGCCCGGTACACCGCTGCTGGCGGTCGTGCCGCTGAAGCAGGCCTATGTGGTCGCCAATTTCCAGGAAACGCAACTGGAAAGCGTGCGGGCCGGGCAGGGCGCCGACATACGCGTGGATACCTATCCCGATCATGTGCTGCATGGCACGGTGGATAGCGTGGCGCCGGCCACCGGTGTCACGTTCGCGGCGTTGGCCCCGGACAATGCAACGGGCAACTTCACCAAGGTCGTACAGCGGTTGCCGGTGAAGATACGGCTGGATCCGGGGCAAGCCGGGCTGGATCGATTGCGCGTGGGCATGTCGGTGGAAGCCACGCTGCATGCGGGTGAAGAGGGAGGTCCGCGATGATGTGCGGAACACGCATGAAACGCCGCGCGTCCCGGCATCCCATCCGCTGGGTGGTCACAGGCGTATTGCTGGCGCAAATGGCGGGCTGCGCGGTCGGGCCGGATTTCCAGGCGCCGCAGGCGGCGCTGCCGGCGCGGTGGGACGCGGCCGGGACCGCCGCCGGGGGCGCCGCGCCAGACGCCGCCAGGACCGCCATCTCCGATGCCGCGCCGGATGCCCAATGGTGGCGGGCGTTCAATGACCCGACACTCGATGCGCTGCTGAACCGGGTCGCGGGCGCGAACCTTGACGTGCAGGCCGCGGCAGCCCGTTTGTCGCAGGCCCGCGCGGCGCTACGGGTGGCGGACGCGAATCGCTTGCCCGAGGTGGGCGCAGACACGTCCTATCGCCACGCCCGCGCAAGCAGCAATGGCTTGTCCGATGCTTCCGGTCGTGCAGGCAAGGCCGATTACGACCTGTGGCAGGGCGGCTTCGACGCGGCCTGGGAAATCGACTTGTGGGGACGCGTGCGGCGCCAGGCCGAGGTGGCAGGTGCCGCCGCGCAGGCCAGCGCCGAGCTGCAACGCGACGTCCTGCTGGCGGCCCTGGCGGACACCGCGCAGGCCTATATGTCCTTGCGTGGCGTCCAGGCGGAACGGGCCATCGTCGCGCAGAATCTGGACATCGCGCGCCACAGCCAGGCACTGACTCAGCGCCGCTATGACGATGGCGTGGCGACCGGCGTGGACGTCGCGGAAGCGGCGGCGCAAGTCAGCACCATCGAAGCGCGCCTGCCGGACCTGGACAATCGCGCCGATCGCTTGGTCAACGCCTTGAGCCGGCTGCTGGCCTTGCCGCCCGCGGCGCTGGCGGGCGAGTTGCGCAGCGCCGCGCCCATCCCCGCGCCGCCCGCGGTGGCCCGGGTCGGCCTGCCGGCCGAACTGGCGCGGCGCCGGCCGGATATCCGCGCCGCCGAAGCGCGCTTGCACCAGGCCACCGCGAACATCGGCGTGGCGGTGGCGGATTTCTATCCGCGCATCACCCTGTCCGGCGATGCCGGTTTGCAGGCGTTGCAGTTCAACGACCTGGGCGACTGGGGTTCGCGCATCTTCGGCATCGGGCCGGTGCTGCATGTGCCGCTGTTCGATGGCGGCCGGTTGCGCGGCCAGCTGGCCTTGAGCCAGGCGCGCCAGCAGGAAGCCATGATCGACTATCAACGCGTCGTCCTGCGGGCCTGGCATGAAGTCGCGGATGCCTTGGGCGACTACGGCGCCTTGCAGCGCCAACACGAAAAACTGGGCGCGGCGGTGGCGCAGAACCAGACCGCGCTGGAGCAGGCGCGCCGGCAGTATGTCGCCGGTGCGGCCGATTTTCTTAACGTGCTGGCCTTGCAGAAGGATCTGCTGGCCACACAGCAGGCCTTGGCACGGAGCGATACCGGGATGGACCTGGCCATCGTGCGCTTGTTCAAGGCACTGGGCGGCGGCTGGGAATCGAGCTTTCCCCTGGCTGCCGCAAACGCTGACGGAGATAACTCATGAAGACCTTGAACCATGCTTTCTTTACGGTCCACGACGTGACGCGCTTTCCCGCGGTGGTCGTGCGGCCCGGCGCCATCGAGCCGGGCTACGCGCGCCAATGGGTCGCGGAGATGGAGATGCTGCTGCAATATGGCGAGCCGTTTTCCGTGCTCTATCTGGAAACACCCGCGGAGGAACCGCATGAGGACTACAAGCAGCGCGGCATCTGGCTGAAGGCGAATCGCGACGCCCTGGCGCGGGTGTGCGCGGCCCTGGTGGTGATCGAGCCGGATGCGCAACGGCGGGAAGCGGCGGCGCAGCGCGGGCGCGGGGCCAGCAAGGCTTTCGGCATCGCGCACTATGCGGTGGGCAGCTTGAGCGAAGGGCTGGCCATCAGCTTTCGCCACGCGACACGCCGGCCGCCGCAGGACGATAGGGAGGTGGCATACGGATGATGCGGCGGCAAGGACAGTCGGACGGTGCTTCGCGGACGCGGCTTAGCGGCGCCGCGCCCGCCGCCCGACGCCCTCGCTTTCATGCGCGGACGGTTCCTCCAAAACGTCGATCAGCCGTTGCGCGCGGGCCGACAAAGGCCATTCTCCACGCCAGGTCCACCATAGCGTGTCGACCACCGGCGCCCTGCAGTCGACGACATTGATCCTGTCCTGGTGCCTGAACACCTTGCGCGCATATTGAGGCAGCACGGTAAAGCCCAGCCCGCGCGCAACCGGCTCCAGGATCAGGCCGACCTGGTTGGTGTAGCCGTTGCAGGGCAGGGAGCGGATGCCGGGGTTGCCGGGAAAATGGCGGCTCAACAAACGAGTCGCCATCGCCTGCCCGTCCGGATGGTCGATATAGCCCAGGGCCTCCAGGTCGCTCCAATCATTCACCTGGGCGCCGGCCGGCGTCACCATCTCCAGCGGTTCTTCGGTATAGCGCGCCGACGCCAGACGCGGATCGTCCGGGCGCAAGGTCACCAATCCCAATTCGTACTTGCGGTCGAGTACCGCGCTGAGGATCTCCGGATCCGGTGCGAAGCGATGCCGGATGATCAGTCCGGGATGGCGCTGTTGCAGGTCCAGCAGACGCGGATAGAGCGCCAGGCCCACGCTGCCGGGGGTGACCAGCGTGATCAGGCCGGTCGAGTCATCGGCGTCCGACAATCGCGCGCGCAGGCGCTGGTCGGCCTGCTCGACCTCCGCGCAATACGCCAGGAAGGCCGTGCCCGCCGGCGTCAGCTCCAGTTGGCGGGGACGACGGATCAACAGGGGGCCCAGTTCGTCTTCCAGCGCGCGCACATGCTGGCTGACAGCTGCCTGCGTCAGGCCTAGTCGTTCGCTCGCGCGCGTGAAGCTGCCCAGGTCGGCCACCGCCGCGAAGGTGCGTAGCCATTGGGGATTCAGCATAAGCATCCCTTATCGATTTGATCATGTCCCATTAGTTTACGCAGAGTGGCCTTTGCATAAGGATTTCTTATTCATTTGATAATGATCCATTAGTTTACGCCGGGGCATGACGCAGGTAGTCTGAACACCTTCCCAAGTTCCGCGCACGGTGTTCCCAGGTCTGGGCGCACGAACGCATGGCGCGTCCCGTGGAACTTCCCGTTTTTTGGATTCCTGGATCACGATGGCTGCTTTATTCACCCCTTTTTCCCTGAAAGACGTCACGCTGCGCAATCGCATCGCCGTACCGCCCATGTGCCAGTACAGCGCCGTCGACGGCATGGTCAATGAATGGCACGACGCCCACTATGCCGGCCTGGCGCGCGGTGGCGCGGGCCTGGTCATCGTCGAGGCCACGGCGGTGTCGCCGGAAGGCCGGATCACGCCGGGATGTACCGGCCTGTGGAACGATGCCCAGGCCGAGGGCATGGCCCGCATCGCCGCGCGTATCAAGGCCGCGGGCGCGGTGCCCGGCATCCAGATCGGCCATGCGGGGCGCAAGGCCAGTGCCAATCTGCCCTGGGAAGGTGACGATCACATCGCCGATGGCGACCCGCGCGGCTGGGCGACGATTTCGCCGTCGGCGCTGGCGTTCGGCGGTGGCTTGCCCAAGATGCCCCGTGCGATGACCTTGGAAGATATCGACCGCGTGCGCGGCGATTTCGTGGCCGCCGCGCGCCGGGCGCGCGATGCCGGTTTCCAGTGGCTTGAGCTTCATTTCGCGCACGGTTACCTGGCGCAGAGCTTCTTCTCGGTGCATGCCAACCAGCGCACGGACATGTACGGCGGCAGCGCCGAGAACCGTGGCCGCTTTCTGCTTGAGACGCTGGCCGCCGTGCGCGAAGTGTGGCCGGAGAACCTGCCGCTGACCGCGCGTTTCGGCGTCATCGAATTCGATGGCCGCGACGAAGAGACGCTGGCCGAGTCCATCGACCTGGTGCGCAAGATGCATGCGGGTGGTCTGGATATGTTGAATGCCAGCATCGGCTTTTCGACGATGGAAGGACGCACGCCGTGGGGGTCCGGCTTCCTGGCGCCAGTGGCTGCGCGCGTGCGCCGCGAGACCGGCATGCCGGTGGCGTCGGGTTGGTGCATGGACGACCCGCAAGTGGCCGAGCGCGCCATCGCCGATGGCCAGATGGACCTGGTCATGATCGCTCGCGCGCATCTGGCGGATCCGCACTACCCGTATGCCCTGGCGGTGGCGCTGGGCCAGGAGAATCCCGCCTGGGTACTGCCCGCGCCTTACGCGCACTGGCTGTCGCGCTACAAGGGCCCGGGGAAGGGCGCGGCGCAGTAAGCGCCAGGGTTGTACGCGCATGCGCTCATGGCGGGAAACCTTCTATGGTTTCCCGCACGGTCCGCAGTATGCGCGGCAAGGCGTCCAGCGGGACCGAACTCAGGCCCAGGCGCAGGGCGTGCGGGATATGCCGGGTAGTGGCATAGGCCTCGGCCTTGGATACCGCGATATCACGCTGCGTGAGCGCTTCGGCGATCCGGTCCATGCGCAGTTCCGGCGGCAATGGCAGCCACACGAACAGCGAATCCGGGTGCGCGATCAGGTCCATGCCCTCGAACGCCTGCCGCGCGCAGTGCTGGCGTAGCCGGGCGTCGCCCCGTTGGCGTTCCTCCAGGCGCGCCAAGGTGCCATCGGCTATCCAGCGTGTGCCCAGCGCGGTTACCAGCGTGGGCAGGCTCCAATGGCTGGCGCGGATATGTGCTTTCACGCGTCCGGATGATTCGCGCGGGACGGACACGTAGCCGTAACGCAGGCCGCTGGCCAGGCTTTTGGAAAGGCTGGACACGTAGACCGTGCGCTCCGGGGCGCGCGCCGCCAAGGGCGCGGGTGCATCCGGCGCCAGGTGCGCATAGACGCCGTCCTCGATGATCAGGCTGTCGTATTTGCGCGCCAGGGCGATCAGGTGCTGGCGCTGCTGCTCGGTCATTACCCAGCCCAGCGGGTTATGCAACGTGGGCATGGTGTAGATCGCGCGTATTCGATGCCGGCGGTATAGCGCTTCGAGGGCATCAAGATCCGGGCCGGCGGCTTCACCGGCTTCATGGGATTCGACTGATCCCTGCGCTGCGTGCGGCCCCTGCCATTTCCTCGCTAGCGCCGGTATGGCATGCAGCTTCAAGCCGTGCGCTTCGGCTGCCATCTTGAAGCCAGGGTAGGTGAGTGCATCGACGGCCACGGCATCGCCAGGGGATAGCAAGGCCCGTATCACGCAGTCCAGGCCATGCTGCGCGCCGTTGACCAGGAACAGCCTTTCTACGTCGGTGTCGATGCCGCGTTGCTTAGCCAGGAAGTCACGCAGGACGTGGCGATCGTGGCGCCGGCCGCCGGGTGGCTGTTGATGCAGCAGCGCCGCCAGGTCGCCGCCCGTGGTCAATTCGCGCAGGGCTTCGCGCAGCATGTCGCCTTGGCCCGGCCAGTCTGGATGATTGAACGACAGGTCCGCGACACCGGCGCTGCGGCGTGCTTCGTCGCCCGGGTCCCATTCACCGCGCGGTGGCCGGTCACGCACGAACGTGCCGCGGCCGGTTTCACCAACGGCCAGGCCCATCGCTTTGAGCCGTGCGTAAACGCTGGTGGCCGTGGCTACGGCGATGCCGTGCCTTGTGGCGAGTTCACGATGCGTGGGCAGGCGCGCGCCGGGCGCCAGGCGGCCATTACGTATGTCGTCGGCCAGCAGGCCTGCAATGGCGTCCGCGCCATGGGCGCTGTCCCCGGCGCCGGCTTTGGCGCCAGCCCCGGCCCCGGCAGCGGCAGCCACACCCTGATCCGGCTCCACGCCGTATTCCATCGCTCGATTTGCCATGACGCGTACCTAGGACAATTTTTTGATTGTCATAGTCTACAGCGATAGGCTGCGGGAATCATCCCCTTCTTCATATCTTGGAGACCGCGCCACCATGGATACGCCCGTGCCTTTACCCGTCCTGGATTTCCTGCGCCACCAGATCGACGGCACCTTGCCCGCCGGTGCGCAAACCCTCCTGCGTTATCCCACCGCCATCTCCCAACTGCTGGATTTTCGTCTGATCGACGTGGGACTCGCCACGGCGGAGATCGAACTGGACGCCGATCCCGCGCGCCATGGCAACCAGCAAGGCACTGTGCATGGAGGCATGCTGTGCGAGCTGGCGGACGCCGCTATCGGTACCGCCCATTCGACGGTGATGCTGCAAGGCGAGTCCTTCACCAGCATCGACTTGAAGGCGACCTTCCTGCGGCCCGTGTGGAAGGAGCGCCTGCGCGCCCACGCCCACGCGACGCATCGTGGACGCACCGTCAGCCACTATGTCTGCGACATCACGCGGGAAGACGGCAAGCCCGTCGCCTCCATTAGCAGCGCGGTGTTGACCCTGCGCGGCGATGGGGCGAAAGGGCGTTAGCCGGACCGCCAGTGCCTACTGTTGCAGCCCTTGAGAAGGCCACTGCGGGTATGCCGCCCCTCGTGAGGCTTACTTACCCAGCCACTTCGCGCTCAACTGGGCATACTCCCCATTCGCCTGGGCCAGGTGCAGCCATTGGTCGACGTAGTGTTTGAAGACCTCGTCGCCATTGGGCAGCAGATAGGCCATCTCCGCATACTGCAGCGGTTTGTCGGGATTCACCGCGCACAATTCGGGATGCAGCTTGCTCTGCGCGATCGCTTCCGCCGCTTCGGTGACGAAGACATCCGCATTGCCCTTGATGATCTCGTCGAAGATGGTGACGTTCTCGCCATGCAGCGTCAATTTGGCATTCGCCAGCTTGCTGCGCGCGAACTTCTCGTTGCTGCCGCCCAGGTTGAAAATCACCCGCACCTCAGGCTTGTCGATATCGGCAATGCTCTGGTACTTCGCCACGTTCTCGCAGCGAGTAATGGGCGTCTTGCCGTTGATCATATAAGGCGCGCTGAAATAAGCCTGTTTCTGCCGTTCCAGCGACACGGATATCCCACCTACGGCGATATCGCATTTGCCCGCCACGAAATCCGGCAGCAGATTGGCCCAGGTCGTCTTGATGAACTGCGGCTTGGCGTTGAGCGAGGCCGCGAGGGACTGGGCCAGGTCGATATCCAGCCCTTCGAATTCTCCCGGCGCATGCTGGAAACTGAATGGCTTGTAGTCACCGGGCGTGCATACGCGCAAGGTGGCGTTTTGGGTGACGCGCGCCAGCACATTTGGCGCGGACTGCGCTTGCACGGAAACCGCGGCGCCCGCCGCGACAGTGGACAACAGCAATGCGGCAATCATTGGAATTTTCATGGCCAGCTCGATATCCAGAATAAATAAAACGGCGAGTTTTCTCGCCGAGACGAGATTAAGGCGAAATAAATTGTTCCGGGACTGTCATGCAAAGGATGAGATTGTCAGCAATATTTTTCGAATCTGACAAATGCATCTCACGCCATTTTTCGTGCCGAACCATATTAATCGAGGGTTTGCGGGCAGGCGAGCTAGGACTGGCCCGTAGATAGTCGCAACTTTGAGATCATTTCCGCGATTACCTGTCGCCCGGAAAAACGTTTTTGTTTGCTAAATTCGCAATATGCAGTTTGTCGTCAAGGTGAGTCTTGGACCGTATTCTTTCCCAACTCTCGAATGCACTACCTCAAGCGAAGTCGCTCAGTGAATTGGCGCGCCCCATGCTGGAAATCCTGGGAGAAGCCACTGGATTGGAATCCACTTTCCTGACCTCGATCGATCTTGACCGCGGTATCCAGGTCACGCGTTATGCCCTCAATGACGGGGCCTTGACCATCCCGGAAGGCATGTCCGTGCCCTGGGAAGATACCCTGTGCAAGCGTGCGCTCGATGACGGGCAGATGTACACGGATGATGTTCCCGGCAAGTGGGGAGACTCGGCCGCTGCCCGTGCCTTGGGCATCAAGACCTATCTCAGCACGCCCATACGCAAGGCCGACGGCCAGCTCCTGGGCACCCTGTGCGCTTGCAGCGCTTCACGCAAGCCCTTGCAGCCGGGTACCGAGGAATTGCTGCACCTGTTCTCCAACCTGGTTGGAATCTTCATCCAGCGGGAACAATTGGTGGAGGATCTGCGGGTCGCCAACCAGCGCCTGACGTCCTATGCCTTGACCGACGCGCTGACGGGTCTGCCCAACCGGCGTGCGCTCTACGACGAACTGGAGCGGCTGCTGGCGCGCGGCCGCCGTTCCAACAGCAGCGTGATGGTGGGGATGCTGGATCTGGATGGCTTCAAGTCCATCAACGACACGTACGGCCACCAGGCCGGCGACCTTTTCCTGCAGGAAATCGCCCGGCGCCTGGTGGGGGGAATCCGGTCCAGCGACATGGTCGGCCGCATGGGCGGCGATGAATTCCTGTTCGTCGGTCCCGGCCCCGATCTGGACGATGGCAAGACGGATGTCCACTTGGCGCGAGGCGACGCCGCCTCCGCCGCGCAAGCGGTCCTGCTGGTGCAGAACCGTTTGATCGAATCGACCGCGGGCCAATACAAGATCCTGGCGAACGATATCGACTATGGCGGCGCCAGTGCCGGCGTCGTCGCCATCGACCCCCGTGAGCTGACCGCGGAAGCTGCCGTGCGGCTGGCCGACCGCCGCATGTACGAGATCAAGCGCGTGCGCAAGGAAGGCGAGGAAGTCAGGTAAGCGGCGGATCTAGATCGTCACCGTCCCGCGGCCTATCTCAATCACGCGTCCGCCCACCTGCACCTGCCGGTCCTGTGTCACCTGCAGGCGCAGCGTGCAAGGCCGGTCTACGGCCTCGCCCTGGCTGACCAGATAGCGGGCGGGCAGGGCACGGCCCTGTTGCAGCAGCCAGCCGCCCAAATTGGCGCAGGCCGAACCGGTGCCCGGGTCTTCCACCACCGCGCCGCCCTTGCTGAAGAAGTAACGCGCCAGCACGCGCCCGGGCTGCTCGCCTGTGGGCTCCTCCTCGAAGGCAAACACATAGGCCGTCTTGCGGCCCAGGCTGCTGGCCGGCCAGGCGTCGAACAGCGCGCTGTCAGGCGCCGCCCGGCGCACCGCCTCCGCGCTGCGCACAGGCACCAGCAGTTGATCGGCGCCGGTGTCGATCCAGCGCGGCGCGTCCAGCAAATCGCTCTCTGCCAGGCCCAGCATCGCGGCCAGCTGCGCCGGCGGCGTCGGTTCGCCGCGGTGCTTGAGCGGCCCCGACTGCGGCGCCGTGAAGGTCCAGACATCCTCTTGCGCCCAGACCGGCACCACACCGGCAAGGAATTCCAGCTTCAGCGACGGCCCCGTCCCGCGCAACTCACGCACGACGTGCGAGGTACCCAGCGTCGGATGGCCGGCGAAGCGCATTTCATAGCCGGGCGTGAAGATGCGCACGCGCGCATCGGCTTCATCGGAAGGCAGGATGAAAGTGGTTTCAGACAGATTGAATTGCAGCGTCAACGCCGCCATGGTGGCATCGTCCAGCCCGCGCGCGTCTTCGAACACGCACAGCTGATTGCCGCCGAATGTCGATTCGGCGAAAACGTTGAGAAGGCGGAAAGCGTAGGTAGCCATGACGTGGGAAGCCAAAGGTTGGGAGATGGCATTGTAGGGGGGCTTAGCGGCGTTCGCCTGTCATGCTAAAAGGTGCGTCTGTGCGGTTCAGGCAGATCAGTGGCCGGCAGGCCGGCGAGCGGACGACAGAGCGCCAGCAGGCGCGCCCCGGATACCGTAAAAAGCGTGGCTATGCCGAACCACGCCGATTGAAGTCCAGGGGCAATGCCGGTAATAGAATCGCCTTTTGCGGGCCCAATCATGGAGCGTCATGCCTACAACGATAATGCCACCCGTCGTTCCCCCGCCGCGCCGGCGTCCCGTCGATCTGATCTACGGCGCCGACGATCGACTCCCGCGGACCACCCTGGTCCTGCTGGCGATTCAGCATCTGGCGACGGCGTTGGCATTGATCGCCTATCTGCTGGCGGCGGCGCGTAACGCCCGACTGAATACCGCGGATACGCAATCCCTGCTGTCGGTGACGCTGATCGGCATGGCCCTGGCCACGGCCATGCAGGCATGGGGAGGCCGGCTGGGCGCGGGCCGCTTGCTGGTGCACATGCCCAATCCCTTCATGATCACCTTTGCCGCCATTGCCATGCAGCGTCACGGCATGGGCGGCATGGCCACCTTGACCTTCGTCGGTGGCGTGGTTGCCCTGGCCATCAGTCCTCTGATGCAGCGGCTGCGGGCCGTGTTTCCGCCTACGGTGGCCGGTGTGGTGGTGTGCTTTGTCGGCATCTCCCTGATCGGCGTATCGGTGCGCCATGCGGTGGGCCTGAACGAGGATGGCAGCATGGACGCTGTCAGCCTGATCATCGCGGGCGTCACCTTGGGTGCCATCGTCCTGTGTTCGGTATGGGGCGCGCGCGGTGTGCGCCTGCTGGCCTTGTTGATCGGCATAGGCGCGGGGGTGATTACGGCGGCGTTGTTCGGCCAGATCGAGGGCGGCGCAGCCTTGGCGTCGGCGCCGTGGATGGCCTTGCCGGCCATCCATCCACCGGATTTTTCGGTGACCTCGGATCTATTGATCGCGGTGGGATTGATCTCCGTGCTGTCGCAGCTGGACACCGTGGGCAGCGTCATCATGATGGAGAAAATCGAGGATGCCGAGTGGCGCCGCGCGGACATGCGCAGTATCGGGCGCGGCGTCCAGGCCAATGGGCTGGGCGATATGTTGGGCAGTTTGCTGGGAGGCTATCCCACGGCCATTTCCTCGGCCAATATCGCGCTGTGCCATGCCACGCGTTCGACCGCGCGCCGCATAGGATTGCTGACGGCGGCATTCATGGCGGCCATCGCCTTCCTGCCGCAAGTGACGCTGGCCCTGACCTTGATCCCGACGGCCGTACTGGGCGCGGTGGAGCTGTATGCGGCGGCCTTCCTTATTGTGTCGGGCATCGAGCTGATCGCCTCGCGCGCGGTGGATAGCCGGGGGATATTCACGGTGGGTTTGTCCATGTGCGCAGGGCTGGCCGTGATGTTCATGCCTGCCATACCGAAACACGCGCCAGATTCCATGCAATTGCTGGTGGGCAGCGGCTTCATCGTCGCCGGCATTACGGCGATCGCCTTGAATCTGTTTTTCCGCCTGGGCACCGCGCAACAGGTGCAACGCGCCATCGAGCCGGGCGGCATCCCGATCGGCGAACAGGTGATCGCGTTCGTCGAACGCCAGGGCGGCGCCTGGGGCGCGCGCCGCGACGTCGTGCAACGCGCCGCCATGGCCGCGCTTGAAGCCGTGGATGTCCTGCAGCAGGACAGCCGGCGCCAGATCCGTGGCGTGCGCGGCATGTTCGACGAATTCAATTTCGATATCGAGCTGCTCTACGACGGCCCGGCGCTGGTGCTACCCAGCAAGCAGGGCGGCGCCACGCCCACGCTGTCGGTCGACGACCTGGACGACAAGGGCTTCGATGCGGCCATCGAAGAAGCGGTGGCGCGCGTGTCCAGCACGCTGGTGCGGCATTGGGCCGATCGGGTGGTGAATGGAACGCGGGGCAAGGAAGGCCAGGGCTATTTACTGCTGCACTTCGATCATTGAGCCGCAGGGGCCTTTTCCCCGGGCCGCAGGGTCAGTACCCGCACACCGTTGCGGGTCACTGCCACCGTATGTTCGAACTGCGCGGACAGCTTGCCGTCGCTGGTGACGACCGTCCAGCCGTCGTCTTCGGTATGCACGGCGGATTGGCCCTGGTTGATCATGGGCTCGATGGTGAACGTCATGCCTTCACGCAGCATCAGGCCGGTTTTCGGCCTGCCCCAGTGCAGCACTTCGGGCGACTCATGCATTTCCCGGCCGATACCGTGGCCGCAGTATTCCCGCACCACGGTATAGCCGTTCTTGCGCGCGTGCCGCTCGATGGCATACCCGACGTCGCCCAGCCTGGCGCCGGGGCGCACGGCCCTGATGCCTTTCCACAAGGCTTCGTAGGTGACTTCCACCAGGCGCCTGGCCGGCGCCGCGACTTCACCGACCAGATAGGTCTTGCTGGAATCCGCGATGTAGCCGTTGGCCTCCAGCGTGATGTCGAAATTGACGATGTCACCGCTTTGCAGCATCTCCGTGGGCGAGGGCACGCCGTGGCAGACGACCTTGTTGCGCGAGGCGTTGAGCGCATAGGCGTAGCCATATTGCCCTTTGCTGGCCGGGCGCGCGTTCAGCTGCTCGACGATCATGTCGTCGACCAGGTCATTGACTTGCATGGTCGACATGCCGGTCAGGTCCAGGCCATCCAGATGTTCGAATACCTGGGCCAGCAATTCGCCTGATTTCGCCATCAAGGCGATTTCTTCAGGCGTTTTGATGATGCTTTTGCTCATGCCGTCGCGACCCTGACGGCTTGCGGAACGACGCCCGCGGCGCGCAATTCGCTCGCCACGATCTCGTTGAAGGTCTGCGTCGGATGCATTTCGCACAGCATGCCGATCTTGATCCAGAAAGCGGCCTGCGCGTTGATGGACCGGCACGATACGCTACTGGCCTTGCGTATCTGGTCGTGCAGGTCGTCATCGATGTTCACGATACCCATGTCATTGACTCGTCTGTCGCTTCATTTGTGAAGCGTCTATATGAAACGTATATGGAGTATATATTGAACTTCCCCTTTCCGGCACTATCTTATGTAGGGTTATTGGAGGGCTCACTATGTTCCCCGCACACATGAAGTCATTTGCCGGATCGATGTTGCTGGCCAGCAGCCTGCTGTTCAGTGGCGCTGTCCTGGCCGCCGATGCAACGCCGGATCAGGTGTACCAGGCCGCGCAGGCCGGCAATTATCGTCAGGCCCAGGAGATGATGGACCAGATCCTGCGCGATCATCCGAACAGCGCCAAGGCGCATTTCGTGCAAGCCGAGTTGCTGGGCAAGCAGGGCAAGCTGCAGCAGGCGCAGGTGGAGTTGAATAATGCCTTGCGGCTGGATCCCGATCAGCGCTTCGCCAAGCCGGGTGCCGTGGATGAGTTGCGGACGCGGATATCGTCGGGCAGTTCGTCGAATGGCGCCTCGCATGCAAGCAGCGCCGGCACGTTCGGCGGCATTCCCTGGGGCATGGTGCTGGGCATCGCGGCCTTGGTGATCGTCGTGTCGCTGATGCTGCAGGCGCGCCGCCGGGCCGCGTATGCCGCTGCCAATCGCAATCCTTATGGCAACGGCGGTGCTGCGGGCGGGGTGACGCCTTATGGCGGTCCGCCGCCCATGGGGCCGAACGGTTACGGTCCGCAAGGCGGATATGGCTATCCCGGCGCTGGCGGACCGGGCCAGGCGGGTGGCGGTTTGGGCTCGGGCATCATGGGCGGGCTGGCTACCGGCGCTGCCGTGGGCGCGGGCGTGGTGGCCGGCGAGGCCTTGATGAATCGCGTGCTGCACGGCGGTTCGTCCGCGGCGGCCGGCTCGGCCGGCGATGCTAACGCTACACGCGATACAGCTGCTGATGCCACAGGCTCCAACTACGACATGGGCGGCAAGGACTTCGGCCTGCGCGATGCCAATTCCTGGGACGACGATGGTCCGACGCGTAAGTTGCAGGGCAACGACGATGACGGCAATGGCCAGACCTGGAATATCGACTATCCCTGGAAGAACAGTAGCGACTCGTCCAGCGACAGTGGTGGCGGTGATTCGTGGGATAGCGGTGGTGGCGATTCCTGGGACAGCGGCGGCGGATCGTCCGACGATGACTGGACCTGATCGAAGCGCATATCGCCTTGAAGAATCGCTAGTCATCTTGTAAACGCGCTGCGGGCCGATCGATTGATCGGCCCGTTTCGTTTCACGCGGTCGGCCGAGCCTCGTATCAGGGGGGCCACGCGCCGCTTCAGGCGATCGGCTGCCGGTAGTGTTGCGGCGTCAATGCCTCGAAGGCCAGCGCCAGCTTGAGCAGCGCCTTGTCTCGGCCCAGGGAGCCAATGAACTGTATCCCTATCGGCAGGCCGGCGGCATCGAAACCGTTGGGCAGGCTGATGGCGGGATTGCCCGTCATGTTGAATGGCATGGTCCACGGGAACCAGTTGCTGCGGATGCCCTCTATGCGTTGACCGGCGATTTCGAAAGGCGAGTACAGGTCCTGATCCAGCGGCAGGGCGGGGCGCAGCAAGGTCGGCGTGACAAGGATGTCGGCGTCGCCCAGCAGGTTCTCGACGTGGCGGAACAGGCGCGTGCGGGCGAACATGGCCTCTTGATAATCCGCGGCGGTGAAGTGCTGGGCCGATTCGATCTGGCGGATGAAGGTGGCACTGAAATCCTGGGGCCGGTCCTGCACCAGCTTGCCGAAACGCGAGCGCCAGACAGTGTGGTTGACGGTACGCCAGATGGGTTCGACGTCGAATTCCTCGCCCGCTTCGAAGGGTTCGAGCTTGGCACCGGCATCGGCCATCGTGTTCAGTGCGGCCTGGAAAGCCTGTTCGACCGAGGGCTCGACCAGCTTGCCCTTGGGAGCCAGGCAATATTTGATCCGGCGGCCCGCCAACGAGGGCGGCGTCTGTTCATCCCAGACCGCCGGCGTACCCCGCGCGCTGGCCCACGGATCGCAACCGTGCGCGCCCGCCATGGCGTCCAGCATCAGCACGGTGTCCATCACATTGCGGGAAATCGGCGTGACGTAAGTCTGATTGCCGAAGGCGTCCTGGGCCTGGCTGTGCGGAACGACGCCCAAGCTCTGCTTCAATCCCACCACGCCGTTGACCGCGGCGGGTATGCGGGTGGATCCGCCACCGTCGGTGGCGATGCCGATGGGGCCGATACCGGCCGCGACCGCCACCGCCGCGCCGCCGCTGGAACCGCCGCTGGAGTGCGCGGCGCTCCACGCATTGCGGGTATCGCCGAACAGGGGCGACCGGGTTATGCACTGGCTGCCGAATTCCGGTGTGGTGGTCTTGCCGAAGAGAACGGCGCCGGCTTGACGCAGCCGCGCCACCGCCACGGCGTCCTGCCCCGGCACGTGGTCCTTGTAGGCGAGGGTGCCGTAGGTCGTGCGGACGCCGGCGGTGTCGACCAGATCCTTGGCTGCATAGGGGATGCCGTGCAGGGGACCACGGTACTGTCCCGCCGTGATCTCCTGTTCGGCGATACGCGCGGCTTCCAGCGCGGCATCGCCACACAGGGTGATGAAGCAGTTCAGCGTCGGCTGCAGGCGTTCAGCCCGCTCCAGCACGGAACGGGTGAGTTCGACCGGGGAAAGCTGCTTGCCGCGAATCAAGGCTGAGAGCTCGACGATGGACAGGTAGTTCAAATCGGTCATGACTTCCTCTTGTGATGATTCTTGTGATGGTCGCCGGTACTGGGCAGGGCGGGCCTCGGGCGACGGCGCCGGATGCAGGTTTTCGGACGCAGCGTCCTGGATGCCTACGCCGCCTGCCAGGCGACGACCATGTCGATGGTGTTCTGCACATGGCCGATGGCCAGCCGTTCGGCCAGCGGGGCGTCGCCCTGGGCGATGGCGTGCATGATGGCGGTGTGTTCCTCTATCGCGTCGGCGGCGCGTTCGTGCTTGGCGCCGGGACGGAATATCTGCGAGGTCATATAGATCGTCGGGATCTGGCGGATGACGTATTCGTTGCCGCTCAGGTAAAAAATGCGGGTGTGGAAGTCGACGTTCGCCGCGGTGTATTCGCCTATGTCCCAGGGGTCCAGCATCTGGCGCTGGCGCTGCAGGATGGGTTGCAGTTCGGCGACCGCCCGGCCTTGCGCCGACAGCGCGGCCAGCCGCGCCGCCAGGCCGTCGAGCACTTGGCGCAACTGGTAGGCGTCCAGTATTTGGCGCGGGGTCGCATTGATCACATTGACGCCGCGCACCGTATCGGCCGTCACCAGGCCTTCACGCTCCAGGATGCGCAGGGCTTCGCGCAGCGGCGTGCGGCTGATGCGCAGGTCTTCAGCGAGCTCTACCTGGCGCAAGGGGCGGCCGGGCGCGTACTTGCCGCTGTAGATGCGGGTGCGAATCACGCTTGCCACCTCTTCGACCAGGCGGGGGCGTTCGCGCCAATCGAAATTCGCTTCCATGGTGCTCCCAGGGGTAAGTCCCAATGTGGATACAAATGCCGTGCGCTTAGTATCTCAAAAAAATCGGGATTCTGGATCCAGAATCCACAACCCTAGGGGAAGTCCTATGAATCGGCCGACCATGACCCAACAGCTTCAGACGACACCGGCGCGTAGCGTCCAGCGCCGCCGTCCCGTATTTGCTTCCTTGATGTCTGCTTCCTTGACGTTTGCTTCCTCAAAGTTCGCCCCCTTGAGCGCCTCCTTCACACGTGGCGCCGCGATGCGTTTACGGCCCACGATGTTGTGCGCCACGGCTGCGCTGGGCCTGGCGCTCGCCATGCCGGCAGGGCGGGCCATGGCGGCGGATGCGCCCGCGGATCTGCCCAAGGGCTTGATCAAGATCGTGGTGGGCTTCGCGCCGGGCGGCGCGGCCGACCTGACCGCGCGCGCGTTCGCCGAGCAGTTGTCCAAGGAGGGCGTGAAGGAAGTCATCGTCGACAACCGGCCGGGGGCTTCGACCCGCATCGCCAACAGCTATGTGCAGCGCGCCGCGCCGGACGGCCTGACGCTGCTGCTGGCGACTTCGCCGTCGTTCACGATCTATCCCTATACCTACAAGAACCTGGGCTATGACGGCGAGAAGGACTTTCGTCCCATCGCGCTGCTGGTGGACATTCCCACCGCCATCGTCACGGGCACCGAGCAGCCGTACAACAACATGAAGGAATTCGTGGCCTGGGCCAAGGCGAATCCGAAGCAGGCGACCATAGGCCTGGCGGCGCAGGGAAGCTCCGGCCAGCTGGGGTCCATTGCGCTGGGCAAGGCGATCGGCGTGGACTTCGCGCCCGTGGTCTACAAAGGGGCCTCGCCCATGCTGGTGGACGTGGTGAGTTCGCGCGTGTCCATGGGCTGGGACGCCGCGGCGAGCATGGTGCCGCTGTATCAGGGTGGCAAGATCAAATTCCTGGGCTTGAGCGGATCGGAGCGCTTGGCGTCCTTGCCCAATGTGCCGACAGTGAAAGAGCAGGGCTTCCCGCAATTCGAAGCGGCGACCAGTTTCTACGCCATTTTCGCGCCTGCCGGCCTGCCGGATAAAACCGCTGCTGCCTTGGAGAAAGTGTTCCTGCAGGCTGCCAAGGATCCTGGCCTGATCAAGCGCTTGCAGGAGAACGGGCTGGTTGTGAAACCGCTGGACCATGCCCAGTTGGCGGAGCGCGTGCGCAAGGAGCGTGCGTTCTGGGAGCCTGTCGTCAAGCAATCCGGGATTCAGTTCGAATAGGGTTGGGTCATATCTCGTGTGGGTCAGTTGGTTTTGAGTCGCATGGCTTTGCGTCAATTGGCTTCGAGTTGGTGTGCTTTGAGTGAGCCGGCTTTGAGTCACAGGTGGGCGTGCTGACCCATGCCCGGGACATCCAGGGAAGACGAATATGGATCTGATGGACCTCAGCGCCCGCGAACTGGCGGGGTTGATTCGGCGTAAGCAGGTTTCGCCGGTGGAAGCGGTGCAATCGGCGCTGGCTCGCATGGATGCGTGCCGGGATCTCAACGCCTTCATCACGGAGACGGCCGACCTGGCGCTGGAGACGGCGCGCATCGCCGAACAGCAGGTGATGAAGGGCGAGGACCTGCCGCCTTTGCATGGCGTGCCTTATTCGGTGAAGGACCTTACCGCCACCGCTGGCGTCAGGACGACCATGGGCTCGCTGATGCACGAGCACAACGTGCCTGACTATGACGCCGTGGCGGTCGCGCGGGCCAAGGCGGCCGGCGCGGTTCTCATCGGCAAGACCACGACGCCTGAATACGGCCACAAGCCGTATGCCACCGCGCCAATATTTGGGCGCACTTACAACCCCATCAATCGGGACTACACACCGGGCGCGTCCAGCAGCGGTGCCGCCGTGGCGGTAGCTGCCGGCATGGGGCCACTGGCCTTGGGCACCGATGGCGGTGGCTCCATACGCATTCCTGCCTCCTGCTGCGGCATCGTCGGAATGAAGCCGACGCTGGGTGTCGTGCCTCACTTGCAGGCACCGGATCTCTACTCGCCGAATTCCTTCATCGGGCCCATGGCGCGGGATATTGCCGATACCGCCATGTTTTTCGATGTGCTGGCGGGGCTGGATCGTGGCGATCCCTATGGCCAGGCGCAACGTCCCGTGGCGCGGCCGACACCGCTATCGATGCAGGGGCTGCGGGTGGCGTGGTTGCCGACGGCGGGCAATCCCGTCGATCCTGAAGTAGCGGCGAGTACTGAAAACGCGGTGCGCCTGATGGAGGCGGCGGGTGCCATCGTGGAGACGGTGTTTATCGATTTCGTTGCGCTCGAAAAGCATTTCCTGGTTATCCATCGCGCCAGCGCGGCGGGCCGCATCGGTGCCAATCTGGAGAAGTATCGGGACAAGATAGACCCGACCTTGGCCGAGGCCGTACTCCAGGGCAGGGAGCTCGGTGCGGTGGCGGTGATGGAAGCCAGCTACGCGCGTACCGATTATTTCCGCAAGATCGAACGTGTGCTGGCGCAGGCGGACGTATTGGTATCGCCCACGTTGTCGGCACCGCCCATGCATATCGATACCGATCTCAGCGGCGAGGTCGAGATTGCGGGCCAGCCTGCCGGCACGGTGCGCGCGGCGTGGTATCCGTACACGTATCCGATGAACCTGACCGGCCATCCTGCCTTGTCCATGCCTTGCGGTCGGACTGCCAAGGGATTGCCGATCGGATTGCAGTTGGTCGGGCGCTGGCATGACGACCGGTATCTGCTTGGCGTGGCTCATCTGGTCGAGCAGATGCTGGGGAAGTGAGCGAGATTGCGACCGGTCCGGGCTGACGGAGGAAGAGGGGCATAATCTTGCTCACGCCGATTGCTCTTACTCGGAGCGTGTCGCGCTTGCCGCCAGACATGGCGGGGCACGGATCGGCGATGCGCAATCTCGGAGAGCAGCCTATGTCGTGCCCAAGTTTCCATCAAAGTCGATTTTTCCCAGTGCAGGCCCGTGTGGGTCTTGCCACGTTGCTGGCTTTGCTTTCCCTTTCCGCGCATGCGAGCGACGCGCGTGAGTGCAGGGCGGCTGGCGGCAAGCTGCTGGTTGGCGAAGTGGTCTCGCCGCCGAAGTTCAAGCACGGCATGTACAAGAAGGGCGTCGAACTGTCGCATACGCATCTGACGCTGCGGGACGAGGCGGGGGAGAAGTACGACGTGGCGATCGATAACGTCTTTGCATCGGGCTATCGACCGAACTCCAAGGCGGTGCCGGCGCCGCTGGATACGATTGTGGTGGGCGACAAGTTGGAAGTCTGCGGGATTCCCTTCAAGGGAGGGATCCATTGGGTCCACAACAACTGCGGCGATACACCGACGAAGTCGGATCCGAATGGCTGGATCAAGGTGGTTCGGGCTGATGGGAGTACGGGGGCGAATCTGGAAGACAGCCAGACTTACTGCCGGCTTTGGCCGCGGCGGTAGGAAGAGGGGAACCGCAGCCGGGGTGTTATTTACGGAAGAGAGCGTGGTTCTGGCTTTTGAGCGAAGACACAATCTGGCCTCGGCATGGACGGGGCCTTCGCTTCCTTCAGCGTGGCGGCGAAATGTGCTGGATTTGCGCCGAGGGCCGGCTTCCGTTGAGGGCGTCCTTTAAGGAATGTCAGGCGGCATTGGTGGCGATCTGCGAAACACTGGCCCATTCCTTCGAGGGCTCACCGCATTCGCAAACCAGAGCGAGCGAAGTCGACCTCTTTACTCTCGATTATTCCGCCCGAGCGGCCCGGTGCCCTCTGATTGCTCCAGTACATATTGGTATGGCTGATGACCGCGTCCGGTGGCGGCGCCCCTCTGTGCGTCATGTCGTCGGTCGTATGCGCGTCGCTGACAAGCGTCGCGTCATAACCGCGGACAAGGGCGCCGTGGAGCGTAGACCTGATGCACATGTCCGTCTGCGCACCCGTCACAAAGAGCTTGCCAATGCCAAGCTTCGCCAGGATCTGCTCCAGCTCGGTATCTTCAAATGCGTCGCGATAACGCTTCTCGACCATCGGTTCTCCCGCCGCCGGGGCAAGCTCGGCAACGATCTGCCACGCTTCGCTGCCTGGCTTGAGATCCTCGTCGGCGTGCCTGACCCAAATGACCGGCACCTGTGCAATGCGGGCCCGTTCAACCAGCCCGTTGACGGCGGCTAGTACTTCGGCACGTCGATGTGCGTTCGCGACGACCCCATTCTGGATGTCGATAACGACAAGTGCGGCGTCAGGACGATCGGCTAACGTAGTCATGGGGCAGGCACCAACCGAGGAAAGCGCATATCTTAGCGAATTGGCTGCGACCTTTCGCCACTGGACGCTGCGGAACTCTGTCGCCAAACCATCCCGATTGCGGCACGCGAATGGTCCAGGGATCATCCCGTGCAGACCGAGTACCCCGCGCAGTCGAGTTCACGCCCGGTCGACATGGAGCCAATCGGACGTGGTCGGTGCGCAGGCGCAAAAACACTCAGTCTTGTGACAATCACAGTTCTAGAACATTTCTGTTGCAGTGTAGCGACGCTAACAATGTTCTTACGCCCTAGATTGCAGGTCAATGTGGCGATTACACCGATGCTGGAATTCGGCCGTCGCGTCGATCTGGATTCGAAAACGTCGCTGCGCGCATATGCCGCGTTTGGGGTGAGCTATCGGCCGGACAGCAGCTATACGGTGAAATCCAGCTTCGTCAACGCGGATTCAACCATCGGTACGTTCAACGATCATTTGAAATCACCCGAAGTGCTGGGCAAGATCGATCTGGGCTTGCAACTGTATCGGGCTGGCGGGTTTGAAGCGAAGGCGGCGTATACGGCGGATTTGAGTAGCCATTACACCAATCAGACGGCAACGGCACGGTTCGCGTATCACTTCTGACCGCGCTGCATGGCGGTGTGGAAACAGTAGAAATCGTACTTCTAGATCCGTTCTTCCGCTTCGAGATCGATACCGTCGACGCTCATGAAAAATTCCTGCCGGCTGAAGTGCTTGATGCCAACAAGGTCCGGGTCGTGCCTGCACGGCATGCTGAGGTCGGGCTTTTCCCCACCGAAGACCTTCGGCGCCGGATAGAAGTTCGCCGTATTCGCCTTGCTTGCTGATCTGATAGGCCGTAAGAAGGTCATGATCATGGGCAGCATTGCCGTATTGATCACTCCGTCCCCGCTTTCAAGTTGCTGGCAACCGGCGAGCTGGTGTCGCAGCTTAGCGCTTTGGCGATACTGAACGTGTGCCTGGCGATGCATACGTCTTCAATCTTCGCGCAGGTGCCTCCGCTATTTCCGCTGAAGGTCCGACAAAGTCACGATCGCCGTGTTCCAAGTCGGCCGGTTTCAGTGGCACCGGCGCGCGCATCGGTCCATTGCCTCGCTGGATGACATTGGAGCTGTTCCTGGTCGTTCACTTCGGGTTTTCCCAATGTAGCTGTTTTTACGAAAATCTCTTATATTGATAAAAAACGAACTACACTTCACTTTCGAAGTGCAGAAGCGCGCTTGAAGAATCGAGTGTTCCGCCGCGCATATATAAGGGGTTTTTGCTTTGTTTCAGAACGCAGCTCGCATAGGGGCAGCCATCGCGCTGTGTGTCTTGGCATCCGCCGTGAATGCAGAAGCCTTTCCCGACCGTCCTATCAACATCATCAGCCCCTTCCCACCGGGCGGCGCCACTGACGTCATCACCCGCGTGGTCGCGGACGCAATGAGCAGGCAGCTTAAGCAGCCGATGATCATCATCAACAAGCCCGGGGGCGGCACGACGATCGGGGCCGCTTATGTCGCACGTGAAAAGCCTGACGGCTACACCCTGTTGATGGCGACGAGTTCCACGGTGGTCGCCAGCCGCTTCCTGTACAAGGAACTACGCTATAACCCTGACGCGTTCGAGCCGGTCGGTATGGTCGGCTATGCGCCGATGATCATGCTCACGAGCAAGAAGCGCGGCTTCCGCAGCACTGCCGATCTGGTGGACTATGCGAAACAGCATCCCGGCGCGCTGAGCATTGCGTCGCAGGGAACCGGCACCCTCTCGCACCTGATAGCGGAATGCTTCCAGGCGACGACTGGAACGAAGATGGTGCACATCCCGTACAAAGGCACGGCCGAAGCCATGCCGTCATTGATCAACGGCGATGTCGATGCGTTCTACGACACCGTCGGCACAGGCATGGCTCAAGTCGCTGGCGGCAAGGTCGATGTACTTAACAGCAGCGGTCGGCAACGCATGAGTGCCTATCCCCAAATTCCCACCCTGACCGAACAGGGTTACAGGGATTGCGAGGTAGTGGCATGGTGGAGCCTGCTCGCTCCGGCGGGCACGCCATCCGACGTGGTCGAGAAGCTGCAAGCGGCGCTTCAGTTCGCGATGCGCGACGAAGCCGTCCGGCGCAAGGTGCTCGATGCTGGTACAGAGCCGGCCGACGGCCTCGTGGCTGGCTACAAGGAATTGGTGAAGAAGGATGTCGAGACAACAGGCCGCTTGATCAGGCAGGCCGGCGTTGTCGTGCAATAGGCCGCGGCGCCGGGGCGCTCATTCGATCGGCACTCGGGGCATGGTGCTAAGCGCGCGCTCGAGTTCAATCTGGATGCGTTCAGCCGCGGCCAACAGTGATGATCTGACCATGTCTATGCCGAAGCGTTCCAGGTCCCGTGTGGGACCCGCAAGCGAGAGCGCCGCCACCACGTCGTTTTCGCCGTCGAAAACGGGTGCCGCGGCGGCGGCGACACCGCTTTCCACTTCATCGACGGAGTAATAGAACTTGTCACGGCGGATCCTGGAAAGGTATTTGCGAAACTCGACCCACGTATTGCCGAGGCCGTTTCGAGCGATTTCGGCGGCACGGTCTTCGTACAGGCGGACAAGGTTGGGGCGCGGCGCAAACGCGAGCATGACCTTGGGTGCCGCTCCCCTGAACAAAGGCCTGGGCCGGCCGCGCGCGTGCGGAAACGGCAGGCTGTCCTCGGGGCCACCAGCATGATGCACGTTGATCAGTTGGTGGCCGAACATTTCCGACAACAGAACGCTGATACCCATTTCCTTGCTCAGCTCGGCCATGATCGGAATGCTCGCCGACAGCACCGGATCGGATTGCCGGATCTGATAGTCAAGCTGAATGAAGCGTGGACCCAGAGCGAACTTTCCAGCGCCGGTCTTTTGCAACATCCCGGCCACGATCAACTGCTTGATATAGCGGTACGCCGTCGGACGTGCATATCCAAGCGTGACGATGATGTCGTCGATGCTCCAGACCGGACGCTGCTGGGTAAACAGATCGAGAATCGCAAGAACGCGTGACGGACCACTCACTTTTTCTTATCTCCGCAAGACCCTGGCATGTCAAACAGCCATCTGTGTGGCCGCAGGGTACAAAAATCAAGGGGCCATTATATGGACGAATCGAAACGAGCAATGAATACCCACATCAAATCCGCGAAGCCCAATGGGCGCGGTATGCGTCGCATCTTCGATCGCTGGGGATCGACACTACTGATCATCGGTCTGCTGGTATTGTGGGAAGCAGGCGTCCGTATTTTCAACGTGCCTCGTTTTCTTTTGCCTCTGCCCAGCGATATCGCAACGTTGATGATCAAGGAATGGCCGTTGATCCAGATGCACGCGCTGGCCACGATCTGGGCCATTGCTACCGGCTACATCGCCGCGGTGATATTCGCGCTCGCCATATCGGCCCTGATGATCCGCTTTCCGACGCTGGAACGGCTGATCATGCCGATATTCGTAGGGCTTCAAAGCGTGCCCAAGGTCGCCATCGCGCCGCTGATCCTGGTTTGGGTGGGCGCGGGGATAGGCTCAAAGATTCTGGTGGTGGTCTCCATCGCCTTCTTCCCCATCGTCATCAACGCGATGACGGGGTTCAAGGAAGTCGATCCCGGCTTGGCCAACGTATTCCGCTCCGTTGCGGCGAATGAGCGGCAGATGTTGTTCAAGCTGCGGCTGCCTTTTGCTGTTCCGTACATCTTCGCCGGGCTGCGTATCGCCACGACCCTGGCGGTGCTGGGAGCCATTGTCGCTGAATGGCTGGCCGCATCGAACGGACTTGGTTACCTGGTCCTTTCCGGCAGCTTCAACTTCAACACGGCGCGTTCGTTCGCGGCCATCATCGTCCTGTCAATCATCGGCACCTTGTTCTTCAACCTCATGTCGTGGATAGAGCGCCGTGTGTCCTGGCGCACAGGCATCAACGACTCGACCACATCCAACTGATTCAATCGATCAAATCGCAAGGGGATAACCATGTACTCAACGATGTTCTGCAAAGGCCGCCGTGCTGCCGTCGCGGTCAGCCTGCTGTGCGCCGCACTGGCGCCGACCATGGCAGCGCATGCGGCGGACAACGTCATCATGCGCTTGAACTTCACCCCCTGGGGCATGCATGCGCCGTATTACAGCGGCAAGGCCCACGGGATCTACCAGACCGAAGGCATAGACCTGGAGATACGGCCACCCGCGGCGGGGCAGCAAAGCGAAGTCTTCATCGGCACAGGACGCGAACAGTTCGGGGTCACCAATGCCGATTCCTTCATCAAGGCGCGCGCCAGCGGAATTCCCATCGTCGCGGTAATGGCCGATGAGCCCGACAATCCGTATTCCGTCATTACGCTGAAGAAGTCCGGCATCGACACCCCGGCAAAAATGAAGGGAATGAAACTGGCGTGGTTCCAGGCCTTGGTGCCGGGCTTGCTGGATCCGGTACTGAAAGCGGGCAGCCTGACCCGAAGCGACATACAGCTGGTGACGGTGGCGCGCGGCTCGGAAGTCCAGATGCTGGCCGCCGGCCAGGTAGATGGCCTGTTCGGTTACTCCTTCGGGCAGGCGCTGACCCTGGAAGAAAATGGCATGCCGGTCAACGTCATGCCGATACGCGATTACGGCGTCAAGTTCTACGGCACGGTCATCTATACCAGCGAAGCGTTGCTCAAGTCCAACCCGGACTTGGTCAAGCGCTTCGTCCGCGCCACGATGAAGAGCTTCATTGCCACGCATGACAATACCGAAGCGGCGGTCAAGGACGTCATCGCCGTCGCACCGGACCGTGAACTCGGCGTCGAAACCAAGAAGCTGAGAAAGATCTACGAACTGTATAACGTCGCCGATAACCGCGAGCGGTTCGGCTTGATGACCGACGCAAAGTGGCAGTCTTCCATCGATCTACTGGCTGATGGCGGCGATCTGCCTAACAAGCCAGATCCCAAGGCCTTGTATACCAACGACATCGTCAACAGTCTGGACGAGTCCAAGGCGCTGGCAAAGATCATCACACAGCCCGCAAAGTGAGCATGACGATGACGCAAGAAGTGACAGAGCGCGGGACCGCCGGCCGCGCGGGCATCAGCGTGAAAGGCGTGGAAGTGGTCTATGGGGCGGACGCCGGGCAGGGGGTGCAGGCCTTGTCGCCAGTGCATCTCGATATCCCCGACGGCTCCTTTGTTTCCCTGGTCGGACCGTCCGGCTGCGGCAAGAGCACGCTGCTGAAAGTGGTCGCCGACCTGATGCCTCCCACGCGAGGCAGCTTGACGGTAGGTGGAGCGGCGCCCGCCGATTTGCGGCGCGCCGGGCGCATAGGGTTGGTGTTCCAGCAAGCCAATCTCATGCCATGGCTGTCCATTCAGGCCAATGTCGAGTTGATGCGAAATTTGGTGAAGGGCCGTCCGGGAATTTCAACCTCTCCGCCCGACGTCGCGCAGCTGATAGATACCGTGGGTTTGAAGGGGTTTGAGCGCAAACTGCCTCATCAACTATCGGGGGGCATGCAACAACGCGCTGCGCTGGCGCGCGCACTGGCATTGGATCCGGATGTTCTTCTCATGGACGAGCCATTTGCCGCTCTTGATGAAATCACCCGGGACAAGATGTCTTTCGAACTGATGCGGATCTGGCAGCAGTACCGCAAGACCGTCATTTTCGTCACGCACTCGCTGGCGGAGGCTGTCTTTCTTTCCGACAAGGTGGTCTTGATGACGGCCAGGCCCGGCCGGATCTACAAGGTTTTTGATATCGCATTGCCGCGACCGCGTACCGAATCCATTCGACTGTCGAGCGAATTCGTGCGCCTGGTGACCGAGATAAACCACGAGTTGTACACAGTGATGTCCGAGGGAGACAAGACGAATGTTTGATTTGATCGTACGTAATGCCAAGCTTTGGAACGCCGATGAAAGCAGCGGCGCGGTGGATATCGGCGTCCGCGATGGCCGTTACGCAGCCATCGAGCCGGAACTGCGGGCACGGGCGGCACTCGAAGTTGACGTCGCAGGCAAACTGCTATCGCCTGGATTCGTCGAGACACATATCCATCTGGACAAGTCTTGCACCATCGAACGCTGCGGTTGCGAGAAGGCCAGGTTTCCCCACGGAGCGATGCAGCGTGTCTCCGCGATCAAGCATACGTTCACGGTCGAGGATGTCCATGCCCGCGCCCGGCGCACGTTGGAAAAGTGCATCCTGCACGGGACCACACTGATGCGCACGCATGTCGAAGTCGACCCCAAGGTCGGGCTCCGGGGCTTCGAAGGAGTCAAGGCCTTGATCGATGAGTATGCATGGGCCATCGATGTCGAGATCTGCGTCATGCCTCAGGAAGGTTTGCTGAACAACCCCGGCACCGATGAACTGATGATTGCCGCGCTCAAGTCCGGCGCTCGCGTCGTCGGCGCCGCGCCGGGTTTCGACAGCGACCCCGCTGGCCAGATCCGCCGGGTTTTCGAAATGGCCAGGGAATTCGACGTCGATGTCGACATGCACTTGGACACCGGCGCATCCGGCGCGCATCTTGACACGCGGCTGGTGTGCGAACTGGCCGATAAATATGGGTGGGGTGGCCGCGTGACAGTAGGCCACGTGACCAAGGTCGCATCCATGCCCTTGAACGAAGTGGATGAATTGGCGGCGCGCATGGCGCAGTCCGGCGTGGCGCTTACCGTGTTGCCGTCGACAGACCTTTATTTGATGGGGCGCGATCAGGAATACAACGTGCGCCGTGGCGTCGTCGACGCCAATTACCTGACGCAGCGGGGCGTCAATTGCTCCGTCAGTTCGAACAATATCCTTAACGCATTCACGCCTTACGGCGACGGCCAATTGATACGCCAGGCCAATCTTTATGCCAACGTCGTGCAACGCGGAAACCCGGATGAAATGCGGGATTTGTGGACGATGTTCACCACGCGCGCGGCCACGATGATGCGCCGCGAAGACTACGGCATAGCCTTGGGTGCCCCGGCGGATTTTGTCGTGGTCGATGCTGCCAATACCGTCGACGCTCTGCGGCAGATCGCGCCGACGTTGATGGGTTACAAGGCAGGCCGGCGGACATACACGCGCGAGGCGGCAGTGCTGCACCGCCCCGCCTGACTTCCGCCAGCGGTCTAGAACTGTATCCGCGCGGGAAGGCGCCAGGCCGCTTGCGGTCTGGCGCCTTCGATGGCCTTGACCGTGTCGAGCAGTCGGTGATCGGCGTGCCAGGACGTTGCCAGATGCGCGCCTATGGGTAGTCCGGCCGCCGTCCAGCCGCAATTGAACGATATGCCCGGATGGCCAGTCATGGTGAACAATCCCAACAGCGGCGCCCAATGTTCTCTGATTTCCCCCCGCTCAGGCGCGCCGGGATCCATGGCGCCAGACCCGGGATGATCGGCGGCCAGCGGGGTACGGGTCAATGTGGGCGAAAGCACGAAATCGACCTTCTCGAGCCAGCCCTGGACGTGCCGGTACAAACGTGTCCGTCCTTGTATGGCTCCTTGCAGATCTGCCGCGCTCAGGGCGCGCGAACTTGAAATGCCCGCCACGATAACCGGATCCATGCCGTCCAGCGGGGCGCCGTTGCCGTAGCGTTGCGCCCATATGGCGTGTTGCAGTATCCGCCAGATGGGCAACGGGGCCTCGATCCGGCCTTCCAGGGGAAGGACCGTCGCGCCGAGGCTTTCCATCACGCCCGCCAGGCGCCTCACGGCTTGCTGGATTTCCGGATCCAGGATTTCATCGTCGAAGCATTCGCGTAGACCGACGCGCAGGCCGGCAAGGGGGAGCGAGGCGGCCAGATCGAGCGCGGCGTCACTGCCGCTACTTTTCATAAACGAGTATGGGTCGACCGCGGCGGCGCCCTCGGCGACCGTCAGGCCGACCGCTACATCGGCGGCGTTGCGCCCCATGATGCCCATGTGGGCCAGGCCACCGAACACGTCCGCGGCGCCGTCATAGGGGATTCTGCCAAGGGTCGGCTTCAAGCCGACGATACCGGTGCAGGCCGCCGGCAGGCGGGCCGACCCACCGCCATCGGTGACCAGCGACAGATGGCCTATGCCCGCGGCAAGGGAGGCTGACGAGCCTCCGCTCGAACCGCCAGGCGTCAGTGCCGGATTCCAGGGATTGCGCGTGATGCCGGAAACCGGCGAACTGGTTGTCTGTCGGCAGGCAAATTCTGGCGTCGCCGTTTTGCCGATAATAACGGCCCCGGCGTTGAGCCAGCGCGCTGCCGCAATAGCGTCATGATTGGGAACGTTGGTCTGTGATCGCGCGGAGCCAAACGTGGTGCGTATGCCGCGCGTCGCCACGATATCCTTGATGGACATCGGAATGCCGCCCAATGGGCCGGGGTCTTCCCCCCGCCGATACGCCGACTCGGCGATTGCGGCGGCGGCACGCGCCTGGTCGCCGGTTACCGTGACGAACGCTCGCAGCTGGTCATTGCAGGCCTCTGCGCGGGCGAGTGCTTGCTCCGTAACGTCGACAGGCGAGAGGGTCCCGTGACGGTATGCGTCAATCAACTCCGCGATGGTTAAATTGTGGGGTTCGGATAGTGAATGGTGGTGGGTCATCGTCGGCATCGGCGCCTGGCGGCGCTGAATGGGTTGAGGTGCGAAGTGGCGGAACATATGAGACGACAAAGGGAATGTGCTCGTCAACAGTATGGTGGTGCGCGAGCGCCGAAAGTCGCCATATACGCGATGACGTTTATTCCGGGCCTCGCGCGGCGCCAGTGTGATTCAACGTTCGCGACGACGACCAGGCAGCCCTCAGCGTAGGACGTAGCCGCCATCCACCACGATGTCCTGTCCCAGAAGGAATGAAGGACTGGCGCTCGCAAGGAACAGTGCGACCTCCGCGATCTCCTCGGGTTCTCCCAGGCGGCCCAGTGGGACCCGATCAGCCAGGAGCCGGATGCCTGCGGCCCCGCGATCAAGCTGCGGTTGTGTCGCGATCGGTCCCGGGCTCAGTGCATTGACAATGATGTTGTCCTTGCACAATTCAGAGGCCATGGATTTGGCCAGGTGTATCAAGGCGGCCTTTGTCATGCCGTAAAGCGCGAGATTGGGCGATGTCACCTGTCCCATCTGACTGGCGATGTGAATGATGCGGCCGCCACCCTGGGCCTTCATGTAGGGTACCGCTGCCTGGCTGGCGAAGAAGGGGGCGGCCAAATTGACAGCGAGCAAGCGGTGGAAGGTGTCCGCGGGAAAGTCCCCGAATGCGAAAGGGGCGCGGATGCCCGCGTTATTGACCAGTACGTCGATGCGGCCGAATTCTTCCATGGCATGTTCGATCATCGCTTCGGGGCTGCCTGGTTCCCCCAGGTCCGTGATGATCTGCTCGATTCGTCCGCCGCCTCCGGTGTCGCGGCATCGGCGGGCGACAGCATCGAGCTGCTCGGGCGTCTTGTCCGCAACCAACAGCAAGGACGCACCTGCCATGGCGAATCGCAAGGCAATGGCATTGCCGATTCCGTGGGGCGCCGACGCGCCAGTGATAACCGCAACCCTGCCTTTCAATGTATACATTTCTCGTGTCCGCGCTACATGGGTTCGATGGCCGCTTTTTCAATGATGGCCTTTGTCTTCGCTCGATCCTGCACCAGGAAGGCCGCGAAATCGCTGCCTGCCAACGGTCGCACCGTGATGCCCTGGGCAGTCAGCTTGTTCTGCAGATCGGCACTGCCAAGTACCTTGGCCGTCGTGTCGATGATGCTTTTACGAGTATCGGCTGGCACGTCCTTTGGCAAAAAAAGTCCGAACCAGACAGTGTTCTCGTAGCCCTTGACGCCGGATTCTTCCATCGTGGGAACATCCGGAAGCAGCGGGCTGCGCGTCTTTCCCGTGATCGCCAGCGGTACCAGCTTCCCGGATTTCACGAACGGCAGCAGTACCGGAAAGTTGTCTATGGCGAAACTGATCCGTCCCCCGACCAGATCGGTATAGCCCTGCCCGGCGTTCTTATAAGGAACATGCACCGCGTTGACCGGTGCATACATGCGTAGTTGTTCCACCGCCAGGTGACCGCTGGTGCCGGCGCCCGACGACGAGTACGACAGGTGGCTATCAAGCGTGTTGGCGGCCTTGAGGAACTGCTGTACATCCTTCATGCCCAGGGACGGCGTGGCCACCAGCAGATTTGGAATCTGCCCGATCATCGCTATCGGTACGAAGTCCTTGTCCGGCTGGTATGGCAGCGCCTTGTACAGGAACTGGTTGGCCGTATACGAGCCCGTCGTTCCGAGCAGCCATGTATAGCCGTCCGGGGCGGCGCGTGCCACCATGCCGCTGCCCAGCGTACCGCCGGCGCCCGCCTTGTTTTCAACGACGACGTTCCATTTGGCGGTGTCGGCAAAGCCCTGCGCGACCAGCCGGGCAATGACATCCGTTGCGCCGCCGGTGCCGAATGGCACGATCAGGGTGACGGGCCGCGACGGGTAGGCCGATTGCGCGAGTGCCGGACCCGCGCCGAGACATAGCGCGGCGGCGAGGCCCACGCGTCTGGACAATCCAGATAGGACTTGGAACATTGTTTTCCCCTTGCTTGGCAAGATTTATTGGTGAGCCATCTTTGCCGCAGGGAGCGACCACGTCAAGAATGTGCGTCCAGCCTGCCGGGGGGGTGTATTTGCCGCACCATGGGAGAAACCCGAGAAGAGGCGCGGGGGGATTCCGTCACGCCCTGGCGTCTTTCATTTCCGCGCGCAACCAGTCACGCATTCTGGTGACCAGGTCGTCATCCCATTTTTCGGCCGGGGCGCAGAACAGGTAACCATCGAGCCGGATATCGGACGGAACCATTTCGATCAGCCGTCCTGCGTTGAGGTGCGCGCGCACCAGCAGCCAATTGACGAGCGCAACGCCTTCGCCCAGCAATGCTGCCTCCATGGCGATGTGGGCGTGATGCAGACGTTGTCCGGTAATGGTGCCCGGGTTATCGATGCCGGAGGCCTTGAGCCAGTGCTCCCAGGGGCGCGTGGATCGTTCGTGCAGCAGGCTGGTCTTCAGCAGGTCGGCCGCGGTCTTCAGCTCTGGGTGGGCGGCCACGAACTCGGGGCTGGCGACGGGCAGCATCCGCGGATGCGCCAGTTCCTCGCAGCGGATTCCCTCGGCCGCGTATGGCCCGTAGTGGATCGCAATATCGATCTGCGCTGTGCCGAAATCGGTGAGATCGTCGCGGACGCTGAGCACGATATTGGCGTCTCCCAAGGCGGTGCGCATGGACGCCAGCCTGGGCATGAGCCACGTCATCGCCAGCCCTGGCGCGCACCACAGTCGCAGTTCCCCGCGCTGGCTGGCCTGCATGTTTTCCGCACCCTGCTCGATCATCGCGAAGGCGCTCGAGACGACACGATGGAACTCGGCTCCGCGAGCCGTCAGCTGCACGCCCCTGAAATCGGATAGCAGTACCTCGCAGCCCAGCCACTCCTCCAGCGTCGCGATGTGGCGCCCGACGACGGTGTGACCGACGCCCAGGTCGCGCGCCGCTTTGCGCAGGCTGCCCGTCCTGCCAACGGCCTCGAACGCGCGCAATGCGACCAGCGGAGGAAGGCGACGGACCATGATTGAGCAGCCACGAAAAGACGGGGATTGATGCGCGCGGGACCGGCAGCGCATGCGTGACGATACACCGGTTCCCGCGCAGCCCTATGCGACCCAGGTTCCGAGGCCTGACACATCAGGCGTGGCGATGGTGACATCGCATTCCACAACGACGCCATTTATCTCGCCGCGGTAGTGGCCATCAGCAAGAATGGGATGGACGCCCGTCAAGCTGCCCCAGGTAATGATCATGCCCTGGTGGACATCGCATCGCTCCCGCACGCAGCGGGCCTGCCACGTCGAAAACAGGGCTTCCAGTGGCAGGGCGGGATGATTGCCCGTGTGGGACACAACGGCGGTGCCGTTCTCGAACAAGGTCGCCTGCGGGCTGGTAAGTGTCTGCAGGGACCAGGTTTCGAATCGGTTTCCGGTCAGGAGCGCCAGGTGGGAAACCGAATCGGCCAGCTTCTCGAAGCGGTCCGGGCTGGCGCGGGCGTCGAAGCGGGACCCGACCAGCTCGAACAGCACGATCAAATCGCAGATGTCGGGTAAGTCGGAAAATGTGAGCGTGGCGACGTCGTTGCAGGAGATCGATGCGCGAAAGCGCACCGCCAGTTCCAGCTCGACCTTGGTCCCCGCCGGGATTAGCAGCGGGCCGGTCTCGATGCTCGACGGCTTGGCCACCGGCAGCAGCGCGCTATAGAGCAAACCGTCGAGGCGGCCCACTTTCCAGGCACCCGGTAGCTTGTTCCTGAGGGCAAGCACCTCACGCTGCACCGTTTCCGAGGCTTCAAGGGACGTGGGGCGGCAAGCCTCGGGCAAACGGCTGCGTGCCTGGCCATAGGCGTGGGCCAATAATTCTGCTGCGCTATCCATGAGTCAGAGGTATCCGGTGTCGGGGTTGCGGCGCGACCATCGCGCCATCATGGCTTGCGATTCTGACACGAATCGGTCTACTTTAAGGTCGTCGTTGAGTGCGCGCGCCAGGTCCAGGATCTTTTCGGGGCGCTCGCAAACGCGTCCAACATTGTCCAGGAACTTTGCTTCCACCTGGCGACCCGTGTCGGGCTCGCCAATATGCATGCGCAGCCAGGGCGCCAGCTTGCATTCCAGTACCTGCCCGCTGCGTAGTGTGATGCGGAGGCAAGCCTGGAAATGGCGGCGGGGCACCACGTCCGGATCCACCTGGTAGTTGACGCGTTGCGCCAGCGCCAATATCGCGGGATCGAGCAGGGCGTCGGGCGTAATCGATTCAAGATCGAAGCGGCCATGCACCAATGTCGATGCCAGGATGAATTGCAGGCTTACCCGCGCGTTGAAGACGTCGGTGGGGCGCCGCTTCTCGCCCTGGGGTTCGCACACAATCGGCACCAGATAGTCAGCGATGACCGCGGTGACGTCCTGAATTTGCGCAGTATCGAAGCCGTGCTCTGCGCTTAACGCCAGCGCCGCATCAATGAAGGGATGAATCACGCAGCCGGTGGCGTAAGGCTTGAAAGACATCGCCCGGTTTTCCCAATGCGTGCCGAGGTCGTGCACAGCGCGGGCGTAGTCCGGTGGTGTGCGCGTCCCCGCCAGCAAGGTGCTGAACAGGCCGAAGGGGCCGTCCAGCGATTCACGTGGACCGGAAAATCCCGCTTGACCCAATTCGGCGGCGTACAGGCTGGACGCCGCAACCCAGCCATGGTGAAAGGCCAGTGTCCAGGTGCCGTCCAGGTAGCACTGCAGCGTTCCGCCCGCCTGGCTGGCAGCATGGCCGATGGCGCTGACAGCCGCTTTCTGGTCCAGCCCCAGCAGCCGCGCGGACATCATCGTCGAATAGGCCTTGCCCAGGACACTGCTGCTATGCATGCCGCGCGCGCCGAAGGCGCCGGGTGCGACGCAGGCCAACCTGCAGGCGACTTCGTTGCCGAGCGCCAGGGCGTCGATGACGCTGCGTCCACTGGCCTGCTCCCGTTCGCCCAGGCCCAAGGCGAGCGGAACCAGGTGGGCGCCGGGGTGCAGCTGGCTTTCGTTGTGCGTGTCGTCCAGGTTGACGGAGCCCGCCAGGATGCCGTTGGCCAATAATGCCGTTGCGAGGGGTACGGACCGATTCATGCCCCATACCGTTGCCGGGCCGCTGGCGGGCTGCCGGTCCAGGTAGCGCGCAAGGGCGTCCGCATAGCGGCTTCGGGACACAAGCAAGGCAATGCCGTAGGCATCGATCAAGTGCAACCAGGCATTGCTGCGCACGTCGTCGGGAATGCCCGCCGCATCGGTGGCGAGCGCGAAATCAGCCAGGGTTTCCGAAAGACTGCTCGATTTCTTCATGGAATCTCCGACCAGGTTCAGGCCTGCACAGGGCTGGCAACGGACTGGTAATGATCGGCAATCTGTCCAGGGCTGGTAAACCACAGGCGCTTGTCATCGCGATAGCGGGCGATGTGGGTCAGCGCACGCTCCAGGTGGCGCAAGCGGAAAGGCGAGCCGAAGATAAACGTGTGAAGCGAAATTCCGCAGACCAGCGGATAGTTCTCCGACAGCTTCAGCATCATCTCGAACTGGTCGATCATCATGTCGCCGAATTCCTGCGCCGTATGGTTCCGGTTCAGTATCGCTGGTGCATCGTTGAGCTCTATGGGGTAGGGCACGTTGACCAGCGGCCCGGAACGCGTGGCCAGGAAAATAGGCTGGTCGTCGCATGGCCAGTCCATGATGTACGTATAGCCTTCCTCTTTCAGCAAGTCCGGGGTGACGGGGCTTTCGGACATCCACGGACCCATCCAGCCCTTGGGCGTCTGGCCAAATGCGCCCGCTATGGTGTCGGCCACGTTGCGCAGCAGCAGACGTTCGTCCTCTTCGAAGCGGTCGCCTTGGCGTTCAGCGTTCGTGCGTCCATGTCCGACGATTTCCTCGCCGCGTTCGCGTAAACGGGCGACCACCTCGGGATAGTTTTCACACACGGCGGAATTCATCAGATGGCAGCAGGAGAAGCCCAGACGGTCCAGTACGTCGAGGATGTGCCAGATGCCCACGCGCAGACCGTAATCGCGCCAGGCAAAGATCCGGTGATCGGCGGGATTGGCTGCGTTGTGGGGCGTATGCCCCATGCCCCGGCCATACGCGAACTGCTCGACGTTCAATGCAAGGTAGAACGCCAGGTTTCCGCCGCCCGGCCATTCGAACGTCGGCCGTGAAGGAAGAGCGGAGTAGGCATAGCGGGGATTCGAGGGCAAGAGCATGCGTGTTCCTGAGAGGGTCCGTTTGCGCAAAGAGCGGTTCGTTGGGGATTCGATCTTTGCGCGTGGACGGAGCACGGTCAAGAATGTGCTCTGTACCGGCCACAGTGGTGCCATCCAGGCACCTTCGGACAATCCATGAGCACCAGCGAAGATGCCGGGCGATCAGACCAGGCTGATCCAGGTCGTCTTCAGGTCCGTGTATTTGTCCAACGCGTGCAGCGACTTGTCGCGGCCCGAGCCGGATTGCTTCACGCCGCCAAAGGGCACGGTGACGTCGCCGTCCATGTAGCAGTTCACCCACACCAGGCCGGCGCGCAACTTCTTCGACACGCGATGCGCCCTGGCCAGATTGGCCGTCCACAGTCCCGAGCCCAGGCCGTAGGGCGTGTCGTTCGCCATGCGGAGGGCTTCTTCCTCGGTGCTGAAGCGCGTGACGGCCAGCACCGGTCCGAAAATTTCCTCGCGCACGATGCGCATGGCCTGCGACGCGCATTCGAAGATAGTCGGTTGCAGATAAAAGCCGCCGGTCTCCGGGCGGGCGGTAGCGCCGCCGGTGCGCAAGCGGGCACCTTCCGCTTGCCCGGCCTGCACGTAAGACAGGACGCGGCCCAGCTGCGCCGCATCGACGATGGCGCCCATCGCGGAGGCGGGATCGAGCGGGTCTCCCGGCTGCATGCGCGCGGCCCAGCTGTCGAGCTTGGCCATGAAGGCGTCGTAGATGCCGTCCTGCACGTACAGCCGCGAGCCCGCTATGCAGATTTCACCCTGATTGTTGAATATACCGATAGCGGCCGCCTGGGCGGCCCGGTCCAGGTCGGGACAGTCATCGAAGATGATGTGCGGCGACTTGCCGCCGCACTCCAGCCAGACGCGCTTCAAATTGGATTGACCCGCATACTCCATGAAGCGCTTGCCCGTCGCCGTCGAGCCCGTAAACGCGATGCAGTCGACATCGGCATGCCGTCCCAACGCTTGCCCGGCGGCAGGCCCCAGGCCAGGCACCACGTTGAAAACGCCCGCGGGGATGCCAGCCTGTGCGGCGAGTTCGGCCAGCCGCAGCGCGGTCAACGGAGATTGCTCGGCGGGCTTCAACACCACGCTGTTGCCCATCGCCAGCGCGGGCGCCACCTTCCAGCTCGCCATCAGCAAGGGATAGTTCCAAGGCACCACGGCGGCCACCACGCCTACGGGCTCCCGGGTGATGGTGGCCAGCGTGCCGGGCGCGGTCGGCGCGATCTCGTCGTAAAGCTTGTCGATGGCCTCGCCGTACCAGGCATAGGTGCGCGCGGCTTCGGGGATGTCGTACTGCAGGGTATCGGCGATGGGCTTGCCCATGTCGACCGTCTCAAGGACCGCAAGTTCTTCGCGATGCGTGTCGATCAACGCGGCCAGCCGCAGCAGGGCGGCCTTGCGTTCCGTGCGGGGCAACTCGGCCCACACGCCTCGTTCAAAAGCGCGGCGGGCAGCGGCGACCGCGCGATCGACGTCGGCGACGCCGCAGGCCGCCACCTTGGCCAGGACCTGGCCGGTGGCCGGGTTGAGGGTGTCGAAAGTAGCGCCGTCGCTCGCATCGGTCCATTGCCCGTCAATGTAGGCTTGGGTCCGGAAGCTGAGCTGGTCGGCCTTGGCGCGCCAGTAGGCGAGATCGTGCAAGTGGTTCATCGCGTGTCCAGGTCCAGGGTGGTTTGGATGAGTCAGGGGCGTGCGCCGGCCTCGGCAAGCATGGCACCAAGCAGGACGTTGGCGCCTGCCTCAAGGTGCTCGGGCTTGGCGTCCTCGATCTCGTTGTGGCTGATGCCGTCCTTGCACGGCACGAAAATCATTGCGGCTGGAGCGACGCCGGCGACGTAGACGGCGTCGTGTCCGGCCCCCGTCACGATGTCCATCTGGCTGTAGCCCCTTGCCAGCGCCTCCGTGCGCACGCGGCCGACCAGGCCAATGTTGAATGGGGTGGGCTTGAAGTACTGAATCTCTCGCACATCGACGTCGAGCGGGGTGCCGGTGGTCGTGCCGTCAGCCAGCCTGGCGCAGGCATCGCGCAGCCGGGCATCCATGGACGTCAGCAGCCCTTCGTCCAGGTGGCGCAGATCGACAGTGAAGGAGACGGCGCCGGGTATCACGTTGCGCGAAGACGGATGTATCGTCGCCACGCCGACTGTGCCGCGGCCGTGCGGCGCGAAGGCTTCGGCGATCTTCACCACCTCCTGCATCAGATAGGTGGAGCCATAGAGCGCGTCGCGGCGCAAGGTCATGGGCGTGGGACCCGCATGGGCCTCCATGCCCGTGACCGTGATGTCGTACCAGCGCACGCCCAGCGAGCCGCTTACCACGCCGATGACCTTGTCTTCGGCTTCCAGCACCGGGCCTTGCTCGATGTGGGCTTCGAAGTACGCCCCGATGGGGCGGCCGATGGGCGCGGTACCGGCATAGCCGATGGCGCTCAGTTCGTCCGCCACGCGCTTGCCCTGGGTATCCTGCGCGTCCAGCGCGGTCTGCAGCGAGAACACACCGGTGAATACACCCGACCCCATCATCACCGGCACGAAGCGCGAGCCTTCTTCGTTGGTCCAGATGGCCAATTCCAACGGGGCTTCCGTGATGATGTCCTGATCTTGCAATGTACGCATGACCTCGAGGCCGGCCAGGACGCCATAGCAGCCATCGAACTTGCCGCCGGTCGGTTGCGTATCGATGTGGCTGCCCGTCATGACGGGCGGCAGATCTGGATTGCGGCCAGCCCGGCGTCCGAAGATATTGCCGATCTGGTCCACCGTGATGGCCAGACCGGCGTCGCGCATCCAGCCGACCACGAGGTCGCGGCCCGCGCCGTCCAGCGCGGTCAAGGCCAGGCGGGCGTTGCCGCCCTTGGGGGTCGCGCCGATCCTGGCCAGATCCATCAGGGATTGCCAGAGCCTGGCGCCATTGATTTGAAGCGGGTTCATAAAGGGTTCCTTGTTTGTCGGATCAAGCCTGGCGTTGCCGGGCGTAGGCGTCCGCCTGGATTTTGCTCAGGGTCATGCCGGGCGCGATGCCGTCTGCGTCATAACGCAGTTCCAGCAGCGCCGGCAGCTGTTTCTCGTCGGCATAGGCAAGGGCGCGGGCGAACGCCGGGCCGAAGTCCGCGTCCTTGTCGACGATTTCGCCGTAGCCTTTATAGGCGCGGATCAATTCAGTGAACTCGGGATTGTCGAAACCCAGGGCGATCGTGCGGCCAGGGAACTCGCGCTCCTGGTGCGCGCGGATGGTGCCCCAGATCCCGTTGTTGAATACCAGGATCACGATGCCGACCCTGTATTGCATGGCAACGCCCAATTCCTGGATATTCATCTGAAAGCAGCCATCGCCTGCAAAGCAGATCACGGTACGCGCGGGTTGCTCCAATTTGGCGGAGATCGCCGCGGGCAGGCCATAGCCCATCGAACCTACGGTGGGCGCCAGACTGGTGCCCACGCCGCTGTAGCGGTGGTAGGCATGCGGAAAGAGCGCATAGTTACCCGCGCCCACGGTGATGCAGGTGTCCGCCGGGGCATGATCGCGCACGTGGCAGGCGACCTTGTTCAGGTTCAGGGCGCCAGGGGCCTCCTTGGGCGCTTGTTCGGCCAGATAGGCAGCGTGGGCCTCATGGGCCGAGTTGCGGCTTGCTTTGGGTGATTTGGGATGCAGCGCTTCGGCGGCGGAGGCGAATGCATTGACGTCGGCCGCGATTGGCAGCGTAGGATGGAAAACCCGTCCCAGCTCGTTGGCGTCGGGATATACATGCACCAGGCGCTGCCTGGGCACTGGGCTCTCGATCAGGGAATAGCCTTCGGTCGTGGCCTCACCCATGCGCGTGCCGACGGCAATCAGCAGGTCGCTGGCCAGTGCGCGTCGACGCAGCGCTTCGGGCATGCCCCAGCCGACGTGACCAGCGAAGTTGGGATGGCGGTTGTCGAAGCATTCCAGGCGGCGCCACGCCACGCCCACGGGCAGGTCGTAGCGTTCGGCCAGGGCTTCCATGCTTTTGGCCGCCTCCGGCGTCCAGCCGGAACCACCGAGCAACAGGAAGGGGCGCTGCGCGGTGTCGAGCAATTGCGCCAGCTGCGTCATGGCGGCGGGCGTCGGCGCCGACCGCGCGCGTTGGTAGCGCGGCACGTCCGCCACGCAGGCGTTTCCCCAAAGAGTGTCTTCAGGCAGCGCCAGCACCACCGGACCGGGACGACCGCTGGTGGCAGTGGCAAAGGCGCGGGCGATGTATTCGGGGATGCGGTCGGTGCGGTCGATCTGCGCGACCCACTTGGCCATCTCGCCGAACATGCGCCGATAGTCGACTTCCTGGAACGCCTCGCGTTCGACGAAATCGTTGCCGACCTGGCCGATGAAGAGGATCAGCGGGGTGGAATCCTGGTGGGCCGTATGGACGGCGATGCTGGCATTGGTTGCGCCGGGACCGCGGGTGACGAAACAGATACCGGGCTCGCCCGTGAGCTTGCCGTAGGCTTCCGCCATGTAGCCGGCGCCGCTCTCCTGACGGCAGACCACGGGTTGGATGGCGTCCTGATGGTCATACAGCGCGTCGATGCAGGGCAGATAGCTTTCACCAGGCACCAGGAATACGCGTTTGACGCCTTGAATGATCAGTTGCTCGACGAGGATCTGGCCGCCGTTGCGAGGCCGGGCCTGGGGGACTTGGATGGACGTAGCTGAAGTCATGTCGCGGGGTCGGGGAGGGGTTGTCTATGGACGACGCTGATAATCGCTGATTGGTCCGGCCACCGGGTGTGGTTGTGCGGTCGCGTCTTATTGGTATAGTGTCCGGATGGTCCGGCCAATTCTACGTGATGCCATAGAAGCATGGCAAGGGCGGCGAGCTGTTTCGCCGGGCTGGCGCCGAGGTTCGGCCTTATATAATTTGGCCTCGGCTGCTTTTCAGCCTTGTCCCTTTTTCCTTTCTGGACCCTCAATGTCCTCTGTGCAGGCCGTTTCCGTACCGCGTTTGTACCGTCTGATCGCGGATCAGATCGCGAGCAAGATCGCTGCGGGCGAATTCCGGCCAGGCGCCAGGCTGCCGGCGGAACGAGAACTGGCCGAACAGCTCAACGTGGCGCGCTCCACCTTGAGGGAAGCCCTGATTGCGTTGGAAATAGGCGGCTACGTGGAAGTCCGCGTGGGCGCCGGCGTGTTCGTCCTGGACGCCAATCGCCGGGCGCCCGCTGCCGCCGGCCTGGAGCGGTCCGACGAGGCCGCGCTGCAAGCCTCCGCACGCATGGATCTGCTGGCGGCGGCGCGCGATGCCGGCCCCTTCGGCTTGCTCGACGTACGGGCGCTGGTCGAGCCGGAATGCGCCGCCCTGGCGGCGCAGAATGCCCAGCCCGAACAGGTGGCGCACATTATCGAGATGCACCGGCGGATGGACCTTGAGCAGTCGCCGGAAGCAGGGGATTTCGTTCATGACCGCGCCTTCCATCAGGCCATCGGCGCGGCCTGTGGCAACCCGGGTCTGGCCTCGGTCGTCACTCACGTCTGGGATCTGTACGAAGCCAGCGCCATGTACCGCCAACTGGACAAGCATTTCGTCGACGCGGTGGCCTGGCGCGCCGCCATCCGGGAGCACGACCGCATCGTCGCCGCGATCGTGGCGAAGGATCCCATCCGCGCGCGCCACGCGATGTCCTTGCATTTGTCGGGCATTTCTTCCCGTTTGTCTGGGGATATCTCGGAGTAGGCTTCGATTGCCAACTGCGACAGCGGTTGGCGCCTAATCTGGTCTGGCCATCGGACCTAGGGAAAACGTCTATAAACAAACCTGGGCATGGCGGTATAGCATTAAATTGGCCTGACCACCCGCCCAGTTTGTTTAAAACTACGGTTGGATTCCCTTGTTTCCATCTCCTGGATCATCCCAATGAGCGCTTCCCCCTCCGCCGCCGTGGTATCGCCGTCCCCAGCCTCCACCGAGGCGAGCATGCGCAAAGTCGCCGTTGCCAGCGTCATCGGTACCACCGTGGAGTGGTACGACCTGTTCATCTTCGCGACCGCGTCTGCCCTGGTATTCAACAAGGTGTTCTTTCCCGCCTTCGATCCCCTGATCGGCACGCTGCTGGCGTTCGGCACCTTTGCTTCCGCCTATGTGGCCCGCATCCTTGGCGCCGCGCTGTTCGGGCATTTCGGCGACCGCCTTGGCCGCAAATCCATGCTGCTGATTTCCCTGCTTATCATGGGCGCGGCCACGTTCGCCATCGGATTGCTGCCCGATTATTCCGTGCTGGGTATCTGGGCGCCGATCCTGCTGCTGACCCTGCGCATCATCCAGGGGCTGGCGCTGGGTGGGGAATGGGGTGGGGCGGTGCTCATGGCGGTGGAGCATGCGCCCTCGAACCGACGCGGCATCTACGGTTCATGGGTGCAGATCGGCGTGCCTGCCGGCACCTTGATCGCCAACCTGACGTTCCTGGCCTGCAACCTGATGCTTTCCAGCGAGGCCATGTTGTCCTGGGGCTGGCGCCTGCCGTTCCTGGCGAGCTGCCTGCTGGTGGCCGTCGGCCTCTACATCCGCCTGAATACCACCGAGACGCCTTCCTTCAACAAGGTCAAGGAAGCCAACTCGCAGGTCAAGCTGCCGCTGATGGAGGTGCTGCGCAAGGATTGGAAGCAGGTCCTGCTGGGCGGCGTCGCCACCATGTCCACGGGCTCGTCCTTCAATCTGATCGTGGCCTTTGGCCTGACGTATGGCACGCAGACCCTGGGCTTCTCCCGCAACGAGATGCTGTCCATCGTCCTGATATCCTGCGCGGCCTGCATCTTGCTATTGCCGCTCTTTGGCGCCCTTTCGGACAAAGTCGGCCGCAAGCCTGTCATCATCGGCGGGATCGTGGCCGAGGCCCTCGTCGCGTTCCCGATGTTCTGGTTGATGGACACTAAAGTCTATGGGCTCGCGCTGGCCGGTTACCTGTTGATGATGACCGCCTTTGCCGCCAACTACGGCCCCATCGCGACCTTCCTGGCAGAGCTGTTCGGCGCCAAGGTGCGCTATTCGGGCCTGTCGATCAGCTACATGTTGTCCGGCTTGCTGGGCAGCGCGTCCACGCCCATCATCACCACCGCGCTGCTGTCGATGACCGGGCGCGGTTCGTCGGTGGCCTGGTTCATGATCGGCTCGGCGATTTTGTCCTTGATCGCTTTGCTGATGCTGACCGAGACGCTGCTGCGTGCCCGCGCCGGTGAGCAAGCGCAAAGCGTCCTGCGCTAAGACCCTCTGATTTTGCCTGTCTGTTTTGCAGGAAACCCGAATATGGATGAATCCTCCCAAGATGCGCTGCTACGGCAGCTCGACCAGGTCAGCTTTCCCACGCTGGGTCATTTTCTGGAAGAAGGCTTTGCCAGCCCGCTGCTGCGCGCGCTCGTTCCAGGTGTCAAGGTGGTTGGCCGCGCCCGCACCCTGAAGCTGGCGGCGCCCAACGCATATGCGGTGAATCGCTGCATCGTGCGCCTGCGCCCGGGTGAAGTGCTGGTCATCGACGCCAGCGCCATCGGAGCGCATGCGCCCATCGGCGCCGTCACCGGCACCGCGCTGCAGTGCGCGGGCGCCGCGGGTGTCATCGTCCACGGCGTGATCACCGATGTGTTGGAGCTGCGTGCCATGGGGTTGCCGGTGTTCGCATATGGGACCAGCCTGCTGACAAACAAGCTGGAGGACGACGTCACCAGCGCCCATGACATCCCGGTGCAGTGCGGCGGCGTTCTGGTGTGCCCTGGTGACATCGTGCTTGCCGATGACAACGGCGTGATGTTCCTGACGGATACGGTGGCGGCGCATACTGTCGAGATGGCGTTGGCATCGGACGCCGCGGAGCCGGACGTGCTGGCGCGCATGCGCGCCGGCGAGCCGTTGGATACGCTGCTCAAGCTTGCTCCGTGAGGCCCTTGTGACTGCATCTTCTTCAACCATTCGTCCGCCCGCCTTGCGTCGCAGCTGGCTGTTCGTTCCCGGCCTGCATGCCGACAAGCAGCGCGCGGGCCTGGAAAGCAAGGCCGATGTGCTGGTTGCCGATCTGGAGGAGTTCACGGCGCCTGCCGACCGGCCAGCGGCATGGGCACGGATAATCACTTTCATGGCGGAGTGCCGCGCGCAGGGCGCGGTGGGGGCCGTGCGCATCAACAAGCTCGACCAGGGCGGACTGGACGACCTGGCCGGCATCATGTCCGGCCGCCCCGCGGCCGTGCTGCTGCCGCATGTCGAGACCCCCGCCCAGGTCGCGGCCCTTGACGCGGCCTGCACGGCCCATGAACGCCGGCTCGGGTTGCCACTGGGCAGCACGGAAATCGTGCCTACGCTGGAGTCGGCGCGGGGTGTCGTCAGCGCGGTGGCCATCCTTACCGCGAGTCCGCGTGTAAGTGCCTGCCTGCTGGCGGCCGAGGACCTCAGTACGGATCTCGGCGTGGTGCGCGGTCCGGATGGCATCGAGCTGCAGCCGGTACGCGCGCGTTTTCTCGTTGACTGCATCGCGGCGGGCTGCGTTCCGATAGATTGTCCTTTCAGCTATCGGGATGACGACGCGCTGCGTGCGGATCTGGCCTGGGCCAGGCGTATCGGCCTGAAGGCGAAATGCACCGTGCGGGAGTCTCAGGTTGCCTTGATACATGTAGCCATGACGCCTTCCCACGCGGAAGTCGCGCAAGCGCGCGAGACGGTGCGGCACTATGAAGCACCCGACGTGGCGGGAGAAGCTCCGGTTAACGGACCGGATTACGGCAACGCGCGCCGGCTACTGGCCCGCCATGAGGCCTTCGAAGCGTGGAATGTGAGGGAAGGGGCCGGTCGCGTCGCGTAGCCGCCGGTCGGGGTTCATCGGCGCTTTCCCCCGACGGTGTGCGATGCTTCACGATATCGGTTCGTTTCATCACTGTCCCCGCATTGCTTCGATTGATGCCTGCACCCACGCCCCGCGGTCTGCGACAGCGGCGGCGTCGCAGCGTTGCGGGCTCTGAACTGCCCGAAGGCCGGGGCTGATCACCTTGAGACCTGACTCGACCCCATGGCGTCTCGACGAGCCCGCCACCCCGTGCGTGAACGCCACGAAGTGCGGGCAATGGCGTGGTCAGGGACGTGGGCATCAGGGGATGCCGGCGCCCAGGGCCGGGAATACGTCGCTGAACAGCAGACCGATCAGTTGCTGGCCATCGGGTGTCGACCAATCCTGCGCGATCTCGGCGATCAGCGTGTTGGTAGCAGTGAGCACTACGCCGGCGTCGTGCATGCGCTGGCGCGAGAACTGTTCGGACAGCTCGCTGGGCGAACCCGAGGCGTCCATCACCGCCTGAACGGAGAAACCTTCCAGGGCGGCGTCGATAGCCGGGAAAATCAGGCAGACGTCGGTCGTCACGCCGGCCATGATCAGATGCTTCCGGCCGGTGGCGAGCACTGCCTCCCGGAAGGGCGAGTAGGCCCAGGCGTTGACCACGCCGGGACGCTTGATGCGCGCGGCATGCGCGTCGGGAAGGATTTCGGCGATTTCCGGCATGATCGGCCCTTGGGCGCGATCTTCCTGACTGGAAGTGATCACGGTCGGCAGGTTCAATATCTTCGCCAGCTTGGCCAGCGCGATCGCCTGCTTGCCGGCGAAGCCAGCGTCGATGTTCTTGATCAGCTGCATCGTGCCGACCTGGTGGTCGATCAGCAGCAGCGCGGAGTTTTCAGCGGTGAATTGGTCTCTTGCCATGATGGAAGTCCTTTCCTTGGTTTTAGAGATGTGAAAGCGGCGGGCCGCTGAACAGCACGACCTTGACGCCGCCCCGGGGGGCTCTGATCAAAATGTTATTGCGCGCATCTTGCGCTGGGAACACCGGCGCTCGAAGGTCCTCGGTGTCGAAGCACTGATCTCCCACTTGCACCGTGCCGAAGATCGGCATGGCGAACAGGGTGTGGCCGGCGGCCAAGGGCACGGTTAGCTCGGCGCCAGAATCAAGCGATACGTCCAGCAGTGTGACTTCGGTCGGCGGTACTAGCGGGGAGCGAGTGTTGCCGAATGTCCCCACCGGGACCCTGATCTTGCCGCCCGGCCGGATCAGGTTGTCAGTGCCGATCGAGTCGCGATTGGTCATCCCTGTCTCGGAGTCGAGTAGCAGGTAGGACACGGCAGAGATGCCGGCATGCGGGTGCGGCGGAAAGGTGGGCCCGTTCATCCAATAGTGATCGACTCCGAGAAACGGTGACAGCGCTCCGGCCTTGCCACGCAGACCGATGGCGCGGAATTGTCCCGCATGGTTGGCTCGGTGAAGCTGGGCGATGGCGAAGGACATGGCGGCAGTCTCAGGCAGAGGGGCTATCGCTCAGTGCGGGATAGTCGATGTAGCCCTTGGCGCCCGGCGAGTAGAACGTGTCCTTGTCGGGGGAATTAAGCGCGGCGTGCCGGCGGAAGCGCTCGGGCAGATCCGGATTGGCGAGGAAGGCGCTGCCGAACACCGTGGCGTCAGCCTTGCCTTCGCTAAGAATAGCCTCGGCCCCAGGCTGATCCAGACCGCTGCCGATCAGGTAGGCTCCATCGAAACGGGGGCCTAGCAGCGTGTGGTAATCGACGCTGGTCGGGCCGAACAGCGCCACGTGCAGGTAGGCCAGGTCCAAGCCGTTCAACTGCTCGACCAGATAGGTGTAGGTCTCCTGCGGCGTGGCATCGGAGACGCTGTTGAAGTTCATCTCCGGCGAAATCTTCAGGCCGACGCGATCACCGCCGGCTTCTTCGATCATGGCCGTGAGCACGTCCAGCACGAAGCGGACGCGGTTGGCGACTGAGCCGCCGTATTCATCCGTGCGCTGGTTGCTGCCCGAAGAGAGGAACTGTTCGGGCAGGTAGCCCGAAGCGCCATGCAACTCGACGCCATCGAAGCCGGCTTCCAGCGCCCGGCGGGTGGCGTTGCGGTAGTCCTCTACCACAGCAGCGATCTCCGCCATGCTCAATGCGTGGGGCACGACGTAGTCCTGCGGGCCGCTGGCCGTCCAGGACTGGCCTTCCGGTTTGAGTGCGGATGGCGCCACGGGCAACCCGCCGTTTGGTTGCATCGACGGATGCGAGATGCGCCCAGCATGCATCAACTGCATGAAGATGCGGCCGCCCTTGGCGTGTACGGCATCGGCGACGTGCTTCCAGGCAGTGACCTGGGCGTCGTCAATGATGCCGGGGGTACGCACATAGCCTTTGCCGGTCGCGGAGGGGTAGACCCCCTCGGTGATGATCAGCCCGGCGCCAGCGCGCTGGGCGTAATAGGTCGTGACGAGTTCGGTCGGCACGCCTGTCGCGTCATCGGCGCGTGAGCGGGTCATGGGGGCCATAACCAGGCGGTTCGGAAGGGTATAGCGTCCGACACGGACGGGCGTGAAAAGCTGATTCATGATGATGTCCTTGGGTTGACTCTGGCCCTATCATCGATCTCATTGGAATTGGAATAAATAGGCTGAGCTGGATAACATTGCTGCATTAATGGAGCAATGTATGGAACAGCTTTTGAATGACATGGTCTTGTTCGTCGAGGTCGTCAAAGCCAAGGGCTTCCGTGGCGCCGCCGATGTGCTGGGAATGCCGAACTCCACGCTGTCGCGGCGAATCAGCTTATTGGAGAAGGCCCTCGGCCTGCGCTTGCTGCACCGCACGACGCGGAAGGTCGAACTGACCGAAGCCGGCCAGATCTACTTCGAGCGCTGCAAGCGCATCGTGGATGAAGCGCGGCTCGCGCACGAGCAACTTGGGGAGATGCTGGCGCAACCCAGCGGCATGCTGCGCGTGTCCTTGCCGGTCGATTTTGCGGTGACCCACCTCGCTCCATTGATCGCCGAATTTGCCCGTCACTACCCCGGCATCACGTTCGACTTCGACCTGACGCCTCGGCGGGTCGACCTGGTCAGTGAACCCTTCGACGTGGCGATTCGCATGGGCGAGTCGGAGAATTCGCAGTTGATCGCGCGTCCGCTGGCCCGGCTTTCGACCTGCCTCTATGCCTCCCCGGACTATCTCGAACGGTCGGGGGAACCCCGAGAGCCCGCCGACCTGGCACAGCACGAGTGCATTGGTATGGCGAGGACCAACTTGTGGACGCTACACAGCGGAACACAAACGACCACGGTATCGGTGGGCAGCCGGTTCGTGGTGAATAACGTCGGTCTGATTCGGCGCCTGGCGACGATGGGCATGGGCATCACGCTGATGCCCGATGGAATCGTCGCAGAGGACCTTGCTCATGACCGGCTGCGGCGCCTATTGCCGCAGTGGCAAGGCAGTCCCACGCCAGTCTATGCCATCACTGAGACGCGCCTGCTTCCGGCGAAGACGCAGCGCTTCATCGAATTCCTCCGCGAACGGCTGGCCCGGACTTGAGCGGGTATTCGCCCCGAGGCGAAACGAGTGCCGCTCTGGCAGTGTTTCGGGAGGGACCGGGGCGAGCGCCGCGGGACGCCTGCCTGGATTGAGCGATCGTCGTCACGTGTTCGAAACACCTGGCGACGATCTCTTTGGTCGTCTCATGCAGCACGACGTCGCGGGGGCGATCATCCGACGTGATCGGCGTATACAGACCGATCGCCCCTGGCGAGATCGTTCAGGTGGTCAGGAAGCGCGTGACTTCGGCCCAATCGTTAGTCGACAGGGCGACGTCCTCGTAATCGCCTTCTTCCTCGTCGTAGCGGGAAACGCAGAAGCGCTGGCTCCTGCCGGATTCGCGGTCGGCATAGTTGGCGTAGTCGACATAAACTTTCAAGCCGCGTTCCTCGTTCTCGAAGGAAGGCGCCGCATCGATGTAGCTCGACGCGTCGAGATACCCTTCGGGCAGGGTGGGCAGCGTCGTTATGTCGTAGTCGGGAAATTCACGACGCAGTCGTTCAAGGTTCATAAGGGAAGCACGTGGAGATTAAAGGTGCGACATTTTACGTTGCTCAGTGTTAGTCGCCACAGCGTCCCCCAAAACGGAGTTTCCGGTCAGCAATGCGCAAATTTGCCCAGTGCCATGCAAAGAGGCTCGACGTCCGCCCTGCGCCTCGTGGCGCACTGGACATGCCTTGGGCTACGCTTATGGGCCAGATATCCCCGCCTGTTCCAAGTAATCCTGCGTGCCCCCCGCGCGCTTGCGGGTGGGCGCGCGGCATTTGACCTGCATCGCCTGACCGGCTTCATAGGACAACAAGAATGGCTGATCAATCCAACGCTCACTCGCTGCCGATGGTGCCGGCTTCGTTTTTCGGCATTGTGCTGGGCCTGGCCGGACTGGGCAGTAATTGGCGTATCGCGCATGCCGCCTGGGGCCTGCCGGCGGTGGTCGGTGAACTGATCTACCTGGCCGCGGGCGTGTCCTGGCTGATCCTTGTCGTGCTGTACGGTCTGAAGTGGCTGAATGCCGCCCAGGCCGCACGCGAGGAGGCGACACATGCGATCCAGTGCTGCTTCATCGGCCTGGTGGGGGTGGCGACGATGCTGGTGGCGGCGGGAGCCTTGCCGTATTCGCGGCCGCTGGCGGTCGCTTTGTATGTCCTGGGCGCGCTGTTCACGATCTGGTTCGGACTCTGGCGCACCGGCCTGTTGTGGCGCGGCGGCCGCGATGCCGAAGCGACCACGCCCGTGCTGTACCTGCCGCTGGTGGCCGGCGGTTTCGTTACCGGCATCGTGGCGGCGGCGCTGGGCTGGCTGGAGATTGCGGAACTGGCATTCGGCATGGGCTTCTTCACGTGGCTGGCGGTGGAATCGGTGCTGTTGCATCGCCTCTACACCGCGGGGCCGTTGCCGAAACCTTTGCGCCCGACGCTGGGCATCCAGCTGGCGCCTCCTGCTGTCGGCGCCACTTGCTACCTGGCGGTAGGCGGCGCGCATTCCGATTTGTTCGCGCACATGCTTATCGGCTACGCACTGCTGCAGGCCTTGCTGCAGCTACGCATGCTGCCCTGGATCATGGAACAACCGTTCGGCGCCTCGTACTGGGCCTTCACCTTCGGCGCAACGGCCCTGGCTGGCGCCGCCACGCGCGTGGCGATGGATGCTCCCACCGGTATCTTCACGTGGCTGGCGCCGGTCCTGTTCGTTGCTTCCAACGTGGTGGTGTTGACGATTGCAGCGGGCACGGTCGTTCACCTGTTCAAAGGCAAGTTGCTGCCCAAGCCGGTCCCTGCCGCGACGGATAAATGAAAAGTGGACTCGAAACTCATCCGCCGAGCGACGAGAGAGGATCTTCCTGAGCTCATACAGATTCGCAACGAAGCACGCGCATGGAAGATAGCGCATTGCGATTACGCCTGGGGCAGGGAAGGAGATGGTGTTTCTGAAGGATGGATGCGCGGCACTATCGATCAAAAACAGATGTATATCGCTGAGGTGGATGGCACTCCAGCAGGCATGTTTTCGCTTGCATTGGAAGACGACGAGCGCTGGGGGGCGCAGGAGCCGCTCGCGGCTTATGTGCATGGACTCGGCGTGCGCGGGGGTTTTAATGGACGAGGATTTGGGGCCTTCATGCTCGACTTCTGCGCGAGTGAAGTACTAAGTTTGAGACGGCGCTATGTCCGCCTCGACTGCCCAGCTCAAAACGGAAAGCTGTGCGCCTGGTACGAGTCGATTGGTTTTATTCGCGTCGGTCTGTGGCAAGAGCCCAGTCCTGGCGGCTATCTCTGGTCGCTTTATGAAAAAGCCGCCCACCAGCGGCTAGCCACAGGGTCATAGGAATCGCCGCTGACACACGGAATTGGTGGTACGGCTACGGATCGGTCTGTCGGGGGACGCGGAATCGTAGCTCAGGCACGCCCTTTCGTCGGTCAACACGAAGCGTCGAGAAAATCTTCGATTTGACGGGTAAACCCTCACTTGTAAGATAAGTTGATAGGCAGATAAGCTTGGCGCCAGATGTTCATTCGACGCACCGGGTAGTACGCGCCACAGGATGGACGTCTCCAATAATTCCTATATACGAGACAACACCATGGCGAATTCCAGGGAGGGGGCCGGCACGTCCGCTGGTCGGGTGGTGATGTGTACCGGCGCGGCGCAAGGGATAGGGCGCGCCATGCTGAATGCCTTCGCGGCCCAGGGTGCGCGGTTGGCTTTGCTGGATATCGATGCCGAGGGACTGGCCAAGGCGCAAAGGGAATTGCAGCGCGACTTTCCCGCAATAGAAATCTTCTGCGTGACGGCATCGGTCGCCGACGACATCCAGGTGGCCCAGGCCTTTGACGCGGTACACGCCCACTACGGCCGGCTCGACGTGTTGCTGAACAACGCCGGCATCTCCATGAATCGGCCTTCACTGGAATTGACGCCCGCCGACTGGCGGCGCGCCATCGATATCGACCTCTCCGGCGTGTTCTATTGCTGCCAGCAAGCCGGCCGCGCCATGCAGGCAACCGGCGGTGGCGTGATCATCAACACGGCTTCGATGTACGGCGTAGTCGCGGCTCCCGAACGGGCCGCCTATTGCGCGGCCAAGGCGGGCGTCGTGGCGTTGAGCAAATCACTCGCGGTGGAATGGGCCGCGCTGGGCATACGCGTCAACGCCTTGTGCCCCGGCTACATCCGCACCGCGCTGGTGGACTCCCTTATCGAACGCGGCGCGCTGGACGCCCAGCGTATCAGCGCGCGTACGCCAATGGGACGCCTCGGCACGCCGGAAGACGTGGTCGCCGTCGCCTGCTTCCTGGCCTCCGACGCAGCGGCTTTCGTGACGGGCCACGCCATGCTGGCCGACGGCGGTTGGACCGCCAATGGATATATGTAGGAATCACCATGCCTCAACTTACCCATCTGACGCCGCAATCCCCCTGGACGGCACTGACCACCACGGATCAGGACTGGGAGACCGCGGACCCGGCCTTGCTGGGGACCCTGCTGACCCACTGCCACCTGATCCGCGGCTTCGAGGAAGCCGTGCTGGACCTGGCCGGCCAGGGCCTGGTGCACGGGCCCGCGCATTCGAGCATAGGGCAGGAGGGCGGCGCGGCGGGCTCCATCGTGACCCTGCGCGCGCAGGATGGCGTGAATGGTTCACATCGCGGCCATCATCAATTCCTGGCGAAATCACTGGCTTACCTGTGTCCGCACGGTATCGACCCGCGTGCGGATCTGACCCCCGCAGTCCAGGGTCTGCTGCAACGGACCCTGGCGGAAATCCTGGGCCTGTCGCAAGGCTTCTGCAACGGCCGTGGCGGCTCCATGCACCTGCGCTGGACGGAAGCGGGCGCCCTGGGCACCAATGCCATCGTCGGCGGCGGCGTGCCGATGGCGGCGGGGCAGGCCTGGGCACATCGCCATGCCGGCACCGATGCGGTGATGGTCAGCTACTTCGGCGACGGCGCCGTGAACATCGGTTCGGTGCTGGAGACGATGAACCTGGCCGCCGCCTGGAAACTGCCGCTCTGCTTCTTCATCGAGAACAATCGCTACGCGGTGTCGACCCATGTCGATGAGAGCACCGCCGAGCCGCGCTTGTCCGCCCGTGGCCTGGGTTTCAACATCCCCAGCTGGCAGGTCGACGGCATGGATCCACTGGCGGTGCATCTGGCGATGCAGGCCGCCTTGGCCCATATGCGCGCGGGCAACGGGCCCACGGTGATCGAGGCCGAGGTCTACCGCTTCTTTCATCAGAACGGTCCCTACGCCGGCAGCGCCTTCGGCTATCGCAGCAAGGAAGAAGAACAGTCCTGGCGCGCCCGCGATCCGCTGACGCTGCTGGCGACACGCATGCAGGCGCGCGGCCTGATCGACGAGGCAGGCGTGCAGGCGCTGCGCGAGCGCGTGCAGCAGGCGATGCGCCACGCCGTGGCGGAACTGACCGAGGCCGACCCGCAGGCCGGAGAAGGCAAGCGCCGCATCCGCCCGTCGCTGTGGCCGTCGGCGGATTTTCGCGATGTCGGCATGCTGGGCGATCTGTCGGAGATGCAGGGCCTGCGTTACGCCGATCAGGACAGCGGGGACGTGCCGCAGGCCGAGCGGCCGTTCATCGATGTAGTGGCCGATGTGATGGACCGGCGCATGGCGCGCGATCCTGGTGTGGTGGTGATGGGCGAGGACGTGCATCGCCTGAAGGGCGGCACCAACGGCGCCACGCGCGGGCTCAGCAAAAGCTACCCGGATCGGTGCCTGGGCACGCCCATCAGCGAGAACGCGTTCGTGGGCCTGGCGGGCGGGATGGCGCTGGATGGCCGCTATCGTCCCGTGGTGGAGTTCATGTATCCGGACTTCATGTGGGTGGCCGCGGACCAGGTATTCAACCAGATCGGCAAGGTAAGGCATATGTTCGGCGGGCGTGACGAGGTACCGCTGGTGTTGCGCACCAAGGTGGCCATGGGCACGGGATATGGGTCGCAGCACTCGATGGACCCGGCGGGAATTTTTGCGACCTGCCCGGGATGGCGGATCGTGGCGCCGTCGAATCCCTATGATTATGTGGGCCTGATGAACTCGGCCTTGCAGTGCCGCGACCCGGTCCTGGTGATCGAGCACGTGGATCTTTACAACAGCAAGGGACTGGGACCGGTCGACGATTACGACTACTACCTGCCCGTGGGCAAGGCTGCGTTGCGGCGTAACGGGCCCGACGTGACGGTGATCGCATACCTGTCCATGGTGGGGCACGCTGCCGAAGCCATGGATCGCTGCGGTGTGCAAGGCGATCTGGTGGACCTGCGCTGGCTGGACCGCGCCAGCCTGGATTGGGACACGCTGGGCGCCAGCATACGCAAGACCAACAATGTGTTGATCGTGGAGCAGGGGGCACGGGGGACGTCGTATGGCGGCTGGCTGGCCGATGAGATTCAGCGGCGCTACTTTGATTGGCTGGATCAGCCAGTACAACGGGTGACGGGCGGGCTGGCGGCGCCGAGTATTTCCAAGGTGCTGGAGCGGGCTGCCGCGGCCCGTACCGACGAGGTCGAAGCCGCCCTGCGCGAAGTGATGGCCAACCAGGGAGCCGCGTGATGCCGACGTTGATACGCATGCCGGAGATTTCGGCGAACGCCGCCGCGGCGCAGTTGGTCGAGTGGCTGGTGGAAGAGGGCGCCACGGTGGCCGCCGACGATGTGGTGGCCAGCATCGAGACGGACAAGGCAGTGGTGGATCTGAACGCCGGTGCGGCGGGGACGTTGTTCCGGCGGCTGGCCAAGGCGGGGGAACAGGTTGCGGTAGGCGCCGCGGTGGGCGTGGTGCTGGAGCAGGGGGAGTCGGCGGACGCGGTCGATGTCTTGCTGGCGCAGGATGGGAAGAAGCCGGCGGCGCTAAATGGCGCCGCCGCGCCGCCCGCCGCGCCGGCGAAGCCGTCCGCGCAAGTGCCGGCGCCTCAGGCTCCCGAACGTTCTTTCGCCAGCCCATTGGCGCGCAAGCTGGCGCGGCAGGCGGGGATTGCGCTTGAGGATCTGCACGGCAGCGGCCCGGGGGGCAGGGTGGTGAGGCGCGACATCGAACGCGCCCAGGTCGCGCGCGACGCCGCGGTCAATGCCGCGTTCGAGAGCATCCCTCACACGCCCATGCGCGCCACCATCGCGCGGCGGTTGACGGAGAGCAAGCAACACGTTCCGCATTTCTATGTGCGCGGGAAGTGCCGGATGGAAGCGCTCTACGCCTTGCGGGAGCAGATCAACCACGGCCAAGGCAAAGCTGGCGGCGGCGGTCACTCCCAAGGCAGGGCGGACGAGGGTGGCCATGCCCAAGGCAGTGCTGGTGACAGCGGTCATGCCCATGCGCCGGATCAGGCTGGTCGTGCGCACCATGGCGCCGAGCCGGCCCCGCGCAAGTTCTCCGTGAACGACTTCATTATCAAGGCGGCTGCCTGCACGCTGCGGGACTTGCCGGATACCAATGTCATCTGGACCGACAGCGCCATGCAGCGCTACCGCCAGGTCGATATTTCCGTGGCGGTGGCCATCCCTGGCGGTTTGATCACGCCGGTGCTGCATGCTGTCGACGCGATGTCCCTGTCCCAATTGAGTACCACCATGGGTGAGTTGGCATCGCGTGCAAGGGAATCGCGCCTCTTGCCGCATGAGTATCAGGGCGGTACGTTTTCCATCAGCAATCTGGGCATGTATGGGGTGACGGAGTTCGCTGCCATCATCAATCCTCCGCAGTCGGCCATCCTGGCCGTGGGGGCCAGTAACCGGGTGCCGGTGGTGCAAACTGACGGAAGTTTGGACACGGGTGTGGTGATGGAGTACACCCTGTCCGTCGATCACCGGGCTATCGATGGGGCGCTGGCGGCAAAGTGGTTGGCGCGCTTCCAGCACTATATGGAACACCCGGCCACGATGCTGGTGTGAGCAGGGTTGACCGTGACCAGGTTCGTGATCGGATGACTACACGTCCTCATGACCGCTCGACTACATGACCGCATGGCTGCATTTACGGCGCCAGCGGATGCCGGCAAGGAATACATGATCATGGCAACGAAGCACGATTTCACTGACCGGGTTCTGGTACTGACCGGTGCCACGGGCGGCATAGGTGGGGCAGTGGCCCGTTTGTTCTACGAGAGCGGCGCGCGCCTGTACCTGATCGATCGCGATGCGGATGCGCTGGCTGCGTTGGCCCGTGAACTGGGCGCGGATCCGCAGCACGCCAGTGCCGACAAGGACGAACAGGTTCTTTCCCAAGGCCTGGCTTCCTCGCGTTTGCTGATCCATCCGATGGATGTCTCCTCGCCAGCGGACGCTGACGCTGCCGCCGTGCATATCCGTGCGGCCTGGGGGGGAGTGGATTTCCTGGTGCCGGCCGCGGGCATCTATCCCATCGATCCAATCGCCGACATGAGCGATGCGCAATGGCGCAAGACGCTGGCCGTCAATCTGGATGGCGTTTTCTACCTGACGCAGCGGCTGGTTCCCTTGCTGCGTCCCGGTAGCGCCATCGTGAATCTCAGCTCGATGGCGGCGCACCGGGGGGCCGTGCATAACGCGCATTACAGCGCAGCCAAGGGGGCGCTGCTCAGTTTCAGCCGCAGCATCGCCCGTGAACTGGGGCCCGAGACGCGGGTCAATGCCGTGTCGCCGGGTATCATCGAGACCCCCATGGTGGCGGAATTGCTGAAGACGCGGGCGGACGAGTCGGTGTCTCAGTCCATGCTCAAGCGCCTGGGCCAGGCCCACGAGGTGGCCACGGCCATCGCGTTCCTGTGCAGTGACGATGCCAGCTTCATTACGGCGCAGGTGTTGCATGTGAATGGCGGTCTTTATGTCCCGGGCTAGCCTGCAAGGACGCTATTCCGCTCTACGCGCTGAACCGCCTATCGCGCGGGCGGCTACCTTGCCTGCCGAGGTCGCTGAGCGCCTGCGCGGCGCGATCGGGCGGCGTGACATCGTGGACGAGGACAACAAGCTGCCGTCGGAGGCGGAATTGGCGCAGGTGTATGGGGTCAGCCGGCCGGTCATACGCGAGGCGATGTCGCTGCTCAAGGCTGAAGGGCTGGTCATCGCGCATCAAGGGCGGGGACAGTTCGTCAATCCGGCCGGCAGCAACGTCTTCCGGCTGGAACCGAACGTCGAAAGCAGCGAAGACCTGCGCGAGTTGTTCGAATTCCTGCTGTCCGTAGAAGTGCCCGCGACACGGCTGGCGGCCGAACGGCGCGACCCGCAAGGCTTGCAGGCCATCCAGCAGGCCTACGCGCGGCTGTATGAAGTGACGAACCGGGGTGTGGGCGGCGCTGTGGCTGGCGACTTAGCCGATGCCGGCGCCGATGCGGCACCCGGCGGTGTTGGCGAGCGTAGACCGGGCAACGAACCCGCCGACGGTGCCGACGAAGACGGCGAGTTCCATCGTGCCATCGTCGCGGCCAGCGGCAACCGGTACTTCATGGCGTTTTCGGATTTCCTCGACGCACGGGTACGGCGCATGATCCGCCTGGCGCGCAAGAACACCCGCACGCGTTCCGCCGAATGGGTATGGCAGGTGCAGCAGGAGCACGAAGCCATCCTGCGCGCCATCGAAGCGGGCGATCCCGATGCGGCAAGCCACGCCGCCGCCGCCCACTTGAACAATGCAGCGGCAAGACTGGCCCTGTATCAACAGGACCAGGGCTGACTTGCCACCCAGGCTGGCAGCGCCTCTGCTTTGGGAGCAGAGGGTCGGTAACCCCGCGCCCTGAGCACGCCACCGCTCAAGTCATCAACCACCCACCCGCCACATCCACCACCTGTCCGGTGATGAACCGCGCCTGGTCGGAAGCCAGGAACAGGCAGGCGTCGGCGACTTCCTCGGGTGTCCCGAGGCGTCGCAGTGCCGTGATCTCCGCCACCGCGTCATTGATCTCGCGCGGCACGCTCTTGAGCAGAGGCGTGGCAATGCGCCCCGGCGCCAGGCCGTTGACCGTGATGTTGTACTCGCCCATCTCGCCCGCCCAGTGGCGCGTCAGTCCGATCAGGGCCGCCTTGGTCGCGGCGTAGTGCCCGGCGACGATGTCGCAATAGGCCTTGCCCGCCACCGAAGACATATTGATGATCCGCCCCTGGCGCCGCTGCACCATATGCGGCGTGGTCAAATGCGCCATGTAGTACACGCTGTTCAGGTTGACCGCCATCACGGTCTCCCATTCCTTGGGCGGCATCTCCCAGACCTTGAGGGCCCGGCCATCGGTCTTGGGCGAGATACCGACGTTGTTCACCAGGATATCGGCCCCGCCCAGCGCGGCGCTTAGCTTGTCGCAGGCGGCCTGGCAGGCGGCGAAGTCCTGCACGTCCGCGTTGGCATACAGGACGCGATAGCCGGCGCCCACCAGTTCCTCTTGCAGCCGCGCCCCCCCTTCGGGATCGCGGTCGATCAGGCCGACGGCGGCGCCCTCGGCAGCCAGCGCCCGCACGATGGCGGACCCGATGCCGCCAACCGCGCCCGTGACATAGGCAGTCTGCCCGGCAAAACGCGCGCCGGCCCCGCTCATTCCTGCACCTTGAAGGCAATCTTGCCGATGTGCTGGCTGCTCTCCATCAGCGCATGGGCCTGTGCGGCTTCAGCCAGGGGGAATACCTTATGGATCACCGGCAGGCACTTGCCCTGTTCCATCAAGGGCACCACCTTCTGCGCCAGCGCCTGTGCGATCAGCCCCTTGTCCTCGTCGCTGCGCGGCCGCAGGGTGGAGCCCGTGAAATTCAGGCGCTTGACCATGATCGGCGTGGCATCGATCTGTGCCTTGCTGCCTTCCAGGAACGCGATCTGCACCAGGCGCCCATTCACCGCCAGGGAGCGGATATTCCGGTTGATGTATTCGCCGCCCACCATATCCAGGATCACGTCGACGCCTTGCTTGCCGGTATCGGCCTTCACGACGCTTTCGAAATCCTGGTCCTTGTACAGGATCACATGGTCCGCACCCGCCTTGCGGCAGGCCTGCGCCTTCTCTTCGTTGCCGACCGTGGTCCAGACCTCGGCGCCGAACGCATGCGCCAGCTGGATGGCCGTCAGCCCGATGCCGCTGGAGCCGCCGTGCACCAGGAACTTCTCGCCCTTGGCCAGACGGGCCCGATCGAACACATTGGTCCAGACCGTGAAGTAATTCTCCGGCACGCAAGCGGCGGCCAGCAGGTCCATGCCCTTGGGCACCGGCAGGCAATGCCGCTCGTCGGCCAGGGCATATTCCGCATAGCCGCCCCCTGGTGTCAGGGCGCACACGGTATCGCCCACCTTGTGCCCTTGAACGTCCGGCCCCACGGCGACGATGCGCCCCGAAACCTCCAGCCCCAGGTAAGGAGACGCCCCCGGCGGTGGCGGATACGCGCCAGCCCGCTGCAGGCAATCGGGCCGGTTGACCCCCGCGTAAGCCACTTCAATCAGCACTTGCCGTCCGTTGGGTTGTTCCCATTCGCGCTCGGCGAGCACCATGCAATCGGGCGCGCCGCCCTGGCCATGATCGATGTACTTGAATGTAGACATGATGAATTCCGTTTCAGTGTCCGAGGTAAGCTTTCTTCACGTGCGGGTCGTTGAGCAGCTCCGCGCCGGTGCCGCTGCGCACGATCGCTCCATTTTCCAGCACATAGCCGCGATCCGCCAGCCGCAGTGTCCGGAAGACGTTCTGTTCCACCAGCAGCACGGTCACGCCGACGGCGGTGACCTGACGAATGACGTCAAACATCTGCTGCACCAGTAACGGCGAAAGTCCCAGGGACGGCTCGTCGAACATCAGCAGTTTGGGGTCTGCCATCATGCCCCGCGCGATGGCCACCATCTGCTGCTCGCCGCCCGAAAGGGAGCCGGCGAATTGCGTCAGCCGTTCGCGCACGCGGGGAAAGATATCCAGCACTTCCGCCATCTTGCGCTGGGCCCCGGCCCGCGCGGCGCGCTTGAAAGACCCCATCAGCAGGTTGTCCCGCACCGTGAAGTGGGGAAACAGCTGGCGCCCCTCGGGAATCATGGTGATGCCGGCATCGACGATGTCGTAGGGCGTGTGGTTGGTCAAATCCTGGCCCATGAACTCCACGCGGCCGCCCGTGCTGGCCATGGCCCCGCACAGGGTTTTCAGCGTGGTGGTCTTGCCGGCCCCGTTGGCGCCGATCAGCGTGACGATCTCGCCGGTGTGTACTTCGAAGTCCAGGCCGTTGAGCACCTGGGTCTTGCCATAGCCGGAGCAGAGTTTGGAGACTTTAAGCATCTTGGTAGTCCTTGCCCAGGTAGGCCTCGATCACGGCCGGGTGTTCCACCACCTCGCGTGGCGTACCGGCCACCAGCACGCTGCCTTCGTTGATCACGATGATGCGGTCGGACAGGGCCATGGTGGCCTGCATCATGTGCTCGATCAGCAGCACGGACACGCCGCTGTCGCGGATGCCCCGTATCATGCGGATGGCTTCCTCGATGTCGGTGGGATTGAGCCCGGCCATCACTTCGTCCAGCAACAGGATGCGTGGGCGAGTTGCCAGGGCCCGCGCTATCTCCAGGCGCTTCATGCCGCCCACGGTCAGGTTGCGCGCCTCCGTGTGCAGGAATCTGGTCAGGTGCGTGCGCTCGGCCACTTCGCGGGCGATCTGTTCCGCCTCGTCGCGGTTGGCGGTGTTGATGAACGCGCCCAGCATGATGTTCTCCAGCACAGACAGGCCGGTGAAGGGCTTGGCGATCTGGAAGGTGCGGCCCAGGCCCTTGCGGGCGAACTGGCTGGGCGTGGCGCAATGGACCCACGCGCCGCTGGCGTCTCGCATCGAGACCTGGCCCTGGTCCGGCGCCAGGAAACCCGACAGCAGGTTGAACACCGTCGTTTTGCCGGCGCCGTTGGGGCCGATGACGCCCAAAATCTCGTGGCGGCCCAGTTCCAGCGAGACATCGTTGGTGGCGCGCAGCCCGCCGAAGTTCTTGAACAGGTTCTCCGCCTTGAGCACGGGCGTGGCCTGCTCGCCGCCGTCGGGGGCGGTGGCCGCGCTGGGCCGGGCCGCCACCGGGCGCCGGGTGCCCAGATGGGGCAGGCGATCCAGCATGCGTTCCACCGCCGGACCGAACGCACCGGCCAGGCCGCGCGGGATGGTCAGCACCACGCCCACCAGGATCAGGCCGTAGATCAGCCCGTGCATGCCGTTGCCCACGCCGCTGAGCCACCCGCGCGCCAGTTCGGCGACAGGCAGCACCAGGAACGTGCCGGCGATGGGACCGGCCACGGTGCCCAGGCCGCCGATCAGGGCGAACATGGCGATCTGCACCGACAGGTCCAGCGAAAACGCCGAGCCCGGGTCGACGAAGGTCAGGTAGGTGATGTGGAAGCTGCCGATGATGCTGGTCAAGGCGGCCGAGATCACGGCAGCGCCGATCTTCATGTTGACCGTATTGATACCCACCGCGCGCGCCGCGTCTTCGCGTTCACGGATGGCGATCAGGTAATGCCCCATGCGCGACTTGCGGATCATCCACGACGCCCACACCACCACCAGGAACAGGCCGTAGGCGATGATCAGATAGTTGACCTTCTCACGGAACACCATCCAGGTCCAGCCGATGTTCAGCGGCAGGCTGATGCCGCTGGAGCCGCCGGTCCAGCTTTCTTCATGGATGACCAGCAGGCGCACCACTTCCAGGATGGCGATGGTGGCCAGCGCGAAGAACGGTCCTTTCAGGCGCAGGGTGGGGTAGCTGATCACCACGGCCACCAGGGCGGAAATCACCGCGCCCACCAGCATCCCCAGCCAGGGTGTGATGCCGAAGTTCTGCGTCAGCAGGGTGGCCGTGTAGCCGCCGATGCCATAGAACACGGCATGGCCCAGCGACAGCTGGCCGGCGTAGCCGCCGACGATGTTCCAGGCCACGGCCATGGCCGAGAACACGAACAGCAGTACGAAGAGATTGGTCCAGAAAGCCGTACCCAGCACCGCGGGCACGACGAACATGGCGATCAACAGGATCAGGCTGACATACGCCTTGGGGCTGCGAAAATCCGGAATCATGTCGCGCTCCTTTTATTCCGTGCCAACGCCGAACAGTCCGGTCGGACGCAAGACGAGGATCAGCAGGAAGATGCCGAAATACACCACCTCCTTGAGGTCGGGCGCGATGTAGTAGCCAGCCAGGGTGTCGACCACGCCGATGATCATCGAACCGGCGACGGCGCCATACAGGCTGCCCATGCCGCCCAGCACGACGATGACGAAGGCGGTCAGCACGAAATACGTGCCCACGGTGGGAAACACCGGATATTGCGGCGCCAGCAGGCCCGCCGCGATGCCGACGAAGGCCGTGCCCAGGCCGAAGGCCAGCACATAGACCGCCTTGACGTTCACACCCATCAGCATGGCCGCGTAGCGATGCTGGGCCACCGCGCGCAGGGCGCGGCCCAGATAAGTGCGATGCATGAACAGATGCAGCAGCACGGCCAGCACCAGCGCGGCGACGAAGGTGATCAGCTGGCCGGTGACCATGGCGTAGTTGCCGACGGAGATCGAGTCGGTGCCCAGCTCCACGGGCGCGCGCAGCACATTGGCGCCGAACACCACCAGGGCCAGATTCAGCAGGATGGTGGAGATGCCCACCGTGGCGAAGATCTGGATATGTTCGTCGGCATCGAGCAGCGGCTGTATCACCAGCCTCTGGGTCGCCGCGCCCAGCGCGAACAGGATCACCGCCACGGGCACCAGTCCCACATAGGGGTGGATGCCGAAATGGCTGGCGGCCAGGTACACCAGGTACATGCCCACCATCAGGAATTCACCGTGCGCGAAGTTCACCACGCGCACCACGCCAAAGATCAAGGTCAACCCCAGGCTGATGATGGCGTAGGCGCCACCCAGCAACAGGCCGTTGATGATGAGTTGAATCAGGATGTCCATTGAGCAGCCTCGCGTATGGCGGACACCGCGCGCGCCTCCCGCAGGCGCACGCGGCGTCCGTCCGACAACTTGTCTCGGGGTTGCCCGGCGCGCTGCATGGCGCGCCGTGGTCCCAGCCCGGCTTTACTTATTGAAAACGGGCTTGCCCAGCGCGAGGTTGCTGGGGGCGATCGTGACCAGCTTGCCGTCCTGCCACTGCATCACGTAGAAGTCCGAGGCCTTGTTCTGCCCGTCTTCACCAAAGTCGAAGCCCCAGCCGTTGGCCGACTGGCCGGCGGGTTTCTTGTAGGCCAGCACGGCCGCGCGGATCTTGTCCTTGTCGGTCGATTTGGCATTGGCGATGGCTTCGAAGAACACCTTGGCGCCGACGTAGTTGGTCAGGCTGTGGCCGGACTGCGGATCGCTCTTGTACGTGGACTTGTAGGCCTGCAGGAACTTGTCCAGGCCGGGCGCACCGGCCGTATTGATGGACGATTGCGGGAAGTCCAGGTCGAATACGCCGTTCATGCCCGTGCCCACGGCCTTGGCGGTGTCGGCCAGCGAGTAGCCGCCACCCGCGCCGATGACGACCTTGGGCTTGAACCCCGCCGCCTTGGCCTGGTTGAAGTAGAGGATGGCGTCGTTCTGGTAGGCGGTCTGCAGTACCACGTTCACGCCGGCGCCTTTCAGGCGCAGGATGAGCGAGGACAGGTCCACCGTCTTGGCCGAGTAGGGCAGCACTTCGGCGACGGTATAGCCCAGTTCGGCGGCCCGCTGCTTCTCGGTGGCGGCCACGTCGGTGCCGTAGGGGCCGTCTTCGTGGATGATGCCGATCTTGATGTCTTTCGGGTTCATGCCCATGCCCGGCGCCACGATGTCGTGCAGGGCATTGACCACCGACACGCCGTACAGTGCGGTGTTGGGGTTGCTGCGGAACAGGTACTTGTAGCCGCGCGTGGTGATCTTGTGGGCGGTGGCACCCAGTTCGAAGTAAGGCACGCCGGCCAGTTCGGTGACCGGTGAAGCAGCGTAGGAGATGCCGGAGGCGTAGCTGCCGAACACGCCGACGACGTCGGACGAGATCAGGCGCTTGGTTTCGGAGACGGCCTGGTTGGGATCGACGGCGTCGGCCTTGAGGATCTGGATTTTCTCGCCATTGATGCCGCCGGCTGCATTGATTTCATTGACCGCCAGTTCCAGGCCGCGGAAGCTTTCCTGGCCCAGCAGGGCCAGCGCGCCGCTGAAGGGGAATACGGCGCCGACTTTCATGTCCGCATACGCCGCCGCGCTGGCCAGCATGCCGCAGGCGCCCAGCGCCAGGGCAATTTTCCTGATCTTGAACATATGTCTCACTCCTTGTTGATGGTCTGATCGCGACGCCTTGCCGCTTGTGCGGCCCTCGCGTTTCCACTGTGGGAATTCTTTTTCTGCGAGGCATTTACTGCGGCCATTTCACGGTCTTCCCGCCGTGTTCGATGGTACATAATATATGATATATTTTTTGAAAACATAAGCCGGCAGGTGATTTATTCTAGAGGGCGGCCCGGGTGCGTGCATGGGGGATTTCCCCAACCCCGGGGCGCCATCGGCAAGAATCGCGGGCGACGGCGAGGAGCCATCCGGACTCCCGCCGCGACCCCAGGCGACACAGGAGACTAAGCATGTTCGAGGATTGCAGTTTGCGTGGGCGCAAGGTGTTGATCACCGCGGGCGCCGACGGTTTGGGATTGGAGATGACGCGCCTGTTCCACGCCGCCGGCGCTTCCCTTCTGGTGTGCGACATCAATGCGGCGCGGCTGGATGACCTGCGGCGCGATCTGCCCGGCGTCGCCACCACCGTGGCCGATGTCGCCGACGAGGCCAGCGTGGCGCGCTTGTTCGAGCAGGTCGGCACGACGCTGGGCGGGCTGGATATCCTCATCAACAATGCCGGCGTGGCCGGGCCCACCGGCTTCGTGCAAGACCTGTCCAAGGCCGATTGGGATCGCACGCTGGCGGTGAACATCACCGGACAGTTCCTGTGCGCGCGGTTGGCGGTGCCCTTGCTCAAGGCATCGGAGGCGGGCGTGATGGTCAACCTGTCGTCCGCGGCGGGGCATCTTGGCTTCGCCGGCCGGTCGGCCTATTCGGCGTCGAAGTGGGCCGTGGTGGGCTTCACCAAGTCGCTGGCCATCGAGCTGGGGGCCTACGGCATCCGCGTCAACGCCATCCTGCCCGGCGCGGTGGAAGGGCCACGCATCCGCGCGGTCATCGACGCCAAGGCCAAGACACTCGGACAGCCGGTGCAGGACATCGCCGCGCAGTACGAGAACCAGGCGGTGCTGGGGCGCATGGTGACGGCGCGCGACATTGCCAATATGGTGCTGTTCAACGCCAGCGACGCGGCGCGCAGCGTTACCGGCCAGGCCATCGTCATCGACGGCCTGACGCAGAAACTCTATTGACGCGGAGGAAGCTGACATGGGTATTGCCGCCATCATCGGTTCCGGCCTGATCGGACAGGGCTGGGCCATCGTTTTCGCGCGAGCCGGCTGGTCGGTGCGCCTGTTCGACACCGACGCTGCCCGCGCCGCCGAGGCGCGCACGTTGGTGGCGCAGCAACTGCGCACCTTGCACGAGCATGGCCTGGCGGGGGAACCCGAAGCCATCGTGGCGCGGGTCGCCGTCGCGGCCACCCTGGAAGAGGCCGTGGCGGGTGTCGATTATGTGCAGGAGAATTCCCCCGAGGACCTGGCCATCAAGCAGGCGCTGTTCCTGCGGCTGGATGCCTTGGCGCCTGCCGCCGCCATTCTCGCCAGCTCCACGTCCAGCATCCGCGCCAGCCTGTTCTCGCGCGATGTGCCGGGGCAGGCGCGCTGCCTGGTCGCGCATCCGGTGAATCCGCCTTACCTGGTGCCGGTGGTGGAATTGAGCGGCGCCCCCTGGACGTCGCCCCAGGCGATAGAACGCTGCGGCGCCATCATGCGCGAGGTGGGACAGAAGCCCGTGGTGCTGCGCCGCGAGATCGAAGGCTTCATACTCAATCGGCTGCAGGGAGCCTTGCTGCAAGAGGCCCTGCGCCTGGCCGAGGCAGGCTATGCCAGCGTCGAGGACATCGACGCCACGGTGAAGGACGGCCTGGGCCTGCGCTGGTCCTTCATGGGGCCGTTCGAAACCATAGACCTCAACGCGCCCGGCGGCATCGCGGATTACTGCGCACGCTACAACGGCATGTACCGGTCCATCGGAGCCAGCCAGACCAGCGAGCCGGCGTGGCAAGGGCCGGCCGTGCAGGACCTGGAGACGCAACGGCGCCAGCAGTTGCCGGTAGCGGATCTGCATGCGCGCCGCTTCTGGCGCGACGAACGGCTGATGAAGCTGCTGCGCCACAAGCAGCAGGCTGACACTGACGAGTAATAAGTCCACCACGGAGAGACATATGGCCACCAAAAGAAAAGTCGTCATCACCTGCGCCGTCACGGGCGCCATCCATACGCCCAGCATGTCGCCGCATCTGCCGGTGACGGCCGACGAGATTGCCGAGGCCGCCATCGGCGCGGCCCGCGCCGGTGCCGCCATCCTGCACCTGCATGCGCGCGATCCGGAAACCGGCAAGCCGTCGCAGGATCCGGCCTTGTTCGAGCCTTTCCTCAAGCGCATCAAGGCCGAGACCGATGCCGTCATCAATATCACCACCGGCGGTAGCCCGCATATGACGGTGGCCGAACGCATGCGGCCGGCATCGACCTTCAAGCCGGAGGTGGCGTCGCTGAACATGGGGTCGATGAACTTCGGCCTGTTTCCCATGCTCGACCGGTTCAAGGAATTCAAGCACGACTGGGAGCGCGAGCATCTGGAGAACAGCCGCTCGCTGATCTTCCGCAACACGTACCAGGACATCGAGGACATCCTTACCATCGGCAATGCCAACGGCACGCGCTTCGAGTTCGAGTGCTACGACATCAGCCATCTGTACAACCTCAAGCACTTCATGGACCGCGGGCTGATCAAGGCGCCGCCGTTCATCCAGTCGGTGTTCGGCATCCTGGGCGGCATCGGGCCGGATCCCGAGGACCTGATGCATATGCGCCGCACGGCGGATCGCCTGTTCGGCGTGGGGGGCTACGAGTGGTCCATTTTGGGTGCCGGGCGCGCGCAGATCCCGTTGGCGACCATGGGCGCGGCGATGGGATCGAATGTCCGTGTCGGGCTGGAGGATTCGCTGTGGATCGGGCCGGGGGAGATGGCGCAGTCCAATCGCCAGCAGGTGGAGCGCATCCGCACGGTCATCGAAGCCCTGAACCTGGATGTGGCCACGCCCGATGAAGCCCGCGCCAAGCTGGGCTTGAAGGGTGGGGACAACGTGGCGTTTTAAGGAGCGGGGCGGCTGGCCGCCGCGCGTCGGCGATGTGCCGGCCGCTGTCGATCAGCGGCGGCGCAGGCTTCGAAGCGCCATCGCTCGCGGCCGCTTACCCCGCGCGGCGCTTCAAAGCGCCGGCCAGTTCTTCGACGCTGAGCACATGGTCGAAATTCGCGGCGTGGCGGGCCTTGAGCGTAAGTTCGGCGGCGACGCGCAGTTGCGCGTCGTCGATGGCGTGGGCGCCCAGATCCTTGAGGGTGGTGGGCAGGCCGGTGGCCGCGTACCAGTCCTCCAGGCCGGCCAGCACCTGATCGTCCCGCCGTTCCAGTTCCAATTGAACCAGCAGCCCCAGGGCAACCTGTAAACCATGCATGGCATGACCCACGCCGTCGATACGCGGCAAGCCGCGGGTCAGCGCGTGGGCGATGGACAAGCCGCCGCTCTCGAAGCCCAGGCCGCTCATCAGGATCATGGCTTCCACCGCGCGCTCGAACGCCGCGGTGGGCTGGCCGCTGCCGGCCGCCGCCAAGGCCTCGGCACCGTCGGCCAGCAAGGTCCGGTAGCAGCCGTCGGCGATCAACTGCGCTGTCAGCGTGGACGCACCGTTGTACATATTGGGACCGCCCGCCCCGTAGCATTGCTGCGCTTCGAACTTCTTGGAAATCGCATCGCCCAGGCCGGCGCGGAAGAAATGCGCGGGGGCGGTCGCCACCAGGGAGGTGTCGACCAGCACCATGGTGGGGTTGAACACCATGTGTTCGACCGCCAGCAGATTATGGTGCTCGTCATAGAGGACGTAGTTCTTGCTGGTGGGCGCGTCGTTGGAGGCCACGGTCGGCACGGTGACCAGATGGCAGTGCAGGGCGCGCGCCACGGCTTTGCCGGAATCCAGCGCCTTGCCGCCGCCCACGGCAACCACGGCGCTGGCGGGCGTGGCGGCGGCGCGCCGGCACAGGTCCTGGATCGACGCCGGGGTCATCTCGCCTTCCACGGGCAGTACGTGGGTGTCGACGCCGCTGGCCGCGCACAGCTTGCGCAGGCGCGCGCCGTGGACCTCAAGGACGTAGCTGTCGATGACCAGCGCGGCTTGCGACCCGAACAGCGCCATGGTCTCGCCCAGGCGCGCGACGGCATCCGGCCCCTGGATGTAGCGGCTGGGGCCACCGAAGATTTTCAGCATGATGTCTCCTCGTTTTTATCCAGCCGCTTTGCATGTCCTGGTATTGGATGCGGGTGGTGGTTTTGCCTGTCGCGCGGCGGCCGGCGCGGCCAGGCGGCCGGCTGGCGTGCGCGCTGCCGCTCATTTCCTGGTCGAAGGGGTCTGCGCCGCGGCGTCCTGCTCCTTCTCTTTCTCTATCAACCAATCGATCATGATCTTGCCGCCCCAGGCGATGTCGTCCTGCAAGGCATGGCGGGCGGCTTCGGCGTCGCGTTTCTTCAGGGCGTCGAGCACGGCCTCGTGGCGGTGCTGGCCCTGCGAATAGTCCAGCACGGAGGTCTTCACGTGGAAGACCTTCAGAATGGGACCCGTGATGACCCAGAACGACTCCACCGTGTTGCGCAATATCGGCATGCGGCTGGCTTCGAGAATCGCAAAATGGATCTTGCGGTTGAGAAGACTGGCGCGCTTGGGATCGGAGGCGGTGCAGCTGATGAACTGGGCCTGCAGGGCCACCAGGTTCTCCAGCTGCTTCGGCGTGATCTGTCGCGCGGCTTCAGCGGCGCCCATGCCTTCCAGGTGGAAGCGAATCTGCTGGATTTCGCTGAGCTTGGCGGAATTGACGTAGGGCACATAGACGGCGGTAGCCGCCTGCATCTCCAGGCCCTGTTCGCTGATCAGGCGAAAGATGGCTTCGCGCACCGGCGTGATGGACACGCCCAGTGCCTGCGCGAGTTCACCGATGATCAGCCGTTCGCCCGGCTCGTATTGGCCGTTGATCAGGGCTTCGCGGATTTCGTTGTAGACCCGGACCGAAAGATTTTCTTTCTTGACCGGTTTGAGGTTGACCATATCGCGCGTCGAAAAAAGGGGAGAGGAAATTTTAGCCTGCGATGCGCTTTTCTCGGCATAGTCGCTATATTATATATCATATATTTTCGTATCGACGCGGAGACACACCATGGCCGAAATGGTCCATACAGTCCCTACAGCTTCCGCCGCCGCCATGGCCCGGAAGGCACTTGAACAACGCTGCAAGGGGAAGCAACGATGAAGCTCATTACCGGAGAAACCCGGCTGTACGGCATTCTGGCCGACCCTATCCATCACGTGCAGACGCCGCAGCGGATGAACGAACATTTCGCGGCGCTGGGCCACGATGGCGTGCTGGTGCCGCTACATGCCGGTGCCGATACGCTGGCGCGCGTGGTGGACGGTTTGCGCGGCCTGCGCAACCTGGGCGGCATCATCGTCACCGTGCCGCACAAGACGGCCATCGTCGAGCTATGCGACGAAGTGTCGGACAGCGCGCGCCTGATCGGCGCCGCCAACGTGGTGCGCCGTGAAGCCGATGGCCGGCTGGTGGGGCATATGCTGGATGGCGAAGGTTTCGTCGGCGGGCTGCGTGCCAACGGGATCGAGCCGCGTGGGCGCAGCGCCTACCTGGCCGGCGCGGGCGGCGCGGCCAATGCCATTGCGTTCGCGCTGGTGCAGGCCGGGGTGTCGCGCCTGACCATCGCCAATCGCACGCGGGCCAAGGCCGATGACTTGAAGCAAAGGCTGGCGCAGCTGGATCCTGCTGCCCAGGTGGCCGTGGGTACGCCCGATCCGTCCGGTCATGACCTGGTGGTCAATGCGACGTCCCTGGGGCTGCGCGAAGGTGATGCGCTGCCGCTGGATACGGCGCGCCTGACGCCTGACCAGGTGGTCTGCGAAGTCATCATGCAGCCGCGCGAAACGGCCTTGCTGCTGGCTGCCCAACAGCGTGGCTGCCGCGTCCACTACGGCGCGCCCATGCTGGCGGCGCAGATCGCCCTGATGGCGCAATTCCTGGGCGTGCGCGGGCCGACCGCGGTCGCTTGAGGGGCGGTTGATGGCGGATTTCGATTTCATCATTGCCGGCGGTGGCACCGCCGGCTGCATCCTGGCCAATCGCCTGACGGCCGATGGCCGCCATCGCGTGCTGCTGATTGAAGCGGGCGAGGATGCGGCCAGCATGTGGGTAGGCATTCCCGCCGGCTTCAGCAAGCTGTTGGTGGACCCGCGCTTCAACTGGCGCTTCGCCACCGAGCCCGAGGAAAACACGCAGGGACGCGTGATCTCCGTGCCGCGCGGCAAGGGGCTGGGCGGGTCGACGCTGATCAACGGCGGCATCTATGTGCGCGGCCAGCCACAGGATTACGATGCGTGGGCCGCGGCGGGAGCGGCCGGCTGGGCCTACGCGGACGTGGAGCCCTATTTCCGCCGGCTGGAGCACTATGCGCAGGGCGGTCCCTCGCGCGGCAAGGACGGGCCCATGCACCTGGTGCAGGTGCGCGAGCGCTATCCGGTCGCCGATGCCTTCATTTCCGCGGCGCGTGAGGACGGGCAGCCGGTCAACGAGGACTACAACGGCGAACGCCAGGAAGGCTTCGGCTACTACCAGGTGCTGCAGAAGGACGGCCGCCGCTGGAGCGCGGCCGACGGCTATCTGAAGCCGGCGCGCGGCCGTGCCAATCTGCGCGTGGAATCCGATGCGCGGGTGTTGCGGCTGGTGTTCGAAGGCAAGCGCTGTGTCGGCGTGGTGTATCGGCAGCGGGGCCAGGACGTGACCGTGCGGGCCGCGCGCGAGACCTTGCTGTGCATGGGCGCGGTGCAGTCGCCACAGATGCTGGAGTTGTCCGGCATCGGGGATCCGCGGCGTTTGCAGGCGCTGGGGATAGGGCTGGTGCAGGCGGCGCCACAGGTTGGCGAGAACTATATCGATCACTACGCCACCCGCATGAACTGGCGGGTCAAGGGCACGGTGACCTTGAACGAAATGTCGCGCGGCTGGCGGCTGGCGCGCCAGGTGGGGCTTTACTACGCAGCGCGGCGCGGCATCCTGACCTTGGGTACCGGCCTGGTGCACGGCTTCGTCAAGTCGCGGCCAGAACTGGCGCAGCCCGACGTGCAGTATTTCTTCGTGCATGCCAGCTACGCCAATGCGGCGGAACGCATCCTTGATCGCCATCCAGGCATGACGCTGGGAGTGGCGCAACTGCGGCCGGAGTCGATCGGCAGCATACACGCCAAGTCGCCGGACCCCGCCGACGCGCCGGCTATCCGGCCAAACTTCCTGGCGGCACAGGTGGATCGCGATGCCTTGGTGCATGGCATGGAGGTGGCGCGGCGTATCGTCGGGCAGCCGGCGCTGGCGCCCTACGTGGAGGCCGAGACCAGTCCCGGCGCGGCGGTGCGCACTTACGACGAATGGCTGAGTTTTGCACGGCAGAATGGGCAGACGATCTATCATCCGATCGGCACCTGCCGCATGGGGCAGGACGACGCGGCGGTGACGGATCCCCAGTTGCGGGTGCGCGGGGTGCAAGGGCTGCGCGTGGTCGATGCTTCGGTGATGCCGAAGATGGTTTCAGGCAACACACAGGCCGCGGTGATGATGGTGGCGGAGAAGGCGGCGGATCTGATCCTGGGGAAATAGACAGCTGGCGCGGCGTCACATCCCTGGCGGATCGGGTCGGCGGGGGCGGGGGCGGGGCCATGGCGGCGGCGCGGAGCGCGGAAAAAACAGGCCTAGAATGACGGCAATGAGGGGCGCGTGAGCGTCCTGCCGTATCAGGGGTTTTTATGTCTGTATCATCCGATTCATCCCAGGCGACCGATGCTTTCGAGCTGCTTCCCGACGAGGGCGATGCGCGGCAGTTGTTCATCCTGCTGCATGGCGTCGGCGGCACACCCGCCAACATGCGTCCGCTGGCCGAGGCCGTGCGCGCCTCGTTCCCGCAGGCGGCCATCCTGGCGCCAGCGGGTTTCGAGCCCTATGACGGCGCCCGCGGGGGTGACGCCGGCCAGGGTGGGCGGCAATGGTTCTCGGTGAAGGGTGTGGACGAGGCCAACCGTCCGGAGCGCGTGCTGAAGGCCTTGCCGCCGCTGGTGGAATACATCCGCGCCAACCAGGCGCGTTTCCATCTGCTGCAGAGCGACACCGCTTTGGCCGGCTTTTCGCAAGGCGCGATCATGGCGCTGGAAGCCGTGGTGGCGCATGACGGCCTGGCGGGGCGCGTGCTGGCCTTCAGTGGCCGCTATGCCAGCGTGCCGCAGTGGGCGCCGCAATACACCACCATTCATTTGCTGCACGGGGCCGGCGATAGCGTCATGCCGGTGGCGCTGGCTGAACAGGCGCAGGCGCGCCTGAACGAGCTGCATGGGGACTCCACCATAGACGTGGCCACGCGCGTGGGGCATGAACTGCACCCCGCCTTGATCGAGCGCGCCATCGTGCGGCTGCAGACCTGCGTGCCACTGCGCAGCTGGGAGGCCGCGCTAGGCCTGAACCAGCATCCGCCCAGTGGCGCAGTGATTCACTGACGCCGCGCCGGGGCAGGGGCCTCGGCCGGCTTGCTGGCGGCGGCCGGGCTGTTCGCGTTGGCCGTATTATTGCCGGCGGCGGGCTTCGCGGGGCCGTCCTGCTCCCAACCGCCGCCCAAGGCCAGGAATACCTTGATCTGGTCTTCCACCATTTCCGCCTGCGAGGCGGCCAGGGCGCTTTCGTTATTGGCCAGCGTGCGCTCGGCATCGAGCACCGTCAGGTAGTCCGTCTTGCCATACTGATACAGCTTGCGCGCCTGGTCGGCCGCTTCGGTGCTCTGGTCGCGGGCCGCCTTCAAGGCATCGTCACGGTCCAATTCACGGGCATAGACCGTCAGCGCGCTTTCGGTTTCGCGCAAGGCATTGAGCACCGTTGCGTCGAAGCGGGCATAGGCCGCCTTGGTGCTGGCTTGCGCTTCGGCGATGCGGGCCTGGACCGCGCCAGTGTTCGGTATCGTCCATGAGATCAGCGGGCCAAGGCTGTAGCCGAAGCTGCCGCGGCTGGCGAACTGGTCCAGGAAATAACCCGAGTCGGCGGACAGGCCCAGTGTGATCTTGGGATAGAGGTCACCCGTGGCCACGCCGATGCGCGCGGTGGCGCCCGCCAGCGCACGCTCTGCTTCCCGGATATCGGGACGGCGGCGCAACAGCGATGCGCCGTCGCCGACCGGGATGGGCTGCTTCAGCGCAGGCGCCGCGGCGCATTGGGCAAGCTGCTGCGGAAACTGGTTGGGCGTCTCGCCCGTCAACGTGGCCAGGCGATACAAGGCCACGCGGCGCTTGGCTTCGAGCGGCGGCAGGGCGGCACGCAACTGCTCCAGCTGGCCGCGGGCGCGCGTGACGTCCAGGGCGGTGCCGCGGCCCAGGTTCTGCAGTTTTTGATTGACCTTGACCGATTCGCTCTGCACGTCCACCGAGTGTTGTGCCGAGTTGATCTGCATGCCGGCCGTGCACGCCGTGGCGTAGGCCAGGGCGGTCTGCGCCGCGACGTTGGCGCGCATGGCGTCGTAGGCGGCCTGTACGGAGGCCTGGTCGGCGTCGGCGGCTTCGATGGCACGGCGGATCTGGCCGACCAGGTCGACCGTGTACGAAACACCGGCGCCCATGCTGTAGAACCACTCGCTGGGTGGGTCGTAACCGGGCGCGAGCTCTTCGAAGCCCGACGGATGGCCGAAGTAGGGCTTGGCGTTGACGTTGAACGACGGCTGTTTGGCCGCCTGCGCCTGCTGCGTGGCGGCCGCCGCGCGGTCCATGTTCGCCGCGGCCACGCGCAGGTCCGTATTGGCGGCCAGCGCCTTGGTGATCAACGCGTCGAGCTGCGGATCGTCATACAGGCGCCACCAATTGCCGGGGACGGCATCCTGGGCGAAGGCCTCGTTCTGGGCGCCGCTGAATTTCGCGGCGGCGGCAGGCCGATTGACCACTGCATCGGTGGGAACCTTGTAGTCGGGGCCTACCGTGGTGCAGCCGGCCAGGCTGGCCGCAATGGCGGCAGCGACGGCAAGCACCGAGAGTTTGGGAAGAGGATGGATACGCATGGCGAGACTCTTGGATTACGAGCGCGGCGCCGGGGACTGGGCGTCTTCCTGCACGACGACGGTCGCGGTCTGGCCGGACACCAGGCGCACGCCGGCGGGCACTTCGTCGATGTGGATGCGCACGGGAATGCGCTGGGCCAGGCGCACCCAGTTGAAGTTGGGATTCACGTAGGGCAGCATATTCGCGCTGGTGCTGCGGTCGCGGTCCGCGATACCCAGGGCGATGCTGTCCACATGACCCTGGATGGTGCGCGCTTCGCCCATCAGCTGGACCGCCACGCGGTCGCCCACCTTGATGCGCGGCAGCTTGGTTTCCTCGAAATAGCCTTCGACGTAGAACGAGTTCGAATTCACGAAAGCCATGACGCCGCGGCCGGCGGAGGCATAGGCGCCGACGTGCAGGTCCAGGTTGGTGATGCTGCCATCGGCCGGCGCCAGGACACGGCTGCGCTGCAGATTGAGCTTGGCGATGTCCAGGGCCACCTTGGCTTGCGCCAGGCCCGACTCGGCCTGTTCAACCTTGGTCTGGCTTTGCTCGCGCGCTTCGGCGGACACCAGTTGTCCCAGCTCGCGGTTACGGCGGGCATCGCGCTGGGCCTGGTCGCGCGCCACGCTTTGCGAGACGACGGCGGCCTGGGCCTGGTCCAGCGCCAGTTGATAGCGGGCCCGGTCGATGTCGAACAGCACGTCGCCTTTCTTGACGGTCTGGTTGTCCTGCACGGGCACGGCCGTGACCAGGCCGGATACGTCCGGCGCAATCTGCACGACATCGGCACGCACGCGGCCGTCACGGGTCCAGGGTTCGACTTCGTAGTGTTCCCACAACTGCCAGCCGGCATAGGCCGCGGCGACGACCACCACGGTCGTCACGGCAAAGCGGGCCAAGGCGGCGGGGCGTAATGCGGAAGGGAGCTTCATGATGCTATCTCGTGAAAATATGCGGTGAAATCAGGACGACGCCGTACAGCAGCACGACATACAAGGCGAGGTCGAACAAGGCCGGGTGCCATACCACGCGGTACATGCCGAGGCGCGCCAGGATGCGGCGCACGATCCAGGACACGCCCAGCGTGAGGAACGCCAGGACCAGCAGCCAGGGCATGAAAATGCCGTAGATATTGAATTCGCCAATCATGATGCGGACGGGACGTTAGGGGTTGCGGAGGGCGCCGCGGCCAGCACCGGCTGGTAGGCGGGCGCTTGCGGGAACAGCGAGCGGCGCAGGCCGACCAGGGCGACGATGGCGCGGTGGCGCGGCACGCCGGGCGTGGCGCCGTTGACCCGTTCCAGGGCGTAGTCGATCTTCTGCAGCACGCCTTCGCGCCGCTCGGCCGCACCCGCGGCCCGGGCGCGGAAACAGGCGGCCAGCCCATCCAGCACCGGACGGATCGCCACATCGACCACGGGTAGTTCCCGGCGGGCGCGTTGCAGTTCCGCGATTTCGTTACCGACGCGCAGGTCCAGCAGGGTGTCTTCTTCGACCGGCTCGCTGTCCTCGGTGCGTTCGGCCAGGCGCGTGTGCAGCAAGCCGATGCGGTCCAGCATGCGCACGGTGAAGCTGGCGCGGGCCGGCGGGCCGTCGGCGCCGGCCATGCTGGCCAGTTCTTTCCAGTTGGCTTGCTGGATGCGGCGTGCGCTGTACTCGGCGCTGATCTTGCGGAACAGCGCGGCAATGATGGCGGCCACGGCCACGCCGACGTTCTGCGCGATGGTGCTGTCGATGAAGGCCACCAGGTCGGCGGTGTTGGTGTCGTGCAGGGCCAGCGTGCCGGTCCAGCCGAACAGCATGGCCATGGCTTTGCCGAAGGTCGTCGGCCGCGCCATGAAGATGCCCAGGATGAAGGCCGTGGGGAATATCGCAAGCGCCACCATCTCGAAGGAATGCAGGGCGGGCAGGATGCCCAGCAGGTAGATGGCCGAGATGGGAATGGACAGTGTGATGTAGATCAGGAACTCCTTGATGCCAGGCACGGGGTTGTCCTGCGTGGCGAAGAAGCAGCTGAAGATGACGGCGAACAAGGCGGCGTTGGCGCCGTAGGTCCAGGCGGTGCCGATCCAGAAGGCGCAGCACACGGCCAGGGCGAAGGCGGCGGCCAGGGCCGACAGCAGCGCGATGCCGTGGTCATGGTGCAGGGCACGGTTGGACGTGACGGGCATGCGCGGCATGGGCGGGGGTGCGCCGTTCAAGCCGGCCTGGATGTCGCGGCGCAGCGCCAGGCCTTCCTCGAAGTGGTCGACCATCTCGCGCAGGCGGGTGCACAGGCTGACCAGCAGCATGGTGTTCCAGTCGGAGCCCGCGACCACGGTGGGCATGACCTCGGTGATGCGGCGGCGCAGGGCAGCGGCGGTGGCGCGATTGGCGTCGTCGCCGCTGCTGCGGCCGGCTTCGGTCCAGGCGGCAATGTCGTTGAGCAAGGGTTCCAGGGCCGGCGGCAGGGGCGCGCCGCTGGCGCGCAAGGTGCGCAGGCGGTCTTCCAGCGACGACACGATGGGCGTGAGGCCGGCCATGCGGTCCTGCATGGCGGAGATGGAACGTGACGCCCAGCGGATGTTGCCGGTGTCGAAGGGAACGTGGGTGGACAGCAGGCGCAGCTGCGTGATGTCGTTGGCGATGGCGCGGCGTTCGCGCGCGGTACGGGCCTTGGTGTCGCCGCGCAGTACCGCCTGCACCCACAGGCGGGCATCGCGCACGGCGGCGTCCAGGCGGCCCATCACCACGGGGGCGATGCCGCGCGGCAGGATCAGGCTGTGCGCGAGCGTGGCGCAGATGATGCCCAGGCTGATTTCTTCCACGCGGGTCAGGGCCGTGTCGAACACGGTGCCGGCGTTGGTGACGCTGGGCAGGGCGATCATGCCGGCGGTGTAGCCGGCCAGCATGAACATGTAGGAGCGCGGCGTGCGGTCGAGGACGGCGATGTACAGGCAGGCGCCGACCCACAGCGCCAGGGCGCCCACCATCAGCACGGGGTAGGCGGACAGGCGCGGCACGGCGAAGACCATGGCGGTGGAGCCGATGAAGGTGCCGCCCAGGCGGAACACGGCCTTGGAGCGCACGGCGCCGGCCCAGTTCTGCGACACGATGTAGGCGGTGGTCACCGACCAGAAGGGCCGCTGCAGGTCGATCATCAGCGACAGGTACAGGGCCGCCATGGCCGCGACATAGGCCTTGAGCGAGAACAGTACCTCGTCGCCGGTGGGCGCTTTCATGGCTTCTGCTCCGTGTGGGACGGATCCTCGTCCCTGGCGGCGTCCGGTTTGGCGTCGCCGGCCGGGTGATGCTCGGTGCTGCTTGCTGCGGCCGTACCGGCGGCAGCAATGTTTGCGCCCGCAATTTTCCTGCTGGTGCTGCTGGTGCTGCCCGTGCTGCCTGGCATGACGACCGCCGGCACCGGCTCGTAGGCGGTGCCGGGTTCGGACTGGTGGTGGACCAGGGAGAGTTTCAACCCTTCGAATACGCGCAGGCAAGCGTCCAGGTCGGCGGGCGCGATGTTGGCGAACAGGCGGCGGCGCAGGTGCACGAGCATGGTCTCGACCTGCTCGCGCAGGTCGTTGCCGGCCTGGGTCAGGTGCAGGGTCTTGGCGCGGCGGTCCAGCGGGTCTTCGCGGCGTTCGATCAGGCCGGCGGCGACCAATTGGTCCAGCACGCGGACCAGGGAAGGGCCTTCCACGCCCATGGCCTCGGCCAGCACGCCCTGGCGCACGCCGTCGCCCAGGCGGCCGGCGGTGATCACCGGCCAGGCGGTGGCCTGCGACAGGCCGTAATCGGCCAGGGCCTTGTCGGCCGCGGCGCGGTAGGCGCGGTGGATCACCATCAAGTGGGCCGTGAGGGCCATCAGGCGAGAATCGGCTGGAGTGTTCATAAAGCCGATTATAAGTTAATTATTAGGATTCTATCAATTAGTTTTCTATCGAATTCTGATAGATAGCTGAATTTTGGGGACACAAAGCGAAGGGCCGCCCCGGAGGGCGGCCCTGTTTTTGTTGAATCGCTGGCCCGCATCGGCTTGGCCGGCGTGCGCCGCCGCCGTGCAAGGCACGGCGACGTCGCACGGTGCAGGGCTGGGTGGGGTACTGTCCTGCCGGCTCACGCCGAGCCGGCGGGGGCGTACATGCCCAAGTCTGGCCTGGCCGCCCAGCGGCGGGCATAGCGGGCCCGGTGGCGCTATCGCCGCGCTGCGCGCTCGTTTATTGCAACGCTGAATTCGCTTTCGCGTTCAATTTGGTCTTGAACAGCCAGTCGCGGTAGTCGTCCAGATCGCCGTCGAAGGGTTCGACCTTGCCGTCGGCCACGATGACGAACTGGTCGGTGGTGGCGCGTAGCAGGTGGCGGTCGTGCGATACCAGCATCAAGGTGCCCTCGAACTGCGCCAACGCGACGGTCAGGGCTTCGCGGGTTTCCAGGTCCAGGTGGTTGGTCGGTTCATCCAGCAACAGCAGGTTCGGCCGCTGCCATACGATCAGCGCCAGCGCCAGGCGCGCTTTTTCCCCACCGGAGAAGGGCGCAATGCTGCTGGTCGCCATCGCGCCCGCGAAATTGAAGCCGCCCAGGAAATTACGCAATTCCTGCTCGCGCACGCCAGGCGCCGCCTTGATCATGTGCCACAAAGGCGATTCATCGTGCCGCAGCATCTCCACCTGATGCTGGGCGAAATAACCAATCGACAGACCCTTGCCGAAAATCGCCTCGCCCCCCAGCGCCTGCAATTCCCCGGCGATGGTCTTGATGAAGGTGGACTTGCCCGCGCCGTTGACGCCAAGCAGCCCGATACGCTGGCCGCCCTGCAGGGAAAAATTGATGCCGTTGATGATGATCTTGTCGGCCCCGCCATCGTTCGCGGCCGGGTAACCCGCCTTGACCTGGTCCATGCGCAGCAAGGGATCGGGCGAACGCTGCGGTTCGCGAAACTCGAAAGAGAATTCCGCCGCCGCCCGCAGGGGCGCCAGTTCTTCCATCTTCGACAGCGCCTTGATGCGGCTTTGCGCCTGGCGCGCCTTCGAGGCCTGCGCCTTGAAGCGGTCGATGAAGGATTGCAGGTGCGCGCGCTGGCGCAGCTGCTTTTCCATGGCGCCTTGCGCCAATTCCAGCTGTGCGGCGCGCTGGCGCTCGAAGGCAGAATAATTGCCCGCATAGCGCTTCAGTTTGCGCTCGTCCACGTGCACCACCACGTTGACCACTTCGTCGAGGAAATCGCGGTCGTGCGAAATGACCAGCAGCGTGCCGGGATACCGCTTCAACCAGTCTTCCAGCCACAGGATCGCATCCAGATCCAGGTGGTTGGTTGGCTCGTCCAGCAGCAGCAGTTCGGACGGGCACATCAGCGCTTGCGCCAGGTTCAGCCGCATGCGCCAGCCGCCCGAAAAACTGGTCAGGGGCTGGTCCATCTGCGCCATTGAAAATCCCAGGCCGGTCAGCAACTGCTCCGCGCGCGAGCGCACGGTGTAGGCGTCCGCATCGGCCAGGGCGCCATACAGCTCACCGATCAGCAGGCCGTTTTCGGGCGTGTCGGGGGCAGCCTCCACCTCGGCCAGCCGGGCTTCCAGGCGCCGCAAGGCCACGTCGCCATCGATGGCGTAGTCGATCGCCGAGCGTTCCAGCGCCGGCGTTTCCTGCGCCACGTAGGCCACGCGCCAGTTGGGCGGGTAGCTGAGATCCCCCTGGTCGGCGTGCAGTTCACCGCGCAGCAAGGCAAACAGGCTCGACTTGCCCGCGCCGTTGGCGCCGATAAGGCCGATTTTGTCGCCGGGGTTGAGGATGAGGTCGACTTTGTCCAGCAAGGGCTTTACGCCTCTTGCCAGCGAGACTTGCTGAAAACGGATCATGCGGGAGGGGCTGCGAGGGGCAGAGATGGGGGTGATGCCGCAAACCGGCGGGCGCCAGGATAACCGATTCGGGCGTCAGGGGTTTGTCACCGGCACCCGATATCCGGCCGCGAACGATGGCCTCCACGCTTGACGGCGTTTTCCAAGGGATCGCCGCATCGGTGACGGGTATGCTGGTCTCGTATTCGAAAATCAGGACGAAAGTCGGCAACCTGGCGGGCGGGGGCCGTTGATCGCTACTGCTGCTTGTCCAGCCCGATTTTCTTCACGATCTCGCCATAGCGCTTGAACTCGGCGCTGACGAAGGTGCCGAAGCCCGCGCCATCCTTATAGACCAGGGGCGTATCCAGCTTGGCAACGGCATCCTGGTAGGCCTGTGTGTGGACCGCCTTGTCGCAGGCGGCTTCCAGCTTGCCGCGTACCTCCTTGGGCAAGCCCTTGGGCGCAATCAGCCCGCCCCAGACGGAAAACGTGATCGGATAACCAAGCTCCTTGACCGTGGGAACGTCCGGATAGCCCTGTACGCGGCTCTCGCTGAACAGGGCGATGGGGCGCAGCTTGTACTGCCGCGACACGGTGGGCGTTTCGTCGAAGATGTCGATCTGTCCGCCCATCAGGCCGGTGACCATTTCGCCGGAGCTTTTGTAGGGCACATGCAGGGCGCTGGCGCCGGCCGCATCCATCAGGCCTTGCATGGACAGGTGCAATACCGTGCCGGTGCCGGACGAGCCGTAATTCAGCTTGCCGGGTCTTTTCTTGGCATCGTCGATCACGTCCTGCAGCGTGTGCCAGGGCGAGTCGGGCTTGACCATCATCATCAGCGGCACGTTGTAGGTGCCGCAGATATGGTCGTAGCTGTCTGGTGTGTACCCCGTGTTGCGGATGGCCGGCTGGATCGCTTCCGGTCCCACCACGCTAAGGCCCAGGGTGTAGCCGTCATGGGGCGCGCGTGCAAGCTCGGCCATTCCTATCGCGCCCCCCGCACCTGCCTTGTTCTCGATGACCACGCCCTTGCCCAGGACTTCGGTCAGCGACTTCTGCAGTATGCGGGCCATGATGTCCGATGTGCCGCCCGGGCCGAAGGGTACGATCATGGTGATGGGGCGGGAGGGGAAGTCGTCCTGCGCCTGCGCGGAACCGGCAACGCAGGTGACCGAGAAAAGCACGGCGCTGGCTTGGCGCAGCATGCGCGGGCAGGGCGCGCGCGGTATCAGGCTGAAGGGTGTCATGACGTGGTCTCCGGTGTCTTATTTTTGGTTGACGGTTTGCCGCGGCGCCGGTGCTGCTCAATACACGGTGCTGTTGAACTCACGCGCCAGGTCAGGCTTGATGGCCTGCACGAAGGCGGTGGCCTGGCGCATCATCATTCCCATGTCCGATGCCACGGCGACGAAGCGGTAGCCCAGCGTCAGGAACTTGCTGACGACCTCCGGTGTCGGGCCGACGATGCCGCAGGGAATGCCGATGGCCTGGCACCGGCGCGCCACGTCCTGTATCACCGCCATGACATCGGGATGCGTGATGTTGCCGATATGGCCCATGTTCGCCGACAGATCCCCCGGCCCCAGGAAGAAGGCGTCGACGCCTGCGACAGCGGCGATCTTCTCCAGGTTCCGGACGGCCGTGGGGGTTTCCAGCTGGATGATGGTGAATACCGAATCGTTGGCCCGCTCACCGTATCCCGCCGCGGTGCCGTAGCCGCTGGCGCGATGCACCGCGGCGAATCCGCGCATGCCCAGCGGCGGGTATTTCGCATAGGACACCGCTTGCGCGGCCTGTTCCGGCGAGTCGATGAAAGGGAACATCAGCGTGCCCGCGCCCATGTCCAGCGCACGCTTCACCGCCACGGCATCGTTGGCGGGCAACCGCACGATGGGGAAGGCGCCGGTGCCGGCGATGGCCTGCAAGGTGTGCAGGGTGTCCTTGGCATCCATGGGTACGTGCTCCAGGTCCACCAGCAGCCAGTCGAAACCGGCGCGGCCCATGGCCTCGGCCGTGCTGGTGGTGCCCGACATCAGCCAGGTGCCCAGCGGCACGCCGGGCTGCGCCAGGCGTTGACGAAACGGATTGACGAGCAGATCGTTGTTGGCGGTCATAGTTATCCTTGCAGATGAAGTCGCGATGTGGTCAATAAATGGGAGGTTCCGGCGTCGGCTGCGCCCCTTGCAATACGGCGAAATCGCAGCCTTCATGCGCCTGGGTCACCTGCTGCTGGTAGAGCCGGGCGTAGCCGCGCGCGTAGGCGGCGGGGGGGGCCTGCCAGGCGGCGCGGCGCGCCTGCAGTTCGGCTTCGGGCACTTCCATGTTCAGGCTGCGGGCGCCGATGTCCAGCGTGACGACATCGCCCGTACGCAGCAGCGCCAGCGGGCCGCCCACCGCCGACTCCGGCGAGATGTGCAGCACGCAGGTGCCGTAGTGGGTGCCGCTCATGCGCGAATCCGACAGGCGCAGCATGTCGCGCACGCCCTGGCGCAGCAGTTTCCTGGGGATGGGCAGGTTGCCCCACTCGGGCATGCCGGGCGCGCCGACGGGACCGCCGTTGCGCAGCACCAGCACCGTGTCGGCGTCGACATCCAGGTCGGGGTCGGCCATGGCCGCCAGCATGGCTTCGTTGGAATCGAACACCAGCGCGCGCCCGCTGTGGCGCAGCAGGGCGGGCGTGGCCGCGGAAGGCTTGACGACAGCGCCCTGCGGGCACAGGTTGCCCCGCAACACGGCCAGTGCCATGCCGGCCTCGGGACATTCCTGGGAGGCGGCGATCAAGGGCCGCGCGGGATCGCGGATGACCTCGTCGTCCTGGCAATGCAGGCCGGCGATATTGTCTCCCAGGCTGCGGCCCGTCACGGTCATGGCATCCAGTGCCAGGTGCGCGTGCAGCTTGTTCAGCAGGGCGGGCAGGCCTCCCGCATAGTAGAAGTCTTCCATCAGGCGGTCGCCGGAGGGAAACAGATTGGCCAGCACGGGTACCTTGCGCGCGATGGCGTCCAGGTCATCCAGGTCCAGCTTCAGGCCGGCCCGGCCAGCCATGGCGGGCAAGTGCACGGCTGCATTGGTGGAGCCGCCCAGCGCCATATAGGCCACGATGCCGTTGCGCAGCGAATCCTGCGTCAGCAGGCGCGAAGGCCGCAGGTCTTCCCAGACCATGTCGACGATACGGCTGCCGCAAGCCCAGGCCATGCGCGTGTGCGCGGCGTCCATGGCCGGTATGCTGCTGGCGCCGGGCAGGGACAGCCCCATGGCTTCGACGATGGACGTCATGGTGCTGGCCGTGCCCATGGTGTTGCAGGTGCCGGGGGTGCGGGTCATCTTGGATTCCAGCGTGATCCACTCCGTCTGGCCGATGTTGCCGGCCGCGTATTCGTCCCAGTACATGCGCGTGTGCGTGCCCGCGCCCACCTGGCGTCCCTTGTAGCGGTCGTTCAGCATGGTGCCGGCGGGACAGTAGATCACCGGCAGGTCCATGGACAGGGCGCCCATGACCAGGCCGGGCGTAGTCTTGTCGCAGCCGCCCATCAATATCGCACCGTCCAGCGGCAGGCTGCGCAACAACTCCTCGGCCTCCATGGCCAGCAGGTTGCGGTACATCATGGTGGTCGGTTTGACCATGACTTCCCCCAGGCTCATGGCCGGCAACTCCATGGGATAGCCGCCTGCCTGCAGCACGCCGCGCTTCACCGCGGCCGCGCGTTCGCGCAGGTGTGCATGACAGGGCGAGAGGTCGCTCCACGTGTTGAGGATGCCGATCACGGGCCGGCCCATGAACTCGTCGCGATTCAAGCCCTGCTGCTGCATGCGTTGGCGGTGGGCGAAGCCGCGGATGTTGTCGGTGGCAAACCATTTCTGGCTGCGCAGGTCTTCCAGGGTCATGCGCTTTGCTGCGGACATGCGGTGTCATTCCATTTTGATATTGGCGCGCGTGACCAGGTCGCCCATGGCGGCGTAGTCCCTGCGCAGGAGTGCGTCGAACTGCGCGGGCGTCGACGAGAGGATTTCGTAGCCCTGCGCGGTGAGATTGCGGCGGAATTCGGGATTGGCGAGCACCGCGCCCATGCGCGAAGCTAGTTCGGCCACGATGGGGGCGGGCGTGCCGTGCCGCACCAGGATCCCGTTCCAGACCACGGACGTGGCATCGGGCACGCCGCTTTCCTGCAGGGTGGGCACGTCCGGCAGCAGGGACGAGCGCTTGTCATCCGCGATGGCCAACGCGCGCAGCTTGCCGGCCTGCACCAGCGGCACGATGGCCGGCAGATTGTGGAACATCATGGGTATGCGTCCGCCCAGCAGATCGTTCAACGCTTCGGGGCCGCCCTTGTAGGGGATGTGCAGCAGCCGGATGGAGGCGCGCAGCTGGAACAGTTCGGCGGCCATATGCATGGTGTTGCCGATGCCGGCCGAGCCGAATTCCAGCTTGCCGGGCTGTTGCCGTGCCGCCGCGATCAGGTCCTTGACGCTGTGATAGGGCGTGTTGGCGCCGACGACCAGCACATTGGGCATCCGGTGCGTAAGCGTGACCGGCTGCAGGTCATCCAGCACCGAATAGCCCATGGACGGGTAAATGTGCGGGTTGATGGCCAGGGTGCTGGTGGACCCCAGCAGGAAAGCGTAGCCGTCGGCCGGCATGCGCCGCGCTACATAGGCCGAGCCGATGTTGCCGTTGGCACCGGGGCGATTCTCGATGATCACGGATTGGTGCACGGCATCGCCCAACCATTGGGCGAACGGCCGAGCGAACTGGTCCGCGGCGCCGCCGGCGGGATAGGGGACGACGAAGGTAAGGGGCTTGTCCGGGTAGCGGGCCTGGGCGAAGGCCGGGCCCAGGGCGGACGCACAGGCGGCAGCCGCCGCCACGCGTGCGAATTCACGTCGGTTCATGCGTGTCTCCTCCTTTTTTGCGAGGCCTCTTCCGCGGGGCCGTCGTCTGGAAGGTACCGGTACCATCTGCAAGTCAAAGATGTTTTGGTACCGGTACCATCCGGTGCTGGGAAGTCTATAATGCGTGCCTTCGCGCCGTCAACCGCAACGGCGAGTCGATGCGGCAGCCATTCGACCATTTCGTGGCTCGGGGGCGATGCGGCAGCAACCCCTGCAGGGACTCTCTTTGGCTAGCAGCAAGGCACACGCACCGGTAACCGAGCAGGCCGCTTCCGCCGGCCGGCGCAAGATCGCGGCTTACACCATCCACGACGTCGCGGCGCTGGCCGGCGTCGCGTCGATCACGGTTTCCCGCTTCTTCAACAGCCCGGACAAGGTGTCGCCGGCCCTGCGCGCACGTATCGAGGCGGCCGTCACCCAGACCGGCTTCGTGCCCAGCCAGGTGGCGGTGGGCCTGGCGTCGGCGCACTCGAAAGTGGTTTGCGCGGTCATTCCCAGCATTGCCAATTCCGTATTCTCGGAGTCGGTGCAGGGCATGTCCGACGTGTTGAGTTCGTCGGGGTATCAGTTGCTCCTGGCCAGCAGCAACTATTCCATGGCGCAGGAGGAAAGCGCGGTGTGCGCCTTTGCCGGCTGGCGGCCGGCGGCGATGATCCTGACGGGGCCCACGCATAGCGAACGGGTCGATGCCGTCATGCGCGCCGCGGCGTTTCCGGTGGTGGAAACCTGGGATGTGCGGCCTAACCGGCCTTTTCACCAGGTGGGTTTTTCGCACGACCAGGTGGGCTACGACCAGACGCTGCACCTGCTGGAACAGGGGCTGCGGCGCATCCGCTTCGTTCGCACCGGCCTGCCCGAGGACTTTCGCGCGCAGCAGCGCGCCCTGGGGTATGCGCGGGCCATGGAGGCGCGGGGGCTGAAGCCGGACATTGTCACGCCCGCGGAGCCCGATCCTTTCGAAGCGGGGGCGCAGGCGATGGCGCGTTTCGCGCTGGAGTCCGCGCGACGCCGTCCGCAGGGCATCATCTTCGCCAACGACAATATGGCCGCGGGCGCCATCCTGGATGCGCCGGGGCTGGGCTTGTCGTTGCCGCGGGACTGCGCCATGGTCGGCTTCGGCGATTTCCCCCTGGCCCGGCGGCTGACGCCGGCACTGACCACCGTGCATCCGGGGCGCTACGACATCGGCCGCACCGCCGCCCAGCTGGTGTTGCGGCTGATCCAGCAGCCGGAGCAGGCCGCCGCCGCGCTGGCCCACCCTGAATCCCACATGATCGCCACCGAATTCAAGGTGCGCGCCAGTTCCGTGATTGCCCGGTAAGCGTGGCTGGGCGTTCTTATGGACACGGCGTGGGCGGGTGCTGCGCCGCGGCCAGGGTATGTCTTAATCGACTAGGCGCTGCCTAAAAAATCATTGGCTTCGGATGCCGCGATGCAGCAAAATCACAGGCTGCCGGTTTTGCCGGCATGACAATTCATCCTTGAACCACGTTTTGGAAATTATGGACACGCCCGTCGCTGCACCGCCGAATGCCTTCCACCTGGCCTTGAATGTGTTGGACCTGAACGAAGCGCGCCGCTTTTATGGCGACGCCTTGGGCTGCAGGGAAGGGCGCAGCACGGACACGTGGGTGGATTTCGATTTCTTCGGCCATCAGCTGTCGCTGCACCTGGGCGAGCCGCTGAAGACCGCGCGCACCGGCAAGGTGGGCGACAAGCTGGTGCCGATGCCGCATTTCGGCCTGGCCCTGATGCTGCCGCAATGGAAGGCGCTGGCCGAGCGCCTGCAGGGCAGCAAGCAGATCGACTTCGTGCTGGCGCCGCAGGTGCGCTTCGAAGGCGAGCCGGGCGAACAATGGACCATGTTCTTCATGGACCCGTTCGGCAATCCCATCGAAGTGAAAGGCTTCCGTACTTTGGAAGCGCTTTACGCGATTTAAATACGCGAGGAGGGCGGTCATGCCGCCCTCATGCGTGCGATCCGCGATCCGGCCTGGTGCCGTGCGCCGGGTACAAGGCGGCCAAGCCGGCCGGTTCATCAACGCCCGCTGAAGCGCGGCTTGCGTTTCTCGGCGAAGGCGACCTTGCCTTCGCGGTAGTCTTCGCTGTCGTAGCAGGCGCCGATCAGCGCATGGGCGGCGTCCATGTCGCGTTCTTCCGGCCCTTTCTCCAGCTCCAGGAACACCCGCTTGAGCGCCTTGATGGTCAGCGGCGCGTTCTCGGCGATGGACTCCGCATACTGGCGCACCCGCGCTTCCAGTCCCGCCGCCGGCACCACTTCGTGCACCAGCCCCGCGGCCAGCGCTTCGGCGGCGTCATAGCGGCGCCCGGTGAAATACAGGTCGCGCGCGCGGCTGCTGCCGATGAGGCGGTTCAGGCGGATCTGCCCCTGGTAGCCATAGCCCAGTCCCAGCTTGACCGCCGGAATGGCGAAGACCGAATCGTCGGAGCAGATGCGGATGTCGCAGCTGGCGGCGTAGTCCATGCCGCCGCCCATGCAATAGCCCTTGATCATGGCGACGGTGGGCTTGGAGCACCGATACACCGCGTCGTATGAACCCTGGCTGATCGCCTGGTACTTGCTGTTCTCTTCCGGGTTCGCGCGCACGGCATCGAAGTTGGAGATATTCGAGCCGGCGATGAAGGAGCGATCGCCCGCGCCCGTGACGATGACGACGCGAATCTCGGGATCGGCGTCGAAGTCCGCGATGATGGGCGGGACGGCCGCGGACATTTCCAGCGATACGGCATTGTGTTTTTCTGGGTGATTGAAAATCAACCAGCCGATGGCGCCGGTCTTGCGGGACAGGATGTGCTTAGAGCTCGTCATTGGACGTTCCAGATTCGGTTTGGGTGAAAGCGGCCGTGCACGCGGCGCGCAGGGTAGGTGGCATGGGCCGCGGGCGCCTGTCCAGCCGGTCGACCCAGACCCAGGTGATGGCGGCGGTGGCGTAGTGGTGCCCGGCAGTGAACCCGTCAGCGGACCCTTCAGTGGACCCTTCAGTGGACCCTTCAGTGGCCCCGCCAGCGCCCGTGGACGGGCCGCCGTCTTCGGCGTCGCGGACTTCGAATACCAGGCCGACGCTGCTGTTGCCGATGTGGCCGCAACGCAGGGTCACCGCCAGACGGGCGGGATAGCCGATGGAGGCGTGATAGGTGCAGGCCTGGCCGGCGACGACGGACCTCAGGCTGGGTGAGCATCGTTGCAGCGCCAGCCTGGCGGCCCACTGCATGCGCGCTTCCTCCACATACGCGAGGATGGTGGCATTGTTCACGTGCCCATCCGCGTCCAGGTCGCCCCAGCGGACGTTCACGTGCGCGGTATGCAGCGGTGCCGACAGCGCAGCGCCGTCGTCGATGATTTTCAGCATTTCAGGCCTCGGAAGAAACACGCGGTAAGCCGCGCGCCGCCACCGGCGCGCAACAGGTGGCGCGCAACAGGTGGCGCGCAACAGGTGGCGCGCGGCTGGCGGCGTGCAGCGGGCGGCGTGCGGGGCGGTGCCCCTCAGATCACGCCATCCTGCCGCAAGTGTGCGATGTCTTCCTCCGTATAGTCCAGCTCGCGCAGCAAGGCGTCGGTGTCGTCGCCGCGATCCGGGGCCGCGCTGCGCATCTGGCTGGGCGTGCGGCTGAGGCTGAACGGCTGCCCCACCATTTCCACTTCGCCAAGCCGGCGATGCTGGACCGGCGTGGCAATGCCCAGGTGCTGCACCTGCGGGTCGGCGAACACTTCGTTCATGCGGTTGATGGGGCCCGCCGCGACCTGGCCTTCCTCCATGCACACCATCCACTCCGCTGTCGTGCGCTGGCGCGTCAGCTCGCACAATTCGGCGTTCAGGCTGTCGCGATGGTCGGACCGCCCTTGCTCGGTGCTGTATTCCTCACGTTCCATCAGCTCGGGTACGCCCATGGCATTGACCAGGCGCCGGAACATGGCCTGCTCGCCCGCGGCGATGTTGATGTAGCCATCGGCCGTGGGATAGACCCCCGTAGGTATGGACGTCGGGTGGTTGTTGCCAGGCTGCCCCGGAATTTCCTTGAGGAACAGCCAGCGCGCGGCCTGGAAATCGCACATGGCGATCATGGCTTGCAGCAGCGACACCTGCACCCATTGCCCCTGGCCGGACACCTCGCGTTCCAGCAGCGCTGTCATCACGGCCATGGCGGCATAGATGCCCGCGCCGGTGTCCGCCACCGCGATACCGGTACGCATGGGACCATGGGCCGGATCGCCGGTGATGGACATGAGCCCGCCCATGCCCTGCACGATGTGGTCGAAGCCGGGGCGCTTGGCATACGGCCCGTCCTGGCCGAAGCCGGAAATGCTGGCGTAGACGATGCGCGGATTGATCGCCTTCAAGGTCTCGTAGTCGATGCCCAGGCGGAACTTGACGTCGGGACGGAAGTTCTCGGCGACGACGTCCGCTTCCTTGACCAGCTTCAAGAAGATCTCCCGCCCCTTGGGATCCTTGAGGTTGATCGTCAGGGACCGCTTGTTGCGATGCAGGTTCTGGAAGTCCGGCCCGTCACGCAGGCCGCCCCAGCCGTCGCTGACCTCCATGTATTCCGGGCTTTCGATCTTGATGACGTCCGCGCCCCAATCGGCGAACTGGCGGATGCACGTGGGGCCGGCGCGTACGCGGGTCAGGTCCAGGATGCGGAAGCGCTTGAGCGGGCCTTCGCGCTGTCCTTGATCGGCGGGCGTGAGGGGTTCAGTTTGCGCATTCACTTTGTTTCTCGCTTTCTTCGATGGCGGAAGAGGGGGCTTGCCAGCGTGAGGACGTGGCATCCAGGTTCACGATCAGGCTGCCGCTGTCGTCGACGTCGACGGTGGCGTGTTGCGGCACGATCAGCGTCGACGAGGCTTCCTGCACGATGGCCGGGCCGTGGAAGGTCTGGCCGCTTTGCAGGGCACCGCGTTCGTAGACGGGGACATCGGCGTAGTCCTTGCGCTCGGGCAGGTACATGCGGCGCGTGCCACGGGCGGCACCGGCGGCCGATACCGTGCCTGTGTCCACTTGCAGTTCGCCTTCGCCGCCGCCCGCCGCCAACGCGGCGCGCAGGTTGATGATCTCGATGTCGCCGCGCGGCGGCACCTGGCCGAAGGTCTTGGCGTAGGTCGCCAGGAAAGCCTCGCGGATGGCGGTGTATGTCTCGGCGGTATAGGGGCCGGGCGGCAGGTCGGTGATGACCTCGAAGCCCTGGCCGGCGAAACGCAGGTCGGCGGCGCGCTGGCTGTGCGCGGTGGCGCCCTGGCCCGGCAGCGTGGCATCGATGACGGCGCGGGCATCGGCTTCGATGCGGGCGTATTCCGCTTCCAGGGCGGCCCAGTCCACGGTCTCCAGTTTCCAGCCCACGCTGACCATGCGGTCGATGCGCGCGGGGGCCATCAGCAGGCCCAGGGCCGAGGCGACACCGGCGCCCGGCGGGCAGATGGCGCGCGTCATGCCCAGCCGGCGCGCCACTTCGCAGCCGTGCAGGGGACCGCCGCCACCCGTCAGCAGCAGGGCGAATTTACCGGCGTGGTGGCCGCGTTCGGCGACGTGCACCCGTGCGGCCGCGGCCATGTTCTCGTTGACGATCGAGTAGATGCCCCAGGCGAACGCCGGTACCGACAGGTCCGATTGCCGGGCCAGCGGCCGCATCGCGTCCTCGGCCTTGCCCACGTCGATGGACATGGTACCGCCCGCGAAGGCCGCCGGATCCAGGAAGCCCAGCACCAGGTTGGCGTCGGTGACGGTGGCTTGTGTACCGCCGCGACCATAGCAGGCGGGGCCGGGCAGGGAGCTGGCGCTTTCAGGACCGACCTTGAGCAGGCCCAGGGCGTCCAGGTGCGCGATGCTGCCGCCGCCGGCACCGATTTCGATCAGTTCGATGGTGGAGATCGAGATGGGCAGGCCGCTGCCTTCGGTCAGGCGCTTTTCGCGGCTGGCTTCGAAGTGATGCGCGATGAGCGGCTTGCCGGCGTCGATGATGGCCAGCTTGGCGGTGGTGCCGCCCATGTCGAAGGCCATCACGTCTTCGATGTGCGAGCGTTTACCGAAGAAGGCACCGGCCAGGGCGCCGGCGGCGGGCCCGGATTCCAGCAGCTGGATGGGTACGCGCTTGGCTTCATCGACGTGCGTCAGGCCGCCGTTGGACAGCATCATGAACAGCGGCGCCTGGATGCCCAAGGCCTTGATCTCCGCGGTCATGCGGTCCAGGTAGCCGTCGGCCAGGGGCTTGACGTAGGCATTGGCGACGGTGGTGGACGTGCGTTCGAACTCGCGGATCTGCGGCGAGACGTCGGATGAGATGGAAATGAACAGCTGCGGATGGGCCGCCTCGATGGCGTCGCGCGCCATGCGTTCATGGACGGGGTTGGCGTAGGCGTGCAGGAACACGATGGCAATGGACGTCACGCCTGCGGCGGCCAGGCGGCCCGCCTGCTCGACGACCTGGGCGACATCCAGCGGCTGCTGGACGGCGCCGTCGTGGCCCATGCGTTCGCTGGCTTCCAGGCGCAGCCGGCGCGGCACGATGGGGCGCGGCAATTCGATGTGCAGGTCGAACAGCTCGTACTTGTGTTCGCGCGCCATCTCCAGCGTGTCACGAAAGCCCGCCGTGGTGATCAGGCCGGTCAGCGCGCCCTTGCGTTCGATCAGGGCGTTGGTGAACAGCGTGGTGGCGTGGATGACGCGGTCCACGTTCGCGTAGGGCAGCCCCTCGCGTTCGAACAGGGTGCGGACCCCGCGGATCACGCCTTCGTAGGGGGCTTTGGGGGTGGTCAATTCCTTGTGCGACGTCGATGTGCCGCTGAGGGTGTCGTAGACGACGATGTCGGTGAAGGTGCCACCGATGTCGATACCCAGTGCGTAGTTACCTGCTTGCATGTTTTTCCTCGATGAGTCCATGACTCTATGGCTCGATGATTCGATTACCGGGTGGCGCCCGCCGCGACATAGCCGTCCTGCTCATCCCGCAGCGCGGCCGCGGGGTCGCGCTGTGCGGCCGGGCCGAAGCCGCCGCCGCCGGGGGTGAGCAGTTCCACGACTTCGCCCGGATTGAGGACATGCTGGACTTTGGGATTGACCGTCTTGCCGTTCAGGATGACGGCGCCAGGGGCGCCCGCCTGGCCGCCGGCCAGGCCTTGCGCGGCGGCTTCTTCACGGGTGCGTTCTGCCATGAAGCTGACGACGATGGGCGTCTTGTTGCGGTTCTCGAAGGCGATGGCCTGGCCGGTGCCGCCGCGATGCAGGCCGGCGCCCCCGGTGCCGCTGCGCAGCTGGCGGTGGCGCACGTGCAGGGGCGACATTTTCTCTATCATCTCCACCGGCGTGGAGGAAATATTGCTGGGCCAGGACAGTACGTTGGCGCCGTCCTGCTTGTGCGAACCGCCGTAGCCGCCGTTCATGAAGAACAGGTTGGTGAAGGGCGTGCCGGATTCCCGCGTGCCGGACAGGTTGACGCACCACAGCGGCGAGCCCACCGCGGCGATGGCGCGTTCGGGCATGGCTTCGGCCAGCGCGCCGATGACCATCATGGGCACGAAATGGCCGATCAGGGCGCGGGCGCCGCCGGCGGCGGGCGGCAGGGAATTGAGGATGCTGCCTGCCGGCGCCGTGACGTGGATGGGCGCCATCACGCCTTCGTTGTTGGGCACGTTGGGCAGCAGCACGGCGCGCAGGCCGTAGCAGGTATAGGCAATGGTGTAGGCCAGGCAGACGTTGATGCTGCGCGGCACCTGGGCGTCGGTACCGGAATAGTCGACGGTGATCTCGCCGTCCTTGATGGTCAGCGTGAGCTGCAGCTTGATCGGGTGATCCAGGCCGTCGCTGATGGCGGTACGGTGATACACGCCCTCGGGCAAGGTGCGGATGGCGTCGCGCATGGCTTTTTCGGAGCGCGCGTGGATTTCGCCGGCCAGGGTGTCGATTTCAGTCAGGCCGCGTTCCGCCATCAGGGCCAGCATGCGCGACTCGATCATGCGCAGCGCGGTGAATTGCGCGAACAGATCGCCCATGACCTGGTCGGGCTCGCGCACGTTCTTGCGCAGGATGCGTTCGAAGGTGGGATCGACTTCCCCTTTGCGCATCACCTTCATGATGGGAATCTGCAGGCCTTCTTCATAGACCTCGCGCGCATCGGCGGAGCGGATGCGCCCGCCGATGTCGGGCGCGTGGGCCACCGAGCCCGCCCATGCCACCACCTTGCCGCCGAGGAAGATCGGCTTGGCCACGGAGATGTCCGGCAGGTGCCCGGTGCCTTGCCAGATGTCGTTGGTGATCAGTACATCGCCCGGCTCCAGCTGGTCCAGCGGAAACTCCTCCAGGAAGTGCCGGATGGTGCGCGGCATGGTGTTCATGAAGGAGGGGATGCTGTTGGTCGCCTGGGCGACCGAGCGGCCGTCAGCGGTGGTCAGCACGCAGGCGAAGTCGTTGGACTCGCGCACGATGGTCGAGAAAGAGGTGCGCACCATGGCGGCTGCGGCTTCGTCGACGATGGAGATCATGCGGGTCCACAGCAGCTCCAGCGTAATGGCGTCTAAGGTTTTACTCATCACGGTTCCCTTGTTTGCTCCGCATTTGCAACGATGCGGCGTAATTGATGGCACAGAACGATTCTGGCGGTTTAGACTATGTCTTCATAATGTTTTATTAGCGGTAGGGCATTCCAAACGAACATACGTGGCCATCGAAGCCAGCGTTCGGCCGCGATGACAAGGGGATCTTTATGGCGAGCAACACGGCGTCCGACCTGCGCGGCGCACAGACTTTGAAAATCCATGAGGTGGAAGCCTTTCGGGCGGTGATGATCCGTGGCACGGCCACCGATGCCGCCGTGCTGATGCACACCTCGCAGCCGGTGATCAGCAAGCTGATCGCGCGCTTCCAGCGCCATATCGGCATCAAGCTGTTCGAACTGCACAAGAGCCGGCTGGTGCCCACGCCCGAGGCGCGTGTGCTGTTCAACACGATCCAGCGCACCTATGTAGGCATGGAGCACATCGCCCAGACCATCGCGGAGCTGCGCGGCGGCCACAGCGGCAAGCTGATCGTGGGCAGCCAGCCTTCCTTCGGCATGGGCCCCCTGGCCAGCATTGCCACCGCGTTCCTGAAGGAGCGGCCCGGCATTCAGATCCAGATCGAGACAGTGACGTCCGGACTGATCCGGCATAGCGTCATCTCCGGTAAGGCGGACATGGGGATCGCCGAACGGTCCATCGACGTGACGGGCGTGAATGCCGAGCCCCTGGTGCAGGTGAATACGGTCTGCGTCATGAACAAGGACCACTCCCTGGCCGCCAAGCGCGTCATCAAGGCCAAGGATCTGCACGGCGTGGCGATGATCCTGCCTTCGCGCGACAGCGCTTCGCATGCGTCCATCGCCGGCATGTTCGCGCAGGAGCAGGTGGAGCCGGAAGTCGTGGTCGAGACCGGCTATGGCATGAATATGTGTGTGCTGGCCTTGCAGGGCGCGGGGGTGGCGCTGGTCAGTCCGTTCGCCGCGCTGTCGCTGCGTGACGCCGGGCTGGTGGTGAAGCGCTTCGAACCCAGCCTGCCTATCGGGCTGATGCTGATGACGGCGGTCGATACGCCGCCATCGCGCATTGCCGCGCTGTTCATCGAACGTTTGCACGAGGCGATGGCGCCGCTGCGCGAGACGTGGGGATGATCTGCACATCGCCGCGTACTCGCGTTGGCGCTTGCGTTGCGCTGAGACGTGGATGCTCGTCCGCGCCTCATTGCGCCGTCAGATGCGTGGTCTCGATCATCTTGCTGAAGGTGCTGGTCTCGCCGGCGATGAACGTGGCGGTGGCTTTCGCATCGCGGTCGCCCGGCACGGGCGTGACGCCCAGGTCGGCCAGCTTGGGCGCCATCTCCTTGGACAGCATGATCTCGCGGATGTCGTGATTCAGCTTGTCGACGATGGCGTCCGGCGTATGGGCCGGCGCGGCGATGGTGAACCAGGCGGTGAAGGCGTAACCCGGCAAGCCGTCCTGCGCGATGGTGGGCACGTCGGGCAGGCTGGGGGCGCGGGTGGCGCTGGTGACGGCCAGGGCGCGCAGTTGGCCGGACTTGATCAGGGGCAGGGCGGTCGGCAGGTTCTCGAACATCAGCTGCAAGCGTCCGCCGACCAGATCGGTGAGGGCGGGGCCGCTACCCTTGTAGGGGATGTGCGAGATCTCGGCGTGGGATTGGTATTTGAAGAGTTCGCCGGCCATGTGGGTGGATGAACCGAAGCCGGCCGAACCGAAGAACAGGGTATTCGGATGCGCCTTGCTTTCGGCGATGACGGCCTTGGTGTTGGCCAGTTCGCTGTTCTTGGGCACCACCAGCACGTTGGGCAGTTCGGCCAGCAGTACGACCGGCTTGAGATCCTTGGAGGGATCGTATTTCAGGTTCGCGTAGATCTTGTAGGTCGAATGGATGCCGATGGTGCCGAACAGCAGGCTGTAGCCGTCGGGCTCGGAGCGGGCCACGTTTTCCGCGCCGATGTCGCCGCCCACGCCGGGACGGTTCTCCACGATGACGCTTTGGCCGTATTTCTCGGACAGCTTCTGGGCGACGAGGCGGCCCAGGACGTCGGCGCTGCCGCCGGGCGCCAGGGGGACGACCAGCCGGATCGGCTTGGAGGGATATGTGTCGGCATGGGCTGCCGGCGCCGCGCAGGAGAGCAGCGCCGCGAACGCGGCCGCCGCCGTCGAAGCAAAGAGTTTGTTCATGATTCCGCCTTGTGTGTTGGTTTTTTTTTTGAGAATTATGGACAGCGGCGGGGGGCTGCGCATAATGCTTTTACAGGCACACCCTATGCAAAATGATCATGCGCGTTAACCCGTAGCAGCGTGGGTGGCGCCGCTGCGGCCGGTATCAGTAAGGTTTTCCGCGCAGGCTACGCGAGGTTTTTCGCGTAGCCTGCACGCCTTCAATGCGTGGTGGCGATGCCCTCCAGCTGAGTTGCGGGCAGCAGGGCGAAGGCCCATTTCATGGCGCGGGTTTCTTCGCCGGGGCTGCGGCCGAACAGGCGCTTGAACTCGCGGTTGAACTGCGAGGCGCTTTCGTAGCCGACCCGCGCGCCCGCCGCGGCGGCGGTGAGGTCGTCACGGATCATCAGCAGGCGGGCCTGGTGCAGGCGCACGGACTTGATGTATTGGATCGGTGACGTACTGGCCACCGCTTTGAAATGCGCGTGGAAAGTGGGCACGCTAAGGCCTGCCTCGCGCGCCAGCGTGCCGACGTCGAGCGCCTGTTCGTAGTCATCGTGGATGCGCTTCAAGGCGCGCGCGATGCGGCCGAAATGACCTTGGCTGGCCAGCGCGGCGCGGATGGCGCCGCCTTGTTCACCGATCAGGACGCGATAGCAAAGCTCTCGTACGATGCCCGGTCCCAGTATGCGGGCTTCGGTCGGCGAGGATAGCGCCTGTAGCAGGCGGACGGTGGTGTCGGCCAGGGTGGCGTCAAGCGGCGTGGAGACGATGCCCAAGGGGGTGGCGGGCGTCGGGACCGACGGGCTGTCCAGGGCCATGACCAGATCGGCGACGGCGGTCATGTCCAGCCTCACGGAGATCGCCAGCAACGGTTCTTCGGGGGTAGCCTCGGTCTCGGTGGAAAAGGGCAGGGGGACCGACAGCACCAGGTAGTGCTGGGCGTCGTACTGATAGACGCGGTCGGCCAGGTAACCGCGCTTGCGGCCCTGGCAGACGATCACGATCATGGGTTCATAGAGGACTGGCGTGCGGCCCAGGGATTGATTGGCGCGCATGAAACGCACGCCGTCCAGCAGCGAGCGGGTGTAGCCCTCGGTCGGCGCCAGATGGTCGATCAGCGCCGCCATTCGTGCTTGGGCGGAAGGGGCAGGGTTCGACATGCTTTGGTGCGGAGGCGAGTGAATCGAGCAATGATTTTGCCACTTTCATCATGTGAAAGAGGTGTCCTGAATAGGAATAGGCAATGATGCTAGAGGATCTCGTCTATGCGCAAGGGCGTGCTTTTCCTAGCATGACTACCTGGAGTTCACGGCGGCGGCAGGGATGTTCCCTGTGCGGCCAGCGTGGACCGACATCAGGAGTCATCCATGAATATCCCTACAACGCATACGACGCAACCGACCCAGGCGGCGAAGACCGCGCGTCCGACGCAACCGGCCGCCGCGGCCAAGGTCTGGTTCATCACGGGGGCCGCGCGCGGCCTGGGGCTGGCATTGGCGCGCCAGGTCCTGGCGCAAGGGCATATCGTCGCGGCGACGTCGCGCAAGCTGGCGGGCCTGCAAAGTGCCCTGGCCGAGGGCGGGGAGCGCGTCCTGGCCCTGGAGATGGATCCGGTCTCCGAACAGGCGGTGCAGGCGGCCATCGAGCAGACCATCGCCCGTTTCGGCCGTATCGACGTAGTGGTGAATAACGCGGGCTATGGACAGCAAGGGGCCATCGAAGCCTTGAGCGATGCCGAATTGCGCCGCAACTTCGACGTCAACGTCTTCGCGCCCATGCACGTGCTGCGTCACGTGTTGCCGCATCTGCGGCGGCAGCGAGGCGGGCATATCTTCAACATTGCGTCCATTGCCGGGTTTGACGGGGGCTATGCCGGTTGGGGTAGCTATACCGCAGGGAAGTTTGCCCTGGCCGGGGTGACTGAAACGTTGGCTGCCGAAGTGGCGGAGCTGGGGATCAAGGCGACCGTGGTGTATCCGGGGCCGTTCCGTACGGAGTTTCTTACCAAGGACAGCATGGTGACGGCAGGGCACGCCATTGCGGACTACAAGCAGGCGCAGGCTTCGCTGGACATGCATGTGAATACGATGGATGGGCGCCAGGCGGGCGATCCCGACAAGCTGGCGCTGATGCTGTTGCAGGCTGCGGGCGTTGCCGAACCGCCCTTGCATCTGTTCGCCGGCCGCATCGCCAACGAACTGGCCGAACGAAAAATCGCTGGCGTTCGCAAGGACATGTCCGCCTGGCGCGGCGCCTCCGACGCCACGGATTTCCCGGAAGGAAAATGACCCATCGTGGTGGGGCCGGGAGCAATCCGGTACCCCTTCAAGAATAAGAAAAGGGGAATTTCTTTAGAAATTCCCCTTGGATTTCTTGCCGGTCGCAAGGCCCGTGGCCGCGGCGCGGCCGGGAGCAATGGGGAGCATTCCGAGTATAAAAAAAGGAATTTCTTTGGAAATACCCCTTTGATTTCTTGCTAGTCGCAAGGCCCGTGGCCGCGGCGCGGCCGGGAGCGATGCGGGAGCATTCCCAGTATAAAAAAGGGAATTTCTTTAGAAATTCCCTTTTTACTTTTCTCCCTGCGGCAGCGATCAATCCGCCGGCAATAGGGCCACCGGGAAATCCGCCAAAGCCTCTGCCAAAGGCAGGATGCTGTCCGCCCCGACGCGGCGTTCGCGGCCGCTGAGGGCGTCGCGCAGGGTAGCACCCGCATAGCGATGCGGCAGTACCACCGCCGTCGATTCCCAAAACGCGGGATCGATGCGCGGCAGGCACAAGCCGCCATCCGCGCCGGCCACATCGCCATCGTCGACACGCAAATGCGTCCCCACCAACCGCGGCGCCAGCACAAACACCCGCTGGTCCCCCAGGCTGCGCACGAATGCAATGATGTGATCGCCACGCGAACCCAGCACAGGCAAAGGCACATAACTGCCCTGTGCATACAAGTCCGGCGCCGCACGCCGCGCAGCCAGCGCACCATGCACGACAGCCTGCTTGACGCGCCCGCTGCGCCAATCGGCCAGCAGGCCGTCGACGTCCCGCGCATCCTTCGCATCCAGCGCCGCGGCACGCGCGGCATAGTCGACGGGACGGCGGTTGTCCGGATCGACCAGGCTGAAGTCCCAGAACTCCGTGCCCTGGTACAGATCGGGCACGCCCGGCACGGTCAGCCGCAACAGCGTCTGGGCCAGGCTGTTGACCGCCCCGGCGGCGGCAATGCGATGGGCAAACGCGGCAATATCGTCAGCCGCGCCGGGCTGCATCAAAGCGTTCAACGCCTCCGCGCAAGCGCGTTCATAGGTCTCGTCGGGCACCACCCAGCTGGTGCGCACCTTGGCCTCGCGCAAGGCCTTCAACTGCCACGCCCCCACGCGTTCGGCATACGCCTTCAAACCGGCGCCATCGTCGGCGCGCAGATCCAGCGGCCAGGCCCCGATCAGCGTCTGCAGCAGCATATACAGATCGGCCGGATGCGGCGCCAATTGCCCGTTGCCGTTATAGGTGGCGGGCGCATGCGCATGCATCCAGTCAAGCGCGAAACGGCTCCATTCCGTCGGCACTTCGCTCAATGCCATGATGCGCGCGCGCGTGTCCTCGCCCCGCTTGTGATCGTGCGTCGCGGTGGTCAGCATCGCACGCGGCAACCGGCGCGCGCGCGCCGAACAGCGTCGATGGAAAGCCTCCACCGCCAGATGGAACTCACCCGGATCGGCGCCCACTTCGTTGCGCGACAGCAGGCGGCCATAACGGTAGAACGCCGTGTCCTCCAGGGACTTGGCGGTCAAGGGCGGCGTCAGCTGCTGGAAACGGCGCGTGGCCAGCGCACGCGCGGCCTGCTGGTCGGCCGGCAGTCCACGCAAGGGCTCTCCCCCCAGCCAGTCGCCCATGAGTTCGAGCAACGGACCATCGTCGCCGTCCCGATCGCTGCGGAAGTGCGCATGCGCCGCGGCGGCGGCCGCGTCGAAACGCACCTGGTCCAGCGCATGCCGCCCTTCGGCATTGGCGTACGTGCGATACACGGGAAAACTGCGCAGCAACTGCCACAGCACGCGCAGGATGGCGGCCTGGCCCCAGTCGCGGGTCATGGGGTTCAGCGTGGCGACCTGATGCAGCGCGCGCGCCGCCGCATAGCGCTCGGCGGGAAAATGCCGCAACAGCATCAGCTCGCGCGCCTCGTCGGCGATTTCGGCGAAAGAGCGCGTGTCGCGCGCCAGCGTTTCCCACAGGTCCGTGATGGGGCCCACGCCGCTGGCATCGTGCAGGACGGCACCCACCTGGTCCATGAAGTCGTAGCCGGTGGTGCCGTCCACCTTCCACCGCTCATCGAGTATCTCGTCGCTGGCAAGGATCTTCTCGATCACCAGGTAGGGCGCCTGGCCGGCCAATGCCCCCGGCCGCCGCGGCGACCGCGCGAGCAGCTCGGCCTGCAGGCGCGCGCAGTAGGCGAGCGGATCGCTCAAGCCGTCGACGTGGTCGACTCGCAGGCCGTCGATGAGGCCTTCTTCGTAGAAATCCAGCACCATGCCGTGCACGGCATCGAAGACCTCGGGCTGCTCCACGCGCACGCCGATCAGGTCGGTGATTTCAAAGAAACGGCGCCAGTTGATTTCATCGGCGGCGCTGCGCCACCAGGCCAGGCGATAGGCCTGCAGTTCAAGCAACTCGTGCAGGCGCTCGCGCCCGGTGGACGTGTTGGTGTCGTAGGCATGAGCCGGATCGGGCAGGCTGGTGTCCAGGGTGCCGTCCGCAAGCGGATAGGGCGCGCCGTGCGCGTCGATGTACCAGCCAGCGTCACCCAGCCGCAGCCGGATGTCGCCGTCGCGCAGCGCCTCGCCATAAGGCTTGCCCAGGAACGGCGCCAGCACCTTGCCATGCAGCCCCGTGTCGGCGGGCTCCCATTCGATGTCGAACCAGGTGGCATGTGGGCTGGCACGGCCGTCGCGCAGTACGCTCCACCACCACGGATTGTCCGGGCTGGTGGCCATGTGGTTGGGAACGATGTCGAGGATCAGCCCCATGCCGTGCGCCCGCAGGGCCTTTGCCAGGCGCCGCAGCGCTGCGACGCCGCCCAGTTCCGGATTGACCTGGGCGTGGTCGACCACGTCATAGCCGTGGGTGGAACCCCGCCGCGCGCGGGTCAGGGGGGAAGCGTAGATATGGCTGATGCCCAGGCGGGCGAAATACGGCACCTGGTCGACCGCGTCGTCCAGGGTATAGCCTTCGTGGAATTGCAGGCGCACGGTGGCGCGGGGCGTGCCCGTGTTCGCGGGGGCCGGCATGACCGACGCGTTGGATGCTTCTTGGGGCATGTTGTCGATGTCGGTGGCAGCAGTGTTGGTCGTATTGGCGGTTGCGGTGGCGGCAGTGGCGGTGGCAGCGTCGGTGCCGGCGGCAGCCGGGGGCTCCGCCGAACGCTCAGCCGCGCCGCCCCGGCCCGTTTCTTCCATTGCGGGATGGCGTGTGTTCATAGGTGCCCCCGGCGTCCAGCTTCGATGGCATCCACCCGTGCCGCCACGGCGGGATCATCGAAGAACCGCGCCGCGTCCATGTCCAGGCGGCGGCGCCAATTGGGGTGAGTGTCTATGGTGCCCGGCAGGTTGGGTTGCTCCTCCAGGGCCAGCAGATCCTCCAGCGGGACCAGCATCAGGGGCACGGGGGCGCTGGCGACGAAGCGCAGCACGGCTTCGACAGGCGCATCGGCGGGCGGCGCCTCCGGCTGGTCGTGGCCGATGCAGCCGGCCTCGCGCAACGCATGCCACAGCGCGCCCCGGTCGCGTTCACGTTCCTGCAGCAGGGATTCGTGGGTTTCATCGAGGCCGAGCAGTTGCAGGCGGTCGCGCCAACCCACCTCCGTGCCGCGCCACCAGCCGACGATGGTGGGCAGGTCGTGCGTGGTGGTGGTGGCGATGGCGGCGCCCGGCCAATAACGCGGCTGCTGGAAGGGCGCGGGATTGCCGGCCCAGCCGTCGCGCTGGAACCAGAGCACGTCCATGCCCAGCATGCCGGCCTGTTCGATGCGGTGATTGAAGCCCTCGGGTACGGTGCCCAGGTTCTCGCCGATGATCAGCGCGCGGTGGCGCCAGGCTTCCAGCGCCACCAGGCGCAACATATCGTCGAGCGGATAGCGCAGGTAGGCGCCGTCGCGGGGCGACGCGCCCTGCGGCACCAGCCACATGCGGGCCAGGCCCAGCACATGGTCGATGCGCAGGCCGCCCGTATGGGCCAGGGCGGCGCGCAGCATCTCGATGAAGGCGGCATAGCCGGTCAGATGCAGGGCCCGTGGCGAAAAGGCCGTCAGGCCCCAGCCCTGGCCCTGGGGGTTGTAGATGTCCGGCGGGGCGCCGGGTGACAGGCCTTCCAGGATATCGGCCTGGCGGCTCCAGGCATGGCTGCCGCCAGGATCGGTGCCCACCGCCAGGTCGCCGATCAGGCCGATGCCCATGCCGGCCGCGCGTGCCGCCTGTTGGGCGCCGGCCAGGCCTTGCGCGGCCAGCCACTGCAGGAAGATGTGGAAAGCGATATCGCGGTCGTGCGCATGGGCATAGGCGCGCACGCCGGCCCCGGCGGGATCGCGCAGGTCGGCCGGCCAGTGGCGCCAGTCGGTGGCGGCGCCCAGCGGCGGCAGGTGGCGCGCGTGCAGGGCTTCGAAACGGGCGTGGCTTTCCAGGGCTTCACCGCCGGCGATGCGGAAGCGGGTGAAGTCGTCCTGCAGCTGGCTATGGGCGTCGTCGCGGAAATCGTCGTACATGCGGCGCAGCAGCTTCAGGCGCAGACGCGCCACGCCGGGCCAGTCGATCAGGGGCAGGCCGTCCAGGCGCAAGGCCTCGTCACCCAGGCCCAGGCCGCTCAGCGCCTTGCCCAGCGCGGCGGCGCCCAGTACCGCGGACGGATCGATGTAATTGCTGTTGAGAAACAGGCGGCTGGAAGGGCCGTAGGGACTGTAGCGTCCGGGATCGGCGGCGAACATCGCATGAACCGGACTGATGGCCAGGGCCGACGCGCCCCGCTGGCCGGCCGCGCCGGCCAGATGCGCCAGGGAGGTGAAGTCACCGATGCCTGCCGCCTGCGCGGCATCGCCGCCGTGGTCGCGGCGCAGGCTGTACAGCTGCGCGGAAACCCCCCAGGCGCGCGGGTCTCCCCGTCCGTCTCCGGTTTCCAACAGTTCCGCCACGCTGGGACTGCGCGGCGGCACCACGGCCACGTTGCGGCGCCAGTTATCGGTTTCCAGGACGTAGTACCCGGGGGTGTCGATGGCGGGCAGGCGGGTGCGGCCATCGCCGCTATCGTGCGCCGCGACCGTACGTTGCTCGCCGTCGTCGCCCAGCAGCAGGTAGGCGGTATCCGGCCGTGCGTCGAATTCGATCGGCGCGCCGGCGTCGACGATCAACAGGCCAGGATCTGCCCGGGATTCTTCATGGAGGCGGGCGGCGCTGTCGCGGATCTGCGCGGCATCGGCCGCCGGCAGTCCCAATGCGCCGAGTATGGTGCGCAGCACGTCATCGGCCACGCGTTGCGGCTGGCCGCGCGCGTCCACCCAATCCACCGCGATGGCGGCTTGCGACGCCAGCGCGGCCAGGTCGGCTGAAGCCGAGCCCGAACCATCGATGCCAGAGGTAGTCATGCGAATTCCTTTCTGTCCATCGTCATGCGGGAGTCTGCAGCAGGGCAATGGTGCAGCTATGCCACAACAGGCCTTCATACAGCGCGGCGCCCGCGCCGGCTTCACTTTCGTACAGCACGGTCTGGTCCAGCAGATCGACTTGGAGCCAGTCCGGGCGCAGGTCGACATTGCCCAGGTTGGTATAGAGCGAAAGAATCGCGCCATTGCCCAGGCGCCACTGCGCCACTACGCCGCGCATGCCCAGCACGTGCGAGCCGATCGCGCGGGCATCGTCCAGGTAGGGGACGATGGCGCGTCGGCGCAGCGCCAGCAGTTCGGTATAGGTCGCCAGGACGGCGTCGTCGACCTTGGCTTCGTAGGGATTGGACTGGGTGTACGTGGCCGGGTCGTTGGGATCCGGGATACGTTCGCGCGTGGCGGGATTGGCGAAGGCGCGGAAACGCTGGAATTCCTTGCGCCGGCCATCGCGCACCGCCTGTGCCAGTTCGACGTTGGCGTGGTCGGTGAAATAGAGGAAGGGCGTCTCCACGCCGCGCTCCTCGCCCATGAAGATCAGCGGGATCTGCGGCGTCAGCAGTTGCAGGGCGACAGCGGCTTTCATCACCCGCGCATCGCGCAACAGCGGCGCCAGGCGGTCGCCCAGTGCGCGGTTGCCGGTCTGGTCGTGGTTCTGCAGGAACAGCACGAAAGCGGTGGGGGGCAGCAGATGGCTGCGCTCACCGCGCTTTTCGCCCCCCCGGTGGCGCGAAGGCTGGCCCTGGTAAACGAAGCCTTCGGTCAGGGCGCGCGCCAGTCCTTGCGCCGGCTGCTCGATATAGTCCTCGTAATAGCCTTCGCTTTCACCGGTCAGCAGATGATGCAGCACGTGGTGGGCGTCGTCGTTCCACTGCGCCTCGTAGCCATGCTGCAGGGGATGCACCTGGTTGTCATCGTTTTCCAGCACCAGGTGGACGTGGCGATCCGGGTCGATACGTGCCCGCACGAAAGCCGCCATTTCCTCCAGCCAGCCGACATCGTTGATGGCATGCACGGCGTCCAGGCGCAGGCCGTCGAAGCGATATTCGGTCAGCCAGTACAGCGCGTTCTCGGCATAGTACTGGCGCACCTGCGGCCGGCGGAAATCGATGGCCGCGCCCCAGGGGGTCTGCACGTCTTCGCGGAAAAAGTCCGCGGCGTAGGCGTTCAGGTAATTGCCGTCTGGGCCGAAGTGGTTGTAGACCACGTCCAGGAACACCGTCATGCCCAGGCCGTGGGCCGTGTCGATCAGGCGTCGCAGATCGTCCGGTTCGCCGTAGGCGCGGTCGGGCGCGTAGGGCAGCACGCCGTCATAGCCCCAATTGCGCTGGCCGGGGAAATCGGCAATGGGCATCAGCTCGACCGCCGTGATGCCCAGCGCCGCGAGTTCCGGCAGGCGGGCTTCGATGCCGGCATAGCCCCCCGCCAGGCCGGGATGCAGTTCATAGAGTACGGTCTCGCGCCAGGGCCGCCCGCGCCAGTCGGGATAACGCCAGGCATAGGTGCTCCCGGGTTCGACCACAACGCTGTCGTCGTGCACATCGTTGGCCTGCAGGCGCGAAGCCGGATCGGGCACGGCCAGGTCGGGGCCGACGCGGTAGCGATAGCGGGTGCCCGGTGCGCATTGCTGGTCGATTTCGTAGAAGCCGTCAGCGACGGCACGCATGCCGATGGGCTGGCTGCCGGCGATTTCCAGGCTGACGCCATTGCGCGCATTCGGCGCCCACAGGCGAAAGCGGGTCTTGCCGTCAGGCTGGCGCACCGCGCCGTAGCTGAAGGAAACCGCGGGAACCGGGGGATTCATGAATGCTCCTTGGAGCGCGGTACGCCGCTGAAAAGGGCGATGCCATGCGCATGCAGATTGAAGTGATGTCCGTGTACCTGCTCGGCAGGCGCCGTCGGGCGGCTGGAGTCCAGGAGCATGCGCCATGCCGTGTCCTCGTCGGGCAGGACGAATACCGCGTCGCTGTGGCCGCCGTTGAGCAGGGTCAGGGTGATGTCCATGCCCTGGTCGGTTGCGATCATGCGGCGCACGGCCAGGGTACGGCCTTCGGTGTCGTGCCAGGCTTCGTAGGTCATGGGCTGGCCGTCGACGTCGAACCAGGCGATGCCCTCGCGGTCGGGCGCTACCTCGCGGCGGCCGTTCAGGTAATTATTGACGCGCAGGCTGGGGTGGTTGCGGCGCGCCGCCGCCAGGCGGCTGACGAAGTCGGTGAGCGCGCGGCCATCGGCGCTGGCGGCTTGTTGCCAATCCAGCCAGGATACGGGGTTGTCCTGGCAATAGGCGTTGTTGTTGCCCAGCTGGCTATTGCCGAACTCGTCGCCGGCCAGCAGCATCGGCGTGCCGTAGGACAGGAAGGTGGATGCCAGCAGGGAGCGCTGCACGCGGCCGCGCATCTCTTGGACGTAGGGATCGTCGCTCGGTCCTTCGACGCCCCAGTTGTGGCTGCAGTCGTCGCCGTGGCCGTCGCGGTTCCCTTCGAGATTGGCTTCGTTGTACTTGCGCTCGTAGCTCACCACATCGCGCGTGGTGAAGCCGTCATGCGACGCCACGAAATTCACGGAAGCCCAGGGCCGGCGGTGGCGCCGGTCGAACAGGTCGCTGGAACCGGCCAGGCGTTCCGCCATTTCAGGGCGTTGGCCGGCGTCGCCGCGCCAGAAGCGGCGTGTAGTGTCACGGAATTTGTCGTTCCATTCGGCGAAACCGGGCGGCTGGCGTCCCAGTTGGTAACCGTCGGGCCCGATGTCCCAGGGTTCGGAGATCAGCTTCAGGCGTGACAGCTTGGGATCCTGCAGGATGGCGTCGAAGAATCCCGCCCCCGGATCGAAACCGTGGCCCTCGCGGCCCAGCGTGGTGCCCAGGTCGAAGCGGAAGCCATCCACGCGATAGGCTTCGGCCCAATGGCGCAGCGAGTCCATGACCATCTGCAGCACGCGCGGATGCGACAGGTTCACCGTGTTGCCGCAGCCGGTATCGTTGATGTAATGGCGTTCGTCGCCGGGTATCAAACGGTAGTAGCTGGCGTTATCCAGGCCGCGCCAGGACAGGGTCGGACCGGTCTCATCGCCTTCACAGGTGTGGTTGTAGACCACGTCCAGGATGACTTCGATGCCGGCGGCCTGCAGGCGCCGTATCGCCATGCGCAGGTCATTGGGACCGCCATTGCGCAGATAGGCTGGCTCCGGCGCGAAATACGACAGCGTGCTGTAGCCCCAATAGTTGCCCAGCTGTTTTTCCACCAGGAACTTGTCCTGCAGGAAAGCGTGCACGGGCAGCAGTTCCAGGGCCGTCACGCCGATCTTGTGCAGGTGCTCGATGAAGCGCGGATTGGCCAGCGCCGCCACCGTGCCGCGCAGATGGGTGCGCACGTCGTCACGCTGCATGGAGACGCCGCGTACATGCGCCTCGTAGATGACCGTATGTTCCCAGACCGTGGGTGGCCGGCGCCGCTCGCCCCAATGGAAAGCGCTGTCGGTGACCACCGCCTTGGGCATGGCGGGGGCGCTGTCGCGTCGGTCCATGGTCAGGTCGCCGCGCGCGCCGCCCACGCGATAGCCGAACAGCACGTCGGACCAGCGCGGCGGGCCGGTCAGCTCGGCGGCATAAGGGTCCAGCAGCAGCTTGTGGGGATTGAAGCGATGCCCGTTCCTGGGGTCGTAGGGGCCGTGGGCGCGAAAGCCGTAGACCAGACCCGGCGCGGCATCCGGCAGGTATCCATGCCAGATTTCATCGGTGCATTCGGGCAGGGGCATGCGCTGCAGTTCCTTGCGGCCCCGTTCGTCGAAGATGCACAGGTCGATGCGGCTGGCGTTGGCTGAAAACACGGCGAAATTCACGCCCAGGCCGTCGCTGGTGGCACCCAGCGGGTAGGGATGGCCGGGCGCGAGCCGGTCGGGAAGCACACCGGACATGTACCGTTATCCTTCGAGTTGCAAGATCACCGTGGCAAGGGGAGGCAGGGTAAGCGCCAGCGACTGCTGCTGGCCGTGGGCGGCGATGCCGTCCGTATTGCGGCCACCGCCGTTGCCCATCCCCGATCCGCCGTAGTCGGCGGCGTCGGTGTTGATGCGTTCACGCCAGAAGCCGGCGCGCGGCACGCCGATGCGATAGTCTTCGCGCGGCACCGGGGTGAAATTGCTGACGGCCAGCACCAGGGCGTCGCCGTCGCGGCGCAGGAAGGCGATCACGCTGTTGCCGGTGTCGTCGCCGATGACCCATTCGAAACCGCTGGGATCGTGGTCATGTCGGTGCAGGGCGGGCACGTCGGCATAGACGTAATTGAGGTCGCGCATCAGCTTTTGCACGCCGCGATGCAGGCCGTCGTCCAGCGAGCCCCAATCCAGCGACGCATCATGGTTCCACTCGCGTTCCTGGGCGATTTCGCCGCCCATGAACAGCAGCTTCTTGCCGGGATGGCTCCACATGAAGCCGTAGTAGGCGCGCAGGTTGGCGTGGCGCTGCCAACGGTCACCGGGCATCTTGTTCAGCAGCGAGCCCTTGCCGTGCACCACCTCGTCATGCGACAGCGGCAGGATGAAGCGTTCCGAATACGCGTAGACCATGCCGAAGGTCATGTCGTTGTGGTGGTAGCGCCGATGGATGGGGTCGGTCTCCATATAACGCAGGGTGTCGTGCATCCAGCCCATATTCCACTTGTAGGAAAAGCCCAGGCCGCCGTTTTCGATAGGGGACGAAACCCCCGGCCAGGCGGTGGATTCCTCCGCCACGGTGATGGCGCCAGGGCACAGGCGATGCACGGTGGCGTTCATGTCGCGCAGGAATTCCACCGCTTCCAGGTTTTCCCGGCCGCCGTGGCGGTTGGGTATCCATTCGCCGGCCTTGCGGCTGTAGTCGCGGTACAGCATGGAAGCCACGGCATCCACGCGCAGGCCGTCGATGTGATAGCGGCGCACCCATTCCAGCGCGCTGGCCACCATGAAGTTGCGTACTTCGGTGCGGCCCAGGTTATAGATCAGCGTGTTCCAGTCGGGGTGGAAGCCTTCGCGCGGATCCTGGTATTCGTACAGCGCGGTGCCGTCGAAGTGGGCCAGGCCATGCGTGTCGGTGGGGAAGTGGGCCGGCACCCAGTCCAGGATGACGGCCAGGTTGGCGGCGTGGCAGGCGTCGATGAACGCGGCGAAGTCGTGGGGCGTGCCGTAGCGCGCGGTGGGCGCGAACACACCCAGCGGCTGGTAGCCCCAGGAGCCGCCGAAGGGATGCTCCATGATGGGCATCAGTTCCAGGTGGGTGTAGCCCAGGTCGCGGGCATAGGGCACCAGGCGCGTGGCCAGCTGGCGCCAGATGCATTCGCCGTCGTCCTTCCCATCGCGAGGCAGCCAGGAGCCCGCATGCACCTCGTAGACGGAGATCGGTGCATCCTGGGCCTGGCGTGCGCCCCGTTGCGCCATCCATGCGTCATCGGTCCAGGTGAAGGGCGCGGGGTCGGGCACGATTGACGCTGTTGCCGGCGGCGCCTCGGTCTGGCGCGCCATGGGATCTGCCTTCAGCGGCAACAGATTGCCTTCGGCGCCCACCACTTCGTATTTGTAGCGTGCCCCCGCTGCCAGGCGCGGGACGAAGATTTCCCACACGCCGGCGCTATGCCGCAGGCGCATGGCATGGCGGCGGCCGTCCCAGGAATTGAAATCGCCCACCACCGACACGCGGCGTGCATTGGGCGCCCAGACGGCAAAGCGCACACCCTGAATGCCGTCGACTTCCATGACGTGCGATCCCAGGCATTCCGCCAGGTCTTCATGGCGCCCTTCGGAGATCAGGTGCAGGTCCAGGTCGCCCAGCAGGGCGCCGAAGGCATAGGGATCTTCCGTGATCTGCTCACCGGTGGGCCACTGGATGCGCAGCCGATAAGCGGATGGCTGGCCTGGCGCCAGGCCGTCGACGAGGCCGGAGAACATGCCGTGCCGGGCGGGCGTGAGCGGAAATTCCTGGTTCTTGTCGCCGAGCAGCAGCGTGACCTGTTCAGCATCGGGCACCAGCACGCGCACCCAGCTGCGTGAGCCGTCGGCGTGGGGGCCTAGTACATGGAAAGGATCGGGATGGCGGCCGGCCAGCAGATCGTCCAGCGCGTCGTGCGCGCCGTGGTCGACGGGCGGGTCGGTGGGGGTTGCGCCGGGGGAGAACTGAGAGCCGGAAGTCATGAAAGCATTTTCCTGAATCAAGAGTTGGGTGTGGCGGCGCTGTCTCGCGACAGCAGGCGGGTAGCCAGGCCAGCCAGTCCGGCAAGCGGGATGCCCACCCAGTCCGGACGGTGCGAGGCCTCGTAGCGGACTTCGTAGGCTGCTTTTTCGATCAGGGCCAGATCTATCAGCGGTTGCTCCACTTCAGGCGCCATCCAGGGATGCTCGGTAACGTGCGCCACTTCGCGGTAGCCCGCCAGGAAGGCTTCGCCGGCGGTGGCGCGGAAGCGCTCGATCAAGCCCAGACGCCGCGCCTGCAATTGGTGCTCGGCGTTGTGCGGATCGCCGCTGGTCTCTTCGGGGGCGTTCTTGCCGGCGCCATCCGCCAGCGTGGCGGCCGCATAGTCGAAGGAGCGCAGCAGGCCGGCGACGTCGCGCGAGGCACTGGTCTTGGCGCGCCGTTCTTCCAGCGAGCGGGCGGGTTCGCCTTCGAAATCGATCAGGTAGGCATCGCCTTGCGCCGCCAGTACCTGGCCCAGGTGGAAGTCGCCATGGATGCGGATGTGCAGGGTGCCTTCTTCGTTGGCGGCCAGGGCCTGTACCACGTTCACCAGGGCATTGCGGTGCTCGGTCAGCCACGTGGCCCGTTCGACATTGCCGGCGTCCAGGCGGCTCAGATTGGCCTTGAGCGTTTCCAGCCCCTGGTCCAGCATGGCAATGACGTCCTTGGCGCGCTGCTCGGCGTCCTTGCGCGTCGCCCGATGGGGCGCGAAGGCGGGATCCTCGGTGGGCAGCGACAAGGCCGCATGCAGTTCACCCAGGCGCTTGCCCATGATGTGGGCGAAGTTGATATACCCGCGCAGGTCTTCGTCGTAGTCCTCGGCGCTTTCCGCGGTCAGCGCGGCTGCTTCCAGCACGCGTTTCAGGTAGTTCAGCGTCCAGGTCCAGGCGTCGCCCTGGTTGGTGATCATCTGGTGCATCAAGGCCAGCGTGTGCGGCGTGCCGTCTTCGTCGACGCGCTGGATTTCACCCAGCAGCGGCGCGCCGTTGGCATAGCCGACTTCGGTCAGCCGGCGTGTCATCTCGGCTTCCGGATGGATGCCGGGAACGATGTGGCGCAGCAGCTTGAGCATCATGATGCCGCCCAGTGTCACCGAACTGTTGGACTGCTCGCCGGTGAAGTACTTGACCTCGGCATCGGGCGCCAGCTCGATCTTGTCCAGCAGCGGTTCGCCGCGGAAATTCAGCACCGCGGGCGGATGCGCTTGCGGCACCGGCAGCTTGAGGCGATCGCGCAGGCCTTGCACCAGGGCCTTGACGAAGGAGGGCAGCGTGTAGGCATCGGTGACGAAGCCCATTTCCGCGCCGCGGCGCACGCGCGCCAGCGCATACTGCTGGGGCATGGGGGGCATGGTCTCGCCCCAGATCAATGCCACCGGCAAGAGGAAGCGCGCCGGCTTGCCTTCGAAATCCACCTGGATCTCGGTGATGAAGCATTCGTGGTCGGCGCCCTTGATCTGGGCCGCATAGGCCGCCTGGGCCATCTGCACCTTGCGGTCCTTTGGATACCAGCGCTGGCGCGACAGGTACATGGGAAGTACGTCCTGGCGCAGCGAGCGCACGGCGCCTTCGGTCAGCTCGTAGCCGGTGCGGCCGCGCAGCACCAGGGTGTAGTACTCCGGCATGCGTTCGGGGTGGGTCGCGTGCCACTCGGGCGGCGAGGCGCTGGCGCTCAGATCGAACCAGTAGAAGCCATAAGGAGGCAGGGTGAGCAGATAGGTCAGGTCGCCGATGGCGGGGAAGGGCGTGCCGCCCAGCAATTCCACCGGCACGCGGCCTTTCAGGGAGGACAGGTCCAGTTCCACCGGTTGCGAGGCCCGCGACAGGTTGGCCACGCACAGGATGGTGGTGTCTTCGTGTTCGCGCAGATACGCCAGGATGTTGCGGTTGCCGGGGAACAGGAAACGCAGCGTGCCGCGGCCGAAGGCCTGCGTCTTGGCGCGCGTGGCCAGCATGCGGCGCGACCAGTTGAGCAGCGAATGGGGATCGCGCTGCTGCGCTTCCACGTTGACGGCTTCGTAGCCGTACAAGGGGCCCATCAGCGAAGGCAGGGGCAGGCGTTCCGGATCGGCGCGCGAGAATCCGCCATTACGGTCGGGCGACCATTGCATGGGGGTACGCACGCCGTCGCGATCGCCCAGGTGGATGTTGTCGCCCATGCCCAGTTCGTCGCCGTAATAGATCACGGGGGTGCCGGGCATCGACAGTAGCAGGCTGTTCATCAACTCGATACGGCGGCGATCGCGTTCCATCAGCGGCGCCAGGCGACGGCGGATCCCCAGGTTGATGCGCGCGCGGCGATCGGCCGCATACGTGTCCCACAGGTAGTCGCGTTCGTTGCTGGTGACCATCTCCAGCGTCAGTTCATCGTGGTTGCGCAGGAAGATGGCCCACTGGCAGATGTCCGGGATGTCCGGCGTCTGCCGCATGATGTCGGTGATGGGGAAGCGGTCTTCCCGCGCGATGGCCATGTACATGCGCGGCATCAGCGGGAAGTTGAAGGACATATGGCATTCGTCGCCCTGGCCGAAATACTCCTGGGCATCCTCGGGCCATTGATTGGCTTCGGCCAGCAGCATGCGGCCGGGATATTCGGCGTCCAGCTCGGCGCGGATCTTCTTCAGGACCGCATGGGTCTCCGGCAGGTTTTCGTTGTTGGTGCCTTCGCGTTCCACCAGGTAGGGCACGGCGTCCAGGCGCAGGCCGTCGACGCCCATGTCCAGCCAGTAGCGCATGACGCTGATGACTTCCTTGAGCACCTGCGGATTGTCGAAATTCAAATCGGGCTGGTGCGAGTAGAAACGATGCCAGAAGTAGGCCCCCGCCACCGGGTCCCAGGTCCAGTTCGACTTTTCGGTATCAAGAAAGATGATGCGGGTGCCCGCATAGGCCTGGTCGTTGTCGGACCAGACGTAATAGTTGCGCGCGGCCGAGCCCGGCTTGGCCGCACGGGCGCGCTGGAACCAGGGATGCTGGTCCGACGTGTGATTCACCACCAATTCCGTGATCACGCGCAGGCCGCGCGCATGCGCCGCCTTGATGAACTTGCGCGCGTCGGCCAGGGTGCCGTAGTCGGGATGCACGCCGCGATACTCGGCGATGTCATAGCCGTCGTCGCGGCGCGGCGAAGGATAGAAAGGCAGCAGCCAGATGGTATTCACGCCCAGCGACGCAATGTAATCCAGCTTCTCGATGAGGCCGGCAAAGTCGCCGACGCCGTCGTTATTGCCATCGAAGAAGGATTTGACGTGCAACTGATAAATGACGGCGTCCTTGTACCAGAGGGGATCGTCGCGATTGGGGCTGTTGACGTGGTTATCTGACATGCCGATATCCTTTTATTGGTTTGCCGTCCGGGTGGCGATGGGTGCGGCGTGGACGGCGCAAGCGTGTGGTGCGAGTCTGGCGAATACGGTTGCGGCGCAACGAATGCCTCAGGCGGGCGTGACGCGCCAGATGCGGTAGGGCTGGTTCGGGTGCAGATGCACGCCTTGCTGCTTGCCGCGCCACACCGAGTGGTTGCCATCGATCAGGTCCTCCACCTGCAATGGCCCGTCGTCGGGCAGGCCGAATTCCCACATGGGGATCTCCAGCGTGACGTCGCGGGGTTGATGCGGGTCCAGGCTGATGGCGATCAGCAGGACGTTGTCGCGCGACGGCGTGGCCTTGGAGAAGAACAGCACCTGATCGTCCCAGGCGGTGTGCCAGCGCACGCCCAGATGCGTATGCAAGGCCGCATTGGCGCGGCGGATGGCGTTCAGGCGAGTGATCTCGGCGACGATATTGCCCGGCCGTTCGTAGTCCCAGGCACGGATCTCGTACTTCTCGGAATCGAGATATTCCTCCTTGCCCGGCACCGCGGCCGCTTCGCACAGTTCGAAGCCGTTATAGACGCCCCACAGGCCGGACAGGGTCGCGGCCAGGCCGGCGCGGATCAAAAAGCCGCCGCGGCCGGACTGCTGCAGGAAGCGCGGGTTGATGTCCGGCGTGTTGACGAAGAAGTGCGGACGGAAGAATTCCGCGGGCGGCCCCTGCGTCAGTTCGGTCAGGTAGTCGATGAATTCCTGCTTTTTCTCGCGCCAGGTGAAGTAGGTATAGGACTGGGTGAAGCCGACCTTGGCCAGGCGGTACATCATCTTGGGCCGCGTGAAGGCTTCCGACAGGAAGATCACATCGGGGTGACGGGCCTGCACGTCGCCTATCATCCATTGCCAGAAAGGCAGCGGCTTGGTGTGCGGATTGTCGACGCGGAATACCCGTACGCCCTGGCTGACCCAGTACAGCACCACATCGCGCAACGCGCGCCACAGCGGCGCCTGGCGCGAGGCGCCTGGCTTGGTGCCGTAGAAATCGACGTTGACGATGTCCTCGTATTTCTTGGGCGGGTTCTCGGCGTAGCGCAGCGAACCGTCGGGACGCCAGTCGAACCATTCAGGATGCGCTTTCAGCCACGGATGGTCGGGCGAGCACTGGATGGCGAAATCCAGCGCCAGCTCCAGGCCCTGCGCGCGCGCGGCCGCCACCAGTCGGCGGAAGTCCTCGGGCGTGCCCAGTTGCGGATGCAGCGCATCGTGGCCGCCTTCGGGCGCACCGATGGCATAGGGGCTGCCCGGGTCCTGCGGTCCGGCCTGCAGGCTGTTGTTGCGGCCCTTGCGATTGCTGCTGCCGATGGGGTGGATGGGCGGGAAGTACAGGGTATCGAAACCCATGGCGCGCACGCGCGGCAAGGCGGCGATGACGTCGTTGAAGGTGCCATGGCGTTGCGGATCCCCGCTCTGCGAGCGGGGAAAGATTTCATACCAGCTGGAGAAGACCGCTGCAGGCCGCTCCACGGTCACCGCGTATTCGACGGAAGTGGTCTCGAAGCGGCGGTCGTCGGCGTGGTGCATGGCGCGCGCCGTGCCCGCATCGAGCAAGACGGCGATCTGGTCGGGGGTGGGTGCGGGGAAGGCCGGCGGCGCATCGTCCTTCTCGGATTTCTTGCGGCCACGGCGCGGCTTTTCGGCAGGCGCCGCGCCCAGGGTGTGCAGGACTTGCCGCAGCACGGTGGCGCTTTCGGCTTCGCTGTCCGCCATGCGGTCCAGCGCGGCTTGCACAAGGCTGCGGCCTTCGGCTGTTTCCAGCGCGATATCGACACCGGCGCGGTATTTCTTTTCCAGGCCGTTGCGGAAGGTGGTCCAGATATCTTCCCAACCTTGCACGGCGTAGTAATGGCGGCCGATGCGGGCGGGCGAGAAAGTGGCGGTCCAACGGTCGTTGTTGGCCATCGTCATCGGCAGGCGCTGCCATTCCTTGTCGTCGGCGGCGCGCCACAGCAGGGCCACGGCAATGTATTCGTGGCCGTCGCAGAACACGTCGGCCTCGACGGTGATGGGTTGGCCCAGCACGCGCTTGATGGGAAAGGCGCCGTCGTCCACCGCCGGTGTCACGTGTTCGATGGCCAGGCGCGGCTGGCGCATGGCGGCGGTGACCGACAGGCGCGACTCGTCGGAGCCCGGCATGGTGACCGGCGGCAGGCGGCTGGCGCCCAGGCGCAGCATATCGCCGGGCGCCAGGGTGGCCGGCAGGTCCTGCGCAGGCCGGTCGGCGTCCCACATGTCGAGACGGCCATAACCTTCGGGCAGGCGGGCGCGGATGGCGTCCCAATCCGGTGTGGCGGACTGGTCGTCATCGGGATTCAGCACCACCAGGCGGGCATTGTTGCTATTGCGGCCGTTGCCGGCGACGGCGGTGGCCGCGCCGTCGCCGCGGAACAGCGCGGTGACGCCGGAGTGCGGGCCCTGCAGGCTGTGCAGCGGACCGCGCGCGGCAGCCGTACGTGCCAGCCATTGATTGGCGCGGCCGATGTCGATGTGCAGGTCAGGATCTCCCTGCGGATCTTCGCGCACGCCGCTGCCGTCGCGTTCCAGCGATTGCGTGGCGGCGTCCTCGAAGCCCATGGGCACGAATACGCCGTCGCCCACCACCGCTGCGGTCCATACGGCGCGCGCCGCATTGCGATAGCGGCCCGCGGGGTCGCTGCGCCAGGAAGCAACACGCTTGGCGTAGGGCGCTTCGACCGGGGCGATCACGGGCGCGATGGCGCGCAGGCGCGCGGTTTCTTCCAGCAGCCATTCGGCGCGGTAGTCCCACCAGGGGAAGGACGAGAACACGGCATCGAAGCCGGCACCCGCCAGCGGCGCCAGGTCCCAGGCAGCCACGCCGGGCGTCCAGGCCAGGAAGCGGCAGTCGGGCCGCACCGCGCGCACGCCCTGCATCAGATCACGCCAGTCCGCGGGCGCCAGTTGCGCCAGGCCTTCACAGCGGAAGCCGGCCACGCCGTTCTGTACCCACAGACCCAGGCGTTCGACCCAATGATCGACGAAGCCCGCGGGTGCGCGGCCCTGGTCGCGGCGCAGCGCCAGGGCATGGCGGTCTTCCCAGGGGCGGCGCGGATCGCGCAAGGCGTCGCCGCCCGCATCGTCATACCAGGCCGGATGGGCGCGCGCGGCGGCGCCGTCGATCGCTACCTTGTCCAGCGGCAGGTCCAGCATCAGCGCCAGGCCGTGCTTGCCGCACAGGCGCGCCAAGGTGGTGATGGCCGCGGCCATGTCCATCTCGCCCAGCGCGGGATTCAGGCTGTCGGGATCGGAGGGAACGTAGGGATTGCCGGCGGGATCGGGCGCCCAGAGGGGCGCCGTCATCAAGGTGTCGAAGCCGAGGGACTTGGCGCGTGCGCACCGGGCCTGCCAGTGGCTGAGGCTGTCCCCGGAGAGGGAGCCAACGTGCAAGGGATGGACATAATAAATACGCATGAGCAGGCCTGGGTTGACGTTGGCGTTGGATGAGGAAGGGTATGTGCGGGGCCGTCCGCGGCATCAGTCTCCGGCACCGACGGCCATTTGCACGGAAGACGCGCCGGTCAGGGCCTTGAGCGGGCGCGCGGCGGCGCTGACCTGGTCCAGCAGGCTGGGGCGTCCCTGCGCGGTAACCTCGACCGGCACCACGCTTTCGGCGGCCACGCGGGCCGGCTGGATGGAACGGTACAGCGTGATGTATAGCGGGGCCGCGCGCTCCCAACTGAAGTCGGCCGCCATGGCTTTGTGCTGCATGGCGCGCCAGATCTCGGGACGGCGGTACAAACCCAGCGTACGGGTGATGGCGCCGGCCATGGCGTCGACGGTTTCACCGTCGAACAGGACGCCGGTGGCGCTGCGCATGGCGTCGCGGCCGACGCTGGCGCCCATGTCGGAGATGGTGTCGGCCATGCCGCCCACGCGCGAGCCGATGGGGATGGTGCCGTAACGCATGGCATACAGCGGCGTCAGGCCGAAGGGCTCGAAGCGGCTGCCATGCAGCAGCATGTCACCGCCGGCGTGCAGCTTGTGCGCAGTGTCTTCATCGAAGCCGACCCGCACGCCGCAACGGCCGGGGTAGCGATGGGGCAAGCGCTGGAACTCCTGTTCCAGCACCCGTTCGCCCTGGCCCAGCACGGCCACCTGCAGATCAGGATGGTCGTCCAGGGCGCGTTGCACGGCAAGCAGCGCCACATCGGCCATCTTTTGATGGGTCAGGCGGCTGCCCATGACCAGCAGGGGCGCATCCGCATCCAGGGTCAGGCCGAAGCGGCGCTGCAGGTCGCGCTTGTTGCGCGCCTTGTTGGCCATGTCGCTGGCGCTGAAACGATAGATGCCCAGGTGCGGATCGTGGGCCGGATCCCATTCGCGCGCGTCGATGCCATTGGGCACCGGCAGCAGTTCATGTTGGCGCGACGCGAGCAGGCCTTGCAGTCCGCAGCCAAAACGTTCGGTAAGAATTTCACGGGCGTAGGTATAGCTGACCGTCGTGATGCGGTCCGCGTAGCGCAGGCCCGCTTTCATGAAACTGAGCTTGCCCCAGAATTCGGCGGCGTCCCACGTCAGGTACTTCTTCGGTACGCCCAGCGCCTCGGCCCATTCCATGTCGTACACGCCCTGGAAGGCCATGTTGTGGATGGTGAGCACGCTCTTGACGTCGTGCAGGCCGGCTTCACGCAGCAGCAGGGGCACCAGGCCGGCGTGCCAGTCGTGTGCATGGACGACGTCGGGGCGTTCGGTGTAACCGCGGCCGGCCGCGATCCGCACGGCGGCATGAGCCAGGGCACCGAAGCGCAAGGGGTTGTCGGCGTATTCGCGGCCGTTGGCATCGACGTAAAGGTGGTCGCGGTCGTACAAGGCATCGTTTTGCAGCAGCAGCACGGGCACCCCGCCCAAGGCCGCGCAGGGGGCCTTGAACAGACGGGCCGGGCCGCCGGGCAAGTCATCGAACCGGGCAATTTCGTGGGCATGAGGCAACTGCTCCAGCACACCGCGATACGCGGGCATCAAGATCTGGATCGAAGCGCCCGGCGCGGAATGCAACGCGCGGGCCATGCCGCTGACGGCGTCCCCTAAACCGCCAGTCTTGGCGAGAGGAAAAGCTTCCGACGTTACAGCCAAAATTTTGATCGACACGATACCTGCTCCAGGGGCGACGACTAAGGTGGGGACAGATTGAAAATCCGGGGAGGCTGGCTGCGTGTCACCGCGGTCCCGCATGTTGCGGCGCAAGGAAAGCGGTGACATGACAATTTCTACGCCGAATGTTTCGGTTTGGATATCGGCCAACCTCGGAATTTTGTTTATTGAGCAAACACCGTGCCCGGGGTTCCTCATAGAGGGGACAGTGGTAGCGTTGAGTAAGCAACGAATTGATTGGTTACCAAATTTCCGCAGTGCAATATCGGGGCCGCATGGGCGAAGGCGTGGTAATTGCTTCCTGTTGACCTCGGCGCCTGCCGGGGTTTGGCGTTCTCTCGCAGCCCCCCTTTGGAGCCGTTTTTCGCCGCCCTCTAGCAAGCTCTCCTGGGAGTTCGTTTTTCGATGGAATTGATCGTCGCTCGTCCTGAAGGCCTTTACTGCCCGCCCGGGGATTTCCATATCGATCCGTGGCGGCCTGTCGACCGGGCGGTGATCACCCATGCGCATTCGGACCATGCGCGTTCCGGCAGCCGGCATTACATGGCGGCGCGTGGGGGCGAAGCGGTGTTGCGGGGGCGCTTGGGCGATATCGACCTGCAGGTCCTGGACTATGGCCAGGCGGTGACCCACAACGGGGTGCGCATCAGCCTGCATCCGGCCGGGCATGTGCTGGGCTCGGCCCAGGTGCGGGTCGAGTACCAGGGTGAGGTGTGGGTGGCTTCCGGGGACTACAAGCTGGGGGACGATCCCACCTGCGCGCCTTTCGAACCGGTGCCTTGCGAGGTGTTCATCACGGAGTCGACGTTCGGTCTGCCCATTTATCGTTGGGAGTCCGGGGACGAGCTGGCGCGCCAGATCAATGCGTGGTGGGCCGCCAATGCGGCGGCCGGGCTGGTTTCGGTGCTTTATTGCTATGCCTTCGGCAAGGCCCAGCGCGTGTTGTGCGGCCTGGATACGGGCATCGGGCCCATCGTGGTGCACGGGGCGGTGGAAAACGTCAATCGTGGGTATCGGGCGGCAGGGGTGGCCTTGCCGCCGGTATTGCGGGTGGACGAAGCGCAGGCGGACAAGGCGGCATTGCGGCGGGCCCTGGTGCTGGCGCCGCCGTCTTCGCGGGGCACGAGCTGGACGCGCCGCTTTGGCGACCATGTGGATGGCTTCGCCAGCGGATGGATGCAGGTGCGCGGGGCGCGGCGCCGGCGCGGCGTGGATCGAGGGTTCGTGCTGTCCGACCATGCGGATTGGCCGGGCCTGCAGACCGCCATCGGCGCCTGCGGGGCCAGCCGGGTGATCGTGACGCACGGGCAGGTGCCGGTGCTGGTGCGGTGGCTCAATGAGGCGGGTATCGCGGCGCAATCTTTCGAGACGGCGTATGGGGATGAAGAGGATGAGAAGGCAGGCGTGCCGGAGGATGCGCAATGAAAGCCTTCGCCGATCTTTACGCGCGGCTGGACGCGACTACCTCCAGCAATGCCAAGCTGGCCGCCATGTGCGACTACTTCCGCGCGGCGCCGCCGGCGGATGCGGCCTGGGCGGCTTACTTCCTGGCGGGCGGCAAGCCGCGCCAGCTAGTGCCGGTGAAGCTGCTGCGGCAGTACGTCATGGCGGCGTCCGGCATCACGGAATGGCTTTATGAAGAGTGCTACCAGGCCGTCGGCGATATGGCGGAAACGCTGTCGCTGCTATTGCCTGAACCGGGCGAACCGGATGATGCCGGCCTGGCGCAGTGGGTGGAAGAACGCCTGCTGCCTTTGCGTGGACGGCCACCGGAGGAAGTGCTGGCGCGCCTTGCCGCGCTGTTCGACTGCCTGGACGTGCATGGGCGCTTCGTTTGCGCGAAGTTGATCACCGGCAGCATGCGCGTGGGGGTGTCGAAGCTGCTGCTGACGCGGGCCTTGGCCACCGTGGCGGAGATTGACGCCGCGCATATGGCGCAACGCCTGATCGGTTACACGGATATCGGCGCGCGGCCTGCGCCACAGGCTTACCTGGATCTGCTGGCGCCGGTGTCTTTCGATGCCGAGGCGCGCGCGGACGGGCAGCCTTATCCGTTTTTCCTGGCGCATCCGCTGGCGGCGCCGCTGGAGCGCTTGCCGACCCAGCTGGGACCGACCAGCGATTGGCTGGTGGAGTGGAAATGGGATGGCATTCGTGCGCAGGTGGTACGGCGGGCAGGGCAGACGTGGGTGTGGTCGCGCGGCGAGGAGCTGGTGAGCGAACGTTTTCCGGAATTGCTGCGGCTGGGTGAGTTGATGTCCGATGGGACGGTGCTGGACGGCGAGATCGTGGTCTGGCGCGAAGGCCGGGTACAGCCTTTCGCGCAACTGCAGCGCCGGCTGGGCCGCAAGAATGTGGGCGCGCGCTTGCTGGCGGATGCGCCTGTGGTGTTGCTGGCCTACGACCTGCTGGAACTGGAAGGGGTAGACATGCGCGGCCAGCCCCAGGCCACGCGCCGCGCGGCGCTGGAACGATTGGCCGGTCAGGTCGCGGATCGGTCGGGTGCGGAAGGGCTGCAGGGACGCGGTTCGATTGCGGACGGGAAGCCGGCGAATGGGCCGGATGCGGACACGGCGCACCCTGCGTCGTCTTTTTTGGTCCTGTCGCCGCTGCTGCGCGGCGATGACTGGGCGGCGTTGGATGCGCAGCGTGCCGAGTCGCGCGCCCTGGGCGTGGAGGGGATGATGCTGAAGGCGGCCAGTTCGACCTATGGCGTGGGGCGGACGCGCGAGACGGGCATCTGGTGGAAGTGGAAGGTCGATCCCTATTCGATCGATGCGGTGTTGATTTATGCGCAACGTGGCCATGGGCGCCGTGCCAGCCTATATACGGATTACACCTTTGCCGTGTGGGACGGCCCGCCGCAATCTCCCGAGCGCCGTCTCGTGCCTTTTGCCAAGGCCTATTCCGGCCTCAGCGACCAGGAGATCCGCGCCGTCGATGCCATCGTGCGCAAGACCACCATCGAGAAATTCGGCCCGGTGCGCAGTGTCGAACCGAGCCAGGTTTTCGAATTGGGATTCGAGGGTATCGCGCGCAGCACCCGCCACAAGAGCGGCGTCGCCGTCCGCTTTCCGCGCATGCTGCGCTGGCGCCAGGACAAGGGCGTCGCCGACGCCGACACCTTGCAGACCTTGGCGGAGTTGTTGCCGTCATGATGGAATGGCCCGACAGGATGGGAAAAAAGGCCGAGTCCGCCCGCGGGGACAAAGGCGCCACGTCGCCAGTCGACACCGTCGGCGTTGGAGAGGCTGCCAAATCTTCAGTCGTTATTGCCCCCCGGGGCAATAACATCAATTCCCCATCTCAAAAGAAGGAAACCGCCAAGCGCCCCGCGCGCAAGAAGGCGGCGGAGCCTGTCGCTCGCAATGTCGCGTGGATGAAGCGGCAAGGGTGGCGGCCCTTCGATTTCCAGTACGAGATCTGGGACGCCATGGCGCGGGGCGAAAGCGGGCTGTTGCATGCGACGACGGGAGCAGGAAAGACCTATGCCGTCTGGCTGGGCGCGTTGGCGGCCTATGCCCCCACGGCATCCTTGGCATCCACGGCATCCACGGCATCCACGGCGGCCGGGGCCGCCAGTGCGACCGGCGCCACCGCTGCGCCTGCTACGAAGGCCGCGTCACGCACAAGCCGTGCTGCGAAGAAAGCACCGCCACTGACCGTGCTGTGGCTGACCCCCATGCGCGCACTGGCGGCGGATACCGCGCAGGCCTTGATCCGGCCATTGGCGGATCTGGAGTGCCCGTGGACCGTAGGCGTACGCACCGGCGATACGACCAGCGCGGTCCGTGCCGCGCAAGACCGTACCCTGCCTACGGCCCTGGTCACCACCCCTGAAAGCCTGTCCCTGCTGCTGGCCCGCGCCAACGCCCGCGAACTACTGAGCCACGTCCGCGCCGTCATCGTCGACGAATGGCATGAACTGCTAGGCAACAAGCGCGGCGTCCAGACCCAACTCGCCCTGGCCCGCCTGCGCCGCTGGAACCCGGACCTCTGCACATGGGGACTGTCAGCGACGCTCGGCAATCCCCGAGTAGCTCTGGACGTCCTGTTAGGCGAATCCGCCGCCCTCGACATCGCCGGCGCCCCCCCAGGCCCCGGCGCCCCCTCAGGCCCCGGCGCGGCCGTCACCGCCGCCCGCGCCTCCGCGCCCGTCCCCGCAGGGGCGGAGCCCGTGGCGGTCGCAGCGCCGCGGGCTCCGCCAGGCCGCCTGGTACGCGGGGCCTTGCCCAAGAAACTCATCATCGATACGGTGCTGCCGCCGGACCCGCTGCGTTTCCCGTGGGCGGGCCACCTGGGCATGTCCATGTTGCCGACGGTATGCGCCGAAATCGAGGCCAGCGCGACGACGCTGGTGTTCGTCAACACCCGTGCGCAAGCAGAACTCTGGTACCAGGCCTTGCTGGAAGCGCGGCCGGACTGGGCCGGGCTGCTGGCCCTGCATCACGGCTCGCTGGACAGCCAGACGCGCGAATGGGTCGAAGCCGGCCTCAAGCGGGGCCAGCTCAAGGCCGTAGTCTGCACGTCCAGCCTGGACCTGGGCGTAGACTTCCTGCCGGTCGAACGCGTGCTGCAAATAGGATCGCCCAAAGGCGTGGCCCGCCTGCTGCAACGTGCCGGCCGTTCCGGCCACGCGCCCGGCCGCCCCTCGCGCGTCACGCTGGTGCCCACCCACAGCCTTGAACTCGTCGAAGCCTGCGCGGCTCGCGCCGCCGCGCAAGCCGGCCATATCGAATCGCGCGACCCGCCAGAACGCCCGCTGGACGTGCTGGTGCAGCACCTGGTGACCATCGCGCTGGGCGGCGGCTTCACCGCCGACGATCTCTACGCCGAGGTCCGGTGCACGCATGCCTACCGCCATCTATTCCCCGACGAATGGCAATGGGCCCTGGACTTCGTCGCCAGCGGCGGCCGCTCGTTGGGCGCGTACCCGGACTACCGGCGCATCGCGCAGGACGAACAAGGCGTCTGGCGCGTGCCGGACGCCCGCCTGGCGCGCCGGCATCGCATGAGCATAGGCACCATCGTCGCCGACGCCACCATGCAAGTGCGCTACTGGTCCGGTCGGGGCGGCGGCGCCCGGCTCGGCACCGTGGAGGAGGGCTTCATCGCGCGCCTGCGTCCCGGCGACTGTTTCCTGTTCGCGGGCCGCCTGCTGGAACTGGTGCGCGTGCATGAAATGACGGCCTTCGTGCGGCGTGCCCAGGGCCGCCGGGCCGCGGTGCCGCGCTGGAACGGCGGGCGCATGCCCCTGTCCAGCGAACTGGCCGATGCCGTGGTCGAACAGTTTTCACTGGCGGCGCATGGCCGCTACGAAACCCCCGAACTGGCCCGCGCCGAGCCCATGTTGGCGCTGCAGGCGCGCTGGTCGGCACTGCCGCAGCCGGGCTTGCTGCTGGCCGAGACGCTGCACTCGCGTGAGGGTTGGCATCTGTTCCTGTACCCCTTCGGCGGCCGCCACGTGCACCTGGGCGTCGCCAGCCTGATCGCCTGGCGCGTGGCCCGACGCGCGCCGGCGACGTTCACACTGGCGGTCAACGACTATGGGCTGGAGTTGCTTTGTCCGGAACAGCAGGACTGGCCGACGCTATTCGAAGATGCGTCCTTGGGACTGCTGGAAGAGGGTGACTTGCTGGAAGATGTGCTGGCCAGCCTGAACGCCGCCGAACTGGCGCAGCGGCGCTTTCGCGAAATCGCGCGCGTGTCGGGGCTGGTGTTCCAGGGCTTTCCCGGCGCCCACAAGAGCGCGCGGCAACTGCAGGCCTCGTCCAGCCTGTTCTACCAGGTCTTTCGGGAATACGATCCGCGCAATATGCTGCTGACGCAGGCCGAACGGGAAGTGCTGGCGCAGGAGCTTGAATTGGGACGCTTGCGCCGGGTGCTGGCGCGTATGCGCGCCAGCCGCCCGCAATGGCAGCCGCTGGCGCGCGCCACGCCGCTGTCTTTTCCCCTGATGGTGGAGCGCCTGCGGGAGAAACTGTCGAGCGAAAAACTGGCCGATCGCGTGGCCCGCATGCTGGCGGACCTGGAGAAAGCGGCCGACGCGCCGCCCAAGGCCGCAACCAGAAGGAGCAGCAATGCCCGACGCAAGGCATGAATGGCAGGCAGAATTCGCAGGCTTGGCGCATGCCAGCGCGCGGTCGCCCGACGCTGCCCGCGGCGCAGGCAATACCCACGCCGCGGGCGGCGAGGACGGCGCACTGACGCACGCGACAGCCGTCGATGTGAAGGGCGAGCGGGTATATCTGCTGCCGCAGCGGGCGATCTGGTGGCCGGCACAACAGGCTCTCCTGCTGGCCGATCCGCACTTCGGCAAGGCGGCCGCCTATCGGTCGCTGGGGCAGCCCGTACCGAAGGGAACGACCGCCGCGACCCTGGCGCGCCTGGACACCTTGCTGTCCACGCTGCCGGTGCGCCTGTGCGTGGTCCTGGGCGACTTCCTGCACGCGCGTGCCGCACGCGCCCCGGCCACGCTGGCAGCCCTGCAGTCCTGGCGCGATCGGCATCCGCAACTGCACGGGGTGCTCGTACGCGGCAACCACGACAGCCATGCTGGAGATCCGCCGGCGGAACTGGGCTTCGACGTGGTGGACGAGCCGTACCGGCTAGGGCCCTTCGATTGCCGCCACCATCCACCGGTGCCCGGCACGATCGCCGCGGGCCGATATGCCTGGGCGGGCCATCTGCACCCGTCCCACATCCTGCGCGGCCGTGGCCGCGACAGTGTGCGTCTACCGTGTTTCGTGCTGGATGAGGATCACGGCATACTGCCCGCGTTCGGCGCTTTCACCGGCACCTGGCCCGTCGAAGCCCGTGTGGGACGAAGGATATACGTCATGGCCGAAGACCGGGTCCTGGCCGCACCGAACCGTTAACCGTCGCAATCCGCCCAACAGTTAGGCGTTTCATACAAACGCACCCGCGTCAGCCTCAGATCCAGTCCGTAATGGCTGTGATAGTGCGGCGACAGGGTATCGAAGGCGATGCGCGCCAGGTTCTCCACCGTGGGAATGCGATCCAGCACGACGGTCTTGTGCCCCGGCAGGCTCTGCAGGAAATTCAGCACGGCCTGGTCGCCGGCATACACCAGGAACGCGTGGTCCCAGCGCTCGACCAGTTCCTGGTTGGCGATGGCCTTGATTTCGGAGAAGTCCATCAGCATGCCGTTGTCGGAACTGCCCGGCGTGTTGACGATGTCGCCCTGGAGCGTCACCTCCAGCACATAGCGGTGGCCATGCATATTGCGGCATTGGCTGCGATGGTCGGGGATGCGGTGGCCGGCATCGAACTCCAGCCTGCGAGTGACGGAAATCATGCCAGGCTCCTGGCCTGGAGGGCGGTAATCATGGAATGCCTATGTACTTGTGGGTCTGCAGGCTGAGGCGCCATTGCGGATGCTGGGTGCAGTACTGCACGGCGCGCTCGGTATTGGCGACCCGTTGCGGGCCGTCCATGGGCTGCAGGAAAAAATGCTCGAAATCCAGGCCGGCAAAGGACTCCGGCGGTGCGTCGAGTTGCGGATAGACCAGCTTCAGTTCATTGCCCGCCCGCAGTGCCACCGGCGCGGTGCCCTTGGGACTGACGCAGATCCAGTCGATGCCGGGCGGCGGCAGCAGCGTGCCATTGGTCTCGATGGCGATCTCGAAACCTTGCGCATGGACGGCGTCGAGCAAGGCGGTATCGATCTGCAGCAGGGGTTCGCCGCCCGTGAACACGACATAACGCCGCGCGCGGTCAGGTCCCCAGGTGGCGGCCAGGGTCTCGGCCAAGGCCTGCGCGGTGGTGAACTTGCCGCCGCCGGGCCCGTCGGTACCCACGAAATCGGTGTCGCAGAAGGTACAGGCGGCACTGGCGCGGTCGCTTTCGCGGCCCGACCACAGGTTGCAGCCGGCGAAACGGCAGAACACCGCGGCCCGGCCGGCCTGGGCGCCTTCGCCCTGCAGGGTCTTGAAAATCTCTTTGGCGGCGTAAGTCATGGGTGGAGCGGGAAAAACGGAGCGAACCGAGCATTTTAGCAACTTGGCCGCTTTTCAGAAAACTCCCATTCTGCGATGCCCGGATCCTGGCGAATATCTGCCGCGATGCGCATCAGTGCACGACGGCAAGAATCAACGCGCGTCGATGTCGACGGCGGTACCGAAGGTGAACGTAGAGTGATGAATAAAAAGCGGCGCAAGCTGGATCTTGCCGGTACGGCGTGGGATGTCGTCGTTGTCGGTTCCGGGCCGGCGGGATGCGCCACTGCCATTACGCTGGCCAGGTTCGGCCAGCGTGTGTTGCTGGTGGAAAAGCGCGCGTCCGCCAGTGTGAAGTTGCATGTCCCGCTGGGTGAGTCGCTGCACCCGGCATCGGTCGGGCTGGCCGAGCATTTCCTGGCGAATCCCGGAAATCCCACCGGACAGCTGGCCGGCAGTTTCCGTACGGCCGGCAACGCGTCGCTGTCGGCCGGTGGGCAGCTCGATATCGCTGATTTTTCCTTCACTTCGGCCGGTCATGGCCTGTGCGTGGATCGCCTGGCTTTCGACGAAGCGCTGCGCATGAATGCGGTCGCCGCCGGTGCCACGCTGCATCGCGGGGTCGACTTTCTATCCTGTGCCCGCGTGACGGACGGTTCATTGAATTGGCGGATGACGTTCAAAACGCCAGGGGGCATCTTGCAGGCGTGCGCCCGTTATCTCGTCGACTGTTCCGGCCGGCAGGCCGTGGTCGCGCGTGCACTGGAAACTCCCGCGCTGCGCAATGAAGACAGGCTGTTCGCCTGCGCGCAATGGTTTTCTTGCACCGGTGGCGACGATGACCGCTACACCCGGGTGGAAGCGGCACCCGATGGCTGGTGGTACAGCAATCGCCTGCCGGCCACGGCCCGCCGCGGCAGCTCGCGTGTTGTGGTTTTTCATTCCGACGAGGATCTGCCGGCGGGCAGGCAGGCCGCAACGCCGTCAGGCTTCGATCGATTGCTGCAAGGTTCGCGCCATATCGGGCCTTTGCTCAGCGTCAAGGGCTATCGCCCCTGTGGCGTCATCCGGGGTGCGCCGGCCCACAGCCAGCGGCTGCAGGACTTCTGCGGCGACGCCTGGATGGCGGTGGGCGACGCGGCCCAGGCCCATGACCCGCTGTCATCGCAAGGCATGGCAAAAGCCCTGAGAACGGCCAGCCACGCCGGCCACATGATTCACTATGCCTTGACCGCCTGGCTGGCGGGAACGAAGACATTGGGCCTGGGCAATACCTTCATCGCCGAGTACGACGAGCAACAACGCCAGCTGTGGGCGGAATATGAGTCGCAACGGGGCTTCTATTATCACGCGCAGCCGCATTGGAGCGACCACCCGTTCTGGCAACGCCGGCGCCAGCGGTTCCGGCAAGACGAGGGCGAGGGCGAAGCCCCGGCCACCGCTGTCACCCTGGAAAAAATGCAAACCTGACGACGAACAGCGCCGCTACCAGCCAGGTGGCGGCGTGGATCTCCCGGGCCCGGCCGGTCAGCGTCTTCAGCACCACATAACTGATGAAGCCGAAGGCCAGGCCGTTGGCGATGGAGTAGGTGAAGGGCATGACCAGGGCGGTCAAGGCGGCCGGCGTGGCTTCGGCCACGTCGTTCCAGTTGACCTCGATCAGTTCGCGCATCATCAGGCCCGCCACGTACAGCAGGGCGGGCGCGGTGGCATAGGGCGGCACCGAACTGGCCAGCGGCGAGATGAACAGCGCCGCCAGGAACAGCAGGCCGATCACCAGCGCGGTCATGCCCGTGCGGCCGCCGGCCTGCACGCCCGAAGCGCTTTCCACATAGGCGGTGGTGCTGCTGGTGCCCAGCATCGAGCCGGCGACGATGGCCGCGCTGTCGGCGAAGAGTGCCTGGCCAAGCCGGTTGGGCTTGCCTTCGGGCACCAGTCCGGCACGTTTGGCCACGCCTATCAGGGTGCCGGTGGCGTCGAAGACCTCGACCAGCACGAAAACCAGGATGACGTGGAACAGGCCGCCATGCAGTGCGCCGCGGATATCCAGCTGCATCAGCGTGGGCGCCAGGCTGGGCGGGGCGGAGAAAATACCTTTGAATTCGTTGTAGCCCAGCAGCATGGACAACACCGTCACCACCAGGATGCCGATGAGAATGGCGCCCCGGACCCGCAGCGCATCCAGGGCGGCGATGATGAAAAAACCCAGGATGGCGAACAGCGGGCCGGGCGCGCGCAGGTCGCCCAGCGTGACCTTGGTGGCCGGGTGGGCCACCACGATGCCGGAATTCGACAGGGCGATGATGGCCAGGAACAGGCCGATACCGGCGGCAATGGCGCTGCGCAGGGAATTGGGAATACCCCGCACCAGCCATGCGCGGATGCCGGTGACCGTCAGGATCAGGAAGATGACGCCGGAGATGAACACCGCGCCCAAGGCTTGCTGCCAGCTGAATCCCATGGTCTTGACCACGGTGAACGCGAAAAAGGCATTGAGTCCCATGCCGGGCGCCAGGCCGATGGGCCAGTTGGCCAGCAGTGCCATGACCAGGGTGCCCAGGGCCGCGGCAAGACATGTGGCCACGAAAATCGCGTCGCGATCCATGCCCGTGGTGGAAAGAATGGTGGGGTTGACGAAGATGATGTAGGACATCGTCAGGAAGGTCGTCAGCCCGGCAACGGCTTCCGTGCGTGCATTGCTGCCATGCTCGCGCAGGCCAAACAGTCTCTCCAGCATGTCTTCTCCTTCCGTGGTTCGCTCGTGTCCCGGTGCCATGCACCTTGGTTTTTGTCCTTGCGGCGGGCCGGGATGGTACGAGCCTTCCCGGGCCCCCGCAAGTTAAACTCCCGCCATCATGATAATTCTTGGCTTTGAAAGCTCCTGCGACGAGACCGGCGTGGCGGTGGTCGACACCCGGCGTGGTTTGCTCGCGCACGCCTTGCACACACAGATCGCCATGCACCAGGCCTATGGCGGGGTGGTGCCCGAACTCGCGTCGCGCGATCACGTGCGGCGCGTGCTGCCGCTTACCCGCAAGGTCCTGGCCGATGCGGGCCTGACCGTCGCCGACGTCGAGGCGGTGGCCTACACCGCCGGTCCCGGCCTGGCCGGCGCGCTGCTGGTGGGTGCCAGCGTGGCCCAGGCCTTTGCCTGGGCGCGCGACCTGCCGGCGATTCCCATTCATCACCTGGAAGGGCATCTGCTGTCGCCCCTGCTGGCCGATCCGCGTCCCGAGTTTCCTTTCGTGGCGCTGCTGGTGTCGGGCGGCCATACGCAGTTGATGCGAGTCGACGGCGTCGGTCGCTACGAACTGCTGGGCGAGACGCTGGACGACGCCGCCGGCGAGGCCTTCGACAAATCGGCCAAGCTGCTGGGCCTGGGCTATCCGGGCGGACCAGCCCTGGCCGCCATGGCGGAGCGGGGCGATGCCAGCCGCTTCGAGTTGCCGCGCCCCATGTTGCACAGCGGCGATCTGGATTTCAGCTTCAGCGGGCTGAAGACGGCGGTGCTGACGCGGGTGAAGGCCGCCGAGAAAGACGGTGGCACCCTGGACGAACAGGCGCGCGCCGACCTGTCGGCGGCCACGCAGGCCGCCATCGTGGATGTGCTGGCGGCCAAGGCGGAGAAAGCCCTGAAGCAGACGGGCTTGAAGCGGCTGGTGGTGGCGGGCGGGGTAGGGGCCAACAAGCGCCTGCGGGCACGCCTGGCACAGTCGCTGCCGCGCCTGAAGGCGCAGGCTTATTTCCCGCCGTTGGAGCTATGCACCGACAACGGCGCCATGATTGCTTTCGCCGCCAGCGAACGGGTCAAGGCAGGCCTGGCCACGCTGCGGCGCGACGAACATGCGTTCACGGTACGGCCACGGTGGGATCTGGCGGACGTCTCCGCAGCCTGATGCGAGGCAGCGCTGATGCGCCGGTGCCGGATGCGCTGGCGTCGGCTGCACGGCTGCTCGATGCACGGCTGCTCGATGCGCTAACGTCGCTGCGATGCCGTCAGCGGCGCCGATCTTCCTTCAACTTGCCTTTTTCTTGCTGCCTATGCGCGATTCCGTCCCATTCAGCAGCCGGGTGATGTTGGCGCGGTGACGGACGATCAGCAGCAGCACGATGAAGACCAGGGCCACGGTGAGCGGGCCCTGGGCGTACCAGGCCAGGCCGCTGCCGAAGACGTAATAGAAGGGGGCGAAGACCGCCGCCGCCAGCGCCGCCAGCGACGAATAGCGGAAGCACACCGCCACGATCAGCCACGTCGCCACGACGGCCAGCGCCAGCCAGGGCTCTATCGCCAGGATCACGCCCAGCGCGGTGGCCACGCCCTTGCCGCCACGAAAGCGCAGGAACAGCGGGAACAGGTGCCCCAGGAAAACCGCCAGCGCTACCAGCGACACCACGTTCCAGGACAGCGAGGGCGTACCCAGGCGCTGCGCCAGCCACACGGCGAACCAGCCTTTGGCGGCGTCGCCCAGCAGGGTCAGCACGGCAGCCAGCTTGCTGCCGGAGCGCAGCACATTGGTGGCGCCCGGGTTGCCGGAGCCATAGCTACGCGGATCCTGCAGTCCCATCAGCTTGCTTACCACGACCGCGAAGGGGACGGACCCGATCACATAAGCCAGTACGACCAGGCCGAGGCTGAACAAGATGGAATGAGGTTCCTGCACCATGACGATGTTTCCGTTGGGACGACAGCCGCGGATTCTACTACCTCATCCCTGACTTATCCCCCTGGTTTATCCCTCTGGTCATCCTCCATTGCACCCCCTCCACCTGTTTGCACCGGCGGCGGCGAGGCACAGCAGGTACAATTCGACGCGCTCCGGCGCTTTATTTTCTTTTGGAAGCACAATGCGGATTCTCGTATCCAACGACGACGGTTATACAGCGCCCGGCTTGGTGGCGCTGGTCGAGGCGTTGCGGGGACTGGGCGAATTGACGGTGGTGGCACCGGAGGTCAATCACAGCGGCGCGTCGAACTCGCTGACGCTGAACCGGCCCCTGTCCGTGCGCGAAGCGGCCAATGGCTACCTGTATGTCAACGGCACGCCCTCGGATTGCGTCCACGTCGCCCTGACCGGCGGCCTGGTCCGGGCGCGTCCGGACCTGGTCGTGTCCGGCATCAACAACGGCGCGAACATGGGTGACGACACCCTGTATTCCGGCACCGTCGCCGCCGCCACCGAAGGCTATCTGTTCGGCATTCCCGCCATCGCGTTCTCGCTGGCGGAAAAAGGCTGGGAAAACCTGGACGCGGCCGCCGCCATGGCGCGCCGGGTGGTCGAGCACCAGATCGCGCAGCCGCTGGCGGCGCCTGTGCTGCTGAACGTCAATTTCCCCAATCGGCCGCTGGACGCCATGACCGGCTGGACCGTTACCCGCCTGGGCAAGCGCCATCCATCCGAACCGGTGGTTCGCACCACGACGCCGTTCGGCGATCCGATCTACTGGATAGGCCCGGCCGGCGCCGCCGCCGACGCCACGCCCGGCACCGACTTCCATGCCGTCGCCGAAGGCAAGGTTTCCATCACCCCCTTGCGCCTGGACCTCACCCACCAGGGCCAACTGGACCCGGTGCGAGCCTGGGCGGAGCCGCTATGCGCAAGCCGGTGAACCCGCAAGCGACATCGCATGCCGCGCCCGCCCCCAAGCGGGCCAGTTCCTATGGCTCGGCGACGGGCGCACCTAAAGGTGTGACGGCGACCAACAGCAATACGCGCATCTCGTCCGCCACGTTGCAACGCCCCGCGGCGGCGCCCGTGGCGCGCAGCGAAGAAAGCAATCTTGGCCTGAATTCCGGACGCCTGCGTGCGGCCATGGTGCAAAGGCTGCGGGCTCAGGGCATCAGCGACGAACGCGTGCTCACCGCCATGGAAGCCGTGCCGCGCCACATCTTCGTCGACCAGGCGCTGGCCAGCCGTGCCTACGACGATGCGGCCTTGCCGATCGGCCATTCCCAGACGATTTCCCAGCCATGGGTGGTGGCGCGCATGATCGCCGCCGTCTGCGAAGGCCGGGCGCCGACCCGCGTGCTGGAAGTGGGCGCCGGCTGCGGCTACCAGGCGGCCGTGCTGTCGCACATCGTGCGCGACGTCTACGCCATTGAAAGAATACGTGGGCTTTTTGATTTGGCGCGCGATCATCTGCGGTCCTTGCGCCTGAATACACGTGTGCGGTTGACGTATGGCGACGGCATGCTGGGCCTGCCTAATTCGGCCCCTTTCGATGCTATCGTTGTGGCCGCCGCGGGCATCGCCATCCCGCAGGCACTATTGAATCAATTGGCGCCGGGCGGCCGCCTGATCGCACCGGAAGGCACTTCGAGCCAGCGCCTGGTGCTGGTCGAGCGAACCAGTGCGACGGCGTGGAAGCGTACGGAATTGGAAGCGGTGCGTTTTGTTCCGCTGAGGGCCGGCATACAATCTTGAGCAACCAGGAGAATCATATGCTCAACGGGCAGTTGTCACTGACCGGAATCAGTCATTTTGCAGGGGCCGACGCAATTGCGCGCCTGCAACGTAGCGTCATCTTCGCGGGCGTGCTCGGCTGCGTTCTGCTGGCCGGTTGCACGACCGGTACGCGGGCGCCAGTAGTCGATCTGACCAATGCACCGCCCGCGCCAGCCGGTGGCACCGCCACTGGCGGCACATATGTCGTCAAGCCTGGCGACACGCTATACAAGATCGCCCGCGCCAACGGTGTCGACGTGGACACGCTCAAGCGCTGGAACGGCATGAGCGATTCCAACGTGCTGTCGGTTGGCCAGGTGCTCAAGCTGTCCGCGCCGGCGGGCGGCGGCACCGCCACGGCGCTGGGATCGCGTCCGGTTGCCAAGCCTACGGAACAAAGCACGGAACCGACGCCGCTGCCGCCGCCGGGCGAACCGACGCAGCCGACGGCGCCGCCCACCACGCCGCCCGAGACGACGACCACCGCCCCGACGGCCCCGCCGCCGACCATCGCCGATACGCCCAAGCCGGCGCGCGCGCCTGACGCGGGCGTCGTCAACTGGGCCTGGCCGGCCAATGGCTCGCTGATCCAGACCTTCAACACCAACACCAAGGGCATCGACATCGGCGGCAACGCCGGCGATCCCGTGACGGCGGCGGCTGACGGCAAGGTGATGTACAGCGGCAACGGCGTGCGCGGCCTGGGCAACCTGATCATCATCAACCACAACAACGGTTTCATCACCGCCTACGCCCACAACCGTGCCTTGCTGGTGAAGACCGGCCAGGAGGTCAAGCGCGGCACCAAGGTGGCGGAAATCGGCCAGACCGACGCCGCTTCGCCCCGCCTGCACTTCGAGATCCGGCGCCAGGGCACGCCGGTCGATCCCTTGCAGTACCTGCCGCAGCGATGACGCCGACCCTGGTGTTCGACCTGGAGACCCTGCCGGACGTGCAGGGTCTGCGCAAGCTCAATGGCTGGGGCCCCGAGGTCCCGGACCAGGAAGTGGCGGAGCGCGCTTTCGCGGCGCGCCGCGAGGCCACCGGCAGCGATTTCCTGCCGCTGCACCTGCAGCAGATTGCCGTGATCGGCTGCGTGTTTCGCGACGAGCAGGGCTTTCGCGTGCGCACGCTGGGTAATGCGGACGACACCGAGCCGGCCTTGCTGGCACAGTTCTTCAAGACCATCGAGCGCTACACGCCCAAGCTGGTGAGCTGGAACGGTTCCGGCTTCGACCTGCCGGTGCTGCATTACCGCAGCCTGATCCACGGTGTGCCGGCGCCGCGCTACTGGGACCAGGGCGAGGACGACCGCGAGTTCAAGTTCAACAACTATATCGGCCGCTATCACACGCGCCATATCGACCTGATGGACGTGCTGGCCAAGTACAACGGCCGCGCCAATGCCCCGCTCGATCAATTGGCCAAGCTTTGCGGCTTTCCCGGCAAGCTGGGCATGGACGGCGGCAAGGTGTGGGAGTCGTGGTGCCAGGGCGGTGCCGACGACGTGCGTGCGTATTGCGAAACCGACGTCGTCAACACCTGGCTGGTGTATTGCCGCTGGCGCTTCCTGCGCGGCGAGCTCGATCGGGTCTCGTACGACGAGGAAATCGCGCTGGTGCGCGAGTCGCTGTCGAACAATCCGGCGCCCCATTGGCGCGAATATCTGGCGGCCTGGGACGCGGAATGAGGAGGAATTGCGGAGTGATGGCCTGAAAGCCCCATTTACCGCCATTCCGCAACCGACTGAAATAATCCTCCTCGGATAAGAAACCAACTCGTAATCAAGCAGGGCAGACAATGGTCTCGCGTTAAACACTCCCCAGGAGACCAAACCATGTCCCGTTTCGCACTTCGCCCGATCATCGCCGGCCTGTCCCTGACCCTCGCTGCCGGCGCCTTGTCCGGCACGGCCCTGGCTGCCGCCGCCACCGATGCACCTCCCGCCGCCACGGCTCCTTCCGCCAAGGGTCCGCACGCCGGCCCCGGCGACCATCGCCGCTGGGAAGGCATGCGCGACTCCATGATGATTCCCGGCCTGGGTCCCATCGGCAAGAAGGAGGTCGACCAGTTGAAGTTGAACACGCAGCAGCAAGGCCTGTTCAAGACCGCCCAGGATGCCCAGCGTGATCTAGGCAAGTCCATGCATGAAGCTGGCAAGGGCCGCCACAAACTGCTGGATGACCAGATCGCCGCGGGCAAGCTGGATCCGCACGCCTTGATGGACCAGGAAGGCCAGCGCCGCCAACAGTTCGAAGGCCAGGTCGACCAGGTCAAGCAGAAGTGGCTGGCGGTCTGGGATAGCCTGAACGATGGCCAGCGTGGCCAGGTGACCCAGTTCGTCAAGCAGCGCCAGGCGCGTTGGGAGGAGCACCGCAAGGAGCACGGCGGCGACCATCGCGGCCCGGCGGGTCACCGTCCGCCGCCCCCGCCCGCGGGTGCGCCGGCCCCGGCTGACAAGCCGGCGGGTTGATCCTGCGCGTAGTCCGGTGGGTTGATCCGCCGGACGCCAGACGGGGGGTGAGGTTAAGCCCCCGGTCTGGCGGTATGGCGGTTTCATGACTTATCAAAATGCCCGATCCGGAGCGCCGGATCGGGCATTTCCTCATTTGTGTGCGCGAAATCTCCCCAATGCACGGGAATTTGCACCAAATCAGTGCGCAGTGAATGATTTAGATAGATTCTTTACCTAGTGAAAAGTTGGCACGGATTGTGCTTTGAAAGAAGCAGGGCCAGCCAGGTCCGACATTTTCCAAAGGAGGGAAAAGTGTCGCTCCGGACCTCCTGGCTTGTACGGCAATTTTCAAGCATGTAACGGGTGGGGCGGATCGATGCCGCGCCCGGACTCGAAAGTCTCAACCAGTTCTCTCACCAGGATCCGAACCATGAAGAAGACGCTGCTCGCTGTACCTTTTGCCCTGGCCGCTTGTGTGGCTGCCGTGCCCGCGATCGCCGCGGACGCCACGGACCTGGGCGCCGGCTTTTCCCTGAGCGGCAACGCCACGGTGACGAACGACTACCGTTTTCGCGGCTATTCGCAGACCGATTTTCGCCCCGCCGCGCAGTTGGGCCTGGACCTGACGCATACGTCCGGCTTCTACCTGGGCAACTGGAACTCCAATGTGTCCGATTCCGTTTACACCGACGGCAATCTGGAAATGGACTTCTACGGCGGCTGGAAGGGTGACGTCGGTAATGGCTTCGGCCTGGACGTCGGTGCGCTGCACTACTACTACCCTGGCTCGACGTCGCCCAAGGGCGGCAACTACAACAACACGGATATCTATATAGGCGGCAGCTACGCCAACTATTCGTTGAAGTACTCCTATACCCCGGGCGACTTCTTCAGCACGCCGAATTCCAAGGGCACCTGGTATCTGGACGCCTCGGCCACTTTCGATCTGGGCGACGGTTGGGGCCTGCTGGGCCACGTCGGCTACCAGAAGCTGAAGAACGCCACCGATACCGATGGCGACACCCTGGGCCATTACGTCGACTACAAGCTGGGCGTGACCAAGGACGTCAAGGGCTGGGTGTTTGGCCTGGCCGCGGTGGGGGCGTCCAAGGACAATTGGTACAACACCAAGAACGGCCATCCCGCCGGACGCCTGGGCCTGTTGGCTTCGATCCAGCGCACTTTCTAAAACGTTTTGGCCTTCCAAGGTTTCGCAGTTTTCTAGAGTTTTTCGAGCGGGTTTCAGCCCGCCAGCTCCCAAGGGGTCAACGCCCACCGCAAGGTGGGCGTTGGTTTTTGCGGCTCGCCGTGGATGGCTGCTGTCGTCTTTTGATTACAGGGGGGGCGGCCGAGCGGGCGTTACCACCGCTCCCTGATGAGCATCCTACACAGGATTTGGGGTTCTATTACAATGCCGGCCTGCTCGTGACAGTGTCACGCCTTGGATAGCTTAATGGCCGAAGTTCTCGATATCGAATCCCTGGATCTTGAAGCTCGGGGAATTGCCCGCCGCGACGGTAAAGTTTTATTCGTCGAAGGGGCTTTGCCTGGTGAACGTGTGGCGGTGGAAACCGTGCGCCGCAAACCGTCTTATGAAATCGCCCGCACGGTAGACGTGTTGCGGCCGTCGTCGCAGCGGGTCAAGCCGCGCTGCCCGCATTTCGGTGTCTGTGGTGGCTGTGCCATGCAGCATCTGGAAGCTTCGGCCCAGGTGGCGATCAAACAGCGCTCGCTGGAAGACACCTTCTGGCACGTCGGCAAGATGCGGCCGGCCCGCGTGCTGCCGCCCTTGCATGGCCCCACCTGGGGCTACCGTTTCCGCGCGCGCCTGTCGGTGCGCGTGGTGGCCAAGAAGGGCGGGGTGCTGGTGGGTTTCCACGAGCGCAAGAGCAGCTACGTGGCCGACATGCGCGAATGCCATGTGCTGCCGCCCCACGTGGCCGGCTTGCTGCTGCCACTGCGCGCCATGATCACCCGCATGTCGCAACCCCATCGCATGCCGCAGATCGAGGTGGCGGTTGGGGATGTGGCGACGGTGCTGGTGCTGCGGCACCTGGAACCGCTGACCGACGACGACATTGCCATCCTGCGTGAGTTCGCCGCGCACCATGCGGTGCAGTGGTGGTTGCAGCCCAAGGGGCCGGATACCTGTCATCCGCTGGAGCGCGAGCACGCCGATACGCTGGCGTACTCGCTGCCGGAGTTCGGGTTGCGGATGCCGTTCAAGCCTACCGACTTCACGCAGGTGAATCACGCCATCAACCGCGCGCTGATTGCGCGGGCGTTGACGTTGCTGGAGGTTCAGCCTACGGACCGGGTGGCGGATCTCTTCTGCGGCCTGGGCAATTTCACGCTGCCCCTGGCGACGTTGGCACGCGAGGCGGTGGGAGTGGAAGGCAGCAAGGCGCTGACCGATCGCGCGCTGGAAGCCGCGCGCCAGCATGGCCTGGGCGCGACCACCAGTTTCTCCACGTTGAACCTGTTCGAGGTGGATGTTTCGTGGCTGCGGGGATTGGGATATTTCGATCGCATGCTGATCGACCCGCCGCGCGAAGGGGCGCATGCGGTGGCGCAGGCTTTGGCACTGCTGTCGGTGGACGAACGGCCGCGGCGGATCGTCTATGTGTCCTGTAACCCGGCGACGCTGGCGCGGGACGCGGCGATTTTGGTGCACGAAGGTGGTTATGTGCTGCGTAGCGCGGGGGTGATCAATATGTTCCCGCACACGGGGCACGTGGAGTCCATCGCGGTGTTCGAATCGCTGGATGCCGAGCGGGTGGTCGCGGCGCAGGCGCAGGCCGCGGAGAAGAAGCTGCTGGCGGAGCAATTGGCGGCCCAAGGGGCCGCTGCGGCTGCTGCTTAGGTAGTCCTGGCGGAGACTGTACCCGAGGCTCCGATGGCGTCCCGGCCAAGGGATAGGCCGCGGGCGGCAGGTCCGCGGCATATCCCCTGACCGTGACCAGGCCGTCTTGAGCTCGGGGCGTTTAGAAACTCCAAAAAAACAGGCACGCGTCAGCGTGCCTGTTTTAATTCAATGCCTCTGACATTAACTGCCCTTCGTTTCGTCCAGCACCCGTTCGGCTTCGGCGCGCACGCGGGCGGGAGCGGTGCCGCCGATGTGGTCACGCGCGGCGACGGAGCCTTCCAGGGTCAGCACCTGGTGGATGTCTTCGCCGATGGAAGCGTTGTAGGCCTGCAGTTCGGCCAGGGTCAGGTCGGCCAGGTCGCAGCCGCGCTGTTCGCAGTCACGCACGGCATGGGCCACGATTTCATGCGCATCGCGGAAGGGCAGGCCACGCTTGACCAGGTAGTCGGCCAGGTCGGTGGCCGTGGCAAAGCCTTGCAGGGCCGCGGCCCGCATATTGTCGGCCTTGACTTTGATGCCGCCTGCCATGTCCGCGAAAATGGTCAAGGTGTCGCGCAGGGTGTCGGCGGTGTCGAACAGGCCTTCCTTGTCTTCCTGATTGTCCTTGTTGTAGGCCAGGGGCTGGCCCTTCATCAAGGTCAGCAGGGCCACCAGATGGCCGTTGACGCGGCCGGTCTTGCCTCGCGCCAGTTCAGGGACGTCCGGATTCTTCTTCTGCGGCATGATGGAACTGCCGGTGCAGAAACGGTCGGCCAGGTCGATGAAGCCCACGCGCGGGCTCATCCACAGCACCAGTTCTTCCGAGAAACGGGAAACGTGCGTCATCACCAGGGCGGCGGCGGCGCAGAATTCGATGGCGAAATCGCGATCCGACACCGCATCCAGCGAATTGCGGCACACGCCGTCAAAGCCCAGGGTGCGGGCGACCCGCTCGCGATCGATGGGGTAGCTGGTGCCGGCCAGGGCCGCGGCGCCCAGGGGCAGGCGGTTGACGCGGCGGCGGCAGTCGGCCAGGCGCTCGGCGTCGCGGCCGAACATTTCGGCATACGCCAGCAGATGGTGGCCGAAGGTCACGGGCTGGGCTACCTGCAAATGGGTGAAGCCCGGCATGATGGTGGCGGCGTTTTCCAGGGCCACGCTGGCCAGGGCATGGCGCAGCTGGCGCAGCAGGTCCACCAGGATATCGATTTCCCCACGCAACCACAGGCGGATGTCCGTGGCCACCTGGTCATTGCGCGAACGGCCGGTATGCAGGCGCTTGCCGGCATCGCCGACCAGCTCCACCAGGCGTTTCTCGATGTTCAGGTGCACGTCTTCCAGGTCGAGCAGCCACTGGAAGCTGCCAGCGTCGATTTCGCCGAGGATCTGCGTCATGCCGCGCTGGATGTCCGCCAGGTCCTGGTCGGAAATGATGCCCTGGGCGGCCAGCATGTCGGCATGGGCCAATGAACCCTGGATGTCATGGCGCGCCAGGCGCTTGTCGAAATCCACCGAGGCGGTGTAGCGCTTGACGAGATCGGAAACCGGCTCGGAGAAGCGGGCGGACCAGGCTTGCGCCTTGTTGGCGAACTGGTCTTGCGACGAGGAGGGGGTATTTGCGTTGGTGTTTGCCATAGTGGGGGGGATTATAGAACCCGGGCGAGAACGCGGCATGCGATAATTTCATCCCTCCTTTTTCTGCCCCCGCATCCCCAGCAATGAGCACAGCCCGAGTCTCTATCGCGCAGATCAACGCTTGTGTCGGAGACCTGGCCGGTAACGCCCAGCGCGTGCTGGCGGCCGCGCGCCAGGCGCATGAACAGGGCACTGACATCCTGCTGACGCCGGAACTGGTGCTCACCGGCTATCCGCCCGAAGACCTGCTGTTGCGGCCGCAATTCGTGCAGGAACAGTTGCGGGTGCTCGACGGCCTGCGCCAGGAATTGGCGCAATTCAAAGGGCTGCGGGTGGTGATCGGCCACGTCGACAGCGCCGCAGGAGCGCCGGGTTCGCCGCTGTACAACGCCGCCAGCGTGCTGTTCGAGGGCCAGGTGCTGGGCTGCTACCGCAAGCGCGAGCTGCCCAATTATTCGGTGTTCGACGAGCAGCGGTATTTCCAGGCGGACGGCACGCCGCTGACGTTCGAGGTCGCCGGCGTCACGTTCGGCGTGGTGATCTGCGAGGACATGTGGTTCGACCGCGCACCCACCGCCGCGCGCGCGGCCGGGGCCCGGGTGCTGCTGGTGCCCAATGCTTCCCCCTACAACACCGGCAAGCAGGACGAACGCCAGCGCGTGGCGCGCCACTGCGTGAGCGTCAGCGATTGCGCGGTGATCTACGCCAATCTGGTGGGTGGACAGGATGAACTGGTGTTCGACGGCGCGTCCTTCGCCATGGACCGCGCCGGCCGGATGACGGCGCGGCTGGCGGATTTCGCCGAAGCCGTGCAGTCCGTCGAGGTGGACGCCGAAGGCAATGTGCGGCCCGTGGCGCCGCTGCAGGCGCCGGGCGTGGTCGAAGGGCGGACCGAAGCGCAGGTGTGGCAGGCGCTGGTGCTGGGCGTGCGCGACTACCTGGGCAAGAATCGTTTTCCCGGTGTGATCATCGGACTGTCGGGCGGCATCGATTCGGCCGTGGTGCTGGCGGTGGCAGTGGACGCGCTGGGCGCGGACAACGTGCGCGCCGTCATGATGCCGTCGCGCTATACGGCGGATATTTCGCAGATCGACGCCGAGGACATGGCCAGGCGCCTGGGCGTGCGTTATGACGTCATCACCATCGGTTCGGTGGTGGATTCGTTCGAAGCCATGCTGGCGCCGCATTTCGCGGGGTTGGCGGTGGATGCCACGGAAGAGAACATCCAGGCGCGTGCGCGCGGCACCCTGCTGATGGCGCTGTCCAACAAGACGGGCCGGCTGGTGCTGACCACCGGCAACAAGTCGGAAATGACGACCGGCTATTGCACGCTGTACGGCGACATGGCGGGCGGGTTCGCCGTCATCAAGGACGTGCCCAAGACGCTGGTGTACCGCCTGGCGGTGTGGCGCAACCGGGAGCAGGAGATCATCCCGGACCGCATCATCACGCGGCCGCCGTCGGCGGAGTTGCGCGAGGACCAGAAGGATCAGGACAGCCTGCCGCCCTATGACATCCTGGATGGCATCATCGAGCGCTATATGGAGCGCAACGAGTCGGCCGCCGAGATCGTCGCCGCGGGCTTTCCGCGGGAAGCGGTGGAGCAGGTCGTGCGCCTGATCCGCATCAATGAATACAAGCGCCGCCAGGCGCCGCCGGGGCCGCGCATCACGCCGCGCGCGTTCGGCCGGGATTGGCGCTATCCTGTCACCAACGGCTTTCGCGAAACCGCCTGAGCCTCGATATAAAAGTAGAAAGGACTTCAAGTGAAACAAGTCACCGCTATCATCAAACCGTTCAAGCTCGACGAAGTGCGCGAGGCGCTGGCCGAAGTGGGCGTCAGCGGGCTGACCGTCACCGAGGTCAAGGGTTTTGGCCGCCAGAAGGGCCATACCGAACTCTATCGCGGCGCCGAGTACGTGGTCGATTTCCTGCCCAAGATCCGCGTCGAAGTGGTGCTGCCGGATGAGTTGGTGGAGCAGGCCATCGAAGCGGTGGTCAAGGCGTCGCGCACCGGCAAGATCGGCGACGGCAAGATTTTCGTCACTCCTGTAGAGCAGGCCATCCGGATTCGCACCGGCGAAGCCGACGACGAAGCACTGTAAGGCTCCCCCCCGAGTTCTAACGGTCGTCCTGTAGCTGCGCGCAGCGCTGGAAGATTGAATCGGTGATGGCTTGGCGTGAGTGTTCGCGCCGGTCGATCAGGCCTATGGACCGTACGACCGCGCCGATGTCTTCCGGCAGCGGTAACACCCGCAGGTCCGGCGCCGTTGCCCATTGCGCGGCCTTCAGCAAGGGCAGCAGGGTGACGCCCACTTCCTGCCTGACCAGCTCCACCACGGTCTCGATCGCGTTCAGCTCCAGGAACTCATGCACGTGCACGTTCAGGCGCCGCAGCACGCGGTCGATCTGCAGGCCGGTGCGCTGGGTGCGGTCGAAACGCAGGAAGGGGTTGCCCTCCAGCAGTTCATGCAGGGTGGCGCCCGTGGCCTTGGCGGGGGCGATGACCACCAGGGGTTCTTCGTAGAGCGGCGTCCAGCGCGTGCTGGCCACGCGGCGGCCGGATTCCACGACCAGGGCGGCGTCCAGTTCGCCGCTTTCGACCTTGCCCGCCAGTTCGCTGGATTTGCCCGAGAACAGGCGCACGTCCAGGCCGTCGTGTTCGCGCTTCAGGGTAGATACGGCCTTGGATAACAGGCCCATGCATGACACGATGGCGCCGATGGCCACGGATCCGGCCAGTTCGCCGGGGCCGGGGCGGCGGGGGGAGCGTATTCTTTCGTACAGATCCAGGAATTGCTTGATTTCCGGCAGCAGGTCGCGTCCGGCGGCATTGAGGATAGCCAGCCGCCCGCTGCGATCGAACAGCTCCCGGCCCAGTTCTTCTTCCAGCGCGCGCATCTGGAAACTCACGGCCGCCTGCGTCAACGCCACCCGCTCGGCCGCCTCCGAAAAAGAGCCGTAACGAGAGACGGCCACAAAAGTACGCAGAAATCGGACAGTGCTCATGTGAGATCAATGCTCATGAATATTGAATTTCGGTTCGCCACCAACACCGCAGATCGTGGCCCCTCACCGCCGACCCGCTGTCGGGGCCGACGCGCTGCCACGGCCGTCCCGCTGTCGCGGCCAACCCGCTGCCATGCTGGTTCGTTGCCGCAGGCCCCTCCCAGACAACGGGCGCGGCCGGTAGGCCGCGCCCACCTGACCCGCAGGTGGCCGCCGCAGGCGAATAAGACATCCCAACGACTCATAAAATTTTCTTGTATGACACAACAAAAAATCAAATTGATTTAATTAAATCACGCGTGTACCTTGCGTGGTTTGCCTGACCCACGCCATTTACTTCCTGCCGAGCGTCATATGAAGAATTTCATCTGGGAAAACCCGTATCCGACCATCCGCGCGCCCTTGTTCGCACGCAATATCGTGTCGACCTCGCATCCGCTGGCCGCGCAAGCCGGCCTGCGCATGCTGCTCAAGGGCGGTAGCGCCATCGACGCAGCCATCGCCGCGGCAGCCACGATCACGCTGACGGAACCGGTCTCCTGCGGCCTGGGCAGCGATTGCTTCGCCATCGTGTGGGACGGCAAGGAACTGCAAGGCCTGAATTCTTCCGGCGTGGCCCCGGCCGCCTGGAACGTCGACTACTTCAAGAACAAATACGGCACCGGCAAGGACGGGCTGGCCGTCCAGCCCAAGCGCGGCTGGGATACCGTCACCGTCCCCGGCGCCGTCGCCGGCTGGGCCGCCCTGCACGAGAAATTCGGCAAGCTGCCCTTCGAAACCCTGTTCGAGCCCGCCATCGAAGTGGCCGAGCGCGGCTACACCGTGCCCCCCATCACCGCCCGCAAGTGGGAAGCCGCCGCCGCCGAACTGAAAGACCAGCCCGGCTTCGCCGAGGCCTTCATGCCCAATGGCCGCGCCCCCGCCGTCGGCGAACACTTCCGCATTCCGGAAGCCGCCTGGACCCTGCGCCGCATCGCTGAAAGCAAGGGCCGCGACTACTACGAAGGCGACATCGCCGCCAAGATCGTCGCTCACGCCAAGGCCAACGGCGGCGCCATGACCCTGGACGACCTGCGCAACTACCGTCCCGACTTCGTCAAGCCCATCTCGCGCAAATACCGCGGCTACGAAGTACACGAGATCCCCCCGAACGGCCAGGGCATCGCTGCGCTGATCGCGCTGGGCATTCTCGACCGCTTCGACCAGGCCGGCCTGCCGCTGGACTCGGTGCGCGCGCAGCATCTGCAGATCGAAGCCATGAAGCTGGCCTTCGCCGACCTGTACAAGTACGTCGGCGACCCCCGCACCATGGAAGTGACCCCCGAGCAGATGCTCGACGATGCCTACCTGGCCTCGCGCGCCAAGCTCATCAACCTGGACCGCGCCACGCATTTCGCCGCGGGCCGTCCGCACGCCGGCGGCACCATCTACATGACCACCGCCGACGAAAGCGGCATGATGGTGTCCTTCATCATGTCCAACTACATGGGCTTCGGCTCGGGCGTGGTGGTGCCGGGCACCGGCATCAGCCTGCAGAACCGCGGCGTCGGTTTCTCCATGGATCCGAAGGCGGCCAACGTGGTGAAGGGCGGCCATCGTCCCTTCCAGACCATCATCCCCGGCTTCCTGACGCGCGACGGCAAACCCGTCATGAGCTTCGGCGTCATGGGCGGCGACATGCAACCGCAAGGCCATCTGCAGACAGTCTCGCGCATGCTGGACTATCATCAGAACCCGCAGGCCGCCTGCGACGCACCGCGCTGGAAGGTCAACCGTGACTTCACGCTGGACCTGGAATCGACCATGCCCGCCAGCACCGTGGAAGGGTTGAAGAACCTGGGCCACGTGCTGAAGAGCGTGAACGATCCCTACATGGACTTCGGCTCCGGCCAGTTCATCTGGCGCATGTCGGAAAGCGACCACGACCTGGGCTACGTCGCCGCCAGCGACAGCCGCCGCGACGGCCAGGCAGTGGGCTTCTGAAGCCTGTTAGATCGATCACTCCTAGGGGATAAGGGAATATGAAAAAACTGGCAAGCGCCATCGGCGCCGCGGTCCTGATGCTGGCTTCCGGCGCCACGTTGGCGCAGGAGATCCGCATCGGCCTGCAGGAAGACCCGGATGTGCTCGACCCGGCGCGCGCGCGCACCTACGTCGGCCGCATCGTTTTCACTTCGCTGTGCGACAAGCTGGTCGACATCGATCCGCGCCTGCACATCGTGCCGCAACTGGCGACGTCGTGGAACTGGAACACCGACAACACGGTGTTGACGTTCAAGCTGCGCAAGGACGTCGTGTTCCATGACGGCAGCAAGTTCGACGCCGCTGCCGCCAAGGCCAACCTGGACCGCGCGCGCACCTTGCCGGACAGCTTCCGCAAGGGCGAACTGGCATCGGTGGACAAGGTCGAGGCGCCGGATGCCGAAACCCTGGTGCTGACGCTCAAGGGGCCCGATGCCACGCTGCTGGCCCAGCTTAGCGACCGCGCCGGCATGATGCTGGCGCCCGACAGCTTCGATCCCAAGGATCCCAACGCGGTAGGCCGCAAGCCGATCTGCTCGGGCCCGTACAAGTTCGTCGAACGCGTGCAGAACGATCGCATCGTGCTGGACAAGTTCGACAAGTACTACGACGCCAAGGACTACCATTTCAGTCGCATCACCTTCCTGCCGATTCCGGATACCACCGTGCGCCTGCAGAACCTGCGCGCCGGCGGACTGGATATGCTGGAGCGCCTGAGCCCGTCCGACGCGCCCGACGTCAAGAAGGACAGCAGCCTGCACTTCTCGTCGGTGGCCGGCCTGGGCTTCCAGGAAGTGGTGTTCAACTCGAACAACGGCAAGCGCGCGGAAAGCAATCCTTTCCGCGACCCGCGCGTGCGCGAAGCGTTCGAGCTGTCGCTGGACCGTGACGCCATCAATGAGGTGGTGGGTGGCGGCATCTACCAGGCGGCCAACCAGCCGTTTCCCCCGGCCAGCCCTTACCACAGCGACAAGTTCCCGCTGGTCAAGCGCGACGTCGAGAAGGCCAAGGCGTTGCTGAAGGAAGCCGGCAAGCCGCAGGTCAAGGGCGAACTCGCCTTCGGCAACAACACGACCACCGCCGCGATCGCCGAAATGATCCAGGCCATGGCGCGTGAAGCCGGCATCGAACTCAGCCTGCGACCCACCGACTACGCCGCCTTGCTGGGCCAGATGCACAACGGCAACTTCGAAGTGGCCTTGCGCGGCTGGTCCGGCCGTCCCGACCCGGACGGCAACATCACCCAGTTCGTCACCTGCAAGGGCGAACTGAACGATGGCCAGTATTGCAATGCCGACGTGGACAAGCTGCTGTTCGATGCCCGCAAGGTGCCGGACGAAGCCAAGCGCAAGGCCCTGTACGACCAGGCCCAGACCATCCTGCGCAAGGATGTGGCCGATACGTTCCTGTACTTCCAGCCCTGGCCTTTCGCGATGCAGCGCAAGGTGCAAGGTTTCATGCCGTACCCTGACGGTATGATCCGTCTGAAGGGCGTGTCCTTCGCCCAGAAGTAAAGCAAGCTTTGGCGCGCGGTGTCTTCCCCCTGTGGGAAGATTCCGCGCGTTTGGCATTTTTCAAGACTTACCCTTGCGGTACCCCCATGATCAAGCTCATCCTGCGCCGTGTGATCGTCGCGATACCGACACTGATACTGGTGTCGATCATCGTGTTCGCGCTGCAAAAACTGTTGCCGGGCGATCCCGTGCTGACCCTGGCGGGAGAGGAACGCGACCCCGCGGTCCTCGACTACCTGCGTGAGAAATACCATCTCAACGATCCCATGCCCGTCCAATACGTGGCGTGGGTCAAGCAGGTGCTGACCGGTGACCTGGGCAAGTCCCTGCGCACCGACGTGCCCGTTACCGAGTTGATTGCCCAGAAGCTGCCCGTGACCCTGCAACTGGCTGCCATGGCCATGGTGCTGGCGCTGATCGTGGGAATACCAACAGGCATCCTGGCGGCGGTGCGCAAGGGCAAGCTCACGGAGTACGGCGCCAACGTGGCGGCGCTATCCGGCATGTCCATACCCAATTTCTGGCTGGGCATCATCCTGATCATGGTGGTGTCCGTGCAGCTGCGCTGGCTGCCCGCGTCGGGCTATGTGTCGCCCTTCGAGGATTTCTGGTTGTCGATGAAGACCATGCTGATGCCGGCCATTGTGCTGTCGACGTCGCTGGCGGCCTACCTGATGCGCCATACGCGCTCGTCCATGCTGGAAGCGCTGGGCGCCGACTATGTGCGCACCGCCCGCGCCAAGGGCGTGTCGCCGCGCAACGTGGTGATGCGCCATGCCTTGCGCAATGCGCTGATGCCCATCATCACCCTGGTCACGCTGCTGTTCGGTGAACTGCTGGCCGGCGCCGTGCTGACGGAGCAGGTGTTCACCATTCCCGGTTTCGGCAAGCTGGTGGTCGACGCCGTGTTCAACCGCGACTACGCGGTGGTGCAGGGCGTGGTGCTGTGCGTGGCCGTGGGCTTCATCGCCATGAACCTGCTGGCCGATATTCTCTACATCGTCGTCAATCCCCGTCTGAGGCACTCATGAGCGCAACTTCCGCCGCACCCGCGCCCACCGTGCCGCCACGTAGCGGCAACCGGGCCTGGGGTAAATTCAAACGCAATCGCATCGCCATGGTGGGCGCGGCGATTGTCCTGTTCTTCGTGGTGGTCGCCATCCTGGCGCCGCTGATCGCCAACCACGATCCTTTCCAGACCAGCTTCTCGACCATCCGCAAGGCGCCGTCGGCCACCTTCTGGCTGGGCACCGACGAGCTGGGCCGTGACATCTTCAGCCGCATGGTCTTCGGCGCCCGTGCGTCGCTGATGGCGGGCCTGGCGTCCGTGGTCATCGCCATGGTGGTGGGTGTGCCTTTCGGGCTGGCGGCCGGCTACTTCGGCGGCTGGACCGACAGCGTGATCTCGCGCGTGACCGAGGCGCTGCTGGCGATTCCCTTCCTGATCCTGGCAATCGCGCTGGCGGCGTTTCTCGGGCCCAGCCTGGTCAATGCCATGATCGCCATCGGGGTGTCGGCCGCGCCCAAGTTCGTGCGCCTGGCGCGCGGGCAGGCGCTGGCGGTGCGCAGCGAGGACTACGTGCAGAGCGCGCGGGCCCTGGGTGCGTCCGATACGCGCATCCTTGTGCGGCACGTGCTGCCGAACATCATGGCGCCGCTGATCGTGCAGGCCACCATCACCATCGCCACGGCCATCATCGCCGAGGCCAGCCTGTCTTTCCTGGGCCTGGGCTTGCAACCGCCCAATCCGTCCTGGGGCTCGATGTTGAACACGGCGAAAAACTTCATGACGCAGGCGCCCTGGATGTCGATTTTCCCGGGCTCGGCGATTTTCCTGGCGGTGCTGGGATTCAACCTGTTGGGCGACGGCTTGCGCGACGCCCTGGATCCGCGTCAGGACAAATAAAAACATGGCCATGATCGATACCCAGCGCGTGGTACAGGTCGAAGACCTGACCGTGCGCTTCAAGACCCACGACCGCACCGTGGAAGCGGTGCGCAATGTTTCCTTCCATGTGGATCGGGGCGAGACCCTGGCCATCGTGGGCGAGTCCGGTTCCGGCAAGTCGGTGACGTCGCTGGCGCTGATGCGCCTGGTCGAGTACGGCGGCGGCACCATCGCCAACGGCAGCATCCACTTGCGCCGCCGCAATAATGAAGTCCTGGACATGACCGCCGCGTCGGAGCAGACGCTGCAAAGCGTGCGCGGCGCCGACGTGGCCATGATCTTCCAGGAGCCGATGACGTCGCTGAATCCCAGCTTCACATCGGGCCGGCAGATCGCCGAGGCGCTGCAGCTGCACCAGAACCTGGATGCCGGCGCAGCGCGTGCCGAAGCCCTGCGCATGCTGGAACGCGTGCGCATTCCCGAGGCCAAGTCGGTGCTGGACCGCTATCCGCACCAGTTGTCGGGCGGCATGCGCCAACGCGTGATGATCGCCATGGCCCTGTCGTGCAAGCCGCAGCTGTTGATCGCCGACGAGCCGACCACGGCGCTGGATGTGACCATCCAGGCGCAGATCCTGCAATTGATCCGTCAATTGCAGGAAGAGATGGATATGGGCGTGATCTTCATCACCCATGACATGGGCGTGGTGGCCGAAGTGGCGGATCGCGTGCTGGTGATGTATCGGGGTGACAAGGTGGAAGAGGGCGGGTCGGACGAGGTATTCGCCCAGCCGCGCCACGCCTACACGCGTGCCTTGTTGTCCGCGGTGCCGCGCCTGGGCGCGATGCACGGCACGGACGAGCCGGCGCCGTTTCCGCTGCTGAATGTGGCCAATGTGCCGCAAGCGTCCGATGCTACAGGCACCATGCCTGCCTCCGCCGCATCGCTCCTGCCTGCCCTGGCTGCCGAACTCAGGTCTTTCGACGCGCCCACGGCGGTAGACGCCGGCGCCACGCCCAGCACGGTACGGCGTGAGAACGGTCCGGTGCTGAAGGTGCGTGACCTGGTCACGCGCTTCGATATTGCCGGCGGCGTCCTGGGCCGCGTGCAGCGTCGCGTACACGCGGTGGAGAAGGTCAGCTTCGACCTGTATCCCGGCGAGACCCTGTCGCTGGTCGGCGAGTCCGGCTGCGGCAAGACCACGACGGGCCGGTCATTGCTGCAATTGGTCAAGAGCCAGGGCGGTTCCATCCAGTTCGACGGCCGCGACATCGGCGCGCTGCGTGGCGCCGCCATGCAGACCTTGCGCCGCCATATCCAGTTCATCTTCCAGGATCCCTTCGGCTCGCTGGACCCGCGCATGACCGTGGGCGATTCCATCATGGAACCGCTGCTGATCCACGGCGCGGCCAAGGGCCAGGCGGCGCGCGATCGGGTGCGCTGGCTGATGGACAAGTGCGGCTTGCTGCCGGAGATGATCAGCCGGTATCCGCATGAATTTTCCGGTGGCCAACGCCAGCGCGTGTGTATCGCCCGTGCCCTGGCCTTGAATCCCAAGGTGGTGATTGCCGACGAATCGGTCTCGGCATTGGATGTGTCGATCCAGGCGCAGATCGTCAATCTGCTGCTGGACCTGCAGCGCGAACTGGGCGTGTCCTTCCTGTTCATTTCGCACGACATGGCGGTGGTGGAACGCGTCAGCCACCGTGTGGCCGTGATGTATCTGGGGCAGATCGTGGAAATCGGCCCGCGCCGCGCCATCTTCGAGAATCCCCAGCACGACTATACGAAGAAGCTGATGGCTGCCGTGCCGATCGCCGATCCGCAACGCCGCCATCGCCAGCGTTCGCTGCTGGTCGACGAGATCCCCAGCCCGGTGCGCAAGGTCGGCGACGAGCCGGTGGTCGCGCCGCTGGTGGAAGTGGGGCCAGGCCACTACGTGGCACGGCACAGTGTCGGGGTGTATTGATATCGATGCACTAAGCTTGATGCACTGAGCGTGGCCGGGCAGGGCGGCGCGGTTTCACTGCGTCAGCCACCGCCCGAAGCAACGAAGCCTGGCCGTATGGCCAGGCTTCATGCGTTTTTGGGCCCGCAGTTGCAGGCCCGGACTTCCAGGTCAACCGCGCCGCTTTATTCCAGCTTCACGTTCGCCGCCTTCACGACATCGGACCAGGTCTTGTACTGCTGCTCCGTCACGCGCGCCATGTCCGCGCCGGACGCGTAGCTGAGATCGGCGCCCTGGGCCGCCAGGGCCGCTTTCAGGTCAGGCATGGCCAGCACTTCCTTCAGCGCGTTGGCCAGCGTATCGACCACGGCTTGCGGCGTGCCCTTGGGTGCGGAAAAGCCGAACACATTGTCCGCCTGCATATCTGGGAAGCCCGCCTCCGCCATGGTGGGCACGTCCGGCAGCAGCGCGGCGCGCTGCGGTGACACGACGGCTAGGAAGCGCAATTTGCCGGCCTTCACCAGCGGTATGGACCCGGACAGGCTGTCGAACATCATCACCGACGAACCGGTGGCCAGCTCAGGCAGCGCCTGGCTGCTGCCCTTGTACGGGATGTGGGTCAGCTTGGTGTCGGTCTTCTGCTCGAACAGTTCCGATTCCAGGTGCGACAAGGTTCCCGTGCCTTGCGAGGCGAAGTTGTAGCGGCCGGGCGCGGCGCGCAGGTACGCCACCAGGCTCTTGACGTCGCTGATCCCCAGCGAGGTCGGCACGACCAGGGCGTGCGGTGCGGTGCCCACGCTGGCGACAGGCACGAAATCGCGCTGCAGGCTGGCGGGCTGGTCCTTGTAGATGGCTGCCGCGATGGCCAGGTTGGTGATGGCGGCCAGATAGAGCGTGTAGCCGTCCGGTGCGGCCTTGGCGGCGGCGGCGAGCCCGATGGCGCCGCCGGCGCCCGGGCGGTTTTCGACCACGACACTCTGCTTGAGGGCCACGGACAGCTTCTGGCCGATGGCGCGCGCCAGGATATCGGTGGCGCCGGCGGGCGGGAAGGAGATCACGACCTGGATGGGGCGTTCCGGATAAGCCGCGTGCGCCGGCTTGGCCAATGCCAGGGCAGTCGCGGCCAGCAGCGTGGCGCATACCGCCGCTGCGAACGTACGGCGCTGTGTGCCACGCTGCTGGTGTGGCAATCGTTCAAGGCGGCGAGCCGTTGCAGTGGAACGCGAGGGCGCGGAGGAACGGAAAGGCATGGATTTCCTTGTGATCGAGGTTGGCACCGACGTGGTCCCGGACCTGAAAGCGAATGCAACATCCATGCCAGTTCGAGATGGGTCGGCGCGGCCGAGTGCGGGCTCGCAGGTCACGTACGCCGCCCTTTTTCGCACCCCTTTTTTCGCACCTATACGGCACCGGCTGAGTGCATGCGTGCACCGTCCACGCGCACGCTTTGCGCCTTTCCGCCTCCGCTTCACCTCGGTCGACCTGGCCCGTCGACCTTACCCCGTCGGCTTCATTCAGCCTGATGCGTCGACGTCTGGGCGAGTGACCGCGCCGCCTCTCTTTCGCTCATTGCTGCCTCCAGGCTCAACACGGCGTGGATAGCCCCGTTGCCATACCCTTGGGCGTAGACGTTCATCAACGCCGCCTTGATCTCTTCTACAGCCTCGACGTTGCCGGAATCCACCAGGCCCATGCCGGCCACCTGGGCGTGGATGACGGCAGCGTCGATGTATGCGCTACCGGTATTTATCATCCGCATTCCCTGCTCGCAGTCCCGCTTCAAACGGGCCACGGGCGAGGACGGTGCCGTCCCGGCCGCGCCATTCGCGGGCGTGCCGCCGCTGGCGTGGGGCGCTGCGTTCGTCCTTGGCTGCGCCGGCAGGGTTCCCGATATTTCGGGGCGCTGCGCATTCCTTGCGGCGGCCGGCATCCATAAGCCCGCGCGTGGATTGCCGTCATCGATTCTGGCCGGGCCACTGGTGGTGCCGGCGCTGTTGTCGGCGATGGTGCCGGCGGTGCTGCCCGGCGGTGTTCGCGCAGGGGCGGCATCGGTATGATCGCTGTCGCCCGAAAGCCGCGAAACGCTGCCATTGGAGGAGATAGAGGCGCTGTACATGACGTTTACTCCCATTGAGGTGGAGTAGATTTCGGACCCGCGCCTGCGATTCGGTTCCACCGATCTTCGGCTTCGGCCAGCACCGGCTATGATTACGGCCTTGCGCCGGTATTGGCGTGTTCTCTGGATCTTTCTGCATGGCGTTGCGTGCCACCATCTACAAGGCCGATCTGCATATCTCGGACGGCGACCGGCATTACTACGGCAGCCATTCCTGTGTCGTGGCGCGTCATCCATCGGAGACGGACGAACGGCTCATGGTGCGTCTGCTGGCCTACGCGATCAACGCGGACGCCGAAGAGACCCTGGCATTCACCAAGGGCTTGAGCGAGGCCGATGAGCCCGATCTCTGGCGCAAGGACCTGACGGGGTCCATCCAGACCTGGATAGAAATCGGCCAGCCCGATGAACGCCGCCTGCTCAAGGCTTGCGGCCGCGCCGACCAGGTAATCGTGTACTGCTACGGCCACGCCAGCGATATCTGGTGGAACGGCATCCGCAACAAGTTGGAGCGGACGCGCAACCTGAGCCTGGTCTATTTGCCGTCGACGGCGACCCAGGAACTCGGCCGCCTGGCCCAGCGCACCATGGATCTGCACGTGAACGTGCAGGACGGCGAGTTGTACGTAACCGCCCCGGGCGGCGAAGTGACCGTGTCACCGCAGCTCTGGCGGTGACACGCGGCTGGACGCATCATTTCCCGCGCAGGGGCAGACGGGAGTCGTGCAGGATGCGGGCGTGCTGCCAGAATTCGGGCAGGAAGCCTTCGGCCACCAGCAGCGGTTGACCCATGCGCCAGAATACCGATCGGCGCGCCAGGACAAGTGGTGTGATGGCGTGGCTCGCGGCCGCTGCGCCTGAGCCTGCGCTCATCACGCCTGACCTCGCATCCGATCCTGCGCCCGACCCGCCTGCCACGCCCGCCGCGGTGCGATGGAATGGCACCGGCGCCGCCAGGCGGCGGCAGACGAAGCGGGAGCGGCGCACACTGCTGTCGTGGTACAGCATGTCGGCCAGCGGCCGTGTGCGCAGGCGCCGCATGCCTTGCCACATGGCACGCGATGCCGCCAATGGCGTGATGCTGCGGGCGACCACGCTGTCGACGTCATCCACCGACATCAGGACTTCCCGCACCCACACCGCCGCGCCCGGGGCCAGGTGCAAGGCCAGCGCTTCGTCCGGCCGCGCGCCCTCGGCGTATTCGGCCAGCACGCGCAGGCGCATCGCGCCCAGCTGGCGCAGGCCAGCCGTGAGGGCGCCGGGACGGAACAACCAATATTTCTGGACGGCGGTAAGGGAGGGCGGTGCGGTGTACGACCAGCCCCCGGCGGGCAGATGTGGAGTCTTCATGGCGCCGTATTATCCCGTGCTCGCGCCACGCCGCAAAATGGGCCTGCGACGACCGCGATGATCGGCATAAAGCCGGCGCTTCGGTTCCTGTAATCCATCCGCAACGTAAAATGCCGGTTTTACCCGCCTCAGTCCCAATGGAAAAAGTACGCATCTCCAAGCTCATGTCCGAACGCGGGCTGTGTTCACGCCGCGAGGCCGACAGCTATATCGAGCGCGGCTGGGTCCGGGTCGACGGCGAGGTCGTCGCCGAACTGGGCGCGCGCGCCTTTCCCGACCAGGTCATCACGCTGGAACGCGCCGCGCAGGCGCGCCAGACCTCGCGGGTCACCATACTGATCAACAAGCCTATCGGCTACGTGTCCGGCCAGGCGGAAGGAGGCTACCAACCCGCGGTGGTGCTGGTCACTCCGCGCAGCCGCGCCGCCAACGACCGCGCCCCGTTGCGCTTCGAACGCGCCCATCTGCAGGGACTGGCCGTGGCGGGCCGCCTGGACATCGACTCCACGGGCCTGCTGGTGCTGACCCAGGATGGCCGTATCGCCAAGCATCTGATCGGCGAAGACTCCGACGTCGAAAAGGAATACCTGGTGCGCGTGCAAGGGCGCCTGGGGCCGAATGGCCTGGCCTTGCTCAACCACGGCCTGTCGCTGGACGGCAAGGCGCTGCGACCGGCGTATGTGGAGTGGCAGAACGATGACCAGCTGCGCTTCATCCTCAGGGAAGGCAAGAAGCGGCAGATTCGACGCATGTGCGAACTGGTCGGCCTGAAAGTCGTGGGCCTGAAGCGCGTGCGCATCGGCCGCGTGGCGCTGGCCGATCTGCCCATGGGGCAATGGCGCTATCTGCGCGACAACGAAAAGTTCTAGATCCGCGCCTGCGGCAATGACCCCTTCGGGGGTACAGAGATAAATATGCTCTCCCCTGACGGGGAGAGCATATCCCTTGGAAGGATGGGGAACTTGGCCCGTCAGGAGGCCCCGCGGTTCAAGCCTTTACGTAGCCGTTCCGTCAGGAAATCGACGAAGATCCGGGTCTTGGCGGGTAGCAGCCGCGTTTCGGTGACCGCGTATACGGGGAATGGCCCGGCTTCCCAATCCGGCAAGACACGCCGCAAGGTGCCCGCCGCCAGTTCCGGCCGGGCGCTGTCCTCGGCCAGGATGGCGATGCCCGCGCCCAGCACCGCCAGGCGCCGGATCATCCCCGTGCTGTTCAGGGAGAACCGCTTGCCGGGATGGAACTCGATGTGTTCTCCTCGGCTATGCAAGGGCCAGCGCGTCACGCGCGACCCCTGGGTAGCGCGGAATTCGATGCACTCATGCTCCGCCAGGTCGGCCGGATGGGCAGGCTCGCCATGCTCGGCCAGGTAACGGGGCGCCGCGTAAAGATGGGCCGACATCACGCCCAACTGGCGCGCGATACGGGTCTGCGCAGGCTGCTCGCCAATCTCGATGGCGACGTCGCAGGTCTGGAACACCTGGCCGGCATGCTCCGGCGCCGCCAGGTCCAGGCGAAACGTCACGTCCGGAAAGCGGCAGGAGAATTCCATGAAGATCTCGGCCAGGAAGTCCGTGCCGAAGTCCGCCGGCATGTTCACACGTAGCGGCCCGAAGGGCGTACTGGCAAGATCCATGATTTCTTCATGAGCCACCTGGGCCTCTGCCACGATATGCTGGCAACGGGCAAAATAACGCTCTCCAGCGTCGGTCAGCTCCACTTTTCGCGTGGTCCGGCTAAGCAGACGCAGGCCAAGGGAACGTTCTAGCTCTGCCACCTGTCTGGAGAGGGTGGATTTCGGTACGCCGAGTACCAGGGCGGCGCGGCTGAAGCTTTTCGCCTTGGCCACCTCGACGAACAACTCCATCGTTTGTAACTGTTTGCTCATGATGGATATTATCCCATGAGTGGAACTATGTTTTCGTGGAAGGTTTCTTTGTTACCCCAGTGGAATAGTGCACAATGCTCCCTTTTGCACCGCAGCAATTTGAACGAATGGTATAAATTAGGCCTCGTCTTATTCAGCCCCAATAAAAGCTTAATAAGCGCCTAACACACTTCGGCTTGCGGCCTGCAGGCGTCCCAGCCCCCGCTTTCGTTGGAACCAGGAAATGCAACAAATGAAAAAAAAGACCGCTGCGCGCACGGGCGCGGTAGTGGCGCTCGCTGCTTTGACCCTCGCCCTGGCGGCGTGCGGTAAAAAAGACGATGCCCCGCAAGCCGGTGGCAAACCCACGGTAGGCGTGTTGACCCTGAAGACCCAGCCGGTTACGTTGACCACCGAACTGCCGGGGCGTACCGCGGCTTTCCGCATTGCTGAGGTGCGGCCGCAGGTCAACGGCATCGTCCTCAAGCGCACCTTCACCGAAGGCGGCAACGTCAAGGCCGGCCAGCAGCTGTACCAGATCGACCCCGCGCTGTATCAGGCCACCCTGGACAGCAACCGCGCCGCCCAGGCGCGTGCCGAGGCATCCGTCAAGACGGCGGCCCTGCTGGCGCAGCGCTACAAACCCCTGGTCGAGACCCGCGCCGTCAGCCGCCAGACCTATGACGACGCCGTCGCCACGCGCGACCAGGCCGCTGCCGATGTGCTGTCGGCCAAGGCCGCCGTCGACACGGCGCGCATCAACCTGGTCTATACGCGCGTGCTGTCGCCCATCGAAGGCATCATCAGCCGTTCCTCGGTGACCGAGGGTGCGCTCGTGACCGCCAACCAGACCACCGCGCTGGCCTCGGTGCAGCAGATCGACCCCATCTACGTGGACGTCGTGCAGTCGAGCGCCCAATTGTTGCGTTTGCAGGACCAGTTGGCCCAGGGCTTGATCAAGCGTGCCGAAGGCGACCAGGCGGCCCAGGTCGACCTGACGCTGGAAGACGGCAGCAAGTTCAACCACCAGGGCAAGCTGCAGTTTTCCGAAGTCACGGTCGACCAGAGCACCGGCGCGGTGACGCTGCGGGCCCTGTTCCCCAACCCCGAGCACCGTCTGTTGCCCGGCATGTTCGTACGGGCCCGCTTGAGCGACGGTGTCAGGGACCAAGGTCTGCTGATACCGCAGAGGGGTGTCACGCGCAGCCAGAACGGCACACCCACCGTGATGGTGGTCAATGCGCAGAACAAGATCGAACTGCGCGAAATCAAGACCGACCGCGCCATCGGCAGCAACTGGCTGGTGACCGACGGTGTGAAAGCCGGCGATCGCGTCGTGCTCGAAGGTCTGCAGACCATCCGTCCCGGGGCGGAAGTCACGGCCAATGAAGTCGCCGCCACTCCGGCGCCGGCCGACCAGAATCAGGCGGCTCCGGCCGCGGCGGCGCAAGCCCGCTAGGAGCCCGCAGCATGGCACAGTTTTTTATTGAAAGGCCGGTATTCGCCTGGGTGATCGCCATCGTCATGATGCTGGCGGGCGCCCTGTCGATCTTCGGCCTGCCCGTTTCGCAGTACCCGAATATCGCGCCACCTTCCATCGCCATCCAGGTGACCTACCCGGGCGCCTCGGCGCAGACGGTGCAGGACACCGTGGTGCAGGTGATCGAACAGCAGATGAACGGTATCGACGGCCTGGAATACATGTATTCCGAAAGCTCGGCCGACGGTAGCGTCACCATGACCATCACGTTCCGCCAGGGCACCAACGCCGATACGGCGCAGGTGCAGGTGCAGAACAAGCTGTCGCTGGCCACGCCGCTGCTGCCGCAGGAAGTACAGCAGCAGGGCATACGCGTGACGAAGGCCACCAAGAACTTCCTGATGGTGGCGGGCTTCATCTCGCGCGACGGCAATATGTCGCGCGCCGACCTGGCCGACTACGTGGCGTCCTATGTGCAGGATCCCATCAGCCGTACCAACGGCGTGGGTGACTTCCAGCTGTTCGGTTCGTCCTACGCCATGCGCATCTGGCTGGATCCGGCCAAGCTGCTGAACTACGGCCTGACGACGGTGGATGTAACCGCCGCCATCAGCGCGCAGAACGTGCAGATCTCCAGCGGCCAGCTGGGCGGCTTGCCCGCCGTGCGCGGGCAGCAGCTGACGGCGACCATCATCGGTCCGTCGCGCCTGCAGACGCCCGAGCAGTTCGGCAACATCCTGCTGAAGGTGAACCCGGACGGTTCGCAAGTGCGTATCCGCGACGTCGGTACCACCGAGCTGAACGCCTCGTCCTACACCATCGACAGCAAGTACAACAACCAGGCGGCCGCCGGCCTGGCGATCAAGCTGGCGCCGGGTGCCAACGCACTGGATACGGCCAAGGCCATCCGCGCCACCATCGACGGCCTGAAACCCTTCTTCCCGGCCGGCATGGACGTGGTGTATCCCTACGACACCACGCCCTTCGTCAGCCTGTCGATCGAGGAAGTGTTCAAGACCCTGGGCGAAGCCATCGTGCTGGTGTTCCTGGTGATGTATCTGTTCCTGCAGAACTTCCGGGCCACGCTGATCCCGACGCTGGCGGTGCCGGTGGTGCTGCTGGGCGCCTTCGCCGTGCTGGCGCTGGCCGGTTTCACCATCAACACCCTGACCATGTTCGGCATGGTGCTGGCCATCGGCCTGCTGGTGGATGACGCCATCGTGGTGGTGGAAAACGTCGAACGCCTGATGGCGGAGGAGGGGCTCACACCCCGCCAGGCGACCAGGAAGTCCATGCAGCAGATCACCGGTGCGCTGGTGGGTATCGCCATGGTGCTGGCGGCCGTGTTCGTGCCGATGGCGTTCTTTGGCGGCTCCACGGGCGTGATCTATCGCCAGTTCTCCATCACCATCGTGGCCTCCATGGCACTGTCGGTGATCGTGGCCCTGGTGTTCACGCCGGCGCTGTGCGCCACCTTGCTCAAGCCTATCCCGAAGGGCCATCACGGCGCCAAGACGGGCTTCTTCGGCTGGTTCAACCGCAACTTCGACCGCGGCAGCCACGGCTACGCGAACACGGTGTCGCGCGGCCTGAATCGCACCAAGCGCCTGATGTTCATCTACCTGCTGCTGGTCGCCGGCATGGTGTTCATGTTCATGCGCGTGCCGACCTCCTTCCTGCCGGAAGAGGACCAGGGCATCATGTTTGCCCAGGTGCTGGGTCCCAACGGTTCGACGGCCGAGCAGACGCAGGCGGTCCTGGACAAGGCCACCAAGCACATGCTGGACGACGAGAAGGACACGGTCGAATCGGTGTTCGCCATCAACGGCTTCAACTTCGGCGGCCGCGGCCAGAACGCCGGCATGATGTTCATCAAGCTGCATGACTGGGCCGATCGCGGTTCGGCCAAGCAGAAAGTCGGTGCGCTGGCCGCGCGCACGCAGGCGTGGTTCGGCAAGAACATCAGCACGGCGCAGGTGTTCGCCTTCGCGCCGCCCGCGGTGCTGGAACTGGGTAATGCCACCGGTTTCGACTTCATGCTGATGGACCGTGCCGGCGTGGGCCACGACAAGCTGCTTGCCGCGCGCAACCAGCTGCTCGGCCAGGCCATGCAGAACAAGCTGCTGACGGGCGTGCGTCCCAACGGCGTGGAAGATGCGCCGCAGTACACCTTGAACATCGATCGCGAGAAAGCCCAGGTGCTCGGCCTGTCGATCTCCGATATCGACAGCACGCTCAGCACGGCCTGGGGTTCCTCCTACGTCAACGACTTCATCGACCGCGGCCGCGTGAAGAAGGTGTATGTGCAGGGCATCCCCACGTCGCGCATGCTGCCGGACGATCTCAACAAGTGGTACGTGCGCAATAGCAGCGGCGGCATGGTCCCGTTCTCGCAATTCGCGACGGCGGAGTGGACCTTCGGCGCGCAGAAGCTGAACCGCTACAACGGCGTGCCCGCGTATGAAATCCTGGGCCAGCCGGCGCCCGGCCAGAGTACCGGCCAGGCCATGGCGGAGATGGAGCGCATGGCGGCGAAGCTGCCGCAAGGTATCGGCTTCGAATGGACCGGCTTGTCCTACGAGGAACGCATGTCGGGTTCGCAGGCGCCGGCGCTGTACGCGATCTCGCTGATCGTGGTGTTCCTGTGCCTGGCCGCCTTGTATGAAAGCTGGTCGATTCCGACAGCGGTGATGCTGGTGGTGCCCCTGGGCATCATCGGGACACTGGCGGCGACGCTGTTGCGCGGGCTGTCCAACGACGTCTACTTCCAGGTGGGGCTGCTTACCACCGTGGGGCTGGCGGCGAAGAACGCGATTCTTATCGTGGAATTCGCCAAGGAACACTACGAGGCCGGGGCCAGTCTGACCGAGGCGGCCGTGCATGCCGCGCGCCAACGCCTGCGGCCCATCCTGATGACGTCGCTGGCCTTCATCCTGGGCGTGGTGCCCCTGGCGATTTCCTCCGGCGCCGGTTCGGGCAGCCAGAACGCCATCGGTACCGGCGTGATCGGCGGTATGTTGTCCGCGACGTTCCTGGCCATTTTCTTCGTGCCGATGTTCTTCGTGGTCATGCTCAAGCTGTTCCGCGTGAAGCGCGCGAGCGAGACCGGCGATCCGCACGATCCCAACGATGTCCGGCATCAACCCCGGCAGCAGCCTGCTTCCGAGCCGTCGGGAGGGCATGCTGAATGAACGCCCTAGTCATGCATAAGAACAAGATGTCGTCCTTGCCGTCTCCACTGCGCGTCCTGCGTCCCGCCCGCCTGGCACTGGCGGTGGCCCTGGCCACCGCCCTGGCCGGGTGCACGCTGATTCCCGACTACCAGCGCCCCGACGCGCCGGTGGACGCGGCGTATCCCGCCGGTGCGGCGTACACCATGCCGGCCAACGCGGCGTCCAAGCCCGCCAGCCAGGCGGGTGTACCCACCGCCGATATCGGCTGGCGCGAGATGTTCCCCGATCCGCTGCTGCAACAGCTGGTCGACCTGTCGCTGTCGAACAACCGCGATCTGCGCATCGCCGCGCTCAATGTGCAGGCGGCGCAGGCGCAGTACCGCATCCAGCGCTCCGACATCCTGCCGACGGTGGGATTGGGGGCGACGGAGAGCGCGCAGCGCACGCCGGGTGACCTGACGCAAAGCGGCCAGGCGGTGACCTCGCACACCTACCAGGTGGGCGCGTCGCTGTCGTGGGAACTGGACCTGTTCGGCCGCATCCGCAGCCTGTCGGAACAGGCCCTGCAGACCTACCTGGCGCAGGACGAGACGCGCAACGCCACCCAGCTGAGCCTGGTGGCGGAAGTGGCCAACGCTTACCTGACCTTGCGCGCGGACCAGGAACTGCTGAAGCTGACCGAGGACACGCTGAAGAGCCAGCGCGATTCCTACGACCTGACCAAGCAGAGCTACGACGGTGACGTCGCCACGGCCCTGGACCTGAGCCAGGCCGAGGTGTCGGTGCGTACCGCCGAAAGCAACCATGCCCAGTACCTGCGCCAGGTGGCGCAGGACATGAATGCGTTGGTGCTGCTGTTGGGCAATCCCGTGCCGGCCGAATTGCGGGCCAGCCTGGAAGCCTCGGGGCGCCTGGACGATGCGCTGATCCCGACCAACCTGCCGGCCGGCCTGCCGTCCGACCTGCTGGTGCGCCGTCCGGACATCCGTTCGGCCGAGCACAGCCTGTTGGCGGCCAATGCCAATATCGGCGCGGCGCGCGCGGCGTTCTTCCCGACCATCTCGCTGACGGGCAGCGCGGGCACGGCCAGCGCCACCCTGGGCGGTTTGTTCAAGGGCGGCTCGGGCGCGTGGAGCTTCGCGCCGCAGATTACGACGCCCATCTTTGCCGGTGGTTCGCTGCTGGCAGGGTTGGATGTCGCCAAGCTGCAGAAGCAGATCCAGGTGGCCACGTACGAGCAGGCCATCCAGACCGCTTTCCGCGAAGTGGCCGATGCCCTGGCGGGCCGCGGCACGCTGGATCAGCAGATCCAGGCGCAGCAACTGCTGGTCGCGGCCGATCAGCGCGCCTACGACCTGTCGCAGCAGCGCTTCCGCGAGGGGGTGGACAACTACCTGACCGTGCTGGACTCGCAGCGCTCGCTGTACACGGCGCAGCAGACGCTGGTGACGACGCGCCTGTCGCGCCTGACCAATCTGGTGACCTTGTACAAGGCGCTGGGGGGCGGCTGGACGGACAAGACCGTGCAGGCGTCGGCCGCGCCGGCCGGGCAGGCCGCGACGCAAGTCACGCAATAGGCTTCGGCAAGGACCTTGTGGAAGTAAAAAGGCCTGGAATCGGTGAACGATTCCAGGCCTTCTGTTTTTTGCAGCGCCCATGCTGCGTGTCGGCGCAGGTGCCAGTGCCAGCGCCAGTGGCCAGTGGCCAGTGGCCAGTGCCGGCGGGGCCGGCGGGGCCGGCTTGGCGGCTCCGGCATGCAAGGGAGGCGCTTACCCCTCGCGGTGTTCCAGCGTGTAGCTGGCGCGGTCGTCCTGCGCCAGCAGTTGGGTCAGCCAGGGCATGGCCTCCTTCAGGGCAGCATGCAGCGTCCAGGGCGGGTTGACCAGGAACATGCCGCTGCCGTGCAGGCCGAAGCCGTCGGCGCCGGGCTTCCGAACCGACAGGGCCACGTGCAGCCAGCTCTTGACCTCCAGACGCTCCAGCTGGCGCGGCAGTTCGTTGGATTCGCGGCGCTGCACCTGCGGGTACCAGACCGCATAGGTGCCGGTGGCGAAGCGCTTCACGCCTTCCTTCACCGTGGTCAGGGCGCGGCGATAATCCTGCTTGTCCTCGTAGGACGGGTCGATCAGCACCAGGCCGCGGCGCGGGGGCGGCGGCAGCAGGGCTTTCACGCCCTCGAAGCCGTCGGTGTCATAGATCGTGGTCTGGCGCAGCGCCACGCGGCCCTGGTGCTCCAGGTTGCGCACCAGCACCTCCGCTTCGCTGGGATGCATTTCGAACAGGCGCAGGCGGTCGCTTTCGCGCAGGGCTTCGAGCGTCAGCCAGGGCGAACCCGGATAGTTGCGCAGGTGGCCGTCGATGTTATGGCCGCGCACCAGCTCCATATAGCGGGCAAACAGCGGCGGCAGGTCAGTCCGGTCCCACAGGCGGGCAACGCCGTCGGCATACTCGGCATTCTTGTTGGCCCAATCGCTGTCCAGGCGGTACAGCCCCGCGCCCGCGTGAGTGTCGATCACCCAGTAGGGCGTGTCCTTGCGATTCAGGTAGTCGAGGACGTGGGCCAGGACGGCGTGCTTGAGCACGTCCGCGTGATTGCCGGCATGAAAGGCGTGGCGATAACTGAACAAAACGGGTCCCCTCAGGCTTGGGCGGATTGCGCCGGCGCCGGGAAGGGCGGGCGGATGGTATCGAGCATATCGGTGAACAGGCCGTCCACGCCCCAGGCCAGCAGGTCGCGGGCACGCTGGGCGTCATTGACGGTCCAGGCGCACAGGCGGTAACCGGCCGCGTGCACGTCGCGCACCAGTTCGGGGGTGACGTCGCGCTGGTTGACGTTCAAGGCGACGCAGTCGTGCTGCACCATGCGGTCGCGCCAGTCCGAGGGGATTTTCTCGACCAGCAGGGCGCGCGGCAGCAGCGGGGCGGCAACGTGGGCCGCGGCCAGGGCGTCTTCGGAGAACGAGGACAGCAGGGGCGGCACCGCGGCGCCTTGCCACAGGCGCTGGACGGCCAGGGCCACGGCGGTGCCGGTTTCCGCCTCGCGGCCAGGGCAGGGCTTGATTTCCACATTGCTGGCGATGGCCTGCTGAAGGGTAAATGCCGCCACCTCATCCAGGGTGGCCATGCGCTCGCCGGCATAGGTAGGGGACAGCCAGGAGCCGGCGTCCAGGGCGGAAAGCTCGGCCCAGGTCCTGTCCTTGGCCGGCCCCTGGCCATTGGAGGTGCGGTCCAGGTCGTCGTCGTGCAGCAGGAACAGCACATCGTCCTTGCTCAGCTTGACGTCGTACTCGAACATGGCGAAGCCGTGCGCGGCGCCCACCCGCATGGCGGCTGGGGTGTTCTCCGGCGCCAGTTTGCCGCCGCAGCGGTGCGCGATGAGGGACGGATAGGGCCAGGAAAAAGAGGAAGCAGTCATAGGGCGGGCAATGATGGAGCGTTACTGGGGCGATGGACCCCATGAAGGCTGGCGCTACGGTCGCGCAGGAGTCGGGCGTGGCGGAGCGGTAGCAGCCTGATCCGCCAAGGATACCGCAGGCGGGCACGGCGGCAATCGGTGCCCTTGCCAGTGGTGGTAAACTGCTTGCCCGCTGATCCGATAGTATGCAGTGTCGGCTGCGTAGTATGAGAGCAAGGCGAATCTGTTTCGCCTTTTTTTATGCGTTTTGTGTGGCAGGCCGCCAGGTTTTTCCTAGCGGCCGCCGCATGGGTCTCAGGTACTCCATGTTCGAATTTATTCGCAATCATCAGCGCTGGATGCAGCTCATCCTGCTGATCCTGATCGTGCCTTCCTTCGCCTTCTTCGGCGTGCAGAGCTATAGCAGCTTCATGTCGGAAGAACCCAAGATGGCCACGGTGGCGGGTCACCCCATCACCCAGCGGGAATACGATCAGGCGCGCCGCAACCAGCTGGATCAGTATCGCCAGATGATGGGCGCGCGTTTCGATGCGGCCGCCCTGGACAATCCGGCCATGCGCCAGCGCCTGCTGGACCAGTTGATCGACCAGCGCGTGCTGGCCGCCGCCGCCGCCGACAACCGTTTCTCGGTGTCGGACGAGACCCTGCGCAATACCATTGCCTCCAATCCTGCCGTGCAGGACGACGGCCGTTTCTCCGCCGAACGCTATCGCGCCGCCTTGGCCGCCCAGGGCTTGAGCCCGGCTGCCTTCGAAGCCAATTTGCGCGGCCAACTGGCCATCGATCGCGTGCTGCAGCCCGTCGGCCAGACCGCGCGCGTGCCCGGTGAAGTGGCCGGCAGTGTCGAACATGCCCTGACGGAAACGCGCGGCGTGCGCACGCGCCGTTTTGCCGCGGCCGATTTCCGTTCGCAGGTGCAGGTCAGCGACGCCGATCTGCAGACCTGGTATGACGCCAACAAGCAGCAGTTCCTGATCCCCGAGCAGGTCAAGGCGCAGTACCTGGTGCTGGACGAAGCCGCTGCCAGCAAGGACATCAACGTCAAGGACGAAGACGTCCAGCGTTATTACGACCAGAACAAGAGCCGTTTCGGCCAGCCCGAACGCCGCCGCGCCAGCCACATCATGATCGAGCTGCCGGCCAATGCCACCGACGCGCAGCGCAAGGAAGCGCAAGCCAAGGCGGACGACCTGGCCAAGCAGGCGGCTGCCGATCCGGCGAACTTCGCCGAACTGGCCAAGAAGAATTCGCAGGATGCCGGCTCGGCCAACAAGGGCGGCGACCTGGGCTGGCTGGTGCCGGGCGTGATCGCGCCCACGCTGGAAAAGGCCATCGACGGACTGAAGAAGGATCAGGTGTCTGGCGTGGTGCAAAGCCCGTACGGCCTGCACATCATCAAGCTGACCGACCTGCAGCCCGCGCAGTTCAAACCCCTGGCCGACGTCAAGGCGCAGATCGTCGACGAGATCCGTAAGCAGATCGCCGCCTCGCGCTTCTCCGACATGGCCACCAAGCTGACGTCGCTGGTGTATGACCAGCGCGACAGCCTGCAGCCCGCCGCGGATGCGCTGGGCCTGAAGCTGCGCGAAGCCGGTGGTATCGGCCGCACGGAATTGCTGGCGCCGGAGCAGGCGGGTGCGGGCTCAGCCGCCGGCAGCCCGGATTCGGCCCTGCTGGACAGCCCGAAAGTGCGCCAGGTGCTGTTCTCGCCTGAAGTGCTGCGCGACAAGCAGAATTCCGGCGTGATCGAACTGTCGCCCGACACCATGCTGGCGGTGCGCGTGGCCAGCATGACGCCGGCCCATGTGCCGCCGCTGGACCAGTTGAAGGACAAGATCCGCGCCAAGCTGGTCGACGAGCGCGCCGCCGATGCGGCCGCCAAGGCGGGCGAGCAGGCGCTGGAAGCGCTGCGCAAGGATCCGGCCGCGCCGCTGGATGGCTTCGCCGCCGCCGTCGATATTTCGCGCGACAATCCGCAGAACCTGTCGCGTCCGGTGCTGGACGCCGTCATGCGGGTGCCCGCCAAGCCGCTGCCGGCGTTTGTCGGCGCGCGTGAAGCGAGCGACTATGTGATTGCCCGTATCGAGAAGATCGAAGCCGGCAAGAACGATCCCGCCGTCACCACCGCCTTGAGCCAGCAGTTGTCCTCTGCCTGGGGCCAGGCCGAAGACGCCGCCGTGCTGAAGGTGCTGCGCGAGCAGTACAAGGTGCAGATCGCGCCGGAAGCGGCGAAGGTCCTGAAGGGCGACGATATCCAGACGGATGCGAGCTGACGCGTAAGCGTTGCAATCTGCAGGCGCAAGGCCCGGCTGATGCCGGGCCTTCGCTTTTGTGGATCTCCGCGCACGGTTCGAATTTGGAGAATGTCCATTGCGAAAATCTGTAATGGACAGGCGGGGCGGGCGGTGTCCAGAATCGACCCGCCAACCTTCCTTCCGGAACCTCTCCATGCCCGCATCCGTCGATTCCCTCGTTTCCTGGTCCACCGTCGATCTGCGCCGCGCCATCGGCGACAAGACGATTTCACCCGTCGAGCTGCTGCAAGCCTGCCTGGCGCGCATCGAGTCCCTGAATCCCCACCTGAACGCGATCACGGCAACTTGCTACGATCGGGCCAGGCAGGAAGCCAAGGCGGCCGAGGAAGCCGTGCTGCGCGGACTGCCCCTGGGCCCGCTGCACGGCCTGCCCCTGGGCGTGAAGGACCTGGAGGAAACCGAAGGCCTGCTCACCACCTTCGGTTCCCCCATGTACCGCGGCCACGTGCCCGCCGCCGACAACCTGATGGTGGGGCGCATGCGTGCCGCCGGTGCCATCGTGGTCGGCAAGACCAATGTGCCGGAACTGGGCGCGGGCGCCAACACCCGCAATCCGGTCTGGGGCGCCACCGGCAATCCTTTCGACCCGCGCCTGAACTGCGGCGGTTCCTCCGGCGGTTCGGCCGTGGCGCTGGCCACGGACATGCTGCCGCTGTGCACGGGGTCCGACACGGGCGGCTCGCTGCGCATCCCCGCGGCCAAATGCGGCGTGATCGGTTTCCGGCCCTCGCCGGGATTGGTGCCGGTGGAACGCCGCGCGCTGGGCTGGACGCCGATCTCCGTGGTCGGGCCCATGGGCCGCTCGATGGATGACGTCGGCCTGCACCTGTCGGCCATCGCCGGCCGCGCCGACTGCGATCCCTTGTCCTACGACGTCGACGCCGCCGCCTTCGCCAGCCTGCGTCCGCGCGACCTGGGCAGCCTGCGGGTGGGCTACACGGTGGATTTGGGCGTCTGCGACGTGGACGACGACATCCGGCGCGTCTTCCTTGCCAAGATCCAGGCCATGCACCATCTGTTCAAGTCTTGCGACGAGGTACGGCCCGACCTGGCGCAGGCGCATCGCTGCTTCGACGTGATCCGCGCCGCCAACTACGTGGCCCGCTATCGTGACGCCTACGAGGCCGACCCCGCCAACCTGGGGCCCAACCCCCGCGCCAACTACGAGATGGGCGCCTCCATGACCCTGGCGGACTACACGGGGGCGCACCTGGACCAGACCCGCATGTTCAAGGCCTTCCAGGCCCTGTACCAGGACTATGACGTGATCCTGGCACCGACCACGCCGGTGACGCCTTTCCCCTGGACGCAGCTGGCGCTGGACCGCATCAATGGCCGTCCCCAGGAGAACTACTACCGCTGGCTGGCGCTGACCTACGTGACGACCCTCATGACCAACCCCTCGCTGTCCATGCCCTGCGGGCGCGACCATGCGGGTATGCCTTTCGGCATGCAGGTGGTCGGCGGCTTCCGCCAGGACCTGGGCCTGCTGGAAATCTGCAAGTCGCTGGAATGGGCCTGGGCCCGCCATCCGGACCTGGCGCGTCCGCTGCCCGACCTGGACCGCCTGCGCGCGCAAGCGGCGCCGGATTTCCGTACCGGTATCGTCACCGCGCCGCCGGATGCGGCCCTGGTGCACGGGTCGGCCGCCGCCGCGCGCGCCGGCGGTTCGTTCGACGTGGCCGTCTAGGCTGCCCTGGGATCAGCCCTGGCCCGGGCGCCCCCGTTCCTGGGGAAATCCCCGTCAGGGCGATTACGTATAGCCCGGAAACCCGCGCCAGCACTGGCTTTCCGGGCCGTTCTAATTTCAGCAACGGTTGCTGGCGAAATTTGAAATTGATGCACACCCCGGCCGCCCATAGAATTTTTTGCACCGCGCAAAACTCCGAGTAACGGCCGGGAAAGCGGCATTGCCGCGACGCTTCCCGATCTCCGATGAGGTCCGATGTTTTCCTACATCCTGAGGCGTCTGCTTGCCACGCTGCCCGTGATGCTGTTCGTCGCGCTATTCGTTTTCGCAATGCTCGATCTGGCGCCGGGCGATCCCGCGGCGCTGCTGGCCGGCGAGGATGCCACCGCCCAGGACATTGCCCGCATCCGCGCGACACTGGGACTGGACCAGCCTTTCGCGCTGCGCTTCGGCCACTGGATATGGGCAGTGCTGCACGGCGACCTGGGCACGTCGCTGTTCACCAGCCAGCCCGTCTCCTACATGATAGGGCAGCGCCTGGCGCCGACCTTCACGCTCATGATCATGACGCTGGTCCTGTCGGTGGCCGTGTCCGTGCCGCTGGGCGCGCTGGCTGCCTGGCGCCACAACGCCTGGCAGGATCGCGGCATCATGTTGGGTGCCGTGCTGGGTTTCTCCGTGCCTTCCTTCGTGATCGGCTACCTGCTGGCCTGGTACCTGGGACTGCAATTGCGCTGGTTTCCCGTGCAGGGCTACGTGCCGCTGTCGCGCGGCCTGGGGGCGTCGCTGTACAGCCTGGTGCTGCCTGCGCTGGCGCTGGGTAGCGTGTACATCGCGCTGATCACGCGCATCACGCGGGCGACGATGCTGGAGACGCTGTCGCAGGATTATGTGCGCACGGCGCGCGCCAAGGGCGTGCATGACCGCACGCTATTGTTCCGCCATGCCTTGCAAAACGCCGCCGTGCCGATATTGACGGTGATAGGCAGCGGCGTGGCGCTGTTGATCAGCGGCACGGTGATCACGGAAACCGTCTTCTCCATCCCGGGGCTGGGCCGCCTGACGGTGGACGCCATCCTGCGCCGCGATTATCCAGTGATCCAGGGCGTCATCCTGCTTTTCAGCTTCATGTACGTGCTGGTCAACCTGGCGGTGGACCTGCTCTATCGCGTCTTCGATCCGAGGATCAAATACTGATGCGCGCATTCCTCAAGACGCTGCGAGCGCATCCCACCATTGCCGTGGGTGGGCTGCTACTTCTGCTGCTGGCGCTGATGGCCTTGCTGGCGCCATGGCTGCATACCGTCGATCCGACGGCGCTGTCGCCCGTGAACCGCACGCGGCCGCCCAGCGACAAGTTCTGGTTCGGCACCGACCTGCTGGGACGCGACGTGTATTCGCGGGTGATCTACGGCGCGCGGGTCTCGCTGATCGTCGGCTTCACGGTGGCCGTGCTGTCGACGCTTGTCGGCGTGGCCATCGGCCTGGCGGCGGGTTTCGTGCGCTGGGTGGACGCCGTGGTGATGCGCATCATGGACGGACTGATGTCCATCCCCACCATCCTGTTGGCGATCGCGCTGATCTCGCTCAGCCGGGCCTCGCTGCACAACGTCATCGTTGCCATCACCATCGCGGAGATTCCGCGCGTGGTGCGGCTGGTGCGCGGCGTGGTGCTGTCGCTGCGCGAACAGCCCTTCGTGGAATCGGCGGTGGCCGCGGGGGCCGGCCGGCTGCGCGTGGTGTTGCGCCACATCCTGCCCAATACGATCGCGCCGTTGACGGTGCAGGCCACCTACATCTGCGGCGTCGCCATCCTGGCCGAGGCCGGCCTGTCCTTCATCGGCGCGGGCGTGCCGCCGGCCATCCCGTCCTGGGGCAACATCATGGCCGAGGGCCGCGCGTTGTGGCAGATCCGGCCTTACCTGATAGCCTTTCCGGCGATCTTCCTGTCGATCACCATATTGGCCGTCAACATGCTGGGCGACGGCCTGCGCGATGCCATCGACCCGCGCATGGCGAAGAGGGGCTGAGCATGACATCGATGTCGAATACGGGTGATCCCGATCAAGGCCGTGGCGTCATTGGACTCCATCCCGGCTCAGGCACGGGCCTGCGCGTCCTGGACGTGACCGGCCTGTCCGTCATGTTCGGCAAGGGCCCGCAGGCCATGCGGGCGGTCGAGGATCTCAGCCTGCACGTGGACCGCGGTGAAACCCTGGCCATCGTCGGCGAGTCCGGCTCGGGCAAGTCCGTGACCTCGCTGTCCATCATGCGGCTGGTGGAATTCGGCGGCGGCCACATTTCCAAGGGGGCGATGACCTTCCATCGCCGCGACGGCACGCGCGTGGACCTGGCCGCGGCCGGCCACGAGCAGATGCGCGCCATGCGCGGCGCCGACCTGGGCATGGTGTTCCAGGAGCCGATGACCTCGCTGAATCCCGTGATGACCGTGGGCGCGCAGATCGTCGAGGCCATCCGCCTGCATCAACCCATAGGTGGGAGCGCCGCCGATGCCGAAGCCCGCCGCATCCTGGACCGTGTGCGCATCCCCGGCGCGGCCGCGGCCATGCGGCGGTTTCCGCACGAGTTGTCGGGCGGCATGCGGCAGCGCGTGATGATCGCCATGGCCTTGTCCTGCAAGCCGGCACTGCTGATCGCCGACGAGCCGACCACCGCGCTGGACGTGACCATACAGGCGCAGATCCTGCAATTGATCCGTGAACTGCAGCGCGACCTGGACATGGGTGTGATCTTCATCACGCACGACATGGGCGTGGTCGCCGAGGTGGCCGACCGCGTCATGGTCATGCGGCGCGGCCGCGCCATCGAAACCAATGGCGCGGCCGCGCTCTTCGCCCATCCGCGCGAACCCTACACGCGTGCCCTCATGGCGGCGGCGCCCAAGCTGGGCGCCATGCGCGGGACGTCGGTGCCAGCCTGCTTCGACCTGCTGGAAGGCGAGAACCCGCCGCCGCGGAGCTTGGCAACGGCACCTGCAACCGCAACCGCAGCCGCAGCGGCAATGGCGGCAACCGCAACGCTGGCGCAGGCACCGTCCGCCCAGGCGCCCACGCCGGCGCCGCCCGGCGAGGTCCCCACAAGGCATCCCATCCTGCGGGTGCGCGATCTGGTGACCCGCTTCGACGTGCGTGGCGGCATCCTGGCGCGCGTCAAGCGCCGCGTGCACGCGGTGGAGAAGGTCAGCTTCGACCTGCAGGCCGGTGAAACGCTGTCCCTGGTAGGCGAGTCCGGCTGCGGCAAGACCACCACCGGCCGGTCCATCCTGCAACTGACGCCGCTGACATCGGGAAGCGTCGAATTCGACGGTCGGCAGGTGCGCGCGGACGATCCGCTGTCGCTGCGCACGCTGCGCCGCGGCATGCAGTTCGTGTTCCAGGATCCGTTCGCCTCGCTGAATCCGCGCATGCGCGTCGGCGATTCGATCAAGGAGCCCATGCTGATCCACGGTACCGCGTCGGGCGCCGAAGCGGACCGGCGCGTGGCCTCGCTGATGGAACGCGTGGGGCTGGATCCCGCGACGGCGAGCCGCTGGCCGCACCAGTTCTCCGGCGGCCAGCGCCAGCGCATCTGCATCGCGCGGGCGCTTTCGGTCAATCCGCGGGTGCTGATCGCCGACGAGTCGGTGTCGGCGCTGGACGTGTCGATCCAGGCACAGGTGGTCAATCTGCTGATCGATCTCCAGCGCGAGATGGGCGTGTCCTATCTCTTCATCTCGCATGACATGGCGGTGGTCGAGCGCATCAGCCATCGCGTGGCGGTGATGTACCTGGGCCAGATCGTTGAGATCGGCCCGCGCCAGGCCATCTTCGAAAATCCGCAACACCCTTACACGCGCAAGTTGATGGAGGCGGTACCGGTGCCGGATCCGGGACGCCGGCGCGAGGTCCGCGTCGACAGCGCGGACCTGCCCAGCCCTGTGCGCCCGCTGGACTATGTGGCGGACGTGCCGCCCCTGGAACCGGTGGGGCCCGGCCATTTCGTGGCCCGCCACCAGGTAGGCGGATTGTATTGAGCGATTTTCCTTCACCAAGGACGAGAACATGGACCGTAGGCAATTCCTGATGACCACTTCCGCCGGCATGGCGACGCTGGCCCTGCCGGGCTACGTGAGGGCCGCGCCGCGCGTGGAGTTCCGCTGGATCCCGCAGACCGACCTTACCTTGCTGGATCCCACTTTCACCACCGCGACGATCACGCAGAACCACGCACAGCTGGTGTTCGACACGCTGTACGGCATGGACAACGACTACCAGCCGCACCCGCAGATGGCGGCCGGCCATGAAACCGATGCCGACGGCCTGCGCTGGGTGATCACGCTGCGCGACCAGCTGGTCTTCCACGACGGTTCTCCCGTGCGGGCGCAGGATGCCGTGGCCAGCCTGCGCCGCTGGGCCCAGCGCGACCTGATGGGCAAGTCGCTGATGGACGCCACCGCGGAATTGACGGCACTCAACGACAAGCAGCTGCAATTCAAGCTGAAGCAGCCGTTTCCGATGCTGCTGTCGGCGCTGGCGCGGCAGACCGGCAGCATGGCGGCCATCATGCCGGAGCGGTTGGCCACCGGCCCGTCGGACAAGCCCGTCACGGAAATGGTGGGCAGCGGTCCCTGGCGCTTCGTCCGCGAACAATGGGTATCGGGTTCGCGCGTGGTGTACGAGAAGTTCCCCGGCTATGTGCCGCGCAAGGACAGCTTCCCGCCGCAGTTCAGCGCAGGACCCAAGGTTGCGCATATGGACGAGGTGCGCTGGAACGTGGTGCCCGATCGGGCCACGGCCATCGCGGCGCTGCAGGCCCACGAGGTGGACGGCGTGGAGGCCGTCGACAAGGATTTCATCGGTGTACTCAAGGCCGATCCCTCCATCACCTTGCTCAAGCGCAGCCTGCCCACTGTCGCGATCATGCGCTTCAACCATCTGCAGCCGCCATTCGACAATGTGCTGCTGCGCCGGGCCGTGCTGGGCGCGGTCAACCAGACCGACTACATGACCGCCATCAACGGTTCCGACTTCAAGGAGTACTGGACCGACCGCATGGGCGTCTTCGTGGTGGGCACGCCGATGGCCAGCGAAGCCGGCATGGACAAGCTGACGGGCAAGCGCGACCTGGACAAGGTACGCGCGGACGTCAAGGCTTCCGGCTACAAGGGCGAGACCATCGTCCTGCTCGATCCCGCCGACTTCCCCGACTACCATGCCGCCGCGCTGGTCACCGCGGATCTCTTCAAGCGCATCGGCCTGAAGGTGGACGTGCAGACCATGGACTGGGGCACGGCGGTGCAGCGGCGCAACAACCAGGATCTGCCTTCCAAAGGCGGCTGGAACGTAGCGTTCACCGGCCTGACGGGGCCCAACAACCTGGACCCGGCCGGGCACCTGGCCTTGCGCGGCAACGGCAAGGCGGCCTGGTGGGGCTGGCCGGAGAGCGCCAAGCTGGAGCAACTGCGGCAGGATTGGTTCAAGGCTCCCGACCTGGCCGCGCAGAAGAAGATCTGCGAGCAGATCCAGTTACAGGTCATCGAGGACGTGCCCTACATCCCGCTGGGCGCCAGCTACCAGGTCAGCGCCTATGGCTCGGAGTGGAAGGATTTCCAGCCGCAACTGCCCTTGTTCTACACGGCCCACAAAGCCTGACAGCAGGAGGTCGCCATGAATGCAAGCGGACCACGCGTCGCCGTCCTCGGTTTTCACCTGGAGTCCAACGCCTTCGCGCCGCTGTCGGTCGAGGCGGACTTCCGCGCGCAATGCTGGGAGGAGGGCGACCGCATCACCACCCTGGCGCGGCAGATGAGCCATCTGCCCAGCGAGCTGCCTGGCTTCTACGAGCGCATGGACGCGCTAGGGCCCTGGCAGCCCTTGCCGCTGATCGTCATCGGCGCGCCGCCGGGCGGCCCGGCCAGCACGGCGGTGTGGACGGAGTTCGTGAAACAGGCGCGCGAGCGCCTGCAGGCGGTGTTGCCCGTCGATGCCATCTACATCGCCAACCACGGCGCCTCGGCAGCGCAAGGCGAGGACGATACCGAGGCGGTGCTGGCTGGAATGCTGCGCGCGATGGTGGGCCCGGACGTGCCCATCATCATGACCCACGACCTGCATGCCAATGTGTCCGAACGCACGGTCGACGCCCTGGATGCGTTGATCGGCTATCGGACCAATCCCCACGTCGACCAGCGCGAGCGCGCGGCCGAGGCCGCCGACCTGTTGCACGAGATGCTGGGGGGCATGAAGACCGCCACGGCCTACATCCGCCTGCCGCTGACGCCGCCCTCGGTCACGCTGCTGACCGCCGCGGGACCCTATGCCGATCTCATCGCGCTGGGCGTCACGCATATGTCGCCGGCGGGGCAGGGGCCGATCGCCAATGTTTCCGCGCTGGGCGGCTTCGTCTTCGCCGACCTGCCCAAATGCGGGCTGACCATCACCGTGACGGCGCGCGGCGACCTGCGCGCGGCGCGGCGCACGGCGCTGGCGCTGGCGCGCGCGGCCTGGGACGACCGCCACCGCTACGTGCCGGACATGATCGAGGTCGAGCGCGCCGTGGCGATCGCCAGCGCATCGACCGTACCGCTGCTGTTCGCCGACGTCGCCGACAATCCGGGTGGCGGCGGGCGGGGCAATACGTCGTGGCTGCTGGCGGCGTTCCACCTGGCGCGCGTGCCGGGCACGGTGCTGGGGGTATTCGTCGATCCGGCACTGGCCGCCGAGGCCCATGCGCTGGGCGAGGGCGCCGTCTTCGACGCCGTGTTCAACCGCGAGGAGTCGGCTTTCTCGAAACGCTTCGAGGCGCGTGCCAGGATCGTGTGCCTGACGGACGGCGAAGGGGTGGGCCGCCGCGGCGTCGTGCGCGACCGCAAGTTCTCCCTGGGGCCAACCGCGCTCCTGGAACTGGAGGAATCGGGCGTGCGCGTCATCGTGGGCAGCCTGCGGCGGCAACTGGCCGAGCCGCGCATCGTGGAGATGCACGGCATCGACATCGCCAGCGTCAGGAACCTGATCGTCAAGAGCCGCGGGCATTACCGCGCCGGCTTCGACGAGTACTTCACGCCCGACCGCATCCACGACGTGGACAGTCCAGGCCTGACCACGCCGAACCTGGGGCGTGTCGGCTTCCAGCACCTGCCGCGGCCGGTCTGGCCCATCGATACGGACGTGGCCTGGCGCGAGCCGGACTGGGCGGCGGAGATCGACGCGGACCCCGCCTGAGGCCTGGGGACGCTTTCCGTCAGGCCGCTTCGGTGACCCTGCGTATCATCTCCTGCACGATGCGCATGACACTGGGCGGCAATTCCCGGCCCAGCATGGTCTGGATGTGGAAGTGCCGTTTGTGCATGTCTTCGTTGGTCAGGGGCAGGGCGACCAGTTCGCCGCGCAGGACGGCGGCCAGCACCGTCAGCTTGCCGGCGAAGATGATGGGGCCGTACTGGCTGCTGAGGGTTTGCAGCGTCCCGATGTTGTTGCTGGTCATCACCACGTTCAGCGCGATGCTTTCGTGCATGCAGCACAGGTCCACGATGAAGCGGATGGTGCTGCCCTGGCCCATGAGCGCCACCGGATAGGCGGCGACTTCCTGCATCGAGATCCGCTTGCGGTCCGCCAGCGGATGGTCCGGCCGCATCACCGCGTACACCGGCAGCACACCCACATGCTGGATCTGCACGCCCTCGGGCGCGGACAGGCTGTAGCCCACGCCGATATCGTCCTTGCCTTCGCGCACGCGGCGGTTGATGTCCTCCGACTGCCGGATCTCCAGCTGGAAGCGGACACTGGGTTCCTTCTTGCGGAAGTCGCCGATCAGGCGTGGCAGCAATTCACCGCCGAAGGCCTGGTTGGCCGATATCTTCACCAGGCGCTGGCCCACGTGGCCCAGGTCGCGCACATCCGACCGGGCCCGCTCGGCGTCCAGGTGGGCGCGGCGGGCGTAGGCCGCCATCAGCTGGCCGGATTCCGTCAGCACCATGCCGCGCGCGCTGCGGTCGAACAGCACCGTGGCGTACTCGTCTTCCAGCTTGCGGATCATGCGGCTGACGGCGGAAGGCGCCACGTGCAGCGTCTGCGCGGCCGTCGTCAGCGAGCCGTGGTTGACGACTTCCAGGAAGTATTTCAGGGCGGTATTGAGCATGGAGGGGGTGGGTTTTGCGCGGCAGCGTGGCCACTATCGCGCAAAAGCGCCGGCGCCGCCATCAGGCGCTACCCCAGGCCCGTCCAGCGCGTGCCCATGGCGCGCGCACCAGCCCCGCTACTTCAGCAGCGGTTCCAGCACCGGCCAGACATTGTCCAGCAGATGCGGCTGGCCGGCTTCGTTGGGATGCATGCCGTCGGCCTGGAACAGTTCGCGGTTGGTGGCGATGCCGTCGAGCAGGAAGGGCACCAGGCTGGCCTGGTTTTCCTGGGCGATCTTGGGGAAGAGGGCGGCGAAGCGGGTGGTGTAGTCGCGCCCGTAATTGGGCGGGATCTGCATGCCGACCATGATCACCTGGGCGCCGGCCGCTCGCGCTTTCTGCGCCAGGGTGCGCAGGTTCTGTTCGGTCATGTTCAGTTGCAGGCCACGCAGGGCATCGTTCGAACCCAGTTCGATGATGACGATGGCGGGATGGTGCTGGGCCAGCAAGGGGGGCAGGCGCGTGACGCCGCCGCTGGTGGTGTCGCCGCTGATGCTGGCGTTGATGACCTTGTAGCCGGGTTTCTTTTCATCCAGGCGTTTTTGCAGCAGCGGCACCCAGCCGCTGCCGCGCTCCACGCCGTATTCTGCGGAAAGGCTGTCACCCAGGACCAGTATGATGCGCGTTGCGGCGGAACCTGGCGCGGCGGGCGCGGTCTGACTGGCTGGCGCCTGGGCGAAGGCAGGGGCCGTCGCCAGGATGGCGGTGGCTGCGGCGGCGATGGCCGCGAACCCGAAACGGCGATACAAGGAACGGAAAAACAGGCGCATGGACACAGGCAACTCGATAGAGGTCAAGGATCTGGGCAAGCACGTTGCCGACGCGGGAGGCCGGTTGGCCATCCTGGAGGATATCGCTTTTACGGTGCGCGCTGGCGCGGCCCTGGCCATCACGGGCAGCTCGGGCTCGGGCAAGTCGACCTTGTTGGGACTGCTGGCGGGCCTGGATGTTCCCTCATCCGGCAGTGTGCATCTGGCGGGGCACGATCTGTTCGCCCTGGACGAGGACGGCCGCGCCCGTCTGCGGGCCAACCATGTGGGCTTCGTGTTCCAGTCCTTCCAGCTGCTGCCCAATCTGACTGCACTCGAAAACGTCATGTTGCCGCTGGAGCTGGCCGGCCTGCCGGCGCGCGCGGCGGCCGAGGCCATCCTGGAGCGTGTCGGCCTGGGGCAGCGCCTGCATCACTATCCACGCACCTTGTCGGGCGGCGAGCAGCAGCGGGTGTCGCTGGCCCGCGCTTTCGTCGTCAAGCCGGCGCTGTTGTTCGCCGATGAACCCACCGGCAGCCTGGACGCTGCCACCGGGGACCGCGTCATCGACCTGATGTTCGCCCTGCAACGCGAGCAGGGCGCCACGCTGGTGCTGGTGACACACGATGCAGCTCTGGCGTCACGCTGTGAGCGCCAGCTGGTGCTGGCCGCCGGCCGCGTAGTCAGTTCGAACTGACTACCGTGGCTCAGGCAGAGGCGGCGGAGCGGGCGCCGTGCCATTCCAGCAAGGCGATGCCGATGCCGCTGCTGCAGATGATGGCGATGCCCAGCCAGGTGATGGCGTCCGGGAAGTGGCCCCAGATCAGCCATCCGGTGGTGGTGGAAGTGACGATCTGCAGGTAGGCGAAGGGTGCCAGGGTGGACGCGGACGCGTTGCGGTAGGCACCGATCTGCAGCAGATGGCCCATGCAGCCGGTGAAACCGGTGGAGACCAGGACCAGCCAGTGCTTCAGGTCCAGGGCATGCAGTACCGGCAGCGCGGCCGGCAAAGCGAAGGGCAGGGCGACGGTCAAGGCGATGGCGCCCATGCCGCCGCTCCAGATCACGGAGGTCAAGGGATCGTCGCCGGCCACGCGCCGCGTGGCAATGTATTGCGCGGCGAAACAGCAGGCGCCCAGCAGGCCGCAGACCACGCCCGTGGTGTCCAGGCCGCCGCCTGGACGGATGATGACCACCACGCCGCCGAAGGCGATGGCCGCGGCGATCCAGCGCGACAGGCGCGGCGCTTCGCCAAGCACCCACGGTGCCGATGCCAGCACGATCAGCGGGGCCATGAAGTTGATGGCGGTGGCTTCGGCCTGGGGCAGGAAATGCAGCGTGGTGAAGAACATCAGCGTGGCGCACAGCATGGCCGTGCCGCGCAAGACCTGCTCGCGCGGACGCCGGCTGCGCAGGATGCCCCAGCCACGCAGGGGCACTATCAGCACCAGGGCCAGCAGCAGATGCGCCGCATAGCGCACCCAGCAAAGGATCAGCAGCGACACCCCGCCTGCCATCACCCATTTGCCCGTCGCGTCCAACGTGGACAGGAAGCACATGGACAGCAACAGCAGCACGATGCCCGCGAAGGGGCTGGGCGTGGCTGTCGCAGGCTTGGCACGAGGCGGCGCGGCTTCAGCGGTCCGCGCGATGGCCTGGGCCCGCGTCATGGTGTGTCTCCTCGTAGTCATTGCTGTTGGCCGTAGTTCTTTTCGGGCGTCATGATACGCTCCCCCGCATGATCGATCTGCGCAATATCGAGACCTTCTTCTGGGTTGCCCGCCTGGGCGGCTTTCGCGCCGCCGCGGAAAAGCTCAACGCCACCCAGCCGGCGATCTCGCAACGCATCGCCTCGCTGGAATCCGGCCTGGGCGTGCGGCTGTTCGAACGCGATGCGCGCGGCATCAAGCTGACCGCCAAGGGCCAGGAACTGCTGTCCCACGCCGAACGCATGCTGCAGATGCGTACCGACATGCAGCAGGCCGCCCGCGCGCAGAACGTCATGAGCGGTACCCTGCGCCTGGGCGTGGCCGAGACCATCGTGCACACCTGGCTGTCGCGTCTGATGGAGTACATGCACGAGGCCTATCCCGCGCTGACGGTGGAGATCCAGGTCGATACCACGCCCGCGCTCAAGGGCCTGCTGACCTCGCACCAGATCGACCTGGCTTTCCTGCTGGGGCCGGTGGACGAACCGCGCGTGGAGAACATCCATTTGTGCCGCTATCCGCTGGCCTGGCTGGCCAGCCCGCGCCTGAAGGTGGGCCGCGAGCCAATACCCCTGAAGCGCCTGGGCCAGTGGCCGGTGCTGACTTACTCGTCCAACACCGAACCGCATCGCACCGTGCGCCGCATGCTGGTCGAGGCCGGCGTGGAAAATCCCCGCATGTATGGCAGCTCGGCCCTGAGCGTGATCGTGCGCATGGCGATGGACGGCATCGGTACGGCCGCCATCGCTCCCGTGTTCCTCGATCGCGAACTGACCCGCGGCGAACTGCGCGTGCTCAATGTCCGCGCGCCCGCGCTGCCGCCCTTGAGTTTTACCGCCAGCTGGATGCAGGGTCCGGACAGCCACGTGGCCCGCACCATCGCCCAGGCCGCGCAGTACATCGCCCGGGACCAGGCGGGCGCGGGGATTCCAGGATCCCCGGTCCCCGCGGACATGCCGCCCGCCGCCGAAACGGCGTCGGCCGCGGAGGAATAGGGCTCGACGCATCAGGATGAAGCGGGCGGCCAGGCCGCCCGCGCGGCGGGGGCGAGCGGAGATTGGTACTAACCCCATCAGTAATAACCCCTATATTTTCTTTATCACTGCGATAAGAAATTCTTATCACCTTTCATCGCAACATGTGATTGGACACCCCTCTCCATGATGCGATGCAATGACGCATCGAAAAGAATCGTTCTGGCTTCAGATTCCGCACAGGTTCAAGCCCAGGCTCACATCAAGCTCAAGGGGAGCATTCCATGTTGTCGCCAGCTCCGGTCAGCAACACCACCCATCCGGCGTCGTACCAGGCGCGGCTGGACGCCCGCAATGGCGTGGCCACCGGCCCCACCGCGAATGTCGCGCCGGGCTATGTGCAAGCCAACCTGGCCATCCTGCCCAAGGCCATGGCCGACGAGTTCCTGCGCTTCTGCCTGCGCAATCCCAAGCCGTGCCCCATCCTGGCCGTGTCCGAGCCGGGTGATCCCAGCCTGCCGGAACTGGGCATGGACATCGACATCCGCAGCGACATTCCGCGTTATTGCGTGTGGAAAGACGGTGTGCTGGTCGATCAGCCGGTGGACGTGCGCAGCGTATGGCGCGACGACCTGGTCTCCTTCCTGATCGGCTGCTCCTTTTCCTTCGAGGAAGCGATGCTGGACAACGGCCTGCCGGTGCGCCACATCGAACAGGGCCGCAATGTGCCGATGTATCGCACCAATGTGCCGACGCAATCGGCCGGTCGTTTCCACGGACCGCTGGTGGTGTCGATGCGTCCGCTCAAGCCCGCCGACGCGATTCGCGCCATCCAGGTCACCTCGCGCTTCCCGTCGGTGCACGGTGCGCCCGTGCACTTCGGCGATCCCGCCGCGATCGGCATCCAGGACCTCGACCGCCCCGACTACGGCGATGCGGTGGAGATCCGTCCCGGTGAGGTGCCCGTGTTCTGGGCCTGCGGCGTGACGCCGCAATCGGTGGTTGCCACGGTCAAGCCGGAATTCTGCATCACCCATGCGCCGGGCCATATGTTGGTCACGGATCTGATCAACAGTCGCGTCGCGGCGTTCTAAACCAGAAGGGCGCCGGCGCGGCCGCGGGCGATGCGCTTCGCGCGGGGTGGCGGATACGTGTCTGCGTGCTTGGGTGCTTGGTGCCTGCGTGCATTCATGCATTCCTGCATTCACCCATTCGTGCCGGGGCGCCCGGACCACCGCAACCGGCGTCTGTCGCATCGCGCAAGGCGGCTGTGCCGTAGTTGAACCGCTTTCCGCATGACACCAGCGTGATCAGGGTTTCTACCGTCGCCATCACGCCTCAGGTGCGAGTAAGTTAGTGCGCGAAGTGCAATGTCTCGTAACTTTTGCTGTTAATCCTCCAAGTACTTGAAGTTCTCCCAGGAGCACGTAATGAAGATGAAGCTGATTGCCGGAGTCGCGGCATGCCTGGCACTGACCCTTGGTCAGCCCGCCTCCGCGCAGGAAAAAACCGTTCGCATCGGCGCGATCTATCCGCTGAGCGGCGCCCTGGCGTCCACCGGCGCGGAAATCAAGGCCGCGATTGAACTGGCTGTCGACATCATCAACAATCCCCATCCGGAACTGGAAGGCCTGCCTCTGGCCGCCGGTGCGGGCCTGCCCAAGCTGGGCGGGGCCAAGATCGAAGTGGTGTTCGGCGATTCGCAAGGCAAGCCCGAAGTGGGCCTGGCCGATGCGCAGCGCCTGATCCAGCAGGAAAAAGTGGTGGCCCTGACCGGCGCCTACCAATCCGCCGTGACGAAGACCGCCAGCCGCGTGGCCGAGCAAAGCGGCATTCCCTACCTGAACGGCGAATCGAGCAGCCCCGACCTGACCGATCGCGGCTACAAGTGGTTCTTCCGCACGTCGCCCACCGATGACACTTTCGTCGAAAACATGATGCAGTTCCTGGACGGCGTGAAGAAGGTGCCGACCAAGAAGATCGCCGTCGTGTACGAAAACACCGACTTCGGCGTCAACACCTACAAGGCCGTGGAGCGCTACGCCAAGAAGTACAACCGCGAGATCGTCGCCAACATCGCCTATGCCGCCGGTTCGCCGTCGGTGACCGCCGAAGTGCAGAAGCTGGCCGCCGCCAAGCCCGACGTCGCGCTGTTCGCCAGCTACACCTCGGACGCCATGCTGTTCGTGCGCACCATGCGTGAAAGCAAGTACGCGCCGCCGGTGCTGCTGGCCAACGACGCCGGCTTCATCGATTCGCGCTTCGTGCAGGAAGTGGGCCCGCAAGTGCAGGGCGTGCTGACGCGCGACGTCTGGAGCAATGACGTCGCCGCCGCCAAGGCCGGCCTGAAGAAGATCAACGACATGTACAAGGCCAAGACCGGCAAGGATCTGAACGGCAACAACGCCCGTTCGATGCAGGGCGTGCTGGTGCTGGCCGATGCCATCAACCGTGCCGGCTCGACCGATCCGGAAGCCATCCGCAAGGCGCTCGCCGCCACCGACCTGAACGCGACGCAGATCGCCATGCCGTGGCAGGGCGTGAAGTTCGACGAAAAGGGCCAGAACCAGCTGGGCGCCGGCCTGATCCTGGAACTGAAGGGTGCCGGCTACGTGCCCGTGTGGCCGGACACGTACCGTACCGACCAGTCGTTGCCGACCCTGCCGTTCGCCTGGAAATAATCGCCGGGTGACCCCCGGGGCGCGCGCCACGCAGCCTGGCGATCGGTGGCCGCGCCCCACATTGCAACAGCCGGCGGATCCACGTGCATCCGCCGTGGGAGTACCGCATGCTCGAAGCACTAACCGCCGGTCTGTTCAACGGCTTGATCTACGCGGCCGTCGCCGTCGGCCTGGCCCTGATCTGGGGCATTACCGACGTCATCAACTTCGCCCATGGCGAATTCCTGATGCTGGCGATGTACGCCGCCTACTGGCTCTTCACCCTGGGCCACATCGACCCCACCATGTCGGCGCCGCTGGTCGCCATCCTGCTGGGTTTCGTGGGATTCCTGACGTACGCGCTGGTCATCAAGCGCCTGCAGAAAGGCCCGCCCATGGCGGTCATCCTGGCCACCTTCGGGCTGGGCATCGTCCTGCGCCAGGTCGCCTTCATCGCTTTCACCCCGGACTATCGCAGCCTGCCCGACACCATGGTGTCAGGCAGCGTCAGCCTGCTGGGCATGTCCATCGGCCGTCCCCAGGTGGTGACGGGACTGGTGGCGCTGGTGATCGTGATCGCGCTGTTCTGGCTGGTCTACCGCACGCGCTGGGGCCACGCCCTGCAGGCCGTCGCCGAGGACCGCGACGTGGCCGCGCTGGTGGGCATCTCGCCGGACCGCGTCAATGCCCAGGTATGGATGCTGGGCAGCGCCGCCGTGGGCCTGGCGGGTGCGCTGCTGACGACGTTCTTCTATGTGTTCCCGTCGGTGGGCCTGGTGTTCGGCCTGCTGGCTTTCGTGGCGGTGTGCATGGGCGGCTTCGGTTCGCTGCCGGGCGCCTTCATCGCGGGGATCCTGATCGGCATCATCGAAGCGATGACGGGCTACTTCGTGGCCCCGGCGCTGAAGACGGTCAGCATCTTCATTCTTTTCATCCTGGTTCTCTGGTACCGGCCGCGCGGCCTGTTCGGGCGGTGGTGATATGACGATAGAAAACAAACTCGATCCGGTGGCGGTCTCGCCAGCCAAGGCAACCCATTCGCGCGCGCCGATCGCGGTGGCGGTGGTCCTGGCCGCGCTGTTCGCGCTGGCGCCCTTGTTCATCAAGGACCAGTTCACCATCCAGGTGCTGCTGCAGATCATCCTGTTCGGTGCGCTGGGCGCCGCCTGGAACCTGGTGGGCGGCTTTCTCGGCCGCGTCTCCTTCGGCCACGGTGTATTCGTCGGCGTGGGCGCCTACACCACCATCCTGCTGTTGCAGCACCTGAAGCTCACGCCCTTGATCGGCATTCCGGCCGGCGCGCTGATTTCCGCGCTGCTGGCCTATGTCGTGGGCGGTCCCACGCTGCGCCTGTCGGGCCATTACTTCGCCATGGCCACCATCGCGCTGCTGCAGATCGGCCTGCTGCTGATGATCAACTGGGATTGGGCCGGCGGTGCCGTCGGGCTCGAATCGCCCATCGGCGACGCGCCCTGGATGCTGCAGTTCCGCGGCAAGGTGCCGTACTACTGGATCGCGGTCGGAATGGGGCTGGTGACTTTCCTGGTGACCTATTTCCTGGTGCACTCGCGCATCGGTTTCTACTGGCGCGCCATCAACGGCGACGAGGCGGCCGCCCGCAGCCTGGGCGTGCCGGCCGATCGCTACAAGATGCTGGCTTTCGTGCTGTCGGCCGCGCTGACCGGTGCCTGGGGCGGCTTCTTCGCGATGTACATCGGCTTCATCGATCCGGATTCGATGTTCAGCCTGACCATGTCCGTGCAGATGGTGCTGGTGGCCATCCTGGGCGGCGTGGGCAGCCTGATCGGTCCGTGGCTGGGCGCGGCCTTGCTGCTGCCCTTGTCCGAGGGTACGCGTGTGATGTGGGGCAGTTCGGGCCTGGGCCTGGACCTGCTGGTGTTCGGTCTGGCTATCCTGCTGGTGACGATGTTCCTGCCGGGCGGCCTGGTGACGTTGAGGGGGCGCCGTGGCTCTGCTTGAAGTGAAGGAACTGACCAAGCGCTTCGGCGGCCTGGTCGCCAACAAGGACATCAACCTGTCGGTGGGCGCGGGCGAGATCATCGCCGTCATCGGCCCCAACGGCGCCGGCAAGAGCACGCTGTTCAACGGCCTGGTGGGTTATCACGAGCCGACATCGGGTACCGTCACTTTCGATGGCAAGTCCATGCTGGGCTTGAAGCCGGAGCAGGTGGCCGCGATGGGGCTGGTGCGTACCTACCAGATCCCGCGCAACTTCGGCCAGATGACGGTGCTCGAGAACGCCATGGTGGGCGCCTTGCTGCGCCATCCCCGCCTGGGCGATGCGCGCGAAGCGGCGCGCCAGGTGCTGCAGCTGGTGGGCCTGGCCGACCGGGCCGACGTCAAGGCGGCCGGCCTGAACGTGGCGGGGCAGAAGCGCGTGGAGCTGGCGCGCGCGCTGGCCACCGAACCGAAAATGCTGTTGCTGGATGAAGTGGCGGGCGGCTTGAATCCCACCGAGGCCATCGCCCTGGCGGAGATCCTGCGCGGCATCCACCAGTCCGGCGTCACCCTGGTGATCGTCGAGCACGTGCTGGAGGTGGTGATGCGGCTGGCCCAGCGCGTCATGGTGCTGAACTTCGGCCAGATGATCGCCGAAGGTCCGCCGCAGGACATTGTGCGTAATCCCACCGTCATCGAAGCCTATCTGGGGAGAAAGCACCGTGCCTGATGCGATGTTGAAAGTCGAGAATCTGAGCGTCGCATACGGCGGCGTGCAGGCCGTGCGCAATATTTCCCTGGAAGTGCGGCCGGGCGAGATCACCGCCTTGCTGGGCGCCAATGGCGCCGGCAAGTCCAGCACCCTGGCGGCCGTCATCGGCCGGGTCAAGCCGGCCGGGGGCCGCGTCATCTTCGAAGGGCAGGACATCACCGGTACGCCGCCGGAGAAGCTGGTCACGCGCGGCATTGCCCTGATTCCGGAAGGCGCGCGGGTGTTCGCGCGCCAGCCGGTGGAGCAGAACCTGCGTCTGGGCGCGTACACGGTGCGCGACGAGGCGGTCTTCAAGCGGCGCCTGGAACACGTGTATACGCTGTTCCCGCGGCTGCGCGAGCGGCGCGAGCAGCTTGCCGGCACGATGTCCGGGGGCGAACGGCAGATGCTGGCCATCGGTCGCGCGCTGATGAGCGGGCCGCGGCTGCTGTTGATCGACGAGCCCAGCCTGGGGCTGTCGCCGCTGCTGGTGGAGCAGGTGTTCGATGCGCTGGCTGCCCTGAATCGCGAGGAGAAGCTGTCGGTGCTGCTGGTCGAGCAGAATATGGCGGCGGCGCTGGAAGTGGCCGCGCAGGCTTATGTGATGCAGAGCGGGGCCATCGCGCTGTCGGGCAATGCCACGGAGCTGGCGGCGTCCGATGAGGTGCGGCGGGCTTACTTGGGTATGTGACCCGGGATGTGACCCGTTCAGCCTGCGTTCAAGCTATGCTGACAAACCGGCGGTTGAGTTGTGAAACTCTTCGCCGGTTTTTCTTTAGCTGTGTGCTGTTTGTGTAACTTGGATGGACTACAGGGAATCCCCCAGGGCTTCCCGTCACGAACGTCGCGCAAATGCCGCAAAGCAGAGGTCCTGTGTTGTGTCCCTAATTAGCGTTGTCAAAAAAGTATTAGGGACGCGACAAAAATCTCTGGCAAAATGGCGGCATCCTTCCTATGGAGCCATTGTTCATGTCGCAAACGCCTACCCACGCCTTGCCCTCGTATCTGGACCCGGAGCATCTGGGCCCTTGGGGCGTCTACCTGCAACAGGTTGACCGTGTCACCCCGTACCTGGGCTCCCTGGGCCGCTGGGTGGAAACGCTGAAGCGCCCGAAGCGCGCGCTCATCGTCGACGTGCCGGTGGAACTGGATAACGGCCGCATCGCCCACTTCGAGGGCTATCGCGTCCAACACAACACGTCGCGCGGCCCGGGCAAGGGCGGCGTACGTTTTCACCAGGATGTGACGCTGTCGGAAGTGATGGCGCTGTCGGCCTGGATGTCGATCAAGAATGCCGCGGTGAACCTGCCTTATGGCGGTGCCAAGGGCGGTATCCGGGTGGATCCGCGCACGCTGTCGCAGAATGAGTTGGAAAAGATCACGCGCCGCTACACCAGCGAGATCGGCGTCATCATCGGGCCCTCGAAGGACATTCCCGCGCCGGACGTCAATACCAACGCCCAGATCATGGCGTGGATGATGGACACGTATTCGATGAACGAGGGGGCCACCGCCACCGGCGTGGTGACCGGCAAGCCGATCACGCTGGGCGGCAGCCTGGGCCGTGTCGAAGCCACTGGCCGCGGCGTGTTCGTGGTCGCTTGCGAAGCGGCGCGTGACGCCGGCGTTGCGGTGGAAGGTGCGCGCGTGGTGGTGCAGGGCTTCGGCAACGTGGGCGGCACGGCGGCGCGTTTGTTCAGCGGCGTTGGCGCCAAGATCATCGCGGTGCAGGATCACACGGGCACCATTCACAATCCCGCGGGCCTGGACGTGCCGGAATTGCTGGTGCATGTGGCGCAGCATGGTGGCGTGGGCGGCTTCAAGAAGGCGGAAGCCCTGGATCCCAAGGATTTCTGGACGCTGGAAACCGAGTTCCTGATCCCGGCCGCGCTGGAGTCGCAGATCACGGCCGAGAACGCGCCGAACATCCGCGCCAAGATCGTGGTGGAAGGCGCCAACGGCCCGACCACGCCGGCGGCCGACGATATCCTGTTCGAAAACGGCACGCTGGTGGTGCCGGACGTGCTGGCCAATGCGGGCGGCGTGACGGTCAGCTACTTCGAGTGGGTGCAGGACTTTTCCAGCTTCTTCTGGACGGAAGAGGAAATCAACCAGCGCCTGGAGCGCATCATGCGTGAAGCGTATGCGTCGATATCGCAGATGGCGCGCGACCAGAAGGTCACGCTGCGCACCGCCGCGTTCATCATGGCTTGCACCCGCATCCTGCAAGCCCGCCAGGTGCGTGGCCTGTATCCGTGATGGCAAGCTGAACGTCGACGCGCCAGCCGCGCATTCGTAGCGGCTGGCACGCCAGGTGCTCGCAAGGAACCCGCGTCCCGATGGCGCGGGTTTTTTGTTGTTGCGTCGCGGCCACTGGAACGGCAAGCTACGCATCACGGCGCAATCAACGGGCCAACACTCACCTTTGCGGCTTGCCCCTGCTGGCGGCTGAACCACTCAAGGAGCGAATACCATGAAAATCGACCTGATCGGCAAGACGGCCATCGTTACGGGATCGACCAAGGGCATAGGCCTGGCGACGGCGAAGGGCCTGGCGGACAGTGGCGCAACCGTGGTTGTCAATGGCCGTGGCCAGCTGGATGTCGATGCCGCGATCGCGGAAGTGAAAGCGGCGGCGCCTGGTGCCGAGGTGCTTGGTTTTGCGGGCGACCTGGGCACGGCGGAAGGGTGCGATGCGTTGCTCGCGGCCTATCCCGCCTGCGACGTGCTCGTCAACAACGTCGGCATCTTCGGGCCGCAAGACTTCTTCGAGATTCCCGACAGCGAATGGACGCGGTTCTTCGAAGTCAACGTCATGTCGGGTGTGCGGCTGTCGCGTGCCTATGCGCCTGGCATGCAGGCCAAGGGCTGGGGGCGGGTGATTTTCCTGTCGTCCGAATCGGGCTTCAACATTCCGGCGGACATGATCCATTACGGCATGACCAAGACTGCCTGCACGGCCATCGCGCGCGGCTTGGCCAAACGCCTGGCCGGCACCGGCGTCACGGTGAATTCGGTACTGCCAGGGCCGACGCTTTCCGAGGGCGTCGCCGACATGCTCAAGGACGAAGTGAGCAAGACCGGCAAGTCCCTGGAAGAAGTGGGCAAGGCCTTCGTCATGGCCCATCGCCCAACTTCGCTGATCCAGCGCCTGGCGACGGTGGAAGAGGTCGCCAACCTGATCGTCTACGCCTGCTCGCCACAAGCCAGCGCCACCAGCGGCGCGGCGCTGCGGGTCGACGGCGGTGTGGTGGATAGTTTGTGAACCAGCCCTCGCACCGACATTCTTCTATCCCACCTACGATGCTCAAATCAAGCTCGGAAGAACTGATCTCGCGCCTGGCACTGCAACCGCACCCGGAAGGAGGGCACTTCAGGGAAACCTATCGTAGCCAGGAGCGGGTCAAGCGGTCGCATGGTGAGTCGACACGTTCGGCCGCCACTGCCATCTATTACCTGCTTCGCGGAGAGGAGAGGTCGACATGGCACCGAATCAAATCGGATGAGATGTGGCACTTCTACGATGGTGCGCCGTTGAATGTGTATGTCCTTCTGCCGGAGGACGAGGTGAAGGTTTTGTGCCTGGGCAATCCCTTGGAACACCAAGGAGCGGATTTTCAAGCGTTAGTTCCTGCAGGCGCCTGGTTCGCCGCGGCGTGCTCGGTCGCAGACGGCTACAGCCTGGTTGGCTGCACCGTGGCTCCTGGCTTCGAATTCGAAGAGTTCGAGATCGCCCAGGCAGACGTTCTTCTGAGAGATTGGCCACGGCACAGAGCGCTGATTGAACGCTTGGCATGAGTATGCCAACGGGCTGGAACGGACCGGCAGCCTGAATGTGAGCTGGCGTTTCTGACGGGCTGAATGTGTTGCTTGGCCGGGCGCGGGTTCAGCCGGTTCCCTGGCGGGCGTCGAAGGCCGTGCGCGCCGCCTCGATGCGGCTGAAATTGCCCTCCGCCCAAAGCCACACGCCACAGAAAGCGGCGCCCAGGCTCAGGCCCAGGTCGCTCAACCGGTATTCCACCTTGGGCGGGATGACCGGATGCACCGTGCGCTCGACCAGGCCGTCGCGCTCCATTTGCCGTAGCGTCTGTGTCAGCATTTTCTGGCTTATCGCCGGGATCAGCTTGCTGACCTCCGTGAACCGAAGCACGCTATGCTCGGCGAGGACTTCCAGGATCAGCATCGTCCACTTGTCCGCGACTTTCCCGATGATGTCCATGACGAGCATGTCGACGGCGGGATCGGATTGCGGCCAGGGTTTTTCGCGATGGGCGGTGGGTTTGCTCATATCACTCTCTTTTTGGTAAGTACCGATCTTTTTGGTGCCTTCTTCCCAAAAGATCGTGATCGTGAAAGTATCACGCCTACACCCCTGAATGGAGCGCATCATGAAGACAAAAGGCAACACCATCCTGATTACTGGCGGCGGTTCTGGTATCGGCGAAGCGCTTGCCCATCGCCTGCACGACCAAGGCAACAAGGTCTTGATCGCCGGCCGGCGCCTGGACGCATTGAAGAAGGCCGCGGCAGGCCGCCAGAACATCGTGCCCGTGGAGCTGGATATCGACAGTCCGGAGAAGATCGAGGCGTTCGCCCGGCGCATCGTTGCCGACCATCCGACGCTGAATGTCCTGATCAACAACGCCGGCATCATGCGGGCGGAGAAACTCGACCAGCGCCGCGATCTGTCGGATGCAGAGGCGACCATCACGACCAATCTGCTGGGGCCCATCCGCCTGATCAACGCACTGGTCGACCATCTGGCCAGCCAGCCCGACGCCACCATCATCAATAACTCGTCGGGTCTGGCATTCGTGCCGCTGATCCATACACCGACGTATTCGGCGACCAAGGCGGCCATCCACTCGTATACGGTTTCGCTGCGCGAAGTCCTCAAGGGCAGGATCGAGGTGATCGAACTTGCCCCGCCCGCGGTCCAGACCACCCTGACCCCGGGCCAGGAGAGCCGCGAAGGCTACCAGCCGCTGACGGAGTTCGCCGACGAAGTAGTGTCCTTGCTGAATACGCAACCCACGCCTGCGGAAGTGCTCGTCAAGCGCGTCGGCTTCCTGCGTTTCGCCGAGCAGGAGAATCGCTACGCTGAAGCGCTGAAGGCAGTGAACTCACACTGATGGGGTGCGCAGGTGGTGGGGGCGCGGATTGCACGCGTTCTTCACTGCCGCGGGGCCGAGGGCGGGATGGCGTCTGCACGGTACCGTGCCACAATCGGCCTAAGCCCCTTGTATCCGTGAGTCCCGCATGCCGCTCGACGCCGAAGACCTGAAACTGATCTCGCAGCAGACGCTGCACCATTACGAAGATCGCGCCGAGGAGTTTCGCCTCGGCACCCTCGATCATGACGTCAGCCAGAACATCGCTGCGCTGCTCGACAATATCCAGGGCGAGGCACCGTATCGCATCCTCGATCTGGGTTGCGGCCCGGGACGGGACCTGCGTGCTTTCACCGCGCTCGGCCATCACGCTGTTGGATTGGATGGAACGAGCCGGTTCGTGGAGATGGCACGCCAGGCGTCCGGCTGCGAGGTCTGGCAGCAGGACTTCCTGGCGCTCGATCTTCCGCCTGCCTCGTTCGATGGCATCTACGCCAATGCCTCGCTGTTCCATGTACCGAGCCAGGAACTGCCGCGCGTGCTCGCCGATCTGCGTGCCGCCCTGAAAGCGGATGGGGTCCTTTTCACTTCCAACCCGCGTGGCGCCAACGAGGAGGGTTGGAATCGTGGCCGTTATGGCGCGTATCACGACATGGATACGTGGCGAGCGTATGTCGAACGCGCCGGCTTCACGGAAATCATGCATTACTACCGTCCGGCGGGGCTGCCGAGAGAGCAGCAATCCTGGCTGGCGAGTGTGTGGCGCGCGGCGCGCTAGACGGGAAGCTTCGCCATCTTTTCGGACGGGGTGGAAGCAAACATCTCGCGCAATGCATCGGGTCAGCGCGTGTTCGGTCCACTCCGCAGCGCGAATCTGGACAAGGCATCACTAGAGGCTCTCGGCGCCTTGTGCGGGAGCAGGATCCAATCGATTTTCGCCCCCGACTGTGAGATTGGCGCCCGTGGCGCATTGATGACCGTCTCCTCGGTCTCGATACTGATCGGGCCGCGCGTTTCATCGTGCTGGGCAATGAGTGGGCCGACACGCGGTGACTTCAATCTGCGAGGAACCACTTTGCCTTTTCAGTGGCCCACGAGCTCCCTGACGCGTTAAGCCGGGTGGCTACGGGAAGCTGTGCTTCGTCAATGCAACCCGCAAAGCGCTTTCCGGGGCGCGCAGCCGAAACATTTGTCGGTGGCATTTCGTGGATCTTGGTCGACATCTCGGGCGAGTCTGGTCCTGGAGCAAGCTCGTGAGCAAGTGATGACCATCCGCGAATTCCGCAACCGGCTCTTCCATCATGAACCTGCCTGGAAGCGCTACCGCGTTCAAACCGAGGCGGATGCGTTGGGGCATCTCCGCGAAAAGCTCGACACGATCGAAAAGCTCCTTGCATTGATACACCCCGAGAATCTGCGTCTGTTGGAGCGACGTCAAACTATTCAGTTCGGCGAGTCTCACAGAGTGGATGGTCGTCCGACAGGACGAACTCGGTTTACATCAAGGGAAAGCAGGCTGCGATCTCGTGCAGCTCGCTATCAGTCAAAAGTAGGTATCCATAGAGGCGAATACGAACACCCAGACGCCACATCGGTTGAACGCGCTGGGATTGGACGTGAATGCATTAAGACGTGCCGAACTAATGCAAAAGGCCACGGCAAAGAGCGCCCGCAATTGCTTGTGTCTCATCAGCTATAGCGCGACACTCACATCGGCATTGCTCGATTCCACCGGCGGACCCGTCGCGGAAGTGTGCGGCCCCGCTGAATGCTTGTTTTCGGAGGCTTGGCGATGAGTAGACGCGTCCGGAGGTCTATTTTGCGTGCAATCATCGGCATTCCGTTGATAGGTATCCGTTCCGTATCCGCTTCAGCTGAGGACGACAAGCCCGACGCTGTAGCGGCTGGCCGATGGATGGATGAAGCCCTGACCACGCGGGCGTCAGACTCACCGTTGCGGCTGCAACGGTTTGCGGATCCAGTCTATGTCCTTTCGAGTGCCATCGCTTGGACGCCAAACAGAGATCAAACGGATTTTTCAGCAGTCGTTGCGCCGCGCGGCTTCGTCACTGACCTTGCCTCAATACCGCGCGTCTTCTGGGTCGCGTTGCGGCCCGATGCGGATTACGCTTATGCGGCGATCATCCATGATTTCCTCTACTGGCAGCAGGTCATACCCAAAGATCGGGCAGATCTCATATTCAAGATGAGCATGGAAGACTTTCAACTGAGCAAGACGACAGTTGCGACGCTCTACTACGCTGTTGCCCGACTCGGGCACTCAGCATGGCGTGAGAACGCGCTGGCCAGATCTCGTGGAGAGCGGCGGATTCTTCGGAAATTCCCACCGGATGCACGGACAACCTGGGAACAATGGAAGGCGCGGAATGATGTCTTTGCAACGTAGCTGATTTGCGGTGCGGTATATGGAGAGAGCATATCCGTTGCTTCTTGCCTGTCTTATAGCAATGGTGAGCATGGACAGAGCAATTTCCGCAACGACCGTATTGACCCCGTTGGGACCTCAGCCTTCGGTTATGTCGCCGCAGGAACGGTCCATTTCGCTGTACGAAGCTAGCTTTGCGTTGACGATTAGCGTTGCCTCTTACGACGATAAGAAAAACTGGCGGGACCTACCAAGTACGACGAAGGAAATTGATGACCTTTCTTTGGCGTTGCGCAAGCATGGATTCCAGGTCACTCGTTTAAAGGATCCTACCGGCGACGAATTGGAGCGGGAAATATCTCGGTTTGTTGGCGTGTACGGCCGTCTTGAGAATACGCGTATCGTCATCGTTTTCTCAGGCCATGGGTACGTCGAACGATCGAATAACACGGCATATTTCGTACCTCGTGATGCAGGTTCGCCCACGACGGTGGGATCCAACTTCTACATTACGGCCCTTGCATTGGAAGACTTCCGATCCAAAGTCATGCGAATGCATGCCAAGCACGGCCTCTTTATTTTCGATAACTGCTATTCCGGCATGATATTTCGGTCCGCGCCGGCGGCAAACTATCCGGCAGAGCGTGGCAATACGACTATAGACCGTTGGAGGTACCTGGATCGAAACGCCAAGACACCCGTGCGCCAGTTCATCTCAGCCGGTGGGCCGGATGAGTTGTTGCCAGCAACCAGCATTTTTGCGAGGGCCCTGCTCGAAGGGTTGGCGGGCGCGGCCTCGCGCGGGCACGATGGATACGTCACCGGGAAGGAGCTCGGGCTTTTCGTGAGTGAGCAAGTAACCAATCAGAGCCGCAACCAACTTCCGCTCTCTGATGTCCTCGGGAGTAACCTTGGGGACATGGTCTTTCAGGTCGCAATTCCACGGGCTTTCAGCGATGTACCTGCAAATCCCGTCATGCCCGCAGGAAATCTGCCCCGGGCGACCGACGCAGTCGCAACAAGCGCGCTCATAAATGACCTGGATACGCTACGGAATGAACTGGATTTGAGCAAAGCGGCTTTTAATGCAAAGGAGGCAAGCCAACGATTCTCCAATATTGCCAGCCGATTGCCCCACTGGTATTACCCAGCCAGAATGGCCGCATTGAAAGGCTGCCAGGCTTATGCTACTGACCTCGAATTGTTGCGATCCCTATCGGACAAATGGACTGGTGATGACTACTCGTTGGTAAAGTGCGAGATCGCGGCATATCGCACACTAGGGCAGGAGGCTGCGCTTGCGAAAGCATCGGCCCGTGGCGCGGCAGCCTATGAAGATACGGACACATTTACACGAAAACTGATAGTGGGCCCCACCACATTCCACACTGTCAACGGACAATGGGTTGTCATTGCGCAGCGACGCGGTGATGCCCTCGAACTTTCTTTCACTGACGGTTGGGTGGGCGGGAAAAACGTGGAGCAGGTGAAGAAGATCACCGTTGGCGTCTACTATCGCCCCCCGGATGGCGGACCTTGGCAAAAAAAGCACAAGCGCGCTTGCGAGGTTCCTTTCGATAACGGTTCTGCAAAAGGTTCCGATATTTTCAAGCCGGTCAAGGCCAAGAGCTTCCAATGTTCGATTGAACTCATTCCTGCGACCAGACTTGCTGGCGTACAGGTAGTACTTACCTTTGATTTGGGTGATTCGAAATCGCATATGTACTCCACGCCATACCTTGCCCCAAGCCGGGTGGCGGGTGATAGGCAGGCCAAGGAGTAGTGATATCGGGAAAAGGGGCAGCACTCGCTAGCAAACGCCGCCACCATATTCGCTGTGTGCGCTGCATCCACCGCATATGCAGTCCGATAGGGGATGCTCTGTCTGAGTTGGTGGCTAGATGTCAGGCAGGAGACGACACGTTGGCGGCGCAATTGCCTCGGAACGTGCCAGCGCGGTTCCTGATTTCCGCGCCGGAGGTATTTACCACGGGGTAGGGTCGTTCGGAGCGGCCGGTGGCTAGGGGGCGTAGTAGACCTTGACAGGGTAGTTGTAGTCGTGGCCTCGGGCGGCACACCATTCAGGGAAGGTGCCGACCGGGTTCTTCGAATACGCTCGCCAATCTTCGAGCAGGCAATCCAGATGCCGCGCGTCAGCAGAATACCGTGCAAACATCTCTGGATCCGGGGCGTTCGCGATGAGGGTTCGGGCAAGCTCGAGCGCCGCCGCCGCCACCTCGACCGAGCCGATGAAATGCGACTCGTCGAGATGATGCGTTGCGAAGTCGACATCGCCGAGCGCGAAGTCGATCAATTGCTTGCGCACGGGGACGTCGTCCGGGCACAGGGACAGTGCCCGCGCCAGTAATTCACGGTCGCGATTGAGAATACCCAGCCATCGGACAGGCACGTTCGTGCCGGCGTCTTCCTGCATCCACGCTTGCAGCGTCGGCAACAGGAAACGCTTGATGAGCGGTTGGGCCAGGAAATGATGCACGCTCGGCGCCAGCGCATTGGCCTCAAGGATTTGTGTCGCCGCAAGCCTTGCCGTCGCGCTATCGAAAGAACGTGAAGCTTCAAGGTAAAGGTCCAGCGCCCGGAACGCCTCTCGTCTCAAGCCCTGCTCGCGAAAGCGGCAATACGCGGCAAGCGGCTTGAGATGCTCGTCAGCCTCAAGCTGCTGCGCGATCTGAAGCAGTCCCTCGAAATTGTCCTTGTTCCAGTAATACATGTGCATGCGACGAGCGGTATTCGAGCCGCTGCTAGTGGATACCCCGGCGGCGTAGTTTAACGATTCGTCCTGTCGCACCTGTAACGGTCGGTGCAACTTTCTCGCTGATACGATCAGCGCACTCAAAAATCTCGCGTTTTCCCGCTGATCCTCAACACCAATGTCCGATCCTGGACCAGGAGGCCCTCGCATGACCCGCCGTAGCACGCTCGCCAGCACTGCCGCCGTATTCGCTCTGTGCGCTGCATCCACCGCATACGCCCAGTCCGATGTCCAAGTCGTCGAGACCACCGTCGCGCGCAGTGCCAACGTGTGCCCCGGGCACAGCAAGGACCGCACCACGCCGACCGTCAAGCTGGTGCCCGTGGGCGGCCTGCGCGTGCTGTTGGACAAGGGCTTGGTGATGTGCCCCGACCGTCGCCTGGACGCCGACGCGCCCGCGGTCTGGTACGGCCAATGGGGCGTCTACACCTGGAACCCCGAAGTGGACGGCGCCGGCAAGCTCGTGGCCGCGCAGATCGACAAGATGACGCGCGACGAAAGCTTCCCCAATGACACGCTGGTGTGGGACGCCAAGGGCCAGGTACTCAAGAACCGCACCGTTCCCGCGTTCGAGCCGCGCCCCGGCGCCGCGGTGCGCGTCAAAGTGCGGTGATCGATTCCCCGCGTAGCGTTTTGACAGAGAATTTATTTCTGTTTGCTACGTGATGATTGGGTGCGCCGCCGCGGTTCCTGGCGGCGGCAAGGCAACGGCACGCACCATCAACGCACGTTCAACGCACTAACAGGAGCTGACGTATTGGCGGGCTGGTTTTCCTTGAGTGAACGGGCATCGCGCATCACGGCCGGCATCGGCGGCCTTGCTGCCATCGTGGTGAGCTGGGGCATCGGCTTGTTCGAAACCCGCACCGTGCCCGTGCAACCGACGCTCGCCGTTGGCCAGCCCGTCGAGGCGGGCCAGTGGACACTGCGCCTGGACCGGGTGGATGTCAGCGACCGCGTGCCTGGTACTACCCGCGCCTGGCTTGCGGGGCGCAAGGTCATCGTGCTGTATCTGCAGGCCAGCAACCGTACCGCCGAGACCAGCAATTCCTTCATGCAGGCGGTCAAGCTGGACACGCCCATCGCGGGCGCGGATGCCAGGCCCACGGCTTATCTGATGCGTGACCACGCCATCCTGGCCGATCTGCAACCCGCCTTGCCGGAAGACATGGCATTGGTGTGGAGCTTTCCCGCCGATGCCCAGGTGCCGGCAACGGTACGCTTCAAGATCGAAGCCTTGCGCTACAAGGCCGTCGACAATCTGTACGCGCAACCCCTGTGGTCCAACCCGCGCGAGGTCGGTGTGGTCGACCTGCCCGTGCCGTCGACCGAGAGCGCGGGTCATACATGAGCCGTCTCGCCGGAATCGCCGTCCTCGTTCTCATGTTTGCCGCGCTCGCCGCACTGCGCGCGACCACACCGAGCTATGTGCGCATCACAGGACCCATCGCTGCCGCCGGCGCCCCGGCCAAGGCGGTGCCTGCCGGCAATCTCGTGATCGAGACCGGCAGCCCGCGCCTTGCGCGCACCTTGCGCTTCAAGGCCAACGGCAAAGTCGAAACGCGTGACAGCGGCGGGGTGTGGCTGGTGGTGCCGGTGCGCTCGCAGGCCGAACGCATGACGGCGCGCGTGCAGGGCGCCGTTTGGGAGACCGCCGATGGGCGCCGTTATACGGCCAGCAGCCGTGTTGCCAGCGCCGACGCCGTGCTGTCGCCCGTGAAGACCCTGCAGCCCGGCTTGCAGCGGCGCGACCTGCTGGTGTTCGAGCTGCCAGCCGGCGCGCCGCCTGGCGGCACGTTGCTGCTATCGGAGGACAGATACCCGCGCCTGACCGCGCAAGCGCGTATCCCATATCCGGCCACGGCGCTGGAAACGCCGGCAACCGTGCTGGATCTGGACGAACTACATGCCAAGCCTTGAGACCCTGCCGCGTGCCGCCTTGCCGGAACGGCGGATGCGCTGGCGCTCGGCCATCGCCTTGCTGGTGCTGGTGCCATGCACGATGGCCGCGGTGGGCTGGCGTGACCTGCGCGAATTGCGCCGTGGGCTTGAGCTGCAGGCGATCGACGTGGCCGCCGCGGGCACGGCCGACGGGACCGCCAACGGGGCTGCCGACGCGGCTGCCAACGGCGGTGCCAACTACAACGACGCGCGCATCGAGCTTGTCGGGCTGCGGGCGATTCCATTCGAACCGGGCTTGCCGGAGGACCGTACGTTCCTGCGGGCGCGCCTCGTCGTCGAGCCCCAGCACCCGAACACCCAGTGGCTGGATTGCACCATCCGCGTGGTCGATTTCGCCGGCCGTGCCTGGACCGACATCGACCCGGTACCGCGCCTGGTGCGACGCACCCTGGCGCGCCCTGGCGAAGCCGAAGGAACGGGCTGTAAAGGCCTGGCCGTGACGCAAGCCAAGCCAGGCAGCAAGGTCGTCATCGATGCCTATTACCTGGTGCCGCGCCGCGTGCTCGATGACCTGCACGTCACCATGAGCACCATGGATGGACGGCCGGCCTATCTGCGGTTTCCCAAGAGTCCTGCACAATGAGCGATCGATCCCTACGCTCCGGGCCGCTGGGCCTCATTCCCGACAGTCTGGGCCTGTGGTTCAGGTTCCTGCCCCAATTGCTGGCGCTCGCCTTGGCCGGCGCCTTGCTCAACGTGCTGTTCGTCCAGGGCGCCGTCTGGCTCGGTTATCACAACCGGCTGGCGGGCTTGCTGTCGCTGACGCTGGTGGTGCTAATCAAGCTGGTCGTCATCGTGCTGATGTTCGAAACGCTGAAACCGGCGTTGCCGGCGATGACGCAAGCGTCGCAGGCGGCGCTGGGGGAGAACAGCGCTGTCCAGGCGGATCCCCAGTGGAGAAAGCTTCCAGGCGTTGTCTCGCAGGCCCTCGTGCCGTTCTTCGTGTATTACGCGGCCTGGGGCTTCCTCAGCGACACGATCCGCCAGTATGCGCGCGAGGGTCTGGTCCAGTTCAACCCATTCGACGACACGTACAGCGGTTCACTGTTCACCGTGTCCGGCGGTTGGGGGCTGTTTGCCGCGGTGCTGCTGTTGTGGGTGATCCGGCGTAGCGCCAAGATGCTCAGGCAACGCAGCCAGCATCCGATCTTCAACGTGCTGATCGTGCTATGCGATGCGGGGTGGACGTTCGTCGGCCTGTACGTCATCACCGAATGGCGGGGCGGCATTTTCCGCTGGCTGGCCGGACATTCCATCGGTGACCTGTGGCGATCCATCAGCCAGGGGATCAACCTGATAGGCACCGCGCACGCCGCGCTGCCCATCCCGGTCGAGGATACCCCACCGGCCCTGACCGATACGCTGAGCCGGCTGTTCTTTTCCGCCTTGCTGCCCATCGTCTGGCTGGCGCTGGCCGCCTTGATCTATCGCTACGACGTGCACGCGAAAGAGCTGGAAGCGTCTGGCGTGTGGTCGCGCCGGGCCAACAGCGTACTTGGCCGCTGGCAGAATCTGCCTAAGTGGATGCGCAATTTCGTCGGGCACTTCTGGGCCGGGACCGCTTCGCGCTATCGGGCGGCCGCCAACAGCGTGTATCTGGTGATGGCCACCGGTGTCGCGCCGCTGGCCTTGTTGGTGGTCCTGTACCGGGCGCTGGATTGGGTGTCCGCGTGGGCGTGGGTGGGCGTGACCGAACTGGTCGGGCCGCGGCCCCTCGTGGTGTGGTCGGCGCTGGCCGATCAGGTGTCCATCCTGCTGGGCCCGCCCAGCTTTCCGGGCGATGGCATCCTGCCCCAGACCTTGAAGATCTGCCTGCTGGCAGCGGCGCTGGAACGGTCCTTCCGCGCAGGGCGGTCCTGGCGCGCCTTGGCATGATGACGGCGCGCCAGTGCGTAGGGGTGCGTGCTTCGATGGCGCGCTTCAGCACCAGTACCGTCGCCGCGCGCTTCAGCCCTTTGCAGCCGCGCTGCCTGCGATGGCATCGAAGCCCAGGCGCAAGGCGTGATCGCGGATGTCGCCCGGCCAACGGGCGATCTGGGCGGTGAACGTGGCGCGGTCGTCGGCGAAGAGGGCACGCGCTGCTTCCTCGAACCCGGGCAGGTCGCCGGCCACCGCCTGCATGAAGTGGTAAGCCGCGTCGCGCGCCTGCCGGATGCGGGCTTTTTCCTTGCCGGACCGGCGTGCTTCTTCCACCAGTTTGCGCAGCGCGATGGACGCACCGCCTGGCTGGGTCGCCAGCCATTCCCAATGGCGGGGCAGCAAGGTTATCTCACGCGCGACCACGCCCAGCTTGGGCCGGCCACGCCCGCGCGGCCGGGCGGCAGCCTCGGCGTCGGCCTGGTGGCGGGCGACTGCCGCCGCCGCGGCCACCTGCGCCGCCGTCAGCGCGACGACCACAGGATGCTGCGCAAGGCGCGCGATGACCGCGGTACTGTCGCCGCGCGTGTCGATATCCACGGTGCGTCCCGTACTGTCGTCGAACAGCAGCAGGGGACCCGCCGCGCCATCGTCGAGGGCGTTCTTCAACGCGGTGGCCGCGGCCTCGATGCTGCCGCTGGCAAGGCGGCGATGGCCGTCGAAGCTGCTGAACGAGGGCGGTTGCGGCAAGGTAGGCGCGGAAGGGGGCGCGGCAGACGGGGGCACGGATCACTTCGACGAGAATGACGACGGCATAAACGATAATCATTCTTAAATGAAAAGTACAGTCCCTATTTTCGGAAACCGTGCTTGATCATTCGACCGTCGGCCTGTCATCAGGCGATGTGGGTTCGGCCAGCGTAACGCCGCAGCGCGTGACCGGCACCGGCCCGAGCATACGCGCGGGCAGGCACCTCGGCGGCAGGAACTACTTCTTCGGCAGGAACTCCGGCTTGAACACGCCCACCAGCGCCTCGTAGGGTATGGTCAGTTCCGGTTCGCCATGCGAGTACGGTGCGATGCTGTAGGCGTCGTACTTGACCACCACGCCATCGCGCGTCAACGCGAAGTTGTCGCTTTCGGAGAACGGGAAAGTGCGGGCATAGGCGGTGGGATCGCGCTTGGCGTCGTCGTTGCCGGCCAGCCACTTGTCGTAGACCTTGCGCAGGGCGGCGGTGAACTGGTCGTGACGGCCCGGAATGATGGCCTCGTCCAGCGCCAGCACGCGGCCGGAGCTACGCTGCCAGTTCAGGTATTGGGTGGCCGGAATACCGTGCGCCGCGCCGGCGAAGTACTGCTGGGTATGCAGTTCGACCGCGACGATGTCGCCCACCGTGTCCTTCACGTTGGCCTTGAAATACGTGGCGTCGCGCGGCTGCGCCGTTTTCCAGAACCAGACGGCATATTCGTCCAGGGTCTCGTAGGGGCCACGCAGGCGCTGGTCGGTGCCGGTCATATAGGCCAGCACGTGGTCGATCAATTGCGTCAGCCGCGGGATGGCGGGGAAGGCCACCGAGTCGACCTCGATGCGCGGGCAGTCGTCACCCTTGCAGCCGGGCTTGCTGCGTTTCCACTCGATCGATTTCACCTCGACGTCGCCCTTGACTACGCTGGGGCCCGCTTGCTGCGACGGCAGGCTTATGGTCTCCGGCGGGGTGCTGCCGCAGGCGGCCAGCAGGGCGATGCATAGCGCGGCGCCGCCCGCCTGCAGCGCACGCCTGCCGCGGCGTGCCGGCGTCGCCGAGCGCGAGCTCGCTGGAGTAAGGGAAAGCGGAGGCGAACGAAGGGGAAGAGAAAAAAGCGGCAACATCGGTCATTCCTGCGGTTGGCGCGAACACGACGGCTTGGCGCCGCGCCGCATGATGATATCGGAATCGGCCGGCTGCACCGCGCGCACCTGGCGCGGTCCCGGCACTGCCTTTGACGATAATCTCTATATGCCAATGTTTTGCAACACTGGTTCACGACTTACGTTTCAGGGCACCTGCTGCAGCCACGCTTCGGTCCCGAAGCGCTCGCGCGCCTGCTGGTCGGCCTGCGCCAGCTCGTCCGCGCTGACCGCGCCCACCGTCAGGCCATGGCGCGCCTTGAACACCTCGATCATGCGGGCAATGATCTGGTCGCGCGGCATCCCGGTCTGCGTCAACAAGGGATCGACCCGCTTCTTCGCGCTCGTCGTACCCTTGTCGGAAAGTTTCTCGCGGCCGATACGCAGCACCTGCACCATCTTGTCGGCATCGATGTCGTAGGCCATGGTCACGTGATGCAGCACCGCGCGTCCACGCCTTGCCTGGGCAGCGCCGCCGATCTTGCCAGCCGCCGACGTGATGTCGTTGAGCGGCTGGTACCAGGCTTTGATCCCCACCGACTCCAGCGCCTCCAGCGTCCATTGGTCGAGGAAGGCGTAGGACTCCTGGAAGCTCATGCCCTCCACCAGCGACAGGGGCGCGTAGATGGAATACGTAATGGTATTGCCGGGTTCGACGAACATCGCGCCGCCACCGCTGACGCGGCGTACCACTTCGATGTGATGGCGTTGCGCGCCTTCGGGATCCACTTCATTGCGCACGGACTGAAAGCGGCCGATCACCACCGCGCCCGCGGACCATTCCCAGAAACGCAGCGTGGGCGGGCGGCGGCCGGCGCCGACCTCGTCGCACAGGACGGCGTCCAGGGCCATATGCTGCAAGGGCAGGCGAGGTCCTTCGTGGATCAACTGCCAATCGTGGTCGCGCCATGTGCTGCGTGTCATCCCAAGGCCCTCCGCACCGCGATGGCTACCGCTTCGGGCGAGAAGCCGAACATCTCCGCTTCGGGCGGCAGGGCCGCGGCCACTGCCAGCGCCAGTTCGGTTTCGCTGGCATCGGCATGCTGGCCGACCAGCGCCTTGTCGATATTGCGCAGCGCTTCGGGCGGCTCCAGGAAGAAGTCACCGCTGATCTGCACTTGCGCGAGGCGGCCGGCCTGTACGCCAATGTCGGCGACAACCAGCTTGCCACCCGGAACCTTGTATTCGCCGTGTCCGTTCATTGCTTGCACCGTGCGGGCTGGATAGTAAAAAATTGCATGTGAAGGATTGCGCTCACGTCTGCGAGACTGCGCTTGAAAGACTGCGTTTGAAAGACGTTGCTCGAAAGACTGCCTGCATAAGGCCGAATAGTAACGGGCCTGCCTGTCCGTGGCGAATCTACGCGGCGCAGGCTGCCTGCACCGCACCGGCCAGGGATTCCGGCTTGTCGGTAGGGGCATAGCGGCGGATCACCTGGCCGTCGCGGCCGACGAGGAACTTGGTGAAATTCCATTTGATCCCTTGCGTGCCCAGCAAGCCCGGCTTTTCCTGCTTGAGCCATTGATACAGCGGGTGGGCCTTGTCGCCATTCACCTCGATCTTGGCGAACAGGGGGAAATCGACGTCGTACTTCAGTGTGCAGAAATTGCGGATTTCCGCTTCATCGCCCGGTTCCTGGTGGCCGAACTGGTCGCAGGGAAAGCCGAGGACGCTGAAGCCCGCCTCGCGATGGGTTTTGTAGAGTTCCTGCAAGCCGGTGTATTGCGGCGTGAACCCGCACTTGGAAGCGACGTTGACGACCAGCAGCACCTGGCCCGCGTAATCGCGCAGGGGGCGTTCGACGCCGTCGATGTCGCGGGCGGAGAAATCAAAAATCGAGGTCATGGCAGGGCTCCTGTCTACTGGCGCGGCCACCGGTGGCGGCCGCCGTTCATAGTAGCCTGCATCGCCAGTAGCCTGCATCGCGACCAAGGTACTGGGGTGCGCGGCCAGGCGCGCGCGTATAGTCCGGCGGAACAGGGAGACCGACATGACGCAGGCGACGCAAATGGTGGACCGGCTGCTGGCGATGCTGGCAACGGGCAAGGACAATATGCTGCTGCGCTATACCTTGGGCAAGACCTACGCGGAGCAGGAAAACTACGAAGCGGCGTCCGAGCATCTGCGCGCGGCGCTGGCCTTCGATCCCAAGTACTCCGTAGCGTGGAAATGGTTGGGCAAGGCCAGGTTGGGGCTCGATGACCGCGCCGGTGCGCGCGCGGCATGGGACCAGGGGCTGGCCGCCGCGCGCGAACGCGGCGATGCACAAGTAGTCAAGGAGTTGAGCGTGTTCATCAAGCGGCTGGATAAAGAGGCCGGTTCATGAGGCGCAGTGATCCGGCGCAGTCGCCGTGCCGATCCATGGGGCCGATCCATCGGGCCCGGTCAGCGGACTGATTCCTCCCGCGGACGGGCAGGCCCGCGCAAGTTGCCGTAGGCCTCCAGTGCGCGCAGCCGCGTTTCCTTCAAGTCGCACAGCGGTTCGGGATAACCGCAGGCGCGCCGTTGCGCGCTGCTGGGCGCATGGATGGCGCGCCCATCCAGCTCGGCCAATTCAGGCAGCCAGGTACGCAGGAACTGCCCTTGAGGATCGAATTTGCGCGACTGCGATTCCGGATTGAAGATGCGGAAGTAGGGTACGGCGTCCGCCCCGGTGGAGGCGCTCCATTGCCAGCCGCCGTTATTGGCCCCCAGTTCGCCGTCGACCAGGCTTTCCATGAACCAGGCCTCGCCGGCGCGCCAGTCGATCAGCAGATTCTTGGTAAGGAACATGGCCACCACCATGCGCAGGCGATTGTGCATCCAGCCGATGGCGGCCATCTGCCGCATGGCGGCGTCGATGATGGGAAAACCGGTGCGGCCCGCGCGCCAGGCTTCCAGGTCGCCGGCGGCATTGCGCCAGGGAACCGCGTTGGTTTCCGGCCGCATGGGCTGATGCATGGACAGGGCGGGGTAGGCGGCCAGCAGATGCTGGTAGAACTCACGCCAAAGCAGTTCGGTGATCCACGTGCGTACACCCTGCTTGCCGCTGTCGATCTCGCCCTGGTTGGCGATCAAGGCGCGATGCAGGCACTGGCCGGCCGACACGACGCCCGCGGCCAGGTAGGGCGACAAACGGCTGGTGCCGTCGTGATCGGGCCGGTCCCGTGCCTGTTCATAGGCGCCGATATCGTCGGCGGCAAAAGCGTCCAGGCGCTGGTGCGCCGCGTCTTCGCCGGCCGGCCACCGTTCGCGCATCCTGTCGGCGGGCGCCTTGCGGCGGCCCAGGAAGGCCGCCTCGTCCGGCACGCTGTCGGCGGCGATGGCGTGGCCGTGCCCCTTGCCCTGGCTGTCTCCCTTGTCGCTGCCATGGCCGCCGCCGTTCTTGCCGGCCGTCGGCGCGTCCTTTTGTGCGCGCGGCATCGGCAGCGGCTGCGGTGGCGCGCTGATCAGGCGTTCGCGGCAAGCGCGTGAGAAGGGCGTCAATACCTTGTAGCACTCGCCTTTGCCCGTCACGATGCTGCCCGGCTTCAGCAGGGTGTTGCCCTGGTGCAGCGACAGCGCGATCTCGTCTTGCGCCAGCCGCTCGCCCGCATCGTAGTCGCGGCGGCGTTCGTTGATGGCCCATTCGACATTGGCGTGCACGGTGGCGACATCGTGGTCGCGGCAGAAGCCGGCCAGGGCACGCGGCACTTCGGACCACTTGTCCACGGTCAGGAATTTGAGCGGGATGTTGCGGTCGGCCAGCGTTTCGGCCAGGGACAGCAGGTTACGCCGCCAGAAGTCGATCTTGATGGCCGCATCCCCGTGCGACTGCCATTGGGCGGCGGACACGATGAACAGCGCCAGCGCGGGGCCGTCTTCCAGGGCGGCGGACAAGGCGGGGTTGTCGCGCAGCCGCAGGTCGGTACGTATCCACCAAAGGGCGTTGCGGCCGTCGGGGTGGTTCATGCGGTCGTTCTCCTGTGTGCCGTAGAGGCCGAATGGTGGGGGGCGCCTAGCCGGGGGCGCCTGGCTGGAAGCGCCTGGCCGGGAGCGCCCGGCCGGGGCACTTGGCCACGTGCGTTTAGGTATGGCCGGGATGATCTCACAAGGCGGGGCGTCCGCGCCCGGCCAGGGTGCTCGAAATGCCCCGCAAGGCCCGTGCAAAAAGTGTTGGTCTGACGTCACATCGGACCGGCCGAAGGCGTAGGGATGGGCCACAAATCGCAAATGAATGTGACGGGTGCATGACGCCTGGCCGGACTTTTCTCCGCGTGCGTCCATAGCGCAGGGATGCTTTGGTCAAACCATGAAACACGCGTCACGCCGTACCAGGTTGACGCTCGCGTTGCGGCCGACTTGTAATGCAATGGGACTAGCTTTGGCAGCCGCAATGGGATACTTGATGGATTTTCGTCCACCCTTTTTCAGAGGGGGTTCTTCCAACCGTAAGGCAACGCACGGTGCGCTGGACGCATTGTGGCGGCTGGTCGATTTGCCGGGCGAAGCACTGGACTACATCGATCTACCTGGGGCCGACCCGGTACTGCCTTCGTCCTTTTCCGTAGGCATGGCGGCGCAATACAGCATGGGCGCGGCGGCACTGGCCGCAGCGGAAATCTGGCATCTGCGCGGCGGCGGCAAGCGCCAGCGCGTCACCGTCGACATGCGCCATGCGGCGCAGGAAACGCGGGGCTATTACTCGCTGGATGGCGTGCCTTCCGCGCGCTACGACAAGATTACGGGTGTGTATCGCTGCGCCGACGGCAACTGGGTACGTATACATGCCAACTTCGCCCATCATCGCGACGGCGCGCTGGCGCTGTTGGGGTGTCCGACCGGCGCGACGGTGGACCGGCGCATGGTCGAGAAAGCACTGTCGCGCTGGAATTCCTTTGAATTCGAACAAGCCGCCGCCGATGCCGGCCTGGTGGTGGCCGCGATGCGCTCCTTCGACGAATGGGATCACCATCCGCAGGGCATCGCGGTGTCGCAACTGCCCGTGGTCAGCATCGAACGCATCGGCGACGCACCGCCGCGTGCGCTGCCCAGCTATGGCGCCGACCCGCGCCCGCTCAAGGATATCCGCGTGCTGGACCTGACACGCATCCTGGCGGGCCCCGTGGGCGGCCGCACGCTGGCCGCCTATGGCGCGGATGTCATGCTTTTGAATTCCCCCAATTTGCCGAATATCGATGCAATCGCGGAAACCAGCCGCGGCAAGCTGTCGGTGCTGGCGGATCTGGACACGGCCACCGGCCGCATTACGCTGGGCAATCTCTTGCGCAGCGCGAACATCTTCACGCAGGCTTATCGGCCTGGCGCGCTGGCGGACCTGGGCTTCGGCGCGGAGGACGTGGCGCGCATCCGGCCGGGCATCGTGTACGTCTCCCTGTCCGCCTATGGCCATGTGGGGCCCTGGGCCCGGCGCCGCGGTTTCGATTCCCTGGTGCAGACGGCCAGCGGTTTCAATCACGCCGAAGCGCAAGCCGCCCGCCAGGAGGCGCCGAAGCCGCTGCCCACGCAGATTCTCGACTATGCCACCGGCTACCTGATGGCGTTCGGCGCGCAAGCCGCGTTGGCGCGCCAGGCCACGGAAGGTGGCAGCTGGCATGTGCGGGTGTCGCTGGCGCAGACCGGGCGTTGGCTACGTGGATTGCCGCGCCAGGCCGCCGGGCTGAGCTGTCCCTTGCCGCCGCTGGATCCTTACCTGGAAACCACGGATTCCGGTTTCGGCCGTCTGACCGCGGTGCGCCATGCGGCGCGTTTTTCCGTGACGCCGCCGCGCTGGACGCGGCCGTCGGTGCCGCCCGGCACCCATCAAACGGTCTGGCCTTTCAGCTGAGACCGTAGCGCACGGATTTTCTGTAGACTTGCGGCGCCGGACGGTGCGCGCGGGTGTATCGTCACTGATACCCGCGCGCTGGCTCGCGCGCGATAACGAGACAGCCAGAGGTCCACCATGTCCACAACCATCTATCACAATCCGCGCTGCGGCACGTCGCGTACCGTTCTGGGTCATCTGCAGCAGGCGGGGATCGAGCCTGTCGTCGTCGAGTACCTGAAGACGCCGCCGACGCGCGAGGCCTTGGCGGCCATGATCAAGCAGGCGGGCCTGTCGGTGCGTGACGCCGTGCGCAGCAAGGAAGCGATTTACCAGGAATTGAACCTGGGTGCGGAAGGCGTAGGCGACGACCAGTTGCTGGACGCGATGATCGCGCATCCCATCCTGATCAATCGTCCTTTCGTGGTCACGGAACGCGGGGCGCGGCTATGCCGGCCCGCGGATGTGCTGGAAGAGATCCTGCCAGGGTAGCAGGGTGGCGCAATGGGACCAGGCGGCTGCTTCCGCGGCTTGCTGCGCCTGTGCGAGGAGCATGCAGGGGCTGGTCCCCGGCTTTGAAGCGCTTGCTTCAATCCTTGGCGGGGTGCTGTGCACGCCAGGTGCGCAGGGCTTCCAGGGTGTTGGCGACGTGCTTGTCGGGATCGGAGTCGGCGTAGGAATAGATCACCTTGCGGTCCGGCGTGATGACGTAGGAGATGCGCTGGGCGCGCTCTGCATTGCGGTCGTGCACGGCATCATAGGCCCGCATGATCTTGCCGTCGCCATCGGCGGCGACGGGGAATTTGCTCTGGCATTCACTGACGGAAAAGGGCTTGAGCACGTCGATGCTGTCGGCGGAGATGCCGATCACGCGCGCGCCCAGTTTCTGGTATTCCGGCACCGCTTCGGCGAAGTCATGGGCTTCTATGGTGCAGCCTTTGGTGAAGGCGGCGGGGAAGAAGTACAGGACCAGGGGGCCTTTGCGCAGGGCATCGTTCAGGTCGAACTGGAAAGTATCACCGCCCTGAGCCGCCTGGGTCTTGAATTCAGGCGCGCTGGCACCGTTGGGCAGCGCGGCCCAGGCCGACGGCAGGACCATCATTGAGCATGCGAGGACAGCGGCAGTCAGACGTTTCTTCATGATCGCACCTGAGGGTAGAGGGGCGGGATCGGGTATCGGGTACTGCGATCCGGACCGGTCGATTATAGGAGCGAGTGGCGCCGCCCGTCCGCGTTTTTCGTTGTCTCCTGCCTGGCGGCAGGAGACGACGTCAGGGCCAGCGGCCAGACGGATGGTGCGCCGATCCGGGACCAGCCGCTGCGGATTCAGCCATTCTGCGCCTGGCGTGAATCACGCCGTTGTTCATGGCGGTCCTGATGCTGGTCGCGACGGTCCGACTGCGGTTGGCGCTGTTGCTGCTCCCGTTGCTGGTGCTGTTGTTGCTGCTGGCGTTGTTGTTGTTGTTGTTGTTGCTGCTGCTGCTGCTGCTGCTGCTGCTGCTGCTGGCGTTGCTGCTGTATCTGCTGCTGTTGCTGCATCTGCTGGCGCTGCTGCTGTTGTTGCTGCATCTGCTGTTGCTGCATCTGCTGCCGCTGCTGTTGCTCGCGCTGGACCTGCTGCTGTTGCTGCTGTTGCTGCTGCGTTTGCTGGCGCAGTTGCTGTTCACGCTGCTGCTGCATTTGTTGCGTCTGCTGGCGCTGCTGGTCCTGCATCTGCTGCATGCGTTGCTGCTGCTGTTGCTGCGCCTGCTGTTGCTGCTGCAATTGCTGCTGGTTCTGCCGTTGCTGCTGCTGCAGATTCTGCTGGCGCTGGTTCTGCTCCTGCTGTTGCGCGCGCTGCTGTTGTTGCAACTGCATCTGCTGCTGGTTTTGCTGCTGTTGCTGCAACTGCTGTTGCTGCGCCTGTTCGCGCTGCATCTGGTTCTGGCGCTGGTTGGCCTCTTGCTGGCGGCCGGACAATTGGGCTTGCGTGCGCTGTTGCTCCGCCGCCCGCTGTTGCTGCTGGCGCGCCTGGTCGGCCTGCTGTTGCTGCTGCTGGCGCTGCTGGTTGGCCTGCTGCTGTTGTTGCTGGCGCTGCTGGTCAGCCTGCTGCTGCTGGAACTGGCGCTGCTGCGCCGGGTTCATCGGCCCACCTTGCGGCCCGGCACCACCCGGGCGCTGGCCGGGGGCGCTGGGCTGTGCGCCCGGCCCTCCTGGGCGGTCGCTGCCGGGCGGCTTGGCCCAGTTGTTGCCGTTGCCCATCGGATGGTCGAACGCCGCTTGCGAAGGCCGCCCATGGTTGGTGTTGACGAACTGCCCGCGCTCGCGGCCGGCGTCGTAGGCGTGACGGTCCTGCATCGCCAACGGTGGCATATGCCGTTCGCGCTGGGCCGCCACTTCATGCGGATCGGGGCGCCGGTTGATGCCGCCAGGACCGCCGTGATAGCTCACCCGGTCGTGCTTGTCGTACTTGACGTCGTGGTTATAGACATAGGTGATGTGCGACGGGCCGACGCGGGTCACCGCGCGGTTGTAGTAGAAGTGCCGGTCACGCCAATACCCGCCGGAATACCCCGTGCCGAAATACCCGAAGCCGTAATTGATGCCGCCGTAGAAACCGATATGTGGGCCCCAATAGCCGGGCGACCAGCGGTAATAACCCGTGTCGAAGCCCCAGTAGCCGGGCGTCCACAATGCGCCTTGATAGGGCGGCAGCACCCAGGCGCCTGGCACCCAATAGAAGCCGTAGTAATTCCGCGCCCAATACCCCGGCACCCAGATATACCCATCGCCCGGCACCGGCGGCTGTTCGTAGACCGGTAGCGGTGGCGGGGCCTCCTGTACCGCGATGACCGGCGCCAGGTTGGCATTGGACGGATCGACCGCCCCCTGGCCTTGCTGATCGGCGGGATAGGCCTGTTGCTGCGCCGGATAAGCCTGCTGCTGCGCCGGATAAGCCTGCTGCTGCGCGGGATATGCTTGCCCCTGCTGATACTGCTGCCCTTGGGCATCCGCCGGATAAGGCTGCCCCTGCGCATCGACCGGATTGCCATTCTGGTCGACCTGCGGGTAAGGCACCTGCCCGGCGGGATAGGCGGGATAGTTGGACGGATAAGGATCGGCCGCCTGCGCCTGCGCGACCATCGGTGCCCAGGCTGACAAGCCCAGGGCCAACGTCAAGACAAAAACGCCGGCGCCCCGGGGCGCCGGGCCGTAGCCACTGGAGTGGAAGGATTTATGCGTCTTCATGCGAGCATCGACCGGCTCTCGCCGTTCGCCCTGTTGTCATGGTCTCGGTACAGGCCCTGATCGGAACACCGCCTGGCCTCAACGCCCGTAGTAATAGGGAGTCGGAGCCGGATAGTAACGGTATCCGCCATGGTGGTAGTGACCGCCGCCGCCGCCGGCCGGAACGACAATGCAACCGCTCAACGCGCTAAGCGAGCAGGCAACGGCAATCAAGGCAATAAACTTCTTCATGCTGAACTCCTGATGGATCGCACATACATGCATGCGGACGATTCCAGTGTAGGGAGACGCAAGAAGGCTGTGGGGCGCTTGAAACCGATTTGAAATGTGGACGGGGTTACGAATTCCTACCCGTGTCGCGGAGCGTATCCAGGCACGGGTAGGACGTGTCGAGTCGTTAGCACGGCGAGTGTGCGCCCCCTGTACGCAACCGCGCCCCGCGCGCGCCGGCCGCAATCGCAATGACCGGCTCAGCCCGTCGCCATCGCTTAATTCATGTAGTTCTTGTCTTCTTTCTCGCCGGCCCACTTGCGCAATGCGCCGATGAAGTCGGGGCACACATTGCCTTGTACCTTGGTTTCGGTGATGACGCTGTCCTTCATGCGCATATAGACACCGCACTGATAAACGGCCGTGCGATTCTCGTAATGCCCATAGTTGGTGGTCTGCATCACCGGCGTGGCGGCGACGCCGTTGCTGGCGGGAATCATGCCGACCATCTGCGAACTGGAACCGTCGACCACCCAGGCCTGATACGGCGAGGTCTGGTAATCGCTCCATTCCAGAATCATGCTGTCGCCGTCCGGAGAGGTCTTGTTCGGTTCGCCCAAGGCTGTGATGGCGTCATCGATCGTATGGCCTTCCATGTTCTTGGCCACGTTGACGCTGGGCGAAAACGACAGGCCGGACGAGAACATCTTGCCTAGCGAGGGCAGGGTGGAGCTGCCGCCGGTGGGCGCGCAACCTGCCAATGTGGCCAGCGCGGTCAGCAGCATCGCTCCCAAGGCATACCGTGCGGATTGGCGCTTAACGTTCTTGCTGGACTTCATGGCGACGTTTCCATGCTCCCGTGGGCAGAGTGAGCCAGGGCGCGCCACGCGGGGAGCAAGGCGCGTGGCGAGGGCATTTTGTTTCTCTCGGTAACCGTTGGCAGGGAGTGGAGTCGCCCATTCCCATGACCCGGTAAGGGGAATATTCAGCTATACGTTACCGAAGCTCGCCATTCTCTCCGCAATTCGTCACGGAATATGAAGAAAATGTCATGAAAATTGTTACGCAATATGCCGGGACGAATGCGGCCCCGTGCGCCAACGCCGCTACCATGCTGTTCCATCCGCGGGATGGCGTCCTGCCGCCGTTCCGCCTTGTTGCCATGCCGCCATCCCGTCTACCTCTTGCAAACCGATGATGACCGTGCCCCGCCATTTGCCTTCCCTTCTGCGCGCCGCCTGCGCCGTGCTCACGCTGTGCTCCCTGATGCTGGCGCCCGTCGCCCATGGCGCCGACACGCGCCAATATGGCGGCACGGCAACCGACAAGGATCAGAAAAAGATGTTCTGGACGCTGCCCGCGGCCAGTGGCAAGGAGGCCGAGGCCGCCGCCGTGGCGGAGTGCCGCCGCAAGGGTGGCGACGGTTGCAAGGCGCTGGGCTGGTTCGCCGATAGCTGCCAGGCGTGGGCGGCCAATATCAACCACGATCTGTTTCCCGGCAATAGCGCCGGGCCTGAAATCGCCGCCAAGGCCGCCATCCGCAAATGCACGGCGCAAAGCGCCGCCGGCAAATGCCGGCTGACCATGTTGCCGGTCTGCGTGGGGCCTGGCTACAGCCCCACGCACAACGCCGCCGCGGCACGCGCCAGGCCGGCCGACCTGGAAGCCTTGTCCGCCAAGCTCGACAAACGTCAGTACTGGGGCACCATCGCGGAAACCAACACGGGTAATGCCATGTACGCGGACGACTATCCCAGCGAGAAAGAGGCGGTCAAGAGCTTGATCGAGTGGGAAAAGTGCACGGGGTGCTCCACGCTTCTGACCTACAAGGACACTTGCGTGGGCCTGGCCTGGCCCAAGGGGGGACCCAAGGAAACCGGCCATAACTACACCGTGTTGAATCCGGAGCCGCAAACCGCCCGCGACCAGGCCCGCCTGACCTGCAATGACAAGGAAAAGACCCAGGCTTGCGTGGCCATGGTGCGCTGCTCGGGCCGGGCCTATATGGACGGCTACGTGGGCATGGACCAGAAAGCAAGCGGAACCCAGGCCAACCCGATCCGGGCGCATTGATGCGCAAGCTGCTCACTCCCGGCAGCGGGAGCGGGCCGCGCTAGCTGATTTCGGCCAGGGCGACGCCTGGCGATTGGAGTAACGCCGGGCCGGCCGTTCGAAACGGCCCGGCCCGTTCAAGGCGGAGGATGCGGCTTAGTGGAGGATGCGGCTTAGTGGAGGATGCGGCTTAGTTGTAGCGGCCGTTGGCGCCGCCCAGGCTGAAGCGGCCCGCGCCGAACAGGGCGATAGCCAGTGCCGCCGCCAGGTACATGCCCTGCAGCTCCAGCTGCCAGCCGCCTTGTCCGTTGATCTGGAACAGCTGGCCGGAATGCACCAGGCCGAAGGCGAACAGCATGTTGATGGCGATGATCAGGCCACCCAGGCGGGCGAACACGCCAACGATGACGAGGATCGGGGCGATGACTTCGCCTATGTAGACCAGGTAGGCCACGAACGAAGGCAAACCGTGCTGTTGGACCATGTTGACGATGAAGCCGACGCCATGCGTCATTTTGCTGATGCCATGCAGCAGGATCAGGATGCCCAGTACCAGGCGTAGGATCAGCTTGCCGGCGTCGTCGTTTCGGTTCATGTTGAGGTCTCGTGGATGCAGTGTCTGTTGAGGGATAAACCTTGGCGCCCGACAGACGGTTCTGTCGGGCAAGGCCGGCAATTATCGCAACAGAGTGTGAAGCACTCAAGGACCACGCGTTATCGGCGGATCAGCGTCGACTTGCCGAAGAGGCTTTCCACCAGGTCGACCACCACTTCCGCCGTCTGGTTGCGCACGTCGCAGGCCGGGTTCAACTCCATCAGGTCCAGCGAAGACAGGCGCCCGGTATCGGCGATCATCTCCATGCACAATTGCGCTTCCCGGTAGGTCGGACCGCCCAGGACCGGCGTGCCGACTCCCGGCGCCACCACCGAATCCAGGAAGTCCGCGTCGAAGCTGACATGCAGGTGGGTGTTCTCGTCGACCTCGGCAAGGGCCTGCTCCATGGTCAGGCGCATGCCGTTTTCGTCGATGTGGCGCATGTCGAAGACGCGCAAGCCCAGGGCGCGCAACTGGCGTTTCTCTTCCGCGTCGACGCTGCGGATGCCGACCTGGCGTATGGCCGAGGCGTCCACCGCCGGATAGGCATCGCTGAGGCGGGTCAGGGCATCGGGGCCCTGGCCGCACAGACAGGCCACCGGCATGCCGTGGATATTGCCGGTGGGGGTGATGTCGTGGGTGTTGGCATCGGCATGGGCGTCCAGCCACAAGACGATCAGTTTGCGGCCGGCCGCGCGGCAATATTGCGCCACGGCGCTGATCGACCCGATGGCCAGGCAATGATCACCGCCCATCAGTATGGGAAAATGCCCCGCTTGCAAGGAGCCCAACACCGCTTCGTGGACCGCCCGGTTCCAGTGCGCCACCTCTTCCAGATGACGAAAGCCGTCGCGCGGGGGATGCCAGGGATTGGTCGGTCCGGCGAGGTTGCCGGCGTCGGCCACGCGCATGCCCTGGCGTTCCAGGGCCGGCGGCAGGTTGGCCACGCGCAAGGCTTCGGGACCCATCGAGGCACCCCGTATGCTTGCGCCGACGTCGGTGGGCGCTCCGATAAGATCCACTTGCGTGATTGCCATGCCAGCCTCGCGTAACACAAACGCCAAGGCTAACATCGTTTGATATCACGCTGTTGCCCCCCAGGATCACCAATGATCGTCATTATTTACGCCCATCCCTATCCGCGCCATTCGCGCGCCAACAATGCCTTGCTCGATGCCCTGGAGGGCATGGACAGCGTGCAGGTGCGATCGCTTTACGACCTCTATCCTGACTTCAGCATCGATGTCGCGGCCGAGCAGCAGGCGCTGGCGTCGGCACGCCTGGTGATCTGGCAGCATCCGCTGCATTGGTATGGCTCGCCCGCGCTGTTCCGGCTGTGGATGGACAAGGTGCTGCAATACGGCTGGGCCTATGGCAGGAACGGGGGCGTGTTGAGCGGCAAGGACGTGATGTGGACGGTGACCACGGGCGGCGACGAAGGTAATTTCAGCTGTTGCGGGGAGAATCACCTGGGTATGTTGGGGCAACCGCTGCGCAGTGCTGGCGAGCAATGCGGCATGCGTTGGCTGGAGCCGTTTTCCCTGCATGGTGTCACCGCCTTGTCGCAGGACCAATTGGCCGGGGCCGGGATGCGTTATCGGGAGCAGCTGGAAGCGCTGCTCGGTCAGTACGCGAATGCGGGCAGCCGTGCGGATGCGGCCGCGGCGTTCGGGGCGAGCAGCGCTGGGAGCGTGGCCGCCATCGCCGCCGGCGTGGCCGGCGGCACCGCCGCCGCCGCTGCTGCTGCCGCTGCCGCTGCCGCTACCCCTGCCACCACCGCCGGAGCCCGCCATGAATGAGCAATTGCTGTTGCAGGGCCTGGTCTACCTGGGCGTCACGGTGGTGTTCGTGCCGCTGGCGGTGCGGGCGCGCATGGGCTCGGTGCTGGGTTACCTGATCGCGGGCTGCGTGATCGGCCCGTGGGGCCTGCGGGTGGTGGACGATCCGACGGAGATCCTGCATTTCGCCGAGATCGGCGTCGTCCTGATGTTGTTCCTGATCGGCCTGGAACTGGACCCGCGGCGGCTGTGGAACCTGCGGGTGCCGGTATTCGGCGGCGGTGCGCTGCAGATGGCGGTGTGCGGCATGGCGCTGGGCGCCCTGGTCTGGTGGCAGGGGCTGGACTGGCGCGTGGCGCTGCTGGTGGGGATGACGCTGGCGCTGTCCTCCACGGCCATCGCCGTGCAGGCCATGAACGAACGCAGCCTGCAGCAGACCGTGCTGGGACAGCGCGCCTTCGCGGTGCTGCTGTTCCAGGACCTGGCGGCCATTCCCCTGGTGGCCCTGATCCCGCTGCTGGCCGGCGGGCAGGGCGGCGCGGGCGACTCCTTGTGGCTGGCGACCTTGAAGATCGTCATCGCCCTGGCCATCGCGGTGGTGGGCGGCCGTTATCTGGCGCGCCCGCTGCTGCGTTTCGTGGCGCGCTCCGGCCTGCGCGAAGTGTTCAGCGCGGTGGCCTTGTTCCTGGTGATCGGCGTGGGCCAACTGATGGAAAGCGCCGGGCTGTCCATGGCCATGGGGGCGTTCCTGGCCGGGGTGCTGCTGGCCAGCTCAGAATACCGGCACGCGCTGGAAAGCGATATCCAGCCGTTCAAGGGCTTGCTGCTGGGGCTGTTCTTCATCGGCGTCGGCATGTCGATCGACTTCGGCACGCTGCTGTCCCATCCCTGGCAGGTGTTGGGGCTGTTGCTGGCCTTCCTGGTGGCCAAGTTCGTGTTGCTGTGGGCCATGTCCCATGTGCTGGGCATAGGCGGTGGTCGTTGCGTGCTGTTCGCCACGCTGCTGGGCCAGGGCAGTGAATTCGCTTTCGTGGTGTTCGGCAGTGCGCACGATGCTGGCGTGCTGCCGGACGACTGGGCCAAGCTGTTGACGCTGGCGGTGGCGCTGTCCATGGCGGCCACGCCTATCGTATTGGCGGTGCTGGATGTATTGGAACGGCGCCGGCCGCGGCAGCAGCGGGCGGACGACGAGATCGATGACGATGGCGCCAGCGTCATCATCGCGGGCTTCGGCCGCTTCGGCCAGATCGCCGGCCGTTTGCTGCTGGCCAATGGCGTGAAGGTGGTGGTGCTGGATCACGATCCTGACAATATCGAGACCCTGCGCAAGTTCGGTATGAAGGTGTTCTACGGCGACGCCACGCGCGCCGAACTGCTGGAGACGGCGGGTGCCGGGCGGGCACGGGTGTTGGTGAACGCCATCGATACCGTGTCGGACAACCTGCGCCTGGTGGATCTGGTGCAAGAGCAGTTCCCCAATCTGCGCATCGTGGCGCGGGCGCGCGACGCGGTGCATTACTACCAGCTGCGCCAGCGCGGGGTCGAGGTAGTCGAGCGCGAAGTGTTCGAGTCGGCCTTGACCGCGGGGCGGCACGCCTTGCAGGCGCTGGGCATGGATGCCTACGAGGCGCGTGAGGTGGCGGATGCGTTCCGGCGCAACAACGTCAATATGCTGGAAGAGACCACCGCGAATTTCGAGGATGAAGGCTTGCGCATCACGGTGGCCAAACGGGCCCAGGAGACGCTGGAACAGTCCATCGCGCGGGATCGCCTGCTGGCGCTGAGCACGCACCGGGATTCCTGGGGGCCACAGAGCGAGGAGACGGTGGGAACGGAAGAGCAGGCGCGCGCGGCTGGGTGAACGTCGGGCGCGCATCGCCTTCAAGACATCGACGCGTATCCGCCGGCGCCTGCCAGTTCGGGCTGTTCCCCGGCATGGAGAAATTGTTGCAGCTTTGTGAAGGCTGCTCCTAGACTGCCGCGCCTAAGGGAAATCAGCTTCCTGTAAGAAAAAATCTTGCTTTGTGCCGGCATTTTGCGGGCATCTGTGTCGTACGCCTGCATCGTTGCAAAATTCTGTACTGAAGAGGGTGCCGCTTCCACAGCATTCTGGCTATTATTTCGGCCACGAAATTTACGAAAAAATTTCAAATTAAGTCCGAGATCGCTGGGCTTCGTTGAGCTTTGTGGCCGCCGGCCTAGAGCGGTGTAACACAATGCTTCGAAGCGTGGCCGCCGAGCAATGCTGGGGTATGGGAGTGGCCGCAATGAATACAGTTCAGCAGTTCCTGAAACGCCTGGGGTTTTCGGGGGGCGCCAAGACGGGCGCAGACGCGCGATCGAAATCCGGCGTGGCGCCCACTCCCTTGCTGATGGCGCTGGAACCTCGGGTGGTCTATGACGCTTCGGTAGCAGCCATGGCGCAGCCGCATGCCGCCCAGACGCATGCCGCCGGCGATGCGCATCCCGGCGCGGCCACGGCGAACGACGCGACGGCGCCCGCCGCGCCCAGGACCATCGCTGAACATGATGTGGGGCAGGGCGGTGCCAGGAACGGCGATGGCGGCAAGAGCGACGCCGGTCTTTCCGGCCGCGGCAAGGGCACGGACGGCGCGGTGAATGACGCCAAGGTCAGCGAGACCAGCACGAACAGCACCGTCGACACCCAGAAGACGCTGTTGGTGGCGGATGCGATCGCCACCGATACCACGGCGCATTCGGTGGTGTTCATCGATCCCAGCGTGTCGGATATCCAGGCCTTGATCGCAGGCCTGCCGCAGGGCACGCAATATGTGGTGCTGAATGCCGGCACGGACGGCTTCGCGCAGATGGCGGATTATCTGCAGGCCCATCCCGGCGCGGACGCCATCCACCTGATTTCGCATGGCACGGACGGCATGATCCAGGCGGGTTCGACCTGGCTCAACGCGTCTGACCTGGCGGCCGAAAGCGCCCAACTGACGCGCATCGGCGCCGCCATGAATCCCGGCGGCGACTTCCTGATCTACGGCTGCGACGTGGCCGAGAGCGCCGACGGACAGCACCTGGTCCAGCAGATCGCGGCACTGACGCATTTGAACGTTGCCGCATCCACGGACGCGACGGGAGCCGCTGCCCTGGGCGGCAACTGGACACTGGAATACCAGGCCGGTAAGACCCATACCGCGGTGATCGAATCGGCCGCGGCGCAGGCGCAGTACGACGCATTACTGGTCCAGACTGTCGAGAGCTACGACAGCAGCTTGGGGTTCTCCACCACTAATTCGACGTTCACGCTCAACGGCGTGACCTATGCCACCGACGCGACCGGCTTGGTCACCACCATCTATACCAACGGCGCGCCAGGCAGCCCCCAATACGGCGATCCTCACGGAGCTCCCTTTCTCTCATCCGGACCTACGGATGGAACGCTGATGTTCGACGTCGGCGACAACTCGGTGCCATTGTATTCGGTGACTATCACCATGGCCGACGGCAATGCATTCACGTTGAGCAGGTTCGACCTGGATGCGGCAACCGCGGGCACGCTGTATCTGGTTCCGGACGGCGACATGTCCAAGGCGGTCGTAATCTTTACGACGACAAATCCCGGCGGGGATAATTTCACCAATACCGTCGATGTTTCGGGCAACGTCAACTTCGCGAATGTGCATTCCGTGCAGATCCTCGATGTAGAAAGCGGCGGTGGATACATGTCGCCATCGCTGGACAACCTTACCTATCAGGAAGTCGTCCCCGCAGTGCCAACCGTCACTACGAGTAGCGGTTCGGCGGCCTGGACCTCGGGCGACAGTGGCGTCGGCACCAGTGCCACCCCCGTCGCCGTGGACGCCGGCCTGACGCTGGCCGATCCGAATACCACGACGCTGACCGGGGCGACCGTAAGAATCTCGGGCAACTACAGTTCCAGCGATATTCTTCTTTTCACCGCGCAGAACGGCATTTCGGCGGCCTACACCGGAGGCGTACTGACGCTGACCGGTTCCGCGTCGCTGGCGGATTACCAGCAGGCACTTCGGTCGATCAAGTTCTCGAATCTCTCGTCGTTCGGATCGCTATCCACCGCGACGCGCACGATCACGTACACGGTCACCGACAGCACCTCGGCCACCAGCACTGCTGTGACGCGGACGGTGACGATCACAAAGGCTGAGCAGTCTCCGGTCCTCACCGTCAGCGGCGCCCCCACGCCAACCTATACGGTGGGCTCCAGCGCCGTCTCGATAGATAGCGGCTTGACAGTGACCGACGCCGACAGTACTACGCTGACGAAGGCAACCATCACGATCGGGACCGGCTTTCATTCCGGCGATATCCTGAACTTCATCGCCCAGAACGGTATCAGCGCGAGCTATTCCGGTGGTGTCCTGACACTGACATCTTCGGGCTCGACACTGGCCCAATGGCAGGCCGCGCTCGATTCGATCACGTTCAGTACGAGTGCCGCGGTCTCCAGCACGCGTGATATTACCTACTCGATCGACGATGGAACGAAGACCAGCCTGGTGGTGCACCGCAGCCTCACGGTGGTCGCGGGTCCCACGGTAACGACCGATGTGGGCTCCGCCCAGTTCGTGAGCGGCGACAACGCCACCTCGACGCCGGTCGCGGTCGATGCCGGCGTCCTGCTGGCCGATGGCAACAGTTCGACCCTGGTCAGCGCGACGGTCTCCATCACGGGGAACTTCCAGATCAATCATGACGAACTGGTATTCGCCGGCAATCCGTCGACGATGGGCGATATTTCCGGCGTCTATGACTCGGGTACCGGTATCCTGACGTTGACCTCCGCGGGTGGCGCCAGCCTGCTGCAGTGGCAGAATGCGCTGGCATCGATCAAGTTCACGAACGACCTGGTGGTGCCGTCGACCTTCACGCGTACCGTGAGCTACCAGATCAACGATGGCACGCTGACGAGTTCGGTGGCCACGCGTACCGTGGCAGTGACGGCCACCGACCAGACTCCGGTCCTCGGCGCGGGTGGCAATACGGTGGCGTTTGTCGCGGGCGACAACGCGGCATCCACGGCAGTCATCGTGAACGATGCCATCAGCGTGACCGATCTCGACGGCGGGCCGCTGCAGGAGGCGGTGATCACCATCACCAGCCACTACGAGGCGACCGACGTCCTTGCTTTCAATAATAACAACACCGCCCTGTACGGCAATATTTCTGCCACCTACACGAACGGTGTGATGATTCTGACCTCGTCAGGTAACCAGGCCACGCTCATGCAGTGGCAGAACGCGCTGGAAGCCGTTTCCTACAAGTCGACGGCCGTCACGCCGGGCAACGCCTCACGCACCGTCAGTTTCGTCGTCAGCGACGGCACGAAGTCCAGCACGGGGGTCACCACCACCGTGACGGTGACCGACATCGACCAGACGCCGATGATTCACGGCAGCAACGGCAACGCGACCTTCACACAGGGCGATAACGCCAGTTCTACCCCCATCGTGATCGACGGCGGCATCACGCTTTCAGACCTGGACAACAGCACGCTGACCCACGCCGACGTCGTCATCTCGACCGGCTACGACTCGAACGGCGACCTCCTGCTGTTCACCAACGACAGCTCGACGATGGGCAACATCACAGGCTCGTACTCGAACGGCGTGCTGGCGCTGAGCTCGTTGAATGGCACGGCGACGATTGCGCAATGGCAGTCCGCGCTGCGTTCGATCACCTACACGGACACCGCCTCGGCGCCCGGTACCACGCAGCGCATCATCAGCTTCTCCGTCAGCGACGGTGCGAAGACCAGTACCAGCTTCCAGCGTTCGGTCGATGTTGTGCTGACCGAACAGTCGCCGGTCGTTACCGATACCGGCGGCACCGTCACCTTTACCTCGGCCGACAACGCTCCCTCCACGCCAGTCGTGGTGGATGCCGGTGTAACGCTGACAGACCAGGACTCGGCGACCATGGCGTCGGCTACCGTGAAGATCACCGGTAACTACCAGAACGGCGAGGACGTGCTCGCCCTGGGCAGCGGCGCATTCGGCGACATCCAGGCGCATTTCGACGCCAGTACCGGCACATTGACGCTGACCTCGGCCGGCGCCTCGACCATTGCGCAGTGGCAGGCGGCGCTGCGTTCGGTCACCTACGTCGATACGGCCGCCGTGCCGCAAACCGCGAACCGCAGCATCAGTTTCAGCGCCAACGATGGCACAAAGGATAGTAGCGGTTCGAACAAGGTCATCGTGGTGAACGCAACCCACCAGACCCCGTTGCTCGGCGCCACCGACAACCATCTGAGCTACCTGCCGGGTCAAGCCCCCACGGCTATCGACAGTGGCATCACGCTTACGGACCTGAACGTGAGCGGCTCGACGCTGGTGTCGATGACCATTACCGTACAGATGACAAGCGGTATGCAAAGTGGCGACAGGCTGGGGTTCAGCTTGCCCACGTCGACGCTGACCAACGGCATGAACATCACCTACGATGGCACAACTGGAACCCTGACGATTACCTCGACCGGCGGCACCATCGCCCAGTGGCAGAGGGTGCTGGACAATATCCAGTTCTCGGGTGCCGCCGATGCGCCGCTCGGCACGCGCACGCTCAGCATCGTCATCAACGACGGCGTGAAGGCCAGCGCCCCGATCAACTACAGCGTTGACGTTATCAGTTCCGCCCCGGCGCTGGATACCACCAGCACCGGCAGCGTAAGCTTCGTGGCGGGCGACAATGCCAGCTCGACACCGGTGGCGATCGATCCGAATTTGACGGTCGCCGACCCGCTCGGCAACGTGGTCGACAGCGCGGTGGTCGCGATCACCGGCAACCTGCACAGTGGCGAGGACCAGCTCTGGTTCGTCAATGACGGCCTGACGATGGGCAACATCACCGGCAACTACAACCAGTTGACCGGCGCGCTGACGTTGATCTCCAGCGATGGCTCCGCCACGCTCGCGCAATGGCAGGCCGCGCTGCGCTCGGTCACCTATACGGACACGCTGGTCACGCCGAACAGCGCGACGCGCACCGTCAGTTTCTCGTTGAGCGCAGGTCCGCAGTTCAGCAACGTGCTGACGCGCTTAATCACCGTCACGCCCGGCGACCAGACCCCGCTGTTGTCCACCAGCAGCACCGGCAGCGCCCCGTTCGTGGCCGGCGACAACACGGCGTCCACACCGGTCGCGATCGATACCAACATCGTGGTGGCCGACCTCGATAACCCCACGCTGAACTCGGCCACCGTGCAGATCGGCGCCGGCTTCCATGCTGGCGAGGACGTGCTCGGCTTCATCAACGATGGCACGATGGGCAACATCTCGGCCACCTACGACGCCGTCCACGGCACGTTGACGCTGACCTCGGCCGATTCGAGCGCAACCCAGCTGCAGTGGCAGAACGCGCTGCGCGCGGTGACCTATACCGACACGGCCATCACACCCGACAACACGCAGCGCTCGATCCAATTCACCATCAGTGACGGCACCAAGTCGAGCACGGCATTGACGCGCACCGTCAGCGTGACCGATACCGACCAGACGCCGGTGATCTCGACCGTCAGCAGCGGTTCGGCCTCGTTCGTCGCGGGCGACAATGTCGCCTCCACGCCAGTCGCGGTCGATAACAACATCCTGCTCATGGATCTCGATAACACCACGCTGGACTCGGCGACCGTGCAGATTGGCGCGGGCTTCCATGCCGGCGAGGACGTGCTCACGTTCTACAACGACGGCACGATGGGCGACATCACGGGCAGCTACGACGCCAGCACCGGCACGCTCACGCTGACCTCGCAGAACCATTCGGCCACCCTGGCGCAGTGGCAGGCCGCGCTGCGCTCCGTCACCTATCTCGACACGGCTATCACGCCGGACACGACCACGCGCTCGATAAATTTTTCCGTCGACGATGGGACAAAGACAAGCGCTGTCTACACCCGCGACCTGACCGTCGCCGCCACCGACCAGAGCCCGCTGATCTCGAGCAGCAGCACCGGCAGCGCCGCGTTCGTGGCCGCCGACAACGCGCCGTCCACGCCAGTGGCGGTCGACGCCGGCATCACGCTGAGCGACGCTGACAACACCACGCTGGCCACGGCCACCGTGCAGATCGGCATCGGCTTCCATGCGGGCCAGGACGTGCTCGGTTTCGTCAACGACGGTTCGTCCATGGGCAATATCACGGCCACCTACGATGCCGTGACAGGCACGTTGACGCTGACTTCAGCGGGTCACACCGCCACGCTGGCGCAATGGCAAAGCGCCTTGCAGGCGGTCACCTACACCGATACGGCGTTCTCGCCCGATACGGCCACGCGCACCATCGGGTTCAGCGTCAATGACGGCACCAAGAGCAGCGCCGCTATCACGCGCGACGTGACAGTGACCGCCGTCGACCAGACGCCCGTCGTCGCGACCGGCAGCACGGGCGCCGCCGCCTTCGTGGCCGGCGACAATGCGCCGTCCACGCCCGTCGCGGTGGACGCCGGCCTGACCGTGTCGGATCACGATAACGCGACGCTGGCGTCGGCCACGGTGCAAATCGGCGCCGGCTTCCATGCCGGTGAAGACGTCCTGGCCTTCGCCAACGATGGTTCGACGATGGGCAACATCCGCGCCGTCTATGATGCTGCCACGGGCACCTTGACGCTGACTTCGGACGGTGCCACGGCTACCGTCGCGCAGTGGCAGGCGGCGTTGCGGGCGGTGGCCTACACCGATACCGCGGTCACGCCGGACACGGCCACGCGGACCATAGGCTTCACGGTCAGCGACGGCACCAAGACCAGCGCCAGTTTCACGCGCGCGGTCACGGTCGCCGCCACCGACCAGACGGCCATCGTGGGTTCCACCGCCAGTGGCGCGCCGACCTTCGTCTTCGACGGCGTCAACCCGCCGGTGGCGGTGGCGGTCGATACCGGCATCACGCTGTCGGACCGTGACAGCACGACCTTGGCATCGGCCACGGTGCGGGTGGGCGCCGGCTTCCATGCCGGCGAGGACGTGCTTGCCTTCGCCAACGACGGGGCATCCATGGGCAACATCACCGCCGCCTACGATGCCGCTTCCGGAACGTTGACGCTGACGTCACAGGGCGCGACCGCGACCTTGGCGCAGTGGCAGGCAGCCTTGCGCGCCGTTACCTACAAGGACACGGCGACGCTGCCGGCCGATACGTTGCGTACCATCAGCTTCACGGTCAATGACGGCGTCAAGGAAAGCGCGGCGTTCACCCGCCAGGTGGCCATGGACATCACCCCGCCGGTCGTCGTGCCGCCCACCCCGCCTGCGGCCGATCCGGCGCCGCCAGCGCTTATCTCCCTGCTGCCGCCCCCGGCGCCATTCAGTAGCGGCAACGGCACGTCGGCGAGCCAGGGACCGGGCGCGTCCCGCACGCAGTTCGCGCCGGACTCGATGCCGTTCTTCCCCCTGGACCTGACCAGCGGTATTTCCAACCCCTTGATCGTGATCGACGCTTTCGCCGACGCGCCGCCCCTGGGCATGCCGCCCATGGTCAACGCGATCACCTTCTCGCCGACGGATGTCGGCGACGTGGGCAGCGGCCCGGGTTCGTTCGGCACCGTAGGCGGCCAGCCAGCGCATGGCTCCTTGAGCCGCACGTCCGTGGATGCGGCGACGGCGATCCCGGTGCCCGACGTCGGCGAAGTGCTGCTGAATGCCGCGGACCAGGCCATCCGGGTCAACGCGGGTCCGAACCAGCCGTTCTCGGTGTCCCTGCCTTTGCCGGCAGCGGCCGGGGCGGGCATCAACGGGGCCACCGCGCACGTCGAGGTACGCCAGGCCAATGGCCAGGCGCTGCCCGCCTGGGTCCGTTTCGATCCGGTGCATGGGACATTGGCCGGCAAGACGCCGCCCAATGGCGCCGAACTGCGCATCCAGATCATCGTGCGCGACAGCAATGGCAATCAGACGCAGCGCGACATGACGATCGAATTCGGTGGACGTCCCGGCCACGCCGACGCGGCCTCCGTGCTGCATACGGAAAGCCCGATAGCCGCGATCGGAACGGCTGAAGCGCTGGCGGCCAGCGATAACGGCGCCGGCACGGCAGCGCGCGCCGGCATTGCGTTCGCGGCCAAACCTTCCCTGACCGAGCAGTTCGCCCGTGCGCACGCCACGCTGCACGTCACTCGTCCGGCCGCCGTTGCAATCGTACCGGCAGCGCCGGCCGCGACCGCGACCGCGCCGCAGGCATGAATTTTCCAGAACCTTCACTCCAATACTACGTAGAAGAGCAACCCAAAGTGAATTCCCTGACCATGGCGACGCGTCCCACGCGTCCGGCATTGCTGGCGCTGTCTTTCGTAACGGTATTGTTGGCCGGCTGCGCGATAAAGCCGACGCCTTTCACCGACGCCGAACGGGCCCAGACCGCGCGTGACGATCGCGCGACGATGTTTACGCAGCAGCCGCCCATCGCGGGTCCGATCACGCTGGACGAGGCGATGGCGCGGGCGATTCGCTACAACCTGGACCATCGCCTGAAGATGATGGAAGAGGCGCTGGGCCAGCGCCAGCTGGACTTGTCCAACTTCGACCTGCTGCCCAAGCTGACGACCGCCGCCGGCTACAACAATCGCAACCATCCGCTGGCGTCGTCATCGACCAACGTCTTCACGAATGAACAGTCCCTGGCGCCTTCCTATTCCACGGACAAGACGAACCGCACGGCGGATCTGTCTTTCTCCTGGAACCTGCTGGACTTCGGGGTCAGCTACTTCGAGGCCAAGGAACAGGCCGATCACGTCCTGGTGCTGGAGCAGCGTCGCCGCAAGGTCGTGCAACTGCTGATGCAGCAGGTCCGTGAAGCCTACTGGCAGGCCACCGGTGCGCAGCGCCTGCGCGACCGCATCGGCCCGCTGCTGGACCAGGCCGGCACGGCGCTGCAGGATTCGCGCCAGGCGCAACGCGAGAACCTGCGCGCGCCGGTCGATACGCTGAACTACCAGCACGCATTGCTGGAGCTGATGCGCCAGTTGGAGGAAATCCGCGACAATCTGGAGCAGGCCAAGCCGCGCCTGGCGTCCTTGATGAACGTCGATCCGGGCCAGGATTACACCCTGGCGCCGCCGCGCGACTTCGCGGTGCCGCAATTCGACATGCCGATGCCGCAGATGGAAGAAACGGCGCTGGAGCGCCGGCCTGAACTGGTCGAGGCCAGCTACAACGAACGCATCAGCATCAACGAGACGCACAAGGCGATGGCCAAGCTGTTGCCCGGCATCGAGCTGAGTCTGGGCCAGCATTACGACAGCAACAGTTTCCTGGTCTACAACAACTGGCGTTCGGCCGGCGTCAGTGTCAGCTGGAACCTGCTGAATCTGTTGAACATCAAGAACATCACGGGCGCGGCCGACGCGCAACTGGCAGTCGCCAAGACGCAAAGGCTGGCGCTCAGCATGGCCGTGCTGACGCAGGTACACGTCGCCCGTTCGCAGCTGGGCGCCAAGCAGCGCCAGTTCAACCTGCTCAAGCAGATGAACGATGTCGATCAGCAGATCCTGCAGCACACCCACAACGCCACCCAGGCCAGCGCCCAGGGCAAGCTCGACGAGATCCGCGCGGCCACCGCGGCCATGATGTCGGAATTGCGCTTGTACCAGAGCTACGGCGAACTGGAGAATGCCTATGGCCAGATGCTGGCGACCCTGGGCCTGGACCCGGTGCCGGACACGGTGCAGGCCAAGGACCTGAATACGCTGGAACAGGCCATCCGTAGCGAACAGCAACGCTGGGCCGCGCTGGGCAACGGCGCCGTCGCCGCGCCTGCCGCGTCCGAGGTGAAGGCGCAATGACGTTTATCGACAGGGCAGGCCGGCTGGCACGCCCGCCGCATGCCACGCTGGCCTTGGCATTGGCGCTGGCCCTGCCGCTTGCATTGCCGTTCGGTCAGGCTGATGCCGCTGGCGGTAACCCGCCGGTAGCCGTGAACGCCGGCGCCGCATCGCCTGTGTCTGCATCGGCGCCGTCAGCGCTATCGCCTGTTGCCGCCACCGGCACGCCGGGCGCGGTGCCGCCCGCGCCCGCGGCCGAAGACGACCGTATCCGCATCCAGCTCGTATCGCGCGACCAGGTGGATATCTCCAGCGAGATTCCCGCCAAGATCGCCACCTTGCCCTTGCGCGACGGCGACGCCTTCAAGGCGGGCCAGACGCTGGTTACGTTCGACTGCTCCCTGTACAACGCCCAACTGCGCAAGTCGCAAGCCGAGGCGGGCGCCGCCGGCGACCTGCTGCGCGTCAACCAGCGCCTGGCGCAGCTGCATTCGGTGGGCGAGCTGGAAGTGCAGCAAGCTGCCGCCAAAGCCAAGGCCACCAATGCGGAAGTGGCGTACATGCAGGCCACGGTAAGCAAATGCGCCATTGCCGCGCCGTTCGACGGACGCGTGTCCAAGCGCATGGCCGCGCCGCAGCAGTTTGCCGAGCCGGGCAAGCCGGTGCTGACGCTGATCGACACCAGCCGCCTGGAATTGAAGATGATCGTCCCGTCCAAGTGGCTGGCGTGGCTCAAGCCCGGCCACAAGCTGGAAGTGCAGGTGGATGAGGTGGGCAAGACCTATCCCGCCCAGGTGGCGCGTATCGGCGCCAAGGTCGATCCGGTCACCCAGACCGTGGACGTGACCGCCGAAATCACGGGTAGCATGCCGGATCTGTTGCCCGGCATGAGCGGCTGGGCGACGTTCGCGTCGCGTTGATGATCATGGCAAGTGGTCCCGACGTATCGGTCTCCGCCCAGGCCGCGCAGGCGCAGGACGATGCCGGCAAGGTGCACATCGACGCGCAGCAGTTGGCGCTGCTGTGGCAACTGGCCGCACGGGCGCGTACGGCGCAAAGCGATGCCACGCTGGGCTTCACCATCGTCAATGAAACGCTGTCGCTGATCCCTTATCGCCAGGCCGCCTTGTGGCGCGGCGAGGCCACCGGCAAGGTGAGCGCGGTGTCGGGCCTGCCGCATAGCGACGCCAACGCGCCTTATGTGCAGTGGCTCGACAGTCTGTGCCGCGCGCTCGGCCGGGGTGCCCTGGCCGGCGTGGACGTACCGCCGGTGGTGGGTCCGCGTGCCTTTACGGCCGCCGATCTGCAAGCCGCCGCGCCGAACGTCACGGCGGAATGGCAAGCCTGGTGGCCGGCGCACGCCTTGTGGCTGCCCTTGCCGGGACGCGACGGCAAGACGCTGGGCGCGGTGGTATTCGCACGCGACGAAGCCTGGACGGCCAGTGAGCGTGTCCTGCTGGCCGAGTTGGCGCAGGTGTGGGGCCATGCCGTGCAGGCCTTCGGCCCGCGCCCCCTGTTGGGCGACCATGCCCGCAAGGTGTTGCGGCCCGGGCGCACCCAGCGCCTGGCGCTGCTGGCGTTGGTGCTGCTGTGCCTGGTCCCCTTGCGCCTGACCGTGCTGGCGCCGGCCGAAGTCACGGCCCAGAATCCTTTTGTCGTGCGGGCACCGCTGGACGGCGTGATCGACCATCTGTACGTGCAGCCCAACCAGGCGGTTGCCGCCGGCACGGCCCTGCTGGGCCTGGATGCGACGACGCTGAAATCGCGCTACGCGTCGGCGCGCAAGGACTTCGATACCGCGCAGGAAGAATATCGGCAGGTCGCGCAACTGGCGGTGACCGATGACCGCAATCGCCTGGACATGGCTGACAAGAAGGGCAAGCTGGACCAGAGCGCCGTACAGCTGGACTACACCGCCGCGCAGTTGGCGCGCGTGCAGGTGAGTGCCACGCGAGCGGGCGTCGCGGTGTTCAGCGACCCCAATGAATGGACCGGCAAGGCGGTGTCGGTGGGCGAACGCATCCTGCTGCTGGCCGATCCCGCCCACGTGGAATTGACGGCCTACATCCCGGTTGCCGACAACGTCGACGTCAAACCCGGCCAGGCCATCACCCTTTACCCCAAGAGTTCTCCGCTCGCCTCCTACGAAGCCACCATCGATTCCGTCGCGTACCGGGCCGAGCCCACGCCGGATGGCGTGCTGGCCTACCGCGTCCGGGCCAGCTTCGCCGATGCCGACGCGGGCACGCATCCGCCCTTGGGCGCGATGGGCAGCGCGCGCATCCGCGGCGAGTGGGTCCCCTTGATCTACTACGTGCTGCGCCGGCCACTGACCCTGGCCCGCCAGTGGCTGGGCTGGTAGGGCGCGCGCCCGCCGCCTGAAGCCGAACCCTTTGCGCCATGGACAGACTGCCGCAACTTCGCCAGGAACTGACGCTGACGCCCGGCGCCGCGCTGCCCGAGGGCGCGCCCACGTGGATGCTGCACGATCCCGCCGCCAACCGCTTCTTCCAGATCGGCTGGCCGGCCTTCGAGATCCTGGCGCGCTGGGGCCTGGACGACGCCCAGGCCATCGTCGATTGCGTGAACCGCGAAACCACGCTGCAGGTGACGGTGGCGGATGTCGAAGCCTTGCTGCGCATGCTCAGCCAGCAGAACCTGCTGGTGTCACGTTCGGCGACGGACACCGATCGGCTGGCGCAGCACGCGCAAGCCACGCGATCGAGCAGCGCGATGTGGCTGCTCAAGCACTATCTGATGATACGGATACCGTTGTGGCATCCGATGGGTTTCCTGCGGCGCAGCGCGGGTGTGGTGGCGTTCGCGTACAGCAAGGTCTTCTGGTACCTGGTCGGCGCCTGCGCGTTGGCGGGTCTGTTCCTGGTGTCGCGGCATTGGGATGAATTCATTCATACCTTCCACGGCTATGCCGATGCGCAGGGCATCGTCGCGGTCGGTATCGCGCTGGGTTGCGCCAAGGTGCTGCACGAGTTCGGCCATGCCTACACGGCGCAGCGCTATGGCTGCCGCGTGCCGACCATGGGGGTGGCGTTCCTGGTGATGCTGCCGGTGCTTTACACCGACACCACGGAGGCGTGGAAGGTTTCCAGCCGTGCACGGCGCCTGCGCATCGGGGCGGCGGGGATGCTGACGGAGATCGCGCTGGCGGCCTTCGCGACGCTGGCCTGGAGCCTGCTGCCGGATGGGCCATTGAAGGCGGGGGCGTTCCTGCTTGCGACCACGTCCTGGGTGGGGACGCTGGCGATCAACGCCAGTCCCTTCATGCGCTTCGACGGCTATTTCCTGCTGTCGGATTGGCTGGATATGCCGAACCTGCACGAGCGCGCGTTCGCCTTGGGACGCTGGTGGCTGCGCGAGGTGCTGTTCGGCTTCGGTGATCCGCAGCCCGAACCCTTCAGCCCCGCGCGGCGCCGCTTCCTGATCGGTTTTTCCTTCGCCACTTGGTTGTACCGGCTGGCGGTGTTCTTCTCCATTGCCTTGATCGTCTATCACGCCTTCTTCAAGGTGCTGGGGATGCTGCTGTTCTGCGTGGAGTTCGGCTGGTTCATCGTGCGGCCGATCGCGCAGGAGGCCGCCGTCTCGTGGAAGCGGCGCGCGGAGTTGCGGTGGGGGCGGGAAACGGCGCGCACGGTGATCGTTGCGCTGGCGCTGATCGGATTCCTGGTGCTGCCGTGGCATGGCGGTGTCAGCGCGCCCGCGGTGTTCGGGCCGGCGCAGGCGCAGGGCCTGTATACGGCGGCGCCGGGGTATCTGGCGGCGCAGTCTTTTGCGCGCGACGGGCAGCAGGTGGCGGCGGGCGACGTCCTGGCGGTGGTGGTGTCGCCGGATCTGGCGTACCAGGTCAAGGCGGCGCAGGCCGAGGAGGCCACCTTGCGTTGGAAGGTGCAGCAGCAGTCTTTCGACGATCGTTTGCGGCAGCAGGGCGTGGCGCTGCGCAAGCGCTGGGAAGGCGCGCGGCAGGCCGTGGCGGGGCTGCAGGCCCAGATCGATCATCTGACGATACGCGCGCCTTTCGATGGCCGCGTGAACCTGCCGGGCGAGGCGCCCGCCGCGGGGACGTGGCTGCCGCGCGGGGAGCATCTGTTCGATGTGATCGGGCCGGCGGGCATCAAGGGGGATGCCTACGTGGATGAATACGACGTCAGCCGCGTGCGACCGGGGCAGGCCGTCACCTTCATTCCTTCACTGGCCGAGGCGGCGGCGCTGCATTGCAAGGTACAGGCGCTGGACAAGGTGAACCTGGGGGCTTTGGATGAGCCCGCGGTGGCGAGCGTCTATGGCGGGCCGATTCCCGCGGAAATGGACCGCAAGACGAATCAGCTGGTGCCTTTGCAGGCGACCTGGCGGGTGCGGGTGGGCGATTGCGCGGATGGGGTTGCCCTGGCGCGCGAGTTCAATGGCGTGGCCAGCCTGGGGGCCGGGCGTGAAAGCCTGGCTGGCCGCTGGATCCGAGAGGGTGTCGCCATCGTGCAGCGCGAGGCGGGGTTCTAGCTGTTTTTTTGCGGTGAGGTTGGCGGCTTCGAACCCTCTCTCATAGAAGAATTTTTTGATGATGGGGGAGACCCCATCGCCCCTTTTTCGGGCTATCGCCCCTTTCCCGGAACTAGCGTTCCTGGCGCTCCTGGTCTAAGGCACGATCTGACGGCCTGCTTCCGCGCCGGTGGCACGTTCTGGACGGTCTTCTCGCAGCGCGCTACCGGCGGCGGCGCGAGCGGGCGCATCGACGTTCCGGCTGACCGGGCACGCAAACTGCAGAGCAGGGGACATTTCCGCCATTTTGATCTGGCCTGGCCATGCCCTGGCCAGATTCTATGCGGCGCATACAAAATGTCGGTACGACAGGCCGACAAGGAACGTCCCATGAGCCAGCCCCCCACCAATCCCGCCGCCGTCCAACCCCTGAGCATCGACGACATCACCGTCATCGACAACGCCAAGCTGAAGAAGGCCGTCACGGCCGCCGCGCTGGGCAACGCCATGGAGTGGTTCGACTTCGGCGTATACGGTTTCGTCGCCACCGCCCTGGGCAAGGTCTTCTTCCCGGAGGCCTCGCCGGCGGTGCAGACCATCGCCGCCCTGGGCACCTTCTCCGTGCCCTTCCTGGTGCGGCCGCTGGGCGGCGTGTTCTTCGGCGTCATGGGCGATCGCTTCGGCCGGCAGAAGGTGCTGTCGCTGACCATCATCATCATGGCGATCAGCACGTTCTGCATCGGCCTGATTCCTTCCTACGAGGCCATCGGCCTATGGGCGCCCCTGCTGCTGTTGGCGTGCAAGCTGGCCCAAGGCTTCTCGGTAGGCGGCGAATACACAGGCGCCGCCATCTTCGTCGCCGAATACGCTCCGGACCGCCGCCGCGGCTTCCTGGGCAGTTGGCTGGACTTCGGCTCCATCGCCGGCTTCGTACTGGGCGCGGGCCTGGTGGTGCTGCTGCACTCCACGCTGGTGGAACAGGCCTTCCTGGACTGGGGCTGGCGCCTGCCGTTTTTCGTGGCGGGGCCGCTAGGCCTGCTGGGCCTGTACCTGCGGCACGCCGCCGAGGAGACCCCGGCCTTCACCCAGCAGCTGGAAAAAATGGAAAAGGAAGACCGCGATGCCGTGCAGGAACGGCCCACGGTGTCCTTCAAGGAAATCTTTTCCAAGTACCGCAAGGCCTTGCTGGTCTGCATAGGCGTGGTGCTGGTGACCAACATCACCTACTACATGCTGCTGACCTATATGCCCACCTACCTGTCCAGCAGCCTGGGCTATTCCGAGGAGCATGGCGTGCTCATCATCGTCGTGGTGATGATAGGCATGCTGTTCGTGCAGCCGGTGGTCGGTTTCTTCAGCGACAAGGTGGGGCGCAAACCCTTTCTGCTGGCAGGCAGTATCGGCCTGCTGGTGCTGGCCATTCCTGCCTTCCACTTCATCGGCAGCGACAACACGGGGCTGATCTTCCTGGGCCTGCTGTGCATCGCGATCCTGCTGAACTGCATGACCGGCGTGATGGCGGCCACGCTGCCGGCCTTGTTTCCCACCCGCATCCGCTATAGCGCGCTGGCCAGTTCCTTCAATGTCGCCATCATCGTGGCCGGCCTGACGCCCACGGTTGCCGCCTGGATGGTGGAAGGGACCGACAACGTGATGATGCCGGCCTATTACCTGATGGTCGCGGCCGTGGTCGGGCTGGTGACCTCGTTCTTCCTGCCCGAAACCGCCAACCGGCCCCTGCGCGGCGACACGCCCAATGCGGCCAACCGGCGCGAGGCCAAGGTGTTGCTGCAGCAGGCCTACGACCATATCGAGGAAACGGTGCAGGAAGTCGACGCCGAGATCACGGAACTGGAAGAGCGGCTGGCGTCCCTGCGCCAACGCCGCCAGCGCCTGGCGGACCGCCACCCGGATCTGGAATAGGCCTGCACATACAGGCCGTCACGGCACGACAGGGCGGCCCATTACGCTGGCGCCGTCGAAGCGCGACGTGGCGTGACCCGTCACCACCCGGCGGCGTAAGCCGGCCGGCGCGGATCCGCGCCGCCCCAGCGCACGCCCGTCGCCAGGTCGTGCCGCACCGCGCACATGGCGCCCGCGCGCCAGCTGCGGTCCTGCCACCACTTGACGGTGTGGCCCATGGCGGCCAAGGCCTCGCCCACGCCCCGGTCCACCAGGTCCTCGATCATCAGGCGTCCCGGCATGGCGTTGTGCGGCTCGAATGAAGAGGGGAAGCTGAAGGTGGCGAAGCGTGGCGCCTCGATGGCCTGCTGCACGTCCATGCCGAAGATCTCCATGTTCAGGAAGGTCTGCAGCATGGCCTGGCATTGGACGTCGCCGCCCGGCGTGCCGAAAGGCATCACGTATTGCCCCGGCCGGATCGCCAGCGACGGATTCGGCGTCAGGCGCGGCCGGCGGCCCGGACCGACGGCGCAGGGATGGCCCGCCTCGGCCCAGGACTGGCTGCCGCGTCCGGACGCGCAGATGCCCGTGCCGGGAATCACCGGTATGTTGTAGGAACCATCGCTGGGCGTGGCCGAGAAGGCGTTGCCGTCCTTGTCCACCACGGCCACGTAGGACGTGTCCAGGCGCGGATCGGTGCGCGCCATGTCGTCGGGACCGGCCGCGCGCAGGTCGATGTCGCGCGCGGTGGGCAGCCTTCCAGCGGCCGGCATGTCGGGCCCGGCGCGATGGGGATCTATCATGGCCAGCCGTTGGCGCGCATAGTCCTTGGACAGCAGCGCGTCCTGCGGCACGGCGCTGTGGCGGGGATCGCCGTAATGCACCTCGCGGTCAGCGAACGCCAGCTTGATGGCTTCGGTCAACAGGTGCACATACGGCGCCGAGTTGTGCCCCAGCGCATGCAGATCGCTGGTTTCCAGGATGTTCAGCATCTGCAGCAGCGACGGTCCCTGGCACCAGAAACCGCAGCTGTGCACCCGCGTGCCGCGGAAGTCGGTGACCAGGGCCGGGTCGACCTCGACGGAGAAATCGCGCAGGTCCTCGTGCGTGACCAGGCCGCCTTCTTCCTTGTGATACTTGACGATGGCCGCGGCGATGTCCCCTTCATAGAAAGCCCGGCGGGCGGCCGCCAGGCCGGCCAGCCGGCCTTCGCCCTGGCGCGCGCGTTCCTCGTCGGCCATGTACTGGATGCTGTCGGCCAGGTCGGTCTGGCGGAAGATGTCGCCGGCCGCGGGCGGCTTGCCGCCAGGCAGGTAGACGGCGGCACTGGACGGCCAGCGGGCGTAGTTCTTCGCGTTCTCCGCCAGCACTTCCGCCATCAGGGGGTACATGACGAAGCCCGCGCGCGCCAGGCGGATGGCACCGGCGGCGACTTCGCCGAAGCTCATGGTGCCGAAGCGTTCCAGCGCGGTGATCCAGGCATCGGGCGCGGCGGGAATGACGGTGCGCAGCACGCCCGCGGGGATGGTGCCGCCATGCTTTTCAAGGAAGGTTTCCAGGCGGGTGGCCTTGGGCCAGTAGCCCAGGCCGGAGATGCTCCACACCTTGCCCGTTTGCGCCTGGTAGACCAGGATGGGCGCCACACCGCCGAAGTTGACGATGTCGCTCTGCACAACGCCCAGTGCGATGCCGGCCGCCACGCCCGCATCGACCGCATTGCCGCCGGCTTGCAGGATGTCCATGCCCGCCTGGGTGGCCAGGTAGTGGCCGGCGGAGATCATGTGGTTCAGGCCGGCCAGGGCCGGGCGCATCGAAGTGGGGGCGCTGCCGGCGGTCAGGTCGGGAGCGTAGGGCGTGGTGGACATGGCGGTCTCCTGTTATTGCGGCTCGATGCCTAGTTTCTCCGTCAGACCTTTCCAGCGCTTGAATTCGGTCTGCAGGTACTGGCGGAACTGGTCTGGCGAACTGCCTTCGACGATGACGTCGCGGGCTTCCATGGCGCGACGGACGTCATCGCTGGCCAAGGCTGTCCTGGTGGCGGCGTACAGCGCGTTGACGATATCCGGCGGTGTGCCCTTGGGCAGCAGCAGGCCGTACCAGGAACCGCCGACCAGGTCGGGGAAGCCGGATTCCTTGGCGGTGGGAATGTCGGGCGCGCCGGTCAGCCGCCCCTGGCTGAAGACGGCCAGGGCCTTGAGTTTGCCAGTGTGGATCAGGGGCAGGGTGGTGCCGGGCGTGTCCAGGGTGTACTGCACCTGTCCCGACATCACGTCGTTGAGCAGCGCCGCGCTGCCCTTGTACGGCACGTGCATGGTCTTGATGCCGGCCTGCTGGTTGAGCAATTCCGAGAAGAAGAAATTGGCCGTCATGGTGCCCGGCGAAGCGTAGTTGACCTCACCGGGATGCGCCTTGGCGTAGGTGACCAGTTCAGGCAGGTTGTTGGGCGGGAATTGCGGATTGGCGACCACGATGAAGGGGCCGCCGCCGATACGCGTCACCGGGATCAGGTCGTTCATGGGGTCGTAGGTAAGACCCTTCACGGTCAGGGGGGCGCCGGTCAGCGGCGAGGCCGTGGCGAACAGCACCGTGTAGCCATCCGGGTCGGACCGTATCACCTGCTGCGTGGCGATGGTGCCGCTGGCGCCGGCGCGGTTCTCCACGACGATGGACTGCTTGAGTTGCTTGCCCAGCGCTTGCGCCAGCACGCGCGCCACGGTGTCGGTGCCGCCGCCCGGGGGATAGCCGACGATCATGCGGATCGGCTTGTCGGGCCAACCCTTGGCGCCGTCGCCGGCCGCCTGGGCGCAGGGCGCTTGCATGGCGCCGGCAAGGCAGGTGAGCAGCGCGGCGGCGCTCAAGGTAAGGATGCGGCGGCGGCGGGGGCCGCGTTGCCGCAGTGATGCAGGGACATGGGCAATCATCGTTCTCTCCTTGAATGCTGCCGCGGCCGGAGGGCCTTCTTACTTCTTCCTTCCTACTTCTTCCTTATTGCTGCGCGCTGCTTCCCGCCGCTTACTTGTTCGCCGCCAGTCCCAGCTTGCGGACGATCTCCGCTTCCAGCTCGTACTGCCTGGCCGCGTAGGCAGCGTAGTCCTTGCCGTCCATATAGACGAGTTCCTGCCCGTATTGCGCCAGGATCTGCTTGAAGGCATCCGTCTCGGCGACCTGCTTCAGCACGGTCTGCAATTTAGCCACGACCGCGGGCGGCATGTCCTTGGGGCCGGCGATGCCAAAGGGCGCGTTGGCCGGCGGCGTGCCGTCCAGCTCGTGCAGCGTGGGCGTTTCCGGATACTGCGCGCTGCGTTGCGCGCCCCAGGTCACCAGCATGCGCATCTTGCCGGCCTGCACCAGCGGCTGCACCGTGGTGGAGCCCGCATACGCCGCCACCTGGCCGCCCATGACGGCGGTGAGCACGTCGGACTCACCCTTGTAGGGGATGTGGCGCCACGTCACGCCGTTGCGCGTGGCGATGTCTTCCATCATGACGTTGGAGGCGCTGCCCACGCTGGCCGTGCCGTAGGTGATGTCGTTCGGATGCGCCTTGGCGTAGCCGATGAAATCCGCCCAGGTCTTGTACGGCGAGGCGGTGGGTACGGCGACACCCAGCGTGTAGCCGCTCAGCATCATGATGTAGGTGAAATCGTGCACGGGGTCGTAGCCCATGTCCTGGATATGCGGCATGCGGAATACCGGGCTGGGCAGGATAGCCAGCATGTAGCCGTCGGGCCGCGCCGTCTTGATGGCGCGCGCGCCCAGGGTGGCGCCCGCGCCACCGCGGTTTTCGATGATGATGGGCTGGCCCAGTCTGGGCGCGGCCAGCTCGGCGAACTTGCGGATCACGATGTCGGTGGAGCCGCCGGCCTGGTAGGGCACGACGATGTGCACGGGATAGGCGGGGTAGGCGTCGGCAGCGCGGGCGGTGGTGGGCGCAATGACGGCGGCGGCCATCAGCAAGGCTGCGGACGCGGCGCCGGTGACGGCCAGGCGATGGGGCCGAAGCAGGCGTGCGATGGTTTTGGACAATGTGGTCATGATGATCTCCGCGATGTTCAAGCCGTAGTTCCGGCCTTGCTTCCGGCCGTGGTTCCGCCCGTTCCCCAGGCTTGCCCCAGCGCGCGCTGGAAGTTGCCGCCCAGCACGCCCAGGATCTGGCTGTCGGAAAGGCCGGCCTTGTGCAGCGCTTCGGTGAAGGCGGGAAATTGCGCCGGCGTGGGTGTTTCCACCGGATAGCGAGCCTCCATCACGTCGCCGAAGGCATCGGAGAAGTCGCCGCCCGACTTGGCGTATTTGGTGCGCGACATCACCATGACGTGGCGCACGGCTTCGTAGGTGTCCACCGAGGGGAAGTCGGTGCCTATGCCCACGTGCTCATAGCCGACCAGCTCGCCGATGTGCTTCACATTGGCCACGAAGTCGGCCAGCAGCGGCTGCTGGCGGGGATCGCCGCGCCAGCTCAGGTAGGCGTGGATGCTGCAGCCGATGACGCCGCCGGTGTCGGCCACGGCCTTGATCACCTCGTCCGACTTGTTGCGCGGGCGCTTGATCACGGCATTGGCGTTGGCATGCGTCAGGAACACGGGCTTGCTGCTATGGCGCGCGCTGTCCAGACAGGTTTGCGGTGCGCAGTGGCTGAGGTCGATGGCGATGCCGACGCGGTTCATCTCCTCGACCATCTTCAGGCCCAGGTCGCTCAAGCCGGCGTTGCGCTTTTCCAGGCAGCCGTCGCCCAGCAGATTGGCTTCGTTATAGGTCAGCTGGATTACGCGGATGCCCAGCGTGTGGAACAGGGCAATGCGGTCGACCTGGTCGCCCAGGGGCTTGCCGTTCTGCCAGCCCATGATCAAGCCCAGCTTGCCGGTCTGCTTGGCGCGGGCGATGTCGTCGGCGGACTCCACCAGCAGCCACGGGCTGTCCTGCGCGGCACAGCGCTGGCGCCAGGCCATGGCGTCCTTCAACGCTTCCTCGAAACCGGCGCCCATCTCGCTGACGGTGACGTTGATCGCGCTGACGCCGCCGGCGAGCATGTCGCGCGTACTGCCGTCGCTGAAGAAAACCAGGCCATCGATGATGGTGGCGCGGCGATGCAGATCGGCGCTGTGGCTGTCCATGAGTCGTGTTTCCTTTGCTGGGAGGGTGGAATGCGGTCTTGGTCGGGTGAGTGCGGCCTCAGGTGCCGTAGCGATCGAAGCGGAAGGGGTACAGGTCCACGCTGGGGGTGAGCCCGCGTATCGTTTGCGCCATCGCTTCGCCGGCGGCCGGGCCGATGCCGAAGCCGTGGCCGGAGAAACCGGACGCCAGATACAGCCCCGGCAGACCCGGCACCTGGTCCATTACCGGCATGGCGTCGGGCGTCACATCGATATAGCCGGCCCAGGCGCGGGCGATCCGCGCATCCTTGAACACGGGGAAGGCGTGCTGCAGGCGCTCCCACGCCTGGGCGATGCCTCGGCGCGAAGGCTGCGGATCCAGCACGCGGTGCAGTTCGAAAGGCGATACCTGGTCGGCCTGGAAGTGGCGCGGGATGGCGCATTCCTCGAAGAAGCGCTTGCCGAAACGCAGCCGCACGAAGCTGCGGTTGGTCATCCAGGCGCGCATGAAATGGCGCATCAGGCGAAAGCTGTCCGGCACGACGTCCGCCATGGACGCGCCGAACTGCGACACCGTGTAGCCGCCGTCGGCGCGCTTGCGGCAGGTGAAATCCTTGCCGTTGATCGCGGCATCCAGGCCGGCGTTGAAGGGCTGGGTGCGTAGCACCGAGCCGCGTACTTTCAGCTGGGGGAAGTCGGCGCCGAGGTTGCCGCAGAACAGGCGCGACCAGGCGCCGGCCGCGACCAGTACCGCCGGGGTGGCAACGGTACCGCTTTCCGTCACCAGCGCGCTGACCCGTCCCGCGCTGCGTTCGATGCCGCGCACGGCGCAGCCTTCGTAGATCAGGCCGCCGGCGTCGCGGGTGAGGGCGGCGATGGCCGCCGTGGCCAGTTGCGGTTCGGCAACGCCGTCGGTGGGGCTGTACATGGCCCCGGTCCAGCCGCGGCGCGATTCCGGCAGCAGTTGGCGGGCGGCGCGGCGGTCCAGCAGGTGGGCGTCGATGCCATAGGGGCTGGCACCGTCTATCCAGGTCTGGTGATTGGCTGCGTCGTCCTGGTTTTCCTGCAGATAGAGCATGCCGCTGCGCCGGAAGCCGACATCGGTCATGGACTGGATTTCACCCCACAGCTGGTTGGCGCGTAGCGCCAGCGGGACTTCGGGCAGGTCGCGGCCCAGGGTGCGGACCCAGCCCCAGTTGCGCGAGGACTGCTCGCAGGCCAGGGTGCCTTTTTCGAATACGGCCACGCGCACGCCGGCGCGGGCCAGGGCGTAGGCGGTGCTGATGCCGATGATGCCGCCGCCGACGATGGCGACGTCCACCGCGATGGGCAGGCGGGGGGAGCCGGCTGGCGGATTCTGGGGGCGGGTATGCAGCGCTTGCGTCATCGTGTCGTTTTATGGTGTTATCGCTGTTCGATAACTGGATACGAATAGCGATAGTCGATTGGCGTACTTATACTGCGCGTCGGCCAGCGCAACAACGTAAGGGTTTCCCTAAGGTTCAGGCTTCGTGTCCGGAATTCCGGTTCTTTATTTTCAGGAAACACCATGTCCGAGTCTTCCGCCCTGATGATCCAGTCCTTGGAAAAAGGGCTGGCGGTGCTGCAATCCTTTCGCGGGCACGCATCGCTGAGCATGCAGGAAATCGCCCGGGAGAACGGCATCACCCTGGGGTCGGCGCAGCGGGTGGCCTACACGCTGGAGCAGACGGGCTATCTGTATCGGGATCCGCGCAGCAAGCGCTATAGCGTGACGGTCAAGGCGGTGGGCCTGGGGTATAGCTATCTCTATCGCCAGCCCCTGTTCCAGAATGCGCACGCGGTGCTGCACCAGGTGAACCAGGAGTGCGGAGAGATCGTCAACCTGGCCGTGCCGGATGGCGAGGACAATATGGTCTTCGTCATGCGCGTGGCGCCGGCGCGGCACATTCCTGTCTATTTGCCGGCGGGCGCCAGGATTCCCTGTGTGGCATCGGCTTCCGGCCGGGCGCTGTGGGCGCAATTACCGCCGGCCGAACTGGAGCGCAAGCTGCGCGAAGTAGCGCGCATCGAGCACACCCCCAAGACCACCACGGACGTGGCGGCCTTGCGTGCATTGATCGACGAGGCGCGGCACGACCATTACGCCTATGCCGACGAAGAGTATTTCCCTGGCGATCTGAACGTGGCGGCTGTCATCCAGGACGACCATGGCGCCGCGATCGGGGCGGTGAACATATCGGTGCCCAAACCGAGGTGGTCGCTGCAACGGGCACGCGAGGAACTGGGCCCGCTGGTCATCCGCGCCGCGCGGGCGGTAGGCAAGCATAGTTGATATACGCTCAGGTTCACGTCTGTTCCGCCACCAGGGCGCAGATGCCGCAGGCGACCAGCAGGGCGCCGCCGGTGATCTGGAACAGGCGTTGCGCACGGCGGGTGGTCAGGAAGCGGCGGGCGGAAGTGGCGAAGACGGCGTAGCAGGCGGAGTTCATCATGCCCATGACCACGAACGTCATGGCCAGCATCAATAGTTGGCGACTCACATTGCCATCGGGATCGACGAATTGCGGCAGGAAGGCGACGAAGAAAACGATGGCCTGGGGATTGAGCAAGGTCACCAGATAAGCGTTCAAGCTCAATTCCCAGCGCGTCTCCGCGGTGCAACCACTGCCCAGCTGCGCCGGCACCGCGCCGGCACGCAATGACCGGTAGCCCAGGTACAGCAGATACAGTCCGCCCGCATACTTGACCACGTTGAACCAGAACGGCGAAGCGGCCAGCAGGGCGCCCAGGCCCAGCAGCGATAAAGTCAGGCCGGTCGAGTCGGCCAATGCCACCGCGGTCACCAGGGATGCATTGGCGCGGCGCCCATGCGAGATCGAGTAGTTGATGATGGTGAGTACGGTCGGACCGGGGATGATCAGCAGTACGGCCGACGTGGCGACGAAGGCTATCCAGAGTTCGATGGGCATGAGTGTCTTCCTCTTGGCTGGGTATGGCGACGGCGTTGCCCCGGGCAGCCGTAGCCTCGACAGCGAGGAATCACCGGCGCCGCGGCCAGGCACACGCGATCGCCATCCGCGCCCCACTGACCGCCAACGCGTGTGGGTAACGAAGGAGGGCGATTAGTTCGCCTTCAAGAGGGAAAAGGATTTGTGCGCGTACCAGGACGGTCCGCCCCGGGGGCTCGGGTACCCGCCTCGCATGGAGCGCCGCCAGATCCGCGCGAGGGTGTGGCAGCACGTCGCCGTCGAACCAATGCGGTACGACGCGCGCCGCGGCGGCTGCACGGTATTGCGGAGGACCGCTGGACGATGAGACGTTTTGGTCTTCAGCGCCAGGGCTTTCAGACCCCCTTACACCACTGTCTGATGATGCGCCAGCAGCAAGGCAATGGCGCAGGATCCCAGCCGGGCCAGGGTCTCGTCGGCGCGGCTGGTCAGGATGATGGGTACGCGCGCGCCCAGCACGATGCCGGCGATCTGGGCACCGGCCAGATATTCCAGCTGCTTGGCCAGCATATTCCCCGCCTCCAGGTCAGGCACAACGAAAATGTCCGCGCGGCCGGCCACCGGGGAGGTGATGCCCTTGGTCGCCGCCGCCGCGGCCGAGACGGCGTTGTCGAAGGCAAGCGGGCCGTCCAGGATGGCCCCCGTGATCTGCCCCCGATCGGCCATCTTGCATAGCGCCGCGGCATCCAGCGTCGAGCGCAATTTTGCGGTGACGGTTTCGACGGCCGAAAGAATGGCGACCCGTGGTTGCGGAATACCCAGGGCATGGACCAGGTCGATGGCGTTCTGGATGATGTCGCGCTTGTCTTCCAACGACGGGGCCACGTTGATGGCGGCGTCGGTGACGAACAGGGGCCGGGGGTAGGCCGGCGCGTCGATGGCGAAGACGTGGCTGATGCGCCGTGCCGTGCGCAGTCCCGCGGCGCCGCTGACGACGGCGCGCATCAGTTCATCGGTGTGCAGCGACCCCTTCATCAAGGCTTGCACCTGGCCATCGCGCGCCATGCGCACGGCTTGCTCGGCGGCGGCCTCGCTGTGTTCGGTAGGGATGACTTCGTAGGGCGCCAGGTCGATTTGCGCGCGTTCGGCGGCGGCCTGGATTTTGGCGAGCGGGCCGATCAGCACGGGCACGATGAGCCCGGCGCGCGCGGCTTCGATGGCGCCGACCAGCGAAGGCGTATCCACTGGATGGACGACGGCGGTGCGCAAGGGGACCAGACCGCGCGTCATCGCGATAAGGCGCTCGTAGCCGCGGCCGCGTTGGACAAGTTCGACGTCGGGCAGGGTGGCCCTGGGCCGGGAGATTTTTTCCGTGGGCGCGGCTACCTGGACCACGCCGGTGATGACGTCTTCGCCGTTCTGCCTGACCGCCCGGCAATCCAGCGTCACCCGATGCGTCGCGTCGTCCTTGGCGATGACTCGCACCGATACGGTGATGGCATCGCCCACGGCGATCGGTTGAACGAAGTGCAGCGCCTGGTCCAGGAACATGGTTCCCGGTCCGGGCAGCTTGGTGCCCAGCACCGTCGAGAGCAGGGCCACTGCCCACATGCCGTGCGCCACCGTGGCCTGGAACTGTTCGCTATGGGTGACGTCCGCGTCCAGGTTCATGGGCGCCGCATCGCCCGCCACGACGGAGAAAAGTTCGATATCCCGATGCGAAAGCGTACGCGCAAGGCTTGCCGAGTCGCCGACGTTCAATTCCGCATAGGTACGATTTTCGATTCGATCCATGGCATGTCTCCGAGGACGTCCGTCCTGTCCAGGAAGATGGCGGTGACGGCTACCGCTGATATTACCCGCGTATGCTGCGGCGCATCAGTGCGCTTTCCTGATCTGCATCAACAGAGAGGGCGATCGCGCCGCCAACCTGCATCGGGCGCCCAGGCTTCGATCTGCTCGGGCGTGTAGTCCCGTGCGGCGATCAGGTGGATGGCCGAGTGGAAAACCTGGAAGAGGGCGGGCTCGTCGCCGAGCCGAAAACGTCTTATGCGCATAATATTGTCCGCGTTCAGCACAAAACCTCCCTTATTCCGACGCCGCATGAAAAATCAAAATACTACCCGGCCTTCCTCCTACTTCGAATCGGTCAGCGCATCGCGCTTCGTGCCTACGTTGCATGTTGGCGGCGGCTGGAATCCCGCCGAGCAGCATATCGCGCCGGCAATCGGCCTGCTGGCCCACCTGGTGGAAGCGCACCGCGATGCCCGCCGCCAGGATGGCCTGCGGATCGGCCGTGCCAGCTATGACATCTACGGTGTCCTGCCCATGGAAGCCTGCGACGTGGAGATCGAGGTCATCCGGCCAGGCAAGACGATCGAATTGGTGGAAGCCCGCCTGACCCACGCCGGGCGCGTGGGACTGACGCTGCGGGCCTGGCTCATGGCTGCGTCGGACACCAGCGCAGTGGTGGGTGATGACTTTCCACGTCTGCCGCCGCCGGACGCCTTGCCCGCCGTGGACATGTCCAAAGTCTGGCCCGGCGGCTTCGTCGCGAGCATACAACTGCGCCGCAACGAAGTGAGCCCGGGAAATGCGGTCAGCTGGATCAATTCGGATGTGCAACTGCTGGCGGGCAGTAATGTCAGTCCGACCGCGCGGATGCTGGGTCTGCTGGATACCGCGAACGGCGTCACCCCGCGCGCGCAACCCAGCGACGTGGCATTTCCGAACATCGACCTGACCGCTCACCTGATCCGGCAGCCGCTGGGCGACTGGCTGGGCTTCGACACCAAGGTCGCCTTCGGCCCCACCGGCCTGGGCGTGACCCACAGCATCGTCCACGACACCGAAGGCCCCATCGCCGTCCTCAGCCAGTCCCTGACCGTACGCCCGAGGACGTCCTGAGGCGCGCAGGTTCGAGCGCCCTAATCTGAGCGGCGAGGCTGCTGCACTTCTGTGCCTCCGAGGAGGGAGCCTGAGGCGCGGCGCGGGCCGTCGGCTGGCGCTTGACCCGTTCCTCGGGGCCGACCTTATGCTGGCTGCTCCTGGTCAACAACGATGAGGTTTGCAATGACGAAGCCGGACGATCTTCAAGTAATCGCCTCCGAAGCCGCCCGCCGCCTGGGGGTGTCCATCAAAGCCTTGCGGCTTTACGAGCAGCACGGGCTGGTCACGCCTGGCCGCAGCACGGCGGGGTACCGGCTGTACGGTCCCGACGACATGGCGCGCGCGGGTGAGGTGGTGGCGCTGCGGGCATTGGGATTGAGCCTGGCCCAGGTGGCCGCGGTGCTGGACGGCACCAGCGAGAGCCTTGAGGCGGCCCTGCGCGAACAGCAGGGGGTGCTGGACCGGGAGATCCTGGAACGCGTGCGCAGGCTGGACAGGCTGCGCGACATCCAGTCCGGACTGGCACGAGGGACGATGCCGGCAGGGAGAGAATTGGCGGACATCGCGGGCAGTTCGCGGGACCGTCAGCGATGGCCCGGCATTTCCTTCGAATTGCCCTGGCCGTGGGCGGGCGAGTCTTTCGAACTGGCCGATATCCGGCCGTTGAACTACATCATCGGCTCCCTGGGCAGCGGCAAGACGCGATTGGCGTTACGCATCGCGGAGAGCCTGCCGGGGGCGCGCTTCCTGGGTCTGGACCGTGTGGCGGCCGACAACACGAGAGCGGCCCTGCACGCATTGGATGGCGATGCCGACCTGCGCCAGCGGGTCGAGCAGGCCATCGTATGGCTGATGGGCGACGGCGCCGAGAGGTCGGACGCCCTGGCCATGCTGCTGGCGGCCTTCGAGGCCGATGGCAGTGGCGCCGTGGTGGTCGACATGGTCGAGCAGGATCTGTCCCAACCCACACAGGAAGCCTTGATCGCCTATTTGCGGTTGCGGGCAGCGCTGCGCGCACGGCCCCTGTTCCTGATGACGCGCTCATCGTCCATTCTGGACCTGGCGGCGGTGGGCCCCGACGAGGCCATCATCCTGTGTCCCGCCAACCACAGTCCGCCTACGCGCGTGGCGCCTTATCCGCGGGCGCCGGGCTATGAGGCAGTAGCCACCTGCCTGGCGACACCCGAGGCAAGGGCGCGCATTGCCAGGCGGCCGGAGACCGCCTGAAGCAGGCGGGCGGCGCCTGGCCAAGAGGCCCGCTCAGGTCCCCTGCATCCGCTTGCCGCTGACAGCGTCGAACCAGTGCAGTTCATGGCGGCCGTCGGGGCCGATGTTCAACTGGTCGCCGGCCTTGATGACCGCTTCCTGCATCTGCCGCGTCGTGCAGCGCACCACGACCGACGCCTTGCCGCAGCGGCCATGCACCAATTGCTCGGACCCCAGCGTTTCCACCATTTCCACCTCGACCCGCAGGCCGGGGGAGTTAAGCACCAGATGCTCCGGCCGCATGCCCACGATGACGTCGCGGCCGCGTACGGCACTGGGTACCGCCGTGGGCGCGATCGCCAGGTCCAGGCCGTCGTCGGTCTTCAGCGTGCCGTCGCCATGGGCGTGCACGTTGACCAGGTTCATCGGCGGCGAGCCGATGAAGCTGGCCACGAAGGTGGAAGCCGGCTTCTCGAACACTTCCATCGGCGTGCCGATCTGCTCCGGGATACCCTTGTTCATGACGATCATGCGATGCGCCAGCGTCATGGCCTCCACCTGGTCGTGGGTCACGTACAGGCTGGTGGTGCCCAGGCGGCGATGCAGCTTGAGCAGCTCCAGCCGCATGGCCACGCGCAGCTTGGCGTCCAGGTTGGACAGGGGCTCGTCGAACAGGAACACCTTGGGTTCACGCACGATGGCACGGCCCATGGCCACGCGCTGGCGCTGGCCGCCGGACAACTGGCGCGGGCGGCGCTCCAGCAAGGGGCCCAGTTCCAGGATCTGCGCGGCCGCTTCGACGCGCTTGCGGATCTCGTCCTTGGGCATCTTGCGGATCTTCAAGCCGTAAGCCATGTTCTGGAACACGCTCATGTGCGGATACAAGGCGTAGTTCTGGAACACCATGGCGATGTCGCGCTCGGCCGGCTCCAGGTTGTTGACCTCCTTGCCGTCGATCTCGATGGTGCCGCTGGTGACTTCTTCAAGGCCGGCCACCATGCGCATGAGCGTGGATTTGCCGCAGCCCGACGGGCCGACGATGACGACGAACTCGCCATCCACGATGTCCACATCGATGCCGTGGATGACCGGCACATTGCCGGCATAGGTTTTCTTGACGTTGCGGAAGCTGAGAGTAGCCATACGATGTTCGCTGTTTGTAGCTTTGATCAGAGGGGCAGGGTGCGGAACGGACGGGTGAGCGTCACTTCTCCGTATCCACCAGGCCCTTGACGAACCATTTCTGCATGAGGATCACGACCAGCACCGGCGGCAGCATGGCCAGCATGGCGGTGGCCATGGTGAGATTCCATTCGGTCACGCTGTCGCCGCCGCTGACCATGCGCTTGATGCCGATGACCACCGGGTACATGTCTTCCTTGGTGGTGATCAGCAGCGGCCACAGGTACTGGTTCCAGCCGTAGATGAACTGGATCACGAACAGCGCCGCGATGCTGGTCTTCGACAGCGGCAGCAGCACGTCGCGGAAGAAGCGCATGGGGCCGGCACCGTCGATGCGGGCAGCTTCCACCAGTTCGTCCGGCACCGTCAGGAAGAACTGGCGGAACAGGAACGTGGCGGTGGCCGACGCGATCAGGGGCAGGGCCAGGCCGGCGTAGCTATTGAGCAGGCCCAGGTCCGCCACCACCTTGTAGGTCGGCGCGATACGCACTTCCACCGGCAGCATCAGCGTGACGAAGATCATCCAGAAGAAGAACATGCGGAAGCGGAAACGGAAGTACACCACCGCGAAGGCCGACATCATGGAGATCACGATCTTGCCGATGGAAATCGACAAGGCCATGACCAGGCTGACGTACATCATGCGCGCCACCGGCGTACCGCTGGAACCGCCGCCGGAACCGGCGAACAGCGCCTGCATGTAGTTGCCGACCAGGTGCGAACCCGGGATCAGCGACATGGGCGCGGACGCCACCTCCTGCGCGGTCTGCGTGGACGCGACAAAAGTGACGTACAGGGGAAATGCCACCACGGCCACGCCGCAGAGCAGAATTACGTGGGCCAGTACATCCAGCCAGGGACGGCGTTCAACCATAAACCTAATGCCTCGGAAAAATCAGTACTGGACCTTGCGGTCGACGTAGCGGAACTGGACCACGGTAAGGACCACGACGATGAACATCAGGATGACCGACTGCGCGGCTGACGACCCCAGGTCCAGGCCGACGAAACCGTCGCGGTATACCTTGTAGACCAGGATGGCCGTGGACGTGCCCGGACCGCCCTGGGTGGTGGTGTCGATCACCGCGAAGGTATCGAAGAACGCATAGATGATGTTCACCACCAGCAGGAAGAAGGTGGTGGGCGACAGCAGGGGAAACACGATGGTCCAGAAGCGGCGCACGGGCGAAGCGCCGTCGATGGCGGCCGCCTCGATCAGCGAACGCGGGATGGACTGCAGGCCGGCCAGGAAGAACAGGAAGTTGTACGAAATCTGCTTCCACACCGCGGCAATCAGCACCAGCATCATGGCCTGGTTGCCGTTCAGGCGCGGATTCCAGTCCACGCCGATATTGCGCAGGGCAACCGCCAGGATGCCCACCGCCGGCGAGAACAGGAACAGCCAGAGCACCCCGACCACGGCGGGCGCCACGGCATAGGGCCAGATCAGCAAGGTCTTGTAAACCGAGGCGCCCTTGAGCACACGATCGGCCATCACGGCCAGCAGCAGCGAAACCGACAGACCGACGAAGGCTACCAAGAACGAGAACACTGCCGTGGTCTTGAAGGAATTGAGGTAATCCGTCTGCCGGAACAGGTCCGCGAAGTTGGCCAGACCGACGAATTCCGACGACAGGCCGAAGGCGTCTTCCAGGCGCAGCGACTGCCACATCGCCTGTCCCGCGGGCAGGAAGAAGAAGACGACCGTGATGATCAGCTGCGGCAAGAGCAGCAGGTAGGGCAGGGTCTTATGGCCGAATACGACGCGTTTTTCCATGGGGCGGACTATGCCTTGCAGCGCGTCGCGGGGGCGGCGCGCGCGGGGTAACAAACGTGTAATGGTCCAGGCGCGAGGCGCTCGGACCACCGTGGATGCATCCAGACAAACGACACAATGCGGATTGCCGGGCCAGCCGGCAATCCGCATGAACTCGATGACGCATGTGTATCTGTACGCATGCCCAGGGGTTCAGCCCTGAGCAAAGCGCGCTACTTTACACTTTTTTGGAACTTTTCGAGCAACTCGTTGCCGCGTTTCGTGGCATTGGCCAGGCCTTCCTTGGCGCTTTCCTTGCCGGAAACGATGCGTTCGATTTCCGCGTCCTCGATTTCACGGATCTGCGGCAGGAAGCCCAAACGCACGCCGCGCGACTGCGCGGTGGTGGTCACGTTCAACTGCTTGACGCCGACGTCGGTACCGGGGTTCTGGGTGTAGAAGCCGGCTTTCTCGGTCAGTTCATAGGCAGCCTTGGTGACCGGCACGTAGCCGGTCTGCTGGTGCCACTTGGCGGCCACTTCCGGGCTGGAGATGAACTTGAAGAACTTGGTCACGCCCTTGTAGACCTCGGGCTTCTTGTTGCCGAAGACCCACAGCGAGGCGCCACCGATGATGGTGTTCTGCGGCGCGCCCTTGACGTCGGCGTAGTAGGGCACGGAGGCAGTGCCGAACTCGAACTTGGCGTTCTTGATGATGTTGGCGCGCAGGCCGCTGGAGCCGGTGATCAGGGCGCACTTGCCCGAGATGAACAGCGCGTTGGGATCGTCGCCGCGGCCGCCGTACATGAACTCGCCGTCCTTGGCCAGGTTGGCCAGGAATTCCAGGTGGCGCTGGTGCAGCGGCGAATCGATGGCCAGGCGGGCGTCGAGGCCGCCGAAGCCGTTGTCCTTGGTGGCGTAGGGCACGTTGTGCCAGGCCGAGAAGGTTTCCAGCTGGACCCAGGACGGCCATGACGTGGTGTAACCGCATTCCTGCCCGGCGGCCTTCAGCTTCTTGGTGGCGGCGGCCAGTTCTTCCCAGGTCTTGGGCGGCTTGTCGGCATCAAGGCCGGCCTTCTTGAAGGCGTCCTTGTTGTAGTACATGACCACGGTCGAGCTGTTGAAGGGCATCGACACCAGCTTGTTGTCGGACGACGAGTAGTAGCCCGCCACCGCGCCGATGAAGGCCTTGGGATCGATGGGATCGCCGGCTTCCTCGGACATCTGCTGGACCGGCTTGATGGCGCCCTTGGCGTACATCATCGTGGCGGTGCCGACTTCGAAGACCTGCAGGATGTCGGGGGCGTTACCGGCGCGGAACGCGGCGATGCCGGCGTTCATCGATTCACCGTAGTTGCCTTTGTAGACGGCTTTCACGACATAGTCGGACTGGCTCTTGTTGAACTGATCGACCATCTCATTGACACGGTCGCCCAGGGCCCCTTCCATGGAGTGCCAGAACTGGATTTCAGTGGCGGCCTGGGCCGACGACGCGCCGAACGCGGCGATCAAGGCCGCTGCCGCGAGGGCTAGACGGTGGGAGCGCATGGGGTATTCCTCCTATTTACACAAATGTGCCGCCAGAGGGTTGTCCTCGACGCGCACGACACCATATGAATTGTTTGTGACGAATTCGTGACTGTTACACCAGCCCGGTTGGCTGTCAAATTCGGAGTAGCCCTGAGATTCGTGAATCGGCATCAGATAATGATTCAGTGGGCTGTGGTAACCCACTACCTGGCCGGGGCTCCGATCACGGCCGCGATGCGGGCCGCGGCCCCAGCTTACAATCCACCACCATGGACACGAACCTCTCTTCCAGCGACCTGCGGGTCGCCTTCGTCGGCGGCGGCAACATGGCCACCGCCCTGGCCATCGGCATGGCCGGCAAGATCTGCCCGCCCGGCCAGATCCACGCCATCGACATCAACCCGGACGGCCACGCCGCCTGGCAGGCCCGGGGCGCCACCACCGCGACCCAGCCGGACGAACGGCTGGCCCAGTGCAACGTCTGGTTCTTCGCCGTCAAGCCGCAGTACATGCGTGACGCCGTCAAGGCCTGCCAGCCCTGGCTGCGCCCCGGCACCCTGGTGATCAGCGTGGCCGCCGGCCTGCGCGGCGACGTTCTCTCGCAGTGGCTGGCCACCGATGGCCAACCCTGGCGCAACCTGGTGCGTTGCATGCCCAATACGCCGGCCCTGGTCGGCGCGGGCGTCACCGGCATGCTGGCGCTGCCGGGCGTCAGCGCGGCCGACCGGGCCCTGGCGCAGACCATGCTGGAATCGGTGGGGCAGGTCGTCTGGGTCGATGACGACGCCGGCATCGACGCCGTGACCGCCTTGTCGGGCAGCGGCCCGGCCTACGTCTTCCGCTTCCTGGAAGCCCTTATCGCGGGCGGCATGGCGGTGGGGCTGGACGCGGAGCAGGCCCGCCAACTGGCCCTGGGCACCTTCGAGGGCGCCACCAGGCTGGCCAAGGAGTCCACCGACTCGCCTTCCGTGCTGCGCGAGCGGGTGACTTCCAAGGGCGGCACCACGGCCGCCGCCCTCAAGGTCTTCGACGACAACGGCTTCATGACCCTGGTGGCCCGCGCCATGGCCGCGGCCGCCCAGCGCTCGCGCGAACTGGCCCAGGAATTCGGCAAATGAAGGCAAGCGTGCAGCGCCGCGGCTACGAACCCATGCTGGCCGGCCATTTCCTGGTGGCCGTCTTCTGCATGGGCCTGGTGGTGGTGGGTTCCAACGTCCTGGTGCAGATTCCCCTGAATCACTGGCTGACCTGGGGCGGCCTGTCCTATCCCCTGGCTTTCCTGGTGACGGACGTCCTGAACCGCCGTTTCGGCCCCCGTGCCGCGCGCCGCGTCGCCTGGTTCGGCTTCGCCGCCGCGCTGGCGGTGTCGGTCTGGCTGGCGTCCCCGCGCATTGCCCTGGCCTCCGGCGTGGCCTATATCTGCGCCCAGTTGCTCGACATCCAGGTGTTCGACCGCCTGCGCGACCAGCGCTGGTGGCGCGCCCCCCTGGTGTCCGGCGTGCTGGGCGCCTTGCTCGACACCGCGCTGTTCTTCAGCATCGCTTTCGCCGCCACGGGCGCCCCCTGGGTGACCTGGATGACGGGCGACGTCGCCGTCAAGCTGGCGGTGAATATCAGCATGCTGGCGCCTTTTCGTGCCCTGATGTGGAACTTGGCGCGCCCATCCGCTACGAACAGGACTCCTGCTTCGCCCTGAGCGTGACTAGGCAGGCGCCAGGTGCGTTCGCAGGAAAGGCCCGGGTTAGAAACCCGGGCCTTTTGTTTTGCGCGTTTCATGCGCGCCAGCCCCGTTACCACCCTGGCGACACAAGTTCCCTGTGTTTGTACATATCTGGACCTGGGGAATACACGCAGTGACAGGCTGACTGCTTGCTTTCAGAATGGCTGCCACGTCGTGTTTAGCCCTAGAGTTTTGCTTAAGAAGCCGGTGACGCGCGATGCGACGGGGGGAACCATCATTTCCCCTCGACGCCATGTGCCGAGCCGCTCAACCCTCGCGGAGACCCTCGCATGAAGATGTTGAAACGCGTTACCCCCCTCGCACTCGCACTGGGGGCCCTTACGCTGGCCGGCGCCGTGCATGCCGCCGATACCATCAAGATCGGCATTCCGCAGCCCATGACGGGCCCGAATACCCAATACGGTGACCAGATCCAGGCGGGCGCGCTGACCGCCATCGAAACCATCAACGCCAAAGGCGGCGTCAAGGGCAAGAAGCTGGAACCCATCCTCATCGATGACGGTTGCGAGCCCAAGCAGGCCGTGCCCGCCGCCAACCGGGTGGTGAACTCGGGCGCCAAGTTCGCCGTCGCCCATGCCTGCTCCGGCGTCACCGTGCCGGCGGTCAACGTCTACGAGCAGGAAGGCATCGTCGGCATCACCCCGGGCGCCACCTCGCCCCTGGTCACCGACACCACCAAGCCCAAGATGTTCTTCCGCACCATCGGCCGGGACGACCAGCAGGGCCCGTTCGCCGCCAACTACATCGCCAAGAACATCAAGCCCAAGAAGGTCGCCGTGCTGCACGACAAGCAGACCTACGGCTCGGGCGTGGCCACCCAGGTCAAGGACACCCTGGTCAAGGACGGCGTCAACGTCGTGCTGTTCGAGGGTATCAACGTCGGCGACAGCGATTACTCGGCGGTCATCACCAAGCTCAAGTCGCAGGGTGTGGACTTCGTCTACTTCGGCGGCTATCACCCCGAACTGGGCCTGCTGCTGCGCCAGTCGCGTGAACAGGGCCTGAACGTCCAGTTCATGGGACCGGAAGGCACCGCCAACCAGGACCTGGTGGCCATCGCCGGACCGGCCATCGCCGGCCTGCTGGTGACGCTACCGGCCGACTTCACCAAGATGCCCGGCAATGAAGGCATCGTGAAGGCCTTCCACGACAAGAAGCGCGATCCGGACGGCGCCTTCCAGATGCCTGCCTATGCGGCGGTGCAACTGATCGCCGACGGCATCGAGGCAGTGGGCGAAGACCCCGTCAAGGTCGCCCAGTACCTGCACTCGCACACCTTCAACACGGGTATCGGCAAGGTCGAATACGACGCCAAGGGCGACTTGAAGAACTTCGAGTTCGCTGTCTACAAATGGGACAAGGACGGCAAGAAGACCCAGCTGTAATGGCGATCGTCCCCGTCTGGGCGGGGTCTCCAACGAAGTGAATCCAGGTTTCCGGCTCCGGGGGCAATTTCCGGGGCCGGATCTATTTGGAGCATAAGTAATAATGTCTGACCTTCTTCCTCAATTGACACAACAGTTCTTCAACGGACTGTCGCTGGGTGCCATCTATGCCCTGATCGCCATCGGCTACACCATGGTGTACGGCATCATCGGCATGATCAATTTCGCGCACGGCGAGATCTATATGATCGGCGCCTACGTCGGCCTGGTGACGCTGACGGCCATCGGCACGCAAAGCGGCATGCCGGTCTACCTGATGGTCGCCGCCATGCTGGTGGTCGCCATGGCCGTGACCGGCGCCTACGGTTTCGCGGTGGAACGCGTGGCCTATCGGCCCTTGCGCGGCAGCCCGCGGCTGGTGGCGCTGATTTCCGCCATCGGCATGTCCATCTTCCTGCAGAACTGGATGGCGCTGGGGCAGGGCGCGCGCGACATGGCGGTGCCCAATATCCTCTCGGGGGCGCTGCAATTCCACATGGGCAGCGATTTCGACGTCACCATCCCGTATTCGCGCGTGATGATCATCGTGGTGACGGTGGTGCTGATGATCGGGCTGTCGCTGTACATCCGCCATTCGCGCATGGGCCGCGCCTCGCGCGCCTGCTCGCAGGACATGCACATGGCCAACCTGCTGGGCATCGACACCAACAAGGTGATCTCCTTCACCTTCGTGCTGGGCGCCATGCTGGCCGCCGTGGGCGGGGTGCTGGTGGCCGTCACCATCGGCAAGCTCAATCCCTTCATCGGCTTCATCGTCGGCATCAAGGCCTTCACGGCGGCGGTGCTGGGCGGCATCGGCAGCATACCCGGCGCCATGCTGGGCGGCGTGCTGCTGGGCCTGGTGGAGACCTTCGCCGCGGCCTACCTGTCGTCCCAATACAAGGACATCGTCGCCTTCCTGCTGCTGGTGCTGATCCTGCTGTTCCGCCCCACTGGACTGTTGGGCAAACCCGAGGTGGAAAAAGTCTGATGGCGCAAAACCTACGCAATGCTTTTATCGCGGCCATCATGACCGCGGTCATCGTCACGCCGGTGTTCGGCCTGCAGCTGGTGCGCCAGGGCGCGCGCACACTGATGAACCCGCAGTGGACCAATGTCCTGATCGCCATGGCGGTGGTCTTCGTCGGCCAGCTGCTGCGCCCCTGGCTGGGCCTGCCGTTCAAGCGCATGAAGTCCGCGCTGCCGACGCTGCCGGCGGCGCCTGCCAGCGGCCACAAGTGGATGGCCATTGCGCTGGTGGTCATCGCCATCGTGTGGCCGTTCTTCGGCGACCGCAGCTCGGTGGACATCGCCACGCTGGTGCTGATCTACGTCATGCTGGGCCTGGGCCTGAACATCGTGGTGGGTTTCGCCGGCCTGCTCGACCTGGGTTTCGTCGGGTTCTACGCGGTGGGCGCCTACACCTACGCCTTGCTGTACCACTGGGGCGGCTGGGGCTTCTGGGAAGCGCTGCCTTTCGCCGGCGCCATGTCGGCGCTGTTCGGCTTCGTGCTGGGTTTTCCGGTGCTGCGGCTGCGCGGCGATTACCTGGCCATCGTCACGCTGGGCTTCGGCGAGATCATCCGCCTGCTGCTGATCAACCTGAACTGGTTGACGGGCGGCCCGGATGGTATTTCCGGCATCCCCAAACCGTCGGTATTCGGCATCGAGATGGCGCGTTCGTCCAGCGTCGAAGGGCGCCAGACCTTCCACGAGATGCTGGGCCTGACGTTCCAGAACCAGCACGTCATCGTCTGGCTGTACCTGATGGCGCTGATGCTGGCCCTGATCACGCTGTTCGTGTCGACCCGGCTCAAGCGCATGCCGGTGGGACGCGCCTGGGAAGCGTTGCGTGAAGACGAGATCGCCTGCCGTTCCCTGGGCCTGAATCCGACCCGCATCAAGCTGTCGGCCTTCACCCTGGGCGCCATGTTCGCCGGCTTCGGCGGGGCGTTCTTCGCCGCGCGCCAGGGGCTGGTGAATCCCGAATCCTTTACCTTCATCGAATCCGCGCTGATCCTGGCCATCGTGGTGCTGGGCGGCATGGGTTCGCAGGTGGGCGTGATCCTGGCCGCCATCCTGCTGACGGTGCTGCCGGAACTGGCGCGTGAATTCGCCGAGTACCGCATGCTGATGTTCGGCCTGGTCATGGTGCTGATGATGATGTGGCGGCCCCAAGGCTTGCTGCCGATGCAACGTCCTCACGTGGAGCTGGACAACAAATGAGCGAGGCTTTGCTGAGAGTATCCGGTCTGTGCATGCGCTTCGGCGGCCTGCTGGCCGTCGACCATGTGGCATTCGATGTGCGTCGCGATGAAGTGTTCGCCATCATCGGTCCCAATGGCGCGGGCAAGACCACCGTGTTCAATTGCGTGGGGGGGTTCTATGTCCCCAGCGAGGGCGAGATCGAAATGGACGGCACGTCCATCACCGGCCTGCCCAGCCACCGCGTGGCGCAGCATGGCCTGGTGCGCACCTTCCAGAACGTGCGCCTGTTCAAGCAGTTGACCGTGCTGGAAAACCTGCTGGTGGCGCAACACACGCAAGTGGAAACGCGGCTGGTGCCGGGCTTGCTCAAGCTGAAGTCCTATCGCCAGGCCGAGGCCGACGCCTTGAATCGCGCCGCCCAATGGCTGGATTTCATGGGGCTGCGCGAGTACGCCAACCGCGAAGCGGGCAACCTGGCCTATGGCCACCAGCGCCGGCTGGAGATTGCCCGTTGCATGATCACCAAGCCCCGCCTGCTGATGCTGGACGAGCCGGCGGCAGGCTTGAATCCCCAGGAAAAACAGGACCTGCAGCGCTTGATCGACCGCCTGCGCCGCGAGTTCGGCGTGGCGGTGCTGCTGATCGAGCACGACATGAGCCTGATCATGGGCATCTCCGACCGTATCCTGGTCATGGAGCATGGCAAGCCCATCACCACCGGGACCCCGCAGGAGGTGCGCAGCGATGAGCGCGTCATCAAAGCGTATCTGGGAGAAGAATGATGCAGCATCCGGACAAAGCGCACAGCATGCTCAAGCTGGACAACGTGCACACCTATTACGGCGCCATCCAGGCCTTGAACGGCGTGTCGGTGGAAGTGAACAAGGGCGAGATCGTTACCCTGATCGGTGCCAACGGCGCCGGCAAGACCACGCTGCTGATGACGATCTGCGGCACGCCGCAGGCGCGTAGCGGCACCATCACCTTCGAAGGGCGCGACATCACGCGGGCCGACACGCACCAGATCATGCGTAGCGGTATCGCCGTGTCGCCCGAGGGCCGGCGCGTGTTCAAGGACCTGACGGTGGAGGAGAACCTGATGATGGGTGGCTTCTTCGCCAACAAGGTGCAGATGCAGCAGGGGCTGGCCCATGTGTACGATCTGTTCCCCCGCTTGAAGGAAAGAGCCCAGCAGCGCGCCGGCACCATGTCGGGCGGTGAGCAGCAGATGCTGGCCATCGGCCGGGCACTGATGACGCGTCCCAGCCTGTTGCTGCTGGACGAGCCGACGCTGGGCCTGGCGCCGCTGATCATTGCGCAGATCTTCGACATCATCCGCACCATCCGTGACCAGGGCGTAACGGTGTTCCTGGTGGAACAGAACGCCAACAAGGCGCTGCAGGTGGCCGATCGCGGCTATGTGCTGGAGAACGGCAAAGTGGTGCTGCACGACACCGGCGCCAACCTGCTGGTCAACGCCGATGTGCGCAAGGCATATCTGGGCGCCTGAGCCGGGACGGCGCCGCCCCTGTGCCTACGCGGCCTGGCGTGCCGTGCCGGTATCTTCCTGGTAGCGCTGGATCACGGCCAGCGCCAGGGCATCGATAGAGTCGGTCAAGGGCACATCGAACTCGGCGCGGCGGTCGTGCGGGATGGCCAGCGGCAGTTCGGTGCAGCCCAGCGCCACGGCCACCGCGCCGCGCGCGGCCAGGGCGCGGACGCAGGCGGCGGCCGGTTCGAAGGACTCGGCCAGCCGGTTGGCTTTCACCGCCACGATGGACGGCGTGCAGTACGTCGTCATTTCTTCTTCGGTGGGCACCACGCATTCATAGCCATGGCGTTCCAGATGTTGCTGGTACAAGCCCATGCGCAGCGTCCCTTCGGTTCCCATCAGGCCGATGGGACCGCCGTGAATGCCGCGCCGGCGCAAGTCTTCCACCACCGACTCGATGATGTGCAGAACCGGCACCGACGAGGCCGCCACCAGGTCGTCGTACCAGAGATGGGCGGTGTTGCAGGGGATGGCGATCAGGCGCGCGCCGGCGCCGGTCAGCAGCTTGACGCCGCGTGCCATGGCGGGCAGGGGGTCTTCACCGCCGGCCAGTTTGGCGGCCGTGCGATCGGGCACGCGGGGATCGTTCAGCAGCAATGCGGGAATGTGATCCTGGTCGCGCGCGGCCGGCGTCAGGGCCACCAGCCTTTCGGCAAAAGCGGCGCCGGCCATGGGGCCCATGCCGCCGAGTATGCCCAGGTAAAGGCCGGATATGGATGTCGTCACGAAAAATACTCCGATTGAGGCGAGTCCCTGGCCGGCGGGGCGCAGCGGGCGGGCAGCAGCCGGCCAGGATGGGCGCCCGGGCGACCGGCGCGTATCGTCGCGCCAGGCCACGCAGTCGCCGCAACGCCTCAGGCAGCGGCCTGTCCGCCGCGCGTGGGCGCCAGCACCTGGCCGGGCCGGGCGCTGCCTGCCGCGCCCTCGGCCCAGACGCGCTGGCCGTTGACCCAGACACCCTGGATGCCCTGGCTGGCCTGTACCGGCACCTCGAAGGTGGCGCGGTCGCCGACCTGTTCGGGATCGAACAGGACCAGATCCGCATAATAGCCCGGCTGCAGCAACCCCCGCTCGGCCACGCCGTAGTTGCGGGCCGCCAGGCCGGTCATCTTGTGCACGGCCTGTTCCAGCGTCAGCACCGACTGTTCACGCACCAGCGTGCGCAGGACATTGGTGAAAGTGCCCCATTGGCGGGGGTGCGGATGGGGGTCGAAGGGCAGGCCGTCCGAACCCACCATGGCGGCCGGGTGCGCGATGATGCGGCGCACGTCGTTCTCATCCAGCAGGAAGTAGATGGCGCCGGCAGGCGTCAGCTTTTCCAGCAATTGCTGCTCGTCCAGCGCCAGTTCGGCCATCAGGTCGGCGAAATCGCGGCCCTTGGCTTCAGGATAGCCGGTGGACCAGGTGATCATGGTGCGGCGCGAGATGCGCACGCGGTCCAGCCGCAGCATGGTGGACGTGGCGGGGTAGGGGTGGCAATCCAGGCAGACCGGTTGCAGTTTGGCCGCGCGGTCCATCATTGCCAGGGTTTCGGCTGAACGGCCGTGGTTGGCCTGGCCGGCCAGCTTGTGGTGCGAGAACACCACCAGGCAATCCAGCTCGCGGCCGATGTCCAGGGCTTCCTGCATGGCCGGGACGATCTTGTCGGTTTCGTCGCGCAGGTGGGTGGCGTACAGGCCGCCGTGCGCGCGGATGGGCGCGCCCACGGCCATGATTTCCTCGGTGGGCGCATGCGCGGCCGGCGGGTAGAACGTGCCGGTGGACATGCCGAAGGCGCCGGCCTGCAGGGCTTCTTCCATCATCGCCTGCATGGCGGCGATCTCCGGCCCGGTGGCGGCGCGCTGGGTGTCTTCCATGGCGGCCACGCGCAGGGTGGTGTGGCCAACCAGGGGAATCACGTTGACGGCGGCGGGCGTGGCGCGCAGGTCGGCGATCCAGTCGGCGAAGCGCGCATAGCGGAACAATTCGGGCGGTCCCAGCAGGTCCAGCGGCTGCGGCACCCGCGTGTCCGCCGCGGGCAGCAAGGGGGCCAGGCTGATGCCGCAGTTGCCGGTCACCACGGTGGTGATGCCCTGCGAGACCTTGGGCGTCATGTCCGGATGCGCCAGCAGGTAGCCGTCGTCGTGGGTGTGGGAATCGATGAAGCCGGGGGCCACGACCAGGCCCGCCACATCCAGGCGCGGCGCCGTTGCGTCGGGAAAGCGGCCGATGGCGGCGATGCGCTCACCGGCGATGGCGATGTCGGCCACATAACGGTCGGCACCGCTGCCGTCGACGATGGTGGCGTTGGCGAGGATGAGGTCGGGTTGTTGATTCATGGCGGTCCGGATTCCTGTGATCAGTCCAGCTTTTCGATGTGGGCCGACTCGATGATGTCGTGCCACTTCTTCGTTTCGCTGTCGATCAACTGCTTGAATTCGGCGGGGCTGCCGCCAGCCGGGACGGCGCCCAGCGTGGCCAGGCCGTCCAGCACGTCCTTGGACTTTAGCGCAGTGTCGATTTCACTGTTGATCTTGGCGACCACGTCGGCCGGCGTGTTGGCCGGTCCCACCACGCCGCCCCAGGCCACGGTCTCGTAGCCCTTCAGGCCCGATTCGTCCAGGGTGGGCACGTCCGGGAACAGGGCCAGGCGCTTCAGGCTGCTGACGCCCAGCGCGCGCACCTTGCCGCTCTTGACCAGCGGACCGGCTTCCGACGAGTTGGCGAACAGATAGTCGATGCGGCCACCCAGCAGATCCTGGATGGCGGCAGGACCACCGTTGTACGGAATGAACATGACGTCGATCTTGGCCATGTGCTTGAACAATTCCCCGCCCATGTGGCCGGTGGTGCCGATGCCCGGCGCGCCGTAGGACAGGCGGCCCGGCTGCTTGTGCGCCAGGTCGATCAGTTCCTGCACGGAATGCGCGGGAGAGTTGGACGGCACGATCAGCACGTTGTACAGATCGAACATGTGGGCGATGGGGGTCAGGTCCTTGTCCACGTCGTAGGGCAGGGACTTGAACAGGCTACGGTTCACCGCCAGGGTGTTGATGTTGCCGTAACCGATGGTGTAGCCGTCCGGCGCGGCACGCTTGATCAGGTTGATGCCGATATTGCCGGCGGCGCCGGGGCGGTTTTCGATGATCACCGAGCCGTTCACCTGCTTGGCCAGTTGCGTCGTCACCAGGCGCGACAGCACGTCGGGCGAGCCACCGGCGGCGGAAGGCACGACGAAGGTCACGGGATGATCGGGCCAGGTGCCGGCAGCGTGGGCAGTGCCGGCGGCACACGCCAACGCCACGGTGGCGCCCAGCAGGCGGAAGGAGGTCGACAGACGGAAGAACGGTTGCGGCATGGAGGTTTCCCTTGATGTTTTTTGCAGGTGGAGGTGCCGTCACGTCGCGAGCGGCGCGGAGGGGCGGCCTCACGCGTGACGTTTTGTTCGACACAGGGCGGCAGACTAGCACCGGGCCGAAGGAACCCGCATATCAAAAAATATGGAAAACCTATAATCCGCCGTTATCGTCAAACGGATGAAAAGGGGGCAGCGGCCCGATGCAAGACACTGCACGTAAACCGCGCAAAGGGGGGAGGAAGGGCGATCTGGAACCTCGGTCGACGGGTTCCATGCCGGATGGCCTGGCTGATCCGGCGGTCGGAGATATCGCTGCGGATGCGGTCGCGGACCCGGCTGCAGACCTTGCTGCGGAGCTGTCCGATGATGGCTCGGGGGGCGGGGCGCGGCCCCCGTTGAATCTGCGCCAGATCGAGGTTTTTCGCGCCATCATGCTGTCCGGTTCGATCAGTGGCGCGGGGCGCATGCTGCACGTGTCCCAGCCGGCCATCAGCCGGGTGCTGGCCCTGACGGAAAGCCGCCTGCGCTTCCCCCTGTTCGAGCGCGGCCGCAGCCGCCTGACTCCCACCGCCGAGGCGCGCCGCCTGTTCGCCGAGGTCGAACAGGTCTATGGCGGCATCCAGCGGGTCAACGAACTGGCTGCCAACCTGGCGCAATCCGGCGCTGGCGCGCTGCGGGTGATTTCCAGCGCCAGCTTCGGCCAGCGCATGGTGCCGCAGGCGCTGGCCGTGTTGCGGCAGGGCCGCGCGGGGGCGAGGGTGGACTATCGCAGTTCCACCTATGACGAGTTGGCGGCGCATTTTCTAAGCGGGCAGGCGGATATCGCCGTGTCCATGCGGCCGCCGGTGCATCCCAACCTGGTGTCGGTGGAACTGGGCCGCAGCGAGGTGGTATGCATCATGCCGCGCGAGCATCCCCTGGCGGCCTGTAAGGCCGTGGCGCCCGCCGAGTTCACCGCGGCGGCGTGGATCGGTTATCCGAGCGATGCGCCGCTGGGCCGGGTGCTGACGTCATTCCTGGGCTACACGCCGAGCCGCCCGCCGGCCGCCATCGAAGTGCATTCGCCCGTGACCGCGCTGGCTTTCGTCCAGCAGGGGCTGGGACCGGCGCTGGTGGACAGCTGGTGCGTGGGACCGCAGGCACGGGCGCATGTGGCCGTGCGGCCCATCGTCCCGTCCGCGCACATCGGCATCTGGGCCACGTATTCCGACCTGCAACCGCTGCCGCTGATGGCCAAGCGCTTTCTTTCGGCACTGAAGAAAGTCCTTCAGGACGAGCCGCCGCCGCAATTCGATGACATGGTAATAGGCCTGCCGCGCCGCGAAGGATGATGCACCGGCGCCCGGCGCGGCGGGCATTCGCGCCCCTGCGCTTGATGTCGTGGTGCCTGCTCTTGCGGGGATGGAGCTTCAAGCACCTTTCACGCTGGCCGCTTCGATCATCACCGTGACGGCATTGCGGGCCGCCTGCGACGGCGAATGGCGGCGGTAGGCCAGGTCCAGCAAGGCGCGCGGCGCCGGGCCGCGCAGCGGCAGGAAGCGCACCCCTTCGGTGTGGACGTGGCGCATGCTGGCGGGCACCAGCGAAATGCCGAAGCCGGCGGCAACCAGGCTGATCACCGAGGCCATCTGCGGCGCCTCCTGGGCGATACGGGGCGTGAAGCCCGCCTGCTGGCACGCCGCCAGGATGGTGTCGTACAGGCCGGATCCGATGGGCCGCGGATACAGCACGAAGTCTTCATCGCGCAGCGCCGCCAGGGTCAGGCCACGGGCGCCTGCCATGGCGTGGGTGGCGGGCATCGCGACCAGCATCGGCTCGTCGACGACCCGGTCGGCGCGGAAATCTTCTCCCAACGTGAAGGGCTGGCGCAGGAAGGCGACGTCGACTTCGCCGCTGCGCAGCCATTCCAGCAGCGAACCCGTGTTGCCTTCGCGCAGCTCGACGTGGACTTGAGGGTAGCGGTCGCGGTAGGCCCGTAGCGCGCGGGCCAGGGCCGGGTGGAACACGGAGGAAGAAGTGAACCCGATGCTGACGTTGCCGCTCTGGCCTTGTCCCAGATGGTGCGCCCGTTCCGCCGCGCGGGTGGCGGCGGCCAGGATGGCGCGGGCGTCCTCCAGGAATTGCTGGCCGGCCTCGGTCAGTTCGATGCCGCGTGGCAAACGCAGGAACAGCGTGGCGCCCAGTTCGCGTTCCAGTTGCTGGATCTGCTGGCTTAACGGCGGCTGGCCAATACCCAGCCGCGCCGCCGCACGCGTGAAATGCATTTCTTCCGCGACCGCGACGAAATAACGGAGATGGCGAAGTTCCATGGCGAGCATCATATTTCATAAATATCGCTGGGACCACTTCCATATATTGGACAGATGAGCGACATAGGGCTACCGTCTCACCTATCCCGTCAGATCCTTGATTCAACCCGCATGAGCAGCATCCCCGAGCGTGTGGCCACAAGCCGCGCGGTCGGTGGCGTAGCGCCCAGCCGTTCTAAAAATGTCTTCTGAAACTACCTCCCGCGCAGCAGCGCCCGACGGCTTGCAGGCCGCGTCGCCGTCATCCGTGCAAACACCGTCCGCCGAATCCATTCCCTATCTGCAGCGTGGCAGCGCGGCCTTCCGGCGCGCCAACTGGGCGTTATTCGCCGCCGGTTTCTCCACTTTTTCCCTGATGTACTGTGTGCAGCCGCTGCTGCCCCTGTTCGCCGAGCACTTCGGGGTGTCGCCCGCCCAGAGCAGCCTGTCGCTGTCGCTGACCACGGGCCTGCTGGCGTTGGCGATCTTCCTGGTCGGCTTCTGGTCCAGCCGCCTGCCGCGCAAGGCCGTCATGGCGGCATCGCTGTTTGCGTCCGGCGTGCTGACGCTGGCCGTGGCCGCGACGCCGAACTGGCATGCGTTGCTGGCCGTGCGGGCCTTGCAAGGGCTGGTGCTGGGCGGCGTACCCGCGGTGGCCATGGCGTACCTGGCCGAAGAGGTATCGTCCGCCGATCTGGGTTTCGCCATGGGCCTGTATATCGGCGGCAGCGCTTTCGGCGGCATGATGGGGCGGGTGATTACCGGCCTGGTGGCGGATCACAGCGACTGGCATATGGCGCTGGTCGTCGTGGGCGTGGTGGGGGTGTTGTCGGCGGTGCTGTTCGTGCTGGCGTTGCCGGCTTCGCGTCACTTCAAGCCGCAGAAGGGCGGGGGCTGGGCCGCGGCGCGGCAAGGCTTTGCGACGCACCTGGTCGATCCCAATCTGCTGTCCTTGTTCGCGCTGGGTTTCCTGTTGATGGGTGGGTTCGTCACCGTCTACAACTACGCGGGCTTTCGCCTGATGGCGCCGCCTTATCTGCTCAGCCAGACCTTGATCAGCGCCATCTTCACGGTGTATCTGGTGGGGATCTTCGCGTCGGCGCTGTTCGGCCGGCTGGCCGACCGCTATGGTCGCGGCGCGATGCTGTGCACGGGCGTGGGGACGATGTTCCTGGGCCTGTTGCTGACGCTGTCGGCCAATCTGATCGTCATGGTGGCCGGTGTGGTGGTGCTGACCTTCGGCTTCTTCGCGGCGCATTCTGTCGCCAGCGGTTGGGTCGGGCGGCTGGCGCGCGGCTACAAGGCGCAGGCGGCGTCGCTATATCTGCTGTCGTATTACCTGGGATCCAGCGTGTTGGGGTCGGTGGGTGGCAAATGCTGGGAATGGGCCGGCTGGAGCGGCGTGGTCGGCCTGATCGGCGCGTTCCTGGTCCTGTCCGTCGCCCTGAGCGCGCGCCTGTTCATCGTCACCAGCCCGGCCCGCACCGCCGCCTCGGCGAGCCGCGTGTCGTAGTTCCAGGCTGCATTTTGCAGGAACGTTTTTTATAAAAAACGTTTAAAAAATTCTGCGGGGAACATGCTTGGGGCTCCTTTGGGAGGAGCCCCGTTCATACTGGCTGCGCCGGCGCCACGGCAAGCCGTGCGTCGTAGTTCCAGACCGCATTTTGAAGGAACGTTTTTTATAAAAACGTTCAAAAATTCTGCGGGGAACATGGACGGGGCTCCTTTCTGAGGAGCTCCGTTCATACTGGCCGCGCTGGCGCCAGCCCCGGCGCCGTAGTGCCGAGACGGTTTCTTGGCTGCTGGCTACTGCCTGTTCAAACCGTCGGGCCGCGCCAGGCGGCCAGGGCTACCAGCAGCCAGCCGGCCAGGAAACCCAGGCCGCCGATGGGCGTGATGGCGCCCAGCCAGCGGACATTGGTCAGTGCCAGGACGTACAAGCTGCCGCTGAACAGCACGATGCCGGCGAACATCAGCCAGCCGCCGCTCGTCAGCAGCCCCGACCCGAAACGCGGCACCAGGGCGGCGATCGCCAGCAGCCCCAGCGCATGCGCCATCTGGTAGGTGACCGCCGTCTGCCAGACCGCCAGCATCTCCGCGCTAAGCCTCTCCTTCAAACCATGCGCGCCAAACGCTCCGGTGCCAACGGCAATGAACATGTTCAGCGCGCCCAGCAGCGCAAAAATCCGGTCGGTCATGATTTAGCATCGTCCTTGGCGAAAATAAAAAAAGCGCCCTGGCGGTTTACCGCCGGGCGCTGTGATTTTAGGCGCGCGCGTGGATGAACGCGCGTCGCGGGGCCCACCGATCGCTTGAATCCCGTTGATGTGGTTCAAGTCCAGATCAATGCCGCGGCTCAGCCCCTAGCCCAGGTCAATGCCCAAGCCCAAGCTCAGGTCAGTGCCGATGTCACTGCCCAACCCCAGGCCAAGCTCAAAAACACCATCGTCAACATCGCTTCGACCCTCGGCCGTTATTCAACCGCCGACAGTTCGTCAACGATGCCCTGGGCTTGCTTGACCACTGCCTGATATCCGGCCTGCGTGGCCAGGCGTCTGGAATAGCATTGGAAAAAATCCCTTTCCCTGCCGTCTGCTGACCTTGGCGACCCCTCCTTGCGAGGTCATTAGTCAATGCTTAAAATGCAGTCAACGCTTAAAGGAGGCTGCCGTGGCCACCATGACTATTCGCAATATCGACGATCACCTCAAAGCCCGCTTGCGCATCCAGGCCGCTTTGCACGGACGTTCGATGGAGGACGAAGCGCGAGACATCCTGCGGGCGGCGCTCTCGGTAGAGCCCGCTCGCGGGGGCGCCTTGATAGCTGCGATCCGGGCTCGTGTCGCTCCTCTGGGAGGCGTCACGCTGGAGCTTCCCGAACGAGAAGCGATTCGTACCCCCCCGGATTTCAGCGCATGATCGTATTGGATACGAACATCCTGTCGGAAATTTTGCGGCCGGCACCGGACGATCACGTGCTCGCCTGGCTCGCGGGTCAGGTTCGATCGTCACTGTTTACGACGACGATCACCGAAGCAGAGCTGCTTTATGGCGTTCAATTGCTGCCTGACGGTGATCGCAAGTCAGCCTTGGAAATGGCGGTTTCGCAGGTATTCGTAATCGATCTTGCAGGGCATGTGCTTGCTTTCGACAGCGATGCGGCGGCCGCATATGCGGAAATCTCCGCTACGCGCAAGTTGCTCGGCCGCCCAATAAGCCAGTTCGATGCATCCATCGCAGGGGTCGCCCGCTCACGAGGAGCAAGTGTTGCGACTCGCAATGTCAAAGACTTCCGCGACTGCGGGGTCGACGTAATCAACCCCTGGGAACACAGGCTCGGCTAACGACGCGGCAATCGGGCGATTGGGCATTCCCAGCCGGAAAGGATTTCTGGCCGCATCCCGCTGGCGGGCCAGTCAGTGCGTTTCAGGCGTGACGTTATGCAGCGACCGCAGCCGGCGTAGCTCCGGGTACCACCACATCCACAGCGCGGCGACGGCGATGGTGCCGACGCCGCCCAGTACCACCGCCGGAATGGCGCCCGTCATGGACGCCATCAGCCCCGCGCGGAACTCACCCATCTGGTTGGACGTCCCGATGAACAGCATGTTGATGGCGCTGACGCGTCCCAGCATGTCATTGGGCGTGTTCAATTGCACCAGCGACGAACGCACCACGACGCTGATGGAATCGGCCGCGCCCAGCACCATCAGGGCAATGATGGACACCGGGATCGACGTGGAAATGCCAAACACCACGGTGGCGATGCCGAAAGCGAACAAGGCGCCGAACAGCGTCATGCCGATATTGCCCGTCAGGTTCTTGCGTCCCAGCACCAGGGCCATGCTGACCGCGCCCACTGCCGGCGCCGCGCGCAACATGCCCAGCGCCCAGGGCCCGGCATGCAGGATGTCCTTGGCATAGATGGGCAGCAGGGCAGTGGCCCCGCCCAGCAGGACGGCGAACAGGTCCAGGGTCAGGGTGCCCAGCAGGATGCGGCGGCTGGCGATGAACGTGAAACCGGCGAACAGCGAGCGCCAGGTGGTCGGTTCCTTGCGCGAAGGCTGGCCCTCGATCTTCAGCGTCAGCATGGAGACCAGGGCGATGAAATAGCAGGCGGCGGTCAGCGCATAGATCCAGCCCGCGCCCAATGCATACCCGACGCCACCCAAGGCCGGCCCGGCAATCTGCGCGATCTGGTTGGACGACGCCGATACAGCGGTGGCGCGCGGGATCAGGGCGCGCGGCACGACCGCCGGGATCAGCGTGGGCATGGTCGGCGATTCGAAGGCGCGCGACGCGCTCATCGCGATGATGCAGGCATAGACGACGTAGTGGTTCGCTTCGCCCGCCAACGATACGGCCGACAGCACGGCGGCCGACAAGGTTTCGATGGTCAGGGTCACCGCCAGGATCTTGCGCCGGTCGTAGCGGTCGGCCACATGCCCCACCACCAGGGTCAGCAGCAACATGGGCATGAACTGCGCCAGCCCGATCAGGCCCAGGTCCATGGCGCTGCCGGTAAGCGAGTAGATCTGCCAGCCGACGGCGACAGACACCATCTGATAGGCGAGCGAGGCGCCGAAGCGGGAGAGAAGAAAATGCGCGAAGGCTGGCCGCGTGATCAAAGGGGCGTCAGCGTTGTCGGAGTCTGGCGTACTGGCCATCTGGGAGGGTAAAAGAATCGTAAAACCTTGAAGGCTGGGATCGTATACCAAAACCAGCGGCCCCCCTCGCATAAGCTTGTTGCCGGATTTGCTCGGTTCCTTTCAAGATATTCGTGGTAGTGCGACCGTCGCAGCCCTGTGCCTTATCCTCCTTGCAGGGACCAGAATCGGCGATCCTGAAAGCTGGAATTCAGCCACCTTTCACGAATTTCACGGGGCCGGCGGCCGGACGTGGCGCATTAGCAGCAAAGGGCGTAACCAAGCGGTTTTTGGATGGACGCTGGGTGCGTCACCGTGCTACCTTGCGCACGCCCTAGGGTTTACACGTATCCAGGGCGAGAACGGATCCGGTCCAGGCCGGATATTGCTTAAGCAGCCTCGCCGGAGCCCGGCATGTTTCCTTTCTTCGATCCCCGGCGCCTGGAGCGCCTTCCTGGAACCCGTCCCAATCGTTGGGATTGGTTGTTACTGCCGCTGATCCTCGGCTTCCTGGTGCTGTTGGCGTTCGGCGCCAAGGAAATGGCCACGCCTTATTCGGTGGGCCAGCAACTGCCGATCTCGCTGGACGCTGCCTACCTGCCGTACTACCTGTTGCGGACCACGCTGCGCATGTTCATCGCGCTGGGCGTATCCCTGGTATTCAGCTTCGTCTTCGCGGCGGTGGCTTCCAAATCGCGCACCGCGGAAAAGATCCTGGTGCCGATGGTGGACATCCTGCAGTCCATCCCCATCCTGGGTTTCCTGTCGATCACGGTGACCGGCTTCATCGCGCTGTTCCCCGGCAGGCTGCTGGGCGTGGAGTGCGCGGCTATCTTCGCCATCTTCACGTCGCAGGCATGGAATATGGCGCTCAGCCTGTACCAGTCCATCCGCACCGTGCCGTCGGAGCTGAACGAGGCCGCGCGCGTGTTCCGCCTGAGCGGCTGGCAGCGGTTCTGGCGGCTGGAATTGCCTTACGCCACGCCCGCGCTGCTGTGGAACATGATGCTGTCGATGTCCGGCGGCTGGTTCTTCGTGGTGGCATCCGAGGCCATCACGGTGTCCAACCAGGACATCATGCTGCCCGGTATCGGCTCGTACATCGCGTCGGCCATCGACCAGCAAAACCTGCATGCCATCTTCTACGCCATCATCGCGATGGCGGTGGGCATCCTGCTGTACGACCAGCTGTTCTTCCGTCCGCTGCTGGCCTGGGCCGACAAGTTCCGTTTCGAGGACACGCAAAGCAACACCGCGCAGCAGTCCTGGGTGCTGGATCTGCTGCGCCGCGGCCGGCTGACGCGGGCCCTGTCGCTGAACCTGGCGCATCGCGGCGAGCGCGCCCTGGGCTGGTTCCGCCGCGGCTATGACGGTACGTCGGTGCGGGCGCGCGTGCGCACGGTCAACCCATTGCGTGAACGCATGGTCGACGGCTTCCTGACCGCGCTGGCCCTGATCGCCGTGTGGCGCCTGGGCGTGTTCGTGCATGCCGAAGTGGGCTGGTCCGAAGCCCTGCGCGTGCTGGGCCTGGGCGGCATCACGCTGGTACGGGTGATGGTGCTGATCGCGCTGGCCTCGGTGGTCTGGGTGCCGCTGGGCATCATGATCGGCCTGCGTCCGCGCCTGTCGCAGCGCATCCAGGCGCTGGCGCAGTTGCTGGCCGCGTTTCCGTCCAATCTGCTGTTTCCGCTGGCGGTGGTAGCTATCGTCGCCTTCGACCTGAATCCGGAAGTCTGGCTCAGCCCCTTGATGATTTTCGGTACCCAGTGGTACATCCTTTTCAACGTCGTGGCCGGTGCCAGCACCATCCCCAGCGAATTGCGCTATGCCGCCGACAACCTGGGCCTGAAAGGCTGGCTGAAGTGGAAGCGCTTCTACCTGCCGGCGGTGTTTCCCAGTTTCGTCACCGGCGCCATCACGGCCAGCGGCGGGTCCTGGAACGCCAGCATCGTGTCCGAGGTGGTGACCTGGGGCAAGACCACGCTGACCGCCACCGGCCTGGGCGGCTACATCGCGGAGATGACGCAGAAGGGCGACTTCCCGCGCATCGCGCTGGGCATCGGCGTGATGTGTATCTTCGTGATGGGGCTGAACCGGTACTTCTGGCGAAGGCTGTACCTGCAAGCGGAAAAGTGGAGCCGCTGATGGCGGCATCGAAAGCAAGACACCGCACAGCGTGCGGCAGCGACAAATTGAATATCACGGTGGCTCGTGGAGCCGCCGGCGAGGGAGTAGGGCGATGAACGGCAAAGCCAATTTCCTGCTGGACCTGAGCGGGGTCAGCAAGATGTTCCAGACGGCCGACGGCACCAATCGTTCGGTGCTGGAGGATGTCGACTTCCAGTTGCGCGAAGGCGAGATCGTCGCCTTGCTGGGCAAATCCGGCTCGGGCAAGTCGACGCTGTTACGCATCATGGCCGGGCTGATTCCGGCCGACCAGGGCCAATTGAAATATCGCGGCCAGCCCCTGTATGGGCCGGCCGCTGGCGTGGCGATGGTGTTCCAGTCCTTTGCGCTGTTCCCGTGGCTGACGGTGCGCCAGAACGTGGCCCTGGGCCTGGAGGCGCAGGGCGTGCCGCTGAGCGAGCGCGAGCAGCGTGCCGAGGCCGCGTTGGAATTGATAGGCCTGGCCGGCTTCGGCGGCGCCTTGCCGCGCGAGTTGTCGGGCGGCATGCGCCAGCGCGTGGGTATCGCGCGGGCCTTGGCCACCGATCCCGACGTGCTGCTGATGGACGAAGCTTTTTCCGCCCTGGACGTGCTGACCGGTGAGACGCTGCGCGACGACATGCTGGAACTGTGGGACGAGCGCCGCATCAGCACGCGCGGCATCCTGGTGGTGTCGCACAACATCGAGGAAGCGGTGATGATGGCCGATCGCATCCTGATATTCGCCAGCGATCCGGGCCGGGTGCGGGACGAGATCCGCGTGCATCTGCCGCGGCCGCGCAATGCCGATTCGGCGGAAGTGCGGGCACTGGTCGACCAGGTCTACGGCCTGATGACGGCGCGGCCGGTGCCGGCAACGGCGGCGGGTGCGCCGGAGCCCGAAGTGCATCATGGTTATCGGCTGCCCGATACCAACGTCGGGCGCATGGAGGAAGTGCTGGAGTTGCTGGCCGAGCCGCCGCTCAACGGCCGCGCCGATTTGCCGCGCCTGGCGGAGGAAGCCGGGCTGCCGGACGAGGATCTGTTCCCCGTGTACGAGGCCTTGGGGCTGCTGGGATTGGCGCTGGTCGAGCATGGCGACATCAGCCTGACGGCCAACGGGCGCCATTACGCCGCCGCCGACCAGCAGGAGCGGCAGGAGCTGTTCGGGCGCCATCTGCTGGCCCAGATCCCCCTGGCCGCCAATATCCGCCATTCACTGGAGCAGGAAAGCACGGGCGAACTGCCCGAACGGCAATTCCTCGACATGCTGGAGGAATTCCTCAAGCCGGACGAGGCCGAGCGGGTGTTGAAGGTGGCGGTGGAGTGGGGGCGTTACGGTGAAGTCTACGGGTACGACTATCACACCGGCCGGCTGCATCTGCCCACCACGCCCGCTGGGGAAGCGGATTGAAGAAAAAGTGGAATCGATGTTCTCGCGCTTCTTTCTCAGCGCGCTGCTACCAGCCGGATATGCGTAATCTCCGAAGGCGCGCCGATTCGCTTGGGCGGCCCCCAATACCCGGTGCCGCGGCTGGTATAGACCCATAGCCGCCCCAGCCGCCGCAGACCGGCAGTAAAAGGCTGCTGCAGCCGTACGAAGAAATTCCACGGCAGGAACTGGCCCCCATGCGTATGGCCGGACAGCTGCAGCGTATATCCCACCGGTTCGGCGGCAAACGCCGTGCGGGGCTGGTGCGCCAGCAGGATCCGCACATTGGCGTCAGCCGGCGCGCCAGCGAGTGCCTTGGCCGGATCGCTTTCCTGCGCCGGATCGTAGGCGCCGGCACCGTAGTCCGTCACGCCGGCGACCACCAGCCGCGCCCCCGCGTGGTCGATCACCACGTGGCGGTTCAACAGCACGTTCAAACCCAGGCGCTCGAATTCCGCCACCCAGGCGTCGGCGCCGGAGTAATACTCGTGGTTGCCGGTCACCAGGTAGGCACCATGCCTTGCCTGCAGCCGCCCCAGCGGCCGGGTATGGGCCGCCAGGCGCGCCACGCTGCCGTCCACCACGTCGCCGGTGACGGCGATCAGATCGGCCTGCAGGGCATTGACGGCGTCCACGATGGCATCGACGTAACGGCCCTTGATGGTCGGACCCACGTGCACGTCGGTGATCTGCGCAATGGTGAAACCCTGCAACCCGGCCGGCAGCCCGGCGATCGGCACGTCCACCGACCGCACCGGCGCCCGCCGCCGCGCGTTGTACAGGCCGACCAGGCTGCTGCACAGCGCCAGCAGGGGCACGGCAATGGCGGTCTCGGCCAGCGTACCGGCGCCGGGCAGGGCGCGCCCGGATGCGGCGCCGGTTACCCATATGGCCAGCAACAGCAGATCGCGCAGCAAGGTCAGCACGAACAGCGATGAGAAATACCCCATCAGCAGCAGGCCTATCCAGCCGAACCCTTCGGACAGGCGGCGCGGCAGGCGGCGGCTGAGGAAGCCGGCCGGAATCACCAGGCAGGACAGCACCAGGAAAGCGACGGCGGCCCACTGTGCGGCCGGGCTGATGGGGGCGTCGGGGATCAGGCGCGCCCCGACATAGGCATGAGCCAGGACCCCGACGAAGATGATACGGATGAGGAAGATGTAGCGGCGCATGGCGCTCCCTGCTCAAATGGATTGCCGATTGAAAATCCATCGGCGTGCCCCCAATTATGCGGTATGGTGGCGGCGTGCCGCGCTCGGACGGGACCGCCGTGCCGCCCGCGCACCGGATCGCCGGATCGCCGGATCGTCGGATCGTCGGATCGTCGGATTGCCGGAGAGCCGGAGAGCCGGCCCCCAGGGCGGCCAGGCCGACTTTCGTTGGCGCGGGCTGCTCCCTGGCTCCCGCCGCCGGCATTGCACTGAAGAACATCGAGATCGCTGTGAAAGACATCCAGACCCTGTTGCAAACGTACGGGCCGCTGCTGGTTTTCGCCAACGTCCTGCTGGAGCAGGCGGGGCTGCCGCTGCCGGCCTATCCCATCCTGATCGTGGCCGGCGCCATGATCGTGCATCACGACATGTCCTGGCAGGCGGTGCTGTTCGCCGCCCTGGCAGGCAGCCTGATCGCCGACACCGCCTGGTACTACGGCGGCAGGCGCTACGGCGGGGGCCTGCTGGGCACGGTGTGCCGCGTGTCGCTGTCGCGCGATTCCTGCATTCGCCAGACGCAGTCGCTCTATCTGCGCACCGGCCCGGCCATCCTGCTGGTGGCCAAGTTCCTGCCGGGCGCCAGCGCCTTGTCCACGGTGATGTCCGGCCTGACGCGCCTGCCGATGCGCCGCTTCCTGGCTTTCGACGGTGCCGGCACCCTGCTGTGGGCGGGTTCGGCCATGGTCATCGGCGCGGTCTTCAACGACATGCTGGCGCAGGTGCTGGACGCGCTGGGCCGCTATGGCGCTTATGGCCTGGGCGTGGTGGGCGTGGCGCTGGCCTTGTACCTGACCTATCGCATCTTCCGCCGCCGCTTCACGGTGGCACGCCTGAGCCACGTGCCCCGCGTGACGCTGGATGAGCTGGATGCCTGGCAGACCGCGAAGGAAGACGGCTGCGACGTGGTGTTGCTGGACGTGCGGGCCGGCGGCGAGAACCCCTTGCCGGGCGCCGTCATGTTCGATCCGCACGATCCCATCAATACCCACCCGCATGCGTGGCCTCTGGACGCGCGCATCGTCGTGTATTGCGCCTGCCCGGATGAAATCTCCGCCGCCGTGCTGGCCGCCAAGCTGCACAAGGCCGGCTACCGCAATACCTGGGCGCTGGCGGGCGGCTACAACGCCTGGCTGGCGCGCAGCCAAAGCGCGCAGGCCGCCAACGACAATGACGCCGGCGCGAATGCGGCGCCAGCCGCTTGATGGATTCCATTCAAAGCCGTACGGACGTCGATCCAGGCATCGCGGATTTTCTCGATGCGCTGTGGCTGGAGGACGGCCTGGCGCGCAATACCCTGAATGCCTACCGGAGCGACCTGGCCAGCTTCGACGTCTGGTTGCGCGGCCACGCGGGCCGGGGCCTGACGCAGGCTGAAGGGGGCGATATCGAGGCCTGGTTCGCCGCGGTCCATCGCGACACGCGGCCGACCACGGCCAACCGCCGCCTGGCCGCGTTGCGCCGATACTTCCAATGGGCCATGCGCGAGCACCGGGTGGCGCAGGATCCCTGCCTGGCGGTGCGCTCGGCCCGGCAACCCATGCGCAGCCCCAAGACCCTGAGCGAAGCGCAGGTGGACGCCTTGCTGGCCGCGCCCCAACCGTTGACGGAACTGGGACTGCGCGACAAGGCCATGATGGAAACGCTGTATGCCACCGGCTTGCGCGTGTCCGAGCTGGTCGGACTGGGGCTGCTGGACGTCAACCTGAACGAAGGGGTAGTGCGGGTGGTCGGCGGCAAGGGCGGCAAGGACCGCCTGGTGCCATTGGGCGCCGAGGCCGCGCATTGGGTCGACCGTTATGTCCGCGAGGCGCGGCCGCTGCTGTCCAAGGGGCGGCCGTCGGATGCGCTGTTCCTGACGGTGCGGGGGGAGGGCATGCATCGCCAGAACTTCTGGCTGATCGTCGGGCGCTATGCGAAAGAGGCGGATATCCACGCGCCCATTTCGCCGCACGTGCTGCGGCACGCCTTCGCCACGCACCTGGTGAATCACGGCGCCGACCTGCGGGTGGTGCAACTGCTGCTGGGGCATGCGGACATCTCCACCACGCAGATCTACACCCACGTCGCGCGAGAACGATTGAAGACGCTGCATTCGCAGCATCACCCGCGCGGGTGACCGAGCGTCGGGGAATGGCGCCCAGGGCGCCTTCGCCGGCATCGTGGTCGGGACGTCCGGCAGGTTATCGGACTATCGGTCAGTGGCGGGTCGGCCTGTCAACGTGTCTTGCGGAATGTCAGGTTGACGCGTACCGATCCGGTCGCGGGATGATGGCCTTCGGCCAGGGGCGCGATGCCGTGGAAGGCAAGGCGCGAGGGACCGCCCCAGACGGCGACGTCGCCATGGTGCAAGGGAAAGCGCCGCGTGCGGTCGCTGCGTTGCAGGCCGCCGAACAGGAAAATCGCCGGCAGACCCAGCGACACGGACACGATGGGCGCGGCCAGGTCCAGTTCGTCGCGGTCCTGGTGCAAGGTCAGCCGGGTGCCGGGGCGGTACAGGTTCATCAGGCAGGCCTGCGGCGCGAACCCCGGGTAGCCGGCCCGCTCGGCGGCACCCCGTGCCACTTCCAGGAAAATATCCGGCATGGGCGGCCAGGGACGGCCGCTGGCAGGATCGACCGGGTCGTAACGATACCCGCGCCGGTCCGATACCCAGCCCCAGTCACCGCAATTGGTCATGGCTACCGACATGGTCTTGCCGCCCGGCGTGACCAGATGGCGCAGCGGTGCCGTGGCGACCACCTGGCGCGCGGCGGCCAGCAGCGCTTCGGCCTGGGCACTGGCATGGCGGCGCAACAGCACCGCGCCCGGCGCGATGGCCTCCTCCCAGGGTGCCTCGTCATCGGGATCGCCAAACAGGTGGCCGCTGCGTTGGCCACTGCCGGACGCGGCTGGCTGCGCCCGCGCGCCATCACGCGCCGGCGCGGTGTCCGGGCAGGCGCGCTGCTCAGCGTCGATGGGGATGTCGGGTGGCATCCGGCGATTTTACGGCCGGCAACCCTGCTCGCCACGCCGGCTTTTGCGGCGCCTTGACGAGCGGACCGGTAAAATGCGGTCCATCTGGTACCTCCGGGTCCAATTCAAAGGTCACCGCTATGAATAACAGTCCTTCCTTTCCCGATCGTCTTTCCTCCGGCTACCAGGCCTTCCTTACCGGCCGGTTCCCCGACGAACGCACCCGTTTCCGTCAATTGGCCGAAAAGGGCCAGAATCCGGAAATCATGGTGATCGGCTGCTGTGACTCGCGCGTAGCGCCCGAACTGATTTTCGACGCCGGCCCCGGCGAGATGTTCGTGCTGCGCAACGTCGCCAACCTGGTGCCGCCTTACGAGCCCGACTCGCACTACCACGGCACCAGCTCGGCCATCGAATTCGCCGTCAACGGCTTGAACGTGAAGCACATCGTGGTGATGGGCCACGCCTCCTGCGGCGGCATCCGTTCCTACTACGACGACGCCGAACCCCTGGCGAAGGGCGATTTCATCGGCAAGTGGATGTCGCAGATCAGCGGCACCGCCAACCAGCTGAATTTCACCGGCAAGGACCGCGCCGGCGACTTGCGCCTGCTGGAACTGGCCGTGGTCGAACACAGCCTGCACAACCTGATGACGTTCCCTTATATCCGCCAGCGCGTGCAGCGTGGCGAATTGGAACTGCATGGCGCGTATTTCGGCGTGGCCACCGGCCTGCTGTTCGTGCGTGATCCCGCCACCGGCGAATTCCATCCCTGCGGCGATACCCCCGTGCCGCAGGACAGCGAGGGCGCATGAAGCAGGATCGTCGGGTCCAGCCCATGCAGCAGCCGGAGACGCAGCTTGTGCAGCGGGTTGTACAGCGAGTCGTACAACCCACGCGGCGCAGCCTGCTGACCGCCATGGGCGCGGCTGCCGCCTTGCCCCTGCTGGGCGCGTCCCGGCTGGCGCTGGCGCAGAACGCGCCCCTGCGCATCGGTGTGATTCCCAGTGTGGCCAACGAGGCCACCGAAATCGCCATCGACCAGGCGCGCGCGCAGGGCGTGCAGGCCAAGCTGGTCGAGCTGGCCGATTGGGTGATGCCCAATGTGGGCGTGGCCGAGGGCTCGCTGGACGTCAATTATTTCCAGCATGCGCCTTTTCTCGACCTGTTCAACAAGAGCCGCGGCCAGAACCTGGTGCCGATCGCCTATGGCTATTCGACCACCATCGGGCTGTTCTCGAAGAAGCTCAAGCGCGGCGACGCCATGCCGCATGGCGCTTCCATCGGCATCCCGGCCGACCCGGTGAACACGGGCCGCGCGCTACTGCTGTTGCAGGCCATGGGCCTGATCCGGCTGAAAGAGGGCGTGGCGGAGAAAGCTACCTTGCTTGACGTCACGGACAATCCGCACAAGCTCAAGTTCGTGTCCATCGAAGGCTCGCAGGCTTCGCGCACCTTCGACGATGTCACCGCATCGGTCACCTACACGACCTTCGCCAAGCATGGCGGCCTTGACGAAAAGGACGGCCTGGCCTTCGACAACAACGACCCCGCCAATGTGCGGCGCTACGCCATCCGCTGGGTGACGCTGCCCAATCGGGCGGAGGATGCGCGCCTGCTGAAGTTCATCGGCATCTACCAGCAATCGCCCGAGGTCAAGGCCACCTTGCGGCGCCTGTACGGCGACCTCATCGACTTCCCCTGGCAGGCGTAGGCGATAACGCTGCATAAGCCGGGGCGTGCCCAGTCGTGGGCATGCTCCGGCCGGCCAGTCCGGGGTGGCGGCCTTATTTCTCGTCGGGCGGCGGCATGGCGCCGACGTCCAGCGTTTCGCCCGAGGGCAGCGCTTCGCCGTTCGAGGCGAACAGGTCCCATACGGCGGTGAACAGCGCCGCCACCAGGGGGCCGATGACGAAGCCGTTCAGGCCGAACAGCGCCATGCCTCCCAGCGTGGAAATCAGGATCAGCCAATCGGGCAGCTTGGTGTCCTTGCCCACCAGGAGGGGCCGCAGGATGTTGTCCACCATGCCGATGACCAGCACGCAGAAAGCGGTCAAGCCTATGCCTTGCCACAGCGCGCCGGTCAGCAGGAAGTAGGCGGCCACCGGCACCCAGATCAGCGCCGCGCCCACGGCCGGCAGCAGCGACAGGAAACCCATCAACACGCCCCACAGCAGGGCGCCCTGGATGCCCAGCACCCAGAATGCGAGGCCGCCCAGCAGGCCCTGCGTCGCCGCCACGGCGACGTTACCCTTGACGGTGGCGCGGATCACCGTCGTGAACTTGCGCGCCAGATGCTGCTTGTAGGCCTCGCTCATGGGAATCGCCTGCGTCACCCGGCGCGCCAGCGTACTGCCGTCGCGCAACAGGAAGAACAGCAGATAGAGCATGATGCCGAAGCTGATGACGAACTGGAACGTGTCCTGGCCGATGCTGAAGGCCTTGGTGGCCAGGAACTGGCTGGCCTGCATCGCGCCGGAGCTCAGCTTGTCCTGCAGGCTGCTGATGTCGGACAGGTCGTAGCGGTCCAGCAGACTGTGAACGGAGGGCGGCAGGGCGGCCATCGCCTGCTGGAAGTAGTTGCCGAAATTCAGGTTGCCGGACTTGACCTGCTGGTACAGCACGGCCCCTTCCTGCACCAGCGAGCCGGTGATGACCACCACCGGCAGAATGGCCAGCACGATACATAGCAGGAGGGTGATGAGCGCGGCCAGATTGCGCCGCTTGCCCAGCCTGGCCACCAGCCGCCGCTGCATGGGCGCGAAGATGATGGCAAGTATGGTGCCCCAGAAGATGGCGCCGTAGTAGGGGAAGAGTATCCAGCAGAACGCGATGGATACGGCAACCAGCAGGGTAAGGAAGGTACGGTGATGCAGGGTGGTCGAATTCATGAAATTCCCGGGAAGGTGGCCCGACCGGCCCGCGCGCAGGCGCGGAGCGGGGTAGGGACGGGCGGCCGTACACGCATCATGCCATTAAATGGGGAACGGCCGGGCTGGCGCGCTGGAGGGCTTCGATGGATACTGTCGAACGGTCACCCCGGGACACCCCGGAACACCCCGGGCCAGCCCGGATTACGCCGGTCGCCCCGTGACCCCGGAGGACCAAAGCTGCCTCGACTGACCACGCGGAGATACAAATGAGCGACTCAGTGGATCTGAAGGGAATCGGCCTGAAGGTCACATTCCCCCGAATGAAAATCCTCGATCTGTTCAACAACAGCGAGCGACGTCACCTGAGCGCCGAAGATGTCTACCGGCTGCTGCTCAATGACGGCGTGGAGATGGGCCTGGCCACGGTGTATCGCGTGCTGACGCAGTTCGAGCATGCCGGCCTGCTCAAGCGCAGCCAGTTGGGTGGCAACAAAGCCGTGTTCGAACTGAACGACGGCGAACGCCATCATGGCCATCTGGTCAGCACCACGACGGGCGAGGTGGAGGAATTCTACGACCCGCAGATCGAAAAACGCCTGCAGAAGATCGCCGACGAAATGGGCTATACGCTTACCGACCACACCATCACGCTGTTCGGCATCCCTAAGTAAGGCTGTCCTCGGCCATGGAGAAAAAACGGCCCAGCAGCGGTGAGGCGTCATCCGACCGGTGCGCCAGCAGGATTTCACTGGCCGCATCGTCGGTTTCCAGATGACGGTAGACCACGCCGGGAATACCGGTCCTGGCGTAGGTTTCCGGCAGGATGGAAATCCCCATCCCCGCCGCCACCAGGCCGATGATGGTGGCCCCCTCGCGCGCATCCTGGCCGATGTGGGGCGCGAACCCCGAGCGGCTGGCCAGCACCGTCACGTGCTCGAACAGGCCGCAGCCCAGGCCGCGCGGGAACAGGATGAAGGTGTCCTCGGACAAGGCGGACAGCGGCACCGGCTCCGTTTGCGCGGCCAGCGGATGGCTGGCGGGCAGCACCGCCATCAAGCGGTCACGCCACAGGCGCAGCACGCGGATATTGGATGGCGGGCAGAACAGGATGGAAGGGCGCAGGAAGCCCACGTCTATGGTTTTCTCCGCCAGGGCCTGCAACTGCTGCCCGGTGGACATGTGGATGAGATCCGCGCGGGCGGCGGGATGGCGCCCGCGGAAGTCCTGCACCAGGCGCGGAAATGCCTCGAACATGGGCACCGACGCCGTGAACGCGATGCGGATCTCGCCCGCCTCTCCGCGGATGGCCTGGCGCACCACGTCGCTGGCCCGTTCCAGATGCAGCAGCGCCCGGCGGGCCTGGTCGAGGAACAGCCGGCCTGCCTCGGTCAGCGCGACATTGCGGTTGTTGCGGGCGAATAGTGCCGTCCCTAATTCCTCTTCCAGCGCCTTGACCTGCGTGCTCAAGGGCGGCTGGCTGATGTGCAGGCGGCGGGCGGCGGCGCTGAAACTGAGTTCTTCCGCGACCGTGACGAAGTAGCGCAGCTGGCGAAAATCCATGAATTATCTGGAAAACCTATAAATTGGCGCTGGAAAAAGTATTGGACGATATCAGTCCTTCGCAGGCACCATCAAGCCCAAGAAGAAATTTTCAATGCTCCATGGAGACAAAAGCATGCAACGCAGCCCTCTGCTCGCCCGGATGATTCGCGGGCTCGGCCTGGCCACTGCCCTTATCGCCGCTGGCGTTCCCGCCCTGAGCCACGCTGAAGACAGCTATCCTTCCAAGCCCGTCCGCGTGGTGGTGCCTTACGCACCCGGTGGCGCGGTGGACATCGTCACCCGCCTGATCACCCAGAAAATGGGCGAGACGCTGAAGCAAAGCATCATCGTCGACAACCGTCCCGGCGGCGCCACGAACATTGGCATGGACCTGGTGGCGCGCGCCCAGCCCGACGGCTATACGCTGCTGACCTCGTCGCCGTCGCTGGCCAGCAATTCCTCGCTGTTCGCCAAGCTGCCTTTCGATCCGGCCAATGACCTGGTGCCGGTGGGTGCCATCGGCTACGCGCCGCTGGTCGTAGTGGTGGCGGCTGATTCGCAATTCAAGACGCTGAAGGAAATGATCGAGTACGGCAAGGCCAACCCGGGCAAGCTGACCTTCGGCACGGCCGGCAACGGCAGCTCCGGCCACCTGGCCAGCGAATTGCTCAAGGCCGACGGCAAGTTCGACGCGCTGCACGTGCCTTACAAGGGCGGCGCGCCGGCCATTACCGATCTGCTGGGCGGCCGCATCAATTTCATGGCCATCAACCCGCTGGAAGTCATTGCCCACATCAAGTCGGGCAAGATGCGCGCGCTGGCCGTGATGGACGACAAGCCCGCTTCCTTGCTGCCGGACGTGCCCACCGTGAAATCGCTGGGCCTGGACAATTCCGCCGCTTCCGTGTGGTGGGGCCTGAACGCGCCCAAGGGCACGCCGGCACCTGTCATCGAGAAGCTGAACGCGGCCCTGAACCAGGCGCTGGCGGATGCCACCGTGAAGCAGCGCCTGGCGGATCTGGGCGCCTCGGCCACGCCGGGCAGCGCCGCCGACTTCGGCAAGTTCGTCGTCACGGAAACCGCCAAGTGGTCGAAGGTGATCAAGGCGGCGAACATCAAGGCGGAGTGATACCGGATCGATTCGGATGATGGGTGCTCGCCCTGGCGGCGAGTACTATCGGTGTGGCGGGGCGGCTTTGGCCGCCCCGTTTTTTTGCGCCCGGCGCTGGTCATGGGATTCTTGGGTCTTATATAATACATAAGACTTACGGCTTAGCTGGCCTGGCTTGCCGCTAGACCCTGATACCCCCGACCGCGCAAGGAAGATCGTCGGCATGAGCGCCTCCACGCCCCCTCCAGTTTCTCCGGATTCCACCGTTCCCCCTGTTTCTCCCACCAGCCCGGACGCCGACCTGGCACCCCCTCCCACACTGAGCCAATTGTTCTGGGGCTTTTTCGTGCTGGGCATGACCGCCTTCGGCGGGGCGCTGCCCCTGGTCCGGCGCATGGTCGTGGAGAAGCACCGCTGGCTGTCCAGCGAAGAGTTCACCACCATGCTGGGCCTGTGCCAGTTCCTGCCGGGGGGCAACATCATGAATCTGGCGGTGGCGCTGGGCATGCGTTTTCGCGGCGTGGTCGGCGCGGTGCTGGCGCTGACGGGCTTCGTGCTGGTGCCCACCATCGTCGTGCTGGCGTTGGGCGTTGTCTATGATCATTACCAGCATGACCCGCATGTGCGCCATCTGTTCGCCGGCCTGGCCGCCGCTGCCGCGGGCCTGGTGATCTCGATGGCCCTGAAGATCGGCAAGCCCATCCTCAAGAACGCCTGGGGCGCCGTGATCGTGGTGGCCTGTTTCGTGGCCATCGCGGTGCTGCGCCTGCCGCTGGTGCCGACCATGCTGGTGCTGACGCCGCTCAGCATCCTGGGAACGTGGAGGTTGCGTCGATGAGCGCCGCCTTGCAGACCCTGTGGGATCTCTTCACCCTGTTCACCCAGCTGTCGCTGATCTCCTTCGGTGGGGGCATGACCATCCTGCCCGAAATGCAGCGCCAGGTGGTGGACGTCCATCACTGGATGTCGGCCGAGACCTTCACCTCGCTGTTCGCCCTGGCGCAGGCCGCGCCCGGGCCCAATCTGATGATCGTGCCGCTGGTGGGCTGGCACGTGGCCGGCTGGGGCGGCATGCTGGTTTCCAGCGCGGCCAAGTTCGTGCCGCCCGCGCTGGTGACCATCCTGGTGTTGCGCTTGTGGGAGAAGTTCAAGGACCGTCCGTGGCGCGTGATCGCGCAGCAGGGCATTTTTCCCATGACCGTGGGGCTGGTGGCGGCCAGCGGCGTCTTGATCACCGTGGCGTCCGTGACCAATGTGCTGCTGCTGGTGATCGCGGTGGTGTCGACGCTGCTGGGCTGGCGTACCAAGCTGCATCCTCTGTGGCTGCTGCTGGGGGGTGCGGTGGCCGGGCTGGTCTTCGGCGGCTTGTTCTGAGCGTGGCCGCGATCGTTTTCGCTGCCCTCGTAGCGCCCCTGCATTGCGGTCCGTCAATATTTGCTTGAGGACGGTGGCATGCAAGGGCTGAAGCGGTCGTAGAATACGTAAGCCCTCATTCCCCCCTGGCAGTATCCATGTCGCCGTTGAATGCCTCTCAAATCGAAACCCTGCGTGAGCAGGGTTTTGTCATCGCCAAGCAGTTCCTGGCCCCTGAACGCCGCGTGGCCTTGCGCCAGCTTGCCGAAACGCAGCTGGCGCAGGCGCATTCACCGCTGGAATACGAAGCCGACCTGCGCTATCCGGGCGCGCCGGTTTCGCGCAACGCGGAGGGCGGCGGCACGGTGCGGCGCCTGCTCGATGCCTATGCGCGCGACCCGGCTTATGCGGCCTGGGCCACGGACCCGGCCGTGGCGGCGTCCCTGCAAGCCTATTTCGGTGAGTCCGTCGTGCTGTCGCGCGCGCATCACAACTGCGTCATGACCAAGCATCCGCGCTACGGCAGCCTGACCGGCTGGCATCGCGACATCCGCTATTGGTCCTTCGACAAGGAAGACCTGGTTTCCACGTGGCTGGCCCTGGGCGCGGAAACCGCCTACAACGGCGCGCTGTGGCTGGTACCCGGTTCGCATGCGATGAGCCTGGCGCCGGAACGCTTCGACGAGGCGCAATTCCTGCGCGAGGACCTGCCGGAAAACCAGGCCCTGATCGCCCAGGCCATCTCGCCCGAGCTGGAGCCGGGCGACGTGCTGTTCTTCCACTGCCGCACGCTGCATGCGGCGGGACGCAACCAGAGCGATGCGGTGAAGCTGTCGGTGGTGCATACCTATCACGCCGCCAACACGCGGCCGCGCCCGGGCACCCGTTCGGCGTCCAAGCCTGAAGTGGCGCTAGGATAAAAAAATCGTGAAACCTAAGTCCTGGCGCACGGTCATACCTGCTGGCCAGACCTCAGGACGACACGATGAATTCAGCCTCCATTCAGAAGATGGGCGGCGCCGCGCTGCCGCGTGACAAGGCACACGGGACCTGGGCCTTGATCCGGCCCTTCTGGTTTTCCGAACAACGGCACCGCGCGCGCGCCATGCTGGCGCTGGTGGTGCTGCTGAATCTTGCCATCGTCTACGTCAACGTTCGCATCAATAGCTGGTTCGCCGCCTTCTACGACGCGATCGAAAAGCACGATTTCCCCGCATTCAAGCATCTGCTGCTGGTATTCACGGTGCTGGCGGTGTTCTTCATCCTGATGTCCACCGCGCAGATCTATGTACGCCAAGGGCTGGAGTTCCGCTGGCGCCAGTGGCTGACCGATGTCTATATGGCGCGGTGGCTGCGCAGCGATACCTACTACCGCCTGGAGCGCGATCACACGCTGGATAACCCGGACCAGCGGATCGCCGAGGACTTGCGCAGCCTGGCATCCAACTCGCTGGCCTTGTCGCTGGACCTGCTGTCGACGGTGGTCACCTTCTTTTCCTTCGTCACCATCCTGTGGGTGCTGTCCGGGACGTTGAGTTTCACGCTGTTCGGCCATGGCGCGAGCATCCCCGGCTATATGGTGTGGGTGGCCATCGTGTATGCCGTGGTGGGGTCGTGGGTCATCCAGAAGGTCAGCGGCGGGCTGATCGGCGTCAACTACCGGCAACAGCGGGTGGAAGCGGATTTTCGCGTGCTGCTGGTGCGCCTGCGCCAGAACGCCGAGCAGATCGCGTTCTACGACGGCGGCAATATCGAAGGGGCGCGCGCACGCGTGGCCTTCGGCGCGATCCGTGCCAACTGGCGCGAAGTCATGCGCTACACCAAGCGCCTGATGCTGGCCAGTTCCATCTACGCCCAGGCGGCGCTGATTTTTCCCTTGATGGCGGCGGCGCCGCGCTACTTCGCGGGCGCATTCACCATCGGCGTGCTGATGCGGCTGAGCGATGCCTTCGGCCAGGTGAGCACGGCCTGTTCGTGGTTCATCAACAGCTACTCGACGCTGGCCGATTGGCGCGCCACGGTGAATCGTCTGCGCGAATTCAGCCGGCGCCTGGACGAGCCCGAGGCCAGCGCCTTGCGCTTGTCCACTGGCGCCGAGGTGCGCGCGGCCGCACTGGAAGTCAGCCGGCCGGACGGCCGCCCCCTGGCGGTGCCGACGGACTTCACCATCCAGCCGGGCGAACGTTGGCTGGTGCGCGGGCCGTCCGGCAGCGGCAAGAGCACGCTGCTGCGGACGCTGGCGGGCTTGTGGCCCTATGCCGGCGGCGAGGTGACCATGCCGCGCAATGAGGCGGGGGCGGCAGGGCAGGCGCGGCTGGCCTTGTTCCTGCCGCAGGTCAGCTACGTGCCCGACGGTGACCTGAAGGATGCGCTGTGCTATCCGGACGACCCGCAGAACCATGACGACGCCGATTGCGCGCGCGTCTTGCGCGACTGCCACCTGGAGGAATACGTGGACCAGCTGCACGCGCGCGAAGCGTGGAGCCTGCGCCTGTCGCCGGGCGAGAAGCAGCGCCTGTCGTTCGCGCGCGCCTTGCTGCTGAAGCCGGCTTTCCTGTTCCTGGACGAAGCCACTTCCTCGCTGGATGGCGATACGGAAAGCGCCCTGTATGAAGCGCTGGTGCGCCAGTTGCCGCACAGCGCCATCATCAGCGTGGCGCACAGGGATACGGTGGCGCGTTTCCATACGCGTGAATTGCGGGTGGGACCACGGGCCGGATTGGGCAACCTGACGGGGATGGCGCACGCGGCGGCGTAAAAGGCGCGTTTGTGGATTAGCGCACAAAATCGGCCGCAAGGGCCTGGGCAAGGAACGGCGAGCGGGGATGACGCTACTCAGCTACGTTATCCAAAACAACGACGACGTCAGGCAAAAGAAGAAACTCGGGGCAGCGTGACAACGGTTGCTAAACTCGATTGCCGCGTCTACACGCCCATGCCCATGAACCTGCCAGGCTTTGATCAATCGATTCCCGTCGCCGTCTTCTGGCGCGAGATCTTCCCGGCCATGCTGTTGGTACTGGCCTTCGCCGTGGTGCTGTCGCTGGCCTATGTGCAATTGCGCCGCGAGGTATCGCGCCGGCGCGCCGCCGAATTGCGCCTGGAGGCGGCGCGCGACCTGGCCGACAGCGCGTCGCTGGCCAAGGCGTCGTTTTTCGCCACCATGAGCCACGAAATCCGCACGCCGCTCAGCGGCATCATCGGCATGCTGGATTTGTTGCGGCGCGGCGCGATGGACGACGACCAGCGCCAGATGTTGACGGCGGTGGATACGGCCGCCAATGCCTTGCTGCAGATCCTCGATGACGTGCTGGATTTTTCCAAGGCCGAAGCGAATCGCATGAGCCTGGAATCGGTGCCGGTCGACCTGCGCGCCATCGTGCATAGCGTCGTCATGGTGATCGGCGAACCGGCGCGGCGCCGTGGCGTGCGCACCTTGCTGCGCGTGGACGCCAACGTGAGCGGCGCAGTGCAGGGCGATCCTCTGCGCATCCGGCAGATCCTGTCCAATCTCGTGAGTAACGCGGCCAAGTTCACGCACCAGGGGCAGGTCACGCTGGCGGTATCGGTGGACCGTAGCGATGCCGACGCCCAATGGCTGCGCTTCAGCGTCAGCGATACCGGCATCGGCATTGCGCATGACAGGCTGGCGCAGGTCATGGCGCCGTATCGGCAGGCCGATGGGGCCACCAGCCGGCGCTACGGCGGCTCGGGCCTGGGCTTGTCGGTAAGCAACCGCCTGGCCAATTTGATGGGCGGCAGCATTACCTTGAACAGCATGCCTGGCCACGGCACCACGGCGACCTTCGCCTGCCGCTTCGTGGTGACGGCGGGACCGCCGCAGCCGGCCGTCACGCTGGACCTGGACATCGATAGCGTGACCAATCGGGTGGACAGGACGCCGCCGCGGTTTCAGGTGGTGGCCTCGCGGGTGCGTACGAATGCCCGAGTGCATGCCAGCCTGGAGGCGGGCGGCGCGGTGTCGCGGTTGCAGGGCTCGGCCGTGGCGGTGCCGGGTGGCGCTGTTGGCGGTGGTGGCGCGGACGTCGCCGACGCTGGCAGTGAGACCGGTCGTGGTGTGTCGGTGGGTGCAGGCGTCGCAGGCGTTGCCGGGGCTGCGGGGGCGGTGGCAGCCGGTGGGATCCCGGCTGGGCCGCTGCGCATCCTGGTGGTGGACGATCATGCCATCAACCGCGAGGTGGTGCGGCGCCAGTTGATGACGCTGGGCTTCGTCTGCGATGTGAAGGAAGACGCGCCATCGGCCCTGGATGCCTTGCGGGTGGGCACCTATGCGCTGTTGCTGACCGATTGCCAGATGCCGCCGATGAATGGCGGCGAGCTGGCGCGCGCCTGGCGCGAAATCGAAACCGCGCGCGGTGCGACGCAGCGCCTGCCCATCGTGGCCATGACCGCGACGGCCGAACGGGCGGTGCCCGCGGCAGCCCTCTGCGAGGCGATCGACGATTGCCTGTACAAGCCGATCAAGCTGGATGCCCTGCGCGATATGCTGGCTCAGTGGTTGCCCGAACCCAGCGCCAGCGATGACGTGGCCGCCAGTAGCGACATCGCTACCGCCGCCACCGCCGCCGCCGCCGTGGCGGACGACGCCATGGCCATGGCGCCGCTGCATGGCCTGGATCTGGACGGCTTGCAGGCGCAGTTCGGCGATAACTTGATGGCACGTCGCTTCGCCCTGCAATCCGTGCAGCTGCTACGTGACGACCTGGCGCAGGCACGGGGGCCTTTGTGCGCCGGCTTCTACGGCCAGGTGGCGCGCTGGCTGCACCGCAGCGTGGGCGCCTTGAGCATGTTGGGACACTGGCCCGTGATCACCACTGGCAGCCAGTTGGAAAAGGCCCTGCAGCAGGCTGCCGCCGAGTCCGACGATACGGTCGACCGCGCCGAACTGCTATCCCGCCTGACCACGGTGCTGCGTGAGTTCGAAGCGACATTGCGGGAAATCGAAAGCGAGTTGGAGGAAGCGCGGTCGTAGAAGCCGGCTGTATAAGCTGGCCGTATAAACCCGCCTTGGTACTGCGCCTGTGCAGCCTCACAACCAGCTGGTATCGCCCCAGGGACTGAGCAGCCCGGTCACTGACGCCACCGATCCGTCGGGCAAGCGCACGGCGGAACCGGTGAGTTCCACCTCGTGGTACTCATTGTCGGCGCAGCGTAGCCACAAGCGCATGCGGCGCGCGGCGTCCGGCGTGCCGGTGCTTTGCACCCAGGCCCACAGCCTGTCCCTGTCGTCCTCGTGCACATAGGACAGCCACTGTTCGACTGTCGTGTCCGGCTGGCAGGCCGGTCCGTAGGCCGAAGGGAAATCGCCCAGCCAGGTCACCTTCTGCGAATCCGGGAAGAATTCCCAGGCCAGATGATGGCCGGTGCGCAGTGCCGCCTGCAGTTGCTGCTTCCAGGCCACGGCTTCGCGCGCCGCGCGTTCCCGGTCGGCGCTGAGCGCGCCCAGCAGCAGGCTCAGCAACGCCGCCGCGCCCAGGAAGCCTTGTATCGCCACCAAGGGCACGCCGTCCATCCCACCGTAAGGACCCAGCCCGCTGAGGGTATACGAACCGCTGACGATGGCCAGGCCGGTGACCACCAGTGTGCAGCCTGCCTGGCCCCAGGCCACCGCCACGAAGGCCAGGAACACCAGCGGTGCATAGGTGAGATCCGCGGCAGGGCGGCCTTGCCACAGCCAGTCCGACCACTGTTTGTTGAACACCAGCGTGGTGCCGATCAACAGGGCGAAGGCAGCCACCAGCCCCAGCCACAGATTGCGCAGGTCCTGTTCGATGATGGACTGACTGCGCCAGTTCGACCAGGCCACGATCAGCGGCGTGGTGATCAGGCAGCCGACGAAGGCGGCCTGGGTCCAGATATACCAGTGATGCGTATCGATGTCGTGATTGACCGCGTGCAGTCCCTGCGCCACCACGCCGCCTCCCACCACGGTGGCCACGGCCAGTGGCAGGATGAACCACAGCACGCTGCCGACACGCGCCAGACTGCGCCGGTCGGTGGTGCGCCAGCGCCAGAGCGCGGCGACCGTGCCACACAGCAGCAGGTCTCCCAGTGCGAAAACGATGGCGGCGGCGGCGCTGCGCTGTGCCACCACGATGCCGCTGGCGATGTGCAGCGTGGCGGCCAGCGCCATCCAGCCCGGCCAACGCCGGCGGCAACTGAGCATCAGCGCGGCAAGCAGCAGGCCGGCGGGCGGCCACAGCAGGGTGGACATCGTCACTGCATCGCGTTGGCGCATGCACAGCACGGCCAGCAGCCCATAGGCGAGCGTAAAAGCGAAGCGGAGAAAAAAAGCGTTGCGCGCCACGTTATTGGATATTGATGTCACGTGGACGAAGATCGTCAGGGAAAAAAGCAAGATACCGAAGCGATGCCTGTATGGCAAGCTTCATCGCGAAGCAATGCAGGAATCCAAAACGCCAGGCGTAAAAGCACCAAGGAGTTCACGCCGGCCCCAGTCATACACGCCACAGGCAACGACATCCGGCATCTACGCCGACTTGCGACGTTCACGGATCACGAGGTCGTGCGCGTCGTGGGTCACCATCCACAGGATGCCATCGTGGAAACCTGGAGAATCACGGCGGTGATGCTAAGGTTCACGTTCGCCGCCCCATCCGAGGAATACATGGATTCGATCCGCTTCGACCGCCCAGCCAGGGATGCCCACCCGCTGTGGCATCGTCTTGGCCGTGCCGTCGCCACGCCGCTGCTGGGGATGGCCATCCTGGGCAGCGCTTGCGTATGGCCCCTGGCGCGGCCCGCGCAGGCAGCGTCCTTCCCGGCGGCCGAAGCACGCAATGGCATGGTGGTCAGTTCGCAGGCCCTGGCCGCGCGGGTAGGCGTCGATATCCTCAAGCAGGGCGGTAACGCCGTCGATGCCGCCGTCGCGGTGGGGTATGCGGAAGCGGTGGTCAATCCCTGCTGCGGCAATATCGGCGGCGGCGGGTTCATGACGCTGCATCTGGCCGACGGGCGTGACCGCTTCATCAACTTCCGCGAGATGGCGCCGGCACGGGCGCGTCCGGACATGTACCAGGATGCGCAGGGAGAACTGATCCCGAACGCCAGCCTGCTCGGTTATGGCGCCGTCGGCGTGCCGGGGACCGTGCTGGGCCTGGATACCGCGCACCAGCAGTATGGCCGGCTGACGCGTTCGCAGGTGATGGCGCCGGCCATCGCGCTGGCGCGTGACGGCTTCGTGCTTACGCGCGCGGATACCGACTTGCTGGACCTGGGGGTGAAGTATTTCCGCAAGGACGCGGAGGCGGCGCGTATCTTCCTGCGGCCCGACGGCAGCGCGTTGCAACCGGGCGATCGTCTGGTGCAGGCGGATCTGGCGCGCACGCTGCAGGCGATCGCGGAGCAGGGGCCGGACGCCTTTTACCAGGGCCGCATTCCGGCGGCGGTCGAAGCCGCGGCGCGGGCCGGCGGCGGCGTAATCAGTGCGGCGGATTTCGCCGCGTATCGCGTGACCGAGACGCAGCCGCTGCGTTGCACCTATCGCGGCTTCGTCTTCCTGTCCGCACCGCCGCCCAGTTCCGGCGGCACCACGCTGTGCGAGATCCTGAACGTCTTGTCGGGCTACGACCTGCGCGCCATGGGCTTCGGTTCGGCGCAATCCGTCCACGTCATGGCCGAAGCGATGCGCCATGCGTACGTCGATCGCAATACGCTGCTGGGCGATCCCGCTTTCGTCGACAATCCCCTGGCGGACCTGCTCAGCCCCGCGCATGCGGCACGCATCCGGGCACGCATCGAAAGCGATCGCGCAACGCCGTCCGGCGAAGTGCAACCGGGGCAGGGCGCGGTGCAGGATTTCGTGCCCAACGAAAAGCCTGAGACCACCCATTACTCCGTGATCGACAAGGATGGCAACGCGGTGTCCACCACCTACACCATCAACGGCCGCTTCGGTGCAACCGTGATCGCGCCGGGCACGGGCTTCTTTCTCAATGACGAGATGGACGACTTCACCACCAAGGTGGGCGCCCGCAATATGTATGGACTGGTGCAAGGCGAACGCAACGCCATCGCGCCGGGCAAGCGCCCGCTATCGTCCATGGCGCCCACGGTGGTGACCTGGCAGGGCAAGACTTATATGGTGCTCGGGTCGCCGGGGGGATCACGCATCATCACCATCATTCTGGAGACCGCGCTCAACATCATCGATCACGGCATGGCCCCGCAGCAGGCAGTGGATGCGCCGCGCGTGCATCACCAGTGGCTGCCCGATGAGCTCTACTACGAGGCCTACGGCCTGTCGCCGGACACCCTGGCCCTGCTGCGCGGCATGGGCTACAAACTGGTCGAACAGACGCCCTGGGGGGCGACCGCGCTGATACTGGTGGGCCTGCCGGGCTTGAGCCGCGCGCCGGCCGCGAGTTCGGGCAACGATGCCGCCGTGTCGGGCACGGTACGCGAAGGCTACCTGTATGGCGCCAACGACGCCCGCCGTCCGGCGGGCGCGGCAATGGGCTATTGAGGGCGGCCCGCAACGCCGACCGCCAGATCCTGGCCGGTCGGCCGCAACGCCAGGATTCATTCCCGCGCTTCGGCGAGGGAATAAACTGAGGCAATTCGCCCGCCCCTCGGCGCGGCGATATCTACACGATCCGGAATATGGAAGACATCCACGCACTCTCTCGTCGCATCGACGAACTCGAAATCAAGGCATCGTTCGCGGACGATACGCTTGAGCAGCTCAATCAGGTCATCTTGCGCCAACAGCGCCAGATCGACGTCCTGGCGCGGCAACTGGCCGACATGCGGCAACAGGTGGACCAGGCCGGCAGCGGCATCAGCCAGGCCACGCTGCGAGAGGAAATTCCGCCCCATTATTAAGGTTTCAGAAGGGCTTTGCGTGTACGATTCCTGGCACGGCGGCAGCGCCGATCCTACATAACAGCACAACATCAGGTGGACAGAGCGTGGATCTCGAACTCAAAGGCAAAGTAGCCGTCGTTACCGGCGGCAGCAAGGGCATCGGCCATGCCGTGGCGCAGGCCTATCTGGCGGAAGGCGTCAGCGTGGCCATCATCGCGCGCGGCCAGCCCGGACTGGACGCGGCCCTGGCCCAATTGGCGCCGCATGCGCAACATGGCGCCCGCGTCATCGCCATCGCCGCCGACCTGACCGACGCCGCCCAGGCCGAGCGCGCCGTTGCCCAGGCCGAAGCCGACCTGGGTCCCATCGAGATCCTCGTCAACAGTGCCGGCGCCGCGCGCCGCTACGATCCCGACACGCTGGACGCGGAAAAGTGGCAGGCCGCGATGAACGCCAAATTCTTTCCCTACGTCTACACGCAGGACGCCGTGCTCAAGCGCATGCGCACCCGCCAGCGCGGCAGCGTGGTGAACATCATCGGCAACGGCGGCAAGCAGCCGTCCGTGACCCACGTGGCGGGCGGTTCCGCCAACGCGGCGCTGATGCTGTCCACCATCGGCCTGGCCCAGCATTACGTGAAGCATGGCATCCGCATCAACGCCATCAATCCCGGACCGACGTACACCGGCCGTGTGGATCAGGCCTTGGAGGTGGAATCCAAGCGCCTGGGCATCAGCAAGGACCAGGCCTTGCAGGACGGCCAGTCGCGCATTCCCATGGGCCGCTACGGCAAGCCGGAAGAAGTGGCCGACGTCACGCTGTTCCTTACCAGCGCGCGCGCCAGCTACGTGGTCGGCGTCGTGGTGCCCATGAATGGCGGCGTCACGCCGACCATGTAAACCGCGTGCGCGGTATCGCGGGGGTGGCCAGACAGCTGCCGTAACGATGGATTGAGCCGATGGATTTGCGCGGCGCGGGCTTGCCAGCCGTGCCGCGCAGCAGCTTTCAGGCTGCAGCCATCACTCTGCAATATCGATGCACAGATACTTCAACTCCACGTACTCTTCCAGCCCGTGGCGCGAGCCCTCGCGTCCCAGGCCGGACTGCTTGACGCCGCCGAAGGGCCCGACCTCATTGGAAATGAGGCCGGTGTTGATGCCGACGATGCCGTATTCCAGGCCTTCGGACACGCGCCATACACGGGCGTTGTCGCGGGTGAAGAAGTAGGCGGCCAGGCCGAAGATGGTGTCGTTGGCCATGGCCAGGGCCTCTTCCTCGGTGCGGAAGCGGAATAGCGGCGCCACCGGGCCGAACGTTTCCTCCTGCGCGAAACGCATGGACTGCGTGACGTCGCGGACCACGGTGGGCTGGAAGAACGTACCGCCCAAGGCATGCGGCTCGCCTCCCGTGATCACGCGCGCGCCGTGCTTGGTGGCGTCGTCGATGTGCTCGCGCACCTTGGCGACGGCGTGCTCGTCGATGAGGGGCCCTTGCGTGACGCCATTTTCGAAACCGTCGCCGACCTTGAAGCCTTGCACCTTCTTCACCAGCCGAGCGGCCAGTTCGTCGTAGATGCCGTCCTGCACGTAGATGCGGTTGGCGCACACGCAGGTCTGGCCGGCATTGCGGAATTTCGAGGCGATGATGCCGTCGACGGCCTTGTCCAGGTCGGCGTCGTCGAACACCAGGAAAGGCGCATTACCGCCCAGTTCCAGCGACAGCTTCTTGATGGTGGGCGCGCATTGCGCCATCAGCTTGCGGCCCACTTCGGTGGAGCCGGTGAAGCTGAGCTTGCGCACGGTCTCGCTTTCGCACAGCGCCGCGCCGATGTCGCTGGAGCTGCCGGTGATGACATGGATGACCCCCGCCGGCACGCCCGCTTCCTCGGCCAGCACGGCCAGGGCCAGGGCTGTCAGGGGCGTCTGCTGGGCGGGCTTGACGATCATGGTGCAGCCGGCCGCCAGCGCGGGACCCAGCTTGCGCGTGATCATCGCGGCGGGGAAATTCCACGGCGTGATGGCGGCGCACACGCCGATCGGCTGCTTCAACACCATCATGCGCTGGCCACCCTTGGGGCTTTGCAGCACTTCGCCGTCCATGCGCTTGGCTTCTTCGCCGAACCATTCCAGGAACGAGGCGGCGTAGGCGATTTCGCCCGCCGCTTCGGTGACCGGCTTGCCCTGTTCCGACGTCATGATGGTGGCCAGGTCCTGCTGGTGCTGCATCATCAGCTGGGCCCATTTCAGCAGCACGGCGGCCCGTTCCTTGGCCGGCCTGGCGGCCCAGCCGGGCAGGGCGGCGCGGGCGCGCTCGATGGCATGTTCGGTCTCGGCGCGGCCCAGCTTGGGCACGGCGACGATGGTCGCGCCGGTGGCGGGATTGGTGACGGGGATACTGGGGCCGCTGCCCGCGCTGTGCCACTTGCCATCGATATAGCAGGCGTCGCGCAGGAGGTCGGGGCGTTGCAGCTTCTGGGTCAAGGATACGGTCACGGTGCTCTCCTCAGGTATGCACCGGACTATCGTAAGCGGATTGGGCGCGGGACCCAAATCCGCTATTCGGACTGCGCTTCAGGGCGTCATGGTCCGGTGCTGCCTGCGTTGGCGCCGCCGGGCACGGGGGCGCCAGGCGCCTCGTTGCTGGCGACGGCGGGCGCGTTTTCCCAGTCGCCGCCCAGCGCCTTGATCAGGAAGACCGAGACCAGCATGCGTTGGCCGGCCAATTGGGCCGCCTGGCGTTCCGTGTTCAGCACCGCCTGCTGTGCCGTGATGACGTCCAGGTAGGTGGTGGCGCCGCCCGAATAGCGCGACGTGGCCATGTCCAGCACCTTGCGGCTGTCGGCCACGGCAGTCTGCGCCTGCGCGCTGGCGCGTTCCAGCGCCGCCAGGCCGCTGATGCCGTCCTGCACCTCCTGCATGGCAATCAGCACCACACGGCGGTAATTCGCCGCGGTGGCCTGGTAACCGGCGCGCGCGAAGTCGACGTTGGCGCTGATGCGGCCGCCGTCGAAGATCGTCTGCGCCATCGACACGCCCAGGTTCCACAAGGTGCTGGGGCCATCGAACAGGGTGCCCAGCAGGCGGCTGTCGACGCCGTAGCCGGCGCCGATCGTGAAGCTGGGATAGAAGGCCGCGCGCGCCACGCCGATCTGCGCATTGGCCGACGCCATGGCGCGTTCCGCCGCCGCCACGTCGGGACGGCGCTCCAGCACGTCGGACGGCACACCCAGCGGCACGGCAGGCGGCGTCATATTGCGGACGTCGGGCGCCAGTTCGAACTGCGGCGCGGGCGTACCGGTCAGGCTGGCGATGGCATGTTCGTACTGCGCGCGCTGGCGCGCCAGGATGTCGATCTGGGTCAGCGTGTTGTCCAGCAGGGCTTGCTGCTGCGCCACTTCCAGGCCCGACGCCGCGCCGCCGTCATAGCGCGCGGTGATCAATTCCAGCGCGCGCCGCTGCAGGCCGACGGAGCGGCGCACCACGTCGATCTCGTTGTCCATCGCGCGCAGGTTGACGTAGTTGGACGCCAGTTCGGCGGTCAGCACCAGGCGCGCGTTGCGCAGGTCCGCCTCGGATTGCTCTGAATTCGCGCGCGCCGCCGCCAACGAATTCGCCACGCGGCCGAACAGGTCCACCTCGTAGTTGGTGTTGAACGACAGTGTGTAGTCGTTCTGCACGGTCTCGTACAGCGGCGCGTCGTAGTTGGTCAGCGGACGGTTGGCGGATATCTTCAGGCGCTGCACCCGGGCATTGGTGCCTATGGTGGGGAACAGGCCAGCCGTGGCCGCGGTGGCCTGCGCGCGCGCCTGTGCCAGGCGGGCGCTGGCCACTTCCAGGTTGGGGTTGGCGGCCAGCAGCTTGTCCTGCAGCGCGTTCAGCGTGGGATCCTGGTAGCGCAGCCACCATGCGCCCTTGGGCATGTCGTCGCGCGGGGCGGCCGCGCGCCAGGGCGCTTCCAGCTTCCAGCTGACCGGCACGTCGGGCGGCGGCTTGTGATATTCCGGCGCCATGCTGCAGGCGGACAGCAGCAATACACCCAGACCCGCCAGCGGCAGCAACCTCATTTGTCCTGGCCCCGGGCAGGGGCGGCCGCGTCTTTCCTGGAAGCCGCTTCAGAAGCCGTTCCAGAAGCCGTCCCAGAAGCCGTCCCGGCAGCCTGCGCCGGCGCCTTCGTCGCCACGGACACCACATCGCCGTTGGCCAGCGAGTCGGCCGGATTCAGCACCACGCGGTCGGTCGCCGCCACGCCTTGCGGCACTTCCACCGTCTGCCCATAGTTGCGGCCCACCGTGACCTTGCGCAGACTGACCTTGCCGGCCTCGTCGACCACCGCCACCAGCGCGCCTTCCTTGCGGAACATCAGCGCATTGGCCGGCAGCACCAGTGCGTCGCCCGGCGGCAGTTGCAGGTCCACCTGCACATACGCGCCCGGCAACAGCTGCCTGTCCGCGTTCGGCAGGGCGATCTCCACTTGCATGGTGCGGGTGGCGAGATCGATGGAGGCCCCCGTACGGGCGATCACACCGTTGAAATTCTGTCCCGGCAGTTCGGACTGGGTCACCACCACGTGCTGGCCCGGCTTGATGCGCTGGGCGTAGCTCTGCGGCACGTTCAGGTACACGCGCAGCGGGTCGGTCTGCGACAGCACGAACAGCGGCCGCCCGCTGCCGGCGTCGATCAGGTCGCCGACGTCGACGTTGCGGCGCGTGAGCACGCCGGCGAAGGGCGCCACGATGCGCTTGAAGCCTTCCAGTTGGCGCAGGCGCTGTTCATTGGCCTGCGCCGCTGCGTAATTGGCGCGCGCCTGTGCGGCGGCACCGCGTTTCTCGTCCAGGTCCTGCTGCGAAACCACATCCTTCTGGCGCAGCGCTTCCCAGCGCGACTGCGTGCTGCGCGCCAGTTCCATGGCGGCGGCGGCCTGTTCGCGCGCGGCCACGGCCTGCGACAGCTGCTGGTCGATTTCCGGGGTTTCGATCTCGGCCAGCAGATCGCCTTTCTCGACGCGGCTGCCGATGTCCTTGGTCCACGTCTTCAAATAGCCGCTGGCGCGCGCCGACAGCGGCGATTGCACATAGCCCTGCAGCGTGCCCGGCAGGGTCAGCGTCTGGCCCTTTTCCGGCGTCGACGGCGTGGCGGTCTGTACGTATTGGATGGCGCGTTCCGCGGTGCCTTCGCGCAGCTCGCTGCCGGTCTGCACGCGCGCGATGATGGTGCGGGCGGCGCCCAGTACCAGCAGCACCATCACCCCCAGCGTCAGCCAACGCAGGCGGCGCACGATACGGTCGCGCGAGGGCAGGTCGGCGCCGCCGGGTTCGCTGCTCAGGGGATGAATCCCTAGCGCGTGATGTCTTTCTTCCGACATGGATCAGGTCTCCTGCCGCGCGGGGTCGGGCGTAATGGGATCGGTATGGGGTGGGCCGCGCCGCGCTGCCCGTCTGGCGGCGCGCTGGGCCAGTCGGGAGTGCACGCCGGCATAGACCACCGGCACGAAGAACAGCGTGGATACGGTGGCGAACAGCAGGCCGCCGATGACGGCACGGCCCAGCGGTGCGTTCTGCTCGGCGCCTTCGCCCAGGCCCAGGGCCATGGGAATCATGCCGATGATCATGGCCAGCGCGGTCATCAGCACCGGGCGGATACGGGTGGCGCCGGCTTCCAGCGCGGAGGCCAGGACAGTGGCGCCTTCCTCGCGCCGCTGGCGCGCGAAGGACACCATCAGGATGGAGTTGGCGGTGGCCACGCCCATGGTCATGATGGCGCCGGTCAACGCCGGCACGCTTAGCGTGGTGCCGGTAATGAACAGCATCCAGGCGATGCCGGCCAGGGCCGCGGGCAGGGCGCTGATGATGATCAGCGCATCGATCCAGGACTGGAAGTTCACCACCACCAGCAGGTACACCAGCACGATGGCCATGGCCAGGCCCACGATCAGGCCCGTGAAGGACGACTGCATGGTCTGCACCTGGCCGCGGATGGTCACCTGGCTGCCGCGTGGCAGCTTGGCGCGCAGCGCGTCGACCTGGCGTTCCACCTGGTTGGCGACGCTGGCCAGGTCGGTGCCCTGCACGCTGATGTAGACGTCGATGGCCGGCAGGATGTTGTAGCGCGACATGACCGCCGGCTGCCGCGTCTGCGAGGCTTCGACCAGGTTGCCCAGCAGCTGGGTGCTGCCGCCCGGCGTGCCGGCCCCGGTGCCGCCCGTGGCCCCGGATGCCCCAGGAGCCCCCACGGGCAGGTTCAGCAGCCGATCCAGCGAGTCGATGTTGTATTGCGGCGTCTGGGTGGTGACGTTGTAGACCACGCCGTTCTGCGGGTTGAGCCAGAAGGCGGGCGAGGTCTGCGAACTGCCGGACAGGGCGATCAGCACGTTCTGGCCGACGTTGGCCGGGCTCAGGCCCATCTGCTGCAGGCGCGAGCGGTCCATTTCCAGGTTGACGGTGGGCAGGTCCAGGCGCTGGTGTACGTGCGCGTCCACGGCGCCGGGGATGTTGCGCACCGCTTTCACCAGTTCGGCCGCCAGTTCCGCATTGGCGGTGTAGTTCTGGCCGGTGAACTGCACGTTGATGGCGGCCGGCAGGCCGAAGTTCAGGATCTGCGTGACGATGTCGGCCGGCTGGAAGAAGAACTCCACGCCGGGGAACTGGCGCGGCAGGTCCATGCGCAGCATCGAGATGAACTTCTCGGTGGGCTCATGGCCTTCGCGCAGGGAAATCAGGATCTCGCCATCCAGGGTGCTGAAGGTGCCGGCGTTGCTGTAGGACAGGTTGATACCGCTGTTCGGCACGCCGAGGTTGTCGAGGATGGTCTCCAATTGCTCGGCGGGTATCAGGGTGCGGATATGGCGTTCGACCTCGTCGGCCAGCCGCGCGGTCTCTTCGATGCGGGTGCCGGTGGGCGCGCGCATGTGCAGGCGCAACTGGCCGGCGTCCACGGTGGGGAAGAAGTCGCGGCCCAGGAAGGGGTAGAGGGCGCAGGACAGCAGGCTGAAGCCGAGAAAGGCCAGGGCGAAAGCCTTGCGCCGCGACAGCTGCGCCGACAGGGCCAGGGTATAGGAGCGGCGCAGCCGTTCGAAGCGGCGGTCGAAGGCGCGATACACCCGTTGCAGCAGGCTGTTGCTGCCGGCGTTGTCGTGATGGCCGGCCATGAGCAGCATCACCAGGGTCGGCACGAGGGTGCGCGACAGGATATAGGACGCGATCATGGCGTAGACCACCGCCTCGGCCAGTGGCACGAACAGGAAGCGCGCCACGCCGGACAGGAAGAACATCGGCACGAACACGATACAGATGCACAGCGTGGACACCAGCGCCGCCGTGCCGATTTCATTGGCGCCGGTAAGGATGGCTTCCTTCAATTCGGTGCCGAGGTGCAGGTGGCGTTCGATGTTCTCGATGGTGACGATGGCCTGGTCCACCAGGATGCCCACGGACAGCGCCAGGCCCCCCAGCGTCATCAGGTTCAGTGTCTCGCCGGTGATCTGCAGCACCAGGATGGACGCCAGGATGGACAGCGGAATCGTCAGGCCGATGATCAGCGTGCTGCGCCAGTTGCCCAGGAACAGCAGCACCATGGCGGCGGTCAGGGCGGCGGCGATCAGCGCTTCCAGCACCACGCCTTTGACGGCGGCCTTCACGAAGACCGACTGGTCGAACAGCGGCGTCACCTTGACGTCGGAAGGCAGCAGCTGGACCGCGCGCGGCAGCATCTCGCGCAGGTTGTTGACGATGTCCACCGTGGAGGCGCCGCCGTTCTTCAGCACCGACAGCAGCACGCCACGCGCGCCGTCCTGGCGCACCACATTGGTCTGCGGCGTGAAGCCGTCGCGCACATAGGCGACGTCGCGCAGATAGGTCGTGCCGCCGCCCGGGATGGAACGCACCGGCAGGTTGTTCATGCCCGCCAGGGTGACCGGCGAACTGTTCATCTTGATCGAGTATTCGGTCTCGCCGAATTTCGCCGTGCCCGACGGCAGGATCAGGTTCTGCGCGTTGATGGTATTGACCACGTCCGCGGAAGACAGCCCGCGCGCCTGCAGGGCCTGCAAGTCCAGGTCCACCGAGATCACGCGCGTCTTGCCGCCATAGGCAGCCGGCACCGCCACGCCGGGGATGGTGACCAGCTGCGGCCGCAACTGGTTCATGGCGACGTCGTAGAGCGTCTGTTCGGGCAGGGTGGGACTGGACAGGCCCAGCTGGATGACGGGGATGCTGGAGGCGGAATACTTGATCACCAGCGGCGGCGTGATGCCGGGCGGCAACTGGCGCACCTGGGTCTGTTCGGCCGCCACCACCTGGGCGATGGCCGTCTGGATGTTGGCGGTGGGCTGGAAGAAAATCTTGATGACGGTGATGCCCGCCAGCGAGGTCGATTCTATGTGTTCGATATCGCTGACCGTGGTGGTCAGGCCGCGCTCGTTGGACGCGGCGATGCGCAATCCCATTTCCTGCGCGGACAGGCCGTTATAGGTCCAGATGACGCTGACCACCGGAATATTGATTTCCGGGAAGATGTCGGTCGCCATGCGCATCAGCGCGAACGGCGTTGCCAACAGGATCAGCAAGGCCATGACGATGAAGGTGTAGGGGCGGCGCAATGCCAGTTGAACGGCTGACACGGCTCACATCTTCCAGGACGAGGGGGACAGCAGCTTCATGATGGGCGGCCCGGGCAGGGCGATTCAGCAAATGGGCCTTCGCAGCACTCCGCGCCCCGGCGTCTGGAGGGACAGGCACAGGGGCGGGGAGGTATACGAAAAGTAACAAGTATTCTTAGGGATGTTCAGGATTCGCGCAAGCAGGGCAAACGCTATATCGGTATACCGTTGGATGCTGGTAACGGTGTAAAGATCAGGCCAAAGGATGTAGAGGGGGCGGATGCTGCGTTGCGGAAAATCCCTGGGGCCATGCTGGGTTAAGCTCTCGCCTCGTTCTTGTTTGCATCGCCTAACACCATGCCGCTTCCCTCCAATACCTTTATTGCAACCGTTGAAGACATGCGCCGCGTGGCGCGCCGCCGCGTTCCCCGCATGTTCTACGACTACGCCGATTCAGGTTCATGGACGGAGTCGACTTATCGCGCCAACGAAGAGGACCTGCAGAAGATCCGCTTCCGCCAGCGGGTGGCGCGCAATATGGAGAACCGCACGCTGGCCACTACCATGGTGGGGCAGTCCGCTGCCATGCCGGTGGCCCTGGCGCCGACCGGCCTGACCGGGATGCAGCATGCCGATGGGGAAATCCTGGCGGCGCAGGCGGCCGAGGCCTTCGGCGTGCCGTTCACACTGTCGACCATGAGCATCTGCTCGATCGAGGACGTGGCGGCGCATACCACCGCGCCGTTCTGGTTCCAGCTGTACGTCATGCGGGACCGGGATTTCATCGAACGCCTGATCGACCGTGCCAAGGCCGCCAAATGTTCGGCCCTGGTGTTGACGTTGGACCTGCAGATCCTGGGCCAGCGCCACAAGGACCTGCGCAATGGCCTGAGCGCGCCGCCGCGGATGACGCTGGGCAATTTGATGAACCTGGCCACCAAGCCGGCCTGGTGCTGGAACATGCTGCGCACGCAGCGCCGCACCTTCCGCAACATCGCCGGCCATGCCAAGGGCGTGACGGATCTGTCGTCGCTGGGCGCGTGGACGGCGGAGCAGTTCGATCCCACCTTGAGCTGGGACGACGTGGAGTGGATCAAGAAGCGTTGGGGCGGCAAGCTGATCCTCAAGGGCATCCTGGATCCGGAAGACGCGCGCCATGCGGTGGACACCGGGGCGGATGCGCTGATCGTCAGCAACCATGGCGGGCGTCAGCTGGATGGCGCGGTGTCTTCGGTGGCCATGCTGCCGCAGGTGGTGGATGCCGTCGGCAAGGACATCGAGGTGTGGATGGATGGCGGCATCCGGTCCGGACAGGACATCCTGCGCGCCGTCGCCCTGGGCGCCCGTGGCGTGATGATAGGACGGCCTTTCCTGTATGGCCTGGGCGCGGGTGGCCGGGAAGGGGTGACCAAGGTGCTGGAGATCCTGGCCAGGGAACTGGACGTCACCATGGCGCTGTGCGGGTATCGCGATATCCATCAGATCGATCGCGACGTGCTGGTGGCCGGGACGTATTGAAGGCGGGTTCGGGCTTGCCTGTTTTCAGGCGGGAATGCACAGAAGAAATTCAAGGCCCCCCAGGGGGCCTTGCTTTTTGGGCTGGGGCCCCGTTGCGCCTGTAGCGCATCAGAGGCTCCAGGAAAGATCCAAGGCCCCCAAAGGGGCCCTGGTTAATAAGACGGCGCCTGGCGCGCTGCCATCAGCCCTTGCTTTTGAGGCAGGTGCTCATGAACGTCTTGCGGGCGTCACCGCTGAGAGACTTGGTGGCGGCCTCGGCGTTGCAGTCCTTCATGCGTTGCTGTTGCGGCGTCAGGGTCTTGCCGGTTTCGGCGGGCTTGTCGCCTTTCAGGCAGGCGGCGACGCCGGCTTTGTAGGCTTCGCCCGTCTTGCCCTTGTTGGCGGTGCTGCAATCCGACATGCGCTTTTGCTGCGGGGTCAGGGCCTTGCCGTTGCTGGGCGTGGCCGGCGCCGGCGTGGTCTGCGCCCAGACCGGTGCGCTGCAGCTGACGGCCAACAGAACGGCCGCGAACATTTGGCTGGAACGGTTCTTCATCTGGCTTGCTCCTTGCTCCGTGTGGCGACGGTTTGGCGCAACCAGGGCGCAGCGCCCGGTTCCGGCGATTCTTGCATAAGGTTATTGCTTATGACATCGGGGGGAGTCCGCATATCTTGCAAAAGGATGTTGCCGCCCGACGGCTCGGCCGCGCGTCCCGCGTCCCCGCTACGCGCCACTGCCAGGAAAACCCTGCCGTCATTCATTGCCTGCGGTTGGGTGGCAGCCGGTCATACCCATATGCCGGATATTTAGTTGTTGCGGCGCGGGCCACGGCCTAGGATCTTGCCCAGTACTCACTCCGTGCCGGCCTTGCTTCAGGCGCCGGCGGTATCCGTGGCAAAACATCAATGACCGTACTCGCGCTGGCTGGCAGTCCTTCCCTTACTTCCCGTTCCTCCGCCTTATTGCACCGTGCCGCCGCCCTGTTGGGCGAACGCGGCCTGGCCGTCAGCACGCTGGGCCTGCGTGACCTGCCGGCCGAAGACCTGATCGAAGGCCATTACGCGGGCCCCGCCGCGGCGGCCTTGCGCGCTCGCGTGCATGCATCCAGCGCGCTGCTGATCGCCACGCCGGTCTACAAGGCGTCGTTTTCCGGCGGGCTGAAGGCCGTGCTGGATCTTCTGGATGAAAAGGCCCTGGCCGGCAAGGTGGTGCTGCCGCTTGCCACCGGCGGCAGCCTGGCCCATCTGCTGGCGCTGGAATACACCCTCAAGCCGGTGCTGTCAGCCTTGGGCGCGCGCCACATCCTGGCCAGCGTGTTCGCCACTGAACATCAGGTGCGGCTGACGGACGACGGCGCCGCGATTCTTGACGACGAGCTGAATCAGCGGCTGCACAGTGGTGTCGAACAGCTGGCCCGCCATGTCGCGCCGGCGCCGAGCGAACGCTATGACCTGGGCCAACTGCTGACCCAGGCGCGCTTCAGTATCTAGCCCTTTTCCCTTCGAGGAGCATTCCCGCATGGCCATTCAATCCATCAACGCCCGTAACCAGTTTCGCGGCAAGATCAAGGAAATCATCATCGGGTCCGTCGTGTCGGAGGTGGATATCGAGACGCCCGCCGGCATCGTCACGTCGGTCATCACCACCCGTTCCGTGCACGAACTGGATCTGCAGGTGGGCACGGAAGTCCTGGCCTTCGTGAAGGCGACGGAAGTGTCGGTGGCCAAGCTGTAAGGGTGGAGGGGGGCACGGCTGCATTCGTTGCGGATGTGCTACGCGTTGCGGTGCCGGCCGCCCCCCAGGCGGCCGCGCCACAAGATCGCAAACGCCTGCACGCGCTTCAGTGCCTCTCAGCCTTGCGAGGACTTGCCATCCACGTGGCCCAGGTCGCGGTCCGGATCGATCTGGTCGCGCACCCGCTGCTTCAAGGTCTTCACATCCGGAAAGCCGCCATCGCGCTTGCGATCCCATAGCAGGACGTCGTTGCAGTGGATCTGGAAGATGCCGCCGGTGCCGGGCAACAGCGCCACTTCGCCCAGGTCCGTCGAGAACGTCGACAGCAGCTCCTGCGCCATCCAGGCGGAACGCAACAGCCATTGGCATTGCGTGCAGTAGGTAATCGCGATGCGCACCGAAGCGCGCGCGCCGGGTTCCAGGGTGACCGCCGGCTGCGGCGGAACAAGAAAATCAGGATTGTTCATTATCAGGCTCCAGGGGGTCTGGACAGGGCTTGTGCGGCGGCTCGCGCGGGGTCTTGCCTCGGGTCTTGCCTCGGGTCTTGCGCAGCATCCTGCATGAGCGCTCGCACCAGCGCCTGTGCGTACTGCGGCAGGCTGTCCCAGTTGCGTACGCACAGCATCAGCTGGCGATCGGCCCACGCGTCGGTGAGTTCCAGTATAAGGACGCGCGCGCCCCGCCGGCGCAAGGCCGCGGGCCGGGGCAGCACGGCCACGCCCACACCCTGGACCACCATGCGAGCCATCGCGTCATAGTTGTTGACTCGCACGCGCACCCGCAGCCGCTGGCCGGCGCGCGCGGCCTGGTCGTCCAGGTAGGCGGCGATCGCACTGGCTTGCGCCAGGCCCACATGGTTGTGCGCCAGCGTATCGGCGAAGTCGGCACGCTTCGTCCCTGCCAGAGGGTGATCGGCCGGCACCATCAGCACCAGGCGATCGCGGCGGAAAGGAAAGGTCTCCAGCCCTTGCAGCGATACCGCATCGGAAACGATGCCGACGTCGGCGCTGCCCGCGTGCAGCTCGGGCACGATGCGATGGCTGGCGCGCTCCTCCAGATCGACGTCGATGTTCGGGTGGCCGCACAGGAACGCGCCCAAGGGCTCCGGCAGGTATTCGCTGATGGCCGCGGTGTTGCACAGCAGGCGCACGCGGCCGCGCAGGCCGCCGGCATAATCGCTCAGGTCGTCCTGCATGCGATCGACCTGCTGCAGCACGCCGCGGGCGTGATAGGCCAGCGCCTGGCCCGCCGGCGTGGGCGTCACGCCACGGCGGCCGCGCGCCAGCAGCGGCGTGCCCAGCGAGTCTTCCAGCGCGCGCAGGCGGGCGCTGGCCGACGCCAGGGCCAGATGCGCACGCGCGGCGCCGGCGGTGATGCTGCCGGCATCGACGGTATGCAGGAACAGGCGCAGGTCGGTCAGGTCGAAGTGCATTGGGGGATGAAGGATTCCAGCCTTCGTCCTTGCCGAAGGCTGGCTCAGTGTAATCCGCATTTCCATCAGGCGGCGCGCAAGGCATCATGGCAACCCATGATGAACACCATTCTCGATTTCTACCGCGACGGCGGCACCACGCTCATCCTGCTGGTCGTGGCCAGTTTTCTGATCGCCGGCATGGTCAAGGGAGGGATCGGCCTGGGCCTGCCCACCGTGTCGATCGGCCTGCTCAGCGTCGCCATGGCACCGGCGCAGGCGGCGGCGCTGCTGATCATCCCGTCCATGGTCACGAACGTGTGGCAGTTGGCGATCGGCGGCCGGTTTCTCTATCTGCTGCGACGGCTGTGGCCCATGCTGGTCGCGGTCTGTGTCGGCACCTGGGTGGCGGGCGCGTGGCTGGCGGGACGCGCCACCGGGTGGGCCGGCCACGCGCTGGGCGCGGCCCTGGTGCTCTATGCGGTGATCGGCTTGTCGGCGGTGCGCCTGTCGGTGCCGCCGCGTATGCAAGGCTGGCTGGGTCCGGTGGTGGGCGCGACCACCGGCGTGGTGACCTCGGCGACCGGCGTCTTCGTCATCCCGGCCGTGCCCTATCTGCAGGCCCTGGGGCTGGAAAGGAATGAACTGGTGCAGGCCATGGGCCTGGCCTTCACCGCCTCGACCATCGCGCTGGCGGGCGATCTGATGAATAACGGCGCTCTGAGCGGGCGTGAAGCCTGGGCTTCCTTGCTGGCCCTGGTGCCGGCGCTGTTGGGCATGTGGTTCGGGCAATGGCTGCGCCAGCGTGTCAGCGCGCCTACTTTCCGGCGCGTGTTCTTCGTCGGCCTGGGTGCCCTGGGCGTGCATCTGCTGGTGGCGGGCTAAGAGATTCAATCCGACGGACGTTCAGCTTACGCGGCCCACTGGGTCGCCTTCAGATGCCGCCGCATCAACGCCACGGCCCATTCCTGGTCGCCGGCTTCCATGGCGTCCAGGATGTCCAGATGCTCGCGCACATAGCGATCCAGCTCGGTGACCGGATAGCTGCTGGGGTGGGCGTCCATCTGCCGTAGCTGGTTCTGCTGCTGGACCGCCTGCAGGATGAAGCGGTTGCCCGAGCAGCGCGCCAGCATTTCATGGAACATGCTGTTCAGCGTGAAGAACTCATGGCTGTCGATGGGCTGCTCGGGATCCGCCAGCAGCGCCTCGTGCCGTTCGCGGATATCCTGGAACGCACGCGGGTCCACGGTAAAAGCGGTGTCCTGCAGGCCGGCGCATTCGATCATCATGCGAAAACGGTAGCTTTCCTTGCGCACGTCGTCATCGGCCAGCGAGGCCGGAAAACGCCAACCGTGGCCCTGGCGTTTTTCCAGGACCCCTTCGGAGGCCATGCGCAGCAGGGTTTTCATCAGCGTGCTGCGCGGCACGCCGTAGCGCTGCAGCAGGTCGCTGTCGGTGAAGCTGTCCTCCAGCAGGCGGTAGCTGCGATCCGCCACCAGGCGCCGGTAGAGATCGTCGCTGGTCAACGGCGCGCCGTCCGGTGTGCCCTCGGTGTCGTCGAGCTGGGCGCGGCGCGCCACGTAGTAGCCGCTATTGGGCTTGCAGCGTGCCAAGCCGTTTTCGGCCAGCAGGCGCAGGGCGCCGCGCACGGGCGTGCGCGACACCTCGTAGCGGTCGCTGAGGGCCTTTTCGGATAGATGGCTGTCGAGTTCGAAAACGCCGGCGGCGATGTCCTGGGCCAGGCGCTGGGCGAGTTCTCGTTGCAATCGGGTGATGCGCACGGGTTGCGCGTCGGCGCCTTCGCATGTATCCGCGGCGGCGCCGGTGGCTTTAACGACGGCGGGGCCGTCGGTCTTGATGGTCATGCGTTTGTCTATCTAGGGGTGACGGGCGGCGGGGGACCGCGTCGGCGGACTGTCCGAAAACGCGTCCTGCGTGAACTGCGCCCAGTGTAATCATGTCGGGCGGGCTCGGGGAGGATTCAGTTTGTGAATTTTGCAGACAGGTTTGCGATAGTCCCGCGGCGAAAGGTATTGTGTATGGAGCGGATCCCCGACGGGCGGGCGGTAACTGCGGTGACCGCGGACGTCCTGGGCATGCCGGCAAGGACGCCGCCGCGCGCCTGTCATACTTGTGGCGACGATGTTTCACACCGAAGTCCACCCTGGAGGAATGCAGCATGCCCGGCCACGTTGACATGCAGGCCTTATTGCAAGCCGCCCCGCAAGCCGCCCCCCAAGCTTCCCCGCAGGCCTCAGCGCAAGCCTTGCTCACCCCCGAGGAAATGGCCCGTGCCGATAGCGCCGCGATGGCGGCCGGGCATGGCGGCGCGGCGCTGATGGAGGCCGCCGGCCTGGCTGTCGCGCAGGCCGTGCAGGCGCGCTGGCAGCCGGGCAGGGTGGTGGTGCTTTGCGGCCCGGGCAATAACGGCGGCGACGGTTTCGTGGCGGCGCGCCACCTGGCGGCCGCGGGCTGGCCCGTGACGCTGGCCTTGCTGGGCGAGCGCGAAGCGCTGCGTGGCGATGCCGCGCACCATGCGGCCTTGTGGACGGGGGCCGTCGTGCCGCTGGCGCCGGCGGTGCTGGACGGCGCGCAGGGCGTCATCGACGCTTTGTTCGGCGCGGGGCTGGCGCGCGACATCGAAGGCGTGGCCCGTGCCACGCTGGACGCCCTGGACGCGCGCAGCCTGCCCGTATGCGCGGTCGACGTGCCCAGCGGCGTGGATGGCGCCAGCGGGCAGGTGCGTGGTGTCGCCGTGGCGGCGGATTTCACCGTGACGTTCTTTCGCAAGAAGCCGGGCCATCTATTGCTGCCTGGCCGTCAGCTGTGTGGCGAGCTGGTGCTGGCGGACATCGGCATCCCCGCCAGCGTGCTGTCCACGGTACCGCCGCGCGCGCACGAAAATGACCCCGCCTTGTGGCTGGCGCGTTTTCCCTGGCCGCGTGTGGACGGGCACAAATATGCGCGTGGCCATGCCTTGGTGGTGGGCGGTGCCGTGATGACCGGGGCCGCGCGCCTGTCGGCCATGGGCGCGGCGCGCGTGGGGGCGGGCCTGGTTACCGTGGCGGCGCCCACGTCAGCATGGCAGGTCTATGCCAGCGCGCTGACCAGCATCATGGTGCAGCCATTGGCGCACGCCGGTGCGCTGGAAGAGGTGCTGCAGGACGAGCGCAAGAACGCCATTGCCATCGGCCCTGGCGCTGGCGTCAGCGCGCACACGCGGCGGCACGTGCTGGCGGCCCTGGCGACAGGACGTGCAGTGGTGCTGGACGCGGATGCCATCACGGCGTTCGCGGGACAGGGCGAGCGCCTGTTCGAGGCCATCCACGGACCATGTGTGATGACGCCGCACGAAGGCGAATTCGGCCGGCTGTTCCCGGGCAGCGGCGGCAAGACCGACCGCGCCCGCGCCGCCGCCGCGAGCAGTGGCGCCGTGGTGCTGCTGAAGGGCGCGGACACGGTGATCGCTGCTCCGGATGGCCGGGTCGTCATCAACACCAACGCTCCGCCAGACCTGGCAACGGGCGGCAGCGGGGATGTCCTGACCGGTTTGATTACCGGCCTGCTGGCGCAAGGGATGACGGCGTTCGACGCGGCGGCGTGTGCGGCCTGGCTGCACGGCGAAGCGGCCCGTGCCTTTGGGCCGGGTTTGGTGTCCGAGGACTTGCCGGGGCAACTGCCGGCTGTGCTCCGTGCTTTGCGCGCCTGGCCGGACTAAGGCTGCAGCGCATGGAGCCGGCCTGCGCGAGGTCGGCCCGCCCAGGAGTGGCTCGCCCAGGACTGGCCGGTATCAAGTCAATATTTGAGCGCGTCGCTGGTGGGGGCCATGGGCGTGAAGCGTGCGTTGCTGAAATCGTGCAGGAGCTGGAAGGCAGCGTCGCCCTGGTCGGCATAAGCCTTGAATCGGCTTTTCGATAATCGATAGAGGCAGCCGCCGCGCGCGAACAGCAGATCGCCACCATCCCAATCGGCCCAGTCGCTTTCCGGGATGCTGACCAGCACCGTGCCCTCGCGATCGAGTACCCGATGGTCCAGGGCATACCACGGCTTCTGTTGGACCCCGACGCCGTGCAGCACGCGCTGCAGGCGCCTGCCGTTGGCGCCGGCTTTTTCGATGACCCGCGGCTTCGAGTAGCGATAGAGCGCCGTGGCGCGCAGGCCGCCCAGTTCTCCTTCGCCGATTTCGGCATCCCGCCATCCCGCGCGTTCGCGCAGGACCGCATTGATGGGATCGTCCTCGCCGCGGCCCGACCATGGCCCGCATGGCTTGACCTGCATGCCTGGTTTCAGCCGGGTGCCTGCGGCGGGTTCGAAGCCATGCGCGTCGTGCTCGGGAGCGTGGTTCAGCAGCAGCGTGTTCTCATCCTCGAAGATGCCACCGCCACCCCATGAATCCGTTTTCGGCCAAAGTGCCAGGGCGGTGAGGAAGGGCGGTTTCGATATCGCCGTCCAGCTGCCGATGGGCGGCCGATTGGTCGCCGCGAAATAGACCAGCAGCCTGCCTGAGGGACTGAGATCGCAGCGCCGCTCGTAGATGCGCCCTTTGAGCCATTGCCCATGTTCGAAGGTATCGGTCCGCAGGTCCCAGCGTATCAACTGCACCTGCTTGGTCGGACCTCGGCGGAATATGACGGCGGTCCTGGCCTCTCGCGCGAGGATCGCATAAAGACGCGTCGCGGCGGGGCTGCCAGCGTTCGCATCCGCATCTACATCCACGTCCGCATCTGCGTCCGCGTTCGCGTTCGCGTTCGCTTCCGCATCCGTACCCCGTGTCGGACTGTCGTTCGGCGTGGCCTCGAATTTGTGGCCGGTCACTGGCTTGGGCCCGGTTGCGGCTTACCGTCTTCGCTCCAGTACTGCCATTCTCCTGACTCGACGCCCTGGTCATAGTGGCCTTCCGCGGCGACCTTGCCGTTGGCGTGATAGTCGCGCCACGGACCATGTTCCTTGCCGTGCTGGTATGACCCTTCGGACGCCAGCGTGCCCGTCTGGTGATACGCGGTAAAAAGGCCGTGGCGAATCCAGCGTGATCTGTCAGGGGCCAGGTATCTGGAGTACCGGTATCGAATTTCACCCGTATCGTAGGGAATTTCCGCGATGTTCAAGTCTTCCATCTACCTGCGTCCATATCGTCGTGTGTGGGGGCAAGGCACGAAGGGTGCGCCGGCGCGATGGCCGTATTTCCTTCGTGCCCGGCGTGCCTAGCTGAAATATAGCCGGCTGGGGTTGTCGACCAGAATCTGTTTGCGGACGGCCTCGGTGGGGACCGCCCGCGCAAAGGCGTCCAGCAGCACCGCGTCGTCGGGTACGCCTTTCTCGGCCTGCTCGGTTGGATGGGGCCAGTCGCTGCCCCAGACGCAGCGGCCCGGCACTGCCTGGGCGTAGGCGCTGGCCACGGCAACCTGATCGTCGTAGCCCGGCGGGCCGACCTTGGTGTCGATGTAGAAGCCCGACAACTTGACCCAGCCTCGTCCGGACTGCATCAGCCCCAGCACCATGGCGAAGACCGGATCGCTGGTCTGGTTGACGTGGGCCAGGTGGTCGAAGACCACGGGGCAGGGCAGGCGGGCCCAGACGTCACGGGCCTGATAGATGATGTCGGTGGGCGCGTTGATCTGCACGTGCCAGCCCATGGCCGCGATGCGCGTGGCCAGCGGTTGGACCATGTCCACCGTCGTGGCACCGGTCTGCTGCAAGTTGAAGCGGATGCCACGCACGCCGGCCGCGTTCAGGCGTTGCAGTTCGGCGTCGGTGACCTTGGCGTTGACCACTGCTACCCCGCGCGCCCTGCCATTGAAGGCAGCGATCGATTCGACCAGCAGGCGATTGTCGATACCGTAGCCGGACGGCTGGACGATGACGTTGCGGGTGGTACCCAGGCGTTGCTGCAGTTTCTTGTAATCGGCCACCGTGGCGTCACCGGACTTGAGCACGACTTCCGGCGCCCAGGGGTAGCGTGAATCGTAGATATGGTGGTGGCTGTCGCAGGCGTCCGCGGGCACGCGGGTGCGGGGGAGTTCGGTGCCCTTGGACCATTTCACCTGCGGTCCGTCGTTGTGCGATGTCGAAGCGCAACCGGCTGCCAACAATCCGCCGCCGGCACCTGCGCCGGCGGCCAGGGAGCCCAGGACCTTCAATACATTTCTTCGGGTAATCGCTTGACCGTATTCTTTCGCGTACATCTTGCGTCTCCATGTGGGTCTTAAAGCGTTGCCTTGCACCCGCTTGGGGCGGGCTCACACAGTGTAGCCGCACGCGTGCGCGCCGCCAGGCTGGACCCCGAATCACTCATCGAGCGTTGCCGGACTCATCGTAGACCAGGACGTCCAGGCGCTCCTCGGGCGCGGGTGCGGTGAAGAAACTGGTGATGCGATCGAACTGCGCATCGGACGTCTGGAAGGGGTGCTCGCCAAGTTCATTACGGCATCGAAGGCGCGCCTTGCACACGTCGTCCGCCACATCGATGAAGTGCAGGCGATGCGCGCATTTGGCTCGCGTGGCGATGGCCAGGCCCCACGCCCTCGAATTGCTGGTGTTGAAAGGCAAGTCCAGCACGACGACGAGCCCGGCGCGCAGCAAGGCCTCGACGTGTTCGGCCAATACCGCCTTGATGCGCGCCGCACAGCGTATGTAGTCGTCCACTGAATGGATCTCATCGGGGAACAGCTTGGCCAACCAGGCATCCTCGCTGATCAGAATGGTACGTGGCGCCTGGGCGAGGCGGGCGGCCAGCGTGGATTTTCCCGCGGCGATCTTGCCGCAGACCAGATGCAGCGCGGCCTCATCGTGAGGGCGCGTCGTGAGGTGTCCGGTTGTCACTTTCGTTTCTCCGAAGATGCCCAGAAAGCAAAAAACCCGCCTCCTGGGCGGGTTATCGTCATCCTCAAGTCGACATCTATCCCGCCAGCATCGTGTCGGCGCGAATAATCGAATGGGCTTGGGATCGGTTCATGTGCATAAGCCTACCGGTCCGATCCGATTTTCGCAAGGTTCGTCGGGGGTTGCTCCGCGCCGCTGGGCAGGGCGGCGGTGGGGGAGCGCATCCAGGTCATGACGTCACGCCATACGGTTTCGGCGTGCAGGTCGCGCAGGAGCATGTGATAGCCGTCCGGGTAGAGCGCGATGCGTAAACGGGCGGTGGCCTCATGTTCGCGCAGGCGCTTCACCGTTGCCGTTACCAGGTCCTTGGGCAACACCTGTTCATGCTGGCCGAACATCACCAGCGTCGGCAACCCGGGCGGCAGGTGATCGATGGCGTCTTCCCCCGCGCTCATCAGGTCGACCAGCCCCTTGAGCGTGTCGATGCGCGTACGCTTGATGACCAAGGGGTCGCCACCCAGCTGGATCAACATGGGTATGTTGTCCGAGGGGACGATTTTCAAGGCACGCGGCGGCGAGACATGCATGGCGGGGAAGGTCTGGTAGCCCAGCCACAGCGTCAGGCTGAAGAAGGGATTCATGGACCCCCGGCCCCATGTGGCAGGCGCCGACAGGATGGCGCCCGAGATTTCACGCGCCAGGGGCGGCTCCTTGCCGGCAGGTCCGCTGCGCAACGCGGCCGCCACCACCGCGCCGCCCATGCTTTCTCCCAGCACATAGACCGGCACGCCCGGATGGCGCGCATGGGCCGCCGCCACCGCTGCGTTCAAATCCGCCACCATGGTGTCGGTATCGGACCAGATGCCCGGCCGCGCCGACGCACCGAAGCCACGCTGGTCGTAGGCATAGGTGGCAATGCCGTAATACGCCCAATACTGCGCGGGCATGTCGAAGGCATTGGAGTAATCGTTCATGCCATGCAGCGCCACGATGACGGCCCAGGGCTGCTGCCGGAACGGCATCCACGCCCGCATCGGCAGGCGGGCGTCGTCCGGCGTGGCCAGTGCCAGCGGGGTGCCCTGGACGCTGCCCTGGACGCTATCCGGGCCGTCGATGGCCGGCGCGCGCACCGCCGCGCCCTGCGGCTGGAAACTGGCCGCGCAACCCGCAAGCAATACGACGGCCAGGGCGGCCAGGGCCCGTGCCACCAACGCCATCAACGGCCGTCCCGCCACCACGCGCGTGTGGCGTTGGGACGGGCGCGAGGGGCTGGACGGCAGACCGATCGCCGCCGTCGGGTTGCGCGTCATCGTGCTCTCTTCACAGCCGCGTGGCGCCGGCGCGCGTGCGGATGTCGGCGAAGCGCCAGTCGTGCAGCAACTTGCCGTCTTCCCAGACGGTGACCATGGCGTCCACATAACCGGGCGGCAGGTCGACGGCCGCCGCCGTCACATCGGCCACACCGGTCGGTACCGTGACGGTGCGAAAGCTGTGGCGGTCCGGATGGAACATCAGGGCCATGCGGCCGCGCTTGCTCTGCTTGCCCTTGTCCGTCACGGGATCCTTGTACACATCCACCCAGCGACCGTCGATGCGCGCCGCCGAGCACTTCAAGGCGAACTTCTGCGTATCCCGATTCAGCTGCTGCAACAGCGCGCCGCCCATGCCGAAGGCAACGTTGTCGGTGGCGTAGCCGGCGCTGGTGATGCGTTCCAGGATGGCGCGGATGCTGGTGGGATTGATGCCGTCGCCCTGGATCACCCGCACGTTGTTCAGCACCTTGTAGCCCTTGCCGTTGACGGTATGGCCGAAAGCCTCGTCCAGCAACTCCAGGCACTGGTGCACCACCGCCACCGGATCGCCCGAGTCCGGCCGGATCACCACCGTGGCGCCCGACTCGATGATCTCTTCCTTCAATTGCTTGCCCCACAGTTCGCGGATGGCGTGGAAGATGTCATAGCTGTCCGACACCACGGCGACGATGGCCCCCGGCTTGGCGAACTGCTTGAGCATATTGCGGTAAGCATCGACCTCGTGCTGGCGGCCCCAACTGGTGATGGTGCTGTGTTCGGCGGCGGGAATGGAGAAGGCCGCCATCGGTTCGTGATAGTGCGCCTGCGCCAGACGCACACCCGAAATCGTATCGGTGCCCATGAAGTTGACCAGGTGGGCCGCGCCGCCCAGCGCCGCGGACTCCGCGCTGGACACGCCGCGCGCGCCAAAGTCGTGCAGCTTGAACGGCAACTGGCCGACCGGGTCATCGCTGGTGCGTTCGAGGAACTGGCGCAAGGTCTGCTTGGCATGCCAGCTGATGGTCGCCACCGTGATCGGATACCAGATGCGCAACAGCATGGTCTCCAGATAGGAGGGTGCCCAGAACGCCGCGGGATCGGTGGACTCGATGGTCATCAACGCATTGTGCGTGGGCACTACCGTGCCTTCGGGCACCGCGCGGATGCGGATAGGCAGATAGCCGCCGTGGCGTTCGACGATGTCACGCCAGCCGGTCTCGTTGAAGGGTTCGCCGTGCGCCTGGAAGAAGTCGCGCGCCTCGTCGACATCGGCATGGGTGACGGGCTTGGACAGGTATTCCTTCAGGATCGCCTGCAGGCCGAAGAATACGGTGCGGTCGTAGATGCCGCCGCGCGATTCCACATAGAAGAACGTGGCATCGGTGCCGGGCGGGTATTGCAGCCAGTGGCTGGCTTTGTAGCTGTCAGTGTTCAGCAGCAGGTTGTCGAGGCATTGCATGACGGAAGCTCCTTCTCGTCTTGAGTAAGCCGGCGGTCTATCCGCTGGCGGTTCAGGTGCGGGGCCGAAAGGCCGGACTAGCCGCGTCCCAGGAAAAACTCGATGATGTGCAAGTGGTCTTCATACAGCCGGGGCCCCATGTCCAAGGCCTCGCTGACCAGGATCCAGCGCGCCTTGTCGGCATCGTCGCCGCCACGCACGTCGGGCAGTTCGCCGGCGGGGAAGTCGAAATGGAAGGCGTGCGTGATCGTTCGGCCGCGCTGGCTGCGGTCCGGGTGGTCGAATACATTGCGGCCCTTGAGTGAACCTTTGAGTACGGGCGTGGGGATTTTGAGCCGGGTTTCCTCGCGCAGTTCCCGGATGGAAGCATCGAGTATGGCCTCGTCCTGGCCGACGAAGCCGCCCGGCAAGGCCCACAGCCCCTTGCCGGGCGCGGAGCGGCGCCGCACCAGCAGCAGATGACCGGAGTGCACCACCACGGCATCGGTGGTGACGAAGGTGGGCGGATAGGGCGCTTTCTTCCAGGCTTCCTTGTACTGCATGATGAACTGGTGTTCGGCCACCAGTTCCTGGTAAGCGGGGGCGTTCTTGCGGAAGGCTTCCAGCATGTCGAAGACGGGCTCGGGCACATTGCCGCGCAACAGCAGCAGGGCGCCGTGACGGTCGTTGTCACCGGCTTCGAACAGATAGCGGCGCAGTTCGGTGGCCGAGAGCGCTTCCGTGTGGCGCACGTCCACCAGCGGCCACTGGGGAAATTCCTTCAGGTAGTAGCTGGACGCATCCTTGTCCATGCCGATCAGGCCGACGCGCACGTTTTCGCCGTCGTCCTTGCCGCGATCCTTGCGTATGGCTTCGGCCACCGTGCGCTGTACGCCGGCGATCCAGAGGCTTTCGTTGTAGAGGTGGTCCCGCAGCGGACTGATGATGAGGCGGCGCGCCAGTTCGTCGCCCAAGGCGGCCTGGATCATGACGGTGCGTTCAGCGACCGTCCAGGGATTGCGCGTGCTGCGGGGGGTGTCGGCCGAGCCGACCAGAAAAATGACTTTGCCGGCGCGGGTCAGGGCATGACGGGCAACCGCGGCGTGGCCATTGTGAAAAGGTTCGAAGCGGCCGATGAAGACCAGGTAGTCGAATTCCATGAGCATCCCTCATGATGTTTGATAGCGCTTCGGGTCTGTCCCTAGGCTGTTTTGAATCCTACGCCTGGCAAGGCGGGAGTGCAAGCCGAGGTTGGCGGGCACGGCTCCGGGCGAATGCCTTCGTATGCTGCTTCTTCGTATGCTGCTTTCGTGGGAGCGACGTGTGCCACAGGCGGACATCAATGGACGATATTCTCGCTGCCCACCTCTCGGCATTTTGCGCTTCAGGGCGAACTGCGTAATATAGCGTCCGTAATATCCTGTCGTATATATCGAGCCGGCCCGATCTGGCGCGTTGCGGCGCCGCATGTACATCCCTGCCTTACACCCCTTTCAGGAACCCCACATGAATATCCGCTTCTTCTCGGCCGCGATGGCCGTCGTTGCCGGTGCCATCGGCGCCACCGCTCATGCCGGCGAAGTCCAGGTCGCCGTGGCCGCGAACTTCACCGCGCCGGTCAAGGCCATCGCGGCGGAATTCGAGAAGGACACCGGCAACAAGGTGGTCGCCGCCTTCGGCGCCACCGGCCAGTTCTACGCCCAGATCCAGAACGGCGCGCCGTTCGAAGTGTTCCTGGCGGCCGACGACTCCACGCCGGCCAAACTGGAAACGGAAAAGCGCATCGTCCCGGGCTCGCGTTTCACCTACGCCACCGGCGCGCTGGCGTTGTGGTCGGCCAAGGAAGGCTATGTCGACGACAAGGGTGAAGTGCTGAAGAAGAACCAGTACAAGCATCTGTCCATCGCCAATCCCAAGGCCGCGCCTTACGGCCTGGCCGCCGTGCAGACCCTGGAGAAGCTGGGCCTGACGCAAGCGGTCAAGGACAAGATCGTCGAAGGCCAGAACATTACGCAGGCGCAGCAGTTCATCGCCACGGGCAATGCCGAACTGGGCTTTGTCGCGCTGTCGCAGATCTACAAGGACGGCAAGGTCACCAGCGGTTCGGCCTGGGTGGTTCCGGCCAGCATGCACGAACCCATCCGCCAGGACGCCGTCATCCTGGACAAGGGCAAGGACAACGCCGCCGCCAAGGCTTTCGTGGATTACCTGAAGGGTCCCAAGGCCGCGACCATCATCAAGTCCTATGGCTATCAGCTCTAAGGGCGCGACTCCGTGGCGCTGAATTCCAGTGACTTCGGCGCCATCTGGCTGACCCTGCAGTTGGCCACGTTCACCACCGTGCTGTTGCTGGTGGTGGGCACGCCCATCGCCTGGTGGCTGGCGCGCACGCGTTCACGCCTGAAAGGGCCGGTGGGCGCGGTGGTGGCCTTGCCGCTGGTATTGCCGCCGACGGTGATCGGTTTCTACCTGCTGCTGACGATGGGCCCCAATGGCGTGGTCGGCAAGATGACCCAGGCCATGGGACTGGGCACCTTGCCCTTCACCTTCGCCGGCCTGGTGGTGGGCTCGGTGTTCTATTCGATGCCGTTCGTCGTGCAGCCTTTGCAGAATGCCTTCGAGGCCATCGGCAACCGCCCGCTGGAGGCGGCGGCGACGCTGCGCGCGGGGCCCTGGGACCGGTTCTTCACGGTAGCCTTGCCGCTGGCGCGGCCGGGCTTCGTGACGGCGGCGGTGCTGGGGTTCGCCCACACCGTGGGTGAGTTCGGCGTGGTGCTGATGATAGGCGGCAATATCCCGGACAAGACGCGGGTGGTGTCGGTGCAGATCTTCGATCACGTCGAGGCGCTGGAGTATGCACAGGCGCATTGGCTGGCGGGTGGCATGGTCGTCTTTTCCTTTCTCATCCTGATGCTGCTTTATTCCAGCCGCCGGTCGGCGCTGACTTGAAATCCATGGTTATGGTTGATGATTCGTCCCGGCAATTGAACGCGCGTTTCCTGCTGCGGCAGGCGGCCTTCACGCTGGATGTGGATCTGCGTCTGCCCGGGCGCGGAGTGACTGCCCTGTTCGGCCAGTCAGGGTCGGGCAAGACGACCTGTCTGCGTTGCCTGGCCGGCCTGGCGGCGCCGCGGGAAGGCTACCTGAGCGTCAATGGCGAGGTCTGGCTGGATACGCAGCAGCGCATCGATGTGCCCACCCATCGCCGCGCGCTGGGCTATGTGTTCCAGGAGGCCAGCCTGTTCGCCCACTTGAACGTGCGGGATAACCTGCGCTACGGCCAGAAGCGGGTGGCGCCCGCTGAACGCAAGGTGGCGCTGGACCATGCCGCCGAGCTGCTGGGCATCGATCATCTGCTGGGCCGCATGCCGGGCGGGTTGTCGGGCGGCGAGCGGCAGCGGGTGGGGATGGCGCGCGCGCTGTTGACCAGCCCGCGGCTATTGCTGATGGACGAGCCGCTGGCCGCTCTGGACAATGCGCGCAAGCAGGAAATCCTGCCTTATCTGGAACGGCTGCACGAAGAGCTGGATATCCCCATCGTGTACGTCAGCCATGCGCCGGAGGAAGTGGCGCGGCTGGCGGATCATCTGGTGCTGCTGGAACAGGGCAAGGTGCTGGCCAGCGGGCCGATAGGGCAGACGTTGGCGCGGCTGGATCTGCCGTCCGCCCTGGCCGACGATGCGTCGGTGGTGATAGAGGGCGAGGTGGTGTCCTATGATCCCGCGTATCGGCTGTTGACGGTAGGGGTGGCCAGGAACACGGTCGATTTGCCCGCGCGGCAGGATACGTTGCGGCCCGCAATCGGGGAGCGGTCGCCCAATGCGGCAATGGCTGCGACGCTGCGGGTGGTGCATGAGCCCCTGCCCGTCGGGCGCCGGATGCGGCTGGTCGTGCGGGCGCGCGATGTCAGCCTGACGCTGACGCCGCCGCAGGATAGCAGCATCCTCAACGTATTGCCGGTGCGCGTGGAAGACATGGCGGAAACCGCCGAGGCCGCACAGGTCATGGTGCGCCTGGACGCCGGTGGCAGTCCCTTGCTGGCGCGCATCACGCGCTATTCGCGCGATCAATTGGGACTGGTGCCGGGCAGCCACGCCTGGGCCCAGGTCAAGTCGGTGTCCTTGCTGGCGTGATCCCGTGGCAGCGTTTCGCGGTACGCGGGCCGCTGGACGTGGCAGCCGTGGTGGTAAGCGGTACCGGATGAAGCAGATGTAGAAGTAGGTATCTGCCAGGTACCTGCCAGGTACCTGCCGTCATCGCTATGCCTCGTGTATGCTGCCGCCATGAAAGACCCTCATTCCTCACACAAACCGAAGCCTGGTGTCGCGACGGCCGCTGCGCCCGATGCTGCGTCGGCATGCGACGGCGCCGGCGTGGCCGATGCGGCCGGCACGGAGGTGCGGTTCCGCTTGCGCATACGCCATCGCGATCTGCTTGCCATCGGGCCGGGCAAGGTGGACCTGCTGGAAGCCATACGCGAGCATGGCTCCATCGCTGCCGCCGCGCGCAGCATGGGAATGTCGTATCGCCGCGCGTGGCTGCTGATCGACGAATTGAATCGGGCCTTGCGCGAGCCGGCCACACATTCCGGCCATGGTGGCGCGAGCGGTGGCGGCAGTGGGCTGACGCCGGTCGGTGAGCGCATCGTCACCCTGTATCGTGACATCGAAGCCACTGCCCAACGCGCCTGTGCCAGGCAGCTCGACGCGCTGCTGGACTTGCTTGAAAGATAAGGTCCCTGTGCCCGGGAACGGTTGAATCTTCCCCGTTACGAAGCTTTGGCGTTCTAAACGCTGAATTTGGGGTCCTGAAGCGGCAATTCAGCCGTTTCCTCTGGATCGGGACGGGTATCGGTCTGTCTGTCGGGGCACTCGTCAGTTGGGGAAAACCACTCGTCAAGCATCTGGCGGGCTTGACCTTAGCTATCCTGTAGATCCGTTTCCGGCCCCAGCGCCGTCCGCAGCCAGTCCACCAGGGCCTGCCCCTCACGCGACATGGGGCGGCCTTGGGCGGGTAGCGCCATCATGCCGTCGTCGAAAGCGACGAAGCCGCGTGGGGCCACCAGGGTGCCTTCTTCCAACTCACGCCGTACCAAACGCCTTTCCACCAGAGCCACGCCCAGCCCTGCCATGGCGGCCTCGATGCATAGATGCGTATGCGGGAAGGTCAGTTCGCGCGCGAACGACAGCGGGCGCTTGTCATGGGTTTGCCATTGCTCCCACGCACGGCCCGTGTAGTCATGCGCAATCCGTACCCGTTGGCCGCGCGCCGGCTTGTAGCCGGGTGCATGCACCGGGCCGAAGGCGACGCCGGCCAGCTTGATGGCGCGTTCGCGGTCGGCGGGCGGGTAGGCCGATAGATCCCAGGCGATCAACAGGTCGGCGTCTTCGCTGCGCATCTGCCGCGCGGAGGTCATGGACAGGCGCAGGCGCACGTCGGGGCAGGCGCGATAGAAACGCTCCAGGTTGGGTACCAGCCAACGCATGGCGAAGGTCGCGCTGCAGGCGACGTGCAGGCCGGGGTCGCGCGCCTGGCGCAGCACGCGGGCGTAGCCGCTTTCCAGCTCGTCGAAGCTGCGGCGCGCTAGGTCGTAGAGCGCCCGCCCCGCATCGTTCAACTGCAAACCCGTGCCTGCCTTGTCGAACAAGGGCGCGCCGACGTGTTCCTGCAGCAGGCGCAACTGCCGGCTGACCGCCCCGTGCGTGCGATGCAACTCGCCCGCCGCCCGCGTGACCGAGCCATGGCGGGCGATGGCTTCGAAGGCACGCAGGGCAGATAAAGGGGGCAAGTTACGCATATCGCCTATCCGTCAAAAAAACTGACGATAGCAGCAAAATTACTGCCTGTTCATGACAGGGAAGACCGCCGTAGTATGCGAGGCATCAGGTCGTGACGTCGACACGACCGCCAGATTTCTTATCGCTTATAAAGAGTATCTCATCATGGATGAAGCCCGCTGGATCGCCGTCGATCAGTATTTCGAACGCACCCTAGGCCTGTCGGATCGCATCTTGGAAAAGACCCTGGCCGCTTCCCGCGCGGCGGGCCTGCCGGCGCAGGAAGTCGCGCCCAACCAGGCTCGCATGCTGCAGCTTTTCGCACAGATGTGCGGCGCCCGCCGGATCCTGGAGATAGGCACCCTGGGCGGCTATAGCGCCATCTGCCTGGCGCGCGTATTGCCCCAGGGCGGAGCGTTGGTGACCTTGGAAGCCAACGCCGACCATGCCCGCGTGGCCGCCGACAACATCGCCAAGGCGGGCCTGGCTGATCGCGTGCGCATCCTTGTCGGCGATGCCCGCTTGTCCCTGGCGCGCCTGCGCGAGGAGAACGGTGAACCCATCGACTTCGCGTTCATCGATGCCGACAAGGCGTCGAATCCGTTTTACCTGGAGGGTGTCCTGGCCCTGTCGCGTCCCGGCACGGTGATCGTTGGCGACAACATCATCCGCGCCGGCCGCATGGTCGACCCCAACGCGCGCGATGATGCCGACGTCCAGGGTGTCTTCGAGTTTTTCGAACGATTGGGCGCCAACCGCCGCCTATCCGCCACCGCCCTGCAGACGGTGGGAGAAAAAGGCTGGGATGGCTTCGCGCTGGCCCGGGTGCTGTGAGCCGGCCGATTTCGGTTCCGCCCTGGGGCCACGGGCAGGGCCTTGGAGCGGCGCAGCGCCGCTCCAGGGCAGCCGAGCGACGAACGTAGCCAATGCCGCCGAACGAGGGCTTGGCTAGCGGCGCCATGCCCGCGCGCCAAGGCGCCGTGTGGCGCGGCGGCGCAGCGGCGAATGGCTGAACGGCTACCCCAAACCTTGCAAGGCAAAATGCACCGGGGCGGCTACAAGCCGCCCCGGAAACTTCCATCAATCAATGATGGTGATTGTCGTGGTGATCGTCATGATGGTTGTCATGGTGATCGTAATGGCGCGGCGGCGGCGGAGGCGGGCGACGGTAGTGGTCGTGGCCCCAGTTGCCACCACCGCGATAGATCACGGGCGGCGGCGCGCGGTAGACAGGCGCCGGCGCCACGACGACGGGCGGTGCAGCGTAACCGTACGCGGGCACACCGATGCCTAGATTGACACTGACCTCCGCATGAGCGGCGCTGGCCGCAGCCAGGGTGGCCAAGCTAGCCAGGATCGTCAGGGTAGTTCGTTTCATATATAAGTCCTTTTTCCAGGATTACCGTTCTGCGGCCCGCAAGCGCATCAGGCGCCGCGCGACGTGGAAGCCTCCACGAAACCCCTCCGTTCAAGGAAGGGAAGGGTCCGGCCGCAGGATCGAAAAGACACCGCCGGCGCCGCGAGCACCGGCAAGCATCCCGACGATCAGCCCTTGGCCGGCGTCTTCGCCTTCTCGGGCTTCTTGTTGTGGACCACGCGACGGTTCTCGCCCTGGCTGAAGATCTTGTCCGCGTTCTTCTTCTGGTCGTCGGACAGATTGTTGTACAGGGGCGTGAACACGGCCGTCAGCTTCTTCACGCCATCCGAATTGGCCTGGGTGAATTCGGCATAGGAATTCAGGTCATCCAGCGCCGTCATCGACGTATTGGCATTGCGCTTTTCCACCAGCGTGTCGATCTGCTCGGCGTTGTCGCGCATCGTCTGGGCCACCGGCTCCCACTGGCCTTCCTGGGCGGCCGTGATCTTGAGCTGGTCGTGCAGGCTCTTGATGTGCTTTTCGACGCGATCGTTGGCCTTGTGCGGCGTGGCGGTCTTGGTGTTGGCGGGCGCGGTGGTCATGGCAGCCGGCGCGGCGGAATTGGCCGGACCGGTGGCCGTCTGTGCGAAAGCCGGTGCGCCGGCCACGGCGGCGGCGGTCCAAAGGGCGGCTTGCAGCGCGATGCGTGACTTCATGAATATTCTCCTAGCAGATTGCCTGGCCCGGCCTGCTGGCTCGGGTGGTGGCGAGAATACGCAGGCGCCAGTCCCTGAACTGCATGTGTTCTTTGCAAACGTGAATAATCGTACTGTCAGCTTGGCCTCCAAAACGCGACACCTGCCGGTCCGTCATGCTCGGGGACACCGCGGAGCACAGTCCCGCCGGTAACCGCTCCGAGCGGGATGGCCTGGCGGCGGCGTAGCGCGCCAGCCTCGCGGCGTTTTCAATCGCTTACCGTTTGAGGAGATCCGCCGGCTTGTCCCACCGCTTCCGCGCAGACCTCGCGCAGGATGCCTATCAACGATTCCTCGGCCTGCAGCGTGAATTCGCGCCGGCGCCGGATCAGGCTGACCGGCGGCAGCGTCCAGTCGAAGGTCCATGGCACGATGGTGATGTTGCCGTCGCGGCTCAAGTCCGTGGCGATTTCTTCTGGCACGATGGACAGCAGGCTGTCGTGATGCGCCATCAGGGCGGCGATCACGTCCATGGAATACGTTTCTATCATCGGCGCCGGTGGCCGCGCCCCCGCGCGCGCGAACAATTCACTAACCATATTGCCGATGGGCGTCAGCGGTGACGGCAGTATCCAGTTCATCTCCGCCAGTGCCGCCCAGTCCGGCGCGCGCCGCGCCATGGCCTGCGCCAGCCGGCGGTTGGTGATGAGGGCAGGGCGTTGCGGATACAGCACTTCGTGCTGCAACTCGTCCATGCCTTTCATCACGGCCGCGCGGCCGATCACGCAATCCAGTTCGTGCGCGCGCAGGCGATCCAGCAGCTGGTCCGTGGTGGCGCGCTGCAGGCTGATGGTGATGTGGTGGCGCTCGTACAGGCGCTCGACCAGCGGCACCAGCACGCGCGCCGAGATATACGGCACGGCGCCCACGTGCAGGTGGGCGCTATGGCCACCACGCACGGCTTCCATTTCATCGGCCCAGCGGTCGACGTCCTGCAGCATATGGCGCGCGCGCACGATGGCCCGTTCCCCCAAGGGGGTTGGCCGCAGCCCACGCGGGGTGCGCAGGAACAGGGGGGCGCCGAAGACGGCTTCGATCTCGCCCAGCGCCTTGGTGGCCGCCGGTTGGCTGATCCCCATTTCCTCGGCGACGCGGGTCAGCGATTCGCGTTCGGCGATGTGTATCAGCAGCGCCAGATGGCGCAGTTTCAAGCGCGAGACCAGGCGCGCGGCGGAGGTGGTCTGGGACAGGGAAGGGGGCATGGAATATTCTGGCATAACCAAACGTTTATGCCGGCATTATAAAAAACCCGTAACGGGTTATTTCGGCCGACCTATACTTTCGTGATTCCCAGACGTCTGGCCGCGCCCGCCATCCTCAGGATGACCGGCGCCTGCCCCGGCTGGCTTCATTTCTCCGGTCATCTTTACACGGCTGCCATGTCTCCAACCTTCACCACTCGCCCTGAAATCCGCGGCACGTTTGGCGTGGTGTCATCCACGCACTGGCTGGCCAGCCAGGTGGCCATGAGTGTGCTGGAGCGGGGCGGCAACGCCTACGACGCGGCGGCCGCGGGCGGCTTCATGCTGCAGGTGGTCGAACCCCATCTGAACGGCCCCGGCGGCGAAGTGCCCATCCTGTTCTGGAGCGAACGCGACAAGCGCATGCAGTCGCTGTGCGGGCAGGGCAATGCGCCCGCCCTGGCGACGCCCGCCTATTTCCGCGCCATGGGCCTGGACATGGTGCCGGGCATCGGCTTGCTGCCGGCCACGGTGCCGGGCGCCTTCGGTGCGTGGCTTACCCTGTTGCGCGATCACGGCACCTGGGAACTGGCCGACGTCCTGCGTCCCGCCATCGACTATGCGCGTAACGGCTTTCCGCTGGTGCCGCGCATTCCGCAGGCCATCTTCGCGGTGCAGGACCTGTTCCGCCAGGAATGGTCCAGCTCCGCCGCCGTCTGGATGCCCGACGGCAAGGTGCCGCACCCGGACCGCCTGTTCCGCACGCCCGGCATCGCCGCTACCTATACCCGCGTGCTGGAGGAAGCCAGCCGCGCGGGCGACCGCCGTGCCCGCATCGATGCCGCGCATGACGTCTGGTATCGCGGCTTCGTGGCGCAGGCCATCGACAGCTATTACCGCAACACCGCCATCCGCGACACCACCGGTGAACGCAACAAGGGCTTGCTGCGCCTGGAAGACATGGCCGACTGGCGTGCCGCCTATGAAACGCCGCTGACCACCGACATCGGCCGCTACACCGTGGCCAAATGCGGCGCCTGGTCGCAGGGCACCGTGCTGCTGCAGCAACTTGCCATGGCGCGCCATCTGGGCCTGGACAGTGTGGCGCCCGATTCCACGGAATTCGTGCATCGCATCGCCGAGGCCGCCAAGCTGGCCTTCGCCGATCGCCTGGCGTGGTATGGCGATCCAGATGCCGTGGACGTGCCCCTGGCCGGCCTGCTGTCGGACGAGTATGCCCGGGCCCGCGCCGCCCTCATCGACGGCCAGCATTCGAGCAAGGTGCTCAATCCCGGCCATCCGCTGGGTCGCGTGCCGCGCCTGCCCGACCTGGAGGCGGCCGTGCGCACGCTGGCCAAGGCCGATACCCGCTTCGGCGTGGGTGAGCCGACTTTCGCCCAGTTGCCGCCCGTGCAGGAATGGGCCGCGCGCGAAATCTTCGTCGGCGATACCTGCCATATCGACGTCATCGACCGCGACGGCAATATGGTCGCGGCGACGCCTTCGGGCGGTTGGCTGTCGTCCAGCCCGGCGGTGCCCGAGCTGGGCTTCTCCCTGACCACGCGCCTGCAGATGACCTGGCTGGACGACGACCTGCCCGGCACCCTGCGTCCCGGCATGCGGCCCAACACCACGCTGTCGCCGGGCATGGCCTTGCGCGATGGCGAACCCTATATGGCTTTCGGCACGCCCGGCGGCGATCAGCAGGACCAGTGGACGGCGCCGTTCTTCTTGCGCCACGCGCTGCACGGTATGAATCTGCAGGAGGCCATCGATGCGCCGTCCTGGCATGTGGACCATTTCCCGGGCTCGTTCTGGCCGCGTTCGACCACGCTCAACCGCATTACGGTGGAAGGCCGCATGCCGGCCGCCACGCTGGAAGGGCTGCGCGCGGCGGGACACGAGGTGAAGGTCGGCGCGGACTGGTCCGAAGGCCGCATCAGCGCCTGCACGCGTGAACCGGAAGCGGGCGGTGGCCTGCAACTGCGCGCCGGCGCCAATCCGCGCGGCATGCAGAGTTACGCAGTGGGACGCTGACACCCGGCGGCGCTGCTGGAAGTATTCGCGGTGGAAGTAGCAGTAAAAGCAGTAGCAGTAGCAGTTGCAGTAGCAGTAGCAGCGGTGGCAGTAAAAGCAGTAGCAGCTGTAGCAACAGGCGCCGCGGCCCATGCCGCCACGGCTCACGAGACAAAGCGTCTGGCTTCCGGTGTCGCGCCGGAACCATTTTTTCCGCCGGCACACGTACCGGCTTTCATCACCAGGGGATCTTTATGACTTCTTTCAAACGTCTACTCGGCGGCGCGTTGGCCGTCTTGGCCATTGCGCCGGCGCTGGCCTCCGCCGCCTATCCTGAAAAGCCCATCACCCTGGTGGTGCCGTGGGCCGCGGGCGGTTCCACCGACATCCTGGCGCGTCTGCTGTCGCAGCACATGACGACCTCGCTGGGCCAGTCGGTCATCGTCGAAAACCGCTCCGGCGCGTCGGGCAACATCGGTTCGGGCTATGTGGCGCGCGCCAAGCCGGACGGCTACACGCTGCTGATCGGCTCGATGAGCACGCACACCATGAACCAGGCGCTGTACGCCAACATGCCCTTCGACGGCGTCAAGGACTTCACGCCTATCGCCGAGCTGGCGCTGGTCACCAACACCATGGTGGTCAATCCCGAGCTGCCGGTGAAGACCGTCGCCGAATTCATCGACTACGCCAAGACCCATCCGCTGGCGTATGCCTCGGCCGGCGCGGGCTCGACCAACCACCTCAGCGCGGCCATGTTCGAGAAGGCCACGGGCGTCAAGATGACCCACGTGCCTTACCGTGGCGGCGCGCCCGCGGTGCTGGATACCGTGGCTAACCGCACCCAGCTGTTGTTCAGCGCCGGCACGCAGACGCTGCCGCACGTGAATTCCGGCAAGCTGCGCCTGCTGGCCGTCACCGAGGACAAGCGTTCGCCCTTGCTGCCGAACGTGCCCACGGTTGGTGAAACCGTGCCCGGCTACGAAATGGCCGTGTGGTATGGCGCTTTCGGCCCCGCCGGCATGGACCCGGCCCTGGTTGAAAAGCTGAGCAAGGAAATCAACCGCATCCTGGCGCTGCCGGAAGTGCAGAAGCAGATGGGCGACATGGGCGTCCAGGTGATGCAGAGCACGCCGAAGGGCTTCGGCGACGTGCTGGTGCGCGATGCCGACAAGTACGGCAAGCTGGTGCGCGACCTGGGTATCCACGCCGACGATTGATAGCCGCGGCAGGGCACGGTGCGCCGTGCCTGCCCGCGTACTTGGTAGCAAGCAGGAATGATGACTTCATGACTCAAATGCTGGAACTGGAAACCGCAGCCTCGTCGCTGCTCGATATCGACGCGCTGGCGGACGCCTGTGCCGGCCAGGATCCAACGGCGCTGTTCGGCGCCGTCGATCGCTACCTGCAGCCCTTGCTGGGACACACGCTGTGCACGGTCAACCGCTTCGATGCCGAGCGCATCGCGGTGGTGCGCCTGTATAGCTCCGATCCCAAGTCCTATCCGCCGGGCGGGTCCAAGGAAAAGAAGGGCATGCCCTGGGGACGCCACGTATTGCTGGAGCGCAAGGTGTACGTGGGAGAGGGCGAGACGGCGATACGCGAGTCCTTCGACGATCATGCCGCCATCGTGGCGCTGGGATTGAAGTCGGTGATCAACGTGCCGGTCGTGTTGGGCGATGTCTGCCTGGGCACCTTGAATCTGTTGATGCCGGCCGAGCACGTGTCGCCGGCCATGGTGGCCAGCGCGCGCCTGGGCGCGCTGCTGGCAGTGCCGGGATTCCTCGGGCTGAAGGCGCGCTGACGCGCACGCGTGGAACCGGGGCACGGTTGCTGCGCCGGCTCCCATCGGCCATGCGGGGCAGCCGCGCCTGAGTGCGCGGCCGCCGCCCAGCCGCTGGCCCGCTGCGCTTACTGCTGCGGCGGTTTCCAGTTGGCCATCATCTCCTTCATTTCCTTGTCCATCTGCGCCGGTGTCATGTCGCGCGTATGCGTCGCCATGGACCAGCTGTGGCCGTAGGGATCCTTCAGCACCCCGTAGCGGTCGCCCCAGAACATATCGGTGGGTTGCATGACGGCCGTGCCGCCAGCCTCGATCGCGCGCGCGAAATCCGTATCGACGTCCTCGACATACAGATGCAGGGTGACGGGCGTGCCCTTCAGCGTGGTCGGACTGGCAGACCCGCAGCCTGGCATCTCATCGGCCAGCATGACGTTGGAATCGCCGATGCGCACCATGGCGTGCATCACCCCGCCTTGCGGGCCGGGCAGGCGCGCCAGTTCGGTGGCGCCGAACGCTTTTTTGTAGAAATCGATGGCGCCGGCTGCATCGCTGCAGATGATGTGCGGCGTGACGGTATGCATGTCCGGCGGAATCGGTTTGACAGTCGAGCTCATGGCGGGTCTCCTGGGATATCGGGCCGCCCGGTGGGCGGTCTCAAGCCTACGACGAACGGGGTCGCGGCAAATCGACATGCCTTTTTCTAGTTCCGCGCCGTCCGCCTGTCAATGCACGGCTGCACAGACGTGCCGCGTGGCCAGCGCTTGCGTCATCGCGGCCAGCTCCATCGGCCGGGCGATGTAATAGCCCTGCATTTCATCGCAGCCCCAATGCGCCGACAGCGCCTTCAGCTCGGCCGTTTCCACCCCTTCGACCACCACCCGATGGCCTAGCCGCTTGGCCAGGTCCACCACGGATTGGACGATGGTCGCCGCGCGCGGATTGGCCGCGACCGCGCGCACCAGGCGATTGTCGATCTTGATCACATCGACCTGGAGTTCGCTCAATTGCGTCAGGTTGCTGTAGCCCGCGCCGAAGTCGTCGATGGCGATCTCCACGCCGTGGCGGCTCAGCCCGCCCAGGGTCTCCAGCACGGCGCGCTCGGTACGCACGATGGCGCCTTCGGTCACCTCCAGCTCCAGGCTGCGGGCGCTGACCCGGTGCTCGTCCATCAGCCGCCGCACGCGGCCATCGAAATTCGGGCGCTTCAGATCCGACGCTGAAATATTGATGGACATCTTCAGCGCGGGTAATTCGCGTTGCCACTGCCCCAATTGCCGCAGCCCGGTACCCAGCACCCAATCGGTCAGCAGCGGCATCAGCGCAGTGTGTTCCACCAGGGGAATGAATTCGCCCGGTGGGATCTCGCCCAGGGTGGGATGGTCCCAGCGCAGCAGGGCTTCCACCGAAGTCCAGTTGCCGTCGGCGGTGCGCTCGCGCGGCTGGTAGACCAGCCGCAACTGGCCCGGCGCGGCGATGGCGGCGCGGACCGAGTTGACGATCATGCCGTGGCGTTGCTGGGTACGCAGGACCTGGCGGTTGTAGACGGTGACCGGCCGGCCCTGGCTGCGCGCGGCAAGGGAGGTCGAATACAGCGCGGCGATCAGGTCTTCCAGTTCGCCCCGCTCGACGGGAATCATGCCGGCGACGGCGCATAGATCCAGCTGCATGACGTCGTCGACGTGCAAGGGCGCCTCGAACTGCGCCACGCACTTGCTCAGGCAGCCGTGCATGTGCTCCAGGGTGTCGTCGCGAAACAGACCGAAGCGGACGAGTCCCAGGCGGTAGAGGCGGACGCCGGACGGCAGGGTGCGCGACAGGCGCTCGGCCATGAGGCTGATGGCCAGCTCCACGCGATGCAAGCCGGCGCTGACCACCAGCCGGCTGATGTCTTCCAGCGGCAGCACGTCGATGATGCCGGCCCACAGACGGGCCTGCACGTCAGCCGGCCGTTCATTCAAGGCGGCGGCCGCGTCCAGGATGAAACGATGGCGGTTGCCCAGGCCCGTCAGATGGTCTTCGTAGCGGTGGGCGTGCAAGGCGCGCACGCCACTGGCGATGTGGGCGGCAAGCTGGTCCAGGGCGATCTGGGCGGCCTGCGTGGCGGCCAGCGCCGTGGCGGGCCTGGCGGGTCTGGCGGGCTGGGCGGCTTCGTCCTCGGCCTTGGTCTCGGCCTCGGCCGCGGGTGTCTCGCCGTCGAACAGTTCCACGCTGCCCCAGCAGGCCGCGTCCGGCCCGGGAATTTCCGCGCTCAGGCGCAGGCGCACTTCGGCCCCGGCCGGCAGGACGTCATGGACGTGCGTGACTTCGGTCGGGCGGGACAGCTTCAGCACCACCATGTCGGCGCCGAACAGGCCGGCGGCCAGCAATGCCGCGGTCTCCGCCAGGGCGACCGCATGGGGATCCGCGGGCGGCCGAGACAGTGCAGGAAGGGCTGGCGGTGGAAGCATGGTTGCTGGGTCCGATTCCATGGAGCTAACATTCAGACATGCTGTAGACATCGGTCGTAACATCGTGGATGGCGGCACGCTTAGTCAAGTGAAATTATCTTGGCACGGTTGCGCGGGTGCGCGGCTTGCGTGCAAAGGCACGCGAACGATATAAAAAGAAAGAAGCTGCTTGTCTACGAAACCTATTGTTTCTATTCATATCCTGAGATATAAATCTCAACACAATTGTGGCGTTACAACATGACGCTACGGGTAGCCCCTCCGGGCAGCAGATCCGAGAGGCTGAGACGAGACGTATTGGGGGTTAGCAGATGGCCGTAAAAGAGGAATCCGGGCCAGTGCACGGGGAGGACGGCGATCTATTCGCATTCGTTGCCGAGCGGGATGAAGGCGTGGCCGAGCGGCCGGCTGCCGTCAGCAGCGCGAATCCGCAGCGGGCGGGCTTCACCGTCCTCTCGGTGGATGACGATGTCGAGTTCCAGCGCTCACTACGACTGGCACTGGCTAATTTCACTTTCCAGGAGGAACCGGTCCGCATCCTGTCGGTCAATTCCGCCGGGGCCGCGGCGCGGCTGCTGGCCGGCGGCGAAGAAGAGATCGCGCTGGTGATCCTGGACGTCGTCATGGAGACCGACGACGCCGGCCTGCGCCTGGTGCGCAGCATCCGCGAGGTGCTGGGCAATGCCGAGGTGCGGGTGGTGCTGGTGACCGGACAGCCCGGACTGGCACCGATGAAGCAGTCTTTGTCGCAGTTGGACATCAGCGACTATTGGTTGAAGACGGACCTGACGGTCGAACGCTTGCACGGCATCCTGATGAGTAATCTGCGCACCTGGGAGCAGATTCGAGCCCTGGGCCGCGCACGTAAAGGTTTACAGGTGATTGTCGAAGCCGGCAATTTCCTGACCCATTCGCGCAGTCTGTCGGATTTTTCCCAACGGGTGATGCTGGAGCTCGCTCGATTGCTGGGGGTCGCGCCCGAAGGTCTGGTGTGCGTGGCCGAGGACGGCAGCGCTGAGCATCATCCCTCGCAGGCGCGCATCGTCGGCGCCGCCGGTAATCTGGCAGGCACCATCGACATGGCCCTGGGGGATCTGCACCAGGGCGAGATCCGCCAGTCCCTGGAACAAGCCCTGACTTCGCGCGCCAATGTCGACGGTGGCACCAGCCAGGTGCTGTTCTTTCCCGGCGCTCAGGATGGACCGCATGCAGCGACCTATATCGCCACGGGCAGGGCACTGGACCCCACTGAACACGAGTTGCTGCGAGTATTCGCCGCGCACATCAATTCCGGCCTGATCAATGTAGCCTTGAACAGCCGCCTGGATCGCGTTGCCTATGAGGACACGTTGCTGGCCTTGCCCAATGCCAATGCCATGCTGCGCGCACTGGCGCCGGTGCTTGAACAGCCGGTTCCGCGCGACCGCGCAATCCTGTTCGTCGAGCTGGATCAGTATGCGGCCAACTGCCTGGCGCTGGGGGTGGAACAGGGCGACCTGATGCTGCAGAAGATGGCCGAGCGCCTGCTCACCGTTTTTCCGCCGCCTTGCCTGGTGGCGCGCCTGCACGACGACACCTTCGCCATTCTCGGCCAGCGCGCCCGCCTGGGCCACGACCAGGTCGAGCAGCTGGAAATGGACGGCGAAGATGGCCAGGACTTCATCAGTGTGCGCGCGGCGCGGCTGGACCTCGACGCCTACGAAGGCTCGGCGGCGGCGGCAATGGCGCTGGGCTCGCTGCTGTTGCGCCGCGCGCCGGGCAAGAGCGGCGGTGGAATGGTGGAGTACGAAGCCTGCGAGGAACAGGTGTTGAACCAGCGCTTCACCCGCTCGCGTGAGTTGTCGCGGGCCTTGCGCTACGAACAGATCAGCATCGAATTGCAGCCCCAGGTAGATGTATGCACGGGCCAGGTGACCGCCGCCGAGGCGCTGGCGCGGTGGACGCGCGAGGATGGCACGCGCGTGCCGCCGTCCGAATTCATCCCCATGGCCGAAGCCAACGGCTTGATCATTCCGCTTGGGTTGCGCGTGCTGCACCTGGCCTGCCGTGCCCTGGCGCGCCTGGGCGAGGCGGGTCACCAGGACATCCGCGTGGCGGTCAATGTGTCGGCCGTGCAATTGGCGCGGCGCGGTTTCATGCAGGAGCTGATCGCGGTGGCCAATCGCCATGGCATCGATCCGAGGCGCCTGGAGCTGGAGATCACCGAAAGCGTTGCCATGCACGATCATGAGAGCAATGGCGTGTTGCTGCGCGGCTTGCGCGAGGCTGGCTTTCCCATCGCCATCGACGACTTCGGCACGGGATATTCGTCCCTGGCCTATCTGCGCGACATGCCGGTGACCACGCTCAAGGTGGACCGTCATTTCATCCATGAGATTGGCCAGGCGGGCAGTGACCCCGTGATCGCCGAGATGATCATCAAGCTGGGCCAGCGCTTGAACATGCAGGTCGTGGCCGAAGGGGTGGAGACGCCCGAGCAGGCTGCCTGGCTGCAAGACAAGGGCTGTCCGCACGCGCAGGGTTACCTGTACGCACGTCCTGAAAGCGTCGACCAATTCATCAGCCGGCTGGCGCGGCAGGCGGCAGCGGCGGGGCGTTGATGACGGCGCCTCGGTCCGCTTCCGAGTCTGCCTCCCAGCCTGCGAGCCGATCGGCTGCGCGGTCCGCCGCGACGGCCGAGGCCGCGGTCCCGGCGCGCTTTGGGGGGCTGCGCATCCTCCGTTCATTCCTTGCCTTGCCACGCCCGGTGCGACGCCGCTACGTCGTCATGGTGCTGCCGTGGCTGATTGCCTTCGCGCTGGGCTTCCCGTGGCTGTGGGCGAAGTTCGACGCACTGACCCAGGAACCGCTGTGGCGCGAAAGGGAAGCCCTGCTGGACGAATCGGTGGAGATCGTGCGGCGCACCCTGGACAGCCTGGAACACGACGTCCTGTTTCTCGGCGACATGTCCTCGCAACTACCGCGTGACAACGTTTCCGACGGCTCGCCGATGGCGCGCTTGTACCTGACGTTCTCGCGCGCCTCCGGGGTGTATGACCAGGTGCGCTGGCTGGGCCAGGATGGCCAGGAGCTGTTGCGCGTGAACTGGCGCAGGGGCAGCCCCGCGCTGGTGCCGCCCGACGATTTGCAGAACAAGCTGACGCGCGGCTATTTCCAGGATACCCAGCGCACGCCGCCGGGGTCGGTGTACTTCTCGCCGATGGACCTCAACGAAGAACATGGTGGCGTGGAACGTCCCCTGGTGCCGACGCTGCGCGTGGCCACGCCGCTGTACGAGGACGATGTCGCCCAGGGCGTGGTGGTGATCAATTACCGGGCGTCGCGCCTGTTGACCCGCATCAACGAATTGGCCCAGAGGCGGGGGTTGACGGTACTGTTGCTCAATGACCGTGGCTACTGGTTGCAGGGTCCCGAGCCCGATGATGACTGGGCCTGGCAATTGGGACTGCCGGAAAGAAAAGTGCCTGACCGCGATCCTCGTCTGTGGCGGGCAGTCACCCGCGCCGACAGCGGCCGCTATCACAGCCAGGATGCCGACTATGCCTTCCGCCGGGTAAAGATAGGCGCGGACACGTTCACCGACATGGAAAGCGCCGGTCCGGTGATCAGCAAGATGAACCTGGTCGTGCTGGTACGCGGCGATCGCGCGCAAGCCGACGGCTGGGTCCACAACTGGAAGATGATCGTCGGGCTGCTCATGGTGCTGGTGCTGCTGGTCACGCTGCGCTACAGCTGGGTGACGATGCGCGGCCTGGTCGAGGAAGAGGGCCGCGCACAGGAGCTGCGCCGCGCCAACCAGGCCTTGCGCGAGGCGTATACCAATCTGAGCAATGTGCGCGCGGACCTGTCGCGGGCGGAGCGCCTGTCGTCGCTGGGCCTGATGGTGGCGGGGGTGGCGCATGAACTGAATACGCCCCTGGGCAGCGCCAACCTGGCCATCAACGCCTTGGCGCAGTCCATTGCGATCTTGCGCGCGCGCCTGGAAGCGGGCCTGCGCAAGTCGGATCTGCAGGGTTTCCTGGACGAGGCGGACGAGGCATCCCAGCTGGCGGACACTGCCGTGCGGCGGGCGTCCGGCATCGTGCGCCGCTTCAAGCAGGTGGCGGTGGATCGCACCAGCATGGAGCGGCGCTCCTTCGCGCTGGACGAGGCCGTGCTGGATGCCGATCCGCGCCTGCGCAAATGGCCTTACCAGGACCGCATTCGCCTGCAACTGGAATTGGAGCGGGGGCTGTTCATGGACAGCTATCCCGGGCCGCTGGAGCAGGTGATAGGAAACCTGCTGAACAACGCGCTGGCGCATGCTTTCGACGATGGGCAGGGCAGCGGGACGTTGCGCATCCAGGCCCATGGCGAGGCGGGCGGCGACGTGGTGGTGCGCGTCATCGACGACGGCGCGGGCATCGAGGAAGCGGACCTGCCGCACATCTTCGATCCGTTCTACACGACCCATCGCCATCAGGGCGGCACGGGCCTGGGGCTGCATATCGTCGCGCAGATGGTCAACGGCGTACTTGGCGGCCGCATCGATGTAATCAGCCGGCGCGATGGTGCGCAGCATGGGACGACGTTCACCCTGGTGCTGCCCCGCAAGGCTCCCGTCGCGGGCTAGGGCGCATCCCGGGTATCACCGCGAAGGAGGGGCGGTAGCACCCCGTTGCCCAAAGTGGTGTCACCAGGCCTAGGTATATGTCCTAGGTAGGCGCGCGCGGACCGCGTCGGCAAAATCCCCTGATATTTTGAATGCAATTCAAACCAGGGGAAATAATGGGCGGCAAGCGATTCCTGCTGGGCGTGGCGGCGGCCACGGTCCTGGCTTCGGCGGGTTTACCGGCATGGGCCGGCAAGGCGAATGACACCCTGGTGTGGGCCACCTCCACCGAGATGAATACGCCGGACATTTATTACGGCAATCAACGCGAAGCCCTGATCGTGACCTACGCGATGTGCGACTCGCTGGTGCATCGCGATCCCATCACCAACGAATACAAGCCGCTGCTGGCCACCAGCTGGAAATGGACCGATGACCACACGCTGGACGTCAAGCTGCGCCAGGGCGTCAAGTTCCACAACGGCAAGGAGATGACCGCCGAGGACGTCGCCTACACCTTCAACACCCTGGCGCCCGAGAGCAGCGGCATGGCGTTCCGGGCCCTGGTGGACTGGATCAAGAACGTCGAGGTGGTCTCGCCCTATGAGGTGATCTTCCACGCGACGCGGCCCGCGCCCGCCGCGCTGGAGTACCTGACCGGCACGTCGCCGATCTTCCCCAAGGGCCATTACGACAACGCCCCCTCGGTGCCCACCGCCGACGGCAAGACCCGGCGCGACAACGGCGCGGTGCTGCCCATGTGCACGGGGCCGTACAAATTGCAGGAATACAAGCCGGGCCAGTCACTGACCCTGGTGAAGAACGACCAGTATTGGGAAGGCAGTCCCAAGGGCAAACCGCACATCGGCAAGATCGTCCTGCGCACCATCCCGGACGTCGATACGCAGGTGTCCGAGCTGATGACCGGTGGCATCGACTGGATGTGGGGCGTGCCGCCGGAAAACGCCAAGCTGCTGGCGGAACAGGACAACCTGACGGTGAAGTCGGCCGCGACCATGCGCATGTCCTTCCTGTCGCTGGACGCATCGGGCCGCTCCGGTGACAACCCGATGAAGGACGTTCGCGTCCGTCGCGCAATGTTCTACGCCATCGATCGCGAGGCCCTGGTGAAGAACCTGATCGGTCCGGGCTCGGTGGTGCAGAAGTCCATGTGCTCCATGAACCAGTTCGGCTGCACGGACAAGGTGCCCGACTATCCCTACGATCCGGCCAAGGCCAAGGCGCTGCTGGCCGAGGCCGGCTACGCGAATGGCTTCGACATCACGTTCTATGCCTATCGCGATCGGCAGTACACGGAAGCCGTGGCCAACTACCTGCGCGCCGTGGGTATCCGTACCAACATCCAGTTCATGCAGTGGGGCGCCTTGCGGCCCATCGTGGTCGGTGGCAAGGCACAGCTGGCGCACCTGACACTGGGGTCCAACGGCATGCTGGATGCGTCGGCCTCGACCAGCTACTACTTCAAATTCACCGGCGACGACTACGCCCGCGATCCGCAAGTGCGCGATTGGCTGGAAACCGCCGATACGTCGACCGACCCGGAGAAGCGCAAGGAGTTCTACGCCAAGGCCCTGGCGCGTATCCAGGATCAGGCCTACTTCGTGCCGCTGTACACGTATGGCCGCACCTATGCCTTCAACAAGGACCTGGACTATCCGCTGACGCCCGACGAAATGGCGCACTTCTACCTGGCCCGCTGGAAGTAATCTTTCCAGGGTTGAGCAACCGGGCCGTGCCGCCAGGCGCGGCCCTGCCGGTTTTCTCTCATGCTGTCCTACGTAGTCAAGCGCTTGCTGGTGACACTGGCGGTGGTGGTGGTGGTCTCCATCGTGGCGTTTTCCCTGGTCCACCTGTCGGGGGATCCCGCCGTCGCGATGGCGGGTGAGGGCGCCACGCAGCAGGATGTCGACAACATCCGCAAGGTGTACGGCTTCGACCGTCCCCTGACCGAGCAATACGTCAACTGGGTGGGCCGGGTGCTGCACGGCGACTTCGGCCGTTCCTTCTACCTGCGCACGCCGGTGCAGCCGGTGCTGGCGGAATATGCGCCGGTGACGGTACGCCTGGGCCTGATGGCGCTGGCCTTCACGCTGCTGCTGTCGATTCCGCTGGGCGTGCTGGCGGCGTTGCGGCCGAATACGCTGATAGATCGATTCTCGCTGTGGCTGGCCGTCGCGGGACAGGCGCTGCCGTCCTTCGTGTTCGCCATGCTGCTGATTTTCGTGTTCGCGGTGAGCTTGCGCTGGCTGCCGGTTTCCGGTGGATCGACCTGGGCGCATTTCGTGCTGCCCGCGGTGGCCCTGGGCTATAACGCGGCGCCGGCGATCATGCGGCTGACACGCTCCGGCATGATAGAAACGCTGCAGTCGGATCATGTGCGGACGGCGCGCGCATACGGGCTGTCGCGTTGGCGCGTGGTGCTGCGCCATGCCTTGCGCCACGCCATCATTCCGGTGGTCTCGCTGGCGGCCGTGCAACTGGGCTACATGCTGGGCGGATCCATCGTCATCGAGACGGTGTTCTCGCTCAAGGGCCTGGGCTATCTGGCCTGGCAGTCCATCCAGCGCTCCGATATCGAGGTGGTACAGGCCATCCTGCTGGTGATCGCAGTGGTATATGCGCTGTTGACCCTGCTGGCGGACCTGCTCAATGCCATGCTGGATCCGCGCATACGGATCAGCTGAAATGAATATGCCCGTTTCCAATCCAACAACGCCGGCATTGCCGGTAGCGCCGGAAAGCGTCCTGTCGCCGGAGGTGGCGGTGGCCTCGATGCGCCTGCTGTCACCGCGCCAGGTGGCCGTGCGGCGCGCCTTGCGGCACAGCGGCTTCTGGTTCGGCGGCACCATCCTGCTGGTCATCGTCTTCTGTGCCATCTTCGCGCCGCTGCTGACCTCGGCCGATCCCGCCTTGCAGGACCTGGGCAAGCGGCTGATTCCGCCGGTGTGGGCGCCCAAAGGGTCATGGGAGCATCTGCTCGGGACCGATGCGCTGGGCCGCGATTACTTCGCGCGCCTGATCTACGGCGCGCGCATTTCATTGGTGGTCGGCGTGCTGACCGTGCTGGTTTCAGGCACGCTGGGCACGGCACTGGGCGTGGCCGCCGGTTATTGGGGCGGCCGGGTCGACCTGGTGGTCAACTTCATCCTGACCATCCGCCTGACCTTGCCGGTGGTGCTGGTGGCCCTGGTGGTCGTGGCGGTGGTGGGCAATTCGCTGCCCTTGCTGATCCTGGTCATCGGGCTGCTGCTGTGGGACCGCTTCGCCATCGTCACGCGCAGCGCCACGCAGTTGATCGTGGGCCGCGAATTCATCGGCGCGGCGCATGCCATCGGCAGTTCCACGCCGCGCATCCTGTTCAAGGAAATCCTGCCGAATCTGACGGGACCGCTGGTGGTCGTCACGTCGATCGAGATGGCCCATGCCATCCTGCTGGAGGCCACGCTGTCCTTCCTGGGACTGGGCGTACAGCCGCCGCTGTTCACCTGGGGCCTGATGATCGCCGAGGCAAAGAACCAGTTGATGTTCCGGCCTTATCTGATTGCGATACCGGGCGCCGCGCTGGTGCTGCTGGTGCTGGCCATCAACATGCTGGGCGACGCCCTGCGCGACGCCACGGCGCCGGAGGGCAGGGCATGAGTACCTCCGTGCTGGAAGTTCGTGGCCTGGCCGTGGAGATTCCTACCCCGGGCGGTTTGCTGCGCCCGGTGCGTGGCGTGGACTTGAGCGTCGCGGCGGGCGAGACCTTGGCCATCGTGGGCGAATCGGGCTGCGGCAAGAGCCTGACCTCGCTGGCCATCATGGGACTGCTGCCGCGCAACGCGCGCATCACGGCGCAGAAGATCGCGCTGAAGGGCGCCACCTTGCAAGGCCTGTCCGACCGCGCCTGGCGTGCATTGCGCGGCAACCGCATCGCCATGATTTTCCAGGATCCGATGACCGCGCTGGATCCCTGCTATCGCATCGGCGACCAGATGATGGAAGTGCTGCGGCAGCATCGCAAGGTCAGCCGCGCCGCGGCCCGCGCGCGTTGCCTGGAACTGCTGCGGCAGGTGGGCATCTCTTCGCCCGAGCAGCGGCTGGAGCAATTTCCGCATCAGCTTTCCGGCGGCTTGCGCCAGCGCGTCATGATCGCCATGGCCTTGCTGTGCGAGCCGGAACTGATCATCGCGGACGAGCCGACCACGGCCCTGGATGTCACCATACAGGCGCAGATCCTGCATCTGCTGGCACGCATCCAGCGCGAGACGGGTATCGGCCTGGTATTGATCACGCATGACCTGGGCGTGGTGGCGGGCATCGCCGACCGGGTGGCCGTGATGTATGGCGGCCAGATCGTGGAGACGGGCACCTGTGCCGACGTGCTGACGCGGCCGCTGCATCCCTATACGGAAGGCCTGCTGCGTTCGATTCCCGTCCCGGGGGCCACGCGGCGGGGCCAGATGCTGGGCTATATCCCCGGCGTGGTGCCGCGCCAGACGGGCGAATTGACCCGTTGCGGTTTCCTGGAACGCTGTCCCTACGCAAGCGCCGCCTGCGCCGCCGGGCCCGTACCTTTGCGTGAGGCTGCGGCCGCCGTGACGGCAGGCGCCGGTGCGCCGACAGACGCGGTCCCGGCTCCGGCCCTGGACTTACCCGCCCGCGCGGCCGGTAACGCCGTCCGTTGCGTGCTGCCGCTGGATGGCAGCGGCCGTCCAGCCGATGCATGGCAGCGCTTCACGCGCGCCACGGCCGCATTGGGCGATGAACCGCTGGCAAGGAGCGCATCATGATGCCGCAGGATCAAGCGCTGCGTGACGGGCCGGATACGCGCGATTTACTCGGCGCGGCACGTGCCGGGGCGCCGCCGGAATCGGGCGCGATGCCGCCCCACCCGGTGCTGCGGGCCAGCGCCGTGACCCGTCACTACAAGGTCGCGGGCGGCACCTTGCAGGCCTTGCGCGGTGTCGACCTGGACGTGTACAAGGGCCAGACCCTGGGCCTGGTGGGCGAATCCGGTTGCGGCAAGAGCACGCTGGCCAAGCTGCTGCTGGGCATGGAGGCCCCCACCTCCGGCACCGTGCTGGTGGACGGCCGTCCCATTACCGCTTACGACCGGCTGGCACGGGCACGCCTGATCCAGCCCGTGTTCCAGGACCCGTATTCCTCGCTCAATCCACGCATGACCGTGGCCGCCATCATCGGCGCGACGCTGGAAGTGCGCGGTGAGCGCGCCGCCTCCCGCACCCGCAAGGTGGCTGACATCGCCCACGCGGTGGGCCTGCCGCCGCACCTGCTCAATGCGTATCCCGGCCAGTTGTCGGGCGGCCAGCGCCAGCGCGTGGCCATCGCGCGCGCGCTGATCGGCGAACCGGAAATCCTCATCTGCGACGAGCCGACTTCCGCGCTGGACGTATCGGTACAGTCGCAGATCCTCAACCTGCTCAGCGGCCTGCAGCGCGACTTCAACCTGACCATGGTGTTGATCAGCCACAACCTGGCGGTCGTGCATCACCTGGTGGATCGCGTGGCCGTGATGTACCTAGGCGCGGTGGTGGAAGAGGGCGCGACCGACGCCGTGTTCAACGCCCCGCGCCATCCCTATACCGCCGCCTTGCTGGGTTCGGTGCTGGCGCCGACCCCCGGCGCCGGCCTGCCGGACATCCCGCTGTCCGGCGACTTTCCCAGCCCGCTGCATCCGCCGTCGGGCTGTGCCTTCCATCCGCGTTGCCCGCGCGCCCAGGACACCTGCGCGCAAGAGACACCGCGCATGGTGGGCGCCGCGCATCGCTATGTCTGCCATTTTCCCTTGCTGCAGGAGACCCCATCATGACTCGTAGCGCAGCCATCCATCGCGCTCAGCAATACTTCGACGACGGCACGCTGTTCGCCGACGTCGCGCGCCGCGTGGCGCAGCCCACCGAAAGCCAGAACCCCGAGCGGGCCGCCGAGCTGCGCGCCTACCTGGACAACGAGATGCGGCCGACGCTGGAAGCCCTGGGCTTCACCTGCCAGGTGCTGGAGCACCCGCGCGCCAAGGGGCCGTTCCTGTTCGCGGAGCGCATCGAGGATCCGGCGCTGACCACCGTCTTTTCCTACGGTCACGGCGACGTGGTGCCCGGCATGGAAGGACGCTGGCGCGACGCGCTGGATCCCTGGAAGCTGACCCCCAAGGACGAGCGCTGGTATGGCCGCGGCGTGGCCGACAACAAGGGCCAGCATTCGATCAACCTGGCCGCGCTGAAATGCGTGCTGGAGACCCGCGGCAAGCTGGGTTTCAACGTCAAATACCTGATCGAGATGGGCGAGGAAATGGGCTCGCCCGGCCTGTTCGAAGTGTGCCAGACCCACCGCGACCTGCTGCGCGGGGATGTGCTGATCGCGTCCGACGGCCCGCGCCTGCTGGCGGAGCGGCCCACGCTGTTCATGGGCTCGCGCGCCATCATCAACGTGGATATGGAGATCAAGGCACGGGAAGGCGGCCACCACTCGGGCAACTGGGGCGGCCTGCTGTCCAACCCCGGCATCCAGCTGGCCAACGCCATCGCCACCATCGTGGGGCCGACCGGCAAGATCCTGGTGCCCGAATGGATGCCGGCGGAGCTGCCGGATTCCGTGCGGCGCGCGCTGGCCGACTGTTCGCTGGACATGGCCGACGGGCCCGCCATCGATCCCAACTGGGGCGAGCCGGGTTTCACGGCGGCGGAGAAGGTCTATGGTTGGAGTTCGGCCGAGGTGCTGGCCTTCGTCTGCGGCAATCCGGACAAGCCGGTGCATGCGATTCCGCCGCGCGCATGGGCCCGCATGCAACTGCGCTATTGCGTGGGCGTCGATCCGGAGGAAATCGTGCCGGCCTTGCGCCGTCACCTGGATCGCCTGGGCTATACCATGATCGAGCTGTCCAGCCCGCGCCAGGACATCGCGCCGGCCACGCGGCTGGATCCGGATCATCCGTGGGTGCAGTGGGCCGCGGCCTCGATCAGCGAGACCACGGGCAAGAAGCCGGCGATCCTGCCCAACCTGGGCGGGACGCTGCCCAATCACTGCTTCAGCGACGCCCTGGGCATGCCCACGCTGTGGGTGCCCCATTCGTACGCGGGCTGCTCGCAGCATGCGCCCAACGAGCACCTGCCGGTGGCGATCGCGCGCGAGGGCATGGCCATCATGGCCGGGCTGTACTGGGATTTGGGAGAGAAGGCGCCGGTCTGATGCGCCTGCCCGGCTAGCGCTTGCAAGACCAATACGGGCAGCCTTCCTCGTCTACCAATGACGTCGCCAGCGGACCGGGGCTGCGCAGCAGTGCGCCGATGCCGGTGGCTGGTGAGCCATCCTTGCCTTCGCTTTCTCCGGCCCCGTAGGCAGACCCGTAGCCATAGCGTCCGTCGCCTTCCACCCCAGTACCATCCAGAAGATTCTCGATGTCGCTGCGGGCGCGCGCAGCGGCTTTCAGGTCCAGGTCCGCGGGCGCCTGGCCGAAGACGGCGGAATAGACCTGCGGCCAGAGCGTGCAATAGCGGTCGATCTTTGCCAGGTCGCTCAGGGTCGCCTGGCTGGTCTGCCGGTCACGCAAGTCCGCCGCCTCTTGGCGGCACTGGGCGTATTGCTGTGGCATGAAGCGCTCCAGCAGGCTGATCCTGTCGTAGCGCGCACTGTCGCCCTTGTTGGCGTTGCACAGGTGCAGGTCTTCCACCTTCATCTCGCCCGGTGCGCGGCCGGGCAGGGGTTGGCCGTCCGGATCGGTACCGGACATCACGCCCTGGATGCAGCCATCCAGCGTTACGACGCCATCCATGGCGGAGGCGTAGCCGCCGAATCCCAGGTGTTGCAGCGTGGCGCGCAGACGCGCGGCGGCCAGCTTGTCGCCCAAGTCTTGATCATGGTTGGCGTGGACCACCCCGGCCAGCGCAACCGCGGTGATAACGCCCGCCACGACGAGCACCACGGCGGCAGCGGCCGGGCGCAGCTTTTCGCTATACAGCGCCACCAAGGCCAGCACGAAGCCGCACACCAGGCCGCCCACGTGCGCCGCGTTGTCGATGGAGAACACCGTGCCGGCGGCGAAGGTCAGCACCAGGCTCATCATCAGGTTGCGCACGGGGAAATGCAGGCGGCCGCTGGTGCGATCGCGCAGGGCGTAGGCCAGGGCCGCGCCGAACAGGCCCAGGATGGCGCCGGACGCGCCGCAGCTGACCATGAGCTCGTTGCGATTCCACAGCGCGGTGGTCAGGCTGCCGCACAGGCCGGACAGCAGGTAGATACCCAGGAACACGGGCCAGCGCATGCGCGACTCCAGCACGATGCCCAGCGACCACAGGGCCAGCATATTCATGGCCAGGTGGGCGAAGCCGACGTGCAGGAACATGCTGGTGAACAGGCGCCAGTACTCGCCGGACAGCGTCAGCGGCGGGACGTTGGCGCCCCAGTCGATGAGGAAGGAACTCTGGCTCAGGCTTTCGAAGGCGCGCGTGTCCAGCGCTCCCAGGCCGGCATAGACGGCGATGTTGGCGATGACCAGCAGGACGGTGATCTTGCTCGCGCGCAGGACAGGAAGCAGCGAGACGCGGCCCGGTGATGGCATGGGGGAATATCCTTCAGGGTGGCTTTGAGTGCCGTTATCATAATGGGGGCGGATTGCAAGAATACATGGGGAGGTCGAGATGGGCGAGAGGGCGGTGTTGCTGCCTGCCGAGGGCCGCTGGCCGGATGGCGTCGATGTCTGGCGTGTCGCCATAGCCGAAACGGCGGTCGACTTTCCCTATCTGGATGACGATGAGCGGGCGCGGGCGCGCCGTTTCTTGCGGGCATCGGACCGCATTCGCTTTGCCACGACCCGGTCGGTGCTGCGGGAATTGCTCGCGCGGTACGCCGGGGCAAGGCCCGAGGATCTGCGTTTCTGCGCCGGCCCCCATGGCCGCCCCGAGCTGGCGCCGTTGGCCATATCGGGCCTTTCGTGGCCGGGGCAATCAGGGGCGGCGCAATCGGAGGCGGGCCTGTCCAGCGGCCCGCTGTCTTTCAACGTATCCCACGCCCACGATGAAGCGATGATCGCCATCTCGCGAACCCATACCGTGGGCGTGGACATCGAGTACATCAAACCCGGCTTCGACTGGCCGCCGCTGATACCGCTCGTGTGCACGGAGCAGGAGACCCGCGCGCTGCACGCCTGCGCGCAGGCCGCCGGCGAAGACGCCGCGCGCGCGCGCTTTTTCCGCTGCTGGACCGCGAAAGAGGCCGTCCTCAAGACCCTGGGCCTGGGCATCACGGAAGGTTTGCAGGCCCTGGACATCGACCTGGAGAAGGACGGCCCGCAGTTCCCGCTGGTGCGTGAAAACCCGCGCTTCGCGGCGGCGGCAGCCGTGCGCCTTCATTGGGTGAAGGGCATGCCCGGCTATATGGCCTGTGTTGCCAGCCTTGCCGGCGCGCCCGCCGGCAAGGCTTAGCCGTCGTCATGGCGCAGTAGCAGCAACACGGCGGCAGCAATCGCGCCGCAGCAGATTCCCGGCGCGCCAGGTCGAAGTCCTGGCGCTGCTGCAGCGCTTATGCCGCGAAAAAGGACTGACCGTAGTGGTGGTGCTGCACGACATCTACATGGCCGGCCGCTATTGCGACGAACTGATCGCCATACGCGAGGGCCGCGTGTCGCCCGCGGGGAGCGCTTGGCGCGTCCGCTCGCCTGATTGGCGTTATCCAGGCGTGGATTTTGGGCTGCTGAAAAGACGCCGTAAACGTGTTCCACTGAACAGGTCTTCAACGTTTGTGAAAACGATGGAGGCAAACGGCACTTTGCATGCAAAAATACGGTTTTCATTTTTATTGAAGACAGCCATGGAACTACGCCAACTGCGCTCGTTCGCCAGGGTCGTGGAGCTGGGCAGCATGGGCCGGGCGGCCGCCGAGCTGGGCATCGTCACCTCGGCCCTGAGCCAGCAGATCAGCCGCCTGGAGAGCGAACTCGCCACCCGGCTGCTGCAGCGCACGTCCACGGGCGTAGTGCCGACCGATGCCGGGCGGGCGTTCCTGCGCCAGGCGCAGCTGGCCATCCGCCATGCGGACGCGGCGGCCATGGCGGCGCGCGAGGCGCGCCTGACCGGGCAGGTCAGCGTGGGGCTGGCCTCGACCACCGGTACCGTGCTGGCGCCACGCTTCATCCTGGCCATGCAGCAACGCTATCCGGACGTGCGCCTGCGCATGACGGAGAGCCTGTCCGGCCATCTGGCGTCCATGCTCAATGCACGCCAGCTGGATCTGGCCATCGTCTTCAATACGGATTCCGCGCAACGCTGGACGGTGCAGCCCCTGCTGGACGAACGCCTGCTGCTGATGGGCCTGCCCAGCACGCCGGGGTGGCCCACCAGCGAACATATTTCCCTGGCGGGCCTGCACGAGATTCCGATCGTGCTGCCCAGTCCCGCCCACGGCCTGCGCCAGTTGATCGATGCCGCCTGTGCCCGCATCGGCCGCACCCTGAACATCGCCGCCGAGGTCGACGGCCTGGCCATGCTGATGGCCATGGTGCGGGTCGGCCACGTCGCCACCATCCAGCCCGGGGCGGCGCTGCCGGTGGATCCGTCGCTGTCGCGCCTGCAGCTGAGCGATGAGCACCTGCATCGGCGCAATATGCTGGTCAGCCTGCCGGAGGATGAACTGTCACCCGCGGCCCTGGCCGCCCGCGTCGTGCTCAGCGACGTGGCGCGTACCCTGGTGCGGGAAGGCGGCTGGCCCGGCGCTACCTTGTACTCGGCCACCGAGGGGCGAGCGTGAGATTTTGATGTGAGAGAATCCGCCGCCCATGGTCGGGCGCACCAGCTATGCGGTGCGCCCGACCTGCGGGGCCATGATCGTGTCTTCAAAATAATTGAAGACCTATTGCGCGGCGGGTTCTGGCGGGCCTATGTCCATCTGGTTACAGTGCCAGCCTGTTCAAGGAGGACACACGAGTCATGGTGGACGTATTGGTGATAGGGGGCGGCAACGCAGCCCTGTGCGCGGCGCTGATGGCCCGCGAAGCCGGCGCCAGCGTGTTGCTGCTGGAGTCCGCGCCCAAGGAGTGGCGCGGGGGTAATTCGCAGCACACGCGCAATCTGCGCTGCATGCATGACGCGCCGCAAGACGTGCTCATCGAGGCCTATCCGGAAGAAGAGTTCTGGCAGGATCTGCTCAAGGTGACGGGCGGGATCACCAACGAACATCTGGCGCGCCTGGTGATACGCGCGTCCTCGTCCTGTCGGGACTGGATGCGCAAGCACGGCGTGAATTTTCAGCCGCCGCTGTCGGGTGCCTTGCACGTGGCCCGTACCAACGCCTTCTTCATGGGCGGCGGCAAGGCGCTGGTGAACGCTTATTTCCGCAGCGCCGAGTCGCTGGGCGTGCAGATCCGCTACAACGCGCCGGTCGATCGCCTGGACCTGAAGGATGGCCGTTTCGTTGCCGCCTACTGCAAGGGCGAGCGCATCGAGGCGAAGGCCTGCGTGCTGGCGGCCGGCGGTTTCGAATCGAATATCGAATGGCTGCGCGAGGCCTGGGGCCAGAACGAGCGTGGCGAATGGCCCGCCGACAATTTCCTGATTCGCGGCACCCGCTTCAACAAGGGCGTGCTGCTGAAGTTCATGATGGAGGCCGGGGCGGACATCATCGGCGACCCGTCGCAATCGCACTGCGTGGCCATCGATGCGCGCGCGCCGTTGTACGACGGTGGCATCTGCACGCGTATCGACTGCGTATCGCTGGGCGTGGTGGTCAACCGCGATGCCAAGCGTTTCTATGACGAAGGCGAAGACTTCTGGCCCAAGCGCTACGCCATCTGGGGCCGTCTGGTAGCCAACCAGCCTGGCCAGATCGGTTATTCCATCATCGACAGCAAGGCCATCGGGCGCTTCATGCCGCCGGTGTTCCCCGGGACCACGGCCGACACGCTGGAAGAGCTGGCGGACAAGCTGGGCCTGGATCGCGCCACCTTCATGCAGACGCTGAACGAGTACAACGCCGCCTGCCGTGTCGGCAAGTTCGACCACACCGCGCTGGACGATTGCCATACGGAAGGCATCACGCCGAACAAGACCCACTGGGCGCGGCCCATCGACCGCGCGCCGTTCTATGGTTATCCGCTGCGGCCGGGCATCACCTTCACCTATCTTGGCTTGAAGGTGAATGACGAGGCCGCCGTGCATTTCAACGGCCAGCCCAGCGACAACCTGTACGTGGCCGGCGAGATGATGGCCGGTAACGTCCTGGGCAAGGGCTATACGGCAGGCGTGGGCATGTCCATCGGCACCGCATTCGGCCGCATCGCCGGCACCAAGGCCGCGCAGGCCGCCTTGGGCCAAGGTAAAACCAATTCCATGGGAGCTTCCCTTGAAACAGCTTGAAGCCCTCGTGCGCCAGGCCAACACCACGCTTAACCTGGACCATGCCGCGCCGGCTGGTGGCGGCATGAAGGAAACCCCGGTCAAATTCGTGCGCAAGGGCGAGACCCTGGCGCCCACCACCGAAGACGAGACCGAAGTCGCCCGCATCATGCAGATCTGCAACGCCTGTCGCTATTGCGAAGGCTTCTGTGCAGTGTTCCCGGCCATGACGCGGCGCCTGGAGTTCGGTAAGGCCGACATCAACTACCTGGCGAACCTGTGCCACAACTGCGGCGCCTGTCTGCACGCGTGCCAGTATGCGCCGCCGCATGAATTCGCCGTCAACGTCCCGCAGGCCATGGCCAAGGTGCGCAAGCAGACGTATACGGACTATGCGTGGCCGGCGGCCTTGGGCACGCTATATCAGCGCAATGGCCTGACCTTGTCGCTGGCGACGGCCTTCGGCCTGGCCCTGTTCCTGGTGCTGGCCGTCCTGTCGACGGGATCGTTGTTCCATGCACCGCTGGCGGGCAATTTCTACGCCATCTTCCCGCACAACACGCTGGCCTTGATGTTCGGGGTGGTTTTCCTGTTCGCCATCCTGGCCTTGGGGATGGGCGTGAGCCGCTTTTGGCGCAACGTCTCGCCGGGTTCGGCCACGGGACCGGCGGTGGCGGAAGCGGCGCATGACGCGCTGCGGCTGCGTTATCTGGACGGCGGGCATGGCAAGGGCTGCAACGAGTCCAGCGATGCCTTCACGCTGGCGCGCCGCCGTTTCCACCACTTCACGTTCTATGGCTTCATGCTGTGCTTTGCCGCGACGTGCGTGGCGACGTTCTATCACTACTTCCTGGATTTGCACGCGCCGTATGGCTATACCAGCCTGCCGGTGGTGCTGGGCACCCTGGGCGGGATAGGCTTGATCATCGGCCCGGCGGGATTGTTCTGGCTGAACGTGCAACGCAGTCCCTTGCACGGCGATGCCGGACAAAAACCCATGGATCGCGGCTTCATCGCGTTGCTGTTGCTGGTGTCGATCACAGGCCTGGCCTTGCTGGTCGGACGCAATACCAGCGCCATGGGTTTGCTGCTGGCCCTGCACCTGGGCCCCGTGATGGCCTTGTTCCTGACGCTCCCCTACGGCAAATTCGCCCACGGCATCTTCCGCAGCGCCGCGCTGTTGAAGTGGAACATCGAGAAACGGCAACCGAATCCGGTGCAGATGGGAGCGGACTGATGGAAGGAGGCGCTCGCTGATATGGTATTTTGGCTGTCGAATCGAATTTGACCGAATACCAGCACAGATGAATTGCGCCTCCTCGACTCCACCCTTACAACAACAATTGGACCTCTGGCGCCCCCGCCTGATACGCCTTGCCACGGCTTCGGATGATAACGATGGGGCGCACGATCTGAATCATCTGGAGCGGGTCTGGGGGAGTGCGCGGACGCTGTTGGCGGCCTTGCCGCAGGCCGATGCGTTGGTGGTGATGGCGGCTTGCTATCTGCATGATCTCGTCAACCTGCCGAAAAATCATCCGCGGCGCAGCGAGGCTTCACGGATGTCGGCACAGGCGGCCGTGGCGCAACTGGCGGCGCTGGACTTTCCCGGCGATCGCCTGGCCGCCGTCGCGCATGCCATCGAGGCGCACAGCTATTCGGCCGGTATCGCGCCGGAGACAATAGAAGCGAAGATCGTGCAGGATGCCGATCGGCTGGATGCGTTGGGCGCGCTAGGGCTGGCGCGCATGTTCCATGTCGGTGGGCAATTGGGGCGCGCGCTGGCGGATGCGGCGGATCCCCTGGCGCTGCAACGCGACGCGGACGATAGCCGCTACACGCTGGATCACATCGAATGCAAGTTGCTGCGCCTGCCCGCGACCATGCAGACGGCCCCGGGACGCGCCCTGGCCGACGAACGGGCCCGCTGGGTGGTCGCTTTCCGTGATCAGTTCGCGGCCGAGTGGGGCGGTGGCGGCTAGTCACCGGATTGGCCATGCCAGTGGCGGCAGCCTGAGCGCCAGGCGCGCTATTCCTTTTTCGGCCTGTCGGGCAGGGCGGCCGGCTTGTGGCCCGAGCGGAAATAACGCTCCAGCAGGGGCGACGCGGAAATGCCGTGCAGGAATACGGAAGCCACGATCACGGCCAAAAGCACCGGCGCGATAGGACGCACGTTGTCGGCATCCGTGTTTTCCAGGGCCAAGAGCAGGTAAAAGAACGTGCCCACTCCCCGTATGCCCAACCACCCGGCCAGCAGACGCTGGATCCTGTCGGTACCGGTGCCCATCAAGGACACCCACACGGATAACGGCCGCGCGACCAGGAACAGGGCCAGCACGGCGACCAGGGACTGCCACTGCAGCATGTCGCGCCAGTAAATGGACACGATGCTGCCGATCAACAGCATCATGCCCAGTTCCACCAGATGCTCCAGCTCCACCGAGAACGTCATCATGGATTCCGCCAGATAGGCATGCGCCAACTCAGGATGCCTGGCTGCCTGGTGCATGTCGCCGTGCGTCACCTGGTCCAGCGTCTGCTGAGGCGTCGCATCGCCGGTCTCGCGCATCTCCTTGCGGCGCAGGGCCACGCCGGCGGCGAACACGGCAAGGAAGGCATAGCCGTGGATCATCAACGCCACGCCATAGCACGCCGACATCAGGCCCAAGGCCAGAAAGCCCTCATAACCCATGGCCTTCTCATAGCGGATGCGCAGGCGTGAGACCAGGGCCTCTGTCGCGGTGCCCATGATCCAGCCGACCAGCACGGCACCCATGACGCCCCAGATCAATGATGCCGCCAGGGTGGCGGGCGATTGGGCATCGGGGTGGCCCAGGTTGCAGACGGCCAGGCCTATCAACACGAAGGGATAGGCCGCGCCGTCGTTGGCGCCACCTTCACCCGACAGCGCAAAGCGCAAGGGCTCGTCGTCGCCCGCTTCACGGGGCCGCAGTTCGTTGGCCAGCACGGGGTCGGTCGGCGCCAACGCCGCCGCGGCCAGCAGGGCGGCGCCCAGGGTCCATCCCAAGGCATAGAAGCCCACCAGCGTCATCGCCACGATGGTCAGGATCATGGCCGGCAAGGCCAGGCGCAGCACCAGTCTCCAGCGGCTGCTGCCCAAGGGAATGCGCAAATGCATGCCGATGGAAAACAGGGAGATGAGCAGGCCCGTTTCAGCCAGCAGGCGCAGGACGTGGGCATCCTTGTACAGGTCCACATTCAACAGGCCCAGGCCGGCCGGGCCGATGATGAAACCGAATGCCAGGTAGACCATGGCGCCGGTCATGGGCAGGCCGGCGATGACGCTGCGTGCGAGACCCATAAAAATCAGGAGTCCGCCGATCAGGAGGAACCAGACGGCTTCGAACATATAGGCTTTTGGACGGGAGATGCGAGGACGAGGGGCGTCGCGCGGACACCGCGGCTTGTCTATCCTTAGCATGTGCTGTGCCTAATGCAGAGCTTTCCGCTGCGCGGCATTTATGCGGCAGGAAAGGGGCAGGCAGAGGCGAGCGCGCCGGGCAGTGCCTTGTGCCTTGAGCGCAAGCCGCCAGGCGCAGGTCAGCCCATCGACGCCAGCAATGTCTTCGCCGTATTGGCCAACAGTTCGTCCGACAGCGCTCGATCGTTCACGGCGCGGGCCAGGGTCATGGCGCCGATGAGGCCGGCAGTCAGTGTCTGCGCGCGGGCATGGGCGTCCGGGCGGTCCGGCGGGTCCATCAGGCTGGCGACGCCAGCGACCATATGGGTCAGCCCTTCCGTAACGACCTCACGGGTTTCCTCGGTGCCGCGCGCCAGCTCGGCCCCCAGCGCCGCCAGGCCGCAGCCGTGGGCGGCGTCTTCCCGGTGGCGGGGCGACAGGTAGGCGTTGACGAACCAGGCCAGCCGCTGGTGCGCCGGTTCCTTGCGGGCCCGTTCCACCAGCGCGTCGGTGCCGCTGACCATCAACGACGCGCATGCCTCGGTGACCAGCTGATCCTTGGATGCGAAGTGCTTGTAGAAGCCGCCATGGGTGAGGCCGGCGGCGCTCATGAGGCTGGCCAGGCCGGTCGCGGCGATGCCCGCACGGCGAAATTCCTCCGCCGCGGTAGTGACAATGCGCGCACGGGTACGCGCGGTTTCTTCTCGGGACTTACGCATGGCAGTGGGTAGGACGCGGTGACCCGGCGCAATCGCTGGCCGACCAAAAGAGGTATTGACAAGGTCATGATAGACGACCTTTAATTAGATGTCTAATGTAATCTAAATTCATTCCCGTGCTGCAGGTCCAGCGCTATGGCGCTACATGACCGACGGCGTTGCAGCGTCCGGACAAACCAGGATCGGCGTCATCGAGGACGTAGTTCCCAATCTAGGAGTTATTTCATGCATATCAAAGGAAAAGTCGCGCTGGTGACTGGCGCCAATCGCGGACTGGGCAAGGCCCTGGTACAAGCACTGCTCGCCGCCGGCGCCGCCAAGGTGTACGCCGGCGCGCGTGACCCGGCTTCCGTGGCCATCCCGGGCGCCACCGCGCTGAAGCTGGACGTCACGGACAAGGCCACCGTGCAGGCCGCCGCCGCGCAGGCAGGCGACGTTGATATCGTCATCAACAATGCGGGCATCAGCGCGCGCGGCCCGGCGCTGGGCGGAGACGCCGAAGCGTTGCTCGCCCAGCATCTGGACGTCAATCTCTACGGCGTGCTGCGCGTCAGCGAAGCCTTCGCGCCCATCCTGGGCCGCAATGGCGGCGGTGCCCTGGTCAATGTGCTGTCGGTGTTGAGCTTCCTGACGATCGATCAACTGGCGGCCTACTGCGTATCGAAATCCGCGGCCTGGGCATTGAGCAACGGCATACGCCAGCAGTTGAAAGGACAGAACACGGTAGTGACCAACGTGCATGTGGGCTATATGGACAGCGACATGACCGCCGGCATCGATGCGCCGAAGACATCGCTGGCGGATGCTTCCGCCAGTATCCTGGGCGCGATCGAGGGCGGGCAGCAGGAACTGCTGATCGACGAACTCAGCCGCGAGGTGAAGGCTTCGCTATCGACGGATACGCCGGCGTATCTGTAAGGCCCGCAGCAGCAGGGCCGCTGCTGCAAGTCGGCCGCGGTCTGGCCGCCGCGGCACGGCCGTCGCAACAGGCCGGTGCCCGCGTCACGCCAGCAAGGTATATTGCCGGCTATGAAAACGCTGGATATCCCTTCGCTGGCGATCTTTGTCGCCGCGGTAGAAGAAAAAAGCCTGTCCAAAGCCGCCGAGCGCGAGAACATCGTGACGTCGGCGGCCAGCAAGCGCGTTGCTGAACTCGAACGCCACCTGGATCGCATGCTGCTGCACCGCCACGGGCGCGGCGTGGAGCCGACGCCGGCTGGCGCCTTGCTGTACCAGCGCGCCAAGGCCATCCTGCGCGGGGTACAACTGACCGAGCAGGCCATCAGCGGCTATTCCGCCAACGGCCAGGCCAAGATCCGCCTGGCTTCCAATCCGTCCACCATCCTGCAATTCCTGCCGCCGGTGATGAACCGCTTCCTGGCGGGGCGCCAGGGCGTCAGCGTGGACCTGCTGGAAGCCCACAGCTTCGACATCCCGCGCATGATCGCGGAGGGCTCCGTCGATATCGGCATCTATCACGCGGACCATCCCGTACCCGGCGTCACGTCGATGCCGTTCCGGCGCGACCGGGTGGGCCTGGTGGTGCCGGTCGGCCATCCCTTGACCGATCGCCAGGAGCTTTATCTGGAAGATGCGCTGGACTACGACCTGCTGGGCTATTTCCCGCGCCATTCGCTGGAACAGTTCCTGGCGTATGCCGGGCAGACGCTGTCGCGGCCGCCGAGCGTCAAGCTGCAGGTGTCGAATTTCGAGACACGCTGCCGGATGATACGGGAGGGGATAGGCATAGCCGTGGTGCCCGAGGGCATCGCGCGCAACTACCTGGGCGCGATGGGCCTGGCCCTGCTGCGCCTGCGCGACGCCTGGGCCGAGCGCCAGTTCTTCGTCTGCGTACGCGACCAGGAACAACTGACCGCCCCGGTCGCCGATCTGCTGCAGGCGCTGGTAGCACCGGAAGACGCCTGAGGCGCGGCCCGCTGGCGGCGCCGCAAGCGTGCCGAAGCGTGGCCACTGGGGCGCTAGCCCGGAAAGGGGGCGATGGGGCACCCCCCAATCTAAAAAAACTCGATTGTTGCCAACCACCAGTCATTCGCCCCCGCCAAGGAAAGAATGACGATGAAAGCTCCTTTTCCATTTCATCAACCCTGGGAACTTCCTCTGCGTCTAAAGTAGGCGCAGAAGCGCGCACTTTCGTCGACGCGCACCAGGAGACCTCCCATGTTGCTGGACACCATCGCCGCCTATGGCGCGCAAGACAGTCAGGCCCGTCTGCCCGACGACATCCTCCACTACGCCAAGCGGGCGTTCCTGGATTGGCTGTCAGCCCTCTATCCCGGCACCCGCGGGGCGCCGTCGCCGCAACTGCTGGCCGCCCATGCCGATGAGTTGGGCAGCGGCCCTTGCAGTCTTCCCGGCAACGGGACCACGGCGTTTCCAGCGACCGCGGCCTGGATCAATGGCAGCGTGTCCCACGCCGTGGAGTTCGACGACATCTTCCGCGACGCGGTGTATCACCCCGGTTGCCCCACCATCGCCGCCGCGCTGGCGCTGGCTGAAGCGGGCAATGTGGATGGCCGCGCGCTGCTCAATGCCATCGTGGTGGGCTACGAAATTTCCACGCGTATCGGCGCCGCCGTACAGCCGTCGCATTACCGTTACTTCCATACCACCGGCACGGTGGGCTGCTTCGGCAGCGCCGCGGCCGCCGCGGCCTTGTGCAAGCCCGGCGATGCGGACGTGATGCGCCACGCGCTGGCCACCGCGGGTACCTTTGCCAGCGGCCTGCAGCAGGCTTTCCGTTCCGATGCCATGACCAAGGCGCTGCACGCCGGGCACGCGGCCGCCGTCGGGGTACGGGCGGGGCAGGGCGCGGCGCATGGGGTGACCGGCGTGCCGGACATCCTGGAAGGCGAGGTCGGCTTTGGCGCCGCGCTGGCGCGCGACCCGGACTGGAGCCGTGCCGTCGACGGTCTGGGGGAACGCTACAACATCCGCGTCATCACGCAGAAGAACCATGGCTGCTGCGGCCATACCTTTGCCGCGATCGACGCGGCGATGGCGCTGCGCGAACGCGGTGTGCGTCCGCAGGATATCGCCGCGGTGCGCGTGGATACCTACCAGCCGGCGCTGGATGTCGCCGGCATCCTGGACCCGGCCACGGCCTATGAAGCGAAATTCAGCCTGCCTTATGTGGTGGCGCATGCCTTTGTGCATGGATCGCCGCGCCTGGATGCCTTCACGCCGCAGCGGATGGCCGATGCCCAGGTGCGGGGCCTGATGGGACGCGTGTCGATCAAGGCCGATGCGGAATTCACCGCGGGCTTCCCCAATATGCGGGCGGCGCGGGTCAGCCTGACCACGCATGCAGGTGACACGCTGGAGCACCATGCGCCGTATCGCAAGGGCGACCCGGAAGCGCCGCTGTCCGATGCCGATCTGAACGACAAGTTCGCCGAGCTGGCCGGCCCGGTGCTGGGCGCCGCGCGCATGGCGGCCTTGCGCGACGCGGTCTGGCGCCTGGAAACGATGCCGGTGCGGGCGCTGCGCCTGGCAGAGGATCGGCCGCGGTGACGGGGGCGCGGCGCGCAGCCGCTCCACCGGTAAGCACGGCCCACCGTCACGCCATCCACGACCACAGAATCAACGACCTGCGAATCCTTATGTCCGAAACCTCCTTCGCCGACGCCTTGCTGGCGCCGCGCGCCGTCGCGCTGGTGGGCGCTTCCGGCGATGTCCGCAAGAACACCGCGCGTCCGCTGCGCTTCATGCGCAAGCACGGTTATGCCGGCACGATCTATCCCATCAATGCCGGCCGCAGCGAAATCCTGGGCGAGCGTGCCTATCCTTCGCTGGATGACCTGCCCACGCCCGTGGATCATGTATTCGTCATGATCCCCGGCGATGACATCGCGCCGCTGCTGGAAAGTTGCGCCCATGCCGGCGCCCGCGTGGTGACCGTCTACTCCGACGGCTTCGGCGAGACCGGCCCCGCGGGCATGGCGCGCCAGGAAGCCCTGGTGGCACGGGCGCGCAGCCTGGGGCTGCGCCTGCTGGGACCGAACAGCATCGGCCTGGCGAACCTGCACAGCGGCGCCATCCTGTCGGTGAACGCGGCGTTCGAGGCCGATACGCTTTTGCCCGGGTCGCTCAGCATGGTGTCGCAAAGCGGTTCCATGATGGGATCCCTGCTGTCGCGCGCCGCCGCCCGGGGCTTTGGGTTCGCCAAATCGGTCTCGGTGGGCAATGAAAGCGATGTGACGGTGGGCGAGGTGATCGACGCCCTGGTCGACGATGCCGACAGCAAGGTCATCCTGCTGTTCCTGGAAACCCTGCGTGATGCCCCGACGCTGGCGCGTGCGCTGGAACGCGCGCGGGCGGCCGGGAAGCCGGTGGTTGCTTATAAGCTGGGACGTTCCGAGCAGGGCGATGCCCTGGCGCAGTCCCACACCGGCGCGCTGGCCGGCAATGACGCCGCCGTGGATGCTTTCTTGAAAGCGCATGGGGTGCTGCGGGTACGGCAGCTGGAGACGTTGTTCGAGATAGCGCCTCTGGCCCAGCGCTACGGCACCACGTCCCGTTCAGTCGATGCACCCGCAAGAGTGGCCGTCATTACCACCACGGGTGGTGGCGCCGCCTCGGTGGTCGACAACCTGGGCTTGCACGGCATGGTGGCGGTGGCGCCGCCGCCGGCTTTCATCGAGCAGATGTCCGGGCTCGGCCTGAAGCTGCGTGAAACGCCCATCATGGATCTGACGCTGGCGGCCACCAGCGCGCAATACAAAGGTCTGCTGGAAGCCTTGCTAAAAACGGACTGGTGCGACGCGGTGCTGAGCGTGGTGGGGTCGTCGGCCCAGTTCCATCCAGACCTGGCGGTCAAACCCCTGCTGGAATCCGACAAGTCTTCCGATAAGCCGCTGGCCGTCTTCCTGGCCCCCGAAGCCCCCGAATCGCTGGCGCTGCTGCGCGCAGGCGGCATCGCGGCTTTCCGCACGCCGGAAGCCTGCGCGGACGCACTGTCCGTGTTCTTCCAGGGTACGGGCCGGCCGCCTGCCGAGATCGCACCAACGCGCTGGCCGGATGCCTTGCCCCGCAACGGAATGCTGAACGAAAACGAAGCCGCCAGGCTGTTCGCCGGCCTGGGCGTGCCGGTGGTGAACACCCGCCTGCTCGACCCCGCGCGGATCGAGGAGGACCTCGTTCTTCTGGAGCAGGAACTGACGCGCTCCGCATCGGAGCCGAAGCCGGTCCCATCGTCGCCTTCCACGCCGGTAGCGGCATTACCCGCGACGCCGTTGCCGGCGGGCAGCCAACATGGTTTTTCTTATCCTCTTGTCGTCAAGATCTGCTCCCGCGACCTCGCGCACAAGACCGACGCCGGCGCGGTAAGGGTGGGCATCGAGAACGCCGGGCAATTGCGTGCGGCCATCGCGGCGATGCTGGCCAGCGTCAAGCAATACGCGCCCGATGCCCGCATCGAGGGCATCCTGGTCCAGCCCATGGAGGACAGGCTGATCGAGTTGATCCTCGGGTATCGGCGTGACCCGCAGGTGGGGCCGACCATCCTGCTGGGCGCGGGCGGCATCGCCGCTGAACTCACGCCCGATTACGCATTACGCCTGGCGCCAGTCGATGAGGCCGAGGCCTTGCGGATGATCGAGGAAGTGCGCCTAACCCGCCTGGTTCGCGGTTTTCGCGGATTGCCCTTGGGCGACTGCGCGGCGCTGGCCCGTGCGATCGCCGCGTTCTCGCGCCTGGCCGCGCCAGGCGATGTAACGGTGGCCGAAGCCGAGATCAATCCCTTGTTCGTACGTGCAGACGGCGTACTCGCCGTCGATGGTTTGCTGCGACTGGCATGAGGCCAGGCGGCGCGCTCATCAATAATCAGGATCACACCCCATGGATTTCAATCTCACCCCCGAACAGCAGGACTTCCAGAGCGCGGTGCGCCGCTTCGCCGAAGGCGAACTCAAGGCCGGCGCCCGCGAGCGTGCGCACGCCAATACCTATCCTTGGGACGTTGCCCAGAAAATGGCCACGCAGGGCCTGCTGGGTATCACCATGAAGGAAGAGGACGGCGGCATAGGCGGCAGCCTGATGGACGCCGTGGTCGCCATCGAAACCGTGGCCTCCGTCTGCCCGCGCAGCGCGGACGTGGTGCAGGCCGGCAACTTCGGCGCCATCCGCGTCCTGGCCGAATACGGCACGCCCGACCAGAAGGCACGCTTCCTCGAGCCCTTGCTGGCCGGTACCGCACTGATCGCGGTAGGCATGACCGAACCCGACGCGGGTTCCGCCGTCACGGAACTGAAGACCGCCGCCACGCGCGACGGCAAGGGCTGGCGTATCAACGGCACCAAGATCTTCACCACCCATGGCCCGCACGCGACCGTCATCCTGGCCTATGTGCGTTTCGGCCCGGGCACCGGCGGCATCGGTTCGGTATTGATCGACACCAAGGCCGACGGCGTGCGCCTGGGCAAGCGGTCCGCCTTCATGTCCGACGAGGAGTGGGTGGAAATATTTTTCGACAACGTCTACGTGCCCGACGAGATGGTGGTGCTGGGCGAGGGCGGGTTCAAGAAGCAGATCGCCGGCTTCAACGTGGAGCGCATCGGCAACACCGCGCGTTCGCTCGCCCTGGGCCGTTACGCGTACGAGGAAGCGCGTGAATGGGCCCTGCAGCGCAAGCAGTTCGGTCGCCTGCTGTGCGAGTTCCAGGGCCTGCAGTGGAAGTTCGCCGACATGCGCATCAAGCTGGATGCCGCGCAATTGCTGCTGTATCGCGCGGCGACCAATGCCGACTCGGGGTTTCCGTCCGCTACCGAAACTGCCATCGCCAAGGCCTACTGCAACCAGGTCGGCTTCGACGTGGCCAACGACGCCTTGCAGGTGCTGGGCGGCATGGGCTACAGCCGCGAGTCGCTGGTGGAGTACTGTGTGCGCCGTTGCCGCGGCTGGATGATCGCCGGCGGCTCCATCGAGATCCTCAAGAACCGCATCGCCGAAGGCATCTTCGACCGCAGCTTCCCGCAACGCCCGCCGCGTTGAGGGGCGTGTTCCATCCGCGTAAACCCTGACCATTTTCGCGCCCGCGCCGCAGTGTCTGCCCTACAATCCTGGCTCATTGCGACGTCTCCTGGCCAGTCGGCCAGCACAAGGAAGGTAGCCTGATGGACCAGACTCTCATGCAGCAAGCCATACAGTTCGCCAACGAGCACGAGTCCCTGTGGGACCGCAGCGTGACTGGCAAGTTCGGGGTGCATCAGAACGACCCGCCGCCCTGGAACCGTGCCTACGGCCCTCTGCATGACCGCGGTCCGGTGTCCGGTGTCGTGGTCGTCGACGGAAAGACCGTGGCCACCTGGGGCGAACCCGATCGCGCCGACCTGACCTTCAGCGTCGCCAAGATGTACCTGGCGCTGCTGGCCGGCGTGGCGCATGACCGCGGCCTGTTGCCGGACGTGGATGAACCCATCGTCAAGCGGCTCAAGGGTATCGGTTTCGACAGCGAGCACAATGCGCCCATCACCTGGCGCCATCTGCTGACGCAGACCAGCGAATGGGAAGGCGAGCGCTTCGGCATCCCGGACCAGGCCGACCGCTATCGCGCGGTCAGCTTCGGCACGCCGCCCAATGGCAAGAAGGGCGACGCACGGCCCTTGCAGGCGCCCGGCACCTATTGGGAATACAACGACGTCCGCATCAACCAGCTGTCCTATGCCTTGCTGCACCTGTTCCGCCAGCCTTTGCCGGACGTGTTCCGCGAAGCCATCACGCGGCCCATCGGGGCCAGCGAGAACTGGCGCTGGGTCGGCTATGACGACGCCTGGGTGGACATCGACGGCAAGCGCATGCCGTCGGTGCCGGGCGGTTCGCACTGGGGCGGCGGCATGTCCATCAGCAGCTACGACCAGGCGCTGATCGGCCAGTTGCTGTTGAACGGCGGCAAGGCCAAGGACGGCCGCCAGGTGCTGTCGGCCGAGTGGATCAAGGCCATGCAGCAACCGACGGATCTGGCGCCTTACTACGGCTACCTGATCTGGCTGAATCACCAGGGCAAGGTCTTCCCCAGCGTGCCGGAATCGAGTTTCTTTGGCGTCGGCGCGGGCAGCTCCTTCACCTGGGTGGAGCCGGAGCGTCGCATGGTGGTGATCGTACGCTGGCTGCAATCGGAGCATGCGGATGGACTGTTCGGCCGCATCCTGAAGGCGGTCGACGCTGCTTGAGCGGAAGCCGATGTGGGGCTGGCTTGAGCTGATCGTGCCGTCGGCGGCGTTGCAAATCCGCACGCCGCCGGGCGTCTTGCAAGCTGGCCGTCAGCACAGGCGAACATCATCTTGACGCTTGCGCCGCTTCTGCAAGCGGCTTGTAAGCAGGATGCTTCACGGCGGCAAACTGGCATTGACGCAGTCGTTGCGTTCCTGTTCTAGTGGCAGTCACGGGCCAGGATGGCCGTTTCTACGATGCGTATTTCCAGTACGCGCGCCGTGATCATGCCAATCGAAAAATCTTCCTCTTCATCCACTTCCTTGCCCTCGGCGGCGGCAGGTACATCGCCCGCGCGCGCCGAAGCGGGCACCGTGGCAGCAGCCGCCGCCGCTCCCGCCAGCGTCCTCATCTTCGCTACGTTGATAACCGGCGTGGCCGCCGGCATTGGCGGCATGCTGCTGGCCTTGCTGCTGCGGCTGGTCCAGCACGTGGCATTCGGCTACGGCCTGGACGCGGCCACCGCGCATGCCAGCTTCCTGCAAGGGGCCAGCATGGCCGACGGCGCGCGGCGGGTAGCGGTACTGGCCGTCTGCGGCCTGGTGGCGGGGCTGGGCTGGTGGGCGGTCTATCGCCATGGCCGCAAGCTGGTCAGCGTCAAGCAGGCCGCTGGCCCAGGTGCGCCGGCCATGCCTGGCGGCGCCACGGTGGCGCATGCACTGCTGCAGATCATCACCGTGGGTCTGGGGTCGCCGCTGGGCCGTGAAGTGGCGCCGCGCGAGATAGGCGCGCTGTTGGCAGGCTATGTGTCTGGCTGGGCGGGTCTCGCGGTCGAGTATCGCCGCCTGCTCGTGGCCTGTGGCGCGGGCGCGGGCCTGGCCGCGGTCTACAACGTGCCGCTGGGCGGCGCGGTGTTCGTATTGGAGGTGCTGGTCGGCGCCTTCAGCTGGCCGGCCGCCGCGATGGCCATGGGCAGTTCCGCCCTGGCTGCGTGGGTGGCATGGTGGGGCCTGGGCGCGGAATCGCAGTACGTCGTCCCGCACATGGCCGTCACACCCGCATTGGTGATCTGGGCATTGGTGCTTGGTCCCATGTTCGGCGTGGCGGCGCACGGCTTCGTGACGCTGACAGGTACAGCACGCGCGCATGCGGCGCGCGGCTGGCGGTTACCGCTGGCGTCGTTGGTCAACTTCACCGTGATCGGCCTGCTGGCCATCTATCTGCCGCAGTTGCTGGGCAATGGCAAGGGCGCGGCATCGCTGTCCTTCGACAGCGATCTCACCATAGGACTGGCCGCCTTGCTGCTGGTGCTGAAAGTGGCGATCGAGGCATCGTCCCTGCGCGCCGGTGCGGAAGGCGGTCTGTTGACGCCGGGCTTGACCAATGGCGCGATGCTCGCGCTCATCGTGGGCGGCGTGTGTAATCAAGTACTGCCAGGCGTATTCGGCGCGGTGCCCCTGGGCGCCTATGCCATCGTCGGCGCCACGGCCTTCCTGGCGTCGTCCATGAGCATGCCGCTGACAGCGATCGTCCTGCTGGCCGAGTTCACGCGCATGGACCACGACATGCTGGTGCCGGCGGTCGTGTCAGTAGCAGGTTCGATCTGCGCCAGCCGCTGGTGCGCGAAAGTGGCCGCCAGGCGCGCCGCCCCTGGTGCGGCGTCTAATCCGGTCGTGGCGATGCCGGTCCCGCAATCGGCCAGCGCCGCCAGCGCCGCCGCCGCGGTAGCCCAGCCGGTCCCGCCAACGGCGCAGGCATCGGCGCCGGATCTCGTGTCCGCCAACAGGAGATCCTGATGGCGTCGGAGCCGGGGGAGCGCGCCTAGGCTCGCTTGCGCGTCACCGTCATCGCCTGGCGCGCGGCGATCCATTCCTCGTTGGTCGGCTCCACACCGACCAGGACGCGGCTGCCGGGCCCCGCGATCACGGGAGCGTTGCGTTCGTTCGCGGCTTCGTCGATGGCCACGCCCAGGTAGGCCAGGTCGCGGCAGATGCGGCTGCGGATCGGCGCGCTGTGCTCGCCGACGCCCGCGGTGAAGACCAGCATGTCGAGGCCGCCCAATACCGCTGCCAGGGCGCCGATCTCGCGCACGATGCGGCGCACGTACAGCGCCAGCGCCGCGCGGATGCGATCGCCAGTCTCTCCAGCCTCCTGCTCGCGCTCCAGCAGTTCGCGCGTATCGCCGGAGACGCCGGACACACCCAGCAATCCGGACTCGTGATAGAGCACCTGGCCGACCTGTTCCAGGGTCAGCTTCTCCATTTCCATCAGATAGATCACGGCCCCGGGATCCAGCGCGCCACAGCGCGTACTCATCATCAGGCCATCGAGTGCCGAGAATCCCATCGTGGTGGCGACGCTGCGCAGTTCATGCATCCCGCACAGGCTGGCGCCGCTGCCCAGGTGGGCGACGACCGTACGGCCGCGCGCGCGCTCGCCGTGCCGCTCGGACAGCGCGACCGCCATGTATTCGTAGGACAGCCCATGGAATCCGTAGCGGCGCAAACCGCGTTCATAGGCCGAATAGGGCAGGGGCAGCATGCGTTCGACCAACGGCAGCGTGTGATGGAAGCCGGTATCGAAGCAGGCCACTTGCGGGCAGTCGGGCAAGCCCTTCAACAGCACGTCCATGGCCTCCAGCGCAAAGGGCTGATGCAGGGGGGCCAATGGGATGTAGCTTTTCAGGTCCGCCAGCACGGTGGCATCGACCAGCACCGGTTCGCTGTACTTGCTGCCGCCGTGCACCACGCGATGCGCGACGGCGCCCAGTTGGCGGCCCGCCAGGCGCGCGCGCGTGCGGGCACGGATGTATTCCAGCGCCGCGTGATGGGGCGACTCGTCCCCTTGCAGCGGCACCGGTTCGGTAGCACCGCCATCCTCCGTATAGCTGGGTTTGGATCCGCCTATGCCTGTCACCTGTCCGCCCCAGAACGGGCGCCGCGGCGGCGGATCCGCCCGGCCGTCGAACAGCGCGAATTTGATGCTGGACGAGCCGCAGTTCAGAACCAGCAGGCATACGTCATCACCAGCGCGGGCGGAGTCGTTCATGGCGCTTCCTATCGTCGGCAATCATGGGGTCATCTCCCTCGCATCGCGGAGCCACGGCCGGACCCGTTACGCGGCGGAATCTGGTCCATGATAGCGCGCGTCGCAGGCCATGGGAGCGCCCAGGTCAGCAGGTCCCACGGCGCCAGCACCTTCGCACCACCATTTGCGACAGCGGCACCAAGGCCCCCCAAAGACCCTGACGCCGGAATGCCTTTATGCAGCGATATCCATACTGGCGATGCATTTTTGCTTTCTTGCGATGCACATCCATATTCGCTGCAATGCACAATCCGGCAGTAAGATGCGCGGCATGTATTGCCTGACTCTGACATCATGACTGCTGCTGCCTCCCTTCCGCGCCTCGGACGCGCGGGCCTGTACCTGTTGCTCGCCGGCCAGTTGCTGCCGATGATCGACTTCTCCATCGTCAACGTCGCCCTGGATGCGATGGCCCATGCCCTGCACGCCAGCGAGGTTGAGCTTGAACTGATCGTGGCGGTCTATGGCGTGGCCTTCGCGGTCTGCCTGGCCATGGGCGGCCGCCTGGGCGACAACTATGGCCGGCGCCGCGTCTTCACCTGGGGCGTGCTGCTGTTTACCTTGGCCTCGGTACTGTGCGGCCTGGCGAATGAGGTGTGGGTATTGCTGGCGGCGCGCATCCTGCAGGGCATGGCGGCAGCGCTGGCCGTGCCGCAGATCCTGGCCACCATCCACACCGGCTTGCAGGGACGCGAGCATTCGCGCGCCCTGGGGCTGTACGGTGCCATCGGCGGCCTGGCCTTCGTGATAGGGCAGGTGCTGGGCGGCCTGCTGATCACCTTGGGCGCGGGCGGCCTGGGCTGGCGCAACGTGTTCCTGGTCAACCTGCCTATCGGTTTGCTGGTCGCGGCCTTGGCGCCGCGCCTGTTGCCGGAGACGCGCTCGCCGCACCCGGCATCCATCGATATCCCCGGCACCTTGCTGCTGGCCTTGGTGATCCTGTGCCTGCTGCTGCCCATGGCGCTGGGCCCGGTGCTGCATTGGCCCTGGCAGTGCGCCGTGGCGCTGGGCGCGGTGCCGCCGCTGCTGTACGCCTTGTGGCGCGTGGAGCGGCGCCAGGAAGCGGTCGGCGGGTTTCCCTTGCTGCCGCCCAGCCTGTTGCGCCTGTCCAGCGTGCGGTTCGGCCTGGGTATCGCGATCCTGTTTTTCTCCAGCTGGGGCGGTTTCATGTTCGCCATGGCGCTGACCTTGCAGGCCGGCGCGCATCTGTCGCCGCTGAACTCGGGCAATGCGTTCATCGCGCTGGGCGTGGCTTATTTCCTGGGTTCCTTGCTGACCAGCCGCGCCGTGGCCCGTTTCGAAAAGACCACCGTCCTGATGTTCGGCTGCCTGGTGCAGATGGCCGGCCTGGTGATGATGATCCTGACCCTGCGCCACGTGTGGCCTGAACCGTCGGTGCTGAACCTGATTCCCGCGTCGCTGCCGATCGGCTTTGGCCAGGCCTTCATCGTGGCCTGCTTCTACCGCATCGGCCTGTCGGAAGTACCGCATGCCCAGGCGGGCGCGGGCAGCGCGACGTTGTCGACGGTGCAGCAGGCGGCCTTTGGCCTGGGGCCCGCCGTGTATGGCGCGGTGCTGACCCATGGACTGCAGGCGGGTGGGGGGACGAGTCTGGGTAACTATCTGCCGGCGTCGGTGGGCGTGCTGCAAGCCGAGTTCGGCGTGATGGCTGCCCTGGCGCTGCTCGCGCTGGTGCAGCACATGCGCCATCGGTCACGGCGGCGCATGTTGTTGAGCGCCGCGGTGCCCGTGTGCCAGAGCAGCCAATAGAAAATATCAAGGATCGGAATCTGAAAGCCGCATCGCGCAGGGGCGCGTGCCCGGCGCGGCGGCCGACTCGCCACAGGCCCTTTTTTTAAGGGTTTCGTAAGCATTTCGCCCCTGCGCAAACGCGCGTCGCCCACGCGCATACAATACGGCCCGCCCGAGCAACCGCGGGCGCGGCAACCCACAAGGATGCAGGCGCGGCGCGGACCTGGCCACTTTCCCACGCGGATCCGGCCATCTTCCTATAAACATCAAAGAGACCGCGCGGCCGCATTGCTTCACGCCGCGCGAGCGCATCCAGGATACACACCGTGCTTGCCCCTATCACTCGATTGTTTCCCGTCTGGGCCGTGCTGGCTTCGCTGCTGGCCTATTTCTCGCCGACCTCCGTGTCGGGCATCGCGCCCTACGTCACCACGCTGTTGACCATCATCATGCTGGCGATGGGCGTGACCTTGTCGCTAAGCGACTTCAAGCGCGTGTTCACGCGTCCCGCGCCGGTGGTGGCGGGCATCGTGCTGCACTATCTGGTCATGCCGCTGGCCGCCTGGGTGATTGCCAAGGTTCTGCACATGCCGCCGGACCTGACCACCGGCATGGTGCTGGTAGGCAGCGTCGCCAGCGGCACGTCATCCAATGTGATGATCTACCTGGCCAAGGGCGACGTGGCGCTGTCGGTGACGATCAGCGCGCTGTCCACCGTCGTGGGGATTTTCGCGACGCCTTTGCTGACGCGCCTGTATGTCGATGCGTCGATCGCCGTTGACGTGCACGGCATGTTGATCAGCATCGTGCAGATCGTGGCCGTGCCCATCGTCGTCGGCCTGGTGATCCATCATCTGTTCACCGGTTTCGTGCGCCGTATCGAACCGCTCCTGCCGCTGGTGTCCATGGTGGCGATCCTGCTGATCATCGCCGCGGTGGTCGGCGGCACGCAGCAAAGCATCGCTTCGGTGGGCCTGGTGGTGGCGCTGGGCGTGGTCCTGCATAACGGCCTGGGCCTGCTGGGCGGCTATTGGGGTGGACGCCTGCTTGGTTTCGACGAATCCATCTGCCGCACGCTGGCGATGGAAGTGGGCATGCAGAACTCCGGCCTGGCCGCGACCCTGGGCAAGCTGTACTTCACGCCTCTGGCCGCCTTGCCTGGCGCCTTGTTCTCGGTATGGCACAACTTGTCGGGCTCCTTGCTGGCCGGCTATTGGGCCGGCCGCAGCCCGAAGAAGAAGAACGCCGCCGCCGATGGCGTTGCCACGTCCGCCACGGCCAAGTAAGCCGCGGCAAGCGGGTTCAGGTGATAAACTCATCGCCTGCCTGCCCGCCCGCCGCGAGCAGCAACGCGCTCATCGCGGTCACCTGGCGGCATGGCGCCGGCCGCAGGCAGCGCGGAAATTATCGCCGCCCTCCAGCAGCATGGCGCCAGGCCAGCGCCATGAACAAGCCCAGCGCTGCTGCCTCCAGGGTGAATTGCCCCATGCTGGCCAAGGCGGTCAGCGGTGGAATGTCCGTGTAGACGACGTACAGGAAAGGCATCAGCAACTGCTGCTTCAATGCCAGCACCAGCAGCGTGAAGGCCAGCACGCGGTACGACGTTCGCCGCGGCAGCGCGGGCCAGGCCAGCGCGACGCAAAACACGCACGCCAGCGCCGGCTCCACGAAGGTGGCATAGGCGGGGACCAGCACTTTCGGTCCAAACGGAGTGCGGCACCACGGATTCTCCGGCTGCCATAACGGCAGGGCGTTCATGATGCCGTCCTGCATCCACGCCGCCAGCGGTGGCGCGACGACCCCCGCAAACACCCCCAGAGCCGCCGCGCCCAGCCATCGCCGCGGGGCGGCCGTCCCCCGGGGATCCGCAATCGGCCCCTGGCGCGGCGTGTCAGGACTTGCCCGGGAGCTTGTAAAACGCTCGTTCATCAGGGTCGCTCCCGCCGCGATCACCAGATAAGGCAAGGTTGCAGGTAGCGCGCCCAGCGCCGTCGCTAGCCAATGTCCCGCCGGCGACGCATAGCACCAGGCGTTCATGAACCAGCCGCGCAAGGTCTCGTTCAGGCTGCTCAACAACAGGAACAAAATGCCGGCCCGCTGTGTCGCCGTGCTGTCCGGCAGACGGGTACCCAGGCAGCGCGCCAGCCACAAGGCACCCATCGCCAATAGCGCGTGATTGAGCGCGCCGGGGATCGGGCTGTCTATCGGCTCGCTGGGGTAGGGGGCGCCTAAGACATCGATCATTACGGTGTGAACGCTCAACGCCAATACCGCGGCGATGATCGATCCTATGATCAGGCGCCGCTTGTCGACAGATGAAAACAGTCCCTGCCGCAGAAGTGGCGGTGGCGAGGTAGTCATGTTCGTCAGGTCTCCCGTATGCATGCAGGCCAGCGCATCGGAACGATGCGATGGCGGTGCATGAACAAGTTAGGGAAACCCGTGCCGGACCGACACCAGATTATTCGTGGATCCTGTAAATCGGAATTTTCGCTATTTCGCTGGCGGCGCGGCCGGACGACGCTGTGGCGGTGGCGGCCCAATACGACGCGACGGACCGGGAGGGCGCCACCATCCTGGATGATGATGACGCCCGGTGATGCAGAACGATCAATCCACGGTCGCGCCGGACATCTTCACCACGTCGGCCCAACGCTTGATGTCGGCCTTGTGGATGCGCTCGAAGGCGGCGATGCTGGGGTCGGCCGGCGGCTGGATGCCTTGCAGATCGGTCAGCCATGCCTTGAAGTCCGGCGTGCTGATGATCTTGATCACCGCTTCGCTCATGCGCTTCTGGATTTCCGGCGGCAGCTTGGCCGGGCCGAACAGGCCGTACCAGGTGCTGCTTTCGTAACCCTTGATGTTGCACGCCTCGGCAATCGTCGGCACATCGGGCAAGGCCTTGATACGCTGCGCGGTGGTCACGCCCAGGGCCACGACCTGGCCCGACTTGACGGCGGGAACGGACGGCGCGCTCTGGTTGAAGAAGAAATCGACTTCACCCGAGAGCAGGGCGGTCATGGCCGGACCCTGGCCGCGATACGGCACGTGCGTGACCTTCACATCGGCGCCGCTGGCGAATTGCGCGCCAGCCAGGTGGCCCGATGCGCCATTGCCGGTGGACGCGTAATTCAGCACGGCCGGCTTGGACTTGGCCAGCGCGATCAGGTCGCCGCAGGTCTTGATATCCGGGTGCTTCTTGGGATTGATCAGCAGCACGTTGGGAACGTCACCCAGCAGCGCGATGTGCGTGAAGTCTTTCTCCACGTCGAAATTCAGCTTCTTGTACAGCGCGGCGTTGATGGCATGCGTGCCGGCCGTGCCCAGCAGGAAGGTGTAGCCGTCGGGCGCGGCCCGCGCGACCAGGTCGGACGCGACGTTGCCGCCCGCGCCGGTACGGTTGTCGGCGATGATGGCAACGCCCAGTTCCTTGCCCAGGGCTTCGCCCAGTTTGCGGGCGTACAGATCGGTGCCGGCGCCGCCCGGGAAGCCACCCACGATGGTGATGGGATGGGTGGGCCACTTGGCCGGGTCTTCGGCACGGGCGCCCGTCGAGGCGACGGCGGCCAGAGTCAAGGTAGTAGCGGTTAACGAACGCAGCATGAATTTCGAGCGCAGCATGAATTTTTCCCCTTCTATGTGTTGCGCTGGTGGAGCAGTGCGCACCCTCGCGGGCGCGCACCATGAAAATTACAGGGCCGCCGTCACCATGATCTCGACACGGATGTCGGGCGCGGCCATTTCGACCTGGCCGCAGCAGCGAGCGGGCTGTTGGCCGGGCACGACCCAGGCGTCGTACACCTCGTTCATGCCCGCGAAGTCCTTCATGCTGGACAACCAGATGGTGACCATCAAAGCCTTGGACTTGTCGGTGCCGGCCGCGGCCAGCATTTCGTCGATCTTGGCCAGGGTCTGGCGGGTCTGGCCGGCGATGTCCAGGCTGCGGTCGTCGGCGGTGTGGCCGGCCAGGTAGACGGTGCCGTTATGGATGACGGCGCGCGAACGGCGTGCGTTCTGATCGAGACGGATGATGTTCTGGCTCACTGCTGGACTCCCTTGCCGGATTCGCGGCGGGCGTGGTTGAGAGCGGCCTGGATCAGGTTGTCGCTGGCTTCGGGGGTGCGGAAGGCGGAGTGCGCCGACAGCGTGACGTTCTCGATCTTGGTCAGCGGATGGCCGGCCGGCATGGGTTCGGTGACGTACACGTCCAGGCCGGCGTGCAGCAGCTTGCCCGATTGCAGGGCTTCGATCATGGCGTCTTCATCGACCAGGGCGCCACGCGCGGTGTTGATCAGGATGGCGCCGTCGCGCATGCCGGCGATGCGTTCGCGCGAGATGATGCCGCGCGTTTCATCGGTCAGCAGCAGGTGCATGGACACCACGTGGCTTTGCGCCAGCACGTCTTCCAGCGGCAGGAATTCGATGCCTTCAGCCTGGCGCGGGGTGCGGTTCCAGGCGATCACCTTCATGCCGGCGCCGCGCGCCAGGCGCGCCATTTCAGCGGCGATGCCGCCATAGCCCACCAGGCCCAGCGTCTTGCCGGTCAGCTGCACACCGTCCGAACGCAGCCAGTTGCCGGCGCGCATGCCGCGGTCCATGCGGGCAAAGCCCTTGGCGGCGGTCCACATCAGCGCGAAGGCGCACTCGGCCACGGCGGTGTCGCCATAACCCTTGATGATGTGCACGGTGATGCCGATTTCCGCCAGTTCTTCCGGGTTCATGTACGAACGCGGACCGGTGCCCAGGAAGACCACGTGCTTGAGTGCCTTGCACTGGCGCGCGATGTCTATGGGGAAGTGGGTGTGATCGACGATCATGATCTCGGCATCGCCCAGCACGGCGGGGATCTGATCGGGCGTGATGTCGGGTTGCCGGTTGATGGTCAGCGGCATGTCGCCGGGCTGGTGCAGGCGTTCGGCCACGGCGCTGAGCGTCGGATTGGCATCGATGAAGCAGGCTTTCATGGAACTCCCTAGGTAAGTTGGGTGCTGGTCTCGAATGAAGCGTCAGGCTTGCAGCCGCGCTTCGGCAAAATCGGCGAGGGCATTGCCCATGTAGATCTCCGCGTAACCGGCGCGGGTCAGGGCAATGACGTGGTCCTGGTACTGCGTGATGTGCGCGGTCATCAGCGCTTCGACCCGAACCAGGTCGCGCGCCTGCAGGGCGCGCACGATGTCGGGGTGATCGTTGCGGGTGTCGGCGCGGCGCGACTTCAGGTCCAGCCAGCGCGCGAAGCGGATGCGTTCGTTGATCGAGCGCACCGAGCGCAGGAATTCTTCGTTGCCGGCCAGCGCGGCCAGCCGCTCGTGGAAGGCCTCGTCGCGTTCCAGCAGGTGCAGGGCCTGTTCGTCGGTTTCCGGCGTGTCGCGATTCTGCTCGATGAAGTCGGCCAGCTCACGCAGTTGTTCGTCGGTGGCGCGCTGGCACACCAGGCGCACGACGCCCAGTTCCACGGTCGCGCGGTATTCGTACAGGTCGAGAATCTGGCGCACGTCCAGCGGCCGCGCGGAATAGCCGCGATTGGGCGTGGACACCAGGAAACCTTCGGCCGCGATACGGTTCAACGCCTCGCGCACCGGCGTGCGGCTGACGCCCAGGCGCTTGGCCAGTTCCACCTCGTTGACACGCTCCCCCGGCCGCAAGCGGAAGGTCGTCGCCATGGCCTTGATGCGGGCATAGACCTGGGCAGGCGTGTTGGCGGGAGAGTCCATGGCGGTTCTCGGTAAGTGCGCATAGATGTGTATACAGTTTCGTATTATCTATGGTTAGGCGATTGGCCGGCTGTTTTTTTTATTCGGGGATATCCCTAGGTAGGGGGATGGCGCCGGTGCCAGCCTGGACCTGCGCGGGCAGGCGCTCCTTGAGGAAATCCACCAGGCAGCGCACCGCCGGCGGCACGGTGGCCGACCAGGGCCGCAGCGCATAGATGGTCTGGCCGAAGAAACCGATGACGCGCCAATCGGGCAGGATGGGCACCAGGTCCGCGGTATCCGCCAGGGCGCTGAAGTCCGGCAGCAGGCCGATGCCCAATCCCCCCCGCACGGCATCGCGCAGGGCCTCGCTGTTATTGGCGCGGAAGCGGCCGCGAATGGGAATGTCGATGCGCGCAGGCTCGCCCGCCCGAGGCACGAAGGACCACATGTCGGCGGCGCCCGGGCGCAGGTAATGCAGGCAGACATGCTCGGCCAGCGCCCGGGGATGCGCGGGTGCGCCATGGCGGGCGACGTAATCGGGGCTGGCCAGCAGGCCGGCTTCGGTGTGCAGCAGCGGCCAGGCGACATACGATTCCGGCACGTTGTCGGCATGGCGCACGGCCAGGTCGAAGCCCTCGTTTTCCAGGTTGACGAAGCGGTCCGCCAGATCCAGTTCCAGGGTGACTTCGGGATAGGCCTGCAGGAAGGGCGTGACCAGCGGCGCCAGGTGCTGGCGGCCGAACGCCACGGGCGCGCTGACGCGCACCAGGCCGCGCGGCTGGTCCATGGTCTGGCGGGCGGCGTTGACGCTGTCGTACAGCGCCCCGAAGGCATTCTGCGCGCCGCTCACCAATAATTGGCCGGCCTCGGTCATGGAGACGGATCGGGTGGTGCGCCGCACCAGCGGCAGGCCCAGGCTGCGTTCCAGGTCATGGATGCGGCCGCTGACCGAGGCCTTGGAGATGCCCAGCCTGCGCGCGGCCTGGGTAAAGCTACGGGTCTGGCTGACAACGGTCAGCAGGTAGATGTCGGCGACGTGGGGGGCGATGGTGTCGGCGCTCATGGGGGCCTATTGTTCAAAATATCGAACATTAATATCACACTTTACTGACTTATCAAGCTTGGGCGCCTTGCCTAGACTTCACGGGTCGCACAAACAGGGCAGCGCATCCCCAGAGATGGCTCCCACGGACATCGAGCCCGGCCGCATGGCCGCCAGGGCGATGCACGGAACCAGACACGCACCAGGAGGATTTACATGGCTACCAACACAAATTCCAACACTCCCGTCGTCGGCCACTGGATCGATGGCAAGAGCGCCGCCGGCACCGGCACCGGCCGCCTGCCGATCTACAACCCGGCCACGGGCGCGGTCAGCGCCCAGGCCGCCCTGGCCGCGCCGGCCGATGTGGACGCCGCCGTGGCCGCGGCTCGTGCCGCCTTCCCGGCCTGGGCCGACACGCCCCCCCTGCGCCGTGCCCGCATCATGTTCAAGTTCCTGCAACTGCTGCAGGAAAACCGCGAACGCCTGGCCCACGCGATCACCGCCGAGCACGGCAAGGTGTATGAAGACGCGCTGGGCGAAGTGGCGCGTGGCATCGACATCGTCGAATTCGCTTGCGGCATTCCGCAATTGCTCAAGGGCGACTACACCGAACAGGTGGCAGGCGGCCTGGACAACTGGACCGTGCGCCAGCCGCTGGGCGTCGTGGCGGGTATCACGCCGTTCAACTTCCCCGTGATGGTGCCCATGTGGATGTTCCCCGTGGCCTTGGCCGCCGGCAACACCTTTGTGCTCAAGCCCAGCCCCATCGACCCGTCGCCGTCGCTGATCCTGGGTGAACTGCTGACCCAGGCCGGCCTGCCGGATGGCGTGTTCAACGTGGTGCAGGGCGACAAGGACGCGGTGAACGCGCTGCTGGAGCATCCGGACGTCAAGGCGGTGTCCTTCGTCGGCTCCACGCCCATCGCCAACTACATCTACGAGACCGGTGCCCGTCACGGCAAGCGCGTGCAGGCGCTGGGCGGCGCCAAGAACCATATGGTCGTGATGCCCGACGCCGATCTGGAACAGGCCGCCGACGCGCTGATCGGCGCCGGCTTCGGCTCGGCCGGCGAGCGTTGCATGGCGGTGTCCGTGGCCATGCTGGTAGGCGATGTCGGCGAGAAGCTGATTCCCATGCTGGTGGAACGCGCCAAGACGTTGAAGGTGCGCAATGGCGAGGACCGTGCCGCGGAGATGGGTCCCATCGTGACGGCCGCCGCGCATGCCAGGATCACTGGCTACATCGAGCAGGGCGAGAAAGAGGGTGCGCAGCTGCTGGTCGACGGACGCGGCTTCGATGGCAAGCAGGCTGGCGACGGTTGCGAGAATGGCTTCTGGATGGGGGCCACGCTGTTCGACAAGGTGACGCCCGACATGCGCATCTACAAGGAAGAGATCTTCGGGCCGGTGCTCAGCTGCGTCCACGTGAAGGATCTGGCCGAAGCGGTGGCGCTGATCAACGCGCACGAATTCGGCAACGGCGTGGCCTGCTTTACGCGCGATGGCCAGGTGGCGCGTGAATTCGGCCGCCGGATCGAGGTGGGCATGGTGGGTATCAACGTGCCGATTCCGGTGCCGATGGCGTGGCAGGGGTTCGGCGGCTGGAAGCGTTCGCTGTTCGGCGATATGCATGCCTATGGTGAAGAGGGCGTGCGCTTTTACACGCGCCAGAAGAGCATCATGCAACGTTGGCCGGACAGCATCGGCAAGGGCGCCGAGTTCACGATGCCCACGCCCGGGGGCGCCTGAGCAAGTTTCGGAGGAGCGCGGCGGCGATGTGGCGGGTAATATCCCTGCCATCGCGCCGCGTGGCGCTTCCTTCGAGATCTGCCCTACATGACCGCATCGAAGACGGCCCCGGCGGCCAAGTCCGCCGGCAAGAAAACCACGGCGACCAGGCGCGCCGCGACGACATCCGTAGTCCTTCAAGAGGCCGCCGAGGCGACCGTGCATCGTTGCGTCTGGGCGGGCGAGGATGCCCGGATGCGGGCATATCACGACGACGAATGGGGCGTTCCGGAATACGACAGCCGGGCGTTGTGGGAAAAGCTGATGCTGGACGGGTTCCAGGCCGGCCTGTCGTGGCGCACCATCCTGCATAAGCGCCCGGCGCTACGCAAGGCTTTTGCGGATTTCGACCCGGCCAAGGTCGCCCGTTTCACCGAGAAAGACGTCGAGCGCCTGTTGCAGGACGCCGGCATCGTGCGCTCGCGCGCCAAGATCGAAGCGACGATCCGGGGTGCGCGGATCTATCTGGACATGGCCGGGAAGGGCGAGGATTTCGCCGAATTCTGCTGGTCTTTCACCGAAGGCAAACCGGTACGCACGGACGGGATCGTGCGCCTGACGGCCAGCCCCGTGTCCGAGCAGATATCCAAGGAATTGAAACGACGCGGGTTCAAGTTCGTCGGCCCGGTGATCGTCTATGCCTGGATGCAGGCCGTCGGCATCGTCAACGACCACGACAAGGCCTGCTTCCGCCGCAAGGAAGTCTCACGCGATTTCTGCGGCCTGCGCAGCGCCGGCAAGACGGCCGGCGCCACCAGGCCGGCCAGAAGCAAGGCCGCGAAGCTGGCGTGATCCTGGTCCGCCGCGGCCTGGCGTCAGGGCCTCGGGATGAGGCCGGGATGTCCTGCCCTGCTGGCGCAGGAAGGCGCAACCCCATCTGCCCGGCGGCGCGGGCGTGGCGGCTACGCAGGCATCAATGCCCCGTCTTAATGCCCCGTCTCAATGCCCCGTCGCCGGGTAATTCGGTCCCGGGTCGCTGAAGCCGCCGTTGCTCCAGGGATTGGCGGCGCCGGGATGGGGCGGACCGGGCTGATCGAAGCGGTTGTCGGCGCAACCGCCCAGCAGCGCGGCGGCGAAGGCTGCGGCGACGCACCAGGCGGCGGCGCGGCGGGGAACGGGTCGTAGCGGGTCGGATCGTTTCTGCATGATGGAACTCCTTGTCGCGGCACTGATGCCGCCACGCCGCAAGCGTAGCGCAAAGTTCATGCCGTAGCGCATGTTCCAGCGCTACCGAGAGCGCTCCTTGCCCGCTTGGGCACATTTCCTGCTATTTCTGGCGTCTCCTTCTCCCCCTCGGAGCATCGTCATGGCTGGCACCGCATCCCGCACCCTCTGGAAGGGCGCCATCTCCTTCGGCCTGGTCCACATCCCCGTGGGCCTGCATACCGCCACCCGTGAATCCGGGGTGGATTTCGACTGGCTGGACAAGCGCACCATGGACCCGGTGGGCTACAAGCGCATCAACAAGCGCACCGGCCGCGAAATCGACCGCGAGAACATCGTCAAGGGCGTGGAATACGAAAATGGGCAGTACGTCATCATCTCGCCGGACGAGATCGAGGAAGCCTACCCCCGCACGACGCAGACCATCGAGATCCTGCGTTTCGTCGAAGCCGGCGCCGTGCCTTTCGTGTACCTGGAGCGTCCGTACTACGTGGCGCCGATCAACAAGGGGCAGAAGGTGTACGCCTTGTTGCGCGACACCTTGGCCAAGTCGGAGAAAATCGCCATCGCCAAGGTGGTGATCCAGACCAAGCAGCACCTGGCGGCGCTGATCCCCGCCGGCGATGGCCTGGTGTTGAATCTGATGCGCTGGGGCGACGAGATCAAACCCATGGAAGAGTTGGACTTGCCCAAGGCCGGTGCCAAAAACATGTCGCCCAGCGCCGCCGAATTGAAGATGGCGCGCATGCTGGTGGACGATATGAGCGGCAAGTGGGATCCGGATGAGTTCAAGGACGAGTTCCGCGAGGCCATCATGGGTCTGGTAGAGAAACGCGCCAAGGCCGGCCAGACCGAACAGGTATTCGAGCCCGAGGAAGACGCCCCCGCGCATGGCGACAACGTGATTGATCTGACAGCGCTGCTGCGCCAGAGCCTGAAGGGCGGTAAGGGGGGCGGCGCCAAGGCAGGCGGGACGTCCCAGTCGCGCAAGGCTGCCAGCGAGGACAGCGCAGAGGACGAGGAGGCCAAGGCTCCGGCTCGCAAGACGGCGACGAAGGCCAAGGCCGCGCCGAAAAAGGCGGGTGAGACCGCCGCGGCGGCGCGCAAGACGCCGGCCAAGGCGGCAAAGAAAACCGCGAAGAAGCGCAGCGCCAAAACGGCTTCGGCGGGGACGTCCCGCAAGGCGGCGTGATCCATGGCCGATACCCTGCAGACCTATCGCGCCAAACGCGACTTCAAGGCCACCACGGAGCCGGCCAGCGGCGGCGAGTCGAATCCCGAGGCACCGGTCTTCGTGGTCCAGAAGCACTGGGCATCGCGCCTGCACTATGACTTTCGCCTGGAACTGGACGGCGCCATGAAAAGCTGGGCGGTGCCCAAGGGCCCGTCCCTGGACCCCACCGTCAAGCGCATGGCCGTGCAGGTGGAAGACCACCCCCTCGCCTATAACCAGTTCGAGGGCACCATACCGGAAGGCCATTACGGCGCGGGCAAGGTCATCATCTGGGATGAAGGCACGTGGACGCCGCTGGTGGACGCGCGCAAAGGGTACCGCGAGGGGCACCTGAAGTTCGACCTGCACGGGGTCAAGCTGCACGGCCGCTGGGCCCTGGTGCGGATGAAAGGCAAGTCGGACAAGCAGCCGCCCTGGCTATTGATCAAGGAAAAGGACGACGAGGCGCGCACCGACCACGAGTTCAGCGTGGTCGACCAGATGCCCGACAGCGTCGTCCCGTTGCGGGAAAAGCCGGCGCCAGCGAAGGGCAAGCCGGCCCCCGCCAAGGGCAAGTCTGCCAGTCAAACGAAGCAGATCAAGCGCGCCTCGGCAGACGTGGCGGCGGCACCCGCAGCGACCGATCTCCCAGGCGTGGCCGCAAAACTGCCGGCAACCCTCCAGCCGCAACTGGCGACGCTGTACGCCGGCAAGCCCCCCACGGGCGACGAATGGCTCTACGAACTGAAGTTCGACGGCTACCGCATCCTCGCCCATATCGACCATGGCAAGGTACGCCTGTACACCCGCAACGGCCACGACTGGACCGCGCGCCTGCCGCACCTGGCGCAGTCCCTGGCGCAACTGCCGATCACCGATGGCTGGCTGGACGGCGAGATCGTCGTCCCGGACGCCGAGGGCCGTCCCAATTTCCAGGCCCTGCAGAACGCCTTCGACAGCGATCGGACGACCGGCATCGTGTACTACCTGTTCGATGCCCCGTACCTGAGCGGCCGCGACCTGCGCACGGTACCGCAGGAGGAACGCCGCGGCTGGTTGGCCAAAGTCCTGGAACGAGGTCCGGGCGAGCCGCTGCGCTTCAGCGAGACCTTCGATGCACCGCCGGGCGACCTGGCGGCTTCGGCCTGCCAGATGGGGTTCGAAGGCCTGATCGGCAAGCGGCGCGAGTCCACTTATGTTTCGCGCCGTTCGGCCGCCTGGATCAAGATCAAGTGCGGCCAGCGGCAGGAATTCGTCATCGTCGGCTACACCCCGCCGCAGGGCAGCCGGCGTGGCTTGGGCGCCTTGCTGCTGGCGGTCAACGAGAAGGATGGGTCGTTGCGTTATGCCGGCAAGGTGGGAACGGGCTTCGACGATGCCACGCTGGACCGGGTATACAAGCGCCTGGCGCCGATGGAGACGGACAAGGCGCCGGCGGCGCTTTCCGGCAAACCGGCCGAGCGAGCGGTGCACTGGGTGAAACCCGAGCAAGTGGCGGAGGTCGCGTTCGGCGCGTGGACCGACGGCGGACACGTCCGGCATGCTGTGTTCAAAGGCCTGCGCGAAGACAAACCGGCCAGCGCCATCACCCGCGAACGTGCGGCCGTCGCCGCGGACCTGAAGGTCCCCGTCGCCCAGACGAAGCCCGCGCCCAAGGCCAAGGCCGCCGCGACTGGCGGCAGCAAGTCGGCAAGCAAGGTGCCGGAAAGCGATGCCGCGGCCGACAACGCTGCAACGCGCAAGACTACGGCGGGCAAAGCATCGTCAAGCAAGACATCGTCAAGCAAAGCATCGTCAAGCAAAGGCCTGCGCTTGACGCACCCTGACCGGGTCATCGACACCAGCACGGGTATCACCAAGCTCGACCTGGCACGTTTCTACGGCCTGGTGGCGCCCTTGCTGCTCAAGCATCTGGACCAGCGCCCGGTGTCGCTGGTGCGGGCGCCGCAGGGCATCGATCACCAACTGTTCTTCCAGAAGCACCTGGAAGCTCCCATGCCGGAGGTGCGTGATCTGCCCCAGTCGCTGTACCCCGAACACCCGCCGCTGCTGGAAGTCCCCACCCCCACGGCCATCATGTCGGCCGTGCAGATGAACACGGTGGAATTCCACACCTGGAATGCCGTCCATACCGCCATCGACACCCCCGACCGCATGCTGTTCGACCTGGACCCCGGTGAAGGCGTGACGTGGCCACAGGTGGTGCAGGCTACGCAGCTGGTCCATACCCTGCTGGACGAGATGGGACTGAAGGCCTGGCTGAAGACCAGCGGTGGCAAGGGCCTGCATGTGGTCGTGCCGCTACGCAAACAATATGGCTGGGACACCATCAAGGACTTCTCGGCCGCGGTGACCCGCCATCTGGCCAAGACGCTGCCCGATATCTTCGTCGCCAAGAGCGGCCCGAAGAATCGCGTCGGCCGCATCTTCGTCGACTACCTGCGCAATGGTTTCGGCGCCACCACGGTGGCCGCCTGGTCCGCGCGTTCCCGCCCCGGCCTGGGGGTCTCCGTTCCCATCACCTGGGAGGAGTTGAAAAAGCTGAAAAGCGCCGCGCAGTGGACGATCTCCAATATCCAGGACAGGATGGACGTTGCCGATTCCCCTTGGGACGACTACACCCCGCAGGACGTGCGTCCCGCCATGAAGGCGCTGGATTTCAAGCCCGAGGACTAGGGTCCTTCCAGGCTCGTGCGCACCCGGACGATATGCGTTCGGCATCGGCATCCGGCCGCGCGGCTGGCGGACCGCAATGCTCGATGGCCGTCCAGGCGTCGCCTACGCCGCCAGCGCTTCTTCCGCCGAGACGCCCAGGCTCGCCAACAGATGGTTGCGCAGTTCCACCACGCGCGCCTCGCGCGCAGCGCCTTCGGTGGGCAGATCCACCTGGACGTCCACGCTGAGCCTGCCCTGGTCCAGCACGATGATGCGTTGAGCCAGATGGATGGCCTCGTCCACGTCATGCGTGACCAGCAAGACAGCGGGCTGGTGGGCCTCGCACAAGCGCCGCAGCAGGGCGTGCATGCGCAATCGGGTCAGCGCGTCCAGCGCACCGAAGGGCTCATCGGCCAATAGCAGCTCCGGTTCCCGCACCAGCGCCCGCGCCAATGCAACCCGTTGCTGTTCCCCACCGGACAATTCCGCCGGCCATGCGCCTTCGCGTCCGGCCAGTCCTACCTCGGCCAGCGCCGCGCAGGCCCGTCCACGCGGATCCGAACCGCGCAGGCCATACGCGACGTTATCCAGCAGGCGTTTCCACGGCAGCAGCCGTGCATCCTGGAAGACCACCGACAGGCGCTCCGGCACGCTCAGTTCACCGTCGCCCCGGACCTCGTGGTCCAGGTTCGCCAATGCGCGCAGGAACGTGCTTTTACCCGAACCGCTACGGCCCAGCAGCGCCACGAATTCACCACGCCGGATGTCCAGGTCGATACCATCCAATATCGTGCGCGAGCCGAAGGCCCGATGCAGCGCACTCACGCGCACCACACTGTCCTTTCCGTTCAATCCGCCAGGGTTTTGCGCCATTTGAGTACCTTGCGTTGCAGTAGACGCACCAGGGCGTCGGAGCTCAGGCCCAGCAGCGCATAAAGCGCCAGGCCGACGATGATCACTTCCGTCTGTCCATAGGTCCGCGCCAGCTCGATCATGTAGCCGATGCCGCTGGTGGAGTTCACCTGTTCGACCACCACCAGCGCCAGCCACGAGTACGTGACGGCGAAACGCAGGCCCAGCAGGAAGCCGGGCAGGGCGCCGGGCAGCACGACATGGCGGATGAATTCCCAACGGCCCACGCCCAGGGTTTCCGACAGTTCCAGATAGCGGCTGTCGATGGCGCGCAGGCTGTCGTGGGTCTGGATGTAGATGGGGACGAAGACGATCAGGGCGATGGCGGTGACTTTCATGCCTTCGCCTATGCCCAGCCACAGCATCAGCAGGGGCACCAGCGCCAGGCTGGGGATGGACCGCTTGATCTGCACGGGGCCATCCAGCAGGTACTCGCCGATGCGGCTCAGGCCGGACACCACGCCCAGGACGCCGCCTGCGACCACGCCCCAGAACAAGCCTTGCAGCGCGCGCCACAGGGAAGTCTCGAAGTTGGTCCACAGGCGGCCGGAGCCGATCAGGTCGGCGGCCGTGCTGACGGCCACCCACGGGGGCGACAGCGTGCGGCTGTCGATGAAGCCGGTCCAGGATCCTATCGTCCAGATCAACAGCAGCACGATGGGGCCCAACGCGGCGCCGTAGCGGATCGGACGGCCCGGTCCCAGCCGTGGACGGCGGCGTATCGCAGCGCTGCGCGCGCTTGCCGCAACCGGCGCCGCGGCGGTGATGGTGGCTGCCGAAGCGGTCGCCGATACCGGCGCGGCCTCAACCGGCTGCAGGGGCCGAGGCCGGCCGGAAGCGCTGCCAGCGGGGCCACGTCCCGACAAACGCCGCAGTGCGCCCAGGGTAGATGCGTTCTGGCTCATCAAGGTTTCTCCAGCGCCTTGGCGGCAACGAACTCATAGCGTCGGTCGAAAAGATCGGCGGCATTCAGGCGCGGCTTGCTGGTTTCCTTGGCCAGCAGATCGATGGTGGCCTGCTGCCGCTCGATCACGGCATTCCAGTCCGCGGGAATATCCGGCTCGCCGGCGGATTGGATCAGGTAGCGGCCGGCATCGGCCTTCAACCCTTCGTGCTCGACGTAGAAACCTTGCACCCACTGATCCGGATGATCGTAGATCCACTGCGTGGCACGCGCCCAGGCCTTGACGTACTCGCGCACCGCCGCGGCCTTGGCCGGATTCTCCAGCACCGACTGCAGTCCATAGATGTACCAGGGGTCGTCACGCAGCCCATGCGAAATCACCTTGGCGCCGTTATGACCGTAGTTGGCGATATAGCGCGGCTGGTTGGCTTCGGCGATGGGGGCGGCGTCGACCAGCTTGCTGGCCAGGGCGCTGACGTAGACATCACCGGTGCTGGGCATCTCCACCAGCGTCACGTCCTTCTGCGTCAGGCCGGCTTTCTGCAGGATGCGCAGCACCAGTGCGCCTTGCGCCTGGCCCGGACTGTAGGCGATCTTCTTACCCTTCAGATCGTTGATGCTGTCTATCTTCGCGCCGGGTGCGATACCCAGTTTGTAGATGGGATGGTCGATGGGATCCTTGCGAAATGACGCCGCCACGATGCTCACCGGCAGGCCCGTCCACGTCGCATGGATGGGCGGAATGTCGGCCACCGAACCCAGGTCCAGTGCATTGGCGCGGAACGCTTCTATCGTGCGCGGGCCGCCGCTGATATTGGCCCATTCGATCTTGAAGGGCAGCTTCTGCAACTCGCCGGACAGCTCCAGCGCACGCTGGGTCTTGGGATCGCCGATGCGCAACACGGTGCCCGGCGGCACCGTGTCGGGAAGGGGCGTGGTGTTTTGCGCGGCCTGGGCGGCGGTGGCGGTGAACAGCAAAGACAGCAAGGGCAGCAGCAGGCGCCGCGCGTAGCGCGAGGCCAGGCGGATCGGTGAGTCGGGCAGGTGCATTTCTTTCTTGTTCCAGGGATGCACGGCGTGGACGTCGCCGTTCGAACGACGATTGTCAGCCCATTGCCCCCCGTTCTTAACAGCCGATTTTTCATATCGATATGGCATACCGCGCCTGCGGCGCGCGGCCTTTCCCAAGAAATGGATCGGACAAAGATTCTCAAAGGGTTCTCTAAAAAACCCCTTTCCTTTGTTCTAAAGAACCCTGCCAAGGAATCGGACAAAGATTTTTAAAAGGGTTTTTTTAAAAAACCCCCTTTTCTTTTTTTCTGAAGAACCCTGCTCAAAGCCGCAACCGGGCGTGCCGTCATATCCATATCGCCAGACCATCGTTCCGGCCCGCTGGCGGTATCGATAGCATCCACGGGTTTCCCATTCGGATCATGAACCTTGAGCTCACGCAGAAAATTCCTGGAGAAGGCCGCCGCGCTGGCAGCGTCCGCCGCCGCGGTGCCGGCCTCCGCGTCCGCGCAAGCCACCGCGCTGGCGGACACGCCACTCCCCGTGCCGCCCTGGAGCAAGACGCCGGGCGCGCCGGTCGGCGGCCAACGCTACGGCAAGCCATCGGCCTTCGAGAAGAACGTGGTGCGCGGTGTCCGTGCGACCGACAAGCAATACATCTCTTCGTCCTCGCGCACACCCATCGCCGAATTGGACGGCATCATCACGCCCAACGGCCTGTTCTACGAACGGCACCATGGCGGTGTCCCGGACATCGATCCCGCGCAGCACCGCTTGCTGGTGCACGGCCTGGTGCAGAAGGAACTGTTGTTCTCCGTTGAAGATCTGCGCCGCTTCCCCTCGGTGTCGCGCATCCACTTCCTGGAATGTTCCGGCAATCCTGGTTTCGACGTCTACGGGAAGACGGCGGCGGACGCCAATGGCTTGATCAGCTGTGCGGAATGGACGGGCGTGCCGTTGCGCACGGTGCTGGAAGAGGTCGGTTTGCGGCCTGACGCCCACTGGGTGATCGCGGAAGGCGCGGACGCGGCGGGGATGACACGCAGCATACCCATCGAAAAATGCCTGGACGACGCCTTGCTGGTGTACAGCCAGAACGGCGAACGGTTGCGGCCGGAGCAAGGCTATCCCTTGCGCCTGCTGCTGCCGGGCTTCGAAGGCAATATGAGCGTGAAGTGGCTACGCCGGCTGCATGTCGTCGCGGAGCCCGTCTACTCCCGCGAGGAAACGGCGAAATACACGGACCTGATGCCCGACGGAACCGCGCGCAAGTTCACCTTCCACATGGAAGCCAAGTCCATCATCACCGCGCCTTCGGGTGGCCAGCGTCTGCCGGGTCCCGGTTTCCATGAGATCCGTGGCATCGCGTGGAGCGGGCGGGGCAGGATCCAGCGGGTGGAGGTATCCGTCGACGAAGGCAAGACGTGGCAGGCAGCCCGGCTGCAGGAACCCGTCTTGAGCAAGGCCGTCACGCGCTTCAATTTCGCCTGGCGCTGGGAGGGCGCGCCGGTGGTCATCCAGAGCCGCGCCATCGACGAGACGGGCTATGTGCAACCGACGCTGGAGGCACTGGTGGACGTGCGGGGCCTGAATTCCGGCTATCACAACAACGCCATCACCCCGTGGCGCGTGGCGGCCAGCGGCGAGGTGACCAATGCGCGCCTCTAAGAGTGCCTTCATGTTGCTTGCAGCAGCGGTCTGCGCGCAGGCGCAGGCCGCCCCCTATGGCCTGGGCACGCCAGTCACGCCCGCGCAGATATCCGGTTGGAATATCGATGTGGCGCCGGATGGCAAGAACCTGCCGCCCGGCAGCGGCACCCTTGCGCAGGGCCAGCAGCTCTATGCGGCGCAATGCGTGGCCTGCCATGGCGCCAAGGGCGAAGGCGGCATCGGTGATCGCCTGGCTGGCGGCTTCGGCACGCTCAAGGACAAGAAACCGATACGCACGGTAGGCAGCTACTGGCCTTATGCGACGACGCTGTTCGACTACATCCGCCGCGCCATGCCGCTGACCGCGCCGCAAACACTGAGCGACGACGAGGTCTACGCCGTCACGGCCTATGTACTGTCGCTCAATGGCCTGTGGCCGGAGGGCCAAGCCGCCGACGCGCGGACCTTGCTGAAGGTCCGCATGCCCAACGTCGACGGCTTCGTGGCCGACCCACGGCCGGACGTGCCTTGAACCGCCTTTACTCCGACGGCCGCGTCTGCGTCAGCCCGGTGGGCGGGCCGTCGATGGCGGTCCAGCCGGCGTCCACGGCCAGGCTGCTGCCGGAGATGTAGCTGGCGGCGTCCGACGCCAGGAAGGCCACCGCGGAGCCCACTTCCGACGGCTGGCCCCAACGGTTCAGCACCGTATGGCCGGCATAGGTTTTGTAGATGTCCTGCTTTTCCTTCAAGGGCGCGGTCAGGCGCGTTTCGATGATGCTGGGCATCACCGCATTGACGCGCACGCCGTAGCCGCCCACCTCGGCCGCGAAGGCCTTGACCATCTGCGCGATGCCGGCCTTGGTGGCGGCATAGATGCCCAGTCCCGGCTCGATGGTGACGGCACGCATGGAGGAACACAGGATCAGGCTGCCCGAGCCTTGTTTCATCATGGGCCGGCCGAAGCTGCGCATGAAATGGAAAGCGCCCTTGAGGTTCAGGTTGACCACCTGGTCGAACTCGTCCTCGGTGTAGTCGACGATGAGCTTGCGGATGTTCAGCGCGGGCGTGGCTACCGCGATGTCGACCCGGCCATGGTCGGCCAGGGCCTTGTCGGCCAGGGCCGCGATGGCGGCGCCGCTGGCCGCATCGGTTTCCAGCCAGCTGGCCGCGCCGCCCTCGCTGTTCTCCTGGATCTGTTGCGCCGTGGCGCGTGCGCCGGCACCGTCGCGATCGGCGCACAGCACGTGCGCACCCAGGGCGCCCAGCGCATGGGCCGAGGCCTGGCCGATGCCCGAGGCCGCGCCCAGGACGACGGCGATCTTGCCTTGCAGGCTGAATAGCTGGGGGTAGTTGGTCATCAGGGACTCCATCAACTTGGTATGACAAATACAAAGGGCAGTAGGTGGTGCGTCATGTAGCGCACTTCAATGCGGCAGCATCCATGCCAGCGGGCCGGTCTGCAGATAGACGAGCAAGGACAACACGGCCAGCAGCAGCACGCTCCAGCCAATCACCTTGCGGAAGATCAGGCCTTCCTGCCCTATGATACCGACCGCCGCCGCGCCGACCGCGAGGCTTTGCGGGGAGATCATCTTGCCCAGCACGCCACCCGACGCATTGGCCGCCGCGAGCAGGGCGGGATTCAGGCCCGTAGCGTTTGCTGCCGCTACCTGCAGCGCGCCGAACAGGGCATTGGCCGAGTTGTCCGAGCCGGTCACGGCCACGCCTATCCAGCCTATCACCGGCGACAGGAACGCGAAGGCGGGCCCGGTCTGCGCCAGCCACACGCCCAGGGTCACTGTCTGGCCCGAGTAGTTCATGATGAAGGCGATGGCCAGCACGCACAGCACGGTGGGAATGGCCCAGCGCAACTGCCGAATGGTCTCGCCATAGGTAACGATGGCAGTCTTGGCGCTCACGCGCAGCAGCAGGGCGGACAGGATGCCGGAAAGCAGCAGCAGCGAACCCGTGGCCGACAGACTGTTCAGGGTAAAGGACGTGCCCACCTTGGCGCCGGCCGCATTGGTGATGCTCAGGCCGGGCCAGGGGAAGCTGACGGTGCCCACGGCCAGCCACTGCTTGACCACCTGCATCTGCGCCAGCGCGAAGATGGCGATGATCAGCATATAGGGCAGATACGCTTGCAGCATCGCGCCGGTGGTGGGGCGCAGCGGCGTGCCGGGCGGCAGCCAGGCGCCGACGCTATGGGGCTGGGCCATGGACAAGTTGCCTTGCGCGCCGCTGCCGTAAGCCGTGGGCTCCATGCCGTCGATGGAATCGGGACGCGGGCAACGCCAGACCTTGAGGAACACGATCAGGGCGGCGGCCGATCCCAGCGCGCCGATGACGTCGGCCAGGGCCACGGAGATGAAAGTGGCGCTGGCCCATTGGCTCAGGCCAAAGCCGACGCCGGAGACGATGGCGGCGGGCCACACTTGCGCCAGTCCGCGCTTGCCGTCCATCAGGCCGACCAGGATCAGCGGCACGAAGGCGGCGATCAAGGGCGTCTGATGGCCGACGATGGCGCCCAGATGGTCGAAGGGGATGTTGGTGACTTGCGCCAGCGTGGTGATGGGCACGGCCAGGGCGCCGAAAGCCACGGGCGCGGTATTGGCCACCAGGGCCAGCACGGCCGCCTTGATCGGGCGGATGCCGATCGCCAGCAGCATGGCGCCGGAGATCGCGATGGGCGTGCCGGCGCCGGCCAGCGCTTCCATCAGGGCGCCGAAGTTATAGGCGATGAGGATGGCCTGGATGCGGGGATCCGGGCTGATCATCGCGAAGCTGTCCTTCAGGATGGCGAAGTGGCCGGACTTCACGGTCAGGTTATAGAGCCAGATGGCGTTGACGATGATCCACAACACCGTCAGCACGCTGAAGGCGGCGCCGTAGACGCCCGAGTTCAAGGTCGCGCCCACGGGCATGCGATAGGCCAGGACGGCGACCAGGATGCACACCACCAGGGACACCAGGGCGGCCAGGTGGGGCGCGACGCGCAGCCAGCCGAGCATGATGAACATGGCCAGCAGGGGCAGGGCGGCGCACAGCGACGATAGGAATAGCGACCCGCCGACGGGGTCGTAGATCTGTTGGAACATGGTTGTCTCCTCTGTCCCTCCGGGTCGGACCCGGAGGTTTTTTTCCCGTCGGGCGGGTCTTTCTTATTCGACTGGCGCTGGGTCAGGCCGCGATCCGTGCACGGCCCCTGTCAGGGTTGAAAAAAGGGCACGGGCGTCATCAGGCGGTTTTCCTGGCTGACCACATAGGCTGCCTCGGCGCTCTTGACGAGGTAGGCGGCCCACTCGGGATCCTTCTGCAGGGCCTGGCGGCGCGCTTCGCGATCGGCGGCGTCGCGATAGACCCAGATGTGCGTGTAGCTGTTCACATTGCCGGTGTCTGCCTGCATATAGGCCAGCGGCTTGCCCAGGTGGCGGCTCTGGATCGCATAGCCGTGTTCGGCATAGAGGGCCAGGTGCTTCTTGGTGGTGCCGGGACGGCAGGTGTAAGTGCGGACGTCGTAAAGCATGGAGGCTCCTTTCTGTGTGTAGCGGTGTAGCTGTGTAGCGATCTGGTGGGGTAATCGTGTGGTGGTGTAGCGCTGCGGCACTGGCGCAAGCGGCCGGTCCGCGTCGGGATCAGTTCGCGGAGGGAATCACTCCGCGGTGGCGCCTGACTGCTTGACGAGGTCGCGCCAGCCCACCACGTCCTGTTCGACGTATTTCTGGAATGCGGCATGGCCGTCGCCGACGGGATCGGCGCCCAGCCCGCGCAGCTTCTCCTGCACGGCGGGGTCGGCCACGCTTTGCGTGATGACGGTCGACAGCTTGTCGACGATGGCCGCGGGCGTGGCGGCCGGCGCGAACAGGCCGAACCAGGAACGGGCCGTCAAGGCGGGATAGGCGGTCTCGGAGAAAGCCGGCACATTGGGCAAGGCGGCGTGGCGGTGGTCGCCGGTCACGGCCAGTGGCTTGATGCGGCCGGCCTGCACCTGGGACAGCACTTCCGGCAGGTTGGCGAACATGAGCTGCACCTGTCCGCCCATCAGGTCGTTCAGCGCCTGCGCGCCGCCCTTGTAAGGCACGTGCGTCATGCTGGCGCCCACCACCGTATTGAACTGCGCGCCGGCCAGGTGGGCGGCGGTGCCGGTACCTCCGGACGCATAGTTGAGGCGGCTGCCGCCGGCTTTGGCATAAGCGGCCAGCTCGGCCACGTTGTTGGCGGGCACGGACGGGTGCACGACCAGCAGCAGCGGCACGGAGGCAAGATTGGACAGGGCGGTGAAGTCCTTGGTCAGGCTGTAGTCCAGCTTCTGGTACAGCGTCGCATTGATGGCATGGCTGGACGTGGCCATCAGCAGCGTGTAGCCGTCCGGCTCGGCGCGCGCGGCCATGACGGCGCCGATATTGCCGTTGGCGCCCGCCTTGTTTTCCACCACCACGGCCTGGCCCAGGCGCACCGACATGGCTTGCGCGACGGTGCGCGCGATGACGTCGGTGGCGCCGCCCGGCGCGAAGGGCACGATGACCCGCAGCGGGTGATCAGGGAAGTCGGCGTGGGCAGCGGTGGCGCCGCTGGCAAGGGTCAGGCTGACGCATACCCGCGCCAAGGTCTTCAGCATCTTGTTCATCTCGTCTCATCCAGTTCCGCGCGCTTGGTCCCCAGGCGCGTCTTGTCCCGCCGTGTCGTGGCGAGATCCAGGCTGGACTGTACGCAGGGGCAGACGCGGGGCGTTAGGACAGATCCGAGCTTGTCCAGGACTTTTTGGGCGGAAGGGCTGGAATGGCAGACCAGGAAGGACCGCGCGGATAAACCACGTGGGCGAGCGACTCGGGCGAACTTCGTAGAGGAGCTACGTAGGTGAACTACTCGATCGGATCGCTGTACTTGCGCCGGAAGTCGCCGGGTGTGCTGCCGCTGTGCTTCTTGAAGAAGCGGGCGAAGTAGGCCGGGTCTTCGAAATTCAGCTGGAAGGCGATCTCGGAGATGCCCTTGGCAGTGTTGGTCAGCAGGCGCTTGGCTTCCAAGGCGATGCGCGCCTGCACCAGTTGGCCGGCGGTCTGGCCCACGGTGCGCTTGACCGCATCGTTGAGCTGCCGTTCGCTGACGCACAGGGCGTCGGCGTATTGGCCCATGCTGCTGAATTCCAGATAGCGTTCCTCGATCAACAAGCTGAGCCTGCGGGTCAGGGTGTGGGAAGGCCCGGCGCCGGTTTCCGGTTCGCTCACCGGATAGAGACGGCGCAGCCGGGTCAGCAGGATCAGCAGATAGGAGCGGACGATGTCGAAGCAGCCGGTGTCGCGTTCCAGGGTTTCCCGCTCGATCTGGTGCAGCAGCGGCAGCATGTCGTCATGTTGTTCGCGCGTCAGATACAGCGCGGGGCTGCCGTGCGTCAGGTGGAAGAAGGGAAATTTGGCGACGTCGTCCGCGCGGGGGAACATGCGGGCGAAGAATTCGGTGCTGATGTTCAGGACGTAACCGCGCGGGGCCACCTTGGAGGTCCATGCGTGCACCTGTCCGGGCGTCAGGAAGAACACCGCGTGGTCGCGCACCTCGAACTGCTCGAAGTCCAGCAAATGGCTGCCCTGCGCGCGGGTCATCCACAACATGTGATAGTAGTTGTGGCGATGCAGGAAGCCGCGCGGGATGTCGTTGCGGTCCTGCAGGCGGACCAGGTCGAAATAGAACGTGCCGGCGCCCGAGAAATCGGACGTCTCGAAGGTGGGGAAGGGTTCCGCCTGGGGAAGGGCTGCCAAAACTTGCGTCTCCGGTCAGCACGCCGATCAGTGAAGGCGTGCATGCGTTTGACGCATGTTAATGGGAAATTACTCCGCCTTGATCCCACCCTTCTGGATCACCGCCGTCCATTTGGCCACTTCCGCCCGGATCCGCTGGTCGAATTCGGCCGGCGTGCTGCCCACCGGATCGAAGCCCAGGCCCGTCAGCTTGCCGTGCAACTCCCCTTGCCGGACCGACTGCGCCAGCGTCGAGGACAGGCGCTCGATGATATCGCGCGGCGTGCCCGCGGGCGCCAGCACGCCGAACAGCGGCGTCGTGTCCACCCCCGGCAGGCCGGATTCCTTGAAAGTGGGGACATCAGGCAATTGGGGCAGGCGTTGCTGCGTGGTCACCGCCAGCGCGCGCAGCCGGCCGGCCTTGATGTGTTCCAGCAGCGTGGGCACGGTGGCGAAGGCGAACTGCACCTGGCCGCCCAGCAGGTCGGTGAACACCGTGCCGCCGCCGCGATAGGGCACGTGCAGCAGCTGCACGCCCGCTTCCTGCTTCAGCTGTTCTCCCGCCAGGTGCGGGGCGCTGCCGACGCCGGCCGATCCGAAGGACAGCGAACCGGGCTGCGCCTTGGCCAGCGCCAGGAAGGCGGCCAGGTCCTTGGCCGGGACGGATGGGTTGACCACCATGACGAAGGGCGCGGTCGCCATCAGCGAGATGGGCGCGAAATCCTTCAAGGTGTCATAGGGCAGCCGCGATCCCAGCAAGCCGGGGTTGATGGTGAAGGTGGAGTCGACGATGCCGATGGAGTAGCCGTCCGGCGCTGCGGTGGCAACGGCGCGCGTGCCGATGGTGGTGCCGCCGCCGCCCCGGTTCTCGACGACGAAAGTCTGGTTGAACTGCTGCCCGTAGACCTGCGCGGCCATGCGGCCCAAGGTATCGGTAGCGGCGCCAGGGGGATAGGGTACGTAGAAGCGCACGGGCTTGTCGGGCCAGGCGGCGGCCCGCGCGGTGGATGTCCAGGGCAGGGCTGCGGCCATGGCAAGGCCAGCGCTGCTGGCGAAGAAATGTCGGCGTTGTGTATTCATGGTGTCTCCGAAGTCTTGAGCGCCGCTCGCCGGGTGCGATGACCGGGCGAACTATGGCGCTGTGCTTATTTCTTATAGGGGGCTGCGTGTGCGCGATTCTTGATCTGTCGATGCTTCAATGGCCGATGCTTGGATTGCAGATAGTTCAATCGCTGAATTGCCCCGCTGCCAGTTCCGCTTCGGGATCCGCGCCCAGGCCCGGCCCGTCCGGCACGCGCACCCATCCCTGTTCAATAGGCACGCTGCGGCCATACGGTACGTGGGCCAGCTCGACATGGAGGCGCTCCAGCGAAACTTCCTTCTGCTGCGCTGCGATCAGGTGCAGGCTGGCCAGATAGCCGGGGCCGAAGAAGGCGACTTGCGGCGCGCAGGTCACCGTGCCTTCCTTGCAGCGCTGGGCGATGCGCCACGCGGCGCTCAGTCCCAGCTTGATCACGCTGGGCTGAACATATTGCACGACGGCATCTTCCGCCATGCGCTCCAGGGCCAGTGCGTTGGCGGCGTTCTCGCCCACGGCCAGTGGAATGCCGCAGGAGTCTTTCAGCGTGGCCAGGGCACGATCGTCTTCGGGCGTCCAGATGGGTTCTTCGATCCAGAAGGGATCGTGCGGCGCCATGGCGGCGATGGCGGCGGGCGCTTCGTCCGGCAGCCAGGCGCAGTTGGTGTCGACCATGATGGGGATGCCGGGACCGGTGGCGCGGCGCACCGCGGCCAGCGCGTCGGCGGTGCGTTCATGCAGTTTGATTTCGGTGTAGCCCTCGTTCAGCGCCTGGGTAGTCACGGCGTCCAGCTTGCCGGCGTCGCCGTAGTACTGCAGCAGGGAGGCATAGACCCGCACGCGGTCGCGCTGCTTGCCGCCCAGCAATTGGTACAGCGGCACGCCGGCGCGCTTGGCACGCAGGTCCCAGATGGCGATATCGAGGCCGGCCAGCGCATGGACCACGGGGCCGGACCGGCCCAGGTTATGCAATACGCGCTGCATGGTGGGCAGCAGCATCGCGTCTTCACCGTCCTTGCCGCGCGCCAGGGGTTCGATCAGCGTCTCGAAGATGGCTTTCAGCGCGCGCGGTTCCACGCAATACGACTCCCCCCAGGCCACGGTCCCGTCCTCGGTCTGCACCCGTACCAGCGCACTATCCAACTTGTCGCGCGGCCGGCCCGCGAACAGCGGCGGCGGGCTCCAATGGTGGAAGGGCAGGCGCATGGGAATGCAGGTGACTGAAACGATGGTATTGGCGGGCATGTGGCGAGTCCTGATCGAATGCCAGGCATTCTTGCGGTGTCCGGCCATATGGTCAAATAGATAGTCTGACTATTTCCATATGGTTTTCGTATGATCAGCCGCCGCGAACTGACCTTGCTGCGTGCCATGTACCAGCACGGCACGGTGACGGCCGCCGCGGGCAAGGCGGGGATGACGCAGCCGGCCGCCAGTGCCTTGCTGCGCGACATGGAAGTGCGGCTGGGGTTCTCCTTGTTCAGCCGTGAACACCGCCGCCTGCATCTGACCAGCCAGGGGCGCGCCCTGATCCCCGAAGTGCTCAATGCCCTGGCGGGCATCGAAGCGGTCGACCGGATGGCGGGCGACATCCGCCATGGGGCGCAGGCGCGGCTGGCCGTGGGCGCGGTCGCCATCGCGGCATCCAGCCTGCTGCCGCCGGCTCTGGCGGAGATGCGGCGCGCGCATCCCGCCGTGGCGGTCACCGTGCGTGCCGGCACCGGACTGGAGATCATCGAAATGGCGGTCGACCATCGTATCGACCTGGGCCTGTTGATCGGCACGCCGGAGACCGACGACCGCGTTGCCAGCCAGGCCTTGGGCCCGTTGAGCCTGTACGCCGTGCTGCGGCGTGATCATCCGTGGTTGCGGCGCAAGACCCTGTCACTGGAAACGGTGGCCGAAGCGGGCCCCATCGTGCTGGCGACGGCATTGCCGGCGGGACGCGCGACGCGGCAGGCGCTGGAAGCGCGGGGCTTGCCGTATCGGCCCATCATCGAAGTGGGGCAGTCCTCAGCGGCCTGTGCGTTGGCGGCGGAGGGCCTGGGCGTGGCCATCGTCGAGAGCCTGGGCGCGCATTACGCGCAGCGGCAAGGCCTGGCAGTGCGGCATCTGCTGGAAGTGGAGGGCCCATCGCTGGCCCTGGTCTGGCCGCGCGACCGCGCGATGAGCGCGGCGGCGCAAAGCCTGCGGGATGGTTTGCTTACGCAGGCAGCACCCCGGTTGCGGCCGTGAGTCGGATCAGTGGTAGCCGTCATGGTCATGATCATGGTGCCAGTCATGGTCATGATGATCATGGTCGTCGTGGTGGTCGGGGACGACCAGGCAGCCGGTCAGCAGGAAAACGGGCAGAAGCAGGGTTGCAATCAGGATGCGTTTCATGAGGATGCTCTTTCAAGTCAGATCGTTGTAAGAATGGGTGGCGATGCTCGGGGGGAAGCGTCGCCCAGTCGCGCGCTTCGCAGCGAGACGGCATGGCCACTGTTCAGCAAGCAATGATCCCGACGAAGGCTTACGCGTCGTTTTTGTATAGTCTGGAACCCACGGGCATCAGCCGTGTCCCACCATGCATTGTCCCCTTCCCAGGAGTTTTCGATGTCCCGTAGAGTCGCCTTGGCCGCTGCCCTGATCGCCGTCCTGCCGCACATGGCATGGGCGCACGCTCACCTGAAGCAATCGAATCCCGCCAAGGGGGCGGAGGTGCAGGTCGCGCTGACGCAAGTCACCGCCAGTTTTACCGAAGGCCTGGAGCCGGCCTTCTCGTCGCTGGCGCTGTTCGACGCAGCGGGCAAGCCGGTGGACGGCAGCAAGGCCGCGCCGGCGCCGGGCGATGACAAGACCTTGGTCCTGCCCATCGCCAAACCGCTGGCGGCAGGGGCCTACACCGCCAAGTGGCACGTGCTGTCGAAAGATGGCCATAAGACGCAGGGCGGATGGTCGTTCACGGTGAAGCCGTAATCGTTGGCGCGGCGTTTTCTTTCGCCGCCCCTCATTCGCGCCGATTACCCTGTGGCAACGCCTTCCCGCTAATTTCTTTCCCCGCGCCCTTTACGCAGTGACCTCGCTCTTCGCCATCTTCGCCCTGGTTCGCTTCATCGCCTACGTCAGCGGCTTGCTGCTGTTCGGCGCCAGCGCCATGCTGGCGCTGGCCGGCCGCAACGAATTGGCGCGCGGCGCACAGGCGCGCATGCGGCGGGTGCTGCTTGTTGCGGCCATCGCCGGCGTGGCGTCCGTGCTGCTGCTCCTGCCCTTGCAGACCGCCTCCATTGCCGATGATCCCCATGCCATGCTGGATCCCTCGATGCTGGGCACCGTCATCTGGCAGACCCGCTATGGGCAGGCGTGGCTGCTGCGTCTTCTCGGTGTGACCGTCCTGCTGGCGGTCGTATGGACAGGCGCCACGCGACAGCATGGGGCTGCTGGTCGCGGTCCTGTTGGCGCTCGCGCCGTTGCCCTCGGCGCTGCCGCCTCTGGCGCTGCTACGCCTGGCGCTGCCGATGCGGGCGCCTCCATGCCCAGCCTGTGGCCGGCCGTGGTGGCCGCCCTGGCGCTGGCGCCCTTGTGCCTCAGCGGCCATGCCGCCATGCAGGAGGGTGGGGCGGGTATTGTCCACGCCTTGTCGGACTTCATCCATTGCCTGGCGGCGGGCTTCTGGTTGGGATCGCTGCCGGTGTTCCTGTATTGCCTGCGTGCCTGGGAGCAGCCGGCATCGCGACCGCAGGCGGGGCGGGCGTTGATGCGCTTTTCGACGGCCGGCCATGCCGCCGTGGCGCTGCTGATTGCCAGCGGCGCCCTCAATGCCTGGATGATCGTCGCGCCCGCCGGCGTGGACACCGGCGCGGCTTACCAGCAACTGCTGTTGCTGAAGATACTGGTCGCCCTGGCCATGACCTTGCTGGCCATCGTCAATCGCTACCGCTGGATAAGGCGCCTGCGTTCGGCGCGCGACCAGGCCCTGGCCAGCATCCGCCGCAATACCTTGGCGGAACTGGTGCTCGGCGCGATGGTGCTGGCGGTGGTAGGTGGCCTGGGCCTCATGGCGCCGGGCGCCATGTCCTGAGATTCACGCCTTCTCTCGATTCGGCGCGAGGGCGCAGGCGCGTAACGCCAGCAAAGGGCAACCCGCGCCTCAATTCGCCCGCGACTCCAGCGGCGTCCGATTCAGGAAATTCTCGAAGGCCGCCAGGAAGGCCTGCTCCGGCGCGCTCAGCTTGCGTTGCTTGTGCCAGGCCAGGAACACGTCGATCTCCGCTACGCTCTCCTCCGGCGGCAAACGGCGCAACTCGCCGCTAAGAACGTCTTGCCGAATCAGATGCTCGGGAAAAAAGCTCAATCCCACGCCGGCTACCACCAGCCGTCGCAACTCCTCGATATGCGGCGACGTGCCGACCACGCGGCCGGTAAAGCCCCGCTGGTCGCGGAAGATGGTCAAGGGTGACAGCGTATCGCCGATCTGGTCGCTGGCGAACACGACGAAGTTCTGGTCCAGTAAATCGTCGATCACCACGCGCCGCTTGGAAAACAGCGGATGATGGCGGCCGCACACCACCGCGTAGCGATGGCGCAGGAACAGGCGCCGGTACAGCGATTCCACCGGCTTGCGACAAAGGCAGATGCCCAGCGCCGGCACGCGCTTGGTCAAGGCATCCAGGATGGCCGCGCTCTGCTGCACGTCGATCTGGAATTCGATCTTGGGATAGCGCCGATGAAAGTGCGCCAGAAAATCGTCATAGGCCGAACTCTGCACGCGGCTCATGACCAGCAGGCGCAGCGTGCCGGCCACTTCGGCGGTGTCCTGGTCCTGCAGCGCGGCGGATTCGATGCGCGCCATGGTCCCGTACATGTCACGGGCGATGGCATTGACCTCTTCACCCAGCCCCGTCAAACGGAACTCACCGTTGCGGCGGTGCAGCAGCATGCCGCCCACTGCATCTTCCAGGCGCTTGAGCGCTTGGCTCACCGCCGGCTGGCTCAGGTGCAACACGCTGGCCGCGCGTCCGATGCCGCGTTCCTGTACCACGAACATGAACGTACGCAGCAGGTTCCAGTCCATGCGCTCGTGCACCAGCGGCAACGAAGAAGCGGGACGGTTCGAAGAAGATGCCATGGGGTCGCGCGGGAGGTCGGTCGTCAGCGCCTGGGCAGTCGTGCCCAGGGCGCCATCCAGGCCGTCATCCATCCCGCGCGCCGGGTCGATTCCCGTCAAGCAGCAGCCAGGCCGGTAAAGAAGCGCCTGGCGTTGGATTCCAGCCCTTCGATATAGTAGCCGCCTTCCTGGATGATGGCGGTCGGCAGCTTGAAGTCGCCGACGACGCGTCCCAGTCTTTCGAAACCGTCCTCGGTGACGGCGACCATCGCCTGCGGATCCTTCTCGAAGATATCGAAGCCCAGCGACAGCACCAGGGCATCAGGCTGGAACAGCTCGATGGCCTTGCGCGCCTGCGTCAGCTTGTCGAAGAACACCGACTCCGGCGACCCGTGCGGCATCGGCAGGTTGATGTTGTACCCGTAGCCGGCGCCGGCGCCGCGTTCGTCCTCGTAGCCGGCGACCACCGGATAGAAATTCTCCGGGTCGCCGTGGATCGACACATACAGCACGTCGCTGCGTTCGTAGAAGATCTCCTGGATGCCCTGGCCGTGGTGCATGTCAGTATCCAGGATGGCCACCTTGCCGTACTTCTGGCGCAGATGCTGCGCGGCGATGGCGGCGTTGTTCAGATAGCAGAAGCCGCCGGCTGCATCGCGGCGCGCGTGGTGGCCGGGCGGACGGCACAGGGCGTAGGACTGGCGCTGGCCTGCGAGCAGGTCCTCGGCGCTGGCGATGGCGCACTGCGCTGCCCAGTAGGCCGATTGCCAGGTATTGGGACCGACCGGGCAACTGCCATCGGCCAGATAGCGCGCCGCCTGGGCCAGCACGCCGCGCAGGGCATTGCGTTCGCGCACGAACACATTGGAGACCACCTCGTCGCCCCAGTCGCCGGGCAACTGCTTCCACATGGCGTGGGCGTCTTGCAGGAAGCGCAGATAGTCCAGGGAGTGCACCGCCGCGATCGGGCCGGCGCCGTGGTCGGCCGGCGCCTGCACGTCGAAACCCAGCTTGCGGGCGGCGCCCACCAGGCCGTCCAGGCGCGCGGGGATCTCCTGCGGCGTACGCATCTTGCCGCGCGAGAAATAGGTCTGCGGATGATGCAGTTTCTGGTCTTCGTGGAAATAGGCCTTCATGCCTGGTTGCTCCCATATTGCAATGCGGTGCTGCCTTGCTGGCGCCGGGCATTCAGGCCCAGCACGGAAACCAGCGACAGCAACGAGATGATCGTGAACAGCAGGGCGAGCGGCATCCAGTCGCCCTTGAATTTTTCCGCCAGGATGGTGCCCAGCAGCGGCGTCAGGCCGCCGAAGATGGCGCCCGACAACTGATACGCCATGGAGATGCCGGTGTAGCGGATGCGGGTAGGGAAGCAGTCGCTGACATAACCGGCGATCACGGCATAGAACGCGCTCATGAACAGCACGGCGATGCCCACGCCGGTCGTGATGGCAAGCAGCGAGCCCTTGTCCACCAGCGTGAACATGGCGTAAGGCGTGAACATGGACAGAAAGGCGGTGACGGCGAGGAAACGCAGATTGCCGATGCGGTAGGCGATCCAGGCCGACAGCGGCGTGATGCAGAACTGCATGACGGACACGACCAGCAGGCAGTCCAGGATCACCGCGCGGCTCATGTGCAGGTACTGCGTGGTGTACGCGATCATGAAGGTGTTGGTGAAGTAGAAGCCGGCGATACCCAGTACGTTGGCGCCGACGGCCAGGGCCAGCAGGCCGGGCGCGCCGGTCAGCACTTCCAGCAGCGGCGTCTGTTCGGCGCGCTGGCGCTTGGCCTGGACCTCCTGTTCCTTCAGGAAGTCGGGCGACTCATTCACGCTCAGGCGGATGATGAAGCCGACCACCAGCAGCACGGCCGAGAACAGGAAAGGCACGCGCCAGCCCCAGCTGAGGAAAACCTCGTCGCCCATGCCCGTCATGACCTTGAACATGATGGTCGACAGGATCAGGCCCGCGGGGCTGCCCAGTTGGGCGAACGATGCGAAGAAGGCGCGCTTGTTCTTGTCGGGGGAATGCTCGCCCGCCATCAGCACCGCGCCGCCCCATTCACCGCCCACGGCGATACCCTGGATCACGCGCAGCAGCACCAGCAGCACCGGCGCCCAGATGCCGATGCTGGAATAGGTGGGCAGCAGCCCGATGAAGATGGTCACCAGGCCCATCATCAACATGGTGATGACCAGGGATTTCTTGCGGCCGATGCGGTCGCCGATATGTCCGAACAGCGCGCCGCCCAGCGGACGGGCGAAGAAGCCCACGGCGAAGGTGCCGAGCGAGGCCAGGGTGCCGTAGAAGCCGTCAGCCGACGGGAAGAACAGCTTGCCGAAAACCAGGGCAGCCGCGGTGGCGTAGATGTAGAAGTCGTACCACTCGATCATGGTGCCGACGAAGGCGGCGGCCGACGCGCGCACGGGCTGGTGCGTGGTCGCGGTGCTGGTGGAGTTTCCCCGCATGTTTATCTCTCGGAAGTCGTGTTTAGGCGTTGAAGGGCTTCGTTATACGCCTGCGATTCGTATAAGAAAAATTCTGATTTCTTATTTTCGCCATTTGTTTGACTTATGAGGGATAACCCTGGTTTATAGGGGTAGACCCGTAGATCATCCGTCCTAGTGAAAACCTTGATGGCAATTTAACCTGCTATTACCCGTTCCCCACGCAGCCTGACTAGACTTTCTCCACGGTGGTCGTACCCACCGGTTCATTCATGAAGAACAGGAGACAGCGATGGCCAAGAAGATATTGGTATTGGCGGGCGACTACGTCGAGGACTACGAGCTGATGGTGCCGGTGCAGGCCTTGGGGGCGGTCGGCCATGCCGTGGACGTCGTCACGCCTGACAAGAAGTCCGGCGACCAGATTCGCACCGCCATCCACGATTTCGAAGGTGACCAGACTTATAGCGAGAAGCGCGGCCACAACTTCACCCTGAACGCCGATTTCGCCACCGTCGACAGCGCCAGCTATGACGCCTTGCTGATTCCCGGCGGGCGGGCGCCGGAATATCTGCGCCTGAACGCCCGGGTGCTGGACCTGGTGCGTGAATTCGCCGGCGCCGGCAAGCCCATCGCCGCGGTCTGCCATGGCGCGCAGATACTGGCCGCGGCGGGTGTCATCGAAGGCAAAAAGATATCGGCCTACCCCGCATGTGCGCCCGAGGTGCGCCTGGCCCACGCCGAGTTCGTCGACCTGGCCTGGCCCGATGCCGTGACCGACGGACAGTTCGTCACGGCGCCGGCGTGGACGGCCCACAGCAACTGGATCGCCCAGTTCCTGGCGCTGCTGGGCACGCGCATCACCCATTGAGGGGGCAGCGAGCATGGCGAAGCTCATCCACACGATGATCCGCGTGCGCGACCTGGAGGGGCTGGAACGGCATGGGCATCACCGGTAGGGGGCGCCGCCGGTAACGCCGGTTACCGCGACAGAGAACGAATCCACAAATCCGGGGCATCACCCGGTACCCGATAGAGGGAAGGAGACAAAAATGAAATCAACGACGATTCCGCTCGCCGTCGCAGGCGTGCGGCTGACGCGGCGTGAATGGCTGAAAGGCACGGGGCTGCTGTTCGGCACCCTGGCGCTGTCTTCCACGCTGGCCGCCCTGGCACCCAGCCAAGCGTGGGCGCTGGAACTCAAGCGCCTGGACTCGCATCAGGGCGACGTCCTGCTGGCCCTGGCAAAACGCATCTTCCCGCACGCCACGCTGGACGACGCGGTGTATGCGCTGGTGGTGAAGGACCTCGACGGCAAAGCCGCGGCCGACGCCGTACTGCAGGCGCAGTTTGCCGCCGGCGTGCAGAAGCTCGACGGCATGGGGCAGGGTGACTGGGCGAAGCGGTCCACCGCGGACCAGGACCGTGACGTGGCCGCATTGGCCGGCACGCCATTCTTCGAGACGGTGCGTTCGACCGCCGTGGTGTCCTTGTACTCGAACCCGCTGGCCTATGCGCATTTCGGCTACGGCGCCAACGCGGGCGATGGCGGCTATCTGCTCACGGGCTTCAACGCCCTGGCCTGGCTGCCCGATCCGCCCGCGCAGGACGGCGGCCCGGTTCCGGCGAATTGACCTCCAGGAGAACAGACATGTCAGAAGCCGATCTGCAAGGCCAGCAAGGCAAGACGTTCGCCCTGGACGACGACCAGGTGGTGGTCATCATCGGGTCGGGCGCGGGCGGCGGCACCCTGGCCAATGAATTGGCGCAACAGGGCGTCAACGTAGTGATCCTGGAGGCCGGCAAGCTGCATACGCGGGCCGATTTCCTGACCGATGAATGGGGCTCCTTCATGCAACTCGCGTGGCTGGACAAGCGCCGTTCTTCGGGTTCGTACCAACTGGCCAAGGACTTTCCCAATCTGCCGGCCTGGATCTGCAAGACCGTGGGCGGAACGTCGGTGCACTGGGCTGGCGCCAGTCTGCGCATCCAGCCTTACGAATTCAAGGCGCGCAGCACGTATGGCGACATCCCGGGCGCGACCTTGCTGGACTGGCCGCTGACGCGCGAGGAACTGGATCCCTATTACGCGCGGGCCGAAAAGAAATTGGGCGTGACGCGCACCAATGGCGCGCCGGGCCTGCCGGGCAACAACAACTTCAAGATCTTCCATGCGGGGGCGGAGAAGATCGGCTACAAGCATGTGAATACCGGCCATATGGCCATCAACAGCGTGCCGCAGGACGACAGGCCGCATTGCTACCAGCGCGGCTTCTGTTTCCAGGGCTGTAGATTCGGCGCGAAGTGGTCCACGCTCTACACGGAACTGCCTCGCGCCATCGTCACCGGGCATGCGGAACTGCGGACCGAAGCGCATGTGGCGCGCATCGAGCACGACGAGCGCGGCCGCGCCAACGCCGTGGTCTATTACGATAGCCAGGGCAAGCTGCAGAAACAGAAAGCGCGCGTGGTGGCCATCGCCGGCAACTCGATAGAAACGCCGCGCCTGCTGCTGAATTCGCAGTCGGGCAAGTTCGCGCATGGCTTGGCGAACTCGTCGGATCAGGTGGGGCGCAACTATATGCGGCACACCACCGGTTCCGTGTACGCGACCTTCAAGGACAAGGTCGATATGTATAAAGGGACGGTCATGGCGGGCATCGTCGAGGACGAAGCGCGCCACGATCCCAAGCGTGGCTTCGCCGGTGGCTACCATCTGGAGACCATATCCCTGGGCTTGCCGTTCTATGCGGCCTTCCTCAAGCCGGGCGCCTGGGGGGCGGACTTCACCCATGCGATGGACCAGTATGCCTACACGGCCGGGCTGTGGATCGTCGGCGAGGACATGCCGCGCGCGGATAACCGGGTGACCCTGGACAGCGAACTCAAGGATCAATACGGGCTGCCGGTGGCCAATGTCCATTTCGACGACCACGCCAACGACAATGCCATGCGCGAACATGCCTTCAGGCAGTCCGAGGCGCTGTACAAGGCGGTGGATGCCGTGGACGTGTACCGCGTGCCGCCGTATCCTTCGACCCATAATCTGGGTACCGCGCGCATGAGTACGCGGCCGGAGGATGGCGTGGTGAACAAGTACGGGCAGACGCATGACATTCCCAACCTGTTCGTGTCGGACGGCAGCCAGTTCACGACGGGGGCGGCGGAGAATCCCACGCTGACCATCGTCACGCTGGCGATCCGGCAGGCGGACTTCATCGCCGGGCAGATGAAGCAGCGCGCCATTTGAAAGGCGCCGCCACGGCCGCCGGTCGTTCCCTCCCCGGGGGCTGGCGCCGTGGCTTATGATTGCAGTCGCCGCATCCACTTCCAAGGAGTGAGACATGTGCAAGATCTACGTCAATACGGATCCCATACTTTATGAATCGCGTACCCGCTCCCTGCGTATCCATGGGGTGGTGACGACGGTAAGGCTGGAAAACCTGTTCTGGGACGTGCTGCAGGAGATTGCCGAGCGGGAAGGACTGACCACCAACCAGTTCGCCATCAAGCTGCATGACGAACTGCTGGCCCGCCATGGCGAGATGACCATGAGCTTCGCGTCCTTCCTGCGGGTGTGCTGCCTGCGCTACCTGTCGCAGGGCGCGCAGCGGGAAGCAGGTAGGGAGCGCCTGGACGCGCCCGTGCCCACGCCCACGCGCGAAACGTCCCGGCATTTCCAGCCGATGGTGGTGAGGGCGGGGTGAGCAGTGGCAAGTGAATATGCAGGAGTCGCGGAGGTAAATGAAGAAGAACATGCAAAGCGACAGGCAGAGGAACACGTAGGGGGAATGCAGCAGAATATGCAAAACAATATGCAGAGGGACACGAAGTGAAGGACACAGTGCACGCGCCGATGGGCGATACGGCGGCGTTGATCGAGACTTGCCGGGGCATATTGGGTGCGTCCCACGTACTGACGAATGCGGCCGCGACGCGCCGCTATCGGCGCGGCTTTCGCTTCGGCGAGGGCGCCGCGCTGGCGGTGCTGCGGCCAGGCACCCTGGTGGAAATGTGGCAGGTGCTGCAAGCCTGCGTGAAGGCCGGCGTGGCCGTGATCGCCCAGGCGTCCAACACGGGTTTGACGGGCGGTTCCACCCCTGACGGCACGGACTATGGCCGGCCGGTCGTCATCATCAGCACGGCGCGCCTGCGCAAGGTGTATGTCATCGACGAGGGCCGCCAGGTGGTGTGCCTGCCAGGCGCCACGCTGGACCAGTTGGAGAAGACGCTCAAGCCCCTGGGCCGCGAGCCGCACTCGGTGATCGGTTCCTCATGCATCGGTGCTTCCGTGATCGGCGGCGTCTGCAACAACTCCGGCGGTTCGCTGGTACGGCGCGGCCCCGCGTATACGGAACTGGCGCTCTACGCACAGGTCGACGCGCAGGGCCGGCTGGCGCTGGTCAACCACCTGGGAATTGGACTGGAGACGGAGGCGCTATCCATGCTGGCGCAACTGGACAGGGGCGAATTGCCGCCTGAGGCCATCCAGCACGGCGAGGGGGCGGCTTCCGACCAGGGCTACGGCGCCCACGTACGGGATATCGACGCAGCCACACCGGCCCGCTACAACGCCGATCCCCTGCGGCTGCGCGAGGCATCGGGCTCGGCCGGCAAGCTGATGGTTTTCGCGGTGCGGCTGGATACCTTCCCGATCGAGGCCGGCGCGCGGGTGTTCTACATCGGTACCAATCGCGCCGAGGATCTGACCGGGATCCGGCGCCATATGCTGAAGAATTTCTCCCAGTTGCCCATCGCCGGGGAGTATCTGCACCGCGACGCCTATGACATCGCCGAGCGCTACGGCAAGGATATGTTCCTGCTGATCGAGCATCTGGGCACGCAGCGCCTGCCGGCCCTGTTCGGCATGAAAAGCCGCTGCGACGCGTTCTTCGAACGCTTCAGCTGGCTGCCACGCAATTTCACCGATCGCCTGATGCAGGCGGCAAGCCGCTGGTTTCCCAGCCATCTGCCTGCCCGCATGAAGGATTTCCGGCAGCGCTACGAGCACCACCTGATGCTGAAGGTATCCGCCGACAGCGTGGAAGAGACGCGCGACTACCTGAGCGCGTACTTCGCCGCGCGCGGCAGCGACGCAGGCCGTGGCGACTTCTTCCTGTGCGACGCCGAGGAAGGGCGCAAGGCCTTCCTGCATCGTTTCGCCGCGGCCGGGGCCGCTGTGCGTTACCGGGCCATGCATCCGGATGAGGTCGAGGACATCGTGGCGCTGGACATCGCTTTGCGCCGCAACGACCAGGATTGGGTGGAACGCCTGCCCGCCGAGATGGAACGTGGCATCGCGATCAAGCTCTATTACGGCCACTTCTTCTGCTACGTCTTCCACCAGGACTACATCGTCCGCAAGGGCGAGGATTGCCTGGCGCTGGAACACGCGATGTGGCGCGTGCTGGACGAACGCGGCGCCGAGTATCCGGCCGAGCACAACGTCGGCCATCTGTACGACGCCAAGCCGGCCCTGCGCGCGTTCTACCAGGGACTGGATCCGTGCAATTGCCTGAATCCAGGCATCGGGCACATGTCCAAGCTGCCCTATTACCGGGATGCCGAAGCGTAACGCCGCGGACTCTCGCTATCCGGCGAGGCTTACCCGGTAAGCCTTGTCCAGTAGCGGGGCCAAGCAAGCCCTAATTGGCGGACTTTTCCGCGGGAGCGGTCGCCGGCTTGTCCTGCGCTACCAGCGCGTTGAAGTCCTTGTTCAAGCCCGCCAGCGATTCATCGATGTGCGCGCGGCGGGTCTTGATCCAGTTCTCCTGCAGCGCCAGGTTCTCGCGCGCTTCCTTCAACATGCGTTCCATTTCCGCGGGCTGCGGGCCGCCGGAGGTGGCGCGGGCCTTGACGATGGCCACCGGGTCCAGCGACGCGCGGAACTCGGCCTCGGACATGGGCAGTTCCTGCGGATACTTGCTGCCCTTGACCACCTCGGTGTAAATGCGTTTCGCGTCGGCATAGGGGAAGTCCAGCGGCTTGATGTCGTGCTGGCGCGCGTACTCCACCACTTCGGACGCGAAGTGATGGCCTTCGCGGAAGGGCAGCTTGTACTTGCGCATCAGCAGATCGGCCAATTCCTGGGAGGCCGTCCAATCGCTGTTCAGCTCTTCCAGGGCGCGGTCGGGATTGATGACCAGGGCCTTCATGACGCGGTCCCATTTCTTCAGCGCCTTGATGGCGGCGTCCACCATGGCGGAGTTCTGGTCCACTTCCTTGGGATCGGGCATGCCCGGGGTGATGTTATGGGTCTGGATGATGGGACCCATGGCCAGGGTCAGCGCGGTGGAGGCATCGCTACGGGTGGAGTTCAGCAGCCCGGGATTGCGCTTCTGCGGCATGGCGCTGGACACGTAGGTGTTGCCGCCGCCTTCCTGCAGCAGGATCCACGGCCGCGACTGCGCGTACTGCGTCATGATGTCTTCGATGAAGTTGCCGGTGTGCAGCCCGATCGCGGTGACGATGGACGACACCTCCACCGGTTCGTCCATGGAGGAGATCTGCGCGGCGTCGTAGGCGTTGTCGACCAGCTTGGCGTAGCCCAGGTAGTCGGCCATGCGCTTGCGGTCCAGCGGCCAGCTGGTGCCGTTGAGCACCGTGGTGCCCATGGGCGAGCGGTCGACGCGGGCATAGGTTTCGCGGATGCGTTCGGCGTCGCGTTCCAGTGCGGCGGCGAAACCGAGCAGGTAGTGGCCGTAGCTGTTGGGCTGGGCGGCGACGCCGTTGGTGTAGTTGGGAACGATGGTGCCGACGTGTTTGGCGGCCAGGTCGACCAGGGTCTTGGACGTGGTGTGCAACTGATCTGCCAGTTCGAGCAGCTTGTCGCGCAGGATGGCGGAACGGTAGGTCGCGTGCATGTCCTGGCTGGAGCGGCCGGCGTGCAGCAGCGTGACGTCCAGGCCCCCCGCCTTGATCAGCAGGGGTTCGAAGGTGATCACCGTGGACGGGCGCTTGCCGCCAGGTTGATTGCCGTCGTCGATGACTTTCTGCACGGCGGCGGCCAGGCGCGGCGCCATGGACTTGTCCAGCAGGCCTTCATCGGTGTTGATGACGGCGGTGGCCTTGTTGATCTCGCCGAGCCAGAAGAATTCGTCACGCACCGGTTTGGCGGCCGCCTTGGGGGCGGGCTTTTCAGCCGGCTTCTCCGCGGAGGGAGTCGACGAAGTCGTGGCAGACTTGTCGGCAGGCTTTTCCGAGGATTTCTCGGTGGACTTTTCGGTCGACGTTGCAGCAGGTTCACTGGCGGCTTTGTCGGTCCCGACGTTGGGGTTCTTGATAATCGGTCGTGGCGGCGGATCCACCGGCTTGATCTGCGCACTGGACAGGATGGGGGCGCAGGCCATGGCAACACAGAAGTAAACGGGGGAAAAGCGGAGTCTCATGGCTGTTCTCGTCATGGCCCGCGGGCGGGCGGCAGTGGGTGGAAGGGTGGGTCCAGGTGACCCGAAAAGAAGCCATTCTATCCAAGCCCGGCCACCCGCCGCTTTCTCCCGGCTGAATCCCTGTTCCAGCCGACGGCATCTCGGTGCAGAGACTGTTTATTCTTTTTTGGGGGAGGCCCCCAAGCCCCCTTTTTGGGCTAGCGCCCCAATGCCCACGGCGTCCGCAATGCCATGGCGCCAGCCACTGGGGCGTCAGCCCAAAAAGGGGGCTTTGGGGCCTCCCCCAGAATCAAAAACCTCGCTGCAGCGCCCCCATGGCGTGCGCCATGCCCCAGCGTCGGCCACTGGGGCGTCAGCCCAAAAAAGGGGGGCTTTGGGGGCCTCTCCCAGAAATCAAAAACCTCACGGCAGCGCCCCATGGCGTGCGCAATGCCCCAGCGTCGGCCACTGGGGCGGTAGCCCAGAAAGGGGGGCCTTGTGGGGGGACCCCCCCAATCAAAAAAACCCTCTATGTCTCATACCTCACGCAACGGCAAGCTGATCGACGATGCATGGCTTCCCCCGGTCCCCAGCGCCAACAAAGGCGGCCGGCCGTGCGGGACCTGGCCGCAATGATCCGCATCATGCCCCGCCACCGAAACCCGTATCCGGCTACCCGCCGGAAACCGCCATGCCGTCGGCAATAGCGCCATCTCCACCCGCTCGAACTTCCCAGGCACCAGCGGCGCCGCATCCTCTCGCCGGAAGCTGCGGAAAGGCCAGGTGGTGCGATAACCCGCCGGGCAAGGGCTGACCTTGCGATGCAGCAAACGCAAGATCCCTTCGGTGACATACCGCTCGCGCCCATCGGCTTCGATCTCCGACAGGTACACATACACCGCCGCATCGGGTTCACTGCTGCTGACCCATAGATCGATCACCGCATGGCCCGCCAGTTCAACGGCGCTCTCCAGCGGCGCGGAAGTGAAGCTGGCCATGCGATCCGTCCGGCCCTGCCAGTCAGGGTAGTACTCGGTGCTATTGATCGCGGCGATGCGCTCATAGCGCGTTCCCGCACCCGTGCCCAGCGAAAAATCGACCTGATACTCCTGCTGCGTGGTATCGGCAGGCGCGGCATCGCCCAGCTTGCCTTGCGGTGCCAGATGCAGGCGCGTCGGCGCGTCTTCCTGGTACGGCGGCCATTGCGTGGCGCTGCGCCACTGTTCTGCGTGCAAGGCGTAGTAGTGGATAGGCGCTTCATCCAGCAGCCCCGTATCCAGCCCCAGCAGATACTGGTCGAAGAAGCGCAAGGCTTCAGCCAGCCAGGGTGCGTCGGCCATCTGCGTGGTGCGCCACGGCGACACGTCGATGCGCGCGCCATGGTCCCAAGGCCCCAGCATCAGATACCGAGGATTCTTGTCCAGCGTCAGGTAGCGAGAGATGGCGCTGTTCATATACCCGGCGCCGTCCATCCAGCCGGAAATCGACAGCACCGCCACATCGTCCGGGATCTGTGCCGCCAGGCTGTAGGGGCTGAAGGTGGCCGAACTGAACGCAGGATCGTAGGGCAGGGCCTCTTCGCGAAATCGGAACTCCGGCATGAACTCGGTCTGGCGGAAGTTGCCCAGGTGTTCGTGCACGGCCTGCTTCAGCAATACGCCATCGGCATCTTCATCGACGGGCTGGGGACCGGCCAGATCCGGGTTGGCGTAGTAAACGAAGCGATGCAGCATGTCCCGCTGGTCATGGTCCAGCGCCACCATCAGGTCGTCGTAGCTCTGCGTCAACGCCTTCAGCTGGATGCCGCCGGGATAGTAATTGTCCGTATAGGTGTCCCACACCGAGAACAGCGGCGCGATGGCCTTCAGCGCGGGATGCTTCGTCGCCGCCAGGAAGTCCGAGGCAGCGCCCAGATAGGAGATGCCGGTGGCACCCACCACGCCCGTCGACCAGGGCTGGGCGACGATCCAGTCCACCACCTCATGGCTGTCGTCGCGTTCGCGCGGCGAACGGAAGCTGTCGCGCGTGCCGAAGCTGGCGCCGGTACCGCGCACGTCGATCACCACCACGGCATAGCCGCGCGGCACGAAGTAGTCGCGCAGCTTGGCGGTGTTGGGCGCGCGTTCGCCGCTGCCGCCCGGCTTCAGGTTGAAACGGCGGTAGTAAGGCGTGAACAGCGTGATCGTGGGAAAGCGCGCCGCCGCCGTCTTGCCGTTCGCCGCCTCGGGAATGTAGACGTCGATCGCCAGGCGACAGCCGTCGCGCATGGTCAGGTAGCGCGAGGTCGGTTCCGGAACGACGTAATCGACGGGCCGGCGCTCCGCATAGGCTTGCGGCGGCACGGACCACGCCTGGTCTTCATTCTTGACGTACGAGGGCATTAGCGAATCCTTGGGATGAGCTGCGAATATCGTCGGCTATCTTAGAGAGGGGCGCCGCTTCCTGCCAATATCCGATATGGATATCACCATAGGAAAATGCGATGCCATTGCGTTCGGCCTTGCGCAATGGCTGGCACGGCATCCGCTATAGGGGATTACACCAAGTCTGGTGCAGGGGAGCCCTTTTCTTGGCTAAGATCGCAGCCGCCGAATAGGATTTTCCGATGGACCTGCGTCAACTCAAGTACTTCGTTCGCATCGTCGAGCTCGAAAGCATTACCGCTGCCGCCGAGACCCTGCACATCGCCCAGCCTTCGCTCAGCCAGCACGTGGCCAATCTTGAAAAGGAACTGGAGACGCCCTTGCTGCTGCGCGGCCCGGGCGGCGTGCGCGCCACCGAGGCGGGCAAGCTGCTGTATCGCCACGCCAAGATCATGCTGCGCCAGGCCGACGAAGCCAAGTCCGCGCTCAAGCACGGGCGTGACACACCGTCGGGCCATGTGACCGTAGGGCTGCCCACCAGCACGTCGCGCATCCTGGCGCTGCCTTTGATCGAAGCCGTGGCGCAACGCTATCCAGAGGTGGTGCTGGAAGTGGTGGAGGGCAGCAGCAGTGACCTGGCGACCGCGGTATCCATGCACAGGCTGGACCTGTCCGTGGCGATGGACGCGCGCCCGCAGCCGGCCCGCATGACGGTCACGCCTTTGCTGACGGAAGAATTGTTCCTGGTCGGGCCGCCCCTGGGCCTGGAAGCCGTGACGCTGCGGCAGATGGCAGAAATGCCGCTCGTACTGCCCAGCTTTCCGAACTCCATCCGCGTACTGGTGGCGCGGACCTTCGCCGAAGAAGACCTGCAGCCGCGCCTGGTGGCGGAGACCAGCGCGGTGTCCATCCTGTTGACGCTGGTGCGCGCCGGCAAAGGCTGGACGGTATTGCCGTCGTCGGCGCTGGTGGGACCGGAAGCACGTTCAGAAAAAATCGTCGCCACGCGCATCGACAGCGCGGACTTCCGCCGCCGGGTGTCGGTGTGCATGTCCGTGTCGACGGAGAAGAGCGTGGCGTGCACGCATATCCACCAGGCGCTGATCGAGGTCGCTGGCGCATTGGTGGCGGACGGCCGCTGGACCGGCGTGCAATGGCAGGGGGAGCACCCCCTGCGCGCGGTGCCGTAGCTTGCCTGGGCGGTGCCCGCGGGGCCGAAGTTGCCTGGGCGGCGACGGGTGTGGCGCCGCCGCAGGCGCGGCCTTCACCTTGGACTGTGCCTCAGTCGACCTGGATGCCGTTCTTGGCGATGAACTCGCCCCAGAAGCGCGCATCCTCGTCCGCGCGGGTGCGCATCTGCTCGGCGCTGCCCTGCAAGGGCACGAAGTACAGATCCTTCAGCTTCTTGTTGATGGCGGCATCGGTGATGGCCGCTTGCACGGCTGCGTTCAGCTTCTGCACCACGGCCTTGTCCATATTGGCGGGGCCGACGATGGCAAACCAGCCCGGCATGGGCGGCACGTTCAAGCCGGCCTCCTTCAGCGTGGGCACATCCGGCAGGTCGCTGGCGCGCTTGTCGGCCAGGACCGCCAGCGGCACCACGTTGCCGCCCTGTATCTGCGGCAGGGCCGAGCCCAGCACGCTGGTCATCAGGTCGACCTGGCCGCCGATCACCGCGTTCAAGGCGGGGCCCGAACCCTTGTAGGGGATGTGCTTGAGCTTGATGCCGGCGCCGCTGGCGATCAGTTCAGTGGACAGGTGGGTGGAGTTGCCGGCGCCGGCGCTGGCGAAGGTGATGGCATTGGGCGCGGCCTTGGCGGCGGCGATCATCTGCGGCAGCGTCTTGTAGGGACTGTTCTTGCCCGCGACCAGCACGAAAGGCGTGTCGACGACCGGCGCGACATAGGTGTAATCCTTGGCGGCGTCATAGGGCAGGTTCTTGTACAGCTTGGGGTTGAAACTCATCTGCGACACCCCGGCCAACAGCAGGGTGTAGCCATCGGCGGGCGACTTCGCCACGTAGGACATGGCCACGATGCCATTGGCGCCGGGCTTGTTTTCCACCACCACGGAGGCGCCCAGGGCGCTGCCCATCTTGTCGCCCAGCAGGCGCGCCACGACGTCGCCGCCGGAACCGGCGGACTGGGGCACGATCAGGCGGATGGGGTGGTCGGGGAAGTCCGCGGCCTGGGCGCCGGGCAGCGCGAACAGGGATGCGAGCAGGACGGAATTGGCGAAGACGGCGCGCCGAGCCGCGGCCGATTGAAGCGTGGAGCAGATACTGAACATCGATTTCCCTTGAGATGACGGCCTGTGCGGCCCCTGGCATACGCGATTCTTATGGCAATGCGTCGCGCGAGCGGGGTCCATCGTAGGGAGACGGCGGCCGCGGGGCAAATATAGCTTTGCTATGCGTGCATAGGATTTTCCTTTGTCCGGATTTACCCCTGTTGCGAGGACTTCGCCGCGGCAGCCGGGCTGCCGTGGAAGCGGACTTTGCGGCGCAGCCGCGCCGTGCCGATCACCACCCCGGTCAGGCTCAGTGCCAAGCCACCGGCGCTGAGGACGATCAGCGCCAGCAGACGCCACCATTGCTGCCGACTGCCGTCGCGCAACAAGGCGGGCAGGTCCCAGCTGTGCAGGAAGTTGAACAGCCAGCGGCCGCGGCGTTGCGCACGGTCCACGCTCAGGGCCATGTCGCCTGTGTGCGGGTCGAGGTAGATCCAGGTGTCGGCCTGGTCCGCGTATTTCAGGCGCCACACGGGCAGGCGCCGTTCCAGGCCGCCATTCATGGCCTCTGGCGCGCGCTCGTAGTAGTAATCATCGTAGCGATCCAGTAATTGCATGTCCGCCACCGGCGCCGGTTTCAAGCGGGCAGCGGCGCTGCGCAGTGCGGCCTGGGACCATTGCGCCTGGACGCGGGGCGTGCCCCCGTCCAGCACCAGCCGCGTGCGGTCGGCGCCATCGCGGGCCAGCAGATAGCCTTGCCCGTTCAGGGCCCGCCAAGCGATCTCGCGCGGGACGAACGATGCGGCGTGCAGCAGGTGCAAGGCGTCGGCCGCCTCGATGGCGGGCCGCACAGCGCCGTCCCGTGGTCCGCCTTCCGGTAATGCGCCACTTGGCGCTCCGCCGCTTGACGATCCATCGCCTGGCGCGCCACTACTCGGTAACCCGCCACGATAGGCCGCGACATCGGGCCGCGGTCCCGCCGGGGCGAACACCGCCAGCGGATTCATCGACATCAGTCCGCTGAATATCCAGGTGCAGGTGATTGCGGCGAAGACCAGCCCCGTGATGTGATGCCAGCGCAGATAAAAGTCCCGATAGGGCGTGCGTGCCCCCGACTTGTAGCGGCCGCGGAAGCGCCAGCGCCAGATGCCGGCCAAGGTGCCGGTCACGGCAACGATGGTGCCGCCCGCCGACAGCACGATGACGATCCAGCTCCAGCCGGCATCGACAGGACGGTCACGCAGGAAATACAGCCAATGGAGCCAGGCGCCGACGTAGTTCCAGGCGCGCTGTGCCAGCGGCGCATCCAGGACCACTTCTCCGGTGGCCGAGGAGACATACAGCAGCGTCCGTGCAGCGTCGTCCAGTTGTACGCGCAGCAGCGGCCGGTGTGGATTCAAGGCGCCGGAATGGGTCCAGCGGTCCTCGGTCACGGTGTCCAGGTAGTGAGCCGTGATGCCCGGCGATCCGGCCATGGCCGGGCCTGATGCCTCAGCGCTCGCCGGGCCTGCGGCCACGGCCCACGACCGGCCCGCCGCTTCGGCTTGCGCCGGCCCGGCACGGGGCAGCGGCAACCCGGTGTTTGCGTCCACCACGGTCAGCCGTCCGCTGCCGTCGCGCAGCCGATAAACCGGCCGTCCCGCCACCGAGGTCAGGACGATCTCGGTGACCGGCGCCGCGCGGGCCGGTGGCGCGCCGGCGCTACCCGACCCGGCCTGCGCCGAGCCAGCCCGCGCCACACTGGCTTGTGCCATGGCATCCGCCGCCGACACGCGCAATGACGCGGCGTCCAATGCAGGCAGATGCGCCATGCGCTCCCACGGCGTCAGCTTGGGGTAGCCGACGAACAGCATCACCACGCCGCTGACGAACCACAGCACCATCAACAGGCAGGCGGCGATGCCCATCCAGCGGTGCACCAGATACACTGCGCGCTTGAAGGACGGCCAGGCAGTCTTCATGGCGCGGGTCCTAGAACTTGTAGTTCATGGTCAGCTCCACGCGCCGGCCGTCGTCGTACAGCCACTGCGTGGCGTTGTAGTACGCCGTGGTGGTGTAGTGGCGGTCGAACACATTGAAGCCGCGCAGCGTAAACGCCAGGTCGCGCCGCGGCTGCCACTTCAGCGCCAGGTCCGTGGTGGTGTAGGCCGCCATCTCCAGCGTGTTGGCGCGGTCGGCATAGCGCCGGCCGACATAGCGCAGGCCGGCGCTGGCCGTCCATTGCGGCAGGAAGCGCCAGCTCAGCCAAACATTGCCCAGCCGCTCGGGCACGTTGACCGGGACATTGCCCGCCCGCGACACGGCCGCGCCGCCCACGGATTCGGTGAAATCGTCGTAGCGCGCGCGCAGGACGGTCGCATTCGCATCCAGGCGCCAGTCCTCGGCCAGGGTCAGTCCCAGCGTGGCTTCGATGCCGCGCGAGGACTGCTTGCCCACCTGGACGCTGGTGGATGGGTCCAGCACGTCGGCGGTGACCAGGTTCTTCTTCACGATGCGATAGCCCGCAAGGGTGAAGTCGCCGTTGCCGTCGAGGAAGGACTGCTTCAGGCCGATTTCCACTTGGCGGCCGGTCGACATGCTGAAATCGCTGTTGGCGGGCGACAGCATCAGCAGGCCGCTGACGGGATCCGCTGCTTCGGCGTACTGGCCGTAGACCGAAAGGTCTGGCGTCAGGTCATATACCGTGCCCAGGCGCCAGCTTGTATGCGCGTAATCCCGGTCGAAGGCCCGCTGATCCAGCACCAGATTGCGCCGTGAGATGTCCGCATGGTCGTAGCGCAGGCCGCCCACCACCGACCATTTATCGGTCAGGGCCAGGCGGTCCTCTCCGTAGAAAGCGTATTGCGACGCCTTGTTGCGGTACTTCGGCGCGGTGCCGGCAACGTTGATGAAATCCCCATGGCTGAAGTCGTAGGGGTCGACGGCGGACGTGCCGGAATAGGGCGAGTTGTTGGTGTGCTTGAAGCTGCTGTGGCTGACGTCGAAACCCAGCGATACCTGGTTGGCCAGGCCCAGCACATGGCCTTTGAACGTGGCGTCGGACGTGGCGCCCAGCTCTGCCTGGTCGTGCAGGATCTCGGTATAGGAAGAACGCTGGATCTGGCCACTGGACGGCTGCCACGTGTAGTACTCCGCGTCGCGCCAATGGCGGTGGCTGTCCACCTGGTAAAGCCGGGTCCGCAGCGTGGTGTCAGCGTTGGGAGTCCACTGCGCCGATAACTCGGTCCAGCGGTCGTCGTACTTGATCATGGCGTCGCCGACGTTGTAGTTCTTCTTGCGTATCGAATCGTCGAGCTTGCCGTCGATCAGGGGCGTACCGAAGTAGCGCATGGGTTGTTGCCAGCCCTGGGCGTAGCTCAGCTTCATGCTGAACTCGGGCGATACGGTCAACTGCAGCGCGCCGGAGACACTCATGTTTTTCGAATCGCCCATGTCGATCCAGTTGCCCGAGTGGTCGCCGCTGATGTCGAAGCGGTAGGAAAGCTTGTCGTTGATGGCGCCGCCGCTGCCGAAACCGAGGCGCTGGGTGTCTTCCGTGCCCACGGTGGCCTGGATCTCGTTTTCGATGGGGCCATCGGTGGGTTTCTTTGGAATGACGTTGACCACGCCGCCGATGGCGCCCTCGCCGTAGATGACGGATGCAGGGCCGCGCAGCACCTCGATGCGGTCTATCGACCAGGTATCGAAGGGGAAGGTGACGCCGATGCCGCCATATTGGCGCAAGCCGTCGTACAGGCGCATCACAGATGTGGAGTCCGTAAAACCGCGCACGGATAACGCGGAGCCGCCGTTGCCGGGGTGGGCGATGCTGCTGAAGCCGGGTGCGCGGGCGATGGCATTGGTCACGCTGGTGTCTCCGCGTTCCTCCAGCTGGGCGCGGTCTATGGTGTCCACGCTGGCGGGCGTTTGGCGCGGCGTCAGGCCGAGGTTGGAACCTGTCGCCGTGGGGGTGTTCAGTGGTGAGCTGGACTGGGCGTTGACCGTGATGGGGGCCAGGGTGGCCGTGGCCTGCGCAGGTGGCGCGCCGTTGGCCGTGGCATTGGCGGCAACTCCGGCGGCGGCTGCCGTTTCCGTTGCCATTGCGTTTTGGGTGGGGACGCCGAGGGCGGACAGGATCGATAACGCCAGCAGCGAAGGCGCCGGACGCGTGAATAGACGGTTCATGAGTGAGAGAGCCGATTGAACGTGCCGAGGGGAGGCCGCGCGCGCAGGGCGAGCGGCCGCGGCTGGATGCGGTCGACGGGCGGATGGACGCAAGGGCGCAAGGACGCATGGCGTCGGAGCGCTATCCGGTCGACGGCATCGAGCCATCAAGGGGCGGGATGTTCAGGCGGCAGGCGGCCCGCGGGGGCGGCTGGGCGAGCTGGCCAGCAGCCCCGACGCCGAAGGTGGCGTAGTCGGCGTGTAGTCCGGCAGGGTTGCCGGACGGGAGGGTAGGGACCACGCCAGCAGGTACAGCGTGGGAAGGATGGCGGCACCTGCCATGGCGCAGCCACCGCTGCAGCAGTGCGGCAGCGTGCTGCCGTGTTGCGCGACGGCGTTGCCGGCCTGCGCGGTCGCCTGCGCAGTCGATTTGGCAGCCTGTGTACCGTCACCCGTGGACAAGGTGATGACGCGGGGGCCGCTGGCCGTGCAGATAATGGTGCTGATGCTGCCGTCGGCCGAGGCAACGGTGGTGCCGGCCAAGGCGGACGCGGACATGACGGAATAGAACGCCAACAGAAAGGCCGCGACGAGCGCGAACCAGGAAGCGGGTCTGTTGCGTGAGCCGGAGCGCATGGCTTTTTTTCAGCGTTGGCGGGTATCTGGACCTTGGTCTGGGGCGATCGAGGACAACAGGAAAGATCGCCTTGGAATTTGAAGCGGATGGTAGCACGGGAGGCCGCGGTTCCTGCGCGCCGCCGTACCTTGGTTCTTGCGAGTCCCAGGGGGGGCGGAACACAAGGGGAACGTGAATTGCGGACGGGCTGCTTTCCGGCGGGCGCCAGCCCATGCCATCCACCTTATCCATCGGGAGTTCCATATGGCTACCACTGTCGGCGATTTTCTGGTTGAACGCTTGCACGCCTGGGGCGTGCGCCGCATCTTTGGCTATCCGGGCGATGGGATCAACGGGGTGTTCGGGGCGCTGCGGCGGGCACAGGGAAAGATCGAATTCGTGCAGGCGCGCCATGAGGAAATGGCGGCGTTCATGGCCAGCGCCCATGCAAAATTTACGGGTGAGCTGGGCGTGTGTATCGCCACGTCGGGCCCCGGCGCGTCCCATCTGCTGACCGGCCTGTATGACGCTCGCATGGACCATGTGCCGGTCCTGGCCATTGCCGGCCAGCAGGCCCGCGCCGCGCTGGGGGGCCACTACCAGCAGGAACTGGATCTGGTCTCGATGTTCAAGGACGTCGCCGGTGCCTTCGTCCAGCAGGCGGTGGTCCCGGGACAGGTGCGCCACCTGGTGGATCGCGCGGTCCGCACGGCGCTGGCGGAACGCAAGGTCACGGCCCTGATCCTGCCCAACGATCTGCAGGAACTGGAATACGAGCCGCCCGGCCGCAAGCACGGCACCGTGCACTCGGGCGTGGGCTACAAGGCACCACGCCTGGTGCCCTACAAGGAAGACCTGGAACGGGCGGCGGAGGTACTGAACGCCGGTAAGAAGGTGGCCATCCTGGTCGGTGCCGGCGCCTTGGGCGCCACCGACGAAGTGATCGCGGTGGCCGACCGGCTGGGCGCCGGTGTCGCCAAGGCCTTGCTGGGCAAGGCGGTGTTGCCGGACGACCAGCCCTGGGTCACGGGCTCCATCGGCCTGCTGGGCACCAAGCCCAGCTACGAAATGATGGAGAACTGCGACACGCTGCTGATGATAGGGTCCGGTTTTCCCTATGCGGAATTCCTGCCCAAGGAAGGCGCCGCGCGCGGGGTGCAGATCGACATCAAGGCCGACATGCTGAGCCTGCGCTATCCGATGGAGGTCAGCCTGGTGGGCGACAGCGCCGAAACGCTGCGCGAACTGCTGCCGCTGCTGGAGCAGAAGACGGAGACCCGTTGGCGCGATGACATCGCCCATTGGACCGGCCGCTGGTGGAAGACCCTGGAGAGGCGCGCGCTGGAACCCGGCCGTGCCGGCGTCAACCCGCAACGTTCGGTCTGGGAACTGTCGCCCCGCACACCAGCCAACGCCATCGTCACCAGCGATTCAGGGTCGGTGGCGAACTGGTATGCCCGCGACCTGAAGGTGCAGCGCGGGATGATGTGCTCGCTGTCCGGCGGCCTGGCATCGATGGGCGCGGCGGTTCCCTATGCCATCGCCGCCAAGTTTGCGTATCAGGACAGGCCGGTCATCGCGTTGGTGGGTGATGGCGCCATGCAGATGAGCAATATGGCCGAACTGATCACGGTGGCCAAATATTGGGAGCAATGGGCCGATCCGCGCTGGATCTGCATGGTGCTGAACAATGGCGACCTCAACCAGGTCACGTGGGAACAGCGGGTGATCAACGGTGATCCGAAATTCGCGGCCTCGCAGGACATTCCGTCGATTGCCTATCACGCCTTCGCCGAGATGATCGGCCTGAAGGGCATCTACGTCGACCAGGACGATATGCTGGGCGCCGCATGGGACGAGGCCTTGCACGCGGACCGTCCCGTGGTCATCGAGGTCAAGGCCGATCCCAGCGTGCCGCCGCTGCCGCCGCACATCACCATGACGCAGGCGCGCGCCTTCGGCAAGGCGCTGCTGCAAGGCGACCCGGAGCAGGGCAATGTAGTGATCGACACTGCGCGGCAGGTACTAGGCAGCGTGCTGCCGGGCAGCGGCTCATAAGGCCGCGCGACTGGGCGTTGCGGCTTCGGCCGCGCAGCCCGGGCCCGCCGCTATTCGAGGCAGCACGGGTCATCCCCGCACTGCTTCGAAGCGCCGCGCGATGCCTTGCTCATCCATGCCGAACTCACGCATCAGATAGGGCGTCGTGGCGCCATACGCGAAAACATCCGGCACCCCCACGCGCGCGAAGCGCAGCGCGCAGCCGTTCTCGGCGATCTGTTCGGCCAACGCCGAACCCAGCCCGCCGATGATGGAATGATTCTCCACGGTCAGCACGGTACCGGCGTCGCGCGCCAGGGCCAGCAGGTCCGGGCTCAGCGGCTTGAGCGTCGTCACGGCCACCACGCCGACGTCGATGCCACGCGCGGCCAGCAACTCGGCCGCGCCTTGCGCCTCGGGCACGCTCAGGCCGCAGGCCAATATCAAGCCATCGCCACCGTCACGCAGCCGCGCATAACCCTGGCCCGCGGCGGGCGCGACCGGCGTGGCCGCCGCATTCTCCCTGGCTCGTGCCAGCCGCAGGTAGACCGGCCCATCGTGCGCCAGGGCCTCGTCGACGGCGGCCGCGATCTGTCCCGGCGCCGGCTCCAGTATGTGCATATTGGGCAAGGCCCGCATCATCGCGATATCGTCGATGGCCTGATGGCTGACGCCCAGCAAGGTGTCCAGCCCCGGGATGAAGCCCACCACCTTGGCGTTCAGGCGGGGATAGGCAATCTGCATCGCCAGCTGGTCATAGGCTCGCCGCGTGGCGAACACGCTGAAGGTATGCACGAAGGGAATGCGGCCGCAGCGGGCCATGCCGCCGGCCATGCCCATCATATTGGCTTCGGCGATGCCCACCTGGAAGAACTGCTCCGGCAGCGCATCGCGCAGCAGATCGGTTTCCGTCGGGCCGCTGAGGTCGGCCGTCAGGGCGACGATACGCGGATCGCGCCGCGCCGCGGCCAGCAGGGCGGAGCCATAGGGCTTGGCGGGCGCGGCGCTCGGGCCGCCTTTGCCTTCAAGGCCGGAACGGTCGGTGAAATCATTGACGGTCAGCGTGGCTGGGTTCATGCGCGGACCTCCTGGGCGTCCAGTTCTTGCAAGGCCCGCTGCGCCGCGTCGGGCGGCAGGCGCAGGTTGTGGCCGAGTATTCCTTCCAACGAGGCCGCTCCCTTGCCGACCAGGGTACGGGCGATGATGCAATGCGGTTGGCCCCGCTCTGTGCGCAGGCGTCCCAGCATCGCCAGGATGGCGTCCATGTCGTTGCCGTCTATCGTTTCCACGCGCCAGCCGAAGGCGCGCCACTTGTCGGCCAGCGGCTCATGCGGCTGCACCTGATCGATATGGCCTTCGACCTGCATGTCGTTGGCATCGATGATCAGGCACAGGTTGTCCAGCCGCCAATTGCCCGCGGCCATGGCCGCTTCCCACACCTGGCCTTCCTGCAACTCGCCATCGCCCAGCATGACGAACACGCGGCTGGCACTGCTTTCCCGCTTGAGCACGGCGGCCATGCCGGTGCCCACCGACAAGCCCTGGCCCAGCGAGCCGCAAGTGGCCTCGATCATGGTGCCAAGGCGTTCAGAGGCATTGATCTCCAGCGGCGAGCCGTCGTCGCAATAGCTATCGAGCAAGGCCGGCTCGAAATAACCGCGCGCCGCCAGCGTGGCATAGAAGATGGCGGTGTTGTGCGCGGTGGACAGGATGAAGCGGTCGCGATCCGGCCAGTCGGGTGTCTGGGGCCGCTGGCGCATTTCACCGAAGTAGAGGGCGGTGAACAGGTCCGCCGCGCCCAGGCCCTGCTGCACATAGCCCTGGCCGGTACGCGCGACCATGCGCACCACTTGTTTGCGCAAGGCCAACGCGATCCTGCGCAGTTCGGCGGCGGACTGGGTCGGTTCAAAATGGAAAGGCGTATCCATGGGAAGGCTTCCTCACAGGTGCGCCGCAAGGCGGGCGCAGGCGTGGTCGGTGACTTGCAAGGCCAGATCGATGTCCTGGGTGCTGTGCGCCAGGCTCAGGAACATATTATGGCGGGGGTGCAGGTAGACGCCTTGCTTGATCGCCTCGGCGCAGAAAAAACTGCTTTTGGCGTAGTCGGTGTCGTCCTCGAACAAGACCGAGGGCAGTTGCACGGGGCCGGTCTGTCTGATGGCCAGGCCGTGGCGGGCCGCCTGCCGCGCCAGCCCATCGCGCAGGCGCTGTCCCACTTCCTCGAAATGGCGGACGGCATCGCTGCTTTGCAGTACGTCCAGCGTGGCCAATGCAGCGGCCATGGCCACGCCGCCCATCCAGAACGAGCCCGTGACGTAGATCTCCTGCGCGGCCGGGCGCCAGGCATCGCTGCCGGTCACCGCCGCCAGGGCGTAGCCGTTGGCGATGGCCTTGCTCCAGGCCGACAAATCGGGACGCACGCCCAGCGCTTCCCAGCTGCCTTGCATGGACAGGCGCAAGCCGGCGCGCACTTCGTCGACGATCAGGGCGGCGCCCTTACGGTCGCATAAGTTGCGGGCGGCCCGCGCGAAGGCGACGGTGGGCAACTCCTGCGGCTGTCCCATGTCGTGGCGGAAGGCGGACACCAGGATGGCGGCCAGGTCGTCGCCCGCTTCACGCACGGCCGCTTCCAGGCTCTCCACGTCGTTGTAGCGGAAGTAGATCAGGTGGGCGCGGTCTTCGGCGGTGACGCCGGCCAGCGACGGCGAACACCAGGGTACCGCGCCGTGATAGGCGCCCTTGGCCAGCACGATCTTGCGCTTGCGTGTACCGGCACGCGCTACCGTCACGGCGGTGGTAGTGGCATCGGTGCCGTTTTTCTGGAAGACGGCCCAGTCCGCGTGGGGCAGCAGGCCGACCAGGCGCTCGGACAGTTCGACCAGGCGGGCCGAGGGCCCGTTCATGCAATCGCCCAGGGCGCCCTGGCGCCTGGCGGCTTCTTCGACGGCCGGATGCTGGTGCCCGACGATGATGGGGCCCCAACTGCACATGAAGTCCAGGTATTCACGGCCATCGACGTCCCACAATCGGCAGCCGTCGGCGCGCGCATAGAACTGCGGATAGCCGGGCGGCAGGATTTTGGCATTCAGGTGGCCGTACATCCCGCCGGGAATCACGCGTGCCGCGCGCTGGCGCAGATCCCGATCGGCTTCATCAACCACACGGCTACTTCCAGGATCCACTTCCTGTGTAAGGGCGGTCATCTCGTTTCCTGTCTGAGCGTTTCAGCTGCTGGGTGCGAACACGATACATGATATATGATGTGTTCGTAAACGGTAAAGCACAGGATGATCCGCGTCTGCACTGCCTTGGAAACGTCAGTCCGGAAGGCGCGAAAACCGTCGCGCCGCCGCCGGTCTGGGATTATTTGCTGGCGCGTCAGTCCCTGGCTGACGGGGCGACCTTGCGTGGCGCGCGCCGCACCGATTTGGTGGAGGATTTCTTGACCGGTTCGATGTCCTTGCCGTCGATGCTGGCAAGGTAGTTGATGAACTGCTCGCCGCCCTCGATCAGGTCCTGTTCGACCGCTGTCTTGAGCGCCTGCGGATTGCGAGCCCTGATGGCCGCGATGATCTGCTGGTGCTGGTGGTCGCCGTGGTAGGTGGGGTGGCCATGCGGATACAGGTAATTCAGCAGCGGCCCGGCCTGCACCCACAGGCGTTCGAGGATGTCCGTCAATTGCCCCATGCCGGAGCGGCGATAGAGCAGGAAGTGAAAATCGAAATTCGACTGCACCGCCTGCGGATAGTCCTTGTCCAGTTCGGCCTGGACCAGCGTGGCGTGCGTGCGTTCGAGGTCGGCGAGGAAGGCGGCGTCGACGTGGGGCAGGGCTTCGACCGCGGCCATGGGTTCGAGCAGCAGGCGCAGGCGGCGGATCTCCATGTACTCGGCCAGCGACAGGCGCCGGGTCAGGAAATAGTAGCCCGCCTTCATCTCGATGGCGCCGTCGTTGGCCAGCAGCAGGATGGCTTCGCGCACGGGCGTTTCGCTGACTTCCAGGTCGGCGGCGATTTCCTTGATCTTCAGGCGCTCGCCAGGCTGGAAACGGCCGGACATCAGGCGGTCGCGCAGGGTGCGGTACACCTGGCCGGTAAGGCTGGTACGGGTGACGGACGTTTGCTCGATTGCCATGGTGTGTGCTTGTGAAACGTAGCGCTATTGTAGGGAGGTGGGCAGACTGCGACAGCTTGCAGTAAGACAGACCGGTCACGCCGGGCGCCCGCAAGCTTGCCGCCGGCTCCATCGCCTCAAGGAAGTGTGTCCGAGCGCAGCCCCGGACACACCCCCGATTCTGCTGTTGGCGAAGCACCAGACCTAGTAGAACTACTGATATCGACCCAGGTTGTAAAAACACCATATATTATATATCGTGTTCGCTAGGTCGTTCTAAACCGCAAGGGGTTCAAGCATGGTTCTGCAACGCACACTGACTATCGCGGCGCTCTCCGGCGCGCTATCCCTGGTCGCGGCGGTACCGACGGCCAAAGTGGCCCAGGCGGCGGACGACGTGCCGAAGAAGGGCGGCACGCTGGTCTACGCCGACCTGTCCGGTCCCAACACGCTGGACCCCCAGGTGGCGGCCAGCATGGTCGACCTGGAAGTGGTCCACCATCTGTACGAAGGGCTGGTGGCCATGGACGGCAAGTACAACGCCAAGCCCATGCTGGCGCGCGAGGCCAAGGCCAGCGACGACAACAAGACCTACACCTTCATCCTGCGCAAGGGCGTCAACTTCCATAACGGCAAGGTCATGACGTCGGCCGACGTCAAGGCCACCTTCGAACGTTATGCCCGCGTCAGCCCCAACAAGTCCGTGCTCGACGATGTGGCGGACTACGAGACGCCGGACGCCGATACCTTCATCATTCATCTCAAGCATCCCAATGCCGTCTTCCTGGATGTGCTGAAGACGCCCGTCTATCCCTTCGTGATCCTGCCGGCCGAAGAAAAAGACAAGCCGGCGCGCGGCGTGGATGTCATCGGCACCGGGCCGTTCAAGCTGGGGCAGTGGGTCAAGGACAGCTACCTGACGCTGCAGCGCTTCGACAAGTACAGCGCCGACGACAGCGCCAGCGGGCCCGATGGTCTGGCCGGCAAGCGCACGGCTTACGTGGACACGGTGCGTTTCAACTTCGTGCCTGAAGCCAATGCCCGCGTCGCGGCCATGCAGACGGGCGAGGCCGTGTTCACCGCCGCCATCGCGCCGGAATTGCTGGCGCGCCTGAAGCCGATGAAATACCTGGAGTCGTTCACGACGTATCCGGCCTGCCAGCAGTATTTCATCGTCAATACGCAGCAGCCGCCCACCGACAAGGTGGAGGTACGCCAGGCGATACGCACGGCGGTGCATGTCGACGACATCATGAAAGTGATAGGCGCGTCGCGCAAGAATCATTCGATGGTCTATCCGGACGGGCCCTATTACGGGGGCGAGGTCACCGACGGGCGCTACAACCAGAATGATCCGAAGAAAGCCGGCGAGCTGCTCAAGCAGGCCGGCTATCAGAACGAAGCCATCGTGCTGCAGACCAATAACAACTACGACTACATGCGCGATGCCTTGCTGGTGCTGTCGGAGCAGTTGAAGAAGGCCGGCATGAACGCCAAGATGGACATCACCGACTGGACCACCAATGCGTCCAATATGCAGTCGGGCAAGGGCAACTGGAACCTGTCGACCACCACCTTCTGCGCCAACCCCTTGCTGGGGCCGCAGCAGTGGCAAGCAATGATCTACAACTTCCCGCACGTCAAGAACGACAAGGTGCTGGACGACGCCTACGACACGTTCTACAAGACGTCTGACCTGGCCGGCCGCAAGGCAGCCTGGCTGACCATCGAGCAGCGCGTGCTGGACCAGGCTTACATGATCAAGGTGGCCGACCGCGGCAACGTCCAGGTCATCAACACGCGCAAGGCGGGCGGCTTCGAGCCGTATTACTTGAATCACTTCTGGAACGTCTGGCTCAAGTAAGGACCAACGGCCATGTACCGCAACGTGTCCGCGCGGATTGCCCAGGCAGTGCCTGTAATGTTGATCGTGGCGATCCTGACCTTCTTCCTGATGCATATGCTGCCCGGCGACCCGGCCGTCATCATCGCCGGCGACCAGGCCGGGCCGGATGCCGTGGCCGCGATCCGCCACGGCCTGGGGCTGGACCGGCCGCTGCCGGAGCAGCTGTGGCTATGGCTCACGCACCTGGCGCATGGCAACTTCGGTGATTCGCTGGTGTTGAACCAGCCGGTGCTGCAGGCGGTGACCGAGCGTCTGCCGGTGACGCTTTCGCTGGCGCTGGTGGCCTTCATCATCACGGTGCCGGTGGGCGTGGGCCTGGGCATGGTGGCCGCGTACTGGCGCAATTCCTGGCTGGATTCCGCCGTCATGGGCTTCGCGCTGCTGGGAGTCTCGGTGCCCAGTTTCTGGGTGGGCACCATCTCGGTGATTCTTTTCAGCGTCAATCTGGGTTGGCTGCCGACGGCCGGTTATGTGCCGATCGCCGAAGGGGGCTTCGGTGAATGGTTCGCCGCGCTGGTACAGCCGGCTATTGTGCTGGCCTTGTTCCAGATCGGTTTCCTGGCGCGCATGACGCGTTCCGAAATGTTGGAAATCCTCGACCAGGATTTCGTCCGGACCGCGCGCGCCAAGGGGGTGTCGGAGTTCGCCACGGTGGGCAAGCATGCCTTCCGCAATACGCTGGTGTCGGTGGTGACGGTGGGGGGCTACATCCTCAGCTTGCTGATCGGCGGATCGGTCGTGGTGGAGCAGGTGTTCGCTTTGCCGGGCGTGGGGCGCCTGCTGGTGCAGGCCATCATGTCGCGCGATTACCCCACGGTGCAGGGCACCATGCTGCTGCTGGGCTTCGCCTTCGTGTTGATCAATGTGCTGATCGATGTGCTCTACACCTATCTGGATCCGCGGGTGCGCTATGACTGATGCCGTCATCGACAAGGCGAAACGCAGCCAGACCCAGGAGCACGACCTGGCCCAGGCCCTGGCACAGAGCCAAACCCATGGCCAGCTTGAACTCACGCCCGCGCAACCGCGTACCCGCGTGCTCAAGCGCCTGTGGCGGCATCGCTCCTTCCGCATCGGTGCCGTGGTGCTGCTGCTGATCGTCGCCGCCGCGCTGTTGGCACCCTTCATCAGCTCGGGCGATCCGCTGTCCATGCAGATCGTCAATCGCTTCCATGCGCCGTCGGCTGAATTGCCCTTCGGGGCCGACCAATACGGCCGCGACGTCTACACCCGGGTGCTGTATGGCGCGCGGCTGTCGCTGTGGATAGGCTTCAGCGTGGCCATCCTGTCGGCCATCGGCGGCGCGGTGGTGGGCATGATGGCGGGCTATTTCTCCCGGCTGGATTCCATCCTGATGCGTTTCATGGATGCGCTGCTGGCCTTTCCCGCCATCCTGCTGGCCATCGGCATCAATGCCGTGCTGGGGCCGCAGGTGCATAGCGTCATCATCGCCCTGTCCTGTGCGTACGTGCCGCGCACCGCCCGTATCGTGCGCGCGTCGGTGCTGGTGATCCGGCGGCTTGACTATGTCGACGCCGCGCGCATCAGCGGCGCCGGGGCCTGGCGCATCCTTACGCGGCACATCCTGCCCAACACGCTCGCGCCCTTGCTGGTGTCGCTGACCTTCGTGTTCGCGTATGCCATCCTGGCCGAAGCGACGCTCAGCTACCTGGGCATCGGGCCACCGCCGCCCACGCCCAGCTGGGGCAACATCATCGCGGAAGGGCGCGACTACGCCGTGGAGTCGTGGTGGATCATGCTGTTTCCCGGGCTGGCCATCAGCCTGTCGGCGCTGGCCATCAATCTGCTGGGCGACGGGCTGCGCGATGTCCTGGACCCGCGCCTGAAAGTGGAGGGCAACTGATGGCGCTGCTGGAAGTCGAGAACCTGAACGTGGATTTTCGCGGGGACGGCGGCTGGACGCGCGCGGTCAGCGACGTCAGTTTTGCCGTGGGGGAGAATGCGTCGCTGGGCATCGTCGGTGAATCGGGCAGCGGCAAGAGTGTATGTGCGCTGTCCATCCTGCGCCTGCATCATCGGCGCATGTCGCGCATGCCCGACTCGCATATCCGCTATGCCGGCCGCGACCTGCTGACGCTGTCCAATCGGGAATTGCGCCAGGTGCGGGGAGCGGAAATCGCCATGATCTTCCAGGACCCCATGACGTCGCTGAATCCGGTGCTGACCATCGCCGACCAGATCGGCGAGACGCTGCGCATCCACCAGGGCATGGACCGGACGGCGGCGCGCCGGCGCGCGGTGGAACTGCTGGACATGGTGCGTATCCCGGACGCGGCGCGGCGCGTCGATGAATACCCGCATCGCCTGTCGGGCGGCATGCGCCAGCGCGTGATGATCGCCATGGCCATCGCCTGCCGGCCGCGCCTGCTGATTGCCGATGAGCCCACCACCGCACTGGATGTCACCATCCAGGCGCAGATCATGCAGTTGTTGCGCGAACTGCAGGCGGAGATCGGCATGTCCGTGATCCTGATCTCGCACGATCTGGGGCTGGTCGCCGAGTTCGTGCAGCGCGTCGTGGTGATGTATGCGGGGCACGTGGTGGAGGAGGCGGCCGCGGCCGACATCTTCAGCCGTCCACTGCATCCCTATACCGAAGGCCTGATGCGCGCGATTCCCAAGCTGGATCATGAGGCGCGGCGCCTGCCTGCCATCCCGGGCAATATCCCCGCGGCGGGCAACTGGCCGCAGGGCTGCCGGTTCAGCCCCCGCTGCGGCCTGGCCGAGCCGGCCTGTCGGACGGCGCCGGTGCCGCTGGAAAGCCTGGATGGCGCTGGACGCACGGTGGATCCGGCGGGTACGCCAGACCGCCGGCTGCTGCGCTGTCCACCACGGCGCGCCATGCTGCAGGCGGACGCGCAGGAGGCCACCGCATGAGCCAGGCACCGGAAGTTCAAGCCCCCGCAGTTCAAGCCCACGTCGTTCAAGCCACCGCGGTTCAAGCCACCGCGGTTCAAGCACCGGCGGTTCAAGCACCGGCGGTTCACGCACCCATTGTCCAGGTCGACGGCCTGACGCGCGATTTCAAGCTCGGACGCAGCGCCGGCCACGCCGTGCTGCGCGCCGTCGATAACGTCAGTTTCGACATCGGCCTGGGCGAGACGCTGGGCCTGGTGGGCGAATCCGGCTCCGGCAAGTCGACCATAGGCCGCATGATGATAGGCCTGCTGCCGCCGTCGGCGGGCGACATCCGCCTGTTCGGCAATTCCATCGCGGGCAAGGCAGGCCCCGGCAATCTGAAGGCGGTACGGCACCGCCTGCAATTCGTCTTCCAGGATCCATACTCATCGCTGAACCCCCGCATGCGGGTAGGCGATGCCGTGGCCGAACCGATCGACATCGCCGGCAAGCTGGATAGCAAGGCCCGGGCGGAACGCATCGCCGAACTGTTCGACATGGTGGGTTTGCCGCCGTCCTTCGCCAGCCGTTTCCCGCACGAGTTCTCAGGGGGGCAGCGCCAGCGTATCGTCATCGCCCGCGCGCTGGCGCTGAATCCTGACTTCGTCGTGTGCGACGAGGCGGTGGCGTCGCTGGATGTGTCCATGCAGGCGCAGATCGTCAACCTGCTGATGGATCTGCAGGACAAGCTGGGCCTCAGCTACCTGTTCATCGCCCACGATCTGGCGCTGGTGCGGGCCATCTCGCAGCGGGTGGCCGTGCTGTACGCCGGCGAGGTGGTGGAGATAGGCGAGAAGCGCGCGCTTTACGCCCGGCCCCGCCACCCGTACACCCAGGCCCTGCTGCAGGCCGTGCCCAGGCCCGAGGTGGGCCGGCCGCGCCAGCCGCCCATCAAGGGCGAATTGCTGAGCGTGCTGAACAAGCCCGCGGGTTGCAGCCTGGCCCCACGCTGTCCGCATGCCGCCGAACGTTGCCGCGTGGAAAAGCCGCGCCTGCGCGAAGTCGAAGCGGGGTGGCAGGTTGCCTGCCATTTCCATGAAACCATCACCCCGGCCGTGCCGGGATCCTCCTCACTGTAAGGAATCCGAGTCATGTCTCGCGCCCGTCCGGAGTTCGGTGCCTTCAACCAGCGTCCTCGTCCCACCAGTGTCATGCATCCGGACCAGGGATGGCATGTGTCGCACTGGTACGAGGCGCCGCGCGAGGATCCCGCCTTGCCCGAGGTGTATGTCTATACGGACGCGATGTCGTACGCGCCGGGCGATACGGTGGTCTTCCACGGATCGAGCACGGCGCCCCGCTTCAGCCTGGAGATCTGGCGCGACGGCGTGACACCGGACTGCGTGCATGCGCGCGACGAGCTGGCGGGTGAGTTCGCGCCCATGCCGCCGCAGGCGTATCGCAACGGCTGTGGCTGGCCCGAAGTGCATCGCTGGACGGTGCCGGGGGATGCGGCCAGCGGTTTCTATCGGGTGGCCGCCTGGTGCGCGCGGGCCGATGGATCGCGCTTCCTGCAGCACCATTTCTTCGTCGTGCGTCCCGCCGCGGCCCAGCCCCGGCAGAAAGGGCGCTTCCTGTTCCTGCTGTCCACCTCGACCTGGACGGCCTATAACGACTGGGGCGGCGCCAATTCCTACGACGGCATCGATGGGCCGAACGGCAAGCAGTTCTCGCCCGTGCTGAGCACGCTACGGCCCTGGACCCGTGGACTGGTGTGGCTGCCGCCAGGCGCGCCACGCCTGTGCGACGAGGTACCGCGCGCGGCCGGCGACGCGCCCCGTTATCCCACCAAGGAATGGGCTTACACCAATGGCTACGCCCAGTATTACGCGTCGTCCGGCTGGGCCCAGTTCGAGCGCCATTTCGCCATCTGGGCCGAGCGCGAGGGCTATGCTTTCGATCTGATTACGCAGACCGACCTGCATTACCGCCCCGAGTTGCTCGACGCCTACGGCACCGTGGTGATCGCCGGCCATGACGAGTACTGGACGCGCCAGATGCGCGAAGCCATCGATCGCCACGTGGACGGAGGCGGCCGGGTGGCGCGCTTCGCGGGTAACTTCATGTGGCAGATCCGCCTGGAAGACGAGGGCGGGCGCCAGGTCTGCTACAAGGCGCGCGCCGACACAGAGGATCCGGTGGCGGGCGGGCCGGACAACACCTACCTGACGGGCGCCTGGGAGCAGCAGTCCGTGAACTGGCCGGGCGCCACGACTTTCGGTGTCAATGGCTGGCGCGGCACCTATTCGTCCTGGGGCGGTTTCGCGCCGCGCGCCAGCAAGGGCTTCACGGTGTATCGCCCGCGCCATTGGGCCTTCGCCGGCCTGGACATGCATTACGGCGACGTGCTCGGAGCGGAAGCGGGCATCTTCGCCTATGAGGTGGACGGGGTGGAATACACCTTCCGCCATGGCCTGCCTTACCCGACCTACGAGGACGGCGTGCCGCAAGGCACGGAGATCCTGGCGCTGTCGCCGGCCGTGCACGACGAGGAAATGCACGATGGCGAGGGCTTCCGCTATTACATCAAGGCCGACGGCGCGGCGCGCCGTACCATGGCCCTGTGCGGCGACGACAGTCCGGAAGCGATCGAGCGCTACAAATACGGTTGCGGCGTCATCGTGTCGTTCACCCGCGGCAAGGGCGAAGTGTTCACCGCGGGCAGCTGCGAATGGATCATGGGCCTGACCCGCAATTGCGCCTACACCCAGGGCATCACGCGCAATGTGCTGAACCGCTTCCTGGCGGCGGGTTAGAGGCGCCATCCTTCGTCACCCCGGAGCGGGCCCCAGCCTGCCGTTGCCGCGGCGGCGCTACCCCGCGCCGTGCCCCGCCGCTGTGCCGCCGCGCGCCAAGGCGGCGCATTTCATGGTGCATCGCCATAAGGGACGGTGCATCGCGGGATTGTTCAGGCGGATCGATAAAAGCATTGGATTTTTTCATTTGTGCGGCCTTTCGCCCCGCGGCGATAGTTGAGGCAAGGAACACCCCGGCGCGCGCCGCCGGCGGTCCCAAACCAGAAACAAGGGGCTTCATCCAATGCGTACGCTACGCCGAACCGCAAGCGCGCTGCTTGCCGCCGCAGTCTGTCTGGTCGGCCTGGCCGGCGCCGACCAGGCCCGCGCCGAGGACTATCCCGCGCGCCCGATACGCATGATCGTCCCCTGGTCGGTGGGCGGATCCACCGACATGTTGGGCCGTCTGCTGGCGGAGGGCATGGGCAAGCGCCTGGACGGGGCCATCGTGGTGGAAAACAAGCCGGGCGCCACGGGTACCATAGGCTACGCCCAGGTGGCGCGTGCTCCGGGCGATGGCTACACCTTGCTGCTGGGCACCAACAGCACCTTCGCCATCGCGCCGCATTTCTACCATGACCTGCCGTACGACCTGAAGAAGGACTTCCGCCCCATCGGCATGATAGGGGCGAACCAGCAGGTGCTGTGCGTGCAGCCGGGCGCGCCGTACAAGACAGTGGCGGATCTGGTCAAAGCGGCCAAGGCCAAGCCCGGCGTGATCAACTATGCGTCGTCCGGCGTGGGCGGGTCCAGCCATCTGGCCACCGAACTCTTGATGTCCACCACCGGCATCAACATGATGCACGTTCCCTACCGGGGCGGTGCGCCGGCCGTGCAGGCGCTGCTGGGCGGACAGACCGAAGTGGGTTTCGTCGACATCAGCGTGGCCGAGCCTTTGATCCATGCCGGCAAGCTGCGCGCGCTGGGGACCAGCGGCGCCAATCGCGCGCCCTTGCTGCCGGACGTGCCCACGCTGGCCGAATCGGGCGTGCCGGGTTTCGAGTCGCTCACCACCTTCGGGCTGTTCGTGCCGGCGAGCACGCCGGATGCCGTCGTGCAGAAACTGAATACCGCGCTCAATCAGAGCCTGGCGGATCCCAAGCTGGCCAGGCAGCTGGCCGCGCAGGGCTATGAGTTGACCGCCGGCCCGCCGCAGGCCTACGTCGCGTACGCCGCCGAGGAAAGCCGCAAGTGGGGCACCTTGATCGAGCAACGGCACATCACGCTGCCGTAATACAGCGCGCAGCGCCCGGGCTGCGCTGCGCATGGGCCCCTGCAGGACCGCACATTTCATTTCCTGGAAGCAAACATTGCCATGGCTGCCGTACCCGACACCGCCGCGTCTCCCTTGCCTCGACTGTTCCAGCCGTACACCCTCCGTGGCCTGACGCTGCGCAATCGCGTCGTGGTGTCGCCGATGTGCCAGTACGTGTCGCAGGACGGCGCCGCGACGGACTGGCATCTGGTGCACCTGGGCAAGTTTGCCATGGGCGGCGCCGCGCTGGTGTTCTGCGAGGAAACCGCCGTCGAGGAGCGTGGCCGCAAGACCTATGGCTGCGCGGGCATGTACGACCATCGCCACGTCACTGCCGCCCGGCGTGTGAATGACTTCATCCATGCGGCGGGTGCGGCCGCCGGCATCCAGCTTGGGCATGCCGGCCGCAAGGCATCCTGCGGGCCGCCCTGGACCAATTTCCGGCCCTTGACGGAGGAAGACGCGCAGCAGGGCATGCCGCCGTGGCGGGGCGTGTCGTCCAGCGAACTGCCGGCCAAGCCCGGTGCGCTGGTGCCGCAAGCCCTGGATGAAAGCCAGATACGCGCCATGGTCCAGACCTGGCGCACGGCGGCACAGCGCAGCGTGGATGCGGGCTACGACGTGTGCGAGGTGCACGGCGCGCATGGCTATCTGATACATCAATTCCTGTCGCCGCTGGCCAATCTGCGCACCGATGGCTGGGGCGGCGACCTGGCCGGCCGCATGCGCCTGGCCCTGGAAATCTCCGAGGCGGTACGCCAGGTGTGGCCGAAGGAAAGGCCCGTATTTTTCCGTGTTTCCGCGGTGGATGGCGATGGCGGTGCATGGGATATGGACGATACGGTGGTCTTGTCGCGCGCCTTGCGCGAGCGCGGCATCGACTTGGTGACCTGCTCGTCGGGAGGCATCAACGGTCCCTTGAACATGGCGGTGGTGCCGCGCGTGCCGGGCTATCAGGTGCCTTATGCGGAACGCGTGCGCAATGAAGCGGGCATCGCGTCATGCGCGGTCGGCCTGATCACGGAGCCTGCGCATGCCGAACGCATTCTGCGGCAGGGCCAGGCAGACCTGATTGCCCTGGCGCGCGAGTTGATGGCAGACCCCAACTGGCCGGTGCGCGCCGCGCAGGCCCTGGGCGTGCCGGACTACCTGGGGCTGCTGCCGCAGGATTACGCGTGGTGGCTGCGGCGGCGGGAAGACATTCGTGCCCTGGGCAGCGGTGCCTAGGCGGGCGACAGCGCGATGCCTTCGGGAAGATCGCGTTCGCCCAGGGTATCGATCAGGGCTTGCTGCAGGGCCTGGGCGGTTGAAGACAGCGACCGCAGGCTGCGCGACACCAGGAACAGTTCCCGATACAGCTCGGGATCGCGCAGCGTGCGAAACGGCAGCTTCTCCAACTGATGGGTGATCGCCGTCAGGCGCGGCAGGATGCAAAGCCGGCCGCCCAGTTGCAGCATGGGATAGAGCGACGTCGAACTGGACACTTCCTCGCGCGGCTCGGCCAGGTTGAAGTCCTGCAGGGTCTGGCGGTGCACGATGCCGACCTGGGTGTCGGTGGCCAGTCCGACCAGGTCGTCCTGGTGCGCGGAAACCTGCGACCAGTGCACTTCCGCGGCCGGTGTCGCCAGTGGGTGGTCTTCGCTGCAGACGATGCCGTAGCGGTCGCGCAGCAGCGGTACGTAGTCCAGATCGTCATAGTCCAACAGACGACTGGTGATGCCGAAGTCTACATCGCCGTCGCGCACACGGCGTTCGATTTCCGCGGACCCGGCTTCGCGCACGGACAAGGTGACACCGGGATAGTCGGCCTGGAAGCGCGGCAGGGCAGGGATCAGCAGCCACGCCACGATGGACGGCGCGGCGGCGATGCGCAGATGGCCGTGCTGGTGCAGGGCCACCGCGCGCAGGTCGCTGATCATGGTGTCGAACTGCTGCAGCAAGGTCTTGGCCTGCTGGTGCAGATGGCGCGCGGCAGGTGTCAGCGTGACGCTGCGCGTGGTGCGTTCGAACAGCTTTACCCCGACGTCTTCCTCCAGCTGGTGAATGGTGGAGCTGAGCGAGGACTGCGTCAGGAACAGGCGTTCGGCGGCGCGGGTGAAGGATCCCGTGTCGGCGACCGCGACGAAGCTACGCAGGTGGCGCAGCGTGATGAGCGTGGACATGGTCTTCAGCATATATAGGCCGCATCGTTGAATCAATCCGAATTTTTCATTTGTAGGTGTAAATCCTGACCCCTATCATTTTTTCCATTCAGTCATGAGGGAGCGCAGCGTGAAGTCTTCTACCAAGCAGTCCGACGGCAAGGCGGCAACCGGGCTGCGTGTCGCCGTCGATATCGGCGGCACGTTCACCGACGGCGTGGCCATACGCGAGGCCGATGGCCGCATCTGGGTAGGCAAGACCCTGACCACGCCTGATGACCCGGGCGTGGCGGTGTCCACCGTCATCGAGAGCCTGTTGTCACAGGCTGCCGTCAAGGGTGATGTGCTGGAAGAGGTGGTGCACGGCACCACGCTGGTCACCAACACGCTCATCGAACGCAAAGGCGTGCAGACCGCGTTGGTGACCACGCAGGGCATGCGCGACGCGCTCGATATCGGCCGCGAATGGCGCTACGACCTGTACGACCTGGAGCTGGCCTTGCCCGAGCCGCTCATCGCCGTGGACAAGCGCGTACAGGTGGACGAACGCCTGGGCGCGGCAGGCCAGGTGTTGACGCCGTTGACACGCGAGGAACTGGACCGTGTCGCCCAGGCTGTGCGCGCGCTAAACGTACCCTCGGTGGCGGTGTCGCTGCTGCATTCCTACATCAACGACGAACACGAGCGCGCCATCGGAGCCTTCCTGCAGGAAGGACTGCCCGATGTCGAAGTGTCGCTGTCGTCCGACATGGCGCGGGAACTGAAGGAGTTCGAACGCACGTCCACGGTTGCCGCCAATGCCTACGTCAAGCCCATCGTGGCGGACTACTTGCGGCAGCTGGGCGCGCGCATCGATGCCGTGCATCCGGGCATCGCCTTGCGCATCATGGTGTCCAGCGGCGGCTTCACCTCGGCCCAGTCGGCTGCCCATACACCGATTTTCCTGCTGGAGTCGGGGCCGGCCGCCGGCGTGTTGTCGGCCTTGAACACGGCGCGCGCGCAAGGACTGCAACAGGTGCTGGCCTTCGACATGGGTGGCACCACGGCCAAGGCCTGCGCCGTCACCGGAGGCGAGCCGCCGATCGCCTACAGCTTCGAATGCGCGCGCGTGCATCGCTTCAAGCGCGGGTCCGGTCTGCCCATCCTGATTCCCAGCATCGACCTGATCGAGATCGGCGCAGGCGGCGGCTCCATCGCGCACGTCAATCGCCTGGGCCTGCTCAATATCGGACCGGAATCTTCCGGCTCCGTGCCCGGGCCCGCGTGCTATGGCAATGGCGGCACCGAGGTGACGGTCACCGACGCGGACTTGGTGCTGGGTTATCTGAACCCCGACAACTTCCTCGGCGGCGAGATGCGTCTGCGCAAGGACCTTGCGTTGGCAGGCATGCAGCGCCTGGCCGACCAGCTGGGCATGGCGGCGCTGGAAGTGGCCTGGGGCATCCACGACATGGTCAACGAGAACATGGCCAGCGCTGCCCGCATCCACATCGCGGAGAAAGGCCATGACCCGCGCGACTTCACTTTCGTGGCCACCGGTGGCGCCGGCCCCGTGCATGCCGCCGAAGTGGCGCGCAAGCTGCGCATTCCCCGCCTGCTGGCGTCGATCGCGGCGGGGGCGGGATCCTGCCTGGGCATGCTGGCCGCACCGGCGCGGGCCGATCGCAGCTGGTCGCAGCCCGCGCTGCTGGGCGAGATCGATTGGGACGACGTCAATACCCGCCTGGCGGCGCTGCGTGCGGATGCCGCGGCGGAACTGAGCGCATCGGGCGCGGAAGTGGCCGGATTGTCGTGGACCATAGGCGCGGAGATGCGTTATTACGGCCAGGGCGATAACGTGCCGGTGGCGCTCGACTGGCGCGTGTTCGAGGGCGCCGGACCGGACGCGGGCAGCGATGTCATGCGCGCGGTCTTCGAGCAGCGCTACCGCGAACTCTATGGGCACCTGGTGCCCGGTGCCTTGCCGCAGGTCCTGACCTGGCGCCTGACCGGCCGTTCCGTCGTCGATGCGCGCAGCTTCACCTGGGGCGGTGCGCGCGAAGGCGGCAACGTCGCGCCGGTGCAGCGCGAAATCTATCTGCCGCTGCGGCGCGGTTTCGCCGCCGTCAACGTGTACGAACGCTATGCGCTGCCGCCAGGTACACATTTGCAAGGGCCGCTGGTGCTCGAAGAACGTGAATCGACGCTGGTGGTGCCGTTCGCGGCCGACGTGGACATCCTGGCCGACCTGACTGTTTCCGTGACCCTCAAGGAGTTCGAATAATGCAGACCGTTGCGGAATCCGGCGCCCCTGTCGCGTCCCGTTTTGACCCTATCGAGCTGGAAATACTCTGGCGCCGGCTTATCAGCATCGTCGATGAAGCCTCCACCGCTTTCGTGCGCACCTGCTTTTCCACGCTGGTGCGCGATGCCAACGACTTCGCGGTGGTGCTGACCGATGCGCAAGGCCGTTCGCTGGCGCAATCGACCATGAGCATCCCATCCTTCATCGGCAGCCTGCCGGCCACGGTCAAGCATTTCCTGAAAAAGTATCCGGCCGAGACGTTGCGCCCTGGCGACGTGCTGGTGACCAACGATCCCTGGATGGGCACGGGCCACATCCACGACGTCAGCACCGTCATGCCGATCTTCTTTCGGGGCAGGCTGGTGGCGTTCGCCGCCCTGGTATCGCATCTGCCGGATATCGGCGGACGGCTGCGCAGCAATGCCAATCGCGATATCTATGAAGAAGGCCTGCAGATTCCCATGCTCAAGTTGATCGAGCAAGGCAAGGTCAACGAGACGCTGGTGGACATGATCCGCCAGAACATCCGCGTGCCCGAGCAGGGCATGGGCGATATCTGGGCCCAGGTCAGCGGTTGCCGCATGATGGAAGAACGGCTGCTGCCCCTGCTGGAGAAAGTCGATCTGGAAGCGCTGGGCGCGGCGATCCGCGAGCGTTCGGAGACGGCCATGCGCGCGGCCATCGCCGCCTTGCCCGACGGGGTGTACGAATCGGAAGTACTGCATGACGGCTTCGAGGAACCCATCCTCATCCGCTGCAAGCTGACCATCGCCGGCGACAGCATCGCCATCGACTACGCCGGCTCCAGCCCGCAGCAGCCGCGCGCGGTGAATGTGGTGCCTATCTATGCGTTCGCGTACTCGGCCTATCCGATCAAGGCATTGCTGTGCCCGGAGGTGCCGAACAACGAGGGCGGCTTCCTGCCCATCACCACGCAGGCGCCGCTGGGGTCCATCCTGAACCCGACCTATCCGGCGGCATCGGGCGGGCGCGGCGCCATCGGGCATATGTTATCGCCCGCCATCTTCCTGGCCCTGGCGAAGATACTGCCGGAGCGCGTGTGGGCCTCGGGCTCGGCCAATTGCTCCGTGACCATGTTCGGCCAGTATCGGGGCCGGCCCTTCAACGTGGTGAATTTCATCAATGGCGGGCAGGGGGCGACGGCGGCGCGGGCGGGCTTCTCGGCGATTTCCTTTCCGGGCAACCTGGGCAACACGCCGGTGGAAATGATGGAGGCGCTGGCGCCTATCGTCGTGCATAAGCGGGAGATTCGGCGTGGGAGCGGCGGTGCCGGACAACAGCACGGCGGCGACGGGCTGAGCTTCGAGTTCGAGATCACGCCGGAGGCCTCCAGCGTCGCCACGTCTTTCCTGATGACCCGCCTGAAGTTCCCGCCACCCGGCTTGAATGGCGGCGAGGCGGGGCAGCGTGGGCGCCTGACGGTCAACGGCCAGGAGATCGATCCGACGGAACAGCGCATACTCAAGCCGGGCGATCGGGTGGTAATGGAAAGCGCGGGCGGTGGCGGGCACGGCGTCTCGTCCTGATGTCGCTGCGACCAGGGGGGAGGGCTGCGTTGGCCAGGCGCACCGGCAAAAATACCCAGGCAGGGTGTTGCCTGCGCCGCGCGGTACGCGTGGGCTAGTCGTCCAGCAGACGCCCACCGCGCGAGGACAGCGCTTCGCCGGCGCGGTGGTAGCCGATGACGCTGGCCACGCTGGCGTGATTGCTCATGGCCATGGTCTCGCCCAAGGGCAGGCCCTGGCGCCCCGCTTCGGTGATGAAACCGGAACGCAGGCTGTGGGCGGCATAGTCGCCTTCCAGGCCGGCCTGGGCCGCGCGGGCCTGCACGATCTTGCGCACGGCCTCCGCGCTCAGTCCCTCGCCGATGATGCCGCCGCGCCTGACCCGGCGAAACAGCGGTCCGCTCGTGATGGCGGCGGCGCTGAGCCAGGCGTCCAGCGCCGCGGCGGCGCGGCCCACCACCGGTTTATGGCTGTCGGCGCGTGCCGCGCCTTCCTGGTTGGTCTTGGAATGGGTAAGGGTGTACAGATATCCCTCCGCCACGCGCCGCGTGTTTTCCACCGTGGCGCGCACCACTTCCGAACGGCGGCGGCCGCCGCTGGCCCAGGCGAACAGCAGCAGGGCGCGATCGCGCAGGCCGGCCAGGGAGTCGTCGCAGGTGGCCAGCAGCTGTTCCAGCGGCTCACGGGTCAGGGCGTCCTTGCGGCCGGCGCGCACGCCGCGCTTGGCGTAGGCGATGCGCGTGCGTTCCAGCACCGTCTGCACGGCGCGGCTGCGGCAAGGATTGGGCAGGGCGCGGGTTTCATGCGCCTCGGACAACACGGCCAGCCGATGCCGCACCGTAGCCAGCTTGAACGGGCCGGTGCGGCGCTTGACCTTGGCCGCGACCAGGGCGGCATCGATCTCGGCGGGCAGATCATGCACCAGGGCCGGGCCTTCCACGTGTTCGACATGGTCGGCGATGAATTGCAGTACGGTGCCGACGGCGACGGGCAGCATCAACGGCCGCGCCAGGCGCAGTTGGTGCCAGGCGGCCCAGTACTGGATGGCCGACCGGTACGACGCCACCGTGTTCTCCGCGCTACCCTCGCGCAGCAGCGCCAGGATGGACGCATCGCTGGCGCCCAGGCTTTCCAGCGGCTCGCCAGGCAAGGCCAGGCGGTCGGCGAGGGCGGGCGGCCGGAGGGAGGGCGCGCGGTCGGAAGGCGCGCGGTCGGAAGGCGTTTCGTCGGCAGGCATGTTGGAGGGCGTGTCACGAGCCGGCGTAGATCGGGCCGGCGTGTCTTTCATTGCGAGGAACTTACCACGTTTGCAGGCAGGCCCTTGCCGCGCTTGTCTGCCCGCACCCAATACAGCGTCATGGCGGCGGCCAGGGCCAGCATGGGGAAAGTGACCAGGTTCAGATTGGTCCAGCCGAATCGTTCAAGGATCGGGCCGGCGCCCAGCGTCGCCAGGGCGGTCAGGATGTAGCGGATCAATTCCGCCGTGCCCTGGACGCGGGCGCGTTCGGATGGCCGATGCGAAGAGGCGAGCAGGGTGGTGCCACCGACGTACATGAAATTCCAGCCTATGCCCAGGCATAGCAAGGCCACGTAGAAGGCCCCCAACGAGGTGGACGCCACGGCGACGATGCCGCACAGCGCGCTTAGCACCATGCCGGCGAATAGCACCGCCGGCATGCCGAAGCGCTTGATCAGGCGGCCGGCGAAGAAGGAGGGCGCATACATGCCGACCAGATGCCACTGAATGATGTTGGCGCCGTCGTCGATGGAATGGTGGGCGGCGACCGCTGCCAGCGGTGCCGCGGTCATGGTGAACATCATGACGACCCCGCCCACGGCATTGTTGGCCAGCGCGGCCAGCGATATCGGCTGGCGCAGGACGGTGCCGACCGGGCGCTGCGGCAGGTCGGCGTCACGGACCAGGGTACCCACCGGTTCGATGTCGCGGTAGCCGATGGCAAGCAGCAGCGCCGACAGGAAGCCGAGCAGGGCCACCATCAGGTAGGAGCCGGCGAAGACCGTGGACATCAGGTCACGGCTCCAGGCGGCCAGCGCGGGTCCCAGCACGGCCGCGATCACGCCGCCGGTCATGACGACGGAGATTACCCGCGCCTTCTGGGCTTCCTCCACGGCGTCGGCGGCTGCCAGGCGGTAGTACTGGGCGAAAGCCTGGAACACGCCGACGGCGGCGGTGCCCAGGCAGAACATCCAGAAGTGTTCATGGACGACCGCCCAGACGGACACCAGTCCGCCCACGCCGCAAGTCAGCGCACCGATGACAAAACCCCAGCGCCGCCCCACGCGCTGCATCAGCAGGGACGCGAACAAGGTGACCACCGCCGCCGCCACGGTAATCAAGGCGAACGGCAGTGTCGCCAGGGATTTGTCGGGGGCCAGCTGGTAGCCGGTCAGTCCGGTCAGCGTCAGGTCGACCGCGATGGACGCGGTGAACAGGCCTTGGGCGACCGCCAGGACATTGGCGTTGCGCCGGTTGGCGGGAAATGAGGGATGCATCGACGGCTCTCCTGGCGGATGCATTGGCCTGCATCCGTGTGGGTAATTGCGTAGTGAGGCATTCTCGGCAAGCTGCCCGAACCGGGAAAGGACGAAGATCCCTCGTTTTTCGACATGTGTCCGTAATGGCGGTTTTTGAGGGATGGCCGTCCTTTTCGTCATGCGGATTTTGCGGCATCATGGCGTATGGGCACGCACAGGACACAACGGGAATCGAGGCAATCGCTGGAGCCGGCGCAGCGCGTCCGCGACATTGGCTTCCTGGTCTATCCGGAATTCCAGATCCAGGATCTGAGCGGGCCCTTGTCCGCCTTCGACATCGCCAGCCGCAGGGCCGGTGGCGCCACCTATCGCTGCCACGTCGTCTCCATGGATGGCGGCAATGTCGTCAGCACGTCCGGCATGGAAGTCGTGACGCGCAAGATCCGCGCGGCGTCCTACGACACGCTGATCGTCATGGGTGGCCAGGTCTCGCACGACCCGTCGCAACTGCCGGCGATGGCCGCCTACCTGACCCGGTCCATGGCCAAGGGCACCCGCCGCATCGCCAGCGTGTGCACCGGCGCCTTCATCCTGGCGGCTGCCGGCCTGCTGGATGGCCGGCCGGCGACGACGCACTGGCAGCATGCGATACGTTTGCAGCGCATGTTTCCGCAGGTCAAGGTGGATGGCGACCGCATCTACACGCGCGATGGCCACATCTGGACATCGGCCGGCATTACCGCCGGCATCGATCTGGCGCTGGCCATGATCGAAGATGACGTCGGTGCCGAGGTGGCGCAGCAAACCGCCAGGACGCTGGTGGTCTATTACCGCCGCCCGGGCGGTCAGTCGCAATTTTCAGCGATGGCCGACCTGGAGCCCGAGTCGGACCGCATCCGCACGGTCCTGGCCTATATGCGCGATCATCTGGGCGAAACGCTGTCGACCGAAAAACTGGCGGCGGTCGCATGCCTGAGCCCACGCCAGTTCGGCCGTGCGTTCCTGGCGGAGACCGGCGAGACACCGGCCAAGGCGGTGGAACGCCTGCGGGTGGAAGTCGCCCGTCCGCGCGTGGAGCGGGGCGGCGAACCCATAGAAATGATCGCGCAATCCGTCGGTTTCATCGACCCCGAACGCATGCGCCGCGCCTTCGTCCGCCTGCTCGGCCACCCCCCCAGAAGCGTCCGCCGCATGGCGGTTTGAACACTTCGTATCCAGATCTGAAGCAGGCCTGTGGCAGTGATGTCCAGTATTTCAGACATTTGGGGCCAAACCAGTCGATTTGTCCGATATTCCGGACATTCCATAATCGATATTCAGCTCAACAAGCTGATACAGTAGGCAACTCGGCCTCGCCTCTGGCGTGGCCCGAATGACAAATACAAGATCACATCCTACGGAGACTATGCCGATGAAATCGGTTGCGCTTATCAAGGCCTTGGCCATGACTGTTCTCGCGGGCGTCGCGCTGTCCGCGCATGCGGAGAATTATCCGTCCCATCCGATCACGCTGGTCGTGCCTTATCCCCCCGGCGGGACCACCGATATCGCGGCGCGGACCATCGCCCAGGCCATGGGGCCGTTTCTCAAGCAATCCATCGTCGTCGACAACCGCGCCGGCGCGGGTGGCAATATCGGCATGGGGATCGTCAAGCGCGCTGCCCCCGATGGCTACACGATAGGCATGGGCACCATCGGCTCGCAGACCATCAACCAGTATCTGTACAGCGACATGCCCTTCGACCCGGCCAAGGACTTCGCGCCGCTGGCCATGGTCTTCACCACGCCCAACGTCATCGCCGTTGCCGCGACGTCGGACATGAAGACCATGCAGGATCTCTTCGCCAAGGCCAAGGCCAACAAGAACAAGCCGCTGTCCTATGGCTCGCCCGGCATCGGTTCCTCGGTGCATCTGACCGGCGCCTTCCTGGAGCAGGCGGCCGGCATCCAGATGCTGCACGTCCCGTTCAAGGGGGTCTCCGGTTCCATGCCCGCGCTGATCGGCGGGCAGATCGACATCCTGATGGACAACCTGCCCAGTACCCTCAGCCAGTTGAAGGACGGCAGCCGCGTCCGCGCATTGGCAGTCACGTCGGCCCAGCGTTCGCCGTCCTTGCCCGATGTGCCCACCGTGGCGGAAGCGGGCTTGAAGGACTTCGACGTCACGGCGTGGTTCGCGCTGTACGCCCCCGCCGGCACGCCGCCCGAGGTGCAAGCCACCTTGATCGATGCCGCGAAGAAAGCCCTCGCGACTCCGGAGGTGAAAGCGCAATTCGCGTCCGTCGGCGCCACCGTAGGCACCCTGACGGGCGCCGACCTGGCCGCCTTCGAAGTGCAGGAACGGCAACGCTGGAGCAAGCTCATCAAAGAGCGTCACATCACGACGAACTGAAATGTGCCTGACGGCGCTACGCCGGCATCGCGGAATGGAAAGCAGGACCAGGCAACGTACATGTGGGATCAAAACAGTGAACGAACTTAACGAGGCATACGCACAGCGCTACCGCGAAACCACCGACGCACCGTCCGTGGCCTGGAACGCAACGCTGGAGCTGCTGACGAACCATCGCTCGGTGCGCAAGTACAGCAACCGGCCGCTGCCCGAGGGCACGCTGGAAACGCTGATCACGGCGGCATCGTCTGCCTCCACGTCGTCCAACAAGCAGTTCTGGAGCGTATTGACGGTTGAAAACCCGGAAACGCGCGCCACGCTGTCCCGCCTGTGCTTCAACCAGAAGCACGTGGCGGAATCGCCGTTGCTGCTGATGTGGCTGGCCGACCTGTCGCGTATTGCCGCAGTGGCCGAGGCCCGTGGCGAGCAGCTGGAGGGTCTGGACTACACCGAGAGCTTCCTGGTGGCATGCATGGACGCCACGCTGGCTGCGCAGAACGCTGCCGTGGCGGCCGAATCGATGGGCATGTCGGTGGTCTACCTGGGCTCGATGCGCAACAGCCCGCTGGAAGTGGCGGAGTTGCTGAAACTGCCGCCGCGCTGCTTCGCCATTTTCGGCATGTGCGTGGGCTACGCCGACGAACACGTGCCCACCGCGATCAAGCCACGCCTGCCTCAGGCTGCCGTGCTTCATCGCGAGCATTACGACGGCAGCAAGGTGGTCGAGGTGGTGCAACGCTACGAAGAGCGCGCGCGCGAATTCCGCCGCGAGCAGGGCCAGACGGATGAAATCTGGACCGAAAACATCATGGGCCGGGTCCGCAACGGCGCGGCGCTGCATGGCCGCGACAAGCTCCGCGCGCATCTGGCGACCTTGGGATTCGCCCTGAAGTAGGCAATGCCGTAACAATCGGGCGGGACGGCGGCAAACCGTGGCGGTCTGCAACGATCAACGATTCTGCTTCACGATCTTCGCCCACAGGTCCTGCGTGGCGTCGTAGTCGTTTGCCCATCGTTCCAGGTCGACTGGGTAGTCCTTCGGTTGCGGCGCTCCAAGTTCCTGGGCCGCCTTGCGCGTGTCCGGTACGCCTTCCAAAGAGGTGCGCACGCCGTACCTGTCCTGCAGCGCGCGCGCGCCTGCTTCGCTATTCAGCCAGTTCTGCAACAGCCGCGCCCCATTCGGGTGCGGGGCGGACGAGGACACACCTTGCAACGCATTCGGATAGGCCGGCCGCGGGCTTGGTTCGATCCAGCGCAACGGCGCACCCTGCATCCACTTCGTGACCGCGGGACCTTCGGTGAACCAGAAATAGAAATCCTGCTCGCCCGCCACAACGCGGTCCAGTGCTACCGCGCCGTCGGAATACACGGCAGGCTTTTGCTGCACGACCTTGGCCAGGAACTTCTCGCCGTATTGGCTCTTCAGGGCCGGATCTAGGAACATGCTCAGGCCAGCATAAGCGATGCCGCTGCGCGAACTGGAGATGGCAAAGCGCCCCTTGAAGCGCGGGTCCAGCACGCCTTCCCAGCTTTTCTGCAGTATCGCCACTTCCTCCGGCTTGAGCTTATCGGAGTTGTACAGGATGGCCATGTCCGTGATGATGGCCGAATAAGCCTGGTCGCCGATGCGGTAGCCCGCCGGGATGCGGTCGTGCGTGGGTATCTTCCAGTGCGCCAGGTAGTTGCCCTGTGCGAGATCGCGCATCATGACCGGATCGCTTACCTGGATGACGTCGGCAATGTTCTGCCTGGCATCGGACTCGCGCACGAACTTCTGCATCAATTGCCCGCCCACCGCTCGCTGCAGCTCGACCTTCATGCCGGGATACTGCTTTTCGAACTCGTTAGCCACCAGCCGCAAAGGCTCCAGCGGCTGGTTCAGGTACCACACAACCTTGCCTTCCTCCTTGGCCTTGGCGCTGGCGAACAGTTGCGCGTCGTCGTTGGGATAGGTCTGCGCGGCGGCCAGGCCAACCGGCCCGAGCACCAGCATGGCGCTTGCAAGCAAACTTCGGATAAGCATGTTTGTCTCCCGATCATGGTGCTCAGGCAGGAATGCGGCGCTCAGGATGGTCTTCCAGCCAACGTGTCAGCATTCCGCGCATGCCGCCCTGCGCAACGATGGTCTTGATCTCTGGCGATATCGGTGGAAAATCCTTACTCTCTCCCGTCGCCAGTTTCACGATCCGGCCGCTCTCGAAATCGGCCTCGATATCGTCGCCACTGCTCAGGAAATCGGTGATGCCCACGCAGCCAACCAGGCTGGGCACCGCCAGGCCGATCGCGCCGCGAAACGACCTGAACGGCATTGACTCGCAAATTATCCGCAGCTGCAGCGCCTTCATGGCGATAAGACCCTGGTTATGGGCCTTGCCGCACAGGAAGTTTCGGCCGGCTACGATAAAGTCACCCGGTTTTAATCGCTCAAGCAATGTGGAGTCGATGGCCTCGAACAGATGGGGAACCAGCAATTCGGGATCACGCACCTTCGTGGTGATCAGGTCGTATGGCATGACGACGCCGTCGTGCGGGATATCGTTGCCCAGCACATGGCAGCGACCGCGCGTTTTCCAGCCTGCAAATGTATCCATGATCGGACTCCCTTAATGCGTGGTCACAGCCTGATCGGCATGGCGCGGGTCGACGATGCAGCCGGCGACGGCCGATTCGGTGACGGTGATCGGACTGGCCAGGTAGCAGTCGGCCTCTTTCGACCCCATGCGCCCTGTGCTGTTCGTGGCGGCGGTCGAGATGGAAACTTCACCCGGTCCCAGCGGGGCACCGACGCCTCCCGTACATGGGCCACAACCAGCCGGCAGGAACATGGCGCCCGCTTCCATGAACTGTTGCGCAATGCCTTCGTCAGCCAGGCGTTTAGCGACGGCTACCGTGCCAGGCACTACGTAGAAACGTACGTTCGGTGCAATCTTGCGGCCGCGCAGCAGGCCGGCAGCGAGCTTGAAGTCTTCGTACATGCCAGAGCCGCAAGATCCCAGGAATGCCTGGTCCACCGAACGGCCGGCCGCTTCGCCCACGCCGACGGCGCGGTCCGGACCTCCGGGCAACGCCACCTGCGGTTCGAGATCTGTCAAGTCGAGCGTCAACCTGCTTTCGTAGCGAGCGTCCGGGTCGCTCCTGACGGCATCTGGAATATCGGTGCTGCCGTCCATGCGCATGGGTGGGAACATGACGTTGTTTACACCGATCTCGGTCAAGGTGTTACACAGCGCGATGCGTTCAGGCACAGGCATCGCATCGACCACCTCGCCGCCGAATTCGACCACGCGGTGGTCGAATTCCACACCGTGCTTGCCCGATGTCAGGTCGGCCGACAGGCGAAACCCCAGGTCGCGAGGATGCACGCCGGGGCGGTATTTACCCACAAGGTCGACGCGCAGCGTTTCCGGCACGATGGTCCAGATCGTGCCCGTCGCCAGCACCACCGGAATGTCCGGCCCCGCACGCAACGCGAACGCGCCGATGGACCCGAAATTCGTGCAGTGCATGTCGTAGGCAAACAGAAACATTCCGGGTTTTACGAAACCCGCTTCCATGGGATAGATGTGCCCGTGTCCGCCTCGTCCAACGTCGAAGAACTGCCCGACCTTCCATTCCGCCGCAATGCGCCGGTTGGCGCGGCTGCGCTCGATGGCCTTGGGCGTTACCTGGATGACGTTGTGGTCCGTCACCACCATGACGCGCTCTGGATTCGCGATGCTGCGATAGCCGATTTCCTTCAACTGCTCGTAGGCGGTCTCCAGGTAACCATCATGCACGATGACCAGCTCCGGATTCGGCGAGACGATTTCCCCGGGCTGAACGCGCTCCCTGCCGCTAGCTTGCGCCAGCAGCTTTTCTGAAATGGTCATACCCATAACGTGACTCCTCTTCAGTTATTGCCGGCGGCCGCAGCGCGGCGCAGCAGCACTATGGCCGCCGGATCGACCGTCAGCCAGACGGTCTGACCCGGTGTTTGATTGCCCGGCGGGCTGCACTGGGCACGTATCTGGCCGATATCCGATGCGACACCGATGTCGGTACAACTGCCCAGGAATACGGTGTCGGTCACCTGTCCCTGGAACCCATTGCGTTCTCCCGTCTGCTTCGCGCCTACCCGAATGTGCTCCGGACGTATGACGACATCGACCTCGTCGCCTGCCTTGCAGTCGTGCTGCGCTGGACATTCGAGCATGGCGTCGCGCACCTTGACGATGGCATGACCGCCTTCGACGGCCGTTATGCGGCCGTCAAGCGGATTGGTCACGCCGACGAAATCCGCAGCGAACAACGAGGCCGGCCGGTCATACAACTGGCGCGGCGGTCCAATCTGCTCGATGCGGCCTGCATTCATCAACACGATGCGATCGGCAATGACCATCGCTTCCTGCTGGTCGTGGGTGACGTAGACGGTGGTAATGCCAAGGCGCTTCTGCAGCTCGCGTATCTCCAGCCGCATGCGTTCGCGCATCTTCGCGTCCAGATTCGACAATGGTTCGTCGAACAACAGGATTTGCGGCTGCAGGACGATCGCTCGCGCCAGCGCCACGCGCTGCTGCTGACCGCCCGACAGTTCGCCGGCATTGCGCGACGCATAATTACCCAGTCCGACCAACTGCAACGCCGCCTGCAGGCGCTCCGCGATCTCGGCCTTGGGCAGGCCGTGCAGGCGCAGGCCGAAGGCCAGGTTGCCCGCCACCGTCATGTGCGGCCACAAGGCGTATGACTGGAACACCATGCCGATCGAACGTTTCTCCGGCGGCAACTTGAAGCCCGGCCTTGAAACGACCACGCCGCCGATGCGGATTTCACCCTCCGTGGCATCCTCGAGGCCTGCCAAGCAGCGCAGCGTGGTCGTCTTGCCGCATCCGCTGGGGCCTAACAGCACTACCAGTTCACCTGCCTCGACATCCAGGTCTATGCCTCTCACTGCGACCACGTCGCCGTGCCGTTTGACCAATCCGCTTATGTTTATGGCGCTCATGCTCGAATCCGCTGTTTCCGCTGAGTGATCAGGACGTTCCAATTACGACTTTCCCATCGTGCGTTCCAGCCGGATTCCGAACAACGCACGTATCGCCACCATGAGGACAACGATGATCAGGCATTGGACGACCCCTAGCGTGGCGGCGAACTGGTAGTTGCCCGAGCCCATGTAGTTCCAGGCCAGCACCGACAAGACCTCGCTGTTCTTGGTGTACAGGATGACCGACGCAGACAACTCCTTGAAGCACAGCACGACGATGCAGAACAAGGCCGACAGCAAGGTGAAACGCATGAGCGGCAGGGTGATGTGCCATAGGGTCTGCAAGGAATTCGCGCCGGACATCCGCGCGGCGTTCTCCAGGTCGGGATGAAGCTGCTGGAAACCGCTGCGGCTCATCATGACGCCGAAGGGGACGTACTTGGCCACATACGCGACCAGCAGTACCCAGACCGTTCCGTAGAACGGGGATTTCAGCACTATGGTCAACAGTCCCAGGCCAAAGACCAGACCGGGGACAGCTACGGGAACCGACGCCAGCACGGCCACAGCACGCGTGGCCAAGCCCGGTCTTCGGACATCCATGAAACTGATGATGGCGCCCGCGAGCACACAGATGGCCGCCGCGCCAAATGCCAGCAGGATCGTGTTCAGCAAGGCCCTGCGCATGTCGTCGCCGTTGATGAATTGCAGATAGTTCGCCCAGGAAAGCGGCTGGCCGAATATGTCGCCCGAGCTGTAACGCATGAATGAAGACAGGACGAGCGCAGCGAGCGGCAGCAGGGTGGTCAGCGTCACGTACGTCCAGGCGGCCAGCACGGCGGGCACCTTCCACTTGCCCAGTTTCATCGGTTCGGCGCGCAGCCCCTTGCCTGTCACGGTGACGAAACGCGAGGCGCTGCGCGTGATGTGCCGCTGCAGCAGCATGCCCAGGAAAGCGATCAGCAACAGCATCGTCGACGCAGCCGCGGCATGCGCCAGCTTGAGCGGCGAACCGGTGGCGTCCTCGAAGATGCGGTAGGCCAGCACGTCGAAGCCCGCGACACTGCCTACGATGCCGGGAATCGTGTATGTCTCAGTCGTCAGGATGAACACCGTGAGCGCTGCGATAAGTATCGACGGCATGGACAACGGCAGCGTCACTCGCAGGATGGTGTGCAAAGGCGATGCGCCGTTGACACGTGCAGCCTCTTCGAGCGTGCCGTCCATGGTGCGCAGGCTGCCGACGGTAAACAGGTATACGAAAGGCGTGAAGAACAGGAACATCACCCAAACCGTCCCGCCGTACGTCCAGATATTGACGAGGGGCGCCATGTCGATGCCGGTTGCCCTGAAGACCTCGGCCGCGAGAGTATTGATAAAACCGGTCTTGGCCGATCCCAGTGCCACCCATGCAATCAGGCCTGTGAATGGGCTGATGAACAGTGGCATGACAACCAGCAGTTCGAGCACACTCTTGCCGGGCAGGTCCGTGCGCGCCATCAATACTGCGATGATCACACCCGCCAGCGAGCAAAGCAGGGTCACCCACACCGCCAGCCGCACCGAGTTGGCCAGCAGCCCCAGATATTCATCGCCCAGGTACACCGCCGTAAGCGCCGCAAGGCTGTGCGCAGGCAGCAGGCCGAACCGGCCCTCGGCATGGAAGGCCGTATCGATACTGATCGCCAGGGGCCACACGACGATACAGAGCACTGTTATCGCGACCCCTGCCCAGATGATGCCCTCGCCGGTGACGCGAATTGTGCGAGCGGCCATGGTCAGGCCTTTACGGTGGACAACTCGGTAAAGCTGACGCCGTCGGCGATCTTCCTGGATTTCGCCTGCTCCGCGGCCGTCTTTTTCTGTGCGTACTCCAACACTTCCGCCGCGCGGTCGCGCGGCACGAAACAGACGCCCGTATCGTCCGCCACCACCAGGTCGCCCGGGTAGACGCGAATACCGCATATGACCACCGGGCCGTTGATTTCAACTGCCTCGATGCGCCATTTTCCGGTCAGTGGCGTGCGCTCGGTAGACCAGACTGGGAAATTCAGGTTGCGCATGTCGGCGACATCGCGGAAACCACCGTCGATGATCGCGCCCACCTCGCCATTGCGCTTGGCGATCAGCGCGCCCACGCCCCCCATGTTTGAAATGCCCGGAACCCCCTGGATAACAAGCACGTCATCCTTTGTGGCAAGGTTGTGCGCCTCCGCTTCGGCCGTCTGCGCGTTTTTGTCGAGCGCTGCCTGGTGGATATTGCCGTTGCGTTTCATGTTGCGCAGCGTCAGCGCGTAGCCCACCAACGTGGCACCGGATATGACGGGCACAAGCGTGGACGCGGCAATGGCGCCGGTCACGCCGATGTAGTCCAGCGCATCGGAAACGGCGCTGCTGGCATCGCCCAGGGCTCGGAACCCTTCGATGATTTCATTTGAAAGGTGGGGTACTTCCGTCATGCGGATGCGCGACGGATCGATCTTCCCGGTCGGGATCTTCGCGGTCATGGTTGTCTCCTGCCACGTTGTTTGCCGTTGTCTGGGCGCTTTGCGCCTCGTTCTATCTGGTGGTCACGGCTGGTTTACGAACTCTGGATTCGGATGGTCCGGCTTTCCTGGCTGGCTTGGGCTCTGTAGCCATTGCCTTCGCCTTTGTCGCCTCTGTCTTGGCTGACTGTGCCTTCGTCGCCTTTGCCCTGCTTGTCTTCACCGTCCCGGACTCGCCCGGCACTGGCGGTAGCACCAGCTGCCCCAATTGATGAAGGAATTCGCGCCATTCTTTTTGGAAAGAAGCATCGGATGCCGACCTGCCCGTGACCATCCTGGTGATCTGCCCGTAGGCCAGCGGATACGTGGCCAATGCAAAGACGGCCAACTGCAGCAGGCTCGGATCGAAGGATGCGTTGATGCGCCCACTTTTCTGCGCCTCACGCAGCTTGTTGATGGTACGTTGCAAGCCTTCGCGCCGCGTCTCCTCGCAAGGCACCGCCTTATCTTCGCCTTGCGCCGCTTCCCAGGTAAGCAGCTTCACCCATTCCCGGTGGCGGGTGGCCGTGTCGAAGCGCCAGGCGAACAAATCGCCCGGCGCGCCGGGGGGATATTCCGGCAGGTCGAGCCGGGCGTCGTCAGTAAGGACGTCCGTGCGGTGATGGCCACGCACTTCCTGGAAGATGTGTTCCTTGCTGCGAAAGTAGTGGTAGATCAGTTCCTTATTGATGCCCGCGATCTGGGCGATGGATTCCATGCGGGCACCGGCATAGCCTTTTAGCGCGAATTCCTTGCGCGCGGCATCGATGATCGCGGCAAGGGTATGGGCGCGTCCACGTGCGCGGGGAGGCTTTTTCGATTCGCTCACTGGCTTCCGTATCGACAATTTTCGCTACCGGTTTACTTACCAAACGGTAAATTTACCAGATGGTAAACACTGAGGCGAAAGAGTGTCAACTGGTCGAAACCCGCATGATGGAAGCAATCGCCGGCGAGCTGCGCATCGCTCTGTATCCCGGCGATCCGGACGCAGTGCGACACGGTTCGGCGCCGACCGAGGTGCAAGCCACCTTGAGTCCGACAAATCACTCTCGGAGAGAGAGAGAGCAGAAGAGGACCATGTTGCGGGGAGAGATCGGTGCCCTGAGCAGCGCAATAAGCGATGCCACGCAAGCCATGAATGATTCCCTGGAACAAGCCAAGGCGACGCCCGACCAGCGCAAGGTCGACGAGTCGCTGATTCACGGCTAGCTGGCCCAGCCGCCGCCCAAGGCACGGTAGGACGCGATGGCCGCGCGGGCGACTTCGGTGCGCGCCAGCACGCTGGCATCGCGCGTACGCAGCAGTGCGCTGTCCGCATCCAGCACTTCGATGAGGCTGACGACGCCGCTCTGGTAAGCGGTGAACGACGTGACGCGGGCGCGTGTCAGCGCCGCCACGCCTTCGTCCAGGTAGCGCGCCTGTTCTTCCCGCTTGACCAGGGCGGAGAACGCATTTTCGACGTCCTCCGACGCGCGCAGGACAGCCAGGCGATAGGCCGCCAGCGCCTCGGCATTGCGGCCGCGGGCATCGGCAATGTCAGCCTCGATACGGCCGAAGTCGAACAAGCGCCAGCGCAATCCCAGAACGCCCTGGACCTGATTCGCGCTGTCGTTGAACAAGTGCCCGGAAGCGGTTGTGGCGGTACCCAGCAGCGCGCCCAGCGAAAACGTCGGGTAGTACTCGGCAATGGCGGCGCCAATGCGCGCATTGCTGGCCGCCAATTGGCGCTCGGCCGCGATCAGGTCAGGGCGCCGCCGTATCATGTCGGCCGGTGTGCCGGTCGCGCCGATGGCGGGCGCCTGCGGCACGGGCGCCGCCGTGGCGAGCAGGCCGCGGCTGGTGCCGGGCGTTTGCGCCAGCAATACGCCCAGCGCATTGACGGCCGCCTGCAGGCCGTCCTGCAGCACCGGCACCGTGGCGCGGACCTCCGCCAAGGCGCCTTCCGATTGCCGCACCTGCAGCTCGGCCGCCAGTCCCTTGTCGAATTGCAGCTGCACGGTGGACAGCAGGCGGCCGCGCGTCTGCACCTGATCCTGCGCGATGGCCAGGCGCGTCTGCAGCCCGCGCAAGGTCACATAGACGTCCGCCGTCTGCGCCGCCACCGCCAGACGCGTGGCATCCGCCGCGGCCTGCGCGGCCTGGTAGCTGGCGATGGCAGCCTCTCGTTGCCGCCGCAGTCCACCGAAAAGATCGATCTCCCACCCCGCGCTCAGGTCCAGCTCGTAGTAATTGCCATTGCGGTTGAAGTCGGGCGTGGCATTGAGCAGCCGGCCCTGCGGTGTCTCCAGCGACTGGCGCGCACGCGCCGCCCGGCCGGCGATGTTCCCCGAGGGCAGCAGGGCGGCGTCGGCCTGGCGCAAGGCAGCGCGCGACTGGCTGATGCGCGCCACCGCCTGGGCAATATCCAGGTTCCGGTCCAGCGCCCGCGTCACCAAAGCCGCCAGTACCGGATCGTGGAAACCTTCCCACCAGACGTTCAGGTCGGCGCCAGGCGGCGCTTGCCGAGCCTGCACGTCGGCCTGGCCCATAAAATGGTCGCCGGCCTTGGCCTCGGGCGCTTCGTAGTCGGGGCCGACCGCGCATCCGGTAAGGATCAGGGCAGCGAACATCGTCGAAAGGGGAGTTCTAAGGAAGAGCATGGCATATCCAGTGGCCGGACAAAGTAGGCATAATGTAGTGACTAATGTACGATAGGGTCAATGGTTTCCATGCGCGGCTGGCGTATGTCGTCGTTTTGCGTCACCCTTCGCCCCTACGCAGCAAAAGCCGCCCTGAACCGGCGCATGAATTCCCGTCCCCGGGACATAGGGAGCAGTCCACACCATGACCGATACGTTGCAAGTTCCCCAAGGCCAGCGCGGGCCGGCCGACCACAACGTGCGGGACCAGATCGTCCTGGCCGCCAAGGAACACTTCAGCCGCTATGGCTATGCCAAGACCACGGTGTCGGACCTGGCCAGGGAGATCGGTTTTTCCAAGGCCTACATCTACAAATTCTTCGACTCCAAGCAGGCCATAGGCGAGGCCATTTGTGCCACCTGCCTGAGCCAGGTGATGGAGGGCGTGCTCAAGGCCACGGGCGAGGCAGGCAGCGCCACGGAGCGCTTCCGCCGCTTGTTCCTGACGCTGGTGGAGCTGTCGGCCCAATTGTTTTTCGAAGACCGCAAGCTGTACGAGATCGCCGCCCATTCCGTGTCGGAGGACTGGGAAAGTTCGCGCGGCTACGAGGCGCAGATCCAGGCCCTGTTGACCGGCATCCTGCGCGAGGGCCGCGAGGCCGGCGAATTCGAGCGCAAGACGCCGCTGGACGAGGCCGCCCGCTCCATCTACCTGGTGATGTACCCCTTCATCAATCCACTGATGCTGCAATACAACCTCGACCGGCTGCCCGACGCGCCGCGCGAAGTGGCCAGCCTGGTGTTGCGCAGCCTGGCGCCCTGACCTTTGACTGTTGGAAATGCGGGAAAGGAGGCGAGTGACCTCCAGGATGACGACTTACCTGTTTAGTGACTATTGACAATATTGGTCATTAGAATCAGACTGCCGGTCATTCAGTCGTCCCTGGGGACCACCATGTCTTACCGTCGTCCGGCCGCCTTGGCCACTCCGGCCGCCACCGCCGCTTCCGTCGCTACGGCCACTTTCCTCATCGCCTTGCTGGCTGCATGCAGTCCCGCTCCCGCCGACGACCCGCGCGCCGGCATCCCGCAGGTGCGAGTCGCCACCGTCCAGGCCCCCGCGCCGGCCGCCCGCACTTACACCGGTGTGGTGGTGGCGCGAGTGCAGAGCGATCTGGGCTTTCGCGTCGCCGGCAAGGTGGTCGAGCGCCTGGTGGACACCGGGCAGCAGGTCAAGCGCGGGCAACCCTTGATGCGCATCGACCCCACAGATCTGGCGCTGGCCACGCGGGCACGGGAGCAGGCGGTCAGCGCCGCGCGGGCGCGGGCCCTGCAGACGGCGGCCGACGAGAAACGCTATCGGGAATTGGTCGGGGCCGGCGCGGTGTCGGCGTCGGCTTACGACCAGATTCACGCCGCCGCAGAAACCGCCCGCGCCGATCTCAGCGCGGCGCAGGCCCAGGCGGACGTCGCGCGCAACGAAGCGGGCTACGCCACCTTGTATGCGGACGCCGATGGCGTGGTGATGACCACGCTGGTCGAACCGGGGCAGGTGGTGACGGCGGGCCAGACCGTGGTGCGCGTGGCGCGGGCCGGTCCCCGCGAAGCCGTGGTCGACCTGCCGGAAACGCTGCGGCCGGCCCTGGGGTCGACCGGTACGGCGCGTTTGTACGGCGGCCAGGGCCCCGCGGTCACGGTGCGCTTGCGCGAGCTGTCGGATTACGCCGATCCGCGCACCCGCACCTTCGCGGCCCGTTATGTTTTGGAGCAGTCCGCCGCCCAGGCACCGCTGGGCGCCACCATCAGCGTGACCATCGCCCAAGCCCAAGGCGCGCCGGTGGTCGATGTGCCGCTGGCAGCGCTGCACGACGAGGGGCAGGGCGCCGGGGTATGGGTGTTGTCAGGCGATCCGGCCAAGGTGACATGGCGTGCGGTGAAGGTGGTGGCGCTGGGTGAAGAAACCGCCGCCGTCAGCGCCGGCCTGGCCCCAGGCGACCGCTTCGTGGCCTTGGGCGCGCATCTCTTGCACGAGGGCGAGCAGGTGCGCCCGGCCGCGCCGGCAAGCGACCAGGCCGCGCGCGGCACCTCGGCGCGCGTCGCGGCGGCCGCCTCTGCGGAGACATCTGTTGGCGCCACCAAAGAGGTGACCCAATGAGCGGCTTCAACATCTCCGCCATCGCCGTGCGGGAACGGGCGGTCACGCTGTTCCTGATCATCGCGATATCCGTGGCGGGCGCCTTCGCTTTCTTCAAGCTGGGGCGCGCCGAAGACCCCAGCTTCACCATCAAGACCCTGACCGTGGTGACAGCATGGCCCGGCGCGACCGCCCAGGAAATGCAGGACCAGGTCGCCGAGCCGCTGGAAAAGCGCATGCAGGAACTGAAGTGGTACGACCGCGCGGAGACCTTCACGCGGCCCGGCCTGGCCTTCATGACCGTCACGTTGAAAGACAGCACGCCCCCGGCGGAAGTGCCCGAAGAGTTCTACCAGGCACGCAAGAAGCTTGGCGACGAGGCGGGCAAGTTGCCGCAGGGTGTGCTGGCCCCCGTCGTCAACGACGAATATGCCGACGTCACGTTCGCCTTATATGCCCTGAAGGCCCAAGGCGAACCGCAACGCGCGCTCGTGCGCGAGGCGGAGACCCTGCGCCAACGCCTGCTCAAGGTGGATGGGGTGAAGAAGGTCAACATCCTGGGCGAGCGGCCGGAACGCATCTTCGTGGAGTTCTCCTACGAGCGCCTGGCGAACCTGGGCATCTCCGCGCGCGACATCTTTGCCGCGCTCAATACACGCAACGCCGTCACGCCGGCCGGCTCGGTGGAAACCCACGGCCAGCAGGTGCAGGTACGGCTGGATGGCGCCCTGGAAGACCTTGAACAGATCCGCGCCACGCCCATCGTGGCCAATGGCCGCAGCCTGCGCATCGGTGACGTGGCCGATGTGAAACGCGGCTACGAGGATCCCGCCACCTTCCTCATCCGCAGCCAGGGCGAGCCCGCCTTGCTGCTGGGCGTGGTCATGCGCGACCGCTACAACGGCCTGGATCTGGGCAAGGCCCTGGAGGCCGAGGCCGCCACCATTTCGCGCGAGCTGCCGCTGGGGATGAGCTTCACCAAGATCACCGACCAGGCGGTGAACATCGCCGAGGCCTACGACGAATTCATGCTCAAGTTCTTCGTCGCCTTGGTAGTGGTCATCGTCGTCAGCCTGGTCAGCCTGGGCTGGCGCGTGGGCGTGGTGGTAGCCGCCGCCGTGCCGCTGACGCTGGCCGGCGTGTTCATCATCATGCTGGCGACGGGACGCGACTTCGACCGCATCACCCTGGGCGCGCTGATCCTGGCGCTGGGCTTGCTGGTCGACGACGCCATCATCGTCATCGAGACCATGGTGGTCAAGATGGAAGAGGGCCTGGACCGCGTCTCGGCCGCGACCTATGCCTGGGGCCATACCGCCGCGCCCATGCTGGCGGGCACCCTGGTCACGGCCATCGGCTTGATGCCGGTCGGATTCGCCAAGTCCAGCGCGGGCGAATACGCCGGCAATATCTTCTGGGTGGTGGCCTTCGCCTTGCTGACGTCGTGGGTGGTGGCCGTGGCCTTCACGCCTTATATCGGCGTCAAGCTGCTGCCCACCATCGAACGCGTGCCGGGCGGCCACGCCGCCATCTACGGCACGCCCGGCTATCGGCGCTTGCGCGGCCTGATCACCTGGGCCGTGGCGCACAAGAAGAAAGTGGTGCTGGGCGTGGTAGCGATCTTTGTCGTGGCCTTCATGGGCCTGGGCCAGGTCAAGCAGCAGTTCTTCCCCATCTCAGATCGCCCGGAAGTGCTGTTCGAAGTGCAGATGCCGGAAGGCACCAGCATCGAGGCCACCGGCGCCGCCGTGGCCAAGGTGGAGCAGTGGCTCAAGCAGCAACCCGAGCCCAAGCTGGTGACCAGCTACATCGGCCAGGGCGCGCCGCGCTTTTATCTGGCGATGGCGCCCGAGCTGCCGGATCCCTCCTTCGCCAAGATCGTCGTGTTGACCGGCAGCGAAAAGGATCGCGACGCGCTCAAGCTGCGCGCCCGCCAGGCCGTGGCGGATCAGCTGGCACCGGAGGCACGCGTACGGGTGTCGCAGCTGGTGTTCGGACCCTACTCGCCGTTTCCGGTGGCCTTCCGCGTCATGGGGCCGGACGAGGACATCGTGCGCGACGTCGCCCGGCAGGTGCGCCAGGTGATGCAGGCCAACCCGGCCATGCGGCAGGTGAATACCGATTGGGGCGAGCGGGCGCCGACGCTGCACTTCGTGCTGGACCAGGACCGCTTGCGTGCCATCGGGCTGAGTTCACAGGATGCCGCGCAGCAGCTGCAGTTCCTGTTGACCGGCGTTACCGTGACGCAGGTGCGCGAGGACATCCGTTCCGTCGATGTGGTGGCACGCAGCGCCGGTACCGAACGTCTGGATCCGGCTCGCCTGGGCGCCTTCACCCTGGCTGGCGCGGCGGGCCAACGCGTGCCGCTGGACCAGATCGGTCATATCGAAGTGCGCATGGAAAATCCCATCCAGCGCCGGCGCGATCGGGAAGTCAGCATTACCGTGCGCGGCGATGTCGCCGAAGGGATGCAGCCGCCCGACATATCCATGCAGATCCTGCCCAAGCTGCAGCCCATCATCGCCAAGCTGCCGGCTGGCTATCGCATCGAGACGGCGGCGGACCTGGAAGAGGCGGGCAAGGCCAACAAAGCCTTGGCAGCGGTGTTCCCCCTGATGTTCATCCTGATGCTGGTGGTGATCATCTTCCAGGTGCGTTCGATGGCGGCCATGGCCATGGTAGTGCTGACCGCGCCGCTGGCCCTGGTGGGGGTGGTGCCGACCTTGCTGATCTTCCAGCAGCCTTTCGGCTTCAACGCCATCCTGGGCATGATAGGCCTGGCCGGCATCATCATGCGCAACACGCTGATCCTGGTGGGACAGATCCATATCAACGAGAAGGAAGGCCTGTCGCCTTTCGACGCGGTGGTGGAGGCTACCGTGCAGCGGGCCAGGCCGGTCGTGCTGACGGCGCTGGCGGCAGTGCTGGCCTTCATTCCGCTGACGTTCTCGGTGTTCTGGGGTTCGCTGGCCTACACGCTGATCGGCGGGACGATAGGCGGTACGGTGTTGACGCTGGTGTTCCTCCCGGCGCTGTACGCGATCTGGTTCAAGATCCAGGCGCAGGGCGGGGCGCCGGAGAAGGGTTCCGTGGGCGCCGCAAGCTCGGCCACCGCAGGTGCGCAGGTGCCGACGACGCCTGCGGGTGCCGAAGTGGCAACCCAAGGCTCGCGATAGGCGCCGGTGGCGGGGAGGCGAGAGGACGCCTCCCGCAAAAAAACCTTCAGTCCAATTTGATGTTCGAGTCGTGGATCAGCTTCTGCCAGCGCGCGCGCTCCTCCTGGAGCAGCGCCTGGTACTGCTCGGGGCTGCTGCCCACCGGCTCGATGCCGAAATCCAGCAGCTTCTGGCGCACGACCGGGTCGTTGATGGTTGCCACCACCTGCCGGTTCAAGGTATCGATGACCGCCTTGGGCGTGCCCGCCGGCACCACGATGCCCGCCTGGGCAGAGGCGTCGATGTTCTTGTAGCCAAGTTCGGCGAAAGTCGGCACGTCCGGCAACTGCGGCAGGCGGGTGGGGTTGGCGACCGCCAATGCGCGCACCTTGCCGCCCTTGATGAAACCGGCGCCCGCGGCCAGGTCGACCATCATCGCCGCCACCTGTCCGGCCGCCACATCGGACAGCGCCGGCGCGGCGCCCCGATACGGTACGTGCACCAGGTTCGCGCCGGTCTCCACGCGCAGCAACTCCATGGCCAGGTGATGCGGGCTGCCCGCGCCGGCGGAGGCGTAGTTCAGGCCATCCTTCTGCGCCTTGGCCTCGGCCAGGAAACCCTTGACGTCCCTGGCTTGCAGGCCCGGGCCCGCCACCAGGATCATGGGAAAGCGGCCCATCAGCGTGACGGGTGCCAGGTCCTTGACCGGATCGTAGGACAGCTTCTGGTAAAGGGCCGGATTGAAGACCAGGGTGCCGTTGTCGGCCGACAGCATGGTGTAGCCGTCCGCTTGCGCGCGCGCGGTCTCGGAAGCGCCGATTGCGGTATTGCCGCCCGGCTTGTTATCCACGATCACCGACTGCCCCATACGCTGCGACAGGCCCTGGCCCACCGTGCGCGCCAGATAGTCCAGGCCACCGCCGGCGGCGTAGGGGACGATCCAGTGCAAGGGTTTGGAGGGGTAGGCATCGGCGGCCTGGGCCGCGGGCGCGGCCAGGACCGGCAAGGCGAGCGCGGCGCAAAGGAAGGCGCGCGCGCAGCAGAGCGCGTGACGGGTGAGGAACATGCTTGTCTCCGTTATTGACGTAGCGGCTGGGCCGGTCGTGCAACTGTTTGGCGTCGTCGGGATTTCGACGATTGACTATTGTAGGGGGGTCTCTAGAATTTCTACCTGTCGTTCAATGGACGGAAGGCTCGATGGACAGGCAGTTGGTCGCCGAAGCGCTCGATGGTCGCGGCTTCGCACAGTTTGGTGAGGTGCTGGAGAACAGGGGCGATACCCGCCGGCGTGACTTTTCCCTGCAATTTGCCCAGGAGAATGGCCCGCGCTTGTGGGTCAACCGGATCGAGCCCTGCGCGCGAGCGCCGATCATCGTGCGCGAGATGGAACGCCATCCCCATTCGGCCCAGAGCTTCATTCCCATGCGCGGAGGCCGCTGCCTGGTGGTGGTGGGACTGTCGGCCGCCGATGGCGCGCTCGATCCGGCCACGATTCGCGCCTTCGTCACGGACGGATCGCAGGGCGTGAGCTATCGGCCAGACGTCTGGCACTTCGCTTTCACCGCCATCGACGGTTCCAACGAGGTTGCCGTCATCATGGGTTATTCGGGCCGCGGCGACGATACGGTACTGACGTCCCTGGACGAGCGGATCGAAATAACCTGGCCGATGCGAGTAGAAGCATGACGGATTTCAATAGCCCTGCGTATGCCCACCTGCGCCGCGATTTCGTCGGCTATGGCGCCGAACCACCCAATGCGTGCTGGCCGGGCAAGGCGCGGATAGCGCTGAACATCGTGGTCAATTACGAGGAAGGCTCCGAGCTTTCCTTCGAAGATGGCGACGGCCAGACCGAGACCGGTCTGACGGAAGGCGGCGCGGGAGGATTCCAGGGCCGCGACCTGGCTTCCGAGTCGATGTACGAATACGGCAGCCGGGTAGGTATCTGGCGCGTGTTCCGCATCCTGCGCGAGCGGCAAATGACTGCGACCGTTTTCGCCACGGCATTGGCGCTGGAACGCAATCCCGCCGTGGCCCAGGCGATACGCGAAGCGGGCTATGACGTATGCAGCCACGGCCGCCGCTGGGTGCGTGCGCAGGGATTTACGGAAGACCAGGAGCGCGCGGAAATCCGAGCCGCTTACGAATCGATTACGCGCAGCATCGGCACGCCGCCGACCGGGTGGTATTGCCGCTATGCGCCAACCATCAACACGCGGCGTCTGCTGGTGGAACATGGCGGCTTCGCCTACGACTCCGACTCTTACAGCGACGAACTGCCGTATTGGTCGAAGGTACAGGGCAAGCCTCATTTGGTCGTTCCCTACAGCCTGGCGAATAACGACGGCAAATTCAGCCGGGGCGCCATGGCCACGGCGAACGACTTCTTCGAGTATCTGAAAGACAGCTTCGACATGCTGTACGAAGAGGGTGAGGTGGCGCCGAAGATGATGTCGGTAGGCCTGCACCTGCGCCTGGTCGGCCATCCCGGACGAGCGGTGGGCCTGGCCCGGTTTCTTGACTACGTGGCGACGAAACAAGGCGTCTGGGTCTGCCGGCGCGCGCAAATCGTCGAGCATTGGCAGCGGCATCATCCAGCCAGGGATTAGGCTTGGCCGCCGTTTCGCCTGCGCGGTCCAGGCTCGGTCACAGCGTGACTCGCATGTCGTCCCTTGCCTCCCTTGCCGCTGTCGCCGGGACCGGCGCAGCGTGCTCCCGCAGGAAGCGCTGGGCAAGGTCCTGCACCCATTCACGAAACGCGATCACGACAGGTGAGTCCTTCTTGTATTCGGGATACACCAGGCAATAGCGCTTGGCGTGCTTCACCGCGACGTCGAAGGGTATGACGAGGTCGCCGCGCTGCAGTTCACGTTCGATATAAAAGCGCGGCACCAGGCCCACGCCCAGGCCGGAGCAGGCGGCCTCGATGACCATCGAATACAGTTCGAAGCGCATGCCGCGCAGGGGGCGGTCGTTACGCACCCCGCAGGTGTCGAACCAGCGGCGCCACACATCGTTCTTGCCGGCCTTGTGCAGCAGCGTCAGACGGCCAAGGTCGGTCGGGTCCTTCAGCAATCCCAGGTCATGATGATGCGGACTCAACACGGGAACCACTTCCTCGTCGAAAAGTTCCAGCTTGACCACGCCCGTCCAGGCGGGATGGTCGAAATGCAGCGCGGCATCGAAATGCGTGCCGCGAAACAGAAACGGTTCGGGCTTCTCGCTGAAGTTGATGGTGATGTCCGGATGCAGCGCGCGGAACTCATGCAGGCGCGGCAGCAGCCAGCGGCTGGAGAAAGTCGGAATCACCGCCAGTTCCAGGATGCCGCCCGCGCCGCGGTTGGCCATCAGGGCCTGCGTGTGCAACTCGATCTCTTCCAGGTGGGGCGCGATGCGGGTGGAGTAGTAACGGCCGGCGTCGTTCAACACCACCTGCCGCCCGACCCGGGTGAACAGCTTGGCATCCAGATAGCTTTCCAGTGCCGCGATCTGGCGGCTGACCGCGCTTTCTGACAGGCACAACTCGTCCGCCGCACGCGCGAAATTCTCGTGGCGCGCCGCCGCCTCGAAGATGGACAGCGCCGTGGTGCTGGGGATCTTGCGTCTCATGGGGTCTCCTCCTCCTGAGCCAGATCGATGACGAAACTGCATCAATTGCTGATGAATCATCAGTTACGTCCCTTGTTTGACCTGATCATAATCGACGAACTGATTCGATAACCGCAATTGAAGAGGGTCGAGACAAATGGAGCGCTACAAGCTTTTCATCAATAACGAGTGGGTGGACGCGGAGGCAGGCGAGTCTTTCGAGACCGACGATCCTTTCACGGGAAAACCCTGGGCCCTGGTACCTCGCGGCCGTGCGGCGGACGTGAATCGCGCCGTGGCCGCCGCCAAGGCCGCCTTCGAGGACGGCCCCTGGTCGCGCATGTCGGCCAGCGATCGCGGACGCCTGATCTACAAGCTGGGTGAATTGGTGGAGCGCGACGCGCAGCGCCTGGCCGAAGTGGAAAGCCGGGACAACGGCAAGCTGATGAGCGAGGTGCTGGGCCAGGTGAAGTATTGTGCCAAGTACTTCTACTACTACGGCGGCCTGGCGGACAAGATCCAGGGCCATGTCGTGCCGATGGACAAGCCGGGCGTGTTCAACACGGTGCGCTATGAGCCCATCGGTGTGGTGGCCAGCATCACGCCGTGGAATTCTTCGCTGCTATTGACGGCATGGAAGCTGGGGCCGGCCCTTTGCGCGGGTAACACCATCGTCTGCAAGCCCTCGGAATTCACGCCGACTTCGCTGCTGGTGCTGGCCGAAATGGCCAAGGAAGTCGGCTTTCCCGCGGGTGTCATCAATGTCCTGACGGGCTATGGCGCGGAAGTGGGCGAACCGCTGATCCGCCATGCGGACGTGGGCCGCGTGGCTTTCACTGGCGGCGACGCCGCGGGACGGCGGGTGTATGCCACGGCGGCGGAAGGCTTGAAGCGGGTGTCGCTGGAACTGGGCGGCAAGTCGCCGAATATCGTGTTCGACGACGCCGACCTGGATCGCGCGGCAAACGGTGTCATCACCGGTATTTTCTCGGCCGGTGGCCAGACCTGCATGGCGGGTTCGCGCCTGCTGTTGCAGGAATCGATACACGACGCGTTCCTGGCGAAGATCGAGAAGATCACCCGTTCGGCCAAGATCGGCGACCCCAAGAAGGCGGATACGCAGATCGGGCCGGTTGCCACGCGTCCGCAGTACGAGAAAGTCCTTCAATACATCGATATCGCCAAGAAGGAGGGCGCCCGTTGCGTGACCGGTGGCCGAGCCCTGTCTGGCGAGGCCTATGGTGCGGGGCAATTCGTGGAGCCCACCATCTTCGCCGATGTGACGAACGATATGCGGATCGCCCAGGAAGAAGTGTTCGGACCGGTGCTGGCGGTGCTGAAGTTCAAGGACGAGGCGGACGCCGTGCGTATCGGCAACGACATCCGTTTCGGCCTGGCCGCCGGTGTCTGGACCAAGAGCCTGCATCGCGCCATGCTGATGTCGGAGAAGCTGCGGGCCGGCACGGTCTGGATCAACAACTACCGCTCCACCAGTTATATGACGCCATTCGGTGGATACAAGGATAGCGGCCTGGGACGCGAGGGTGGCTTCGAGTCGGTGAAGGAGTATATGGAGATGAAGAGCGTCTGGATGTCTTCCGACCTGGACATGCCGAATCCATTCGTGCGCAAATACTGAGCACCTGCTACCAGGAGTGGATATGAGCGAGACAACTGGCAAAAATACAAGCCGGGAATATGACGTTGTGGTCGTGGGTTGCGGCATAGCGGGACTGAGCGCCGCGGTCACTGCCATGCAGGCCGGCGCGCGCGTGGCCATCCTGGAACGCGCGCCGCTGGAGGACAGGGGCGGCAATACGCGCTGGACCGAAGCCATGATGCGCATGAAGAGCGAGGCCGAGGTCGCCGACGACTTCGAAGCGCATTTCGCCGAGAACGCGGGGCATTACCTGGACCCCGAGCTGGTGTCCGAGGCGGCCGGGGCTTATGAAAACTGGTCGACCATCGTCAAGGTGCTGGGCTTCGCCGACCCAGAACTGATCTCCACCTTTGCCGAAAACGCCGGCAAGGCCATTGCCTGGTTGAAGACCTTCGGCGTGCGTTTCGATTTCCTGCCGGGCTATTTCATCACCACCTGCACCAGCCGCATGGGACCGGTGGGCGGTGGCCTGGCCTTGGTCGAGGCGCTGGCTGCCTGGGCGGAAAAGAACGGCGCGGACTTCTTCTACCGCACGACGGCCCGTGAATTCCTGCGCGGCGACGACGGCACCATAGGCGGCATAGTCGCCACGGGCCCGGACGCGCGTCCCTTTGCGCTGCGCGCCCCGGCCACCGTCCTGGCCTGCGGCGGCTTCGAGGGCAATCCCGAAATGCTGGCCCAGTACCTGGGGCCGCGCGCCCGCTACATCCGGCCGGTGGCGCGGGGCGGGTACTACAACAAGGGCGAGGGCTTGCGCATGGCCTTGGCCGCGGGCGCGGCGCCGTCCGGCGATTTCGGCCAATTCCATGCCGAACCGCTCGATCCCCGCTCCGGGGCGCCGGAGCCCATCGTGCTGGTGTTCAACTACGGCGTGCTGGTGAACAAGCGCGGCCAGCGGTTCATCGATGAGGCGCCGGCCACGGTGGACGCCACCTACGAATCGATCACCCGGGTGATCCACGAGCAGCCGGACGGCATCGCCTGGGCCATACTGGATTCGCGCATCGACGACGTTCCCAACTGGCGCAGCAGCGTGCGTTCGGACCAGCCGCCGATCCGCGCCAACAGCGTGGCGGAACTGGCCGCTGCCATCGAGGTCGATGCGGGCGGCTTGCAGGCCTCGCTGGATGCGTACAACGCCGCCTGCGGCGACGGGGCATTCGATCCGCTCAAGACCGATGGCCTGGCGACGCGCGACGACTACCGGCCGCGCAAATCCAACTGGGCGCGGCCCATCGATCGTGCACCTTTCATGGCGTATCCCATCATCTGCGGCAACTGCTTCACCTTCGGCGGCTTGAAGGTGAATACACGCAGCCAGGTGCTGAATACCGATGGGGACCCGATTCCCGGCCTGTACGCAGCGGGCGAGACCGTGGGCCTGTACTACGGAACCTACACGGGCGCCACCTCCGTCCTGCGTGGCGCGGTGTTCGGACGCCTGTCCGGCGAGAACGCCGCCAGGTTGGCGCAACAGCGCTGAAGCTGCCGTGCAGCGGCGTGTGCGGGCTGCGAGGCGGTGAGTAGGGCGGCTCGTCCCAAGGCGGGCCGATTCAGAAAAAACGATACGAGATATCGACAAGGAGACAATCATGCCTGGCATATCCCTGCGCCATCGTCTGGCGGTGGCAGCGTTCGCCCTGTTGCCGCTGGCCGGCCACGCCGCCGACACCACCGGTGTCACCAAGGACACCATCAAGATCGGCATGTTCGGTCCCCTGACCGGACCGACCGCCGTCGGCTCGCTGCCCTTGTTGGGCGCGACCGCCATCTACAAGAACGTCAACGACAATGGCGGCATCAACGGCCGCAAGATCGAGGTGCTGGTCGAGGACGACGCCTGCGATCCCAACAAGACCATCGCCGCGACCAAGAAGCTGATGTCGCAGGACCAGGTCTTCATGATCCACGGGGGCTGGTGCAGCGGCACCGTGATGGCGATCAAGCCCGAGCTGAAGAGCCATCCCGACTTGCCGTTCATGGTGCTGGGCGCGGCCAGTACGGCCATCTCTTCCCCGTTCCAGGCCAATATCTTCCACCCCATCGCCACCACGGCCACGGTGGCCAACTCGATGGTGGACTTCGCGCTGAGCAAACCCGGCGCCAAGCGCATCGCCATCATCAGCCATTCGGATGAGTGGGGTAAGTCGCATATCGAACCGGCCATCGCGGCCTTGAAGGCCAAGGGCCTGGAGCCGGTCGAGACGGTGTACCTGGAGCGAGGCAGCACCGATGCCACGTCGCAACTGCTGCGCCTGCGTGCCGCCAAGCCGGACGCGGTGCTGGCCATCCTGTATCCGCCCGAGCTGACGATCTATCTGCGTGACGCCAACAAGTACGGCATCAAGGCGCCCACCATCGCCACGCAGGGCGTATCGCTGGAAGACATGGTCAAGCGGGTCGGCAATCCCGCGGCCACCAAGGAGTTGTATGTCTTCTATCCCTTGTCGGCCACGCTGGATGCGGCGGGCTTCAAGAAGTGGCAGGACATCTATACCTCGGCCCATCCCAAGGATCCGGTCGAGACCCTGAGCTTCATGGGCATGACAGGCGCGCTGGCCGTGGTCCAGGCCCTGAAGAATGCCGGCCCCGACCTGACCCGCGAGAAGTTCATGGCCGAGCTGGACAAGTTGAACAACTTCGATCCGGGCATCCAGTCCGGGCCCTTGACCTTCACGGCACAGGACCACGCGGGCATCAAGCAGGGCAAGATGATCTACATGAAGGACGGCAAGCCGACCATCGTCTCCAACTATCCCGCGGCCCTCTGACCGCGACGGGACGGCAGCCATCATGCTTGCGCAACTGATCGTCAGCGGGGTTGCGGTGGGGTGCGTCTACGCGCTCATCGCCCTGGGGATGACCATCCTCTTTCGCTCCACCACCGTCGTCAATTTCTGCCATGGCGAATTCTTCATGCTGGGGGCATTCGCGGTGCTCGTGCCCCTGCAGACCCTGGGGTGGGGCTATGGCTGGAGCATCCTCTTTTCCCTGTGCCTGCTGTTCATCGTGGGCATGGCGGTGGAGCGCGGCCTGATGCGGCCGCTGCAGCATGCGCCGCATATCAGCCTGGCCATGATGACGGTGGCGCTGTCCTATCTGTTCAAGGGCGTGGCGCGCTTCTTCTACGGCAGGGAAGTGGTGGCGCTGCCGCCGTTGCTGACGGGCGATCCGGTGTTCTTCGGCGAGGTGGTGCTGACGCCGCAGGACATGCTGATCATGGGTGTGGTGCTGGTGGTCGTGGTGGCGTCCTGGCTGTTCTTCCAGAAGACGGAGATCGGCAAGGTGGTGGAGGCGGCGTCGGAAACTCCGCGCGGCGCCTCGCTTTCCGGCATCAACGTGCCGCTGCTGCGCAACCTGATGTGGGGCGCGGGTGCCACCATGGGCGCCCTGGCGGGCATCCTCATCGCGCCTAATACCCTCGTGTACCCGGACATGGGCGGGCATATGCTGGTGCGCGGTTTCGCGGCCATGACGCTGGGGGGCTTCGGTTCACTGCCCGGCGCCGTGGTGGGCGGCATCGCGCTGGGCGTCGTGGAAAACCTGGCGGGCGGCTATGTATCCAGCGCGCTGGTGGAGATCACCGCGTATGTGGTCATCATCATCGTGCTGCTGATACGCCCGCAGGGATTGCTTGGAAACTGGAGGCGTGCCCGTGTCTGAACCCCATAAGAAACGCCTGCTGCCCTGGCTGCTCGCGTTGGCGCTGCTGCTGGTGCTGCCATTGGCGGTGAACAATTACGTGCAGTTCGTCGTCAACACCATGCTGGTCTACAGCCTTGCGGCCATAGGCTTCAACGTGGTGATCGGCTACCTGGGCCAGCTGGCCTTCGCCAATGCGGCGTTCTTCGGCATCGGCGCCTATGCGGCAGGCCTGTCGATGGCGCACCTGGGACTGCCGTATCCGCTGGCGCTGGTGGCGTCGGCGGTGGTGGGTGGCCTGGCGGGCGCGCTGGTGGGCCTGCCCGCGCTGCGGGTGCGCGGCTACTACCTGGCCATCGTGACGCTGGCGTTCGGCGAACTGATGCGCTGGATCTATGTGCACGCGGACAGCGTCACCTATGGCGCCAGCGGCTTCAACGTGCCCCAGGTGGTGCTGTTCGGCCGCGGCCTGAACGAGACGGGCAAGTACTACGTCTTTCTGCTGGTCGCCTTGCTGGGCCTGGGCGCCACCCGTTTCCTGGTGAAGTCCCGCATCGGCCGGGCCTTCGTGGCGGTGCGCAACAACGAAGCGGCAGCCGCGTCGACCGGAGTGGCCGTATCGCGCACCAAGGTGGTTGCCTTCGCCTGGAGCGGCTTGATCGTCGGCCTGGCGGGCGGCCTGTATGCCTTGCTCAATGGACGGGTGTCGCCGGACACCTTCGGCCTGTCGCAGATGCTGATGCACTTCGCCATCGTCATGATCGGCGGGCTGGGCAGCCTGGCCGGCGCCATCATCGGCGCGGTGCTGCTGACCGGCGCACCGGAGCTGCTGCGCAATTTTCCGGGGCTGGAGGAAATCGTCTTCAGCCTGCTGCTGATGGCGGTGCTGTTCCTCATGCCGCGCGGCATCGGCGGCCTGATCGCCGACCGTATCCCGGGCGCCCGTGAACGCCTGTACCAGGAGTAGGCCATGCTGCGTGTCGAGAACATGACCGTGCGCTTCGCTGGACTGACCGCCGTCAACGACCTGTCGTTCCAGGTGCAGCCGGGCGAGATCTTCACCATGATGGGGCCCAATGGCGCGGGCAAGACCACCGCCTTCAATGCCATCACTGGCTTCGTGCGGCCCGCGGCCGGACAGATTTCCTACAAGGGCGAGTCGCTGCTGGCGCGCACGCCGGATGGCATCGCCGCGTTGGGCATCCGGCGCACCTTCCAGAACAACGGCATCCTGCGCGAGATGACCGTGCTGGAGAATGTGCTGACCGGGCTGGAACTGGCCATACCCCACGCATTCTGGCGCACGGTGATAGGCGCGCCGTCGGCGCGGCGGGCAGAGCGCGAAGCGGTGGCCAGATCCCGCGCCATCCTGGCGCGCCTGGGCATAGGGGAGTTGGCGGACCGTGTCGCTGGCGACCTGTCTTTCGGCCAGCAGCGCCTGGTCGAGATCGCCCGCGCGCTGGTGGTCGATGCCCAGCTCATCATGCTGGACGAGCCGGCAGTGGGTCTGTCGCCAAGCGACCGCCATCATCTGGGCACGGTCCTGCGCACGCTGGCCGGGGAGGGTATCGCCATCGTGCTGGTGGAGCACGTGCAGGATCTGGTCATGGCGGTTTCGGATCGCATCCTGGTGCTGAACTATGGCAAGTGCCTGGCCGAGGGCGAGCCCCAGGCCGTGCGCAACAACAAAGCGGTGCTGGAGGCTTATCTTGGTCAAGAGTGACGTGCTTCTCGAAGTCGCCGGCCTGGCGGTACGGCATGGCCGTGTGCCCGCGCTGGCGGGTATCGACATCGAACTGCGCCAGGGCGAGGCAGTGGGCTTGCTGGGGGCCAACGGCGCGGGCAAGACGACCCTGCTGAATGCCTTGTCGGGTTTCCTGCCGCACGACAGCGGCAAGGTCACCCTGTTCGGCGCCACGATGAAGTCCGGCGCGCCGCATCGGGTTGCCCGCGCGGGTTTGCTGCAGGTCTCGCAGGACCGCGACCTGTTTCCCGAGCTGAGCGTGCGCGACAATCTGCGCCTGGGTTGCCTGGCGCGCGCGAAGGCGCGTCATGCGCGTAACCTGGAGCGGGTGTTCGGCTATTTCCCCCGCCTGAAGGAACGCCTGGACCAGCGCGCCAACACCATGTCTGGCGGCGAACAGCAGATGCTGGCCATAGGCCGTGCCTTGATGGCGGAGCCACGCATCATCCTGCTGGACGAGCCGTCGGCGGGATTGTCGCCGTTGTTCGTCCAGGAGATCGGGGCGATGATGCAGGCGCTCAAGCGCGAGGGCGAAGTGGCCTTGGTGCTGGTGGAGCAGAACATGCGGCTGGCCGCGCGCGTGGTCGACCGCTTCTACATGCTGCGTGCCGGGCAAGTGGTTGCGCAAGGCCTGGCCCATGAACTGGAACACGACCACGAGCATCTGGCGCGGGAGTTCTATTTGTAGGCGCGATGCCCGCGTGGCGGCGCTGTGTTCATGAAGCAGCCAGAAAACTTGGCAAGGCCGTGAATAAGCAAATAGGGGGGAGTATTTATGGCTCGGCTTGCCGATCGCTTTCCCACTTGATTGCATATTCTCATAAGAAAGCAGTCGTTCACCCGAGCCAAGATCACGTGCGATCCTTGCAGCTCTTCAGCGAGCAAGGAGTACCTGATGTCACTGCCTTCCGTGACCGGACTGGATCACTACATCATCCGCGTCAACGACCTGGCCTCCACTACCGAGCAATATAAGAAGCTTGGCTTCTCCCTGGCACCCCAGGGACGCCATCACAGTGGTACGCGCAACCAGACCTTGATATTGGATTCCAACTATCTGGAGTTGCTGTATTTCCCTCCGGAGCAGCGCGCGACGTCCCGTTTCAAGCACTTTCCCGATGAATACGAAGGACCGGTTGCCGTCGCTTTGCAAACCACGGATAGCGCGGCGGTGCAGCGTGAACTCGCCACCGTCGGCATTCGGGCCGAAGCGCCCGTAAGCGGCGGACGTCCTGTCCATCTGCCTCAAGGTTCGGAAGACGCCGCCTGGCTCAATCTGAATTTTCCCGAAGGGGTATTCGGCCTGCCCGATTATTTCACTTGCGGCCACTTGACGCGCCATCTCGTCTTTCGCCCCGAGTGGCAGGTACATGAGAATACGGCGCGCCGCATCGAGTTCCTGGTCGCCGTGCATCCGGATCCCGCCAGCCTGCGCGAACGCTATCAGGATGCGTTCGGCGCCATCTCCATCGGGCGCGCCGGCGCCGACGGTTGGTTGCTGCAGCGTGGATCATTACGGCTGCAGTTCCTCACGCCCAGCGCCTTCTCGAAACGCTATGCCGGCATCCAGCCGCCGGCTACGCAGAGCGAGGGATGGCTGGCCGGATCCGTCATCGGCGTGCGCGACATCGACGTCACGCGCAAGGTGCTCGCCCGTAACGGCGTCGCCACGCACGACGGCGCCAACGGCGCCATCATTGTCGACCCGGCCCATGCGGCAGGCACCTTGCAGGTGTTTGTCCAGGAGGCGTGGTCGTGAGCCGGAAGCGGCGCGCGACGCTGGAAACCATCAAGAAATCTGAATCATGAAAGCCATCGTATTGCACGAACATGGCGACAACGAGAAGTTGACGCTGGATGCCCATTTTCCCGATCCGAAGCCGGGCCCCGAGGACGTCGTCGTCCGGGTGCGCGCTTCGTCCTTGAACTATCACGATGTTTTCACCCGGCGCGGCATGCCAGGCATACGCCTGAACTTCCCCATCATCATCGGCCTCGATGTCGCGGGCGAAGTGGCCGAAGTCGGTACCGCCGTCAAGGACTGGAAGCCCGGTGACCGCGTACTGGTCGATCCTATCGATCGTGTAAATGGCGGTCTGGTCGGCGAGACCACGCATGGTGGCCTGGCGGAGTTGTGCCGGGTCGGCGCGCATCAGTTGATCAAGCTGCCCGATGAGGTGAGCTTCGCCGAGGCGGCCGCGCTGCCTGTGGCCTATGGCACCGCGCTGCGCATGATGGAGAACGTGGGCCAGATCCAGCCTGGCGAAAAGGTGCTGATCCTGGGCGCCAGCGGCGGGGTGGGCGTATGCGCCGTCCAACTGGCAAAGCTGGCCGGCGCGACAGTCATCGCCGCCGCCGGCTCGAAGGAGAAAGGCGATCGGCTGCGCGAGCTGGGTGCTGACGACATCATCCTCTACACCGAGGAAGATTTCGTCAAGGCGGTTCACACGCGCTACGGCAAGCCGGCGCGCCGCCGCAACGCCCCCGATGGGGGTGGCGTCGATGTGGTCGTGAACTTTACTGGCGGCGAAACCTGGGTGAAGTCGCTGCGCTGCCTGCGTCTGGGCGGCCGCCTTCTCACTTGCGGCGCGACCGCGGGCTTCGATCCCAAGGAGGATCTGCGCTTCATCTGGACCTTCGAGTTGAAGATATTCGGCTCGAACGGCTGGGATCGCGAAGATCTTTATCGCCTCATCGAACTGGTGCGCACCAGACAACTCAAGGTCCTGATCGACAGGCAGTGGCCACTTGAACAAGGCGCGCAGGCATTGGCATCGCTGGAGGACCGCAAGGTGTTCGGCAAGGTGCTGGTGGGTGACTGGGCTGAGGCAGGCGGCACGGCCTCACAAGACAAGGAAGCATCATGAGCAATAAAGGTTTGTCGCGCCGCGACTTCCTGATCCGTAGCGGCGCTGGCGCCGCACTGGCTGCCAGTTATACCTGGGCGAGCGCGGCGTTCGCGCAGACGGCCGAGCCGCGCCGCGGGGGCACGTTGGTCGCCTCCTGGGGCGGCTTGGAGCCGCAGGCGCTGTTCGTCCCCGGCGGCGGCGGTTCCAGCCCCTTCCAGACCTCCACGAAGATCCTGGAACGGCTGTTGAAGCTGGACGAAAAACTGGCGTTCCAACCCGTGCTGGCCGAGACCGTTACGCCATCGGCTGACTTCAAGCAATACACCATCGTTCTGCGCAAGGGCGTGAAGTGGCACGACGGCGCGGATTTCGACGCGCGCGATGTCGTGTTCAACTTCGAGCAGCACTGGAAGCCGATCTCCGCGGGCATCGCACTCAAGGCGTTGCGCAAGGTCGAGGCGACGGACAGCCATACCGTGCTGCTGACGTTCGAACAACCGACGCCGGAGTTCTTCCTGAAGTCCACGCTGGCGGGGCAATACCAGCTCGTCGTGCCGCGCCATCTTTACGAAGGCAAGGACCTCATCACCAATACGCTGAACAATACGCCGGTCGGTACCGGGCCCTGGAAATATGGCCAGTGGGTGCGCGGCAGCCATGTGCAGTATGCACGCAACGAGGCCTATTGGCGCCCGGGGCGGCCGTATGTCGACAAGCTGATCATCCGCTGGTGGGCCGACCCTGCTTCGCGGGGCGCCGCGCTGGAGACTGGCGAACTGGGGTTGGCTTACTCGAATCCTGTCCCGGCGCGCGACATCGACCGCCTGGTGAAGACCGGCAAGGTGACGGTGGATACACGTGGCTACGAGAATTCGGCCTGGACTGTCACGGTGGAGTTCAACCAGCGCCGCGACATCGTCAAGCGCAAGGAGGTACGCCAGGCCATCCTGCATGCCATCGACCGCCAGTTCATCGTCGATACCATCTACTTCGGTCGCGGCAAACCCGCTATCTCCCCGGTGTTCAGCAACAATACGCTGTTCTATACCGACGACGTCCCACGCTACGCCTTCGATCCGAAGAAGGCGGCTGCGCTGTTGGACGCCGCCGGGCTGCCGGTGAAGGACGGCAAGCGTTTCACGGTGAACCTGCTGGCAGCCGCCTGGTTCGAAGAGAACGCCAAGTTGGGCCAGTACCTGAAGCAGGCGCTGGAAGACGTCGGTATCGCGGTCAAGCTGGATACCGCCGACCGCGCCACGTCGCTCAAGCGCATCTACGGCGATTACGACTACGACATTGCGATCTCCAACTTCACCGCGCCGCTGGAACTGGTACCTACGGTGACGCAGTTTTTCACCACCGACGGCATCGTCAAGGCTGCGGCTTTCCGCAATGCGACGGGGTATTCGAGCAAGGAAATGGACGATCTGGTCCGCCGTCTCACTATCGAAACCGATCCCGCCGCGCGCAAGAAACTGGCGGCCGATTTTGCCAGGCTGGCGTCGACGGACGTGCCCATCGTTCCCCTGGTGGAAATGCAATCCTTCACGCTGGCCGGAAAGAAGGTCCGCAATTTCACCACGGGCGCCAATGTGCAGGGTGAATCCCTGGACGACGTCTGGCTGGACGCCTGAGGTCCGCGCCATGATCGTCGGTCTGATCCTGCGCCGTCTCGTCCAGGCCATACCATTGTTGCTTGGCGTGGTGGTGCTGAACTTCACCCTGATCCAGATGGTGCCTGGCACGTTCCTCGACGTGATGACCGCCGAGCAGCAGGTGACCGATCCGGCCCTGATCGACCGCCTGCGGGTGACCTACGGGCTCGATCAGCCGCCGGCCATGCAGTTGCTGAAGTACGTCGGATCGGTGGCGCGGCTGGATCTTGGCTATTCGTATCGCCACAATCTGCCTGTACTCGACGTCATCATGGCCCATCTGCCCGCCACCTTGCTGCTGATGCTGGCCGCATTGGCGGTGGCCGTGGTGGTGGGCACCGTCGCGGGCATCGTTTCAGCGATGAAGGTGAATACCTGGTGGGACACCGCGGTTTCGATCTTTGCGGTGCTGTGCTTCGCCGCGCCCAGTTTCTGGCTGGGCATCATGCTGATCATCCTGTTCTCGGTGAAACTGGGCTGGTTCCCGGTCGGCGGCATGCTCACCATCGGCCTGGACGAGGGCTTCTGGACCCAGGCACTGGATATCCTGCACCACCTGACCTTGCCCGCGCTGACCCTGGGGCTGTTCTATAGCGCCAACTATGCGCGCGTCATGCGCGCCTCGATGCTGGAGGTCAGCCGCATGGACCACGTGCGTACCGCGTACGCCAAAGGGCTGACACGAGGCAAGGTGATCGTGCGCCACGTGGCCCGCAACGCCTTGCTTCCCGTCGTTACCCTGTTCGGGCTGCAACTGGGCGCCGTGCTGGGCGGCAGCATCGTGGTGGAGGCGGTTTTCAGCTGGCCCGGCATAGGCGGCGTGTTGTTCGACAGCGTGATGAGCCGCAACTACCCGGTGGTGCTGGGCATTCTGGTCCTGAGCTCAGCGGTGGTAATCCTGGCGAACGTCCTGGTGGACATTCTGTACGTGCGGCTCGATCCGCGCATCAAGGCGAATTGACATGGCCCGTTCCGCAACCTTGCCGTCGGCACCTGCCGCGAGCCAACGGCGCAAGGATCATTTTGCAGCCCGCTTTGCCCGCAATCGCGGGGCGCTGGCAGGCGCCGTGGTGCTGCTCGCGATCATCGTGCTGGCGCTGGCCGCCGACCTGCTGTACCCGGGCAAGCCCCTGCGCATCGTGGCGGCGCCGGAAATCTGGCCGTTCTCGTCGTGGCGCTATCCGCTGGGCACGGACTCCCTGGGGCGCGACATCGCGGCCATGATCGTGCACGGCGCACGCGCCACGCTCCTGATCGGGCTGGTGGCTGCCTGCACCGCCACCGTGATCGGTGTGACGGTGGGGGCGGCCGCGGCGTGGGTGGGTGGCTGGACGGAAGAGGTCCTGATGCGCCTGACGGAGCTGTTCCAGATCATCCCCAACGTCGTGTTCGTGCTGACCATCGTATCCGTGCTGGGCCCGCATATCGGCAACATCACCTTGGCGGTAGGGCTGGTCTCGTGGCCGCCCATCGCCAGGCTGACGCGCGCCGAATTCCTGTCGTTCAAGGACCGCGAGTTCGTGCAGGCTTGCCGGGCAGTGGCCTTGAGTCCCTGGCGCATCGTGTTCGGCGAGATCCTGCCGAATGCCTTGCCGCCGGTCGTCGTGATGGGTTCGCTGGTGGTGGCGGGCGCCATTCTCTACGAATCCGTGGTGTCCTTTCTCGGCCTGGGCGATCCCAACGTGGCCAGTTGGGGCCGCATGGTGGGCGAAGGACGCAGCCTGATCAGGTCCTCCTGGTACCTGTGCGCGGTGCCAGGTGTCGCCATCATGCTCATCGTGCTGGCGTTGAACCTGGTCGGCGACGGCCTGAACGATGCCTTGAACCCCAAGCTGCGCAAGCGCTGAGGGCCCGGGGTGATTTCACGCTTCGCATCCTCTTTTTCCACGCATTCCAATGACTGAATCCCTCTACAACCTTGGCGATCTCAACGACGCCACGCTGTCCCTGGACGTTGCGGCGATCGTCGACCTGCGCGATGCAGCCGCGCCGCGCCAGTACACCCATGCCGATGCGCGCGGCCTCGCGGGCGGGGTGGCGCGCTGGCTGCAGGCTCAGGGCCTGCCGCGTGGCTCCCGCATCGCCATCGCATCGTTGAACCGTGCGGAATACCTGTTTGCCTACTTCGGCATCATGCGGGCCGGCTATGTCGCCGTGCCCATCAACATCAAGCAGCCGCAGGAAACGCTGGACTATGTGTTGGCCGACGCCGGCATCGCCCTGGCGTTCACGGATGGGCCACGGCGCGGCGCCTTCGCGGGCCGCGTGCCGGTGGTCGACTTCGACGATGCCGGTCCGGACGGATTCGCCGCGCTGATCGGGCCGGCGGACTTCGACAGCGTGCGTCCGGCGGCCGACGAGGTCGGCCAGATGCTGTATACCTCTGGATCGACCGGCAAGCCCAAAGGTGTGCCGCTGACCCACGCGGGACAGCTGTGGGCATTGGCGGTGACGTCCTTGCCGCGCCAGCCGGAACAGCAACGCTATCTGTTGGCGCAGCCGCTGTTTCATATGAACGGCCTTTTCATGGCCAAGCGTGCATTCGCGATCCACGCGCAAATCGTGATCCTGCCGGGCTTCGATGTGGACACCTATGTGGACGCGTTGGAACGGTACCGCATCAGCACCCTGACCGCGGTACCCACCATGTTCGCGCGCATCGTCAAGGATACGGAGCGACTGCGTGGCCGGGATTTCTCGTCGCTGCGGCGCGTGATGCTGGGGTCGGCACCGATGACGCAAGACCTGCTGGGCCGCATCCGTGCCGCCTTCCCTGGTACGGAATTCAGCCACGGCTACGGAACGACCGAAGCCGGTCCGGCTGTCTTCGGCCCGCATCCGGACGGCATTCCCACGCCGGGGCTGGCGTTGGGCTACCCCCTGGAGCCTGAGCAGGTGCGCCTGGTCGACGGCGCCGACGAGAACCAAGGGGTGCTCCTGATGCGCAATCCCGCGGTATTGGCGGGATATCACAACCTGCCGGAAAAAAGCGCGCAGGTTCTGAAGGATGGCTGGTACCACAGCGGCGACGTGATGCGCCGTGACGAGCAGGGATTCTTCTACTTCGTCGGGCGGGCGGACGATATGTTCGTCTGCGCGGGGGAGAACATCTACCCGGTAGAAGTCGAGAAGCTGCTGGAGCGTCATCCGGACGTCAGCCAGGCCAGCGTTGTGCCCTTGCCGGACGAGGAACGTGCGCACGTCCCGGTCGCCTTCGTCGTACGGCGAGCGGGCAGCGCCCTGGATGCCGATACGCTCAAGCGCTTCGCCCTTGCGCATGGCCCGGCCTATCAACACCCCCGCCGCGTGCGCTTTCTGCCCGAGCTGCCGTGGGCGGGTACCAATAAAGTCGACCGCAACGTCCTGATTCGCCTGGCCCGGGAACTGGAAGCCGGCCAGGCTTGGAACCGTCTTGATAAAAAGGAAATAGCTGCATGAGCCGTTTCGATCTGAATGGAAAGATCGCCCTGGTAACGGGCGCCAGCCGCGGCATTGGCCGCGCGATCGCATCGGCGCTGGCGCAACAGGGCGCCAGTGTCGTCATCCACTACAAGCAGGCCGACGATGCGGCGGCGTCATTGGCCGCGCAGATCCGCGCACAGGGAGGGCAGGCATGGACAGTGGCGGCCGACCTCGCCGCGCCGGACGGCCATATCGTGCTGGCGACGGGTCTGCAGGCCATCCTGCGCGAGGCGCGCGCGGATGCGTTGGATATCCTCGTGAACAATGCCGGCGTGGGGTTGCGGGCTCGTATTGCCGATGTGCGTCCGGAAGATTTCGACCGGGTCTTGCAGGTCAACCTGAAAACCCCTTTTTTCCTCATCCAGAAACTATTGCCGGTGCTGCGCGACGGCGGACGCATCATCAACGTATCGTCAATGGGCACCAGGGCCGCATATCCGGAAATGAGCGTATACGCGCCCGCCAAAGCTGGCCTGGAAGCCTTGACGCTGTTGCTCGCCGCGGAGCTGGGCGCGCGTGGCATCACGGTCAATGCCGTATTGCCGGGCGCGACGGCGACGGATCTGAACGAGCGGGCACGTGATCCCGAAAAAGCCAAGGTCATCGCCCAGACGGTTGCGCTGGGGCGTGTGGGGCAGCCCGACGACATTGCCGATATCGTTGCATTTCTCGCCAGCGATGGCGGTCGCTGGATCACCGGTCAAAGCATAGATGCCACTGGTGGCCAACGCATTTGACTACGCTTTCCCTTAACTTTGCTTTCCGCCCTGGCGGACCTGTGTAATGACTGCCTTGCTTTCCATCCAGAGTCTTACCGTGGCACTGCCCTCCGGCGGTGACCGTCCGCACGCCCTGGCAGACGTCGATCTGGAAGTGCGCGCCGGCGAAATCCTTTGTGTGGTGGGAGAGAGCGGATCCGGCAAGTCCATGACCGCCGGTGCGGTGCTTGGCTTGTTGCCGGATGGCGTGCGTGCCAGCGGCGGGCGTATCCTGTGGGACGGCGAGGATCTACTGGCCGCGAGCCCGGAGCGGCTGCGCCGCCTGCGCGGTAAGGAAATCGGCATGATCTTCCAGGAACCGATGACCGCGCTGAATCCCTTGCGCACCATCGGTGACCAGATCGCCGAGGTATTCCGCGCCCACACCGGCTTGCGCCGCAATGAAATCAGGGCGCGCACGCTGGCGTTGCTGGAGTCGGTGCGTATCCCAGACCCGCCGTCGGCCCTGCGCGCGTATCCGCATGAGCTGTCGGGTGGGCAGCGCCAGCGCGCCATGATTGCCATGGCGTTGGCGCTCGAACCGAAACTGCTGATCGCCGACGAGCCGACCACGGCACTGGACGTGACGACGCAGGCGCAGATCCTGCACCTGATCCACGACCTGCAACGGCGCAAGGGCACGGCGGTGCTCTTCATCACGCATGACTTTGGCGTCGTCGCGGAAATCGCGGATCGGGTGGCCGTCATGCAGCACGGCCGGCTGGTGGAGACCGGCCCGGCCGAGGTCGTATTGAATGATCCCCGCGACAGCTACACGCGGTCGCTGATCGCGGCCGTGCCCCCGCTGCACCCCGCGGCGCGCGAGCGCCGAGGCAATGGGCAGGCCGCACTGACCCTCACCGGTCTTTCCAAGACATATGGCAAGCGTCATTGGCTCAAGCGTAACGCGCGCGTCACGCACGCAGTGGATGACGTGTCGCTGGTCGTGCCGGCGGGAAGTACCGTGGGCATCGTGGGCGAGAGCGGGTCCGGCAAGTCGACGCTCGCCCGCACCGTGCTTGGCCTGGTTTGTCCGGAGGCGGGCGAGATGCTTGTGTATGGCGAAGCCGTCAGATTCAAGCATGCGGCGGAGCGTCGGCGCCATGCCGCGCAGGTGCAGATGGTGTTTCAGGATCCCTATGGATCGCTCAATCCGCGGCATCGAGTGGGCGACATCGTGACGCAGGGGCCTGTCACGCATGGGGTGCCACGTCGGCAGGCATGGGAGAGAGCGCTCGAACTCTTCGAACTCGTGGGGCTGGGCGCGGACGCCTTGAACCGGTATCCCCATGAATTCTCCGGCGGCCAGCGCCAGCGTGTGGGCTTGGCGCGGGCACTGGCAATGGAGCCGAAAATACTGGTGGCCGACGAGCCCGTATCCGCGCTCGACGTTTCAGTACAGGCGCAGGTGCTGGATCTGCTGGCCCGCCTGCAGGAACAATTGCATCTCTCCATTTTGTTCATCACGCACGACCTGAGGGTGGCCGCCCAGGTGTGCGATCAGATCGCGGTGATGAAGGCGGGCAAGATCGTCGAACAGGGCGACAGCGCCAGGATCTTCAACGCGCCGGCCCATCCTTACACCCAGGCCTTGCTGGCGGCGGTACCGGGCCGTCTCTGGACGCCTGGGGCCGGGCAGAAGAGGGTGGCCTGAGGCGTTGTCCTATGGACGGGGCACACGGCGACCGGCCGTCATCAGAAGCCGTACAGCCGCGCCGGATTCTCGGCCAGTATTTTGGTTCGGGTGGGCTTGTCCGGCGCGATTTCGGCCAGCAGTCCGAAGAGGATCGCGTCGTCAGGCGCATTGCCCTTGGCCGACTCGGTGGGATGCGGCCAATCGCTGCCCCATAGCATCCGGTCGGGGGCGATCTCGACCAGGCGCCGCGCCAGTTCCACCGCGTCCGCATAGTGCGGTGCGCCTTGCGCGCTGACCTTGTAGAAACCGGACAGCTTCACATAGGTCGCGCCGGCGCGCAGCAGGTCGGCCAGGGTCTGGTATTCCGCGCCATCCAGGGCCGTGGCCGGGACGTGCCCCATATGATCGACCACGACGGGGTAATCCCGCTGACGCAGCAGCGCAGGCCCCAGCTCCCGCAGCACTTGCGCGGAAGTGTTCAATTGCACATGCCAGCCCCATTGCGCCACGCGCTGGCCCATGCGCTCGATGGCGTCCTGGCCCGGCCCGCCGGGCCGCGACAGATTGAAGCGGATACCGCGTACACCACCCGCATGCAGCCGCGCCAGTTCGTCGTCGTGGATGTCCTCCGCGACGACCGCCACCGCGCGCGTGTTGGCCGGCCCCAAGGCCTGCACCACATCCAGGATGAGGCGGTTGTCCGTCCCGTAGGTGGAGGGCTGCACGATCACCGCCCGCGTAAGACCCAGCCTGCGCTGCAACGCACGGTAGTCGCTGATCGGCGCGGGCGGTGGCCGCAGCACCGCGTTGGGCAGGGCAGGATAGCTTTCGTCGTAAATGTGGAAATGGCAGTCCGTGGCCCCCGCAACGATAGCGTCTCGCGCGGATGGGGTAGGGCGGGCGGTATCCATGATGTCGTTACTCCGAGCGGATCTGGGCTTTCTCGACGATTTCCTTGTTGTTCATCAGGTCCTTCTTGACGAACGCGGCGAACGCATCACGCGTCATGTCGAAACGGCTGACGCCCATTTCATCGAGCCGCTTTTGCACCTCGGGGTCTGCCATTGCCGTCTGCAAGGCCTTGTCCAGCTTGGCCACGACGTCAGGTGGCGTGCCCGTTGCCGCGAACAGGCCGATCCACGTCGTCGCCTCGATACCCGCCACGCCCTGTTCCTTGAGGGTCGGGACGTCCGGCAGCATCTTGCTGCGCGTGGGGCCCAGTTGCGCGATGGCCTGTATCTTGCCGGCCTGGATCTGCGGCAGGGAGGAGTTCAACTGATCCACCATCGATTCCACCTGTCCCGCCATGACGTCGGAAATCGCCGGTCCGGAACCCTTGTAGGGTACGTGCGTCAGGTTCAGCTTGGTCTGGAGCTTGATGCGCTCCAAAGCCAGGTGGTTGGAAGTGCCGCTGCCCGGGGTCGCCACACCGACGCCCTTGCCGCTGGCTGCCGCCTTGGCGAACTCGGCCCAGCTGGTGATGTGCGATGCCTTGGATGCCGTCAGCACCAGGGGAACGGACTGGATGCCGCCAATCGGCACGAAGTCGCGCAAGGGATCGTAGGGCACGTCCTTGTAGACGAAGGGCGCGATGCTCAAGTTGGCGGTGCCTAGCAGCAAGGTATAGCCATCCAGCCGTGCGCGCTGCACATACTGGGTGCCGATGATGCCACCGGCGCCGGCCCGGTTTTCCACCACGACGGACTGGCCCAGCGCCTTGCCGAGGGCGGGCGCCAGGATGCGCGCGGTGAGATCATTGTTGCCGCCCGGTGCAAACGTCACCACCACCGTGACGGGGTGGTCGGGCCAGGAAGACTCGGCCGCCGCGGTCGCGGGCCAGGTCATGGCATAGGTCAACGCACCCGCGGCCACCATGGCCGATACCAATTTACGCATCTGTCTCTCTCCATCTGGCGTGATCGTCGCTGTTTCAGCGGGATGCGCCGGTTGTTGCGCCGCCGAGGGCGGCAGGAACTTGCTTTTTTAGTCAGACGTTTGTCTTGTACAAACAGGTCTGACCTCTTTCTGCGCAGGCAAGCCTGGGATTTGCCTGCGTGACGTCAGTTCGTGCCTTGGGAAACGCGCAGGAACGCGTTGTCGATGTGGGTACGCGTGGCGTCCCGGGCGGCCGCGGCATCGCGTGCCATGATGGCATCGACGATGCGCTGGTGTTCGGCCATGATCGTCTTGGAACGCCGTGGCAGATCGCTTTCCGCGAGCAGCATCTTGGAGATGGCAGCACAGCGCAGGATGGGCGTACGAGTGGCCAGCATCAGCTTCTCGTAGAACGGGTTGTGGCAGGCCGTGGCGATGGTGAAGTGGAAGGCCACGTCCAATTCCTGTGACGAAGACAGGCTGCTCAATGCGGCGGTCAATTCCTCGTGGGCGCGCAATATCAGTTCCCTGTCGCGGTCGTCCGCGCGCTCCGCGGCGAGATACGCGATTTCCGATTCGATGCCGCGCCGGATCTCGAAGGTATATCGCACATCCTCCAGGCTGCGCACCTCGGAAAAGAGGGCGCAAGCCGGCTCGGCGCCCGCGCTGCGCCGCACATAGGTGCCGGCGCCCCAACGGATATCGACGACGCCCGCCTGTTCCAGGCGCGAAAGCGCCTGCCGGATGACCGGCCGCGAGATGCCGAACAGCGTGGCCATTTCCAGCTCGCTGGGCAGGCGCGCGCCTTCGAACATCCCGGTGTCGCGGATGATCTGCAGGATCTTGTCATAGGCTTCGCCGACGCGGCCGCTGCCAGGCTTGGCGCGCGGCGCGGGCGCTGCTGCCGCTGCCGGCGCCGCGCGGAGTTCGGGCGCCGGACGTGGTTTAGTCGACCGTGCCATCGAGGGCCTCCAATGCCTGGATGACCTGGTCCGCGAATGCCTGCGTGGAGACGACCGGCAGGGCCGGGTCGGCCAGATCGCGCGTGCGTGCCCGCTGCAGGGCGACGTCGACGGCCTTTTCCAGCAGGCGTGCATCCTGGGGGCGATTGAACGTGCCCTCCAGGGCCATCGCCAGGCTGAGGATGGCGCCGCAGGGATTGGCCACACCTTTGCCTGCGATATCCGGGGCGCTGCCATGGACGGGTTCGTAAAAAGCGCGGCGGACGCCGGGCCGCAGTTCCGCGCCGAAGGACGCCGAAGGCAGCATGCCCAGGGAACCCGTGATGGCCGAGGCCGCATCGGACAGGATGTCACCGAAAAGATTGTCGGTCAGGATGACGTCGAACTTCTTGGGCCGGGTGATCAGTTCGGCGGCGCAGGCGTCCACATACAGGTGGTCGAGGGCGATGTCGGGGTAACGGGCATGGCGCGCCTTGACCTCTTCGCGCCACAGCACGCTGCTTTCCATGACGTTGCTCTTGTCCACCGACGTGACGTGGCGGCGCCGGGTGGCGGCCAGCGCGAAGGCGAAGTCGGTGATGCGCACGATCTCGTGCGTCGTGTAGACCTGCGTATTGACGCCGCGCCGTTCGCCGTTTTCGAGCGAGGTAATGCCACGCGGCTCACCGAAATAGATGCCGCCGATCAATTCCCGGATGACCACCAGGTCCACATCGGCGCTGACGTGGGGTTGCAAGGGCGAAACCCTGGAGAGTGTCTCCAGCGCCTTGACCGGCCTGACGTTGGCGAAAAGGCCCATGGCCTGGCGGATACGCAGCAAGCCGAATTTGCGCCGCACGTCCGCGGGGATGGGATTCGCCTCCAGGGTGCCGCCGAAGGCACCGAACAGGACGGCGTCGACATTGAGCAGGTCCGCGAACACTTCTTCCTTGATGAAGTGGCCGGTGGCGTGATAAGCCTCGGCGCCGAACAGTTCGTGGCGCAGGTTCACATTGATGCCACGCCGCGTGGCGAACCATTCCAATACCCGCACTGCTTCCGCGGTGACCTCCTTGCCGATGCCGTCGCCGGGCAACACGATGAGGGTGTACGCGGAGGAAGCGGATTGGCGTTGAGCGTCTGTTGCCTGGGCGGCGGTTGCAGCGGTCATGGGTCTTGTCTCGTGAACGTGAATTGATTTTGGCGATCTTAATACCTGGGCTTCGTAGAGGTCAAACCTCTTTTTTACCTTTCCCAGTTCGACTCCGGCCGTCATGAACTTTACAAAACGATGCCTTTTTGACGTTTGAAGCTCTGCCGTTTGGGGCATACTCCCCACCGCTTCACGTCCCAGGAGATCAAGGCAGCATGAAAATTATCCCGGTGTTGAGTTTGGTGGTTGGCATCGCAGGGGCGGTTTTGTCTCCCCTGGCACATGCCGAGACGGGCAAGTGCGTACTTGAGGTGAACAAGAAGACTTATCTCGACGGCACCTGCGAAATCAAGATCAATGACAAGCAGGGATCGTTCTCGATAGGGGCGGGCGACAAGCATCGATCCAAGTACTTCGCCTATGTCAACATCGACGAGGATGGGGCGCATGGGTACTGGAATGAGACGCCTGACTCGTCCCACGCGCATTCCGACCTGGGTGACCTGAAGCGCGATGGCGCCTGCTGGGTCAACGCCACGGCGCGCGTGTGTGCGTATAAGAAGTGATTGAGCCAACGCGGGACTGACTACGCCGCGCATTCAGCCCCTGCATTCAGCCTTGATTCAGCCCCGACGGCCCTTATGCCGCGGGGCTTGTCGCTCAGACTGCTCAAGTCGGGGTATCGACGTCGTCCCAATCCGCGTTCTCGAATCGCACGAGCCAATTCAGCGCATAGTGGCGTTCCTGGATCACGCCAGGCATGAATTCGGCGGGCGGATTGCCCCTGCCCAGCGAGGCCTCACGCGTGACCCAGTGCAGCCGGTAGTACAGGTCCAGCGCATCGAGTATCTCGGTGGCTGGACGCAATTGCGCTTGCGTGGGCCATTGCTCCGAGGCCGTTTCCAGGAAAATCCTGACCAGTCCGGGCACATCGCATATTCCGGGAGGCAGCGACAGCGTGGGCAGCAGGCCCAGCGCCCACCCAAGCAGCGCCAGGCTCTCGTAGCGCCAGGTCATCTGGACGATGGCGTTCTCGGCTGGCGTGTCTTCATCCAGGAAGGCCTGCTCCTGCGGTGTCAGATAGGCAAAAGCGGGCGCCAGGCGTTCTTTCAGGCGTTCTATCGTCAGCGGGCCCTCGTCGCTTTTCAGGCTTTCGGCACGTACGGCTACCGTCAGCAAGGCCATGGCGCGGCCGGCAACCTCGGCCGCGGGACGCAAATTCACTTCAGTCTCGCTGATCAGCGGCGGCAGCGTCGGGGACACGCGGATGCCGTGCTGCTCCAGCAGCGACTCGCTGCGGTCCTTGCGCTGCCAAGCGGCCGGCGGATAGGGGACCTGGGCCTGCTCGTCCTGGTTGCCAGCCGCGTCTATGACGACACGGCCCTGCGGATCGCGCACGCTGCCGTCCACCATGAACATCACCGCATTGGCCTGTTCGGCCCAGCGCCAGAACGCTGCCTGATTTTCGGCGGGAATCGACACGCTCACATGCTGCCGCACCCTTTGTAAATGCCGCATCAGGTGATACCGCGAGCGCGTCATCTGGCCATCGCCGCGCTTCAGCACGTAACCCACGAATCCCTGCAGGTGTCCGGCAAGTTCCGGATCGCTGAGGTCTCTCCTGCCTAGCAATTCATGGGGGAAGTCCAGCGGCGGCAGCGTCGCCACGGTGGCGTAAGCGTTGATAAGTAGCGGTTCGCCCACGGCGGATTGCGTGCCGCCATGCGCGGCAGTCCCGGCGGCGTCAGTGGAGGAGGGCTGGCTACCGCCAAACAGCTTCTTGAATCGTTCGAGCATCGTTTGCCTGTTCTGGTTTGACGTCAATCGACGCGACTTTATCAGGTTCCGTTGCGCTTTCCTGTAAGACGGGATGACTCAGCCCCGCCCTGAACCGTGGGTCGTGCCTGCCGACCTAGTCCCCTCGCATGGGCTGTCCAGTGAGGTCTCGCGACGAGGCCAACGCGACAAGTCCGATCACCGCGCCGAACATCAGATAGTAAGCGGGGAAGATCCGATTGCCCGTGACATCGATGAGCCACGCGTTGATCATGGGGGCGGTACCCGCGAACAGGGCGATGGTCACGTTGTAGCTGACGGCCATCGCCATGAAGCGCACCTTCAGGGGGAACAGAGATGGCACCTGGGCAAAGATCGAAGACGTCAACATCGCCAGGCAGATGTTCAATATCGCAAGCGCCGTCAGTTGCAATGCCAGGTCGCCACCCGCCAACAGCCTGAATGCGGGAATCGCGCAGACCAGCACCGCCAGGCTGCCGGCGATCATGACCTTCTTGCGCCCGATACGATCGGCAAGCACGGCAAAGATGGGGATCAGTACAACCAGTAGCGTCATGGGCGCGAGGTTCATCGCCAGCGCCTGGCCACTAGTCAGTCCCCCCTTGCTCAGGTAAGTCGGCAGGTACGTCAACACCGTGAACAGTGTGATATTGGTCACGATGACCATTCCCGCGGCCTGCAGCATCGCGCCTTTGTAAGCCCCCAGGCGCTGCAACTGTGCCAGGACGCCGATCTGCTGCACCTGGCCGGCGCGTTGAGCGGAGACGAACAGCGGCGACTCTTCCAGGCGATGGCGGATGTAAAGGCCGATCAGTGCCATCGGCGCTGCGAAGAAAAAGGGAATACGCCAGGCCCATGCCACCATCTCGTCGCCAGAGAAAGTTTGGTGCAGCACATAGCTGACAATCGCGCCAAGCAGGAAACCGGCCATGCATCCTACTTCAACCCACGCAGTCATCAGGGTACGGTGCCTGTCTTCGCAACGCTCGGCCACGAAGATGGCCGCCGCGCTGACTTCGCCGCCAGCCGACAGGCCCTGAAGGAGACGGAGCACGACCAGTAACACCGGTGCGCCGGCGCCGATCATGTCGTGGCTGGGGATCAAGCCTATGCAGAAGGTCGCGGCCGCCATGACAAAAAGCGTCATGTTGAGGACATTCTTGCGGCCGAAGCGATCCCCCAGCGCGCCGCAGACGATGCCGCCGAAGGGACGGGCAAGGAAGGCGATCGCGAATGCGGCAAACGAGGCGATGACCTGTACGGTCGGCGTGCTGGATGAGAAGAATACTTTTCCCATGACCGCGGCCAGGTAGCCGTACACCGAGAACTCGAACCATTCGATGACGCTGCCCGCCATGGCAGCCATCACCACCCGATTCATCTCCTGCTTTTCCGCGCCGCAAGCGCCGCGGCTGGAACTTGCTCCGGTGGGTACCGCGACATTCTCGTAGTTACTGTTCATGATTTCCCCTTGGTTTGTTGGTGCACTGTTGTTCAGCGGCTTGCCACGGTGACATCCAGCCAGCCGTGGGCGGTGATGGAGGTGGTGTCGCCTTCATGCAGGATGACTGTCGTCGTCTCCGCCTCGATGACCGCCGGCCCGTGGAAAGTGTGTCCGGCGGACAGGCGCTCCATCGCATACACCGGGACCGAACGCCAGCAGCCGCCGGTAAAAATCTCTTTGTGCCGTTTGATCGGGGCCTCGTTTCCGCCATAGGCCTCTGTGTTGCCGAACTGCTTCGGCACGGGCCCGATCACCGCGACGTGAAGATTGACCAGCACCACTTCCTGGCCGGGCGAGCTATACGTGTAGAGCTCTTCATGGCGGCGATGGAAGCGCTCTGCCAGCGCCTCGCAGGCGGCCGGATCGTCAAGATCCAGGCCGGCCAGGCTTACCTCCACTTCATAGATCTGTTCGCCATAGCGCATCTGGGCACTACGCTCCACACGCAGGCCCGCGCCGTCCTGCAATGCGGAGAAGCCGCAGCGGGAGAATGCTTCGTCCTCCAGTTGGGCATACATCTGCTTGAGCTCGCTGCTGCGCAGGCGGCCCACATCGGCCAGGAAACTGCGCGACAACTCATACTTCAGGTCGCTGGCCAACATGCCCCATGCCGAGAGCACGGACGCGACGGTGGGGACCAGGACACGGCGCACCCCCAGTTCGCGCGCCACCTCCGTGGCATGCAGGCCGGCGGCGCCGCCAAAGCTGAGTAGCGCGAAGTCGCGCGGGTCGACGCCTCGGCGCAATGTCATCAGGCGTACCCCGTCGGCCATCTTGATATTGATCAGCCGCAGTATCCCGGCCGCCGCTTCGATAGCGTCCAGTCCCAGACGCTGGCCAAGTGTGCGCATGGCTTGTTCGGTTGCAGCCACGTCCAGGGCGTTGCGCCCGCCGAGGAAATGGTCGGCGTCCAGGTAGCCAAGCAGGAGATTCGCGTCCGTGACCGTCGGCTGCTGGCCGCCACGCCCGTAGCAGACAGGCCCCGGCCAGGACCCCGCACTTTGCGGCCCCACGTCGAAAATGCCGCCGTCGTCGACGTGAGCAATCGACCCGCCTCCCGAAGCGATCGACAGGATGTCGAAGCTGCGCATCGCGATCCGCTCGCCCGCCAGTCCGCGCTCGGCCGACAGCACAGCCTGTCCATCATTGACCAGCGAGATATCCGTGCTGGTTCCCCCCATGTCGAAGGGAATCAGGTTCGGCTGGGCCGTGATTTCGGCGCACGCCAGTGTGCCCGCGATGCCGCCCGCGGGACCGGACAATGCCGTGCCTGCCGCCAGTCGGGTCGCTTCCCCAACCGAAGTGATGCCACCGTGGGACAGAATGATGTAGAGCTTGTCCGAAAGGCCGGCGTCGACCAGTTTGCTGCGCAGGTTGTCGAGGTAGCGCTTTATGGCGGGACCGACATAGGCATTGACGACCGTGGTGGATACGCGCTCGTATTCCTTGATCTGCGGCAATACTTCGCATGACAGCGAGACATAGGCCGCGGGCATCAATTGCGCGAGCAGTTCGCCGGTGCGCCGTTCGTGCGCGGGATTGCGATAGGAGTGCAGATAGCAGACCGCGACCGATTCCACGCCATGCTGCTTGAGCAGTTCGATCTGTTGGCGCACCGAATCTTCATCCAGCGGCGCAATGACCTCGCCATCCCATCCCATGCGTTCCGCGATACCCCGGCGAAGTTGGCGGGGAACCAGGGGCTCGGGGGGAATCATCGCCAGGTTGTAGCGTTCCGGCTTCAGCCCTTCGCGCATCTCCAAGACGTCGCGATGGCCGGCCGTCGTGAGTAGCGCGGTGCGTGCCCCCTTGCGCTCGAGCAGCGCATTGGTGGCGACCGTCATGCCATGTACGATGCGTTCCGTCGCGCGTAGCAGTCCACGCAAATCCGTACCCAGCAGATCGGCGAGCTGGGCCAATCCTTCCAGCACGCCGATCGACTGGTCTTGGGGCGTAGACGGCGATTTGGTGAACGTGACCTGGCCTTTGCTGTCCGTGGCAACCAGGTCCGTGAACGTCCCGCCGACGTCGATGCCGATGATGTACTTCGCATTCATGCTTTCATAATCCTGTTGTATGAACGGTGCAGGGCACCGGACCTAGATAAGCTCGTCGGCGGCGTCACGGGCTTGCGCGGCGGGCGTGCGTCGGGCAGCATCGCCCCAGCCGCCACCCCCACCCGATGACACGTGCAGGCGATCGCCGGCCTCGATACGGATGCCGAACTCCTTGGTCTTGAGGGTGCGCTCGCCGGTCGCGCCGGCAAGGCGATAGTCGTGGGGAAGGCCGTCCTGGCCGCCGAGGATGCCGGCGGCGCCGTGGCGCGCGCCTTCTCCGGCGGTATGCGCAAGCGCGGGAACCTCGACGCGCAGCACCATGCGCGTGCCCATGCCTCCGCGAAACTGGCCCGCGCCACCGGAGCCGGGGCGGAATTCATGCGTCTCGAACAGTAGCGGGAAGCGCGCCTCGGTGACTTCGATGCTGCCGAACTTGATGCCGCCCACCGAATGCCATTCGCCCGCACCCGACCAGCCATCGCCCGCGGGACTGGCGCCGCCGCCGGGCCGAGCGTGGAACATGTGCCAGATGAAAGGGCGGCCCGTGCGGGGATTGGCACCGGCCACCGAAATGCGGAAGCGGCGGCTCCATCCCCCCATCGCATGCTTGGGGCAGGCCGGCGCCAGCGCGCGGACGATGGCCTCGACGATCTCGTTGGCAGGGTGGGTGGTGGAGAGCGTGACCGCGGCATTCTTGTCCGCGCACACCACGGTGCCCGGCTTCAGGTGCGTGGTGAGCAAGCGAAACGTGCCGTCGTTCTTGGGTATGTTGGCGTCGATCAGGTAGGCAAACGCCATGGCGATCGCCGCTTCGGTGTTGGCGTAGGAAGAATTCGCGAATCCGCGCGATTGCGGATCGGATCCCGTGAGATCGATATCCAGGTTGCTGCCCTGCTTGGTCACGCGCGCCCGGATGGCGATGTCCTCGCGGCCGTGGCCGTCGTCGTCAAGATAGGCCACGCCCTCGTAGACGCCATCGGTCCAGCCCGAGACGACTTCGCGGGCGCGCCGCTCGGCACTGTCCAGGATGCCGTCGACGGCCACGGTCACGACATCCTTGCCGTAGCGCGCCAGTAGCGCCGCGACACTGCGCTCACCCAGGTGCGCGGCGCCCACCATTGCGTCGAGGTCGCCGCGGAAGTCGCGGGGAAGCCGGACGTTCAGCAACAGCATATCCAGCAGGTCATCCCGGACCTTGCCTTGTTCGACCAGCTTGAGCGGCGGTATGCGTAGTCCTTCATGCCAGATCTCGGTCGCCTTCGGGTTGTAGGCGCCATGGGTGGCTCCGCCGATATCTCCCATGTGGGCACGTACGACCGCCCAATAGCAGCGCTCGCTGCCGGCGAAGATGGGCACGAACGCCGTCAGGTCCGGCAGGTGGCTACCACCGTTGTACGGATCGTTCAGCAGAATCACGTCGCCGGGGTGGATGTCGTCGCCGAAACGGCTCTCCACTGCCTTGACTGCCCAGGTCAGCGCGCCCACGTGGACCGGTATGTGGTCCGCCTGCGCGATGAGCCTGCTGCGGCAATCGAGAATGCCGATGGAGAAATCGCGGCTGGCATTGAGTATCTGCGAGTAAGTGGTGCGCAGCATCGCTTCGCCCATCTCTTCGGCGATGGCACTGAGACGGTGCTGGATGACCGATTGGGTAATCGGGTCGACAGTGGTCATTGTGGGAGTCCCTGGTTGTGTGCGGGTATACGGTTGCTTGCGGTTGCTGAACGGCCTCACCGATAGGTCTTGAGCAGGATGCTTGTCTCGGTGTGCCGGATGCCCTTGATCAGGCGGACGCGCTCCAGCACCTGGGACAGGTCGCCAGGGGAATCGGCGCGCAGTTCGGCCATGAGATCCCAACGCCCGTTCGTATCGTGCAAGGCAATGGCGTTGGGCTCGCCCAGCAGGCTGGCCACGACCTCGTGCGTGCGGTTCCCATCCACCTGGATCGCCATCCAGGCGCGCATGTGGGGCGTGTCGCACTCCGGACGCAACTGCACGGTGTAGCCGACGATCACGTGCCGCTCCTCCAGGCGCCGAATGCGTTGCGCGACGGTGCCCCGGGCCAGGCCCAGTTTGGCGGCCAGGCTGGCGACACTCAGCCGCGAGTCGGCGCGGAGCAGGGCGATCAGTCGCTTGTCTATGTCGTCCATGACGGGATGGGTAGTGCGGTCGGGGAACGTGGTTTTAAAAATGAACGTTATTATTTATTCATTGAAAAACTAACGTCAAGCGGTTTTCGAACGCAACGCTCCGAACAGCGGGGGGTGCAGAGGAAAGGGCAGCTGCATGTCAGGGAATGTCCCTATGAGGAATCGGCTGCAACCACAGGGGCGGACCGCGGGATAGAACGATTCGCACGATGGGTGTGCGTACTCAAGCGATCCTGAGCGTGGTTTGCTAATATTTATGGCTATTAAATATTCGATGAAGCCAGGAGTCGCGTCGGCGCCGCCCCAGATGGGCGGTCGACCGCTGGCCCGGGCGAAGCCGGACAAAGGAGAGAGAGGGTGCCGCAGGTCAAGAAAACGGATATGAAGGACGCCATGCTCGCCGCGGCGTTCGAGCTTTTCAGTCGTCGCGGCTATGCCGCGACGACCTTGGCCGAGATCGCACGCAACGCGGGGACGACGGCTCCCAATCTCTACGTCTATTTCGACTCGAAGCTGCACATCGTGTACGAGATCTACGAACCCTGGCTGTTGCGGCAACTCGACGAACTCGCGCAAGCCGTCATGAAGCTGCGCGATCCCCGCAGCCGCTTGCGTCGGCTGGTCATGGGGATCTGGAGCGATATCCCGTCAGCCGACAGGAGTTTTGGCAACGTCCTGATTGAAGCGCTGGCCGGGACCCAGGCGGAGACGCGCAAGCCGCGCGATCTGCTGGATCGCATCGATGTGCTCGTGACGGACCTCTTGCTGCGCATCGTTCCCGAGGCGCGCGCCCACGTGGTCGCCGACCGCACGTTCTCGCGCATCCTCTGGATGGCGTTCGACGGATTCTCGATCAACCAGCGCTTGGGACAGGCCTCGGATCTCGACCGCGCGGCCGAGCTGATGGTGCAGCTGGTTCTGGGCGACGCCTGAACCAGGGGCTCAAGCTGCCTTGCGCAAGGCTTGGCGTGACCGGCCGCCGCGTGTCTTGGAAAACAGGTCCTTGGGGTCTTCCGCGGCAGGCACCAGTTCGATGCGTTCGCCCAGGCCGTGTTGGAGCGCCAGATCGTAAGCGTAGCGCAGGGCCGAATAGTCTTCGAGGGCAAAGCCGACGGAATCGAACACGGTTACCTGGCGGGCCGATTGGCGGCCTGCGACCTGGCCGGCCAGTACGCGCCACAAGTCCACGACAGGAAAGTCCGCAGGCAGCTGCTGGATGTCGCCCTCGATACGGCTTTGCGGCTCGTATTCGACGAATACGCGCGCCTGTTTCAGGACATCCGCGTGCAGTTCCGTTTTACCGGGGCAATCGCCTCCCACGGCATTCAGATGCATACCTGGCTCCAGCATGTCGGGCGTGATGATCGTCGCCAAGGCCTTGTCCGCGGTCACTGTGGTGACGATGTCCGCTTGTCGTACCGCCTGTGCCGCGCTATCCGCTCGGATGATCTTGAGGTCAGGGTAGTGCCCCAGATTGCGCACCAGTTTGTCGGTCGCGAGCGGGTCCGTGTCATAGACGGCGATTTCTTCGATGCCCAGGTGCGCATGAAAGGCCACGGCCTGGAATTCGCTTTGGGCGCCGTTGCCGATCAATGCCATGCGCCGGGAGTCCGGTCGCGCCAACGCCTTCGCTGCCATCAGCGAGGTGGCCGCGGTGCGCAGCGCCGTCGCCAGCGTCAGCTCGGACAGCAAAACGGGATATCCCGTTTCCGTATCGGCCAGCACGCCGAATGCCATGACCGTGTACAGACCATGCGCGGTGTTGCGGGGGTGGCCGTTGACGTATTTGAAGGCGTAGCGGCTGGAATTCGAAACGGGCATGAGTTCAATCACACCGATATCGGTATGGTTCGCGACGCGGGCCGATTTGTCGAACTCCGGCCAGCGTATGAAGTCATCGCGTATCGCGCTGGACAGGTCGCCGATGAAGGTTTCGATGCCCACTGTTTGAATCAGTTGGGTCATGGTGGGTACGTCGATGAAGCAGGTCACGGAATTCTCCCCTGTGCGTTGGTGGCAAGTAGCCATCGATAGAGGGAATATTTTTGCCGCGATCCAGGGCATTGAATACGGCGCACTTTGAGCAGTTTGTAGTGCGGGTCAAGCAGGTCGATCGGTCGGATTGGCAGAAGTGGCGTGCTCTCGGCCGATGCCTTTTATGGCGGCTCCCCGGGGCTAGATGTCCATCTTCTCCCATCCCCTGTAGGCCCACTCGTATTTCCCCAGGGCGTATGACAGGAGAATCTCGGTTGCTTCGGCTGCTTCGACCGGTTTGGAGTAGCGGTAGTGCGCCCCGGTGCTCACCATCTGATGTTCGAGATGGAAGCGGTCATGGTCCGCGTACACCTGCATATACGTTCCTTCGCGCAGCTCGATCGTGGCGAAAGGGGATTGCTGGCCTGGTAGCAAAGGCACCCAGCCGCGGATGTTTTCTTCGGTCGCTGGTGCGCTGGGTCCGAACGCGGGACAGTCCAGCATTGGCTGCAAATACTCCGCGCCAATGTCAAACAGAATGAACGCATGCGCGTCCGATGCGCCGCTGGCGAAAACGGTGATGATGAAGCAGTCCTCCATCTTCACCGGGACGTGAACCAACAGAGCGTCTTCAGACGTGCTGCGGCGCGCGAAGATGGATTCCAACGGAGGCTCGGGCGTGCCTTCCAATCCAAGCGAATCAGCGTGTGCCTGCGCAAGCCGCAGCGCGGCGCGCTTGATTTCGTCACTGACCGCATGGTCGTGCGTCCCACCCTGTAGCAGGTCCAGGTATTCGTGCTTCTGAAGATGCCTTGCCGCGGGCGTGTTCGATTTCTTGGTGAAAAACATGGGAGATTCTCGGTCAGTTGGACGTCGAAGGTTTCGAATGGAGAAACGCTTCGCGCCGCCTGCGGGGTGCTTGGAACGTCGACCAACTCATCAACTGGCGAATCGGTCATTCGGAGCATACCAGCCTCACTTGCCACCGGATAAAGGTTGCCACGACACCGCAATATCGCCATTGACAAAGGCCTGGCAGGCCAGGCGCATATGATTGTCGATCTGTTCCTGGGTCAGGATCTTGCGCTCCTTGGGCGTCAGCGGCGCAAGGGATTCGTACCCGCTCTCTATGGTGCACTTGCAAGTACCGCACAGGCCGCCCCCGCACTTGAAGGGGATGCCCCCCTTTTCACGCAGGGAAGTGCGCAGCAGATTGCTGTTGTCGGGGGCTTCGACTTGCTTGTTGCCGTTGCTGATGAAGGTAATGTGGATCATGTCCGGTTCCTGTTTTGGCTCGCGGTTACGCGGTATCGGCTACTTCGCCAAGGGGCACCGCAACCAACCTCGCGTCGAGCTTGCCAAAACTGCAGAGTTGCCGGATTTCGCCGCGGCCTTCCTCCAGCGTGTCGAAGCGCTCGAGGAATTTGGATGGCACCGAATTGATCGTCGGTGTGTCGCCAGTCTCGATTACGTTGACGCGGGTCTCGCGCAGCAGTTCACCCAGCTGGAAGCGCGCACGCACGCGGCCTTCCAACACGTAGTCCCAGGCCTCGATCAGACGGATGTCGGCGTTGGCTTCCGTGCGGTAGAGGTCGGGCTTGCTGGTCAAGATGACGTACATGCTATGTGGCTCCAATCGAGCTATCAGGCTCTTGCGCCTTGGTCGGCGTCCGCGATGTCTTGCGACAGTTCGATGTCGTGCTCCAGCCAAAGTTGGCACGTCAGCCGCCAGCCCTGATCCAGACGCTCAGCCAGTTGCTTCTTTTCCTTCCAGTTGGGCGGTGGCAGGTGCTCGCCGCCGGCCAGCACCTGGCACGCACAAGTGGCGCATTTGCCCATGCCGCATTGGTAGGCCAGGTGGGGGAAGGGGAACTGCTTGATGCCGGCGCAGACGACCGGATTGGCGCCTTGCTTGACCTCTCCGGTGTAGGTCTTGCCGTTCTTATGAAAAATCAATGTAGGCATACAATTCATAATCAGTAGGATACTGTATACCGAAGTCTGATTGATAGGCGTATGTCGTGTCATCCCGGGCTAACCCGTATCAATGCTGAATTTGTCACCTTTTGCGCTAAGAAATAGCTTTGAATTGCTCTGCATCCGGGTTTTCACGGAGTGCGCAAAAACAAGCTCGCAGTTTATCTTGTATACAGTATCCCTTCCTGGCCGTGTCCTCCAGCCTCGTCAAGCCGCACGGCTTCCCCGTCACAGCAGTCTCACCGCACAAAGGAAATGCCATGTCTTCCCTCATGAGCCGCGACGAATTCCGCACTGCGCTCGAAGATGCCATCAAAGGTAAAAGCGCGAACAAGTCTCCCTTCAGCATTGCCTGGGCAGAAGGAAAGCTGAGCCGCAGCCACCTGGCCCATTGGGCCGAGAACCACTACCACTACGTGGGCCCATTCGCCGATTACCTGGGCTACCTGTATGCCCGTACTCCCGATCACATGACAGAGGCCAAGGACTTCCTGCTGGCCAATATGTACGAAGAGGAAATCGGCGGTGACCGTCATACCGACCTGTTGATTCGCTTCGCCGAAGCCTGCGGCACCACCCGTGCGCGCGTGACCGATCCCGGCAACATGTCACCTACAACTCGCGGGCTGCAGGGGTGGTGCTACAGCGTGGCCATGCGCGAAGACCCTGTCGTGGCCGTCGCCGCTTTGGTCGTGGGCCTGGAATCGCAGGTGCCCTCGATTTACCGGAAGCAGACACCCACGTTGCGCGAGAAATACGGCTTCACGGACGAAGAGGTCGAATTCTTCGACCTGCATATCGTTTCGGATGAAATCCATGGCGAGCGTGGCTACCAGATTGTGCTGGAGCATGCCAATACGCCCGAACTGCAGGCCCGCTGCTTGAAGATCTGCGAAGTCGGCGCTCAGATGCGGCTGCTCTATACCACCGCCCTGTATCGCGACTATGTCGCCAACGACATCCCTGAGGAGGAATTGCTGGCCGCCTGATCGGAACCCACCCACCCAGGCCGGGGCATCCAGGCGTCCACAACCTCGCCCCGGCCGGTGCCTTTCTCCGACCTTCCTGAAGCGTGCCAATAGCCATGACGGATTCCATCAAGCAGTACCAGAACTACATCGACGGCCAGTGGCAGCCCAGCCAGTCCGGGCGCCTGTTCGACAACATCAACCCCGCCGACACCACGGTCGTCGTGGGGCGCTTCCCCGCCTCCGGCCCGGCCGAGGCCGAAGCCGCAGTGCTTGCGGCCACCCGCGCCTTCGCCGCCTGGCGCGCCACCCCCATCAGCAAACGCGCCAAGATCCTGAATGGCGCGGCCGATTACCTCGAGGACCGCGCCGAAGCGTTCGCGCGCGACCTCACGCAGGAAGAGGGCAAGTCGCTAGCCCTTGCGCGCGACGAAATTTCGCGCACCGCCCAGACCTTCCGTTTCTATGCCGTGGAAGGTCAGACCTTTACTGGCGAGACGTATCCGCAGGACGATCCCTTGCAGTACGTCTACAGCCATCGCGAACCGCTGGGTGTGGTGACCGTCATCTCGCCCTGGAACTTTCCCGCCTCCATCCCCGCGCGCAAGATCGCGCCAGCCCTGATCACGGGCAACACCGTGGTGTTCAAACCCTCGTCCGACGCGCCACTCACCGGCGTGCACCTGGTGGAGGCCCTCGTGCACGCGGGCATCCCCGCTGGTGTGCTCAACTGCGTGATCGGCCGGGCCGGCGATGTGGGCTTGGCAATGACGGCATCCCGGGCTGTTCGCGCGATCTCGTTCACCGGCTCGACCAAGGCAGGCGAGGACATCCACCGTAGCGTGCATCTGACCACTCGCCTGCAGATGGAACTGGGCGGCAAGAACCCGCTCATTGTGATGGAGGACGCTGACCTCGACGCTGCCGTGGATCTGGCCGTCAAGGGCGGTTTCTCGCTCACTGGACAAGCCTGCACAGGCACCAGCCGCCTCATCGTCGTGCCACAGGTCAAGCAGGCCTTCACCCAGAAGCTGCTCGAGCGCGTCAAGACACTCAAGATTGGCCCCGGCTTGGAAGCCGGCATGGACCTGGGTCCGCTGGCTACCGCCAAGCAGCTGGAGACCGTGCTCAAGTACATTGCCATTGGCAAGGAAGAGGCCACCCACCTGGTGGGTGGCGAGCGCCTTCGTGGTGGCGTCTACGACGCTGGCTACTACGTGGCTCCCGCAGTGTTCACCGACGTCAGGCCAGACATGCGCATCGCGCAGGAAGAAATTTTCGGCCCGGTGCTAGCCATCATCGAGGCGGCCGACTTCAAGGAAGCAATGGCGATTGCCAACGACTCCGAGTACGGACTGTCAGCGGCTATCGCCACGACGAACCCGCGCACCATGCACCAGTTCACCCAGGACATCGAGGCCGGTACGGTCAAGATCAACCGCACCACCACAGGGAATCTGGTCAATGCGCCATTCGGCGGCCTGAAGAATTCCAGCACCTCGACCTTCCGCGAATCGGGACGTGCGGGGTTGGATTTCTTCACGCAGGTCAAAACCGTCTACCGCGGCGTCTGAGCACGTAGCAGCCGTCGCGCGTGTTTTTTTTGCCTGCCGCGGCATCGCGTAGCGACACACGACCACACCAATTACCCGTTTTGCAACTTTCCGGATACGCATATGAAAACAGCCCAGACGTTGGAATTGCACGAGGCGCGCGCCATGGCCCAGGCCGCGCTGGCCAAAGCCAAGGAGATCGGCGTGGCCGAGACCATTTGCATCGCTGACGCAGGTGGCTTTCCCATTCTGATGGAACGCATGGATGGCGCACGCGTCACGGGTCCGCAGATAGCCTGGAACAAAGCCTTCACCGCGGCTGGCCATAAGCGCTCCACCCATTTGTTCACCACTCCCCCTAATGGTCCTGCGCTTCCCGGCAACGAAGCGTTTGGCATCCAGTTGAGCTTCGAGGGCAAGTTCGCTGCCTTCGTGGGTGGCTATCCCATCGTGGTCGACGGCGATGTCGTCGGCGGCGTCGGCCTGTCCGGCGGTAACGGCGAGCAGGACACTGCCTGCGGTGTGGCAGCGCTGGCCGCCCTGCAGGCGGTCCTGGCCGGTAAAGCCGAAGTCCTTGTGCAAGCCGATATCAAGAAATAAGCGATGTCACACCACGTTTTGTGGCTGCAAACGCAGCAGAGCTTCGAAGTCAACAGGGGCGAGACCGTGCTGGATGCGGCCCGGCGGCAAGGCGTGGCCATCCCGCACGATTGCACTTTTGGCGGCTGCGGCACCTGCCGCATGACCGTCGTGCAGGGCTCGGCGCGCTATGAGGAACTGCCTATGGCGCTCTCTGAAGATGAGCTGGCTCAGGGGCAGGGCCTGGCGTGTCAGGCCCTATGTGAAAGCGACCTGGTCATCAGCATCGAAACCGTGCCATCCGCGTCCGATCCGGTGTGCATGGAGGCCACTGTCGAGACCGTATCGGCGTTGGCGCCGGACGTGACTTTGCTGAGGTTGCGGCTACCCGCCATGCCCGACGGGGAGGGTATCGTCTACGCCCCTGGGCAATACCTCAACATTCAGCTGGAAGATGGCAGCCATCGCTGCTTTTCCATGGCCAACGCGCCCGACGGTCAGAGCGTAGACCTGCACATCAAACGCATCTTGGGTGGCCGTTTCACCGATCGGATGTTGGGCTCGCTCAAACCAGGCGCAGCGATGCGAGTTGAGCTACCGCATGGCACTTTCCACTATCGTGCGCAGGACTATCAGCCGATGATCTTCGCCGCTACCGGCACGGGCATCGCGCCGATCAGGGCGATTCTGGAGTCCTTGCTGGATAACGACGACCTGCCCCCCAGTCGGCTGTATTGGGGCGTGCGCAGCCAGCAGGACCTATATCAGACGGAGGAGCTGGCGCAATGGAGCCAGCGGCTGTACGAGTTTGAGTTCGTGCCCGTGCTGTCGCGTCCCGACCCTGGGTGGAAGGGGCGTACCGGCTATGTGCAGGACGCAGTGCTGGTCGATCGGCCCGACTTGGCCGAGCATTCCGTGTATCTATGCGGATCGCCGTTCATGGTCCACGATGCCAAGGCGCGCTTTACCCAGGCGGGAGCCGATGCGACGCAAATTTACTCGGACAGTTTTACTTTCCAGAATTCAGCGTGATGCGAAAGCGGCTATCAGTGTTGCCAGCCCGGACTGCCAGAAAGCCGCCGCCAAGTTGATTTGCGGCGACGGTGCGCCCGTCACGGCTCCATCTGCGCGGCGTTGTAGACGTGCCGCGCAGCCAGGAGGCTGGCCAGTTCGGCATCACCCTTGATGACCGCGCGAAGAATCGCCGCGTGATCCTCCCAGTTCTGCTGGGCACGGTTGGCGTGGAAGGGGGCAAACAGTACGGCCGTCCGGTCGCGCAGGGTACCCATGACTTCCTGCAGGACCGAGTTCGCGGCAATGCGGCCCAGCGAGTCATGGAAGCGGCGGTTGAGGTGCGTCAACGTGCGTTCCGTGTCGGGATTGTTGGCCAGGCGCATGCCCTCGTCCAACAGGGCGTTCAATTCGGCTATCTGGTCGGGGTCGTGCCGCTGGGCGGCCAACTTTGCGTTCAAGGCTTCGAGCGTCGCGCGGACTTCAACCAGCTCGCGTAGCTGCGCTCCCTGGAATGCGGTGACAGTCGCGCCACGCCGCGGTTCGATGGTAACCAGGCCACTGGCCGCCAATTGCCGCAACGCCTCGCGCACCGGCATGCGGGAAACGGAAAACTCTTCGGATAGACGGCTTTCCACCAGGCGCTCGCCCGGCGCAATGATTCCCCCGAGGATTTTTTCACGGAGCGCCTCCACCACCAACTGGGTTAGAGGCGAATGGCTGGCTCCAAGCGGGGTTGACGGAGTAGGGGCGGTCCTGGCGGCTTTCGACATGAGCGTTATTTGGTATTGCGCGCGGGTGTGAACATTGTATACGCCCGTCGTGCCGGGCGATTCGGATGCCGATATGTCAGCGTTCGGTGGCGTGGTGTGAACGGCGGATCTCTGCAAGGGACCGGGGGTCGGTCATTGCCGCAGCCCACAGGCGTTCCGGTGAGAGCATGCGCAGGCGGCCTGCCTGCCAATCAATAAAAGGTTGTTCCAGGCGAGCCAGCAGGCCGGAAGTGCGCAGCGTATTCCAGCCATTGGTGAGTCTGGAAGGGTTGATTGCATCCCTGTCGCAGGCGACAGGGCAGAACAAAGCGTTATCCATGGTGATCTCAAAGCGTGAAGCAGGTTTTATCAGCAATGTCAGGATATTGTATACCAATGATTAGGGAATACACCTAGTTTGCCGGGATCTCGATGCTTCGGTGGCGTCGCCTGCCTCGGGGCGGTGCATCGCTGCTCTGCCGGGTCGCGGCTTTGCACCGGTTTCGCGCGATTTCACGTAGAAATACCTGGGAAAATTGCCAATTTGGTGCGGCTGCGACATGAAGGCTGGCGGATAAATCCAAGGCCGCTTCAAGCACCACCACATCCAGGGTAAACACCAGCGGGAAAATCAAACGCCTTGGGATATTGTATACCGCAGTGGACGTCCTACTCTGCGGTTCATCTTCCGCGCTGGAGCAAACATGGAGCTTTCAATCGGGCCCGCGCACTGGGCCTACCTGGCTGGCGTGTGCATCATTGTCGTCACGATGATGTGCCGGGCCAATGTCGTCGTGCCCGCAATTCTGGCCACTGCCGTGGTGACATTTTTCTGGTCGGGCAGCCTGATTACCGCGATAAGCAGCATCTTCAGCGCCAGCATGGTCGCGGCCAAGGAACTCTTCAACATATTCCTGATCATCGCGCTGATGACCGCATTGTTGAACTCGCTTAAAGGCATAGGCGCGGACGTCCGCATGGTGCGCCCTTTTCGGAAGATCATGACCAACGGGCACAACGCCTATCTGATCCTGGCCGTGGTCACTTATCTGATTTCGTTGTTCTTCTGGCCGACTCCCGCTATTCCGCTGGTAGTAGCAGTCCTGCTTCCGGCGGCGATTGCCGCGGGGCTGCCGCCACTGGCGGGCGCCATGGCGATCGCGATCGCGGGGCAGGGCATGGCGCTCTCTTCGGATTATGTGATCGGGGTGGCACCGGCCATCAGCGCCAAGGCCGCGGGGGGTATCGCGCCTTCGCTGGTGGCCGACCAGGCGCTCCAACTGTCCTGGATCGTGGGTGTGGTCGCCTTGACGCTGTGCTGGTTCAAGACCCGCAAGTTCATCCAGCCGGGCAGCGCCGCTTTGCTCGAGCGCTGGGAGCTTACGCCCGCCGGCGCGCGTGTACAGCATGTGGAGGGCGCTGCAAGCTTCGACAAGGCGTCTATCGCGCAGGGCACGGCGCATGATCATGATCTGCCGACCGAGGCCGCCATTACGGCGGAACTGCGGCGCGACGACCACTCCGGTGCCTCCAGAGCGTTCGCCGTGATCACGCCAGTCGCATTCCTGGCGATCATCTTGCTCATGATGGCGCCCAAGCTTGGCATCGCTGGCGCGCCTGACCTCAAGGGCGGGCAGGGGGCATTGGTCATAGGCGGCGTGGCGGCGTTGCTGATGATCTGTGTGACGTTCTCCGTGTGCAAAGGCCGCAGGGCTTTCGAAGCGTCTGCCGAGCATGTGACCGATGGATTTGTCTTCGCCTTCAAGGCGATGGGTGCCGTGCTTCCGATTGCGGGGTTCTTTTTTGTGGGAGCGAAGGGAACCGCGGGCGACATACTTGGCGTTGCCGCGGGCGGCCATGTGCCGGACTTGTTGTTTGAGCTCGTGCAATCGGGCCAGCATCTGCTGCCGCAGAATGGATTGTTGGTCGGCTTCGGCGTTCTTATCATGGGGATGATCACCGGGATCGACGGATCGGGCTTTGCCGGGCTGCCGCTGACCGGGGCCGTATCGGGTGCGCTGGGTCCGGTGGCCGGCGTGAATGTCTCGACCCTTGCCGCCATCGGCCAGATGGGGGCGGTGTGGACAGGGGGAGGTACGTTGATCGCCTGGTCGTCCTTGATCGCCGTGGCGGGCTTCAGCCGCGTGCCGGTCATGGAGCTTGTGCGTGCGCTGTTTCTCCCAGTGCTGGCAGGCCTGTTCCTGGCCGTGATAGGTGGAATCTTGATCTGGGGTTGACCGCAGCCGAGCGCGGGCCCTCGATGTCGACGCCGTCTTGGCGTCGGCGTCTTACGCAACGTCTGTCTTTATCCCTAGCCGGGCCAGCGACAGGCGATCAAGAAAGAAGAGGTATATGGGCGGCGCGCCAAGTGTTATCGCTTGGCGCGCTTTGACGTTTGCGCTGCTTACGCTGCGCATGGCGTTGCCTTTCCTGGCGTATGTCGTTCCAGAACGGCTTCTATCGCTCGAATAGCGACCTCCCTCTCCCGCAACGGCAAGTTGTGTAATATAATACATAACACGTATTAAATAATACATATTGGTGTGGTTAAGTCGGATAACTTTTAATTATCCGCTCTAGAACTTGATCTGCCGACGGGCGGCCGTCGTCGCAACAATGGCCGCAGCGTTTCGCGAAACAGGAGAAGGGCCTCATGGCAACTGGCGTACAAGCTTCGGATGTCTGGGCGGCGGCAGACGCGCTGTTGCAGGCGGGCGAGCAGCCCACCATAGAACGGGTGCGCCTGCATCTGGGGCGCGGCTCGCCCAATACGGTCGGTCCGCATCTCAAGGCCTGGTTCCGTGGACTGAGCGAGCGTCTGGTCGGCGGGCAGGGCCGCGGCACGGACATTCCCGTAGCGGTTACCCGCGCGGTGGCGCAGGTGTGGGAGCAGGCCTTGACCGCCGCGCGCCAGGAATGGCTGGCCGCCTCGGCCCGGGAAAGGGAAGAACTGGCCCAGGCCAGGGAGCAGATCGCGACCGACCAGGCGGCGCTGGCACAGGAACAGGTCCGTCTGCGCATCCGCGAAAGCGATCTGGAAGCCGCCGCGCAGTCTGCCCGCGCCCAGGCCACGGCTGCCGAAGAGCGCCTGCGTGGCGCCGAACGGCAGGCACGCGAAGACGCAAGCGCGCTGAAAACCCTGAACCAGCGCCTGGCCACCGTGCAGGAACAGGTCGCCGACGGCCAGCAAGCCTTGCGCGACGCCCAGGCTGTCAGCCGGGAAGCGCTGGCAGCCAGCGAAGCGCGCCACTCGGCCCACGAAAAGCGTTGGCTGGGGGAAATCGACACGCAACGCCAGGCGCTGAAGAAGGCCCAGGAAGAACTGGACCGGACGCGCAAGATGGCGGAAGCGACGGTCGAACAGTTCCAGAGCCAGGTCGCCAATTTCCAGGCGCAGGGAACGCAGTTGCAGACCCAGCTGCAAACCCAGGCCGCCGAACTGCAGGGGCAATTGGCGCAGGCCCGTGAGGACAACGATGCCCAGGCCCGCCGCGCCGCGCTGGCCGAAGCCCATGCCGAAGCCCTGGCGATCCAGATGAAAGCCGTCGCCGAAGCGACGTCGGCGGCCAGGGCGCAAGCCGATCAGTCCGCCACCCAACTGATCACGCAGAACGCCACGCTGCGCGAGCAACTGGCCGCCAAGGATCGCCAGATCGAATTGCTGATGCAGGTGGCTGCGCGGGCTGCCCCGATCACTGGAGGAGGAAAGGATGGCAAGGAGGATGAAATCCAGTCAAAGACGGGTAAACAGCCTCCTGCTGTCTGACCTCTCCACATGTTCCATCGCAATTAACGATAGGCCTTAACCCTGTTTTAGACCTTTATCTACGCTTTCACCGTTGTCTTTCTTCCGCGCTTTCAGTACAACCTCATCAAAAGCAAACTGAAAGCCCGCAGCTTTTCGCCAGGAGACGCGATGCAGCTGACGTTGGAGGATGTACAACAACGGGCGGGATCACAAGTCCTGCTCTATCCGTTCAATCTCGCCCCCCACCCGGGAGAGATGACCATCCTGCTGGGCGTGACCCAGGCAGGTAAGACGTCATTGATGCGCATCATGGCGGGTCTCGACCGGCCCAGCGACGGCACCGTGCGGGTCGATGGCGTCGACGTCACACGCGTTCCCGTGCGCGAGCGCAACGTGGCCATGGTCTACCAGCAGTTCATCAACTATCCGTCCATGACCGTGCGCGACAATATCGCGTCGCCACTGCGCCTGGGCACCGCCGACCGCGTCGATGAACGGGTCATGGCCATGGCCAGCCGGCTGCACATCGAACATCTGCTCGATCGCTATCCGGCCGAGCTGTCGGGCGGGCAGCAGCAGCGTGTCGCGCTGGCCCGCGCCCTGGTCAAGGAAGCCCCGCTGGTGCTGCTGGACGAACCCCTGGTCAACCTCGACTACAAGCTGCGCGAAGCCTTGCGCGAAGAGCTGGCCGGCTTGTTCACCGAGGGCGACGCCACGGTCATCTACGCCACCACCGAACCCGCCGAGGCCTTGCTGTTGGGTGGCTATACCGCTGTCCTGGATGCCGGCGAGCTGCTGCAATACGGGCCGACGGCGGAAGTCTTCCACTGTCCGCGCTCGATACGCGTGGCCCGCGTGTTCAGTGATCCACCGATGAACCTGTTCCTGGCGCAACGCGACGGCCAGGGGTTTGTGCTGCGTAGCGGCTTACGCGTGCAGCGGGAGCTCCCTGACGGTGGTGGCCGCGGCGACATCATGGCCGGCCTGCGCGCCGGCGCGCTGCGGCTGGAACAGCGCCCCGGCAGCCTGGCGCTCGAAGGAGAGGTCAAGCTGGCGGAAATCTCCGGGTCCGACACCTTTGTGCATGCGACGACAGCGGCCGGTGACGTGGTGGCCCAACTGCCCGGCGTGCATCGTTTCGAACTGGGGGCCCGCATCCAGCTGTACTTCGATCCGGCCCAGACCTATGCCTTCGATGCCACGGGGGACCTGCTGGTCGCGCCCGCCTATCGAGCCTTGCTGCGCGAGGACCTGTGATGGCCAGCATCGAACTGGATCTCTCGCACTCCTATGTCCCGCATCCCATTTCGGATGAAGACTACGCCTTGCTGCCCTTGAATTACACCTTCCGGGATGGCGGCGCCTACGCCTTGCTGGGGCCGTCCGGTTGCGGCAAGACCACCTTGCTGAACTGCATTTCCGGGCTGCTGCGGCCGTCTTCGGGATCGATCCGCTTCGACGGCCGCGACGTGACCGGCCAGACCCCGCAGGAACGCAATATCGCCCAGGTCTTCCAGTTCCCGGTCGTCTACGACACCATGACGGTGGCGCAGAACCTGGCGTTCCCGCTGCGCAATCGCAAGGTGCCCGAAGACAAGGTGCGAGAGAGAGTCGGGCGCATCGCCGAGATGCTGGAACTGTCGCCCGTCCTGGATCGCCGGGCGCGCAACCTGACGGCCGATGCCAAGCAGAAGATATCCCTGGGCCGTGGCCTGGTGCGCAATGATGTATCGGCGGTGCTGTTCGACGAGCCTTTGACCGTCATCGATCCGCATCTCAAATGGGAATTGCGGCGCAAGCTCAAGGAGATCCACAAGGAGCTGAAGCTGACGCTCATCTACGTCACCCACGATCAGACAGAGGCCCTGACTTTCGCTGAACGCGTGGTGGTGATGTCGCGTGGCAGGGTGGTGCAGATCGGCAGCCCGGACGATCTGTTCCTGCGGCCGTCGCATACCTTCGTCGGACATTTCATCGGTTCTCCCGGCATGAACTTCCTGCCGGCGCGCTGGTTCGATGACAGCGTTCTGGTCGGCAGCCGCCGCCTGACCGGCCTTACGCCGGCGCGCGCCCGCACGCTGGCGCAAGCGGGCGAGTTCACCCTGGGCGTGCGCCCGGAATTCACGCACCTGCGCCCCGAGGATGCACCGGGCGCATTGCCCGTGACAGTCACGCGCCTGCAGGACGTCGGCACCTATCTGCTGCTCACCGGCACCTTTGAACAATATGTGGTCAGGGCGCGCCTGCCCCTGGACAGCGAAGTGGCAATGACGCCGGGCAACATCGTCTGGCTGTCGGTACTGAACTCGAAGACCTGTTTCTACCGCGACGAGGCGCTGATTCCATGAAGCCGATCAATCAGAAAGCCTGGTTCCTGATCCTCCCCGTGGTGCTGTCAGTGGCATTCTCCGCGATCCTGCCGCTGATGACTGTGGTCAATTATTCGGTGCAGGACATCATCGCTCCGGATCGTCGCGTCTTCGTCGGTACCGAGTGGTTTGCCGCCGTTCTGCAGGACGAAGAACTGCACAATGCCTTGTTCCGGCAGATCGGGTTTTCGCTGGCCGTGCTGGTCGTCGAGATTCCCCTGGGCATCCTGCTGGCGCTATGCATGCCGGCGCACGGGTGGCGCGCGTCGGCGGTGCTGGTGGTCGTGGCCTTGTCATTGCTCATTCCCTGGAACGTGGTCGGGACGATATGGCAGGTGTTCGGCCGCAGCGATATCGGCCTGCTGGGCGCCGCCCTGGCGGGGCTGGGCGTCAATTACAACTACACGGCCAATGTCCTCGACGCCTGGCTTACCGTGCTGATCATGGACGTGTGGCACTGGACGCCGCTGGTCGCCTTGCTTTGTTATGCCGGCCTGCGGGCCATTGCGCCGGCGTATTACCAGGCCGCGCGCATCGACGGCGCATCGCGGCTGGCCGTCTTCCGCTATATCGAACTGCCCAAGATGCGCGGCGTGCTGATGATTGCCGTGCTGCTGCGTTTCATGGACAGCTTCATGATCTACACGGAGCCCTTCGTCCTGACGGGCGGCGGCCCCGGCAACGCCACCACGTTCCTGTCCCAATATCTGACGCAGAAAGCAGTGGGCCAATTCGACCTGGGACCGGCGGCGGCGTTCTCCATCGTGTATTTCCTGATCATCCTGCTGCTGTGCTTCATCCTCTACAACTGGATCCAACGCGCCGGCACGTCGGGCGCGGCGGACGAGGAGAATGTCCATGCGTGAGAAGCCTATCATCTGGCGCAGTGTCTTCCTGGTCGTCTACCTGGTGTTCGCCATCCTGCCGTTGTACTGGATGCTGAACATGTCGTTCAAGACCAATACGGAGATCGTCAGCTCGCTGACCCTCTGGCCGCATGACTTCACCTTGCGCCATTACCGGACCATCTTCACCGATCCCTCCTGGTATTCGGGCTACATCAACTCCCTGATCTATGTGGTGGTCAACACGGTGATTTCACTGCTGGTGGCCTTGCCGGCGGCCTACGCCTTTTCGCGCTACAGCTTCATCGGCGACAAGCATGTGTTCTTCTGGCTGTTGACCAACCGCATGACGCCGCCGGCGGTGTTCCTGTTGCCGTTCTTCCAGCTGTATAGCGCGCTGGGCCTGATGGACACTCACCTGGCCGTAGCCCTGGCGCATCTGGTATTCAACGTGCCGCTGGCCGTCTGGATCCTGGAAGGCTTCATGTCCGGCGTGCCGCGGGAAATCGACGAGACCGCCTATGTGGACGGCTATTCCTTTCCCCGCTTTTTCCTGACCATCTTCCTGCCCCTGATCAAGGCCGGGGTGGGCGTGACGGCGTTCTTCTGCTTCATGTTCAGCTGGGTGGAGCTGCTGTTGGCGCGCACCCTGACGTCGGTCAATGCCAAACCCATCGTCGCCACGATGACGCGCACGGTATCGGCTTCCGGAATGGATTGGGGCGTGCTGGCCGCGGCCGGTGTCCTGACCATCGTGCCCGGCGCCATCGTCATCTGGTTCGTGCGCCACTACATCGCGAAGGGATTCGCCATGGGGCGCGTATAGCAACGGCGGCGGCGCGCGAACTGGATGTCGCACGCCGCATTACGAGTGTCTGGCTGCGGGCGTATCGAAGGAGACTCGCATGTTCGACTGGATGGTCTGGACGCTGCCCGTGGCCGTGTTCTTCGGCTGCATCGTGGTGATGCTGGCGGGCATGACGGTGGCCGAACTGCGCTCGCCCACGCGCTTGCGCAAAGGTTTCCTGCCTATCGCCACGACACGTGGTGACCGCCTGTTCATCGGTTTGATGTGCGCGGCCTGGGTCAATCTGGTGTTCGTCGGCCTGGGCGAACGCTTCGCCTCCTGGTTCTCGCTGGAGAATCCGCCGTCGATATGGATCAGTTTCGTGATTTCCATGTTGTTGCTGGGATTCATCATGCGCAAGGGCTAGCTGGTTCTTCGCACGGACCACGGCCCCCCGCTTTCCCCGGCCCTGTCCGCTTCACTACATGGGGAAGGCTACCGAGGAGACAGTCATGAAATTGCGTATGCATGCCGTGGCGGCCGCCATCGCCCTGATCGGAACGCCGGGCGCATGGGCGGGAGAGCCGGAGGCGCAGAAGTGGATCGACACTGAATTCCAGCCTTCGACGTTGTCCAAGGACCAGCAGATGGCGGAGATGAAGTGGTTCATCGAGGCGGCCGCCAAGCTGAAGGCCAAGGGGGTCAATGAGGTCAATGTGGTGTCCGAGACCATCACCACGCACGAGTACGAGTCCAAGACCTTGGCTCGGGCTTTTGCCGAGATCACCGGGATCAAGGTCAACCACGACATCATCCAGGAAGGTGACGTGGTCGAGAAACTGCAGACCTCCATGCAATCAGGTAAGTCCATTTACGACGGGTGGATCTCCGATTCGGATCTGATCGGCACCCACTACCGCTACGGCGCCATCCTGCCGCTGACCGACTATATGCAGGGGGCGGGCAAGGAGTACACCAACCCCGGCCTGGATCTGCAGGACTTCATCGGCACCCGGTTCACGACGGCGCCGGACGGCAAGCTTTACCAGTTGCCCGACCAGCAATTCGCCAACGTGTATTGGTTCCGCGCCGACTGGTTCGCCCGCGAGGACCTGCGCGACAAGTTCAAGGCCAAGTACGGCTATGAGCTGGGCGTGCCGACGAACTGGTCCGCCTACGAGGACATTGCCGAGTTCTTCAGCAACGACGTGAAGGAACTGGATGGCAAGCGCATCTATGGGCATATGGACTATGGCAAGAAGGATCCTTCGCTGGGGTGGCGCTTCACCGATGCCTGGCTGTCCATGGCCGGCGCCGCCGACAAGGGGCTGCCCAATGGCATGCCGGTGGACGAGTGGGGCATACGCGTGGCGGACGACAAGTGCACGCCGGTGGGTGCGTCGGTCGCGCGGGGCGGGGCAACCAATAGTCCGGCCGCGGTGTATGCCTTGACCAAGTACATAGACTGGATGAAGAAGTACGCGCCGCAGCAGGCGATGGGGATGACGTTCTCGGAGTCGGGGCCCGTGCCGGCGCAGGGGCAGATCGCGCAGCAGGTCTTCTGGTACACGGCGTTCACGGCCGATATGACCAAGAAGGGGTTGCCGGTGGTGAATGCGGATGGGACGCCCAAGTGGCGCATGGCGCCGTCACCGTATGGTCCTTACTGGAAGGACGGCATGCAGAACGGCTACCAGGATGTGGGATCCTGGACGTTCTTCAAGTCGACCGATCCGAACCGGATGTCGGCGGCGTGGCTCTATGCGCAATTCGTCACGTCGAAGTCGGTGTCCTTGAAGAAGTCCATTACCGGTCTGACCTTTATCCGGGACAGCGACATCCACAGCGACTACTTCACCAAGAATGCCGCGAATTATGGCGGCTTGATCGAGTTCTACCGCAGCCCGGCACGGGTGGCGTGGACGCCGACCGGCAACAACGTGCCCGACTATCCCAAGTTGGCACAACTCTGGTGGAACAACGTCGCCGCCGCGGTGACGGGAGAGAAGTCGCCGCAACAGGCCATGGATAACCTGGCCAATGAAATGGATCAGGTCATGGCCAGGCTGGAGCGGGCAGGGATGGCGCATTGCGCCCCGAAACTCAATGCCCGCAGCGATCCGTCGAAGTGGCTGTCGGATGAACATGCGCCGTGGAAGAAGCTGGCGAATGAGAAGCCGAAGGGGGAAACGATAGCTTATGACAAACTGTTGCAGGCTTGGAAGGAAGGGAAGGTGAGGTGAGTTAGCGCAGGTTTGTTGGATGGATTTTTAGCTGAAGATCGGGATGTCAGCGTCCTCGAAACTACTTTATAAAAAATCTATAAACTATTGATCAACAACTATAATTCCTTCTTTTATTGATCTTTCGCCCCGCCCGGAAAGCGGGGCTATTCATTTGTGCTACTGAAGAAACAAATCGCAAATTTTGCGGTGTTTTTGGAGTTTTCTGGGGAAGGGGCGATCAACCCCGATGACGTAATTCAGGCTCTGGAGCAACTGGCGGCCACTCTGCAGATGGCGAGTGAGGAAGTCCGCTCTTCGTTGTGCTCCAGTTTCAGGGATATCTCGGGCGAATATAAAGGCGAGCGCGCCGAGTTCGTGGAATCGCTTGGCGAAGCTCTGGGCTTGATGAACAGTCGCCACGTGCCTCCTGAGACAGGTTGTGCGGATGTCGAACGATCGATCCGGGGGATGTCGACTATGAATGCCGTCCGCTGTCGGGCGTGTCCTACGGAACGTACGGGGACGTCGGCACGAAGCCGCAGCCGAAACCTATGAGCATGGTCAAAGTCACCTCTGAATACGGATTGGTTATCCGGCGGCGCGCTCTCCAGGAGCGTGGCGTGTCGCAGGCCGGGCTGCAAACCGCGATGGAAGGTGTGAATCTTCTCGACGAGAACGAAGACCTTATTTCATTCGGGCCGTGCTTCGGGCAGGAGACGCTCGACGTACTGATCTGCCGGCTATCGGCACTCGGCCTCAGCTACTTTGACGACTTCGTTGAGGTTGTCGCCGACTATCCATCGTGGTGCCAGCCGGCGATGTCGTACGCGCAGCCGATGAAGGGAGGCGGGGAGTGATAAGCTTGCGTCCCCGTTAACGCCTGCTTTTGTCTACACACCGAAGCTACCCATGAGATTCCCAACGCGTCGCCATGCTCTGACCTCGTTTCTCCAGCAACCCCGACGTTTGCCGTCGCCGCTCTTGCAGGCGGCTGCCACGGCGCTGATTGCCACGGCTACGCTACCCGGTATCGCTTCCGCGCAGGCGTCCACGACGCTGCCTGCCGCCATCGCGAAGCAACTGCCCAAGGGTATGCAGGTTCTCGCCGCGGAAAAAGCAGGGGATCTGGATGGGGACGGGAAGACGGACTACCTGGTCATCCTGGCGCAGCCGCGCGAAGGGGATTATCGCCGGACCGAGAAGCCGGCGCCGGCGCGGCCGTTGCTGGTGTTTCTTGGGCAAGCCGACGGCGGCTATCGCTTGCAGGGGCGTAATGACGAGGTCGTCTTCCGCGCCGACCAGGGCGGGCAATGCGATCCGATCACGGATAACGATGCACCTTTCGCGACCAAGGGCCGCTACTTCACCGTGCAGAACGGCGTGTCTTGCGGCAGCCATTGGACGGACTACATTACCTTCCGCTACGACGCCAAGCAGCGTGACTTCGTCTTCAGCTCCCGCATTTCGGAAAGCTGGAGACTGAATGACAAGCCGAAGGGAGAAGCCCTGGTCTCCGAAGGACGGAACGTCGAACGCGGCGATCCCAAGGATCCGATTACATTCGCGAACTACAAGATCATTCCTTGAACCGCGTCGTCAGCTGAGGCCTGCCGCCCAAAACGGCAGATTGAATCGAACAGCAATCCGTAATCCCGGCGACAGGCTGAATCCTGGCAGTGAAGGTCGCCCGGCCGCCAAAAGCGTACGACGCAAAATGCGGAGTACATAGCCACCTCAGCCGCATATGTCCAATATCGTCAGCATGTAGACCCGGATCGCGGCCAGATAGTCCGCGATATCCACCCGTTCATCCGGCATGGTGTTGTACTTCCCGCCAGGCCCGCAGACCACGCCGGCCATCCCCCGCCTCTGATAGAAGTGCGCCGCATCGGTGCCGTAGAAAGCGGGCGGACGCAATGCCCCGGTCGGTTGTTCGACACCCCGGACCCGCCGATACGCCTGATTGACGGCCTGTACGATCCGGTTGTCCGGCGCCACCTCGAAGGGCAGCATCGTGGGACGGTCATCGTTGCGGTTGATCGTGACGGTCGCACGGATGCCGGGGAGGGTGAACTCCATCTCGTCCAGCATTCTCCGCAGGTCTGCCATGACGCCATCTTCGCTCTGGCCGGGCGCATAGCGCGCCGACCCCTGGATGCGCACGAAGTCCGCAACCTGGGGCGCCCGCCATTCCAGCATTTCCCGACCCAGCCCGCCCCGCATGACGCCGACGTGCGCCCGGTTGATGGACGCATGGCGTTCGCTGGCAGCACCGGAAAAAGTCATGGCATTGATGCGCGGAACCAGCCAGCAACCTGCCATGATGGCGTCGGCCGCTTCCTCGCGCTTGGACAGGTGACGCGTGTTGCCGGTGATTTCGATGACGAAGACGAAGGACCCCGCGTGCATGGTCAGCGCCTGCACGTCCGTCGGCTCCGCATTGACGAAGTAGTCGGCCTTGATGCCCTGGTCGATCGCGGCGACCGTGCCTATGCCGCCTTGCAGTTCGCCGACGACGTAGGTCAGTACGACATCACCCGGCAGCCGCACACCCTGGTCGATCAGGGTCTTGACCGCACAGTAATAGGCGGCGTCGCCCGCTTTCATGTTCGAGACGCCGTTACCGTAGATGAATTCGTCGTCGTACAAGCCACCCCAGGGATCCACGGTCCACCCTTCGGAGACCGGATTGGTGTCCAGATGCCCGTTGAAAAGAAGACTCTTGCCGGCGCCATGAACGCCAGCGAGCCCGCCGAAGCCGTGAGGGCCACCTGAGCCGTCGGAGCCCCCGGCCGCCCCCGTCCCACGCCACCGCCCGATCGCATTCACCCGCCCACCCGGCACCGGCGTCAATTCCGCCTCCAGCCCGATGTCCCGCATGCGCTCCACCATGAACGCGGCCAGCTCGCGCTCCCCCGGCGTGGCGCTGTAGCTTTTGTGCCTGAGCATCCGGGCCAGGAATTCCAGGCTGGCTTTCTCATCCAGTGCGGCGAGCAGATCGACAGTGTCCATGGCGGCTCCTATTTCCTCTGTCCTATGCACCTGCGGTGTACAGTTTGCGGGGCAGTTGCGTCAGCCGCCGTGGGCCGTCGCTCTCGACCAGCACCGTTTCGCTGATGGCCAGGCCGCGTGCGGACGTATACATGTGAAAGACCATGCCCGCCTCCAGCGTCCAGTCGGAATGCGGTCCAAAGACACGGGTGAAATCGCTGGAACGCACCGGCTGCTGGGAGTAATACCCGACCGTGTAGCCCGTGATGTTGTCGTAGCTCTCGCGCAGGCCGGCGCGCAGCACGCCGTCACGCAGCAGCGCATCGACCGCGTGGGCGGATGCGCCGGGCACCATGGCAACGATCTGCGCGTCCTGCAGCGCGATGAGTTTTTCCGCGGTGTCGCGCTGCAGCGCGGTGGGCTCGCCCATGACGACGCTGCGCATGATGCGGGCGCTGTAGCCGCGGAAACGCGGCACCAGTTCGATATGCAGGACGTCGCCAGACTGCATCGGCGTATCGTGCAGATGGCCGTGCAGGAAGCCCCAGTCCTTGCCGTAGGTGATCGGTCCGACGTGGCCCGGCAGTCCACCCAGCTCGATGTAGCGGGCGGCCGCGAAGGCCGCCATGTCGCGGCCGCTCATGCCGATGCGCGCACGCGCCGCCATCTCGCCCATGGTCTGGTCGGCGATGCCGCTGGCGCGTTCGATGTGCTGTACCTCGGCGGCGGACTTGACCAGGCGCAGTTCCCAGGGCACGTTCGTCATGGCGACGAAAGTGGCGCCGGGCAAGCCTGCCTGCAGACGCTGGAACACGTCGACGGTCATGCCATGGCTGCCGAAGTCGATACCCAGGCGCAGGTTGGTGCCCCAGCGCTGCTTGATTTCAGCCGTCAGCAGATCCACGGGATCCTGCGCGTCGGCATAACCGACATGCTGTTCGAACCAGGCGGTTTCCAGGAAGGGGGCGGTGTCCAAGCTGCGCAGGACCATCAGCGGTTCGCCTTCCAGCGGCACCAGGCAGGCGCGGTAATAGCTGATCGAACGTTCGTAGCCGGTGAAATAGGCCAGGATCTCGATGTCGTCCAACAGCATGACCTCGGCGCCGCGCTCGCGCATGACGGCACGCAGGCGCGCGACGCGCCCTTCGAATTCAGCGCGGTTGAAAGACGGAATATCGGGGGAGGTCATGCTTGCTCCTTGCGTTGGAGGAAATTGCCGAAGGCCAGGGCGGCGGCGGAAAAGAGGATCAACAGCGCGCTGACGGCGGCGATGGTCGGGTCCAGCTGGAACTGCACGGCGTTCCAGATGCGCACCGGCAGCGTCTGCTGTTCGGGTGAAGACAGGAATAGCGCCACCAGCAATTCCTCGAATGAACTGAGGAAGGCGAAGATGGCGGCCGCGGCGATGCCGGGCGCGATCAAGGGCAGGGTGATGCGCCTGAGCGCCACCAGCCGGCTCGCGCCCAGGCTCAATGCAGCCTGCTCCAGCCGCATGTCGAAGGCCTGCAGGGTTGCGGACAGGATGATGGTCGCCACCGGAATCGCCAGCGCCACGTGGCCGATCACCATGCCGGCCAGGGCTGGGATGTGCACCGCGGAAAAGAAGAAGTACACGGCGATGGAGGTGATGATGTGAGGCACGATCATGGGCATCAGCACCACCGCGTAAACCAGGCGCTTGCCGCGGAAATCGTTGCGCACCAGTGCCAGCGCGACGGCCAGCGCCAGCAGCACGGCGAAGAGCGTGGACAGCAGCGCCACGACCACGCTCAGGCGCAGGGACGACATCCAGCCCGGGTCGGTCAACACGGTATGGAACCAGCGCCACGAAATGCCCGTGGGGGGAAATGACAGGTAGTCCGAGCGATTGGCCGCCAGGGGAAAGATGATCAGGATGGGCAGGATCAGGAAGGCCAGTACCAGCGCCCCCACGATCCGGATGAACCAGCCGGGCATGCGTTCTTTCATCGTTGCTTGGCCCTGAAAAGTTGTTCCATGCCCACGATGCGGTCGTAGACGAAAAAGGCGACCAGGGTCAGCGCCAGCAGTACGGCGGCCAGCGTCGACGCGAATGGCCAGTCGAAATAGGTTTCGACCTGCTGCTGGATAATCATGGATATCATGGCGTCGCGGTCGCCTCCCATCAGCGCTGGCGTGATGAAGAAACCCAGGCTCATGATGAAGACGATCAGTGCGCCGGCAGCGACGCCGGGCAGGCTCATCGGCAGGAAAACGCGCATGAAAGCCGACCGCCGCGTGGCGCCCAGGCTGTGGGCAGCCCGCAGCAGCCCGCTGTCGATGCCCCGCATCACGCTGTAGAGCGCCAGCACCATATACGGCAGCAGGACGTAGGTCATCCCCACCAGCACCGCGAAGCGGTTGTACATCAAGGGCAAGGGCGCATCGATGAGACCCAGGGTCTTGAGCAGGCGGTTGACGATGCCATCGCTGCCCAGCAACACCATCCACGCATAGGTCCGCACCAGGATGCTGGTGAAGTAGGGCACGATCACCAGTATCATCAGCAGCCCCGCCGTGCGCGGCCGCAACGCCGACAGCAGATAGGCCAGCGGATAGCCCAGCAACAGCGTGCACAGTGTCGTCAACAGGGCGATCTCGAAAGTGATCCGCAGGATCTGCCACCACACGGGCTCGGCCAGCAGCCTGCCGTAGTTGGCCAGGCCGATGCTTTTCGCCGGTCCTTCGAAGCTGTGTCCCAGCATACCCAGCAGGGGATAGACGAAGAAGACGGCCAGGAAGACCAGGGCAGGCGCCAGCAGCAGCCACGCGCGGCGGCTGCCCGGCGAACGCGGGGCGGTAGCGGCACCCGGGGCACCCGGGGCGGCCGGACTACCCGACCCACCTGAGCTACGCGGGCTGACCGGTGTGTTACTCGCGGCGGCGCTCATGGCTGCTGGTCCTGCGTGGCGGCTTCGTGGTCGGGTGACCCGGGCAGCAGCCAGCCATCCTCGGGCGCCCAGCGCACCGCTACCTGCTGGCCTGGTTCGAACAGGCCCGCACCGCTACGATTGGCTTCCTGCACCGTGATGGCGGTGCCGTCGGCCAGGCGCACCGTACGGCGGGTGGCGTGGCCCAGGTAGACGACTTCGCTGACCGTGCCGGTCAGGCAGTTCTCCGACGGGGCGGTCGGGTCGGCCTGGCCGATACGCAGTTTCTCCGGCCGCAGGACCAGCGTGGCCGCGGCACCGGTGGACAGGGCGGCAGCGCTTTGCGCCACGCCGGTGCCGCCACCAGGCAGGGCGACCACCGTGCCGGCATTCGCCACGCCGACGTTGACGACCCGCGTCCGGATGAAATTGGACTGGCCGACGAAATCCGCCACCCAATGCGTCGCCGGACGGTCATAGAGATCCGCCGGCCGGCCGATCTGCACGATGCGGCCGGCCTGCATCACGGCGATGCGATCCGACATGGTCAAGGCTTCTTCCTGGTCGTGCGTCACGTAGACCACGGTGGCGCCCAGTTCGCCCTGGATACGCTTGATCTCCATCTGCATGTGCTCGCGCAGCTTCTTGTCCAAGGCGCCCAGCGGTTCGTCCATGAGCAGCACGCGCGGGCTGAACACCAGCGCGCGGGCCAGCGCCACGCGTTGCTGCTGGCCGCCGGAGAGTTGGCGCGGATAGCTGCCCGCCTTGTCCGGCAGGTGCACCATTTCCAGGGCCTGGCCGACCAGCCGTTCACGTTCGCTTTTGCCGACCCCCCGCATCTCCAGCGGGAAGGACACGTTCTGGCGCACGGTCAGGTGGGGAAACAGCGAGTAGTTCTGGAACACCACGCCCAGGTTGCGCTTGGCCGGTGGCGTGCCATTGATCGCCTTGCCGTCGATGCGGATCTCGCCAGACGTCGGATCGGTGAAGCCGGCGATCATCATCAGGGTGGTGGTCTTGCCCGAACCGCTGGAGCCCAGCAAGGTGACGAACTCACCGGGCTGGATGTCGAGGTCGACGCCGTGAACGGCATTGGCGTTGCCGTATTGCTTGTGTACCGCGCTCAGCGTCAGGCTGGCGCCGATGCGCGCAGGCGCACCGGTGTCTGCGTGAGCGGGGATCCCTTTGGTATTTTGCATCGTGTCGTCCGCCAACCAGATCAGCCTTGCAGCACCCAGGACTGCCAGCGCTTGCCGACTTCGGCCAGATTGGCCTGCCACCACGCATAGTCCATGTCGAAGGAATTCTTGTAGTGTTCCGCTTCGCTGGGCAGCTTGGCGGCGTCCGCCGGCGCGACCAGGGCGAGGGCGCTCTTGTTGGTGGGACCGTAGGCGATGTGCTTGGTCAGTTCAGCCTGCACCTTGGGCTGCAGCGCGAAGTCGATGAACTTCTGCGCATTGGCGGCATTGTGCGCGCCCTTGACCACGCCCAGGCCCTGGACTTCGCGCCGGGCCTGGTTCCATTCGATCGCCAGGGGCGCCCCCTTGTCGATCAGGTCCTGCGCACGCCCGTTCCAGATCGCACCCAGCACCGCTTCCTTGCGCTCCAGCAATTGCGCGGAGATGGCGCCGGTGTCCCACCACTTGACCACCCCAGGCTTGACCTTGGACAGCGAGGCGAAGCCTTGGTCCAGGTCGATGGGGTAGATGTGGTCCATGGGCTTGCCGGCGGCCAGCATGGCGAACTCCAGCGGTACTGATCCGGCCGACTGGCTGGCAATGGTGCGCGCGCCCGGCCAGGTCTTCAGGTCCCAGAATTCCGCCCACGAGCGCGGATGTTTGTCGGCGCTGTAGACCTGGGTGTTGTAGACCATGACCGTGGCGAAGTACAGGCTGCCCACGTAATTGGGCTTGCGCATGGCGTCGTAGATGTCGGCGGGATTGGTGAAGGTCATCTTGTCGTAGGCCACCGGCTCCAGGATGCCGTCGGCGTCGAAGGCCACCATGCTGGGCAGCCCGATGTCCACCACGTCGATGCCGCCGCGTCCGCTCTGGACCATGGCGCGCACCTGGCCGGCACTGGCCGTCTGCAGCACGACGTCGATGCCGGTGGCTTCGGTGAAGGGCGTGTGCAGGGCCTTCTTCATGGCGGCATCATAAGCGCCGCCCAGGCTGCGCACGATGACCTTGGGTTTGTCCTGGGCACGCGCCAGGGGGGCACCCAGGACGACTCCCGTCATGGCGGCGCCGGCCTTGAGCACGGTGCGGCGGGTGGGCGAGGCCAGAAGGCCGGTTTGCTGCGGAAAAGCTTTTTTCACGATCATGGTCGTTCCCCTTGCTTGTCGTTCACTTCAATCCATCCGCGGAATTGCCGCATCCGCGCAATGCCATGACCGGCCCTGGGGCCGGCCTCGTACCTACGCCGCCTGCACGGCAGCCTTGTTGAATACGCTGCGATAGGCGAACAGCGCCACTGCGCCGCCGGTGTGCAGGAATACGATGTTCTGGTCTTCCGTGTAGCGGCCCGCCCGGATCTGCGCGATCAGCCCTGCCATGGCCTTGCCTGAATAGACCGGATCCAGCAGGATGCCTTCCAGTTCGGCCACCAGGCGTACCGCCTCGACCATGCCGTCGCTGGCCATGCCATACCCGGCGCCCACGTAGCCGTCGTCCACCACGATGTCCTCGCGACGTACGGACGTCTGCGCCAGGCCAAGGTGATCACGGGTTGCCTGAGTCAGTTCCCATACGGTTTCTTCCTGTGCCGCGCGGTCGGCGCGCACGCTGACGCCGATGACCGGAATGCCGCTATTGCTCGCCGCCAGGCCGGTCACCAGGCCGGCCTGGGTGCCGGCGCTGCCTGTCGCGTGTATCAGCGCATCGACATGCAGGCCCAGATCGAACGTCTGTGTGATCAGCTCCTGGGCGCAGGCCACATAGCCCAGTGCGCCCACCGGATTGGAGCCACCGCCGGGGATCACGTAGGGCTTGTTGCCCTGTTCGCGCATCTGCGCGGCCAGCTCGTCCATGGCTTGCTGCATGGGCGTACCGGCCGGCAGCCGCGCGGCGATATCGCCGCCCAGCAGCAGGTCGAGCATGACGTTGCCGGATTCGCGGTAATCCTCGTCGGCCTGGGGGTGACGGTCTTCGAGCAGGACTTTGCATTGCAGGCCATAGCGCGCGGCCGCGGCGATGGTCTGGCGCACATGATTGGACTGCACGGCGCCCTGGGTGATCAGCATGTCGGCGCCTTGGGCCAGCGCGTCAGCCACGAGAAATTCCAGCTTGCGGGTCTTGTTGCCGCCCGTGGCCAGGCCGGTGCAGTCGTCGCGTTTGATGTAGAGGCTGGGGCCGCCGAGATAGCGCGTCAGATTGGGCAAGGGTTCGAGCGGCGTGGGGAAATGCCCCAGCCGCACCCTCGGATAGCCCGCGAGATGCATCATGGTGTACTGCGCCCCTTGCATATGGTCCAGGCATCCATGCACGCTTGCAGAACAGCGCAGCGCGAGGGCCTTGTTTGTATGCGGATAAGATTACCCAGCCTGCCGCGGGCTGCCCAATGCTATATTTTCCTGGCTCATGTTTTTTTTGCATGGCTCCGGAACCGCGGCGGATGGGCATGTTGCTGCCGTCATGGCGCAGGTTGCTGATATTGCCCACGTCGTTCCGGAGCCAGCCACGCGCGTCGCTTATGAAACTGATATGGCTGGAAGATTTTCTCGCGTTGCTGCAGGCAGGCACTTTCTCGCGAGCGGCCGCGATGCGCAATATCACGCAGCCGGCGTTCTCGCGCCGCATCCAGATGCTGGAGGAATGGCTGGGCGTGCAGCTCATCGACCGTGGCAGCGCGGGCCTGCGCCTGACGCCCTTGGGCGAACGTTATACGCATGAGTTCCGCGCACTGTTGATGCAGGCGCAGGAACTGCGCAATCGTATCCAGGCCGATCAGCAGGGGGCCCGGCGCATCCTGATCGCCGCCCAGCACACGCTCACCATTACCTGGCTGCCGGGAATGCTGCGTCTGGCGCAGCAGCATGCGTCCGGCGTCGAACTGGGTGTGGACTCACAGGACCGCGGACAAAGCATTGCCCGCTTTGCCGCGGGCGAAGCCAGCCTGCTGCTTTGCATGGAAGATGATGTCCCGCTGGAAGCGACGTTGCCGCACGCCCAAAGGCTGCCGCTGGGCGTTGAACGCATCATCGCCGTCAGCGCGGTGACGGCGGGCGGTAGCCCTGTGCACAGCCTGCACGCCAGCCGGTCGACACGCCTGCTGGGCTATCCGGCCCAGAGCTTCATGGGCGCGATCCTGTATCGTCATTGCCTGCCGCCGTTGATGGATCGCTATGACGTGCGGGTGGTACAGGAATCCGGTTTCGTGGCAGGGATCAAGGAGATGGCGTTGGCGGGCATGGGCATGGCGTGGCTGCCCGAGCGCCTGATCATCCGGGAATTGAAGACCGGCACGCTGGTGAGGGTCGGGCGGGAACTGCCGGAGGTGGAAGTGCCCGTGTCGCTCTACCGCATGGCGCCGCGCGGCGCTGCCAGCGCCAGCGCGACGGACCAGATCTGGAATCTGTTCGAGGAACGGGCGCAACAGGCGGCGCCCCCGGTTTAATGCCGGGGCCGTCCCTAAGCAGTGCTTGACGGCGTCAGCGGATGAAAGCACGCCACCGCTCCCGTGTCCTTCGCCGCCACCAACTGCGGCACCCGCGTCTTGCAGTCCGCCTGCGCATTGGCGCAGCGGGGATGGAAGGTACACCCCGGCGGCAGATTGGTCGGGGAGGGGATCTCCCCCTGGATCTTGGACAGCGCGATGCGCGCCTTGGGATCCGGCACCGGCGACGAATCGCGCAACACGCGGCTGTAGGGATGGCGCGGCGCATCCAGCACCCGGCGCGTGGGCCCCGTTTCGATGATGCGGCCCAGGTACATGACACACACGGTGTCGCAGAAATGGCGTATCACCCCCAGATCGTGCGACACGAAAACGAAGGACAAGCCGCGTTCGCGCTTCAGGCGGTCCAGCAATTGCAGGATCTGCGCCTGCACCGATACATCCAGGGCCGACACGGGTTCATCGGCGACGATCAGCTGGGGATCCAGCACCAGGGCCCGGGCAATGCCTATCCGCTGGCGCTGCCCGCCCGAGAATTCATGCGGGTACTTGTCCAGCGCCGACACCGGCAAGCCCACTTCCTGGATGGTCTGCGTGATCTTGGCGTCGATGGCCGACGCATTGCCCATGCCGTGCACGAACAGGGGCTCGGCCAAGGTCTGCCGTATGGTCCGGCGCGGATTCAAGGACGCATAGGGATCCTGGAACACGATCTGCACGCGTTGCCGCAAGGTGCGCAACTGCGCGCCACCCGCCGTGCGCATGTCCTGGCCATCGAATACGATGCTGCCTTCGTCCGCGTCGATCAGGCGCAGCAACATGCGCGCCACCGTGGACTTGCCGCAGCCGGATTCACCCACCAGGCCCAGCGACTGGCCCCGGCCGACTTCGAACGACACGTCGTTGACCGCATGCACGATCTTCTTCTTGCCGCCCAGCCAGCCGCCACCGCTATGGAAGCGCTTGACGATGTTTTGAACCTGCAGTAACTGGCTCATACTTGCACCTCAGAAGGGGATCCGGGCGCCGGCGCCGCCGGCAAGCCATTACCCGGCGCACGCACCAAACAACGCACCGCATGCCCGCCGCCGACGCCATTCAAGGCCGGCCGGGTGGTTTCACAAACGGGCTGCTTCAAGGGACAGCGCGGCGCATAGGCGCATCCCGCCGGGATCGCCGTAATGGCCGGCACGCTGCCGGGAATCGGATCCAGGGACTCGGCATCCGTGTCCACCCGCGGCATGGCATGCAGCAGGGCTTCCGTATAGGGATGCGTAGGCGCGGCGAACAGGGTGTCGACGTCCGCCGTCTCCACGACCTCGCCGGCATACATCACCGCCACCCGGTCCGCGATCTGTGCCACCACGCCCAGGTTGTGCGTGATGAACACCACCGCCATGCCCCGCGCCGTCTTCAGGTCGGCCAGCAAGCTCAGGATCTGCGCCTGGATGGTCACGTCCAGGGCCGTGGTCGGCTCGTCGGCCAGCAACACCTTCGGTTTACAGGCCAGGGCCATGGCGATCATCACCCGCTGGCGCATGCCGCCGGAGAACTGGTGGGGATAGTCGTCGTAACGGCTCGCCGCGGCCGGGATCTTCACTTCCTCCAGGGCCTGCAAGGCTTCCGCCCGCGCCTCTTTCCACGACACCTTGCGGTGCTGGCGTATCGCCTCGGCAATCTGGTCGCCCACCCGCATGGTCGGGTTCAGCGAAGTCATGGGCTCCTGGAAGATCATCGCCAGGGCATCGCCGCGCAGCCGCGCCATCTCTTTTTCCGAGAGCGGGGCCAGATCGCGGCCCTCCAGCAGGATCTGCCCGCCGCCGTGGCGGGCGCCCGTGGCAGGCAGCAGCCGCAGCACCGACAGCGCCGTCACGCTCTTGCCGCTGCCGGACTCGCCCACGACGGCCAGGGTCTCATTGCGCCTGACGCTGAACGAGACATCCCGCACCGCCGCGTGCCATTGGCCACCGATGCGGAATTCCGTGCGCAGGTCGCGCAGTTCCAGGGCAACGGGCTGCTTATCGGCATGCGCCTCTGCGTCCGCGCCACGCCCTGTGCTGTCGGTTCGCACCATTCCTTGCTCCCTCATCACGAGTGCTCCGAACGCAGTTTGGGATCGATCGCATCGCGCAAGGCATCGCCCAACAGATTCAAGGCCAGCACGGTCAGCAGAATGGCCACGCTGGGAAACACGGTCAGCCACCAGGCGTCCAGGATGTTCTCGAAACCTTCTCGTATCATCGCGCCCCACGTCGCCGCGGGTGGCGGCACGCCCAGGCCAATGAAGCTGAGCGAGGCTTCGGTACGGATGGCGGACGCCATCCACAGCGAGCCCAGCACCACCACGTCGGAAACCATATTGGGCAGGATGTGCACGCCCATCAGGCGGAACGGCCCGAAGCCCAGCGCCCGCCCGGCCTCGACGAAATCACGCTGCTTCAAGGCAATGGTGGGCGCCCGCGCCACGCGGACGAAGGGTGCGATCTCGGTGATGGCGATGGCGATGATCAGGTTTTCCAGGCTGGCGCCCAGCATCGCCGCCACCATCAAGCCCAGCAGCAGAGTGGGGAAGGACAGCAGCACGTCCACCAGGCCCATGATGAACTGGTCCAGCAGGCCGCCCACATAGCCCGCCAGGATGCCCAGCGAGGCGCCTATGCTCATGGCGATCAGGATGGCGACGAAACCCACCAGCAGCGACACGCGCGCCCCATAGATCAAGCGTGACAGCACATCGCGGCCGTAGCTGTCGGTGCCCAGCCAGTAGTCGGCCGACGGCGGATCCAGGCGATAGGCGATGTTCTGCTGCAGCGGGTCATGCGGCGCGATCCACGGTGCGAACACCGCTACCAGCACGATGATCAGCAGCAGGCCGATGCCCACCCAGGAAAGCTTGTTACGCCGCAGCGCCTGCCACAGCGCATTGGGACGCCGCGACACCGTGGCGGCCACGGGCGATGAGGAAGAGGAAACGGCGCTCATTGATATTTCACCCGAGGATCGACCAGCCCATACACCAGGTCGGTCAGCAGGTTGACGAAGATCACGCAGGAGGCGAAGACAACCATCAGGCCCTGCAGCAGTGTGTAGTCGCGGGTGTTCAGCGCACCCAGGATCAGCTTGCCCAGGCCCGGACGGTTGAACACGATTTCGGTCAGCACCGAGTTGCCGATCAGCGTGCCGAAATACAGCCCGACCACCGTGACGATGGGAATCAGCGCATTGCGCAAGCCATGGCGCAACACCAGCCGCATGGGCTGCACACCCTTGGCGCGGGCGGTGCGCACATAGTCCTCGCCCATCACGCCCAGCATGGACGAGCGCGTCACGCGCATGACGTAAGCCGTCATGATCAAGCCCAGGTTGAAGGCGGGCAGCACCAGCGCGCGCAACTGGGCGGTCCAGTCGCCGGCCACGGTGCTGCCGATCACCGGAAACCAGCGCAGCTGGATGGAGAAAGCCAGCAGCATCAGGATGCCCGATACGAACGCCGGGAAGGACAGGCCCGTCAGGGACAGCACGCGTCCCAGGTAATCCGGCCAGCCGTTACGGCGCAAGGCGGCCCAGGTGCCCAGCGGCAGGCCGAACAGGACGCCGATCAGGATGGATGCCGCGGTCAGCTGCAGCGTCCACGGCAGCACCAGCGCCACTTCCTTCAATACCGTACGGCCCGACGCCATCGACACGCCGAAGTTGCCCGACAGCATGTCGCGCAGGAAATGGAAGTACTGCACCTGCATGGGCAGATCCAGGCCCAGGCGGGTGCGCAAGGCCGCCAGGGCTTCGGCGCTGGCCTGGTCGCCCAGCATCACCGCGGCGGGATCGCCCGGCACCAGGCGCACCAGGATGAACACCGCCGTCAGCATGGCCAGCAAAGTGGGAATGGCCAGCAGCAGACGCTTGACCGCATATCGCAGCATGATGGGGTCTCCTGTGACTAGAACACGGTCGGATCGGCAGGCGGCTTCGCTACCTGGGCGGCGCCCGGCGCTTGCGCCATCAGCCGTTCGGCCGTGAGGTTCTGGATGGCGCGACTGGTGCTGCCGCGCAAAACCAGGTCGGCCATGGTGGCGCCCACCACCGGTACCAGCTCGAAACCGTGGCCGGAGAAACCGAAGGCGTGGAATACGCCGGGGGCGTTGGGCGAGGGGCCCACCACCGGCAACAGGTCGTCGGTCTTCGCTTCCAGCCCCGCCCATACCCGCACGATACGGATGTTGGTGACCGAGGGGAACAGGTCGGTGGCGGCGTGCGCGCCCTTGGCCAGCACGCGCATGCGGGCGGTGGAGGTTTCCTTGTCCAGGTCGGGGATGCCTTGCAGTCCGCCGCCGATCACCAGAGTGCCCTGGTCGGATTGCTTGAAGGAGAGGGAGCGGCCCATGATGGCCACCACCGGTTTGATGAAGGGGCGCAGGCGTTCGGTGACCATCATCATGGACGACTTGGCGGCCAGCGGAATATCGTCGCCCACCAGCGCGGCGATACGTGCCGACCAGGCGCCGGCGGCATTGACCACGGCGGGCGCGGTCCAGCTTCGGCCACCTTCGCCGATGACGCGCCAGTCCTGGCCTTGCCGTTCGATGGCGGTCACGCCGCAATGCTCGATCAACTCCACGCCTGCCTGCAGGGCGCTCTGGCGGAAAGCGCGCAAGGCACGGTGCGGGTCGGCGGCGCCGTCGCGGCGGGCAATGGACGCGCCCAGGCAATGGTGGCTGAGGTCGGGCAGCAGACGGCGCAGTTCGGCGGTGTCGATGATTTCTTCATGCGTGTAGCCGTCGGCGCGCAGGCCATTGACGCGGCCCTGCAGCTTCTCCAGGGCGGCGGGGCTTTCCGCCACGCAGATCTGGCTGTTGGCATGGAAACCGCAGTCGTCGCCAACCAGCGCTTCCATGGCATGCCACATGTCCATGGCTTCCAGCGACAGGTCCAGTTCACGGCGGTCGCGGTTCAGCGTGCGCACGCCGGCCGCGGTGGCGCCCGATGCGTGCCGGCCGGCCCAGTGCTTTTCCACGATGACGACGCGGGCGCCTTCCCGCGCCAGGTGCATCGCGGCCGACAGGCCATGCAGGCCGCCGCCGATGACGATCGCGTCGTAGACCGCGCCCGCTGCTTTGCCGGGCCTGGCCGTCTGGCTGCCCGTCACGGTAGCGCTGCCGGCGCCTGGCGTAACGCCGGCGTCGCGGGCCGGGTGGGTGGAGGGAACCGTGCTCATTTCGAGGCCGCTCCCGTCGTCGTTCCCTGCGCGTTCTCTTCCAGGTCCAGGCTGGCCAGTTCACCCAAGGTCAGCGGCTTGAGCGGCGGGCGGATGCGGTAGAAGCCCACTTCGGCGACGGGCCGTTGCTGCTTCTCCGCCAGGATGTTGGCAATGGTGTAGCCACATTGCCGCCCCTGGCAGGGACCCATGCCGGCACGGGTGAAGGATTTGATCTGATTGGGACCGGGCTGGCCCAGATCGGCCGCCTTGCGGATGTCACCGGCCGTCAGTTCCTCGCAGCGGCACACGATGGTGTCATCCGCGGGCGACGCGATGTTCGGACGCGGCGGGTACAACGCATCCAGCATGGGCCGCAGGCGCAGCATGCCGGCCAGGTCGGCGCGCAAGGGCGCGGCGGCGGCCTCGGCCTTGGCGCGGTCCAGCGCGCCGGCGTCGCGCGCCATGCCCAGGGCGGCGATCTCGCCGCGTACGCAGGCGGCAGTGGCGCCGCCGATGCCCGCGCCGTCGCCCGCGACATAGAGACCGGGGCGGCTGGTCTGGCCCCAGGCGTCCAGCACCGGCGCGAAGCTGGCCTGTTGCGCGTTCCACACGTGTTCGCACTCCAGGGCGCGCGTCATGTGGATGGAGGGAATCACGCCTTCATGCACCAGCAGGACCTGGGCGTCGGCCCGTTGCGTGCCGCCGCCGGGCAGGGTGTATTCGATCTGGCGCAGGCGATCTTCACCCAGGGCCCGGAATTCGCGTACGCCCTTGATGCGGCGCACGCCCGCGCTGCGCAGTTCGCGCATCCATTTCAGGCCCTTGTTGATTTCGCCCATGCGCGCCAGGGCGTCGCCCAGATAGGGCATGGCACGGCGCCAGGCACCGGCAGGCGAGGTATCGAGCCAGCCGGCGATCTTGCCGCCCGCGCGCAGCAGCTGCGCCATGTAGAGCAGCACCAGCGGACCGCTGCCCGCCACCCACACCGGCTGCGCCGGCACCTGGCGCGAGGTCTTCAGCAGGATCTGCGCGGCGCCTACCGTCAGCACGCCCGGCAGGGTCCAGCCCGGAAATGGCATGGGCCGTTCCTGCGCACCGGTGGCCAGCAGCACCTGCTTGGCGCGTACCGCCTCGGCCTTGCCTTCGCGCGACATGTAGATGTGCCAGTCGGGCTCGATCTGCCAGACTTGCGTGCCCGGTTCGTACACCGCGCCGCTGCGGCGGAAGGCCTCGGCCAGCTTGGCGCCGGCGCGGTATTCGTCACCCAGCAGGGCGCCCGTGGACGTGGCGGCCACGGTCTCGACGGCACGCCAGATCTGGCCGCCGGGGGCTTGTTGTTCATCCACCACCAGCACCTGGCGCCCCATGGCACGCAGGCGGATGGCGGCGCTCATGCCGGCAGGGCCGGCGCCGACGATCACGGCATCGAATTCGCGGATCATGGTTGCACGCTCCGTTTGCCGAACTGGCGCTCGACCCGCATGCCTTCGCGCACGGTGGTCAGACAGGTCTGGGTGGAAGCCACGCCGTCGACGATGGCCAGGCAGTCGAAGCAGACGCCCATCATGCAGTAGGGCGCGCGCGGGCTTTCCTGCACGGGTGTCGTGCGGGAAGCCGCCGTGTCCTGGCGCAGGAGGACGGCGGCCACGGTCTCGCCGGGCTCGGCGCTGGCGGGCTTGCCGTCGATATAGACGGTCAGCGCTTGCGCGCCGGGTTCATGCAGCTTGCGAAACATCGAAGCGCTCATGGTTGAAGGCATCCAGGAATGAAGACCAGGCCGCATGGTCGGCCGTGAAGTCGGTGGAGATAGGAGAAAGGGAAGCGGCAGGGTCGGCCGCAGCCGACGCCGCAGCGGCGATGGCAACGCTGGCTGCAGCCGCACTGCGCGGCAGGTGATCGGCGAACGAAAGCGGCAGGCCGCCGCCGTCGATGGCCTGGGCCAGCGGACCGGCATGGAAGGACGCCAGCGTGACGCCGGAATGGCATAGCGCGGTCCAGGCACCCGGCTGCGTGGCCGACTCGGCATAGACGGGACAACCGTCCTGCGTCATGACGCGCAGGCAGGACCACTGGCGCACCAGGCGCAACTGGGCCAGATCGGGCAGCACGCGCACGATCTTGCGCGACATGCGGGTGGCCGCGATGGCCGTGGTGTTGATGTCGTAGCCGACGTCTTCCTGCGTCAGGCCGACCATCACGGTGCCGTCACCGGTCTGGCGCACGCCGCTGGCCGGGAAGGGCAGCAGGGGCGCGGCGCGTTCGGTGACCAGCACCTGGCCGCGTTGCGGACGCAGGGTGATGTCCAGGCCCACCATGGGATTCAGGGCATTGGAACCCAACCCGGCGGTGATGATCACCTTGCCAGCCGTATATCGATCCTGGCCCGCGCTGACGACAAAGCCACCGCCAGGCTGTTGCGCGATGGCGTCCACGCGATGGCGGCTGATCAGACGGCCACCACGGTTTTGATAGGCCGCCTGCAGGGCGGCCAGTAGCCGCAGCGGATTCAGGTGGCCATCGCCGGGACAGAAGCTGCCGCCGGAAACATCGGCGCCCAGGCGCAAGGCGGGCAGCAGGCCCTCCAAAGCGCTGCGATCCAGCATTTCGACACAAGGCGTGCGTTCGGGCGTATTGGCTTCCCAGGCGCGCATGCGCTTCTGGCGATCCTCCCATTCCGCCTCGCCCAGGCAGAAGTGCAGCCCACCGCGGCGTTCATAGTGCAGGTCGATGCCCGTTTCGCGTTGTAGTCCGTCGGCGAAGGCGGGGAACAGCGTCGCCGCCTCGTGCGACAGGCGCTGGTAGCTGACATTGCCGTAACCCTTGCCCTGTACCCACACCAGGCCGAAATTGGCCTTGGCTGCACGGAAATCCGTATCGGCACCGTCCAGCATCAACACCCGCCGGCCGCGGCCTGCCAGGCCCAGGGCAATGGCGGAGCCGACCATGCCGGCACCGGCGACGATGTAGTCGTAGTCCTGGCTCATGGCGTGCCTCCGATAGTCGCGCCGGCGTCGGTGGCGACGCCCAAGCCGACACTCAAGCCGACACTCAAGCCGAAACCCAAGCCGAAACCCAGGCCGAAACCCAGGCCGAAACCCACGGCGCCCCGCAATGGGCTATAACCCGCAATGGGCGAGCGGCCCGGATTATTCGAAAAGGTTATACAGGAAGGCGCATGGCGCAAACACTCAATCTGCGGCAGATCGAGGCCTTCAAGGCCGTCATTGAACATGGCACCGTCAGCCAGGCCGCTGCCGTGCTGGGCGTCACGCAGCCGGCCGTCAGCAAGCTGCTGGCGCATCTGGAAGCGGATACAGGACTCAGCCTGTTCGATCGCGTGCGCGGCAAGCTGGCCGCCACGCGGCATGGCATGCGCCTGTATGAAGAAGTCGATCGCATCTTCGCCGGGCTGCGCCAGGTGGAGCAGGCCGTCGACTCCATCCGGCGCGACGAACAGCGCACGCTGATCGTCGGCGTGCTGCCGGCGCTGTCGGGTTCCTTCATCCGCCGCGTGACCATGAACTTCCTGCGCCAGCATCCGGACGTCCGTTTCAGCATCCAGTGCCGCGGCTCGCACCTGCTGGCGGACTGGCTGGCGACGCGGCAGATCGACGTGGCCCTGGTTGGCAGCCGGGTGGACAACCCCTACATCGACCGCGAGCCCATGTTCCAGCACCCGCTGATGTGCGCCTTGCCGGTCAATCATGAATTGACGCGCAAGCGCGTGCTGCGGCCGCGCGACCTGGACGGCCTGCCTTTCATCGGCTTCAGTGCCGACAGCCAGACGCATGGGCTGGCGCAGGTCGCCTTTGAACAGGCGCGTGCCAGGTTGAATGTGGTGCTGGAGACCAGCACGTCGCCGACGGCATGCGAGTTCGTCGCGGCGGGTTTGGGCGTGTCGTTGATTCATCCACTGTTCGCCGATGGGTTTCAGAATCGCCTGGTGCTCAGGCGTTTCGATCCGGAAATGCAGTTCCACTTCCAGCTGTGCCGCGTCCATGCCTCGCGCAACGACAGCCTGGTGGAAACCTTCGTCCAGGAGGCCCGCGCCGTGGCGGCGCAGGTGTCCCAGGAATTGCGTTGAAGATCCGGCCGCGCTTCAGCGGCCGGGTCGCCTGTGCCGCCAGCGCTTTCACGGCGCCTGCGCCGGCACGGTGGCGCCTCAGCGCTTGACCGTCGTTTTCTCCGTAACGGGCGGCTGCAGGTTGAGCGCGCCCTTCAGGTCGTAGCCGTAGTTCACGCCGTCGCCGTGCGCCCACACCTGCTTCAGGCCGAACAGGGGAATGGCGCAGACATCGTTGTGGATCTTCACCTGCGCGTCCTTCCACAAGGCCAGCTGCTTGGCCGCGTCCGGTTCGATACGCGCCGCGCGGATGTCCGCATCCGCCACGGTGCAATGCGAAAAATTGGACATGGCCGCGGGCGCGCCGATGGCGGATGCCGAGTCATAGAACTCGGTCAGGTAGTTGTCCGCATTGGGGAAGCGCGCCGCGCCGTAGAACACCAGGGCGCTGACGTCCTGGCGGCTCTTGGCCTGGTAGGTGGCGTGATCCACCACTTCCATGTTCAGCTTGATGCCGGCCTTGGCCAACTGCGCCTGGACGATTTCCATGATGGGCTGCTGCGCCGAAATGTTCGACACCACCGACTTGATCTCGATGCCGTTCGGATAGCCGGCCTCGGCCAGCAACTGCTTGGCCTTGGCCACGTCGTATTTGTACGCGCCGGCGCTGCAATCTTCACCCAGGTAGCCGTTGGGGACCACCGAGCAGCCTTTCTGCGCCACGTCCTTGCCCGCGTAGCGGACGATCTCGTCGACGTCGACCGCCGCGGCAATCGCCTGGCGTACCTTGGGATTGTCCAGCGGCTTGACGTTGCGGTTCAGGTGCAGCGTGCGGAACTCGGCCGGGTCGAAGATGTCGACCTTCATGCCGCGCTTGCTCGACCGTTCCACCCAGCGCTGTTCGCGCTTGCCCTGCATGACGTCGATTTCGCCGGAGGTGAAGGCCAGTTCGCGGGCGCTATCCGACGGGATCATGCGGTACACGATGGCGCCCAGTTGCGGCTTGCCACGGAAGTAGTTGTCGTTGGCCACCAGCTTCACGTACTGCTGCGTGATGTGTTCGCCGAAAGCGAAGGGGCCCGTGCCGACCGGCGCGGCGCCGAACTTGTCGCCCAGCTTTTCGGCGGCTTTCTTGCTGACGATATTGCCGCCGTGGTAATTCGAGACGCGGCCCAGGAAGGCGGCATCGGGGTATTTCAGGGTGACTTTGACCGTGTAGTCGTCGACCGCTTCCACCTTGTCGATCAGGTCGAAGTTGTTGGCGAAGCTGGACCGCTTGGGATCGGCCGCGCGCTGCAGGGAGTACACGACGTCTTCGGCCTTCAGCTCGCCGTAGCCGGCGTGGAATTGCACGCCCTTGCGCAGGTGGAAGGTCCAGACTTTGCTGTCAGGCGAGCTTTCCCAACTGGTGGCCAGATCCGCTTCCAGGGTCTTCGGATCGGCGCTGCCGGCGGGGAACCGCACCAGCGCATCGAACATTTCGGATGCCACGCCCTTGTCGACGGTGGATGTGGCGCGATGCGGATCGAGCGTGGCATTGTCGGCGGCGCCGGAGCTGATGCGCAGCTCCGGGCGGTCGGCCGCATGCGCGGTGGTCTGCAAACAGGCACCCACGGCGAGCAGGGCGGTGGCAAGGACGGACAGGACTGGACGTTTCATTGATTCCCCATTTATTCGTAGCCGTATGAAGTCGTCGCGGTAATGCACAGTGCGGACGATCGCAAGGTAGAACGCGGGACTCATAGCGTCAAAGTCGCTAAAGGCCTATTCCTATTCCAGAAGGTTATGGGATGCACGCGGGCAGGAAGGCCATGCCCGTTACAGCGCATGTTCAGGTGACCGGACTAATGGTTAGTACCGATCCGCGCTGTTACAAAAGAAATTGATATGGATATCGCGATACGGTCGTTCTCGTCGTCGCCGCGTGGCGCTAGGATGGCTCAACTTTTGATGAGCGATATGCCATGCGACATTCCTTCCTTTACTCAAGACTGCCCATGAACCTGGCCGCGCAAGGCCTGGCCCGTGTACGCCAGCACGCGCTGCTGGCCAGCGAACGGCGCCGCGCCGCGGCGCAGGACATGGACCAGTCGGTCAGCCGCATGCTGGCCGTATCGGCCGACTACTTCCACGTGGCAGGCAAGACGCGCTGAGCCGGCGCTGGCGGAGGGCCGAGACAATACGGCCAGATATCAATTGGAAAGTGTATACAGACAGGTATACTTGTCCTGTATGCCCCGGCGCAGCTACGCCGAAAGCGATATGGGCAATGCCCTGGCCGACTACGCCAAGGCACGCCCGGCCGGACCGTCAACCCAATTGAAGCCAATCGTCTCCATGTCCAATTCTGATAGTTTTGCTCCCGCCACCCCGTTGCGCCGCGCCCAGCGGATCGCCAATATCGAGGTTTCGGAAATCCTGCGCATCGGCGCGCGCGCCGCGCAGCTCAAGCGCGAAGGCCGCGACGTCATCGTGCTGGGTGCGGGCGAACCGGACTTCGACACGCCGGACAACGTCAAGGCGGCCGCGGTGCGCGCCATCGAAGCCGGCGACACCAAGTACACGCTGCTGGACGGCACGCTGGCGCTGAAGCAGGCCATCGTCGGCAAGTTCAAGCGCGAGAACGGCCTGACCTTCGGCGTCGAGCAGATCACCGTGGGCGCCGGCGCCAAGCAGGTGCTGCACAACGCCTTGATGGCCACGCTGGACGAGGGCGATGAGGTCATCGTGGTGACGCCGTACTGGACGTCCTATGCGGACATGATCACGCTGGCGGGCGGCCGTACGGTGCAGGTGGCGGGTCGCGAGGAGAACGGGTTCCTGCTGGATCCCGCCGACCTGGAAGCCGCCATCACGCCGCGCACGCGCTGGTTGATGCTGAATTCGCCGTCCAATCCCTCGGGCGCCGCCTATGACGAAGCGCGCCTGCATGCCATTGCCGCGGTGTTGCTGCGTCATCCGCACGTCTGGCTGCTGTCGGACGATATCTACGAACACCTGATCTATGACGGCTTCGAGTTCAAGACCATGGCGCAGATCGAACCGCGCCTGGCCGACCGCACGCTGACGGTCAACGGCTTGTCCAAGGCCTATGCCATGACGGGCTGGCGCCTGGGGTATGCCGGCGGCCCGCGTGAATTGATCGCGGCCATGGCCGTGGTGCAAAGCCAGAGCACGTCCAATCCCTGCTCGATCTCGCAGGCGGCGGCCGTGGAAGCGTTGAACGGTCCGCAGGAGGTGCTGCAGGAACGGCGCGATTCTTTCCTGCGTCGCCGCGACCTCGTGGTGGACTCGCTCAATGCGATCGAAGGCATCCGTTGCCGCCGGCCGGAAGGCGCGTTCTATACCTTCGCCAGCTGCGCGGGCGTGTTGGGCAAGACCACGCCTGAAGGGAAAGTGCTGGAGACGGATGCGGATTTCTGCGCGTATCTGCTGAATTCGCACGATGTGGCCGTGGTGCCGGGCGGGATCTTCGGCCTGGCGCCTTATTTCCGCATCAGCTACGCCACGTCGGAAGCGCAATTGAAGACGGCGATGACGCGCATCGCCACCGCGGTCAAGGCCCTGCGCTGAAGTACCGGATTCCAAAAAGAAAGGACCAATTCCCAAGGGGGTCGGTCCTTATTCCTTATGCTGCACGTAGCCGATGGCGCCGCGAAGATTGCAGGACGGGCCGCAGTTGCTGCATTTTGGGGGTTGGACAGCGGCTGAGTCCAGTTGCCGAACTCAGTTGCTGAGCCCCATCGTCCCGGTTTCCTTGATTTCGTCTTCCTTGACCCAGCCGGTGTAGTCGTCGCCGCTCTTGGAGACGTACATGACCTGCATCCAGTCCTTGTAGGGCTTGTAGACGATCACGCTGTCGCCGCGCACGATGAAGGGCTGGCCGGCGGCGCAGTGCTCGTCCGGGGCGCTGCGCAGGTAGACTCGTTTGGACGGCGCCTTGGGTTCGGCCTGCGCGGACAGGGGCGGACGGAAGTTGTCGTCCGGCCCCGACAACTTGGCGTTCAGCTGATCGCATTTGGCATCGGCCCACGCCGGCGCCGCGGCCACGCCGGCGGTGGCAACCCCAGCCAATAACGCCAGCCTCACGAGATAACGAAGGTGCATTGCGACTCCCTGTGATGAATCGGGGCCACCTTACACGATTTGGCTCTCAAGTTGCTGAAGCGCCAGCAGGGCAGGCGCGGGCGGTGACCGGCAGGGCGTGGCCTGTCGGCGCGAGGGCGATGACCGGCAGCTGGCGGCCGTCGTGGCCGTTGCCGCTGCGCCGGCTTATCCTCAAGCAATCCACTTCGACTGGCGGATGACGCTGCAGAAGTTGCCGCGCTTGAACGTCGGGTCCTTGTCGGCCAGCACGTCTGCCTTGACGTTGCCGAAGGTGGTCTCAGGCTTGTGCTTGATGCCATCGTAGAAGGCCTGGATGATGTCTTCCTTGAAACTGCCGCCGCGCGGATGCGCCTGGACAATGGCCTCGCGTTCGCGATCGCTGTATTCGGGGTAGGTCAGCCCCAGTACATCCATCTCCACGCCCGCGGTCACCAGGGCCACCACTGGATGCATGTGCTGCGGAATGCCGGGCGTCGTGTGCAGGGCGATGGCGGTCCAGACCGTATCGATGTCCTGCCGGGTTATGCCATGGCCAGCCAGGAAATCGCGTGCCGCGTTGGCGCCGTCCACTTCGAAGCGCTCGCAGGCGCTGCTGTGTTTGTGAGTCAGCCCCATGTCGTGGAACATGCAGCCGCAATACAGCAGTTCAGGGTCGTATTTCAGGCCGCGATGCTTGCCGGCCAGCGCGGCGAAGTAGTAAACGCGGCTGGAATGGTGGAACAGCAGGGGAGATTCCGTGTCGCGGACCAGTTCGGTGATTTCGCGGGCAAGCTGGCTGTCGGGAATCTTGATGCCGTCGATGTCGAGGGATGCCATGAGGGGACTCCTTGTTCGGTAGGGGGCGATGAATCATTCTCCCGCCGGCGTGTTCTGGCGTAAATTGGATGAATACGTCATATACTGCCATTGTGCGTGAAACCCGGACGTGCTTCGGCGCATCCCTCCACTGGCGCGTCGGCTTGTGCCGGGCTTTGCTCTGCTTGCGCTGCGCTTCCCTTTACCCATCGGCTTTCTTTCGATGACCAAGACCATTGCCATCCTCGCGCTTCCCGGAGTCCAGCTGCTCGACGTATCGGGACCGCTGGACGTCTTCGCCCAAGCCAATGTGGAAGCCGGCCGCCGTTTCTACGACCTGCGGGTGGTGGGATGCGAGGCGGGACCCATTGCCAGTTCCTCCGGGGCGCGCCTGCTGCCCGACCTGGTGGTGGGGGACCCACAGCGTTGCGACACCTTGCTCATCGCGGGCGCCCCGCGGGCGGCGGAGATGCTGTTGAGCGAAGGCACGCTGCAATGGATACGCGCCACCGCCCGCGCGGCGCGGCGCTACGGGTCGGTCTGCACCGGCGCCTACGCCCTGGCCGCGGCTGGCCTGCTGGACGGCCGCAGGGCAACCACGCACTGGGCGGCCGCGGCCGATCTGGCGCAGGCCTATCCGCGAGCCACCATCGAAGACGATGCCCTGTATGTGCGTGACGGCAAGCTGTGCACGGCAGCGGGCGTGACGGCCGGCCTGGACCTGGCCTTGATCCTGGTCGAGGAAGACCTGGGCCGCGACGTGGCCATGCGGGTGGCGTCCCAACTGGTGATGTTCTTCAAGCGTCCGGGCGGCCAGCTGCAGTTCAGCCGCAAGGGCGAGGCGCAGCCCTCGGGAAGATCGGTCCTGCAGACGGTACAGCGCTGGGTGGCCGCGCATCCCGAGGCGGACCATTCCGTCGAGACCCTGGCACACCATGCCGGCTTGAGCGCGCGTCATTTCGCGCGCCTGTTTCATGCCGAAGTAGGGCTGACGCCGGCGGCGTGGGTGGAACTGACCCGCGTCCAGGCCGCGCGGGCCTTGCTGGAGGCGGGCACGGATGCGCCCAAGCAGGTCGCCGCCAAATGCGGCTTCGCCAATGCAGACACCCTGCGGCGCAGCTTCGTCAAGCACGTGGGCGTGACCCCGGCGGAGTATCGGCGTCATCACGGCGCAGGGCCCGAGGGCGCGCGCGGCCGGATGGACACACGCTGAGGGCCCGGGGCGCGAGGTGCTTCTCACCGCTATCCCGTCGTCCGGTCGGCTGATCAGGCGGCGCAAGCCGCGCCTTGGGTAGAATCGAACCCTCCGCCGCCTTTCTCGGCAGCCGGCTGACTTGCGGTCATGGAGGACGGTCATTCTGAAGCGATGCCGATGCCACGAAACAATGCTGCGTGCCTGATACTGGCCCTGGCCCTGGTCTTGGCCGGGGTAGCCCCATGTACCGCACAGCCTGCGTCTCCTGTAACGACCTCGTCCAAGGAGTGCTCCTTGCAGCAGATTCCCGATTACGAAGTCCTCTCCATGGCGTATCCGTCCCGCGCGGTGACGCTGGTCACCGACGGCCGGGACGCCTATCTGGCGTCGCTCGCAAGCGATCCTTCCGCCATACGCAATCTGCGTCTGCTGCTGGCCCTGGGCGAGTCCCTGGCCGATGGTTCGAAAGATGGCATGCATCAATACTTCAGCACGCAGGCCGGTGCGCTTGCGCCGGAAGTGCTGCAGGCCCTGCGCGCCGCCGGCATGACGTCACAGGCCCAGGCAATAGAACAGGGCATGGCCGCTTTCGGTTCCAGCTATCCGACCGACGATCGCAAGCGGGACGGATTCCTTGCCCAGAGCTTTCTGCGCATCCAGGAAGGCATCGCACCGGACTTCAACAAGCCGCCCACCGCCACGGACAATCTGCTGCGCCAGATCGGCACGCCGTTGGCGGACAAGACGGGGTATAAGGCCGGCGTCGTCGACTACATGCGGCGCGATCCGCAGGGGGCGGCATTGCTGGCGCAGGCGCGCGAGCACCTGACGAACCGACAGCGCCTGGGCTATCTGGAAGGTTGCCTGCTGCAGAGCGGCCCATCGGGTTTCGGCGATGAAGCCACGATACGCAAAGGCATCGAGACCATGCCGCAGGCCTTGCGCACGGTCTATGTGATGGCCATCTTCAGCGGCGAACTGTTCAACGGCGGCATGCACCAGTTCTTCTCCAATTCCAGCGGTGCGTTCGCCCCCTACGTCGTCCAGGCCATGCGCGATATCGGCATGCCGCAGGCGGCGAAGACGGTGGAGCAGGGCATGGCCATGTTTCCCCAGCCTTACCCGGTATCGACGGAGGACCGCCGCCGGCGAGCCTTCCAGCGTGAGTGGAACAGCTGGGACGACAAGCTGGATGGCTTGACCGGAGACGTCGACGGCCAGGATTTCGAGGCCGCAGTGGCGGTTTACGCAGCGGCGCGAGGAATCCTGCCGAAGTAAATTCAACACAGGAGACTGGAATGAAAGGCTCATGTCTATGCGGCGCCGTCACCTTGACGGCTACCGATAAAAAGCAGATCGGCGCCTGCCACTGCGGCTATTGCCGCAAATGGGGCGGTGGTCCGCTGCTGGCAGTGCATTGCGGTCCGGACGTGACGGTGTCCGGCGAGACGCAGATTTCGGTGTTTCGCTCGTCCGACTGGGCCGAGCGGGCTTTCTGCGCGACCTGCGGTTCGCACCTGTACTACAAACTGCTGTCCAACGGCCACTACTTCGTGCCGGCCGGCCTGTTCGAAGCGCAGGAGTTCGAGCTTGCCAGCCAGGTCTATATCGACAAGAAGCCGGCCTATTACGACTTCGCCAACCAGACGCCGACGATGACCGAGCAGCAGGTCATCGACGCCTACGCGCCGCCGCCCTCCAGCTAGTTGCGGGGAACGCGGCGCAATTTGGTGATGTCGTAGCCCAGCGCCGCGACCCGGTCGACCAGGCGGGCGTATTCGGCGTCGTCCAGCTTGGGGGATCGGGCCATGATCCACACGTAGTCGCGTTTCGAGCGGCCGACGATGGTGGTGCGATAGTCATCGTCCAGATAAGCGATGACGTACTCGGCCTGGATGGGCCAGACGAATTGCATGCCCCACACCGCATTGCCGGTATCCGGCTGCACAGTGCCGACGGGTGTCATCGTCTTCACCGGTTCGTCGAAGCTGCCGTCGCGATAACGGAACGTGGTCTGGATGCGGCCGTCATCGCGCAAGGCGTAGCTTTCCACGGCGTCATAGGCATGCCGTTCCGGCCAGCTGGGAATATGGGCGATCACATACCAGTCGCCCATGAAGCGCGGTATGTCCACGTGGGCCACCGGCGGCATGGGCGCGGGCGAGGAACAGCCCGTCGCCAGCAGCGCGGCGCCAAGCGCGAGCAAATAACGGACGGGGTGGCGCAGCGAGAATAATGGTTTGGCTGGGGACATGGCAGATCTCCACTACGGTTGGTACGGGCGATCACGATGGGGCAGGCCCACGCCGATGGCATTGAGGCCGTGATTCAACGCCATCGACTCAGGACCTCACGAATCGATAATGGGTGACGCCCCACTGCTGGCCGTCGGCATAGCCGAACAGCTCGGCGCAGGACATCCAGAACATGCGCCAGCGCTGCCGCCACAACGGGGCCAGCTCGGCGCCGTAGGCCTGGACAAGGACCTTGTCCACCTCGGTGCGATGGAAGTCCTGGTTGGCCAGCCAATGATTGGCGGTGCGCTCGTAGTGCGTTCCATCGAGCAGCCAGCGGTCCTCGATGCGCAGATGGCTCTGGAAGTGCAGCAGCGTATCGGCCGCCGGCATCAAGCCGCCGGTGAAGAAATGCCGGCCCAGCCAATTGTCTTCGCCCGTGGTCTCGAAGGGATAGGCCACTTCGCGATGCGTAAAGATGTGAACGAACAGCTTGCCGCCAGGACGCAGCCAATGCGCGATGCGCGCCATCATGTCCTCGTAGTTGCGCAGGTGTTCGAACATCTCCACCGAGATGCAGCGGTCATAGGCCGCCGCCGGCAACGCCAGCGTATTGACATCGCAGGTGATGACTTCGACGTTGACCAGCCCTCGTTCGTGGCAGGCCCGTTCGATGTATTCGCGCTGTTGGCGCGAATTGGACACCGCGGTGATATGGGCGCGCGGATAGCGTTCGGCCATCCACAGCGTCAGCGACCCCCAGCCGCAACCCAGTTCCAGGATGTGCTGGCCATCGGCCAATTCGGCGCGCTCCGCGTACAGCGCCAGCATGGCTGCTTCGGCCTGGTTCAGGGTCTCCGTGCCCTTGGGGTAATAGCAGCCGGAGTACTTCAGATGCGAACCCAGGCACAGGGCGAAGAACGCCGGCGGCAATTCGTAGTGCTGGGTATTGGCCGCTTTCGTATGCAGGGCCACCGGGCTGCGGCGTAGTTGCGTAAGCAGCGCCCGCTGCCGTCTGGACCTGGCTTCCAGGCCGCCCGCATGCAGCTGGGTCAGCCGCTGCCCGCACAGGCGGCGGATGCCCATGCGCAGCGTGGCGTCGGGCAGCATGCCCCGTTCGGCCATGCCAAGCAGACCCGAAGCCGGCCTGTCGACGGCCAGCTCGGAAGGATTCAGGGTAGATATCGTCATTGCCTATCTCCGGAAGACCGTGAGGATTTGGGAAACCAGGGAAAGAAGGCCGGCGTCTCGCGCTGATAGGCGCGGTACTCTTCACCGCGGCTGCGCAAGGCCTGCTGTTCGGTAAAGGGAATGCCGCTGACCCAGCGCAGGAACACGAACATGAGCAGGGGCCCCAGCCACGCCATCCAGGCCAGGGGCGAGCCCCAGGCCAGCGCGACATAGGCAAACCAGTGGCACCATTCGAAGAAATAATTCGGATGGCGCGAGTACCGCCACAGGCCCGCGCGGCAACTGTGGCCATGGTTGGCGGGGATGGCGCGGAAGCGGTCCAGTTGGCGATCGGCCAAGGTCTCGCCGGCCAGCGCGCCGGCCCAGATCAAGACGCCGACGATCAGATGAATATGAAGTGCGCCACCGCTGTTCGCATTCGCGCCGACCGCCACGAAGGGCAGGGAAAACAGCGGTACCAGCAAGGCCTGGAACATGAACAGGCCGAAGAACTTGCCTTGGTGGCCATGCCAGCGTTGGCGCAGGGCGCGGTAGCGGCCGTCTTCGTCGCGCCGCACGCGGCGCCACAGGTGGCTGGCCAGCCTGATGGACCAGGCGGCGGCCAGCAGCGCCAGTGCCAGGCGCAAGCCTGGATCGCCGGAGCCCGTCATGGCAACGAATAGCGCGGCCATGCCCATGCCGCCGGACCAGATGACGTCGACGATGCCGGCATTGATGTGGCGCCGCTGCCAGCGCCAGCCCAGCGTCATGGCGGCCACCATGGCGATGAAGATGCAGGCCAGTTGCTGGACGGGGGCCAGGTGCATACTGGTGGGCAGGGTCATGGACGCAGCCCCCATGGTGGCAGGCTCCATGGCTGCAGTCCCGTTGGTTGCAGGGTCATGCGGCGCACGAGTCCTCCCGCCGCGGGGCCCATGCGCCGCCGGTCGGCCGCGCCCCCGGTTTGGCCAGTAACAGATGGGACACACCGATGGAGCGTTCGCGGAAGCCCCCTTCGCAATAGGCCAGGTAGAAGGTCCACAACCGGCAGAAGCGTTCATCGAAACCTTGCGCGCGCACCTCTGGCAGATGGGCCAGGAAGCGTTCACGCCAAGCCTGCAGGGTGCGGGCGTAGGACAGGCCGAAGTCTTCGAGGTCCACCAGCGCCAGGTCGGAAGCGCGCGTCTTGGCGCGCAACATGGCTTCGATGGACGGGATGAAGCTGCCGGGGAAGATGTAGCGCTTGATGAAGTCCACCTCGGCAAGGGCCTGCGCATAGCGGTGATCTTCGATGGTGATCGCCTGCAGCAGCGCCAGGCCATCGGGCCGTAGCAGGCTGCCGATCTTGGTGAAATAAGTGTCCAGGTAAGGCGCGCCGATGGCCTCGATCATCTCTATCGACACCAACTTGTCGTACTGGCCCTGCAGGTCCCGGTAGTCTTGCAGCACGACGTCGACGCGGTTCTGCAGCCCGGCCGCTCGCACCTTGACCGTCGCCAGCGCGTGCTGCTCCTGCGAGATCGTCGCCGTGGTGACGTGGCAGCCATAATGGCGCGCGGCATGCAGGGCGAAACCGCCCCAGCCGCTGCCTATCTCCACCACGCGGTCGACAGGGGTCAGCCGCAGCTTGCGGCAGATGGCGTCCAGCTTGCGGTAGGACGCGGCCTCCAGCGTGTCGTCTTCACCGTCCCACATGGCCGAGGAATACATCATGTCGGCGGACAGGAAGAGGGCGAAAAAATCATTGCCCAGGTCGTAGTGCGCTTCGATGTTGCGACGGCTGCCTTCGCGCGTGTTGCGACGGCGGGCATGCCACAGTTTCAAGGCCCAGGCGGCCAGGCGCGCCGGGCCCGACTCCATGCCATCGAGCACGTCGCGGTTGCGCACCAGCAGGCGCACCAGGCCGACCAGGTCGTCGGTCGTCCATATGCCATCGGCATAGGCGGCGCCCGCGCCCACTGCGCCATGCGTGGCCAGCAGACGGTAGAAACTCATGTCGTGCACGGTCAGGCGGACGGTATCGGCGCCATTACCCAGCGCCGTGCTGCCCAGTTCATCCTCGATCACCAGGCTGCCGTGTTGCAGGCGGGCCAGGCTGTCCAGCAGGCGCCGGCGCAGCAGACGGTCCAGCGGGCGGGCGCCGCTGCCGGCGACGACCGCCGTAAGTTCGGAAGGGGTCATCGGTTTCATCGGGATTCTCCGTTGGGCGTTCCGGGGTGATCGTGGACGGGATTGCCCTTCAGCCACAGCCGCAGGGCCTGCCAGTGGATGGCGCCGATGACCTGCATGGTCATCAACGGATAGCGCCACAGCAGCCGTGCGAGCGCCGCGCCGTCGAGCGCGCGGCGTTGCAGGTCCAGGTCGGCATCGAATTGCGCGTGGCCCTGGCGCAGGACGCGCATGTGGACATGCAGCCGCTCGCCAGGGACGCCGAAGCGCCATTCGTAGCGGCAGTCCATGGGCATGAAGGGCGACACATGGAACTGCTTGTCGAAATACCACGCCAGGGATGGCGGCGGCATGGCGTCGGCCAGCGGCAGCACGATGGCGTGGCGCTGCTTCCAGGGCGTGTTGGTGATCTCCGCCAGGATGGCACGCAGCGTCTGGCCGTCCTCGTCGTAACAGTAGTAGAAGCTCACCGGATTGAAGACGTAGCCGGCATAGCGGGGATGCGCCAGCAGGCGGATAGGGCCGGCCGGCGCCGCCGTGCCCATGTGCTCGCGCAGCCGGGCGCGTACCGCATCGGCCAGCGCGGGCGCCCCGGCCAGGTAGTCCGCGCGGCGCCACTGGGCAAGGTTGCGCCGGTTGACCGACCACAGCCAGCGCCCTCGGAAAACCTCATCGATTTCATCCAGGTCCAGATAAAGCTGCCCCATCCGATAGGAAAACGCATGAGGATGGGGGGCGTGGCGCCGATGGACCACACGGCCTTCATAGACAGCGCTGTGCAGCGCGCTGGACGACGTACGGGATGAAGCCTGGACCGAACCACTGGGCGCAGTCTCAGGCGAACCGTCGGGTGAATACCTGGCCGATGTCATGCGGCCTCCAGTATCCGTGGCAGCGTATCGGTTCCGCCTTGCGCGGCCATGGCCGACCGCAGGCCGGCGACCACATCCATGGCGCTGGCCACGCCGTCTTCGTGGAAGCCCCAGCCCCAGTAGGCGCCGGCATACCAGGTGCGCCGGTGCCCGGAGATTTCCTGGCGGCGAGCTTGCGCGGCAACCGCTGCGTGGGTGTAGACGGGATGGTGATAACGCATGCGCGCCAAAACCCGGGAGTCATCTATTGCTTCGCTGCGATTGAGCGTCACCACGAACGGTTCGCGCGAACGCAGCCCTTGCAGCAGGTTCATGCAATAGCTGACCGTGCACGGCGCGGCGGGGTCGGCAGGCACATAGGCGTTCCAGGCTGCCCAGGCTTTGGGCTGGCGGGGCAGCAGACGCGCGTCGGTGTGCAGGACGACATCGTTCTCCTGATACGCGATGGCGCCCAGGATCTCCCGTTCAGCGTCGACGGGATCTTTCAGCAGCCGCAAGGCCTGGTCGCTATGGCAGGCGAAGATGACGTGGTCATAACGTTGCGGGCCGTCCGCGGCGACGACGTGCACGTGATCCGCCGCGCGGCGTACGGCTGACACGGGGCAGTGCAGGCGCACCTGCACGCGCGCGCCCCAACGGGCCGCCATGGCTTTGACATAACTGTTGGACCCACCGTCGACCACGCGCCATTCAGGGCGGTCCGCCACCTGCAGCATCTGGTGATTGGCCATGAACTGCACCAGGTAGCGCGCCGGAAATTCCAGGATGCGGGCCGCCGGCGATGACCAAAGCGCGCTGGCCATGGGCACCAGATGGTCGTCGCGAAAGGCGCTGCCGTAACGGCCAAGTTCAAGGTACTCGCCCAGCGTAGGCCCTGGATCGGCGCCCAGGCCCACGTCCCGGGGCGCGCCGCGGCCGGCGCCATGAGCAGTGCCTTGCCCTCGGCCTTGCCCTGCGCCTTGCCCTGCGCCTTGCCCTGCGCCTTGCCCCCCGCCTTGCAACAGCGCCGGCGCCTCCCGATAGAAACGCAATAAATCGCGCACCATCCCCAGGAAGCGGGGCGACATCAGGTTGCGGCGTTGGCAGAACAGCGTGTTCAGCGATGTCGCGTTGTATTCGAGGCCACCCGCCTGCTTGTGCACGGAAAAGCTCATGCTGGTGGGCCGCGTGGCCACCCGCAGTTCCTCCATCAACGCCGTGAAGCGCGGATAATGGACGGGATTGTGGACGATGAAGCCGCTGTCCACGGCATGGCGCACGCCATCCTGCTCCACGTCGTGCGTGTGCGTATGGCCGCCCAGATAACCCGCGGCTTCGTAGAGCGTCACTTCATGCTCGGCCGCAAGACGCCACGCGCAGACCAGTCCCGCGATGCCCGAACCGACAATGGCGATGCGCATGGTCATTCCTCGGTGGCGGTGGCGGTGGCGGTGGCCAGCACCCAGGCGGGCACGGGCCTCAGGTCGCGGATCAGGCCGACGGCGGCCAGCAGGCGCAGGCCATACCAGGTGATGTCGATCTCCAGCGGCCGAAAGCCCTGCCTGGCCGACCCGGGATAGAAGTGATGGTTGTTGTGCCAGCCTTCGCCAAAGGTCAACAGCGCCAGCCAGAGGCTGTTGCGGCTGTCATCGCGCGTCGCGTAGCGGCGCTTGCCATAGCGATGGGCCAGGGAATTGATGGTGACCGTGGCGTGGAACAGCACCACGGTGGAAATGAAGAAGCCCCACACCAGCATCTGCAGGCCGTTCGTGCCCAGCCCCGGCGCCCAGGCCTCCAGCGCGGCTCCCAAGGCGTAGCAAGCCAGCGCCAGCAAGGCCGGTACCGCCACGTCATAACGGTCCAGCCAGCGCAATTCGGCATAGCCGCGCAGGTCCGGCACGCGGGCCAGGTCGGTGGCGAACGCGCGGCGCGTCAGGAACCAGCCCATATGGCTCCACCAGAAACCGCGGCGCCGGGGCGAATGCAGGTCCTGTTCGTCGTCCGCGTGACGATGGTGATGCCGATGATGCGCCGCCCACCACAGGGGGCCGCGCTGGGCGCAAGACGCCCCGAGGATGGCGAAGACGAATTGCACGCGCCGCGTCGCGCGAAACGTGCGATGGGAGAAATAGCGGTGATAGAAGCCGGTCAGCGCGAACATGCGCAGCGCGTACAGCAGTGCTGCTACCGTCAGCGCGGCGCCGGACGTACCGGTCCAGATGACGCCCAGGCAACCCAGGTGCAGCAGGGCAAACGGCAGGGCGCGCAGCCAGTCGATGCGGTCGGCATCGACGGCCGGGCTGGTTACCGCCTGGGTATCTATCCACCCGCGTAGTGAAGCAGTCCAGCGTGTTGCAGTGCGATCAAAGCGCATGGTTTGTCCTGTTCGAGACCTGTATGCATATACGGTCTCGCAGGACAATTGGATGCACCCGGGTTAACCCGGGATCAGGCTAGATCGACAGCACGTCCCCGCTCATGATGATCGGACCAGTGGGATTGCCGGTGGGCGATCCGCCCGGCGGTTCCAGGCTGATGGCCAGCTGCTTGACCCCCTCCAGCCCTTTGGCGCGGCGCAGCGACGTCAAGCCTTCGGGCGACACCAAGCCCACCGATTGCGGCTTCTGCCCCGGCGGGATGGCCCACAGTTCGAGAGCCTTGCCATCGGCACGCGTCGCCAGGTTCTGCAGTGTCTGCACATGCAGCACCCCTGCGGCGTCCGCACGCACCACCAACATGGCCTCCGACTGCGGGCTTTGCAGCACCGCCATCAACTGCGCCTGGACTTCACGCTGCACCTGCATGGGATAGATGGCCACGCCCGCCACCAGCGCCACGGCCAGTACACCGCTGACGATGCGCCAGAAACCAAGCGCCTGCCACCAGCCTTGGCGGCCGGGATTGAGGCGGGCCTCGATGGCACGCCAGACCCGCTTGGGCGGCGTCTTCGGTGGCAGCGACCACAGCAGCGGATAAAAATCCGCTTCCCAGTCGCGCACCAGCCGGCGCAAGGTGGCATCCGCCGCCATCAGTCCTTCGAAGCGGCGCCGCGCGCCGCCCCGCATCGCGCCGCACACATAGTCAGCAGCCAGCCGGGCAGACAATTCAGGATTGCGGTAATTCATGCCAGGCACCTCTTCAGCCTTTCAAGCCCGCGGCGTACCCAACTCTTGATGGTGCCCAAAGGCTTCTCCAGCCGGCTGGCAATTTCGCCATGGCTCAGGTCATCGAAAAAGGAGAGGGCGATGGCCGCGCGTTGCTGGCTTTCCAGCTGCCCCATGCAGTCCGCCAGGCGCCGGCTGTCCTGGCTCGATTGCAGACGCTCCAGGGGGCCGGGCGCGCCGTCGGCCCAGGCCAGGGTCACCTCGCCGTCGGGGTCGGGACGTTCCAGGTCCGGCCGGCGCAAGAGGTCTATGCAACGATTGCGCACGATGCGCGTCATCCACGTCATTACCTGACTCTGTTCAGAAGAGTAGCGGGAGGCGTTGTGCCAGATATTGACGAAGGAATCCTGCAATGCCTCCTCCGCCCAGTCGCTTCTGCGCAATATACGAGCGGCAAGCGCGAACAGATGCGGAGAGGTATGGCGATAAAGCTGGGCGAACGCGTCGCGATCGCCGCGGGCACTCTGCTGCAGGAGTGCTTGTAGTCCTTGCGAGTCAAGCATAAGGATTCCGTAGGACGAGGGGCGCTAGCACTATACCGATGTGTAGGCCTGTTGCCACCGTTTCGCGCGCATTTGGTATCCAAATTATGCGACAGGTTGCAGACGCTTGTCTTAAAAGGGCGCGCTACGTAAGCTAGTCGCGGATTTCCCATGCCAGGGGATGGCCTTCCGTGAAAGCGCAACGCACCCGGTGGTCCAGAGTCATGAAGGCGCTGCGCGTCGTCGCGCTGCTGATTATCGTGCTCCTGATCGGCGCGATGGGCCTGCGGCTCTACAACATCCAGCAAGGGCCTCCGCTCGCGGTCTGGCACACCTATGTGCCGGACGAACTCAGCGCCGAGGAGCTGGACCGCAGCACGTGGCAGGACTACATCGATCGCGAGAACAAGATCTTCGACGAGGTCAGGCGCAACGTCACGGACAAGCTCGAAGAAGACGACAGGGTGGACAGCAACCGCTATTTCAGCGGCGCCAAGGTCTATCCAGGCCATTTCGCACACGATTGGAATCGGTCCTATGTGCTGGAACCGGCCGGCGAACCGCGCGGCGTGGTGGTGTTGCTGCATGGCCTGACAGACTCACCCTACAGCCTGCGCCATATCGGCGAGCATTACCGCAGCCTGGGTTTCGTGGCGATCGGCATCCGCCTGCCGGCGCACGGCACGGTGCCGGCGGCGCTGACGGATTCCACCTGGGAAGACTGGGTCGCGGCTACACGGCTTGCGTTGCGGGAGGCGCGGCGGCGTGTGCCGGCGCCCAAGCCTTTGCACATCGTCGGTTTTTCCAATGGGGGCGCGCTGGCGCTGATGTATGCGCTGGAGGCCCTGGACGATACGCGCATGGCGCGGCCGGATCAACTGGTCCTGATCTCGCCGATGATAGGCATCACGCGGTTTGCGCGCTTCGCCGGGCTGGCCGGACTGCCAGCCGTGCTGCCCGCTTTCGCCAAGGCGGCCTGGCTTAGCATCGTGCCGGAATTCAATCCCTTCAAGTACAACTCCTTTCCCATCCAGGCCGCGCGGCAGTCCTATGAACTGACCCAGGTACTGCAAGACAAGATCGTCAAACGGCAACGCCAGGGCACGCTGGCGCAACTGCCGCCGGTCCTGACTTTTCATTCCGTGCTGGACTTCACGGTCAGCACGCGGGCGGTGCTCAATGCGCTGTATGCGCGCCTGCCGGACAATGGCAGCGAACTGGTGCTGTTCGACCTGAATCGCGCCACCAAGCTGGGGCCCCTGATGCGCCGCGGGGTGGAGTGGTATATGTCGGGCACGCTGCCCAACGAGCAGCACAATTACCGCCTGACCATCGTCACCAACGCCACGGCGAACTCCAACGACATGGTCGAAAAGGTCAGCGAGTCCGGCCAGACGACGACGGCGGACACGCCGATCGACATTCCCTATCCGAACGAAGTCTATTCGCTGTCGCATGTGGCCTTGCCGTTTCCCACCAACGACACGCTATACGGCCAGCATCCGGACAATATCGAGCAATACGGCATCAGCCTGGGGGCCATCGCCATCCGCGGCGAGGTGGGTGTGCTGATAACCGGTACGGAGTCCCTGTCGCGGCTGACGTCCAATCCTTTCTATCCTTATCTGCTCAAACGCATCGACCGGGTGATTCCGCGATGAAGCCGGCCAGCGAACTGCCAGAGGGAGGGGCGGCAGGGCGGCAGCCGGCGTTGCCGCGACGCGCGGCTCCGGTGGGGCCGCCGCCCTCCAACCTGGCACTGGGCCTGATCGCCGCGTTGATGTTTTTGGCCTTGTTGTACTTCGCCAGTTCGATCTTCGTGCCGCTGGCGTTCGCGCTGTTCATCCTGGCCCTGGTGGCGCCATTGCAGCGTGTGCTGCGGCCTAGGCTGGGCAGTGCGCTGGCGTCCATCGTGACGCTCCTGATTTCGCTGTGCGTCCTGATGCTGTTCCTGTACCTGGCCGCATGGGGTTTCAACCTGGTGGCGCAATGGACCATGGGCAATGCGGCGCGTCTGCAGCGCCTTTTCACCATCGAGGTTGCCGAACTGCATCCGCATCTGGCCCTTGTACAGGACGTGTTCCTGGACAATTTCAACGTGTATTGGCTGCTGCGCGCCATCCAGGAAGTGCTGCTGCGCGTCAACAGCCTGGCCGGCCAGATCTTCCTGGCGTTCCTGTTCCTGACCTTGGGTGTATTCGAACTCGACGATGCCCCTGGCCGCCTGCGCCGCATGCTGCCCCGCGCGGAGCATTGGATAGCGGTAGCGGCGGACGTTGCCCGCAAGCTGCGGCGCTATATGCTGATCCGCAGCATCGCCAGCGTCCTGACCGGCATCACGGTATGGCTGTTCGCCATGTACGCGGGCCTGGAACTGGCGACGGCATGGGGCGGGCTGGCCTTCCTGTTGAACTACATTCCGTTTCTCGGCCCGCTGCTGGCTACCCTGTTTCCCACGTTCTTCGCGTTCGTGCAGTTCGAATCGCTGCGTACCACCGTATTCGTGTTCGTGATCCTGAACGTCATCCAGGTCGGCTACGGCTGCTATCTGGAGCCAAGGCTCGCGGGCAGTGCGTTTTCCCTGTCGCCGCTGATGGTCATGGTGGCGGTGTTCTTCGGCGGATGGATATGGGGGATTCCCGGCACTTTCATCGGCGTGCCGATGTTGATCGTCGCCACGTCGGTGTGGTCGGCGAACCAGCAGGCGCGGCGCGATCCGCCATAGCCTTGCTGCTCGACCGCTGCTCTGCATTAAGGACACGCCCTGCAATTGCTTCTTGCCAAGGCGCACCACATGAGAGTATTAATGTCCCCGCGGTCGAGGAAATTTCCTGCAGTACCTTGGCGCATGCCTCCGCGGCGTGCGTGATCTTCAGGAGGAACTTCGATGAACAGGGTAGCCCTTGCGTTGTCCGTCTGCGTTCTGGCCGGCTGCGCCTCCCAATCAGGCAATCAGGCCACCATCGCGCAGTACGGCACCCCTCCCAGCGATGAAGACCTCCATCAATACATGTCTTCGCTGCGCGACACCTTGCCGCCCACCCGATACGTCACGTATCGAGACCGCGGCTACGACGCCTCGGTCAAGCAGACGACCTTCACCGACCAGGACGGCCAGCCCATGATGGGCTGGGAGTACGACTTCGACGTCGCCACCTACGACACCCTGGATGCCAAGCCGCCGCCGCAATATCTTCCTTACCGGGCGGTGTTCTTCAATGGGCGTCCGGTAGGGATACTCGACGCCAATGGCAGGTTCACCCGTGGCAACCTGCAGGACCAGGTGCCCGTGCCGCCGTCGCCGCCGCCCGGCATGCCTCGTTGAATCCGGCTTCATCTCACGCTCGCGATCAACCTCCCAAGGAGGCAACATGACACACACTCGCACCGTCGCGCTGCTGGCGCTGACCGGGCTGACGCTGATCACGGTGGGCTGCGCCAATCCCAATGCCTCGTCGCGCGTCTACACCTTCGAACAGACTCAACGGGCGCAGACCGTCGTCCTGGGCCATGTGACCGCCGTTCGACCGATCACCATCCAGTCTTCGGGTACCTCGGGCCTGGGCATGGTCGCGGGCGGCGCGCTGGGCGCGGTGGCCGGCAATGCGATCGGCGGCGGCTCGGGGCGCCGTATCACCACCGTGGGCGGCGCCGTCGGCGGGGCAATGGCGGGCAATGCCGTCGAAAACGCCCGTGGCCGTACGCAAGGCCTGGAGATCACCGTGCAACTGGACAACGGCGAGACGCGCGTCATCGCGCAACAGGCCGATGTGCCGGTGGGCATAGGCCAACGCGTGCAGATCGTCACGCAAGGCGGCAGCAGCCGTGTCGCGCCGATCTGAGCAGGGCGGGGTCCCCTGCCTTTGTACCCGCTCCCAGGTGGCGTATGCCAATCGGCGCATCAGCGCCGACCTGTCGCGCCGGGGCTTCGTCGTTGGCATGGGCGCGTCGTTGCTGGCCAGCCTGTTTCCCGGCATGGCCCGGGCGGCAGCGGCGGGCGGCGAACGCGTGCCGCTCATCCTGACGAATCTCAGACTGTATGACGGCAAGTCGGCGCAATTGCAGGATGGCCTGTTCCTGGTGGTGGAAGGGTCGACCATTGCCCAGGTCGGCCAGGGCCAGCCGCCGGCGCGGGAAGGGGCCAAGGTGCTGGATTGCGGCGGCCGGGTGGTGATGCCGGGCCTGATCGACATGCACTGGCATGCCTTGCTGGCCGCGCTGCCTATCCAGACCATACTGCAGGTCGATTTCGCCTTCGTGCACATCGCTGCCGCCACCGAGGCGCGCAATACGCTGATGCGTGGCTTCACCACGATACGGGATGCGGGTGGCCCGTCCTTCGCGCTGAAGCAGGCCATCGACAGCGGCATCGTGGACGGGCCGCGCATCTATCCTTCCGGCGCCATGATCACCACCACTGGCGGGCACGGTGATTTCCGCCAGTTGTTCGAGTTGCCGCGCACCAGCAGCCGTGTCAGCCAAAGCGAGCAGGACGGCGGCGCCGCCATCGCCGACAGCGAGGACGAAGTGCGCATGCGGGTGCGCGAGCAGTTCTTGCAGGGGGCCTCGCAGGTGAAGATGGTGGGCTGCGGCGGCGTATCGTCGCCGCGCAGTCCGCTGGATATGCTGACTTTCACCGAGCAGCAGTTGCGTGCCGGCGTGGAGACCGCGCGCGACTGGGGGTCCTACGTCATGAACCACGCTTACACGCCCGAGGCCATCCAGCGGTCGCTTGCCGCCGGCGTGCAATGCATCGAGCACGGGCATCTGATGGACGACGCCACTGCGGCCAGGATGGCAAGCAGCGGAACGTGGTTGAGCATGCAGCCGTTCATGGACGAGAGCGACGTGGCGCCCTTGAGCGGACCGGGCCGCCTGCGCTTCCTGGAAGTCACGGCAGGGACGGCCAGGACTTATGGCCTGGCTGCCAAGCACGGCATCAAGACGGCTTTCGGTACGGACCTGATCTTCTCGGCCACCGTGGCGCAGCGCCAGGGCTTGATGCTGGCGAATATGCGCCACTGGTATTCGAATGCGGAGGCGCTGCGGATGGCGACGGCGACCAATGCCGAACTGCTGGCGCTGTCCGGGCATCGCAATCCTTATCCCGCGAAGCTGGGCGTCCTGGAGCAGGGGGCTTATGCGGACCTGCTGGTGGTCGAAGGCAATCCGCTGGACGATCTGATGGTGCTGAGCCAGCCGGAGAAAAACCTGCGGCTGATCATGAAGGACGGGCAGATCCACAAGGACCTGCTGTCGTTGAGGACGTGATTCACACCTGCTTGTAGAAAAAAGTGGTCGCGCACAGGCCGCCATGGGGCTTCAGCGCGAAATCCGGGATGACGCCGGCGCGCGTCCAGCCGCTGCGTTCATACAGGCGCTCGGCGTCGCCGCCGGTTTCCGTGTCCAGCACCAAAACCGACTTGCCAGCGGCGGCCGCGGCCTGGTCCACGGCTTCCATCAGCAGCCGTCCCACGCCCTGGCGCCTGAAGTCCCGGTGCACCAGCAGCTTGGACACATCGGCGCGATGCGGCTGGTTGGGCGGTTGCCCGACCACCAGCTGGACCGTGCCCGCGACTCGTCCCGTGGCATCCCGGGCCACCAGCAGGATACGTTCGCCGCGCGCGACGCCGTCCACCACGCCTTGCCAGAAGCGCACGGCTTGCTGCCGCGCCATGGGCGCCATGAAGCTGACCGAGGCGCCGCCGTCGACACAGTCGACCAGCACGTCGGCCAGGCCCTCGACCATTGCACCAGCCGCGCCGGCATCCACCGCGCCCACCGTTATCTGATACGCCATCGTCCGTCATTGCCCTGGTTGGTCATGGCGGCGACTATAGCGGAAAGATCGAGGGCCAACGTATGCGTCGACTGCCGTAGCCGGCGATCCGAAGCGCCCTCCACAGCGGCAGAAAACTTCGGTCTCAGGCTTCGGTCTGCTGTTCCAGGCGATTCCTCAACACATAAGGCAGGATGCCGCCATGCAGGAAATAGGCCGCTTCGATCGCCGAATCGATGCGCGCGCGCAGGGGTACGGTCTGCGTCGTGCCGTCCTTGCGATGAATCACCAGCTGCATGGACTGTCCTACCTGGATGTCGGCAAGATCGCCGGGCAGGTCGAAGGTTTCATCGCCCGTCAGGCCCAGGGCCTGCGCATTCTGGCCGTCCACGAACTCCAGGGGCAGGATGCCCATGCCCACCAGGTTGCTGCGGTGGATACGCTCGAAACTGCGTGCGATGACCGCGCGGATACCCAGAAGGCGCGGGCCTTTCGCTGCCCAATCGCGGCTGGAGCCATTGCCATACTCCTCGCCGGCGAAGACGATCATGGGCACGCCTTGCTCCGCATACTTCGTGGCGGCCGCGAAAATGCTCATGGGCGTGCCGTCCGGCTGGTGCAGCGTCTTGCTGCCGATCTCCGGGACCATCAGGTTGCGCACGCGGACGTTGGCGAAGGTGCTGCGCACCATGACGTCGTCGTGGGCGCGCCGTGAGATATAGCTATTGAAATCGGCAGGGGCCACGCCCAGCGAAATCAGGTACTGGCCGGATTCCGATTCGGCAGGAATCGAGCCGCCGGGATTGATGTGATCGGTCGTGACCGAATCGCCAAGGATGGCCAAGGCGCGCGCGCCACGGATGGCAGGCTGCGCCGGCAGCTCACGCGTGACGCCGTCGAAGAAGGGCGGGCGCTTGAGATACGTCGACCCCTGCTGCCAGGTGAACAGGTCTCCCGCCGGCGCGTCCAGGGCTTCCCACAGCGGGTTGGCGGACGGCTTGGCGTACACGCGCAGGACGTTGCCCGGATCCAGGGCGTAGGGAAGCATTTCCGCCATTTCAGCGTCAGTGGGCCAGATATCGCGCAGGTAGACCGGCGCGCCATCGGCCCCCGTGCCCAGGGCGTCGGCGGCTGGATCGAAAGCGCTGGTTCCCGCGATGGCGAAGGCGACGACCAAGGGCGGACTCATCAGGTAGTTGGCCTTGATGGCCTGGTGTATCCGCGCCTCGAAATTGCGGTTGCCCGACAGCACCGCCGCCACGGTGAGATCGCCTTGCTTGATCTCATCGGCGATCTCCGGCGCCAGCGGGCCGGAATTACCCATGCAGGTGGCACAGCCGTAGCCCGCCACCTGGAAGCCCAGGGCGTCCAGCGGGGTGTCCAGTCCGGCCGCTTTCAGGTACTCGGTGACCGCCCGCGAGCCGGGCGTGAAGGACGTCTTCACATGGGGCGCAGCGCGCAAGCCCTTGCGGACCGCATTCCTGGCTAGCACGCCCGCGGCGAGTATCGACCGATAGTTCGAAGTGTTGGTACAGGATGTGATGGCGGCAAGGACCACGTCGCCATCGCGTAGCGCCGTGGCCGGCGTTGCGGGACTGCCAGTCCCGCCTTTCGCTTCCAGCAGCTGGCGCACCGAATGCTTCAGGTCAGCCAGGGCGATACGGTCCTGCGGGCGCGACGGCCCGGCGACGCTGGGCTCCACCGCGCCCAGGTCGATACGCAGCGTGTCGCTGTAGTCGATGGCGCCGGCAGCGGGCACCCCGAACATGTCCTGCGCCTTGAAATACGCGGCCAGCGCGGCCAGCTCGCTTTCCTTGCGGCCGACGGAATGCAAATAGTCCAGGGTGCGTTCATCCACCGGGAACAGGACCAGCGTCGCGCCGTATTCCGGCGCCATATTGGCGATGGTGGCGCGGTCGACCGCCGCCAGGGCGCTCACGCCCGCACCGAAGAATTCGACGAACTTGCCGACGACCTTCTTGGCCCGCAAGGCTTGTACCACCGTCAACACGATGTCGGTGGCCAGGATGCCGGGGCGCGGCGTGCCGACCAGTTCCACGCCGACGACGTCCGGCGCCACGACATAGATAGGCTGGCCCAGCATGGCCGCTTCGGCCTCGATGCCGCCTACGCCCCATCCCACCACGCCGATGCCATTGATCATGGGCGTGTGGCTGTCCGTGCCCACCAGGGAGTCGAAATAGGCAATGCCATCCTTCTGATGGACGCCGCGCGCGAGCAGTTCCAGATTGATCTGGTGAATGATGCCGGTGCCGGGCGGAAAGATGCGAAAGGCACTGAATGCGTTCGCCGCCCACTTGAGAAAGGAATAGCGCTCGCCGTTACGTTCGTACTCGACCGCCATGTTTCGCGCCAGCGCGTTGCCGGAACCCGCATGTTCGACGGAGATGGAGTGATCGACGATCAGGTCCACGGGTACCAGGGGTTCGATGGCAGCCGGGTCCATGCCCGCTTCGGCGGCGGCTTCGCGCATGGCGGCCAGGTCTGCCAGCAGGGGCACGCCGGACGAATCCGGCGCCACGATGCGGGACACGACAAACGGGATCTCGCTATTGCGCTCGGCCTTGGGTTGCCAGGCGGCCAGTTCGCGCAAATGGCTTTCCTGCACGCTGACGCCATCGAGATTGCGTAGCACCGACTCCAGGATGATGCGTATGGAATGGGGCAGGCGGGAAATGGCACCGAAACCCATTTCCTCCAGGGCGCCCAAGGCGTAGTAGCGGGCGGCGGGCTGACCGGCTATGGACAGGGGACGCAGGGCGTCCGCGGCACGGAATTTCATGAGCATCCTCGGGGTAGGCGAGACAGGAATGCAAGTCTAGGCGCCGTCATCACGCGCGTCTAATATATTGAGATTGCACTCGCGATACTTTAAACGTATGGACCTGCGCCACCTCAGATACTTCATCGCCGTCGCCGAAGAACTGCACTTCACGCGGGCCGCCCAGCGTATCGGCATCGCCCAGCCGCCCTTGACCGCGCAGATCAAGGCGCTGGAGCAGGAGCTGGGTGTACAGCTGTTCGACCGCCAACCTGGGCGGGTGACCCTGACGCGTCCGGGCCAGGTCTACCTGGAGGAAGCGCGCGCCATCCTGGAGCATGTGCAACGCGCCGCGATCAAATGCCAGGTGAGCGCCCAAGGGGTGATCGGCCGCCTGAGTGTCGGCTTCACGGAGTCGGCGTCATTCAGGAACGAGGTGACGGACGCGCTGCAACGCTACCGCGGCCTGTATCCGCGCGTGGAGATCACCCTGGAGGAGAACCGCACGGGTGTCCTGATGGAGTCCTTGCGCCAGGGCAATCTGGATGCCGCGTTCGTGCGGCTGCCGATCGGCAACGACACGGACATCCATTTCACCCTGATCGCCACCGAGCCCATGGTCGTGGTGGTGCCCAAGGGCCATGCCCTGGATAGCCGGCGCTCCTTGCGGCTGGAAGAGCTGCGTGACGAGCCCTTCATCCTGTATCCCAGGGCCAGCGGCACCGGCTTGCCGGAGATGGTCAAGTCCGCCTGCGAAGCGCGCGGCTTCACGCCCAAGGTAGTGCAGCACACCCCGCAGGTTTCATCGACGATCAATCTGGTTGCCAGCGGCCTGGGCATATCCATCGTGCCGTCATGCATGCGCCGCAGCCGGTCGGACGATGTGCGCTACATCCCTCTGCGCGGTTCCGACATGGTGGCCAGCCTGGGCTTGGCCTATCGCAAAGGCGAGGCGCCGCCGGTGGTGAGCAACCTGGTCGACCTGGTCCTGGAGGGAGTAAAGGGACGTTGATACCGCAGCGTGTTGCCGACCGCCGCCTCCTGTCTACTGGCGCAGTTGCCGCGATAAACCCAGGAATCGCTCCGCCAGGATCATCAGCACCAGCGTGCCCAGCACGATGACGCCGGACGCCGAGGCCACGCGCACGTCCAGATTGGACGAAATCTGCTGCCAGAGGTGGATGGGCAACACCTCCGTGCGTTCGTCAGCCAGGAACAGCGACACCGGCACGTTGTCGAATGAAGACATGAACGCCAGGAAGGCGCCGGCCCCCACGCCCTTGGCGATGAGCGGCAGCACGATCTTGCGGAACGTACGCCACTGGCCGGCGCCCAGGCTGCGCGAGGCGTCGCGCAAGGCGGGGTCCAGTTGCGACAGCGCGGCCAGGGTGGTGCGGATGATGAAAGGTACGCACACCACCGTGTGTCCCAGCACCAGCAGCGCCATGCCGGGCCGCAAACCGATCCCATAGATGAATACCAGGGCCGCGAAACCGAAGGCCAACGCGGGTAGCAGCAAGGGCGACATGAACAGCGTGTCGGCTGCCCGGGTCCAGCGCGACCGGCCGCCCGCCAGCGCCAGCGCGGCCGCGGTGCCCAGTACGGCGGACAGCACGGTGGTCCAGAAGGCCAGCACCAGGCTGGTCCACGCGGCCTGCTGCATCTGGTCGGCATCCAGCAGCGCCTGGTACCAGCGCAGCGAATAGCCCGCTGGCGGGAAGCGGAGTGATTCCGAGGACGTGAACGACGTCACCAGGATCACCACCGTGGGCATGACCAGGACAAGCAGGGCAATGGCGCTCATCACGCCGAACACGAGGCGTACCGAATCGATTCGGTGGCTGAAGACCGGCGCGGGGCTACGCATGAACGGGTCCTCCCAGTTGTTTACCGACCCAGCCGGCGCCGTAGATGACGGCCAGCACCGCCACCATGAACACAATGGCGATGGCGGCGGCGTACGGCCAGTTGTTGGCGCCGGTGGCTTCCTGGTAGATGCGCAGCGGCATGTAGACCAGGCGCGCGCCGCCTATCAGCGTTTGCGTCACGAAGGCGGTGACGGATGCGGCGTAGGTAAGGATGCAGCCCGCGACGATGCCGGGCGCCGCCAGTGGCAGGATCACCCGCCGCAAGGTGCGCCAGGGTCCTGCACCCAGGGCCTGCGATGCATCCAGCAGGTTGGGATCGAGCTTGGACAGCACGGTCATGATGGGTAGCACCATGAGCGGCATCTGGACTTGCGCCAGTACGATCACGACGCCGGTCTCCGTGAACAATAGATTGACTGGATCATCGACCACGCCCAGCCATTGCAGCGTGTGATTGACGATGCCTAGTCGGCCCAGGATGACGATCCACGCGAAGGTGCGAACCACCACGCTGGTCAGGATGGGCAGCACGACAAGAAACATCAGCACGCTTTGCCAGGGGCTGCGCGCCTGCGCGCATATCCAGGCCAGGGGAAAGCCGAACAGCAGGCACACCACCGTCGCCTTGACCCCCAGCAGCAGCGTGCTGGCGAGGATACGGTCGTTGAACCCGTCAGCGAAGAAGTCGCGATAGTGCGCGAAGGACAGGCGCGCCAGGGAGAAGCCCTGCGCGTCCGTCCCGCCCTGCAAGGACAGGGCCAGAAGGACGACCAGCGGCGCGACGAAGCAGACGGCGAAGAGGGCGGCCAGCGGCAGGGCCAGGCGGCTTTGCGGAATGCGCATGGGCGAAGTCCTGGTGCGCCTCAGTGCTGCTGGATTTCGCGATTGAAGCGGGCAATCAGCTCGCTGCGCTGCGGGTTGATGGCGGCCCAGTCGAAACCGCGGATCTTGCCCAGGTCGTCCTGGGTCTTGGCGATGGCCAGGGTCACGGGTCCCGCCAACGCCACTTTGCGATTGGTGGGAATGACGTCGTAAGGCGACTTCAGCATGGCGGCCTGGACGACGGGATCCAGGTGCGTGTCGATGTACTGCACCGCCAGGTCGGGTTCCACCGCGCCCGCCACCAGGTGCATGCTGGTTTTCCAGCCCGCGGCGCCGGTCGAAGGGATCGCCAGTTCCACCGGAACGTCCTTGCTTTTCAGCGTTTGCACGAAATTGAAGTTATAGGGGGCGATGTCGATCTGTTCCTGCTGCCATAGCGTGGCGAACGCGCCCAGGTCGGCGGCCACCGCGCCCACGTTGGGCATCAGTTCTTTCAGCGCCTTGAAGGCCGGATCGAAATTGTCGGGGGAGCCGCCACGCACCCGGTTCAGCTCCGCCAGGAAGGCGATGCCCAACTGGCTGTTCAGCGCGGTCAGGCCCACGCGGCCCTTGTACTTCGGATCCCAGAGCTCGTCCCAGCTGGTGGGCGGCACCTTGATGCGTTTGGGGTTGTAGCCGATGCCGATCACCTGCATGGAGATCGTCGGGCCCCAGGGGTCCTGAAATGCAGGAAGCAGATCGCCGTAGTTGGGGGACTTGTCGGATGGGTAATGCGCCAGGATGCCGGCCTTGATGGCATCGGGCACCTGAGGCGCGTCGAAGATGGCGACGTCGAAGGGCGGCTTGCCCCCCTTGGCAGCGGTCAGGCGCGCCACCTGGTCCTGCGCGAGCAGGATGGACTGCGTCACGGTGGCGCCGGTGCGCTGCCTGAAGGCAGGCGCCAGGATGGCGCGATGCGCTTCGCTCCACGTGCCGGGGAAGGTGGCGGCGACCAGCGAGCGGCTTTGTGCCAGCACGCGGCCGGGAAGGAGGGCACCGGCGCCAAGCGCCATGGCGCCGGATAGCATGCTGCGGCGGTTGCGATTCAGTTCCATGAGGGTTCCTTGGATCAGGCTGGGATCGATACTCGGGAGGAAATTCGGGGCGAAACTTGGGGCGACATCCGGATCAGGAAAGGCGGCTTACGCCGGCTGGCCTTGTACGGGAAAAACCTGGCAGGCATCGGGCAGGACGGGCGTCACGCGCACGCGCGCGCCTGCTGCAAGAGACTCTCGTTGTGCCAAGGGGCGCGACTGAGCCACCTTGATCGACGCGCCGCCGTCCAGGCGCACGCCGTAGACGAATTGCGGTCCCAGGGTCAATACGGCGTCGATGTGGCCCATCAAGCCGGCGGGGTCGCCATCGCCATGGGCCTGTGCATGGGCCTTTTCGGAGCCATCGCCGCTTTCGGCATCGATACGCCAATGCTCCGGACGCACTGACACGCGCACGGCGGTACCGGACGCGATGGCGCGGCCGGGTGTCAGCCGCCAGGCCACGCCGTCGGCCAGTTCCACCACGCAGCGCTGCGGACCACCCTCGACGATCCGCCCGTCCAGCAGGTTCGTCGCACCGACGAAAGCGTTGACGAAAGCCGTGGCCGGCTGATCGTAGATCGCCGCCGGCGTGGCGATCTGCTCGATGGCGCCGAGGTTCATCACCGCGATCCGATCCGCCATCGACAGGGCTTCCTCCTGATCGTGGGTAACCAGGATGGTCGTGATGCCGTACTCGCGCTGCAGGCGCTTCACTTCCATCTGCATGTCCAGTCGCAGGTTCTTGTCCAGCGCGCCGAAGGGCTCGTCCAGAAGCAGGATCTTGGGATCCACGGCCAGGCAGCGCGCCAGGGCGATGCGCTGTTGCTGCCCGCCCGACAACTGTCTTGGCAACCGCGTGCCATGCGCCTGCATGTGCACCATATCGAGCATCTCGTCGACACGGCCGCCGATGCGGGCACGCGGCCAGCCCTGGGCCTCCAGGCCGTAGGCAATGTTCTGCCTGACCGTCATATGCGGGAACAGCGCATAGTTCTGGAACACGATGCCCACGCCGCGCTTGTCGGCGGCCAGGTGGTCGACCGGCACGCCGTCGAACAGCACGCGGCCGGATGTCTGGCGCAGGAAACCCGAAAGTATCCTCAGCAGGGTCGACTTGCCGCAACCGGATGGTCCAAGCAAGGCCACCAGTTCGCCGGCGCGGATCTCCAGGTCGACATCCCGCAGCGCTTCGAAGTTCTGGAAGCGATGGCCGATATGCTCCAGCCGCAAAGCGTGTCCCGTACGCTTTTCCATTCAGCTTCCCCGGTAGGTGGAATACGACCACGGGGTGGCCGTGAGGGGCACGTGATAGTGCGATTCGGGCTCGGCGATGCCGAAGGCCACCCGCACCACGTCCAGGAAAGGGGGTTCTTCCGACGTCAGGCCGTTCGCGCGGAAATAGTCGCCCAGATGAAAGCGCAATTCGTATTGCCCGATAGGTAGCGGGCTGCCATCCATCAGCGGGCGCTCGGAGCGGCCGTCCCGTCGCGTGCGGACGTCGGCCAGCAGGCGTTCGCCGTCGCCCATTTCGAACAGTTGAATGCGTAAATCGTGCGCCGGACGCCCGCTGGCGGTGTCGAGCACATGCGTCGTCAGGCGTCCGGCGATGTTGGCCAGGCCATGCCCCTCGATACGGGCGGCCAGGCGTAGCCGCGTGATCCGGCCGATTTCGTCCAGGGCCGTGGCCAGTTCGGTGGCACGGTCATTGGCAAGGCGGCGCTCGCAACTGTGCAGGGCGGAAGCCCGCGTGTGGCGCCGCACGCAAAGGATGAAGGGGAAGTCGAACTTGTGCCGATAGGCGTGGTTGAGTTCATCCCAACGGGCCGTGGCAGCCGGCGCAAGGGCAGCAAGCGCCAGGCTGCCCTGTTCGACGGTGGAGTCCGCACCCATCACCCCCATGCGGGCCTCGACACCCGCCAGCTCAGGGTGGGCGGCAAGGAAATCCCGGCATTCGGCCTCGGGCAAGCGGCGCACGAGCGCCATCATTGCGGCGTGCAGGGTGTCCACGTCGGCGAATGGCCGCTGGCTGGCGGCCGCGCGGGCCACCCAGTCGGCATGCTCGAACACCGCGCCCAGGCAGGCGACGAATTGCTCCTCGGAACAATGATTCAGGGCATCGAGGGTGAGGGCAGAAGGCATGGCGACGATGAGAGAGGGGATTGCGCGAATCTTAAGAAGCCGTTGCATTGCCGTCTATCAGCGATTAAGCAACAATCCATACGCAAAATTAGAATGGAATGGACCATGCCGCGATCCTTGATTCCCACCGCCCTGCGCTACGTCGACCAGGTCGCCCGTTCGGGCTCGATACAGCAGGCCGCCCGAGAACTGAACGTGGCCGCATCGGCCATCAACCGCCAGTTGCTGCGCCTGGAAGAAGAGTTGGGCGTACCGCTTTTCGAGCGCATGCCGCGCGGCATGCGGCTGACGTCGTCGGGCGATGCCATCGTTGCGATGGCGCGGCGCTGGCGCAACGACGAACGCAGGGCCGCCGAGGACATCCAGAAATTGCAGGGCGTGCACCGAGGCCACGTACGCCTGGTCGCAATGGGCAGCCACGTCGACAGTTTCCTGTCGCCATGGGTGGCCGACCTGGCGGTGCAGCATCCGAATGTTTCCCTGTCGATCGAGATCTGCAACACCGACGAGGCCAGCGCCGCGCTGCTCGATGGCACGGCCGACCTGGCCGCCGCGTTCAACCTGTCGCCCGGCCGCCATCTGCATGTGCTGTGGGAAAGCGAACTGCCGCTGGGCTGCATCGTGGCGCCGGATCATCCGCTGGCGCAGCGGCCGTCCGTCAGCCTGCAGGAAGTCTGCAGCTACCCGGTCGCGCTGCAAAGCAAGAGCCTTTTCATCCGCCGTTACCTGGAATCCCATTACAGCTGGCTCTTCGGCGACAACCGGAACCGCATCGAGACCAATTCACTGCCCTTGATGAAGAAGCTGGCGCAGTCGGGGCGCCACGTATCGGTGACATCGGAACTGGACGCCGCGGCCGAACTGCTCGATGGCAGCCTGTGTTTCGTGCCGGTGCGGGACCAGGGCGCGGAACCGCAAGCCATCCGCGTGGCCATCGATGCCCGCAAACCATTGTCGCCCGTCGTCAAATTGGCGGCAGATACCCTGTCGGAGAGTATCCGGGCTTGCCTGGAGCGTGTCCGGGCTCGATCTCTGGCTTAGACACCGGCTCGGGTGCCGTCGCGCGCCTTTGCCAAAAGGCTGCGATGCTGCAGGTGGGGGCTGGCACGCCTGGAGCATCCTGTGTGCTCAGTCTTGTCATTCTGTATACAAATCCATATACTTGTGCGAAATCAATGATTCTTGCACACATACGATGGTGAGAGAGACAACCCCCGATGCCGGGCGCGCGCGCGTTTTCGACGCGGTCAACGAGCACCTGAAATCATTGCGTGAAGGCCTGAAGGAACCGGTGCGTATCGGCGAGGAAGCGCTGGCGGAGCAGCTGGGCGTCAGCCGCACGCCCGTGCGCGAAGCGCTGATCCGGCTCGAAGGCATGGGCATGGTGCATCTGCGGCCGGGCCGGGGAGCGCTGCTCATGCCGGTCACCGACGCGGAATACCTGGAGTGGCTGCAGATCCGCGAGCATCTGGAAGGACTGGCCACGCGCGAGGCGGCGCTCAATGCGTCAGGACGGGATGTAGAACAGCTGCGCGCCATCTTCGCGCCGTTCCTGTCGCCATCGGGCGCGGCTGATGACGACGAGGCCTACGCACTGGCCAACGTCGCCTTCCACAAAGACATCATGCGTCTGTCGGGCAACGGCCTGCTGGTGCGTATCTGGGAATCGTTCGGACATCGGCAGACCAGCGCGCGGCGCCAGGTCATCGCCCGCCTGCAGCGGCGCGAGCAGTCCTTGAGCGATCACCTCGCCATCATTGAAGCGATACACCAGCGCGATCCCGATGCCGCGGAAAGGCTGGCGCGCGCGCATGTGCGCGCCATCCTCGACGCGGTCAAGCAGTCCCTCGATCCTTCCCACCTCTCATCCTGAGCCATCCCCATGAAATTCCTGTCCTTTACCGACAAACGCCAGCAAGGCCAAGGTGCGCAACTGGGCATCGCCCTGGACAACGGCACGATCTTCAACGTCACGGCGGCCGTTCATGCCCATCCCTCCAGCCCCGCGGCGAACCTGCCGCTGACGCTGGAAGCCTTGATCGACGCGGACGACACGCCCCTGCAGGCCTTGGCCGAACTGGCGCGCGACCCCGCCAACGCGGTGCATGTGGTGGAACAGGAGCAGATCCGTTTCCTGCCGCCGCTGCAGCCACGCCGCAATGTGTTTTGCGTGGGCAGGAACTATCGCGAGCACATCATCGAAGGCAATATCGCCAAGGGCATTGCGCCCAATACCTTCCCGGAAGCGATCGAGTTCTTCACCAAGCCGTCCACGGCGGTGGTCGGCCATGGCTGGGACGTCAGCCGGCATGCCGCGCTGACCAACAGCCTGGACTACGAGGTGGAACTGGCCATCGTCATCGGCAAGCGCGGCGTCAACATCTCCGAGGCCGACGCGCTGGACTACGTCTTCGGCTACACCGTCGTCAACGACGTGACCGCGCGCGACCTGCAGCGTCGCCACGGCCAGTGGTTCAAGGGCAAGGGCCTGGACACGACGTGCCCCATGGGACCGGTGATCGTGCACAAGTCGGCATTCGGCGATCCCAATGCCAAGCGGCTGGAACTGGAGGTCAATGGCGAACTGCGCCAGTCCGCCAATACCGATGAAATGATTTTCAACGTCCAGGCCGTCATCGCGCAGTTGTCGGCAGGCTTGACGCTGCTGCCCGGCGACATCATTTCGACGGGTACGCCCAAGGGCGTCGGCTACGCCGCCATTCCGCCGCGCTGCCTGAACGTGGGCGACGTGGTGACGGCGCGGGTGGACGGCATCGGCGAGTTGACGAATAGCATCGTCGAATAAGTGACGGTCGAATAAAGGACAGCCGGTGAAGGGCTGTCCGATGAAGGATAGGCCTTTACACGACCGTCCTGTAAAGACCCTCTGCAAAAGGACCCTGCTGTAAAGGACCCTTCTGTAAAGAACCCTTCAGCAGGTCAGGCGGTCAACAGCGGGCGGGCGGCGGCGTAATCGTCCGCCCCGTCGTCCTCGTCCTCGTATTCGTCATAGAGATCCTGCTCGCTGCCCACGGCCTGGGCCCCTTCGTACAGCCTGAACAAGCCCACCGCCTGCATCAGCGTGCCGGCTTCGCCTTCCAGCGTGGCCGACGCGCCGGAGGCCGCGGTGACCAGGGTGGCGTTGTGGCGGGTCAGTTCGTCGATCTCGGCAACCGCCGCGTTGACATCTTCGATGCCGCCGCGCTGCGCCTGGGTGGCATCGCCGATCTCCGCGACAATCACGGAGACACGCTCCACGCTGCTGACGATGTCGCCCATGACGGCGGCCGCATCGTTGGCCTTGCGCGCGCCGTTATCGGTCTTGTCCAGCGACGCAGTGATCAGGCCGCGGATGTCCTTGGCGGCTGTCGCGCTGCGCTGGGCCAGGGCACGCACTTCGGACGCGACCACGGCGAAGCCGCGGCCGCTTTCGCCGGCGCGCGCCGCTTCCACCGCGGCGTTCAGCGCCAGGATATTGGTCTGGAACGCGATGCTGTCGATCAGGCCCGTGATCTCCGATATCTTCTGCGCTTCCTGGCGGATCTCGCCCATCACGCCGGCGACCTCGGTCACGGCCTGGCTGCCCGTGCCGGCCACGTCCCGCGCCGCCACCGCCAGATCGGCGGCCTTGTTCGCATTGGAGGCGTTGTTGTGCACGTTGTCGGCCAGGGCGCCCATGGAGGTCACCGTGCGTTCCAGCGAGGCTTGCTGGGCCACGGTGCGTTCCGCCAGTTGGCCGTAGCCCTGCTGCAGTTCACGCGAGGCCGACGAGATCACCACGGCGCTGTCCCTGACGTGGCGCATGGTGCGGTGCACGGCGTCCATGGTGGACTTGAAGGATCCGGCCAGCGGACTGTTCATCGCCAGGCCGCCGAAACGCAGGTCGAAGCGGCCGGATTCATGGCCCAGATGGGCGCTCAGGCGGGCCAGTTCCTCAGCCGTCAGCGCGTCCCGTTCCATGCGCCAGGCCAGCCAGCCCAGGGCCGAGGCCTGCACCACCACATAGGTCGCATGCAAGGCCAGGATGCCCAGGCCAGGGGCGGTGAAACAGGCGACGTCGTAGCCCCATTGCTGCAGATAGGTGAAAGACACGTGGTGCAGGGCGATGACGAGGGCCGCGCACAGGATCGGCCGCCAGTCGCGGTAGGCCAGCAGCAGCGACAGCAGGACGAAGACACCGAAGTGCATTTCGGCCATGCCGCTGGTCAGATGGATCTGCAGGGCGGCGAACACCATCAGCGCCGTGGCTACCGCCAGGCGGGTGATCAACTGGGCGGGCAGCCAGACGATCAGCAGGGAGGGCAGCAGGGCGGCCGGTATGCCGACGGCCAGGGCTGAAGTCCAGCGGCCGTATTGCGGCGCCAGGCACAGCGTCACCGCCAACAGTGCCCACAGCAGTGGCAACATGGCGCGGTCGACGCGGCGGTAGGAGGTTTCGAGCAAAAAGGCAGGGGTTTGCACAGCAAGTCGTCCTCGAAGAGTTGGCGCCGCAGCGCGCAGCCTGCGATTGAACCCAATTTAAATCGCTTTGTGAAGACTTGTCGCAAAAAATTTCGACGCTTTTCGGTGAAATCTTTGTGTCTTGTAGCCCGAAGCGCCGTTTTCAGACCCCTTATCCTACGGTTCGTTCAGCTTGCCGTATGCCGTCGGCGGCCGTTGCGACGCTCCCGCAGGGCGATATACATGCCGCTACCCGCGATGAAGAGGGCGCCCACACAAGCGGTCCGCGTTGGGTGGAACACAGCGCGATGACAGGCGATCGTCGCTCCACAATGCGTTCCACGAAGGATTGCGGCGGCGGCGCCCGGTCTCCGGACTTCAACTGGCAGCATATGAGACATCGCGGCATAATCAGCCGCGAAGCGAGGCGCCACTATACGCGGTTTTGCCCCGCATCCAGATCGAGGAGAGGCATGAAAAACGCACTGACCGCTTTGACGATGGCATTGGGCGCAGCCACGATTTTTCTGGGGGATTGCGTCGCAGTGGCGGCGACTGCATCCGCCGACGCGACGCGCCATCACGTGCTGGTCCAGACCGCGCCTGGCGTCCGTATCGACGTCATCGAAGAGGGCGCGGGAACGCCGCTGGTATTGCTGCCATCGAGGGGGCGTGGCGCGGAAGATTTCGATGATGTCGCGCAGCGGTTGGCGGCACAGGGCTACCGGGTGATCCGGCCGCAGCCGCGCGGCATCGGTCAAAGTACCGGGCCCATGAGGGACATCACCCTGCACGACCTGGGCAATGACGTCGCGGCGGTGATTCGTGACCAGGCCGGGCAGCCTGTGGTGATCGTCGGCCATGCTTTCGGCAACTGGGTGGCCCGCATGACCAGCGTGGATCATCCGGAGCTGGTACGGGGCGTGGTGATCGTCGCCGCCGCCGCGAAGGCCTATCCGCCCGGGTTGAGCGAACACGTCGATCGCAGCTCGGATCTGTCCTTGTCCGACACCGAGCGGCTGAAGTCGCTGCAGTTTGCCTTCTTCGCGCCGGGGCATGATGCCAGCGTCTGGCTCAAGGGCTGGTATCCGGCGGTCAACGAAAGCCAGCGGCTGGCGGGGAAGGCGACGAAACAGTCCGATTGGTGGTCGGGCGGCAAGGCGCCCATGCTGGATCTGCAGGCGGGCAAGGATCCTTTCAAGCCGGAGGCCACGCGCAACGAGGTCAAGGACGAGTTCGGCGATCGCGTAACGCTTGTGGTCATCCCCGGCGCCGGACATGCCTTGGTGCCGGAGGAGCCGGCCGCGGTCGTGGACGCGCTGGTGACGTGGGAGAAGTCGCTTGCGCCCGCGCGCGCCACGCCGGTCAGCCAAGGCGGCCAAGGTAGCCAAGGTAGCCAAGCCGCCGCGGGCAGTCAGTCCACTCAGTCGAGACAAGCCGCCGCGGGCAGCCAATCCACGCAATCCAGTCTGGAGCGATCCCCCATGTCTTCATTTGCCAGTTCCAAGCCTTTGCTGTGGCAAGGCGCCGCGGGCCGCAAGGCGGCGCGCTTCGTGCCCATCGAAGTGAGCAGCGTGAAGCCGGAGAAGGGCGGCACCTTCGGCATAGGCCAGAGCGCTTCGATGGAAGGCGCCTACCCCGACGCACGCAGGGTCGAGGGCCGGGTACTGGATGCGACGATCGCGGTTGCGACGGCGATCGCGCCAGCGGCAGCGCTGCCCAAGGGCTTGGCCCAGGGGCAGCGGGCGGTACTCGGCCTGGTCGACGACGCGCACGTCATCTGTGTCCTGGTCCCGCCCGCGGACGTGCCGATCGACGGTCTGGCGCAATGGGCCGCGGAACAGAAGTGCGGTTGACGGTCTGGCGCAGTGGTCCGCAAGACAGAGCGCGATTGACCGCCCTGCGCAGTGGTCCGCAAGACAGGCGCGCAGCTGACGGCCTGGCGCAGCGGACTTCCTGAAGCGTATCAGCCGTTGTTGCCGAAACCGCCGGCGGCCCAGTCGGAGGCTCGCTGCACGCTCAGCTTGTAATTGGGTGGTACGCGCGTCTCGGCCAGCTTCTCGCCCAGTTCATCGTAGGCGCTCAACACGGCGTAGGGCTCGTCTTCCTCGGGCACGATGTCCAGCTTGACTGTCAGCCGTCCCTCGGCGGCATCGATCTTCACGCTCTTGTGCAGCGTGGCGTGCAATTGCTGCTCGTGGCGGCGCAAGACTTCGTTGGCGGTCTTGACCAGGGTATGGAAGGCCGGCGGGTCGAGCGGCTTGGGGTTCTTCTTGTCGCGGCCCATGGTCCACGGCCCGACCAAGGCCGGTTCGGACTGCCCATCCTGGGTCATTTCAACGGCCCAGCCGTCGTCGTCCTCGTTCTTGATGACGCGCGCGGTCCAGCCGTCGTCCCGCCACAAGCGGGGTTCCTGGATCTTGCGGTCTTCGGGGGTATCCGCGTCCGTGATCTCGATGTCACTCACTACAGTATTGCTCCTGGATTCATTGGCCGGCCGGCCAGGGCGGCAACGCCCCTCCTGTCCGCAGGCAGGCGGGGGATCATAACGCAGAGGGCGCGGCGGGCGCGGCCCGTGCGTGCCGCCGCCGCGCGCAGGGATTCCCGGCCCTTACGGCGTTTTCATGCCGATGTCGTCACGGCGTGCCGGCGTCCCCGGCCCTTGTGGCGTCTTGCGGCCGCTTTCACGAATCGCGGCCAATGCCGCCAGTTGCGCCAGATCGGTGCCAGGGGGCGCCGCCGCGGCCTCGGCGGCAATCCGCTGCTGCAGATCGGCATTGAAATCCGCGGCGATCTCGGCACGGACGGTGAACTGGCGGGTCTGGGGATCGAGCGACATGTCAGGCGTGACGCCAGCTGTGTCCAGCCGGGCGCCATTGGCCCGGTACACGCGCGCCGTGGTCACGACCATGGCGCCCAGGCCCTCGGGCAGCGCCGCCGCCAATGCCGCGTCGCGCTGGGCGCCCTGCGGGAAGCGCATGATCTCGTCGGCCAGGATGCGGTTTTGGGCGGCAATGCCGTCCGCGCTTGCTTCGGCTGCAATAGCCCGGTCGATGAAGGCTTTGCGATCGGCACGGACAGGTACGGACCTGAATCCAGACCCGGACCCGGCTGCGTCACCGCCCGCTGGCAACTTGGCCAGTCCGCGCAAACCGGACACGGCAAGCGTGCGGGAGTCCAACTGGTCGACGTACTGTTCGACGATCTGGTTCATGGCGGTGTTCAGCGTCTCTTGCACGCTGGCGGCCGGGCCCGGCTCGGCCGCCAGCGCCGCCGATGCGGCTGGCAGGCCTGCCGCAACCAGCGCCGTAAGGAGCGCCATGACAGCGGATGGAGCAAAGGCCGAAATCCCGGCGGCGGCGGTAGCGGGCCAGGCGAGCGCTCGTATCAACTTCCGAATACGCATCATCATCGTCAGCATCGTCATCAAGGATTACGGTCGAAAATCACGTTCGGGTTCAAGGCCATCCTGGCTCCCCGGCACGCCCAGGCTCCACAGCCGCAAGGCCAGATGGATCTCCAGCGCCCGGTGCGTATCGTTCCAGGCCGCGCCGATCAACAGTCCCACGCTGGCCAGCCGCTGGCGCATGGTGTTGACGTGTATGCCCAGGTGCGTGGCGGTGACCGACGCATTCTGCCGATTATCCAGGTAAGCGAGCAGGGTGGTCGCCAGTTCAGTGCCGCGCTTGCGGTCGTGCTCGACCAGCGGGCCTATGGCGGCATCCAGGAACTGCGCCAGGCTGGCGCCGTCCTGCGTTTCAAACAGGATCGAATACACCGCCATCTCGTTCTGCGCCACGATGCGGCCGCGCATGCCCAGGCGGCTAACCACCGCCAGCGCGCGCCGCAGGGCCGTATACAGCCCGGGCAACTCGGCGGGACTGTGCGCGGGCCGCGACAGCACGCCGCAATAGGCGCCGCCAGCGGCACGCCGTGCCTGGTCTTCCACGGCGCTACGCAGTGCCTGTGCCTGCGCGGCACCGCAGACGACCGTAAGCACACCGTCGAGCTCGTCCAGCACAAAGCCGGGCTGCATACCCGCGGACCGCAGCGCGCCGGGCCGCGCCGTAGCAGGCATGCCCCCAGCAGGCAGCCCCTCCGTGGGCAGCGTCAACGTCGCCCGCAGCCGGCGCGCCATGAAACCGGCTTCGGCGCGTTCAAGGTCGACCAGCATCAATACCAGCGGTTGCGTCAGATCCAGCCCGAACCGTTCGGCCCGGTCGCGCGCCAGCGCCGGTTCGCCTTGCCGCGGCGAGACCAGGGACTGCAGCAGTTCCGACACCGCGCGACTCTTGCTGGCCTCCATGCGCTCCTGCGACAGCAGCACCGTGCCAATCACGCTGCTGCTGCGCTCGAAGGTCCGCACGGAACTGTCGCGCAGGTCTTCCCGCCGGAACAACAGCACAGCCCCCAGCACGCCGTCGCCGCCGATGACGGCGATCGCGCGGCACAGTTCGCCCTGGCTTTCATAGGCGATCATCGAGCGGCCGGCGCGGCGGCTCTCCCGCAGGGCCTGGGTCAGGGCCGCGCTGTGCGCGCCATAAGGTTGGTAGTGGCCGGCAGCCGGGCTGGCGTAATCCGGCGCGTCGGCCCGGCTGAGCACCTGTTGCGCCTCGTCCAGCACCAGCACGCTGCCCTGCAGCAGTTGCGCCACCGACTGGCTCAACTCTCCCAACGAAGCGCCCCGCGCAAGCAGGGAAGTCAGCCGTTCATGGGCCTCCACCGCCGCCTGCACGTCTTGCGCCTGCCGTTCCAGTTCGGCACGCGCATGGTCGGCGCGTTCGACGGCGGCCTGGGCATCGGCGAAGGCCTTGGCGTTGTTGATGGCGACCGCCGCATGGGTGGCCAGGGTGCACAGGATGGAAACGTTCAGCGCGGTGTGGGTGCGGTGATAGCGGTCGGCCACGAACAGCAGGCCGATGACCACATCGTTCCAGATCAAAGGCGCCCCCACCAGCGCGCCCACGCCCTCGTCGCGGAAGATGTCGTCCAGGTCGGCGTCATGGGCGAAGCGGTTGTCGTGCAGATAGTCCGGGGTGGAGAAGGGCATGCGGGTGGACATGACGATGCCCGCCACGCCCAGGCTGCGCTTGGCCGTCATCTTGCCGGTGCGGGCAGCGATGGCGCCATCGGCCACCACCACCTTGAATTCGCCCAGGTCGGCATCGTAGATGGTCAGCCAGCAGAGGTGGGCGCGCAGCAGGTCGCGCGCGCGGGTGACGATGGCCTTGAGCAGCTCCGGCAGGTCCAGCCGGGCCGATAGATCCTGGGCGGACTCGATGACCGCCAGCATGCCCCGTTCGCGCTGTTCGTGCTGGTCGAGCCGGTTACGCAGGGCCATCGCCATGCGCGCCAGTTCGATCAGGCCGGGCTTGCCATGCATGCCGTCCGGCAGGGCCTCCAGTGCCGCCAGCCGCGTGGCGAATTCCTGTGCAGGCGCATTGCCATTGAGCAGGGCGAGCAGGTCGGCGGTCAGCGATTCCGCATGCATGGGCAGAGAAGAGTGCGAGGGGGAAGGGGCAGCGCAGGGAAGGAATACGGCATGGACCAGGGCATGAACGGCGCCGAGTGTTCCGCCCCTGAAGTGCAAACATCATATCAACTACTGGATTCCTATGTGCATCTTGCACATAGATCCTGCGCCGTATTCGCCCGACACTGCAGCTACAAGATCAAGGAGACAGGCAGGTGGACATGAGCATCATCGACAGAATGCGGCCGGTGCGAGGGCTGCGCGTGCTGGTCAGCGCAGGCGCTTCCGGCATCGGCGCGGCGGTAGCCCGGGGCTTCCGCGAAGCCGGCGCACGGGTACATGTGTGCGACATCGACAGGTCGGCCCTGGATCGCCTGGCGGCCGAATCCCCCGAAATCACCACCAGCGTGGCCGATGCCGCCGTCGCCCGCGACGTCGACACGGTGTTCGACGACGTCCGTGGCGCCTTGGGCGGCCTGGATGTGCTGGTGAACAACGTCGGCATCGCCGGTCCCACCGGTGCGGTGCAGGACATTGCCCGGGCGGACTGGGAACGGACCATCGCCGTCAACCTGAACAGCCATTTCTATTTCGCCAACCGGGCGGTGCCCCTGTTGAAAGCGTCCAGCCAGGATCCTTGCCTGATCGCCATGAGCTCGGTGGCCGGTCGCCTGGGCTATGCCTTGCGCACCCCGTACGCGTCCACCAAGTGGGCGCTGATCGGCATGATGAAGTCGCTTGCCATCGAACTGGGGCCGCAGGGAGTGCGCGTCAACGCCATCCTGCCAGGCACGGTGGAGGGCGAGCGCATGAACGGCGTCATCGGCGCGCGTGCCGCCGCCTCGGGCGTGCCGGCGGCCGCCATGCGCGAGGAATATCTACGCAAGATTTCCCTGCGCCGCATGGTCACCACGGACGACATCGCGGCCATGGCGCTGTTCCTGTGCTCGCCGGCGGCGCGCAACATCACGGGGCAGGCCATCAGCGTGGACGGCAATATCGAATATCTATGAAGGCGGCATGACATGCCGACCTGTCATGCCCGTTTGAAGCACAAGAAGCAAAATCGCAGCGCCGATTGCCCGGGCAGGTAGATCCGCCCGACCTCTCACTAGAAAAACACGAGGAGACAACCATGAAAAAACGCCACTTGTCGGCCGTTGCGGCCACGGCCGCCATTACTGCCACGACGGTGCTGGGCGCCTTGCCCGCCGCCGCCGCGCCGGTGAAGATTGGCCTGGTGGAGACGCTGTCCGGCCCGCAGGCCTCCACGGGCCAGGCCTATCGTGCGGCCGTGCGCTACACCATCGACCAGATCAACGCGGCCGGCGGCTGGAATGGCGAGCCGGTGCAGCTGCTGGAGTACGACAACCAGGGCGGCCCGGCCGGCGCCGCGGACAAGTTGAAGGCAGCGGCCGCCGATGGCGTCAGCATCGTCGTGCAGGGCGCGTCCTCCGCCATCGGCGGGCAGATCACCGAGGACGTGCGCAAGTACAACCTGCGCAATCCCGGCAAGGAGATGGTCTACATCAACATGGGTGCCGAGGCGCTGGAGCTGACCGGCGACAAGTGCAGCTTCTACCATTTCCGCTTCGCCGGTAATGCGCAGGTACGCACCAAGGCCCTCATCGAAGGCATGAAGAAGGCCAATGCCCTGGGCGCCAAGGTCTATGCCATCAACCAGAATTATTCCTGGGGCCAGGACATGGAGCAGGCCACCGTCGATTTCCAGAAGCAGGGCGGCTACACCGTGGTGGAAAAGACGCTGCATGACGTCAACAAGATCCAGGATTTCGCGCCCTACGTCGCCAAGATCGCGGCATCCGGCGCGGATACGGTGATTACCGGCAACTGGTCCAACGATCTGTTGCTGCTGATGAAGGCGTCCAAGGCCGCGGGCCTGAAGGCGCACTACGGCACGGTGTATCTGGACCAGCCCGGCAACATCGCCAACGCCGGCGACCTGGCACTGGGCAATTTCGTGGCGCACACCTTCAATGCCGAAGCCAATGGAGCGGAGGGTGAGCAGTTCATCGACGACTACAAGGCCAAGACCGGCCATATTCCGGTGTTCATCGAGCCGCAGACCGTCTACGGCATGAAGATGGTGGCGGAAGCGCTGAAGCACACGCCGGCAAAGAATGGCGCGCTGAACGTCAACGAGTTTGCCAAGGTGCTGGAGACCACGCGCATTCCCACGCCCATGGGCGAGATGAGCATGCGGGGGGCTGACCACCAGGCGCAACTGCCTATCGTGGTGTCCACCGTCACGCGCGATGCGAAGTTCAAGGTGGATGGCACGGACATGGGCTTCAAGCCGGTGCTGCTGCTGTCGGCGGAACAGGCGTCCACGCCGGTGCAGGCCACCTGCAAGATGAAACGCCCGGGTTGAACGCAAGGGGCCAGGGGCTGGCCCCCAGGGGCTGCACCCTACACGATTCATGGCGCCTGCAATGGAACAACTCATCTTCTCCCTGTTGAACGGCATCATCTACGGATTGTTGCTGTTCATGGTCTCCGCCGGCCTGACCCTGATCTTCGGCATGATGGGCGTGCTGAACTTCGCCCATGCGTCCTTCTACATGCTGGGCGCCTACTTCGCCTACACGCTGCAGGGGGCGATCGGCTTCTGGCCGGCCGTGGTCGCAGCGCCGGTGCTGGTGGGCCTGGTAGGCGTGGTGGTGGAACGGTATTTCCTGCGCCGCGTGCATCGTCACGGCCATGCGCATGAACTGCTGCTCACCTTCGGGCTGTCCTTCATCATCGCCGAAGCGATCAAGCTGTTCTACGGCAACTACCCCGTCGACTACCACCTGCCGGCTTCGCTGGATTTCCCGGCCTTCAGCATCGGCGGCACGCAGTACGCGGCCTACCGCCTGATCATGGGCGGCATCGCCATCGCCATGTTCATCGCCATTTACCTGGCGCTTACCCGCACCCGTGTCGGCATCGTCGTACGTTCCGCCATCCATCGTCCCAATATGGCCGAAGCGCTGGGACATAACGTGCCCCTGGTCTTCATGGGCGTATTCGGCGCCGGCGCCGCGCTGGCGGGGCTGGCCGGGGCTGTGGCCGGGGCTTTCTACACGACCAATCCCAATATGGCGCTGGAACTGGGGGTGATGGTCTTCGTGGTGGTCGTGGTCGGCGGGCTGGGATCCCTGCCGGGGGCAATGCTGGCCTCGCTGCTGATCGGCATCGTCACGTCCCTGGCGGTAGGGGTGGACCGCAGCCTGGCGGATCTGTTCGACCTGGTCGGCGCGGGCGAGTGGGCGCGCGGCGTCGGCGGCCTGCTGACGCTCAAGGTCAGCAGCCTGGCCGGCACCTTGCCCTTTGCCCTGATGCTGCTGGTGCTGCTGCTGCGTCCGGGCGGGCTGATGGGAGAAAAGGAATGACAACGATGGAAAACTCCCGAACCGAGGGACCGATGCAACGACCCGCGCAGGAACTTACACAGGGACTTACGCAGGGATCTTCGCAACGACCCGCGCAGCAGCCGGTTCCGCGGGCGCAATGGTCCGCCCACTGGCTGGCCGGCTGCCTGGCGGGCGTGCTGCTGCTGGCGGCCCTGCCTTATCTGCTGACGCAAGGGCTGTTGAACGCGGCCATCCAGATGCTGATCGCGGCGCTGTTCGCCTCTGCCTACAACCTGCTGTGCGGCCAGGCGGGCATGCTGTCCTTCGGCCACGCGGCGTACTTCGGCGTCGGCGCCTTCGCCACCGTGCACGCCATGAACGCGCTGGGTGGCGAAGGCCTGGTGCCCACGCCGCTGATGCCGCTGGCCGGCGCGGTGGGCGGCCTGGTCTTCGGCGGTATCGCAGGATGGTTCGCCACCAAGCGCAGCGGCACGTATTTCGCGATGATCACCCTGGCCATCGCGGAACTGGTCCACTCCTTGGCGCCGCACCTGAAAGGCGTGTTCGGTGGCGAGGTGGGCGTCTCCACCATGCGCATGCCGGCCTGGGGCTTCGATTTCGGTTCCACCACGCAGGTGTACTACCTGACGCTGGCGTGGGTGGTCCTGGCCATGGTGCTGCTGTTTCTCTATACCCGCACGCCACTTGGCCGGCTCACGGTCGGGTTGCGCGAGAACAGCCATCGGCTGCGCTTCCTCGGCTACAACGTGCATGGCCTGGGCACGGCCGTGTTCGCCATCTCGGCCATGTTCTCCGGCATGGCGGGCGGGCTGCAGGTGATCTCCAACGAGTCGGCCAATTACGTGCTGTTCGATCCTTCGCTGTCCGCGGCGGCCGTGTTGAACACCTATATCGGCGGCGTCCAGGTATTCCTGGGTCCGGCGCTGGGCGCGGCCCTGATGACTTTTTTCGGTTACGCGGTTTCCGACCTCACGCGCTCGTGGCTGCTTTACCAGGGCATCCTCTTCGTGCTGGTCATGATGTTCATGCCTGGCGGCTTGAGCGGCCTGTTCGGCCTGGCCCGGCGGCTGCGCGAACGCCATGGCCTGGGCCAGGTGGCGGGCCTGTTCGCGCTGTCCATCGTGGCCGCCGTGCTGCTCGCGGCCGGTGCCGTGTTCCTGGTGGAACTGCTGCAGCGCCTGTTTTCGCAGGACTATCGTGCGCTGGTACAGCTCAACCCCGGCAAGCCCTGGCCCGATATTTCCCTTTTCGACCGTGCCTGGCATCCGCACACGGTGTTGACGTGGCTGGTGCCGATGCTGCTGCTGGCGGGCGGGGCCCTGTCCTTGTGGGCGGCGCGCAAACGCCTGGAACGGCTGGATACCGGTGGAAAAGGACAGCCGTCCGCGCTTGCGCACGCTGCGGCTGCCAAGGAGAAAGCGGTATGACGTCGGGTATGACTTCAGGCGAGAACTCAGGCACGACGTCAGGTCAGACGTCAGGCAAGACGGCTGCCATGCTCACCCTGTCCGGCCTGCGCAAATCCTTCGGCGCGACGGAGATCATCCGTGGCGTAGACCTGGAGATACACGCGGGCGAACGGCACGCGGTGATTGGCCCCAATGGCGCCGGTAAATCCACGCTCTTTCACCTGATCTCCGGCCAGCTTGCACCATCGGCGGGCGCCATCCGCTTCGAGGACCGCGACATCGGCGGCCGGTCGCCGCAGGCGATCAATCGCATGGGCCTGACCCGTTCATTCCAGATCACCAACATCTTCCCCAAGCTCACCACCTTCGAGAACGTGCGATTGGCGGTAATGCGGGCCCGTGGCATGCAATACACGTTCTGGAAATTCATTGACCGCGACAAGCGCATCCACGCGGAAACCGGGCGCCTGCTGGATCTGGTGCGGCTGGGCCCCAAGGCTGGCACGCTTGCCGGCGAGATGGCGTATTCCGAACAACGCTCCCTGGAGATTGCCATGACGCTGGCCTCCGACCCGCGCCTGATCCTGCTGGACGAGCCCATGGCCGGCATGTCGCACGAAGAAACGGCCTACACCGCGCAGCTGATCCGCGAGACCACGGCCGGCCGTACCTTGATGATCGTCGAGCACGATATGGACGTGGTGTTCGCCTTGAGCGACCGCATCAGCGTGCTGGTCTATGGCCAGGTGATCGCCACCGGCACGCCGCAGGCGATCCGTGCCGACGCCAACGTGCGCGAGGCCTATCTGGGCGATGAGGTGAGCGCATGAGCACCGGGGATACGAACCTGCTGGCCGTGGAGCATCTGCACGCCCATTACGGCAAGAGCCATGTGCTGCACGGCGTCGACCTGCGCGTCGGCGCCGGCGAGGTGGTCAGCCTGGTGGGACGCAACGGCTCGGGCCGTTCCACCACCATGAAGACCATCATGGGCCTGGTGACGCCAACGTCGGGCCGGATTCGCCTGCGCGGACGCGAGCTGGCTGGAGCAAGGCCTTATGCCATCTGCCGCGCCGGTCTGGCCTACGTGCCTGAAGAACGAGAAGTCTTCGCCAACCTGACGGTGGACGAGAATCTGCGCATGGGCGAGCAGCCTCCCGTGCAGGGCGCCCACCGCTGGACGATGGCGCAGATGTTCGACTACTTCCCCCGCTTGAAGGAACGCCGCAATACCAAGGCCGGCAGCTTGTCCGGCGGTGAACAGCAGATGCTGACCATGTGCCGCTCGTTGCTGGGCAATCCGCTGGTGATCCTTATCGATGAGCCCACCGAAGGCCTGGCGCCCAAGATCGTGACGCAGGTGGGGGAGTGCATCCAGGATATGCATCGCAAGGGCGTGTCGGTGCTGCTGGTGGAGCAGAAGCTGACCATTGCCCTGAAAGTATCCACCCGCGTATGCGTGATGGGGCACGGGCGCATCGTTTTCGAGGGCCATCCCGAGGAACTGGGTTCGAACGAAGCCCTGGTTTCCCAATGGCTGGCCGTATAGCGCCCGGCAAGGGCACCGGCCAGCACGTCCAATCTCAACGGCGAAAAATTGACATGACTACCATGCAAACCATTGCGCAAGCCCGCGGCGAAGGCGGTAACCCGGGCAGCGACGCGGCCCTCGGCAGAAGGCCCAGCCAGGACAAGGTCATCATCTCCTGCGCGGTCACCGGGTCGGTCCATACGCCAACCATGTCGCCGTACCTGGCCCTGACCCCCGACCAGATTGCCGAGCAGGCTATCGATGCGGCTCAAGCCGGCGCCGCGATCCTGCATCTGCACGCACGCGATCCGCGCGACGGCCGGCCCACGCCCGACCCGGCGGTGTTCGAGGCCTTCGTGCCGCGCATCCGCGACGCCACCGACGCCATCATCAATATTTCGACGGGTGGCAGCACCCGCATGACCCTGGAGGAAAGACTGGCCTATCCCTTGCGCGCTAGGCCGGAGATGTGTTCGCTGAACATGGGGTCGATGAATTTCTCCATCCATCCCGCTGCGCGGCGGATTTCCCACTGGCAGCATGACTGGGAAAAGCCTTATATCGAAGGCATGGAGGATCTTATTTTTCGGAATACTTTCAAGGATATACGGAATATTCTTAAAGTATTGGGAGAAGATTGTGGCACGCGTTTCGAATTCGAGTGCTACGACGTGGGCCATCTGTACAACCTTGCGCATTTCGTCGATGAGGGCCTGGTGCAAGGGCCGCTCTTCATCCAGAGCATCTTCGGCATCCTGGGCGGCCTGGGACCGGATCCGGAGAACCTGGTCACGATGCGCACCACGGCCGACCGCCTGTTCGGCCGCAACGGCTACCGTTTTTCCGTGTTGGGAGCGGGCCGGCACCAGTTGCCGCTGGTCACCATGGCAGCCATCATGGGCGGCAATGTGCGGGTAGGGCTGGAAGACAGCCTTTACATTGCCAAGGGCAAGCTGGCGACTTCATGCGCGGAGCAGGTGACGAAGATCCGCGGCATCCTGGAAGCGCTGTCCCTGGAGATCGCCACCCCGGACGAAGCGCGCGCCATGCTGGGCTTGAAGGGCGCGGCCGCGACGGCGATCTGAGGCGCGGGAAGCACGCCGCGCGGGCGCGGCAATGCTGCCCCCGGGGCGAGGCGTGGCGCGATCCATACCGTGTTTGGCAACAGGTATCGCTAAGCAGCCGGCTTGAAGGTCGTGGAGCAGTGTTTGCTGCTGGCCTTGCCCGCGTCCGTGAGCACGCCTTGTTCGAAAGACGCGCTGGTGACTTCCATATACGCCAGCTTGCCTTTTTCGAACTGCAGCAAGACCGAGTAGAACTCGTCGGTCTTGTCCTTGCCGTCGCCATTCCTGGACGTGCGCGGGGCGGAAAACCCGATGGACACCGCTGTCCCGCTTTGGTCGCCGAATTCCCGCTTGTTCAGCGCCTTGACCTTTGGATTCTGGACCACGAAGGGCCCGTGGCCGTTCCTGAACACCAAGGAGTCGAGCGGATTCATGATCATGGACCCGGATAGCGCCAGGTTCTTGCCATCCCACTTCAGGCTGCCGTCGAAGGTGCCATCGCCGGCGCCGGGGGCTGGCGGAATGCCATTACCCTTGCTTTCCGTGGCGGGTGCCGAGGGGTCGTATTTGCAGGTCAACTCGAAGGGCTGCACGTCCGAGGCAACCTTGGACGGTGCCGGCGCGCTCGTAGCGTATATCGGCAACAGCAACGCGAATGCGGTCAATCCACAACGAACCACGGGGGTGAACATGAGAGGCAGCTTCCAGGTTGAGTGCTGACGTTTTACACGTTTTTTTTTGACCGTGCACGCCGGCTACTAGCCGTTGGAATACTCGTCCACCTGGCAGGAGGGATAGCCGTATTTGTCGGCTTGGCAATGCATCTGCGAGCCCGGAGATATCGCCGTCAATCGCGCCTGTATCCCGGCGGCAGCTTCAGCGGCCTGCGCGGCAGCCAAGGGCAGGATTGCCAGGGAAAGCCACGAAATTTGTCAGCAATTTTTTCATGGTGGTCACAGCAACGGCACCAGAACGAGCAGGATTCCGATGATCGAGACGACCCATGCGAGCGAGCGCACGTAGGGGATGCCCGCGGCATAGAGGGGCACGTACACCACGCGCGCGATCAGGTAGGTCCAGGCGCCGGCAGCGGAGAGCGCGCTTTCGCGCCCCGCGACATGCGCGATGAGGATGGCCGCGGCGAACACCGGCAAGGTTTCGAGCAGATTGCCCTGCGCGCGCTTCAAGCGGCCGGCCAGCTTGCCTACAGGCACCGAGGCGGCGTCGCGTGGACCGGCGTTCCAGGCCAGGCCGGTCTCGCGCGTACGTGCCTGTGCCGCCGCCAGGATCTGGACGAGTGCCAGGACCAGGGTCCAGGCGAGCAGGGTCAATTGGATACTCAAGGCATTTTTCCCTTCGAGAACGCATCGAAGGCCGATGATGCGCCAGGTTCAACCTTCATTTCGTACATCGGCACGATGGCTCCGTGACGGGCGATGGTCCATTTTGCCTGAAGATCGCCGCCGCGTCGGTCGCACAGGCTAGATCGACGGGGGCAGGGCCGCCGCCCGGACAGGGCGATTTTCCTATATGGTGTAGGGCATTGCAGGACGCCGAGCCGGACATGGCGGCGGCGCGGTACATTGCCTGTCCCCGGGAGGACGGCAGCAGACGTCCGCTTTCTGAATCGTTCAACGTTACTTAGTCGAGAGGCCCTGATGAATCAAGAACAACTTACGAAGATCGCTGGTGGCAAAGGATTCATCGCCGCCTTGGACCAGAGCGGCGGCAGTACCCCCAAGGCGCTCAAGCTCTATGGCGTCGATGAATCGGAATACAGCGGCGAAGCCCAGATGTTCGACCTGGTGCACGCCATGCGTACGCGCATCGTAACCAGCCCGGCCTTCGATGGCCGCCGCGTCTTGGGCGCCATCCTGTTCGAACAGACGATGGACCGCCAGTTCGACGGCCAAGATGCCGCCGATTATCTATGGCAGCGCAAGCAGGTGGTGCCTTTCCTGAAAGTGGACAAGGGTCTGGCTGACGAAACCAACGGTGTGCAGTTGATGAAGCCGATCACCGGCCTGGACGCGCTGCTCAAGCGCGCGGTGGCCAAGAACATCTTCGGCACGAAGATGCGTTCGGTCGTGAACAGCGCCAACCCGCAGGGCATCGAGGCGGTACTCGACCAGCAATTCGAGATCGGCCGCCAGATCTTCGCGGCGGGCCTGGTGCCCATCCTTGAACCGGAAGTCTCCATCAAGGCACCGGACAAGGAAAAAGCCGAAGAGCTGCTCAAGCAGGGTTTCCTGAAGCGCCTGGACGCACTGCCCAGCGATGTGCAAGTCATGCTCAAGCTGACGCTGCCCAATGTGGCCGGTTACTACAAGGAATTGGTCGACCATCCCCGCGTGGTGCGCGTGGTGGCGCTCTCCGGCGGCTACGACCGGGACGAAGCCAATCGCCGCCTGTCGAGCAATCCGGGCGTCATCGCCAGCTTCAGCCGCGCGCTGACGGAAGGCCTGAGCGCAAAGCAGTCCGACCAGGAGTTCAATACTGCGCTGGATGCCGCCATCGAAGGCATCTACCGCGCTTCGATCACCTGATCGGCAAAGCCTCGTCCTGCCGCGCGGGCGTCAACCGGCCGGAAGCAGCGATCATGAAGACGGCGAAACCGGCGGCGTATTCAAGCACGCCGCCGTCCTTGGCCAAATGGCCGATGCCGGGAAAGGGGATGTGCGCGCCAGCGACCAGCTCGCGGCTGACCGCGAGCGTTTCGAAGACCTTGCGGCGCGCACCTTCCGCTTCTTTTTCATCGGCGTCGAAGCTGATGGTGACCTCGGGCTGGGCGAACTGGACTGCGCCCACGTGGACCAGATCGCCAAAGACCAGCAGTTGTTGGTCTTTGCTCGAGACCCGATAGGCGTTATGGCCGGGCGTGTGTCCGTAGCTGGCGACGCTGCTGATGCCCGGGCTCAGTTCGGTATTACCGTCGAACGGCAGGAATTTGTGCGCGGCGATGTAGGGGCGTAATGCCGCTGGCGCCACTTCGAAAGAGCGTTTGCCCGTCTGGATGGTGGCCGCGTTACGGGCGCTAAGCCAGTAGTCGGATTCCTTGCGATCCGCGCGCACGATGGCGTTAGGAAACACGCGCTTGCCGGCGCGCGTCAGTCCGCCTGCATGATCCAGATGGAGATGGGTGAGGTAGACCTCGTCCACCTGGCTCGGCGTGTAGCCGGCTGCCACCAGGCTGGCGATCAGATGTCCCGAGGACTTGCCCATGGTGTCGCCGGCGCCGGTATCTATCAGTACCAGTTTCTTGCCGGTATTGACCAGATACGCGTTGACCGACGTTACGACGGGATCCGTGAGGAATGATGCGGCCAGCCGCGTCCGCAGGTCTTCCTTGCTGATGCCGTTGAGCAGCTTTTCCGCAGGGATGTCGAGCGTGCCGTCTGACAGGGCGGTGATTTCGTAATCACCCACCATGAAGCGATAGAAGCTGGCCTGTGTTTTCTGGATCGGCGCGGCGGCTTGCGCGCTTGTGCCGATCGCGGTCGCACCCGCTAAGGAGAATCCGAAAAGAAGTCTCGCCGCGACTTGCGTGGCGCTGGATTTCTTGGGCGAAAGGCGACTCGTGAGCATGGATTCGATTCCTTGTGAGAGATCTGGCCTGACCCTGGTTGAAAGGGCGAAGCCAAGGCATGCAATCCTAAAGTTGGTATAAGCTCAGGAAAATAGGCGTATCGGCATTAGATAAAAGCGGAAATCTCAATAATCCATGGATAGCGATCTCGACGAAATCCGGGCATTCCTGGCGCTGGCGCGGGCGGGTTCCTTCGTCGCGGCCGGTCGGCTGATCGATCGCGACCCGGCCGTCGTCACACGGCGCTTGCGTCAGCTTGAACAAAGGCTGGGTGTCCGCCTGGTCGAACGCACGACACGCAAAGTGGCTTTGACCGAAGCGGGGCAGACCTATCTGGCGCGCATCGGGCCCATCCTCGATGAACTGGAAAGTGCCGAGAACGATGTAGCTGGGATGGGGGGAGGGCAGGCGCGCGGACATTTGCGCATCACCTTGCCTGGCAGCTTCGGCCGCATGTGGATCGCGCCCATACTCATCGATTTCTTGAAGGCCCATCCCGCCGTCACCATCGAGGCGAACGCCGAGAACCGTTTTGTCGACCTGATTGCCGAGGGATACGACCTGGCCATACGGCTGGGCGATCTGCCGGATTCGCGCCTGGTTGCGCGCCGGGTGGCCAGCCGGCGCCGCGTCCTGTGCGCCAGCCCCGCCTATCTCGCCAGCCGTCCGCCCATCGCGACGCCGCAGGACCTGGACCAGCATGCCTGCCTTTGCAACAGCGAAAGGGTGCCTTCGGACCAGTGGCGTTTCCAGGCCGTGGACGGCCGCGTCCAGACCGTCGCCGTGAACCGGCTGATGGCATCGGGCGATTCGGAATTGCTGGTCAAGGCAGCCCTTGCAGGACTGGGCATCATGCAGACATCCGACTGGTATGTGGGGCGGTACCTTGCATCAGGCGAACTGGTGGAAGTATTGCCGCGGCACCCGCTGGCCGACAAGGGCGCCGTCTACATCGTCACGCCAGCCGTCACAGGCCTGCCCGCCAAGACGCGCGCCTTTTCCGACTGGATCGCCGACAGATTGGCACATCCGCCGTGGGCGGCGTAGGACCGCGGAACGGCGCCGCCATTCCACGGTTCACCAGCGCACGCGCACCCCCACGCTGCCCGCCAGTCCACGGCGATAGTCGCCGTCCACATCCTTTACGTAGTCCAGCGCGGCGTAGAGGCTGGCGTGGCGGTTGATCTGGGCAGCGACGCCGGCGCCGAACTGTACCGAGGTGCTGCCGTACTGGGTCGTGACGGAATCGGCGCCGCCATAGACCGTCTTGTCCGTACCGGAGAACTCCTTCAACAGGTTGACGCGGAAGTAGGGCTCCCATTGATGCCCTTCAGCGCCATAATGCCCAGCCAGGCGGGCGCCGATGCGTCCCGTGTAGGTATCGGCGTCCTTGAAAGCGACATGCGATATGTCGTCGTCCAGGGAATCGACGGACAGGAACTGCGCGACGAATTGCGCCTGCGGTTCCAGGGACCAGTTATCCGTCACGGCAAGCGGGTAGCCGGCTTCGAGGGACAACGTAGTGGCTGTGCCATTGGTGGTCTCGCGCATGCCGCCATGCGACCGAAGCCTGGCGTCCAGATGCGTGACCATCGCGACGGCATCCGTGTACCACTGGCGGTCGCCCACATGGGTCCAGTACGTGCCGGCGCTGTAGCCGTCGATGTCCATATTGCCGACGCCGGCGTGGGGCGTGGCCAGCGCCAGGCCCTTGATGTTGCCATCGGCATGCGCATAGCCCAGGAAGACGCCGATACGGTCCTGCGCGCCACCGTCGTAACGCTTGCTGTAAAGATCCTGGCCCAGCTGCATGCCGCCGATGGATCCATCGAACTCGGCTTGTGTGTCGCCGCCATAATGGCGCTCCGAGTTTTCGCCGAAGGCGCGCGCCCATCCCGCCGGTAGCCGGCCCTGCTCGCGCAATAATGACTGCGAGCCCTGGCGGTCATGGAAGGTCCCCAACGTGGTGAACGCCAATTGGCGTGCGGTGGCAGGCAGCGCGCCATAGAGGGGGACTTCGTCCCGATAGATAGGCACGGCCTGCGCGCTTGGCGCGGGCAGTGGCGCCGGGGCCATGGTGAGCGTTGCGCCCGGGATCTCCGACGCTGCCATGACAGGCGCCGCCACGGGCGCGGTCGCGGCCGGGGCGGCCCCTTCGGGGACGCTCGCCGCCGTGGGCACGGCAGGGACCGTCGAGCGCAGGTACCAATTGTTTTCCGAACCCGCCGTCTCACCGCCTTTGTACAGGAAGTATTCATAAGCACCGGCCTTGAGCGTACCCGGCAAGGCAAAGGCGGTATTGCTGCTGGTTGCGCCGTTGCTGGCTTGCACGACCATGATGCCGTTGAGCGCGGTCGGGGCTCCCGCACCGCCCAGATTGGCCACTGCCAGCGTACTGGCGCCGCCTATGGCGCCCTGGGAAACGATGAGGCGGTCCGAAGGCGCGTCATCGGCGCCGAGCACGCTTTCCACCTTGACCTGCCCGCCCAGCCCGTTGTAGTTGCCAACAATGGTCATCCGATTGCTGGCCTGCCCGCCGGTGAGGTCGAGGGTCCCCGCATTGTTCACCGTCACATTGGCGCCGGCGGCAGCGGGCGAGACCGTGCTCACGGTGCCGGCGACCGCCAGCACCGTACTGGCGGCGTCGATGGACAACGTGCCGGTACCGGTCCCCGCATCACCCAGTACCAGATTGCCGTCGAGCGAAAGACGCGAGCCCTGCAGCTGGATGCGCTCCCATTGGGTATAGCGCGCGACCCTTTCGGTCTGGACGTTCTGCAGGGTCAGGGTGTCTGTTCCAGTACCTCCGGCCAATCCTGCATTCGACGTGAGTTGTGCGGCGCCCAGGTTGCGCAACAAGGCCGTATCGTCATCCGGGCCCAGATCGATCAGGCCATCGATCTGGCCGCCATCCGACCAGGTGAAGGTGTCGGTTCCGGTACTCATCCGGATTTCGCCGAACACGTGGCCGCCGGTAACCGTCACGGCATCGGTGCCCCCGCTTACGCTGATATTGCCGCCTATGGTGCCATCGCTCAGCGTGATCGTATCGTTGCCGAAGCCCGTTACGAGGTTGCCGCGTATGGTGCCGCCAGACATGACGAACACGTTGTTGTCGAGTTTCATATCCACGCGGCCGATGGTGCCACCGGTCATGGTGGCCACGTCGCCGTCTTCAAAGGCGCCGGTGATGGTGCCTCCCGACATGAAAAACGTGTCCCGGTTATCGCCTTGTTGTAGCGAGGCTATCGTGCCGCCCGTCATGCGGAAATCGTCGATGCCGTTGCCTTGCTGCACGGCACCTGCCACCGTGCCGGCGCCGATGGAGAAACGGTCCGCGCCGGCGCCTTGGTTGACGGAGCCGTTTATCGTGCCACCCTGGATGGTCACACTGTCATCGCCGGCGCCGGTCACGATGCCGGTCGGGTAGGGATTGGGCGCGGCCTCCGTGCAAGTTACCGTCTGGTTCGATGAAGGAAGGCTGGGATCGCTTGCGCTGCTCACACATGCAGCGGTACCCGAAGTACTGAAGACGAATGCGCAAATCCCGAGCGTATCCACCGCCCGAAGTCGAAATGACGACATGACCCCTCCGATTGGACGTCCTGTGAACACAGGCACGGCCGTGCATGATCGGGACATGGGCCTTCCCCACCCAGCCTCCATGATTTTTGCAAAACTATATCGGAGCGCTACGTACGCAGAGGCATTATTTACAAAGGGAAAGGGCGGACTCCCAAGAAGATGAACTGCGATTGCCACGCATCAGCGGTCGGAATGGGTCGGCGCACGGCGCAACGCCGAGTGTCGCGAAATGACGAATTCGGGAAAAAAAGGGCGTGACACCGGCGATCGAGTGCCGTTATATTTCGGCCACGGGAGATGGTGTTCCTCCTTTAACCACCGCGCTTTCGCCGCGGTTGATGACGCCTACAGATGCCTGGCTTACGTCAGGGCTGTAGGCGTTCGCGTTTGTGCTGCGTTTACATCCTTGCCGTTGGTCAGCCCGTAATCACCGAGCTTCGACCAATGAACAGACTCTTCCGCTTCGAACCGCTTCAGCTTTTGCCTTACCTGGGCAAGTGGCTGGTCATCGCCAGTGCCGCCGCCGCGCTGGCCGGCTGCGCCTCGGCTTTTTTTCTTATTTCCCTCGATCACGTTACCGCCTGGCGCGTATCGCACCGGTGGGCGATCTGGCTGTTGCCTGTCGCGGGCTTCGCCGTGGGGCTGGCCTACCATTTGTTGGGCAAGCCGGTCGATGCCGGCAATAACCTGCTCATCGACGAGATCCACGATCCGAAGAAGGTCGTTCCGCTGCGCATGGCGCCTCTGGTGCTGGGCGGCACCATCGTGTCCCATCTATTCGGCGCGTCGGTCGGCCGGGAAGGGACGGCGGTGCAGATGGGCGGTGCGCTGGCGGACCAGTTGACGCATCTTTTCCGGCTGCGGCACGAGGATCGCCGCGTCCTGCTGATGGCGGGCATGAGTGCGGGATTCGCGTCGGTTTTCGGCACGCCGCTGGCGGGGGCGGTCTTCGGCCTGGAGGTACTGGCGATCGGCCGCATGCGCTATGACGCGCTATTCCCCTGCGTGGTGGCGGCCATCGTGGCCGACCAGGTGTGTCTTGCGTGGGGCGTTCATCACACGCCTTACGCCGTCACGGAATTCGTTGCCGTAGGGGCATGGAGCGTGTTGGCCGTAGTGGCCGCCGGCATTCTCTTTGGCTTGGTGGGCATGCTGTTCGCCAGCGTCACACACAGGCTGGGCGCTTTCGTGAAGCGTCGGATCAGCTACGCTCCGGCCCGTCCCGTGGTGGGCGGCATCGTGATCGCGACCGCCGTATGGGCCATGGACGGGTATCGCTATATCGGGCTGGGGATACCCGAAATCGTGCATGCCTTCCAGGCGCCTGTTCACCCGTGGGATTTCTTCGGCAAGCTCGTCTTCACCGTGGCTTCCCTGGGTACGGGCTTCAAGGGCGGCGAAGTGACTCCCTTGTTCTACATCGGCGCCACGCTGGGCAATGCCCTGGCACCCTTGTTGCATATGCCTTTGTCGCTGATGGCCGCCATCGGCTTCGTGGCGGTCTTCGCCGGCGCGGCCAACGTTCCCATCGCCACCACCTTGATGGCCATGGAGTTGTTCGGCGCGCAGATAGGCCCTCTGGCGGCCATCGGCTGCGCGACGGCTTTCCTGTTCTCGGGCCATACGGGCATCTATCACGCCCAGCGCATCGGCAATGGCAAGCATCGCCGTCACCGCATCGCCGTCCCCGAACATGTGCGCCTGGGGGAAGTTGCGGCTTTCCAGGGGGAAAAGGCGAAGTAGAATCGCCCGGTGGATATGAACCTGCCTGTGTCCCCGTCGCGACTCTCCCTTGCCGTACGAAGCTATGGCGAGGCGGCGCACGCCCACTCCCATGATTTTCAGCAGTTGGTGCTGCCCCTCCATGGCTCGATGGAAATCGAAGTCGGGGGCCGCGGCGCGCGGCTGGCACAGGGATGCGCGGCGTTTGTCCGCCAAGACATGCCGCATGCGCAGTGCAGCCGGGTGGAAAACCGGTTCCTGGTCGTCGACATTCCCACCGGGACGCTGGCCGCTGAAGCTACGGATCGATTGTCCAGCCGCCGTTTCCTTACCTTGTCGCCAGCCGCCGGGCACCTGGTCGACTTCATGGCGCTGTCGTTGAACGACGGCGCTGCCGACGTGCGCTCCGACGCCTGGCTCTCGCTGCTGCTGCAGTCACTCGGCGATGACACCGATGAAACCGGCGAGTCGGCTGGCCGCATGGAACGGCTATTGAGAGCCGTGAGGACGCGCCTCGGGCGATCGTGGACGGTGGCGGAAATGGCGGCAATGGCCGGTGTCAGCGCCAGTCGCCTGCATGTGCTGTTTCGACAAGCGTACGGCACCACGCCGCGCGCCTGGCTGGCCGATCAAAGGCTGCAGGAAGCCAGGCACAGGCTGGGCACCGGTACCATGTCGATCGCGGAGATCGCCGGCCGCGCCGGTTACTCCGACCAGACGGCGCTGACGCGCGCCTTCAGGCTGGCCACCGGCAACACGCCAGCCGAATATCGCAGGCTTCAACGCGAGCTTCTGTCAAGGAAGCAGTAGTCCTCGTCAAACACTGACGGTGCCGGCCGGATATTCTTGCGGGCCGTTGGGAGCGTTGATGTGAGTGGGTCGAAAACCGCGATTGGAGTCATGTATGGCGCAGCAGCCGGCGCATTGTGGGGATTCGTCTTCCTGGCGCCGGAACTCGTGCGCGATTTCAATGCGCTTTATCTAACGGCAGGGCGCTATCTGGACTTCGGCCTGATCGGCGCGCTCCTGCTGCTGCGCCGATGGCACAAGGTCCGCGGCACGTTTTGCCGCGGTGACCTGTGGGTCATTACCCGGCTGTCGTTCGTCGGCAATATCCTCTACTACGTGTTCGTGGCGTTTGCCGTGAAACTGTCCGGCATTGCGATGACATCCTTGATCATCGGTTTCCTGCCGGTGGCCGTGACCATCATAGGCAGCCGGGACCGGCACGCCGTCCCCTTGCGCGATTTGAAACGCTCGCTGGGTCTTTGCGCGGGTGGGGCGATTTGCATCGGTTGGCAGGCGGTCGCCACGCCCAGCGTCGGCAGCGTGGGGCAGACCCTGCTGGGCCTGCTTTGCGGGATCGGGGCCCTCGCTTCCTGGACCTGGTTTGCCGTCACCAACAGCCGCTGGCTGGTGAAGCTGCCCCACGTGTCGGCGCACGACTGGAACCTGGTGACCGGCCTCGTGACCGGGCTGCTTGCGCTATGCCTGGTGCCGGTGGCGGTCGCCGTGGACCACGGTCCCCATACGGCGCATGCCTGGGGCCGGCTGGCAGCCGTTGCCTTGGTCGTCGCGCTATTTGCTTCCATCTTCGGCAACGCCTGCTGGAACCGGATGAGCCGGCTGCTGCCGCTGACGCTGGTCGGGCAGATGATCCTGTTCGAGACGCTCTTCGCGCTGATCTACGGCCTGGCGTGGGAAAGACGCTGGCCCCTGTGGAGCGAAGCGCTGGCGTTCGCGATGGTCGTCGGCAGTGTCGTGTCCTGCCTGGCGGCGCACAGAAGATTCCGCGCGCCGCCAGCCGGCACGGACTAGAGCTGGCCGCCCACCGTGTGCGGGAGTCCCCTCAGGCGTACAGAGCGGCGCCGTCGCGGCCCGGGTCGGCGGCGCCGTCGAGCCGGCCCTGGCTGTCGATATGCACGGCGTGGACCCAGCCGATGGTGTAGCCGAAGGGATTGCGGGCGATGCCATAGCCGTCGGCTTCCAGTTCCCGCGTCACGTAGCGCGGGATGCGGTTGCACACGTCGATCAGATCGCTGGTCGACGAGAAACGCGGCGCGGCGACTGCGTCGAGGATGGGCATGTCGAAGTCGATGACGTTCAGTATCGTCTGCACGACCCCCATCGCGATCTGCGTCCCACCCGGTGCGCCCAACACGATCTCCGGCTTGCCATCCTTGAACACGATGGTCGGGCAGGAGGACGTGAAACGGGCCTTGCCCGGCGCGATGCTGCCGGCGCGGCCGGGGCGGGGATCGAAGACCCCCATGCAGCCGTTGTAGAGGAAACCCAGTCCCGGCGTGATCACCCCCGAAGGCATGGCGAGGGAATGGGTCAGCGCCACGCAATTGCCGTCTTTGTCGACGACGGACAGGTGCGTCGTGTCCTTGGGCTGGGCGCCGCCGGGATTCAGGCGCGGCACGCTAGCCTTCTCGCCCGCGCGGATGCGCTCGGCACAAGCCTTGGCGTATTCCTTGGCCAGGATCCGGTCCAGGGGGACGTCGACGAACGCCGGATCGCCGATGTGGGTATCCTTGTCCGCCGTCGCCCGTTTCATCGCTTCGCAGACCGTCTTGATATAGGCGGGGCCGTTGTGCTCCAGGCTGCGCAAGTCGAAGTTTTCGAGGATGTTCAGCATCTCGATCAGCATGGCGCCGCCGCCCGGCGGCTGGTTCGTCGTGATCTTGCGATCCCGGTACGTACCCATCAGCGGCTGCGTGAAAGTCGGGGCGTAGTTGGCCAGGTCCTCCAGGCTGAGTATGCCGCCTTGCGCGCGGATGTCATCGACCATGCGGCGCGCGAGATCGCCGCGGTAGAAGGAATCGATGCCGTCGCGAGCGATCAGTTCCAGCGTATCCGCATAGTCGGGATTCTGGATGGGCGTGCCTATCGTCTTCGGCCGGCCGTCCGCGCGGCAATACAGCTTGCGGCCATCTTCCGAATAGGCCAGGCGTTCCAGGTTGCCGGCGCGCCCGGCCAGCGGCTCATCGATCCAGAAGGTGTACATGGCGGGCCGCACGAAGTAGCCGTCGCGGGCCCATTGGATCGCCGGCGCCACCACCTCGGCCCAGGGCAGGCACCCATGGCGTTCGTGCATGCGCTTCAAGCCCATCAGGGTGCCGGGCACCGCGATGGACTGCGGTCCGATGTCATTGACGCGGCCCTTCAGCACGAAGCCGAAGCCGTCGCGGGCCTCGCCTTCGAGCAGGTGTTCCCACATGTCGGGACGCGCTGCGCCGGGGGCGGGCGCATGGAAGTCCACGTATTCATGCCTGCCAGTCCGCGGGCTGTAGACCGTGCCGGTGCCGAAGCCGGCGATACCGCACATCAGCGGATCGACCACCGTCTGCGCCAGCGCGCACGCCACCGCGGCGTCCACGGCATTGCCGCCGGCGCGCAGGATTTCGATGCCGGATTCAGCCGCTTCGGGTTGGGGGCATACCACCATGCCATTCTTGTTCATCGTCATCCCTCAGTTCACGGTCAGCTTCAGGTCGCCGATGGCCTGCTGCCACTTGGCGGTGTCCTGCGCGGTGTACTTCATCAGGTCGGCCGGTACGCTGGGCATCGGAATGGCCTGGGTGGCAGCCAGCTTTTCCTTGACGGCCGGGTCTTGCAGGAATTTCTGCGTGGCGGCATTCAGCTTGGCGATGGCCTCCGGGGGAGTCCCTTTCTTCGCCGCGATGCCGCTCCAGCCGATGTTCTCCAGGCCGCTTACCCCGACTTCGGCGGCGGTACGGACGTCAGGCAGTTCCGCGACGCGCGAGGAATTGAACACCAGCAAGGGCTTCAGCTTACCTTCCTTGATCAAGGGCAGGGCGGTGCTGAGCACGGGCGCCATGATTTCCGTGGTCCCGCCAACGGTGGCCATGACGCCATCGGGCTCGCCCCGGAAGGGAATGTGCAGCATCTTGAAGCCGGCCTGCTTCATCAGCATCTCGATGACGAGATGGGTGGAGTTGCCATTGCCGGAGGAGGCGAACGTCACTTTTTCCGGGTTGGCGGCAGCGGCCTGCTTCAGCGCTTCATAGCTGTCGAGGCTCGACTTCGGCGATGCCACCAGCACGAAAGGCACGGTCGTAAGCATGGCGACACCGTCGAAATCCTTCTCGGGAGAGTAGGCCAGCGGCTTGTACACGAATTTGTTCAGCACCATCTGCGACACGCCCGCCATGAACAGCGTATAGCCGTCAGCGGGCTGGGCCAGCGTCGCTGAAACCGCAATGGAACCGCCCGCGCCGGGACGGTTCTCCACCACGACTGGCACGTTCAGCGTCTTGCCGACGTTCTCGGCCCACATACGCGCCAGATTGTCCGTTCCGCCGCCTGCCTGCTGCGACACGATCAGGCGGATGGCGCGGGCAGGGTAGTCAGCCGCATACGCGCTGGCCGGGCCCGCGACCATGATCATCAGGGGCAGGGCGGTGCGCAAGCTGGCATAAAATTTCATGGGAGTTCCATATGAAAAGAGATATGGAGCGAAATTCTATATAGCGCTGTGCCCTGGGTGCGCACGCAAAGTACATGAAATTTCAATGAAGAGAGTTGAGTGATTACTCATACTTTGAAGACTGATGCCGTGAGCTGGGCGCGCCGGCTGAAGATCCGCCATCTCGAATATTTCCTGGTATTGAAGAACGCGGGCACCTTGTCCGAGGCCGCCCGCCGGCTGCACATGACGCAATCGGCCATGTCCCATTGGCTGACGGAACTGGAAGATCTGCTGGGTGCGCGGCTGGTCGTGCGAGGCCGGCGCATACGGCTCACCGGCGAGGGCGAGGCCTTGCAACGCCTGGCTACGCGCATGCTGGGCGACGTCGTACGCACGCACGAGGAACTACTGTCCCTGGCGGAAGGCGCGCCCGCGAGCTTGAACATCGGCAGCGTCACGGCGGGAATCGCCTACCTGCTGCCGGGCGCGATCTGCCGCTTCCAGGAAGATCAACCGGACGTGTCCATCCACGTGACGGAAGCGCCGTTTTCGCCGTTGCTGGACAGGCTTGCCACGCGCGACCTGGATATCGTCGTCGGCTCGATGGATGGCCGAGCCTATGCGCCGGGGCTGGCGCACGAGGTGCTGTTCGAGGACAGGATCGTCGTCATCGTAGGCGCTGCGCATCCCTTGGCGCAGGTTGAAAAACCGGTCTGGGCGGATCTGGTCGTGTATCCGTGGATCATGCCGGAGAAGAACACGCTGATGCGGACTCGCCTGGACACCGCCTTGCTCGAGAATGGCGGGGCGGGCGTGCGGCCGCGCATCGAGACGGCGTCCGTGGTCACGATCGAGACGCTGTTGCGGCAGACCCAATACGTCGCCGTATGTTCGGCATCGCTGGCGAAGCATCTGCAGGAACTTGGCCTGGTACGTGTGCTGCCCTTGTCGACGGGATTCGGCCCCGTCGGGGTGGTGTACAGGGAAGACGATAGCCGGGCTGCGACGCAGGCCTTCATCGGAATGCTGCGGCGGCAGGCCGAATCGATCTACACCGCGTAGGTCAGGTCCAGCCACATCGAACTCTTGACCTCTTCCATCACGGCATAGGTGCGCGTCTCCCTGATTCCGGGGAGTTGCCAGAGTACGCGGCCGGCGAAAGCCCGGTAACCGGCCATGTCTTCATGGCGGGTCTTCAGCAGGTAGTCGAAGCCGCCGGCCATCATGTGGCACTCCATGATCTCCTGGCGATCCTGCACGGCCAGTTTGAATTCCTCGAACACGTTGGGCGTGGTGCGGTCCAGCAGCACCTCGACGAACACCAGGAATCCCGCCTTCAGCTTGTCGGGATTGAGGCGCGCCTCGTAGCCCAGGATGTATCCGTCGCGCGTCAGCCTTTGCACGCGGGCCAGTACGGCGGTCGGCGACAGGGATACCTCCTCGGCCAGCCGGGTGTTGGGAATACGCCCGTCTTTCTGCAGAAGGTCGAGGATTTTTACGTCGATTCGATCGAGCGGAGTGTCGGCGCTGGCCATGGCTTCCTCATGGAATGAGTCTTTCACTAAATAGTGGCTTAATTATGGTCAGAAATTCGAGATATTCCAACCGATAATCGCGGAAACGTCGGTCTAAGGGCCGATTTATTGACGATTGGACTATCCTCGAAATGCTCGACACTGTCATTCCTTCCGCCGCGGACCTGCCGCGCGCCGACAACCCTTATGCCCATGTGACCCCGCTGGAGGCGCGCGACGCCTTGCGCGACGCCATCACCACGGCTTGGCGCCGGCCGGAGACCGAGGCGGTGCCCTGGCTGCTGGAACGCGCGCGCCTGCCGCAAGACATGTCGGAGCGGGCCCGCGAGCTGGCGATGCGTGTCGTGCGCGCCTTGCGCGAGCGCAAGGGGGCAGGGGGCAAGACCGGACTGGTGCAAGGCCTGCTGCAGGAGTTTTCCCTGTCCTCGCAGGAAGGCATCGCCTTGATGTGCCTGGCCGAGGCGCTGTTGCGCATCCCCGATACGGCAACCCGCGATGCGCTGATCCGCGACAAGGTCAGCAACGGCAACTGGAAAGACCACGTCGGACGCGGCGGTTCCACTTTTGTGAACGCCGCGGCCTGGGGCCTGCTGGTCACGGGCAAGCTCGTGTCCGCCCATAACGAGAAAGGCCTTGGCGCGGCCTTGCGCCGGCTGGTGGCCAAAGGCGGTGAACCCTTGATCCGCAAGGGCGTCGATGTGGCGATGCGCATGATGGGCCAGCAGTTCGTCACCGGCGAAACCATCGCCGAGGCCCTGCAGCACGCCAAGCCCCTGGAAGACAAGGGCTTCCGGTATTCCTACGACATGCTGGGCGAGGCCGCCCTGACCGCGGCTGACGCGCAGCGCTACCTGGCCGATTACGAGCAGGCGATCGAGGCGATCGGCCGGGCGTCCAACGGCCGCGGCGTCTACGAAGGCCCCGGCATTTCCATCAAGCTGTCCGCGCTGCACCCGCGTTACAGCCGGGCCCAGGTCGACCGCGTGCAGGCCGAGCTTTATCCCGTCGTGCTGCATCTGGCCCGCATGGCGCGAAGCTATGACATCGGCTTGAACATCGACGCGGAGGAAGCGGATCGCCTGGAGTTGTCGCTCGATCTGCTGGAGCGCCTGTGCTTCGAGCCGGATCTGAAAGGCTGGAAGGGCATCGGTTTCGTCATCCAGGCGTATCAGAAGCGTTGCCCCTACGTGATTGACTACGTCATCGACCTGGCCAAGCGCAGCGGCAAGCGCTTGATGATCAGGCTGGTGAAGGGCGCTTACTGGGACAGCGAGATCAAGCGCGCACAGATCGACGGCATGGACGAATATCCCGTCTACACGCGCAAGCCGTACACGGACTTGTCCTACATTGCCTGCGCGAAGAAGCTGCTGGCCGCGCCGGAACAGATCTATCCGCAGTTCGCGACACATAATGCGCAGTCTTTGGCGACCATCTACGAGCTTGCCGGTCCGGACTCCTATCGCTCGGGCCAGTTCGAATTCCAATGCCTGCATGGCATGGGCGAGCCCCTGTATGAGCAGGTCGTGGGGCAGGTCAAGGAAGGCAAGCTGGGACGGCCTTGCCGCATCTATGCCCCGGTGGGCACGCACGAAACGCTGCTGGCGTATCTGGTGCGCCGCCTGCTGGAAAACGGCGCGAATACTTCCTTCGTGAACCGCGTGGCGGACCAGGCGATTGCGCTGGAAGAACTGGTCAGCGACCCGATCACGCTGATCGAAGCCATGGCGCGCAAGGACGGGCAGCTGGGCTTGCGCCACGCGGGCATCCCCGCGCCTGCCGGGCTGTATGGCGCCGGGCGTCCCAATTCGCAAGGGCTGGACCTGGCCAATGACCAGGTGCTGGGCGATCTGGTGCAGACCCTGCGCGATGTCGCGGACAGCAAGATCGTGGCGGGGCCCATGGTGGCCGACGCCGCGATGCAGGCGGTCGATGCCGCGGCCATGCCTGCGCAGGATGTGATCAACCCCGCCCGGCACGATGACCTTGTCGGCACGGTCCACCAGGCCGACAAGGCCACGGTGGACGCGGCAATCCGCGTGGCGCACGACTATGCGCCCACCTGGGCCGCGGTGCCGGCCGCCGAGCGTGCCGCCATGCTGGAGCGCGCGGCCGACGACATGCAGTCGCTGATGCAGTTCCTGATCAACACCCTGGTGCGCGAAGCGGGCAAGACCTACGCCAATGCGGTTGCCGAAGTGCGTGAAGCGGTGGATTTCCTGCGTTTCTACGCAGCGCAGGTGAGGGCGGGTTTCCAGAATGACAGCCATCGTCCGCTGGGTCCGGTCGTGTGCATCAGCCCCTGGAACTTTCCCCTGGCCATCTTCAGCGGCCAGGTGGTGGCCGCGCTCGCCGCCGGCAACACCGTGCTGGCCAAGCCCGCGGAGCAGACGCCCCTGGTGGCGGCGCAAGCCGTGAAGATACTGTGGGACGCCGGCGTGCCGCGCGAGGCCGTCCAGTTGCTGACGGGCGCGGGCAGTGTGGTTGGCGCGCAGTTGACCGACGACGACCGGGTGCAGGGCGTCATGTTCACCGGTTCGACGGAGGTCGCCCGTATCCTGCAACGTACCCTGGCCCGCCGCGTGAGTCCGCGTGGCACGCCCATCCCCCTGATCGCCGAGACCGGCGGGCAGAACGCCATGGTGGTCGATTCGTCGGCGCTGACCGAACAGGTTGTACAGGACGTCCTGATCTCGGCTTTCGACAGCGCGGGCCAGCGTTGTTCGGCCTTGCGCGTGCTCTTCGTGCAGGAAGACGGCGCCGACCGCTTGATCACCATGCTCAAGGGCGCCATGGCTGAACTGAAGCTCGGCAACCCGGTGGAGATCGCCAACGACGTAGGGCCCGTCATCGATGCGGAGGCCCGTGACAGCATCAATGGCCATATCGAAACGCTGCGCGCCAAGGGATGCCAGGTACATCAGCTGTGCTTCGGTGGCCTTGCCGCGAAGCTGGATGCCGAGGCGCTGGGGACGTACATTGCGCCCACGCTCATCGAGCTGCCCGATCTCGCCGAACTGAAGCGGGAGGTCTTCGGACCCGTACTGCACGTGGTGCGTTATCGCCGCGAACAACTGGATGACGTGCTGGCGCAGATCCGCAATACGGGCTATGGCCTGACCATGGGCTTGCACACGCGGATAGACGAGACCGTGGACCACGTCGTGTCTTCGTCGCATGTAGGCAATTTCTACGTGAACCGCAATACGGTGGGTGCGGTGGTCGGCGTGCAGCCCTTCGGTGGCGAAGGCTTGTCCGGGACGGGGCCCAAGGCGGGCGGTCCGCTGTATCTTTACCGGCTGCTGGCCACGCGTCCCGATGCGGCGCTGGCGCGTCCTTTCGGCATGGACGTGCCGGAAGCGTTGCTGCAGGCTTCGCAGGCGGCCAAGGATCTGGCGGAATGGGTGCGCCAGAATCCGCGTTTGGCACCGGCCCGTGCGGTCATGCCTTTCTTCGGCGGCAGCAGCTTCGTGTTGGCGGGCCCGACCGGAGAGCGCAACGTGTACAGCGTGGTGCCGCGCACCGCCGTATTGAGCGCGGCTGACGATGACAACGACCGCATCATCCAGCTGACGGCCGTGCTGGCGACGGGCGGGCGCATGGTCTGGGATGCGCGCGACCAGGCCGCCAAGGCGCTACACGCACGGCTGCCGCAAACCGTGCGCGGCAGCGTGATCCTGTCCAACGATGCCAACGGGGAAGTCTTCGATGCCGTCCTGCATCATGGCGATGAAGCGTCCCTGCGGGAGTTGCAGGCGCGGCTGGCCCGACGCGACGGGATGATCGTCAATCTGATCAGCCTGCCATCCGGCGATTGCGCCGTTCCGCTGGAACGCCTGGTGACGGAGCGGTCGCTGAGCGTGAACACGGCCGCGGCGGGCGGGAATGCCAGCTTGATGACGATGGAAGGCTGACGGGAGCACGGAGCCGTTGAGGCGGACGGGTGATGGGGACGGTGAGGGCGATCCTGCTTCATAGTTCTCGTGAAATATTCGTCGAATCACTCGTCCCTATTGCTCATCACTCATCGACAGTTGCTCGTTGCACACACAAATTTTGCAGCAGGGTTGTCACATATCAGCGGATACCGTAAAAGGAAAATTCACTATTTCGTCATAATTCAGTCATGCAGATGGGAACTCTGGAGCAGCGCCGGGATTTAACGTCGGGTGAAGCCAAGCTCTCCCTCATAGAAAAGATCGGCGTCGGCAACGACCGCGAGGTCTGGCGCCATCCTTACCGTCACACCTGGGGCGTCAAAGTCGCCAAGCCCCAGCATGGCCGTGAGCAAAACGCGATCGATCTGCACTACAGCATGCACCTGGAGCATCTTGGCATCGTCAGCCACCACTTGCCGCGCGCACATGGTTTAGTTGAAACCGATCGGGGCACCGGACTGGTCATCGACCTTGTGCTGCAGCCCGACGGGACCACCTGTCCCAGCCTCGCACAAGCCCTGCGCAGGGGATTGGTCAGCGAGCTTGAAGCGATAGGATTGGTCCACGAGGCGTGCGGGTGGCTGGAACGAAGCGGCGTCATGCTCGCCGACTATGGCGTGCACAATTTCCTGGTCAGGTTTCCGTCCGACTCCGAACGTCCCCATCTCGTGTTCATCGACGGATTGGGCACCCGGCATCTCGATTTCAAGTATTGGGCTCGCTGCACCTTCACAGCGCTGGAGCGTTGGACCGCCCGTCAGAAGGCCCACGCCTTCCGTGATAAGACATTGAGTCTGATAAACGATCGTTCAAGCAAGCTTTGGCATTCGAAGAAAAGCCTCCACATCCCGCTCGGACGCAGCGAGGGTGCCGCCTGTATGACAGAACAACGTTAGCGGCAGCCGCCCGCCGACGACCTGCTCGATATAGACGCCATACATCGCCTCGATGACGTCCCGCGCCATTTCCAGCTTGCGCTCATGGATGATCTCGGGCGTGCAAACCGCCACGATCAGGCGCTCCGGCCGCGGTGCCAGTGCGCTGCATAGACGATAGGCGGCGATACGGCGAAAAGGTTCCGGTGTACTGAGCCGGACATTGCGGACGAAATAGTCGTAAAAGTAGCGATCGAGCAGCAGCGGCTTGCCCCAGCCCGTCAGCAGGCGAGACAGGGTAAAACAAGTCCAGGCAGTCGGAAGGACGAGCCACAGCATCTTTTCATCGCGGACGTTGCGGGGATCGCGCTGCACCAGATGGTGCAAAGGGCGGCGGAAAATGCGCTTGAACCGCTGATGTCGAAACTGCTTGCCCTGAGATCCTTGCTTGATGCTCTCGATCAGCGCGCCCTTGCCACTGCCGTCGGGCCCGACGACGGCAGTGGTACGCCAGGACGGCCAGTGCAGGGCAGTCCTGGCACGCCAGGCCAGCCGCTTCAATGCGATCGCCGCGGGAGAGGACACCACGATGCCGTGCGCGCGTAAATAATGGTCTGCCGTCCGCCGGGCATCGGCCAGGGTGAGGGCGCCTGAACGAAGACCTTCCAGCACATCGGACAACTCCGGGACTGCGCCATTGTGTGCCGAGAAATAAGCCAGGCGCTCCGCCACCATGGGCCGATCGAGCGCTTTCTTCTTATGGTGCAGATGCAGCAGGAACAGGGCCGCGAGCAAAGCCTCGCGCCCCTGCGCATTCAGCTTTTCATACTCGGCATAGGCAACTCCTGCTCGGGTCAGATGGCCGCCGCGCTCTTGCGTCCGCAATTCCGCGTGCGTCCACATTTCCACGATGACGCGGCGGCCGGCGTCGCCGAGCAATTCGGCTTGCCGCTTGAACGGCGAGGTCTGGCGCAAGGCGAAACTCACGCCGGCATCGCGGCAGATGGTGAACAGGGCGTGCACGATCTCGTCAAACCTGGCCCCGTCTACCAGGAAATCGAAGTCGCCGTCGAACACGGTGGCCGGGTCCAAGGTCCGGGGGCGCAGCATGACCCAGGGAATGCTTCCAGCGGCGCCGGCCTCGATCAGCATTGCCATTGCCCGGGCGCATGCGGCGGCGCTTTCGCCATTAGCGGAGGCAGAGGCGGAGGTGGCCGGCGGTGGCGGGTTAAGGTTGGCCTGATCTCTGGCGGGCACTCAATTCATCCAAAAAGCAGCGACTTGTGCGAAAGGGATGGAATATCACCTTCGAGCCGTCAAATTTTCATTCAATCATCGCCGCCAGGATACTCGTTCAGCTCGTGAAATTACCTTGAGAGCTGAAATCGTTCATCTAGCGGCAAGGTAATATCGCCCCGGCAATTACGCTATGTCCCCTAATTCTTTCTGGATGCAGATAGGCGGGGCGCGCTGATCCCGGCCACCAGGGACTTTGCTTTCTTGTAAGGCTTGCCTATGATTCAATGATTCTTGTATTATCGAATCATGAATGAACATCAGGCCGTCTCAGCCCTCGGTGCCCTTGCTCACCCCCAACGGCTTCGCGTCTTTCGCGCGCTGGTGGTGGCCGGTGAGCCGGGACTCAATCCGAGCGTCATCGCGGAGCAACTGGGCATTGCTCGCAGCGCGCTGTCTTTTCACCTGAAAGAACTGGCGCACGCCCAGTTGGTGACCGTTGAACAGCAGGGGCGCAACATGATCTACCGCGCCAACTACACCTGCATGAATGGTCTGCTGGGCTATCTGACGGAGCACTGCTGCGAAGGCGCGGCGTGCGAGGCGTCCACCGCCGGCGCATGCGTCGATTGCTAGAAGCCAGGAATCCCATGTCAACCACCGCCGCATCCGTGTCCTGCAACGTCCTCTTCCTCTGCACAGGGAACTCCGCCCGTTCGATCCTGGCTGAAGGTTTGCTCAATGGCCTGGCCAACGGGCGCTTCCATGCCTATTCGGCAGGTAGCCAGCCAAAAGGTGAGGTGCATCCGATCGCCCTGACGACGCTGGGAGAACTTTCCTTGCCGACCGATGGCTACCGCAGCAAGCGTTGGGACGAATTTGCCGGCGCAGGCGCACCCCATATGGATGTCATCATCACGGTCTGCGACAACGCGGCCAGTGAGGTGTGCCCGATCTGGCCAGGCCACCCCATGACGGCCCATTGGGGCGTCCCCGATCCGGCCGCGCAGGAAGGCACGCCGGAGGAAAAACGTCAGGCATTTCATGACGCGGCGCGAGCGCTCAAACGCCGCATCGAGATGTTCCTGTCGTTACCCATCGAGCGGCTGGACGCAATATCGCTGCAGACCGCGCTGCGCCAGATCGGTCAGACGCAACAGTAAACCGGATGCAGTATCCGCCAGATTTCCCCATGACCGACGCCGTGAACCCCACCATCCCTGACTTGCCCAATCTCGACGGCGATCTGGCCGACCTGGACATGCTTGGCCGATTGTCCCAGGCCGACGGCCGTGCGCCAAAGATACTGTTGCTTTACGGTTCCTTACGCGAACGTTCCTTCAGTCGTTATGCGACGGAAGAGGGCGCGCGCCTGCTGCGTGCATTCGGCGCCGAAACGCGTATCTTCGATCCTGCAGGGTTGCCGTTGGCTGACGGTGCGCCAGAGGACCATCCGAAAGTGGCCGAGTTGCGCGAGCTGGTGCTGTGGGCGGAGGGTATGGTGTGGTGTTCGCCAGAGCGCCACGGCGCAATGACTGGCCTGATGAAGACGCAGATCGACTGGATTCCGTTGAGCATGGGCGCATTGCGGCCCACGCAGGGCAAGACGCTCGCGGTCATGCAGGTCAGCGGCGGCTCGCAGTCGTTCAATGCGGTCAACCAGATGCGCGTGCTGGGCCGCTGGATGCGGATGTTCACCATCCCGAACCAATCGTCGGTTGCCAAGGCATGGCAAGAGTTTGACGACGACGGTCGCATGAAACCCTCTGCCTACTATGACCGTATCGTCGATGTCATGGAGGAACTGGTGAAGTTCACCTTGCTTACGCGTGATGTCGCCCCGTACCTGGTGGATCGCTATAGCGAGCGCAAGGAATCCGCCGAAGCGCTGTCCAGGCGCGTCGACCAACGGTCGATCTGATGCGTCTCAGTAATCGCCGCAGCATTATCCTGGCGCTGGGAACCACGCAGACGCTGGCCTGGGCATCTAGCTATTACTTGCCCGCCATGCTTGCGGCTTCGATGGCGAACGACCTCGGGGTCACCACGCCGACGATTTTCGCCGCTTTTTCGTTCGCACTCCTGGTTTCAGCACTGGTAGGCCCATCTGCAGGACATGCGATCGATCGCTGGGGCGGACGGCCGGTGTTGATGGTCACGAACCTCATTTTTGCCGCGGGGCTTGCCAGCCTGGCGGCGGCGCAAGGGCCATTGACGCTCTTTTTGGCTTGGGCCTTGCTCGGCATAGGCATGGGTAGTGGTCTCTATGAAGCGGCGTTCGCCGCCTTGGTACGGCTTTACGGACAAGACTCACGTAGTGCGATCTCCGGTATCACGCTGCTGGCGGGATTTGCCAGTACAGTGGGTTGGCCCTTGTCTACATATATGGAACTGCACTGGGGATGGCACGGGGCGTGCCTGGCGTGGGCTGGCTTGCATCTGATTTTGGCGCTACCGCTCAACGCCATGTTGCCTACGCCAGCACAGGGAGGCATGCGGCCAGTGCCAGCGGGATCCAAGGCCGCAACGACCAGCGCATCGGCGCCAGTAGAAGCGCCCGGAACCATATGGCCGTCGACCCTGCTTGCGGTGGTCTTTGCCGTAACCTGGTTCACAAGCACGGCCATGGCCGCGCATTTGCCGTCGGTCTTGATGGCAACGGGGGCCAGCCTGGCGGCTGCAGTGGCTGCTGGCGCCTTGGTCGGTCCCGCGCAGGTGGCCGCACGGATCGCTGAATTCACGCTGCTGCGCAAGACGCATCCTTTGTTGTCGGCCAAACTGGCCAGCCTTGGCCATCCGATAGGGGCCGCGGTACTGCTTGCCCTGGGTGCTCCGGCTGCCTCGGCTTTCGTACTTCTGCATGGCGCCGGTAACGGCATCCTGACGATTGCGAAAGGCACGCTGCCGCTGGCCATCTTCGGGACACGCGGTTATGGCTTGCGGCAGGGCGTGCTGATGGTTCCGGCCAGGCTGGCTCAAGCATCCGCACCGTGGCTATTCGGCGTGTGCATCGACCGTTGGGGCGCCGGCGCGCTGTGGGTGACCGTAGCGCTGGGGCTTTGCAGTTTCCTGGCGCTGGCGATGCTCAGGATCCCGGCAGAGCGGCTCCATGAGGGCCGAGTGGATGCCGTTCGCTAAATGCCAGGGTTCGGCACAAGAGTGGGCGATGTGGCGGCAAAGGCGCAAAGGCCCGAACGACTGGTTCCTGATAACGGATGGTGCAGAAGGCCGGATAGCCTTCATTCGCTCCATTCAAGACTTTACATAATATACATTATGCGTCTTAAGGAGGTTCCAAGGAGGGGATGCCATAACGGTCGATGAACTGCGATTCCCCCTGCGCGCCAAGCCCTTCGCGAGTACGCGACAGTTCCCGGTAATTGGCCACCGCAAGAACGCCGAAGTCGATGCCATTCCGGTTCAGGTGGTTGTACTCGGTCAGCAGCGTCAGCGACGTACCCTGGTGCTTGTCCCAAGTAAGCGCAGGTGCGATGGACCTTGAGCCATACGACGCATTGTCCCTGAACGTCGAGTTGCTTTCGCCCCAGGCGTTCAGGCGGAAGCTGACCTCATCACTGAGCACCCGATTCAGGTCCACGCGGCGCGCAGCTACCAGAATGGCTTTACCCCAAGGGTCTGCGTTCGCTGGCAAGCTGGAATATGCAGTCGCCGCGCCTGACCTGCGCCAGCACCCGCTTGCAGACGACCTCGCCGTCGCCGGGAAAATGGACGGTCTGCGGAGGTTTGCCTGGCGTATCAGGAAAATGGATCAATGCCGCCGGATCTCCTTTGCGCACCTTAGCGCCAAGTTCGACCAGCGGCTGGTGCACGCCATTGTCGTACGCGTAGACGTAATGGGCGTTGCGGTCTATCGCCATCAAACGCGCCTGGCAGGGCGGCGCTGGCGGGACCATGGCGCCATGCAGTACGCCGATATAGCCCAGCAGATGCAACAAGCCGTGCATGCCCTGCTCCACCAACGCCGGATCGACGCCGCCCCCGCCGCCCAGTTCGGTCAGGAAGCAGATGGCGCCCTGCCGGCGGGCCGCCGCCGTTACGTTGACGGAATTCGGCTGGTAGAGAAAAGCCTTGGGCAGGCCGAAGGCCTTCAGCAGTCCCGTCACGACCGTCTCTTCCTGGGCATCGCGCGGCTCCAGGCCCATCATGTTGGCACCGTCGTAACGCAAGGACGAGCCGCCCGAGTGCAGGTCCACCATGTATTGTGAGCGGGCCAGCAAGACGTGTTCGATGTAATGGGCAATCACCTGGGACGGCGTGCCGGCGGCATCGCCAGGATATAGCCGGTTCAGGTTGCCATCGTCGATCGGCGACGTTCGTGTGCCCGCTTCCCCGGCCGGCGCGTTCGCCATGGGCAGCAAAATCAGCTGGCCCTTCAACATATCCGGTTCGATCTCGCGGATCAGGCGCGACACGATGATCTGCCCTTCATATTCATCGCCATGCGTGCCCGCGCTGATGATGACCGTGGGGCCCTCGCCATTGCGTATGGACGCGATCGGTATGGGTATCCAGCCATAGGCGGACCGATGCACGGAATGCGGCAGGCGCAGATAGCCCAGATGCTTGCCATCCGCATCGAAGTCGATTTCGGACTTGATGGGCGTCGAGACGGCCACCGGTTTGGCCAGATTCTTGGCTGTCGTGGGGGTTTCCTGCTTCACCATGCCTTGGTTGCCTTCTTCATATTTCCGACCATGTCGTAATCCGCGCCCACGTATTTGTGGCCCAGTTTCTGTAGCGTCCCATCGGCAGCCATTTCTTCCAATGCCTTGTCCATGGCTTTGCGCAATGCGTCCGCCCCTTTGGGCACGATCGCCGCGCCAAGCGAATAAACCAGGGGCTCGCCAACCGGCTTGATGGGCAGTTTGTTGACGGTACGCACGCTGTTTCCATGTACGTAGGAATCGATCACGGAGTCCAGGCGGCCGCTGATCAGATCGTTATAGAGAAAGCCGCCACCCTCGTAGGTTCGTATTTCGGAATCGGGCAGGTTGCGACGGGCCCACAATTCGTTGGAGGTGCCGGCGCTGACGCCCACGCTGCGGCCCTTCAGGGTGGCGGCGTCATGGATATCCTGGTTCTTCTGGCCTACCCATATGCGGAAATCCTGTACGGCGTAGGGAACGGTGAAGTCGACGATCTTCTCGCGATCGGGGGTCCTGGCCAGGCTGTTGACGACCACGTCGTACTTTTTCGTGTTGATGCCTTCGATGAAGTTCTTGAACTTGTCGGCGATGAATTCCACCTTGGGAATGCCGATGCGCCTGAACATTTCCTGCGCGACGGCGACGTCATAGCCGTCGGGCTTATTGTTAGCGTCCAGAAAGCTCCATGGCGGACTGGTCTGGGTATTGGCGACGCGCACGGAGCCTTGTTTGAGTAGCGCGTCGAGCGAAGTGTCGGCGGCATGCGCAGCGGACGGCAGCGCAAGGGCGGACGAAAATACGGAGGCAACGGCAGGCGCAAGCAGCAAAGCCCGCGCGAATTTCTTCCATCCAGGCATGGCATGACTCCCCTTGAGTCGAATGTTTGAGCAAACATCTTTGTTATCCGGGGATATTCTTGACTGCGCCGGTGCTGCGAACAAGCAGGCGGTTCTAGTTGCCCTATAAGCGCTGCTTATAGCCTGCGGCCTGCATTTAGCGCAGATAGGTATCGGTCATGGCGCCAGGAGCTTTCGAGTCTGCGCAATACGCTCGGACATCAGGGCGCGCAGCGAGTCATCGAGCATAGGTTCGATCTCCTGGTAGGTATCGACGAACCTGGCAACGAGACCGTCGATCCGCTCCTTGGCCTGAGCCTCGGACGAAAATCCGAATGCCTTCCAGTCCGCGAGCGCTGCGCTGCGGCTGATTTCCCTCTTTCCGCGCGACATCCGCATGGCCAGCCGATCAGGTGTGAAATCCACGTTCGGCACGACGTCATAGGCCGGCGCGATCCGCCATCGTTGCCTGGACGCCTCGAATACAACGGCATGGTTCCGAGGATGGTCGTCATCGTTGCCGATCAAGGCGTTGAATAACATCCGATCGAAAAGTTCGAGTGCATCGTCGCGATGCGCACCAATCTGGATCAGCGTGTGGGCAAGGTCAGGATATGTCCAGGCAGGTTGATCAGTCCCCCCGCCCTGTGCTGGATACTCGGTCTGCAGGAGCGACGCTGCACTGAGGGTCAGCAGACGGCGCCCATCCTGGCGGTCGAATCGTCTTGAGAGAAACAGGCTCAGTGGCGATGTTTCGCCTTGCGGGATCAGGCGGCTCTCCGCGAAATTCAGGCCAGCGAGAGTGCCCCAAACCTGCATGGCGTGTTCCAGACGAGGAAGATCTTGGGTGTCGGACGCCAGAATGGGTTTGACCAACCAAAAGGCCCCGCCGTCCTTTGCAGCTTCCCTGACTACAGCTTTGGGGCGTGCGCCGCCCATACTTGGCGTTGCAAGCAATTTACGCCGTAGCTCCGGACGAACCGCAGGCCGGTGCATTTGCATCGCCTGAAGTTCCGTTGCCAGATCCTGGATGAGCGAAATTGGCGGCGTAGAGAATTGCGCGACGGGGGCCTTTTTCGCTGTGCCGACCGCAATCGCGCCCCACCGATCCGAATTCCCAGCGAGCATCAGGTAGTCGAGTTGAGGCGCGGAATCACTGATACCGTATTCGCGTTGAATCAACGCCCTTCCCCACGCGTCCGGACAGGCATCGCGCAAGACATCATGAAGGCCACCATATCGAGTCGCTGGGTACTCCAGGTTGGCCGCGAGAGGAAGGTTGACGGGGTCTAGACTCCATGACAAGCCCGCATCCAGATAACTCGGCGCGTACTGGAATAGACCAATACCAGTGTCGCCGCGGCGATAGCGTCCGATCGTCACCCAGGAGCCGTTGTCGGGCCTTTGAAGATAGATGAAAATCGGCTTAGAAGTAGTCATCGTCTTTGGTGGTTTTCGGCGCTCTTGATCGCGGGCTTTCCGAGCCCAGCTGTTCGCCAGGATGCGGGATGGCCATATCGAGTACGCCGAGCGCGCTCAGTGCCGACAGATAGCTTCCAACGCTCACGGCTGGGTCCCCTGCCTCGATGCGCCGCAGCGTACTCAATGAGATTCCGATCCGCTCACAAAAATTGCCGGCGGTCACTTTCGTTCGCACTCGCTGTGTGCGAACGATCCTGCCCCACTGGGCAAGCCTGGAGACCGCTCCGGCGCTCAAGAAGGGATCGACGACGATCTTTTTTGGCATTTCCCGGCATTCATAGATAAAGTTTTAACACTGATAATACATTTTCTATGAACACTTTCATGTTGCGACCCTACCACAGACAAAAACAGGGTGCTCGCGCCCTGGCATGGCGCTGCCCGAGCTCCGTTCTAATTAAAGCAACGCTCGCTTGATGAATCTCTAATTGCTGTTGACCTCCCTCGTCTCTAGAATTTTTCCCAGATGAGGGGCGCCGGTTCACGCAAAAGGCTTCGGTCCTGCCACAGATGAACCAGGCAGCGCGGAACTGATCGCCGACCCGCAACAAAGACCGCTGGAGCAACGAGCATGCGTATCGCAGTACTGCAGTTCACCCATGAAACGGTCACCTTTTTGCCCAATGACACGACCCTCGACGATTTCACTTATGCCGGCTCGCCGGTGGGCGGCGAAGCCCTGCTGAAGACGGATCCCAAGGGCTATATGGGCGGTTTCGTCCAGGTCGCCCGGGAGTACGCCGACGTCGTACTCGTCGGCATTACCTCGCCGCTGTTTCCCAAGACGGGCACCGGCTCGGGCTGGATCACGGAGGAAGCCTTCGAGCACTTCTCCGCCATCATGCTGAAGGAACTGGCCGAGCAGGGCCCGTTCGACGGCGCCTTCCTGGCCTTGCATGGCGCCGCCGCCGTGCGTGGCGTGGCGCGTCCCGAAGCGGAGCTGGCGCGTCGCGTCCGCGGCGTCATTGGAGCGTCGGCCTTCATCAGCGCCACCTTCGACCCGCACGGCAATGAAGACGAGCAGTTCCTCAAAAGCGCCAACATGGCCTTCTGCGTCAAGTATTTCCCTCACTACGACATGCACCTGCAAGGCGAGCGTGCCGCACGCATGCTGGTGCGCGCCATCCGCAAGGATTTCGTGCCGACCAATGCCATCATTCGCGTCCCCATCATCGCGCCCACCGTGTTGATGTGGACCGGTGCATCGCCTTGGTCCAACCTGGTCCAGCGCGCCTTGACATGGGAAGCACGCGAGCCGGACGTGTTCGTCAACGTGTTCTTCGGTTTTCCATGGGCCGACGTGCCCGACGCGGGCATGACCATACAGGTATTGACCAACGGCAACCCGGCGCTGGCCAAATCGATCGCCGAGGACATGGCGAACTGGGCGTGGCGCAAGCGCGAAGACCTGCTGAACACCACGAAGATCCATGACATGGCTGCTGGTGCGCGGCTCGCGGCCGAGGCGGTGGCCGCAGGCAAGGGGCCGGTCACCCTGGCGGACTCCAGTGACCGCTCCGGCTACGCGACCTGGCTGCTGAGCGCGATTATCGAGCAAAAGCTCAAGCGTACGCTGATCGCGACGCTCGCTTCGTCCAAGGAAGTACAGGCACTGGACCAGTCCGGTGCCAAGGCGGGCGACGATTTCGACATGGAGGTAGGCGGCCTGGTCGACGAGTCGGCGGGCCCAGCGGTTCGTATCAAAGGCAAGATCCTGGGCGTACGCCCGGCCACCGCCGGGCGCTTCCGCGCCCAGAACTGGTACCTGATCTCCTTCGGCGAAGGCAATGTGCTGATCCTCAGTCCGTACCTGGTGCAGATTCAGGAGCCGACCGATCTCTGGGCGCTGGCCCTGTCACCGGAGGATTTCGACGTCGTTGCCATCAAGTCGCGTGTCCACTTCCGGCGCGGCTTCGACGACAGCGGATATTCACCCACCATACTCATCGTCGAGCCATCCGAAGCCTTCCTGGGCACCGTCAAACTGGAGGGGCTGGACTATCGGCACTTGAAGTTGGCGGACTACTACCCCTACGGCGACCCAACCTTCGATTGCAAGGTGCTATAGAGTGCCCGTCAACGCTCAAGCTTGCGGGGAAAACTATCGCCGATTTCGCGCATGGGACGTTCGATCTCGTCCAGAGGATGGCATGGAGTTCGCGGATCAGGACCTGGTTCAGTGCCGCCTGGCCCCTCTCCTCCACTCTCAGCGCCCCATGGCTGAATGCCCGCATGGAATCCAGGGTGATGTCCGCGTCCAGGTCTGCGATGACGCTGGCTTCATCCCCCTGGGATGAGCACGTGGCACGAAGGCACGTCGTAACCTTTAATAAGGAGAGTCTTATTAAAGGATAAGGCACCTAAGCTTTAATAAGGATGGCCTTATTAAAGCTTGGCAGCGTCACCCAGCCGCCTTCAGCACATGCACCAATGGCGTGCCCGCCTGCAAGGCGCGGATGTTGGCGGCGATGACGCCGTAGCGGCGTTCCAGCAGTCCCGGCGTCAAGGCGGACAGATGCGGCGTGCCGCGCACATTGGGCAAGGCGTGCAAAGGCAGGCGTGCCGGCGTCACCGACGTTTCGCCGGCGGCGGGATAGCGATACCAGACGTCGAGCACCGCCCGCCCCAGCTTGCCGGTGCTGAGCGTGTCGTACAGCGCGGCTTCGTCCACCACTTCGGCGCGCGCCACGTTCACCAGCAGGCCTTGCGGCCCCAGCGCCCGCAGCGCCGCATCCCCCACCCTGCCCCGCGTGTCGTCCGTCAACGGGCAGCACAGCACCAAGGCGGCGCAGCGGCTTAGTACCGTTTCCAGTTGCGGCGTCTGCACCACCTCATTCGGCGCCACTGCCGACTTCACCTGGCCGCTGCGGGTGACCGCGATGACGCCCATGCCCAGCGCCTGGACACGCAGGGCGATCTCTTCACCGATGTGTCCATAACCGAGGATGGCGACGGTATTGCCGCAGGCTTCGCGGTGATAAGGCCGATCCGCGTAGACGGCGGGCCAGGCTTTTTCGTCCAGCGTCGCCGGCAGGCGCCAGGGCTCCAGGAAATGTTCCAGCAAGGCATGCACGACATATTCGGCGATGGGGATCTCGTGTCCGTGGACGTTGCACACCTGGCAGGCGGCGGACACGGCATCCAGCGCGATGGCATCCACGCCGGCGCCGGGCACCTGCACCAGGCGGCCGCTGAAGCGTGCCGCCTCGTCCGCCGTCAGGCGATTGCTAACCAGCACATCGGCGTCGATGGGGCCTTGCGCCGGCAGCGTCTTGGCGGCCTGTACATCGAAGCCGGCGCCCAGCAATGCGGCGAGCCGCGGCGCATTGGGGGCATGCAGCCCCGCGACCAGGATTTTCATGAAGTGCGTTCCTTAATTCAGGTTGCTGAGGCGTACGGTCAGGTCGGTACGCGCCTTGAAGGCATCGGTGAGGCGGGTGCCCAGGCCATGCCCACGCGGCGGCTGTGCGATACCGGCCTGGATGTCGGGCAGATCGGTGACCAGGTCCCGGTACCACGTGGCGAGCGTGGCGCGCACCACTTCCTGGTAGATCGCGGTGGATGCGTGCAGCGCCAGATGCAGGCCGGCCATCAGGGCCACCGGGCCGGTGCAGTCGTGCGGTGCCAAAGGTTTCGCATAAGCCTGCGCCAGCGCGGCGATCTTGCGCGCCGTGGTCAGGCCGCCGCACCAGCACAGGTCCAGCATGACCACGTCCAGCGCGTCGGCGGCCAGCAGGTCGCGGAACACCGGCAAACCGGCCAGGGATTCGCTGCCGCAGATAGGCGTGCGCGTGCGGCTGCGCAGGTCGGCCAATGTATGCACGTCATCCATCTTCGAGATCGGATCCTCGGCCCAGAATACGCCGTAGTCCTCCAGCGCCTGGCAGATGCGCAGCGCGGCGTGGTTGCCCCAAAGCCCGTGCATCTCGCACATGACCTCGATGTCGTCGCCCACCGCTTCGCGCACGCGCTTGAAGGGTTCCAGGCCCCGCTTCAAGTCGGGCAGGCTGATGACCTGGCCCTGGGTTTTCGGTGCGTAGATGTCGAAAGGCCAGATCTTCATGGCGCCATAGCCTTCGTCGCGCAAGCTTACCGCCAGCGCACCGGCATCGCGCATGAACGCGACCTGGTCGTCGTAGGGACCGGCCGCGACATCGTTGCCGCCGATGTCGCGACGCTTGCCGGTGGAGTTGTAGGCGTAACCGGCGCAGGTGTTGTAGACAGGAATGGTGGGCCGCGCGGCGCCGCCAAGCGCCTGGTACAGCGGCACGCGCTGGCGCTGCCCGGCCAGGTCCCACAAGGCGATGTCCACCGCGCTGGCGGCGCGGACTTCGGCGCCCGAGGCGTTATAGCCGACATAGGGCAAGGTCAGCAGGCTGTTGATGCCCTCGATGGCGGAAGCGTCGCGCCCCAGCAATTGCGGCGCGATCTCGGTATGGATGACGGTCTCCACGGCGGCGGCGCCGCGGAACGTCTCGCCCAATCCGGTCAGGCCCTCGTCGGTATCGATTTCAAGCCAGATCAGGCTTGGCCGGTCGGGCAGGCGGTAGGTGCGCAAGGCGGTGATGATGGACATGGAAATGGCGCCTGGTAGGTTGATGCAGCTTTACAAGGTGGCTAGTTTGCGCAAAGCTGTAAAATCTGTCAATTCCGAGGCGGGCCGCTGCCTCTTGCCGCCTGCCCTGCCTTGCCTCACACTCCCGCTCCATGACTGCCGTTACTCCCGACCGTCGCCTTGGCGACAAGGTCTACGAACAACTTCTCTCGCTGCTGGGTAGCGAGGGTTTCGAGACCCATGCACGCCTGCCCGGCGAAATCGAACTGGCGCGGCGCTTTGCCGTGTCCAGGCCGGTATTGCGCCAGGCCCTGGCGCGGCTGCGCGCCGAAGGCCGGATCTCCGCGCGCAAGGGTTCGGGCAATTATGTCGAAGCGCTGCAGCCGCAGGCCGATATCGTCGAGTTCGGGCCGTTGACCAGCATTCCCGACATCAAGACCTTCCTCGATTTCCGCTGTGCGCTGGAAGGCGAAATCGTGGCGCGCAGCGCGCAGGACGCGGCCCCGGCGGCCGTGCAGGAGATCGCCCGGCGGCAGGAAGCCTTCGAACAGGCGCTGCAGGCTGGCGCTTCGGGCATCGATGAGGACATCGCCTTCCATGCGGCCATCGCCGCCGCCTGCGGCAACCGCTTCTTCGAAATGACGATGACGGCCTTGATCGCGCAGACGCGTTTCAGCATCGACCTGGTGCGCAAGCTCGCCGGTCCGATGCAGGCGCAGCGGCGCCAGCAGGTGATCGCCGAGCATCGCGCCATCGTCGCGGCGATCGCGGCCGCCGATCCGGTGGCGGCGCGGGCCGCCATGTCGGCCCACCTGCAGGGCGGCATCGCACGCCTGTTCGGTGGCCAGACTTAGTCAGGAAACCTGGCCGGCCGAACATGGCAGGCTGGGAATCCCCAGCCGGAGACAATCCGCCGGCTGAAGGCTTAGGACGATATCAGCTATTGACAGCTTTTACAGATACGGGCGAAGATGTCTCCGCTCGGGCGCCGCGCCCGGGCCATTCGAACAATGAGAAGGAGACATCATGTTTTTTCGCCATTCCCTGGCGCTGGCCCACAGGCTGGCGCAGGGCAAGCGCCGCGCCCTCGCCTGCCTGGCTCTGACAACCGCTGGCGCGCTGCTGTTCACGCAAGCCACTCCTGCAAGCGCGGCCGAGCCGGCAGCCAGCTATCCGAGCAAGGTCATCCGCATCATCGTTCCCAATCCGCCGGGGGGCGCGTCCGACGTGCTGGCACGGTTGCTGGGCAAGAAGCTGACCGAGAAGTGGGGCCAGTCCGTGGTCGTCGAGAACAAGGCTGGTGCCAATGGCAGCATCGGTGCCAACTTCGTGGCGAAATCCGACGCCGACGGCTATACCCTGCTGCTGATGGACTCGGGAAGCCTGACGATTTCGCCGAGCATCATGAAGCTCAACTACAGTCCGACCGAGGACCTGGCGCCCATTTCCATCGTCGCCTATTCGCCGCACATCCTGGTTGTCAGCAACAAGCTGCCCGTGCACAACCTGCAGGAGCTGATCGACTACGCGAAGGCGCACAAGGGCAAGCTGAACTACGGCGAGACCGCGGGCTCGATCACGCATCTGGCCGGCGTGCTGCTCGCCCAGAAGGAAGGCATAGACTGGAACTACATCGGCTACAAGGGCGGATCGCAAGTGCTGACCGACCTGACGGGCGGCCAGATCGACGTCACGATGAACAGCTTCCTGGCCACCTATCCGCTGGTGAAGGGCGGCGCGATCCGCCTGATCGCGGTGGCCAGCCCGCAGCGATATGCCGCCATTCCCGACACCCCGGCAATCGCGGAGCGTGTGCCGGATTTCGTGACGGGCTCCTGGCAAGCCTTGCTGGCCCCCGCGGGCACGCCGCCGGCCGTGGTGGAGAAGATCCATGCCGCCATCGCCGAGATCACTGCCCAGCCCGACACGAAGCAACGCTTTGTCGAGTTGGGCTCGGAGCCGGTGGACCAGACGCCGGCCGACATCGCCAAATGGCTGCGCGAAGAGACCGCGCGCTGGGGCAAGGTGGTGAAGGACGGCGACATCAAGGTCTTTTGAGTCAAGGTCTTCTGAGTCAAGGTCTTTCGATGCTTAGCGCTTCGGCCACCCGCTCCACGCCATAGTCGCGTTCGGCGGCGGCGCGGCTGGTCTTGCCGCTGCGGACATCCTTGCGTATCGCCGCCGCATCGCGTTCGGCCGGCGCGCCATAGCCACCTCCGCCCGGGGTTTCCAGCCGTACCGATTGGCCCGCTGGCAAGGCGTGCCCGGAGATTTTATTGGGCAGGCGCTTTTCGTCGGGACGGCCGGCGTTCTGTACCAGCTTCGACGTCGCGCCCACGCCGCCACCGTTCAAACCGGCCGCGCCGAACAGCGCGGCGTCGCAACGAACCGTGCAGATCATCTGGTCGTGCAGGGAACGGATCTGGCGGGCGATGCCCATGCCGCCACGATAGCGCCCCGCCCCGCCGGTATCGTCCACCAGCGCGTACGCTTCCACCAGCAGCGGATATTCGATCTCCAGCGCCTCCGCCGGCAGGTTCGACGTATTGGTCACGTGCACCTGGATGCCGTCCATGCCGTCGCCTCGCGCGCGGCCACCGGCGCCGCCACCCAGGGTTTCCAGATAGACGAAAGACCCTTTGCCGTCCGGCTTGGGCCCCGAGAACAGCATCGATGGCATGACGTCGTTGCAGGACGCCATGCCCCGGTCGGCCGGCAGCAACTGTCCCAACGCACCGATGACCGTGCCTGCCACCCGTTGCGCGGTGGTGACCCGCGCGCCGACCGCGGCCGGAAAGCGCGGGTTGGTGATGGTGCCTTCGGGCGCGGTGACGGTGATGGGCTGGAACAGACCGTTGTTGGGCATCAGTTCCGGATCCAGCATGGCCTTCACCGCGAAGTACACGCTGGCGTTGAGCGCGCTGGCAGGCAGGTTGAAGGCGCCGCGCGCCTGCGCGCCCGTGCCGGTGAAATCCACGAACAACTGGCCGTCGCGCGCATGCACGTTGGCCTGGATGACGACGGGATCGCCGCCCAGGCCGTCATCGTCCATGCGTTCGGTGAAGGACACGGTGCCCGCCGGCAGCATGGCGATACGGTTGCGCAAGCGCCGTTCGGTATAGCGCAAGATGCCGTCGACCGCGGCCAGCACCGTGTCCAGGCCCGACTGTTCCACCAGCTCCAGCAGCAGCCGCGCGCCCTTGTCGTTGGTGGCGATCTGTGCACGGATGTCGTGCATGCGGTAGTCGTATTCGCGGGTGTTGTGCGCGATCATCTCCAGCAGATCGAGGTCCAGTTCGCCCTGCCGCACGATACGCATGGCGGGCAGGCGGATGCCCTCCTCCCATACCGTCTTCAGGTTATGCGACGTCGACCCCGGCACCGCGCCGCCCACGTCCGTGTGGTGGCCGATGTTGGCGGCGAAGAAACGCAAGATGCCCGCGCAGAACACCGGGGTGACCACCGTGATATCGGGGGCGTGGGTGCCGCCGGCCAGGTAGGAGTCGTTGCACAGGAAAGCATCGCCTGGCCGGATGCCCGCGACGCCGTAACGGCGCAGCACTGCATCGATGCCACCCGACAGGGAGCCAAGGTGCACCGGCACGTGCGCGGCCTGCGCGATGAGGCGCCCCGCCGCATCGAACAGGGCGACGGAGCAGTCCTTGCGCTCCTTGATATTGCTGGAGAACGACGAGCGGATCAGCGTATTGCCCATTTCCTCGGTGATGCTGAGCAAGCGGTTGCTGAAGACTTCCATCTCGATGGGATCGAAGGCGTCGTCGGAAGGCGTCGGTGTCTGCGACATGGTGGCTGTTCCAATGGGCGTGGGTTGCGTGGCGTGCGCAGGCATGGGGATGCTTGGGTGCACGCCGAGGGTGCGATCAGGGACGAAGGTTGACGACGAGGTTGCCGTACGCATCGGCATGGGCGCGCTGGCCCGGCAGGACCACCGTGGTCGAACTCATTTCCTCGATCACCGCGGGACCTGCCACGGCCGTGTCCACCGGCAGCCCGGCGCGCCGGTACACGGGCGTGGCCACCCAGCCGGCCGTATCGAAGTAGACCTGGCGCGTTTCCTTGACGGCATCCGCGATCGCACCACCGCCCGCCACGCGGGCCAGCGGTGCGCGTGGCACGAGGCCCACGGCGCGTACCCGGCAGTTGACGATCTCGATACCGCGGCCCGCCGCATCGTAGCCATACTCGCGCACGTGCGCGGCGCTGAAGGCCGCCACGAAATCCGCCGTGGGCATCAGCTGCATGCCTTCCAGCGGCACCGGAATTTCGAAGTTCTGGCCCTGGTAGCGTGCATCGATGACGCTGGACAGGCGCCGGGCCGACGGCGCCACGCCCTCGCCCTCCAACCAGTCCCGCGCCTTGGCCGCCAGGGTATCCAGCGCCTGGCGCAGCGTGTCCCAACCGGCGTCGGTGGCGTGCGCCATCAGGGTCTGCACGAAATCCATGGAGATGTCGGACAGCAGGATGCCACGCGCGCACATGGTGCCCGGCTCTTGCGGAATCAACAGCGTGCCGATGCCGCAGTCGCGCGCCAGTTCCGCCGCATGCAGGCCGCCGGCGCCGCCGAAGGAACACAGGGCGAACTTGCGGATGTCATGGCCACGCTCGGTGGAAACGGCACGCACCGCGCGCGCCATATTGGAATTGGCGATGCGCAGGATGCCGTAGGCGGCCTCTTCCACGGTCAGGCCCAGGGGACCGGCGATCTGTTCTTCGATGGCTGCGCGGGCGCGCGCAGCGTCCACGGCCATGCGGCCTTCCAGCAGGGCGACCGGATTCAGCCGGCCCAGGACGATGTGGGCGTCGGTGATGGTCACTGCCGTACCGCCGCGGTTGTAGGCGACGGGACCGGGGACGGCGCCGGCGCTTTGCGGACCGACCTTCAGCGCACCGGCGTCGTCGATGCGGGCGATGCTGCCGCCGCCCGCGCCGATGACGTGCACGTCGACCATCTGGGTCTTGACCGGATAGTCGGCGACCAGGCGGCTGGAGGTAAACAGGGGCTGCAGGTCGGCAATCAGCGAGACGTCCGTGCTGGTGCCGCCCACGTCGAAGGTGATGAGGTTGGCGAAGCCCGCCGCGCGGCCCAGTTCCACGGCGCCGATGACGCCGGCGGCGGGGCCGGAGACGCAGGTGCGCACCGGCGCGGTGAGCACCGAGTCCACCGACATCAGGCCGCCGTTCGAGTGCACCGTCGCGGGTTGCGTGGCGATTTCCATGGCGCGCACGGAGCGCACCAGGTTGCGCATGTAGCCGGCCATGCGCGGGCCCACGTAGGCGTTGAGTACGGTGGTCGACATGCGCTCGTACTCGCGGAACTCCGGCAGGATTTCACTGGAGACGCTCAGGTAGATGTCCGGCAAGGCGGCCGCCAGGATGTCGCGGGTGCGGCGCTCGTGGGCGTCGTTGCGGTAGCTGTGCATGAAGCAGATGGCCACGGCTTCGATGTCCGCCGCCTTCATTTCGCTGGCGATGCGGACCACGTCTTCTTCGTCCAGTTCCTGCAGTACGCTGCCGTCGGCGGCGATGCGTTCGGTGACCTCGAAGCGCCATTCGCGCGGGGCCAGCGGTTCCGGCTTGGTGACGTTGTAGTCGTACAGGTGGGGGCGGACCTGGCGGCCGATTTCCAGGACGTCGCGAAAGCCGCGGGTGGTGACCAGGGCGCAGCGGGAGCCGCGGCGCTCGATGACCATATTGGTGGCGACCGTGGTGCCGTGGCCGACGTGCACGAGTTCATGGCCCGCGATATCGAGTTCGCGCATCAGGTGGGCGACACCGGCCTGGATCGCCTCGGAGGGATCGTGTGGGGTCGACGGGACCTTGAAGTAGTGGAGTGCGCCGGTGTGTTCGGCCAGCAGGGTGAAGTCGGTGAAGGTGCCACCTACGTCGAAGCCGACGCGGTAGCGGCGGGCGCCGGTGGGCGATGGGGTCTGGGTCAACGGGGTCTCCAGAAATCAGGCGGGAGCTGAGTGTCGACCCGATGGTAGCGATGTGCGGTCATTTCCTCCAATCAAGGATTTATATCGTGGATTATCAGTTCTATGAATGATTAACGCTGGAGCTACCTGCGGCGAGCCAGGGGGCGTGGCCGCCCCTGGACTTTTTGGGTGGGGGCAAGCCCCCCACCGCCCCGTCTTGATCTTTCTTTGGCAGAACGGCGAAAGGCCCCGCCGCCCCGGCCCTAAGGCTGCAAGAAGGTGCGGCTACCCGCCACCGCCCTTCCCTATGGCCCACGGCCGGAGCGTGGGGTCGCGGCGCTTGGGTCAATACGCGTGCGATTCCGCGCGGGGCGCTTGATCGAAGATCATGCCCTGAGCCTGGCAGACCTTGAGTATTTCTTCCCGCAGCCAGCGATGCGCGGGCTCGTTGTCGGAGCGTTCGTGCCAGATCAGGTTCACCGTGCGCGGCACGAAAGGAAATGGCGCTTCGATGGCCTCCAGCTGGTGACTGTGCGGACTATTGCGCACCGTGTTCACCGGCACCACGCAGATCAGATCGGTCTCGGCCAGCAGGCGCGGCGCCAAGGCGAACTGGTTGATGGTCAGCACCACGTTGCGCTTCAAGCCATGCGCCGCCAGCTCATGGTCGATCAGCGACGGCGTGCCCAGCAGACTGACCATCAGATGGCGCGCGCGCAGGAAATCCTCCAGACGCAGCCGCGCCTGCGCCAACAGCGGATGCCCCTTGCGCATGGCGCAGACATACGTCAATGTCTCCAGCGGCAGCATCCGCAACGACGACGCCACGTTGGAATACACCCCCGCCGCCATCTCCACTTCGCCCTTCTCCAGCAACACCGCTGCATTGTCCAGCGAATAAGGATGCAGATGGATGCGCACATTGGGCGCTACCGCCTGCTGTTCCACGAACAACGGCCGTATCACCTGGTCCGCGACGTAATCCGACATCGCCAGCCGGAACACCGCTTCCGAACGGGCCGGATCGAACTCATTCGTCGCCAGCGTCTCGTGGATGCGCGCCAGCGCGTCGCGGATGGGCGGCCACAGCAGCTCGGCCCGCTGCGTGGGCAGCACTCCGCCCTGGATCTTGATGAACAGCGGATCCTTCAGGGTCAAGCGCAGGCGATTGATCGCGTTGCTGACCGCGGGCTGGGTCATGTGCAAAACCAGGGCGGCGCGCGTGACGTTGCGCTCCGTCATGACGGCGTCGAAGATGCGCAGCAGATTCAGGTCGATGGCGGGAAGCATGCGGCACTATAACGCGGCCATCACCGAAGTTGATGACCTGCCATTTTAAATATTGATTTGGCACATAAACCCCCAGCGCTTACTCTTTTTCCCAAATCCTGAGAACACGGGGAAATACAACCATGGTCATCAAGCAGAGTGCAGTGCAATCGGAAGCGTTACCGCTGCACGCATCAAAGCCGCATGGGTCCAGGCCCGGCGGGTTGAAGCCAAATCCGTGCCGCCGGCAATTCATCGCCGCTGCCATCTATTCAGCCACACTGGCCGCGGCAGGCAGCGCGCTGCTGGCCACCCCACCCGCCCGGGCCGCCGACGCCTTCCCCAGCAAGCCAATCACCATCGTGCTGCCCTACGCCACCGGCGGCACGTCCGACATGCTGGCGCGCTTTGCCGCCCAGGCACTGACCACGGAACTTGGCCAGACGGCCATCGTCGAGGCCAAGCCCGGCGCGGGCGGCGTCCTGGGCACGGAATTCGTGGCTCGCGCCGCGGGCGATGGCTACACACTGGCGCTCACCGCAAGCGGCACCATGGGCGTCAACCCTTACGTCTACAAGCTGCGCTACGACCCGCTCAAGGATTTCAAGCAGATCACCGTCCTGGTCGACCTGCCCTTCGTGGTCGTCACCAACAACGAATTCCCCGCCAGGGACCTGAAGGCGTTCACCGACTACGCGCATGCGCATCCCAATGGCGTCACCTTCGGCAATGCCGGGCTGGGTACGCAGCAACACTTGACGCAACTGATGTTCGCCAAGGCCGCCGGCATCCAGGTGAACCTGGTGCCCTACAAGGGCAGCACACCGGCCATGAACGACCTGCTGGGCGGCCACATCAACGCCGTGTTGACAACACCGGCGTGCAGACGCCTTTCATCCATTCGGGCAAGGTGCACGCACTGTTCGTCACCAGCGCGGAGCGGCTGAAAGTACTGCCCGACGTGCCGACCGCGCGCGAAGCCGGCCTGAAGGACTTCTCCGCGGTGGCCTGGTTCGGCCTGGCCGCGCCCAAGGACACACCCGATGCCGTGGTGGACAAGATCCAGCAGGCCCTGGCCCGCCAGTTCAGCAAGCCGGAAATGCAGCAGCGCCTGCTGGACCTGGGCATGATTCCCCGCATCACCACGCCGGCGGAAACGACTGCCCGCGTTCGTGAAGACCTGCAGGTCTTCGGCAAGATCGCCAAGGACGTGGGACTGCAGCCGATGTGAACGGCGGCGGGCGAATCGCTACCCAGCACCGCCGCGCGCCCGGTTCCCGTATTTGCCCGGGCAACTGCAAGACGCCAACGCAACGCCGTCGTCTCCCAGTCCCTTACGCGGCCCTTGGTCCTTGGTCCCTGGCCTCTTCACTCACCAGGCGGAACCGCATGCGACAACGCGCGCACCAGCTTGATCAAGGAATCGGACTTCTCCCTGCCGCGCGCGGTGCATACCAGCATCTGCCGGCTCGCCCACTTGTCGTTCAACAGGCGGATCTCCAGGTGCATGGCGGGAAGGTAGGCCTCGGCGGCAAGCTGGGGCAGCACGCCTATGCCCATCCCCGCTTCTATCATCCGGCACACGGCTTCGAAGCCCTGCATCTGCACACGCAGCTTCAATGACTTCTGCGCCAGGCCGGCTTGCGCGGCCAACAGGTCCATCAGGGAGGCACCGTACTCCAGCCCCACCAGGGGATAGTCGAGCACCTGCTCGAACCAGACCTCCTTATGCCGGGTCAGCGCATGATCGCGCGGCATGACCACGCACAGGTGATCCTTGCGATAAGGCTGGCACTCCAGGCCTTCGAGCGACCCGCCTGGATTGATGATGCCGACATCGGCCTCCCCCAGCAGCAAGGCCTGCACGATCTGATCGCTCCAGCGCTCCTTGACGGTCAGGGTCACGTCCGGGTGCTGGGTGTTGAAAATCGCCAGGTCCGCCGGAACGTATTGCGCCATGGCGGACGTGTTGGCCTGCACTCTCAATGCGCTGCGCCGCCCCGAGCCATGTTCATCCAGGTCCGCCTGCATCTGGTTCAACTGGATGAGCAACTGCTTGGCATGATGCAGCAGCGTCAAGCCGGCCGGCGTCAGTTCGACGCCCTTGTGCGAGCGGTCGAACAGCGAGCACTTCAGGCAATGTTCGAGCAAGGAAATGCGCCGGCTCGCGGCGGCGAGGCCCATCGACGACGCCGCGGCCGCGCGCGTCAAGCTGCGCAGCTCGGCTGCTTTTACGAAGAGTGCGATGGAATCGAGGTCTGGCAGCATGAAGGCTCTGGCAAGCTGGGGATCATGCGGATGTCATGTCTCCCGCGCCAGTATTGCATGCGCACGCAGGACCACCGGCCGGTCTATCATTTTTCCATCCACCACCGCCGCCGCCCCGCCCGCCTTGGCCGACGCATCCAGCACGCGCCTGGCCCATTGCACTTCCTGCGCCGTCGGCTGGAAAGCCGCATTCACCGGCGCCACTTGTGCGGGGTGTATGCACAGCTTGGCCCCGAAACCCAGGCGCAGCGACTTCACCGCTTCGGCCTGCACGATGGCGGCATCGTGGATTTCCGTGGTGACGCCATCCACTGGCGCGGCCAATTCCCCCAGGCGCGATGCCAACACCAGTTGCGAGCGGAAGAACAGCAAGGCCTCGTCCTCGCCCGGGATGCCCAGATCGAGCTGGAAATCGATGGAACCGAAGACGATACGCTCGACCCCGGCCACCCTCACCAGCGCGCGCAGGGCATCGAAGCCCGCCGCCGTCTCCACCAGGGGCAGCAGGCGCGCGTTCGGCGCCGCGCGCGTGCAAGCCGCCAGGTCGTCGGGCTTATCCGCCTTGGGCAGCATGATGGCTGCCACGTTGGGGCTGGCGCAAGCCTGCAGGTCGTCCGCGAACCAGGCGGTATCCGCCGCATTCACGCGCACGACCACCTGGGCATCCGTGCGCTGCAGCCACTGCGAGAGTTCCGCCCGCGCGGCTGTCTTGGCGTCGGGCGGCACGGCGTCTTCCAGGTCGATGATGACGGCGCCCGCGCCCGCGGCCAGCGCCTTGTCGAAGCGCTCCGGGCGATTCCCCGGCACGAACAGATAGGATGAAGGGTGGCGCACGAGGAAATTCACGCTCAGGCCTCCCGCAACTGGGCCCGGTACTTCTCCACTTCTTCGGCGTACATATCGCGGCCGTAGGCGTCGTTCGTGACGAGCAAGGGGAATTTCTCGATCACCAGCCTTTGTACGGCCTCGGTCTTCAGATCTTCGTAGGCGATGACCTCGGCCGAGCGGATGCAGGCGAACAACGTGGCCGAGATACCGCCGATGGCGGAAAAGCAGACGGCGCGGTTCTTCTCGCACGAGGCCCGGATCGCGGTGCCGCGCGGTCCCTTGCCGATGGCGCCACGGGCGCCATGGTCGAACAGGACGGTCGCATAGGGATCCATGCGGTACGCGGAGGTGGGTGCGACCACCCCGATCGCATGGCCCGGCTTGGTCGGTCCGGGCCCGCCATAGAACAGCGTTTGGCCCTCGATGTCCACCGGCAGGGGCTTGCCGGCGGCCAGGGTGTCGACGAAACGTTTATGCGCGGCGTCGCGCGCCATCAGGATGACGCCGGACAGATAGACCTCGTCGCCCACGTGGAGCCGCAGCACCGATTCGTCGTCGAGCAAGGTTTCCAGATGATGAACTGCCATGGCAATACCTCGGACTCAGATGGTGGCGGTGGCACGCCGGCTGGCGTGGCACTGGATGTTCACCGCGACGGGCAATGCGGTGATGTGGCAGGCATAGGTCTCCACCGCGACCCACAGCGCCGTGGTCGAGCCGCCATACCCCTGGGGGCCGATGCCGGTCTTGTTGATGAGCTCGAGCAACTCGCTTTCGAGCTGGGCGATATGGGGTTCAGGATGGTGGTCGCCGATATCGCGCAGGATGGCCTTCTTGGCGATGGCCGTGACCTTGTCGAAGCTGCCGCCCAAGCCCACGCCCACCGTCAGCGGCGGACAGGCCGCGCCGCCGGCAGCCTCGATGGCGGCCAGTACGAACTTCTTCACGCCCTCGGCGCCTTCGCCGGGCAGCAGGAACTTCATGGTGCTCCAGTTCTCGCTGCCACCGCCCTTGGGTACGACCGTAATGTGTATGTCGCTGCCCGGCACGATCTCCGTGTGCACCACCGCCGGCGTGTTGTCATTGCTGTTGACGCGCAGCAGCGGATCGGACACCACGGACTTGCGCATGAAGCCTTCGGCGTAACCCTTGCGCACGCCGGCCTGGACAGCCTCCTCGAAGCCGCCGCCGCTGACGTGCACGTCCTGGCCCAGCTCGATGAAGACGATGGTCAGCCCGGTGTCGTGGCAGTAGGAAACCTGGTTCTCACGGGCGATCTTGTCGTTGTCGATCAGCTTGAGCAAGACGGATTTGCCCAGCGGCGATGCTTCCTTGGCGGCGGCATCATGAAAGCCCTGCACCAGGTTGTCAGGAAGCAGATGACAGGCGTCTATGCATAGCTTTGCGATGGTGTCGGTGATTTGACTTGCCGCGACTTCTCTAACCATGGGGTGCTCCTTTAATCAACCGAGACGTTAGCTTGTTCGACTACCTTTTTCCAACGCCCCACTTCCTGCGCCAGATAGGCCGAGAATTGTTCCGGCGTGCGCTCCGTCGGCGGCGTCAGCGCCTGCGCCCGCATCTGTTCCTGGAATGCGGGCGTCTTGAACATGGCAATGACCTCGCGGTTGATCGCCTGCACGACGTCCTTCGGCGTGCCCGTGGGCGCCACCAGGCCGAAGAATGCGACCGCGCTCAGCTTGGGGTAGCCCAGTTCGCCCAGGGTCGGGACATCCGGGATATAGGCGGAGCGCTTGTCGTCGATCACGGCGACAGCCTTGATCTGGTTGGCCTTGATGCTGGTGAGCAGCGGCGGCAGGGAATCGGAAGTCGCTTCAAGGGTGTTGGCGATCAGCGCCGTCTTCGATTCCGAACTGCCCTTGAACGGCACGTGCACCATGGAGAAGCCGATCTCCTTCTTCAGCAGTTCCATGGTCAGGTGCTGCAGCGACCCATTGCCGGCGGAGCCGTAGGACAGGTCCTTGGCCTTGGCCCGTTTGACCAGGTCGGCGAAATCGGTGATGCCGGAGCCGTTCGATACGGCAATGACCTGCGGCGTGGAGGCGGTCTCCGCGATGCCAACGAAATCGGTCAGCGGGTTGTACTTGGTGTCATTGGGATAAAGCGCGGGCGTGATCGCAAAGGGACCGGTACTGGTCATCAGCAAGGTGTAGCCGTCCGGCTTGGCCCTTGCGGCATAGGATGTGCCGATACGCCCGCCGCTGCCGGGCCGGTTCTCCACGATGAATGCCTTGCCGAACTTGCCCTCCAGTTCCTTGCCGACCAGGCGCGCGATCATGTCGCCCGTCTGTCCGGCCGCGAACGGTACGACGATGGTCACGGGGCGATCGGGCCAGTCGGCGTGTGCCGCGTTGGCGCCCAGGGCGAGCGTGGCGATAAGCGCAGCCGCGAATTTTTTAATTGTCATGAGGTTGTCTCCGTTGATTGGTCTGGATTTTTGCTTTGTTACTTCAGCGCAGCTTCATCGATGCCCAGTTCCGCCAGGATTGCCTTCGTGTGCTGCCCCACCGAAGGGATGGGGTCCATGCGTGGCGAGAACGCGCTTTGCCTGCCCGGCGGCAGCAGGGCCGGGATGGCGCCGGCCGGCGTGTCGATATCGCGCCAGCGGTCGCGCGCCCGCAGTTGCGGATGTGCCCACAGCCCCGCCATGTCGTTGACCCGCGCGTTGGCGATGCGTGCCTCATCCAGCCGGCCGACCAGTTCATCCGTGGTCAGCGTGGCGAAGATGCTGTCTATGCTGCCTTGCAGCACGGTCCGGTTGGCATGCCGGTTGGCATTGCCCTGGTAGCGCGCATCCTCATGGATGGCGGGCGACCGCAGCACGATTTCGCAGAATGCCTGCCATTCACGTTCGTTCTGGACGCCCAGCATGACCTTGCCGCCATCGCCCACCGCGAACGGGCCATAGGGGTAGATGGTGGAGTGGGACGCGCCGTTGCGTTGCGGTGGGACGGCGCCGTCGTAGGCGTAGTACATGGGAAAACCCATCCACTCCGCCAGTGACTCCAGCATGGAGACATCGATGTGCGACCCTTTGCCGGTGCGTTCCCTCTGCATCAACGCGGCAAGGATGTTCGAGTAGGCGTACATGCCGGCGGCGATATCGGCGATGGAATTGCCGGATTTGGCCGGCTCGTCCTGGGTGCCGGTGACGGACAGGAAGCCCGCCTCGCTCTGGATGAGAAGGTCGTAGGCCTTCTTGTCCCGGTATGGACCATCATCCCCGTAGCCGGAGATGTCGCAGACGATGAGCCTGGGATACTTCTCCATCAATTGCGCCGCGCCCAGGCCCATGCGCGCAGCGGCGCCAGGCGCCAGGTTCTGCACAAGCACATCGGCCTTGCCGATCAGGCGATCGATCACCTCCGCGGCGGCCGGGTGCTTCAGGTCCAGCGCCAGGCTTTCCTTCGAGCGGTTGACCCAGACGAAATGCGAGGACTGGCCCAGCACCCGCTGGTCGTAGGCACGGGCAAAGTCACCGCTACCCGGGCGCTCCACCTTGATGACACGCGCGCCCAGATCGGCCAGTTGCCGGGTACAAAACGGCGCGGCGATGGCGTGTTCGAGGGAAACGACCGTGATGCCGTCGAGCGGAAGGGCCATGACGCGACCTTGGGTAATGTGAAAGGCTGCAATCCTAAGGACTGCAGCCTGGTCGCGGAATAGCCAGTTGGCAAAGGGGGCTTCGAAGAATTCGAAACCCCCTCGCCAAGTAGTGGTCATTCGAACCAGCGTGTTTCTTCAGATTTCCTATTAATTGGGATTGAACTCCCAAGATTGGCTTAACAAGCGCGCTATAGGATGCTATTCTCGTCAACAAATATATTGCCACGCGTAGGCTTGGCGCCGTGCCGTCTGGCGGCACAAGGCGGCGGCTCAAAATTGAGACAGGGAAAACAAGTATTGGGACAAACAGCGCAAGCGCCAAGGTGCGTTGCGTCGATGCGATGCCTACAGGAGATGGCGGAAATGACATCGGGATACAACAGCCAGGAAAAGCAGCAGTCCCTGGCGCAACTTGCCGCATTGGTGCCGGACGGTGCATCCGTCGCCCTGGGGGGCAGCTTCCTGCACCGTGGGCCTTTCGCTTTCGTGCGTGAACTGATCCGTCAGCAACGGCGCGATCTGGAGGTTATCAAGCAGTCGCCCGGCTACGACATCGATATCCTGTGCCGGGCCGGCACCATACGCAAGACGCGCGCGGGCATCGTCGCCATGGAGGGCAACTTCGGCCTGGCGCCCTGGTACCGCAAGGCCATCGAAAAAGGCGAAGTGGTGCTGGAAGAACATGCATGCGCCACCCTGACGGCGGGCCTGCGCGCCGCGGCGTTCGGCGTGCCTTTCATGCCTTGCGGCGGCCTGCAGGGCAGCGACCTGCCGGCCCTCAACGGCTGGACCAGCGTGAAGGATCCCTATGGCAGCGAGCAGACGCCCTACCTGATCCCCGCCGTCAAGCCGGATTTCGCCGTCCTGCAGGTGTCGGAGGTCGATCGGCTGGGCAATGCGCGCGTCTACGGCACCTCGCATTGGGACCGCATCATGTCGCGCGCGGCGGGCAGCGTGCTGGTCGTGGCGGAGCGGCTGGTCGATACCGAAGTGTTCGAGGCGCAGCCTGAAGCCACACTGCTGCCCTACTTCATGGTCGAGGGATTTACCGTACTCGCCGGCAGCGCGTGGCCGGGATCTTGCACGCCTTTCTACGACATCGACTATCCCGCCGTCGAACGCTACATGGATACCAGCCGTTCCCTGGACGCCCACATGGCCGAAGCGCCGGAAATCAAGGAGGCGCGCAATGCCTGAGTTCTCGCCGTTCGCCCACATCGTGTTCGGACTGTCGCGCTTCATCCGCCCCAACGAGATCACCTTCAGCGGCGTGAACTCCACCCTGCCGATGCTGGCCTGCCTGGTCGCCAAGCGAGCCTACGATTTCGACTATATCTACATCAATGTCGCCGGCGGCGTGGATCCGCGGCCGGCGCACATCCCCATATCGAGCTCCGACCCCCAGCTGGCGCGGCGCACGGCCTCGATTTTCGCCAATGAGGATTTCTACGACCTGTGCACCCGCGGCCGCATGGACCTGACGTTCCTGGGCGCGGCCCAGATCGACGGCGAGGGTTCCGCCAATAACTCGTGCATCGGCCATTGGCACCAGCCCAAGGTGCGCCTGCCGGGCGGCGGCGGGGGCGCGGTGATGCTGCCTACCGCCAAACGCGCATGCACCTGGCGTACCGAACACTCTCGCCGGACGTTCGTGCCCAAACTGGATTTCCGCACCTCCTGGGGCGGCTTTCACGGCATCGCCACGCCGATTGCCATATTCATCAAGCGCGATGGCCGCCTGGCCTTGCAATCCTGGCATCCGAACTCCAGTCTCGATGAGGTGCGCGAGCGCACCGGCTTCGAATTCAATGCCGAGGGTGCGCAGCCCACTCCCCTGCCGACCGCCGGCGAACTTGCCGCGCTGAAGGCGCTCGATGCCGACGGCGCCTTCGAACGCGATGCGGCCGTCAAGCTGCGCTGAGGAACGTGCAGATGCAGGAGATCTCCAGCCTTCTGGCATTGTGGCGCGGCGTCTGGCAGGATCCCGCGCGCCGCGCGCACAAGGCCCTGGTCACCGAGCAGAAGACATGGACCTACGGCGACCTGGACCTGGACGTCCGGTGCTGGGGCGGCGCGCTGCAACGCGCCGGCGTGGGCCACGGCGACTACGTCGCCCTGGCCCTGGAGCGCGGACCCGACCAGGTGCTGGGCCTTCTGGCCTGCATTGCAGCGGGCGCCTGCCCCTGCCCGCTGGAGCCCCGCCTGGCCATCGAGGAAATGCAGCGCAGAGTGCAGGCGGTGGGGTTGCGCTGGATGCTGCATGATGCCGAGAACGCCGAACTTGCGCGCAATAGCGGGTTGGCGCCGGATCGCCGTCTAGGCGTCGCAGGCCTGGGCGAGGTACCGGTGCTGGTCGTCGTGCCCCGTTCCGGCTTCGACGCAGCGTCCGCCGACGCCCTGCGCCGCATGGTGAAGGCGCATCTGGGGCGTATTTATGTTCCAGATGCCGTCATCCAGGCAACGGCATCACCGGAAAACTCGGTCGGCAAGGTCGACCGCAAGGCCCTCGCCCTTTGGGTCCAGGACCAGCCAGCGCGCGCATTACACTAATTTTTTCAAAGGATCATCTCGCCATGAAACACACAGCGGCCTTATCCGGCGTAAAAGTCATCGAGATCTGCAATGTGGCCGCCGGTCCCTACTGCGGCATGCTGCTCGCGGACATGGGTGCCGATGTCATCAAGATCGAACACCCCGAGGGCGGCGACACCCTGCGTGCCTGGCCCCCCTTGTCCGATGGCTATAGCGAGAATTTCGCGTCGCTCAATCGCAACAAGCGCTCGGTCACCCTGAATTTGAAGGACCCGGCCGACGTCGCGCGTGCGCGCGAACTGGCCCTGGGCGCCGATGTGCTGCTGGAAAACAACCGTCCCGGTGTCATGACCCGCCTGGGCCTGGGCTACGAAGACCTGGCCGCATTGAACCCGCGCCTGGTCTATTGCTCCATTTCCGCCTACGGCCAGACGGGTCCGCGCGCGCAGGAAGGCGGCTTCGACCTGACCATCCAGGCCATGAGCGGCATCATGAGCGTCACCGGTGAAGCCGACGGCGCTCCCGTCAAATGCGGCGTTCCGGTAGCCGACTTCACGGCCGGCCTGTATGGCGCGTTCTCCATCACCGCGGCCTTGCGTGTGGCCGCGGCGACCGGCCAGGGTACTCATCTGGACGTCCCCATGCTCGGCGTCACCATGGGCATCGCGGCGCTGCAGACGTCGGAGTACTTCGGCAGCGGCAAGGATCCGCAGAAGCTGGGATCGGCGCACCCGCGCAACGCGCCCTATCAGGCCTTCCGTTGCCGCGACGGCTATTTCGGCATGGCGGCCGGCAACAATGCCCTGTGGAAAGGCGTGTGCAATGTGGTGGGTCGCGAAGACCTGGTGCAGGACGAACGCTTCCTCGACACGGGCCGGCGGGCACGCAACCAGGTGGAATTGCGCGACCTGCTGGAAGCGATCTTCGCCAATGGCGACGTCGATACCTGGCTGACACGCTTCCGCGCGGCTGGCGTCCCCTGCGCACCGATCAATACCTATTCCCAGGTGCTGGTCGATCCCCAGGTCGAGCACATGGGATGGGTCCAGCCCATCGAGTTGCCCAACGGCGTGCAGACGCGTACGTTCGGCGCGCCCGTCAGGATCGGCGGCCAGACTCTGCCCATCCGCAGCGCGCCGCCCGCGCTGGGCGAACATAACGCCGAGGTTTTGGACCAACTCGCCGCGCGCGCGGAAAGGGAGGCGCAGTGAGCACCGTCGACACCGAGATCAGGAATGGGGTGGCGTTCATCCGCTTGAACCGTCCGGAGAAAATGAATGCGCTGTCCGCCGATCTGGTCGAAGCGCTCATCGAGGCCGTGGATCATGCCCATGCCGTACAGGCCGATCTGATCGTGTTCCAGGGCGAAGGCAGGAACTTCAGTGCCGGCTTCGACTTCGGCGGCTACGAAGAACAAAGCGAAGGCGACCTGCTGCTGCGCTTCGTCCGCATCGAACAGCTATTGCAGAAAGTGGCCACATCGCCCGCGGTCACGCTGGCCATTGCGCATGGCAAGAATTTCGGCGCCGGTGTCGACCTGTTTGGCGCCTGCGCGCAGCGTATCGCGGCGCCGGACGCGACATTCCGCATGCCGGGCTTGAAATTCGGCCTGGTGCTGGGAACCCGCCGCTATGCGGCCTTGGTCGGCACCCAGGTGGCCCGGGACATCCTGACGCAGACGCGGACTTTCACGGCGGAAGATGCGCTGCAGCACGGCTTCGTCACCGGCCTGGCCGCCGCGCAGGATACCGAGGCCAGCATCGAGCACGCCCTGGAAAGCGCCCGCGCGCTGTCCCATTCCGCCCGCAGCCAGTTGCACCAGGCGCTGGCGCCCAGCACCGGGGATGCCGATCTTGCCAGCCTGGTCCGTTCCGCCGCGGCGCCCGGCCTGAAGGACAGAATACGCGCGTATCTGGGCAAATGATGCGGCAGCGGCCTGGCAAAGCCATGTGACGTCATGTGCCGATCATGTGTTAACGTCCCAATCCCAACATTCGGGAAATTGATATGGACAAGACGCTGCTGAAGGGCTTGATGGTCCTGGAGGCCGTGACGGATGTCGACGCGCCGCCGTTGACCATCGAGGCCCTCGCAGAACGCGTGGGCCTGACGCGCAGCAACACGCACCGTACCCTGCAGACGCTGATGCATGCGGGCTATGTGGTGAAGAGTGAAGATGGCGGCGGCTACCGCGGCGGTATCAGGCTGTTCGAACTGGCGGCCCGGCAGTTGGCCAAGATGGATGTGCGGCGCCTGGCTACGCCCTTCATGCGTGAACTGGCGACGAAGACGGGGGAAACCGTCCACCTGTCCATACTCGATGGCATGGATGTGGTCTACATCGACAAGATCGACAGCCCGCAGCCCATCCGCGCGTATTCGATGGTCGGCGGCCGAGCGCCCGCCTATGCCGTGGCGACCGGCAAGGCTTTGCTGGCTTACCAGGCGGAAGGCTATCTGGACACGCACGCGCAGAACCTGACCGGGCATACGCCCGCCACACTGACCTCCCTGGTGGCACTGAAGACCGAACTGCGCAAGGCGGTACGCGCGGGGTATGCCGTCAACCGCGGGGAATGGCGGGCTACGGTAGGCGGCGTCGCGGTGACGATATTCAATGCCCTGGACGATCCGATCGCGGCCGTGGGCATTTCCGGTCCCATCGAACGTTTCACGGCCACCAAGATCAAGCAGTGGGTGCCTGAAGTCCAGGCTTGTGCGCACGCGATATCGGCGTTGCTGGGACACCCCGGGGTATAGCGCCGGGGCGGGTATACGCCGCGAACACGGCGGTTATCCACCAGATCCTATGCGCGCGCCTGTCCCGTCGCTGCGGCGCTGACGGTCGTTATCACGGCATCGAGCGCGACCACGCCTTGTCCTTGACCGAGCACCACCAGCGGATTGACCTCCACGGAGGCCAGCTCGCCGCGATGCTGGCTGGCAAACGTGGAGAGCGACACCAGGGCGTCCGCCAAGGCATCGATGTCGGCGGGCGCCGCGCCACGCGCGCCGGCCAGGACAGCGTAGCCCTTGGTCTCCGCGATCATGGCCAGCGCCTCGGCGCGCCCGAAAGGCGCCAGGCGGAAGCTGACGTCCTTCAGCACTTCGACGAAGATGCCCCCCAGGCCGAACATCACGATGGGCCCGAATATCGGATCGCGATGCACGCCGATGATGCATTCCACGCCGGCAGGCGCCATGGGCGCCACCAACACGCCGTCCCGGCGGGCTTGCGGGCAATGCCGGCTGCTGGCATCCACGATCGCGGCGTAGGCCGCCCTCACCTGCTCGTCGCCAAGCACGTTCAGCTTGACGCCCCCCACGTCGCTCTTGTGCAGGATATCGGGGGAAACTATTTTCAGCACTACCGGTCCGGCACACGAGCGCGCGACCGCCACGGCGGCCTCGGCATCCTGGACCACGACACTGCACGAAACCGGAATGCCCGCTAGTGCCAAGGTCTCCATGGCCTGCACCTCGTTATAGGTGCCGCGCAGGCACGCTTGCCCTGCGACGGGCATCGCCGCCACCGGCGCGCCGTCAGCCCGCGGCCTGACCACCGCGGCCAGGGTCTTCACCGCGGCGCTGGGATCGGCGAATACCAGGCATCCCAGTGCCTCCAGTTCGCGGCGGCGAGCGGGGGGAAACAGTGCGCTGATGGCCAGGGGTACGTCCGGATGACGCGCCTGCATGGTGCGAGCGAAGGTCTCGAAGGTGGGCCACAAGGCTTCCGACGAGCCGGCCGCGGCAAGAAACACCGCCATCGCATCGTAGGTGCCACCTGCCAGTACATCCTCCGCGGCGCTGAGCAGCAACCCCGGCTCTGAGACCGCCTGCCCCGTGACATCGATGGGATTGCGCGGGCTGCCGAAAGGCATGCGTTCCAGCAGCCGCGCCTGCACGTCGGGCGCGGGCGAAGGCAAGGTGAGCCCGGCATCGCTGGCTTCGTCCGCCATCAACGCGCCCACGCCGCCGGAGATCGTCAGGATGCCCAGGCGCCGGCCTTGCGGCGGCTGCTTCCACGTATCCAGGGCATAACCAAGGTTGAAGAATTCTTCTATGGTGCGGGCACGCACGGCGCCGTACTGGCGAAACAGCGCGTCATAGACCGCGTCGTCGCCCGCGAGCGCGGCGGTATGCGACGCCGCGGCCTGTGCCCCGGCCTGGGTCCGGCCTATCTTGGTCACGACCACCGGCTTGCCGGCAGCGCGGGCCGCGGCCAGGGCGTGGCGCAATTTCTCGCCATCGCGGCAACCTTCCATATACGCCATGATGACGCGGGTGTCGTCATCCTCGGCCAGCCACGCGATGCAGTCGGCGACGTCGATATCCGCCTCGTTACCCGTGCTGATCCAGTGCGAGAGCCCCAGGCCACGGTCTCGCGCCATGCAGAAGGCATAGGCGCCGAAGGCACCGCTTTGCGTCACCATGCCGATGCCGCCTGCCGCAACCGTGCCGCCGGCCGCTGCCGGCGTGAACGTGGCGTAGACCCGGCGGCGGATATTCATGAAGCCCAGGCAGTTCGGTCCCAGCAGCCGGATGCCGCGTGCCTGTGCGACGGCGCATAGCTGTTCCTGCAGGGTCTGGCCTTGCGCGCCGATCTCGGAGAAGCCAGAGGTAAACACCACGGCGCCGCCGATCTGGCCGGGGCGTGCGCGTTCCAGGGCCGCCGCCGCGTGCACGGCGGGTACCGCCAGTATTGCCAGGTCTATCGGCGTATCCACGGCGTCCAGTCCGGCAATCGCCGTCAACCCCTGTACCTCGGCGGCGCGCGGATTGACCGGCAGGACCAGGCCGTCGTAGTCGTACTTCCGCAGCAGGGAAATCGGCATGGCCCCGATCTTTCCAGGGGTGGCCGAGGCGCCGACGACGGCAATACTGCGCGGGGAAAACAGATGGGACAGGGAGGAATGCATAGTCTGGATCATGTTCGGTACGGCAACTCAGGAAAATTTCACGACGCAGCGGCCGATGCTGTCGCGTGCCAGCATGGCGGCCAGGGCTTGCGGCAATTCGCCGGGCTCGATCACCCGCGTGGCGGCAGCCAGCCGCGTGGGCCGATATTCATCGGCCAGCTTTTGCCAGATCTGGCGACGCAAAGGCATGGGGCTGTTGGCATTGATGCCGAGCAGCTTCACCCCCCGCAGGATGAAAGGAATCACCGTCGTCGGCAGCTCCGCGCCACCGGCGTTGCCGAAAGCCGCCGCCACGCCGTCCGGCCGCAAGCAGGCAATGACGTGCGCGAGCAGATGGCCACCCACCGAATCCACCACGCCATCCCATCTGGCTGACATCAAAGGACGCGCGGGTGCGGACAGATCCAGCGGAGGAATGACCTCCGCGGCGCCCAACGCGCGCAGATACGCTTCGGCTTGCGGCTTGCCGGACATCGCCCACACCCGGAAGCCACGCTTGCTCAGCATGTCGATGGCGATACTGGCGACACCGCCCGTGGCGCCTGTCACCAGGATGTCGCCACGGTTCAGCCCGCAGTGCTCCATCCAGTGCAGCGACAAGGCCGCGGTATAGCCCGCCGCGCCCAGCACCGCTGCATCGAGCAGGGTCAGCGGCGACGGCAGGGGCAGCACCCAATCATGGGGCACCCTTGCATACTGCGCATAGCCACCATCCGCATCGACCCCGATACCGAAGCCATGCACCACGACAGGCATGCCGGGGGTCAGGGCGGGATCGGCCGACTCGACCACCGTACCGGACAGGTCGATACCCCCGATACGCGGGTAGGCCCGCACGATGTTGCCGCGACCGGCCTGGGCCAGGGCATCCTTGTAGTTCAGTCCCGCGTACGCGACCTCGATCAGGGTGTCGCCGGGCGACAGCATGTCCGTGCGCAAGGTATCGAAGCGGCCCTCGGGCGGCGCCTTGTCCGATGCGCCGGCATGCAGGCGGTAGGCAAGAAACTCGTCATTGAACATGCGTGTCTCCTTACAGACGTGAATGCTGCGATAAGCAGCGACGTGCGATCGATGCGCGATGCAACTCGTTGGCCCCGTCATAGACCCGGAAGGCACGCAGCTCCTGCCAGATCATGGACACGGGGCTGTCCTCCGACAGTCCAAGCGCCCCCATCATCTGTACCGCGCGGTCCGCCACGCGATTCACCGTCTCGGAGACGAACACCTTCGCCATGGCGCTGTGCTGCTTGACGGACAGCCCGGCATCCAGGCGCGCGGCGCATTCCATCGTCATGAGACGGCTGGCGTGAAGCTCGATCTGCGAGTCCGCCACCATGGCTTGTATCTGCTGCAGATCCGCCAGGCGCGAACCGAAGGAATCACGTTGATTCACATAGACGCTGGCGCAATCGAGCGCCCGACGGGCGCGGCCGATGTAGCGCATGCAATGCAGCAGGCGCGCCGGTTCGAGTCGCAACTGGGCGTGCGCCAGGCCCTGGCCCGGTACACCCAGCACCGCGTCATCCGGGACTGCGCAGCCGTCCAGGAAGATTTCCGCATGGCCGCCGATCTGATAGCCGGTCACCATGCCGATGTCGCGCACGACGCGATAGCCTGGCGTGTCGGCGGGCACCAGGAACAAGGTCACGCCCTCGTCCGCGCGGGCCAGGATCAGGGCAAAGTCGGCACCGACGCCACCGCTGATGAACTTCTTGTGCCCATGCAGCACCCAATGCCCGTCACGGCGCGTGGCGCGCGTCTGCAACATGGACGGATCGGACCCGGCGCCGGGGGCAGGCTCGGTCATGGCGAAACAGGCGCGCTGCGTGCCGCGCGCCAGGGGCTCAAAATAGCGCGCCTGTTGTGCCGGCGTGCCAAGTTGCAGCAAGGTGAGCATATTGGGTTGGTCGGGCGCCGCGCAGTTCAGCGCGGCGGGTCCCAGGAAACCGCGGCCCGCCTCTTCGAGGACACGGGCCAGCGCCTGCCAGCCCAGGTCCAGGCCGCCCAGGGCCCGCGGCAGCTGCGGCGCGTAGATGCCGGCCTGGCGCGCCTGTTCGCGCAGCGTTTGCACACGCTGGTCCAGCGCCAGCACGTCGCGGGCGATGGCGGGTGATTCGGCGGGAATGGCCACCTCGTCGACAAAGCGGCGCACCCGTTCGCACAGGGCACTCACTTCTAAATCCCCATCCCCTTCCTTTTGCCTGCCCTCTTGCATGGCTGCTCCTCGATCTTCATCGGTATGGACGGGCGTGCCGCCACGGCTACGCCCAGGCCCCACTTTCCCGCGCTGCGCGCGGCTGCTGGCGCCGGCGGGCGGCACGGCGCGTTACGCTGCGCGACTACTCGATCTTCGTTCCGGTCGACTTGACCAGCTTGCCCCACCAGACGGTTTCATCGGCGATCTGCCTGGCGAACTCGGTGGGCGAACTGCCCAGGGGCTCGGCGCCGAGATCCTGGAAACGCTGGCGCAACTGGGGATCCTGCAGCGCCTTGACCACCGCGGCGTGCAGACGCTCGATCACGGCGGGATCCGTGCCGGCCGGCGCCATCAGCCCTTTCCAGGCCATGACCACGAAGCCTTTCTCGCCCGCCTCGTCGAAAGTCGGGATATCCGGCGCGGCGGTGGCGCGCTGGTCGCTGGGCACGGCGAGCGCCCGCAGATTGCCGGCCTTGACCTGCGGCAGCAGCGCCGGCATGTTGTCGATGATGAAGTCGATATGCCCCGCCACCAGGTCGGTGACCGCGGGACCCGTGCCCTTGTAGGGCACATGCTGCGCCTGGATGCCGGCTTTCTGCTTGAGCAGTTCGCCTGCCAACTGCGCCGGCGAGCCATTACCCGGCGATCCGAAGGACAGCTTGCCGGGGTGCTGTTTGGCGTACTCCAGGAAGTCCTGCAGGTTGTGTACCGGCAGGGACTTGTTCACCACCATCAGGTTGTGCTCGCGCTCCAGGCAGCTGATGGGCGCCAGGTCCTTGGCGGGGTTGAACGGCATATGGCTGTACAGGCTGGGATTGATGACCGTGGGCCCGGCCGCCGCCAACAGCAAGGTGTAGCCATCGGGTGCCGAGCGTGCGACGAAATCGCCGCCGATGTTGCCGCCGGCGCCCGGCCGGTTCTCCACGATGACCGTTTGTCCCAGCAGCGGATGCAGCGCTTCCGCCAGGATCCGGCCCAGGACATCGGTGGATCCGCCCGGCGCGAAGGGTATGACCAGCCGGATGGGGCGGTCCGGATAAGCAGCATGGGCAGGCGTTGCCGCGCAGGCAAACACGGTGGCGGCAACGCACAGCCATTTACGCAAATGCTTCAGTAGCATCGAAGTCTCCTTTGGATTGATGGGCCGGCGGTTTCTGCAGACCGCGGTCCCTTTAGGTACTACTTATCTTCCGGGCGTGTAGCCTGCCTGGGTCAAGGTGTTCCTGGCGATGGTCAGCTGATGGATCTGGCTGGTTCCCTCGTACAGGCGGAACAACCTGACGTCTCGATAGAACCTTTCGATGCCGTAATCGCTGATGTAGCCGTAGCCGCCGTGCATCTGCACGCAACGATCGGCGACACGGCCGCACATTTCTGAAGCGAAGTATTTGCAGATCGACGCATTCAGCGTCACGTCCTGCCCGGCGTCACGTTCACGGGCGGTCTGCAGGATCAGCGCGCGCGCGGCTTGTATTTCCGTCTGGCAATCGGCCAGCATGGCCTGCACCAGCTGGAAATCCATCAATGGCCGACCGAATTGCTCTCTTTCAGCCACGAAACGCATGGTGTCGTCCAGCATCCGTATGGCGGGCCCCACGCACAAGGCCGCCAGGTGTATGCGCTGCTTGTTCAAGACCTTCATGGCCGTCTTGAAGCCCTGCCCTTCACGGCCCCCGATGATGTTGCTTGCGGGCACCCGGCAATCGTTCAAGTAGACCGCGGACACCGGCGAGCCAGCCTGCCCCATCTTGTCGTACGGCTCACCCGTCGACAGGCCCGGCGTGCCCCGCTCCACGAGGAAGGCGGTAATCCCCTTCGCGCCGGGCTGGTCGGGATCGGTGCGCGCCATGACCGTGAAGAAATCCGCCAGTGGCGCATTGGTGATGAAGCACTTCTCACCGTTGAGCACGTAATGGTCGCCGTCTCGTACCGCCGACGTGCGTAGCGCCGTGGCATCGGAACCAGCGCTCGGCTCGGTCAGCGCAAAGCAGCCGGTCACTTCGCCGCTGGCCAACCTGGGCAGGTACGCTGCCTTTTGCGCTTCCGTGCCGTCGGCGACCAGGGCCTCCGAGCCGATACCCGTATTGGTGCCGACGCGCGCCCGGAACGCCACGGAGCATTGCGACAACTCCAGGGCGGCCCGGATCAGCTCTTCGGTGGTCATGCCCGCGCCGCCGTAGGCTTGCGGGATGGAGTAGCCAAACAGCCCCTGCGCCGCCATCGCCTGCACGAGATCCGCCGGCACGTCGTTCAAGCGGGCTACTTCCGCCTCGCGCGGCGCCAGACGCTCGCGCACGAACTTGCGCAGCGAGTCGATGAAAGTCTCGAAACCTTCGGGGTCGCGTATCACTCATGTCTCCTGATTGCCTGCCTTTCCTCTGTCGGGGAGGCTATTGCCGCAGGCTAGCAAAGGCGCGGAAATTCCGAGACTTCTGTTTCGTTATTTTGAACGCCGTCCCTCCTTTCCAGGCTTGGGTAGCGCTATGATCTGCCACGGCAATCACGCAATAGTCCAACGCCCATGCCCCGCAGCCCCTTGCACGCCGATCCCGGATTCGCCACGACCCTGGCGCATGGACTGGCCTTGCTGCAAACTTTTCGCCATGGCGAGCCGGCCCTCAGCAATCGCGAACTGGCCGACCGTACCGGGCTGTCGAAGGCCACCATTTCAAGGTTGACCACCACTTTGATGCAGCGCGGCCTGCTGCGTTACGACGCCGGCCTGCGCCGCTATCTGCTCGGGCCGGCCCTGCTTTCCTTGAGCTATCCGCTGCTGGCCAGCATCAAGCTGCGCCAACTCGCACGGCCCCATATGAAGCGGCTGGCCGACGCCGCCGGCGGCTCCGCATCGCTGGGCATGCATCACGGCTTGCATATGGTCTATCTGGAAACCTGCCGGGGACACGATGCCGTTGCGTTTCGACCGGATATCGGTGCATTGCTGCCGCTATTGTCCTCCGCCATGGGCCGGGCGTGGCTGGCGCAGGCCGACGCGCGGGGAGATCCGCAGGGCCGGACGGCGCTGGATGCCTTGCGCGCCAGCGACGCGGCCGCCTGGAAGCGCTATCAACCCGCCTGGGAGCAGGCCCGGCAGGACTATGCGGAATTCGGCTACTGCGTTGCCGAGGGAGAATGGCATGCCGACGTGCACGCCGTCGCGGTGCCTGCGGGCAAACCGGTGGATGGCGAAATCCTGGTCTTTAATTGCGGCATTCCCGTGCGCCGGCTGCGTGGCAATGAACTACGCGCCCGCATCGCGCCCAAGCTCATCGCGCTGGCGGCGAAGATGGACAAGGCCATTCCTGCCGTAGTGGACGAAGCGACTGGAGCGGACGCAACCGCTGGGGCGAACGCAATCGCTGGGGCCGCCACGGCCGTTGGGACGCTGCGTGGCTAAGGATGCTGACTTCGCGACCACGCTGGCCCATGGGCTGGATATCCTGGCCTGCTTCAGCGCCGATTCACCCGTGCTCGCCAACAAGGACTTCGCGCTGCAGACCGGCATGTCCAGGAGCGCCGTGGCGCGCCTGACGCATACCCTGGTGGAACTCGGCTATCTGCGCCGCAGCGGTACGCCGCCTCGCTATCGTCTTGGCGCATCGGTCCTGGCGCTCAGCTATCCCTTGCTTGCCAGCATGCAGATACGGCAACTGGCACGGCCGTTGATGAAACAGCTGGCCGACCATGTCCGCGGCGCCGTGTCGCTGGTCGTGCGGGATCGCTTGCAGATGGTCTATGTGGAGTCCGCTCGCTCCAATGAAGCGTTGCAAACCAGGCCCGACATCGGTGCGGCCTTGCCGCTATTGTCCAGCGCCGCCGGCAAGGCGTGGTTATCGCGCGCGACGGTTGAGGAACGCAGCAGCGTCCTGAACCAGCTGCGCGTGGCCGATCCGGCGCACTACGCCGCCCATATAGACACCTTGCCTGCCGCCCGACGGGATTTGGAGAGCAAGGGCTATTGCGGCAACAACATGCAGTGGCGGCCGGATGCGCTCGGTTTCGCCGCGCCCTTGGCCAGGCCCTATCAGTCGCTGCTCTATGTATTCAACTGCGGTGTACCGGCTTGCGATGGGCCCTACCGTGAGCGCGCCGCCGATATCGGGCCGCGCCTGGTCAGCCTGGCGCGTGAGACCGAGCGTTTGCTGGGGCTGGATTGATTTCTGCATCGATCGCTGCCAACGAGGCGGGCAGACCTGCGGGGCGAACCAGCGGCAGGGTTTGACCGCGGGTTTCAGTCACGGGTTTCAACCACGGTTTCAAGCACGGGTTTCAACCACAAAAGGCCCGCATTTTCTCCTCGTTGAACACGACCTCCATCTGCGGATGGCGTTCGATGCGCTGTACCGCTTCGGTCATGGCCTCAAGCAGCGCCGTCGCCGAGGGCGACAGCCCCCGCCCGCGCTTCTTGACCACATACAGGCTGCGGCGCAGCACCGGCTTGGCCAGGGGCTTGAATCGCAGCCCTCCGGCAACCAGTGGCTGCGCCGCAAGCGCGGGCAAGGCAGCGAAGCCCAGGCCGCGCGCCAGCAGCGGAAACAGCGACGACATGGATCCAACCTCGTAGTCCGGATGCTTGTGGCGCGCGGGAATCTTGGGATGCAGGTCGACCAGCGCGCGTATCCCGTTCGAAGGATGCAAGGCCACCATCGTATGCGCCGACAGCCGGCTCCAGGGAATCGGCTCGGCGGTCGCCATCAAGTCATGCCCTTCGCGGAAGACGGCGCCATAGGCATCGCGCAGGATCAGCGCCGTGTCCAGGGACGGCACCGGTTGGAACAAGGTGGTCACCCCGAAATCCGCTTCACCGGACAGGACCTGCCGGCAGACGCCCTCGGTAGTTTCCTCGCGCATGCGCACGGTAATGCCGGGGTAGCGCTCAGCCAGATGGATGACGGCGGGCGACATCACGTAGTTGATGAATGACGCTGCCGCGGCAACCACCGCCGAGCCCCGCTGCCGCGTGGCGGCCAGGCGCAATTCGTCCAGGGACTCCGACAGATCGCGCAGCATGCGTTCCGCCGCGGGAAGGAAGCGTTCCCCCTGCAGGGTCAGCGTCACGGCCCGGGTCGAGCGGTCGAACAGCCGCATGCCTATCTCATCCTCCAGGATCTTGACCGAGGTCGTCAGGGTCGACTGCGTGACATGGAGCTTCTCCGACGCCCTGGTGAAGCTGCCCTCGCGGGCCACCGCCGCGAAGGCTCGCAACTGCTTCAAGGTGATGTTGGCGAAATTCATTTATTCATCGAAGCGATAAATTGATCAATATTCTTCGCTGGCTGCGATTTCGTCCGCTCACTAGACTTATATCGACGTTCCAACGCGAGCACAAGCGCAATTATCAAAAGGAGACCGGCCATGCCGACCGCTGCGATGAATCACACCCCTGCCTTGCCCAGCCGCATCGACGGACCGGGCGCGTGGCTGGGGGCCGACATGGCCCGCGATACCCGCTGGATCGAACAGCTGTCCACCGCCGAGATCGGCGAGATCGATGCCGCCATCCAGCAGCATCATGCATCCGGACGCCCCTTCGAGGATATCTCTCGTCCAAGTTTCCAGCTGCCGTCGCTGGGCCCGCGCTTGTCGGCCATGCGCGAGGAAGTGCTCAATGGCAGAGGATTCGTACTGATCCGCGGCTTCCCCGTCGAGCGGTATTCGGTGGAAGAAGCGGCCATCGCCTACCTGGGCATGGGCGCCTGGTTCGGCAGTTTTCGTTCGCAGAATGCGGCCGGGCATTTGCTGGGCCATGTCCGCGACACCGGGGCCGACATCAACAAGCCCGCGACCCGCTACTACCAGACCAATCGCCAGCTGGAGTACCACACGGATTCCTGTGACATCGTCGGCCTGCTGTGCCTGAAGACGTCGCGCTCCGGCGGCGAGAGCCGCATCGTCAGTTCCGTTTCCCTGTACAACGCCATGATGGAGCGCCGGCCCGACCTGGCCGAGCAGCTCTTTCATGCCTTTCCGACAGACCGCCGGGGCGAGGTGCCTGAAGGCGCCCTGCCCTGGTTCGACGTGCCCGTGTTCAATTGGCTGGACGACCAGCTCACCACCATCTACGTCGGCCAGTACATACGCAGTGCCCAGCAACATTTCGCCCAAGCGCGCCGTTTGACCGACAAGGAGCAGGAGGCGCTGGCGCTGCTGGATACGCTGGCCAACGATCCCATGTTCTGCCTGCAGATGGAGTTCCGCCCGGGCGACATGCAGTTCCTGCATAACCATCAGATCCTGCACTCGCGCACGGATTTCGAGGATTGGCCTGAGCCGGAGCGCAAGCGTCACCTGCTGCGCCTGTGGCTCGCTCCCAAGGAGGCGCGCAGGCTGCCGCCATCGTTCGCGGCCCGCTATGGTTCGCTTACGCCCGGTGAACGCGGCGGCATCATCGTCCAGGGCACCAAACTCAATTTTTCCCTGGCGACGGCCTGAGACGGGCCCGTAACCCGGGCTGTCGCAAAGACCTGAAGCAGAGGCTTTGACCCGGGCCCATGGCGGGACCCGAGACAAAGCCCGATATCCCTCAAAAGAAGGGAGGAGACAAACATGAATCGACGCCAGTTCCTTAGTGATTTTCTCGGCACCGGGGCCTCCGCCGCCGCGCTGGCCACCTGTACGCTCACGCCTGGACTGGGGCTGTCCGAGGCGCGCGCCAGTAGCGCCTGGCCTACCCAGCCGCTGCGCATCGTCAACGCCTATCCGCCGGGTGGCATCGTCGACATCCTTGCCCGGCTGGTCGGCGCGGAGTTGTCCCAGGACCTGGGCCAACCCGCCATCGTGGAAGACAGGCCCGGCGCGGGTGGGAATATCGGCACCGCTTATGTGGCCAGGGCCGCCAAGGATCCCTACACCCTGCTGCTCGGTGCCAGCGGCCCCCTGGCGATCAACGTCTCGCTCTACAAGAACCTGACCTACGATCCCACGCGGGACTTCACACCGATATCGTTGCTGGCTGCCACGCCCCTGGTGGTCGTCACCAGCAGCAAGTCCGGGATCCACAGCTTCAAGGATCTGCTCGCCCATCTGAAGGCCAGCGAAAGCAAGCCGCCTTTCTACGGGTCCGCGGGCACCGGCACGCCGCAGCATCTGGCCGGTGAAATGCTGAAGCAGAAAGCCAATGTCCGCGCGACCCACGTTCCCTACAAGGGCGGTGCGCCGGCGGTGGTGGCGGTGATCGCTGGCGAAGTCCTGTACGCCTTCGAGAATCTGGCGCTGGTGCAGCCGCACATCCAGGCCGGCCGCATGCGGGCCCTGGCCGTTTCGAGTCCCACCCGCACGGCCTTGCTGCCCGACGTACCCACCGTGGCCGAAAGCGGCTTGCCGGGCTTCGAGGCGCGCGGCTGGTATGGCCTGCTGGCCCCGGCCGGTATCCCCCCTGACATCGCCGCGCGCCTGAGCGCCGCCACCATCAAGGCAGCCAGCAAGCCCAAGGTCCGTGACGTGATCGCCTCCTTCGGCTCCGACAATGTGTCCGACGGCCCGGCAGCGTTCTCCAAGCTGATCGCATCGGAAATCGTCAAATGGCGTGCGATCGTCGAAGCCGGGCATATCACGCTGGACGGGTGACAGGGCGGCGCGGGCGGGGCGGGCTGCGCCTGCCCCGCTTTGCGCCCGTTGACCGTCCCAATACATGCATATACACTTATCCAATTAGTTGCATATGCATGTATTGGATATATCGAATGGCTGAAGAAATCAGGGAAAGGCAGGAATCGCGCTGCAACTGTGGCGCGCTGCGCAAGGCGGCTCGGCGCATGTCGCGGATCTATGACGAGGCCCTGGCGCCTGTCGGCCTCGGCGCCAGTCAGCACGCCATCCTGGCGGAACTTGCGCGTTGGGCGGACCGGCCGCCGACATTATTGGAGCTTGCCGACGCCCTCGTCCTGGACCGGACCACCATCGGGCGCAATCTGCGTCCCCTCGAACGAGACGGCTTCCTTACCGTTCTGACCTCCGACAGGGATCGAAGAAGCAAACTGGTCTCGCTCACCACCGCGGGTAAGCGAAAGCTCGCACAGGCCAGCGTCCTGTGGCAGCAGGCGCAGGACAGCTTCGAGCAGGCGTTCGGATCGACGCAGGCGCGCCTACTCCGGTCGCAGCTTCTGGCGATCGCCAACGGCGACCTGTCCGCTGCAACGCAGAAGAACAACCAGGCGGGGCGGCGTCCAGGGGGCCGGCATGAGTAAGCCTGCAAAGTGGTCCGCCCGCATGCCAGAGACGAAAAGAAAATTCCTGGTCCTCGTCACGATGGGCTTGATCTCGTCATTGATCATGCTCGATTCAAACATCGTCGCGGTCGCCCTGCCCTCGATTGCCAGATCACTCGGCGCTGCCTTTACTGAAATCGAATGGGTCGTTAGCGCCTATATCCTCACCTTCGCGGCCCTTCTGCTCGCGGCCGGCGCCTATGCCGACCGGCACGGCCGCAAATTGGCCATGCTGATAGGCATCGCCATATTCACGGTGGCTTCCGGGCTTTGCGGCATGGCGACATCGGCACTGATGCTCAATCTGGCCAGGGCTTTGCAGGGCATAGGCGCCGCCCTGCTCCTGACGGCCTCCCTGGCCGTAATCAATCACACGTTCGCGGGCGCTGAACGTGCCAAGGCCTACGCATTCTGGGGCGCCTGCCTGGGCATCGCCATCACCTGCGGTCCCATCATCGGCGGCGTGATTACCGCGCTGTTCGGCTGGCGCTGGGCATTCCTGATGAATCTGCCGATCTGTACGGTGCTGTTCATCGCGGCATGCATGGTGGTCGAGGAATCGTCCGACCACGAGGCCAAACGCCTCGACTACGCGGGAATCGTCACCTTCAGCACGGGACTATTCTTCCTGATATGGGCCCTGATCGACGGGAACAATCTTGGCTGGCTCGGCAAGGATATCCTGACGCGCCTGCTGGTCTCCGCCGTACTGCTGGTCAGTTTCTATTTCATCGAAGCGCGGCAGCTGCGCCCCATGGTCGATTTCTCGCTGTTTCGCCAGCCTACGTTCCTGGGTTCGGCGTTCGCCATGCTTGGTTATGCGGGAGGCGCCCAGGTCCTCATCTTTTTCCTGCCCCTGCTCCTGCAGAATGCCTACGGCTTCGCGCCCGCTACCGCCGGCGTGGCGATGTTGCCATTCGCCCTGCCCATGTTCCTGACGCCGCGCTTTGGCGCGGGACTTGGCGCGCACTATTCCGGCCGCGTACTGCTGACCCTGGGCCTGGCAATCACGACGGCCGGCAATCTGCTCATGTACGCGTTCTCGACCGCGCACGCTGCTTATCCGATATTCGCGGTGGGCATGTTGATAGCGGGTATCGGCGCCGGCCTGCTGAACAGCGAAACCGCCAAGGTCATGCAGGGCGCGGTGCCCGCGCAACGTGCCGGCATGGCATCCGGAATTTCAGCCACCACGCGTTTTGTCGGGTTGCTGGTCGGCGTGGCCGCGCTCGGCGCGGTGCTGTCGACCGGCGTGACCAAACGCTTCGTGGCCTCGGAGAGCGTCAAGGAACTGGCTCCGGATCTGGTGGCCAGCGCGGCAAAACGCGTTGCTTCGGGCGATTTGAGCGGGGTCATCGGCATGTTGGGGCACTCGGCTCAGGACGCCATTCATGCAGCGGCGGCGGCGGCCTTTGCGGGCGGCTTTGGCGACACCAGCCTGATCGCCGCGATCGTGGCCGCGATCACCGGCCTGCTGGCATTTGTTTTCGTTCGCGCAGCCGAAACGGCGCCGGTGAAAGGAGGCAAGGCCGCCGAGATCGCACCGGCGATGGAGTAGCGGCCTGCCTCGGGACTATCTCATCTACAGGTTCCCGACCTGGAGCACCGCATCGGCAAATGCCTTGGGTGCTTCCTGCGGCAGGTTATGGCCGATCCCGCCGGTTATGTCGCGGTGCTGGTATTTGCCGGTGAATTGCCTCGCGTAAGCCGCCGGTGGCTGATGCGGCGCGCCGTTGGCGTCTCCTTCCAAGGTAATGGTCGGTACGGAGATGCGCGGCGCCTGCGCCAACCGTTTCTCCAGACCGTCGTACTGCGATTCGCCCTGGGCCAGGCTCAGACGCCAGCGGTAGTTGTGGATGACGATCGCCACATGGTCCGGATTGTCGAAGGCCTGGGCCGTGCGCCGGTATGTGGCATCGTCGAAGTTGAAGCGCGGTGAAGCGTTCTGCCAGACCATGCGGTTGAAGTCATCGCGGTAGGCCGCGTAGCCCTCGGCGCCGCGCTCCGTGGCGAAGTAATACTGGAACCAGGCCTGCAGTTCCGCCTGCGGCGGCAACGGTTTGCGGTTGGCTTGCTGGCTGCCGATCAGATAACCACTGGCCGACACCAGCGCGCGGCAACGCTCGGGCCAGATAGCCGCGACGATATTGGCTGCACGGCCGCCCCAGTCAAAACCGGCCAGTACGGCCTTCTTGATCTTCAATGCATCCATCAGCGCAATCACGTCTGCCGCGAATACGGCCTGCTGGCCGTTGCGTGGCGTGTCCGCGGTAACGATGCGCGTGCTGCCGTAGCCCCGTAGATACGGCACGATTACGCGATAGCCCTTGCCTGCCAGGTGGGGGGCTACTTCGACAAAGCTGTGTATATCGTGTGGCCAGCCGTGCAGCAGAATGACAACCGGGCCGTTGGCCGGACCGGACTCCGCATAGCCGATGTTCAGGGATCCGGCGTCGACCTGCCGGATGGGGCCAAGAGAAACGGATGAAGCGTTGCCGTACGAAGCTCTTGGCATTGGCGCGGCGCTGGCTGGAGAAAACCCGGCCAGGTCAAGCAAGGTCAGGCCGCCAAGGGTGGACACGCCGCTCAACAAGTGACGGCGTGACAGGTTCACTGGATCAGACATATTCGTTTTAGCGCTCGGGTGAGGAAACGCCGTGACGTGGGCATCACGGCGTTCCAGGTTGTGAGTGGACGATCCGGGTTTATCGATCAGACGACGGGACGCTGATCCCCCAGCCCCCCGCGCCGCTCAAGCAGGCCTCCCAGTTGCAGGATGAGGTCTTCGTTGAGCCAACGGGAGACCAGTTGGATGCCGATCGGCAAGCGCTCCGAACTCAATGCATACGGTACGGATAGTGCAGGCAGGCCCGTCAGGTTGAATGCGGACGTCGCCCGCATGACGTGGAGCCAGGACACGGTTTCTCCATTGACAAGCAGTTCCTGGGCGCCATGCGGCGTGGCGGTCATCGGCGTGACCGGACAAAGCAGCACATCGTATTTTTCGAACCAGGCCGCGAACGATGACCTGAGCGCTTCGGCTTTTCTCAGCGCCGCGTTGAAGTCCGCGTATGACGGGTCCGGCGACTCATAGATGCTCTTGCCGACAGCATGTAATCGGTCTTCCCTGCCCTTGGCCAGCTTCTGGATTTCAGGTACCAACTCACCGTAGACCAACAGCATCAAAGGCGACAGTGGATCATCAAGGAACGGCAACGCGACTTCCTCCACGTCGCACCCGAGATCCGCCAGCTGCGCTGCCGCGGCGGCCACTGCCGCCGTAATTTCCGGATCTACCGGCCCGAATGCCGCGTCCGATACCCAACCGACACGTATGGTCTGGCCAGCGACGCGACGGTTGTCGGACACCGCATTCCTGGCATGGACGGCATAGCCATCGGCACCGTCCGCGCCTCTTAGCAGCGAATACGCCAACGCCACGTCGCGCACGGTCCGGGCCATCGGACCCACGTGCCACCATTGCGAAGTGACCGTTGGGTAGTGCCCAGTGTAGGGAATGCGCCCGTGCGTGGCCTTGAGGGCGGCGATGCCGGTGAAGGCCGCGGGCCCGCGCACGGAAATCGCAACGTCGCTACCGATGCCCAACGGCGACATGCCAGCCGCGATCGCAGCGGACTCCCCCCCGGAAGATCCGCCCGGCGTGCGATCCAGATTCCAGGGGTTATTGGTCCGGCCGGTAAGCAGGTTGTCTGACTCGGTCCACGTCGAGAATTCGGGCAGATTGGTCTTCGCCAGGATGATGCCGCCGGCCGCCTTGAGCCGGGCAACGCTGCTTGCATCTCTTGTCGGCACGTTGCCAGCAAACAATAGCGATCCGCGCTGGGTCGGAATGCCGGCGGTGTCGAGCGCGTCCTTGACCGTGAAAGGCACGCCGTGCAGTGGAGCAAGCTGCGCCCCCTTCACGAATGCCTTGTCCGCGTTGCCGGCGGCTTCCAGTGCCTGATCCGCGTTCAGCGTAACAATGGCGTTTATCTTGGGGTTGACGGCTTCGATACGGTCGAGGTGCGCCTGCACCACTTCCACCGAGGATAGTTCGCGATTGCGAATCAGGCTGGCCAGTTCGGTGGCATCAAAGTTGGTGATTTCGGAATTCATGTAGGGAGCTTCGGAAAGGAGGTGACTGGGCACTTGGCGGTGCTACCTTATTGCTGCCTACCAAGTGATCGGTAGGGAAATGGTATGAGGCTCATCATGCTACGTCAAGCCCTATCTGTCAGTTGGTAGGCAAACTTGATAGAATCATGCTTATGGAATCGAAGACGAACATCAATTCTCGCGAAGCGATTTTGGCCGCGGCGAGGAGCGCCGCACAGGCGCATGGCTACAACGGCCTGAATTTCCGGGATATCGCCGCCACCGTGGGCATCAAGGCCGCCAGCATCTACCACCATTTCCCTAGCAAATCCGACTTGGGCGTGGCGGTCGCCCGACGTTATTGGGAAGATGCGGCCGCGGCATTGGAATCGATGTCCGCGAACGGCGCGGATCCGGTCGACTGCCTGCGCAAGTATCCGGCGACTTTCCGCGTGGCGCTGGAGACGGGCAATCGCATGTGCCTGTGCAGTTTCATGGCCTCTGAATATGACGACCTGCCGGCCGAGGTCCAGAAAGAAGTCCAGGTCTTCACGGACGTCAATGTCGCGTGGCTGAGCGAGCGTCTGGTGGACACGGGCACGGTGAGCCCCGAGGAAAGCAAACGCCGCGCTTACGCCATCTTCGCGGCAATATCGGGGGCCCAGATCGTCGCTCGGGGAAGAGCGGATATCTCGCTTTACGACACTATTGTTGCGAGTTGCCAGTCGAGTGGTTTGTTGCCCGGTTGAGCCGCCCTGAGCGGTTCCCATGCGAAGGGGAGTCATTCCCTTTGCAGGATGCCGTAGCCGATGACATCCTCGTCTGTCGGGCCACCTGACCATGGCGCTTACGGTCGCACCGATGCTGGTCCTCACCTACGGCGCCGGCATTGCCTCACCCACCGCCATGGCGCAAGCCTTGAACGTCAATCCAAGGGTCAGCGGTTCATCGTCGGGGCTGTATGGATTCGCGCAGATGTCGATCGGTGCCGCATGCACGGCCTTCGCCGACATCGGCAGCAACCCCGCTGTCGCAGCGGGATGCACCTTGCTGGGGGCCGGCATGCTATCCCAGCTGGCGTTCTGGGTGGCAAGCGAAAAGCGTGAGACGGCATGGCTATTGGCTGAGCGGCGGCGCTGCTCACGGTCGCTACCGCAGCCGCGCCGCGCACGCTGCCGCTGTCCGCGCAGATCGAATCCCGCGGATTGACGGAAATTCGACGGGACATCGGGCACCCTGCCTGTCTTTTGACAGGCGATTCCCAGGGTGCCCCCACAACTCATGCACGGACGCCTGCAAGTTCCGGATTTCTCCGAAATACAACGTCAACTGAAGGCGCACCGCCTTCGAGTGACGTTGGCGCGACTGGAGGTGCTCGACGCTCTGCATCGCGTCAAGAAAAAAGTCATCACCCGCGACGACCTGCTGCTTCTGCTCGGCCGGCTTGGCTATGACACCAGCCTGCCCCGCATGAACCGCGCGCTGCGTGACCTCGTGCGCGTGGGATTGGTGCTCTGCCAGGTCCGTGAAGACTACCCGACGACGTTTCGCCTTATGCCTTTCGTTGTCCGGGTTTCCACAACCCTTTGACAAGAATTCGACGCTGCAACGTGCACCCTTGATGCCTTTTCCATGCCGCCGGGGTGTGCCCGGCACGGATCATGTACGAAGCGAGTGGATTGGAAGCGTTCAACATCGCAGTGTTCGAGTTTCTGCGCGGGTCGCCCGGCGACGCCAAGATCCTTATCGGCGTCGCCCGCCAACTGGCGGAGGTGCCGGCCATCATCGCTGGCGCGGTACTGCTGTGGTATCTCGTGTCGCGACGGGATTACGCGATGGCGCTCGGGACGGCCATTGCCATCGGCGCTTCCAAGCTCATTGAAGCCTATGTCAACGCCCACGCCTTCCACGCGCGTCCCTTCGCGGCAGGATTCGGCCCGGCCTTGGTATATCACGCCGCCAACAACTCCATGCCCAGCAGCCATGCCACCTTCGCCTGGACGCTGGCCGTGATATTCCTGTGGAAGCGCGAGTGGCGCTATGCCGGCATCGTGGCGCTCCTGGGTCTCGTAGTCGCATGGGCCCGTATTTTCGTGGGCATTCATTGGCCCCTGGACATGGTCGGCTCCGCGCTGAGTGCCGCGGCATGTGGGTCGCTCGGATATGGCGTGCAACGCGCCGTCCGTCCGGCCCGCCAAACCAGTCACAGGGTGGGCCAGCCTCCCAAATGAATCAGCCGCAACGCGGTAGCCGTTAGCATCAGCAGCAGTCCATGCTGGCTTGTAGCGCGCCCCCGCCATCAACCAACACACCGGATTTTCAGTTACTGTTTCAGCGCTCGCCACGCTGACTGCTCCTGGCAGCCAGGCAGTGCAACGAAGCCAATTGGTTCTTGTCGATCATGCCCCGCATGGCCGTCGATGGCCAAGTGATAACAACTACTGGAGACGAGATGAGCATACGCACGAGGATGGCAGGCGCTCTGCTGCTGGCGACGTTAGGCGCCAGCGCGCATGCGGAGGTCATACGCTTTGAAGTGCTGCAGAAGTCCCCGGCCTACGATGGCCGTCAATTCGGCGATGTGGGTACCTATGAGAAAGTCACCGCCCGCGCCACTTTCGTGCTCGATCCCACCGACCCACGCAATGCCGTGATTGCCGACCTGGACAAAGCGCCGCGTGACGCCGAGGGGCGCGTCCAGGCCACGGCGGACGTGGTGTTATTACGTCCATCCGACCCCACGCGCGGCAATGGCACACTGCTGGTGGACGTGCCCAACCGTGGCCGAAAAATCGGCCAGCAGCTGTTCGACGATGCCGCCAAGCCCAATAGCCTGGACACGGGCGACGCGGGTAATGGCTTCCTGGAGCGACAAGGCTATACGGTCGCATGGATAGGCTGGCAGGCCGATCTGCCCACCAAGCCGGGCGAATTGGGACTGAAATCACCCGTGCTTGCGGGCATTACTGGCCCAGTCCGTGAAGAATTGATCTTCGATGACGACAAGAATCCCGGCAAGGCTACGCTGCAATGGCCACTGGCCGACCCCTTGAAGCTTGCCGTCACGGTGCGGCAGCGCTGGAATGATGACCGTCAGACACCCCCTGACATGTCGGTGCGCGCAACGGGGGCGCAAACCATAGAGATACAGCGCCCCGCCAAGGGCTACGATGCGGGCGCGCTCTATGAAGTGACCTACACGGCCAAGGACCCGACTGTCCTGGGCCTGGCCTTCGCCGCCACCCGCGATATCGCTGCATTCCTGCGCCGCGACGGCAGCGCGGAAAACCCATTGGCCCTGAACGGGAAACCTTCCGTCCAACATGCCATCGGCTTCGGCATCTCGCAATCCGGCCGCTTTCTGCGCGACTTCCTGCATCTGGGTTTCAACGAAGACTTGGAAGGCCGCATGGTGTTCGACGGCCTGATGCCGCATGTCGCGGGCGGACGACGCACGGCCGTCAATGTGCGCTTCGGCCTGCCCAACCGTAATGCCAGGCATCCACAGGATCCCGGCTGGCAGGTCGACGCCTTTCCCTTCACCTATGCAACGCTGACAGATCCACTCAGCGGCCGACGCGACGGCTTGCTGTTGCGCTGCCGCTTGAACGCCACCTGCCCTGTCATCATGCAGACGGACAGCGAAATAGAATGGTGGTCGTCGCGCGCGTCCCTGGTCGTCACGGATCTCGCGGGCAATCAGCTGGACCTGCCGCCCGATGTACGTATGTACATGCTGACGGGCACGCCGCATTTCTCCGAGCCCGGCGAATCGATGCGCCACCGCGACACCATGGCCCTGCCCGTCAACCCTATGCACAACGGCGCAGTCATGCGGGCATTGCTTACTGACATGCAGACCTGGATCACCACAGGCAAACAGCCGCCGTCGAGCCGCGTTCCCATGCGCGGGCAGGGAACGCTGGTCGACGCCAGCCGAGCCGTGCCGACCAACATTCCCGGGCTGCCCTATGCAGGCATACACGGCCTGGCCAGCTATATCGATTCCGCGACCGTGCCGCCGCGCGAGCTGGGGCACTATCCCGTCTTCGTGCCCCTGGCGGACGCCGACGGTATCTCCATCGCGGGCATCCGCCAGTTGGCGGTTGCGGTCCCACGCGCAACGTACACCGGCTGGAATCCGCGCGCCGAAGGATATGGGCCTAGCGCCTTATATCCCTTGTACGGCGCCGCCGTGCCTTTCGCAGCCACGCGGGCGCAACGCGATGATAATCACGACCCGCGCCTTTCCCTGCAGGAACGCTATCCCAGCGATGCGGATTACGTCGGGGCCGTGCAAACCGAGGCCGATCGGCTGGTCGCGGAACGACTGCTATTACCGGAGGACGCGAAACGCGCAGTCGATCTGGCCAGGGAAGACAAGCTGTCCCAGCTGCATTAAGAGAGCACCGGCGCGCCCGGATTCGATTTGGAGCGCTCTGCAGGTACCGCGACGGCGGGCCGAGCCAGGCCGTAGTGGTCGCGCAAGGTCTGGCCTGTGTATTCCGTCCGAAACAGGCCCCGCTCGCGCAGGATGGGCAGCACCTTGTCCACGAAGGCCGTAAGCCCGGACGGAAACACCGGGGGCATGATATTGAAGCCGTCCGCGGCGCCGTTCTCGAAATAGTGCTGCAAGGCATCGGCCACTTGCAGCGGCGTCCCCACCAGGGTCCAGTGGCCGCGGCCGCCGCCTAGTTGGCCGATCAGCGCTCGTACGGTCAGGCGTTCGCGCCGCGCCAGTTCGACGATGAGCGTGCGCCGGCTCTTGGCGCCGTTGATTTCCGCCTCGCTGGGCAGGTCGTCCGGCAGCGGACCGTCCAGCGTCAGGCGGCTGGGGTCGATCTGCAGCGTCTTGGCCAGCTGGCCCAGGGCGTATTCCGGATTGATGAGTCCGTTGAGGGTGCGCTCCAGCTGGATCGCCTCGGCCTCGGTATCGGCGATGATGGGCACGATGCCCGGCAGGATCTTGATGCTGTCCGGATCGCGGCCGAAGCTGCGCGCACGTTCCTTCAGGTCCGCATAGAAGTCCTGGGCATCGCGCAGGCTGGTCTGCGCGGTGAACACCGCTTCCGCCCACCGTGCCGCGAAATCCTTGCCGTCTTCGCTGGAACCGGCCTGCACGAGTACGGGCCGTCCTTGCGGACTGCGCGAGACGTTCAAGGGGCCTTCGACGCGAAAGTATTTGCCCTCGTGCGCGATGGGCCGCACCTTGGCGGGCAGCGCGTGTATGCCTTGCGCCTTGTCGGCGATCACGGCGTCGTCCTGCCAGGAATCCCACAGCTTTCCCGTCACCTGCACGAACTCTTCCGCCCTGGCGTAGCGGTCCGCGTGGGCGGGGTGTGCGTCCAGGCCGAAATTGCGGGCCGCGTCGGGACTGGATGTGGTGACGATATTCCAACCCGCGCGACCGGCCGAGATGTGATCCAGGGAACTGAAGCGGCGGGCCAGGTTGAAGGGATCGTTGTAGGTGGTCGATGCGGTGGCGATCAAGCCTATCTTGCTGGTGACCGCGGCCACGGCGGTAAGGATCATGGTCGGATCCAGCCGCGCCGTCGGCCGCCGTCCCGGGTCGCCCATGATCGCGGGGCTGTCTGCCAGGAACACGGAATCGAACTTGGCGTCTTCGGCCTTGCGGGCCAGGCGCTGATAGGCGGTGATATCGATATTCGTGTTGGGATCGGCCTCGGGCAAGCGCCACGCCGCTTCGTGATGGCCGGTGTCGAAGATGAACAGGTTGAGGTGCAGTTCGCGCGTGCCCATGACGGCCTCGAATGAAGTGGGGATGATCCCGATAGCCGCAAAACTAACCTGTTGCGAGCACGGCTTCAATTGAGCACGTGAGCATGTGCTTATTCTTGTGGGCATCTGGAAAAGCCGCTATATGCACCCATTCCGGCTCACAGCCATCCTTTGTGAACACCGTCGTTTCGAAGGGCACTCATTGGTGCATGCACGATGCGCTGAGAAAGCGGATAGTGCCCCAGGGCGACAGGCGTGAATAAGCAAGCCGGTTCGGCCCTGCCCGGTTGTGTTTCGCTCGATCAAACGGGACAATCGACGGCTAAGCCCGCCCCCCGGGGCCTTAACCTTTCAGGAGTCGAGGACGTGCGTGACGAAGGCCCTACCGCCATATCTGCTGGAATCACGATTGGATCCCAGGATGGATCCGAAGCTACCACGCGGGATCGTGAAGGGAGGCTCGCGCTACTGCCTGCCATCGCCTGCGCGGCAATCGCCGTGGGCGCCATCTTGCCCGTACAGCCCAGCCATGCCGCGGGCTTCGACTGCAAGTATGCGAAAACCCAGGTCGAGCACCTGATCTGCGCGCAGCCGGAGCTGTCCAGGCTGGACGATCAGGTGAAGGTGCTATACGACAAGATCCAGGGCGAGACCGCCGGCCGTGATGGCGAAACCGGCGAATGGCGCGACCCCATGGCCAAGGAACAGACGCATTGGCGCGAAACCGTACGCGACCGCTGCCAGGACGCCGCCTGCCTGAAGTCAGCCTATGTGGCGCGGATCGCCGCCATGAAGAAGAACTGGGCCGACGCGCTGGATCCCGAGGACAGGTAAGCAGAACCTCCAGCGGTCGACCCACCGCCGCGGCGCCTGTTCCAGCGCACGCAACTTGCTATCCATGCGGCACCGCGTGCTGCAAGCACGCTTTCACCAGGACACGCCCCCCGGCTCATGAGCGAACGGACGCTCATGTCCGGGGCTTGCGCACAGGAAATCGAATGCCCAAAGCCCCCTCGCCTGCCAGCCCCGCCACCGCCCAGCCCGCCGGCTTCGTCCAGGTACGCGGTGCGCGGGAACACAATCTCAAGGACGTGGATGTCGAGATTCCGCGCAATGCCTTGGTGGTGTTCGCCGGGGTGTCGGGTTCGGGCAAGTCATCCCTGGCGTTCAGCACCATCTACGCCGAGGCGCAACGCCGCTACTTCGAATCGGTGGCGCCCTATGCGCGCCGCCTGATCGACCAGGTGGGCGTGCCCGATGTCGATGCCATCGACGGCCTGCCACCCGCCGTGGCCTTGCAGCAGCAACGGGGCGCCAGTAACGCACGCTCATCGGTGGGCAGCCTGACCACGCTGTCGAGCCTGGTGCGGATGATGTACTCGCGTGCCGGCACCTACCCGGCGGACCAGCCCATGCTGTACGCCGAAGACTTCTCCCCGAATACGCCACAAGGTGCCTGCCCCGCCTGCCACGGCCTGGGCCATGTATTCGAGGTGACCGAGGCCAGCATGGTGCCGGATCCCACCTTGACCATCCGCGAACGGGCCATCGCGGCATGGCCGCCGGCCTGGCACGGGCAGAACCTGCGCGACATCCTGGTGACGATGGGCTACGACGTGGACAAGCCCTGGAAGGACCTGCCGAAGAAGGATCGCGACTGGATCCTGTTCACCGAGGAAGCCCCCACCGTGCCGGTGTACGCCGGCTTCACCCCTGCCGAAACCCGCGCCGCGCTCAAGCGCAAGCTGGATCCCAGCTACATGGGCACTTTCACCGGCGCACGCCGCTACATCCTGCACACCTTCGCCAACACGCAGAGCGCGTTGATGAAAAAGCGGGTGTCCCGATATATGGAAGGCAAGCCCTGCGCCGCCTGCCACGGCAAGCGGCTCAAGCCCGAGGCGTTGTCCGTGACCTTCGCCGGCATCGATATCGGCGATTTCATGCGGATGCCGCTGGACCATGCGGTGGCTCTCCTGGATCCCATCGCGCGAGGGGACTTCGGCGCACATGGAGCCGGCGCCGGGAGCCATGCGAGCTCGAACGCCGCGGCCAGCGCTGAAACCAGGGCCGCGAGGGACGGAGCAGCCAACAAAACCGCCACGCGCCGCGACCGGGCCGCCCGGGCCGCGTCCGGACGCGCCACCCATGCGGCTGCGCCCGATGTCCGCCGCACTTCCGCCTTGTCCGAGGAAAAGCGCCTGGCCGCCCAGCGCCTGGCCGAGAACGTGGTGGGCCGGCTGCGTTCATTGCAGCAATTGGGGCTTGGCTACCTGACGCTGGATCGTCCCACGCCCACCTTGTCCAGTGGCGAGCTGCAAAGGCTGCGGCTGGCGACCCAGCTGAGCTCCATGCTGTTCGGCGTGATCTACGTGCTGGACGAACCCTCGGCGGGCTTGCATCCATCCGATAGCCAGGCCCTGTACGACGCGCTCGACCAGCTGCGCGACGCCGGCAACTCGGTGTTCGTCGTGGAGCACGACCTGGGCCTGATGCGGCGCGCGCAGTGGCTGGTGGACGTCGGGCCGGAAGCGGGTGAACGGGGCGGCCGCGTGCTCTACAGCGGCACCCCGGCGGGACTGCGCGAGGTCGCCGAATCGCGCACCGCCCGCTACCTGTTCGACGAGATTCCCGCGCGGCCCGGCGCTGGCCGCGCACCCGCCGGCTGGCTGGAGCTCAAGGACATCCATCGCCACAACCTGCATGGCGTGAACGCCAGGATCCCGCTGGGCGTGCTGACCGCGGTCACCGGTATCTCCGGTTCCGGCAAGTCCAGCCTGGTCGCGCAAGCCCTGCCGGAGCTGGTGCTGTCGCACCTGGGTCATGAACCGGAAGACGATGCCGCCGAGGGCCCGTCCGACGAGCCTACCGTCATCGAATCCACTCAAGGCCACCTGGCCGGCGATGTCGATGTCATCCAGCGGCTGGTGCAGGTAGACCAGAAGCCGATCGGACGCACGCCCCGTTCCAACCTGGCCACCTATACCGGCCTGTTCGACCACGTGCGCAAGCTGTTCGCCGCCACGCCCGACGCCCGCCGCCGGCGCTATGACGCAGGTCGATTCTCCTTCAACGTGGCCAAGGGGCGTTGCGAGACGTGCGAAGGCGAAGGCTTCGTCAGCGTGGAGTTGCTGTTCATGCCCAGCGTCTACGCGCCCTGCCCCACCTGCCACGGCGCCCGCTACAACGAGGCGACGCTCAAGGTGCGCTGGAACGAGCGCAATATCGCCGAAGTGCTGCGGATGACGGTGGAGGAGGCCTGCGAATTCTTCGCCGGCGAAGAGCCGGTCATGCGTTCGCTGCGGCTGCTGCGCGAGATCGGCCTGGGCTATCTGCGCCTGGGCCAGCCTGCCACGGAGTTGTCTGGCGGCGAGGCCCAGCGCATCAAACTGGCTACCGAACTGCAACGCAGCCAGCGTGGCCACAGCCTGTACGTCCTGGACGAGCCCACCACGGGCCTGCACGCCTTCGACGTCGATCTGCTGATGGTGCAACTGCAGCGCCTGGTCGACCTGGGCAATACGGTGGTCACCGTCGAACACGAGATGCGCGTGGTGGCGCAAGCGGACTGGGTCATCGACGTAGGCCCGGGCGCGGGCGCCCACGGCGGCAAGATCGTCGTCGCCGGGCCGCCGGACGTCGTGGCGGCCTGCAAGGACAGCGTCACCGCGCCCTTCATCAAGCGGGCGATGTAGTCAAGGGAGCCACGTGGCCGAGGGCGCCGCGTAGCCGAGGGCGCCACCCTTGAACTCAGCCCGCCGTCGTGCGCCCGGCAATCGTGCATGGCCCACATGCGGCCTACAGCCCCGCCCCGCCACCCAGCGCGACATAAAGCTGCACGCCATTCTGCAATGCGGCCGCGCGCAAGGTCAGCATCTGCAACTCCGCGCTGAACAGATTGCGGCGTGCATCCATCACCTCCAGGTAGATGGAGATGCCATTCATGTAGCGCAGCTCCGCCGTCTCAGCCAGCCGTTGCTGCGCCTCGATGGCCTCTGCCTGCACCTTGACCTGTTCGCCCAGCCGCTGGGCTCGCGCCAACGCCGTGGCCACTTCGCTGAAGGCGGACTGCACGGTCTTGGTGTAGTTGGCCACCAGCTCGGCATGCTGGGCCACGGCCAGGTCCACGGCGGCGCGGCGCTGGCCATAGTCGAAGATGGGCATGCCGATGCCGGCGCCCATGGACCAACTCTGGTTGGGCCCCGATATCAGGCGCGACAACTCCGTGGACGCATAGCCCAGGGACCCCGTCAGCGAGATACTGGGAAACAGCGCGGCCCGCGCGGCGCCGATATTCGCGTCGGCGCCCGCCAGTCGCTGCTCCGCTTGCCTTATATCCGGCCGCGCCAGCAACAACGCCGACGGCAGGCCGGGGCTGAGGTTCTCGAATTGACCTGCCGCGCTGATGGGATTGGGCTGCACGGCATGCAAGTCCAAGTGTCCGCCCACCAGCACCCACATCCGGTTCCAGGCCTCGGCCACGCCCCTTTGCATTTCAGCCAGTTGCGACCGGGCCTGGGTCAAGAGAATCGAGGCCTGCTCGAAGTCCACCGTGGACGTCACGCCTGCATCCAGCCGGTCGCGTGCCACACCTAACGCATACTGGCGCGCTGCCACCGTGCGTTGCGCCAGGTCGACGCCCTCCTCGCTGGCACGAGCGTCGTAATACGTCGCCGCCACATTCGCGATCAAGGACAGGTGGAACATGCGCTGGCCCTCCACCGAAGCCAGGTACTGATGCATGGCCGCCTGGTTGAGGTTGCGTACCCGCCCCCAGAAGTCCAGTTCGAAACTGGTGACCGCCACCTGTGCATTGAATTGGTTGAACTCGATGGTACGGGTGCTGTTGCCGAAAGCGGGATCGACCACGGCCAATGGCGCCTGGTTGCGGCTGGCGCCCGCGCCCACGTCCACGCGCGGCAACTGGTTGGCCTGCTCGATACGGTAGAAGGCGCGCGCCTGGTCTATGCGCGCGAAGGCCGCGGCCAGGTCCTGGTTGTGCTGCAAGGCGTAGCCGATCAACAGGCGTAACTGCGGATCGCCAAAGAACTGCTGCCACGACACCTGTTCGGCCGTCGCCGTGTCACGATCCGCGCTGCCGGTGAAGCGCGCCGGCAGATCCACCGTGGGCGGCGGCTGCTGTGGCGCAAAATTGCATGCGGCCAGGATTCCGAACAACAGAAGGCAAGGTGACCGCGGCATCATCGCGCATCCTCGCTCGACCGCGCCAAGGGCTTGGAACGCCCCAGCCAGTTACGCACCACGACGTAGAACAAGGGAGTGAAGAACACCCCGAACAATGTCGCCGTGAGCATGCTGCCCATCACGCTGGTGCCCACGGCCTGGCGGCTGGCCGCCCCCGCGCCGGTCGCCAACACCAGGGGCATCATGCCCAGCACGAAAGTCAGGCTGGTCATGATGATGGGCCGCAGCCGCTGGCGCGCGGCATCCAGCACGGCTTCTGCCCGATCGCGGCCGGCCTCTTCTTCCTTCAGGGCGAATTCGACGATGAGTATGCCGTTCTTGGCGGCCAGCCCGATGATGGTCACCAGCCCGATATTGAAATAAATGTCCGCCGCCATGCCCCGCAGCAGCGTGAACGCAGCCGCCCCCAGGATGCCGAAGGGCAGGATCAGCAACACCGAGATGGGCACCGACCAGCTTTCGTACAATGCCGACAGCAGCAGGAACACCACGATCAGGGAAATCAGCAGCAGCAAGGCCACCTGGTTGCCCGCCTGGCGTTCCTCGTAGGCGGTGCCCGTCCACTCGAAGGTCATGCCCGGCGGCAGGTTGGCGTGCGCGATGTTCTCCATCGCCACCAGCGCCGCGCCACTGGACTGCCCGGCGGCGGCCTGCCCGGATATCGTGACGGCGGGAAAGCCGTTATAGCGCTCCAGTTGCTGCGGTCCATTGATCCAGCGGGTGCGCGTGAACGCCGAAAACGGCACCAGTTGCCCGCGGTTGTTCGGTAACTGCAGGCCGAGGATGTCGCCCGCGCTCATGCGCTGGTCGGCATCGCCCTGCAGGAACACCCGCAGGACGTTGCCGTCGTGGAGAAAATCGTTGGCGTAGTTGGATCCGAAGGCCAGGGACAACGCCTGGTTCACCTGTCCGACCTGCAGGCCGAGCGCGCGCGCGTGGACACGGTCTATCTCCACGTACAACTGCGGGGCCGGCGGCATGCCGTCCAGGCGCGCGCCTGCAATGGCGGGATCGCGGTTGGCGGCGCCGAGCACCGCCATCGCCGCCGCGGTCAGGCCGGCACCGCCCTGCCCCGTACGATCCTGCACCTTCATCGAAAATCCCGCCGCATTGCCCAGCGACGGAATCGGCGGCGGGTTCAAGGCAAAGATGATGGCCTGCGGAATATCCCTGAACGCCCCGTTGCCGCGCGCCACCAGGGCGTCGACGCCGTCCTTGCGGTCCGACCAGTCATACAGGTCGACGAAGGATAATGCCGCCGTCTGGCCCTGGCCGAAGAAACTGAAGCCCGTCACGGAGGTGACGTTGCGCACCCCGGGAAACTTGCGCAGGATGCTTTCCGCCTGGTCCACGGCGACTTGCGTCCGCTCCGCCGTGCCACCCGGCGCACCGGTGTAGGACACGAAGAAATAGCCCTGGTCCTCCGAGGGCAGATAACCGCCGGGTATGCGCGAGAGCAGGAAGAGGGTCGACCCGGTAAGAACCACGAAGAACAGCAGCCAGCGCTTGGGCTGCTTCAACATCTGGCCGACCGCGCCGGCATAGCGGGCGGTCAAGCCGTCGAACATCCTGTTGAAGCCGTTGAACGCCCGCAGTTTCAGCCGGGTGACGCGCCCGGCGCCAGGATCCTGCTTCTCTGGCAGGAACAGGGCCGCGCACAGCGCCGGCCCCAGGGACAGCGCCAGCACCGTGGAGATGACGATGGACACCGACAGCGTGATGGAAAACTGCCGATAGATGGCGCCGCTGGAGCCGGGAAACATGGCCATGGGCACGAAGACCGCCACCAGCACCAGCGTACTGGCCACGATAGGCCCCCACACCTGGCCCACCGCTTTGGCGGTCGCCTGGCGCGCATCGATCTGCTCGTCCTTCATGATGCGCGCGACGTTTTCCGACACGACGATGGCATCGTCGTTCAGGATGCCGATGGCGACCACCATGCCGAATAGCGACAACAGGTTCAAGGACGCGCCGAACAGCAACAGGCCCACGCATGTGCCGATCAATGCAATCGGAACGATCAAGGTGGGAACCAGCGTCGTGCGCCAGCTTTGCAGGAACACGTACACCATGACGGTGACCAGCAATAGCGCCTCTATCATGGTGCCCAACACCGAGCGGATCGACGTCGTGATGAATGGCGTGGAATCGAAGGGCACGCTCCAGGTGACGTTGGCCGGGAAGATGGCCTGCAGTTGCGTCATGCGTTCGCGTATGCCCCGCGCCACGGCCAGGGCATTGGCATCGTTGGCCAGCTGGATGGCGATACCGGCGGACTCCTTGCCGTTCACGCGGATGCGGAAGCCATAGTTTTCATTGCCCAATTCCACCCGCGCCACGTCCCCCAACGTCACGGTGGACCCGTCCTGCCCCACCCGCAGGATGATCTGGCGAAACTGTTCAGGCGTGGACAGGCGGCCCTGCGTGACGATGGGCACGTTGAACTCGGCCCCTTCACCCAGCGGCTGGTCGCCCAGCGCGCCGCCCGCGGTCTGTGCATTCTGCTCCTGCACGGCGCGCATCACGTCCGCCGCCGACATCTGGAAGCTTTCCAGCTTGCGTTGATCCAGCCACACCCGCATGGCATACGGCGAGCCGAACAGCTGCACGTCGCCCACTCCGGGAATACGGCGCAGTTCATCCAGGATATTGTTCGACGCGAAGTTGCCCATCTGCACGGCGGTGACGTCGGGGCTGCCCGACTGCAAGGCCAGCAGCATCAGGAAGCCGCTGGACGCCTTGGTGACGGTGATGCCCAGCTGCCGCACTTCGGCTGGCAACCGGGGTTCCACCCGGCTAAGCCTGTCCTGCACCTGCCCGCGCGCCACATCCAGGTCCGTGCCGGGCGTGAATGTGACGGTGATCTGCGCCGTGCCGTTGGCGCGGCTGACCGACGCCATGTACAGGAAGTTGTCGACGCCGTTCATTTCCGCATCGATGACCGACGTCACGGTGCGATCTATCGTTCCCGTATCGGCCCCGCGATAGCTGGCGTTCACGGTGATCGACGGCGGCGCGATATTCGGGTACTGCTCGATGGGCAACAGCAACAGCGCGATCACCCCGAACAGCAGGAAGAACAGCGCCACCACCCAGGCCGCCACGGGCCGATTCACGAAGAAGGCGTTCATCGGGTGGATCCCATCGCGGGTTGTTCCTCCATGGGTTTCACGCGCTGCTCCGGCGCGATCTTCTGCCAGCCATCGACGATGATGCGCTCGCCATTGGCCAGGCCGGAACGGATTTCCCACAAGCCCTGCTGCTGGTCGCCGATGACGACACGGCGTAGATGCGCGATATCGTCGGCATCCACCACGTAGAGCGTGGCGTTCTCCGCGTTCAGCGCGATCGCCCGCGCCGGCACCATGACGGTATCCTTGCGCACGCCGATGCGAAAGCGCCCGGTGACGAACTGGCCCGGCAACAGCGTCCGGTCCGCGTTCTGGAAACGGGCCCGCACGCTTTGCGCGCCTGACGTGGGATCGATGCTCAGGTCGGCGAAATCCACCTGCCCCACTTCGTCGTAGGGCCGACCGTTGGCCAGGGTCAGCTGCACCGGAAAGCGGGTGTCCTGGTTCAGCTGCAGGCCACCTTTGCGGGCTTCGTCCATCAGGTCCAGGATGGCGGTATTGGACTTGGGAAACGTCGCGAAGATGGGCGACAGCTGGTTGATCTGCGCCAGCAGGGTCGCCGATGCGGCGCTGACCAGGGCGCCTTCGGTAACCAGCGCGCGGCCCACGCGCCCGCCGATGGGCGCCCGTACCGTGCAGCGTTCCAGCCTCAGCTTGGCCAGTGTGACGGCGGCACGCGCGTCGGAGACGCTGGCCTGCGCCTGGCCCTGGGCCGAGATGGCGGCCTCGTATTCCTGGGCGCTGACGGCCTGGCGCTGTACCAGGGGCCGGAAGCGGGCGACGACAGCCTGGGCGTTCTTCTGTATCGCCAGTGCGCGTTGCAGCATGGCATTGGCCTGCTCCAGCTGGGCCCGGTAGTCGCTGTCATCGATGGCGAACAGCGCGGCACCCGCCTCGACGTCGGTGCCTTCGGTGTACAGCAGTTTCTGCACGATGCCGTCCACGCGCGCGCGGACTTCGGCGGTTCGTATGGGTTCGACGCGTCCGGAGAGATCGATCTCCGCATCGGCCGCCTGCGTGGACACGGTCTGCACCGTGACGGCAACCGCGGGAGGCAGGCCGGCGGAGACGGCATTGCCTTTGTTGTCGCATCCCGTCAGCGAAAGCGTCGTCAGCATCGGCGCCGCCAACACTGCGACGACGCTCCAGGCGCGGCCGGCAAATCGCTTGACCTTGTATGGCGGGCTCATTTCCGGCTCCCTGCTGCAACGACACTTGGATGCGTTACTGCCTGCTACCTACTGCGCGGCCGTCTTGCTCGATGCGGCCGTCATGCGGTTGGAAGGTACATGCGGGATATGCCGTTCTACTGCCGGAAAACGTCCACTGTCAAGCGCGGCATTTACATGACACCCCCCGGGGGTGTAGTATTCGGCCCATGCCACATACCCCTGACGAGAAGAAAAAAGCGCTTCGACGCGTACGCAGCATACGCGGCCAGACCGAGGCGCTGGAACGCGCGCTCGAATCCGGCGCCGAGTGCGCGCTCGTCCTGCAACAGATCGCCGCGATACGCGGAGCGGCCAATTCCCTGATGTCAGAGGTGCTGGAGTCGCATATCCGCGAAGAGTTCGATGAGTACTCCGACAAGGACCCGCGCCATGCCCAGCGTGTGCGCGACATGACCACGCTGGTGCGCGCCTACCTGCGCTAGGCGCCTTGGTCCTGGCTTTCCTTTGCGCTTAAATACGGTGGGCCCCTTGGCCGCCGCCTTCCATCCATTTGCTGGAGCACCTCCATGAAATCCCGTGCCGCCGTTGCCTTCGAAGCCGGTAAACCCCTGCAGATCGTCGAAATCGACGTCGCCCCGCCGAAGAAAGGCGAAGTGCTGGTGAAGATCACCCATACGGGCGTCTGCCACACCGATGCGTTCACCCTGTCGGGCGACGATCCCGAAGGCCTGTTCCCTGCCGTGCTGGGCCATGAAGGCGCCGGCGTGGTGGTCGAAGTGGGTGAAGGCGTGACCAGCGTGCGGCCCGGCGATCACGTCATTCCGCTCTATACCGCCGAATGCGGCGAATGCCTGTTCTGCAAGAGCGGCAAGACCAATTTGTGCGTGTCGGTGCGCGCCACCCAGGGCAAGGGTGTGATGCCCGACGGCACCACGCGCTTCAGCTACAACGGCCAACCCATCTATCACTACATGGGCTGCTCCACCTTCAGCGAATACACGGTCGTGGCCGAGGTCTCGCTGGCCAAGATCAACCCGCAAGCCAATCCGGAACACGTCTGCCTGCTGGGCTGCGGCGTCACCACCGGCCTGGGCGCGGTGAAGAACACGGCCAAGGTGCAGGAAGGCGACAGCGTCGCGGTATTCGGCCTGGGCGGCATCGGCCTGGCCGTGATCCAGGGCGCCAAGCTGGCCAACGCCGGCCGCATCATCGCCGTCGATACCAACCCCGCCAAATTCGAGCTGGCCAAGACCTTCGGCGCGACCGACTGCATCAACCCCAAGGATTTCGACAAGCCCATCCAGCAGGTGATCGTGGAGATGACGGGCTGGGGCGTGGACCACAGCTTCGAGTGCATCGGCAATGTCAACGTGATGCGCGCGGCCCTGGAAGCGGCGCACCGCGGCTGGGGCCAGTCGGTGATCATCGGCGTGGCCGGCGCCGGCCAGGAAATCTCCACCCGTCCGTTCCAGCTGGTCACGGGCCGTCGTTGGCTGGGCACGGCCTTCGGTGGCGTCAAGGGCCGCAGCCAGTTGCCCGGCATGGTCGAAGACGCCATGTCCGGCCGCATCCAGCTTGAACCTTTCGTCACGCACACCATGCCGCTCACGGGCATCAACGAAGCCTTCGACCTGATGCATGAAGGCAAGTCGATCCGCTCGGTGGTGCATTACGAAGAACAGGCCTGACCAGACCCACGATCAGGCGCCTGGATGCAAAGGGGCCCGGCTTGCAATGCCGGGCCCCTTTGTCATTGGCGTGCCCTTCACCCTGGCGGTCGGGCCGTCGCAGCTGCCCCTATCGGTTGCGCCTTACCAGCTGTAGCGGTACCCCACCTGTCCGAACACGCCTTTCTTATCCTCCCCGTCGAGACTCTTGGTGAACTTGATCGCCGCGTACAGCTGGCTGCCCTTGCCTATGCTCTGGCTCAGGCCGAAGCCCAATTCACCCCAGGTGCGGCTCATGTTCGGCCGTAGCGACGTGCCGTCCACCGACACCGCCTTGGCCGGCACGAAGTCGTGCAAGACATCCACCGTCATATAAGGCGTGCCGGCGCCGCTGCCGTCCTCCGTGCCGATGTTCGGCGCAAAGATGCGCACGCCGATGCGCCCCCGCACTGCGTTGTCGCTGACACCTGACACGCTGGATATCCCATCGTCGAAGCGATTCAGCTTCAAGTACTGGTAGACCAGCTGCGCCTGCGGTTCGATGGCCAGTTTCGGCATCAGCATGAAGGGCTTGCCCACTTCCTGCGACAAAGCGATGCCGAAGCCGTTCTGGTTGCCGCCAGTGCCGTACACGTCGTCGTACTTGTTGCGGTAGTGCGAGACCTGCGCCACCGAATCCCAGTACGAACCATCGCCCAGGTACTTGGTGTAGTAGCCCCCCACGCTCTGGGCCTGCGTGGTGGTCTTGCCGGTGCGGTCCGACAGCATGTCGCTGAGGTCGCGCGCACTGTCCTTGAACTTGGCATCCGTGACGCCCAGGCTGGCCGTGACGCCGGCGTGCGTGCTGCCGCCCTCGGGCTCCCGCTGCAGCGTCCAGTCCTTGCCGAACTGCATGAAGAAGGTCTGCTGCTTGGCCGAGAAGCGGTCGCCGGAATCGGCCTGCACGCCATAGCCGCCCATGCGGCCCCATACGCCGCTTTGATTGCTTTTCTGGTTCTGTTCGGTGCTGTAGACGTCCCCTACCCGCTCGTGCAGCCGGCCCAGATTGGTGAAGCCATAGTCCAGGTTCAGGGCCGGCGTCAGGGTGTAGCCGACCACGCCGGGGCGATAGGCTACCGGCGCCGTGCCGCCGCCGCTGCCGCCGGGGCCACCGCCGCCGGTGGCGGGATCCACCAGCGTGGAGCGCAGGAAGTAGTCATTCGGATCGGCGCTGCCGCCGCGATACAGCAGATATTCATAGGCACCCGACTGCACGGGCCCGGCCAGCCGGAAAGCGCCGGGCGCGGTAGTGCCGCCGCCGCTCACCGCCACCACATTGATGCCGTCGGCGGTGGTCAGTGCCCCGGCGCCACCGGTATTGACGATGCGCAGCGCGGTGGTGCCGGAAGCCGTGCCGCCGTTGATGACCAGCCGGTCCGACGGCGAGCCATCGCCGCCAAGCCAGGTGTTCAAGGCCACGGTGCCATTGGCGCCCACGTAATTGGATGCCGTCAGCGTCTTGTAGCTGCCCGCCTGGCGGGGATCCCCCACCGGGGCGACGAAGGCGACCGTGCCGGCGTTCGACAAGGTATCGACCACCGAATTGCCCGTGACGTTCCAGGTGCTGGTGGCGTCGATATTGACGTTCAAGGGATCGATGCGCCCTGTCAGGACGGAACCCTGCGCCAGGTTGACGACGCCACTGCTACTGGCATCGGCAATCAGGTCGCCATCGAGCCGCACGCCTTGCGCGGACAGGTTGACGGCACTGCCATTGCGCACGTTCATCAGGATGCCGGACCCCGCGGTGACATTGACCGCATCGCTCAGCACGATGGTGGCGTTGGCGCCGTTGATCTCGATGGCATTGCCCCCCAGGGCGCTCAGCGATCCACCGGCCACCGTGATGGTGGATGGCTGGCTGCTGCCCACGTAGAGCGCCGCCGCACCCGCGCCTTGGGTCGACACGCTGCTGCCCGACAATACCGCCGTGGCGCCGCTGTTCAGCGTGATGCCATGCGCCCCATCGCCTTGCGTGGTGACCGTGGCGTCCATCATCTGCAGCCGTCCCGCGCTGCTGACGGCGATGCCCACCGCATTGGCGCCGCTCGTGCTCACGTTGCCGCCGGACAGCACGATGTCGCCGTTGGCGCCGGACGAACCGATGCCCGCGGCTCCAGCGCCGCTGGTAGTGATGGACGTGTTGGTCAAGGCGATGCGGCCGCCCGCCGCCATATTGTTCAGGGCGATACCGCTGCCTTCGATGACGATGCTGCCTGCCATGCCCGTGACACTGCCATTTACGGCACTGCCGTCGATGAGTATGCCGTCGGCCGTGCCCCCGGCCTGGATCAGCCCGGTGCCGGACAGCACCACCGACGCGCCCGCGCCCGTCAGATGCACGGCGGCCACGCCGTCGTCCGCGCGTATCGTGCCGTTGTTGACCAGGCTGGCCTGGGCGCCCTGCACCACGGCGCCGTTGCCGTTTGCCACCCGTATGGTGGCGGTGTTGTTGACCGTGCCCTGGGGGCCCACGATCACGCCGGTGGAACCGGCGCCGGTCAGCGTAATGTCGGCGTTGTTGACCAGGGTGCCCAGATTGCGCGCGACAAAGCCCACGGCACCGGCGGTGTCCGACTGGATCGCCGCATTATTGGTCAGCACGGTATTCACCGGCCAGCCGATCGCCGCCCCGCTCAGGTCATAGGCCTGGCCGTCGACGATGCCGGCCGTGGCGCCCACGTTCGACAGGATGATGGTGGTGCCGGCGTCGATGCTGCCGACCGCGCCCCCCTCGGTCACCACGGCTGCCGCCCCGCCGGCTGCACCCGCCGCGCCGGTGACACGGTAGGTCGAGGAACCGGTGGACAGGGTCGTACCCATGCCGGTGGCGACGACACCGCGGGCGTCCTTGCCGGCCACGGTGATATCCAGTGCGCCGGCGGCCGACGCGCCGGTAAAGGCCGCGCCATCGGCGACACGGAACAGCGTGGAGCCATCCGTGGCCACCGACAGGACGCTGGCATTGACGTTGATGCTGGATCCCGCGCCAGCCGCATAGAAGCCGATCTGGTCGGTACCCGCCAGGAAGGCGGGCACGGCCCCGGCATCGATGTTGATGGTGCCGCCGTTCTGCGCGAAGACGCCGATGGCGCCCGTGCCTGTCAGGTTGATGGCGCCGCTGATCTGCGCCACGCCCTGGGCCCCGTTCACCCAGACACCGAAGTTGCGCGTGCCGGATGCGATGTCGGTGCCGCCGTCGACATTGATGGTCCCGGTCGATTCCGCATTGGCGGCGATGCCCGGATCCGCATTGACCACCAGGCCCACACCGTTGACGCCGGTCAGGTTGATGGTGCCGGCATTACGCACGATGGCATTGGAGCCGGCGGCGCCGTTGTCGTCCGCCATCATGCCGATATTGGCCAGGGGCATACCGTCGGCCCGACCGGTGACGTCGATGACACCATTGTTCAGCAGCAGCGAACGCACCGGTGCGGTGGAGTACATGGCCACCGCGCCCTGGGCCTGGCTGCCGATGACGATGCGGCCATCATTGGTGGCGCTGTCGCCGGTGTCCATGATGCGCACGCCATAGGTCGGCCCGGCAATGGCGACGTCGGCCACCGCATCGGTCAGCCCGTATTGCGCGGCGCGGCCGATATAGATGGTGCCGTCGGCGCCATTGGTGAAGCTGCTGCCGCCGCTGACGTTCACGCCCACCACCGTGGTCACGTAGCCGGGATTGACGCCGACGTTGATGGTGCCGGCGTTGGTGCCGCTGGCGCCGCGGCCCAGCCCTATGCCTGTCGACGTGTTGCCCGTGTAGTCGAAGCCCGAGACGTTGATCACGCCATCGTTCTGTACCGTGGTGCCGCGACCCGTGGCGATGACGCCGGAACCGGTGTAGTAGAAGGTGTCGGCCGTGGCGGTGTCCAGCTTGTCGCCTGCCAAATAGCCGCTGGCAACCACCCCATTGGCCGCGTTGATGAAATGCCCCCCGCTGTCCACGCGCACGACCTGCTCGATCACATTGCCGGACAGCGTGCCGTGGTTGGTCGCGGTCGCGCCATCGCTCACCTTCACCGCGCCGGACGCGCGCGTGATGTCGATCTGGCCGCCGGCGGCGATCACCGCGGACCCATTGCGGCCCGTGGCCAGGATGGCGTAGCGGTCGCCATTCGGTGCACGCGCCAGATCCCCCGCCGTCGTGTTGGTCGTGTACGTCACGGGCGTATCGACGGTGGTATAGGCCTGGGCGAAAGCCGCGTCGTAGGCCTGCTGCGAGCTCAACGTGCCATCCCTCAGCGCCGCCACCAGCACGTCGTTATAGGCTGCCAGTTGCGTGGCATTGGTGACCGTGTACGCGACGCCATTGAAGTTGACCGTGCCGGCATAGGTGGTGACCGGTACCTGCACGGTCAGCTGGCCGGTATTGACGTCCGGCGTGGGCAGGCCCGGATCTATCCCCATGTCGATGGCATTGCGTGATTGCCAGACGACCCGGCTGGCGGCATTGCCGCTGCCATCGGCGGAAGTCAGATAGGTCTGCTTGGACACCATGAAGATGCTGTTGGACGACGGCGCGCCCGTTGGCGTCGCCCCCAGCTTCACGTTCAAGGTGCCGCCGGTAGCGTCCACACGGCCCAGCGACGCCTTGTAGTACATGTCGCCGCTGACGTCTTCGAACTGGTTCACCGGCGTGGCCAGGTTGGACTGGTCCGTGAACGCCGCGGAATCGTAGGTGCGGTACACCATATTGGTGCCCGTAGCGGGATTGATCGCGCTGACCGCGACGTTCTGCGCGCCGGTCACCAACCCGCTGGAATTGAACGTGCCCGCAATGACATTGACGGAGTCGGCCGGCACGGTGGTGTTGCCGCTATAGCCGGTGCCGACCACCGACGTGCCGTGCAGCGTGACCGTCTGCCCATGGTTCACTACCGCGCCGCCGGCACCGTCCTGGCTGACGGGCGGGTTGTAGTCAGCGACGGCGCACTGCCCGCCCGCTGGCCCCGACTGGCTGGCGGTACCTGTCTTGCAGCTCGACGCCGTGGCCAGGCCGGGCCATGCAATGCCGACGATGCCTGCCAGCAAGGTGGCAGCGATCGCACCACGCTGCAATGCGGCAGCATCGGATCTCGTGCGTGAGCGTGATCGCGGCGAGGCAGATTTTGATTTTGTCTTACCTTGCGCAAGTTCGGAGGCAACGATGTATTGCTGCCGGGAAACACTCCAGACAATCTTGTGAAACTTGTTCATAAGCTGGCCTACGGTTTCAAGCGGTCTCAGGGTCCCCCTTGGTCGTAAGCAATCCACGCCAGGAGGAGGGCTCCATGATTCGTCTGAACGGCGACTGGACCAATTGACAACTCGGCCTAAGACGAACAGGCGTCGTCCAGGCGGCTGAGGCGCGGGCCAGGCGTGGCGGTGGAGAGAAGGCGTATCGAAAAAAACGCGAGAGCAAGCCGCGCCCGTGTGCTGCGGTGCACTCGTGGCGGGCTTCAGACCGTCGTCAGGGCGTACGGTCTAGATCGTGCGTAGAAGTACGGGCGTAGGCCCTAGGCCTTGTGATGGGGCGGCGGAATGCGACAAGGCATGTCCACCGCCGCGGCGTTACGCTGGTGCCGGCAAGAAGTTACGGTTACACGGCCGGGGCGGCTTGCCAGACGCGGGACTCGACCAGCGCCGGCAGCCGCGCGAGCGCCCCTTGCGGCGCAATACCCATGGCGGTCAGCCGCTCCACCAGTTCCGCGAACACTTCGTCCTTGCGCAGGCGCCACGTTGACGCGAAGCAGCGCCAGAACGTCCACCCTGCCCGTTCGAGGATGCGTTGCCGGCTCATGTCGTCGGCCCAACGGTCCGGGCCATGGAAGGCGTCGCCGTCGCACTCGATGGCCAGGCGCGCGTCGTTGGCGCCCTCCACCACCATGTCCAGCCGATAGGCGCCGCTCCTCACCTGGGGCGTGACGCGATACCCCTGCTGCACCAGCATGCCGAACACTTCGCGCTCGAAACCCGATTCGCACAAAGCCGCCAGGCGCTCCGCGTCCGGCGTTTCCTCCGCGCCGTCCGCGACGCGCGGCTTGTCGAAATGCTCCAGCAACGAACGCCGGATATCGCGCTCGGACAACTGCTCCGCCGTCACGGAGCGCACCAGGTACATGCGGTCCCGCGCGCGGCTGGCCGCGACGTTGAAACGTTGGTCATAGGCGTTGCCGGACAAGGCATGGCTGCGTTCCGGGTCGGCCACCATGGACAGGAAGATGATGTCGCGTTCGCTGCCCTGGAAGGTGCGCGCATCGCCGCAATCGAATTCGCGGCGCAGCAGTTCGGCGGCGGGCAGGCGTTCGCGCACCAGGGTGTCGATATACTTGGCCTGCTCCATGCCCAGCAGCGACACCACGCCTATGCTGCGGTCGGCGTAGCGCTCATCAGCCAGGATGGCTTCGATCTCGGCGACGATGGCCTGCGCCTCGGCCTGGTTGCAGTCCTTGCTGTCGCGCACGCCGTGGGGCACATGGATATCGACCAGGGGCGGATCCAGGCGTTCGGAGGGGCGCGGAATGCGCAGGGGCTGGATGGCGCCCTTGTAGAAGAAGCGATTGGAATAGGCCACGATGGGCGGCACGCAGCGGAAATGCTCGCGCAGCATCACCTGCTCGGCGGCGAATACCCGCGCGGCCAGGTCATACAGCGATTTCTCCGGCGTCATGTCCGCGCCATAAGGCTGTTCGCCCAGAAAGCGTGTGCGCAACTCATCGATACGCGCGCTGGCGCGGAAACCGCCATCCGGCGACACCTGCTTGTCATCGCCCACCACCAGGATCTTCCTGGCCCGGACGATGGCCGGCAGTGCCCAGAGATCGCTTTGCGATGCTTCGTCGACGATGACCAGGTCGAAGGCGCCGATGTCGGCCGGCATGCTTTCCGAAATGCGCGCATGCGACATGATCCAGCACGGCACCGCATCGGCGGCATCCTGCATGGCCGCCTGGGCGTCACGGCGATAGCGCATCGCGTTGGGGCCGGTGCCCTGGCCGATGCGGCGTATGGCGGTGGAATAGCCGGCCAGGGCCTGCAACACCTTGGGGCTGGCGTTGCGCTTGGTGGCCAGCCACGCGGCCTTGCCCACGACGTCCCGGTACATATGGGCCAGGCCGCCTTCCAACGTGGCCCGGCGCGCGTTCAGGTCCAACAGTTCGCCTCGCGCCTCGATCCGTTCCAGATGCGTGCGCACGCGCGCCCAGGCCCAGGCGTCGCGCCAGGCCAGCGGGAACGTGGCATCGTCGCCACTCTGTTCGACCGGCACCGAACGCAGCCGCCGGGCCAGCTTGACGGCGCCTGCTTGCGCCAGCCTGTCGGCATATTCCTTGACGCGGTTCAACACGGCCGCCAGACCGGCAACGCGCCGCAACTCGGCGACGATATCGGTGTAGCGCCCCGCCACGCGGGCGCTGTCTTCCTCGTCGTTGCCCAGCTGCTGGTCGATGAAATCACGCAAGACCTGGGCGGCCGGCCCGGACTTGCCCGCGACCCGTTCCTGCAACTGGCTCAGGGCCAGCGATGCCTGCGCCAGTTCCGCGCGCGTCAGGTGCTTGAGCAGATGGGTGCGCAAGCGTTCAAGCTCGGTTGCGTCGGCGCAGTCCAGTCCGGACGGAGGTTCGGCGAACACGGACTGCGCGGCCTTAGGCAAGACCCGGTCGTAGTCGCGGGCCAGTTCCACCGTCTTGCGGGCGCCGATGGTGACCAGTTCCAGCGCACGCAGCCTGGCCACGCCGCCCTCCATCCTGGGCAGGCCGAGTTCGCCGGCCACGGGATTCCAGCGGCTTTCGAAAGACAACACTTGTTCGTGCAGACGCAGGTAAGCGTGCACGTGCGACCAGTCGTCCGCGTTGGCGGGTTCCAGGCCGCTTACCCTGACCTTGGCGATATGCGCCTTGGCTTCGCCGGCGCCCAGTGCGAACAGGCCGAAAGGCTTGCCCGTGGCCGCGGCGCGTTCCACCGCCTCCCTGGTCCGGGCATCGCCCAAGCCCTCCGGGGGGAAATCGACGGGACGCTTCATGAATGCCGCGCGTGCCAGGCCCAGGGTATGGGCGTCATCGAACAATGCAGCCAGGGCATCGATCTCCGTGGCATAGGATGCCTGCGCGCATTTACGGCGCAGTACCTCGGGCCAGTCGCCTTCGACGTCCCGCAGCGCCTGTAGAAGGTCGCGCGCGCCCTCGACCTGGGCCAGCAGCGCGCGCGCCGCCTCCAGCACCTCCGGCGTGATGGCGCGCAGCGCCAGCAGCTCCCCCGCCGACGTTGCCTCGTCGAGGGACCGCAACTTGCAAAGGCTCTGATGCAGTTGGCCGATGTCCGCCGCCTGCGGCAATTCGTCCGGCTGGGGAATGGTCGCGCTGGCGTAGACGAGGTCCGGTCCCAATTGGCGCCTCGCTGCGCGCAGTTCGGCCGCCTCTTCGTCCGACAGCGGAGGGGCGTGTTCTTCATCCAGCGTCAGCGTGTCATCGAACCAGGCGAAGCGCGTCGCGCCCTGCACCACCATCTCGGCCAACTGCTCGGCACGATGAGCGCTGCCCTCGATCTGGATTTCGCCCAGCTGCTGCAGCGCGATTTCGTCGATGCGGCGATCGATGACGACCAGCTCCGCATGCGCGCGATCGATGGCCTGGTGCAGGCCGGCGATGTCGTCGCGCACCGCTTCGGGATTCAGCTGCGATACCTGGTGCTGGATGGCTTCGATGGAGGCCTGGAACTGCCGCACGCCATCGCGGTCGCCGGCCAGCAAGGCGACGGTGAGCGGGCGCACCGATTCCGGAATCTTGGACTGCAACACCTTCAGCGCCGGTTCGCCGCGCGAGGTCACCAGCACGCGCCGGCCGCTGGCCAGGTAATGGCAGATGATGTTGGCGATGGTATGCGTCTTGCCGGTACCCGGCGGGCCTTGCACGGTCACCCCGGCCGCGCGCTCCAGGCGCTGGATGATGGTGACCTGCTCCTGGTTATAGGGCAGCGGGAAATACAACTCCTGCGTATCGCCCTGGCCGCCGGCGCCACGGCCCGACAAGCCACGAAAGTTGACGGCGTCATAGCCTATGGGCTGGTCCGATGGCGGTGTCACCAGGGCCAGCGGACCGGCGGGGATCTCGCAGCCGGCTTCCAGGCGCGCGCGGATATTCTTCAGGTCCGCCACCAGGAAGTTGTTCGACTTCGGCCGGGTGAACAGCACCCAGGCGTCACTGACCACCAGATGCTCACCGGCGACCGGCGGTTCACCGCCTTGTGCCAGCACTTCCACGTAGCTGCCGCGGCTGTCCAGGCTGCGCGCGGCCAGCTTCAGGATGTCGGCGTAGCTGGATGGCGCGAATGGCGTCAGCGCGGCATCCTTGCACTCCGTCAGCTGGGCCAGCACGGTTTTCTCGCACTCGGCCGCGCCCATGACGCCGCAGGTCACCAGCGCGTCCATCTCGCAATTGGGATCCGTCGCGCGGGCTCTCACTTCCAGCGCCATCGAGTCCACGTCCAGCGCGATCTCCAGCGGCTGGGTCAGCAAGGGGTATTGGAAATCGAAGTCCTCGGCGTCGAAGCGCAGCTTCCACGCCGCGATGCCTATGCCCCAGACGAACTCCACGGGATTGGCGGTCTGCTCGGCCAGCAGCTGGTGGCGCAGCGCAAACAGATCGCCATACAAGGAAATCGACTTGCGGCGCGGCTTCTCGGCCGCGGCCCAGGCCAGCCATTGCGCGGTGTACCCCGCCAGGGCGGCCTGGGCCTGTTCGCGCAGCTCCGCAACGGCGGCGGCGCGCCGCGGCTCAGGTACGTCCTGCAGCATGGCAAGCAGCGCGACGTCGTCCAGCCGCGGCGGTTTGCCGTTGGGATCGACATCCAGGCGCAGCGTTTGCGCGAAGGGGCCGGTGCCGACCGGGGGCGGGCCGATTTCCTCCAGCCGGTCGACCTTGAGCCAGACGTGGTCGCCCGGCTCCTGCACGTCGAAATGCACACCAGGCAGGTTGGCCAGGTCCGTGGGGAAGAACAGCCGGCCGTTGTTGGGTGTCGAGGATTTGGTGATCTGGAACCCGCGCGGGTCCACGGTCTTGAGCTGCTCTTCGATGTACACGAACAAACGATGCAACAGCTCGCGGGGTGATACGGTCATGTAGTGTCCTGAATCCTGTGCTGCGGCGGCCGGCTTACACGCCGCCGCGCCGGTACTGCGCCGGAGAAAGTCCGGTGGTCCGTTTGAACGCATGGCTGAACGCGCTTTCGCTGGCGTAGCCCAGTTCTTCCATCCAGCTGCTGAAGGGCCGTGGGTCGTTCTTCAAGGCGTGCCGCGCCAGTTGCATGCGCCAGTTGGTCAGGTAGGCCATGGGCGAGACGCCGGCCACGGCCTTGAAGCGCACCGCGAAGGTGGTGCGCGACATGGCGGAGGCCCGCGCCAGCTCCTCCAGCGCCCAGGGCCGGCCGGGTTCGTCGTGGATGCAGCGCAGGGCCGGCTGCAGGCGTTCGTCCGTCATCGCGCGCAGCCAGCCGGGCAGCAGGCTGCTGGCACGGGACAGATGCAGACGCAGCGCTTGCAGGAAAAGCATCTGCGTCAGCTGCTGCGTCATCAGGGCATGGCCGCTGGCACAAGTGGCGCGTTCTTCGATCAGGCGTTCCACCAGCCAGCGCAACATGCGCGCCTCGCTGCAATCCTGGCCCACGTGGATCAGCGGCGGCAGCGCGGCGGCCAGCAGCTGGCCGCATTCCGCGTCGAGCAAGGCATGGCCGCCCAGCATATGGAATTCCGATCCATCGCCCAGCGTCACGCTGGAATGCCGCGGCTTGGGCGGCACGTAGATCTCGTGCGCGTCACGTTCCGGCGCGGCCAGGTCGCTGGCCAGCAGGAAGTCGTGCTGCAGATACATGATCGCCACGTCGCCCGCATTCAACTCCACGGCGGGCTCGTCGCGGCGCAGTTGCAGCCACACGCGGCCGCGCAGGATGGCGAAGAACTTGAGACCTTCCGGTCGCGGCATGCGGATGGCCCAGCTGCCGCCGCCCCGCATTTCGCCCGAGTAGGTCGGGCGCGCGGCGGCGAGGCGAATCAGGTCGGATAGCGGATCACCGGGTATTTCTGAACGATCGAGCATGAATATCGAACTGGACAGCATTAATCGTTCGAGGACTTTAGCGCAAACTCTCGTGGCATTCCAGCAATTCCCTCTCAGGAGTCCAACCATGCTGCAGCAAGTGACCCCTATTCAAACTCCCCTGCTTTCCGGCTTCGATGCCGCCACCACAGCCGCTGAAGTCATGGCGGGCATCGACCTGACCGGCCGCACGGCCATCGTCACCGGCGGCTATTCCGGCCTGGGGCAGGAAGCCGTGCGTGTCATGGCGCAAGCCGGCGCACGGGTGATCGTGCCGGCCCGCGACGAAGCCAGGGCGCGCGAGCGGCTGGCCGCCATCCCTAACGTTGAAGTCTGGGCGATGGATCTTGGCGACAAGCGCACCATCGACCGCTTCGCCGAACGCTTCCTGGCCGAACGCCGGGCGCTGGACATCCTGATGCTAAGCGCGGGCATCATGGCCCTGCCCGAACTGCAACGCGACGAACGCGGCCTGGAGCTGCAGTTCGCCGTCAATCACATCGGCCATTTCGCCTTGACCGGGCGGCTGTGGCCGGCCCTGTCCGCCGCCGGCAATGCGCGGGTGGTGGCGCTGTCTTCACGCGGGCACCGGTTTTCGCCGGTGCGCTTCGATGATCTGGCGTTCGCGCGCTGCGCCTATGACCGGTGGGCCGCGTATGGACAGTCCAAGACGGCCAATGCGCTGTTCGCCCTGGAACTGGATCGCCGTGGCCGCGAAGCGGGCGTACGGGCGTTCTCGGTGCATCCGGGCGGCATCGTCACCAATCTGGCGCAGCACCTGAGCGCCGAGGAATTGCAGACCTTCGGCGCCCTGGATGCGGCGGGACAACCGGTGATCGATCCGTACCGGGGCAAGAAGTCTGTCGCGCAAGGCGCGGCCACGCAGGTGTGGTGCGCGGTTCATCCTCGCCTGGACGGACTGGGCGGGCTGTATTGCGAGGATGTCGATGTGGCCGGCCTGGCGGACGCCGAATTGAGCGCCACCGATGTCGGCGGCGGCGGCCGCGGCGTCGCCGAACACGCCGTCGACCCGGTGGCAGCCACGCGGCTGTGGATCGTCAGCGAAGCGTTGATCGGCGTGAAGTTCCCGGTCGTCGCCGCGCGGTAAAAGTGGATTTTCGCCTGAAAGCAGCCTAGGGATCGCGCGGCTTCGCGCGATCCCCACGTTTTTTCGAGAAAGAGTTTTTGGCGCGACGCCTCGCGCTACACGGCGCCACGCCATGCCGCGCCGCGCCCCCACTACACGACGCTACGCCGCCGCGCGCTGCGGCGGCGTAGCCATAACCAGAGGCCGCTGATGCCCAGCGTGGCCAGGGCCAGGCCCAGGGTGGCGATGGCCGCCTGCAGCGGCACGCCGCCCAGTTCGCCCGTGTGCAGCGGATAGACGATCGAATTGATGCGGGTGCCGGGGTCAAGGTCGTTCCAGCGCACCTTGCCCAGGACCGCGCCAGTGCGGGGGTCGAGCCAGACGGTGGAACGCCCGTTGGGGTGCGGATCGTCCGGTACGTGCATGCGCACCACCAGCGGCCGATCGAGATGCGGCGTGTAAAGGAACAGGTCGATCCGGCCATCCGGGAAGGCAGCCTGGGCACTGGCGGCCAGCGCATCCAGCGGCTGGCGCGGCGACGCGCCCCGGTCAGCCGCACTGGATTGCTCTGGAGATGCCGGCGCGCCTGCCGACTGACTGGGCATCGGCAAAGGCATCGGCATCGGCAACTTGGGCAGCTTCGGCGCAAGCACTTTGCTGGCGCCGCTGGCCGCCGTGATCCAGCCGCCGATCGGCCGCCACGCCAGGTACGCGCCCGTGGCAATGGACACGCAAAGTGCCAGGGCCAGCAAGGCGCCGACAGTCCGGTGGACGTCGAACAAACCGCGCAACAAGCCCTTGCGTAACTCGATCCGCAGCGTCGGCGGCCATTTGCGTGGCCACCACAGCACGAGTCCCGTGATCATGAGCAGGACATAGATGCCGGCGACGCAGGCAAGGATGGCCTTGCCGGTCTGCTGCAGCCACAAAGCGCTATGCAGGCCATACAGCAGCGCCACCATCCCCTCGTTCTCGCCGCGCCTGCCCTGCTCCCTGCCTGATACGGGATCGATGTACACGGTGCCGCGCCAGCCTGCCCGCACCAGCACCTGCAGAGTCTCGCCAGGCTCGCGCGGCGGGCGGAACGAGAAATTGCCTTGGCCGCCAAACTCCCGCGCCAGCGTCGCACGCAGCGATTCAAGCGTGACGCCCGTGCCTGGCGTTCCGCCCCCAGCCAGGCTGCGCCCCGTTACCGGACTTCGCGCGGCATTTCCGGCTGCGTCGCCGGCGCCATCCGCTACACCAGATCCTGTTGCAACGAATAGTTCCGGATGCAGCCACTGATCCAGCGGCCGCAACACCACCAGCGTCGCGCCGGTCAGCCCGGACAGGATCAATACCCAGCCCAGGCTCAAGGCCATCCACCGGTGAGCCTGCAGCCAAAGCTTGCGCATGTCTCGATCCGCCATCAATCCACTACATCAGCCGTCGATGCATAAGCCATCAATACGCGATGCGGGCCTGCACGTACACCATGCGCGGCGCGCCCACCATGCGGCCGCCATCGCTGTCGGTATTGCGCGTGTAGTAGCGCCGGTCGAACAGATTGTTCACCCCCACCTGGATCTCGCTGCCAGGACGGCTCTGCAGCTTGTAGCTGACCTGTGCATTCCACACGCTGAAACCCGGCACCCGGCCGTTGATGCCGTCCGCCGACTCCTGCACCGTATTGGCCGTGTCGGAATACTGGCTGCTCTGCGCCGTGGTGAACACGTTGAAGGCCCACTGCTTCACGCTGTACCGGCCGCCCAGCGTGCCCGTCTGGCGCGAATAGAACGGCACGTCCTTGCCGCTGTCGTCGCCGGATTTCTGGATGGCGCGCACATAGGTGTAATTGGCATACAGGTTCAAACCCGCCAGCGGCCCGGCGCGGTCGAAGTCATAATCCGCCGCGAATTCCACGCCGTTGTGCGTCGTCGCGCCCAGGTTGCGGAACACCGCGGGATTGGTGCCGGGAATCGACAGGATCTGGTTGTCGAAACGCAGGTTGAACACCGTCAACTCGCTGTGCACCTGCTCGCCGCTATAGCGCATGCCCGCTTCGACCGTCTTGGCGATCTCCGGCTTCAGCGGATTGGAATCCGACATCGAGTTCAGCTGTGTGTACTGCACCGCGCCGAACGACGTGCTGTAGTTGGTGTACAGCGTCAGGTCCGGACTGACCAGATAGGCGATGTTCAGCGAAGGCAGGCCCTTGCTGTTCTTCACCTTGAAGGCCGTGCTGTCGGTGGTGCCGCTGGGCTCGCGGTCGGTGTCGATTTTCTCGTAGCGCACGCCGGGGGTGACGCGCCAGTTGCCATACGCAATGCGGTCGTCGATATAGACGGAATTCGCGCTGGTGCTGTTGTCGAACACCGTCCGGCCCGTCTGCGCGCCCGTCGCCAGCGATTCGCTATAGCGCTTGTCCTGGCCCGTCTCGTGGATGTAGCGGTAGCCCACGGTGACGTCATGGGTGGTCGGGCCCCACTCGATCCGCTGCGTGTAGCGCGGTTCGATACCCAGCACCTGGTTGTTGCGCGGCTGGAAATCATTGCGCTTCTGCGCCACGTTGATCAGCCGGCTTTCGCGCGAACTGTCGTAGTGATACACCCTCACTTCGAACTCCTGGGTGTCCGAGATGGTGTTCAGGTAGCCCACGTCGACCTGGTCGCGCTGGCCCTTCCAATAGTCCGTCGGACGCGTGTTCTGGAACGGGTCGTCGCGGTACTGCGCCGGCGTCAGGCCGCCCGGCGTCACGGATTTCACGTCGTAATGGGCGAATTTGCCGTAGATCTCCGAGGACGGCGTGATCTCATAGCGCCACTTCAATGCCACGTCGTTGTAGCGGTCGTGGCTGCCGTCGCGCCACTCCTGGCCGTCCATGCCGGAGTACAACAGCGCCACGCCCAGGCCGTTGTCCATCTGCGTGCCCAGGAAGGTGGTGTACTGCGTGTTGGTGCCGCCCTTGCTGAAGACGTTGTAGCGGGCGGAGGCGTCCGCGGTCAGGCCGCTTTCCGTCGGAATGGCGCGCGTCTTGAAGTTGATGATGCCGCCCACGTTCTGCGGCCCGTAACGCACGGCGCCGCCACCGCGCACCACGTCGATCGATTCGATATTGCCCAGGCTGACGGGCGACATCACCAGATTGGGCTGTCCATACGGCGCCATGGCCATGGGGATGCCGTCGATCAGCATGGTGGTACGGAAGGAATTGCGCGGGTTCAGGCCGCGTATCCCCACGTGCAGGCCCACCGCGCTGCCCGTCGCGCTGGTGCTGCCGCTGATTTGCACGCCCGGCACCCGGCGCAACACGTCACCGACGCTGGCCGCGCCGCTGTCGGCGATATCCTCGCGGCGCAACAAGGTGCGGGCGCCGCCGAAGCTTTGCACGCTGTTCTGCAAGCCGGTGCCCAGCCAGCTGCCGCTGACCTGGATCGCTTCCATGGTCGAACCGGTGCCGCCTTCGGCCGCCGTGGCCGAACCCGCTGACGCGCTGCTCGTCGACCCATTTGCCGGGCCTGCGCCTGCTACGCCACCAGCCGCCGAAGCACCCGTGATGCCTCCGCCTGCCGCACCCGGCGCGCCGCCCGTAGATTCAGGCCCACGGACTACGTAGCCTTCGCCGGGCTGTGGCAGCGCCCGCAGGGACGTCCCGGCCAGCAGGCGTTCCAGTCCTTCCGCGACGGTATAGCTGCCGTGCAGGCCCGCGCTATTCAAGCCGGCCACATCTTCCGGCCTGAACGACACCGTGATGCCGCCGGCCTTGCCATACGCGCTGAGTACCTGTGCCAGGGATCCGCCGGGGATGTCGAACGCGCGAACAGCGGCCTGCGGCGCGCTCTGTGCCATGGCTGCGGGCGCGTACACGGCGCCACCGGCCAACGCCGCCGACAGTGCCGTCAGCGCGGTGATGGCGATGTGCGCCCTGCCCTGGCCCTTCCTGTTCCCCTTCCCTGCGGCGCGCGCATTGGCCTGGCGCGCCGGGTGTTCCAGCGATCCCACTTTCCACTCTCCTGTCGCATGTGCTTCGTTGATGCGACCTATGCCGGACGAGCGATCCGGAAAAGGACACGCCAGGACAGTTTGAATTGAAAGCAAATGAAACAATGGTATGAACCAGGGCTGCGCTGCCGGCACGCCGTACCGACGGACCGCCAGTCCATTAGACCAACGGATCAACAGGCCACCGGATCTCTCAAGAAGCCGCCGCGGTGACCGTCACCCAATACCCGGTCCGCCGCACGATACGCACCGGCAGCGTCTGCCCCACCACCGCCAGCACATGGTCGGTATCCGCCAGCTGGAACACACCCGACACGCGCAGGCCCGCCACCGCCGGGTCGCAACGCACGATGCCAGGCCGGTAGCGCGACAACTCCGCCAGGAATGCGTCCAGCCGCATGTTGTCGGCTTCCAGCGCCCCATGCGTCCAGGCAGGAGGTCCAACCACCGCACCCGCCGTGCGCTGGCCCGCCGGCGTGGCCTTGAACCCGTCGGCGCTGAACCGGATGGACTGCCCCGCGTCGACGATGCGGCGGGCGCCACCGGATCGCAAGGTCACTTCGACCCTGTGCTCCAGCACGTCCAGGGACGTGGTGCCTTCGCTGTCATCGAACTGCCTGACGACGAAGCGCGTGCCCAAGGCGCGCATGCGTCCCGCCGCGGTATCGATCAGGAACGGCCGCGCGCGCGTGGCCGTGTCCGGCGCCGTGCTTACATAGATTTCGCCGTCACGCAGGCGCATCAGCCTGCTGTCGTCGCTGTAGCGCACATCCAGCGTGGTGGCGGTATTGAGCTGCACCTGGCTGCCATCCGCGAGGATGACTTCCCGATGTTCCCCCACGGCGCTGCGATAGTCCCCCGCCCCTGCCGCCAGCACGGGGCCGTATCGATAGGCCAGCCAAGCCACCGGCACTGTCACGCCAAGGGCAGCCAGGGTCTTCATCAGGGCGCGGCGGTTCAGGCCCGTGGCGCGCGTGAGCACCGGCACGCCCAGCATCGGCGGCAAGGCGCCGAAACGTTCGCTCAGCCGTTCCGCGCGCTGCCAGGCCAGTTCGTGCTCGGCTCGCTCCTGGCGCCAGCGCTGCAAGGCGGCGTGGTCTTCCGGGCCCGCCTCGCCGGAATGCAGGCGCACCAGCCAGCGCGCCGCTTCACGGATGACAGCGTGGTCGAGGGCGGCTGCGGCGCTGGTGCCCGAGGGCGCGTTGCTGGTGGCGGACATTGCTTCAGTCGATCAAGGCCAGGCAAAGCTCGAAGCCCTGGGCCATATAGCGCTTGACCGTGCGGTCGCTCAGCTTCAGGCGCGCCGCGATCTCCGCATAGGTCAATCCTTCCAGCTGCGACAGCACGAACACCTCGCGCGCCTTGGCAGCCAGTCCGGCCAGCATGAGGTCCAGTTGCTGCAGCGTCTGCTGCATCACCAGCAGCCGTTCCGGCGCTGCGTCGAAGTCCTCCGGCAGCGCGGCCAGGGTTTCCAGCCAGGCCTTTTCCAGCGAACGGCGCCGCCAGTGGTCATTGACCAGGCCGCGCGCGATGGTGGTCAGGTAGGCGCGCGGCTCGCGCACGGCGGGCAGGTCATCGGGCTTGCGCAGGACTCGTAGAAACGTATCGTGCGCCAGATCGGCCGCCTCCTCGCCGCAGTCGAGCCGGCGCCGCAGCCATAGGCAGAGCCAGGCGTGGTTCTCTACGTACAGGTTTTCCAGGAAGGCGATGGACATGATGGCAGCGATCCGGCGGCTTGCGGCTGACAAGGAAGAAGGCAGCGCGCGCGAATCAGCAAAGCCGGTCAAGAATCAGACGGCGATGATACCAAGAATTATTCTTATCTGCAGTCTAATAAGGGAACCGTATCGCCGGCGCGACACACCCACGCCGGTCGCGTGGCCTCTGAATGGAATCGCCGCCTGACACGTACGCCCTGCAATTTGCACCAAGTTGAAGCACATCCCGCCCTGCATCGGGGCAGGATGTGCCACTATTCCCATTTGATGGGACATCTCACAATTTATGTTCGCCTAGGGTTTTCCCTTAAATCTTGGAATAAGCCCTCATATCATGGACTTAGTCCAAGTTTTGCGACTAGTTCGGGCCGACCAAAAGCCGCCTTCCATTCCCATCTCATGGGAATAGAGCCTTGGCCTCGGATGGGCTTTCGTCCCATACTGCGGACATCATGTCGTCAACCAACCTTGCCCCCGCTGCCCAAGACCGCGTCCTGCTGGTGCTGGCTACGCTCGCCCAATGGAATGGGCCGGTGACCGCGCAACAGCTGGCCGATGCCACCGGCATGCCGCGCAGCTCGCTCTACCGGCAACTGGCCCGGCTCAAGCACTGGGGCTTCGTGCAGGAGGAAGATGGCAATTACGCGCCCGGCCCCATGGGGTTGCAGCTGGCGCAAGGCTTCGACGCCAGTTCCAGCCTGGTGCATATGGCCCGCATGGATATGCAACGCCTGGTGCATCAGTCCCACGAAAGCGTGGGTTTGATCGTGGCGGTGAACGACCGCGCCATCTGCCTGGACATGCTGGAAAGCCCGCAAGCCCTGCGCTGCTCCTTCATCAAAGGCCGCAGCGTGCCGTTGCGCAAAGGCGCCACCGCCAAGTGCCTGCTCGCCCATCTGCCGCCCGCGCGCCGCGATGCCGTGCTGGATGCCTGGCAGGACGAGCCCGCCGATCCGGCCTTGCCCGACCGCGCGGCGCTGGCCGCCATTCGCGAGGCCGGTTACGCCCGCAGCCAGAACGAAATCGATGACGGGGTATGGGGAGCCAGTGCGCCCCTGTTCGGCCCGGGCCAGCGCCTGGCCGGCTGCATGACTCTGATGGCGCCGACTTCGCGTGGCCTGCCGCGCGCGGAAGAACTGACACAGATGGTGGTGGTCGCCGCCGCCCGCGTATCCCGTTTGTTGAGCATCACCTGATTCTGCCTGACGTGCATTGCCCTAGCACGTGATTCTGCTTTCCCCGGCTCAGGCCGGAGGCCGATGTCCTTTTTGCATTAACCCGGCCCGCGTTGCCGATCGATGTCCTTTCAACTTCCCAGGAGCCTCTCATGAAAACCCTCCGTCGCCGTGTCCTGCAGGCCGCGCTTGCCTTGTGTCCCCTGGCCTGGGCCGTCACGCCCGCGTCCGCCCTGGCCGATCAGGACGTGATTCGCGTGGTCACCGATGCCACCTTCCCGCCCATGGAATTCGTCGAGAACGGCAAGATGACCGGCTTCGACGTGGAACTGACTGAAGCCCTGGCCAAGGCCATGGGCAAGAAAGTCGAATGGACCCAGATCGACTTCAAAGGCCTGATCCCGGGCCTGGTGTCCAAGCGCTTCGACATGGCGGTCTCGGCCATCTACATCACCGACGAACGCCGCAAGGTCGTCGACTTCGGCGATTCCTACTATGCCGGCGGCCTGGTCGCCATGGTCAAGGCTGACAACAGCAGCATCAAGTCGCCCAAGGACCTGGACGGCAAGCAGGTCAGCGTGCAGGTCGGTACGAAGTCGGTGAGCTTCGTGAAGGAAGCCTACCCCGGCGTCAAGCTGGTGGAAGTGGAGAAGAACGACCAGATGTTCAACCTGGTCGCCATCGGCCGCGCCGACGCCGCGGTCACGGGCCTGCCCGCCGCCTATCAATACGTGCGCACCCGCGGTGGCCTGAAGGTCCTGCCTGAACAACTGACCACCGAAGCCTACGGCATGGCGGTGCGCAAGGACATGCCTGAACTGACCGCCGCGTTGAACAAGGCGCTGGTGCAGTTGAAGGCGGATGGCACCTACGACGCGATCGTCAAGAAGTGGTTCAGCAATTGAAGGTTCCGCAACGCAGGGGTCGACCACCGCGCCCCCTGCGCTCGCAACCGTGTTAGTCCTGAGGTACTGAATGGATCTTGATTTCTCCCCGGTCTGGGCCGGTTGGCCCGACCTGCTCCGAGGCGCCGCGGTGACGATAGAAATCGTCTCCGTGTCGCTGCTGCTTGGCAGTCTGATCGGTCTGCTGGTGGGCATCGGCCGCCTGGATCCGCGCCGCTGGGTGATCTACGGCCTGTGCTCCACGTATGTGGCGGCGATCCGCGGCACGCCCCTGCTGGTGCAGCTGTTCATCCTGTTCTTTGGCTTGCCGCAGTTCGGCATCACGCTGCCGGCCTTCGTCTGCGGCATGATCGGGCTGGCCATCTACAGCGGCGCTTATGTCTCGGAGATCGTCCGGGGATCCATCCAGTCCATCGACCGCGGCCAGGTCGAGGCGGCCCGGTCGCTGGGCATGCCGGGGCATATGGCCATGACCAGCGTGGTACTGCCGCAAGCATTCGTGCGCATGATTCCGCCGCTGGGCAACGAGTTCATCGCCCTGATCAAGAATTCCGCGCTGGTGTCCCTGCTGACCATCCACGACGTGATGCACGAAGGACAGAAGATCATTTCCGTGTCCTACCGTTCGCTGGAGGTGTATCTGGCCATCGCGGTGATCTATTTCGTCTTGACGGGCGTGACCACGTTTGCGTTGCGGCGTATCGAATTGCGCCTGCGCGCCGGAGGGATGGTGCAATGACCATGCACGATCAAGCAGGCCAGGTAGACCACGCCATGCAACCCATGATCAGCATCCGCCAATTGGTCAAGGCCTACGGCGACAACGTCGTGCTGCAGGGCATCGATCTCGATATCATGCCTTCGCAGGTCGTCGTGGTGATCGGGCCCAGCGGTTCGGGCAAGAGCACGCTGCTGCGTTGCTGCAACGGGCTGGAATTGGCCCAGGAAGGTGACATCGACATCTGCGGCCGGCCGCTGTTGACCGACGGCGTCATGCTGCCCGACAGCCAGCTCAACAAGCTGCGCGAAGAAGTGGGCATGGTGTTCCAGTCCTTCAACCTGTTCGCCCACCTGAACGTGCTGCACAACGTCACGCTGGGCCCGCGCAAGCTGCGCGGCATCTCGCGCAAGCAGGCGGAGCACGAGGCCCGCGCGCTGCTGGAGAAAGTGGGCCTGGCCCACAAGGCCGACGCCATGCCCGCCAGCCTGTCGGGGGGCCAGAAGCAGCGCGTCGCCATTGCTCGCGCCCTGGCCATGCAGCCGCGTGTCATGCTGTTCGACGAGCCCACGTCGGCGCTGGATCCCGAATTGGTCGGCGAAGTACTGAAGGTCATGAAGCTGCTGGCCGCGGAAGGCATGACCATGATGGTGGTGACCCACGAAATGGCGTTCGCGCAGGAAGTGGCGGACGTGGTGGTGGTGATGGACCATGGGGGCATCATCGAAGCCGGTCCGCCGTCGCGGATCTTCACCGCGCCGACCCAGGCCAGGACGCGCGAATTCCTGCAGGCGGTGCTGAAACGTGGCTGATTCATCTTCAAGCGATTCAATTTCAAGCATTAGGCGGTGCTGAACGTGGCTGATCTCCCTTCGAGCAACAAGGCTGGCAGCCAGGCAGCCATGACCGGCGCCGTCACGCCCTTCCGCCTGGCCGACGTTCCCGCCCAGCCCTGGAAGAACGGCGGCGGCACCACGCGCGAAATCGCCTGCTGGCCGCCCGGCGCGAGCGTGCAGGATTTCCTGTGGCGCATCAGCGTCGCCCGTATCGACGCCGCCGGGCCGTTTTCCCGCTTCGCCGATGTGGACCGCGTCATCACCTTGCTGAGCGGAGCCGGCGTGATGCTGCGCGGGGGCTTCCCGGCGCAAACGCACGCGCTGACCGAAACGTTGCTGCCCTTCGCATTCCCCGGCGACGTGGACGTCGACTGCGTCCTGCAGGGCGGCGCGTCGGAAGATTTCAATGTGATGAGCCGGCGCGGCGCCGTCCGTGCACGCGTGACCGTCATCTGGCAGGCCGGCGAGTTGCCCGCCGCGTCCCACGGCTTGTTGCTGGCCGTGGGCGGAGGCTGGGAAGTGCACGACGCCGGCACGCAAGTCGCCGGAATACATGCCGCCACGCAAGCGTCTGGAATACACGCCGACCCGGGCGGCGATGGCGCCTGCCACTCCCTGGCCCCGGATGCAGGCCTGTGGTGGGCCCAAACCTCGCAGGCGTGGCGCGTGAAGCCTGCCGCTGACAACGGCTCGGGACTGATCGCCGTTTCCTTCGATATCTCCGCCGTGCCCCACCCGACAGGCGGCGACGGCCATGCGCCCCAACCGAAATCCGCCTGAAGCCCGAGAAGCACTATGAAGCCTGCAAGCTCCCTGCCTTCCGCCGACACCGCATCAGCGGCATCGTCCTCGATCTGGGCCGCCGATGCCCTGCTGCCCACCGGCTGGGCGCGCGATGTCGCCCTGACCTGGGACCCGCAAGGCCGCCTCACCGATGTCAGCGCCGGTGTCGCCCCCGCTACGGGGCAAGCCCGCGCCGCCGGCCCGCTGATCCCCGGCATGCCGAATCTGCACTCCCACGCATTCCAGCGCGGCTTCTGCGGCCTGACCGAATATCGCGCGCAGGCGGCGGACAGCTTCTGGAGCTGGCGCGACCTGATGTACCGCTGCGCCAGCCGCATCGATCCCGCCCAGGTGGAGGCGATCGCCACCTGGCTCTATGTCGAAATGCTGGAAGCCGGCTACACCAGCGTCTGCGAATTCCATTACCTGCATCACGATCCCCAGGGCCAGCCCTACGCGCCCCAGCCCGACATGGCCATGGCCATCCTGCGCGCCGCCCAGCGCACCGGCATGGGCTTGACGTTATTGCCCGTGCTGTACCAGACCGGCGGCTTCGGCGGCGCCGCGCCGCATGCGGGCCAGCGCCGCTTCCTGCACGGCACCGACGCCATGCTGCGCTTGCTCGGCACGCTGAAACCGCTGTGCGATGCGCAGGGCGCCCGCCTGGGCCTGGCGCCGCACTCCCTGCGCGCCGTGCCGCCCGACACGCTGAAAGAAGCCCTGGCCGGCCTGGACGCCCTGGACCCCACCGCCCCCATCCATATCCACATCGCGGAACAGACCAAGGAAGTCGAGGACTGCATCGCCTGGAGTGGCCTGCCGCCCGTGCGCTGGCTGCTGGAACACGCGCCCGTGGGACCGCGCTGGTGCCTGGTCCACGCCACCCACATGACACCCGCCGAAACCTTTGACGCCGCCCGCAGCGGCGCGGTTGCGGGTCTCTGCCCCACGACGGAGGCCAATCTGGGCGATGGATTCTTCGATATGGCGCACTGGCGCGAAGGCGGCGGCCGCTGGGGGGTGGGGTCCGATAGCCATGCCACCGTCAATGCGGCCGAGGAACTGCAGTGGCTGGAATACGGCTTGCGCCTGACCACGCGCCAGCGCAATGTCATGGCCGATCCGGGCCAGCCTCACGTCGCCACCGCCCTGACCCTGGCGGCCGTGGCCGGTGGCGCCCAGGCCAGTGGCCGGCCGGTGGACGGATTGGTGCCGGGCGCCCAGGCCGATTTCCTTGAGCTGGATCCCGCCCACGTGGCCCTGGCCGGGTTGCCCGCCCGCGACATGCTGTCTGCCCATGTGTTTGGCAGCCACCGCACATCGGCCATTGCCAATGCCTGGGTGGCGGGCCAGCCCCGTGTGCAGAACGGCCGGCATGCCTTGGCCGAGACCGCCGCCGCGGCTTTTGTCGAGGTGCGCCGCACGCTGGTCATGGAAGCCTGATCCAGGAAGCCTGATCGGGGCAGCGGAATACGGGCATCCCGATAAGGGAAGCGTCAGATTGTGGAGGATCGCCGGCCGTTTGGGAGGGTTGCTCCCCGGAGGCGCTCTGCCGTGATAGGCTTAAGGCACTGTGTGGTTTTTCGGAGACGGTTTCACAGACGGCAAATAGCGCTACCCCTCGACCCTCATGGGCTCTGATGAGCCTCCCCTTAGCCAGCGACCCTGCTCCATCAGGTGTGAACAGAAGCGGATGCCGGGACGCGTAACAGAAGGCAACTCATCCATGGAGACGATCGAACTTGAAGGCCCTACCCACGTCACTACTATCGAGGTCGGCGCCCTTGCCGGACCCAGCGACACGGTCCTCTTGCGCATCAGCCGGTCCGAGCCTGGCATGGAAGCCATCGACGAGTCCAGCGAGGTATTCCTGCTGAGTCATGAGCAGGTCCAAGACCTCGTTACAAAATTGCGCAAATCCCTTCTTTGGATTGATGAGAAGCCTTTTGAGCGGTTTCACTGAATTTTTTGACTGTTTTTTCACGGACAGCAAAACAATTTGCGAATAAAACTTGACTCTGTGCTGACGCGCCCGCATAGTTAGCACAGATTTTCAAGTGCGCCGATAATGTTCTTCCGTGTACAAGCAAGTTGTACACACTTCTGTCCATGTTCTTGCCTTGATCATCTCCATCCTGGACTAGCGTCCACAACTTATCAAGGTATCTCAATTCATGGAAACCGGAATCGTCAAGTGGTTTAATTCGGAAAAGGGTTTTGGCTTCATCACCCCGGAAAAAGGCGGCAACGATCTGTTCGCCCACTTCTCCGAAATCCAAGGTGAAGGCTACAAGTCGCTGCAAGAAAACCAACGCGTCAGCTACGTGTCGGCCATGGGTCAAAAAGGCCCGCAAGCCACCAAGATCGTTCCGCTGTAAGTCTTCGGACTGATCGCATCGATCGCTAGAAAAAGCCCTCGTCAGAGGGCTTTTTTTTAGGGCGCCCACTTCGGTCGGGCGCTTTTTCATGGGCGCTCCATTCATGGGCGCCCTTCTCGTCCCGCCGGCCGCGCGCCGCCCGCCGGCGGTCTGGCTGGCTATACTCCTGGCACCTCATTACCGGAGCAGCGCCGTGGACCTGATGCAGGCCATGAAGACCTACGTCACCGTGGTCGAAAGCGGCGGTTTTACCGCGGCAGCCCGCAAGCTCGACATCTCGCTGTCGGTCGTCAGCCGGGTCGTCACCGAACTCGAAGCCCATCTGGGCGTGCGCCTGCTCACCCGTACCACCCGCGTGGTACGGCCGACGGACACCGGCGCCGCTTATTTCGACAACTGCAAGCGCATCCTGGGCGATATCGAGGAAGCCGAACTGGCTGCCGCCGGCACCCATGCTTCGCCGCGCGGCCATCTGGTGGTGACAGCCCCGGTGTTGTTCGGCGCCCTGCACGTCACGCCTATCGTGGTGGACTACCTGCGCCGTTATCCCGAAGTGGCAGTGAACTGCCTGCTGCTGGACCGCAACGTCAACCTGATCGAAGAAGGGGTCGATGTCGGCGTGCGTATCGGCGAGCTGCCCAGCTCCAGCCTGCAGGCCATTCCGGTCGGCCGCGTGCGCCGGGTGGTGTGCGCCTCGCCCTCCTATCTGAAGGAACATGGCCTGCCCCGCACGCCGGAGGACCTGGCGCGCCACACCCTGATCCAGACCACCAGCATCAACTCGCTGGCCGAATGGCGCTTCATGCATGAAGGCGCGGCCATCACGTACCGCCTGACGCCCCGGCTTGCCACCACCACCAACGATTCAGCCATCGCCGCGGCCGTGGCCGGGCTAGGCCTGACGCGCGTGCTGTCGTACCAGATCGCGGGCGAGCTGTGGGACGACAAGTTGCGTGTCGTGCTGGCGGATTACGAGCCGGCCCCCGCGCCCATACACGTGATCCATCGCGAAGGCCGGCATGCCATGCAGAAGGTGCGCGCGTTCCTGGACCTGGCCATCGATACGCTACGGGCCGACAAGTCCTTGAATGGCTAGGTAGTCCGCAGGGATTATTCTTCTTCCAAGAAGAATACCTTCTCCTGTACCCCGTTTTTCTGGGCGAGCAGTCCTCCTAAGATTCATTCCAGCACGACATTACGTGCGGAAACCGAAACTATAAGGACTGCTGCCATGAAACTCTATCGCCACGCCCTCTCCGGCCACTCCCACCGCGCCCACCTGTTCCTGTCCCTGATCGGGCAACCCTTCGAACTGATCGACGTCGACCTGGCTGCCCGCGCCCACAAGCAGCCCGAATTCCTCAAGCTCAATCCCTTCGGCCAGGTGCCGGTGCTGGTCGATGGCGACACCGTCATCGCCGACTCCAACGCCATCCTGGTCTACCTGAGCAAGAAGTACGGCAAGACCGATTGGCTGCCGGAGACGCCCAAGGAAGCGGCCGCCGTACAGCGCTGGCTGTCGGTTGCCGCCGGCGACCTCGCCTTCGGTCCGGCCGCCGCGCGCCTGGTCACGGTATTCGCTGCCCCCATCGACGGCGAAGCGGCGATCGCTCGTGCCCATGTCCTGCTCAAGCGGATAGACGACACGCTGGCGGACAGCGCGTGGATCGCGGGGTCGCAACCGACCATCGCCGACGTGGCCTTGTACAGCTATACGGCCCGTGCGCCCGAAGGCTTCGTGGACCTGAAGGACTACCCCAACGTGCGGGCCTGGCTGGCACGGGTGGAAGCACTGCCCGGTTTCGTCGAATTCCAGCGCACGCCGGTCGGCTTGACCGCCTGAACGGCCCGTACCACTCAACACCGGCATCGTCGGCCGCGACCGTCCACTCTCTTCCAAGGAACCACCATGTCCACTTCCCTTCCCTGGCACGCCGGTGAACTGGCGATGCAGACCCGCGTGGGCGTACTGGCCAAGATGGACGACGTCGGCCGGCGCTTCGTACGCGATTACATGCCCGACCAGCATCGGGAGTTTTTCGAGCAGTTGCCGTTCGTCGTGCTGGGGACGGTAGCGCGTGACGGGACGGCCTGGGCTACCTTGCGGGCGGGTCTGCCTGGCTTCCTGGCGTCTCCCGATGCGCGGCGCCTGGACGTGGCCATCGCCCGGGAAAGCGCCGATCCCGCCGATGAGGGCCTGGCGGATGGCGACGCCGTGGGCATGCTGGGCATCGACCTGGCCACCCGCCGGCGCAATCGCATGAACGGCGTGCTGCGCCACACGGGCGGCTCGCTGTCCCATATCGATGTGGTGCATAGCTACGGCAACTGCCCGCGCTATATCCACCAGCGCGCCGTCACCTATACCCGCGACCCGGCGGTGCAGACGGCCATCCCCGCCCAGACGCTGGATGCGCTGGATGACGAAGCCAAGGCCTTGATCGGCAGGTCCGATGCGTTCTTCGTGGCGTCCTATGTGGATCTGCCGGACCAGGACCGCCAGGTCGACGTGTCTCACCGCGGCGGCAAGCCAGGCTTCGTGCGCCTGGACGACGATGGCGGCATGACCATCCCCGACTTCAATGGCAACCTGTTCTTCAACACATTGGGCAACTTCCTGGTGAACCCGAAGGCTGGCGTCACCTTCGCCGACTTCGAGACCGGCGAGCTGCTGCAAATGACCGGACGCGCGGAGGTCATCGTCGACTCGCCGGAGATCGCCGCCTTCCAGGGCGCGGAGCGGCTGTGGCGTTTCTTTCCGCAACGCATCGTGCGCCGGCGCCAGGCCTTGCCCTTGCAATGGGCGCGCGACGACCAGGGCGCGTCTCCCGCCGCTCTGCTCACCGGCAGCTGGGACGACGCCGCCAATCGGCTGCGTGCCGCGGAACTCGCCACCAAGTGGCGTCCTTTCAAGGTGACGCGCATCGTCGATGAGAGCAGCGTGGTGCGGTCCTTCCACCTGGAACCCGCCGACGGCGCCGGCCGTCTCGTGCACCAGGCGGGGCAATTCCTGCCGATCCGGGTGACGCTGCCCGGCCAGGACAAGCCTGCGATCCGTACCTACACCTTGTCGGTCGCGCCGTCCGACGCCAATTACCGCATCAGCGTGAAGCGCGACGGCGCGGTGTCCCGGTATCTGCACGACCACGTGAAGGTTGGCGATCTTCTGGATACCCGGGCGCCGGGCGGAGCATTCACCATCGATGCGACGGAGAAGCGCCCTGCCGTGCTGCTGGCCGCCGGCATAGGCGTGACACCGATGCTGGCGATGCTGCGCCACGTGGTCTACGAAGGCAAGCGCAGGCAGCGCACGCGGCCCGTGTGGTTCTTCCATTCGGCGCGCTCGCTGCAGGAACGGGCTTTCGCGGACGAATTGGCCTTGTTGCAGGAGCAAGGCCAGGGGGCGGTGCACGTCGTACGCTTGCTCAGCGACCTCACGGATGCGCAGCGGTCCCGGGATTATGACGAAAGCGGCCGCATCGACATGGACGTCCTGCGCGCCCGCCTGCCCTTCGACGACTACGACTTCTATCTATGTGGCCCCGGCCCCTTCATGCAGGCGATCTACGACGGCTTGCGGGCACTGAACGTCGCGGACGATCGGATCCACGCAGAGGCCTTCGGGGCGTCTTCGCTTACCCGCCAGGGGAATGCGGACGCTGGCGCCGGTGCGACAGCCGGGAAGGCAACGCCCGGCGCGGCCGCCCCCGCCGCTGCACCCGCCACCAAGTCGGTGCCGGTGATGTTCATGGACTCCGTCAAGGAAGCCCGCTGGAACCCGGGCGATGGTTCGCTGCTTGAACTGGCCGAACAGCGGGGCCTGAGCCCGGAATACGGCTGCCGCGAAGGCAACTGCGGCAGCTGCCGCACGCGCATCCTGCAAGGCGCCGTCGCTTACACCAAAGCGCCACAGGCAGCCGTGGGCGCGGATGAAGCCCTGATCTGCTGCGCGGTGCCGGCGGCGCACGATGTGCCCCTGCATCTGGCGTTGTAATGGCCCGTCTTGTCGCGCTTGCGCCGCGCCGCTATGATCCAACGACTAGTACCCGGGGATAGGCCACCACGCGCGAGTTCCGGTACCCATGCCCCTGAATGCGCCGCAACCGGGAGAGACGGGTATGAACTCAGCTCAGCAAGTTGCCGTAGGCTCGGACGAGAGGGGTGGCACCGAGGGGACGGGAGGCACCGGCCATGGGCGTGAGGCCGACGCACTACCCAGTCATGCACTGCCCGCCAGCGACGTGGCACGCCAACTGAACGTCGACCCCGCCGTGGGACTCGATAGCGCGCAAGCCGCCAGCCTGCTCGCCACCCACGGGCCCAACCGCCTGCCACAGGGCAAGAAGAAAGGCCCTTTCGCCCGCTTCCTCGCCCAGTTCAACAACATCCTTATCTACGTCCTGCTGGTCTCCGGCTTCATCAAGCTGATGCTGAGCCTGTGGCTGGACGCGTCCATCATCTTCGCGGTGGTCATCCTGAACTCGCTGCTGGGCTTCGTGCAGGAAGGCCGTGCGGAAAAGGCGCTCGACTCCATCCGCAACATGTTATCGGCGGAGGCGCGCGTGCTGCGCGGGGGCGCGACCCGCCTGGTGGCGGCGGAAGACCTGGTGCCCGGAGACATCGTGCTGCTGGAGTCCGGCGACAAGATTCCGGCGGACCTGCGCCTGGTCGACGTCAAGAACCTGCGTACCGAAGAGGCCGCGCTCACGGGCGAATCGGTCCCCGCCGAAAAAACCGCCGCCCCTGTTTCCGCCAAGGCCACCGTGGGCGACCGCGCCAATATGGCCTTCTCCGGCACCCTGGTGGTCTCGGGTCGCGCCACGGGCGTCGTCGTGGCCACCGGCAGCGCGACGGAACTGGGCCGCATCAACCAGATGCTGGCCGAAGTCAGTGTCCTGGAGACCCCGCTGCTGCGCCAGATCAAGAAATTCGGCTACACCATCACCGCCGTCATCGGCGCCGTCAGCGTGCTGCTGTTCGCCTGGGGCCACTGGCTGGGCCACATGACTTTCGTGCAGCTGTTCCAGGCCATCGTCGGCATCGCGGTATCGGTGATCCCGGAAGGCCTGCCGGCGCTGATCACCATCACGCTGGCGATCGGCGTGCAGCGCATGGCGCAACGCAATGCCATCATCCGCCGCTTGCCCGCGGTGGAAACGCTGGGATCCGTTTCGCGCATCTGTTCCGACAAGACCGGCACGCTGACCCTGATGGAAATGATGGTGACCTCCGTCGTCACCGCCGACCGCGCCTATGGCGTTACCGGCGACGGCTACGCCTCCGCAGGCGAGGTCAGCGCGGATGGGCGCCCGGTGACCGGCGCCGTGCCCGACGCCTTGCAGATGATGGGATTGGTGTCTTGTCTTTGTAATGACGCCGAACTGTTCCAGGCCGAGGGCAAGTGGAAAGTCGAAGGCGACCCCACCGAGGGCGCCTTGTACCCCTTTGCCGCCAAGCTGGGCATGGACCGCGCCGCGGTTGCCGCCGCCGCGCCGCGCATCGACGCCATTCCCTTCGAATCCGAACACAAGTTCATGGCGACCCTGCACCGGTCGAGCGACGGCGAGATGCTGCTGGTCAAGGGCGCGCCCGAAGTCATCATGGCGCACAGCGATCGGCAGCAGACAACGCAAGGCGTCGGGCGCATGGACCGGGCGTATTTCGACAGCGAGGGCGAACGGCTGGCAGCACAGGGAGAACGGGTGCTGGGCCTGGCCTGGCTGCCGAATCCGGGCCTGGGCGGACGCGATGGTGAACATGGCGGCGGCCTCCTGCCCCAGGACCTGCCGCATAACCTGGTGCTGCTGGGGCTGGTGGGCCTGATGGACCCGCCCCGCAAGGAGGCCATCGAGGCCGTGCGCGAATGCCATGAGGGCGGCATACGCGTGACGATGATCACCGGGGACCACAAGATCACCGCCGCGGCCATTGCCCGCATGCTGGGAATAGGCGACGGCCGCACCGCCGTCGCCGGCGTGGAGATCGAGGCCATGAACGACGCGGCGCTGCAGGAATGCGTGCGCGACGTCGATGTATTCGCCCGTGCCAGCCCGGAACACAAGCTGCGCCTGGTCAAGGCCATCCAGGCCAATGGCCAGGTGGTGGCCATGACGGGCGATGGGGTCAACGATGCGCCCGCGCTGAAGAAGGCGGACATCGGTGTAGCGATGGGCATCAAGGGCACGGAAGTCACCAAGGAAGCGGCCGGCATGATCCTGGCCGACGACAACTTCGCCTCGATCTCGGCGGCGGTGAAGGAAGGCCGCACCGTCTACAACAATATCGAGAAGGCCATGCTCTTCATGCTGCCGACCAATGTCGCCCAGGGCGCCGTGATCGCGGCGGCGATCATTTTCGGCTTCGCCCTGCCCATCACCGCGCCGCAGGTGTTGTGGGTGAACATGATCACCTCGGTCGCCTTGGGCCTGGTGATCTCCTTCGAACCGCATGAACCCGATGTGATGCAGCAGCCGCCCCGTGCAGTGGAGCGGCCCATCCTCAGCCGTTTCGGTGTCTGGCGGGTGCTGTTCGTCGGGGCAGCCTTGGTGGCCTACACGCTGATGACGTTCTTCGTGATGCAGGCACAGGGCGCGTCCGAGGCGATGGCCCGCACTGCCGCGGTCAACGCCATCACGCTGGGCCAGGTCTTCTATCTGCTCAACAGCCGGCATTTGATCCACTCGTCGCTGACCTTGCGGGCGCATCGAGGCAATCCCTTGCTGTGGTACGGCATCGGGGCCGTGGTGGTGCTGCAGTTGCTGTTTACCTACGCCCCGCCCTTTCAGGCGATCTTCTCGTCGGAAAGCCTGCCGTTGGTGGTGTGGGCCAAGCTGTTCGCCGGCGCGGTGCTGTTCTTCCTGGTGGTGGAGGCGGAGAAGCTGGTGATTCGGTCGGTGCCGGCCTGGCACGGGGCGGTGACGAACGCGTAGCGCGCGCCGGGCATGGAACCTGCGGCTTGCTGACAGACAGCTTGCAACAACGGGCTTGCAACAGTGGGCTTGCAACAACAGGCTTGCAACAGCGGGCTTGCAACAGCGGGCTTACACCAGGAGACCGCCATGAACAGGAAGACACGCCGTAGCAGTATTGCCGTCACCATCGCCGCGGTGGCGACCGCCGCCGCGCCCTGGCTGGGCAGCATTTCCTTGCCTGCCGCCGGGGTCGGCGCGGCCGGACTGATGCTTGCGGCGCCCGCCCAGTCCCAGGGCCTGGGTTCCGGCAAGGAAGGCGAAGGCCAGCACAACCAGACGGGTCAAGGCGGTGGCGGCGTGGGCGCCTCCGGCAGCGGGCCGCAAGGCAGCGGCGCACAGGGAGACTCGCATGCCCCCGCCGGCACGGATCCCGCCACCAAGTCCGGTACGTCGCCCGATACCCAGAAAGGCACTGACAACGATGCGGTGACCAACAAGGACGTGCAGCGGCTGTATACCCCGCCGCAGACCCAGCCGCAGGACCGCAACGCGCCAGCCAACGCCGAGAAGCCGGCGCAATAGAAGCCAGCCACAGCGGCAACAGCAGAGGGGCATGGCAAAGCCGCCCCTGTCCTCACCCTGGCGCTTTCATTCAGGCGCGCCTCGATGTTCCGTACGGCACCTCGTGCAAGGCCTGTTCGTGGGCGGGTACGCCGGTTGCTAAAGCCTGCATCACCAAACACTAGAACCGAGGTAATCAAAATGGAAACGAGTCGTGCATATCCTGCAGGATCGCCTGCCTCCCTGGGCAATCGCGAATCCTTCGGGTCGGCGGTATCCTGGGGCGCCGTTCTTGCCGGCGCTTTCGTGGCGACAGCCACCTATCTGATGTTGCTGGTCGCGGGCGCTGGCCTGGGACTCGCTTCCTCCTCGCCCTGGAGCGGCGATGGCGCATCGGCCAAGGCCATCGGCGTCGGCGCCATCGTCTGGCTGGTGGTGATTCAGATCATCTCGGCGGGACTGGGTGGCTATATCGCCGGCCGTCTGCGCACCAAGTGGGTCGACGTCCATTCCGATGAGGTGTACTTCCGCGATACCGCCCACGGTTTCCTGGTGTGGGCCCTTGGCGCCACCGTCAGCGCGTTCCTGATGACGGCTGGCGTGTCGTCCGCCATCAGCGGCGTGGCCAACGTCGGCGCCAGTGCCGCGTCGGGGGCCGGTACGGCGGCGACGTCGGCGGCGACCGCCGGTGCGGCCAGCGCCGCGGGCAACGGCAACGCCGGTGGCGGTAGCGGCATGCTGCCTTCGACCCAATACTTCACCGACACGCTGTTCCGCTCGGATCGTCCCGATGCCTCGCAAGGCGATGCCGCCAAGGCTGAAGTGGGCCGCATCGTCGCGACCAGCATCGCGCGGGGCAATGTCACGCCGGAAGACAAGACCTACGTTGCCCGCGTGATCTCGAACCAGACGGGCGTGGACCAGGCCACTGCTGAAAAGCGCATCGATGACACCATCAACAAGGCCAAGCAGGCGGCGGACCAGGCCAAGCAGAAGGCGCTGGAAGCCGCGGATGCGGCGCGTAAGGCGGCTGCGGGCTTTGCCCTGTGGGCCTTCATCTCGATGCTGATCGGCGCCTTCTCTTCGACCTTCGCCGCCACGCGAGGCGGCCGTACGCGGGACGCCTGGAAGTAAAAGCAAGAAACCGGAGGGAGCATCATCGCTCTATGTGGGGGGCTATCTGGTCAGCCTCCCTCCTCCGGACCCGGTTCGGGAAAATGACAAAGGGGCCGCGATAAGCGGCCCCTCTGCTTTTATGACGGTCCAATGAATACTTGGCGACTTCCCCTTGGAGGCCCGTATTCAGTATCCAGCGAATGTACGCATGGTACGGATACATTAAATGTATCTACATTGGTACTTACCCCTGGACGAGGACCGTGGCTACAGCCCGGCACCTTGCTGTCGTCCGGACTGCAACCCTGGCGCGCTTCAGTCGTCCTGATGCATGCCGGTGGCTTTCACCACGGCGCCCAGGCGCGCGCGTTCTTCATCGCAGAACTTGATGAAGTCGGCACGCGTGCCACCGACGGGCTCGATGCCCTGGTCGGTGAAGCGCTTGACGTTGGCGGGATCCTTCATGGCCGCGTCAACGCCGGCGGCGACGCGGTCCAGGATGGCGTCCGGCACACCCTTGGGCGCATGCAGGCCGGCCCAGTGGGCGATCTTGATCTCGGGGAAGCCCTGCTCGGCCGCGGTCGACAGTTCCGGATAGGCCTTGATGCGTTCCGACCACGTGCAGGCCAGCGCCTTCAGCTTGCCACCCTTGACCATCGGCAGCACCACGATGCTGGCTTCCGACGTTGCGTCGACTTGGCCACCGATGACGGCAGACACCGATTCGCCGCCGCTCTTGTAAGGCACCAGATCCAGTTTGGCGCCGTAGTTGGTGGTCAGGATGCCTTCGACGAAGTGCGGCGTGCTGCCCGTGCCGGCGGTCGAGAAGTGCAGGCCGTGGCCCTTCTTCGACCCTTCGACGAATTCCTTCAGGGTGTTGTACGGCGAGTTCGCCGGGGCGACCACGACGGACGGGGCCAAGCCAACCATGGCCACCGGCACCAGGTCGCTGTCCTTGTAGTGGACCTTGCGGATCATGCTGTTCGAGATCACGCCGGCGGCGCTGATCAGGAACGTGTAGCCATCGGGCTCGGCACGCGCGACGTAGTCGGTACCGATGACGGCGCCGGCACCGGGCTTGTTTTCGACGATGACGCTGACACCCAGCGCTTTCGAGATGCCTTCCGCGGCCGCGCGGCCCAGCAGGTCATTGGCGCCGCCGGGGGCAAAGGGAACCACGATGCGGATGGGCTTGGACGGCCACTTGTCGTCCGCGAAAGCGATTTTCGGGGCGATGCCGATCGACGCCAGGCCGAAGGCTGCCGTATTGAAACGGCGACGGGTAATGTTCAAGGCTTTTCTCCAGATACCTATTAATTGATGTATCGCCCCCTTTTGATTTCCACTCTTTTTCGTCCGACGAGAACGCCCGCACGTTCGTCGTCATCAGTCGTGTTAGCTGCGTAGGGGCTGCGGAGCGAATAGTAAGCGTATTGGAAGTTTTTTGCAGAAATCGGGGAACTAAGGGCCCTATTCATGCCACTTTCACGCGTCCCTCATTAATTCCGGAGACACTCCCTTCAGTTTCCTTTCATTTTCGCAAGCGGCCCGGCCTTGCTCTGCGGGAACAATCGGTATGCCTCGGACACTCAGACGATGTCGTACCGCTTACAAGGCGGTCGACGGGTCCGACGAGTCACGAACGCAGGAAACTCAATGAAAATCACGAAAGCTGGTTTACCGCTGCCATTTGGATGGTTTTTTGTCGCGCAATCATCGCAAGTCACGGCAGGGACTGTTTCGACGGTGAAAATGTTCGAGCAGGAGTGGGTGCTGTTCCGCAATCAGGAGGGCACCCTTGGCCTTATCGAAGCCCACTGCCCGCATCTGGGTGCGCACCTCGGCATGGGTGGAACCGTCGATGGAAACTCGATACGCTGTCCTTTTCATGACTGGGCCTTCGACACCGACGGCCGCTGCACCGACATCCCCTATGCCATAAAGAATGGCGAAACGCTGAAGAAACGGGCCCATGTCGGCCGTCTTCCGGTCAAGGAATTAGATGGGATCATCTGGGCATGGTTTCACCCCGGGAATACCGAACCTGCGTGGCCCATAAACAGCCAGTTGCCACCGAAATGGCAAGGCACGACACCCAGGCAGGCCTTTGCTTTCGAGATCAACTGCCATATACAGGAGATACTCGAAAATGCAGTCGATTATCCCCACCTGTTCTGTGTGCACGGGAACGAGGCCAGGTTCGCCATAAAGAATGAGTTCAATGGCTTGCACCGCAAAAGCGAAATGGCCGACACGGTGAGCTATCTGGACGACGACGGCAAGAAAATAGCCTTTCCTTATCTGATCACCGTTTCGCAGACCGGGCCAGGACAGGGCTTGGTGTATTACCGGCGGATGGTGGAGATCGCGATGCTTTTTCTCGCGACACCCATTTCAAGCACCAGAAGCGTATTGCGCTTCGTTTTCTACTACGGCGAGGTGGATAGCGACCCGTGTATCGATTTGCTGATCGAGCAATTCATCAACGAGAAAATCGGCAAGCCGGCGGACGCAAGCGGCGTGTATGCCGATATTCCCATCTGGGAAAATAAAGTCCATCGCGAGCATCCGCTACTCTGCGACGCCGACGGACCCGTCATGCAGTTCAGGTCGTGGTTCGGGCAGTTCTATCCAGCCAACTGACGCGGCTATTGCGCCGCCTCCATTCCCTTGGACTTCAGCAACTCCCGTGCGGCAGCACTATGGAGTTGCTCGATGAATGCTTGCGCGGCGGGCTTGGCGGTGGACTTTGTGCATACCGCGGCGGCGTAGTTGGTGTAGTTCTGGATGTCGGCCGGCAAGGGGCCGACCAAGGTGGCGCCGGACACGGCCAGTATTTCGCTGATCTGGTGGATGCCAAGGGCGGCCTGCCCGTCGACGATTTTTTGGGCGACCAATCCGCCAGGCACCAGCACCGCCTTTGCCGCCACTTGCTGCTCTATTCCCAGTTTCTTGAACAAGCCCGTCAGGTAAACCCCGCTCGAACCGCCGGCCGCCGGATCCAGGTAAGCAACCGAAGGTGCCGCCAACACCGCGGCCTTGAACGCATCCACAGTCGAGATATCCGGACGCGCGGCGCCGGCCGCCACGACGACGCCGATGCCTACGCGCGCGACAGGCTTGATGGAGCCCTTCTCCACCAGGCCCTTGCCGGCCAGGGCCTCGAGCGCGCCGCCCGGCAGAAGCGTGACATCGCAGGCGTCGCCCGCCTCTATGCGCTGCACCAATGCACCCGCCGTATCGTTTTCGACGGCGACCTTACGGCCGGCGTCTTTCTGATAAGTGCCGGCCATCCCGGTGACGACGGACTTGATCGCACCCGCCGTCAAAATCTTCAGGTCATCCTGTGCGTGTGCCACGCCAGATACGCCAACCAACCCCGTCACGGACGCCAGCAAGGCGCCGGCAAACTTGTACTGGGACAACCTGTTCCGATAAAGCGCCTTGCCCATGGTTCGCTCCGAGAGGTTCGTGTGCAGCGGATTCTACGGGATTCCCCCAAGGGAAAACACACGACATCGGCACGAATAGGGCTTGCATCGCTATATGGATCGACATAAAAGTTATTTCTGTCGCATCCAGTCCCTCTTTATGCTGCGGATCTCTGAATCTACCGGACACCTGAGACCATGCCACGCCCGATTCGCTCCCTCGTCCTCGGCGCCACGCTCGCCTCGACGCTAGCCTATGCCTTTCCCGCTCATAGTGCCAAGGATCTTACGGTAGGCGTCTCGGACAATATCCTGGGCCTGGATCCCACCGACCTGAACGACTCGGTCTCCCTGTCGGCCACCCGTTTGTTCTACCAGGGGCTCTTCGGCTTCGACGAGAACTTCAAGGTCGTCCCCGTCCTGGCGGAAAGCTACGACGTCAATGACAACGCCACGGTCTACACGGTGCATCTGCGCAAGAATGTGCTGTTTCATGACGGCACGCCATTCAACGCCGCGGCAGTGAAAATCAACTACGACCGCCTGCGCGACCCTGCCCTGCACTTGAAGCGCCAGAGCCTGCTCGAAGCGGTCGACAAGGTCGACGTCGTGGACGACGCCACCGTGCGTATCACCACCAAGTACCCTTCCGCGGTGCTGCCTAATTACCTGGCCCACACGGGCGCCTCCATCATCAGCCCCAAGGCGCTGGAACAATATGGCAAGGACATCGGCCGCCATGCGGATGGCACCGGACCGTTCGTGTTCGTCGACAAGCAGGCCGATCGCCTGAAGGCGAGCCGCAACCCGCATTACTGGAAGCCGGGCCTGCCCAAGCTCGATAGCGTCACCATCCGCAGCACCCCGGAAAATGGCAGCCGCATCGCCATGCTGCGCGCCGGCGAGGCCCAGTTCATCTTCCCCCTGCCACCGGAAGCGGCGGAACTGGTGGCCAAGGATCCCAAGCTGGCCACCGTGAAGACGCCTTCCATCGTCATTCACTACGCGGCGCTCAACACCTTGAAGAAGCCGTTCGACGATGTGCGCGTGCGTCAGGCCTTGAACTACGCGATCGACAAGAACGCCTTCATCCGTATCGTCTACAACGGCTATGCGACGCCGATGGATGCCCCCGTCGCGCCCGGCATCGCCTACTACACGAAGCAGAACGTCTGGCCCTATGACCCCGCCAAGGCCAAGCAACTGTTGGCTGAAGCGGGCTATCCGAACGGTTTCGAATCCGAGATCTGGACCTTCAGCAACACGCTGAATTCGCGCGCGGTGCAGTTTCTGCAGCAGCAACTGGCCGCCGTCGGCGTGCGCCTTGCCGTCAAGCCCATCGAGGCTGGCGTCGCGACCGACAAACTGTGGGGCGCCAAGACGCCGGAGGAAGCTCAGGTGCGCATGTTCTATGGCAGTTGGGCGCCCTCCACCGGCGATGCCGACTGGGCCCTGCGGCCCCTGCTGTCGGTCAAGAGCTATCCGCCGGCGATGTTCAACATCTCGTACTTCCACAATGAAGCGGTCGAGCGCGCCCTGACCCAAGGCCTGTCCACGGCCGACCCCGCCGTGCGCAAGCGCTCCTATGACGAAGTGCAGAAGACCGTCTGGGACAACGCGCCCTGGATCTTCCTGTCGGTCGACACACTGCTGGCCGGCCGCAGCAAGAACCTGGTTGGACTGCGCCAGCAGGCAGACACGTCGCTGAGCTACGAAAGCGCGGATCTTCAATGATGGAACCGGGCGGCGCACGCCCCGCCGCAAGCGCTGCACCGTTGTTGCGGATAAGCGGCCTGGACGTCGAGATTGGCGGCTTCCCGGCCGTGCGCGGGCTGGACCTGGACATCGCTCCCGGCAAGATCGTTGCCCTGATCGGCGAGAGTGGCTCCGGCAAATCAGTCAGTTGCCTGGCCATCACACGCTTGCTGGATCATGCCGGTGGACGCATCCGCGCCGGCAGCCTGCACTACCATTCCCGCGACGGCAGCACGATAGACCTGGCCCAGGCATCCGCGGACCGCATGCGCGCGCTGCGCGGCCCGGAGATTGCGATGATCTTCCAGGAGCCCATGAGCAGCCTGAACCCGGTGCTGCGCGTCGGCGACCAGATCACCGACGCCATCATGTTGCACCAGGGCAGCGCGCGCAGCGCGGCGCGTGCCGAAGCGCGCCGCCTGCTGGATCTGGTACGCCTGCCGAATGCCGCGCAGCAACTGGACCGCTATCCCTTCCAGCTGTCCGGCGGCATGCGCCAGCGCGTCATGATCGCCATGGCCTTGAGCTGCCACCCACGCCTGCTGATCGCCGACGAACCCACCACGGCCCTGGACGTGACCGTGCAGGCACAGGTCCTGCGCTTGATCCGCGAGTTGCAGCGCGAACAGGACCTGGCCATTCTCTTCGTCACGCACGACATGGGCGTGGTCGCGGAAGTCGCGGATCGGGTGGCGGTGATGCAGGACGGCCGCATCGTCGAACAGGGCGAGGTCGAGCAGATTTTCGCGGCACCGGCGCATGCTTATACGCAGCAATTGCTGGCCGCGCTACCTGTCCTGGGCAGCCTGGCGCACACTTCGACGCCGCAGCCTATTGCGCTGGCGGACGAAACCGAACCGTTGCCCGAGGACCGCGTCGATACGACGGCAGCGCCGCTGCTGGAAGTGCGCGGACTCAGTACCGGCTTCGACCTTGCCCGAGGGTTGCTGGGCCGCTCGCGCGGCCGCATCCACGCGGTCGAGCACATCAGTTTCGATATCCGTCCCGGCGAGACCCTGGCGCTGGTCGGCGAGTCAGGCTGCGGAAAATCCACCACCGGGCGCTCCATCATCCGGCTCGAACAGCCCGCCGCGGGCGTCTTGCGTTTCAAGGGCCAGGATATCCATCACCGTGACACGGCCAGCGCAGCGCTGCTGCACCGTGGCATCCAGTATGTGTTCCAGGATCCGCAGGCCTCCCTGAATCCGCGGCTGACCATAGCGGCTTCGATTGCCGAGCCCATCGTCACCCACAAGCTGGCCAGCGGCGGCGCGATACGCCAGCGCGTGCTGGCCCTGCTGGACCAGGTGGGCCTGCCGGCCGCCTACGTCGACCGCTATCCCCACGCCCTCTCCGGCGGCCAACGGCAAAGAGTCTGCCTGGCGCGCGCCTTGGCCAGCTGCCCGGACCTGCTCATCGCCGACGAAGCCGTCGCCGCCCTGGATGTGCGCACCCGCGCCCGCATCGTCAACCTGATGATGCGGCTGCAGCGCGAAAACGGCCTGGCGTGCCTGTTCATTTCCCATGACATGGCCATCGTCGAACGCATCAGCCATCGCGTGGCCGTCATGTACCTGGGCCAGATCGTCGAGATCGGTCCGCGCCAGGCGGTCTTCAGCGCGCCGCGGCATGCCTACACCCGCCGCCTGCTTGCCGCGGTGCCCGTGCCCGACCCGACCCGCCGCGACCATGCGCGGGGCCTGGACGACAGCGAAATCCCCAGCGCCTGGCTGCCACCCGGGCAACACCCCGTGCGCAAGCAGCTGGTCCAGGTGGGACCTGATCATTACGTTGCGGCGGAGGCGGGATAAGGCCATGCTCCAGTTCGCCGTCCGCCGCCTGCTGGGCGCCATCCCTGTCCTGATTGCCGTCTCCATCCTGGTATTCGCGTTCGTGCGACTGTTGCCCGGTGACCCTGCCCGCCTGATCGCCGGACCCGAGGCGACCGAGCCTGAAGTGGTCGTGGTCCGCACGCAACTGGGCTTGGACCAGCCCATCTGGACGCAATATGCCCGCTACATGCGCCGTATCCTGCAGGGTGATCTGGGGCGCTCGATCACCACCAATCAGCCCGTTGCCAGCGAAATCGCACAGCGTTTCTGGCCCAGCCTGCTGCTGGCAGCGGTCTCCATGGCCTGGGCCACCGTGGTCGGCGTAGGCCTGGGCGTATTGGCCGGCATCCGCCACAACCGGTGGCAGGACAAGACCGGCATGGTCCTGGCGGTATCGGGTATTTCCTTCCCGACGTTCTGGATGGGGCTGCTGCTGATCAACCTGTTCTCCGTGCGCCTGGGCTGGCTGCCAACGGGCGGTTTCGATGACTGGCGCTCGCTTATCATGCCGTCGCTGACCCTGGGGGCGGCGGTGGCCGCCATCCTTGCCCGCTTCACGCGCTCCGGCTATATCGAAGCCGCCAGCGAGGACTACGTGCGCACCGCCCGCATGAAAGGCCTGCCGGAATGGCGCATCGTCTGGCGTCACGCCTTGCGCAACGCCCTGCTGCCCATCATCACCATGGCCGGACTGGAGTTCGGCGCCCTGCTGGGCGGCGCGATCATCACGGAAACCGTGTTCGCCTGGCCGGGGCTGGGACGCCTGCTGGTCGACAGCGTGGCCTATCGGGACTACCCCGTCATCCAGGCGCTGATCCTGCTGTTCGCGCTGGAGTTTTCGCTGATCAGCTTCGTCGTCGACTTGCTGTACGGCTTCGCCAATCCGGAGGTGCGCCTGTCATGACGCAATCCCTTGAGGACACCAAGCCGTTGCCCGCTGACAGCGGCAGCAATGGCAACGGCGGCGACAGCGTCAGGTCTTCGCCCTGGCGCGTTCACGCCAGGCGCCTGCTGCGGCAACGCACGACCCAGGTCGCCTTGGCCATGGTCCTGCTGCTGGTGCTGGGCGCCGTCGCCGCACCCTGGGTGGCGCCTTACGATCCCACCGCGCCCGACTACCAGAACGTGTTGGCGGGACCATCGCCCGCACACTGGGCCGGCACCGACTCCTATGGCCGCGACATCTTCAGCCGCATCATCTGGGGCGGCCGCATCTCGCTGGCCGTCAGCGCCCTGTCGGTGTTACTGGGCGGCGTGATAGGGATCGCCATCGGCCTGGTCAGCGGCTACGCGGGCGGCCGCACGGACACCTTGCTGATGCGCGCCTGCGATGTGATGCTGGCCTTCCCCGGCATCCTGCTGGCCATCGCGGTGGTCGCCTTGCTGGGGCCCGGGGTATCGAATGTGATCTACGCGGTGGGCGTCTTCAGCATCCCGGTGTACGCACGCGTGGTGCGCAGCGCCACCCTCGGCCTGCGCCGATCGCTGTATGTGCAGGCCGCGCGCAGCATCGGCGTGCGGCCTGGCGTCATCATCATGCGCCACATTTTTCCCGGCGCGCTGCCGGCCATCATCGTGACGACGTCGATGCGCATGGGCACCGCCATCCTGGTGGCGGCCGGCCTCAGCTTCCTGGGCCTGGGCGCCCAGCCGCCTTCGCCCGAGTGGGGCGCGATGCTGGCCGACGGCCGCTCCTATCTGGGGATGGCCGACCACGTGGCGTTTTTCCCGGGCCTCGCCATCTTCGTGACGTCATTGGCCTTCAATGTGCTGGGCGATGGCCTGCGCGACGCGCTGGACCAGAAGCTGCGGTAGCGGTACGTGCCCCTCAGGGTTCGTAGCCCGGCGGCACCTGGAAACCGCCGAATGCCGCTTCCATCAAGCCCGCGAAAGCGATGGTGCCACGGTCTTCCAGGTACGCCCCCATGGCCTGCGCACTGACCGGCAAGCCATCGTCATCCAGGCCGACCGGGAAGGACGTGGCCGGCAATCCCGGCATCACCGGCAAACCGGCCCAGTGGAACAGGTCCATGAAGCGCACCGGGCGGATGCCATCCTCGAACGCCACCGGATAGGTACGCTGGTCCTTGGGTTCGGTGTGGTTGTGCTGGAACGCCGGCGTCGGCGCCACGGGCGTAACGACGATATCGACGGATTCAAACAAGCGCTCCCACTGTTCGCGCATGCGGTGGCGCAATTCATTGTTGGCCAGCCAGTCCCTGTGCGACAGCGTCGGCGCGCGCAACCACGCGGCGTCCGCGCTCTCGTCGCTGGGCGCCAGCGCCTCCAGCATGCGCTGGGCGGCCTCGCTCAGCCGCGGCGGCGTCGCCAGCGACGAACCGATGAGGCTGCGATAGACCCGGTGCGCCAATTGCAGGTCGGGCAATACGCCGGCCTGCAGGTCGGCGGCCCACAACACCTTGGCGCCGCCGGCATGCAGCCGCTGCGCCACGCGCGCCACCACCAGCCGTTCAGACAGGCTGCGCGGCGCCCCCGGCCATTGGTCCAGCAACAACACGCGAAGCCCCGCCAGGTCCCGCTGCCGGCTGGGGGGCAGGCTGACGCGCCAGGCCTTGCGGGCCAGCGGGTCCAGGTTCAACAGCAGGTCCAGCGCCAGATCCAGATCCGCCGCGCTGCGAGCAAGTGGCCCGGCGACGCCCAGGTCGCGATCCGCGACCCGGCCCGGGGGAACGCTGGTCCCGCGCATGGAGATCAGGCCATAGCTGCTCTTGTGGCCGAACACCCCGGTGAAATGCGCGGGGATACGGATGGAGCCGCCGATGTCGGAGCCCAGTTCCAGTGCGGTATAGCCAGCAGCCAGCGCCGCGGCCGAACCGCCCGACGAGCCTCCCGGCGTGCGCGCCAGGTCCCAGGGATTGCGGCAGATACCGTGCAGCGCGTTGTAGCTCTGCAAATCGGCCAGGGCCAGGGGCACATTGGTCTTGCCCAGGATGACGGCCCCCGCCGCGCGCAAGGCAGCCACGGCGTGCGCATCGCGCTCGGCCAGATTGTCCGCGAAGGCGGGATTGCCACTGGTGGTGTACAGCCCCTGGACGTCGAAGGATTCCTTGACCGTGATCGGCACGCCCAACAGCGGCTTGCGCACACCGTCGGCAAGCAGCTTGTCGGCGGCCAGCGCGGCCTGACGCGCCCGCGTGTCATCGCGCACCGCCACCGCATTGATGGCGCCGTCATAACGGTCGATGCGCGCCAGGCTTTGTTCCAGCAGTTCAATCGCTCGCACGCGGCCTTGCGCGAGCGCCTGCGCCTGTTCGCGCAGGCTGGCATACGTCAGCGCGCGCACGAGGGCTTCCTGGCTGTTGTCGATGGCCATGCTCGTCTCTCACTCATTCAACGCCATGCTTCGCGCCAGCCAGATGCCACGTAGCCATGCCGTCTACCGCCTGCCGGGTGATACGCAAGCCATGCTTGATCACCGCTCGGCGCCACAGGCTGGAAGTGGGCACCATGGCATCGATGACGTCGGCGCGCAAGACGGCATCGCGGCGCGCGTCCGGCTGGGCCGGCGCCTTGAAGCGCAACCACTGGTCCAGCCGCGAGGCCGCGCGCGCGGGCCCGGCGGCGGTGCCGTACTCGATCACCGCGCCCACCATGGGCCGGTCGCCCAGGAACTGCCGCACGCCGTTGAAGACCAGCCCTTGATAATCCGGTCGCGCCAGCCCGTTGGGGCGTTGTCCCACGACCAGGTCCTGGCCCCACCAACGGGCTGCCTCGGCCTGCAGGTCGCTGCCGTCCGGATTGAAGCACAGGAAGAACGGCTGGCCGTAATCACCGATGCCGGTGTGCCAGTCGATCAGGCCGACCTGCCGCGCACCGGGCAGATGTGCCTGGACGATGCGTTCCAGCGTCACGTTGGACCATTCCCGCTGCGAACCGCCGTACATGACGCCGTCGGGGTGCGTGTACTGCCCACGGGCGGTGACATCGAACAAGGCATCCGCGCCATGCCGTTCGCGGAAGCGCGCGGTCGCGGCTTCGGTCGCCGCCAGCGTCGCCTCGGACCACGCCGCGGGTATCAGCGCGTCGTGCAGTTCGGCATAGCCGGGATTGGCCGGGTAGGCCGCTCGATGGTCGACGAAGTTGCGATTCAGGTCGACATTGTTTTCCGTGGTCCGGGACGCGTAGGCGAAGCCATAGGGATTCAGTGCATGCACCAGCACCACGCCGACATCAGCGGGCAGCTTCCTGGCGTCGCCCGCTATCAGCCAGGCGACCTGCATGGCCGATCCTGCCCTGCCCTCCAGACCGTGCGTTCCGCTGATGACCAGCAGCTGGCGCGGCGCATCGCGCGAACCCACGGTGGCCACGTCGATCGCCAGCGGTTCGCCGGCGGGGCCGCGCCACTCGGGATGCGGATAGCTCGTCACCGCGGCACCGGCGCGGGCGGCAGCGTCGAGGAAAAGCGCGCGCGAGGACGCGTAGTCCTCGCCAAAGCAATGCCAATAATCCAGATGTTCGCTCATGGGGTTCCAAATCGTCGCATGGAGGCTGGGCGCCGCCGTGCGAAGGATTCTATCGATACACGTGAGCAGTCAAACAAACGATCCAGTATATGGGTATACCGCGTATCAATAACGTAATTTCGCATCCTTGCCAGCCGACGCTGCCTGCGCCAGGGCGCGGGTGATGATGCTGGTCGAGACATTGCAGAAATAGCGCGCGCCCCATGCGCCGTATTTTTCTTCGTCGGCGGGCGTCAGGGTGATGATGCCCGGGCATTTGCCGGCATCGGCGATGGCCTTGAGGCCACGTTCGATGGCGCGCTGCACGGGCTCGGCGTTCCAGTCGCTGCCATGGCCCATGGCATGCGCCAGGTCATTGGGCCCGATGAAGACGGCATCCACGCCCTCCACTCCGGCAATGCCGGCCGCCACGTCCACGGCCTCCGGCGTCTCGATCATGGCGATGAAGGCGATGCCGTCATTGCTGCGTTGCGTGTGGCCCGCGCCGCCATAGGCGCCGTAGCCCGCCGCGCGCGTGCTGAAGGCGCTGCCGCGGTTGCCCAGGGGCGGATAGCGCGTCATGCCCGCCAGGCGCCGTGCCTGCTCCACGGTCTGCACCATGGGCACCTGCACGGCACTGGCGCCCATGTCCAGAATGCGCGGAAGATCGTGCTCGAAGCAACGCACCACCGGTGCGATGCCTGACGCCCGCGCCGCGCGCAACATGTGCTCGGTCACGCCAAGGTCGGCGCTGCCGTGCTCGTTGTCGATGATGACGAAGTCGAAGCCGGCATAGGCGCACATTTCGATGATGGCCGGACTGGGCAGGCCATTGAACAGCCCGCGCAAAGGCTGGCCGCTGCGGAACATTGCCGGCAAGCGGCCATCGATGGGATAGCGGGGATCGGTCATGTTTGTCTCCTGGATGGGCGGGGTGGCATCGAACGGCGCGGATCGCGTATCAATCCGCCTGGATGCCGGCGTCCTTGATCACCTTGCCCCATTTTTCGATTTCACTGGCCTGGAACGCGGTGAATTGCGCCGAACCCCGGCCGTCCGGCGCCACGCCCAACATCAGCAATTTGGCGCGCACCTCGGGCGCGGCGACCGCATCGGCAATGGCCTTGGCAAGGCGATCCACCACCGGCGCCGGCGTCCCGGCCGGGGCGAAGATACCCTGCCACGACTGCATTTCAAAGCCCGGCAAACCCAACTCGGCCAAAGGTTTTGCCTGCGGCAGATCCGCCAGCGGCTTGGCCGACGTCACGCCCAGCACCCTGACCTTGCCCGAGTCGATCATGGGGCGCGCCGCCGCCACCGTGTCGAATACCATGTCGATCTGGCCGCCGATCAGGTCGATCATGGACTGCGAGCCGCCCTTGTAGACGATCTGGCGCAGCCGCGTGCCGGAGATGGACTGGAACAACTGCCCCGACAGATGCTGGGACGTGCCTGGCCCCGCGGTGCCGTAGGTCAGGGTATCCGGCTTGGCGCGGGCGGCGTCGATGACGTCCTGCACCGACTTGTAAGGGCTGTCGGCGCGCACCACCAGGGCATTGCTGACCATGCCCACCAGCGCCACGGGCGTGAAATCCTTGACGGGGTCATAGCCCAGCTTCTTGACGAAGAAGGGATTGACCGCATGCGTGGTGATGGTGCCGCCGACGATGGTGTAGCCATCCGCGTCGGCCCGCGCCACCAGCTGGGTGCCGACGATGCCAGACACGCCCGGCTTGTTCTCCACGATGACGGACTGTCCCAGCCGCTGGGTCAACTGTTCGGCCATCAGCCGCGCCACGCCGTCGGACACGCCGCCAGGCGAGAACGGCACGATGTAGCGGATGGTGCGAGTCGGGAACGCGTCGGCGGCGTGGGCGGGGGTAACCGCGGCAGACATGACGACAGCGGACATGGCGACGGCAGACACGACGACCGCGGCCGAGTTGAATCCGCCCTTGGCCGTCATGGCCAGGGCGCGTAGAAACTTGCTATACATGGATATGTCTCCTGCTTGATTGAATGCGGGCGGATATGGCGCCCTGCTATGGTTATGAAAGATCCTGCCCGGGCCTCACCGTGGCGCGTTCGACCATCACGCAAGGCACGACGATGTCACGCGGCCGCAACTCGGCCTGCATCTGTTCGCGCAGCAGCCCGACGGTGGCATCGACCATGAGTTCGAGGGGCTGCCGCACCGTCGTCAACCGGTACGCCCCCCACGCGGCCTGTGGTACGTCATCGAAGCCGACCACGCCCACGTCCTCCGGCACGCGCAGCTTCAGTTCCAGGCGCAATACATCCAGCGCGGCGATGGCCATATGGTCGTTGGCGACGAACAAGGCATCTACCGCGTCCTGCTGGAACAGGCGCCGGGTGGCAGCCTGCGCCTGGTCGAAGTTGTAATCGCCGGCCTCCCTGCGATGTACCTCGTGGCCAAGCTGGCGCAGGGCATCACGGAAGCCGCGCTCGCGCTCGATACTGGTGGACGAATCCCGCAGCCCCGCCAGGAAGCCGAAGCGGCGGTAGCCCCGCTGCACCAGCAGTTGCGCCGCCAACGCCCCGCCGGCATGGTTGTCCGACGTGACGGAGCTGCTGGCGTGGCGCGCCAGGCCGCCCAGCATGGAGATCCGGTTGAACTGCACCACCGGTACGCCCACCTCGGCACAGCTGCGCGCGATGTTCGGCGACAACATGGCCGAGGCCATGACGATGCCGTCCACCTGGTATTGCAGGATTTCCGCCAGCACGCCATCGGCCGCCTCGTCCACCTCGGCGATGAACATCAGCACGTGGTAGCCCTCTTTCTGCAGCTTCTGCGACAGCTTCTCGATGACCAGCGGATAGAACTGGTTTTCCAGATAGCTCATCACGAGGGCGACGATGCGGCTGCGGCGCGTGATCAGGCTGCGTGCCAGCGCGTTGGGCCGGTAGCCCAGCTTCTGCGCGGCGGCCAGCACCTTGCGCCGCGTTTCCTCGGACACGCTGGCGCCAGGTGTGAAGGTGCGGCTGACGGCGGATTGCGACACCTCCGCCAGATCCGCCACATCCTGGGCGCGCGGGGAGGTTCTCATGCGGCCGTCCACCCCGCGTCCAGCATCAAGGCGCTGCCCGTCATCAGGCTGGACGCGTCGCTGGCAAGAAACACGATGGCGCCCATGACCTCGTCGAGCCGGCCCACGCGGCCCAGCGCGTTGCGCGCGCAGATCCAGTCGCGAAACCCCGGCTGCGCCAGCATGGGTTCGGTCATCGGGGTCTCGATGAAGGTGGGGCAAATGGTATTGACGCGGATACCCGCCGCGCCCACCTCCCAGGCCAGCGCCCGTGTCATGCCTTCCAGGGCATGCTTGCTGGCGCAATACACGGTGCGGCGCGGACTGCCCACATGCCCCATCTGCGAGGACACGTTGATGATGGAGCCGCGGCGCCCGTCCGCCAGAAGACGGCGCGCCACCGCGCGGCTGGTGTAGAACGTCGCCTTCACATTCAGGTCGAACACCGCGTCGATGTCCTCGTCGGCCAGTTCCACCAGCGGCTTGGGACGGTTCATGCCGGCATTGTTGACCAGGATGTCGTAGGCCTCGCCTTGCATGATGACGCGGTCGACCGCGGCCGCATCAGTGACGTCCAGCACTTGCGCGGCACAGGCGATATCCTCCGCCCGCAGTGCCGCGCACACTTGTTCCAGCTCGGCGCCCCGGCGCGCCGCCACCGTCACATGCGCGCCCGCGCGGCCCAGCGCGGCAGCCGCGGCCAGGCCGATGCCGCCACTGCCGCCCGTCACCAAGGCGCGGCGGCCCCGCAGGCCGAAGTCCGGCCCCTGCGGCAGCGCGATCATGCCTTGGCTCCCGCGGCCACCGGCTCGTACCACGGCAGATCGGGCCGATTGCCATAGCGGCGCACGCGGATATTGGCCTGCTCGCCATGGCCGGCGAAGTTTTCCATATGGCACAGGCGCGAGCAGTATTCGCCGATGGCGGCACTGGCACTGTCGGTCAGCACGCGCTGGTACGTGCAGGTCTTGAGGAACTTGCCCACCCACAGCCCGCCCGTGTAGCGCGCATTGCGATTGGTCGGCAGCGTGTGATTGGTGCCGATCACCTTGTCGCCGAAGCTGACGTTGGTGCGCGGGCCCAGGAACAGCGCGCCGTAGTTGGTCATGTTCTTCAGGAAGTAATCGGGGTCGCGCGTCATGACCTGCACGTGCTCGTAAGCCAGCTCATCGGCCACCTTCAGCATTTCTTCCTGCGTGTCGCAGACGATGACTTCGCCACAGTCCGCCCAGCTCTTGGAAGCGATGGCGGCGGTGGGCAACTTCGCCAGTTGGCGGTCGATCTGGCCCATGGTGTCGTAGGCCAGCTTTTCGCTATTGGTCAGCAGTATCGCCGGCGAAGTGGGGCCGTGTTCGGCCTGCCCGAGCAGATCGACGGCGCACAATTCGCCATCCACGCTGTCGTCGGCGATGACCAGCGTTTCCGTCGGGCCGGCGAACAGGTCTATGCCCACCCGGCCGTACAACTGGCGCTTGGCTTCGGCCACGAACATATTGCCGGGCCCCACCAGCATGTCGACGGGCGCCACGCTGGGCGTGCCCACGGCCATTGCCACCACGGCCTGCACGCCGCCCAGGACCAGGATTTCGTCAGCGCCGGCCATGTCCATGGCCGTGACGATGGCGGGATGCGGCTTGCCTTGATAAGGCGGGGCCGTGGACACGACGCGGTTGACGCCCGCCACCTTGGCCGTCAGCACGCTCATGTGCGCTGACGCGATCATGGGATATTTGCCGCCGGGGATATAGCAGCCCACCGCGTTCACGGGCACGTGCTTATGGCCCAGAACGACGCCGGGGTAGGTTTCCACTTCGACGTCGCGCATCGATTCGCGCTGGATGGTGGCGAAGTTGCGGATCTGGGCCTGGGCAAAGGCGATGTCCTCGATTTCGCGTGCCGACAATGCCTTGCGGGCTTGTTCGATTTCGGCGCGGGACAGGCGGAAATCGGCGGGATCCCACTGGTCGAACTTGCGGCTGTATTCGCGGACGGCGTCATCGCCTCGGGTTTCGATGTCGCGGATGATGCCTTCGACGGTGGCGCGCACCTTGGCATCGTCTTCGGTTTTCACGGCGGCGGTACGGCCGCGCTTCAAGTAGCGGATCATGGGGGGTCTCCTGCCCTGCAACAGTGATTATGTGGACATGCAATGGGAGGCAGTTTTGGATTCTTGCATACGTATGCAAATACGTAGAAACCCTAATCGCGATCTTGTGAAGAGAGTTTTTTGATGATGGGGGGAACCCCCATCGGGCCCCCTTAGCTGCCTTCGTCCTTGAGGCGAACGCCTGAGGCTCCTTCCGTGCGCATGCGGTCGGCCAGCCAGGCGATCTTGCGGGCGGCTTCGGCCAAGGGGAAGCCTTCCGGGCGGATGTTGGAAACGCAATTGCGCTCGGCGTCCGTGCGGCCCACCTTGGGCATCCATGTCATGTAGGCACCCAGCGAATCGGGCGATGACAGCCCTGGGCGTTCGCCCACCAGGATGACCATGCACTTCACGTCCAGCGCCTCGCCGATGTCGTCGCCCGCGGCAACGCGGCCTTGTTCCAGCAGGACCAGCGGCGCCAGCAACCACCCCTGCTCCCGCAACAACGGTACCAGATGGCCCAGCAAGGCCGTGGCATGCTGCTGTCCCGCCGTGGCGGACAAGCCATCGGCCACGGTGATGCAAAGATCAAGACCCCGTTGTCCGCAAGACAGCAATCGCTCGCGCGAATCGGCATCCAGCCGCCGGCCCAGGTCGGGACGCAGCAGATAGCGTTGCCGCTCGGCGGCCTCGCTACGGCACTGCAGCACCGGCAGCCCAAGCGGCAGCAGGTCGGCGCGCAAGGCATCGACGTCCAGCGCGGCATGCACGGCGTCGCGCGCCCGCGCATGCGACAGCCGGAAGTCGAGCAGCGACTCCGTAGCCAGGGACGCGCCAGAACGCGGCAAGCCGATGCGCGCTGCCGTCAATTGGCGCAGCCGCCGCCACAAGGGCGCCGTGGTGGCGGTGTCGGGCAGCTCGGCGGCATTGCCCTTTTGGCCGTCTTCTCCCGCGCCATCCCTATCTTCGATCTTCATCGCAGGTCTCCCTTCATGCTGCCGGGAGCAAGGTGCTGAACCCTGTCTTCGGTTTTCATCGCAAGCCTCCCTTCACGCTGCCGGGAGCAAGGTGGCGAACGCCGGTGGCAAGGTCACCGGCCTTATCCGGCCGTTGCCATCGCACAGGCCCTGCTTGACCAGCCACGCCTCGAACTCCGGCGCGGGCCGCTTGCCCAACAGCTCGCGCATGGCCAGGGCGTCGTGGAACGACGTGCTCTGGTAGCCCAGCATGATGTCATCCGCACCCGGCACGCCCATGACGAAGTTCACCCCTGACGCCACCAGCAGCGTCAGCAAGGCGTCCATATCGTCCTGGTCCGCTTCCGCGTGATTCGTATAGCAGACGTCGCAGCCCATGGGCACGCCCAGCAGCTTGCCGCAGAACTGGTCTTCCAGCGCGGCCCGCATGATCTGCTTGCCGTCGTACAGATACTCCGGCCCGATGAAGCCCACCACGCTATTGACCAGGAACGGCGCATACGCTCGCGCCACCGCATAGGCGCGCGCCTCCAGCGTCTGCTGGTCGACCCCGTGATGCTGGCCGGCCGACAGCGCGCTGCCCTGCCCCGTCTCGAAATACATCACGTTGGATCCCACCGTGCCGCGCGCCAGCGACAAGGCGGCGTCGCGGGCTTCGGCCAGCAGCGCCAGGTCGATGCCGAAGCCCCGATTGGCGCCTTCGGTGCCGGCGACAGACTGGAACACCAGGTCCACGGGCGTGCCCCGTTCGATCAGGGCGATGCCCGTCGTCACGTGGGTCAGCACGCAACTCTGGGTGGGTATCTCCAGGCGTTCGCGCACCTCGTCCAGCCGGCAAAGCAGGTCCCTGGCCATGGCCGGACTGTCCGTGGCGGGATTGATGCCGATGACCGCGTCTCCCGCCCCCAGCAACAAGCCGTCCAGGATGCTCGCCGCGATGCCCGCCGCGCTGTCGGTGGGATGGTTGGGCTGCAGGCGCACCGACAGCCGGCCCGGCAGGCCTACCGTATTACGAAAGCGGGTGACCACGCTGCACTTCGCCGTGACCAGCATCAGGTCCTGCAAGCGCATCAGCTTGCTGACGGCCGCCACCATCTCCGGCGTCAGGCCGGGCCCAACCTGGGTCAGCGCCGCGGTGTCCGTGGTGTCTGCCAGCAGCCAGTTGCGAAACTCACCGACCGTCATGTGCGACACGGGGGCGAAAGCCCGCGCATCGTGCGTATCGACGATCAGCCGGGTGACTTCATCCGTTTCATACGGCACCAGGGCCACATTCAGGAACTCGCTCAGCGGCAGATCCGCCAATACATACTGCGCGGCCACGCGTTCCTCGCTGGAACGGGCCGCAACCCCCGCCAGGACGTCGCCGCTGCGCAGCGGCGTGGCCCTGGCCATCACTTCCTTCAGTCCGTCGAATACGTGGCGAACACTGCCCATCGTCGTGGCGTACACGGATCATCCTCGTCAAACATCCACTGCCATTCTAGTGGGCTTCCGTGACGCGCGGCAGCGCTGAAGCGCCGCAGCGACTAGGGTTTATCCGAACTGGCCAATGTATTGACCCTGGCGGGCACTGCGCGCAGAATCTGCGGCAGGAAAACGTTTTCCTGGACACTTGCCCTACGGAGTTTCAGCAGCCATGAAAGTCAACCCTGGCGTATTCTTGCGACGCGACCCGAACGGCGCCGGCGTCCCCGTGGTTTTCGACATCCCACGCAGCGGCACCTGGTACCCCTGCGAATTCGCGCCCGCCGCGCCTTTCCTGGACCTGCACCAATCCGTGTCCATGCACGTGCCCGATCTCTACACGGATGTCGTGGATAGCGGCGCCGGCTGGCTGGCGGCCACCTTCCCCAATATGTATATCGATGCCAACCGCCACGAGGGCGACATCGATCCCGACCTGCTGGACGGCCCCTGGCCGGGCACGCTGGAAACCACCGAGAAATCGCGCCTGGGCATCGGCCTGATCCACTCCAAGTGCGGCAAGCGCGGCGTGCCGATCTACGACAAACCCCTTAGCGTGGCGGACGTCCAACGGCGGCTGGACCAGTACTACTGGCCGTACCACAACGAACTGGCCGCCATGCTGGCCGAACGCAAGAAGCTGTTCGGCGGTGCTTACCACATCAGCTGCCACAGCATGGCCTCCGTCGGCGGCCCGTCCACGCTGGACCGCGGCAAGCCCCGTTCCGATTTCGATATCGGCGATCGCAACGGCAGCACCTGCGACCCGGCCCTGAGCGAACTGATCGTGGCCACGCTGGGCGGCTTCGGCTACCGGGTCACCAAGAACTTCCACTATGCCGGCGCCGAGTCCGTGCGCAAGCATGCCCAGCCCGCGGCCGGCATCCACAGCGTGCAGATCGAAATCAAGCGCGGGCTGTACATGAACGAAGACACCTTCGAGCGCAGCAAGGACTTCGGCACGGTCAGGCAGCACCTGGGCGAGCTGGCCAAGGTCATCGCGCGCTTCGCCACGGAACGAACCAAGGCTCAATAAAGGGATAAGAGGAACCGCCACCATGAAAGTCGTTCTTCGTATCGCGAGCGTGTGCGCGGCCGTGTGCCTGCCCTTCGCCGTTGCACTGACGGCGCATGCCGCGCCCAAGACCGAACTGGTCGCCACGATCAATTCGAACGTCAACTTCCTCTATCCCGGCCGCGGCGTCGCGGCGGAGGACTACAACTTCGGGATGCTGGTCTACAACGGCCTGGTCGGCATCGACGAGAAGCTGCAGCTGGTGCCCGAACTGGCGGAAAGCTGGAGTTCGGACGCCAGCGCGAAGCAATGGACCTTCAAGCTGCGCCCCGGCGTGAAGTTCTCCGACGGCAAGCCTTTCGTCGCCGCCGATGTCACCCACACCTTCGCCCTGCTGGCCGACCCGGCGCTGGCATCGCGCGCCCGCTCCACCGCGGAGATGGTGGACCACATCGAGACGCCCGACGACCATACGGTCAAGTTCGTGCTGAAGGAACCCTACGGGGCCTGGCCCAATATGCTGATCGAACGGCAGCTGAAAATCGTGCCCGACGGCCATAGCGCCGAGGACCTGATGAAAAAGCCGGTGGGCACGGGCCCCTTCATGCTGGATAGCTACACGCCGGGCGACCGCCTGGTGGTGAAGAAGAACCCGAACTATTGGGAACCGGGGCTGCCGAAGCTCGACAAGGTCACCTTGCGCATCATTCCCGAGGACGCCGCCAAGGTGGCTGCCTTGTCCGCGGGCGATGTCGATATCCTGTGGAACGTGCCGCTGGAGTCCATCAAGGAATTGAAGGGCCTGTCCAATATCGTGGTGGACGAGGCCGCGACCTCCACTTGGGATGGCTTCGTCTTGAACAATGAGGTCAAGCCCTTCAGCGACGTGCGGGTACGGCGCGCTTTCGAACTGGCCGTCGACAAGCCGCAGCTGGTGCAGTTCGCCCTGTTCGGCTCGGGGGCGCCCACCCATACGCCCGTGCCGCCCAACAGCGCCGCCTTCAACAAGGACATTTCCTTCAAGCCCGACCTCGATGGCGCCCGCAAGCTGCTGGCCGAAGCCGGCTATCCCAAGGGCTTCTCCATCACCCTCAACGTGCCCGTCGGCCGGCCCACGCGCGAACGCGCCGCGGTGGCGCTGCAGCAGATGCTGAAGGAAATTGGCGTCAACGTGAAGCTGGAACGGGTGCCCTACAGCCGCTGGGGCGCCACCATCGCCGGCAAGTCGCCGTTCTACATGGATGGCTACCTGGCCCGCCCCACTCTGGATACCGCAACCTATCCCTGGTATCACAGCTCGGGTTCGTGGAACCGGCAGATGTGGCACTTCAAGAGCCAGCGCATCGATGATGTGCTGGACAAGGCGCGCATGGAAACCGACCCCGGGAAGCAGGACGCGCTGTACAAGACCTTCCAGCAGTATGCCGTCGAGGACGTGCCGGGCGTGGTGATGTACACGATCAACTTCGTCACGGCCTATCCGTCTTCCTTGAAGGGCTACCATACCCATCCCTACTCCTGGATGGATTTGCGCTCCGCCCACTTCGAGTGACGCGGCAAGCCGAACAAGGGAACGCCGATGCTGGAATACGTCATCAAGCGGCTGCTGCATGTGGTCGCCATCGTGGCAGTCATGTCGCTGCTGATATTCCTCATCACCCAGATCATGCCGGGCAATATCGCCCACCTGATCCTGGGCGACTTTGCCTCGCCGGAGGACATCGCCACGCTGGAAAACCAGATGGGCCTGAACGACCCCTGGTACGTGCAGTATCTGCGGTGGGCATCGGCCATGCTGCACGGAGACATGGGTAATTCCCTGTCCATGAACCAGCCGGTGGCCGAAGTGATCCGGGGTGCCGTGGGCCGGTCGGCGCTGCTGGCCGGTATCTCAATCGTGCTGGTGGCCATCATCGGCATCGGCCTGGGCGTGTATACCGGCATCCGCCGGGGCTCCCGGTCGGACCAGGCGATTTCCATGGTCACCTACGTGAACATCGCGATACCCGAGTTCTTCTGGGCCATCGTGGTGATCATGCTGTTCGCCGGCTATCTGCGCATCCTGCCCGCTACCGGCTATGCCAGCCTGGACGACGGCGTCTGGAACTGGCTGCGCCATCTCATCCTGCCCGTCTTCACCCTGGTGGCCGGCTTGATCGCGCACGTGTCCCGCCTTACCCGCTCCAGCGTGATCGACGTGATGAACAGCCAGTACATCCGCGTGGCGCGGGCGCGCGGGTTTTCCGAGCGGCGGGTGGTACGGCATCATGCCTTGCGCAACGCCCTGCTGCCGGCCATCACGGTGCTGGCGATCGACGTCGGTGTCCTGATGGGCGGCGTCGTCGTGGCGGAGACCATCTTCTCGTATCCCGGCCTGGGCCGCACCCTGATGTACGCCATCCAGCATATGGACCTGCCCCTGCTGCAGGCGTCCATGATGGTGGTGACCTTTGTCTATGCCCTGGCCAATGTGGCGGCGGACCTGCTCTATGCCTTCCTCAATCCCAAGATCCGCTACGGCGGCGCCAGCCATGCGTAAGCCGCGCGGAACCCGCAAGATCAGCGGCCTGGGTTTCGGACTGAATTTCGGCCTGGGACTGCTGCTGCTGGTCATCCTGGTGGCTGTGATCGGCCCCAGCCTGTCGCCCTTCCCCATGGACGCCACCTCCCTGGAACAACGCCTGGCCGCGCCCAACGCCGTCCATTGGCTGGGCACCGACGAGTTCGGCCGCGACGTGCTGAGCCGCGTGCTCAACGGTGCGCGCTCTTCGCTGGCCATGGGTTTTGGGGCAACGCTGTTCAGCATCCTGGTGGGCGTACCGCTGGGGCTGTCGGCGGGCTATTTCAAAGGCCGTGTGGACGACGTCATCATGCGCGCCGTGGACGTGATGATCTCCGTGCCGCCGGTCATCCTGGGCTTGCTGATCCTGTCCATCACCAGCCCCAGCCTGTGGAAGACCACGCTCGCCGTCGGCCTGGTCTATGTGCCCATCATGGTGCGGCTGACCCGCAGCGTGACGCTGGAAGTCTGTGGCGAGGAATACGTGCAGTCGGCGCGGGCGCGCGCCGAGCGCAATTCCTACATCCTGTTTTCAGAGATCCTGCCCAATGCCTGGCCCGCCATCATCGTCGAGTCATCGTTGCGCGTGACCTTCGCCATCCTGCTTGGCGCCGCGCTCAGTTTCCTGGGCCTGGGCGTGCAACCGCCCGCGTCGGACTGGGGCTTGATGATCGCCGAGGCCCGCCCCTTCATCGGCTCCGCGCCGTGGATCGCCTGTGCCCCGGGCATCGCCCTGTGCATCACGGTGATGGCCATCAACCTGATCGGCGACGGCTTGCGCGAGCGGCTGGATCCTCGCCTGCACCGGAGCCGGGCATGAGCGATCCCTTGCTGTCGATACGCAATCTCTGCATCGACTTCGTGGGTGGGGCGACGCCCATCCAGGCGCTGCGCAACGTCAGTGTGGATATCGCGCCCGGCCGCGCGGTAGGCCTGGTGGGCGAATCGGGTTCCGGCAAAAGCACCGTGGCCCTGGCTGCCTTGGGGCTGCCCGACAAGGAAGCACGCATCCGCGATGGCGCCATCCTGTTCAAGGGCCGGGACATCTACGCGATGTCGGAAGAGGAAAGACGCAAGCTGCGCGCCAGCGTGATCAGCATCGTCTTCCAGGATCCCTTCACCAGCCTCAATCCTTCCTTGCTGGTGGGGCACCAGATTCGCGAGGCGCTGGTGGTGCATCGCGGCTTCAGCACGGCGGATGCGGATGCCGAATGCCTGCGCCTGCTGCGCGAGGTCGGCATCGCCGATCCCGACAAGATGATGCGCAGCTATCCGCACCAGCTGTCCGGGGGCATGAAGCAACGCGCCCTGATCGCGGCGGCGCTGGCGTGCGACCCGGAACTGTTGATCCTGGACGAACCGACCACCGCCCTGGACGTCACCGTCGAGTCGCAGATCCTGGACCTGCTGGCGCAATTGCGGGTCACCCGCAAGCTGTCCATGCTGTTCATCAGCCACAACCTGGGCGTCATCGCCAGGATATGCGATGAGGTCTGCGTGCTGTACGCGGGGGAAGTCCTGGAGCATGGCGCCACTGCCCAGGTGCTGGCGGATCCGCGCCACCCTTATACGAAGGGGCTGCTGGCCGCCCTGCCCCATCTAGGCGAGCGGCGTAAGCGGCTGGTGCCGATCCCTGGCCGCCTGCCGCATCCGACGGCGCGTCCGCAAGGCTGCGTTTTTGCCGACCGCTGCGCGTTCGTGCAGGGTGAGCATTGCGCGACGTTGCAGATCATGGAAACACAGGGACCTGGGCATGCCGCCCGCTGCTGGCGTGCGCAAGACCTGGCCGGACGGTCGTGGCCTGCCGCACAGCCGGAAGTCACCGGTGAAAACCATGCCGATGGCACTGCCCGTGCTCCTGCCCCTGCCGCGAACACCGTCGCGAACGCAAACGCGAATGCAACGGGCACCAGGTCGCAAGCCAGGCCCATGGTCACGGTGCAGGGCCTGGAACGCGCGTTCCAAACGGGCGGCTGGCGCCTGCGCTTGCCACGCCTGTTGGGCGGCCGCTCTGGCGGCGCATCCGATGAGGCCAAGGTGTTCAAGGCAGTCGATGGGGTATCGCTAAGCGTCGGCGCAGGCGAAGTGGTCGGCCTGGTGGGCGAAAGCGGCTGCGGCAAGACCACCCTGGGCCGCTGTCTGATCGACCTGATCCATCCCACGGCCGGCCAGATCCGCATCGACGGCAGGAACCTGGTGACCGCGGATGCCAGGATGCGGCGATCCATCCTGAAGGACGCGCAGATGGTGTTCCAGAACCCGGACTCATCGCTCAACCCACGCAAGACCGTGCGTGAGATACTCGCGCGCCCCATGCAGCTGTTCGGCCTGACGACGACGACGGCCGAGACGCAACGCCAGGTCATGGCCCTGCTGGACCTGGTGCGCCTGGGCCCGCACTACGCGGACCGATACCCGCACCAGATGAGCGGCGGCGAAAAGCAGCGCATCGGCATCGCCCGTGCCCTGGCGACCAGGCCGCGCTTCATCGTGTGCGACGAGGCGGTGTCCGCGCTGGATGTGTCGGTGCAGGCATCGATCCTCAATCTGCTGTGCGACCTGCGCGATCAGTTGGGCGTCGCCTATCTTTTCATCTCGCATGACCTGGCCGTCGTCTCGCATATCGCGGATCGCATCTGCGTCATGTATAAGGGCAAGATCGTGGAGGAAGGCAGCGCGGACAGCGTGATCGATAATCCGCGCCACCCCTATACACAGAAACTCCTGTCCTCCGTCCCCTCGGTGGACAAGCTCGCAGGAAAAGCCCCATGAAGCGGAACCAGGATGCGTCGCAGCGGCGCGCCACGCTCGCCGACATCGCCGCGCGCGCCGGCGTGGCGACGTCGACGGTATCGCGCATCCTGATAGGCGAGAAAACCCTTTCCATCCGGCCGGAGACCCGCGAACGCGTGCTGGAACTGGCGCGCGAGCTGTCCTACCGGCCCAATACCCGTGCCCGCAGCCTGCAGGCGCGCAAGTCCTTTTCCGTCGGGCTGGTGATACCGGAGATCGACAACCCGGTGTTCGGCGCCATCATACGCGGCGCCCAGCGCGTGGCGCTGGAACGCGGCTACTCCCTGCTGATCGCTTACGCGGACAAGGACTTCCCGGACCAGGATCTGTACGCCCGCCTGGTGGAGGACAACCAGGTCGACGGCCTGCTGGTCACCACCCTGCAAACCGCACCGGCCTTCGATCCGGGACGCTGGAACATCCCTTATGTGCTGGTCAACCGCGACCGCGGCGCCGACGATCCCAAGGTGATGGTCGATTACCAGCATGGCACGCAGGACGCGGTGCGCCATCTCGCCGGCCTGGGCCACCGCAGCATTGCCTACGTCAGCGGGCCCCTGGAACACTATACGGGCCGCACCCGGCTGGCAGGCTACAAGGCGGGGCTGGCGCAAGCCGGCCTGCCCTTCGATCCGTCGCTGGTGGTGGAATGCGACTACGGCCGTGCCCAGGCCGAGTCGGCCATGGCCCATCTGCTGAACACCAGGAGCCCGGAGCAAGCCATTCCGACGGCGGTGTGCGCGGCCAACGTCAGTGTGGCGGCGGGCATACTTTCAGTATTGGCGCGTGCCGGCATTGCCGTGCCCCGGCAGATGTCCGTGCTGGCGCTGCTGGACACCTTTGTCGCCGACATGCTGACACCGCCCGTGACCGCGGTCAGCTATCCTTTCATCGATCTGGGCCGTGCCGCCGCGGCCTATTTGTTGGATATGATTGAACACGGCAGGCAATCCGCAGTGGTACAAGCATTGCCGCGGCAAGCCATCACACTGCGGGGATCCTGCGGGCCGGCGCCGGCCCGATAATCGGAGCGAAGACCATGGATAAACCACAAGCCCCTTCCATCGCCGCCAGCACGGAGAATCTTTCGCGCACCCAGGTGGTCGACAAGCCCATGGTCGAGAGCCGCGGCGGTATCGTGGCGTCGCAGAGCCGGCGCGCGGCACTGGCTGGCGTGGCGGTGCTGGACGCGGGCGGCGACGCCGTCGATGCCGCGGTGGCAACCTCCTTCGCCCTGGGGGTGGCCGAACCCTGGATGAGCGGCGCGGGCGGTGGCGGCGCCATGGTCATCTGGCGGGCGGACGAACAGCGCGCCTACGCCATCAACTTCGGCATGCATGCACCCGCCGAGCTGGACCCGGCCGCCTATCCCCTGGCGCCCGATGCCCCGCGCAGCGAGTTCTTCGGCTGGCCGGCGGTGCTGGACGATCGCAACGTGCGCGGCCCCAAGGCCATCGCCGTACCGGGTACCGTCGCCGGCATGGGCCTCGCGCACAGCCGCTACGGCCGCCTGCCGTGGCGCGACGTGCTGGCGCCTGCCGTAGGCATGGCCAGGCAGGGCCTGCTGGTGGACTGGTACGCGGGCTTGCTGATCGCGTCCTGCACGCGAGAACTGGCCATGGATCCGCATGCGGCCGGGCTGTTTCTCGATGACGGCAAATGGCCCATCATGGGCGGCTGGACGGCCTTGGCCGAGCGCCGGCTGGACCAGGGCAAGCTGGCGCAGACGCTGGCCCAGCTGGCCGACAAGGGCGCGGCGGAGTTCTATACCGGCGATATCGCCCAGGCCTTGGCGCGCGATATCCAGGACAAAGGCGGCTACCTGTCGGCACAGGATCTGGGCAACTATCTGCACACCCAGGGCACCCGAATCGAAGACCCCCTGACCATTCCCTATCGCGGCGCCCGTCTGCACGCACCGCCGGGATACACCGCGGGTCCCAGCCTGAAAGTGGCATTGGACGATTTACAGGCCGCCCTGCGGGAGCCGGCAACCGGGGGCGCACTGCCGGGCGCCGAAGCCTATGTCGCGATGGCGCGCGCGCTGGATCACGCGTTCAAGCAAAGGCTGACGCAGATGGGCGACCTGGATTCGCCCACGGCCCCCGCCTGCACCAGCCATTTCTGCGTGATCGACCGCCACGGCAATATGTGCGCGGTGACGCAGACGCTGCTGTCCGCGTTCGGTTCGAAGGTGGTGTCGCCGTCGACGGGGCTGCTGATGAACAACGGCATCATGTGGTTCGATCCGGAACCGGGCCGCCCCAACTCGCTGGCGCCCGGCAAGAAATGCCTGATGAACGTCTGCCCCGTGGTGGGCGAAACCGCAGCGGGCAACAGGTTCGCCGTGGGCGCGTCGGGCGGCCGCAAGATCATGGGATCGGTAATGCAGTTGTCCGTCTTCCTCAGCGAATACGGCATGACGCTGGAAGATGCTTTCCGCCAGCCGCGCATCGACATGAGCGGGAGCGGCACGGTGATCGCCAACAGCAAGCTGCCGGCGGCCGTGATCGACGCGCTGCTTGCGGCCTTCCCCACCGTGCAGACCCAGGCCACCCTTTATCCCTACGCCTATGCCTTCCCCTCGGCCGTCATGGCCAGCCAGGGCCGGCATTTCGGCGCGACCGAGATCACCTCGCCCTGGGCCGACGCGATCGGGCAGCAATCTGGCCAATAAGAAACGGCCAGGAGGCCGGACGCGGCGTCATGCCCAGGAATCGTCCGGTGTAGCATTTGGCAGCATCGCGGCAACGAGGACCGGCAAGGTGGTGGGAAACCACATCATTGTGGCGGCGCGGGATCCTCGCCTATTGCCTCGAACACGCGCTCCAGGTCTTCCGCGCTATACGGCTTGAGCAGATGCACGGCGCCGGTTACCGCCGCCTCGCCCGGCACCGCGCCGGCGTCATGCCCCGACGCGAAAATCACCTTCAAGTCCGGTTGGCGCGTCCGCGCGCTGGCCGCCAGCTCGATGCCCGACACCTCCGGCAAACCGATATCGGTCATCAGCACATCGACAGGATTGGCTTCCAGCGCCGCTAGCGCAGCCGACGCGTCCGCGGCCGGAACCACCTGGTGCCCCAGCGCCTCCAGCATTTCAGTGGTGGTCATGAGTATCAAGCCGTCATCTTCCACCAGCAGGATGCGCCATGACCGCGCCGCCTGCTGCGCTGTGGCACGGCCGGCAGCCAGCCCGGCCGCTGAACCGGGCGCTGCGCTGCGCCCTGCGCCGACTGCTGAACTGCGTTCTGGCCCAGCCGTGGAACCGCGCTCTGGCCCAGCCGCCGAGCCGGCCCCCAGGCCGTCCACCGAAGAACCCTCCAACCCGCCCGCCGCCAACGGCAGGCGCCCCTGCCGGGCTTCCTGCGCGGCATTGCGCTGCTGCTGGTTGCGCAGCACGTGGCGGATCTTGCGCGCCATGGCCTCGCGCGTGTAGGGCTTGCTCAGAAGATCGATGCCGTCGTCCAGACGGCCGTCGTGAATGATGGCGTTCTCGGTATAACCCGAGGTGAACAGCACCGCCACACCGGGCAGGCGCTCGCGCGTCTTGCGCGCCAGCTCCGGGCTGCGCAAGGGGCCCGGCATGACCACGTCGGTGAACAATAGGTCGATGGCCATGCCGCTCTCGACGATGGCCAGCGCGCTTTGCGCATCCTTGGCCCGCAACACGCGATAGCCCAGTTCGGACAGCAGGTCGACTACCGTGGCCCGCACGTCCTCGTCGTCCTCGACCGCCAGTATGGTCTCGGTGCCGCCTGCAATCGGCCCCGCGTCCACCTCGGCGACGATATCCTCGTCCTGTTTCTCGCGCGGCAGATACAGCCGCACCGTGGTGCCGTGCCCTGGTTCGCTATAGATCTTGATATGGCCGTTGGACTGCTTGACGAAGCCGTAGACCATGCTCAGCCCCAGGCCGGTACCCCGGCCTTCCGGCTTGGTGGTGAAGAACGGTTCGAACACCTGCTGCAGGATCTCGGTGCTCATGCCGGCCCCTGTGTCGGTCACCGCCACCATCACGTACTGGCCCGCCTTGACGTCGCCGTGGCGGGCGACGTAGTCGTCGTCCAGCACCGCATTGCCCAGCTCGATGGTCAGCTTGCCATGCCCCAGCATGGCATCGCGCGCATTGATGGACAGATTCAGCAAGGCGTTTTCGACCTGGAAAGGATCGACCAGCGTATTCCACAACCCACCCGACACGATGGTCTCGATTTCGATGGCATCGCCCAGCGCCCGCCGCAGCATGTCGTCCAGCCCGCGCACGAAGCGGCCCAGGTTGACGACCTTGGGCGCCAACGGCTGGCGCCGTCCGAATGCCAGCAACTGGGACGCCAGCTTGGCGCCCCGCGCAACCCCATCGAGGGCATTGCGCACCCGCTTCTCGGCCCGCTCGCTGCCCTGCACCTCGCGCGCCAGCAATTGCAGATTGCCGCCCACCACCTGCAGCAGGTTGTTGAAGTCATGCGCCACGCCGCCCGTCAGCTTGCCGACCGCTTCCATTTTCTGCGCCATGCGCAGCGCCTCTTCCGCCTGGCGCAGCGCCTCGGCGGCTTCCTTGTCCGCGGTGACGTCGCGGCCCACGCCATGCACACCCTTGCGTTCGGGATCGGCGGACAAGGTCCAGGCGATCCAGCGCCAGGCGCCCGCCGCGGTCAGCATGCGGCCTTCGTAAGACACCGGGCGGCCATGTTCGCGCAAGGCATGGACCGCACGCCAGGCCGCCGCGCGGTCGTCCGGGTGGATCAAGGCCGCGTAATGGCCGGCCATCAGCTCGCCGCGCGGATGGCCCAGGACCCGGGTCCATGATGGGCTGACTCGCAGAAGCTTGCCGTCGAAATCTCCCACGGCCAACAGGTCTTCGCTCAGTTCCCACAAGCGGTCCCGTTCGGCCATGGCTTCGGTCACCCGCAGCTCCAGGTTCTCGTTCAGTTCGTGCAGGGCTGACTGCGCCGCGGTACGCTGCGCGATCTCGGACTGCGCTGCCTGATACAGGTGAGCGTTGTCGATGGCGATCGAGGCTTGCGCGGCGATACCCACCGCCAGGCGTTCGGCGGCATCGGTGAAGACCGCTGGCTGGGGATGGCCCAGGAACAGGCCGCCCAGCACCTCGCCGCTGCGCGACACCACCGGCACCGCCAGATAGCTGCAGACCGGCAGATGCCCTTCCGGCATGCCGCGCCGCGGCGCGTTCAGGCCGTAGCGCGGATCCTTGGTGATGTCATCCGAACGCACGACGCCTTCACCCGCGAAGGTGGGACCGAACACGGCCGTGTTGCGCGGCATGGGGAATTTTTCGAAGGCGCTGCGTGGCGCGCCCGACAGGGTGTAGAGCGTGTAGCGCCCGCCTTCCTTGTCGAGAACGTTGTAGAAGAAAGCCCCGAAGGCGGCGCCCGTCAGCTCCGTCGCCGCATCGGTGATCACCTGCACGGCCCGGCTCAGATCAAGTTCCGCCGCGATGGTGATGCCGACCTTGTTCAGGGTCTCCAGGACCCGGGCATCTTCCCTGATCTTGCGCGCGGCTTCCTGGCGCAAGCGGTACATCTGCAGGTTGCTGGCCACCCGCGCCAGCAACTCACGCGCCGAAAAAGGCTTGGTCAGGTAGTCGTCGGCGCCTGCGCTCAAGCCCTCCACCCGCGATTCTTCGCCGGCGCGGGCGGACATCAGCAGTACCGGAACCTCGCGCAGCCCCTCGTCGGCGCGTACGGCGTTGAGCAAGCCGAAGCCATCCAGGCCGGGCATCATGATGTCCGACAGGATTAGCCCCGGCGGGTGCATGCGCGCGGCCGCCAGCGCCTCGTAGCCGTCCATGGCCACCGTGACGCCATAGCCCGCGCTGGTCAGGATGCGGCCGACGTACTCGCGCAAATCGGCGTTGTCGTCGACCACCAGCACTTCTTCCGCCAGCACGGTTTTGCCGGCGGCGCCTGTATCCAGCACCGAAGACAACTCGGGAACGGCGCCGCCGGCCTGCTCGTGGCCGGGCACCCACCGCATGGCATCGGCGATGAAAGCCTGGGCAGCGACACTGGCACCGGCGCGCGGGGGGCTGCTGATCACCGTATCAGAGGATAGATGCGCGTTGCCCAGCGGTAGCGTGACGACGAAAGCCGTGCCCAGGCCCAAAGTGCTCTCGGCAGCGATGGTGCCGCCCAGCAGGCGTACCAGTTCCTGCACCAGGGCCAGGCCGATGCCGCTGCCCTCGATGCTGCGGCCAACCGCCCCGCTGACGCGGCGAAAGCGGGTGAAGACGTGTGGCAACTCGTGTTCGGCGATGCCGATGCCGGTATCGGTGACGGACATGCGCGCCGAACGGCCGTCCGCCGACCGCTCCAGCGCGATGCGGATCTGGCCTTCGAAGGTGAACTTGAACGCATTGGACAGCAGGTTCAGGACGATCTTTTCCCACATTTCCCGGTCCACGTAGACCGGTTCCTGCAGGGATGGACAATCGACAATCAGCGCCAGGCCGGCCCTGTCGGTGGCGGACCGGAACAGCGAGGCCAACTCCGTGGTCAGCGCCGCCAGGTCGGTGGGCTCGTAGCGGGCCTGCACCCGGCCTGCTTCTATGCGGGAAAAATCCAACAGGCTGTTGACCAGCTTGAGCAGGCGCAGGCCGTTGCGATACGTCAGCTCCAGCAGTTGGCGCTGGCCGTCGTTGTCGGCCGCGCGCTGCAGCATTTCTTCCAGCGGCCCCAGCATCAGGGTCAACGGCGTGCGGAATTCGTGGCTGATGTTGGAGAAGAACGTCGTCTTGGCGCGGTCGATTTCGGCCAGCGCTTCCGCCCGGCGGCGTTCTTCCTCGTACGCATGCGCGTGGGCAATGGCGGCGCTGATCTGGCCGGCGGCCAGGTTCAGGAAGCCGCGGTAGCCTTCATCGAGCAGGCGATAGGGATTCAAGCCGACGATGAGCACGCCAGCCGGGCCCGTGTCGCCAGACGGCGCGATCGGCATCAGGATGGCGCGTGTCGGTGTGTGGCGCCAGGGGCCGCGCGGAAGTTCCGCGGAGCCGGCTGCCGTCGCAAAGCGCTCGGGCAGGTTTTCCAGCACGATGGCGTCCTGGCGCCGCAGCACGTCGGCAATGGGCCACACGCCAGTCTCATCGGCACCCAGGACCGGCGGCGCCGCGGGATGGCCCTCTCGTTCGAAACCGCAGCCGCCCACCAGGGACGCGTTGCCGCTTTCCGGCGCGGCCACGTAGAGCAAGGCGAACGGCAGGTCGTGCGGATTCAAGGACAGGGCGCGCATGCTGAGCCGGCACGCCTCGTCCCAGCTCAGCGCCTGGGTCGCCACGGAGGCCAGTTCGCGCAGCAGCCTGACCTGCCGATCGCCCACCACGGCCGCCGTATCGTCGCTGTTGGCACAGATGATGCCGCCCGCGCCGTAATCGTCGGCCGGGATGGGGCTGTAGGAAAAGGTGTAGTACGTCTCCTCCGGATAGCCGTTGCGCTCCATCAGCAGGAATTTCTTCTCGACGTAGGTCCCTTCGGTCCCGGACATCGCCGTGTCCAGCAGCGGGCCGATGTCCTCCCAGATTTCCTGCCAGACCTCGATGGTCGGCTGGCCCAGGGCCGCCGGATGCTTGCCGCCGATGATGCTCTTGTAGGGATCGTTGTAGAAGAAGATCAGGTCTGCGCCCCAGCCTATCCAGATGGGCTGGCGCGAGGTCAGCATGATGCGGATGGCGGTCTTCAGGCTCTGCGGCCACTGGGCCGGCGGCCCTAGCCGAGTGGAGGACCAGTCGTGGGAACGTATCAAGGCGCCCATCTCGCCGCCACCGGCCAGGAAAAAGGGTGCATCGGTCAGGGACTCGGCGGTCGGCGGCGTGATTCGATCCATCTAATACACAATCCTTGGCATGCGTCGGCAGGTAATGGGCAGCCTTGGCCAGCCAGGGGCTGGTCGGGGAGAAAACTGTATCATCAGGAAACCGACGCAGAGTATTACGATCTGAAAAAAAAGCAGTTATATCTTCCTGCTGATGAGCAGGATCTTTGGTGGAGCGTGCTTTGGCTGTAAGGACATGAGGGGAACCACGCCCCGCGGAACGACTCCGCTGCAAGATGCCGAGGGCCCCATCCTCTTCTGGCGCGTGCAGATCGCCGCGTGGCTCATGCTGGCGGCGCTCGGCTTTTGCATCCGGTATGTCGCCTATGGCAGCGCCATGGTGGCCTGGGTGCTGACCCTGCTGATGGATACGCTGGGGTTCGGGCTGACAAGCACGGCCGCCCTGCTGCATGCGCGTCACCCCGGCGCCAATCGCGTGCAGACCGCCGTCTGCGCGGCCTTGCTGTGCGTGGGCGCCTCGGCCCTGATGGCGAAACTGGGCGTCGAGACCCAGAACGCCCTGGTACCCGATTACGCGCCCTACGCGCTGCGCAACCGCGTGCCGATGGCTTTCATCTATTTCCTGGGCGTGTTCTGCATCTGGACCCTGGTTTATTTCGCCGCTCGCGCGGAGATGAAAGCGCGCGCCGAGCGCCTGCGGGCCTTGCGGGCGCAGACCCGCGCCCTGCAGCTGGAGCTGGAACATCTGCATCTGCAGATCGAGCCGCATTTCCTGTTCAATTCGCTCAACACCATCGTCGCGGAAATCCATGACCGTCCCGTTATCGCGGAGGAAATGACCCGGCGCCTGGCCGCCTATCTGCGCTATTCGCTGAGCCAGCGCAACAACGCGATCTGCGCCCTGCGCGACGAGTTGGGCGCGGTGGAGACGTACCTGGGCATCCAGGCCCTGCGCTTCGATGACCGCTTCAAATATCACCTCGATATCGATCCCGCGGCGCTGGATATGGGGATCCCGCACATGACCCTGCAAGGGCTTGCGGAGAACGCCATCAAGCATGGCAAGTTGGACGAGGACACGCCATTTCGCATCCATATCCGCGCCCGGCGCGAAGCCGACGCCCTGACCATAGAACTGGACAACCCCGGCCAGCTGGACCGGCCTTTCGATCCGCCGCATAGCGGCGTCGGCTTGAGCAACCTCAGCCAGCGGCTGGCGCTGCATTACCCCGGCCGCCATCGTTTCTCGCTGGAACAGCGCGCCGAGCGCACTGTCGCAACGTTATACATACAAGGAACATCGTGCTTCGCGTAGCCATCATCGACGACGAGACGCCGGCGCGGCGCTATTTGCGGCGCCTGCTGGAAGCCTATGCGGACGTGCAGATCGTCGGCGAAGCCGCGAACCTTGAACAAGCGCGTGCGCTGATCGAGCAGGAGTCGCCCCATGGCCTGTTCCTCGACGTCGAACTGACCCAGGGCACGGGGTTCGATCTGCTGCAGGGACTGGATCCGCAGATCGGGGTGGTCTTCGTCACCGCCCATACCGACCATGCACCGCGCGCCTTCGATGTCGAGGCACTGGATTATCTGCTCAAGCCGGTGGGCGCGCCGCGGCTGGAGCAGGCGCTATCGCGGTTGCGCAAGCAGGCCGCCGCGCGGCCGGCACCGGCTTACCTGGTGGTGCGCGGGCGCCAGGCGACGCGGCCCATCCGGCTGCAGGACCTCAGCGTGGTGCTGGCCCAGGGCGATTACGTGCAGCTGTGCTGCACGGACGGCAGCAGCGAGATGATGCTGGCCACGATGTCCGGCCTGCTGCCACGGTTGCCCATGCCGCCCTTCTTCCAGGCGTCGCGCTCGCTCATCATCAACCTGGATCACGTCGCCCGCGTGAGCAGCGGCGATCACCGCCAGGTCGAGTTCACGCAGGGCTGTGCGCCGGTCCAGCTCGGCTTGACCGCCTTCCAGCGCCTGAAGCAGGCCCTGGCGGCGCGTGCGGGGGAAGCTGTGCGGGCATGACTTCGCGCCGGGGGCATCGACGGCATGCCGCAGGCATAGGTTTTGCGCTTTGCCGACTCGCTATTACAGCCGCGCTAAAGCGGCCTTACAAGAAAGCGAGTCACAATGAGCGCACCAATCGAGAAGTCCCCCAGCGCCACCGCCGGCGGCTGGGGTTCAGCCAGGGCCGTGGCCGGCATCCTGGTCCGGGAGCATGTGCTCTTGCATGGCTCCGCCCTGCTTACTCATCAGAACAAGCCGGACGGCTTCATGTGCGTCAGCTGCTCGTGGGCCAAGCCGGGGCACCCGCACCCGCTGGAGTTCTGCGAGAACGGCGCGAAGGCCACGGCATGGGACATCACCACCAAGACCGTCACGCCGGAATTCTTCGCCGAGCACACCTGTGCCGATCTCCTGCAATGGAGCGATCACGACCTCGAAAAGATCGGCCGCCTGACCGCGCCCATGCGCTGGAACGCCGGCACCGACAAATACGAGGAGATCGCCTGGCAAGCGGCCTTCGATGACATCGGCGGGCGCCTGCGGTCATTGGAGCCCGACTCGGTGGTGTTCTATGCCTCCGGACGTGCATCCTTGGAGACTTCCTACATGTACGCGCTGTTCGCGCGGCTGTACGGCACCAACAATCTGCCCGACAGCTCCAATATGTGCCATGAGAGCACCTCCGTCGGCCTGCCCAAGACCATAGGCGTGCCCGTGGGCACCGTCACGCTGGAGGACTTCGAGCATACCGACTGCATGTTCTTCTTCGGCCACAACACGGGCACCAACGCGCCGCGCATGCTGCATCAGTTGCAGGATGCGCGCGAGCAGCGCGACGTGCCCATCGTTACCTTCAATCCCCTGCGCGAGCCGGGCCTCGTTGCCTTCCGTAATCCGCAGGCGCCGATGGAGATGGTGACCGGCAAGAAGACGCAGATCAGCACGCAGTACCACCAGATCAAGGTGGGCGGCGACACGGCGGCGCTGGTGGGCCTTTGCAAATACCTGATCGAGGAAGATGACCGGGCGCAGGCGCAAGGCAACGCGGCCGTGCTGGATCATGCCTTCATCGCGGAGCACACCCATGGCTACGAAGACTTTGCCGATGCCATGCGCAGCGCTTCATGGGACCAGATCGAGCGCCACGCCGGCCTGACCCGCGCCGCGCTGGAGTCGGCGGGCCGTGTGTACGCGCAGGCCAAGGCCGCGATGGTGCTGTATGGCATGGGCCTGACCCAGCATCGCAACGGCGTGCTCAACGTGCAGATGGTTTCCAACCTGTTGCTGCTGAAAGGCAATATCGGCAAGCCGGGCGCAGGGGTCTGCCCGATCCGCGGCCATTCCAATGTGCAGGGGCAACGCACCGTCGGCATCACGGAGAAACCGCAGCAGGTGCCCGCCGACAAGCTGAAAGCGCTGTACCACTTCGATTCCCCCACCAAGAAGGGTATGAACACCGTGGAGGCCTGCGAAGGCATCCTGGATGGACGGGTGAAGGCGTTCATCGGCCTGGGCGGCAATTTCGCCCGCGCCACCCCGGATCATGCACGCATGGAGCCGGCCTGGTCGACGCTGGACCTGACCGTGTCGGTGGCGACCAAGCTCAATCGCAGCCACCTGCTGCACGGCCGGGTTTCCTACCTGCTGCCCTGCCTCAGCCGTATCGAGATCGACAGGCAAGCGGGCGGCGAGCAGGCCGTATCGGTGGAAGACAGCACCGGCTGTTTCCACGGCTCCAGGGGCCGCAGCGAACCCACCAGCGATCGGCTGCTGTCGGAGCCGGCGATCGTGGCCGGATTGGCCAAGGCCACCGTGGGCGAACGGGGGGGTGTCGATTGGGATGGATGGATCGCCGACTACGCACGGGTGCGCGACGCCATCGAGGCGACCTATCCGGACATCTTCAAGGATTTCAATGCGCGCATGTGGAACCCGGGTGGTTTCCACCGCCCCCTGGCCGCCAGCGAGCGCAAGTGGAAAACGGAGACGGGCAAGGCCAACTTCATCGTGCCGGAGACCTACGACGAAGACGCCGACATGCCGGAACACGGCGGCGATGTCCTGCGTTTGATGACCACGAGGGGCGACAGCCAGTTCAATACCACGATCTATTCCCTGGACGACCGCTTCCGCGGCATCAAGGGCACCCGCAAGGTGATCATGCTCAATGCTGACGACATGCTGCGGCTGGGCCTGGCGGAAAAGGATGTGGTGACCGCCTGCACGGTGGCGCATGACGGCTATGCGCGCGAGGTTGCGGGCCTGGAGATCCGCGCGTTCGACATTCCGGCCGGTTGCGCCTGGGGGTACTACCCGGAGTGCAATCCGCTGATTCCCCTGTGGCATCACGCCAAGGAGAGCAAGGTGCCCGCCGCCAAATCAATTCCGATCACGCTGCGCAAGCAGGCCAGGGCCTGCTGACCTCAACGAGGATCGAACAAGGCGGCCAGGCGTTTTTTCCGGAAGGCCTCCACCACGAAATCGATGAAGGCGCGCGTTTTCAAAGGCACCAGCTTCTTGTTCGGGTAGTAGATCGACAGGGCTCCCAGTTCGGCGGACCAGTCCGGCAGCAGGCGGACCAACGCGCCGCTGGCGATCCAGCGGGCTGCATGCGGCGTGGGCAGCAGGGCCACGCCGTACCCCAGCACGGCAGCGCGCGCCATGGCTTCCGGATCGTCGAAGATCATGCGCACGCTGGACTCCGCCGGCGCCTCCTGCCCCGCGCCATTGCGCATGGTCCAGGCGCGCAGGCGGCCGGTGGGACCGGACCGGCGCACGATGCCGTCCAGTCCGGATAACTCGGACGGATGTGTGGGCATGGGCCGATCGGCCATATAGGCCGGCGACGCCACCGCGATGATGTAGGCGGTCGCCAGCTTGCGCGCGATCACCCCTTCGGTCAGTTCGATGCCGCCGGCTATCGCCGCGTCGTAGCCTTCGCCGACCAGGTCGACCGCGCGATTCTCGAAATGCCAGTCAGGGATGATGGCCGGATAACGCGCCAGGAAATCGCCCAGCAAAGGCACGATGTACTCGTTGCCGAAACCCAGCCCCACGCTCACCCGCAACACGCCTGACGGCTTGCCTTCGCGTTGCGCCGCATGGGCGAAGGCGTCCTGCAGGCTGGCGTAGGGGCCGGCGGCATTTTCCAGAAACTGCTCACCCTCTTCTGTCAGCGCCAGCTTGCGGGTGCTGCGGTGGAACAACCGCAGGCCCAGGTCCGATTCCAGCCGCGCCACGTTCTTGCTCACCGCCGCGGGCGTCAGTCCCAGGCTGCGGGCGGCCGCCGAGAAGCTGCCCAGTTGGGCGGCGCGGATAAAGGCATCCAGGAGATTCAGGGATTCCACGTTCGGGTCGTTCAGAGCGGGATATTTTCAACCAATAGTTGAAGATCATACAACCGATTGAGGACTATCTGGAATACCCAGGACGAGGAATACTTCATCCGTCGTCACCGCAGTCCTGAAGTCACCGCAGTCCTGAAGGTTGATTCCGAGTTCCAAATACCAATCAGCATCTCCCCTGACACCGATTCTCATATCCAAAGGTCCACATCATGACTACCGCTACCACTACTTCCGCCACTACCTCCGCCGCGTCCGTTGGCACCACCAAGCCCCTGGCCGGCAAGACGGCCTTCGTCACCGGCGGCGCGCGCGGCATCGGCGCCGCCATCGTCAAGCGCCTGGCCCGCGACGGCGCTGCCGTAGCGTTCACCTACCGCGGCTCGGCCGACCAGGCCAAGGCGCTGGTCGAGGAAATCAAGGCCGCGGGCGGCCGCGCGCTGGCACTGCAGGCCGATGCCGCCGACTCCGCCGCCGTGGTCCGCGCCATCGCGCAGACGACCGACGCCTTCGGTGCGCTGGACATCCTGGTCAACAACGCCGGCGTGCTGGTGCTGGGCTCCATCGAAACCCTGACCCTGGAAGAGTTCGACCGGACGCTGGACCTGAACGTGCGCGCGGTGTTCATCGCGTCGCAGGCAGCCCTGGCGCGAATGAATGACGGTGGCCGCATCATCAATATCGGCAGCGTGAACGCCGACCGCATGCCCTTCCCCGGCGGCGCGGCTTATGCCATGAGCAAGTCTGCCCTGAAGGGTCTCGTGCAAGGCATGGCGCGGGACCTGGGTCCCCGCGGCATCACCGTGAACAACGTGCAGCCCGGTCCTACCGACACGGACATGAACCCCGAGTCCGGCGACTTCGCCAAGATGCTGCATGGCCTGATGGCTTTGCAACGCCACGCCCAGCCGAGCGAGATCGCGGGCATGGTGGCCTACCTGGCGGGCCCCGATGCCGGCTTCGTCACGGGCGCGCACCTGACCATAGACGGTGGGTTCGCCGCTTGAGGTCGCCCAGCGCACCGCGTCGTTGACTGGACCAACTTCAATCGAATGGCAGCGGATCCCTGAAAGGTAAACTTCAGATCTTCCTCACTGAAGATGCCGATCACGCCGTCCATGTTGCAATCCTCGTCCCGCCTCCGGCGCGCCATGATCTGTTGGCTGTATGCCGTCGCGCTGGGCCATCTGGTCGTCAGTCTTTTTCTGACCTGGGGCGGGCACACCGCCCCGGCGGCTGCGTACCTGGCGCGCATCGAAGCGGTCTTCTGGCCCGGCGCCGTGCCCGCGCACACGCGCGAATTGCAGCAGTGGTGGATGTCCCTGTTCGGCGCCACCTTGCAAAGCTATTCCGTGTTCATGCTGGTCCTGGTGCACCTGGGCAACACGCTGCGGGCGCCCGGGGCATGGCTGGGCATGATGGCCGGGGTGCTGCTGTGGGCGCCCCAGGACATGTATTTCTCCTTGTCCTCCGGGATGACGGTGAATGCCTGGATCGACGCCGCCGCCCTGCTGGTCCTGCTGGTGCCCGTCGTTTGGCTCTATCGCCATGATCGGAGCCGGGCTCCGGCAACTACACCGGGGACCAGGGCATGAGCAAGCCCGTGCTGTACCTGCTGGCCGGTAACGGCAGCGCCGCCGACTGGTGGGACGACGTGCTGCCCTGCTTCCGGCACTACGACGTACGCCCGCTGGAGTTGCCGGGTTTCGGCGACAACCCGCTGCCGCCCTGCGTCGACCTCGCCGCCTATGCCCATGCCTTGCTGGGCATGACCGAACGCGGGCACGCCATCGTGGCGATCGGCGTCAATGCCTTGCTGGTGCTGCACGCCTTGCAGCTGCGACCCGGGCACTTTTCCAGGACCGTGCTGCTGGCCCCCGTAGGCGCATTCCTGTGGCAACGGCGCCTGCCGGCCTTGATGGCGCCGTTGATATTGCGCAAGACCATCCACTGGCTGTTGTCGCACCGGCCGACACTGTTCGCACGCAAGTTTTCGGGGCAGCGCTGGACCGCCGCGCAATATCGGCGGATGGGACGAGGCTATGCCCGCTGCCGTGCCTTCATCCCGCACTGGGACCTGGTGCGCGCGGACACCGCGTTGACCTTGCTCGAATGGGTGCGCGATCCCATAGAACTCGTATGGGGTGACCAGGACCGGATGCTGGGAATCTCGCAGGCGGCCGCCTGGTCCGCCATCCTGGCGCGTGCGGACCTGAACATCAGCCTGCAGCCCGGCTGGGGGCACTATCCCTGGATCGACACTCCCGCCGCCTTCGCCACGTGGCTGGAAGCGGGTGCAGCACAGGAGGACGCTGCGGGATCCGCGGCATCCCGAACATCGGTATCGTGCTCGGCACGGCCGGCATCGGCACCGGCACCGGCATTGGCCTCGGGCCCGGTCCCGGTCCCGGCACGGCCGGCACCGATCTCAGCCCAGTCCGCATCGGCAGAACAATCACGCGGTTTTGTCGCCCACACCAAGGGCGGACGGCTGCGGCTGGCGACGTTGGCCGGACAACCGGTGCCGCCGGCGCTCACCGTCACGGATGCGGCGGATGACCGCCTGCCGCGCCTGTTTGCGGACCACCCCGACGCCACCTGGGCCGTCCGTTCGTCCAGCTATACCGAAGACCAGGCCGATGCCGCCAATGCCGGCCTGCATACCACCTACCTACGCGTGGCCGCCGCCGACGTGCACGCACGCATCACCGACCTGCACGCCAGCGGTGTACAGGAAGCGGTGGTACAGCGCTACGTGGCCCCGGTCTTGTCCGGCATTGCCTTCGTGCGCCACGTGGCCATCGAACTGGAATGGGTGGAAGGTCATCTGGAAGGCCTCGCCGACGGCACGACTGCCCCCCACCGCGCGGTGCTATCGCCACTGGGCGAAGCCTGGCGCGTGGGAACATTCCCGGCGTACGGCCAGGAACAACATCAGGGCCCAGGTCTTGGTCAAGGTAGGGTCCAGGCCCAGGGCGAGGGTCAAGGTCAAGGCCAGGTCCGGGGCCATGCGACCTCTCACGGCCTGACGGCGGACGCCCTGTGGCGCTTCCTGCAGTCCGTGCTCCGCACCTTCCACTACGTCCACGGCGATGTCGAATGGGCCTGGGACGGCAAGCAGCTGTGGCTGCTGCAATACCGACCCATCACCGCCTACCCCTGGCGCCGCAACCTGACCTCGGCCAATATCGGCGAGATCCTGCCGGCGCGGCCCAGTCGCCTGACCGAGTACGCGCAACGGCGCGCGGCGGCCAGCATTCCGGCCATCATGGCAAGGTGGGACACCCGCGTGCTGATGGACAACGAACCCTTCACGGCGACCTTCGGCGGCGCGTCCTACATCAACAGCGATCTGTTCCTGGCACGCATGGCCGATTGGGGCACTTCCTCGCGCGGCTATGTGGCGGAAATTGGCGGTTCGGCGCCCCGCCTGCCCTGGCGCCCGCTGCGGTTGCTGCGTTCCCTGCCGCTGTTCGCGCGCATGCAGCGCCGCGCCCGCGCGCACCTGTTCACCCTGGAAGCGGGCCTGCACCGCCACGACGCCGCGCTGCGCGCGCTGATCGCGCAAGGCGCGGACGGCCAGCAACTGGCCGACTGGTTCACACGCTTCTATGTCTTCGTGGTGCAGGGAAACCTGTGCATCGCCACGGCACTGGCCAGCAGCGGCGGCGACCTGCTGGGGCGTCCCGGTACGGCCTATGGCGATCTTGCGCATAGTCCGCATCGGGTGCCTTACGAAGCCGATCCCGCATCGCCGCGCCCGGTGTTCGAGGAATTGCCCCTGCAGCCCTTCCCCCGCTGGCCGGCGCCGATAAGATGGGCCCATGCCCTGGGCTTGCCCGGCATGCGGGGCTATTACCTGCAAGTACGCGAGTGGTATCGCGACAACCTGATGCGGATGAACTTTCGTCTGCACCATGCCATGCCATCGACGGACCGTGAGTACTGGTTCACACCGCACGAGGACAGCCGCGACCGCCATGGCAGCTTCTGGCAGGACGGCCGCGACAGCAGCGAGCAAGCCGATGGCTTCATGATCTACCCGGGCCGGGTCGAAGGTACGCTGGGCGTGGACATCCTGCTGGTGGATACACTGGAACCCGGCCTGTACGCGCACTACCAGGCCGCGCGCGCCGTCATCGCCCGCATGGGCGGCCGCCTTTCGCACGGGGCGACGCTGCTGCGCGAACTACGCAAACCATCCGCCGTGCTGCCGGCGGTCGATCCGGCCTGGATGGGACGGCAGGTGCTGTATCACGACGGCGAACTCACGCTCGCCGATCAGGTCTCGCGCTCGAAGTGAAAGACGCGCTGAGCGCGGCTTGGTCGAAGACCTGTGCCATTCGTTGCGACGTGTCCCGCGCGCGCGCCCTCACCCCGGGCTGCCGGTCACGGGCAAAATCATGCCGGTGATGTAGCTGGCGCAGGCGGGCGCGGCCAGGAACACATAGGCCGGCGCCAGTTCTTCCGGCTGCGCGGGACGGCCCATCAGCGTCTTGGCGCCGAATTCCTTCAGCGCCTCGGGCGGCTTGTCGCCCGGATTGAACGGCGTCCACACAGGGCCGGGCGCCACCGCGTTGACGCGGACTCCCTTGGGCGCCAGATTGCTTGCCAGGGACATCGTGAATGCGTGGATCGCGCCCTTGGTCGTGGAATAGTCGATCAGGTCGCCACTGCCGCGCAGGCCCGTCACCGACCCGCTGTTGACGATGCTGCCGCCCTCCTTCAGATGCGGCACGGCTGCCTTGGCCATGTGGAAGTAGCCATAGACATTGGTGCGCATCGTCTCGTCGAAGCGTTCCTCGCTGAGATCGACGATGGACGACGCATGCTCCTGGAACGCGGCGTTGTTCACCAGGACGTCCAGCTTGCCGAACTCGCGCAAGGTGGTATCGACCGCGTTGCGGCAGAACGCCGGATCCTTCACGTCACCGGAGATCAGTACGCAGCGCTTGCCCTCGGCTTCCACGCAGCGCTTGGTTTCCTCGGCATCTTCATGTTCGTTGAGATACACGATGGCCACGTCGGCCCCTTCCCGCGCGAAGAGTATGGCCACGGCACGCCCGATACCCGAATCACCGCCGGTGACGATGGTGCCAAAGCCGTCCAGCTTGCCGCTGCCGCGATAGCCTGGCGCGGAGAACGCCGGGCGCACTTCCATGTCGGCTTCCAGCCCGGGCTTGCCGATGCGCTGGTCCGGTAATGGCGGTTCGGCGTACTTGCGCTGCCCTGCCTGCATCGCGTGCTTTTCCTTCGGCGAAGACTGCGCCGCGCTGGCCTGGTCGCGCTGATCCTGCTCCTGCTGGATGGCGCGCTGCTTGTCGGCGGTGGCCTCGACTTGCTGCTCGGCCTGCTTGTGCTGATCTTTCTTCTTGCCCGCTTTCTTGGCGTCCTTGCTCTTGCTCATGATGATCTCCCGATAGTCGCGGTTTTGTTCGCAACTATCGCGCCCGGTCTGCTCATCCGGGCCGAGGCCTGGCCCGACCCGGCCAGCAAACCCGAGCAGGAATCCGACCACCTCACATACTGTCCAAGGGAATCTTCAGATAGCGCACGCCATTGCTTTCCGGCTCCGGCAGCTTGCCGGCGCGCATATTGACCTGCACCGACGGCAGGATCAGGCGCGGCATGGCCAGGCCAGCATCGCGCTGTTCGCGCAAGGCCACGAAGTCCTGTTCGGACACGCCGTCATGCACGTGCAGATTGTCTTGGCGCTGCGCCGCGATGGTGGTTTCCCACACATAGCGACCGCGTCCGGGCGCCTTGTAGTCATGGCACAGGAACACTCGCGTGGCATCGGGCAAGCCCATCAGGCGTCGGATGGAGCGATAGAGCGCCGCGGCATCGCCGCCTGGAAAGTCGCAGCGCGCGGTGCCGTAATCCGGCATGAACAGCGTGTCGCCGACGAAAACCGCATTACCGATCACGTATGCCATGCACGCGGGCGTATGCCCCGGCACGTGCAAGGCCACCGCGTGCAGGTGGCCCAGTGAAAACGCTTCGCCATCGGTGAACAGATGATCGAACTGGCTGCCATCGCGCGCGAAGTCTGTGCCCGCATTGAACACCTTGCCGAATACGTCCTGCACGATGTCGATGTGGGCCCCGATCGCCAGGCGGCCGCCCAATCGCTGGTTCAGCAAGGGCGCGGCGGAAAGATGATCGGCGTGGACATGCGTTTCCAGCACCCACTCCACACGCAACGCGCGCTCCTGGATGAAGTCGATCAATCGTTGCACGCTGCGGGTAGCCGTGCGGCCGCTGGCCGCGTCGTAATCCAGCACGCTGTCGATGACGGCGCAGGTGCTGGTGCCCGGGTCGACGACGATATGGCTGACCGTGAACGTGCTCTCGTCGAAGAAGGAATGGATCTCAGGACGCCGCGATACGTCCTGGATCGCTGCGTCGACGACGGTGCTGGCAAGGGCCAGGGCCGGGTCCGTGGTGGATGCCTGCATGCGAGGCCCCCCTTTTGAAAAATGAAGCCGAACGTATCATTCCTCACCTGCCGATACGCGATAAAGACGGCACGCCGACCGCTGACTGTACTGGATCGCCGCAGCGCTGGCTATGGGACTACGTCATGTGCCGGTGCCGCTGATTTGACGTAACTTCAGGCGCCGTCGACAAGATGCTGCTTCATTTGAAGCGACCTCATCCGACTCAGCTTCACGCGCATCGCCTGGACGCCGTCTCAAGCGTCCTGCCCATCGCGCTGCGACCGCGCGGTCAGCGCCCGGCCTATGCCTGCCGCTTCCCGCCGCAGGACGGCCAGCACCATTGCCTCGCGTTCAGGCGTCATGCGCATCGCGATGGCCGCCACGCTGAGCGCGGCTACCGGCCGCCCGGTTCCCGTCACGATGGGCACGGACACGGTGCGCGCGCCTGGCACGTCCACGACGTCCATCGCCACATGGCCCTGCTTGCGGGCCTCCCGCATCATCGCGCGCAGGCGCTTTTCGTTCATGCCCGTGTAGGCGCCGAGACGGGGCACGTTATTGGCCAGGACCAGTTCGGCCACCTCCTGCGGCAAGGCACTGAGCATGGCCAGGCTGCCGGCACCTATGCCCAACGGCCGCCGCGTGCCGACATCGACAATGAAGGTCTTGATCGGATAGGACCCCACCGCGCGATCCGCGCACACGGCATCGTCGCCGCTACGGATCATCAGGAACACGGTGTCGCCGGTGTCGTCGGCGATGCGGGCCAAGGCCGGCTTGCACAGTTGCGGCAGGTCCAGGCGCTCGGAGGCGGCCAGCCCCATGTCGTAGGCCAGGTGGCCGAAGTGATAGCGCCGGGTGCTGTTGTCGAATACCAGGACGTCTTCCTCGACCAGACACTGCAGCATGCGCCGGGCAGTGCTGCGATCGAGGCCGGTGCGCGCCGCCAGCTCCGCGGCGGTGGCGCCGCGCCGCTGAGCGGCGACGAGGGTGCGCAGCAGACTGACCGTGCGGCGGATGCTTTGCGTGCCGCCGGCGGTGGCGGCGGTGGCGGCGGTGGCGCCGGCAACAGTGGATAGAGACTGGGGAAAGTCGGTCATATTGTGATCGCAAGATGAAGCAGGCATCTATGCCGCCAGGCGATATTCCGATAACTTTGCGCCGCGGCTTCGCTATTTTTGGGTTCCGCTGAGGATGAGATCACAAAACGATGTCGATCACAATGTGATTATGAAATCACAGACAGAGGCATCCAGGATATGAAGCGTGAGATCGAAAAACAGGGCTGGAGCCCACACAAGAATCAAGGAGACCACACCATGAATCGGAGCGTCCGAGCCACTTTGGCTTCCCGCGTCGCCTGCGTCACCCCTATTGCAGGCATTGCCCGCTGCATTGCAAACTGCATTGCCCACTACGCCCGCCACGCCCGCGCGGCGCTGATCACGGCCGGCACACTGGGCCTGACCTTGACGGCGACCGCCGCCACTGCCGCCGGCTACCCGAACAACCCCATCCGCATCATCGTGCCATTCGCCGCGGGCGGCACCAGCGATCTTGTGACCCGCATCCTGGCGCAGGCCATGGGCACCGAATTGAAAGTGGCCGTCATTGTCGACAACCGTCCCGGCGCGGGCGGCAACATCGGTTCCGAGCTGGTGGCGCGCGCAGCGCCGGATGGCTACACGCTGCTGATGGGAACGGTGGCGACCCATGGCATCAATGCCAGCCTGTACAAAAGCATGCCCTTCGATCCGGTCAAGGACTTCGCTCCCGTCAGCCTGGTGGCCTCGACCCCCAGCGTGCTGGAGGTGAACCCCGCGCTGCCGGTCAAGTCCGTGGCCGAACTCATCGCCTATGCCAAGGCGCATCCCGGCAAGCTGTATTTCGGCTCGGCGGGCAATGGCAGTTCCCACCATCTGGCTGGTGAATTGTTCGATTCGATGGCAGGGGTGAAGATGACGCATGTGCCCTATCGCGGCACGGCGGCGGCGGTTACCGACACGATGGGTGGACAAGTGCAGGTGATCTTCGACACCCTGCCCTCGGCCATGCCGTTCGTGAAGTCGGGACAACTACGTGCCCTGGCCGTCACCAGCGCACAGCGCGACCCCGCCCTGCCCGACCTGCCCACGCTGGCCGAAGCGGGCCTGCCCGGCTACGAAGTCGGATCCTGGTACGGCCTGCTGGCGCCGGCGGGCACCCCGCCCGAGATCGTCGACAAGGTCAGCAAGCTGGTGGCGGAATTGGTGCGCCGGCCTGATATCAAGCAGAAGCTGCAGGCCCAGGGCGCGACCGCCGTGGGCAGCACGCCCGCGGAGTTCGCCACGCACATCGCCGGTGAGATCAAGAAGTGGCGGCCTGTCGTACAGGAATCCGGCGCCCGTGTGGATTAACCGGCCGGTGAATCGGCCCGGCTGAGCCCAGGCTTAGCCGAGCCGAGTCGGGTCTGGTCTGGTCGGGTCTGGTCGGGTCGGGTCGGGTCGGGTCGGGTCGGGTCGCCAGCATTTCACTTTTTTCTCTTATGGACACATCAATCATGAACGAACGAAAGCCGACCGTCGGCGTCATCGGGCTGGGTAACGCCGGCATGGCTTTGGCCACTCCCCTGCTGCGCCACTTCGACGTCCTGGGCCATGACCGGGACGCCGGGCGCAGCGCGGTGGCGCGTGGCATTGGCGTGCGCGCCGCCGCGGACGCCGCCCAGGTGGCAGGGGAATGCGACATCATTCTTTTGTCGCTACCCACGCCCGCGGCATCCCTGGCCGCCGCCGACGCGCTGGCGCAGGGTAACCTGCGCGACCGCCTGGTCATCGAGACCAGCACCGTCAGCCCGCAGGATGTGGCGGCACTGCAAGCCCGCGTGGCGCCTCATGGCGCACGGGTCATGGACGCCGCCATCATCGGCGGCGTACACAAACTGGCTGAAGGCAAGACGACGTTCCTGGTTGGCGCGTCCGCCGAGGACTACGCCCGGGCCAAACCCATCCTGGATGCCGCCGCCGAGGAAATCTTCCACCTGGGCGAGACGGGCAGCGGCATGCGGGCCAAGCTGGTGAACAACGCGGTGGCCCATACCACCATGGTGATGCTGCTGGAGGGCGCCGCCCTGGCCGCCAGGGCAGGCGTGCCGCCGGATGTGTTCTATACTCTGATGCGCCGCGACTCGGGCTTGTCGCGCCCGCTGACCCATCGCTTCGGCGAACGCATCCGCCAGCAGGATTTCGAAGGTGGCATGCCGACCGCCAACGCCCGCAAGGATTCGGCCCTGGCGCTGGAACTGGCGCGCGAACTGGGCGTGCCGCTGTTCACGATGCAGGCCTCACACACGGTCTACGAAATTGCCCATGGCGCGGGACTGGATCGCCTGGACTACGCCTCCATCTCCAAATTGTGGGAACAGTGGACCGATGTCGCATTCGGAGAGCGCGTCCATGAGCAATGACGCCTCCGCAGCGGCAAGCCATGCCAGCCTTGCTTCGAGCGCATCCAATCCTTGGTACTTCGAGTACCTGGACCAGATCGCCAACCTGGAACTGAAGAACAAGCCGGCGCAGCAAGGCGGTACGGCGATCCGCTATCGGGAGGCCCGAGCCGCCCAGGGCGGCGGCCCCATCTGCACACAGGTCGCCCACGTTCTGCAATCCGTGCAAGCCGGCGCAACGGTCATCCTGGCCACCGGGACCGGCAATCCCGAATGGCTGCCGCGCGGCGAGACCGATGGCCCATCCGGTGTGGCGATCCTGGCGCGGGTCTTCGGCGCGTTGGGCGTGCGCAGCTGCATCCTGTCCGAAGCGCGTTTCCTGCCCGGCATCGCGGCGTCCGTGCGGGCCGGCGGCACGCCGCTACTGGACGAAGCTGCCTGGCGTCGCCGCGACAACGCCGCCCTCGTGTTGCCCTTTCCCACCGGGGCGGCGGCGGCAGGACCGTTCATCGACGGCCTGATGGAGCGCCTGCCCAGCCTTGCCGCCGGCTTCTTTATTGAAAAGCCCGGACCGAACGCACTGGGCGTGTTTCACAACAGCAGCGGCAAGCCCAAGGACAGTGAATGGGTGGCGCACGCGCACTTGCTCGTGCCCGCCTTGCACGCGCGCGGGTTGCCGACCGTGGCCGTGGGCGACGGCGGTAATGAGATCGGCTTCGGCCGCATACGCGCCAGACTGGCGCCGCAACTGCGCGGCGGCGGCGCTTGCGCATGCCCTTGCGATGGCGGGCTGCTGGACGCCACCGAAGTCGGCCTGCTGCTGCCCGCGGCCGTGTCCAATTGGGGCGCCTATGCCATCGCGGCCGCCCTGGCCCTGGTGCATGAACGCCCCGGCCTGTTGCCCGACTGGCCGGAAGTCGCCGCCAGCATCAGCGCGCCGCTGGCCGAAGGCGCCTTCGACGGCTATAGCGGACTGGCGCTGGACACCGTGGACGGCACTTCGCGCGCGGCGAATCAGGCGATCTACCAATTGATGCAGGAAGTCCTGCGCCTGGCCCAGGCGCAATAGATAGCCCGTGCGCAGGGGCTCGGGCCCGCACCCGCCCGGCACGACAGCGCGAGCAACCTTCCAGCAGGAGCAAACACATGAAGATTTTCCAATCGGGCCAGACTTCCGTCCACATGGTGGGCGGCGGTGGCGTGGGCCTTTCTCATCCCTGCGATTCCCATGTCTACGTCATCGAGAACCAGGGCGTAGCCGCGATGATCGATGCCGGCAGCGGCATCGCGCCCGAAGAGATCCGCGACCGAATGATCGAAGACGGCATCGAGATGGCCGCCATTAAGAACATCATCCTTACGCACGCCCACTGGGACCATGGACGCGGTGCCGTCTGGTGGGTAGCGGCGACGGGCGCCCGCCTGGCCGTGCATCGCCTGGGCGTGCGCACGCTTGAGGAGCAATTGTGGCCGGCCTCGCACGTCGAACGGCATGGCGTGGGATCGCGCCGCGCGCGGGTGGATCGTCCGCTGGAGGATGGCGATGCGATCGAGGTAGGTGCCATTACCCTGCAGGTGATACACACGCCGGGCCATAGCGACGACTCCATCTCGCTACTGGCCACACTGGACGGCCGCAGCGTGCTGTTCGGCGGCGACACCTGCTTCGCCGAGGGTGGCCACGGCACCGTCAACGCGGATACGGACTTCCGCGCCTACCGCGCGTCCGTGCGCCGCCTGGCTGCACTGAAGGTGGATGTCCTGTTCCCCGGCCACAAGCATTTCGTGCTGTCACGCGCGCATGCCCATATCGCCATGCTCGATCGCCGGATGTCGGGCTCATGGACCAGCATGGTCGACACCCGCGTGCCCTTCTTCCCGACCTGGTGGCTGGAACACGACGCTTCGCTTTACGACGACGCCGCACGCTCAGCGCCCTGAGACCGGGCAGCGCCGCGCCGCGCTGCGGGGAAATAGCGCGGCCGGTGCGCCCAGACCAAAACTGCTACCCTGTTGGCTTGGTTCTGCCGCCCCTGATTCTTCATCGCCCACATCCGCTTCGGATCCTCCCAGCCATGAACACCGTCCTCGACCTGCCCGCCACGCTTTCGTTCCGGCTCAAGCACGGGACCAACGACCAGCACGAACGCATGCACGCCCTGATGGAGCAAGGCAAGCCCTTCGAGTCACGTGAGCGCTATGCCGGTTTCGTCGCCGCGCAGTACATCTTCCAGCGCGATGTCGAGCACCTGTTCGACGATGCCCGCATCCAGGCAGCCGTTCCCGACCTGGCCGTGCGTGGGCGCGTCGAAGCCGCCGTTGCGGACATGCAAGACCTGGACAAGGACATTCCGCAGGAGCCCCTGGCCACCGGCCGCGTCGCCATGCCACAAGCACTGGGCTGGCTGTATGTGTCGGAAGGCTCGACGTTGGGCGCCGCCTTCCTGCTCAAGCAGGTGCAACAGACCCTGGGCCTGGACGCCAATTTCGGAGCGCGCAATCTTGCCGCGTATCCTGAAGGCCGCGCCCTCGTGTGGCGCCGCTTCGTGGCCGCCCTGGACAGCGACGCCATCTCCGCCGAGGAACACGACGCCGTGCTGGCCGGTGCCAATGCGGCTTATGACCGCTTCGGCGATCTGCTGCAGCGTTATCTGTTGGCTGCTTGAATCGAAGGCTGGCTCTTATCCCCCTACCGCCGTAGCACGGATCGCCGCGCCCAGCGCGCGTAGTGCGCCGCGGGCCTGGGCGTCCGTCGGGCCGGTGTGCAGGACTACATCACGCGTCGGTAGCGGGGGCAGCCCCAGGCGTGGCCCCAGATCCATCGTCCCTGCTGGCGCCACTCGGCGGCCCAGGGCGGCCACCGCAAGCCCCGCGGACACCGCGGCCCCGATGGTCGAAACACCGCCGCCGACGAACACTTCCATCCAGGGCACTGCGGCCTGCGCCAGCGCGTCCAGTGCCATCGCGCGCACGCTGCAAGGTTCGGCCTGGGTCGCCAGCCGCAGCGGCTGGCCAGGTGTCCATTCGAAATCCGGCGCGCCCATCCAGCCGAAGCCCTCCTCCAGCAGCAACTCACCATCCAGGCGTCGGCTGTCGTGGCGTAGTACTACGCCGGCATCGAGGCGGCCCGCGTCAAATTCATCCAGCACGTCGCGCGATGACGCGATGCGCATTTCCAGGATCAGCGTGGGATCGGCGCGGTTCAGCCCTTGCAGCATGCGAGGCAATTCAGCGCCGACCACATGGTGGCTCACGCCCACCACCAGACGGCGCGGCTGGGCATCCGAGAAAGCATTGAACGCGCCCTGGTGCGCCGCTACCAGGGTGCGCGCCGCCGGCAGGAATGCCCCGCCGTCGGCCGACAGCCGCACCAGGCGCGGCGTGCGGTCCAGCAGGCGGCGACCCAGCATGGATTCCAGGCGACGGATCTTCAGGCTGATGGTGGACTGGGTCGTGTCCATCACCTCCGCGGCGCGGGTGAAGCTTTTCATGTCGGCGGTCAGGACGAACGCTCGGACGGCTTCGATATCCAGGGTTTTCATCGTTCATCTCCAGCAGAGGCCGCGCCTCGCTCCCAATGATTTAATTTTTAAATCATTGAAATACGTGTAGATCGTATTTTTAAATCATAGTCCTGGCGATACGCTGTCGTCCATACCTGTGGCAACCGTGTTCTGTGCCCTCCCGTTTTCTCTTCACAAGTGGGCAGCGTCCCATTCAGGCACAGGACAAATCCCATTTCCTGGAGTTCGACCATGCTTATCGCTCACTACACCCACCGCCTGCCCGCCGACTACGACCTGGGCATCATCCGCCGCCGGGCCGCGGAGCGCGGCACATTGTGGGACGCCACGCCAAGGCTGTACTTCAAGGGTTTCCTGCTGCGCGAGGCAGGCCAACTGGGCGCCATCAGCCACAGCTACTCCTCGCTATATCTGTGGCAGGACGACCAGGGCCTGCGCGATTTCCTGCTGGAGAATCGCTACAAGACCGTCACCGACAGCTTCGGCCGCGCCAACATCGACACCCGCATCGTCCTGGACGCGCGGCGCGGCACCGGCCAGCAAGCGCGCTATGTGCAAAAAGAGGAAGTGGACATCCCGCTTGACCAGGACCTGGGCGCGGCCTACGCCCTGGAAGTCGCGCGCAACCGGGCCGTGGCGGCCGAGAACGGCGTCATCGCCGCCACCGTGGGCGTGGACACCGCTGCCTGGCGTATCACCCGCGTCGTCGTGCGCGAAGCCAACGAACGCGCCGCCAAGGACGCGGTGACGTATGAAGTGCTGCACCTGGCGCGTCCCCTCCTCGACCAGCTTCCCTTAGCCGTACGCTGAGGGCAGGCCCGGCCGCCCGTGGTTTAGCCTGCGGTTTCGCGCGCGGTTTAGCCCTGGTTTGGCGCTGGTTTAGCCCCGGCTTAGCCCCGGCTTAGCCCTGGTTTGGCTGGCGGCTGGCTTGACCCAGCACCCCCAAACCCGCGCCTACGCGGCATCGGCCAAGGCGCGGCCGCGTGCCCATTCCTGCAGCCGCGCCCCGGGCATCGGTTCTCCATACAGATAACCCTGCAGCTCATCGCAGCCTATCTCTCTCAGAAGCTGCGCCTCGGGCTCGATCTCCACGCCCTCTGCCACCACCCGCAATCCCAGTTCATGCCCCAACTCGACGATGGCCTTGACCACGGCCAGGTCAGCCGGCGCATCGATCATGTCACGCACAAATGCGCGATCGATCTTCAGGCGGTCCAGCGGAAACCGGTTCAGGTAGCTGAGGCTCGAATACCCCGTCCCGAAATCATCCAGCGAAAGTTTGACGCCCAAGGCGCGTATCGCCCGGATCCGCTCCAGATAATCCTCGACATCCCCCATCAGGACAGTCTCGGTGATTTCCAGCTCCAGCGCTTCAGGCGCAATCCCATGCCTGGCCAAGCTCACCTTCAAGGTATCGATCAAATCCGGTTCGCGCAGTTGTATCGCGGACAGATTGATCGACATGTGCAAGCCCACCAGGCCTTCACGCCGCCACGCATTCAGCTGCCCGCATGCCTGTTCGATGACCCAGGCGCCGATGGGGATGATCTGCCGCGTTTCTTCCGCGATGGGGATGAAGCGCGACGGCTCCACCTTGCCCAGCAGCGGGCTGGTCCAACGCAGCAAGGCCTCGGTCGACACCAGCCGGCCCGTCAGCGCATCGATGCAGGGCTGGAAAACCAGCGACAGCTCATTGCGCTCGATGGCTTCCCGCAGCCCTGCCTCGATCGCCAGCCGCTGGCGCGCGCGCTCCGCCATTTCCAGCGAAAAGAACCTGACCAGATTGCGACCGGCAGCCTTGGCCTGGTACATCGCCGCATCGGCGTTCTGCATCAGCGTATCGATGTCCGCCCCATCCTCCGGGTACATCGCGACGCCCACGCTGCACGACACTTGCAAGGTCACGCCGGCAATCTCGTGCGGCTGTCGCACCAGCGGCAGCAGCCGTTCCGCGATCAGATGTTCGACGTCGGCCCGGCCGCTTACGTCCGTAAGGATGATGGTGAACTCATCGCCACCCAGTCGGCTGACGGTATCGTCCCCGCGCACGGCTTGAAGCAGGCGCCGCGAGATCGACTTGAGCAAGCCGTCGCCCACATGATGGCCCAAGGAATCGTTGATGTCCTTGAAGCGATCCAGGTCGATGAAGAGTACAGCGCAGCGCTTCGCCACCTGTGGTCCTGTACTCAGCGCGGTGTGCAACTGCTTGGTGAACAGCGCGCGATTGGGCAGCTCGGTCAGGACGTCATGTTCGGCCAGGAAGCGTATGCGTGCCTCGCTCTTCTTGCGGTCCGTGATATCGATGACCGTGCAGATGAAGTGGGAAACATTGCCCTGCTTGTTGCGCACCGCGTTGACCATCAACCAGGCAGGAAACTCGCCGCCACGGCGGCGCCGCACCGATCCTTCTCCGCTCCATGTACCGCGGCGCTCGACGTGCGCGGTGATGGCCGCCATCGAGGACAGCTGCGTATTCGCGCCGGCATCCATGGTGATGAACGACGGCGGCTGGCCGGCCGCGTCCCCGGGGGCGTAGCCGGTGGCCCGGTAGAAGGCCGCGTTGGCGCTCAGGAGCCGGCATTCCTGGTCGAGTATCAGGATGGCTTCGGAGGAAGCCTCGAACACCTTGGCCCACAGCTCCAGCCTTTGCTCCATCAGCTTGATCTGGTTGATGGGTGTGAACGCCGTCAGAATGGCGTCGCGGCCCTGGAAGTCCAGGCGGCGGGCGGACAGCATGGCCCAGGTCGGCTCGCCACCCGCCTTCCAGAGCACCTCGAACTCATCCACCGCGTCGTGATCCGACAACTGCTGGAAGAAGCGCGCGCGCACCGAAGAATCCAGGCCGGAGATCCAGGGGTCCGTGTTACGCCCGCCCAGCCAGGCCAGGGCCGGCTGGTTGGCATGCAGCACCTCGTGGCCCGGGACGGCGGTGACCATCATGGGCACCGGCGTGGCTTCGACCAGCGACTGCTGCGCCGCGGCGGCACGGGCGCGCGCGGCCAGCTCTTTCTGCTTGTCGCGTTCATGGTCCAGTTGCTCCAGCATCTCGTTGAAGCCATGCACCAGCTGTCCGATCTCGTCCTGGCTGTCCCAACTGGCGCGCTGGCTGTGATCGCCGGTACGGCGGACCTTGTCCATCACCTGCGCCAGATGGCGCAGCGGCCGCGAGATCTGCTGCGCGACGAAATAGACCATGAAAAGGATGCAAAACAGCAGGAACAAGGCCGTACCCAGATGCAGCCACATGCGCGAGTACAGGCCGCTCACGCGCACATGCAGCAGCTTGTCCAGCGCTACGTCCGTGGTCGACCAGACGTTGCGCACGGCCAGCACCAGATCCTGCTGCGTCGCATCGACGGCTGCCAGCGCGCCGCTGCCGGCCCCGCCTTCACCATCCAGCACGCCGTGCGCGGCATCCCGGTAACGTTCGACCGACTGCAGGAACGCTTCGACGCCTTCCTGCAGGGATTCTCCCAAGGCGGCGTTGGCGGCGCGCGCTTCGGAAAAATCGGAGCGCATGCCTTGCAACACGGCGTCCATCTGCCCTTCCAGAACGAGATAGCGTGCTCGCATCTCATTTTTCGAGCGTGGCGCGGCATCGACGCCGCGCAGCAGATTCCCGATGCCATGTACCGAGTCCAGTAACGCGGGATAGCGCAGGATGGACAAGGACATGGCGTAATAGCTGTCCAGGTCCGGATCCAGGATCAGGTTGGACTGGTTGCCGACGCGGGTAATCAGCGCACGGCTGGCGTCCAGCGCCTCGTCGACCTGGGCGGGCGTGGGCTCGGTTGCGTGCGCCAGGCGCTGCAGGGCAACGATGAGATGCACGTTCACGGCGCCGCTCTGCATCTTGGCGCCGTAGCGCGACTCGGACTCGCGCAGGGCGTCGGACGCCCTTGCCCAGTGGTCTGCCGGCATGTCCTTGCCAGCGGCCGCCAGCGAGACATCCACCAGGGCGTCGCGGACGGTCGTTATATAAGCGTTGCCGAGGATTTCCTTATCGGAAAAGTCAATGGACAGATACTTTTCATGGATGAGGATCCCGCTGATGAACACCACGGCGCTCAGATCCAGCAGGTAAATCAGCAACAGCTTGCGGCCGACGCGCAATCGCGCCAGCAACTGGAAGAAGACGTTACGTTTCATGCTGCGTAATGCGGACGACCGAGGACGCCCACCCCTTGTGTAGCGGAAACTGTCGCTCCGCCTATACATTTTGAAACTATTTAGGGGCTTTATAACCCAGGTGGGCCGGGAGCGGGGGAATGGCGAGACGGCTGTCGCATGGGCAGCACAGGAGCGGCGGATCGCAACTCCTGGGCATGCCGCAACACTAACCGGCGCGCGCGAGAAGCAGGGTCTTGCGGTCCACGGCAGCGAAAGCGCCCAGGCTGGCATCGAAATCCCAGCGCTCCACCACGCAGCTGGCCACATCGCCGGCCGTCGGGGCGGCGTGATGTTCGATCACGTTCACGGAATTGGGGATGCCTCCGCGTACGCGATGCGAAGTGGCGGTGCCTGCCTGGACCACCCAGGCCTGGCGGCCCGCAGTTTCGCCCAAGGGGACGACATAGGGAAGATGAATATGCCCGCCCAGCACCAGGTCCGCGCCCGCCTCCACCCACGCGGGTATCGCCAACTGCCGCCCGATCAACAGATTGGACACGTCTTCCTCGACGATGGCGCGCAGGGGTTGATGCACCACGACCACGCGCAGCTGGCCGGGGCGCGCCTGCCGCAGCCGGGCGCCTACCCGTTCGACCTGGGCGCGCGACACTACGCCATTCTTGTGACGGGAAGGACGCGTGGTGTTGACGCCGACCACCAATAAGCCGTCGCTGCTGAACACGGGCTCCAGGGTCACGCCCATCGCACGCTTGTAGCCGCCATAAGGATTGAACATGCGCGCGGCGATATTGAATAGCGGGATGTCGTGATTGCCGGGTATCGCCAGTACCGGAAAACCGAGATCCGCCACGAATTGGCGCGCGGCGGCGAACTGGCGCGCCCTGGCACGCTGCGTGATGTCGCCGGACAACACCACGAGGTCGGGCGCCAGGCGCGGTGCCAGGTCCAGCAGCGCCTGGACGACAGGCGCTTGCTCGGTGCCGAAATGCGTATCGGAAATATGCAGCACGCGGGTCATGCGCGATCCAGCTTGCTGTTGTCGCGCGGCACCAGTAATTGCAGGCGCCGTGGCGATACCGCAAACACCAGGGGCGCGCGCGTCCAGGATATCTCGCCGTCCATTGCCACCTTGATGCGGCGCCGGCCGCCGCGCACGCGAACAGTCAAGGTATCGAAGCCGAAGCTGATGACATTGGCGGCCTCGCCCAGGCGGCTCAGCGCGCCCATGACCATCAACCAGTAAAGCGCCAGCGTTCCCACCGGCTTCGCGGCCATGGCGACCAGACGGTTCTCGTCCAGATGCGCGACGTCGGGCAGGCCCAGTTGTTCCAATTGAAGTGCGTTATTGCCGACCACCAGCGTTGGCGTGCGCAGCAGTTGCCGCTGGCCGTGCGATGACAATTCAAGGTTCAGTTGCGCGGGGGCACGCATCAGCGTCGCGACAGCCGAAATCAGCGCCACCCAGCGCCGGCGTCCCAGTTTCTGTTTGTATGCTTCGCGGTCTTCGAGCAGTTGGGGATAGAGTCCCAGGCTGGCGTTGACGAGAAAGGGGCGGCCGTCCAGCAAGCCGACCTGCACCGGCTCGATGCGCGCGTCCAGCAGGCTGGCGACGGATTCCTCCGTTTCGCGGGAGATACCGTAGGTGCGGCCAAAATAATTGAAGGTACCGCGCGGCAGGATGCCGAATGGCAGGCCACTGGGCAGCACCGCCGCGGCCACGGCATTCAATGTGCCATCGCCGCCGGCGGCGACCACCACCCCGCCCGCGTCGCTGGCCAACTTGACTGCGCGCTCGGCCACTTGCGGCAAGGTCGATGGGTCCTCGACCGCCAGCACCGTAAACGTCCGGCCGGCACCGTCCAGCAGCTCCTGGATTTTCTGCAAGGTGCGGGAGGAATCGTCATTACCGGAACCGCCATTGAAGACGATGAACAGCGGTTCCTGGCCGGACAATGGGGCGGGTGCTGAAGGCTCTGGGAGGGGCGTCGGTTCACTCATGCAAAGAAGATACCGATACCTTGGGACTCAGGCAAGCCGAATACGCCTAGCTCGTGCCAAGCTGCGGCAGATCATCCGTGATTTGATGCCATGGGGCCTTGGACTCAACGTGGACATGCCGCTGCGGGCGTGCCACGGGGTCGTCGTCGAGCGCACCCAAGGCCAGGCCGAGCGATGTTGAATCGGCGTCGAACTTGGTCAACAAGTTGGAGCCACAAACAGAGCAGAAGCCGCGGTGCTGCCCAGGTGATGATTCATAGAAGCGGACCAGGTCTTCCCCCCGGGTCCAGCGGAATTCCGCCGCATTGACACGTCCGCGCGCCCGGAAGGCCGATCCGTGCGCCTTGCGGCACATGGCGCAGTGACAGTACAACAGATCCGTCACGGCCCCTGCAATTTCGAACGCCACGCCCTGGCATAGGCAGCTTCCTCGAAGCATTCTTACTCCTTCAAATGTCAGTGGGAACACGCTCGACTCCCGTTTCTCCTCGATCAACGGGCCATTTATCCAACAAATGCATCAATAAAAACAATAAATTTTCCTTATCTTGGTCGGAAATCTAGACTTTGGGTGATCTGAACCTCATCCGCCGATTATGACCATACGCTCCATATCCGCAATCCCGCTTTCCATGCCCTTCGAGATGGGCGGGCCCAAGCCCATGCTTGCGGGGAAACCTCGGGAGATGGAGATGCTCCTGATCCGCGTTGAAACCGATCAGGGCTTGGTGGGCTGGGGAGAAGCGTTCGGCTTCGCCGTGTGGCCAGCGACCCTTGCCGCTATCGAGCGGATCGTCGCGCCCATCGCGACAGGACGGGACGAATCAGACATTCCAGCGCTGATGACCGACCTGATGCGCAAGTTTCACCTGTTGGGCCGCTCCGGTCCCGTCATGTATGCCCTCTCCGGCCTGGATATCGCCCTCTGGGACCTGGCCGGAAAGGCAGCGGGAAAATCCATCGCGGATCTGCTCGGCGGCAAGCAGCGCAATCGATTGAAGGCCTACGCCAGCCTGTTGCGCTATACCAATCCCGATCTGGTTGCCCGCAATGCCGCGCTTGCGGTAGCCGAGGGATATCGCATGATCAAGCTCCATGAAATCGAAGAAGAGCCGGTTCGGCGCGCGCGCGAAGCCATAGGGCCCGACGTGCTCCTGACCGTGGATACGAATTGTCCCTGGTCCGCCGAGGAAGCCACGGCCATGGCCCACCGCCTTGCGCCCTACTCGCTGCACTGGTTCGAAGAACCTGTCTATCCGCCAGAGGACTATGCGAACCTGGCACAAGTACGAAAAGCGGGCGGATTACCGATCGCCGCCGGCGAGAATACCGGCACCTACCTGGAGTTCAAGGCGATGTTCGATGCGCAGGCAGTGGACTACGCCCAGCCCAGCGTGACCAAGGTCGGCGGCATTTCGGAAGTGATGCGCATCGCGGCGCTGGCGCGCGCGCGTAACGTCAACCTGGCGCCGCATTCACCTTATGTGGGACCGGGTTTGCTGGCCACCATGCAGATCCTGGCGGCCCTGCCCGAGGACATCGCGCTGGAATATTGCTATTGCACCATCGCCGATCACCCCCTGGGCGACGCCGTTCTTGCCAGGCATGGCGAAATCGCCTTACCCGACGGCCCCGGGCTGGGCCGCGACCCCGATCCGGACTTGCTCGCGCGCTTTCGCATCGACTGACGGCAAGGCCATCGCAACACGCAAAACGCACAACGCACAACGCACAACGCAAAATAAAACCAGGAGACAACAATGAAAACCGCCACAGGCATACTCTCTAAGAAAGCCATCGCCCCCCTGCTGATTACCTTGGGCCTGGCCTTGCCCGCCGTGGCCCTCGCACAGGGCAGCTATATTCGTCTCGTCGTGGCATTCCCGCCAGGCGGCCCGTCCGACATCATGGCGCGCGTCATCAGCGAACGGCTCGGTAAAGCGCTCCATGACAACGTTGTGGTCGAGAACCGGCCCGGCGGTAACGGCGCGATCGCCGCGCAGCATGTCTTGCAGCAGCCAGCCGACGGCAAGACATTATGGCTGACGACGTCGGGCGCCATCACCATCAATCCCTCCCTGTATCCCAAACTCGCCTATGACGTGAAGGATTTCGCGCCGGTGTCACTGGTGGTGAACACGCCCGAAATGCTGGTCGTCAATCCGAAGAACCAGGCAAGCGATGCCAAGAGCTTCATTGAGAACGCGAAAAAAACCCAGGTGAACTTCGCCTCCTCCGGCATCGGCAGCATGCCCCATATGGCCATTGCCCTGCTGACGGAGGCCACCAAGGTCTCGTTCCTGCACGTGCCCGAGAAAGGCGCGGCGCCGGCGATATCCGATTTGATGGGCGGCCACGTGGACGCATTTCTGGCGGACATTCCAGGCATAGCGGCCCAAGTCCGTTCGGGCACGCTCAAAGGACTGGCCGTGGCAGCGGGCCGGCGCAGCACGATTTTCCCCAATATCCCCACGTTCGCGGAACAGGGTATCCCGGGCCTGGACGTGAACAACTGGAGCGCCGTCTATGTTTCCGCGAAAGTATCCCCGGAGAAAATCGCCGAGTTGAACCGGGCGCTACGGGAAACCCTGGCCGACCCCCAGATCGATGCCAAGCTGCGCGAACTGGGTGTCGAGCCCCAGGCCAATAACGGCAAGGAGATGGCCGGCATCGCGGCTGCCGACGCGGCAAAGTGGCAACGGCTGATCAAGGCCAACAATATCCAGCCCGAATGAATTCACTTGGAACGCAAGCTGTTGGCGCGCGCCCTGATCAGGTCGACAAGGTGTCGCGCCGGCACCGATAAGGATCGTTTCGCCAGCTTCAAAAGCACCAGCTTGCGTTGGATCCTCGGCGCCACGATAGGCACGAAACGGAGCTGGCCTTCGTAATGCGGTGGAATCGCCAGCCTGGCCAAGACCGCCGCGCCCATGCCACGCTCCAGCAAGGACAGCAGGCTGATCATGTTCGAGATGAACACATGCGGTGTCGGCAGCGACGGGGCGTCGGCGTAATACGCCAACTGCTGATGCGCCGCGGACCCAAGCAGCGGCAGCGTCATCACCTCGTTCCAACGCAGGCTGCGCCGCCGCGCAAGCGGGTGGGTGGCATTCACCACCAGGCCGTATTCATCTTCCATGATCAGATCGGCAGTCAATCTGCCGTCCTCGACGAAGTGGCTGCAAATGCCGAAGTCCGCCTCCTCCGCCAGGACCATCCGTTCGATACTGCGCGAATTATCGTCCAGCAACCTCAGGTCGACGCCGGGATAAATGTCGATGAACTGGGGCAGGACCTCGGGGATCAGATGGGTCGCGGCGGTGGGAACGCATGCCAAGGTGATCGAACCGAATTCGTTGTTGACCAACCTGAGCAGCGTGTCGAACGTCCGTTCCTGGAATCGCAGGAAATCCTTGGCAACCGGCAGGCAGGCCTGCCCGAATGGGCGAGGCCAGCAAGCTGACCGAAGCCGAAACGACAACCGTGATGCGGCGCATCCTGCAACGCGTGGACAGCCGTGTCCCGGTCGTGGTGGGCGTGAGCAGCCCTTCGAACCAGCATCTGCAACGCCTGTCCCGGGAAGCCATGGGCCTGGGCGCCGCCGGCGTCATGGTGGCGCCCGCCCCCAACCTGAAGACCGACGAGCAGGTCCATAACTACTACGCCAACGTCGCCGAACTGCTGGGCGACGCTACGCCCATCTGCCTGCAAGACTTCCCCCAATCCACCGGCGTGCATACCTCCGTGGCCGTGATCCATCGCCTGGTCGATGCCTACCCGCAGATCGTCATGCTCAAGCACGAAGACTTCCCCGGGATGCGCAAGCTCAGCCAGATCCGCAAGCAAAGCGAAACCGACGGCCGCCGCCGCATCAGCATCATGGTGGGCAATGGCGGCCTGGGCCTGGCCCTGCGCAAGGAAACGCTGCGCCGCCGCGGCGCCATCCGCAGCGCCTATGTCCGCAAGCCCGGCCCCGCGCTGGATGCCACCGACCACGAAGAACTGGGCCGGCTGATCGCGCGGCTGGAGGTCAATACGTTCCGGACAACTTGTCGATGATCGATTGCCGGATGTTCTCGATATGGCGCATGGTCTCGGACGCCGCCGCCTGGCCGTCGCCGCGCGCCAGCGCATCGAGCATCGCCAGGTGCTCGCCACAGACCGGCACCATGCGATTCTCCAGCCGCTTGAGCGAGAACATGCGGGTTTTCTGGCGCAGCTTGGCGATCATGCCGGCCATCAGCTCGTTGCCGCAGTATTCGGAGATCAGCCCATGCAGCTCGGCGTCCAGTTGCTGATGCAAAGGATCGCCCGGCTGCCCTTCTTCCATCAGGGCCTGGACGCGCTCGCGCAGGTCCGCCAGCACCTCCGGCGGCACCTTGCCGGCCGCACGCCCCGCCGCATCCCCCTCCAGCAGGCGGCGGATGTGCAAGGTCTCCATCAAGTCCTGCAGGGTGACCTGGCGCACGAACAGCCGATTGTTGGACTTGCGTTCCAGCATCTGCTCGCCTTCCAGCCTGTGCATGGCTTCCCGCAGGGGCGTGCGCGACACCCCCAGCCGCGCTGCCAGCGCCCGTTCCTGGACCTGCTCGCCCTGCTTCAGCTCGCGCGAAAGGATCAGGTCCACCAAGGCGTCATAGGCGTGGTTCGCCAACCCTCTGGTGTTGACGTCCAGATCCTGGCTTTCCGCCAATTCCTCTTGTCCCGGATTCATTGAATTCTGTTTGTGAGATAGGCCAAAGATAGCGAGTGTGGCACAGGTCACGGCCTGTTCAGTGCTCATCAGGGCATCCCCGAGGGCCACTTATCACTCGAACAGGCGCATCCTCGCGCTCTGGTCCATACATTGTATATAAGTGGTATACCTAATGTACTCAAATCCGGACCAGGGCCAGAATGCGTCCATACCCAAGGTCCTCCAGCGCCGCGACCCCAGGCCAGAACCCAGAGCCAACGCCCAGAATCGAAGCCATGTCCCCAGCCGAATCCGCCGTCCCTACGCTCGACACACGCCTGTCCGACCGCGTCGCGGCCGCCCGCCCGTCCGCGACGGGTGCCATCAGCGAACTGGCCCGCCGCCTGGGCGCCGAAGGCCGGTCCGTCATCAGCCTGAGCGAGGGCGAACTGGATTTCGACACGCCTGAACACGTGCGCGAGGCCGCGATCCAGGGCATCGCCGAGGGCCAGACCCGCTATACCGACGTCGGCGGCACCCCCGCCCTGAAAGCGGCGGTGGCCGCCAAGTTCGCGCGCGACAACCACCTGACCTATACGCCGGCGGAGATCATCGCCGCCACCGGCGCCAAGCAGATCCTCTTCAACGCCCTGCTTGCCACGCTGAATCCCGGCGACGAAGCCATCGTGGTGGCGCCCTACTGGGTGTCCTATACGGAAATGGCGCGCCTCGCCGGCGGCACGGCCGTGGTCATCACCCCGGACGCGGGCAACGATTTCAAGCTGACGCCCGCCCTGCTGGAACAGCACCTGACGCCGAACACCCGCTGGCTGATCCTCAACGCGCCGTGCAACCCGTCGGGCGCCCTGTACTCGCGGGAAGAATTCGCCGCCCTCGCCGCCGTGATCCGCAAGCACCCGCGCCTGCTGGTGATGTCGGACGATATCTACGAAAAGCTGGTCTACGAAGGTGAGTTCGTGTCCTTCGCCGAGGCCGCGCCCGACATGCACGCCCGCACGCTGACCATCAACGGCGTGTCCAAGTCGCACGCCATGACGGGCTGGCGCCTGGGCTACGCCGGCGGCCCCGCCTGGCTGATCAAGGCCATGAACCTGCTGCAGTCGCAAAGCACCAGCAACCCCAGTTCGGTCAGCCAGGCCGCCGCCGTGGCCGCGCTCAACGGGTCGCACGCGTTCCTGGATGGCTGGCGCGAGCGCCTGCGCACGCGCCGCGACATGGCGCTGGGCATCCTGCACAAGGCCGCGCCCGTGCTGACCGTGCGCCGTCCGCCCGCCGCTTTCTATTTGTTCGCGGACTGCCGGCAGGCCATCGGCATGCGCACCCCCAAGGGCGAAACCATCGCCACCGACGCCGACCTGGCCCGCTACCTGATCGAGGAAGCCGGCGTGGCGGTGGTACCCGGCAGCGCTTTCGGCCTGGCGCCGTATCTGCGCCTGACCTTCTGCATCGCCGACGAGCGCCTGCAGCTCGCTTGCGAACGGATCGTCGCCGCCTGCGCCAAGCTGACCCGCTGAACGAGCCGTATCTTGAACCACCCTGCCGAGGTTGATGTCGATAATGCCGCCACGCTGGACCCCGGCGCCCCATCCGTCGCGGAACGCGGCGCCAGCCTGGCCCACGCGCGCATCGAAGCGGTGGGCGACCGCTGCCTGCTGATACGCCTGGGCGATACCGTGGACTTGGCCACCAACCGCACGGTGCATGCGGTGACGGCACTCATCAATGCCCATATCGACGCCGACGGGCCCATCGTCGAAGTGGTGCCGGCCTTCACCACCGTCGCCGTGCACTACCAGCCATCGCGTTGCCCACGCGACGGCGACCTGCCCAGCGTCCATATGACGCGCCGGATCGAAGCCTTGCTGCGCCAGGATCTGCCAGCGCTGGCCGACGCTGGCCGTACGATCGAAATCCCCGCCTGTTATGGCGGCGACTATGGCCCGGATCTGGAGGACGTGGCGCGGCGATGCGGCCTGGAACCGGAAGAAGTGATCGCCCTGCATAGCGGTGCGCCCTTGACGCTCTACGCATTCTTTTTCTCGCCGGGCAATCCCTTCGCCGGCCCGCTCGATCCTCGCCTGAACGTGAAGCGGCGCGCGTCGCCGCGCACCCGGGTGGAAGCGGGATCGGTGGCCATCGCCAACGGCATTTCCTCCATCTACCAAAGCGCGTCGCCGGGCGGCTGGAACGTCATCGCCCGCACGCCCTGGAATCTGTTTCGCGTGGACCAGCAGCCGCCCACCCGCCTGCGCCTGGGCGACCAGCTGCGCTTCAAGCCGATTTCGCCGGATGAGTTCCGCGACTTGCTGGAGCCGCGGCCATGAACGTGATGACCGTCGAACGCCCCGGCATGCTCAGCACGCTGCAGGACACCGGCCGCTTCGGCCATCAGCAATATGGCGTGTCCGTGAACGGCCCGATGGATGAATGGTCGCATCGCCTGGCCAATGCCCTGGTGGGCAACGATGAAGACGCGGCCGTACTCGAATGCACCCTGACCGGGCCGCGCGTGGCCTTCGCGGAAAACACGCTGGTGGCGCTGTGCGGTGCCCGCATGCGCATCACCGCCAACGGCCAGCCTGTGCCGCAAGACACCGCGGTGCTGCTGCGCCGGGGCACCGTGCTGGATGTGGGTGAGCGCCTGCAAGGCGTGCGGCTTTACCTGGCCGTGCGCGGCGGCTTCGCGCCCGAGCCGGTGCTGGGCAGCCGCAGCACCAATATACGCGCGGGTTTCGGCGGCCATGAAGGCCGGGCATTGAAGCGCGGCGATCGCGTGCTGGTCGGGCGCGCGGCGCGCGACCAGCCTGTCCTGCCCATCGAGAAGCTGATGGTACAGAGCGGGATGCCCGTCCTCAGCGCGGAGCATGTGGATGTGGCCGCGCCTGGCCGCGAGCGCGGCCAGGACGCGCCAAGCGAAAACGACAACGCCAGCGCGGGCAGCGACGCCAGCGCCAGCGCGGACGCCGATGCCGACGCCAGCCGCGCGATACCGGCCATCCGTGTCATCCCCGGCCCCCATTGGGCCGCCTTCAAAAACGCCGCCCACGAACGGCTGGCCACTCTTTCCTATACGGTCACCCAGCAGTCCGACCGCATGGGCGCGCGTCTGCAGGGCGCAGCGCTGGAACTGCAGGCCCCGCTGGAATTGATCTCCGAAGCCACCGCCTTCGGCACCATCCAGGTGCCGCCCGACGGCCAGCCCATCGTCCTGATGGCTGACCGCCAGAGCGCCGGCGGCTATCCCAAGATCGCCTACGTCGCCAGTGCCGACCTGCCGCTGCTGGCACAGGCCATGCCGGGCGATGCCTTGCGCTTCACCGTGGTGACGCAAGCGCAGGCCGAACTGGCCTGGCGCGACAATGAAGATCGCCTGTGCGGCATCCGGCAGGCCGCCGCCCGGGTACTGCGACCGGCCTTCGCCGCATCCCCGAAGCACATAGCCGAGGACCGCGGACAACAGACAGAGCAAGTGCAAGCACACGCTCAACTACAGGAGTAATCCCCATGCCTTCCATCGACATCAACTGTGACATGGGCGAGAGCTTCGGCGCCTGGGTCATGGGCCAGGACAGCGAGCTGATGCCCCACATCACCGCCGCCAACATCGCCTGCGGCTTTCATGCCGGCGATCCGGACGTCATGCTGGCGACCGTGCGCGCTGCCATCGAGCACAACGTTGCCATCGGCGCCCACCCCGGTTTGCCCGACCTGCAGGGCTTCGGCCGCCGCGTCATGGCGATGACGGCCGACGAAGTCTATGCCCTCGTGGTGTACCAGGTAGGCGCCCTGCAGGCCATGGCCCGTTCGCAAGGCGGCCGGCTGCATCACGTGAAGACCCACGGCGCGCTCTACAACATGACCGCGCGCGATCCCGCCCTGGCCGATGCCGTCGCCCGCGCGGTGGCCGATGTCGATCCCGCCCTGCCCATCTACGTCGCCAACGCGCCCATCGCCAAGGCCACGCTGGACCGCGGCCTGACCGCCATCTACGAAGTCTATGCCGACCGCACGTACCAGGACGACGGCACGCTGACGCCGCGCTCGCAGCCGCACGCCATGATCGAGGATGTAGCCCAGGCCATCGCCCAGGTCAAACGCATGGTCAAGGAAGGCGTGGTGCGCGCCTTGTCCGGCAAGGACGTGCCGATCAAGGCCGACACCTTGTGCATACACGGCGACCAGCCCGGCGCCGCGGTGTTCGCCCGCGACATCCGCGCCGCGCTGCAAGCCGAAGGAATCGAAGTACGGACGGTATAGCAAGCCGTTCATGCGGATAGCGGCCGCGTACTCAAGGGGAGACCCGGCCGCCGTCCACACGTAGCAAGACCACCCCGCCAAGACCACGTAGCCACGTGGTCGGAGGGGAGCTTTTTTCCGATCCGGTGCCGACACCGTAACAGCCGCCCTCAGTGTCGCCACACCGCCACCGCCCAGCCCAGGAGTGACCTGCATGTCTTCCACCTCACACAACAAACCCGCGGCCTTGCGCCGCATCAACAGCCCGCTGCTGAAAGGCCCCCTTCTGTCGGCCGCCTTCGCCGCCGTGCTCGCCCTCGCCAGCACCACGGGCGCCCAGGCCCAGACCCAGGGCGGCACGCTGCGCGCCATCGTGCAGCCGGAGCCGCCCATGCTGATGCTGGGCCTGAACCAGCAGATTCCCACGCAATACGTGGCCGGCAAGATCTATGAAAGCCTGCTGACCTGGTCGCCGGACCTGAAGCCGCAACCCGGCCTGGCGCGCGCCTGGCACATCTCGGACGACGGCAAGACCTACACCTTCGACCTGCAGCAGGGCGTGACCTGGCACGACGGCAAGCCCTTCAGCGCCGACGACGTGGTCTTCAGCATCGACAAATTCCTGCGCGCCGTGCATCCGCGCGCCCGCGTCATCATCAACCAGTTCGTCGACTCGGTCACCGCGCTGGCGCCGGACAAGGTCGAGATAAAGCTGAAGACGCCCTTCGCGCCTTTCCTCAAGGCCTTCGTCAGCGACAACATGCCTATCGTCCCCAAGCATCTGTACGACGGCACCGACTACCTGAACAATCCCAACAACCAGCACCCCATCGGCACCGGCCCCTTCATGTTCAAGAACTGGAACAAGGGTTCGGTCATCGAGCTGGCACGTAACCCGTATTACTGGCAAAAGGGCAAGCCCTACCTGGACGGCATCGTGTTCAGCGTGATCCCGGATTCCGCTTCGCGCGCCGTGGCGTTCGAACGGGGCGACGTGGACGTGCTGCGCAGCGGCGACGTCGACAACGTCGACATCAAGCGGCTGAAGGCCCTGCCCGGCGTGGACTACACCACCAATGGCTGGGAAATGTTCGCGCAGCAGGCCTACATCCAGATGAACCAGCGCAAGCCGCCCTTCGACAACGTCAAGGTGCGCCAGGCGGTGATGTACGCGCTGAACCGCAAGTTCATCGTCGACAACATCTTCTTCGGCCTGGGCAAGGTGTCCACCGGCCCGATCTCGTCGAAGACGCCTTTCTACAGCGCCGACGTGACGCAGTATCCGTACGACATCAAGAAGGCGCGCGCCCTGGTCAAGGAATCGGGCGTGGACGTGTCCAAGCCCATCAAGATCCTGTCGTATCCCTACGGCGCGGCCTGGGACCGCCTGGGCGAATACACCCGCCAGGCCCTGCAGCAGATCGGTTTCAACGTGGACATGGAAGCGGCCGACGCCGGCACCTGGTCCAAGCGCGTCGCCGATTTCGACTTCGACTTGACCTTCAGCTTCACCTCGCAGTACGGCGATCCCGCCCTGGGCGTGTCGCGCCTGTTCCTCACGCGCAACATCGTCAAGGGTTCGGCCTTCGTCAACAACGTGGGCTACAAGAACGCCGAAGCGGACGCCTTGTGGGACAAGGCCGCAACGGCCACCTCGGACGCCGACCGCGCGCAGGCCTACCAGCAGGTGCAGAAGATGCTCGTCGACGACGTCGCCAACGGCTACCTGTTCGAGATCGAGAACCCCACGCTGTACCGCGCCAAGGTGCATAACCTGGTGAAGACGGCCATCGGCCTGAACGACACCTTCGCCGACGTCTACATCGACAAGTAAGCCGGGAGCCCACGCCTTGAAGACCCTGTCGTATTTCGCCTCCCGGCTTGGGAAAGCCGTCATCGTCGTACTCGGCGTGGTGATCCTGAATTTCCTGTTGATCCGCATGGCACCCGGCGACCCCGCCGCGGTGCTGGCCGGCGAGGCCGGTGCTTCCGACCCCGCCTATGTGCAGCAGCTGCGCAAGGAGTTCGGCCTGGACCAGCCGGTCTATGTGCAGCTGGGCACCTATCTCAAAGGCATCGTCCGTCTCGACCTGGGCTATTCCTACCGTGAACGGGTGCCGGTGCTGAACCTGATCATGGACCGCCTGCCCGCCACGCTCCTGCTGATGGGCTGCGCTTTCATATTCTCGGTCGCGCTGGGCATGCTGGCGGGCGTCATCGCCGCGCGCGCCCGCTACGAAGGGCGCCGGCGCTGGCTGGACAGCACCATCATGAGCGGCGCCCTGCTGATCTACGCCACGCCGCAATTCTGGCTGGCGCTGCTGGCCGTGATTTTCTTTTCCCTGACCCTGGGCTGGCTGCCGCCCTTCGGCATGGAGACCGTGGCATCGACCCTGACAGGCTGGGCCCGCGTCGGCGATATCGCGCAACACCTGGTGCTGCCCACCGTCTCGCTGGGCTGCTTCTTCATGGCCATCTACGCCCGCCTGACCCGCGCCTCCATGCTGGAAGTGCTGGGCATGGACTTCATCAAGACCGCCCGCGCCAAGGGCGTGCCCGTGCAGCAGATCATCCGCCGCCACGCCCTGCGCAACGCCCTGCTGCCGGTGATCACCTTCGCCGGCATCCAGCTGGGCCAGATGGCCGGCGGCGCGGTGCTGACCGAGACCGTGTTCGGCTGGCCCGGCATCGGCCGCCTGATGTTCGACGCCCTGGTCGCGCGCGACTATCAGTTGCTGCTGGGCGTGTTCCTGGTCACCTCGACCATGGTGGTGGTCTTCAACCTGATCACCGACCTGATCTACCGCTTCGTCGATCCCCGCATCCAGGGAAGCTGATTCATGAAAGCCTTTGTCAAACGTTTCTGCGCCCATCGCGGCGCCACCGCGGGTGTCGTCATCCTGCTGGCCGTGATCCTGGTCGGCCTGCTGGCTCCCCTCTGGTTCGATGAATCGCCGTGGATGATGGTGGCGTCGCCGCTGCTGGCGCCCTTCAGCGACCCGTCCTATCCCCTGGGTACCGACATGCTGGGCCGCGACATCGCCTCGGGCTTGGCCTACGGCGCCCGCGTGTCATTGCTGATCGGCGTCATTTCCACCGCCGTCGCCGTATTGATCGGCATCCTGGTGGGCGCGCTGGCCGGCTACTTCGGCGGCCGGCTGGACGATTTCCTGATGCGCCTGACCGAGTTCTTCCAGACCATTCCGCAGTTGGCCATGGCCATGGTGCTGGTGGCGATCTTCAAGCCCAATCTGGTATCCATCGTCGGCGCCATCGCCATCGTGTCGTGGCCACCGGTGGCGCGCCTGGTGCGATCGGAATTCATGACCCTGCGCACGCGTGAATTCGTGCAGGCGGCGGTGGTGATCGGGCAGCGCCCGCTGCGCATCATCATGACGCAGATCCTGCCCAATGCCGCGTCGCCCATCATCGTCACGGCTTCGCTGATGACGGCCACGTCCATCCTTACCGAATCGGCGCTGTCCTTCATGGGCCTGGGCGACCGCAACCTGATGAGCTGGGGTTTCATGATAGGCGCGGCCCGCACCATGTTGCGCGAAGCACCGATGATGAGCCTGTGGCCGGGCCTGGCCATCATGCTGACCGTGCTGGCCATCAACCTGATCGGCGAAGGCTTGAACGACGCCCTCAATCCGCAACTGCGCAAACGTGGAGCGTGATGCCATGACAGACTCCACCCACAACATACCCGCGGCGCCGCTGCTGTCCATCCGCGACCTCACCATCGCCCTGCCGCGCGGCGGCGATCGCCCGCATGCCGTCAAGGACATCAGCTTCGACATCCGCGCCGGCGAAATCCTGTGCATCGTCGGCGAGTCCGGCTCGGGCAAGTCGATGAGCGCCAATGCCATCATGGGCCTGTTGCCCGACTATCTGCGCCCGCAGGGCGGCCAGATCATGTTCGACGGCCGCGACCTGCTGCAGCTGGACGAAGACACCCTGCGCGGCATGCGTGGCCGCGAGATGGCCATGATCTTCCAGGAACCCCTGTCGGCGCTCAACCCGCTGCAGACGGTCGGCGACCAGATCGACGAAGTCATGCGCGTGCACAACGTCGGCAACGCCGAGTCGCGCGAAAAGCGCGTCCTCGACCTGCTGGAATTCGTCGGCCTGCCGGAACCGGCCACCCTACGCCAAGCCTGGCCTTTCCGTCTGTCCGGCGGCCAGCGCCAGCGCGTGATGATCGCCATGGCGCTGGCGCTGGAACCGCGCCTGCTGATCGCCGACGAGCCCACTACCGCGCTGGACGTGACGACGCAGGCCCAGATTCTTGCGCTCATCGCCCGCATCCAGCGGGAAAAAGGCATGGGTGTGATGTTCGTCACGCACGACTTCGGCGTGGTCGCGGAAATCGCCGACCGCGTGGCGGTGATGGAGAAAGGCATCCTGGTGGAGGAAGGTCCGGCCGAACAAGTGCTGAACCGTCCGCGCCACCCGTACACCCGCCGCCTGATCGCCGCCGTCCCCAGCCAGCAGGCCAGCGCCGGCGAGCGCCGCGCGGCCGGCCCGCGTCCCGTGCTGCAGGTGAAGAACCTGAACAAGGTCTACGCCACCGGCGGCGGCCTGTTCCACAAGAAGCGCGTGGTGCATGCCGTCAACGACGTCAGCTTCAGCGTCGGCCGTGGCCAGACCCTGGGCATCGTCGGCGAGTCCGGCTCGGGCAAGTCGACCATAGGCAAGTGCCTGCTCAAGCTGCTGGACATCGACGGCGGCCAGATGCTGTTCGACGGCCAGGACATCGCGCCGCTGCCGGAGGCCCAGTTCCGCGCGCAGCGTTGCAAGATCCAGATGATCTTCCAGGACCCGTTCGCGTCCTTGAACCCGCGCCAGACCGTGGGCCGCATACTCTGCGACGGGCCGCTGGCCAACGGCGTGTCGCGCCAGCACGCGGAGGAACGTGCGCGCGAGCTGCTCAAGCTGGTGGAACTGGATCCCTCCGCCTTCGACCGTTATCCGGTGGAGTTCTCCGGCGGCCAGCGCCAGCGCATCGGCATCGCGCGCGCCCTGGCCATGGAGCCGCAATTGATCGTGGCCGATGAATCCGTGTCGGCACTGGACGTATCCGTGCAGGCCCAGGTGCTGAAGCTGTTGCAGGACGTGCAGCAGCGCCTGCAGCTGGCCTTGATCTTCATCACGCACGACCTGCGCGTGGCGGCGCAGATCTGCGATCACCTGCTGGTGATGCATCGCGGCCGCGTGGTGGAACAAGGGCCGCCCGCGCAGATCTTCGACAACCCGCAAGATCCCTATACGCGCCAACTCATCGCGGCCATGCCGGGACGCGACTGGGATCCGACGGCGGCCATTACCACCGATGTGAACGCGGCGGCGACCATCGCCACCGCATCCGCCACGCCGGCCCTGGCGGGCATGGCGGCAGCGGCCGGCCTGCCATTCAATCATCCGGCGACTTGATGCCGACGACGTTTTCAACCATGACTGAACCCGACATCGCCCTCGCCGAACGCCTCTTCGACCAGCTGCGCGCGCGGAGCCACGACGGCGTGGGCATCACGCGCGACACCTACGGCCCAGGGGAACAGGCGGGCCACGACATCATGGAGGCCTGCGCGCGCCAACTGGGCCTGGAAGTGCGCAAGGACGCCGCGCTGAATCTTTACCTGACCCTGCCCGGGCGGCAACGTGACCTGCCCGCCGTGGTGACCGGCTCGCATCTGGACTCCGTGCCGCGCGGCGGCAACTTCGATGGCGCGGCAGGCGTGGTGGCGGGTCTGGCGGTCCTGGCCGGTTGGGTACGCGCCGGCCTGACGCCCCAACGCGACGTCGTCGTCATGGGCATACGCGCCGAGGAAAGCGCCTGGTTTCCCGTGTCCTACGTCGGCAGCAAAGCCGCCTTCGGCCTGCTCGATGCAGCGGCCTTGCAAAGCGCGCGCGCCGATACCCGACGCTCCCTGGGCGATCACATGCGCGACTGCGGCGGCCAACCGGAACTGGTGGCCGCCGGCGTGCCCACGCTGCGCGCCGCCGAGCTGGATTGCTTCGTCGAATTGCACATCGAGCAAGGGCCCGTGCTGATCGGCGGCGGCCAGGCCCTGGGGGTGGTGAGCGGCATCTGCGGCAGCCACCGCTACCGCGACGCCCGCGTGCGCGGACGCTATGCGCATTCGGGCGCCACGCCACGCGGCCATCGCGCCGACGCCGTGGTGGCCCTGGCGGCCTTGATCGACCGGCTGCAGGACGCGTGGGCCGAACTGGAAGCGGACGGCCACGAATTGACGCTGACCTTTGGCCAGGTCTACACGGATCCCAAGCAGGCGGACTTCAGCAAGGTTCCCGGCCTGGCGTCCTTCACGGTCGACATCCGTTCACGCGATACCGATACCCTGCGCCTGATGGATGAGCGGCTGCACGAAACCGCCAACGCCATCGCCGTTGCGCAAGGCGTAAGCTTCGAGTGGGGGCCGGTGTCGGGCAGCCAGCCGGCGCTCATGGATGACGCGCTGCGCCAGGCCTTGCACGACGCGGCAGCCGCTGCCGACGCCAGCGTGCGCGACATGCCCAGCGGCGCGGGCCACGATAGCGCCACGTTCGCCAACCAGGGCGTGCCCAGCGCGATGCTGTTCGTGCGCAATGCCAACGGCAGCCATAACCCGGACGAAGCCATGGCGATGGCGGATTTCGCGGCGGGCGTACGTACGCTGGGACAGGTGCTGGGACAAAGGGCCGGACTGAGCGGGCCGGAGTGAGCAGGCCGAATTGGGCGGACCAGAATGCACGGACCAGATGCGCGGACCGAACTGCGCGATCCACAACGAGGCCCTACCCCCGCAAAGCATCGAACTAAAGCAAAGCACGACAGCAAAACCCAGTATTTCAGCAAAGCAAGAAAGGAAATTTTCGATGCCCACCTGCGTCATCGCCCAACCCGTCCATCCCAGCGGCCCGCAACGCATGCGGGACGCCGGCATGGAAGTCATCGAGCCGCCCGGCACCACGCTGGATGCCTTGCGCCAGGTCATCGCGCAAGCGGATGCCGTGCTGGTGCGCGACAGCCTGCCCGCCGATCTGATCGACATGGCGGCGCATCTGTGCGTAATCGCCAATCACGGCACCGGCACCGACAAGATCGCCGTGGCCCATGCCACCGACCTAGGCATTCCCGTGGTGTACACCCCGTCGGCCAATGTGCAGGCGGTGGCGGAGCACGCGCTGATGCTGATGCTGGCCACCGCGCGCCAGGCCGTGCAGGCGGACGCCGCGACCCGCAAGGGCCACTGGCGTTTCAAGTATGAGCAGCCGATGGTGTCGCTGTGCGGCAAGACACTGGGCATCATCGGCTTGGGCCGCACCGGCCGCCTGCTGTGCGGCATGGTGACACAAGCGCTGGGCATGCAGGTGGTGGTGTGGTCGCCCAGCCTGCCCGCCGACGAAGCACTGCCGCCGGGCGCGCGCCGCGCCGCCAGCCTGGACGAGCTGCTGGCCGTGGCGGACGTGGTGTCGCTGCATCGTCCGCTGCGTCCGGACACGCGCCACACGCTGGACGCCGCCGCGCTGCGCCGCATGAAGCGCAGCGCCATCGTCATCAACACGTCGCGCGGTGGCCTCATCGACGAAACCGCGCTGGCCGATGCCTTGCGCGAGGGCCATCTGTTCGGCGCGGGCCTGGACGTCTTCGAGACCGAACCCTTGCCCGCCGGCGCCATCGTGGCCGGCCTGCCCAATGTCGTGTTGACGCCGCATGTGGCGGGCTCCGCCCAGGAGGCGCTGCAGGCCACGGCCAGTCAGTGCGCCGACCAGATCATCGCCGTGCTGTCCGGCCGGCGGCCAGCGCATATGGTGCGGCCCGAAGTCTGGGAGCGACGCCGCCACCCGCGTCAGGCCCTGGTCCAGCTTCCTGGCCAGGTTTCCGGCTGAAACCCGTGCCGGCCCCTTCGTTGAACATCGATATCACTGAGCGACCATCATGACCCTGCCCATCGTCAGTCTTGAACAAGGCAGCATTCCGCTGCTGATCTCCATTCCGCACGGCGGCGAATACTTGCCCGAGGACTATGCCCGTCGCATGACCCCGGCCGCGCGCAAGCTGGCCGATACCGACTGGCATCTGTCGCGCCTCTATGACTTCGCGCGGAAGATGGGCGCATCGATGGTGCGCGCCAACTACTCGCGCTACGTGATCGACGTCAACCGGCCCAGCGACGGCGCCGCGCTGTATCCCGGCCAGACCACCACTACCCTGTGCCCGGTGGCGACCTTTCATGGCGAGCCCGTGTACCTGGACGCCGCTGACGTGCCTGACACGGCCGAGACCGCGCAACGGGTGCGCGACTACTGGCAGCCTTATCACGACACCTTGAACGCCGAGCTGCAGCGCGTGCGCCAGCAGCATGGCCACGTGCTGATGTGGGAAGCGCATTCGATCGCCAGCGAACTGCCCTATCTGTTCGATGGCCGCCTGCCCGATCTGAACATCGGCACGTTCAGCGGCGCGGCGTGTGCCCCGGCCTTGCGCGAAGCCGCCATGGCAGCGGCTGCCACCGGCCCGTACACGTGGGTGATCGACGATCGTTTCAAGGGGGGCCACATCACCCGCCATTACGGCCGCCCGCAAGACGGTGTGCACGCCGTGCAGCTGGAAATGGCCCAATGCGTCTACATGGACGAGACCGAACCCTACGGGTATCGGGAAGACCTGGCGGCGAAGCTGCTGCCGACCCTGGATGCCATGGTGAAGAACACGTACCAGGCTTTGATCAAGACAGCTTGAACGGCGCTCGGCGGGCCGCACCACGCCGGCCCTGCCCCGCGGGCGCAGGCTTGCACGCAATACTTCGACGCAGCGCTGCGGCGCAGTGCTTCGATTACTTCAGTCAATCGACGACCGGCTCGCGTGCCAGGTCGTTGATGTGGCCGCCCGGCAAGGCCGACAGCCGTTCGGCCAGGGTGCGCCGATTGCCCAGGATGTCCGCGCTGCGCTCCATGAAGGCCACCTCGCGCGGATGCAGCAGCGTCACCGCCAGCAGGCGCACGGGTCCCTTGGCCGTATCGAAGCTGGCCGGTACCGATCCCGCGTCCAGGCCAATCAGCATGCCGGCCATGCCTTCGGGCGACACCCAGTGTTGCGGCAGTCCCTTCACCTCCAGCAACATCGACAGCACCCCATGCCGCTCGATCAGGCGCTGGAACTGGCCATGATGGGCCACGTTCTGGCTGACCTGGTAAACCAGATCGAAGAACCAGGACCGGGCCAGGTCCTGCAGCCGCTGTCCACGCATCTCCGCATAGACTTCGACACCGAACCCCAGCCGGTCCGCTTGCGGATCGGCACGCGCCGGTTCGAAAGGGTCGCTCAGGCCATTGCTGACGAGCAAGGTCGAGTCGGGCCGGTGAATCACATTCCACGCTTGGCGCATCGCCGGCCAGGCCGGTCCGCCGACAAGGGCGGGGTTGACCAGCGGCGCCAGCACGTCCGGTTCTACCTCGCCCAGCAAGGCGTAGCACGCGTCGCGCGCCGCCGCGGCGGCTTCGAAATCCGCCAAGGTATCGCAGTCCAAACGCGCGGGCTCAGCCGCCATTTCTCGTAGCGGCAACGTCGGTAACGATGTTGATGTTGGCGTCGGCGTCGGCGCTACGCCGTGATCCGCGACCCTGCGCACCGGAGCCGGCGTCACGCCGTGATCCGCGCCCCTGGCTACCGCGGACGCGTCAACCGCGCCGCGCCGGCGCCGCCCTTTCAACCCAAGTAGTTCTCTCCACCAGCTCATGTCCACCTTGTCCCCTGGTGGCAGGCGCAAGGGCACCGTCCTCATGCTCGGACGCGCACCTCCACATCCACCACAATTTCATCTCATTATTCTAAGATGAGACAAAATCTAACAACTTCCCGCTGAATAGAATCTGAAAAATACCTGCCAGCCACAGCGCTAAAACAAAAAAACGGCCATCCGAAGATGGCCGTTCCTTTTGTCGCGACAGCGGCAGACTTAACGCTTCGGCTCCGCCACGGCGCCCGAATCCTTGCGGATCTTGGCGACCTGGTCGGCGGTGACCGCCGATGCCTTGTTGCCCCAGCTCGTGCGCACGAAGGTCAGCACGTCGGCGATGTCCTGATTGGTCAGGCGATCGTCGAAAGCCGGCATGCCATAGTGCGTCGGACCCGCCTTGGTCCAGGGCATCTCGCCACCGCGCAACACGATGGAGATCAGCGAGGTCGGATCGGCCGAGTTGACCGCCGAATTCTGCGCCAGCACCGGGAAGGTCTGCTCGTAGCCCTTGCCCGACGCGCGGTGGCAGGCCATGCAGTTGTCCACGAAGGTCAGCGCGCCGTTGCTGCGGTCCGCACCGGAGATCAGTGCCTTGTACGCCGTGTCGTCGTAAGCCAGGGCCTTGGCGTTGGAATCGACGGGCTTGAGCGTCTTCAGGTACTTGGCGATGGCCGTCAGGTCCTCGTCGCTCGCGTGCTGCAAGCTGTTCTCGACCACGTCGGCCATGCCGCCGAAGGCAGCGGTATGGTCGTTGCGGCCGCTCTTGAGGAACGCGACGATATCGGCTTCCGTCCACTTGCCCAGGCCGTCGGTGATGTCACCGCGCAGGTTCTTGGCAAGGTAGTTGTCGATGACCCCACCCGACAGGAACTCGGTGTCGCCATCCGACAGCGTCTTTTCCTGATAACCCATGCCGCGCGGCGTATGGCACGCCGAGCAATGGCCCAGGCCGTCGACCAGGTACTTGCCGCGCAATACGGCATCCTTGTCGGCCGCCGCATCGTCGGTCACCACGTCAGGCGCATACACATGGCGCCAGATCGACAGCGGCCAACGCATGGACAGCGGCCACGTGATGTCGGAGTCCTTGTTGGCTTGCGCCACCGGCTGCACGCCGTGCATGAAGTACGCGTACAACGCCTTGATGTCCGACGGGCGGATCTTGGCGTAGTTCGGGTACGGCATGGCGGGATACAGCGTGGAGCCATCCTTGCCTATGCCATGACGCACGGCATTGTCGAAGTCTTCCAGCGTGAAGTTGCCGATGCCGGTGTCCTTGTCCGGCGTGATGTTGGTCGAATAGATCTTGCCCACCGGGGTGTCGAAACCCAGGCCGCCGGCGAAGGGCTTGCCCTTCTCCGCCGTGTGGCAGGCAACGCAATCACCCAGCTTGGCCAGATAGCCGCCGCGGGCGATGAGTTGTTGATCTTCCGAACCGGCCGGGGCCTGCGCCTGGCCCGCCGCCGGAGCGGTGGAGGCCTTGGGCGCCGTGGCCGGCGTGGTCGAGGCGTCGGACTGCGTCGACGACTGGCTCCAGGCAATGCTGGAGGCCGTGGCGCTTGCCAGGATGAGGGTCGCGATAGCGTAACGATTCAGCATGTCGATTCCCCCCTCAAGCCTGCACCAGCGGACCGGGCGATTTCAGGTATTGCTCCTTGATCGCTTTCACCGCATGGTAAGCCAGCGCGACCACCGCGCCCGTGGGGTTGTAGCCCATGTTCTGCGGGAAGGCCGAAGCGCCCAGCACGAACAGGTTGGAGACATCCCAGCTTTGCAGGTACTTGTTGACCACGCTATTGGTCGGATTCGTGCCCATGATGGCGCCGCCGGTCGTGTGGGTGGATTGATACACCCGGGTGTCGTAATGCTGGCCCTTCTTGCGAATGGCGCGTATCACCTTCTCCGGCTTCATCGCCTTGCCCACTTCTTCCATGCGATCGCCCAGGTAGCCCAGCATGTCGTATTCGTTGTCATGCCAGTCGAAGGTCATGCGCAACAGCGGCAGGCCATGCGAGTCCTTGTACGTGGGATCCAGGTCCAGGTAGGCGTCGCGATACGACATCACAGAACCGGAAATACCGATCGACATATGGCGCTGGTAGGCATCGGCCACGCCGGCCTTCCACTTGCTGCCCCACGACGGCGTGCCCGGAGGCGTCGGCGTCTGGCTGATGGGACGGCCGCCGTAACGTATGTGGCGGATGCTGGCGCCGCCCAGGAAGCCGAGCTTGCCGTGGTCAAACTGGCCGCCGTTCAGGTCGTCCATGCCGACGCCGCCGGCGCCCGTGCCGATGAAGGGGTTCAGCTGCGTGCCCTTGGGCAGCAGCGCGCTGATCGAACCGTTCATCTGGTAGGCGTAGTTCTTGCCGACCACGCCGTCACCGGTCTTGGGATCGTAAGGCTTGCCGATACCTGACAGCAGCAGCAGGCGCACGTTGTGCATCTGGTATGCGGCCGAGATCACCAGATCCGCGGGCTGTTCCGTTTCGCGGCCCTGGGCGTCGACATAGGTCACGCCGGTGGCCTTCTTCTTGTCGGAATCCAGGTTGATGCGCGTCACATACGACAACGGGCGCACTTCGAAGTTTTCCTTCTTCAGCAGCACCGGCAGGATGGTCGTCTGCGGCGAGGCCTTCGAGTACATATAGCAGCCGAAGTCTTCGCAGAAACCGCAGAAATTACAGGGGCCGAGACGCACGCCGTAGATGTTGGTGTACGGCTTGGACGCATTGGCCGCGGGGGCCGGATACGGGTGGAAACCCACTTCCTTGGCAGCCTTCTCGAAGATCTGCGCGCCCAGCGTGTTGACCAGCGGCGGGTTGGGGAATTCGCGTTTGCGCGCGCCTTCCAGGGGATTGCCGCCCTCGACGATCTTGCCGTTCAGGTTGCCGGCCTTGCCGGACGTACCCATCAGGTATTCGCCCTTGTCGAAATGCTCTTCCAGTTCGTCGTACGTGACGCCGAAGTCCTGGATGGTCATGTTCTCGGGGATGAACTTCTTGCCGTAGCGCTCTTCATAGTGCGAACGCAGTTGCAGTTCTTCCGGCAGCATGCGGTAGTGCATACCGTTCCAGTGGAAACCCGCGCCGCCCACGCCATTACCCAGCAGGAACGAACCGTTCTGGCGATAAGGCACCGCCAGGTCGTTCGGGTTGTGGCGGATGGTGACGGTTTCCTTGCTCAGTTCCTGGAACAGCTTGCCGCGCACGGCATAGTCCAGTTCGTCGATGACCTTGGGGTATTGCGCGTCGGTGGGCGTGTCGCGCATCGCGCCACGTTCCAGCGCCACCACGTTCAGGCCTTCGCTGGTCAGCTCCTGCGCCAGGATGGACCCGGTCCAGCCGAGGCCGATGATGACGACGTCGACTTTGTCTTTCTTGATTGCCATGAATTATCCTCGGCGTCCGGAGATCGAAACAGGCCCGTACGGGTACTTTTCACCGGGGCGGTCGGCCCAGTCGGCGAAGTCGGCACGGGCACCAGGGAAGCCCATCAGCTTCCAACCCACCATGTCGGCGTTACCGCCGTGGATGGGATCGGACAGGAAGCCTTCCTTGGTGTTCTTCAACAGATAGCCGAAGAAAGTGTTGGCGGGCACCTGGTCGAACTTGACCTTGTTGTGCTCCATATCGCTCAGCACCGTTTCCTGCGTGGCGTGATCCAGCTCGGCGAAGATCTTGTTGTTGTATTGCTTCTTGCAATACGCGTCACAGGCGGCGATGCCCAGGCGATAGATGTCGCGCGGCGCCAGGCTCAGCTGGTAGCCCATTTCGGGCGTCTGGTCGGTGTGGAAAGGCCCTTGCATGTACCACAGCTTGCCGTGGCCGTAAGGCAGTTCCATCTGCTTGTCGAGGAAGACCGGAACCTGCGCGGCCACCGCGCCCGGACCCAGTTCGTCCGCGGGGATCAGACGATCGACCGCGGCCTGGAGGAATTTCCATTCGTCCGCGGTGAAATAGCGAGGGTCGTAGGGAGTGGTGCTGCCGGTGGCGGCCGTCGGGGTCGACGTGCCGCTGCTACAGGCCGTCTGCGTGAGCGCCGCGCCCGTTGCCAGCGTCGACGCTGGAACGATGGATATCACCTGGCGCAAAAACTTGCGCCGCGGCTCTTGATCGTCATTGGACATGGATGTCTTCGCTAGTGTCCAGGACACTGACGCGAGTCGCACTCGGTATCGCCTCGCATCAGTACCCTGATGATTTGAGAAAAAACGCGAGATCGCTTCCGGAATTGCACATGGACGAAGTCCATGTCCCCACCCTGCACCGCGGCCATGCCTTGCTAAAAACTGCACAGATGACAGCTCAGTGAGCGACCCAACAGGGTTGGTCGCTATACAGCAAAACGAGTAAAGCACTACGAAGCAATCGGCAATTCATTAATCGATCGCGACCGAATGTTAACCCTTTTCTAATGAAACTGGAAAATTCCTACACAAAAGTTTCGCTGACTTTTAGCTGAGTAACGATGCGTAATTGCTCGTGGAAATTTTACGAGTTTGGTTCCCCTGAGAGAGAAAGAACTGGTCTCCGCGCGCCTCGCGCACCCGTTTGTTTTTTGGAAAATACAAACGGCCCTATTCGGCGTGTATTAAGCCAATAAATAGGACCGCTTATTCAGAACGATTTTCAGTAATGAAAACGCGCCCCATTATCCCGTTCAGGGCGCGAATGTCTCGTCCAGCGTGCGCATGCGCGAATTGTTGATGTGTTCGCGCATGGCATCGCGCGCCTCGTCCGGCTTTTCATTCTTGATCGCCAGGAAGATCCGTTCATGCTCGCGCTGCACCTGGCGGCCCCGGCTTGCCGCGCTGGCCAGGGCCAGGCTGCGCATCACGCGCATGTAGTCGAAGATCTGCGTGGCCAGCGACTGCAGCGCGGTCACGAACAGATCGTTGCGGCATGCCAGGGCAATGGCCTGGTGGAAGCGGAAGTCCGCTTCGTTGCCCACCTGGCGATTGTCCAGCGCGCGCTGCATGTCGTTGAGCGCCGCTTCCATCGCGGCCAGGTCGTCATCATTGCGGCGCAAGGCAGCCATATAGGCGGCATCGCCTTCGATGGCACGGCGCAGTTCCATGCATCGCACCAGCTCTGCCAGGCCGCCGATGGGCGCCAGGCGCACCAGTTCCGGGCTGGGACGGCGCCTTACGTAGGAACCGGCGCCCCGCTGCGACACGACGACGCCGTCGGTCTGCAAACGGAATAGCGCTTCCCGTACCACGGGCCGGGATACGCCGAAGGCCGCGCATAGATCGAACTCCGACGGCAGCCGGCTTTCCTCCGGGTACTTGCCCTGGATGATCTGCTGCAGCAGTTGATCGTATAGCTGGTCGGCCAGGCGCGGCGGCCGTTCAGGAATGCGGAAGCCGTCGGCGTTACGGGGCGGATCGGCGGGCCGCGTGGCATCCGCCGCCGCGGGCGTGCCGCGTTCGGTGCTTGGCCGGGGGATTTCGTTGCGAGCTTTCTTCATGGGCGTGATTTTTTGGGGGCCAGTATATCGCCTGCCGTGCGCTGCACGGGACGGCGAAAACACTAGTTGCCTTACAACTTAACAATGATGTAATTTAGCCAAAAAACGATGCCTATGGAGACAAAAACCGACCGTTGCAAACGGGTCGGTCCCGCCGCCAGTTACCAACGGTAGCTGTACGTACGGCGGCCTTGTGCCAGGCAGCTCGCTTCAAGCAGTGACATTTCGCAGTGCCTATAAAAACCACGGAGACAAGCGATGTTGAATAAATTGACGCGAGCAACCTTTTGCGCGGCGCTGGGTATTTCCGCCCTCGCCCTGCCCGCCACGCAAGCCCAGGCCCAGGTTGGCAATCCCATTCGAGTGGTCGTCCCTTTCAATCCCGGCGGCGGCTCGGATCTGTTCGCGCGCCTGATGGCGCCCGGCCTGGGCAAGGCGCTCAACGAAAACGTCATCGTGGAAAACCGCGCGGGCGCGGGCGGCATCATCGGCACGGAAACGGTGATCCGTTCGCGGCCCGAGGACAAAATGCTGCTGGTGGCCGACTCCGCCGTCTACACCATCGTGCCGGCGCTCTACCCCAATCTGCAATACAAGCGCAGCGACCTGGTGCCCGTGGCCAATCTGGCGATGTTCGGCAACGTGCTGGTGGTGGCGGCCAATTCGCGTTTCAAGACTTTCCAGGACGTGCTCACGGCCGCGCGCAAGTCGCCCGGCACCTTGACCATCGGTTCGGCCGGGACGGGCAGCATCACCCACCTGACCGCCGAAAAGCTGATGGAGGACGCCAAGATCAAGCTGGTGCACGTGCCCTACAAGGGCAGCGGCCCGGCGATCACCGATACCGCGGGCGGACACCTGGACATGGTGTTCACGGGGCTGCCTTCGGTGCTGGAGTTGTTGCATGCGGGCAAGCTGCGTGCCCTGGCCATCGCCACGCCCGAACGGTCGCCCGATGCGCCTGACGTTCCCACCATCAGCGAATCGGGTGTGCCTGGCTTTACGTCGATGATCTCGCAAGGCCTGTTCGCGCCGCCCAACACGCCGCCCAAGACCGTCGCCGCCATCAACGCCGCCGTCGTTGCCTTCATGCGCCAGCCGGACACCCAGGCCACCCTGCGCAAGATGATGGTCGCGCCGGTGGATCAATCGGCCGATGCCTACAAACAGTGGCTGGACAAGGAGTCCACGGACTGGGCCGCCCTCATCAAGACCGCAAAGGTGCATGTGGAATAAAAGGTGGGATGGCGCGTCCCGGTCCTTGATCCGCAACCCGGCCATCCGGGGCGTGAAGCTGGCGGCATTCCCCGCAAGCCCTCAGCGCTCCCCAAGCAACACGCGCCCTGGCCGCCAGGCCAGGGCGAATTACCTCGGCAGTCGCTGCAAGAAAGGAGTTTCGATCGATGATAGATGTCTACGCCTGGCGCACCACCAACGGCTTGCGCGCCACCATCGCCATGGCCGAATGCGGCCTGCCGCATCGCGTGATCCCGATAGACGTGGGCGCCGGCGCGAATAGAGCCGCGGATTACCTGCGCGTGAATCCCTCGGCCCAGATCCCCGCCATCGTCGACCCCGACGGCCCCGGCGGCCAGCCCCTGGTGCTGGCGCAATCCGGCGCCATCGTGCTGTATGCCTGCCAGAAATCAGGCCGCCATATCCCGTCCGACTCCGCCGACTACTTTTGCGCCATGCAATGGTGCATGCAGGCCGCCAGCGACATTGCCGGCACCGGCGCCGCCATGAACCAGGTGGAAAACGTCGCGCCCGAAAAAGTGCCGAGCACCATCGAACTGTTCCACAAGCGCTTCCTGCGCTACTTCGGCATCGCCGAAAAGCAGTTGCAAGGCCGTGATTATCTGGCGGGATCGGCCAGCTTCGCCGATTTCATGCTGTATCCCAATTACGCCCTGCGCCGCAACGCCCTGCCGGCCAGCGACTTCCCTGCCCTCGCCGCCTGGGGCGACCGCATGGCCGCCCGTGCCGGCGTGCAGGAAGGCATGCGTCTCTACACCGAGAGATAGCCGGAAAGCAGGCTGCCAAACGCCACGCAAACAGCCTCGAACACAGGCTGCACCTAGGTCCGAACCATGCCGAATGCCGACCATGAAAATCGATAACGTCTCGCTCACCCTGTTCTCCTGGGATGACATCCCGCCCACCAGCTACGCCGCGCATACCGGCAAGTTCGCCGGCTCCAGCAAGCTGGGCCTGCTGGCGATCCAGACCGACGACGGCATCACCGGCCACGCCTTCCTGGGCTCGGCCTACTGGCCCGCCGACATGGACGGCGCCAACGTCATCAAGTACCTGAAGCCCATCCTCATGGGCCAGGACCCGCTCGATCGCGAACGTCTGTTCCAGGCCATGTGGCGCCGCGTGCGCACGTCCAATGTGCGCACCATCGGCGCTTGCGATGTCGCCCTGTGGGACATCGCCGGCAAGGCGGCCGGCCTGCCTGTCCACCGCCTGATCGGCGGGTTCCGCGACAAGATCAAGGCCTACGCCAGCTCGATGATCCTGGACTCGGCCGAGGAATACGCGGAGGAAGCCCTGCTGTACCAGTCGCGCAACTGGGCGGCGTACAAGATCCATCCCCCGCATCCCTGGCAGGAAGACATCCGCGTGTGCCAGGCCGTGCGCCGTGCCGTCGGCGACGACTACCCGCTGATGCTGGACGCGGCCTGGGCCTATCAATATCCGGAAGCGGTGCGCGTGGGCCGCGCCATCGAGGAGCTCGACTACTACTGGTACGAAGATCCCTTGCACGATTCGGATCTGTACAACTACGTCAAGCTCAAGCAGCAGCTGCATATTCCCATCATGGCCACGGAAGCGCCGGCGGCCGGCCTGGATTCCTACGTGCCGTGGATCCAGCAAAGCGCCACCGACTTTCTGCGCGGCGATGTGCCGAACAAGGGCGGCATCACCAATATGCTGAAGACCGCGCATCTGGCCGAAGCATTCCGCATGAACTACGAAATTCACCATGGTGGCAATTCGCTCAACAACCTGGCGCAGTTGCACGTCGCCATGGCCTTGAAGAACACCGAGTACTTCGAGGTGCTGTTGCCGGGCGGCGCGCAGAAGTACGGGATGGTGGAAGACATCGAGCCCGATGCCGACGGCTATGTCCGCGCGCCGGATGCGCCCGGGCTGGGCGCGAATATCGACTTCGAGCTGATCGAACGCAAGCGCATCGCCGTGCTGTAAAGCTCGCCCGAACGGACAGGCCCCGCAGGCGCAGGATTGCCTGCGGGGCCTGCGCACGCAGCGCTCTAGAACACTACTCTCAGCGTGCCGCTCACCGTGCGGTCGCTGGCGCCGCTGCCGAACTGGCCATCGAAGGCCACGCCGGCGGTGACGCGTGGCGTGATGTGCAGGTCCAGGCCGGCGCCGATCACCGCGGCATCCTTGCCGATGGGTACGCCGCTCACCGTGAACGTGTCGCCGCCATTGAACGACACCCTGGACTTGGGCGTGACGTCGCCATAGGCACGGCGCCAGCCCACCAGGCCCCGCACGGTCGCATCGACCTTGCCCAGTTGCAGGTCGGACGAGGCGCGCAACCCCAGCGTGGAGAACGACGTCGACGTATCGCTGGAACGGCTGCTCAAGGCCGCGTCGCCGCCACGTTCATTGAACGCATTCGTGTGCAGATTGACGTAGGCAAGATTGACGAAAGGCTCCAGCGCCACCGGCCCCGCCTTAAACTGGTAGCCCAGCTCCCCAAAAGCCTGGGTGGTGTTGCCCTGGTAGTCAGCATCCATGCGGCCACCGACGCCGGCCACGTCGACATCGCGGCCCGAATTGACATCGTGGAACGTGTAGACGCCGCCCAGCCGCAAGACCAATGCGCCCCACTGCGTGCCGCCGTAGACACCCAGATGGAAGTCGTCGCTCTGGGTCCGCGCGTTCTGCTCGTCCACCTTGTAGCGGCCATGGCTGTAGCCGGTCAGGCCGCCCACGCGCCACGATCCCACCGGCACGTCCATGCCCACGACAAAGCCGGCCGAATCGCGCTCGATGCCGCTGGCGTTGCCATTACCGTTGGTGTGGCCCCAGCCGCCCCAGGCCTGGCCCCAGGCAACGCGGCCCGCGGCGTCGCCGTTGCCGCAGCCGCCGCCGCGGCTGCCGGGCTGGCTTGCCCCGCTGTTCGCTCCGTTGGCTGCCCTGTTGCCGGCAGCGGCGCGCGTGCCGTCGCTGCGCGCCTCCTCCGCGCCCACCGTGCAGAACGCATTGCGCAGGCGGTCGATGGCCAGGTCGCGCGAATAGCGGCTGTCATACACCATGGCGCCCTTGGCCGAGGCCAGCGCCGCGCCGGACAGCTGGTCCAGCACGGCGCGCGCATCAGCGTCGTTAGGTGAGTTCAGCAGGACATCCGACACCACGCTGCCCGCGGAGCCGCCCGCGGTGGCGCTCTGGTTCGGCGTCGTGGCGGCATCGGCGGGATCGCGCGTCCGCACCACGGTCAGGTAGGCGTTGTTGGCGTCGTAGCTGTCGGTCACGCCCAGGAAAGCCGTCAGCGGCGTCTGGTTCAAAGTGTAGGTGCCGGCCAGGCCACCCGTGGTGCTCAGCACCGTGTATCGGGTGCCGGCCTTGAACAGGGAGCCGCCGCCGTCGTTGCCACCATGCTTCACGGCCGTGAGACCGGCGCCCGTCTGTACGGTAGCCGTGCCATTGACCACGACCTGGTCGGACGACGCGCCATCGAGTTCGACGACGTAGGTCGACCCTGCTTCCTGGACGAAGTTGCCGTTCACGTGCAGCGTGCCAATGGAATTACCCGGCGCGATAGTGCCGCCGCCGCGTACCGTGGTCGCGCCCACCGTGCCGTTGCCGCCCAGCGTGGCGCCGGTGTCGACTTCCACCGTGGAATTGGCCAGGCTGCTGTTGATGGACAAGGTGCCGGCCTGGACGTAGGTGGTGCCCGACATGTCGCCGCCGCCGGTCAGGTTCAGGCGCCCCGCGCCCAGCTTGACCAGGTTGCCCGTGCCGTCGATGGCGCCATCCAGCTGGCCCGCGTTATCTTGCTGCACGGCCAGCGTGCCGTTGTTGGCGATGTCGTTGCTGCCCAGATTGACAGCGGGCGACAGCAGCGTGCCTTCCTGGATGGTGGTGGTCCCCAGGTAAGTGATGGGACCGGTCAGGGTCAAGGTGCCGGCACCGGTCTTGGTCAGGCCGCCCACGCCGGAGATTTCACCGCCATTGCTCAAGTCCGCATCGGTGCGCAGCGTGCCGCCGGCGGCGCCCAGCACGATATCGCGGCTGATGGACATGGCCGCCGTGGTCTGCAAGGTGCCGCCATTCAGGACGACGCTGCTTTGCGCGGCGCCCAGGTTCTCGTTGGCGCTGATCGCCACCGTGCCGGCCGTGATGGTGGTGCCGCCGGTGTAGGTGTTGGCGCCGCTGAGCGTCAGCGTGGCCGCGCCGGTCTTGGTCAGGCCGCCGGCGCCGGAGATGATGCCCGTGCTGGTGTAGTCGGCGTCGGTCCGCTGGGTGGCGCCCGCGCCACCCAGCACCACGGCGCGGCTGGCGGTGACGGCCGCGGTGTTCCGCAGCGTGCCGCCATTCAAGGTCAAGCTGCCGCTGGACGCGCCCAGGCTGGCATCGTCGGCGATCGACAGGGTGCCGCTGGTGAGGGTCCAGGGCGTTGCCGCCGTCGTCGTGCCGGTGAGCGTCCAGGTGCTGGCGCCGCTCTTCTCGTATATGCCGAAACCTTGATATTGCGCGGTGCTGGCGGCCGCGCCCAGTTTCGATGTATCGAAGCTGCCGTCGGTGGCACCGCCCAGGCGCAGCGTGTCGGCGCTGCTGTAGGCGAGCACATTGCCGTTCAGGACGGAGCCGCTGCGAATCTCCAGTGTGTTGACGCCGCCGGTGAAGGCGATCGCGGCGGCTTGCAAGTGCGTGTTGCCGGTCCCGCTGAACGCGCCGCTGATGGTGCCGGTATTGATGACCGTCACGTTGCCGCCCTGCACGCCCGCGCCGCCGCTGCCCGCCACGCCGGCGGCAGTGTTATTGCCGCCGACACCGCCCGTGATGGTGCCGGCATTGATCAGCGTGCCGCCGCTGGCATAGCTGCCGCCCGTGTAGAACAGCACGCCGGCGCCGCCACGGCCTGACACGCCGGTGACCGGGGCGTTGCCGCCGACGCCGCCCGTGATCGCGCCGGTGTTGACCACCGTGCCGACCGAGGTCAGTTCGACACCCGCGCCGCCGTCGCCGCCACCGCCGCCGGTAACCAGCGAGGTGGTGGCGTTGCCGCCCTTGCCGCCCGTGATCCTGCCCGCATTGTCCAGGCCGCCGCCGGCCGCGAGCAGCACGCCCATGCCGCCGCCGCCACCGCCGCCGGTGATCGTGAGCGCGCTGGTAGCGCCGCCGCCCGCACCGCCGGTGACAAACGCTGCCGTCGTCACCGTGACCTGCGCGGAGGAAAAAATTCCCGCCCCCCCGCCGCCATTGCCCGCGCTAAGCACGCTGCGGCCGGCGCCGCCCGTGACGTTGCTTTGCACGATCAGATCGGCGGTCGTGCTGACGCCCACCCCGCCTCCGCCGCCGCCGGCGGCGGTGTAGAGGGTCAAATTGCTGTCCACCGTGGTGCTGCCCGCGTTTCCCGTGATGGGTGCGGCAATGGTCTGCGGCGCTGTGTAGACGGCGCCGGCTGTGCCGTTGGCGCCCGCGCGGGGTGCGATCTGGCCAACACCGGCACCGATTCCGCCGAAGCCACGCGCGCCACCGGCGGCGCCATTGCCCGTACCCAGATCCACGCCGCCGCCCCCGCCCGTCGTCCCGGCGGATGCCGAGGGATTCGGATTTCCCATCTGGCCGGTGGCGGACGCCAGATCACCGTCAACGCCGCCACTGCCTCCTGCCGGCGCGCCCAGTGTGGTGGAGCCGCGGCCTCCATCGGCCCATGCTGCCTTGGGACCCATCAGTCCGTATGTGCCTGCCAACGCGGCGGCGACCAGCAAGACCAGCGCTTTGGGACGCAAGGATTGCGCGCGAACGCAAGCGGCCGCCTGCTCCATCATCAACGATTCCATCTTGCAGCATGTATCCAGTGACTAAGGAATCGTGAATTCTATGTGGAAACAATTCGGCAACTTACGATAATTGCAGAGCAATATTCAAAAATAAAGTAACAAAGACGGAAACACTCGAGTCTTTACCAAGACTGCTTTCCTGATGGAGCACGGGACCGTCACGCGTACACGCCGGCCACATCGGCCAGGCGGGGCCGGTCTTCACACCGGCCCGTTCATCGCGCGGTCCCCGGCGGGACCGTTATTGCTTCGCCATGCCGCTGGCCTTGACGGCCTTGCCCCATTTGGCGGTTTCTTCCTGCATGAAGGCGCCGAATTCCTGGGGTGTGCTGTTGATCACGTCGCCGCCCAGGTCCTCGATGCGGCGCTGCATCTCTGGCGTGGCGACGATGGCTGCCACGTCCTTGTAGATCCGCTGCTGCAACTCAGGCTTCATCGACGCCGGAGCCAGCAGGCCGAACCACGTGGCCGCCTCGAAACCCGGCATGCCCGCTTCCGCGAAGGTGGGCACATCGGCAAGCGCCTGGACGCGCTTGCCATTGGCCACCGCCAGCGCGCGCAGCTTGCCCGACTTGATCTGCGGCAAGGCCGACGTGATCGTCGCCAACATCATCTGCACCTGCCCACCGATCAGATCCGTGAAGGCGGGCGCGTCGCCCCGATAAGGCACATGCGTAATAGCCGACTTGGTGGCGATCTTGAAAAGCTCGCCGCTCAAATGCTGCGCCGTGCCGGTACCCGGTGACGCGAAGTTCACGCTGGCGCCATCCTTCTTCAAGTAGGCCAGGAATTCAGGCAGCGTCTTGGCAGGCAACGCCGGATTGATCACCAGCACCAGCGGCACCTTGGTCACCAGCGTAATCGGCGCGAAGTCCTTGACGGGGTCGTAGTTCAGCTTGTCGTAGATATGCCCGCTGATGGTGTGCGCCGAGGTCGTCATGAACAGGGTGTAGCCGTCACCCGCCGCACGCGCCACGGCGCCGGCGCCGATAGTGGTGCCCGCGCCCGCGCGGTTTTCCACGATCACCGATTGCTTCCACGTCAACGTCAGCTTCTCCGCGATGGCACGCGCCACGATGTCGGTGGCACCGCCCGCGGGATACGGCACGATCATGGTGACAGGCTTGGACGGAAAGTTGTCGGCGCGCGCCTGCCCCACCGGCAGCAGCGCCGCCCCCAGGACGCTACACGCGGCGACCAGCGCCACCATCAGCCTCTTCTTACCCTGCGGGCGCCGCGTCACCATGTGCGCATGATTGTGTTTCATCAAGTCGTCTCCTCTTGTTTTCGATGAAGTGTTTGTATATTCTGTGTGTTCTGTTCCGCAGAACATGCATTCTATTTTATCGCTTATTTCGAATCCCTGGAAGAGACTCGCATGTCCCAGACATCCTCCCAACCGAAGTCCCTGCTGATAGACGGACGCTGGACGCCCGCCGCGCAGACCTTTGCTTCCGTCAATCCCGCCAACGGCGCGACCAATTTCGAGATCGGCGCCGCCGACGCGGATCAGGTCAATGCCGCCGTCGACAGCGCCTGGCGCGCCGTGCGCCAGAAGGCCTGGCGCGACATGCTGCCGCACCAGCGCGCGGCCTTGCTGCGCCGCATGGCCGACGGCATCGACGCCAACGCGGAGGTGCTGGCACGCCTGCAGATGATCGAGAACGGCAAGGTCTGGAGCGAGTGCAAGGCACAGGTGACCAGCGCCGCCGCCACCTTCCGCTATTACGCGGGCGTGTGCGAAACCATCACGGCCGAAGTCACGCCGCCGCGCGGCAACTACCTGTCGATGACGCAGTACGAACCGTATGGCGTCATCGTTGCCATCACGCCCTGGAATTCGCCCCTGACCATGGAGGCGCAGAAAGTGGCGCCGGCCCTGGCCGCCGGCAACGCGGTGATCCTGAAGCCTTCCGAAGTGACGTCGTCGCCGGCGCTGGAACTGGGCCGCATCGCCCTGGAAGCGGGCCTGCCGCCGGGCATCCTGAATGTGGTCACCGGCCTGGGCAGCGGTGCCGGCAAGCTGCTGGTCGAACATCCTGGCGTGCGCATGGTGTCCTTCACCGGCGGCACCGCCAGCGGGCGGGCCATCGCGCGCGTCGCGGCCGACAAGCTGATGCCGGTGGCGCTGGAACTGGGCGGCAAGTCGCCCCACATCGTCTGCGCCGATGCCGACCTGGATGCGGCGGTCGAAGGCGTGATCGGCGGCATCTTCGAAGGCAGCGGGCAATCTTGCGTGGCCGGTTCGCGCCTGTATGTGCAGCGTTCCGTGCAGCAGGACTTCCTGGAGAAACTGCTGGCACGGGCACGCGCCATCCGCGTCGATCAACCGGATGCCCAAGGCGCCGGCATGGGGCCCATCGCCTCGTTCGCCCATCGGGAAAAGATTGAATCCATGGTGGCCAGCGCCTTGAAGGACGGCGGCGAAATCCTCACCGGTGGCGGACGGCCCAATGAGGATCGCCTGGCGGCGGGCGCGTTCTACCTGCCCACGGTCATCGGCGGCCTGAAGCCGGACGCCTACGTGGTCCGCGAGGAAATCTTCGGGCCCGTGCTGTGCGCCCTGCCCTTCGACGACGAAGACGACCTGATCGCGCAAGCGAACGACAGCGTCTACGGCCTGGCCTCGGGCATCTGGACGGCGGACTATCGCCGCGCGTGGCGCGTGGCGCGCCAGCTGGAAGCCGGCAGTGTGTGGATCAACACCTACAAGCAATTGTCGATCTCCACCCCCTTCGGCGGCTTCAAGCAAAGCGGCATTGGCCGCGAGAAAGGCGCCAGCGGCTTGCGCCTGTACCAGCAATCCAAGGGCATCTACTTCGCCATGTAGCGCGGTTGGCGGTGGGCGCCAGGCCGCGCGCGCTGGCGCGGCGCGCCCGGTGCGCGAGGTGCGCGAGGTGCGCGAGGTGCGCGAGGTGCGCGAGGTGCGCGGCGACCTGCGCGAATTGCGTACAGGACCGCGCATCGCTCGTCGGACCCAGCCGTCATCCGTCGATTCACGATCCTTCTGAACGTCACATTACTTTTTCAATTTCCGGAGACCAAACATGAGTCGTTTCACCCGCGTCGGCTTTATCGGACTGGGCGTGATGGGCGAACCCATCTGCCGTAACCTGGCGCAAAAATGCGGCCTGCCCGTCCTGGGCTGCGACATGAACCCCGAGCCGCTGGCCCGCCTGGCGCCCCAGGGCGTGCAGGCCGGCGACGTCGCCACGCTTGCGCGCGAGTGCGACATCATCTTCCTGTCGCTGCCCTCGGGCGAGATCGTCGAAAAACTGGCGCGCGGCCCCGCCGGCCTGCTGGCGCTTTGCCGTGCCGGCCAGGTCATCGTCGACACCAGCACCTCTCCCGTCGACACCACGCGCAAGCTGTCCGCCGAATTCGCCGAACGCCAGGTCACGTTCATCGATGCCCCGGTGGCGCGTACGCGGGCGGCCGCCGAAGCCGGCACCCTCTCGGTCATGGTCGGCGCCGAAGCGGACGTCTTCGAACGCGTGCGGCCGCTGATCGCCACTTTCGCCAACGAAATCACCCTGTGCGGTGGCGTCGGCAGCGGCCAGGTCGTCAAGATCCTCAACAACATGGTGCTGTTCGAGACCGTCACGGCGATTGCCGAAGCACGCGGCATCGCGCGCCGCTCGGGCGTCGATCCCAAGGTCATCATGGAGACCTTCACACTGGGTTCGGCCGACAGCTTCGCGTTGCGCAACCATGGCTTAAAGGCTATTCTGCCGGGTGAATTTCCCGAGAAAGCGTTCCCGGTCAGCTATGCGCGCAAGGACCTCAACTACGCGCTGCGGCTGGCCGAACAGACCGGCATCCCGGCGCACGGGGCCCGCAACGTAGACCAATGGTTCGAAGCGGCTTTGGCCCGCGGCCTGGGCGACCGGTACTGGCCCGTCATCAGCCGTGTGATCGATGACGAGGACGGCGGCGGCGCCGCCAACGCCGCCTCGGGCCACTAGCCCACATCAGCCCCCCTCCGTCCCATGAGCCGTTCCGCCGCCCCCCAGGACACCGCCGACGGCGTCGCCGCCGTCGAACGCGCGCTATCCATCGTCGATGCCATCGCCCAGCGCACCGAACCCATCAGCCTCGCGGACCTGTCCCGCGCGACCGGGTTCTATAAAAGCACCTTGCTGCGGCTGATCGCTTCGCTGGAGAAAGCCAACCTGGTGCTGCGGCGCGCGGACGGGCGTTATGCCCTGGGACTGTACGCGCACCAATTGGGACGCGCCTACGAGGCCACCTACCGTTTGACCGAGACCTTGCAGCCCTTGCTGCAGGGCCTGGTGGACCACGGCACCGAAAGCGCTTCCTTCCACGCGTACCACGACGCGCAGTCACGCATCTGCCTGCTGCGGGTGGACTCCCATCATTCGACCCTGGACCGGATCCGCGCGGGCGACCTGCTGCCGCTGGACAAGGGCGCGGCCGGCAAGCTGCTGACGGCGTATTTCGTGCATGGTGAAAGCGCGGCGCAGGCCGGGCTGCTGATGACGTCCATGGGCGAGCGCGATCCCAGTTGCGCGGCGGTAGCCAGCCCGGTCTTCGGCCCGGACGACGAAATCCGCGGGGTGATCTCCCTGTCCGGCCCGAAGGAACGCTACACCGCGGCCGCCATCAAGAAGATGTCCAAGCTGCTGCAGGAAAGCGCGGCGCAGGCCACGCGGGCGCTGGGCGGCCGCTGGCCCGGTTGACAGGCCGCAGCCTCGGAAGGAGTCCCTCCCGCGTCCCTTCATCTTCTTCTCTCCCAAGGAAAGCAGACGGCAAATAGATGGCAGAGACGGGGCCCTTCCTCCCTGCTTGCTCCATGCGCGAAGCAGCGCGCATGCGCGCGGGACCAGTGCACCGAACCGCAACGCGTGGGCACGGCACGCCTTTGGCGCGGCGCAGCATAATTGTTACGAGACTATCGCGCTTATAACCTGTATAGTCATTTCAAAATTTATACAGCGCGATTCCAATATTTAGGAAACGCGCCAACCCGAGACACCCATCCCAGGTGGCCTGGCGCGAAACGCGGTGGGCCATCTTCTGCCAGCCGCCCCCACGGCCTACCGACATGCAGCAGCTATCCGCCTTGCGTCCCGCCCTTCCTATCCTGTTGGGGGCGGCGGCCATGCTGAGCCTGTCCATGGGCATGCGCCAAAGCCTGGGCATCTTCGTGCCGCCGCTGACGCGCGACCTGGGCATCTCCGTCAGCGACTTCACCATCGCCATCTCCGTACAGAACCTGGCCTGGGGCATCCTGCAGCCCATCGCCGGCGCCATGGTTCCCCGCATCGGTTTCCGGCCGCTGTTGATGAGCGGCGCATCCCTGTTCCTGCTGGGCCTGGTCCTGCTGGCCTGCGCGCAGGGCTTGCCCCTGGTGATCGTGGGCGCCGGCGTCTGCATCGGCGCCGCCCTGGCCGCCACCGGCAGCAGCATGGCGATGGCCGTATCGGTGCGGCCCGTGTCGGTGGCGCAGCGCAGCCTGGTGCTGGGGCTGGTCTCGTCGGCCGGCTCGCTGGGCGCGATGATAGCCGCGCCGCTGGGCCAGGTGATCATGCAGCACTGGCATTGGCGCATGGGCACCGTGTCTTTCATCGCCCTGGCCGCGGTCATGCTGCCGGCGGCCTGGTACGCCGGCCGGGTCGACCGCCTGCCGCGTCCCGTGGCGCCGCGCTCGCCGACCGGCGTCGAGATGACGGCGGCGCAGGTGCTCGGCATGGCCATGCGCAATGGGCCCTTCGTCATCATGGCCCTGGCCTACTTCGTCTGCGGCATGCAGCTGGTCTTCCTGACCACCCATCTGCCGACGTATCTCGATCTTTGCGGCATGGACCCCATGCTGTCGGCCAAGGCGCTGGCCATGATCGGCGGCTTCAATGCGCTGGGCAGCCTGTTCTTCGGCTGGGCCGGCGGCCATTGGAACAAGCAGGCGCTGCTGGGGGGCATCTACATCCTGCGCTCGCTGACCCTGGTCTGGTATTTCCACAACCTGCCTACCCCCGAGACGACCCTGGTCTTCGCGGCCATCATGGGTTTCCTGTGGCTGGGCGTCGTGCCGCTGGTCTCAGGCTGGATCGCCGAGACCTTCGGCCTGCGCTGGCAAGCCATGTTGATCGGCGTCGCTTTCTGCAGCCACCAGTTGGGCAGTTTCACGGGCGCGATGGGCGGCGGCTACGTCTACGACCTGCTGCACAACTACGACCTGGCATGGCAGATCGGCGCGGCCGTCGGCGTGACGGCGGGCCTGGTGCAGCTGGGCACCGTCGTCTTCTGGCGCCGGCCGCGGCCACCGCAACCTGCCTGAAGCCACCGTCAGCCAGCACAATCAGCCAGTGCAATCAGCCAGTTCGTGGCAGCGCTGACGCATACGGCACCCGATGTCCTCAGGCCTGGGACGCGCCCGTCATCCACGGTGCGCCCGGTTCACGGCTGCGCGTCGCGGTAACCAGCGGATCGTGCAACAGCATGTCGGCGAACTGCCGCACCAACCCGGCGTTTGAGGCATCCTGGCGCGTCACCAGATGCAGGTCGCGCAAGGCCCAGGCATCGACCAGGGCGATGCCGGCCATCGTCCCCGCGCGCAGGTCCGGTTCCGCCACGCTGGTCGGCACCAGGGCCAGCCCCACGCCCGCCCGCACCAGATAAAGCACCGACGCGAAATCGTGCGCATGCACGCGCACGTTCAAGGACTGGCCCGCCTTGGCCGCCTGCGTCTGCAGAAAATGGAAATTGCTGCTGGCCCGGTCCATGCAGACAAAGCCGTGCGACAAGGCTTCCGCGAATCCGATACGGGGCCGAGCGGCCAACGGATGCTCGGTCGGCGCCGCGCAGATCAGGCGGTCGATGGCATACAACTCGCATTGCAGCTCAGCGTCCTGCGCGCGTCCGGCGAAGATGCCGATGTCCGCATCGCCGCGGCGGATGGCACCGGCGATGGCCTCGCTGTCGGCCTCTTGCAGATCCACGTCGATATGCGACGCCAGGAACCGCGCCAGGCTGGGAATGATGAAGCCGTTGAGCGAACTGCTGTTCGCCAACACCCGTATGCGGCCTTTCAGGCTACGGGCGTAGGCGCCCACTTCCTCCTGCATGGCTTGCAGGTTGGCCAGCAGGACATCGGCGTGGCGCGCCAGGGCCTCGCCGGCGGGGGTCAGCGCCATGCCCTTGGCCGAGCGCACGAACAGCGGGCTGCCCGCGGTGTATTCCAGGTTCTTGATCCGATAACTGGCGGACGGCGCCGTCATGTGCATGGCGGCCGCGCCCGCGGAAAGATTGCCGGCCTGCACGATGGCCTTGAACAGGCGCAGATCCTTCAATTCATAGGACATTGCGTTAGTTCCCACTTCACAAAACAGGACAGTACCCGTTCCACGGGCAAGCTGCCCCCCGCCGCCATCCGGAGGGCAGCCGCCGGGGCTCGGCCGCCGGGTCTCAGCCGCCTTTCCTGCGTGCCTTTTCCTCCAGAAACGCCTGCATATAACGGCCGGGCTCGCCGGTGCCGAATGCCGCGCCGAACTCCAGCACGCCATTGCGTATGGACACTTCCAGCGGCTCGTCTTCCCATTCGCGCAGCAAGCGCTTCTGCTGGGCCAGCACGCGCGGGCCCAATCCGGCCAGCATACCCGCAATCCGATCCACTTCGGCATCCAGCGCATCAGGCGCGACCACGCGGTCGAGCAATCCCCAGGACTGCGCCTCGCGCGCATCCACCACTTCGCCGGTCAGCAGCATCCAGTTGGCGCGCGCCTTGCCGATCAGGCGTGGCAACATGGCCGCGTGGATGATGGACGGCACGCCAACCTTCACCTCCGGCATGCCCATGTGGGCCTGTTCCGAAGCGATCCGCAGATCGCAGGCCAGGGCCAGCTCCATGCCGCCGCCCAGGCACCAGCCCGGTATGCGGGCGATCACCGGCATCGGCAGCAGGCGCACGCCATCGCACAACTGCCGCAGGCGATCGATGTAGCCGATGGCGCCGGCCTGGTCGAAATGCGCCATTTCCTTGATGTCGGATCCCGCGACGAAGGCCTTCTCCTGCTGCGCCCTGAGCACCACGACGCGAACGTCGTCACGGCTGGCGATGCGATCGAGCGCCGCGATCAGGCCCTCGACGACACGCGCGCTAAGGATGTTCAGCTTGCCCGCATCACGGATCTCCAGGGTCGCGACACCCTGCGCCGTCACGGCGAGGGCGGCGTGGGGATGGGAAAAATCGTTTTGTTTCATCGTCTGCCTGCTCCTGCTTATGAATGTCGATGCGCCTGCCCTTACAGCTTCTGGAAGCCGATATCGTTGACCACCTTCTGCCAGACCGCATAGGAATGCTGGATCACGGCGGCGAACTGTTCGCGCGTGGTGTAATCCGGCACGGCACCCTGCTGCTCGATGGCGGTGATCACTGCAGGCTCCGCCAGCACCTGCTTGATGGCGGCATTCAGCTTGTCAAGGATGGGCGCGGGCGTATTCTTGGGCGCCGCCAGGCCGAACCAGCTGGGCGTGTTCAACTGCGGATAGCCCAGTTCCGCGTAAGTCGGCACGTCGGGCAGGGTCTTGACCCGCTGCGGCGAAGCCACCGCCAGCGCCCGCAGCTTGCCCGACGCGATGAAGCCCGCCGACGACGGCAGGTTGTCGAACACCACTTGCACCTGCCCCGCCATCAGGTCCACCAGCGCGGGCCCCAGGCCTTTGTAAGGCACGTGCAGCATCTTGGTTCCCGTGCTGCTGAGGAACAGTTCGCCGAACAAGTGGCTGTAGCCGCCGCTGCCGGAAGACCCGAACGCATCGCGCCCGGGCTTGGCCTTGAGTTGATCCACCAACTGCTGGAAGGTCTTGATGTCCGAATCGCCGCGCACGTCCAGCACCCCCAGCACATTGGCCAGATTGCTGATGGGGGCGAAGTCCTTCACCGGGTCGTAGCTGGATTTCTCGTGTACCGCCGGATTGACGGCGTGCGAGCTTTCCACCGCCATCACCAGCGTGTAGCCGTCGGCGGGCTCGCGCGCGGCGAAGGCGCTACCCAGCGCGCCGCCCGCGCCGGGCTTGTTGACGACCACGACGGTTTGCCCCAGCACTTCGCCCAGCTTGGGCGCGACGATGCGGGCCATGATGTCAGTCGTACCGCCCGGCGCATAAGGGACGATCAATTGCAGGGTGTGGTCGGGATAGGCGGCCAGGGCGGGAGTGACAGGCGCCGCCAGGGCGACGGCGCCCAGGGCAAGGGTCAACGCGCCGGCGGCGCGGTGCAGCGAGGGGAACATGGATGTCTCCGGATATTGTTATGGGGTTGGAATCGATCGGATGCGGATGCTGTTTCGATCGAGGGTGCTGCGTTGGATGATGCCTGCTTGAGCAGGGTCTCGGTCATTGGTGCTTGTGGTCGGGTTCCGCCAGGCGCCGCAGCACCGCTTCGGTGTGCTCACCCATCAACGGCGGGGGCCGCAGCGGGGTATCGGCCTCGCCCGCAAGCATGGGATTACGCACCAGCGGGATGGCGCCGAAACGCGGATGCTCCGCATGGCGCAACATGCCACGGTGGCGCACCTGTTCATCGGCGAAGACTTCTTCCAGCGTATTGACCGGCCCCCAGGCGATACCCGCGGCTTCGAGCTGCGTCGTCCAGTGCGCGCGATCGCGCTGGATCAGGATGTCCGCCAGGATGGCCCGCAAGGCCGCCAGGTTCCGCACGCGGTCTTTGTTGCTGCCAAAGCGCGCGTCGGTGGCAAGATCGGGGCGACCGCACAAGGTGCTCAGGCGCCCGAACTGTTCATCGTTGCCTACCGCCAGTATGAAATGGCCATCGCTGGCGCGGAAGACTTCGTAAGGCGCAAGATTGGGATGGGCATTGCCGGTGCGGCCGGGGTTCTGGCCGGAGACAAGGTAATTGGCGCCCTGGTTCGCGTTGATCGCCACCGCGACGTCCAGCAGTGCGATGTCCAGATGGCCGCCCTCGCCGGTGCGCCCGCGCCGCAGCAAGGCCGCCAGGATGGCCGACGTGGCATACATGCCGGTGGCGATGTCGACCACCGGCATGCCCGCGCGCAGCGGGCCCGCGCCAGGTTCGTCATCGGCGCGGCCCGTGTAGCCCATCAGCCCGCCCATGCCCTGGAAGATGTAGTCGTAGCCGGGGCGCGCGGCTTTCGGACCGTCCTGCCCATAGCCGGTGATGGACACGTAGATCAGGCCGGGCCGCAAGGCCTTCAGCGTCTCGTAGTCCAGGCCATAACGCTTCAGCGTGCCGGCCTTGTAGTTCTCCACCAGCACGTCGGTATCGCGCAAGAGCGCCAGCAGGGTCGCGCGATCGGCCTGCGCGGCGAAGTCCAGGCAGATGGATTGCTTGTTGCGATTGCAGCAGGTGAAGTAGGCGGAGAAGGTTTCCTCCCCATCCTGCGAGTGCAGATATGGCGGCCCCCATTTGCGCGTGTCGTCGCCCTGCCCCGGACGCTCGACCTTGATCACCTCGGCACCCAGGTCCGCCAGGTTCTGCGTACACCAGGGGCCGGCCAGGATGCGGGAAAGATCCAGCACCCGGACGTTGTCCAACACCTTGCTCAGCACTTCGTCTCCTCGCCTGCATTTTTTGCGTTTTTCAGTATTGCGAGAGAGTCTAGGAAGCGCAGCCGCCAACGTCCATTTCAAATCTTCTAAGCGGGCGTTCGAGGCCCTCTAAGCGGTGCCACGCCAGGCCGGGACCGCGTCCCGCTTCGTCCACTTGCCGGGCCTGGCCACGGCCGGCTCAGCCGCATTCGACGCCGCGCCGCATGATCCGGCTGGGCTTGTGCGCGCCGTAGCTGTAGCAAAGCTCCGCCAGCGTGGGCACCTGCCAGAACACCAGGTCCGCCCATTTGCCCGGCGCCAGTATGCCCACTTCATCCTGCAGGCCCAGCGCGCGCGCGGCCGCGTGCGTGACGCCGTTCAAGGCCTCGGCCGGTGTCAAGCGGAACAGCGTGCAGGCCATATTGAGCATCAGCAGCAGCGATGCGAACGGCGATGTCCCCGGGTTGCAGTCACTGGCCACCGCCATCGGCACGCCGTGGCGGCGCAGCAGTTCGATGGGCGGCACATGCGTATCGCGCAGGAAATAGAAAGCGCCTGGCAGCAGCACCGCCACCGTGCCCGCCGCCGCCATGGCGCGCGCGCCGGCCTCGTCCAGATATTCCAGGTGATCGGCCGACAAGGCGCGATAGCGCGCGCCCAGCGCCGCCGCGCCGCTGTCGCTCAACTGCTCGGCATGCACCTTCACCGGCAGCCCGGCCGCCGCCGCCGCGCGGTACACCCGTTCGGCCTGGGCGGCATCGAAGCCTATGCTTTCGTGAAAGACATCGACAGCGTCAGCCAGGCCCAGGCGCGCCACCTCGGGCAGCACGTGGGCACAGATGAACTTGATGTAGTCATCCGCGCGGCCCAGGTATTCGGGTGCCAGCGCATGCGCCCCCAGGTAAGTGGTGCGCACCGTCACCGGCAAGCTGGCGCCCAACGCCCGCGCGGCACGCAGCATGGCGATCTCCGTGGCACGGTCCAGGCCATATCCCGACTTGATTTCGACCGTGGTGACGCCTTCGCGCAGCAAGGCGCGCAGCCTGGGCATGGCCTGTTCGATCAATTCCGCTTCGCCGGCGCGCCGCGTGGCATGCACCGTGGACACGATGCCGCCACCGGCGCGGGCGATGTCCTCATAAGAAGCGCCGTTCAGGCGCATATCGAATTCCTGCGCACGCGAGCCCGCATAAACCAGATGCGTGTGGCAGTCGATCAGACCCGGCATGACCCACGCCCCTGCCGCATCGATCGTCTGACGGCTCGCCCCCAGCGGGGCTGGCGCCTGCGCTGCCGCGCCGATCCAGCGGATCCTGCCCCCGCCCAGCACGAGGGCGTCAGCCTCCGGCAGGTAGCCGTAAGGGGTGTCCAGGCCAGGGGCAAAACTGGCGATCCGAGCGTTGACGATCAAGGTATCGGGGCTTTCCGCGACGTTTCCCATGGCAATGCTGTTCCCTTGTGTTGATGTTGTCCCGTAGTGCTTCAGGCTGGCCGAATCCCGGTTTTCCTCGGGTTTTCCTTGAGCGCACTTTACTTGCCTATACTTGTATATTCAAGTTAGAGTTTGCCCCAGATCGAGTCGCGGCCGGCAGGCCGGCTATGCCGACCCACCGCGACACCAGCAAGCCATCACAGACCAGGCGGCCCTATCGGCCGCCGGACAGGACACCATGCCCAGCATTTCCCGTGACACCCCACTGCCGCCGTATGCGCGCATCAAGCGGCACATCGTCGACCAGATCGAAGCCGGCCAGTGGGCCGTGAACGACCAGGTGCCATCGGAGAACCAGCTCGCCGCGCAGTTCGACGTGTCGCGCATGACGGCACGGCGCGCCATCCTGGAACTCACCCAGGACGGCGTCCTGGTGCGTAGCCAGGGGCTGGGCACCTTCGTGGCGGAACAGAAGCCCGCCCTGCCCGTGCTGGAAGTACGCAACATCGCCGAGGAGATCGCCGAGCGCGGCCACCGCTATTCGAACCGCGTACTGGTGCTGGAACGTGTCACCGCCCCGGAAGGCATTGCCACCGCGCTCGCGCTGTCCATCGACAAAGCCGTCTATCACTCGCTGATCCTGCATCTGGACAACGACGTCCCCGTGCAACTGGAAGACCGCTACGTCAATCCACACGCGGCCCCCGACTACATCGGCCAGGACTTCAGCCAGGAAACGCCCAATGCCTACCTGAGCCGCGTCGCGCCGCTTACTGCAGTCGAGCACACCATCGAAGCGGTGCTCCCCGATCCGCGCACGGCCGGCTGGCTGGGCCTGAAAAGCCCGCAGGCCTGCCTGCAGGTGCTGCGCCGTACCTGGTCGGGTGAAGACGTGGTCACCTTCGCCCGCCTGATCCATCCCGGCGACCGCTACCGGCTGACGGGGCACGCCGTCGTCGCCCCGCGCCCCGCCCCCGCCAAGCCTTCTGGAGATAAATAGCCATGCCGTCCACCACAACCCCGTCCGCCCCGGCTTCCCGCCACGACCCCGCGCGCTCCATCCGCGCGCCCCGTGGCAGCACCCTGTCCTGCAAGAACTGGCTGATCGAGGCCGCCTACCGCATGGTGCAGAACAACCTGGACGCCGAAGTCGCCGAGCATCCTGAAGAACTGGTGGTCTATGGCGGCATCGGCCGCGCCGCGCGCGACTGGGCTTCATACGACCGGATCCTGGAGGTCCTGCGCCGCCTGCAGCCCGATGAAACCCTGCTGATCCAGTCCGGCAAGCCCGTCGGTGTCTTCAAGACGCATGCCGATGCGCCGCGCGTGCTGCTGGCGAACTCCAACCTGGTGCCGCACTGGGCCACGTGGGAACACTTCCACGAACTCGACCGCAAAGGCTTGATGATGTACGGCCAGATGACGGCCGGCAGCTGGATATACATCGGCTCCCAAGGCATCGTCCAGGGCACCTACGAAACGTTCTACGCCATCGCCGACCGCCATTTCGGCGGCGATCCCAAAGGACGCTGGATCCTGACGGCGGGGCTCGGCGGCATGGGCGGCGCGCAGCCCCTGGCCGCCACCATGGCGGGCTTCAGCATGATTGCCGTCGAATGCGATGAATCGCGCATCGATTTCCGGCTGCGCACCCGCTATATCGACGTCAAGGCCAAGACCCTGGACGACGCGCTGGGCCTGCTGGAAGACGCCAGGAAGCAGGGCCGTGCCGTGTCGATCGGCCTGCTCGGCAACGCCGCCGACGTGCTCGCCCAGATGGTCGAGCGCGGCATCACGCCCGATTGCGTCACCGACCAGACTTCCGCGCACGACCCGCTGAACGGCTACCTGCCGCAAGGCTGGACGATGGAGCAGTGGCGCGCGCGCCGCGACAGCGATCCGCAAGCCGTGGTGCAGGCCGCCAAGCAGTCCATGGCCGGCCATGTGCGCGCCATGCTCACCCTGCAGGAACGCGGCGCCGCCACCGTCGATTACGGCAACAACATCCGCCAGATGGCGCTGGAAATGGGCGTTGCCAACGCCTTCGATTTTCCCGGCTTCGTTCCCGCCTATATCCGCCCCCTGTTCTGCGAAGGCATCGGGCCCTTCCGCTGGGTGGCGTTGTCGGGCGACCCCGAAGACATCTACAAGACGGATGCCAAGGTCAAGGAACTGATCCCGCACGACAAGCATCTGCACAACTGGCTGGACATGGCGCGCGAACGCATTGCCTTCCAGGGCCTGCCCGCCCGCATCTGCTGGGTGGGTGTGCGCGACCGCGCGCGCCTGGGCCAGGCCTTCAACGAGATGGTGCGCACGGGCGAGCTCAGCGCGCCGGTGGCCATCGGACGCGATCACCTGGACTCCGGCTCGGTAGCCAGCCCGAACCGCGAAACCGAATCGATGCGTGACGGCTCGGATGCGGTGTCCGACTGGCCGCTGCTCAATGCCCTGCTGAACACCGCCGGCGGCGCCACCTGGGTGTCGCTGCATCACGGTGGCGGCGTCGGCATGGGCTTCTCGCAGCATGCGGGCGTGGTCATCGTCTGCGACGGTACCGAAGAGGCCGCGCGACGCATAGGCCGCGTGCTGCACAACGACCCGGCCACGGGCGTCATGCGCCATGCGGATGCAGGCTATGAACAGGCCATTACCTGCGCGCGAGACGCGGGACTGGACCTGCCCATGCTGGGCCGTTGAACCGATACACGTAGTGCTGCCACGCGCAGCGGTACGAACAGGCAGTAGCCATACAAAGCAGTCCTGTACACAAGGGGAATAACCATGAAATTGCCGCTGATCAAGCGCCTGGCGGTTGCCGCCGGCATCACCCTGGCGTTCACGTGCGCCGCCACGCAGGCCGCTGAACCTGCCTATCCCAACAAGCCCGTGACCATCATCGTGCCCTTCGGCGCGGGTGGCGTGGCCGACGCCATACCCCGCATCGTCGGGCAAAAGCTCAACGAGATGTGGCACGTGCCGGTCATCATCGAGAATCGTCCAGGCGCTTCGGGCAACCTGGGCATGAGCCAGGTGGCGCGCGCCGCCCCGGACGGCTACACGCTGGGGCTGGCACCGGCCGGCAACCTGACCGTCAACCCGCTGCTGTACACCAACCTGAACTTCGATACCGCGCGTGCTTTCGCGCCGGTCACGCTGCTGGCGACCTCGCCCAACATCCTGGTGGTGAATCCCGCCGTTCCGGCCAAGGACTTCAAGGCTTTCGTCGAGTACGCCAAGACCAAGCCCGGCAAGCTCAATTTCGCTTCGCCTGGCGCCGGTAGCGGCGCGCACCTGGCGGGCGAGTTGCTGAACCAGGCGGCCGGCATCAACACCATGCATATCCCCTACAACGGCATGGCGCCCGCCGTGACCGACGTCGTCGCGGGCAATGTCGACATGATGTTCGCGGGCGTCTCCACCGTATTGCCCTTCATCCGCAGCGGCAAGCTGAATGCCCTGGCCATCGCCGGCCCGAAGCGCCTGCCCCAGTTGCCTGCCGTGCCGACCGTGGCGGAAAGCGGCTATCCCGGGTTCGACGTCACGTCCTGGTACGGACTGGTGGCGCCGGCTCAAACCCCGGATGCCATCGTGCGCAAGCTGCAGCATGATATCGCCACCGTGCTGAAGGACCCGGCCGTGCGCCAGAAGTTCGACGACCAGGGCGTCGATCCCGCCAACACGACGACGCAGGAATTCGCCGCCATGATCCAGAACGAGTCGCGCAAATGGGCGGACATCGTCAAGACGGCAGGCATCAAACCCATACAGTGAGCCCGGAGTAAACATGCAACCCATCGACATCACCTATCTGAACGGCCCGGACGTCAAGGCCCTGCAATTGACCGACGCCGAAATCCTGGCGGCCGTGGAAGGCGCCCTGCGCGCCCAGGGCCTGGGGCAGACCGTCATCGAGCCGCGCGTGCACCTGGTGCCTGAGTCTTCGGACAAGGGGCATTTCAATGTGCTGCGCGGCTATATCGCGCCCATGCAGGTCGCGGGCGTCAAGGTGGTCAGCGACTTCGTCAACAACTACAAAGTCGATCTGCCGTCGGAGATGGCTTTGCTCAACCTGTTCGATCCCCATACCGGCAAGCCGCTGGCGATCGTCGACGCCACGGCCATCACCGACATGCGCACGGGTGCCGTGACGGCGCTGGGCGCGAAACACCTGGCCCGGCGCGACAGCAAGGTGCTGGGCCACATCGGCGCCCGCGGCACATCGTACTGGAACGTGCGCCTGCTCGACAGCCTGTTCGATTTCGACGAGATCCGCGTGCATTCGCGCCGCCCGGAGAGCCAGAAGGCATTCGGGGAACGCCTGGCACGCGACTTGAACAAGCCTGTGAAAGTGGTCGACGACTGGGAAGCCTGCGTGCGCGATGCCGACATCATCGTGGAGGCATCGCGCCTGCCGCAACCCACGCCCCTGCTGAAGACCGAATGGATCAAGCCCGGCGCGCTGGTCATGCCCTACGGCACCATGAGCGCTGTCGAACTGTCGTTGACGGACATCATGAGCAAGGTGGTGGTGGACGACTGGGGCCAATGCCGCAAGGGCCTGCCCTTCGGCGCGCTGCGCGCGCATGTGGACAGCGACCGCATCACGCAAGAGAACCTGCACGCGGAAATCGGCCAGATCGTCGCGGGGCTGAAGCCGGGACGCGAACGGGATGACGAGACCATTCTGTTCTGGCATCGGGGGCTTTCCACCACGGATATCTCCCTGGGCGTGGCGATGCTGGAGAAGGCCAGGCGCCTGGGCATCGGACAGACGCTGAAGTTCGCTTGATGTATTCGCTTAGCGTGTTCATTCAACCCGTTCGTTTTGGCAGGATCGCCTGACCGTCATGCCATCGCCCGCGCTGATCACCTCGACCAGAATGTATGACGTCGCGCCTGCCGCGCGCGTGGCCTGGCATGCCGTGCTGGCAGAGGCGCACCGGCGGGCGGGGCTGGACGTCGCTTTCATCGAGCATGGCTGGCCGACACCCATCGGCGATCTATGGGCGCAGCCGGGCCTGTGCGGGGCCTTCATGTGCGGCTGGCCTTACGCCAAGGCATTGCGCGAAGGACTGGCCTATACGGCCGTGGCGTCGGTGGTGCCGGACTGGCCATCGTACGACGATCAGGCGCGTTACCGCAGCGTCTTCCTGGTCCGGGAAGACGCCCCCTGGACACAGCTCGAGGACGCCCTGGGCAGCCGCTACGGCTGGATGGTGCGCGACTCCCAATCCGGATGGAACGCACCGCGGCGCCGGCTCGCCGCCCTGGCCGACACGCGTGGAGCGCCGCTCTTCAGCGCCAGTACCGGCCCCTATGGCAATCCGCGCGGGCTGCTGCGGGGATTGCGCGACAGTGCCTTCGATGTGACCGCGATCGATGCATGGTACGTCGATCTGCTGCGGGCGCATGATCCGGCGGCGCTGGAGGGGGTGCGCGGTATCGGCTACACGGATTGGACCTGCAATCCCCTGCTCGTCAGCGGCCCCGGGGTGGATAGCTCGGTATCGACACGGCTTGCCGACGCGCTGTTCAGCTTGAACGGCGATGCGCCCGGGATGGCGCTGCTGCGGCAAGCCCATGTCGCCCGCTTCGTGCCGGCCGACCCGCGCGCCTACGACGTCCTGGCAGCGGACGAGGACATCGCCCGCCACCCGGAAATTGCATGACGACTCAAAAACCGTAGAGTCGTGCAGGATTGCTGACCAGCACCTGCTCGCGCACCCGCGCTTCCGGCAGCCATGCATCGATTTCCTTGCGCAGGCCGCGCGGATCGATGTCGCGATAAGGGCTGACTTCCGTCGGCAGCTTGCCCGGCGCACGATTGGTGTGCGGCCAGTCGCTGGCCCATACGGCACGTTCAGGATTGGCTTGCAGGAAGGCCTGCGCCAGCGCGGTCACCTGCCGCGCCGTCGCGCCCTGGTCGACCCGATACGATCCGGACAGCTTGACGTAGGCCGCGCCGCTGCCCACCAGGGCCATCACCTCGCGCACCCGCGCATCGTCCAGGGCCACGCGCGCCGGGATCATGGAGAAATGATCCAGTACCACCGGCAGCCCCAGACCGCGCAGGCGCGGCGCGGCCGCGGCGATGGCGTCGAGCGACGCATAGGTCTGGATATGCCAGCCTTGTCCACGCAAGCGTCCGGCCCAGGCGGCGAAGGCCTGCACCACCTTGTCCGGGTCGCTGGCGCCCACGCTTTCCAGGTTGATGCGCACGCCCCGCACACCGGCGTCGTGCAGTTCGGTCAACGTTGCATCGCTGACATCCTCCGCCAACACGGCAATGCCGCGCCCGTCGCCATTCATGGCCGCCAGGCTGTCGACCAGCAGGCGATTGTCCGTGCCGTAGAAGCTGGGCTGGACGATGACCGCGCGCGCCAGGCCCAGGCGGGCCATGTGCGCACGCAAGTCGGCTACGGTCGCGGGGCCCGCGGTATACGGGCGATCGGGCAGCATGGGATAGGCGCCCTGCTCGCCCACGATGTGCACATGGCAATCGCAGGCGCCCGCCGGCAGGGCCGAAGTCGGCCCGGCACCGGCCTGTTGCGCGCCAGCCGGTACCGATCCGACGCCGGGCTGTTGCGCGCCAACCGATATCGACCCGGCGCCGGACTGCTGCGCCTCGACCGGCACCGCTGCCGCCGCGGGCCGCTCCATGCCGCCCGCCGCCATTACGCGGCCACCAGCTTGACCATGGCGGCGCCGGAATCGCGCGTGCCCAGCTTGCCACCGACGTCACGCGTGCAATCCTGCGCGGCGATGCTGCCGGCAATGGCCTGCTCGATGGCAGCAGCGGCCTCGATGAACTTGCTGTCGTTCTTGCGCTGGCCATGCCAGTTCAGCAGCATGGCGGCGGACAGCACCTGGGAGATCGGATTGGCCACATCCTGGCCCGCGATATCCGGCGCCGAGCCGTGCGCGGCCTGGCCCATGGCGTACTGCAGGCCCGCGTTCAAGGACCCACCCAAGCCCAGGCTGCCCGACATTTCCGCGGTCAGGTCAGACAGGATGTCGCCGAACATATTGGTGGTGACGATGACGTCGTAACGCTGCGGCGCGCGCACCACGTGGGCCATCATGGCGTCGACGATGACGTCGTCCACGACCACTTCCGGAAACTCCTTGCCCACTTCGTGGCAGACGTCGATGAACATGCCATCGCCGCGCTTGAGCACATTGGCCTTGTGCACGATGGTGACGTGCTTCTTGCGCGTCATGGCAAGTTCGAAGGCCGAGCGCGCGATGCGTTCGCAGCAGAAGCGCGTGATGCGGCGCAGCGACACCACCACATCCGGGGTGATCAGCATTTCGCTGTTGCCCGATTCGATGTTGCGATCGGCGTAGAAGCCTTCGGTGTTCTCACGCACCACCACCAGGTCGAACTCGCCCAGGCGCGGCTTCATGCCGGGATACGTGCGCGCCGGCCGGATATTGGCGTGCAGGTCCAGTTCCTTGCGGAAGAACTTGGACGGGTTGATCTCGCCCTTGGCCTCGTCCTTGAAGTCGTACGTCGCCATGGGGCCCAGCAGCAGGCCGTCGGCCGCCTTGACCTTGTCCAGCAAGGCCGGCGTTACCGTGGCGCCATGTTTTGTCAGGCTCTCATGACCGGCGATGTCATGCTCGAACACCAGGCCCAGGCCGAAGCGCTGCGAAGCAGCCTTGAGTACGTCGACGGCGACCGCTACGGTTTCGGGGCCGATGCCATCACCGGGAATAACCACTATCTTCATGATGAATCCTTGCGTTATTGAGTTACGGTTTTACTCTACCTGGATGCCCGTGACCTGCACCAGTTTCTGGTACTTGGCCGCCTCGCTGTGCACGAACTGATTGAACTCCGCGACCGTGTTGGGCCGCACCGCGGCGCCATCGGCCTCGAAACGCGCCTTCACCTGTTGTTCGGCCAGGATCGCGTTCAAGGTGGCATTGATCTGCTCGACCACCGCCTTGGGCGTGGCGGCCGGTGCGAACATGCCGCCCCACAAGCTGAACTGGAAATCCGGCAGCACCACTTCCGCCACCGTCGGCACATTGGGCAAGACCTGCAGGCGTTCGCGCGACGACACCGCCAGGGCCCGCAAGCGGCCGGAGTTCACATGCGGCATCACCGCCGACGCGCTGGAGAAGAAGAAATCGACGTGGCCGCCCAGCAGGTCCGACATCGCCTGGCCGGCGCCCTTGTAAGGCGCATGTACCATGCGGGTCTTGGTGCCCAGGGCCAGCGCGGCGGCCGCCAGGTGGCCTGGCGTCGCCGTGCCGGACGATGCATAAGCCAAGGCATCGGGCTTGGCGCGCGCAGCGGTGATCAGGGCCTGCAGGTCGGCATAGGGCGACTTCTCCGGCACTGCCAGCACCAGGGGCGAATCGCCGATCAGAATGATGGGCTCGAATTCCTTCAGCGGATCGTAGCCCAGGGTCTTGGAGGCGAACTGGTTGACCGCGATCTCACCGGTCTGGCCCAGCAGCAGGGTGTAGCCATCGGCGGGGGCACGCAGCACCACGCGCGATCCCACCGCGCCGGAAGCACCCGCGCGGTTCTCGACAATGACGTTCCACTTCTTTTCCGTGCCCAGGCGTTCGGCCAGGACACGGGCGAACACATCGCCCTGCCCGCCGGGCGCGTACGGTACGACCAGGGTGATCGGCTTGCTGGGGTAGGCATCACCTGCCGCCCAGGCACGGCCGCCCAAGGCCACGGCGCAGCCGGCGGCCGCGGCCTTGACGAAGGTTCGGCGCGTCACGCCGGTGGTCTGATTATCTTGCATAGGGGGTCTCCTCGCTGCGTGCTTCCGATTCGCGCAGCTATTCAAGCTTCGACTTGCTATTGACTCTCGTTAACCAACACACGCGGACATCCGGACGGCGCTGCGTCCGGATGTCCAGCCTTCAATCCATCTTGATGCCGCCTTTTTGCACCACGCCGCGCCACACCTTCAGTTCACTGTCCAGGGTCTTGGCCAATGCTTCCGGCGGGCCGCTGAAGGCTTCGGCGCCCTCATCCTTCAGGCGTTGGGCCACCAGCTTGTCGGCAGCCGCGGCGTTCACATCCTTGTTCAGCTTGTCGATGATGGCCTGCGGCGTGCCGGCCGGCGCCAGCACGGCCCACCACGTCGAGATATCGAAATCGGGCACGCCGGCCTCTTCCACCGTAGGCACGTCGGGGAACAGCGGCGAGCGCGTCTTGCTGGTCACCGCCAGCAGGTCCACACGATGATCCTTGACCTGCGGCAGGATGGTCGGCACGGTCGAGAAGAACACCTGGACACGGCCAGCCAGCAGATCGACCGTGGCCGGACCGCTGCCCTTGTAGGGAACGTGGGTCATGTGGGTGTCGGTCTTCTGCTTGAACAATTCGCCCGACAGATGGTTGATGCTGCCGTTGCCCGCCGAGCAGAAGTTGAGATCGCCGTCCGGCTGGGAGGCCCGTTGGCGCAGGTCGGCAATGCTCTTCAAATGCAGGTTCTTCGCCGCCACGACCAGCAGCGGGCCACGGCCCAGCAGCGCGATGGGCGCGAAGGATTTCTGCACGTCGTAATTGGTGGCCACGCCGGCCGCCGCGTTGGTGACCAAGGTGGAAGTAGCGAACAACAGCGTGTAGCCGTCGGGCCGCGCGTTCGCGACCATGCCGGCGCCGATGGCGCCACCGCCGCCGCCGCGGTTCTCCACCACCACCGAGCGGCCCAGGCGGTCAGCCAGGGTGCGCGCCAGGTCACGGGCGATGCTGTCGGTACCGCCACCGGCCGCGAAAGGCACGACCAGCGTGATTGGATGGCTGGGATAGTCGTCGGCCGCCTGTGCCGGCGCCATCGCGGCCAGCAGCGGTATGCCGAGGGTCAGCCCGGCCAGTCCCGCCATCACACGCCGGCGTGGCAAATTCGATTTCAGCATTGTTCGTGTCTCCGTATTTATGTAGCGCTCATCCCTGGCGCAGCATCTTCAAACGTTCCAGCAGGGCCTGATGAATATGTTGTTGAGCGGCGTCTTGTGCCGCGCGCGGGTCGCGTGCGCGTATGGCCGCGACGATGGCCAGGTGTTCGGTATGGGACCTGGCCGCGCGGGTCGGCGTACTGAGCGTGCTGCGTCCCAGCAGATAGGTGGTCTCGGTGAGCGAATGCAGCGACCGGATCAGGTAGCGATTGTGGGCGGCGCTGTACACGGCCTGGTGGAAACGCAGGTTATGCGCCACGGGATCGCCGCCGTCGCCATCGTCCAGGATGGCCTGCATATTGTCGATTTCCGCGTCGGATGCGTGGCGGGCGGCGAATTCGGCCGCGCTGCCTTCCAGCACACGGCGCATCGCATATAGCTCCCCGACCTCCTGCTGGTCCATGGTCGTCACGACCATGCCGCGGCCCGGCTCATGGGTGATCAGGCCTTCGTCCTGGATACGCTTGAGCGCTTCCCGCACGGGCGTGCGCCCCATCTCCAGCAGATTGGCCACCTCGATCTCGCGCAGGCGGGCGTCCGGCCCGAACAATCCGGCCAGGATGCGGCGCTTGATCTCGTTATAGGCGGCATGCGACTGCGAATTCGCCTTCGTAATGGGCATATCTGTCTCGTCCTTATTTTTGTATATTTTTGCATACATAAAATCAGGACGCAAACGGACGACCTCATGGCGGCGTCGCCACACGTCCGGCCAACCGGCTATTCACCACCCATGAACCAGCGCAGGTACGGGTTGTCGCGCGACAGGCGGGCCAGGGCCGGCGCGTTCCTGGCCCAGGCGCCGCGGTCGCCGTCGTAGGCAGCCAGTGCGCTGGTGTAGAACAGATCCAGGGCGCCGCGCTCTCGTGCCATGTCGGCCAGCAAAGCCTGGTCGGATGCCGCCACGGGCGCTGCGGTGCGCAGGTCCAGCAAGGCTGGCAGCGTGCGGGTCAGCTCGCGCGGACGCACCCAGGTGGCGTATTCGATGGCGGGCCGATCATCCGTCACGGCGGGCGTCGTGCCGGCGAAGCGCGCCAGGCCCGCGCGGTCAGTCACCCAGGTGGCCAGCAGCGCGCCGGGAGACATGACGCCGACCTCGGCAAGCGCGGTACGCACAGCCGGAATCCGCAAGCGCGCCGCGATGCGGTCCGCATCGAGGGGCATGTCCTGCAGGGAACCCACCAGCAGCATCTCGTGCAGCTCCGTGGTCCACAGCGTCGCGTGCGGGAAGACGGCAATGAAGCTGGCCACCAGCGCCCGCGTGTCGTCGATGTTCTGCGTGGGCAAAGGCAACCACTGCGCCACGATGCCCTTGTCGTTCAGGCGCCCCGCCGCCAGTCGATAGAAATCCCGGGAATACAGATTGACGACACCGGCCGCCGACGGTGGCGGCGGCTCCAGCGTGATCAGGTCGTAATGCTCGCCGCTCGCCAGCAATTCGCGGCGACCGTCGCGCAGCCGCCGATCCAGGCCGGGGTCGGTGGCGGCGCCATAGGTACCGGCGAAGCGCGGCCCGGCATGCAGCACGGCGGGCAGCAACTCGGCAACCACCCTGCGCTCCAGCGCGGGATAGCGCGACAAGGCGCCGGCCGTGATTCCCGTGCCGTACCCGATGACCAATGCCGAATGCGGTTCGCCGGCATGCACGATCAGCGGCAGCAAGGCCTGCAGGCGCATGTAGCGCAAGGAAGGCATGGCATCGCCGGAATTCGACACGCCCTGGATGTAGAGCCGCCGAAAATGGCGCTCGCCCTCGCCCCGCTCGACCACCGCCACGGTCCCGCCGCGGTTTTCCTCATAGAACACGAGATTCGCGCCTTGGGCGCCCGGCAACAGGCGCGCCAGATGGTCGGCGGGCAGGAATAGACCCACCACCAGCGTTACCGCCAGCATCCCCAGCACCAGCGCTCGCGCCCAAGGCATGGCCTGGCGCTCCCGCCGCGGCTGTGCGGCAGCGGATCCCGTCATGGCGCGCGTCCGCCAGACCGCCGCGATGCCGATCGCGCATGCCAGCAGCGCCAGCAAGGCCAGGCTGCGTACGGCGCCCAGCACGGGCAGGAACACGAAGGCGGTCAACGCCGTTCCCGCGATGCCGCCCAAGGTGTTGGCGCACAGCACCAGGCCGGCCCCTTGCCCGCGCCGGTCGGCCGGCACGGCTATCCGCAGGACGGCGGGAAACGCCGCGCCCAGCAACACCGTGGGCAGCAGCACCACCGCCGTCGCGGCCACCAGGAAACGGGCGCTCATGCCGGCCAGGCCGCTGCCGGTCCAGGCGAGCACCGTCATTTCGGCCGTGGTCTGCAGGCCGATCAGCCAACGGCCCAGTAGCGCCGCCTCCAACAGCGCGACGACGCCGGCGCCGGCGATCAACAAGCCGAATGAACGCCAGGGATCGCGTGTTTCCCAACGCGCATACAGGGCGGCACCGATGGCCAGCCCCGCCAGGTACACCGCCAGGACGATGGAAAACGCAAAAGCGCGCGTGCTCATGAAGGGCACCACCATTTGCGACCACAGGACTTCGTAGCCCATGGCGATGGCGCCCGCGCAGGCATAAAGAAGCACGGCCACCCTGGCCACCGGATCGGCACGGCTAGCGTGGACCTGCGCCGCGGCCGTCATGGGCGCGGGCATTGCCGTTTTGCGCCCTGCGCGCGCCACGCGCCCTGGCGCCGTCTCCCCCCTGGCCTGCAGCGGGGCGTGCGTAGGGTCGGACGGGATGTCGATCAGCCTGTGCCTGTCCAGCGTCCAGGCGCCCAGCGCTGCCGCCAGGTTCAGGCACGCGGCCGCCCACGCGGTGCCTTGCACACCCAGCGCGGGAATCAGGAGAAAGGCTGGCAGCAGCGCGCCGACGATCGCGCCGGCGGTATTCGCGGCGTAAAGCGTTGCGCCGGCGCGGCCGATCCGGCCCGCGCCCACCGCCCGCAACAGCACGGGCAAGGTGCCGCCCATCAGGAAAGGCGCCACGCCCACCGCGACGACGACGGCCAGCCACGCCAGTAGCGCGGCCCGTTGTTCGACTTGCGCAAAGAGCGCCGCCCCATGGGCCAAGGCCAGGGTGACCGTGACGGCGAGTACGGCGATCCCCGCCTCGATACCTGCGTAAAGCCGCAGTGGACGCGCGGTGCGATCCGCCTTGCGGCCGAGCCAGGCGCTGCCCGCCGCCAGGCCGAGAAAGAAAGCGCTGACAGCCACGGCAATGGCGTGCACCTCCACGCCGACGATCAAGGTCAGCTGCTTGATCCACAGCACCTGGAACATCAACGCGGCACCGCCGGATAGCGCCATCAGGATGGCCGGTGCGAACAGGCGCGCGCCCGCCGCCCCGGCTCGGGCGCGAACCTTGGTAGCGCCCGGCAATATGCGCGTCGATGTCGTCATGAACAGGCCTCGAAATGGATCATGCGGCGGAGCGGGCCGGTCTGCTGCCCACCGGCCCGCCGCCAGATTGGCCAATCAGCTGCCAGGCGAGCCCAGCTTCCTGGCTTTCTCCGCGTAGTACTTCTCCAGGAACTTGTTCAACTCTTCCTGCGCCTGGTCGGTACTGAAGGTGGCGGGCCGCTGGCTGGGGGGGAATTCCTTGAACGTTTCCAGGAACTCGGACGCCAGGGCCGTACCGATGAAAGCCAGGTAGGCATTCTTGGTCAGCCAGTCGTTGTACTGATCCGAGACGACGTCCGCGCGCTCATAGGGATCCATGCGCAAGTTGAAGACCTTGGGCACGCGCAGGCAGACGAAAGGTTCCTGCCAGACCGCGAAGCCCCCTGGCGCCTTCTGTTCGCAGAACACGATCTTGAAATCTTCATATCGCATAGCGACCAGCAGGCCATCGTCGTTGAAGTAATAGAACTGGTCCCGCGCGCTCTTGTCGGTCTTGCCCGTCAGGTAATCCAGCTGGTTATACCCATCGAGATGAACCTTGTAGCTCTGGTTCGCGCCCTGCGGCGTCCAGCCCTTGAGCAAGCGGTCCTTGACGCCGGCGTCGCCCGAGGCGGCGAGCAACGTGGGAAACCAGTCCATGCCGGAGACCATGCCGTTCTTGACCGCGCCTGCCGGAATATGGCCTGGCCAGCGGATCATGGCCGGCACCCGGAACGCGCCTTCCCAGTTGGAGTCTTTCTCGTTCCGGAACGGGGTCGTCGCCGCGTCGGGCCAGGTGAACTGGTTCGGACCGTTGTCGGTGGAGTAGACGACGATGGTGTTGTCGGCGATGCCCAGGTCATCCAGTTTCTTCAGCAGCTTGCCGACATCCTGGTCGTGTTCCCACATGCCGTCGGCGTACTCGTTGCCGGGCATGCCGCTCTTGCCCCGGTATTCAGGCCTGACGTGCGTGTAGATATGCATGCGGGTGGTGTTCATCCACACGAAGAAGGGTTTGTCGCCCTTGCCATGCTTGTCCAGGTAGTCCAGCGCGGCGCCCACGGTTTCGTCATCGATGGTCTCCATGCGCTTGCTGGTCAAGGCCCCGGTATCCTCGATCTTGCCGTCGGCGGTGGCGCGTATCACGCCGCGCGGCATATAGGACTTGATGAGGGGATCGGTGGGATTCTTGGGAAAGAATGGCCGTTCCGGCTCTTCTTCGGCGTTGAGGTGATAAAGATTGCCGAAGAACTCGTCGAAACCATGCTTGGTTGGCAGGAACTCGTCGCGGTCGCCCAGGTGGTTCTTGCCGAACTGCGCGGTAGCGTACCCTTCGGCCTTGAGCGCCTGCGCTATGGTGATATCCCGGTCTTGCAGCCCCACCGTGGCGCCGGGAATACCGACCTTGGAAAGTCCGGTACGCATCGGCGATTGTCCGGTGATGAAGCTGGAACGTCCTGCCGTGCAGCTGTTTTCCGCGTAGTAGTCGGTGAATATCGTGCCTTCCCTGGCAATGCGGTCGATGTTGGGGGTCTTGTATCCCACCACGCCCATCGTGTAGGCACTGATGTTCGCCTGGCCGATGTCGTCGCCGAAAATCACCAGGATGTTCGGCTTCCTGGCGGACGCCTGGGTTTGATTTCCTTGGGCCTGCGTACCTTCTTGAGCCTGACTGCCTTGGGCCTGCGCATAGGCGCCGCCCTGCACCGCAAGCCCGCCCGCGGCGAACAAAGCCGCGCCTAGCCATAGTCTTGCTTTCATCACTGCTCTCCTTGCCCGGGTATGGGCGGATTGGGTCAATGCCACCTGCTTCTAGAACGCATACACGCGAGACCACTCCTTTTCCATATCGACGATCGTCCACCCCTGGCGACGCGCCTCGTCCAGGGCTTTGTCCAGGCGCCCGATTTTCGATTCCCGGTCGTAGGCCCATTCCCGCTTGGCGTCTGTGTGATGGACCAGCCCGGCGAAGCGGCGTCCCGCGCCGGCGGTGGTCCACTGCAGCATCTGCAGGTCACCGTCGGAATTGCCGAACGCGAAGATGGGGCGGCGGCCGATGAAGTGCTGGATGGCGACAGGCTTGCCGGGGCCGTCGTCGTTGAACTCCAGTTTGGGCTGGCGCATCAGGCGCGGCTTGCCGCTGCGCATTTCGTAGGTGACGACAAAGCTGCTACCGATGACCTGCTCCGGCGGAATGCCGTATGCCTGCTGCGCCCAGGCGCGCATGAAGGCGATGTCGCCGCCGGAGACGATGTAGGTCTTGAAGTCGTGCGCGCGCAGGTAGTCGAGCAGTTCGCGCATGGGGCTGTAGGTCAAGCGGTCGTAAGGCTGCTGGAAACGCGGATGGCGCGCGGTGGCCATCCAGTCCTTGACCTGGCGGGTGTATTGTTCGCTGTCCATGCCGGTCTGGGTGGCGGCGATGATCTGCATCAGGTCGCGCAGGGTCAGCTTGGCCAGCGCTTTCTGGTCGTTGCGCAGTACGGCCTGGAAAGGAGGTTTGGTCTTCCACTCCGGATGCGCGGGGGCCAGTGCGCGTACCTGGTCCAGCGCGAACAGCACCTGGAAATAGAGCGGCTGTTCGCTCCACAGGGTGCCGTCGTTGTCGAACACGGCGATGCGCTCGTCCACCGCGACGAAGTCGGGACTGCCGGGCTGGGTTACCGCCTGCACGAATTCAGTGATGGCGCGGCGCGAGGGGCCGTCGTTCCAGGACTGCAGGGTGGCGGGTGGCAGAAGCTGGTCCTGCCGCGGCCCTTGCGTCTGCCGTTGCGATGGTGTGCTGGCGCAAGCGGTCAGCAGGGAGAGCGCGGCGATAGCCGACCAGGATGCCCAGCGTTTAATCGTGCGCTGCAAGACGGCTTGAGCAAGGATGATGGTCATGGCGCGCTCCCGGCGGGTTTGTTGGTCTTGGATGACGAAGCCGCCAGGGTCGAAGGCAAGGCATACGCGCTGGGCCGCTTGGCGCGGCGGCGCCAGGACTTGCGCCACGTGCGCGTTGCGGCAGCCAGCTGCGACAGGTTGCCGCCTGAGGTCTGCCCGGCGACCTTGCCGTCTATGGAGTCTTCACTGTGCAGGCCATGGATTTGGCGCAAGATCATTTCAGCCTGGCTGCGCGACGCCGCAGCCATCGGCATTACTGCGTCGCGCAGGGTCGTCATGCCGGTGCATCGATGCAGCCACAGATAGAAAGCGCTCAGCGTCGCCGGCGCACGGCGCGACGCCCGTTGCCAGGCGCGCCAGTAGAAGGCTTCACTGGCGCACCAACGCGCCTGCGCCCGCCGCAGCGCGGCTCGTAGCGCGGCGACGCCGCGGCGCCACCAGGGCCAGGTCAGCCATAGGAGCAACAGCGCCGGCACCGTGATGGCGGCCGCTTTCAGAACGCCGGGCGGCAACACCCAGCGGGCGTCCTGGCGCAGGCGTGCCAGATCGTCGGCCAGGGAGAACGGCACGTCGGGCGCGGGCGCCATGCCGACCTTTACGGTACGGCCAGGCGCGGTGTTTTCCCTCATCGCGCCGTCCGCGGCGTCGCGCCACGGCAGCGTCAAGGTCGGGAACTCGAAGGTGCCGGCGTCCTGTGCCACGTACTGCACGCGATCGATACGTTGTCCGCCGACAAAATTGCCCCGGCCATCGGTGAGCGTCGTCACCTCGGGCTCCAGCGGATAACGTTTGAAATGCGGCACGTCGCCCATGGGCGCGGCCGCCAGCGACATCGCCTGTGCCCCCTCTGCCCGCTGCGTGACGGTACGCGTGATGCGCCCGCCCATCACCAGCGGATCGGGCGCTAGCGCGTACTCCTGCGTGACGCTGACGCTTCTGGCGACGATGGCGAAAGATGCGGGCGAGGATGTCGCTGCGCTGGCCGTAGCATCCGGCGCGCCGCGGGTTCCCCCTGGGCCCGAACGCCGCTCTTGCGCCCGAGACGCGGCGCGAGTGCCGGTGGGCGTTGCCTGGGATGCGCCTGGCGCAACGGCGACGGTGATGGCCAGTGGGGCGCTGCTGGCCGACACTACGTTGCGGCCGGGACCGACCTGGGCGCTTACGGTCAGTGCGGGGATGAGCAGGCTGCCGGGCTGCGTTGCGATCAGCAGATAGGTGTAGCGCAGGCCGCTATAGGCAACGCCGTCTTTCTGCTCGCGCAGCAATACGCCCTCGCCCGACGGCGGCGTCACCAGGACGCCTGGCAGAGTCAGCGTCGGCAAGCGCGGGGGCTGGGTGAACCAGGTGCTGGTCATCACCTCAAGCTGCAATTCGATGGTGCCGTCGGCCAGCGCTTGCAACGGCGCGCTGGCCGTCACGCGCAACGGCGGCGCATCCTGGGCCCACGCCGGTGGCGACAGCAGGAACAAAAGCAGAATCGCCGCGAACAACGAGGTGCGTTGTGCCAGACTCATGGCTGCCCTCCCGCCGCGTCCTGGGCCGCGAACTTGCCGCGCAAGAAGCGCGCGGGTGACAGCGTCAGGTTGCGCAGCCACATTTCCTCGGAGCCGGCCTGCCTGGCCTGCGTGGCAACCATCTTGCCTGCCTGCGCGGTCTTGTCCTCTATCGTCTTGTCAGCAGGTTCACTCTGCGCGCCCTCATCTTCCTGGGTCATCGCGGCCAGGAGCCGGGCGACGATGCCGCGATTGACAACGGCCGGATCCCAGCCAGGCCTGATGACCAGGGCCTGGTCATAGGCGGCCAGCGCGGCGTCATATTGCCGCAGGCGCGTCTGCGTGTTGCCCACGTAGAAATAGCCCTCCGCCGTCTTCAGCGAACTGAATGCCTGCAGCGCTGCCTGGTACTTGCCCGCTGCATACGCCGCGCGTCCCTTCCAATAGGGATCCTGGAAATGCGCCAGCGCCGCTTCGTAGTGCCCGCGATCGAACGCCATGCGGCCTTGCTGGTCCGGCGTCAGGAAGGCATCGGCCAGCACCGCCCTGAAGCGGGATTGCCACGACCCCGCCCAGGTCGGTCCTGCCGCGGCCCAGGTCGATTCCACCGTTGCGGCAGTCGATCCCGGCGCCGTCGAAGAAACTGACGGCGTTGCAGCCCCAGACGCTGATTGCGTCCCTGCCGCGTAGGTGGGAGGCGGCAGGGCCAGCATCAGCGTACCGGCCACCAGGCAGGCATGCCAGGCCACGCGCCATCCTCGCCGCAGGGCAGCCAGAGCCAGCAAGGCCAGGGGCCAGCACAGCCAATACCCCGCCTCTTTCCAATGCGGCGTGCCCGCCTGCGCATCCTGGACGGATAGAAAGTGCTGCTGTGTGTGCAGCGTGATCCAGTCCAGATCATCGCTGCTGCGCGTCAGGCTGCCCAAGGGCGCCCCGGCCGCCTGCGCCAGATCGCGCAACGCCGCCTCATCGATGCCCGCGGCACTGACGTCGCCAACGGCCCCACCGCTGACGGCCTTGCCGCGCCCGCTATTGCCTGGCCCGCCACCACCCGTCCGTTGGCCGACAGCCATGACCAGAACCTGCATGTCCTTGGCGGCCTGCGCGCGCTGCCGCACCAGCGCCAGCTGCGCGCGGTCGACACCGTCCGTTAACAAAAGCAGCGTGCCACCCGCGCGTTCTGCCGCCAGCACGTGTGTGGCCAAGGCTATGGTCCCGGCCGCATCGTGCCCCGCTGGCGCAATCAGATCCGATGCCAGTGACTGCGTAAACAGTCCCAGCAAGTCCGTGTCATCGGTAGGCGGCAGTACCAGATGGCTGGTGCCGGCATAGGCGATCAAGCCGGTCTTCGATCCCGCCCGTCTGGCCGCAAGGTCGCGCACGGTCTGCTTGGAAGCCTCCAGGCGGGATGGCGCGACGTCAGTGGCATCCATGGACGGCGACAGATCTACCGCCACGATCAAAGGCGCGACGTTATCGAGAAAATCAGGCTCATCGCGCTCCCACACCGGCCCCGCCGCCGCCACGGCGCCCACGGCCAGGACGGCGGCCAGCAGATCGACAGGCCGCGGCCCCCGGCCACCCGGCGCATGCACCAGCAGATAAGGCAGCAAGGCCGGCGCAATACGGCTATCTTGCGCATCGCGACTGGAAGCCGCCCGCCATGCCCACCAGAGCAACAGCGCCGCCACGATCCCGAGCAGCCACCATGGACGAAGGAAATGAAAGGCGCTCAGGTCCATGCGCCCTCCTTGCGGTCCACACTGTCGTCGCTGCTTGGGTGATCGGCATCGCCAGTACGCACCTTGCCACTCACGCTCTCGCCGCCGCGCGCATGCGATGCCCTCCCGGCAGCGCTGGCCGGCGGTCTGCGCGCCGTCCCGCCGTCCATGCCACTGGTGTGGGAATCACCCCGATATGCGGGGGTGTCTTGCTGCGTACGCGCGCGCGTCCACGCCGCCAAGGCAGCGATGGCATGCCAGAGCACCAGCAGGCACAGGGCCGCTCCCAGCGGGACCCAGAAGAATTCTCTCTTCGGTTGGTGCCGCAAGGTATTGACCTCGCGCGGCGTGATGCGGTCCAGCGTGGCATACACGTCTTGCAGCGCGGCCAGGTTCTCGGCGCGAAAGAACTGCCCGCCCGTGGCCTTGGCGATATCCCGCAGCGCATCGAAATCCACCCGGTCATCGCCAGTGGCCGCCGGATCTCCCATGCCTATGGTGTGCACCACGATCCCATGCTGCCTGGCCAGCGCCGCGGCGCGCGGCGGCGGCACGGCACTGCCCGTGTCATTGCCATCGGTCAGCAGGATCATGACCTTGTCCCGTTCGCGGGCGGCATCGAGCATGCGTATGCCCAGCCCGATCGCATCGCCGATGGCCGTGTTCGGCCCCGCCATGCCGACCGCGGTCTGGTCCAGCAGCAAGCGCAACACGGCATGATCCAGCGTCAGCGGCGCCTGCGGATAGGCACCCGTGCCGAACACGATCAGTCCTAATCGATCGTCCTGCCGCTTCTCGATGAAGTCGCGCACCACGGCGCGCACGGCCTGCCAACGCGTTGTTTCCCGACCCGATCCATCGCGGAAATCGCGTGTATCCATGGACTGCGATATGTCCACGGCCAGCATGATGTCGCGCACGGGTTCGGCATGAACCAGTGGCGGTTCCACCCATTGCGGCCGCGCCAACGCCAGCAGCATCAGCAGCCAGACAGCCAGGTTCAGCCACAGCTGCGCGCCGGCAGCCTGCGCGCCTGGCCGCTCGGGCGATTTGCCGGTCAACCTGGCCATCGTGTCGAAGAACGGCGCCCGCAAGGCGCTGCGGCCGTGCAGATACACCGGCAGCCAACGATAGGCTGCCCACGCCAGGGGCGCGGCGAGCGGCAGCCAGGGATATTCAAGCCGCCACATGGTGACGCTCGATGCGATGGTCTTCTATCCACCGCCGGCTGGCATCGAACAACTGCTCCAATGTTGCAGGATCCAGATCCCGCACCGCGGCGTCGGGGGCGTAGGCCAGCGTCGCCAGCAGGCGCGCACTGTCGCCGGGAAAAGGTAATGTCACGCCTGAACGCCGATTCTCCAGTCCCTGCCGCGCCACGAGCGCTGTCCGCTTGAGCAGATCGGGCAATTGCCGCGCCGCCAGCGCCTGGTCGGCGACCGCCGCCCGTATCCGCGCGAGTTCCACGAGGGCCTGCCGCCGATAGAGATTCCGCTTGTGCCGGCGCATCGCGGTGAGCAAAGCATAGCCCGTCAGCGCCAGAATCACCACCGCCACGGCTACCCATCCCCACGTCTGCGGCCAGTACGAAACCGGCGGCGGCAAGGGCAATTCGCGCAGTTGATCCAGTCCCGGCAGATCAGCGCTCATCGGGGCCCTCCCGCGGGTCGTGCAAATCCCTGGGCCGAACCGCGCCCCATTCCCCGCCCCACTCCCCGTCCCAACTCCCTGCGCAACTGCGCCACCTCGTCATGCGCGGTATCTATCGTCAGCAAGGGCACGCGGCTGCGGCGCAGCAGATCCGCCACCTCGCGCAGCCGGCCGCTGAAGAAATCGGCAAGCGGCTGCCGTTCGTGCCGGCGCCCCACGGCAATATCCAGCTGCAACGCTCCTTGCGTGACGACCAGGCGGCCACGACGGGGAATATCCTGGGCCATCGGGTCGAAGACCAGTACACCGACCACGTCGTTGTGCATGGCCAGCACGCGCAAGGCCCGCAAGGTTTCCTCATTCGCGCCGGCGAAATCGCTGACGATGCAAATCAGGCAGTCATGCGGCGCCAGGGCCTGGGCGGCCCGCAAGGCGGCATTCAGCCCTGCCATGGCAGGCCGATCGGCCTTGTCGGCCGCCAGCGCGCCGTTCACGCGTACCACTTCAGCCAGCAAGGCCTGCACGCGGTCACGGCTACGCAAGGGCTTGAACACCTTCTGCCCGTCGTCATCGAATACGATGCCGCCCACCCGGTCGCCGGCGCGTAGCGCCATCCAGGCCCCAAGCGCCGCCACACGCGCGGCGACGGCGCTCTTGAACGCGCGCACGGACCCGAAATACATGGTCATGCGCTGGTCAACCACGATCAGCGCCGGCCGGTCCCGCTCTTCCGTGTAGGACCGCACATAGGGCTTGCCGTAGCGCAGCGACGCGCGCAGGTCCAGCTGGCGCAGGTCATCGCCCGCCACGTAGCGGCGCAACTCGGAGAAGTCCAGCCCTCGGCCGCGCAGACGCGAACCGTGCGCGCCGGCCAGCACGCTATTGAGCGGATGGCGCGTGCTGAAGGACATGCCGCTTGCCGCAGCTTCCAGGGCGATCAATTCCGCCAGCGAGGGATAGACAGGATGGGCCTTCCCGCCCGATTCCGGCTGCGGGCGCACGCGTGGATCGGCGCGCGATGCAGCGTCGGCGACGGGCCGCGCTTTGGCCGGCCGCGGCTTCGCGGGCGGATGCTGGGCCGGTGGCGGTTTGGCGGGTGGCGACACATTTTTCTCCTACGCAGGCACGGCGACCACATCCAGCAGGCGATCGATAACCTGCCCGGCCGTCACGTCTTCGGCCACGGCGTCGTACGACAGGTGCAGGCGGTGCCTCAACACGGCATGGGCCACGGCGCGCACGTCGTCAGGCGAACTGAATTCCGCGCCGGACAGCCAGGCATGGGCACGCGCCGCGCGATCCAGCGCGATCGCGCCCCGTGGGCTGGCGCCTATCTGTATCCAACGCGCCAGGTCGGCGTCCGCGGGATGCCGTGTGGCATTGACGAGATCCACGACATAACGATCCACCGCGGGCGCGACAAAGACCGCCGCCGCCGCGGCACGGCAGGCAAAAAGATCCTCCTGCGTCATGCGAACCGTGGCATCGGCCTTGCCATTGCCGACGGCATTGCCATTTCCATTGCCATTGCCATTGGCAGCAGCAATGACACTGCCGGCGGCATTGGCATCGGCGGCGGCGTTGCCTTCAGCGCCGGCTTCGCCGTTGCCTGCAATACGCGAGCTGCCCGCCGCCGCGTCCCGCCCTGCCCCTCGCAGCAACGCCAGCATCGCCACCTCATCCTCCGGGCCCGGATAGTCCAGGCTGATTTTCATCAGGAAACGATCCATCTGCGCTTCCGGCAAGGGATACGTGCCTTCCTGCTCGATCGGATTCTGCGTCGCCAGGACCATGAACAGCGGCGGCATGCGCCGCGTCACGCCACCTACCGTGATCTGCCGCTCTTCCATGGCCTCCAGCAACGCCGACTGCACCTTGGCCGGCGCCCGATTGATTTCATCGGCCAGCACCAGGTTGCCGAATAGCGGCCCGGCCTGGAAGCGCACCTGATGCCGTCCCTCGGCGTCCTGCTGCAACACATCCGCGCCGGTGATATCCGAGGGCAGCAAGTCAGGCGTGAATTGGATGCGGCTCATGTCGGCCGCCAGATGCGCGGCCAGCGCCTTCACCGTGCGAGTCTTGGCCAGGCCGGGCAGGCTTTCCAACAGCACATGGCCGTCCGCCAGCAAGGCCACCAGCACCAGCCGTATCACTGCCCCCTGGCCCAGCACGGCCTCGCCGACCGCCTGCTCCAGCGCCAGAATGCCTGCACGATTTGCCATGTTTTTGCTCAACGAACGGCGACGCTACGCTTTTGTGCCTGCGCCACCTGCCATTGCGCCGGCGTCATCACCGTGCGGAATCCCAGATGCGACATGCTGTTCATGGGATCCGTGCCGCGCCGCGCACTGGTCCGATAGCTGATGCAGTAGGTCTCGCTGCAAAGAAAGGAGCCGCCCCGCGTCACCCGCTTGGGCGCCTGCGCCGGCACGCCAGGTTCGTCCGGATCGAAGCTTTGCGCCGGCCCCGCCGGATCCAGAGGCGGTTGACGGTATTGCGCCTCGATGCGGAAAGCATCCGCGCGGTACCAGTCCGCCGTCCACTGCCACACATTGCCCGCCATGTCGTACAGCCCATAAGCGTTGGCCGCATACATGCCCACCGGTGTGGTCCCTACCGGAATCTTCTCGTCGGTGACGACGGGGAAAGGCTGGGTCTCGCGCGTATCCCAGATATTCGCCATGGGCCGTCCGTTGGGCGCCAGTTCATTGCCCCACACATACGTGGCCTGCTCCAGGCCGCCCCGCGCGGCGAACTCCCACTCCGCCTCGGTAGGCAAGCGCTTGCCCGCCCACTTGGCATAGGCCTGCGCATCCTCGTAGGACACTTGCACGACGGGATGGTCTTCCTTGCCGATGATGTTGCTGTGCGGCCCCTGCGGGTGACGCCAATCCGCACCGGGTACGTAGCGCCACCACTGCGAGAAGTCGCGCAAGGACACCTCGGACGCGGTGCCGACGAACACCATGGCGCCCGCCACCAGCTTGGCATCGTCCGGACGTGGCGTGCCGGGCGGCAGCTGTGCCTGCAGGTCTTCCCAGCGCGGCTTGCGCTCCGCCGTCGTGACGTAGCCCGTGGCTTCGATGAAGCGCGCGAATTCCCGATTGGTGACGTCATGGGGATCCATCCAGAAGCCGCTCAGGCGCACCTTGTGCGCGGGCCGCTCGTTCGGCTGCGACATGCGTACGTCGCTACCCATCAGGAATTCGCCACCTGGAATCCAGGCCATGCCCTGGGGACCCTTCTTGCCGTCGCCAAGCACTGGCACAACCGCCGCCACCGCCTTGCCTGCCTTGCCAGCCTGACCGGGCAACATGTCCAGTGATGCCGCCACGCCCGCGCTGACGCCCAGGCCGACCACCACGCCCAGCAACAGCCAGGCCCGCGCTCGCAGGCGCTTACCGGCGGCGGCTTTACCATCGACGGGTTTGCTTGCGACAGATTTGCTCGTGACAGGTTTACTCATGACGGGTTTTCTCATGATGACTTTCCCCACGATCGGCGCGGTCAGCGCGACCGCGCTACCAGACGAAAATGCTCAGAACACCAACGCGACGCTGGCCATTACCGTGCTGCCGCTGTCCAGGCGATTGGTGCTAGCCACCGTCGGCACCCAGCGCAAGGACATGGACAGGGACCGCTCGGGCGACAGTTTGCGGTCATACGTGACGATGGGGCCAAGCGCCAGGTCGTGGCCCTTGAAGCCATTGAGCCGGTCGGCGGTATCACCGCGGTCATTACCCAGCTGCAGGATGGTGCCTGCTACCATCCCCACGCCCAGGCCGTTGCCGAACATGCGCCGCGCCATCACGTCCGTGCCGAACAACGGCGCGTTGTGATAATCGGTGTCCCGATTGGGCGTGTAGAACTGGAAGCTGGAGACCGCATCGAGCTGCCAATGCGATTCCGGAAAGATGCGCGTGTAGGCGACCTGCGGTACGAAGGTCCAGTTATTCAGGCTGGGATTGGCCAGGTTGTTGGCGTTGTACCTGCCCGTTGGCGCCCAGACGTTGAAACTGAGCGCCACATGCTCGGTCTCGGAGAAGTGATACCCGGCAACGATGGGCGTGAAATAAAGGTCGAACAGATCGGACGCGCGATCCGTCGTATTCACCGTATTACCGCGCGGGCCGGTCAGGCCAGCGTTGACCTTGGTCCAGACATAGGGCACGGTCAGGCCGGAAGCGAAGTTCCAGCGGCCCGTGCCGGTATCCCAGGTCTTGAGCAACGTTGCCAGGGTGAAGGCCACCTGGGCGTCCAGTCCCACCGAGACGTTGCGGCCCACGGGCACCTCGCGCCCGCCATGCAGGCTGCCGTCCAGGTAGAGTTCGGACAGTTGCACGATGGTCACCGGTTCCGGCGCCACGATGCCGATATTGGCCTGTACGTTGGTGCCCGTTACCTGCCGGCCCAAGGCGCCTTCCGTCGCCCATGCTGACGATGCGCAGGCCAAGGCGCTCACGCACGCCGCCGTCCTGGCGATGAACGGCAGCACCGTATTAAAAAATTGCTCGCGTCTCTGCATTGCCTCGTCCCGATCATGAATGGGAAGAACCTCAGCCGCCCGGGTACCCAGGTTCAACGAACCTCGCGTAGCGGGCGAAGAGAATCAGCGGTAATACGGAGGGACACGCCTGGATGACACTGTGTTGGGGGATACCACGGTGCGAAATAACAAGGATGGGCGTCCAGGGAAACACCCATATCGGGTGAACACGAGGCGTCGCCTCCTCCTGAAGACGCTGCTGGCGATCGCGGAAATCGCCGACAGGATACGCGCGGGGATCTGGCGGATACCGTTCACTATGACCTCACTCTGCACAGCGTATGGGCTACACGTAGGACAGCGTATGAATACACGTGAGACATTTGCTCTGGACCGTACTCGGTGGCGTCCGCCCTACCGCGCCACTTCTTCGAACATCCTTATTGCGATTTATTGCTTTAGTATGTGGCATTATTCGCACAATGCTTAGCAAAACACAACAGGATTAAGACAATTCCCTTCAACCCCTGATTGAAATCCAGGACCATCAGCATCTGTTGACCGCAGTTTTGGGTGCACCATCACGACAGTTCCGGCTATTCTTCCGCCACTTGCATCGACCCGTTTGCCGAAGCCGTTCCAGCGTTTTCCCTAGTCATACAAATCAGGTGCCGCCATGAAATCCCGCTTCCTGCGTAAGTCTCTCCTGAGCATTGCCACCGTCCTTATCGTCGCGGGCTGCGCATCCTCGCCGCCACCGCGCGAGTCCGGTTTCCTGGGCGATTATTCACGCCTGGAAAAACAGGATGCGCCGGGGGGAGGCACGCGACTGGCTTACATCAATCCGGCCTTCGCGCCTGATAAATACAGCGCGCTCTGGCTCGATCCGGTGGTGTTCTATCCAGAGCCCAAGCCCACCGAAAACGTCTCGATGGCCGCCATGAACCAGATTCGCCAATACATGGATGAAGCCGTCCGCAGCCGCCTGGCCAACAAGGTGCGCCTGGTCAATCACTCGGGCCCCGGCGTCGCGCACGTGCGCCTGGCCATCACGGCCGTCGGCGCCGAAACGGAAGCCCTGGCGCCTTACCAATACATCCCCATTGGCTTGATCATCACGGGCGCGAAGGCGGCCATCGAGGGCGGCCGGCCGCAGAACGCGTCGCTGGCTATCGAGACCCAGGTCCTGGACAGCCAGACCGGCCAGTTGCTGTTCGCCTCCGTCCGTGGCGGCACCGGCGAAACAATCCGCAGCTCGGCGCAGGGCCAGGGAACGGTGCAGCCGGACAACCTCAAGGCGCTGATCGACAACTGGGCCGATGGCGCGGCCGCCCAGGTCGGGCGCTATGTCAAGCCCTTGTAACGACGGGGCGGTGTCGGACGCGTAAACTCGACAACCGGTCGCGCGCGGTGGCGTTCCGTGCGCCGCGGCGGCCGCTTCGTCGTGCCTATCGCGAGGATCATGCCGACATGAATGCACACCACTTCGACGCCGTGGGCACACCGATCCGGCGCGGCCAGATCGATGCGCCGCACGTGCGGCTGGCTTACGAAGACTGGGGCGATCCGCATGCCCCACCCTTGCTTCTGATCATGGGATTGGGCGCACAGATGCTGTTGTGGCCCGATGGTTTCTGCAGGCGGCTGGTCGAGGCCGGCTTCCGGGTCATCCGCTACGACAATCGGGATATCGGCCTGTCGGGACGCGTACGCAGCCTGACCCCTACGCCCAACTTGTGGTGGCTGATCGCCCGGGCGCAACTCGGCATGCAAAGCAAGGTGCCCTATACCCTGGAGGACATGGCGGACGACGCCGCCGCCCTGCTCGATGGCCTGGGCCTGACGCAGGCGCACGTCGTGGGCGGCTCCATGGGGGGCATGATCGCCCAGGTTTTCGCTGCACGCTACCCTGCGCGCGTGGCGTCGTTGGGCATCATCTTTTCAAGCACCTGCCAGCCCCTGCTGCCGCCCACCGCGCCCAGCCTGTTGTGGCGGCTGCTGCGCAAGCCACGGCCGGAAACCGGCCTGCACGGACAGAAGGCCCATGTCAAAGCGCTGTTCCAGGCCCTGGGCTCGGCGGCCTACCCGGTCGACGAGGCGGAGATGGATGCGCTGATCGATCGCCTGGGAGAACGCGGCATCGACGGCGGCGGCGCGCGGCGCCAGCTGATGGCGCTACTGGGCACGGGCGACCTGCGCCGCTATGCGCAACGCATCCAGGCACGCACCTGTGTCATCCATGGCGCCAAGGACCGCATGCTGCCGCCGGCGGCGGGCCGCGCGGTGGCGCGCGCCATACCGGGCGCGGCGTTTCACCTGATCGCCGGCATGGGACATGACTTGCCACGCCAGCTGTGGCCGCTGCTGACACGCCTGATCGCCGACAACGCGTTGCCGGGAACGACCGACGTGCCCCGGCCCGATGATCGGTACGGGGTGAGCCGCGCGGCGGCCTGAGCCTACCGCCTACGCAGTCGGCCCACGCGAGCCCGCAGCGCCAGGGCTCGCCGGCTGCTTGCTGTTCGCTTGCCGCGGCCCTGCCTCAAACGCCCCCTTCGCCTGACGTTCGCCCTGATGTCGAAAACCAGGGCGCTCATTCGTCGTGAGTACAAGACCCAGGCATCTGTCGCCCCTCCCCCTCAAAGGAAACCGCTATGGCCTTGCGACTCTTCTACCACCCGTTTTCTTCCTACTGCCACAAGGCGCTGCTGGCGCTCTACGAGAACGGCATCGGCTTCGAGGCCTGCGAAGTCGCGGGCCCCGGCTCGCCCTGCTATGAAGAACTGGCGTCGCTGTGGCCCATGAAGCGTTTTCCCCTGCTGGTCGACGGTGACCAGCAGGTCATGGAAGCGACCTGCATCGTCGAACATCTGCAGACCTATCACCCCGGCCCGGTCCAGCTGATCCCCGCCGACGCGCGTGCCGCGCTGGAAGTGCGCTGGCTGGACCGATTCTTCGACAACTACATTTCCACGCCCGTGCAGAAGATCGTATTCGATGCCCTGCGCCCCGATCCCGCGCTGCGCGATGCCTATGGCGTGGACGAGGCGCACGACATGCTGGACCGGGCCTACGGCTGGCTGGAGCAGCACATGGCGGGGCGCGAATGGGCAGCCGGCGCTACCCGCACCCTGGCCGACTGCGCCGCCGCGCCCTTCCTGTTCTATTCGCACTGGGTCCATCCCATAGACGACCGTCATCCGAATATCCAGGCCTACCGCAAGCGCCTGCTCGAATGGCCGTCCTATGCCCGCTGCGTGGGAGACGCGCGGCCCTACCGCGATTTCTTTCCCCTGCCCAGGCCCGCCGACGACTAAAAGGAGTCAGCCGCCGCCGCGCTTACTCCGCGGCCGCGGTCTTGCCGGCCTTGCGGACGGTGGCGCCGGCGACCCGCCAGGAACCCAGCGCGCCCAGCATCAGCAACACGCTGGTGCCGAGGAATACGGCCGGCATGCCGTAATGGCCGCCGACGTACCCGCCCATCAAGGGGCCGGCCACCTGCCCCACATATTGCGAGGACACCGACCAGCCCATGATGCTGCCGACAAAATGGTCCGGCACGTTGTGCCGCACCACTGCGGCGATGCAAGGCAGCAGGCCGCCCAAGGCCAGGCCCATGAGGAAGCGCAACAGCACCAGTTGCCAGGCGGCGGTCACGAAGGCTTGTGGAATCAGCAGCAAGGCCGCCACGCCCAGGGCCAGCACGATGACGTAGGCATGGCCGATACGGTCGGCCAGGCGGCCCAGCCGCGACGCCGACAGGATGCTGCCCAGGGCAGCCGCCGACATCGCCAGGCCCGCCACGAACGTGACCCGCGAGGGATCGTCCACCAGCGTATTCACGTACACCGTGATGATCGGTTCGATGGACATGTTGGCGAACATCAGCAGCATGCCCGTGAACAGCATGGTCAGCACCACGTCGCGGCGGGGGATATGGGCCCAGCCGCCCTTGGGACGGTCCTTGGCGGCAACCGCCTGGCGACTACCTTCCTTGACCAGGAAGGTGGTCGCCAGGAAAGCGATGAAGATCAGCGCGCCGGACAGCCAGAACGTGGCGCGGATACCGATCAACGGCGGCAACGAACCACCGATCAGCGGCCCGATCAGGTTGCCGGCCATGATGCCGGAGGACAGCACGCCCAAGGCCCAGGCAGAACGGTTCTTCGGCGTCTGCACCGCCACCAGGATGGTGGCGCCGGAGGAATAGCCGCCGGCGATGCCCGTCAACAGGCGCAAGGCGACCAATTGCCAGACGTTGGTGGAGAAGCCGATCAGGGAAATGCAGATGGCCATGCCCAGGCTGGCGCGGATCAGCATGGGCTTGCGGCCGTAACGGTCACCCAGATGTCCCCACAGCGGCGCGACGAAGCCCGCCGTCAGGAAGGTGGCGCCGTAGGCGATTCCCGACCACTGCACGATGGCCGCATGGTCCTTCACACCTAGTTCTTCCACGTACAGGGGCAGGAAAGGCAGCATCAGCGTCATGCCTACCAGCGTTGAGAACGAGCCGAACAGGCAGACGAGAAGATTACGATGCCAGTGTGGATTGGGGTCGGAAGCCATGAGATGCAGGGGTCGGATGCGGATGAAATCCCGGGGGGAGGACTTGAATATCGTTGGCGATTTGCTTGGGATACCAAGCTGGGATACATTAAACACCCACTGGCGGCTTGTCAATCGTTGTCGTTACCTATCTCCCTGGCTTCGGCCTTGGCAGGAGCATCCATGTCCCAATCCCTGGAAGTAGAAAAACAGCTGCGCGCGATGATCCTGGATATGCAACTGGGTCCTGGTGAGCGCCTGACCGAGCGGTGGGCCGAAGCGCAATTGGGCGCCTCGCGTACGCCCGTGCGGGCCGCCCTGCTACGCCTGGAATCGGAAGGCCTGGTCTGTCGCGAGGGGCGCGGCTGGATGGTCACGCCCATCAACATCGCCGAGATCGAACAGTTGTTCGTCTATCGGGAAGTGCTGGAAGTGGCTGCCATGCGGCTGACCGTGGCCGACCTGGATCATGCCGGCCTGGACGATATCGAAGCCCTGCTCGATGACTGTGGCGAAGCGGCCAGCGCCGAGGAAACCCATCGCATCGGCCTGGAATTCCATGTGCGCCTGGCGCAATTGTCCGGCAATGAATTCATCAGCCGCGGCGTCGCCGATGCCATGAACCGGCTGGCGCGCACGCGTTGGCTGGAAAGCGATCCCATCGGCCATGGCTGGGCCGAGCACCGGGCGGTGCTGTCCGCCTTGCGCGGCGGCGACGCCGAACGGGCCGTCGCCCTGGTCCAGGCCCACGTGCGCGAAAGCCGCGACCGCCTGCTGGAAGTCCTGCGCGCCGGCCGCCGCAGCTTGCGCGCACGCGGGGTGATGGTGGCCTAGACCGCGCCCCTGCAAGACGTCATGCCCGCGCGGGAATTCTTCCTGTTTTCAAGATAAGGACGTCCGCTAAAAGAGATCGTTCTGCCTTGGAAAAAGGAGCGCTGCAAGAAAAGAGACGTCGCCGCTTTCAGCGTGGCTGCAATACGAAGTCACCCGGTTTCCAGCTCTTGTCGAAGGCGGCTGCTTCCGGGCCGTAGATGCGGATGTACGCGAACCAACCCTGGCCCGGGTTGGTCTGGATCCAGCGATTCTCCTGTCCCGTGGGCGGTTTGGGGCCGAAATAGAGCGTCAAGGGTTGCGAGGTATCCACGTCCTTCAGCTCGAACAGCGATCGCAACGCGGCCTTGTCCTGCCTGGTCTGCACCTGCGAGCGGGTCTTGCTGTCATAGACCGTGACCGACCAGAACAACTTGCCCGGCACCGGCTGCGGCACGCTCAATGTGTATTGCCTGCCGCCGTCCAGATAGGCGCCTTTGGCGTCGCGCGCGCCTAACCAATACAGCGAGCCCGCCCCCGGGTCGCGGCGGAACATCGCAGGCGAAGTGACGATCGCCTGCGCAAACCAGCGGTCGCGCGCATCCAGGTCCACACCCGCCGGCGTCTCGAACTGCGCGCTGCCGGGCACCAGGCCTGCCCATTCCCATTGGCGGTCGGGCCATGCGCGCCGATCCGGCCGGTCGCTGTCGAATGCCGCCACCAGCATCTGGTCGCGGCCCAGGCGAGCGGCCCGGGTAAGCGTTTCGCGCAGCCTCATGTCCGGCTTGAAAGGCTTGCCTTTCTCGATACCCAGTTCGGCCAGCAGCCCGTACATGGCGCGTGCCCGGGGATCCAGCGGCTCCTGCTGGATCACACGGTCGAGCACTTCCCAGAACTGGAAGTTGTCCTCCCATTTCAATGACGAACTGTCCAGCTTCATCGCCGAGGTGTCGACGGGGACCAGCGCGGCACCGGGCTGGCCATCCGGGCCCAAGGTGTATATCTTCACGGCACGCAACGCTTCCAGCGCCTTGGGAACGTCCCCGCCGACGGGCAACGAGCGGATCGCCAGCAGGTTCTTGTTGGACGGAGAGCGGCCGACGTAGTACCCCGGCGGCACCGACCCGGCATAGCCGGGTGGCAGCACCAGATGCTTGCCGCCCTTGCCGGCATCGGGCCCCGGCAGGCCCAGATCCTGCACCCATCCCTGGTTGTGATCGTTGACCAGGCCGATGTAGGGCCCGGGCGGCAACTCGATGACCACCGGCCCTTGGGCAAGGTCGAGCGCGGCAGACCCATACGGCGTGTCCGAATTCAAGGTGAAACCGACCTGGCGCGGACCTGTGGCAGCAATCCCCCACTGCTGTCCATCCTGGATACCCACGACCCGGTTGCCGTTGAATATCCCTTCCACCGACACCGTGGGATACCAGTAGCGGTAGGCAACGAGCGCGCGCTGCAGGTCCTGGTCGGCGCGCACCTGCTTCGAAGTGGCGGGCGTGGGATAGCCGTGATCGAAACGGTATGCGGCCGGTGCCGGGGCCTGAGCATGAGCCTGGGCAATGCATGCCAGCGCAAGCAATACGTAGCGGACTTTCATGAAAGACCTCGACGATGGGAGCGTTACGGTGGGATTACAGCGGCGTCACGGCAGGCGGCGCCCAGGCCCCGGTCTTGACCGCATCCTTGGGAACGTACATGCGGAACGTCAGCGAAAACGGCTTGCCCGGCGGGGCGGGCAGCCAGTTCGATTCAGCGACGCCAGCCACTGCCTTCGGGCCGATCACGATTTTCATGGAACCATCCGCTTCGAGCTTGAGATTCGAATGGTTGTTGAAGTTGTAGCGCTTCAGATCGTTGGGCACGACTCGGTAATCAGGCACGCTCACGAGAATGACCGACCAATAGGCATCGACCGCGGATTGCGGTAGCTGGTCGGCGGGGAAATGCATGACATAGCTGTTCGAGCCATTGAGCGGGGCCTCGTTGGCGTCGCGCGTCGCCCCGAAATAGACCGCCTCGCCGCTGGTATTGGCCCAGATGCCGGCGTAATTGACGACGGTCCTCAGCAAATAGTCGCTGCCGTAGTTCCCGGTGGCGCCCCCGCCCACCCAGTGATTGCGATAAGGCGCGCTCTTGGTGAAAGCGTATTCGATGAACCGGGGCACGACCTGTTCACGCAACAGCTTATCCACGGCGGCTCGGGCCTGGGCAGACGACGCGACATACTCGGCTACCGCGCGCACTTGCTGCTGCATTTGCGCGGCGACGGGCGATACATCGAACGCGCTGTCGATGCGCGCGTCGACGTCGTCGAATATCTCCGCGCCCAGCAGGTCCTGGTTGTTGAAGGAAGGCACGACAGGAGCGGGAAAAACCACCGGCCTGCCCAGCGCGCCAAGCGCAAACGCCTGCTGCAGCTTGATTGCCCCGTCCGGGTCGTCCTTCAGCTCCACACGGCCAAGCAGTTTGGCCTTGCGGGAATGCAGTTCTATCCGCGCGACACCAGCGGGCAAGTCGTCGCGCCAGCCGGGCGCGACGAGTGCATAGCTTCCAGAAGGCTGGGACGCGAACGTGCGTTCGTTGATGTTGGCGATGACCTCGCCCCATTCGTCCAGGATCTGGGCCGTGTAGTAGCGTCCGGTGATCCGTGGCACGGTCAGCAGGACGGGCGTTCGATCATCCACCGCGATCCAGGCTTCAAGGTATGCCACGTCGAAGTTGGGATTGACGAAATCCGCCGAGCCCAGCGGGTTGTAGTTGATCTGGTTATAGGCAAACGAAGGCTTGGCGCGGTCGATATGCTCTTGCCGCAAGACCAGCATCCGGCCGAGCAAATAGAGATAAGCCTGCTCGATGACGCCATCATCCGTCCTGGCGCTCGAGGCAAGGGCCCAGCGGCCAGGAAGCGCGGCGGCCGCCATGAGGCCAAGCACCGCTCGTCGGTTCACATGCATAGGATGATGCTCCCGATGGAACTGGCGGCTCGTCGCATACCCAAAGTCACCGCCGCAAGCTCGAATTAACGAATTGCCTGCTCTCGAATGGGGAACAGACGCCAACCAGCAGTCAGACCGAAAAGCACTTGGCAAAGCACATTCAGAAGATGAGCAACTCTACCCAATATCGAAATATTGAGAGTTATTTTGTGCGATTTATGTATTGAATTGTTAATTATTGATCGGTAGCGCGCGACGATATTTCATCGGCTCCCGGTCCAATCCAATGCCTCACCTACGCGGGCCGGACTTTTTGTTCAGGGCAACGCAAGCTATGATTGCCCGCCATGAGCGCCGCACCTTCTCCTTCCGCAAACGAATCCGCCACTTCCGCTCCTGTCCCGCACCGCATCATCCTGGTCCTGGCGATTGCCGCCTTTGCCAGCGCGTGCGCGTTCCGGATTTGCGATCCCCTGTTGCCGCAGTTGTCGCTGGAGTATGGCACCAGTACGGGCGAGGCGGCTGGGGTGGTGACGATATTCGCCGTGGCCTATGGGGTGTTCCAGTTCCTGTTCGGTCCGCTGGGTGACCGCTACGGCAAGTACCGTACGGTGACGGCAGCGGCATTTCTTTGCGCGGTGGGCAGCCTGGGCGCGGCGCTGGCGCCCAGCCTGAACGGCATGCTGGTCGCGCGGTTTCTCTCCGGCGCCGCCGGCGCGGGCATCATTCCGCTGGCCATGGCCTGGATCGGCGACAACGTCGATTACGCCCAGCGCCAGGCCACCCTGGCACGCTTCATCACCGGCACCATCATCGGCATGGCCGCGGGCCAGCTGATCGGAGGCGTGTTCGCCGACACCATAGGCTGGCGCGCCGCCTTCGCCATGCTGGCCGCCATCTACCTGGCCGCCGGCCTGCTGCTGATACGGCTGGCGCCCGCCGGCTCCGGCGCGCCGCAGGCACTGGCGCCCGGATTCCTGGCCCCCATCCGCGACGTGCTGGCCTACCCCTGGGCGCGCACGGTCCTGCTTACCGTATTCCTGGAAGGCGCGCTGGTGTTCGGCGTGCTGGCCTTTCTGCCCACCTATGTACAGCAGCGCTTCGGCCTGGGCCCGACGGCCTCGGGCGCCATCGGCGGCCTGTTCGCCGTGGGCGGCATCGGCTATGTGGTGGTTTCGCGCAAGCTCATCGACAGCCTGGGCGAAACAGGGCTGGTGGCGGCGGGCGGCCTGGTGCTGATGATTGCGTGCGCGCTGTATGCGCTGGGTCCGGCATGGACGTGGTGCGCGGTGGGCAGCCTGCTGAGCGGCTTCGGCTACTACCTGATCCACAGCACGCTGCAGACCAATGCCACGCAAATGGCGCCGGCGCGCCGGGGCACGGCGGTAGCGCTGTTCGCCTGCTGCCTGTTCCTGGGCCAGTCCGCCGGCGTGGCGACGGTCGCCGCCCTGGTGCAGCGCGTGGATGCGCACTGGCTGTTCGGCGGCACGGCCGTGCTGCTACCCCTGCTGGGCGCTTTCTTTGCCCAGGCGCTGAAACGCCGCGCATAGGCGCGGCGCTGGGTACGAGCCCGGGCGCAACCGCTGGCGCGGCGGCGCCCCGCCGTATCACTCTTCGAAGTAGCAACCCTTGTCGCGCAACTGCTTCTCGTAGTACGCGCGATTGTTGTCGCCCTTGCCGATGTCGGCGAAGGTGTCGGTTTCCTGCTTGTGCTTGGCCTGCGCCTTCACCAGCACTTCCTTGGTCGCATCGTAGGCAATGCACAGCAGGCCATCGTCATCGCCGACCACCAGGTCGCCCGGCTCGATGACCAGGCCATCGAAGGCCACCGGCACGTTGATCTCGCCCGGGCCGTCCTTGTAGGGGCCGCGGTGCGTGACACCCGCCGCGTACACGGGGAAGTCGTGCTCGCGGATCCACGCCAGGTCGCGCACGGAACCGTTGATGATGATGCCGGCAAACTTCTTCGCCACGCAATAGGCGATCATGCGTTCGCCGATCAGGGCATTGGTCAGGTCGCCGCCCGCATCGACCACGATGACGTCGCCTTCCACCGCCATGTTCAGCGCCATGTGGATCATCAGGTTGTCACCCGGGCGCACCTTGACGGTCAGCGCGGGCCCTGCCAGCACGCCGCCCTTGTGCAAGGGGCGCAAGCGCGGACCGCCGGCGACAACGCGATTCATGGCATCGCTGATATTGGCCACCGGCAATGCGGCGAACTTGGCCGTCGTTTCTGCATCGACGGCACGCTTGCGTTTGAGAACCTGAAAACCTGCGTTCATCCTGTACTCCTTCCTGTAGTGTGCTTATGCGCAAACGCCCTGCCGCCAGAACCCGGCCCACCCGACGCGCCCTCTTCGCGAGGGACGCCGGCGCAACCGGCTCCCGGCCGGTCTCAGGCGGACAAAACGCCGCGCCGTTCCAGTTCAGGACGCAGGCGGCTGTAGACCTTGAAAGCATTCTCGCTGAACATCAGGCGGCGGTTCTCTTCGGAGAGCCAGCTGACCGCGTCGATGTAGCGCTTGGTGTCGTCGTAGTTGAAGCCGGTGCGCGGGTTGATGCCCTTGACCGCGCCCACGATCTCCGACGCGAACAGCACGTTCTCCGGCGGAATCACTTCCAGCAGCAACTCGATGCCCGGCTGGTGGTAGACGCAGGTATCGAAGAACACGTTGTTCAGCAGTTCCTCCACCGGCGGACGCTGCAGGTTCTGCGCCAGGCCCTGGTAACGGCCCCAGTGGTAAGGCACGGCACCGCCGCCATGCGGGATGATCATCTTCAGCGTGGGGAAATCCTTGAACAGGTCGCCTTGCAGGAACTGCATGAAGGCCGTCGTGTCGCCGTTGATGTAGTGCGCGCCGGTGAAGTGGAAATTGGGATTGCAGGAGCAGCTGACGTGGATCATGCCGGGCACGTCCAGTTCGACCATCTTCTCGAACAGCGGATACCAGTGCTTCTGCGTCAGCGGCGGATCGGTCCAATAGCCATCGGTGGGATCCGGATTGATGTTGCAGCCGACAAAACCCAGCTCTTCCACGCAACGCACCAGTTCCGGTATGCATTCCGCGGGACTCACGCCTGGCGACTGGGGCAGCTGGCAGACGCCCGCCAGATTGCTCGGGTACAGCTCCACCGCTCTATGGATCAGGTCGTTGCACAGGCGCGTCCACGTGGCGCTGACCTTGCTGTCACCGATGTGGTGGGCCATCTGGCCAGCCTGCGGCGAGAACAGCGTCAGGTCGACGCCCCGTTCGCGCTGGATGCGAATCTGGTTGTTCTCCAGGCCTTCACGGATCTCGTCGTCGCTGAAACGGATATTGGGATCGGGGCTGTGCTGGGTCTTGTCGACCACGGCGGCGATCTGGCTCTGGCGGAACTCGCGCAGGCGCTGCGGCGCCGTCGTGTAGTGGCCGTGACAATCGATGATCATGATGCTGCTCCTGCGGGATTCTTGCTTGAACGCTGTCGGCAGCGAGTCTAGGCACTCCGCGACCGGCCTACAATAGCGTTCCGACTGGTGGAACGATACCGCAACTTCCCTGACAGAATCCGCATCCCGCATGTCCGCCCGCAGCACACCCAGAACCGCACCCAAATCCGCCTCCAAATCCGCCTCCGAAGCCGTTGCCAAGGTCGCCCCTCAGACCGCCACAGAGGTCGCTCCCAAGGCGCCCCCCGACGCCGTGACCGCCGTCGTCCGCGCCCTGCAACTGCTGGACGCCTTCGGTATCGAGGATAGCCAGCTGAGCCTGGCCGAACTGGCGCGCCGTACCGCCCTGCCCAAGACCACGACCTTCCGCCTGGCGCATACGCTGGCGCAGGCGGGCTATCTGGTGCAACTGGAAAATGCCTGCTGGCGCCTGGGCCCGGCCACGGCATGGCTATCGGCGCGTTATCACGTGGCCTTCGACCTGCACGATGTGCTGGAGCCGATATTGCGCGACCTGGCCCGCGTGACGGGCAAGACCAGCTCTTTCTTCGCGCACGATGGCAACAGCCGGGTGCGCCTGATCCGGGTGCGGGGCCATGACGACTTCGCCAGCAGCTCGCGCGTGGGCCAGCCATTGCCCTTGACCAAAGGCTCAGCGGGCAAGGTCATCCTGGCGTTCGAAGGCCAGGCGGGCGCCGTGTTCGAACAGATCCGGCGCCAGGGCTACTGGTGCACGCTGGCGGAAATGCATCCGGGCGCGGCCAGCGTCGCGGCGCCGGTGTTCGGCGGATCCTGGAAAGTCATCGGCGCCTTGTGCGTTGCCGGCCCGGCGGACCAGTTGTCGCTGGCTGACCTCGAATCCTACGCCCCAGCCGTCATGCAGGCCGCCCGCAAGGCGTCCTCCGCCTTGGCGATGCGGGGCGCTCCCACCCGTGACCACGCTCTGGCCGCGCCGGAATGGCCCGGGCCGGCCACGCACGTGCCGGCTTGAAGATATGCAGTGATGGATGTGGGGGGCTAAAGCAATCCGCGCGCGATACCGCCATCGACGTTGATGGACTGTCCCACGATATAGGACGCCCGCGGTGACAGGATAAAGGCGGCGACGTCACCGATTTCGCGCGGCTCGGCAAAGCGGCCCGCCAGGATTTCCTCGGAGAAATGCGCAATGACCTGCTCTTGGGTCTTGCCTTCAGCGAGCGCGAGATCGTGCGCCCGGTTGAGCCAGAGGGAAGTCAAGGTACGGCCCGGGCAGATCGCGTTGACGCGAATATCCGGCGCCAGTTCGCCCGCCAGCGTCTTGGTCAGCGCCAGCACGCCTGCCTTGTGAACGTTGGACGCAACTTGGTTGGGATAGGGCATTTTGGCCGCCGCGGCGCCAAATAGCAGCACGCGAGGCGCTTCGGCTTGGCGCAAAGCGGGCAAGAAGGCTCGCACCAGGCGTACGCCACCCAGGATGTTGTACTCGTAATTGGCGAGCCAGGCTGCATCGTCCAGTTCCTCGAAGCGCGCGCGGTGGCTGCCCCCCGTGGTGATGACCAGCGCGTCCAGCGGGTGTCCCTGCCCTTGCCACCACGTTTTCAATGCTTCGACCGCCGCGGCGTCCGTCACGTCGGCTACGTGGGCATCGACCGTCGCGCCGGTTTCCCGGGCCAAGGCGGCCGCGGCCGACTCGACACGCCCGGCATCGCGGCTGACCAGGGTCACGCGAGCCCCTTCCAGTGCCAGCGCGCGCGCGGTCGCCAGACCTATGCCACCGCTCGCGCCAATCACCAGGATGCGGTCGCCTCGTAATTGCAAATCCATGCTCGCCTTACTCCAAGTGGATATTCGCCTGCTTGATGACTGTCTGCCACTTGGCGGTATTGTCACGCACCAGCTTGGCCAACACCTCCGGACCGCCGGCGACCGGTTCGAAACCCAGCCCCAGCAGGCGTTCGCGCACGGCACGATCCTTGGCTGCCGCCACCACCCGCTGTTGCAATGCATCGACGATGGCGGGCGCTGTGCCCGGCGGTGCAAAGAGGCCTTCCCAATTGGTCACATCGAAACCGGGCAGAGCGGCTTCGGCAATCGTCGGCACGTCGGGCAAGGCCACCGAGCGTGTCGGCGTGGTGACGGCTAAAGCCACCAGGCCCTTGGCCTGGATCTGCGGCACCGCCGACGCCAGCGTGACGAACAGCCCGTCGACATGGCCGCCGAGCAAATCGGCGACGGCCGGACCGCCTCCTTTGTACGGCACATGGGTCCAGTTCACCTTGGCGCGTTGCTGGTACAGCACCGCCGCAAGGTGGCCGGCGCTGCCGGCGCCGGGCGAAGCGATGTTCAAGGGACGGCCTTCGGCCGCACGTTGACGCGCCAACTCGGTGAATTCGGTCAAGGTGCGCGCCGGCACACCAGGATGCACCACCAGCACCTGGGCGGCGGTACAAACCAGGGACACGGGCGCATAGCCTCGCACTGGATCGTAGTGGACCTGGCTATACAGGAACGGGTTTATGGTGATTGCGTCGGAAGCCAGCAGCAACGTCAAGCCATCAGGCGTGGCGCGCGTCGCAGTCTCGAATGCCAAGTTGCCATTGGCGCCCGGCTTGTTTTCGACCACGAAGGTCTGGCCGAAGTCCTGCTCGAGCCGGCCGGCCAGCAGGCGGGCCAGCGTGTCCAGGCTGCCGCCCGCCGCGGTCGGCACCAGTACGCGCACGGGCGCGGCGGGGTAGTTGCTGCCCGTCTGAGCGGTCGCCGTACCTGCCCAGCCTGGCAGCGCCGCGAGCGCCGCGCCTTGGGAAAGGCGTTGCAAAAACCGTCGTCGTTGTCGATCCAGAGTGTCCATGCTGCCCGTCCTTGCAATTGCGGCGCCCGATGAAAGCTCGCTAGTGTGCGCGGCGGTCTTGGCGGCCGGAACGACGAATCGCTTCTAAGCTTATGTCTTGGCCAGGGAGGCCACGTCAGGCGACGGGCATGCAGTGCCAGGACTCATCCATCCTCGGTGCCGGATCGGCATGCGCGACAGGCGGCGCGGCTTCCTCAGGCTCGGAAAACGCCATCGGTTCTTCATCATCCGAGTCAGCGAAAGTCAGGTACGCGTAGTCCCAGGCCGTCCCCTTCGCGTCAGCGAGCGCCGCATCTGGAGGGACTGCGTCGGCTTTGGAATCAGCCTCGCGCATCCCGGCGACGAGTGGCGTCGTTTGATCGATCTCGGCAGTCAGAAAGCCTTCCCACGAGTTTGAATACGCCGCCTGCCACGCCCGACTCTGCTGCTGCGCTTCATCTCGCTGGCTGGTCACCGTGGCAAGCCGTTTTCTCGCGCTGGCCAACTGGTCCACCAGGCACACGTAGGCTTTAATCGTGACCCGATGCATCTCCTCGGTATCGCGCAAGGCCGTCGCCAGTTCATTGCGGCCCTGCTCCTGCGCGCGCTTGATGCCGACAAATGCCGCGAAGCGCGGGAAGCATCTGTAGATCCATTCCCGCAAGCGCACCGCGCGCGATACGCGGGGAAGCGCGTCGTGTTTCACGTCGACGATCTCGATGCCTGAAAGTGAACTGCCCGCCGGCACGCCAATGTTTGCGGTACCTTCAGGCAATGGAGCACGCTCCATTCCGGGAACAAGGAAAAAAGTTTTGGGAGAATGCATCGTCGAAGATGCAGGCATTACAGAAGACATGGATCCACCATTCATCAAGAGTTCCGGCATGAACATACGGAGCAGTTCGCCTTGCGGGGTTCCAGCACGCCAGCAACCGAGCCAACCCGCAACACCCGACGCCCCCGGAAAATTCGCCCTCGCCTGCGCCAGCCATCCCACAAAAGCAAAACGGCCGCGCCATCTCCCCAGAGGGAAACGACGCGGCCGTCATGCCGGCACCAAGAAGATAGCGTCCGTCAAACGTCCGTAAACCGCCGGACGATGCCGCCCGGCTTTGCCACGCGAACGCTCAGAACTTCCAGGCCAGGTTGAGCATGCCCGAGTTCTGCGTGTTGCCACCGCCGAACTCACCGCCATAGGCCAGGCCCAGCGACACGTTACGCGACAAGGCCACATCGGCCGCCACTTCCACCAGCGCGCTGTCACGCGCCTGCGGAACACCCGCCACCGTGAAGGAATCGCTGCCGTTGAACGACATCCGGCTGTGCGTGATCACATCGCCGAACGCATGGCGCCAGCCCACCGTGCCACGCAGCGTGCCTTCAAGCTTGCCCAGCGCGAACGCCGTGCGCGAACGCAGGCCCAGCGTGGTGGTGGTCAGCGTATTGCGGTCGCCTTCGCCATTCAGCGCGGCCGATCCACCCGACTCCGAGAAGCCACGGGTGCGCATGTCGCTCCATGCCACGCCCGCGAACGGTTCCAGCGTCAGCGCGCCCGTGACCGGTAGTGCGTAGCCCAGCTCGGTAAACAGCTGGCTGGTGCTGGCGCTGTAGTTCGACTTCAGCGACTGGTCGAAGCCGCTGGTGTCGATGCTTCGACGGCTGTCGATGTCATGCCACGTGTAGCTGCCACCCGCCAGGAAATTCAACTTGCCCGCGCCCGCGGCGAAACTGCGGCCGCCGTAGAGCGTGGCACTGTAGTTGTCGATATCGGCCCTGGACGAGACTTCGCCCGCGCGACTGCGGGTCTCGCTATAACCCAGCGCCCCGCCCGCGCGCCATCCGCCCCCCACCGCCTGGTCGCCACCGACGAACAGGCCCGAGGTCGATTGCGTCACGCGTGCCGCGTCGCCACCGCCGAAGGTCTGCCACGTACCGAACACCTGGGCCCACATCGGCTTGGCCGACGAACTGGGCAAGGAACTGAGATTGGTACCCATGTCGCTGGTGCCGGCCTGTGCGGTCGGGGCGCCGGCCAACAGGTTGGCGCTCAAGTTGGAACGGAAATGCTCCAGCGGCAGCGCGCGTGCCGTATCCGCGCCGGTACGCAGCGTGGACGCCGTCGACGCATGCGATTCACCCGACAGGGCCTTGAACACCGACTGCGGCTGGCCATCGGCCAGGTTCTCGATCTGGCGGTACAGGGCATTGCCCGAACCCAGGCTTTCCAGCGCATTGGCCACCGAACGCTGGTTACGGGAGTTGGCCGCATCGGCGAAGGTCATCGGACGCGAACCGCCGGTGCTGCCACCACCCGAAGCGCCGCCCGTCGAACCGCCGCCCGTCGAACCGCCGCCAGTCGAACCGCCGCCGGTGGGCGTGGTGCCGCCAGCACCGTTATCGGTGCCAGGATCGGTAACCTCCTTGCGCACCAAGGTCAGCGTCACATCGTTGCCGACGGTGGCGAGGGTGGGTTGCAGGAACGCCAGGTTGCTGGTGACATTGCTGAAGCTGCCGGTGATACCGCCGACAGCACTGAGGATGCTGTAGTTGGTGGCCGTCGAATAGTTGCCATTGGCTTCCACCGAGGCGACCGATCCATTCAGCGTCGCCGAGCCGTTGACGACGACCTTGCTGGCATGCTGGCCATCGGAGTCGGACTGGATGCGCAGCGTGGACCCCGTCTTCAGATCGAGATTGCCACCAATGGTCAGCGTGCCCGGCTTGTCCTTGCCCGGCGACAGTGTCGCGTTGCCGAAGACCGAGACGTTTCCAACGATGGTGCCATCGCCCATCAAGGTGCCCTGCGGGTACACCGTGACGTTGCCACCCAGGCTGTTGTTGATGACGTTCAGCGCGCCGCCGCTGATGAAGGTGGTGCCGGTAAAGTTGGAGTTGTCATAGATCAGGGTCACCCGGCCCGTGCCATCCTTGACCAGCGTACCGGTACCCGCCAGGAATCCGCTGAGCTCGCCGTCGGTGTCCTGCACCAGCTGCAACATCCCCAGGGTGTCAACCTGCACGGGCCCGCGGACAGAGGATGTGCTGCCGACCAACGTACCCGCCGCCACCTGCGTACCGCCCGCGTAGCTATTCGTGCCAGAAAGCGTGAGCGTACCGTCGCCTGTTTTCCGCAGCCCGCCCGGGCCGGACACCGCGCCCGCGAGGACGAGATTGCCAAGCGCGTTGTCCACCTGCACCACGCCCCCCACGCTCTGGAGCGCCACGTTGCGATAGCTGGTGAACCCCGAGCCCGAGACTTCGAGCGTGCCGTTGGTCAAGGTGAGATCACCCCCGACTGGACCCAGCGCGCCGTCGGACGATATGGAAAGCGTGCCGGTGCGCACGTTCCAGGGCGTCAGGTAATTCGTCGTCCCCGTCAGCGTCAGGGTGCCTGACGAGACTTTTTCGAAGGTAGTGAATCCCTGGTATTGCGCGGGGGTGTCGTAGTCGCCGAAGATCGAGGCATCGAGCGTCTGATCCACCGTAGAGGCGATCCGCAGCGTGCTGGTGCCGGCGGCCACCACATTACCGGCGATCTGCGCGGTCGGTTCGATGGTCACCTGATTGACGCCGCCCGTCAGCAGGATCGCTTCAGCGCGAATCGCACCGTCTCCCGAAAGCCCGCCGGAAACGGCACCCGCGATGGATATGTTCAGGTCGTGGCCGAGGATGCCGACCCCGCCCAACCCGGTCTGCTTTCCAACGAGTCCTGTGTAAGTGCCCCCTGCCCCGCCGTCGCCCCCCACGACCGAGCCGAGCTGACTGACCGAGATATACCCGTTGTTCATGGTGATGCCGGCACCGCCCTTGCCGCCACTCCCTGCAATGCCGAAGGAAGGCGACGAATCCGCCATCCCACCCGTTCCACCGGCGCCGCCCCTGACCACCGCGCTGTCCTCCACCACGACGGTAATGTTGGTACCCGAGACGGATAGTCCCGTGCCGCCAGCGCCACCGCTTGCCGCGAACGTGTCGATGAATCCCAAGCCGCCGTTGCCGCCGACGCCCCCAAGCAGGGCGGAGCCTCCCAGCAGGTCCACAGAACCGTTGGCACCCTGCACCACCATCGCCGCGGCACCGCCGCCACCGCCGCCGCCGCTGCTGAAGAAAGTTTGAGGCGCGGCATCAGCCGCGCCGTCGCCGCCATTGCCGCCACTGCCGCCGGTGGCAAGGATGGCGCCGGCATAGCCGTTGGTGAAAACTTGAGTCGTCGCGCCACCGCCACCGCCGCCGGCGCCACTGGTTACCCCTTCCGCTGCACCACCCATACCTCCGGAGGCGCCGCCTGTGGCGTAAGGCTTGCCACCCAAGGGTTCTGTGTTCGAAGCTGCGTCAGCGGCACCGGTACCCACTGAACCGGAATCACCATTTACGCCACCGATCGTCGTGCCGGGGTCGCCGCCCGCGGAACCAGCGTGGATCCCGAAGAAAGAGTTGGCGCCCGCCCCACCATTGGGATTGACCGGCTCAGCCACGGCGGCTGCGGAGCCCGCGACCATCAGCGCAATGGCGATGGCACGCGGAAGGGTTTTTTGAGTGAAGCGGAATTGGGTAGTGGAACAAACAGCGTTGGCAGGCATCTGAGAACTACATCCTGAATGTTCGCCCCTCTCGTCGGCGAAATCGGCGCCAGGCGGGGAACGGGGCGAAGGTCTACGGCCGCGTAACACGCGGAATACAACTTCGTTAACGGGCCGGACTAAGATTTGTTAAGGATGTAAGCATTTGTAGTTACAACAATGTCAATCCATCTCCCCAAAACTGAGATTTTTCGCAATAAATAGGCGGGAGCATGGGCCTCCAAAGACATTAATTGCTACAAAGCAGAGATATTTCGTAGAGATGTAAAGGTCGATGCCCGCCCCCTTAAGTCTGTCCCCTACAGGGCGTAAACGGTCTGGATATATCGAGTCCGATATATCGCCCGCGCAATGGGGCGCGAAACACTCACCGCTGCCGCGGGCATCTTCCGGGGCCCGCCCTTATGCCGGCATAGCGTCGATGTGCTACGAACAGGACTAGTCGAGGAACCATGCTCAAGTCACTGAATCTGCTTAAATGCTTTCGTCGCCCGGGCGCACCCGCGGCTGCCCAGCTGGACGCGCTGTCGCAGTCCCAGGCCGTCATCGAATTCCTCCCCGACGGCACCATCGTCAATGCCAACGAGTACTTCCTGAACGCCATGGGCTACGAGTTGCATGAACTCGTGGGCCGCCACCACAGCATCCTGGTGGCGCCGGAAGAACGCGCCAGCCCCGACTACCAGGAGTTCTGGCAGCGCCTGGGCGAAGGCACATTCGATTCAGGCCAATACAAGCGCATCGGCAAAGGTGGCCGCGAAGTCTGGATCCAGGCCACCTACAACCCCATCATCGACCGCGCCGGCAAGGTCGCGCGCATCGTCAAGTACGGCGCCGACATCACCGGCGAGAAGCTGCGCCAGGCAGACCTGGAGGGGCAGATCGCGGCCATCAGCAAGTCGCAGGCAGTCATCGAGTTCTCGCTGGATGGCGTGATCCTCTACGCGAACGACAGCTTCCTGCAGTCCATGGGCTATGAGTACGACGAGATCGTCGGCCGCCACCATGCCATGTTCGTCGAACCGGGTCTGCGCGAATCGGCGGAATACAAGGAGTTCTGGCGCAAGCTGCGGGCAGGCAATTTCGACGCCAATATCTACCGGCGCGTCGGCAAGAACGGCAAGGAAGTCTGGATACAGGCCACCTACAACCCCATCCTCGACATGAACGGCCGCCCGTTCAAGGTGGTCAAGTACGCCACCGACATCACGCGCCAGACCCAGAGCACCCAGACCCTGGCCCGCGCCGTCCAGGAAATGGCCCAGGTGGTCCAGGTCAACGCCACGCAGGCCAGCGAAGCCGAGGCGCTGACGCGCGACGCCGCCAGCAATGCCGACGTCGGCGGCGCCAACGTGGCCGCGCTGATGAAGCGCATGACCGAGCTGACGCAGGCGTCATCCAAGATCTCCGAAATCACCACCCTGCTCGACAGCATTGCCTTCCAGACCAATCTGCTGGCCCTGAACGCCGCCATCGAGGCGGCCCGCGCCGGACAGGCAGGACGCGGCTTCAGCGTGGTGGCCAGCGAAGTGCGCGCCCTGGCCCACCGCAGCGCGGAATCGGCCAAGGCCATCGCCACCCTCATCTCCGATTCCGTGCAACAGATCAGCAGCGGAGAGGCCCAGGCGCGCTCCGTCGGCGAAACCATGCATCAGTTGACCGAGTCGGTGGCGGCGGTGCGCGGCCTGATGACGCAGATCGCTGAATCGGCCCAGGCGCAGACCGAAGGCGTCGCCACCGTCCATGCCGCCATCCGCGAACTGGAGCACAAGCGGCCTGAGTGATCGGGCGTGCCCGGCGTGATGAAGCAGCAGCATTTGGGGACGCCTTCGCGAAGGCGGCGCGGGTATGTCCTTATCGCGGCGCACAATCGCCCCTCAACCAGGCAGACATGTCGTTGAATCGATTTGCTTTTGCGCTGCAGCAGCGCTGAGCAGCCCAGCCCTCCTTATCCCGATTTTGCATAAGCTTAGGGAAATTTCGTAGTTCTCCCTTCGTCCCGGTCTACCTAGAATCAACCTGTGCTCGCCTCTCACTGATTCTGTGAGCTGCTCAGTACAACGTTCAAAGTGGATCACGGACGATGACTGACCTTCTCGAATTGCTTCCTGCCGCCGTTGCCACCAGCTTCGGCGACGATGCTTACCAGCGTATCCGGCGCGATGTCATATCGTGCCGCCTGGCGCCGGGGGCGTTCGTCACCGAACCCGAGCTGATGGCCGCTTACGACATCCGCAAGACCAGCTGCCGTATCGCGCTGGTGCGGCTGGCGCAGGAAGGTTTCGTGCGTTCGCGTCCCCGCAAGGGCTACCAGATCTCGCCCATCACGCTGCGCGACGTCGAGGAAGTTTTCACCCTGCGCGTCCAGCTGGAACCTCTGGCGGCGCGCCTGGCCGTGGGCCGTGTCGACCTGGGCCTGCTGCGCGAACTCGAAGCGGCGTGCCGCCTGCAGCATCCTGTGCTGAAGCTGAACGACCAGATCGATGTCTTCATGGACGCCAACAAGGCCTTCCACCTGGCCATCGCGGCAGCCAGCGGCAACGAGCGCCTGCATAAATCGCTGACCACGCTGCTCGATGAAATGTCGCGCCTGGTGGCGCTGGGCTTCGGCGTGCAAAAGACCAAGCCCGAGATCAAGCACGACCACAACGCCATGATCGACGCGTTCGCCGAAGGCGATTGCAAGCGCGTCGAACTGATCGCCCGCCGTCACATCGAGACGTTCCAGGCCATGACGCTGGAAAAGCTCTACGCCAGCCTGGCGCAGACCGGCGCCGCCATTCCCGTCCACCCTGATGCGGGAGCCCGCCGATGACCGCCAACGATGCCGTACGTGTGCGCCACCTGAACAAGCACTTCGGCGACCTGGAAGTGCTGCGCGATATTTCCTTCGCCGTCGGCCGCGGCGAGATCGTCGCCCTGCTGGGCGCCTCCGGCTGCGGCAAGAGCACGCTGCTGAACATCGTCTCCGGCCTGGAAAGCGCCGACGACGGCGATCTGGAAATCTGCGGCCAGCCCGCCGCCCGCTTCCGCGACTGGCAGAAGCTGGGCTATCTGTTCCAGGAAGACCGCCTGCTACCGTGGCGCAGCATCCGCGACAACGTGACACTGGGCCTGGAAGCGCAGAATGTACCCAAGGCGGAACGCCACCGCCGCGCCGACGCCGTGCTGGAGATGGTGGGCCTGCAAAGCTTCGCGCAGGCCTGGCCGCATCAGCTGTCCGGCGGCATGCGCAGCCGCGCCGCCCTGGCGCGCAGCCTGGTGATCGAACCGGAAATCCTGCTGATGGACGAACCTTTCTCCAAGCTCGACCCGCAGACCCGCACGCAGATGCACGAAGAATTGCTGCGCATCCAGGCCATGAAGAACACCACCATCCTCTTCGTCACGCACGACGTCGAAGAGGCCGTGATCCTGGCCGATCGCATCGTCCTGCTGGAACCGCGGCCCGGCCGCGTACGCGAGATCGCCGACGTGCCGCTGGCGCGGCCGCGCCTGGCTACGGATCGCGACGTCGCGGAACAGACACGCCTGCTGCGTATGAAGGTGGTCCAATGAAACAGAGCACTCCCGGTACCGCCGCACGCCCCGCTGCGAACGTCCGGCGCGGCGCCGCCGCGCCAACCCGTGCCGACGCAAGGAAAGGATTGCGGCTGCCGATACTGATCGCGCAACGCGCGGTGCTGGCCGCCGCGTTCGTGCTGGTCTGGTGGCTGGCCGCCCGCCACACGCCGGCCTTCATCCTGCCCGGGCCGGAACGCGTGCTGCGCGCGCTGGGCAACCTGTCTCGGACGGACGCCTTCCTGCACGACATCGGCATGACCATGTACCGCGTGGTGTGCGGCTTCGTCCTGGCGGCGCTGATCGGCACGCCGCTGGGCCTGGCGCTGGGCTCCAGCCGGGCGCTGGCGCAGGTATTCGAGCCCTTGCTGGCCGTGATGAACACCATCTCGTCGGCGATCTGGGCCGTCTTCGCCATCATCTGGTTCGGCATCTCGAACGCCACCACGGTATTCGTGGTGTTCATGACCGCCATGCCGCTGATCCTGACCAATGTCTGGCAAGGTGCGCAGAACGTCGACAAGCTGCACGTCGACCTGGCCCGCAGTTTCCGCATGACGCGCCTGCAGATCCTGCGCAAGATCTACCTGCCCAGCATCCTGCCGTATTTCTTTTCCGGCGCGCGGCTTGCGTTCGGCTTCGGCTGGCGCGTATCGCTGGTGGCCGAAACGCTGGGTTCGTCCGACGGCATCGGCTACCGCCTGCGCCAGGCGGCAGACCTGGTACAGACCGACCAGGTGTTCGCCTGGACGTTGTTGCTGGTGGTGTTGATGCTGCTGCTGGAAAGCGGCGTGCTCAAGCCGCTCGAACGCCGCCTGTTCCGTTGGAAACCGGTATAGCCCGGCCCTGAATTCATCCCTTACCGCCAGGAGTTTCGCCATGAAATGGACCAAGTATCTACCCGCCACCGTGCTGGCCCTCGCCCTGGGCGCCGCGGGTCCGGCCCAGGCCGCCGACAAGGTGCGCATCGGCTACTGGAGCAGCGGCGTCAGCCTGGGCTACGGCTCGGTGCTGGAAGCCACGGATTTCCTCAAGCAACAGAACCTGGACGTCGAGTTCATCAAGTTCCCCGACGTCAACGCTCCCTTGCGCGCGCTCGCCTCCAATTCCATAGACCTGGCGTTCGGTGCTCCCGCTGCCGGCGTGTTCAGCAGCGCGTCTGAAGGCGTACCCATCAAGATCTTCGCCGCCACGCAGCCCGCCGACGTGCAATTCGTCGTGCCGGAAGGCTCGCCCATCACGTCGCTGGACCAGCTGCGCGGCAAGAAGGTAGGCATGTCGCCGGCCGGCAGCTCGGTCGCGGTGATCGCCGGCGCCGTGCTGGCCGGCAATCATGGCATCAAGGCCAATGACTTTTCGCTGGTAGGCGGCAACGAATCGCGCCTGGCCCAGTTCCTGGCGCAGAAGCAGGTCGACGCCGCGGCGCTGCGCTCCGTCACGGTCGCCCAGTTGACCGACTTGAAAGTCACGCGCCTGGGCTCCTTCGCCGACGAATGGAAGAAGCTGACCAAATCGGATTCGGTGCCCTATATCGGCATCGGCGCGGTGCGCAGCGACTTCGTCGCGCAGCATCCGGACACCGTCGCCCACGTCATCGCGGGCCTGCGCAATACCCTGGCCTGGGGCAACGACCATCGCGACGACGTCGTCAAGATCCTGCAGAAGTCCGCCAACCTGCCCGAAGCCGACGCCAAGGTCTATGCCGGCCAATGGCAGGACATGAACCGCGTGTCGTTCGAAACGGCCGACATCGACACCCTGAAGCGCCAACACCAGGTGTTCGCGGAAAGCGGCCTGGTGAAAGGCCAGTTGCCCGCCGATATTTTCGTGACGGGTCCGTACCAGCAAGCCAAGACCCTGAAGTGATCGCCTGAAGCATCGGCGCATACCCATTCCACCACCAAGCTATTAGGAAGCGAGGAACAGACAATGAGCAACACCATGAAAGCACTAGTCCTGAACGAACACGGCGGCCTGGAAAAACTGCAGGTCGTCACCGACAAAGCCAGGCCCACCGCCACCGAAGGCCACGTCGTCATCCGCGTGGGCGCATCGTCCTTCAACTATCACGACGTGTTCACCGTGCAGGGCATGCCCGGCATCAAGGTGCCGCTGCCGGTGGTCATCGGCCTGGACATGGCCGGTGAAATCACCGAAGTCGGCGCCGGCGTGGAAGGCTGGAAGGTGGGCGATCGCGTGCTGGTCAACCCGCTGAACAAAGGCAAAGGCCTGATGGGCGAAATGCTCGACGGCGGCATGGCCGAATACTGCCTGGTGTCGGCCCCCCAGCTGATCGCCCTGCCCGCCAAGGTCAGCTATGACGACGCCGCCGCCCTGCCCGTGGCCTACGGCACCGCGCACCGCATGCTGATCACGCACAAGACGGTCAAGGCCGGCGACCGCGTGGTCGTGCTGGGCGCCAGCGGCGGCGTGGGCACCGCCTGCGTCATCCTGGCCAAGCTGCTGGGTGCCGAAGTCATCGCCTGCGCCGGCAGCGACGAGAAGCTGGCGCGCCTGAAGGAACTGGGCGCCGACCACGTCATCAACTATCGCACCACCGATTTTTCCAAGTGGGCCATCGCCGAATACGGCAAGCCCCAGCGCCGCAATTTCGAAGGCGGCGTGGACGTGGTGATCAACTTCACCGGCGGCGATACGTGGCTGCCGTCGATCAAGTGCCTCAAGCGCGGCGGCACCCTGCTGGTCTGCGGCGCCACCGCCGGCCACGATCCGAAGGAAGACCTGCGCTACGTGTGGAGCTTCGAGCTCAACATCAAGGGCTCCAACAGCTTCTACGATGAAGACCTGAAGGCCCTGCTGCAGATGGTCGCCGACGGCAGCGTCAAGCCGGTGATCGACCGTGCCGTGCCGCTGGAAGGCGCCGCCGACGGCCTGGCGTTGATCCGCGACCGCGAAGTGCTGGGCAAGGTCATCGTCAACCCTCGATGATGATGTGGCGCCGGCCGCTGCCGGCGTTGCCGACTTTTTCCGACGCTGGCCCGTGCCGGCGCCGACCAAGACTTTCCAGGAACGCAAATGAGCGAAACCACCCTCCCCACCAAAGAAGACATCCAGGCCAAGCTGCTGCGCGGCCCCTATCACCAATGGCTGGGCATCGAAGTCCTGTCCGTCAGCGAAGGCGAGATCGAACTGTCCGCGCGCTGGCGCGAAGAGTGGGTCGTCAACCCCGACAAGCGTTACACCCACGGCGGCATCCTGGCGGCCCTGGTCGACCTGACCGCCGACTGGGCCCTGGTGTCCAAGACCGGCCGGGGCGTGCCCACCGTGGACCTGCGCGTGGACTACCACCGCGCCGCCATGCCGGGTGACCTGCGCGCCAAGGGCAAGGTCATCAAGTTCGGCTCGCAACTGTCGGTGGCCGAAGCGCAAGTGTTCGACAACGACGGCAAGCTGGTGGCCAGCGGCCGCGGGGTGTACTCCACCGCCGCGCCTGCTCCCGCGGCAACGGCAGCCAAGGCCTGAGGTCCACCATGTATACGCCGCAGAACCTGGGCCGTGTCATCGATCCGTCCGCCGACCCGGCGCGCGTCGCGCTGCTGGGCGTCGACCTTGCGCTGAATGAATCGCCCTGCACCTATGGCGAGCTGGAAGCGATGGCCGATGGCGTGGCGCGGGCGCTGCTGCAAGACGGCGGCCAGCCCGGCGACCGCGTCGCCATCCTGGCCGCCAATTCGGTGCGTTATGTCGCCACGCTGCTGGGCATCATGCGCGCCGGGCTGATTGCCGTGCCCTTGAACTTCAAGTTCCCGCCGGCGACCATCGCCTATGTGCTGCAGGACAGCGGTGCCCGCATCGTCTTCTACGACCATGCCCGCCGCAATGCGCTGCCGGCGGACCTGCGCGCCATCCCCCTGGACGGCGAGCCCTTCCTCGATTTCCTCCGCCCCGGCCCGACGCCGGACGTCACCGTGCAGCCCGAAGACGTGGCGCTGATGCTGTACACGTCCGGCTCCACCGGCAAGCCCAAGGGCGTGCGCCTGTCCCACGCCAGCCATCTGTGGACCGTGCAGATGCGCCGCCAGGCCACGCCGCTGGAGGCCGAGCGCGCCCTCATCGCCGCGCCGCTGTACCACATGAATGCCCTGGCGCTGATACAGCTGTCGCTGGCCAGCCATGCCACCACGGTGCTGCTGCCGCAATTCACCGCCGCCGCCTACATCCAGTGCATCGGCCGCTATCGCTGCACTTGGCTCACCGCCGTGCCGCCCATGATCGCCATGATGCTGCGCGAACACGCGCTGCTGGCCCGTACCGACCTGTCATCGGTGAAGGTGATCCGCATGGGCTCGGCGCCCGTCAGCGCCAGCCTGCTGGCGCAGATCCACGCCATGCTGCCCAATGCCAAGGTGATCAATGCCTACGGCACGACCGAAGGCGGCCCGGTGGTGTTCGGCCCGCATCCGGACAAGATACCCACGCCGCCCATGTCGGTGGGCTACCCGCACCCCGCGGTATCGCTGCGCCTGGCGCGCGGTCCCGCCGACGGCCCGGAACAAGGCATCCTGGAGATGAAGAGTCCCGGCCTGATGCTGGGCTATCACCAGCGGCCCGACATCGCCACGCCCTTCACGCCGGACGGTTTCTATTCCACGGGCGACGTATTCCGCCACGACGAGCAAGGTTTCTACTACTTCGTCGGCCGGCGCGATGATATGTTCGTCAGCGGCGGTGAAAACATCTATCCCGGTGAGGTGGAAAAGATGCTGGAACATCATCCGGCCGTACAGCAGGCCAGCGTGGTGCCGGTCGAGGACGACATCAAGGGCCAGAAGCCGGTCGCCTATATCGTCCTGCGTCCGGGCCAGCACGCCACCGCGGAAGAGATCAAACGCTATGCCCTGGAGAACGCCCCGGCGTACCAGCATCCGCGCCAGGTGTGGTTCATCGATGCCCTGCCGCTGGCCTCCACCAACAAGATCGACCGCGCCTTCCTGCTGCGTGACGCGGCCAATCGCATGGCCGCCGCAAGCAACCAGCAACAATAATCCAACGGATCAGGATCCCCACCATGCGTATTCGCCTTACCTCCCTTTTCGCCGCGCTGGCCCTGGCCACGGCAGCCGCCCCCGCCCTGGCGCTGGACGACGTCACCGTGGCGCTGGCCATCCCGCCCGCCGTGCATGACGGCGCGCCCTATGCCGCGGCCGAGGAACTGGGCTTCTTCAAGGAAGAGAACCTGTCGGTCAAGACCATCGTGTTCCAGGGCGCCGGCGCCCTGCTGCCACAAGTGGCCGCCAAGCGCGTCACCTTCGGCTATCCCACCTCGGAACCGGTGATCTCCAGCTACTTCACCGGCAAGGACATCCTGCCGCTGCGCTACTTCTATAACGGCGTGCCGGCCAACACGATGGAATTCGCCGTGCTGGCCGATTCGCCCGTCAAGACCATCGAGGATCTCAAGGGCAAGAAAATAGGCGTGGGCGCGCTGACCTGGGGCACCATCCCCGGCGGCCGCGCGGCGCTGCGCACGGCCGGGCTGGAGCCTGGCGTCAACGTCAACTACGTGGCCGTCGGTGCCCTGGCCGCGGGCTTCCAGGCGCTGAAGACGCATCAGGTCGACGCGCTCAATTTCAACAGCAGCTGGGACGACCAGCTGGAATTGTCCGGCACGCCGATCCGCCGCATCGCCTATCCGGCGGTGTTCGACGAGACCGCCGGCAACGGCTTCATCGCCCACACCGATACCTTCCGCGATCATCCGGACCTGATGGTGCGTTTCGCGCGCGCCTACACCAAGGGCCAGGTCGCCTGCGAAGCCAATCCCACATTCTGCGTGCAGGCCTTCTGGCGCGCCAATCCGCAATCCAAGCCGTCGGGCGACGAAGCGAAAGCCCTGGCCGATTCCATCACGCTGCTGAGCAATCGTCTCAAGCGCGTGCTGCACACCCCCGCGGGCCAGCCGCGCGTGCCCGGCCAGTATGACCTGAAGGCCATCAAGGCCGGCATCGAAGCCATGGCCAAGGCCAAGGAATATCCGTCGGCCGATGTGCCCGTGGACAAGATCTTCTCCAACGAATACATCGCCCAGATCAATCAGTTCGACGCCGACGCGGTGCGCGCCAAGGCACGGGAAGCAAAATGAGCCAGCCCACCATACAGATCACCCCGCGTGACGCGTCCCTGGACGTCGCACGCAGCATCGTCCTGGCCGGCTTCGGCGCCGGCCCGGTGCAGCTGAGCGCGGAACAGCGCCAGCCCGACGGCAGCGTCTGGCGTAGCGAGGCCACCCTGACCGCGGACGCCGACGGCCGTATCGACCTTGGCCGCCAGGCCCCCACCGCCGGCGACTGGCGCGAAGCGGATGCCATGGCCCTGGTGTGGTCCATGCGCCGCGTGCAGCCCGCGACCGATCCCGCGCGTTCCGATGGCGTCGAGCCGGTGACCACTACCGTCCAGGCACGGGGCGCGGACGGCGCGACGGCGCAGGCCGAATTCGTGCAGCGCTATGTGGTCGACGGCGTCAGCCGCCGTGATGTCAACGTCGATGGCATCGTGGGCAGCGTCTTCACGGCGGCCGGCGCGGGTCCCCATCCCGTCATCGTGGTGATGAACGGTTCGGGCGGCGGCATTCCGCTGCAACGCGCGGCGCAGTGGGCTGCGCATGGCTACACGGCTTTCGCCTTGGGATATTTCAAGGCACCCGGCCTGCCGGACCATATTTCCGGCACGCCGCTGGAATACTTCGAACGCGCGCTGCAATGGGTACGCGCCGAGCTGGCGCCGCGCAATGGCTTCGTCGCCATCACGGGCCAATCGCGTGGCGGCGAACTGTCCCTGCTGCTGGCCACGCGCTTCCCCGCGCTGATCGATGCCGTGATCGCCTATGTGCCCAGCATCGTCGTGCACGGCACGCTGCGCGCCGGCCGGCCGGGAGAAGCGCCCGATTCGCCGGTCTGGACCTGGCAGGGCAAGCCCTTGCCCAATGTCTGGCAGAACAATCCCGATGTGGACTGGTCCGCGTTCAATCAGGTACCCGCCGACGGCCAGCCGGTGCGCCAGGCCCCCGCCTTCCTCACCGCGCTGCGCAACGCCGACGCGGTGGCAGCGGCACGTATTCCCGTGGAGCAGGTCAAGGGACCGGTGCTGTTGATCTCCGGCACCGATGACGGCTTCTGGCCCTCTTCCCTGTACAGCGACCAGATCGTCGATGCCTTGCGCGCCAGCGGCCATCGCTGGCCCTATCGCCACGTCAAGGGTGAAGGCGCGGGACATGCCATCGGCTTGCCCAACGCGCCCACCACCCAGATCGCCAAGCCGCATCCCGTGGCCGGCGTCGTGCTGACCGGCGGCGGCACGGCGCAGGCCAATGCCCAGGCCAACAGGCAGTCCTGGCAGGCGGCGCTGGACTTCCTGGCGGAGGCCAGTGCATGAGCGTCGCACGACCGCAAGCAAGCGCCCCTGGTGGCGCGGTGCCCGGCGCCGTGTCCGCGGGACATGGTTCCTTGAACCTCAGGGATGTCACGCTCACCTACCCGACCCGCCGCGGCGCCATCCATGCGCTGGGCCCGGTGGACCTGGACATAGACTCTGGTGAGTTCGTAGCGGTGCTCGGACCCTCAGGCTGCGGCAAGTCCACCTTGCTGAAGCTGGCCTCCGGCCTGCTGGCGCCCACCACGGGCACCTTGACGCTGGGGGGCGAGCCTGTGCTCAAGCCCAGCCGCCGCACCGGCGTGGTGTTCCAGAAGCCGCTGCTGCTGCCCTGGAAAACCGTGCTGGACAATGTGCTGCTGCCCGCCACCACCTTGGGTCTGCCCAAGGAGGCGGCGCGCGAGCGCGCGGCGGCGCTGCTGAAGCTGGTCGGCCTGAACGGTTTCGAAAGCAATTACCCGGGCGAGCTGTCCGGCGGCATGCAGCAACGCGTGGGCATCGCCCGCATGTTGCTGCCCGATCCCGATGTGCTGTTGATGGACGAGCCCTTCGCCGCCCTGGACGCGCTGACCCGCGAGGCGCTGACCCTGGAGCTGCAACGCATCTGGAGCCAGCAGCGCAAGTCCGTGCTGTTCATCACGCACAGCATTCCGGAAGCGGTGTTCCTGGCCGATCGCATCCTGGTGATGTCGCCCCGTCCGGGCCGTTTCATCGAGGACTATCGTCCCGAGCTGCCGCGCCCGCGCACGCTCGAAACCCTGGGCGACGCGGCTTTCAATGCCGCCTGCCATCACCTGCGCCGCCATTTCACTCATGAAGCGTCTTGATTTCACCGACTTTCTTTATCCGCTGATCAGCCTCGCCGTGCTGGTGGCGCTCTGGCACTTCGCCATCATCCTGTTGAAGATCCCGGATTATCTGCTGCCCACGCCGGCCAGCGTGTGGCATGCGCTGGTCGATGGCTTCGCCACCGGCACGCTGTGGCCGCATATCGGCACCACCCTGGGCGAGACCTTCGCGGGCTATGCCATCGGCTGCGTCCTGGCGGTGCTGCTGGGCGCCCTGCTGGCGGAATCGCGCACCTTCGAACGCTTCTGCTATCCGGTGCTGATCGGCCTGCAGGCCACGCCCAAGGTGGCCCTGGGACCCATCATCCTGGTGTGGTTCGGGTTCGGCATGGCGTCCAAGGTGGTGCTGGTGGCGCTGGTTTGCTTCTTTCCGCTGTTCGTCAACACGGTCAACGGCATCAACCGCACCGACCGCGACTTGCTGGATGCGTGCCGCGCGTTCTCGGCGTCGCGCAGCTATCTGCTGCTGCACGTCAAGTTGCCGGCGGCGGCGGGGGATATTTTCTCCGGCTTGCAGATCGGTGTGTCGCTGGCCTTGATCGGCGCGGTGGTGGGCGAGTTCCTGTCGGCCCAGCAGGGGCTGGGCTATATGATCGCGTCCGCATCGGTCAGCATGAGCCTGTCGACGATGTTCGCCGGGGTCATCCTGCTGGCGGTCATAGGCTTGACTGGATCGCTGCTGATGCGCGCCCTGCATCGGCGGGTCGTGTTCTGGGAAAAGACGCATTCGGGCGATGCGTGAGGGCCGCGGACGGCCCGGAATCCTGCTGCTTAGAAGCTGAACTTGCCTTCCGCCGCGATATTGGCCAGCGGCTGGCGCGGGCTGTACACCTCGCGGGCCTGCAGGGCTTCAGGCAGCGTGCTCTTGTCGCCCGGTTTGCCGATGGCGACCGCCGCTTCGATGCGGTAGCCGGCGGGCACGCCCAGATCGATCCGCGCCTTGTCGCGATCGATGCCGGCCATGCCGTGGGCCTGCCATCCCTCCAGGCTGGCCTGCAGTGCCAGGAAACCCCATGCCGCGCCGGTGTCGAAGCTGTGCGAGGCATTCGGCACGGGCTGGTCCTTGCCCGGCGGCGTGCCGTTTTCGGCGGACACCACCACGACCAGCGCCGATGCATTGCGCGCCCAGCTCTGGTTGAACTCATTGAGCGTGGCCAGCAGGCGATCCCAGTGCGCCGTGCCCTTGCGCGCATAGATGAAACGCCAGGGCTGCATGTTGTAGGCGGAAGGCGCCCAGCGGGCGGCTTCCAGGATGGTGAGCAAGGCGGCTTCCGAAATCTCCTCGCCGGTGTAGGCGCGGGGCGACCAGCGTTCCAGGAAGATTTCGGAAATGGGGTGTTCAGCTTTGCGGGTGTGCTTGCCCATATAAGATCCTCGACTGCGTATGAATGACGAGGGTCAATGTTAATGCAGGGTTGGAAAATCCCTGGCGGACGTGGACGACGCGTTCCTCATAAGCTGATAACCAGTGCGTGCTACCCGTCATCGCTACTCGTCATCGCTGCGAGAACGGCTGCTGCCGGAAACGGAACCGGTGTTCCCCGCACTGGTCTCCGAAGAAACTGCCTCGGCGGATTCCTGCTTCCGCCTTCTCGCGGCGAGTCTCTCGCTTAGTTCGGCGTTGAACGCTATCTGGGCATCTGACAGCACAGGCTTCAGCTTCGCGGGCTGGGTGCCCTCGCCGTCGCCTTGGGATGCGTTGCCATCATCGTTCAGCGAAGCAAGGGAAGACTGGGACCCTTGCGCAGGCTTGATCGGTCGCGTCATCAGGTCGGCCGGCGGCGGCGGTGGGGCTGATGGTGCCGCCGCACTCGGCATGGCGCTGGATTGGGCCATCAGTTGCTTCATCCGCGCCAATTCCGCCTGCAGGTCATCTATCTGCTTGCGCAGCGCAAGGACTTCCGGATCGGGCGCTGTGGCTGCGCTCGTATCGACGGGCGGCGCTGCATCGGCCAGCCGCGGCTTCAGATGCGCCGGGGGCGGTGGAGGCGGCGCAGGACGTGCGGGCTTCAGGGCCTGAGGCGGAGGCGCGGGCGGAACATCTGCCGGCGACGGCTGCATGCTCTGCGAGGCAGGCGCAAGCGATGCCTCTGCCAGCGACGGGTTGGTGGTGGTCGGCCGCATCGGACCATGCGAGGCCAACGTTGCCTGCCGCAACTTGTTCAGTTCATCCGCGGGATTGGCTGGATGCGTACGCGCGGCCCCTCCCTTGAGAATCCTGACAACAGGCAAGGCCTTCACGCCCTTGGCGATTCGACTCACAAAGGAGTGCAGTGCTCCACCACCCAGCCGGTGGCGATCTTGTGCCTTGGTTTTGCCACTGTCGGTTTCCGGCCGGAACCGCGCGCCACCCGCCAACTCCCCCGCATCGCTGGGCGTCGCCGTCGCTGCGGATCCAGGTTGGACGTTGCGGTTGTCGGAACCATGGCTGCTGCCGATTTTCATGTTCATAGTCATACCTGTCTGCTCGTTGATTCAATAACGGTGGCACGCAGCAAAGCGCAAGGCGCTACCTTCTCGATGTGCACCCGCTGTTTTGCCCGCGGTCCCCCCAACGCCATCAGGCGGGGATCGCGCGCATTCGCGCTACGCCGTACCGGATTCGCCTGGGCGCTCGCTGAGGCCAGGACATGAGCACCCATGTCGATGGGGGCATCGCGCTCCGGATTGCGGGATGTGGCAACGCACAGCGCAGCCGTATGCGCCAGTGGGGCGGCAGTAGTGGCTTGATTCACCATCGGTACTCCCAAGAGTCATATGTATGAATCGGAGTCTAGTGAGCGAGCCGAGGCCGGCCTATGGCCGCGCGCCGCGATATGGCGTGGGAAAAGCCCTCTGGTGCGCGCGATTTCCGCCACGCCGTGAAGATCGCGGCCTGCCGGTGATGAGAAATTTCCTGATACCGATCTCACTGGCGCTTGCAACCCTGACGGCTGATTCATGCCGAACATTTCATTACCGGGCGAAATCCCTAGGTGTCTGCGTCGCAGACTTGCCATAAGCTGCAAAGTCTTACGTCGAACGGTGGTCCCCCGGATTACCACCGCCTTGCTGTTTTCCAAAAGGAGCCGCCATGACGCTTCCCGCACTGGAGATCACCGGTTTGCAGGCGAGCGAGAGCCGCAACCCCATCCTGAATGGGGTGAACCTGCGCGTGGATACCGGCGAAGCGGTGGCGCTGCTGGGCAGGCAGGAAGCTGAACTCACCGCGACCTTGCGGGCGGTGCTGGGCCACAATCGCGCACGCACCGGTTCCGTGCTGATACACGGGGTCGAATCGATCGGAATGGATGCCTATGCCGTCAGCCATCTGGGCGTGGCGGCCTGCCCGGCCCGGCCCGACCTGATCGCGGGCATGACCTGCGAGGAGAATCTGCTGTTGCCGCTGCCTCTGGAGGGCGTGCTGGGCGGCGGCCTGTCCTTGACGGACATCTATGAACTGTTTCCCGCATTGCGCCGTGCGCGCGCCGCGCCTGGGGTGAACCTGGACGAAGCGGAGCAGCAGATGCTGGCGTTGGCGCGCGTGTTGCGCAGCGGGGCTAATCTGCTGTTGTTCGACCAGATCTGCGCGGGGTTGCCAGGGGCTGCTGCGCGCACCATGGGGCGTACGGTTACCGCGCTCAAGGCGCTGGGCTATAGCATTCTGTTTACGGAGCTGAATCCGGATTTCCCGGCGGAGGTGGCGGATCGCAGCTATCTGCTGGTGGATGGGGTATCGGAATTGTTGGCTAGCGCCCTGGATCTGGGCTCGATGCCGCTGCCGGCGCCGGTGCTGACGTCGGTGACGGCGTTGTCCGCGACGTCTCTTCCGGTCGTGGCGACGCGTCCCTTGGCGGCATCGAATGCTGCCGATGTGTCGGGGGCTGCCGACAGCGCGGGCGTTCCCATGTTGGCACCTGCCTACGCCGAAGCGCAGACGTTGATAGACGAGTACATACAGCCGCTGCCTTGAGTTGGGGGTGTGCGCTTGCACAGTAGACTGGCGCCCCATGGCTCGGCATCAATCCAGCGCCACGCTTCACGGCGTTATGATGGTCAAACGACCTGGCGCGCCCGTGTCTTACACGATGCCGTACCAGGCCAGGCGCGCCGCTTGCGGACATTGCCGCTTTCCTGCCCTGCTGCGCCGGCCGCATAGCCCGATTCCAGGAGTTGCCGATTCCGATGTCCTCGTCCCGCCTAGAACAGCCTTCCTCGCGCGATTCCCTGCGCGCCGCGTTTGAGGCCGTGCGTGCACATAGCCTGGCCCTGGCCGAGCCCTTGTCCGCCGAAGACCAATGCGTGCAGTCCATGCCCGATGCCAGTCCGACGAAATGGCATCTGGCGCATACCACCTGGTTTTTCGAGACCCTGGTACTGCGCGAACACGATCCCGCCTACACGCTGTTCGACCCGCACTTTCCCTATCTCTTCAATTCCTATTACGAAGCCCTGGGGCCCCGCCATGCCCGCCCTGAACGCGGCATGCTGACGCGGCCGTCGCAAGACCAGGTCCTGGCTTATCGCCGCCATGTGGACGAAGGCATGGTGGCCCTGCTGGACTCCGCCGACGTGTCTGTCCTGGCCGCGCTTGCACCCATGCTTGAACTGGGCCTGCATCATGAACAGCAGCACCAGGAACTGCTGCTGACCGACATCCTGCATGCCTTCTCCCGCAATCCCGTATTCCCGGCCTATCGCGCCACCAGCGCGTTGAACGCTCCCGTTACCGCGGCTGCATCGACCGGCTCTCCCCCTGCGCTTTCGATCGTAGGTGCCGGCGCTGATGGTGCCGCTGGCGCCACACGCGATGCTAGCGCCAGTCCCTTCGTCGGTGGCGCACACGCTGGTGCTGGTGCTGGTGCTGCGGAGGCTGGGGCAGGTGCATCCGGCTCCGCTGCCGCGGCGGCAGCGAGCGCGCCGTTGCAGTGGCTGCGACATCCTGGTGGGATGGTTGAAGTCGGCCATCATGCCGATCCGGCGGTCGGGTTTGCCTTCGATAACGAACGGCCCCGCCATGCGGCTTATCTGCATCCTTATGCCATTGCGAACCGCCTCGTCACCTGTGGCGACTACGCCCGTTTCATCGAGGACGGCGGGTATCAGCGGGCCGAGTTCTGGCTGTCCGACGGCTGGGCCACCGTACGTGCCCAGGAATGGCAGGCGCCTGCCTATTGGCTGCTGGACGGCGACGCGCGCCTGCGTACCCGTGGCCTGCAGGGCACCCACGTATTCGGGCTGGGAGGCTTGCTCCCGCTCGATCCAAACGAGCCGGTGGCGCAATTGAGCCTGTACGAAGCGGCCGCCTATGCCGCGTGGGCCGATGCCCGCCTGCCGACGGAGTTCGAATGGGAAGCGGCGTCGTCCTTGCCCGGCTTCCTGCAGGCCTCGGGGCATGTCTGGCAATGGACCCGCTCGTCCTACGACCCTTATCCCGGTTTCAAGCCCTTGAACGGCGCCGCCGCGGAATACAACGGCAAGTTCATGGTTGGCCAGCTGGTCCTGCGCGGCGGCAGCATCGCCACGCCCGCGGGCCACACCCGCCCCACCTACCGCAATTTCTTCCCCCCTGCCGCCCGCTGGCAATTCACCGGCCTGCGCCTGGCTCGCGACGCGTAACGTGCGGCCGTCATGGCCCGCCCGACGCGCCCCCCTTACGCGGGGACTGTTCTCCCCTGAACTTGGCCCGAGCCAACCTCGCTCCGGGCCGGTCTGAGCTGGGCTGGCTGGGCTGGCTGGAGTGGCTGGAGTGGCTGGGCTGGCTGGGCTTGCCGCGATGGCTGCAACGGTCGAGGCTAAAGGCCATTCGACCAGCGAATTCGCCCGCGTCAGCGGGCGAACTCAAAACAAACTGGCGAACTCGGTTTGGCCGCGTCAGCGGGCAAACCAAAAACCTCCCCGCGAATGCAGCAGCGTTAACGCACCGCGCGAACTACACCACCGAGGTATTAATATGAAGTACCATAATCCCACTTATCAATCAGAATAGCCGGCTTCCCGACCCCGGCGCCCGTCACTTTATGTCCCGCCCCGACCCCCTCTTCGTCCAGTCGCTCGCCAAAGGCCTGGAGCTGCTTGAAGCCTTCGAGCACCATCCCACCATCATGAGCATGAACGAATTGATGGAAATGACCGGCTTCGACCGCAGCACGACGCAGCGCATGGCGCATACGCTGGTCAGCCTGGGCTATCTGGAACGCGGCGCCGGCGGCAAAGGCTTCACGCCCGGCAAGAAAATCCTGCAGCGCACCTTCGACTACATGCGCAGCGTGCCGCTGCTGGAGCGCGCCACGCCCCTGGTAGTCCAGTTGCAGCAGGAAACCGGCGAACGGGTCGAACTGAGCCTGTTCAACGACCTCTACATCATCTTCGCGCTACGCCGCCAGACCAAGCGCCAGACCTTCAGCAGCACCTTGGTCGGACGCCAATTGCCCACGGTGCAGACCGCGGGCGGGCGCTCCATCATGGCGCACCTGACGCCGGAGCAGATGGAGGACATCATCCTGCGGTCGGAAGCCATGCCGCGCAGGTCGATACCCTCCACGCCGAAGACCACGCGCGATTCGGCGCGAATCCGCGAATACGTGGAGCAGGCACGGCAGGACGGCTACGCCGTGGCCGCCGAGGAAAGCCAGATCGGCGAATTGAACATCGCCGCCGCCATCCTCGACCACCGGCAGCAACCCATCGCCACGATACAACTGGCCGGGCTGACCTCGGACTGGACAATAGAAAACTTCGCCAAGCAATACGCGCCCTTGATCATGACCACGGCGCGCGCCTTGAGCGGCAAGGTGGGCATGGCCTGAGCCACACGGCGCGCAGCGGCGGCGCGCGCAGCGGCGGCGCCCGTAGCTGCGGCGCCCAGTAATACAGCGTCCTAAAGCTTGCCCGGCGCGGATCCGTGCACATGACGGATCCCTCAAGCCGCTATTCGATCAAGCGCAGCGCCGCCGTCCACACACGATTGCAGTAGTCCAGCGACGTCGGCCGCTCGTACTGCCCCCGCGTGCGCTCGCACACCGCCTTGGGCGGATAAATGATCTTGCCGCCGGCCGACTGCGCCTTGATCTGCGCCTGGCAGGAACGCTCCAGGTAGTAGATGTTGACGAAGGCTTCCGCCACCGTCGACCCCGCCGCCAGCAAACCGTGATTGCGCAGGATCATGGCCTTGTGGGTGCCCAGGTCATTCACCAGGCTTTCCCTTTCCTCCAGGTCCAGCGCGATGCCCTGGTAGTCGTGATATCCCAGCCGTTCATAGAACTTCAAGGCATGCTGGGTAATGGGCAACAACCCCTCTTCCTGGCACGACACGGCCATGCCGTCGGCGGTATGGGTATGCACCACGCAGGCCAGGTCATGGCGCGCCATATGGATGGCGGAGTGGATGGTGAAACCCGCGGCGTTGACCTTGTTGGTTTCCTCATCGCCCGGATCGACCGGGTTGCCTTCGACGTCGATCTTGACCAGGTCCTCCGGCTGCATCTCGTGGAACAACACACCGTAGCGGTTGATCAGGAAGTGATCCTCGCGGCCGGGCACGCGCGCGCTGATATGGGTATCGATGATATCGGTCATACGGAAATGCGCGACCAGCCGGTACAGGGCGGCCAGTTCAAAACGCACTTTCGCTTCGGCATTCAAGGGGGCATCCATCGGGAACTCCACACGGAAAGACGAGAGTATCAATTAAGGGAAGTCAGTCACGGAATCAGGGTTTACGACAGCCGGCGGTCTGCGCCGACGCCGGCGGCTTACGTCACCGCCGGCGTGAAGTCGCGTATCAAACGCGCCACCGCCATGGCGTCCGCATCGCCCTGGCGTTCCAGCGCCGCGATCACACCCTGGCGGTCGGGCACCGACTTGTCCTGGTTCAGCTTCATCTTGCCTTCCACGCTGGCCAGGGGAATCTCCAGCGCGGCGATGGCCTTCAGGCGAGGCAGCGTCAGCGTATCAGGCATCGCGTCGAAACGCCACGTCCCGCCCAGGGGCGAGTCGTACGTGGCCACGGTGGCCTGCAGGACGGCGCGGATATCCTCCGGCGCTTCAATCAGCCGCGGCTGGCCGCGCACGTGCACCGCCGTGTAATTCCACGTGGGAAAAGTTTGCTGGTTCTCGTACCAGCTGGGCGAGATGAAGGCATGCGGTCCCTGGAACAACACCAGAGCCGGTGCCCCCGCCTGCAGATCGCGCCACTGCGGATTGGCACGCGCCAGATGGGTGATCAGGGTCTCCCCCCGCAGCAGGAAAGGCAGGTGCGTGGCATTGGCCCCGCCCTCGCCCACCGTCACCAGCGTGGCGAAGCTGTGGGCCCGCATGAAGGCATGCAGGGCCGCGCTGTCGTGCTCGGCATAGGCCGGCGGCGTATACATGGGTATCGTTCCTCAGGCGCCAGCGTGAGCATGAGAATGGCCTTCGGAATGCGCTTGCAACCAGCGCGCCGTGTCGTCGAAGGCCACGCCGGCGATATCGGCAATGGAGACCGCTTCCAGGAAGCTGTGCACGGTGCCCGGATAGACCTTGGACTGCACCTCGACGCCGGCTTCGCGCATCCTGCGTTCCAGCTCGACACTGTCGTCATGCAGGGGATCGCATTCCGTGACCACCAGATAGGCCGGCGGCAGGCCGCGCAGATCGGCCCGCAGGATGTCGGCGCGCGGATTGATGAAGTCCTCGCCGCGCGCCATGTGCATGCCGCGGAACCAGATCATCATGTGCAGGGACAGGCCGTATTCGCCGCTGCCATAGCGCACCACCGAGTTGCGGAACAGATTGCTGCCGAAGCCACCGTAGTTCAGCACCACGCCCTTCACCATGGACAAGCCGGCATCGCGCAGCGTCAGGCACGCCCCCATGGTCATGTTGGCGCCGGCCGAATCGCCGCCCAGGAAAAGCTGCTTGGGATCGACATCCAGCATGGCGGCATTGTCGTGGACCCAGCGGAACACGTCTATGCATTCCTCCAGCGGCTGGGGAAACTTGGCGCCGGGGGCCAGCGTGTAGTCCATGCCGATCACCACCACGCCGGCGCGGTCGGCGTATTCGCGCATGATGCGGTCGTGGGTGTCGATGCTGAACAGCACGAAGCCGCCGCCGTGGATGTAGACCAGCGCGCCCGCCAGCTTGCGCTGCGCCGGGTAATGCACGCGCACGCGCAGCTGGGTACCGAAGCGCGTGCCGACGCGATGTTCGACGGTCTTGGCCATCTTGGGGCCGCCCTGGGCCCAGGGCAGGCGCACTTTCTCGGCATTGGCGCGGCCTTCCTCGATGCCTATGGTGTCGCGGCGGGGATATTGCGCGGCGTCCTTGGCCATCAGGCGCATGAATTCGGCGATCTGCGGATCCACGGGCGCCGGCTTGCCGGTGGGGATGGTAAAGGCGGGATCTTCCAGGTACATGATGTTTCTCTGCGTTTTGATGTTCAACAGGGCCCGGCACGGCGGCGCGGAAGCGTGGGATGGAAAGAGGAAATGGGCGAGGAAATGGGCGGGGAAGTGAGCGGGGGCGCCAGGACGGGCGCACCGTCAGCGGCACCTTGCGCGGCGGATTCAATAGCCTTTTGCCATATCGACCTGATTCACCAGGGGCAGTCCGTCGCGCAGCCGGTGGATGTTGGCGACGATCTGCGCCGCCACGGTTTCGAAAGCGGCCATGGTCGCCATGTGCGGCGTTACCACCACGCCTGGCGTGCGCCACAGGGGATGATCGGCCGCCAATGGCTCCTGGGTGAAGACGTCGAGCACCGCGCCGCGAAGGTGGCCGGACTGCAGGGCCTCGATCAGGTCGTCCGCCACCAGGTGTTCGCCACGGCCGCAATTGACCACGGCGGCGCCCGGCGGCAGCGCGGCGAACGTGCGGCGATCGAGGATGCCCCGGGTGGATTCGGTCAAGGGCAGCAAGCACACCAGCAGGTCGGTCTGGCCGAGGAATTCTTCGTAGTCCTCGGCTCCGCTGAACATCCGCACGGCGGGCGCCGCGCCGGACGCCGCCGGGTGCGCCACTGCGCGTGCCTCCGCGCTTGCCTGTGCACGCGGCGTGCGCGACCAGCCATTCACGGAATAGCCCAGCGAAGGCAAGGTGGCGGCGATCAGCCCACCCAGTTCGCCCAGGCCCATCAGGCCCACGCGAAATTCCTTCGCTGCCTGTTGGCGCGGCCGCTGCCACAAGGCCTGGCGCTGGTTGGCCATCGCCACGTCCAGCTTGCGATGAAAGTGCAGGACGGCCCAGAGGACGTATTGCAGCATCCCCTGCGCCAGCATGGGATCGACCACCCGGCACACCGGCAGGCCGCGGGTCTCCTGGTCGGCCAATACGTTGTCGACACCGGCGGCGATGCTGTGGATCAGGCGCAGTTCCGGCATGCGGGCATAGACGCCGGGAGGCGAGTTCCAGCAGACGGCGATGTCCGCGTTCAGGCACGCGGGGTCGGGCCAGGTGGCGATCTGCAGGGCGGGATCGATGGCGTTGAGCAGCGGTTGGAAATAGGCCAGGTTGGCCGAGCGGCTCAGCAGGGCGACGCGATTCACGGGCATCCTCATTTCAATTAAGGAACACTATCCAGTTTTTTTTTCGTGGGGGCTTCGCCCCTACAGCCTCTTTTGAGGCCAGTTCGTTCGCGACGCAGACATCCCGCGGCCTGCAGGCCCACGCGTACGCCGAGCGCCAGGCGCTGGCCATTGCGCAACATGCGGTCGGAGGCGGCTGGCCACGGTCCGAGTTCTCCTAGGCAGGCATCATCGCCGCAGGGGCAGGCGAGCCCAACTGCTGCCCCGGAATCGCGGCCAGCAATTCCTTCGTGTAATCGCTGCGGGGCCGGCTGAAGACTTCCTCGGCGCTGCCGATCTCCATCAAGCGCCCCCGCTGCATCACGGCGATGCGATGGCACAGGCGCGCCGCCACGCGTAGATCGTGGGTGATGAAGATCATGCTCAGGCCCAGGCGTTCGCGTACGGTTTCCAGCAGGTCCAGGATCTGCGCCTGCACCGATACGTCCAACGCCGATACGGCCTCATCCGCGACCAGGATTTCCGGCTCCATCATCAACGCCCGCGCGATGGAGATGCGCTGGCGCTGCCCGCCGGAGAACTCATGCGGATAACGTTCCAGCGCGCTGGCGTCCATGCTCACCAGATCCAGCATCTCTAGCGTGCGCTCGCGCACCTGGGCCGCGCCAACCCCATAATTCATGGGCCCTTCGGCCAGGGCCTGGCCTATCGTCACGCGCGGATTGAAAGACCGGTACGGATCCTGGAACACCATCTGGATGCGCTTGCACCACTGGCGCCATTGCGCACGCGTCAGCTTGGAAATATCCTGGCCGTGCATCATGATGCGCCCGCTGGTCGGATGGGCGAAATGCGCCAGGCAACGGCCCAACGTCGTCTTGCCGGACCCCGACTCGCCCACCACGCCCAGCGTTTCGCCCTCACCCAGGGTCAGGGACACGTCGGTCAACGCATCGACCACGCGGCGCTTGCTGCGGAACATGCTGGTCGTCTCGAAACGCATCCCCAGGTTCTCGACTTGCAGCACGGGCATGCGCGCCGCCCCGCTCTCGCGCGCGCCGAAATGCCCTTTGGGCACCGCATCCAGCAGCTTGCGCGTGTAGGCATGTTGCGGCCGCGCCAGCACGTCGGCGGCGCGGCCGCTTTCCACGATACGGCCACGCTGCATCACGATGACACGGTCCGCGATCTCGGCCACCACATCGAAATCGTGGGTGATGAACAGGATGCCGGTATTGTGCCGTTCCCGCAGCCCATGCAGCAGGCGTAGCACCTGGGCCTGCGAAGTCACGTCCAAGGCGGTGGTGGGTTCGTCGGCGATGATCAACGCCGGCTCCATCGCCAGCGCCATGGCGATCATCACCCGCTGGCGCTGGCCGCCCGACAGCTGGTGCGGATACGCATGGCGCAGCGTCTCCGGCGACGGCAGGCGCACGTCGTTCAACAGATCCAGCACCCGCTTGTCGCTGTCACGGCCGGACAGCGCCGGGCCGTGGAACTGGAAGATCTCCGCAACCTGGTCACCCACCTTCATCAGTGGATTCAGCGCCGTCATCGGCTCCTGGAAGATCATGGCCATGCGGTCGCCGCGCAGGGCGCGCAGTTCGCCCAGCGTGGCGTCGGTGATGTCCTTGCCGGACAGCAGGATCTGGCCGCTTTCCTTGTGCAGCACGTCCTTGGGCAACAGGCCCATGACCGCGCCGGCGGTCACCGATTTGCCGGAGCCCGATTCGCCCACGATGCAGACGATTTCGCGTTCGCCCACGGTCAGGCTGATATCCTCCGCGGCATAACGGCGGTCGCCCGCGCCGGGCAGGCGCACCTTGAGATCACGGATTTCAAGTATGGGATGGGACATGATGGTTCAGCCTTTGCGTTTGCGGGCCATGCGGGGATCGAGACGGTCGCGCAAGGCATCGCCGAACAGGTTCACCGACAGAATCAACAAGGCCAGGTAAAGGCCGGGATACAGCACGATCCAGGGCGCGCGCTGAAAGTAAGGCCGGCCCTCGGCGATGATGCTGCCCAGGCTGGGGATCTCCGGCGGAAAGCCCAGGCCCAGGAAACCCAGCACGGCTTCGATCAGGATGGCCGACGCACAGATGAAGGTGGCCTGCACCACCAGCGGGTTGATGGTGCTGGGCAGCACATGGCGCCACAGCACTTTCCACACCGGCGTGCCCATGCCCATGGACGCTTCCACGTAAGGTTCCTCGCGCACCGACAGCACCACGCTGCGCACCAGGCGCGCCACGCGGGGAATCTCCGGAATGGAAATGGCGATGACCATGGTAGGGATGGTGGCGCCGCCCAGGGCCACCATGGCGATGGCCAACAGCAGGCCCGGTATGGCCATGATGCCGTCGATGATGCGCATGACCACCGCGTCCAGGCGGCGGAAATAGCCCGCCAGCACGCCCAGCGCCAAGCCCACGGCCACCGAGATGACGCTGACCAGCGCCGCCAGCGTGATCGACAGGCGTCCGCCGTACAGCAGGCGCGCGAACAGGTCGCGTCCCAGCGAATCGGTGCCGAACCAATAAGCGGCGCTGTAGGGTTTCAGGCGCATGCGCGGCGCCAGGCTGGCGGGATCGTGCCAGGAAATGACGGGCGCCAGCACGGCGGCCGCCACCAGGATCAGCAGCAGAACCAGGCCGCCCAGCATCCAGGGATCGCGTGCCAGCACGGTAGCGGCGCGGCGCAGGCGGGACGCCGGGCGCATCGGCAGCGAGGCCGCGGAAAACGTCTTCACAGTCATGGTCTGGTCCGGATCAATAACGAATGCGCGGATCGAGCAGCACGTAGGCCAGGTCGATCGCCAGATTGATGAACACGTAGACGAAGGAGAAAAACAATATGGTCCCCTGCACCACCGGATAGTCGCGCGCCATCACGGCGTCGACGATCAGGCGGCCCACGCCCGGTATGTTGAAGATGGTCTCGGTCACCACCACGCCGCTGATCATGGTGGTCAGCGCCAGGCCCACCACCGTGACGATGGGCACGGCGGCATTGCGCAAGGCGTGGCGGTACAGGACATAGCGCTCCGATACGCCCTTGGCGCGCGCGGTACGCACGAAGTCCTCGCCCAGCACGTCCAGCATGCTGGCGCGGGTGATGCGCGTGATCAGGGCGATGAACACCACGGCCAGCGTGATGGTCGGCAGGGCCATGTGATAGACGAAGACGCCGAAGCCCTGCATGACGCTGGCATAGCCCTGCACCGGCAGCCATCCCAGCTTCACGGAAAACAGCAGGATCAGCAGATAGCCCACCACGAAGGCCGGTATCGAAAAGGCCAGCGTGGTCAGCGCCAGCGTCAGGCGGTCGATCAGGCGTCCATGCCACCATGCCGCCATCACGCCCAACGGCACCGCGGACGCCACCGTCACCAGGATGGCGCACAGGGCCAGCGCCACCGTGGGCCCCAGGCGCTGGCCGATCAGCTTGCTGACCGGTTCCTTGGACAGGATGGAAGCCCCCAGGTCGCCGCGCAGCAAGGCGCCCATGGCCAGCACGTACTGCGTGGCCAGCGGCCGGTCCAGCCCCATGTCGTTGCGGATCTCCGCCACCGTCTGCTCGCTGGCCATGTCACCGGCGATGATGCGCGCGGGATCGCCGGGCGCCAGGCGCAGCAGCAGGAAAACCACCGTCGCCACCACCAGCATGACGGGGATGGCCGCCAACAGGCGTTTGAGTATCAGGTTCAACATATCGCCGGAACTCCGCTTACGCTTACTTCGACCAGAACAAGGGGACGGGCGCATCCACCATATTGGCGAACTTGGCGTCGTAGCCCTTGAATTTGGAATAACCGCCCAGGGGCACGAACATCACCTGCGCATAGGAACGGCGCTGGATCTCCAGGGCCAGCTGCTTGCGCTCGGCCTCGTCGCTGGTGGCGGCGAAGCGGTTGCACAGGTCTTCCATCACCTCGTCCCTGGTCCAGCCGGGATAGCCCTTCTCGCCGCCGCCGTCCAGGTTGGGATTACCCACAGGCGACATCAGTTCCAGGCTGGTCATGTTGGACTGGAAGATGCTCCAGCCGCCCTGCTCCACCGGATCCTTCTTGGTACGGCGGGCCAGCAGCGTGGTGAAGTCCATGGACTGCACTTCGACGTTCATGCCGATGCTGCGCAGGGCCTCGGCGGTAACCGGCGCGATGTTGGTGAAGATGGGCAGGTCGGTGGCGTGCAGGATCACCACTTTCTCGCCCTTGTAGCCACTGTCCTTCAGCAACTGCTTCGCGTGCTTGAGATCCGGTGCCTTGATCTGGATGGCACCCTCTTCGGACGCGTAAGGCGACACGCAGGACAGCACGGCGCCGCACAGCTGGTAGACCTTGGCGTCGCCTATCTGCGCTTCCAGGAAGTCGCTCTGGTTCAAGGCCGCCAACGCGGCCTGGCGCACCTTCGGATTATTGAAGGGCGGCTGCAGCCAGTTCATGCGCAGCGTGAACATCATGCTGTTCTTGCCGAAGGACTTCAGCGTGATGCCCTTGGCGTCCTGCAGTTGCGGCATCAGGTCGGGCGGCACGTCCTCGACGAAATCGATCTCGCCGTTGCGCAAGGCGTTGACGGCGGTCTGCGCGTCCGAGATGTTGACCAATTCGATGCGGTCCAGGGTTGCGACCTTGCCGCCGGCGAAGCCGCTGGCCGGCTCCTTGCGCGGCACATAGTCGGTGAACTTGACGTAGGTGGCCTTGACGCCCGGCTGGAAGTCGGCGGCAACGAACTTGTAGGGCCCGGAACCGATGTATTCCGTGATGGCCGTCGTGGGCGGCGTCTGCGCGATGCGCTTGGGCATGATGAAGGGCACCACCGAGCTCTGGCGGGCCAGCGCGTCCAGCACCAGGCCGAAGGGCTGCTTCAGTTTCAGCACGAAGGTGTTGGCGTCGCTGGCCGTAAGCGTGTCGGTGGCGGCCTTCAGGCGGCGCCCGACGATGTCGACGGCTTCCCAGCGCTGCAGGGACGCCACTACGTCGTCGGCGGTGACGGGCGCGCCGTCATGGAATTTCAGGCCAGCGCGCAGCGTGAAGGTATAGGTGAGCTTGTCGTCGGACACCTTCCACGTATCGACCATCTCCGGCTGGGGGCGCGAGTGGGCGTCCATCGCGAACAGCGTGTCGTAGATCAGATAGCCGTGGTTGCGGGTGATGTAGGCCGGCGTCAGGATGGGATCGAGCACGCGCAACGGGGCATGCATGACGATGCGGGCCTTGGTTTGCGTTGGGGCTTGCGTTTGCGCCTGTGCCAGTGAAGGCATCAATGCGGGGGCGATGAGGGCCGCGCACCAGAGCGCGGCGGCGTATAGCTTGACGTTATGCATGGGTTCCCCTTGCTGGATGTTGTGTACGGCTTGACGGTTCTTACGACGGCAGGACGATGCCACGATCCGCCCACGGTGCGATGCGCTCGAGTTGCGCCGAAAGCCGCAGGATGACATCTTCGCGGCCGAAATGGCCGATCAGTTGCGATGCCACCGGCACGCCGTCGGCGGTCCAGTTCAAGGGCAGGCTGGCCGCGGGCTGGCCCGAGGCGTTGATCACCGCCAGGAAGGTGGCGTAGCGCGATACTTTCATGCGGAAATCCCAGAAGCCGCCGCGGTTCAGGCCCAGCTCGTCCAGCTTGGCCGGCAATTGCGTAAGGGTCGGCGTCAGCACCAGGTCGAAGCCTGCCATGGCGTTTTCGATGGCACGGCTGATGGCGTGGAAGCGCGTGATGGCGTCGGCATATTGCATGGCGCTGAGGCCCTTGCCCACTTCATAGCCGTCGCGCAGGACGGGTTCGATTTCGTCGTCGCGCAGGGACCGGCCCAGCAGCTTCAGGCGTGCGTCGACGGCGATGACGATATTGGTGGCCAGCACCGAGCCGTGCGCCCGCACGAAGCCGGTGTAATCCAGATCGGGCACCTGGGCGTCGACGACTTCATGGCCCAGTTCGCGGCACCAGGCGACCGTGCGTTCCAGTGCCTGCAGGCATTCAGGCGCGGGCTCGATGTCGTTCCAGCCACGGCGCCAGACGGCGATGCGCAAGGGTGCGACATGGTCTTCGCGCACAGCGTCGAGATAGGAATCCGGCTTGGGCGGCGCGGCATAAGGCGCGCCCGGTTCGTAGCCGCTGATCACGTCCATGGCGGCCGCGGTGTCGCGCACCGAACGGGTGAGCACGCCATCCGAGGCCATGCCGCCCCACCCTTCGCCCCGCGCCGGTCCCATCGGAACCCGGCCGCGCGAGGGCTTCAGGCCGTAGACGCCGCAGCAGGCGGCGGGAATGCGGATGGAGCCGCCGCCGTCGCTGCCATGCGCGACCGGGACGATGCCGGCCGCCACCGCCGCGGCCGCGCCGCCGCTGGAGCCGCCCACCGAACGTGTCAGGTCGCGCGGGTTCAGCGTGGGGCCGCCGTTGCGCACGGCTTCGGTGGACGGGCCCATGCATAGCTCCGATACCGTGGAGCGGGCGAAGGGAATCAGCCCGGCCTGCTCGAAACGGCCCGCCACGGTGGCGTCATAGGTGTAGGTCATGTCATTGAACAGCCGCGAGCCCAGGCTGGACGGGAAGCGGCGCGACGCGAAGCCGGAGTCCTTGAGCAGGAAGGGAATGCCGCGGAACGGGCCGCTCGGTTGCCAGTCGCGCGCCCATTGCAGCGCTTCGTCGTAGCGTTCGTAGATCAGCGCGTTCAAGGCCGGGCCCCGCTCGCGCGCGACTGCCACGGCGGCTTCCATCAATTCCACTGAGCTGACTTCCTTGCGGTCCAGCAATTCCGCCAGGGCCAGGCCGTCCAGGGCCGTGTACTCGTGCGCGTGCATGTGCGATTTACCTGTGTTGTCTGGGGGTTATCCGGGGCGTTCCGAGGCCGCCTATTTCAAGTATCGAATTGCGATACCTCAGTATGCTATAAAAATCATTCTATATAGCTGGGCGCTACTGGACAATAGCGAGCAGGCTAGGGATTTCCCCAGCCGGGGGAGAGATATGGTCGGCCCTGCCGGGGCGACCACCTCTGTGCGGCGGCGTGCGGGGTACAGAACCCGCCAGGGCAGCTACGCTTGCGCCCAGCCAAAATCAAAAAAAGGGAATTTCCTCGGAAATTCCCTTTTGATTTTTTTGCTCAAGACGGTGCGATGGCGGCCTACACCGCCCACCATGCCGGCAGAAGCCGCCGAACTTCGGGACGGCGGTAGCGGTCGTCGATCAGGTACACGCTGCCACGGTCCGCTTCAGACCGGATGACCCGGCCCGCCGCCTGGACCACCTTGCGCAAGCCGGGATACAGGTACGTATAGTCGTACCCCTGGCCAAACCGCGCCTGCATGCGCCGCATCATTTCTTCATTGACCGGATTCATCTGCGGCAATCCCAACGTGACGATGAACGCGCCGATCAGACGCGAACCCGGCAGATCGACCCCTTCGCCGAACGCGCCACCCAGCACGGCGAAACCTATCCCCTCCCCGTCGGCGACGAACCGGTCAAGGAATTCGGCACGCGCCTTGGGATCCATGCCGGACGCCTGCCGCCAGGTGGGAATGCCCGGATGCGCCTGCTGCAGCCGCTCGGCCAGCCGCGCCAGGTAATCGAAGCTGCTGGAAAAGCACAGATAGTTGCCTGCCTTCTGCGCATAGGCACGCGCCATCACGTCAACGATGGGCGACACCGACGCGGCACGATCGCGGTAGCGGGTGGACACGCGATCCACGAGATGGATCTGCAACTGCTCAGGCTGGAACGGCCCCGGGACGTCCACCCACGGGCAATCCGCCGGCAGCCCCAGGGTGTCCCGATAGAAATGCGCAGGCCCCAACGTCGCGGAAAACAGCACCGTGGCATGCGCGGTGGCAAAACGCGGCGCCAGGAACGGCGCGGGAATCACATTCCGCACCGAAAGCGTGTCCAGCGGCGCGGCGCGCCGCAGCGCCGCCCCGACCGGCGTCCGCGCACCAGGGGCCCGATCCGCCGCGGCCGCCGCGGGTATGGCGCCCCGCGCCGGCTCGGCCGGCATGGCGTCGAACAGTGCGTGGGGACCGTGGCTTTCGGCCAGGCGCAGGAAACGCAGCAGGTCGAAATAGAACGCCAGCAAGTCCTCTTCCGCCGCGCCGGCGGGCTCGGCGAAATACTCCGCCAGTGCGGATCCCGTGCGCTGCAAAGCCGTCAGCAGCGGCGCCGGCAAGGGGTCATAGACGCGATACCCCTCTCCCGCCCGTTCCTGCAGACTGCCCTTCCACGCGCGCCGCAAGGCATCGAGCGGCTTGCGCAAGAACTTGGGCGCAGCGCGCCGCGCCAGGGCCAACTGCGCAGCCGACAACTGCCCGCTGTACATGCCGCGCGCGCGCTCGACCAGGTTATGCGCTTCATCCACCAGCACGCCGACCCGCCATTGCGAACTCAGCGTCAGGCCATGCAGCAAGGCGTTGTAGTCGTAGTAATAGTTGTAGTCGCCGACGACCACATCGCACCAGCGGGCCATTTCCTGCCCCAGGTAATACGGACAGATGCCATGCGTGGCGGCGATGGCGCTCAGCGCCGGCCGGTCCAGCACAGGCGCGGCGGCCGCCTGGGCCCGCGCTGCCGGCAGGCGGTCATAGAAACCGCGTGCCAGGGGGCAGTCTTCGCCATTGCAATCGCGTCCTGGATACACGCAAGTCTGCTCGCGCGAGGCCAGCTCCAAGGTGCGCAAAGGCAGCAAGGGCGCCGCCGCGCGCACCTTTGCCACCGCATCCAGCGCGGCATGGCGGCCGGCATTCTTGGCGCAAAGGAAGAACACCCGGTCCAGCGGCGCAACGGGCATCGCCTTGAGCATGGGGAACAGGCTGCCCAAGGTCTTGCCGATGCCGGTGGGAGCCTGCGCCAGCAAGGGTTTGCCGTCACGCGCGACGCGGTAGATGGCGGCGGCGAGTTCACGTTGGCCGGGGCGGAAAGCGGCTTGCGGGAAGGCCATGGCGCGCAGGGCTTCATCGCGTCCTTCGCGGTGCGCGGATTCCTGCCGGCCCCAGGCCAGGAAGCGTTGGCATTGCTCCACGAAGAAGTCGCTCAGCTCCTTGGCGGAACACGCGCGCGTCAATACCGTTTCTTCCTGGCTGCCCAGGTCGAAGTACACCAGCGCGATTTCCAGATTTTCGAAGGAGCGGGCCTGGCACAGCAGATGTCCGTAGACCATGGCCTGTGCCCAATGCACCGCCCGCTGGTTGTCCGGCACCCGATCCGCCGACCCGCGCCTCGTCTTGATCTCTTCCAGCCTGTGTTGCACCGGATCGTACCCATCGGCGCGGCCCCGCACCCGCAAGGTTGCAGGCGGGCTTGCCGGCGGAATCCCTGCCGGCGCATCGGTCGCGCCGGTCGCGTCGGTTGCGTCGATCACCTCCGTCGCAACGACAACATCCAGCGCGTGGCTGGCATCGCGGGCGGCGGCCGCATCGCTGGCAACGCCGCTGTACATACCTTCCAACGCGACCTCGGCCTCGTACCCGGCGGGGCGGCGGGCGACGACGGCCTGGTGGCCGGCGATGCCTTCCTGTCCGGACGGCGCGGGCGTGAAGCGCGTGTCCAGATCACCGCTGCGAGCCGTGAACTCACACAGGGCACGTACCGCAATGGTGTAGATCATGCAGCCTGCTCTTGCCACGCAACGCGGCAAACCCGCACGGGAATGCCGTGCGCGTGGTTATACGCGATCCAACGCAGCTGGTTGTCCTGCAAGCGATCGCCCGGCCCCTTCACCTCGATCAATTCATAGCGCCGTTCAGCCGGCCAGAAGCGCACCAGGTCAGGCAGACCACTGGCATTGGTCTTGATATCCGCCAGGATGCGCATGAACCAAAGCTTCAGATGCGCGGCCGGCAAACAATGCAAAGCGACGTCCAGCAAGGCTTCGTCCAACGCGCCCCACACCACGAAGGGCGACATCAAGCCCGCCTTGGCCCGCCAGTTGGCGCGTATGGTGTCGGCATGGCTGCCCTCGTCCAGCTGCGTCAGGCAGGCGTCGAAGGCCGCGCGACGGGCAGCGGCAAAGCCTGGATCGTGCAGATCCGCCGGCCCGCGCTGGAACGGATGGAAAAACGCCCCCGCCACCGGCTGGAAAATGGCCGGCCAGCAAAGCAGCCCGAACAAGGCATTGATCAGCGTGTTCTCGACGTAATAGACCGGCCCGTCCGCGCAAGACAGATGATCACGCGCCACGAACTCGACGGAGCGCCCGTCTTGCGGCCGGGCCAGGCGCAGGTCCAGCGTGGTGACCGTCGGCCTGCGTGCAGGCGCAAGACCGTCCCGGCCGAGGTGGCCAAGGCGGCGCCGCAGACGGTGAACCAGGCGCTGCAGCAACTGCACCTCGGTTTCGCTTTCGGGCGCGGCCAGTGCGGCCTCGGCCATGGCCAGCGCATCGGCATCGGCGCCGGCCTGCTCCAGCACGCGCATGGTTCGGTGTCGGGCGCCGGGATAGCCATTCGATCGATAGCACGCCAGCGCCCCTTCCCAATCGCGCTGACGTTCCCGCGCGCGTCCCAAGGCGAACAGCAGCTTGTCCCGACGCCGGCACAACCACGGCTGCGCGGGGTTCTCCGCCAGCAAGGCCCGATGGATCGCCTGCCAGGGCGAGTCGGCTGCGGCTTCACCTGTCTGCACGCTCACCTCGTCGATCTGCTCGCGCAGGCGCTGCAGGCGCAGATAGGTTTCGATATCGGATCGATGCTGGAAAGCCCGTGCCGCAGCGGGGAATTCGACGCGTTCGTACTGGAAGATACCCAGATCGGCGAGGACGAACTCCGACCAGTCCTGCCGCAGATTGCCGAAGAACATCAATCGCAAGCGCTCGACCAGAAGCACGATACGCACTTCCACAACATCGATCGCGCCCGCCGCAACGCCGTCGGCGCCTTCGATAGCACCTTCACCGGCGCTGCTCATCGCGCCATCACTGGCGCCTTGCGGCAGCCGCCACTGTCGCCATGGCCGTGCGTCCCCAAACTGCGCCAGCCCGCGCAGATGCTCCAGCAGCCGCGCCTTGGAAAGCTTCCCCGGCGCGACGCCGGCGAACACTCGCGCCAGTTCCGCCTGGCGCAGGACGGCGAAAAGCGCATCCAGCGTCAGCACGGGGTTCGCGTCCAGCCAGCCAAGCGCCAGCAGCGGCGCCGCGGCGCTCACCGGATCGCCGATCTCGGCGTAATGCAGCGAGTCGACGCGGAAATAAGGCCCTTTGCGCATCAGCATCCGCACCATCAGCGCCTGTGACGGCCGCGGCAACCCCGCGTAGTCATCCAGGAAGGCCTGTTCCGCCTCGTCCAGCAGATCGCCATAACGTTCGGCGATCCAGGCCAGGGCAAAAGTGAAATTGCGCAGGTAGTAATGCGGATCCGGCCCTTCCTCGTTGCCAGGCCGCAGCAGCCGTGCCGCCGCCGCGGCGATGGACGACGGCACCACGACAGCGGCCGTTGGTGCCGTAGCCTCAGCGTTGGAGGATCCCGTTGCCCGCACGCCAGGCGTATCGGCGGAGAAGCTGGAAGCCGCCAAAACGACGACGCCATGCGCATCGGCAAAAACGCCGGATGCCTCCAAAACGGAGGCATCCCCATCGAAACGCGTGACGGAAGATAGATCTGACTGGCTCATGGCAAAATACTGTATCCATGAACAGTATATCCGCCCCGACCGCCGCTCCGGAAATGCCGGCCAGCCGCCCGGCCGCTCCAGCAGCACCGAATAGCCATCCGGCCGCCCCGGACAGCCATCCGGCCCCTGACGCTGCCCAAGCCGACGCCCAGCCAACCCGGCAGGGCTTCCTGCTGACCCGCCATTGGCGCGACACCCCCTCGGGTACCGAGGTCGAATTCTGGCTGGCCACCGACGCAGGCGCCCAGCGCATCCGGGTGCCCGTCCAACCGTCGGTCGCCTTCATCCCGGCCGACCAGCGCGGCCTGGCCGAAGCCATCCTGCGCGGTGAAACCAATGGCGAGCTGCGTGCCCTGGCCCTCAAGGACTTCAAGCACCGCCCCGTCCTGGGCCTGTATTGCCAGCAGCAACGCCAGCTGGCCCGCCTGGAGAAGCGCCTGACCGAAGCGGGCGTGGACATCTACGAAGCCGATATCCGCCCGCCCGAACGCTATCTCATGGAACGCTTCATCACCGCGCCCCTGCGTTTCAGCGGCCGCGCGGACCCCGATGGCATCCTGCTGGACGCCACGCTGAAGCCCGATCCCGACTACCGCCCCATCCTGCGCCTGGTCTCGCTGGACATCGAAACCGATCAGCGCGGCAACCTGTATTGCATAGGCCTGCAAGGCTGCGGCCAGCGCCAGGTCTATATGCTGGCGCAGACCGCCGGCAGCGAACGGGTCGCTGGCGCCGATGGCCGGGATTTCGATCTCGAATACTGCACCGACCGTGGCGCCCTGCTGCGCCGGCTCAACGACTGGCTGGCGCGCCACGACCCCGATGCCGTGATCGGCTGGAACGTGGTGCAGTTCGACCTGCGTGTCCTGCACGAACATTCCCAGCGCCTGGGCGTACCGCTGCGGCTGGGCCGCGCTGGCGCGGTGATGGAATGGCGCGAGCACGGCGCCCGGCCGCAGCACTATTTCGCGGCGGCGCCGGGCCGGCTGATCATCGACGGCATCGAAGCCCTGCGCTCCGCCACCTGGAGCTTCCCGTCCTTCAGCCTGGAATACGTGGCGCAAACCGTGCTGGGCACCGGCAAGGCCATCGACGATCCCTACCACCGCATGGACGAGATCAACCGCATGTTCGCGCAGGACAAGCAGGCCCTGGCCCGCTACAACCTGCAGGACTGCGAACTGGTCACGCGCATCTTCGAAAAGACCGAACTGCTGGCCTTCCTGCTCGAACGCGCCACGGTCACCGGGCTGGCCGCAGACCGCAGCGGCGGCTCGGTGGCGGCGTTCGAACACCTTTACCTGCCGCTGATGCATCGCACCGGCTTCGTCGCGCCCCGCCTGGGTTCGCAGCCGCCCAACGCCAGTCCCGGCGGTTTCGTCATGGATTCCCGTCCCGGCCTGTACGAATCGGTACTGGTACTGGACTACAAGAGCCTGTACCCGTCCATCATCCGCAGCTTCCTGATCGATCCGGTGGGGCTGATCGAAGGCCTGCGCCAGCCCGGCGACGACGCTTCCGTCCCAGGCTTCGCCGGCGCGCGCTTTTCGCGGACGCGGCACAGCCTGCCGGCCATCGTGGCCCGTATCTGGGACGGCCGCGATGCCGCCAAGCGCGCGGGCAACAAGGCGCTGTCGCAAGCCTTGAAGATCATCATGAACTCCCTGTACGGCGTGCTGGGTTCGCCCGGCTGCCGTTTCTTCGATGCGCGGCTGGCCTCGTCCATTACGCTACGCGGCCATGAAATCATGCAGCGCACGCGCGAACTGATCGAGGCGCAAGGCCACATCGTCATTTATGGCGATACCGACTCCACCTTCGTGTGGCTGGGCCGCGCGCGCGCCGAGGAAGACGCCGCGCGCATAGGCCGCGAACTGGTGGCCGGCATCAACCTGTGGTGGCGCCAGCACCTGCAACAGGAATACGGCCTGCAAAGCGCGCTGGAGCTGCAATACGAGAACCATTTCCAGCGCTTCCTGATGCCCACGGTGCGCGGCGCCGAGGAAGGCAGCAAGAAGCGCTACGCCGGCCTGGTCCGGCGCGCCGACGGCAGCGAAGACGTGGTGTTCAAGGGGTTGGAATCCGTACGCACGGACTGGTCGCCGCTGGCGCGCCAATTCCAGCAGGAACTTTATCTGCGCATTTTCCGGCGCGAGCCTTACCGCGACTACATCCGTGACTTCGTGCGCCGCACCCGCGCCGGCGAGCTGGACGAACTGCTGGTCTATCGCAAGCGCCTGCGCCGCCGCCTCGACCACTACGAACGCAACGTGCCACCGCACGTGCGCGCGGCCCGCAGCGCGGACGAATACAACCAGCGCCAGCAGCGGCCCATGCAGTACCAGAACGGCGGCTGGATCAGCTACGTCATGACCCTGGCCGGACCCGAGCCGCTGGAGAACCGCCAGGCCGGCATCGACTACGAACACTACGTCACCAAGCAGCTGCAACCGATCGCCGACGCCATCCTCGCCTTCGTGGGCGATGATTTTTCCCAGTTGACGGACGGTCAGCTGGGGCTGTTCTAGTGCCCGACGGCAGGCGCGTCGCCGCCCTTGTCATGCGTGCCGAACTTCTCGACCATCGTCGCGCTGGCGTGGTTCAAGCCCAGCACTTCCACCGCCACGCCATGGCGGCGGAACTTATGGACCACGCGGTCAAGCGCGTCGACCGCGGTGATGTCCCAGAAATGCGCTTCCTCCAGGTCCAGCACCACGCGCTCGATCGGCTCCTTGAAATCGAACTCGGCCACCAGCGCCTGCGACGTGGCGAAGAACACTTCGCCGCGCACGGCATAGCGGCGCCCACGCCCGTCGTCCAGCGTGGTCGTCTGCACCGCGAACATCCGATGCACCTTGGACGCGAAGAACAAGGCGCTCAGCAGCACGCCCACCCCGACCCCGATGGCCAGGTTGCCGGTGGCGACCACCACCACGACGGTGGCCAGCATCACCACCGACGAACTGCGCGGATGGGTGCGCAGGTTCGCCAAGGACTTCCAGCTGAAGGTGCTGATACACACCATGATCATCACCGCCACCAGCGCGGCCATCGGAATCTGCCGCACCCACGGTCCCAGGAACACCACCAGGATCAGCAGGAACAAGCCCGCCAGGAACGTCGACAGGCGCCCACGCCCGCCTGACTTCACGTTGATGACGGACTGGCCGATCATCGCGCAGCCCGGCATTCCGCCCAGCAGGCCGGCGCAGATATTGGCGATGCCCTGCCCGCGGCACTCGCGGTTCTTGTCGCTATTGGTATCGGTGAAGTCATCCACGATGGCCGCGGTCATCAGCGACTCCAGCAGGCCCACCACGGCAATCGCCAGCGAATACGGGAAGATGATGCGCAGCGTGTCCATATTCCACGGCACCAGCGGAAGCGCGAAATGCGGCACGCTGTCCGGGAATGCGCCCATATCGCCCACGGTGCGCGCCGGCAGGTGCAGCCACACCGCCAGGACGGTCAGCACGACGATGCAGACCAACGGCGACGGCACCGCACGGGTGATGCGTGGAAACAGGTAGATGATGGCCAGGCCGCCCGCCACCAGCGCATAGACGGTCCAATGGGCGTTATGGAATTCCTGCAACTGCGCCAGGAAGATCAGGATCGCCAAGGCGTTGACGAAGCCCGTGATCACCGAGCGCGACACGAAGCGCATGAGCGCGCCCAGCCGCAGGTAACCCGCCAATATCTGCAGCACGCCCGCCAGCAGGGCCGCGGCGAACAGGTACTGCACGCCATGGTCCTTGACCAGTCCGACGACCAGCAACGCCACGGCGCCGGTAGCGGCGGAAATCATGGCCGGGCGGCCCCCGGCGATGGCGGACACCACCGCGATACAGAAGGCGGCGTACAGCGCCACCCGCGGATCGACACCCGCGATCACGGCAAACGCCAGGGCTTCAGGGATCAGGGCCAGGGCCACCACCAGGCCGGACAACACATCGCCGCGGACGTTGCCGAGCCATTCTTCACGCAAGGTACGTAGATTCATTTGGGGGGAAGGGAAATCGAAGCGCGCCAGGAACGGCGGCGCCCGCAGTTTACCCCGGTCCCCATGACAGGCACCTGCTCGCTCGGTCCCCGTGGCTATCCGCGCGGCTGCGCGGTCAGCCACGTGCGCGCGAACACCGACGCCGGTTGCGGCTTGCCGTAGTAATAGCCCTGCGCCTCGTCGCAGCCCAGCGCACGCAGCGCTTCGGCCTGCTCGGCCTGCTCCACGCCCTCGGCAATGGCGCTCAGTCCCATATTGTGGGCCATGCCCAGGATGGTGGTGACGATGGTGCGGTCGTGGCGGTCATTGAGCATGTCGCGCACGAAGGAGATATCGATCTTCAGCTTGTCCACCGGCAGGCGCTTCAGGTACGCCAGCGACGAATAGCCCGTACCGAAGTCATCGATGGACAAGGCAAACCCGGCCGCCTTCAAGGCCGCCATGACCACGATGGCGCGCTCGATATCGCCCATCAGGCCGCTTTCGGTCAATTCCAGCTCGAACGACGCCGGCGTCAGGTCCGCCGCCTGCACGATGTCGACGATATTGCTGGCCAGCGAGCCGTCGTCCAGTTCCTGCGCGGCCAGGTTGATCGCCAGCCGCCCGGAAAAATGCAGTCCTGCCACCTGCCAGGCCTTCATCTGCCGGCAAGCCTCGCGCAGGACCCAGCGCCCCAGGGGCGCCATCATGCCGCGCGCTTCCGCGATGGGAATGAAATCCACCGGACTGACCCAGCCGCGCCGCGGATCGTACCAGCGCAACAAAGCCTCCGCGCCCACCATGGCGCCGCTGTCCAGATCCACCTTGGGCTGGTAATAAAGCTGCAATTCGCCGTTGTTCAAGGCCCGCGCCAGGTCCTTGGCCAGCTCCATGCGCTCGGCCAGGCCCTCGCTCATTTCAGGTTCGTAGAACACATGGCCGACGCCGCTGTCCTTGGCCCGGTACATCGCAATGTCCGCGCGCTTGAGCAGGTCGTCGATGGTGGTGCCGTCCATCGGATGCAGGGCGATGCCTATGCTGACCCGCATGATGAAGGTGTGATCGGCAGCCGCCACCGGATCCAGCAAAGCCCCTTCCAGGCGCTCCGCCAGGTCGGCCGCGGCCGCGCGATCGTCCACCGGCGTGGCGACGATGAATTCGTCACCGGCCAGGCGGGACAGGATCTCGCCCTTGCGCAGCACCGCCTGGAAGCGCCGCGCCACCTGCACCAGCACCTGGTCGCCCACCCCGTGCCCGCGCGTGTCGTTGATTTCCTTGAAGCGATTCAGGTCCATGAACAGCACCGCCAGCATGCCGTCATTCATGCGCGCCTCGACCAGTGCGCGGCCCAGGCTTTCCATGCACAGCGTGCGATTGGGCAGGCCGGTCAGCGAGTCGTACATGGCCAGCAGGCGAATCTTGTGCTCGGCCGCCTTGCGCTGGGTGATGTCGGAATTGATGACCATGATGGACTTGGGCTCGCCGGCCTCGTCCAGCACCAGCGTCCAATGCCCTTCCACGGGAAAGGTGGTGCCGTCCTTGCGCCGGTGGCGGATCTCGCCGCGCCACTCGCCGTGGGTCAGGATGCGCCCGGTGATGTCGTCGAGCAACGCATGATCGTCATAGATCAGCTCCGCCACCATGCGCCCCATCGCCTCTTCCGGCGTCCAGCCGTACATCCGTTCGGCGCTCTTGTTCCAGAACTGGATACGCCCGTCCAGCCCCCGCACGACGATGGCGTCAGTGGTCTTGTCCAGCAGCGACGCCTGGTCCCGGTAACGCGCGGCGATGTCTTCCGCATAACGCTTGAGATCCAGCAGCACCATGCTGTCGGTGATGTCGGTCATGGCGCCGGCCACGCGCACCGCCCTGCCATCGGGTGCGCGCTGCGTGCGGCCGAGCGCGCGCATCCAGCGATAACTGCCATCGCGGCAACGCAGCCGGTACGTCACGTCGTAGGGCGTCTGGCCACTGCGGTCGACGATGTGCGCCGTGAAGGCATTCAGCGTACGGGCGCGGTCGTCCGCATGCAGGCGCGACGACCAGCTGCTCAGCAGATTCGGCAACTCATCCACGGACTCGTAGCCCAGCATCCGGCGAAACTGGTCGGACAGCCAGCACGGACAGCCGGGATCGTCGATGTCCAGGTCGCCGATTTCCAGGTCCCACAGCGCGTCGCTGCTGGCCTGGACGACCAGGTCGAAGCGGCCCTGCAGATGCCCGACGTGGACACGCAGGGCCTCCAGTTCTTGCAACGAATCCACGATTTATGCGGGCAAGGCCACGTAGCCGCCCGCCTCGTGCGTGCCGGCCTGCGCGTTTGCCTGCAGCCTTGCGACCGCTTGCTCGGCGCTGCCCTGCGCCAGGCGGAACACGCTGACCAGTTGCGCCAGCGTCGAGGTCTGGTCCTGCATGGCGCCCGACGCGGCCGCGGCTTCTTCCACCAGCGCGGCGTTCTGCTGCGTCACCTGCTCCATCTGCGCGATGGCCAGGTTGATCTGCTCGATACTGCCGGTCTGCTCGTGCGTGGCCGCGCTGATCTCGCCCATGATGTCGGTGACCCGCTTCACGCTTTCGACGATCTCGTCCATGGTGGCGCCGGCCTGGCTGACCAGTTGCGAACCGCTGTCGACCTTGGCCACCGAATCGCTGATCAGTTGCTTGATGTCCTTGGCGGCGGTGGCCGAGCGCTGCGCCAGGCTGCGCACTTCGCTGGCGACCACGGCGAAGCCGCGGCCCTGTTCGCCGGCGCGGGCGGCTTCCACCGCCGCGTTCAGCGCCAGGATGTTGGTCTGGAAAGCGATGCCGTCGATCACGCCGATGATGTCGACGATGCGGCGTGATGATTCGTTGATCGACGTCATGGTGCCCACCACTTGCGACACCACGGCGCCGCCGCGGCTGGCCACTTCCGACGCCGACACGGCCAATTGATTGGCCTGGCGGGCGTTGTCCGCGTTCTGCTTGACCGTGACGGTCATCTGTTCCATGGTGGCGGCGGTCTCGCTCAGCGAGCTGGCCTGCTCTTCGGTGCGCGAGGACAGGTCCAGGTTGCCTGCCGCGATTTCGCGAGCGGCCGTGGCGATGGAATCCGTGCCGCCGCGTACCTGGCCGACGATATTGCGCAGATTGCCGTTCATGGCCTGCAAGGCCTCCAGCAGTTGACCGGTCTCGTCGCGGCCATGGACCGTGATCTCGCTGCCCAGGTCACCATCGGCCACCCGGCGGGCGGCGGTCAGTGCCTTGGCCAAGGGTTGCGTGATGCCGCGCGTCAGGACCCAGGCGCACAGGGCGCCGAAGGCCGTTGCCAGGATCGCCAGGATGATCAGCTGTTGACGGCTGTCGTGGTCGATCTCCTGGATGTGGGCCGCATCCGTGTCGAGACGCTTGCGCTGCACCTCGACGAATTCGGCCAGCAGCTTGCTGTAGTTGACCGACGCGGGTTGGAAGGTCGACAGGAAAATCTTGTCCGCTTCGTCGGCCTTGCCCTCGCCCTTGAACTTCATGATCGCGTCCCGGGCGGCGACGTAGCCGCCCCGCGTGTCCATGATCTTCTGGTAGACCGCTTTTTCGTCGGTGTCCTGGATCAGCGGCTCCAGTTTCTTCATGATCTCCAGCGAGGCGCGCGTGCCTTCGGTGGCACCGCTGGCCAGGAAACCTGCCAGGGTGGGATCGCTGCTCTTGGCGATGGCGGTGGTGCGGGTGATGCCGACCAGCACGTAATTGGCCCAGTCGTTGGTCATGCGCTCCTTGGCGAGGGGCAGTTCCATCATGGCGCGCGTGGCGGCGGCCACCGTGCTCAGGCGCCACAGGCTGATGCCTGTGATGAGGATGGCCAAGGCCAGCACGATACCAAACCCAAGCGCCAGGCGGGCGCCGATTCTCATATTCTTCAGCATGACGATTTCTTGTCCTAGTCTTGATTACTGCTATGCAGCGAGGTACGGCAGAGGTGAGCCGCGGGATGAACCCGGGCGCCCGGTTGTGCCGGACGCCCCAAGAAATCGAGTGTTGAAGCACCGCTTTCTTACAGCCTCTTTTACGTCGTTTTCCAAAAGGTCTTTAGGGCTGGCAACGCACGTAATAAAGGATTTTTGATGCTGCGGCGCGGAATATAAGGGTTGCTTAGTTTAGAAGCTCCGACTGGGCAAAATACGCCTTAATTCAAGGGATTGATTTGCTTGCAAGACAGCGCCATGCGCCTTTCGGGGCGTTCAGCGTCCTCCTGTGTCGTGTCGATCCGGCGAACCGGCCATGCTTTTCAATTCTGTTCATCGAACAGGGCCTCGATTGCCGCCTTCCGTTCGGCCTGTAACCGCGCCACCAATTCGGCGGCGGGCAGCGCGCGCGCCAACGGCGCGGCCTGGCCGGCCCAATGCGCGCCATAGGTGTTGTCGCCCTGCGCCTTGGCCGCCGCGTGCAGCGCCTTGCCGGCGTCGTAGGCAATGGGATAGTCAGGCGCGGGCGGCGCGCCTTCGGCCACGCCCAGGGCCATCAGCCGGTTGCGCACGCCGCGCGCTTGGCGGCCGGAAATGGCTAGCGTATGCGCGGTGCTCACCTGTTCATGTCCCAGCAGGTTCTGCCGGTACGCGGCATCGGCGGCCGATTCCGGGCAGGTCACGAAAGCGGTGCCCAGTTGCGCCAGTTGCGCGCCAAGCGCCAGCACCGCGGCCACGCCGGCACCGTCCATGATGCCGCCCGCCGCCACCACGGGCAGGCGCGTCTGCGTGACCAGCAGACGCACCAGGGCCAGCGTGCCCAGCTTGTCGTCGTGCGCACGCGGATCGAAGAAGCCGCGATGGCCGCCCGCTTCGATGCCCTGCGCCACGATGGCGTCGATGCCCGCCGCTTCGATCTGCCGCGCCTCGTCCAGATTGGTCGCCGTCGCCATCAGCAGGATGCCGGCGGCGCGCAAGGCGTCGATGTGTTCCTGCGCCGGCAGGCCGAAATGGAAGCTCACCACGGCCGGTTTTTCGCGCAGCAGCAAGGCTTGCATGTCGGTGTCGACCACGTAGCTGGTGTAGATCTCCTTCAAGGCCACGGGCGGCTTGGCGCCAAAGCGCTCGAATTCCGGCGCCAGATAACGCAACCAGGCAGCTTCCGCATCCGCGTCGGCTTGCGCGGGCGTGTGGCAGAACACGTTCACGCCGAAGGGCCGGGTCGTCAGCGCCCGGGTCTGCGCGATGGCGGCCTGCGCCGCCGTGGCGTTCATCGCGCCCAGGCCCAGGGAGCCCAGGCCACCGGCATTGCTGACCGCCGCGGCCAGGGCCGGCGTGCTGGTGCCCGCCATGGGCGCCTGGATGATGGGGGCGGTCAACCCGAGTCGGGTAGCCAGGGAAGCACCGGCGGCCGGCGCGGAGGATGAGGACTGGGACATGATGGTCTCCTTGGAACGGGGAATTCCTGGCTGGAACGGTCGGGAGTGCAGCTGGAGGTTGAGGGTGATGGTGAATGGGTCACAGGCCATGGGTCGCTGCGATTCGCGCGGCCGCGGCGCGATCGTCCATCACGACAGGACGGTGGTGAATTCGCGCAGGGCAGCCGTGTCGAATCCCGCACGGCGTATCAGGTAGCTATGGACCGGGCGCAAGGGCATGAGGCCAGCCCCCGCCGGCGCTCGCCGCATGTCTATCATCGATTGCGGCAAGACCGCGACGGCGGTGCCGGCCATCACGCAGGCCAGGATGGAATCGTAGGAAGTCAGGTCCAGCAGTGTCCACTGCGCGGGATCGCTGCCCTGCTCCCGCAGCCATTGCAGGGCGCATTTGCGATAGGTGCAGCCATGCGGGAACGCGGCCAGGCGGCGCACCGGCAGATCCACCGCCGTCGCGGGCTCGGGATGACCGGGCGGCGTCACCAGCATCAGGTCTTCGGTAAATAGATAGCGGCCTTCCAGGCCTTCGCCCAGTTCGCGCAGATCGGCGTCCTGTTGGGGTCCATCGAAGGGATGGGCGACGATGGCGCAGTCCAGGCGGGATGCGGCCACCGCGTCGGCCAGGGCTTGCGTGGTGCCGGTCTGGATGTCCACGGTCACCTGCGGCCACTGGGCGTGGAAGCGTGCCAGGGGACCGGGCAGGCGGCTGGCCGCGGCGGCCTCCATCGAACCCAGCCGGAAGTGGCCACTGGGAGCGCCGCTGCGCACTGCCTGCCGGGCCTCTTCCGCCAAGGCCAGCAGGCGCGCGGCATAGTCCAGCATGCGCTGGCCTTCGGCGGTCAGGGTCATCCGCTTGTTGTCGCGGCGGAACAGGCTTACGCCCAGGCTTTCTTCCAGTTGGCGCAGACGGGTCGTCACGTTGGACTGCACGCGCCCCAGCCGCTGCGCCGCGCGCGTCACGCTTTGCTCAAGGGCGACGGCCCGGAAAATTTCGAGTTCGGCAATCTCCACGACAGTCCTCCCCTTAAGCTATGAATCTCTTGGAGAGAACTATATTCGGATTTTTATCTGATTTCAAGATTAGAACCCGGCGTCGCCCCCTGGGTGGAGCCCCCGGGGTGGGCCCGGGGCCTGGGCCTGGGCCCCGGAGACCGGCGGGCCGGACTTACTTGGCCAATTTCCCGCTGTCGCAGCCCGTGCTCTTGCACTCCCGCTCCATTTCCCTCAGGAAATTCAGCCGTTGCTGCGTCAGGTCCACGGCGCAATCCAGGTTCACGTAGTAGCCATTCGGCTTTGCCAGGCTGCACTGATCGTCCCGCGTCCTGACCCACGCCACCTGCCCTTTCTTCAGCACGTCCTGCTGCCCCGGCCGCAGCTGCTTGAGCAGATCGGCATAAACGGTAGTCAAGTCATGGTCCGTCTGCGAGAACATATTGCCCGCGCAATACACCTGGTCGAACGCACTGCGCGGCTTGGCACAGCCGGCCGCCTGCGCATCGGTCGCCACGGCCGCGGCAACGGCGCCCAAAACGAACACCAGGCACAGGGCCGGTTTTCTCATCTCATTGCTCACGGCTTCTCATTGCACTCATGCACCGCCTGCGCGATGGCATTGGCCAGAGTGGTAATGGTCTGCGGGTCGCTCAGCCGCTTCTCCTCGTCCGGATTGACGATCACGCCCGCCTCCACCAACACCGCGGGCATGGATGCGGTCTTCAACACCACCAGGTCATCGAAGCGATGTATTCCCAGGCGCTGATCGAGCAGCGGCCGGTTTTCGCCCTGCGTCGGCGTGGCGTGATACAGCGAAGGCTTCTCCCCCGCGGCCAGCAAGCCCTCCCCGATCGCCCGGGCGCACGCCAGGCTGCGCTCGTAGTGCGGATTCAGCTGCGACACGAAGATCGAAAAACCGGCGAACTCGCTTCGGCGCCCGGCATCGATCCACGCCTGCTGGATGGAATCGTGGTGGATGGAGATGAAGAAATCCGCATCCGGCGCCTGCGCGGTCCGGTCCTTGAGGGCGATCTCCTTGCCGTTGACGGCGATGCGCGTCACCCGGTCGTCCAGGGCCATCAGGTCGTGCGCCACCGCGCCGCTCAAATCCAGGTTGTAGGCGTACTCGGCGCGGCCGCTGGCGCTGGTGGCGCCCGGATGCTGCGGCGTGTGCCCGGTATCGACGACGATGTAGGCGGCGCCTGCCACCGTGCTAAGCGTGGCGGCAGCGGCGCCCACCATCATGGCCACGGCCAACCGTATCGCCGCGGCGCCATGCCGGGCCGGCTTGCTTGCGCGGCCACCGGCCGCCCCTTCTCGAAATATCACTGCATCACTTCGGCCGCGCCAGCGCGCGAGCCGTCCTATTTTTTAAATTCGGGGATGAAACCTGACCAGGTTGCACGCGCACCGCCGGTGTCTCGAACTGCCTGCCACCTACGTCGCCAAGATCGTTCTTGTGTAATCCGTCGTTACCTGTCATGCAGGCAAATGTTATACGCGCCGCGTCGCCCAGGCGCCACATCTTTAACGTGTTGGACCGTCGAAACAGCAAAAATGTCGCCGCCGGCACAATCTCGGTCGAATTTGCGATTGACGGTTTTATGACGCCAGCCCCCCAACCCTCGGTAAAATCCGTCGATCACGCACTCCCACCAACCGGAGGCTTACCGCTTGATCGCCCTATCCCCTAACGACCGGCATATGCTGGATGGCCACCACGGCCCGGCCGCCGCGCTGGCCATGCGCATCCTGGTGCGCTGCGCCGACGTCATGGGCGCCGAGCGCCTGGTCGATATCGAAAGCGCCCATATCGATGGCTGTCTGTACCACGGCCAGACCAGCCTGGATTTCGTCGAACGGCTGGTGGCGGGCGGCGGCAAAGTGGTGGTTCCCACCACCTTGAACGTCGGCTCGGTGGACCTGATCCATCCTGAACTGTTCCGCGGCGGCGCAGCGCTGCGCCGGGATGCCGAGCGCCTGATGCAGGCGCACCTGGAACTGGGTTGCGAGTCGACATTCACCTGCGCGCCCTATCAGCTCAAGCACCGCCCGCGCCTTGGACAACAGATCGCCTGGGCGGAATCCAACGCCATCGTCTTCGCCAATTCGGTGCTGGGCGCGCGCACCAACCGTTATGGCGACTTCATCGATCTGTGTGCCGCCCTGACCGGGCGTGCGCCCTACTGCGGCCTGCATCTACCGGAGAACCGGCTGGGCCGATACCTGTTCCGCGTGGCCGATTTCCCCAGCGACCCCGACGGGCGCGACATCTGGTACGCTGCCTTGGGCCTGTGGGTGGGACGCCACGCGGGCGCCAGCATCCCGGTCATCGTCGGCTTGCCCGCCGATACCCGCGAAGACGAACTCAAGGCCCTGGGCGCGGCGGCTGCGTCCAGCGGCGCCATCGCCCTGTTCCATGCGGTCGGCCTGACGCCGGAAGCCCCCACCCTGGAAGTGGCCTGCGGCGGCCGCCAGCCCAGCCAGACCATGGCGGTGACCGCGGGCGACCTGCGCACGATGCGCGACAGCCTGAACCAGGCTCGCCCCGGCGATGCGCTAGCCGCGGTGAGCGTCGGCACCCCGCATTTTTCCCTGGAGGAATGTGCCCGCCTGGAAGCCCTGCTCGCGCGGCAGCCTGCTCCCCTGGCGGTGGATTTCTACGTCAACACCAGCCGCTACATTCTGTGGGAACTGGAAGCCAGCGGCGCCGCGGCGCGCCTGCGCCAGGCCGGCGTGGAGTTCGTCACCGACACCTGTACGTATCTGACACCCATCATGCGGGACACCCGTGGTGTGGTGATGACCAACTCGGGCAAATGGGCCCATTACGCACCGGCCAATATCGGCGTGCAGGTAGCCTACGGCAGCCTGCACGACTGCGTCCGTTCGGCCCGCTTGGGCAAGGTGGCATTCGATGGGCAATGATTCCTGGGACGCCGACAGCGTGGTGCCCGGCAAGGGCGACGGGCCGCTATGCCTGTTGGATGAAGCGCTAAGTTTCTGGGGCGGCTACGACGCCGAAGCGGGCCGCATCATCGAAGCGCGCCATCCGCAATCCGGCATCGGCCTGGCCGGCACCACGTTGCTGATGGCGCGGGCCAAGGGTTCAAGCAGCAGCAGCAGTGTCCTGGCCGAGGCCATCCGCAACGGCACGGGCCCTGCGGCCATCGTCATGCTGGAACGCGACCTGATCGTGGCCTTGGGTTGCATCGTGGCGTCGGAACTGTACGACGTCCACGTGCCCATCGTCGTGGTCGATGCCGCCACCTGGACGCGTCTGGCTGCCCTGCCAGCCGGCACGCGCTTGCGCGTGCAAGCGGACGAAGCATCGGGCCAGGTCTACGCTTCCACCAGCTGACGCGCCGCGGCGAATGCCGGCGCCAGCAGGTAAGCGAAGGGCATGGCCAGTTGGACGTGTTCGTCGCGATACCAGCCGGCATCGTGCATCAGGCTTACCATGCCCACGGTTTCGCCTTTGACGACGACAGGCACATTGAGCACCGAAGCGCAGCCCAGGCTGTTGAAGTAATCGGCGTCGTCATAAGCCCAACGCAGATCGTCCATGTCGCAACCGATGAAGGGCTGGCCACGGCTGATCACCAGGTCGTTCCAGGCCGGCGTGCAGACGGGGTGCGGACTGCCGACGGGATAGGCGTCAGGGCGGCTGCTGTACATGCCGACGATCTCGTGGGCTTCCGGCGCGACGTAGTAAACGGCGAGAAGCTTGTGGCCGACCAGTTCGCCCAAGGCTTTGTCAACGGCATGGCACACGGCGTCGGTCTCGCAGCGACGTGCGGCGGCGCACGCTTCATTGAGCAATAGCATCGGCCGTGGCGGCGCCAGGTTGACCGTTGCGGCATCATTCATTTCGTCCATGGCCTACCCCTCGCCCCTAGTATCTCGACCGGCTGGCGGAAATCCGCCAAAACAATGTAACGCCCCGACGGGACGCAGCCGCAAAGCCAGCGTCCGTTTCAGCAATCAGCGTGCCCGAGTCCAGCGAGCATATAACGCAGCCCTATCGACAGCCAAGCGCATTGTTTCCGATAGTTACATCATTCATGACTTGCTTCAATCGCCGCCCTCGCCTCGCGCCTGTGCCAGGGCAATCGTCATCTGCTGGATTTTCTTCTTCAACTGGTCGCGCTCGTCCTTCAGGTCGGCGATTTCGCGCATGAGTTGATGGATTTGCAGTTGCTCGGGGGTCGCATCGGCGGGCGGCTCCGGCAGGTCGGGCCTGGGCGGTTTGGCGGGCGCGCGCGCTTCCCTGACCTGACGCGCGGCGGCGCGCAATTCCTTCTTGCCGCCGGCGACAGCGGCGACCTGGTCGGGAGCCGGCAACGACGCTACGGCGGCGGCCGCATTGATCGAGATCACGCCCGATTTGATGGCGTCCACCAATTCCGGCGCGGCGGTCTTCTGGATCTTCTCGATCTGGGTCAGCGTCGCGGGGGTGACGCGAGCGACGCGGGCGACGGTCTGCCTGTCCCAGGGCGGCTCATTGCCGGCCGCGGGGTCCTCTTGCTCGGACATGGCGCCGGCAGCGGTTGCGGCACCATCCGCACCGGAATGGGTGTCTTGCGCTGTCGGCGCGACCTGGCCAGCGTGGTCGTCGAACGGCGCGTCACCCTCCTGCTGCTGCGGGGCTGGCGCGGATGCGCCATCGCCGCCTTCGGCTTCCGCCGCCCGGCGGGCCTGGGCGCGCACCCGCCGCAAGGCCATGATTTCCTTCTTGCGCAGGGCCATCAAGCCGCGTTGGAAATCCGAAACGCTGCGGCGTCCGAGCTGGTTGTCGATCATCCACAGATGAACGTCTTCCAGGCTTTGGAAGCGGGCGTTTTGCACGGTATTGAAGGGGATGCCGTGCTTTTGGCAGATCGCATAGCGATTGTGTCCGTCCACCAGCACGTCGCCCCACAGGACCAGGGCGTCGCGGCATCCTTCCGCCAGCAGACTGCGTTCCAGCGCCGCGTACTCGTCCTCCGTCAGAGGGTCGATGTACGCGCGCAACTCTTCGTTGATAGTAATAGACATGAAAAACGGCCGGGCAGACTCAATAAAGGGCGTAAGTGTACGACCCTCCGTGGTTCTTGCCCGGGATGCAGGCGACGGGATCGAAGCCGGGCGCCGGGCGCGTTCAAGGTGTGGCCGGTGTCGGGGGGGGCGATCCCGCGTCGGCCGGAGGCTCCGAGCCGCTACCTGGGTTCGGCTGGTCCTTGGCGGCCTGGTCCTTGGCGGCCTGATCCTTCGCTGCTTGATCCTTCGCTGCCTGATCCTTCGCTGCTTGATCCTTCGCTGCTTGATCCTTCGCTGCTTGATCCTTGGCTGCCTGATCCTTGGCTGCCTGATCCTTGGCTGCCTGATCCTTCGCTGCCTGATCCTTCGCTGCCTGATCCTTGGCCGCCTGATCCTTCGCTGCCTGCACCTTCGCCGCGCTGGCAGCCGCGTCGTCGCCGGGCTTGGGCATATAGCGCGCCATCAAGTCGAAGAAATTGTCGTAGAAATCCGGCGAATCGATGGTTTCGCTGGCGATCTTGGCCAGCGAATCGTCGGAAGCCCCGAAGGGCATGGACACGGATCCCAGGACGCTCAGCCCCACCCCGGCGGAAGTACTGTTCTTCTTGATGATGTAGTGGTCCTGCACCGCGTTGACGAAAGCCGTACTGTGCTTGTCGTCCTTGCCGTCGGCCGCGCACACCACGTGCAAGGACAGTTGCGTATGTTTCTGATCCGGCTCCTGGAAATTCTTGATGGCATCGACGCCATCATCCTTGGCCTTCTGGATCGTATATCCCTGGCTGAGCAGGGCCCGCCGCGCCGCCTCGCACGCATCCTTGCCCGGAACGGCGTAATCCCGCATGTAGGTCCCCTTGTCGCTGAACGTTTCGGCGTACTTCGGCTTGTCCGAAGAAGCACATCCCGCCAACAGCAAGGCCGCGCCGATGGAAGCCAGCGCGGCTCCGCGCCAATATGGGGTTGCCGTAAGCATAAACATGGATCTCCTGTACCGCGGGCGCGCGCGCCCCAAGTTTGGGCCGCACACCCGGCAAATAAAGATCTAATGAAGCACGCTTTGCCGCGCCCAGGTCTGCAAAAACGTCAAGAAATGTAGCCCAACAATTGCCCCCCAGTTAGCACCCCCCGCTTCCACGGCAAAAAAAACGGACCTCGCATGAGGTCCGCCATGACTCGCGCCATCCACGCGACCCTACTGGAACGCTGTCTCGATGAAACTGCGCAGTTTGCGTGAATGCAGGCGCTCCGGCGGCATTTCGCGCAGGCGCTCCAAGGCCCGCATACCGATCTGCAGATGCTGGCCAACCTGGCGCCGGTAGAATTCCGTCGCCATCCCCGGCAGCTTCAATTCTCCATGCAGCGGTTTATCGGAAACGCACAAAAGCGTCCCGTACGGCACACGAAAGCGGAAGCCATTCGCGGCTATCGTCGCCGACTCCATATCCAGCGCGATCGCGCGCGACTGCGCAAACCTTTGCACGGGTTCCATATGGTCCCGCAACTCCCAGTTCCGGTTATCGATGGTGGCCACGGTCCCCGTGCGCATGATGCGCTTCAGTTCCCAACCGGACAGCCCCGCCACTTCCTCCACCGCCTGCTCCAGGGCCACCTGCACCTCCGCCAGCGGCGGCACCGGCACCCACGTCGGCAAGTCGGCATCCAGCACGTGGTCCTCGCGCACATAACCATGCGCAAGCACATAATCGCCCAGGCGCTGCGACGTCCGCAATCCCGCGCAATGACCCAGCATCAGCCACGCATGGGGCCGCAAGACGGCAATATGGTCGGTGATGGTCTTTGCATTCGACGGTCCCACGCCGATATTCACCAGCGTGATGCCCGAATTGCCGGCCCGCTTCAAGTGATAGGCCGGCATCTGCGGCAGGCGCCACGGCGCCACGCCCGCAGTCTCTGCCGCATCCTGGCCCGGCAGCGTCACCCGATTGCCCGGTTCCACCAACGCCTCGTACCCACCGCCCCCCTCGGCCAGCAGTGCGCGCGCCCGCGCGCAGAACTCGTCCACATAGAACTGGTAATTCGTGAACAACACGAAATTCTGGAAATCCGCCGGTTTGCTGGCTGTGTAGTGCTGCAGGCGATGCAGCGAGTAATCGATGCGTGGCGCCGTGAACGGCCCCAGCGGGCGCGGCTCGTTATCCCGCCCATGCCAGGTGCCGTTGACGATGGCATCGTCGGTGATCGCCAGGTCCGGCACATCGAAAATATCCCGCAGCGGCCGCTTCAATGCCTCGACCTTGCTGCCGTCTATATAGGCGCCGTCGGGAAAGGCGAAATGCAAGGGAATCGGCACATTCGATTCGCCGATTTCCACCGGCATGCGGTGATTTTGCAGCAGCAGGCCGATCTGCTCCAGCAGATAGCGCCGGAACAGCGCCGGCTGCGTGACCGTGGTTTGATATATCCCCGGTTCCGCCACGTGGCCATACGACAGACGCGTATCGATGGAATCGTAGGTATGCACCGCAATACGAATCGAGGGATAGCAGGCGCGCACGCGCCCCTGCATGACTGCGCCGCTCGTAATGCTCTCCAGGGCCTCGCGCAGGAACGCAGTATTGCGATCGTAGATGGCGATCAGGCGTTCGACTGCCGCCTCGGCACTGTCGAACGGTTCAAAAGGCATGAATTCTGGTCTGACCATGGGGAAAACGCCGCGGCTGGAATGGATGAACGAACGGGCCCGGCGCCACCCGCTGGGCGGCGCCGGCATGACCCGTAGGCATTATGCCGCGCTTACTTCTGCGCCGTCTTGCTGCCGTCCTTGTGCCAGGCGTAAATATCGAAGGAGAAGTCGGTCAGGTCGCCCTGCTTGTTCCACGCCACCTTGCCGATGGGGGTATCGAAGCTATGCGCGTGCATATACGCCGCCACCTTGGCCGGATCGGTGGAATTGGCACCCTTGATCGCTTCGGTGATGACCTGCACTGCCGCATAGGCAGGCAACTGGAATGCGCCGCTGCCGTCGCGCTTCTTGTCGGCGAAGGCTTTCACCACCGCGGCATTGGCGGGATTGTGGGCAAAATCCGCCGGCAGCGTCAGCAACATCCCCTCCACCGCGTTGCCCGCGATGGCATTGATGTCCGGATTACCCACGCCCTCGGGACCCATGAACCGGGCTTTCAAGCCCTGCTCGGCGGCCTGGCGCAGCAACAGTCCCATTTCCGGATGGTAGCCGCCGAAATAGACGAAATCGACGCCAGCGGACTTCAGCTTGGTGATCACGGCGGAATAATCGCTGTCGCCGGCGTTGAGCCCTTCAAACAGCACCACCGGGATCTTGGCCTCGTCCAGCCCGGCTTTCACCGCGGTAGCGATGCCCTGCCCATAAGACTGCTTGTCATGCAGGACGGCCACTTTGGACGGCTTGATCCGGTCGATGATGTAGCGCGCCGCGGCCGGCCCTTGCTGGTCATCACGCCCGATGGTGCGGAAAATGAAATCGAAATTCTTGCGGTCGGTCAGCGCCGGCGCGGTGGCCGACGGCGTCACCATGACGATGCCTTCGTCGTTATAGACCGATGCGGCCGCGATCGACGCGCCCGAACAGACCGGGCCGACCACGAAATGGATTTTGTCGTTGATGACCCGATTGGCCGCGACCGGCCCCTGCTTCGGTTCACAGGCGTCGTCGACCTTGACGGTTTCGATCTGCCGACCGAGGACACCGCCGGCGGCGTTGATGCGTTCCACCGCAGTGTCGACGCCTTCACGCACCATGTCGCCATACTGCGTGACCGGGCCCGTGGTGGGACCGACGACTGCGATGCGCAGCGTGTCTTGCGCCGCCGCGGTGCCGCCGATCAGCAAGCCCGTCGAAATGCCCAGGGCCGGGGCAAGTTTGCGCCAAGGTTTCATTGTTTGTCTCCGTGCTGATTTTTCATTGCAAGACCGCACGCCGGCTCGTGGCCCGCGCGCCTGGCCGCCATTCGCGGACAGGAAAAACAGAATACCTGAACGAAAACTCGCGACCGGCGCGGCGCTTTGATCTTTGGCAAATTCGCCGTCCAAGTTGTAACGCCCTATTTCGACGGACGGACGGCCGCTGCGGCCATGCCGTTGCCGGCTCGAAAAGGAAGCGGCCATATTGCATAGCCACGCACGAAGTCGATCAACGATGACATATGCTTTATTCCATCAGCGACATAAACAATCGACCATTTATTCTTTTGCGTTGGTTAGGCGGGCGCGCATCATCCTGACCATGCGATTCCAACCGATCATCGTTCCCGGATGGAAAAATTCCGGCCCCGGCCACTGGCAAACGCTGTGGGAGCAAAGCCTGCCGCACGCTGTGCGCGTGCCGCAGCAGAACTGGGAACACCCTGACCCTCATGCCTGGATTTCGACGCTGGCGGCGACCATCGAAGGCGCGCGCTGGCCGGCGTTGCTGATCGCGCACAGCCTGGGCTGCGTCGCGGTGGCCGCCCTGCCCGTTCCGTTAAGGGCCAGGATCGCCGGTGCGCTGCTGGTGGCGCCGGCGGATATCGAAAGGCCGGGCGTGCATGACGATCTGGCGCGCTTCGCGCCGGTGCCGCGACGGCCCTTGGGTTTTCAAAGCGTGGTGGTGGCGAGCGATGACGATCCCTGTTGCGCGCTTCCGCGGGCGCGGGAATTTGCCGAGGATTGGGGCAGCCGGCTGGTGGTGTTGGAAGGCGCCGGCCATATCAACGCCGAAAGCGGCCTGGATGCCTGGCCGCAGGGGTTGAAACTGTACGGGGCGCTGCGGCGGCGGGCCGTATGGCGGATCCAGCCGCCGGCACGGCGCATCGCCCCGGTGGCGGGCTACGCGCCTTCTTGAGAAGAAAAGAGGGATGTTTAGATGATGGGGGGACCCCCATCGCCCCCTTCCTGGGCTATCGCCCCTTTGGCCGCAGCAGTTATTCCAACAAGCTGCGCAGCATCCAGGCGTTCTTTTCGTGGACGTCCAGGCGCTGGGTCAGCAGATCGGCGCTGGGCTGGTCGTTGGCGCCGTCGGCCTTCTCGAAGGCAGCACGTGCCGTCTTCGCGACCGACTCATTGCCCCTTACCAGCAAGCGCACCATTTCCATTGCATCGGGCACCGAGGTCGGCTCGGCAATGGACGACAGCTTGGCGTATTCGCGATACGTGCCCGGCGCATGGTGACCCAGCGCGCGGATACGTTCGGCGATGCTGTCCAGCGCATTCCACTCTTCCGTGTATTGCGTCATGAACATGGTGTGCAGCGTATTGAACAGCGGCCCCGTCACGTTCCAGTGAAAGTTGTGCGTCATCAGGTACAAGGTGTACGAGTCAGCCAGCAGCTTGGACAATTCGGCGGTAATCGCCGCGCGGTCCTTGTCGGAAATGCCGATATTGATCCGCATTGCACCCGCAGTGTTCTTGGAAACCTTAGCCATGTATGACCCTCGTCGATATTGGATTGAATTGCTGAGCAAGAATACCACCAGAAAAAATCAATCCTGGTGCGACGCCAGCTCGTCTTCGAGCATCCGCACACCCGCCAGCGGCGTGTGGTAAATGGCCTGCGCCAGCGCTTCGATAGCCGCCAGCCGCGGAAAGCTGCGCCGCCACGCCAGCACCACACGGCGATCCGGCGTCGGCGGCTCCAGCGGGATATAGGTCAACAGGCTGTCGGCGGGCGGGTGCTCCGGCACGGCCGTGATCGGCAGCACGGTGATGCCGATACCGGCCGCGACCATATGGCGTATGGTCTCCAGCGACGACCCTTCGAAAGTCCGCTGTATGCCATCGCTGGCCGCGGAAAAGCGCGACAGCTCCGGACAGACCTCCAGCACCTGGTCGCGGAAACAATGGCCGCTGCCCAATAGCAGCATGGTCTGCTGCTTCAGGTCCTCCGCCAGAATGCTCTTGCGCTTGGCCCAGGGATGGTCGCGCGGCACCGCCACCAGGAAAGGTTCGTCGTACAGCGGCTGCACCACCAGGCCAGCCTCCGGCAGCGGCAGGGCCATGATGGCGCAATCGATCTCGCCCTGGCGCAGCAGCTCCACCAGCCGTACCGTGAAATTCTCCTGCAACAGTAGCGGCATCTGCGGCGTGCGCGCGATCTGCACCGGCACCAGGCGCGGCAGCAGATAGGGCCCGATGGTATGGATCACACCGACCCGCAAGGGCCCCGCCAGCGGATCATGGCCATGGCGGGCGATCTCCTTGATGCCGGCACTTTCCTCCAATACCTTCTGCGCCTGGGCGACGATGCGCTGGCCGATGGCCGTCACGCCCACCTCGGCGCCACCGCGTTCGAAGATGGTCACGCCCAGCTCGTCCTCCAGCTTGCGGATCGCCACCGACAAGGTCGGCTGGCTGACGAAACACGCCTCGGCCGCCCGGCCAAAATGGCGCTCGCGCGCGACGGCAACGATATATTTGAGTTCGGTGAGCGTCATAGTGCGTTTCCAGTAATCCGGCCCGGACGGCGGCCGGGGTCTCAAGTTCGTAGAAAGTCTTCCCGGCCGCGCATCCAGCGGGCCAGGTGCGCCTCGGCGGCCGCCGGATACTCGGCGCGCAGGCAGGCCGCCGCTTCGCGGGCCTGCTCGGCGATATGGGCATCGACTTCGATATCGGCAAAGCGCAACAGCGCCGTGCCGGATTGGCGCGTGCCAAGGAATTCACCCGGCCCACGCTGTTCCAGGTCGCGCCGCGCGATCTCGAAACCATCGGCGGTCTCGAACATGGCGCGCAGGCGCTCGCGGGCAATGCCTGACAAGGGGGGCGCGTACAACAGCACGCACACCGATTCCGCCGTGCCCCGCCCCACCCGCCCGCGCAATTGATGCAGCTGGGCCAGGCCGAAGCGCTCGGCATGTTCGATCACCATCAACGACGCGTTGGGAACGTCCACGCCCACCTCGATGACCGTCGTTGCCACCAGCACGTCGACCTCGCCCGCGCGAAATGCCTGCATGACCTCGGCCTTCTCGGCTTGCGGCAGGCGGCCATGCACCAATCCCACCCGCAGATCGGGCAATTCCGCGCACAGGGCCGCATGCGTGTCGACGGCGGTCTGCAGTTCCAGCGCCTCGCTTTCCTCCACCAACGGACAGACCCAGTAGACCTGGCGCCCCTGCCGCGCGGCATGGGCGATATGCGCGATGACTTCTTCGCGGCGGGCATCGCTGACCAGCTTGGTCACCACTGGCGTGCGCCCGGGCGGCAGCTCGTCGATCACCGACACGTCAAGGTCCGCGAAAAACGTCATCGCCAAGGTGCGCGGGATGGGCGTGGCGCTCATGTTCAGTTGATGCGGAACCAGCCGCTCCTCTGGCGTCTCCCCCTTGCGGGCCAGGGCCAGCCGCTGGCCGACGCCGAAGCGATGTTGTTCGTCCACGATGGACAGCCCCAGGCGCGCGAACTCCACGTGATCCTGGATCAGTGCCTGCGTGCCGACCACCAGATCGACGGTGCCGGCGGCCACCGCGGCCACGGCCTCGCGCCTGGCCTTGGCGCCCAGGCTGCCGCTGAGCCACTCGATGCGCACACCCAGCGGATGCAGCCAGTCCACCAGTTTGCGGAAATGCTGTTCGGCCAGGATCTCGGTAGGTGCCATCAGGCCCACCTGGGCGCCGGCCTCGATGGCCTGCGCCGCGGCGATGGCAGCCACCACCGTCTTGCCGCTGCCGACATCGCCCTGCAGCAGCCGGTGCATGGGATAAGACAGCGCCAGGTCGGCACGGATCTCCGCCACCACGCGCTGCTGGGCGCCAGTCAGCTTGAAGGGCAGCACGCCATACAGCCGCGCCACCAGGCCATCGGCGGCGTCGGTCGCCACCAGTGGCGAGGCGCGGTTGGCGCGCCGCGCCGCGCGCGCCGCTGCCAACGACAACTGCTGCGCCAGCAATTCGTCGAACTTGACGCGCAGCCAGGCCGGATGGGCACGCTCGATCAACGCATCTTCACTGACACCCGGCGGCGGTGCGTGCAGCAGGCGGATGGCAGCGTCCAGATGCTGCAGGCCGTAGCGTTCGCGCACCGGGTCGGGCAAGGTGTCGGCCAGATCGGTCTGCGCCAGGGCCTGGGCGATGGCCTTGCGCAGCACGGGCTGCTGCAAGCCCTCCGTGGTCGGATAGACCGGCGTCAAGGCAGTGGCCAGCGGCGCATCCGCCACGGCCATGCGCGGATGCACCATTTCGCGCCCGAAGATGCCGCCGCGGACCTCGCCGCGCGCCCTCAGGCGCCGGCCCACCGTCAACTGCTTCTGCTGGCTGGGATAGAAATTCAACCAGCGCAGCTGCAATTCGCCGGATTCATCGGCAATGGCGGCGGTCAACTGCTTGCGCGGCCGGTACGTCACTTCGCAACGCGTGATCTCGCCCTCGACCTGGGCCGGATAGCCCGGCCGCAGGGCGGAGATGGGCGTGACGCGTGTCTCGTCCTCGTAGCGCAACGGCAGGTGCAACACCAGGTCCATCGGCGTGGTCAGCCCCAGCGTGCGCAAACGCCGTTCGAGATCGGAACGGGGCTTGGCCTCGTCGGGTTTGCTTCCCTGGGGTTTGCTCGCCCGTACGCCCGTGCCTCCCCCACGCCGCGTGGCGGGTTTGCCATCGGCTGCGGCGGCAGGAACGGGTTTGCGGGAAGCCGCGGAAGCGGGCATGGCTGGTGTGGGTCCTGCGGGCGGCAAGGCTGCCGCCCGCGTCAGGGTCATGGAAGCGTGATGATGGTGAAACGCGTGTACGTAAAGTGCGCGGTCTTGAAAAACGGTTTAGCGATGCGCGGCTTCAGATGACCAGGATCGCTTCGACCTCGAACTGGGCCCCCTTGGGCAGGCTGGCCACGCCCACCGTCGAACGGGCCGGGAACGGCTGCGGGATGATCTCGGCCATGATGGCATTGGCCGCCGCGAACTTGCCCAGGTCGGTCAGGAACAGCGTCAGCTTGACGATATGGTTCAGCGTGCCGCCCGCTTCCTTGATGACGGCCTGCATGTTTTCGAAAGCCTGGCGCACCTGGGCTTCGAAGTTCTCGGACACCATTTCCCCGGAATCCGGCTCCAGGCCGATCTGGCCCGACAGGTAAACCGTCTTGCCGCCATTCACGGCAACCGCCTGCGAGTAAGGCCCCACAGCGGCAGGCGCGGCTGAGGTGTGGATGATTTGCTTGCTCATAGGTGGATCCCTTGTAAGGCGTTGACGGATTTAATCCTTAGTCTATCGAAGTTTAGTCTTCAATAGTTGCACGCGAAAGACCTGGGTAGTCTGGACTATGACGCGGATGCATGGGCTAGTGGTAACAGAAGCGCGGAAAAAGTTTGAGGGGCATCGGGTTTATCTATGAATTCATCCTGTTTTTCGATTTCACGGATCGCCCCGCCCTGCCTATAGTGCTCCCACAAATCAGAATCACAACCGGAGACAACCATGCGAATCACCGCATCTTGTACGCTTGCGCTGCTGCTGGCCGGCACCGCGCTGGTACCGACGGCGCACGCCGCCGACTTTCCCAACCATCCGATCACCTTCATCGTGCCGTTCGCGCCGGGCAGCGCCACCGACCAGATCGGCCGCGCCATCGCCCAGGGCGTGACGCAGGAAAGCGGACAGACCGTCATCATCGAGAACAAGCCGGGCGCCAGCGCGATGATCGGGGCACAGGCAGTGGCGCGCGCCGCGCCCGACGGCTACACCGTGCTGATCACCACCAACACCACGCACGCGGCCAACGAGCATCTGTACAAGCAACTGCAGTATGACCCCGTCAAGGACTACGCGCCGCTGACGCTGCTGGGTAAAGGCGCGCAGATCATGGTGGTCCGGCCCGACGCCCCTTACAAGAATGTCCAGGATTTCCTCGACGACGCGCGCAAGAACCCGGGCAAGCTCAGTTTCGGTAGCGGCAGTTCCAGCAGCCGCATCGCGGGTGAGTTGCTGCAGCAGATGACGGGGGTCAAGCTGCTGCACGTGCCTTACAAGAGTAATCCGCTGGCGGTCACGGACCTGCTGGGCGGCCAGATCAACATGATGATCACCGATACCGCCACCGGCTTGCCCCAGGTGCAATCAGGCAAGCTGGGCGCCTTGGGTGTCACCACCCAGCAGCGCTCGCCGCTGGCGCCGGACGTGCCGACCATCGCCGAGTCCGGTGTCCCGGGGTATGAAATGGGTTACTGGTTCGCGGCGTATGCCCCCGCCAGGACGCCGCCGGCCGTCGTCCAGAAGCTGCATGACCTGTTGGCGCAGGCCACCAAGGGCCAGGCGGCCCAGCAGTTCTACAAGCTGACGGGCACCGTGCCGGAAACGTCCTCTCCCGATGAATTGGCCGCTTTCCAGAAGGGTGAGTCGAAGAAATGGGCGGAAATCATCAAGCAGGCCGGGATCGAGCCGGAGTAAGGCTTTCGGTGGCGGCGGCATGGATTCAAAAGAATCGTGCGGACTTTGATAAGCGTTGTCGTGGCGCAGGCGTTATACCCGGGGGCATACAAGACCACCTCCGAAAACGCGACCCATGGCAACGCTTTGCACCGGCACCCCGAAGATCACCGTCCGCGATAACCGCGGGCTGGACCCGAGCGCCGAGCCGGTCGAGCGAGATCCGGACACCAGCGCGCATCCCGCCGATGAGGCTGCATGGCGCCGCTACGCCTACAGTTCCAACCAGCTACTCCACTCGGCCGTGACGCTCACCGATGATTCCTTCAAGACGGTTGGGTACAGATTCGGCACGGCCGATCCGCAGCGTCCCAACCACCGGTTCATGATGGAGATTTCAGCCGGGAAAATCCGGCTCATGGAGGCGTTCAGGACACAGAAAACGAAGGAATACTACGCGGACGACGTCACTGCGGTTCATCTCTGCGCAGCCATGCGCAAAGGCATCGAACTTGGCGGAATCCAGCTGATGGAACTGAACGACATCATCAACCCGATAACGAGGAAGATGAAGCGCGTGTCCCGATTGATGGATGACATGGGGAAATCTCCCACCGCACTATGGCGCTACGATTACTCGGACGCCGATGGCTTCGATCAGGTCGACCTCTTTCTGTTCATGGAGCCCCGCGGACACCCGCGGCATCCCGCACTGAGATGATCGCTCCAGAAACTGAAAGAGCATCCTCCAGGGGATGCTCTTTCCTTGTGCCAGCGGGCTTGCTGCCGGATTACTTCTCGACGAACGCGCGTTCCACCACGTAGTCGCCGGGCTGGCCCACGCCCGGGGAAACGACGAAGCCGCGCTTGTCCAGCATGGCGCTGATGTCGGCCAGCATATGCGGACTGCCGCAAAGCATGGCGCGGTCGTCCTGCGGGTTCATCGGGGGCAAGCCGATATCCTCGAACAGCTTGCCGCTTTCCACCAGTTCCGTGATGCGGCCCTGGTTGCGGAAGGGTTCGCGCGTGACGGTGGGGTAATACACCAGCTTGCCGTTGACCATGTCGCCGAAGAATTCATTGGCCGGCAATTCGTTCTGGATGTAGTCCGCGTAAGCCAGTTCGCTGACCCAGCGCACGCCATGCACGAGCACCACTTTCTCGAAACGTTCGTAGACGTCCGGGTCCTTGATGATGCTCATGAAGGGCGCCAGGCCAGTACCCGTGCCAAACAAATACAGGTGCTTGGCAGGCTTCAGGTCGTCCACGACCAAAGTGCCCACGGGCTTGCGGCTGACCAGGATGGTGTCGCCTTCCTTCAAATGCTGCAGGCGCGAAGTCAGGGGGCCGTCGGGCACCTTGATGCTGAGAAATTCGAGATTTTCCTCGTAGTTCGCACTGGCGATGCTATACGCGCGCAGCAAAGGCTTGCCTTCCACTTCCAGGCCGATCATGACGAAATGGCCATTGTGAAAGCGCAGCGCCGCATCGCGGGTAGTCTTGAAGGAAAAAAGGGTGTCGTTCCAGTGGTGCACGCTCAAGACGCGCTCGTGGTTGAAGGCTGCCATATCGGAAAGTGAATACGCGAATAAGAAGATGCGTTGCGGCAACTCCTCGGAGCCGTCGCCGCCGGCCGCGCATGAAAGGCGCGCCCGCCATTTGAGGGAAACCCCGAGTTTACCGCTTTTTGATGATAAACGTTCTCATTGGGGGCCTGACCTTAGACCGATTCGGCATGTACTTATGCCGAGTGCGAGCAATTGCCGCGCATTTACCCCCGCACCTGCTCGCCGGCGTAACCATTCGGGCGAAACTTGGACATTCCTTACAGATAGTTGAATACAACATGACTTCCTGCTATCTTGCGCCTTCGTTATATGAGAATCGTTTTCGTTACCCGGAGATTCGCCGTGTCCCGTTCCCTGCCCCGCCCTGCTCCGCTATTCGCCGCGCTCGCGCTGACCGCCGTCGCCCTGCCCGCGCACGCCGCCGATGAAGTGACGCTGTACACCACCCGTGAGCCCAAGCTGATCCAGCCCTTGCTGGATGCCTATACCAAGCAAAGCGGGGTCAAGGTCAACACGGTGTTCGTCAAGGACGGCCTGCTGGAACGCGTCAAGGCCGAGGGCGAGAAGTCGCCGGCCGACGTGCTGATGACGGTGGACATCGGCAATCTGCTGGACCTCGTGGACGGCGGCGTGACGCAACCCGCGCCGTCGGCGGAACTGGAATCCGTGGTGCCCATCAATCTGCGCGGCGCCGGTGGCAGCTGGTACGCCTTGTCCTTGCGCGACCGCGTGCTCTACGCCGACAAGAACCTGCCCCTGTCCAGCTTCCACTACGAAGACCTGGCCGACCCGAAATGGAAGGGCAAAGTCTGCATCCGCGCGGGCCAGCACCCTTACAACACGGGCCTGGTGGCGGCGATGATCGCGCATGATGGCGCGGCCGCCACGGAAAAATGGCTGCGCGGCGTCAAGGCCAACCTGGCGCGCAAGGCCACTGGCGGCGACCGCGACGTCGCGCGCGACATCCTGGGCGGTATCTGCGATATCGGCATCGCCAACGCCTATTACGCCGGCCACATGAAGAACGCCGAAGCCGGCAGCGACGGCCGCAAATGGGGCGATGCCATCAAGGTCATCCGTCCCACCTTCATCCAGGGCAACGGTACGCACGTCAACATCAGCGGCGCTACGGTTGCGCGCCATGCCCCGCACAAGGAAGGCGCGGTCAAGCTGCTGGAGTACCTGGTGTCGGCGCCAGCCCAGGCCCTCTACGCCCAAGCCAACTATGAGTACCCGGTACGCGCCGGCGTGCATCTCGATCCGGTCGTCGCATCCTTCGGTCCGCTGAACGTCGACAAGCTGCCGGTGGCCGATATCGCCCGCTACCGCAAGCAGGCCAGCGAGCTGGTCGACAAGGTCGGCTTCGACCAGTGAGCCGGGCAAGCCGGTATCAAGACATCCATGCCCTGGTCCTGGGCCGCGGCGCTGATCGCGCTGCTGGTATGCGCGCCGCTGGCGGCGCTGGCTGGTTGGGCCCTGAGCGGTGACACCGCGCATTGGGCTCATCTGGGCCGCCATGTCCTGCCGCAAGCGACGCTGAACACCATTGCGCTGCTGGCAGGCGTCGGCGCGCTCACCACTTTGCTGGGCGTGGCCAGCGCCTGGCTGGTCAGCGCTTATGCGTTTCGCGGACGGCGCCTGCTGTCCTGGGCCCTGCTGTTGCCACTGGCAGTGCCCACCTACATCCTGGCCTACGCCTACCTGGATCTGCTGCATCCGATCGGACCCGTGCAGACCACCCTGCGCGCCCTGCTCGGCTTCGACAGTCCGCGCCAATTCCGCCTGCCCGATCTGCGCTCGCTGCCGGGCGCCATTTTCGTGCTCGGCTTCGCGCTATATCCCTACGTCTACCTGAGCACCCGCGCGCTGTTCATGACGCAGGCCGCCAACGTGATGGAAGCAGCGCGGACGCTGGGCGCCGGGCCATGGGGCGCATTCTGGCGCGTGGCCTTGCCGATGGCACGGCCGGCGCTGGCCGTGGGCATCAGCCTGGTGTTGATGGAAACGCTCAACGATATTGGCGCGTCCGAATTCCTTGGCGTGCAGACCCTGACCGTGTCGGTCTACACCACATGGGTCACTCGTTCCGACCTGGCCGGCGCGGCGCAGATCGCCCTGGCCATGCTGGCCTGTGTCCTGGCATTGATTCTTCTCGAACGGCGCGGCCGGCGCCGGCAACGCTACGCCGCCACGCAACGTCCGCGTCCTTTGCAGCCCGTGCGCCTGCGGGGCGTTGCCGGCTGGCTCGCCTGCGGGCTGGGCACGCTGCCGGTACTGCTGGGCTTTGTCGCGCCGACGCTGTATCTGCTGTGGGAAACACAGAAGCGCCTGCATCTGGTGGGCGGCGTGTCGACCCAGTTGTGGGCCGCGGCGGGCAACACGGTCAGCGTGGCCGCTGCCGCCACGCTGGCGACCCTGGTCTGTGGCTTGATCGTGGCCTGGGCCGCGCGCCGGGTACGCGAAAGCGCGCGCGGCGGCCTTCTGGCCGGGGGGCCACGCGCCGCCAGCCTGGGTTATGCCATTCCCGGCACAGTGCTGGCCATCGGCCTGCTGACGCCGCTCGCCTGGTTCGACGGCGTCCTCGCCCGCGTGGGCGCGATCTTCGGCGTGGGCACGGGGCAAATCCTGATGGGGTCGATGAGTGCCCTGGTCATCGCCTACGTCATCCGTTTCCTGGCCATCGGCGCGGGCAGCATCGAAGCGGGCCTGGCGCGCATTCCACCGTCCCTGGAACAGGCGGCGCGCCTGCTGGGCGAAAGCGCCGGCGGCACCTTGCGGCGGGTGCACCTGCCGCTGCTGCGGCCTGCCTTGGCGACGGCGGCGCTGCTGGTCTTCGTCGATGCCATGAAGGAGCTGCCCGCCACACTGCTGCTGCGGCCGATGAATTTCGATACCCTGGCGACGTGGCTCTACGCCGAAGCCGCGCGCGGCACCTACGAAGAAGGCGCGGTAGCCGCGCTGGGCATCGTCGCCGCAGGGTTGCTGCCGGTGATCCTGCTGGCGCGAGCGCAGGCCGGTCCGGCAGCGCGCCTGAAAGCGCGGCCGCGAGCATCCCGCGGCGAACCGGCAACCCGCAAGGCCGCGGCGGTGCCGGCGGCAGCACCGCCGTCCCGAACGCCCCCACCTGCCTCCACGCATTCATGATGCGGATTCGATCTGCCCACCATGACCAACCTGCTTGAACTCGATCGACTGCAACTGGCCTACGACACCAACCAGGGTCCGCGCGTCGTCGTCGACGCGCTCAGCCTGACGCTGGCGCGCGGCCATATCGGCAGCCTGCTGGGGCCATCGGGCTGCGGCAAGACCTCGGTGCTGCGCGCCATCGCCGGCTTCGAACCGCTGCGCGGCGGCCACATCCGCCTGGACGGCACGGAGCTATCGAGCGCGACCTCCAGCGTGGCGCCGCAGGCGCGCCGGGTGGGCCTGATGTTCCAGGACTATGCCCTGTTCCCGCACCTGGACGTGACCGGCAATGTGGCCTTCGGCCTGCGTCGCTGGCCGCGCCCGCGGCAGCGCGAACGCGTGCGCGACATGCTGGATCTGGTCGGGCTGGGCGCGCTGGCCGACCGCTATCCCCATGAACTGTCGGGCGGCCAGCAGCAACGCGTGGCCCTGGCGCGCGCGCTGGCGCCCGCGCCGGAACTGCTGTTGCTGGACGAACCGTTTTCCAACCTGGATGCCGATGCCCGGGAACGGCTGGCGTTCGAGCTGCGCGACATCCTCAAGGAAACCGGCCACACGGCTTTGCTGGTGACACACGACCAGGCCGAAGCCTTTGCCATCGCGGACCGCGTCGGCGTGATGCGGGAGGGGAGTCTGGCGCAGTGGGATACCCCCTACAACCTGCACCATCATCCTGCCGATGCGGGCGTGGCGGATTTCATCCGCCGTGAAGCGTTGGCGGAACAGCGCGCGGCCGCGTATGCCCGGGGGCGGTGACTAGTCCGCCTTCAACGACACCTTCGCCGACAGCGCCTTGAAGCGCTCGTATTCATTGCGGCTGAGCGTGTCGACCTCTTGCGGCGTCGAACCATACGGATTGAAGCCCGCGGCAAGCAGCTTCTCCTTGACGTCGGGCAGTGCCAGGGCCCAGCGGAAGGCCTCGCTCAAGGCCTGGGCGACGTCGGCCGGCATGTTCGCGGGACCATAGACGGCGAACCAGGGATCCACCACGGCGCCGGCATAGCCCAATTCCTTGAGCGTCGGTACGTCCGGCAAGACGCTGGAGCGCGCATTGCCCGTGACCGCCAGCGCGCGCACCTTGCCCGCCTTGATATGCGGCAACGAGGCCGGCAGGTTGTCGAACAGGATGTTGATATGGCCGCCCAGCAGGTCATTGATGGCCTGCGAGCTGCCCTTGTACGGCACGTGCTGCATGCCCGCACCGGTCGCCTGGTCGAACATGATGCCGGCCAGGTGCATGGACGTGCCGGTACCCGGGGTGCCGAAGCCCTGCCCCGGATGTTTCTTGGCGTAGTCGATGAGACCCGGGATGTCCTTGACGGGCACTTGCGGACCGACTTCGATCACTACCGCCGACGTGCCCAGCATGCTGATGCCGGTGAATGCCTTGGTGGGATCGAAAGGCATGGACGGATAGACGAAGGGATTGAGCGCATTGGTGGAGATGGCACCGAAGCCTATGGTGTAGCCATCGGGTGCCGCCTTGGCCACTGCCTCCATGCCGATATTGCCGCCCGCGCCAGGACGGTTCTCCACGATTACGGTCTGGCCGAATTTCTCGCCCAGCTTCTGGCTGACCGTACGCGCCACAATATCGGTGGTACCGCCTGGCGTGTACGGAACGATGAAAGTGATCGGCCGCGTGGGAAAGCCGGCGGCCTGCGCCACGCCGGCGGCAGCCGCCGTGACGCACATCAGTGCCGCGCAATAAGCCGTGGCGCGAGCGAAAGAAAGCATGGTTGTCTCCTCGATATTCTGTGACGCCGAGCCTCGTGCGGGCCCGGCCAGATCGCATCATATCGGGAAGCGCACGACTCGGCAGCGATAACCGGGCCGGCTCAGGCGGGCATGTCAGCCAGGCATGTCACAGCCGGACATGTCAACGCTGTCCAGCTTTCCGCATCGGCATGGCGTCGATCGTGCCGGCCAGCGTTGCCGCACTGATCGGCTGGGCCGACCGCAAGGCGACGTGTCCGTCCTTGCCGATCAGCAGCACCTGGAAGCCACTCGCCGGCAGTTCATAACGCTTGCGTAGCGCGTTGGCGGAATCGGTCGTTCCCTGTGCCTGGGCGGCGCCCACTTGCACGAGGACGATATCCCGATCGGCCGCGCCCGCTTTCCAGTCGTCCAGGATGCGGCGCTGCGCGGCAAGGTTCGGATCTCCTGCATCTGGGGACGACATCAGCACGACGCGGTGGTGCCAGCGCATTGCGTCCATCGAGCCCGGCTTTTCCGCCCGCGCGGCGGTTGGAACGGCCGCCAGCACGGCTGACAGCACGACGATACCCCCGGAATATTGCATGTCGCCTCCCCTTTCAAATGCCGAAACGAGCGAATCACCACCGGCGCATGCCGTGTGCCCAGGCATGGGAGAGCAGCGCTGGAAGACGCCGATCAGGCCCGCTTCAACTCCGGTGCCGGGATGAATTCCGTTTCATCGCCCGGCACGGTCTGGGCGAAACGATCGCGCATCCAGTCTTCGCGCGCCTGGGCGATACGGTCGGGGTTGCTGGAGACGAAGTTCCACCACACATGGCGCGGACCATCCAGGGGCTCGCCGCCCAGCAAGGCCACTCGGGTGGCGCCGTGGGCCTTGAGCTCCACCGGACAGCCAGGCGCGAACACCACCAGGCGGCCGGCCTCGTGAACCTGGCCTTCGATCTCCACCGCGCCGCTGGTGATGTAGGCCGCGCGCTCTTCATATTCCGCCGGCAGTTGCACCCGGGCGCCGGCTTCCATCTGCACGTCGCCGAAGAACAGCGGCGACAAGGTGCGCACCGATGACGTCTGCCCGAACAGCGATCCGGCGATGATCTGCGCCCGCACCCCTTCGCCTTCCGCCACGGCCTGCGCATCGCGGCCATAGTGGAGGAAACCGGGATCGGTTTCCTCCTGGTCGCGCGGCAAGGCAACCCACGCTTGCAGGCCGGCGATACGCTGCTCGTGCGCACGGCTTTCCACCGGCGAACGCTCGGAGTGGACGATGCCACGGCCGGCGGTCATCCAGTTCACCTCGCCCGGCAAGATGGTCTGCACATGCCCCGCGCCGTCGCGATGCACGATGCCGCCTTCGTACAGATAGGTGACCGTGGACAGGCCGATGTGCGGATGCGGACGCACATCGATGCCATGGCCCGCCGCCAGCAAGGCCGGGCCCATCTGGTCAAGGAAAACGAAGGGGCCGACGGTGCGCTTCTGGATCGAAGGCAAGGCGCGCCGGACTTCGAAACCGCCCAGGTCACTGGTGCGCGGCACCACGATGGTTTCGATGGCTGAAGACGGGTCGTGGGACAGAGTGGACATGGCGGATTCCAGTAAAAGTAGGTCGAATGAAGGGTCAAGCAGGCCCGAGCGGCGGTCGACGGGCCCAGGGTCCATACACCCCGCCATCACGGCAGATCGAACACCAGCACTTCGGCACCTTCGCCTTGGCTGAATTCCAGCCGGCTCTCGTCGGTGACCGCCAGCGCATCACCCGCCTTCAACGCCTGATCGTTCACCGTCACGCTGCCACGCGCCACATGGATCCACGCCCGGCGCCCTGCGGCCAGATTCAACTCGGCCTTCTCGGTTTCCTCGAACAGACCGACATACAGACGCGCGTCCTGGTGGATGCGCACCGAGCCGTCGGCACCGTCCGGCGACGCCACCAGACGCAGGCGGCCACGCTTTTCAGCGTCGTCGAAACGCTTTTCCTCGTATTCCGGCACGATACCCGTGACATCGGGTTCGATCCAGATCTGCAGCAGATGCGTGCCTTGATCGGGCTGCGGATTGAATTCCGAGTGCAGCACACCACGGCCGGCGCTCATCCTTTGCACATCGCCCGGGCGGATGGTCGAACCATTGCCCATGCTGTCCTTGTGGGCCACGGCGCCTTCCAGCACGTAGGTCAGGATTTCCATGTCGCGGTGGCCGTGCGTACCGAAGCCGCGGCCGGCACCGATATGGTCATCGTTGATCACGCGCAGGGGACCGAAGCCCATGTGGTTGCGATCGTAGTAATCGGCGAAAGAAAAGGTGTGATGGCTCTTGAGCCAGCCATGGTCGGCGTAACCGCGTTCTTCACTGCGACGGATGGTAAGCATGTCGATGACTCCTGTTCTGTTGAACCGTTGAACTCGTTTCGTTGTTGAGCTGCTATGGAACGTATTCTGGGCTTCAGCGAGGGGCTTGCGGCTGCATGGTTTTGACGACATCATTCAATAAATTTGAATGAGTTTGCCGACGTCCGTTGCCGGCCCGCCAATATCCCCAATATCCCCAACACCCCCCCCTTTCCGCGCTCGATCACCCACCATGGCCCGCCCTCTTCCCGACTCCATTGCCACCGACACCCCCACCGGCCCGCCCATCACCCCTGAACTGCTGGTGATGCTGGACGCCATTGCCCGCACCGGCAGCTTCGCCCGCGCGGCGCGCGAGTTGGACAAGGTGCCATCGGCCATCACCTATGCCGTGCGGCGCCTGGAGGACAAGCTGGACGTGCTGCTGTTCGACCGCAGCGGCCACCGCGCGGTGCTGACGCTGGCCGGCACCGCCCTGCTGGAGGACGGCCGGGTGGTGCTGCAATCGCTGGAAGACCTGGCGCGGCGGGTACGCCGCATCGCCACGGGCTGGGAGCTGGAATTGCGCATCGCCGTCGGTGCCATCGTGGCGTGGCGCCCCATCTACGACCTGATCGAGGAATTCCAGGCCTTGGGCAGCGACACGAAGCTGCGTTTCTCCAGCGAAGTGCTGAGCGGCTCGTGGGATGCCCTGACGTCAGGCCGGGCCGACCTGGTGATAGGCGCCGATGCGTCGACGGCACCGCCGGGACGCTATGAATCACGCCCTTTGGGGGAGGCGCGCTTCGCCTTCTGCGTGGCCCCGCACCATCCGCTGGCGACGGTGGAGCACCCGCTGACACCGACGGAAATCGCCGCGCATTGCGCCGTGGTCGTGGCCGATACCGCGCGCGCCCTGCCGCCGGCCACGCGCAACCTGCTGGACCAGCAGCAGCGCATCGTCATGCCCACCATGCAGGGCAAGATCGACGCGCAGATCCGGGGACTGGGTTGTGGGTATGTGCCGCGCGCCCTGGCCGGGGTGTACCTGGCGCAAGGGCTGCTGGTGGAGAAGGCCACCCAGGAGCAGAAGTTCGGCAGCGAACGCCTGCTCTATGCCTGGCGCGCCCCGGTACAGGGCGAGGCGTTGAAGTGGTGGCTGAAGAAGCTGGAATCGGAACGCCTGTGCGTCAGTCTGACGGAAGGCATGCCGGCATTGGCGTAGAAGCCGTGGGCAAAGGTCCGGACCCGCCCCAGGCCGGCCCCCTGGCAGTCCTGCAAGAACCAGGGGCAAGGCCCTTATTCGTCTTCGATACCCAGGTCACGCAATTTACGCGTGATGGTATTGCGCCCTATCCCCAGCCGTGACGCCGCCTCAACCCGCCGGCCGCGGCTGGCATCCAGCGCCGTCTGCAGCAAGATGCGCTCGAACTGCCGCGTCAGCGTCGCCATGATGGCGGGCTCGCCGCGGTCCAGGCGGCTTTGCGCGTCGCGCAGCAAGGAATCCTGCCAGCTTTGCGGCGCACTTTCGGCGCCCGCGGGCGCCGTCGTGGTGGCGATCCCGCGCACGACCGTCTCGCCCGCGCCCTGCTGCTCCATCGCGCGGATTTCCGGCGGCAGATCCTGCCGGTCGATGGTCTGGCCCGGCGCCATGACGGTCAGCCAGTGGCAGAAGTTTTCCAGCTGGCGCACATTGCCCGGAAAGTCGAAACGCGTCAGCACCGCCAGCGCCTCGGGCGTCAGGCGCTTGGCCGGCACGCCCAGCGCACGCGCGCTGACCGTCAGGAAATGCTGTGCCAGGTTCGGGATGTCTTCGACGCGCTCGCGCAGCGGCGGCAAGCGCAGGCGGATGACGTTCAAGCGGTGGAACAAGTCTTCGCGGAACAGGCCCTGCTCCACGCGCTGCTCCAGCGGCTGGTGCGTGGCGGCGACGATGCGCACGTCCACCCGCACCGGCTGGGCGCCGCCCACCCGATAGAAACTGCCTTCGGCCAGCACGCGCAGCAGGCGCGTCTGCAACTCGATGGGCATGTCGCCGATTTCGTCCAGGAACAGCGTGCCGCCGTTGGCTTCCTCGAAGCGGCCACGCCGCAGGTTGTTGGCCCCCGTGAAGGCGCCGCGCTCGTGGCCGAACAGTTCGGCCTCCAGCAGATCGCGCGGAATGGCCGCCGCGTTCAGGGCCACGAAGGGCCCGTTGGCGCGTGCGCCGTGGCCATGCAGGGCGCGTGCCACCAGCTCCTTGCCGGTGCCCGATTCACCCGTGATCAGCACGGTCACCTTGGACTGCGCCAGGCGGCCGATGGCGCGAAAGATCTCCTGCATCGAGGTGGATGCCGACTGCGTCATCATCCAGCGCTCGGCCCCCGGTTCGCTGGGGGTCGCGGTTTGCGCCAGGTCCGCGTCGGCGTTTTCCTGCACCGCGCGCTGGATCAGCGCCACCGCTTCGTTGACGTCGAAAGGCTTGGCCAGATAGTCGAACGCGCCGCCCTGGAAGGCTGACACGGTGCTGTCCAGATCGGCGAAGGCGGTCATCACGATGACCGGCAGCGACGGATGGCTGTCCTTGATCTTGCGCAGCAGGTCCAGGCCGCTGCCGCCCGGCATGCGAATGTCCGACACCAGGGTAGCGGGCGTTTCACTTTCCAACGCCGCCAGTACATCCGCCGCCTGCGAAAAGCTGCGGGTGGTCACGCCAGCCCGCGCGAGGGCTTTTTCAAGCACCCAGCGGATGGCCTGGTCGTCATCTACGATCCAAACAGGTTTCATGCGGGTTCCATCGGCAACACCAGGCGGAATTCCGTATGCCTGGGACGTGATTCGAATTCGATAATGCCCCCGTGTTGCTGCACGAAGTCCTGCGCCAGGCTCAGGCCCAGGCCCGTGCCGCCGGGACGCGCGGTGACGAGCGGATGGAAAATACGGTCGCGGATCTGTTCCGGTACGCCGGGACCGTTGTCGATGATGGAAAGCACCAGGGCCATGCGGTGCTGCCGGTGCGCCAGCATGACACGGCGCGCCACCCGCGTACGCAGCGTGATCTGCGGCGCCGGCACGTCAGGCCCCGGCGCCTGGATGGCCAGCTCCTGGGCGGCGTTGCGCGCCACGTTCAGCACGGCCTGCATCAGGCGCGCGGCGTCGCCCGGCACATCGGGCATGGACGCATCGTAATCGCGCAGGATGGTCACGCCCTCGCGGAATTCGGCCTGGATCAGCGCGCTGACGCGTTCGCAGACCTCGTGGATGTTGACCGGCCTGGCGTTCAAGGGAACACGCTGCGGCCCGATCAGGCGATCGACCAGCGCTTGCAGGCGATCGGCTTCGGAAATAATGACTTGGGTGTACTCGGCCAGCGATGGATCGGGCAATTCCCCTTCCAGCAACTGCGCCGCGCCGCGCAGGCCACCCAGGGGATTCTTCACCTCATGGGCCAGATTGCGCAGCAGTTCTCTATGGGTTTCGATTTCGTCGATGAGACGATGATTGCGATCGGCCAGCACACGCTGTTCGATCTCGCGTATTTCAAGCAGCACGGGCCAGGGTTGGCCGGACAGCGACACCGTGGTGAGCACCACCGATACAGACTCACCGCCACGGCGCAGCGAAGACAGCTGGCGCGCGTCGGCGAAGATGCCCTTGATCCCTTGATCGATGGACGACTGCAGCTGTTCGCGGTCATCGAACAAGGCTGCCGCGGATTGCCCCGTCAGCTGCCGGCGCGAGCGGCTGAATAAATCTTCCGCGGCGGTGTTGGCATATACGACGTGGCCTTGCGTGTCCACCAGCAGGACGGCAGTGGCGAGAAGTTCGAAGGCGTCTACGTTCATCGATATTTGCGCCCACCAGGGCGCGGGCGAGCGAACCCTACGGTCCGCTGCCCTTGCCTTGACAGGAGGCTGCCCTCCAGGACAACTAGGAGATTACAGGCTGTAGTACATGTCGAATTCGACCGGGTGCGTCGTCACGCGCAGACGTTGCACTTCCTGTTCCTTCAACGCGAGATAGGCATCGAGCATCTCGTTGCTGAACACGCCACCGCGGGTCAGGAACTCGCGATCCTTGTCCAGGGCTTCCAGCGCTTGATCCAGCGACGAGCAAACGGTCGGGATCTTCGCGTCTTCTTCCGGCGGCAGGTCGTACAGGTTCTTGTCGGCCGGATCGCCGGGGTGGATCTTGTTCTGGACGCCGTCCAGGCCGGCCATCATCAGCGCCGAGAAAGCCAGGTACGGGTTGGCCAGGGGATCCGGGAAGCGGGTCTCGATACGGCGGCCCTTCGGGTTGCCCACGTAGGGAATACGGATCGAGGCCGAACGGTTGCGGGCCGAGTAAGCCAGCTTGACCGGGGCTTCGTAGTGCGGAACCAGGCGCTTGTACGAGTTGGTACCGGGGTTGGTGATGGCGTTCAGGGCACGAGCGTGCTTGATGATGCCGCCGATGTAGTACAGCGCGAATTCCGACAGGCCGGCGTAGCCGTTGCCCGCGAACAGGTTCTGGCCGTCCTTCCAGATCGACTGGTGCACGTGCATGCCGGAACCGTTGTCACCGACGACGGGCTTGGGCATGAAGGTGGCGGTCTTGCCATAGGCATGGGCCACGTTGTGAACCACGTACTTCAGGATCTGGTTCCAGTCGGCGCGCTGCACCAGCGTGCTGAACTTGGTACCGATTTCCAGCTGGCCCGGCGCGGCCACTTCATGGTGGTGCACTTCGACGGGCACGCCCAGCTGCTCCAGCAGCAGGCACATTTCCGAACGCATGTCCTGGAACGAGTCGACCGGGGGCACGGGGAAGTAGCCACCCTTGACCAGGGGACGGTGACCCAGGTTGCCGCCTTCGAATTCCAGGCCGGTCGACCAGGGCGCTTCTTCGGACTTGATCTTGACGAAGGTGCCCGACATGTCGGTGTTCCAGGTCACGCCGTCGAACACGAAGAATTCGGGTTCCGGACCGAAGAAGGCGGTGTCGCCCAGGCCGGAGGACTTCAGGTAGGCTTCAGCGCGCTTGGCGAGCGAGCGAGGATCGCGGTCGTAGCCCTTCATGTCCGAGGGTTCGACGACGTCGCAGGTCAGCACCAGCGTGGTTTCTTCCATGAACGGATCGATACGGGCCGAGCCGGCATCCGGTATCAGCAGCATGTCCGAAGCTTCGATGCCCTTCCAGCCCGGGATCGACGAGCCGTCGAAAGCGTGGCCGCCTTCGAACTTGTCTTCGTCCACCTGGTGGGCCGGCACCGACACGTGATGCTCACGGCCCATGGTGTCGGTGAACCGGAAGTCCACGAACTTGACTTCCAGGTCTTGAATCTGTTTCAGGACTTCTTTCTCGCTTGCCATGTCATCTCCGTTTGATAAAGGTCGAGTGCTGCAACTCGACTGGCATAGGGGTAAAAGCAATATCTGTGCCAAGTTTCCGCATGACTGACTCCTGGCTATCCCGTAGGCCTACTTTTGAACTATGCACCAAGATGGTGTCCATAATGGTGCATGAGGCGCCCCATTATGGGGCATCAAGTCAAAAATAGTTCCTGCAAATCGTTCAAAAATGCCCAACCTTGATGCGTCGCCCGCAGGCGGGTGGGATCGGGGTCGAGCAAACCGCGCTTGGTGGCTGCCTCCAATTGGTGCGCGATGACCGCCAGCGACAAACCGGTCCTTTCGGAAAAATGCGACGTCGGCACGCCGGCTTTCAGCCGCAGGACGTTGAGCATGAACTCGAATGGCAGGTCGTCCGCGCCCACATCCAAGGATTCGGCGATATGGCTGCCGTCGCGCGCCATGGCCCGCGCCATCCAGGAATCCGGGCCGCGCACGCGCGCCTGGCGCACGATACGGTCCGGAAATGACAGTTTTCCGTGTGCGCCCGGGCCGATGCCCAGATAGTCGCCGAACTCCCAATAGTTCAGGTTGTGGCGGCAGCGTGCGCCTTCGCGCGCATAGGCCGACACCTCGTAGCGCTGCAGGCCGGCCGCGGCGGCCAGGGCCTCGACCTCATCCTGCATCAACGCCGAGGCGTCGTCGTCCGGCACTTGAGGCGGAAACTTGGCGAAGACCGTGTTCGGTTCCATCGTCAGATGGTACAGCGACAGGTGTTCGGTGCCGAAGGCAATGGCTTCGCGCACGTCCTGCCTGCAGGCCTCCAGCGTCTGGCCGGGCAGCGCGAACATCATGTCCAGGTTGACGCGGGGAAAGGCGCGCTGGGCCATGGCGATGGCGGCGCGGGCCTGGCCGGCGTCATGGATACGGCCCAGTGCGCGCAGTTGGGCATCGTCGAAGCTCTGCACGCCCAGCGACAGGCGGTTGACGCCGCTGGCCGCGTAATCCTTGAAACGGCCCGCCTCGGCGGTGCCGGGATTGGCCTCCATGGTGATCTCGGCGTCCGGCCACAGGTTCAGACAGGCGCGCAGCATGGCCAGCAGCTCGTCCAGCCCGGCGGCCGACAGCAGGCTGGGCGTGCCGCCGCCGATGAACACCGTATTGACCTGGCGGCCCCAGATCAGGGGCAGCGACTGTTCCAGGTCGCTGCGCAGCGCGTCCAGATAGGCGCGTTCCGGCATTTCGCCCGCGGGGGCGGCGTGGGAATTGAAGTCGCAATAGGGACATTTGCGCACGCACCAGGGCACGTGCACATATATAGAGAGCGGCGGCAGGCTGGTCAGGCCGGAAGACCGGCCCTTGGACAAGCCGGCGATGCGGGCCGGCGCCGGCGCGTCGGCGCTGCGGATGGGTATGGAAATGGGCATGAACGAATCGATCCGGCTTTCAAGCGCCGGGCGCGGGGACGGGCAGGACAACAGTCATGGCGACAAGAATCAAGCCACGCCGGGCCGCAGTTTCTCCAACAATTGGCGCAGGGCCTGGGCGCGGTGGCTCAGACGGTTTTTCTCGACCGGATCCAGTTCGGCCGCAGTCTGCGCCTGGGGCGGCAGGTAGAAATAGGGATCGTAGCCGAATCCGTGATCGCCGCGCGGGGCGTCGACGATTTCGCCCCACCACACGCCCTCGCCCACCAGGGGGCGCGGATCCTGCTCGGAGCGGACCATCACCAGCAAGGCCACATAGCAGGCGCGGCGATTGGCCTGGCCGGCCAGGTTGCGGACCAGCAAGGCGTTGTTGGCGGCGTCGGACTTCTCCCCGCCCTGCAGGCTGGCGTAGCGCGCGGAATAGACGCCGGGTGCACCGCCCAGGGCATCCACGCACAGGCCGGAGTCGTCGGCGATGGCCGGCAGGCCGGTCAGGCGGCTGGCGTGGCGCGCCTTGGTCAGGGCGTTTTCCAGGAAAGTCCCGTAGGGCTCTTCGGCATCCGGCACGCCCAGTTGCCCTTGCGGGATCAGTTCCATGCCCAGGGGCGCGAACAAGGCGGAAAACTCGCGCAGTTTGCCGGCATTGCCGGACGCCAGCACGACGCGGGCAGGAAGCGCGCCGGGGAGCGGCAAGGCGGGGGTGGACATGGCGTTGGGAGGAGGCGCTGTCATGGAATGTAAGCCGGAGCGTTGTTCGCGGCCTGCACAAATGTAATTTGGCATGCCGCCTTTTTAAGGTGGTGGTAGTGTATCGCCCGCTGGAGCCGCGGCCGGCCATTCACACTCTGAAACGTTCACGAAACATTCCCGGCACACCATAGCGCCATTGCGCATTGAAGCATCGTCCGAATGTTCGTCTCCGGTACTACCCCTTTCGCCGGCCCTGGTCCTTATCCGGGCGTTGGCTCGATTTCTTCTGCGCCCCGCCTGGGGCCGGCTTCTCTCGGCGACATCCTGCGCAGCAGACGGCTGACCGCCCACTTCCAGCCGGTGGTCGATCTCACCCAGGGCCGCATCTACGGCCACGAGAGCCTGATCCGCGGGCCGGCCGATACCGTCTTCCATATGCCGGAGCGCCTGTTTTCCGAGGCGCGGCGCCAGGGCGTGCATCCGCAACTGGAGCTGGCCAGCGCGCATACCGGGCTGCAGGCCTTCCACAGCCAGGCGTCGGACACGGCGGGTTATCTGTTCGTGAACATGTCGGCGTCTGCCCTGGTCCATTTCTGGACGATCTGGGGCGACGAGATGCCCACCCGCATCCTGGCCGGCCTGGCCTTGGAGCCCGGCCGCATCGTCATTGAATTGACGGAGCATGATCCTGCCGCGCCGAACATGGGCGCCCTGTCCGAGGCCTTCGCCAGCCTGCGTGCCCAAGGCATGCGGGTGGCGCTGGACGATTATGGCGTGGGTCATTCCAGCCTGCAGCTATGGGCCGAGGTGCAGCCCGACCTGGTCAAGATCGACCGCTATTTCTTCGACGGCATCAGCACCGACGAGCACAAGCAGAAGCTGGTGCGCGCCGTCCTGGCGGTGGCGCAGTGCTATGGCACGCCCACGGTGGCCGAAGGTATCGAGAACGCCGAGGACCTGGCCGCCGTGCGCGACCTGGGTGTGCGCTACGCCCAGGGCTGGTTCCTGGGCCGGCCCCAGGTAGATCCGTTGCTGGACATCTCCGGCGAGGTGAAGGAGATGCTGGCGCGGCGTGCGCCGCAGCGCGTCGGGGCGACCCGCAATACCAGTTCGACGGTGGCGGCGCTACGCGTGGATGCGCCGGCGGTGTCGCATGGCCGCCACACCAATGACGATGTGCACCGCTTGTTCGCTGAACACAAATCGCTGCATGCGGTGGCCGTGGTGGATGACGGCAACCGGCCGGTGGGCATCATCAACCGGCGCGATTTCACCGATCGCTATGCGCAGCGGTATACGCGCGAACTGTTTGGCCGGGACCCCTGTTCCACTTTCATGAACGGCGAACCGGTGCTGGTGGATGCGCAGTCTTCCATCGACCAGTTGAGCCACGTGCTGATTTCGCAAGACCAGCGTTATCTGGTGGATGGTTTCATCGTGACGCGGGACGGAAGTTATGACGGCCTGGGTACGGGCGAAGCGTTGGTGCGCTCGGTCACGGAAATGCGCATCGAGGCGGCGCGTTATGCCAATCCGCTGACGTCGCTGCCGGGGAATATTCCCATCAGCCAGCATATTGGCGCGCTGCTGGAAAGCGGCGTGGAGTTCGTCACCGGGTACTGTGACCTGAACAACTTCAAGCCTTTCAACGATGTTTATGGGTATTGGCGTGGCGACGACATGATCCTGCTGTGCGCGGACATCGTGCGCGAGCATTGCGATCCGCAGCGGGATTTCGTCGGGCACGTGGGGGGCGATGATTTCGTGGTGCTGATGCGCAGTCCGGACTGGCATCGCCGGCTGGAAAACATCATCACGCAATTCGATCTGCGCGCGCGTGATCTGTATGACGATACCGGCCGTGCTTCGGGTGGTATCGAGGCGGAAGACCGCCATGGGGTGATGCGTTTCTTTCCCTTCGTCACGCTGGGCATCGGTGCCTTGCGGGTCGAGCCGGCGTCCTACGACCGGATCCGCCCCGAGGACATCGCGTCGGCGGCAGCGCAGGTGAAGCACAAGGTCAAGCATGGCAATGCCGCGTTGGTGGTGGAGCGGTATGCCGGGGTGATCCGGGACTAGGCCTCAGGGTCGGCCGGCTTCCAACGCTGGCGGCGGCAGTCGGCGCGCTTGCGAAAAAGGGTCTTAATTACCCCTTTAGAACTCAAGCGGTAACCAATCCGACAACGACGGCGGGGGCTGCGTGGGCGGCGCCATCCTGATTCCAGCCGAGTTCCCGCGCACCGCCGGCTCCCCGATTCTGCAGTTCATTGATACGGAACACCGCAACCGCATCAAGCAAATGCTCGGCTTGCGATCGCAACGCCCCCGCCGCCGTCGCCGTATCCTGCACCAACGCAGCCGTCTCCTGCGTCGTCATTTCAATCCTGCCGACGGCTTCGTTCACCACCTGCACACCCTGCGCCTGCGCCGACGCCGCGCCCGAAATCTCGCGCACGATACCCGACACACGATGCGCCGCATCCTGCATGTCGCGCACGGTCTGCCCCGCCACGCCAACCTGCCGCACCCCAGCATCCACACGCGCCGACGATTCCTGGATCAAATCGCGAATCTCCCGCGCCGCCACGCTGCTGCGTTGCGCCAGGCCACGCACTTCGCCAGCGACAACGGCGAACCCCCGGCCCTGCTCCCCCGCCCGCGCCGCTTCCACCGCGGCGTTCAGCGCCAGGATATTGGTCTGGAAGGCAATCCCGTCAACCACCCCGACAATCTCCGCGATGCGCCGCGCACTGGTCGAAATCTCGCGCATCGACTCCACCACCGCCTCGACCGCCGCACCGCCACGCTGCGCCAGGTCGGCCGCCTGTTCAGACTGCTGGCTGGCCTGCAAGGCGTTCTCCGAAGTGACATGCACGGTATCGGCCAGCTCGGACATGCTGGCCGCGGCCTCCTGCAAGGCGGCCGCCTGCCCGGCACTGCGATCGGACATGTCGGAACAGGCCTGTGCGATGTCATGCACGCCACCATGCATGGCCTGCACACCGCCCCGCACGCTGGACACGGCGCCGGTCAGCCCGTCCTGCATGCGGCGCATGGCGGTATAGAGCACACCGATTTCATTGCTGCCGCCCGCGCGCACGGCCTGGGTCAGGTCACCATTGGCGATGCGGTCGAAATGCTCGCCCGCGCGGTCCAGCGGCTTGAGCATCGCCCGATGAAAGAAGATGCGCATGCCGATGGCCAGCGCAATCGTGATCAGCCCCAGCCCCAGCGCCGCATAAATGGCCGTGTTCTGCGAATCGGCAACCGCGCTGACGGCGGCGGCGCCGCGCTGTCGCGCATACACCTGGAAGGTGCTCTCCGCCTTGACGAAGGCCGTCGATGCCGGCCCCAGGACCTTGTCGCTGAGGCGATTCACTTCGATACCGTTCCACCCCTGGATGGCCTTGATCATGGGCGCCAGGCAGCCGTCCGCCAAATCCGAATAGGACTTCAGCACGGCCGCATAGAGCGCCGCGCCGTCAGCATCGGTATAGGGGACATCACGCAGGCGGGCGAAAGCCTTCTGCGCCTGAGCCAGCAGCTTTTCCGCATTCGCCACTTCGCGGTCGCGATCTTCCATGCGGCCGCCTTCCATATAGGTCTTGGCGTCGGTCAACGCAGCGCGGGCCTGGAACACCGCCGTGCCCAGGTTGTTAAGGTCGCCCGAGCGTTCGATGTGGTCGCGCCCCAGGGTCTCGACCCAGGCCCGCGTGTCGCGCAGCATAAGGACGGCGCCCGTGCCGGCGATCACGAAAAGCAGAACGAACAGGACCAGGGCGGCCGAGAGGGCTGTGTTGATGCGCAAGCGGTTTTGCATAAAGGATCGTTGCCATGTCTCGTGGAAGTGAGACGTGTGGACAATTATCCCGGCAATATTTGGCAATTCCTTGACACAGGGGGAAGAAATCGCCACCGCCAGCGCAACCCGCGGTCACGCCAGGGATTTCTTCTGCGCCTGCACCAGTCCCGCGATGCCCTTTTCGGCCAGGGCCAGCATGCTGTCGAGTTCCTTGCGATCGAAGGTGACGCCTTCCGCAGTCCCCTGCACTTCGACAAAACGGCCAGCGCCGGTCATGACCACGTTGACGTCGGCATCGCAGGCCGAGTCTTCGACGTAGTCCAGATCCAGCACGGGCCGCCCGTCCACCATGCCGACGGAAACGGCAGCCACATGGTCGCGCAAGGGATTCACGGCCAGATTGCCCCGCTTCATCAACAAGGCCACGGCATCGGCCGCCGCCACCCACGCCCCGGTGATGCTGGCGCAACGGGTACCGCCATCGGCTTGCAGCACATCGCAATCGATATGCAGCGTACGTTCGCCCAGCAAGGCCATGTCAACGACGGCACGCAGGCTGCGGCCGATGAGGCGCTGGATTTCCTGGGTGCGGCCGCTCTGCTTGCCACGCGCGGCTTCACGATCCCCACGGGTATGCGTGGCGCGCGGCAACATGCCGTACTCCGCGGTGACCCAACCCTGTCCCTTACCTTTCAGAAAAGGCGGCACCTTATCCAGAACGCTGGCCGTGCACAGCACATGGGTATTGCCTGCCTTGACCAGCACCGAGCCTTCGGCATAACGCGTGAACCCGCGCTCCAGGGAAAAAGGACGCAGCTCGTCAACGGCGCGGCCGGAGGCGCGCGCGCCTGGCGTAACGGTGGTGGTCATGGGATAGGCTCCAGTGGAAAGGTAGGGATGTCGCGATGCAATGGCCGGCATTGTAATGGCCACCCTCTGTTATCCTCGGGCCATGCGCCTGCCCCATCTTGCGGCGGGCGCCAGCATCAACCCTGGATACACGACATGATACGTAGCATGACCGCTTTCGGCAGCGCCCGCGCCGATCTCGAACAAGGTTCGGTGGCGCTGGAATTCCGCAGCGTGAACAGCCGTTTCCTCGATCTGCATTTCCGTCTGCCGGACGACCTGCGCCATCTGGAATCGCCCTTGCGTGAGTTGCTCACCAGCAATCTGGGGCGCGGCAAGGTCGAGGTGCGCGTCAGCTATACCCGCAATGCCGACGCCGATGTGCCGCGCCTGGATCCGACCTGGCTGCAGGCCCTGTCCGAGCAGTTGGCCGCCGCCCGTCAGATCCTGCCTGAAATCGCGCCGCCGCGCCTGGCCGAACTCTTCAACTGGCCCGGCCAACGCAATAACGACGCCATGGATCCGCAAACCTGGGGCGCGGCTGGCATGGAAGCGGCGCGCCAGGCGCTGGCGCAATTGCAGGACACCCGCGCCCGCGAAGGCGAACGACTGGCCGACGTCATGCGCGACTGCGCCACCGGCATTGAAAAGATCGTGGGCGATGTCGAACAACTGCTGCCGCAACTGCTGGCCGACCATCGCGAAAAACTTGCGACCAAGCTGCGCGAAACGGTCGAGTCCGCGTTCCCGGGCGGCTTCGCCAATATCAGCGGCTCCGAACTGAGCGAACGCCTGTCCCAGGAAGCCACCCTGTTCGCCCTGCGCATCGACGTCGCCGAGGAATTGGCCCGCCTGCGTTCGCACCTGGCCGAACTGACCCACATCCTGGGTGCCGCGGAAGGCAAGGCCGGCAAGGACAAGGGCAATGCCAACAGCGGCGGCGGCAAGAAGGGCCCCACCGGCAGCGCCGGCAAGCGCCTGGATTTCCTGTTCCAGGAAATGAACCGCGAAGCCAATACCCTGGGCTCCAAGGCCGGCAACGTGGAAGTCACCCGCGCCGCCATGGACTTGAAGCTGCTGATCGAACAGATGCGCGAACAGGCGCAGAACATCGAATAAAAGGCCGGGGGGCGGTGGCGCGCCCTGGCCAGTTGCGGGTTATGGCAGCGCCGCGTGCATGGGCGTTACACGTCCCGCACACGGACACTGACCGCCCGCGTCACTCCTCCCCACCGGCCGGCGCTTCATCCAGCCGGCCCAGCGTCTCCGGCACGATGAACGCGCCGATGACGAACAGCACACTGATCACCCCGGCAAATATCGAAAGCGTCAACGGCAGGTCGGCCGGCGTGGCCGCCGCCAGCGACACGAAGGTCGGCATCATCCCGCCGATCGCAAAGCCGATGTTCCACGACAGCCCCGTGCCGGTTGCGCGGATGGCCGTGGGAAAGCGTTCATTCAAGAAGATCAGGATGGGGGCGAAGCTGGCGCAGCCCAGCGAGGCCAGCAGCACGGCGTGCACGCCGATCTGCAGCGGCGTCTGGGCCTGCTGCAGACTCATGTACAGATAGGGCAAGCCGAAGATCTGCACGATGCCGACCAGCAGGAAGGTGCGCTTGCGCCCGATGAAGGTACTCAGGTGACCGAAGGCCAAGGCCACGACGATCACCGCCACCGAGCACGCCATCAGGATGTTGGCCGCCACGCCACTGGGCGCCTGGTTGACCAGCTTCAGGAAAGTGGGCAGGTATCCCGAAGTCAGGTAGTAGCCGGAACCGCCGCCTATGGTCAGCAGCAAGTTCACCAGCAGCACCGATCGGTATTCACCCGCGAACAGCGTGCGTAGCGGCGAGCGCTGCACGGCCAGCGTGTTGTCGCGGCGCGCCTGGCCCGCCCGCGCCGCTTTCGCCTGCGCGGCCTTCTTCCACAAGGGCGATTCTTCCAGGCGATTGAAGATGAACAGGCCCAGCACCGAGCTGATCAGACCGGTGAAGAACATGCAGCGCCAGCCCCACACGTCGAACTGGTCTCCCGGGAACAGATGCGACATCAGCATGTACACCAGGGAAGCCAGCAAGGCCCCGATCCCCGCCCCGCCGCCGCCCACCAGGCCCGACACGGCGCCCCGGTAGCGCGGCGACACCGACTCCGTACCTATCGTGTGGGTCGAAGCCACCACGCCGCCGACGAAGATGCCCTGGATCAGGCGCAGGATGATGAACAGCACCGGCGCCAGCAGCCCCACCTGCGCCACCGTGGGCAACAGCCCGAACGCCGCCGTGGAGACCCCCACGCCGACCACCGCCAGTATCATCGCGCCCTTGCGTCCCTTGCGGTCGGCATAGGAGCCGAACCACGCCGAGCCCAGCGGACGCATCAACAGCGTCACCGCGAACGAGGCATACACCGCCGCCAACGACAGCATCGCATGCTGCGACGGGAAAAACAGCCGCCCCACCACGGGCGCCACGTATAACAGTACGAACAGGTCGAACAGATCCAGCGCCCATCCCAGGCACGAGGCGATGACCGCCCCTGCGACCTGCCGGCTATCCGTCCTTGCGGGCATCGCCCCTTGCTGCATGCTCATGGACATTTGTCTACTCCCTGGTTTTATGTTCTGGCCCGTTCTACGCCGGAGCCATGCGCACTGCCGCCGTTCACCCCATGGCGTCGGCGATCTTCTCGGCGATCATGATCGTCGGAATATTCGTGTTGGCCGACGGCAGGCGCGGCATCAGCGACGCGTCGACCACCCGCAGCTTGTGCGCGCCGTGCACCCGGCCCTGGTTATCGGTGACGGCGCGCGGATCCTGCGCGGCGCCCATGCGGCAGGTACCGCTGGCATGCCAGACGCCGAACACCTGACGGCGGATGAAAGCCGCCAATTCCTGCTCGTCAGCCAGCAGCGCGGACATGCGCCGCCCGCCATTGAAGAAGCGGCCGATCAGGGCCCGCCGCAAGGGCGCGGGCGCATCCAGCGCGGTTCCCAGCAAGCGCGTCAGCCGCGCATTGCCCGGTGTATAGCGGCTCAATGCCTTGACCCGCGGCGAGAAGGCCGCCGGAAAGAAATCCCGCTCGTCGTCGCCCAGGCCGCTGGCGCGCACCACGCGCGCCAGCACGCGCACGCCCTGCATCAGCCGCGCCAGGTCGCGCGGGTCGTCCAGCAGGTTCAAATCCACCTTGGGCGGCGCGCCAGGATCGCCGGATGCAAGCTCGACACGGCCCCGCGAATAGGGCCGGTTGCACCACAGAAAGAACAAGCCCAGCCGGCTGCCCAGGGCATGCCACGCAGCGCGTGTCGCGCTGGACAGGTAGAGATCGGCGTCGTCGCAATCCGCCACCCCCGAGCTGATGCGCGCCGCCGTCATGCTGGCGCGACGGCGCATCAGAGGCACACGCCAGCGCGGCGCCAGATAATGGCAAAACGTCAGCGACGGATGATCCTGCAATTCACGGCCGACGCCGGGCAGATGCAGCAGGCTGGCGATCCCCTGCCGCGCCAGTGCGGTCGCGTTACCGATGCCCGCGTGCATCAGCAGCACCGGCGATTGCAGGGCGCCCGCGCACACCAGCACTTCGCGCTCGGCGTGCAGTTCGAAGGCGTGGCCCGCACTGTCGATGACCGCGACGCCGGTGGCGGATACGCCGCCGGACGCTGGCCTGGCCATCAACAGACGGTGCACGCGCGTCGTCGCGTAGATGTCCAGGTTGGGACGCCCGCGCGTGGCGGCATCCAGATACCCCGCCGCCGCCGACACCCTGCGATCGTTCTCGTTGGAGAAGGCCCCCGGGAAATAGCCATCGCCAAACTCCGCGTTCTGGTCCGCCAAGGGCGCCAGGCCTTGCGCGCGCAAGCCGTCAGCGAAGGCATGGCAAAACGGCGGCCATTGCGCCGGTCCGATCCGGCGGATGGCGATGGGGCCATCGGCGCCGTGCAAGGGGTGCCGCGGATAATCGAGGTCCCGTTCGAGCTTGCGGAAATAAGGCAGCACCTCGTCCCAGCCCCAGCCGCTGGCGCCGCCGGCGGCCCAGTCATCGTAGTCGCGCGGCAGGCCCCGATTGGCCGACTGCACATTGATGCTGGACCCGCCGCCCATCGCCCTGCCCTGTTCGTAGACCCGGCGTGCCGAATCGCGGGTGGCGGCCGCGGTCAAGGCCGGCCAGATCCACCGCTCGCCGCAAAACACCGGCATGGGATAGCTGTCGAGGATTTCCTCCGGTTCGGCGCCGGGCGGCGTATCCTCGCCCGCCTCCACCAAGGCGACGCGGCAATCGGGACGCGCGGACAGGCGATGGGCCAGCACGCAGCCCGCCGAGCCGCCGCCAACGATGACGTAGTCGTACTTGCGTGCCACGGCGTCGCTCATCGGTCGTTCGCCTCAGCTGCCACGGAACTTGGGCGGGCGCTTGCCATGGAAAGCTTCCACGCCTTCGCGGAAGTCGTCGGAACTGCGCAGGCGGCTGTAGCAGTGGCCCTCCAGTTCGATCGACGCCGACAACGAAGCATCTTCCGTGTCGTTCAGCAGCTTCTTGGCCGTGCGTTGCGCCAGCGGCGAGAAGCCCACCAGCTCGGCCACCAGCTTGTCGGTGGCGCTCTCCAGTTCCGCATCCGGCACCAGCTCCGTGGCGACGCCCCACTCATAGGCCTGCTTGCCGCTGATGCGGCGCGAACGCATCACCACGTCCTTGGTGCGCGTGATCCCCACCATTTTTTGCAGGCGCGCCGAGCCGCCCGAGCCGGGGATCTGGCCGAGCTTCTGTTCGGGCAAGGCGTATTGCGTGGTCTCGCTGGCGATGCGGAAGTCGCAGGCCAGCGAAATCTCGAATCCTACGCCAAAGGTATAGCCACGATTGGCGACGACCACGGGTTTGCCGCAGCGGGCCGGCGCGGCAATGTTCCAGGCCAGCTTGGACACGTGCTCGGGTGAGGCCTCCAGGAAGCCCTTGATGTCGCCCCCGCTGGAAAAGTGCTCGCCTTCGGCGCGCAGCACGATCACCCGTACCCGGTCGTCCTCGTCCAGGGCTTCGAACACCAGGCGCAGCTGATCGCGCTGCGGCATGGCGATGATGTTGAATGGCGGGCGGGCCAGGACGATGTCGGCGCGCTGCTTGTCCGCATCGATCTCGACACGGAAGCCATCGAGATTTTCCAACAGGTGCTGGGCGGGATGTCGCAAGGTAGTCACGTTGTAGCTCCTTCGTTTCAAGGCTCCGGCGCAGCTTGCGGCTTGCGCAAGCCTTGCCAGCGTTCCAGTAGATGTTCGTGGTGGACGCCGAACAGGTCGAGAACCCGGCCGACGGTATGGTTGATGACGTCGTCCAGCGAGGACGGCAGGTTGTAGAAGGCCGGAACCGGGGGAAAAATGATGCCGCCCATCTCCGTCACGCTGGTCATATTGCGCAGATGGGCCAGATTCAAGGGCGTCTCGCGCGCCAGCAGCACCACACGGCGCCGCTCTTTCAGGGCGACGTCCGCGGCGCGGCTGACCAGGTTGTCGCCCATGCCCAGCGCCACCGCCGCCAGCGTTTTCATCGAGCAAGGCGCGATCACCATGCCTTCCGTCGGAAACGATCCGCTGGAAATGGCCGCGCCGACGTCCTTGACGTTGTGGACGACATCGGCCAGTGCCTCGATCTCGGTGCGCTTCAGGGCAAGCTCTTGCGCCGCCGTCAACGCGCCGGATGCTGACAGCACCAGATGGCTTTCCCATTCGGGATGGCAGCGTAGTTCCCGCAGGATGCGTACGCCATAGATCGACCCGCTGGCGCCGGTGATCGCCACGATCAGGCGTTTGCGGCCGGCGACGCTCATGGCCTGGCCATCGTCGGTCCGGCCATCACCGCTTCGGCCAGCGCCGGCTCCGGCGCTGGCGTCCTGGCTCCCGCCGTGAAGTCGACATGGCGGTCACCATCGACCCATGCCCCCAGGTCCACGGTATCTTCGCCAGGCACGCGGACCCTGGTGAACGTGTGCTCGTGATACTTGACCGGGCGCGTCGCATCCAGGCCCATCTTGGCGCTGATACCCTGTTCGTGCGCGGGCGCCACCTCCCCGGACTGCGCGCTGGCCAGCGTGGTCGAAGGATCCAGGGCCGAGCCCTGGGCGCCGCTGATCACCACCAGGTCCCGATCCGCCTGAAAGCGTGTCGCCACCGCCCATTCCACCTGCTGCGTGTCGTGCACCTCGACGTCGTCGTCGACCACGATCACCTGCTTGATGTCGTAATGGGCACCGAAGGCCCCGAGTATCACGTTCTTGGGCTGGCCTTCATGCGTCTTGCGCAGCTTGACGTACAGGTGGTACCGCCCCACCCCACCGATGGACAGATGAACGTCCAGGACATTGGGGAAACTGCGCTGCAGATGCGCCAGCAAGGTCGCTTCACGGGGGATGGAACCCAGCAGCAGATGTTCCATCTCGGCGGGGACGATGGTATGGAAGATGGGCGATTGCCGATGCGTGATGGCGTCCACGGCGATGACTTCGCGCTGTTCGCGTGCGCTGTAGTACTTGGGAAACTCGCCGAACGGTCCTTCCGCCTCGCGCACGCCATGCAGGATGCGGCCCTCGATGACGATCTCCGCGTCGGCCGGGACATGCACGTCATTGGTCAGGCAGCGCGCCACGCGCAACGGGCTGCCGTGCAGCGCGCCGGCCACCTCCAGCTCGTCGCTGTCGATGGGGGCGATCGCCTGGGACGCCAGCAAGGTCAAGGGATCCGCGCCGATCACCACCGCCACCGGCAGGTCCTGGCCGCGTTTCTCGGCCTCCTTGTAGAAGGCCAGCAGATGGCGGGGCAGCAGCAGGATCGCCATGCGGTCCTTGGCATGCACCTGGATGCGATGGATGGAGACGTTCTGCACGCCGTTGGCCGGATTGCGCGCGATCACCATGCCCGCGGTGATATAGGGTCCGTTGTCGTGCTCGCTGTGCGTGGGCACGGGCAGGATGGCACGCACGTCAGGCGCACGATGCACCACTTGCTGGCAAGGCGCCTCGGCCCGCGGCACCTCGCGCGCAGGGAGCGGTTCGGCCGCCGCATTGCGAAAGGCCGTCAGCAGTTCCGCTTCCGCCACGCCCATGGCCTCGGCAATCCAGCCGCGGCGCGCCATGAAGCCTGACACCACCGGGACGGCATGACCACCCGGCTCAGGAAAATAGGCCGCCTGTTTGCCGTCCAGGCGCTTGGCGATGGCCGCCAGCTCGTGCTCCAGCGCCGCGCCCGGCTTGATCACGGCCAGGCGGTCGGTCGCAGCCAGGTGGTTGAGCCAGCCGCGCAGATCGGTGTGCGGCGCCCTGCGGAATCGGGATTGTGCTTGCGTCATGTTGCGCTCGACGAATGAGGTTGTGGGGAATGGTCCACGTATCTACGCATTTATGCCTTCATGCCTTCATGCCTTCATGCCTTCATGCCTTCATGCCTTTACGCCTTCATGCCGGCGTACCGGTCGACGTATCCGGTTCGTATTCGCCAGCGGACAGCTTGCGGCGCAAGACCTTGCCCACCGGCGACTTGGGGATTTCATTGACGAACACGTATTCACGGGGGCGCTTGAAGTTCGGCAGGTCGGAACCTTGGCAATAGCGGTCCAGCTCCGCCGCATCCACGGCGGTCTTGCGTTTCACGAAAGCCACCACCCGCTGGCCCCAGCGCTCGTCCGGCATGCCGGCCACGGACACTTCGTCCACCGCCGGATGCAAGGACAGTACGGACTCGATGTCCACCGGCGAAATGTTTTCGCCGCCACTGATGATCATGTCGTCGACGCGGCCGGTAACGTAGAGATCGCCGTCCCGGTCCACATATCCGGTATCGCCGGTGCGGTACCAGCCATTACGTATCGACTTGGCGTCGGCGTCGGGACGCTTCCAATAGCCCTCGAAGGCCTCGTCCCCCGCCAGGTCGGCGACGATCTCGCCCTCCACGCCCCGGGCCGCCAGCGCGCTTGCCGCGCCGGGGTCATCGGCGCCCAGGGTCACCACCCGCAAGCGCGTATTGATGCCCGCCTTGCCCGCGCTGCCCGGCTTGCGCGTGGCGTCGGCGTCGATGGCCACGGTGTAGATCTCCGACGAACCATAGTGGTTGACGAAGATGCGCGGCTGGAACACCTTGTCCAGGCGCTGCAGCAAGGCATCGTGCATCGGCGCGCCGGCGAATCCCAGCTTGGTCACCGAGGATACGTCGCCGCCGTTGCGCTCGCGGCAGGCCAGCATGTCGTGATAGAGCGTGGGCACCAGGTAGAGGCAGGTCAGGCGGTGCCGTGCGATAGCCTCCAGGGTGGCGGCCGCATCGAATCTGGGCATGCAGACGAACAGCCCGTCGACCAGCGCCATGGCCAATAGCGAACGCACGCCCATGGTGTGATACAGCGGCATCACACCCAGCGTGCGCTCGCCGCGTCCGTACAGGTTCTGCGCCACGTGCGCCAGGGCGGCGGCGCGTTCGTGGCGATGCCGGCGCGGCACGCCTTTCGGCTTGCCGGTGGTGCCGGACGTATACAGCATCAGGGAGTAGTCGTCGGCCTGCGCGGCCGGCGCCAGCGCGGCGCCATGATGCGCCGCCACCAGGGAATCGAAACGCAGGCCGGCCTGTAGTTCTGACTGTATCTCAGTGTGGATATCGGCCTGGCTATCGGCCTGGACATCCGCCTGGGCCTCGCTCTGGATATCGCCCACCGCCACCGCGGGCACCCGGCATTGCCGCGCGGCGCTGACCACGGCTGCGGCGCTCACCGCTTCGAAGAACACGACACGCGCTTCCGCGTTCTCGATGCAGTAGACCACCTCGTCCGGCTTCGCACGCCAGTTCAGGGGAGTCATCACCAGCCCCACAAACTGGCAGGCCCAGTGCAAGGTCGCCATTTCGTAGCGGTTCTGCAAGACCGCCAGCACCCGCTCGCCCTTGCGCAGCCCCATTTCCACCAGCGCCTCACCCAGGGCGGCGATGTCGGCATGCCACTCGGCGTAACATCGCGACCGTTCACCATCCACGATGGCCGGGGCGTCGGGATTGCGTTCGACGCTCTGCAAGAAAGTCTTTCCCAGGTCCAGCATGCTTACCCCGCTCCTCGTGACGCTGCCCGCCGTTCGGCCGCGGTTTCAAGTACGGCCTTGACGATATTCGTATAGCCGGTGCACCGGCACAGATGGCCCGACAACATGTCGCGCACGTCCTGTTCGCTGGGGTCGGGATTGCGCCCCAGGTAATCCTGGCAGGACATGAGGATGCCTGCCGTACAGAATCCGCACTGCAGCGCGTGGTTGCGCCGGAACGCGCGCTGCAGGTCGTTCAGTGCGCCGTCGTCGTCCGCCAGCCCTTCGACGGTATCGATGTGGCAGCCGTCCACCTGGACCGCCAGCGTCATGCACGCGCGGCCCGCCACGCCATCGATCAACACTGTGCAGGCACCGCAGACGCCGTGTTCACAACCGACATGCGTGCCGGTGGCGCCCAGGCCGTGGCGCAGATGATCCGACAGCAAGGTGCGAGGCTCGCACGCCGCGCGGCGTGGCTCGCCGTTCAGGACGAAGGCCACCGTGTGGGCCTGGTCGCGATTGAGCCGTTTCATGCATCCTCCGGCCGGCCAGCGCCGTCTGTCGCGCCCATGACCTCGTGCAGCACGCGCATCCCCAGCGTGCGCACCAGATGGCGGCGGAAGACCGCCGTTGCGTGGGCATCGTCCTGCGCGTCCAGTTGCCAGGCGAAATCGTTGACGGCGGCAGCCATGTCAGCCGCCGGCATGCGCGGCCAGCGCTGCACCGTGGGCCGATCGGCGACACCTCCCACGGCCAGGGTGAGCTGGCGTTCATCGGCCACCGCCGCGACCGAGGCGATGGCGAAGTCGCCGTGCCGTGATGAAAACTCGTCGAAGGCGTAGCGCGCGCCCTGCGCTGCCAGCGGATAACGCACGGCCTCCACCAGTTCATCCGGTGCGCGCGCCGTCATCAGCATGCCCTGGAAGAAGTCCGGCGCCGGCAAGGTGCGGCGCTTGCGGCGCGTGCGCAGCAGCACTTCCCCGCCCAGCGCGGCCAGAACCAGCGGCAGCTCCGCACTGGGGTCGGCATGCGCCACCGAGCCGCACACCGTCCCGCGATTGCGGATCTGGAAATGCGAGATGAAGGGAATCGCCTGCGCCAGCATGGGCACCTCGGCCGCGAGATCCTTACGCCATTCGATACTCGCCTGGGTCGTGGCCGCGCCTATCGTCATCCAGCCTTTTTCCACCTTCACATAGTCCAGATCGCTGGCGCGGGAAATGTCGATCAAGGCGGCAGGCTGGGCCAGCCGCATGTTCAGTACGGCCATGAGCGACTGCCCGCCAGCCAGGATGCGGCCATCGGCGCCCAGTTCGGCCAGGGCCTCCACCGCATCCTGGGCGCACTCCGCGCGGATATAGTCGAACGCCTGCGGTTTCATGGTTTGCGTCTCCAGCGGCCCAGCAGGCGACGCCACCACGAGCCCTCCGCCGCGCCGCCGCTCGCCTGCCGGCCCAGTTGATCGAACAGCTGGCGCAGCACGATGCGCGCGGCCCCTTCCAGCATGCGGCCACCGACGGCCGCGACCTTGCCGGACACTTCGGCTTCGTAGTCATAGGTCAGCAAGGTGCCGCTACCGTCAGCCCGCAAGGTCACCAGCCCGCTGCCCTTGGCGGTGCCCACGCTGGAAATCCCCGTGCCGGACAGCCGCAGGCCGTTGGGCGGATCGAGTTCGGACAAGGCGACCTCCGCCGCATACCGCGCCTTGATCATGCCCACGCCCACCGTGACGTCGGCGCGATAGCGGTTCTCTCCGGCCGGCGTCAAGGCATTGCAGCCCGGGATCACCTTGGCCAGCGCGACGGGGTCCAGCAGCACCGCGAAGACCGCCGCCGGGGTGGCCGCCAACCTGACTTCGCCACGGGCGGACAGCGCCTTGCCGCCCTTGCGGGGTTCGCCTGCGCTGCCTGCTTCGGGCAAGGCCTGCGCCGCGCCCGCCGAAGGCGGGGGATCTTCCATGCCTATCAAGGCCATCACCTTGGCGGGGGTGAGCGGCAGCGTCACGTCGTCGGCGCCCAGCGCGTCCGCCACGGCATTCGCCACGCAGACGGGCGTGCTCATGTTGTTGCCCTCGCCCAGTCCCTTCGCGCCCAGCGGGGTGAACGGGCTGGGCGTTTCCATGTGCAGGATGAGCGGTTCCGGAACCTCGCAGGTGGTCGGCACCAGGTAGTCGGCGAAGGTGCCCGACTGGAAGCTGCCATCCTGGCCATAGCGGAACTCTTCCATCAGCGCCGCGCCCAGGCCCTGGGCGAAGGCGCCACGGATCTGGCCGTCGGCCAGCGCGGGATTGAGGATGCGGCCGGCGTCGTGGGTGGTGACGTAGCGATCGATGCGCACCCGGCCCGTGGCGCGGTCGATCTCCACCGCGCAGACGTCGAAAGCGAAGCCGTACGCGGCCGATGTGTTGACGCGGTCCTGGTCATCCGGCGCGCTGAGTTGCGGCGGCGTCCAGAACACCGTTTCCCGCAAGCCCGGTTCGACACCGGGCGGCAGCAGCGCCGGCGCCCAATGGGGATTGGCCGCGACACGCGCGAAGGGTTGCGCTTTATCGGGCTGGCTGCGCTGGCCTATCTTGCCGTCGCCGAACACTACCTCTTCCACCGCACAGCCGAACTGATGCGCCCCAATGGCGGCCAGCTTGTCTCGCAGGCGGCTGGCGGCCAGATGCACGGTGCCCGCCACCGCGCCGGCGAAGCGGCTGGAGTAATTGCCGGCGGCCACCGACCAGCCGTCCTTCTGTGTATCGAATTCCACATTTACCGACACTACCGCGGGGTCCACGCCCAACACATCGGCGACCACTTGTGCGCAGACGGTCTTGTGGCCCTGGCCGGCCGGCGCCGACGCCACCACGACATTGACCCCGCCCAGCGGATCGACCGCGACGGTAGCGGCCGCGATGGCGCCGTTCTTGGGGCCCGCCTTCTCGCGTGCTTCCTTGGGCAGCACAGTGGAGATGTAGCCCATATTGGAAATCGAGGGCTCGACGATGGCGGCATAACCGATGCCGTAAAGACCGCCACGCGCACGCACTTCCTGCCGCCGTGCCAGCAGGTCCTGCAAGCCGCCCTCGGACGCCACCAGGTCGAGGGCACCCTGGTAGTTCCCTGAATCCAGCAGCGCCCCCGCGGCGGCCCGGTAAGGAAAGGCGTCGGCGGCGATAAAGTTGCGCCGGTACAGCGCCAGCGGGTCGATATCCAGCTGGCGCGCGATGCGCTGCATCAGGCGCTCCAGCGCGAAGTACACCTGCGGTCCGCCGAACCCGCGCACCAGCCCCGCCGGCGTCTTGTTGGTCAGCACCACGCGATTGCGTACCGACAGGTTGGGAATGTCGTAGGGGCCGGTCAAGCAGCCGTGCATGCGGTAGAAAGTGGCAGGCTCCGGCGCGCGCAGATAGCCGCCGCAATCGTCGTACTGGTCGTAGGACAAGGCGGTGATGCGGCCATCGGCCTGCACGGCGGCCTCGATATGGGCAAGGCGTCCCGTCGCGGAGGTGGCGGCCGCGAGATGCTCCAGGCGGTCCTCCACCCACTTCACGGGTGCACCCGCCTTGCGCGCGGCCAGGCACATCAGTACCGCGTAGGGAAACACGGCCTGCTTGACGCCGAAGCTGCCGCCCGAATCCGCGAACGTGCGGTGGCGCAGGCGATTGCCCGGTATTTTCAAGGCCAGCGCCATCACGGTGTGCAGCGAGAACGGCCCCATGAAATTCGACTGCACGTCATACCCATCCTGCGCCGACACGTATTCGGCCACGACCACCGCGCATTCGATGGGCGTGCATGAATTGCGGGGATAGCGGATGGTCAGTCCGATGCGATGCGGCGCCGCCGCGAAGGCCGCCTCCGGATCGCCGTAGCGGAAAGAGCGGTCGCTGACGATATTGCTGCCCACTTTCTCGTGCAGCACCGGGGCATCGTCCGCGCGCGCGTCTTCCACCGTGACGACGGCTGCCAGCGGCTCGTAGGAGACCTGCACCAGATCGGCGCCATCCTCGGCAAGATAGCGGCTTTCCGCGATCACCACGGCAACCGGTTCACCCACATAGCGCACCTTGTCCACGGCCAGCGACCATTGCTCCATGGGCTGCTTGACGCCCACCACGAAGGGGCGCGACCACGCCGCCAGGTCAGCACCAATGAGGACGGCGCGCACGCCCGGGGAGGCCATCGCCCTGGCGATGTCGACGCCAGCCAGGCGTGCGTGCGCATGGGGCGATCGGACGATGGCCGCGTGCAGCGTGCCGGGATGCAGGGCAGCGTCGTCGCCGTAGCGGCCCCGGCCCGTCAGGATGGCCTGGTCTTCCACGCGCTCGCTGGCCCGGCCAAGATGGGGTCGGGACTGCGGGGGCTGGGACCGCGCGGTGTCCGCGGCAGGAACGGGTCGACTACTGGTATCCATGTTGGTCTGGATTGGCTCGGGCCTATCGGCAAATGTCTCGTCACTGCAGTCTAGGAAGCGGGGTATATCAGGTCAATTAATCTTTAATTATCTTTTCCATCATATAAACTGATACTGCTCGCGCGAGGCGTGATGCGCAGCGCGCAACTGATCGACGGAATGGAGCCAGACCATGGAATTGCGGCAGATCCAGTACTTCATCTGCTTGTACGAAGAAGGCACGGTCACCCGCGCGGCGCGGCGGCTGAATATCGTGCAACCGGCGCTGAGCATGCAGATCGCCCGCCTGGAAGACGAGATCGGCCGCAAGCTGTTCGAGCGCAGCCAACAGGGCATGCGGCCGACCTCGGCGGCGCGGCAGATGTACCGCACTTTCCTGCCGATCATGCGCGACTTCACGCATGCGCGCGACCAGCTGCTGCGTACCGACGGCGAACTCAAGGGTCACGTCAATATCGGCATGATCGCGTCCATCGCCCAGGGTGTGCTGTCGGACGCCATCGAGGAATTCGCCGCGCAGCATGCGCAGGTCACCATCACCGTCACCGATGGCTACAGCGCCACGCTGGGCGACTTGGTGGCGGGCGGCCAGCTGGATGCCGCGTTCATCAACAAGCCGCGCCGCCCATTGTCCCTGGCCGTCGAGCACATCGTCGACGAGGACCTGGTGCTGGTGACCGGCAGCAGGCATGCCCATGACCTGGGCCCGACCGTGCCCTTGCGCACCGCCGCCCAGCTCGATCTTGCGCTACCGACGCGCCAGCATGGACTGCGCGGCATCCTGGAAAGTTTCGCCCAGGCTGAGGACATCGATCTGTCGCCCACGTATGAAATGGACTCTATCGTGTCCATCATCAAGCTGGTCGAGAATACCGCCTACGCCACCCTGCTGCCCCGCGTCGCCGTGCGTAACCGCGTGCAGCGCGGCCGGCTGCGCCTGCATGAAGTGTCGGACCCCCAGCTGTTTCGGCAGGTGGTCTGCGTGACGCATCCCCGCCGGGCGCTGACCGCCGAAGCCGCGGCATTCGTGGAAGTGATGACGCGCCACGTGCGCGGTCTTGCCGCGCCGATAAAACAGCCCAAGGCCCAGCGTGGGGCAGCCCTCGGGGAAACGCTTACTCAACGGTGATGTGGCCGTCCTGCACGACCTTCTTCCAAAGCGCCACCTGGCTGGCGATGAACAGGCGGAACTGTTCCGGCGTGCCGCCGTCCGGCTCAACCCCTTGCTGCGTGAACGTTTCCTTGACGTCCGGCATGGCCAGTATCTCGTTCAGGTCGCGGTTCAACCTGGCGACCACATCGGCCGGCGTACCGGCGGGCACCACGAAGCCGTGCCAGGACGAGACCTCGTAGCCCGGTAGTCCAGCCTCGGTCACCGTCGGCAGATCCGGCATCAGCGGCGAACGCTTGGGACTGGCCACCGCCAATGCCCGCACCTTGCCGGACTTCAGGAACGGCAGCGCGTTGGGTAGCAGATCCACGGCCACGTCGAACTGTCCGCCAGACAGGTCAGTCAGCATCGGCGTGCTGCCCTTGTAGGGCACCTGCGTCATATGCGTCTTGGAAAGGCTTTCGAACAAGGCCATGGCAAGGTGATTCGACGAACCCGGCCCCGACGATCCGTAGTTCAGGACATGGGTCTTGGAATTGGCGGCTGCCAGCAGATCCTTCACGCTATGCAGTGGACTGTCCGCGTGCGTCACCAGCATCATGGGCGAGCGGCCGGCCAGGATGACAGGCGAGAACGCCTTCTCCGTGTCGTACGGCAGCTTGTACAGCGAGGGATTCGAGGCGAACGGGAATTGCACCACCAGCAGGGTGTAGCCGTCCGCGGGCGCTTGCGCCACGGCCTGCGTACCGATTACCGTCCCGGCACCGGGCTTGTTTTCGACGAGCACGGGCTGTTTCCACTTCGTGCCCAACTTGGCCGCGACGAGGCGGCCCAGCGTGTCATTGAAGCCTCCCACGGGATATGGCACCACGATGCGCACTGCCCTGGATGGGTAGGGTCCGTCCTGGGCCTGTGCGGTGCCCATGCTCACCGAAAGGGCCAGAGCCAGGCCTGTAAAGACGTTGGACAGCGCGAACCTGCGACGGGATGCCAGCATGCTTGTCTCCTGGTTTTTTTATATGCATCGTCACCCGTAGTCCAGCGGCGGCGTTGCGGCGCTTCTTGGTACCGCTTCTGCTTATTTCTATCGATGCCGTCGTCTCGAAGCAGCCGATGGGAGAAAAGTCTAGAAAGCGCCTGACATCACGTCAATTAATATTAAATTATTATCTCCATCACATTGAATGATGGCTTATTCTTCTGTGAGTTTTTGAACGTGCCGGGGGACCTTGTGACTGTTTCCAAGCCCGAGGTCATTCCCGCTTCCTGGTAACTGCAACCTGCCGATTCTGAAACGCCCTCACCCATGCCGAAAAATCCTGATCTCGCCACCGCCCTGGATGCCCCGGCATCCGCTCTCGATGCTGACGAACAGCGTTTCGTTGAGCAGATACGCGACAAGGGCTGGTTCCACACCGCCGTGTTCGCTGACGATGAGGGCCCCGGGTTTTCCTACACCACGGGTCTGTGGGTCAACCATGGTTTCCCGGAAATCCTGGTATTCGCCTTGCGGCAGGAAACCGCGCATGCGGTGCTGGGCGGCATTTACGACGATATCGCCGCGGGCAAGCCGCCACCGGTCGGCGCCATTACCGACACCATCTTCAAGAACGGCCCGGCGCTGCTGCTGCCGATGGCCAAATCCCATTACGCCGACTACCTGGGCTGGAATCTCTGGTTCCACGGCAATGCCGATTTCCCCTGCCTGCAACTATTCTGGCCCGACAAGGCCGGCCTGCTCCCCGGCCAACCAGGCGCCGACGAATCCCTGCACGCCCTGCAACCCGTCCTGACCGAACCCGCCGACGGGTCGCATTGAGCTTCATGCTATCAACTGCTACCTGACCATCATGTTAAACACACGGCCACGCGAAATACCCAGTTTTTTCTATGTGTCCATGGAACTCTGCTTCGTGCATGACAACCCACGTGGCATCGCTTGGCGATGCCGGATGACCGGTAGGACATCCAATGAAGTTGTCAACGGAAGTGGAGGAGATCAACGGTGCACCGGGAAGGTCAACTGCTGGACAAGAAATCCCTACGAGTACTGCTGCAAAAAACAGTCGATTGGGGCGAGCTGGTTAAAGACTGCATAGCGTTCGCCAACGCAGCCGGGGGCTGCCTGGTACTCGGCGTTGAAGATGACAAAGACGCGCCTGCGGCAGATCAGCGCATCCCCTTGGCGCTTGCGGACACGCTCAAACGGAAAATCGGGGAACGAACGGTCAACGTAAGCGCACAGCCCACCATACTCACGGCAGCCAATGGCGGGCAATACATCGAAGTCCTCATCCCACGCGCCACTGCTGTGGCTTCTACTTCGGATGGCCGTTATTACCTGCGCGTCGCCGACCAGAGTAAGCCGGTGACTGGCGACGAAGTCTTGAGACTGACAGCGGAGCGCAATAGTTCGTCTTGGGAGACGCCTACACTTTTACTCATCCCCCGCACAGAATCCGATGCCGGGAAGCTGGATCGGCTAGCCATCTCTCTTCGAAGCTCGGATAGAGTCAAGAAGTCAGTCAAAGAGAAAGGCAATGATGAATTGCTGGATCACTATCAGCTTGCACGTGGGGCATATCTGACCCACCTCGGGGTTCTGTGTATTGGAAGGCGAGAGCATCGAGCCCTGCTACCGACAGCGCCTGTAATTCAGGTCATCAAATACGATGAACTCGGCCAAAAAATTAACAAGCAAGTCTGGGATGATCACGCACTGAATCCCATGGAGCTCGTCGAGGAAGTCTGGCGCAGCGTTCCAGACTTCCGGGAAAGTTACGAACTGCCCAGCGGCCTCTACCGCCAGCAGGTGCCTGCATTCGACGAAATCGTGGTGCGAGAACTATTGGTCAACGCGCTGGTCCATCGGCCGTATACACAACACGGTGACATATTCCTTAACTTGCACCCTGATCGCCTGGATGTCGTGAATCCGGGCCTGCTACCACTCGGGGTAACTCCGAGGAATGTACTGCACACGACCGTACGCCGTGATGAGCACTTGGCCCGCCTGTTCCACGATCTCAAGCTGATGGAGCGAGAAGGAAGCGGTTTCGACAAAATGTTTGAAGTGCTGTTGTCTCAAGGACGCCCGGCGCCCCAATTGCAGGAGCTGCACGACGGCGTGCAAGTTACCGTGTTCCGGCGGGTCATCAAGCCTCAGATCATAGACTTCATCGCCAAAGCTGATCTGACGTACGCAATGAGTCAGCGTGAAAAAATCACACTCGGCTTATTGGCACAACATGAAGCGCTAACAGCCCGGGATTTAGCCCATGCATTAGAGCTTTCCAGCGTTGAGCTATTGAATCCCTGGCTGAAGAGACTGCTGGATTGGGGAGTCGTCCTTGTCAGGGGCCGCACACAGGCAACCCGATACTTCGTCAACGAGCAACTCATCCGCAGCCTTGACTTCGAAGATATCCCGATTTCCAATCGTATGGATCAACAATGCCTTGTGGACCTGATCACGAAGGACGTCAAACAGCATCCACAAGCGCAGATCGCTGCAATACACTGCCGAATCGGCGCAGAGATACCACGATCACGTATCCGCCGTTGCCTTGGGCAATTAGTCAAAGAAGGAAGACTCCGCCGAGAGGGGGCGAAACGCGGCGTGCGTTATGTGTAGCGTCATTTGGTTCATGGCCGGCCCTATCTCAGACTACTGAGCCAAATCAACAGCTGAGAAAGTGGCGGCGACCGCGCTATGACATTGATAAATAAACAGATTTTTTTGGTTCAATCGAGTTCTAATTTCTGAAGTCGAGCCAAATTTCGCTGCGATTCCTGTCATGCCTGCGCTATGGCCATTTTTTGAGCAACGCCGATCACCCGCCGTCGCTCAATTCCTGAAGTACTGCATAGAAAGTCTGGAAGCGTTCCCTGCCGATGCGGCGCTCCCATTCGCGTTCGATCTGGCGCACGGTGCCGCGCTGCAGTGCCGCTACCTTCCAGCCCTTTTCCGTCAGCGAAACCAGGCGTGAGGACGATCCGGGTACGCTGATCCTGCGGATATAGCCCGAAGCTTCCAATTGCAGCAGCAGGTAGTTCATCGCCTGCTTGGACAGGCCGGCACGTTGGGCCAAGTCGATGGGACGCTCATTTTCCGGCGGCGGAAAACGGAACACCTTGAAGTGGGCTACCTGGATATCACCATAGCCCGCCGCCGCCAGGGCGTCGCACAGCCGCTGCTCCACCTCGGTCAGGCAAAAGCGCAGCAGCGCACCCACCAGTGGATGGCCAGGATCCGCATCACCGGCAAGTTCGAAAGACATATTTGGAAGGCATGATTCTGGAGCTCGTATGGTAAAGTCACTTTACCATACCCTCTGCCCCTCCCTGGATCGCCTGCCATGAACTCGACACGCAACGAAACGATCACCATAGGCTCCCTGTCGATGCGCTTCATTGTCGATGGCGAGGACACCGCGGGCCATATGGCGATGGCCGAGATGATCGTGCAGCCGCTCGCCAAAGTCCCTCCCCCCCACCGCCACGCAGACGTTGACGAGACCATCCACATCCTGGAAGGGTCGCTGACCTACCGGGTCGACGACTGTGTCCGCACGCTCCTGGTGGGCGACCACTGCTTCTCGCCACGGGGCAGCATTCATCACTTCTCCAACCCCGGCGACGTTCCCGCACGTGCGCTGGTCGTGTTTTCGCCCGCCAACATCGGCCCCGGCTATTTCCGCGAAGTGGCTGGCGTATTGGGCGCCGGCGGCCCGCCGGACCTCAGCATGCTCAAAGCCGTCATGGCGCGCCACGGACTCGAACTGGCGCCCTGAGTATCATCAGCCGGCGGCGCGCTGGCAGTGGCGATGAGGCCGGCATGCAGCGGTTCACTGAAGCTCGCAAGCTGCCGCCGCTCAATGCAGCCTGAATCGCCGGTCCGGCATCACGCGCGGCGGCAGGTTGAAGGCGTCGACCGCCTGGCGCAAGGCCCGCTCCGTATCGACCGACATCGCCGCCAGCGCCAGATCGTTGGCTTCTTCGCCGAACGGTTCTTCCAGCTCCGTCGCGATGGCGTGCCAAGCAAGATAGGCATACGCAATGAACACGGAAATCAAAGGCGTGGCCCAGCTCAGGCTGCCGACCAGCCCGAAGGGAAGCACGGCGCAATAGACGTGCGTCGTACGATGCAGCAGCACATCATAGGGATAAGGCACGGGCGTGCCCCGAATACGCTCGCAGCCGCCAAGCACACCGCTCAGGATCTCCAGCCCCTGCAACCCCGTTCCCAGCAGGACTTCCCCATACTGTCCCTCCCGGTGCCATTCCATCATTTGCTGCTGCAGCAACTCAAGCACATACTGCGCGCGGCAGTCACGCCGCAGGACTTCCAGGGCCAGGTCCTTTTCCAGCAAGCGGGTCAGGCTGGGACGCGGATCGGTGCCGCGCAGCTGATGCTTGAGCGTGTAGGGAAAAACCGCCAGCAGGTTGACGGCGCGCCGGACCCGCGCATCATCCTTGGGCAGTTGCGGCGCAGTGAGGACAAAGCGCGCGAGATCGCGCGTGGTGTTCTTCATGGTGCCCCACATCTTGCGCGCTTCCCAGAACCGGGCGTAGCAGACGTTATTGCGGAACGCGACGAAAATCGCCAAGGCCACGCCGATCAGCGAGAAAGGAACCGGACTCAGTTCATTGAAATAGCCAGGATCGGACCGCTCCTCATAAACCGCCACCAAGGCCAGCAGCAAATTGAGGGCCAGCGGCGCGGCGATGTACTTGAACATCGAACCTTGCCGGGAAAAAAGCAGCCTGATCCAGGGCGTCTTGGAACGCACGATCATGGAATGTACTCGCGAAGCGGACCTTGACGGCGCAGCCCATGGAAGGGCTGGCGCAAGGGCCAATGGAAAAGCCACCCCGGTAATCCAGTGGCCGACTGCGCGAATATAGAATCATCCCGTGCCGGGGTTAATCAGACATTTCCGAACAGGCGCGTCCGTCAACGCAAGCGGAAATATCCGTCCGGCTGCACGCGCGCCGGCATGTCTTGCGCGTCCACCGATTGGCGTAGCGCCCGTTCGGTATCGACCGCCAGTGCAGCCAGCGCCAAGTCGTTGGGCTCCTCGCCAAACGGATCTTCCAGCTCGCTGGCGATGGCATGCCAGGCCAGGAATGCATAGGCAATGAACACGGAGATCACCGGCGTTGCCATGCCTATGCTGCCCACCAGTCCGAAAGGCAACAGCGCGCAGTAGAAGTAGGTCGTGCGATGCAGCAGCACGTCATAGGCATAGGGCAAGGGGGTGCCGCGGATACGTTCACAGCCGCCCAGTACCGCATTCAAGGCGTCCAGCTTGCGCAGTCCCGATTCCAGCAGGATGTCGCTATAGCAGCCCTGCCGATGCCAGGCCACCAGTTGCTGCTGCAGGCACTCAAGCACGTATTGCGGCCGGCAATCGCGCCGCATGATCTCCTCGACCAGGCCGGCGTCGACCAGCCGCGCCAGGCTGGCACGCGGATCGGTATCGCGCAGCTGGTGCTTGAGCGCATAGACGAAGGCCGCCGTCAGGTTCAAGGCACGCGTGACCTGCGGATCGTCCTTGGGCAGGCCGGGAATGGTGGCGACGAAACGCGCAAGGTCGCGCGCCTGATTCTTCATGCCGCCCCACAGCATGCGGGCTTCCCAATAGCGCGCATAGCAGGCGTTGTTGCGGAAGCTGACGAAGATGGCCAGCGCCACACCGATAAGGGAAAACGGCACCGGATTCAGGTGCGGGAAAAAATGGGCGGCGTGGGTCGCGCCCCATACCGCCAGCAGCCCCAGCAGGAAGTTGATGAACAACGGCGCGAGGATGCGATTGAGCACCGACCCGTGCCAGGCAAACAGCATCCGGAACCAGGTTGTCTTGGGACGAACGATCATTGGAGGAACACCTGCGCGGGCAGCCGCGCCGGGCCACCCAGGAAGAATGATGCCCACCGGCGCGCCAGGGCTTGATGACAGGTCCCAGGCGTCGACATGGCCAGCGGCTGGCGAGCGCCGCCAGCGCCATTGTAGAAGTGACCGCGCCCGCGATGGCGAATACGATGGCGCGAAAATTCGAGCACAGCACGCTTGGTGGTTTTATCGCGGCGCTCTGTGCTCCTGCCAGCAAATGATTTGCGGTGTTGCTCGATCAAGCGGCAATGCATCCGTCATACGAGCAGCCAAGACTGGCGAGTTCAGGGACAACAGACGGACACAAACATTGAAATGATATATCATCACGAAAATTTCACGATCCGGCATCTCTTCGCCCCTGTTCGTTCATCCGAATTCGTTCGTTTTCTTCAGTTGCTCGCACTGATATGAGGCTGGGAGAAGCCGCGCCTCCTTTCCGTTGTGCAGCGGCTTAACCACAGCTCCAGCCCGCCTCAGCAGCTCTCCGTACCGTATGCAACACCGACACCATCGTCCACATCCGCTAGCGCGCTGCCATGCAGCGGTGCTGGCGTGGGCCGTGCTGATGCTGGTGCTCACGCCGGTAGGCGCCACGCTGCATGCGATGACCCACCTGGGCCAGGCGCCATTGCGCGTACTGGCCGCGATGCAGGCGGCGGGAATGGCTTCGAACGCGACGGGCGAGTCAGGCGTCGGCAGCGGTTCGGCCAGCGGCAGTGTCTCGAACATCGGCAGTGGTTCGACCATCAGCGGTGATGCGAATATCGGTGATGCCGCGTATCACGCGGACGTGACGACTGCCGCCGCTGATGATGACGACGGCCAAGGGCCCGATGCCCATTGCCACACCTGCGACGAGTGGCAGCTTCTCGACCACGTTCTGACGCCGGCGCCACTGCTGGTGCTGCCTCCGCCCTCCCTTCTCCCCCACACCGCCGCCACGCCGCGGCCTGCCCTGCTCGCGCGCAGCCCGTGGATCCTGCCGCGCGCGCCACCCGCGTAGACATAGCTTCACCGCTCGCCCCACGCCGCCCGAACCGGCCACCCGCAACGCCGCCCGCAATGCTCGTAGCGCCTGTAGCTGTCGTAGCACACACAGCGCTCATGGCACTCGCAGTCCTCGTAGCGCCCTCCCGCGCAACGCGATACCGCGCGAGAGTTGTGGCCGTTCGCGCCGCTTCCCCATTGCCTGCTGAACTACTCATCGCGGATCCACGCATGTCTTTCGTGTCTTCCCCCAAGCGCGCCCTGTCGGCGCGCCGCGCTGCGCGCCTGTCGCAACCCGCTCGCCGCCTCGGCGCCCTCACTCCACTGGCCTTCGCGCTGTGCTGCGCCACGCCCGCCGCCTGGGCCCAACAAGCGCCCGCCGCCGCGCCGGCGCCCGCTTCCGCCAGCACCACCGTTCAGCCCGTTGGCCAGGCCAACGGCCAGACCACCACCGACCTGGCACCGATCATGATCACCGGCAATCCGCTGGGCAGTGACGCGCTGTCGTCGCCGTCGACCATCGTCGAAGGCAAGGCGCTCGACCTGCGCCGCGAAGGCACGCTGGGCCAGACGCTGAACGGCCTGCCTGGTGTCTCGACCACGACCTACGGTCCCATGGTCGGCCGCCCCATCATCCGCGGCCTGGACGGCGACCGCATCCGCATCATGAACAACGGCCTGGGCTCCGTCGACGCCTCGTCGCTGTCGTTCGACCACGCGGTGCCGATCGACCCCATCAGCGCCGGCCGTATTGAAGTGATCCGTGGCCCGGCCGCCCTGCTTTACGGCGGCAACGCCGTCGGCGGCGTGGTCAACGTGCTGGACGACCGCATTCCCAAGGAACCCATCGACGGCATCCACGGCAAGGCCCAGGGCGACTGGGGCGGCGCCAACGACGACCGTACCGGCGCCGTCCAAGTGGAAGGCGGCGACGGCAAATTCGCCATCCGCGCCGATGCCTACACCCGCAGCACGCATGAGCTGCGCATCCCCGGCTATGCGGATTCCGGCAACGTCCGCGGCCAGAACGACGACGGCGACAACGGTCCGCGCGACCATCTGCCCAATAGCGACGGCCGCGTGCATGGCGGCGGCGTGGGCATGTCCTGGACTGGCGACAGCGGCTACGCCGGCCTGTCCTATAGCGGCTACGACTCCGACTACGGTTCAGTGGCCGAGGATTCCGTCCGCCTGAAAATGCGCCAGGAACGCTTCGGCGCCAGCGGCGAAATCCGCGACCTCGATGGCTTCTTCAAAAGCATCAAGGCCGACTTCGCCTATACCGACTACCAGCACAAGGAAGTGGACGACGGCGAGACCGGCACCATCTTCAAGAACCGTGGCTATGAAGCCCGTATCGAAGCGCGCCATCGCGACCTGGGTCCGGTCAGCGGATCGATAGGCCTGCAAGTCAGCCAGACGCAATTCTCCGCCTTGGGCGACGAGGCCCTGGTGCCGTCCACCGACACCAATAACTTCGCGCTGTTCGCCCTGGAAGAATGGAAGGTCAACGACCGCCTGACGCTGAGCGCCGGCGGACGCCTGGAATACACCCGTCTCGATCCCTCGGCCGGCGGCAACGAGCGCTTCCTCGGCGCGTCCAAGCGCGACTTCACGGCGGGCAGCTTCGCCCTGGGCGCCATCTACAAGCTGGACAGCCGCTGGTCCCTGGCGGCCAACGCCGCCTATACCGAACGGGCGCCGACGTTCTATGAGCTGTACGCCAACGGGCCGCACGAAGCCACCGGCCAGTACCTGATCGGCGATGCCGGCCTGAACAAGGAAAGGTCCTATTCCGGCGACCTGGGACTGCGCTACAAGAATGGCCCCAACAAGGGCAGCTTCGGCGTGTTCTACACCCACTTCCGCAACTACATCACCGAGGCCAATACCGGACTGTTCGCCGATGACGACGGCGAAATCGTGCCGGCAGGTTCGGACGACGCCTTGTCGCAGGCGGTCTACCGTGCCGTGCCCGCCGACTTCTACGGCTTCGAGGCGGACACCACGATGCGGGTGCTGGAAAGCGGCGGCCATGCGCTGGACCTGAACCTGTCGGGCGACTACACCCAGGCCCGCAACAGCAACACCGGCGAACCGCTGCCGCGCATCCCGCCGCTGCGCCTTGGCATGGGCTTCGACTACAGCTATGGCCCATGGGGCGCCGGCGTGTCGGTGACCAAGGCCTTCGCCCAACACCGCCGTCCGGACAACGATACGTCCACGGCCGGCTACTACCGCCTGGACGCCAATGCCAGCTACACGTTCAAGGTTGGCCAGACGCAATGGCTGGCCTATCTGCGGGGGATCAACCTGACGAACCAGGAAATCCGCTACGCCACGTCGATACTGCGTGACGTGGCGCCGGAAGGCGGACGAGCGGTAATGGTGGGTATGCGGGCGAGCTTCTAAGTCATAAGCAGAGGTAATGGAAGGAGGCCGGGCGGCCTTCCTTCCACACGTACGCACATGCGGAAAAGTCCGGAAAGTACAAAGACGTGCCGAAAAGTCGCAGTAGAAACTACACCTTTGGCTGACACACCCTGACAAACACGTTAACGGCGGGCTCGTTTTTGATGACAATCCGGCCCCTTTTTGCCAGCCACTTGTCAGAACATACGCGGGAAATCCCTGAAGAACGCAGAATAAGAATATAAGCGTAACAATCTTTCAATGGTATATAATCCGACCCAGTTAGTGAATTCGTATCGGCCACATAGGCTGTATTTATCGCGATTCACGTCTCGTGCCTGGCAATGTTTTTCTCTTGTTGAGCATGCCCCGAGTACCCCCCGCAAGACCCCCTAGTACCCCGCAAGACCCGCAAGTCGAGTATCCGTTCGACCCTGGCAGTTCCCCGCAGTACCCCCTAAGCAGTACCCCGAATTCAGTACCTTCGCCGGCTTGAACGTAGTTGAAGCCACGCCATTAGCACTCCATTTCCTGAAGTGAAGTTATGACGCCGCCGACGAGAAAAGCATTTCTCCCCCGCACCCTGATCACCGCCGCCTGCCTGTCGATCGCCGCCCTGGCCGCGATCCCGGCCGCCGCGAACGCGATGATCGTTACCGATGCCCTCGGTAACCTGAAAGGCTTGACCCCCAATAACGTTCCCACCGTCCCCACCCTGCGCGACCGTGTCGTCGAAGCCGGGCTGGATGCCATCGGTACGCCCTACTCCTGGGGCGGCGATGGTTCGGATGGCGGCTTTGACTGCAGCGGCCTGGTTGCCTACGTCTTCAAGGAAGTCGCCGGTGTGGACCTGCCGCACCATGCCGCTTCGCAGCAAAGCGAAGGCAAGCCCATCAGCGTCGCGCAATTGCAGCCTGGCGACCTGGTGTTCTTCGGCAGCACCACGACCTCGCGCAAGGGCAAAGGCAAGAAAGCCAAGAAAGTGGTCAGCTACCGCACCTCGCACGTCGGTATCTATATTGGCGACAACCAGTTCGTGCATGCGCCCACCAGCGGGGCGACCGTGCGCATCGACGATCTCGATACCACTTACTGGGCCAAGCATTTCAACGGTGCCCGCCGGTATCTGACCCCTGGCCAAAGCCAGCAGGTCCAGGTCGCGAATAGGTAAGTTCACCCTGCCCGGGTGAACGGAAGAAGCTCGGTTTCCAAAGAAACCGAGCTCACGTTGCATTGATGAAAAAGGCTGATTTCTAGAGAAATCAGCCTTTTGCGTTTGAGCTCTCAGCCGCGTCCCAGGAACGGCATATTCGTGGCCATGATGGTCATGAACTGCACGTTGGTGTCCAGCGGCAACCCGGCCATGGACGCCACGGCCCGGGCCACGTGCTGCACGTCCATGCGCGGCTCGGCGCGCACCGTGTGGTCCGGCTGCAGCACACCCTTTACCATGCGATCGGTCATTTCCGTGGCGGCATTGCCGATGTCGATCTGCCCGCAGGCAATGTTGTACTGCCGGGTATCCAGCGAAATCGACTTGGTCAGCCCCGTCACCGCATGCTTGGTGGCCGTGTAGGCAATGGAATAAGGCCGCGGCGCATGGGCGGAAATCGAACCGTTGTTGATGATGCGCCCACCCTGCGGCTGCTGCGCCTTCATGATGCGGATGGCGCCCTGCGCGCACAGGAACATGCCGGTCAGGTTGGTATCGACCACATTGCGCCAGACATCGACCGGCAGATCTTCGATGGGCACCGCCGGCGCGCCCCGCCCCGCGTTATTGAACAGCACGTCCAGCCGGCCGCACTGCGCCTGCACCACCTCGAACAGCGCGCGCACCGAGTCTTCCACGCAGACGTCGGTCGGCACCGCGATGGCACGGTCCGCGGCAGCGCCGGCCGCCGCGCGCGTCGCTTCCAACGCATCCGCGCGGCGTCCCGCCAGCACCACCTGGTAACCGTCCTCCAGCAGTTTCAGCGCCACTGCCCGGCCTATGCCGCTGCCCGCGCCCGTCACCACCGCCACTTTGCCGTTGCCACGCTCGTCATTCGTTTGCATTCAAAGCCTCCTTGGAAGATTGCGCGATCCTACTCCCGCGAAAGACGATTTGGTATCCTTCGCTACTCGGCAATCCCGGCAAATATCCATTCCTATCGCCATGTCTTCCACTACATACGGCAACGTCTTCATGGTTGTCGCGCCCAGCGGCGCGGGCAAATCCAGCCTGGTCGGCGCCCTGCTCAAGCAGGACCCCACCATCAGCCTGTCCATTTCCTGCACCACGCGCGCGCCGCGTCCCGGCGAAGTCGACGGGCGGGAATACCGCTTCGTGTCGCAAGAAGAATTCATGCGCCTGCGCGACCAGGATGCGCTGCTGGAATGGGCCGAAGTGCACGGTAATTACTACGGCACGCCGCGCGACCGCATCGACGAGGCCACGCGCCTGGGCCGCGACGTGCTGCTCGAAATCGACTGGCAGGGCGCGCGCCAGGTGCGCCAGCGTTTTCCGGCCGCGATCGGCATCTTCATCCTGCCGCCGTCCATCGAAGAATTGGAAGCGCGCCTGAAGGCGCGCGGCCAGGACGAGCTCCCAGTCATCGCCCGCCGCCTGCTGGCCGCCGGCGGGGAAATCGCCCATGCGCCTGAGTGCGAATATGTTATTATTAATCAAGAATTTAGCGTGGCCTTGCTGCAGCTTGTGCAAATCGTCAGCGCGGCCCGCTTGCGTTTTTCATCGCAGGCAGTCCGGCACGCCCAATTGTTCTCGCAATTAGGCATCTCGGCACCACACTGAATAAGACGCTCCGACCGCCGCGTCCGCCCTGAACGGCGACGCGGTTTCATTATTTGTATGTATCAGGTGACCCATCCATGGCCCGTATTACCGTTGAAGATTGTCTGAACCAGATCCCCAACCGTTTCACGTTGACCCTGGCCGCCACGTACCGTGCGCGCGAACTGGCGCAAGGTCATGCACCGCGTTTGGATAGCAAGGACAAGCCCACCGTGACCGCCTTGCGCGAGATCGCCTCCGGCCTTACCGGCATCGAAATGCTGCGCAAAGTCCCGACCTGATCTCAACCGGGGGGTGGCTCGCATGGCATTTCCCGGGCTGAAGTACGCTTCTACCGGCCTGCTCGCCGCGCTACGCGCGGGTTCCCGCCTGGGTCGCAGGCCCGGTAAAAAAAACCGCAAGACCCCGCCCTCGCCCGCCGAGGCGGCTGCCCAGGAGGCAGTCGATGCGCCGGCGTCTCCGGTTGCCTCCCTGGCGCCGCTGACTGAAATCATCAGCGGCTACCTGGACAAGAAAGACGTCGAACGTGTGCGCGAAGCGTATCGCTTCGCCGACCAGGCGCATCTTGGCCAGTTCCGTGCCAGCGGCTCCCCGTATATCTCGCATCCCATCGCCGTCACGGAAATCTGTGCCGGCTGGAAGCTCGACGCCAATGCATTGTCGGCGGCGCTGCTGCACGACGTCATCGAAGACCAGGGCGTCACCAAGACCGAACTGGCCGAACGCTTCAACCCTGAAGTGGCCGAACTGGTCGATGGACTGTCCAAGCTGGACCGGCTCGACTTCGCCACCAAGGCCGAGCAGCAGGCCGAAAGCTTCCGCAAGATGCTGCTGGCGATGGCGCGCGATGTGCGCGTCATCCTGATCAAGCTGGCCGATCGCGTCCACAATATGCGCACGCTGGACGCGGTGACGCCGGAAAAGCGCCGCCGTATCGCCCGCGAAACGCTGGACATCTACGCGCCCATCGCGCACCGCCTGGGCTTGAACCTGCTGTTCCGCGAACTGCAGGACCTGTGCTTCGCGGCCATGTACCCCAACCGCTACCAGGTGTTGTACAAGGCCGTGCTGGCCGCGCGCGGCAACCGGCGCGAAGTGATCACCAAGATCGCCGACTCCGTGCGCGCGGCACTGCCCGCGGCGGGCATCGAAGCCGAAGTGACCGGCCGCGAGAAGACCTTGCACGGCATCTATCGCAAGATGGTCGACCAGAAGAAGACCTTCTCCGAAGTGCTGGATATCTACGGCTTCCGCGTCATCGTGCACACCTTGCCGGAATGCTATCTGGCGCTGGGCACGCTGCACCAGCTGTACCGGCCCGTGCCGGGCAAGTTCAAGGACTACATCGCCATTCCCAAGGTGAACGGCTACCAGTCCTTGCACACTACGTTGGTGGGTCCCTACGGCACGCCGGTCGAATTCCAGTTCCGCACGCGCGACATGCATCACGTGGCCGAAGAAGGCGTGGCTTCGCACTGGCTGTACAAGGGCGCGGACGTTTCGCTGAACGACCTGCAGAAGCGCACGCACCAATGGCTGCAGTCGCTGCTGGACATCCAGAGCCAGAACAGCGACTCGGGCGAGTTCCTCGAACACGTCAAGGTCGACCTGTTTCCCGATGCGGTCTACGTCTTCACGCCCCACGGCAAGATCATCTCGCTGCCGCGCGGCGCGACGCCGGTGGACTTTGCCTACGCCATCCACACCGACATCGGCAACCAGGCGGTGGCGGCCAAGGTCAACAATGAATTCGTGCCCCTGCGCACGGAACTGGCCAGCGGCGACACGGTGGAAATCGTTACCTCGCCGGCCTCGCGGCCCAACGCGCAGTGGCTCAACTATGTGCGCACCGGCCGTGCGCGGTCGGAAATCCGCCATTACCTGCGCACGGTCAAATATGCCGAGTCGGTGGTGTTCGGTGAACGCCTGCTGAGCCAGGCGCTGCAGGAATTGCACCTGCAGTTGCCGGCCACCAGCGATCCGTTGTGGGAAAAGCTGGCACGCAGCACCGGCGCCGCCTCGCGTGACGAGATCCTCGCCGACATCGGCCTGGGCAAACGCCTGGCCGCCGTGGTGGCACGCCGCTTCGCGCCCGAACATGACCTGGTGGCCACCACCGCCGGCGTCGTCGATGAGATTACCGCGGCGCGCGCCGCGCCCATCCTCATCCAGGGCAATGAAGGCCAGGCCGTGCAATTGGCGCCCTGCTGCGGCCCCCTGCCCGGCGACGCCATCATCGCCGGCATGCGGCTGGGCCATGGGCTGGTGGTGCACGTGGCCGATTGCCCCGTGGCCGTGCGGCAGCGTACGCGCGAACCGGAACGCTGGATCAATGTGGCCTGGGATGCGCAGACCGCCAAGCACCTTTCGACCCGGCTGGATATCGTCACGCGCAACGAACGCGGCGTATTGGGCCGGCTGGCCGCCGAGATCACGGCGACGGATGCCAATATCGTGCACGTCACCATGCACGATGACGCGGTCTCCACCGTGTCCCTGCATCTGACGGTGCAGGTGGACAGCCGCAAGCATCTGGCGCAGGTCATCCGCGCGATACGCCACGTACCGCAGGTGCAGAAGATCGTGCGAGTGAAGGGCTAGTACTGCGGGACTGGCACCGCGCGCGCGGGTTATGGCGGCATTCGGATGCCAACCTGTGACCTGCAAAAAAAGGGGATCTCACCGAGATCCCCTTTTACTTCGATGTCACGCCGCACATGAGCGCCGCCGCTTCAGCTGACGTGCTGCAGGAAGTCGCGCAAGCGCTGGCTGGGCGGATTGGTCAGGAGTTCCTCGGGCGGCCCGTCGTGCGCCACCTGGCCGCCATCGATGAAGATCAGGCGGCTACCCACCTTGCGCGCGAACTCCATTTCGTGGGTCACCACCACCATCGTCATCCCCTCTTCCGCCAGGTCGCGCATCACCTTGAGCACTTCGTGCCGCAACTCCGGATCCAGAGCCGAGGTGGGCTCGTCGAACAGCATCAGCTTGGGCTTGATCGCCAGCGCGCGCGCAATGGCGACACGCTGCTGCTGGCCGCCGGACAACTCGGACGGATAATGCCCCATGCGCTCGGACAGCCCCACCTTGGCCAGCAGGGCCTCGGCTTCGGCGCGCGCTTCGTCGCGTGACATGCCACGCGTATGGACGGGGCCGAACATGACGTTTTCCAGCGCGGTGAGCTGGGGGAACAGGTTGAACTGCTGGAACACCATGCCCGCTTCGCGGCGAATCTCGCGCACTTCGGCCGGCGTGCCCTTGACGCTCAAGCCATCGACCAGCAGGTCGCCATCCTCGATGGTTTCCAGCACGTTGATACAGCGCAGGAAGGTCGACTTGCCGGAGCCCGAAGGCCCCACCACCACCACGACTTCGCCACTGTCGATGTTCAGGCTGATGCCACGCAGCACGACCGAATCGCCAAACTGCTTCGTGACATTCTGGAATTCAACCATGCTCATAATATGCGCATCCTTTTCTCGGCGATCCGCAGGGCCAGCGCGATCAGGCCCGTGAGGATCAGGTAGATGACGGCCACGGCGGACCAGATTTCAACCGCGCGGAAATTGCTGGCCATGATTTCCTGGCCCTGCCGCGTCAGCTCGGCGACGCCGATCACGATGAACAAGGACGAATCCTTGAGACTGATGATGCATTGATTGCCCAGCGGCGGAATCATCCGGCGCACGGCCACCGGCCCGATGATGTGCGTCAGGATCTTGTGGAAAGGCAGGCCCATCGCCTGGCCCGCTTCTTTCAGGCCCTTGCTGACCGACAACAGCGCGCCGCGCACGATTTCCGCGATGTATGCGCCGGAGTTGATCATCAGCGTCCCGATGGCCGCCAGTTCGGCATCCACGCGCAAGCCGTCGATCAACAAAGGCAAGGCGAAATAGATGAACATCACTTGCACCACGATCGGTGTGCCGCGTATGACCGCTATATAGACTTGCGCAATCGCCGACAGCACGATGCCGCCGTATGCGCGCGCCACACCGGCCAGCGCGCCCAGGATGAAGCCGCCGAGCAGGCCCCAGAAAGTGATCTTGACGGTCATCAGCGTCCCGTCAAGCAGATTGGGCAAGGCATCCCAAATGACGGAGCTATCGAAATTCACAGGCATCCCCATGGAAGGCGTCCACGACCAGCCCCCTCGCTCCCGCGCAAGCGCGAGCAAAGACGGGCCGACGGGCGCCGGATTTGAAATGGAACCGCCGCGCTCCGGTCAGGAAACGCGAACGCTGCAAGCGCGGCAGCAGTACTTCAGGGCACGCGTGAAGCTCAGGGCTTCTTGCCGAACCACTTGGCGTAGATCGCGTCGTACGTACCATTGGCCTTGAGCGTGGCCAATGCCTTGTTGACCTGCGGAACCAGGTCGCTACCCTTGGGGAAAGCGATGCCATAGAATTCCCCGCTCTTCACGTTGCCTGCCACCTTGACCCGGCCCTTGCCGGCGGTGTTGGCGTAATACTGAACGTTGGGAGTGTCGTGCACCGCGGCATCGACGCGGCCGGTGGCCAGTTCCAGATAGGCGTTATCGATGTTGGGGAACAGCTTGAGCTTGGCGCCCGGCACCTGAGACTTCAGGAAGTCCACGGTGGAGGTACCCGTCTTCACGGCGACGTCCTTGCCGCTCAGGTCCTGCGCGGTCTTGATGTCGTTGTTCTTCTCGGCGACCAGGATGCTGATGCCGCTCTCGTAGTAAGGGTCGGAGAAATCGATGACCGCCTTGCGGTCATCGCGGATGGTGATGCCCGCCAAGGCCGCGTCGATATTCTTGGTCTGCAGGCCGGGGATGATGCCGTTGAAATCCATGGGCTGCAGCTTGTAGTCCAGCTTCAGCTCCTTGGCGATGGCCGCCCACAGCTCGATGTCGAAACCCGTATAGGAGTTGCCCTGCTTGAACTCGAACGGCACGAAGGCAGTATCGGTCGCGACCACTAGCTGCCTGCCCGACTGAGCGACGGCCGGTGCGGACGCGGCGAAGCAGGTGACGGAAAGTACGGCCAGAGTCGCCGCGATTTTGCGTTTTAGCATGGGGTAAACCTCCTTGTTGGGGGATGTGGCTGCGCCCGTATTCGGGAACTCATAAGAGCGCCACGGGGCAGGCGATAGCCGAATTCATCTTAACTCAGGTGCCCCGCTGAGTGACCTTTTGGTCCATATGGATCCATGGCGGCACAACTTTCTTCTTCGGCATGAGATCTACCCATCAACCCCGCGTAAAAATGACAAATCTGGAGAGATGGAGACAAGCAGACAAAGGTCCTGAAAAGGACGCAAGGGTGACCGGCGCGTCATGGGGCGCAGTCACACCCTGCCAAACTCTGGCAGGATGGCGCTTTTCCAAGCCCACCCTGCTCTCCACCATGTCGCGCGCCGAACGTTTGCTTGAACTGATGCAATGCCTGCGCCGCCACCGCCAACCGGTCAGCGGGCAGGCCCTGGCCGCTGAACTGGGCGTCAGCCTGCGCACGCTGTATCGGGACATCGCCAGCCTGCAGGCGCAGGGGGCCCACATCCAGGGCGAGCCGGGCCTGGGCTACGTACTGCAGCCCGGGTTCCTGCTGCCGCCACTGATGTTTTCGGCGAGCGAACTGGAAGCGCTGATGCTGGGCGCCCGCTGGGTGATGAAGCGCACCGACGTCGAACTGGCGCGCGACGCGCAGAATGCGCTGGCCAAGATATCCGCCGTGCTGCCCGCCGATCTGCGCCAGTCCCTGCATGACAGCACGCTGCTGGTGGCGCCGGCCCAGGTGCTGCCTGGCGGCGAAGATTACCTGCCCCTGCTGCGCTTGGCCATACGCAAGGAACGCAAGGTCAGCATCCGCTATCGGGACGAGAAGGGGCGTGACAGTGAACGGGTCATCTGGCCATTCCTGCTGGGCTATTTCGAGCGGATGCGCATGGTGGGGGCATGGTGTGAACGGCGCGACGCGCTACGCCATTTCCGCGTGGATCGGATTCTGGCGTTGACGCCTGTCGATGAACGCTACCCGACGCGGCGGCTGGCCTTGCTGAAGCAATGGCGTGAGACACAAGGAATCCCGGCGACGCCGTGATGGGGGGTATCACCGCTTGGGCGGATCGTCGTAGGAGTTCAATTGGACGCCGGACACGCCGCCCAGGCTGCGGCCGCCATTGTCGGCAGCGGGCGGCGCCGACGGCACCGTGGCGGTCGGCTCCGCGGCGGAGGGCGCGGGCTGCGCGGCGGCATCCGCAGCCGGCTCTGTGTTGCCGCCGCCGGACGACGTACGCGCGGGATGGTAGTTCCTGGTAGCCTGGTCCAGCCATGCCGCCAGGGATTCCTGCTTCGCCGAGCGGGCCCAGTCAGCGGCATTGAGGCCGGCCAGGCTGCGGTTGGTCGGATCGGCGCCCGCATCCAGCAGCAGCTTCGCCATCAACTGGTTGCCCGAACGACCGGCCATCATCAAGGGGGTTGTGCCGTCCGGCCCGGGCGCGTTGACGATCGCCTGCTTGGACAGCAGCAGCTTGGCCATTTCCACCTGGCCGGTGGATGCGGCATAGTGCAGCGGCGTCCAGCCCAGTCGGTTGACCTGGGCGCCCCGGGCGATCAATGCCTGGGCGCGCTTCAACTCCCCTTTCAACGCCAGGTACATGAGAGGCGTCTCATCGCTGCCATTGGTCGCGTTCACATCCGTGCGGCGATCGGCGGCCAAGACGTCGAAGACATTCCAGGCGCCGTCACGCACCGCCTGCATCAGCGCGGGCTGGCCACGATTTTTTTGATTGGGGTCCCAACCGGACGCCAACAGGTCCTTCATGTCGCCGGCGTTGTCATTGACGACGTAGATCCAGACGTCGGCGGCACGGGCTGCCTGCGCGGGCGGCGCGGCGGTGAAGGCGCAGGCCAACGTCAGGCCCAGACCGGCAAGCGCACGGTCCACGCGGTAAGAAGTACGGTAGCGGTTCATAGACGTGGGTCTCCTGAATGCAGTCTTGGTAAATGCCCCTAACCGCGGTGGGCCCGGGCCGGGATGGAACCCTATCCTAAGACATTACTTTAAATAAATCACTTTAAAGAAACAGGCTTAACTTACTTTACTATCTTATTGAATAATTTGAAGAAATTATCCGTTGATGCCTTCGCGACTTCCGCCACCGGTATCCCTCTCAAGTCGGCGATCTTCTCCGCGACGTGGATCACCTTGGACGGATCATTAACCTTGCCACGATACGGCACCGGGGCCAGATAGGGCGAATCGGTTTCGATCAGCAGGCGATCCAGAGGCACCTTGGCCGCCACTTCGTGCAACTGCGTGGCGTTCTTGAACGTGACGATGCCGGACAGCGAAATGTAGAAATTCTGGTCGATGGCGGCCTGCGCCACCTCCCAGGTTTCGGTGAAACAGTGCATCACACCGCCCGCCTCCGCCGCGTTCTCCTCGCGCATCAGCTTCAGCGTGTCCTCGGCCGAACTGCGCGTGTGGATGATGAGCGGCAGACCGGTCTGGCGCGCGGCCCGGATGTGGGTGCGGAAGCGCTCCCGCTGCCAGTCCAGGGGCTCGCTCAGGCGGTAGTAGTCCAGGCCGGTTTCGCCGATGGCCACGACCTTGGGGTCCTGCGACAGGTCAGCCAATTCCTCGGCGGTGGGCTCGTGGGTGTCCTCATAGTCGGGATGGACGCCTACCGACGCCCACAGGTTTCTGTGCGGTGCCACCAGGTCCATCAAGCCACGCCATTCCGGCAGGTTGACGCTGACGACCAGGGCGTGGGTTACCTGGTTTGTCGCCATGCGGTCGAGAATGGCGGGCAGCTCGGCTGCCAGCTCGGGGAAATTCAGATGACAGTGGGAGTCGACGTACATAGTTAACGGTAGAGCCTGATAGTCAGATGTTCTTGTGGAGAGCGTTCTTCGCCGCGTTTGGGTGCAGCATGCGCTTGGGGCATTTCTTGCTGGCAAAGAGAGTTTTTAATGTGGGGGGGTACCCCCACGCCCCTCTTTTTTGGGCTAGCGCCCCATGGGCCCTAGCCCGAACCGTTGTGGCCCCTGGCCGCCTCAGCCGCGGGTGCGAACGACTCCGCAGTCAAACTCTAGCCCACCATTCAAGCCTGGCAGGATAGCACCACGCGTTGCAGCGCAGCATGGGCGAACAATTTGGCATTCAAGGGATGCCCGGCCACGGCGCGTTGGCGGGTCAGCCAGCGGGCTGTCTCGGCCAGACGCGCCGGCTGGGCCCGCGCGGCGGTGCGCGCCACCGGCTCCGCCAAGCGGGGAAAATAACGCGGCACAGCCCCCGCTCCAGCCAACATGAGGTCGACGTATAGCCTTTGCAAGGCGTCTATCCACTGCGCCGCCGGCATTTTCTCCAGCTGATCGGCCAGCACGCCGATATCGCTACCCTTGCCGCTGGCCAGCGGCATCAGCAACTGTTCCAGCCAGGCCGGGCAGGCCGACTCCCCCGACTGCGCCAGGCGCAGCGCCCCCAACGGCGCCCCACCAGCCGCTGCCAACCAGTCATCGGCATCGTCGACCCCCTGCGCCTGCAGCCACTCACGCGCCTGCGCGGGCGCCGGCGTAGGCAGCGGCAAGCGCCGGCAGCGGGACAGCAGCGTGGGCAACAGGCGGTCGGGTGCATCCGCCACCAGCAGGAAGATGGTACGTGGCGGGGGCTCCTCCAGCACCTTCAGCAAGGCATTGGCGGAGACCACGTTCATGGCCTGCGCCGGATAAATCAGCGCCACGCGCCAGCCGCCGCGGTGCGTCGCGGTATTGAACCAGGACTCCAGCGACCGCAACTGGTCGATCCGGATTTCCTTGGACGGCGCGCGCTTGGTGCTGCCGCCCGTGGCCGCCGGTTCGGCGGTGTCATCGCCTGACTCGGCGGCGGCCTCGGCCCCCTCTTCCAGGGCAATGGCCTCGGGCCGCACGCGGCGCAAGTCGGGATGATTGCCGGCGGCGACCCATGTGCAGGCATGGCAGGCACCGCAGGCCAGGCCTTCACGTGGCGATTCGCATAGCAGGCTGGCGGCAGCGGCCGCGCCGAACTGCAGCTTGCCGATACCGGCAAGGCCATGGATCAGCCATGCATGCGCAAAGCGTTCGCCCTGCTGCAGCCAGGCCCGGGCGATGTCCTCCTGCCAGGGCAGGAAGCGCGCGACGTTGGCGTTCTTGCTTTCGGCGCCAGCCACCTCGGTTGCCGCCTTGCCGGCGGATCTGGCTGTCGCGGCCCTGCTCGTCGGTTTGGCCGCCGTGGACTTGCCCGATACGGATTTGCCTGCCGCGTGATTGCCTGCCGCGTGATTGCCTGCCGGTTCCACCGGCGTCGTTGCCGTTGCAGTCTGACGGTTCACCATCATGCGCGGGCATCCAGCAACGCGCGCACTTCGTCGCGCAGTTGCTCACGCACGGCAGCGAGCGGACGGCTGCTGTCGATCACCCGGATGCGGTCCGGCTGCTGGCGCGCGCGGGCGTGGTACGCGTCGCGGGTGCGCTGGAAGAATTCCGCGCCTTCGCGTTCGAAACGATCCGGCGTGCGGGCATCGGCAAGGCGCGCGCGCGCCACTTCCAATGGCACGTCGAACAGCCAGGTACGGTCCGGCTGCAGGGCCGGCCGCATCCAGGATTCCAGTACCGCGACGCGCTCGGCGCCCAGTTCACGGCCGCCGCCCTGGTAAGCGTATGTGGCGTCGGTGTAGCGGTCGCACAGCACCCACTCCCCCTGCGCCAAGGCCGGTTCGATGACTTGGCGCAGGTGCTCGCAACGGCCCGCGAACATCAGCAAGGTCTCGGCGTCCAGCCCCATGGCTTCGTGCAACACCAGGTCGCGCAATTTTTCGCCCAGCTCGGTACCGCCCGGCTCGCGCGTCACGCGCACCGTCAGGCCGGCTTGGCGCAGCTCGTCGGCCAGCCACTGCACGTGCGTGCTTTTGCCGGCACCGTCTACGCCTTCCAGCGTCAGGAATCGTCCCCGTGTGGTCATTGCTGTCGATCGCGTCCAAGGATGTAGCGCGACACGTTGCGGTTGTGATCCGTCAGGGTGGCGGAGAACTCGCTGGTGCCATTGCCGCGCGAAACAAAATAAAGAAACTTGTGCTGCTCCGGCTGCACCGCCGCCAGCAGCGCAAGGCGCCCCGGACTGGCGATGGGCGTGGGCGGCAGGCCCGTGCGGGTGTAGGTATTCCACGGCGTGTCGGCCTGCAGATCGCGCTTGCGCAACTTGCCTTCGTAGCTGTCGCCCATGCCGTAGATGACGGTAGGGTCGGTCTGCAAGGGCATGTTTTCCTTGAGACGGTTGGCGAATACGCCCGCCACGCGGGTGCGATCCGGGCCGTGCCCGGTTTCCTTCTCGATGATGGACGCCAGCACCAGGGCCTCGTAGGGCGTACTGACCGGCGCGTTGGGCAGGCGCTTGTCCCAGGTCTGCGCCAGGATGCGCTGGCCTTCCTGGTAACCCCGACGCAGGATGTCGAAGTCGGTGCTGCCGGGCGTGAACAGATAGGTATCGGGGAACACCAGGCCTTCCATGCTGGAATTGCTGGAGCCCAGGCGGCGCAAGATCTCGGCGTCGTCGACACCGTCCAGGGTCTGCTTGATATCCGGATTGTCGCGCAGGGCCTGGCGGATCTGCTTGTAGCTCCAGCCTTCCACGAAGGTGATCTGGCGCTGGTTGACGTCGCCGCGCGCCAGGCGTTCCAGCAGCAGCCAGGGGGTATCGCCGCGTATGGCTTCGTAGCCGCCCGCCTTGATCAGCTTGTCGCGCCCGCTGAGCCGCGCCATCCAGACGAAACCATCCTCCCACAGGGTGATTCCGGCCGTGTTGGCCGCATGCGCCACGCCGCGCGGGCTGGACCCTGGATCCACCACGAAGTCGACCCGGTCGGACGCCATCCGCAAGGGTTGGTTCATCCATAACCAGGCGCCTCCGCACGCAGCAGCCAGGGCCACCACGACGAGGAGCAGGAACAACAGGAAATAGTAAATCGGTCGCTTCATCATCAGACTGGGGAGTTTAATGGATTGCGCGCCCCTGCCGCCTGCTGGGTGGGGGGTATCATGTTCACTTCCCCCCAGTCTTTTGTTTCAGACGAAACACTTGTCTGATCGATACCGCCGAAACCATGCACGCATTTTTCGAAGCCATCCCCGATTCCGCCCAGCGCCTGGCGCAATGCGCTCCCCTGCCCGACCTGCAAGTGATCAGTGCCAGCGGCGCTGATGCGATTTCCTTTCTGCACGGCCAGTTGACCCAGGACCTGACCGGGCTGGACAGCACGCGCGCGGCCCTGGCCGGGTATTGCACTGCCAAGGGACGCCTGCTGGCGACCATGGTGATGTGGCGCGAGGCGGAAAGCGCCGAGGTTCATGCGCCGGTGGGCGGCGGTGCTGCTGGTGCCGCCGGCACTGCCGTGGCTGCGCCGGGTGCGGCGGCGGTTCCTGCGCCGGCGGTGTTTCATGCCCTGGTGCGCGCGGACGTCGCGGCCGCGCTGGTGAAGCGGCTGAGCATGTTCGTGCTGCGCGCCAAGGCCAAGATCGCCGTTACGCCGCTGCGGGTGGCCGCCGTCTGGGGCGTGACCGACATCGAGGCCCTGGGCCGTGTCGCCGGCGGCGAACTGCCGCGCGCCGCCTGGCAGCGTGCCAATCTTCCCAGCGGCACCTGGATCGCGGCGCCCGGCGCCGATGCCGCGGACACCCGCTGGTGGTGGATCGCCAGCGATGCGCAACTCGACCGCCTGGAATCACCCGACGGGGCGCTGCTGAACAGCCTGGCGCTGGGGGATGCCGAGCATAGCCGTGCCGCTGACCTGGCGGCCGGCGTGCCTTGGGTGGGTACCTCTACGCAGGACATGTTCATCCCGCAGACCGTCAACCTGGATCTGGTCGGTGGTGTCAGCTTCACCAAAGGCTGCTACCCGGGACAGGAAGTTGTCGCGCGCAGCCATTATCGCGGGACGGTGAAGCGCCGCATGGCTTATGGCGTCGTCGCTGGCGTGGCCGCGGGCGGGGTGGCTCCTGGCACGGATGTCTACGATGCGGCCCAGCCGAACGAGCCCTGCGGCCGCGTGGTCGACGCCGCCGGCACGCCGGATGCCGCCATCCTGTTCGAAACCACGCTGGCGGCGTTGGAAACCGGCGGGCTGCGGCTCGGTACCGTCGACGGTGCGGCGATCGAGGTTCGGCCGCTGCCCTATTCGTTCACTTGACGCGGTGACGGAGCCTTGCCGGGATATCGCTTCCTGGCCCGAGGTAGTGAATATAAAAAGGGGGAAATCCCATTGGGGATTTTCCCTCTTCTTATTTGGTGAAGGCTACGCGGCGCCGCCGAACAGCGTACCGACGCCGGCGGTGATGGCCATCGCCAGGGATCCCAGTACCGTTACGCGCAGGGCGGCGATACCCTTGGGCGCGCCGCCGGCCCAGGCAGCCACCACGCCCAGCAGGGCCAGGCCAGCCACCGAACCGGCGATGACACCGCGCAACAGCCAGGGCGTGGGCAGCAGCAACGCCAGAAGTAGCGGCAGCAAGGCGCCGGCCGCAAAACTACAGGCCGACGCGACGGCGGCTTGCACCGGTTGCGCACGGCTGCTGATCGAAATACCCAGTTCGTCGCGTGCATGCGCGTCCAGGGCATCATGCGCCGTCAGCGCGCGGGCGACCTGGTCGGCCAGGTCTCGAGGCAGGCCGCGGTCGATGTAGATCTCGGTCAGTTCTTCCAGTTCCACCGCCGAATTGCCCTTGAGCGAGCGCTGCTCCAGGCGTAGATCGGCATGCTCGACATCGGACTGCGATTTGACCGAGACGTATTCGCCCGCCGCCATCGATAGCGAGCCGGCGATCAGGCCAGACAGGCCTGCCGTGAGAATGACATGCTGGCCACCCGCCGCGGCTGCGACGCCAGCGATCAGGCTGGCCGTGGAGACGATGCCGTCATTGGCGCCCAGCACGGCGGCGCGCAGCCAGTTGCTGCGGAAAATTCGGTGATGTTCCTTCGAAGGCATGGCGGATCGCGGGAAGTGGGCACGCAGCGATACTACCCGGTTCGCGCGTGGTCCACTGGGACGAGGCGTGACAAAAAGGGCTCTACATCCGCCGGTTGCCGCTGCCATCACCAGACGGCGTCGTTGGATCAGTCACGGTGTGATTTCTAAAAGGATGGTTTTTTGCAAATGGGGGGTCCCCCCCATTGCCCCTTTCCAGGGCTAGCGCCCCTCTGGCCACGGTGGTAGCAGTGCCGGCCGCCGCGGCCGGCTACAGCGCAGTTTCAGAAAAGCGCGCAGGGGAAATCAGCCTGTTGAGGCTCAGAGCACGGGGGCGGGACGGGCTCGCAGGCCGCCCCCCACGCCCCGCGGCAAGGCTACTTCTTCGGTTGATACAGCTTCACGATGCTGGAGAAGTCCAGCTTGCCGTGACCGCCCGCGCTGTGCAACGCGTACAGATTGCGCGCCAGTTCGCCCAAGGGGGTGGCGGAACGTGTCGACAGCGCCGCTTCGGCGGCCAGGCCCAGGTCCTTGAGCATCAGATCGGTACCGAAGCCGCCGGCATAGTCCTTGGACGCCGGGACCTGCGGCATCACGCCCGGCCACGGGTTGTAGAGTTCCGTCGCCCAGTTGCGCCCCGAACTCTTGGCGATGATGTCCGACAGCACCGCGGGATCCAGGCCGTTGGCCACGCCCAAGGCCAGCGCTTCCGACGTTCCGGCCATCAATATCCCCAACAGCATGTTGTTGCAGATCTTGGCCACCTGTCCGGCACCCGCCGCCCCCGCGTGGAAGATGTTCTTGCCCATTTTTTCCAGGAAGGGCCGGCCGCGCTCCAGCGCCGCTGTTTCGCCGCCGACGATGAAGGTCAGCGTGCCCGCCACCGCGCCACCCGTTCCACCCGACACGGGCGCGTCGATCATCGCGATACCGCGCGCCTGCGCCGCCGCCGCTACCTTGCGCGCGCTGTCCGGCGCGATGGTGCTGCATTCGATGACCAGCGCGGACGCGTCGATGGCCTGGAGCAAGTCGTCGCCCAGGTACAGCTTTTCCACATGCTGGCTGGCCGGCAGCATGGAGATCACGATCTCGGCGCCAGCCACGGCCTGGCTTGCCGAAGTGGCGGCATGCGCGCCTGCCGCCGTGGCTGCCTGGATGCTGGCCGGCACCAGATCGAAGACCGTCAGGTCATGTCCGCTCTTGATCAGGTTCAAGGCCATCGGGCCGCCCATATTGCCCAGCCCGATGAAAGCGATCTTGCTCATGTTTTGTCTCCTCGATGTCATGCTGCGGTCGGAGGCGCGTCCGCGCTTGAGGGCGCGGCACGCTTTCTATAATGATTTCTTGCGCAGAGGCGGTTGGAAAAAGGGAAGAATCCCTGAAGGGATTTTCCCTTTACCTGTGCCCGATACTTCCCTGAAGCCACAACGAACAAGCAAAGGAAAAATCCCAAAAGGGACCCTTTCCTCTATTTCTACCTTCCCCCAGGATCGACGGGAAGCCTTACAAGGAAGGCATCCCTTTACGTACCCAGGTCAGCGAGCGGATGGGAGAGGTGCGAGGGCCAGGGTTCGTCGAAGAACTTCTGGACCCATACCTCGCTGGCCTCTTCCAGCGTCGCCGGGTTCCAGCGCGGCTGCCGGTCCTTGTCGATCAGCAACGCACGTATCCCCTCGGCGAAATCGCCATGCGCCGTGGCCACCAGCGCCGCTATGTACTCCGCACGGAACACATCGTCCAGCGAACGCTGGCGCAGGCGCTGCTGCAGCGTGAACGCCAGGCGCACCGTACCGGGCGATCCGGCCAGCATGGTCTTGGCCGCCTTGGACAGCCAGGGATCGGCATGATCCGCCAACGCCGCCACCTCGGCATAAATCTCATCCAGCCGCGTACCCGAACACAGGTTGTTGATCATGTAGGAGTGCTGGCGCAGCGGACCAGGCTCCAGCCCCTCGCTGGGTTCCAGCGCGATCAAGGCGCGGCGGAGCAGGCCGTCGTTGATCGACCGGGGCGCGAAAGACCCTTCCGTGCCCGTACTGGCGCCGCCACGAGCGCCGGCCCACGGCTGCTCAAGCAAGGACTCAAGCAGCGCCGGCCAATCCTGATGGCGCACATAAAAATCCGCCAGGCCCGCAAAAAAGGCGTCCGACGTATTCAACTGGGCACCGGTCAGGCCCAGGAACACCCCGGTGCTGCCCGGCATCCGATTCAGCAGCCAGCTGCCGCCGACGTCCGGAAACAGGCCGATCGACACTTCCGGCATGCCCAGGCGCGAATGTTCGCTGACCACACGGTGGCTGGCGCCCATCATCAGGCCGATGCCGCCCCCCATCACGTAACCATGGCCCCAGCACAGGATAGGCTTGGGATAGGCATGGATCTGATAATCCAGCCGGTACTCGACTTCGAAAAACTCGCGCGCATAAACATTGGCCCAGGCACCCTGCCCGGCCGTCTCGCGCATGCTGCGGTACAGCCCGTGCAAATCGCCGCCGGCGCAGAACGCCTTGTCGCCGGCCCCCTGCAGCAGCACCAGCACCACGTCCGGGTCCTGCGCCCATTCGTTCAGGCGGTGTGTCAGGCTGCGCGCCATTTCCAGCGACAGACCGTTGAGGGTCTGCGGCGCATTCAGCGTGGCCACCCCGATCTTCATGCCATTGCGGGTCGCGCGTTCCTCATACAACACGGAATCGCTCATCGTAGTTCAGCTCCTTTTTCCAACAGCTGGCGGGCCACGATCACGCGCATGATCTCGTTGGTCCCTTCCAGAATCTGGTGCACGCGAGTATCGCGCACCAGACGCTCCAGAGGATAGTCCCGCAAATATCCGTAACCACCATGAATCTGCTGCGCGTCCAGGCATATCTGGAAACCCATGTCGGTGGCGAAGCGTTTGGCCATGGCGCAGTAGGTGCCGGCGTCGGCCACCCCCGCGTCCAGCTTGCAGGCGGCCAGGCGCACCATCTGGCGCGCCGCCACCAGGTGGGTGGCCATGTCGGCCAGCTTGAACTGCAAGGCCTGGAACTCGGCCAGGCGCGTGCCGAACTGCTGGCGCTCAAGCATATAGCGGCGGGCGGCGTCCAGCGCGCCCTGGGCCGCCCCCACCGAGCAGGTGGCGATATTGATGCGGCCGCCGTCCAGGCCCTTCATGGCCAGCTTGAAGCCCTGCCCGGGTTCGCCCAGCATGTAGTCGGCCGGCACCTGGACGTTTTCGAAGGTGATGGCGCGGGTGGACTGGCTGTTCCAGCCCATCTTGTCTTCCTTGCGCCCGTAGGTGATGCCCGCGGTCCCGGCCGGCACGGCGAAAGCGCTGACACCGCCCGCGCCATTGCCGCCCGTGCGCGCCATGACGATCAGCAGATCCGTGTCACCGCCGCCGGAGATGAAGGCCTTGGCGCCGTTCAGGAGGTAGTGCGCGCCGTCCGGCGACTGCGTGGCGCTGGTACGCAGCGACGCCGCATCCGAACCCGAGCCGGGCTCGGTCAGGCAGTAGGACGCCAGCTTCACGCCGGACGACAGCGCCTCGCCCCATGCCGCCCGCAAGCGGGCGCCGCCCCATTTACCCACCATCCAGGTGGCCATGTTGTGGATGGTCAGAAACGCGGTGGTGGACGGATCCACGGCGGCCATTTCCTCGAATATCAAGGTAGCGTCCAGCCGGGGCAGCTCCAGGCCGCCGATATCCGCACTGGCATACAGGCCGCAAAATCCCAGCTCACCCGCCTTGTGGAAGACCTCCTTGGGGAATATCCCCTCGGCATCCCAGCGCGCCGCATGCGGTGCCAGCTCGCCCTGGGCGAATTCGCGCGCCGCCTGGGCGTAAGCCTGCTGTTCCTCGGTGAGATCCATATCCACGTTCGTCTCCTCTGGCGGCTCGTGGCCACGCTGCATTTTTACGTCGGAATGTGACGCTGGAATATTACGCCAGCTTCGCCTTTACGTTGACGTAAACGTCAAACATCGGCCGAATGAGGGACAGCATACGCGGTGGCAAGGCGCCGAACTGGCGTCCGGACGACTTTCAGCGGCGGGCCTTGGGGGTGCGCTGCGGCCTGGCGACGGGCATCTTGCGTCCGCGATGCGCGGCCCGGCGGCGGCGCGACTCCATGGGATCGAAGGTCAGCGGCCGATAGATTTCCACCCGGTCGCCATTGCGCAAGACGTCTTCCGCCCGCACCGCGTGGCCGTAGATGCCGACGCCGTGCTGCCAGGGATCCTGGCCGGGGCAAGCCTGCTCGTAGCCGCTCGCGGCCAGGGCGTCGGCCACACTGGCGCCGGCCGGCAACGTCAGCCTGGCCTGCCAGACGCGGCCCGGCCAGACCTGGCAAACCACCACTGAAACCAGCGGCGCCGCGCCCGCGGGTGCCGATGTGGCCGATGCTGTGGCCGATGCTGCGGCCGCTGCCTGCGCGGCTGCCGATACCGTGGGTGCAGCATCTACCGCCGCGGCAGCGCCGGTGCTCCCCGCGCCCTGCTCCGGCTTATTCGCCATAAACCGCCTGGGCCCGCTTGGTGAAGGAGTCGATGAAGCTGGTGGCGATACGGTTGAACACCGGCCCCACCACCAGCTCCAGCGCGCGATTGGAAAATTCGTATTCCATGGTGAACAGCACCTTGCAGGCGTCCGGCGACAGGGCCTGGAAGTACCAATGCCCCACCAGCATGGAAAACGGCCCGTCGACCAGCTCCAGGTCGATCTGTTTGGGGAAATCGTGCTTGTTCCGCGTAGTGAATCGCTGCTTCAGGCCGGCGAAACTGATCACGATGGATGCCTCCATGCCGTGTTCGTCGCGCGAACGAACTTCGGCGCCGCCGCACCAGGGCATGAATTCAGGGTATTTTTCCACCCCGGCCACCAGTTCGAACATCTGGGCGTCGCTATACGGCACGAGGACGGTTCTTTGGACTTTGTGCATCGACTATCGCAAATGGCTAGAATGACAGGATTTTACCGGCTATACGCGCCGGCATGCGCCGGACCCCCATGAGCATCATTGATAACCGCAAAGCAAGCCACGAGTACTTCATCGAGGACCGCTACGAAGCGGGCCTGGTCCTGGAGGGCTGGGAGGTCAAGTCGATCCGTGACAACCGGGTCCAATTGGCCGACAGCCATGTCATTGTGCGCAATGGCGAACTGTTTTTATTGAACATGCACGTCAGCCCGCTGCCGACGGCGTCCACCCACGTCCATCCGGATGCCACGCGCACGCGCAAGCTGCTGCTCAAGGCCGAGGAAATAAGCAAGTTGATCGGCAAGGTGGAACAGCGCGGTTACGCCCTGGTGCCGCTGAATCTTCACTACAAGAACGGCCGCATCAAGCTGGATTTCGCGCTGGGCCGTGGCAAGAAGCTGCACGACAAGCGGGACACCTCGCGCGACAAGGACTGGGCGCGCGAAAAAGAGCGTCTCATGAAGCACGACACCCGCAACGCGCGCCGCGACGACTGACAGCCGCTTCAGCGCCGCGCGGCTGCGCCGGTCCCCCCCGCAGTGCTCCCTGTCGCAGCCTTGTTCGCACGTTGGTCCAGCATCCGGTCGTGGACCATCATGACGATGCCGAGCAAGACGCCCGGCAGCGTCACCAGGCCCACGATGAAGTAGATGTTCTGCACCGTCGACCCTTGCGACAAGGCGTTGATCGCATCCAGCCGCAGAAAATACACGCTGGCCCGCCACGTGTGCATCAGGCCCAGCCCGGCCGCCATCACCACGGTGAACAGATAGGGGAAGGCCGGGCGGTGCCGGGGCCGGCGTCGCAGCACCAGTACCGCGATCAAAAGCGACATCAGCCCGCGCAAGGCCGATACGGTGGCCGTGCGCGTCGCCCAATCCGGCCATACGTAGTAGTACAGGACCAGCGCGGCCACGAATACCACCGTCAAGGCGATCAACGGCCGCCACGGCACGCTCAAGCCGAAGAATTGCCGCAACGCGACGAAGGAAAGCGGCATGCCGACGCCGAACAGCGTGCTACCCGCCAGCCCCAGCGGCAAGCCCGGGCTCAGCGGTATCGCCGTGTTGAACGCCACCCCCGCGGACGACACGGCTGCGGCCCACGCGAACATTCGAACGCCGGCGATGCCGGTCCGGTAAAGCGAAAAGGTCACGCCCGTCATCAGCAGGCAGATGACCAGGACGACGATGAGCCACAGGGTCGGTGTAGGCATTGTCCTTTTCCCCCCGGTTCAGTTGGCCAGACGGACCTTGGGGCCGCGTTGAGCCAGCAGCCGATCGTGCACCATCATGACGACGCCAAGCTGTGAGCCTGGCCATGTCACCAGGCCCAGGATGAAATAGATGTTCTGGATCGTGGACGGCGTCTGCAGTGTCAGGATCGAATCCACGCCGAACAGGTACATCGCGGCTCGCCACGTCAGCGTCAGGCCAAGGCCGGTCGCCATCACCGCCATGAAGCGATACGGAAAAGCCCCACGATCCCTGGGCCGATACCGCCACACCGTCGCCGCGATGATCAGTGACATCACCCCGCGCGTCCCGGAAACGATGGCCGTGCGCACGGGCCAATTCGGCCAGACGTACCAGAGCAGGATCAAGGGCACGACATACGCCACCACCAGCACGCCCAGCGCCAGCCACGGCACGCTCAAACGAAAGAACTGCCGCAAGCCCACGAACGTCAGCATCATGCCGAGGCCGAGCAGCGTATTGCCGAACAGATTGAACGGCAGCCACGGAATCAGGGGATTCAGCGGCATCGACATATTGAACGACACAGCGATCAGGCTGATGGCGTCCGCCCACGCGCTCGTCTTGACACCCGCGATCCCACTGCGGTAGAGGGAGAACAATACCCCCGTCATCAACAGGCAGATGCAAACAGCGATGCTGAGCCATAGCGTAGGTGTAGGCATGATTTTTATCTCCGGTTTTTGCCTGGTTCTACTTCTTGTTGTGCAATGATGCGATCCCGTCCGCCGTTCTTCGCCTCGGCCAGCGCCCGGTGGGCACGCTCCACCAGGGCCTGCGCCCTCTCCTGTCCATCCCACTGCACCAGTCCGGCGCTGAACGTATAGCCGATGGACCAGCTGCCATGGGAGCAGGCCTCCCCACGCACCGCCCGCAGCAATTTTTCGCTGGCCAGCCGAGCGGCATCGATGGGCGTATCAGGAAAGAGCACAGCGAATTTTTCGCCATCGACGCGTCCGATCAAATCCTCTTCCCGCAGGACGTCGGTCGCCAGGATCGCGAAATGCCGTAGCACCGCATCGCCCAACTGGGGGCCATACGTCTCGTTGATGTGGGCGAAGCGGTCGATATCCAGGACCAGCAAGGACAGCCGTCTGCCGTTGCGCGCGGCGCCCGCGACCGTCTTGCCGGCCAGCAGCCACCACGCCTTGCGCGACAGCACACCCGTCAGGGCATCGGTGTTGGCTTCGCTCTCGCGCTCGCTCAGCATGCGGTCGTAAGCCATGAGTATCATGGCCAGGATCAACCCTGGCCTGGCCAGCAGGCCGATGGACAGGACCACCGTCTGCAACATCGACGCCTGCGCCACCGACTCGATGGGATCCAGGTGCAACAGATAGGCCGTCGCGCGCAAGGCGTGGATCAGCGCCAGCAACAGCAGCATCGCCACGGCCAGCACGTAGGGATAGGCCGGGCGATGCAGGGGCCGATAGCGTACGACGGTCGCCGCCGCGGCGCATGCCAGGCCACTGAGCACGCCCGACACCAGCACGATGCGCAGGGCAACGTCACGCCAGACGCACCAGAACAACAACAGCCCCACGATCTGCACCACGATCACGGCAGCCAGGGCCACGACAGGCACCGAACGGTCGAAGAACTGCCGCATCGCCACGACATACAGCGCCATGGCGGTGCTCAGCATGGTGTTGGCAACGATGACGCCGAGCAGCCACGGCAGGTGGGGCTGCACCGCCAGCAGCAAGGCGGAGCCGCAGAACAGCAGCGCCGACAAGGCGCAGGCCTTGACGCCCGGAACGTTGTTGCGCGCGAGCGACCACAACACCCCTACCATCAGCAGGCAGACCAGGGCCGAGGAAGCCAGCAGGAGCGCGGGTGTCGGCATGTTCTACCTCGATCGCCTAGCGGCTAGCCACGATGCAATCCCTGCCGCCATCCTTGGCGGCATACAAAGCCTGGTCGGCGCGCTGGGCCATCGCCTGCGCGCTCTCCTCCCCATCCCACTCCACCAGGCCTGCGCTGAACGTATAGCCTATGGACCAATTGCCGTAGTTGCATGGGCGCCCCCGCACCACATGAAGCAGTCTCTCGCTGGCGAACAGCGCCGCATCGATGCGGGTATCCGGGAACAGCACGGCGAACTCCTCTCCGCCGATGCGCCCCACGATATCTTCGTCGGGTAGCACCTCCACGGCCGTGGCGCCGAAGTGCTGCAGCACCCCATCGCCCATCAGGTGCCCGTACGTATCGTTGATCTGCTTGAACCGGTCGATGTCCAGCATCAACAGGGAAAGTCTCTGGTCATTGCGCGCGGCGCGGGCCACGATTTTTTCCGCCAGCAGCCACCAGGCCTTGCGCGACAGCACCCCGGTCAGGTAATCCGTGTTCACCTCGGTCTCGCGCTCCGACAGCATGCTGTCGTGGATCATCAGGATCATGGCCAAGGTCAGGCCCGGCAGCGCCATGATGCCCACCACCAGAAAGGCGACCTGCACCGGTGAAGACTGCGCCAGCGAGTCGACGCTATCGACACGCAGAAGATAGACCACGGCCCGCACGGCGTAGCCCATCGCCACGAACATCGACACACCCACCGTGAACATATAGGGATAGCCCGGACGGTGGTAAGGCCGGTTGCGCAGGACGGTAATGCCCACTGCCGCCGCCAGTATCGAGTAGATGACGGACACCAGCACGACACGGCTGGTGAAATCGCGCCACACGTACCACAGCACCACCAGCCCGATCAGTTCCAATGACAGCAGCGCGGCCGCGCTGGCCACGGGCAGGCGCTGGCCGAAAAACTGCCGCACGGCCACCAGGTACATGACCATGCCCAGGCCCATCAGCATATTGGCGACGATGACGCCAATGACCGGAGGCAACACCGGCTGGGCGGCAATCAGCAAGATACCCAGCGCGGTGGTGAAGGAAGCCTGGATGCAAGCCTTGACGCCCGGGATGCCGCTGCGCGTGAGCGAGCCCAGCACGCCCAGCATGAGCAGGCTGGCCAACCCCATCACAATGAATAGCGTCGTGACTCCGATCATGGTGGTGCGCGCGGGGGGCGGGACCCTAGCGCGGCGCCGCCTTGACGATGGACATGGCGGCGGCAATCATGCTGCCCATGTCCGCCACATTGGCGGGAAGCACCAGGGTATTGCCCTGCTTGGCAACGTTGCCAAACGCCTCCACGTACCGTTCCGCCACCTTCAGGTTCACGGCCTCCATGCCGCCAGGCTGGCGCACCGCCTCCGCTACCTGGGAGATGGCCTTCGACGTCGCCTCGGCGATGGCCAACACGGCAGCCGCTTCACCCTGCGCCTGGTTGATCTGGGCCTGTTTCTCCCCTTCCGAACGGGCAATCGCTGCTTCGCGCTCGCCGGTGGCGATATTGATCTGTTCCTGGCGCCGGCCCTCGGACGCCGCGATCAGCGCCCGCTTTTCGCGTTCGGCGGTGATCTGGGCCTGCATGGCGCGCAGGATTTCATTGGGCGGCGTCAGGTCCTTGATCTCGTAGCGCAAGACCTTGACGCCCCAGTTCAGCGCCGCTTCGTCGAGCGAGGCCACGATGGTGGTATTGATGAACTCGCGCTCTTCGAAAGTGCGGTCCAGCTCCAGTTTACCGATGACCGAACGCAGGGTGGTCTGCGACAGTTGGGTGATGGCGGAAATATAGTTCGACGACCCGTAGGAGGCGCGCATCGGATCGGTGACCTGGAAATAGAGCACACCGTCGACCTGCAACTGCGTGTTGTCACGCGTGATGCAAACCTGGCTGGGCACGTCCAGCGGGATTTCCTTGAGGGAATGCTTGTAGGACACGCGCTCGACGAAAGGAATCACGAAGCCCGCCCCTGGCGACAGCACCCGGTCGAACTTGCCAAGGCGTTCGACCACCCAGGCATGCTGCTGGGGCACGATGGCAATCGCCCGCACGATGATCAGGATCACCAGCAGAACCAGGACGATCAGGACGATGGAAGAGGGATCGAGCATACGGAACACCTTATGTGTATGGATTCAGGACCGTGCGACCAGCGGACGGGGCGTCACGATCAAGCTGCTGCCGCGTACCGCCGTGATCACGAATTCACCGCTTTGGGGCGGATAACCCGGCGCCAGCTCCACCTGCCAGCTGGCACCGCGATATTGCGCACGGGCGGTACCGCCCGCATCCCAGGCATCGACGCGCAGCACCTGGCCGATGTCCAGATTGACATCGGCATTGCGCGTGGCATCCACTTCCCGTTTTTTCAACACACCGGTACGCCGCAGGATCAACAAGCCCGCCAGCGCGACGCCGCAGCAGATCAACAGCTGCGCTTCGATATTCCAACCCGCAAGCGCGGCCAACCCACCTGCCGCCAGTCCAACAGCCACCAGCAATAGATAAAAGGTGGTCCCGTTGGCGATTTCCCCGATCAGCGCGAGGACGGCCAAGCCGAACCAGATCCACATAGCTCTTTTCTCCGCGAGACATCGAGACCGGGCGCCGGCCCGATCGTCAGCGATTGTACGATTTTGGGCTAATCCCTGTGGGCCTCTATGCGATGGCTGGATTATCATGGCGTTGACTTGGGAAGACTATAAAGGTTAGCGCAGTGTTACCCGTTCTCATCCTCCATACCGGCGATCCCAACCCCAGCCTCACACAGCGCTTCGGCGGGTATGCCGCATTCATGCAAGCGGCCGCCGGCCTGGACGACGCCGACGTCAGGATCGTCGCCGTCCACCTGGGCGAACGGCCTGATGCGCCGCGGCATTACCGCGCCGCGCTGATCACCGGATCGCCGGCCAATGTGACCGATCGCGCGCCCTGGGGCGAGGATACGGCGCAGTGGCTGCGCCAGGCCGCCCAGGAAGGACTGCCCATGTTCGGCATCTGCTACGGACACCAATTGCTGGCGCATGCCCTGGGCGGAAGGGTCGATTACAACCCCGCCGGCCGCGAAATCGGCACCCGCCAGCTGGAATGCGTCGCTGACGATCCTCTGCTGGAAGGCCTGCCGCGGGCGTTCCCGGTGCAGACCATGCACGAACAGACCGTGGTGGATCTGCCGCCCGGCGCCCAGGTCCTGGCGCGTTCGGCCATGGACGGCCGCCAACTGCTGCGCCTGGGCCCCAATATCGTGTCCACCCAGTTCCATCCGGAGTTCGCGGTGGATTTCATGCGCGAGCACTTGCGCCAGTACGCCGACCTTTATGCCGGGGAGCAAATCGATGCCGGCGCGGTGGCCGACGACCTGCGCCCGACGCCGGAATCGGCCAGCCTGCTGCGCCGTTTCCTCCATATCTACGCCGCCCGCGAGCCCCTGGCGGCCTGAACGCAATAAGCGGAGTGCCGGGGCGGACGCGGTTTGCGAAGATGTGTCCATCGCGCATGACCATGCGCCCGCACGGAGTTCAACCATGAACGACAACGCCATGCCCGTCCCCCGCCATGCCGCCCTGGTCGAACAGGCCTGCCGCGCCATGGAGGCGGGCGAGACGCCGGACCTCGCGGCCCTGGCCGATCAGGCCGGCCTGAGCCGCTTCCATTTCCACCGCGTTTTCAAGTCCATGACCGGGATTACGCCCAAGGCCTATGCCAGCGCCCTGCGCGCGGCGCGGGCCCGGCGCGAACTGGACCAGGGCGCCAGCATTACCCAGGCGCTTTATGACGCCGGCTTCAATTCCAGCGGCCGCTTCTACGAAAACACCACCGCCATGCTGGGCATGACGCCCACCGAGCGACGCCGTGGCGGGGTCGGCCTGGACATCCGCTTCGCGGTCGCCCAGTGCGCGCTGGGCGCCCTGCTGGTAGCCGCCACCGCCAAGGGCATCTGCGAGATTGCCCTGGGCGACGACGCCCCGATGCTGGTACGGGAGCTGCAGGACCGCTATCCGCAGGCCACCCTGGAAGGCGCGGACGCCGAATTCAAACATTGGGTAGCCGCCGTGGTGGGCTACGTGGAAAACCCGGCGCAAGGGCTGGATCTGCCGCTGGACGTGCGCGGCACCGCCTTCCAGCAGCGGGTCTGGCAGGCCCTGCGTGCCATTCCACCCGGCACCACGATTACCTATACCGAACTGGCGCAGCGCATCGGCGCGCCCTCGGCCGTGCGCGCGGTGGCACGCGCCTGCGCCACCAACCCGGTGGCGCTGGTGATTCCCTGCCATCGGGTGGTGCGGCAGAGCGGCGCCCTGGCCGGCTACCGCTGGGGCGTCGCCCGCAAGCTTGAACTGATCACGCGCGAAGGGAAGATCGTCCGGACGGCATCCGGACTATCCAGTACCGAAAATCAAAACAAAATCACCCAGCCGGCATAGTCGCGGCGAAAAAAAAGGGCTGCCTCTCGCAAGAGGCAGCCCTTTTTGTATTTACCGCTGCAGTGTCCGCCGGAGCGATGCGCTGGCAATCACCAGCGCCGCCCCCGCGTCATCCCTTGGCCAGAAGCTGCCAGGTGTCGACCACCGTATCCGGGTTCAGCGACATCGACAGGATGCCTTCGGCCATCAGCCACTGCGCGAAGTCCGGATGGTCGCTGGGGCCCTGGCCGCAGATACCGACGTACTTGTTGGCGGCCAGGCAAGCCTTGATGGCACGGCGCAGCATGAACTTGACCGATTCGTCGCGTTCATCGAAGTCGGCTGCCAGCAGTTCCATGCCGGAGTCGCGGTCCAGGCCCAAGGTCAGCTGGGTCATGTCGTTCGAACCGATCGAGAATCCGTCGAAGTGCACCAGGAACTCGTCGGCCAGGATGGCGTTGGACGGCACTTCGCACATCATGATCAGGCGCAGGCCGTTGTCGCCCCGCTTCAGGCCATGCTTGCCCAGCAGGCCCACCACGCGTTCGGCCTGGCTGACGGTACGCACGAAGGGAACCATGATCTCGACATTGGTCAGGCCCATTTCACCGCGCACGCGCTTGAGCGCCTCGCATTCCATGCGGAAGCAGTCTTCGAACTCCGCGGCGATGTAGCGCGACGCGCCGCGGAAGCCCAGCATGGGGTTCTCTTCCTCGGGCTCGTAGCGCGAACCGCCCACCAGCTTGCGGTACTCGTTGGACTTGAAGTCCGACATGCGCACGATCACCGACTTGGGCCAGAAGGCGGCGGCGATGGTGGCGATACCTTCGGCCAGCTTCTCGACGAAGAAGGCACGGGGGCTGGCATAGCCGCGCGCGGCCGATTCCACCGCCTTCTTCAGCTCGCCGTCAACGTTCGGATAATCCAGCACCGCCTTGGGGTGGATGCCGATGTTGTTGTTGATGATGAATTCCAGACGCGCCAAGCCCACGCCTTCGTTGGGAATCTGGGCGAAGTCGAAAGCCAGCTGTGGATTGCCGACGTTCATCATGATCTTCACGTCCACCGGCGGCATTTCGCCGCGGCGCACTTCCTCGACCTCGGTTTCGATCAGGCCGTCATAGATACGGCCTTCGTCGCCTTCGGCGCAGGACACGGTCACCGACTGGCCTTCCTTCAGGTCGTCGGTGGCGGTGGCGCAACCGACCACGGCCGGAATACCGAGTTCACGGGCAATGATGGCGGCGTGGCAGGTACGGCCGCCACGGTTGGTGACGATAGCCGAGGCACGCTTCATGACCGGTTCCCAGTTGGGGTCCGTCATGTCAGTGACCAGCACGTCGCCCGCCTGCACCTTGTCCATTTCCGACACGTCGGCGACGATGCGCACCGGGCCCGAGCCGATCTTCTGGCCGATGGCACGGCCGGTGACCAGCACCTTGCCGGTGGCCTTCAGGCGATAGCGCTGCTGCACGTCGGCGGTCGATTGCTGCGACTTCACCGTTTCCGGGCGTGCCTGCAGGATGTAGATCTTGCCATCGACACCGTCGCGGCCCCACTCGATGTCCATCGGGCGCTTGTAGTGCTTTTCGATGATGACGGCGTAGCGAGCCAGCTCGATCACTTCCTCGTCGGTCAGCGAATAGCGGTTGCGTTCCGACACCGGCACGTCGACCGTGCGCACGGCGCGGCCTTCGGGACGCTCGGGATCGAATTCCATCTTGATCAGCTTCGAACCGATGCGGCGGCTGACGATGGGATAGTGGCCCTGCTCCAGCGTGGGCTTGAAGACGTAGAACTCGTCGGGATTGACGGCGCCCTGCACCACGGTTTCGCCCAGGCCGTAGGACGACGTGACGAACACCACGTCCTTGAAGCCGGATTCGGTATCGATGGTGAAGAGCACGCCGGCGCTGCCCTTGTCGGAGCGCACCATGCGCTGGATGCCGGCCGACAGGGCGACTTCCGCGTGGGCGTAGCCCTTGTGCACGCGATAGGAGATGGCGCGGTCGTTGTACAGCGACGCGAACACGTGGCGGATCTTGTCCAGCACGTCATCGATACCGACGACGTTGAGGAAGGTTTCCTGCTGGCCGGCGAAGGAAGCGTCCGGCAGATCCTCGGCGGTGGCCGAAGAACGCACGGCGAAAGTACCCTTGCCGTCGCTGTCCAGCTGGGCAAAGGCGTCGCGGATCTGCTTCTCGAATTCGGCCGAGAACGGCTCGTCGACCAGCCATTGGCGGATTTCCGCGCCGGCCAGGGCCAGTTCACGGACATCTTCCGGATTCAGGGTGGACAGGCGATCGGCGATACGCTTGTCCAGGCCCGACGACTGGAGAAAGTCGCGGAAGGCCTGGGCGGTCGTGGCGAAGCCGCCCGGGACGCGGACACCCGCGCCGGCCAGCTGGCTGATCATTTCGCCGAGAGAAGCGTTCTTACCTCCTACCGAGTCCACGTCCGTCATGCGGAGCTGCTCGAAAGAAACGACATACGACATTGAAGTCACCTTTTACAATGGAATGAAAGCGAGTTTGGTCAGGACATCCACATACCCTGACCAAACTGGCCTTGGGACCGCTTTTTGGGGTGACTTATCGGGGTCCGATTGTACCCGGTCAGCTTCTCCTTACCTCCAGCCCCGTCGGAATTTTTTACATATGTCCACAACCCCTACCGAACGCACCGTCTACATCGTCTCGGACAGCACCGGCATTACGGCCGAGACCTTCAGCCATTCGGTCCTGGCGCAGTTCGAGGAAGTCAATTTCCGCCAGATTCGGCTGCCTTTCGTCGACACTTTGCAAAAGGCGGAGGAAGCCGCCCTGCGCATCGATCGCAATGCGGCCGAAACCGGCATGCAGCCCATCGTGTTCAGCACGCTGGTGCATCCCGAGATCATGGCGCGCGTGCGCCAGGCCAACGGTATCTTTCTGGATCTGTTTGGCACGTTTGTAAGCCATATCGAACAAGCCCTGGGTCTGAAGTCCAGCCACTCGATCGGCCGTTCGCACATGGCCGCCAATAGCGAAAAGTACCGCAACCGGATCGACGCGATCAATTTCAGCCTTTCGCACGACGACGGCCAATTCATCACCAATCTGGCCGAGGCGGACGTGATCCTGGTGGGTGTCTCCCGTTGCGGCAAGACGCCGACCAGCCTTTATCTGGCGATGCAATACGCCGTCAAGGCGGCCAACTTTCCGCTGATTCCGGACGATTTCGAGCGTGGCACCCTGCCCTCGACCCTGGCGCCCTATCGTGACAAGCTGTTCGGGCTGACCATCCAGCCCGATCGCCTGGCGGAAGTGCGCAATGAACGCCGGCCCAACAGCAAGTACGCGTCGCTGGAGCAGTGCCGCTACGAGGTGATGGAAGCCGAGCGCATGATGCGGCGCGCAGGGATCGACTGGCTGTCGACCACGACCAAGTCCATCGAGGAAATTTCCACGACGGTGCTGCAGGAAGTGGGATTGGATCGGGCGCTGTAAGCGGCTCCCAGGGGGCGACACCGGCGGACTGGCAAAGCCAGCTCCGCGGTGTCCACGACCAGGAAGGCCAGTGCTCCAGGCAAAAGCGCCTACGCGCGCGGCAGGTGACGTCTTTTCTGCTCGAACAGGCAGATCGCTGCGGCGGCGGCGACATTGAGGGACTCGACGGCCGCGCTGTCGTGGGGAATGTGCAAGCGCAGGGTCGCCGCGGCCAGCAGGTCCGCCGCTACGCCCTGCCCTTCGTGACCGAAGACCCATGCGCAGGCAGGCGGCAGCGCGGCTTTGTACAGCGATTGCGAACGATCCAGGGTGGTGGCGGCCAGCGGCACGTCCAGGCGCGCGACCAGCGCCGCCAGATCCACTTTTTCGTAGACCTGCAGGGCGAAATGCGCACCCTGCGCGCTGCGCAGCACCTTGGGCGACCACGCCGCCGCGCAACCTTCGGACAGCATCACGTGGCGGATACCCGCCGCCGCGCTGGTGCGTAGCAGCGTGCCGATATTGCCGGGATCCTGCACACGGTCCAGCAGTACGCAACCCTGCCCCACCCGCCCCGGCAATTCGGGCCGTGGGGGCTGCACCAGGAACAGCACACCCTGATCGCTTTCCACGCTGGCCAGGCCATGCAGAAGACGCGGCTCCAGGGACACACAGAGCTCGGGCGGCAACTGGGCGGCCAGGTCCGCCAGTTCCGGCTTGTCCAGGCGCGCGGCATCGAACAGCGCCCGCTGCGGCAAGCCCTGGTGCTGCAGCCAGGCCTGGCACAGGTGCACGCCATCGAGCAAGGCAGGCGCGTCGCGCCGCCCCGCGGCAGTGGCAATGCGGTGCAGATCCTTGACCAGCGGATTGTCGCGCGAGGCGATGTGTTTCATAAACGTCGAAAGAGAAAACAGAAGCGTAACCGTGGCGCGGAGCAGACGCCGCGCCTGAGTCAGGAACCAGGTTGCGAATCAGTCGGCGATGAGCGAGGTAAACGTCTCGACGATGGTCACATCGACCCTGCCGCCTGCCCACGCCTTGATCGGCGCGAAGCTCTGCCTGTGTTCCGGACAAGGTCCGTGCTCGCGCAAACGCTCAAGATGCATGGCGGTGCCATAGCCCTTGTGCTGGTCGAACCCGTAGTGCGGATACATTCCATGCAGGCGCACCAGGTCGGCATCGCGCGCGGTCTTGGCCAGGATGGAAGCCGCCGAGATCGCCGGCACCAGCGCATCGCCTTTGATGATGGTCTTCACGCCGCACTTCAGCTTGGGCGCCTGGTTGCCGTCGACCAGGGCCAGGCCCGGTTTGATGGCCAGGCCGGCGACGGCGCGCTGCATGGCCAGCATCGTGGCACGCAGGATGTTGAGCTTGTCGATTTCCTTCACGCTGGCCTTGGCGATGAACCAGGCGTGGGCATTCGCGCGGATCAACGGCGCCAGCTCATCGCGCCGTTCGGCGGTCAATATCTTGGAATCCGCCAACCCGGCGACCGGCCGGTTGGGATCCAGGATGACGGCGGCGGCATACACGGCGCCGGCCAGGGGGCCACGGCCCGCCTCGTCCACACCAGCCACGATGACGTCGGCCAGGCCATCCATGCCGAAAAAGTCAGACTGATCCACGGGAAGACACCTCGATGATCGCCTGCGCGGCCAGCGCCGGCGTGTCACGCAACAGTTCCTGGTGCATGGCCGTGAAACGCGCCTCGACCCGTGCCGCGTTTGCGTCATCGGTCAGCGCCGTCCACGTGGCCTCGGCCAGCTTCTCCGGCGTGGCGTCGTCCTGCAACAGTTCCGGGACGGCGAAATCGCGCAGCAGCACATTGGGCAGGCCCACCCACGGCAGATAGGGACGCTGCTGTTTCGACTTCCACGACATGATACGGCGCATCCACGTCGGCAGGTAGTACGAAATCACCATGGGGCGCTTGAACAGGGCCGCCTCCAGCGTGGCCGTGCCGCTGGCTACCAGCACCGCATCGGCCGCCTCCATCACGCTCCAGGCCACCGGCGCGGGCGCACCCTGGCCATCGGCTGCACCGTTGACCGGGCCGTTGCCTGCGCCGTTGCGCCGTTCACTGCCTGCGGCCGCCAGGCCGCCCGGGGCGACGTCGTCCGCCGTAACGATGCGCAGATTGGCGACCGGATACTGGCGCAAGAACTCGTCGAATTCGGCGCGACGCTGCGCATTGACCATGGGCACCACGCATTGCAGGGCCGGATCACGCTGCTGCAGCTTTTGCAGGGCTTGCAGGAAACGCGGCGCCAGCACCTTGATCTCGGACGAACGGCTGCCCGGCAACATGGCCAGGACGCGGGCGCCCTGCTCCAGGCCCAGGCGCGCGCGCGCCGCGGCGCGATCGGGATGCATGGGAATGGTGCCAGCCAGGGGGTGGCCGACGTAGGTAACCGGAATGCCTTCCTTCTGGTAGATCTCTTCCTCGAACGGGAAGAGCACCAGCATATGGGAGACCGCCTCGCGTATCTTGTGGATGCGCTCGTAGCGCCAGGCCCAGATCGACGGCCCGACGAAATGCACCGTCGGCACGCCGGCCTGCCGCAATTGCAGCTCCAGCTTCAGATTGAAATCCGGTGCGTCGATACCGACGAACACCGAAGGCGGCGCGGCCAGCAGGCGCCGCTTGGTGTCACCGTATATCGACAGCAGGCTGGGAATACGCTTGAGCGCGTCGACATAGCCGAACACCGTCAGCGCGTGCATGGGGTGCCAGGACTCGAAACCCTGGGCCTGCATGCGCGGCCCGCCTATGCCCTGGCAGATGACGCCAGGGGTGCGTTGCTGCAGCCCCTGCATGATGCGGGCGGCCAGCATATCGCCGGACGGTTCGCCGGCCACCATGCCGATATGGTTGGAGCGGCCATCCCCGTGCACTGCCGGTGTTGCCACGGGCGTCTTGTCGACACTCACGGCCGGATGATGCCGCGGTTGCTGACATCGATGAAATCCAGCAGCACCTGTAGCGACTCGCGCGTCTCCGGCTCCTGGTCCTGGCGGGCGCGGATTTCGGCGGAGGCTTCCTGCAAGGACAGGCCACGGCGGTAGATCGACTTGTACGCGTCGCGCAGCGCCGAGATCATCACAGGGGAGAACCCGCGTCGCTTCAGGCCTTCGGTATTGATGCCCACCGGCCGGCAGGGATTGCCCGCGGCCAGCACGTAGGGCGGCGTGTCCTGCATCAGCGAGCTGTTGCCGCCGGTCATGCTGTGCGCGCCGATGCGGCTGAATTGATGCACGCCCACCAGGCCGCCGATGATGGCCCAGTCGCCCACGCGTACGTGTCCGCCCAGTTGCACCGCATTGGCCAGGATGGTGTTGCTGCCGATGTGGCAGTCATGGGCCACGTGGACATAGGCCATGACCCAGTTGTCGCTGCCTATGGTCGTGACACCGCCGTCCTGCACCGTCCCCGTGTTGAAGGTGACGAATTCACGGACCGTGTTGCGATCGCCGATTTCCAGGCGCGTCGCTTCGCCGGCGTACTTCTTGTCCTGCGGCATCCCGCCGATCGAGCAAAACCGGTAGAAACGGTTGTCACGTCCGATCGTGGTGACGCCATCGATGACGCAGTGCGGCCCTATCTCCGTCCCCGCGCCAATGCGCACATTGGGTCCGATTACGCTGTACGGGCCGATGACGGCTGAACTGTCGATATCGGCCGCCGGGTCGACGACGGCGGTGGGATGGATATTTCCGGACATTTAAACTTCCAGGCTGCGGATGGCACACATGAGCTTGGCCTCGGCCACGAGTTGGCCATCGACCAGCGCACGGCCGGAGTATTTGCAGATCGAGCGGCTCAGGCGCTCGGCATCGACTTCGATGCGCAATTGGTCGCCAGGCACCACCGGGCGGCGGAAACGCGCGCCATCGATACCCACGAAATAGTAGACCGTCGAGTTGTCGTCCTTCTGCAGCGCCTTTTCGTCGGCAAACGAGAACAACGCGGCGGCCTGCGCCATGGCTTCCAGGATGAGGACGCCGGGCATGACGGGATGGTGGGGGAAATGGCCCGTGAAGAACGGCTCGTTGATCGAGACGTTCTTCAGCGCCACGATGGATTTACCAGGCTGGATGTCGAGCACGCGATCGATCAGAAGCATCGGATAGCGGTGCGGCAAACGGTCCAGGATCCCCTTTATATCGAGTTCCATGTCTTTGATATTCCTGCAGTACGAAGGGTGATGTGGGCTGGCGCCCGCCGGCGCCAGTTTATCCCCGGCGGCACAGGCGGCATCCTGCCCTATTTTTTCTCAACGTCGCGCAAACGGCGACGTAATTGTCCCAGCTGTTGTATCACGGCGGCGTTGCGTTGCCAGTCTCCGTGTTCCGCGTACGGATACACGCCAGTGTACCGGCCCGGTCGGGAGATATTCGACGTGATGGCGGTGCCGCCCGAGATATGGACGTCATCGGCCAAGGTCAGATGCCCCGACAGCATCGAGGCACCGCCGATCGTGCATCGTTCCCCGATCGTGGTCGAACCGGCGATACCGACGCAGGCCGCCACCGCGGTGTAGGCGCCGATACGCACGTTGTGCGCGACCATGATCTGGTTGTCCAGCTTGACGCCGTGGGCGATGACCGTGTCTTCCAACGCGCCACGGTCAATCGTCGTATTCGCGCCGATTTCCACGTCGTCACCCACGCTGACGCCGCCGAACTGGGGGATCTTGCCCCAGGCTCCGCGACTGCCTTGCGCCGGATCGGGCGCGAAACCGAAGCCATCCGCGCCCAGCACACAGCCCGAATGGAGGATGGCGCGGGCGCCCACGGTTACGCCCGCATACAAGGTAACCCGGGCATGCAACAGACTGTCCGGCCCAATGGCCGAGCCGGCGCCGATGACGCAGGCTGGGCCCAGAATGCTGTTGGCGCCGATACGCGCGCCCGCTTCCACCACGCAATGCGGGCCGATGCGGACGTTGGCGCCGATCACCGCGTCAGCCGCCACGACGGCGCTGGGGTGTATCGATGCGATGGCCGCGGGACGGCGCGCACGCTCGAACCACTGCGCCACCCGCGCATAAAGCAAATAAGGATTTTTGCAGACCACCCGGGCGAAAGTCGCCGGGGCAACCCCGTCGCCCGCGGCATCCGCCGCCGCCAGGGCCTGCTCCACGTCCGGAGTGACGATCACCGCACCCGCCTGGGTGCTTGGCAATTGGCTCTGGTACCGGGGATTCGCGAGGAAGCTGATTTCCGTCGCACCGGCGCTGGACAAGGTGCCCAGCCCCTGGATGCGAGGAAGTGTCCTGCCGGCAGCGGCGCTGAGCCGCCATTCAAGACCCGTGGTGTCGGTGGCGCCTAACAGCTCGTCGAGCGACGGTGCATGGTCGAGATCCAGCAGGATGGGCATACGTGAAGCTTACTTGCCCAATGCCTGAATCACGCGGTCGGTGATGTCGACGCGCGGGTTGACGGTCACCGCGTCCTGCACGATCAGGTCGTAGTTTTCCGTTTCGGCAATGCGCTTGATCGCGGCGTTGGCCTTCTCCACGATGGCGGAGAATTCCTCGTTGCGGCGACGGTTGAAGTCTTCCTGGAACTCGCGGCGACGGCGCTGCAGATCGGCATCGCTGTTGCTCAGGTCGCGCTGGCGCTTGACGCGATCGCCTTCGGACAGGACGGGCGCGTCCTTGTCGTACTTTTCGGCCTGGGCGCGCAGCGTTGAGGTAGCGCGCTGGAGGTCGTCGTCACGGCGCTTGAATTCAGCTTCGATCTTGGCTTGGGCAGCCTTGGCCGGACCCGATTCACGCAGGATGCGTTCGGTATTGACGAAGCCGATTTTGGTACTTTGCGCCGCGGCGGGAGCCGCATAAGCACCGCCCGCCAGCAGCGCGCCCGCCACCACCAGCGTGCCCATCAGGTTGACGGATGCCGCGCGGGAGATACGGGACAGTTTGCGTGCGAAATCAGACATCATGAAAATCTCACCTTCGATAGGTAAAGCAAAACGGTATTGTGCCACTAAACCAGAGTCGTAACAGGCGGCCGGAAACATCCGGCCACCATTAGCCGTAACTGGCTAGCTTTTAGAAACCAGTACCGATCTGGAACTGGAAGCTCTGCGAATCGTCACCCGGCTTCTGGTTGAGCGGGCGAGCGTAAGACAACTGCAGCGGGCCGAGCGGCGACTGCCACGACAGGCCGACACCAGCGGAGAAACGCCAGCCGCAAGGATCGGTCACAGGATCGCTGGCCTTGCCGGTGGTGCAAGTCATGCCGGAACCCGGCTTGACCTGGCCCGCATCGGTGAAGATGAACCAGCGCAGCGTGCGATCCTTGTTGGCGCCCGGGAAAGGCAGGTACAGCTGGGCGTTGGCCACGATGCGGCGCGCACCACCAAGGTAGTCACCCGTGAGCGAGTCACGCGGCCCCAAGGACGAACCTTCGTAACCGCGCACCGTGCCGATACCGCCCGCGTACACGTTCTTGATGACCGGGAAGTCCTTGCTGCCGTACGAATTGCCCCAGTCCACCTGGCCATTCAGCGCCAGGGTGTAGTTGCGGCTGAGCGGCAGGAAGACCTGTTGTTGGCCCGACAGCATGGTGTACTTCAGGTCCATCGTCGAACCTTGCGCCTGCAGCTTGCTGAAGTAACCCTTGTTCGGCGCCAGGGCGCTGTCGCGGGTGTCCTTCTGCCAGCCAGTCGACAGGATGAAGGCGTCGGTCTTGTCGCCGTATTGGTCGACAAAGTTGCGGTAGGCAGCGGGCGAATCGTCGTACAGGTAGATCTGGTTGCGTTCGAACGTACCGCCCAGCGTGATGCGGTCGTATTCCGAAATGGGAATACCGAAGTTCATGCCCAGGCCGTACGACTTCACGCGGTATTCGCCGTCGTTGTCCAGGAAAGGCTTGGTCTGGCGGTAGTACAGCGACGTAGTGCGGCTGATGCCGTCCTTGGTCCAGTACGGATCGGTGTGCGACAGCACGGCGGCACGGTTGGTGGCGCTGGTATTCAACTGCAGCGTCAGGTTGGTACCGCTGCCGAACACGTTGTCTTCGCTGATACCGGCGGACAGGATGGCGCGGTCGGTCGAGCCGTAACCCACACCCAGGTTGATCATGCCGGTGGGCTTTTCCTTCACGTCGACGTTGACGTCGACCTGGTCGGGCGAACCCGGGACCGGATCGGTCTTGACGTTGACGTCGTTGAAGTAGCCCAGGCGGTCGATCCGGTCACGCGACATCTTGATGTCGCCGGCGTCATACCACGCGGCTTCCTGCTGGCGCATTTCACGGCGCACCACTTCGTCGCGGGTGCGGGTGTTGCCGCCGATCTGGATGCGGCGCACGTACACACGGCGGCTGGGGTCGACGTAGAACGTCAGGTCGGCCTCGTGCTTGGCACGGTCCATCTGCGGGTTGGGGTTGACGTTGGCGAAGGCATAACCCAACTCACCCAGGTAGTCCGTGATGGCCTTGTTGGTGTCGTTGACTTCGGCGGCGGAGAACGTGTCACCGGCCTTGACCTTGACCAGCTTGTTGATTTCGGTGTCCAGGCCCAGCAGGTTGCCGGCCAGCTTGACGCTGCGCACCTTGTAGGGCTGGCCTTCATGCACCGTGAAAGTGATGAAGATGTCCTTGCGGTCCGGCGAAATCGTCACCTGGGGCGGTTCGGCGGTGTATTCGAGGAAACCGCGGTCCAGATAGAAGGAGCGGATGCTTTCGACATCGCCTTCCAGCTTCTCGCGCGAGTACTTGTCGGTATCGGTGTACCAGGTAAGCCAGCCCGGCGTGGTCAGCTTGATCTGGTCCAGCAGCTCGCTTTCGGAGAAGGCCTTGTTGCCGACGAAGTGGATCTCGCGGATGCGCGCCACTTCACCTTCGAAGATATCGAAGCTGATACCGACCCGGTTACGCGGCAGCGGCGTGACGGTCGAGGTCACTTCGACGCCGTACTTGCCCTTGGTCATGTACTGCTGCTTGAGTTCGAACTCGGCGCGCTCCAGCATGGAGCGGTCGAAGATCCGGCCTTCGGCAAAACCCACCTGCTGCAGGGAGGTCGTGATCGCCTTGGAGTCGAACTCGCGCATGCCGTTGAAGCTGATGGATGCGATGGTTGCGCGTTCCTGCACGTTCACGACGACGACATCGCGATCGGTATTGACGCTGACATCGCTGAAGAAGCCGCTGCCGTACAGGCGGCGCACTGCCTCGGTGGCGTCGTCCTCGGTGAATTTCTGCCCGACTTTCACGGGCAGATAACCGAAGACCGTACCGGCGTCGATCCGTTGGATGCCTTCAACGCGAATGTCCCGCACGACGAAGGGTTCGAAGGCGTGAGCCAGCGCTGGCAACAGCAGCATGGCAAGAAGGCTCGCCCACAATCCCTTCTTGTTTTGAAACAGCCTGCGGAAAAGCATCCTGGATAGTCCTTGGTCGTACGAATGGCGGAGGATTTTAAGGCACAAAGCGTATGTGTGGCACGCGGCTATGTGAAAAGCCGCGCAAAATCATTGAAAAGCGCAAGCCCCATCAAACCTGCCAGCAACCCCAGCCCCGCGCGCTGCCCGATATCCAGCCAACGCGATGGCGGCGGGCTGCCGCGCAAAATTTCGATGAGATAGTACAGCAGGTGCCCCCCGTCCAGCATGGGAATCGGCAGCAGATTGAGTACCCCCAGGCTGATACTGATCAGGGCCAGGTAGGAAATATAGGCAGCCAGGCCCAGCCGGGCGGTCTGGCCGGCGTAGTCGGCGATGGTGACCGGGCCGCTGATATTGCGCCAGGACACGGCGCCGGTGACCATGCGGCCCATCATGCGCAGGGAAAACCAGGCGGTGTCGGCGGTACGGGTGACGCCCTGCCACAGGCTTTCGCCCAGGCCGTAGCGCACCGTGACCATGGGGATGTCGGCGCCCAGTTGCACGCCGATGCGGCCGATGACGCGGCCGCTGGCATCGTGATCGGCCTGCGGCACCGCCGACAGCGTCAGCTCGGCGCCATCGCGCCGCACCTGCAGGGGCAGCGCCTTGTCGGCGTATTGCTGGACGATCTCCACCACGCGACCGGCATCGGGGGTGCTCTGCCCTCCCACGCCGACGATGACGTCACCATTGCGCAGGCCGGCGCGCTCGCCGGCGCCACCAGGCACCACGCCGCGCACCACCGGCTTGGGTTCGAGCAGGCGCAGGCCGCTGGCGGCCAGGGGATCGCCTTGCGAGGGGTCCATGCGGCTGCCATCCAGCGTCAGCGAACGGCGTTGCGTGCCGCCGGTTGCCGCCGTCACCTCGATTTCGACCTTGCCGCCTTCGCTGACCCGGTCCATCAGGGCCCAGCGCGCATCATTCCAGGAAGCCACGGCCTTGTCGTCGATGGCGATGATGCGATCGCCCGACTGGAAGCCGGCCGTCGCCGCGGGCGTGCCGGCGGCCGGTTGGCCCAATAGCGGCGCGGGTTCCTGCACGCCAGCCAGGTTCAGGCCGGCGTACAGCAGTACGGCCAGGATCAGATTGAAAACGGGACCGGCGGCGACGATGAGAATGCGGTTGCGCACCGGCTGGACATTGAAGGCACGGGCCGCCTGCTCGGGCGTGGCGCCCGGCGCGGGATCGTCCTGCATCTTGACGTAGCCGCCCAGCGGGATGGCCGAGATGGCCCATTCCGTGCCGTGCCGGTCGGTGCGGCGCAACAGGACCTTGCCGAAACCGATGGAAAACCGGTGCACGATGACACCGCAGGCACGCGCCGCCCAGTAATGGCCCAACTCGTGGAATGTAATGAGGATGCCGAGCGCAACGGCAAAGGCGAGCAGGGTCAAGAGCATTTCAAGTATTCCGGGGAAGGGAATGCTGGCCGGCGTGCAGTCGGGCACCGCCAGCCAGGGACTGAGCGGAGACCGGGGCTGCAGAGGCTGCAGGGGCTGCCGGGGTCAGCGCTGCCCGGCTTATCCATTCGGCCGTGAGGGCGCGGGCTTCCGCATCCAGGGCAAGGACATCTTCCAGGCCGCCCAGCGTAACAGATGGCTGGCCGGCCTGCCACTGCAAGGCCTGGGCGATGGCCGGCGCGATGCGGGTATAGGCCAGCTTGCCGGCCAGGAAAGCCGCCACGGCAATCTCGTTGGCGGCATTCAGCGCGATGCAGGCGCCCTGCCCCGCGCGCAAGGCGTCGAAACAGACCCCCAGGCAGGGGAAACGGCGCAGGTCGGGCGCTTCGAAATCGAGCCGCCCCCAGCGCACCAGGTCCAGCATCCCCACCCCGCTTTCAACGCGGTCGGGAAACCCCAGCCCATAGGCGATGGGTGTACGCATGTCCGGCTGGCCCAACTGCGCCAGCACCGAGCCGTCGTGGTACTCGACCATCGAGTGCACCACGCTTTGCGGATGGATCAGCACTTCGATGCGGTCCGCCGGCATGGCGAACAGCCAGTGCGCCTCGATCACTTCCAGGCCCTTGTTGACCATGGTGGCGGAGTCGACGGAAATCTTGCGGCCCATGCTCCAGTTCGGATGCGCACAGGCCTGGTCGGGAGTTACTTCATGCAGGGTGTCGGGATCGCGGCCGCGGAACGGCCCGCCGGAGGCCGTGATGAGCAGGCGGCGCACCCCGGCGGCCGGCTCGGTGGGCGCGCTGGCGCGGGCACCGTGCGGCATACACTGGAAGATGGCATTGTGTTCGCTGTCGATAGGCAGCAGTTCGGCGCCGTTGTCGCGCACCGCGGCCATGAACAGGGAGCCGGCGGCAACCAGGGCTTCCTTGTTGGCCAGCAGGATACGCTTGCCCGCCCGCGCTGCCGCCAAGGACGACGGCAAGCCGGCGGCGCCGACGATGGCCGCCACCACGGTATCGCAAGCCGGGTCGGCGGCGGTGTCGGCCAGGGCCTGGACGCCGACGCGGATCTCCGGCCGGGCACCGGCGCCCCGCCACGCTTGCCGGAAGCGGGCCGCGGCGGCATCGTCCGGCACCACGACCACGGCGGCGCCGGTCGCGGCGGCCTGCTCGGCCAGCTTGTCCATGCGGCTGAACGCCGACAAGGCATAGACGCCCAAGCGCTCAGGATGACGCGCGATGACGTCCAGCGTGCTATCCCCGACGGAGCCCGTCGAGCCCAGTACGGCGATGCGTTGAAATGCCCTCAAGACCAGACTCCGATAAGAATGAATGCCAGCGGCGCGACCGGCAGGACGGCATCGATCCGATCGTATACGCCGCCGTGGCCTGGCAGCAAGGCGCTTGAATCCTTGCGGCCGGCGCGGCGCTTGAGCAGGGATTCGAACAGGTCGCCGATGATGGACAGCGCGGCCAATACGGCGGCCAGCGGCAAGGCGCCGCCCCACCCCCAGCGCGCCACCAGGGCCGCGCCGAAGCTGGGTGCCCACAGGCTGCTGACCGCGATCCAGACGAGCACGGCCAGGACGCCACCCAGGGCGCCCTCGATGGTCTTGCCCGGGCTGACACGGGGCGCCAGCTTGCGGCGGCCGAAGGCGCGGCCGGTGAAATAGGCGGCGATATCCGCCACCCACACCACCGCCAGCAGTGACAGCACGAACCACGGCCCGCGCTGTACGAAAAGAATGGCCAGCACCGCCCAGGCCGCCAGCAGCGCCGGCACGGCGAACAGGCTCAGGCCGATGCTGCCCGGGGCGGCGTCGGCGCGGCCCCGCACCACGGTCGGGATGGCGACGACGATCCACAGGATGACGGCCAGGGGGACCACGAAACGGAACATGACGCCCAGGGAGCGCAAGCTGGGCTCGGCCGTGGGCGTCTGCAACCACAGGAAAGCGAGGGCCAGGCTGATGAGCGCCAGCAGCACGCCGCCAAGGACGGCGCCGTAGTTCGCGTCACGGGCACCAGCGCCACCGGCACCCTCCGCGCCGGCGCGCCTGGCCGTGCCCGGCAAGGTCAAACGTAGCCACTCCCAGCCGGCGCAACCGGTGGCCAGGGCCAGCAAAGCCAGGAAAGGCCAAGGCGTGGCAAGGCTCATGGCCAAGCCCAGCACGATCAATAAGACGATGGCGGTGGCGATACGCTGACCTAGCATGCGGGGGAAATCTCCTGGTGATCGCGGACCGCCGACAGAGGCGTCAGCGCTTGTCCAACTGCGCGCTGGTGCGACCGAAGCGGCGCTCGCGGGTGCGATACCACTCGAAGGCCGCTTCAAGTTCGGCCGCGCCGAAATCCGGCCAGTAACGGTCGGTGAAGTAAAGTTCCGTATACGCCAATTGCCAGATCAGGTAATTGGATATGCGCTGCTCGCCGCCGGTGCGGATGAACAGGTCGGGCTCGGGCGCCCAGGCCATGGAAAGGTAGCGCGACAGCGTGGCTTCGTCTATGCCCTCGGGCTGCTGCGCCAACTGGGGGTTGTCCAGCAGCATGCGCCGGGTCGCCTGCAAGACGTCCCAACGGCCGCCGTAATTGGCGCAGATCGACAGATGCAGGCGGTCATGGTGGGCGGTACGCGCCTGCGCCTGCTCGATCAGATCACGCAAGCGCGGCTCGAACGGAGTGAGGTCGCCCACCACGCGCAGGCGCACGCCCTGCCCATCAAGCTTGTCGACCTCACGCTCCAGCGCCTGCACGAACAGGCGCATGAGCAGCGATACTTCTTCCGCCGGCCGGCGCCAGTTCTCGGAACTGAACGCGAACAACGTCAGGTAACGCACGCCCAGCCGCCCGCAGCCTTCGACAACGCGGCGCACCGCCTGCACGCCCTTGGCGTGGCCGGCCGTGCGCGGCAAATGCCGCCGCGTGGCCCAACGGCCGTTGCCATCCATGATGATGGCAACGTGATTGGGGACCGCCGAGATCTCGGGCACGGCCTGGGTGGAGCTGAGTAAACCCATGATAGGCACGCCGTCGTCAGACGGTCATGATCTCCGCTTCTTTCTGCGTGACCATCTTGTCGATGTCGGCGACGCAACGGTCCGTCAGCTTCTGCACGTCGTCCTGGGCGCGGCGCTCGTCATCTTCCGAAATCGTCTTGTCCTTGACGAGTTTCTTCAGCGAGTCGTTGGCCTCGCGGCGCAGGTTGCGCACCGCGATCTTGGCGTCCTCGCCTTCGTTACGCACGACCTTGGTCAGGTCGCGGCGACGTTCCTCGGTCAGGGCGGGCATCGGCACGCGGATGGTTTCACCCATCGACACCGGGTTCAAACCCAGGTCCGACTCACGGATGGCCTTTTCGATCGGGCCGGCCATCTGCTTCTCGTAGGGCTGCACGCTGAGGGTGCGGGCGTCCACCAGGTTGACGTTGGCGACCTGGCCGACGGGCACGGGCGAGCCGTAGTACTCGACCTGCACGTGATCCAGGATGCCGGTGTGGGCGCGCCCGGTGCGAATCTTGGACAAATTCACCTTGAGCGTCTCGATGGACTTGCTCATGCGGGATTCAGCCGATTTTTTGGTGTCTGCGACGCTCATGGCGACTCCTTATATTCAAACGTGGACCAGCGTGCCTTCGTCTTCGCCGCTAACGGCGCGCTTCAAGGCTCCCGATTTGTTGATGGAAAAGACCTTGATGGGCAACTTCTGATCGCGGCACAAGGCGAAGGCGGTGGCGTCCATGACCTCCAGACGGCGCACGATGGCCTCATCGAAACTGATGCGGGCATAGCGCGTCGCTTCGGGATCCTTGTTGGGATCCGCGCTGTAGATGCCGTCGACCTTGGTGGCCTTGAGCACGATCTCCGCGCCAATCTCGGCGCCGCGCAGGGCAGCGGCCGTATCGGTCGTGAAGAAGGGATTACCGGTGCCCGCCGCGAAAATGACGACCTTGCCCTCTTCGAGGTAGCGCAGCGCCTTGGGACGGATGTAGGGTTCGACGACCTGCTCGATGTTCAGGGCCGATTGCACGCGCGTGTCTACGCTGCGATGCTTGAGCGCATCCTGCAGGGCCAGCGCGTTCATGATGGTGGCCATCATGCCCATATAGTCGGCGGTGGCCCGGTCCATGCCCTGGGCACCCGGCGCCACGCCGCGAAAAATATTGCCGCCGCCGATGACGATGGCGAGTTCGATGCCCATGGCAACGATCTCGGCGATTTCCTCGGTCATGCGCGCGATGGTCGCGCGATTGATCCCGAAGGCATCTTCGCCCATCAGGGCCTCGCCGGAAAGCTTGAGAAGAACCCGTTTGTACGATCTGGTTGCCATAGGCGATATCCCTTTGAGGTTCGATCCGACGAAAGTGTAAGACAAGAAACAGGCCGGCCTAGACTATGCCTAGTGCCGGCCTGCTGGTAAAGATACGCGAAAAGCCGGACTAAGTGCCTATCAGGCCGTGCCAGCCGCCGCCGCGGCCACTTCGGCTGCGAAGTCGAGAACCTTCTTCTCGATGCCTTCGCCGACGATGAACAGGGCGAACTGGGAGATCTTGGCGTTCTCGGCCTTCAGCATCTGCTCGATGGTCTGCTTGTCGTTCTTGACGAAGGGCTGCGACACCAGCGCGACTTCCTTCAGGAACTTCTGCACCGAACCTTCGACCATCTTGGCGACGATTTCAGCCGGCTTGCCCGATTCGGCAGCCTTCTGCTCGGCAACCGAGCGCTCGGCGGCGATATCAGCAGCCGGGACGCCTTCGGCGTTCAGGGCCTTGGGCTTGGTAGCGGCGATGTGCATGGCCAGGTCCTTGCCCACGCTGTCGGCGCCGGCGAACTCGACCAACACACCGATACGGCCGCCATGCACATAGCTGGCCAGCTTGTCGGTGGTTTCGATGCGCTTGAAGCGGCGCACCGAGATGTTTTCGCCGATCTTGCCGACCAGGCCGGCGCGCGTCGATTCGACGGTACCGTCAGCGAAAGGCAGCTCGCCCAAGGCAGCCACGTCAGCCGGGTTCTTCACGGCGACCAGTTCGGCCAGCTTGTTGACGAAATCGACGAAGTCGGCATTCTTGCCCACGAAGTCGGTTTCGCAGTTGACTTCAATGACGGCGCCTTGCTTGGCATCGGCCGAGATGAACAGACCGATCAGGCCTTCGGCGGTGACGCGGGCGGCAGCCTTGCTCGCCTTGTTACCCAGCTTGACGCGCAGGATTTCCTCGGCGCGGGCCAGGTCGCCCTCGGCTTCGGTCAGCGCCTTCTTGCATTCCATCATGGGCGCGTCAGTCTTCTCGCGCAGTTCCTTGACCATCGAAGCGGTAATTTCAGCCATTGCTTGCTCCATTCTTTCTAAAACACGCCCCGGCGGGCCGGGGCATGTGGGTTTGCTGCTGGAAGCGTGGCCGGGCTCACACCCGGCACCACGGCGGCGCGGCGCACTGGCGCCACGCCGTCTTGGACGAAGGACGGCTTAGGCCTGACCTTCCTGCACTTCCACGAACTCTTCCTGACCTTCTTCGCCAGCGCCTTCGACCAGACCGTTGATGTTCTGTTCGCGGCCTTCCAGCACGGCGTCGGCGATGCCCTTGGCGTACAGCGCGATGGCCTTGGCGGAGTCGTCGTTACCGGGGATGACGTAGTCGATACCGTCGGGCGAGTGGTTGGTATCGACCACGGCCACGACCGGGATGCCCAGCGTGCGCGCTTCGGCGATGGCAATCTTGTGGTAGCCGACGTCGATGACGAACATGGCATCGGGCAGGCCGTTCATGTCCTTGATACCGCCGATCGACTTGTTCAGCTTGTCCAGTTCACGCTGGAACAGCAGGCCTTCCTTCTTGATCATACGCTCGGCGCCACCTTCGGCCACGACCGTTTCCATGTCCTTCAGGCGCTTGACCGAGGTCTTGACCGTCTTGAAGTTGGTCAGCATGCCGCCGAGCCAGCGGGCGTCGACGTAGGGCATGCCGGCGCGGGCAGCTTCGGCCGCGACGATTTCACGGGCGGCGCGCTTGGTGCCGACGAACAGGATGTTGCCGCCGCGAGCAGCCAGCTGCTTCACGAACTTGGTGGCTTCCTGGTACTTACCAACCGTCTGTTCGAGGTTGATGATGTGAATCTTGTTACGCTGACCGAAGATGTACTGCGACATCTTGGGGTTCCAGTAACGGGTTTGGTGACCAAAGTGGACACCGGCTTCCAGCATTTCACGCATGAGGGACATAATGTTCTCTCCGAGGGTTGGGTCTTGCACTGCGCCTGTATCGAAAAGCGGGCGGCCCTGGGGTCTGGTCTTGCCAGCACACACCGGAACCTGCCTCGCCTGCGACACCCTGGGTGGCAACAGCACGCGATTTGGATGAGCAGCGGTCTTCGGGTTTAATGCCCCTTCTCGGGTTTAAAGCCCTTCCAATGCCGCTCGACTGCTTCACTACTTTGACGCTCTTACCCTTGGTTTTTCGGGTAAGCCTATAATTCTACTATTTTTCGCCGACCGAACTCAAGCTGATACATGGGCATAGTCACCGACCCCACCGATTTGGACAAAATGCGCCTGGCCTGCCAGGGCGCCGCACGCGTACTCGATTATCTGACCCCACTCGTCAAACCGGGCGTCACCACGGGCGAACTCGACCGCCTGGCCCTCGATTACGTCACCAACACGCTGCAGGCCAAATCGGCCACGGTGGGCTACGCCCCGCCCGGCTACCCGCCCTTCCCCGGCGCCATCTGTACCTCGGTCAACCATCAGGTCTGCCATGGCATTCCTGGCGACAAGGTCCTGAAAAACGGGGACGTCGTCAATATCGACGTCACCATCATCAAGGACGGCTGGTACGGTGACACCAGCCGCATGTATTACGTGGGCGAGCCGTCTGTGCTGGCGCGCCGCCTGACCGAAACCACCTATGAATGCATGTGGCTGGGCATCCAGCAGGTGCGCGGTGGCGCCACCCTGGGCGACATCGGCAATGCCATCCAGAAGTATGCCGAAGGCAAGGGTTATTCGGTGGTGCGCGAATTCTGTGGCCACGGTGTCGGCCGGCGCTTCCATGAAGATCCCCAGGTGCTGCACTATGGCAAGCCGGGCACCGGCGTGAAATTGGTGCCGGGCATGATTTTCACCATCGAGCCGATGATCAACGCCGGCCGCCGTGAAATCCGCCAGCTGTCCGACGGCTGGACCGTGGTGACGCGCGACCACAGCCTGTCGGCTCAGTGGGAACACACCGTGCTGGTGACCGAAACCGGCTACGAGGTACTGACCGTGTCGCCGGAAATGCCGGCGCCGCCGTCGTTCATTACCGAAACGGTACCTGCGCCGCAGCCCTGATACACCGACTCACCGATATACCATGACCGCCACGGACATCCCGATGCTACGCGAGCGCCTGCGCGAAAGCCGTCAGAAAGCCATCGAGGCCTTCCGCGAGCACGAGCGGCCCGATACGCTGCTGCATGAATTGCGCCGCATCACGGACAACGTTTTGCGGGACCTGGTCAAGCAATGCCCCCTGCCCGCCGGCGCCACGCTGGCGGCGGTGGGCGGCTATGGCCGTGGTGAGCTATATCCCTATTCCGACGTCGACCTGCTGATCCTGCTGCCGCACCCGCCCGCCGCGGCCGACGAAGAGGCCATCGGCCAGTTGGTGGCGGCGCTGTGGGACCTGGGCATGGAACCGGGCCATAGCGTGCGCACCATCGAGGACTGCGAACGCGAGGCACAAGCCGACATCACGGTGGAAACCGCGCTGCTGGAATCGCGCTGGCTGGCGGGCAGCCGTCCGCTGATGAAGCGTTTCGACGCCGCCATGCACGCGCGCCTGGACCCGGCCGTGTTCTTCCGCGCCAAGCGCATCGAGATGCAGCAGCGCCATGCGCGCTACCAGGACACGCCCTACGCGCTGGAACCCAACTGCAAGGAGTCGCCCGGCGGCTTGCGCGACCTGCAGGTGATCCTGTGGATGGCGCGCGCGGCCGGCTTCGGCGAAAGCTGGCGCGAGGTGGCCAAGGCCGGCCTGCTCACCGAGTCCGAAGCGCGCGACCTGCGCAAGGCCGAACAGGCATTCAAGCGCCTGCGCATCGAATTGCACCTACTGGCCAAGCGCCGCGAGGACCGCGTGCTGTTCGACCTGCAGCCGGCGCTGTCCGAGGTCTATGGCATCAAGGCCAACGCGACACGACGCGCCAGCGAATTGTTGATGCAGCGCTATTACTGGGCCGCGCGCCTGGTGACCCAGCTCAATACCATCCTGGTGCAGAACATCGAGGAAAGGCTGTTCCCCCGCCCCGCCGAGGACGCGCAGCCCATCGATGACGATTTCCGCAGCCTGCACGGCCGCCTGGACATCATTCTGGACGACGCTTTCGAGCGCAATCCCACCCTGCTGCTGCGGGCTTTCCTGACGATGCAGCAGCATCAGCAGCTCAAGGGCATGTCGGCACGCACCCTGCGCGCCATCTGGCATGCGCGTGACCGCATCGATGCGCAGTTCCGCCGCAATCCGGTCAACCGCAAGCTGTTCCTGCAGATCCTGCAGCAGCCCGCGGGCATCGTGCACGAACTGCGCCGCATGACGATGCTGAATATCCTGCCGCGCTATCTGCCGGTGTTCCGGCGCATCGTCGGCCAGATGCAGCACGACCTGTTCCACGTCTATACCGTGGACCAGCATACCTTGCAGGTGATCCGCAATCTGCGCCGCTTCACCATGCCCGAGCACGCGCAGGAATATCCGCTCGCCACCCAGCTGATTGCCGAACTGGACAATAATTGGCTGCTGTATGTAGCCGCCCTGTTCCATGACATCGCCAAAGGCCGCGGCGGCGACCATTCCGAACTGGGTGCGCGTGAGGTGCGTCGCTTCGCCCACGATCACGGCCTGGCGCCGGCCGATGCCGAGCTGGTCGAGTTCCTGGTGCGCCAGCATCTGCTGATGTCCACGGTGGCGCAGAAACGCGACCTGTCCGATCCCGACGTGGTGCGCGATTTCGCCGCCGCGGTGGGCGACGAGCGCCACCTGACAGCCCTGTACCTGCTGACCGTGGCCGATATCCGCGGCACCAGCCCCAAGGTGTGGAACGCCTGGAAGGGCAAGCTGCTGGAAGACCTCTATCGGCTGACGCTGCGCGCACTGGGCGGCGGCCAGGCCGACGCCCATACCGTGCTGAACGACCGCAAGGCCGAAGCCGCGCGCCTGACACGCCTGGCCGGGCTGCGCGACGACGCCCGCGAAGCGTTCTGGAAGCAACTGGACGTGGCCTACTTCCTGCGCCACGACGCGTCCGACATCGCCTGGCACACGCGCCATCTTTATCATCGCCCCGCGCCCGCGGACGCCGTGGTCAAGGCGCGCCCCACCGAACAGGGCGAAGGCCTGCAGGTCATGGTCTACACGCGCGACGTGCCTGAACTGTTCATGGTGATCTGCGGTTTCTTCGACGCCCGGTCGCTCAGCATCCAGGACGCGCGCATCCATACCACCCGGCATGGCTACGCACTGGACAGCTTCATCGTGCTGCTGCCGGACGGCCAGCAGGACTTGCGCGCCCAGGCCACCCTGGTCGAGCACGAGTTGGCCGAGCGCCTGCGCGATGCCCGCGCGGCTGCCCAGGCGCCGCTTACGCAGGGCGCGGTGTATGGCCGTGCGCGCCTGTCGCGCATGTCGCGCATGTTCCCGGTGCCCCCGCAGGTCGAACTGCAACCGGACGAGCGCAGCAAGTCGTGGCGCCTGCAGGTGACCGCCACCGACCGGTCCGGCCTGTTGCACGCGCTGGCACGCGTGTTCGCGCGCCACGCCGTCAATCTGCAGATGGCCAAGGTGATGACGCTGGGCGACCGCGTGGAGGACGTTTTCATCCTGGAGGGCACGGCACTGGAACGGCCGCGCACGCAAATGCAGTTTGAAAAGGACGTGCAGGAAGCACTGGCGGGTGAGAACACGCAAAAGGCGGCCGCCTGAATTGCACGGTTGCCGCAGGGGGTTGCGACAAATGGACGCAAAATAGCCCGCGCCGCCGCCCCCTTCTGCCCATCCATGGATAGCCTGGCCCGCATACAATCCGGGGTTTCCAAGAAGAGAGCCTGCCGGCCATGCTGACGAACGAATATGTGCTGGTTTTCAGCCGCAGTTTCCTGTTCGCGCTGGCGACCCTGCTGCCCTTCCTGAATCCGCCGTCCATCGCCCCCATCTTCTGGACCCTGACCGAAGGTGCGTCCAGCGCCACCCGCCTGGCGCTGGCCAAGCGCGTGGCCGTCAACGTGGCCCTGATGCTGATCGTGGCCATGGTGGCCGGCAACGTGCTGCTGTCCTTCTTCGGTCTGTCACTGGCCATCGTGCGGGTGGGCGGCGGCATGCTGGTGATCGCCAGCGCGTGGCGCCTGGTCAACTCCGCCGACGGCGGCAACGAACGCGCCGCCCGCATGGCCGAATCCTTCACGCCGGAAATGGCCAAGGCGCGCGCCTTCTATCCGCTCACCTTTCCCATCAGCTGCGGCCCGGGCTCGATCGCCGCCGCCATCACGGTGGGCGCCCAGTTGCGTGACCAGAACCATTTGGCCAGCCTGGTGCGCCTGGCCGGCTCGCTACCCGGCGTCTTGCTGGTATCGTTCATTCTTTATATTTGCCTGCGCTTCGCGGCGCAATTTCTCTACCGGCTGGGCGAGAGTGGCACCTCCGTGTTCATGCGCCTGTCTGCTTTCATCATGCTGTGCCTGGGCGTGCAAATCGTCTGGGACGGCGTCCATGAGCTGTTGCTCGGCGTGCTTCTGGAACTCCGGACGCACTAAGGCGCTCTCATGGCATTGCCCTCCAGGCGCCACCCCACGTAGGAACCCCATGTTCGCTTCCAATCGACGTTTGTTGATCCTGATTGCCCTGTTGTCCTTCGCCGCTGTCGGCGTGGCGCTGATTTCGCAATACGTGTTCGATATGCAGCCCTGCGCCTACTGCGTGCTGCAGCGCCTGATCTATCTGGCGGTGGGTGTGGTCTGCCTGCTCACGGCCCTGGGGAGCGGCGTGCTGCGCCGCCTGGGAGCCCTGCTGGGCCTGGCGCTGGCCGCCTGCGGCGTGTGGGCCGCGTATTACCAATACACCGTGGCGTCCAAGCTGCTGTCCTGCGCCCAGACTTTCGCTGATCGCTTCATTGCCAGCCTGGGGCTGGACACCCTGCTGCCGCAAGTCTTCGGCGCCTACGCCACCTGCGCGGAAGCCGTGGTCAAGGTGCTGGGCGTGGAATACGCCCTGTGGAGCCTGGCCTTGTTCGTCGTGCTGGCACTGCTGTCACTGGCGGCACTGTTCAAGCGGGCATGATCGGAAAAGAAATGGGACGCCCATCTTCAAGATGGGCGTCCCATTTTGCTTTCTGCTTTGCCTGACCGATTACGCGTCGTTCGCGGCGTAGCCCATGTTGAACTGCAGGCCGCCGCTCTCCGGGTCGGAATTCTCGCTGCGGCTTTGGCCCAGGCGTTCCAGGTATTCGGGCGTGATGTCGCCGGTAACGTAGTCGCCGTCGAAGCAGGATGCTTCGAAGCGGGCCATCGCCGGGTTCAGGTCGCGCACCGCCTGCTGCATATCCTTCAGGTCCTGGTAGACCAGCGCGTCGGCGCCGATGGTACGGGCGATTTCTTCATCGCTGCGGCCGGTGGCGATAAGTTCCTTTTGGGTCGGCATGTCGATGCCGTACACATTGGGATAGCGCACCGGAGGCGCCGCCGACGCGAAATACACCTTGTTGGCGCCCGCCGCGCGCGCCATGTCGACGATTTCCCGGCTGGTGGTGCCACGCACGATGGAGTCGTCCACCAGCAGCACGTTCTTGCCCTTGAATTCCATGCCGATGGCATTGAGCTTCTGGCGCACCGATTTCTTGCGCACGGCCTGGCCCGGCATGATGAAGGTACGGCCGACGTAGCGGTTCTTGATCAGGCCTTCGCGATAGTCCAGGTTCAGGCGGGCCGCCAGCTGCATGGCCGCCGGACGCGAGGAATCGGGAATCGGCATCACCACGTCGATGTCGCCCAGGCGCAGGCTGCGGGCGACGTGGTCGGCCAGGTATTCGCCCATGCGCAGGCGCGCGTCGTAGACCGACACGCCATCCATCAGCGAATCGGGACGGGCGAAGTACACGTATTCGAAAATGCAGGGCACCAATTGCGCGTTCTCGGCGCACTGGCGGCTGACCATGCGGCCGTCCAGGTCGATGAAAACCGCTTCGCCCGGCGCGATGTCGCGCACGAAGCTGAAGCCGCTGCCTTCCAGCGCCACCGATTCCGACGCCAGCATCCATTCGACGCCCTCGTCGGTTTCAGTGCGGCCCAGGCACAGCGGACGGATACCGTTGGGATCGCGGAAGCCCAGCAGGCCGTAGCCGGCAATCTGCGCGATCACCGCATAGGCGCCCTTGACGCGGCGGTGAACGGAGCCGACGGCACGGAAGATGGCGTCGTCATCCAGCGAAACGCCATTGGCGGCCGATTGCAGCTCGTGCGCCAGCACGTTCAGCAGCACTTCCGAGTCGGAATTGGTGTTGATGTGGCGACGGTCCACGCGGAACAGCGACTCGCGCAGCTCACGCCAGTTGGTCAGGTTGCCGTTGTGGGTCATCATGATGCCGAACGGCGCATTGACGTAGAAGGGCTGCGCCTCTTCCTCGGAATCGCTCGATCCGGCGGTGGGATAACGCACCTGGCCGACGCCGCTGGTACCCGGCAGCGAACGCATGTTGCGGGTGCGGAACACGTCCCGCACCAGGCCATGCGCCTTGTACATATTGAACTGGTTGCCCTGCGCGGTGGCGATCCCCGCCGCATCCTGACCCCGATGCTGCAACAGCAGCAAGCTGTCATAGAGCAACTGGTTGACGGGGCCGCGCCCCATGACACCTACGATTCCACACATGGCAATTTCCTGTTGATCCGAATGCGTTCAGGGATGCGTTGCCTCGAACGCATTCAATAAGGCAGCAATGACGCCAACGACGGCGGCAGCCAGCTCTTGGTATGTATGACGGCTTCTGTGGCCGCATGAGAAAACATCGCGTCGCGCCACCACGGTTCCTGCGGCAGCGGCGTATAGCCAGCGACGGCGACCAGCACCAGCACGATCAGCAGACCCCGCAGCAAGCCGAACAAGGCACCCAGGCCGTGGTCCGCCGGCGTCAGGCCGGTGGTGCGTATCAGCGCCGCCAGCGTCATATTGACCAATCCCACCAGCAGCAGCACCACGATGAACACCGCCGCATACGCCACGCCCATGCGCAGCATGGTGGTCTCGATCATGCTGGCCAGCCAGCCGTAAACCGTCGGCCCCCACCAGATCGCCGCCACGAAGGCCAGGCCGTACGCCAGCAGCGACAGCACCTCCTTCAACAGGCCGCGCACCAGCCCCAGCAGCGCCGAAACGCCCAGGATCGCCAGCAAGACGAAATCGAAGCCGGTCACTGCGCAGCGATGAAGCCGTTGTCATAACCCAGCGTACGCAACCTGGCCTGGGCAGCCTGGGCCGCCTCGCGCGACGGGAACGGGCCCACGCGCAAGCGGTACTGCTGTTTGCCTCCGGCCGTGAATTCCTGCAGGAACGCATTGGTCACACCCGCCGCATGCAGTTTGTCGCGGCGCGCCTGGGCGTCCGCCTGCGACGTGTAAGCCGCCACCTGCAGTACGAAATTGCCCTTGGCATCGGCAGCCGGCTTGGCCGGCGCCTTGGGCGGGACGGAACGGCCCTCCAGCAAAGCCATGGCACGCGCGCCGTCATCGGTACGCTGCACGTCCGGCTTGGCGGCCGGCTTGGTTTCGGGTTTGTTTTCCGGCTTGGATTCCGGGCGGCTTTCCGGACGCGTCGGCTCCGGCCGGGTTTCAGGCCGACTCGCGGGCTGGCGCGCCGGGGTCCCCGGCGTGGGCTCGGTGACCGGAGGCGCCGCGGCGATCTGGCCGCCATTGCCCTGGGCCGCGCCGCTACCCGCCACATTGCCCGCGGGGTTCCCACCCGCTGCACCCGTGCCATTCCCGGGCACGGGCGGTTGCGCCACGTTGCCACCCTGGCCGGCGTCGGCCGACTGCGGCGGGGCCGCCTGCGGATCGGACACGGACGGCTGGTAGGATGAGCCCCGATCCGGGATGCGAATGGGAATGTCGTCGCTGACGCGGGCAGGCTCTGAATCGAGCACCATGGGAAGAATGATCACCGCCGCGAGTACCAGCGCCACGGCGCCGGCCAACCGGCGACGCGCCCGCGCGCGTAATTGCGCGGCTTGCGCTTCGCTGGATACGGATGGACGTGGCTTGCCCGCGGAAGCGTCGGGGGCGGGGTCTTTCCGTGTAAACAAACCCATGAAGAGCTAATTCCTTGCAGTCGGCGCGCATAAGCTGCGGCGCTGAGCTGTATTTCGAGACGGCATCGCGTATTTCAAGGCCATGCCGGACTAGGATTTCCGGCCCAGCGACTGAAGCACGGCGGCCACGGTAAGGAAAGATCCAAACACCACGATTCTATCACCCTCGCCCGCCCGGGCACGGGCCTGCGCATAGGCTTCGACCGCGTCGGTGCAGGCGGAAATGCCGACGGCCTCTTCTCCTTTGGCCGATTCGGACGCCGGCGCGGGTAGCGCCGCGCGTACCTGTTGCGCCAGCCCCTCGCCGGAACCGCCCCGCGGGCCCGGCAAGCCGGCGCAATACCAGTGGTCGAAACGGCCCGCCAGCTTGGCCACCACGCCGGCCACATCCTTGTCGCCCAACATGCCGAATACCGCGTAGGTATACGGATGGAAGCCCATATTGTCCAGGTTCTGCGCCAGCACCGCGGCGGCGTGCGGGTTGTGGCCCACGTCCAGGATTACCGTGGGCTGGCCGGGCAGGATCTGGAACCGGCCGGGCAGCGTCGCCTGCGACAGCCCCAGGCGCACGGCCTGTTGCGGCACCGGGATGCGTTCACGCAGGGCTTCCAGCGCCGCCAGCGCGGCGGAGGCGTTGAGCAACTGGTTGGCGCCGCGCAATGCCGGATAGGCCAAGGCGCCGCGGCGTTGCTCGCGCCCGCCGTAATTCCACTGCTGGCGATCGCCGGAGTAGTTGTAATCGCGGCCGAACAGCCACAGATCGGCACCGATGGCGGCGGCATGGTCCAGCAGGGTCTGCGGCGGCACGGGGTCGGCGCAGATGGCAGGCCGGCCCGCGCGGTAGATATGGGCCTTCTCAAAGCCGATCTTTTCCCGCGTATCGCCCAGCCAATCCGTATGGTCCAGGTCCACGCTGGTAACGATGGCGCAGTCGGCGTCCACCAGGTTGACCGCGTCCAGGCGGCCGCCCAGGCCCACTTCCAGCACCACCGCATCGAGCCGCGCGCCAGCGAACAGGCGCAGGATGGCCAGCGTGGAGAATTCGAAATAGGTCAGCGACGTATCGCCCCTGGCGGCTTCGACCGCGACGAACTGCTCGACCAGGGCGGCGTCGCTGGCGATTTCACCGTTGACGCGGGCGCGCTCATTGAAATCGATCAGGTGCGGCGAGGTGTACAGGCCGACCCGGTAACCGGCCGCCAGCAGGATGGCTTCCAGCATGGCACAGGTCGAACCCTTGCCGTTGGTGCCGCCCACCACGATCTTCACGCAATCCAGGGACAGCCCAAGCCGTTCGGCGACGGCGCGCACGCGGTCCAGGCCCAGCTCTATGGTCTTGGGATGCAGGGCTTCCAGGTAAGCCAGCCAGGCGGCCAGCGAACTGGAGGCATCCAGTCGCGAATTCGTCGGGGAATTCGATGACGAGTTGGGTGGAACGTTGGATGAAAGGTCGGATGACATCAAGGCGCAACACAAAGGCGGGACGAAATCGGGCCCGCGAATTTTAGCAGCCCTGAGGCGGGAAAACCCGAGCACGGCCATCCCCCTAAAGTTCCTGTTCAGGATGCCGTTATGCAGTACGGAAAACCAGATCAACGCGTCGACGCGACGCAGCGTAAGTGGAGTCTTTATGGCTGTCAGCCCTATCGGTACCGCGGCCCTGCCCGTGCAGCAAGCCCCCGTAGCACCCGCGCAGGTCCCCTCGCCCACCGCTGCCGTCGCCGCGGACATCCCCGTCCTGCCCATCGGCGCCGCGGCCAAGGATGGCAGCACGGACACGTCCACGTCCGGCCAGGGCGCCAGCAAGCTGCCCATCGATCAGGCCCTGGACAAGATGAACGAGCAGATGGAAGCCTGGTCCACCCAGATGTCCTTCTCCATCGATGAGGACACCAAGCGCGTGGTCGTCTCGATCAAGGACACCAAAACCGGGGACACCATCAAGAAGATACCCAGTGAAACCGTCCTGCAGATCGCCAAGATGATCACTGAATTCCAGGGCTCCGCCATCAGGACCTCGGCCTGACACCGGACGCCTTCGTGCAGGCGTTGCCGCCCCGGGCCGATGCCGGGCGCGCGCAGGCGGTACGAAAGCGCCAAACTAGACCGAGTTATGCCCATTTCCCGAGGCATAGGCAGTTCCGGGAATTTGCCAGAATACGCATCTAAAGAAGGAAACTTCCATGGCTACAACCAGTTCAACTTCCAGCGCCGCCCTCCCCGCCGTCTCGTCGCTGGGATCAGGGTCGAACCTTCCCCTGCAGGACATCCTCGACAAGCTGCAGGCGAACGAGGAAGTAGCGCTTACCAATATCCAGACCCAACAGAGCGAGATCCAGAGCAAGATCACCGCCTATGGGACGATCCAGAGTGCCATCTCGACGCTGCAGACCGCCGCCAAGGCGCTGACCAGCGCGGATACGTATAACGCGGCCAAGGCCGTCGTGACGGGCGACGGCTTCACCGCCACCGCCCAGTCCAGCGCCATCACGGGCACCTACAGCATCCAGGTCGACGCGCTGGCCACCGCGGAAACGCTGAAGACCGGCGCTTTCAGCAGCCGCACGGATGCCAATGGCACGGGCGGCTCGCTGACGGTCACGCTGGCCGACGGCACCACGGCTTCGGTCGACCTGAGCAGCGACACGTCGCTCAACGGCGTCGCCAGCGCCATCAACGGCAACAGCAAGCTGGGCATCAAGGCCTCCATCATCAACGATGGCAGCGGCAACAGCTACCTGATGATCACGTCCAGCGCGACGGGCACCAAGGCCGCCGTGACGGGCCTGAACGTGACCGGCAACGCCACCCTGGCGACCGCGCTGAACTACGGCAGCGGCGTCACCAGCTCCAACGTCAGCCGCGTGGGCGACCCGGCGACCGACGCGCAGATCACCATCAACGGCAGCATCGTGGTGACCAGCGCCTCGAACACCGTGGATTCCGCCATCGACGGCATCACGCTGACGCTGAACGAAGTCACCGACACGGCCGGCTCGCTGCGCATCACCACCGACACGACGGCCCAGGCCACCGCAATCCAGTCCTTCGTCACGGCCTACAACACCGTGGCCTCGCTGATCTCCACCGCCACCGCCTACGACACGACGTCCGAGAGCGGGTCGGTGCTGACCGGCGACAGCACGGTACGCACCATCCAGCAGTCGCTGGCGGCCGCCCTGCGCGTGACAAACAGCGGCGGCGACATCGCCTCCCTGGCCGATCTGGGCATCACCACGGACGCCGATGCCAAGAACGGCACGCTGAAGCTCGACGTCAACGTCATGACGGAGGCGCTGGTCAACCACCCCGACGACGTCAAGACGTTGCTGTTCGGCACCAGCGGCCTGGGCGCGACGTTCACCACGTCCACCACCTCGATACTGCAGACCGGCGGCCTGATCGACAACCGTACGGACGGCCTGCAATCGACGTACGACTCCCTGCAGGACACCTACGACAGCAGGAAGGACCGCATCGATGCCGACATCGCCACCATGCGCGCCCAGTTCGTTGCCCTGGACGCGTTCGTCGCACAGATGAACAGCACCAGCAGCTACCTGACCCAGCAGTTCGAAGCGCTGACCAAATCGACTTCATAAGCCATCATGTCTTACGCATCCCGCCGCCCCGACGCTACCTATTCGGTCCGTTCCTACAAGGACGTGGGCCTGGAGACCCAGGTCCTCAGCGCCTCGCCGGAACGGCTTATCTCCCTGCTCTATAGTGGCGCGCGGGTTGCTATCGGCCAGGCCAAGCAACACCTGGAACAAGGCAATGTGACGGGCCGCGCCAGCTCCATCAGCCACGCCATGCGCCTGGTCGACGAAGGACTGAAGCAGGCCCTGGCCAATCCCCAGGAAGACAAGCTGGCCGCCAATCTCGATTCCCTCTACGACTACATCCTGCGTCAACTCGTCACCGCCAACATCAAGGGTGACGTGGCCGGGCTGGACGAGGCCGACCGCCTGCTGGCCGATCTGCAAGATGCCTGGCAGACGGCGGTCGATCAACCCGCCGCCGCCGTATAAGTTGTTTTATCCACACTAGTAAGAATTACGCCGCCGACCGGCACAAGGTCTTTTATGACTGCCCATTCCCCGCAGATACTGGAGCTTTATCGGGAGATCGTTGCCGTAACTGCTTCGATGCTCAACGCGGCGCGAACAGAAGACTGGAACAGTGTCCTGACCCATGGACAGTCCTACTGCGAGGTCGTGGAACGGCTTCGCCACATCGGCATCAGCGAACCGCTGGACGATGACGAGCGCCGCCTGAAGCACGACATGCTGGTCCAGATCCTGGAAAACGATGCGCATACGCGTGACCTGGCCATGCCCGAACTGGCGCGCATGAGCGACCTGCTGGGCCGCATGAAGCGCCAGCAAGGTGCCCTGCGCGCCTATGGCGGCCTTAAGGCGCGCGCCATATGAGCATCGGTCCCACCGCGCTCAGTTCGGTACTGGTGCAGCGGCTGGATGCGGTTCTTGGAACCCAGCTGGCACAGCAGGGCAAGGACAATACGCGCCTGGACGCCGTCACCCCGCCGGGCAGCGCCGTCGATATCGGCGCGGACGGGGACGTTACTCAGCAAGGCCCGCAGAACAAGGCCATTCAGGAAATCGTCGCCAAGGCGGAACTGAATGCCGCCACGCGCGCGCGCTATCTCAGCGCCGACATTACCGGTTCGGCCCCCACCATCCTGGGGCAGACCGCTCGCACCATCCTGACATTGCTGGCGCAGTACCCGGACACCGCGCCGGCGCTGGCCGGCAAGAATGCGCTCTGGGCCGAAGGCGAGGACGCCCCTGAAGGCGCGCTGGACACCCCCGACGGCCAGGCCGAAGGTGGCGGGGCGACGCGCGGCCAGGCTCCTGCCTCGGCGCCGGCGGCTGGAACAGCGGCCGCGAATGCAAACGCAACCGCGAATGCAAATGGCCGCGGCGTCGCCGGCAATCCGGCCGGCCAGGCCGGTGCCGCCGATGCGCAGGACGAAGCCGCGGCCACGCGTGCCAACACGGCCGCCCTGGCAGGCGAAGCCGCCGAGGGCGCCGACGGCGCACAAGCCGGTGCACAGGCCGCTGCCGCCAGCCGCGCCCGCCTGGCCGATGCCGCGCTGGCGACACTGGCCAGCCGCGCGCCCGCCATGCCCGGCGCCGGCCCGCAGCCGGCCCAGCTGGCGCAGGCGCTCAAGCAGACCCTGCAGCAGAGCGGCCTGTTCTACGAATCGCATCTGGCCGACATGGCCTTCGGCCAACGCGACGCCGCTGAATTGGCGCGCGAGCCGCAAGCCCGCCTGAATCCGGACGTCATGCCGCGCATCAATCCGGCCGGTGAAAACCGTTCGCTGCTGGCGGACAATCTGCGCTTCGGCCTGCCCACCACGTCATCGCCGATGACCTTCCAGGCCGATGGCCAGCCCACCCACGGCACCGCCGTCACGTGGTCCGGCTCGCAGCCCGGCCAGGCGCCGACGACGCCGCCCGGCATCCATCCGGACGCCGCGCTGCTGGTGCGCCAGCAGCTGGAAGTCTTCGCCAACCAGACCCTGGCCTGGGAAGGCACGGCCTGGCAAGGCGCGCCCATGTGGTGGGAAATCCGCCGTGAGCAGGACGACACGATACCGGGCAGCAATCCAGTGGAAGCCGGCCAAAGCTGGGCTACGCGCCTGGTGCTGAACCTGCCCCGCCTGGGCACGGTGGAAGTGCGCATGAACCTGGCCGGCAACCAGCTGGTCATGAACATCGTCGCGCCGCAAAGCGACACCGAAATATCCCAGGCCGGCATCGCGCTGCGCCAACGCATGCATGCCGCCGGGCTGACCCTGTCCGACCTGACGGTGGCCGCGCATGCACCGGCCCTGGAGGAATTGTTTTGAACGCCGCCACCAAGCAGCAGGATGCCGGCGCCGAACGCCAGGTTGCCGTTGCGCTGTCCTATGACGACACGCAAGCCGCGCCGCGCGTGGTGGCCAAGGGCTACGGTACCCTGGCTGACACCATCATCCGCACGGCGCAAGAGAACGGCCTGTACGTCCACCAATCACCCGAGCTCGTGGGCCTGCTGATGCAGGTTAATCTGGACGCGCAAATCCCCCCGCAACTGTACGTCGCGGTGGCGGAATTGCTGGCCTGGCTGTATCGAGTCGAGTCCGGTGGCGCCGAAGCGGCCAAGCATGCCCTGCTCGCTGGCATGGCCCAACGCTCGGCCCCCCCCGAAAACGCGCATCCCCCCGTCGGCGAGAACCCACAAGCATCATGAGCCCCAAAGAGTCCGATCCCGATTTTCTGCTGACGCGCCCGGAAGAAATCCGCTCCGCCCTGTTCGAGCTGACCCACCCGGAATGCCAGATCCTCGTGCGCGATGCCGCCGATCGCGAAATGGCGGTCGTCGTGCTGGGTGCCGACAAGCAGACCCGCCATTTCTTCTGGCGGCCGCGCGATTACGCCGGCGCCGACTTCGACAAAAGCGACGCCAACGGCCTGCGTTCAAGCAGCGTGCTGCAGTTCCATGCGAATGGCTACGGCGGCGTGCAGATCCATTTCCGCGTGCCGCGCCCCGAAGTGGTGAACTTCGGCGACGGCAGCGCCGCGCTGGTATCGCCCTATCCGGAACGCCTGTCGCGCATCCAGCGCCGCAAGATGTTCCGCGCGTCGATCTCCGGCAACAGCGTGCGCTGTGGCGGCCATTGGCGCTCGACACCCGGCGCCAAGCCCACCATGTTCACGCTGCGAGATATTTCCGTGGATGGTGTCGGACTGCGCATCAATCGCGCGGTCGCCGATCTGCCCGCTCCGGGGTCGAAGATGGAAGACGTCTACCTGGACTTCGGCGACTTTGGCAACATCACCACCGACCTGGAAATCCGCACGCTGATTCCCCTGGCGGGCCAGCCGCTCAAGCCGGCGCAGGACGAAGAGGCGGCACAGGCGGATGATGCGGCGGCGGCAGCGCCGGCAGTGGCGCCGAAACCCGCGCCGGTAACGCCCGCGCGCGCCAAGGGCGAGGATCCCCTCACCCACATCGGCGCGGCCTTTCTGATCCTGGATGGCCGTCAGGAGACCTGGCTGCAACAGGTGGTCTGGCGGCTGGAAAAGGCACGGGCGGTGCCTAACTGACGGCGTCAGCGCGAACGGTCAACCCGCAAACGACAAGGGCGGCCCACATGTGGCCGCCCTTGTCGTTTCATATCGAACCGGCCTGACGGAAGAACGCCGAAGATCGGGGACACCGCGCCAGCCGGTGCCGCCCCCCCCCGGGAGGCCTTATTCTGCCGCGCCGGGATTCTCTGCCCACGACAGCACGCGATCCGCGGCGCCTTCCTGCAACAACGGGGGGAAGTAGGTCGAGGCGATTTCCTCCGGTGGCATGGGCTTGCCCAATAGCCAGCCTTGCACGCGATGGCACTGCAATGCATTGAGGATCGCGAACTGCCCTTCGGTCTCCACCCCTTCGGCGACGATCTCGCGATTGAGGCGGCGCGACAACTCGACGATGGTACCGACAATCGCCTGCGCGCTGGAATCGCTTTCGAGGTTGCGCACGAAGGAACGGTCGATCTTGATGGTATCGAACGGCAATTGGCGCAAATAGCCCAGGCTGGAATAACCCGTACCGAAATCGTCGATGGCGATGCGCACACCCGCGCGGCGCAATTCCGCCAGGCGGGAGATCTCTCCGCCTTCGGCCGCCACCAGCACGCCTTCGGTGATTTCCAGTTCCAGCCGTTCGGCGGCCAGGCCGGTGCGGTCCAGCGCCCCGCGCACTTCGCGCACGAGATGGATCTTTTCCAGCTGCACCGGCGACAGGTTGACCGACAGATACCAGGGCTCGGGCCAGGTCGCGGCTTCCGCGCAGGCGGTCTCCAGGACCCAGGCGCCCAAGGGCACGATCAGTTCGGTCTGTTCGGCAAGCGGAATGAACTGCATGGGCGCAACCAGTCCGCGCACGGGATGGTTCCAGCGCAACAGCGCTTCGAAACCCACGACGCTACGCGTCTCGGCGCTATAGATAGGCTGATAGTGCACATACAGCTGGCCGGCTTCCTGCATGGCTTCGCGCAGGTCGTCTTCCAGGGCTTCGGCGTCGGCCACCTGGGACAGGCCAAGCACGCTCTGGCCGCTGCGCGTAATGCGCACCGTCCGCAGGATGGCTTCCGAGCGTACCAGCTGGATGGCCAAAAACAGCAGTATGCCGGTGGGAACCAGCACAATGAGCGTAAGCAGTATCCAATGAAAACCAGCAATGGTCGCGGTCCCGGTATCCCATAGATACCAGGCAGGCAGCAGGCACAAGGCCACCACCACCGCAACGCCACCGCCGCCGCCCAGCACTCCCCGGGCACGCCGGGAAATGAACCAGGTCATCAGCATCGTGACGCCAATTATCTCGAATTGGATTACGGCTACGACCAGCAATGTAAGAGTGTCAAGCATCGCACACCGTAAACGGCGATAACGGAATTAGTCCGAAGCGTGCCGCAGCGCCTGGATTCTTGCACAAGATAGCAAGTATCACACCGATATCGACGAGATTTCCTTGTATGCCGCCACGAGGCGATTGCGCACTTGCACCGCGGTTTGGAAACCGATATTCGCTTTTTGCAGGTCGATCATTACGTCATTCAGTGAAATATTGGGCGCACCCAACTCATAGGCGCTGGCTTGCGCCTTCGCCGACATCTGTGCCGACGATACACGTTCCAGCGATGCCTTGAGTTCGGTAGCGAAACTTCCAGCGGCTGGATTCGAAGCCATGCCGACAGACGAAGTGGCGCTTCCGCCTTCAGCGGCATGCACTACCGCGCGCATCTGCGCGAGCATGGATTCGATGCCAGTCATTCCGGATACTGCCATGGCAAGTTTTCCTTATTGTCAGGGACGCTTATGAATGCTCGCAAGACTAACGCCTCATGCTGTCGCGCATAGCCGACAAATGACGGCAAATATCCCGATATTTCGCCAGCTTGACCCAATGGTCATAGCGCTTGGTACTCATAGAAAACAAATAGCACCAAAAATGCGGTTTTTTCGGCATTTGGGCTTGTCGCATACAAGGCAATAATCCACGCTCCCAGACCAGAAGCACGTTGCATGTGTAACTTGCCCACCTTCAGCATTCCCCGTCACTCGCGCCTCACGGCGAGCGGGGGCATCCGATGAATCAGCAGGCGACTCTATCCTCCTCCCTCATGGCCCGATTCCCCGTGCTGGAACGGCTGCGCGCGATTCCTAAACCCGCGCTGATCGGCGCCATCGCCGCGGTCGCCGCTCTGGTGGTCGCCGCGACCATGTGGAGCCGAGACCCGAACTACAAAGTGCTGTTCTCCAATCTGGACGACCGCGACGGGGGTGCCATTGTGGCGTCCCTGAACCAGATGAACGTGCCCTATCGCTTCAACGATGGCGGCACGGCCCTGCTGGTGCCCCAGGAAAAGGTCTACGACACGCGTCTGCAGCTGGCCGCACAAGGCCTGCCCCGCGGCGGTTCGGTCGGCTTCGAACTGCTGGATCAGAACAAGTTCGGCGCCAGCCAGTTCACTGAACAGATCAACTACCAGCGCGCCCTCGAAGGCGAACTGGCGCGCTCCATCGAGTCGGTGAACACGGTGCAACACGCCCGCGTGCACCTGGCCATCCCGCGCCAGACGCTGTTCGTGCGCGATCGCCAGGCCCCCACCGCGTCGGTTCTGCTGAATCTGTACCCGGGCCGCAGCCTGGGTGACGGCCAGGTCTCCTCGATCGCCTGGCTGGTGGCGTCGAGCGTGCCCGAGCTGACGGTCAACAATGTGTCGATTGTCGACCAGAACGGCCGCCTGCTGTCGCAGCCCGCGGGTGAAGGCCGCGGCATGGATGCCGACCAGTTGCGCTATGTGCGCGAAACGGAACAGCGCGCGGTCGAACGCATTCTCTCCATCCTCAATCCGCTGGTCGGCCCGGGCAACGTACACGCCCAGGCCAGCGCGGACATGGATTTCTCGCGTCGCGAAGAAACCCAGGAAACCTACCGTCCGAACCAGGATCCCGGCCAGGCCGCGGTGCGCAGCAAGCAGACCAGCGACGCCACCCAGAACGGTGGCAGCGCCGCGCAAGGCGTGCCGGGCGCGCTGACGAACCAGCCGCCGGCCGGTCCCACCGCGCCCATCGTCAACCCGCAGCAGCCCCAACAGCCGCAGCGCCCTGGGCAACCCGGGCAGCAGCAAGGCCAGGGTGCCAACGGTGCGAACGGCACCACCGGTGCCGGCACGACGACGCAGACGCAGGGTCCCAGCAGCGTACGCAACGATGCCACCACCAATTACGAGCTCGACCGCACCATCAGCCACATCAAGGCGCCGGTGGGCAACCTCAAGCGCATGTCGGTGGCGGTGGTCATCAACTATCTGCCTAATAAGGAAGGCGAGCCCAAGGCCATGGAAGCGGACGAGCTCAACAAGCTCACCACCCTGGTCAAGGAAGCCATGGGCTACTCCGAAGCGCGCGGCGACTCGCTGAACGTGGTCAACAGCCAGTTCAACGACGTCGAGCCGGCCGTGCCGCTGTGGAAGGATCCCGACAACATCGCCATGGCCAAGACGGCCCTGGGCTGGTTGCTGCTGGCGATCGCCGCGCTGTGGGTCTGGCGTTCGCTGCTGCGGCCGATGTACGACCGCTACATGCGTCCGCCCGAAATCGACCCCGAAGTGGCCGAACTGGAGCGCCAGGAAGCGCTGCGCGAGGCTCAGGATGTGGCCCGCGCCAAGGAAATGGACCGCTTCGAGGAAAACATGCGTCGTGCCCGCGAGATGGCAAACAAGGATCCGCGCGCCGTCGCCATGGTCCTGCGTACCTGGATGAGCAAAGATGGCAAATGAGACCCCCATTGACGGCATGACGCGCGCTGCCGTGCTGATGATGTCGCTGGGCGAAGACGCCGCGGCGGAGGTTTTCAAGTTCCTGACGGCCCGCGAAGTGCAGCAGGTCGGCGGCGCCATGGCCAGCCTGAAGCAGGTCACCCGCGAGGACGTCGCCACGGTGCTGGAAGAATTCCGCCAGGAATCGGACCAGTTCATCGCCGTCACCCTGGGTTCGGACGACTACATCCGTTCCGTCCTGACCAAGGCGCTGGGCAGCGATCGCGCCGCGGGCCTGATCGAAGACATCCTGGAAGCCGGCGAAGGCGGCAGCGGCATCGATGCCCTGAACTGGCTCGACCCCCACACCGTGGCCGAACTCATCGGCGACGAACACCCGCAGATCATCGCCACCATCCTGGTCCACCTGGAACGCGACCGCGCTTCCTCGGTGCTGGCACGCCTGGGCGAACGCCTGCGCAACGACGTCATGCTGCGTATCGCCACCTTCGGCGGCGTACAGCCGACCGCGCTGGCCGAGCTGACCGAGACGCTGAACGCGGTGCTGGCCGGCCAGGGCGCCAAGCGCAGCAAGATGGGCGGGGTACGGACCGCGGCCGAGATTCTGAACATGATGAATTCGGCCGACGAGGAAAGCGTCGTGGCCAGCCTGCGCGAGCGCGATGCCGACCTCGCGCAGAAGATCGTCGACGAAATGTTCGTCTTCGACAACCTGCTGGAAGTGGAAGACCGCGGCATCCAGCTCATCCTCAAGGAAGTCGACAACGACACCCTCATGGTCGCCCTCAAGGGCGCCGTCGAGGAACTGCGCGACAAGTTCCTGCGCAACATGTCCAGCCGCGCCGCCGAAATGCTGCGCGAGGACCTGGAAGCACAGGGTCCGATCCGCATGTCCAAGGTCGAGGGCGAGCAGAAGAAGATCCTGCAGATCGCCCGCCGCCTGGCGGAAAGCGGCCAGATCGTCCTGGGCGGCCAGGGGGACGACGAGTATGTCTGATTACGAGGCCCGCAAGGCGCCCTACGCCGATACAGAATCATGGCGGCGCTGGCGTATGGCTTCGTTCGAGGAACAGGATGCCCGCGATGCGGAGCCGGTAATCGTCGACCGCGGCCCCGATCCCGCCGTGGTGCGCGAACAGGCGCGCCAGCAGGGTCACCAGCAAGGCCTGGCCGAAGGCCGCGCGGAAGGCTACGACCTGGGCGTGGCCGAAGGCCGCGCGCGGGGCTATGACGAAGGCCTGGGCGAAGGCCGCGACGCCGGCTACAAGGAAGGCCTGGAACAGGCGCGCAAACAGGGTGCCGCCGAGGCCGCCCGCCTGCGCAAGCTGGCCGAAGCCACCGCGGCGTCGCTGACGGTGCTGGAAGAGAAGACCGGCCAATCCCTGTTGACGCTGGCGCTGGACATCGCGCGCCAAGTCCTGCGCACTACCCTGGCGACCGACCCCGAAATGCTGCTGCCCGCCGTGCGCGAAGTGCTGCACATGAACCCGGGCGCGTCCGCCCCCCTGCGCCTGTGGCTGCATCCCGACGATCTGGAACTGGTGCGCCTGCATCTGGCCGAAGACCTCAAACTGGGCCACTGGCGCGCCTTCGCTGACGAATCGATCACGCGCGGCGGCTGCCGCGCCGAGACCTCATTGGGCGACATCGACGCCACCCTGCAGACGCGCTGGCGCCGTGTCGCCGCCTCGCTGGGCCGCGACATGCCGCTGGAGGACGAATGATGGCGACCGGCCAACCCGCTGCCGCGACAGGGAAGCGTGCGGAAGCCGCCCCTGGCGTGGCTGCTGAAACGGCTATCGACGCCACTACGGAAGCGGCTGCCGAGGCCGGGGCCATCCACGGCAAGCCAGTGATACCGCCGGTGGCCGATCGCTGGGCCATCCAGTTGCAGATCGGCTCGGTGCGTGCCAACGCCACGGACCCGTGGCTGGCCGTCGGCCGTGTCACCCGCGCCACCGGCATGGTGCTGCAGGCCACCGGTTTGCGCCTGCCCGTGGGCGCGGCCTGCCGGATCGAGATCGCCCCCGGCCACGACCATTATGCCGAGGCGGAGGTCGTGGGCTTCGACGGCCATACGCTCTATTTGATGCCGCAGGCGGATATTTCCGGCCTGCCGCCTGGCGCTCGCGTGATGCCGGGCGATCCCCCGCTGCAACGGACCATTCCGCTGCCGCGCAAAGCCATCCTGAACGGCAACGCCAAGCCGGCCCTGGGCCGCCACCTGCCGGTGGGCAATGCCCTGCTGGGCCGCGTGCTGGACGGCGCCGGCCGCCCGCTGGACGACCTCGGCCCCTTGCACGGCGCCGAGGCCGCGCCGCTGGCCGCCCTGCCTATCAACCCCCTGTCGCGCGCTCCCATCGATTCGGTGCTGGACGTCGGCGTGCGCGCCATCAACGGCCTGCTCACCGTCGGCCGGGGCCAGCGCATGGGCCTGTTCGCCGGTTCCGGCGTGGGTAAGAGCGTGCTGCTCGGCATGATGGCGCGCTATACCAAGGCCGACGTCATCGTGGTGGGGCTGATCGGCGAACGGGGCCGCGAAGTCAAGGAATTCATCGAGCACAACCTGGGTCCCGACGGCCTGGCGCGCTCGGTCGTGGTGGCGGCGCCCGCCGACGTGTCGCCCCTGCTGCGGCTGCAAGGCGCGGCCTACGCCACCCGCATCGCCGAACATTTCCGTGACCAGGGCCTGGATGTCCTGCTGATCATGGATTCGCTGACCCGCTACGCCATGGCCCAGCGCGAAATCGCCCTGGCCATCGGCGAGCCGCCGGCCACCAAGGGCTATCCGCCCTCGGTGTTCGCCAAGCTGCCGGCCCTGGTGGAGCGCGCGGGCATGGGCTCGCCCGGCCCCAGCGGCAAGGCGGGATCGATCACCGGTTTCTATACCGTGCTGGCCGAAGGCGACGACCAGCAGGATCCGATCGCCGATTCGGCCCGCGCCATCCTGGACGGCCACGTGGTGCTGTCGCGCCATCTGGCCGAGGCCGGCCACTACCCCGCGATCGACATCGAAGCGTCGATTTCGCGTGCCATGAATTCGCTGATCACCACTGAACAGTTCGCCATGGTGCGCCGCTTCAAGCAGGTGCTGTCGCGCTACCAGCGCAACCGCGACCTGATCGCCGTGGGCGCCTATGCGCCCGGGCATGACCTGGCGCTGGACGACGCCATCGCGCGATATCCGCGCCTGGAAGCCTTCCTGCAGCAAAACGTCGGCGACAGCGTCAACTACGACATCGCCATCAAGCAATTGCAGGCCACTTTCGGCCCGGGAGCCTGACATGCCCAGTAAATTGCCGCTCGATACCCTGATAGGCCTGGCCAAGGACAATACCGACGAGGCCGCGCGCCAGTTGGGCCGCCTGCACGCCGCCCGCAACGACGCCGAGCGCCAGCTGGGCATGCTGCAGGATTACCGCCAGGACTACCTGCAGCGCCTGCAGCACGCCATGGTAACTGGCATGTCGGCGGCGGATTGCCACAATTATCAGCGCTTTATCGGCACTTTGGATGACGCCATCGGGCAGCAAAATGCCGTGTTGATGCAAGCCGAAAATCATCTGGTGCAGGGCAAGCTGCGGTGGCAGGAAGAAAAGCGCAAGCTGAACTCCTTCGACGCGCTGGCCCAGCGTGCCGCCGGCGTCGAAGCGCGCGCCGAGGCCCGCCGCGAACAGCGCGCCTCCGATGAATACTCGGCTCGCCTGGTGCGCGGCCACGCCGGCATGCACTAGTCAGTCCGTACGCCAGTCGCTTCGCCCCAGCAAGCCCGCATTCGTATTCAGTAGCACCGTATTCCAGGAAGCCGTTATGACCGCAGCCGCGACGACTTTGCTTAACATCATCGCCCCGCCCACGCCCGCCGCCAGCAGCAGCGCCAGCCGCGCTTCGTCCGGCAGCAAGGACTCGAACTCGGCGTTCGGCGACGTCATGTCGCGCCAGCGCGCCAACGCGCAGCAGGACGAGCAGGCCGCCCAGCGCGCCGCCGCCGCCAAGAACGCCCAGGCCGACAGCCGCAACGCCAACGCGGGCGGCGCTGCCGCCCAGGGCAATGCGAACAAGCCGGGCACGGCCGACGCAAAACCGTCCAAGTCCCCAGCCGGCGCCGCCGATGACACCGACGGCAAGGACGGCGACAAGACCGCCGCCGACGACACGGCGGCCGCCCCCACGCTGAGCCAGCAGGCGCTGGAGATGGCCGCGCTGGTGGCCCAGATCACCGCCGCGCCGCCGCCCGTACCCGTGGTTCCCCAGGCGGTGCCCGCTACCGCCGACGCCGCCGCCGATGCGCTGGCAGCCGCCCTGACCTCGGTCACGGCCAGCGCGGCCGGCACGCTCGACCCCACCGCGCCGGCCGCCGGCGACGCTCAGGCCACGCCTGCCCTGCCCGCTGCCTCGGCAACGGCAGCAGGCGCGATCGACACCGCCGCGGCAATCGACCCGGCCGTCACCGCGGTGGCGGCGACGGAAACGCCCGCCGTGCCGCTACCGGCGGCCGCCGCCAACACCGTGCCGCTGGCCGCGCAGGACGCGAATCTGCCGGCTGCAGCCGCCACACCCGTGACGCACCTGACCAAACAGGCAGTGCAGGCAGCCAGCGCCAAACAAGACGGCAACCTGGACAGCGACCCGTCGCAGCAAAACGGCACCGACAGCCTGGCCAAGCCGGCCCAGCACGTGGCCGCCGCCGACGCGACGCCCGTGCCGGCCGTGGCCACCAGCGCCCATGAAGCCCTGGCCAATGCCGTCGCGGCCAGCCAGGCGCCGGTCTCCGTGCACGCCGCTCCCGTCACGACCTCGCTGCAAGTGACCACGCCCGTGGGTCAGGCAGGCTGGGCCGCCGACGTGGGCAAGCAGGTGGTGCTGCTGTCGAACAACGCGCAGCAAAAGACCCAGACGGCGGAACTGCGCCTGGATCCGCCGGACCTCGGCCCGCTGCGCATCACCCTTACGCTGAACGACGGCGTGGCGCAGGCCTCCTTCGTTTCCTCGCACGCGGCCGTGCGCCAGGCCCTGGAAGCAGCGCTGCCGCAACTGCAACAGGCGCTGTCCCAGGCCGGCATTTCCCTGGGCCAGACCAATGTGGGCGACCAGGGTGCCCAAGCCGGCTTCGCGGCCAACGACCAGGGTGGCCGCCAAGGCGGCTCCGGTTCCCAGGGCGGCTCGGCGCAAGGCGACGGCGGCACGAGCGACAGCTTGGTTGCCACCGTGCAGTCGCGCCGCTCGGCCAATTCGCTGGTGGACACCTTCGCTTGAACGATATGGCGTGCGTCGCCAGAAGCGGCGCGCGCTTGGCAATAACGAGAGCTACCCGGATTTCGCCCTGTTTTTCGCCTGCCTCCCATGAGGCAATTTGGGGCAGAATGTTTCCGAACACTCATAAATTCCGTTTTTCTCGGTAATTCACCTCACCGATCCAAGATGGCGACTTCCAAAACCCCCACTATGCCGTCACGCAGCACCCTTCCCGGCCGTTCCGGTAGCGCCAGCCGGCTGCTGCGTCCGATAATCGGCCTGCTGGTCCTGCTGATCGTGGCCGGCGCCAGCGTCGCTACGACCTGGATGATCACCACGCGCTCGCAGCGGCAACAGCCAAATTCGGCCGTGCAGATCAACGTCGGCCAGGCCGGCGCCGGGCAGCCAGGCGCGACACCGACGACGTTCGTGCCGCCGCCCACTGCCCCCGCAGCCGTGCCCGCGCCGATCTTCATCCCCATCGAGCCTTTCACCGTCAGCGTGCAGAGCGCCAACACGGAGCGCATGCTGCACGTCGCACTGACGCTGCGCGTCAGCGACGAGCAGACCCGCCAGCGCATCGAGAAGTACATGCCCGAGGTGCGTAGCCGCATCCTGCTGCTGGCTTCCTCGCAGACGCCGGAAAGCGTGCAGACGCCGCAAGGCAAGGTCGACCTGGCCAACGCCATCGTCAAGGCCGTCAACAAGCCGTTCACGCCCATCCCCGATGGCCAGTACGTCACCGACGTCCTCTTCACGGCATTCGTGGTGCAATAAATGGCCTACGAGGCTTTTCTTTCGCAGGATGAAGTCGACGCCCTGCTTGCAGGCGTCACCGGCGAAGACGACGGCAAGTCGCAGGCGCGGGAAGAACAGGCAGGGGTACGTGCGTACGACCTGAGTTCGCCCGAACGCGTGGTGCGGCGCCGCATGCAGACGCTGGAGCTGATCAACGAACGCTTTGCGCGCCATATGCGCAACGTGCTGTTGAACTTCATGCGCCGCAACGCCGACATCACGGTCGGTTCGATCAAGATCATGAAGTACTCGGATTTTGAACGTAACCTGCCGGTGCCAAGCAACCTGAACATGGTGCAGATGAAGCCGCTGCGCGGCACCGCCCTGTTCACCTACGATCCCAACCTGGTATTCCTGGTCATCGACAGCCTGTTCGGCGGCGATGGACGCTACCACACCCGGGTCGAAGGGCGTGATTTCACCACCACCGAACAGCGCATCATCCGCCGTCTGCTGAACCTGACGCTGGAAAGCTACGGCAAGTCCTGGGATGCGGTCTATCCCATCGAATTCGAGTACGTGCGCTCTGAAATGCACACCAAGTTCGCCAGCATCACCGGCGACAACGAGGTGGTGGTGGTGACGCCCTTCCACATCGAATTCGGTGCGACGGGCGGCGACCTGAACATCTGCCTGCCCTACTCCATGATCGAGCCGGTGCGCGATCTGCTGACCCGGCCGCTGCAGGAAAACACCCTGGAAGCGGTCGACCAGCGCTGGGCCACCCAGTTGTCGCGCCAGGTGCGCAGCGCCGACGTCGAGCTGGTGGCGGAATTCGTCAAGCTCGACTCGTCGATCCGCAATCTCCTGAGCATGAAGGTGGGCGACGTCCTGCCGGTCGAAGTGCCGGAGATCATCACCGCGCTCATCAACGAAGTCCCGGTCATGGAATGCGGCTTCGGTGTATTCAACACGCAATACGCCCTGCGCATCCAGAAACTGCTAACTCCCAACGATTCCGATACTGAGGCCCCGAATGACTGATCCGACCGATCAAGCAGCCGGCACCAGCCCGGCCGCCTCCGGCGCCGACGACTGGGCCGACGCGCTCGCCGAGCAATCCAATGCCGCCACGCAGACCCAGGCCGCTGGCCTGGCTTCCGCTGACGACCCCTGGGCCGCCGCCATGGCCGAGCAAGGCGCCACGACGTCCGCCGCGCCCAGCCCGGCCCCGCAGTCCGCCGCCAAGGCTGTTTTCAAGCCCTTGGCCGGCAGCAATGAAAAAGCCACCACCGACATCGACCTGATCATGGACGTGCCGGTGCAGATGACGGTGGAACTGGGCCGCACGCGCCTGACCATCAAGAACCTGCTGCAACTGGGCCAGGGCTCGGTGGTCGAGCTCGACGGCCTGGCCGGCGAGCCGATGGATATCTTCGTCAACGGCTACCTGATCGCCCAAGGCGAAGTGGTGGTGGTGGATGACAAGTACGGCATCCGCCTGACCGATATCATCACCCCGTCCGAGCGCATCAATCGCTTGAACGGGCGCCGTTGATTTCGGGCAGTTGCTTGCGCCTTGCTGATTTTGCGTTACTGATTTTGCGTTACCGGCCCTTCTATGACCTCGCCTGACGTCCTCCGCCTGTTCCTCGGCCTCGTGCTGGTGGTGGGCGTCATTCTGTCCTTCGGCTGGCTTGCCCGCCGCGGCGGATTGGCCGGCCGCGCGCGCGGTCATATGCGGGTCGTCGAAAGCCTCGGCCTGGGTCCGCGCCATCGCATGGTGCTGGTCCAGATCGACGATACCTGGCTGGTCGTGGGCGTGAGCGCCGGCCAGATGAATGTGCTGCACACGCTGCCAGCGGGCGCGCCCTTGCCGGACCTGCCGGTGGCGCCGATGTCGGCCTTCGCCGGCAAGCTGGGCGAAGCCTGGCGCCGCCGCCAGGGCTGAACGAGCTGAACGTGTACCGGCCCCTCCCCGTTTCGAACATTTAGAGCCAAAGGCGGCGAGTCCGCCACGCTTGAATCCGCCATGAGCATTTTCCGCAGTTGGGCCCTGTTGTTGCGACGCGTGCGTTCCACGCGCCGTGGTGGCGCCTTGCTGGGCCTGCTGGCCTTGCTCGCGCTGGTGCCTGGCGTGGTGCTGGCCCAGGCCACGCTGCCGGCCCTGACCACCACGCCCGGCCCCAACGGCACCGAAACGTACTCGCTGAGCGTGCAGACGCTCATCATGCTGACGTCGCTGAGCTTCCTGCCAGCGGCGGTGCTGATGATGACCGGGTTCACGCGCATCATCATCGTGCTGAGCCTGATGCGCAATGCGCTGGGCACCCAGACCACGCCGCCCAATATGGTGCTGGTCGGCCTGGCCCTGTTCCTGACGGCTTACACCATGTCGCCGGTGTTCGACGAGATCTACCAGAAGGCCTACCAGCCGCTGACCGCCGGCTCGATCACTTTCGAAACCGCGCTGGAGCGGGGATCGGTGCCGCTGCGCACCTTCATGCTGCACCAGACGCGCGAGACCGACCTGGCCCTGTTCGCCAATATGACCAACCAGCCCGCCATGGACAGCCCGGCCAATGTGCCGCTGAAGATCCTGGTGCCGGCGTTCGTCACCAGCGAGCTCAAGACGGCCTTCCAGATCGGCTTCACGGTGTTCATCCCGTTCCTGATCATCGACATGGTGGTGGCCAGCGTGCTGATGGGCCTGGGCATGATGATGGTGCCGCCCGTCACGGTGTCCCTGCCGTTCAAGCTGATGCTGTTCGTGCTGGCCGACGGCTGGCATCTGCTGCTGGGATCCCTGTCCCGCAGCTTCTACCAATAACGCTATCGCCGGCCCCGCGCCGCGTACCCCATTGCCATGACCGACCAAACCGTAATGACGATGGCCTACCAGGCCATGAAGATGGTCCTTATCGTGGCCGGCCCGATGCTGCTGGTGACGCTGGCGGTCGGCCTGGTCATCAGCGTGTTCCAGGCGGCCACGCAGATCAACGAAATGACGCTGTCCTTCATCCCCAAGCTGCTGGCTGTCGCGGCCACCCTGGTGGTGCTGGGGCCCTGGCTGATGCAGACCATGGTCGATTACATCCGCTCGATCATGGAACAGATTCCGGGACTGGTGTCCTGAGGCACCGAGCGGCGCCGGCGCCATGATCAATTTCACCCTCGACCAGTGGTACGGCTGGATCAATGCCTTCCTCTGGCCCTTCGCGCGCCTGCTGGCCATGTTTTCCGTGGCGCCGGTGTTCGGCGAATCGACGGCGCCGTCGCTACCCAAGGTAGGCCTGGCGGCGGTGGTTGCCATCGTCGTGGCGCCCACCCTGCCCCCGTTCCCGGCGCTGGCGACCAGTTCCTACGAAGGGCTGCTGGTGCTGGCGCAGCAGGTGTTCATCGGCATGGCGCTGGGCTTCGTGATGCGCCTGTGTTTTTCCGCGGTGCAGACGGCGGGTGATTTCGTCGGCCTGCAGATGGGCCTGTCGCTGGCGACGCTGTACGACCCTTCCACGCATTCCAATACCGAGGTGCTGGCGCGGCTGTTCAACATCATGGCCATGCTGCTGTTCCTGGTGTTCAACGGCCATCTGTTGATGCTGGATGTGCTGCTGCGCAGTTTCACCGTGCTGCCGATCGGGCATCCTTCCTTGAATCCGGCTGCCTGGATGGGCATCGCCGAACTGGGGGGGAAGATCTTTTCTTCCGGTTTGCTGCTGGCGCTGCCGCTGATCGCGGCGCTGCTGACCTTGAACATCTCCCTGGGTATCCTGAACCGCGCGGCGCCGCAGCTGTCGGCCTTTTCCGTGGGCTTTCCCATCATGCTGATATCCGGCGTGCTGCTGCTCACGGTGGTGCTGCCGCACACGCCCTCGTATCTCAACGAGTTCTACCAGGAAATGCTGGCCCAGATGGCCCGCATCGCCGACACCCTGGCCGCGCCACGCGGCGGGGCGAATTGAGGCTGACCTGAAAGGTCAGCCGCCCCGGGTCAAGGATCAAAGGGTTTTCATAAAAACCCTTTCTCATTTCCCTGAAAAAACTTGCCCGGGAAACGTTGCATATGCCATCCAGCCCACCCAGCATGTCCTCTTTCGGCAAGAAAAAACCCCGTCCTGAGGACGGGGCGAGGACTGCTTGACACGTTGACGCGCTCGGCTGGCCGGCTGTCGTTGTGTCGAGTCTGGCGGCGTTGACGGACCTGGCCAGGTCCTTCGTTGCCGCCTGTTATTCAGGCTTATTCCTGCAACGCTGCACTGCGCAGGCCCGCTGTACCAAGGCCGATCATCCAGCCCCGGTCCAGCCGGCCTCGTTCCATTACGCTACCAGCGGCGTCGCGTAGCCCGCGCCGCCCAACTGATGCGCCGGCACTTCGATGACCTGGCCTTCGTTGATCTTGAAGACGGACACGGCTTCGGCCAGGCGTTGCGCCTGTTCCTGCAGCGAACCCGCCGCGGCAGCCGCTTCTTCCACCAACGCCGCGTTCTGCTGCGTCACTTCATCCATCTGCGACACGGCACGGTTGACCTGGTCGATACCGCTGGACTGCTCCTCGGACGCGGCCGAGATTTCACCCATGATGTCGGTAACACGCTTCACGGACGTGACGATCTCCTGCATCGTGGCGCCAGCGCGTTCGACCTGTTGCGAACCCGCACCAACCTTGCTCACCGAGTCCTCGATCAGGCCCTTGATTTCCTTGGCCGCCTGCGCGCTGCGCTGCGCCAGCGAGCGCACTTCGCCCGCCACCACCGCGAAGCCCTTGCCCTGCTCACCGGCACGGGCCGCTTCCACCGCCGCGTTCAACGCCAGGATGTTGGTCTGGAACGCAATACCGTCGATCACGCTGACGATTTCAGAGATCTTGCGCGAGCTGGCCGAAATGCCCTGCATCGTGTTGACCACTTCGTTAACCGCCGAACCACCCCGCGCCGCCACGTCCGACGCGCTGGCCGCCAGCTGGTTGGCCTGGCGCGCATTGTCGGCGTTCTGCTTCACGGTCGACGCCAGTTCTTCCATCGACGCCGCGGTTTCTTCCAGCGAGGCCGCCTGTTGTTCGGTCCGGCTGGACAGGTCGGTATTGCCCGCGGAAATCTCGCGCGAACCGACGTTGATTTCGTCCACGCCACGACGCACCTGCGACACCGTGCGGGTCAGGCTTTCCTGCATGCGCTTGAGCGCCGCATACAACTGGCCGATTTCATTGTGCGATCGGATGTCCACGCGCTGCGTCAGGTCACCGCCGGCAATCTTCTCGAAGTGCTGGCCAGCCTCGACCAGGGGACGCACCACGGCACGGCCGAACACGATGCGCGACACGATCATCAGCAGGATGGCCGCGCCCACCGCCACGCCAACCGCGATCAGTGCCAGGTCCAGATTCTTCTTGGCCTGGGCATTGGTCTCGTTCTGCTGGTCCTTGATGTACTTGGAGAACTCATCGATGGCGTCGATGAAGGACGCACTGCGCGGCACGCCGTACTCCGTATTCACCATATAGAAGGTGCTGTAGTCCTGGCTGCGCAGCGCCTCGACCATGGTGTCGATGCCATCGTCGATATACGAACGGTAGCGGCGCACCAGGTTCATCGACAACTGGCGGCCGGTATCGTCGTCCAGCATGTTCTTCTGGAAGTCGGCGAAGTTGTTGCGCACACCGGCCAGCAAGTCGTTGGCCTGCTTCAGCGTGTCGGCGGCATCGCGCTTGGCGTTGCTGGCGGCCGACTGGCTGGCACCCTCGACCGCCGCATCCTGCAGGCTGCGGGCCGACTGCAGCAGGGCCACACGGGCCCGCAACATGTTGCCGTTGATCACCTGCACCTGCGTGGCACGGTCCGTCAATGCGCCCAGGTCCAGCACGGCGTGATAGTTCTGGTTCAGGAAGAACGCGGCCATGCCGCCCACCGCCGCGATCAGCAAGGCAAATACGGCAAGCACCACCATCAGCATGGAACCCACGCGCACGTCACGCACCGCGAACTTGCGCTTCACCTTGGGCGTGCGCACTTTCTTCTTGTTTGCTCTGGTCTTGCGGCCTGACTCGGTGATGGTGTCCATTTAACTTCTCCCAAACTTCCTCTGATACTGATTATGGCCGCGCGCCGCCCTGGAGCGGTTGGCACGGTCGGCGATAACGCCGCCAGCTAGCAGCTAGCGCGGCGTCGCGGTTTTCCCATCGGACGCCGGCGTACTGACGGGTCCGTTCCCCGGGATAACGATGGGCATCGAAGCCGGATCTTCCGGCGCTGCCGGTAGAACGATAGGTGACAGATCGGGCGGCGGCGCCGGCTGCACGTATACCCCCAACAGCTTGCGCCGGCTGTCGTTGGACAACATGACGTTGTCGGAATCCACCAGCCTGATCAGGCGGCCATCGGCGCCGAATTGCAACAGCGTGGATTTGGTCCCATAGACAGCATCGGTGACCAGCGAGAACTTGTAGTCCCAGCGCGCCAGCATGGTGCCGTCGCTTTGCGCGAACTGCGCGGTGGGCGGCGCGTTGAAGGCACGCGTCGCCTCCATCATGGTCGATTGGCCCGGCACCAGCGAGGCAACGCCCTCGTCCGTGTAATAGCGGCCAGTCCCGAAGGAACAGGCTGCCAGCGACAGGGTGCCGGCCAGCGCACCCGCACAAGCCAGGGCGCGCGTCATGCCGCGCATGACAGAAAGAAGTCCGGGTTGAAGGCGGATGGCGGCCATGGCGTGTGGATGCTTAGAAGGATTCCCAATCGTCATCGCTGACGGTGGCGGTGGCCGCAGGCTTGCGCGGTGCCATGGCGGCAGCCGGAGCCGCCGCGGGGGCGCTGCGGGTGACCCGGGCAGCGGGCTTGGCAACGCCAGCCGGCTCCGCCGCGGACGTGGCACGGCGCGCGGTGCGAGCAGGCGTGCTGGTGGGCGCAGCCATCGTGGCGGCATTACCCGCGCCTGCATTATTCGTGGCCGCACTGCTGGACGCCGACGGCGCGGAGGCCGAAGCCGCCCTGGCCGGGGCTGCCGCCGGGCTCGAATTATCCAGGCGCAGCGGATCGGCCGTGACCACCGGCGTGGCAGGCTGCGCCGGGGATCGGGCAGCCGGTGCCGGCCGCGGCGCGGCCATGCGCGGCGCCATGGGGGCCGACAACTGCTGCGCGGCCACTTCGATGACCTGGCTTTGATTGATCTTGAACACGGCCACGGCTTCGGCCAGGCGCTGCGCCTGTTCCTGCAGCGAACCCGCCGCGGCGGCCGCCTCTTCCACCAGTGCCGCGTTCTGCTGCGTCACTTCGTCCATCTGCGACACGGCGCGGTTGACCTGATCGATACCGCTGGACTGTTCCTCGGACGCCGCCGAGATCTCGCCCATGATGTCCGTCACGCGGCGTACCGACGTCACGATTTCCTGCATCGTGGCACCGGCGCGCTCGACCTGTTGCGAACCCGCGCCAACCTTGGTCACGGAATCCTCGATCAGGCCCTTGATTTCCTTGGCCGCTTGCGCGCTGCGCTGCGCCAGCGAGCGCACTTCGCCCGCCACCACCGCGAAGCCCTTGCCCTGCTCACCGGCACGGGCCGCTTCCACTGCCGCATTCAGTGCCAGGATGTTGGTCTGGAAGGCAATGCCGTCGATCACGCTGACGATTTCCGAGATCTTGCGCGAGCTGGCCGAAATGCCCTGCATCGTGCTGACCACTTCGTTCACCGCCGAGCCGCCCCGTTCCGCCACGTCCGACGCGCTGGCCGCCAGCTGGTTGGCCTGGCGCGCATTGTCGGCGTTCTGCTTCACGGTCGAGGCCAATTGCTCCATCGACGCCGCGGTTTCTTCCAGCGAGGCCGCCTGCTGCTCGGTACGGCTGGACAGGTCGGTATTGCCCGCGGAGATTTCACGCGAGCCGACATTGATCTCTTCCACGCCACGGCGCACCGTGGACACCGTGCGGGTCAGGCTTTCCTGCATGCGCTTGACCGCGCCGTACAGCAGGCCGATTTCATTGGTGGACTGCACTTCCACGCGCTGGGTGAAGTCACCCGTGGCAATGCGGTCGAAATGCGCGCCGGCGTCATGCAGCGGGCGCAACAGCATGCGGCTGATGAACAGCCAGCAGCCGACAGCCAGCAACAGGGCGATGGCCACCATGACGATGGTCACGATCTGCGCGCGGGTGAAGTCGTCATGGCCCTGGCCCACCAGGACATCGGTGGACGAATCCATGGCGTCCCAGAATGCCTGGAACGCGCGATCCATGCCTTCGTTGGCCAGGCGGATGTCGTCAACGGTTCTGTCGAACGCGGCGAGGTCCTTACCCCGGATCGCATTTGCCTGTTGGTCCAGGACGGCGTTCATCTTGCGATAAGCCGCGTCGACCTCCGCGACCTGCTTGTCGACACCCGGCAGCTTGGGAGACTTGGCGTAGACCTCGTAGGATTTGGCGCCCGACGCACGGTACTTCACCATGTTGTCGACGCTCTTCATCGCGTCGTCCGCCTTGCCTTCGCGCAGCAGGTTGTAGCCGTTCCACAGGCTCAGGCGGCCACGCAGGGTCTTGCCGTAGGCGTTGTAAAGCTGTACCACCTGGTCGCTGTAGACCAGGTTCAGCTCGTCGGCCTTGGTGTTCATGGAGCGCAGGCCAAGCCAGCTGGTGCCGTTGGACACCAGCATGGCGACCAGGTACAGCGCCAGGACCAGGACGATGCTGGTCCGGATTTTCATATTCGAGAACATTCTGTCTTTCTATCCCGCCATTACGCCGCGTCCGGACGGGGGATCCCCGGCTCGCGGCGTGACGCTTTATTTATTCATGCTGAAGAGACTGACGCCCTGGATCGACTGGAACGCGGCCATCGAGGCCTGCAATGCCACGTTCTGCAGCGTCAGGGAGGAGTAAGCCGAGTAGTAATCGAGTCCGACGAGGTCCGACAGCACTTTGCTGTCCGTGAGCGCGCGCTGGTTGCCGGTGCTGGTAAGCGCGTCCAGTTCGTTCTGGCGCGCCCCGACCGAAGCCTGCACGGTCGACACGTTGTCCAGATTGATCGACAGCTTGCGCGCCGCCGTCGTCAGCGTGTTGCGCAGCGCAGCCGACGCCGTCGCATCGCTCTGCGAGGGAGCGGTCAGCGCCGTGATCAGCTGATCCATGGTGGCGAACACGTCCATGTCCGCGCCCTGAGACGGTTCCACCGTGAAGCTGTCGCCATCGGCCGGCGCGCCCGACAGCGTCATCGTCACGCCACCCATGTCGATGGTGTCGCCATCCTTGTATGCCGTGGGCGCCGACGTGGTCACGGTGCCCGTCTTGTCGGTGGTGGTGATGGTGTAGGTGGTGTCGCCCGTGGTGGCGTCGATGGCGAAATCGATCTTGAAGGACGAACCGGCGGCAGCGCCGCCCGTCTGCACGTTCGGGGCCAGGAAGGTGGCGGTACCGGTATTGGTCGAAGCCGCCGACGCGATATAGTCAGCATTGCCGGGGTTGGCGCGGTTGAAAATGTCCGAACCGATGTCGCCCGACGCCATCTGGCGCGCCTGGTCCACCTGGATGGTGCGCTGGCCCGTATCGCCGGCGTACGTGATGGCGCCGGTGGTCGGATCCTTCACATAGGCGGCGCTACCGCTCTGGTAACCGGAGAACATGTACTGGCCGCTGCCGTCGGTGCTGTTGGCCAGCGCGAACAGGGCGTCGCGCGAATTGGTCAGCACGGTGGCCAGCGTCTGGCGGTCGGTGTCGGACAAGGTGCCGTTACCGGCCTGTACCACCTTCTCCATCGCCGCCGTGATGTTGTTGACGATGGAATCCAGCGTATTGTCTTCGTTGCCCAGCGCCGTGTTCGCCACCGCGCGATTGGCGGCGTAGTTGCTGGTCATCGACTGGTTCTGGCTGGCGGTGATCGCCTGGCCAGCCGCCAGCGGATCGTCCGAAGGCGTAACGATCTTGCGGCCGCTGCTGAGCTGCTGCTGCAGGGTCAACAGGGAGGACTGACTGTTCAGAATGCCGTTCAGGCCGCTCTGATAAATCATCGAGGTGCTCAGACGCACGGTCATGCTATAGCTCCTGAATTTCTAGGCTGGCGTGTTCAATATGGGCTTACTGAATGCCCAACAGGGCCTGGAAGACCGTATTGGCGACGTCGATGATCTTGGCGGCAGCCTGGTATTGCTGCTGGAACATGCTCAGGCTGACGTATTCTTCGTTCAGGTTGACGCCCGAGACCGACTGCTGGTCGGTCTGGCGCTGGGCGATCACGGCTTGCTGGGCCTTGTCGTTGGCCTTGGCGGAGGCCGCCTGCTGGCCCACGGTGTTGACGATCTGCGAGTAGGCGTCGGTCACGCTCAGCGTACCGCCGCCCAGGGTCTTCTGGGTCTGCAGTTGCGCCATGGCCAGGGCATTGTTGCCGTTGGCGGAACCGGGGTTGGTGGCATCGGACGCGGCGATCTTGCTGGGATCGGTCTGCGCCACGGCCATCTGGCCGGCAGCGTCGCGCGTCGGGCTCAACACCCACTTGTCACCGTCGGCGGGCGTACCGCTGAGATTCAGGCTCAGTCCATCGAATTCCATGGGCGGCGTGGTGCCGTCGCCGGTGTAGACCTGCGTGCCGTCGGAACGGGTCACCGTGTAGGCGCCGCCCGTGTAGCTGATGGTGTAATCGTTGGCCGTCAGCGCATTGGTGTCGGTGTAATCGGCGGTGATGGCGCCGCTACCGGTGTTCTTGGCGTTTGCCAGCGCCTTGGGCGTACCCAGCGAGAACAAGGCCTCGCCGGCGTCGCCGTTCAGGTCGATGCCCTGCTCCTGCAGCGCGTTGAACGACGTGGCCAGGCCAACGGCCATCTGGCCCAGCTTGTTCTGCAGCGTGTCCAGCGATTGCGAGCGGAACTGCAGCAAACCGCCCAGGCTGCCCTGGGTGATGGCGGTGTCCTTCATTTCCACGGTGGTGGTGGCGCCGCCGGGGCCGGTAGGCACGCTGTAGGCGACCACGGTGCGCGACGGATCGGCGGCCGAGGCCACCGCGGACAGCTTGTATACCGTGGTGCCGGACAGCAGCGATTGGCCGCTGGACAGCGAGATATCCACCGCGTAGCCATTGGAGGCCGTCGAGGTGCGGATGCCGACCACCTGGCCCAGCTGCTGCACCAGCGCATCACGCTGGTCCATCAGGTCGTTGGGGGCATTGCCGGCGCCAGTGCTGACGGCCGCGACGATCTGCTTGTTCAGCGTATTGATGTTGTCCAGGTAGCTGTTGATCTGGTCCACCGAGGACGAGACCTGCGTGTTCAGGCCGGTACGCTGGGTCTGCAGGTCCGTGTAGGCGGAATTGATCTGGCTGACCAGGCTCTGGGCCTTACCGATCAGGTCCTGGCGGGTAGCGGCATCGGCGGGCGAGCTGGCGACCGCGTTCAGCGACGTGAAGAAATCAGCCAGCGCGGGCGAGATGCCGGTGGTGTCGTCGCCCAGCATGTTGTCGACCTGGGTCAACTGCGTCAACAGGGACGACGTGGCGCCGCCGGTACTCTGGGCCTGTACCAATTGGTTGTACAGGAAGCTGCTGTATTGGCGCTGCACGGTATCGACCATCACGCCACGGCCGTAGTAGCCCGTGCCCGTCGCGGTGGCACCGGCAGTCGACGTGATCACCTTCTGACGGCTATAGCCATCCGTACCGGAGTTGTCGATATTGTGACCGGTGACCGTCAGGCCGGCCTGCGAAGCGTTCAGGCCACTCAGGCCAAGGCTGAACAAACTCATGTCGTGATGCCTCTGCAAATTACCGTGCGAGTTCTCGGGATACCCGATTAACGGCAACGATCCGCAAAAATTTAGCGTTATCTATCGATTGATACTAATACTGGTACTGAGCGTCGCATCAGGCCTGCTAACAGGGTTCCAGCCCCGGATTCCAGCCTGGTATCGACACCGGTCGCTCAAATCTTGCCCCCGGCGGCGCCGGCCCGGCCGCCACGCAGTTGTCCCATGATGCCGATCAGCTTTTCCGCGTAACGGGGGTCGGTGGCGTAGCCCGCCGCCTGGATGCGGCGCGCCGCGTCCACTTCGTCGCGGGCCTGGGTCACCGCCTCGTAACGGGGGCTGCCGCCGATCAGCCGGGCGTAGTCGGCGAACGATTCGGCGTAGGAGTTGTAGGCTCGGAAAGGCTGCGGCAGCTTCTTCGCCACGCCGTCCTCGTATTCCGTGGTCATCACATTGACGACCTTGCCCTTCCACCCCTCACCGGCCTTGATACCGAACAGGTTGTAGCTGGTACGCCCGTCCTCGTAGCGGATCTCGCGCTTGCCCCAGCCGGATTCCAGGGCCGCCTGGCCCAGGATCAGGCGGGCCGGCACGCCGCTCATGCGTTCGGCGGCCTTGGCGGCGGAAGCCATCTGGGAAACGAACTGGACGACGTGCTCTGGCGCGCCTTCGGCCGCCGCCAGGGCGCGGTCCGACGGGCGGTTGCGATCCAGCACGCGCAGCAGGGCCGCCAGTTCCGGCGACAGGCTGCTGCCCGGACGGGGCGGCGCCATGTTGCCGCGCATGCCCGCCGCCATATCACCTTGTGAAGGATCGCCCGCATTGGCCTGGGCGGCGTCATCGACCACCGAACCGGGCGGCGGATCGACGTCACCGTTCTGCGCACGCATCTGGCGCAACAGCGACTGTGCCAGGCCGATGCCCGGCGTGGCCAGTTGCAGGGCCAGCTGTTCGTCGGCCATGGACTGCATCATGCGCGACTGCTCGGAATCGAACAGGCCGCTCTTCATGGTGGCCTCGCGCATGCGCTTGAGCATCATCTGCAGATAGATGGCCTCGAACTGCTTGGCCACCTCGGCCTGCTTGTCCGCGCTGTTCGGGTTGGTGCTGACGTCGCGCTTGAGCGCGCCCAGCGAACCGAAATCGAATATCGAGGATTGCGCCGAATCCAGCGTGGCGGTGCCGGACTGGATAGCCATGATCAGATGATCTCCAGCTCGGCACGCAGGGCGCCGGCGGTCTGCATGGCCTGCAGGATGGCGAGCAAATCTTGCGGCGTGGCGCCCAGCGCATTGAGCGCGCGCACCACGTCAGCCAGGTTGGCGCTGGTGCGCACCCGCTGCAGCGACCCGTTTTCCTGGCGCACATCGATCTGGGTATTCGGCACCACCACGGTCTGGCCGCCGCCGAAAGGCGTGTTCGGCTGGGAAACGGCATTGGTCTGGTTGACCACCACCGACAGATTGCCGTGCGCCACCGCGGCTTCCTCTATCATCACCGTGCGGTTCATGACCACGGAACCGGTACGGGCGTTGATGATCACCTTGGCCGCGGCCGGGGCGCGCGTTACCTGCAGGTTCTCCACCTGTGACAGGAAAGCCGCCTGCCCCGCCGGGTCCATGGGGCCTTGCAAGCGGATCACACGGCCGTCCACCACCGAAGCGGTGCCCTGGCCGAAGCGCTGGTTCAGGGCGGCCGACACGTTTTGCGTCGTGCCGAAATCCAGCTCGTTCATTTCCAGGAAAATATTGCCGTCGCGGGCGAAGGTGGTCGGCACGGCCCGTTCGACGATGGCGCCATTGCTGATACGCCCCCCATTGAGCTGGTTGATGGCGACGCTGGACCCGCCGGCCGACGCACCAGCACCGCCCACCACCAGGTTGCCCTGGGCAATGGCGTAGACCTGGCCGTCGGCGCCCTTCATGGGTGTCATCAGCAGCGTGCCGCCGCGCAGGCTCTTGGCGTTACCCATGGCGGACACCACCACGTCGGCCGTCTGGCCGGGTCGCGCGAACGCCGGCAGCGTCATGGTGACCATCACGGCCGCCACGTTCTTCAACTGCATATTGGTATTGGACGGTACCGTCACGCCCAGCTGCGACAACATATTGGTCAAGCTTTGCTGGGTGAACGGGGTCTGGCGCACCTGGTCGCCGGTGCCGTCCAGGCCGACTATCAGGCCGTAGCCGATCAGCTGGTTGCCGCGCACGCCCTGGATGGAGGACAGGTCCTTGAGGCGCTCGGCGTGGGCGGCGCCGGCCAGCATGGCACTGGCCACGCAGGCGCGCAACAGCACGGAGGCCAGGGCGGAGAAAGCGGTGGAGAGCTTCATATCAGAACGGGGATGCAATCAGGAAAAAGCGCTGCAGCCAGCCCATGGTCTGCACTTCATCCATGACGCCCTTGCTGCGGTACTCGATACGCGCATCGGCTACCCGCGTCGAGGACACGGTATTGGTACCGGTGATGGCGCGCGGATCGACCACGCCGGAAAACCGGATGTATTCGCTGCCGCGGTTGATGGCAATCTGCTTCTCGCCGGCGACCTGCAGGTTGCCGTTGGGCAACACGCCCACCACGGTGGTGGTCAACGTACCGGTAAAGGTGTTGTTGGCGCTGCTGTCGCCCGAACCCTTGGTGGCGTTGGCGCCGCTGGTGCTGGTGTCCAGCTTGGCGTTGAACCAGCTGCTGAGGAAGCCCGGCGAGGCGGCGATCGAGTTGTCCGTGGTCGAACTGCGATCGGTATTGGTCGCCACGTTCTTGGCGGCGGCCGTCTTTTCCTCCAGCACCACGGTAACGATATCGCCAACGTTGCGCGGACGGCGGTCCTCGAACAAGGGATAGTTGCCGTAAGCCGTGGGCTGGTAGATGGCGCCGTCCGGCGTCGGCGATATGGGCGCCGGTGGCGGCGGCGCGGCCGTCGTGGAACCCAGCACCACCGGCTCGGGCGGAATCAGGGAGCAGCCGGCCAACCACACTGTCGCCAGGGCGGAGAGGACGAGTCGCGACAGCGCGAAACGTAGCGGGCTGGAACGCATGAAGCCGGAAAGCATGGGGCGTGGGTTCACTGAAAAACGTCGGGTTGAAACAGGAATATCAGGGCAGCTGGAGCAGCGCTGGCGCTTTACAGCTGCGTCAGGCGCTGCAGCATCTGGTCGGAGGTCTGCACCGCCTTGGAGTTCATCTCGTAGGCACGTTGCGTGGTGATCATGTTGACCAGCTCTTCCGCCACATTGACGTTGGAGGTTTCCAGGTACTTCTGCTGCAGGGAGCCCAGGCCGTCGACCGTCGGGTTGCCGATGTTGGGGGGGCCCGACGAATCGGTTTCCAGGTACAGGTTGTCGCCCACGCTTTGCAAGCCGTTGGGGTTGATGAAGTTGGCCAACTGCAACTGGCCGACCTGCACGTTCACGCCGGGAGCGGCGGGCTGCGTCACCGACACCGTGCCGTCGTTGCCGATGGTCAGGGTCAGCGCGTTGTTGGGGATGTTGATCGGGGGCTGCACCACGTAGCCGCCGGCGGTGGTCAGCTGGCCGTTCTGGTCCCGTTGCAACGAACCATCGCGGGTGTACGCGTCGGTGCCGTCGGGCAACTGGATCTGCAGGAAGCCGGCACCCTGGATCGCCACGTCCAGGTCCTGGCCGGTGCTGGTCATGCCGCCCTGGGTGTGCAGGCGCTCGGTGGCCGCCACGCGCGTACCGGTGCCCAGTTGCAGGCCGGACGGCAGTTGGTTGGCGTCGCCGACCTGGGCGCCGGGCTGGCGTACCGTCTGGTACATCAGGTCCTGGAACACGGCGCGGCCACGCTTGAAGCCGGTGGTGTTGACGTTGGCCAGGTTGTTCGAAATGACGTCCATCGCGGTCTGCTGACCTTCGAGACCCGTCTTGGCGATCCAAAGCGAACGAAGCATGGTTTGTAACTCCTATTAACTAATAGACAGGATGCCGTTCGCGCGGTCTTCGTTGGTGTCCGCGTCCTTGACTACCTGCATCTGCATTTCGAAGCGCCGCGAGTTCTCGATCATTCCTACCATCGAGGACGCCGCGTTGGCGTTGCTGCCTTCCAGTACACCCGCGGTGACGCGCACCGTGGGGTCCACCGGCATGGCAGGCGCCGGCTGGCCATTGGCGGCGACGCGGCGGAACACGCCGTCATCGCCGTGCACCAGCGTGTTTTCGTCCGGCTTGACCAGCTTCAGCTGGCCCAGGTTGAGCACCGTGTTGGGCGGGTCGCCGGCACCGATGGCCGTTATCGTCCCGTCCGAACCGATGGTCAGCGTCGCCATATTGGGCACGTCGATCACGCCGTTCTGCTGCGACAGCACCGGAATACCCTGCGCCGTCTGCAGCTGGCCGTTGACCCCGACCTGCAGGTCGCCGGCGCGGGTATAGGCCTCGCCTTGGGGCGTCTGCACCGCCAGCCAGCCGCCCTCGGTGATGGCGATGTCCGTCGGGCTGCCCGTGGACTGCATCACACCCATCTGGAAGTCGCTGCGCGGCGTCGCCGCCACGGTGGACACCCGGGTGGGCAGGCTGGTGCCGTCGTTGACCGGCACCGAGCGATACATCGACATCTGCGCGCGGAAGCCCGTCGTATTGACGTTGGCCATGTTGTTCGACAGAACGGTCTGCTGCTCGGCGATCCGGGCAGCGCCGTTCATGGCGGTGTAGATGATGCGGTCCATGCTTAGGCGATCTGCAACAGGTTCTGCAGCACGTCGCTCTGGGTCTTGATGGTCTGCGTGTTGGCCTGGTAGGTGCGCTGCGCGACGATCATGTTGACCAGTTCCGAGCTGAGGTCGACGTTCGATTCTTCGATCGCCTGGCCGCGGATCAAGGCCATGCCGTTGGTGCCGGGCTGGCCCAGCTGGGCGCCGCCCGAATCGGCCGTTTCCGACCAGGCGTTGTCGCCCACCGGCTTCAGGCCCTGCACGTTGTTGAAGTTGGCCAGCACCACCGTGCCGACGTTCTGCGTCTGGCCGTTCGAGTAGCTGGCGATGATCGAGCCGTCGGTACCGAAGGAGATGGTGCTGAACTCACCCGAGGTGTAGCCGTTGGGCGTCTTGCTGGTGGTGAAGTCGCTGCCGTACTGGGTGGTGCCGGTGTAGTTGATGGCAACGGCCAGCGGATCGGCGGGCGAGGACGCGCCACCAGGATCGGCCAGGGAAGCGGTAATCGTGGCGGGATTCGTGGTCAGGCGGCCGGCGCTGTCGAAACGCAGCTCGGTGGCGCCGCCCCAGACAGCCGGCGTACCGGTCGCGGTGGTCGGGGCCATGGCGGCGCCGTCCAGCGTGTAGTACACGTCGTACACGCTTTCGCCGGTCGTCGTGTCGGACGCCTGCTTGACGAAGTACTGGGTCAGCTGGTGCGAGTTGCCCAGCGAATCGTACACCGTCATCGGCTGCGTGTCGGTGTAGGTCTCGGCGTTGGTCGGGTCGAACGGCGTGGCCGTGCTGTCGATCACGTCGGCGTTGGCGTTCAGGTTGGCGACGAAGCCGGAAGTGGTGGTTGCCTGCGGGGCGATGTTGGCCTGGGGCAAGGTCAGCGGGATCGGCGCGGTACCGATGCCGCCCGTGCCGTAACCGGTCAGGTTCTGGCCCTGGGCGTTGACGATGTTCAGGTTCTTGTCGATGGTGAACTGGCCGTTGCGGGTGTACAGGATGTTGCCGCTGCCGTCGACCGTGCGGAAGAAGCCGTTGGCGCCGTCGATGGCCATGTCGTACTGGCCGCCCGAGGAAATCGTGCCCACGGTGAAGCGCTGCTGCACGGCCGCCACTTTCACGCCCAGGCCGACGCGCGACGAGGCGTAGACGTCGGCAAACTGCACCGACGAGGCCTTGAAGCCCACCGTACCGGAGTTGGCGATATTGTTGCCGATGACGTCCAGATTCTGCGCGGCGGCGTTCAGGCCGCTAAGTCCTTGTCCGAAGCCCATGTCTTTCTCTCGCTATTCAAAAAATTCGGTGTATCGAAAAGCCGCCGCGACGCGGGCGGCAAGCGTTCAAAGCATCAACCCAAAACTTCGCGGATATCGAGCACGCTGAACTGGCCCAGCAGCCCCAGATCCAGACGCACACCATTGGTGGTGTAAGCCACGTTCTGCACCGTACCGGAGGCCAGCGCCGTCGCGGTAACCGCCGCACCCGTGCTGTCGGTGGCCGTCACGGCGATGGTGTACTGGCCGTCGGCCATGGCATTGCCGGAATCGTCCTTGCCGTCCCAGGTCGGCGTCAGGATGCCGGTGTCCTGGGCGCCCATGTCCACGGTGCGCACCACGCGGCCGGTCGAATCGCTGATGGTCATCTTGACGCTGGCGGCGTCGCCTTGCAGGTCGATGCCGATCGGGGTGCTCACGCGGGCGCCGGTGGCATCGGTATCGATGTTCACGGTGTTGCCCGGCACCAGCACCTTCTTGCCGATCATGGACACCGCCGACATCGACTGCGACACGTCGACCTGGCCGCTGATGGTGGACACCAGGGTCTTCAGGTCGGTAATGCCCTGCACCGTCGAGATCTGCGCCAGCTGGGAAGTCAGCTGCGAGTTGTCCATCGGGTTGAGCGGGTCCTGGTTGTTCAGCTGGGTCACCAGCAGCGTCAGGAACTGGTTCTGGATATCGGCCGCGCTGCTGGCAGTGGTGGCCGACGAACCCACCGAGTTGGAGGTCGACGACGTAGAGGAAGTGGACGAAACGGCCATGATCGGCTCCGGTTGGACTTACGCGGTAAGGGCCGCGTTATTGCCCGATGGTCAAGGTTTTCTGCATCAACGTCTTGGCGGTGTTCAACACCTCGACGTTGGCTTGGTAGGAGCGCGAGGCCGAGATCATGTTGACGGTCTCGGCCACGGGATCGACGTTGGGCATGTTCACGTAGCCATCGCGGTCCGCCAGGGGATTGCGGGGGTCGTACAGCCGCTTGAACGGCGCCTGGTCCTCGACCACGCCGGCCACGCGCACGCCGCCGACTTCCTGGCCGTAGGCCTGGCCGGCGGGCGGGTTCACCTGGAACACCACCTGGCGGGCGCGGTACGGCTGGCCGTCGGGTCCGACGGCGCTGTCGGCGTTGGCCAGGTTGCTGGCGGCCACGTTCATGCGCTGCGATTGCGCGCTCATGGCGGATCCGGCGATGTCGAAAATGCTCAGAAGAGGCATGTCTGTTCCCTAATGCTGCTGTTCTTTATTCGATACTGCTTGATGCACCGCGGTTCTTTATTCGCTGACCGCGCGCAGCATGTCCTTGATCTGCTGGTTCATCACCGACATGCTGCTCTGGTAGTGCAGCGCGTTGTCGGCGAACTGCACCCGCTCGGCGTTCATATCCACCGTGTTGCCGTCCAGGCTGGCCTGGTAGGGCTGGCGATAGAGCAGATCGACAGGACCGGCCTGGCTTGCGGCCTGGGCGGGAATGTGGCGCGGCGACGTCAGCGCCAGGCTGGTATCGGGCAGGCGCATGCGGGTATCCATGGCGTTCTGCATGGCCGAGGCGAAATCGAAATCGCGCGCCTTGTAGTTGGGCGTATCCGCGTTGGCGATGTTGGCCGACAGCACTTCCTGGCGATTCGCGCGCAAGCCGAGCGATTGCTGGAAGAACGACAGTTCCTGGCTAAGACGATCCATCTGGTGGCCGTTTCCTATAGAGTCTGCGGCGGTTCCGGACCGGGCGAGTGTTGCGCCCGCGGTACCGTTCCCCAAGCTGCACACACGCAGTGCCCGCTTTTCTGGGATGACCAGAATCATAGGTTCGCAACCTTGCGAACAATTTCGCAAATAACCCCTGATTTCTCAGCTAATTCGGGTATTGGTTTGGCCCAGGGCTTCCTACAATTCATCTACTTTGAAATACCGGGCCTGTCCCATGCCGCGTTTTCTCTCTCTTTTCCTCCTTGCCGCGTTGACCGCCCTGCCCCTGGCCGTGTCCGCGCAGGAAGCCACGCAACCCATGGCGCCGCAGGATCCGGCCGCCGTCATCAGCGTGGCCGACGACTATCTGCGGCAGCAACTTGCCAGCATCTCCACCAATCCGACCATCAAGTTCGACGAAATCCATACTGAAAGACTGCAAACCTGCGACGACCTCAGCGCTTTCATGTCGGCCGGCGCCCGGCCCCGCGCCCGCATGAGCGTGGGCGTGCGCTGTGCCGCGCCGCGCCCCTGGAGCGTGTACGTGCAGGCGTCCGTCAGCGCGCCGGGCCAGTATTTCGTGGCGGCGCGCAACATCAACGCAGGCGAACCGATCACGCCCGACGCGCTGGTGCCGCGCGATGGCGACCTGGTCAATCTGCCGCCCGGCGCGGTGACCGATGGCCAATCCATCATCGGCATGACCGCCAGCTATCGCATCGCCACCGGCCAGCCCATCAAGCTGGCCTCCCTGCGTAGTCCGGGGGCGATCCAGCGCGGCCAGTCCGTGCGGGTCAACGCCCACGGCCGTGGTTTTTCCGTCAGCACCGAGGGCGTGGCCATGGAAAGCGCCGCGCCCGGCTCCACCGTGCAGGTACGTACTGCCTCCGGCCAGGTCGTCAGCGGCATCGTCCAGAGGACCGGCAGCGTCGAAGTCCCCCTTTAAATCGTGTTACAACATTCCGAACACGCCCGGCACGGTACCCCTAAAGTTCGGGGGCGGCTTGCCGTTACAAGGACATCGACCGCCTCGACCCGTACGCGCGGTTCGCAGCCGCAGCACGGAGAAATATCGTGAAAATCAACGCTCCCACTACCCGCCCCACCCTGGGCACCGATTCCGCCCCGCAGCGCAGCTCGCTGGCCCAGGCCTATGGCGGCGCCGTCAGCAGCAGCATTGGTGGATCCTCCCAGGTTGCACTGAGCGACACCTCGCGCGCCCTGTCGGACCTGCAGGACGGCAAATCGGATATCGACACGGCACGCGTGGCCGAAATCAAGGCGGCGATCGCCTCCGGGCAATTGAAGATCGACGCCGGCAAGATCGCGGACGGCATCATCGCCAGCGCCCGCGAATTGGTGAAATAACCCTGGATACTTGAGGTTCCGGTATGGACTATGTGGTGCAGTTGCTCGACTGCCTGCGTGAAGAAGACGCGGTCATCATCGAATTCACCTCCCTGCTGGAGGACGAAAGCACCGCGCTGAGCGGACGCCAGTCCTTCGAGGCGCTGCAGGCCATCACCGACCGCAAGAATGAATTCGCCGCCCGCCTGGGGGGCCTGAGCCATCGCCGCGATACGCTGCTGGACGAACTGGGCCTGCCCGCCGCGCACGAAGGCACCGACCTGGCCGTCGCCCAATACAGTGGACACCCCGAACTGGCCGAGGCCTGGCAGACCTTGCTGGCCCATTCGGCCAAGGCGGCCGCCATCAATGAACGCAATGGTTCGCTGATCGACATGCATCTGCGGCATACCGAGGATGCGCTGGAAACGCTGCGTGGCGTGGGCGCGGGCGCGGCCGGGAATCTCTACACGTCGCAAGGACGTTCCGGAGCGGCGGGGGCCTTGCGCAAGGCATACGTAGCGCGTTGATTCTTCCGCCACGACTTGAATGAGAAAAAAGCCCGCGACAGTAAATTGTCGCGGGCTTTTTGTTATTCGAGGCTGAAGCGTTTATTGCCCGATGAGCGTGGAGCGGGAAGGCCTAGCCGCGGCCTGAAATCTCCCCTTTGCACCATCCAAAGAAAAATAAGCCCGCAACAAATTTATTTGTTGCGGGCTTTTATCCCTTTCAAATCAAAGATTTTCTACGCAGAGAGCCTGCGTCAACCCGCCATTTCCACCATCGCGAAAAAGCGCAGCAAGGCCGGCGGGACCAGGCGGGCGGGCAGCTTGCGTTCCGGGCCCATCAGGTTCTGCAGCAGGCGCCGCATCACCGCGGCATTCGGCGCATGCGCCAGCTGCCAGCAGGCCGCGCCCAGCTGGCCAGCCATCAAGGCCTGGCGCTGCAAGGCATCGTCACCAGTGCCCGCACCCGCCAAAGGCTGCCAGGCGTGGACCATATAACGGAAGGCAGACTTGGCCTGGTCGTTCAACACCAGCCAGCGCGCCACCGCGGCCGCGTCGGCCTGCGTCACGCTGACATTGGTCAAGCCGTACAGCACCGACACTACCTTGCCGGCGGGATCGATCAGCTTGGCGCATACCAGACGCATCAGCCCGCCGTCGGTACCGCGCGCGGCCAGGCCTACTTCCGTGCCCGCCGCCCACAGCCGCAACGCCACCGGCTTGTCGTCCTTCATCACGGTCAGGCCCGGCATGTCGCCCGCCTGCCCTACCGGCACATAGCCCAGGGACTTGGCCACCGCCTGCAGGATGGTGGGGGTTTCTTCCTGCATCACGCGCAACGCGCCGGTGCAGCGCGACAGCCAGGCATGGCCCTGCTCGGACAGCGTGGCCCACAGCGCGGCGGTGCCGGCGTCGATCACGTGCACGACCGGCAGGTGCGGCAAGGCGGCACCTAGCCATTGGACCCGCCCCGCCAAGGCGTCGGCGGGACTGGCGTTCGCCAGCGCGGCGGCGCCAGCGGTTTCATACGTCGTGACGGCCCCATGCTGCATGACCAGCTGGTGCGCCGGCGCCGCCAGGGCCGCGCCCCGGTCGCTCATCAGCAGCGCCGCGTGGAGTTGGCCGCCGGGCAGGCCATCGCCGCGCAAGGGGGCCTTGCCATGGATGGCCAGCAAATGACGCTGGCAGGTCGCCGAAAACTCGCTGCGCGCCATCTCCATCGGCTTGGACCACAGGGCCTCCGTTGGCAAGGGCCGGGCCCCGCCGAATTCGCGCCAACCCAGGCGCGCCTGCACGCAGGCCGGATCGGTGTTCATCCATGCCAGCGCGGCGTCCATTTCCCCTTCGTCATCGGCACGCTTGCCCAGGGGCTGGGCCACGGCGGCCGCCAGCAACTGGCGGCGCCGGACCGGATCGGCCAGTTCGCCGCCGGCGGCTTCACGCGAAGCCGACCACAGCGCGGCCAGGTCCGATTCGCTGGGCGTATAGAGCGCCGGCCGCTTCAGGCAGGCAAAGGCGCCGTCGACCAGCTCGGCAGCCTGCGGCACTTCCATGTGTTCGGGCACCCGTTGGCCGCGCGACACGTAATGGATAGGCAGGCGATGGCGGATGGCGGTGTCCAGGGTGGCCGCATAGCGCGAGGCCTCGTCCACCTTGGTGATGATGCAGCCCCGGATGGGTTGGTCACCGACATTGCGATAGGCCTGCGCCACCTCGTCCAGGGTATCGCCCTGGCTCGCCGCATTGAGCACCAGCAGGCGCTGCACCGGCCGGCCGGCGCCATTGAGCATGGCGGCCTGTTCGGCCACATGGCGATCGCGCTGGCTGATGCCGGTGGTGTCGATGAGGATGATCTTGCGATGTCCCAGTTCCGCCAGGGTGCCGCGCAGTTCGTCGACGTCGCGCACCGAGCGGGTGGGCACGCCCATCAGGCGGCCGTAGATCTGCAGTTGCTCGTGCGCGCCGATACGGAAATTGTCGGTGGTCAGCATGGCCACCTGGTCGCGGCCCACGCGGGCCACGCAGCGGGCAGCCAGCTTGGCCAGCGTGGTGGTCTTGCCCACGCCCGTCGGGCCGACCAGGGCGAACACCCCGCCCGCGCCCAGCAGGTCGTCTTCGTTGCCCAGCACCGGCAGGTGGGCAATCAGCTCGTCGCGCGCCCAGCCCAGGGCTTGCGCCGCGGTGAATTGACGCGGCAGGCGGTCCATCAGGGCCCGCACCAGGGCGGCGCTGAAGCCGGCTTCCAGCAGTGTGCGGAACAGTGTGGCGACGACCGGTTCGGCGCGCAGGCCCTTGCTCCAGAGCAGGCCGTCGATGCGGTTTTCCAGGGTGCCGCGCAGGGTTTCCAGCGCCAGCCGCCACTCTTGCGCCGCTGCCGGCGACTGCTCGGCGTCGGGCTGCGGGGCGTCCTCTTCCACCACCGACAAGGCGCTGTCGGTCATGGCGTTATAGGCCACGCCGGCGCGCTGGCCGGGTGTCAGGGCGTTGGCGTTGAAAGGCTCGGGCGTTGCCAGCGACGGGGCAGCGGGAATGTCGGCCGCCTTGGGTGCGGGCTGTTCCGCCGGCATGTCGGCGATATCGACATAGCGCGCCGCCATCCGGCTCGGATGCGCTCCCGGCTGCGGCATGGGCGCCGCCATGGGCTGGGCCGGGGCGGCGTACGAAGACGGTTCGGCGGGTGCGGCGTAGGACGCTGGCCGGGACGGCGGATAGTCCGGCGGCTGCGCCGGCCGCTGGGCGGCCGGGCGCGACGGCGTATAGGTATAGCCGTCCGAATCGTCGGCCACGTCGAAGTCATCAGCGTCGTAAGTCGTGGCACGGGCGCCCACCACGGGCTTCGGTGCCGGGTAGCCGGCGCGCCCGGGCGACACGTGAGCGGCCGCTGCCTCGTACGCGGCAGGCCGCGACGAGACGTAGGCCTCCGGCGTCACATAGGCAGCGGGCCGGGACGATGCGTAGGACGGCCGGTTGGCGCGGTCGTCTTCGGTGTTGCTGGCCACTTCCTGCAGCGCGGGTTCGGGCCGGCGCAGGCGGCCGTTCTCGTCCAGCGCCGACGGGTCGGTGGCCATGACTTCGATGCCGCCATCGACGCTGCGGCTGGAAATGATCAAGGCGTCAGGCCCCAAGGCCTGGCGGACCTGCCGCATCACTTCACGGTTGGTCGGGGCAAAGAATCGCAAGATGTTCAAGCCGAGCTCCCGCCTATCAGCGCGGTCACGCGCACGATACGCTCATCGGGAATTTCTGTATTGGCCAGCACGCCGAGTTGCGGCAGATGATGGCGCAGGAAGCGCGAGAGGGACGAACGCAGCAGCGGCGACACCACCAGCACCGGGGCATTGCCCAGCGCCTCCTGGCGTTGCACGGCCGCCTGCGCCTCGCGCAGTACGTTTTCGGCCAGGCCCGGCTCCAGCACGCCGCTGGTGGAAATCGCCTGCGACAGCACGCGCTCCAGCTTGACGTCCAGGCCGATGACGCGGATTTCGCCGTCGCCCGGGAACCACTGCTGCGTGATCGCGCGGCCCAGGGCACGCCGCGACAACGCAATCAGTTCGCCCACGTCGGGCTGGCCACCCGCCGTGGCTGCCTGCGCCGACAGGCGCGGGGCATGTTCGGAAATGGTATCGATGATGGAACGCATGTCGCGGATCGGCACTTCCTCGGCCAGCAGGCCTTGCAGCGTCTTCTGCAGGATGGTGAGCGACAGCGTCTTCGGCACCAGGTCCTCGACCAGCTTGGGCGCGTCCTTGCCGATGCGGTCCAGCAACTGCTGCACTTCCTGGCGGCCCAGCAGCAGCGAACCGTGGCGGTGCATCAGGTGATTCAGGTGCGTGGCCACCACGGTGCTGGCGTCCACCACCGTATAACCGGCGATCTGCGCCTGGTCACGCATGGAAGCCTCGATCCACACCGCCGGCAGGCCGAAGGCCGGATCGGTGGTAGCCGTGCCCTTGAGCTTCAAGGTGACGCCGCCCGGGTCGATGGCCAGCCACTGGCCCGGCATGGCAACGCCGCGGCCCACTTCCACGCCGGAAAGCTGGATCACATAATCGTTGGGCTTCAATTCCAGGTTGTCGCGGATGTGCACCACCGGCGGCAGGAAGCCCACGTCCTGCGCGAATTTCTTGCGCAGGCTGCGGATACGGTGCAGCAGCTCGCCGTTCTGGGCGTGGTCGACCAGGGGAATCAGGCGATAGCCCACTTCCAGGCCCAGCTGGTCCACCATCGACACGTCTTCCCAGCTGGCTTCGGCGGCAGCCGCCTTGGCCTGGGTCTGGCCCGGATTGGGTTTGGACGCGGCCGCTGCCTGCGCCCGCATGTCCCGGCGCACCATGTAGTAGGCCGAACCGCCAAGGATGGCGGCCAGCGACAGGAAGGCGATGTGCGGCATATTGGGAATCAAGCCCATGATGCCGATGATGGCCGCCGTCAGGAACAGCACGCGGGGGTTGGAGAACAACTGCCCCATGATCTGCTGGCCGACGTCCTGGTCGTTGGCCACGCGCGACACCACCACACCGGCGGCCGTCGAGATGACCAGCGCCGGGATCTGCGCGACCAGGCCGTCACCGATGGTCAGCAGCGTGTAGACACGGCCGGCTTCGCCCACCGACAGGTCATGCTGGGCCACGCCCACCAGCAGGCCGCCGATGACGTTGATCACCATGATCAGCAGGCCGGCCACGGCGTCACCGCGCACGAACTTGCTGGCACCGTCCATGGAGCCGTAGAAGTCGGCTTCCTGCGACACTTCGGCGCGCCGCTTGCGCGCTTCGTCCTCGCGGATCAGGCCGGCGTTCAGGTCGGCGTCGATGGCCATCTGCTTGCCGGGCATGGCGTCCAGGGTGAAACGCGCGCCCACTTCGGCGATACGGCCGGCACCCTTGGTGATGACGATGAAGTTGATGATCGTCAGGATGATGAAGACGATGATACCGATGGCGAAGTTGCCGCCCACCAGGAAGTGGCCGAAGGCTTCGATCACCTTGCCGGCGGCGTCCGGGCCGGAGTGGCCGTGCATCAGCACGACGCGGGTGGAAGCCACGTTCAGCGACAGGCGCAGCAGGGTGGCGAACAGCAGTACCGACGGGAAGGCGGCGAAGTCCAGCGGCTTGCGCGTGAACATGGCCACCAGCAGGATCATGATGGCCAGCGAAATATTGAACGTGAACAGCAGGTCCAGGATGAATGCCGGCAAGGGCAGGATCATCATGCCCAGCACGAGGACGATCAACAATGGACCAGCCAGCAGGCGCGCCTGGGCAGCGCCGTTGGCCTTGAACATGGCGAGCAATTCGCTCATTTACTTAGACTCCTTCGGCCGCGGCTTGCGCCTGCGGGTCGAGCTTGGACGGCACCGGCAGATCGGTGGGAGGCGAAGGCTGCACCCAGCCCGGTCGCCAGGCGCGCAACTGGAACACCCAGGCCAGCACTTCGGCCACGGCCGTGTACAGTGCCACCGGGATTTCCTTGCCCACTTCCACATGTTTGTACAGCGCCCGCGCCAGCGGGGGGGCTTCCAGCGTGGGCACGCGGTTTTCCTTGGCGATTTCGCGGATATGGGCGGCGATCAGCCCGGTACCCTTGGCGATCACGCGGGGGGCGGACGACAGGTCGCCTTCGATGTATTTCAGCGCCACCGCGTAATGGGTGGGGTTGGTGACCACGACATCCGCGCCGGGCACCGCGGCCATCATGCGGCGGCTGGCAGCCTGGCGCTGCTGCTGGCGCATGCGCGCCTTGAGCAACGGGTCGCCTTCGCTTTCCTTGAATTCCTTCTTGACGTCTTCCTTGCTCATGCGCAGCTTCTTCATGTGGCTGAAGATCTGCCAGGGCACGTCGGCCAGGACCAGCAGGATCATGGACGCGATGATGAGTGCGGCGCAGGTGGCGACGATCTTGAGCATGCCGATCAGGCCGACCACGGGCGTGGTGTGCATGAGCGCGATCATTTCGTCGTGATGGCGCCAGATGGCCACCGCGCCGATGCCGCCGACGATACCCGCCTTCAGCAGGGTCTTGCCCAGCTCGACCAGGGTGTTCCAGGAGAATATGCGGCCGAACCCGGCGATCGGATCCAGCTTGCCCAGGTTCACTTCCAGGGGCTTGTTGGACCACACCAGGCCGCCGATGGCCAGTTGCGCGGCTACGGACACCACGGCGACCACCAGGAAGAACGGGGCCAGCATGAGCATGGCCTCGCCCACGCTTTGCAGCGCGGTGGAGATCATGACGGTGGTGTCGCGGGGGATGCGGGAGTCGAAACCCAGGCCGTTGTGCAGGATGCCCGAGATGCTGCGAAACAGCAGCGGTGCGCCCAGCCACAGGTACGCCAGCCCCGCCACCAGCACGGCGAACGTGCCAAGCTCGCGCGAACGCGGCACCTGCCCCTCTTCACGCGCCTTTTCCAGGCGCCTGGGAGAGGCGGCTTCGGTCTTTTCGAGGTCGCTTTCTTCTGCCATGCGGGGGGTGGGTCATGCGGCGGCCATTCCGGGTCTGGGAGCCGCTGACAGGCATTGTAGAAAACGTATGGTGCGCGCGAATGGCAGATAAAAAGGGGGAAATCGGCGTTGTTCGCGCTTGGCCGAGTTCCCCTCCCCAGCCTTAGAAGCCCAGGCTGGCCAGGAGATCGTCCACCTGGTCCTGGCTGGTGACGACGTCGACCTTGCCTTCCGGGTTGACCTGCGGGCCGTTCAACAGGGAATTGGCTTCGTCCCGCTTCTCGGTCGGCACGCTGTCCAGCAGCACCTGCAGCAATTCGCGTTCGATCGCGCCCACCACGTCCATCATGCGGACGATGACCTGCCCGGTCAGATCCTGGAAATCCTGCGCCATCATGATTTCCATCAGCTTGGATTGCGTGATCTGGGTCTGGCCCGGCACGCCCTGCAGGTAGGCGCGGGTGTCCTTCACCAGTTCGCGCGCCTGCGGCATGTCCAGGGGCTGGTCGAACCACTCGTTCCAGCGCGAATCCAGCTGCTTGGCATTGCGGGCAAGATCTTCCTGCACCGGCTGGGCGGCGTCCACGGCATTGAGCACGCGGTTGGCGGCCTGCTCCGTCATCTGCGCCACGTAGCGCAGACGGTCGCGGGCGTCAGGAATGGCCTGAGCGGCATCCTTGATGGCCTGGTCCAGTCCCAGCTCACGCATGCTGTCGCGCAACATACGCGTCAGCGAGGCGATGCGGTGGATCAGATCGGTGGGATCGCCAGTACCAGCTCCGGCTTCCGTTTGCGTGGTTTCCGTGCTTTCCATGGCAACCTCAACCAGCGATCTTCTCGAAGATCTTGTTCAACTTCTCTTCCAACGTGGCCGCGGTGAAGGGCTTGACCACGTAGCCGTTGGCGCCCGCTTGCGCCGCCGCCACGATGTTCTCCTTCTTCGCTTCCGCCGTCACCATCAGCACCGGCAGCTTGGACAGGTTGGGATCGGCGCGGATCTGCTGCAACATGGACAGGCCGTCCAGGTTGGGCATGTTCCAGTCCGACACGACGAACTGGAAACCGCCATTGCGCAGCTTGTCCAAGGCGACAGCGCCGTCCTCGGCCTCATCGACGTTCTCGAAACCCAATTCCTTCAACAGGTTGCGGACGATCCGACGCATCGTCGGGAAGTCGTCCACCACCAGGATCTTCAAACTTTTGTCAACCATCATAGACTCCAAGAAATGCTTGTGCCCTGTGAACTCGCACGCATCGCGTCAGACGCGATGGCCGCGGTCGCCCACATTGGCAAGGATACGTTCGCTCATTGCGCCCAGCGCAACCACTTCATCCGCCGCGCCCAGGGCTATCGCCTCGCGCGGCATGCCGAACACGACACAACTGGCTTCGTCCTGAGCCAGGGTGCGCGCGCCGGCGCGTTTCATTTCAAGCAGGCCGACAGCACCATCCTTGCCCATGCCGGTCAGGATGACGCCGATGGCGTTGCGGCCGGCAGCCGCGGCTGCCGAATGAAACAGTACATCGACCGACGGCCGATGCCGGTTCACCGGATCGGACGGATCGAGTTCGATCACGTAGTTTGCCCCACTGCGGCCCAGGCGCATATGCATTTCGCCACCGGGCGCCAGATAGACGTGTCCAGGCAACACCCGTTCGCCATGCGTGGCTTCGCGCACGGTCACGCTGCACAAGGCATCGAGCCGCTGCGCGAACGAGCGCGTGAAACCGGCCGGCATGTGCTGCGTGATCAGGATCGCGGGACTATCGGCCGGCAGCGGCTGCAGGACATGGCGGATCGCTTCGGTGCCACCCGTGGAGGCGCCGATGATGACCAGTTTCTCCGAGCTGGACAAGGGCGAACGCAGGATCTGCGGCACGGGCCGGGGCGTGTTGGCATGCGGCACTTGAGGCACGCGCGCCTTGGCGGCGGCGCGGATCTTGTCGGCGATCAGCTCGGTATATTCGAGCAGGCCGTCGCGGATCCCCAACTTCGGCTTGGTGACGAAGTCGATCGCGCCCAGCTCCAGGGCGCGCAAGGTGATTTCCGAACCGCGCTCGGTCAGCGACGACACCATCAGCACCGGCATGGGTCGCAAGCGCATCAGCTTCTCAAGGAAATCCAGGCCGTCCATGCGCGGCATTTCCACGTCCAGCGTCAGGACGTCAGGATTATGTTTCTTGATCAGATCGCGCGCGACCAAGGGATCGGGGGCCGTGGCAACCACGGTCATGTCCGGCTGGCTATTGATGATCTCCGTCATCAAGCCGCGCACCAGCGCTGAATCGTCCACGCACAATACGTTGATTTTCTTTTGCATCTTTGTGTCGTTCCTGGCTTTATTTCCTACGACCGGCCCAGGCATTCATACACCGTCTGTCCGCGCAGGCGAAAATCCCGGCTGATATAGGTGAAATTCTCGGAGTGGCCGGCAAACAACAAACCGCCCGGCTTGAGCAGCGGGACGAAACGCTCCAGGATGCGCGCCTGGGTCGGCTTGTCGAAATAGATCATGACGTTGCGGCAGAAGATCGCGTCGAACTTCTCCTGGATGGGCCACGTCGGCGCCAGCAGGTTGAGCGTGTCGTAGCGCACCAGCGACGCGATCTCGGGACGCACGCGCGCCTGCCCCGCGGCCGGCCCCTTGCCCTTCAGGAAGAAGCGGCGCAGGCGCGCGTCTTCGATCTTGGCCACGCGCTCATAGGGGTAGACGGCGCTGCGCGCCTTCTGTAATACATTGGTGTCGATATCGGTGGCGTACACGCTGGCATTGGCCAGCGACCGGCTGCTCAAGGTCTCGGCCAGCGTGATGGCGATCGAATACGGTTCTTCGCCGGTCGACGCCGCGCAACACCACACCGACACGGGGTCGGGCCGCGTGGCGACGAACTTCGACAGGATGGGGAAGTGGTGCGACTCGCGGAAGAAAGCCGTCAGGTTGGTGGTCAGGGCGTTGACGAAGTCTTCCCACTCCGGGTCGCCCACCTCCTGTTCCAACTGATCCAGGTAGCTGGCAAAGTCGTTGCGGCCCAATACCCGCAGGCGCCGCGCCAACCGGCTGTAGACCATCTCGCGCTTGTGCTCGCCCAGCGAGATCCCCGCCCGCGCATGGATCATGCGCCGCACGCGCGAGAAGTCGGCATCGCGAAAATCGAATTGCCGTTCAACCTGGAAAGACGGCGCCGCCGCTATCGTCGTCACAAAAGCCTCTTAACCCGCCACTTCGGCCAGCCGCCTGCCCGCGCCCGCCAGCACGGGGGCGCGCTGGCCACCCAGTTGCTGGGCCGACACGTCGATGACCTGGCCTTGATTTATCTTGAACACGGCGACGGCTTCGGACAGGCGCTGCGCCTGTTCCTGCAGCGAACCCGCCGCGGCAGCCGCCTCTTCCACCAGCGCCGCGTTCTGCTGCGTCACTTCATCCATCTGCGATACCGCGCGGTTGACCTGGTCGATACCGGTCGACTGTTCCTCGGACGCCGCCGAAATCTCGCCCATGATGTCCGTGACCCGCTTGACCGACGCCACGATCTCTTCCATGGTCGCGCCGGCCCGTTCGACCTGCTGCGAACCAGCGCCCACCTTGGTCACCGAGTCCTCGATCAGGCCCTTGATTTCCTTGGCCGCTTGCGCGCTGCGCTGCGCCAGCGAGCGCACTTCGCCCGCCACTACCGCGAAGCCCTTGCCCTGCTCGCCGGCACGGGCCGCTTCCACCGCCGCGTTCAGCGCCAGGATGTTGGTCTGGAAGGCAATGCCGTCGATCACGCTGACGATTTCAGAGATCTTGCGCGAGCTGGCCGAAATGCCCTCCATCGTGCTGACCACTTCATTGACCGCCACGCCGCCGCGCGCCGCCACATCCGACGCACTGGCCGCCAGCTGATTGGCCTGGCGCGCGTTGTCGGCGTTCTGCTTCACCGTCGAGGCCAGTTGCTCCATGGATGCCGCCGTCTGCTCCAGCGAAGCCGCCTGCTGTTCGGTGCGGCTGGACAGATCGGTATTGCCCGCGGCGATCTCGCGCGAGCCGACGTTGATCTCATCCACGCCACGGCGCACCTGCGACACCGTGCGGGTCAGGCTCTCCTGCATGCGCTTGATCGCCGCGTAGAGGCGGCCGATCTCGTTGTTCGAACGCGAATCGACGGCCTCCGTGAGATCGCCCGCCGCGATGCGGTCGAAGCGATGCGCGGCCTCGTCCAGCGGGCTGATCACGCGGCGCCGCAAGAACATATAGGTGGACAGCACCAGCAGGATGGCAATCACCCCGCCCGCGCCGACAGCCACCAACACCCATTGATAACGTTGCTCCGCTTCGTCGAAGGCGGCCGTGTTGCTCTTCGCACGCCAGCTGGTGAACTGCCCCAGCGCCAGGTTGAAGCGGTCTTCCATCACGTCCGACACCATCTGGGCGTGCATCTGGTAGTTGGGCAGATCAGCCTTGGTGAGGTCGTCGAACAGCGGTTTGACGCCGTTTTGCATCAACGCGCCATAGGCGGCGTCGATTTCCTTGAATTCGTTGTCGAGGCCGGCGGGATGCGGCATGCCCTGGTAGCGCTTGAACTCGGCCAGGGACTTGTCATAGGAAATACGCGCGAAATCCAGCAGGCTCTTGGCCGGGGGGGCCAGGCCGGGCTCCGGAATCGCCGGATCGCCGATATGCTTGACCACTTCGCTCAAATGCACCGACGCCGCGCGGCCCAGGCCGATCAGGGTGTTCTTGTACTCGCCCACGACACCATCCAGCGCCATGGCCAAGGCCTGGTTACGCCGCATTTCCTGCATCGTGTTGTTGCTGACGTACAGCGACGCCACGCCCAGGACGGCGCCCAGCACCAGCATCAGCGAAAAAAACGCCAACACGCCAAGCAGGCTGGCGCGTATCGACATATTGGCGAAGAAACGGCGCATAGCTAAATTCCCCCCGATCTATTTGGGTAGATGTCCGCGAGACACCTCCCCCACCCTCTCTTCTGCCCGCGCGGTTCAGCCTTCCGCGTCAGGCGGCGACTTTTTCCACCAGCGCCATTTCGTCGCTGGTCATCATCTTCTCGATATCCACCAGGATCAGCATCCGATCGTCGATCGTGCCCAGGCCCGTCAGATATTCCGTCGACAGCTTGGCGCCGAACTCGGGGGCCGGGCGGATCTGGCCGGAATTCAGCATCAGCACGTCGGACACACCGTCGACCACGATGCCGACGACGCGGCGATCCAGGTTCAGAATGATGACCACGGTCTGTTCGTTGTATTCGACCTTGCCCAGGGCGAACTTGATGCGCAGGTCCACGATGGGAACGATGATGCCGCGCAGGTTAGTCACGCCCTTGATGAAGGGCGGCACGTTGGCGATGCGGGTTACGGTGGCCGCGTCATAGCCGCGGATTTCCTGCACCTTCAGGATGTCGATGCCGTACTCTTCGTCGCCCAGCGTGAACACCAGGAATTCGCTGCCGACGTCTTCGACGCGGCTGCTTTGCGATTGCGGTCTAGCTGCCATTGTTCTTTCTCCCTCAATTCAGCATGGCTTCGGGTTGCGACCACTTTTCGCGGTTAGCGCGCGCCAGAGCAAACACGTCGATAATCAGGGCGACGCTGCCGTCGCCCAGGATGGTGGCGGCGGAAATGCCGGGCACCTTGCGATAATTCGATTCCAGGTTCTTCACCACCACCTGGTGCTGTCCGACCAGGTGGTCGACCAGCAGCGCGAAGCGGCGGTCTTCGGCCTGCATGATGACGGCGATGGCCTGCGTGGGATCGGTCTGCGCATTGGCGACACCGAACACGCGGTGCATTTCCACCAGCGGCAGGTACTCGCCACGCACGTGCATCACACGCTCGTTGCCGGTCACCGAATAGATTTGCTCATTGTTCGGCTGCAGCGACTCGGTCACGTGGTTCAGCGGCAGGATGAAGGTTTCCTCACCCACGCGCACCGACATGCCGTCCAGAATGGCCAGCGTCAGCGGCAGCACGATACGGGTCGTGGTGCCCTGCCCCTCGGTGGACGACAGCTGCACGTGGCCGCCCATGTCCTGGATATTGCGGCGCACGACGTCCATGCCCACACCGCGGCCGGAGATGTCGGTAATCTTTTCGGCGGTCGAGAAGCCGGGCGCGAAGATCAGTTGCCAGATTTCGTCGTCGGTGGCGTTTTCACTGACGGCGATGCCTTGTTGCTGCGCCTTGTTCAGGATGCGGTCGCGGTTCAGGCCGCCACCGTCGTCGCTGACCTCGATGACGATGTTGCCGCCGCTATGCTGCGCCGACAGCACCAGCTGGCCCACCGGATCCTTGCCGGCCTGGATGCGCCGTTCCGGCGTCTCGATGCCGTGGTCCAGGCTGTTGCGCACCAGGTGGGTGAGCGGATCGATGATGCGTTCGATCAGGCTCTTGTCCAGTTCGGTGGCGCGGCCGTAGGTCTGCAGTTCGATCTGCTTGCCCATCTTGCCGGCGATGTCGCGCACCAGGCGGGGGAAGCGGCTGAAGACGTAATCCATCGGCATCATGCGGATGGACATCACGGATTCCTGCAGGTCGCGCGCATTGCGCTCCAGCTGTTCCATGCCGTTGAGCAGGCGGTCGTGCAGCACCGGATCCAGCGTGGAAGCCTGCTGCGCCAGCATGGCCTGCGTGATGACCAGCTCGCCCACCAGGTTGATGACCTGGTCGACTTTTTCCACACCGACGCGGATCGACGTCGATTCGCTGGAATGGTTGGCTTGCGTATTGGCGGCGGCGGGGGCACGGGCGGCGGCACGCGCCGGCTCTGGCTGTGCCGCGGCGGTGGAGGCGGCTTGCGCCACGACGGCCGCGGCTTCCTGGGCGGCAGCGGCCGGGGTGCCTGCGGGAGCAGCCGCGGCGGCGGCCGGGGCTGCAGCGGCCGCGATCGGCGCGGCGGCCACGGACTCAGCCTGGGCCTGCGCGGCGAACTGTTCCGCGGCCTGGGCGAACTCATCGACTGCCTGGGCGGAGGCCGCGCCGGGCGCAGCGTCGCGGGAGATCGCAATCTGGTCCGCATCCACGATGAAGCAGCACACCGCTTCGATGTCGTCCGACGAGCAAGTGCTTTCCAGCCACACGGTCAGGCCACCGGCCGCCTTGTCGCTGGCCAGCACCTGGCCCAGGTTGCCCATTTCTTCCAGGATGGAAGCGGCATCCTTTTCGGAGATCTTGTTGATACGCAGGCGCAGCGGCAGATTGCCGTCCTGCGCCGCGGCCGGGGGGGCCGCGGGAGCCGGGGGCGCCACGGGAGCGGGCGCCGGCGCCGTAACGGCGGGCGCGGCGGCTACGGGCGTGACAGGCGCGGGCGCCTCGCCTTTGTGTTCCAGCGCCAACTGGCGCAGCACTTGGCAAATACGTTCGTAGGCGGCCGCGTCGGGCTCCTCGGAGGCGCGATAGGCATCCAATTGGCTTTTCAGCACGTCCTTCGTTTCCAAAAATATATCGATCATGTCGGTACGCAAGGCCATTTCGCCCCGGCGTATCGCATCGAGCAGGTTTTCCAACAGGTGAGTGGTTTCCGCCAGCACCGCGAAGGTGCCGAAGGTAGCCGCGCCGCCCTTGATGGAGTGTGCCGCGCGGAAAATCGCATTCAGCTGCTCGATGTCCGGCGAACCGGCATCCAGTTCGAGCAGCAGTTGCTCCATCTGCGCCAGCAGTTCATCCGCTTCATCAAAGAAGGTCTCGTAAAACTGACTCAGGTCAAGACCTGTCATGGTCGCCCTTCCCTATCAACTCGGCTGCTCGCCGGACAAATCCAGCAATTCCGTCGCCATTTCCACCAGCAGATCGGGATCGACAGGCTTGTGCAACCAGCCGCACACGCCCAGGTCGCGCGCCGCCGTCTTGCTTTCCACGTCGTCCTCGGTGGTCAACACCAGCACGGGCACTTCCTCGTAACGTTCGACCTGACGCAGGCCGGTGATCAGGCCCAGGCCGCCCATGACGGGCATATTCCAATCGCTTACCACCAGGTCGACAGGCGTCTCCTGCGCAATGGCCAGATCCAGCGCTTCCTTGCCATTGCCGGCCGCGACCACTTTCCAGCCGGCGCCGGTGAGCGTTGCTTGAACTATCATGCGCATCGTCGCGGAATCATCCGCGACCAGAATCGTCGCCGTCATTTACCCAAACTCCCTAGAGTCGATTACGGTGCCGTCGGCGCGGACGCAGCGGGAGTCACTGGCACAGCGGGCGCGGCAACCGCCGGCGCGGCGGGTGCTGCCGCCGCCGGCGCTGCCGGCGTGGCGACGCGCTGCTCTATCGCGTTGCCGATCTGGCGCCCATCCTTACCCGTGACATCGGTGGCCGCGGCATTCTCGCGGTCGAACCGTTCCTGCGTCTCGCGGTTCAACACCACCAGACTGATACGTCGGTTAACGGCAGCATAGGGGTCATCCTTAACCAGGCTATAACTGGAAGAAAGGCCCACAACACGTGCTACTTTGTTTTCAGTCATGCCGCCGGCCACCAATTCCTGGCGCGAGGCATTGGCGCGGTCGGCCGACAGCTCCCAGTTGCTATAGGCGCGTTCGCCTCGTGCGTACTGGCTGGCGTCGGTGTGACCCGAGATGCTGATCTTGTTCGGAATGTCGTTGAGCACCGGGCCCAGCTCGCGCAGGATGTCGCGCATATAGGGCTGCGGCTCGGCCCGGCCGGTGGCGAACATGGGCCGGTTCTGGTTGTCGATGATCTGGATGCGCAGCCCTTCGGGCGTCATGTCGATCATCAGCTGCGGCCGGAAATTCTTCAGCAGCGGGCTGGTGTCGATGGTCTTCTCGATGCGCGCGCGCACCTGTTCCAGGCGGCGCTGGTCACGCCGCTCGGCATCGCCCTTGACCTGGGCTTCCAGGCGATTGCCGTCGGCGCGGCGGGTGTCGCCATCGCTGCGCAGGGGATCCATGCCACCGCCGGGAATGGCGCTGGTTTCGGCCGAATTGCTGGGGCCGCCGGTCAGCGCTACATGCAAAGGCATGCGGAAGTACTCGGCGATACCCTTCAGTTCCTCGCGCGGCACGACGCTGATCAGCCACATCACGAGGAAGAAGGCCATCATCGCCGTAACGAAGTCGGCGTAGGCGATCTTCCAGCTTCCGCCATGATGCCCGCCGCCTGCGGACTTCTTTTTGCGGATGACGACCCGGTGATTATTGACGGTAGCCATCTATCTTTCCCGAACGCCTCAAGCCTTGCCGGTGGAAGTCTTGGCCTGGCGCACGTGCTCTTCGAGTTCGGCGAACGACGGCCGCACACCCGAGTACAGCACTTTGCGGCCAAATTCCACGGCCAGCTGCGGCGGGTAGCCATTCATGCTGGCCAGCAGCGTGGTCTTGATGCACTCAAGAATCTTGATCGACTCGGCGGTCTGCTTCTCGACACGCGAAGCCAGCGGCGCCACGAAACCGTAGGCCAGCAAAATACCCAGGAAGGTACCGACCATGGCCTTGGAGATCAGGTCACCCAGCACGGCCGGCGGCTGGTCCACCGCGGCCAGCGCCTTGATCACACCCAGCACCGCGGCCACGATACCGAAGGCCGGCATGGCGTCGGCCACGTTCTGCAACGCGTGCACGGGCACGTGGCGCTCGTGGCTGTAGGTCTCGATTTCTTCGTCCATGAGCGTTTCGATTTCGAAGGAGCTCATGTTGCCGCTGATCATGATGCGCAGGTAATCCGTGATGAATTCCATCAGCTTCGGATCCTTCATGATGCGCGGCGATTCCATGAAGATCGGGCTGGACGACGGATCCTCGATATGCGATTCGATCGCCATCAGGCCTTCACGGCGCGCCTTGTTCAGGATGACGTACATGAGCGACATCAGCTCCATGTACACATCCTTGCTGTAGGGCGCACCACGCAAGGCGGCTGGAATCGCCGCCTTGGTCAATTTGATCGACTTGGCGCTGTTGCCGGCGAGAAACGCACCGACGGCGGCACCGCCGATCAGCGTGAATTCAAACGGCTGGTAGAGCGCGCCCAGGTGGCCACCCATGACGACGAAGCTTCCCACCACGGAAGCAATAACTACCAAGTAACCAATAACAATCAGCACATCAGGCCCCTGCCAGCTTAGACGTAGTATGAACGCCCATCATCCACTGTTTCCCCCCACGCAAAAGCGTGGGTTACAGGGGAATTTCCGTGGCTTTTTGGGGTTATTGAGCGGAAATGGTCACAGCCCGACGACGTCGGCGGCCACTCCCGCACGTCGTCCCGCACGCTCCTTGGCGGCCGCGCGGGTCTTGCCGGCACGTGGAGGCGGACGGCAGATGGCGCAGACAAAATCGCCGCGCGGATCGTGCGCATGGGCGATGAAATGTCCGCCGCACTGCCGGCATTCCGACAACTGCAGCATCTTGCCTTCGAAGAAGCGCACCAGCATCCAGGCGCGGGTGAAACTCAGGACCGGTTCGCCGCCCTCGCCGTCGGTGACGCCGTTGTGTTCCAGATACAGGCGATACGCATCGATGGTGGCGCGTATGCCCTTGCTGCCCGTGTTCTCGTTGAGAAACTTGAACACGTTGTAGAACAGGGACGAATGGATGTTCGGCAGCCACGTCATGAACCAGTCGACCGAGAAGGGCAACATGCCCTTGGGTGGCGAGCAACCGCGGATTTCGCGATAGAGCCGCGCCAGGCGATCGTGGCTGAGGTTGGTTTCGGACTCGAGGACTTGAAGCCGTGCCCCCAAACCTATCATGGCGCTAGCCAATAGGATTTCGTCGGCTTCTTGCGATACGCTTTTCGTGGCCATAGCCCGTTACAAACCTGACATATATAGAAAATGGAGAGTGGCGTGTGCGCCGTGGCGCGTCAGGCCAACTGCTCGACCGGTTGCTTGGCCAGCAGGATCGTGGCGTGGGCCTGTTGCAAAGCGCCGCCCAGGACGTCGTGGGTCAACGCGGACAGCAGGCTGTAATCGTCGAAACGGAAACGGCACAGCAAGGAGCTGGAACTGGCCAACTTGACCAGTTGCGCGGGCGACAAACGAAGCAGGATGTCAGCCACCGGCTCGCTGAAGCCAAGGCGGAACATCGCGGCGGCAAAATCGTCGCGCAACATGCGCTGGGCCAGCAGCAGATAGGACAGGTTCACTTCGCGAATGTCGGCGAGCAAAGAATTCTCAGTGTGTTTCATGGGTCGTCCCTTGGTCACTCTTCAGATACGCTGTCCCGATGGCTAGCGCAAACAAACGTTACATACGACATGGCGGTTACCCGTCGTGTTTGCTAAATGTGTCTTATGTTCGCAAACGTCAGGAAATTTACCATGTAGGCTGTCATTTTCTATGTCAAGTATGACAAAAATTGTTTGTTCGACAAATATCGCACTTCAAGGATATATATAGCAACAAAGAAATTCACGACTTTGAGTCAATTCTGTAAATAAGCCTTCAATTGTTCGCGTCTTTGGGCGAATGGATGGGCGCAAATTGCCGACAATTACAAGAAGTAGTCAGGAATCCGCCAGGGAGCCCTCCGCACCCCCGGATTTCCCCGAGTGTCCGTCGGCCTGTTGTAACGCTGTCGCCTGCCGACAACACGATTCGGGCAACTCCTGATGCCCTAAGTTTTCGTTAGCCAAAGCGTAATGCCCCAATCTGAAGACAACCTGGCTGAATATGCTCCGCTCGTACGCAAGCTTGCGTTGCAGCTGCTCGCCCGGTTGCCGGCCAGCGTCGAATTGGACGATCTGATACAGGCCGGCATGATCGGCCTGCTGGATGCCTTCCGCCGGTACCAGGAAACGGCGGACGCGCAGTTCGAGACCTATGCCACCTCGCGCATCCGTGGCGCGATGCTGGACGAGTTGCGCAACCAGGATTGGTTGCCCCGTAGCGTGCGCAGCAAGGCCAAGCGCATCGAGCAAGCCGTTGCCCAGCTGGGGCAGCGCCTGATGCGCGCGCCTACGGAATCCGAAATCGCGGCCCAGCTGAACATGCCGCTGAACGAGTACCACGAGATGCTGTACGACGCCCAAGGCGTGCAGATCGTGCATTACGAAGATTTCGGCACCGAGAATGGCGCCGACAGCAGCGATTCCGATTGGAGCAACGGCGCCGCCGCCACCTCCACCAACAGCAATCCGCTGGATAGCCTGTTGGCGGGCGATTTCCGCCAGGTACTGGTCGAGGCCATCGACGCCCTGCCCGACCGCGAAAAGCTGCTGTTGTCCCTGTATTACGAACAGGGGCTGAACCTGAAGGAAATCGGCGCCATCATGGAAGTAACCGAAGCGCGTGTCTGCCAGTTGCGCAGCCAGGCGACGACGCGGTTGCGGGCTTATATGCATAACCAGTCCTGGCGGGAGATGCCGGGGCATGGGTTGCTGGCGCATGTGGTTTGATGCCGCTGCGGCGCGGCGTTGCGAAAGCCGGCCGGCCGTCCCGGCGTAGCTATGCTCCCCTTGCCTTCCGGCGACATCCGCGCCAGCCCGGCACCTGCCCCAGCCGCTTCTCATTCTCCGAATTAAGTAACACTTTGAAAGATCGCCCTGCTTTGCGGGGCGTTTCTCCTATGAGGCCCCCGGGAAATAAGCTTTCGGTGAAAAACTTCGAAAAATAGCCCTAAAGAATCGAATGTCGTAGTCGTTATCCAGGCAGCGGAACACTTGTTTCGGTTTGAACCGGGCGAGCCCCACCGCGCTGTTGGGTAGCGATAGCTGCCCAGTTTGAAGAAGCCTTTCTCTCTCGGGAGCTACACAATGTCTTCGGTTATCAATACCAACTACCTGTCGCTGGTTGCCCAAAACAACCTGAACTCGTCGCAGTCCGCTCTGGGCACCGCGATCACCCGCCTGTCCTCGGGCCTGCGTATCAACAGCGCCAAGGATGACGCTGCTGGTGAAGCCATCGCCAACCGCTTCACGGCCAACGTGAACGGCCTGACCCAGGCTGCTCGCAACGCCAACGACGGTATCTCGATCGCTCAAACGACCGAAGGTTCGTTGGACGAAATCAACAACAACCTGCAGCGCGTTCGCGAACTGACCGTTCAAGCCGCCAACGGCACGAACTCGTCGAGCGACTTGAAGTCGATCCAGGCTGAAATCACCCAGCGTCTGGCTGAAATCGACCGCGTGTCGGCTCAGACCCAGTTCAACGGCGTGAAGGTTCTGGCCAGCGATCAAACGCTGACCATCCAAGTCGGTGCCAACGACAACGAAACGATCAACGTCAACCTGAAGCAGATCAATTCGTCGACCCTGGGCCTGACCAACCTGGACGTGACCAACAGCGTTTCCAGCGACTCGCTGGTTGCTGCCGGCAACTTCAAGGATGCCGTCGCCGGTAAGGCTGCCACGTCGGCCACCACCGTCGCTCTGGACTACTCGGGCTCGACCCCGGCTGCCCCGTCGCTGGTTGTCGGTAACGACGGCAAGCTGTACGCACAAAGCGCCGGCTCGCTGTACGCCGCTTCGTACGATGCCGACACGAACACCGTGTCGTACAACACGGCCGGTACCGCCGCTGCCGCCAGCATCGCTGCCACCAGCGCCACCACGTTCGTCAACGGCGGCACCCTGACGCAGCTCAGCGACGTCAAGACGGCCGAAGCCGACAACGCCGCAGGCGCTCCTTCCTTCACCGTGTTCCAGTCGAACGCTGGCGGCACGCTGACGGTTACGGATGGCACCAAGTCGTGGACCATCGACGGCACGACCAACAAGATCGACCTGAACACCGGCAAGGTCACCCTGGGTGGCGCTGGCACGACGGGCGCCGTGCCGACCGCTGGCACGACCTACACCGCCGTTTCGAACGACAACGTCCTGACGTTGCCGGGCACGGACGCCGTGGCCACCGTCGCTGCTGTTGCCTACAACACGACCGACGCTTTCGCCAGCCTGGGTGGCACCAACACCCTGGAGAAGGACGCCAAGGGCAACCTGCTGGTCAAGAACGTCGGTACCGACGGCACGACCACGTACTTCACCGCCACCGCTGACGCGTCGGGCAAGGTTACCGCTGGCGACGAAGCCAACGTTGATCCCCTGGCCAACATCGACAAGGCCATCTCGACGGTTGACTCGTTCCGTAGCGACCTGGGCGCGATCCAGAACCGCTTCGAATCGACCATCACCAACCTGAACAACACGGTCAACAACCTGTCCGACGCCCGTTCGCGTATTCAAGACGCCGACTACGCGACCGAAGTGTCGAACATGAGCCGTGCTCAGATCCTGCAACAAGCTGGTACCTCGGTTCTGGCGCAAGCCAACCAAGTGCCGCAGACGGTTCTGTCGCTGCTGCGTTAATCGGTACTCTCTGAAAGCCGGTTCGCTGGCTTTCAGTAGACGAAACCCGGCCCGCGTTCATCCGCGGGCCGGGTTTTTTTGTCATTGCTCAGCAAGTGAGACTGCCGAAATGCTGGCGACAGACAGACGTTATCCGAGATAAGACGGGAAATGGTGCGTTTTCCGTCGGATTCAGTCCCCATGCTCCTTTCTACACTAAGCGCTATTCCTGACGTTTCACTTTCATCATGCCCAACCCTTCCACCGCACGCTTGCTGAATCGCCTTCCTACCGCCCGCGCAACACGCAAGCCGGGGCAAGCCCAGCAACAACGAATGACTGCCCGGCCCCCTGTCGTTGCAGCCGACTGGTTGGCACGCGCACGAGTCCTGCTGGACGAAGGCAAGATAGATGAAGGACGGCAAGACGTTGAAATGGCGCAATCGCTCGGCGATGACAGCGCCACATTGTGGTTTTTGTTGGCACGGATCGAAGCGCATCACGACAACACGCCGATAGCCATCAGCCACTTCAAGAAGGCGATTGAACGTGATGAAAATCTGGCGGATGCGCATCATGGCTTGGCAGGCTCGCTGTACAGGACCGATCAGTGGAAAGAAGCCCTCAAACACATCGAACGGGCACTGGAAGTCGAACCGGATCGGCATTTCGCGAAATCGCTCAAGGCGCTTATCCTGCTTGGCTTGCACCGCCATTCAGAAGCCATTCCTCTGTTCCAGGAACTGCTGAAGATCGACAAGTCGCAGGGGGCCAGCGGCCATTTGAACAACCTTGGCAATGCCCAACGCGACGTCGGCCAGCTTCAAGAGGCTGAAATAACCTACCGCAAGGCGACTTCGCTCAAGCCGGACGATGTGAACTCCTGGTCGAATCTGCTGACCCTGATGCATTACATGCCGGAGCGCACCGCGGCGGAGATTGAACAGGTCTGCCGCGAAATCGGGAAGCTTTTCGCGAAAAACGCAAAGAGCAAGCGTCCGTTGCCGCGCAATATGGAAACGAACAAGCGGCTGCGGGTCGGCATGTTCTCCGACGGCTTCCGCCAACATCCTGTCGGCGCGATGACCACCACCGCATTGGAGCAGTTGGTCAAGCAAGGAGTGGATCTTTACGCCTATTCAACTTCTTCCGTGTCCGACTACATAACGACGCGGATCAAGGCTTTTTGCACCAAATGGCAGGTCGTGACCAGCCTGACGGACAATCAATTCGTCGAACAAATCCAGGACGACGAAATCGATATCCTCGTTGACTTGGCCGGCTATGGCGCCGGAACCCATATGCGAGCCCTGACGCAGGAGCCGGCGCCTCTCGTCGTGAAATGGGTCGGCGGCCTGATCAACACCACCGGCCTCGAAAGCATCGACTATTTGCTCACCGATGCCATCGAATCGCCCGACGGCACGGATCATACCTATACGGAAAAGTTGATCCGTATGCCGGACGACTACATCTGCTACCTGCCGCCCAGCAGAGTGCCGAATGTTGGCCCCCTGCCAGCCTTGAAGCGGGGATATGTGACCTTCGGCTGCTTCAACAACCCGACCAAGGTAAACCCTGTCGTCCTGAAGGAATGGGCAGCATTGCTCCACCTGGTGCCGGAGTCGCGTTTGCATTTGAAGAGCGGCGCCTATGATAGTCCGACAATGCGAAAAATGGTGCTGGATACGATGACGGAACAGGGCATCGCCGAGGAACGCGTACTCTTCTCCGGCCATTCGAACCACTACGCGCTTTTTCAAGCCTATAACGACATTGATGTGGCATTGGATCCCTGGCCGTACTCGGGAGGGCTGACCACCTGCGAAGCCATGTTGATGGGCGTGCCGGTAGTCACCTTACCGGGGCCGACCTTCGCTGGACGGCACTCGGCCACCCATTTGGTCAATGCAGGGCTGCCTGACCTGGTCGCGACTACTTGGGATGAATACCGAGAGCGAGCCGCCCACCTGACCAGCGACCTTGATAGCTTGGCAGCGACCCGGGGCCATCTGCGCGAGACGCTGCTGAAATCCCCAGTTTGTGATGGCAAGCGTTATGCCGGACATTTGGCTAACGCCTTCCGCGCCATTTGGCAGCGTTACTGCGACGGCAAAATGCCGGCCCCGCTGCGTATGGGCAAGGACGGCTCGGCGCGTTTCGATGACGAAGATATCTTCGTGAAACTGCAGCAACCTGCGTTGCCCCCCGAGGAAGTAGGTTTCCAGTGGTCGTTGCCTGGCAAGTTGATCGCTGTGGACAGCGGCGGCCGTCTGCTCGACCGGCCTTCGACTGAAGGCATGCTGTCCTTGCACATGCTGGAAACAGTGGTGTTCGATGCCACCAGCAGCCAGCGCGAACATGCCCTCGTGCGGCGTGAAGACGTCCACTATCAGCCTGGGCTTGCTTTGGGCGATGGTGAGCAAGCCACCTTGCACGACTGCCTGGATTCCAAATTGAGCGGGTTGCTCAAGCCGCTCGATGCTGATTCCAGCAACCCTACCGCCGGCGGCCGCGTGCTGTTCCAGCGCGCCATTCCCACCATTGCCCTGGACAATATCAATGGCCTGCCAGCTGTGGATTGGCTGCTGCTGGATAGCGGCGGCGCCAGCGCAACCATCTTGAACCATGGCGCGGCAACGTTGGCCCACACGCTGCTGATCGACGCGCGTGTCGTGTTCCACCCGACGCACGCCGGCCAGCCGAGCCTCGCCGAAGTCGATGGCTGGGCGAATCGACATGGCTTCCGTCTGCATAGACTGCACGGACAGGAAAATGGCCATACGTCGAACCTGCCAGGTAGCAAGACGCTACCACCCTCTTTCCTGCTCCAGGCCGACGCGCTCTACATCCCGAATGCCGCACGGCTCTCACAATTGGACGCCGGCCGACGCCAGAAACTCGCCTGCATCCTGCATATGGGCTACGGCCTGGAAGATGTCGCCTATGAGATGCTGGCCGCCGACGGCAGCGATTTGACGCCGGCGCAGGAATACCTGGAAGACCGCTATCTCGCTAAGGCTGTCCAACACGATGTGATCATTGGCGTTCACAACGTCAGGAACCAGAACGAAGCCAATGAGACCGTAAATCTGGCCCATGGCATGGACCGCTGGAATCCTTTGGCGATCGATGTCCTGATCAAACGCTGCGTCAGCATACTGCAACGCGAATCCGACAACGATACTGCGCACTTCCTGCTTTGCCACGCGCTGTTGGCGAAAGGAGAACTCAAGTTCGCCGACGGAGCAGAGTGCGAACTCCCTGTTCAGCGCGATCTTGTCGCTCGGCTCCAAGGGGGCGCGAATGCCCGCAAAGGGACGTTATTCAGCCATTGGCTCTCCGACGCGAAGGAGTTGGCCAATCGCCTCGAAGCAAAAATCAGTGCTGTGCTGGTAGCCGACCGCTACACGGACCAGGTCGTCGCCAACGTTCACGCATTGCGTGAGCAAGGTGGCGAAAATATTGAGATCGTACTCTTGAACAACGGCAGCCCGGCTGCCGACTTCTCGCCTGTCCTTCCTCTTCTGGATTTCTACGTCGAGACTAGCGGCAATGCCGGGAAATACGTGTCCCGGAACCTTGCCGCCACCTACACACGAGCACCCATCTTGCTGTTCGTGGAAAGTGACGCCATGCCGGAGCCAGGATTCCTGCAGGCGCACATCGAGGCTCACACCGCCCAGAATATCGTCGCGGCACGTGGCGCCTACCGCCTGAGCGACTACAAGATCCCTGCCCCTGCACACTACAACCTGGGCGATGAGATAATCGAGTCCATGCCCACCCTGGAGGGCAATGTCTCCTTTTCCCGAGAAGCTTTCACCGCCGTCAATGGGTGGGGTGACTATTTGCTATCGGAACACGGTGGAATCGATATCGGCCACCGGATGATCAATAAGGGTTATGAACAGGAAAGGCAGATATATGTGCCGGCCGCGGTGCTGACACTGAACGATGCCATCGGCCATCGCCTGGTGGAGGACAAATTCGCCGAGCAGCGGGCATCATGGCGCTTGCTGCAAGCATGGGGATCGACGAAGCAGACCCAGCCCGCCAGGAGCCCGAAAGCGCGGCCGTTCCCCATGGTGATCGGGGTGAACCAGAAGTGTCATGTGCATCTTTGCTACAACAACATGCACACGCAGAACTTCATCTCGATGATGAGCGACCCGTCGATGCACGAGGACTTCGCCCATCAGATCTTGATCGAAAAGCGTCGCTCCATTCCCGGTTACGACAACGACATCAGCAAGACGCCGAATTCCTCATTTTTCGACGGTGTGGCCGACATGGAACGGTTGATTGCCAGTGCCATGCAACCGCATGTCGAAGCGATCTTCATCCACGGTCTGTTCTTCCCCTGGCAGAAGGAATTCGTCTTGAAGCTCGCCGGTCGCAAGAAGGTGATCTGGATCCTGTGGGGCGGTGACTTATATAACCCGATTCGGGCTGGCAAGCCGATGCACGATGTCGTCGCGCATATCGCTGCGGTGGCCACGAGCGCCGACGGGGACTACCGCCTGTTTTGCGAGACTTACGGCGATCGCCCGCGCCTGCAATTTGCGTATCCGTCGAATCTGGATTTCCGCAACATCGCCGTCCCACCCAGCAAATCGAAGACGATCATCGTCGGAAATAGTGGCGACTCCGGCAACATGCACGTTGAAATCCTGGATTACCTGGCCGGCAAATCAGACATCGCCGAGTACGAAATCGTCGTCCCGCTAGGCTACAACTGCGCTGAAAGCTACGCGCAGCAGTTGGCTGCGCACGCGGCGCGGCGAGGTCTCAATAAGCTGGAATTGCTGACGTCCTTCTTACCGGCGGAGGAATATTTCAAGCGCCTTGCTGCGGCAGATATGCTTATCACGGCGCATCAGCGTCAACAGGCGATGGGTAACCTGACGGCTTCGCTCTATTTCGGCAACAAGACCATCCTCCGCAAAACGATCGACTTTAATGAGACGAGTATGATCAATCCCTTGTGGGAATATCTGGTCGATAAAATGGGAGTGCCACCGATGTCCTACGACGAATTTGTGGCCTGCGAGCGCCTGTCAGACCTGAGCGCACCCAGCGGACAGGCCCTGGAGTCGCTACGCACTCGTATAGTTGACCACCTCGGCGCGCCCGCGAGTAAAAGCCTGTTGATGGAGCAGTTCAAAGCGGCCACGGCGCTCGGATGCCGACCGCCCAATAAGACAACGTGAAGTCGCGCGTTCCCCTCGCCCTGTCCGGTGTCGCCGTCTGCGATACTGGGCCAAGGCGAGAAAATGGGCGCGCGCTGTCCCACTTGGCCCAATGAACGTTACAGCCAGGATTTACAGCTCATTTCGCACCGATATTCCCAACATTACACAGGCACTTATCGGTCTACCCTGAGAGATCGATATGGAGCAATAAATGCGTCGAATTGTGAATCTCTCGCTACTTTCCGTATTGCTCGCCTGGAGCAGTGCGCATGGCGCTCCCGTTGCGGCTGACGTGCACCGGACATTGACATGCCCCACGGTTTTGGATCAAAGCTTCCAACCTCCGGCCGGCGCGCGCTTGGCGGGCGCCCCAGTGAACGGCAGCAAGCTGCTGGCGCACGCGTCCCTGGCCACCGGCTCACCCGCCGACCAGGACGCCGGCGCTTTGTCGGAATTCGATCAGGACGACGAGAGCACCAAGGACGGCATCACGACCTACACGTATTACTACGAAACTACCGCGCAATCGCCTTTGTCGGTGGTCTGCGGCTACGGCGAAGGGCATGGCGCCAAGCAATCGGTGCTGTTGCTGCCCGTCCCCAGCGGCACCAAGGGCGACTGCAAGTTCCGCACGCCTGCCGCAGCCGCTGGCGACAAGTCCGGCACCCTGTCCACCATGGTGTGCTCCTGGCATTGAGCGGGACGGCAATCTGGATCAAGCGATACACTTGTCAGGCAATTTTCCAAGAAAGGCAGCATCGTCGCTGCCCTGACGATCATTTGTCCCAGGGATGCCATGACATTGAAGTTTCTTGTTTCTTGCACGATTTTCGCCAACGCATTGGGGTTCGCTCCCGTAGTAGTGGCGCAAACCGAGGCCGCCAAACAGGAGATGCAAGCCGCCAACGAAGCGGCCGCGCAGGCTGCCCAGCACAGCGGCGTCGTCCATCTCGGGGATCAAGCCACGCTGAAGCTGCCGCCTGGCATCGACTTCGTACCCCAGCCTGAAGCCAGCCGGCTGATGCGGGCCTATGGCAATGCCACTGACGATTCGCAACTCGGATTTTTTGCGCCCGCTACCGATTCGCGCGAAAAGTGGATAGTCGTTGTCTACTTCCAGAAAGACGGTTACGTCAAGGACGAAGAGGCTCGGAAGTGGGATCCGCAAGCCTTGCTACGCATCCTGCGCGACAACACCGAGCAGCAGAATGCAGCAAGGCGCGCGCGGGGCATCCCGGAAGCGGAAATAGTCGGCTGGATGCAGGCGCCACAATATGACCGTGCGAACCATCGCTTGAAATGGGCCGTCGAGGCCCGTCCAAAAGACAGCTCGATGCAGATTGTTGGCTCCCCCGTCACATACGTCATCGCCGCGTTGGGGCGTGAGGGCTTCATCAGCGTGCGGCTGCTGACCGACAAGAGCAAGCTCAAGGCCCAAGTCCCCGATCTGCTCAAGTTGATGAACAACTTTGCCTACGACAAAGGCAAGCGCTACCAAGACTTCAACGCCGCCACCGACAAGGTCGCTGCATACGACCTGTCGTTGCTGATGGGAGCCGGGGCACCGAAATGAGCGGCCGCCCTCAGCGCTTCTTCCCAACGCCCCGCTTGTAGACAGCCGTAAAGCTGACGTTCAAGCCGCCGCACTTGTAGTTGTCCTCGACGACCAGGTAGGGGCCGCGGCGAATCATCTTGATGGCGCAATCATCCGGGCCGCCCTGTGCGAAAGGCACGGCATTTTCACCGTCCGTGGCGAAGGCAATCTGGTCGTTGACGGGCTTGACCACGCCGTGCACCTCGCCCACATGGACGTTGTCGCCCATCTGCCATGTGGCGTCGCCGTCCACCGCAAGCGCATCGCCCTTGGGCGCGATCTCGATGTCATTGCCATAGACATGCCATTTGCCGGTCCAGTCCGCCGGCTTCTGCTGGTCGGCCGGGGCAGCTTCCAGGGCTGCCACGGGCAACCATTCGAGCATCAGGTTGCCCCCCGCCGTGACGTAGCCGCTGCAGACGTAATCGCCTTCCTTCGTGCCCGTCACCACCACGTCGCCCTTGACCAGATAGGCCTTGGTCTGGCATTGCTTGCTGTCACTGGGGCAGTGGTTGGTGGCATCGGCATGCATGACGAAATGCTGCTTGGCAGGTGTCACGACGGCGGCCTGGGCATTGCGCAGGTTGATGTCGCCCCAGCCGCAACTGGCGTTCGCTGCCAGGGGCAGGATGAAGGCGCCGAACGCGAGGCAGGCGCTTAGGGTCGGTTTCATGTGCATGAGGCGTAGCTTACCGGATGTTCCTTCGGGCGGCTCGGGCCCAACACGGGGTAAAGTCTGTGCCATGACAGATGACCCCACGCAGTCGCCCCTGCCCTTCGCTCCCCTGTCCACGCGCGCGCTGTGGCGCTTGCGCGCGACCCTCTTTCTGATCTGGTTGCTGGGCGGCTTCGCTGTGGCCCTCGGCTTCGCCGTCAATAATCGCCTGTTCGGTGGCAAGCCGCTATCCAAGGTCGCGGGGGATCTGGCCCTGGAGCTGGGCGATGGCTCAGTGACGTTATTGGCGATCCTGAGCTTGGCCGGACTCACCGGCATCGCCTTCGTCTGCTACCGGGCTTGGCGGCGACGCGCGGACCTTGGTGAATATTGGTACCTGGGCGCCTTGTCCCTGGGCGTATATGGCTATTTTGTCGCTTGGACGGCGGGCGGCCTGGCGGCGGGGGTGGTGATGGCCATCACCGACGGCTGGGACGGGATCATGAACGTGCCCAAGGCGGTAGTGCTGGCGTGGCTGTTCGGTGCGACCGGGGTCATGTTCAATGTGCTGAATCTGCTGCTAGTCGTGCCGCAGGTGATCTGGTGTTGGCAGCGTACGGTTCATCGCGCCCGTCTGCGCGCACGGGCGGCCCCACTGCCGCAACGCCTTCAGTCGCCCACCACCGAACCACCTGATCTGCCCTCGCCGCTGCCGCGCCGCAGCGTCCTGGCAGCCTGGGCGATAGGCGTGATCGGCCTGGCCATCCTGGATCATCAGTACGCCAAAAACCATTGGCCATACGCGGATCTCGTCGTCGACCTGGGCGAGGACGCCACGTCCTGGGTAGAGGAGCGCGGCCCGGAGAACTTCGATTCCTATCTCTCCACATCCGCGCGCGCGTCCCGCTCTTGGGTCTGGAGCAACAGGGGTCCGATTCCCGACGAGACCAAGGCCATCTTCGAACACGGCGCCCTGCGCGTGCAATGGACGGGCATCCATAGCTTCGACCTTTATAACCTCAGCGAGAACGCCAGCGACCATCGCATCCGGGCCGTGGAATGGGTCTTTCAAACGATCCACGACTATTCGCATGAACAGGGCCTGGCCTTCGTGCAGGCAACGCTGGCCCAATTCGCCAAGGGCGCATGGCAGGCCGAAACCTTGCCGGCCGACAAGGACAGCATCGCCCCGCCGCCCGGCCAAATCCCGAGTCTGGCGACGTGGGTACCCCTGGTGAACCAGCGCAAACCACTGCACTGGTCCTGGCAGGCTGGCGACGTGCGTGCGAAGCTGCGGGTGGAAAACGCCTGGGGTACCAAGCCCGGCGATCCGCCCACCTATACCGTGATATTGCGCTTCGAGGAGCGGACAAAGCCTTAGGAGTCAGCACAACCCCTATGAAAACAATTAAAGCAGGATCTCAAACCATCCCGGCAAGCCTATCGTCGATGGCCTAGTCCGACTTCAATCAGGTCCAAGTAGTGTTCGACAGATTTCTCGCCTTCTACAAGGCGGCCCAGCAGGACAGACGCGATGGCTATGGGCCTGAGCTATTTACCGGACTCGCGCCAGGCGAACTGGTCGAAGCCCGCCGGTTGCTGCTCGCCCGCGCGCTGCAGGGCGAAACGATAGACCTCCAAGCACTGGCCCATGTCGGCGACGCCGAAGTGATCGAGACCCTGCGGCACGCACAGGCGTCGGACGAGAGACTGGGGTATACATTCAGCGTGGGGCGCCTGGAGACCCTGTTTCGCCTTACGGGTGACCCGGCCTGCCTTGATGGACTTTTCGCCTGGGTTGACTCCGAGGACCCTCGGGCGCGCCGCTTCGCGGCACAGGCATTTTCGCGCCACACCCTGCCGCGACAATTCGCAGCGCATTTCGTGCAGCGCCTGACCTCCAGGCGCTACCAGGATGTCGCTTTGCCTCTCGTCACAGGCTGGCTGGCGACGCAAGGCATACAGACCGAAGACATCACCACCTTCAACCGTTATCTGCCCTTCATCCGTTCCGTGATGGCCGCCCCACCCTCGCGGCGGCGGAGCCTCCTGGCCAACTGGATGAATAACGAGACCGACAGTCGATAGCAAACCAGGGCATTGAGCCCATACGCCAGGCCTGTATCAGCGCGGCGCAACCACTACAGGTAAACGCCGGATCCGCAGACGCGTTGCCGCCGCCACGACGATCGCTGCCAGCGCCACAATGAGCGCTGGGAATACATAGTCGAAGAACAGGTCGGTGGAGTCTTGCCACGGCTCGAAGCCGTGCAGCGACTCGCGCTCCAGCACCATGACAGGCTCAGCCAACCTGAATCCGTGTCGTTGCAGTTCGGACTTGATCCAGTCGTCATCGAGCCGATGCAGCGCTCCTTCGCGCGGCCCTGGCGCGTCGATCTGGTTGGCGATAGACACTTTGTCGCCGGGATAAGTTTGGTCCAGCTCCAATAGCCGGACGGGTTTGTCAGGCGTCCAGCCGGCCGGCTCAAGTGCGTAATAAGCCTCCCGGTGACGATCTTGCCGGATGCTGTAATCATGAATCCACGCATTGGCGGCGTAGGCGGTCACACCTTCAACGCGTCCGTGCAAGGGCACCGTGGCGCCAGAGGCTACATCCGCATAATTGACGACAGGCAATGGGATATGCGGATCCGTTCCAACATGCTCGATTTTCCAGATGCCGATCATGACGGGGATCAGGCAGAATCCCGCGACGGCCAATGACCCACGCAGCAGATTGCGCAAGCGCCTTGCGCGCATGGTGATGGTCCCCTCCGAACTTCGTACCAGCACTGGTTTCCGTCCAGCATCCATTGTGTCCTGGATGCCGAAAAGGAAAGGCCGTGCGACGTCCTTCTTCATCGTCATGAAGATGAACCCAGGCCCCAACCAGATAACCAGCACAGGCAAGGCGGTGATCAAGGGACTGTCGCTACCGAGCAAGCGGAGCTCAAGCGACGCCATCCAGCCAAACACACCGGCTTTCGTTATAACGCCGTAGCAGACAATGGCCATCCAACCCATGAGCCAGGCCCCGAAAGCCCAAGCGCCCTGACGATGCCGGCGCAGCCATGCTTCGTCTATGCCTGGATCGCCAGGTCGTATCACCCCCGTGCCATGCTCTGTGTGATGCATCTCGTCCTATACTTGTTTCAGATGCGCCGAAACCCTGGCAAACCGCGGCCCCCGACCAGCGAATACTCGCCTAAACCTGCAAGATCGTGTCGCTATAGCGTGCCACCAGCGCATCATGTGTCAGCAAGCGCATGGGCTCCGTCAGCGCTTGCGCGACAAGCAAACGATCGAATGGATCCTTGTGATGCCATGGCAGCTTCTCGACCTCGATCGCGTGCTGCGCGTCCACACCCAGTATCCGGAAGCCCGCGTCCCGAAAATAACCCACGGCTTGATTCGCCGAAACCGGCATCTCGCCCCGGCCGGCGCTGAACTTGATGCCGATTTCCCAGATTGACGCGACGCTCACGTGAACCTTGTTGTCGGGAGACAAGATGATTTCACGCGCTCGCGCGGTCAAAGACGGGTTATCTTGAACCGCCCATAATGCAATATGGGTATCGAGCAAGACGTTCACTCGGGCTTCCCGTAAAACATCTCGGCAATCTCGTCGTTGTACTCGTCGATGGACTCGGGCAGAACGAACTGACCCTTCGCGACGCCAATCCGGCGCTCGACGGGCGGTTGGGATGCGATAGGAACGAGCCGGGCGGCAGGACGGCCGTGCCGAGCAATAATGATTTCCGGCTCGCGTCCCGATTCGACTTCGTCGACCAACCGCGACAGAGACGATTTCGCTTCGAACATATTGACGACAGTCATGAGCATTCCCCCGCATAAGTCACCTTAGTTTAGTCTAGCTAAGTCGAACTTCCAACGCCACCTTGAATCGATGTCGGATAGGGTAGTAACCGACCTCCCCCGCGAATGGTTCCTTATCAGCCAGCAACCCTACCCCCGCAACTTCCGCCACAGCGTCGTCCGACTGATCCCCAACTCCCGCGCCGCCGCGGCTTGGTTGCCATCCAGCCGTTCCAAGGTATCGCGAATATGCTGAAGTTCGGCGGCCCGCTGCACTGTATGCAGCCGCCCCGCCTCGCCGGCCAGGGTCATTCCCGTCACCGTGTCATCGGATCCCGCCAGGTCACTGGATCCCACCGGACCTTCGGATCCCGACGGGTCCACCACCCCACGCAGCACCGCCGCCGACGGCACGGCGCCAGCCAGCAAGCACTCCAGCGCCATCCGCTCGATCACATTTTCCAGTTCCCGCACATTTCCAGGCCAGTCGTGCGCCGCCAGCAAGGGCAGGATCGCGGCCAAGGCCTGCGTTGCCAGGGTGCCGGCCCCCAGGCGTTCCAGCGCGGCGGGCAATAGCGCCGCGGCCAGCGCGGCGATGTCCTCCGGACGTTCCCGCAAGGGCGGCACCCGCACCTGCAGGATGTGCAGGCGATAGAACAGGTCGTGCCGGAACGAACCCTGGCGCGCCATGGCGGCCAAGTCCCGGTGCGTGGCCGCGATGATGCGTACGTCGATGGGAATGGCATCGATGCCGCCCACACGCGTGACCTCCTTCTCCTGCAAGGCCCGCAGCAGGCGCGTCTGCAGCGGCAGCGGCATTTCCCCGACTTCGTCCAGCAGCAACGTGCCGCCATCGGCCGCCTCGAACAGACCCGCCTTGCCCTGCCGCCTGGCGCCGGTGAAAGCGCCTTCCTCGTAGCCGAACAACTCGCTTTCCAGCAACTGCTCGGGAAAGGCACCGCAATTGATCGCCACGAAAGGCCGCGCATGGCGGCGGCTGGCGCGGTGTATGCCCTGCGCCACCACCTCCTTGCCCGAGCCGCTCTCCCCCTGGATCAGGACGGACGCATCGCTGGCGCGCGCCATCACTTCGCAACGATGAACCAGCTGCCGCATCGCCTGCGACGCAGCCACCATGCCGCCCAGGGTATAGCGCGCCGAACGCGACCGCCGATGGCTGTGCGCACGCAAGCGCCCCACGGCGTGCTCCAGCGGCTGCGATGGATGCAGCGTCAGCACGGCCCCCGTCTGGATGCCGGATTCGTACAAAGGCACCGCGTCGACCACCAGGGACTGGCCCCGCACGTCATCCACACGGCCCAGTTCGGAGCGCCCCTGCTCCAGCACCGGCCGCGGCGTCAAGCCAGGCGCCACTTCGGCCAGCGGCTGGCCCGCGGCCTGCGCGGCGGCGCCGATGATGCGCGCGGCGGCAGGATTCAGCGTCGTGATGCGGCCTTGCATGTCGACGGCCACCACGCCGTCGTTCAGGTGGCGTAACACCAGGTCCAGCTGGTCGCGGCGAACGCGTTCCTTGTGCTGGGCCTCGGCAATCGCCATGGCGGTCTCCATGGCGGCCCGTACGGAGTCCAGCGAGTACAACAGCACGGCCGTCAAACCCGCCTTGCGCACATGGTCGGTGACCATCCCCGCGCCCACCACCACCTCCACGCCCTGCTCCGCCAGCTCCCGCACGCAACGCATGACATCCTCGCGGGTTTCATACGTGCGCAGCTCGACGTCCATATCGAATCCCCGCAGGAAGCGCCGCAGCGCCGCGGAGACCTCATGATGCAGCACCACGGCGATCCGCGCCGACAGTTCGCGCGCCGAGGCCAGGGCCGCCATCAAGTCGTAGCCTCCCACCTGCACCTGCACCACCGGCACCGACAGGCGCGCCCGCAAATACTCGCCATTGCTGCCCGAAGCCACCACCACGTCGCAGCGCCCCTGTTCCACGGCCTGCTTGAGGGTCACCAGCGCGGACTCGAAGGCATCGTGCAACAGCTCGACACGCGCATGCTCTGAGAACTCCGGCGCAATCTGGCGCAGGCTCTCGAACAGGCCATGGCCGGTGACGGCATGCACCACCGGACGCCGCGAACGGGCGGCCTCGACGGCAACCAGAGGAGGTACAGCAGAGGAATGGCGCATGGTTTCAGCGAAGTGATTCATCTTTGAAAGACAACATTTTCAATGATGAAACACAGGCGCGCATCGGGACTTTCCTGCAGGAAGCCGACGACACCCGGATTTCCCCGGGGAATGGCGTTATTCACCTGCCATCCGGGCAAAGTGGCACCGATTTTGCATAAAGAGGTTCACCCTGGCATACAGACCAAGGGAAACAGGAGACAGAACGTGAAAGCCCTTCCCCAGCGGCGCGCCATGCGCGCGTCCGGCGTATTCAGCACATTCAGCAAAGTCAGCGCCCTTGCCGCCGCCTGTACCTTGCTCCTCTGCGCCACCGGCGCCCAAGCCGCCGACAGCAGCGACTTCCCCAACCGGGGGCCGATACGCCTGCTGGTCGGCTTCGCTGCCGGCGGCAGTTCCGATACGGTGGCCCGCATCATGGCGCCTGTGCTGTCCAAGAAGCTGAAGCAGAACATCATCATCGACAACCGGCCCGGGGCAGGCGGCAACATCGCGTCCGACGCCCTGATCAAATCCGCGCCCGACGGCTACACCATCATGCTGGGCACGATCGGCTCGCTGGCCGTCAACCAGCACCTGAGCAAGCTGTCCTATGATCCGGTCACCGACATGGCGCCCATCTCCCTGGCCGTGTCTTTCTCCAACGTGCTGGTGGTCAATGCCAACAGCAAGATCCACACGTTCGCGGACTACCTGCAGGCCGCCAAGGCGCCCCACTCCGATATGTCCTTCGGCTCGTCGGGCATAGGGAGCAGCGGCCATCTGGCAGGCGAACAGCTGAAGTTCGTGGCCGGCCTGCAAAACCAGCACGTGGCCTATCGCGGCGGCGCGCCGGCCACCAATGACCTGCTGGGCGGCACGCTGGCCTCGATCTTCGCCAGCCCCACCGACGCCATCCAGTTCATCAACGCCGGCAAGCTGCGGCCCATCGTCACGACCGGCCTGCAAAGGCTGGACGTCCTGCCCAACGTGCCGACCATCGCCGAATCCGGCTATCCCGGTTTCGAGGCCAACAACTGGTACGCCTTCACCGCCCCCGCGCGTACGCCCGCGCCGGTGGTCGAGGCCCTGAACCAGGCCATCGTCGCCACGCTGAAGGACCCGGAAGTCGACGCCAAGCTGAAGAAGCTGGGCCTGGACCCCGATCCCACCACGCCCCAGGAAGCCGACCGCTACATCCGCGCCGAGAGCGACAAATGGGGCGGCCTGATCAAGAAACTGAACATCAACCTTTGAACCACGGCCTTCGACATGCCTTCCACCATTGCTGAAAAAATCCTCGCCCGCCATGCCGGCGTCGATGAAGTCCAGGCCGGCGACATCGTGGTCGCCGACGTGGACTTCGCCATGGTGCACGACGCCCGTGCACCCAACGCCATCCGCATGGTCGACAAGATGGGCGCGCAGACGCTGCCTTTCGCGTCGCGCACCGCGTGGGTGCTGGACCACTATTCCCCCCCACCCAATCTGGCGGCGGCGCAGACCCACACCGCCATGCGCCGCTTTGCCGACGAGCACGGCAGCCCGCTGTACGACATCGGCGACGGCATCTGCCACCAGGTGCTGCCTGAAGGCGGCCACCTGACCTGTGGCGACCTGGTGGTGGGCACGGACACCCATTCCGTCACCTACGGCGCCTTCAACGCGTTCGGCACCGGCGTGGAAGGGACCGACGTCACCGCGGTGATGAAGACCGGCAAGGTGTGGCTGCGCGTGCCCGAAACCACGCGCGTCGAATTGACCGGCCGCCTGCAGGCGGGCGTCTGGGCCAAGGACGTGACGCTGCACATGCTGGGCCGCTTCGGCGCGGAAGGCCTGAACTACCACGCCATCGAATACGTGGGCGAAGCGGTGCGCGCCATGGAGATCGACGATCGCATGACGCTGGCCAACCACGCCGCCGAGCTGGGCGCCAAGGCGGCCCTGCTCGAAGCCGACGAGAAAACCCTGGCCTGGCTGGCGGCGCACGGCGCGCGGCCGCCCCGCCCGGTCTCCGCCGATGCGGACGCGCGCTATGCGAACCGCGTGACGATTGCCGGCGCCGACCTGGCGCCGCAGGTGGCGCGCCGCCACGAAGTGGACGACGTCGTAGCCGTGACGGAGATCGATCGGCAGAAGATAAATTTCGCGCTGATCGGCACCTGCACCAACGGGCGTCTGGACGACATCCGCCAGGCCGCCGCCATCCTGCGCGGGCGCAAGCTGGCGCGGGGCGTACGCATGATCGTGACACCGGCCTCGCGCAAGATATACCTGGATGCCGCGCGCGAAGGCTTGATCGAGATCCTCACCGCCGCGGGCGCGTCGTTCGAGGCCGCGGGCTGCGGCACCTGTGTGGGCATCACCAACCACCTGATCCCCGGCGACCACGAGGTGGCCATCTCCAGCGCGAACCGCAATTTCCGCGGCCGGCTGGGCAATCACGAGGCGGAAATCTGGCTCGGTTCCGCCGCGACGGTCGCGGCGTCCGCGCTGACCGGCTATATCACCGACCCGCGCACGGTCGATGGCGGACTGTGGAGGCCTGCCCATGTTTGATACGCACACCGACATCATCAGCGGTCCGGTCTTCGTGCTTGGCGACGACGTCAACACCGATACGCAGTGCTCCGGCAAATACCTGCCCGGCAAGGACGAGGCCTTCATCGCCGCCCAGGCCTTCGACGGCGTGGCGCCGGGCTTCGCCGGGCGTTTCCAGCCTGGCGGCATCATCGCGGCGGGGCGCCATTTCGGCATCAACTCCTCGCGCGAGCAGGCCGTGCACATCCTGCACCGGATGGGCGTCGCGGCCATCGTGGCGCCGTCTTTCGGACGCCAGTTCTTTCGCAATGCCATCAATAACGGGCTGCTGGTGATCGAGTACGACACCAGTGGATGGGTCGATGGTGACCAGGTCACCATCGACCTGGACGCCAGCGCGATCGAGGTGGCGTCCCGTGGGGTGAAGCAGCCGCTGCGGCCGTTGCCGCCGCAGATCCGCGCCATCTTGCGCGAAGGCGGCTTGATTCCGTACCTGAGCAAGCATCCGGATTGGGGGTTCACGCAATGACGGCAAGAATAGACAAGGCCGCCCGGCTGCGCCAGGACTTGCGCCAACGCCTGGAACGCGCGGGCCGCGGCGCCGCCACGCTGATCGCCCCCGGCGTGTACGACGCCTATGGCGCGCGCATGGTGCAGCACGCCGGGTTCGAGGCGGTCTACATGACGGGCAATGGCGTGTCGGCCAGCCTGCTGGGCAAGCCCGACGTCGGCCTGGTGGACCTGACCATGATCACCGCCCATGCCCGCCGCGTGGCGGCCTGCGTGGACCTGCCCTTGATCTGCGACGCGGACACGGGCTACGGCGCGGCCGCGGCCATCCGCCGTACCGTGGAGGAATTCGAGGCGGCCGGCGTCGCGGCCATCCACATCGAGGACCAGCAATCGCCCAAGCGTTGCGCGCAATTCCCCGGCGCGCGCGCCGTGCTGCCCTTCGACACCGCGGTCGCACGCATCGCCGCCGCCGTGGCGGCGCGGGCCCCGACCGGGCTGCTGGTGATCGGCCGCACGGATTGCGCGGCATCGATGGGCCTGGATGCAGCCATCGAACGTGCGCAGGCCTTCGCAACCGAGGGCGCGGATGCCGTCTTCGTCGAACTGAAAGGCCACGAAGGCGTGCTGGACGACATCCGCGAAGTCACTGAACGCGTACGCGTGCCCTGCATGTTCAACCTGGACTCCGGCGGCCCGATGGCCGCGCTGCGCAACGCCGACCTGGCTGAACTGGGCGTCGCGCTGGCGATCTATCCCGGCATGCTGCGCAACGCCCTGGGCTACACCATGCGCGAAGCCTTGGGCCACCTGCGCGTAGACGGCAACACCGCGGCCATGCACGGCCGCATGTTGAGCGGCGCAGAGTACAGCGACTACCTGGGCCTGGGGGATGTCGAGGCATGGGAGGGGCAGTACCCGGCGTAGAGCAGAGCCTCGTGGCTCCCCGGCCGGCGCCGGCCTGAGCCCGAGGAGCCAGGACTACGAAGAAGTCGGGCTTGCGAAGCAAAGGACTGGGAGCGCCCGGCATTCCATGAAAATTTCTTCACCTGTCTGATGGGCAACTGGAAGGCAACTTATCTATTCTGTCGATAATCGGTCCACCGGCAAAGACAGCAGATGAGTGCCAAAATCCTCACAATCGAAGACGACAGCGTAATCGCCAACGAGATCATCGGAGAACTGGACCGACAAGGATTCGATGTCGATTGGTCGCCGGACGGCCGGGATGGGGCCGCAAAAGCCTTAAGCGCTGCTTATGATGCGATAACGCTGGACCGAGTCCTGCCTGGCATGGATGGTCTGGCCATTGTCAGTTGCTTGCGCAGCAACGGGATCCATACGCCTGTGTTGATGATCAGCGCGCTCTCCGACGTCGACGAGCGCGTGCGCGGGCTGCGCGCGGGCGGCGATGACTATCTGACCAAACCCTTCGCCCTGGAGGAAATGACGGCACGTCTCGAAGTGCTGTTGCGCCGTCGCGTGGAACCCGCTCGAGGTAACCCCGCTTTGCTGCGCGTGGGCGAGCTGGAACTGGATCTGATTGCCCGCAGCGCCAGCTGCAACGGCCAGCACCTGAAGCTACTGCCCACTGAATTCCGTCTACTGGAAATATTCATGCGCCATCCAGGCCAGACGTTGACACGCACCATGATCTTCGAAACGGTCTGGCACATGCATTTCGACCCAGGCACCAACCTGATCGACGTGCATGTCGCGAGGCTGCGCAAGAAAGTCAGCAACTTCGCGGGACCGCAGATACGAACCGTCAGGGGCTTCGGCTATGTCCTCGATTAGCAGCATGAAGCGCTGGCGCACGACGCCCTTCCGCCTGTTCCTGGTCTACACGGCCATCTTCATCATTTCGGTGGGGAGTTTACTGGGACTGGATTACTGGCGTTCCGCCGCCTACATCGCGCAACAGGCGCGCAACATCATCGGCTGGGAAGCACGTTACCTGCGGGCGCTGCGCCCCGAGCGCCTGCCCGCCGAAATCAACCTGTTGTCACGCGACGTACCTCAGCGGGTCAATTACTACGGCCTCTTCGCACCCGACGGCTCGATCATTGCGGGAACCATCGCCGCGCCGCCGCCCACCATTCCGGACGATCACTTTCTGCATCGAGTGGAGGCCAACCTACTGCCTGCTTATGCCGGTGACGTCGCGGATGCCCTGGCCATGGCCGTCGTGCTCAAGAACGGCAACATGCTGGTGCTGGTCCGCGACGTGGGCGAGATCACGCAGTTGCGTGACACACTGTTGCGCAGCATGTTGTGGAGCAGCCTGGCCATCGCTTTGACCGGGATGGGACTGGGATGGTTATACAGCTTGCGCCAATGGCGGCGGATTCGTGCCATCCAGCAGGCGGCCGTACGCATCGCGGGCGGCAACATGAGCGAACGACTGCCAGCTGGCGGCCGCGATGAACTGGCCCTGCTGGCGAACATCGTCAACGGGATGCTGGACGACATCGGACGCCTGATGGGAGAAGTAAAAAGCACAAGCGATGGCATCGCCCATGACTTGCGCACCCCTCTCGCTCGCCTGCATACGCTGCTGCGCCATCTATTGCAGGATGCAGCGCCCAAGGATCGCGCAATGCTGGAGCAGGCGGTCGGGCAAACCGACCAATTGCTGCTGCGTTTCTCCGCCATCCTGCGCATATCGGAGATCGAAACCATGAATCGCCGAAGTAACTTCAGCGAAGTGGATCTCGATGAATTGCTACACGAAGCCGCCGAGCTTTATGAGCCGCTGGCTGAGGACAAGCATATGACGCTGGCGATCCATACCGAAGACACAGGCCGCATCTTGGGAGATCGGGCCTTGCTATTCGAGGTGCTGTGCAACCTGGTCGACAACGCGATCAAGTTCACGCCCGTTGGCGGCAAAGTGATGCTGGCGTTAAGCATGACCCCTCACGGCCCCTGCGTGTGCGTCTCCGACAGCGGCCCCGGTATCGATGAAACCGAACGCGAGTCGGTGGTGCAGCGCTTTTACCGCAGCCCCGGCGTACGCGACCTGCCTGGATCCGGCCTAGGTCTGTCCATCGTATCGGCAATCCTGCACCTGCACGACTTCCGCCTGCGGATCGCCAGCGCCAATCCGGGCACGCGCATGATTGTGCAGTGCTGGCCACAGGTCTCGAATTGAGCGAGGCAAGCCACATGTTCTCAGCAGGCGCCGCCGCAACGCCATGAACCTCTCCCGTCCATTTATCGCGCGTCCGATAGGAACCGCGCTGCTTGCGCTCGCGCTCGCGGCCGGTGGCGTCGTCGCCTGCGCCGTGCTGCCGGCCGCACCATTGCCGGAAGTGGAGTACCCGACGATAAGCGTACGAGGCTCTCTACCGGGCGCCGATCCGGAGACCATGGCGAACGCCGTGGCGACACCGCTGGAGCGGCGCCTGGGCCGCATCGCCGGCGTTACGGAAATGACGTCGGCTAGCGCTACCGGCTACACCCGCATCGTCCTGCAGTTCGACCTGGATCGCAATATAGACGGCGCCGCCCGCGACGTCCAGGCAGCCATCGATGCGTCCAAAGGCGACCTGCCGAAGGATATGCCTCAGAACCCTACCTATTACAAATCCAATCCTGCCGACGCGCCCATCATGCTGCTGGCGTTGACGTCGCCGACCAGGCCGCGCACGGACCTCTTCGACGCAGCTTCCACCGTGTTGCAACAGCGGCTGTTGCGCACCGCGGGTGTGGGCGAAGTCGGGGTCGGTGGCGGCGCCCTGCCCGCCGTTCGCATCGATCTGGACCCGCAACGCCTGAACCAGCAAGGCATTGCCCTGGAAGACGTGCGCCGCTTTCTGCTGGGCAGCAGTCTGTCCCGAGCGCTGGGTGGCATCGACATCCAGGACAAGCGTTACACCTTGCGCGGCAACGACAATCCGCTCCGGGCGGAAAACTATGCCGCATTGCGTTTCCGTACGCGCGACGGGAGCGTCATCCGAATCTCCGACATGGGCACGGCGCGCGAATCGGTGGAAGACCTGCGCAATTTCGGTGTGGCCAACGGCCACGCGGCAGTTCTGCTGGTGGTCTACAAGCAGCCAGGCGCCAACATCATCGACGCGGTAGCGGCCATCAGGAACGATCTGCCGCTCCTGCGCGCCGCCATCCCTCCCGACATCGATATTTCCGTCATCGGCGATCGTACGCCCGCCATCCGCGCGTCACTGGCCGACATCGAATTCACCCTGCTTACGTCCATCGTCTTGGTGATCCTCGTCGTATTGGCTTTTCTACGCAGCTGGCGCACGGCGCTCATTCCCGCGGTGGCGGTCCCGCTGTCCCTGCTCGGCACGGCAGCCGTCATGACAATGCTCGGCTTCAGTCTGAACATCCTGTCCCTGATGGCGCTGGCGATCTCCACCGGCTTCGTCGTCGACGACGCCATCGTGGTAGTGGAGAACATCGGACGCCACCTGGAGCAGGGCCGGACACCGCTGCAGGCCGCGCTGAACGGCACCCGGGAAATCGGCTTCACGGTCGTGTCCATCACGGTATCGCTGATCGCCGCCTTGATTCCAATGCTGTTCATGGGTGGCATCGTCGGCCGGCTGTTCCGTGAGTTTGCCGTGTCCCTGGCCGTCGCCATCGGCCTGTCGATGGTGATCTCGCTCACCTTGACTCCCATGATGTGCCGCACGCTGATGCGCCCGCTGGACCGCTCAATCCGCGCCGCGACGCATCGTCCACCCTCCCGGGCCATGCGTTTCTACGCCATCACTCTGGACTGGGCCCTGGATCACCATATATTCCTGGCCATGGTCGCGGTGCTGATTACCGTGGCCAGCGGCCTGCTGTACGGGTTCACGCCCAAGGGATTCTTTCCCGCCGAGGACACCGGCCGCATTACAGGCAGCCTGTATGTATCGCAGGATCGCTCGTTCCTGGACGTACGCGACAAGTTCCAGCAAGTGGAGGATCTGCTCAAGCAGGATCCGGGCGTGGCGAACGTGGTCGGCTATGTCGGCACCGGTTTGGCGCCCAATGAAGGCACCGTCTACATGTACCTGAAGCCTGCGGCGACGCGCGCAGCCTCCGCCGACGAAATCATGCGCCGCATCCAGGCAAGCGTTGCGCACGTCCCGGACGTGCATCTCTACTTGAAGCAATCGCAGGACGTGGTAATAGGTGGACGGCAAAGCGCCGGGCAATACCAGTACACGTTAACCGCCGACAACGCTCAGGACATCCTGCGTTGGGCGCCCACCGTCCAGGGCATCATCCGCCGCATCCCGGGCGTCATTCAGGTCACCAGCAACCGTGCGACCGGCGGCCGGCAATCCTTTCTCGAAGTGAACCGCACGGCGGCCGCCCGTTACGGCATCAGCGTCGACACCATCGACCAGACGCTGTACGACGCCTTCGGCCAGCGGCGGCTGTCGGTTCTGTACCATCCCGCCAATCTTTACCGCGTGGTGATGGAGATCGATCCAGATACCTGGAACGACCCGGCCGCCTTGGGCCAGCTGTGGGTTCCGGGCAAGGATCACAGCCTGGTTCCCCTATCCATGCTGACCCAGGTCTCGACCCGGCGCGCGCCCTTGATCGAGAATCATACTGGGCAGTTCCCCTCCGAGACCATCTCCTTCAACCTGGAACCGGGCGTGCCGCTGGGCGATGTCACGGATGCCATCCAGCAAGCCGTGGCGCGGTCCCGCCTGCCCACGTCCGTGACCGGAAGCTTCAGCGGCACGGCGCAGGCATTCGAACAGTCGCTCAAACAGGAGCCGCTGCTTATTGCCGTGGCACTGGCCGTGGTGTACCTGACGCTGGGGATTCTCTATGAAGACCTGATTCATCCCTTGACGGTCCTGTCTTCGCTTCCCCCCGCGGGACTGGGCGCATTGCTGACCCTGGCCGCATGCGGGATGGAGTTGAATGTCATGGCCTTGATCGGGTTGATCCTGCTTATCGGCATCGTCAAGAAAAACGCCATCATGCTGATCGATTTCGCGCTTGCGCTGCAACGAGAGACGGCCTGCGGCGCGCGCGCCGCCATCCGGCAGGCCTGCCTGACCCGAGCCCGCCCCATCATTATGACCACCATGGCTGCGTTGCTGGGCGCCCTGCCGTTGGTCTTCGGCTCCGACTACGGCGCGGAATTCCGACGCCCCCTGGGGCTGACCATCATCGGCGGGCTGGTCCTCAGCCAATTCGTCACGCTCTACACCACGCCCGCCATCTACCTGCTGCTGTCCCACCACTCCCGCTCACCGGAACGCTAATCATGATTAAGAAAGCCATTCCAGCCGCCGTGGTGCTGCTGGCGCTCGTCGCCATGGGTCTATACGCCCTGCATCCGGCGCCCGCCCCGGCCACGGTCCGCCCGCCCCTGCCTGTCGGTGGCGAAGCCGCCGCGTTGGCCAACGTTCCCGTATACGTCGAAGGACCGGGCACCGTAGCGCCCGAACGGACCGTAATCGTGCGTACGCAGATCGCCGGGCTGCTGGAGAGCGTGCGATTCAAGGAAGGCCAGGCCGTGCATGCGGGCGACATCCTGGCCACCATCGATTCCCGCTATCTCCACGCCAAGCTCCGGCAGGCCGAGGGACAACTGGCGCGGGATCGTGCGCTGATGGGCAACGCCCAGCGCGATCTGGAACGTTACCGGCAAGGGGCCGCGGCCGGCACCGTGACGCGGCAGACGCTGGACACCCAGGCGGCGCTGGTAGCCCAGTACCAAGGCACACTCACCACGGACCAGGGGGTGAAAGAAGAATTCGAAGTACAGCTGAGCTACTGCACCCTGACCGCTCCGGTCGACGGCATAGTGGGCCTGCGCCATGTCGACGCTGGCAACTACGTCCAACCGGGCGACCCGGGCGGCATCGCCACCGTCGTGACCGACGCCCCCATCACCGTGGTCTTCCCCTTGCCGGAACGAGACGTGACCAGCCTGGCGAGCGCGCTACGGAAGGATGGCCGACTACCCGCCAGCGCCTTGGACGACCGCGGCCGCCGCGAGCTGGCCACTGGCTATCTTGTGGCCATAGACAATGCGGCGGATGCGGGCACGGGAACGGTCAGGATCAAATTGCTGTTCCCGAATGCGCAGGGCGAACTCTTCCCGAATGGCTTCGTCAACGCCCGTGTACGGGTGCGCTTGCTCCAGAACGCGCTGGTGGTACCCACCCGCGCCATCCGGCATGGAAATGCCAGCGACTTTGTTTACGTTATCAAGGGTGGCGCGGCCGCAATACGATCTGTCCACACGGGGCCGCAGGCAGGCGACAAGACTGCGCTCGTCGGCGGCGATGTCCACGCTGGGGACATCGTCATTACCGACGGAGTGGGACGCGTCGCGGATCACATGGCCGTCACGATGACCACGGCCGCTGGAGGTCAGCGCGAATGAATCTCTCCCGTCCTTTCATTACCCGCCCGATCGCCTGTGGCTTGCTGGCGGTCGCCGTCACCGCCGCCGGACTGCTGGCCTACCGCGTCCTGCCAGTCTCCGCCTTGCCGGAAGTGGACTACCCGACCATCCAGGTCTATACGCCCTATCCCGGCGCCGCAGCCGATATCGTCAGCGCCACCGTGACCGCGCCGCTGGAACGGCGGCTGGGACAGATGCCCGGGCTGACACAGATGGACTCGACCAGTGCGAACGGCGCGTCGACCATCACGCTGCGATTCGACCTCAAACTGGACATCGATGTCGCCGAGCAGGAAGTGCAGGAAGCCATCAATGCGGCCGCCACGCTGCTGCCGCCGGTCCTGCCCTACCCCCCGGCTTACAGCAAGGTCAATCCCGCGGATCCGCCCGTGATGACGCTGGCCCTCACGTCAACGACCATGCCCTTGACCGAAGTCGAGGACCTGGCCGATACGCGTGTCGCGCAAAGGCTGTCCCAAGTATCCGGCGTCGGCCTGGTCAGCGTTTCCGGCGGGCAGCGTCGCGCGATACGTGTGGACGTCAACATGGCCGCCTTGAACGGCCGCGGCGAATCCCTGGAAGGCGTGCGCGGCGCGGTCGCCGCAGCCAACGCAAACCTGGCGAAGGGAAATCTGCAAGACCGCCATACGGCATTCAGCATTGGCGGCAATGACCAGATGCAGGACGTCGAGGACTACGACAAGCTGATCCTCGATTACAAGAACGGCGCACCGGTATCCCTGTCAACGGTCGGCGCCGCTCGCATCGGGGCCGAGGATAGCCAACAGTCAGCATGGGTCAACAATCGGCCCGCCATCATCCTGACCATCCAGCGCCAGCCTGGCGCCAACGTCATTGCGCTGGTGGACCGCATCGAGGAACTGCTGCCGCAGCTGCGTGCTGCCTTGCCCCAGGCGGTAAGCGTGGATGTGCTGACCGATCGCACCGAGAGTATCCGCAAGTCCATCCATGACGCGCTGGTCGAGCTGGTCATGGCGGTGATACTGGTGGTGCTGGTGGTGTTGCTCTTCCTGCGCAACGGCCGCGCCACGCTCGTGCCGGCGGTCTGTGTGCCGGTGTCGATAGTGGCGACCCTGGGCCTGCTGCATGCTTTCGGTTTCAGCCTGAACAATCTGACGCTCATGGCGCTGACCATCGCCACCGGATTCGTGGTGGACGATGCCATCGTGGTCGTGGAAAACATAAGCCGATTGATGGAGTCGGGGATGTCCGTGGTGCAGGCAGCCATCGAAGGCGCTCGCCAAGTTGGCTTCACCATCGTTTCCCTGTCCGTCGCGCTGGTGGCGGTGCTGATACCCCTGCTTTTCATGAACGATCTGCTGGGCCGGCTATTCCGCGAATTCGCTGTGACGCTATCGGCCGCCATCCTTGTGTCAGCCTTCGTATCGCTGACATTGACGCCTATGATGTCCGCGCGCCTGCTGCGTCCGCTCGCACACGATGCAAGGGGCGCACACGGCGCGCCGGAGCAACAGGCCGGTGGCGTATTCGCAGCGCTCGTGGAAGGCTATGCGCGCATGCTCCGAGGGGTGCTGCGCCGCCGCGCCCTGGTCCTGCTCACTCTGTTGTTGACCACCGTGGCGACCGTCACTTGTGTCGTCTTGATTCCCAAGGGCCTGTTTCCCCGTGTAGAAAGCAAACTGCTCGCAGGGGCAGTGCTGGGCGATCCGACGGGGACTTTCGCGGCCATGGCGGCCCAGCAACAACAAGTAGGCCGCACACTGTCGGCGGACCCGGCGGTGGCATCGGTCGCCGCTTTCGCCGGCATCGGCCAGGGCAATGACAAGTTGAACACGGGGCGCTTACAGGTTCAACTCAAGAACGACGCCGCCGACCTGGGCGGCGGTGATGCGCTGCTTGCGCGGCTGGCACAGCGCCTGCCCGGCGGGGAACAGCCACTGATCTTGCTGCGTCCCGTACAGGATCTGATGCTGGATGACCGGCCGTCGAACACCAGCTACCGCCTGGGCCTGCAATCCGCAGACACACAAGCGGTGCGTGATCGGGCGGCCCGCCTCGTCCAGGCGGTCAAGGCGGACCCTATATTCACCGACGTGGCAAGCGACGCCTTGCAGGACGGCAACCAGATCTACCTGGACTTCGACCGCGACGCCGCGTCGCGCCTGGGCATCTCCCAGCAACAGATCGACGACACCCTGTACGACGCTTTCGGGCAGCGGCCAATATCCACGGTATTCACCGCCTCGAACCAATACCGGGTGGTCATGGCGTCCATCGATAAGCTGCAATCCCTCAACGAGTTGGGGCGGCAGATTCGTGTCACGGCTGCAGCGGGAGGCCTCGTGCCCCTGACGCAACTGGCGCGAGCCAGCGTACGCGCCGTCCCGCTGACCATCCAGCGCCAGGACCAGTTTCCCTATGCGGATGTGTCGTTCAACGCCCTGCCGTCGATATCCATGGACGAGGTCTTACGGCACGTCGCCCGAATCGAGCAGGATCTTCGCTTGCCGCTCGACGTGCAGGCAGGGCTTGAAGGCGAGGCGAAGATTTTTGCGTCATCGGGCGCCAACCAGATCTTCCTTTTCCTCGCCGCGATCTTCGTGGTCTACATCACCCTGGGCGTCCTGTACGAGAGCGTCGTCCATCCAGTCACGATTCTGTCGACCCTGCCGTCCGCCGCCCTGGGCGCATTGGTGGCGCTGTGGCTGTGCCGCCTGGGCCTGGACGTCATGGGTCTGATCGGCATCATCCTGCTGGTCGGCATCGTCATGAAGAACGCCATCATGATGATCGATTTCGCGCTTGAGCTGGAACGGCGCGACGGCATGGCGCCCGCTGACGCCGTGCTACAGGCGGCCACGCTGCGGCTGCGCCCCATTCTGATGACCACCATGGCGTCGGTGGCGGGCGCCTTGCCGCTGGCGTTCGGCACGGGCGTGGGCGCGGAGCTGCGCCACCCCTTGGGCATCGCCATCATCGGCGGCCTGGCCGTAAGCCAATTACTTACGCTTTTCTCCACGCCAGTGATTTACCTGGCGCTGAGCGGCGGCCATACCTTGCGGCAAAGCCATAGGGAGTCAACAGCATGAAGCGGCGCGCGGCTTTCCTGCATTTTCTCGCTCGCCCCCTGATGACGCTCCTCGCGCTATCCAGCCTGTGCGCATGCTCGCTGAGCCCGGCATACGTCAAGCCGGACATCGCGCTTCCAGCAGCGTACAAAGAAGACGTTCATTGGCACACCGCCTCTGCGTCAGCCGCCGCTGCGGCGCCGGGTGACGCTTGGTGGCGACGCTTTGCCGATCCTGATCTGGATCGGCTCGAAGCGCGGGCCATGGCGGCCAATCAGTCGATCGCCGCTGCCGTCGCCGACTTCGGCAGCGCCAACGCCATCGTCGCCCAGGCCCGATCGGCAACACTGCCGTCCGTGACCGCCACCACGGGCGCGAGCCGTAGCCGGGAGACCTCGGCGGAAGAGCGGGAGAATCGCTATACCTATTACCCATTCACGGCCGTCCATGCCATCGTGGCGGCCAGATGGGAGCCGGATATCTGGGGTCAGGCGCGCAGCCGGGTCGCCGCGGCTAATGCCTCCAGCGAGGCGGTCGCCGCCACCGTGAATGGGGTGCGCCTGAGCATCGCCGCGGCGTTGGCGCGCGCCTATTTCGACATGCGCGCCAGTGACCTCGATCTCGCGACCCTGGCCGAACAATGCGCACAGGCGACTCAACTGCTCGACATGGCCAAAGATGCGCAGGCTGAGGGGCTGGCTGATGAGGATACGGTGGACAGCGAGCGCAATGTCCTCGATCTCTTGATGGCAAGCATCACCAACGAAGAAGCCCGGCGCGCACGCGACGAGCACGCCATCGCGGCCCTTACGGGCGGTACGCCCGCCAGCCTGTCGATCAAGCGCGTCGCCGGCTACCGCCTGCCCACGCCCGACGTACCGGCGGGCTTACCATCTTCACTGCTGGAACGGCGGCCGGACATCGTCAAGGCCGAACGTGATGCCGCCAGCGCCAATGCGGCAATCGGCGTTGCACGTGCCGCTTTCTTTCCCGACTTGATACTGGGGGCGGACGTCGGCGGCCAGAACTCGAGCCTTGCCGGTCTGCTTGGCACTCCCGCTCGCGTGTGGTCGCTGGGGACCAGCCTGGCGGTCTCTTTGTTCGACGGCGGCACGCATTCCGCCCGCCTGGATCAGGCGCATAAAGACTTCGATGCCGCTGCCTCGCGCTACCGGGCCACCGTGCTCGCCGCCTTGCAGGAAGTGGAGGACGCGCTGGCGACCCAGCATGGCACGGATCAGGCCGCCCGTCATGCGCTCGAGGTGTTCACGCGTTCGACGCAAGTATTGGAGCGTCAGCAAGCGCAAGCGCAATTCGGCTTGGCGACCGCGGCCAGCGTCGCCCATGCGCGCATGGATATGCTCGACGCCCGCCGCCGGTGGGCGCAAAGCCAAGCCGCAGCCACGCAGGACCGCATCACACTTGTCCTGGTCACCGGAGGAAATTAGAGACCCGCTATCGCTTTCATCCAACCATCGACGAGTGGTCCGGAAGAAGCGCTCCCTTTATCGCTTGGCCTTTTTGGCATCATTTTTGCTTGATAGGGATGTATGTGCACAATGTTTTAAGAATTGTGCACTATTTTGGAGCAAGGAGAAAACCGGCTCCTTATGTCCACATCACCACGACCGGGGCGTCGCGCGTCAAGGGGAATCGCATGAAATCGGCATCGAGTGTCACACGCAGGAGCATCATCAAAGGGCTGTTCGCAGCCCCTCTGGCGGCCGCACCACTTTGGACGCATGCACAAAACAAGGGCAAGGAACTGGTGGTCGGAGGCGCCGGCAGCCACAAGGCTTTCCTCGATCCGCTGATACCGGTGTTCGAAAAGCAGACCGGCTGCAAGGTGCTGTTCGAAGGCACCCGATCGCTGGTCAACCTGGAAAAGATGGTCAACAACAAAGGCCATCAGTACATGTCCGTGGTCTTGATGGACGACCCGGTGATGATCCAGGCCATCCAGGAAGGCGTGCTGGACAAGATGACCGCCGCTCAAGTGCCCAGCCTGGCCAGGCTCAAGCCCGGGACGGTGCACATGGACGGCATGTGGGCCAATTACATGCAGTCGACCACGGGAGTGGCGGTCAACACCGCGCAAGTGCGGCAGATTCCAAGCTATGCCGACCTCTGGACACCCGCCTACAAAGGCAAGCTGATCATCCCTTCGCTACAGAACACCGAAGGCCTGGCGATGTTCCTCGTCGCCGCCGCGCTGGAATCCGGCAAGCCGATGAAGGACGCCCAGTACGAGCCCGACGCCGCCTTCCGCAAACTCAAGGCGCTCAAGCCCAACCTGCTGACCGTCTACACGCAACTACCGCAAGCGCTGAATCTGCTGGAGCAGGGAGAAGCCACCGCCATCGGCGGCATGATCGGCTTCAACGCGTTCGAACGTAAAGCCAAGGGCGCGCCGATCGACCTGGTGCTACCCAAGGAAGGCGGCATGGCCATGCCCACCGGCATCGCCAAGGTCAAGGGGGGCCCCGAAGCCGAACTCGCCGACGCCTTCATCGAAGCCATGCTGGGGGCATGGCAGAAGCAGATCGCCGACATCTCCTTGGCCCTGCCCACCAATACGACCGTGGCCGCGCCCGCCGGCGTGCCCAAGGGCGAGGTGTTCATCCCCGATTGGAACTACATCAGCGAGCAACGCAAGGGCTGGGTCGAACGCTGGGACCGCGAGATGGCGCTATGAGCGCCCTGCACCTGACTGGCGTCACCAAGCGCTACGGTCGCCAGACCGTGGTCGACGGGCTCGACCTGTCGGTGGCCTCGGGCGAGTTCCTGTCGCTGCTGGGCCCTTCGGGTTGCGGCAAGACCACTTTGCTGCGGCTGATCGCGGGCCTTACCCCCTGCGACGACGGCAGCATCACCGTCGATGGCACGGACCTCACCCGCGTTGCGGCGCACCGCCGCAACATCGGCGTGGTGTTCCAGAACTACGCCCTGTTTCCCCACCTGACCGTGGAAGAGAACATCGCGTTCGGCCTGAAGGCGCACGGGCTGCCGCGCGATGAACGCGCGCAAAGAGTGCGCGCGGTGCTGCAGTCGGTACAGCTTGCCGCGTTGGCCGACCGGCCCGTGGCCGCGCTGTCGGGTGGCCAGCAACAACGCGTTGCCGTGGCTCGCGCGCTGGCGACGCGGCCGCGCCTGATCCTGCTGGACGAACCGTTGTCCGCGCTGGACCGCAAGCTGCGCGAACACATGCAGATCGAACTGCGGCGGATTCTGCGCGATGCCGGCATTACCGCCATCTTCGTGACGCACGACCAGGACGAGGCCCTGGTCATGTCGGACCGTATCGCCTTGATGAACGGCGGCATCATCGAACAGCTCGACGTACCGGAAGCGATCTACGCCAAGCCGCGCACGCTGTTCGCGCTGAATTTCGTCGGGCTGTCCAGCCAGTTCGAAGGCCAGGTGGAAGCCGCCGCGGACGGCATGGTTAGCGTGAAGACGCCACAGGGTTCGATGAAAGCCCCCTCGTCCGTAGCCGTGGGTAGCCGCGTGGTGCTGGCGGTGCGGCCCGAATCCATCTGCCTGGGCGACGCAGCGCCAGCCGGTGGCAATGCCAACACGCTCCAGATGAAGGTGAGCGACACCGCGTACCTGGGAGCACGCAGACTGATCTACATGGATACAGCCGCAAGCACCCAGAAAGTCGTGGCCGAGCTTTCAGCCCAGACCGGCTGCGCGCCCCGCCCCGGCGACAGTGTCGCGCTGGCCTGGCCGGTGGCGCAGACGCTGGTGTTCCCCGCGCCGGAGGCCGCATGAGCGAAGCTGGCACAAGGCCCTCGGTCGCCCCCGCCACACTGGCGGCGCCGGCGCCAACCCTGGCCCCGGCGCCGGCCCACAAGACGGCCGGCTCCCGCTACGGCATCGGCTGGCTGGCCCTGCCCGGCGTCAGCTACCTGCTGCTCGTCTTCGCGCTGCCGCTGGTGTTTCTCCTGGCGACCAGCCTGCGCGCCACGGATGGCGGCTTCAGCCTGGGCGGCTATACCGCCTTCTTCAGCGACTCCTATCATCTGACGGTCATCTGGAATACGGTCAAGATCGCCGCCGGCGTGACGGCCATCTGCCTGCTGATCGGCTACCCCGTGGCCTTTGCCATGGCACGCGCATCACTGGCCGTACAGGGCCTGATGTTCCTGGTCCTCATCCTGCCGCTGTCGGTGGGCGTGGTGGTCAAGAGCTTCGCCTGGACCATCCTGCTGCGCAGCAACGGGCTGCTCAATATGACCTTGCTGAAGCTCGGGCTGATCGACGCTCCGCTCAGGCTTCTGTTCAACGAACGCGGCCTGGTGATCACCGCCGTCCACGTGTTCCTGCCCTTCATGGTGCTGCCCATCTTCACCGTGGCACGGCAGATCGACCGGCGCTTGACCGATGCCGCCGCCACGCTGGGCGCGGGCGCGATGTACAAGTTCCGCCATGTCGTCTGGCCCTTGTCCGTGCCCGGCGTCATCACCGGCTGCACCTTCGTCTTTTCGATGGCGGTATCCATGTACGTGATACCGGCACTGGTCGTGGGCGACCGTTACCAGACCCTGCCCGCGCTGGTGGCGCGCGCCTACTTGTTCATGCGCGACCGCCAGGCCGGTTCGACCATGGCCGTCGTGCTCCTGGCGCTGGCCGTGCTGATCGTTCTCATCAGCAGCTGGCTGGCGCGCCGCGTCGATGCGCGCCTGGCGCCGGCGGATAAAAACAAGGGCACATCATGAAGACCGACAAACTTACGCGCGCCGGCGGCAGCCTGATGCTGCTGCTGGTGGCCATCTTCATGCTGGCGCCCCTGGTCGTGGTGGTGCTGGTTTCCTTCAGCAGTTCTCCTGTCTTCAACCTGCCCGCACCGCAGTGGTCGTTGCGGTGGTACCAGGCTGTGCTGCACAAGGACGGCCTGGGCCAGACGCTGCTGTTGTCCGTGAACGTAGCGTTGGCATCAACGGCCGCCGCGCTGGTGCTGGGAACCCTGTGCGCCCTTGCGATCGCGCATGGCCGCTTCAAGGGGCGCGACGCGTTGCTGGCTTTTCTCGTGTCGCCCCTGCTGATGCCGGGCCTGGTCATCGGCGTAGCGCTGCTGCAGTTGCTGCGCGAGCTCGGGCTGCGCGACGTGCTCAGCGCGCTGATCATCGGCCACATCGTGATCACCCTGCCTTATGTCGTTCGCACGGTGCACGCCAGCTTGGCGCTATTCGACATGCGGCTCCTGGAAGCGGCGCGCACGCTGGGCCTGTCGCCCGCGCGGGCGGTGCTGAAGGTGATGGTGCCGGCGCTGGCACCCGCCTTTCTCACGTCGGGCCTGTTCGCCTTCCTGGCGTCGATGGACAACTACCCCATCTCGATCTTCCTGACCGATGCGCGGCAGAAGACGCTGCCGATCGAGATCCTGCGCTATCTCGAAGAGTCGCCCGATCCCACCATCGCCGCGCTGTCGGCCGGCTTGATCCTGCTGGCCATCATTGTGCTGTTCATCACCGAACGGCTGGTGGGCATGCGCCGCCTGGCCCAATTCTGAATCCTGACGTTGACCATGAGTACGCCTGAACCCATTCCTGCCCCATCCACTTCCTCCCGCGACTTCGTAGGCTACGGCGGCCGTCCGCCCGCCGTGCGCTGGCCCGGCGATGCACGGGTCGCCGTCTCCTTCGTCGTCAACTTCGAGGAAGGCGCGGAATTCTCCATGACCGATGGCGACCCGCGCAACGAAGGGATCTACGAAGTGATCGATCCCCAGCCCATGCCGGACGCGTGCATCGACAGCCATTTCGAGTACGGCACGCGGGTCGCTTACTGGCGCATCGACGAGCTGTTCGCGCAGTACGAGAAGGTCTACACGCTGAGCGCCTGCGGGCGGGCGGTGGAACGCTCGCCGTGGCTGGCGCGGCACGCCACCGAACGCGGTCACGAGCTTTCGGCGCATGGATGGCGCTGGCAAAAACATGCCGGGCTGGCGGAGGCCGAAGAGCGCGCTTTCATCGTACGCACCCGGCGCGCCATCGAGGCCGCCACGGGACGCGCGCCCGTCGGCTGGCACACGCGGTCCAATCCTTCGCCGCATACGCGCCGGCTGCTGGCCGAAGAAGGCTTCCTGTATGACAGCGACGCCTACAACGATGACACGCCCTACATCCTGCCGGTGGCAGGCCGCCGCCACGTGGTGCTGCCCTACGCCTTCGACACCAACGACATGCAGTTCCAGAACACCCAGCGCTTCGACACCGGAGACGCTTTCGCCAACTACGTCTGCGCTGCCTACGACTGGCTGAGCCGCGAAGGCGCCACGCAGCCCCGCATGCTGTCCATCGGGCTGCATCTGCGCATGATAGGCCGGCCGGCGCGCATGGGCGCTCTCGAACGCATCCTGCGGCACATCGCGGAATCGGGCGGCGCCTGGGTGGCGACGCGTGAGCAGATCGCGCGGCACTGGCTGGACCATGCCGGCTAAACTGCTGCCATGAAAGACCAGGAAGAGGCGATCTACGCCACCATCTCCCGCGCGCTGCTGGCAGGCGAACTGGCGCCCGGTTCGCCGCTGCGCGAGACCGCGCTAGCGGAGGTATTCGGCGTCAGCCGCGAACGCATGCGCAGGATCCTGCTGCGCCTGGGCAACAACCAGCTTATCGAGCTGATACGCAATCGGGGCGCCTTCGTCGCGGCGCCATCGCTGGCGCAGGCGCGCGAGATATACGAGGCGCGGCGCATACTCGAAGGCGGCATCGCCAGCCATCTGGCGTCCAGCTTGAGTCCGCGGGATATCGAACGGCTGCAGGAGCATCTGGCCAGGGAAAATGCGGCGCAGGAAGGCGGTGACCGCGCGGAATCGGTACGCCTGTCGGCGGAGTTCCATGTGCTGCTGGCACAGGCCACCCGCAGCGCCTTCGTGCTGCAGCAGGTGCAGGAACTGGTCAGCCGCACTTCCATGCTGGTGGCGGTATTCGAGCCGGCCCGGGCCTCGCAGTGTGCCTGCGACGAGCACCGCGACATCTTTACCGCCCTGCTGTCGGGCGACGGCGCCGCGGCGTCGCGCAGCATGCGCACGCACCTGTCGCTGATCGAAACGCGGCTGCGACCCGGTGTCGCCGCGCCGTCCAGGGACGCGGTGGAAACCTTGAGCGCCATGTGGGCGGCGCACCTGGCGGCGGGCAGCGCCGCCGCGGCATCGGCTTCTACCGAACCATGACCGTCCAGCCCTGATACGCCAGCACGAAAACACCGTCCTATGCGCCCCATCCTGCTCATCAACCCCAACTCGTCGGCAGCAACGACGACGATGATGCACGGCATCCTGCGCGCTGCTCTCCCGGTGACGGTAGCAACGACCAGCGAGACGGCAACGCGCGGCCCGTCCATGATCACGACGCCGGCCGAACTGGCCGTGGCTGCCGAGGAAGTGGTCAGGATAGGCCGCGCACGGGCCAACGACGTGGCGGCCATCATCGTGGGGGCCTTTGGTGATCCGGGCCTGGACGCCCTGCGCGCAGTGGTGGCCATTCCCGTGACAGGCCTGGGGGTAGCCTCCTTGCGCCTGGCCGCTGACGGCGGCCGCCGATTCGGTGTGGCAACGACCACGCCGGGTCTTGAAACATCGATCGCGCGGACCGTCGACCGTCTTGGGCTGACCGCGTTTTTCACCGGAACCCGACTTGCCGCGGGCGATCCCTTGGCGCTGGCCAATGATCCCGAGCAGCAGGAAGAACGACTTGCCCTGGCTGTACGGACATGCATCGAAACGGACGGCGCCGCAGCGGTGGTAATAGGCGGCGGCCCGCTGTCCGCCGCGGCAGCAAGCCTCGCCCCGCGCTTCCCGGTCCCCGTCATCTCCGCAGTCGAAGCCGCCGCGCTCGAGGTGCGCAGGCAGCTCGTGAACGCCCGCTAACGCTGCTTGAACTGGGTCTTCAGATGGCCCAGCCAGTCTTTCAAGCGGTCGATGTCTTCCAGCAGGCGCAGTTCCATCGCCATGTCCCGGATGTGATCACGTAGCCCGGCCACGTCCTTGCGCAGGATGCGCAGGATGGTGTCGGGTTCGATGGCGCTGGACGGCCGCAAGCCGTAGGAGCGTCGGAATCCGTCCTCCAGGTGACGGATTTCCTCGTCCAGGTCGCCTAGTTGCTCCTTGAGTATCTGGTTGTAGTGCCTGAGGCGCGCTTCGTCGAGATTCCCGATCCCATTGCTGGAATGCCGGGCAATGTGTTCCAGTTCCAGCCGCAACTCCAGCAGCCTGAGCAGATCCTTTTTTTCGTAAGCCCGGTTGGCTTCCTGCATCAGCGCGGTCTTGCGTACGCGCTCATCAGGGTCCGGCTCACGGTCGGGATGCCAGGCGCTGGCAAGCTTGCGGTACACCTCGCGCAGGGATTTACCGGCTTCCGCCTGCGCGGCTTGCAGCAACGCGGCGGCCTGTTGTTGCGCCGACTGCGCCGCGGGCTTGCCAGCGGCCTGCTTTGCTGCCTGCTTTGCGGCCTGTTTCTCCGCTCGCGCCTGCTCGCGCGCCGCCCGCGCCTGCTCCTTGGCCGCCTCGCGCACCAGCCGTGCCTGCAATTCCGCCTGCTCGTATTGCAGCAATTCGTCGGACGACGCCGCTGCGGAATCTGAACGCCAATCTCGTAGCGGATCCGACTCCACACCCTCCCCCGTTCCGGCACCGGCAACATCGTCGGCCACCGGCTTGCCGGAATGGGCCCGAGCCGCGGGAGCAGCCTCGCCCCCGCCGTCCTGGTCGGGCCCGGCATGCATATTCCGGATGGCCTTCAGGCCCGCGTCGTCGCTCTCCTCGACCAGACGTCCAGCCATCCGCGCGATCAGGTCCGACAGCGTCAACCGTTCCGCCTTGGTCAGGCTCTTGTCGTCGAAGGCGTCGTTGAGCCGATAGACCATCCTCACCTGCAGATCCGTCGACTCGCGTGCCAGCGGCAGCAATTCGTCGGCGTACTGCTTGTGGAAGACGTTCTGCATCGTTTCCCAAGCGCGCAGCCGCGCGCGCCGCGCTTCGATCTGCCCGGTGAGGGAGTTGAATAGCTGCTGGTCGCCGGACAGATGCTTGTCGTGCCCAGGCACGATACTGACCACCCGTTCGTTCACCTTGCCCATGGTGGTAATCTCACTCGCCTGGCTCGAACACCGGCCCAATTTCAAATCCGAACTGGACGCCGCAACGCCGACGCCACAATGAATAACCCCCGGAAACCGGACCTGGGTCCAGTTTCCGGGGGCTACGGAAACGACTGCTTCCGCTTACTTCTTCCGCGTCGGCGGCAAGTCGGTGCAGACGCCTTCAGCCACTTCCGCGGCCATGCCCACCGATTCGCCCAGCGTGGGGTGCGGGTGGATGGTCTTGGCGATGTCCACGACATCCGCGCCCATTTCCACGGCCAGCGCCAGTTCGCTGATCAGATCGCCGGCATGCGTGCCCACGATGCCGCCGCCCAGGATGCGATGGGTTTCAGCATCGAACAGCAGCTTGGTGAAGCCTTCGTCGCGGCCATTGGCGATGGCACGGCCGGAAGCAGCCCACGGGAACACACCCTTCTCGATCTTCACGCCCTGCTTCTTGGCTTCGTCTTCGGTCAAGCCCACCCACGCCACTTCCGGATCGGTGTAGGCCACCGACGGAATCACGCGAGCATCGAAGAACGACTTTTCACCGGACGCCGCTTCGGCCGCCACATGGCCTTCATGCACGGCCTTGTGCGCCAGCATGGGCTGGCCGACGATGTCGCCAATGGCGAAGATGTGCGGCACGTTGGTGCGCATCTGCTTGTCGACTTCGATGAAGCCGCGATCCGTCACCGCGATACCCGCCTTGTCGGCGCCGATCTTCTTGCCGTTGGGGCTGCGGCCGACGGCTTGCAGCACCAGGTCATAGCGTTGCGGCTCCTTGGGTGCGCCCTCGCCCTCGAAGGTGACGTAGATGCCGTCCTTCCTGGCCTCCGCGCCCACCGTCTTGGTCTTGAGCATGATGTTGTCGAAGCGCGGCGTATTCATCTTCTGCCACACCTTGACCAGGTCGCGATCCGCGCCCTGCATCAGGCCGTCCAGCATTTCCACCACGTCCAGGCGCGCGCCCAGCGTCGAATACACCGTACCCATTTCCAGGCCGATGATGCCGCCGCCCACGATCAGCATCTTCTTCGGGATGCTGCGCAGGAGCAGCGCGCCGGTCGAATCGACGACACGTTCGTCATCGGGCAGGAAAGGCAGGCGCACGGCCTGGCTGCCCGCCGCGATGATGGCGTTCTTGAAACGGATGGTCTGGGTCTTGCCGTCAGCCGCCTTCACCGTCAAGTGATAGGGATCGGCGAACTCACCCACCCCGGTCACCACGGTGACCTTGCGCATCTTGGCCATGCCGGCCAGGCCGCCGGTCAACTTGCCGACCACGCTGTCCTTGAAGCTGCGCAGCTTGTCCAGGTCGATCTTCGGCTCGCCGAAGGTGACGCCGTGATCGGCCAGCGCCTTGGCTTCTTCCATGACCGCCGCCACGTGCAGCAGCGCCTTGGAAGGAATGCAGCCGACGTTCAGGCATACACCGCCCAGCGTGGCATAGCGTTCGACCAGGACTGTCTTCATGCCCAGGTCGGCGGCGCGGAAGGCGGCCGAATAGCCGCCAGGGCCCGCGCCCAGCACCAGCATGTCGCATTCCAGGTCGACGCTGCCGGCATAGCTTGCCGCGGCAGGCGCCGCTGCAGCGCCACCCGAGCCAGACGGCGCGGCATTGGCCGCCGGCGGCGGCGCCGGCATCTTGGGCGCTTCGGCGGCGGGTGCAGCCTTGCTGGCGGCAGCGGGTGCCTCGGCCTTGGCGGGGGCCGCAGCAGCAGCATCGCCCGCCTCCAGCTCCAGCACCACCGAACCCATCGCGACCTTGTCGCCAACCTTCACCTTCACCGACTTCACCACGCCGGCTTGCGACGACGGGATCTCCATCGACGCCTTGTCCGATTCGACCGTGATCAGGCTCTGTTCGGCCTTGATCGTATCGCCCGCGGCCACCAGCACTTCGATGACTTCCACTTCCTTGAAGTCGCCGATATCGGGTACCTTGATTTCCACCGTATTGCTCATAGGGCTCCCCGGTTATAGCGCGATGCGACGGAAGTCGGCCAGCAGCGCGCCCAGATAGGCATTGAAGCGAGCCGCGGAGGCGCCGTCGATGACACGGTGGTCGTAAGACAGCGACAACGGCAGGATCAGGCGGGGCACGAACTCGCTACCATTCCACACCGGCTTGCGATCCGAGCGCGACACGCCCAGGATGGCCACTTCCGGCGCGTTGATGATGGGCGTGAAGTGCGTGCCGCCGATGCCGCCCAGCGACGAGATCGAGAAGCAGCCGCCCTGCATTTCAGCCGGCGACAGCTTGCCGTCGCGCGCCTTCTTGGCCAGGTCGGAGGTTTCCTTGGCGATCTCGAAAATGCCCTTCTTGTCGGCATCGCGGATCACCGGCACCACCAGCCCGTTGGGCGTGTCGGCGGCGAAGCCGACGTGGTAGTACTGCTTCAGGACCAGGTTGTCGCCGTCCAGCGAGGCATTGAACTCGGGGAATTTCTTCAGGGCCGCAACCACGGCCTTGATCAGGAACGCGAGCATGGTGACCTTGATGCCGGCCTTCTCGTTTTCCTTGTTCAGCGTCACGCGCAGGGCTTCCAGGTCCGTGATGTCCGCTTCGTCATTGTTGGTGACGTGAGGAATCATGACCCAGTTGCGATGCAGGTTGGCACCGGAAATCTTCTTGATGCGCGACAGCGGCTTGGCTTCGATCGGGCCGAACTTGGCGAAGTCGACCTGCGGCCACGCCAGCACGTTCAAGCCACCGCCGGCCGCGGCCGGGGCGGCGCCCGTCGCGGCGGCCGCACCACCAGCCAGGGCTTGCTTGACGAAGTTGCGCACGTCGTCCTGCGTAATGCGTTCCTTGGCGCCGGTGCCCTTCACGCGCACCAGGTCCACGCCCAGTTCGCGGGCAAACTTGCGCACCGACGGCGAAGCGTGGGGCAACTGGCCGGGCTTGAGCGCGGAAGCTTCCAGCGCGGCGGCCGGACGCGACGCCGCGGCGGCCTGGGCCGGCGCCGCAGCAGCCGCCGTGTCAGCCTTCGGCGCGGACTCAGCCTTGGGAGCCGCCTCGGCCTGCGTTGCCGGAGCAGCCGCCGGCGCGGCGGCACCGCCGCCTTCGACCACCAGCAGCACGGAACCCTTGGACACCTTGTCGCCCACCTTGACCTTGATCGACTTGACCACGCCACCTTGCGAAGCGGGGATCTCCATCGAGGCCTTGTCGGACTCCACGGTAATCAGGCTTTGCTCCGCCTTGATGGTGTCGCCGACGGCAACCATCACTTCAATGACTTCAACTTCCTTGAAGTCACCGATATCGGGCACGGTAATGTCGGCCTCGCCGCCGCCCTGCGCGGGCGCGGCGGCAGGGGCAGGCGCGTCAGCCTTGGCCGGCGCGGACGCGGCAGCGGCCTGGGCCTTGGGCGCCTCAGCCTTGGGGGCCTCGGCCTTGGGCGCTTCGGCCTTGGCCGGGGCAGCATCGCCCGCTTCCAGCTCCAGCACCACCGAACCCATCGCGACCTTGTCGCCAACCTTCACCTTCACCGACTTCACCACGCCGGCTTGCGACGACGGGATCTCCATCGACGCCTTGTCCGATTCGACCGTGATCAGGCTCTGCTCGGCCTTGATCGCATCGCCCGCGGCCACCAGCACTTCGATGACTTCCACTTCCTTGAAGTCGCCGATATCGGGTACCTTGATTTCCACCGTATTGCTCATGTGTCTTACCCTCAGGCGTATTGGGGGTTGGCTTTGTTGGGATCGATGCCGTACTTCTTGATGGCTTCGGCCACCTTGGCAAGCGGGATCGTGCCTTCGTCGGCCAGCGCCTTCAGTGCCGACAATACAACGAAGTGGCGATCCACCTCAAAGTGCTCGCGCAGCTTGGCGCGGAAGTCCGAGCGGCCGAAGCCGTCGGTGCCCAGCACGCGGAAGTCGCGGCCCTTGGGCACGAACGGGCGAATCTGGTCGGCGAACATCTTCATGTAGTCGGTCGACGCGATGATGGGGCCCGTGGTCTTTTCCAGCTGCTGGGTGACGAACGGCACCTGCGGCTTCTTGTCTTGCGGATTCAGCAGGTTGTGGCGCTCGGCGTCCAGGCCGTCGCGGCGCAGCAGCGTGAAGCTGGTGACACTCCACAGGTCCGAACCGATGCCCCAATCCGCTTCCAGCAGTTCCTGGGCGGCCTGCACTTCGCGCAGGATGGTGCCGGAGCCCATCAGTTGCACGCGCTGCTTGCCCTTGCCCACGCTCTTCAGCTTGTACATGCCGCGCACGATGCCTTCCTCGTCGCCGGCGGTAAGGCCAGGCTGCGGGTAGTTCTCGTTCATCACGGTCAGGTAGTAGTACACGTTTTCCTGGTTTTCAACCATGCGGCGCAGGCCGTCCTGGATGATGACCGCCAATTCGTGCGCATAGGTCGGGTCGTAAGGCACGCAGTTGGGAATGGTCGCGGCCATCAGGTGGCTGTGACCGTCCTCGTGCTGCAGGCCTTCGCCGTTCAGCGTGGTACGGCCGGCGGTACCGCCGATCAGGAAGCCACGCGCCTGCATGTCGCCGGCAGCCCAGGCCAGGTCGCCGATACGCTGGAAGCCGAACATCGAGTAGTACACGAAGAACGGGATCATGATGCGGTTGTTCGTCGAGTACGACGTCGCCGCGGCGATCCACGAGCTCATGGCGCCCGCTTCGTTGATGCCTTCCTGCAGCAGTTGGCCGTCGGCGGATTCCTTGTAGTACATGACCTGGTCCTTGTCGACCGGGGTGTACTTCTGGCCTTCCGGCGCATAGATACCGATCTGGCGGAACAGGCCTTCCATACCGAAGGTACGCGATTCGTCGGCCAGGATGGGCACCACGCGCGGACCCAGCTGCTTGTCGCGCAGGATCTGGTTCAGCGAACGCACGAAAGCCTGGGTGGTGGAAATCTCACGCCCTTCCTGGGTGGGCTCCAGCACGGCCTTGAACGCGTCCAGCGCCGGGGCCTTCAGTTCTTCGTCGGCCTTGACGCGGCGCGTGGGCAGGTAGCCGCCCAGCGCCTTGCGGCGTTCGTGCAGGTACTTCATTTCCGGCGAATCCTCGGCCGGCTTGTAGTACGGCAGGTCCGCCAGCTTGTCGTCGGGAATGGGAATGCCGAAGCGGTCGCGGAATTCGCGGATCGATTCCAGCTCCAGCTTTTTCTGCTGGTGGGTGGGGTTCTTGGCCTGGCCCACGTGGCCCATGCCGTAACCCTTGATGGTCTTGGCCAGGATGACGGTCGGCTGGCCCTTGTGGTTGCTGGCTGCCGAGAAGGCCGCGTACACCTTGTGGGGATCGTGGCCGCCACGGTTCAGGCGCCAGATGTCTTCGTCGCTCATGCGGGCGACCATGGCCAGCAGCTGCGGATGCTTGCCGAAGAAATTCTCGCGCACGAACTTGCCGTCGTTGGCCTTGTAGGCCTGGTATTCGCCGTCGACGGTCTCTTCCATCACGCGGCGCAGGATGCCTTCCTTGTCATGCGCCAGCAGCGGATCCCAATAGCCGCCCCAGATCAGCTTGATGACGTTCCAGCCGCTACCGCGGAAGTCGCCTTCCAGTTCCTGGATGATCTTGCCGTTACCGCGCACCGGGCCGTCGAGGCGCTGCAGGTTGCAGTTGATGACGAAGATCAGGTTGTCCAGCTTCTCGCGCGCCGCCAGGGCGATGGCGCCCAGCGATTCCGGTTCGTCCATTTCGCCGTCGCCGCAGAATACCCAGACCTTGCGGGCCGACGTGTCGGCGATGCCGCGGGCATGCAGGTACTTCAGGAAGCGCGCCTGGTAAATGGCGGTCAGCGGGCCCAGGCCCATCGACACGGTGGGGAACTGCCAGAATTCCGGCATCAGCTTGGGATGCGGATAGGAGGACAGGCCCTTGCCGTCCACTTCCTGGCGGAAATGGTTCAGCTGGTCTTCGGTCAGGCGGCCTTCCAGGTACGCGCGGCCGTAGACGCCGGGCGAGGAGTGGCCCTGGAAATACACCAGGTCGCCGCCGCGGTCTTCGCTTTCAGCGTGCCAGAAGTGGTTCTGGCCGGTGCCGATCATGGTCGCCAGCGAGGCGAAGGACGCGATGTGGCCGCCCAGGTCGCCGCCATCGGGCGGGTTATGCTTGTTGGCCCGGACCACCATGGCCATCGCGTTCCAGCGCACGTACGAACGGATGCGCGCTTCCAGTTCCAGGTTGCCGGGGTGAGCCGGTTCCAGGCCAGGAGGAATCGTGTTCACGTAGGCGGTGTTGGGCGAATACGGGATGTGCGCGCCGGAACGGCGGGCCTCGTCGATCAGGCGCTCCAGCAGATAGTGGGCGCGCTGCGGACCTTCGCGTTCCAGCACCGCCGCCAGGGCTTCGAGCCACTCCTGAGTTTCTAGGGTGTCTTCGTCGTTGGCGGCCGAGTAAGCGCCAGCCTGGGCGTTAGAGGACATCGTGTGTCTCCTGAAAGGTTGTGGCCGCGCACTGCGATAGCGGAGCGGGCAAGAATAACCGGCCTGCGTTTCATTTTTCCCTGTCGAATGACAGGAGAATAATGGCCAGGCCACGTCGTTTGAGCGGCATTCTAGAAACAAGAATAGTCGCTCGCAAGCAAAATTTCATGTTGCGGTACGGCATTTCATAATGCGAAACGCTAAATTATCGTGATGCGAAATGTACAGCTAAAATGCCGGCAGTCTTCCCGGTACAGCCATGGCCAGCGCCCCCAAGTCGAACATCCCCACTCCGTTCCACGACCACGCCCGGTTACGCCGGCGCGGCCTGTATTGGCTGACGCCCGTGCTGGTGCTGGTGCTCTATATATGTGTGATGGGAGTCTTTTTCTGGCTCCAGCGCATCCACGACGACAGCGTCATGTTCGTCACCATCGACCAGGAGATGCGCCAGCAGCGCCTGCTGTGGGTGGTGCTGGCCCTGTCCTGCGTGATCGTGATCAGCCTGCTGATGCTGTGGCGCTACACGCGTTTCCGCTCGCACGCCGAAGCGGCCCTGATCGCCGAGACCGGGTTTCGCCGCGCCATGGAGAATTCCATGTCCACCGGCATGCGGGTGCTGGACCTGGACGGCCGCATCTCCTACGTCAATCCCGCCTTCTGTCGGATGATAGGGTGGAACGAAGCCGACCTGATCGGCCGCAGCCCGCCCTTCCCTTACTGGGTGCCGGGACGCCATGAACAGCATCAGCACACCCTGGACATCCTGACCTCGGGCAAGACGCCCAGCAGCGGCCTGGAGGTGGAAGCGCAGCGGCGTGACGGTTCGCGCTTCACCGCGCGCATGTACGTGTCGCCCCTGCTCGACCCCAACGGCAACCAGATCGGCTGGATGACTTCCATGACCGACATCACCGAGCCCAAGCGCATTCGCGAAGCCCTGACGGCGGCGCACGAGCGCTTCATGACGGTGCTGGAGGGCCTGGATGACGCCATCTCCGTGACCGCCGACACCCATGACGGCCTGGAACTGCTGTTCGCCAACCGCACCTACCGGCGCGTGTTCGGCGCCCAGACGGGCGGCCACGACGAACTGCTGGCCGGCCGCCGGGGCCGCTTCACCGACGAATCGGTGGAGGTGTTCTCGCCTTCGGTGCAGCGCTGGTTCGAAGTGCATCACCGCATGTTGGCCTGGACCGACGGCCGCCGCGTGCGCCTGCAGGTGGCGCGTGACATCACCGAGCGCCGCAACCACGAGGAAGCCTCGCGGGTGCAGCAGGAAAAGATCCAGCTGACCAGCCGCCTGACCACCATGGGCGAAATGGCCTCGTCCCTGGCGCACGAACTGAACCAGCCGCTGACGGCCATCGCCAACTACAGCATGGGCGCGGTGGCGCTGGTGAAAGCCGGCCATACCAATCCGCGCATGCTGCTGCCGGCGCTGGAAAAGGCGGCCGCGCAGGCCGAGCGGGCCGGCAAGATCATCAGCCGCATCCGGGAATTCGTGAAGCGCAGCGAACCGCGGCGCCAGCGCGTGGCCATCGGCGGCATCGTCGAGAACGCCATCGGCTTCGCCGAAATCGACGCCCGCAAGCGCCGCATCCGCATCGAAAGCTTCGTGCCGTCCAACGCGCCCGAAGTGCTGGCCGACCCCATCCTGATCGAGCAGGTGCTGTTGAACCTGCTGAAGAACGGGTTGGAAGCCATGGAAAACAGCGAGTCCGACGAACTGAAGGTCGCCGTGATTACGCACGAACAGCATCTGGAGGTCGCCGTGGTCGACCGCGGCCACGGCCTGGCCGACCCGGAACGCCTGTTCGAACCTTTTTTCAGCACCAAGTCGCAAGGCCTGGGCATGGGGCTGAATATCTGCCGTACCATTATCGAGTCGCACCATGGCCGCCTCTGGGCGGATCCGAACCCGGCCGGCGGTACGATCTTCCGCTTTACCCTTCCCTGCGCCGCGCCCCAATCGCAGTCGCAGTCTGACCAGTCCGAGGAGCTCCACGCATGAACACCCCAATCCCGTCGAGCACGGTATACATAGTGGACGACGACGAAGCCGTCCGTGATTCGCTGCGCTGGCTGCTGGAAGCCAATGGCTATCGCGTGCGTGCCTATCCCAGCGCCGAGAACTTCCTGGAAGATTACGATCCCAACCTGGTCGGCGTGCTCATCGCCGACGTGCGCATGCCCGGCATGAGCGGCCTGGAATTGCAGGAACAGCTGATCGCCCGCAACGCGCCCCTGCCCATCGTCTTCATCACCGGCCACGGCGACGTGCCGATGGCGGTGACCACGATGAAGAAAGGCGCCATCGACTTCCTGGAAAAGCCCTTCAACGAATCGGACCTGCGCGAAATCGTCGCGCGCATGCTGGAACAGGCCACGCAGCGCGTGTCCAAGTTCCAGGCCCAGCGCGACCATGAAGCCATGCTGGCACGCCTGACCGCGCGCGAGCAGCAAGTGCTGGAACGCATCGTCGCCGGCCGCTTGAACAAGCAGATCGCCGACGACCTGGGTATCAGCATCAAGACGGTGGAAGCGCATCGCGCGAACATCATGGAAAAACTGGAAGTCACGACCGTGGCCGACCTGATGAAGGTGGCCCTGGCGAAACCCGAGGCACACGCATGACGGCACGCATTATCGACGGCAAGGCGCTGTCGCAGAAGATCCGCGAGGAAGTCGCGCAACGCGTGACGAAACTGGTCGAGTCCGGCGTGCGTCCGGGCCTGGCCGTGGTGCTGGTGGGCGAAGACCCCGCCTCGCAGGTCTATGTACGTAACAAGGTGGAAGCCTGCGAGAAGGCCGGCCTGCACTCCGTCAAGGAACAGTACCCCGCCACCATGAGCGAAGCGGAGCTGCTGCAACGCATCGCCATCCTCAATGGCGATCCGACCATCCACGGCATCCTGGTGCAGCTGCCGCTGCCGCCCCATATGGACAGCCACAAGGTGATCGAAGCCATCGCTGCGGAAAAGGACGTGGACGGCTTCCATATCAGCAACGCCGGCCTGCTGATGACGGGCCAGCCGCTGTTCCGCCCCTGCACGCCCTATGGCGTGATGAAGATGCTGGAAGCGGAAAACGTGCCCTTGCGCGGGGCCGAAGCGGTGATCGTCGGCGCCAGCAATATCGTCGGCAAGCCCATGGCCATGCTGCTGCTCGCCGCCGGCGCCACCGTCACCCTGTGCAATTCGAAGACGCGCGACCTGGGCGCCCAGACCCGCCGCGCCGACGTGCTGGTGGTAGCCACGGGCAAGGCCGGCATCGTCACGGGCGACATGATCAAGCCGGGCGCGGTGGTGATCGATGTCGGCATCAACCGCGGCGCTGACGGCAAGCTGTGCGGCGACGTCGAGTTCGCGTCGGCGCGCGAGGTGGCCGGCGCCATCACGCCCGTCCCGGGCGGCGTGGGCCCGATGACCATCGCCATGCTGATGGTGAATACGGTCGAAGCGGCGGAACGAGGCTAGGCCCCTGGGGGGTACTCCCGCGGGCGCCGGACGGCGCCTGCGCCTGCCTGGCCTTGCAGGAATTACAATCGTCCCCACCTGAAGTGCACGTTTGTCTTCCCGGAATACCCCTATGAGCAGCAATCCCCTCCTCGCCCCCGTGCAAGACCTGGTCGACTACGCGGCCATCCAACCGGCGCATGTGGTGCCGGCGGTGGATGAACTGCTGGAGGTGGCGCGAGCCGCCGTCGAGAAGGCCGCCGATCCCGCCCTGCCCGCCACTTGGGAAGCCGTGGTCGAACCGCTCGACTCCGCCTCCGAGCGCCTGTGGCGCGCCTGGTCGGTGGCCGGGCATTTGAACGCCGTGGTGAACACGCCCGCGCTGCGCGAAGCCTATAACGCCGCCCTGCCCAAGGTCACCGAGTTCTCCACGTGGGTCGGCCTGCACGAAGGCCTGTACAAGCAATACCAGCGTCTGCGCGATGTCCCGGGCTTCGAGGCCTGGAGCCCCGTGCGGCGCCGCATCGTCGACCTGGCCCTGCGCGACTTCCGCCTGGGCGGCGTCGAACTGCAAGGCGAGGACCGCGAACGCTACGCCGAAATTTCCGACCGCGAAGCGCAGGTTTCGCAGAAGTTTTCCGAAAACGTCCTGGACGCCATCGACGCCTGGTCGCTGCTGGTGGAAGACGAGCAGCGCCTGGCGGGCATCCCCGCCGACGTCCTGGAGGCGGCCCGCGAAGCTGCCCAGGCCGATGGCAAGACAGGCTGGAAGCTGACGCTGAAAATGCCCTGCTACCTGCCCGTCATGCAATATGCGCGTGACCGCGGGCTGCGCGAGACGCTTTATCGCGCCTACGGCACGGTGGCGTCCGAACAGGGCGACACCCGCTACGACAACTCCCCGCTCATCGAAGAACTGCTGGGCCTGCGCGCCGAGGAAGCGCGCCTGCTGGGCTACGGCAATTTCGCCGAATTGCGCCTGCAGACCCGCATGGCGCGCAGCGCGACCCAGGTGGCGGAATTCCTGCGCGACCTGGCCGGCCGCGCCCGCCCCTACGCCCAGCAAGACCTGGCACAGTTGCGCGAGTTCGCCGCCAAGGAACTGGGCCTGGCCGATGTCCAACCGTGGGACCTGCCCTACGCGTCCGAGCGCCTGCGCGAAACGCGCTATGCCTATTCGGAAGACGAGATCAAGCAGTACTTCACCGAACCGCGCGTGCTGGCCGGCCTGTTCGGCGTCATCCAGACGCTGTTCAACGTGCGCCTGCAGGAAATGCCGGTGTCGGCCTGGCACGCGGACGCGCGCGGCGTGCGCGTGGAGCGTCCCGATGGCGGTCTGGTCGGCTATCTCTATCTGGACCTCTATGCGCGCGCCGGCAAGCAGGGCGGCGCCTGGGTCGACAGCGAGCGCAGCCGCCGCGTGACGGCGGGCACGGTGCAGACGCCCGTGGTGTACCTGACCTGCAATTTCTCCCGGCCCGGCAGCGGCAATGGCGGCAAGGCCGCCTTGCTGACGCATGACGACGTCATCACCCTGTTCCACGAAACCGGCCATGCCTTGCATGCGTTGCTGTCGGAAGTGGACGAGCCTGGCGCCGCCGCCTTCGCCAGCGTGGAATGGGACGCCATCGAACTGCCCTCGCAGTTCATGGAGAACTTCTGCTGGGAATGGCCGGTGGTGCAGCAGTTGTCGGCGCACGTCGACACGGGTGAGCCGCTGCCGCGCGCGCTCTATGACAAGCTGCTGGCCGCGCGCAATTACCAGAGCGGCATGCAGACGGTGCGCCAGATCGAGTTCGCGCTGTTCGACATGCTGCTGCACGACAAGGCGCAGGGCACGCCCATCGCCGAGGTGCTGGCGCTGCTGCAGACGGTGCGCGACGAGGTGGCGGTGTTCTCGCCGCCCGCCTGGCACCGCATGCCGCACAGCTTCTCGCATCTGTTCGCGGGAGGGTACGGCGCGGGGTACTACAGCTACAAATGGGCGGAAGTGCTGTCGGCCGACGCCTATGAAGCGTTCGAGGAAGCCGCGCGGGCGAGGTCGCAAGATCCGGCTCAGGTTCCGGCCCAAGGCCAGGCTCAAGGTGCCAACCGGGGCCAGGGCACGCTGGACCCCGCCACGGGCGAACGCTTCCGCCGCGAGATTCTGGCGGTAGGCGGCGAGCGGCCGGCGGCGGAATCCTTCAAGGCTTTCCGCGGACGCGAGCCGCGCATCGATGCCCTGCTGCGTCACAGCGGCATGGCAGCGGCGCCGGCGGCCTGACATGGCAGCGCGCCGGCCTTGGTCAGCGTGGCTCCTGGCGGCGGCATGCCTGCTGCCGGGGGCGATCCTCACCGGCCTGCCGGTGCAGGCCCGGGCGGCGCAAGCCGTGTATGACGTGGCCGGCCACCTGCCCGACCTGCGCTTCTCGCTGTCCGGCGCGCAGGGCAAGACCGTCACCGATGCCGACGTGCGGGGACGTACCGTGCTGCTCTTTTTCGGCTACGCCAATTGCCCGGACATCTGTCCCACCACCATGGCGCAGTTGACCGACGTGTTGAACCAGTTGGGCGAGGATGCGGCCAAGGTCCGCATCCTTTTCGTCAGCGTCGATCCTCACCGGGATAAGCCGGACGCTTTGCAAGCGTATGTGAATGCGTTCAACCACTCGGCGATCGGCCTGACCGGAACGGACAAACAGATCGCCGACCTGGCGCGGCGCTACCGTGTTTCCTACCAGATCGAGAAGCCGCGTCCCGGTGCGGACCCCGAGGTCTATAGCGTGGCCCACAGCCGGGGCGTCTTCGTGTTCGACAGCACGGGGCGAGCACGCCTGCTGCTGGCCGACAGCGCCGACGCCACGCAAATCGTGCAAAGCCTGAAACCGTTGCTCAAATAAAGCGTGGACGCTGGAGGGCACCCTTGCCCTCATTGCCTGCCCTCCTCGATGGCCAGGCACCACGATGCGCGGCCGAGGCGGCTTTGCACCGGGATTCGATTTATTACACCCGGCAGGCACGACGCGTGCTTATGATCGCGCTGTTTTCACCCCTTCGCCCTTCACGCGTAAACAACAGGAGCACGGCATGGACATCATCATCATGATCATCGTGGGTTTCATCGTAGGCTTGATCGCGCGCGCGATCATGCCCGGCGAACAGCCTATGGGCATCATCCTGACCACCATACTCGGTATTGTCGGTGCCGTCGTGGCCGGTTTTCTCGGCCGCACGCTGGGCTGGTACGCCGCCGGTGAACCGGCCGGCTGGATCGCCTCGGTGGTCGGCGCCATCATCGTGCTTTTCGTCGTCGGCCTGGTGCGCCGCCGCGCGTAGTCCAACAGACTGCGCTGAAGCCCGCCCTCCTTCGAGGGCGGGCTTTTTCATTGGGGCGAGTCTTTCCCTGGGGCGGGCGTTTCAACGAGAGCGGGATTCGATCGGGCGCTCCGGGCTTCGGAAAAAAGCCAATCGCGAAACGCCTGCAGTCGCGGCATGCTGGCGCATTCCGGATGAAAATCAACCGTTCAACGTGCGGCTGCAGCGGTCGGCGCGCGGCGGCGAACTAATGCCGTTCCGGTGCCGCGTTCGCGGCGATGAGGCCGCGCAGCCACGCATGGGCGGGGTCGCGATGGCTGCGTTCGTGCCAGAACATGGCCATGTCATAGCCCTGCACTTGCACCGGCGGCGCCACCACGCGGAGCCCCGGTGCGGCGTGCAGCAGGCGCTCCGGCAGCATCCCCACCAGGTCCGTGCGTGACAGCACGGCGGCCATGAACAGGAAATGCGGCACCGACAAGGCGACGCGCCGCTGCAGGCCCAGGCCGGCCAGGACACGGTCCGTGACGCCATGAAAGCCCCCGCCATCCGGTGAGACGATCACGTGTTCCAGGGCGCAGAACTGCTTCAGACTGGGCCGGCGCCGTAAACCGGGATGCCCCGCCCGCCCGGCCAGCACATAGCGTTCGCGAAACAGCAGTTGCCGATGCAGGCGGGCCGGTGTGTCGGCTTCGTCCCAGATGTGGAAACCCAGGTCGATCTCGCCTTTCTCCATCTGCGCCGGCAGCCTGGGCGGCGCCAGTTCGAGCACGGCCACCCGGCAGCGCGGCGCCAACGCATAGAGGTTTGCCAGCAAAGGCAGCAATACCGTGGTTTCGCTGTAGTCCGTGGCGGCGATGCGCCAGGCGATATCGGCCTGGGCCGGATCGAAGGATTCCATAGGCGCGATGGTGCCCGCCAGCGTCCGCAATGCCTCGCGCAACGGTTCGCGCAGCGCCAAGGCCCGCGCGGTAGGACGCATGCCGCGCGGCCCGGGAAGCAGCAAGGGATCATCGAAGACCTCGCGTAGCTTGGCCAGTTGCACGCTGACCGTGGGCTGCGCCAGGAACAGGCGCTGCGCCGCCCGCGTGACGTTCAACTCCGCCAGCAACGCATCCAGCGTCACCAACAGGTTCAGGTCGATACGCCTGAGATTGTCCATTGCAATACCTGGAATTTCAGAAATTCATTTCCAATATAGCGCGGAAATTTCTAAGCTGGCTGCATTGCTTACCTACGGTAGATCCCCGCCATGAATGTCCTGATCGTCTATGCCCACCCCGAACCGCGCTCGCTCAACGGCGCCCTGAAGGACTTTGCCGTCCAGCATTTGCGTGCGCAGGGCCATACCGTGCAGGTGTCGGACCTGTACGCGATGAACTGGAAAGCCACCCTGGATGGCGCCGACCGCCTGGACCGCGATTCGGCCGCGCGCTTCGACGCGTCGCTCGATTCCAGGCATGCCTATGAAAACGGCACGCAAAGCGCCGACATCGCCGCCGAGCAGGACAAGCTGCGCTGGGCCGACGCGGTGTTGTTTCAGTTCCCGCTGTGGTGGTTCTCCATGCCGGCCATCATGAAGGGCTGGTTCGAGCGGGTCTACGCGTATGGCTTCGGCTACGGTGTGGGCGAGCACTCCGACCGCCGCTGGGGCGACCGCTATGGCGAAGGCATGCTGGCCGGCAAGCGCGCCATGCTGGTAGTGACGACGGGCGGCTGGGCCTCGCATTACGGGCCGCGCGGGATCAATGGCCCGCTGGACGATCTGCTGTTTCCCATCCAGCACGGCATGCTGTTCTATCCGGGCTTCGAGGTCCTGCCGCCCTTCGCCATTTACCGCAGCAGCCGGGTGGATGAGGCCCGTTACGCGGAAGCGACGGCCGCGTTGGGACAGCGCCTGGACGACCTGTGGACGCAGGCGCCCATTCCCTTCCGCCGCCAGAACGCCGGCGACTACGCGATCCCGCAACTGACGCTGCGCGAGGACCTGGCGCAGGGGAAAGCCGGCTTCGCCGCACACATCGTGTAGCGAAGACCCTTACGGGCGCCTGGCCTGCCGGTTTTTTCAAGCCGCCGCGGGCAGCGGCAGGCGCGCGGCCTGCAGCTTGGCTTGCGCATCACGCAAGGCGGTGCGCAAGCCCTCTTCCACCACCGGGTGGTAGAAAGGCATTTCCAGCATGGCGTCGATGGTCAAGCCCTGCTGCAGGGCCCAGGCCAGCAGATGCGCCAGATGCTCAACGCTGGGACCGGCCATTTCCGCGCCCAGGAAGCGGCCGCTGGCGCGCTCGGCGTATACGTGCAGGCGACCCTTGTTCTTCAGCATGACGCGTGAACGCCCCTGGTTGCCGAAATCCACTTCGCCGGTCACGTAGCTGCCTTCCTGCAAGCGGCTGTACGGGGTGCCGACCACGCCAATCTGCGGATCGGAAAACACCACCGCCATCGGCGCGCGGCGCTGGCCGGGCGTGACGTGCGGATGATGGGCCGCGTTCTGGCCAGCGATGCGGCCTTCGTCGGCGGCTTCGTGCAGCAGCGGTACATCGCTGTTGGCGTCGCCCGCGATGAAGATGGACGACTTGCCCGCCTGCATCGTGTAGCGGTCGTACTCCGGCACACCGGCCGGGGTCAGCCTGAGCGACGTGTTCTTCAGATCGAGACCGCCCACATTGGCGCGGCGGCCGGTCGCCACCAGCACATAGTCGAAGGTTTCGGTGCGCTCGCGGTTGTCCAGCGCCACATAGCGGACCTTCACCGCATCGCCCTCGCGCACCGTTTCCAGCACGCGCGCATCGGGATCCAGGTAAAACTCTTCCTGGAAGGCCTTACGGGCGCTGTCCCGTACCGCGGGATCCGACAGGCCGCCCAGGCTGCCGCTGATGCCGAACACCCGCACCCGCACGCCCAGGCGCGCCAGCGCCTGGCCCAGCTCCAGGCCGATGACGCCGGGACCGAACACGGCCACGCTGCGCGGCAGGTCGTCCCAGTAGAAGACGTCGTCATTGACGACCACGCGGTCGCCCAAGGCCTTGAACGGCGGCGGCACGGCGGGGGTCGAACCGGTGGCGATCACCACGCTGGTGGCGCGGACCTCGGTGTGATCGTCCACGTGCAGTACGTTGTCGGAGACGAAGCGCGCATGACCGAGCAGCTTGTCCTGCGCCGGGATGCTTTCCACGCCTTCCACCACGAAGCCGACGAAGCGGTCGCGTTCACGGCGCACGCGGGCCATCACCTCGCGGCCATCGACGCGCACGGCGCCGTCGATGTGCACGCCGAAAGGCGCGCCGTGGGCGGCGGTGTGCGCTGCCTCGGCGGCGGCGATCAGCAGCTTGGACGGCATGCAGCCCACACGGGCGCAGGTGGTGCCGTACTGGCCTGCTTCGATCAGCAGCGCGCGCTTGCCGGCGGCGATGGCCGCGCGGTAGGCGCCCAATCCGGCGGTGCCGGCGCCGATCACGGCGACATCGGTGTGGAGGGTTTTCATGCTTATCCTTTGGAACTGAATACGGGGCCGGCCACGTGCGCCGGCGGTCGGCGCAAGGGCGGGGTCAGAACCCTGGTGCGCCGCGGGCCGCGCGCCTAAGAACGCGCGCGGTCCGCGGGGCATGCCGTCGCGATCAGGCGGCGATGGCGAAGTGGGCTTTCAGGCTGTCCAGGCCGCCGATCAACGCGCCGTTGATGAACACCTGCGGGGCGGTGCCCGCACCCGACACGGCGCCGATCACGCGGCCGCGGACCTTGTTGTCCAGCGGGATGTCGACGAAGTTGTAGCCCTTGTCTTCGAGGATGGCCTTGGCTTCGGTGCAGAAGGGGCAGCCGACCTTGGAGAACACCACCACTTGATCCGGCTTGGCGGCACTGGGTGACAGGTAGTTCAACATCGTGTCCGCGTCGGAGACTTCGAAGGGGTCGCCGTCTTTTTCGGGCTCGATGAACATCTTCTCGACCACGCCGTCACGCACCAGCATGGAATAGCGCCAGCTGCGCTTGCCGAAACCCAGGTTGCGCTTGTCCACCAGCATGCCCATGCCTTCGGTGAAGTCGCCGTTGCCGTCGGGCATCAGGGTGATGTTGGACGATTCCTGGTCCTTGGCCCATTCGTTCATGACGAAGGTGTCGTTGACCGACAGGCAGACGATGCTGTCGACGCCGTTGGCAAAGAAGGCGGGCGCCAGTTCGTTGTAGCGCGGCAGGTGGGTGGATGAGCAGGTGGGGGTGAACGCGCCGGGCAGGGAGAAAACCACTACCGTCTTGTTCTTGAACACGTCGTCGGTGCTTACTTGCTTCCAGTCGTTGCCTTCACGGACGGGGAACGTGACGTTGGGAACGCGTTGGCCTTCACGAGCTTGCAGCATGGGATGAATCTCCGGTCTTGGGGTTGGAATGTCGGCGTTGACGCCATGACCGAATAATAAATAAGAACTATCTTAATTGGTAATTTAATAAATTTACGTTATCGATAGTTTTTGGCAATTGGTGGGTTTTTGGCTATAGTTTTTATTCTATCCGCCACCGTGGAGGGGGAGTGCCCGGCCCCAAGGGCCGGGCACTTTTGGCAGGTTGAGCGCGCAAGCGTTCAGCCGTGCACGCTACCGCCACGACACGGCCGGAGTGCCTCGCGCCGACAGCGCAGCCACGACGCTGCACGGGCGCCTTGCGCCAACGGCCCAGCCACGACGCGGCACGGGCGCCCTGCGCCGACGGCACAGCCTCGACGCGGCACGGGCGCCTTGCGCCGACGGCGCAGCCTCGACGCCGCACGGGCGCCTTGCGCCGACGGCACAGCCACGACGCCGCATGGGCGCCTTGCGCCGACGGCACAGCCACGACGCCGCATGGGCGCACTGCGCCGATGGCGCAGCCACGACGTGGTCCGGGCGCCTGCGCTGATGATGCGACTCCGACGCGGTCCGCGACCCGGCGCGGGCGCGGGGAATTACGCGGAGGTGGGGCTGTAGCCGGCGTCGCGGATGGCGGATTCCACGGCGGTGCTGTCGTTCGTGCCAGTGACGGTGACGCGATGGCTGGCGACGTCAGCTTCAACGGTCGCGCCCGGAACGGCGGCGGTCACGGCGCCGGTGATGGTCTTGACGCAATGGCCGCACGTCATATCGGGTACTTGGTATTGCAAAGCCATGATTTCTCTCCTGTTGCTGTTTCAGTTGGAAGCCCGAACGGACCTCCACGACAAGTACAGGATAAACCTTCCCATAATGGGAGGGTCAAGCGCCTTCATGAGTGCAGCGCCGCGCCCCATGTCACCAAGCCCGCTTGCATTCTCCCCGCTTGACCTTACCATCATGGGAAGGATGATACTTACACCGTCTACCCTCATCCTCGCCCCCCATCATGAATACGCCCGCCCTCCCCGCCGAACTGGATCTCGCCATCGAAGGCATGACTTGCGCGTCTTGCGTGCGGCGCGTCGAGAAGGCGTTGGCCGGGGTGCCCGGCGTCAGCACCGCCCATGTCAACCTGGCAACGGAGCGGGCGCACGTGGCCTGGCAAGGAGATGCCGCGGACGCCTTGCTGGCCGCCGTAGCCAAGGCCGGCTACGAGGCGCGCATCATCGAAGACCCCAGCCGGCAGGCCGAGCAACTGAACGCCCAGCGCGAGGCGGAAGCGCGGCGCCTGCAAGGACGCTTCTGGCTGGCGGTGGCCCTGGCCCTGCCCGTCTTCCTGCTGGAAATGGGCGGCCACGTCTTCCCGCCCGTGCACACCTGGATAAGCGCCCACATCGGCGTGCAGAACAGCTGGCTGCTGCAAGCCCTGCTGACCACCCTGCTGCTGGCCGGCCCCGGCCGCCACTTCTTCCTGCTGGGCCTGCCGGCATTGTGGCGCCGTGCCCCCGACATGAATTCCCTGGTCGCCCTGGGCGCAGGCAGCGCCTGGGCCTATTCCCTCGTCGCCACCCTGCTGCCCGATGCCTTGCCCGCCGGCACCGGTGCCGTCTACTTCGAAGCCGCCGCGGTCATCGTCACCCTGATCCTGCTGGGCCGCATGCTGGAAGCACGCGCCAAAGGACGCACCGGCGCGGCCATCGCCCGCCTGGCGGCCTTGCAGCCGCGCACCGCGCGCGTGTTGCGAGACGGCACGCCCGTGGATCTGCCCATCGCTGAAGTCGGTGCCGGCGACCATGTCCTGGTGCGCCCCGGCGAGAAAATCCCGGTGGACGGCGAAGTGCTGGACGGCGGTTCCTATGTCGACGAATCCATGATCACCGGCGAACCCGTGCCGGTGGAAAAAACGCGCGGTGCCGCCGTCACCGGCGGCACGCTGAACACCACTGGCGCGCTGACGGTACGCGTCACCCACACGGGCGCCGACACCGCGCTGGCCCGCATCGCGCAACTGGTCGAGCAGGCCCAGGGCGCCCGCCTGCCCATCCAGGCGCTGGTCGACCGCGTGACCTATTACTTCGTGCCCGCCATCCTGCTGGCCGCCCTGCTCACCTTCGCCGCGTGGCTGGGCTGGGGTCCCGCGCCCGCGCTGCCGCTGGCCCTGGTGCATGCGGTGGCCGTACTGATCGTGGCCTGCCCCTGCGCGATGGGCCTGGCCACGCCCATGTCCATCATGGTCGGCACGGGACGCGCCGCCGAACTGGGCGTGCTGTTCCGCCAGGGCACGGCGCTGCAGACCTTGCGCGATGTCGATGTCGTCGCGTTCGACAAGACCGGCACCTTGACCCTGGGCAAGCCCGCGCTGACGGATATGCAGCTTGCCGCGGGCCTGCGCGAGAACGGCGCCGGTGAAGATCATGCGGCGCTCCCTGGCGGCCAGAACGGCGCGAACGCCGGCGCACCGGCGCGTGAAGACGTCCTTACGCGCGACGACGTGCTGGCCTGGACCGCCGCGGTGCAGTCCGCGTCGGAACATCCCATCGCGGTGGCGATCCTGGCCGCGGCACAGGCGGCGGGCCTGACGGTTCCAGCCCTGCAGGACTTCCAGGCGCTGACCGGCGCTGGCGTGCGCGGCACCGTGCAGGGACGCAAACTGCTGCTGGGATCGGCCGCCTTGATGCGTCAGGAAGGCGTGGACATCTCCGCCTTCGCCGCCACCACCGAAGCCTGGGCCAACGCGGGCAAGACGCCGATCCATGTCGCCATCGACGGCCGCCTGGCGGCGCTGATGGCGGTATCGGACCCGATCAAGCCGGGCGCCGCGCAGGCCATCGCGGCCCTGCATGCCAGCGGGGTGCGCACCGCCATGATCACCGGGGACGACCGCCGCACGGCGCAGGCAGTGGCGCGGGAACTGGGCATCGACGATGTGTACGCGGAGACCTTGCCGGCCGACAAGCAACGCATGATCGCGCAGTTGCAGACGCAAGCACAGGCAAAGGCGCCGGCGGCGCCGCAGGCCCGGGCGCAAACCCCGGCGCAGCCGGGCACGGAAGCGCCGGCGATTGGGGGCAATGCCAAGACCCGCAAGGTGGCCTTCGTCGGCGACGGCATCAATGACGCCCCTGCCCTGGCGGCGGCGGATGTCGGCATCGCCATCGGCACCGGCACCGACGTTGCGCTGGATGCCGCCGACGTGGTGCTGATGTCAGGAGATCCGCGGGGCGTGCCGCGCGCGATAGGTATCAGCCACGCCACCCTGGTGAACATCCGCCAGAACCTGTTCTGGGCCTTCGCGTACAACGTCGCCTTGATTCCCCTGGCGGCGGGCGTGTTGCAACCCATGGGCGGTCCGGCCCTGTCGCCCATCTTCGCGGCGGCGGCCATGGCCTTGTCCAGCGTCTTCGTGGTGGGCAATGCCCTGCGGCTGAAACGCTACGGCAGTCATCAAGATTCACTGCGGACAAGCCATTCCACTTTCGGGAGTGCGCGATGAACATCGGACAGGCAGCGACGGCGACGGGCATCAGCGCGAAGATGATCCGCTATTACGAAGGCATCGGCTTGATCGACGCGGCGGGCCGCACGGAAGCAGGCTACCGCGTGTACTCCGAACACGATCTGCACACCCTGCGCTTCATCCGGCGGGCGCGCGACCTGGGTTTCAGCATCGAGGTCATGCGCGATCTGCTGGCCTTGTGGCGCGATCGTGGCCGCGCCAGTGCCGACGTCAAGCGCATCGCGCTGGAACACGTGGCGGAACTGGAGCGCAAGGCCGCGGCCTTGCGCCAGATGGCGGACACCCTGCAGCACCTGGCCGCCCATTGCCACGGCGACCAACGACCGGATTGCCCGATCATCGATGAACTGGGCGCGCCCTGAGATGGCGTTGCCCGCCTCGAACGGGGCGGACGCTGGAACAACGTTGATCGCCCCTCGGGCCGGGCGCGCGCCGAGACTACTCTGACCGTCCCTCGGATTTATCGCGCAGCCAGCGTGCCGACCGCTGCCTATGCTCCGCACACCAGGCGCTTCCGCCTGGTTGTGTTATCGCGACATCAGCGATCAAGGAGCCCCCATTGAAAAGCACGCATCTGCTCTCCCTATCCTTCGCCGGCCTGCTGACCCTGGCCAGCGCCAGCGCCTGTGCCGCGCCTGATTCCATCAGCGTGCACGTACTGGACCAGAACTCGGGCCGCCCGGCCGCCAACGTGCGCGTGCATCTGGAACAGAAGGTGGGCCAAGACTGGGTTGCCTTGAGCGCCAGCCTGACCGACAAGGATGGCCGCATCGAAGCGCTGTTCCCTGCCGACCGGCCTTTCGTCAGCGGCGAATACCGCGTTGTCTTCCAGACCCGGACCTACTATGCCGAGGCCGGGAAATCGACCTTCTTCCCGGAAGTGGACGTACCCTTCCTGGTGAAGGATCCCAAGCAGCGCTACCACGTGCCCCTGCTGCTGAGCCGGTATGGCTATACGGTATATCGAGGTCAGTGATTGAAGCCGGTGGCTGAGCCCTGGCCCGGGCCCGCCTGCCGGACTCAAGCGAGCGGGCCGGTCCACTCCGTGACGAACTCACGGAAATCCGGGCGCTTCACGGGCGGCACGGCGCAAGCGGGCGTTCCGATCGCCAGATAGCCCAGGAAGCGATAGTCCAGCGGGTCGAAGCCCAGCGCCAGCTGGACCTCTTCCACGTACGTGCCCACGCCCGTGCTCCAGAAGGCGCCGTAGCCCAGCATGTGCACGGCATTCAGCACGTTCATGACCGAAGCCCCCGCCGCCAGCATCTGTTCGTGCTCGGGAATCTTGCCATGGTCGATTTTCTGGGCAACGGCCAGGAACAGCGGGACGGAGGCCATCCATTCACGCACGGACTTTTCCTTTTCCGGCGTCATGCGCGGATCGCCACTGCGCTTGACCGCGCCCAGGGCCACGTCGGCCAGCTTGGCGATGTTCTCGCCGCGGACGATGGCATAGCGCCACGGACGCTGCGAACCATGATCCGGGGCCGACATGCCGGCCTGCAGGATCTGCGCCAACTCTTCCGGCGACGGCCCGGGGCCGCGCAGGAATTTCGTCGAACGGCGCGAATACAGCGCGTGTAATGGCACAGATGCGGCCGCGGACACAGGAGTGGAAACCGGCGTGGAAATCGTTTCGGGAGAGTTCATGCTTCAGAGCTTCTCTTGGATGGGTGGTGCGTTAGCCGCCATGCCGCCTTGGATTCAGCCCAGGTGGGTATGGCGCTCGGGACGTTCTTCGACTTGCATCTCGGCCAGGCCGTGCAGGATGCCGCAATTCTCGGCATGGGGCCGGGCCGAAAGACATCGCTGACGCAAGTCGCCCAGTTGAGCCTTCAATTGCGTCAGTTCGGCGATGCGCTCATCGACGTGAATGATGTGGGCATCGAAGATGTCGTTGATGGGGCCGCAGTCGGCGGCATGGCTGTCGGCCAATTGCAGGATGGCGCGGATCTCTTCCTGCGTCATGTCCAGCGCCCGGCAGTTGCGGATCAGGCGCAGGCGGTCGACGTGTTGCGGCCCATAGCTGCGGTAATTGTTGTCGCCGCGATCGGGGGCCGGCAGCAGGCCTTCCTTCTCGTAGTAGCGGACCGTTTCCACCGTGGTTCCGGCGGCCTTGGCCAATTCACCGATTTTCATATTCCAGCCTCCGCGGATGGCGCGTCGCCAGGCAACGCTTGACCCTATAGTAACCCCAGGGTGTGCAATAGCGCCCATGAACAGCAAATTCCCGCCTATCATTGCCGCCAAAAACAGGGACGGAGAGCATCCGCACCCGGGCCATGTCCACGACCATGACGCCTGCTGCGGCCATGACCACGACCATGCACATGCGCAAGCCGAACCGGCGCAAGCGAAGCCTGCCGGCCATGCGCACGGCCATGACGCCTGCTGCGGCCATGACCACGGCGCGTCGCAGGCAGCGGCGGCGCAGCCGGACGCCGATCTGCGCGCCGCGCCGGGCGAGACCCTGACGCGCCTGCTGATCAACCAGATGGACTGCCCTACCGAGGAAACGCTCATCCGCCGCAAGCTGGGCGCCATGCCCGAGGTGCGCGAACTGCATTTCAACCTGATGCAGCGGGTGCTGACCGTCGTGCATGCCGCCCCCGCGCTGGCGGCGGTACAGGCGGCCATCAAGGACCTGGGCATGACGCCCACCGTGCTGGAAGGCGCTGCCACCCCGGCACCGGCCGCCGCGCCCACGCGTTGGCGTGGCCTGGCCGCCGGCGGCGTACTCGCCGCCCTGGCCGAAGCCGTGCATTTCGCCGGCAATCCCGTGATCGACCTGGGTGTGGTCGCCATTCCCATTGCAGCCGTACTGGCCATCGTCGCCGTGCTGGCTTGCGGCCTGAACACCTACCGCAAGGGCTGGATCGCCGTGCGCCACGGCAATCTGAACATCAATGCCTTGATGAGCATTGCCGTCACCGGCGCCGCCGCCATCGGCCAATGGCCGGAAGCGGCGATGGTGATGTTCCTGTTCAACGTCGCCGAACTGATCGAGGCCCGCTCCCTGGACCGCGCGCGCAATGCCGTGCGCGGCCTGCTCGACCTCGCCCCGGAAACGGCCACCGCGCGGCAGGCGGACGGCAGTTGGCGTGAAGTGCCGGCCGCGAGCCTGCAAGTGGACGACGTGGTGCGGGTACGGCCAGGCGAGCGCATCGCCGCCGACGGCGTGCTGGTGTCCGGTGCGTCCGCGGTGGACCAATCCCCCATTACCGGCGAAAGCCTGCCCGCCGAGAAGACCGTGGGCGACCCTGTCTATGCGGCCACGGTGAATACGCATGGCGCCTTCGAGTACCGCGTCAGCGCGGCGGCCGGCGACAGCACGCTGGCGCGCATCATTCACGCGGTCGAGCAGGCGCAAGGCGCGCGCGCGCCCACGCAGCGTTTCATCGACAAGTTCTCCCGCATCTATACGCCGACGGTGGTGGCGCTGGCGCTGCTGGTGGCCTGCGTGCCACCGCTGCTGATGGGCCAGCCCTGGCTTACGGCCATCTATCGCGCGCTGACCTTGTTGATCATTGCCTGCCCTTGCGCCCTGGTGATCTCGACGCCGGTCAGCGTGGTCAGCGGACTGACCGCGGCGGCACGGCGCGGCATCCTGATCAAGGGCGGCGCCTATCTGGAAAACGGCCGCCGCCTGGGCTGGCTGGCGCTGGACAAGACCGGCACCATCACCCACGGCCGCCCCACGTTGGCGGATCTGTTGCCGCTGGACGGCACGCCTGTAGCCACGGCCCGCCACCTGATCGCCAGCCTGGCGGCCCGATCGGACCATCCGGTGTCGAAGGCCATTGCTGCCGGCGCCGCCGGCGATCGCGCGCCTGCGGCGCAGACAACGGCCCATGCCATGGCTGCCGTGCCTCAGCCGGCCGGCGTTGCTGCGACGGTAACTGCCGATGCGTTAGCCGAGGTCGCGGACTTCACTGCATTGCCGGGTCGTGGCACGCGGGGCGTCATCGACGGCGTCACCTATCACCTGGGCAACGCCCGCCTGATGCGCGAACTTGGCTTGGAGACGCCGGCCCTGACGCAGGCCCTGAACACGCTGCAAAGCCAGGGCAAGACCGCCGTGGCCCTGAGCGACGGTCAGCGCGTACTGGCCATCGCGGCGGTGGCCGACACCGTCAAGCCGGCCAGCCGCCAGGCCATCGCCGATCTGCACGCGCTGGGCGTGCGCACGCTGATGCTCAGCGGCGACAACCACGCCGCCGCGCGCGCCATCGCCGACCAGGTCGGCATCGACGAGGCCCGCGGCGAGCAACTGCCCGAACACAAGCTCCAGGCCCTGGAAGAACGCATCGGCGCAGGACTCGTGGGCATGGTGGGCGACGGCATCAACGATGCCCCTGCCCTGGCGCGTGCCGACATCGGTTTCGCCATGGGCGCGGCCGGCACCGGCACCGCCATCGAGACCGCCGACGTGGCGCTAATGGACGACGACCTGCGCAAGATCGGCGAGTTCGTGCGCCTGTCGCGCGCGACGCATCGCGTGCTGGTGCAGAACATCGTGCTGGCGCTGGGCATCAAGGTGGTGTTCCTGGTCCTGACGCTGGCCGGTGTCGCCACCCTGTGGATGGCCGTCTTCGCGGACGTCGGCGCCAGCCTGCTGGTCGTCGCCAATGGCCTGCGCCTGCTGCGCACCGGCGACGGCCGTCTGGCAGGCAGCAGGACCGCGGACGCCAGCGAACCGCAGGCTGTCCAGGCCTGACCCTCGGCTGGCCAGCGCGTCCGACGCGCGACGCATCCTGGCTATGCCTGCGCTTCTATCGTCGCACCCTGCCTGACCTCGACGGCGGCCAGCGCGGCACCCAGCGGCGCGATCGTCGGGGCGTCGAAGATGCCCGTGGCCAGGCGCAGGATCGTCTCCCCGGCTTCGGCGCCCACGGCATAATCCGCCAATGACCGGTACTTGGCGATGATGTCCGCCTGCGTCATCGGGTTCTCCGGCATCCCCAGGGAATAATCGACCCGCCGCTCGAAGGTCCGCCCATCGCGCATGACCAGGGCGACCTTGCCGCCATACACCTTGGGATAGGCCCGGTCGATCTCCGGATCGATCTCTATCCGTACCCGCCCCGCCAATTCGAACGTCTCGCGATCGACGATACGCTCCGGCGTGAATTGCTCAAGATAGGCCTGCCCATCCACCAGGGCCACCGCGACGTTGTAGCGCAGGCTCATCTGCGCGTTCAGCACGGAATCCGCCTTGTAATCGAAACCGGTCTGCGTCATCACCACGCTGGGTATGCCCGTGACGATGCGCGCGATGTCGCCAGCCTGGATGCCATGTTCCCGCTTCAACGCCAGGGCCGCATCGATGCAGGCATGGTTGCTGCCGCAGCAGGCGTGCGGCTTGAAGCACGTGGCGTCCGTATGCCAATCCTGGCCCAGGCCGGCCACGACCTGCCCCGGACGCGGATCGTCGGACATGCCGAACAGCAGACCGCCGTCCTCGGCCTCCAGGATGTATTGCGGCCCGCGAAAACCACGCTGCGCCAACAGCGCCGCGGCGACGCCGGCTTCCGCCGAGCGCCCTGGATGCAGCCGCTTGCTCATGCCGCCATCGGCGGTAAAGGCCCACAAGCCCGCCGATTGGGTCCCGGCCAGGCCCAGGGCGCTGGCCGTGGTGTCGGCATCCAGGCCCAGCATCACGCTGGCGGCGGCGGCCGCCGCCAAGGTTCCGGTGGTTCCTGTCAGATGCCAGCCACGCATGCGTGCCCGGCTCGGGTTGGCGCCCTGGCTGACGCGATTCATGGTCTCGTAGCCGGCCGCCATGGCGGCCAGGGCAGCGGCGCCGCTGCTGCCTTCGCGTTCACCCAACGCCAGCACCACCGGCAGCACGACCGCGCCGGGATGGATCTTGGCGCGGCTGTGATCGTCGAAATCGAAACCATGGATAGCCGTGCCGGCCGCCAGCACCGCATGGTTCACGCTGACCCGCGCCTGGCCGCCCCACAATCCGGCCTCGGCCGGGCCGCCACGGTCGCGCGCATAGTCCCGCATAATGCCGCCCCAGGGGGTGGCCAGCCCGTGCAGGCCGCAACCGATGCCATCCACCACGGCGTTCTCCAGCACGGATCGCGTGGCGGCAGGCACGGCATCCGGCCGCAAGCCCGCGATGAACGCCGCCAGCTCGCGGGTGATGCCGCGATGCTGCGCGGCCAATGTTTTCCACGCATCCAGATCGTCCATGGCGTCAATCCGCTTTGGCGCCAGACGCGCGGGCCACTTCGCCCCAGCGCGTCAGCTCGGTTTTCAGGAAGGCGGAAAAGGCCTGGGGCGACGCCTGCGTATAGGGCTCGATGCCCAGCTTCGCCAGGCTGGCCTTGACCTCGCCGTCATTCACCGTCTGCACCAGCGCCTGGTAAAGCTTGTCCACCACGGGCGCCGGCGTCTTGGCCGGTGCCATCACGGCAAACCAGTTGAACGCCAGCACCGTGGGCAGGCCATCTTCCACCGACGTCGGCACCGCCGGCAGCACCGGCGCGCGATGGTTGTCGGTCACCGCCAGCGGGCGCAACTTGTTCTCCGACACCATGGAGTACAGCGCCGGCAGGTCCATGATGATGCCGTCCACGTGCCCGCCCACCGCGTCGGTCGTGGCGGGGCCCGCGCCCTTGTAGGGTACGTGCACGATGCGTCCTTTGGAGGCGATCTTCAGAAGTTCGATGGCCAGATGCGGCAGGCCGCCATTGCCGGAAGACGCCAGCGTGATGTCCTGCTTCTTCGCCAGGGCCACCAGTTCCTGCAGGTTCTTCGCCGGCAGCTTGGGATTGATGGCGATCAGCTCCGGCGTGGCCGCCACGGTAGTGATCGCGGTCAGGTCCTTGACGGGATCGAAGGGCATATTGCTGTAGGTGTGCGGGCTGATCGCCAGCGGGCTGGCACTGCCCAGGGTGATGGTGTAGCCGTCCGGCGCGGCGCGCGCCACATAGTCGGTACCGATGATGGCGTTGGCGCCCGCACGATTCTCCACCACCACGCTGGTGCCCAGGATCTGCCCCAGCTTGGGAGCCAGCAGGCGGGCGACGATGTCGTTGGAACCGCCGGGCGGGAAGCCCACGACCAGGTGGATGGGCTTGGAAGGATAGGCATCGGCCGCCTGCGCCGTCAGCGGCGCTGCTGCGGCCAGCACCGCGACGACAGTGGTTCCGACGGCCATCGCATGCCGCAGGTGGCACGCGGCCGGCGCGCCGAAAGCAACTCGGGCAGTACGGGGCGGCACGGGCGCAGCGCCCGCGCGACGCGGACCGCGCAGGCGCCGTGGCAATGAAAAGGAAGCAAGTATGTCCAACATGATGTCTCCTGCACGTGTTGTTGTTATGGACTTCCGGCGCCGGCCCACGGCGGCAGGCCCGCTTCGAAAGACGAGGGCCAAGGCCGCGCCAACGCTGGCACCGCTACTTCGCCGCTGCCATCGTCAGTTCCATCAACTGGCGTACATCGCCGCAGTTTTCGATATCCGCCACGCAATCGGCCAGGCGCGCGGCCTGCGCCGCGCCGATGACGGGCACCGCCAGGCTGTCGAACTTGGCGCGCAGTTCGTCATCCGACATGGGGTTCTGGATGGAGCCCTTCGGATAATCCACTTGCGACACGTGGCGTGCGCCATCGTCCGTTTCCAGCGTCATGCGGCAGGACACGCCACGCGGCAGGCTGTCGTCCACGGTGATGCGGACCAGGTCGGACAGCTCGCGCAGGATGGGTTCTTGCAGACGCTTGTCGTTGTACTGCGCGAACAGGGCCTGGCCGTCGGTCAGCGCCACCGCCACGGAGTACGGCAGGCTGACCTGGGCTTCGTGATAGGTGCGCGGACGCGCGTTCTGGTGATACAGCGCCCAGTCCGGGTGGCGCGCCATCTCGATGGCCTTCACGCGGCGCGGATCCGGCGCGTTCTTGCGGCGTATTTCCAGAGCGCAGTCGATGGCATTGTGGATGGGTCGGGCGCAGGAATACGGCTTGAATTCGATTTCCAGAAGATAGTCCTGGTCCAGGCCGTCGACCAGGGCTTGCGGCTGGTTCGCATCGGTGAAGGCCGCGAGAAAACCCCGTTCGCCGTCGAAGATGGTGGCCGCGCCCGTGAACCCCAATTGCGCCATGGCCGCCGCGGTGTGACCGTTGCGCGCCGCCGGACCGGGGTTGAAGCGCTTCTGCATGGACGGCCCGTACATCTCCATCAGGCCGCCCGATTGCGCGCCCGCCAGCCCCAGCGCCGACACCAGCTGCTCGGCGGACAACCCCATCAGGCGGCCGGCGGCCACGGTGGCGCCGAAGATGCCGCAAGTGGGCGTGGTGTGATACCCGCGATTGCGCAGGGACGAATTGGCTGCCTTGCTGACCCGCTCCATCATTTCACAACCTGCCGCCAGCGCCACCAGCAGGTCCTTGCCGCTGGCGCCCGCCTGCTCGGCGCTGGCCAGGGCGGCCGAATAGACCGGCGGGCTGAAGTGGAACAGGGCCAGCACGTCGATATCGTCCAGCTCCACGCTGTGCGATGAAATGGCATTGGCGAAGGCCGCCTGCATGGCAGGCACGCGCGCGCGGTCGCCCACCAGCGTGGCCTGGGCGTGGCCGCCCATCGAACCGGCGTAACGCCGCGCGATCTGGCCGCTGCCCGTCTGGCTGCCGGCCAGGGCCACACCCAGGTAATCGAGCAGCAGGCGCTTGACGGAATGGCGCGTGGCGTCAGGCAGCTTCTGGTAGTCGAAGGACGTGAAGTGGCCGGCGATACGTTCGGAAAGCGTGGCGGTCATGGTGGATTCCTGAAAGAGAAGGATGGACGGCTTACGGGATAGGACGGACTGTGTGGGGTCCGGGATGGGGTATGGGCGAAGTGCGCGACGTTGCTGGTAGCGTGGCTGGCAACGGCCGGCCGCGCTTGCCATGCCTGGCGCGGCCGGCTACGCCGACGGCCGACGCGCGGCCAGCAGCTGGAGCAAGGCTTGCAGGTCAGCCAGGCGCTCCAGATCCGCCGACCACTTCACGACCTTGTCGATATCCGCCGGCGCCAGGCAGGATTCGACGACATTGCGGAACTTGTATTCGACGTCGTCGGCACTGATCGGGTTTTCCGGACTGCCGCGCCGGTTCAGGATCTCGTGCGTCAACTGCCGCCCATCACGCGTGCGCAAGGTCACCACGGCAGCGTGGCGGAAAGCAGGCCCCATGCTGTCGAAGCGTGCTTCCTCGCGTGCATGGATGCGGGTGATGAAGTCCAGCAGCCGGGGATCGGCCAATCTGTCTTCGCGATACTGGCTGACGAAAGCCATGCCGTCATGGGCGATGACCGCCAACCCGTAATACAGATTCATCTGCGCGGCCGTGACGCCTTGCGCCTTGTAGTCCCACGCGCAATGCACGAACGTCATATGGCTGACGCCGACGTCCACATGCTCGATATCGTCGGGACCCAGGTCGTTTTCCCGCATCAGCTGCGCCAGGGCGTCCAGCGCCGCATGGATGCTGGTGACGCTGGCGTGGGGCTTGTAGCCGATCTTGGCGGTCTCCCATACCTCACCCAGGCCATCGGTCAGGCGCGCCGCATTGGGCTCGCCGGAATAGGTGCTCAGGTAGCCGCCGTAGCTGGCCTCCAGCACATCGGTGATGCCGGTGAAATCCCTTTGGGCCAGCAGTGCCGAATACACGCCGCTCTGGGCGGCGCGGCCGGAATGGAAGCGCTTCACCATGGCCCCTTCCTGCGCGGCCATCAAGCCGCCCGCCTGCGAACCCGCGATGCCCAGCGCATGCTGCATGCGGCCCGCGTCCAGCCCCAGCGCGCGCCCCGCCGTGGCGGCCCCCACGAACACCCCCGAACTGCCCTGCGGATGGAAGCCCCGAAAGAACAGGCGCATGGTGGCCGCATTGCCCACGCGGGTGCCGATCTCATAGCCCGCCGCCATCGCGGTGATCAGGTCGCGGCCGCTCCAGCCGCCCGCGCGCTCGGCCAGCGCCAGCGCCACCGGCAAGGCGATGGAGCCCGGATGCACGATCGACTCCTTATGGATGTCGTCCAGTTCGAAGGCATGGCCCGCCGTCGCATTGACCAGCACGGCTTGCGACACCGACGTCTTGCCGCCATAGCCGAACAGCGACGCGACAGGCGTGGCGCCCTCCTCCTGCACCATGGCCTGGACATGCCCGGTCCACGGCAAGGTGGCGCCGAACAGGCAGCACCCTATGCTGTCGAGCACGCTGCTCTTGATACGGGCCACCACCTCGGGCGGCAGGTCGTCGTAGCGTAGCGCGGCGGCGAAACGCGCCAGATCGCGGGTGGCGTTTTCCAGCAAGGGCGGTTGTGAACTGCTCATTTCTTGTGTCTCCTTCGGCCTTATTCGATGTGCGTGCCCGAAGCCGCGATGGCTTTGGCCCACTTGGCGGATTCCTGTTGCAGGAACACGGCGGTCTGCGCCGGTCCCTGATTGATGATACTGACGCCCGCGTTGGTCAGGCGTTTTTGCAGGTCGGGATCCTTCAAGGCCTGGTCGAACTTTTGCGCCAACTGGGTGGCGATGGCGTCCGGCAGCTTGGCCGGCCCCAGCAGCATGTACCAGGTAGTCACGGAATAGCCCTGCACACCGCCTTCGGCCATGGTGGGCACGTCCGGCGCGATAGGCGACCGCTGGGCGCCGGTCTGCCCCAGGGCGCGCAGGCGCTGGTCGCGGATGTAAGGCATGCTTTCGGAGATGGGCAGCACGGTCATGTCGACCCGGTTGCCTATCATGTCGGTGACGGCCGCTGAGCCACCCTTGTAAGGCACGTGCAGGTACTGCAGGCCTGACATGGACCGCAGGACTTCAGCAGCCAGATGGGACGAGCTGCCGTTGCCCGAGCTGGCGAAACGCACCGCGTCCGGCTTCTGCTTGCTGAGCTGGACCAGTTCCTGCATCGAATGCGCGGGCAGGTCCGGCCGCACCATCAGCACCAGGGGCGCCTCGCCCACCAGCGCAATCGGCTTGAAGTCCGTCAGCTTGTATTCGACCTTGCGGTAGAGGCTGGGGTTGATGGCGATGCCGGGGGTGCTGAACAGCAGTGTGTAGCCGTCCGCCGGCGCGGTGGCCGTGGCGTCGAAAGCCAGGTTGCCGCCCGCGCCGGGGCGGTTTTCCACCACGAAGTTGTAGCCTGACAGTTCGTTGACTTTCTGCGTCACCATGCGCGCCACGATGTCGGCGCTGCCACCGGCGGGAAAGGCCACCAGCATGCGGATGGGACGATCGGGGTACTTGTCCGCCGCGTGGGCGGGCAAGGCGGCGGCGCCGGCCAGCAGCAGGCCGGCGGCAAGGCCGCTGAGACGACGGGTAAGGCTGGGCATGGTGGTCTCCTTGGTGGCTTATAGGTTTTATGGTCGGTCGTTATCGGGGCTTGTCAGGCCTGTGGCATCAGGATCCGCCGTCCGCGCCGGCCTCCACCGGCGCGGCATCCAGCCGGACCGCGATGCCGCGCAGATCCGCCGCGGCCGGCGGATACCGCCGCATCACTTCCGGATCGTGGCCCGGCACGATGTGCTCGGGACTATCCGCCAGGCGCTGCAAGGTCAGATAGCCCTCGATGGCATCGCCGATGTGGAAGCAGGTGGTGAACACGCGCTTCTTCTGGAAGTGTTCGTAGTAATGGCTGGTGTCGGAGGCCAGCACCACCCAGCCGCGCCGGGTGTGCACGCGCACGCACTGCAGCCCATCGGTGTGCCCGCCGATACGATGCACGCTGACGCCCGGCGCCAGCTCGGCCTCACCGGCATGAAACTGCACGCGGTCCTTGTAGACCAGGCGCAGCATGCCGGCGACCTCGTCTACCTCGTAGCCGTGGTTGAACTGCTTGTGGCGCATATAGCGCCCGGTGGCGTACGCCATTTCGGCATCCTGCAGATGGAAGCGCGCGGCAGCAAAGGCATCGAAGGTGCCGACATGGTCGTAGTGCAGGTGCGTCAGGATCACTTCGGGCACGGTGGCGACATCGACGTCCAGCAGCGCCAGTCCTTCGGTCGGCGTACGCAGCAGCGTGCGGCCCCGCTTCGCCGCCACTGCCGGGCCGAAGCCCGTATCCACCACGAACAGGCGGCCGTTACCGCGCACCAGCCAGACGTAGTAGTCCATGGGCATGGGGCCGTCGTGCGGATCGCCGCCGATGAAATTATTCTGGCGCCGCGCCTCGCGGGTGGCGTAGCGAATGGCGTAGACCTCGTATTCCGGCAAGGGGGTGGATGCGGTCTGCGCTGCGTTTTGCGTCGGGTTTTGCGTCATGATGCGTACGTGTTCCGTTGGTGATCGGTATTGGCGGACGCGCCGACCTGTCCCGGGCGGCCCTGGCCCTGGCCCTGGCCCTGGCCCTGGCCCTGGCCCTGGCCCTGGCCTTGGCCCTGGCCTTGGCTGTGAGGCCGGCCTTGTCCGCAGCCTTGGCCTTGGCTCTGGCTACGGTCATGGCCGTCGCCATCCACCGCCAGGGCCACCATCCAGGCATCGCGCAGCGCGGCCAGGAAATCGCCAGGGGCATTGCAGTCGCCGATACGCGCGTAGGGAATGCCGGTCTCTTCCACCGCGGCAATGACGTCCAGTGCCGGACGGGGCCCCGTGGCGAAAGCCAGCACGTCGCCGATGTCCAGGTCCTGCGCTGCCTGGTCGCCTATCCGCACCCGCAAGTGCTTACCCATGGCGGCCAGGATGCGGCACTGCGTCAGCAGGCGGATGCCCCCCGCCTGCAAGCGTTCGACCAGTTCGAATTTGTTGTTGCGCGCCATGCCATTGGCGATGGTGGGCTGCACTTCCAGCACCGTGGTGGCGATGCCCCGCACCCGCAGCGCGTCGGCGGTCTCGGCGCCCACCATGCCGCCGCCGACGATGGTCACGCGGGTTTGCGGATCCAGGCGGTCCAGGTCCGCCAGCACATCCCAGGCGTGGCACACGCGTATGGCGGGATCCAGCCCGCTGACATCGAAGGGGGGCGGCGCCGGCCTGGCGCCCGTGGCGACGATGATGTGATCCGGCGCCCAGGCAGCGATGGCCGCGGCGTCCGCGTCGACGCCGATGCGCACGGGAATGCCCATGGCTTGCGCCGCCTGCCAGCGATAGGTCCAGACCGGCTCAACCTCGGTCTTGTCCGGCGCGGCGCAGGCTAGCGGCATCTGGCCGCCCGGGCGTTCCTGCCGTTCCCACACTTCCACGGCGTGACCGTTGCCGCGCAGCACGCGGGCCGCTTCCATGCCGGCCACGCCCGCTCCCAGCACCAGCACCCGGCGCGCCCCACCCTGCGCCCGCTGCAAGCGCGGCTCGAACAACTGCGGTTCGGCATACGGCAGCGCTTCGAACTCGGTGCCTATCATCGGGTTCTGCACACAGGCGACATCCTTCTCCAACGTCAGGCGCTCGAAGCACACATTGCACGCGATACATTGGCGTATCGGCGCCGCCACCTTGCCGAAAGCCTTCAGGCACCAGTGCGGATCCGCGTACAGCGCGCGCCCGATCGACACGAAGTCGGCACCGCCCGATGCCAGCATGTATTCGGCGTCGGCAGGCTCCACCATGCGGCCGGCCACGAACACCGGAATGTCCACCGCCGCGCGGATGGGCCGCGCCACGTCCGCCAGGCAGGCGCGCGGGAAGGACGGTGGCTGGATACAGAACTTGGACAGCTGCGGGCTTTCATTGCTGCCGCCGGACAGGTCGATGGCGTCGGCCCCCGCCTGCTGCACCGCTTGCGCCAACGCGACGATCTCGTCCTGGCCGTAGCCACCTTCGGCAAACTCGCTGGCGCTCAAGCGGATCACCAGGCGCAGTTCGGGCAAGGCGTCGCGCATGCGATCCATCGTTTCCAGCAGAAAACGCATGCGGTTCTCGATGCTGCCGCCATAGGCATCGTCACGATGGTTGATGCGCGGGCTGAAGAACTGCTGGAACAGATAGCCGTTGGCCGCGTGTATCTCCACGCCGTCATAACCGGCGCGCCATAAGCGGCGTGCGGCGGCGACGAACAGCTTCTGGATTTGCGTGATTTCGTCCACGGCCAGCGGCCGCACGGCGTCGCCGGTGTTGGGATTGATCCACGGCGAGGGCCCCACCGGCTCCATATTCAATACCGAACGGCGTAATAGCGCGCCACGGTGATTGAGCTGGCCGAACACGTGGCAATCGTGCTGCTTGATCGCTTCGACGATGCTGGCCAGGCCGGGGATGAAACGGTCGTGATAACAGCACAGGGAATTGTTGTGCGGCCGGGCCTGTTCGGTGACGACCATGGCCTCGGTCATGATCATGCCTACCCCACCCTTGGCGCGCTCCGCGTAGTACTGCTTGTCGCGTTCGGTGGACAGGCCATCGGTGGTGCTGTAGTTGGTGCCCATCGGCGCCATCACCACGCGATTCTTCAGGCGCAGGCCGCCCACCATGCCAGGCTGTTCAAGCAGCATTGCAGTGTCTCCTTTGGCGGACTTGGAAGGTCAGCGCTTATTGATGGAGCCAGTCTAAATTCCCGCGTGTCCGCGGATCAATCGGCTGAAAATAAAAACACTGCTGACCAGGATTCATCAATGTCTACGGCTCATCCATCCGGAGGAGCCAAGGGGATTCAGCTTGGCGCATGGGCCAATTCGCTAGAATGCACAACACTGCTGAATCGGATTCAAAAATCCGAACGGAGGGGACATGGAAAACCTGAACGCGATACGCGTCTTCGCCAAGGTGGCTGAAACACGCAGCTTCACCGACGCGGCCAAGCACCTGGGACTGACGTCATCCGCCGTCAGCAAGGCGATCACCCGCCTGGAACAGGAGTTGGGCGTGCGGCTGCTGCACCGCACGACCCGCTCGGTGGGACTGACCAACGACGGCGCCAGTTTCTTCGAGCGCTGCCAGCAGATCCTCACCGATGTCGACGATGCCGAGAACTCGCTGAATCGATCACGTGCCGCGCCGCACGGACGGCTGCGGCTGCACATGCCGGTGGGGTTCGGCCGGCGCGTCATCGTGCCGGCGCTCAGCGGCTTCATCGAGCGCTACCCGGACCTGGTCCTGGATGCCGAGCTGAGCGATCGCATGATAGACCTGGCCTACGAAGGCATCGACGTGGCGGTGCAGATCGGCGAGCCCGCCGACGCGCGCCTGATCGCGCGGCATCTCTGCCATCTGCGCTTCGTCGCCTGTGCCTCGCCCGATTACCTGGCGCGCCATGGCGAACCCGCCACGCCCGAGGACCTGGACCACCACCACTGCCTGGCGTACGTGATGATGCATACGGGCCGCTATCGGGAATGGCAATTCCTCAAGGACGGCAAGGCGGTGGCGAAGACGGTATCGGGACGCCTGAACATCAATAACGCGGAATCCCTGCTGGAGGCCGCGACAGCAGGCCTGGGCGTGGCGATGATCAGCAACTTCATCGCCGCCGACGCCCTGCGCAGCGGGCGCCTGCGGCCGATTCTGACGGACTATGTGGCGCAGGGGCCGCGCGTCAGCGCGGTGTATCTGCCGGGCAAGAACCTGTCGCCCAAGGTACGGGCCTTCATCGACTTCCTGACCGACCTCATCAGCAGCGATCCGGCCTGGGACGAAGCGACGGCGCGGGGCTAAGTCATCAAGCCTTGACGGGCACGATCCGTCCTGGCCCAACGTTGGCATGGTTTGGCTGCCAGGGCCTGGGCATTACTACGCTGCGCCGTGCGCCTGGCGGGCCAGATACACCTCGTGCAAGGTGATCTTGCGCACTTCGGCCTGGCTGGAGGCGATATGCGCCGTCAGCAGCCGGCACGCTTCGTCCGCGCGCTGCGCCTGCACGGCGCGCAGGATGCGGGCATGCTCGTCGTAGGTGGCTTCCACCCGCGGACGCTGCGTGAAGTCCAGGCGGCGGATGATGCGGATCCGTTCCGTGACGTCGCGGTGCACGCGTGCCATTTCCTCGTTGCCGGCGGCACTGACCAAGGTGCAATGGAAGGCCTCGTCCCACAGGCCGACCTGCGCCATGTCCTGGCAGCGGTCTTGCGGTGCCACCAGCCAGATGTCACTCAGGGCGTCCAGCGCTCCCCGGTCGATGCGCGGCGCGCCCGAACACAGGCGCCGCAAGGCCTCGCATTCCAGCACCATGCGCAGGTCGTAAAGCTGCTCGAACTGCTTGAAGTCGAATGGCAACACCCGCCAGCCCGCACGGAACAGCACTTCGACGAAGCCTTCCTGCTGCAGCCGGAACAGGGCCTGCCGCACCGGGGTGCGCGACACGCCCAGCCGGTCGCTGATCTCGCCTTCGGTGAAGCGGTCGCCCGGCACCAGGCGAAAATCAGCGATGTCGCGCTTGAGCAGTTCGTAGACATCCGCGGCACGGGTGCGGTGCGCCGCGGGCACGGCCTGGGGCGAACCCAATTTCACAACGAGGCCGGCCGCGGGCCGGCGACGCCGCTGCGTTCCAGGACACGCGCCGCGCGCAGCGCTGTGTCCTCGCGCCAGGGCGCGGTGATGATCTGCACGCCCAGGGGCAAGCCTTGCGTGCCGTCGGGCCACACCGGCGCGGCCACCACCGGGCATCCGGCGAAGGAAATGGGTTGCGTCAGCAGGCCCATCGCCGCGCGGGCCGGTTGCGTCGTCCCGTTCACGTCCAGCCACTCCGTGCCGATGGGCAAGGCAGGCACGGGCGTGGCCGGCGTCAGCAACACATCCCACTTCTGGAACAAGGCCAGCACCCGTTGCTGGTACACCCGGCGGAAACGGTGCGCGCGCGCCAGCCAATGGGCGGGCTGCAGCGCGCCCGCGATGAAGCGGTCGACCGACAGCGGCTCGAATTCGTCGGCGCGATGGCGCAGATCGTCCAGGTGCAGGCTGCCGCCCTCGCCGGCGGTGATGATGAAGGCGGCGACCCGCGCCAGGCCGGCGTCGGGCCATTCGACCATGGCCTGCACGCCCAGTGCCTTGCCGGCCATGCGCACGGCGGCGCGCGCGGCCTCGGTGGCGTTGTCTTCGAAATACCCGTCGAGCATGGCCACGCGCAAGCCGTCGACGCCGTCTTCGAGCGCAGGCACGGCGGGCTGCACGGCCCGCGCATGGCAGCCCGGATCGCGCGCGTCGGCGTATTGCAGGGCGTCGTAGGCGAGCGCCAACAGGCCGGCCGAGTCCGCCAAGGGCCCCAGGTGGTCGATGCTGTGGACGAAGGGATAAGTGCCGCGCCGCGACAAACGGCCGAAGGTGGGTTTCAGGCCCCACACGCCGCACAGCGATGCCGGCACGCGGATGGACCCATTGGTGTCCGACCCCAGCGCCAGCGGCACTTCCCCGGCCGCCACGGCGGCGCCGGAACCGCCGGACGAACCGCCGGCGATGCGGCGCGTGTCATGCGGGTTGTGGGCGGGGCCGTAGTGCGTGTTCTCGGTGGTGAAACCGTAGGCGTACTCGTCCATGTTCAAGGCGCCCACCAGCACGGCACCGGCATCGCGCAGGCGCTGTACCAGGACGGCGTCGGCGGTGGCCGGCGCGTGGTCGCGATTGATTATCGAACCGGCGACCGTCACCTCGCCTTCGATGTCGAACAGGTTCTTGACTGCGTAAGGCAGGCCCGCCAGCGGTGGCAGGGGCTCACCGGCCGCGCGCCGGGCGTCGATGGCGTCGGCTTCGCGGCGGGCGCGGTCCAGCGTGCGCAGGGTGAAGGCGTTGACGCGTGCGTCCACCGCGTCGAGCCGTGCGATGCATTGCTCCAGCCAGTCGCGGGCGCGCAACTCGCCGCGCGCGACGGCCGCCAGGCGCGCCAGGGTGTCCGTGCCGTCGGCTGCCGCGGCGGCGGCCGGCGTCGCAGCCGCAGTCGCAGCCGCAGCCGGACTCGCAGCCGCAGTCGCGGCCTGCCGCGCGGCGTTCCCAGTCGCGTCGGCCATCGCCATCGCCTTGGCCGGCGCGTCAAAGGGGTCGTCCGCCGCATTTGCCCCGTCCTGCTGCCCGGGAAACGGCGCCGGGCAGAACAGGGCCACCGGCTCGTCCTCCACGCCCAGGGGCGCGGCGTCCAGCGCGGCCGCCATGCTGCGGGTGCGCCCTAGATGGGCAGCCACGCGTTGCGCGCGATCGGCCGGCAGCGGCAGATCCAGCAACGCCGCGCTGGCAGTCACGAAATCCAGAACACGAGTCTCTTCCGTCATTGCTATCCTTGGTTACTACGTGAAGGCCTGCAACGCCGTGCCTACCGGCGCACTTCGCGCTGGAAGATCTCCAGGCTCAATTTCTTGGCGGCGATGAAGCTGGGTTGGGACAACGTTTCCACGGTGCGTGGCCGCGCATCCGAGTATTCCAGGATTTCCGCCACCTTGGTGGGCCGTTTGGTCAGCAGCAGGATCTGATCGGCCAGATAGACGGCCTCTTCCAGATCATGCGACACCAGCAGCATGGTGGTGCCGGTCTGCATGAACACTTCCTGCAGCTTCTCGCGGATGAATAGCGTCATCTCGAAATCCAGCGCGGAAAACGGCTCGTCCAGGAACAGCACTTCCGGCCGCGGCGCCAGCGCCCGCATGATGGACGCGGTCTGCTGCTGGCCACCGGACAGTTCATACGGATAGCGGTTCAAGTCGAACTTGACGTCGAAAGACGCCACCAGTTCCTCCATGCGGCGATCCACCTCGGCCTTGCTCTTGCCTTCCAGCAGCAGCGGATATGCGATGTTGTCTATCGTGCGCATCCAGGGGAACAGCGCCTCGCGGTAGTTCTGGAACACATAGCCGATGCGGGTGTCCTTCAGCGACTTGCCGTCGAACAGGATCTCGCCGCGATCGATGGGGATGAGCCCCGCGATCATGTTGATCAAGGTGCTCTTGCCGCAGCCATTGGGGCCGAACACCGAGACGATCTTGTTCTTCGGAATATCGAGATCGAAGTTTTCGTACAGCGGCCAGCCGGCGAAATACTTCGTCAGTCCGCGGATGGTGATATGCGTGCCCGCCGGACCGGGCTGGAAGCGCGGCTTGGGGACATCGGCGAATGCCGGGGGATTCAGGACAGTACTCATGGCTTACCTTCCACTCCAGTGGACGACGCGGCGTTCCAGTACCAGGAACAGGATGTTCAACACATAGCCCAGCGCGCCGGCCGCGAGTATGGCCGCGTACATCGTCTTGACGTTGAGCACCTGCTGGGCGTCGATGATGGCGTGACCCAGACCGTTCTCCGAGCCGATGAACATCTCCGCCACGATGACGATGACCAGCGCCATCGACACGGCCGAGCGCAGTCCGACGAAGCTGGGCTGCAGGCTTTCCCACAGCAGCACGTCCTTGAAGATGCGCCAGCGCGACGCGCCCATCACCTTGGCCGCCATGACTCTTTGCTTGCGCGCGTTGATCACGCCGTACGCGCTATTGAAGACGACGATCAACAAGGCGCCGAAGGCGGCAATGGCCACTTTGTTGATGTCGCTGACGCCGAAGATCAGCAGGAATAACGGTATCAGCGCGGATGACGGCGTCGAGCGGAAGAAGTCGATCAGGAACTCGACGCTGCGATAGGCCTTCTCGTTGCTGCCCAACAGCACGCCCAGCGGCATGCCGACGACGGCGGCGATGACGAAGGCTTCCAGCGTGCGGGCCACGGTGACCGCGAAGTCGGTCAGCAGCGGGCCGCCGGCCAGCCCGGTGACCAGGGCCACCAGCGTGTCGGCCGGGCTGGGCAGCAGGATCGCCTTGATGAGACCGGCCCGCACCACCAGATCCCAGATGATGAACAACACGACCGGCCCGACGAAAGGCAAGAGTCGGTCGCGCAGCGGCGGCTTCGGCGCTGCCGCATCGTTGGAGACGGGCGGCGCCCAGCCTGCCGTGTTGCCCGCGGCCGGGACGGGTGGAGGAGCCTTGGACATGGTTCAAGCCTTGTAGATCAGTTTCGCGACGTCGACCTTTTGCGAGAAGATGCCCTTCTCGGTGAACAGGTCGTAGAACTTCTGGAAGTATTCGAGATCGCTGGGCTTGTACTCGTCGTAGGTCATGTAGGCTGCCAGCGGCACTTCCTTGGTCAGCGCGCCTTCGATGGAGGTATAGCCTTTCAGATACTGGCGGGCTTCCTCGGGGTTCTCGCGCACCAGCTGGATACCGCGCTTGTAGGCCGCGATGTATTTCTTGCTGGCCTCGGGATACTTCTTGATGAAATCGGTGGTCAGGCTGGCCGCGCCGCCGTGCCAGGGCGCCAGGGGATCGCCCAGGATGTAGTGGGCCACCACACCGGCCTCCAGCACGCGCGTGGTGCCGTTCAGGCGGCCTACCGTTCCGGTGGGTTCCAGCGTGTACACGCCGTCGACCTGGCCGGCCACGATGGCGGCGACATGCTGGCCGATCGGCAGTTCGACGACCGTGGCGCCGGTCGCGCCGGCGCGCTCCAGCATGGTCTTGGCCAGCGTGACGTTCTGGATGCCGGGGCCGCTGGCGATCTTCTTGCCCTTCAGGTCGGCCACCGTCTTGTAGGGGCTGTCCTTGGCCACCAGGAACTCTTCCAGCACGTTCTTGGCATTGCTGGGATTGGTGCAGAAAATCTTGAACATGCCGGGCTGGGCAATTTCGCCGATGGCCAGGTTGGCCGAGCCGACACCGTTGGCGCTACCATCGCAACGGCCGGCCAGCATGCCTTCCATGACCTGCTGCGCACCGGCAAACTTCTGCACTTCGACTTCCAGGCCGGCTTCCTTGAAATAGCCCTTCTCCACCGCCGCGAAGAACGGCAGCGCCGCCGCCACCGGCCAGAAGCCGATGCGGATCTTCGGCGAGGACTGCGCGCGCACGAAGGCCGGCGCGGCCATCACGCCCAGGGCCGCGGCCCCGGTCAGCAACGTGCGGCGGCGGCCGGCATCGGGCAATGCGGCGGTCTTGATGATGGGCTTGGTCATGAGCAACTCCAGTAGTCGGGGTTAACGGTCAGCGGGGAGAAGGTGAAGAATCGGCCTGGATGGGGAGAGCTTGGGATCCAGGCTGGGTATCGAGGTTGGGTATCGAGGTTGGGTATCGAGGCTTGGTATCGAGGCCTGGTCTGAAAGCGTCGTCTCAAAGCGTGGCCACGTAGGCTCGCCAGCCACCGAAAGCGGTGATATCGAGCGCGGCCGCCAGCGCGTGGCCCTCGCACACGAAACCATGCTCCCAGCGGCCGTCGGCCAGTTCGACACTGCCCAGCGCCAAAGGGGCGGGCACCAGCGCCAGGAAGCTGCCGACAGCCTGCAGCGGCACTTGCCACACCTCTACCTCGATGGCGGCGCCATCGGCGGCCACGCGTTGCAGGCCGGGCTTGGGCGGCACCGTGCCGGGTAGCGCATACAGGCGGTAATGCGGCGCGGTGGTGGTGCGCTGCGCCAGGACAGCGCCACGCTCGGTGAGTTGGCCGTTCAGCGGCAGGCCGCTCAAATGCGCGCCCACGGCCACCAGCGCCAGGTGCGTCGCGGGCGACGGCTGCAACGCCGCCACCGGCCGCGGCGCCGGCAGCGCGGCGCCGGTCGCTCCCTGCGTCAAGCCGGTGTCGTGGTGAAAGCGCTGGCCCAGGTCCGCCAGCTGCCAGTCGCTGCCGGCCTGGCCGATCAAGGTGATGCCGAAAGGCAGGCCGTCGGGCCGTATGCAAGCCGGCACGGACAAGGCGGCATAGTCCAGCAGATTGACGAAGTTCGTGTATTGGCCCAGCTCGCGATTGCGTTGTACCGGATCCCGCGCCATGGCTTCCAGGGTGCAGTGGGTCGGCGCGGTCGGCACGCACAGCACATCGATGCCGCGCCACATCGCGGCCGCCTGCTGGCCCAGCGCGCGCAGTCGGTGCTGGGCCTGGAAGACCTGGGCGGCGTCGTAGTCCTTGCCAGCCGCCAGGATCGAGCGCACCGGTTCGATGACGGTTTCCGTCCGGGCATCGAAGAAGTCGCGCACGGCGGCATAGCGTTCAGCCACCAGCGCGCTCTCATAGAGCAGGCTGGCGGCCTCGGCCAGCGGGGTATAGTCCACGGGCACCGGTATGCCTCCCAGCTTGGCCAGGCGGGCGATGGCGTCGTCAAAGGCGGTCTGCGCCAACGTATCGCCGAAGAATTCCAGTTGCGCGGGCACGCCGAAACGGAAAGCGGCGGGCAAGGCGTCCGTCGCCATGGCCAGTTCACGCGAATAGGGATCGCGCGGGTCGTAGCCCAGCGCCACCTGCAGCACGCTTACCGCCGTCGCCACCGTACGCGCCAGGATGGACACGCAGTCCACGCTTTGCGCGGCGGGCACCACACCATGCGCGGAGATCAAGCCCTTGCTGGGTTTCAGGCCCACGATGTTGTTCAGGCCCGCGGGCACACGGCCCGATCCGGCCGTGTCCGTACCCAATGCGAAATCGCAGGCGCCGGTGGCTACGACATAAGCGGAACCCGAACTCGACCCACCGCTGACGTAGCGTGCATCGAAACTATTGGGCACCGCGCCGTAAGGCGAACGGCTGCCGTTCAGCCCGCAAGCGAACTGATCCAGATTGGTTTTGCCCGCCAGCGCGGCGCCGGCGTCGAGCAGGCGCTGGATGACCGTTGCGTGCTCGGCCGGAACGTAGGCGAACGCCGGGCACGCGGCGGTCGTCGGCACACCGGCAACATCGATGTTGTCCTTGGCGGCGAAGCGCAGCCCCGCCAGTGGGGCAGCGGCCGTGCCCGGTGCCGTGGTGGCCCCGGTCGAGGCCACGCCCGCCACCGCGGGTGTCATCGCCATCGGCGGATTCAAGCGCGTGATCCAGGCGCAGTCCGGCGTACCGGAAGCCGCGGGCGCAGGGCTGGGAGAAGAAGCGGGAAAGGTAGAAGCCACGTTGTCTCGCACGGAAAGACGGATCCGGGAATCAGAAATCCAAACTTGTGTACAAGACGGTCTAAAGCAAAGGCTATGCCAACTTTGCGTGTGTGGCGGCGTCAATGGAAATGCGTGCGTCGACCTACTGCCGCGCACCGTGGGCGTGCCCGGTTACGCACCAATGCAGCGCGATGCACCAGCTCAGTGCCCGGCGATCACCGTGGCAAGCAGGCTCGCAAGGTATGGAAAGCCGGGGCGATGTCGCGTTCGTGGACGCACGCATAGCCCAGTAGCAGCCCGCGCCGCCCACCAGGATGCATGTAGTAGCGCGACAAGGGCCGCGTCAGTACGCCGCGCGCCTGTGCCGCCGCAGTGATGGCCACGTCGTCGCAATCCGGCGGCAGGCGCAGCACCAGGTGCAGCCCGGCATTGCTCGATTGCGGGTCCAGGTACTCCGGTCCCAGATAGCGGTTGATCAGCCCTTCCAGCAAGGCGCGGCGGCGCGCGTACAGCACCCGCATGCGGCGGATGTGCGCGGCGTAGTGGCCCTGCTCCAATAGCTCGGCCAACGCGGCCTGCGTCAAGCCGTGGCCTTCACGGTAAAGGTCCGCGTGGGCGCTACGAAACGGCTCGGCCAAGGCGCGCGGCAGCACCATATAGCCCACGCGCAAACCGGGGAACAGCGTCTTGCTGAAGGTGCCGATGTAGATGACGGGCGCGTCTTCCTCGAGGCCCTGCATGGCCGGGATGGGACGGCCGGCATAACGGAATTCGCTGTCGTAGTCGTCCTCGACGATCCAGCTGCCCGATGCGCGGGCATATTCCAGCAACTCGCGCCGCCGCGCCAGGCTCATCACGAGTCCGAGCGGATATTGATGCGAGGGTGTCACGAAAATCAGCCGTGGCGGCACCTTGCCGGCCGGCCAGCCGCTGCCCTCGGCCTCCACGCGCAAAGGCTTGACTACCGCCGCCACCATCTGCAGGACCTTGTGGAAGCCCCAATAGCCCGGCTCCTCCACCCAGACGGTCTCGCGTGGATCGACCAGCATGCGCAGGCTCAGGTCGATGGCCTGGTGCACGCCTTCGGTCACCAGGATCTGGCTGGGCTCGCAGCGCACCGAGCGCGCCACGCGGACGTGTTCGGCGATGGCGGCGCGCAAGGCCGGATGGCCGCCGCCGTGCGCGTACGTCAGCAGTTGGGGGGCGGGATCGCGCCACAAGCGCGACAGGATGCGGCTGAAATGGCGGTTCGGAAACTGGGTCACGTCCGGCACGCCGGGCATGAAGGCGCCCCATTGGGCCGGCGCCGCGGAGACGTTCGACAGCAGCGCCCGGGCACGTCGCGCCAGGCGTACCGGCGCGTTGGCGACAACAGGCTGGTCGGCGGCCGCCCGCAGCGCCGCCTGCAAGCCCTGCTGGCGGTCGGCACTCAGGTAGCTGTCCGGCGCGGTCTCCGCCACGAAGGTACCGCTGCCGACGCGGGCATGGACGTAACCCTCGGTGCGCAACTGCTCGTAGGCGTGCAGCACTGTATTGCGCGACATGCCGATCTCACGCGCCAGGTCGCGCGACGCGGGCAGCGGACTGGACGGCGGCAGGCTGCCATCCAGGATGGCGCCACGCAGGCAGTCGTATAGCTGGCGATTCAGCGACCCCGCCCCCGAGGGGGCCAGACGCTGCAACACCAGATCGGCGCAAATCGACTTGATCAAGGCTCCATCCTGTTCCTGACTGTTCCTGACTGCGCCCGACTTTCCTGCCCAGGCGCCCCGGACGGCGTGCGGCCTGGTTCAAATTGCAATTGGCTCCATCCATTTGATCGAACTGGATCTTTCGGAAGGGGCCAATTCGCCATTAAATCAGGTTTTCCCCCGAACCCCTACCTGAAACGCCTCCACTCATGAAAAACGCCGATCTGCAGTCCCGCCGCCTGGCCGCCACCCCGCGCGGCGTGGGAGTGATGTGTGACTTCTATGCTGCACGCGCCGAAAACGCCACCATCTGGGATGTCGAAGGCCGCGAGTTCATCGACTTCGCCGCCGGCATCGCCGTGCTGAATACCGGCCATCGCCATCCGCGCATCGCCGCCGCCATCGGCGCCCAGCTCGAAAGCTTCACGCACACCGCGTACCAGATCGTCCCCTACGAAAGCGTGGTCGCGCTGGCCGAGCGCATCAACGCCGCGGCACCGATCAAGGGCCCGGCCAAGACCGCGTTCTTCACCACCGGCGCCGAAGCCGTCGAGAATGCCGTGAAGATCGCCCGTGCCCACACCGGCCGTTCGGGTGTCATCGCCTTCGCCGGCGGCTTCCACGGCCGCACCATGATGACGCTGGCGCTCACCGGCAAGGTCCAGCCCTACAAGGCGGGCTTCGGTCCCTTCCCAGGCGAGGTCTATCACGTGCCCTTCCCCAGCACCTTGGGCAACGTCAGTGCCAAGGATTCCCTGGCCGCGATCAACCTGCTGTTCAAGGCAGACATCGATCCCAAGCGCGTGGCCGCCATCATCATCGAACCGGTGCAGGGCGAAGGCGGCTTCAACGTCGCCCCGACGGAACTGATGCAGGGCCTGCGTGCCCTGTGCGACGAGCACGGCATCGTCCTCATCGCCGATGAAGTGCAGACCGGCTACGGCCGCACCGGCAAGCTGTTCTCCATGGAGCACCATGGCGTGCAGCCGGACCTGATCACCATGGCCAAGAGCCTGGCGGGCGGCATGCCCCTGTCTGCCGTCTGCGGCCGCGCCGAAGTGATGGACGCACCGGCGCCCGGCGGCCTGGGGGGCACCTATGCCGGCAACCCCTTGTCCGTTGCCGCCGCGCACGCCGTGCTGGACGTGATCGCCGAAGAAAAACTGTGCGAACGCGCCGCCGCCCTGGGCGAGCGCCTGGTGGGCCGCCTGCGCGCTGCTCAGAAAACGAACCCGGGCATCGTCGATATCCGCGCCCAGGGTTCGATGGTCGCCATCGAATTGCGCACCGCCGCCGGCGAGCCGGATGCCGACGCCGTTCGCCGCGTCCAGCAGCGCGCGCAGGAGCGCGGCCTGATCCTCTTGAGCTGCGGCATGTACGGCAACGTCATCCGCTTCCTGTATCCGCTGACCATCCCCGAAGCGCAATTCGAACGCGCCCTGGGCATCCTGGACGAGGCTTTGCAAGCATGAGCACGACACTTGAAACCATCGCACTGACCCGCCCCGATCTGCTGCGCGACCGTGGCCTGATCAACGGCGAGTGGGTGGGCGCCGACAACGGCCGCAGCCTGGCGGTGACCGATCCCGCTACGGGCGCGGAAGTCGGCAGCGTGCCCTATATGGGCCGCGCCGAAACCGAACGCGCCATCCAGGCCGCCGCGGCCGCCCTGCCCGCCTGGCGAGCGCGCACGGCCAAGGACCGTTCGGCCATATTGCGCCGCTGGAACGACCTGATCCTGCAGCACCAGCGCGACCTGGGCATGCTGATGACGCGCGAACAGGGCAAGCCCCTGGCCGAAGCGCAAGGTGAAGTCGTCTATGCGGCCTCGTTCGTCGAATGGTTCGCCGAAGAAGCCAAGCGGGTGGATGGCGAAGTACTGCAAGGCCAGCGGCCCGGCCAGCACATCGTCGTGCTGAAGCAGCCGGTCGGTGTCTGCGCCGCCATCACGCCGTGGAATTTCCCGGCGGCCATGATCACCCGCAAGGTCGGCCCGGCGCTGGCCGCTGGCTGCACCATGGTGGTCAAGCCCGCCGAACTGACGCCGCTGACGGCGCTGGCCCTGGGCGTGCTGGCGATCGAAGCCGGCATACCGGCAGGCGTGCTGCAGTTCGTCACCGGCGATGCGGTGGCCATCGGCCAGGCCCTGTGCGAAAGCGACGTCGTGCGTAAACTCAGCTTCACCGGTTCGACCAACGTCGGCCGCCTGTTGATGAGCCAATGCGCGCCGACCATCAAGAAGCTGTCGCTGGAACTGGGCGGCAACGCACCGCTGATCGTGTTCGACGACGCCGACGTGGAGCGGGCGGTCGAGGGCATCATCGCCTCGAAGTTCCGCAACGCCGGCCAGACCTGCGTGTGCGCCAACCGTATCTACGTGCAGGCGGGTATCTACGATCGCATCGTCGAACGCCTGGTGGCGGCGGTCGGTGCCATGCGCGTGGGTAACGGCCTGGAGCCGGGCGTCACGCAAGGGCCCTTGATCAACGACAAGGCTGTCCAGAAGGTACAGCAGCACATCGATGACGCCTTGTCCCAGGGCGCCAAGGTGGCGGTGGGCGGCACGCCCAATCCGCTGGGCGGCACCTTCTTCACGCCCACCGTATTGACGGGTGTGACGCAGGCCATGCGCGTGGCGCAGGAGGAAACCTTCGGCCCGATGGCGCCGCTGTTCCGCTTCGAGACCGAGGAAGAGGTCGTGGCCCTGGCCAACGATAGCGAGTTCGGCCTGGCTGCCTATATCTTCACCGAGGATCGCCGGCGTATCTGGCGCGTCAGCGAGAACCTGGAAACCGGCATGGTCGGCGTCAACAGCGGCTTGATCTCCAACGAGGTCGCGCCGTTCGGGGGCGTCAAGCAATCCGGCCTGGGCCGCGAAGGTTCACGCCACGGGATCGAGGAGTATCTCGAACCCAAGTACGTGTGCATGCAGGATTGATGCGGGCGGGGGCCCCGCCAGGGGCCCATCGCCGGACCTGGGCCCGGCGCTACGTACTACCGACGCCGGGCACCGTCAGCCTCCGTCTCAATCATCCACGGCGATGAGCACGCTGGATGCCTTGAAGATGGCCGCGGCTTCCTTGCCCGTGGCCAGGCCCAGGCGGTCGGCGCTTTCATTGGTGACGATGGCGGCGACGCGGGCGCCGTCGGGCGTGTCGATCTGCACCTCGGCGTTGACGGCGCCCTTGGTCACGGCCGACAGCTTGCCGCGCAGGCAGTTGCGCGCGGACACCAGGACCTTGTCGGCATCCATCATCACGATGATGGACGAGGCCTTGACCAGCGCATAGGCTGCCTTGCCCGGCGCCAGGCCCAGCGCCACCGTGCTGGCGTGGGTGATGATGGCGACGATTTCCAGCCCTTCCTTGGTACGCAGCACGATTTCATCGTTGACCGCGCCGGTCTTGACGCTGGCGATGGTGCCGGGGAACTGGTTGCGGGCGCTGGTTTTCATGGGGATCTCCGGGGGTTCGGTTGCGAAGTGTGGTTGCGGGATGTTGTCCGCGGCAGTGGCGCCGGGCACAGCCGCCGGGCGGACGGCTGAGCCATGGCTTGCTGCTGTCCGGCTGCAGTCTTGCTAGCGTAGCTGAATTCAACCTTGCCGCCGATCCGGCCCGAAGGCCGAGGGTGGCTGCCCCAGGCGCTTGCGGAACATCGTCGAGAATGCGGCCGGGCTGTCATAACCCAACTCCAATGCCACCGAGGTCACCGACTGCCCTTCCGCCAGGCGCGACAGCGCGGCCAGCAGGCAGGCCTGCTGACGCCATTGGCCAAAGGCCATGCCGGTTTCCTGGCGGAACAGGCGGCTGAAGCTGCGTTCGCTTTTGTGCAGGCGTTGAGCCCAGTCCGATGGCAGGTCGCGTATCCCCGGCTGGTGCAGAAACGCGACGCACAGCTCGGCCAGGGCGGGATGGCGCGGCAGCGGCGCGAAGAATGGCAATGCGGGCGCGCGGGCGACTTCATGCAGCACCAGACGTATCAAGGCTCCATCACGCCCCTTGTGGTCGTACTCCGCCGGGATATCGCTGCTGGCCAGCAGCAGTTGGCGCAACAGGGGCGATACCTTCAGCACTTCGCATTGTTCGCTCTTGCGTGGCACCGCTGCGGGCTCGATGTACAGGCTGCGTGTGGTCACCCCCACCATTCTTACGCGATGCGGCTTGCCGGCGGGTATCCAGACGCCGCTGTCCGAGGGTACGACCCAGGCGCCATCATCGGTGCCCACCTCCATCAGCCCTGTCGAGCCATAGAGAAATTGGGCGCGGCGATGGCTGTGCGTATCCAGCAGGATGCCATGCGGATAGTCAGTGCTGATCGCCAGGACGGGACGCGCCACGGCATCGACGGAATCCAGGAAAACGTTGCGCATTCGATGCGGGCGGGGTGGCTGAAAGTCGAGCATTATCGACCCATTCTCGCAAGCTTGCCATCCTCGGGGTAGGTAAGCTGATTGCATTCCGTGTAGGTGGATTGCTCTCCATGTCGCTCTATTTTCTTCTGGCCCTGTTCGGCTGCCTGGCCGGCGTTACCACTGTCCTGTTCGGTTTTGGCGGTGGCTTTGTCGTCGTCCCCTTGCTGTACAAGCTGCTTACCCTGACCCATCCACCGGGCAGCCCGGCGGCCGTGGCGGCCATGCAGATCGCGGTGGCCACGTCCACATGCGTGATGATCTTTGGCGCGGCGATGGCGACGCGGCGGCATCAGCGGGCGGGCAATATCGAATGGCCCAGGGTGCGGCCGCTGTTGGCGCCTATTGCCCTCGGCGCGGCCGCCGGCGCCGCGGCGGCCACCCTGGTGGATGGCAACAGCCTGCGCTGGGCCTTTGCGGCATATCTGGCGTTGACGATACTGGATTGCGTGTTTCGGCCAGGCTTCATGTCCCGCCCGGCTGCGGCTGCCGGGAATGCGGGCGCCGGATCGAGCAGCCCTGTCGGCTCGGTCGGCCGGCAGGATCCTCCCATGAGATCACGCATCGGCCCGGACACCGCCATCGGCCTGGTCATCGGCGTGATTGCCGCCTTTCTTGGCGTGGGCGGCAGCGTCATGACGGTGCCTCTGATGCGCCGGCGTGGCGCTGACATGACGCGCGCCACCGCCATGGCCAATCCCCTGTCCCTGCCCGTGGCCCTGGCCGGCGCGGCGGCCTACGTCGTACTCGCGTGGCAGGCCCCGGCACTGGGCGCATGGCATATCGGCTACGTCGACCTGCGCGCCCTGCTGATCCTCATCGCCGGTTCCTGGCTGGGCATACGCCTGACCTCCCCCTTCATAGGCAAGGTTCCAGACCGCGTCCATGCCCGCGTCTACGTGGGCTTGCTGGTGCTCGTGCTGCTCGCGATGCTCATACGCTGAACAGGCATCGGCCCACGCCCACACTGCCGCGTCAGTGGGCCACTGGGCGGCTCAAAACGTACCCGTGCCGTTTCAGGCACGGTGCTGGGGAATGGTTCAAGGCAAACCGACACCAACTGCTCCGTACGCTGTTATCCACCCTGTCCCACAAGGACATAACAGATTGGAGCGAGAATGAGTAACCAGCAAGATTCCATTGACCCGTCGAACCTGCCTGCACACAATGACGACATGCGCCTTGATCATCTTGAAAATCGTGTCGACGTCATAGATATACGCTTGGGCCGTATTGAAGGCGACGTTGCGACTATCAAAAGTGATGTCTCCTCTTTGAAGACAGACGTTTCATCGCTCAAGACAGACGTGTCATCGCTCAAAACAGACGTGTCATTCCTTAAAACCGACGTGTCATCACTTAAGACAGACGTTTCGGCCCTGAAGGAGGACACCTCGTCGCTACGGACCGCGGTGGCCAGCCTTGACGCGAAGCTGGATATTTCCAAGTTGCGCCAGGACATCGAAAAATCGCACACCGATATTTACAAGTGGACGGCCACTATTCTCATCATGCTGGTCGGCATCTACATCAGTGTGCAAAAGATAACTTCGCAAAATCCAGCATCTGTTCCCGCGCGGCACACCAGCCAGCAATCCGCGGAATAATGGCGTGTCTTCTTCGGCCAGCCTTAAGTCCAGATGTCGAATGTCGTAAACCATAGGACATACGACCAAGAGGCTGGAGAACTTGGACTTCAATACCTTTGCCGGGCTTTCCCAGGCCTTCACAGGACCCTGCGTTGCGCTGGGTGGCGCCTTCATTGCCGCGGCCAGCTTGCGCGTGTCGCGCAGCAAGTCCAATCGCGACCTGTTCGACAAGCGCCTGGCTGTTTACAACAGCGTCAGCGATGCCTTGGCGTCCGGCTGGGTCACCGGTGTAATCACGCTGGACCAGTCGCGCCAGTTCCTCGCCGGCATGCGGCAAGCCGAGTTGCTGTTCGCCGACATGCGTATCGATACGTTCCTGAAGCATATGCGTGATGAAGTCATGCAGTTGCTCGTCCTGGAAAACCTGGACGAAGAAATGATCCGCCGCCGCCGCATCATCGAAGGCCGCATCCATCCCAACGGCCGCCTCCGGGAAGACGACCTGCGTGTCGTCTCCCACATGGACTTCCCCTGGATGATGCCCATGGCCGTCCTGTGGAACGCACGGGAAGAGTGGCACGAACTGACGGCGGACTACTTCAAGCTGGCCCACTGAGCGACTTGCTCATCAGGAAATCGGCCAGCGATTGATTTGTATCCGCGGTACGTCAAACGGCACACGCCAGATATACTGTATTTATGTACAGTACTTTGACGCCGCAATGCCCTTCCGTTCGCCCCTCACCGCTGCCGACCTGGCCAAGATTCGCGCCCGTTACGAGGCGTCGGCCGACCGGGCACCCTGCTCCTATCAAGACGAGGTAGTCTGGGACGATATCCTGACCCTGCTCCACGAAATCAAACGCCTGCGCGCCCTCGCCCTGACTGCTCATCAGCTGCGGGACAGTCTCAAGAAGCCCAACAGTTGCCTGGACGGCGTCTGGGAAGACTTCAGGAATGCCCTTTCCATCGAGCCCTGCGTCGTGGAACTGGGCGATTTGAAATCCGACCTGCTCGGCCCCGCCAAACGGCGCGCCAGTCCCAAGCAAGCGTGATCGCGGCTTGCCCGCCCGGTTGGGTTCAAGGAAGCATGCGCCAAGGCGCGTTATCATCCGCTGGCTCACCGGCCAGAAACCGCCAGAACTCTTGATCCACCAAAAAACATGCAACTCGCCACCTGGAACATCAACTCCCTCAACGTCCGTCTTCCGCAAGTCCTCGAATGGCTGCAGGCCAATCCGGTCGATGTGCTCTGTTTGCAGGAATTGAAGCTGACCGACGACAAGTTCCCGGTGGAAGCGTTTACGCAGGCCGGCTATCACGCGGTGTGGGCGGGGCAAAAGACTTATAACGGGGTGGCGATTCTGTCGCGGCAGGCCGGGACGGGGATGGTCCGCAACATCCCGGGACTGGAAGATCCGCAGCAGCGCGTGCTGGCGCTGACGGTGCCGGCACCCGGCGGCGATATCCGCATCATCTGCGCCTACTGCCCCAACGGCCAGGCCGTGGGAACAGACAAGTACGAGTACAAGTTGCGCTGGTTCGCCGCCATGCATGAATGGCTCAAGGGCGAACTGGACCTGCATCCGCGCCTGGCGGTGCTGGGCGATTACAACGTGGCGCCGGCCGACGCCGACGTACACGATCCCGCCAAATGGGAAGGCCAGGTGCTGGTGTCCGCGCCCGAGCGGGACGCCTTCTTTGCCCTGATCGACCTGGGCCTGGTCGATTCCTTCCGGCTGTTCGAACAGCCGGAGAAAACCTTCTCGTGGTGGGACTATCGGATGATGGGCTTTCGCCGCAACGCGGGGCTGCGTATCGACCATGTGCTGCTGTCGAATGCCCTGGCGCAGGACTGCACCGCATGCGTGGTGGACAAAGCGCCGCGCGGCAATCCCCAGCCCTCCGACCACGCGCCGGTCATCGCCACGCTGAAAGATTAAAGAAGCCCCCCGCCATGACGTCGGGGCAGCACGACCCCGAGCGGGAACCCGCGCCGCCGGCGCGGACCGCCGCCTCAGGCCACCATCCCCGCATCGGGCCGCTGCTGCAACCCCGGTCCGCTCATGATATTGATTCCCAGGTTGGCCAGGATATTGCGCGTCACGGCATCCGGCACATCCTCGGCATAGACGGCGATATTCAAGGCACGCGCGGTCTCCAGCACCGATACGGTCAATTGCTGGCTGCCTATGCTGTGCGCCATGCCGCCGACGAACCCGCCGCCCAGCTTCACATAAGCCAGCTGCAGATTGTGCAGCTGGCTCAAGGCATTGAACTGCTGCGCCAGGCGCCGCACCCCTACCCGCATCCCCGACTTCGCCGCCACGCGGCATAGCGCCACCACCTCGGCATGGCGCTCCACCAAGGCGTGCGCATCGATTTCCACCAGCAGCCTGCCGGCCTGCGTGCGCTTCTCCGCCAACATGCGTTCCAGCTGCAGCAGGAAGTTCTGATGTCCCAGTGAAGGCATCGACAGCCGCACGGTCAATTCGCCCTGGTTCATCGTCAGCCAGCTCAAGGCCAGGCGCACCGCCTGGATATCGCAGTCGGCCGACAAATCCAGGCGGATCGCCGCCGGGATGAACAGCTTCGCCGGAATCGGTTCGGACGCATCTTCGCTATGCAGCATCAACGTCGCCTCCTGCCGTAACAACTGCCCGTCCAGGAAAGACAGCGGTTGCAGGGACAGGGTGAAACGCTCGCGCTCGATGCCGGCCGTAATAACCTGGCGCCACGACGATTCGCTATTCGCCGACAACATGGGCTCATCGTCCGACGTCAGCTGCACGTGATCGTCGCCCGAACTCTCGCCACGCATCAAGGCATAGTCCAGGCGTCCCAGCAGATCACCCACCTGCGCGCCCGGCGCATAGTCGGCAAGGGCCTGCACCCAGCGGCACAGTCCGCCCTCGCCCACCGGTATCCTGGCCGCGCGCAGTTCCGCCCGCAAACGCTCGGCCACCATGATGGCCTTGGGTGCCGAGCAATGCGCCAGCAACAGCGCGAAGTCCGACCCGTTCAAGCGCGCCAGCACGGGCTCGCCCACCTGCATGTTCTCCAGCATGGCGCGCAGGCGATCGACCAGCGTGCGCAGCCATTGGTCGACGAACTCGCGCGGCATGTGGCGATTGATGGCGCCCAGGTCGCGCTGGCGGAACACCAGGATATGCCCGCCCGGCATGGCGGCGCCCGCCCCCGTCAACGCACGGTCCGGGTCCAGCTCCCGCAGGAATTCGTTGATGAAGTACTTGCGATTGGCCAGGCCCGTCACTGGGTCCTGGTTGACCTCGATCTGCAACGATTCGATCTTGGCGTTCTGCTCATCCGCACTGGCGCGCAGCTGTTCGCGCGTCTGGTTCAGTGCGTCGGTGATGCCGCTGAACTCCGCCACCCGCGGCGCCAGATGCTGCCCCCACTGGCCGCGCCCGATGGCGCGCATCTGCTCGCCCACCTCGGCCAGCAGGCGCTTTTCGATCCAGCGCACCAGCGCAAAGGCAAACAGCGCCCACACCGCGCCCGCCGAGATCACCAGCACGATCATGCGCAAGCTGCTGCCCCACAGCGTTTCCCAGGCGTAGATATCAGTGGCCGTCAGCGTCACTTCGCCCAACTGCCGCCAGCCGTCCGTCACCACGTGCGTGGCCGACTTGTTCGACAGCGGCACCAGGCGCTGGAACCAGCCCGGCACGGCAGCGGTCGTCTCCGTGCTGCGTTCGATGACGACCTTGCCCTGGGGGTCCGTCAGCTTGACCAGGGAAAAATGCCCTCCATCGAACAGCGCGGACACCAGCAGTCCTTGCGTGATGCGATCGCTGTTGGCCGGCTGCGACAGCGACAACGCCAGCGACACCGCCGCATCGTTGCTCTGCACCTGCAACTGCCCCGAAAGATAGTCGCGCGCGGCGGTCACGCTCAGCGCCAACGTTCCCAACAGGATGATGGCGATGGCCAGCGTGATGCTCAAAAGAAGTTGTCGGAGGATGGACATGATTCGCTTCCCGCGGGCTTACGGTCGGATGCCTTCGCGCTCCATGCGCTGCAGCAGATTGCGCCAGCGACCGATACGGTCGACCGGCGCGGCTTGCTTGCCGTCGACGTAGACGCCGTCGGCATTGAAACTGAAGATGGGAACCAGATCGCGCCGTTGCGAGGCCGGCAGGATGCCGGACACCAGGCTGTCCAGCACCAAAGGCATGGCATCGGGGGCCGGGTAATAGCCCAGCACCATATGCGCCACTTGCTCGGTGCTTTCCGGACCGCCGACGCGCGCCCGCACATAGACGAAACGCAGCTTGCTGGTGGGTACACCCAGCTTGATCAGGGAGAAATACTTGCCGATGACGTAGTCTTCGCAGTCGCCAGCGCCCTTGCCCAGGGCTTCCAGCGGTGTGGCCCAATAGTCGGGCACACCCCACACGACCTGGTCCTCGGCCTGCATGACACGCCGGTTCCAGAAATCATTGACGCTGGCCAGCTTGTCGGGCTCCGCCATGTCGCGGTCTTCCTGGAGCAGTTGCAGCCAGGACGCCACCCGCTCGGCGCCCTTTGCGCCATACCGGCTGGCCGCCAGGCTTTCCAGCTTGTGGCTGTCCAGCTCCAGCGCACCGCTCATCCCCCAGCCGCAGACCAGGCAGATCAAGGCCATCCAGCACAAGGCGAAGGCGGCGCGCGGACGGAGGAGGCTAGGCATCGTACAACGGAGCGTAACTCCGGGCATCGCCCTGCAAATCGCAAGACAACGCCCGGATACTGCCTTACATCAGTCGTGACCGTGCAGCTTGTTCTTCTGCAGCAGATCGTTGATGATCGCCTGGTCGTTCTTCAGCGCACCACCGTTGGTCAGGTCGACCCCTTCCAGCACGATCTTCTGGTCGAAGCCCGTGGCCACCTGGCCGGTCGTACTTACCTGGATGACCGTGTTGGCGCCGTCCTTGGTGAAGTGCAGGAACTTGCTCAGGTCACCATCGGCCGGGTTGTGCAGCAGGCCGGCCACATCCAGGACATCGCCGCCGGCCGAAGGCAGGGCCGTCGAGAAGTCCTTGATCGTGTCCACCGCCGGATGCGCCACCGTACCCTGGTCGTTCAACTCCCACTTGAAGGTGTCGCTGCCCGCGCCGCCGACCAGGATGTCATCGCCCTGGCCGCCGATCAGGATGTCGTTGCCGTTGCCACCGAACAGGACATCGTTGCCGGCACCGCCGTGCAGGGTGTCGTTGCCTTCGCCGCCGTAGATGATGTCGTTGCCGGCGTCACCGTACAGGTCGTCGTTGCCGCCCTGGCCGAAGATGATGTCGTTGCCGTTGCCGCCGTGGATGACGTCATCGCCACCGCGGGTATCACCCGCGACATCGAAGGTGCTGGCACCGGTAGCCGGGTTGATGCTGTTCTGGATGGCTTGGTAGACGTCCGCTTCCGTCGGCGCATGGCCAGTGGTCGCCGTCAGGTAGTCGATCAGGCCCTGCATTCCCTGCCCGTCATGCGTACCCGCCGCATGGCCGGCCCACGCCAGGCTGTCGGTATTGATCGTGTCACCGAAGATGATGTCGTTGCCGTCACCGCCGTTGATGGTGTCGCCGTTGACCGGCGCCGGATCGTGCGACGTGCTGCCGCCCTGCAGGGCGGTGTCGAGGTCCGAACCCTTGTGCACGATGTCCACATCGCCCGCAGGTGCAGTGATGGCAGCGTAGACCACGGCCTGGATATTGTCGATCAGCAACTGCGCAGATGCCCCGCTGCGGCTGTTGTCCAGTACCGAGAACTGCAGCTTGTACTGGCCAGCACCGAGCATGTCGGTCGTGATCGTCTTCCAGCTATTCAGCCCCGTCGTGCCCGTACCGGTCATGGTGGTAGCGGTCCACACGCCATTGACGTTCTGCATTACGGTCCAGGTGTAGCGATCGCCAGAGGTGAAGCCGGCGGTTTCCAGATCGAATTGCAGCTTGCTGGGGCCGCTCAGCGTGATCTGCGAAGTGGTTACCGTGGAAGCGTTCTGGGCGCCGGTCGTCTGGTAAGTATCGGTCAACGCGGCGTAGGTGTTCGTAAAGATGAACCCGTCCGTAACCGTCTTGATAGCGCTCGACGAAGTGACGCTGTCGGTCGTCCAGTTCTTGACGTTATTCAAGCCGCTGCTGTTCTCGAAATTACCCAACGTCGAAGTTGTCGAACCGAACGTGATGGTTGAATTCTGCGTGCCGCCAGTCACCGTGTTGTCGAAGTACTTCAGGTAATCCTCGCTGATGCCGTCGCCGATACCGATGGCGTGCACCTGGCTGATGTTGCTCAATCCCTGGAAGGCATTGATCGACTCCTGCATGATGGTCTGGTCGCTGTCATTGCTGCCCGCGACATTGCCCTTGTCGTCGATGTAGCGTGTCGGCTCGCCGTCGGTCAGGAAGTACGTAATGTTTTCGTAGTTGGCGCCAGTGTGACCTGCGCTTGCCTCCGCATTGAACCACTTCACAGCAGCGTTGAATGCCGCTTCGTAGTTGGTGTTGCCAGTATCCGTCAACGCCTTGATGGCATCGATCAACGTCTTGACGTTGTCGACGGTCAAGTTATCGACAGTGATGGTCTTGTCGGCGTTGTCGCCGAAACCGATCAACGCGACATTGACCACACCGCCGTTGTGCGTGTCCAGCGTTTTGAGCAGGTTGAGCAATGCATCCTGGACGATTTCAAGACGGCTGTCACCGTTCCGCGTGCCATCGGCGCTGTCGCCCATACTGCCCGAATGGTCGATCACCAGGGCCACGTTGTAGTTCTTGCCGGGAACGATGATGGTGTTCGTACCGCCCTGGTCGCCGACGATGATGTCGTTGCCCGAACCGCCGTTGATGACACTGGTGCCGGTATTGCTGCCGTTCACCACGCCGTCGGTTGCCAGGTTGAACGTATAGGTATCCGACGTGTCATGGCCACCGTTGGCGGTGCCGCCATTGTCCTGCACCTGGAAGCCGAAGGAAGCATCGCCGCCACCAGCCGCTGGCGTGTAGACCAGGTGGCCGGCCCCGATTTCGCTGGCGGAAATGCTCTGGCCAGCGTGAACGGGGTCGCCGTTCAGGGTCAGCGAGCCGCTGTCAGGAACGCGAGTGATGATCACATTCTGCAGACTGTCGTGCTCGCCTGCGCCGTCCGAGAAGGAGAACTCGCTGGTGGTGAACGTGTGCGTCGAACCGACAGTCAAGTTGGCCGACCCATCCGCTGCGGTGGGCGCATCGTTGGTGCCCTGCACCGTCACGTCCACCACCTTCGTGTCGAAGCCGCCGTGGCCGTCGCTGACCTGGACCGTGAACTTCTCGTGTACCTGGTCGGAACTACTGAGTGCCTGCACCTTGCTGTTGTCGACCGTGTAGGTCCACTGGCCATTGGCGGTGATCGAGAACGTACCGTACTTGCCGCCGCCGTTATTGTCGGCAATCTGCGACCACGTGAGATTGTCGCCCGTATCGACATCAGAGGCGGACATCTGGCCCGTGAATTTATTATGGGCGCTGTCGTCTTCGATAACCGTACCGGTGGTCACGCTGGTGTTGCTGATTATCGGGTTGTCGTTGGTGCCTTGCACGGTGACCGTGATGGTCTGCGGCACCACACCGCCGTGACCGTCGCTGACCTGGACGTTGAAGGTCTCGGTCTTGGACACGCCATCGCCCAACGACTGGGTCTTGGTGTTGTCGATCGTGTAGGTCCACTGGCCATTGTCGCCAATGGTCAGGCTGCCGTAGGCGCCGGCGCCGTTCTTGCCAGCCACGAAGCCCCACGTCAGGTGGTCGCCCGTATCGACGTCGGTAGCAACCAGTTGGCCGGTAGCCTTGTTGTGCGCGCTGTCGTCTTCGATGACCGTACCGGTGGTCACGCTGGTGTTACTGATTACCGGGTTGTCGTTGGTGCCTTGCACCGTGACCGTGATGGTCTGCGGCACCACGCCGCCGTGGCCGTCGCTGACCTGGACGTTGAACGTCTCGGTCTTGGACACGCCGTCGCCCAACGACTGGGTCTTGGTGTTGTCGATCGTGTAGGTCCACTGGCCATTGTCGCCAATGGTCAGGCTGCCGTAGGCGCCGGCGCCGTTCTTGCCGGCGACGAAGCCCCACGTCAGGTGGTCACCCGTATCGACGTCGGTAGCGACCAGTTGGCCGGTAGCCTTGTTGTGCGCGCTGTCGTCTTCGATAACCGTACCGGTGGTCACGCTGGTGTTGCTGATTACCGGGTTGTCGTTGGTGCCTTGCACGGTGACCGTGATGGTCTGCGGCACCACGCCGCCGTGACCGTCGCTGACCTGGACGTTGAAGGTCTCGGTCTTGGACACGCCATCGCCCAACGACTGGGTCTTGGTGTTGTCGATGGTGTAGGTCCACTGGCCATTGTCGCCAATGGTCAGGCTGCCGTAGGCGCCGGCGCCGTTCTTGCCGGCCACGAAGCCCCACGTCAGGTGGTCGCCCGTATCGACGTCGGTAGCGACCAGCTGGCCGGTGGCCTTGTTGTGCGCGATGTCGTCTTCGATGACCGTACCGGTGCTCACGCTGGTGTTGCTGATCACCGGGTTGTCGTTGGTGCCCTGCACCGTGACCGTGATGGTCTGCGGCACCACACCGCCGTGGCCGTCGCTGACCTGGACGTTGAACGTCTCGGTCTTGGACACGCCATCGCCCAGCGATTGGGTCTTGGTGTTGTCGATGGTGTAGGTCCACTGGCCATTGTCGCCAATGGTCAGGCTGCCGTAGGCGCCGGCGCCGTTCTTGCCGGCCACGAAGCCCCACGTCAGGTGGTCGCCCGTATCGACATCCGTAGCAACCAACTGGCCGGTGGCCTTGTCGTGAGTGACACTGTCCTCGATCACCGCACCGGTGGTGACGCTGGTGTTGCTGATCACCGGCGTATCGTTGGTGCCGTTGATCGTGATGACGACCTGGCTTTCCGTGCCATCGGCGGACTTGACCGTGATGACGTCCGTCATCGACTTGCCAACGCCCAGCGCCTGGACAGCGCTGTCGCTGTTGTTCAGGACGTAGTTCCAGCTGCCCGATGCATCGATGGAGAACGTGCCATGGTCGGTCGTGACGTTGGTCTGCTTCTGAAAGACCGCTTCGCCCGCGTCCGCGTCCTTGACATCCAGATCGCCCGAGGCGCGCACGCCGGAATAGCCGCCGTCCTCGGTGACCGAACCCTTGTCGTCGCCAGCCCGATGCGGAAAGATCTCCGCCGGATCGTTCTTGCCTTCGATGGTGATCGTCACCTTCTCGGTATCGTAACCACCGTGGCCATCGCTGACCTGCACGTAGTAGTACTCGGTGGCCGTCTTGCCTTCGCCCAACGACTGCGAAGCCTTGTCATCGAGCGTGTAGGTCCACTTGCCGTCACCATCCACCGAGATGGAGCCATACGTACCCTTGCCGCCGCCCAAGACCGTCCAGGTGTGGGTATCGGTGGTATCGACGTCGGAAACCGACAATTGGCCGGTCGCCGTCTTGATGGTGTCCTCGACCGTGTTACCGGTGACCACGCCGCCGATGACCGGATTGTCATTGGTACCGACGATGGTGACAACGACCTGGCTGGCCGTGCCATCGGCGGAATGCACGGTGATGGTTTCGCTCATCTTCTGGCCAGCGGCCAGCGCCTGCACCGTCGGGTCGCTGCTGTTCAGGACATAGGTCCAGACACCCGTCGCGCCGATCGAGAACGTGCCGTGGTCGGTCTTGACGTTGTCCTGGGTCTGGAAGCTGGATTCGCCAGTATCGACATCCTTGACATCCAGGTTGCCGCCCGTCCAGCCGCCGGTGAAGAGGCCGCCGTCTTCCACGACCGTGCCCTTGTCGTCGCCCGTAAGGTGTGGCGTGATCACGGCAGCGTCATTGGTGCCTTCGATGGTGATGGTCACCTTCTGCGTGTCGACGCCGCCCTGGCCATCGCTAACCTGAACATAGTAATACTCGGTGGCCGTCTTGCCTTCACCCAGCGACTGCGCTGCCGCGTTGTCCAGCGTGTAGGTCCACTTGCCCGTGGTCTCATTCACCGCGAAGCTGCCGTAGGCGCCCTTGCCGTCGCCATTGACCGACCACGTATGGGTGTCCAGCAGGTCCACATCGGTCACGGTCAGTTGACCGTCGATGCTATACACCTTGTCTTCCACCACCGTGCCGACAGCCGTGCCGCCGATCACCGGGGCGTCATTCGTGCCCGTGATCAGGATCGTCACCTGCGAGGGCGTGCCGTCCGCGGAATGCACCGTGAACTGGTCCTTGACCAACTGGCCTTCGCTCAGGCCCTGTACCGCGTCGCTGGCATTGTTCAGCGAGTAGTGCCAGTTGCCGTTGGCATCGATCGTGAACGTGCCGTAGGTGCCGGCGGTACCGCCCTGCACCTGGAACACGGCCTCGCCCTTGTCCGGATCGACCACGTCCAGCTTGCCGCCGGCTTCCTGGTGCTTGCCGTCTTCGACCACGGCGCCGTAGTCGCCCACAGGGCCATGCGGCGTGATGATGGCGGCGTCGTCAGTGCCCTGGATCGTGACGGTGACATCCTGGTAGGTCTTGCCGCCGCTGCTGTCCTCGACCTCGACCTTATAGGTTTCCGTGATGGAATCCTTGGAAGTCAGTTCCTGCGCCGCGGCATTGTCCAGCTTGTAGGTCCACTGGCCCGTAGCGGGATCCACGGTGAAGGTGCCATAGGTGCCCGTGCCGGCACCCACCACACTCCACGTATGGGTATCGTGGGTATCGACGTCGCTGACATTCAGCTGGCCGGTCACCGACTTGATGTCGTCTTCCTTGACGGTGCCCACGGCTTCGCCGCTGATCACCGGCAGGTCGTTGGTGCCCTGGATGGTCACGACGATCTGGCTTTCGGTGCCATCGAAGGACTTGACGGTGATGGTTTCCGTCAGGTGCTCGGTGGAGCCCAGCGCCTGCACATCGCCATTGGCGTTGTTCAGCGTGAAGGTCCAGTTGCCCTTGGCGTCGATGGAGAACGTGCCATGATCGGTGGCGACGTTGGTCTGCGCCTCGAAGGACGACTGCCCCTGATCCACGTCGGTGACGTTAAGCTTGCCGCTGGCGCCCAGCACGCCGTCTTCAACCACGGTGCCGATCTTGGTGCCGGTGATGACGGCGGCGTCGTTGGTGCCCTGCACCGTGATGGTCACGGTCTGGGTGTCCAGGCCGCCGTTGCCGTCGCTGACCACGACGGTGAATTTCTCTGTAGCGGTATCCGCGGCACCCAGCTTCTGCGCAGCCGCATTGTCCAGCGTGTAGGTCCACTTGCCGCTACTGTCGATGGCCAGCGAGCCGTAGGCGCCCTTGCCGCCCAAAAAGACGCTCCAGCTGGCGCCGTCATGCGCGTCGACATCGGTGGCGACCAGTTGGCCGGTGGCCGACTTCAACACGTCTTCCTGTACCGCACCCGTGGCCTGTCCGCTGATGACCGGCGCGTCGTTGGTGCCGACCACATAGACGGTCACCTGGGCCGTCGTGCCGTCGGCGGAAGCGACCGTGAACTTCTCGGTCTTGGTTTCGCCCAGGCCCAGCGCCTGCACATTGGCGGCGTCGTTGTTCAGGACATAGGTCCACTTGCCGCTGGCGTCGATAGAGAACACGCCATACGTGCCGGCCGTGTCCTTCTGCACCTGGAATACCGCCTGGCCCGCATCCGGATCCGTCACATCCAGCTTGCCACTGGTGGACTTGATCAGGTCTTCGGTAGTCAATCCGTAGCCGTCGAGCAAGCCGTGCGGCTTGACGATGGCCGTGTCATCCGTGCCCTGGATGGTGACGGTGACTTCCTGGACGGTGGTGCCGCCATGGTTGTCGGCGACCTGCACCTTGTAGGTTTCCTGGATCGCGTCGGCGGACGTCAGCGCCTGCGCGGCCTTGTTGTCCAGGGTGTAGGTCCACTTGCCGTTGGCGTCGACGCTGAAGGTGCCGTAGGTGCCCTTGGTGTCGCCCACCGTGCTCCAGGTGTGCGTATCGCCCACGTCGACGTCGCTGACGGTCAATTGGCCTGTAGCCGTCTTGGTGCCGTCTTCCTTCACCGAGCCTGCAGCGGGACCGGCGATGACGGGATCGTCATTGGTACCGACCACGGTAACCGTGATGTCGGCGGTCGTGCCGTCGATGGTGGTGACCTGGAAAACCTCGGTCTCGGTCTGGCCGGCGGCCAGCGCCTGCACATTGGCGGCGTCGTTAGTCAGCTTGTAGGACCAGTTGCCGTCGGCGTCGACGCTGAACGTGCCATACTTGCCCGCCGTATCGGTCTGCGCATGGAAGGCCGCCTGGCCGGCGTCCGGATCGACGACATCGAGCTTGCCGCCGGCCGTCAGCGTGGTGTCTTCCTGCACGGCCCCCGCGTCGGCGCCGTCCTCATGGGGCGAGACGATCGCGCCGTCATCGGTGCCCTGGATGGTAACGGTGACGTCCTGGGTAGTCACGCCGCCGTGGCCGTCATCCACCTGGACAGTATAGGTTTCCTTGATAGCGTCGCTGGACGTCAGCTTTTGGGCGGCGTCATTGTCGATGATGTACGTCCACTGGCCGGTCGCGGCATCGATCGTGAAGGAGCCGTAGGCGCCCTTGCCGTCGCCCTGCACCGCCCAGGTATGGGTGTCGGAGGTATCGACGTCAGCCACCGTCAACTGGCCGGTCGCGGTCTGCGCGCCGTCTTCGGTCACGCCGCCGGCCGCTTCGCCGCTGACGGTCGGCTTGTCGTTGGTGCCGTCGATGGTTACCGTCACCGTGCTGGTGGTGCCGTCGATGGAGCGGACCGTGAAGGTCTCGGTCAGTTGCTCGCCGGCCGCCAGGGCCTGCACCTTGGCGTCATCATTGTTCAATGCGTAGTGCCAGTTGCCGTCGGCATCGATGCTGAACGTGCCGTGCTGGCCCGCCGCATTGGTCTGCACCTGGAAGGCGGCCTCGCCGGCATCTGGATCGACGACGTTCAGCTTGCCAGCGGTCTCCAGCACGCCGTCTTCCTTGACGGCGCCATGGTCGCCGCTGTCGCCCTCGGGGGTGATGACGGCAACATCATCGGCGCCGTTGACCGTCACCGTCAGCGTGGCGGTGGAGGTGCCGCCTTCGCCGTCGGTCACCGTGTAGGTGATGGACGTGGTGGCGCTTTCGCCGCCGTGCAGGGCCTTGAAATCTTCGCCCGGATTGAAGGTGTAGCTGCCGTCGGCGTTCAGCGTGAAGCTGCCGCCATGGTCGCCGGCCACGGCCTGGCCGACCAGGCTGGTATTGCCATTGACGGCACCGACCGAAAGCGGATCGCCATCGGGATCCGTGTCATTGCGCAGCACGCCGTTGGCGGCCGACACTTCGATGCCGCCGTCCTGGGTGGCCGTGCCCGCATCGCCCAGCGCGGTGGGGGCGGGATTGGTGATATTCCAGGTAAAGGTCTGGCTGGACGTGGCGCCGAGCAGGTCGGTGGCGGTCACGATGACCGTGTACACACCATGGTCGCCGCCTTGCGAAGCGGAATGATCGATGTTGCCGGAGATCACGCCGGTGACGGGGTCGATGGTCAGCCCGGGCGGCAGGCCGGTGGCCGAGAACGTCAGGCGATCGCCATTATCCACATCGGCGAAGTTGCCGGACACGTTCAGGTTGACGCTGTTCTGCGCGTCCACCGCGTTCTGCGCCGCCAGGGCGGTCGAAGTCGGGGCGTCATTCAGGCCGTTGATGGTGACCGTCAGGTTGGCGGTCGACGTGGCGCCGAACGGATCGGTCACGGTGTAGCTGACCGACGACGTCGCGCTCTGGCCGGCGGCCAGCTGGTGGAAAGCGTCGCCCGGATTGAAGACGTAGCTGCCGTCGGCGAACACGGTAAAGGTGCCGCCGTTGCTGCCGGCCACGGTCACGCCGCCGGTCACCATGGTGGCGGTACCCACCGACACGATGGCCAGGGCGTCGCCGTTGGGATCCGTGTCGTTGGTCAGGATGTTGCCGCTGACGGTGGCGCGCTCGGTGGTGGCCTGGGCGTCATCGGCTGCGTTGGGCGCATCGTTCAGCGCGGTGGTCGAGGAGGCAGCGTCGGCGATACCGACGTTGACGGCGGGAGCGGCGCTGACGCCATTGACCAGGTCCAGCGGCGTGGTCGACTCGACGACGCGGGCCAGGCGCACGAAGCTGCTGCCGCCGCCGTCACCACCACCGGAAATCAGGGCGGCCGTCGGTTCGAGGTTGTCGAACGGATCCTGGCCGGAGTTCAGGGCGGCCAGCAGGCGGTCGGATTCGGTCCCTTGCGGGGGCGCCACGCTGGCTTCCTTGGGGTCGACCGGTTGGCCGGCCATGTCGGCGTTGAACGAGACGTCGCGGTTCTCGCCGATCACCAGGGGCAATCCATCGTTGACCTGCAGGGCGACAGTGGCGCCACCTGCGGTGACCACATCGCTATCGGCGGGCACACGGCTGCCGACATGCAGTTCGGTCAAGGAACCATCAGCATTGCGGATCCAAGCACGACCGGTGACTTGGGTGACGACTGCGGGTTGGGTATTGGCCATTTGGATTGCTCCGGTTTTAGATGGCGCAATACTAAAGATGGCCTGCGAAAGTCGATATTGTCCTCAAGGACAGGTTTTGGATTTTTTCTGCTCAGACCCGGGAAATCCCGTGCACGCGCAGGGCCAGTTGCAGCCGATCACTCACGCCCAGCTTCTCGAAGACCGCCGACAGATGCGCCTTGACGGTACGCTCGGTAATCCCCAGGGTAGTGGCGATTTCCTGATTACTGTCGCCCACGGCGGCCTGGCGCGCCACTACGTTCTCGCGCTCGGTCAGCACATCGTTATGCCAGACTTCCTGGCTGCCGGCACGGCTTTCGACCAGGCGCAGCAAGCGCTGCACCAGAGAGCGCCCCATCCATATCTCACCCGCCCCCACGACGGTCAGCACCTGGGCCAAGGCCTCGGCGGGCGCATAGGTGTGGCAATAGCCCACCGCGCCGGAGGCCAGCGCCTTGGTGCCCTGTTCATCATGCGGCCGCGCGCTGGCCACCACCACCTTCAGGCCGCCGATGGCGTCGTTCCACGCCTCGCTGCCCATGACAGGCATGCGCGGCAGATCCATATCCACGATGGCCAGGCTGCGGCGCTGTTCGCGCCAGCGGCCGAGGTCGGCCAAGGTGCGCCCGCGTGCCGGCAGCCAGCGCTGCGTATCCAGGCCCGACCAGTGTTTCCAGAGCAAATCATCGTGCGTGACGCACAGAACCGGGGTGACTTGCATGGCGAGCTCCCTTTTAGCGTCTCAACGTTCGGTGAATGCGTTCGACTTCGCGCGCAGGATGGGCTTGAGCAGATATTGCAGGACCGTCCGTTTGCCCGTCAGGATATGCACTTCGGCCACCATCCCGGGGATGATGGGCATGGTGCCATTGCCCAGGCTGGACTGCGCCGTCCGTACGCGGACGATGTAGAACGAATTACCTCGTTCATCCGTGATGGTGTCGGCCCCGATCGACTCGACTTGCCCTTCCAGGCCGCCGTAGATCGAATAGTCGTAGGCAGTGAACTTGACCTCGGCCTTCTGCTGGGGGTGCAGGAAACCCACGTCGCGCGGGTTGATGCGCACTTCCAGCAGCAGCGTGTCGTCCGTCGGCACGATCTCCAGGATGTCCTTGCCGGGCTGGACCACGCCGCCCACGGTATTGTTCAACAGCGTCTTCACCGTGCCGCGCACCGGCGAACGGATTTCCGACAGCTTCACCTTGTCGGCCAGCGCCACCTGGCCGGCGTGCAGCGTAGCCAGCTTGGTATTGGTATCCATCAGTTCGCTGCGGGCCTGGTTGCGGATGTTCAGCTCCGCTTCCTGCACCTTGCTCTGGGCTTCCTTGATCGACGCCTGGATACGGTCGATGGACGCCTCGGCCCCCTTGGCGTCGCCGCAGCTCTTGGTGACATCGCGCTGCAGGCGCAACAGGTCCACCTCCGACACCGCGCCGCTCTTGAGCAGGGGCCGGGTCACTGCCATTTCGCGGGAAGTCAGCGAGCAGGTCGTCGCTGCCTGGTCGCGCTTGGTCTCGGTCTCGCGCAGTTCTTCCTGGCGTTGCTTGACCTGCTCCTTGGCCACCGCCACCGTCGCATTCAATTCGTTGGTGCGCTGGATCCAGGCGTTACGCTCACTTTCCGCGGCGGCGGGCAGCTTGGCCAGTACCTCGGCCGGCGCCTGGAAGACATCGCCAGTAGCCAGGGCATGCAGGCGCGCTGCCTTAGCCAGCAGAGAATAATATTCGGCGTTGTTCTCGCCCAGGGAAGAGTTGAAGCGGGTCGGATCGATGCGCAGCAACACCTGGCCAGCTTCGACCTGCTGCCCCGGCCGCACCAGGATTTCCTTGACGCTGCCGCCGTCCAGGCTCTGCACCACCTGGACCTGGCGCGACGGCACCACTTTGCCGTCGCCGCGCACCACTTCGTCGATGAAGCCGAAATAGGCCCAAACCAGCAGGCCACCGACCACCAGCAGCGACGTCCACAGCAACACGCGGGCGCCGCGCGCCTCGGCCTGGTGGATGGCCCATTCGGCGTTGCTGCCGTAGCCGGTGCTGACCTTGGGATGATTGCGTTCGCTGCCGAAGATCAGCAGGTTGAACAGCCAGATGAACGGCAGGTAAGGCAGGCGCAGCAACGTGCCCAGGAAGGAACGGCGCGGCTTGATGGCGTCGGTGTTCATGCTCAGCTCCCCCGACCCACGCGGCCCGCGCGCAAGGCCTCGACGACCTGGTCCTTGGGACCGTCGGCCACGATGCGCCCGTTATCGATCACCAGTAGTCGGCTGACCAGTTCCAGCAGCGCCGTGCGGTGCGTCACCAGCAACAGCGTCTTCTGCGCGCTGGCCGCGGCCAGTTGGGCGCGCAAGCGCGCCTCGCTCTGGTGATCCATATTGCTGCTGGGCTCATCCAGCAGCAGCACCGGCGGATCGTTGATAAGCGCGCGCGCCACGGCCACGGCCTGGCGTTGGCCGCCGGACAGCGATTCGCCGCGCTCGCCGATCACCATATCGAAACCATTGGGATGGACGTCGGCGAACTCATGCACGCCCGCCACCTGCGCGGCCGCCAGGATGCTGGCGTCGTCGGCGAACGGCGCGCCCATGGCCAGATTGTGCTTGAGGCTGCCGTAGAACAGCACCGGATCCTGCGGCACATAGCCAACGGCACGGCGCAGGTCGGCCGGATCGATCTGCCGTACGTCCACGCCGTCGAGCAGGACGATGCCCTCTTGCGGCTGGTACAGGCCCAGAATCAGCTTTTCCAGCGTCGTCTTGCCCGAGCCGATGCGGCCGATGATGCCGATGCGCTCGCCCGCCGCCAGCTTGAAGGAAACGTTATTCAAGGCCGGTTGCGCCGCACCGGGATAGGTGAAGCTGACGTTGCGGAATTCCAATGTGCCCTTGAACACCGGGCGATGCAGGAACTGGGCCGACTCGGGACGCTCCACCGGCAGCTGCATGTAGTTGTCGATCGAACCCAGCGAGGTGCGGGCGTTCTGGTACTGCATCAGCAGACCGGCCACCTGGCCCAGCGGCACCAGGCAGCGGCCGCTGATCATGGACGCGGCGATGATGCCGCCCATGGAAATATTGGAATCGTGCGCCAGATATACGCCGATCACCACCACCGAGATCGACACCAGCTGCTGCATGGCCGACACAAAACCCACCGTGGTCGACGAAATCAGCTTGAGCTTGCCGCTGGCCTGCGCGATGAACTCGGTGGACCGCTCCCAGTTGCGCTGCATGGCGCCCTGGGCATTGAGCGTCTTGACGGTCTCGAAGCCCGACAGGGCCTCGACCAGCGTGGCGTTGCGCTGCGACGAGGCCTGGTAGGTCGACATCGTCAATGCTTCCATGCGTGCCTGCGCGGCCAGCGAGACCAGCAGTATCAGCACGATGGCGACGATCGGCGGCAGGATCATCCAGGGGGAGATCCAGGACAGCACGAACAGGAACAGCACGATGAACGGCAGGTCGACCAGCGAGGTGATGGTGGCCGAGGCGATGAAATCACGCACCGATTCAAAAGAGCGCAGATTGGCCGCGAAGGAACCGACCGACACCGGCCGCGCTTCCATGCGCAGGTCCAGCACGCGCTCCATGATCTGCGAAGACAGGCGTACATCCACCCGTTTACTGGCGCTGTCGACGACGTGGGAACGCGCGGTGGACAAAATGGTGTTGAAGATCACCACCATCGTAATGCCCGTCACCAGCACCCACAGGGTCTCGATGGCGTTGTTCGGCACGACGCGGTCATACACGTTCATGGTGAACAGCGGCATGGCCATGGCGAAGATGTTGATCAGCAGCGCGGCCAGCAAGGCGTCGCGGTACAGTCGCCGATTCTCGAAGATGGCGGCCCAGAACCAGTGCTTGCTGCGCACCTTGTTCACTTCGGGCGAGCGGGCATCGAAGCGGAACTGCGGGCGTACGAAGCACGCCAGGCCGATATAGTCCTCGGCCAGTTGGCCGTCGTCGATTTCCACGGCGCCGGCGCCCACGTCCGGATGGCTGATCAGATACTTGCCGTCGCGCACCTCCAGCAACAGGCAGGCGCGATTGTCCTTGAGCAACAGGATGGCGGGCAGCACATCCGTGGGAATCGCCCGCAGCGTCCGCTTCACCACCCGCGCAGCCAGCTGGGCCCGGGCCGCGGCACGCGGCACCAGTGCCGGCGTCAGGCGCTGGTCCACCAAGGGCAAACCGGCCGACAGGGCCTGCCCCGTGGACGGCACGCCGTGCACACGGGTCAATTCGACCAGACAGTCCAGCAAGGGGTCGTCATGGGTACTGCGAGGATCGACACGCCAGGAATCCAGCGAGCGGTCAAATAACTTGTCCGTCTTCATCACCAAGCAAATCCAGATGTTCGGATAAGCGTGCCCGCTGCTGTTTCCGACGCGTCAACTTCTGCTGCGCCTGGACCGGCAGGTCCGTCAGGCGCAGCGTGCCGTTGGCGATCAAGGTGTCGATCAGGTCTTCCAGGACTCGAACGAAGTCCGCGTCCAACCTGGAAAAATCATCTCCCTCGTTGATCGCCACGATGAATCACCACTTGCCGCCGGCCGGGGCGTTCCTGCCGCCATCGGCGTTGGCAGGCACGAACTCGGGCGGTGCGTTGCCGCTGCCGTACTGGACCTTGACCGGGTCCAGGCGGCTTTCGTCAGCGACCGTCGAGTTGCAGGTCTTGATGATGTCGTCGGTCATGGCCAGCTTGCCGTTCTCTTCCGGCGTTTCGTCCTTGGCCGCACGGATGCCCAGTGCCGGCAGCAGTTTGTGCGACAGGGCCAGCCAGCGGAACTGGGCGGTCTGCAGGTCGTACAGCGCATTGGTCAGCGAACGGCGCGATTCGAACAGTTCGTTTTCCGTGTCCAGCAGGTCGAGCAGCGTGCGCTGGCCGATCTGGAATTGCTGGCGATAGGCATCGCGCACCTTGGTGGTGGCCACTTCGTGGTCACGCAGGTAAGGCAGCGATTGGCGCAGGTGGATGATGTTGTTCCAGGCCACGGCCAGGTCCTGCTGCACGTTGCGGCAGGTGTAGTCGCGCACGTCGCGCGCGGCGTAGCCCTGCTCGGCGGTCTGGCGAATTCGCGCCGAGTCGCCGCCGCCACGGTACAGGTTGTAGGTCATCATGACCTGCACGTTGGAGCTGCGCACGTTGCGGTAGTCGCTGCCTGGCTGCGAGGTGTCGGTACCCGAGGACGCCACGAATTCGAATTTGGGCGAGAACGCACCCTTGGCCGATTGGTTGCCCGCGTCGGCGGCTTGCAGCAGAGCCTGCTTGGACAGGATGCTGGGATTGCTGCGCAGGGAGTCGTCGAAGTTCGACGGCTTGTTCGGCAGCTTCTCGTCCACCTTGGGCGTGGCGGCCAGCGTGGTCGGCGCGCTCATGCCGGTGACGCGGCGGAAGCGCGACGTCACGTCGTTCAGGTTGGCGCTTTCCGTCATCAGGTTGGTTTGCGCCAGCGACAGGCGGCCACCGGCCTGTTCCATGTCGACGCGCCGGCCAACACCGGAATCCGCCCGTTCGCGGATCTGCTTGAGCGTTTCTTCGTGCAGACGATAGTTGGTGCGAGCCAGCAGTTCCAGGTCGCGATAGCGCTGCAGGTCGACATAGGCCTGCACGGCGGTCATGGCCATGTCGTCGCTGGTGGACAGCAGGTCATAGAAGCGCGACAGCTTTTCGAAACCGGCCTGCTTGACGTCGCTGCTGGTCTTGAAGCCATCGAACAGCAACTGGCGCAGTTCCAGGTTGTAGCCGGGGCGCTTCCAGTTCTGCGAAGAGTCATCGCCGGGCAGATGGTTCTGCCATTCGTGGCCGTAGTAGCCCTGGGCGTTGACCTGCGGCAGGAAACCGGCGCGAGCCACGTTCTGGCCTTCGAGCGTCGCGCGGAAGTCGTGGTAGCGCGCCTGGATTTCCGGGTTGCTGAGCAAAGTCTGCTCGACGACCTGATAAATCGTGGTGCCGCCATTGGCCGACGATACGGAGGCGGTCGCAGGCGCAGGTGCGGTCGCGGGCGCCTTCGCAGGTGCCGCGGGCGGCGTGACCGGCTTGGCCTGCGCGACAGCGGGCGCGGCCGGCTTGACCGGTGAAACGGCGGGCGCAGGCTGAGTGGCGACGGGCGCGGCTTGCGCCACGGCCGGTGCGGGCTTGGCAACCGCCGGTGGGGTCGCCTTATTGAAGTTCATCCAGGTGGCCGGCTTCGCGGCACCAGGTTGACCTGCCGGGATGGGTGCGTGCTGCGCGACCGCTACGCCGGACAGCGCCATGACAGCCAGTGCCACCGAGGATTTCAGACGAAAAGAAGACATGACATTCCCTGAATAGCCAAAAAACAAAACGTGACTTAAGTAACGACTGAATTCCCTCTGGCAACATTCAGGCGTGTGTCCTGATCGTCTGGAATGCGTAATTTTTCTTAGTCCAAACGAGTGATGGGAACCCGGGCGAGCAGTGGGGCGGGATTGTGGGGCCAGGATGGGGACGCATCAACTGCGAAGAAACGCACATTATTGCGTTTCATTTCTTCACACTCTTCTGAAGATTCGCTGGCTTTTTCCGAAATTCAAGCGAAAGCACGGCCGACAGCGAACGCAACAATTTGCTGTTGCGACCGCCGTTCGAGCTTAAATAACGGTTATTTGCAGGAAATTGATCAGCCGTCTCTTAGATTTCATTTTTTGCTGAATCAATTAGACTTAATTCTGTTCACAGTTACGAGAACTGGCAAAAACTGTGGATTACAAAATATTCCTCAGGATTCCAGTGCTGCATACCAAACAGACGCATCAAGTGCAGATATGAGCCGGGTTGGCCATCCTGCTTATGGATGAGCAAATATTCTTCCCATTGATGTTACAAAAATAGTAATCGGCAGACCGTCAGGGACCGGTTTTTTTTCAGGTCATCGTCCCTGTGCCGCGCGATAAGTCCACCCCCGGACCGCTCATGATGGTGATCCCCAGATTGGCCAGGATATTGCGCGTCACGCTGTCGGGTACGTCCTCGGCGTAGACGGCGATATTCAATGCACGCGCCGTCTCCAGCACCGACACCGTCAACTGCTGGCTGCCTATGCTGTGCGCCATGCCGCCGACAAAACCGCCGCCCAGCTTCACGTAGGCGAGTTGCAGATCATGCAGCTGGCTCAAGGCGTTGAACTGCTGCGCCAGGCGCCGCACACCCACCCGCATGCGCGTCATCACACCGATCCGGCTCAGCGCCACCACATCGGCGTGGCGTTCGACCAAGGCGTGCGCGTCGACTTCGGCGATCAGCCGGCTGGCCTGGCCCGGCCGCCCGGACACGAGGCGCTCCAGCTGCGCCAGGAAATCCTGATGTCCCAATGACGCCATCGACAAGCGCACCGTCAATTCACCTGGATTCTTTTCCAGCCAATCCAGGGCCAGGCGCACGGCCTGCATATCGCAATCCGCGGCCAGATCCAGGCGTATCGCCGCCGGGATGAACAGCCGCGCCGGAATCGGTTCGGAGGCATCCACGCTATGCAGCATCAGCGTGGCTTCCTGCCGCAGCACTTGCCCATCTATATAGGACAGCGGTTGCAGCGACAGCGTGAAACGCTCCCGCTCGATACCCGCGGTGATGATCTGGCGCCATGACGACTCGCTATTGGCCGACAACACCGGTTCATCGTCCGACGTCAGCTGCACATGGTCGTCGCCTGCACTTTCTCCCCGCATCAGGGCGTAATCCAGCCGGCCCAACAGATCGCCGACCTGGGCGCCCGGCGCGTAGTCCGCCAACGCCTGCACCCAGCGGCACAAACCGCCCTCGCCCACCGGTATGCGCGCCGTGCGCAGCTCCGCGCGCAGGCGTTCGGCCACCATGATGGCTTTGGGCGCGGAGCAATGCGGCAACAGCAACGCGAAGTCCGAGCCATTCAAGCGCGCCAGCACCGGCGCGTTTACCTGCATGCCGGCCAGCATGGCCCGCAGGCGATCCACCAGCGTGCGCAGCCATTGATCGACGAAGTCGCGCGGCATGTGGCGGTTGATCGCCCCCAGATCGCGCTGACGAAACACCAGGACATGGCCGCCTGGCATCGCGGCATCCGAAGGGGTGGGCGCGGTATTCGCGGTATCCCCATCCAGTTCGCGCCGGAACTCGTTGATAAAGTATTTGCGATTGGCCAAGCCCGTCACCGGGTCCTGGTTGACTTCGATCTGCAAAGATTCGATCTTGGCATTCTGCTCATCCGCACTGGCGCGCAGCTGTTCACGCGTCTGGTTCAGCGCCTCGGTGATGCCGCTCAATTCCGGTACGCGCGGCGCCAGGTGCTGGCCCCACTGCCCGCGCCCGATCGCACGCAACTGATCGCCTACCTCGCCCAACAGGCGCTTCTGGATCCAACGCACCAGCGCAAAGGCAAACAGCGCCCACAGCACGCCGGCGCTCACCACCAGCAGGATCATGCGCAGGCTGCTTTCCCACAGGGTTTCCCAGGCGTAGACATCGGTCGCGGTCAGCGTGACCTCGCCGAGCTGCCGCCAGCCGTCCGTCACCACATGGGTGGCCGACTTGGCCGACAGCGGCACCAGGCGCTGGAACCAGCCCGGCACTGCGGCCGTGGCGGCCGACGCACGCTGGATGATGACTTTACCTTCCGGATCCGTCAGCTTCACCAGGGAAAAGTGCCCCCCATCGAACAGGGCCGACAGCAGCAATTCCTGCGTGATGCGGTCGCTGTTCGCGGGCTGTGACAGCGACAACGCCAGCGATACCGCCGCATCGTTGCTCTGCACCTGCAACTGCCCCGAAAGATAGTCGCGCGCGGCGGTCACGCTCAAGGCCAGCGTCCCCAGCAGGATGATGACGATGGCCAGCGTGATGCTCAAAAGAAGTTGTCGAAGTATGGACATGGTTCGCTTTCCGCGGGCCTACTGTTGGATGCCTTCGCGCTCCATGCGCTGCAGCAGATTGCGCCAGCGTCCGATACGGTCGACCGGTGCGGCTTGCTTGCCGTCGACGTAGACGCCTTCGGCATTGAAACTGAAGATGGGTACCAGGTCGCGCCGTTGCGAGGCCGGCAAGATGCCGGACACCAGGCTGTCCAGCACCAGGGGCATGGCTTCGGGGGCCGGGTAATAGCCCAGCACCATATGCGCCACCTGCTCAGTGCTTTGGGGGCCACCCACGCGTGCCCGCACGTAGACGAAGCGCAGCTTGCTGGTCGGCACACCCAGCTTGATCAGGGAGAAATACTTGCCGATGACGAAGTCCTCGCAATCGCCGGCGCCCTTGCCCAGCGCTTCCAGCGGCGTCGCCCAGTAATCCGCGGTCCCCCAGACGGTCTGGTCGTCGGCCTGTGCCACGTTGCGATTCCAGAAATCGTTGATGCTGGCCAGCTTGTCCGCCTCGGCCATGGCCCGGTCGGCCTGCAGCAGCTGCAGCCAGGCGCCGACTCTTGCGCTGCCCTTGGCGCCATACCGGCTGGCCGCCTCGCTTTCCAGCTTGTGGCTGTCCAGCTCCAGCGCAACACTCATTCCCCCGCCGCAGACCAGGCAGAGCAAGGCCATCCAGCACAAGGCGAAAGAGACTCGCAGGCGTAAGGATCGTGGCATCGCGAAAACGCAGTGTAGAGCCGCACACTTTCATAGGACTGGCGTCCCCGCCATGGCCCGGACCCGGCCCGCCGCCATCCAGGTCAGCGACTGATACCGTGCACCTTGAGCGCCAGTTGCAAACGGTCGGACACGCCCAGCTTGTCGAACACCGATGTCAGGTGCGCCTTGACGGTACGTTCCGTGATACCCAGCGCCGCCGCGATCTCGACGTTCGCTTCGCCGACGGCCGCGCGCTGCGCCACGGCCTCTTCCCGCTCCGTCAGCGTTTCCGGCTGCCACTGGCTGGCTTTGCTGGCGCGCGTGTCAACCAGGCGCAGCAGGCGCGTCACCAGCGACCGGCCCATCCAGATCTCCCCGGAATCGACCACATCCAGGATCTGCTCCAGCGATCGTATGGGGGTATAGGTATGGCAGTAGCCGACGGCGCCCGACGCCAGCACCTTGGCGCCCTGGTCGTCATGCGGCCGCGCGCTGGCAACCACCACGCGCAGGTCCGCCAAGGCCTCGGTCCATAGCTCGGAAGTCCACGCCGGCCGCCTGGGCAAATCGGCATCCACCACCACCAGCGAACGGCCGCGTTCGCGCCAGCCCGCCAGTTCGGCCAGCGTACGCGCGCGTGCCGGCACCCACCGGCGCGCATCCACGCTGGACCAGTACTTCCACAGCAGGTCGTCGTGCGTCACTAACAGAACAGGAATCATCGCTACATCAGCGTTCGGTGAAAGCATTCTCTTTGGCACGCAAGATAGGTTTGAGCAGGTACTGCATAACCGTGCGCTTGCCCGTCAGGATATGCACTTCGGCAACCATGCCGGGAATGATGGGCAGATGCATGTCGCCCACCGCGGCCTTCGACGTCCGAACCCGCACGATGTAGAACGAGTTGCCCCGTTCGTCCGTCGTGGTGTCGGCACCGATCTGTTCCACCACGCCTTCCAGGCCGCCGTAGATCGAGTAGTCGTAAGCCGTGAACTTCACTTCGGCCTTCTGTTGCGCATGCAGGAAGCCGATGTCACGCGGCTGCACTTTCACTTCCAATAGCAGCGAGTCGTCGGTCGGCACGATCTCGATGATGTCCTTGCCGGGCTGCACGACGCCGCCGACGGTATTGGCCAACAGGGTCTTCACCGTGCCTTTCACCGGCGAGCGGATTTCCGACAGCTTGACCTTGTCGTCCAGCGCCAACTTGGTTTCGCCCAGGGTCCGCAGCTTGGTATTGGTGTCGGACAGTTCGCTACGCGCCTGGTTGCGAATATTCAGCTCGGCTTCCTTGGTCTTGCTCAGCGCTTCCTGGATGGACGCCTGGATGCGGTCGATCTGCGCCTCCGCCGCCTTCTGGTCGCCGCAGCTGCGCGCCACGTCCCGCTGCAGGCGCAGCAAGTCGACCTCGGAAACGGCGCCGCTATTGAGCAGCGGTCGCGTCACCGACAGTTCGCGCGAGGTCAACGAACACGTCGTCGCGGCCTGGTCGCGCTTGGCCTGGGTCTCGCGCAGTTCCTGCTGGCGCTGCTTGACCTGCTCCTGGGCCACGCTCACCGTGGCGTTCAGTTCATTGGTGCGCTGGACCCAGGCATTGCGCTCGGCCTCGGCCGCTTGCGGCAATTTCTGCAGCACGTCGTCCGGCACCTTGAAGGGCTCGCCCGTCGCCAGTGCCGTCAGGCGCGCGGCCTTGGCTTCCAGGGACAGGTACTCCGCCTGGTTTTCACCCAGGGAGGAAGCGAAACGCGTCGGATCTATCCTTAGCAAGACTTGGCCGGGCTCCACATCCTGGCCGGGCTTGACAAGGATCTCCTTGACCACGCCGCCATCCAGGCTCTGGATGATCTGCACCTGGCGGGAAGGCACCACCTTGCCATCGCCGCGCACCACTTCATCGATGGGCCCGAAGATGGCCCATATGATGAGGATGCCGACGACCGTCAGTGATGTCCACAACAGTATCCGGGCGCCGCGCGCGTCGGACGTGTAGATCGCCCATTCGGCGCTGTTGACGTAGCCGGAGGAAACCTTCGGCTTGCCGCGTTCCTCGCCGTCCAGCAAGCGGTCGAACAGCTTGACGAAGAACGTCCGCGGCAAGCGCACCAGGCTGCCCAGGAAAGATCTGCCCTGTTGCGGATGCGGATTCCGATTGGGGTTCGGAGCAGGCGTCGCGCTCATACGCTGGCTCCCTTGACGACGCGGCCGGTGCGCAATGCTTCGACGACCTGGTCCTTGGGGCCGTCGGCCATGATGCGTCCGGAATCGATGACGATCAGGCGTGTGACCAGGTCGAGCAAGGCCGTGCGATGCGTAATCAGCAGCATGGTCTTGTTGACGCTGGCCGCCGTCAGTTGCTGCCGCAGCCGCGATTCGCTCTGGTGGTCCATATTGCTGCTGGGTTCGTCCAGCAGCAATACCGGCGGATCGTTGATCAGGGATCGCGCCACCGCGACGGATTGCCGTTGCCCGCCTGACAGCGACTCGCCCCGCTCACCGATCAGCATATCGAAACCGTCGGGGTGGATATTGGCGAACTCGCTCACGCCGGCAACGTCCGCCGCGGCGATGATGCTGGCGTCGTCGGCAAACGGCGCCCCCATGGCGATGTTGTGCTTGAGGCTGCCGTAGAACAGGACCGGATCCTGGGGCACGTAGCCTATCGCCCGCCGCAGATCGGCGGGATCGATCTGGCGCGTGTCGACGCCGTCCAGCAGCACGGTACCCTCGGTGGGTTGGTACAGGCCCAGGATCAGCTTTTCCAGCGTCGTCTTGCCCGAGCCGATGCGGCCGATGATGCCAAGTTTTTCCCCGGGCGCCAGCTTGAAGGAGACGTTGTTCAACACCGGCTGCGCCGCGCCCGGATAGGAGAAGGACACGTTGCGGAATTCAATGGCGCCCGCGAACACCGGACGATGCAGGAATTCGCTGGTCTCCGGCCGTTCGACCGGCAGCTTCATGTAATTGTCGATCGAGCCCAGCGACGTACGGGCATTCTGGTACTGCATCATCAAGCCCGCGACCTGGCCCAGCGGAACCAGGCAGCGGCCGGAAATCATCGATGCAGCAATGATGCCCCCCATGGAGATCGCCGAATCATGGGCCAGGAACACCCCGACGGTCACGGTGGCGACCGACACCAGCTGCTGCATGGCGCCGACGAAGCCCACGGTAGTGCTGGAGATCAGCTTCAGCTTGCTGCTGATGCTGGCGATGTACTCGGTGGAACGCTCCCAGTTACGCTGCATGGTGCCCTGCGCATTGAGCGTCTTGACGGTCTCGAACCCGGTCAACGCTTCCACCAGCGTGGCATTGCGCTGGGAAGACGCCTGATAGGTCGCCATGGTCAGCGACTCCATACGGAACTGCGCGGCCACCGACACCATCACGACCAGGACGATGGCCACGATAGGCGGAATCAGCATCCAGGGCGAAATCCAGGCCAGCACCGCCAGGAACAGGATGACGAAAGGCAGGTCCACCAGCGTCGTGATACTGGCCGACGCGATGAAGTCACGAATGGACTCGAAGGACCGCAAGTTGGCGGCGAAGGAGCCGACCGACACCGGCCGCCCTTCCATGCGCAGATCCAGCACCCGCTCCATGATCAGCGCCGACAGCTTGATGTCGACCCGCTTGCTGGCGCTATCGATGACGTGCGAGCGCGCCGTGGTCAATATCGTATTGAAGATGACCACGACGGCAATGCCCACCACCAGCACCCATAGCGTTTCAAGCGCGTTATTGGGTACCACGCGGTCGTACACGTTCATCGTGAACAAGGGCATGGCCATGGCGAAGACGTTGATCAGCACCGCCGCGACGATGGCGTCCCGGTAAAGGCGCCGGTTTTCGAAGATGGCCGACCAGAACCAATGGCGGCCCCGCACCTTGGACACCTCGGGCGAACGGGCGTCGAAGCGGAACTGCGGACGGACATAGCAGGCCATGCCCGTATAGTCTTCCGCCAGTTCCTGCGCGGAAATCTCGATCGAACCGCCACCCAGTTCGGGATGGCTGATCAGATAGCCGTTGTCCCGCGCTTCCAGCAGCAGGCAGGCACGTTCGCCGTGCAGCAGCAGGATGGCCGGCAGGATATCGGTTGGAATCTCCTGGATGGGGCGCCGCACCACGCGCGCGGATAGGCGTGCCCGTGCCGCGGCACGCGCTATCAGCGCTGGTGTTAGCCGTTGATCCACCAGCGGCAGGCCCGCGGACAACGCCTGCGGCGTTGCCGGAACGCCGTGCATGCGGGTCAGTTCGACCAGGCATTCCAGCAGTGGGTCGTCATGCGTCGAGCGCGGGTCCACGCGCCACGAGTCGATCGACCTGTCAAATGATCTGTCCGTCTTCATCGCTCAACAAGTCCAGGTGTTCAGATAATTTCGCGCGGTGACGCTTGCGCTCGGTCAGCTTGCGTTGCGCATGCTCGGGAAGATCGGTCAGGCGCAGGGCGCCGTTCGCGATAAGGGCGTCGATCAAATCTTCCAGCACCCGGACGAACTCCACGTCCAGCTTCGCGAAACCATTGTCCTGACCGCCGTTGTCTTGAGTTGCCATAGCAGGTCACCACTTCGGAGTTGCCCCCGGTTGCCCCGGAGCGGATTGCAGAGGTTGAGTACCCGCCGGCACTAACTCAGGCGGCTTCGCGCCATCCTGATAGATCACCTTGACGGGCTCCAGGCTCTCGGCATTCGGCACGGTCGAATTGCAGAGCTTGATCACGTCTTCGCTGAGCTGCAGTTTGCCGTTCTCCTCGGGCGTCTCGTCCTTGGCCGGACGCAATCCAAGGGTGGGCAGCAACTTGTGCGATAACGCCAGCCAACGGTACTGCGCGGCTTGCAAGTCGTACAGCGCATTGGTCAAGGCGCGACGCGACTCGAACAGCTCGTTTTCCGTGTCCAGCAAATCCAGCAGCGTGCGCTGGCCGATCTGGAACTGTTGCCGATACGCGTCCCGCACTTTCGTCGTCGAGATTTCATGATCGCGCAGGAAAGGCAAGGCCTGGCGCAGGTGAACGACGTTATTCCAGGCGATGGCCAAGTCCTGCTGGATGTTCCGGCAGGTGTAGTCCCGCACGTCGCGTGCCGCATAACTTTGCGCCGATACCTGGCGCAGGCGCGCCGAGTCGCCGCCGCCGCGATACAGGTTGTAAGTCATCAAGACCTGGGCCTGCGTGCTGCGCGTGTTCTTGTAATCCGGGCCCGGTTGCGAGGTGTCCGTTCCCGTCGACGCGACGAATTCGAATTTGGGCGAAAAATTGCCCTTGGCCGACTGCACACCGGCATTCGAGGACTGCACCAGCGCCTGCTTGGACAGGATCTGCGGATTGCTGCGCAAGGAGTCGTCGAAATTGGCTGGATTCTTCGGCAGCCTGTCCTCCAGGCGCGGCGCCGCCGCCAGGGTCGGCGGGACATCCAGGCCGGTCACGCGCCGGAAGCGCGCGGTGACGTCGTTGAGATTGGCGCTCTCGGTCATCAGATTGGTCTGCGCCAGGGCCAGGCGGCCGCCCGCCTGCTCGAAGTCGACCCGCCGCCCTACGCCCGAATCCGCGCGCTCGCGGATCTGCTTGAGCGTTTCCTCATGGAGGCGGTAATTCGAACGTGCCAGCAATTCAAGGTCGCGATAGCGCTGCACGTCCAGGTAGGCCGTGGTGGCGGTCAAGGCCACGTCATCGCTGGTCGCCAGCAGATCGTAGAAGCGCGACAGCTTCTCGAAGCCAGTCTGCTTGACGTCGCTGCTGGTACGGAAGCCGTCGAAAATCAGTTGCCGCAATTCGACGGTGTATCCGGGCCGGTTCCAGCTGGCGTTGCCGTCATTGGGCAGATTGCTCTGCCACATGCGGCCGTAGTACGCCTGTGTATTGACTTGGGGCAGGAAACCCGCCTTGGACACGTTCTGCCCTTCCAGCGACGCGCGGAAATCGTGGTAGCGCGCCTGGATTTCAGGATTCGTCAACAAGGTTTGTTCGACGATCTGGTTCAGAGTCGCGGCATTCTTGCCGTCCGAGGCCTGGGCCACGGGCGTGGTGCCTGGAGGTGTGGAAGGCATTCTCGGCGCGGCCGGACCCGGCTGGGCGAGCGCAGTCAGCGGCACCGCAGCGATGAATGCGATGAAATACTTCTGGCACAACATATGAATCCACCCGGAAAAACGTAACAACGCGGACAAGCTGTTTATTTCAGAAAGTCTCGTAGTCTTGAAAAGTATGGAAGGTGTTTACGCGTTTGTGTGGTCACATATGTAAATCTATGGTGCAAAAGGATGAGGGACTTAGGCCAGTTGACCCTATCTTCCTGCAAAAAATCGTTAGCCCCGGGCAAAGATCGCAAACTTGCGTCAAATATAGATGTAATTTTCGTAACTGATCGCAGAAAGTCTTGGCCGAATAGGCAATTCTGAGGACCCGCCCGCGCCGTGACACAGTTGTGCAACAAATTCATGGGTGGGGTGAGCGGGCACGCCGCGCGCACGCAGGACTGCGTGCTGGCGCGATCGGTACTCGATGGTCTGGATTGCGGATGACGCGAAGGCCTCTTTCGAGCTTCGGCGCAAAAAAAAGCCCTGGACTGTGTGGTCCAAGGCTTTTTGATCTGGGCTTGATGGTGGAGCGGAGGAGGATCGAACTCCCGACCTTCGCATTGCGAACGCGACGCTCTCCCAGCTGAGCTACCGCCCCACAAGCAAGTCCAGCACTATACCAGAAAATTTCTCATGCGCACACAGAAAGGGATGCAGCGAGGCGCCGCCCTGACGAGGCGGCACCTACGCTTTTTTTTCATCAATGTCCTTGCAGTTTCCCCTTCTGGATCAGGTCATTGATGATGGCTTGCTGGTCGGTCTTGGTACCAACCAGGTCGACGTTTTCAAGGATGATCTTCTGGTCGAAACCGTGTGCCACGTCACCGGCCGTACTGACCTTCAGCACGGTATTGTTGCCGTCCTTGCTGAAGTTCAGGTACTTGGACAGATCCGAGTCGGCCGGATTCTGCAGCAAGCCACCCAGGTGCAGGATGTCACCGCCGTTCGCTGGCGTATCCGCCGAGAAGTCCTTGACCGTGTCCACCGCGGGCTTGGCCACCGTACCCTGGTCGTTCAGCTCCCACTTGAAGGTGTCGCTGCCGGCGCCGCCGTACAAGGTGTCGTTGCCCTGGCCACCGATGATGGTGTCATTGCCGCCCTGCCCGTAGATCAGGTCATCGCCGGTGCCGCCGCGGATGGTGTCGTTGCCGCCGCGGGTATCGCCGCTGACGTTGAAGTCATCGCTGTGGGCCTTGATGTAGTCGTACAGCTCCGTGTTGGTCGCCGCATGGCCATTGGTCGAGGTCAGGAAGTCGACCAGGCCCTGCATGCCCTGGCCATCGTGGGACCCCGCCGGGTGACCCGTCCACGACAGTGCATCGGTATTGATGGTGTCACCGAAGATGATGTCGTTGCCGGCACCGCCGTCGATGGTGTCACCGCCGACCGTTGCCGGCGTGGTAGTGGTGCTGCCGCCTTGCAACACGGTATCGAGATCGCTCGCCTGGTGGGCGATGTCCGCGGTACCTGCCGGGCCCGTGATGGTCGACGTATAGGCATGCGTGGTGATGTTGTCGATGTTCACCGTGGCGTTGCCCGAACCAGACGTGTTGTCGGCTACCGAGTACACGAGATGGTAGGTACCGGCGGCCAGGATGTTGGTTTCGAATGTCGACGAAGACAAGGGACTGTTCGTCGAGCCGGACTGGACCGTGTCCCAGCCACCCGACGAATTCAGCTTCTCGATGGCCCACTTGAACACGTCGCCCGAGTTGAAGTTGGCCGTTCCAGCGTCGAAGCTGAGGGTGGTCTTGGTGCCCGAAATGGTGAAATTCTGGCTCGTCAGTTTCGTATCGCCGCTGCCGTTGACGTCCGTGATCTGCAGGTTCTGGTAGAGCGTACCGTTGCTGTAGCCGGTGAGGGGACGCGACACGCTGCTGCCCGTGCCGCCCGACGTAAACGTCCAGCCCGACACGTTGTTGAGTCCGGTGCTGGACAGGTTGTCGAAATTCGCGAGGACCGTGTTGGTGCTGGTCCCGACGCCCACCGAAACGGTGGCCGTGCTGCCGCTGGCCGTATTGTTGAAGAACTGCAGATACTGCTGGCTGACGCCGTCGCCGATACCGATGGCGTTGACGTTGGTCACGGCGCTCAGTGCCTTGAAGGCATTGATCGACTCCTGCAGCGTGGTGGCGTCCGTGGTCGACCCATCGCCGCCGCGGCTGCCGCTACTGGTGATGTAGTAGGTCGGATCGCCATCGGTGAGGAAATACGTCATGTTCTCGTAGTTCGAACCGGTCTTTCCTGCCGCCGTCTGCGCGTTGAACCAGGTCACGGCGTTGTTGAACGCTGCTTCGTAGTTCGTGCCGCCGGTCGCCGTCATCGCATTGATGGCATTGATCAGCGTGGAGACATTGGCGGTCGTCAGGTTCTGCACCTGGATCGTGCTATCCGCTGTCGTGCCGAAGCCGATCAGCGCCACGTTCACGACGCCGCCCGAGTGGGTGTCCAGCGTATTGAGCAAATTCAGCAGCGCCGACTTCACCAATGTCATACGATCCTGCCCGCTGGACGGGTTCGTACCACCGTCCAGCCCCCACGCCATACTGCCGGAGTGGTCGATGACCAGGGCAACGTTGTAGTTCTTGCCCGGCACCACGGTGGTCTTCGAACCGCCGGCATCACCGATGATGACGTCGTCGCCCGAGCCCCCTGTCAGGCTGCCGGCGCTGGAATCGTCGTTGGTCCCGCGGATCAGGTTGTCCGTGACGATGCTGTAGTTGTACTCGCCGGAGGTGTTCTGCCCGCCGTTGGCGGTGCCGCCGGCATCGCGCACCTGGAAGCCGAAGGACGTATCGCCCCCCGACGATCCAGGCGTGTAGACCAACTTGCCGGACGAGATGTCCGCCACGGTAATCACCATGCCTGTCGTTACCGCGGAGCCGTTGTACGTCAGCGAACCGACGGTGGGCAGGCGGCTGATGATGACGCTCTGGAATGCGTCGCTCTCTCCCTTGCTGTCCGAGAAAGCGAATTCGGACAGGCTGAACACGTGAGTGGTGCCGACTTCGACGTGCGTCGAGTTGGCGGCTGACACAGGTGCGTCGTTGGCGCCGGCGATGGTGACCGTGACCGGATGCGTCGCCGTACCGTCCATGGAGGTGACGGTGAAGGTGCGGGTCAAGGACTGGGCACCGGACAGGGCCTGCACCGTGGCGTTGTTGTTATCCAGGGTGTAGGTCCAGTTGCCGTTCGCATCGATACTGAAGGTGCCGTACGTGTCCTGAATGGTCTGGGCCTTGACGTAGCTTTCACCAGTGTCGGCGTCGGTCGTGTCGAGCTTGCCGGTAGCGCTGAGCGTGAGGTCTTCGACAACCGTTCCGCGATCGCCGACGCCGTCGCCGCCATGGCCGACGATCGTCGGCACATCGTTGGTGCCGTTGATCGTGATGGTGACGACGTGGGTATCGGTGCCTCCCTTGCTGTCGTCGACCTTGACGGTGTAGGTTTCGGTGATCTTGTCACCCGCACGCAAGGATTGGGCAGCCGTGTTGTCCAGTGTGTAGGTCCACTTGCCGGTTGCGTCGACGGCGATGCTGCCGTAGGTGCCCTTGTTGGCGCCCTGGATGGTCCACGTCGCGGCGTCGTTGGTATCGACATCGACACGAGCCAGCTGGCCGGAGGCGGTTTTGGTGCCGTCCTCCGTGACGTTGCCCTGGTCCGTGCCGCCGGTCGGCACCTGAATGACCGGGGCGTCGTTGGTGCCCTGCACGGTGATGGTGACCTTGCTGGTCGTGCCGTCCGCGGCGGAAACGGTGAACGTCTCGGTCTTGGATTCGCCCAGGCCCAGCGCCTGTACCGCGGCGCTGGTGTTGTTCAGCGCGTAGGACCAGGTACCGTCGGTGCCCAGCGTGAAGGTGCCATAGGTACCGGACGTGCTCTGGGTGATGAAGACGGCCTGGCCGGCGTCAGGATCGACGATGTCGAGCTTGCCGCTGGTGGTCAGGGTAGTGTCTTCCTTCACCGTGCCGGCGTCGGCGCCCACGGCATGCGGGGTGATGATGGCTGCGTCGTCCGTGCCGTTGATGGTGATGGCAACGGACTTCGTGGCCGTTCCACCATGACCGTCATCCACCTTGACCGTGTAGGTTTCGATGATGTGGTCTTTCGTGGTCAGTACTTGCGCTGCCGTGTTGTTCAGCGTGTAGGTCCACTTGCCGGTCTGGTCGACGCTGAAGGTGCCATACGTACCCTTCGCATTGCCGTCCACCGTCCAGGTGTGGGTGTCGTTGGTATCGACATCCGTCTTGCTGAATTGGCCGGTGGCCGTCTGCGTGCCATCTTCCGTCACGGAACCGGCCGTCGAGCCGGTCGGAGCGTTGATGACGGGAGCGTCGTTGGTGCCTTGGACCGTGATCGTGACCTTGCTGGTCGTGCCATCGGCCGAAGCCACCGTGAATGTTTCCGTCTTGGATTCACCCAGGCCCAGCGCCTGAACCGCAGCACTAGTGTTGTTCAAGGTGTAGGACCAAGTGCCATCCGTACCCATGGTGAACGAACCATAAGTACCAGCCGTCGCGGTTTGAGCAACAAAGACCGCTTGGCCGGCGTCCGGATCGACGATATCCAGCTTGCCGCTCGTGGTCAGCGTCGTGTCTTCCTTGACCGTGCCAGCATCAGCACCGACGGCATGCGGCGTAATGATTGCCGCGTCGTCCGTTCCATTGATTGTTACAGCCACCGACTTCGTCGCCGTACCGCCGTGGCCGTCATCCACCTTGACCGTGTAGGTCTCGGTGATGTGATCCTTCGTGGTCAATGCTTGCGCGGCCGTGTTGTCCAGCGTGTACGTCCACTTGCCGGTCTGGTCAACGCTGAAGGTGCCATAGGTACCCTTCGCATTGCCGTCCACCGTCCAAGTGTGCGTATCGTTGGTGTCAACGTCCGTTTTGCTGAACTGGCCCGTAGCCGTCTGCGTACCGTCCTCGGTTACCGAACCGGCCGTCGAACCCGCCGGCGCGTTGATGACCGGCGCGTCGTTGGTGCCTTGGACCGTGATCGTGACCTTGCTGGTCGTGCCATCGGCCGAAGCCACCGTGAACGTTTCCGTCTTGGATTCACCCAGGCCCAGCGCTTGAACCGCAGCGCTAGTGTTGTTCAAGGTGTAGGACCAAGTGCCATCCGTACCCATGGTGAACGAACCATAAGTACCAGCCGTCGCGGTTTGAGCAACAAAGACCGCCTGGCCAGCATCCGGATCGACGATATCCAGTTTGCCGCTGGTGGTCAGGGTCGTGTCTTCCTTGACCGTGCCAGCATCAGCACCGACGGCATGCGGCGTAATGATTGCCGCGTCGTCCGTTCCATTGATTGTTACAGCCACCGACTTCGTCGCCGTACCGCCGTGGCCGTCATCCACCTTGACCGTGTAGGTCTCGGTGATGTGATCCTTCGTGGTCAATCCTTGCGCGGCCGTGTTGTCCAGCGTGTAGGTCCACTTACCGGTCTGGTCAACGCTGAAGGTGCCATAGGTACCCTTCGCGTTGCCGTCCACCGTCCAGGTGTGCGTATCGTTGGTATCAACGTCCGTTTTGCTGAACTGGCCCGTAGCCGTCTGCGTGCCGTCCTCGGTTACCGAACCGGCCGTCGAACCCGCCGGCGCGTTGATGACCGGCGCGTCGTTGGTGCCTTGGACCGTGATCGTGACCTTGCTGGTCGTGCCATCGGCGGAGGCAACCGTGAACGTTTCCGTCTTGGATTCACCCAGGCCCAGCGCTTGAACCGCAGCGCTGCTGTTGTTCAAGGTGTAGGACCACGTGCCATCCGTACCCATGGTGAAGGAACCATAGGTACCAGCCGTCGCGGTTTGAGCAACAAAGACCGCTTGGCCGGCGTCCGGATCGACGATATCCAGTTTGCCGCTGGTGGTCAGGGTCGTGTCTTCCTTGACCGTGCCAGCATCCGCACCCACGGCGTGCGGGGTGATGATCGCAGCGTCGTCCGTGCCGTTGATCGTAACAGCGACCGACTTCGTCGCCGTACCGCCGTGGCCGTCATCGACCTTGACTGTGTAAGTCTCAGTGATGTGGTCCTTGGAAGTCAGCTGTTGAGCAGCAGCATTATCCAGCGCGTACGTCCACTTGCCGGTCTGGTCAACGCTGAAGGTGCCATAAGTGCCCTTCGCATTGCCGTCCACCGTCCAGGTGTGGGTGTCGTTGGTGTCAACGTCCGTTTTGCTGAACTGACCCGTAGCCGTCTGCGTGCCGTCTTCCGTCACAGAACCAGCGGTCGAACCGGCCGGAGCGTTGATAACCGGCGCGTCGTTGGTACCTTGGACCGTGATCGTGACCTTGCTGGTCGTCCCGTCAGCCGAAGCGACCGTGAACGTTTCCGTCTTGGAGTCGCCCAGGCCCAGCGCTTGAACCGCGGCGCTGCTGTTGTTCAGCGTGTACGACCAGGTTCCATCCGTACCCATGGTGAACGAACCGTAGGTTCCGGCGGTGCCGGTTTGAGCCACGAAGACCGCCTGGCCAGCATCCGGATCGACGATATCCAGCTTGCCGCTGGTGGTCAGCGTCGTGTCTTCCTTGACCGTACCCGCGTCAGCACCCACCGCGTGCGGGGTGATGATCGCCGCATCGTCCGTACCGTTGATCGTGACAGACACCGACTTGGTGGCCGTGCCGCCATGACC
>NZ_NJIX01000018.1 GCF_002209485.1 Achromobacter sp. HZ34 | reverse complement strand
GGCGGCGGGCGGCGGGCGGCGGCGGGCGGCGGGCGGCGGGCGGCGACCGATGGCGCGCGGGGCGCCCCGTGATGCCGCGCCGGGCGGTGATCGCCGCCCGGTCGGGCTCGGGATGGGTTAAGGTAGCGCGTCCAATTTCCGCCATATATCCGCCATGGAAGTCCACGATCAACTGCGTGCCCTGCTCGATGAACAGGGCATCGCCTACAAACTGCTGCACCATGCCGCCGAGGGCCGGTCCGAAGAGGTCGCCGCGATACGGGGAACGGCCGTCGGACAAGGCGCCAAGGCGCTGGTCTGCCGCGTGAAGATTTCCTCCACCAAGCGTGCGAATGTGCTGGCGGTGTTTCCGGCCGACCGGCAGGCCGACCTGGATGCGATCGCCCAGGCCATCCGCGGCAAGAAGGCGTCGCTGGCGTCACGCGATCTGGCGCGTGAATTGACTGGCTGCGAGATTGGCGCCATCCCGCCCTTCACGTTCAATGCCGAATTGGAATTGCTGGTCGACAGCACGCTGGGGCAACGCTACGAGGAAATCGTCTTCAACGCCGGCAGGCTGGATGCGTCCATCCTGATGCGGGCGGACGACTACCTGCGCCTGGTCACGCCGCGCACCGCACCGTTCACGTCGGAGCGCGTCGATGATGCAGCGATCGAGGCGGTCGTCGACGCGCAAGCGGCTGAATAAACCTGCGGCCGTGCGCTTGATTCAGGCGTGGAACGAAGCCGCGGCCGCGCTATTGCCTCAGGCGTGGAACGAAGCCGCGGCCGTGCGCGTGATTCGACACCGCGGAATGACATAATCAACCTTCCCCTCCGAAGAGCCTGCCTTCATGTGCCTCGCCGTCCTCGCCCTGCATGAACTGGCGCACCTGCCGGTGCTGATCGCTGCCAATCGCGATGAGTATCACGCGCGTCCGACCGCGCCGGCCGCGCCGTGGGATGACGGTTCGGACATCGTGGCCGGACGCGACCTGAAATCCGGCGGCACGTGGATGGGGATGACACGCGGCGGCCGCTATGCGCTGGTCACCAACTTCCGCGATCCCATGCGGGTGTTGCCGGATGCGCCATCGCGCGGCGACCTGGTCGGGGATTTCCTGCGCGGTGACGAAACGCCGGCAGCGTATGCCACGCGTATCGACACGATAGGCGGCCAATACAACGGCTACAACCTGATCGTCGGCGATCTCACCGGCGCCTGGTATTGCAGCAACCGGGGCGCACCGGCGCGGGCCCTGCCGCCCGGGATTTATGCGTTATCGAATCACCTGTTGGACACGCCGTGGCCCAAGCTTGCGCGCACCAAGGCGGCATTCACGCGTCTACTGCGGGGACGCCTGCAAGCGGACGCCGGGCTCTCGCTGCCTGAACGCCTTCAGCCGGAGATGGAGCGCTTGCTGCTCGCGCTGGCGGATCGTTCGGTCGCGCCGGACGCGGAGTTGCCTGACACCGGCATCGGCCTGGAGCGCGAACGCTTCCTGAGCAGCCCCTTCATCGTCGACCCCGTCTACGGCACCCGCAGTTCCAGCGTCATGGCCGTGTCCGCCCACGATTGCCTCCTGCACGAACGCCGTTTCGCCCCTGACGGCATCGCCCTCGGCGACGTCGAGCTCCACTACTCCATCCAAACCACCCGCTAGCCCCCCGCAACAACACGCGCGCCCGCCACCCCCACACGACCGGCGGCGCCCTACGCGCCCGCCGCCCCACGCGCCCGGCGGCGCCCTGCGCGCCCGCCGCCCCACGCGCCCG
>NZ_NJIX01000017.1 GCF_002209485.1 Achromobacter sp. HZ34 | reverse complement strand
CGAAACATGTTCGCTCGTGCCACACCCTTGAGTCATGCGCCCGGATTTGCCTAAGCGCCCTCTCTAATGCAGCAACAGGGACTTCCAACACCCTGATGATCTTCCGCGATCCGTCCCCCCATCGCACTGTACGACGGTACTGGAATATTAACCAGTTTCCCATCAGCTACGCATCTCTGCCTCGCCTTAGGGGCCGACTCACCCTGCGCCGATGAACGTTGCGCAGGAAACCTTGGACTTACGGCGAGGGGGCTTTTCACCCCCTTTATCGCTACTCATGTCAGCATTCGCACTTCTGATACCTCCAGCAGCCTTTACAAGCCACCTTCACAGGCTTACAGAACGCTCTCCTACCGCGTGCACAAAGTGCACACCCGCAGCTTCGGTTTATCGCTTAGCCCCGTTACATCTTCCGCGCAGGACGACTCGATCAGTGAGCTATTACGCTTTCTTTAAAGGGTGGCTGCTTCTAAGCCAACCTCCTGACTGTCTATGCCTTCCCACTTCGTTTCCCACTTAGCGATAATTGGGGACCTTAGCTGGCGGTCTGGGTTGTTTCCCTCTTGAGTCCGGACGTTAGCACCCGGTGCTCTGTCTCCCAAGCTGGACTTGCGGGTATTCGGAGTTTGCCATAGTTTGGTAAGTCGCCATGACCCCCTAGCTATAACAGTGCTCTACCCCCCGCAGTCATACTTGAGGCACTACCTAAATAGTTTTCGGAGAGAACCAGCTATTTCCAGATTTGTTTAGCCTTTCACCCCTATCCACAGCTCATCCCCTAGTTTTTCAACACTAGTGGGTTCGGTCCTCCAGCACGTGTTACCGTGCCTTCAACCTGGCCATGGATAGATCATCTGGTTTCGGGTCTACACCCAGCGACTAAAATCGCCCTATTCGGACTCGCTTTCGCTACGCCTTCCCTAATCGGTTAAGCTCGCCACTGAATGTAAGTCGCTGACCCATTATACAAAAGGTACGCAGTCACCCCACAAGGAGGCTCCTACTGTTTGTATGCATACGGTTTCAGGATCTATTTCACTCCCCTTCCGGGGTTCTTTTCGCCTTTCCCTCACGGTACTGGTTCACTATCGGTCGATCACGAGTATTTAGCCTTGGAGGATGGTCCCCCCATCTTCAAACAGGATTTCACGTGTCCCGCCCTACTTTTCTTACGCTTAGTTCCACACACGGGATTTCGCCTACAGGGCTATCACCTGCTACGGCCGGACTTTCCATTCCGTTCGACTATCCCATGCGCTAAAACGTAAAGGCTGTTCCGATTTCGCTCGCCACTACTTTCGGAATCTCGGTTGATTTCTTTTCCTCGAGTTACTGAGATGTTTCAGTTCACCCGGTTCGCCTCCATGAGCTATGTATTCACTCATGGATACCGTCTTGCGACGGTGGGTTTCCCCATTCGGATATCTGCGGATCAAAGCTTGTTTGCCAGCTCCCCGCAGCTTTTCGCAGGCTACAACGTCCTTCATCGCCTGTGATCGCCAAGGCATCCACCATATGCACTTAGTCACTTGATCCTATAACGCTAATGGCTATAGCACCAAACAACCCACCTTCAATTTCACTGTATGTCTGACATGACATCGCATTTGTGCCGTTCCAAATTGCTTTAGAACTTATGATTGCAATCACAACCCGTATTCACCTTTCGTTCGAATTAACGAACTACTCGACAAACACATTGTCGTTTTGCTTCTTCCAGATTGTTAAAGAACGATATACAGCTATTGGATTAAAAACCCAACGTTTAAGACTTCACCGCCAAAGCGATGCAGCACTAAACGTTAGACTCTTGAATTCGCGGACCCGGGTTCTGTTTCGCAACCATCCCCATCTTGAACAACAAGAGGAGTGGTGGAGGTGAACGGGATCGAACCGATGACATCCTGCTTGCAAAGCAGGCGCTCTCCCAGCTGAGCTACACCCCCGTCTATGTCTCGCTTTTACACGCTACATAAAACCGTGGTGGGTCTGGTTGGATTCGAACCAACGACCCCCGCCTTATCAAGACGGTGCTCTAACCGACTGAGCTACAGACCCAATTCTTCATCGGATCCGCTGTGGATGACAGACAAGAGATACTCTCTCACTGCCCTGCCACCGATCCAGCCATATTAACAACCGATAAGTGTGGACACTTGACACCAATCACGCTTCGCTCTGAAAGGAG
>NZ_NJIX01000016.1 GCF_002209485.1 Achromobacter sp. HZ34 | reverse complement strand
GCGCCGAAGGATGGCAGCGTTGTCCATGTAGCGTGGTCGCCCGACGATTGGACGATTGGCAGCGCCTTTTACACCGATGGGAAATGGGTTGCGAGCGCCATTTTCTATTGTCTCAACTCGCCCAGGACTGCGCCCTTTGAGTTTCGTGAACAGGTCGTGGAGCCGCTTTTTTGGCAGCCGCGGCTCGCCCCTCCCGGCGCCCACCCCGCTGAGCAGCAGGAAGGCGATGCGGCGGGGGAGAAGGACGCGGCGCGGCTGGATTTCATGATCGAGAAGCAGGGCATTATCTACAGCCAAAACGGCAATACGGGCGCATACGTGTACCGCCTGCATCAGATCCACCAATACGGCGGCCACGATTTGTCGGACTGGCGCGAAACGCCGCGCGAGGCCATCGACGCCGCCATGCAGGCCATGAAGGGAGATGGGAACCATGGCTGAAATGAACCGCTGCTATCTGGGCGACTGCCGGGACGTGACGCGCGGTCTGATTGCGGCCAGCGTCCGCGTGCAGTGCATCGTCACCAGTCCTCCCTATTTTGGGCTGCGTGACTACGGCGTTGAAGGCCAATTGGGAATGGAAGCTGCACCGGAAGAATACGTTGCCGCCATGGTCGACGTGTTCCGCGATGCTCGATCACTACTCGCTGATGATGGCACCCTGTGGCTGAACATCGGCGACAGCTATGCCAATGACGGCAAATGGGGCGGCAGCAGCAGCGGCAAACATGTCAAGGCGCTGCACGGCAACACAGGTGTCGGTCGGGGCAAGGTAAAAACGGGACTCAAGCCTAAGGATCTGATCGGTATCCCCTGGATGCTGGCCTTCGCGCTGCGGGCCGATGGCTGGTACCTCAGGCAGGAGATCATTTGGCATAAGCCGAACCCGATGCCGGAGAGCGTGCAGGATCGGTGCACCAAGGCGCACGAGCACCTGTTCCTGCTGACAAAGTCGGAGCGCTACCACTTCGACGCCAGCGCAATATCTGAAGAGGCCGCAGGCGACTTGCCAGGCAACCGGCGCCCTATCAAAGGCGCGGAACAGGATCCCGAGAAGCACCGCACGCGCGCAGGCTTGCATGACTACGCCGAACGACAGCGCAGCCGGCGCTACAGCTTCGCGCGCGCGACCAAGGACACCGCGGCAGAGCATGGGCAGTCGGCTCAGCACCGGCCAGACCGCGATGATATTGACTATGCCGGCCGCCGCAATAAGCGCAGTGTCTGGACGGTGGCCACCAAGCCCTACTCCGGCGCGCACTTCGCGGTTATGCCGGAGACGTTGGTGGAACCCTGCATCTTGGCCGGCAGCCGCCCCGGCGATATCGTCTTCGACCCGTTCATGGGGTCCGGCACGGTGGCGAGCGTGGCGCAGCGTCTGGGGCGTAATTGGCTGGGCGCAGAACTGAACCCTGCATACCTCGATCTTCAGGCGGAACGCACGCGCCAGCCTGGTCTGCAACTGGAGTCCGCAGCATGACCGCCGCCACCAATCTTGCCGCATCGCTGGCCGCCATCGAAAACACGCTGACCTTCTATAGCGTGCCGTACCCGCAGCGCCAGGAAGTGCTGGACTTAGTGCGCGCCATCATCGCCCAGGCCCGCGCCGAACTGATTGCGGAGCTTAAGCCGGTTGCGTGGCGGTGGACCAGCATCGGCCATCACTACACATCATCTACTGCTTATGCCGAAGAATTGAAGGGTCAGGAGATCCCAGTGGTTCCGCTCGCCATCATCCCCAAAGCCTGACATGCACAGCGACGACGCATACGTGCCAGGCTTCGGCTACTGGATAGCGGCGCTGATCCTGGCCCTGGTCATCCCCTCCCTTTTCCCCGGCACCGACCTGCCGGGCAACGGACTCCAATGGAGCACTGAATATCATGAGCAATGAAAAGCAATTGCTGACTGACGCCGAAATCCAGGACATCGCGGATGGCTTCGATATTTATGGAGCAAAGCCTGAGTTTGCTCGGGCCGTCGAGAGCGTAGTTCTCGCCCGCCTGCCTGCCGCCAGCGACGCCGAGCCGGTGGCGATTCCGGCAGTGTTGCGGTATTCAGTTTTCGGTGTGCCGTACATCACCGCGACCACAGACGAGCAGTCCAACGAAATAGCCAAGTGGGGCAAGGAAGGGACGCCTGTATTCGTCAGCCCCACCACCCCAACCATTAGAAATTCTCTAACAGTTGGCGATTCAGTTATTAGAAATTCTCGAATAGCTTGCGACGGCGAGGCCGGGGCGGTGCCGGCACTCGTTCAGGCGCGTATGAAAGACGGACCGCAAAGCGGCCGATGGTTCGAGATTGAACCAACCGACGAATGGGAATTCGCAAGCACGCACGAGGTACGAAAACTCTACGCCGCCCCGCCTGAGAAGCAAACTTCACA
>NZ_NJIX01000015.1 GCF_002209485.1 Achromobacter sp. HZ34 | reverse complement strand
CAGACCGACGTCGATACGAACGATGCGCATACCTGGACGGTGGATGGCAATGCGAAGGGCGCCTACGGTACCTTCAGCGTTGACCAGACTGGCAAGTGGACCTATACGCTGGATAACGCAGCGGCTCAGCAGTTGACCGCCAAGGATCATATCCAGGAAACGTACACCGTCAAGGTGGATGACGGTCATGGCGGCACGGATACGAAGTCCGTGACGGTGACGATCAATGGCACGGACGATGCGGCGATTATCACGCCGCATGCCGTGGGTGCCGATGCCGGTACGGTCAAGGAAGACACGACGCTGACCACCAGCGGCAAGCTGGATATCGTGGACCCGGATGCGAACCAAGCGGTATTCGTCGCGCAGACGAACGCCGCAGGTCAACACGGGACGTTCTCGATCACGTCTGACGGTACGTGGACGTACAACCTGAACAACGCCGACCCGGCGGTCCAGGCGCTGGGCGTGAACGAGTCGATGACCGAGAAATTCACGGTCACGTCGGCAGATGGCACGCCTGCCACCATTACGGTGACGATCCAGGGAACAAACGACGCTCCGGTGATCGGTGCGCCTGCGGGTTCGACGGTCGGTTCTGTCACCGAAGACGCCACGCAGACGGCAACGGGTCAGTTCAGCCAGAAGGACATCGATACGAACGACACGCACACTTGGACGGTGGATGGCAATGCGAAGGGCGCCTATGGCACCTTCACGGTTGACCAGACTGGCAAGTGGACCTATACGCTGGATAACGCAGCGGCGCAGCAGCTGACTGCCAAGGACCACATCCAGGAAACGTACACCGTCAAGGTTGATGACGGTCATGGCGGCACGGATACGAAGTCCGTGACGGTGACGATCAATGGCACGGACGATGCGGCGATTATCACGCCTCACGCCGTGGGCGCTGACGCGGGTACGGTCAAGGAAGATACGACGCTCCAGACCAGCGGCAAGCTGGATATCGTTGATCCGGACGCCGGCCAAGCGGTATTTGTCGCGCAGACGAACGCCGCAGGTCAACACGGGACGTTCTCGATCACGTCCGATGGTACGTGGACGTACAACCTGAACAACGCCGATCCAGCGGTTCAGGCCCTGGGCGTGAACGAGTCGATGACCGAGAAGTTCACGGTCACGTCGGCAGATGGCACGCCTGCCACCATCACGGTGACGATCCAGGGCACGAACGACGCCCCGGTGATCGGTGCGCCAGCGGGTTCGACGGTTGGTTCTGTCACCGAAGACGCCGCGCAGACGGCAACGGGTCAGTTCAGCCAGAAGGACGTTGATACCAACGATAGCCACACCTGGACGGTGGACGGTAACGCGAAGGGCGCCTACGGGACCTTCACAGTCGACCAGACCGGCAAGTGGACGTACACGCTGGACAATGCGGCAGCGCAATCGCTGACCGCTAAGGACCACATCCAAGAGACCTACACGGTCAAGGTCGATGACGGCCACGGCGGGACCGATACGAAGTCGGTGACTGTAACGATCAATGGTGCCGACGACGGCGCTATCATCACGCCGCATGCGACTGGCAGCGATGCCGGTACGGTGAAAGAAGACACGACGCTTCAGACCAGCGGCAAGCTGGATATCGTGGACCCGGATGCGGGTCAGGCGGTGTTCGTTGCGCAGACGAATGCGGCCGGTCAACACGGGACGTTCTCGATCACGTCCGATGGCACGTGGACGTACAACCTGAACAACGCTGACCTGGCGGTTCAGGCGCTGGGTGTCAACGAGTCGATGACCGAGAAGTTCACGGTCACGTCGGCGGACGGTACGCCTGCCACGATCACGGTGACGATCCAGGGTACGAACGACGCCCCGGTCATCACCGCCCCGACTGGCGCCACTGCCGGTTCGGTGACGGAAGACGCAGCGCAGACGGCGACGGGCCAGTTTAGCCAGCAGGACACCGATACGAACGACAGCCACACCTGGACGGTCGACGGCAACGCGAAGGGCACCTATGGCACCTTCAGCGTGGATCAAACCGGCAAGTGGACCTACACGCTGGATAACGCGGCAGCTCAGCAGTTGACCGCCAAGGATCATATCCAGGAAACGTACACCGTCAAGGTTGACGACGGCCACGGTGGAACCGACACGAAGTCGGTCACCGTAACCATCAACGGCACGGACGACGCTGCGGTCATAACCCCGCATGCCGTGGGTGCCGATGCCGGTACGGTCAAGGAAGACACGACCCTGACCACCAGCGGCAAGCTGGATATTGTGGATCCCGATGCGGGTCAGGCCGTGTTCGTCGCACAGACGAATGCGGCGGGTCAACATGGCACGTTCTCGATCACGTCCGATGGCACGTGGACGTACAACCTGAACAACGCCGATCCGGCGGTTCAGGCGCTGGGTGTCAACGAGTCGATGACCGAGAAGTTCACGGTCACGTCGGCTGACGGCACGCCTGCCACCATCACGGTGACGATCCAGGGTACGAACGACGCGCCCGTCATTACTGCTCCGGTCGGCTCGATCGCAGGTTCGGTGACCGAAGACGGCACAAAGACGGCGACCGGTCAGTTCAGTCAGACGGACGTCGATACGACCGACAGCCACACGTGGACAGTGGACGGCAACGCGAAGGGCGCCTACGGGACCTTCACGGTTGACCAGACTGGCAAGTGGACCTATACGCTGGATAACGCCGCGGCGCAGCAGCTGACTGCCAAGGATCACATACAGGAAACGTACACCGTCAAGGTTGACGACGGCCACGGTGGAACCGACACGAAGTCGGTCACCGTAACCATCAACGGCACGGACGATGCGGCGATTATCACGCCGCATGCCGTGGGTGCTGACGCGGGTACGGTCAAGGAAGACACGACGCTGACCACCAGCGGCAAGCTGGATATCGTCGATCCTGACGCTGGTCAAGCGGTGTTCGTGGCGCAGACGAACGCTGCGGGCCAGCACGGGACGTTCTCGATTACCTCCGATGGCACATGGACGTACAACCTGAACAACGCCGACCCGGCGGTTCAGGCGCTGGGCGTGAACGAGTCGATGACCGAGAAGTTCACGGTCACGTCGGCTGACGGTACGCCTGCCACGATCACGGTGACGATCCAGGGCACGAACGACGCCCCGGTGATCACCGCCCCGACCGGCAGCACTGCCGGTTCGGTGACGGAAGACGCAGCCCAGACGGCGACCGGCCAGTTCAGCCAACAGGACACCGATACGAACGACAGCCACACTTGGACAGTGGACGGCAACGCGAAGGGGACCTATGGCACCTTCAGCGTCGACCAGACTGGCAAGTGGACGTACACGCTGGATAACGCGGCAGCTCAATCGCTGACCGCTAAGGACCACATCCAAGAGACCTATACGGTCAAGGTTGACGACGGCCACGGTGGAACCGACACGAAGTCGGTGACGGTGACCATCAACGGCACGGACGACGCTGCGGTCATTACCCCGCATGCCGTGGGTGCCGATGCCGGTACGGTCAAGGAAGATACGACGCTTCAGACCAGCGGCAAGCTGGATATTGTGGATCCCGATGCAGGCCAGGCGGTGTTCGTTGCGCAGACGAATGCGGCAGGCCAGCACGGGACGTTCTCGATCACGTCCGATGGTACGTGGACGTACAACTTGAACAACGCCGATCCGGCGGTTCAGGCGCTGGGTGTCAACGAGTCGATGACCGAGAAGTTTACGGTCACGTCGGCGGATGGTACGCCTGCCACGATCACGGTAACGATCCAGGGCACGAACGACGCCCCGGTGATCGGTGCACCTGCAGGTTCGACGGTTGGTTCTGTCACCGAAGACGCCACGCAGACGGCGACCGGTCAGTTCAGCCAACAGGACACCGATACGACCGACAGCCACACTTGGACGGTGGACGGCAACGCGAAGGGCGCCTATGGCACCTTCACGGTTGACCAGACCGGCAAGTGGACCTATACGCTGGACAATGCAGCGGCTCAGCAGTTGACCGCCAAGGATCATATCCAGGAAACGTACACCGTCAAGGTGGATGACGGTCATGGCGGCACGGATACGAAGTCCGTGACGGTGACCATCAACGGCACGGACGACGCAGCGATTATCACGCCTCACGCCGTGGGTGCTGATGCGGGTACTGTCAAGGAAGATACGACGCTTTCGACCAGCGGCAAGCTGGACATCGTCGACCCGGATGCCGGCCAAGCCGTGTTCGTCGCGCAGACGAATGCGGCGGGTCAACATGGCACGTTCTCGATTACGTCCGATGGTACGTGGACGTACAACTTGAACAATGCCGACCCGGCGGTTCAGGCGCTTGGCGTGAACGAGTCGATGACCGAGAAGTTCACGGTCACGTCGGCGGATGGTACGCCTGCCACGATCACGGTAACGATCCAAGGTACGAACGATGCCCCGGTCATCACGGCTCCGGCTGGCGCTACTGCCGGTTCGGTGACGGAAGACGCAGCCCAGACGGCGACCGGTCAGTTCAGCCAACAGGAAACCGATACGAACGACAGCCACACCTGGACGGTGGATGGCAACGCGAAGGGCGCCTATGGCACCTTCACGGTCGACCAGACCGGCAAGTGGACCTACACGCTGGATAACGCTGCAGCTCAACAGCTGACCGCCAAGGACCACATCCAGGAAACGTACACGGTCAAGGTCGATGACGGCCACGGCGGAACCGACACGAAGTCGGTCACCGTAACCATCAACGGCACGGACGACGCTGCGGTCATAACCCCGCATGCCGTGGGTGCCGATGCCGGTACGGTCAAGGAAGACACGACGCTGACCACCAGCGGCAAGCTGGATATCGTGGACCCGGATGCGAACCAAGCGGTATTCGTCGCGCAGACGAACGCCGCAGGTCAACACGGGACGTTCTCGATCACGTCTGACGGTACGTGGACGTACAACCTGAACAACGCCGACCCGGCGGTCCAGGCGCTGGGCGTGAATGAGTCGATGACCGAGAAGTTCACGGTCACGTCGGCTGACGGCACGCCTGCCACCATCACGGTGACGATCCAGGGTACGAACGACGCGCCCGTCATTACTGCTCCGGTCGGCTCGATCGCAGGTTCGGTGACCGAAGACGGCACAAAGACGGCGACCGGTCAGTTCAGTCAGACGGACGTCGATACGACCGACAGCCACACGTGGACAGTGGACGGTAACGCGAAGGGCGCCTATGGCACCTTCACGGTTGACCAGACCGGCAAGTGGACCTATACGCTGGACAATGCAGCGGCTCAGCAGTTGACCGCCAAGGACCACATTCAGGAAACGTACACCGTCAAGGTGGACGATGGCCATGGCGGGACCGACACGAAGTCGGTGACGGTGACGATCAATGGCACCGACGACGCTGCGATCATCACGCCGCATGCGACTGGCAGCGATGCCGGTACGGTCAAGGAAGATACGACGCTCCAAACCAGCGGCAAGCTGGACATCGTCGACCCGGATGCCGGCCAAGCCGTGTTCGTCGCGCAGACGAACGCAGCGGGCCAGCATGGCACGTTCTCGATCACGTCCGATGGTACGTGGACGTACAACCTGAACAATGCCGACCCGACAGTCCAGGCGCTGGGCGTGAACGAGTCGATGACCGAGAAGTTCACGGTCACGTCGGCCGACGGCACTCCGAGCACGATTACGGTAACCATCCAGGGTACGAATGACGCCCCGGTCATTACCGCCCCGACCGGCAGCACTGCTGGTTCGGTGACGGAAGACGCACCGCAAACGGCAACCGGCCAATTTAGCCAGACCGACGTTGATACCAACGACAGCCATACTTGGACGGTGGACGGTAACGCGAAGGGCGCCTATGGCACCTTCACGGTTGACCAAACCGGCAAGTGGACTTATACGCTGGACAATGCAGCGGGTCAGCAGCTGACCGCCAAGGATCATATCCAGGAAACGTACACCGTCAAGGTCGATGACGGCCATGGCGGAACCGACACGAAGTCGGTGACGGTCACGATCAACGGTTCCGACGACGGCGCTATCATCACGCCGCATGCGACTGGCAGCGATGCCGGTACGGTGAAGGAAGACACGACGCTTCAAACCAGCGGAAAGCTGGATATCGTCGATCCGGATGCGGGTCAGGCGGTGTTCGTAGCGCAGACGAACGCTGCGGGCCAGCACGGTACGTTCTCAATCACGTCCGATGGTACGTGGACGTACAACCTGAACAACGCCGACCCGGCGGTTCAGGCGCTGGGCGTGAACGAGTCGATGACCGAGAAGTTCACGGTCACGTCGGCGGATGGTACGCCGGCCACGATCACGGTGACGATCCAGGGTACGAACGACGCCCCGGTGATCACCGCCCCGACCGGCAGCACTGCCGGTTCGGTGACGGAAGACGCAGCCCAGACGGCGACCGGTCAGTTCAGCCAACAGGACACCGATACGAGCGACAGCCACGCTTGGACGGTGGACGGCAACGCGAAGGGTACCTATGGCACCTTCAGCGTTGATCAAACCGGCAAGTGGACTTACACGCTGGACAACGCAGCAGCTCAGCAGCTGACTGCCAAGGACCACATCCAGGAAACGTACACCGTCAAGGTTGACGACGGCCACGGCGGCACCGATACGAAGTCGGTGACGGTCACGATCAACGGTTCCGATGACGGTGCCATCATCACCCCGCATGCGACCGGTAGCGATGCCGGTACGGTCAAGGAAGATACGACGCTCCAAACCAGCGGCAAGCTGGATATCGTGGATCCGGATGCCGGCCAAGCCGTGTTTGTCGCGCAGACGAACGCCGCAGGTCAGCACGGTACGTTCTCAATCACGTCCGATGGCACGTGGACGTACAACCTGAATAACGCTGATCCGGCGGTTCAGGCGCTGGGCGTGAACGAGTCGATGACCGAGAAGTTCACGGTCACGTCGGCGGATGGTACGCCAGCCACGATCACGGTGACGATCCAGGGCACGAACGACGCCCCGGTCATCACCGCCCCGACTGGCAGCACTTCTGGTTCGCTGACGGAAGACGCCACGCAGACGGCAACGGGTCAGTTCACCCAGAAGGACGTTGATACCAACGATAGCCACACTTGGACGGTGGACGGTAACGCCAAGGGCGCCTATGGCACCTTCATGGTTGACCAAACCGGCAAGTGGACCTACACGTTGGATAACGCGGCAGCGCAATCGCTGACCGCTAAGGACCACATCCAAGAGACCTATACGGTCAAGGTTGACGACGGCCACGGTGGAACCGACACGAAGTCGGTGACGGTGACCATCAACGGCACGGACGACGCTGCGGTCATTACCCCGCACGCAGTGGGTGCTGACGCTGGTACCGTCAAGGAAGACACGACGCTTCAGACCAGCGGCAAGCTGGACATCGTCGACCCGGATGCCGGCCAAGCCGTGTTCGTCGCGCAGACGAATGCGGCGGGTCAACATGGCACGTTCTCGATTACGTCCGATGGCACGTGGACGTACAACCTGAACAACGCCGATCCGGCGGTTCAGGCGCTGGGCGTCAATGAGTCGATGACCGAGAAGTTCACGGTCACGTCGGCAGACGGCACGCCTGCCACTATCACGGTGACGATCCAGGGCACGAACGACGCGCCCGTCATTACCGCTCCGGTTGGCTCGACCGCAGGTTCGGTGACCGAAGACGGCACCAAGACGGCGACTGGTCAGTTCAGCCAGACGGACGTCGATACGAACGACAGCCACACGTGGACAGTGGACGGCAACGCGAAGGGCGCCTATGGCACCTTCACCGTTGATCAAACCGGCAAGTGGACTTACACGCTGGACAACGCAGCAGCTCAGCAGCTGACTGCCAAGGACCACATCCAGGAAACGTACACCGTCAAGGTTGACGACGGCCACGGCGGTACGGACACGAAGTCGGTCACCGTAACCATCAACGGCACGGACGATGCGGCCATCATCACCCCGCATGCAGTGGGTGCCGACGCCGGTACAGTCAAGGAAGACACGACGTTGTCGACCAGCGGCAAGCTAGACATCGTTGATCCGGATGTCGGCCAGGCGGTGTTCGTCGCACAGACGAATGCCGCCGGCCAGCATGGCACGTTCTCGATCACGTCCGATGGCACTTGGACGTACAACCTGAACAACGCTGACCCGGCGGTTCAGGCGCTGGGTGTCAACGAGTCGATGACCGAGAAGTTCACAGTCACGTCGGCCGACGGCACTCCGAGCACGATTACGGTAACCATCCAGGGCACGAACGACGCCCCGGTCATTACCGCCCCGACCGGCAGCACTGCTGGTTCGGTGACGGAAGACGCACCGAAAACGGCAACCGGCCAATTTAGCCAGACCGACGTTGATACCAACGACAGCCATACTTGGACGGTGGACGGTAACGCGAAGGGCGCCTATGGCACCTTCACGGTTGACCAGACTGGCAAGTGGACGTACACGCTGGATAACGCAGCGGCTCAGCAGCTGACCGCCAAGGATCATATCCAGGAAACGTACACCGTCAAGGTCGATGACGGCCATGGCGGAACCGACACGAAGTCGGTGACGGTCACGATCAACGGTTCCGACGACGGCGCTATCATCACGCCGCATGCGACTGGCAGCGATGCCGGTACGGTGAAGGAAGACACGACGCTTCAGACCAGCGGCAAGCTGGATATCGTCGATCCTGACGCTGGTCAAGCGGTGTTCGTGGCGCAGACGAACGCTGCGGGCCAGCACGGCACGTTCTCGATCACCTCTGACGGTACGTGGACGTACAACCTGAACAATTCCGATCCGGCGGTTCAGGCGCTGGGCGCGAGCGAGTCGATGACTGAGAAGTTCACGGTCACGTCGGCGGATGGTACGCCTGCCACCATCACGGTGACGATCCAGGGTACGAACGACGCCCCGGTCATCACCACCCCGACTGGCAGCACTGCCGGTTCGGTGACGGAAGATGGCACCAAGACGGCGACGGGTCAGTTCAATCAGACCGACATCGATACGAACGATGCGCATACCTGGACGGTGGATGGCAATGCGAAGGGCGCCTACGGTACCTTCAGCGTTGACCAGACTGGCAAGTGGACCTATACGCTGGATAACGCGGCAGCTCAGCAGCTGACTGCCAAGGACCACATCCAGGAAACGTATACCGTCAAGGTCGATGACGGCCACGGCGGCACCGACACGAAGTCGGTGACGGTGACGATCAATGGTGCGGATGACGGCGCCATCATCACGCCGCACGCGACTGGCAGCGATGCCGGTACGGTTAAGGAAGACACGACGCTTCAGACCAGCGGCAAGCTGGACATAGTGGATCCGGATGCCGGCCAAGCGGTGTTCGTTGCGCAGACGAATGCGGCAGGCCAGCACGGGACGTTCTCGATCACGTCCGATGGCACGTGGACGTACAACCTGAACAACGCTGACCCGGCGGTTCAGGCGCTGGGTGTCAACGAGTCGATGACCGAGAAGTTCACGGTCACGTCGGCTGACGGTACGCCTGCCACGATCACGGTCACGATCCAGGGCACGAACGATGCTCCGGTGATCGGTGCGCCTACAGGTTCGACGGTTGGTTCTGTCACCGAAGACGCCACGCAGACGGCAACGGGTCAGTTCAGCCAGAAGGATGTTGATACGAACGACAACCACACCTGGACGGTGGACGGCAACGCCAAGGGCGCCTATGGCACCTTCAGCGTTGACCAGACTGGCAAATGGACCTATACGCTGGATAACGCTGCGGCTCAGCAGTTGACCGCCAAGGATCATATCCAGGAAACGTACACGGTCAAGGTGGATGACGGTCATGGCGGAATCGACACGAAGTCGGTGACGGTGACGATCAACGGCACGGACGACGCTGCGGTCATCACGCCGCATGCCGTGGGTGCTGACGCCGGTACGGTCAAGGAAGACACGACGCTTCAAACCAGCGGCAAGCTGGATATCGTGGACCCGGATGCGAACCAAGCGGTATTCGTCGCGCAGACGAACGCCGCAGGTCAGCACGGTACGTTCTCAATCACGTCCGATGGTACGTGGACGTACAACCTGAACAATGCCGATCCAGCGGTTCAGGCCCTGGGCGCGAACGAATCGATGACCGAAAAGTTCACGGTCACGTCGGCCGACGGCACGCCGAGCACGATCACGGTAACGATCCAGGGCACCAACGACGCCCCGGTCATCACTGCGCCGACCGGCTCCACTGCTGGCTCGGTGACCGAAGACGCCACCAAGACGGCGACGGGTCAGTTCAGCCAGACGGACGTTGACACCAACGATGCGCACACCTGGACGGTGGATGGCAATGCCAAGGGCGC
>NZ_NJIX01000014.1 GCF_002209485.1 Achromobacter sp. HZ34 | reverse complement strand
GGTGCCGACGGGCGCCGCCGGCGCCTGCCCGGCCGACGGCGCGGGCGCGGCAGTGCCGGCCCCCGGCGCCGAACCTGGCACTGAGCCCGCCGCCGCCCCGCCCTTGCCCACGTCGTTCCCTATCGTCCGCTGCGTCAGCACCTCATACGCGGAAACCCGGTCCACCGCCTGCTCATACTTGCCCCGCAGCGGCGACCCATCGCGCAGCGCCAGCCGTTCAGCCGCCGTGCAGGGACCGATCCGGCTGGCCGGCGGCACGATGAAGGCGCGCTCGGTCATCGCCGGGCGTCCTTTCACATCCAGGAAGGACACCAGCGCTTCCCCCACGCCCAGATCGGTGATGGCCGCTTCCAGGTCCAGTCCCGGATTGGGCCGCATGGTCTGCGCCGCCGTGCGCACCGCCTTCTGGTCGCGCGGCGTGAAGGCGCGCAAGGCGTGCTGCACCCGATTGCCCAGCTGCCCCAGCACCGTATCCGGAATATCCAGCGGATTCTGCGTGACGAAATACACGCCGACGCCCTTGGACCGCACCAGGCGCACCACCTGCTCGATCTTGTCCAGCAGCGCCTTGGGCGCGTCGGTGAACAACAGATGCGCTTCGTCGAAGAAGAACACCAGCTTGGGTTTGTCCAGGTCGCCCACCTCCGGCAGCTTCTCGTACAGATCGGCCAGCAGCCACAGCAGGAACACGGCATACAGGCGCGGCGCCTGCATCAGCTTGTCCGCGGCCAGGATGCTGACCAGGCCGCGTCCCTGCGCGTCGGTACGCATCAGGTCGGCCACGTCCAGCATGGGCTCGCCGAAGAACTTCTCCGCGCCCTGCGACTCCAGCGTCAGCAGGCTGCGCTGGATGGCGCCCACCGACGCCGCCGACACATTGCCATAGCGCGTTTTCAGTTCGGCGCTACGGTCGGCCACGTTCTGCAGCATGGCGCGCAGGTCTTTCAGGTCCAGCAGCAGCTGGCCTTCGTCGTCGGCCACCTTGAACACCAGGGCCAGCACCCCTTCCTGCGTGTCGTTCAATTCCAGCATGCGTGCCAGCAGCAGCGGCCCCATGTCGGAAACGGTGGCCCGCACCGGCTGCCCCTGTTCACCGAACACGTCCCAGAACATCACCGGGCTTGCGCTCCAGGCTGGCGCGGCCACGCCCAGGGATTGCAGCCGTTCCATCAGCTTGGGCGCCGGCGTGCCGGCTTGCGCGATGCCGGTCAGGTCGCCCTTGATGTCGGCCATGAACACGGGCGTGCCGATGCGCGAGAACTGCTCGGCCAGCACCTGCAGGGTGACCGTCTTGCCCGTGCCCGTGGCCCCGGTGATGCAACCGTGCCGGTTGGCCAGGGCCGGCAGGAGGGCCAGTTCGGTAGCGCCGTTCTTGGCGATCAGCAGCGGAGGGACGGAAGCAGCGGAATCGGACATGGAAAACTCCGTAAAAAGACGGTTGCGGCAAGTGTAGAGCTAGCCGCCGCCCCTGTGTATGGCACCTGCCCGTGCGCCAAACCAACACTGTTACCGGGCGGCGCGCCCGGCGGCACGCTAAAATAGCCATCTTTGCTCAAATCAAAAATCGGAAAGCCATGGCCGGACACAGTAAATGGGCCAATATTCAGCACCGCAAGGGTCGCCAAGACGCCAAACGCGGCAAGCTGTGGACCAAGATCATTCGTGAAATCACCGTCGCCGCAAGGGCGGGCGGCCCTGATCCGGACAGCAATCCCCGGCTGCGCCTGGCCTGGGACAAGGCGACTGACGCCAACATGCCCAAGGACAACGTCCAGCGTGCCATCCAGCGTGGCGCGGGCGGCGCCGACGGCGTCAACTATGACGAAATCCGCTATGAAGGCTACGGCATCGGTGGCGCGGCGGTGATCGTCGACTGCATGACCGACAACCGCACCCGCACTGTCGCGGAAGTGCGCCACGCCTTCGCCAAGAACGGCGGCAACCTGGGCCAGGAAGGCTCGGTGGCCTTCATGTTCAATCACTGCGGCCAGTTCATCTTCGCCCCGGGCACGCCCGAGGACAAGGTCATGGAAGCCGCGCTGGAAGCCGGCGCCGAAGACGTGGTCACCGACGAAGAAGGCGTGATCGAAGTGATCACCGCTCCGGCCGACTATGCGGCCGTGCGCCAGGCGTTCGACGCCGCCGGCCTGAAGGCCGAAGTCGACGGCATCGTCATGAAAGCCTTGAATGAAACCGACTTGGCAGGCGATGACGCCGCCAAGATGCAGAAACTGCTGGACGCGCTGGAAGCGCTGGACGACGTGCAGGACGTCTACACGACGGCCGTACTCGACGAGGCGCAGTAACGCCATTCCCCCTGTCCGGCGCCAGGCGGCGCCGGATCCGTACCCAGAATCTTCCAGACGCAGAACCCTCCATCATGAAACTCCTGGTAATCGGCTCGGGCGGCCGCGAACATGCCCTCGCCTGGCGCCTCGCGCAATCCCCGCGCGTGCACAAGGTCTACGTGGCCCCCGGCAACGGCGGCACGCAAGGCGGCAGCCTTGAAAACGTCGCCCTGACCAACGCCGACGAACTGGCCGACTTCGTCCAGCGCGAAGGCATCGCCCTGACCGTGGTCGGCCCCGAAGCCCCGCTGGCGGCGGGCGTGGTCGACGTCTTCCGTGCCCGCGGCCTGAAGATCTTCGGCCCCACCAAGGCGGCCGCCCAGCTGGAAAGCTCGAAGGACTACGCCAAGGCCTTCATGGTGCGGCACAGCATTCCCACGGCCCGCTACGGCACCTTCACCGATCCGGCAGCTGCCCACGCGTACATCGACGCCGAAGGCGCGCCCATCGTGATCAAGGCCGACGGCCTGGCCGCGGGCAAGGGTGTGGTGGTGGCCACCTCCCTGGAAGAAGCCCACGGCGCCGTCGACGCGATGCTGGGAGACGGTTCCCTGGGTGCTGCCGGCGCCCGCGTGGTGATCGAGGAGTGCCTGGTCGGCGAAGAAGCCAGCTTCATCGTCATGGTCGACGGCCGCAATGTGCTGGCGCTGGCCACCAGCCAGGACCACAAGCGCCTGCGCGACGGCGACGAAGGCCCCAATACCGGCGGCATGGGGGCTTATTCCCCGGCGCCCGTGGTCACCCCGGAACTGCATCACCGCATCATGCGCGAAGTGATCCTGCCGACGGTGCAGGGCATGCAGCGCGACGGCATCCCGTTTACCGGTTTCCTCTACGCCGGCCTGATGATTGCACCGGGCGACGATCCCAACCGTCCCATCAAGGTGCTGGAATTCAACTGCCGCATGGGCGACCCGGAAACCCAGCCCATCATGATGCGCGTCAAGAGCGACATGCTGGACGTGTTCGAACACGCCGTGGCGGGCACCCTGGACCAGGCCGATATCGTCTGGGACCGCCGTACCGCGCTGGGCGTGGTCCTGGCCGCCCACAACTACCCCGGCACGCCGCGCACGGGCGACACCATCTCCGGCCTGCCCGAGGACGCCGCGGACTGCATGGTCTTCCACGCCGCCACCAGGCGCGAGGGCGACGTCGTCCAGACCTCCGGCGGGCGCGTCCTGTGCGTCACCGCGCTGGGCGACTCGGTGCGCATGGCGCGTGAACGCGTCTATGAGACCGTGGACCGCGTGGTGTTCGACGGCCGCCAGTACCGCGGCGACATCGGCTGGCGCGCCCTCAATCGCGCCCCGGCCAAGCCCAAGGCGGGCGCTTGAGCCGCGGCGCGGCACGGGTGCAGGCATGAACACGGGCACCATGAGCCCCGGCGTTGCTTCGTCCTTGCCGGCCGAACTGCCCATCGCCGCGGCGCGCGACTATTTCACCGGCCTGCAGGACCGCATCGTGGCGGCGCTGGAGCAGGCCGATGGCGCCGGGTTCCGCAATGACCCCTGGGAACGTCCGGAGGGCGGCGGTGGCCGCTCGCGCCTGCTCGAAGGCGGCCAGTTGCTGGAACGCGCGGGGGTGCTGTTCAGCCATGTGCACGGCGCCACCCTGCCGCCGTCCGCCAGTGTCCGGCGTCCGGAACTGGCGGGGCGCCCGTGGCAGGCCATGGGGGTTTCGCTGGTGCTGCACCCGCGCAATCCCTATATACCCACCGTCCACATGAATGTGCGCCTGTTCGTGGCGCCGGCCCGCCACAGCGGGGAGTCCGACGTGTTCTGGTTCGGCGGCGGCATGGACCTGACGCCCTACTATCCTTACGAAGAAGACGCGCGGCACTTCCACCGGACCTGCCGCGATGCGCTGGCCGCGCACGGATCGGACTACTACGCCCGCTACAAGAAGTGGTGCGACGAGTATTTCTATCTCAAGCACCGCGGCGAGACGCGCGGTATCGGCGGTATTTTCTTCGACGACCTGGATGAGGGCGGCTTCGACGCGGCCTTCGCCCTGGTGCGCGATGTCGGGGACGCCTTCCTGCCGGCCTATATGCCCATCGTGGCGCTGCGCCGCGACCAGGCCTATGGCGAACGCGAACGCGACTTCCAGGCCTACCGGCGCGGCCGCTATGTCGAATTCAACCTGGTCTACGACCGTGGCACCCTGTTCGGGCTGCAGTCGGGCGGCCGCACCGAATCGATCCTGCTGTCCATGCCGCCGCTGGCCCAGTGGCGCTACGACTGGCACCCGGAGACGGGCACGCCGGAAGCGGTATTGGCCGGCTACCTGACGCCGCGGGAGTGGTTTTGAAGAAAATCGGCCTGCTCGGCGGTAGTTTCGACCCGGTGCACCTGGCGCATATGGCGCTGGCGCGCAGCGCGCTGGACGGCCTGCACCTGGACCAGGTGCAGTTGTTACCGGCGGGCCAGCCCTGGCAACGCTCGCCCTTGCAGGCCAGCCCGCGGCAGCGCTGTGACATGATCCGGCTGGCCATCGATTCGGAATCGGGGACAGCGGGCATCGCCTTGAATACCATCGAAGTCGAGCGCGACGGGCCCACCTACACGGTGGAAACCCTGCGTGCCCTGCCCCCGGACGCCGCCTACGTGTGGCTGCTGGGCGCCGACCAACTGGCCAATTTCTGCACCTGGCACGCCTGGGAAGACATCGTTGCCCTGGTGGACCTGGCTGTCGCCACCCGTCCGGGCAGCTCGCTGACCCCGCCGCCGCCCCTGCATGACGCCCTTGGGCGCCAGGGCCGTCAATTGCAACAGTTGCCTTTTTCCGACATGCCCGTGTCAGCGTCCGAAATCCGGCGCAGACTGGCACAAGATCTGCCGGTCGATGACCTGCTACCCCAGCCGGTCATCGATTACATCCGGACCCACCATCTCTATCACGACTGAGCTCGCCGGCACTTGTGCATCCGGCTGCACATTACTGGCGCGCTGATCGCCGGAGGTTATATTTGCGACTATGGATATTTCAAAACTGCAACGCGCTGTCATCGATGCCCTCGAAGACGTCAAGGCGCAAGACATCAAAGTCTTCAACACCACCCACCTGACCAGCCTGTTCGACCGCGTCATCATTGCCAGCGGTACGTCGAACCGGCAGACGCGCGCCCTGGCGGCCAGCGTCAGCGAAAGCGCGCGTGAGTTTCTCAAGATGAAACCCACGATCGAGGGCGAGGACACGGGTGAATGGGTGGTGGTGGATCTGGGCGACATCGTCGTCCACCTGATGCAACCGGCCATACGCCAGTACTACAACCTGGAAGAAATCTGGGGCGGCAAGCCGGTGCGCGTCAAACTGCTGCCGCAGTCGGTCTCGCCGGCCATGTCGGGCACGCTGAGCGGCGCCACCTACGACGACGGCGACGAAGCCTGACGTGCCTTTCCCGCTCCACCACTGACGTCGATACGCCGTGAAACTGATCGTCGCCGCTGTCGGCAACCGCATGCCGGGCTGGGTCGAGACGGCCTGGGATGACTATGCGCGGCGCATGCCGCCCGATTGCGCGCTGGAATTGCGCGAAATCAAGCCCGAGCCGCGCACCAGCGGCAAGACGCCCGCGCAGATGATGGCGGCCGAAGCGCGGCGCATCGAAGCCGCCCTGCCGCCGCAGGCCCTGCGCCTCGCCCTGGACGAGCGTGGCCGCGACCTGACCACGGTAGCCCTGTCGCAGACCCTGGAGCAGTGGCGCGCCGGGGGCCGTGACGTGGCCTTCCTGGTGGGCGGTCCGGATGGCCTGGACGCGGCGCTGAAGGCCTCGTGCTCCTCAATGATCCGGCTGTCATCGCTGACCCTGCCTCATCCCATGGTGCGGGTGGTGCTGGCCGAACAGCTGTATCGCGCCTGGGCCATCATGACGAACCATCCTTATCATCGGGCTTGAAACGGTGGTTTGAGGCTGTCGCCTGCGTTTTTGCCCGGATAATGCACGATCGCTTGCGCAGTGCGCGCGCGACGCCATTGCAGGGTGCGGCCAGGAATGCGCCGGCGGCCGTGGCCCTCATCAAACCTTTATCTATTCTGGAAAACTCGTGACGTCCCCTTCCGATTCCCCGCCGGACGTGCCCCGTATCTATCTGGCGTCGGCCAGCCCGCGCCGGCGTGAGTTGTTGACGCAGATCGGCGTGGTACATCGCGTACTGGCGGTCCCCTCGCCGCCGGGCGAGGACGAGCCGCGCCATGCCGGCGAGGCGGCGGAAATCTACGTCCGCCGCACGGCACGCGACAAGGCGGAACGGGGCGTGCGCTACCTGCGCGAACAGGCGCTGCCCGCCCTGCCGCTGCTGGCCGCGGACACCACGGTGATCCTGGATGGCGACGTGCTGGGCAAGCCGGCCGATCGCGACGATGCCATCGCGATCATGCGGCGTTTGTCCGGACGCGCGCATCAGGTGCACACCGCCGTGGTGGTAGCCGCCGCGGGGCAATTGCACGAAGCGGTGTCCATGACCGAAGTGCGTCTGCGCGCGCTCAGCCAGCAGGACATCGAACTCTATTGCGATAGCGGTGAACCCTTTGGCAAGGCTGGCGCCTATGGCATCCAGGGACTGGCGGGCATCTTCGTCGAGCACATCGCCGGCAGCTACACCGGGGTGATGGGCTTGCCGGTTTTCGAGACTGCGCAATTGCTGGGACGTGCCGGGGTCGTGTTGCCCTGAACACAGGCACCGTACAAAAGAGGGGCGCACACGAACACACTGCGCACCCGGCATAGCGCTATGGTTTTTCCCTACAGCTTCCAGCTCCTGCTACCGGTACGATCAGTCTTGGCAGGATGCCCCCATGAAATCGTACGATACCCAGATTCGTTACTTCCTGAAGATTGCTGACGCTGGCTCGATGTCCATCGCTGCACAGCGCCTGGAAATGACGCAGTCGGCGCTGAGCAAGCAAATAGCCCTCCTGGAATCCATGCTGGATCAGGCGCTATTTACCCGAAACGGTCGGGGTTTGGTACTAACGGCGGCTGGCGAGCAACTCAAAAACGTCGCTACCCCTGCGCTGGAAGCCATTGATCAGTGCATCGAACAATTGAAGATAGGCGGACACGATCTTACGGGTTCCTTGAGAATTGCCGCCGTCCACACCCTGCCCTTCGATTTCATCCCGTCGTTGATCGCGCAATTCCTCGCTGCCTTTCCTAAAGTGAACGTGTCCATCGTGGCGCGCAGCTCGCCCGAGGTTGCCGACCTGGTCGAGTCCGGGCGCGCTGAAGTCGGGTTCGTCTACGACACAGCTGTGGCGTCGGAGCGGCTCAGCGCCCGACCGCTGTTCACAGAAAACATGTGCCTGGTGTGCCACCGCGACAGCCCGATTCACCCGGGAGGGGTGGACCTGCGGGCCGAACGGCTGCCGCTGATTGTATTCCCGGCGCACTACGCGCTACGCCGCATGCTTGAAAGCGCAAACGTCAAACACACCGTCGTTACGGAAGTCGAGACGTTGGACATGATGCTTAAGCTGGCATCTCTTCGCCTGGGCTACTGTGTCCTGCCAGACCACCTGTCCAGATCGACGCTGGCCGAGCACCACCTGGTCAAACGGACCATCGCTGCCCCCAACCTCAGCCGGAAGCTGGTGAGCGTCATACGCAAACGCCCGACTCCGAATCGCGCCGTCGAGCGGCTGCTGAATCTTGCTGTCGAATTGGGGGCGGGACTGCTTGCGGGCGCCGAGGCCGAGCAGACCATCGAACAAGCCGGCTGACTCCGGATGGAAGCGGGTGTCGCGCCTGCCCACCGGTGCATCGGATCCGTCCTTTTTCTCATAGCTCCTATGACTTGCGTGGCTCCCACCATACTTGTTTAAGCTTCGAACAAATCGCGCGGTTGCAGCCGTCCGAGCCAAAACTCGAATCAAGTCAAGGGAAATAGTCATGCCGCATCTGAAAATCAAGGTAAACCGCTCCACGCCGCTCGGGTCGGCCCCCTTGGAGGGCCATAACCGCTGGCATCCGGACATCGAGCCGATGATTCGCATCAACAGCGGCGACACGGTCGAAATGGAGACACGCGATTCCTTCGACTGCCAGATCTGCAAATCGACCACCAATGAGGATTTGCTGAAGGCCAGCCTGGGCCGCGCGCATCCACTGACTGGTCCGGTCTACGTAAATGGCGCTGAACCCGGCGATCTGTTGGCCGTGCATATTACCGATGTCGTCTCGCACACTGAAGGCTTCACGGTCATCATGCCGGGATTCGGTTTCCTGCGCGATCTCTTCGACCAGCCGCACATCGTTCACTGGTCCATGGACAAGAATTTCGCGACATCGGAGCAACTGCCCGGCGTGCGCATTCCGGGCGCTCCCTTCATGGGCGTCATGGGCCTTGCGCCTTCGCATGACTTGCTGGACGTGATTGCGCGCCGCGAGGCCGCCCTGCACGCTCGTGGTGGCGCGGTCGCCCTGCCTGACGCCAACATGGCGGTTCCTGCCCGAGGGCCGGCCGCCACCGCTGGGCTACGCACCATCGCTCCCCATGAGGTCGGCGGCAACCTGGATATCAAGCAACTGGTTGCCGGCACCACGCTGTACCTCCCTGTCTATACCCCCGGCGCCCTGTTCTCGGTGGGTGACGCCCATTTTGCCCAAGGAGATGGCGAATCCTGCGGTACGGCCATCGAAACCTCCGCCACTTTCATCGCGCGTTTCGAGCTTCTCAAAGGCGAGGCCGCGCGCCGGCGGCAAACCGACCCCTCGTTCAGCCGAACCGGGTCGAGCGTATTCATGGATCCCACCCGGAATTTCTACGCAACGACAGGCACCTGTGTCGCCAAGGATGGCATGAACCATTCCGAAGACATCACCCTGGCAACGCGCAACGCCTTGACCAACATGGTCGACTATCTCTGCGATAGCCGCGGTTACAGCCCCGAACAGGCGTATTCCTTGGTCAGCGTGGCAGTGAATCTGCGCATCAGCCAGATCGTCGACGTGCCCAACGTCACAGTCTCTGCTTTCCTGCCGTTGGATATCTTCGATTAACTCGCCCAGTTCGTATTAACGGCACTGCCGGCAACGCCGGAGACATGCACGCGCTCTTGCCAGGCGTGTGGCCCCGCTGCGGCTATCACCAGGCATCGCGGGCAGCCTTTCCTCATCCAAACACTGGAATAACACGATGAACCAAGCCTTGCGCGCCAAGGAATACTTCGACGACCGGGCCACCCGCGAGATGGCTCAGCATCTGAAAGAAACAGCCCGCCCCCTGAATGAAACCTTGGCCTATGCTTGCCGCATTCTGGCGATGACCGGTCAGGAAGCGGGCCTCGCAGGCCAGATCAGCGCGCGGTCGGAGCGGCCTGACGCCTATTGGACCCTGCGATTCGGGCTGGGGTTTGACGAAGCAACGCCCACCGATTTTATCGAGGTGGACCGCGATCTCAACACATTGACGGGCGACGGCATGGCCAACCCGGCCACGCGTTTCCACCTTTGGGTGTACGAGGCGCGGCCAGACGTCCAATCGCTGATCCACACCCATTCGCCGTGGGCCTCGGCGCTGGCGGCGGCGCGTCAGCCGTTGGTCATCGCACACATGGATATGACGCCACTGCACGATGACTGCGCTTTTCTTGCCGATTGGCCCGGCGTGCCTATCGCGGACCAGGAAGGCGTGATCATTTCCGGCGCCTTGGGGCAGAAAAAAGCCATCATTCTGGCCAACCATGGATACCTGACCGCAGGACAGTCAATCGAAGAGGCTACCTATCTGTCGGTCTATCTTGAGCGCGCGGCGCGCATGCAGATACGGGCGCAGGCATTTGGCCCGCTGCAACCGGTGGATGGGGTCTTGGCCAAGGAAGCGCACGACTACCTCTTGAAACGGTCCATCGTCAACGCGACTTTCAGTTATTGGGCGCGCCAGACGGTGCAGCAAGGAATGTCCTCATTCACCGTCTAGCCCGATCGATCTCGGCGTATCAGAAGTGCAGACAAACCAAATAATTCAAGGGGAACACCAATGACATCCAGCAGCACGAAAGTGGGCGGCGATGTATCGGAGCAGGTCATCAGGAAAGTATTCCTGAGAATCATGCCCTATATCATCCTTCTTTATATTCTTTGCTTCATCAACCGGGTCAACGTCAGCTTCGCATCGTTGACCATGAGTGAAGACCTCGGCTTCTCGGCCAGTGTCTATGGGTTCGGCGCCGGGATTTTCTTCATCGGATTTTTCATCTTCGAACTGCCCAGCAACCTGCTGCTGCAGAAGTTCGGTGCACGCATCAACATCGCACGCATCCAGCTCGCCTGGGGACTGTTATCCGCCGGCATGGCTTTCGTATCCAGTGACACCGGTTTCTACTGGATGCGCTTCCTGCTGGGTTTCGCTGAAGCCGGCTTCTTCCCGGGCATCATTCTCTATATGACTTACTGGTTCCCGCGCGCATACCGTGCGCGCGTAATCGGGTCATTTCTGTTGGGCATACCTTTGGCCAACATCATCGGATCGCCGCTGTCGGGCTTGGTGCTCTCAATGAATGGCGTGTTGGGCATGAAGGGTTGGCAGTGGTTATTTCTCATGGAAGGTTTGCCCACCGTCATCCTGGCTTTCGTCACTTTCCGCTTCCTCCCGGATCGTCCTGAAAAATGCACGTTCCTGAGCGAGAGCGAACGCGTCGCCCTCAGCGCCAAAATCGCTGAAGAGAACAGCCAATTGAAACAAGCCCGCCATTTCTCCCTATGGGAGGGCATCAGCAATTGGCGAGTGCTGGCCCTGACGACGGTCTACTTCGGTATCACCATGGGGCTATACGGCGTGGCGTTCTGGCTGCCGCAGATCATGAAGTCCTTCGGCTTCTCCAACATGGCCATCGGTTTTCTCAATGCAGTACCTTACGTCGTCGCGACCGTCGGCATGTTGATCTGGGTTCGCGTGTCGGACCGCAGCAATGAGCGCATCTGGAGTTCTGCCCTGGCCTGCTTCCTGACCTTTGCCGGACTGAGCCTGAGTACACAAACGTCATCTCCCGTCCTGGCACTTGTCGCGATGGCGATGGCCGTCACGGGAATCCTCAGCTCGATGGCACTTTTCTGGACCATCAGCACCGCGTTCCTCAGCGGCACCGCCGCGGCCGGCGCCATCGCGGTGATATCGTCCCTCGCCAATCTAAGCGGCTTCGTCGGGCCATACATGATGGGATGGCTCAAGGATCTGACTGGTAGTTTCTCGGGCGGACTGCTCGGGCTCGCGCTTTTTCCGCTGATCGCCGGCCTGGTGGTGTTGGCAATCGGCACCGACGCACTGATCAAACACGCATTGCAGCAGAAACAGGAGGACGTGCATCGTGAGCAACTTCTGCACTGACCCGATATACCTTCCCGAAGGCGTCTGCTGGCAAGGCATGGTCGGCGGCCTGCATTACGCCCCACGTGCCATGCTACCCATGCTTTCCGTCGATGCCCTGGAGGTCGAGCAAGGAAAAGGCGTCGTCGGCGATCGCTACTACAAAGGTACCGGACATCTGGTGGAAATCGTAGAGCAACTAGGCATCAAGGACGATCGCCATCTTACTTTGTTCGAGCAGGAGACCGTCGACGCGCTCGCGCGCGATCACGGCATCACCCTTGGCAAGGGCGTACATCGACGAAACGTCACCACCATCGGCGTTGCGCTGGAGCACCTGATCGGTCGCCGCTTCCAGATCGGTGACGTCGTCCTCGAAGGTCGCAAATCGGCCCAGCCGTGCAAACACCTGGAAGATGTCATAGGGCAGCCGGTGACGCATTTACTGATCAACCGCGGAGGTTTGCATTGCCGACTCCTTTCCAGCGGCACCATTCGCGTTGGCGACATGATCAAACCGTTATGACTGGAATCCAGCTGCCCCACAACAGGCTCGCGCCAGATAGCGTCGCTGAGCAATATCGTTTGAACCGTCACGTAACGACCGTAGTAAAGCGATGCTGGTATGAAACGACCAGGATCAAGTGCATCGAACTGGAGGACCCCGAGGGCTGGACCCTACCCCCATTCGCGCCGGGTGCGCATATCGACGTTGTGCTGACAGACATCCTGGTGCGCCAGTACTCGCTCTGTGGCGACCCGGCGGACAAGCACGTCTATCGCATCGCCGTCCAGCGCGAGGATGACGGCCGGGGTGGGTCGGCACTCGTGCACGAGACATTACACCGAGGGACGCGGGTTTCCGTTTCAATGCCGCGCAATCTTTTCGCGCTGGCTGACAGTGCCTCGAGGCACATTTTCATCGCGGGTGGAATCGGCATCACGCCATTCCTATCGATGATCCCTGAACTTCTTCGGCGTGGCGTACTGTTTCACATTCATGCATGCAACAGGAGCGCCACAGGCTTGCCATTCGCGAACTCGTTGACAGAGTTGGCGTGCAATGGCCTGGCGACATTGCATTACACGGACAGTTCCAACCCCAACCGGCTCGACTTATACAAACGGCTTCAACACCAGGAGGATGGCGAACACGTCTATTTCTGTGGCCCGGGCGTCATGCTTGATCATTTTTTGAAGGCGAGCGAACATTGGACGGAGGGTACCGTCCACTACGAACGTTTCGGGCGTGCGCCAAGCGAGGGCCCGGCCTACTCGATCAATCTGGCACGTACAGGAATTACCATCGAGGTGGAGTCGGGCGAGCCCATGTCCACCGCGCTAAAACGCCATGGCATTACCATTCGCACCTCCTGTGAAGCGGGTATCTGCGGGATGTGCAAGACGAACTATCTCGGCGGAGAGCCAGATCACCGAGATCACTGCCTTTCCACGGAGGACAAGGCTCGAATCCTCACCCCTTGCGTCTCAGGCAGTAAAAGCGCGGTCCTTACGCTGGATCTGTGACTGACCAGGAAGGCGGCCGGCGCATCGGCCAGATCGCTTTGGGATAGATCCAGCTCGACCAGGTCCACGGGCAGGGCGACCCATCCTGCCGTCCTCCGCTCAGCATCGTCAGCAGATCCAGGAAGCGCCCATGGTCCAGGCCGCCGTAGCAATGCATTTCGACGAGGCAGGCGCGTATCCGTTCAATGGCGCGCTGGCGCGCTTGCCGCGGCGCGCCCGCCGGGCTGCCAGCCAGCCAATCGTTCCACCTGCGCTCCTGTTCCGCGCCGGTCGCGCGCAGGGGATGATCCACGCCCAGGGCGGAGTGAGGACCGCCGAACTGCACGCTGCTGACATCCTTGTACCGAAGCGCCAATTCCTTGAGCACGTTTTCCGGCGTGGCGTTTGCCAGATAGTCCAGGTCCACCACCCAGCCCATACCGCCGCTGGCGCTCAGCGATGCGTCCTGCGCGTGGTGTTGCGGCTCGCCCTTGCGCCAGATGATGGTTGGGCTCCTGTCGTGCAGGCTGGCCCAGGTGGAATACGCCCGCAGCAAGGTGCGTCCGTTCGGATCATCCGATATGCGTTTCAGGACTGCGTGCATGCGTTCGTATTGGACCGACGGCAAGGAACCGGGAAGCCAGGGAGCCAAGATACTGTCGGTACACAAAATGGGACGCGGCGCGTTGCTGTCGGCGGCGAGGCCCCACATGACATCGCTGCTCGACAAAGAGGGTACTGGCATTTCCTGATCTCTGCACAGGTTAAAAGTGACAGCGATCAGTTACCTTGGATCCATATTCGTTCCAGGTTCTTAAGATGTTTGATGGAGCAGGCTGCTATCAACGCAAAGGGCCACGTTGTGGACGTGGCCCTCTGAGGTTGGCCGGGCGGAAGGGCGCCGGGCCTGGAACTATCGAAGTGTCAGTGTGACGCCGTGGTCGCAGGGGTGGTCGTGGGAGCTGGCAGGGGATCGCCGTTGAGAGCGGCGTCCAGGGCGGGCTTGTCCAACTGGCCTTCCCAGCGAGCCACGACGACCGTGGCGCACGCGTTGCCGACCAGGTTGGTCAAGGCGCGGCACTCGGACATGAAACGATCCACGCCCAGGATCAGGGCCATGCCGGCCACCGGCAGGTCGGGAATGACGGTCAGGGTGGCAGCCAGGGTGATGAAACCCGAACCTGTCACGCCAGCCGCACCCTTGGAGCTCACCATCGCCACCAGCAACAGCAGGATCTGCTGCGACCAGGTCAGGTGAATGTCGCAAGCCTGCGCGATGAACATCGCGGCCATCGTCATGTAGATGTTGGTGCCATCCAGGTTGAAGGAATAACCCGTGGGCACCACCAGGCCAACCACCGACTTCGCGGCACCGGCCCGTTCCATCTTCTGCATCAGCGAAGGCAAGGCAGCTTCGGAAGAACTGGTACCCAGCACCAGCAGCAATTCTTCACGGATATAACGCACCAGCTTGATGATGGAGAACCCGTTGTAACGAGCGACCGCCCCCAGTACCACGACCACGAACAGCACCGCGGTGGCGTAGAAGGTACCCACCAGCGCTGCCAGGTTGATCACCGACTTGATGCCGTAGGCACCGATGGTGAACGCCATCGCGCCAAAGGCACCGATAGGCGCCGCGCGCATCAGGATGGCGACCATCTTGAACACGGGAACGCTCAAGGACGTCAGCAGGTTGTAGATGGGACGGCCACGCTCGCCCACCAGGGCCAGCGCGATGCCGAACAGCACGGCCACGAACAGCACCTGCAGGATGTCGCCCGTCACGAACGGACCGACCAGCGAGCTGGGGATGATGTTCATCAGGAAGCCGGTGATGGTCGAATCGTGCGCCTTCGTCACGTAGTCAGCCACCTTCTTGCCGTCCAGCGTCGCGGGGTCGATATGCATGCCCACGCCCGGTTGCGCCACATGGCTGACCAGGATGCCGACGATAAGTGCAATGGTGGAGAACGTCAGGAAGTAGATGAAGGCCTTACCCGCGACGCGGCCCACTCGCTTCAGGTCGCTCATGCCGGCAATGCCGGTCACCACGGTAATGAAGATCACCGGCGCGATGATGAGTTTCACCAGCTTGATGAAGCCGTCGCCCAAGGGCCGCATGGCCTCGCCCAGGTCGGGCTTGAAGTGGCCCAGCAGGATGCCGAGAACGATGGCGATGATCACCTGCACGTACAGGATCTTGTACCACTTGTTCGGTTTGCTCGGGATTTCGATGTTGTCTGCGTCAATCATTTAATAATCCGTCATGTCGGTGGCCAGGCTTCCATCGAGGGTGCGAGGAAAACCTGGCATTCTGATTTACTACCCTTCTCACTTATGGGTGTTTCGGCTGTTATGGTAGTCCATGTGGCAGGGGATGTCGTCCTGGTCTGTACTGAGATGAAAACAAAAAAGCGCCCACCCGGATCACGGGATGGGCGCTTTTTGCATGTAGCGACAACAAGTACAAAGACAAAGGTCCACCTGGCTGAGCCGGTGGACCTTTCATTCCTGCAAAGACAAACCCCCGCTGGGGATACCAGCGGGGGTTTGAGCAATAAGAGCCTGACGATGACCTACTTTCACAGACGTCCGTCCACTATCATCGGCGCAAAGTCGTTTCACTGTCC
>NZ_NJIX01000013.1 GCF_002209485.1 Achromobacter sp. HZ34 | reverse complement strand
TCCATCTGCGCGGCGCCCGTGATCATGTTCTTCACATAGTCAGCGTGGCCCGGGCAGTCAACGTGCGCATAGTGGCGCGCTTCCGTTTCGTACTCGACGTGGGCGGTGTTGATGGTGATGCCACGGGCCTTTTCTTCGGGCGCCGCGTCGATCTGGTCGTAAGCCTTGGCTTCGCCGCCGAACTTCTTCGACAGAACGGTGGTGATCGCTGCCGTCAGCGTGGTCTTGCCGTGGTCAACGTGACCGATGGTGCCCACGTTCACGTGCGGCTTGGTACGTTCAAACTTGCCTTTTGCCATGATCTCTATCCTTAGTCTTGCAAGGAAACTGTTTACTTAGCGCCGCCTCCGACATCGGATGCGGCGCCGACTTTAATTACTTGGTACGAGCAGCGATAACTTCGTCGGCCACGTTCTTCGGAGCTTCAGCGTATTGCTTGAACTCCATCGTGTACGTCGCGCGGCCTTGCGTTTGCGAACGCAGGCTGGTCGAGTAGCCGAACATCTCAGCCAGGGGAACTTCGGCCTTGATGATCTTGCCACCGCCGATGATGTCATCCATGCCCTGGACCATGCCGCGCCGCGAGGACAGATCGCCCATCACGGTACCAGCGTAGTCTTCCGGCGTTTCGACTTCAACAGCCATCATCGGTTCGAGCAGCACGGGGCTGGCCTTGCGCAGACCTTCCTTGAATGCCATCGAGCCGGCCATCTTGAACGCGTTTTCGTTCGAGTCGACATCGTGGTACGAACCGAAGAACAGCGTGACCTTGACGTCAACGATGGGGTAACCCGCCAGGATGCCCGAGCCCAGAGTCTCGCGCACGCCCTTTTCGACGGCCGGAATGAATTCGCGAGGAACCACACCGCCCTTGATGGCGTCGACGAACTCGAAGCCCACACCACCCGGCTCCAGCGGCTCGACCTTCACCACCGCGTGGCCGTACTGACCGCGGCCGCCCGACTGCTTGACGAACTTGCCTTCGGCTTCTTCGCAAACCTTGCGGATGGTTTCACGGTAAGCCACCTGCGGCTTGCCGACGTTGGCTTCCACGCCGAATTCGCGCTTCATGCGGTCGACCAGAATTTCCAAGTGCAGCTCGCCCATACCGGAAATGATGGTTTGACCCGATTCTTCGTCGCTGCGCACGCGGAACGACGGATCTTCCTGAGCCAGACGGCTCAGCGCCAGACCCATCTTTTCCTGGTCTGCCTTCGACTTGGGTTCCACGGCCTGCGAAATCACGGGCTCGGGGAATTCCATGCGTTCCAGCAGGATGGGCGAATCGACGTCGCACAGCGTTTCGCCGGTCGTGCAATCCTTCAGGCCCACGACAGCGGCGATGTCGCCCGCCAGCACTTCCTTGATTTCTTCGCGGTTGTTGGCGTGCATCTGCAGCAGACGGCCGATACGTTCCTTCTTGCCCTTGATGGGGTTGTAGACGGTATCGCCCGACTTCAGCACGCCGGAGTACACGCGCACGAAGGTCAGCTGGCCGACGAAGGGATCGCTCATCAGCTTGAATGCCAGCGCGGAGAACTTCTCGGTGTCTTCAGCCTTGCGGGTGATGGCGTTGCCGTCATCGTCCTGGCCATCCACCGGCGGAATGTCCACAGGCGACGGCAGGTAGTCGATGACCGCGTCCAGCATGCGCTGCACGCCCTTGTTCTTGAAGGCGGTGCCGCACAGCATCGGCTGGATTTCGCCAGCGATGGTACGGGTGCGGATGCCCAGGTTGATTTCGGCTTCGTCCAGAGCGCCCGTTTCCAGGTACTTGTTCATCAGCTCTTCGGACGATTCAGCGGCCGATTCGACCAGCTTTTCGCGCCATTCATCGGCCGTGTCTTGCAACTCGGCGGGAATGTCGACGTAGTCGAACTTGGTGCCCTGGCTGGCTTCATCCCACAGGATGGCCTTCATCTTGACCAGGTCGATCACGCCGGTGAACGTATCTTCGGCGCCGATCGGGATCACGACGGGCACGGGGTTGGCGCGCAGGCGGCCCTTCAACTGGTCATAGACCTTGAAGAAGTTGGCGCCGGTACGGTCCATCTTGTTGACGAAGGCCAAGCGCGGCACGCCGTACTTGTTAGCCTGACGCCACACGGTTTCCGACTGGGGCTGCACGCCACCCACAGCGCAGTAGACCATGCAAGCACCGTCGAGCACCCGCATGGAACGTTCGACTTCAATGGTGAAGTCGACGTGCCCCGGGGTGTCGATGATGTTGATGCGGTGCTCAGGATAGTTGCCAGCCATGCCACGCCAGAACGCCGTAGTCGCGGCCGACGTAATGGTGATGCCACGTTCCTGCTCCTGCTCCATCCAGTCCATGGTGGCGGCGCCATCATGCACTTCGCCAATCTTGTGATTGACGCCGGTGTAGAACAGGATGCGTTCGGTCGTGGTGGTTTTCCCTGCATCGATGTGCGCAGAGATGCCAATGTTGCGGTAGCGCTCGATCGGGGTTTTGCGGGCCATGGTTGCTTAATCCTTAAATTACCAGCGGAAATGGCTGAAGGCCTTGTTGGCCTCGGCCATCTTGTGCGTGTCTTCGCGTTTCTTCATCGCGGCGCCACGACCTTCAGAGGCATCGATCAACTCGCCAGCCAAACGCAGATCCATCGATTTCTCACCGCGCTTCTTCGCGGCTTCGCGCAACCAACGCATAGCCAGGGCCAGGCGGCGCACGGGGCGCACTTCAACCGGCACTTGGTAGTTGGCGCCGCCAACGCGGCGGCTCTTCACTTCGACGATCGGCTTGATGTTGTTGATCGCCAGGCTGAAGACTTCGATCGGCTCTTTGCCGGTCTTGGTCTGGACTTGCTCAAGGGCACCGTAAACGATGCGCTCGGCGACGGCCTTCTTGCCGTCCAGCATGACGACGTTCATGAACTTGGCGAGCTCGACGCTGCCGAACTTGGGATCGGGCAGAATCTCGCGCTTAGGTACTTCGCGACGACGGGGCATTGTGCTTCCTTAATGTGTCAGTTCAGTTGAACCGCTATGTTCCGCGGCCATGGCCATCCATAACGTAGATGGCCCCTTACGTGCCGTTGCCGTTCCAAGGGGAACGCAAGCGGCTGCACGGTCCGGCGGCCGATATCCGGCGGCGGACTGCGGCCTGGCTATCAGGCCTTCTTGGGGCGCTTCGCGCCGTACTTCGAACGAGCTTGCTTGCGGTCTTTCACGCCTTGCAAGTCGAGCGAGCCACGGACGATGTGGTAACGCACACCCGGCAGATCCTTTACACGACCGCCGCGCACGAGCACGACCGAGTGTTCCTGCAGGTTGTGGCCTTCGCCGCCGATGTACGAAATGACTTCGTAACCGTTGGTCAGGCGCACTTTGGCGACCTTACGCAGAGCGGAGTTAGGCTTCTTGGGGGTGGTGGTGTACACGCGGGTGCACACACCACGCCGCTGAGGGCAGTTTTCGAGCGCGGGGCTCTTGCTCTTGGCGGCGCTGACTTCGCGCGGCTTGCGCACGAGTTGGCTGATGGTAGGCATGACCTTTGAAATCCCTTTTACGTACTACGGGGGGTAAGCGTACTGACGTACGTACTGCTTAAACCTTGGCCCGCCGTCCGGTGATACATGAAACATCATCGAACGTCGGGTAGGCGGTTCGCGCAAGACCGCCCCCTGACGCGTATACGTAAAAGAGCGGGTCTTGCTGAATTGCTTTGCTACTTTGCTGCGTTTGCCGGGCCGCGGCATTACGCCATGCGGGGGCAACTTCTGAGGCAACAACTTAGGCGCACAGAAAAAACACTGGGCGCATATAACTCAGTGAGCCCGTGAGATTAGCCCAGAATGGGATGTCTGTCAAAGGGGGGCGTTTTATTGACCTGCTTGGAGGCCACCCGGCGGCAAAGTGTTGTAGCCGCGAAACGGCAGCGCGTGAACGGCTCGCGCTGCCGGCGGGCGGAAGGCGGGGCGGATTCCGTGGCTAATTGAATACATGGGAGATGGTTGCGGGGGTGCCCGCCTTGACCTCCAGGGTCATCCGGAAATTGGGCAGGCCGGTATTCTTGATGATCACGCTGTGCTTGCCGGGTGCCAGGCGCAACTCCTTGAGCGGCGGGCTGACGCCGCGCGCGACACCGTCGACGATGATTTCGCCCCAGGGGCGGACGTCGATCCTGACAGGAACCGGGGCACCGGTGGCGGCCGGCTTGGTGGTCGCGGCCGTGGTCGTGCCCGCTGCGGCGGCACCGGTCCGGGCCTGGGTGCCCTGCCCGGCTTCGGCTTGAGCGTCCGCCGAGGCGTCGCCGGAGGCTGGACTACCGGCCCCCGCCCCGTCGGTGGCTCGCGGCGGCTGGGCTCCGGCTGTAGCGGGCGCCCCTCCGCCCAGCGTGACCGTCGAGTGATAGGGCTGGGCGGCACCGGCAGCGCGCCCGGCGTTGGCGGAATCGCCTGCCGCTGGGGCTGATTGGCCACCGGCAGCGGCACCGCCACTGGCACCGGCACTGGCACCGGCACCGGCGCCTGCGGGCATCGCTGCTGCGTCTGGCGTTCCTGTATTACCCGATCCGCCAGCCGCTACATTCTCCCCGCCAGAACCGGCGCCGCCCTCGGCAGCTGCCGCGCCCGGGTTCGCACCCGTATTTGCGGGATTTCCAGATCCATTCAGGGTAGAGGCTGGGGCGGCGGCCAAGTTACCGCTGGCGCCTCCCGAAGAACTTCCACTGGCGGCTCCATTGGCGACTCCATTAGGGCCCCCATTCGAACCACCATTGGAGACGCCGCCGCCGGGATTACCGCCCTGAACGCCTCCCCGGGCTCCGTTCGCGTAACCGCCCGCAGTGCCGCCGTCCGTCCCGCCGGCCCCAGCCGATCCGCCACCTGCCGCGGAGCCAGCGGCGCCGGCCCCGCTGGTGGCGTCAGAACCCGCCGGACGGCCCGCATCAGCCGCTCGGGGGTCGCGTTGCGTCAAGGGGACGAACGAGGATCCGCCCGCTGCGCCGACCCGCGGCGTGCGATTGCCGGAAAAACCATTGCCGCTGGTCAGCCACAGCCATATCGGTACGGCCACGACCGCCGCCAGCAGGACGATGAACACGGCCCAGAACGACAGGCGACGCCGCGCCTTGGGTTCCAGCTCGTCGTCGTCTTCCTCGTCGTACTCATCCTGGACGACCACCACTTCCGGCTCGGACAAGGCCGGCATGGCCGGCGCCGGTTCCATGCCGCCGAACAGGGCCAGATAGGCGGACATCGAATTGGGCCGGCGCGCGGCCGCCATGGCCAGGCCGGCGTCGACCGCGGCAAGGAAAGCCGCGTCGTAACTCGCCGGCATCCGTTGCACCAGCGGCAGGTATTCGTCACCATCGCGCCGCGCTTCGGCATCCGGCGGCGGCGCGCCGGTGATCAGCTGGCAGGCGACCGCACTCAAGCCATAGACATCCGTCCAGGGACCGCGCGGCAATAGCTCATCGTCCGCGTATTGCTCGAACGCGGCATAGCCCGCTTGCGGCAAATCGAACTCGTCCTCGCCCTCGGCTGGAGCGGGTGGCCGGGGCATCAGGTGGGCCTTGCCGGTCATGTCCAGCCCGATGGTCGCGGGCGACAGGGCGCCGTGTATCTGGCCCTGCTCGTGCAGCGCCGTCAGCGGCGCCGCCAGGTCGGTCAGGATGCGATGAACGCGCGATTGCGGCACGCCGCCGTTGGACGTGGCGGCGATCGCGTCCAGGGGACGCAGGCCGAAGCTATCCGCATCCGGCGCAGGCGACGAGGCGAAAGCGGCACTAGAGGACATGATGGAAGGAAACTCCGGAGCAAGTTGCTCATGATAAAGCCGCGCGCCCCGCAGCGCAGCGAAGACGGAATGATCTAGAGCCGAAAGTTACGTTGTGACCTACCCACAACGGTCTAGGCAAAACGTGGCGTGCCGCCGACACTGCGTAAGGATGAGCTTGTTCGGCACGCTGTACGGGGGCGGAAGCATATATGATCGGCGACACCTCGGGCCAGCGTCGTCATTGCGCGTCCCAATCGTACCTGGAGCATCTCTGTTCGCATCATGAAAACCGTCGCCCGTGCCATTCGTAGTGTTTGCGCGATTTCCCTGGCCATGACCCTCGCGGCTTGTGCCTTGCCCCCGGCGCAGCCGCAAAGCGCCCCCCCGTCGCAGGCCGCGCAGGACGCGCTGCAACGCGTGCGTGAGCAATATCAGGCGGGCCATTATGGCGAAGTGATACGCGGAGTCGCTACTTCCGCCGATCTGGCGGCGGCGCCGCTGGACCTCCAGGTCGAGGCGATCAAGCTGCAGGCGTTCAGCTACTGCGTCAGCAACTACCGCAAGCTATGCGAGGACAGTTTCCTGCGCATCCTGCAGATCGATCCCACGTTTGAACTGGCGCCCAACGAACAGGGACACCCGCAATGGGGCCCGGTGTTCCGCAGCGCCAAGGCGGCGATGACGCCGGCGAAGTGAGCGTCGCGGGACGTCCTGGCGAGGAACTTTTCTGTAGGAATTTTCACTTACCCGATTTCCATTGCCGGGGCGTCCTTCGAACGGAAAGGATCGCGCGGTTGAACAGGGAATCGCCGTGCCTATTGAAACCAACCCTCTCAATTTCTCGCGCCAGGCGCTGTCGGGTAATGTTTTCGATGATGTCCCGCCTCCGCTACCCGACGCCGTAAAACACGGCACGACAGGGAATGACGGGACCGAATTCCCCGGGCTCAAAATGCGCGCGTGCGCAGGTCGCACGCCAGGCCGAGCGCGCTCCGGCAGCACGTCTTCCCGCTCATCTTCCCGGTCCTCTTCGCCCCCAGCTTTTATCGCTCCCCTGGCCCCCGACAGAAGGGTCGCCATGAGCCTGGACGATCACCTGCCGTGGAATAAGGGACTCGCCAACATCAAGGATCCCGGCTACGCCACGCCGCCGGAAGCATGGACGGTATCACCCGAGGTGCGCGACTCGGGCAGGGCGCGCGCAAACAGGCTGAGCGAGACGCGCGACTGTGGCGACGGCCGGCATTCGGCGCCTCCTGGCGGCCGCCTGCCACGCCCCCAGTCGACGGGTGGCAGGCCGCTGTATCCGGTGCCGGTGTCAGGGCTCTGGATGCGAGGCGGGCTCAGTTCTCCCGTCACGGCAGGCCGTCTCTTTCCCCCGCAACAATCGAGACCGGATTCGGCGCAATCCGGCAGCTGGGGCACGAGCTCCAGCGCGACATTGCCGCGTTTGTACCGGACCTATTCCTCCACGCCCAGGTCGACATCGAGCCCGCCGGGTCAGGCACCGACGGCCGAGCGCTTGTACATGCAGACCGCGATATTCGGCGATCCGGGCACCTTGTCGACGATCGACGATATCGGCTTTACCTCGCCGGGTCTGATGGCACGGCTGTGGCGGCGCGTGACGTACCCGCCCCGCGCGTTGCTATCCGCGTGCCGGGAGTTGGCGCAACGGCTGGTTGGGTGGTTTTCGGGATTTCGTTGAAGGACGTACATGGCCCTTGCGCAGCCATCGCGGCCGGTGAGCCATTGCGCTTTGGGCGTCCGAACCGATCCGCGCTGCGCAGCGCGACAGGCGCTCGCATGCAAAAGGGCCGCACAAGCGGCCCTTTTGCATGTATCCCCCGCGCACTCAGCTTCGAGCGACGCAAGAAATAGGGGATCCGTGGCTTTTCTTACTGCTGGCCAGTCTCACGCATCGACTCGATTTCATGAGAGACGTAGTAGCTCGGCGTGGACCCAACGTAGGTCCAGTCACGCTGGAACTTGACGTATTGGCCCAGCGACGGCACGTACCAGCCGAGGATGGCGATTTGATACTGAGCTGTCCCGGCGCTGCCGTTAGCCAAATTCGTATCGTTGGAATTGGTGATCTTGGTATCGAGGCGCACACGCAGCGCGTCGAACGTACCCGCACCCACGGTCACCGGCTCGAATGCCTCGACCACAGCGTTCAATTCGCCGGTCTCATGAGCGGCGGATGTGCAGGCGTAATCCCACGTCGCGGTCCAAGTCTTGCCGACGTACATCGGGTAGCTCAGGTAGTGGCGGTCCGGCGTGTACGTGCAGTTATCGCCGTTCCTGGTACCGTACGTCGCAACATAGGCTCGCGACAGGCGATTGCCATCAGCGTTGGCGGTGTAGGTGTCAGTTACCGTAAGCAGCGCATTCAGGGAATTGGTCGTGTAGCTGCCGTCAGTATTGACCGCCGTCGTCAGGCGCTCATACGAGGAAGGCGTCAGGGTTCCGGTCACGGAGGTGTCGGTGACGTCATAGATGCTGTATGCGCCAACCACTGCATCCTTACGAGTGTACTGCTGCGGCGCCACGACAACGGTGACCGTCGCGGTCAGGCTGGCGTCTTCCTTCGACGCCACGGCAAGAACGATCTGGCCGCCCGCCGCGCTGCTCAGGTTGTAGTCCAGCACCGTGTCGGTGGGATCCTTCACCTGCGTATAGGCCACGGTCGCATCGGCGGACTGCACGGTCCACGTCACGCCATCGGACGACTTCAGCACCGCCTCCTGCCCGGAGTTCACATTCAGGGTGCCGCCCTGGCCATTCGACACATGGAAGCTGTCGACAGACTTGCCATCGACGGTAGCCGTCAGGTCAAAGCCCTTGTCATCATCTCCACCCCCGCCGCCACCGCAACCCGCGATGACGAGGCCCAACAGGCACACTAAACTCGCTCGGACAAAACGTTTCATGGTTTGTTAATTTGTTAATCGACCACATGGCCGCGGGCGATTCTTCCACAATCTTCAAAATTTATCCATGTCGGTTCCTTTCCTTTTGCTGACTGTCTACTTAATAGTACTTAGGAAGGTACAAAGTTTTCCAGTATTGCTGCGGGTCCCCACCATCCAGCGAGCGCAAAAAAAAATCCCCATCCAGCACAAGGCTGCATGGGGATTTGCTTACCGACACCGGCAAACCGCTCGTGGCGGCGCCGGTGACCGGAGTACTGCTTAGCTGGCGCTGTCGTCGCCGGCAGCCGGAGCTTCCGGTTGGGCATCGACCTCGTGCTCGGTATCCACGGTAACCGGGGAATCCTCGAACGGGTTGGCCATCTGGCGAGCGGCTTCGCGTTCGGCCGCTTCCAGGGCTTCCTTGTCCTTGCGGGCAAGGTGGTAGGCCAGGCCGGTACCAGCGGGGATCAGGCGACCCACGATGACGTTTTCCTTCAAGCCACGCAGATCGTCGCGCTTGCCCATGATGGCCGCTTCGGTCAGCACGCGCGTCGTTTCCTGGAAGGAAGCGGCGGAGATGAACGAATCGGTGGACAGCGAAGCCTTCGTGATACCCAGCAGAACGTTGTCGTACTGCGCGGGGATCTTGCCGTCCGCGGTAACACGATCGTTCTCGTTGAGCAGTTCCGAACGCTCGACCTGTTCGCCCGTAATGAATTCGGCATCGCCGGCATCGGTGATGTTCACACGACGCAGCATCTGACGAACAATCACTTCGATGTGCTTGTCGTTGATCTTCACGCCTTGCAAACGGTACACGTCCTGCACTTCGTCGACGATGTAGGTCGCCAGCTTCTCGATACCCTGCAGACGCAGGATGTCGTGCGGGTCGGCCGGACCGTCAACGATCATTTCGCCCTTGTTCACCACCTGGCCGTCATGCACCAGAACCTGCTTTTCCTTCGGAATCAGGAACTCGTGGCTGATGCCTTCCAGGTCGGTAATGACCAGACGCTGCTTGCCCTTGGTGTCCTTACCGAACGACACCGTACCCGTGACGTCGGCGAGCATGCCGGCATCCTTGGGCGAACGGGCTTCGAACAGTTCGGCCACACGCGGCAGACCGCCGGTAATGTCGCGCGTCTTTTGCGATTCTTGCGGAATACGCGCCAGCACTTCACCGACCGACACTTGCTGCGAGTCGCGCACGGTAATCAGCGCGCCCACCGGGAACGAAATGTTCACCGAGTGATCGGTGCCGGCGATCTTGACCTCTTCGCCTGCCTCGTTCACCAGCTTGATCTGCGGACGCATGACGATCTTGCCGCCGCGGGTCTTCGGCGTGATGACCACCAGGGTCGACAGACCGGTGACTTCGTCCACCTGCTTGGCAACGGTAACGCCTTCCTCGATGTTCTCGAAGCGCACCTGGCCGGCGTACTCCGACACGATCGGACGGGTCAGCGGATCCCACGTTGCCAGGCGAGCACCAGCCTTGACGGCTTCGCCGTCGCCGACCAGCACGGTGGCACCGTACGGAATCTTGTGGCGTTCACGTTCACGGCCGTTGTCGTCATGAATGACGATTTCGCCCGAACGGGAAATCGCGATGCGCTCGCCCTTGGCGTTGGTCACATAACGCATGGTGCTGGCGAAACCGACCGTACCGGTCGACTTCGTTTCCACCGCGCTGGCCAGGGCCGAACGCGACGCCGCGCCACCGATGTGGAACGTACGCATCGTCAGCTGCGTGCCCGGTTCACCGATGGACTGCGCCGCGATCACGCCGACGGCTTCGCCGACGTTCACGATGTAGCCACGGCCCAGGTCGCGGCCATAGCAGTGCGCGCACAGGCCATGACGCGTTTCGCAGGTCAGCGGCGTACGCACCTTGACTTCGTCCACGCCGATGCGGTCGATGGTGTCGACCAGATCTTCGTCCAGCAGGGTGCCGGCGACGATCGCCGTTTCCTGCGTGTCCGGGTTGACGATGTCGATGGCGGCAACGCGGCCCAGGATACGGTCGCGCAGCGGTTCGATGACTTCACCGCCTTCCACCAGCGCCTTCATCGAGTAACCCTGCGAGGTACCGCAGTCGCTTTCGATGATGACCAGATCCTGCGTCACGTCGACCAGACGGCGGGTCAGGTAACCCGAGTTCGCCGTCTTCAGTGCCGTGTCGGCCAGACCCTTACGCGCACCGTGCGTCGAGATGAAGTACTGAAGCACGTTCAGGCCTTCACGGAAGTTCGCGGTGATGGGCGTTTCAATGATCGAGCCGTCAGGCTTGGCCATCAGGCCGCGCATACCAGCCAGCTGGCGAATCTGGGCCGCGGAACCGCGGGCGCCGGAGTCGGCCATCATGTAGATCGAGTTGAACGATTCCTGGCGCACTTCTTCGCCGTGACGGTTGATCACGGGCTCGGTGGCCAGCTGTTCCATCATCGCGCGACCGACCTTGTCGCCGGCCTTGCCCCAGATGTCCACAACGTTGTTGTAGCGCTCTTGGGACGTGACCAGACCCGACGAGTACTGCTTGTCGATTTCCTTCACTTCCTTGCTGGCCTCGGCAAGGATGGTTTCCTTGGCCGTGGGGATGACCATGTCGCCCATGGCGATCGAGATACCGCCACGCGTGGCCAGGCGGAAGCCGGACTGCATCAGCTTGTCGGCAAAGATCACCGTGTCGCGCAGGCCGCAACGACGGAACGACTGGTTGATCAGGCGCGAGATTTCCTTCTTCTTCAGTGCCTTGTTCAGCACCGTGAAGGGCAGGCCCTTGGGCAGGATCTCGGACAGCAGCGCGCGGCCGATCGTGGTTTCGTGGCGGCGCAGGACCGGCTGCCATTCACCTTGTTCGTCGCGTTCGTATTCCTTCAGGCGCACGGTGATGCGCGTCTGCAGTTCAACTTCGCCGTTGTCGTAGGCACGCTGCACTTCAGCGACGTCGGTGAAGAAGATGCCTTCGCCCTTGCCGTTGATGCGCTCGCGGGTCGTGTAGTACAGACCCAGCACGATATCCTGCGACGGCACGATCGACGGTTCACCGCTTGCGGGGAACAGCACGTTGTTGGAGGCCAGCATCAGGGTGCGGGCTTCCAGCTGCGCTTCCAGCGACAGGGGCACGTGGACAGCCATCTGGTCGCCGTCGAAGTCGGCGTTGAACGCCGCGCAGACGAGCGGGTGCAGCTGGATGGCCTTGCCTTCGATCAGCACGGGCTCGAACGCCTGGATGCCCAGGCGGTGCAGCGTCGGCGCGCGGTTCAGCATGACCGGGTGTTCGCGGATCACCTCTTCGAGGATGTCCCACACCACCGGTTCCTGGCTTTCCACCAGCTTCTTCGCGGCCTTGATGGTCGTGGCCAGACCCATCATTTCCAGACGATTGAAAATGAAGGGCTTGAACAGTTCCAGCGCCATCAGCTTGGGCAGGCCGCACTGATGCAGCTTCAGCTGCGGACCCACCACGATGACCGAACGGCCCGAGTAGTCGACGCGCTTGCCCAGCAGGTTCTGACGGAAACGACCGCTCTTGCCCTTGATCATGTCGGCCAGGGACTTGAGCTGGCGCTTGTTGGCGCCGGTCATGGCCTTGCCGCGGCGACCGTTGTCCAGCAGCGAGTCGACCGCTTCCTGCAGCATGCGCTTTTCGTTGCGCAGGATGATTTCCGGCGCCTTCAGTTCCAGCAGGCGCTTCAGGCGGTTGTTGCGGTTGATGACCCGGCGGTACAGATCGTTCAGGTCGGAGGTCGCGAAGCGGCCGCCGTCCAGCGGCACCAGCGGACGCAGGTCCGGCGGCAGCACGGGCAGCACTTCCATGACCATCCACTCGGCCTTGATGCCGGACTTCTGGAAGCCTTCCAGCACCTTCAGGCGCTTGGAGATCTTCTTGATCTTGGCTTCCGAGCTGGTGGCCTTCAGTTCGCCGCGCAGCGTTTCCACTTCGCGGTCGATGTCGATGGTGCGCAGCAGTTCACGCACGGCTTCGGCACCCATCAGGGCACGGAAGTCGTCGCCGTATTCCTCGGTCTTGGCCAGGAAATCGTCGTCCGACATGATCTGGCCGCGCTTGAGCGGCGTCATGCCAGGTTCGATCACGCACCAGGCTTCGAAGTACAGCACGCGTTCGATGTCGCGCAGGGTCATGTCGAGCACCATGCCCAGACGCGACGGCAGGCTCTTCAGGAACCAGATGTGCGCGACGGGGCTGGCCAGCTCGATGTGACCCATGCGTTCACGGCGAACCTTGGCGACGGTGACTTCCACGCCGCACTTTTCGCAGATCACGCCACGATGCTTCAGGCGCTTGTACTTGCCGCACAAGCATTCGTAGTCCTTGATGGGACCGAAGATCTTCGAGCAGAACAGACCGTCACGCTCAGGCTTGAACGTGCGGTAGTTGATGGTTTCGGGCTTACGGACTTCGCCGTAGGACCACGAACGGATTTTCTCGGGCGAGGCGATGCCGATCTTGATGGCATCGAACTGCTCGTCTTGCGAGACTTGCTTGAATAGGTCGAGTAGCGCTTTCATTAGTTACGCTCCAAATCCATGTCCAGGGCCAACGAGCGGATTTCCTTGACCAGCACGTTGAACGATTCCGGCATGCCGGCGTCGATCACGTGGTCGCCCTTGACAATGTTTTCGTAAACCTTCGTACGACCGTTGATGTCGTCCGACTTGACCGTCAGCATTTCCTGCAGGGTGTAGGAAGCGCCGTAGGCTTCGAGTGCCCACACTTCCATTTCCCCGAAACGCTGGCCACCGAACTGCGCCTTACCACCCAGCGGCTGCTGGGTCACGAGCGAGTACGGGCCGGTCGAACGGGCGTGCATCTTGTCGTCGACCAAGTGGTGCAGCTTCAGGTAGTGCATGAAGCCGACGGTGACCGGGCGCTCGAATTTCTCGCCGGTACGGCCGTCGAACAGCCATGCCTGCGTGCGCGATTCGGTCAGCGCCATGCGCTTGGCGACGTCGTCCGGATAGGCCAGTTCCAGCATCTTGGTGATTTCTTCTTCGGTCGCGCCGTCGAACACGGGCGTGGCGAAGGGAACACCATTCTTCAGGTTGTTGGCCAGTTCGACGACTTCGTCATCGCTCAGCTCGTCGATGCGCGCGTTGGAACCGGTCGTGTTGTAGACCTTTTCCAGGTACGAACGCAGCTGCTTGGCTTGCGCCGTGCGCTCGTCACGCAGCAGATCGCCGATGCGTTGACCCACGCCCTTGGCAGCCCAGCCCAAGTGCACTTCCAGCACTTGGCCGACGTTCATCCGCGACGGCACGCCCAGCGGGTTCAGCACGATGTCGGCGGGGGTACCGTCGGCCATGTGCGGCATGTCTTCCACCGGCGTGATACGCGAGACCACACCCTTGTTGCCGTGACGGCCGGCCATCTTGTCGCCAGGCTGCAGACGACGCTTCACGGCCAGGTAGACCTTGATCATCTTCAGCACGCCCGGGGGCAGTTCGTCGCCTTGCGTCAGCTTCTTGCGCTTTTCCTCGAAGGCCAGATCGAACTGGTGGCGCTTCTGTTCGAGCGATTCCTTGGCTTGTTCCAGCACGACGGCGTGCTGTTCATCGGCCAGGCGAATGTCGAACCACTGCCAGCGGTCCAGATCGACCAGGTAAGGCTTGGTCAGGACCGCGCCCTTGGCCAGCTTGCGCGGGCCGCCGTTGACGGTCTTGTTCACCAGCATCTTTTCGAGACGATCGAACTGGTCGTTTTCGACGATGCGCAGCTGGTCGTTCAAATCCTGGCGATAGCGGCGCAGTTCATCGTCGATGATGGACTGGGCGCGCTTGTCGCGCACGATGCCTTCACGCGTGAAGACCTGGACGTCGATCACCGTGCCGGTCATGCCAGAGGGCACGCGCAGCGAAGTGTCCTTCACGTCCGACGCCTTCTCACCGAAGATGGCGCGCAGCAGCTTTTCTTCCGGCGTCAACTGGGTCTCGCCCTTCGGCGTGACCTTGCCCACCAGCACGTCGTCGGCGTTGACTTCGGCGCCGATGTACGTGATGCCCGATTCATCCAGGCGATTCAACTGGGTTTCGGCCAGGTTGCTGATGTCGCGCGTGATTTCTTCCGGTCCGAGCTTGGTATCGCGCGCAACGACGGTCAGTTCCTCGATGTGGATCGAGGTGTAGCGATCGTCGGCCACGACCTTTTCGGAGATCAGGATCGAGTCTTCGAAGTTGTAGCCGTTCCAGGGCATGAACGCGATCAGCATGTTCTGGCCGAGGGCGAGTTCGCCCAGGTCAGTCGACGCGCCATCGGCCAGCACATCGCCCTTGGCGACCTTGTCGCCGCGGGCGACGATGGGACGCTGGTTGATGTTGGTGTTCTGGTTGGAACGGGTGTACTTGATCAGGTTGTAGATGTCCACGCCCACTTCACCGGCGACGTTTTCGTCGTCGTTGACGCGGATCACGACGCGCTCGGCGTCGACGTGGTCAACCACGCCGCCACGCAGCGCCTGCACGGTGGTGCCGGAGTCGACCGCGACGGTGCGTTCGATACCGGTGCCGACCACGGGCTTCTCCGGACGCAGGCAAGGCACGGCCTGGCGCTGCATGTTGGCGCCCATCAGTGCCCGGTTCGCGTCATCGTGCTCCAGGAACGGAATCAGCGAAGCCGCGACCGAAACGATCTGCGACGGCGCCACGTCCATGTAGTGCACGTTGCCCGGCGAGGTCAACATGGTTTCGCCAGCTTCGCGGCAAGCCACCAGGTCGTCGATGAAGCGACGGTCGGCGTCGAGCGCGGCGTTAGCCTGGGCGATCACGTAGTGGCTTTCTTCGATGGCCGACAGGTAGTCGATCTGGTCGCTGACGCTGCCATCGATGATCTTGCGATACGGGGTTTCGAGGAAGCCGTACTCGTTCAGGCGCGCATACAACGCCATGGAGTTGATCAGGCCGATGTTCGGGCCTTCCGGCGTTTCGATCGGGCACACGCGGCCATAGTGCGTGGGATGCACGTCACGCACTTCGAAGCCGGCGCGTTCGCGGGTCAGACCGCCCGGGCCCAGGGCCGAGACACGACGCTTGTGGGTGATTTCCGACAGCGGGTTGGTCTGGTCCATGAACTGGGACAGCTGGCTCGAACCGAAGAACTCCTTGATCGCGGCCGAAATCGGCTTGGAGTTGATCAGGTCGTGCGGCATCAGGTTTTCCGTCTCGGCCTGGCCCAGACGTTCCTTGACGGCGCGCTCGACACGCACCAGACCGGCACGGAACTGGTTTTCGGCCAGTTCGCCGACACAACGCACGCGGCGGTTGCCCAGGTGATCGATGTCATCGATCTGGCCACGGCCGTTACGCAGTTCGACCAGGACCTTGATCGTTTCGAGGATGTCCTCGTTGGTCAGGGTCATGGCGCCGGTGATGACGTCCTCGCCGCGACCCAGGCGGCTGTTGACCTTCATACGGCCAACGCGCGACAGGTCGTACGTTTCTTCGTTGTAGAACAGACGCTGGAACAGCGCTTCGACCGCTTCTTCGGTGGGCGGTTCGCCGGGGCGCATCATGCGATAGATGGCAACGCGCGCGGCCATCTGGTCGGCGGTTTCATCGGTACGCAGGGTCTGCGAGATGTACGGACCACGATCCAGGTCGTTGGTGTACAGGGTCTGGAAATCCAGCACGTTGGCGGCGCGCAGGGCGCTGAGCACGCTTTCCGTGATTTCATCGTTGGCGCGCGCCACGACTTCGCCGGTGTCGGCGTCGACGATGTTCTTGGCCAGCACGCGGCCGTAGAGGAATTCCTCGGGCACGGAGATACGCTGGATGCTGGCGGTAGCCAGATCGCGCAGGTGCTTGGCGTTGATGCGCTTGTCTTTTTCGACGATGACCTTGCCGTTGCGATCGGAAATGTCGAAACGGGCCATTTCGCCCTTCCAGCGCTCGGGCACGAATTCCATCATGCCGCCTTCGCTCTTCAACTCGAAGTTATCGAAGTCGAAGAAGTGGGCCAGGATGGATTCCGGCGTCATGCCGATGGCCTTGGCCAGGATGGTGACGGGCATCTTGCGACGACGGTCGACACGGAAGAACAGGATGTCCTTGGCGTCGAATTCGAAGTCCAGCCACGAACCGCGGTAAGGAATCACGCGGGCCGAGAACAGCAGCTTGCCCGAGCTGTGCGTTTTACCGCGGTCATGTTCGAAGAACACGCCGGGCGAACGGTGCAGCTGCGATACGATGACGCGCTCGGTACCGTTGATGACGAAAGAACCGGTGCCCGTCATGAGCGGAATTTCGCCCATGTAGACTTCCTGTTCCTTCACTTCCTTGACGGTGGGCTTGCTGACTTCGCGGTCGAGCAGCACCAGGCGAACCTTGGCGCGCAGGGGCGAAGCGTAGGTCAGGCCACGTTGCTGACATTCCTTGACATCGAACACCGGCTCGCCGAGCACGTAGCTGACGAATTCAAGACGCGCCATTCCGTTATGGCTAACGATGGGGAATATCGACGAAAATGCCGCCTGTAAACCATCGTTGGCTCGCTGCGACGGGGCGGTTTCCGCCTGCAGAAAAGTTAGGTAGGATTGCAGTTGCGTTGCAAGCAGGAAAGGAACGTCCTGGACGTCTTCACGCTTGGCGAAGCTTTTGCGGATGCGCTTTTTTTCGGTGTACGAGTAAGGCATGAGCACTCCGACTCGAGGTTGCATGGGCCGAAAACCACGGCCCGGGGTGATACTACTGATATACGACTCCAGAAAACCCTTCTGAGCCTGCGGACAAAGGGGTTTCCTGGAAACGCAAAAGCCCGGGGACGGCAAACTGCACTGTCCCCGGGCAAGTCAACGCAGGTCTTACTTGACTTCGACCTTGGCGCCGGCTTCTTCCAGCTTCTTCTTGGCGGCTTCGGCGTCAGCCTTGGCAACCGCTTCCTTGACGGGCTTCGGAGCGCCGTCAACCAGGTCCTTCGCTTCCTTCAGACCCAGACCGGTCAGTTCGCGAACGGCCTTGATGACGCTAACCTTGTTGGCACCGGCTTCCAGCAGGACGACGGTGAATTCGGTTTGCTCTTCAGCGGCAGCAGCGGCGCCGCCGGCGGCGGGGGCAGCAACAGCAACAGCGGCGGCAGCAGCCGACACGCCAAACTTCTCTTCCAGATCCTTGATCAGTTCCGACAGTTCGAGAACGGTCAGGCCAGCGATGGCGTCAAGGATTTCAGCTTTGTTAAGGGCCATTTTTAAGAACTCCAGATTTTGGTAATGCCAGGGTTTGGTTGTCGCTCGGTCGTACAGCGAAGTCCAGGGCAAAGGCGATTAAGCCTCGGCCTTTTCCTTTTGATCGCGCACAGCTGCGAGGCCGCGGGCGAACTTGGTGGGAACTTCGTTGAGCGTACGTGCGAATTGCGCGATCGGGGCTTGCATGGTGCCCAGCAGCTTTGCCAACAACTCTTCGCGGGACGGCAGCGAGGCCAGGGCCTGCACACCGGCTTGGCTCAAGAGGCTGCCCGGCAGGGAGCCGCCTTTGATAACCAGCTTGTCGTTGGTTTTGGCGAAAGTTGCGAGGACCTTGGCCGGCGCGACCGGGTCAGCGCTGATACCATAGATCAGCGGACCGGAAAGTTGCTCGGCCAACGGCTCGAAAGCCGTGCCAGCAACAGCGCGACGAGCCAGCGAGTTCTTCAGAACACGCAGGTACACGCCCGATTCACGCGCAGTCTTGCGCAGTACGGTGACAGAGGCGACGTCCAGACCACGGTACTCGGCGATGACAATCGATTGAGCCTGGGCGACTTGCGCCGAGACTTCCTCGATCACCACTGCTTTCTCTTGGCGATTGAGACTCACGGTTTGAACACTCCATCAAAAGACGCTTTCGGGAAAAATCCCTTGGCGTCAACCGAATGCGGCGACCTGGTCGAGTTCTTCAAACAAAGAATTCTTCCATGGGACGCCGTCTACGCTGGATCCGAACCGAACAGGCTTCGGGATTAAGCAGTTGCCGGTACTTCCCTTCCCGTTACCGGGAAACGAAGACCGCCGACATCCGCTCCAGCGGTCTTTGACAGCAACGTCCGGCCGGTTGACCGGACGCAGCCCAAAGTTCTATTTGCTTACCGGCCGTGCTTAAGCAGCGGCGGGGGCAAGCGAGGCGACTTCAACGCGAGCACCGCCGCCCATCGTGGACGAAACGGCGACCTTGCGCAGATACACGCCCTTGGCAGCAGCCGGACGCGCCTTTTGCAGGGCGTCGACCAGAGCGGCCAGGTTCGATTGCAGCTGTTCCACGCCGAAGGAGGCGCGGCCGATGGTGGCGTGAATGATGCCAGCCTTGTCGGTACGGTATTGCACCTGACCAGCCTTGGCGTTCTTCACGGCGGTAGCGACATCGGGGGTCACGGTGCCGACCTTGGGGTTCGGCATCAGGCCACGCGGGCCCAGGATCTGACCCAGGGCGCCGACGACACGCATCGTGTCGGGCGAGGCGATGACCACGTCGAAGTCCATTTGACCGGCCTTGATTTGCTCAGCCAGGTCTTCCAGACCGACGATGTCGGCGCCGGCGGCCTTGGCGGCTTCGGCCTTGTCGCCTTGGGCGAACACGGCGACGCGCACGGACTTGCCGGTACCGGCGGGCAGGACCACGGAGCCACGAACCAGTTGGTCGGACTTCTTGGGATCGATGCCCAGCTGCACGGCGACGTCGATGGATTCATCGAACTTGGCCGTGGCGGTTTCCTTGATCAGGTTCAGAGCGTCGGCAACCGGGTACAGCTTGGTGCGGTCGATCTTTTCACGCAGAGCGGTGGCGCGCTTGGAAAGTTTTGCCATGATCAGATGCCCTCCACGGTGATGCCCATGCTGCGAGCGCTGCCCGCGATCGTGCGAACGGCGGCGTCCAGGTCGCCGGCCGTCAGGTCGGGTTCCTTGGCCTTGGCGATTTCTTCAGCCTGGGCACGGGTCAGCTTGCCAACCTTGTCGGTATGGGGCTTGGGCGAACCCTTCTGGATGCCGGCGGCCTTCTTGATCAAGATCGTCGCGGGCGGCGTCTTCATCACGAAGGTGAAGCTCTTGTCCGCGAAAGCGGTGATCACCACGGGGATCGGCAGACCGGGCTCCATGCCCTGGGTCTTGGCGTTGAACGCCTTGCAGAATTCCATGATGTTCAGACCGCGCTGACCCAGCGCCGGACCGATCGGGGGAGAGGGATTAGCCTTACCAGCCGGTACTTGCAGCTTGATAAAGCCGACGATTTTCTTCGCCATGCTTAGCTCCTTGCGGGTTCAATCGCCGTTACGCAATTAGCGAACGGCTCCCCGGGGTTGAAAATCAGGTCTTTTCGACCTGACTGAAATCCAGTTCTACGGGCGTGGCGCGACCAAAAATGGTGACGGACACACGCACCTTGCTTTTCTCGTAGTTGACTTCTTCGACGTTGCCGTTGAAGTCCGCAAACGGGCCTTCCTTGACGCGCACCATCTCGCCGACCTCGAAGAGGATCTTGGGACGCGGTTTTTCCACGCCCTCTTCCATCTGCGACAGGATCTTCTCGACTTCCTTTTCGGAAATCGGCGACGGACGGTTACCCGAGCCACCCAGGAAGCCGGTGACGCGGTTGGTGTTCTTGACCAGGTGCCAGGTCTCGTCGGTCAGATCCATTTCAACCAGCACATAGCCGGGAAAGATCCGCCGTTCGGAGATGGACTTCTGTCCAGCACGCATTTCGACTACTTCTTCGGACGGCACCAGGATGCGGCCGAAGGAAGTTTGCAGAGCCGCACGGTCGATGCGCTCGATCAGCGCCTTCTGGACGCTCTTCTCCATGCCGGAATAGACATGGACGACATACCAACGCTTGCTCATTTGCGGTCCCTTATTTCCAGCCCAGCAACAGGCCGTAAATGATCCATTCGATGCCCTTGTCGAGCACCCACATGAAAATGCCCATGGCGGCCACGAACGCGAAGACGATACCCGTCATCTGCGTCGTTTCCTTGCGCGTGGGCCAGGACACCCGCTTTACTTCGTTATAGGATTCGCTGGCGAAGCTCAGTGTGCGGCGGCCAGGTTCGCTGAACCAGGCAATGAGGGCGGCCAGAACCAGGCCACCGACGAAGACGCCGATGCGAGCCGCCATGGGCTGCTCGCTGAGCACCGAAAACCCGACGATTCCAGCAATGATGACGAGCACGGCCAGAACCAGCTTGAGGCGGTCGGCGGTGCTAGTTACAGTTTCTACGCTGGTATTGGCCATTTTGCTAGACAAGTCCGCCGTAAACGCGCGACTTGCAATATTTTCCGGGGGTCCATGAGGACGGACGCGGGACGGCGGAAGCCGGGCTCATGGTCGGAAAATAACCACTGGCCAGTGCTGTGGTGGCAGGGGCAGTAGGAATCGAACCTACAACCTTCGGTTTTGGAGACCGACGCTCTGCCAATTGAGCTATACCCCTACAGCTGGGCTGTTTCCACTGTGCCCGCACAGTATCCAATCGAGCCACATCCGGATGGACTACCCGGCTTGGAGACCCGACCTTCAAAAGCGAAGGATGGAACCTTGCGGAACCATCCATAGTACTACTTTTGCCATTCCCCTGTAAAGGGGAATTTGCAGACAAAAGCAAAGGGGGCATTTGCCCCCTCGACTTTTGTCGCTTTTTTGCTTACTTCAGGATCTTGGCAACGACGCCGGCGCCGACGGTACGACCGCCTTCACGGATGGCGAAGCGCAGGCCTTCTTCCATGGCGATCGGAGCCAGCAGGCGCACGGTCATCGACACGTTGTCGCCCGGCAGGACCATTTCCTTGTCGGCCGGCAGTTCGATCGTGCCCGTCACGTCCGTGGTACGGAAGTAGAACTGGGGACGATAGCCGTTGAAGAACGGGGTGTGGCGGCCGCCTTCTTCCTTCGACAGGATGTACACCTCGGAGGTGAAGTCCGTGTGCGGGTTGATCGAAGCGGGCTTGGCCAGCACCTGGCCGCGCTCGACGTCTTCACGCTTGGTGCCGCGCAGCAGGATGCCGACGTTGTCGCCAGCCTGGCCTTGGTCCAGCAGCTTGCGGAACATTTCCACGCCGGTGCAGGTCGTCTTCAC
>NZ_NJIX01000012.1 GCF_002209485.1 Achromobacter sp. HZ34 | reverse complement strand
CCACCCGCCACCCGCCACCCGCCTCCTGCCTCCTGCCACCCGCCGCTATCTCAGCCATCCGTGGACCGACTGAGCGTTTCCCACTCCTTGATTTCCTCGGCCATGCCCGCGAGCTTGCCGCGCACCAGCTCCAGGGCATCGCTGCCCAATAGCAGGTGCGCGGGCGGATTGGCGCTGGCGATCACGGCCAGCATGGCCTGGGCGGCCTTCACCGGATCCCCCAATTGCTTGCCGTTCTTTTCTTCGCGCGCACGGCGGACAGGTTCGAACAGCGCATCGTAGTCGCCGATGGAGCGCGGCGTTCGCACCATGGACCGTCCCGCCCAGTCGGTACGGAAGGACCCCGGCGCCACGGCGGTCACCGCGATGCCCAGGGGTTTGACTTCCTTGCCCAACACTTCGGAAATCCCTTCCAGCGCGAACTTGCTGCCGCAGTAATACGCAATGCCCGGCATGGTGATGAAACCGCCCATCGAGGTGATGTTCAGGATATGGCCGCGCCGGCGCGCGCGCATGAAGGGCAGCACGGCTTTCATCATGGCCACGGCCCCGAACACGTTGACGTCGAATTGCCGCCGCATTTCACTCAGGGGCGATTCCTCCATCACACCTTCGTGGCCGTAGCCGGCGTTATTCACCAGGACGTCCACCGGACCGATATCGGCTTCGATGCCGGCGACGACAGCGGGCACCGCATCGACGTCCGTCACGTCCAGCAGGCGCCCATGGGCAGCGCCCGGTGCCAACGCCTCGAACGCCGTCCGGGCCTGTTCGTTACGTACGGTGCCAATCACGCGGTGCCCGGCCGCCAGGGCCTGTTCCGCCAGGGCGCGCCCGAAGCCGCTGCTGACGCCGGTGATGAGGATGGTTTTGCCAGAATTCATGCAAGTCTCCAAAAATTGAACCAGAGACTGCATAATAGTTATCCTGTATGCGCACTTTAAGGTGTATTAATCTTTCAATTCTGCCTATTCCTATGAATATGGAACCGATTCAGCGGCAAGCCAAGGCCTCCGCACTCGAACAGCAGCGCATGGCGACGCTGCTCGGCGCGCTGGCACCGGAGGAGGGCTACAACCTGACCCCGTTGCCCTCGGTCCGCATCCTGCGCTCCGATCGTGCATTGGCGCGTACGCCGGTGCTTTACGATCCCGGCATCGTCATCGTCTGCCAGGGGCGCAAGCGCGGTTATTTCGGCGACCAGGTGTATGTCTACGATGAACAGCACTACCTGGCCGTGGCGGTGCCCGTGCCTTTCACCATGGAAACCGACGCCACGCCGGCGCATCCGCTGCTGGCCATCTATCTGCACCTGGACTTCCAGCTGGCGACCGAGCTGACGATCCAGATCGACCGGCACGGCAGGCCCGTGCGGGACGACACGCCGCAAAGCATGTTCTCCAGCCCCATGGATGCGGATCTGCGCGGCTCCGTGCTGCGGTTCCTGGAAGCCATGAACCGCCCGCTGGACGCGGCGGTGCTTGGGCCCGCGCTACTGCGGGAGGTGTATTTCCGCATTCTTACCGGTTCGCAAGGCGATGCGCTGCGTGCGGCCTTGGCCATGCAGGGGCGCTTCGGCAAGGTAGGCAAGGCGCTGCGGCATATCCACGCCCATTACGCCCAGGATCTCGATCTGCCTGTGCTGGCGGGCGCAGCCGGCATGAGCGTGCCCAGCTTCCACACCCATTTCAAGGCCATCACGCGCGCGTCGCCCATGCAGTATGTGAAGTCGACACGGCTGCATCAGGCGCGGCTGTTGATGGTGCGCCAGGACATGACAGTGGAGGCCGCTTGCAATGCCGTGGGCTATGCCAGTCCTTCGCAATTCAATCGCGAATTCAAGCGCCTGTTCGGCCGCACCCCCGCTGCGGAAACCCGGCGCATGCGAGAAAGCTTCGCCGTGCCGCCGGCCCACGCGGGGTCGGAATTCGTTTCGTCGCATTGATGACGGTGGCGCGGCGTGGGGCAGGGCGGCACCGTACCGTATCGTCGGGCGCTGCCTGCCACCGGCATTTACCGTACCAAGACTTACCTTACCGAATCGCCATAGCGATACTCATGCGTCAGCTTGTCCAGCTCCGCCTTCAGGTCCGCATCCAGCTTGTAGTCCACTGCCGCCAGCGTCTCGTCCAGTTGTTCGGGCTTGCTGGCGCCCAGGAGGGGCGCGGTGATCAGGGGATTTGCCAGCACCCAGGCCAGGGCCAGACGGGTCAAGGGCACGCCGGCCTGGTCAGCCAGCTTGCCCAACTGCGCCACGGTTTCGAAAGCGCGGTCGTTCCAGTAGCGGTCCTGGTAGCGTCCGCCGGCCGTGCCCAGCGTGAAGCGGGTGCCCTCGGCCGGCGCGCTGCCGGCCTTGTGCTTGCCGGTCAGCAGGCCGCCAGCGAGCGGGTTATAGGGAATCACGGCCAGGCTTTCGGCCTGGCACAGCGGCAGCAGTTCCCGTTCGATCTCGCGGAACAGCAGGCTGTAGCGCGGCTGCACGCTGATGAAGCGCGTGAGCCGCAGGAAGTCCGCGCGCCCCAGCGCGGTGGCCAGGCGCCACGCCAGGAAATTCGACACGCCCACATAGCGCGCGCGGCCCGACTTCACGATGACGTCCAGCGCTTCGATGGTTTCATCCAGCGGCGTGTTGTCGTCGTCGGAATGCAGCTGGTACAGGTCGACATAATCGGTCTGCAGGCGCTTGAGCGAGATGTCGATGGCGTCCAGCAGGTGCTTGCGAGAAGCGCCTTTGTCCCAATCGTTGGGGCCCGTCACGCCGACCGCCTTGGTGGCGACGACGTAATGCTGGCGGCGGCCTTGCAGCCAGCGGCCGACGATTTCCTCCGTGCGGCCGACGGTGTCCAGCGTGCCGCCCAGCGGGTAGACGTCGGCGGTGTCCAGGAAATTGATGCCGCCGTCGGTGGCCTTGTCGAGGATGCGCTTGGCGACGGACTCCTCGGTCTGCAGACCGAAGGTCATGGTGCCCAACGCCAGGCGGGAGACTTTCAGGCCGGTGCGGCCGAATTGGATCTTGGGTATAGCCATCGCGCACATCTCCAGAGCATATGCGGCCAGCGCCGCGGAACGCGAACGATTCTACGCCCCGCTAACTGACGTTTAGCTATTTGCTCAGATGCATCAATCCAACTGGTACTGCGCGGCCGTGATGGCGAAAGACTGCAGCGTCCTGGCTTGCCAGGATTCGTCGCGATGCAGTTCCTCGGCCAGGATGCGGGCCACTTCGGGGGCGGCTTGCAGCGCGGCGCGGCTGTCCAGGAACAGGGCACGGTTGCGGCGGGCCAGAACGTCTTCGACGCTGCGCGCCAGTTCGCAGCGCGCGGCATAGCGGACGTGCGCCTCGGTCAGGCCGCTGGCCGCCACCAGCATGCGGTCGGCGCCGGGCAGGGCGCGCAGGGCGGGCAGGTCGACGCCGTAGTAGGCATCCGTGGACCCAGGGGCTTCCTGCGCGGGCAACATATTCCCCGCGCCGTGCAGGCGCAGGTTCTGGGTCTGGCTGGAGGTGTGCGGCAGCATCTGTTCGCGCAACACCGTTTCCATGACGTCCTGCGCCATGCGGCGATAGGTGGTCCACTTGCCGCCGGTGACGGTGATCAGGCCGCCGTTCGATACCAGGATGGTGTGCTCGCGCGACAGCGATTTGGTGTTGCCCACGCCGGTCGCCTTGACCAGGGGGCGCAGGCCGGACCACACGCTGGTGACATCGGCGCGCGTGGGCTGGCGGTTCAGGTAGCGGCCCGCCGTCGCCAGGATGAAATCGATGTCCTCACGCGCCGCATCCGGCTCCAGCGGCAGGTCCGCGCGCGGGGTATCCGTGGTGCCGACGACGGTATGGCCGTTCCATGGCACCACGAACAGCACGCGGCCGTCGTCCGTCTTCGGAATCAGGACGGCGCGGTTGCCAGGCAGGAAGTCGCGCGGCAGGGTCAGGTGCACGCCCTGGCTGGGCGCCACCATCACGGGTGCCCTGCGGTCTTCCATGTGGCGCACTTCGTCCACCCACACACCGGTGGCATTGATGACGCAGCGGGCGCGCAGCATCAGTTCCGCACCGTTCAGGCCATCGCGCACGGTGACGCCGTCGATGCGGCCCTTGCTTTGCGACAGGCCGGTCACGCGCAGATAGTTCAGCGCCAGGCCGCCCAGGTCGAACAGCGTACGCATCAGGCTGACGGCCAGGCGCGCATCGTCGAACTGGCCGTCGAAATAGCGCACGCTGCCGCGCAGGTTGTGGCCGCCGACGCTGGGCGCCAGGGTCGGCGCTTCGGCCAGGGTGGCGCGGCGCGACAGCAGGCGGCTGGATTGCAGGTTCAGGCGGCCGGCCAGCAGGTCGTACATTTTCAGGCCGATGCCGTAGAAGGGCTGGTCCAGCAGGTTGTAGGCCGGTACCACGAAGCCCAGCGGCCACACCACGTGCGGCGCATTGCGCGCGAGCAGGCCGCGTTCATGCAGGGCCTCGCGTACCAGGCTGATATTGCCCTGCGCCAGGTAACGCACGCCGCCGTGCACCAGCTTGGTGGCCTTGCTGGAGGTGCCCTTGGCGAAGTCCTCGGCTTCCACCAGCAGCGTGCGATAGCCGCGCGCTGCCGCGTCCACGGCGGTGCCCAGTCCGGTGGCGCCGCCGCCGATGACGATGACGTCCCACGGTTCGACGGAGTCCAGTTGCGCCAGGATGCGGTCGCGCGACGGGGGAGTGATGGGCTTGGGATCGATTTTCATGGCTGTACGGGGAGCGCGTTGGCGGTCGCTGCGGCGGTGTCGTCGGCCGGGGCGTTGGCGATTTCGCAGCGCACGCCGGCCTGCTTGAGCACGCGCGCCAGCGGCGCTTGCGGGGGCTGGTCGGTATAGAAACGGTGGACCTGGGAGACGTTGGCCAGCTCTACCAGGGCCTGGCGTTGGTACTTGCTGTTGTCGGCCGTCAGCCAGACCTCGCGCGACTGCGCCATGATGGCGCGCGCCACGCTGACCTCGCGCAGGTCATAGTCGCGCAAGGTGCCGTCGGCTTCCAGGCCGGAGATGCCGATGACGCCGATGTCCACCTTGAAGCGGCGGATGAATTCGATCGTGGCTTCGCCGATGATGCCGCGGTCGCCCGGCCGCATCGTGCCGCCCGCGATGATGACTTCGCAGTCCGGGTTGGGCGCCAGGATATCGGCGACGTTCAGGTTGTTGGTGATGACACGCAAGCCGCGATGCTGGGTCAGCGCGCGGGCCACGGCTTCGGTGGTGGTGCCGAGATTAAGGATCAGCGAGCAGCCTTCCGGGATGTGGCGGGCCACGGCCAGGCCAATACGACGCTTGGCGTCGGCGTGCAGGGCCTGGCGTTGCTGATAGGCAATGTTCTCGGTGGTCGACGCCTCGATCCGCACGCCGCCGTGGAAGCGCGCCAGCAGGCCTTCCTGGGCCAGCAGATTGACGTCGCGCCGCACGGTCTGCAGCGTGACGCCGAAGCGCTGGGCAAGCGATTCGATCGTCGCCGCGCCGCTTTCGCGGACGGCGTCGATGAGGGCGGATTGACGCGGATTTAATGTCATGAAACGATCATAAAGCAACAAAAACGAAAAAGAAAGACGCTTTTGTATGATCGTTTGAGTTCGTTTTGGCGTCCCGCACTGTTTGCCGCGCGGGGCCGCCCTTTCACCAAAGCCGTAGCCGCTTCAGGAATACCAGCGTTCCCAGGCCCAGCGCCACCATGCCGCCCAGGATCCACCAGAACGCGCCGGGAGTCTGCAAGCCGGGCAGGTCGGCCACGTTCATCCCGAAGATGCCGGACAGCAGCGTGGCCGGCATCAGCATCGCGGTCAGTACCGACAACACCAGCAGGTTGCGGTTCATCTCTTCCGACATCTGCGCCGCGATTTCTTCCTGCAGCAGCTTGGCCCGCTCGTACAGCGCATCGATGGCGGCGGCCAGATGGCTGAGCGTGTCCACGCCCTGGGCCAGGTGATCCAGCGCCTCGGGCTCGGCCCAGGCATGGCGCATGGCCGGCAGGCGTCCCAACATATGGCGTTCAGGATGGATCTGCCGGCGCAGGTCGGCCAACTGCCGCCGCACCGCGCTCAATGCGCCCCGGTCGCGTTCACGGCGGTCCGACAACACCGAAGCTTCGATGTCGTCGACCTCGTCGGTCAGCATTTCCACGCGGGCGGCATACCCTTCGGCCAGGCATTCCAGCAGGTCGCCGAACAAGGAGGTGGTGCACCCATAGCCACGGCCGTCCTCGACGCGCCGGCGCAGCCGGTCGGTGGATTGCAGCGCCCGCGTGCGCACGGTGATCAGCAAGCCATCGTTCATGAAGAAATGCAGTACGCCTTTTTCGGCGTCCTCGGCCTCGGCGTCCATCTTCAGATCCACCAGCAGGCCGTGCACACCGTCTTCGGACATATGCAGGCAGGGCCGCGTATCGCGCCCGGCGAGAAACGCGCGGGCTTCCTCAGGCACATCCGCGCCATGCTCCAGCCAGTCCTGGATGCGGCTGTCAGCGGTCTTGGCGTGTATCCAGTGGAAAGCCCCGGACCCTGGCGGCGGGGCGTTCTGCACTTCATTCCAGTTGAGCCGGGCCGGGGCCATATCGGGCTGGAAACGGAAGGCGCATATCAATCCGCCCGGGCCGGCGGAGAGGGAAAGCAACCGGCTTTGAGCGGCAGGCAGATTCATGAGGGGTAATTCTTCAGAATTATTTCGTGCGTCGGATGGCGCTCGACGCCGACACAAATAGCCGTGCAGGGTGACAATTTCGTGACGAGTTGCCCCAAATTGACACCGGAATCTCGCTTGATCACGTTTAATCTCGCGGGCACGCGCGTCGGGCAGCAGGGCTCGGCATGGGGGTTTCCCCTGTTTCCGCCATGTGGACGGGTTGACGGCGCCGCGCGCGGCGCGGGTATGATGGCCGTCTAACCCACATGCCACATGGCGAAACGTTGAGCCGGCACCGGATAGCCGCCAGGGTCCAGATTTTTCTATTCAGGCACAAGCCTGTCCCTGTTTTAAGCCTACTTTATAAATCAACTGGAGATGAGACCTATGAACCGACCCGTCGATGGCCCCCAGGCCGCGCTGAATGTGCCAACTTATGTGCAGAACCGGCGCCTGGTCGATTGGGTGGCGGAGTTCGTGGCGCTCGCCAAACCTGACAGCGTAGTGTGGTGCGATGGTTCCCAGGAAGAGAACGACCGCTTGTGTGCGCAGATGGTTCAGGCCGGCACGCTGCGCAAGCTGAACGAACAGAAGCGTCCCAATTCCTATCTGGCCTTGTCCGATCCGGGCGATGTGGCGCGTGTCGAAGACCGCACCTTCATCTGCACCGACAAGGCCGAGGAGGCCGGCCCCACCAACAACTGGGCCGCGCCCGCAGAAATGCGCAAGACCCTCAACGGCCTGTTCGATGGCTGCATGCGTGGCCGCACGCTGTACGTGGTGCCGTTCTCGATGGGCCCGCTGGGTTCGAACATCGCCCACATCGGCGTGGAACTGACCGACAGCCCCTACGTCGTGGTCAGCATGCGCATCATGACACGCATGGGCAAGAAGGTGTACGACGTGCTGGGCGCGGACGGCGAGTTCGTGCCTTGCGTGCACACCGTGGGCAAGCCCCTGGGCGCCGGCGAAGCCGATGTGCCGTGGCCGTGCAACCCGACCAAGTACATCGTGCATTACCCCGCCACCCGCGAAATCTGGAGCTACGGTTCCGGCTACGGCGGCAACGCGCTGCTGGGCAAGAAGTGCTTCGCGCTGCGCATCGCTTCGACCATGGGCCGCGACGAAGGCTGGATGGCGGAACACATGCTGATCCTGGGCGTGACCACGCCGGAAGGACGCAAGCATCACGTCGCGGCGGCGTTCCCGTCGGCCTGCGGCAAGACCAATTTCGCCATGCTGATTCCGCCCGAAGGCCTGAACGGCTGGAAGGTCACCACCATCGGTGACGACATCGCCTGGATCAAACCCGGCGCGGATGGCCGTCTGCACGCGATCAATCCGGAATACGGCTATTTCGGCGTGGCACCGGGCACCGGGGAGAAGACCAACCCCAATGCCATGGCCACCCTGAACGCCAACTGCATCTTCACCAACGTTGCGCTGACCGACGATGGCGACGTCTGGTGGGAAGGCATGACCGAGCAGGCGCCCGCGCACCTGATCGACTGGCAAGGCCAGGACTGGACGCCGGCCATCGGCAAGGAAACCGGCCGCAAGGCCGCGCATCCGAACGCCCGCTTCACCGCGCCGGCTTCGCAGTGCCCGTCCATCGACGGCGAATGGGAAAACCCGGAAGGCGTGGTCATCGATGCCTTCATCTTCGGCGGCCGCCGCTCCACCACCGTACCGCTGGTGACCGAGGCGCGCAACTGGGAAGAGGGCGTCTACATGGCTGCCACCATGGGTTCGGAAACCACCGCCGCGGCCGCTGGCCAGCAAGGCGTGGTGCGCCGCGACCCCTTCGCCATGCTGCCGTTCTGCGGCTACAACATGAGCGACTACTTCCAACACTGGCTGGAGCTGGGCGAGAAGCTGGAGAAAACGGGCGCCACGTTGCCGCGCTTCTACTGCGTCAACTGGTTCCGCAAGGGTCCGGATGGCAAGTTCGTGTGGCCGGGCTTCGGCGAGAACATGCGCGTGCTGAAGTGGATGCTGGGCCGTATCGAAGGCAAGGCGCAAGGCCAGGAACACGTGTTCGGCGTCTCGCCGCGCTATGAAGACCTGGACTGGAAGGGCCTGGACTTCAGTCGCGCGCAGTTCGACCTGGTCAGCTCGGTGGAGAAGCAGGCCTGGCAGAAGGAACTGGAATTGCACGCGGAGCTGTTCGAACAGCTCAAGCAAGGCCTGCCGGCCGCGCTGCCGCGTACCAAGAAGAAGATCGAGGAACGGCTGTCGGCGTAATCCGACGATCAGGCAGGACAAGACGGGCCGCACAATGTGCGGCCCGTTTTTTTTTGCCATTCGTTGCCGGATTTCAGCCGCAAGCAGCGTTTGTACGCGAGGCGCACCCTCCCAGGCGATATGCCATCCGCACACCACGGTATACAATCCGCCCGCAGGTTCGCGTATTACTTGATTTCCTGAATGGCGGAACAGCCATCGGAAGTCCCAACAACGATCAACGATCGCGTACCCCGCTCGAGGAGCCAAAAAAATGAAATTCGGCATATCGCCTGCACCGTCGTCATTGGCGAAGCTGCTGGCCGCTGGTGTGTTGTGTGCCGCCGCTACCGGCGCCCAGGCCGCGTGGCCCGAGAAGCCCATCACCCTGGTGATTCCTTTCCCGCCCGGCGGCACCACGGACATGGTGGGCCGTCCCCTGGCTCAGATGCTCAGCGAAAAGCTGAAGCAGCCCGTCATCGTCGACAATCGCGCCGGCGCCGGCGGCACCATCGGTGCGGCCTATGTCGCGCGTGCGCAGCCGGACGGCTATACGCTGTTCCTGGCCACCATCGCGCATACCATCGCGCCGTCGACCTATGACAAGCTCACTTACGACTTCCAGAAGGACTTCGCGCCGATCACCATCGTCGCGTCCTCGCCCAACCTGCTGATCGTCAACAACAAGCTGCCGGTGAAGACCGTGCCGGAGCTGATCGACTACGCCAAGCAGAACCCGGGCAAGCTGAACTTCGGTTCGGCCGGTATCGGCAGCACCGAGCATCTGGCGGGCGAGCTGTTCCGTTCCATGGCCAAGATCGACATCTCGCACGTGCCCTACAAGGGCGGCGCGCCCATGATGGCCGACTTGATCTCCGGCCAGATCCAGATGGCGCTGGAAACCAGTGGTTCCGCCATCGCGCAGATCAAGGCCGGTACCGTGCGCGCGCTGGGCGTCAGCAGCGAGAAGCCCAGCAGTTTCTTCCCCGGCATTCCGGCCATCGACGAAGCGGGCCTGCCGGGCTACACCTTCTCCACCTGGTACGGCTTGATGGTACCGGCCGGCACGCCGGCCGATGTGCAAAAGACGCTGTACCAGGACGTCGTGCAGATCCTGCAGGATCCGCAGATGAAGAAGGTGCTGGAAACCATAGGCGCGGATGCCGGCGGCAACAAGCCGGCGGATTTCAAGGTTTTCATCGCCGACCAGACGCAGAAGTGGCATGACATCCTGAAGCCTGAAGCGAAGAAGTAAGCAGGCGAACTGCGCGTCGGAAGGGCTGGGGCCGCCTGCCTGGGCCCAGCCGTTTCACGCAACGGACCGCGCTTCCTGCGAGCCAATAATGGGCGCCGATTCGGCGCCCATTTGCATTCAGCGAGATGACTGTCGCCGTGAAACACGGCGGCGTCCGTAGCACCGCTGACAATTTGTCGAACTCTCGGCAATGTGGGCGTGATATATCCCCATGCTCAACCACAACGATAAGAGTCACCATGAGCAACCCGATCTCGCGCCGCCGTTCCTGGCGGGATTTTGCTTCGATACGCCGCGCCAGCCGTTGTGCCAGGCTGATGCTGCTGGGCGCCGCCGTGCTGGCGGGTCCGGTCGCGCACGCGCAGTCGCCAGGCACGGCAGCTCACGCCCATGCGCCGGCTGTGGCTCCGGCCGCGGCTCCCGCTCCCGCCGCTGCGCCGCTTGCGGTCCCGCCCGCGACGACGACCATGCCCAAATCTCCCGCTGTGGAGTTCCCCGCCTGGTCGGCGTCCTACCAGGGCAAGATCGCCAACCGCAATATTCGCGTTGAACTGCAGCGTGTCGCCGACCACGTGTCCGGCAACTACTGCTATGAGCCTTGCGATTCCAACAAGATATTGAAGCTGCGGCTCGATGGCAGCTGGCAGGCCAATGGCGTGGCCATCCAGGAATACGACCAGACCGCCGCCGGCAAGGAAAAGCCCGTGACAGGACGCTGGGACATGCGTACCGATGGCGCCGGCTGGACGGGTACCTGGGCCAGCCCGGATGGCAAGCGCAGCCTGCCCCTGACCTTGAATACCGCGCCGGGCGGCCACGCCTTTCCTTATGAAATCCGCCTCGCCGCGGACCGCATGCCCGATCCCTCAGGCGACTGCGCGACCGACGTGCCGCATGTGACCCAGGTCCGCCTGTACAAGGATGGCAAGCTGGTGCAGACACTGCCGACGGATTCGCAAGGCACCTGCCGCATCTTCGTGCCGGAGACGGCGGACATCAATTTCGATGGCTGGCCGGACCTGACGCTGGCCCAGTTCCTGCCGGCCGGTCCCAACATTCCCACCAGCGCCTGGCTGTACCAGCCCGGCACGGGCAAGATGGAAGACGTCACCGCTGCCATGGAAGACATGACCTCGCCCAACTTCGACGCCGCCAACAAACTGGTTTGGGATTTCCAGCGCAATGGCTGCTGCGATCACTTCGTCACTGTCGCCAAGTGGCAAGGTGGGAAGCTGGTCCAGGTCGAGCAGGGCGAGAGCTTTTTCCAGCCTGTGCGTAGCAAGGGCAAGATCAGCTATTGCTACGTGATGCCGACCTATCACAATGGCCACGTCGAATACCCAGACGTTACCTGGAACGTCGGTGACCGGCTGCTGCCGCGCGATCCTTCTTCCTGCCAGTCGGAACCGCCCGATTCCTGGGACCGGGTGCATATGGAGGTCTACCTGCGCGATACGCGTAACGGCGAAATCTCCCACGAGTACTCGGAGGCGGTGCAAATGGAGTCCGTCGAGATCAACGGCAAGTCCATGCGATGCCCCTACATCCAACTGCTGGACGACGGGCATGCCGAGAATGCGGTCACGCTCAAGAATCCGAAGTACTGCACCGCCGAGAAATAAAAAAAAAAGCCGGCCCGTGAAGGGCCGGTTCGTACTACGCGACAGAGGGCGGGGCAGGCCGCCGCGACTTACTCTTCGTCGTAGTCGAGGTCGTCTTCTTCCTCTTCTTCCTCTTCGTCTTCGTCGTCCTGTTCCAGGGCATCGTAGCCCTTCCAGGTGATGCGCCAGACGGCGTCCTGGCCGGTGGTGCCTTCGGTCAGCTTCTTGGCCAGGCCGGCGTCGGCCAGGATTTCCAGATGATGCTCGACCATTGCGGCGGGCAGGTCGCCTTCAGCCAGTTCCTGCACGGCCTTGGTCACTTCCTGGCCGGTGAGCGTCGACGCTTCGGCGTCGCGGAACGCGCCGAGAATGGTGACTACTAGATCGAAATCGCGTTGCATGAGGACACCTCGTGCCTGATAAGGCAAAAAAACAGGGGCGGAAAACCGGGGGTAAGCGCACCGCTACCGCGACAGCACGGCGCTATCCGCAACCATACCAGATGCCTGTTGCCGACATGAGACGCAAGCGGGCGCAGCGGGACAAAATGGCGCTACCCGGCTACTGAGCGGGAACGAGCGGCGCGGTGAGTGTGAAGTCGGCGGTTTCGCGGCTGATCCGGCGCAGCGATGCCACCGCCATCCGCGTGTCGGCGGCGCGCCAGTGGAAGCAGTAGGTGAGACGGGGCAGCGGCGGGTCGCTCGCCAGTTCCACCAGCTTGCCGGCCCGCACATACGGTTCCACATAGCGGCGCGGGAAAAAGCTGATGCCCAGGCCCGCCGTGACCAGCGCGATCAGGGCCGTCAGGCTGTTGCAGGTGAGGGCGCGCGGTATTTGCAGCTGTTGCGCGGCCAGCCACCGTTCGAAAGCCTGTGCCAAGCCGGCCTCCGGGCTGAGGGTGATCACCGGATGCTCCTGGAAATGCTGCGCTCTCAACATGGTTCCTTTCGCCAGGCGCTGCGGCGCGGCCATCCAGCAGTACTCCAGTTCGCCGATCTTCTCGCTGGCCAGCGCGGCCGAGGCGGCCGGGCCGGGGATGATGGCGAAATCCAGCTCGCCGCGCTCCAGCTTGCGCAGCAGTCCGTTCGTGAGATCGACCTGGGGCTCCATCGCAAGATGGGGATGTTCGCGTTGGACGCGTGCGACGAAGTTGGGAAACCAGGTCGTGGCGATCAGCTCGCTGATGCCGAAGCGGCTGGAGCCGCGCACGGGACCGCCGCCGAGGTCGCTGCGGATACGGGTTTCAACCTCCAGCATGTGTGCCGCATGGTCCAGCAGGCGCAGGCCGGCATCGGTGGGGATGGCGCGCTGGCCCGTACGGTCGAACAGGGCAGTGGCCAGATCGTCCTCCAGTTCGGCGATCCGCTTGGACAGGGATGACTGCGTGACGTGCAGGCGTGCGGCTGCCAGGGAAAAGCTCCCCAGCGTGGCCGCCCAGTAGAACGCTTCGAGCTGCTTGAGTGTCATGGCTGCCATGGTATTCGTTTTGCGACTGCCTGGCAGTGAAAATAAGTCGCTTTTTGAATGGCTCGACGCTGCGTATCGTGCTGGCACGGGCAATCAAGGCTCAGCGCGGTTGGCCCGGGCCACGCCCGCATCCATTCCGCGCATCCATTCCTATGAGGGGAAAACCATGCGAACCACGCTGTCTCGACTTTCCATGCCGGCCCCCCGGCGCCTGCGTGCCGCGGCGGCTCTGCTGCTGGCGCTGAGTGCCGCGCCCGCCCTGGCCGAATGGCCCGAGGATCATCCCATCCAGGTCTACGTGGGATTCGCGGCCGGCGGCGGAACGGACATCATGGCGCGCACGATGATGCCCTTCATCCAGAAATATCTTGGCGGCAAGGCCAATTTCGTCATCGTCAACCGTCCTGGCGCCGCCAGCGAAATCTCCAACACGTCGGTGGCGCGCGCCAACCCCGACGGCTATACGCTGGGCGTGGTCAACCTTCCGGCCATGGCGTTCGTACCCTTGTACAAGAAAACGCAGTACGACCCGCGCAAGCTGCAACTGGTCGCGCGCGTGCTGTCCGATCCCACCATCCTGGTCACGCGGCAGGACAGCCGCTACAACACGCTGGGCGATGTCGTGGCCGCCCTCAAGGCGAAGCCTGGTTCGCTGTCGATCGGCCATAACGGCGTGGGCACCAATGGCCATCTCGCCTTGCTGCAACTGCAGAACGTGGCGGGCGTGAAGCTCAATGACATCCCCTACAACGGCACGGCGCAGTCGAAGACGGCGCTGCTGGGCGGCTACATCGATTTCGCCGCCGTGACCACGGGCGAAATGCCCGACCCCGGCAAGGAGGCCGTGCCCTTGAAGGTCATCGCGCAGATGAGCGACGCACGCTCACACTCCTTCCCCGATGTGCCCACTGCCCGCGAGCAGGGCTTCGACGACGTGATGCCGGCCGAGCGCGGGTTCGCGGTTCCCGCAGGCGTACCGGCCGCTATCGTCGCCAAGCTGGATGCGGCGATCAAGGCGACGCTCGCCGATCCCGAATACCTGCGCAAGGCGGGTAATGACGCGCCGGTGCTGGACTACCTGGGCGGCGCCGAATGGACCAGCCTGATCGACAGCCGCGAAGCCACGCTGCGCCGTCTCGCCGAAAGCATGCCCAAGGAATGACGGCCGTGATGTCGATTCCCGATGCCGCTGCCAAGCGCGCCACATTGCGGTGCCAGTTGCAGGAAGAGTCCTTCATCATCGCTCCGGCGGTGCACGATGTCTTCAGCCTGCGGCTGGTCGAGCGTGCCGGCTATCGCAGCACCTGCATCAGCGGGGCCATGCTGGCCATGGCCTTGCTGGGCCAGCCGGACATCGGCCTGTTGGGCCTGGCGGAGAGCGTCGAGCACTGTCGCCGCCTGGTACGCGTGGCGGGTATCCCCATCACCGCGGATGCCGATGCCGGTTATGGCAATGCGCGCGGCGTGTTCCATACGGTCGAATTGTTCGAAGAGGCCGGCGCGGCTGGCGTCAATCTGGAAGACCAGGTCGTGCCACGCCGCCATGGCACCGGCGCGGGCAAGGAAGTGGTCAGCGTGGCGGAGATGTGCGGCAAGATACGCGCGGCCTGCCGCGCGCGCCGGGACGGGAATTTCCTCGTCATCGTGCGCACCGATGCGTGCGCGGTCGAGCCCGTGGGCGACGTGCTGGCGCGGGTGCTGGCCTATGAGGAAGCCGGCGCCGATCTGATCCTGCCCATGGCGCCGCGCGGGGAAGAGGAGATCGATGGCCTGGTCCGCGCGTTGCGGATTCCCGTGACGATCAGTGCCGGCACCGGCTTAGCGCCGGCAGCGTCCGCGGGGCGCGTGCCGCTGGCGCGCTTGCGTGAGCTGGGGGTCAGGCGCATCAGCCTGACGACCCTGCTGCCGGGCGCGGCCACGGCAGGCATGGATGACGCATTGCGGGCTTTGCGGACAGTGGCGGCCGGCGCTTCCGCGAGCCCGCCGGCGTCTGCACCCGCACTCGCCGCCGTGCGCGGCGCGGCCTTGCTGCCAACGCTCATGGAAGCCGAGGCGCAGCACGCGTTCGAGTCGGTACTATTGGACGTTGGCCACGTCTGATCGCGGGCCGCCCCTGGGCCAGGACCTGACGGGCGGTGGCCGGCTGACCGAAGCCGGTGCAGCCTAGTCTTCGTCGTTGCGCAGCTCGCGCGCCAGCAGCTGCAGTCCTTCCGCGCATTCCGACCAGCTCATGGCGCCGCCCAGGCAGACGCGCACCGCTTGCGGCGGATTGCCATCAGTCGCGAACGCCGCGCTGCCGACGACCCAGACGCCCCGTTCGCGCATGCGTTGCGCAAACGCCAGCGGCGCGACGCCGGAAGGTAATTCAAGCCACAGGTGAAAGCCTTCCGGGTCGGTCTGCAGGCGCAGGCCCTGCAGATGCTTGCGCGCCAGTTCCTGGCGGTCCGACGACTCCGCCCGCACCGCTTCCAGCATGGCCTCGGCGGTGCCGTCATTGACCCAGCGCGTGGCCAGCGCGTTGGTCACGGGCGACGACATCACGGTGAAGGCGCGCAAGGTCGCCGCCAGCCGGCGCTGCCGCATGGCGTCGGGCGCCTTCACGTACGCGATGCGCACGCCTGCGCCCAGGCACTTGGAGAACCCTGTCACGTAGTAGCTGATTTCGGGCGCCAGCAGGCTCAGGGGCTCGGGCATCTGCGAAGGCAGCATGGCGTAGGGATCGTCTTCGATGATGGCGACGTTGTAGCGCTGCGCCACATCGGCGATCTCTTCACGCCGGCGCGCCGGCAGCGTCGCCGCCGTGGGATTCTGCAGCGTCGGATTGCAATACAGCGCCTTGGGCTGCAAAGCCTTGCAGGCCTCTTCGAACGCCGCGGCGCTCAGGCCGTCCTTGTCCATGTGCAGCGGAAACAGCTTGATGCCCAACTGCGTGGCGATGGCCTTGATGCCCGGATAGGTCAGCGCTTCGACACACATGAGTTCGCCCGCCGGCACCAGTTGGGCCACCAGCGCCAGCAGCACGCTGTGTATGCCGGGACAGACCAGTACGTCCTCGCCGCGCACGCCGGGCAACTGGCGGCGCAGCCAGCGCGCACCGGCATCGCGGTCGGCCGTGGTGCCGCCGAATTCCTGGTAGCGCAGCAGTCCGTAGAAGTCGTCCTCCGTGAATATGCGCGCCGCGCTTTCGCGCATGCGCGAAAGCAGGGCGGGTGAGCGGGGCTCGGGCGGCAGGTTCATGCTCATTTCCGCACTGATGCCGCCGCGCGATGCGAGCGAGGGATTGCCACCTTTGACGTAGGTGCCGGCGCCGGGGTGCGAATCGACCAGGCCGCGTTTGCGTGCCTCGGCGTATCCGCGCGCCACCGTGGTGTAGTCCAGGCTCAGCGTCTCGGCCAGTTGCCGCAACGGCGGCAGGCGGTCGCCCGACGACAGGCGGCCCGCGCCGACGTCCTGCTCGATCAACTCCGCCAGCAACAGATAAGCGGGTCTTTCGCTTTGCTCGAAGCGGGCAAGCCAGTGATGTGTGGAATAGACCATGTGCCGGAGTCCCGATGCGGAAGAAGTCGCGCCTTGCGTATATGGCCTTGGCTATAACGCCTTACCTACGGGCCTTTTTTCTATGTTGGCACACCGCGCGTCACTTGCGTAGCCCGGTGCACGGCGGTTCGCTTGTGCGCGGCCTGCCCATGAACACGCGCCATGCACCAACCAGGATCGCGCTGCGCCATGCTTTGCACGGCTATGGTGCGAGGGACATGGCGCAAGCTCGACAACCCGCTGCGCAAAGACACGAAAACGGTGCGCGCGATGGCGCCGCGAGGTTGGCCCACGCCAGTTTGATTGGACGTTGATTGCATTTTTCACGGCAACTGATGGCATGCACGTTGCAAGAGGGAAAGGGTGCGCAACACCGCGCCGTCCCTCATCCTTCCGGAGAATGCACTATGCCCGCCGTCAACAAGCCCGCTCATGAGAAAGGCGATTTCCTGGTCGATTACGAAGAGAAGGTATTCGAAGACGTCAAGGCCCAGCCGGGAGAGAAAGCGCTGGTCACCTTCCATACCGTGGCCTTCGAAGGCTCCATCGGTTTCGTCAATCTGCTGCAGGCCACGCGGCTCAAGCGCAAGGGCTTCGATACCTCGGTGCTGTTGTACGGCCCTGGCGTGACCCTGGGCGTCAAGCGCGGCTTCCCCACTCTGGGCGACGAAGCCTTCCCGGGACACCAGAATTTCAACAAGCAGATCGAGAAATTCATGGAGGAAGGCGGCAAGGTCTACGCCTGCCGCTTCGCGCTGCAGGCCCTGTACGGGCACGGCGAGCCGTCATTGATCGAAGGCATACGTCCGATCAATCCGCTGGATGTGCTGGACCTCGTGCTGCTGCATCGGCGCGACAACGCTTTCATCCTGGATACCTGGACGCTTTGAGGGCCAACGAGCATGTCCGAGAATCGCGTCATTCGCGCCGCCGCCATCCAGCTGGCGCCGGACTTCGAGCGCGCCGACGGCACCTTGCACAAGGTGCTCGACGCGCTCGATGAGGCCGCCGGCAAGGGAGCGCAACTGGCTGTCTTTCCAGAGACGTTCGTGCCGTATTACCCGTACTTCTCGTTCGTCAAGCCGCCCGTGCAATCCGGCGCCGATCACATGCGGCTGTATGAGCGAGCCGTGGCCGTGCCCGGGCCGGTCACGCAGGCTGTATCCGAACGGGCTCGCAAGCACGGCATCGTCGTGGTGCTGGGCGTGAATGAGCGCGATCACGGCTCGCTCTACAACACCCAGCTGGTATTCGATGGCGACGGCCGGCTGGTGCAGCGACGCCGCAAGATCACGCCCACTTTTCATGAGCGCATGATCTGGGGGCAGGGTGATGGCAGCGGGCTGGAGGTGGTGTCCACGCAAGCCGGCCGCATCGGCGCGCTGGCCTGCTGGGAACACTACAACCCGCTCGCCCGCTACGCCTTGATGACCCAGCACGAGCAGATCCATTGCAGCCAGTTCCCCGGTTCCATGGTCGGTCCGATCTTCGCCGACCAGATCGAGGTGACGATACGCCATCACGCGCTGGAGTCCGGTTGCTTCGTGGTCAACAGCACGGGCTGGCTGACGGATGCGCAGATCGAGTCCATCACGCCCGATCCCGCGTTGCAGAAGGCGCTGCGCGGGGGATGCAATACGGCCATCGTATCGCCGGAAGGCAACCACGTGGTGCCGCCGCTGCGCGAGGGCGAGGGCATGCTCGTGGCGGATCTCGACCTGGGCTTGATCATCAAGCGCAAACGCATGATGGACAGCGTGGGCCACTACGCGCGGCCGGAGCTGCTGAGCCTGGCCATCGACCGCAGGCCGGCCCGGCCTGCCTTTCCCATGCACGGGGATGCCGTCCCCGACATTACGTTTCTACCTGAGGTGAACCATGGAAACGCAGGAACTCCTGCCGCCGGCGAGCCGGCAATTGATGACGGAATTGCAGTCATCCGGCCTGCGGCTGCTTGACCCGAACGCCGGCGCCGCCAGCCGGCGCGGCGGCGCGGGCCCCTCGGACCACAAGGCCGTGATGGTGGGCGAACGGGCCTTCATGGTGCCGGTACATACCTCCAGCGCGTGGAATTCGCCTTTCGTCGCGCAGGCGCCGGATGAGCAGGGCCGCAGCACGCTGATGCGCGGCACCATCCCCATCGCCACGCTGTCCTTTCCCAAGGCGCCGCGCTTCTATGCGATGCAGACGCTCGACGGCGTACCCTATTCGCACATCGCGACCCTGCATGGTTCGGACGTGCTGGCCACCACCGTCCTGCAAACCTGCATCCGCTACGAAAGCCGGCGCAAGGCCTGCCAGTTCTGCGCCATTGGCCAGTCGCTGGCGGCGGGGCGCACCATCGCGCGCAAGACGCCGGCTCAATTGGCCGAAGTGGCGCGCGCGGCAGTGTTGCTGGACGGCGTGAAGCACGTGGTTCTGACCACGGGCACCCCCAACGCCACGGACCGCGGCGCCGCCATCCTGTGCGAGAGCGCCGCGGCGATCAAGGCCGCGGTGAACATCCCCATCCAGGGGCAGTGCGAGCCGCCCGACGACGACGCGTGGTTCGCGCGGATGCGCGACGCGGGCATCGATACCCTGGGCATGCATCTGGAAGCCGTTACGCCGGCGGTACGCCAGCGCATCATGCCGGGCAAGGCCAGCGTGCCGGTCGAACGCTATCTCAGCGCTTTCGAAGCCGCGGTCGCGATCTTCGGCCGAGGCCAGGTCAGCACGTACATCCTGGCCGGGCTGGGCGATACGCCCGAGGCCATCCTGGCAATGTGCGACCGCCTGCTGGCGCTGGGTGTCTATCCCTTTGTCGTGCCCTTCGTTCCCATCAGCGGTACGCCCCTGGAAGACCATCCGGCACCTGGCGCCGAATTCATGCGCAAGATCCTGGAACCGCTGGGGCGGCGTGTGGCGGAAACGTCCATGCGGTCCTCGGACATCAAGGCGGGCTGCGGCAAGTGCGGCGCCTGTTCTTCCTTGTCGCTGTACGAACTGTGAGCGGGCACCGAGATGCAAAGCGAGCTTTCCTGCCTGTTTCGCCCCGTCGAGTTTCGTGTCAAGCATGCCACCCTGGACTGGGAGCGCCGCCAGGCCCACAGCCTGCGGCGTGCGGTCTTCTGCGAAGAACAGGGAATCTTCGAGGGCGACGATCGTGATCCCATCGATGACGACGCCCTCTTGCTGGTGGCGCTGGCGTGCGTCGCGGGCATGCCGGATACGGTCGCGGGCACGGTGCGCATCCACCGCGACCCGCAAGGCCGCTGGTGGGGATCGCGCCTGGCGGTGGACCGGGGCTTCCGTCGCAGCGGCAGTCTGGGCGCGGCCTTGATCCGCCTGGCGGTCAGCAGCGCCAATGCCATCGGCTGCGACACTTTCCTGGCCCATGTGCAAAGCCAGAACGTTCCCCTCTTCCGCAAGCTGAGGTGGGAGTCGCTGGCCCAGGAGACGTTACGCGACCGTCCTCATCACCTGATGCGTGCCGACCTGGCCGCTTACCCGCCTTTCCATCGCATGACGGAAGGCTTCGTGGCCCATGCGCGGAGATCATGACATGACTCCTGCAACTATCGTCGCCGCGCTGCTGGAGAGCCGGGGGTTCGCCCATAAGCGGGACATCGCCGCCGTGATGGGTGCGCTTGGCCAGCATTCGTCCACCGGCTGGCGCGCAGCGGGCCAGGCGACCGGACTGGGGGACGACTGCGCCGCGCTGGCCGACGGCGACGGCTACCTGCTGTTCGCGATCGAGGGCTTCGTCGAGGATTTCATCGCGCGCATGCCCTGGTTCGCGGGCTACTGCGGGGTCATGGTCAACGTCAGCGACATCTATGCGATGGGCGGGCGGCCGCTGGCGGTGGTGGACGCACTGTGGAGCCGTGGCATGGAACCCGCGGACGAGGTGCTGCGCGGCATGGCGGCCGCATCGGCGGCGTACGGCGTGCCCATTGTGGGCGGCCACAGCAACACCCGCAGCGAGAAGGGACAACTGGCCGTGTCGGTCCTGGGACGGGCGCGGCACCTGATCACCAGTTTCGATGCCCGGCCGGGAGATGACCTGGTCATGGCCGTGGACCTGCGCGGGGTTTATCAGGAACCTTTCCCGTATTGGAACGCTTCGACGTCCGCGCCAGGTGAGCGCCTGCGGGGCGACCTGGAAATCCTGCCCGCGCTGGCCGAGGCGGGGCTGTGCCTGGCCGGCAAGGACATCAGCATGGCGGGTGCCGTCGGCACGGCCTTGATGCTGCTCGAATGCTCAGGGGCAGGCGCGGTGATCGACGTGGACTGCATCCCGCGTCCGCCGGGAGTGAACCTGCTGCGCTGGCTGGTGTCCTTTCCCAGCTATGGCTTCGTGCTCAGCGTGGCGCCGGACTCGACCGAGGAAGTGCTGGCGCGCTTCGCGGATCGCGGCATCGCCGCGGCGGCGTGCGGGCGCGTGACCGATGGGCCCGAGGCCTGGCTACGCACGGGCAGCGATCAGGCACTGCTGTGGGACTTCGCGACCGCGCCGTTGATGGGCTGCACGGCCGGCGCCGATGGCACCGAAGCCGAAGCCACGGCCGAAGCCCGAGCCACGGCCGGACACGCAACCAGACAAAACGCCGTCTGTGGGAGCGCCGCATGAAGATCGCCTTGCTCACGCATTCGGTCAACCCGCGTGGCGGCGTGGTGCACGCGCTGGAGTTGGGCGACGCGCTGACCGCGCTGGGCCACGATGTCACCGTGATGGCGCCCGCCGCCGACGGGGCAGCCTTCTTCCGTACCACGCGGTGCCGCACGGCCATTGCTCCCGTCATGCCGCACGAACCCGGCATGGTGCCCATGGTGCGGGCGCGCATCGACGCCTATGTCACGTACCTGCGCCGCGTGCTCGCTCTTGAAAACTACGATGTGCTGCACGCACAGGACAGTATCAGCGGCAATGCGCTGGCGGACCTGGTCGACGACGGTGTCATCCCTGGCTTCGTGCGGACCGTACACCACCTCGACGACTTCGACGACGCTCGACTGAGCGCATGGCAGTTGCGGGCGTTCCGCGCAGCAACGATGGTCTGCTGCGTCAGCGATACGTGGATCGATCATCTGCGAACGAACCATGGCATCGAGGCGCAACGCATTGCCAACGGCGTTGACCGCCGCGTGTTCCATCCGGTGATGTCGCCGGTACGAGATGCCGATATCGCGGCCAGCCTGGGTATCGCGCCGGGCGGTCCGCTGTTCCTGGCAGTGGGCGGCGTGGAGGAACGCAAGAACACCCTGGCGATCCTGCAGGCGTATGCGCGGGTGCGCACGGTGCACGCGGACGCACGGCTGGTCATCGCGGGAGGCGCCAGCCTGCTGGATCACGATGCCTACGCGCAACGTTTTCATGCAGCCTTGGATGGCTTGAACGGGCCCGCCACGGCCTTTATCGACGGCCAGCCGGTGCAATCGCGCGACGTTGTCTTGACGGGCCCCTTACCTGACGGCGTGCTGCCGGCGCTGTACCGGCTGGCCGATGCGCTGGTCATGCCCTCGTTGCGCGAGGGCTTCGGCCTGGCGGTGCTGGAAGCGCTGGCCTGCGGCACGCCTGCCGTGGTGTCGCGGCGTCCGCCGTTCACGGAACACCTGTCGGAATCCGAGGTGCTGTTCACCGACCCGGAGGATCCAGACGCCATCGCAGCGGCCATGCTGCGGGCCCTGGCGTTCCGTCCGGCGCCCGAGCCGCTGTTGCGGCGCTATTCCTGGGAAGCGAGCGCGCGCCGGCACCTGACGCTTTACCAACTTCATCGGAGTCTCACATGCCCGCCATGTCCTTCCGCATCCGCTGGCCCGATGGCCAGGAAACGGACTGCTATTCACCTTCACTCGTGATCCGCGATTACGTCGCGGTCGGCGGCGCTTATCCCGTCGAGGTCTTCATGCACTCGATGCGGACGGCGCTGGAGATCGCCAGCGAGCGGGTGAGGCAGAAATACGGCTTCGCCTGCTCGCGCGCCATGGACCAGTTGGCGACGCTGGAGCAACTGGCCACGGACCACGCCGACGGTGATGCCAGTCGCTCCGCCGACCAGGGCGAGGATGACGGCCAGCGTCCCGGAACCGTCACCGTCCTCGCCTTTGGCGACGCCTATTGACAGCCAGTCTTGACGAACCCTGTGAACACCATGTCCCCTACACCGAATTTCCTTCCCTACTACCCCGTCGCGATCGTCGGCGGCGGCCAGGCGGGGCTGTCGCTCAGCCATTACCTGACCGGCCTGGATGTCGAGCACATCGTCATCGAGAAGCACACTTTGACGCACTCATGGCGCACGCAGCGCTGGGATGCGTTCAGCCTGGTGACGCCCAACTGGCAGTGCGCGCTGCCGGGACATCCCTACGAGGGCGCGGACCCGCACGGCTTCATGACCCGCCCCGAGATCATCGAATACCTGGATGGCTTCATCGGCAAGGTCGACGCGCCCGCCGTGGAAGGCGTTACGGTACTGCACGTGAAGCAGCAGGATGACGGTTTCTATGACGTGCGCACCAGCGCGGGGGACTTCCGGGCGGGGCAGGTGGTGGTCGCCTCCGGCGGCTACACGGTTCCCATCATTCCCCGCGCCGCCGAAAGACTGCCGGCTGCCGTCGCCCAACTGCATTCGAACCAGTATCGCAATCCGGGCCAATTGCCGCCGGGTGGCGTGCTGGTGGTCGGTTCAGGGCAGTCGGGCGCGCAGATCGCCGAGGACCTGCATCTGGCCGGGCGCCAGGTCTACCTGGCAACTGGCGACGCACCGCGCTGCGCACGTTTCTATCGCGGCCGCGATGTGGTCGACTGGCTGGCCGACATGAACTACTACGACATGTCCGTCGACCAGCATCCCCTGCGCGAGGGCGTGCGCGACAACACCAACCACTACGTCACCGGCCGTGAAGGCGGCCGCGACATCGACCTGCGCCGCTTCGCGCTGGAAGGGATGCAGCTATACGGCCAGTTGACCGACGTGACCGGGACGTCCGTGCACTTCGCTCCCAACCTGGCCGAGCACCTGGACAGCGCCGACCGGACCTACAACGGCATCAATGCGGCCATCGACAAGCACATCGCCGCGCAGGGCATCGCGGCGCCGCCCGCGGCGGTGTACGAGCCGGTGTGGGCGCCCCAGGCGGAACGCACGAGCCTGGACCTGAGCGCCGCGGGGATAGGCAGCATCCTCTGGTGCATCGGCTTCCAGCCGGATTTCGCCTGGGTCGACGCGCCGGTCTTCAATGGGCGCGGACAACCGGTGCACCGGCGCGGGGTGACGAGCCAGAAGGGGCTGTATTTCCTGGGCCTGCCGTGGCTGCATACCTGGGGTTCGGGACGGTTTTCCGGCATCGCGCGAGACGCGGGGCATCTGGCCCACGTCATCGCGGAGCAGGCGGCGACGGCGGCCGGGGCCGCGGCCCTGGCGGCGTGACGAGGAAAATGGCAATGGAAGCACCACGTCTACGGTCTTATTGCGCGGGCATGCCGCATTTGGCCTACGCGGGCCTGTCGGAAAACTGGCTCTGGAAGGAATGCGGCGACCTGCATTGGGAGCGCTTGGCGCAGGCCCATGGCATGTCGCGTCCGGATTTCCGCGATGCCTCCGGCAACAAGGCTTATGCGGCATTCACCGCCGTGCGCCTGGTCGCCAGTGAATTGGACGGTATCGCGGAAAACGACGTCTTCCAGCTGCATGGGGAACTGGCGCCGGCGGGAAGGGCGCAGTTCTGCAGCCAGCAGGCGCTTTACCGGGCGGGCGAGGCGACGCCGTCAGCCCGCCTGCGGATGTTGTCGGCCTTTGTCTTTCGCCAGTCCTTGCGTGACAATCGCTCCGTCGGCCGCGCCAGCGTCGAGTCGGCGGCCAGCCTGCCCACGGCGGCGGGCGCACCGTCGCCGGACACCGCCGCCCGGCTGGTTGCCGACACGCGGGAGCGTCGCCAGCAGGCCGCCGCCTTGCGCGACCGGCCGGCGGTCGCGGTGCCCACGGGGCAGGGGGAATACCTGGGCTCGCCTTGTCCCGGCAACGACTTCAACGGCGCGAATTTCATGTATTTCGCCAGCTTCCCGGCATGGGTGGACCGGGCCGAATGGCACTTCTTCCGGCCCGCCAAACTGCTGGTGACAATCGCGCGCGAGGTGGACTACTTCGGTAACGTCAACATCGGCGAGGATGTCATGGTGCGCTGCCTGCACTGGGAGAACACGGCGGATGGCGGCCTGGTCCATCATATGGCCCTGTATCGCGTGACGGATGGACACCCGATCGCGGAGGTACGAACCCGCAAGCGGCGCGCTCGGCTGGGGAGGGAGTGAGCCATGGACGACGCTGATGCCCAACTCCACGGCGGACCCCACGGCGGACCCCACGGCGCACCCCAAATCCAGGCCCACGCCCCGCGCGGCAATCCGCGCAAGGCCGTCTATACCGCGCAAGACCTGCGCGGGCTGCCGCATCTGGACAGCCTGCCCGGAGAGGCGCCTTATCTGCGCGGTCCCTATGCGTCGATGTACACGGGCAAGCCGTGGACGCTGCGGCAGTATGCCGGCTTTGCCGGCGCCCAGGCCAGCAATGCGTTTTTCCGCGACCTGCTGGCGGGCGGGGCCCAGGGCCTGTCCGTGGCGTTCGACCTGCCCACGCACCGTGGCTACGATTCCGACCATCCCGCCGCGCAGGCGGACGTCGGACTGGCCGGCGTCGCGATCGATTGCGTGGACGATATGCGGCGCCTGTTCGACGGCATCGCGCTGGACAAGGTATCCGTGTCGATGACCATGAACGGCGCGGTGCTGCCGGTGCTGGGCTGTTTCATCCTGGCGGCGCGAGCGCAGGGACTATGCCCGGCGCAGCTGTCGGGGACGATACAGAACGACATCCTGAAGGAATTCCAGGTTCGCAACACCTATATATACGCGCCGGCGCCTTCGATGCGTATCGCTACCGACGTGGTGGAATACGTCGCCCGGCATATGCCGCGCTTCAACGCCATGTCCATTTCCGGCTATCACTTCCAGGAAGCCGGCGCGGACGGAACGTTGGAGCTGGCGCTGACCTTGGCCAATGCGCGCGAATACCTGCGCGCGTTCGTGGCGCGGGGGCTGGACGTCGATGCTTTCTGCCGCACCCTGAGTTTCTTCTTCGGCGTCGGCATGGACTTCTATGGCGAGATCGCCAAGCTGCGGGCCGCGCGCGTCTTGTGGGCGGAAATGGTGGCCGCGCATGGTGCGCGCCAAAGCCGAAGTCTGGCCATGCGGATGCATTGCCAGACCTCGGGCTGGTCGCTGGCCGCGCAGACGCCGCTGAACAACATCGCGCGCACGACGGTCGAGGCCATGGCCGCGGTTTTCGGTGGAACGCAATCGCTGCACACCAACGCGTTCGACGAGGCGCTTGCACTGCCTGGCGACGAAGCTGCGCGTATCGCCCGTGACACGCAGTTGATCCTGCAGCAGGAAACGGGTCTGCGCGACGTCGTGGATCCGTGGGCGGGATCGTACATGATGGAGTCGCTCACGGCGGACACCTGCGAGGCCGTGCGCGGCATCATGCGGGAAATCGACGAGGAGGGTGGGGTACTGGCCGCGCTCGATTCAGGTTGGCTGACGCGCCGGATCCATATCATGGCCAGCCGCTGCCAGGCGCGAATCGACACCGGGGCGCGGCCCATAGTGGGGGTGAACCTGCATAAGGATCTTCCCGGGGACGCGCATGTGGCGCTACGAGGCACGGTGCGTTCCGCCGGTCTTCGCGATGGTGGCGGCGCACCCACGTCGGCCAGGGCCGCCGGCACCCGCGCCATCGATGCCGCGGCGGTGCGGGCGGAGCAGATGGCCCGCCTGGCGTCCTTGCGCGCGCGCCGCGACCCAGCGGCCGTCGCACGCACACTCGACGACCTGGCGCGTATTGCCCGGTCGGGCACCGGCAACCTTCTGGAAGCCGTGATGACGGCGCTCTCGGCCGATGCCACGGTGGGCGAGTGCACGGCGGCGCTCGAACGTGTCTGGCCGCGTCATCGGCCGCGCAGCGACTTCGTGGCGGGCGTCTATGCGGCCGCCCGCGGTAGGGGTGGCGCCGAACAGGATGGTGCTGAACCGGGAGATGCCCAAAAGGGTGGTGCCGGAGCCCACGCCGGCGTTGGATTCGGCGATGAGGACTGGTCGCGGGCACGGCAAGCCGTGGCACGCCTGAAGGCTGAAGGCACTGCGCCTTCCATCCTGTTGGTGAAGCTGGGCCAGGATGGGCACGACCGTGGCATCAAGGCGGTGGCCGGCGCGCTGACCGACGCCGGGTTCCGTGTGTATATGGGGGGACTGTTCGAAACCCCGGAAGGGGCGGCCCGCCTTGCGCGAGAGCTGGGCGTGGCTGCGCTAGGGGTGTCCACCCTCGCGGGCGCCCATCGTGAATTACTGCCGCGGGTGGCCACTTGCCTGCGCGAGGTCGGGCTGGACCGGCTTCCTCTGCTGGCCGGCGGGGTCATCCCCGAAGCTGATCACGCATCGCTTCGGCTTGCAGGCGTCAGGGCGATCTTCGGCCCGGGCACCCCGATGCCGGAAATCGCCTTGGCCCTGGCTGCCCTGCTGTCGCGCCATTGTCATACGCAGATATGACTGGGCCATTTGGCTCAGCTTGCGCAAGACGTCTCGACGCTAGGGTTCACGGTGCGCGTCTTCGGCACGGTCAAGCCGGCACCGCAATGCGGGAGAGACGGGAACACGAACCCCGCTTGTCCCGTTGCCCGGCAGGATGCGGGCGCGGGGGAGGTCCGTTGACGTTGTCAGCATTTAGACAGCCGGGTTTCATTTCAGTGTCAAGTTCGGGCGCTATAACACGGCGTCCCTTTCGTTTACCTGCCACGGCCTTGCCCGTGACGCCGTGCCCGTGCATTCCTTGCTTCCCTTCCTCTTGGCTGCGTTCTACGAAACCGCGCGTCAGGGCAGCATGACGGCGGCGGCGAAACAATTGCAGGTCAGCCAGCCCACGGTGACTTCGCGCATCCAGCAGCTGGAATCCAGCTATGGCGTGGAGTTGTTCCATCGCCGTGGCGGCCGCCTGGAACTGACACGCACCGGTACGGAGTTGATGCCGCTGGCCCGGCAGATGATGCAGATCCAGCACGACATCGATTTCAAACTGCGCAACGGCAAGCAACTGCTGGCGGGTTCACTGCACATCGGCACCACCGGCCCGAACTACATCGCGTCCATCATTTGCGGCTTCCGCGAGCAGTACCCGGACGCCAGCATCGGCATCGAAGTCGGTAATTCGCGCTCCATGCTGGAGGCGCTGTTCGATTCCCGGGTCGATCTGGCGGTGGCGTCCGAACCCCTGAACGATCCCCGCCTGCTGCGCTGCGAGATCGCCACCGATCCGTTGGTCCTGGTGGCGCACCGGGCCCATCCATTGGCCGGCCGTGGCCAGATCGCGCTGCACGACCTGGCCTCCCACACGCTGCTGCTGCGCGAGCAGGGCTCGTGGACTCGCAACCTGATGGAAGAGGCCATGAACGCGCGTGCCGTGCGGCCGCGCTCGGTACTTGAAATGGGCAGCCGGGAGATGATCTGCCGGGCCGTGCAGCACAATCTGGGCTGTACGCTGATGCCCGTGCGCGACGTGCCGCAGGACGAGAACCTGCGCACGGTGGCCATCGAGCCCGATCCTCCCGTATTGCGGGTATACCTCTACTGCATGCGCGAACGCGCTTCGATGCCCTTGGCGGAGGCGTTCATCGCGAGCCTGCCGAATGCATCGCAGCATTGAGCGCGCGTAACTTCGCGTCACTCCCGTTGCCATTGGGAACAGAGCCCACAAATCACTGATAGCCCCATAGGCAGGCTTTGCCTGGATGACATTTCCACGTCTTGCCTGATCTCCACAATGTGCACGCCCGACGGAGCCATGCCGTCGGTTTGCCATATGAATGGGGTGCAAATTTGAAACCAATGACAGTAGTGCGGCTCGTGTGCGGGTTCGCGTTGGTCGTCACCTTGGGCGGCTGTTTCGACGGCAGCTCGCACGATGACGATTCGGATACTCCGCCGGCGACCACGCCGACCGACCCGGCACCGCCGGACACTTCGACGCCAGCTCAATGCACTACCACGCATTGCGCGCCGGCGCCTTGAGGCCGATACCTCCGATTTCTCCTCCGCCTGTCCAGGCGGTGACGCAGACTCAAGTGCACGATGCATGTGCACGATCCAGGTGACACGAGACAGCATGAGCTTCAATCCTTCGAAACGCAGATTTCTGCAAAGTTCGCTCGGCACCGGTGCCGCGGCCATGGCGCTCAACGCCTTCCCGCCCGCCATCCGCCGCGCCCTGGCCATCGAGGCCAACAACGTCACTGGCACCATCAACGACGTCGAGCACGTCGTGATGCTGATGCTGGAGAACCGCTCCTTCGACAGCTACTTCGGTACGTTCAAGGGCGTACGTGGCTTCGGCGACCGCTTCCCCATCCCCACGGCCACTACCCCCAACGTTTTCTACCAGACCTATACCGGCACGGCGACGCCGGGCGCCGGCACCATCATTCCCTACCACCTGGACGAAGCCGCGGGCAACGCCATTCGCGCGGGCAGCACGCCGCATACGTGGCTGGACTCGCAAGCGGCCTGGGACCAAGGCCGCATGAGCAACTGGCCCGACGCCAAGAAGCCGCTGGCCATGGGTTACTACGAGACCGCCGAAGTGCCTTTCCAGCGTTCGCTGGCCGACGCCTTCACGCTGTGCGATCACTACCACTGCGGCATGCACACGGGCACTATCGCCAACCGTCTGTTCTATTGGACCGGTACCAACGGCCCCAATGGCACGGATCCCGCCGGCGGCGCCTATACGCCCACCGCGGGCCTGAACAACGAGTTCAACGGCGGCAACGACATCGGCGCATCGACCGCCGGGTGGACGTGGACCACCTACGCCGATCGCCTGGAAAAAGCCGGCGTGAAGTGGAAGGTCTACCAGAGCCTTATCGACAACTACGGTTGCAACGAGATGATGGGCTTCCGTCATTGGCGCAAGGAAATCGAGAATATGCCGGTCGCGCGTCGCCCGGTGTACGTCAACGGCAACATCGCCAACACGGCCCCCAATGCCGCGGGCGCGTTCTACGATCCGGCCATCGACGATGCCTTGAGCCCGCTGGCCAAGGGTTTCCACAACACCATGCCCTACGGCTTCCTGGAGACCTTCCGCGAAGACATCTCCAACGGCAAGCTGCCCTCGGTGTCGTGGATCATCCCGCCGTCGATCTACAGCGAACATCCTGGTCCTTCCAGCCCCACGCAGGGCGCCTGGTATGTGCAGGAAGTGCTGGACGCGTTGACCTCCAACCCCGAGGTGTGGAGCAAGACGGTCCTGCTGATCAACTACGACGAGAACGACGGCTTCTTCGATCACCTGCCGCCGCCGACCGCGCCTTCGCATTTCGCCGACGGCAGCGTCGCGGGTGGTTCCACGCTGGCCGATACCGACATGGCGGTCGAATATCACAACTACGCGCCTATCGACGCCACCCAGCCGGCCGTCGATGGCAAGCCCTTCGGCCCTGGCCCGCGCGTGCCGATGTGGATCGTCTCGCCCTGGAGCCGTGGTGGTTACGTGAACTCGCAGGTCTTCGATCACACCTCGACGCTGATGTTCCTGGAAAAGCGTTTCGGCGTGGCCGAACCGCAGATCAGCAAGTACCGCCGTGCGGTTTGCGGTGACCTGACGTCGTGCTTCAACTTCGTCAGCCCCAACGTCGATGCGCTGGAAACGCTGTCCGGCCGAACCGACAAGGCCACCGCGGACAGCTTGGCGGCGGCCCAGGCCGCCAAGACGGCGGTGCCGATTCCGGCCGCGACCAGCAGCACGGCGCTGCCGGTGCAGGAGGCCGGATCGCGCCCGTCGCGCGCGCTGCCCTATGAACTGCACACCACTGCGCACGTCGCCGCCGGCGCCAGCACGGTGACCCTGGAGTTCGCCAACAACGGTACGGTGGGCGCGGTGTTCCACGTCTACGACAAGAAGCATCTGGACGTGGCGCCCCGTCGCTACGTAGTGGAAGCGGGCAAGTCGCTCAGCGGCGTGTGGACGGTGCCGGTCGGAGACAGCGGTGCCTACGATCTGTGGGTGCTGGGCGCCAATGGTTATCACCGCGAGTTCGTCGGTAATCTGAACGAACAGACGGCCGCTGGCGGTCCCGAGATCCAGGTTTGCTATGAAGTGTGCGATCCGGCCCAGGTGGTGGTGAAGCTGTACAACAACGGCAGCACCGCGACGACGTTCACCGCGGCCGCCAAGGCCTATCGCACGGATGGCCCGTGGACGGCGACGGTGCAGCCTGGCCAGGTAGGGGAGTTGAGCTGGGCCTTGGGCGATAGCAGCAACTGGTACGATTTCCTCGTGACTTGCACGGGAGCTGCATCGTTCCAGCGCCGCTTCGCTGGACGCATCGAGATCGGGAAGGACTCGGTCACGGACCCCGCGATGGGGACCGGCGCTCGATAATCGTCGCTAGACGGGTGTTGAGCTTGCGTTGAGTTTGCATGGCATCGCGGCCTCTTCGGAGGCCGCGATTTTTTGTGGGGTGGTCTGGGGCCTGGGTTCGGGACCCTGGCTCGGGGCGCTGGTTCCGGCGCCTGGTTCAGGGCGCCAATGCAAAGCCCCGGGTTTGGACTCAATAGCCGGGCGCGGCCACGACGGTCGGCTCGGACACATTGATACGGCGGGCGATTTCTTCTTCGATCATTTCCGTGTCGACGCTTTCGCCGTTGTCCAGCTTCAAGCCGCTGTAGCGGAACACCACCATGGTGCGCTTGAAGGCACGGCCCTTGTGGGCGCCCGTGCGCCACAACAGCAGGCTCAGGCGCAGGCCCAGCCCGCTCATGCCACGGAATTCCGGCACGCGGTCCTTGTCCTCAGGGGCGATGGTGAACGACATATTGCGTTGAGGCTGCATCAGCGAGCTATAACGCTCCACCTGCATGTCGCCGATGATGTCGTAGGGCAGCAGGCCTTCGCTGTTCACGAACCAGATACCGTCTTTCTTCAGGATGAAGATGGGACCCTTGGCGCTGGTGGCGTTCAACACAGCGGAAGAGAGCGTCCACAGGCCGCACACCAGCAGGAAGACCGCGAACCAGGTGTTGCCCGTCATCTTCATCAGGGCGTAGATGCCGAGGACGGTCGTGCAGATGCCGATAAATCCCAACCAATACACGATGCGCTTGGTTTCGACGAATACCAAGTCTTCCATCAACGGCGCTTGCTTCATTTCCGTGCTCTCCTGTGATCGATGCTGAATCGCGGATGAATGTAGCTCAGCAATAAGCTGCGGAATTTGCATTCTGTAAATTGGGACGGGTCATAACGTAACGATTCGCGACACCGTGACTGCTGGGTTGACCAGGATTGCGCAGTAGGAAGCGTGCGAATAAGGGAAAACCAGGGGTGGCTAAGTTACTCTTAGTAACGCGCTGGTCTGGTGCAGAGCATTGCCGCCGCGAGCGCAGGGGCGACTTCGTCAGTTCCGGGGGCTGCGGGCGGCGCAGTCGCCACCTCAGGCGTTGGCGAGGGCCTTGATCGACGTTCGCAGGAAGTTCATCAGCAATTCGCCACTGCGCCCGAGGCCGCTGCGCTTGGGCCAGACGCCACCGATGTCCATGGTGGGTACTTCATCGCTGATATCGCGCCGCAGGATCCGACGGCCTTCGAGCGACCAGGGGCGGTAGACCAGATCGGACAGGATGGTCACACCTTGCTGCAGGGCCACCAGGCTGCGCACCGCTTCCGGCGAGCGGCTCTGGTAGCGCACGCGGGGCGCCAGGCTATAGCGACCCCAGTACTTGCCGACGGTTTCTATGTGTTCGTCCATGTCCAGCATGATGTAGTCGGCTTCGGACACGTCGCGCAGGGTGACCTTGCCGGCCTGCTGCAGCGGGTGGTCCGGATGCGTCCACAGGCGGCGCGGCGACCGCAGCATGGTGTCGTATTGCAGCTTGTCGAAGCGGGTGAGGTTGGAGACGATGACCAGCCCCAGGTCCAGCTGGCCGCGCAGGAGGCGTTGCTCCACGTCGTGGCGTTCCAGCTCCATGACCTGCAGGCTGAGATTGGGGAAGCGTTGTGCCACCGCGGCGATGACCGCCGGCATCAGGTAGGCGGAGATCGTTTCCGTGACGCCCAGCCGCAGGCTGCCGCTGACTTCGTCGGGCGCCGCGCGCATGTCGTCGAGCGCGCGATCGAAGGCCCCGGTCACGTTCTGCGCGTGACGCACGAAGCGTTCACCCTCGTCGGTCAGGCGCAAGCCTTTGGCGTGCCGCACGAATAGCGGCACGTTCAGCGAGTCTTCCAGATTGCGCAGGGCAATGGTCATGGTCGACTGCGAAACGTTGCAGCGCAGCGCCGCCTTGGAAACCTGGCCGGTTTCAGCCAGGGCAAGGAAGTATTCGAACTGACGCAGGGTAATGGGGGTAGGCATGGCGTCCTTCAAGAACGGTGGAGCGGCCCAGCGGCGCGGTGCTGCGGCTTGGCAGGCGATATCGATTATCTCAATAATCTGCCTTCAAAAATTTATATTAGCAATATCGCTCGCCTGGTCCTAGCATGTGGGTTCGAAGAAAGACGTTCAGGCATCGGGGAAAATGGGCGCAATCGAGATCAGCGGCTACTGCACCTTATGCCGTTCACGTTGCGGCACACGCAACATCGTCGACCACGACGCGCTGCTGCGTGTCGTGCCGGACACCGCGCACCCTACCGGGCAGGCCATGTGCATGAAGGGCCGCGCCGCGCCGGAACTGGTGCACAGCCCCCATCGCATTCTGCATCCCATGCGCCGTACCCGGCCCAAAGGGGATGCCGACCCCGGCTGGGAACGTATCAGCTGGGAAGAAGCGCTGACCCTGGTGGCGGCGCGCCTGGGAGAAATCCGCGACCAGAGCGGGCCGGAAGCCGTGGCCTTTAGCGTCACCACCCCCTCCGGCACGCCGCTGTCCGACAGCATCGACTGGATCGAACGCTTCGTGCGCGCCTTCGGCAGTCCCAACATCTGCTACGCGACCGAAATCTGCAACTGGCACAAGGATTTTGCCCACGCCTTCACGTACGGCAGCGGCATGCCGGTGGCGGATTACTCAGGCGCGGGCCTGATTCTGCTGTGGGGCCACAATCCCACCAACACCTGGCTGGCCCAGGCCAACGCCATCGGTGTCGGCCGTGCGCGCGGCGCCCGGCTGATGGTGGTCGATCCTCGCCGCACCGCGCTGGCCGGACAAGCCGACGCCTGGTTGCCGGTACGTCCCGGGACCGACGCCGCGCTGGCGCTGGGCCTGATCCATCAGCTACTGGACACACAACGCTACGACGCCGCTTTCGTGCGGGAGTGGACCAACGCCCCGTTGCTGGTACGCGTTGACACGGGGCACTTCCTGCGGGCCGAGGATGTGGCTTGGGATGACGTGCCTTGCGGCAAATCGGCCGGCGCTGTTGCGGGCGCTGGGCCACGGGCTGGTTTCACGGCTCCAGACGAAGCAGCTTCGGACGACGTGGCTTCGGACGCCGCGTCCGGCACTACGAACGAGTCGACGCCCACGCCGGTCTTCGTCGCATGGCGCGGCGACCTTGACGGTCCGGCGCCTTATGACACCCGCCTGGCCGCGGCCGACCAGGGCGGCGCGCACTACGCCCTGAGCGGCGCCTACGACATTCCCTTGCACGATGGCCGCGGCGTACGCTGCCTGCCCGTCCTGGCGCTGCTGGCACGGGAGGCGTCCGCCTACACCCCGGCGCGCGTAGCGGAAATCACCAGCGTGCCGCCGGAGACCTTGCTGGCGGCCGCCGACCTGCTGGCGACCAGCGGCCCGGTCGCCTACCACGCGTGGACGGGCATCGGCCAACACAGCAACGCCACGCAGACCGAAAGAGCCGTGGCGGTGCTGCATGCCTTGACGGGCAGCTTCGATGTCCCGGGCGGCAACCGGCAGTACGCGCGGCATGCCGTGAACAAGGTCAATGGCCTGGACCTCATCAGCCCTGCGCAAAGCGCCAAGGCCCTGGGCCTGGCGGAGCGCCCCTTGGGGCCGCCTGCGAATGGCTGGGTCACTGCCCGCGATCTGTACAAGGCCATCCTGGAAGGCCAGCCTTATCCCGTGCGTGCCCTGTTCGGCTTCGGCTCCAATCCGCTTGCCTCGCAAGGCGATGTCGAGATGGCGGAAGCCGCATTGCGGGCACTGGAATTCCACGTCCATCTCGACCTGTTCGAAACGCCGAGTGCGCGATATGCGGACGTGTTGCTGCCGGTGAATACGCCGTGGGAGCGCGAAGGGCTGCGCGTGGGATTCGAGATCAACCAGGCGGCCGAGTCGCGCATCCAGTTGCGTCCCCGCATGGTGACGCCCCGAGGCGAGTCACGCTCGGACAATGACATCGTCTTCGACCTGGCTTGCCGCCTGGGCATGGGCAACTTGTTCTTCGATGGCAGCCTGGAGCGCGGCTGGGACCACATCCTTGCCCCTTTGGGTATCCGGGTCGCGGACCTGCGAGCGGCCGGAGGAACCTTGAGTCCGGCCCTGCGCGGCAGTGACCGAAAGTACGCGCTGCCGGACGCCGCAGGACCAGACCGCCCGCGGCGGGCCGGTTGGCCCCTGGCCGGCGCCACGGCTGTGCCACGCGCGCAGCCGGTCACCGGTTTCGCCACGGAAACGCGAAGGGTCGAACTGTATTCCGAACGTCTGCTGCGCCACGGTTACGCACCGATGCCAGTCCACGCGGCGTCGCCGGCCGAAGCCGGCGGCAGCCAGTATCCGCTGGTGCTGACTTCGGCGAAAAGCGGCTACTACTGCCACAGCCAGCATCGGTCCCTGGTGTCCCTGCGCAAGCGGGCACCGTTGCCGCGCGCGGCATTGGGACGCGGGCTGGCGGCGCGCAAGGGTATCGTCGACGGTGATTGGGTGCGGCTTGCCACGCCGGTGGGACAGGCCCGCTTCGTTGCGCTGGTCGATGACGACCTTAATGACGATGTAGTGGTGGCGGACTACGGCTGGTGGCAACCGTGCCCGGAGATAGGGCAGGAAGGCTATGCCGTGCGGGCGCCGGGCGGCGTTTCAGGCAGCAACTACAACGCCCTGATCACGGCCGCGCAGGCAGACCCCGTCAGCGGGTCGGTTCCGATGCGGGCCTTTCCCTGCGATCTGGAGCGCGATGCCTCGGTCGATCCGCAACGTCGGTCCTGGACCGGCACGCGCGCCTTCGTCGTCAGCCATCTTTATCCCCGCACGCGCGACGTGCTCGAAATCACTTTCACCGCCGCCGATGGCGGGACCTTGCCCGACTATCAACCGGGCCAGCACGTCACCATCGAAGTCGCTGCCGGTCCGGCGGAGAAGCTGCTGCGCGCTTATTCCCTGGTCGGATCCGCGATTTCGCCTGCCACCTCGCCCCGCCGCGAGTATCGCGTTGCCGTACGCCGGCAATACGGCACCGGCACGGATGGCGCAGCGTGGCACGGCCGTATGTCGGGCCATCTGCACAAGCAACTGCGCTTGGGCGACAGTGTTCGCCTGGGTGCGCCGGGCGGCAGTTTCATCGTACCGACGCGTTCGCCCAAGCCGCTGGTGTGTTTCGCCGCGGGTATCGGCATCACGCCTTTCATCGCGCACCTGGAAACCTTGGCCGCGCAGGCGCAGGAAGCGGGGGCGTCGCGGGAACTGCCCGAAGTGTGGCTGCACTACGCCAACCGCAATGGCCGCCATCATGCCTATGCCGAGCGTTTGGCCGAGCTGCGCGCGCGGCTGCCGCGCTTGACGATCGTGGACTACTACGCCCATCCCTTGCCCGAGGATGGCCGCGGCGCCCGGCGGCTGGACGCCGCCTGCGTGGACGATTCGCTGCTGCGCCGCCGTGCGCGTTTCTATATGTGCGGATCCGAAGCGATGATGCGCAGCCTTACCGAAGACCTGATCGCGCGGGGCGTACCCGCATTCGATATCTTCAGTGAAGTCTTTAGGTCGCCGCCCGCGCCGGTCCTCGGCGGCGACGCTACTCATGCGGTGCGCTTCGCGCGGTCGGGCGATGTGACATCCACCTGGACCAGCGCACGCGGCACCTTGCTGAGCTTCGCCGAGAGCCAGGGCCTGAACCTGCCCAGCGGCTGCCGGGTGGGGCAGTGCGAAAGCTGTGCGGTGCGCATCGTCAGCGGACAGGTGCGCCATCTGCATGGGGCCGAGCCGGAGGATCCGGACATCTGCCTGACTTGCCAGGCCGTGCCTGTCGCGGATCTGGTGCTTGACGCTTGAATTATTTATCGAAGCATGACGCAACAACGGACACAACCAAGGGGAAATGCATGAAAACTGAAGCTCTAGCCAAACAAGCGCCCGCCGAAGCGGAATCGGGAGGCGGCCTGGAACGCCTGGCCGCCGGTGTTACCGCCTGGTCGGAAAAGTGGTTCCCGGACGCCTACATCTTCGCGGTCATTGCCGTGCTGGTGTGCGCGCTGGGCGCCGTCGCCATCGGCGCACCGGTGCAGAAAGTGGGCATCGCCTTTGGCGACGGCTTCTGGTCCTTGATCCCGTTCACCATGCAGATGGCGTTCGTGGCAATTTCCGGCTACGTGGTGGCCGTTTCGCCGCCGGCCGCCGGCTTGATCGAGCGCCTGGCCCGCCTGCCCAAGACGGCACGTGGCGCCATCTGCTTCATCGCTTTCATCAGCATCGCCACGTCCCTGTTCAACTGGGCCATCAGCCTGATCTTCAGTGGCTTGCTGGCCCGCGCCTTGGCGCGCCGCACGGACCTGCGCATGGATTACCGCGCGGCAGGTGCCGCCGCGTATATGGGCATGGGCGCGACCTGGGCGCTGGGCCTCAGCTCCGCGCCCGCGCAATTGCAGGCCAATCCGGCCAGCTTGCCGCCGTCGCTGTTGCAGATCACCGGGGTGCTGCCGTTTTCGGAGACCATATTTCTGTGGCAGTCCATGGCAATCGCGGTGGCGTTGACCATCGCCACGTTGATCGTGGCGTTCTATTCCACCCCGCGCGGCGACAAGGCCGTCACTGCGCAGGACCTGGGCGTGGATGTCAGCCAGCCGGTGGCGAAGGCCGCGCCGCCTTCGCGTCCCGGGGATTGGATGGAGTACAGCCCGATCCTGACCCTGCTGATCGTGGCATTGGGCGGCATCTGGATCTACAACGAGTTCAGCACCAAGAATGGCGTGCTGGCGATTTCCAATCTGAATACCTATAACTTCCTGTTCCTGATGCTGGGCATGTTGTTGCACTGGCGCCCGCGCAGTTTCCTGGCCGCGGTGGCCAAGTCGGTGCCGTCGGTGGGCGGCGTCCTGATCCAGTTTCCCTTGTATGGCGGGGTGGCCTTCATCCTGACCAAGGCGGCTGGTGCTGACGGCCATACTTTGACGCACATGCTGTCGTCGTTCTTCGTATCGGTGTCGTCGCATGCGTCCTTCCCCGCCTTGATGGGTGTCTATTCGGCGGTGCTGGGCTTCTTCGTGCCCTCGGGCGGCGGCAAGTGGATCATCGAAGCACCTTATGTCATGCAGGCCGCGAATGATCTGCACGTCCACCTGGGCTGGGCCGTGACCGTCTATAACGCCGCGGAAGCCTTGCCCAACCTGATCAATCCCTTCTGGATGTTGCCTTTGCTGGGTGTGCTGGGCGTGCGTGCGCGCGACGTGGTCGGTTTTACGTTTACGCAATTGATCGTGCATGCGCCTATCGTGCTGATCATGTTGTGGGCGCTGGCGTCCACGCTCGACTACAAACCGCCGATGCTGCCGTAAGCGGTCGATTGCCGCGCCCCGATCATGGGGTGCGGCAATCAGGTGCGGGGCAATCAGGTGCGCGGCTATCGATCGCCACCGGCCCGGCTGGACAAGCCCCATCCAGTCCGTTCCTGACACATCTCAAACTCCCGTCGTATCGCACGGTGAGACGAGTCGTACCGGCTACTTTCGCACAGATAATCACTGCCTTCATGTAGCTTCTACGCGATAGGCTATTCCTAAATTTGCGATTAATTTCTGCTAAGCCCGCAGGTTTGTGCTGATCAATATCGTATTGATACAAATTCGTTGCGTACCATGTACTTGAGGACAATGCCCGGGGGGTAAGGGATCCATAGGATCACCAGATCCTTTTGGAGTAACCCTCATGGCCTACACCCTTCCCGCCACCATTCTTCAGATCACCGGCCAAGCCTGGATGCGTAATGCTGACGGCTCGCTGACTGCCTTGCATGTAGGCAGCCACATACCGCCGGATACGGAGATCGTGACCGGTCCTGGCGCGACGGTATCGCTGCAGGTCGAGGGGGGGATGCCTATCCTGATCGGCGAGAACAGGGATGTTTCGCTGACGCAAGACCTGACTGCCGGCGCAGACAAGAGCGAAGCCAGCGTGGCCAACCCGCAAGGGACGGATTCGGACCGCTTGCTGGCGGCCCTGCAGTCCGGCCAGGATCCTTTCGACACCCTGGATCCCACCGCGGCGCTCGTATCCGCCGGTTCCGGCGATGCCGGCGGCAGCAGTTTCGTGCGCCTGGCGCGGATTCTGGAGCAGACCACGCCGCTGGACCTGGCCTATCCGCGTCCTGCTGGTGCCGAAGAGACAATACTCCAGCCGACCGGAGGTGGCGCCGACACGACGAACGACACCGCTGCGAACGGCCCCGCTACGACGGGGACCAATAGCGTTTCGCTGGTTTCGGGCAATGGCGAAGGTACCGTCAAGGAAGACACCACCCTGTCGTCCACTGGCAAGCTGCTGGTCCTGAGCACGGATCCGACTCAGGAGGTGTTCGCCCCACAGACGAATACCGCAGGCGCGCATGGGACTTTCTCGATTGGCGCTGACGGGACCTGGTCCTATCAGTTGAACAACGCCGATCCCGCGGTCCAGGCGCTTGCCGTGGGCGAGAGCATGACGGAAAGCTTCACGGTGCGGTCGGCTGATGGCGCGACGGGCACCGTGACCGTGACCATCCAGGGTACCAATGACGCGCCGGTGATCGATGCGCCGAGCGGTTCCGACACCGGATCGGTGACGGAAGACGCCGCGCAGGCCGCGAGCGGCCAGTTCAGCAAGACGGACATCGATACTACCGATACCCATACCTGGAGTGTCGTGGGCAGTGCCAAGGGTACCTATGGCACGTTCAGCGTGGACCAGACCGGCAAGTGGACGTATACGCTGGATAACGCGGCCGCGCAGCCGCTGACCGCCAAGGACCACATCACCGAGACCTACACCGTTCAAGTCGATGACGGCCACGGCGGCACGGCGACGAAGACGGTCACTGTGACGATCAATGGTGTCGATGACGGCGCCATCATCACCCCGCATGCGGTGGGGGCTGACGCCGGCACGGTGAAGGAAGACACGACACTCCAGACCAGCGGCAAGCTGGATGTGGTCGATCCTGACGCGGGCCAGGCCGCTTTCGTGGCGCAGACCTCCAAGTCGCAGTTCGGCACGTTTACCTTGGGAACCGATGGCACGTGGAGCTTCACGCTCGACAACGCGGCCAGCGCGGTGCAGGCCTTGGGCGTCAATGACACGCGTACGGAGACGTTCACGGTCGCCACGATCGACGGTACGACCAGCACGGTCAGGGTCCAGATCCTGGGCACGAACGACGCCCCGACGATCACTGCTCCGGCAGGATCGGACGTCGGCTCCTTGACCGAGGACACCGCGCAGACGGCAAGCGGCCAGTTCAGCAAGGTTGACGTGGATGCGAGCGATACGCACACGTGGACCGTGGATGGTAATGCGAAGGGGGCTTATGGCACCTTCAGCGTTGACCAGACCGGCAAGTGGACGTACACGCTGGATAACGCAGCGGCGCAATCCTTGACCGCCAATGACCACATCCAGGAAACCTATACCGTCAAGGTTGACGACGGCCATGGCGGGACCGACACGAAGTCGGTGACGGTGACGATAAACGGCACGGACGATGCGGCCATCATCACGCCGCATGCCGTGGGCGCTGACGCGGGTACGGTCAAGGAAGATACGACGCTCCAGACCAGCGGCAAGCTGGATATCGTTGATCCGGATGCTGGTCAAGCGGTGTTCGTGGCGCAGACGAACGCTGCGGGCCAGCACGGTACGTTCTCGATCACGTCCGATGGCACGTGGACGTACAACCTGAATAACGCCGACCCGGCAGTCCAGGCGCTGGGCGTGAACGAGTCGATGACCGAGAAGTTTACGGTCACGTCGGCTGACGGTACGCCTGCCACCATTACGGTGACGATCCAGGGCACGAACGACGCGCCGGTGATCGGTGCGCCTGCAGGTTCGACGGTTGGTTCTGTCACCGAAGACGCCACGCAGACGGCAACGGGGCAGTTCAGCCAGCAGGACCTCGATACGAACGACATGCACACTTGGACGGTGGACGGCAACGCGAAGGGCGCCTATGGCACCTTCACGGTTGACCAGACCGGCAAGTGGACCTATACGCTGGACAATGCAGCGGCTCAGCAGCTGACCGCCAAAGATCATATCCAGGAAACGTACACCGTCAAGGTGGACGATGGCCATGGCGGGACCGACACGAAGTCGGTGACTGTGACGATCAATGGTGCGGATGACGGCGCCATCATCACGCCGCACGCGACTGGCAGCGATGCCGGTACGGTTAAGGAAGACACGACGCTTCAGACCAGCGGCAAGCTGGACATTGTGGATCCCGATGCTGGCCAGGCGGTGTTCGTCGCGCAGACGAACGCAGCAGGTCAACACGGTACGTTCTCGATTACGTCTGATGGCACGTGGACGTACAACCTGAACAATGCTGACCCGGCGGTTCAGGCGCTGGGTGTCAACGAGTCGATGACCGAGAAGTTCACGGTCACGTCGGCAGACGGCACGCCTGCGACGATCACGGTGACGATCCAGGGTACGAACGATGCCCCGGTCATCACGGCTCCGGCTGGCGCCACTGCCGGTTCGGTGACGGAAGACGCAGCGCAGACGGCGACGGGCCAGTTCAGCCAGCAGGACACCGATACGAACGACAGCCACACCTGGACGGTGGATGGCAACGCGAAGGGCGCCTACGGCACCTTCACGGTTGACCAAACCGGCAAGTGGACCTACACGCTGGACAATGCAGCAGCGCAATCGCTGACCGCCAAGGACCATATCCAAGAGACCTATACGGTTAAGGTGGACGACGGCCACGGCGGAACCGACACGAAGTCGGTCACGGTAACGATCAATGGCACGGACGATGCGGCCATTATTACCCCGCATGCAGTAGGTGCGGATGCTGGTACCGTCAAGGAAGATACGACGCTTTCGACCAGCGGCAAGCTAGATATCGTTGATCCGGACGCCGGCCAAGCGGTATTTGTCGCGCAGACGAACGCCGCAGGTCAACACGGGACGTTCTCGATCACGTCCGATGGTACGTGGACGT
>NZ_NJIX01000011.1 GCF_002209485.1 Achromobacter sp. HZ34 | reverse complement strand
GGCGCGGTCGGCGCGGTCGGCGCGGTCGGCGCGGTCGGCGCGGTCGGCGCGGCACGGCGCGGTCGGCGTGGCACGGTGCCGCCGCCCACGGAATGCGGGCCCGAGGGCGGCGCCCGATTGGGTAAGGTTGAAGCGACTTCTATATTCTTTTTAATTATTAAAAAAGACAAAATCATCATTTTTATTCATGTCAAAGCCGGGCTACATTCCCTGCTTCTGTCCAAAACTCCGTCACTTCAGTGACCCTGCACTCGCGTAGTCCGTGAGCAACGGGTCCGACTATCTGCCCCTTCATGTCCGCCAACGCTTCTTCCCTGAACTTCGCCTCGGCCCTGCCGCCCGTGCGCAGCAACCGTGCGCCACTGTGGATCTCCCTGCTGCTCCTGCTGGCCGGCGTCTTCTACTTCAATGACCTGGCCGGCTGGCGCCAGGCCACGCTGTGGATCGTCGGCGCGCTGCTGGGCGTCACGCTGTACCACGCGTCCTTCGGCTTCACCCAGGCCTGGCGCGTCTTCGTTTCCGACCGCCGCGCCGCCGGCCTGCGCGCGCAGATGCTGATGCTGGGCGTCGGCGTGCTGCTGTTCTTCCCCGTCCTGTCGCAAGGCACCCTGTTCGGCCAGCCGGTCGCCGGCCTGGTCTCGCCCGCCGGTGTCTCCGTGCTGCTGGGCGCCTTCCTGTTCGGCATCGGCATGCAGCTGGGCGGCGGCTGCGCCTCCGGCACGCTATTCGCGGTGGGCGGCGGCAACACCCGCATGGTGGTCACGCTGCTGTTCTTCGTGATCGGCTCGGTGGCCGCCACCTACGTCTTCCCGTGGTGGTCGGCCCTGCCCGCCATCAAGCCGACGTCCATGGTGCTGGCGTGGGGCCCCGTGCCCGCCATCGCCGCCAATCTGGCGGTGTTCGCGCTGATCGCCTGGATCGCCACGGTGCTGGAACGCCGCCGCCACGGCGCGGTGATTTCCTCCGCCAGCCGCACCGAGCGCCCCGCCAGCCTGCTGCGCGGCCCCTGGCCCATGATCTGGGGCGGCATCGCCCTGGTCGTGTTGAACTTCGCCACCCTGGCCCTGGCCGGTCGTCCCTGGGGCATCACGTCGGCTTTCGCACTGTGGGGCGCCAAGGCGCTGGCCACGCTGGGCGTCGATGTCGGCAGCTGGACGTACTGGGCCAAGCAGCAGAAGGCCCTGGCCGCACCGGTGGGCATGGATGTGACCACCGTCATGGACATCGGCCTGATGCTGGGTGCCCTGGCGGCCGCCTCCGTCGCCGGCAAGTTCGCGCCGGTGTGGAAGCTGCCGTTGCGCTCGCTGCTGGGAGCCATCGTCGGTGGCCTGCTGCTGGGCTTCGGTGCCCGCATGGCCTACGGCTGCAACATCGGCGCGTACTTCAGCGGCATCATCTCGGGCAGCCTGCATGCGTGGCTGTGGCTGCCGGCCGCCTTCGCGGGCAGCGCCCTGGGCGTGCACCTGCGTCCCCTGTTCGGCCTGAACGTGGAAAAGACCGCCGCGCCCGCCGTCTGCTGATCCCATCGCGATACTGACAACGCCCGCCCATCGTCTCACCGGCGATGGGCGGTTTTCAATTGGGGCCGGGCGAGGATCGCTGCCCTGCGCGCTAGCCCATCGCCCCCGGCGCCGGATAAGAAAAACAGACCTCCAGACCCGCCATATTTACCGCCATCGCTTTCTGGTATGGTTGCCGGCAAATAATTCGCCGCGACGCGCGCCGCGCGCCGGCACGGATACCGGAGATCCGCACATGCACTGGTTGGCGATACGCTTTTCCACCCTGGCCCTGGTCGCGCTGGGCACCGTCATCACCGTGGCCCTCAGCGCCACCGAATCGGCCTGGTGGCTCGTGGCCGCGGTGCCCCTGCTGGCGCTGCTCGCCCTGGGTATCTACGACCTGATCCAGACCCGCCACGCGATCCGCCGCAACTACCCCATCCTGGGCAACCTGCGCTTCCTCTTCGAAGCCATCCGCCCGGAAATCCGCCAGTACTTCCTCGAAGACGACACCCAGGCCGCCCCCTTCTCACGCGCCCAACGCTCCATCGTCTACCAGCGCGCCAAGAAGGAAGTGGACAAACGCCCCTTCGGCACGCAGAAGGACGTCTACGACGATCGCTACGAATGGATCAACCACTCGCTGGCGCCGGCCCATGTAGCCGACAGCGACTTCCGCATCACGGTGGGCGGCCCCGACTGCAAGCAACCCTATTCCCTGTCCGCCTTCAACGTCTCCGCGATGAGCTTCGGCGCCCTGTCCGCCAACGCCGTGCTGGCCTTGAACGAGGGCGCGCGCCTGGGCAACTTCGCCCATGACACCGGCGAAGGCGGCATCAGCAGCTACCACCGCAAGCCGGGCGGCGCCCTGGTCTGGAACATCGGTTCGGGCTACTTCGGCTGCCGCGACGAACAAGGCCATTTCTCCCCCGAAGCATTCATACGCAACGCCTGTACGCCGCAGGTGAAGATGATAGAAATCAAGCTGTCGCAAGGCGCCAAGCCCGGCCATGGCGGCATCCTGCCCGGCGCCAAGGTCACCGCGGAAATCGCCGCCGCACGCGGCGTGGCCATCGGCCAGGACTGCAACTCACCGGCCGGCCACAGCGCCTTCGACAGCCCCATCGGCCTGATGCGCTTCGTCGCCCAACTGCGGCAACTGTCGGAAGGCAAGCCGGTCGGCTTCAAGATGTGCGTGGGCCATCCCTGGGAATGGTTCGCCATCGTCAAGGCCATGCTGGAAACCGGCATCACGCCCGACTTCATCGTGGTCGATGGCGCGGAAGGCGGTACCGGCGCGGCGCCGGTCGAATTCGTCGACCATGTGGGCACGCCCCTGCGCGAAGCCCTGCGCCTGGTCCACAACACCCTGGTGGGCGTGAACCTGCGGGAACGCATCCGCATCGGCGCGTCGGGCAAGATCATCACCGCCTTCGACATGGCCCGCGCCATGGCCATGGGCGCCGACTGGTGCAACTCCGCCCGCGGCTTCATGTTTGCCGTCGGCTGCATCCAGGCCCAGGCCTGCCACACCGACAAGTGCCCGACGGGTGTCACCACCCAGGATCCGCTGCGCCAGCGCGCATTGGTGGTGCCGGACAAGGCGCGCCGCGTGGCCAATTTCCACGACAACACGCTGCACGCACTGGCTGAATTGATCGGCGCCGCCGGCCTGACCCACCCCAGCGAATTGCGGCCGCACCACATCGCGCGCCGTATCTCGCCTTCAGAAGTGCGCCTGCTGTCCTCGCTGTTTCCGGAACTGGCGCCGGGCGAACTGCTGGAAGGCAAGTTCCGCCATCAGGTGTTCGAAATCAATTGGGCCATGGCGCGCGCGGACTCCTTCCAGCCCGCCCGCGACATCACCGCCACCATCGCGCGCGAATCGCAGCCGGAACCCGTACCGGCCTGACGGCGCTGAAGCAGGGCTGCGATTTCAGGAACGCCGCCCCAACTCCCGAAAGCGCTCTCCCAGGAAATCGACGAAGCTGCGTACCCGCGACACCATCTGGTGGCGCGGGTGATACACCGCATAGATGTCCGCCTCGGGCGTCGTGTAGTTCGGCAACACCGGCACCAGGCGGCCGCTGGCCAGATAACGCTGGATATCCCATTCGGCGCGCATGACGATGCCATGGCCATCCAAAGCCCAGCTGACGGCGATTTCGCCATCGTTGGTGGTCAGGTTACCGCGCACTCTGATCGTTTCCGCCCTTGCCGCGTGGCCCGCCCCGCCGGCCTGCTTCGCGCGCGTGCGCCGCGCGGGCGCCAGGCGCCACACGCCATACGCATCGCTGCCCTGCCGGATACCGATGCAGCTGTGCCGCGCCAGGTCCGCCGGCGTCTGCGGCACGCCGTGCTCGCGCAGGTATCTGGGCGAAGCGCACAGCAAGCGCCGATTGGGCGCCAGCAGCCGGGCCACGCAGCGCGCATCGGGCGGAGCGCCGAAACGTACGCAGACATCGAACGCATCGTCCACCAGGGCGGGCGGATCGGCCGACAGCTGCAACTGCACTTCCACCTCGGGATGGCGCTTGCAGTAGTCGGAGATGACCGGCGCCACGTGCATGCGCCCGAATCCCAGGGTGGCGTTGACGCGCAACAGACCGCTGGGGCTGTCCTTGGCGCGGCCCAGCAATTGGCGCAGATCGTCGATCTCGCCCAGGATGGCGCGCGCGCGCTCCAACAGCACCTCACCTTCGGGCGTCACGCCGCTGCGGCGTGTGGTGCGCACCAGCAAAGGCAGCCCCAGCCGGCTCTCCATCAGCGCCAGGCGTTTGCTGACCGCGGCGGTGGTGATGCCCAGGTCACGCGCTGCCGCGCTCAGGCTGCCGGCGGTCGCCACGGCCACGAAAAACCCCAAGTCCGCAGCCTGGATTCCCGCGACATTGTTCATGCATCGCCTCGTTCGATTCACGTTGGACCTGATGTCGACAGTTCGAATACCAACCGCCCGATTGTCAACTTCAGGTTAAAGATGCTTCAACTTTAGCCCTGTCCGTAAACGCCGTCCACAGCACAGAATCGAGGCTGCCCAATCAGCTGGAGAGCGCAACATGAAGACGTACAAGATCGCCACCATCCCCGGCGACGGCATCGGCAAGGAAGTCGTGCCTGCCGGCCGTATCGTGCTGGAAGCGGTGGCCTCGACGCAGCCCGGCCTGCGCTTCGAATTCGAGGATTTCGACTGGGGCGGGGACTACTACCGCAAGCACGGCATGATGATGCCGCAGGACGGCCTGGATGCCCTGCGCGGCAAGGACGCCATCCTGTTCGGCTCGGCCGGCGATGCCAACATTCCCGACCACATCACGCTGTGGGGCCTGCGCCTGAAAATCTGCCAGGGCTTCGACCAGTACGCCAACGTGCGCCCCACGCGCATCCTGCCCGGCATCGACGGTCCCCTGAAGCGCTGCGCGCCGCAAGACCTGGACTGGGTCATCGTGCGCGAGAACTCCGAGGGCGAGTACTCGGGCGTGGGCGGCCGCGTGCATCAAGGCCAACCCATCGAAGCCGCCACCGACGTCTCCATGATGACGCGGGTCGGCGTCGAACGCATCCTGCGCTTTGCCTTCCGCCTGGCCCAGTCGCGCCCGCGCAAGCAGTTGACGGTCATCACCAAGTCCAACGCCCAGCGCCATGCCATGGTGATGTGGGACGAGATCGCGGCCCAGGTCGCGGTTGAATTCCCGGATGTCCGCTGGGACAAGGAACTGGTCGACGCCGCCACGGCACGCATGGTCAATCGCCCTCGCACGCTGGACACCATCGTCGCCACCAACCTGCACGCCGACATCCTCAGCGACCTGGCGGCGGCCTTGGCCGGCAGCCTGGGCATCGCGCCCACCGGCAACATCGATCCCGAACGCCGTTATCCCTCGATGTTCGAACCCATCCATGGATCGGCCTTCGACATCATGGGCAAGGGCTGGGCCAATCCCGTCGGCACATTCTGGTCGGTGGTGATGCTGCTTGAACATCTGGGCGAAGCGGCCGCCGCGCAACGTGTGATGGCCGCCATCGAAGCGGTGACTGCCAATCCTGCCCTGCACACCCGCGACCTAGGCGGCCAGGCCGGCACCGACGACGTCACGCGCGCGGTTTGCGAGCACCTGGCGCGGCATGACGCCGCGCGCGCCGCCTAGCGGTCCCACGGCGATCCGCAGCACGGCCTGCCACCCACGGCGCCCATCCGGAAAATACCGGAGGCGCCACCCGACAAAAAAGAGGAGACAACGATGCGCCCATCCCTATCCCTATCCCGGTTTCTGCTGCGCCCCCTATCCCTGTTGTGCTCCCTGCAGCGCCCCCTGCCGCGGGGCATTGGCGCGTTCGCGCTGCTGAGCGCCGGCCTGGCCGTCAGCGCCACCGTCAGCCCCACCGCCAGCGCGGCGGACTGGCCCAGCCACCCGATCACCCTGGTGGTGCCCTTCCCCACCGGTGGTACCACCGACGTGCTGGCCCGCGCCCTGGGCGACCAGTTGTCCAGAAACCTCGGCCAACCGGTCATCGTCGAGAACCGGCCCGGCGCCGGGGCCACGATAGGGGCGGACTACGTTACCAAGGCGAAACCGGATGGCTACACATTGCTGATGGGCGCCGTCCATCACACCATCGCCACCAGCGTCTATAAATCCCTGGGCTACGATTTCCAGAAAGACCTGGCGCCCATCGCTCCCATCGCCATGGTGCCCAATGTCTTGACCATCAACCCGGCCTACACGCCGGCGCACAACGTGGCGGAATTGGTGACGCTGGCCAAGCAGGCGCCCAAGGGCCTGACCTATGGGTCCAATGGCTATGGCACCGCTCAGCATCTGATCGGCACGCAATTCCAGGCCGCCACCGGCGCGCCGCTGCTGCACGTGCCCTACAAGGGCAGCGGTCCATTGACCACCGATCTGCTGGGCGGCCAGGTGGCCATGTCCTTCGATACCATCACCACCGTGCTGCCTCACATCAAGGCCGGCAAGCTGCGCGCCCTGGCCGTGACCACCGCGCGGCGCAGCGACGCCCTGCCCGACGTGCCGACGCTGGCCGAAGCGGGCCTGCCCGGTTTCGACATCGGCACCTGGTTCGGCGTGTTCGCGCCGGCCGCGACGCCCCAACCCGTCCTGGCGCGCCTGAGCAGCGAAGTGGAGAAAGTCACCGCCTCGCCCGAGTTCAAGCAACGCATGGTGGCCGCGGGTGCCGAACAGATGAACGAAACACCTGCACAGTTCGGCCAGCGCATCGCCGAGGAAACCCGCAAATTCGCCAAGTTGGTGAAGGAAGGCAACGTCAGGGTGGAATGAACCAAGAGGCGGGTGGCGGAGCGGGTCGCGGGCGAGTGATCCGGACGGTTCAGGCGACGGGTCCCGCGTGATGAGGAAGGTCGATGCCCATTGGGGGCATAGGCCTTGCTGGAGTAGAGCCATCCCGGCCCTCGCGCCGGCCCTTCAATCACCGTGGCATCGCGCCGCAGGAAGGCTCACATGGCAACCCGCAAAACCAATTTCCAGGCTGATCCCGACACCGACAACGACGCACAGGACAACGAGGAGGAGTTCTACGAGGACGATGCCGTCGGCGTCGTCGATCCCCTGGACACGGCGGACATCTCCGACGCCGACAGCGGCATGCCGCCGGGACATGGCAATCGCGCGCTGGGCCCGGGCGACTCTTCGGACTCAGGCAGCGACCTGGGTCCCAATGCGCCCGATACCGACACCGACTCCGTCGGCACGGGCGAGCGTTCCGACGTCGAGAACGACCAGGGCGACTTCCCCGCCCGTGACATCGGCATGGACCGGGTAGTCGGTGACGACCGCGCCGGGCTGTCCCACTCCCGGCCCGATCCCGTACGCAACGGCGGCAAAGAAAAGTAAGGCCCGCTTGCCTCGGTGGGCGCTGGACGCGACAACCGAGGCAAGCGCGGTCGGATCACGCTACGGGGACGCAGTCCTGGCGATAAAAGGGCGCGAGACATCGATAGTCTCACGCCCTTTTATTCATGCAGGTATTTCATCACGCCGCTTGCTGCGCCGCCTCCAGCTGCTTCAGCAATTCCCGGTTGAACGCCGGAATGTCGTCAGGCTTGCGGCTGCTGATCAAGTTCTTGTCGACCACCACTTCCTTGTCTTCCCAGGTGGCGCCCGCATTGCGCAGGTCATCCTGCAGGGACGGCCAGCTCGTCATGGTACGGCCACGCACCAGGTCCGCGGAAATGAGCAGCCAGCCACCGTGGCAGATGACGGCGGTCGGCTTGCCGGCCTCCTGCATACGCTTGACGAAGTCCCGCGCCTTGGGATGTACGCGGATCTCGTCCGCGTTGACCACGCCGCCCGGCAGCACCACCGCGGCGAAATGGACCGGATCGGCCTCGGCGAACGTCAGGTCGACATCCACCTGCTCGCCTTTGTCCGTGTGTTGGAACCCCTGGATCTTGCCCGTCTTCGCCGAGACCACCACCGCGCGCGCGCCGGCCGCCTGCAGCGCCTTGCGCGGCTCCAGCAGCTCGGCCTGTTCGAAACCGTCCACCGCCAGGATGGCGACGGATAGACCCTTCAATGATTCAGCCATGCTTCACCTCCGTTGTAATGCTCCGCCGTGCGTGCCATGGCAAGGCGGATGGAGGCAGCTCAATAGCAAGCCGGATGCCCCGGTCGAGCGGGCGAGGAAACAGTCACTGCGTTGTCCTTATGAGAGGGCGGCGATACGCAAACGGGGCGGCCCCAAGGCCGCCCCGCAATGCGCATTGACTATGCAGACCTGCTAAGCGCCTACTTCGACTCGCTCAATGCGGCCTCGCCCTTGCCGCCGCCATCCGACACTTTGGGGAAATGCCCGGCGGCTGCATATTCCTCCAGCCGGTTATAGAGCGTCTTCAGGCTGATGCCGAGGATTTCGGCGGCATGCTTCTTGACCCCGCCGCACTGTTCCAGCGTGGCGAAGATCAGCTGACGATCCGCATCGGCCAGCGGCACTCCCACCGGGACGGTGATCTGCGTACCAACGGTCGCCCTCTCGGACGTCGCCATCTGCAGCGGTACGACATTGGCGCGGATTTCATTGTCATCGGCCAGGATGAAAGCGCGATGCACGTAGTTCTTCAGTTCGCGCACATTGCCCGGCCAGGCATGCCGGCGCATGGCTTCCACGGTGCCCGGTGTGAATTTCTTGTCCGCGCCGCGGTCCTTGTTGAGGATGTCCAGATAGCGCTGGGCAATCAGCAAGACGTCATCGCCCCGCTCGCGCAAGGCCGGCAGCTCCAGCGGGAACACGTTGAGGCGGTGATAAAGATCCTCGCGCAGCTTGCCGTCGGCCACCGCTTCTTCCGGATTACGGTTGGTCGCGGCCACCACACGCACGTCGCTGGCGATCTCCCGGTTGGTCCCCACCCGCATGAACAGGCCGGTTTCCAGCACCCGCAGCAACTTCACCTGCAGGTCGACCGGCATTTCGGTGATCTCGTCCAGGAACAGCGTGCCGCCGGCCGCCCGTTCGAAATAGCCCTTGTGCTGCCTATCGGCGCCGGTAAAGCTGCCGCGCTCGTGGCCGAACATTTCGCTTTCGATCAGGTTGGGCGAGATGGCGCCGCAATTGACGGGCAGGAAAGGCCCCTTGCGCCGCGCGCTCAACTCATGGATTGCCTGCGCCGCCAATTCCTTGCCGGTGCCGCTATCGCCCATCAACAGGACGGTGGCCTCGGTAGGCGCCACCTTGGCGATCTGTTTATAGAGCAGCTTCATCGGCTCGGACCGGCCCAGCATCTTGCCGAAGCGGCCGTCTTCCTCGAAGGGGCCGCCCCAGGGCGACAGATCCGCATTGCGCGGCATACGGCCCAGCACCATTTTCAGGCGCTGGATATTCACCGGCTTGAGCAGGTAGTCGATAGCGCCAAGACGCAGGGCGTCCACCGCGCTTTCCACGCTGGCATGGCCCGTGATGAAGACAACGTCCACATTGGGCGAGCTGAGCGCCTGGAAAATGTCCAGGCCAGTACCATCCGGAAGCTGCAGATCGGACAGCACCAGATCCGGCGCCTGCCGCAAAATCTGAATCTTCGCTTCACGCAAGTCACTGGCCTGCGCAACGGTGAAACCCTCGTCTTTGACGATTTCCGCCAATGCGGTACGCACTGGCGACTCATCATCGACGATCAAAACATGTGGCATGCGCAATATTTCCCGGGAGTACGATCTTTTTTATCCCCGGATGCGCGCGTCTTCCTGTCCGCACGCATCGGGATTACCATTCGACATTCTAGCCGGTCATCGTGTAGGGTCACCGTATTGATAAAAAGGTGCCATGGACGTGACGTGGCAAAAGCTTATCTTGGGGTCTCCCGAAAAATCGTAATCAATTTGTACAGATGGCTAAGAATTTCATCTGCTTTCAAGTGCTTGCAATGGCAGGTATTCTTGATGAGTACGATGATCAAAGACAGTTCGCCTCAGCGCAGGCGTACAAGCACCCAAGAAAGGTAAGACCTCATGCCCAGCCCCTCATCGACGCGCAGGAACGCGTCGCGCGTCGATCGCCTGCCCGTTCCCGAACCCACCGCCATGGGCCGCTGTCCCACGATGCAGCATCTGGCCCAGCAGATCATCAAGGTTGCCACCACCGAAGCCAGTGTCCTGGTCGTGGGCGAAAGCGGCTGTGGCAAGGAACTGGTGGCACGCGCCATCCATGCGGGCAGCCAGCGTTCCGAACAGCCGTTCGTTCCCGTCAACTGTGGCGCCATTCCGCCGTCCCTGATCGAGGCCGAACTGTTCGGTCATGAGAAAGGCAGCTTCACGGGCGCGGTCGCCCAGAACATCGGTTATTTTGAACATGCCACCGGCGGCACACTGTTCCTTGACGAAGTCACGGAAATGCCCCTCGACATGCAAGTGCAGTTGCTGCGCGTACTGGAAACGGGCGTTTTCCACCGGGTCGGCGGTCTGCACCCCGTCAAGGTCGACGTCCGCATCGTCGCTGCCACCAACCGGGATCCCTACGCGGCGGTGGAACAGGGCCTGTTCCGGGAAGACCTGCTCTATCGCCTGGCCGTGGTGCCCCTGCGAGTGCCGCCGCTGCGCGAGCGGATCGAGGACGTTCCCTACCTGGCCCAGCGTTTCCTGGATGGATTCAATACCGCCGAAGGCACCGCCAAGGTATTTGCCGCGGGCAGCCTGGACGCCCTCAGCGCCTATGACTGGCCGGGTAATGTGCGGGAATTGAAGAACACCGTGCACCGCGCCTTTATCATGGCCGACAACGAAGTGGAGATTCCCACGCTGGCCGCCGCGCGCAAGCCGACGAAGGTGTCCGGGATTGCCACAGGCACCGTGCAGATGGCTGTCGGCACGTCCCTGATGCAGGCCCAGCAGGATCTGATCCTTGCCACCCTGGCCCATCACCAGGGCGACAAGCGCAGGACGGCGCGAACGCTGGGTATCAGCCTGAAGACGCTGTATAACCGCCTGGGCAATTACGAAGCGGCCGCGCCCCAGGGCTGATCGGCGCAGCGGCAACGGTCAATCGAAGACTTGCTGTACATGGCCCGTGGCGGGCAGCGCCGCGGCCGAGGTAGCGTCTGCGGCGGCCGTGGCCGTGCCGCCTTGCAGCGCCGCCCATTCCGCGTCCGCGCAAGCAGGCCAATTGTCCTTGTCGAAGCCGCGCGCCTGCCGCAACTTTTCCAGGTCGAGTTCCAGCAGGAAACACTTCCTGTCCGTATCCAGCGTCAGGGCATGCCAGGGAATCGCGAACAGCTTGTCGCCGATGCCCATGACGCCGCCCCGCTCCAGTACTGCATAGGCGATGCGCCCGCTGGGCACGTCCAGCATGATGTCCTGCAGCACACCCAGCTTTTCGCCGGACAGGTTGAGGACATCATTGCCTTCCAGGGTCTGCGCCGCCATGACAGCCGGGCCGGGCCCGCTGGCCGAGCGCTTGCCCGATCCCACGATACGGTTGACTTCCGGCACCCCCACCGCCACCGCCTCGCGCGGGGCATCGGTCGAGGTCAAAGCCGTTCCTTGAGCCCCGTTTTCAGTCTGGTCAATTGACATGGCGAGCTCCTGCTCGTGATGGAAATGCCGCGCCCGCCGCGGCTTTGTCGGCCTGGCCTGCCAGGTTTTTCTGCACTTCTTACACGGACCCGGTAATTCCGCCAGCCCCGGGCCGCAAGTTTAGTGCCCGAAACGCCCCGGCCCGTGCCGCCGCAGCATTTGTCACATCCTGCACAGCAAGCATTGGCGCGGCTCTGCAGGGAGTCGCCAAAAAAATCCAGAGGCCTTTTGAAAATTGGCATGGACTTTGCTTTCATCTGTTTATGAATGGGCGAAACCGTTTTTCACCCTACCCGCTTTACGGAGACAGCAATTGGCACAAGCCACTTACGAGTTGAGGGCACGGCAGCAGACCAGCCTGACCCCCCGCTTGCAGCAATCCGTGAAACTGCTGCAAATGTCCGCGCTAGAGTTCACGCACGAGATCCAGCAAGCGCTGGCGACCAACCCCTTCCTGGAAGAAGTGGAAGACGACGGCCCTGCCCTGGCGGACGCGCAGCAGGCCAATGAAGTCGACCACGGCATCAACGCGGAAGCCCTGACCAGCGCCCCTCCCATGGAGGAACTGGATAGCTCCGGGGCCACGGCAACCGAAATCCCCGCCGAGTCGGTGACTGAATTGCCCGAGCTGCCGGACGCGCAAGCCGAATATTCCGGCGACTACCCGGCCGCCCGTGGCACCGGCGATGGCGAGTCCGATGTCGGCCAATGGGCCCGCAGCGTACTCGACCTGCGCGACCATCTGAGCAATGAACTGTGCAGCTACCGCCTGGCGGAGCGCGACCGCATGCTGGCCGCCTATGTCATCGAGGGTCTGGACGAAGATGGCTATCTGCGTACCGATCTGGACGAACTGGCCGGTGAAGACGCCTTCGATCCGCCGCCGGAACCCGAAGAATGGGAAACGGCGCTGAAGCTGGTGCAGCAGCTGGACGTGCCCGGCATCGCCGCGCGCAACCTGGCCGAATGCCTGACCTTGCAGCTGCAGGCATTGCCGCAAGAAACCGAGAACCGCGAACTGGCCCTGCACATCGTTTCCAGCGAACTGGAGCGCCTGGGCAAGCATGACTTCTCCGGCCTGGGCCGCAGTTGCCAATGCAGCGACGATGACCTGCGCGCCGCCTGCGCACTGATCCGCAGCCTGGATCCCCGTCCCGGCCTGCGCTACGCCAAGCCGGACTCCAGCTACATCGTGCCGGACGTGACGGTGCAGAAGTTCAATGGCCAATGGATCGTCACGCCCAATCGCTCTTCGATGCCGCGCGCGCGGCTGCATCGTGCCTACGCGGACCTGTTCCGCACCGCACGCTATAGCGACCGCTCGCCGATGGCGCAGGAACTGCAGGAAGCACGTTGGCTGATCCGCAACGTCGAGCAACGCTACAGCACCATCCAGCGTGTCGCCGAAGCCATCGTGCTACGCCAGCAGACCTTTTTCGAATACGGGGAAATCGCCCTGCGGCCGCTGATGCTGCGCGAGATCGCCGACGAGCTGGAGATACACGAATCGACCGTCTCGCGCGCCACCAGCAACAAATACATGGCGACGCCGCGCGGCATCTTCGAGTTCAAGCACTTCTTCTCGCGCGAACTCAACACCGATACCGGCGGCAGCTGCTCGGCCGCGGCGGTGCGCGCGCTGATCAAGGAAATGATCGATGGGGAAGACGGCAATTCGCCCTTGTCCGATGTCGACCTGGCGCAGAAGCTGGGCGAACAGGGTGTGGTCGTGGCCCGTCGTACGGTGTCGAAGTATCGTGGCCAGTTGAAGTATCCGCCCGCGGAAATGCGCAGGGAATATTGATGGATTGGTGTTGATGTGATGCGAAGAAGAAGGGGCGCCGGATTATCCGGCGCCCCTTCTCTTTGAGCCTTTGTTCCTGGAGCGGCATTCGATACATCAGCGCGGGAAGGATTACCCGATCCCGCGCCGATGAATGTCCGCGATCCGCTTACTTGTTGCCGGTGTTGGGATACGGGGCCTTGCCGCCTTGGGTGGGCGTCACGTTGCTGTTGCCCATGTCCGAAGGCTGGCGCGGCTTGCCATTTTCATTCTTCAGGTCGCTATGCGACGTATCGCGGTCGACCGGTTGCGTGGCGGTCGGCTTGCCCGAATAAGGCGCGGGGGCCGGCGTTCCAGGGGGCACCTTGGAGTTGTTGGGCGGCGTGGCCGTCGTGTCGTTAGGCGTGGTCGACGGCGTGGTGGGTTGAGCCATGGCGGCACCCGAGGCGCATGCAGTGGCCAGAAGCAAGACGGAAACAAGACGGCTGGTTTTCATGAAGTATCTCCCTACTTGGTTGACCTGAAAGGACTTGATGATTGGATCATCAGGTGCAGGGCATACAGCAAACAGCGTACCCACAACGCTGCCGCGCACATTCAAGCGCTGCGTGAACCGTCTTGCAGCAACGCTTATGTCTGGCCATGGACATGCTCACACGGCCATCGCACATGCATGGGCATACCGGTTGCTAATGCTTAGATTGAGCTCGGCAATACGCCGGGCTGTCGATGAGCCATGGCGTATCGGCATGTATGCCCGAACGCCATGCATGAGAAATAAACAGGAGAAGCGCATGAACATCATCAAACCCACTCTTGCCGGCGCATTGCTCGGCTTGTCCGCGCTGTCTTTCGCTGTACAGGCGCAAACCGTGATGACGCCGCAAGAGATCGACACCCAATACAAGGCCGACCAGAAGCGTTGCGACGCGCTCAAGGGCAATGACAAGGATGTGTGCCAGCAGCAGGCCAAGGCCACGCGCGATAATGCCAAGGTCGATGCCAAGCAGGCCAAGGAACAGGCCGAGTCGCGCCACGACGCAACCAAGGAAAAGCGCGACAACGATTACAAGGTCGCCAAGGAAAAATGCGACACCATGTCGGGCAATGCCAAGGATGCCTGCATGGCTGATGCGAAGACGCGCTACGGCAAGTAAGCCACGCGCGCTCAGAGCCAGCGTTCGAACAAACGCGAAAAGGCTTCCATGAAGCGTTCGTCGAAGCCCCGCTGGCTCCATTCTTCCTTGCTGATAGGCGTGGCGTCGGCCACGTCCCGCTTGAACAGAGCCTCCATCTCGCCACCGAATTCCGGCCCCAGGATGACGGCATTCAATTCGTAATTCAGCGCGAAGCTGCGCCAGTCCATATTGCTTGAACCCACCGTGGACCACACGCCATCGATCACCGCGGTCTTGGCGTGCAGCATGGCGTCGCGCCGCTCGTAAAGATGCGCACCCGCATCCAGCAGCGGCGTGTAATAGGACCTGCCCGCGTGCCAGACCAGCGATGAATCGCTGAAGCCCGGCAACACCATGCCCACATCCACCCCGCGCCGCGCCGCCTCGGTCAAGGCCTGCACGAACGCGGGATCGGGCACGAAGTAGGCCATGGTGATATGGATGGAACGTTGCGCGCTCTTGATCGCGGAAATCAAGGTCAGGTACAGCGTGTAGCCATCCTTGTCGCCAGGCCGGTTGGCGACGATGCGCATCGCGGTAGGCCCCGTGGGCGTGGCACGCGGATAGAACTCGCGCGCGTCCAGCGGCGGCCCGTGCTGTTCAGCCCAGCCCTGCTGCATGACGCGTTCGATCTCACCGACCGCCGGCCCTTCCACGCGGATATGCGTGTCGCGCCATGGCGCGGTGGCGGCGTCCGGCGTACTGCCGTCGGGCTTCACATCATCGGATTTGGCGTCGCCAGGCTTGACCCCATCGGCCTTGACATCGGTGGCCTTGGACCCACCAGAGAACGACAGCGCCGACCCGGCGCTGCCGCCGTGCGATGGCGCAGACGCATACACAGCGCTGATATTGATCCCGCCCAGGAAGCCGACCTTGCCGTCCACCACCAGCAGCTTGCGATGGTCGCGGTTATTGGGCGCCCAACCAGCCTTGGCGCGCGCGGGATTGACAGGGTTGAACACGACCACCTGCACACCGGCGTCGCGCATGCGCTTGAACAGCGCGTCCGGTGTTCCCAGGGTGCCCACACCATCGACCATCAAGGCGACCGCCACGCCCTCCGCGCGCTTGGCGATGAAGGCGTCGGCAAACATGCGCCCTACTTCGTCGTCGTCGAAGATATAGCTTTCCATGTGGATGAACTGCCGCGCGGCGCGTATGTCGCGCAGCATCGCGTCATACGTGCGTGGTCCGTCCGTCAGCAGGGTGACCCGGTTGCCTATCATCAGCGGCGCGCCGCTGATGGCTTCCTCCACCTGCAGGTGACGTGCAAGGAAATCGCCGTCCGCGGTAGCGGCGGGCTTCTGCGCGTCCAGCTTCTTGACGATGTCCTGCCCGCGGTTGTAATTCGACCACCCTGAATCGGTGGCGAACCGCTTCTGGCTTACGGACCCGCCCAAATGGTCGGTGTCGGGCACGCTGGCGCAACCACCCAGCATTCCCACCACCGTGACCGCCACGCCCAGCCAGCGCGCCAGCCATCGCATACTCGTACTCCTTTCCTGCGGCATGCAAAAGCCCCGCCATCATGCGGGGCTGCTGTCGCGGTTAATTATTTTTTCTGAACCTGCTTGATACCCTGCTTGTTTTCCTGCTGCTTGCCCTGTCCACCGCCGGCGTCCGGCTGGCTTTCATCCTCCGAGGGGGTAAAACCAAAATCGCGGTTTTCGTACTTGCCCTGGTCGTAGTCGCCTTTGTATCCGCCCTGCTCGCCTTTTTGGAAACCCTCGTGAGACGCGGCGTCGTCCCATTGCTCCTGCCGGTCGAGTTCATGCGACACCCGTGCCGGCCCTTCGCGTTCGGTCTGGTTGCGCGTGCGCTCAGGCGTCTCCGCGCTGCCCTTGGTATTACCCGTGGCGGGAATCTTGTGCTCGTCGTTGTGTGTGGCGGTCATGCTAGCCTCCCTTGGCCTTGATCAGTCGGAAGTCCCGGTTCGTGACGGAACTCCCTTGAGATGTAACGGCGGTCGCCGCGGGCCCCCACCCCTGCCAACGCGCTTTGCGGCGCGGCACGCCAACGCCCCCGGCGTCGGACAACAGCTGGGCCCCCTGTAACTCCTCGCCCGCCTCTGCCAGTACAGCCACCAGGGCCACCCGGCGGGGGCGGCCCAGCCAATTGCGATGCAGAACCGAGAAAATCGCGGCGGCGCCCGCACCCAGCAGTGCGCCCAGTGCGGCAACCCCTATGCCTATGGCCCCAGGGACGTCCATATACATGGCGCTGGCCGTGCCCAGCGCGGCGCCGACAGCGGCCATGATGGCCGTCTGCAGCACAGCGGCCCGGGCGGCATGGCGCATGACCGCCAGGTATTTCGCGTCGCCGTCCACATCGAAGATGTGGACGGCGTCCTCACGAAAACCTTCGGTCAATAACGCGTGCATGGCGCTCTCGGCAGCCTCTACGCTTTCGAAACCCGCGACGATGATGGACGACATATTGGACAGATCCGGCGCCCCGGACATGGGGCGCGCGTGCCGCGTCAGCGGCGGTCGCTCGAAGACAGGCAGGCGCCCACCAGCAGGCCTACCAGGGCGGCCACGCCAATCGACTTCCAGGCATTTTCGTGGACATACTGGTCCGTCACCTCGGAAGCGCGGCGAGCGCGTTCCGCCGCGGTCTGCTCCCATTCCCCGGCCACGCCGCGGGCAACTTCCAGCTGCTGGCGCAGACGCTTGCGGGAACGTTCGACCTCTTCGCCCGTGTAGGAGGCGGTCGAGCGCAGCAAATCTTCCGTACCGGCCACCAGTTCCCGGAAGCTGGCTGCGACCTTGTCCTTGTTGGCGGCGATTTCGGCAGAATATGAATTCGTTCTCATGGCGACTCCTTGAAGGATTCCCCGCACCCCAAAAAGTGGAAATGCGGCGACGGGCCGCTAAGCCCGTCTGACACCATTATTGTGGCGGCGCCGTGTTAGCGCTTTGTTTGTGATTCGCAACCAGCGGTAAAGCGCTATTTCATCGTGCACGGCGCAAAGCGGAACAGGGTATTGTCCTGAAGTCGTCGGTATCGGCGCGGCCTGGAATCGGTATCCGGCCTCCCCAGCCGGCGGCGGGCATGAAGGTTGCTATTGCAATTGCTAATGCAGGACACCCACCCCCGAGGGCAGACCAATGTACAACCCGTCTTACTCGCCGCACGTTCCCGCCCATAACACTTACATCAAGACCGTCCCTTCCCCGCGCTTCCATCAACTGCATTCTGAAGACAATGACGCGGTTCGGGCCGAGATAGAACAGGGCCTGAGGGCCGACCGCCCTACCATCAGTCCCAAATACCTGTACGACGAACTGGGCTCCAACCTGTTCACGGCGATCACCCAGCTGCCGGAGTACTACCCCACTCGCTGCGAACGCGAAATCGTCGAGCGCCATGCTGCCGAGATATCCCGCCATGTGGGTCCCGTACGCACCCTTGTCGATCTGGGCGCGGGCGACTGCGTCAAGGCCGAGCGGCTGTTCCCTTATCTGGCGCCGGCGCAGTATGTGCCGGTGGACATCTCCGTCGACTATTTGCGCCAGGCAGTCGATCGCCTGGGTGCCCGCTACACGGATATGGATCTGGTTGCCGTCGGCACCGATTTCTTTGAAACGCTGAACCTGCCGCCCGACGTGGGCGAAGTGGAGCGATTGTTCTTCTACCCGGGCTCCAGCATCGGCAACCTGGCGCCGGACCATGCGGCGTCCCTGTTGAGCCGTATCCGCCGTGCCTGTGTCGGTGGCGGCCTGTTGATCGGCGTCGACCTCGTCAAGCCACGGGCTCTGTTGGAACCGGCCTATGACGACGCCCTGGGCGTCACTGCCGCGTTCAACTTGAACATGTTGCGCCATGCCAACCGCATCATCGATGCGGACTTCGACGTCGCGCAGTGGTCACATGTCGCTTTCTACAATGAAGCCAAGTCGCGCATCGAAATGCATCTTCAGGCCGAAGCCGACCTGACGGTGACGTGGCCGCGCGGCCAGCGCAGCTTCGCCCGTGGCGAGCGGATCCACACGGAGAATTCATACAAGTACTACCCGTCCACATTCAAGGCCATGCTGGAACGGGCGGGTTTCCACAACGTGCGCTATTGGACTGACGAAAGGGAGTGGTTTGCCCTGTTCGGCGCGCGTGGCTGAATTTTGCTCAACGGGCTTGTTGAACAAAGTTTTTCCGTGCTAGAATCTCGTTCTTTCCTGAGGCACACTCTGGATCGCAACTAAGCCGTCACGGCGCAAGCAAGGTGATGGAAACGGGCGATACTGACGGGCCGCAGCGAAATGGCGCATTAGCTCAGCCGGTTAGAGCGACGGAATCATAATCCGCAGGTCCCCTGTTCGAATCAGGGATGCGCCACCAAGTATTTGAAACGGCCCGCAGAGATGCGGGCCGTTTTGCTTTGGGCGTTGGCTGAGAGCGTCTATCTTGGGCCTTCGGTTTCAGGCATTCACACCGCGAACACTGCGCTGCTGCGCAAGAGTGGTGACGTTGCCGACAGGTGGTGGGCGTGATTGCCTGCTTCGCGTACGAAGCCCTTGATGCTCACGATTTCGGGATCGGCGCCAGCCGGCCAGGCGAAGCGTGTAGTCGGGGAGTCCTCGTACCAGCGCACTTCCTTCTTTTCATCGGCGACCTGCAGATAGAAGGCGAATTCGACCTGCGCCGCGGACCACTTCCACGGCACGGCAATGCGGCCGACCAGTTCGTCGCCTTCGCGCCAGGCCATCACGGTCAGCGCCGGATCTACGGCAACTGGTGGCGCAATGACAGGCGCGGGGGATGCCGCGGTACTCACATCAGGGGAAGTCGGGATAGTGGAATTCACGATAGGCTCCGCAGTGGTTGAGGGGTCGCTGAAAGTGATGCCAAAAAGATCGCCCAGGGCATTTTCGACGTAATCGGGAAAGTGCTCGCCAAGCTCGTTGTGCTGCTCATAATTCCCGACGTGCAGATCGACATCGCCACCCCGCTTCCTGACGTGGTGCAGATAAGGCAGCACATGGCGTCGGTAGTGGTGATCGCCCTCCCCCACATGGATGCGGCAATCGACATCCTTGGCCAAAGGCAGATCGAACATCAATCGGTTGAGCCAGTCCAATGCCGCCGCGCCGCTCTTGCCGGGACACATGTAGTCAGCCAGGCGCCAGCCATTGGCGACATCCTGGTGCAGCAGGAAATAACCTATCCGCGTCTGGGGGGCGCCCGCCAGGACACGGCCATAACCGAGCCGGTGCGCCACATATAGCGCGGTCGTTCCACCCTTCGATGAACCCATGAAGACCACCTTGCGCTTGTCGATGCCAAGCCTGCATCGCACACTTTCCAGCAGAGCGCACACCGCATCACCGAGCCGCACGTCCCCACCCGACGCAATCAGGTAAGACCCCTGAGGGCCGAAATCATCCAGCAAGAACAGGCGGTTGACCGGCGCGCCCCGCAGCAGCTTCAGATAGTTGATCCGGTAGTCGAACTTACCCGCCATGGCAGGCAGCACCACGCACAGGACATCGCTTTGCGCCTGGGTCTCCAGGCGATACTGGATGGGCCAGTCCCCCGGCAAGGTTTCGAATGGCAGGACGATTCCCGTAGCGGAACGGCGCGGGAATACAAAAGTGGTCGTGCAGCGCCACGACGACATATTTCCCATCGCCACGCGCAGCGTCGACCCGTCAACGCTGGTCTCGACGGTGGTGTCCGTCTGGATGCAAATCTTCGCCACCTTGGTGCTGCCTTGCAGCAGATGGACTTCCCGGCCAACGATGACGGCGGCAAGCCCGGACGCCAGGCGCCACACAAGAGACATCCCGGGCCGGTCCTGCGGGCCGTCCCCCGGACCGCCCCTCAAGTCCTCACCCTTCACCACATCCTCGATCGTGACCACCGGCAGCGCCCGGCTGACTGTAACGGTGCGTCGATGTTCGACCCCGCCATGGCGGTGGCTGATGCCGCTTGCCTGGACGGACTCCTCGGTTTCGCGAGGCTCATCTATCGTGATCGAACCGGCGGCGTCAGCGCCGACCGCCGGGGCGTCGATGACCAGGGAACTGCGGCCCGCCGCGGAAACCGCCACCGCTGCCTCGGCCAACTCGACGCCGGCCTCGTCCACGCTCCCGCTCTCGTGGATTATCCAGACGCCCGCATACAGAGACACCGACAAGTCGCCAGGCATACCCTGGTCGGTCGGCGCGCCCGCGAGCACCGCATAGGTCTGCTGCTTCGGATTCCTGGTGTTATTTCTCAAGACAGCATGCAGGCTCATGCGATTTCCCTGGACTGAAGTTCGGGGGCGGCGCCGGAACAGCTATCCGGAATCGGGTCCGGAAATGGTAGCGGTTTTGACCAGTGCGCAGCCTGCCGCGCGGCTCGTGCTTACACGCATGTTTCGGTCTAGTACAAAAAGAGGCATCCAGGAATCAGCCCGCGCGCACCACGAAACCGCGCGTGAAGAGGTTTATTTATCAGGGCAAACCCGAAAAAAACGCCGCCGTTCTGGATTATCTCGGCCGCCTGACCTTACATGCGGACACGCATTATTGACGACAAAAGGATTATTTGTATTGGACTAGAGACATTATATCCGTGGCATTTTTATTTCACGCCAGGGTCATAAAACGCGGCCACGATCACCCCCAGGACAGAAGTGCCGAAGGCAATTTTCACCAGCAAGCTCAGCTCGATATTGGTCAAGGTATGAGGCAGGTACTGGTTCACGAACGGCCCGGCAAACCATAGGCGCAAGCCCTGCGGAAACAAAACGATGGCGGCCACGATAATGATTCGTCCGACCCACACCAGCCCATGCGGCCAGGCCTGGCGCCGCAGCCAGGCTCCGCACAGCCATGCCAGCACCGTGCCGGAGATCAGGCTCCAGATCCCCGTGCTCAAGGCAGCCCCAAGGGTGCCTGTCATGCTCATCACAACCCACGCTCCAGTCTTTTGGAATTTTTCTCATTATCACCGAGCACAGGGCCGGCGCCGGGACTGGGCGGTCGCGCCCGCCCATAAGGGTGGCGCGTTCGGTCATGACGTTGTAAAAAAGCAGCGACGGCCGCTGTCGGCGCCTCGCAGTGGTGCATGGAGTGGCTTGCAAGCCATAAAAAAAGCCCCGACGATGGCGGGGCTTCCCTCACTTCAGCTGCCCGGAGAGCCGCCGAAGTTGGTCATCAGCAGCTTACTGCGGCTGAATTTTGGTAGCTTGCGGGCCCTTGGGACCGTTAGCAACGACATAGCTGACGCGCTGGTTCTCTTCCAGGGAGCGGAAACCCGCACCTTGGATTTCGGAGAAGTGCGCAAACAGATCCTTGCCACCCGCATCCGGGGTAATGAAGCCGTAACCCTTTTCAGAGTTGAACCACTTAACGATGCCGGTTTCTTCCATACCGTCGTGTCCTTGCATAAATAGGGCAATTCAAAGCCCGGGATAGGAGCGCATTCAAGCAAGGGAACATGACAATAGGGAGACCGGGAAGAACTCGACAACTGTACAAATACCGCGCGCTTGAAAACCTCGACGACACTATGAGACTGTCGCTGGTTTAAGTCAAAAACATTTTAGCGGAAAATCGCTTTAATTGAAACTGGATGCTACAAAGCTCGGAAAACTAAAGGTCACACTTACTGTGCGTTGCACTTGCACGCGCTTATAACGGCACGTTTGACGAATATTTCTCTACACGCTCCGGTAATGCTGCTTATTTTTTAAGCAATACAGCATACGGGGTATGCAAATCTACCCAGGTGAACCCATGGAAATTATCAGCACCCACCGCCAGAACATTGTCGGCGGCATCGCCATGCACACTACGCTCGACGGCGAGCCGATACGCACTTATGCCGTGGTCAGCGCGCCCGACCTGAATGCCATCGCGCAGATCGTGCCGCCCGAGGAAGTGGAAGCCGGCGGCGAAATCCACGCTACCGCGGTCACTGACGTGGACAGCGCTGAAAGCCAGGTGCTCGACGTGCTCGACAACCTCAATCCCAACGACATCGCCGTGTTCCTGTGTGCCAACGAGGCCGCCTATGCCGCTGCCCTGGCCTTGCTCGCCCTCAGCGACGAGCAGGATGGCGGCCTGCACTGAAGTCGCCGCAATGACGGGCACGCTCCTTGCATCTACCCGGCTGAACGGTCAGCGGCGACCGTATTTGCATAAGGAGACCGACATGCGCGGCATTCTGCTTTGGCTACTGGGCATTCCCATTCCCGTGATTATCCTGCTGTGGCTTTTCCATGTGATCTGACAGCCTGGCACTAATCGCCGCCTTCCGGCAAACGAAAAAAAGCCACGCTCTGCGTGGCTTTTTTTCTTCCCCAAGAACTGTATCGATACTTCGGTGCCGCGGCCCGGCAAACCGGATGACAGCCTCCAAGCGCTGCCATCCTGCCGGATTTAAACCCTCTGCACCCCTTCTCCCTCGGCCTGCGGCACTTTGTAAATACGCTTTTCGGCGATGCGGGCAGGGGTTTCCGTATAAATGAAACGCGGGCGTGCACCGGTTTGCACGGGTGCCAGACGGAAACCCATGTCCATGCCCCAACGGTCGGTTTCGCGCACCCACTGCGTGTGGCAGCAGGAGCAGCGATAACGGTCTTCCCGGTGGTTTTCGCGATGCTTCTCCGTGGGACGCACGAAGCCCTCGTGCACCAGGCTGGGATGGGCTTGCAGCCCGGAAGTCGCAACGGCAATGCTCTGGCAAGGCAGGCACATCATGGCACTCATATTATTCTCCATGTATTGAGGTAGGTATAAACGGAAGCGGCAGCTCGCCTCCGTCCGCAGCGCTAAGAAGACGGAAAAACGGAAAACAGAGAATCAATTCAAATCGTCGGGAGTCAGGACTTCCAGCACGGCCCGGCCGTCGTCGATACTTTCCCCGACGGACGCGAAACACACTGGCGACACGATGAAGCGGATCGACGGCGGCGCGCAGCGCCGGTCTTCCACCTGGATACGCCAGTTGTATTTCCCGTTCTCGGCTGGATCGACCAGCAAGGTGGCTCCCCACCCATTCGAATTTTTTGCAAAAACTTCCATTGCGTTTCGCAGTTGCTGTGGATGGTGACCAATAGCAAGTAGCGTGCCTGACCCAGTCCGCGGGGTCGATTTGCTTCTTTCCCCTATGGGAAGCGGCTCCTGGACCGGATGGATTGGGGATTTTGTCGCCATCCCGGGCAGGTCTGGGGCTATGGAAATAGATACAAAGCCGTGTGTACGAGTAACCCGATTTTTCCCATCGCACTTAGGTAGGGGGAGGTTTTTTTGGGGGGAGGCCCCCCAAGCCACCATTCTCGGGCTAGCGCCCATGGCTGGCGTCGTGCAAATCCGGGAGACCTGGGCAGCGCGATCTGGCGTGGTGGCGAAGAACGTCGCGCCTGGGCTGAAAACGTACAAAGGTGGCAGCCGCCCCGGCATTCCAATGCAAAACACCCCGAGGGTCGGAGTTACATCCGACTCTCGGGGTGCTGTTGGTAACTTGCGTGCTGTTGCCGGCGCGTTGCCGGTCAACATTGTCCGGTCAGGCGCGGATAACCCCGCTGCCGCTGTCCGGCCGCAGGTTTACTTGATCGCGCGGGCCAGGTCGGCGGCCAGGCCGATATACGACCGGGGGGTCATCGCCAGCAGGCGCGCCTTGGGCTCTTCCGGCAGGGCCAGGCCCTGGATGAACTCGCGCAGTGCGCTTTCCGTGATGCCCTTGCCGCGCGTCAGCGCCTTGAGCTGCTCGTAGGGCTGCGGCAGGCCATAACGGCGCATGACCGTCTGCACCGGCTCGGCCAGCACTTCCCAGGCACCGTCGATATCGCCGTCGATGGCGGCCGTGTTGACCTCCAGCTTGTCCAGGCCGCGCAGGCAGGCATCCCAGGCCACCATGCAATAGCCGAAGGCCACGCCCAGGTTGCGCAGGACCGTGGAGTCGGTCAGGTCACGCTGCCAGCGCGACACCGGCAGCTTGTCCGACAGATGGCGCAGGGTGGCATTGGCCAGGCCCAGATTGCCTTCCGAGTTCTCGAAGTCGATCGGGTTGACCTTGTGCGGCATGGTCGACGAACCGACCTCGCCTTCCTTCAGGCGCTGCTTGAAATACCCCAGGGCGACATAGCCCCAGATGTCGCGGTTCAGGTCCAGGATGATGACGTTGGCGCGCGCCACGGCGTCGAACAGGGCAGCCATCCAGTCATGTGGCTCGATCTGGATGGTGTGGCGGTTCTGCGTCAGCCCCAGGCCCTGCAGCACGCGCTGGCTGAATGCCTCCCAGTCGACTTCCGGATAGGCCGACAGGTGCGCGTTGTAGTTGCCGACGGCGCCATTGAGCTTGGCCAGCGGCTGCACGGCGGCCACGGCATCGATGGCGCGCAGCAGACGAGCGGCGACGTTGGCGAACTCCTTGCCAAGGGTGGTGGGGCTGGCCGGCTGGCCGTGAGTGCGCGACAGCATGGGCTGGTCGGCATGGGCCTGGGCCATCGCCGTCAGCTTGGCGGCCACTTTTTTCAGCGTCGGCAGCAATACGTTGTTGCATGCGCGCGACAACATGAGCGCATGCGAGGTGTTGTTGATATCTTCCGAGGTGCACGCGAAATGAATGAATTCCGCGGCGCTGGAGAGTTCGACGTGATCCGCCACCTTTTCTTTCAACCAATATTCGACGGCTTTGACGTCGTGGTTGGTGACGCGCTCGATTTCCTTGATGCGCGCGGCGTCAGCCTCGCTGAAATCGGCCACCAGTTGGTTCAACCGGGCCCGGGCCTCGTCGGAAAACCGGGGCAGCTCTGGCAGGCCGGCATCGGCCAGCGCCACCAGCCAGGCCACTTCGACCTCGACGCGATGCGCCATGAAGCCCGCCTCCGACAACAGGCCACGCAAAGCGTCGCCGCGCGAGGCGTAACGGCCGTCGAGCGGCGAAAGAGCGTTGAGTTGGCTGAGTGTGGGAGCGATATGCATGAGATAGGGCTGAAAGAGAAGAAACCGTTGAAAAGCGACGCGATTTTATCATCCGCGGCCGCGCCGGCCGAGGCAGGCCACCCCCGCCCCCGCCCCGCCGCGCGCCGGCGCGGCACTCACCCCCCCAATCGTTACCGCGGCATCCTGCTATACTGCGGCCGCTTTCCGACTATGACAGTGACACCATGAAACTTATCGGTTCTCATACCAGCCCTTACGTACGTAAAGTACGTGTTGTCATGGCGGAGAAAAAACTCGATTACCGGATGGATGTCGAGAACGTCTGGTCGCCCGACACCAAGATCCAGCAATTCAACCCGCTAGGGAAAGTGCCCTGCCTGGTCATGGAAGACGGCGGCGCGCTGTTCGACTCGCGCGTGATCGTCGAATACCTGGACACCCTGTCGCCGGTTGCCCGGCTGATCCCGCAGTCCGGCCGCGACCGCGCCGCCGTGAAGTGCTGGGAAGCCATCGCCGATGGCGTGCTGGATGCCTGTGTGGCCATCGTCAAGGAAAAGCAGCGCCCCGAGGCGCAGCAAAGCCCCGACTGGATCAGCCGCCAGTACTCCAAGATCCACGCCAGCCTGGACGCCATGGACAAGAGCCTGGGCGAACATGCGCATTGCATGGGGATCAATTACAGCCTGGCCGACGTTGCCGTCGGTTGTGCCCTCGGTTACCTGGAACTGCGCTTCCCCACGCTCGACTGGCGCGAAGGCCACGCCAACCTGACGCGCCTGTACGAGAAGCTGATGACGCGCAATTCGTTCATCGACACGGTCCCGCCTGCTGCCTGAGCCAGGCCGGGAACAAGAAACGCACCCCGAGGGGTGCGTTTTTTTTGCTGCCGAAGCCGGGGCCCATGCCGTTGCTGGCACCGCAGGCGATGACGCATGATGCGGCCATCGTCCCCCCCCCAAAGTCCGCTACACGATGATCCCGCCGCCCAGGCAGATGTCGCCGTCGTACAGCACGGCCGATTGCCCCGGCGTGACCGCCCACTGGGCCTGCTCGAAGTCCAAGGCGAAACCCGCGGCCGTGGCGTCGCGCAGCGTGCAGGCCGCATCGGCCTGCCGGTAGCGCGCCTTGGCGCCATACAGCCCCGCCGCGGGCGGCGTCCCCGCCACCCAGCTGGCGTCCTGCGCCGCCAAGGTACTGCCCAGCAGCCAGGGATGATCGTGCCCCTGCACCACATACAGCGTGTTGGTCGCCAGATCCTTCTTCGCGGAGTACCAGGCATCACCGGTGCCGTCTTCACGCTGCGCGCCCTTGACGCCCCCCACGCCCAGGCCCTTGCGCTGGCCCAGCGTATAGAACGACAGCCCCTCGTGCGTTCCCACCCGCTTGCCTTCCGGCGTCAGGATGGGGCCCGGCGCGGTGGGCAGATAGCGGTTGAGAAACTCGCGGAAAGGCCGCTCGCCGATGAAGCAGATGCCGGTGGAGTCTTTCTTCGCGGCGTTGTGCAGGCCGATTTCATGGGCGATGCGGCGCACTTCCGTCTTGGGAATCTCGCCCAGGGGAAACAAGGTGCGCGCCAGCTGCGCCTGGTTCAGCCGATGCAGGAAATAGCTCTGGTCCTTGCTCGCATCCAGCGCCTTGAGCAATTCGAAGCGCGGACCGGCCGCCTCGTCGACGCGGCGCACCCGCGCATAGTGCCCGGTGGCAATGCGTTCAGCGCCCAGGCTCATGGCGTGATCCAGGAAAGCCTTGAACTTGATCTCGGCGTTGCATAGCACGTCGGGATTGGGCGTGCGGCCGGCCGAATACTCACGCAGGAAGTCGGCGAACACGCGGTCCTTGTACTCGGCCGCGAAGTTCACCGCCTCGATGTCCACGCCGATCAGGTCCGCCACGCTGGCGGCATCCAGCCAATCCTGGCGGGTCGAACAGTACTCGGAATCGTCATCGTCCTCCCAGTTCTTCATGAACAGGCCGACGACTTCATAGCCCTGCTGCTTCAACAGCCAGGCGGTGACGGAGGAATCGACGCCACCGGACATGCCGACGACGACACGGCCCTTGGAGGAGGAATGCGACATAAGGGGAAAAGGCAAAAACCACGAAGACGACAGGGCGACGCCAAAGCGCGCCGCGGTGACTGTCAAACCGGCATTTTAGCGCCGCGCCCTCACCCACCCCCGATAAGCCCCACAAAGTGGCCCAAACACGGCATCATGTCACGGGCAATACAGCTTCACGGCATCACCTTGGAATGCAAACCGCCCCTTTAGGGGGCCGCGCGCGGCGCGGTACTGGGGCCACTTCTGGAGGATCCATGATAGTCGGAGTTCCACGCGAGACCCTGCCGGGTGAGACTCGCGTCGCTGCAACACCGGAGACGGTGAAAAAGTATGTGGCCGCTGGACATGCGGTCTGCGTCGAGCAAGGTGCCGGCCTGGCCGCCCGCTACCCCGACGAAGCCTACACCGCGGCGGGCGCCAGCCTGGGATCGACGGCGCAGGCCATGGGCGCGGAGCTGGTTCTCAAGGTGCGCGCACCGGCCGGCCCTGAACTGGGCTTGCTCAACCCGGGCGCGATCGTGGCGGGCATGCTGGATCCCTTCGACGGCGCGGGCCTGGCGGCGCTGGCCGCCACCGGCGTAACCGGCTTCGCCCTCGAAGCCGCGCCACGTATCACGCGGGCACAGAGCCTGGACGTGCTGTCCTCGCAGGCCAACCTGGCCGGTTACAAGGCCGTGCTGCTGGCCGCCCACCACTACGGCCGCCTGTTCCCCATGATGATGACCGCCGCCGGCACGCTGAAGGCCGCGCGCGCCGTGATCCTGGGCGCGGGTGTCGCCGGCCTGCAGGCCATCGCGACGGCGCGCCGGCTGGGCGCGGTGGTGGAAGCGTCCGACGTGCGCCCCGCCGCGCGCGAGCAGGTGGAATCGCTGGGCGGCAAGTTCATCGACGTGCCATTCGAAACCAACGAAGAACGCGAGATCGCCCAAGGCGTGGGCGGCTATGCGCGGCCCATGCCGGCCGCATGGATGGCGCGCCAGGCCACGCTGGTGTCCGAACGCTGCCGTCAGGCCGACATCATCGTCACCACCGCGCTGATCCCGGGCCGGCCCGCGCCCACCCTGGTCAGCGCGGAAACCGTGCAAGCCATGAAGCCGGGCTCGGTGCTGGTCGACCTGGCCGTCGAGCGCGGCGGCAACTGCCCGCTCACGGAAAAGGATCGCGTGGTCGAAAAACATGGCGTCACCCTGGTGGGACTGACCAATCTGCCGGCCCTGGTCGCCACCGACGCCTCGGCGCTCTATGCGCGCAACCTGCTCGATTTTCTCAAGCTGATCACCGCCGCCGATGGTGCGCTGGCGATCCAGCGCGAGGATGAGATCGTCGCGGCCTGCCTGGTCTGCGAAGGCGGCAACGTTTTGCGGAGTGCGTGAATGGACACCATCAGCCCTACCCTGATCAATCTCATCATCTTCGTGCTGGCCGTGTACGTGGGCTACCACGTGGTGTGGAATGTCACGCCGGCCCTGCATACGCCGCTGATGGCCGTGACCAATGCGATTTCGGCCATCATCATCGTCGGCGCGATGCTGGCGGCGGCGCTGACCGAAGGCGGACTGGCGCGCGCCATGGGCGTGCTGGCCGTGGCCCTGGCCGCCGTCAATGTGTTCGGCGGTTTCCTGGTCACACGCCGAATGCTGCAGATGTTCAAGAAGAAGGAACGTCCTGCCGCCGGCGCGCAGGGGGCCAAGCAGGCCAAGGGAGGCCAGCAATGATCTCCCTGAACCTGGTCACCCTGCTCTATCTGCTGGCGTCGGTCTGCTTCATCCAGGCGCTCAAGGGCCTGTCGCACCCCACCACTTCGCGCATCGGCAATGCCTTCGGCATCGTCGGCATGGCGCTGGCGGTCCTCACCACCGCGGCGCTGATCGCCGGCCTGGCGCGCCCGGGCGCGGCAACCATGGGCCTGGGCTGGGTGCTGCTGGGCCTGTTGATCGGCGGCAGCCTGGGCACCATCATGGCCCTGCGCGTCGAGATGACGAAGATGCCTGAACTGGTGGCCTTCATGCACAGCATGATAGGCCTGGCGGCGGTGGCCATCGCGGTGGCGGTGGTGGCCGAGCCGCATGCCTTCGGCATCGCCGGGCCGGGCGGCGGCCTGCCGGTCGGCAACCGCATCGAGATCTTCATCGGCTCTTTCGTCGGCGCCATCACCTTCTCGGGGTCGGTAATCGCCTTCGGCAAGCTGTCCGGCAAATACAAGTTCCGCCTGTTCCAGGGCGCGCCGGTGGTGTTCCGCGGACAGCATGCCTTGAACCTGCTGCTGGCCGTGGCGATGCTGGCCTATGGCATCTGGTTCATCACCAGCGCGGGGGCCGCGCAATGGACGCCCTTCGTCGTAATGCTGGCGATTGCCTTCATCCTGGGCGTGCTGATCATCATCCCCATCGGCGGCGCCGACATGCCGGTGGTGGTGTCCATGCTCAATAGCTATTCGGGTTGGGCGGCCGCCGGCATCGGCTTCTCGCTGGACAATCCGATGCTGATCATCGCGGGCTCACTGGTGGGGTCTTCAGGGGCGATCCTGTCCTACATCATGTGCAAGGCGATGAACCGCTCGTTCTTCAACGTCCTGCTGGGCGGCTTCGGCAATGGCACCGGCGGCGCCGATGCCGGCGGCGCCAGCGCGCAGCGCAGCGTCAAGTCGGGCAGCGCGGAAGACGCCGCTTTCCTGATGGAGAATGCCGAATCCGTGATCATCGTGCCGGGCTACGGCCTGGCGGTGGCGCGCGCCCAGCATGCGCTGAAGGAACTGGCGGCCAAGCTGACCGCCAAGGGCGTGTCGGTAAAGTACGCCATCCATCCGGTCGCGGGCCGCATGCCGGGGCATATGAACGTGCTGCTGGCCGAGGCCGAAGTCCCGTATGACCAGGTGTTCGAAATGGACGACATCAACGGTGAGTTCGGCCAGACCGACGTGGTGCTGGTGCTGGGCGCCAATGACGTGGTCAACCCGGCCGCCAAGAACGACCCGCAGTCGCCGATTGCCGGCATGCCCATCCTGGAGGTCTACAAGGCCCGCACGGTCATCGTCAACAAGCGGTCGATGGCGGCGGGCTATGCCGGGCTGGACAACGAGCTGTTCTACATGGACCGCACGATGATGGTCTTCGGCGATGCCAAGAAAGTGATCGAGGACATGGGCAAGGCGGTGGAGTAAAGCTACCGGCCCGAGGTCAAAGGCCTCGGGCTGGGGTGCGGTTGAACGCAGGCTTGAAGGCGCGGTCGGCAGCGCATTTCAGGGCGCGGTCGTCTGCGCCAACCGTTCGTCCAGCGATTCGATCCAGTGCCGCACCGGCACGGGCGTGCCGCTTTGCAGATGGCCGATGCAGCCGACATTGGACGACAGGATGATGTCCGGTTGCGTCGGCGCGATCGCCGCCAGCTTGCGGTCGCGCAAGGACACGGAGATGTCCGGGTTCAACACCGAATACGCGCCCGCCGACCCACAGCACAGGTGCTGCTCGCTGAAGGGCTGCAGTTCATAGCCCAGATCGGCCAGCATGGCTTCCGTGCGCGGCCGCAGCGCCTGCCAATGCTGCAGCGTGCACGGCGGATGGAAAGCCGCGCGTATCGGTGCGTACGGATCGCGCAAGCCTTGCTCACCATGCAGCTGCGCCACGTGCGTGGCGCCGGCCAGGCGCGCGCGCAGCTGCGCGGCGTGCGGCGCGACGATCTCCGATACGTCGCGCACCATGGCCACGATGCGGGCCGCGCGTTCCGCGTAGCTATCGTCATGGCGCAGATGATGCGCATATTCCTTGACCATGGCGCCGCAACCCGACGCGTTCATGACGATGGCTTCCACTTCGCCATCGCGCACGGCCGGCCACCACGCGTCGATGTTGGCGCGCATCTGCCGCAACGCGGCTTCCTGGTCGTCCAGGTGGAAATTCACGGCGCCGCAGCAGCCGCCCACGCCCAGCCGCACGCCCACGCCGATGGCATCGAGCACGCGCACCGTGGCCGCGTCTATGGTGGGCATCAGGGCGGGCTGCACACAGCCCGCCAGCAACAGTACCTGGCGTGCATGCGCGCGGGTATCGGGCAAGGCGCCGGCGGCACGCCGCTCGGGCACCTTGCGCCGCAAGCTCGCGGGCAACAGGCCGCGCATGGCCTGGCCCAGCCGCAAGGCGGGCGCGAACAGCGGCGAATTCAGGCCCTTGCGCAGCAAGGCGCGCGTGAGCCGTTGCCGCCAGGGGCGCGGCACACGCTGCTCGACCAGGTTGCGACCGATGTCCAGCAAGTGTCCATATTGCACGCCGGAAGGACAGGTGGTTTCACAATTGCGGCAGGTCAGGCAGCGATCCAGATGGGTCTGCGTCGACGGTCCCGGCGCGGCGCCCTCCAGCATCTGCTTGATCAGGTAGATGCGGCCGCGCGGGCTGTCCAGCTCGTCACCGAGCACCTGGTAGGTGGGGCACGTGGCCGTGCAAAAGCCGCAATGCACGCAACGCCGCAGGATGGCATCGGCCTCCTGGCCGAAGTCGGTGTCGCGCGCCCACGATGCGATTTGGGTCTGCATGATGCGTCATAGCTCCAGGATCAGCCGGCCCGGATTGAACAGGCCCCAAGGGTCGAGCTCTTGCTTCAAGCGGCGCGTAATTTGCGCCACGCCCGGTGTCAGCGGATGAAAGACGCCATCGGCCGGGATGTCCTGCTGCCGCGCCGGGCGGAACAGCGTGGCGTGACCGCCGCAGGCCTGGGCCGCCGCGCGCATGGCGTCGGCATCGTTCAGGGCGCCCTGGCAAAGCCAGCGTTGGCCCGCGCCCCATTCCAGCAAGGTGGGCCCCAGGCCCAGTGGGGGCGTCGCAGGCGGCACCGCCAGTCGCCACAGGCTGTGGCCGCGGTCGAAGAAGGCATGCGTCTGCTCGCGCAAGGACGCCCAATGCGCCGCCGCCACCGCGGCATCGACGGCTTGCCCGCCGATGCGCACCTGGCCTGCCGCGATGGCCGGCGGCGCGCCCGACAGGCGTACCCATAGCTGCCCGGGCGTGCCCGCCACCGGCAGCCAGGCCGTCGCCGACACCGGCATGGGCAGGCCGCGCCAGCGCGAGAACAGGGCCAGGGCCTGTGCCTCGTCGGCCTCCAGGCACAGCGTCAACTCTTCCATCGGTCGCGGCACCACTTTCAGCGATACCTCCAGGATGACCCCGAAGATGCCTTGCGAGCCCGCCAGCAGGCGCGATACGTCATATCCCGCGACGTTCTTCATCACCTCGCCGCCGAAACTCAGCACGCGGCCCTGCGCATCGAGCAGGCGCGCACCCAGCACGAAATCGCGCACCGCGCCCGCGCTCATGCGGCGCGGGCCCGACAAGCCGGTGGCCACGCAACCGCCCACGGTGGCGCCGCTGCCGTGATGGGGGGGCTCGAAGGCCAGCATCTGGCCCTGCGCGGCCAGCTCCGCCTCCAGGTCTTGCAAAGGCGTGCCAGCACGAACCGTGACCATCAGTTCAGAAGGCTGGTAGTTGACGATGCCACGATAGGGATTGATGTCGAGCAGGCAATGGCCATCCTGCGGCCGCAAGGGCCGATGGTTGCCATAGAAGGCCTTGCTGCCGCCACCCGTGATGAAGATGGGTTTATGCCCGGCGTGCGCGGTCATGACCTGGTCGCACAGCTCCGACAGGACGAATTCCATGAACTGACCCGGACTTAAAAACGCGAAAGATCAGGAAAACGTAGTTCGCCGGCGTGTACGTGCATCTTGCCGTACTCCGCGCAGCGCGCCAGCGTCGGTATCACCTTTTGAGGGTTCAGCAGGCAACGCGGATCGAAGGCTCGCTTGACCGCCAGGAAGGTGTCGAGTTCGTCTCGCGAGAACTGCACACACATTTGATTGATTTTCTCCATGCCCACGCCGTGCTCTCCAGTCACGGTGCCTCCTACCTGTACGCACAGTTCGAGTATCGCCACGCCAAATTTGTCGGCGCGTTCGGTCTCTTCCGGCTTGTTTGAATCGAAAAGGATCAAGGGGTGCAGATTGCCGTCACCCGCGTGGAAGACGTTGGCGCAACGCAGGCCGAATTCGTCTTCCATCTGTTCGATGGCTTTCAGTACGCGCGCCAGGTGGCGGCGCGGGATGGTGCCATCCATGCAGTAATAGTCCGGCGAGACGCGGCCCGCCGCGGGGAAAGCATTCTTGCGGCCGGCCCAGAAGCGCAGGCGCTCGGGCTCGGACGTGGATACCTGCAGACGCGTGGCGCCGGCGGTCTGCAAGACGGCTTCCATGCGTTCGACTTCATGTTCGACTTCTTCGCGCGTGCCGTCGGATTCGCACAGCAGGATGGCCTGCGCGTCCATGTCGTAGCCGGCCTGCACGAAGGGCTCCACCATGTGGATCGCCTGGCGGTCCATCATTTCGAGGCCGGCGGGGATGATGCCGGCGCCGATGATCTTCGTCACCGCGTTGCCGGCGGCTTCGACGCTGCCGAAGCTGGCCAGCAGCACTTGGGCACAGGCGGGTTTGGGCAGCAGTTTGACGGTGATCTCGGTAACCGCGCCCAGCATGCCTTCCGAACCGATGAAGACCGCCAGCAGGTCCAGGCCGGGCGCATCGGGTGCTTCCGAACCCAGCTCGACGATGTCGCCGTCTATGGTGACCACGCGCACGCGCAGGATGTTGTGCACGGTAAGGCCGTATTTCATGCAGCGCACGCCGCCCGAATTCTCGGCGACGTTGCCGCCTATCGAGCAGGCGATCTGGCTGGATGGGTCGGGGGCGTAGTACAGGCCATGCGGCGCGGCGGCTTCGGAGATCGCCAGGTTGCGCACGCCGGGTTCGACGATGGCGGTCGCGCTGTCGGTGTCGATACGCTTGATGCGGTTCAGCTTGGACAGGCCCAGCAGCACGCCCTGCGAATGCGGCATGGCGCCGCCGGACAAGCCGGTGCCGGCGCCGCGGGGAACGACGGGAGCGTTGAGCTTGCGGCAGATGCGCATGATCGCCTGGACCTGGGCCTCGGTTTCGGGCAGGCAGACGACGGCCGGCAAGGCACGGTACAGCGACAGGCCGTCGCATTCGAACGGACGGGTGTCTTCTTCTCGGTGCAGGATGCAGTGGGCGGGTAATACGGCGTGGAGCGCCGCGATCAGATCGGGCGCGGCGGGGGGCGCGGTCTGAGCGTCTGTGAGGTCGGTCTCTGCCTTCTTATCCATGTCGGACACGATAGCGCGAGGGACCGATTCGCACAGGCCGGGATTTACCCTGGGAGTTTGACCATGTAGTACCCAAGGTTACTTTTTTACGGGCCCCTGCAAGCCGTCTCTCACCAGGCGAAGATCTTGCCGGGGTTGAGGATGTTGTTGGGATCGAAGGCGTGTTTCAGGCTGCGCATCAGGGCCAGGGCGTCGGCGCCGTGCTCTTCTTCCAGGAACTGCATCTTGTGCAGGCCGACGCCGTGCTCGCCCGTGCAGGTGCCATCCGCCGCGATGGCGCGATGGACCAGGGCGTGGTTGATGCGCTCGGACGCCTGCCACTCTTCGGCACTGTCCGGGTCGAGCAGCATCAGGACGTGGAAGTTGCCATCGCCAACGTGACCCACGATGGTGAAGGGGAACGGCGCATCCGCGAGATCCTGCGCGGTTTCGCGGACACAGTCAGCCAGCGCCGAGATGGGCACGCAGACATCGGTGGTGCTGGCGCGGCAGCCCGGGCGCAACTGCAGGCCGGCGAAATAGGCGTTGTGGCGCGCCGACCACAGGCGGCTGCGGTCTTCCGGACGTTCGGCCCAATCGAAATCCATGGCGCCATGTTCGCGCACGATGTCCTGCACCGCCTGCGCATGCTCCTGCACGCCCGCGGCGCTGCCGTGGAATTCGAACACCAGCAACGGCGTCTCACGCAGTTCGAGCTTGCTGTACAGATTGACGGAACGCACGGCATGTTCATCCATGAATTCCACGCGCGCGACAGGGATGCCCATCTGCATGATCTCGATCACGCTATCGACGGCATCGCCCAGCGTCGAGAAATTGCAGACCGCGGCGGAAACCGCCTCCGGCTGCGGATACAGCTTCACGGTCACTTCGGTAATGATGCCCAGGGTGCCTTCGCTACCGACGAAGATGCGCGTCAGGTCATAGCCGGCCGACGACTTGGGCGCGCGGCTGGCGGTGCGCACCACGCGGCCGTCCGCCGTCACCACCGTCAGCGACAGCACGTTCTCGCGCATGGTGCCGTAGCGCACCGCGTTCGTGCCCGAGGCCCGCGTCGCCGCCATGCCGCCCAGGCTGGCGTCGGCACCGGGATCGACCGGGAAAAACAGGCCGGTCGAGCGGATTTCTTCATTCAGTTGTTTGCGCGTCACGCCGGCCTGCACGGTCACCGTGAAGTCCTCGGCGTTCAGCGTCAATACCGCGTTCATGCGCGACAGGTCCAGGGTGATGCCACCCTGCACCGGCAGCAGATGCCCTTCCAGCGAAGAGCCCGCGCCATAAGGTACGACGGGCACCTTGTACGTATTGCATATGCGTGCAAATGCCGCCACTTCCTCGGTGTTCAGCGCGAACACCACGGCATCGGGCAAGAGGTCCGGATACGGCGATTCGTCGTGGCCATGATGCTCACGCACGGCCTGCGCCACCGACAATCGATCACCAAAAATTGCGCCCAGTTCGTCCAGACAGGCGGCGGGAATCGGGCGACGCAAAGTGTCGGCATGCAAGGGGGCGTTCATGGCGTTCCTGAGAAATCGGACTGGGGCTGCAGTGCAGCCCCGAAACCCGGCATTTTACGCGCCTCCCCGCCCGGCCTTACTTTCCGCTGGCGGAACCGCTGCGGCGGCGTTCGCGTACCGCCTTGGCCAGGCGCTCCAGCACCTGCACCGACGAATCCCAGTCGATGCAGCCATCGGTGATGCTCTGCCCGTACGTCAGCGCCTGCCCCGGCACCAGGTCCTGGCGCCCCGCCAGCAGATGGCTTTCGATCATCAAGCCGACAATGCGCGAGTCGCCGGCTTCCATCTGGCGGGCGATGTCATCGGCCACCATGGGCTGGTTTTCCGGCTTCTTGCTGCTGTTGGCGTGGCTGGTGTCTATCATCAGGCGCTGCGCCAGGCCCGCCTTGGCCAGATCCTGGCACGCCACCTCGACGCTGGCGGCATCGTAGTTGGGTGCCTTGCCGCCGCGCAGGATGACGTGGCAGTCCTCGTTGCCGGCGGTCGACACGATGGCCGAATGGCCACCTTTGGTCACCGACAGGAAATGGTGCGGCTGCGAAGCGGCCTTGATGGCATCCACGGCAATCTTGATATTGCCATCCGTGCCATTCTTGAATCCCACCGGGCAGGACAGCCCCGACGCCAATTCACGGTGCACCTGGCTTTCCGTCGTGCGCGCACCGATGGCGCCCCACGACACCAGGTCGGCGATATATTGCGGCGTAATCATGTCGAGGAATTCGCAACCGGCGGGCACACCGCGGTCATTGATTTCCAGCAACAGTTCGCGGGCCACGCGCACGCCCTTGTTGATATTGAAGGTGCCGTCCAGATCGGGATCGTTGATCAGCCCTTTCCACCCCACCGTGGTACGCGGCTTTTCGAAATACACGCGCATGACGATTTCCAGGTCCGCCTTCAGCGCTTCACGCACCACTTTCAAGCGATCCGCATATTCCAGCGCCGCCTTGGTGTCATGGATGGAGCACGGGCCGATTACCACGGCCAGCCTGTCGTCCATGCCATGCAGAATACGATGCAGCGCCTGGCGCGTATCGTGCACCACCGCGGAAGCGGTTTGGGTACACGAGAATTCACGCATCACGTGAGCGGGCGGCGTCAGTTCCTTGATTTCGCGGATACGCAGATCGTCGGTATTGTGAGACACGTTATTTCCTTCCTGGGTGGGGTTGCCAGGCTGGCGGACATAAAAAAAGCCGCCAGTAAGCTGGCGGCTTTTTTGGGGGGATTCTGTGCAAACTTCAGGTTGCGCGCAATCCTTCCTCCGCCAGCGGCATCGGAAAGCCAAAATAAAAATAAAATCGGCCAGTGCCGACGGACGGGATTGCGGTATTCATGGGGGCAACCATAGCACAAAAATTTGTAATGAGAAAGCCGCCCTGCAAAATCCAGGGCGGCCATTCCAGTCCGGCCTTACTGCCGCCGGGTCAAAATGCGGCGCGTCACAGTCCGATCAAGCCGTACCGCCCACCGTCAGCCCTTCCATCCGCACCGTGGGCATCCCCACTCCCACCGGCACACTCTGGCCTTCCTTGCCACACGTGCCAACGCCGGAATCCAGGCGCAGGTCATTGCCGATCATGGTGACCTTGTTCATGGCATCCGGACCGTTGCCGATAAGCGTGGCGCCCTTGACGGGATACGTCACCTTGCCGTTTTCGATCATGTAGGCCTCGGACGCGGAGAAAACGAATTTGCCGCTGGTGATGTCCACCTGGCCGCCGCCGAAATTGACCGCATACAAACCGCGCTTGACCGAAGAAATGATTTCCTCGGGCGGCGTCGCGCCCGCCAGCATGTAGGTATTGGTCATGCGCGGCATGGGCAGGTGCGCGAACGATTCGCGCCGGCCATTGCCGGTGGCCGACGTTTTCATCAGGCGCGCGTTCATGGTGTCCTGCATATAACCGCGCAGGATGCCGTCCTCGATCAGCACATTCTGCTGCGTCGAATTGCCTTCGTCGTCCACATTCAGCGAACCACGGCGGTCCGGAATGGTGCCATCGTCGATCACGGTCACGCCCTTGGACGCCACGCGCTGGCCGATACGGCCGGAAAACACGCTGGAGCCCTTGCGATTGAAATCGCCTTCCAGACCGTGGCCCACGGCTTCATGCAGCAGGATGCCGGGCCAGCCCGAGCCCAGCACCACCGTCATCTCGCCGGCGGGCGCGGGCCGCGCGTCCAGGTTGACCATGGCTTCATGCACGGCGTGCTCGACATAGCCGCGCAGGATGTCATCGGTGAAATACCCCAGCCCGGAACGGCCGCCGCCGCCCGCATGGCCCATTTCCCGCCGTCCGTCCCGCTCGGCGATCACGGTCAACGACAGGCGCACCAGCGGGCGCACGTCGGCGGCCAGGCGGCCATCGCTGCCCGCCACCAGGATCACGTCGTACTCGGCCCCCAGGCCGGCCATGACCTGGATGACATGCGGATCACGCGCACGCGCCATGCGTTCGACGCGTTCCAGCAGCGCCACCTTGTCGGGCGCGCCCATCGTCAGCAAAGGATCGATGGCCGGATACAGGCCACGCCCCGGTCCGGGGTCGGCCGGCGCGGTGACGCGTGCCTTGCCCGCGCCCTGGCGGGCGATGCTGCGCACCGTGCGCGCCGACGACAGCAAAGCCTCCGGCGACAGCGAGTCGGAATAGGCGAAAGCGGTTTTCTCGCCACTGATGGCGCGCACGCCCACGCCTTGGCCGATGGAAAAACTGCCGGTCTTGACGATGCCCTCTTCCAGGCTCCAGCCTTCGCTGCGCGTGTATTGGAAATAAAGATCGGCGTAATCCACCTTGTGGGTGAATATTTCACCGAGCGCGCGCGCCATATCCACCTCGCTCAATCCCCAGGGGTCGAGCAACAAGGTTTTAGCGGTGGCGAGCGACTGAATGGCAGGATCGGTAATTTTCATGGCGAGACTCGATGTCGAACTTTCACAATTTGTTCACGCTTTTTGGATAAGCAGTAATTGTCCGGTGCGCGATGTAGACAATATACGTATTACATGACGCGGTGCCGCAATGCCGGCAAGGACGCCCGGACTTCCTGAAGACGATCGGGGTCTATGTTACCCGCCACCACGCCCGGCCCCTCGGGCAATTGCGCGACAATTTCGCCCCACGGGTCGATCAGCATGGATTGGCCCCAGGTGCGGCGCCCGGTCGGGTGCACACCGCCCTGCGCCGGGGCCAGCACATAGCACTGGTTTTCCACCGCGCGCGTACGCAGCAGCAGCTCCCAATGCGCCTTGCCAGTCGTATAAGTGAAGGCGGCTGGAACCAAAATCAAGCTAACGTCTCCAAAAGCTCGATACAGCTCAGGAAAACGCAGGTCATAGCAAACCGACAAACCGATTTTTCCGAATGGGGCATCGAAAACTCGCGGCATCGTGCCGGGCCGTATGCTCGTCGCTTCGTCAAACGAATCCGTGCCACGCTGGAAGTTGAACAGGTGAATTTTGTCATAGCGCGCAATCTGCCCACCATCCGGCCCATATACAAACGTGGTGTTATAGACTCGGTTCGGGTCGGGACTTTCCACGGGCAAGGTACCGCCCACGACATATATGCCGTGCTGGCGCGCCTGCTGCGCCAGGAATGCCTGGATCGGCCCGTTGCCCTCCGATTCGCGCGCCGCCACCTTATCAGTGTCTTTACGCCCCATCAGGCAAAAATATTCGGGCAAAGCGACGAGCCTGGCCCCTTCTTGCGCTGCCTGCGCGATCAGCGCCCCCGCCGCGTCGAGATTTTCCTGCACGTCCGGGGTACTGACCATTTGAATTGCGGCGACTTTGAAGGACATGGTTGATTCGTTCCTTGAACAATCATTAGGCTGAAACATATGGATTCAAGAATTCTGAGGATAATAGCCGTATAAATTTTGTACCATTGCGGATACAATAAACTTCATCCTGTCGGGAAAACCGAATTTCCATAATAAGGATCACAGCACCATGGTTAGAGAAAACTACGCGGCACAGCAGGCCAAGATAGAAAAGGAAATCGGCAAACTCCGCAAGCGGGCCGAACTGCTGCACACCAAGCGGCGCAAGCCCGTGGTGGCAACGATCATTCGATCGATGCGTGAATACAATATCACTCCCGAAGAAATCGCCGCGGCTTTTGGCAAACCGGCTCGTGCGCCTGCTGCCGCGCGCAAGGGTGCCGCGCCCGCTGCTCCCCGTGCCAAACGCGCCGTGGCGCCCAAGTATCGCCACCCTGACACGGGCGAAACCTGGAGCGGCCGTGGCAAGGCGCCGCGCTGGTTGACCGCCGCCGAAGCGGAAGGCGCCAAGCGCGACAGCTTTCTCATCCAGTAAACACCGGAATCGTGGGCCTGCCCTGGGTTTTCAGCCCTGGGGCTCAGCCATTAGCAGGCCCTGCAAAAAACATCGCGCCAATCGGCGCGATGTTTTTTTATGGCCGCCACGCTTATGTTGCACCTCCAGTACCCTTTTCAAGGGGGGCACTCACAGTGTCAGGCAACAAGACAAATCAGACAAACAATACAAATAAGACAGGCCGGCGTATTTATGCGTATAAATATACCGGCCTTATGACTTATTTCATAACTTAGTACATTGTATTGTCATTAAAACAATTGATATATCAACGACTGACCGGGAATTCGACTCTGCGTTCCGAGCCATTATTCCCAGGGAACTGGTCGAAAATCGCCCGCACCAGATAAGGCATGGCCTGTAGCAGGCGTTCGCTGCCCGATACGCTATAAGCAGTAGCCCGGTACACTTCAGCGCCGCCATTGGCGCTGTCACGGATCACGACAGTCAGCGTATTGCGATAAGCCACGGTGGGCACATCCACCCAGTCTGGCCCCCAGTAACCGCCGAAGCCGCCCCAATAGCCACGCGGTCCGTAAAAGCCCGGGTAACCGCCATAGAAGTAGGGATCGTAGGGGCGCCGCACCGTCACCTGGGTTTGCACGACGCCATAAGTAAACGACACGTTAAAGCGCGCGGGCACACCCTTGGCCGCTTCCACCAGGCCGGTCGCGCCTATGCCGGCACGCACCATGTCCTGGTAGGACTGATATTCAAGATTGTTTTCCTGGGTTGGATTGGCGACGACGAAGCGATACGTCTGTCCGGTCGCGTTGTCGGGCCAATGCTGGAACGACGTCACGCGCGCCGAAACCGTATCGGTGGTGGCGCATCCTGCCAGCACCAATGCGAGCATGGCAAGGCAGCACGCCTGGACCCACCGCGAAAGTGGTGAATAAAGATAACGATTCATGGAACGACTCCTCGGGAACGGCCATACTGTTGTCCTGGTGGCCGCGACGCATCATACGTCTTGCCAATTCACTTGAGACCGGGCGCAGCGTATAAAGTTTGCACAGCAAGCCTCAAGCCGCGTCCTACAATAGCTACATGATTACTTTTTTCCGGGGAAAATAGCCCATGCGCACCGATACTTCCGTGACCATTTTTCGCAAGGACTACCAGCCCTACCCGTTCGACATCGCCGAAGTGGAACTGGCGTTCGACCTGGAACCCGAAGTGACCACGGTGACGTCGCGCCTGACCCTGAATCGTCGCGTGCCCGGCGACACGGCGCCGCTGGTGCTGGACGGCAGCGAACTTGAACTGGTCTCCGTTCATGTCGACGGCACGGCCTGGGACGCCAGCCGCTATGCGCTGACCGCGCACACCCTGACCTTGTCCGGCCTGCCGGACGCCGCGGTACTGGAAATCGTCAGCCGCTGCCGCCCGCAGGCCAACTCGACGCTGATGGGCCTGTATGTGTCGGGCGGAAATTTCTTCACGCAGTGCGAGGCCGAGGGCTTTCGCCGCATCACCTGGTTCGCCGACCGGCCCGATGTGATGTCGCGCTATCGCGTCACCCTGCGTGCCCAGCCCGACTACCCGCACTTGTTGAGCAACGGCAATCTGGTGGCCAGCCGCACCTTGCCGGATGGACGCCAGGAAGTGGAATGGGAAGATCCCTTCCCCAAGCCTTGCTATCTGTTTGCCCTGGTGGCCGGCCAGCTGAGCTGCCGCGAAATGCGTACCAAGACGGCCAGTGGCCGTGAAGTGCTGCTGCAGGTCTATAGCGACCCGGGTTCGGAAGACCGCACGGCCTGGGCCCTGGAGTCCCTGGAGCGCGCTTTGCGCTGGGACGAGACGCGCTTCGGCCTGGAGCTGGACCTGGACCGCTTCATGGTGGTTGCCGTGCGCGACTTCAATATGGGTGCCATGGAGAACAAGGGCCTCAATATCTTCAACGCGGCTTATGTGCTGGCCAACCCCGACACGGCGACCGATGCCAATTACGAAGGCATCGAATCGGTCATCGGCCATGAGTATTTCCACAACTGGACCGGCAACCGCGTCACGTGCCGCGACTGGTTCCAGTTGAGCCTCAAGGAAGGCCTGACGGTTTTCCGCGACCAGGAATTCAGCGCCGACATGATGGCGCACGGCATGGACGCCGCGGCAGCCGCCAGCGCGCGTGCCGTCAAGCGCATCGACGACGTGGCCACGCTGCGCGCCGCGCAGTTCCCGGAAGACGCCGGCCCCATGGCCCACCCCATCCGCCCGGAAAGCTACCAGGAAATCGGCAACTTCTATACCGCCACCGTCTACGAGAAAGGCGCCGAGGTCATCCGCATGCAGCACACGCTGCTGGGCGAGGAAGGTTTCCGCGCGGGGATGGACGAATATTTCCGCCGCCACGACGGCCAGGCCGTCACCTGCGACGATTTCGTCGCCGCGATGGAATCGGTCTACACGCGCCAGCACCCGGGGCGTGACCTTTCCGTCTTCCGCCGCTGGTATCGCCAGGCCGGCACGCCGCGCGTCACCGTGACGCTGGCCTACGATGCCGCCGCACAGCGCTGCAGCGTGACCCTGGCGCAGCGTTGCGCGCCGGTGGGCGTGGAAAAGAGCGCAGGCAGCAGTGGCAACTCCGTTGCGGCGAAGCCGCCCGTGCACATCCCGTTTGCCATGGGACTGCTGGACCGTGCGGGCAAGCCCCTGCCCCTGTCGCTGGACGGCGCCGCGGCCGCCGACACCGTGCTGCTGGAACTGACCACCGACCGCAAGGAATGGGTGTTCGACAACGTTGCGCGCGAACCCGTGCCGTCGCTGCTGCGCGGCTTCTCCGCGCCGGTCATCGTCGAATATGCCTGGAGCGACGACGAGCTGGCCTTGCTGTCGGCCCACGACCCCGATGCTTTCGCCCGCTGGGAGGCCGGCCAGGAACTGGCCACGCGCCAGATCCTGGCGTTGGCGGCACGCACTCAGGAAGGCGCGGCGCTAAGCCTGCAGCCGGCGTTTGTCGACGCGTGGCGCACCTTGCTGACGGATCCGCGCCTGGACGCGGCCTACCGCGCCCGCGCGCTGGCCCTGCCTTCGGAAAAGACCCTGGCCGAACGCATGGCGCAGATCGATCCCCCCGCCCTGGCCGTCGCGCGCGATTTCGTGCGGGCCGAACTGGGCCGCCAGCTGGCGCAAGCGTGGGGCGAGGCTTACGAGAACAACCAGACCCCGGGCGCGTACAGCCCTGCCCCTCTGCCGGCGGGCCGGCGCGCCTTGAAGAACCTGGCCTTGGCGCATCTGATGGCGGCGGGCGATCCGCGCGCCCGCGGCTGGGCGCAGGCCCAGTACGAACAGGCCAGCAATATGACGGACCGCCTGGGCGCACTGGGCGCGCTGGTCAACCACGGCCAGGCCGACGATGCCACCCGCGCCCTGGGCGAGTTCTACGAACAATGGCAGCAGGACCCGCTGGTCATCGACAAGTGGTTCGCGCTGCAGGCCACGGCGCGCTCGACGTCGGTGGATACGGTGCGCGGGCTGATGGCGCACCCCGCCTTCACGCTGCGCAATCCGAATCGTGCACGGGCGCTGGTGTTCCAGTTCTGCCTGAACAATGCGCGCGGCCTGCATCTGCCCGACGGCAGCGGCTACGACTTCTGGGTCGAGCAGGTGCTGGCACTGGATGCGCTCAACCCTGAAATCGCGGCCCGCCTGGCGCGCGGCCTGGACAACTGGGCCCGCTACACACCGGCGCTGCGCGCCCCCATGCAGCGCGCGCTGGAAGCCGTGCGCGCGCATCCGGGCCTGTCGCGCAACGTCAACGAAATCGTGTCCAAGGCGCTGGAACTGGCTGCCTGACTTCATTCATCCTGGGAGAAACATTTGAAACGTAAGACACTGACTCAATACCTGGTCGAACAGCAGCGTGAACACGAGGTCGTCGGCCCGGAAGTTCGCCTGCTGATCGAAGTCGTGGCACGTGCCTGCAAGGCCATCAGCCACGCCGTCAGCAAGGGGGCGCTCGGCGGCGTGCTGGGTGCCCTGGACACGGAAAACGTCCAAGGCGAGGTGCAGAAGAAGCTGGACGTCATGTCCAACGAAATCCTGCTCGAAGCCAATGAATGGGGCGGCCACCTGGCCGGCATGGCCTCGGAGGAAATGGAGACCATCCATCCCATCCCCAACCGTTACCCCAAGGGCGAATACCTGCTGCTGTTCGATCCCCTCGATGGTTCGTCGAACATCGACGTCAATGTGTCCATCGGCACCATTTTCTCGGTGCTGCGCGCGCACCACGACACGCCGGGGCAGGCGGTGACCGAGCAGGACTTCCTGCAGCCGGGCACCAAGCAGGTGGCCTCGGGTTATGCCGTCTATGGCCCGCAGACCATGCTGGTGATCACCGTGGGCAACGGCGTGGCCGGGTTCACGCTGGATCGCGAGATGGGATCGTGGGTGCTGACCCACGAGAACATGCGCATTCCCGCGGATACCAAGGAATTCGCCATCAATATGTCGAACATGCGTCACTGGGCGCCGCCCGTGAAGCAGTACATCGACGACTGCCTGGCCGGCACCACGGGCCCGCGCGGCAAGGATTTCAATATGCGCTGGGTGGCGTCCATGGTGGCCGACGTCCACCGCATTCTGACGCGCGGCGGCATCTTCATGTACCCGTGGGATTCGCGCGAGCCCAACAAGCCGGGCAAGCTGCGCCTGATGTACGAAGCCAATCCCATGAGCCTCTTGGTCGAGCAGGCTGGCGGCGCCGCCATCGACGGCACCCAGCGCATCCTCGACATCCAGCCCACGCAACTGCACCAGCGCGTCAGCGTCATCCTCGGTTCGAAGAATGAAGTCGAAACCGTGGCGCGTTATCACCAGGAACACGGCAAAGGCTAAGCTGCCCCGCCGCCTGCAAAAAGGCCCGCGCCATGGCATGCATGGCGTGGGCCTTTTATTTTGCGCTGACGCATTTCACTGCGTCAGTTGCGCGGCAGCGTGGCACCAGGAGGGCACCACCGCGGCGCGATCTCAGCGCTACTTCACTTCCTGCATCGAGTGCACGTCGTCCTTGTTGATCTGCACCTTCTTGCCATTGTCCTCATACTGATAAGTGCCGGATTTCTTGTTGTATTGAGGCTCATCCGGCGCGACGATCTGCTGTCCGTCCTTGGTTTGCACGACGGTCGGATGGGAGCAGGCGGCAAGGCTGCCTACCGCGGTGGAGGCCAGCACCAAAGCCAATAGTTTTCGAGTCATCTACGCATCTCCTTGATGTCAGGGACACTTTCACCTTAGCCCAGCCGCAAGGATGAGAGACGTGACCGACTGTGGTCAAAATGCGAGTGACTGTAATGTGACAGGGGCGCAACCCGGTGCGCCCCTGCCATTAAAAACCACGCGAGCCGCGAATCAATCCAGCGTCAGGATCGTCGCACCGGTGGTCTTGCGCGCCGCCAGCGCGGTGTGCGCTTCACCCACTTCGGCGAGCGGATAACGCTGGCCGATGTTCAGCTTGATCTTCTTCTTGCCGACCAGGTCGAACAGCTCGCTGGAAGCGGCCTGCAGCTTGTCCAGCGTATTGATGTGCAAGCCCAGCGACGGCCGCGTCAGGTACAGGCACCCCTTCTGGTTCAGGATGCCGACGTTCACGCCGCTGACCGGGCCGGAGGCATTGCCGAAGCTGACCATCAGGCCGCGCGGCTCGATGCAGTCCAGCGACGCTTCCCACGTGTCCTTGCCCACGCCGTCGTACACCACCGGCACCTTCTTGCCGCCCGTCAGTTCCAGCAGCTTCTCGGCGACGTTCTCGCGCGAGTAGTCGATGGTGGCCCACGCACCGTGCGCCTTGGCCAATTCCGCCTTCTCCGGGCTGGACACCGTGCCGATCAATTTCACGCCCAGTGCACGTGCCCATTGGCAGGCGATCAGGCCCACGCCACCGGCGGCGGCATGGAAAAGAATCGTCTCATTACCTTGCAGGCGGTAGGTTTGGCGAAACAGGTATTGCACCGTCAGGCCCTTCAGCATCATGGCGGCGGCGTCATCGAAGCTGATGCCCTTGGGCAGCTTCACGACGTTCACGCCCGGCACATTGCGCACCGTGGCATAGGCGCCCAGGGGGCTTTGGCCGTAAGCCACGCGATCGCCCTTCTTCAGATGGGTGACTTCGCTGCCGACCGCCTCGACCACGCCCGCGCCTTCCGAACCCAGGCCGTGCGGCAGCGGGTGCGGATAGAGACCGGTACGGTAATAGATGTCGATGAAGTTCAGACCCGCGGCATGCTGGCGGATGGTGACTTCCTTGGGGCCGGGCGGCGGCACTTCCAGCTCGACCAGTTTCAGGACCTCGGGACCACCATGGGTTTCGAGCTGGATTGCCTTTGCGATAGTGCTGGCCATGCAACGCTCCTTTTTTTGCGTTTATCGTTGGGTACAGGTTGGACGGAAAGTGTACGGGTTCATGAGGACTTCAGCGGCGCGCGGCGGCCGCCGGTAAGGGCAAAGACGCCGGCCAGGACCAGCGCGGTCCCCGCCAGTTGCCAGGACGTCACCGGTTCGCCCAGGAACCAGTAGGCGAGGAACAGCACGGAGACCGGTCCCAGCATGCCCAGCTGCGCCGCCAGCGGCGCGCCGATGCGCGAGACGGCAGCCATGATCATGAAGACAGGCAGCACGGTATTGATGGTGGCGTGGATCACCGACAACCCATAGAAACCCATGGGTTGCCGCAGCCCCGACACGGGATGCAGCACGAAGAACTGGATCAGGCAGGCGATGCTGGACACCGTCATGGCATACGCCGTCAGGCGCGTGGATCCTACCCGTTTGACCAGCTCGCCCGAGCCGATCAGGTACACCGCGTAGGTCAGCGCCGAGCCGAACACGAAGCCCGCGCCCAACCATATCGCATCGCTGCGCGACTGCGACAGGTCGTGCGCGAAAACCAGCACCACGCCGGCGTAGGACAGGCCCAGGGCCACCCACTGGCGACGCGCGATGGGGCGTTTGAGCCAGAAAGCCGTGATCAGCAGTACCAGGGTCGGCGACAGGAACAGGATCAGGCGTTCCAGGCCGACGCTGATATAGCGCAGGCCGAGAAAGTCGAGAAAGCTGGACAGGTAATAGCCGAGCAGCCCCAGCACCACCACGCGCCCGCGCTCGCCCATCGTCAGCACTGGCAGTTGGCCAAGCCGCGCGCGGCGCGCCTGGTCAAGGGCGATTACCGCGAAGAACGGCAGGGAAAACAGCATGCGGAAGGCGATCAGGGTGACCGCGTCGACGCCGTACTCGTAGGTGAACTTGACGACGATGGCCTTGCCCGAGAACAGGATGGCGCCCAGCGCGGCAAGCGCGAAGCCGACGGCGCGTTGGGTGTACCTGGAGGGGGAAGCGGCAATCTTGGTCGATGAGGCGGGCGTCGATGTCATGGGCTGGATTTTATGTGCGCGAACGCCCCGTTTGCACTTATTTTCTGCGCGCGCGGCTCCCCAAAGCGAGTATTGACAATTACTGCTTAGGCAACTATATTGCCTGCCATGGACAACGAAATCCCTGACAACGCAGACGCTTCAGACGTGTCGCCACCGTATCGGTGCGACCGCCTGCAGATGTTTGAAGAGAATCCTGGCTATCTGATCAAGCTGGTGACCAATTCATTCAGCCGGGCGCTGGACCAGGAAGTTTCTCCCCTGGGACTGACCGCCAGCCAATGGCGCCCGTTGGCCATGGTAAGCATGGGACGCGCCGAGACGGCCGCCGAATTGGCCCGCATATCCGACGTGGACACTGGCGCCATGACCAGGACGCTTGACCGCCTGGAAGCGAAAGGCCTGTTGCGCCGCCAGCGCAGTGAACAAGACCGGCGCGTGGTAAAGATCGAAGTCACCGAGGAAGGTGCGGCCATCACCCGGCAGATCCCCGCGATCATTGCCCGTACGCTGAATCACTATATGCGCGGGTTCACGGAAAGCGAGGCGCAGATGCTGTCCCATTTCATGCGCCGCATGCTGGCCAATGGGTCGGCCCCGTTGCCGCCGCTCAAGTGACGACGTCCATGACCGGCCTTTTTTTCGCCATAATTGCTGCCTAGGCAATTACATACTGAACAACTACTGAACGCTACTTTCTTCAATCCTTCGTCCTTATGAAACGCTTATTGAGCTCCTTGCTGGTCCTGACGCTGGGCGGTTGCGCGCTGATGGAGCCAGGTACCCAACCGGTCAAGCAGGTCGACGGGGCCGCGCTGGGCCTGAGCACCTCGACCGCCGACTGGCCCACGGATAAATGGTGGCAGCGCTACCAGGACAGCCAACTGGACGCCCTGATTGAAGAAGCGCTGGCCAACAGTCCCACGATGGCCTCGGCCCAGGCCCGCCTGGCCCAGGCCAATGCCGCCGTGGGCACTGCCCGCGCGCCGCTGCTGCCCCGCGTCGATGCGGACTACAGCCTGCAACGCGAACACATCTCCAAGAACTACATCTACCCTGCCCCCCTGGCCGGCTCGCTGCAGAGCGACACGCATCTGGGCCTGGATTTCAGCTATGAGCTGGACTTCTGGGGCAAGAACAGCGCCCACCTGAAGTCGGCACTGTCGCAGCAGCAGGCCGCCGAGGCCGACCGCCAGGCAGCGCGCGTCATGTTGAGCAGCGGCGTGGTGGAGGCCTACCTGAACCTGCAGGATGCGTTCGCGCAGCGCGATGTCCTGCGCAACATCCTCAAGCAGCGCGAGAACGTCCAGTCCATCACCACGCAGCGCTTCAGTGCCGGCCTGGATACACAAGTGGAGGTCAAGCAGGCCGACGCCGCGCTGGCCGCCGGCAAGGTACAGCTGACCCAGATCGAAACCACGCTGGCGCAATTGCGTAACCAGGTGGCGGCCCTGGTCGGTGCCGGTCCCGAACGCGGCCAGCGCCTGACCGCGACCACGATGACGACGCCGGCGGGGATCCTCCCCACCACGGTGCCGCTGGAACTGCTGGGCCATCGCGCCGACGTCACGGCCGCGCGCTGGCGTGCGGAAGGCGCCAACAAGGAGATCGACGTCGCCAAGGCGCAGTTCTACCCCAACGTCAACCTGACGGCCTTCATCGGCCTGCAGGCCCTGGGTACGGGCAATCTGTTCGACTCCGGCAGCTACGCGGGCAATATCGGCCCGGCGATTTCGCTGCCCCTGTTCCACAACGGCGAACTCAACGCCAACCTGGCCGGCCGGCGCGCCGATGCGGACCTGGCGATAGCCGACTACAACCAGACCGTGCTGACCGCCGTGCGCCAGACCGCCGATGCGCTGGACGCGCTGCGCCTGCTGGAGCGGGAAACCACGGAACAGCGCCAGGCGCGGACGTCCACGGACGCCGCGTATGAACTGGCCGTGAACCGCTACAAGGCCGGCCTGGGCAACTACCTTACCGTGCTGATCGCGCAGGACAGCGTGCTGGTGCAGGCGCGCCTGGACACCGACCTGCGTTTCCGTGCGTACAAGCTGGACGCCGACCTGGCCAAGGCGCTGGGCGGCGGCTATGTCCAGACGGCCACGCCAGGGGCCGCCCCGCAGGACAGCACGGCCACGGCGGCCCCCACCGCGGCTCCTACGGCCGACGCCCAGAACAACACCCATTGAAGAACCCATCGGACACTACGTCATGAATGCCCCGCAGACTACCAATCCCGCCCGCAAACGCCTGATGTTGCTGGCCACCGGTGTTTTCATTCTGATCGCCATCGCCTATGCCATCTGGTGGTGGATGGTCGGCTCGCACTTCGAGAACACCGACGATGCCTATGTACACGGCAACCTGGTGCAGATCACGCCACAGGTGCCTGGCACGGTGGTGGCCATCGAAGCCGACGACACGGAAACCGTGCAGGCCGGTGCGCCCATCATCCGCCTGGATCCGGCCGATACCGACATCGCCCTGGCGCAAGCCGAAGCCAAGCTGGGCCAGACCGTGCGCCAGGTGCGCACGCTGTATGTGCAGAACGATGCGCTGGCCGCCGACGTGGATGTGCGCCTGGCCGATATCGAACGCGCCCAGGCGGACCTGGCGCGCGCCCGCAGCGACCTGTCGCGGCGCCAGGCCCTGGCCAAGTCCGGCGGTGTCAGCGGTGAAGAAATCCTGCATGCCCAGACCACGCTGAAGAGCGCCGAGTCCGGCCTGGCCCAGGCCAAGGCATCGCTGGCGGCCTCCAAGGCCAAGCTGGCCACCAACCAGGCCCTGACGCACGGCACCACGGTCGAGCAGCATCCTGACGTGCAGGAAGCCGCCGCCAATGTGCGCAACGCTTGGCTGGCGACTTCGCGCACGGTGCTGCCGGCGCCGGTGACCGGCATGGTGGCGCGCCGCGGCGTGCAGGTGGGCCAGCGCGTGGCTCCCGGCAACACGTTGTTGAACATCGTGCCGCTGGACCAGGTGTGGGTGGAAGCCAACTTCAAGGAAGGCCAGCTGCGCAAGATGCGCGTAGGCCAGGACGTCGAACTGACCGCCGACCTGTATGGTGGCGACGTCAAGTACCACGGCAAGGTGATCGGCCTGGATGCGGGCACCGGCAGCGCCTTCGCCCTGCTGCCCGCGCAGAACGCCACCGGCAACTGGATCAAGGTGGTGCAGCGCGTGCCCGTGCGCATCGCCCTGGATCCCAAGCAGCTGCAGGAACATCCCCTGCGCATCGGCCTGTCGATGGACGTCGAGGTCGACATCGCCAAGCAGGAAGGCCAGGCCGTGACGCAGGCCACCCGTACCGAACCGGTCTGGTCCACGCGCGCCTTCGAGCCTGATCACAAGGAAGCCGACGCGCTGATCCAGAAGATCATCCAGGCCAACCTGGCGCAATAAAGAGAACCCCCGGGATTGCCCCGATCAACACCCGGGGCAATCCGACCCGCCAGCGCGCCCCGCCCCACACCGAACCGACCCGAACCGATACGCACACGCCATGAGCGAGCTAACCTCCACTGCCGGCCCGGCACCCGCCGCGCCAGCGCCGGCGCCCGGCGCTTACGCTCCCCTGCAGGGGGCGACACGCATCATCGGCGCGGTGGCGCTGTCCACCGCGGTGTTCATGAACGTGCTGGACACCTCCATCGCCAACGTGTCGATCCCGACCATTTCAGGCGACCTGGGGGTCAGCACCAGCCAGGGCACCTGGGTCATCACGTCATTCGCGGTGGCCAATGCCATCACCGTGCCGCTGACGGGCTGGCTGACGCAACGTTTCGGCCAGGTACGCCTGTTCCTGGCGTCCACCCTGCTGTTCGTGCTGGCCTCATGGCTGTGCGGCTTCGCGCCCACCCTGGAAGCCCTGATCGGCTTCCGCGTGCTGCAGGGCGCCGTCGCCGGCCCCATGATTCCGTTGTCGCAAGCGTTGATGCTGGCCAGCTTCCCCAAGGAGAAAGCCGGCATGGCATTGGCGGTCTGGGGCATGACCACGCTGGTGGCGCCGGTGGCCGGGCCTTTGCTAGGCGGCTGGATCTCCGACAACTACACCTGGCCCTGGATCTTCTATATCAACGTTCCGGTGGGCCTGCTGGCCGCATGGATCAGCTGGCGCATCTACGGCAAGCGGGAATCGGTCACGCGCAAGCTTCCCATCGACAAGGTCGGCCTGCTGCTGCTGGTGGTCTGGGTCGGTTCGCTGCAGGTGATGCTGGACAAGGGCAAGGAGCTAGACTGGTTCCAAAGCTCCACCATCCTGACGCTGGCTGTCATTGCCTTCATCGCTTTCGTGTTCTTCGTGATCTGGGAACTGACCGATGCCCACCCGGTGGTGGATCTTCGGCTGTTCAAGATCCGCAATTTCACCGTCGGTGCCATCACCCTGGCGATCGCCTACGGCGTGTTCTTCGGCAATGTCGTGCTGCTGCCGCTGTGGCTGCAAAGCAATATGAACTACACCGCGACGGATGCCGGTATCGTCACGGCGCCCGTCGGCATCCTGGCAATCCTGCTGACGCCGGTGGTCGGCAAGCTGCTGGCCACGCGCGACCCCCGCCATATCGTCACGTTCGCCTTCTGCGTCTTCGCGCTGGTGTGCTACATGCGTTCCGGCTTCACGCCGCAGACCGACATGCGCAACCTGGTCATACCGACCATCATCCAGGGCGCGGCCATGGCGGCCTTCTTCGTGCCGCTGACGTCGATTACGCTGTCCGGCATCGAACCCTGGCGGATTCCCGCAGCCTCGGGCCTGTCCAACTTCTGCCGGTTGACAATGGGCGGCTTCGGTACCTCCATCGCCACCACGGTCTGGGAAAACCGGGCGACCATGCACCATGCGCACCTGACGGAAACGGCCACGGCGGGCGCGCAGGCCTTCGACCGGGCCATCGATTCGCTGTCGACAGCGGGCATGTCGCCGCAGCAGTCGCTTACCTCGCTGGATGGACTGGTCAACGCCCAGGCGTTCACGATGTCGGCACTGGACGTGTTCTATGCGTCGGCGGTGATCTTCCTGATGCTGATCGTGCTGGTATGGTTTGCCCGTCCGGCCCGCCGGTCCGGCAAGGGCGGCGGCGACGCGGCGGAAGCAGCGGCTGGTGCGCACTAGGGGGCGAGCCGCCAACGTGATTCGGGCCGCATCTGCGGCCCGAATGCCTTGCATCGCCGGCAGGCGCCGCTATGCCTCTACCGTTTCCAGCAGGGTGCGCCAGCTCATCTTGGGAATGATGCGGTCGGACAGCGCGCTGTCCAGCGACAGGTTATAGAGTTCGACGCCACGTTCCTGCAGCAAATGCGCGGCGTGGGCGAAGGACGGCTCTATCATGCGTTCGAAGTTGCGCACCAGGCGGCTGGTCTCGGGGCGGGCGCCTTCGTCATAGAAGCGGCGGCCACTGGAAAAGCCCAGGTCGAGCCCATGCACGTACATCTTCTTCACGCCGCCGGCCACCATCACCTGCAGCGCGGCATACGCCACGGTGTCCGCGTCGAACACGCCGCGCGCCACATTGAAGCTGAAGCCCAAGGCACGTTCCGCATCGAACACCGACATTTCCGGCCGCGCCTGCGCCAGCGCCAGCAGGTCTTGCGGCGTGGACGACGCCTGGAACGCCCGCTCGGACACCACTTCGATGACGCAGATACGGCACTTGTACGTCGCCGGCGCAATCCCCTGCATCAGATAGCGCAGCACGTCCGGCGTGACGAACAGGGTCAGGTCGCGCGTGACCACATCACGCATCAGGTCGATACGGCGGCGGACGAAATTCTGGTCGATGACGCAGTAGTACTTGAACGGGATGTCGAACTTGCGCAGCAGCGCGATGGAGCCATTGACGCCCATTGCCACATCGATAGGCAGGCGGTCGTACTGGATTTCGGCGATCGAAGGACCACTGAGGATCAGATGCACCAGGTTCAGCTGGTCCGGAAAAGCCTGGCTGATGGGGGTGAGGGGTACCGAATAGCCGAAGGCCTTGAATGCCGAGATGGCCCCGGTCGTATCCCGCTTGATCGACACGTGAGGCCACAGGTGGCGGTTGTGCTGCATGCGGCGGCTGCGCAGCGCGGAGTAGAACTTGCGCCAGAAACGGTCCAGCCGCAAATTTCCTACCTTGCCATTGAACAGCACGGCACCGCCGCCATCACCATAGGTTCGAGGCGAAGCAGCACCGGGGAGGCCCTCAGCAGTGTCGATAGTCAAACTTGTAGAAGGTAACAATGCCAAACTCTAACTCTGTGATCATGTGGTGCGGATAAGGATGCAGCTCCACCAGTGTCACTGGACGCCCCCGCGCCCGCCGGTCCGGCCCTGCAGCGGAAACTATAACCTTACAACCGCATTCAAAATTGAAAGTTTGATGAATCTAAGAAGCAAAATCCTCAGATCCTCTTCAGATACCTTGCGATTTTCGTAAATTTATGGTCGCCCATGCGCATCCGCATAGGACTGTTACATCAAATGTTTCCTGGGCGGTGCAACGTCAGTAACACGGGAAACCGGCCGGTTCCCCGTGTCCGCTACGACGATCCCCAGCGGCTGGCTGGCGTGCCCTAGGCCTTGGTTAGCCGTTCGGCCACCGCCTTGCCCACATCCGCCGTCTTCGCATCGCCTTTCATGTCCGGCGTGCGCGGACCATGCTCCAGCACCGCCTCGACGGCGCGCACCACGGCCTGGGACGCCTCCGGATAGCCGAGGAAGTCGAGCATCAGCGCGCCGCTCCAGATCTGCCCGATGGGATTGGCGATGCCCTTGCCATAGATGTCGGGCGCCGATCCGTGCACAGGCTCGAACAGCGAGGGAAACTTGCGCTCCGGATTCAGGTTGGCCGAGGGCGCGATGCCTATGGTACCGGTGCAGGCCGGCCCCAGGTCGGACAGGATATCGCCGAACAGGTTGGACGCCACCACCACGTCGAAGCGGTCCGGATGCTGCACGAAGTGCGCGCACAGGATGTCGATGTGGAATTTGTCCCAGCGCACGTCCGGATACTTTTCGGCCATCTCGGCCACGCGGGCATCCCACCAGGGCATGGAAATGGAAATGCCGTTGGACTTGGTGGCGGCGGTCAGGTGCTTGCCGCGCTTGCGCGCCAGTTCGAAGGCGAACTTCAGCACGCGTTCGGCGCCGATACGGGTGAACACGCTTTCCTGGATGACGACTTCGCGCTCGGTGCCGGCGAACAGCGTGCCGCCGCTGTTCGAATACTCGCCCTCGGTATTTTCGCGGACGATGAAGAAATCGATGTCGCCCGGCTTGCGATTGGCCAGCGGCGATTCCACGCCCGGCATCAGGCGCACGGGGCGCAGGTTGATGTACTGGTCGAAATCCCGGCGGAAGCGGAAGAGCGAACCCCACAGCGCCTCGTGGTCGGGCACGGCGTCGGGCCAGCCGATGGCGCCGAAGAAGATCGCCTCGTGGCCGCCGATCTGCGTGCGCCAGTCATCCGGCATCATCTTGCCGTGCTTGGCGTAGTAGTCGCAGCTCCAGTCGAAATGGTCGAACTGGAAATCGATGCCGAAACGGGCCGCCGCCGCATCCAGCACCCTGAGGCCTTCCGGCATCACTTCCTTGCCGATGCCATCGCCCGCGATGACGGCGATCTTGTGTTTCTTTGCCACTGGACTGTCTCCTTGTACAACATACGCAATCGGGGCGGCGCGCCTTCAGGCGCGGCGCGTCATGGCGGCCCGTCGCCGATGTTCCAGCGCGGGCGTGATGACCTGCATCAGGCGCTGGAATGACGGGCCGATAAGATTATCAGGTAAGCAGGCATAACCCAGCAACAGTCCGGACGCGCCCGCCGTCCCCTCGTAGTACCGCGAAAGCGGCCTTACCGCCAGCCCCAGCGTACGCGCGGCGATGGCGATGCCCAGGTCGTCGGTGCCGGCGGGCAGGTGCATGACCAGGTGCAGGCCCGCTTCATGGGTGGAGATCGGCCAGCCGGCGCCCATTTGGGCGGTGATGGCGTCGCGCAGCAATGCCTGGCGGCGCGCATAGACCTGGCGCATGCGGCGCAGATGGGTGGCGTAATGGCCTTTCTCGATGAAGTCCGCCACCACGGCCTGGTCCATCAGGCGCCCTTCGCGATACAGCTCGGACAGGCCGATGCCGAAAGGGGCGGCCAACGCCCTGGGCAGCACCATATATCCCAGGCGTATGCCGGGGTACAGGGTCTTGGAGAAGGTACCCAGATACAGGACACGGTCGTGCTGGTCCATGCTTTGCAGCGAGGCCAGCGGTTTGCCGCTGAAGCGGAATTCGCTGTCGTAGTCGTCCTCGACGATCCAGGCGCCGTGCTGGTGGGCATAGTCCAGCAGCATGCGCCGGCGCGACAGGCTCATGATGTGCCCCAGCGGGTACTGATGCGACGGCGTGACGAAGATGAAGCGCGGCGGCTGCGCCATCTGGTCCGGCGTGGGCGCCATGCCCTCTTCGTCGACGTGCACCGGCACCGTGGTGATGCCGCATGCCTGCAGCATGGAGCGCGCGCCCCAATAACCCGGATTCTCCATCCAGGCCGTGTGCCCGGTGTCGCCCAGCAGGCGCGCCACCAGGCTGATGGACTGGTGGATGCCGGTGGTCAGCACCACCTGCTCCGGCTCGCAGCGCACCGCGCGCGACAGGCGCAGATGCTCGGCCAGCACCCGCCGCAGCGGCATGTAGCCGGCGCCGTAGGCGTAGGTGAGCAGTTCCGGCGGCGGCTCGCGCCAGCGCCGGCTCAGCAGCTTGTTCCAGATGGCGTGGGGGAACAGCGTGACGTCCGGCACACCGGCGACAAAGGCGCCCAGTTGCTGGTCCGATGCGGAAGCCAAGCCGACCAGTTGGGCGCCGCGCGAGGACAACGCCGCCTGATGCCAGCCGGGATCGTCGGCATGCGATTCCCGTTGGCCGGGGTGCCCTGCCGCCGCGCTTGCCCCCTTCGCCTCCGAGCCCGGCCCGGTCATGCCCAACCCCTGGCGGGGCGCCGTGTCCGAGACAAAGGTGCCGCTGCCGAAAGCGGACACCACATACCCCTCCGCCAGCAGCTGTTCGTACGCATGCATGACGGTATTGCGGGATAACCCCAGGTCCTGCGCCAAGGTGCGCGTGGCAGGCATCTTGAGGCCCGCGGCAACTTCGCCGTCCAGTATCAACGTGCGCAGAACGGTATAGATCTGCCGCGATAGGGGATCCTTCGCCCCCCTATCGAGCCGTTGCAGCAAAACCTCGGACAGGCTGGCGTCGCGCAAGTGGCACCATGGAAATGGAGAAATTTGGCTCTGTTGAGAGTACCAAATATTCGATACGCTGCGCTCAGCAGTTCAAGACAGTTCACAGAAAATGCGCAATGCGCCTGCCACGCAGGCCCGCGCCAGGGAATCCAAGGGGAATATCTTGAAGGTGAAATACAGCCATTGCTTCAAACTGGGTCTGGCCGCACTGGCCGTTGCAGCGGCGCTGCCCTTCAGCGCGCAGGCACAGACGCGCGGCGGCACCCTGAACATGATCGTGCAGCCCGAGCCGCCGGTCATCGTCACGGCCATCAATCAGCAAGGCCCGACGCAGTTCGTGGCCGGCAAGATCTACGAAAGCCTGTTCACCTACTCGGCCGACCTGAAACCGCAGCCCAGCCTGGCGAAGTCCTATGAAGTGGCAGCGGATGGCCTGACCTATACCTTCCACCTGCAGGAAGGCGTGAAATGGCAGGACGGCCAGCCCTTCACCGCGGACGACGTGGTGTTCTCCCTGGCCGACATGCTGCCGAAGACGCACGCCCGCGCCCGCGTGCTGCTGAACCAGTTCGTGGCATCGGTCAGCAAGACCGACGACCTGACCGTGGTGGTCAAGCTGAAGGCGCCCTTCCCGGCCTTCCTGCTGGCATTCGAGCCGGGCTTCGCGCCCATCATGCCCAAGCACATCTATGCCGGCACCGACTACATGACCAACCCCGCCAACCAGAAGCCGATCGGCACGGGGCCCTTCATGTTCAAGGAATGGAAGCGGGGCGAGTACATCAAGCTGGTGCGCAATCCCAATTACTGGAAAACGGGCAAGCCCTACCTGGATGAGCTGGTCTTCAACATCATCCCGGACTCGGCCTCGCGCGCGGTGGCTTTCGAGCGCGGTTCGGTCGACGTGCTGCGTGGCGGCGACGTCGACAACGTCGACGTCAAGCGCCTGCGCGCCCTGCCCAATGTGCAGTACACCACCGCCGGCTGGGAAATGTTCTCGCCGCAGGCCTACCTGCTGATGAACATGCGCAAGCCGCCCTTCGACAACGTCAAGGTGCGCCAGGCGGTGATGGCCGCGCTGAACCGCAAGCTCATCGTCGATAACATCTTCTTCGGCCTGGGCAAGCCCTCCACCGGTCCCTTCGTCAGCACCGAAATGTTCTACGACAAGAACACGCCGGCGCTGGACTTCAGCATGAAGAAGGCGCGCGACCTGATCAAGGAATCGGGCATCAAGCCGGGCGACTACACCATCCGCCAGCTGGCCTTCCCCTATGGCGCCACCTGGGACCGCCTGGGGGAGTACATCAAGCAGGCGCTGGAGCAGTTGGGGTTCAAGGTCGATACCGAATCGACCGATGCCGGCGGCTGGGCCAGCCGCACCGGCAACTGGGACTTCGACGTGACGCTGAGCTTCACCTACCAGTATGGCGATCCGGCCCTGGGCGTGCAGCGCCTGTACATCGGCTCGAACATCGTCAAGGGTTCGCCGTTCGCCAATGTGCAGGGCTATAACAACCCCGACCTCGACAAGCTGTGGAACCAGGCCGCGTCCGAAGTGGATACGGCCAAGCGCCAGGAACTCTATTCGAAGATCCAGTCGACGCTGGTGGGTGACGTTGCCAACGGCTACCTGATCGATCTCGAATATCCCACGCTGTACCGTAGCAAGGTGCACAACCTGGTGAAGTCGGCCATCGGCCTGAACGAAAGCTTCGACGACGTCTACATGGACAAGTGAGGCTGGCTCGCCGCAGCCGCGCCGGTGAAGGCTGACGCCGCCACCGCCGCGCCGCGGCATGCCCGTGGGCAGGGGATCCGTGCACAGGGAACAAGGCACAGGGCACGGCACAGGGATGAGGATGTCCGCATGAAATTTTTGTCTTTTTTGCTGGCGCGCGTCGGCAAGGCCCTGGTGGTCGTACTCGGCGTCGTGATCATCAATTTCTTTCTCATCCGCATGGCGCCCGGCGATCCCGCCGCGGTGCTGGCGGGCCAGGCGGGCGCCAGCGATGCCGCCTACGTCGAGCAATTGCGCACGGCCTTCGGCCTGGACAAGCCGGTGCTGACCCAGCTGGGCTTGTACCTGAAAGGCGTGGCCACGCTGGACCTGGGCTTTTCCTATCGCAACCATGTGCCGGTCATCGACCTGATCGCCGAGCGCCTGCCGGCCACTTTCCTGCTGATGAGTTGCGCCTTCGTGTTTTCCATCGTACTTGGCGTGCTGCTGGGCGTGGTGGCGGCACGGGCCCGCTATGACAATCGCGGCCGCTGGCTCGACAGCGTGGTCACCAGCGGCGCGTTGCTGCTGTATGCGACGCCGCTGTTCTGGCTGTCGCTGATGGGCATCCTGCTGTTTTCCGTGCTGCTGGGCTGGCTGCCCGCTTTCGGCATGGAGACGGTGGGCGCCAACCTGGCCGGCTGGGCGCGGGTGAGCGACATCGCCGAGCACCTGGTCTTGCCCGTGATCACGCTGGGATGCTTCTTCATGGCCGTGTATGTACGGCTGACGCGCGCGTCCATGCTGGAAGTCATCGGCATGGAATTCGTCAAGACGGCGCGCGCCAAGGGCGTGGCGCCGGGCCGCGTCATTCGCGCGCATGTGCTGCGCAACGCCCTGCTGCCGGTGATCACTTTCGCCGGCATCCAGCTGGGGCAGATGGCCGGCGGCGCGGTGCTCACCGAAACAGTGTTCGCCTGGCCCGGCATCGGCCGGCTGATGTTCGACGCCCTGCTGCAGCGCGATTACCAGCTGCTGCTGGGCATCTTCCTGGTGACTTCCGTGCTGGTGGTGGTATTCAACGTGATCACGGACATCATCTATCGCCTGGTCGACCCCCGCATCGGCGCGGGCGGACAAGGAGCGGGCGCATGAAGGCCTTTTTCAAACGCTATGCCCGCAACTACGGCGCCGTGGCCGGCCTGGCCATCATCGTCGTGGTGATCGTGGCCGCCATCGCCGCGCCCTATCTGTATGAAGATTCGCCCTGGATGATGGTGGCGTCGCCGCTGATCAAGCCCTTCACGGATGCGGCCTATCCTTTCGGCACCGACATGCTGGGCCGCGACATCACCGCCGGCCTGGTCTGGGGCGCACGGGTTTCGCTGATGATAGGCCTGCTGTCCACCGGTGTGGCCTTGCTGTTCGGCGTGGTGGTGGGCGCCACCGCCGGCTACTGCGGCGGCCGCATCGACGACTTCCTGATGCGCTTCACCGAGTTCTTCCAGACCATCCCGCAGCTGGCGATGGCCGTGGTGATCGTGGCCGTGCTGGGCCCCTCGATCTACTCCATCATGGGCGCCATTTCCGTGGTGTCGTGGCCGCCGGCGGCGCGTCTGGTGCGGTCGGAGTTCATGACGCTGAAGCAGCGCGAGTTCGTGCAGGCGGCCATCGTCATCGGCCAGAAGCCCTCGCGCATCGTCGCCACGCAGATCCTGCCCAACGCCATGTCGCCCATCATCGTGTCGGCCTCCTTCATGGTGGCCACGGCCATCCTGACGGAATCGTCGCTGTCCTTCCTGGGCCTGGGCGATCGCAACCTCATGAGCTGGGGGTTCATGATAGGCGCGGCGCGCACCATGATCCGCGATGCCTGGTGGATGAGCGTGTGGCCTGGCCTGGCCATTCTGCTGACGGTGCTGGCCATCAACCTGATCGGTGAAGGCTTGAACGACGCCTTGAACCCGCAACTGCGCCGCCGCGGCGAATGAGAGGCGGGAGCCAGACTTATGACCACGCACCTGAACCAGCAGTCCTCCACGCCGCCGCCAGTGCAAGCGGCACGAGCCACGCTGCCACCGCAAGACCCTGCCGCACCGCTGCTGTCCGTGCGCGGCCTGACCATCGCGCTGCCGGCCGGCGGCGACCGGCCCTATGCGGTGAGCGATGTCAGCTACGACATCCGCGCCGGCGAAATCCTTTGCATCGTGGGCGAATCGGGCTCGGGCAAGTCGATGAGCGCCAACGCCATCATGGGCCTGCTGCCTACCTATCTGCGGCCGCAAGGCGGACAGATCCTGTTGCGCGGGCAGGACCTGCTGACGCAACCTGAAAGCGCCTTGCGCGACATGCGCGGCAAGGACATGGCGATGATCTTCCAGGAGCCGCTGTCGGCCCTGAATCCCTTGATGACGGTGGGCGAGCAGATCGCCGAAGTGATGCGCGTGCACGAGGCCTATCCCGGCCCCGCGCGCGAACGGCGCGTGCTGGAGATGCTGGATTTCGTCGGCCTGCCCGACCCCGCCACCTTGTTCCACACCTATCCTTTCCGTCTGTCCGGCGGCCAGCGCCAGCGCGTCATGATCGCCATGGCCCTGGCGCTGGAACCGGCGCTGCTGATTGCCGACGAGCCGACCACGGCGCTGGACGTCACCACGCAGGCGCAGATCCTGGCCCTGATTGCCCGCATCCAGCAGCAGAAAGGCATGGGCGTGATGTTCGTCACCCATGACTTCGGCGTGGTGGCGGAGATCGCCCACCGGGTGGTGGTCATGGAAAAAGGCCTGGTGGTCGAACAAGGACCGGCCGAACAGGTACTGAACCGGCCGGTACATCCCTACACCCGCCGCCTGATCGCCGCGGTGCCGCATCGGCGCGCGCAAGCCAGGGAGGATGCACCACAGGAAGAAGTGGTGCTGGAGGTGAAGAACCTGTGCAAGACCTACGTCACCGGCCATGGCTGGCTGGGCAAGAAGCGCGTGGTGCGCGCGGTTGACGACGTCAGCTTCCGCGTGCGCCGTGGCGAGACCCTGGGCATCGTGGGCGAGTCGGGATCGGGCAAGTCGACCATAGGCAAATGCCTGCTCAAGCTGGTCGGCATCGATGGCGGGCAGATGCTGTTCGACGGCCAGGACATCGCGCCGCTGTCGGAAAGTGCGTTTCGCCCGCTGCGCAAGGATATCCAGATGATTTTCCAGGATCCCTTCGCGTCGCTGAACCCGCGCCAGACCGTGGGCCGCATCATCAGCGACGGGCCCATGGCCGCCGGCAAGCCGCGCGAACAGGCCCATGCGCGCGCGCGGGAATTGCTGGAACTGGTGCGCCTGGATGCATCGGCCTTCGACCGCTATCCCAACCAGTTTTCCGGCGGCCAGCGCCAGCGCATCGGCATCGCACGCGCCCTGGCGCTGGATCCCAAGGTGCTGGTGGCGGACGAGTCGGTATCGGCGCTGGATGTGTCGGTACAGGCGCAGGTGCTTGAACTGTTGCGCGATCTGCAGCAGCGGCTGCGCATCGGCCTGGTCTTCATCACCCATGACCTGCGGGTGGCGGCGCAGATCTGCAATGCCGTGCTGGTGATGCACCAGGGCAAGGTGGTCGAGTACGGCAGCCCCGCGCAGATTTTCGATGCACCCCAGCATGCCTATACCCAGCGGCTGATCGGCGCGGTGCCCGGCCGCGCCTGGGACAGCACGCGCGTGGATACCAGCGAGGCGACGTAGCAGCGCCCCGCGCACCCGACGAATTACCGGAACCCATACGAGCAGCCACGCACACCAGCCGCTGCAGACCCCAGGAGACATCCGATGCAACGCCCCGCCGCCACGCCCACCGTCCAGATCGACAACGAACTGGTCAAGGTCACCGAATGGCGCTTCCCGCCCGGCGGCGAAACCGGGTGGCATCGCCATGGCATGCACTACGTGGTGGTGCCGCAGACCACGGGGGAACTGCTGCTGGAGACACCGCGCGGCGAAGTCCGCAGCGCCTTGACCACCGGCCAGTCCTACTACCGGCCGGTCGGGGTGGAACACAATGTGATCAACCCTGGGACGGAGGAATTCGTTTTCGTGGAGATCGAGTTGAAAAGCGCGGACGGTGCGGACAGCGCAGGGTGTTGCACGCAGCCGGATCAGCACGCCGCTTGAGCGCGCGCGCTGCACTTCTTTCCAGGTAAATCAGCGATCGAGGCAATGTCATGAAGGCTTTTTTTTGCGCGGAACAGATACTGCACGACCCGCAGCAGTTCATGCGGCTGGGCCGCATCAGCAAACCCACCGACCTGCCGGCGCGGGCCGAGGCGCTGCTGGCCAAGCTGCAGGCGCGCGGCATCCCCGTCGAATCGCCACCGGACTTCGGCCGCGCGCCCCTGGCCGGCGTGCACAGCGACGCTTACCTGGACTACCTGGCCAGCGCCTGGGACCGCTGGCAGGAATTGAAGAAGCCGGGCGCCATCGAGCCCGGCATCGAGGTGCTGCCCAATCTCTCGCCCTACTACAACGGCCGTGTCGAGGACGACGCGCGCGGCCCCTGCCCGTCGCCGTCCATCGTGGCGCAGACCGGTTATTACCTGGGTGACCTGGCCAGCCCCATCGGCCCCCACACCTGGCGTTCGGCCTTGCGCTCGACGCATAGCGCGGTGGCCGCCGCCGATCATGCGCGCGCCACGCAGGGCAGCGCCTATGCGCTGTGCCGCCCGTCCGGCCACCACGCGCATGCGGACCGCGCGGGTGGTTTCTGCTATCTGAACAGCAGCGCGGCAGCGGCGCAGCGTTTGCGCCAGAGCTACGACAAAGTGGCCGTGCTGGACGTGGACGCCCACCACGGCGACGGCACGCAGAACATCTTCTACCGCCGCGCCGACGTGATGACGCTGTCGCTGCATGCCGATCCCACGCATTACTACCCCTTCTACACTGGCTACGCGCACGAACGGGGTTATGGCAGCGGCCATGGCTACAACCTGAACTATCCCCTGCCGCACGGCGCGGACGGCGCGACCTTCCTGGCCGCGCTGGACGAGGCGCTGACCGCCTTGCGCGACTACCGGCCGCAGGCGCTGGTGCTGCCGCTTGGCTTCGATACGTACAAGGACGATCCCATCAGCGTGTTGAAGGTGGACATCGATGCGTATCGCCAGCTGGGCGAACGCATCGCCGGGCTGGGCCTGCCCACGGTGGTGGTGCAGGAAGGCGGCTACATGGTGGAAGCCATCGGCGCGGCCCTGGATGCGTTCTTGCAGGGCCTGGCGCCGGACGGCCAGGCGCAACGTGCCGGGCAGGCCGCGGTGCTGTGAGCATCGCCGTATGAAGATCACACCATGAGCACCCTTCCATGAGCATCATTGCCCGCGGCAAACCGTTCGCCCTGCTTACGCCGGCGTCCGCGCAGCGCACCGGTTGCCTGATGTTCCTCGGTGCCCTGGTGGCGTTCGCCACCTTCGATGCGGGCTCGAAGTACATGATCACGCGCTATCCGCCCACGTTTCTCAACCTGATGCGTTACACGGCAGTGGCGCTGGTGGGGATCGTGTGGCTGTTGCGCGTGTGGCGAGGCCGGGCGCGGGCCGCGGCCGCCGCGCCCGAACGGGCGGCGCGTCGTCCCACCCCCCTGCTCGTGGCTCGCGGGCTGTTGCTTTGCACGGTGGGCACTTGCTATATGACCGCCCTGATCTGGATGCCCCTGTCCGAAGCGACGGCGATCTACTTCACCGCGCCGCTGATCATGGTGGCCCTGTCACCATGGCTGGTGCAGGAGCACGTGCGCCTCATGCAATGGCTGGCGGTAGCGGTGGGTTTCGGCGGCATGCTGTTGATCGTGCGGCCCGGCGGCGACCTGCCCTGGATAGGCACGGCCCTGATGGTGGTGGCCGCCGTCAGCTACGCCCTGTTCCAGCTGGTGACACGCCGGCTGGCTGGCCAGACACCCGGCCATACGCAGTTCGGCTACGCCACGGCAATCTGCTGGATTGGCGCGGCGCTGCCGGCGCCCTTCTTCCCGCCGGCGGTCACGCCCGGCGCCGGCGAACTGCTGGCCTTGCTGGCGTTGGGCATGTGCAGCGGCATCGCCCAGGTATTGTTGATCGGCGCCTTCCAGCGGGTGGCGGCTTCCACGCTGGCGCCGCTGAACTACCTGCAGCTGCCGATGGCGGTGGCCTACAGCACCTTCCTGTTCGACCGCCCACCCGACGCCATCGCCGCGGGCGGCATTGTCCTGATTTGCGGCGCAGGATTGTTCCTGGCCTTGAGCCGACGCCGCTGACGCAAACTCCGCTCCCATATATCATCCAGGTATTGGCCGCGCCACTTCCAGACGCGTTTTCCCCGTATAGCCGGGCGGCCACCAACGCAGGAAATCCATCATGTCTTCCAACGACACCCACAGCACCGACGTCCGCACTCATCTGCACCCCTATACCAATGTCATCAAGCTCCGTAGCACCGGCCCGCGCGTGATCGACCGCGGTGAAGGCATCTACGTCTACGACGATCAAGGCAAGCAGTACATCGAAGGCATGGCCGGCCTGTGGAGCGTCGCCGTCGGCTTCGGCGAGCAGCGCCTGGTGGACGCCGCCACCCGCCAGATGAGCAAGCTGCCCTACTACCATACGTTCACGTCCAAGTCGCACGTGCCGGCCATCGAGCTGGCGCAGAAGCTGGTCGATTACACGGAAGGCCGCATGGCGACGGCCTTCTTCACGAACTCCGGTTCGGAAGCCAACGACACCGTCATCAAGTTCGTCTGGTACTACAACAATGCCCTGGGCCGGCCGCTGAAAAAGAAGATCATCGCGCGCCAGCGGTCCTATCACGGCGTGACGGTGGCTTCGGCCAGCCTGACCGGCCTGGTGGGCAACCACCGCGATTTCGACCTGCCCCTGCCGCAGATCAAGCACACTGCATGTCCCCACCACTACCGCTACGCCAACCCCGGCGAATCGGAAGAGGACTTCGCCACGCGCCTGGCCAATGAGCTGGAGGCGCTGATCCAGCAGGAAGGCCCGGAAACCGTGGCTGCCTTCATCGGCGAGCCCCTGATGGGCGCCGGCGGCGTCATCGCCCCGCCGCGCACGTATTGGCAGAAGATCCAGGCCGTGTGCCGCAAGCACGACATCCTGGTGATCGCCGACGAAGTGATTACCGGCTTCGGCCGCCTGGGCCAACGCTTCGGCAGCGATGTCTATGGCATCGAACCCGACATCATGGTGTTCTCCAAGCAGATCACTTCGTCCTACCAGCCGCTGGCTGCCGTGCTGCTGTCGGCCAAGGTCAATGAAGTCATCGCCGAGAACAGCGGCAAGGTGGGGACCCTGGGGCACGGCTACACCGCCAGCGGCCACCCCGTGGCCACCGCCGTGGCGCTGGAGAACCTGAAGATCATCGACGAGCGCAAGCTGATCGACAATGCCGCCGAGTGCGGCGCGCTGCTGCATGAACAGCTGCGGGCCCTGGCCGACCATCCGCTGGTCGGTGAAGTGCGCGGGGTGGGCTTGATCGCCGGCGTCGAACTGGTGGCGGACAAGGCGACCAAGCGGCCTTTCGACCCCTTGGGCAAGGCCGGCGCCTATGCGTATGAAAAGGCGCACGAGCATGGCTTGATCATCCGCGGCATCCAGGACACCGTGGCCTTCTGCCCGCCGCTGATCATCACGCCCGCCGAAGTGACGGAGATGGTGACGCGCTTCAAGCGCACGCTGGACGACGTCACGCGCTTCGTAGCCAGCTGACAACCCGCCTGCCACGGCAGGGAGAGAAAAAGGCCGCCCCATATAAAAATGGGGCGGCCTTTCTGTATGCCGGCTCAACAAGCCATTACGCGCCGGAGCGCGGTAACCGGTGACGCGCCTCGCGGGCAGTTGACCCGCCCGGGGACAATCCTGGGCGACAGCAACGGGGGGTAAAAGGGTCACCCCATTTTTAAATGGGGCGACCCTTTCAAGCATGTTGATTTAACAAGCCACTGCGCGTCAGCGGCGGCGGGAGCCTGTCAAAGAACCCAGGACACCGCGGACGAGTTCGCGGGCAGCCTGGCGCAGGGCGGTCTTGGCCATGCTCTGGACCACGCCGTCGCGCTTGCCGCCGCGCGGGCCGGTGGAACCGAACAGGACATCGCTGACTTCCTTCATGAAACCGCCGCTCTCGTCCTGCCCGGCCTGCGCCGGCCCGCCTTGCCCAGGCCGCGCGCCAGCCGGCGCGGTGCCGACGGGCGCCGCCGGCGCCTGCCCGGCCGACGGCGCGGGCGCGG
>NZ_NJIX01000010.1 GCF_002209485.1 Achromobacter sp. HZ34 | reverse complement strand
TTTCCCCCGTAGGGCGTATGCGGTATTAGCTACGCTTTCGCGTAGTTATCCCCCGCTACTGGGCACGTTCCGATACATTACTCACCCGTTCGCCACTCGCCACCAGACCGAAGTCCGTGTTGCCGTTCGACTTGCATGTGTAAGGCATCCCGCTAGCGTTCAATCTGAGCCAGGATCAAACTCTTCAGTTCAATCTCTGTTTGTACGCCTCTCATCCAGTAAACCAGATTCAAGACGTCTTTCGCATTTGCTCAAAGGAAGTGAGAACCAAGACAAATTTCTTCGTCCTGTGTTTCTTACTTCTATGTGAGCGTTTGATTTCGTTGGCGCCATCGATTTCTCGATGGGCAGCGCAATCCGCATCAAGCGCCCACACTTATCGGTTGTTTCGTTGTTAAAGAGCGATACTGCTAACTTCGTACTACCTTGCTGCCTACTCACTGGCTTCGCTGCTTTCGCCGCGTTGCTGTTTCAGCAGCAGAGAAACGAGATTATGAAGCAGTTTTTCGAAGTTGTCAAATTCATTTCTGAACTTTTTTACTCCTTTCAAACGCTGCGTGCTTCTTGGAAGTCACCGCCTTGCATCTGAAACCTGCTTTGCTCGATTCGTTGCCGAATCTCGCTGAAACCGTTTTTGGCGGCGCTGAGCGCTCAACCTAAAACTGCTTCATCATCTCACTTCACCTTCACTGCCTTGCCCCAGCTAAGCCCATGAAACTACAGGATATTCCTGCCGTTTCGTCGTCGCTTGTTTGTGTTGGAGCAGCGAAGGAGCGAGACTATAGCACAGCTTTTTTGCGTGTACAGCCGATTCGCGAAAATTTTTAAAAAAACTTGCGCCGGCCGCGCCAGGCCGGGAGTGCGAGCCGCCAGATTACTCCCTTCCCTATATATGACTATAGGGAGCGCATTCAGATCGCCTGGCTGGCGCATCCCGCTATCCAGCCGAGGCGCAATTCCTCTACTAGCAGTGGCGTCACGCACCCGCCAGCCGGCGCTACCTCATCCCGCATTGCAGCAGTTTCAGATGCGTGTAGGGGCGCACCAGCCACAATGGCGTCAATACGTTTGTGTAGTTTGCGCCAGTCCGGCCGCGCCGCATTGGCCGGCTCGTCCGCCGGCCTGGCCCTGGAAGCTTTGGAGAGTCATATGAGTTCCCCCCGTTTGCCCCGTGTGCCCATACTGGAGCCCGCTCAAATGACGCCGGAACAAAAACGTATATATGACGTGATCACCTCCGGGCCGCGCGGACAGGTGCGCGGCCCCTTGGCCGTATGGCTGCACCGCCCTGCCCTGGCCGAGCCGGCTCAAGCACTGGGCCGCTATTGCCGTTTCGAAACCAGCCTGCCGCCACGGCTGTCTGAATGGGCCATCCTTATATTGGCGCACCACTGGCGTTCGGACTTCGAGTGGTGGGCGCACAAGCCGCCTGCGCTCAAGGCCGGTATCAGTGTGGAAATGATAGAGGCCCTGCGTGATGGCCAGCCCATTCCCTACGGCGATCCCGACGAAGCCCTGATCCACGAGTTCCTCAACGTGCTGCACGCGGAGCGCGCCATTCCCCAGGAACTGTACGACCGCATCGTCCATGTGCTGGGCGAGGCAGGCGTCATCGACCTGGTCGGCATCGCCGGCTACTACACGATGATTTCGATGACGCTGAACGTATTCGATATCCGCCCGCCGGAAGGCAAGCCTTGCGAGCTGGGTGCCGTGGAGTAGGCACGTCCTGTTGCACGCTTGCTGTAGCCAAGGAGCAGGCACGCCCCAACATAAGCCGGCCGTCGCCATCGGCGTCGCGCCTGGTCACCATATCCCTCGCCCGCGATCCCGGCTGCTGTCCAGTTCATCCTCGGCCCGCAGCCGGCTGGTTTCCGCTTCCGGCAAACCGATGTCGCGCAGCGTGTGCGCATCCAGGTGGGTCACGGGATTGCCCTCCAGCGACCTGCGCCACCATGCCATACGGCCGAGCACCCGCCCAAGCCGGCTCCGCGCCGGCTTCATCAATACATCCCTATTCATCGGTTTCCCCTGGTTTGGCCACTGACTGTTCAGGATAGGGAACCAGGGCGCCTTGAGGAATCGACTTGTTCCGCCCACGCTGGAAAGTTATTCTTACCAGATGCCGCGCCTGCCCTTGAATACCCTGCCCACCTTCCGCGTCATCGCCGAGCTGCAGAACCTGCGCGCGGCGGCGGAAACCTTGCACCTGACGCACAGCGCCGTCAGCCAGCAGTTGCGCGTGCTGGAAACGCAGCTTGGCCACCCCGTGTTCGACCGCCACGGCCGGCGCTTGAGCCTGAATGCGGCGGGCGCTGCACTACTGCCTTACGTAAAAGAGGCATTGGCGCAGCTGGATGAGGGCATGCAGGCGGCCGCGGCAGCGGCCAGTTCGACGGGGCAGCGGCTGCGTCTGAGTGTGCTGCCCTCGTTTGCGCAACGCTGGTTGTTGCCACGTATGGGGCACTGGCGTGAACAACATCCCGACATCGCGTTGGAAATTGAAAGCTCGCAACAATTGGTGGATGTGCGACGCGAGGGATTTCACGCGGCCCTGCGGCAAGGGCGCGGCCCCTGGCCCGGTTTGCACTCGGAAAAATTGTTCGACCATCCGATGCCCATGATCCTGGTCGGTTCGCCCGCCGCATCACGGCGGCTGGCCGGCGCGACACCGGGCGACTATGCCCGCGAGCCGCTGCTGGGCGAGGCGGGCCTGTGGGAACAGTGGTTCAGCGCGGCGGGGGCGCCGCGCAAGGTAAGCACGGTGGCGGTGTTCAATGACGCGGGGCTGCTGTTGTCGGCGGTCGAGCAGAACCTGGGCCTGGCCATCGTGCGCGAGCTATTGGCGGCCGATGCCTTGGGCGACGGCCGGCTGGTGCGCCTGTCGCCGGTCGAGATTCTTTATGACTCCGCCAATGCCTATCAATTGGTGTATCCCGCCGCGCTGCAGAACTGGGCGCCCTTGATCACGCTGCGCGACTGGATCCGCGACGAACTGGAAGCGTCGCGGCGCGCGCTGCAATATGGATCGCCCGGCAAGCGCCGCGCGACCCGCAAGGGCACCGCTCACGCCGCGTCCAGTTCGCGGTAGTAACGAAAGATGCCGTCGCCATAAGCGACACGGCGATCGCTCTTCAAATAATCCTGCAATTCGGCCAGGGCAGCGACCTGCTCGTGCAGGGCAAAGACATGCGGATAATCCCGCGCCAGCGTCGCCATCCGCTTGGGAAAGGCATACAGCAGGCCGTCGACCAGGCCGAACAGAGACAGGTCGGCATAGGTCCAGCGCTTGCCGCCCGCCAGCCAGTCGCCCCGCGCGGACAGGATGGCGTCGAAATACCCCAGGAATTTCGGCATGCGCGCATTACGAAAATCATCGGCCCGGCGGCTGGCTTCTTCCTGCTGGTCTTCGTAGTAGAGGGCTGACGCCACTGGATGATGGGTGTCATGCGCCTCGGTGACCATATCGGCGATGGTCAGTTGCAGTTGGTTGACCCACAGGCGCCCGGCCACGTCGTCCGGTGCCAGGCCATGCTGCTCCCCCAGATACAGCAGGATATTGGCGGTCTGCGCGATGACCAGGTCGCCGGCCACCAGATAAGGCGGCGCGAAGGGGGGACACTGGGGATGGGCGCGCATGTCGCGCAGCATGGCGTCTTCACCGTTTTTCTCCCGCGCGCGGTCGCGATAAGGCAGGCCGGCGGCCTCCAAGGCCAACCGGACGAATTCGCCGCGTCCCGGGATGCCTGTCCAATACCAAAGGTCATAGACCATTACCGCCTCCTGTGTGCACTGAGGAAAGTCCATCAGCGCGCAACCGGTGTACCCGCTGCGCCCCTCACCCCCATCCACGATCTACCGGCGGCGGCACAGGCGCGCTCGCGGCCATACCGCAGCATCAGTTTGTTGCACGCGGACGAAGGCGGCTTGCTATGCTCCGACCGTCTCAGCACGCTATCGCAAGAATGAAGCAAGAATGAACATCCCGATCTTTACGTCCAGCCGAATGCGCACCACGGCGGACCCGGCGGCGCCCACGCGCACCGCCCCCGGTCAAGGGGACGCCCGCGCCGCGGTCACGTATCCGGCCCGTGCCGCGGCCCGCCAGGGCCGGGGCTTGATCCCTGCCCTGTGGCTGTGCCTCGCCCTGTGCCTGGGCTTCATCCTGGCCGGGACCGCCACGCCCGCGCAGGCCCAAGGCGCCTCGGCCGCGACCGCCCCGGCCAGCGACGCCGAAAAGTCGCCGGACAAGGCCCTGGAGGCCGCGCGCAAGCAGATGGACCTGCTGCGCAAGGGCCTGGCCGAAGAAACCGACGATGCCGAACTGCTGCGCCGCCGTGCCGCCGCGCTGGACATCCAGGCCAAGGCCGACGCCATCGCCGATCGGCTGGCCCCGGCCTTGGCCGCGATGCAGGCACGCCTGACGGAATTGGGACCGGTGCCCGACGGCACCAAGGAAGCGCACGACGTTGCCACCCAGCGCGCCGAGCTGGAGAAATCCCGCGGCACGCTGGACGCGCAGGTCAAACTGGCGCGGCTGCTGTCCGTGGAAGGCGTGCAGACCGCCGAACAGGTGGCCAACGTCCGCCGCGCGCAATTCCAGGCGCGCCTGGGTGAACGGCGCCCCTCCATCCTGGGCACCTTCTTCTGGTCGGAGTTCCGTGGCGACGGTCCGCGCGACATTTCCCGCCTGGGCGACCTGGGCGATGAATTGGAGACCGCTCTGGCCGGCCTGCCTGTCTGGGCCTGGATGGCGCTGGCCGCGGCGCTGGCCATCGTCATCGGCCTGTGGGCCCTGATCAGCCGCGCGCTGATCCGCCTGACGGCGGCGCGCGTGCCCGCCGGCCGCCTGCGCCGCTCCGTGCATGCCTTGACCATCGTGCTGCTGGCGACCATCACGCCCGGGCTGATCGCCGAGCTGGCGTTCATCGCGCTGGACTGGAGCGGCGACCTGGCCGACGACACCCGCGCCCTGCTGGCCGGCACCGCGGGCATCGTCTGCTTCGGCGGCTTCGTGGCCGGCCTGGGCATCGCGCTGCTGGAACCGTCACGGCCGTCCTGGCGCCTGCTCGCCATCCCCGACGAGATCGCCACGCGCATGCGCTGGTTCCCGCTGACATTGGGCCCCCTGCTGTCGGCGGTCTGGGTCTTCGAACGCCTGCCCGGCGTGATCAGCGCCAGCCTCAGCACCACCATACTTGGCAACTGTATCGCGGCCCTGGCGATAGGCAGCATCGTGGCGCTGGGCCTGGCGCGGCTGGAACGCGCGCGCCGCCGCGCGCTGCGCGATCCCGAAACCGGGCACGTGCCGCCGCGCAGCCTGCTGTATGTCATCGTCGTCAGCGCGATGTGGCTGGTGCTGACCTGCTCGCTGCTGGCCCTGCTGGTCGGCTATGTCGCCTTCGGCAGCTTCGTCGTGAAGCAGCTGACCTGGAGCCTGATCGTCGTCGCCGCCACCTACCTGCTTTCCTTGCTGGTGGACGACTTCTTCATGGCGGTGCTGGGGTCCAAGCGCGACAACGGCGACAAGGATAAGGATAAGGACAAGCACCAGCCGCGCTTGCGCGACCAGGCCGCGGTGCTGCTGTCGGGCGTGGCCCGCGTTTTCATCGCCATCATCGCCATCACCCTGGTGCTGAGCCAGTTCGGCGAAGGCCCGATGGAACTGCTGCAGCGCGTGGATCAATGGCGCAACGGCCTGGCCATCGGCGAGGTGCAACTGCGCCCCGCCGCGTTGATGCAAGGCCTGCTGGTGCTGGCCGGCGGCCTGCTGGCGGTGCGCATGCTCAAGCGCTGGCTGACGGCGCGCTTCCTGCCCACCACCACGCTGGACACCGGCATGCAGACGTCAACCACGACGCTGTTCGGCTATGTCGGCATCGTGATCGCGGTGGCCCTGTCGATGTCGGCACTGGGCATCGGCCTGGAGCGCGTGGCGTGGGTGGCCAGCGCCCTGTCGGTGGGGATAGGTTTCGGCTTGCAGGCGGTGGTGCAGAACTTCGTCTCGGGCCTGATCCTGCTGGCCGAGCGGCCGGTGAAGGTGGGCGACTGGGTATCGCTGGGCGGGGTGGAAGGCGACATCCGCCGTATCAATGTGCGGGCCACCGAGATCCAGATGAGCGACCGTTCCACCGTGATCGTGCCGAACTCGGAATTCATCACCAAGACGGTGCGCAACGTCACCCACGCCAATCCCCTGGGCCTGGTGCAGATCAAGTTGCCCATGCCGCTGGGCGCGAACGCCGCCACGGTCAAGGAGACCATCCTGGCCGCCTTCACCGAGCATCCGGACGTGCTGGACGCACCGTCGCCCAATGTGTTCCTGGACGGCATAGACGCCAGCAATCTGCAGTTCAACGCCACCGCGTATGTGTCGTCGCCACGCCAGGCCTACGGCACGCGCAGCACCTTGCTGTTCGACATCCTGCAGCGGCTCGCGGACAACGGCATCACGCTGGGCAAGCCGCCTACCCTGCTGGTCAGCGCGCCGGTCGCCACGTCGATGCCGGCGCTGGCAGCCTTGGCGCCCGCCACGGCCGCTCCCGCGGTCGGCCCTGTCGCCTCGACGGCGCCGGCGACACCGACCACGGTTGCCGCGGCGCCTCCACCGGAGAGCGACCGCGGGTAGCGTTTCCTTGGCGTCTTCTCCGAAAAAAATGGCGGACTGGTTTACCAGTCCGCCATTTATCCATCCAGGGCAGGATCCCGCCCCTAAAAGATGCTCCAGAACCCGCGATCCAGGTCGCTCTTGCAGCCCGCGTATTGCACGCGGTAGCGTTCGGCCCGCGCCTGCACCTTGCGCGACACATTTATCAGCCACGCTTTCTTGCGATAGGTGCCGGCGCGGTAACCGCCCCAGCCTTCGTGATAGTTCAGGTACTGCCCGTAGGCATCGGACTTGGCCACGCCGTTCAGGCGTTGCGCCTTGGTGATGTACCAGCCCATGAAATCGATGGCATCGCTGAAATCGTCACGATGGGCGAACCAGCGGTCGTTCTCGCGCACGTAATCATCCCAGGTGTCGTCCTTGACCTGGGCATAGCCGTAGGCGGAACTCACGCGTCCCCAAGGAATGATCCACAACAGGTAATCGCGCGGCGGCTTGGCGTCCTGCCGGAAGCCCGATTCCTGGTACAGGATGGCAAACGGCACCTGTACCGGCACGCCCCACTTCTTCTGCGTGGCGATGGCCGCGTCATACCAATCGTCTTTTTCCCGAAAAATGGCGCAGATATTGTCAGGATTACGGGGTGGCGATGTCGCGCAACCGGTCAAGGCGACCAACACCGCCAGCAGCAAGGAAATACTAAGCGCACGCACGGCCGCCTCTGTCACGCCAAATACGGAGCCGCGATTGTAACGGGGTACGTCCGATGACGTTTTTACGCTGCGGGCGGAGCCTAGTGACAGTGTCCTTCGTCTCTATGGGGCGAGGAAGAAGGCGCGACCGTCGGCCTCCGTAACACTCAGCCGTAACAATCCAGGTCTTATATAAGATATAAGACCACTTGATCCGGCGCGGGCGGACTACTACAATCGCCGCCGAGACTCTTCCCTCACCAACCGTCAAGCAGGCACCTTCATGCTAGAAACTTATCGCCAACACGTCGCCGAACGCGCGGCCCTGGGAATTCCCCCGCTGCCGCTGTCCGCGCAGCAGACCGCCGACCTGATCGAATTGCTGAAGGCGCCCCCGGCCGGCGAGGAAGCCTTCCTGCTGGATCTCATCACCAACCGCGTGCCCGCCGGTGTCGACGACGCCGCCAAGGTCAAGGCTTCCTACCTGGCCGCCGTCGCGCTGGGCAAGGAATCATGTCCTTTGATCAGCCGCGCCAAGGCCACGGAACTGCTCGGCACGATGCTGGGCGGCTACAACATCGGCGCGCTGATCGAACTGCTGGATGACGCCGAAGTGGGCGCCGTTGCCGCCAACGGCCTGAAGACCACCCTGCTGATGTTCGACCAATTCCACGACGTGAAGGAAAAGGCCGACAAGGGCAATGCCAACGCCAAGTCCGTGCTGCAAAGCTGGGCCGACGCCGAATGGTTCACCAGCCGTCCCGAAGTGCCGCAAAGCCTGACGCTGACCGTTTTCAAGGTCACCGGCGAAACCAATACCGACGACCTGTCGCCCGCCCCCGATGCCTGGAGCCGTCCGGACATCCCGCTGCACGCGCTGGCCATGCTGAAGAACGCCCGCCCCGGCATCGAGCCCGATGAGCCGGGCAAGGTCGGCCCGCTCAAGTTCATCAACGAACTGCAAAAGCGCGGCAACCTGATCGCCTACGTCGGCGACGTGGTCGGCACCGGTTCCTCGCGCAAGTCGGCCACCAACTCCGTGCTGTGGTTCACCGGCGAAGACATCCCCTTCGTGCCGAACAAGCGTTTCGGCGGCGTCTGCCTGGGCAACAAGATTGCCCCGATCTTCTACAACACCATGGAAGACGCCGGCGCCCTGCCCATCGAGCTGGACGTGTCGAACATGAACATGGGCGACGTCATCGAGCTGCGCCCCTATGAAGGCAAGGCCCTGAAGGATGGCAAGGTCATCGCCGAATTCCAGGTCAAGTCCGACGTGCTGTTCGACGAAGTGCGCGCCGGTGGCCGCATTCCACTGATCATCGGCCGCGGCCTCACCGCCAAGGCGCGCGAAGCCCTGGGCCTGGCGCCCTCGACGCAGTTCCGCCTGAATCACGATCCGGCCGCCAGCACCAAGGGCTACACCCTGGCGCAGAAGATGGTCGGCCGCGCCTGCGGCCTGCCGGAAGGCAAGGGCGTGCGCCCGGGCGCCTACTGCGAACCGAAGATGACGTCGGTCGGCAGCCAGGACACCACCGGCACCATGACCCGCGACGAGCTGAAGGATCTGGCTTGCCTGGGCTTCTCGGCCGACCTGGTGATGCAGTCCTTCTGCCACACCGCCGCCTATCCCAAGCCCGTGGACGTCAAGACGCACCACTCGCTGCCGGCCTTCATGAGCACCCGCGGCGGCATTTCGCTCAAGCCCGGTGACGGCGTGATCCACTCGTGGCTGAACCGCATGCTGTTGCCCGACACCGTCGGCACCGGCGGCGACTCGCACACCCGCTTCCCCATCGGCATTTCGTTCCCGGCCGGTTCGGGCCTGGTCGCCTTTGCCGCCGCCACCGGCGTGATGCCGCTGGACATGCCGGAATCGGTGCTGGTGCGCTTCAAGGGCAAGATGCAGCCCGGCGTCACGCTGCGCGATCTGGTCAGCGCCATTCCGCTGTACGCCATCAAGGCTGGCCTGCTGACCGTTGAAAAGCAGAACAAGAAGAACATCTTCTCCGGCCGCATCCTGGAAATCGAAGGCTTGCCGGACCTGAAGTGCGAACAGGCTTTCGAACTGTCGGACGCTTCGGCTGAACGCTCGGCCGCCGGTTGCACGGTGCGCCTGAACAAAGAGCCCATCATCGAATACATCAACAGCAACATCGTGATGTTGAAGTGGCTCATCGCCAACGGCTACCAGGACGAGCGCTCGATCCGCCGCCGCATCCAGGCCATGGAAGCGTGGCTGGCCAACCCGCAACTGCTGGAACCCGATGCCGACGCCGAATACGCCGCCGTCATCGAAATCGACCTGGCTGACATCCATGAGCCCATCGTCGCCTGCCCCAACGATCCGGATGACGTGAAGACGCTGTCCGACGTCGCCGGCGCCAAGATCGACGAAGTGTTCATCGGCAGCTGCATGACCAATATCGGCCACTTCCGCGCGGCTTCCAAGCTGCTCGAAGGCAAGCGCGATATCCCGGTCAAGCTGTGGGTGGCACCGCCGACCAAGATGGATGCCCAGCAACTGACCGAGGAAGGCCACTACGGCGTCTTCGGCGGCGCTGGCGCGCGTACCGAAATGCCCGGTTGCTCGCTGTGCATGGGTAACCAGGCGCAGGTGCGTGAAGGCGCGACCGTCATGTCGACCAGCACGCGTAACTTCCCCAACCGTCTGGGCAAGAACACGAATGTGTATCTGGGTTCGGCGGAATTGGCCGCCATCTGCTCCAAGCTGGGCCGCATCCCGACCCGCGAAGAGTACATGGCTGACATCGGCGTGATCAACGAGAACGGGGACAAGATTTACCAGTACCTGAACTTCGACCAGATCGCTGATTACAAGGACGTGGCCGACGTGGTCGACGCCTGAGTGATGGATGGTCCGGCAGCCGCAAGGCTTGCCGGCAAGGCATGAGAAACCCGGCCGCGGCCGGGTTTTTCTTTGGCTCGCAGGAAGTGGGAGCGTTCGACTTCATCTTTTCTCCGCGGTTCGAAGGCCCTTTCGGTCGTCCAGACGTCTGATCTGCACAACACGCGAATTGCAAAAATCGGCTGGGTTATTAATAATAAGAATAATTCTTGTTTGAAAGTTGTTCTCGCCTCACTCTGATTATCAACGCGCCCGGCAACGCTAGATGCCGTGGGCCGCGACCCCGCTCCCTATAAGGAAACTCAATGCATTCTCCCGCCGCCACCCCGGCAGGCGTCGCCGTGCGCGCACGTCATTCAGGTCGACCCGCCCTGCGCCCCACCGCGCTGGCCGTACGCGCCGCCCTGGCCTATGCCGCGCTGGGCGCAGTGCCGTTCCTGGGCAACGCCTGGGCGCAATCGGCCCCATCGCCAACGTCCGACACCGCCACCACCACGATGGCGCCAGTGACCGTGACGGGCGCGGCGACGCAGGGGGACGTGCTGCCGCCGACCTATGGCGGTGGCCAGGTCGCCAAGGGTGGCCGTCTGGGCGTGCTGGGCGAGCAGGACGCGGCCAATGTGCCCTTCTCGGTCACCAGCTTCACCTCCAAGCTGATCGAGGACCAGCAGGCCAAATCGCTGGGCGATGTGCTGCGCAACGACTCGTCCGTGCAGGTCACCAAGGGCTACGGCAACGACGCCCAGCTCTTCGTCATCCGCGGCTTCGCGCTGAACGGCGATGACATCTCCTACGGCGGCCTGTACGGCGTGATGCCGCGCCAGATCATCTCCACGCAAGGCGTCGAACGCGTCGAACTGTTCAAGGGCCCCAGCGCCTTCCTGAACGGCGTGCCCCCCGGCGGCTCGGGCATCGGCGGCATGGTCAACATCGAACCCAAGCGTGCCGGCGACGACCCGCTGACCCGCGTCGGCCTGGACTACAGCAGTTCTTCCCAAGTCGGCGTGTCCGCCGACGTCGCGCGCCGTTTCGGCGCCAGCAACCAGTTCGGCATCCGCGTCAACGCCCTGCAGCGTGAAGGCGATGTCGGCATCGGCGACCAAGGCAATCGCATGACCTTCGGTTCCGTGGGCCTGGACTATCGCGGCGACCGCCTGCGCGCATCGCTGGACTTCGGCTACCAGAAGCAGCGCACCAGCGAAGGGCGTCCCATGGTCCGGGTGAAGAGCGGCTTCGACGTGCCGGACGTGCCGTCCGCGCGCCACGACTACGCGCAACCGTGGACCTACTCGGAAACCGAAAACACCTTCGGCATGGCGAAGGCGGAGTACGACATCACCGACAACTGGACCGCGTTCGCCGGCTTCGGCATGAACCACGCCAATGAGTTCGGTTCCTATTCGACCATGAACGTCAACGGCAGCGGCGACAGTTCGTCGACCCGCATGGACGTACCCTACCGCTCCGACACCTTTGGCCTGATGACGGGCGTGCGGGGCAAGTTCGACACGGGTCCGATCAAGCACTCGGTCACGGTGGCTTTTTCCAGCAACTACCTGAAGAAACGGTCCGCCTACATCCTGAGTTCGAGCTTCGCGACCAATCTCTACGACACGCCTGAAGTCGCCGCGCCGACCACCTTCCCTTACAAGGGCGGCAGCATGAGCGACCCCGGCGTCACCGCGCGCAGCCGCATGAGCGGCACGTCGGTGTCCGACACCATGTCGTTCCTGGACGATCGCATCCTGTTCACGGCCGGCATCCGCCATCAGGACCTGACCACCACCAACTACAACTACGACGGTTCGACTCAGAGCAGCTACGACCGCTCCGCCAATTCGCCGGTGTTCGGCCTGGTGTACAAGCCCGTCGAGCACCTGTCGCTTTACGCCAACCACATCGAGGGCCTGCAACAGGGCGACACCGCGCCGAACACTTCCAACACCCCGGGCCGGATCCTGCCTCCCGGCGAGTCGAAGCAGAATGAAGCCGGCGTCAAGCTGGACATGGATACCTACGGCGCGTCGCTGGCCGTCTTCCAGATCGAGAAAGACGTCGGCCTGCTGGACAGCAACAACAACTTCTCGCCGGCCGGTCGCCAGCGCAATCGTGGCGTCGAACTGAACGTCTTCGGCGAACCGATGCGTGGCGTGCGCCTGTTGAGCGGCATCACTTTCATCGATCCCAAGCTCACCAATACCGCCGACGACACCCAAGGCAACAAGGCCCCCGGCGTACCCAAGTACACCGCCATCCTGGGCGGCGAATGGGACATGCCGTGGCTGAACGGCCTGACGCTGCAAGGCCGCGTCAACCATGCCGGCACGCAATACCTGGACGCCGCCAACACCCAGAAGCTCAAGCCCTACACCACGCTGGACCTGGGCGTGCGCTACGGCATGAAGGTCGCCAGCCACAACGTCGTATGGCGCCTGGGCGTGGACAACGTCTTCAACAAGGCTTACTGGTCTTCGGCCTGGGGCGGTTATCTGACGCAGGGCGACCCGCGTACCACCAAGCTGTCGGTGTCGTTCGACTTTTAAGTGAACTGAAAAATTGCCGCCGCCGCGCGGGGCAATTCAGCGGAGAGGGACCTGTGCTGCGCACAGGTCCCTTTTGCATTGGGTGGCGTGGGCCCGCTATGCCGCGGACAGGCTCGCCTTGCCGCTGCCCTTGCGCTGCACCACCTTGTTGCGGCGGAACCAGTCCTGCCGCTGCCGGAGAAATGCCACGCTTTCCTGCTTCAGCCACCTCTCCACTGCAGCCACACGCGCATTGCCCGCGTCCAGGCTGACGTAGTGATAGGACGCTCCCGCGGCCACCGCCACCGGCAAGACGGGCACCAGGCGCCCGCTCGTCAAGGCATCCATCACGATGGCCATGCGGCCGATGGCAATGCCCTGGCCGCTGATGGCGGCATTCACGGCAAGTAGCGACAAATTGAAGTGCTGCCCGGTATGCACATCGGGCACGGGCGCGCCGGCCAGCCTCAGCCACCGGTTCCACTCCTCATGGTCGGCCGCGCTGTCCCAAGGCAGCTCGTCGTGCAGCATCAACGCCACGGGGATATCTTCCGGCTCACGTATCTCCGGATGACCAGCAAGAAACTCGGGAGACGCCACGGGCAGCAGCCATTCGTCCAGAAACGATACGGCGCGTACATCTTCATAACCGCCCAGGTCGAAGCGCACCGCCGCTTCGATATGTTCCTGCGTCATGCGACTACGATTCAAAGCGTGGAACTCGCCGAACACACGCAAGGAGAGGTCAGGATTCTCGGCAAGCACGTCGCCGATGCGCGGGGTGATCCACTGCATGGCGAACGAGGGCGAACAATTCAGGCGCAGCACGGGCTGGCGCGCCGGCGGCCGCATCGACGTCACCACCTGCTCCAGGATCTGGAAGGACTCCATTACCGCCACTTTCAGCCGCACGCCATGCGGCAACAGGACCAGCTGTCGCTTGCCCCGCTGGAACAGCGGCGTACCCAGCCAATCTTCCAGATGCTTGACCTGCTGGCTGATGGCCCCCTGCGTGACGTGAAGTTCTTCCGCTGCAAGCGTGAAGCTGTTATGCCGCGCGGCGGCGTCGAAAGCGCGCAGCCAGACAAGCAGGGAAGCGGAAAGCATCTTGCTCCTATTAGCCAGACTAATGAGGCTCTTAATATAAATGATTTGTGCACCAACGCCCTCTCCGCCCATCATGACCGCCATACCACTCGTGCGGCACCATAGTGCAGAACACCACTGCAGAGCTCGGCGCGATCCAACGATACAAGGGAACACCATGCAGCAGGGCGACGGCAGCCAGAAGGCTCCGATGGCGGAGCTTTGGGTAAATCCGGATCTTCGGCCGGCATCCAATGCGCTGGCCCACGCCGGCATCGGTCTCGCCGATGTCGAAGACGCGCAAGCCCGCCTCGCCCGCTTCGCCCCGCTGCTGGTGCGCCTGTTTCCCGAAGTGGGCGGCGCGGAAGGCCTGATCGAATCCCAACTCATACCGGTGTCCACGCGGCACGCTGAAGAACTGCTGGGAATCCACGACACGCACATCCGCCAGGCCTGGGGGCGGCTGTTGGTCAAGGCCGACCACGACCTGCCGGTGGCGGGATCCATCAAGGCGCGCGGCGGCATCTACGAAGTCCTGGCCTACACCGAGCGCCTGGCCCTGCAGCACGGTTTGATCCAGGCCGGCGGCGACTACGCCACCCTGGCCGATGCGCCCGCGCGGCGCGTATTCGAACAGCACACCGTGTCGGTCGGCTCGACCGGCAACCTGGGCATGAGCATAGGCATCATGGCCGCGGCCCTGGGCTTCAAGGCCACGGTGCATATGTCCGCCGAAGCCAGGCAGTGGAAGAAAGACAAGCTGCGCTCGCACGGCGTGGAGGTGATCGAGCATGCCGGCGATTATGCCGCGGCCGTGCAAACCGGCCGCGCAGCCGCAGCCAGCGATGCACGCGCGCATTTTGTCGACGACGAACGCTCACTGACCCTGTTCCTGGGCTATAGCGTGGCCGCGTTGCGGCTGCGCGACCAGTTGCAGGCGCAGGGCATGGCCGTCGATGCCCGCCATCCTCTGTTCGTCTACCTGCCCTGTGGCGTCGGCGGCGCGCCCGCTGGCATCGCCTTCGGCCTGAAACAGGTATTTGGCGATGCCGTGCACTGCTGGTTCCTGGAGCCGACGGCGGCGGCCTGCTTCCTTACCCGCATGCGTCATCCGGACCGCCCCGGCATCAGCGTGTACGACGTCGGCATGGACAACGTCACCGAGGCCGATGGCCTGGCGGTGCCCGTGGCGTCCGAACTCGCCTATGCCCAGATGCGCCACCTGATCGCCGGCGTCGCCACCACAGCTGACGCCACCTTGTTCGCCGACCTGGCGGCCCTGCACGATACGCTGGGCCTGCAGGTCGAACCATCCGCCGCATCGGCACTGAGCGGTCCGCGCATGCTGTTGTCGGATCCCGCAGGCGCGGCGTACTTGCGCGCGCAAGTACCGAGCGATGACCTGGCACGCAGCACACACATCGTGTGGAGCACCGGCGGGAGATTCGTACCCGCGCAAGAATTCCAGGGTTTCCTGGCGCGCGGCCGCGCCGCAGGTCCGGCGCGCGCCTGAGCAGAAGGGCGGCGCTTGGCCGGGCCGCTGACCGGGCCAACCGCGCTTGCCGACTCGATTCGGCAAGGCGGCTTATTTCAACAATGAACAAGGGAGTAAGACCATGGGCAGCATGATTTCCCGTAGCCGCTTTTCCATGTTGCGCATCTGTGCAGCACTGGCGTTCGCCGGCACCCTGGCCACCGCCTTGCCCGCGGCCAGGGCCGCCACGCCGGCGACCACGATCACCGCGGTAATGCAGTCGGACATCCGGGTGCTGGACCCGATCATCACCACGGCCTACATCACGCGCAACTTCGGTTACATGATCTTCGATACCCTGCTGGGTACCGACGTGGACGGCAAGATACACCCGCAGATGCTGGAAAAATGGGACGTCTCCGCCGATGGCAAGACCTACACCTTCACGTTGCGCCCAGGTCTCACATGGCAAGACGGCGCGCCCGTGACGGCGGCCGACTGCGTGGCATCGATCAAGCGCTGGGCCACCCAGGACAAGATGGGCCAGATCATGACGCAGCTCATGACCGGCATGCAGGCGATCGACGCGAATCATTTTTCCATGAGCTTCTCCGCGCCGACCGACCTGGCGATCCGCGCGCTGGCCAAGACCAGCGGCGTGCCGCCGTTCATGATGCCGGAACGCATCGCCAAGACGCCGGCCACGGAAGCCATCAAGGAATACATCGGCTCGGGGCCCTTCAAGATGGTCACCGCGGAATTCAAGCCAGGGGTGCAGATCGTATTCGAGAAGAACCAGGACTACGTGCCCCGTTCCGAGCCGCCCAGCGGCACCGCCGGCGGCAAGGTGGTCAAGGTCGATCGCGTCAAATGGGTGACGATGCCCGACCCGATGACCGCGGTGAACGCGCTGGCCAGCGGCGAAATCGACTACATGGAGCAGGTCCCGTACGACATGCTGCCCCTGGTCGAGAACCAGCCCGACGTAAAGCTGGACGTCCTGGATCCGACCGGCAACCAGACCGTCATGCGCATGAACTTCCTCAACCCGCCCTTCGACAACAAGCTGGTGCGCCAAGCCGCGATGTATGCCGTGGACCAGAAGGAAGTGCTGCAGGCGTTGGTGGGCAATCCCAAGTATTACCGGACCTGCCCCGCGATCTTCGGCTGCGGCATGCCCTATGAAAGCGACGCCGGCGCGGACGTCACGGTCAAGGGCAATATCGAGAAGGCCAAGGCCCTGCTCAAGGAAGCACACTACGATCCGAAGACCCAGCCGGTGACCATCCTGCAGCCCACCGACCTGGGCACGGTCAAGGCCCAGCCCATCATCATCGCGCAGGCGCTGCGCAAGGCGGGCTTCAACGTCAAGCTGGAAGCCATGGACTGGCAGACCCTGGTAACGCGCCGCGCGTCGATGGCGCCGCTGGACAAGGGTGGCTGGAATATCTTCTCCACCAACAATGTGATGGCCGACGTCATCGATCCCCTGCGCGCCTTCGGCGTGGCGGCCAACGGCAAGGGCGCCTGGTTCGGCTGGCCTGATGTTCCGGCCATCGAAAAGCTGCGCATGCAGTTCGCGCTGGCCGGCAACGCCGATGAACAGCGCAAGCTCGCCACGCAGATCCAGCAGATGGTGATCGACGAGGGGGTGCTGCTGCCCATGGGGCAGTTCACCGTACCGACCGGCTACCGCAGCACCTTGTCCAAACCGGTGAGCGGACCGATCTCGGTATTCTGGGGCATCAGCAAGTCCGCCAACTGACACCAGGGGAACCGCCATGATTTCATTCATCGCGCGGCGGCTGTTGGCGACGATACCGGTGTTGGCGATGGTCGCGGTCATCGTGTTCGCGATGCTGCGGCTGACACCGGGAGATCCGGCCGCGATCATCGCGGGCGACTCGGCCACGCCGGAGCAGTTGGAACAGATCCGCCACACCATGGGACTGGATCAGCCGATGTACTTGCAATTGTTCCTTTGGCTGGGCCAGTTGCTGCGCGGCGACCTGGGCGTGTCCCTGCTGTCGGGCGCGTCGGTGACCTCCATGATCGCCGATCGCGCCGGCCCGTCCATCGCGCTGACACTGTCGACCATCCTGGTGTCGGTGCTGCTGGCGCTGCCGCTGGGCATCGTGGCGGCCTGGCGGCAAGGCAAGCTGCTGGACCGTTCGGTCATGGCCGGATCGGTGTTGGGGTTTTCCGTGCCGGTCTTCGTCATCGGGTACGTGTTGATCCTGGTATTCGCGGTCAATCTTCATTGGCTGCCGATCCAGGGCTACAAGCCCATGTCCGACGGCGTCGGACCCTTCGTCCGCAGCCTGGTATTGCCGACGCTGGCGCTGAGCACCGTCTACATCGCCCTGATCGCCCGTATCACCCGCACCAGCCTCATCGAAGTGATGGGCGAGGACTTCATTCGCACGGCGCGGTCCAAGGGCCTGCGGGAAGTGGGCGTGCTGCTGGGCCATGCCTTGCGCAATGCCGCCGTCCCCATCGTCACCGTGATCGGCATCGGTATCGCCATGCTGCTGGGCGGGGTCGTGGTGACGGAATCGGTATTCAACTTCCCCGGCGTGGGCCGGCTGGTGGTGGACGCGGTACTGAGCCGCGACTATCCCGTCATCCAGGCCTTGATACTGCTGTTCGCGCTGATCTACGTCTTGATCAACCTGGCGATCGACATCCTGTACACGGTGCTCGATCCCCGCATCCGTTATTGAGGACGTTATGACGATCTCAGCGACATCCTCCGAACCGGACACCGTGCCGGCCGCGGCCCTGGCCGCCCCTACCCTGCTGCGCCGCCTGTTCAATGGCCGCCCCACGACGGCGGCCGCGATCCTGCTGGTGGTCGTGCTGCTGTCCGTGCTGGCGCCGTGGCTGCACACCGTGGATCCCCTGGCGCTGGATCCCGGCCAGCGCCTGAAGGGCATTTCAGCGGCTCATTGGCTGGGCACCGACGCTTATGGCCGCGACGTGTACTCCCGCGTACTCTACGGCGGCCGCGTGTCGCTGGTGGTCGGGCTGGGCGCGGCGCTGGCCAGCGTGGCACTGGGCCTGGTGATCGGCGTGCTGGCCGGCTACTTCCGCTGGATCGATGCCATCGTCATGCGCATCATGGACGGCATGATGGCCATCCCCGGGGTGCTGCTGGCGATCGCCCTGATCGCGCTGTCCGGCGCCAGCCTGGTCACGGTACTGGCGGCCATCACCATACCGGAGATCCCGCGTGTCGTGCGGCTGGTGCGCGGCGTGATCCTCAGCGTGCGCAACGAGCCCTATGTCGAAGCCGCCTTGTCGCTGGGCACCCGCCCGGCCAAGCTGATGCTGCGCCACCTGGTGCCCAATACCCTGGCGCCGTTGGTCGTGCAAGGCACCTACGTCTTCGCGTCCGCGATGATCACTGAATCGATCCTGAGTTTCCTCGGCGCCGGCGTGCCGCCGGAGGTCGCGTCATGGGGCAACATCATGGCCGATGGCAGATCCTACTTCCAGCTCATTCCCGGCCTGGTGCTGTACCCGGGCGTACTGCTCTCGCTGACCGTGCTGAGCGTCAACATCCTGGGCGACGCCATGCGCGACGCGCTCGATCCGCGCATGGCGCGGCGCATGTGAGGGCGGACCGAACCATGGCAAAGGAATCCACGATGAAATCCCCCGGCGGCAATGTCCCCATGCTGAAGGTATCCGGACTTACCGTCCGCCTGCGCGGCGCCCATGGCGAATCCGGACGCGCGGTGGTGCAGGATGTCAGCTTCGATGTCCATGCGGGCGAGACCGTCTGCGTGGTCGGCGAGTCGGGCTCGGGCAAATCCGTGACGTCGATGACCGCCATGGGCCTGATCGACCGCGCCGCGCTGCATCCGGCAGCCGGCCGCATCGAGGTCGACGGCGAGGATGTGCTGCAAGCCAGCCCGGCACGCATGCGGGCGTTGCGCGCATCGACCTTGTCGATGATCTTCCAGGAACCCATGACCGCGCTCAACCCGGTGCAGCCGGTCGGCCGCCAGATCGACGAGGTCTTGCGGCTGCACACGCCGCTGGACCGGCGCCAGCGGCGCGAACGCGTGCTGGCCATGATGGCGTCGGTGCATCTGCCGGACATCGAACGTATCTACCGGTCCTACCCGCATCAGCTATCCGGTGGCCAGCGCCAGCGCATCGTGATCGCCATGGCCCTGATCCTCGGTCCCAAGGTGCTGGTCGCCGACGAACCGACCACGGCCCTGGACGTGACCACGCAAAAGCAGATCCTGACGCTGATACGCGAGTTGCAGGCGCGGCACGGCACGGCGGTCGTCTTCATCACCCACGACTTCGGCGTGGTGGCCGAGATCGCCGACCGTATCGTGGTGATGAACGCCGGCCGTGTGGTGGAAACCGGCACCCGTGACCAGATCCTGGCGCAGCCGCGTGAAGACTACACGCGCATGCTGGTGTCTTCGGTGCCCAGCCTGATTCCGCAGGTGCGCGAAGCCGTCGCCGACAAGACCATCCTGTCCGTGCGCGGGCTGGGCAAGCATTACGGCGGCCACGGGCTGTCGTCCGGCCTGGGCCGCCTGCTCAAGCGATCGGGCCAAGGCCAGGGCGGCGTGCAAGCCGCGCAGGATATTTCCTTCAGCCTGCGGCATGGCGAGATCCTCGGCGTCGTGGGCGAGTCCGGTTCCGGCAAGTCGACCGTCGCGCGCTGCGTGGCCCAACTGATCACGCCGTCCAGCGGCAAGATCCAGCTGCACGGCCAGGACCTGGCGGACCTGGACGGCCGCGCATTGGCCGCCCTGCGCAAGCGCATCCAGATCGTGTTCCAGGATCCCTATCGCAGTCTCAATCCGCGGCGGCGGGTCGGCGACTCCATCATCGAAGGGTTGCTGAACTACGGTACGCCCCGGGCGGCCGCCATAGCCAAGGCCGCCGAAGCCTTGAACCTGGTCGGCTTGCAGCCCGACGCACTGCAGCGCTATCCGCATCAGTTTTCCGGCGGCCAACGCCAGCGCATCTGCATCGCCCGGGCGCTGGTAATGGAACCGGATGTGCTGATTGCCGACGAAGCAGTGTCGGCCCTGGACGTATCCGTGCAGGCGCAGGTCCTCGAACTATTGGAATCCGTGCGCCGCAAGGTGGGCGTCGGCGTGCTGTTCATCACGCATGACCTGCGCGTGGCCGCGCAGATCTGCGACACGCTGGTGGTCATGCAACACGGCCGCATCGTCGAGGCCGGCGCGGCGCGCGACGTCCTGGCACGGCCATCGCATGCCTATACGCAGGCCCTGATCTCCGCGGCACCAGGCAAACATTGGGATTTCCAACACTTTCAACCCGTTGCACAGGCCGCTTAGCGATGGCCTGGACGGGGCGCATTTCTGAAACGATGGGCTGACGCGATGGTCATCGCAACGCCTTATCGCATCTTTTCAACGCAATATCCAACATTACCCCAGCGGAGAAAGTGACATGACGCGCATCGCGTATGGCGGTTTTCAACACGAAACGAATACTTTTGCGCCCGACAAGGCCGCGTACAACGACTTCGTGGTGGGCGGGGGCCGTCCCAGTCTGGCATCGGGGGCGGCGCTGTGGCCGGCCATCGCCGGCGCCAACCTGCCGGCGGCAGGCTTCGCCCAGGCGGCCATGGACGGCGGCGCTACCCTGGTACCGACCACGTGGGCGGCCGCCAGCCCGTCGGCCCACGTCACCGACGGTGCCTTCGAACGCATCGCCGGCTTGATCGTCGCGGGCATCAGCAGCGCGATGCCTGTGGACGCGGTATACCTGGACCTGCATGGCGCCATGGTCGTGGAAAGCTTCGACGACGGCGAAGGCGAATTGCTGCGCCGCGTTCGCGCCTGTGTCGGCCCCGACATTCCCGTCGTGGTCTCGCTGGACCTGCACGCGAACGTCACCCGCCAGATGCTGGATATGGCGGACGGCCTGGTGGCCTATCGCACCTACCCCCACGTCGACATGGCGGAAACCGGCCGCCGCGCCTACGCCTTCCTGCGCCAGCGGCTGGCGCACGGCAAGCGCTTCTGCCAGGCCGACCAGACCTTCGATTTCCTCACGCCCATCTGCTGGCAATGTACCGACATCGAACCGGCGCGCGGCCTCTACCGGCAGGTGGCCGAACTGGAATCCGTGGCGACGCATGTCTCTTACGTGGAAGGCTTCCCCGCCGCCGACTTCCCCGAATGCGGCCAACGTGTCTGGGCCTATGCGCCCACGCAGGCAGCCGCCGATGCCGCCGTTAAGCAGCTGGCCGGCGCCGTAAACGAATCGGAATCGCGGTTCGCCGGCAAGTTGTACGAGCCGGACGAGGCCGTGCAGTACGCGATGCGCGCCGCTGAAGCGGCCGGGAGCGCTGCCCGCCGTCCCATCGTCATCGCCGATGCCCAGGACAATCCGGGCGCGGGCAGTAACTCGGACACCACGGGCATGCTGCGCGCGCTACTGCGCAATGGCGCCAAGCGCGCGGCGATCGGGCTGATCGTCGATCCCGCAACGGCGCGCCAGGTCTGCGCGGCGGGCGCTGGCCAGCGCATCAAGCTGGCGCTGGGCGGCCATGCCGGCCTGCCCGACGACAGCCCGCTGGAAGAAGAATTCCTGATCGAGCAGGTTTCCGACGGCAAGTTCGACGCCACCGGTCCTTTCTATGGCGGCATCAAGTTCGACCTGGGCCCGTCGGCCTGCCTGCGTATCCAGGATGTGCGCGTCGTGGTCGCGACAAACAAGGCGCAGATGGCCGACCAGGCCATGTTCCGCTACGTCGGTATCGAGCCCACGGAGCAAGATATATTGGTGGTGAAGAGCGCGGTGCATTTCCGCGCTGACTTCGCGCCCATCGCCAAGGAGATCATCGTGGCGACCGCACCGGGCTCCATGCCCATGGCGGTCGACGCATTGCCATGGCAGCACCTGCCCGCCCACATGCGACTCGGACCCAACGGGCCACGGGCCGGCGAGCGCATGTAATCGATGTTGGCCAGGCCGGGCCGCGTCAGGCCGGCCCCAGCCTGGCTCGCCCGCCATTTCAGCGGGTAAGGGCTTGGGTCAGCCGCTGCTGCGACACTCGTCCACCCAACAGCAGCACCATGACGTTGGCCAGCAAGGCGACCAGGCCCGCGCTGAATCCCAGCAAAGGGGGCTGCGTGAAATACAGCACCAGCGCAAGCCCCTGGCCGGCCAGTATCCCCGCCAGCAAGGCGCCCTTGCGGACGCGCCAGCCAAACAGCGCGATGATGACGCCCGGAAAGAACTGGGTGATGCCGTTATAGGCGGTATTCAGCAAGGTCACCATCAAGTTGGACGTCGTCAGCGACAAGACGATGGACAACAGCAGGTAGATGATGATCACCGTACGCGCGCATCCCTTCTGCCTGGACTCCGGCAGATCGGGCACCAGGTTGCGCGTGGACATGGTGCTGATGCACAGGCACACCCCGGCGAGCACGACCAGCGCCGATAGCGAAGCGGCAGCGGCGACGATGCCCAGCGACCAGTTCGGCAGCACGCTGGTCGCGGCGGCGAAGAAGGCTTCATTGGGCGAGGTCAGCTTGAGATTGGCGCTGATGGCGTAATACGAAGCCAGCACCAGGAAGGGAAACATGAACATGTACAGCGGCATGCCGATAAGGCTGCGGCGCAGCGTATCCGGCCCCTTTGCCGTGAAGATGTTCTGCACGTTGAAAGGCAGCACGTAGAACCCCAGCGATTGCAGGAATATCGTGCTCATGGTGAAGCACAGGTCCTGCGTGTTCATTGTCGTGCTGAACTTCGTGCTGGCGGCATCGAAGACCGGCTGCACGCCTGCCTCCAGGCCCACCGCCACCCCCACGGCGACGATGGCCACGACCATCAACACATCTTTCAATATCGACACATACGCCGAACCGCGAATGCCGGAGATCGCCACGTAGAGAAAGGCCAGCACGGCGGCGATGCAGACCAGAAAAACCGGATCGAAATGCCAGCCCAATGCCTTCAACGCGGCCATGAGGCCGGTGAATTGCAGTTGCCCCCACGGCAGCAGAAAGAGGATGGCTGTCGCTGCCACCACTTTCTCCAGGACACGGCTGTCGTAGTAGCCTCGAAATAGATCCGGTAGCGTGGTGGCATCGTAGCGGCGGCCCAGCTCCCATATTTTGGGAGCCATTAAGTAGCCGACAGGGTACGCCAGCAGCACATAGCCAAGAAACCAGACGCCGTATAGCGGCCCCTTGGCGTAGATGCCGCCGGGCAGGCCAGCCATGGTGGTAATGCTGTAGATCTCACCCGCGGACAGGAAGAAGACCAGCGCGGCATTGAACTGCTGGGAGCCGACGAAAAAATCCTTGGCGGACTGGCGTCCATGGCCGCCCTTGGACAGCATCGACAATACGATCGAAAACGCCAGGAAGCCGATAAAAATAGCGGTTGACACATTCATCCCCTTAACTTGATTTGAGCGTTGTGCGCGCCGCGCTCACTAGGCTTCGGCGTGGCCCGAACCCGCGTCGAACCACCGGTAGCACAGGTAGAGGCAACCAGAGGTGAGCAGGAACCAGGTGAACATCCAGAAATAGGCGAACGGAACGCCGCCGACAGACCGGCCAACCGAAACCACCCACGGCAATGCGCCGAGAACGCCGACGAATGGCGTGACGAGTCCTAGCAGGATCTTGAACATTTTTTCCCCTTGTACGATTCGTTCCCCCGGCGCCGCGACAACCGGGGTGCTACCGGTCAGGCCCGACAGTTCAGGCCCGACAGTTCAGACCCCTTTGGCCTGGGCGGAGGCATCCTGGGGCGGAGCGTAAGCGCCGGGGCCGTCGTAATTCACGACGGTTTCCCCTTCTCCGACCCGGACGAAGACGTAATGAACGTCATCGCCACCTTCGAGAATCTGGCAGCGATGGATCGCCCGGCGCGGGAAATAGGCATAGTCGCCCTTGCCGATCTCGAAGGACTTCTCGCCGTGTTCGCCATGGTCGACGCGGATCCGGCCGGACAGCATGAACATGACGCTGTCGAACTCCTTGTGGTGATGCCACTGGCTGGGGGCATCCAGCGCGGTTACGTGACACTGGCCGACCCAGAGTTCGCCCGCCTCCAGCGCCTTCTTGCGTACCTGCCCGGGCGTTAACGGCCCCTCTTCCAGTTGGTCGGCCTTCACGTAGCCGATTTCCGTGAACAGTCCTGTGCTCATGAGTGTTTTCCCTTATTAATCATCGAGTTCTCCTCTGGTTGTAGGAGGAGTCCGGCTACTCTAAACTCGCGCAATGAAGATATCTGGCCAATTTTTGTCGCCAACGAGACAAGCCGAGATTGAGCCCTTCGAGACCGCGACACGACCCGTGGTTGGGTTCTCGCGCGATTACGAAGCGGGTCTTTGGTCGGGCTTCCACAGCCATCCGCGAGCACAGCTGATGTATGCCCTTTCAGGCGTGATGCGCCTGGACACGCTGGACACCAGCTATGTCGTGCCTCCCACCACGGCGCTGTTCCTGCCCGCGGGCGCACAGCACGCGATGGGGATGGATGGGGCCGTCGCGCTGCGTGAGCTTTTCCTGACCGAGGACGCCGCACGGCGCGTGGGCCACCAGCCCAAAGTGATATCCGTGTCCGGACTGCTGCGCGAAGTGATCCTGGCCGCGTGCGCCGAGCCGGTGGACTGGGAGCCCGAGGGCCGCGGTAAGCACCTCGCGGAGCTGGCCCTGGACGAGATCGCGCGCGCGACGCCTTTGCCGCTGGGCCTGCCGCTGCCGCGCGACCCCAGATTGCGTAAAGTCATCGAGGCCTTGCGCAAGCGACCGCATGACACGCGCAGCCTCGAAGCATGGAGCGAAGTCGCGAACACGTCACCGCGCACGCTGGCGCGCCTGTTCCGTGCGGAGTTGGGATTGAGCTTCAGGCAGTGGCGCCAACAGACGCGCCTGACCGAGGCCTTGCGTGCCTTGACCTTGGGCACCTCGCCCACGCGGGCCGCCGCCATTGCCGGCTTCGAAAGTTCACCTGCATTCGGTGCTGCCTTCCGCGCGCATTTCGGCATCACGCCGGGGCAGGCACGCAGGCTGCAAACCGGCCTCTCGTCCTGAACCCTTTGTATTTGCCCTTCTCATCAAGGCATCATGAAAATCGATCTATCCGCCCTGCAGATGCTGGTCGCCGCCATCGAGGAACGCAGCCTGTCCAAGGCGGGCGAGCGCGAGAACCTGGTGACATCGGCTGCCAGCAAGCGCATCGCGGAACTCGAACGCCAGGTGGGCACGGCGCTGCTGGTGCGCCATAACCGCGGCGTCGAGCCCACGCCTGCCGGGGCCGCGCTGTATCACAAGGCCCGCGCCATCCTGCAGAGCGTACGTACCCTGGAAGACATGTGCGAGGAATTCTCGCCGGACGGGATTCCCAAGATTCGCCTGGCCGCCAACCGTTCCGCCATCATCGAATTCCTGCCCAGCGACATCGCCCACTTCCAGTGCGCCGTGCCACGCTCACGGGTCGATCTGGTCGAGGCCTATAGCGGCGATATCCCGCGCATGGTGTCAGACCAGGAGGTCGACCTGGGCATCTACCACGCCAGCGGGCCGGCGCCAGGGGTCTTCTCCCTGCCCTATCGCACGGATCGCGTGGTGCTGGTGTTGCCGCAAGGGCATCCGCTGGCGCGGCCAGGAGGAGCCAGCCCCACGGCACTGTATCTGGACGAAGCGCGCGCGTACGATTTCCTGGGCTATTTCCCGCGGCACTCTTTCGAAGCGTTCATGGAGCTGGCCGGGCCCACCCTCAGCGGCCCGCTGAACGTCAAGATCCAGGTAGCCAACTACGAAGCCCGCTGCCGCATGGTGCGCGAAGGCCTGGGCATCGCCATCATGCCCGAGCCCATCGCGGATACATACCTGAGCCTGCTGGGCCTGGTCAAAGTGGCGTTGAAGGATGAGTGGGCCGCCCGCCAGTTCTACCTCTGCGCACGCGACCGCCTGCAAATGCGGCCCGCGGCGGGAGAACTGTTCGAGTTCCTGGCGACCACGCATAAACAGGACGATGGACCGACGGCCTGAGTTCCAAGAACCAAGGAATGGATTTCAGCGCAAGAAATCAGCGACCGAAATCAAGCGCGAACATCACTCATTGAATCCATACAAGCGCGCCGGGTTGCCCACCAGCACCTGGCGCCGCAACGCTTCGTCGGGCAGCCATTCGCCCAGCAGGTTCAGCAAGACGCCGTCATCGGGCATGTTGGCGTTTTCGTAGTAATTGATGTGCGGCCAATCGGTGCCCCACACCACCCGCTGCGGATTGGCCCGCAGCAGCGCCTGGGCAAAGGGCGTGATATCCCCATACGGCGGGCCGCCCGCGGTGTTGCGGTCCGCGCCGGAAATCTTGGTCCAGGCCCGCCCGGCGCGCAGCAGTTCGCACAGGTAGCGGAAGCCGGAATCCTCCACGCCTCGCGCGGTATTCATGCGGCCCATGTGATCGACCACCAGGTCTATCCCCGGCTTCAACAGGACCGGCGACAGTTCAGGCAGGTCCGGCGCGTGCACCCAGATCTGCGCATGCCAGCCGCGCGCCTTCAAGCGCGGCGCCAGCGCCTCGAAATCCGCCAGGCCCACGCCGTTGCGATAAACCGCCTTGCCTTCGTGTTTGTACAGATTGAAGCGCGCGCCCCGCACGCCGGCCGCGGTCAAGGCGTCCAGTTCCGCGTCGCTGATTTCCGCGCGCACCACCGCCACCGCGCGCAAGCGGTCCGGATAGGCGCGCAAGGCCGCCAGCACATTGCCGTTGTCGTCGCCCTGGGCACTGGCGGTCACCAGCACGCCGCGCGTCAGGCCCAGCCGGTCCAGGTGCGCGATGAATCGTTCGGCGCCGTTTTCCGGCGGCGTATAGCTGCGATCTTCCGCCAGCGGAAAGGACGCGTACGGGCCGAACACGTGGGCATGGCAGTCGCAGGCGCCGGCCGGCGCGACGAAGCGCGGCGCGGTGATCTCGGCATGGGGAGGCAGGCAGGCACGGGTCATGTCTTCACTCGCTTTATTTCAGATTGGAATCGTTGCTGCGCGCAGGCGCGGCCGCCGCGGCCCGCGGCCGCGGTCTTCAACGTTACTCGGGCTTCAACGCACCCGACGTGATCAAGGGCTGCAGCTTTGCTTCTTCGGCGGCGATGATCTTCACGCTCTGGTCCAGCGTGGACTTCACCACCTGCGAGCCGGCCAGCGCCAGCTGATGCTGCACGGCGGGATCCGCCACGGCCTGGGCCAGCGCGTCGTTGAGCTTTTGCCGCACGGCCACCGGCGTACCCTTGGGCGCGACGATGGCGGAATAGGTCACCATCTCGAAGCCCTGCTTGCCCAGCTCGGCCACCGTGGGCACCTGTTGCAGGTCCGGCACCCGCTTCGACGACGTCACCGCCAGCGCGTTCAGGCTGCCGCTTTGTATCTGCGGCAAGGAGCTGGTCAACTGATCGACCATGGCATCCACCTGCCCACCCAACAGATCGCTCAAGGCCGGGCCCGAGCCCTTATAAGGCACCAGCGTCAGCTTGATGCCAAAGTCGCGCTGCAGCAGCAAGGCCGCGATGTGATTGGTCGTGCCATTGCCGGAATGGCTGACGGACAGCTCTTGCGGATGCGCCTTGGCATAGGCGATGAAACCGGCGAAATCCTTGATGTTCTTTTTGCCGCGGGCCGGCACTTCCAGCACCGAGGGCACCACGGCCAGCATGCCCGCCGGCTCGAAATCCTGCAGGCGCACCTTGGTGCCCGGCACCAGCGTCGGATTCACCACCAGGGGCACGATGGTGGTGGACAGCAAGGTATAGCCGTCCGGCGCCGACCGCGCCACATTGCTGGCGCCGATCGTGCCGCCCGCGCCGCCCAGGTTCTCGACGACGATGGATTGCTTGAGAATCCGCGCCATGGCCGTGCTGATGGCGCGCGTGGTGATGTCCAGGTTGCCGCCGGGCGGATACGGCACTACCAGGCGGATCGGCTTGTCGGGATAGCTATCGGCGGCGTGGGCGGGCGCGATGGCGGCCACGCCGATAAGGAAACCGATGGCCGGCACGAGGCCGGCCAGCGTCCGCCGGACGCGAGCATGCTGCTTCATTGTCAACTCCATGCTTGTTATGGTCGACGCATCTGGCGTGCGTCATGCGAACCGCCCTTGGCAGCGTCGTGCCAAGGGCTGCCCCGCCGGGCCATGCCGTTCAGGTACGGTAGGAAGGATCCACGCGATCCATCAGGCGCAGCAAGGCCGGCCATTCCATCTGGCCGTAGGGCCGGCGGGTGCCCGGCTGGTACTGCTTGTAGGTGGCTTCCTGCACTTCCTTGGAGACGTAATGCAGCGGCGCGTTGCAGGCCATGGCGGCCAACTGGGCGCGGCAGGACAGTTCCAGGCGGTGCATCCAGTTGAAGGCTTCGCCTATGGTGCGGCCCACGGTCAGCAGGCCGTGGTTGCGCAGAATCAGCGCCTCGTTGTTGCCCAGATCCTTGCACAGCGATTCTTTCTCGCTGAGGTCCAGCACCACGCCTTCGTAATCGTGATAACCGATCTTCAGGAAGCGCATCGACGTCTGGTTCAGCGGCAGCAGGCCACAGTCCAGCGAAGACAGGGCCATGCCCGGCCAGCTATGCGTATGGATCACGCAATCGACTTCCGGACGCGCCTCGTGAATGGCGCTATGGATGACGAAGCCGGCACGGTTCACGCCATAGGACAGGTGCGGGCCGAAATCGGGCTTGCTCAGGATGTTGCCGTCGTGATCGATCTTCAGCAGGCTGGAGGCGGTGATTTCCTCATACAGCAGGCCGTAGGCATTGATCAGGAAGGAACCGTCCTCGCCCGGCACACGCAGCGAGATATGGTTGGCCACCATGTCCGACATCCCATAGTGCGCCACCAGGCGATAACAGGCGGCCAGGTCGACCCGGGCTTCCCATTCAGCCTCGGAGACCTTGTCCTGCATCGAGGAAATCTTCAATTCATGCTTCATCATGGCGAACCTCTCGGAGAGCAAAAACGCGGGCCGCGCTTTGGCGGCCGACCCGCACAGATTAAACACCAGCCTGCGCCTGGCTTTGAATTTTCGAGAAAGCGGCGTTTCCCCCGCTTCGATGGTGCAGCGCAATGAGTTGGCTGAGGAAACTCCAATCGTCGCGCGAATTCAACGCAATTACGCCAGGCACCGCCTTCCCTGGGGGGCAGTTTAGAGGGAGCGCAGCCCCCTCCAAACCGTTTTGGGAGACGCTGCGTGCGCGTAGCGGAAAACCCGGACATACGCTGGCGCGCCCCGAAAGCCGCGCCGGTCAAACTCCCATCTTCGTGGCGAAGTCGCCGATGTCCTCACCCATCTCGTCCCAGTCTTCCTCGGCCCGCAAGTCCTTGGACTGGTGCACGCCATATTCGGTCGGACGATGGATATACCCCGTGCGCAAGCCGTTGGCGCGCGCATGGCGCAGGTCGTTATTGTGGGCGGCCACCACCATCACCTGTGAGGTCGGCAGGCCCAGGAATTCGGCCACGCCAAGGTACATCTCGGCGTCCGGCTTGTAGTGACGCACGATGTCGGAAGAAAACACGCAATCCCAGGGCAGGCCGCCGTGCTTGGCCATATTCACCAGGCAAGGCACGCTGCCATTGGAAAAGGTGGAGATGATGTATTTGCTCTTGAGCCGCCGCAGACCCGCCACGCTGTCGGGCCAGGGATCGAGACGGTGCCAGACGCGGTTCAGATGATCTTTTTCCGCCTCCGTCAGCCCCTCCACCTGGAATTCCTTCAGCAGGACATCGAGCCGTTCGCGATGCAGCACATCGACACTGGTCCAGGGCCGCAAGCCTTTACGCACCGTGTCCATGCCCGGTGCGTAGCCCGCCCGCCAGGCATCGGCCATGGCCACCCAATCGGCGTCCAGGCCTTTGGCGCGGCCAAGATTGCGCAGTTCGTGGATCACCGTGTCGCGCCAGTTCACCACCGTACCGAAGGTGTCGAAAACCAGCGCCTTGATGGGGGCGCTGCCGGCCAGCGCTTCGTTCGCGTTCTGTTGTGCCATGCATGTCTCCTCTTGGAAGTGCTCAGCATACGGCCGGGCGGCCGACAAGAAACTGACCGCGGCAAACGTCAAAGGGTGGCGTTGTAGCGCTCCGCCATGGCATCCAGTTGGGCCAGTACGCTGGCGCGCGCGCCCTCGGCGTCGCCGCGCGCGAAGGCTTCGTGCATGTGGCGCATGTATCCCACGGTCTGTTCCCGCATGGCGCCGTCGGCCACCGTCAGCAGACGGGCCATGAGCACATGGTCCAAGAACCGTTCGATGGTGTCCACCAGCGCCTGATTAGGCACCATGGCCATCCAGGCAGTGCGAAAGCCGGCCTTGTGCCGCAGGAATGCCGCATTGTCCTGGTCCGCATGGGCCTGCTCCGCCAGCTCCAGCTGCTGCTTCAGATTCTGTACGCCGACCTCGCCGGCACGCCTGCAGGCCATGACCGCCGCCGGCGGTTCGACCAGCCGCCGCACCTCGAAAGCCTCGTTCATCTGGCGCGGGGTAAAGCGCCGCAGCATGAAGCCGCGCGCCGTGCTCTCCAACGCACCTTCGTTCTTGAGCTGCATCAGTGCTTCGCGCACCGGCATGCGCGAAATGTTCAGACGGCCTGCTATCTCCTGATCGACCAGTCTGTCTTCCAGGCCGATCTCACCCTGCTGTATCCGTTCACGCAGCATCTGATAGACGCTTTCACGCAGATTGGGAGGACGTTTGACGCCAGCCCGGGCCGATGCGAGGGTTTCCATCGCGATTCTCCGACTTGTCGCCGGGAACCCGGCGGCGGTGCATGCCCAAAGGACGGCCTGGCCAAAACCAGGGGCCTGGGGTGAAACCTGAGACGGGTACTGCCGTGGCTTGATACTAACCGCGAATGCTCATCAGTAAACGGCCAGCAGACTAATTTTCCTTGTTCCCGCCCAGGCCCAGGTAGCTTTCCACCACGCGGGGGTTGTCGGCCAACTCATGCGCGGGACCGGCCAGCACCACCTCTCCGGTTTCCAGCACGTAGCCATGATCCGCCACCTGCAAGGCGGCGCGGGCGTTCTGCTCTACCAGCAGGATGGCCACGCCGCTCTGCCGCAAGTGCGAAATGATGTGGAATATTTCCCGCACGATGCGGGGCGCCAGGCCCAGGCTGGGTTCGTCCAGCATCAGCAGGCGCGGTCGCGCCATCAGGGCCCGCCCCACCGCCAGCATCTGTCGTTCCCCGCCGGACAAGGTACCGGCCTGCTGCGCACGTCGTTCGCACAGGCGCGGGAACAGGTCGAAGACTTCGGTGAGCGTGCCCCGCCAGCCCGCTTCGCGCGCGCGGTAGCGGCGAAAACCGCCCAGCAGCAGATTGTCTTCCACGGACATCGTGGCGAAGAGCTCACGCTTTTCCGGCACCAGCGACATGCCCGCACCGACGCGCCGCTCGACCGGCCAGCTCGACACGTCCTCGCCGGCGTAGTGCACCGACCCGCTGGCCTGTCCGCTGCTGGGCAAGGCGCCCATGATGGCGTTGAGCAGGGTGGATTTACCGGCGCCGTTGGCGCCGATCACCGTGACGATGCTGCCGGCCGTCACCGAAAGCGATGTCGTGCCCAGCGCGGCCACCTTGCCGTAACGCGCGCTCAGGCCGTCGATGCGCAGCAATTCATCGGCGTTCATGATGGCTCTCCGTGGGTCATGGGCGCTGAGGGTGTCGCCGCTGCGGGTGTCGTATTACCAGGCGCGCCGCTGGCCAGGTCCAGTTCTTCGTCCACGCCGCCCAGATAGGCTTCCAGCACCGCCGGATTGGCGCGCACTTCGGCGGGCGGCCCTTCGGCCAGCTTGGTACCGAAATCCATCACCACCAGATGGTTGGTCAGCCGCATGACAAAGTCCATGTCGTGTTCAACCAGCAGGATGCTCATGCCTTCGGCGCGCAGTTGTTCCAACACCTCGGCCAGCGCCTGCTTTTCCTTGTAGCGCAGCCCGGCGGCCGGTTCGTCCAGCAGCAGCAACGTAGGATCGCCGGCCAACGCTCGTGCGATTTCCACGATACGTTGCTGGCCCAGGGCCAGGTTGCCGGCCTGCTCGTACAGGTAATCGCCCAGGCCCACGCGTTGCAGTTGCCGCGCGGCTTCGTGCAGCAATTGCGCCTCGCTGGCGCGATCGGTGCGAAACACGCCCGACCAGATGCCGCCAGCGACGCGCAGATGGGCGCCCAGCGCCACGTTTTCCAGCACCGTCATGCCCGCCAGCAGTTGCACATGCTGGAAGCTGCGGCCAACACCGCGCCGGGCGATGTCGCGCGCGGACAAGGTGTCCACCCGCTCGCCCATGAAACCGACCTTGCCGCTGGTAGGCCGCAGCACACCGGTGATCAGGTTGAAGGTGGTGCTCTTGCCGGCGCCATTGGGGCCGATCAGGCCGACGATTTCACCGGCGCGTACCTTGAAGGAGATATCGTTCACCGCCACCAGGCCGCCGAACTCCTTGCGGATGGCATCCACTTCCAGCACCAGCTCGCCGGCGCCCGCCTTTTCGCGGTTGCCCAGCAGCGCCGCCGCGGCCGGCGGCGCAAGACGGCGTCTCCCAGTGTCGCGGCCCAGGCGCGCCCAGGCATTTGCCAGGATGGGCCAGACGCCGTCGCGCGCGTATTGCAGCATCAGGATCAGCAGCACGCCGAAGACGATCAGCTCGAAATTGCCCGTGGTGTTCAGCAGGCGCGGCAGCCAGTTCTGGATCTGGTCCTTGAGCACCAGGATGATGCCCGAGCCCAGCACCGCGCCCCACACGTGCGCCGCACCGCCCACCACCGCCATGAACAGGTATTCGATACCGTAGTTCAGGCCGAAGGGGCTGGGACTGACGGCGCGCTGCATGTGCGCGTACAACCAGCCCGACACGCAGGCCAGCAGCGCGGCGTAGACGAACACCGCCACCTTGTACGCGTTGGTGTTGACGCCCATCGACTCGGCCATGCCGGCACCGCTGCGCAGCGCGCGGATCGCGCGCCCCGGCCGCGAATCGAGCAGATTGCGCGTGCCCCACACGGCCAGCAGCACCAGCAGCCAGATCAGGTAGTACATATGGCGGCCGCTGGACAGCGACAGCCCCAGGAAGTCCAGCGCCGGCACGCCGGCGATGCCGTCATAACGACCCAGCATATCGACGTTGCCGTACAGATAGAACAAGGCCAGGCACCAGGCGATCGTGCCCAAGGGCAGATAGTGCCCCGACAGGCGCAAGGTGATCGCGCCCAGGACGTAGGCGATCAGCGCGGTCGCGGCCAGGGCGGCGGGCAGGGTCAGCCAGGGCGACCATCCCATGGCGGTGCTCAGCCAGGCGGTGGCATACGCGCCGATGCCGACGAAGGCAGCCTGGCCAAAGGACGTCAGGCCGGCCACGCCGGTCAACAGCACCAGGCCCAGCACGACCAGGCTGGCCAGGCCGATGTAGTTGAGTTGCGTGATCCAGAATTCGGGGGTCGGCGGCAGCAAGGGCAGCACGGCCAGGACCAGCAGGAAGGCGATGAGGGGAATACGGTTTTTCATGGCGTGGCCCGGCTCACTCTTCGTCATGCGCGGGACCCGCGCGCAGGGACAGCCACAGCAGCACCGGAATGATCAGCGTGAACACGATGACTTCCTTGTAGGCGCTGGCCCAGAAAGACGAGAAGCTTTCCAGCAGGCCCACCAGGATGGCACCGGCAGCCGCGGAGGGATAGCTGGCCAGCGCGCCGATGATGGCGCCGACGAAACCCTTCAGGCCGATGAGGAAACCGGTGTCGTAGTAGATGGTGGTAAGCGGCGCGATCAGGATGCCCGACACCGCGCCCAGCAGGGCCGCCAGCGTGAACGTCAAGCCGCCCGACATATCGCTGCTGATGCCCACCAGGCGCGCGCCGCGCCGGTTCACGGCGGTGGCGCGCAAGGCGCGGCCATACAGGGTCTTGCCGAAGAACAGCCAGAGCGCCGCGATCAATACGGCCGCGGTGCCGATGACGAACAGGCTCTGCGCCGACCAGGACGTCAGGCCCAGGTCGATCTGGCCATCGATGAAGGACGGCGTGCGCCAGCCCTCGGCGCCGAAGAACACCAGGCCCAGTCCGACCAGCACGAAGTGCACCGCCACTGACGTGATCAGCAGCACCAGCACGCTGGCCTCGGCCAGCGGACGGTAGACGACCCGATGGATCATGCCGCCCATGGGCACGATCAGCAGCAGGGTCAACAGCATGTCCACCCACAATGAGGTGTCCGGGCTGGCCAGGCGGCGCGTCAGCCAGAACAGCGCGACCGGCAGCACGACGCAAGCCAGCAGGGTGCGCGGCAAGGCGCGCCACTGGCCGCTGCGCACGGCGCGCAGCAGTTCCTGCAGCAGCACCAGGCCGCCCAGCAGAAGCAGCAGATAGACCGTGCCGGGCACTTTGCCATCCACCAGCATGGCCAGGGTCAGCGCGCCGAACGTCACGAATTCGCCCTGCGGAATGAAGATGACGCGCGTGACCGCGAACACCAGCACCAGCGCCATGCCCAGCAGGGCATAGATGGCGCCATTGACCAGGCCATCCTGCAACAGGATCAGCGCTATGGAGGAATCCATCGACGTAAAACCTTCGCCGTAGCGGCGGACCGATAAACCCGCTATGCCGGAGACCGCGCGCGGGCCCCGACAAAAGCTCACCGGCCCATAGGCCGGTGCGGCAGCGGGCCCTGTTTGGTGAGGGCCCGCCGCGGGAACGACATTCGAGTGAAAAACGGAATCAGAGGCCGGGCTGGTAGACCCACTTGCCGCCCTGCACTTTCACCATGACCCGGGCGCGCTGGTCGAAGCCGGCGTGGTCCGTGGGGCTCATGTTGAACACGCCTTGCGAGACCGCCAGTTCCTTGACGTTTTCCAACGCATCGCGCAAGGCCTTGCGGAAGGCCGGAGTGCCCGGTTGCGCGCCGGTCTTGAGCGCGACCGGAATGGCGGCCACGACCAGCTGGCCTGCATCCCACATATGGCCGCCGAAGGTGCTGACCGAACCGGCGCCGTGGACTTTCTCGTAAGCGTCGATATAGGTCAGGGCCGACTTCTTCACCTGATTGTCATCGGGCAATTGCGCGGCGACCAGCAGCGGACCGGCCGGCAGGATCATGCCTTCGCAGTCCTTGCCGCACACGCGCAGGAAGTCGCCGTTGGCCACGCCGTGGGTCTGGTAGATGATGCCGCCGTAGTTGCGGGCGCGCAGTTCCTTTTGCGGCAGGGCCGCCGGCGTGCCGGAGCCCGCGATCAGGATGGCGTCGGGGCGGGCGCCCATCAGCTTCAGGATCTGGCCGGTGACGCTGGTGTCGGTGCGGCCGTATTTTTCAGCGCCGACCAGCTTGATGCCCTTGGCCTCGGCGGCTTTCTTCGTCTCGTCCAGCCAGCTTTCGCCGTAGGCGTCGGCAAAACCGATGAAACCCAGGGTCTTGACCTTGGCCTTGACCATGGCGTCGGCCAGCGCGCCGGCCATCAAGGCATCGTTCTGCGGCGTCTTGTAGGCCCACTTGCGCTTGTCGTCCACCGGATCGACGATCTTCACGCTGGCGGCCACGCTGATCATGGGCGTGCCGGTTTCCGCGGCGACGTCGACCATGGCGATGGAGCCGGGGGTGGCGGAACTGCCGATGACGACATCGGCCTTGTCCTCGCTGACCAGCTTGCGCATGTTCTTCACCGCCTGGGTCAGGTCGGTGGCGTCGTCCAGGACGATCCACTCTATCTTCTGCCCCGCCACTTCCTTGGGCAGCAGATCCACGGTGTTGCGTTCGGGGATGCCCAACGAAGCCGCCGGGCCGGTGCTGGACACCGTGACACCTACTTTTATCTGGGCCTGCGCGGCCAACGGCAAGGCCGCGAAAAGCGCCACCAGCGTAGCTTGGCGCACGTGCTTGATCCGGATCATCTTTTGTTGTCTCCGCTAGAACGGGCGAGCGTCGGCTTCATAGGCCGGGCGCCCCGTAATGCAATGCAATGCCTGAGGAAAAAACGCATTATAGGGATAAGGCGCGGCCGGGGGCGGCCGGGTGGACGTTTCCAGGCAAGGGCTGGGTCAGCGTTCGGGCTCAGTGGCCGGGCTCAGCGGCCGGGCTCAGCGGCCGGGCTCAGCGGCCGGGTCTCAGCGGCCGGGTCTCAGCGTCCATTCATGGGCCAGACTCTCTGGACCCGGTATGCGACCAGCGCGCCGACGCCGGCCTTGGCGACATCGACCGGTACGAAAGGCAGCATTCCCATCATCGCCTTGCCGTTGTCGATGCCGGTCACCGCTGCCAGCCAGGGGGTGCCGATGGCATAGACCACCGCGACGCAAGCCATGGCGCCGACGAAATTGCCGACCACGCTGACGAAGGGATTGTCGGTGCGCGGTGCCAGCAGGCGCGCCAGGCCGCCGCAGACGGCCGAGCCCACCAGCATGCCGACCAGGAAGCCCCCGGTGGGACCGGCGAACACGCCCAGGCCGCCACGTCCGCCCGGCAGCACGGGCAGGCCGATGGCGGCCAGCACCAAGTACAGCAGCACCGCCAGCGGGCCGCGCACGGGACCCAGCATGCAGCCGGCCAGGATCACGCCCAGCAACTGCAGCGTCACGGGCACGGGTACGCCCGGCATGGGAACGGGGGGCACCAGGCTGAGAACCACCAGCAGGGCCGCGAACAGGGCGACGGACACGGTATTACGGGTGCGCATGAGAACTCCCAGTATTGATAAAAGCGGTTTACTGCGTATATGTCATAGCGTCGGCGTGAGTGTCGAGCGGCTCCGCCCCTCGACACTTTCCTTCCTACCCATCACGGGCATCGATGGCGTCGGCGACTTCTTCGGCGCGCTTGAGGGTGCGTACCAGCAAGGGCACCACCACCGCCAGGGGATGGCTGCCCAGGCCCCGCGCCGCCTGGGCCTCGCGGATCTCCTGGTAATTGCGCCAGATCTCCGGCACGAAGCGCAAGGCCAAGCCCAGCGCCAGCGCTACGCGGCCAGCATCGATCCAGCCCAGCTTCTCCAAGGGCCGCAGCACCTGCTCGCACACCTCGATCAGATCCGCCGTCCGCGTGCTCATCGTTACCGCCAGCGCCAAAGCGACCAGCGCGACCACCCGCAGCACCATCTCCAGCGCCGCCCCATGACCATTGAAATACGTGGTGAAAGCCGCCAGCACCGCCAGGATCAACACCATCCCCCGCACATGGCGCCACACCGTGGCCATCCCCACGCCGGTCGATGCCAGCAGCAGCACGGCGGCCAGGCAAGCCGCGCCCAGGATGTCCAGGCGATGCACCAGGAACAGCAGGGAACCCGCCACCACCAGCCCGCCCAGCTTGAGCCAGGCCGGCAGGCGATGCAGGCGGCTCGCGCCGTCCTGGTAAAGCGGCTCCATCATCGGCAATGCTCCCGATCGTGGTACAGCGGCGCCATCATTCGCGCTCCCGATCCCGATACAGCGGCGCCATCATCCGCAATGCTCCCGATACCAGCGCAAGGCCGGCGCCGGCGCATCGTCGACCGCGATGCGCCCGTCCACCACCACCAGCACGCGATCGAAGTCCACCAGCAGATCCAGGTCATGGCTGACCACCACCGCCTGCCGGTCCAGCCCGGCAATGGCATCGCGCACCCGATTGCGATTACGCAGGTCGAGCTGGGTGGTCGGCTCATCGAACACCACCAGGTCGGGATGCGTCACCAGCACCGCGGCCAAGGCCGCCAGTTGCCGCTCGCCCCCCGACAGCAGGTGGCTGGCGCGATCGGCCAGGTGGCCTATGCCCAACGCGTCCAGTTGGGCATCGATGCGCTTGCGCCGTTCCTGCTTGTCCGGCACGCGCCGCTTCAAGCCGAAATCCATGTCCTCGCTGACGATGGGAAAGACGATCTGGTTTTCCGGGTTCTGGAACACGAAGCCGACCCGTCGGCGCACCGCCCGTACGTCCTCGCGGGTATCGATGCCGCCCACGCGCACCCTGCCCTCGCTGGGCAGGACCAGACCGTTGAGCAGGCGCGCGAAGGTGCTCTTGCCAGCCCCGTTCGGGCCTACCACGGCAATCCGCGCTTCCGACAAGGTCAGATCCAGGCCATGCAGGACCGTAGTTCTGGCGTTCTTGACGACGGTGTGTTCAAACTCGATTAACATGGGGCGCGATTATGCCCCACCTTTGCACGAACCTCTTTGCGCGAACCTTTTACGCAGGCGTGGTGTCCCAGTCCGGTATGGATGACAAACCCGGTTGCCCACCCCGCTGTCAACGCCGTCCAGGCGCTGGCAACGCGCGCTACACTCGCCGCCGGAATGCACCCGCCGCTGTACGAGCAAGCACCCTGGCGTAACGGGGACGAAAAGGTTCCCTGGTGGTGTGCCCATAACCAACTTCCTTGTTGAATGCCGAGCCCGGCCGCATGAAAAAATTCCTGTTCGATCTATTCCCGCTGCTGCTGTTTTTCATCGCCTATTATTTCGCGGGCATTTACGTGGCGACGGGCGCCTCGATCATCGCTTCGATCGGCCAGATCATCTGGCTGCGCATGCGTGGCCAGCGCATCGAGGGCATGCACTGGGTCAATCTGGTGGTCATCGTCGTTTTCGGCGGGGCCACGCTGATCCTGCATAACGATGCCTTCATCAAATGGAAGCCCACGGTGCTGTACTGGCTGTTCGGCATCGCCTTGCTGGCCGGCCGCTTCATTTTCGGCCGCAACCTGGTCCAGCGCATGCTGGGCAAGCAGATCCAGTTGCCCGCCCCTATCTGGGACCGTCTCAATCTGGCCTGGGGCCTGTTTTTCCTGCTGGCCGGCGGCCTGAATCTTTATGTCGCATTTTCCGGTCACTTCACCGAAGCCCAATGGGTATCGTTCAAGGCTTTCGGGCTGACGGTATTGATGCTGGCCTTCGTGGTGGCGCAATCCCTTTGGCTGGGCCGATATATCGAACACCCCGCTGATGACCCTGCCGAAGCAGGCATCCAGCACCCCGCGGCGAAAAATGACGCGGCGTCGGAGAAAAATTAATGTCGGAAAACATTATCCCCACCAGCTTCGACGAAGTTGCCGATATTATTCGCAACCGTTTGAATGAACTTGATCCGGTCTCGCTGGATATTATCGACGACTCGCATTTGCATGCCGGTCACGCGGGCGCGCATGGCGGCGCATCACATCTCACGGTACGTATTGTCACCCTCCGTTTCCACGGACTTTCCCCAGTTGCGCGGCATCGCCTGGTGTATGATCGGCTGCAAGATTTAATACCTCATCCCATCCATGCGTTGGCGCTGGATACCAAGACTCCCTGAACTCAGAAGGCTAAAGGACTTACATGAAACGCATCATCCTGTTGGCAGCGGCCTGCGCGATCGCCGTTCCGGCTTTTGCCCAGAATGTGGCGACCGTCAATGGCAAGGCCATCCCGCAAAAGAATCTGGACCAGTTCGTCAAGCTTTTGGTAAGCCAGGGCGCGACCGATTCGCCGCAACTGCGCGAACAGGTCAAGCAGGAAATGATCAACCGTCAGGTTTTCGTCCAGGCCGCTGAAAAGGCCGGTATCGCCAAGCAGGATGACGTCCAGACCGAACTCGAACTGGCCCGCCAAGGCATCCTGGTGCGCGCGCTGATGGCCGATTACCTGCAGAAGCACAAGGTCAGCGACCAGCAGGTCCAGACCGAGTACAACAAGGTCAAGCAGGAACAGGCCGGCAAGCTGGAATACAAGGTGCGCCACATCCTGGTCGCCGACGAAAAGACCGCCAACGACCTGCTCGCGCAGATCAAGGGCAACAAAGCCAAGTTCGAAGACCTGGCCAAGAAGAACTCGAAGGACCCCGGCAGCGCCGACAAGGGTGGCGAGCTGGGCTGGGCCCCGGCCACCAACTATGTGCCGCCGTTCGCCCAGGCCGTGACCGCCCTGAAGAAGGGTGACGTGGCCGACAAGCCGGTGCAAACGCAATACGGCTGGCACATCATCCAGGTCGAGGACACCCGCCCGGTCGAGTTCCCGCCGCTGGATCAAGTGCGTCCGCAACTGGAAGAAATGCTGCGCCAGCAAACCCTGGCCGACTACCAGAAGTCGCTGCGCGACCAAGCCAAGGTTCAGTAAATCCTCGGTTTGAGTTAATAAAAAACGCGCCGCAAAATTTGCGGCGCGTTTTTTTTGCTGCCTGTATGCGCTGATCTCATGCAACTGTCATAGCGCGTCCTTATTGCAAGATTCTGAGCGCGGACTACTCACCACGCCCAGACCAGGCGCATCAATCGTGCTGCGACTGCACTTCCAGCGCGGGTTCCTTTTTGCGGCCCTTGCGCATGAACGAATACAACTGCCAGGCCACGATGGCGCCGATGACCGCGAACAGCGTACCGCTGATGGGCCGCGACAGGAACGTGCTGAAGTCACCCCGCGACAGCAGCATGGCGCGACGGAAGTTTTCTTCCAGCATCGGTCCCAGGATGAAGCCCAGCATCAGCGGCGCCGCTTCCATGCCCAAACGCAGGAACACGTAGCCGATCACGCCGAACACCGCGGTGACCAGAATATCGTCCAGGCTGTTGTTGATACTGAAGGTGCCGATGCAGCAGAAGAACAGGATGCACGGGAACAGCACGGTGTATGGAATCTTGAATACCGACAACCAGTAGCGCACCAGCGGCACGTTCAGGATCAACAGGAAGCAGTTGCCCACCCACATGCTCGCCACCAGGCCCCAGAACAGGTCCGGGTGGGTGCCGATCATGTTGGGGCCGGGCTGGATGCCCTTGACGATGAAAGCCGCCAGCATCAGCGCCATCACCGCGTTTTCGGGAATACCGATGGCCATCAGCGGAATGAAGCTGGTGCGGGCAGCGGCTTCGTCAGCCGCGGCCTGGCCGGCCACGCCTTCGATGGCGCCGGTACCGATTTCATCGCGGTACTTGCTGAACCGCTTGTCGGCGGCGTACGCGGCGAATTGCGCGATGGTGGGGCCGCCGCCGGGCAGGATGCCCAGGATCGAACCGATGACGCTGCCGCGCAAGGCGCTGGGGATGATGCGCTTGAACTCGCCCCAGGTGGGGATCAGCTTGATCTTGCCGTTGAAAGGCGTCAGCGTGTTCTTGGCGTCCAGGTTCTTGACGATCTCGGCGATGCCGAAGCAGCCCAGGGCGATACTGATCAGGCCCACGCCGTCCTGCAGGAAGACCAGGTCCATGGTGTAGCGCATCATGCCGCTATTGACGTCGGTACCGATGACGCCCAGCAGGATGCCGATCATGGCCATGGCCAGGCCATTGAGCAGGCTGCCGCTGCTGACGAAGCTGACGCAGAAGAAGCCCAGCATCATCAACGCGCAGTAGTCGGCCGGGCCGAACAACAGGCCAACTTCGCCCAGCGCCGGCGCCATGGTCGACAGCACCACGATGGCCACGGTGCCGCCGATGAAGCTCGACATGCCTGCCGTGAACAAGGCCAGGCCGGTCTTGCCCTTGAGATTCATGGCATAGCCGTCGATGCAGGCCACGATACTGCTGGCATGCGGGATCTTCATGGTGATGGCGCTGACACTATCGCCGTATTGGGCACCGTAGTAGATACCCGCCAGCATGATCAGCGCGCCGCTGGCCGGAATGCTGTAGGTGATGGGCAGCAGCAGGCTGATGGTGGACAAGGGACCCAGGCCGGGCAGCAGACCGATCAAGGTCCCCACCGTGCACCCCAGGGCGCAATACATCAGGTTCTCGAGCGTCAAGGCGTGGTCGAAGCCCAGCGCGAGGTTGTTGAGGATGTCCATCATAGGATCGGGAGGCTCAGGCCTAGCAGGTGTTTGAAAGCGAAGGCCACGGCGATCAGGCCCAGGGAGATCTTGACGTTGCGGACCCACGAGTAGGAGGTACCGGCCAGCGTCGAGCAGAACACCAGGAACACGATGCCGATCAGCATGTTCAGGAAGTGCGAGACGATGACGAAGCCGCACAGGCTGACCATGATGATCAGGATGTTCTTGAAGTTGTAGTTCAGCGGGACCGGTGCGACCAGGCGCGAGCGCAGGACGGTGGCGATGCCGACCAACAGCAGGCAGCAGCTGATCAGGAAGGGGAACATGCCTGGGCCGGAACGGGCGAAGGTACCCAGGGGGTAACGTGCCGCCGCGATGCCGAATACCAGGGCGAAGACGATCAGGAACAGGCCCCTGACGAAGTTGCGATTACTGAAGTTCATAGTCGGTGACTCCGTTGACGGGCCGCCTGGCGGGGATATCTGTTCATGGGTTGCTCTGCCTCCGAGATCGGATTTGCTGTTATTCGCGTGTCACGGATTGCTTTGGGTCAATGCAATGCGAGAGGCGCTGGACGCGATACTAGGCAGAGGTGCTTTCAGCTTGCTGTCGGTTTTTACGGCTTAGCGTATTCACCTAGGGTGGGAAAGCAACAACTTGCTGAACGAAAGCCAACTGTTAGCTGAACCTGATATGTCAAATTACTGAATAAAAACTGTCGTCTGTTTGAATTAATGCTGTCGATCAGTTGAACCGCCTGGAGGGGTAGCCGAGGATGAGCGCAAAAAAGCCCGGAGCGCCTTTCCGGCGACTCCGGGCCATCTTGTTTACTGAATGAATGCGAGCTTGCGGGCGGCTTTCTACTCGTCCACGGCGAGCAGCGCCTTCAGGCCGTCCTCATCCAGAATGGGGACACCCAATTCACGGGCCTTGGTGAGCTTGCTGCCAGCCTCTTCACCAGCCACCAGGTAAGCCGTCTTCTTGCTGACCGATCCGCTGACCTTGCCGCCGGCAGCAAGGATGTAGCGGGTGGCATCGTCGCGGGTCCAGTTGGGCATGGTGCCCGTCAGCACCACGGTCTTGCCCGTCAGGACGCCGCCGCGCGCCGCGGCTTCCGCCACCGGATGCACGCCATGCTTGCGCAAGGCATCGACGATTTCGCGGTTGTGGTGCTCGGCAAAGAAACGATGAATCGACGCCGCCACCGCCGGACCGACATCGGTCACCGCCAGCAACTGATCCTCGCTGGCATCCATGATGGCGTCCATGTCGCCAAAATGCCGCGCCACGTCGCGCGCCGTGCTCTCGCCCACATGGCGGATGCCCAGGGCGAACAGCAGCCGCCCCAGGGACGGCTGGCGCGCCTTGTCGATCGCCGCCACCAGGTTTTCCGCGGACTTGGCCCCCATGCGGTCGTACTCGGCCAATTCCTCGACCGTCAGGCCATAGATATCCGCCAGCGACTTCACGCGTTCCTTGTCTACCAGCTGCTCGACCAGCTTCTCACCCAGGCCTTCGATATCCAGGGCCTTGCGGCCAGCCGCGTGCGACAGGGTCTGCTTGCGCTGCGCCGCGCAGAACAAGCCGCCAGTACAGCGCGCGATCGCCTCCCCTTCGGGACGCTCGATAGCGGACCCGCACACCGGGCAGGACGTGGGATAGGTCCACGCGATATCGCTCGCCGCCACCTCGGCAGGCCGCTTGGCCAGCACCGGCCCGACCACCTCCGGAATGACGTCGCCAGCGCGGCGCACGATCACCGTATCGCCCTTGCGCACATCCTTGCGGCGGATCTCGCCTTCGTTGTGCAGCGTGGCATTGGTCACCGTCACCCCGCCCACGAACACCGGCTTGAGCCGCGCCACCGGCGTGATCGCACCGGTGCGGCCGACCTGCACTTCGATGTCCAGCAACTCCGTGGTCGCTTCCTCGGCCGGAAACTTGTGCGCCAGGGCGAAGCGCGGCGCGCGCGCCACGAAGCCCAGCACCTTCTGCGCGGGCAAGGAATCCACCTTGTAGACCACGCCGTCGATATCGTAGGGCAAGCCCGCCCGCAGCTTGCCGACCTTTTCATAAAAGTCGAGCAAACCGGCCGCGCCCCGCACCTGCGTGTTGTGCTTGACGTTGATGGGCAAGCCCAATTCGCCCAGCCACGCCAGCATGCCGCCATGCGTATCGCGCGGCAACGTCGAAGTCTGCCGCGTCCCCGGCGCCGGTTCCTCGTACTCCCCGTGCTGCGAACGCGGCAGGCCGTGCACCTCGCCCCAGCTGTAGGCAAAGAAGCGCAGCGACCGTTGCGCCGTGATGCGCGGGTCGAGCTGGCGCAGGCTGCCGGCGGCGGCATTGCGCGGATTGACGAAAATCTTCTCGCCGCGTTCGCCCTGCGCCTGGTTCAGGCGATCGAAGTCGGCGCGAAACATCAGCACTTCGCCCCGCACTTCCAGCACGTCGGGCGCGGCGCCCTTGAGCTTCAGCGGAATCGACTTGATGGTGCGGATATTGGAGGTGACGTCTTCGCCGGTCTGCCCGTCGCCGCGCGTGGCGGCCTGCACCAGCACGCCTTTTTCATAGCGCAGGCTGATGGCCAGGCCATCCAGCTTGAGTTCACAGAAATAATCGGTCTCGGCGTCCGCCCCCAGCAGGCCGGCGCTGCGCAAGGTGTCGGTGACACGCTTGTCGAAATCCTGCACGTCCTCGGCTTCGAAGGCATTGCCCAGCGACAGCATGGGCACCGCGTGCGTGACGCTGCCGAAGGCGGCCAGCGGTGCCGCCCCCACCCGCTGGGTGGGCGATTCGGCGGTGACCAGCTCGGGATGCGCCGTCTCCAGCTCGACCAATTCGCGCATCAGGGCGTCGTACTCGGCATCGGCAACCGAGGGCTCGTCCTGGACGTAATAACGGAAATTGTGCTGCTCGATCTCGGTCCGCAGGCGTGCTATGGCCTCCTGCGCGGGAGGCACCGCCCCCTTCTTCGATCCGTCCACCTTGGCCTGGCTCACGCAAATACCCGCAACGCGCGCTCGCTGCCGGCGCGCAGGCCAGCCTGCTCCAGCTGCGTAAACAGGACTTGCAGGCGCTCGTCGATGACCTGCGCCGACCCTTCGGCCAAAGGCTTGCCCTGGTCATCCACCAACTCGGCGCGCAGGCGCTGGGCCAGTTGATGACCCACATCCACCATGCGGCCGAAAGCATGTTCGTCCGCCGGGCTGCACGGCACATCCAGCAGCAGGTTCAGGCGCTCGACACCGCCCATGCCGGCATCGAAGGCCGCGCCATCGCCGCGCGTCAAGGTGAAGCGGGCCTGGCCTTCATCGGACACCCAGGCCAGGCGCGGGCCGTCGTGCACAAAGCCCAGATCGCGCGCCACCGCCAGCACTTCGGCCGCGGGCTGGGCGCTCCCCAGCAACAAGGTCAGGCCAACCTGGGTATCCAGGGCGGCGCAGGTGTCGTCCAGGCGAGCCGCGCGTTCCAGCACGGCCTGCTGATCGGGACCTTCGATGGTAGCTTCGAAACGTTCGCTCAGATCCTGCACGCGGGCCCAGGCCTGCGACCATTCAATGGCGGTCAGCGGGCCGGTACGGTTGGCCAGCAGCACGGCAATCTGCAGCGCGCTATACGACTCGTCGGCATGCAGGCGCGCCCGGTGGCGCGCGCGATCCGTCACGCCAAAAATACGGATGGGCTTGCGGCCCGCGCTGCGCAAGCCTTGCAGGCCCTGCTGCAGATCGGTGCCCCGCACCGGTTCGGCGAATGCCACTTCGATGACGACTTCGGTGGCGGGATCGGCTTCCTCGGTGTCGTCGCCTTCGGCCGTGGCGCCCGCGCCCGCCGCCGCGCCAGGCGCGGCCACCGTGCTCGCCATCGGTGCCGACCGGCCGCCGTTCTCGGCGACCGACGGTTCGCGCTTGCCCAGCCCGGGCTCGCGCCGCGCCGCCGCGGGGGTATCCCAAGCGGCGTCTTCATGCTTCGCGTTGCCACGGGCAGCAGGCTGCTCGCCGCCACCCAGCAGCGGATCGTGTTCATTGGTGGGGAAATGCGCCTGCATCTTGCGGCGCACCCGGCGGTCCTGCCACCAGTTGAATCCCAGCACCATCAATATCAGCAGGGCACCCACAACGATCAGGCTGATCTGCAAATCACTCATGTGTCTATACCGCGCCCCGAGGGCAGCGTCCCGGTAGGTTTTTCTAGATCAAGCGGTCTCGGTGGCCATTTGCACGGCGGCATCGATATCCACGGCCACGATACGGGATACGCCTTGTTCCTGCATGGTAACGCCAACCAGTTGCTTTGCCATTTGCATGGCGATCTTGTTGTGCGAGATGAAGAGGAACTGGGTCTGCTCGCTCATGCTGCTGACCAGGTTGGCGTAGCGTTCGGTGTTGGCGTCGTCCAGCGGCGCATCGACTTCGTCGAGCAGGCAGAACGGCGCCGGATTCAGTTTGAACAGCGCGAACACCAGCGCCGTGGCGGTCAGGGCTTTCTCGCCGCCCGACAGCAGGTGGATGGTGCTGTTGCGCTTGCCCGGCGGCTGCGCCATCACCTGTACCCCGGCGTCCAGAATCTCGTCGCCGGTGATCGACAGCTTGGCTTCACCGCCGCCGAACAGGCGCGGGAACAGTTCACCGAAGTGGCCATTGACCGTGTTGAAGGTGTCCTGCAGCAACTCGCGGGTTTCGCGGTCGATCTTGCGGATGGCGTCTTCCAGGGTCTCGATGGCCGTCATCAAGTCTTTCTGCTGCGAATCCAGGTAATCCCTGCGCTCGCGCGAGCTGTTCAATTCGTCCAGGGCGGCCAGGTTGACCGAGCCCAGGCTATCGATCTGGCGCGAGATCCGCGTCACCTCGGATTGCAGCCAGTTGGCGCGGCGCCATTCGTCGGGGCGGTCCGCCAGGGATGCGGCCAGCGCGGCCCGGTCCACTTCGTGCGCGTTGAGCTGTTCGGTGAACTGCTCCTCGGCCAGGCGCGCGGCCTGTTCCTGCAACTGCAATTCCGTGATGCGGGCGCGGCGCGGCTCCAGGGTCTGTTCCTGGCGCACGCGGTCTTCGTCGGCGCCGCGCAGTTGCGCCGCCAGGTCGTCCATTTCGATACGGGCGCGCTGCAGCGCTTCTTCGCGTTCGGCGCGCAGCTCCAGGGCTTCCTGCAGCCCGGCCTGGGCGGCGCTGGCATCCAGCTCGAACAATTCGCCCTGCAGCTGTTCCAGTTCGCCGCTGGCGCGCCGGCTCTGGTCCACCGCCAGTTGCTGGTTGCGCTGCAGGTCCAGGATGCGGGCCTCGATGCCACGCTGCGCGAATTCGGCTTCGTGCACGGCGCGTTCCAGGTCACGCAGCGCGGTCCGCGCGGCGTCGGCCTTTTCCGCCAGCGCCTCGCCGTCGATCTCGGCATCGGCGAAGCGCGACTGGTGCTCGGCCAGTTCCTGGTCCAGGGTCTCGAAGCGGACCTCGGCGTCCTCGCGGGTGGCGCGCAGGTCCTCCTCGTGCGAGGTGATCTCGGCCAGGTCTTCGCGCAGGCGCTTGCCGCGCTCGCCGGATTGTTCAGCCTGCTGCTGCAGGCGCGAATGCTCCAGCTGGATGTCGTGCACCCGGCGCGTCACTTCGGCCACGCGCTGGCGCGCCGGGCCCAGCGACTGCGAAACCTGCTGCCAGGCCGTCTCGGCACGTGCCACGGCGGCGCGCGCCTGGTCGGCGATCAATTGCTGGGCCTTGACCTCGCGCTGCAGATTGGCGATTTCCGTCTGCCGGGCCAACAGGCCGGCCTGCTCGGAATCCGGCGCGTAGAAGCGCACGCTGTGGGCATCGACCAGATGGCCGCTCTTGACCACGTAAACGGCGTTCGCCGGCAGCGCGGCCCGGCCGGCCAGGGCCTGGGTCATGTCGTCGGCCACGTAGACGTCGCGCAGCCAGTCGCCCATCAGGCTGCGCAGACCAGGATCGGTCAGGTGCAGCATGGTGGTCAAGGGCGTCAAGCCTGCGCTGGCGGCCGGCGCGGGTCCGGGCGCGGGCGCCTGGAAGAAGGCCAGCCGCGCGGGCGGCGCGTCGTCGACGAAGGCCTTGGCGAAGTCCAGATTGCGCAATTCCAGCGCCGCCATGCGTTCGCGCAACACGGCTTCCAGCGCGGTTTCCCAACCGGCCTCGACATTCAGCTTCTGCCACAGGCGCCCCAGGCCAGCCAGTTCGTGCTTGGCCAGCCAGGGCTCCAGGGCGCCCTGCTTCTGCACATCTTCCTGCAACTTGACCAGGGCCGAGAGGCGCGCTTCCAGGCGTCCCAGGGTCTGCGCTTCGCGCTGCGCGGTCTCCTGGGCCTTGCTGCGTTCGGCGTCGGCCACCGGCACGCGCTCTTCCAGTTCGGCCAGCTGCCCCTGGGCCTCTTCCAGCTGCTCTTCGCCGGCGGCACGGTCGCCCGCCAGCTGTTCCAGATGGGCCGGGTCCGGCGTATGCAATTCGCGCATTTCCTGCTGCACACGCTCGCGGCGCTGCTCCAGGGTCTGCAACTGGCGATCGGCATCGCGCTGGGTTTGTGCCACCAGCGCCAGGTTCTGCTCCACGCGCGCCAGGGCGCCCCGCATGTCATCGCGCGAGGCCGCGGCGTCACGCACGCGGGCCTCGACCGACGGCAGTGCCGCCTGGGCATCCTCGGCGCGGGCGCGGGCTTCGGCGGCGCGTTCGCCGGCCATCGCCAGGTCTTCCTCGGACTGGGCGATCTGCTCGGTGCAGTGGGCCTGCTGGGCGTCCCATTCGGCGATCTGCGCCTGCAACTGGTCGCGCCGGGCCTGCACCCGGTTGCGCGAATCGACGACGTGGCGGATCTCCGCTTCCAGGCGGCTGACCTGGCCGTTGGCCTCGTACAGGCCGCCCTGGGCGGTGTGGACCCGGTCGCTGGCTTCGTAATGCGCCTGCCGGCGCGCTTCCAGCGCGGCCTCGCCGGCGCGCAGTCCAGCCATCGCCCCTTCCAGCTCGGCCTGGGCTTTTTCAATGTCGGCCGACTTTCTTTGCCGTTCGTCGCGGGCGCCGGTTTCCTTCAGGAACCACAAGGCATGCTGCTTCTGCTCGCCGTCGCTTTGCAGCTCGCGGTACTGGCGCGCCACCTCGGCCTGGGCTTCCAGCTTGTCCAGCTGGCTGCCCAGTTCACGCAGGATGTCTTCCACGCGGGTCAGGTTTTCACGCGTATCGGACAGGCGGTTTTCCGTCTCCCGGCGGCGCTCCTTGTAGCGCGACACGCCGGCGGCTTCTTCCAGATAGACCCGCAATTCCTCGGGGCGCGCCTCGATCAGGCGGTTGATCATCCCCTGCCCGATGATGGCGTAGCCACGCGCGCCCAGGCCGGTACCCAGGAAGATGTCGTGGATGTCGCGGCGCCGCACCTGCTGGTTGTTGACGTAGTAGCTGCTGGTGCCGTCACGGGTCAGCACGCGGCGCACGGCGATTTCGCCGTAGGTGCTCCATTGGCCCGCCGCACGTCCTTCGCTGTTGTCGAACACCATTTCGACCGACGCGCGGGCGGCCGGCTTGCGGTTGCCGGAGCCGTTGAAGATCACGTCCTGCATGGATTCGCCACGCAGTTCGGACGCCTTGGCCTCGCCCAGCACCCAGCGCACCGCATCGATGATGTTCGACTTGCCGCAACCGTTGGGACCGACCACGCCCACCAGCTGGCTGGGGACGGGGATGACGGTCGGGTCGACGAACGATTTGAAGCCGGCGAGTTTTAGCTGGGTGAGACGCACAATAGATCAGGGTCGGACGGGAGGGTTGAACGAGGCGTTGAACGGACCTGCCGGACAGATAGCAAATCGGCCCCTGGGGGCCGACGCAGACACACGACCCAGGGGCCGCGTGGAATCAATTCGGGCCCTATGATACCCCAGGTGAAACCCCAAGCTGGTACGCCAAAGGCGGGCCATACGCACGATAGGTATGCCAACGATGCACTTGATTACCTCGGCGATGCCGCATCTTCTGATATTTTGAATTTCCGTGCAGCCCCGCCCAGGGGGCGCCGGACGCTATACTCGCTGACACTTTTTTTTTCTTGCCGGGCCATCTCATGCCCAAAAGCGGCGCTGGTGGGCCATGAAGTGGCCAGTCCGCGAGCGTGGGAGACCCGGCGCAGCCTATTTGGAAGACGGCGAACGCCGGTAACTGGACGGCAACGTCGCGCGGGGACACTTTTGAAACGAGGCTTTTTCCTGGTCATGGCCGCACAGGCCCTCTCGTCATTGGCAGACAATGCGCTGTTCATCGCGGCCATCGCCCTGATCGAGGAATTGCGCGGTCCGGACTGGATGACGCCGGTCATGAAGTGGTCCTTCGCGCTGGCCTATGTGCTGCTGGCGGCCTTCGTCGGCGCCTTCGCGGACTCCTACCCCAAGGGCCGCGTCATGTTCGTGACCAACGCCCTGAAGGTGGCCGGCTGCCTGCTGATGTTCTCCTATGCCAGCCTGGGCATCAGCCACGGCCACCAGGTGTACCTGGTCAGCGCCGCCTATGCCCTGGTGGGCGTGGGAGCCGCCGCGTATTCGCCCGCCAAGTACGGCATCGTCACGGAAATGCTGCCGCCCAGCATGCTGATCAAGGGCAATAGCTGGATCGAAGGCCTGACGGTGTTTTCCATCATCCTGGGTACGGCCCTGGGCAGCGCGCTGATTTCCCCCTGGGTCTCCCATACCTTGCTGCACTGGCCGCTGGTGCGCCGCCTGGCCCACACCCCCGCCGAGGCCGCCATCCTGGTGATCGCCGTCGTGTATCTGGTGGCAGCGGTGTGCAACCTGCTGATTCCCAATACCCACGTGCGCTATCCGCCGCAGCAGAAAAACCCGATCAAGCTGATCTCGACCTTCGGCGGCTATGTCCGCATCTTGTGGAAGGATCGCCTGGGCCAGATTTCGCTGGCGGTCACCACGCTGTTCTGGGGCGCGGGCGCGACCCTGCAGCTGATCGTGATCGAATGGGGACGAACCCAGCTGGGCTACAAGCTGAGCCAGGCCTCGATCCTGATGCTGGTGGCGGCGGTGGGTACCGTGATCGGGTCGGTGCTGGCCGGCCGCGTGCCCCTGCGCCGCGCCCTGGACGTGCTGCCCGTCGGCGCCCTGATGGGCGTGGTGGTCCTGCTGATGCCCTTCGTGCACGCTACCTGGAGCGTGTATGCCCTGCTGCTGCTGATCGGCGGCCTGGCCGGCTTCTTCGTGGTGCCGATGAACGCGCTGCTGCAGCACCGGGGGCACGTACTGCTGTCGGCCGGCCATTCCATCGCGGTACAGAACTTCAACGAGCAGTTGAACATCCTGCTGATGGTGGCGATCTACACGGTGCTGCTGTACCTGAACCTGCCCATCGGTACCGTGATCTTCATCTTCGGCTCGGCCGTGGCCCTGCTGATGGTGGTTTTCATCCGCTGGAGCTACAGCAACCTGCGCAAGACGCCGGAATTGCTGGACCAGATCGGCCAGGAAGGGCACGGCCAGGCGCTGGAGCACGGGCGCCACTGAGCCGGGGACCAGGGCCACGACCTGGACCTGGGACTGGGACCTGGGACCTGGGACTGGGACCTCGGGCCCCGGGCCGGCGGGCCGCCTCGGACCCGCGCCTGCCCTGGGGCGCCCCCTGCCGTGGGCAGGAATCTACTCTCCGGTGACGGCGAGTTGCAGATCCTTCCAGCTGCGCGCTTTCTCGTTCGGACTGCGCAGCAGATATGCCGGGTGATAGCTGACCACCACGGGAATTTCGCGGCCGTCGGTACGCAAGGTATGCACGCGGCCGCGCAGGCTGCCCACGGCCGCGTCGGTACCCAGCAGGGTCTGGGCGGCGAAACGTCCCAGCACCAGGATCCGTTCCGGCTTGAGCAAGGCGATCTGGCGCAGCAGATACGGACTGCAGGCGGCGATTTCCTCGGGCTTGGGATTACGGTTGCCGGGGGGCCGGCACTTGATGACGTTGGCGATGAAGACATCGTCCTGCCGGGTCATGCCGACCGACGCCAGCATGGCGTCCAGCAATTGCCCGGAGCGGCCCACGAAGGGCAGGCCCTGGCGGTCTTCCTGCTCACCCGGCGCCTCGCCCACCACCATCCAGCGTGCCGACTGCGCGCCGTCGCCGAACACGGCCTGGCGGCGGCCATTGCACAGGCCACAGGCGGTGCAGGCGGTGACCTGCTCGCGCAATTGTTCGAAATCCAGGGTGTTGACGTCCGGCATGGGCGCCGTCGGGGCCTGTTCGCCCTTGGCCGACCCGGCCGACCTGGCTTGCGGGGCGGATGACGGCCGCGCGCCCTGCCCGCGCGCGGCGGCCAGGGCAGCCGCCGCCGTAGCGGCGCCCGCGTCCGGCGGATTGCCGGCCCGCGCAGCGGAGCCATCCGCTGCATCGGGACCGAGATCGGCACCGAGATCGGCACCGAGATCGGGACCGGCAACGTGACTGGCGCCAGTATCCGCTTCGTCACCGGCTTCGATTGCAGCGGCCATGGCGCCGGTTGCGCCACGAGCGGCGCCATCCATCGTGGTACGCGCAGCGGCGGTGTTCGCGGCGGCCCGCCCGGCCCCAGCGGCTGCGTTGCCCGCGTTGCCGGCCTGCGGCGATCCCGGCGCGGCCAAGCCCCGTGCAGCAGCAAGCGCAGCGGCGGCGCCCCCCGCGGCGGGCAACTGGATCGCGTCAGCGCGGCCATCCGCGCCTGCGCGCGCCACCGCGCCGGTGTCCGGCTCGGCGGCTTCCTGCCGCGCCCATACTTTCTCGATGCCAAGCTCGCGCAGCCATGCCCGTTGCAGGCCACTGACGCGCAACGGCGCCGGGGCTCCCGCCTCAGTCATTCCCTGCTCCCTCGTCTTGCGACAAGCGCTTCTGCATCACCACGGCGTCCTCGCGTTGTCCTTTGCCGGCCGGATAATAACCGCGCCGCACGCCTATCCGCAGAAAACCGTGCCTTTCGTAAAACGCCAGGGCACGCGTATTGGACGGACGCACCTCCAGCAGCAGCCCGCTGATTCCGCGCCCCACCGTGCGAGCCTCGCACCATTCCATCAAATGGCCGCCAAGCCCTTGACCGTGCAGGGTCTTTTCCACCGCGATCACCAGCAGATGGGACACATCCGGAGCGTGCATCAGGATGCAGAAGCCCAGCAGCCGGCCCTCGCGCCGAACCCCGCACGTGTCGTAGCCGGACGCCAGCGCGTCAGCGAAGTTGCCACGCGTCCAGGGAAAGGCCTGCACCGCGGCTTCGATGCGGGCCATCTCGTCCAGATCATCGCCATGCAGCGGTCCCAGCTCGGCGCCCCTTAATCCCACCACCCGCGGCGCAGGCGTGGGCGGCAGGATCTGCGACGACGGCGCGGCCGGCTGGGCCTTGGGATTGCCCCCCTGCCCCTGCATCCGCTCCGCCGTCGTGAACGCCACCTTGTCGCGCACGTAGAGCGGCGCCGCCAGCTCGGCCGCCATGGCTTCGCCCCGGCGCCAGGCCTGCGCGGCCAGCCGCGCCACCTGGCGCGCCTCGGGCCGGGTGGCGTCAAACCGGGGCCAATCCGCCGGCGGCGCCATATGTGCCCCCAGGCTGTCCCAGGCATCGCCGGCAATCACCACGGACAAGGGCAGCGCGGCCTGTTCGCTCCAGCGTCCCACCTGGGCTTCCACCCAGGGTACGGCCTCGGCCGCCGCGATCAGCATGGGCGCCTGCAGCACTTGCCAACGGGTGTCGTCCGCCGCGCCATCGACCCGGCGATAGACCGCCAGGTAGACCTCGTCCATCCGCGCATCCAGGGCCACCACCAGCGCCTGGTCCGGCCGTGCCGGCACCAAAGCGGCCACCGCCTGGTGCGACACCACCGGCAAAACGGGGATGTCGCGCGCCAGTGCAATGCCCTGGGCCACCCCGCAAGCGACCCGCAATCCGGTGAAGCCACCGGGGCCCTGGCCGAAGGCGACCGCATCCAGGTCGGCCACGTCCAGCCCCGCCTGCGCTAACAATTCACGCGCCATGGGTAATAAACGCTCGGCGTGCTCCTGGGCGCCCTCATGCTCCTGGATGAGGACCTGCGGATTTTTCGGATCGCCATGGAGTAGGGCCACGCCACAGCGCGAAGAAGACGTTTCCAGAGCGAGAAGGGTCAGATTCATGGAGAAAGATTGTACGGAAAACCCGTATCTGCCTAGTTTGTAAGGGGGATTTCTACTGATATTCCCAATGTGTAATATCTTGTGAACGCCCACTAGCGGTCCAAAATCCGCGCTGTTACATTTGCCGCCATGAACACGCAAAACACTACCCCCACCCGAAAGGTCCTGGTCGTCGACGACGATCCCCGCTTGCGCGACTTGCTGCGGCGATACCTGTCTGAACAGGGATTCAACGTATTCGTAGCGGAGGACGCCAAGGAGATGGGCAAGCTCTGGCAGCGAGAACACTTCGACCTGCTGGTGCTGGACCTTATGCTTCCCGGCGAAGACGGATTATCCATCTGTCGCCGGCTGCGTGGGGGCCATGACAACACCCCCATCATCATGCTGACGGCCAAGGCGGAAGAAATCGACCGCATCGTCGGCCTGGAAATGGGTGCGGATGACTACCTGTCCAAACCTTTCAACCCCCGGGAATTGCTGGCCCGGATCAATGCGATCCTGCGCCGCCGTGGTACCGAGGAACACCCCGGCGCGCCCAGCCAGGAAAACGAATCCATCAATTTCGGACCGTACGTCCTGAACCTTTCGACCCGCACCCTGACCCGCAACAACGAGCAGGTGCCGATCACGACGGGTGAATTCTCCGTGCTGAAGGTGTTTGCACGCCACCCGAAAATCCCGCTGTCGCGCGACAAATTGATGGAATTGGCGCGCGGCCGCGAGTACGAAGCCTTCGACCGCAGCTTGGACGTTCAGATCTCGCGCTTGCGCAAGCTGATCGAACCCAATCCGTCGAAGCCGGTATTCATCCAGACCGTCTGGGGACTCGGCTACGTCTTCGTCCCGGACGGCGGTAGCTGATCCATTCCCACGGGCGGGGGCATGAGGGGCGACGTCCCTGCCCTGCCCGTGCAGGATCTTCATAAAGCATGGCGTCGCGTATACGTCTAGGGCTGTTCGGCCGTACTTTTCTCCTGCTCGCCGCCTTGATGCTGGTCAGTCTCGGCGCTTGGTTGCAGGTGTTTTTCAGTATGGAGCTGGGACCGCGCGCCAATCAAATGGCGCAGCGGGTGATTACGGCCGTCAATATCACTCGTACGGCCTTGGTGTATTCCCAGGCCGATGAACGCAGCAAGCTGCTGCTCGACCTGGCCACCAATGAAGGTATCCAGGTCTATCCCCGTGAGGTCACCGACTTCGCAGAACCCCTCCCCCACGACGATTACTGGCAGCGCGTTGCCGACCATATCCGCTCGCGCTTCGGCCCGGAAACGCAGATTTCATGGGGCGTGAACCAGGTTCCCGGTTTCTGGGTCAGTTTCCAGATCGATCACGACCTTTACTGGCTGGTGTTCGAGCGGGAGCAGATAGGCTTGACCGGCGGCATCGAGTGGCTGGGCTGGGGCGCCACCGCGCTACTCCTTTCCCTCGTAGGTGCTGCCGTCAGCGTGGGCTTCGTCAACCGGCCGCTGTCGCGCCTGGCCAGGGCGGCGCAGATCCTGTCGCGGGGCGAGACCCCTTCGCCCCTGCCGGAAAACGGTCCGGCCGAGATCCGCGACCTGAATGCCTCGTTCAACCGCATGGCGAAGGACATCCGCCAGACCGAAGCCGACCGGGAATTGATGCTGGCCGGCATTTCGCACGACCTGCGCACACCGCTTGCACGCATGCGCCTGGAAATCGAGATGAGCGGCGTGTCGGAAGACGCGCGCCAGGCCATCGACGAGGACCTGGCGCAGATCGACCACAGTATCGGCCAGTTGATGGAGTACGCGCGCCCCGCCGGTACCTTGCCGCAGATGGCCACCGATATTTCCCTGGTGCTGACCGAACTGCTGGAGCGGGAACGCAGCCACACCGCCTCGACGGGCGGCGAGCTGGAGGCCTTCATCACGCCCGGCCTGCGAGCCCGCATCACCGCGCTGGACCTCAAGCGCATCGTCAGCAACCTGATCGAGAACGCACGCCGCTACGGCCGCTCCGGTGACGGCCAGGCGCATCTGGTCATGGCCGTGCAACCCGAAGGCAATATGATCGCCATCGAGGTTTCCGACCGCGGCCCGGGCATCGCCAGCGACGACGTCGAACGCCTGCTACGTCCCTTTTCTCGAGGCGAGGCGGCGCGCACGGGTGTCAGCGGCGCGGGATTGGGATTGGCTATCGTCGAACGGTTACTCAAGCACGTCGGCGGCTCGCTGAAAATGCTGCCCCGACAAGGTGGTGGCCTGACCGCGCGGATAGAATTACCCAAAACGAAGGTTAGGAATTATCAATTAGACAGTGAAAATCAATAGCGTAGAATTTAACGCTTGTAAGAATTTTCACCACCAACAAACTCTGGAGTTTGCATGAAAACAGTTGGCGATAAACTCGAGCCCTTCAAGGTTGCTGGCGTCAAGCCCGGCTTCAACCAGCACGAAGAAAACGGCGTGTCGGCCTTTGAAGACATCACCGAGAGCTCGTTCCCCGGCAAGTGGAAGGTGATCTACTTCTACCCGAAGGACTTCACCTTCGTGTGCCCGACCGAAATCGTCGGCTTCAACAAGCTGGCCAAGGATTTCGAAGACCGTGACGCCGTCCTGCTGGGCGGTTCGACCGACAACGAATTCGTCAAGCTGGCCTGGCGCCGTGAGCATCCGGACCTGAGCAAGCTGGGCCACTACCAGTTCGGCGATACCACCGGCGCCCTGGTTGACCAACTGGGCATCCGCGAGAAGTCGGCCGGCGTTGCGCTGCGCGCCACCTTCATCGTCGATCCCGACAATGTCATCCAGCACGTTTCGGTGAACAACCTGAACGTCGGCCGCAACCCGGAAGAAGTGCTGCGTCTGCTGGACGGCCTGCAAACCGACGAACTGTGCGCCTGCAACCGCACGGTTGGCGGCAGCACGCTGTAAGCACGATGCGCGGGCCTGACGCTCCGATGGAGTCTTCAGGCCTGTCCAAGCCCGGCTCGCCGGGCTTTAACAGCCTCAGATGATAGGTAAAAACTATGGAATTCCTCCAAGCTATCAAGGAACAAGTGCCTGACTGGGCCAAGGACATCCGCCTGAATCTGGATTCGGTGATCGGCCGTTCCACCTTGACGCCTGAAGATGCCGTCGGCGCTGCCCTGGCTGCCGCCTTCGCCGCGCGCAGCCCCGTCCTGGTCGAAGCCTTCAAGACCGGCTTGTCCGAAACCGACGCCAATGCCGCGCTGACCGCTGCCTCGCTGATGGGCATGAACAACGTCTGGTATCCCTACGTGGAGATGTCCGGCGACGCCCAGTTGAAGGGCATGCCCGCGCAGCTGCGGATGAACGCCTACTCGACCAGTGGCGGCGTGGAAAAGAAGCGCTTCGAACTATTCGCGCTGACCGCGTCCATCGTCGGCAAGTGCCATTTCTGCGTGCAGTCGCACTATGCCCTGCTGAAGCAGGAAGGCTACAGCACCGAACAGCTGCGCGACGTCGGCCGCATTGCCGCCGTGGTCAACGCCACCGCGCAAGTGCTGACCGCGCAAGGTAAATAACGCTGGTTGCGGTTCAAGAGAAAGGCCGACGGAATGAATTCCGTCGGCCTTTTTTCCGCGGTACTGCCTACGTCCGCGCCAGCAACGCCACCACCGTGGCGGAGATGCCTTCCTTGCGCCCCAGATAGCCCAGGCCCTCGTTGGTCTTGGCCTTGACGTTCACCGCATCGGCCGCCACCCCCAGGTCCGCGGCGATATTGGCGACCATGGCCGGCGCGTGCGGCCCGATCTTCGGTGCTTGCGCATGCACCGTCGCATCGACGTTGACCACCTGCCATCCGGCCGCCGCCACCTTGCCCATGGCCGCCCGCAGCAGCACCCGGCTATCGGCGCCCTTGTATGCCGCGTCCGTATCCGGAAAATGCCGGCCGATGTCGCCCAGCCCGGCGCCACCGAGCACCGCGTCGGTCACCGCATGCAGCAGCACGTCGGCATCCGAATGCCCCAGCAAACCGTGGCTGTGCGGAATCGTCACCCCGCCGATGATCAGCGGCCGGCCCTCCACCATGGCGTGCACGTCGAAGCCTTGTCCCACACGGAACGGGATAGTCATAGCCATTTTTCCATCAAGTCGAAATCATCGGGCCAGGTCACCTTGAAGTTGCGCAAGGCGCCTGGAACCAGCAAAGGAGCGTGGCCGGCCGCTTCCAGGGCCGAGGCCTCGTCGGTGACCGGCACACCATCGCGCGCAGCCGCATGCAGCGCAGCGGCCAGCATTCCCGCGCGGAACATCTGCGGCGTCTGCGCCAACCAAAGCCCATCGCGGTCCACGGTACGGGCCACGCGACAAGCCGGGTCCGGGTTCGAGGTGGGGGCCGCGGCCGGGCGGGAGGCCGACCCAGGACCCGAGCCCGAGCCCGAGCCCGAGTCCGAGCCCGAACCCGAACCAGGGGTCCGGGCACCTTTGACCGTATCGGCCACCGGCAAGGCCAGCAGTCCGCCTACCTCATCGCCCAGGCAGGCATCGATCAAACGCGCCAGCGCATCGGCCGGCAAACCAGGACGCGCCGCATCATGCACCAGCACCCAGTCATCCGCCCCCGCGCCGCTGTCGGCCAGCGCATTGGCCACCGTCCCGGCGCGCGTCGACGCTCCGCAATAGCGCAGCACCGTGCGGGGCAGCCCCGCCAGCGCCTGCGCGGCCCAGGGATCGTCGGGCGCCACGGCCACCCGCACCTCGCGGATACGCGGGTCCGCCAGCAGCGCGGCGACGGCAAGGCGCAGCATGGGCTGGCCGCGCAACAGCCGGTATTGCTTGGGGAGCGGCGCCGCGCCAGCAGGGGTGGGCACGCCCATTGCACCGGCCGAGACAGCGGACTCGCCCGCGGGCAGGCCAAGGGACGCGCCCGCAGGCAGGCTGCGGGACGAGCCGGCGGCCATGCCACCGGCCAAAGTCCCCCCGGCGTCAAGCCGTTGAGCGCGACTGCCGATACCGGCGGCAGGAACGAGAGCAAGAAGAGATACGGACATAGGCCGGTGATTTTATAATCCTTCCACTCATGTCAGCTGAATCCACCTCCATGCCCACGGCCGCGACGGCTCCCCTGGTTCCGGCGACCGCTTCTTTGCTGGCCGCACTCAAGCCTGGCGCCCGCTATGCCCACCCCCGCCCACCCGGTTCCGGCGATGCCTGGCTACTGGCCGATCTCGCCTTGCAGGCGGGCCGCCCACTGGTCATCCTCACCGCGGATCCCCTGGAAGCGCAGCGCCTGGCCGAGGAAATCCGCCTGTTCGCGCCGAGCTTGCGCGTACGCCAGTTGCCCGATTGGGAAACCCTGCCGTACGACGCCTTCTCGCCGCACCACGACCTGATTTCCCAGCGCCTGCAGACCCTGGATGCCCTGATGCATCGCGCGGTCGACGTGCTGACGGTGCCGATCACCACCGCCTTGTACCGGCTGCCGCCGCCCAGCTTCATGGCGGCCTACACGTTTTCGTTCAAGCAACGCGACAAGCTGGACGAAGCGGGCTTGCGCGCCCAACTGACCCTGGCCAATTACACCCACGTCACCCAGGTCACCGCGCCCGGCGAATTCTGTCTGCGCGGCGGCCTGATCGACCTGTTCCCCATGGGATCGGTGGTGCCGTACCGCATCGACCTGTTCGACGACGAGATCGAATCGATCCGCGCTTTCGACGTCGACACCCAGCGCAGCCTGTACCCGGTGAATCAGGTGCAGCTGCTGCCGGGCCGCGAATTCCCCATGGACGAGGACGCGCGCAACCGCTTCCGGGCACGTTTCCGCGAAGTCTTCGAAGGCGATCCCTCGCGCGCCACGCCCTACCGCGACATCGGCACCGGCATCGCGTTCGCCGGCGTGGAGTACTACCTGCCGCTGTTTTTCGAGGAAGTCGCCACCCTGTTCGACTACCTGTCCGCCGGCACCATCACGGTCACGCTGGGCGACATCGACGAAGCCATGCGCCGCTTCAGCCAGGACACGGGCAGCCGCTACGAATTCCTCAAGAGCGATCGTGAACGCCCCGTGCTGCCGCCCGCCAGCCTGTTCCTGGACGGTGAAGGCCTGTTCGGCCATCTCAAGCAGTTCGAGCGCCTGGCGCTGACGGCCGACGCCAAGCATCCGGACATCGGCGCGGCCCCCGACGTGGCCGTCCTGCGCCGCGCCGACGACCCCGTCAGCCGCCTGCGCGCCGTGGTCGACAGCGGCGCATGGCGCGTGCTGCTGTGCGCGGACTCGGCCGGCCGCCGTGAAACGCTCAGCCAGATGCTGGCCGAATACAACCTGCAGCCGGACGCCGAGCCCGCGTCCATCGAGGACTTCCGCGCGTCCCACAGCGAACTGGCCCTGCTGGCCGCGCCGCTGACCACCGGCTTCAGCCTGCCCGGCGAACGCATCGCCTTCATCACCGAGAACGACCTCTACCCCGGCCAGGGCGCCACCGCCCGGCGCGGCCACCGTGCCCAGGAACGCGCCAGCAACGTCGAAGCCATGGTGCGCGACCTGTCGGAGCTGCGCGCGGGCGATCCGGTGGTGCATGCCCAGCACGGCATCGGCCGCTATCACGGCCTGGTCAACATGGACATGGGCGAAGGCGAGATGGAGTTCCTGCATCTCGAATACGCCAGCGGCAGCACGCTGTATGTGCCGGTGTCGCAATTGCACGTGATCGCGCGCTATAGCGGCGCCGATCCCGACGCGGCGCCCCTGCACCAGCTGGGCTCCGGCCAATGGGACAAGGCTCGCCGCAAGGCGGCCAAGCAGGTGCGCGACACTGCCGCCGAGTTGCTGGACCTGTACGCCAAGCGCGCCGCGCGCGAAGGTTATTCCTTCAAGCTGCCTTTGAACGATTACGAGGCCTTCGCCGAAGGCTTCGGCTTCGAGGAAACCGCCGACCAATCGGCCGCCATCCAGGCCGTGATCCTGGACATGACCTCGGGCAAGCCCATGGACCGCCTGGTGTGCGGCGACGTCGGCTTCGGCAAGACCGAAGTGGCGCTGCGCGCGGCCTTCCTGGCGGTGGCCAACGGCAAGCAGGTCGCCTTGCTGTGCCCCACCACCCTGCTGGCCGAACAACACGCGCAGACCTTCAGCGACCGCTTCGCCGACTGGCCCGTGCGCGTGGTGGAGCTGTCGCGCTTCCGCTCGGCCAAGGAAATCGCCACCGCCATCCAGGGCATCAACAGCGGCGGCGTGGACATCGTCATCGGCACGCACAAGATCCTGTCCAAGGACGTGCAATTCAAGCAGCTGGGCCTGGTCATCATCGACGAGGAACACCGCTTTGGCGTGCGCCAGAAGGAAGCGCTGAAATCCCTGCGCGCCGAAGTCGACGTGCTGACCCTGACGGCCACGCCCATCCCCCGCACGCTGGGCATGTCGCTGGAAGGCATACGCGATTTCTCCGTCATCGCCACCGCGCCGCAGAAGCGCCTGGCAATCAAGACCTTCGTGCGGCGCGAGGACGGCAGCACCATCCGCGAAGCCTTGTTGCGCGAACTCAAGCGCGGCGGCCAGGCCTACTTCCTGCATAACGAAGTGGAGACCATCCACAACCGCCGCGCACGCCTGGAAGAACTGGTGCCCGAGGCACGCATCGCGGTGGCGCACGGCCAGATGGCCGAACGCGAACTGGAACAGGTGATGAAGGGCTTCTATCAGCAGCGCTACAACGTGCTGTTGTGCACCACCATCATCGAGACCGGCATCGATGTGCCCAGCGCCAACACCATCGTCATCCACCGCTCCGACCGCTTCGGCCTGGCCCAGTTGCACCAGTTGCGCGGCCGGGTCGGCCGTTCGCATCACCAGGCCTATGCCTATCTGCTGACGCCGGGCGAGGATGCCATCACCAGCAACGCCAAGAAGCGGCTGGAGGCCATCCAGGCGATGGAAGAACTGGGTTCGGGCTTCTACCTGGCCATGCACGACCTGGAAATCCGCGGCACCGGCGAAGTGCTGGGGGATTCGCAGTCCGGCAATATCCAGGAAGTGGGTTTTTCCATGTACACGGAAATGCTCAACGAGGCCGTGCGCGCGCTGAAGGCAGGAGAAGAACCGGACCTGGACGCGCCCTTCAACTCCGCCTGCGAAGTCAACCTGCACGCGCCCGCCCTGTTGCCCTCGGACTATTGCGCCGACGTCCATGCGCGCCTGGCGGTCTACAAGCGCCTGTCACACGCCGACGACGAAGACGAACTGATCCGCATCCAGGAAGAACTGATAGACCGTTTCGGCAAGTTGCCGGAAGCTGCCACCACGCTGCTGGCCACCCATCGCTTGCGCCTGGGTGCCGTGGCGTTGGGCATCGTCAAGATCGACGCCAGCGAAAGCCAGGCGCTGATCCAGTTCGGCCCCAAGCCGTCGGTGGAGCCGCTGCGCATCATCGACCTGGTGCAGAAACAGCGGCACATCAAACTGGCCGGCCAGGACAAGCTGCGCATCGAAATCAAGGGCCAGCAGATTCCGGCACGCGTCGATGCCGTACGCACCGTGCTGCGCGCCCTGGCCTGAGCCCCCCTGAACGAACCCTTCATACCTGAACATGACGATCCATCACCTGGTCCTGCAATCGCTTTCCCTCTCGGCCGAACAGACCGAACAAGTCGCCGCCCTGGCGCAGGCCCAAGGCCTGCAACGCATCAGCGCCACCGCCGCGCGTCTGCTCGACGTGCAGGACGACGCCGCCACCCGTGCCGAAGTGCGCGCCTGGTGTGAACAGCATGGCCTGGACCAGGCCTTCGTGCCGAAGGGCAGCCGCCTGGCCGATTGCAAGGTGCTGGTCATGGACATGGACTCGACGCTGATCAATATCGAATGCATCGATGAGATCGCCGACATCGCGGGCGTCAAGCCCAAGGTGGCGGAGATCACCGAGGCGGCGATGCGCGGCGAGATCACCGACTTTTCCGAAAGCCTGCGCCGCCGTGTCGCCCTGCTGGCCGGCCTGCCGGCTCGCGCGCTGGAGCAGGTGTATGCGGAACGCCTGCGGCTGAATCCCGGCGCGGAACGCCTGATCGAAAGCGCGCAGGCGGCCGGCATCAAGGTCATGCTGGTGTCGGGCGGTTTCACGTTCTTCACCGATCGCCTGCGCGAACGCCTGAAGCTGGACAGCGCCCAGGCCAACGACCTGGAAATCGACAACGGGGTGCTGACGGGCAAGGTGCGCGGCGACATCATCGACGCCCAGGGCAAGGCCGTGCGCTTGCGTGAATTCGCGCGCCAGCATGGCGCGGCGCCGGAACAGATCATTGCCATGGGCGACGGCGCCAACGACTTGAAGATGCTGGGCGCCGCCGGCTGGTCCGTGGCCTATCACGCCAAGCCCATCGTCCGTGAACAGACGCGTTACGCGCTGAATGTGTCCGGGCTGGACGGCGTGCTGAACTGGTTCGAGGGCTGAGATTATCCGCTCCCGGACTTCTCCATCGTCACGGAGCCCATGCCTTCGGGCAGGACGACCATCAACTGCCTCTTGTCATGGCGCGCCGGCGGTTTCCCCCGCAGACGGTTGAACGCCTTCTTGGCCTTGGCCCGTCCGTGAGGTTCGGGCACGCTGAGCAGGAAGAACTGCGCGCCCTGTGCGCGTAATTCCCCCAGGGTGGTCTCGACCTGCACGAAATCAGGATGCTCGACGGCCTCCCCCCAGCTGGGGCGCGTGTGCGAGACCTTCAGGCAGTTGGCTGAAATGTCCCCTGCCATCATCCGCGGCGGCTTGAGCCATGCGCTTTGTTTCAGCGAGGCCAGCTCATTGACGCCATCGTCAGGGGAAACGGCGACGCCGACATACTGCTCCATCGCATGTATGCTGACCACGCTCTCAAGTACGCGATCGCGCGCCACCCATTGCAAGTGATTCAGTATTTCGGTCTGGCCATCCTCCGCCGCGACGATGGCCTTGCCATCCGCCATCAGCGCATCCGGGGGCGCGAGCCTGAATAGGCGGGTGCCGTCGTGTACACGCAGCACGCCATCCGGAGAGTGCATCGTTCGGAATTCGATCCGTGTGGCCGGCGGCAGGTCATCGATATCCCTGGGACGGGTCCACGATGCCCTGAACGCCTTGGTGTCATGCCAGTTCAGCGAGGGCCGATCGCCGGGACTGCCGGTCGGGACAGCCCTATCGCTTGCCGACGACATACCGCTCAATCGCGCACGCGGCGCCGGGGCTGGACCGCAATGGAATGGCTGCACACCGCCGCCGACGGCCCCTTCGTCATGAACCGGACCGCCTTGGACGCAGCGCGATCCCGTGGTGATTCCCCTCAACATATACCCTCCTATGCGACGCAAGTCTGCTATAGGTGACGACGGGCGACGGTGAGTTGCACACCGGCGGCAAGCACGGGCCAGGCGCGCATTCACGCTTTTCTGACTGTCAGACCTCCGTCCACTCCCGCAGCAGGTTGTGGTAGTGGTTGGTCAGCGCCAGGATGTGCTCGCTCTCGCCGTGCTGCGCACGCAGCGCCTGGATGGTCTGGTCCAGTTCGAACAGCATCTGGCGCCGGCCGTGTTCGCGCACCATGCTCTGGATCCAGAAAAAACAGCCAGTACGCTCGCCCCGGGTGACGGGCGTGACGCAATGCAGGCTGCTGGCGGGATACAGCACCAGGTCACCGGCGGGCAACTTCACGGCATGCTCGCCGTAGGTGTCCCGCACGGTCAGTTCGCCGCCCTCGTAGTCATCGGGATCGCACAGGAACAGCGTGGCCGAAAGATCGGTGCGCAGCCAGCCCGGCGCGCCGGGAAACGCCCGCACGGCGCCGTCCACGTGAAAGCCATAGGTCTCGGCGGACGCGTACTTGTTGAAAAGCGGACGCACGGTTCGAAGGGGCAAGGCCGCGGAAAAATACGTGGCATTGCGCGCCAGCGCGCGCAGCACCACGTCCGCCAGCGACTGCGTCAACTCCGCGTTGTCGTCCAGCTGCCGGTTGCGCTTGACGCCCGCGCCTTGCGTCCCCACGGTGGCCCGGCCGTCGACCCAGGGGGCGGCATCCATGCGCTTGCGCAGCTCCCGCACTTCGTCGGGCTGCAGGATCTGGGGTATGTGCAGCATCATGGCAATGGCCTCGTAAAGATAGCGTGTCCGGAAAACGTCTCTGGCTCAGGTATGGGCCAGGCGCACGCCAGAACGGCACCGCCGGAAGCGGCCCATGGGGTATCCCCATGTCCTGCCTCCGGCGGCCTGCCCAGCTTTATGTCCGAACGATCAGAAGTGGATGTTCGCCGTCAGCAGCACGGTGCGCGGCGCGCCCGGGAAGTAACGATATCCGCTCTTGTTGATCGCCGCCACATAGTCCTTGTTGAACAGGTTGTAGACGTTGAACTGGAAGTCCAGGTTCTTGGTGGCCTGGTAGCCGGCCATGGCATCGAACACCCAATACGACTGCACGTGGTCCGGCGTGCCGACCGCGCCGTCCGTGCCGCGGTCCATGCTGCCTACGTAGCGCGCGCCGCCGCCGAGGCGGAAACCATACGGCAACTTATAGGTAGTCCACGCCGAGAACGCATGCTTGGGCGTGTAGCTCAGGTTGTTGCCGCCATTTTGCGTCACCGACGGACCGTTATCCACGGTGGCGTTCTGGATCGTGTAGCCGGCGGTGGCCGACCAGTTCTCCGTGAACTGGCCCGCCAGCCCCAGTTCCAGGCCCTGCACCTTCTTCTTCGCGGTCTGCGAGATGGTGCCGTCCGATTCGGTCTGCACGTCGTTTTCCACCTCGGTGCGGAACAAGGCAGCAGAGGCCAGCAGATTGCGGTCGAACAATTCCCACTTGGTACCCAGTTCCGCCGTCTTGGCCTTCTGCGGCTTGAAGTCGGGGCTGTTGGCGTTGGCACCGTCGGCCGCCAACGTGAAGGTGGAACCGCCCGGCGGCTGCTGCGACACGCCATAGTTGGCGTAGACATTGCCGTTGGCCGCGACGCGGAACAAGGTGCCCAGCTTCCAGTCGACCAGATTGCCCGACGCCTTGGTGTCGATGGTGCCGACCGGCGAACCGGTAGGCGCGCCGTTGCAAGACACCACGTTGCGACCGGTGCCGCCGCAAGCGGTGGCGCTGTCGTAGGTGGTGCGGTAGTGATCCAGGCGAATGCCGCCGTTGACCTGCCACCAGTCGTTCATTTCGACCGTGTCGAAGATGTAGGCCGCGACCGTATCGGTCTTGGCATGCGCATCGGCACCGTTGGGATGGATGCCCATGGCGCTGACGCTGCTGTCCGGGTCGTAAAGGTTGACCGGTGCTTCCGTCGCGGCGGACAGGCCGTAGTTGTATTGGGTCTCGCGGGTCAACTCGAAGCCGGCGCTGACGTCATGCTTGAGCGAGCCGGTATTGAACTTGGTCGTCAGGTTGGTCTGGTTGGTCAGGATCCGGTTGCTGACATTCTTCAGCGTCGGGGTGCGGGCGACGTACAAGCTGTACGGATCGCCGGCCCGGTAACCCGGCTGGATACCCGAGGTGTAGGGCGCGGTAGGCGCCGAAACCAGGAACGACGTCAGCAGGTAGTTTTCCTTGGTGCGCGCCCAGCGGGTGGTATTGCGCAAGGTGGTTTCGGCGTTGAAGTCGTGCTCGAAGCGTATCGTCGCCATGTCCGTGTCCACGTAGTCGTGGTCGGACGTCGTGCCGTAGAAATTATTGGTGTCGACCCTGGGCGCGTTGTTCATCCAGCCCAAGGCAGCGCTGGGCGCGCTGTAGCCCGGCAGGCCGATCGTCGGAATGCCGCCGTCCGGTACGTTGGTCTGGCGCACATGCATGAAGTTCAGGTACACGCGGTTGTCGGTACCCAGGCCCCAGGCCAGCGACGGGGCGATGCCCCAGCGGTTATTTTCGATCTGGTTGCGGCCGGCCTGGTCGGAATCCAGGCCCATGACGTTCAGGCGGAAGGCCGAGGTATCGCCCAGCTGGCGGTTCCAGTCCAGCGTGCCGCGCTTGTAGCGGGCGCTGCCAATGCCGGTGCTCAGGTCGAAGCTGTCTTCCAGCTTGGCCTGCTTGGTGTTCAGGTTGATCGAGCCACTGGGCGCGCTGCGGCCATAGTCCGAACCGGAAGGGCCTTTGATGACTTCCACTGATTCGGTGTTGAACATGTCGCGCTTGACCGAGGCCGTGTCGCGGATGCCGTCGATATAGATGCTGTTCGAGGTATCGAAACCGCGCAGGTAGATGGTGTCGCCCGTGCTAGTCGAACCGTTCTCACCGGCGAAGAAGGTGCCGGCTCCGGCCACGTTACGCATGGCATCGGTCAAGGTCGTGGCTTGCTGGTCGCGCATGGTCTGCTGCGTGATCACTTGCACGGTCTGCGTGGTGTCGACCAAGGGCTGGGTGAACTTGGGCGACTCAAGCTTGTTGGCCTTGTATTCGTTGCCGGTATCGGCGGTGGTCTTGACGGGCGCCATGGTGGTGGCGGTGCTCGGCGGCGTGGCGGTTTGCGCGACGGCCGGGGCGGCGTGTCCCAGCATGACGGTGGCCAGAACGGATGCAGCGGCCGTACCCATGGCGCTGCTGTTAACCAGCGCCCTTGCCGGCGCCCCCTTGCGGTTCGTGATGTAGGTCATGAGGCTTTCTTAAAATGATAACGACAATGATTCTTATTTGTTTGCGTCCTGAATCATACATAGACGAAGCTCCTCACACAATCTCCACAAAGCGCGTTTTTTCAAAAAGAGGAAGCTTCGTCGCCAAAGCGCCACAATTTGTGCAAGCTGTTGAACTGTCAGGATATTTTAAGTTTTTGGGTGCCAGAGGTTGGCTGCGCTTCAAAATCCAGAAACAAAAAACTTCGCCTTCCGTGAGGAAGGCGAAGTCGATGAGCGATCATGAAATCCGGGAAACTACGCGTCAGGGGCGCCGCGCTTGTGCCGTCTGTGCAGATACCGAATCACGAAGCCGGGATATCCAAGCACCAGGAACAGGCACAGGCCGATGGCATAGAACTGCCATCCCTGCGGAAACGGATTTCCAAGCGCCGACTCGAAGGCGAAGCCGATCAGGCCCACCACGACATAAAACACCAGCACCTCGAACATCCGCAGCCAGAACGGCTTGACGGCCGGTGCTCCGCCCTTGCGCCATGCAAACAACGCAAACACGCGTTCATTGAGAAAGGGAAGATTGGCGCTGACCGCGGCAAGCGCGATCAGCAGCCATACAGCAAGAGTCTGGTTCATCGATGACCGACGACAACGGCAGCGCCGTTCACAGACCCAGCGACGTCTGGATGGCGTGGATGCACGCCGCCATCAGCCCACCCGGCAACAGGCCCAGGACCAGCAGCAAGGCGCCATTGACGGACATCAGGCCACGTTGGGCAACCGTCGCACGCAGCGGCTGCGCTTCACCGACCGGCTCGTCGAAGTACACGACCTTGACCACGCGCAGGTAGTAGAACGCACCGATCAGCGAGAACATCACCGCAATGACGGCGATCGTCACGTGACCCGCCTGGATCAAGGGCTGCAACACCGCCAGCTTGGCATAGAAACCAACCGTGGGCGGCAAGCCGGTCAACGACACCATCAGCAGCAGCACGATGAACGCGTGCCACGGGCTGCGGCGGTTCAAACCCTTCAGGTCGTCGATGTTGTCGCACTCGAAACCATCGCGCGACAGCAGCAGCACCATACCGAAGCTGCCCAGCGTGGTCAGCACATAGGTGATCATGTAGAACAACGCCGCGCCGTAGGCATTGGCCGAACCTTCACGCCCCGCCACCACACCCGCGCTCAAGCCCAGCAGCACGAAGCCCATGTGCGAAATGGTCGAATAAGCCAGCATGCGCTTGAAGTTGCTCTGGGCGATGGCCGTGATGTTGCCGATGGCCAGCGAAAGCACCGCCAGGATCAGCAGCATGGGCTGCCAGTCCGTGGCCAGGCCATGCAGCGCTTCGACCAGCACCCGCAGGGTCATGGCAAACGCGGCCAGCTTGGGCGCGGCACCCAGCAACAGCGTCACCGCCGTGGGCGAACCGTCGTAAACGTCGGGCACCCACATATGGAACGGCGCGGCGCCCAGCTTGAACGCCAGGCCGGCGACGATGAACACCACACCGAACACCAGCGCCAGCTTCTGCGCCTTGCCCGCGGCGATGACCTCGCCCACTTGTTGCAGGTCCAGGTGGCCAGTCGCGCCGTAGATCATGGACATGCCGTACAGCAGGAAACCCGACGCCAGCGCGCCCAGCACGAAGTACTTCATCGCGGCCTCGGTGGCCGTGGCGTCGTCGCGACGCAGGGCGATCAGCGCGTACAGCGCCAGCGACATCAGTTCCAGCCCCAGGTAGATCGACAGCAGGTTACCCGAGGAGATCATCACCATCTGGCCCAGCAGGGCAAACAGCGCCAGCACATAGAGCTCGCCGCCACGCAGCATGTCGCGGCTTTGCGAGTAGATGCGGCCGTACACCAGCGTGACGCCAACAGCGATATATGACGCGATCTTCAGCAGATGGCTCAGGCCATCGGTGACGAACAGGCCGTCGAAGGTCCGGCCGGTAACGCCGTTGCTCCATTGCACTGCCGACACGATGGTCAGTATCACCAGCGTCAACAGGGACACCACGTAGGTGAGGAAGCGCGTCGGGTGGCCACTGACCGCATCGATCAGCAGAACCACCGCACCCATCACCAACAGGATGATCTCGGGTGCCGCCAAGGCAAAGTCGAATGAGGTTTGCATAGGGGTCTAAGTCTTACAGTTTCGACACGGCAACGTGTTGCATCAGGGCCTGAACCGAAGCGTGCATGACGTCGGTAAAGGGCTTGGGATAGATACCCATGTACAACACGGCGATAGCCATCACGCCCAGAATCAGGAATTCGCGGCGGTTGATATCGGTCAGGGCACGCACATGATCGTTGGCGATTTCGCCGAAGGCCACGCGCTTGACCATCCACAGCGAGTACGACGCGCCCAGGATCAGGGCGGTGGCGGCCAGCAGGCCGATCCAGAAGTTGTGCTCCACCGCGCCCATGATCACCATGAATTCACCAACGAAGCCGCTGGTGGCCGGCAGGCCGCTGTTGGCCATGGAGAACAGCACGAAGAAGGTGACGAAGCGCGGCATCGTGTTGACCACACCGCCGTAGTCGGCGATGCGGCGGCTGTGCACGCGGTCGTACAGCACGCCGATACACATGAACATCGCACCCGACACGAAGCCGTGCGAAATCATCTGCACGATGGCGCCTTCGATACCGGCGGTGTTGAACACGAAGAAGCCCAGGGTGACAAAGCCCATGTGCGCCACGGACGAGTACGCCACCAGCTTCTTCATGTCTTCCTGGACGATCGCCACCAGGCCGATGTAGATCACGGCGATCAGCGACAGCGTGATCATCATGCCGGCCAGGCTATGCGAGGCATCGGGAGCGATGGGCAGCGAGAACCGCAGGAAACCGTAGGCGCCCAGCTTCAGCATGATGGCGGCCAGCACGATGGAACCGCCGGTAGGCGCTTCCACGTGGGCATCCGGCAGCCAGGTATGCACCGGCCACATCGGCACCTTGACGGCGAAGGCCGCCAGCAGGGCCACGAAGATCAGGATCTGCGGGGTCATGCCCAACTTCAGGTTCTGCCAGGTGGCGATGTCGAACGAACCGCCCGACGTATTCCACAGGTAGATGAAGGCAATCAGCGTCAGCAGCGAACCGAGCAGCGTGTACAGGAAGAACTTGAAGGCCGCGTAGACGCGGTTGGGACCGCCCCACACGCCGACGATGATGTACATCGGGATCAGCGTGGCTTCGAAGAAGACGTAGAACAGCAGGCCGTCCATCGCCACGAACACGCCGATCATCAGGCCGGACAGGATCAGGAACGCCCCCATGTACTGCGCCACGCGGCTGGTGATCACTTCCCAGCCGGCCAGCACCACGATGATGGTGATGAAGGCGGTCAGCAGCACGAACCACAGCGAAATACCGTCGATACCAAGGTGGTAGTTGACGTTGAAGGAGGAAATCCAGGAGGCCTTCTCGACGAACTGCATGGCCGCGGACGACGTCTCGAAGCCGGTATACAGCGGAATCGTCACCAGGAAACCGGCGATCGCGCCGATCAGCGACAGTCCGAGCGTCAGGCCGCGTTTGTTGTCACCGCCCAGGGCCAGCACCAGCAGGCCGAAGACGATGGGCACAAAGACCGCGAGCGTAAGCCAGGGGAAAGTTTGGGATGCCATCTCGCTAGCCATCATTGGGGAATCAGTACGAAGAAGGTCACCAGGGCCAGGATGCCGATGATCATGGCGAAGGCGTAGTGATAGATGTAGCCGGACTGCAGGAGGCGGCTGACACTCGCCACCCAGCCCACCAGCTTGGCGCTGCCGTTGATGATCACGCCATCGATGAGGCCGCGGTCACCCGCCTGCCACAGGCCACGGCCCAGGCAGCGCGCGCCGCGTGCGATCACCTGCTCGTTGAACCAGTCGACGAAGTACTTGTTCTCGAGGATGCGGTTGATGCCGGACAGGCTGCTGTAGATCTTGGCCGGAACCTTCGGGTTGATCAGGTAGCAGTACCAGGCAACCACGGCGCCGGCGACCACCAGCCAGAACGGCAGCGTGGTGAAGGCGTGCGTGCCGAACTCGACCCAGCCGTGCCATTCCTCGGACAGCTCGTGCATGGCCGGGTGTTGCGGCAGCACGCTGATGACGCCGTTGAAGTACTTGCCGAACAGCATCGGATCGACCACCAGCGCGCCGATGACGACCGACGGAATGGCCAGCAGGATCAAGGGCAGCGTAACGACCCAGGGCGATTCATGCGGCGGACCGCTGTGATGGCCGTGGTCGTCGTGACCATGGTCGTCATGGGCGTGCGCATCGTGGCCATGGGCATCGTGGCCGTGAGCGTGATCGTCGTGGCCGTGGCCGTGATCATGTTCGTGCGTATCGAAACGCGGCTTGCCGTGGAACACCAGGAAGTACACCCGGAAGGAATACAGCGAGGTGACGAACACGCCGATCAGGGTGGCGTAGTGGGCAAAGCCCGCGCCCCACACGTCGGCGGCGCCGGCGGCCTCGATGATGTGTTCCTTCGAGTAGAAGCCCGAGAAGAACGGCGTGCCGACCAGTGCCAGCGTACCGATCAGGAACGTGATCCAGGTGATGGGCATGTACTTGCGCAGGCCACCCATGTTGCGGATGTCCTGGTCGTGGTGCATGCCGATGATCACCGAGCCCGCGCCCAGGAACAGCAGCGCCTTGAAGAACGCGTGGGTCATCAGGTGGAAGATAGCCACCGAGTAGGCCGACGCGCCCAGGGCAACCGTCATGTAGCCCAGCTGCGACAGCGTGGAGTACGCCACCACGCGCTTGATGTCGGTCTGGATGATGCCCAGGATGCCCAGGAACAGCGCGCCGATGGCGCCGATCACGATGATGAAGGACAGCGCGGTATCGGAGTGCTCGAACAGGGGCGAGAAACGCGCCACCATGAAGATGCCGGCCGTCACCATCGTCGCCGCGTGGATCAGCGCCGAGATCGGGGTCGGGCCTTCCATCGAGTCGGGCAGCCAGGCATGCAGGGGTACCTGCGCCGATTTACCCATGGCGCCGATGAACAGGCAGATACACGCCACCGTGATCATCATCCAGTCGGTGCCGGGGAAGGTCATGCCGGCCAGCTTGTCGGCTTGCGAGAACACGTCGCCGTACTGCATGGAACCCGCGTAGTGGAACAGCAGGCCGATGCCCAGCACGAAACCGAAGTCGCCGACCCGGTTGATCAGGAAGGCCTTCATGTTGGCGAAGATGGCGGTCTTGCGGGTGTACCAGAAGCCGATCAGCAGGTAGGACACCAGGCCCACGGCTTCCCAGCCGAAGAACAGCTGCACCATGTTGTTCGACATCACCAGCATCAGCATGGAGAAGGTGAACAGCGAGATGTAGGCGAAGAAGCGCTGGTAGCCGGGATCGTCGGCCATGTAGCCGATGGTGTAGATGTGCACCATCAGCGACACCGAGGTCACCACCACCATCATCATGGCCGACAGCGGGTCGATCAGGAAGCCGATGTTCAGCGGGGTGTTGCCGATCAGGCTCCACGTGTAGACCAGGCCGTCGAAGCGATGGCCGTTGAGCACATCGCCCAGCACCATGAAAGAGCCGACGGTGGAGATCAACACACCGAGGATGGTGATCATGTGCGCGCCGCGCCGCCCGATGGGACGGCCCAGGAAGCCGGTGCCGAACAGGCCGGCCAGGATGGCGCCTGCCAGCGGCGCCAGCGCGATGAGCAGGTACAGATTGGGTGAGCTAGACATTTTTTTCCCGGACTCCGTCAGCCCTTCAGGCGATCGAGTTCGTCAACGTTGATCGTGTTCAGGTTACGGAACAGCAGTACCAGAATCGCCAGGCCGATGGCCGCTTCCGCGGCTGCGACCGTGAGGATGAAGAACACGAAGACCTGACCGGCGAGGTCGCCGCTCCAGGTCGAGAACGCCACGAAGTTCATATTGACGGCCAGGAGCATCAGCTCCACGGACATCAGCAGAATGATCAGGTTGCGGCGGTTCAGGAAGATGCCGAAGATGCCGATGGCGAAAAGAATCGCCCCCAGTATCAGGTAATGGGCCAGCGTCAGCGTCATTGTTGTTCTCCTTGGGCGGGGGCGGCAGCGGCCTGGGCGGCGGCTTGCGCGCGTTCGCTCTGCGCCGGCATCTTGACGATGCGGAAGCGGTCCTGGGCGCGTACCTTGACGGCATCGCCGGGACTGAAGTACTTGACGTCGCGGCGGCGGCGCAGGGTCAGCGCGATGGCCGAGACCATGCCCACCAGCAGGATCGCCGCACCGATTTCGACGGCGTAGGTGTACTGGGTGTACATGGCGGTACCCAGGGCGCGGGCGTTGTTGTAGTCCGCGGCCATGGCGGCCGGGCCACCCGGCTGGTTCCAGGTGGTACCCAGCACGAAGGCCATTTCCAGCACCAGCACCAAGCCGACCACCAGGCCGATGGGCAGGTACTTCTTCAGGCCCGCGCGCAGGTCACCCATGCGGATGTCCAGCATCATCACCACGAACAGGAACAGCACCATCACCGCGCCCACATAGACCAGGACCAGCAGCAGCGCCAGGAATTCGGCGCCCAGCAGCATCCACAACAAGGCAGCGTTGAAGAAGACGAGGATCAGGTGCAGCACGGCGGTAACCGGGCTGCGTGCCGTGATCACACGGAAGGCGGCCACCACCAGGACGATGGCCAGCAGATAGAAAAGTACAGTCGTGAAAGTCATGGAGTCGTACCAGGCATCAACGGTATGGCGCGTCTTCGGTGCGACGACGGGCGATTTCGGTTTCGAACTGGTCACCCACCGCCAACAGCATGTCTTTGGTGAAGTACAGATCGCCGCGCTTTTCGCCGTGGTATTCGTGGATGTGCGTTTCCACGATGGAATCCACCGGACAGCTTTCTTCGCAGAATCCGCAGAAGATGCACTTGGTCAGGTCGATGTCGTAGCGCGAGGTGCGGCGCGAACCGTCGTCACGCACTTCCGACTCGATGGTGATGGCAAGCGCCGGGCACACCGCTTCGCACAGCTTGCAGGCGATGCAGCGCTCTTCCCCGTTGGGATAGCGGCGCAACGCGTGCAGGCCACGGAAACGCGGCGAAGCCGGCGTTTTTTCGTAGGGGTAACGCAGGGTCACCTTACGCTTGAAGAAATACTTGCCCGTCAGGCGCATGCCCTTGAGCAGTTCGGTCAGCAACAGACTGCCGAAGAAATCCTTGATCGCTTCCATAATCCAGCCTTTTCCTGTCGCTCAGCGCCAAATATTCCAGGGCGTCTGCATCCAGATCGCCACCACCAGCAGCCACACACCGGTCAGCGGGATGAAAATTTTCCAGCCCAGACGCATGATCTGGTCATAGCGGTAACGCGGGAACGATGCGCGGAACCACACGAACATCGAAACCACGACAAACGTCTTCAAGCCCAGCCAGATCCAGCCGGGGATCCAGGTCAGCGGCGCGATGTCGATGGGCGACATCCAGCCACCCAGGAACATGATCGATGCCAGGGCCGACAGCAGGATCATGTTGGCGTACTCACCCAGGAAGAACAGGGCGAAGGCCATACCCGAGTACTCGACCATGTGGCCGGCCACGATTTCCGATTCACCTTCCACCACGTCGAAGGGGTGGCGGTTGGTTTCGGCCACGGCCGAAACCACGTAGATCACGAACAGCGGCAGCAGCGGCAACCAGTTCCATGACAGGAAGGTAATGCCGTGCGAGGCGAACCAGCCCTTGCCCTGCCCCATCACGATCTCGTTCATGTTCAGGCTGCCCGACACCAGCAGCACCGTCACCAGCACGAAACCGATGGCCAGTTCATACGACACCATCTGCGCGGCGGCGCGCAGGGCGCCCAGGAACGCGTACTTGGAGTTCGACGCCCAGCCGGCCACGATCACGCCGTACACACCCACCGAGGTGATGGCCATGATGTACAGCAGGCCGGCGTTGACGTTGGCCAGCACTACCTGCGGACCGAAAGGCACCACCGCCCAGGCCGCCAGCGCCGGCATCAGCGTGACCACGGGGGCCAGGATGAACAGGACGCGGTTGGACTCGGTCGGAAGAATCACTTCCTTGGTCAGCAGCTTGAACACGTCCGCGAACGGCTGCGCCAGGCCCTTGATACCGACACGGTTGGGGCCGAGGCGCACGTGCATGAAACCGATCATCTTGCGTTCCCACAAGGTGAGATAAGCCACGCAAAGAATGATGGGCACCGCGATGACGACGATCTTGATGATCGTCCAGATGATCAGCCAGGGCGTCGCGCCCAACAAGGCCGTGCCCTGCGCTTCCAGGGTGTTGAGCCATTCCATCAGGCACGCTCCACGCTAATTTGACCAAAGGCACCACCCAGACCGGCGGTTTTCTCGAAGGCGGCCGCGACACGCACGGCGCGATCGGCAACCGCATCGTCCTGCACGGTTTCCAGTTCGATGCTGCCGGTAGCGCCGGCGATCTTCACCTTCACACCGGCGGTCAGCCCCAGGCCGGCCAGGGTGCGGCCGTTCATGCGGGCAGTCGGCGCGCGCGAAGCGGGCGCGGCCTGCAGCGCCTCGGAGCGGCGCACGATGGCGTCGGTACGGTAGATCGGCACATCGGCGACGCGTTCCAGGCCCGACAGCGCCTGGCCCACGCCGACAGCGGCGTTGATGCGGTTCGACAGACGGCCTTCGATGCCGCCGGACAAGGCCGCGTCGCGCACCGATTCCGAGGTCTCGTCGTCGAAGCCGGGCAGGTGCAGCACGTTGCCCAGCACGCGCAGCACCTTCCAGCCCGGACGGCTTTCGCCGTGCGGCGCCACGGTGCCCTTGAAGCTCTGCGCCAGGCCTTGGGCGTTGACGTAGGTGCCCGAGGTTTCCGTGAACGGCGCCACCGGCAGCATGACGTCGGCCCAGTCGGCCGCGGCCGAACGGTAGGAAGTCAGCGCCACCGCAAACTGCGCATCGCGCAAGGCAGCCACGGCTTGCGGGCCGTTGTCGGCATCCAGCAGCGGCTCGGCGTGCAGCACGACGTAGGCCTTGAGCGGGTCGGCCAGCATGGCGGCGGCGTTCTTGCCACCCTTGCCCGGCACGGCGCCGGCCAGGTAGCCGCCGACGGTGTTGCCGCCCGAGGTCAGGAACCCGAAGCGGGCACCCGCCAGTTCCGCGACGGCCTGGGCGTTGGCGGCCAGGGTCGAAGCCTCGCCCGAAGCCACGGCCATATTGCCCATGAACACGCCGGCATTGGCGCCGGAGGTCAGGCTGGCGGCGATCAGCTTGGCGTTTTCGCCAGGCGTCACGGACGCGAATTCAGCCGGCACGGCCTGGCCCTTCAACTGGGCCAGCGCCACGGCCACTTCGGCCAGGGCGCGCGGCAGCTCGGACGGTGCCACGGTCAGGCGCGCGGCCACCGGCAGCAGCGGATCGTCGGCCACGCTGTCGAGCAGCAGCACCTGGGTGCCGCGCTTGGCGGCCTGGCGCAGGCGTTGCGCGAACAGCGGGTGATCCTTGCGCAGGAAGGATCCGACGACCAGCACGCGGTCCAGCGTATCCAGGTCGGCGATCGGCATGCCCAGCCACGGCGCGCCATTGAGCGCGGCGTCGAAGGCCGAGTCCGTCTGGCGCAGGCGGAAGTCGATGTTTTCCGAACCGAGGGCGCGCACCAGGCGGCCCAGCAAGGCGAATTCTTCAGTGGTCGAGTATTCGGTGGCCAAGGCGCCGATCTGGCCGGCGCCGAAGCTGTCGCGTACGCGGGCCAGGCCCTGCCCCACGGTCTGCAGCGCATCGGCCCACGAGGCTTCGCGCCAGGTGCCGTCGGCGTTGCGGATCATCGGCACGCTCAGGCGGTCTTCGCTGTTCAGGCCTTCATACGAGAAACGGTCACGGTCGCTGATCCAGCACTCGTTGACGGCGTCATTCTCGAACGGCACCACGCGCAGCACTTCTTCGCCCTTCACCTGTACCACCAGGTTGGCGCCCACGCTGTCATGCGGGCTGACCGAGCGGCGCCGCGCCAGTTCCCAGGTACGGGCGCTGTAGCGGAACGGCTTGGAGGTCAGCGCGCCGACGGGACAGAGGTCGATCATGTTGCCGGACAGTTCCGACTCGATGGTGCGGCCCACGAAGGTGGTGATCTCGGAATGCTCGCCGCGGCCCAGCATGCCCAGTTCCATGACGCCGGCGATTTCCTGGCCGAAGCGCACGCAACGGGTGCAGTGGATGCAGCGGCTCATTTCCTCGGCCGACACCAGCGGGCCCAGGTCCTTGTGGAACACCACGCGCTTTTCTTCGTGATAGCGCGAGGCCGAGCCGCCGTAACCGACGGCCAGATCCTGCAGCTGGCACTCACCGCCCTGGTCGCAGATCGGGCAATCCAGCGGGTGGTTGATCAACAGGAATTCCATGACCGACTTTTGCGCGGCCTTGGCTTTTTCCGAATTGGTGAAGACCACCATGCCGTTGGTCACGGGCGTGGCGCAGGCCGGCAGGGCCTTGGGCGCCTTCTCCACTTCGACCAGGCACATGCGGCAATTGGCCGCGATGGAGAGCTTCTTGTGGTAGCAGAAATGCGGCACGTACTGCCCGACTTTCTGGGCTGCATGCATCACCATGCTGCCTTCGGGCACTTCTACCTTGTTGCCGTCGACGGTTAGTTCAACCATTGCTGTTCCTGGGACCTACAGATATTGCGGGACCACACACGACTTGTGCTCGATGTGGTGCGCGAATTCGTCACGAAAATGCTTCAGAAAGCCTCGTACCGGCATGGCGGCAGCGTCGCCCAGGGCGCAAATGGTGCGGCCCATGATGTTGCCGGCGACGTTGTCCAGCATGTCCAGGTCTTCCGGACGGCCGTGGCCGTGCTCGATACGCTGGACCATGCGGTACAGCCAGCCCGTGCCTTCACGGCACGGCGTGCACTGGCCGCAGCTTTCCTCGAAGTAGAAATAGGACAGTCGCAGCAGCGACTTGACCATGCAGCGCGTGTCGTCCATGACGATGACCGCGCCCGAACCCAGCATGGAACCCGCCTTGGCGATGGAGTCATAGTCCATCGTGGTTTCCATGATGATGTTGGCCGGCAGCACCGGTGCGCTGGAACCGCCAGGAATGACGGCCTTCAGCTGGCGTCCGCCCCGCATGCCGCCCGCCAGCTCCAGCAGCTTGGAGAACGGCGTGCCCATCGGGATCTCGTAGTTACCGGGACGTTCGACGTCGCCGGTGATCGAGAAGATCTTGGTGCCGCCGTTGTTGGGCTTGCCCACTTCCAGGTACTGCTGGCCGCCGTTGCGGATGATCCAGGGCACCGCCGCGAACGTTTCGGTGTTGTTGATCGTGGTGGGCTTGCCGTACAGGCCGAAGCTGGCCGGGAACGGCGGCTTGAAGCGCGGCTGGCCTTTCTTGCCTTCCAGCGATTCGAGCAGCGCGGTTTCCTCGCCGCAGATGTACGCACCGTAGCCGTGGAAGGCGTGCAGCTGGAAGCTGAACTCCGAACCCAGCAGCTTGTCACCCAGGAAGCCGGCGGCGCGCGCCTCTTCCAGCGCTTCCTCGAAACGGTCATAGACCTCGAAGATTTCGCCGTGGATGTAGTTGTAGCCCACCGAGATGCCCATCGCGAAGGCGGCGATGGCCATGCCTTCGATGACGATGTGCGGGTTGAAGCGCAGGATGTCGCGGTCCTTGAACGTGCCCGGTTCGCCCTCATCTGAATTGCAGACGAGATACTTCTGGCCCGGGAACGTACGCGGCATGAAGCTCCACTTCAGGCCGGTGGGGAAGCCTGCGCCGCCGCGGCCGCGCAGGCCCGACGCCTTGACTTCGGCGATCACGTCTTCCGGCTTCATGCCGGTGGTCAGGATCTTGCGCAGGGCTTCGTAGCCGCCGCGCTTGACGTACTCTTCCAGGCGCCAGTTCTGGCCATCCAGGCCGTCCAGGATCTGCGCACCGATATGGCGGCCGTGCAGGCACATGGACTGCGACAGGTCGTTGAGCGGATTGGGATCCAGGCCCTGGGAAAACTGACGGTACAAGTCCGGCGCGTTCATGCCGACTCTCCTTGCGTCTTCAAGCTGTCCACCAGCGCATCCAGCTTTTCTTCGGACATGCGCACGCACATGTGCTTGTTGTTCACGATCAGCACCGGAGAGTCGCCACAGGCGCCCATGCATTCGCCCTCGACCAGGGTGAACAGGCCGTCGGCCGTGGTGCCGCGGTAGTCGATGCCCAGCTTGCGCTTGAGGTAGTCGCCGGCCTTTTCGCCGTCACGCAGCGCGCAAGGCAGGTTGGTACAGACGCTGATCTTGTGCTTGCCCACCTTGTTCACGTCGAACATGTTGTAGAAGGTCGCGACCTCCTGCACGGCGATGGGGGGAACGCCAAGATAATTGGCCACGTCCTCGATGATCTCGGTCGACAACCAACCCTGCTCGTCCTGGGCGATCGCCAGGGAAGCCATGATGGCCGACTGCTTCTGATCGCCGGGGAACTTGGACAGTTCCCGGTCGATTTTCTGGTAAGCCTGTTCGGAAAGCAGCATAAGTTTGAATCCGGATTGAGCGAGAGACCCGTACAGGTACGGCGCAGGAGTCTCTCGGTTCGGGTCTTTCTTCTAAGTCCTGGTGACGCCTTAGCGATCGATTTCGCCAAACACGATGTCCTGCGTGCCGATGATCGTGACAGCGTCGGCGATCATGTGGCCGCGCGACATCTCGTCCAGCGCATGCAAGTGGGCGAAACCGGGCGCGCGGATCTTCAGGCGGTAAGGCTTGTTGGCGCCATCGGACACCAGGTAGATACCGAATTCGCCTTTGGGATGCTCGACCGCGGCATACGCTTCGCCCGGCGGCACGTGGAAACCTTCCGTGAAGAGCTTGAAATGGTGAATCAGCTCTTCCATGTTGGTCTTCATGGCCGTGCGCTTGGGCGGCGCCACCTTGTGGTTGTCGATCATCACCGGGCCGGGGTTGTTGCGCAGCCACTCGACGCACTGGCGGATGATGCGGTTACTCTGGCGCAACTCGTTCACGCGCACCAGGTAGCGGTCGTAGCAGTCGCCGTTCACGCCGACGGGAATATCGAAGTCCAGCAGATCGTAGACTTCATACGGCTGCGTCTTGCGCAGGTCCCAGGCCACGCCCGAGCCACGCAACATCGGGCCGGTGAAGCCCAGCGCCTTGGCGCGATCCGGATCGACCACGCCGATACCCACCAGGCGCTGCTTCCAGATGCGGTTGTCGGTGAGCAGGGTCTCGTACTCGTCGACGCAGGCGGGGAAGCGATTGGTGAAATCTTCAATGAAATCCAGCAGCGAGCCGGAACGGGCCTCGTTCCACTGGCGCATTTCCTTTTCGCTGCGGTACTTGCTGCCGGCCTGCTGCGGCATGGTGTCCGGCAGGTCGCGATACACGCCGCCGGGACGGTAGTAGGCCGCGTGCATGCGCGCGCCCGACACGGCTTCGTAGCAGTCCATCAGGTCTTCGCGTTCGCGGAAGGCGTACAGGAAGACCGCCATGGCGCCCACGTCCAGCGCGTGCGAACCCAGCGACATCAGGTGGTTCAGGACGCGGGTGATTTCATCGAACATCACCCGGATGTATTGCGCGCGCAGCGGCGCTTCGACGCCCAGCAGCTTCTCGATGGCCATGACATAGGCGTGCTCGTTGCACATCATGGACACGTAGTCCAGGCGGTCCATATAGGGCAGCGCCTGGATGTAGGTCTTGTGCTCGGCCAGCTTCTCGGTGGCGCGGTGCAGCAGGCCGATGTGCGGGTCGGCGCGCTGGATCACTTCGCCGTCCAGTTCCAGCACCAGGCGCAACACCCCGTGCGCGGCCGGGTGCTGCGGCCCGAAGTTGAGCGTGTAGTTCTTGATTTCAGCCATGATCAGCGACCGGCTCCGTAAGTGTCTTCGCGCACGACGCGCGGCGTGATTTCACGCGGATCGATGGTGACCGGCTGGTAAATGACGCGGCGCTGTTCGGGGTCGTAGCGCATCTCGACGTTGCCGGACAGCGGGAAGTCCTTGCGGAAGGGATGGCCGATGAAGCCATAGTCCGTCAGGATGCGGCGCAGGTCTGGGTGGCCTTCGAACACGATGCCGTACAGGTCGAACGCTTCACGCTCGTACCAGCTGACACCGGGCCAGCATTCGATCAGCGAGGAGACCATGGGGAAATCGTCCTGGGCAGCCCAGGTACGCACGCGCAGGCGCCAGTTATGTTCAACCGACAGCAGGTGCACGACGACGGCGTAGCGGGTACCTTGCGCGCGGCCGGCCTTTTCCTCGGCTTCCTGGCGCGAGCCATTGCCCCAGGTCAGGTAGTCGACGCCGCACAGGTCCACACAGGATTCGAAGCGCAGCGTCGCATCGGTGCGCAGCTTGTTGCAGGCCGACACCCATTGCGCCGGCGGAACTTCGAGAGTCAGTTCACCCAGGGCCTCGTTCAGCACGATTGCGTCGCCAAACGCGGCCAGCAGGTTGTTTTTCAGGGTTTCGAGCCTGGTCATCATCTTCAACGAGTAGGTGAGCCACGCAAAACAGATGCGCGGCCAAGGCCGCGCTTAGCGCGCGATGGTGTTGGTCCGACGGATCTTGTCCTGCATCTGCAGCAGACCGTAGACCAGCGCCTCCGCCGTGGGCGGGCAACCCGGCACATAAACATCGACCGGCACGATACGATCGCAACCACGCACGACCGAATACGAGTAGTGGTAATAGCCGCCCCCGTTCGCACAGGAGCCCATCGACACCACCCAGCGCGGTTCCGGCATCTGGTCATAGACCTTGCGCAGGGCCGGCGCCATCTTGTTGCACAGGGTGCCGGCGACGATCATCAGGTCGGACTGACGCGGACTGGGACGGAAGATGATCCCGAACTGGTCCAGGTCGTAGCGGGCGGCGCCCGCGTGCATCATCTCCACCGCGCAACAGGCCAGACCAAAGGTCATCGGCCACATCGAACCGGTCTTCGCCCAGTTGATGAACTTGTCAGCGCTGGTGGTGATAAAGCCCTGCTTGTTTAAGCCTTCTTCAATAGCCATATTCGTCTCTGCTAGCGTGATCGGGACCTGGAAGGATTATTCCCAGTCGAGCGCGCCCTTCTTCCATTCGTAAATGAAACCCACCGTCAGCACGGCCAGGAAAATCATGACTGTCCAGAAACCCACCAGGCCTACTGCGCCGTGCGCGATGGCCCAAGGAAACAGGAAAGCGATTTCGAGGTCGAACAGGATGAATAGGATAGCGACGAGGTAATAACGCACGTCGAACTTCATGCGGGCGTCTTCGAAAGCTTCGAAGCCGCACTCATAGGGAGCGAGTTTTTCCGCGTAGGGGCGCCGGGGGCCGAGTAGCGAGCCTGCGGTCAGCAGCGCAAAGCCAATACCCGTTGCCACGACGATAAAGAGCAGAACGGGGAAATATTCTTGCAGATTCATTCTGGCGCGTCCGTCATATGCACAAACCTTTGGATTGTAGCATTTTGACCGTTACTTACGGCTGAACTGTGTTGCGTCTCTTATATAAGAGCGCCAGCCAGCCACGACGCCGCAAACCGCTGCCCCCGCTGCGTTTTGTAGCGGGTGGATTGTACCTTGCAGCGCCGATCAGGGCAGCCGATAAACGAAAGCCGATAAGCATCCGGACAAAATAAAAAAGCCATCCGCGAGGATGGCTTTTAAAGGCAGGGCTTGCGCCTTGCCCGGTATTACTTTTTGCCGCACCGGTCGAGCCGATGCAACTCGAACAAGGACGGTTGCCCGTCCTACGCTCGATTAGAAGCGGTGACGGATACCGACAACGCCCATGGTCGACTTCAGGCCGTCCACGAAGGCGTAGTCCTTGGCGTACGAAGCCACGGCGTACAGGTTGGTACGCTTGGACAGGTCGTAGGTGGCGCCGAGCGAGAACACGTTGGTGGTTTCGTCGTTGTTACCCGTGGCGTAGAAATTGCCATTGTTCGGGTCCAGACGCTGCCACGAACCGAAGATGCTGGTAGCACCGCCGATGGGGGCCGACAGACCGACCAAGTACGAGTTGACCTTCAGGCCGTCACGATAGGCGTTCGAGGTCAGGTTGCCCGGCAGGCCCGAAGGAGCCGAACCCGAGAACGGGCCGACGATCGACGAGGCTTGGATCCAGCCATCCTTGGTTTGGCCGTAGGCCAAAGCCAGCTTCACAACTTCGAAGTCGTACGTACCACCAACCAACCAGGCGCGGATACGATCGCCGGTGTTGGCACCGGTCGTGTCGGTTTCGCTGCGGTTCAGTTGGTCGTAGGCGGCGGCGATGTTGATCGGGCCGTTGACGTAACGAACACCAGCGGTGATGCCGCGTTGGTTGTTGTTCGTGCGATAGCCGGTTTGAGCGGCGTTCGTGTCATCGATGTTGAACGAGTAGCCAGCGCCAGCTTGGAAGCCACCAAACACGGGGGTTTGGTACAGAACCATGTTGTCGTAGCGGGTCGTGTTCGCCGAGCTGAAGGCCGTACCGATGTTGGCCATGTTGAAGCCTTCAGCGAACGGGTCGATCGAGCCGAAGAACTTCGAAGCGATGTTGGTTTGGCGGCCGAAGTCCAGCTGGCCCCAGGAGTTGCTAGCCAGACCCAGAGTGGCTTGACGACCGAACAGGCGGCCACCTTGAGCCGACTGACCGTCAGCCGAGTTGAAGCCCGATTCCAGGGTGAAGACAGCGCGCAGACCGTCACCCAGATCTTCGCTACCACGCAGACCCCAGCGCGAACCGTTTTGGACGCCGTTCGCCAAGCCGAACTTCGACTGCTTGTCGAAACCACCGCCCTTGATTTGTTGATAGCCAACACCGATGTCGACGATCCCGTACAGGGTGACCGACGTTTCTGCCTGAGCGGCACCAGCGAAGCCGGCGAGCAGGGCGGCAGCGAGCAGAGTCTTTTTCATTTGAAGAAATCTCCGTTGATATGAGTGACAAGAGCAGCAATCCAGCAAATCCAGCCTGCCGCCCCCCTAACTCCGCGAAGGGAAGTTGACGCTATTGCATCAAAAATCCGGGGTACTGGCTACGCTCACGTCCTAAAAACGACTGGTTTGGACCAAACGATGTTGGGTGCATACAACAACAACGTCCTGTCACGCCCTGCTGCCCAGGGCAAACCCTCGTCATAGCCTGTCAGAAACTGATCAATTGCTGCCCAGTTTCGGGGCCATTTTTGACATTCTTCACTATGGGAGAGGCTAACGGGCGGCCTTTTCAAAAGGTAGATAACACTGTTATTTTCTGATTTCGCCGTTATTCGCGCCTTTCGACCCTGCTTGCGCCGGTTTCCGCGGGTGCCCTATCGATGTCATCTACCCCGATTGGCAATTCCTCTCCCCTGATTGCAACAGACGCCACGCCGCCCAGCCATGCTGAACGGTTGGGGGCTGCCCGGCGCGCCCTGATCCTGGAGGCAGCGCAGCGGGTGTTCGCCCGCGACGGCCTGGCACAGGCCAGCCTGCGGGCCATCGCCCGGGAGGCCGGCTGCACCACCGGGGCCATCTACCCCTGGTTCGGCAACAAGGAGGCGCTGTACGCCGCTCTGCTGGAAACCTCCCTGGACCGCTTGCGGGAGCAGTTGGCCCAGACGCTGTCACAGGCCGACAACGCCACGGCGGCACGCGCCGTGGCGGGTGCGTTCTATGACTACTACGCGCAACGGCCGGCCGAGCTGTCGCTGGGCTTCTACCTGTTCCAGGGGCTGGCACCGCGCGGGCTGGGGCCGGAGCTGGACCGCGGGCTGAACACGCGCCTGAGCCTGTGCGTGACGCTGCTGGGCCACGGCCTGGCACGCACGCGGCCGGGGTGCGACGTCGTGCTGGAGCGCATGCAGATGTTCACGTACCTCAGCGGGCTGCTGTTGCTGCTGCACACCGGCCGGCTGAAATCGCTGGCGCAGAACGCCGAAGCCCTGCTCGACGCCCATTGCCGCAACCTGGAGACATTGCCATGAACGACCCGCGCACCTCGGACCGCCCCACTATCGGCCACCTTGCCCCCGCCTCGGACGATCCTGTGCCGGGCGATCCTGCCCCGAGTGACCCTGCGCCGAGCCACCCTGCCTCGGGCCACCCTGCCTCGGGCCACCCTGCCTCGGGCCACCCTGCCCCGGGCCACCCTGCCCCGGGCCACTTGGCCGCTGGCTATCCCGGCGCGGACCGTCCGGCCGCGATCGACCTGCCCCGGTTCCTGGTTCTGATGGAATCTCACCATCCCTTTTCCGCGGTGCTGGGGATACGCATGGAAGCCATCGGCCATGGCACGGCGCGCGCCATCCTGCCGGAGAATCCCGCGCATCAGCGCCTGGGGGGCATCGTGGCCGGCCCCATGCTGATGGCCCTGGCCGATGTGGCGTTGTACGCGGCGGTGGTGGGCGCCACCGGCAACAGCGAGGCGGTGACCGCCAGCTTGACGATCAACTTCCTGCGCAAATGCCCGGCGGGCGAGGTAGTGGCCGAGGCCCGCCTGTTGAAGACGGGCCGCCTGTGCGCGGGTGAAGTCCTGCTGTCCCCCCACGGCGGCGATCCCGTCGCTCAGGTGGTCAGCACCTGGGCCCTGCCCGGTCGCTGACGCGACGGGCGACGGGCCTCGGGCCTCGGGCCTTGGGCCTTGGGCCCGGCGCGCTGGGGCCGCCGCGCCAGCTGCCGCCTAGCGTCCCGCCGCGTAGGCCTGCATCAGCCGGGGCGTGGCGGCGGCGTGCATGATGCCGTCCTCGTCCAGCGAGGCGGCCGTCAAGCGCCCGACCGACCAGGCCGGGACCTCCTCGATGGCGTGGCCGCGGGCGCGCAAGGCGTCGATCACCTCGGCGCCGAAGCTCTGCTCCACCGCCAGATGGCCCGGCTTGCGGTCACGCGGATAGAAGGAACTGGGGAAATGCAGGGTGTGCGACATCGGCATATCGATGGCCTCCTGCAGATTCAGGCCGTGATGCACATGGCGCAGGAACAGCAGCAATTGCCATTGCTCCTGCTGGTCGCCGCCAGGCGTGCCGAAAACCATGTAGGGACGGCCCCCGCGCAAGGCCAGCGTCGGCGTGAGCGTGGTGCGTGGCCGCTTGCCGGGCGCCAGCGTGCCGGGCAACCCCTCTTCCAGCCAGAACATCTGGGCCCGGGTGGTCAGGCCGAAACCCAATTCGGGAATGACAGGTGAAGACTGGAACCAGCCCCCCGAGGGCGTGCACGACACCATATTGCCCCAGCGATCGATCACGTCGACGTGGGTGGTATCACCCCGCTTGACCGTGCCGGCGGCGCGCATCTCAGCCAACGTCGGCTCATTGCTGACCGCACCGATTTCCGTCACGGGAGACAGGCGTTTCAGCGTATCCATCATGCGCGCCAGCTGCGCCTCGTAGCCGGGCACGGTACCCGGCCGCAGCTCCAGCGACGCCTGCTCTCCGATAAGGGCCCGGCGCGGCGCCGTATAGGCCTCGGACAACAGATGAGCCAGGGGTACATCGACAAAATCCGGATCGCCGTAATAAGCCTCCCGATCGGCGAAGGCCAGCTTCATGGCCTCGGTCAGCCTATGCACGAAGACTGCGCTATTGGGCCCCTCCGCGGCCAAGTCGGCGCCTTTCAGCAAGGCCAGCGTCTGCAGGAACACCGGCCCCTGGCTCCAGCCGCCCGCCTTGGCGACGGTGTAGTCGCCATAGTCGTAGGTGACCGGTTCTTCGTAACTGGCCGACCAGCGGGCCAGGTCGTCGCCCGTGAGCACGCCGCGATGGGGCCGGCCGCTGGCATCCATGACTTCGGTCTGGCGCGAATAACGGTCGATGGCATCAGCGACGAAGCCCCGATAGAAGGCGTCGCGCGCGGCCTGGATCTGGCGCTCGCGGTCGCCTCCGACGGCTTCGGCCTCGCTCAGGACACGGCGCCAGGTCTGCGCCAGGCGCGGATTGCGGAAGAGCTTGCGCGCGGCGGGCACCTGGCCGCCGGGCAGGTAGATTTCCGCGGTGGAAGGCCAGTGCGTCTCGAAAAAATCCTTCAGTCCGGCAATGGTGTTGGAGATACGCGGCATCAGGGCATGGCCGCTTTCCGCATGGAAAATCGCCGGTTCCAGCACGTCGCGCAAACGCATCGAGCCGTGGTCGCGCAACATCAGCATCCAGGCGTCGAAGGAACCGGGCACCACGGCCGGCAGCAGGCCGTTGCCGGGGATCAGGTCCAGGCCCAGGCCGCGGAAATGCTCGATGGTGGCTGCCGCCGGCGCCACGCCCTGGCCGCACAGCACCTGCACCTTGCCGGTCTTGGCGGAATAGAACACACCGGGCACCTCGCCCGCCGGGCCGACCAGGTGCGGCTCCACCACTTGCAGCACGAAGGCCGTGGCGACACAGGCGTCGAAGGCATTGCCGCCACGTTCCAGCATGGCCATGCCGGCGGCCGTGGCCAGGTAGTGCGTCGAGGTGACGACGCCGAAAGTACCGAGGATCTCGGGACGGGTGGTAAACATCATGATGGTCCACCTTGGGCGCGCCACGCACGCCGGTTGGGCAGATAGCCCTGGAAAGAAAATCGGCCCCGGGGAGCAAAAGCACCCGGGGCCGCGCAGAGATTCCGGGCAGCAGGGGCGCAAACCCCTTCAAGCCCGGCTGTCTTCACCTTACTTGGCGGCCATCGCCACACCCTTCAGGCGGATCAAGCCGTCGGGATAGGCAACGAAGCCCTGCACCTTCTTCTTGTGGGCGAAGGTCCACGGCAGGTAGTACAGGTAAATGATGGGATCTTCGTCACGCAGAATGGCCTGGGCCTGGTCGTACAGGGCCTTGCGCTTAGCCGGATCGAATTCGGCACGCGCATCGGTCAGCAGCTTGTCGACCTGCGGATTGCTGTAGCGGCCGTCGTTCAGGCTGCCCTTGGTCGAGACGTACTGGAAGATGTTGCCGCTGGGATCGACACGGCCGGACCAGCCGCTTTGGCCGGCCTCGAAATCGCCGCGCGCCAGCGCCGACTGCAAGGACGCGAATTCCACCGGCTTGAGCGAGATGTCGAAGCCCGCTTCCGCGCCCATGGCCTGGATCAGCTCATAGATCTGCTGGTTGGTGGTGTTGTTGCCGTAGGTGATTTCCAGCTTGACGCGATCGAAACCGGCCGCCTTCAGCAATTCCTTGGCTTTCTTGGCGTCGCGGCCCTTGCGCTCGAACTTCTTGTCGTAGGCAAAGCTGGCGGGCGGGAAACCCTGGAAAGCAGGTTGGAACATGCCTTCGCCGACCACTTCATTGATGGCGTCGCGGTCGATGGCCAGGTCCAGCGCCTGGCGCACGCGCTTGTCCTTGCCGGCGGGCTGGTTGGCGCGCGCGCCGTTGGCCAGGTTGATCGAGAAGGACTGGTAGCCCAGGCCGACCACCGGCGCCAGCACCAGGTTCTTGTCATCCTTGACGGCCTTGACGTCCGAAGGCGCCATGCGCTCGATGATGTCCAGGTCGCCGGCGCGCAGGTTGTTCACGCGCACGGTGGTGTCGGGGATGGGCGTGAAGATGACGCGGTCGAAATGATAGTCGGCGGCGTCCCAATATTGCGGGAATTTCTCCAGCACGATGCGGTCGTTCTGCACCCGCTCCTTGAAGCGGTAGGGACCGGAGCACACCGGCTTGGCGCCGGGATCCTTGTCGAACGCGGCCGGCGACATCATCATGCCCGCGCGGTCCGACAACTGCGACAGCAGCGAGGCATCGGGCTCGGTCAGGTGGATCACCACCGTCTGCGCATCGGGGGCGTCGACGCTGGCCACCGTGGCCAGTTCGCTCTTGCGGTTGCTGTCGGGCAGCGTGCGGCCGCGGTCCAGGTTGGCCTTGACCGAGGCGGCGTCGATCACCGTGCCGTCATGGTAGACGGCGCCCTTGCGCAGCTTCATGGTCAGGGTCTTGCCGTCCGCGCTGGTTTCCCAGGACTCGGCCAGCTGCGGCACGATCTTCAGGTCGGGGGTGATTTCGACCAGCTTGTCGCACAGGGAAGCGAACACGATGCGGCCGACGAAAGTGCGGGCGCGCACGGGGTCCAGCACGTCGGGATCGTCCTGCAGGCCGATGCGCAGGGTCGATTGGGCCACGGCAGCGCCGCTGGCGAACAGGCCGGCGAACGCCACGGCCAGACAAAGTTTACGCATGATGCTTCTCCTCGAAAGCGTTACCGGCGCCGCACGACCAGCCGTCGCGCGCCTTTCCTTGCGAGCCTTTGCTTTGTCCTTGGCCCGGCCGGCGATTGCGCGAGGATTGTATTGGATAATCTGGCATTCCCCCCTGCCTGTTTGATGCTGTCCATGACCTCGACCGCCTGCGCCGCTACCGCCCCCGCCGATCACCCCATCCTGCGTCGGGTGCTGCACGCCATCCACCTGGGGCGGGAACAGGGCTTTCATTTCCCCGGCAATTTCCTTGCCGTGTCCTTCGACCACGTGGCGCCGGCGGGGGGCGTGACCACCCTCAAGGGCGTGCCGCCGCGGGCCGACGGCAGCGTCGACCCGGTGGGACTCAATGTGCTGGCCGACCTGGCCCTGGCCTCCAGCATCCGCGCGGCGCTGCAGCGGGAGACACGGCTGGCGACGGTGAATATGCAACTGCAGCTCACCGGCGCCGCCTGTGAAGGTCCCCTGCGGGCGGTCAGCCACTTCCATGGATTCCTGCGCGATACGGCTGGGCAACAGGCCATCGCCAGTGTCAGCATCCGCAGCGGCGACCGCGAAATTGCCCTGGGCAGCGGCACGTTCATGGTGCTGGACCTGCCCCCCGGAACCCGTGCGCCGGTGCTGCAAGCGATAGACCTGCCGGCCGATGCGGACTGGGCCGGGGTGCCCCTGCCCGCGCCCGGCGGACTGCAAGACAGCGATGCCCAGATCTACGCGCAGGCGCTGGAGGCCTTGCAGGCGGGCGGCATCGAGAATTTCTCCGAAGCATTCTGGGGGTTTCGCACACGCCCCGCGGCCCAGGGGGCCAGCGGCGTCTTGCGCAATGGCGCCCATCTGGGCAATCGCGTCGGCCACGTGCAGGGGGGCGTCCTGCTGGCGTTCGCCCAGGCCACCGCGTGTGCCGGGCTGCCTGGCGACTGGCCGGTCAGCAGCGTGACCGCGGGCTTCGTCAGCCCGGGCGAAGGCGAACAGTTGCGGGCGCGGTCCCGCGTCATGCATCGGGGGCGCACCACGGCGGTCGTGCGCACGGAAATCACCGGTGCGCTGGCCGGCCAGCGCGACCGCCGCGTGCTGGAGGTGCTGACCACGCATTCGCTGCGCAAGGCTTAGGGTAGCAGCGCCTGGCCGCGCCTCATGCGCCAGCATGGGTTACATCGAACACGAATCTCCGTATAAAGTGGAGCGAGCCCGCTGCCACGCCTGGCAGGCGCGCTGCCCACCCCGGAGGCGGTCCATGAGCAAACAGTCAGGCCACGAAGACCACGGATCCAGCGACAACGACAACGCGCGCGCGCGACATTACGACGCCATCATCATCGGCGCGGGCCAGGCCGGGCCCGCCCTGGCCGGCCGCCTGAGCGACGCAGGCATGAAGGTGGCGATGATCGAGCGCAAGCAGTTCGGCGGCACGTGCGTGAACACCGGCTGCATGCCCACCAAGACCCTGGTGGCCAGCGCCTATGCCGCGCACCTGGCCCGCCGCGCGGCCGATTACGGTGTGGCGCTGCAAGGCCCGGTGGGCGTGGACATCGCCCGCGTGAAGGCACGCGCGGATACGGTGGCCAGCAATGCGCGCCATGGCGTCGAAAGCTGGCTGCGCGGGATGGCCAATTGCACCGTCTACGCGGGACATGCGCGCTTTACCGGTCCGCATGAAGTGGCGGTGGACGGGCAAAGACTGACAGCGGACCGGATCTTCATCAATAGCGGTGGGCGTGCCGTCATTCCCGACCTGCCCGGCATCGGCGGCGTGCCCGTCCTGACCAATGTCGGCATGCGCGACCTGGACGTGCTGCCGCGGCATCTGGCTATCATCGGCGGCAGCTATATCGGCCTGGAGTTCGCGCAGATGTATCGCCGCTTCGGCAGCGACGTGACGTTGGTGGAGAAAGGCCAGCGCCTGATCGCGCGCGAGGACGAGGACATCTCCGACGCCATCCGCGCGATCATCGAGAACGAGGGCATACAACTGCGCCTGAACGCGGACGATATCCGCTTCGCGGAGGACGCGGGACAGATCACCGTCCATACCCATGCCGGCCAGCCGCCGGTGCTGGCGTCGCACGTCCTGGTCGCCACCGGCCGGCGGCCCAATACCGACGACCTGGGCCTGGAGGCGGCCGGCATCGCCACCGATGCCCATGGCTATATCCAGGTGGACGACAGCCTGGCCACCAATGTGCCCGGCGTATGGGCGCTGGGGGATTGCAACGGCCGCGGGGCGTTCACGCACACGGCTTATAACGACTTCGAAATCGTCGCGGCGAATCTGCTCGATGGGCAGGCGCGCCGGGTCAGCGATCGCATTCCTGTCTATGCGCTGTACATCGATCCGCCCCTGGGGCGCGTCGGCATGACAGAGGCAGCTGTGCGCCGCAGCGGCAAGCCTGCCCTGGTGGGGACACGGCCCATGGCACGGGTCGGCCGCGCGGTGGAAAAGGGCGAGACGCAGGGATTCATGAAGGTGGTCGTGGATGCCGAGAGCCGGCAATTGCTGGGCGCGGCCATCCTGGGCACCGGTGGCGACGAAGCCGTGCATGGCTTGATAGACACGATGTCGGCGGGAGCGCCGTATACGACGCTGCGGGACACGGTGCATATTCACCCGACCGTTTCGGAGTTGATTCCCACTGTGCTGGGGGACCTCAAGCCTTTGGTTTGAGTCCTTCTCCTGTGTCACATTCATGGAGTGCTTATGAGCATCTCGATTTCCTGCCCACGTCGTTCCGCTTTCTGGCGCAGGTACGTGGCGGGCGTGGCGCTGGTGGCGGGCGTGCTCGGCCACGCTGCCTACGCGGCCGCGCCGCGCAATGAAGGCAACCGGCCCTATGACAAGGCCCTGCCCTTCGCGGTGCAGCCGGTGGCGACTTTCGACATGCCATGGGCGCTGGCCTTCCTGCCCGACGGCCGCATGCTGGTGACGGAGAAGACCGGTCATCTGTACATCGTGACCCCGCAAGGCAAGAAGCAGGAAATCAAGGGTGTGCCCGCCGTCACCTACAGCGGTCAGAACGGCCTGCTGGACGTGGCCTTGGGCCCCACATGGCAGGACGACGGCATGATCTACCTGACTTACGTCGAAGCGGGCGATGGCGCCAACCTGGCACTGGCACGCGCGCGGCTGGACCAGGGCGGATCGGCACTGCGCGACCTGCGCGTGATCTGGCGCGCCACCCCGGACGGCGACAAGAGCGGCGGCGGGCCGGGCGGCCAACCCGGCGGCATCATCGCCTTCTCCCCTGACGGGCGCTATCTGTTCCTGACTTCCGGCGACCGCATGCGCCCGCGCACCGCGCAGGATCCCAAGCTGCCTTTGGGCAAGGTGTTGCGGATGTTCCCCGACGGCCGCGTACCGCCGGACAATCCCTGGGCCAAGGATGGCGGGGTCCGGGCGCTGATGTGGAGTACGGGCCACCGCAATCCCTATGGCCTGGCGTACGCGCCGGATGGCCAGCTGTGGCTGCACGAGATGGGACCCATGGGGGGTGACGAGCTGAACCTGGAGCAACCCGGCAAGAACTATGGCTGGCCGGTGGTCTCCTACGGCGACAACTACAACGGCACGCCCATCCCGCGCCCGCCTACGCATCCGGAATTCCAGGAGCCCGTGTTGTACTGGACGCCCGTGATCGCGCCCGCCGGCCTGATCTTCTACAAGGGCAGGATGTTCCCGCAATGGCAGGGGTCGGCCTTCATCGGCGCGCTACGCTCGCAGGCCCTGGTCCGCGTCGCCTTCGACGGGCAAGGCGGCGCCCGCGAGGAAAACCGCTGGAACATGGGCGCCCGCATCCGCGACGTCGCCGAAGCGCCCGACGGGGCGCTGTGGCTGCTGGAGGACAGCAGCGAAGGCCGGCTGCTGCGCCTGACGCCGGGGCAATAGCCTGGTTGGCCAGGCATGCGCCTGCGACTGCCTTCAATCTTTGCTTCCCTGCTCCATCGATTGCGGCGTGCAAGGTTCCCATGGGAATGGGGCTTGCTCTTCCGGCCAGATTTTGCTTTTTGAATTGTGCAGGAATGTGGACAAGACGATCGATGCATCGGCGTGTTAATTGTTCCGTTCCCGCCTGCGGCATAAGGATGTATCAATGACCCCACTGTCTTCCGTTCTTTCTCCCCCCCGCTCCCGGCCGCGCAAGTGCATGGCCGGAGCAATGGGACGGATGATGCTCTCGATCGCCATTCTTGCCAGCGCACCGCTGCTGGCGCAGGCGGCAGGGCCCTTGGACGGCTTGATACCTGGGGCGTCGCATGGCACGCCGGCAGCAGGTCACGCCGCCGCACCCGCAACGCACGCCAACCCGGCGGCGGCGAGTACGGCCACGAATCCAGCCACGACGGCGGGCGGGATCAATCCCTCCGACGCCAATCGCGCCGTTCAGTTGCTGCAAGACGATGCCACGCGGGCGCAGACCATACGTGCGTTGAAGGCGATCGCCGACACCGCGCCTGGTGCCGCCGCCGCACCCGGCGCGCCGGCCTCGTCGGCCGCGACACCCGCGACAACGGCAACTGGCGCCCCTGCGACGGCCGCCGCACCGGCAGCACCGGCAGCGGATGAGCCGGCAACCACGGCCATCGTTCCGCTGGAAGCGAACGGCCTGATGGCGCGCATGTTGCGCAGCATCTCGCTGTGGGTGGACGGCGTGAGCGCGCAAGTGGCGCAGGTCCGTGAAGGAATGAAAGATGTCCCGGACATGGTGGCCCGCGCCAACCGCAATCTGGCCACGGAATCCGGGCAAAGACTGCTGCGCCAGGTGCTGACCACGCTGTTCGCGGTGTTCGTGGTCGCCTTGCTGCTGGAATGGGCCCTGCAACGCTCCCTGCGGCAACCGCGCAAGGCCTTGGCCCAGCACGCGGACGACGAGGAAGCCGCCGAGCGGCGCCAACGGCGCGAGGAAGAACGCCAACGCGTGCAAGCGGAGCGCAAGCGCGAGGAAGCCGACCGCGACCAGGCCGAACAGCAACAGGATGCCGAGGATGCAAGCCTGCGCTCGGCCCCGCCCGGTGTAGCACTGGTACAAACCACCCGCGACGGCATCGCACGCGTCGAAGCGGTGCCGGTCTCCATGGACGACGGCGCCGCCCCGCCGGATACCTCGGCAACGGTGCCGCCCGAGGCTGCGGCGATGCCCGCGGATAGCGGCGCACCGGCACGCACGAGCACCGCCGCGCCTGCTGGCGCCAGCGGCGCTGCCGGCGCTGGCGGCGCTGGCGGTGCCGCCAGCAATGCCGCGGGCGCGCATACCACCTCCCCCGCGGGCAAGGTCACCTTTCCAAACGCGGGCGCGGTCGCCGCCACGGGCAGCGATACGGTCGCCACTGGCGGCGCCGCCGGCGTGGTGGCACGCGACGCCACGCTGGCCCGCGACGAGGCCGCCGAAAAAGCCACCCGCAATGCCGGCCGGCATTGGCACACCATCCGCCACCTGCCGTACGCCTTAGCGTCGCTGGTGCTGGACCTGCTGCCCCTGGCGATATTCTTCATCGCCGCCGGCCTGATGCTGCGCTGGCTCGACGGCGACGATGCCCGCGTGCATGAAGCCGTCAGCGGCTTCGTGCACGCCTACGTCACCACCCGTATCAGCATGGCCATCCTGCGCCTGCTGGTGTCGCCCGTGGGGCATGGCCTGCGCCTGCTGCACGTCTCCGACGCGGTGTCGCAGCGCCTGCAGACCGGCCTGCGCCGCATCATCGTCCTGGCGCTGTTTGGCCTGGCCATCGCGGACGCCGCGCAGATCCTGGGCGTGGGCGCCTCGGCACGCCTGATCCTGGTCAAGGGCTTCTCCCTGCTGGTGCATATCTTCACCATCGCCCTCATCCTGCGGCTGCGCCGCCCCGTCGCGCGCGCCTTGGGCGGCAAGCCGGAACAGACCGGGCCCTTGGCCATGCTGCGGCACTGGCTTGCGCGTACGTGGGCCGTCATCGCCATCGTGCTGGTGGCGGGCCTGTGGATCGTGTGGGCGCTGGGCGTGGAGGACGGTTTTCCCAAGCTGATGCACTTCGTCGTGGTCACCGGCGCCGTCATCATCGCTGCGCGCATCAGCGCCATGCTGCTGCTGGGCGCGCTAGGGCGCATGTTCCAGCCGCGCGCGGCGGACAGCGCAAGCCAGGACGCAGCGGCCCGCAGCGAGGCGCAGGACCGCCTGGCTGGCCGCTACTTCCCGATCGTGCGAAGGCTGGTGACGATGCTGATCGTCCTGGTAACCGTGCTTGCCCTGCTACAGGTGTGGGGCGCCGATGTACTGGACTGGTTCGCGCGCGGCACGCTGGGCCGCAGCATCGCATCGGCCCTGGCGACCATCGCGGTATCCATCGTCATCGCCATCCTGGTGTGGGAGTCCTTGCATTACGCCATCGAACAGCGCCTGCAGCTTTGGAAAGACCAGGGCGACCTGGTGCGCGCGGCGCGGCTGCGCACCCTGCTGCCCATGTTGCGCACTTTGCTGATGATCGCGGTGATCCTGGTGGTGGGATTCACGACCTTGAACCAGATCGGTATCAACACCACCCCGCTGCTGGCAGGCGCCAGTATCATCGGCGTGGCGGTGGGCTTCGGTTCGCAGAAGCTGGTGCAGGATTTCATCACCGGCATCTTCCTGCTGATGGAAAACGCGATGCAGGTGGGGGACTGGGTGACGGTGGCCGGGGTATCGGGCAGCGTGGAATACCTGTCCATCCGCACCGTGCGCCTGCGGGGCGGCGATGGGTCGCTGTATATCGTGCCGTTCAGCTCGGTATCGACGGTGAACAATACCAATCGTGGGCTGGGTAATGCGGCCGTGCGGGTCAGTGTGGCTTATGACACCGACGTCGAACAGGTGATCGCCGAACTGAAGAAGCTGGGTGCCGCGATGCGCGAGGATCCCACTTACCGCAATGTCATCCTCAACGATATCGAGGTGTGGGGGGTGGATGCGGTGGATGGCTCCATGGTTACCGTGGCGGGGCAGATCCGTTGCAAGGACTCCGGCCGCTGGGGGGTTCAGCGCGAGATGAACCGGCGCATCCTGGATCGCTTCCGCGAACTGGGTATCGCCATTGCGAATCCGCGGGCCAGTCTGCTGCTGACGGCGGACGAGGCGCCGGCGGAGATGCCCGACCCCGCCGGCCCACCCGCGCGCCCCGAGGCCGCCAAGCCGCCCGCGCCGCGCGGTTGATCGTCGCTTCTACTTCACGACACCGCAGATGATGCGGGCGCCGCCGCCGCCGAGCGGGGCGGGATGGTCGCTGTGGTTGTCGCCGCCGGCGTGGATCATCAGGGCGTGGCCATTCAGGTCCGCCAGCTTCAGGCGCGGCGCCAGGACAGGATAGGTAGCCTTGCCGTCTGCGCCCACGTACAGCGCCGGCAGGTCGCCCTTGTGGCCCCTGTCGTCATACGGACCTTTGTGGGCGCCGGTCTTGTCCGGATCCCAGTGGCCGCCCGCCGCGCCGGCCGGGGTGGGCTTGCCGTCCACCTGCGCCACGCCGCAAGACGGGTTGGCGTGCACGTGGAAGCCATGCACGCCCGGGGGCAGGCCATGCAGTTCAGGGGTCAGCAGCAGGCCGTACTTGTTCTGTTCCGCCTTGACGGTCCCGGCGGAGGCTTGCACGCCGTTGGCGTCGACGACGTTCATCTGAATGGTGGTGGTTTGCGCCGAAGCGACGCCGGCGACCGCCATGAGGGCGACAAACAATGGGGTTCTCATCCTGACTCTCCTTTCTTCGATCGAAGTTGACAGCACTTGAACCCTAACCCGGGGAAGGCGGCGAAGCCAGGAGAAATTTCTAACAAGAAAATTCCTGGCACCACCGGGGCGGCGCAACGTACCGCGCTCGGCGCTCAGGCCATTACGCTGACATGGGCGGAGACGACGCGCCAGCCTTCGTCGGTGCGCAGCCAGGTCTGGGTCTGGCGGCCTGTACGGTCGGAACCGTTGCGGCGGAATTCGATGTGGGTGGTGGCCATGTCATCGCCGTAGGTGACGATGTGGGTGCGCAGCACCGTGCGGTCCAGGCCGGCCGGCGAGCGGCCGGCGCGGAAATCGCGGATGGCGTCGTAACCATAGAGATTCTCCCCGGCACCGTAACGCAGCGTCAGCGGAGAATTCCAGAAAAGCTCGTCCAGCACGGCGACATCATTGCCGACCAGGGCTTTTTCATAACGAGCGAACTGCTCGGTAACTTCGGCTACGACGGCCGGCTTGTTTACTTCCAGCATAAGGGCAAGGCTCCTGGCTTCGGGATTACGGGAAAACCTGGTTTTTATCTTGGGGATAGCCCCCCAAGACCCAAGAAGAATGCCGTATTGAAACAGCAAATCCGCGAAGCCGTACACATTTACACTGACGTCCTCGCCAGAAGCCCCGTCCGCCTACAGCACCGCCCCCTGCTTGCGCAAAGCGGCGATCGTATCGGCCGACAAGCCCGCGCGGGCCAATACCTGGTCGGTATGCTGGCCGAACGTCGGTGCGGCATAAGGCGTGGCGCAAGGCGTGCGGCCGTATTTGATCGGCTTCTGCAGCCCGCGATAGCTGCCCACCACGGGATGCGAGAACTCCGCAATCAGATCCTCGGACTGCACCTGCTCGAAATCGAACATGTCTTCAACACTGCGCGCCGCCGCGCACGGCACTTCCTCGCCAAACAAGGCTTCCCATTCCAACGCGCTGCGCGCCGCCAAGGCTGCGTGCAAAAGCGGCACGATCTCGTCCCGATGCTCGGCGCGCTTGCGCACACTGTCATAACGCTCGTTGGCGGCCAAGGCCTGCAGCCCGGTCTTCTCGCACAAAGCCAGCCAGAAATGCGGCGTATTGGCGGAAATGTACAAATATCCCTCGCGCGTCGGATGCAGCCCCGTGATTCCCCCCGAACGCATGTCGCGCCCCACCTCGCGCGGCTCCCCTTCGGCCCAGATCAGTCGCGCCGACTGCAAAGCCATGGCGCTACGCAGCAAGGAAACGCCCACATACTGCCCTTCCCCACTGCGCTCGCGTTCATACAGCGCCGCCGCCACGCTGCTGGACACCATGGCCGCGGCGTAATAATCGACGATCGACCCGTAGAGGATTTCCGGCGGCCCTTCGCTCTTTCCTTGCAGCGTGCACATGCCGGTCAGGGACTGCAGCACCTGGTCGTAGCCCGCCTTGTCCTTCAAGGGGCCGGTCTCGCCATACCCCGTCACGGCGCAATAGATCAGGCGCGGATTGATCGCCCGCAACTGCTCGTAGCCGATGCCCAGGCGATCCGGCACGCTGGGCCGGAAGTTGTGCACCAGGACGTCGGCCTGGCGTACCAGGTCGCGCAGCACCTCGCGGGCGGCCTCCTGCTTCAGGTCCAGCGCCAACCCCTGCTTGCTGCGATTGACGCCCAGGAAGGCGCGGCTTTCGGTGGGCAGCGTCGACGGATATTTGCGCAGGTTGTCGCCCGCCGGCGGTTCGATCTTGATGACTTCGGCGCCCTGGTCGGCCAGCAGCGTGCAGCCATAAGGGCCGGCGATATAGGCGCTGAGATCCAGCACGCGCACGCCAGCCAGGGGGCCGCCGGCCAACGTGGGCAGGGAATCGGGAGAATTGGACGTCATGATGGAATTCCTGGATTTATGAATGCGAAGCCGCGCCCGCGGGCAAGGCAGCGGCTGTGCTGCCGTGGCGCGCGTTGGGATTTGCGCTCGGGGCCGCCCTTACGGCCACCCCCGGGCAAGGGCCAACGGCACGCCACGGCGTACGTGCCTTATTACGCCGCCAGCAAGCCCAGCCGGCGGGCCAACTCGACGACGGCCTGCGCGCGGCGCACGAAAGGCCCGTCGATCATCTTCCCGTCGACGACGTAGGCGCCCACGCCGCGCGCCTGTGCATCGGCGGCGGCCTCGACCACCCGTTGGGCGTGGGCGATTTCCTCGTCGCTGGGGCGGAAGGCCTGGTTGGCCAGCGCCACCTGCGACGGATGGATGCAGCTCTTGCCCAGGAAGCCCAGGCGGCGCGCCATCGCGGCCTCGGCCAGGTAGCCCTCCTGGTCCTTGATGTCGGCAAAGGCAGTGTCGTAGGCGAACACTCCCGCCTCGCCGGCCGCCACACGCAGCTGGAACATGGCCAGCCGCACGGCCTCGGCATCACGGCGCACGATATTCAAGGGCTCGAACAGATCGCCCAACCCCAGCTGCAGCCCGGCGACGCGCTCATGCGCGCCAGCCAGGTCAGCCGCCAGGCGCAGGGCGCGCGGCGACTCGATGTTCAGCAGCAGACGCACGGGTTCCGTGGTGCCGTTTTCAAAGCCGTTCTCGCGCTCCGCCTTGATTACCGCAGCGGCGGCTGCGACGACCTGCTCAACGCTGTCGACCTTGGGCACGTTCACCAGTTGCAGGCCCGGTCGCACCACCGCCTGCACATCGGCGTGAAAGTGCGGCGTGTCCTGCGCATTCACGCGCACGATCAGCACCTTGCCGCTGGCGACCGCCGCATCCGAAGCGAACAGGCGGCCCAGCTCCTGGCGCGCCTCGCCCTTGCGGCTTTCGGACACGGAGTCCTCCAGGTCGAAGGACAAGCCGTCGGCCTCGCTGGCCAAGGCCTTGGGGAACAGCTCCGGGCGTGAACCGGGTACGAACAGCTTGCTGCGCATCAACATGTCGGGTCTCCTCCTGGATGACTTCCTGGATCCGGGCCAGGATAGCTTCCTGGGTCTGCGTATAGGGTTATCCCCGCGGGGAGGGTTCCCGCGGGTAATTCCTTGGACTGCCAGCTATCTTACCGGCCAGCCTTTGGTGATATAAAGCGATGTTTCCTAATACGCCAGGTGAGAAATTCAAATGAAGCTGTCCGCCTTCCGCACGCTCAACGCCGTCCTGCGCGGGGGCAGCTTCGCGGCGGCGGCCTCTGACATGAATCTGTCTCCCAGCGCCATCAGCCTGCAAATGAAGCAGATGGAGGAGTATTTCGGCCAGCCGCTATTCGACCGCTCTGCCCTGCAGGTGCGTCCGAACGCCTTCGCGGCAGAAATCGACACCGTGTTGCAGGAAGCCTTTGTCCGCCTGGAAGCCCTGCGCCGGCGCAGTTCACCCGTGGTCGAGGGACGCGTCAGGCTGGGCACCATAGAACCTTTGCAGGTGAGCCTGCTGCCCCGGTTGCTGCGCCACGCGCGCCAGCGCTATCCCCAGCTGGATGTGCGGCCGGTGCGCGGCCGCGGGGTGGACCTGGTGGACCAATTGAAAAGCGGTGAACTGGACGCCGCCATCATCGTGCGGCCGGAAAGCGGCGGCTCCAGCCGTCTCAGCTGGACACCGCTGTTCCGTGAAAAGCTGGTGCTCATCGCTCCGCCAACATCGACCGAAACCGATATTGCCGAACTGTTTCGCCAGCACGAATGGCTGCGCTTCGACAAATCCACCATCGGCGGCCGCGTTGCCGCCCGCTATGTCGCCGAGCACGCGCCCCATGCGCGCAGCCGCATCGACATGCCTTCGCTCGCGGCATTGACGGCGCTGGTCTCGGAGGGCCTGGGCGTATCCATCCTGCCCGAACCCGGCGAACACCTCTACGCCGCGCATCCCGTGCGCGTCATCCAGCTGGGCCGCAATCCGCCTTACAGACAGATCGCCTACGCCTGCCGCTCCACCGATCAGGACAATCGGCTGGTCCAGGCGGTGCTGGACTGCGCGCGGCCGGCGCAGAATTGATACTGGACTTACACGCGCGGCGGATCGGTCTCCCGCTGCGGATGGCGGTGCGCGGCAACCGCCTTGATGAAGTCGCCCAAGGACGCCGTGGCGTCGCCATCATCGCCCAGCACCAGCCCCGGATCGGGATCGCCATCGGCCAGCATCAGCGGGATGCCCGCCTCGTCCAGCAAGGCCTGGGCCGTGCCCAGGGCAAATATCGCCTTGCCATGGCGATAGATATTACGGATGAATTCCAGCGCCTGGCCTTCGTCGGCCAGCTCGTCGGTCACCGCATCTCCTGGCGGCAGGACCAGCGCATCGAACACCTGCGCGGGTGAGTTCTCCAGCGACGCGGCTGCATCCAGCATGCTGCCATCCGTGCATTCGACGGGACCGATGCGCGCGGCGATCAGCACCGGCACGGCGCCCTGCTCCACCAGGCTCTCCTGCATGGCCGCGATGGCTTGGTTATCCACGCCGGGGGCGATCATGATGGCGATCCTGCGCGTGCGGATATCCCCCGCGCCCGGCCGCGCCATCAACGACAACGCCGGCGATTTCGTGACCTCTGCCGGAACGGGATTGCCCAGGGCACGCGGCATCGGGTCTGGCAGCGCCATGCCCAAGCCCTCCGCCACCGCACTGGCCAATTCCTCCGAGGCGTTGCGCAAGCCGGACAGCATGCGCTCACGAATGGCGGGCACCGTTACCTTGCTCAGCTCGAAGCGGAAGGCCGCGGCGATGTGGCGCTGTTCGAAAGCCGTCTGGCTTTCGTAGAAGAGGCGCGCCTGGGTGTAATGGTCGGCGAACTTCTCCGGCTTGCCGCGCAGCTTGTCTTCCTTCATGGGCTCGGGGAAGGACACGAAGCCTTTGGCGCCCGCCTGGAAGGGACAACCGCCGCCCAGGGAATTGGGTTCATAGGCCACCCGTCCGCGCGCCAGCGCCTGGCGGTGCATGCCGTCGCGCTGGTTGTTGTGTACCGGCGCCAAGGGCGAGTTGATGGGGATCTCGTGGAAATTGGGACCGCCCAGCCGGCTGATCTGCGTATCGACATAGGAATGGATGCGGCCGGCCAATAAAGGATCGTTGGAGAAATCGATGCCTGGCACCACATGCGCCGTACAGAAAGCGACCTGCTCGGTTTCGGCGAAGAAATTGTCCGGATTGCGGTTGAGCACCATGCGGCCGACTGGCGTCACTGGAACCAGCTCTTCCGGGATGAGCTTGGTGGAATCGAGGATGTCGAAGCTGAAGGCTTCGGCCTGCTCCTCCGTGAAGATCTGCAGGCCCAGTTCCCATTCCGGATAGGCGCCGGCCTCGATCGCTTCCCACAGGTCGCGCCGATGGAAATCCGGGTCGGCGCCCGAGATCTTGACGGCCTCGTCCCACACCAGGGAATGCGTGCCCTGCTTGGGATTCCAGTGAAACTTGCAAAACACCGACTCGCCGGCGTCGTTGACCAGGCGGAAGGTATGGACGCCGAAACCCTGCATCATGCGGTAGCTGCGCGGAATGGCGCGATCGGACATCACCCACATCAACATGTGGGTGATCTCCGGCATCAACGAAGCGAAGTCCCAGAACGTATCGTGGGCCGACGCGGCCTGCGGCATGCCATGGTGCGGCTCGGGCTTGACCGCATGGACCAGGTCGGGAAACTTCATCGCGTCCTGGATGAAGAACACCGGTATGTTGTTGCCCACCAGATCCCAGTTACCCTCGTCGGTGTAGAACTTGACCGCGAAGCCGCGCACGTCGCGCGCCGTGTCGGTGGACCCGCGTTCGCCCGCCACGGTCGAGAAGCGCACGAAGACCGGCGTGATCTTGCCGGCTTCCTGGAACGGCGCCGCGCGCGTGTATTGCGTCAGCGGCTTGTAATTCTCGAAATAGCCATGCGCCGCCGACCCGCGCGCGTGCACGATGCGTTCCGGGATGCGTTCATGGTCGAAGTGGGTAATCTTCTCGCGCAGGATGAAATCTTCCAGCAAGGTCGGCCCACGCAGGCCGGCCTTCAGCGAGTTCTGGTTATCGCCGACCTGTACCCCCTGGTTGGTAGTCAGGGGCTGGCCTGAATTGTCCACGCGCACGCGGTCCAGATGACCGGTAACCGGACAGACACCAGCCGGCGCGGCCGGGCCGGCTTTGGTGCCATCGTTCTTTTCGCTGAGCGTGCTGCCGGTAACACTGTGGTCGGGCGGCTCCACCGTCTGGCCGGCAGGCGGCGCCACGGCGTTGTCGCGCCCATGTTCCAGCGCCTTGTTCTCGTTGTAGGGCATCGCCGCGGACAGGGACTGCACGCCGGCGGCGTGGACGGCCAGCGCGTCATCCGTGCTCATCACCTGGGATGGGGCGGTGGAAGTACTGCGGGCGGCCGACTTGGCGGCGGCTTTCTTGGCGGCGCTGTCCGCGCTCTTGGCGGGAGCGGCGGGCTTGCTGGCGGCTTGCTTGCCGCTGCTGCTTGCGGGTTTCTTGGTGCTGGCCATTGCGGTGGACTCCTGGATGGTGGGCTGGAACTGCCGGGGCGGATTTGCGAAGCGGACCTGCCGAAGTGTGGGCACTCAGCAACCGCCGTACCGCCGATTTCATCGACCGTTTTCGCGGTTTCATCGAAAAGCGATGGATGAGCAAGGCAGTCTCGCCTAAGCTCTCTGCGCTTTTCCGAAGGCTCGAAACGGGTCGGAGCCACGGCTATCACACCGAGGACGCGAAGATGAAGCAGGGGACCGGGGTTCAACGTGCGCAGGGCAGCAGGCTTTTGCGCGCCGTTGCGGTAGCGGCCAGTCTGGTACTGGCGCTGGGGGCATGTTCGGACGATGACTCGTCATCCGGCGGTGATAAAGACCTGGCCCTGACCGGCCGCGTGGAAAGCAGCAATGGCCCCTTGGCAAACTACAAGGTAGCCGTCTACGGCAGCTTTTCGGACAAAGGCGCCGCATGGACCCAACTGGGCACCGACACCACGGCCAGCGACGGCAGCTTCACCATCCGCTATTCGCTCTCCGATACCCGGAAGGCCGAAAAACCGGTCCTGTTCGTGCAGGCAACCTCGGGCTCGGCCATGCTGGCCAGCGCCATTGGCACCGACGACGGCCAAGCCAGCGGCAAAGTCGTGGTCAATGACCGCACTACCGTCGCCACGGGTAACGCCTACGCGCAGTTCATCAGCGCCACGGGCATCGCGGGCGATGCGGTCGGTATGCGCAACGCCGCGCAGATGGCCGCCAATCTGGCCGATCCGCTGACCGGCGCCATCGGCACGGCACTGGCGTCATCGCCCAACGGCGACGAAACCTCGACCCAGGCCACGTTCAATTCCCTCGCCAATGTCGTCGCCGCCTGCGTCGCCAGCCAGGGGGACTGCACCAAGCTGTTCGCCGCGGCCACGCCCGCGGGCGGCAAGACGCCGGCTGACGTGCTGCAGGCCCTGTCGAATCTGGTGAAGAGCCCGTCGTATCCCGGTTACCCGGACGATGCCGCCGACCCGATATTCCTCCTGGCGCAGGGATCGCCGGCCCATTACCTGGGACTGACCGCCCGCCCCACCAACTGGCTGCTGTTCCTGAAAACCACCGGCGGCGCGTTCAGCACGCAGAGCCCCACCAATTATGTCAACGGCGTGGGCAACATCGCCTTCGATGCCCAGGGCTATGCCTGGGCCAACGACAACTACGAACCGCAGTACGCCGGCCAGTCCACCTGCGCCGGCCTGCGCCTTCTCAAGTTCTCGCCGGCAGGCCAGGTGGTGGCCGGCTCGCCCTATTACGGCGGCGGTCTCAGCGGCGCCGGCTTCGGCATCACGCTGGACCCCACCGGCAACATCTGGACCGGCAATTTCGGCTTCGAGGACCCGCCCTGCATCGGCACGCCCAAGGAAGCGCCGCACAATAGCGTGTCGGCCTTCCAACCTGACGGCACGCCCATCTCGCCCAGCACCGGCTACACCCAAGGCAAGATTTCGTGGCCGCAGGGAACGACGTCGGATCGCGCGGGCAACATCTGGCTGGCCAACTGCGGCAACGACTCGGTGACGAAGATCCCCCACGGCGATCCGACGCAGGCCATCAATATCCCGCTGGCCACGCTGGCGCCTGGAGCGTTGCCCAATCTCAAACCCTTCGGGGCGGTAGTCGACCTGGACGGCAACGTCTGGATCACCACCAACCGGGGCAACACCATGGTGGTGCTGTCACCGGACGGGGCCATCATCGATACACTGACCAACGCAGGCGCCGATCCGGCCCATCCCTTGATCAGCCACCCCATCGGCAATGCCGTCGACAGCACGGGCAATGTCTGGATCGCCAATTCGGACTGGCTGGATGCTCCCTGCCCCGACCGCAGCATGGTTGGTCCGGCCAGCAATCCTTCGATCACCCTGTATCAACGCGACAACCGCCAGCCCTATCCCGGCTCGCCCTTCACCGGCGGCGGCTTGACCGTACCCTGGGGCATCTCGGTGGATGGTAACGATACGGTGTGGGTGTTCAACTTCGGGCCGGATGGTGTCGGCGTCACGCCCACGACCCAGCTGACCGGCGTCAGCCGATTCTGCGGCACGGATACCAGCAAATGCCCGGCGGGCATGAAGACGGGCGATCCCATCTCGCCCGCCACCGGCTACACCAGCAATGCGCTGGAGCGCATCACCGGCGGCCAGATCGATCGATCGGGCAATCTCTGGCTGATGAACAACTGGAAGCAGAATCCGAATCCCGACCTCAACCCTGGGGCGAACTCCATGACCATCGCCATCGGTGCAGCGGCGCCCTTGAACACGCCGGTCATCGGGCCGCCGGTGCCGCTGGTGGCCGTGGTGCCTTAGCAGTGGTGCCTTAGCAGTGGTGCGTTAAAGAAGGTCGTCCAGCAGATCCGGCCCGAAGACTTCCCGGTGTACGCGGCTGGACGGCACACCCGCCTCCAGCAGCGCCGTGCGCTGCGCCTGCATGAAAGGCAGCGGACCGCATAGATAGAAGTCCGTCTCGGCAAGCTGCCCTTCATCCAGCATGGCCGCCAGATTCATACGGCCGGCGTGCGTGGTGGCACCGGCGAGCAGCCCGTCGGCCTGTGCCTGCGGCGTGCCCGGCAACGACTCCAGGAAGTAATGGGCGCTGAGCGCCGGCATCCGCGCGCCAGCGTCGGCCACATCATCCAGATGCGCCAGGCGGCCGAGATCACGCGCCGCATGCGCGAACACCACCGGCCGCGCCGGGTTGCGCTGCGCCATCGTGTTCAACACGGAGATCATGGGCGTGATGCCGACACCGGCCGACAGCAGCACGATGGGCGACGCGCCGTCCAGGGCCGGCGCGAAGTCGCCGTAGGGACGGCTGACCATCAGCACATCACCCACCTTGGCATTGTCGTGCAGCCAGTTCGACACGACGCCCGCCGGCGTGTCGGCGCCTGCCGCTTCGCGCTTGATGGAAATACGCCAGCTGCTGCCGTTGGGCGCATCGGACAGGCTGTATTGGCGCTGCTGGAACACGCCGGGGCGCAACTCGACCACCACCGACACATACTGGCCAGGCTGGAAGTCCGGCAAAGCCGTACCATCCGTGGAGGCCAGCGTCAGGGCGACGATCTCGCTGCCTTGCGCACAGCGCTCGGTGATGCGCAGCGGCAGGCGATGGTCCGGCCCGGCGTTGCTGCGTTCATACAGGCGCCCTTCAGCCGCGATCAGTTCGCCGGCCAGCAACCAATATGCTTCGTCCCAGGCCGCCATCAGATCCGGCGTGGCGGCATCGCCCAACACCTGCTTGATGGCGCCCAGCAGGTGGCGGCCCACGATGGTGTAGTGCGACGGCTTCAAGCCCACCGCCGCATGCTTGTGCACGATGCGGTCCAACACGGGCGCCAGCACGTCGGCGCGGTCGTAATTGGCGGCGTAGGCGAACACCGCCGACGCCAGCGATTGCTGCTGCGCGCCGCTGGCCTGGTTGCCCATGTTGAACAGGTTCGTCAGGTCCGGGCGGTCGGCGAACATATTGCTGTAAAACGTCTTGGTGATCGTCAGCCCATGCTCACGCAACACGGGAACGCTGGCATCGATATACGGCCGGGACTTCTGCGACAACATGGTGAACTCCTAAAGATATCTTCTTAATCCGTTGTGGCCATTCTATTTTAAGTTGTATATCCAATGCAACTTAAAAGATTGCGCGGCGGCCCGCGTGCTAGACTTTTGACCTGGATCAAACCGGTGTGGTTCTTACCTTGCTCGGTAGCCCTCACGCCCCGCGCATCGGCCACACTTCCGCCACACTTCAGCCATCAACCAACACGCGCCTTTTCCATGCGGCTTACCGATTACACGGACTACAGTCTGCGCGCGCTGATCTACGTGGCGTCGCATCCCGACGAACCCGTCACCATCCAGCATATCGCCGATGCCTACGGCATCCCGCGCAACCATCTGATCAAGATCGTGCAGAAGCTGGGCCAGGAAGGATTCCTGCGCACCACGCGCGGCCGCGCCGGCGGCCTGCGCCTGGGCCGCGAACCCAAGGACATCAATATCGGGGAAGTCGTCAGGACCACGGAAAGCGACTTCGCCATGGTCGAATGCTTCCATGACGACAACCGCTGCGTCATTACCCGTGCCTGTGTGCTGAAGAACGTGCTGCAACGCGCGCTGCAGGCCTGGTTCGAGGTCCTGGACGGCGTCACCCTGCAGGACCTGGTCGACAAGCCGGCCGCGCTGAACCGAGCTTTCAGCCAGGCCTTGTCGCTGGTGGACGTGCGCGACGAACTGCACGAGGCAGCCACGGTGGCGGCGGCCGCCAAACGCGGCAAACCGCCCCGCCCTGCCCGCGCGCCGCGTCAGACCGGAACTTGAATCCGGGTCAGCGGCACGTGCTGCTGGCAGCCATACACGTCGCGGTCCTGCAGATCGCCGGAACTGACCGGCCGCTTGATGGTGATCTTGAAAGCGCGCGCCGCGTCGAACGGCGTGCAGACCAGCACCTCGGCCGCCGGGATGGCAAAGGCCCGCGCCACGTTCTCGACGTTGATCACACCGCTGTTCTTCACATGCAGATAAGGCGCGTCCGCGTCGAACATGATGTCGAAGGTCAGGTCGAAGGGACCCGAGTTCTTGCTACGGATGACCTTGGCGTAGGCCGTCATCGGCTGGGTCTTGCTGGAGGTCGTTTTAGCCATGATCAATTCCGGATGTTCTCGTAATGGATGGGGAAGCATTCCGTGGCATCGGCCACGGGCATCAGGTGGTAGACGGAAAAGCGGTAGGCCGGCCCGACGGGTACGCCGAAGGGCGAGAAGGGATACGCCATATTGCCCGCCGTGGTCAGGATGCCCGGATAGTCGGCGTGCTGCAGCACGCCGCGCGTGAACATGGCCACCGCCGTGGCGGTGTCCTGGTCCGGCCCCACGGCGTCGATGACCAGGCCGATTTCCTTGGGTACGTGATCGAGATCCGGCTCCAGGTCGCCCATCACACCGTTCTTGCCGTATTGGCGGAACAGCAGGCTGATGTTGTTTTCCTTCAGGCCGAAACGTTCCTCGGCGCGTTCGCGGGCATGCTCCAGCACATGGTCCAGCTGGCCGATCATGACGGCATCGCGGATACCGACCACGACGATGCTGCGGTAGCCCAGCTGCTCGGCGCCTTCCAGCTTGACGCGATAGTTGCTGTCGTTGATGTAGCGGCTGCCGCGTACCTGCACGATGCGCGGATCGACCTGCTCGAAGGTGGCATGGGTCAGGTCGTTGATACCGCCGGGGCCTGCCTGCAGGAAAGGATCGCTGCGCTCGTACAGGGAGTGTCCGGCCACCGACACCGTGGTGCAGCGGCTGTTCGGATTGCCGGGCTCCACCTCGAAGTGATCTTCGCGCACGCGCCCGATCATGGGTTCGCCCAGGTCATAGGGCACCGCCGACAGGCCCGCACACTCCAGGATCTTGCCGCAATGCAGCGACAGGCCCGGATCGAAACCCCGCAGCACCGGCATGGCCGCGAAGACGGCGTCGTCGCAAGCGCGGCCGGCGATGATGACTTCGGCACCGGCTTCCAGCGCCCGCATGAAGGGCTCCATGCCCATCTGCGCCACGATGGGGCCGGCGGCGTCGACCATCTGCGCGGTCAGGCCGCTGGCGGGGCCCAGTCCTTCCAGCGGGCCATGGGTGGCAATCTTTTCCTTCAGGTATTTCTTGTCGATCTCGGCGCTGATGATGGCCAGCTTGAACGACAGCTTCTGTTCGGCCGCCACCTCGCGCACCATGCGGATCATCAGTTCCAGCGTGGCATTCGAGCCGTTGGTGATGGCCGAGCCGATCAGCAGCGGGATCTTGGCGGCACGCGCGGCCGCCAGCATCACCGACAGGTCGCGCCGGTAGGCCGACAACGGCAGGAATGCCTTGTCCGCGCCGTGATAGTACGGACCCATGTCGGTGGATCCTGCATCCTGTCCGATGAAATCGGGATTGGCCTGCATGGCGCGCTTGAAGGACGCCAGGTTATAGCCGCTACCCATCGAGCCCGATGGCGCCACGCCGGTTACTTGTTTCATGTTCCGTCCTGCTTGAGGTGAGTACGTCTTGCTGAAAATGCTATTTGGATGAGGCCAGGTTGACGGTCTTGGCCAGGGCAGCCCAGCGCTCTGCGTCAGCGGCCATCATGGCCTGGAAGGACGCCACGGAGCCGCCCTTGATCTCCATGTTGTTGTCCGCCATGAGCTTCTTGAAATCCGCGTTGGCCAGCACGCCGTCAACCAGGCTGGCCAGTTTCTGCACCCGGTCCGCCGGCGTGCCCTTGGGCGCCATCAGGCCTATCCACACCGATGCCTGGACGTCCGGATAACCCAGTTCCGCGAACGTCGGCACGTCGGGCAGGCTGGCCAGCCGCTGTTTGGCGGCCACCGCCAGCGGGCGCACCATGCCGGATTGCGTCAGCGGCTTGGCGGACCCCACGAAGGTGAACATCAGTGGCACCTGGCCACCCGCCAGGTCCTGCAAGGCCGGCGCGGCGCCGCGGTACGGCACGTGGGTGAAATGCGTGTCCATTTTCTGCGCCAGCAGTTCCAGGGCCAGGTGCGAAATGCTGCCGGTGCCGGTGGAGGCGAACTGCAGCGACTCATGGCCCTCCTTGACGGCCTTCACCACATCGGCGAAGGTCTTGTACGGCGACTTGGCGCTGGCGTAGAGCACGGCCGTCTGGTCCACCAGATGCACGATGGGCACCAGGTCGGTCTGGGGGTTGTAGGTCATGTCCTTGTAGACCAGGGGCGCGATGGTGACCTGGCCGTTGCTGGCCAGCAGCAAGGTGTTGCCATCGGCTGGTGCCTTGGCCACCTTGTTGGCGCCGATCAGGCCGCCGGCGCCGCCGACGTTCTCGATGATCATGCTCTGGCCGGAGGCTTTCTCGAACATCTGCGCCAGGGGCCGGCCCACGGCGTCCAGCGATCCGCCGGCGGGGTAAGGCGTGATCATGGTGATCGGCCGGTCGGGAAAGGTCCCCGCTGCCAGGGATGGCGCGGGCGTCACCATCAACGCGCCGATGACGGTGACCGCGGCGGCGGCGGCGGTGGAGACGGTTGCCAGCCGCCGGCGTAGATGCGTGTATGCGAGCTTCATTACCTTACCCCTTGTCTGATTGCGGGCGCCTCTGCGGGCATCCCGTCCGCCCTGGTCCGACGGCTGTAAAAATTCTAGGGAGAGGCTGAAGGAAAGTCGTATTCCGTTATGGAAAAAGTCCATAACATGACGTTAAGAAGCGCGGATATACGGGCTGAGCGGGCAAATGGAGGGGGACCCAGGGTTTACGCTCAGGCGCGGGATCGATCCGCTTCGCCGGAGGCGAAACACCACCGCCATGACGAGGTGCGTTGACTCAAACCGGCACCAGCAGCGGGTGCTGCAAGGCCTGCACTTCGTCGACGAAGGCCTGCACCACGGCCGACAGCGGTTCGTGGCGCGAATAACCCAGGCGTACCTGCAGGTCGATGGTGGGCGTCAGTTCGCGGACATGCAGGTCGGGCCAGGCGCCGCCCATCTGCGCCAGCTCGTCGACCAGCGCGATCCCCAGCCCTTGATGCACCATGGCGCACGCCACATGGGTCTGCATCACCTCGGCCACCCAGCGCGGCGCGATGCGGGCGCCGTCGTACAGCCGGCCGATGGCATGCGCCAACGGCGTCTCGGCACCGTAGCCGATGATGCGCTCGTTCTTCAGGTCGGCGACGCGCAGGCGCTTGCGATCGGCCAGTTTGTGATCCGGCGGCAACACCGCCACCACCCGGTTGCGGAACAGCTTGTGCACCTGGATGCGGGGATGCTGGACCGGCACCATGGCCACCAGTACATCGGCGCGTTGGGTCAGGACCGAATCGATGAGGGAATCGGCCAGCATGCCCTCCAGCGTCACCTGCACGTCGGGGAAGCGCAGCGAGAACTTGGCGATGGCCATGGGCATCAGGGCGTACGCCAGGCTGGGACTGCAGGCCACCCGTAGTACGCCGCCGGCCTGGTTGGCCATATCGCTGGCGAGGCCGTTGATGCGCTGCACACCCTGGTACAGCACCTCGACCTCGTTGAACAGCTTGTGGGCTTCCGGGGTGGGATGCAGACGCCCGCGCAAGCGCTGGAACAAAACAAAGCCGAGCCGCGATTCGGTGTAGGAAATCAGCCGGCTGACGGCAGGTTGCGAGACATGCAGAAGCTGGGCCGCCCCGCTGACCGAGCCGGCCAGCATGACTGCGCGAAACACTTCAATCTGACGAAGATTCAAATTCCCCCCTACCGCGCGAAGCACGGTCCCGCAGTGTCCCCGATAGACGGGGGTACTTGAATAGAGAAAAACCCCATCCGGGAGGCGCGGGGACGCAGGGACGCGGTGCGCTGGAAGTGGGCGATGGCGCCCGGCAACACGTCGGGCGCCACGTTGCGGCCGCCGGCCGCCGTCACCAGATCGCCGACCGAGATTGTCTCGCGCACCCGCCTCAACAAAACGTTAAGACGCACCTCCCTGCCGCGTCCGCGCAACAGTTGCCGCCCTTTTCGGCGGACCCGCCATGCGGCTGCGGACAAACGCCTGCCAGCACGTAAAATGGCGGCAAACCATGCAAGTGATTCTTATTCATTTCCGCGATCCATGCGTATCCTGATCATCGAAGACGATCCCGACATCCTCGGCAACATCGCCCATCACCTGCAGGCGCGCGGTTATATCGTCGACTGCGCCAGCGATGGTTTGCGTGGCTACGGCCTGGCCCAGCAGGACAACTTCGACCTGATCGTGCTGGACCTGATGCTGCCGCGCCTGGATGGCTACGAGCTGTGCCGCAAGCTGCGCACGGAGGCCGGCCTGGACACGCCCATCATCATGGTGACGGCGCGCGACACGCTGGATGATCGCCTGCACGGTTTCGACGTGGGCGCGGACGACTATCTGGTCAAACCCTTCGCCCTGGCTGAGCTGTCGGCTCGGATCAAGGCCCTGCTGCATCGCACCCGTGGCGGCGCGCAAAACCGCGTCCTGCAAGTGGGTGACCTGGTGCTGGACCTCGACACGCGCCGCCTGAGCCGCGCCGGCCAGGTCCTGCGCCTGCCGCCGGCGCCTTTGCAGTTGCTGACCCTCCTGATGCGCGCCAGCCCCGCGGTAGTCCATCGCGCGCGCCTGGAGGAGGCGCTGTGGCGCGATTCGCCGCCGGACAGCGACAGCCTGCGCACCCACATCCACCAGATTCGCCAGGTCATCGACAAGCCCTTCCCCGATCCCCTGCTGCGGACCGTGCATGGCATCGGCTACCAAATGCGGAGCGAGGATGGAGGCTGAGCGCCTTCCAGATTCGGCCGCGGCGCCGCCCGCGATGGACGCTCCAGGTGCCGCAGCCTCGGCAGGCGCGGCCGCCGCGGCGCAAGTGCATCCGCGCCGCCCTGCGCGATCTTTGGCAAGGCATCTGTTCCTGACGTATCTGCTGCTGACCCTGGTCGCGACGGGCGCCATCGCCCTGCTCTCGCTGTGGACGGTCGGCACACTGGAAACCCATTTACAACGTATCGACATGGGCATGGCCGTGGAGCGCGTGCGCACGGCCTACCTGGCGGGCGAGGATGTCGGCCGCGCCGACCGCTTCTTCCATGGCGCCCCGGGCAGCGACGCGTTTCCTGACTGGCTGCGCCATCTCGCGCCGGGCTTCCACAAGATACAACGCGACGGTCGCGCCTGGCACGTCATGGCCAGCGACCAGGACGGCGTGCGTTATATGCTGCTGCGCGACTACACCGACTACGAACAGGGCTTGCGCCGTTCGCATTGGCTGACCGTAGCCGCGGTCGCGGCCAGCCTGCTGCTGGCCTTCCTGCTCGGCACGCTGGCGGCTCGGCGCGTATTGCGGCCCTTGGCCCGCCTGGCCACGCAAATGAGCGTGCGCGGCGGGCTGCCGCCGCGCACGCGGCTGGCGCAGGGCTATCCGCGTGACGAGATCGGCCAGCTCGCGGCCGCGTTCGACGATACCTACAACCAGCTTGAACAGGCGTTGGAACGCGAACAGCTGTTCACGGCCGACGTCAGCCATGAACTGCGCACGCCGCTGATGGTGGTGTCCAGTTCCAGTGAAGTCCTGCTGGACGACGCCAACCTGAGCGCCAGCCAGACGGCGCAGCTCCATCGCATCCAGGCCGCGGCGCGCGACATGCATCAACACCTGGATGCGTATCTGATGCTGGCACGCGGCCGCGCTGACGCCAGCGGCTTCCCGCAGACCACGGTGCTCGCGGCCGCCCAGGAGCAGGTCGCACATTGGCTGCCGCGCGCGCAGCGGCTGGGGGTGACACTGGCTTGGCAAGAGGTTGCAGCAGCGGACCGAAGCGGCAGCGGCAGTACCGCCACCGCCGCGATGCCGACCTACCCAGCGCCCCTGCTGCGCATCGTCCTGTCCAACCTGATCCGCAATGCCTTGCAGCACGCCACCGGGGCGCGCCACGTCACCGTGCTGGCCGGCCCTGGCACCATGGAAGTCCGCGATGACGGCGCCGGCATCCCGCCCGACCGGCAGGAAAGCGCCTTCGCGCCTTTCGTCCAGGGCCGCAAGGGCGGCCCGGAAAACCTGGGCCTGGGCTTGTCCTTGATCCAGCGCATCTGCAATCACCAGCACTGGCAGGTGACGCTGGAGTCGGCGGCCGACCGAGGCAGCCGCTTCCACGTGGACCTGAGCGGCAACTGACCTACCAGCTATACGTCGCGCCCGCCAGGATCAAACGGCGCGACCCGTAGTTGCACGCGTTCATGCTGTACATGCACGACGCCACATACTTGCGATCGAACAGATTGGCCGCGTTCAAGGAAAAATCCCAATGCGGCATGGTGTAGTGCAGGCCCGCATCCACCACGGTATAGGACGGCGTCGTAAAGGTATTCGCCGCATCGCCAAAGCTGCTACCCACGAAACGCACGCCGATATTGGCACCCAGCCCTGCCAGCGGCCCGCTGTGCAAGGTGTAATCCGTCCAGACCGACGCCGTATGCGCCGGCGTGCCGATGGGACGCTTGTCCTTCTCGGTGGGATCGTCCGTACGCGTATTGCGCAGCTGCATATAGGTATAGCTGCCCAACATGGTCCATTCGCGCGTCAGCGCCAGGTGAGCCTCGGCCTCGATGCCGCGCGAACGGATCGCCCCCGTTTCGCGATTGAGCTGCGTCACCGGATCCGTGGTCAGGATATTGGTCTTTCTCAGGTTGAAGGCGGCCAGGGTCACGAAGCTCTGCGAGCCCGGCATCTGATACTTGACGCCCGCCTCGTACTGCTCGCCGGTGGTGGGCTTGGGCATGCTGCCATCGGCCAGTACGGCCCCTGCCTGCGGCTGGAAGGACGTGGAGTAGCTGACGTAGGGCGCCAGGCCGTTGTCGAACAGATAGGTCGTGCCGGCGCGCCACGTCGCCTTCTGGTCTTGTTGCCGCTCGGTGCCGCCCGCCAGCAGGTCGCGGGTGGCGGACCGCGCCCAGTCCTGGCGCCCACCCAGCAGGAAGCGCCATTGCCCCAAGGCCAGTTGGTCCTGGGCGTACAGGCCAAGCTGATGCAGGTTGGTGTGATAGTCGCCCGAAGTCGTGGGCGCGTCGAACGGCTGGCCGTAGACGGGATTGAGCACGTCCAGCGACGGCACGCTGCCGAAGTTGTAGCCGTAGCGCTGGTCGAAGCGCGTGGCCTGGTAATCCAGGCCCACGATGGCCTTGTGGTGCACCGAGCCGGTGTCGAAGGTGGCCTTGGCCTGGTTGTCTATCGTCGCCGTGGCCGTCTGCTCGTACATCTTCAGCGCGTAGCGATTCAGGGTGTGATCCTCCGCATCGCCCACCCAGCCGTTGGCGAACACGCCGCGCAAGTCATTGGACACGCCGGTATAGCGCGCATGCTGGGACAGCGACCAGGTGTCGTTGACGCGATGTTCCAGCTCATAGCCCACCCAGTACTGCTTGCGCGAATGATGATCGAAGCCCGGTTCGCCCGGATCGAAATCCGTGGGAATCTTGCCCCACGACGCGCTTTGCTGCGTACCGACATACGGCAGGGTGTTGTAGTAGCCGCCGTCCGGATCGTATTGATAGCCGGTCAACAGGGTGAACTTGGTGTCCGGCGACATCTGCCAGGAAAATGACGGCGCGATGAACACGCGCTTGTCCTGCACGTGGTCGACCTGTGTGTCGGCCGTGCGGCCCAGGCCCGTGATGCGATAGCGCACGTTGCCGGCGTCATCCAGCGCATCGCTGAAATCGAACTGCGTCTGCGCCAGGCCGTGGCTGCCCGTCTGCAAGCCGATCTCGTGCAGAGGCTCGTCGGTGGGCCGCTTGCTTTGCAGGTCCAGCACGCCGCCGGGGCTGGCCTGCCCGTACAGGACGGACGCCGGGCCGTGCACCAGCGTGATGCTTTCCAGACCATAGGGATCCACCGCGGATACGCCGTAGGATGCCAACGAGCGGCTTGGCAACCGCAGGCCATCCAGGTATTGGTCCACCAGGAATCCGCGCGAATAGATTTCCTCCAGGCCGCCACCGTCTTCGCTGAAACCGCGCTGCGCGGTCAGGGTACCCGAGGTATAGCGCATGGCCTGCGGCACGTTCTGCACGGCCTGGGCCTTCATCTGCGCGCGCGTCACCACGGACACCGCCTGCGGCGTTTCGATCAGCGCGGTATCGGTCTTGGTGCCAGCGCTGCTGCGCAGGGCCACGAGTCCATCGCCGGGGCCCAGGGCGCTGCTGCCCGTCACCTCCACGGAAGGCAATTGGGCCACGGCGGCCGCGCCCGTTGCCGTTGCTGGTGCCGGCACCAGCGTATAGACACCGTCGGCCGATCGCTGCAGCCTCAGTCCGCTGCCGCGCAGGGCGGCGCGCAACGCTTCCTCGGCGCTGTAGCGACCATGCACCGGTGCCGCCATGCGGCCATCCACCTGCGCCGGGCCGTAACCCAAGTTCAGGCCGGCATCACCTGCGATGCGGCCCAGCACCGGGCCCAGCGGGCCGGCCGGGACGGCATAGTCGCGCATGGCGTTCGCGTCCGCCGGGCTGGCGTTCGGTGCCCGGGTTTGAGCCTGGGCCAGGGCCTGGCCAGTGCCCGCCAGCAGCAATGGCGACGCCAGCGCCAGGCGCGTGGCCAGCGCGACGGCGCGCCAACGTAGGGCCGATGGCGTGGAAATTCCGAAATTCGGCGGGAAGATCATGAAGATGGCTCCGGGGGTCTCAACGAGGTCATCCCCATAGCCGAACCAGATGCGAGGAAATTAAGGGCTGGATAAAAATTTTTCCTGTCGCGCCAGCCGCGCCAAGCGCTGGGCCAGGTCTGACGCGCCGCGCCAGGTCTGCGGCGCCAAGCGTGCCGCGGCCGGTTCGCCGCGCCGGGCGTGCCGCGCGACGCTAACGTATCAGGCTTACCCACAGCGCCGTATGCCGGGACACCGTCAAGTCCAGCGTCCGCGCCAACGTCGCCAGGGCCAGGTCGGTATCGCGCAGCGAGAAGCTGCCCGACACGCGCTGCCCGGCCAGCCCCGCCGCCAGGGAAATGTGCCCCAGGCGATAGCGCCCCAGGATGTCGACGACCTCGCCCAGGCTGGCGTTTTCCACCACCAGCATCCCGCCCGCCCAATCGTCCCGTTCCGCCGCACCGGCCTCGTCCACACGATCCGCATGCAGGATGACGCGGCGTCCGGCCGGCACCATGCGCTGCGCATCGCGCAGCCGTGGTTGCGCCAGCACGGCCGACTCCTGCACGCTCAAGGCGGTGCCGTCCGCCGGCGCGCGCAGATCCACCGTGAACAACGTGCCCTGCGGCAGCAGCTTGCCATCGTCGGTCATCACGACCAGCGCGCGGTTGTCGCCGTGGCCGGTGCGCACCTGGATGCGTCCGGCGCGCAGATGCAGCACGCGCTGATCCGCGCGTTCGTCGACATCGAAGGCGGACCGGCTATCCAGGGCGATCTGGGTGCCATCGGCAAGGGTCACGTTGCGAAATTCACCGGTCCGACTCGTGTAGTCGGCCATGGCATAGCGCAAAGGCAGTTCCTGATTCGCCAGCCAGGCGGCACCGGCCAGCAGGGCGATACACAGCGCCGTGCCTATGCCGGCGCGGCGCGCACGCCGACGCTTCAGCGGATCACCCGCGCTGCGCAGCAAGGCTTGGCGTGCTGGCGTATCGACAGCGTCGGTGAAGCACGCGTCGATGGCGCCCAGTTGATCCCACGCGCGGCGATGATCAGGATGGCGTTCCAGCCATTGCCGCCAGGCCGCGCGGTCGGCTTCCTTGGTGTCCTCGGCCGCGTCGGTTGCGTGCGATGTCTGATGGTCCAGCCGCAGCATCCAGGCGATGGCTTCCTGCAGCACGGCGCGCGACACGGGCGCCTGCGTCCCGCGGCGCGCGGCGGCGTCGGCTGAAGTGTCGACCTGGGCATTGGTCTCGGCACTACCTTGGGCATCGGCCCTGGTGGACGACATCGTCATGGCGTGGGTGCGCCGTACAGCGCCGTGTAGCACTGCAGTGTGGCCTGCGCCAGGTATTGGTGCACGCGGGGCACGCTGACGCCCAGGCGTTCGGCGATTTCCCCTTGGCCCAGCCCTTCCACCTGGCGCCAGATGAAGGCCGCGCGGGCCTTGTCCGACAGGCCGGCAAGCAGACGGTCGATCTCGCGCAGTGCCTGCAGGGCCGCCAGATATTCCTCGGGGCCGGGCTGCACGGCCTCGGGCAATTGGGCCAGCTCCGCCAGATAGGCCCGTTCCAGCGCGGCGCGCCGAAACGAGTCGATCATCAGGCCATGGGCGATACGCGCCAGGAAGGCACGAGGCTGCTGGATACGCAAGGTCTGCTCACGCAGCAGCACCCGCAGGAAGGTGTCCTGCACCAGATCGGCCGCCTGCTCGCGGCAACCCACCTTGCGCTGCAGCCAGGCGTGCAGCCACGAACGGTGCTCCGAATAGAGCGCCGGCACGAACTGCGCCTCGGGGGTATCCACCGCCATCGCCTTGCCCACTTGCGAAATAATGATATTGAGAAACGTTCTTAATCATTATAGGCATCGCAAGGCGGCGCAGTCAGCAGCCAGGCCGCCGCGCGTATGCCGCAGGCAACATTCAGCGGTTTGTAGGGCGATCAACCGCGGCGTTGGCGTGCCTTCTGGTTGGACACGTAGATGTTTTCGCGCAAGGGCGGTTCGTCGCTGTCCAGCAGCGCCACCCACTCGTCGGTGGTCAGCACCGCGGCGAAGGACGATTGCAGCACCACGGTGAAGACACGGTGGATTTCTTCCGCGGTGGCGGCGCCGGCGCGGTTCTCATAAGGCAGGGAGCCGCTGGCGTCGTTGAGGAATTCCAGCGCCAGGCCGGCGTGCTTCGCATGCTTGATGGTCGAGTCGTCGCAGTTGTGCGTCATGTAGCCGACGATGGTCAGCGTGTCTATGCTTTCCTTTTCGATCCACTCGCCCAGGTCGGTGCCGGCAAAGGCGCTGGCCATGGCTTTTTCCACGAACAGGGCGTGCGGCCGGATGGCAATGGACGGGTGCAGTTCGGCACCGCGCGAGCCGCGCGCGAAGATGGGCGATTGGGCCGGCGCCAGGTGCTGGACCAAGACCACGGGAATGTCATGCGCCTCGGCGGCGTCGATGGCGCGGTTGATATTGGCCAGGGAAACGGCGGGATCCGGATACTCGATGGGAAGATTGCCGGTGAAGTATTCGTTCTGGACGTCGATGACGATGAGCGCGCGGCGGGGGGCTGGCATGGCGGGACTCCTTTGAGGTGACTCAGGCAGTGTACGGCCGCAGTGTATAAGAGCAGAAGAAAACGACCCAGCCCGCCCTGGAAGGCCCCTGCGACTTTGAACATCCTGCTTACCACCGCCCTGTACGCCGTCACGGCGCTAGCCGAGATCGTCGGCTGCTACCTGCCCTGGCTGGTCCTCAAGCAGGACCGCAATCCCCTGCTGCTGATCCCCGCCGCCGTCTCGCTGGCCTTGTTCGCATGGCTGCTGACCCTGCATCCCAGCGCTGCCGGGCGGACGTACGCCGCTTACGGCGGCATGTACATCGCTATCGCCCTGGCCTGGCTGCGCGTGGTCGACGGCGTACCCCTCACCCGCTGGGACATCACCGGCGCCGTCATCGCATTGGCCGGCATGGCCGTCATTGCCTTCCAGCCTTCGACTTGAGAGCCAACATCAGCTTGCGCTTCGGCCAAGATCGGCTGGACGATGACTGCCCCCTCGCTTCGGCGCCATCACCCTAGCTTCGGCGGCCCGGGCAGTAAGCGATAAGCCAGCGCCGCGATTACGAGCAAGGCCGCGATGCTGCCCATGACCGGTCCGAACGGCTCCATGCCCCAGGCCTGGGCATGTGTCGCCACCCAGCCCGTGAACCATTGCATGGCGGCCACGCCCAGGAACATGGCCATGGTGAACAGCGCCATGGCGCGCCCCGTGATGCCCGCCGGGTAGGCGGAACGGACGTCGGCATACTGCAAAATGCAAAAGCCGGATAGAAATCCGATCGCCAGCGTCGCGATCACATCTCCCCAGGTGCCGAACTCGAAAGCGACGCCGGCGAACAGCACGGCGAAAACGAAGGCGCACACCACCAGCCAGCGCCGCCGGCGCACCGGCCCCGGATCCAGGCGGCCAAACACCATGGGACCTATCATGGCGGTCAGCGACAAGGCCAGCGCCACATTGCCGCTCTGCACCAGCGAGAAACCATGGCGGCTGATCAACATCGGCCCCAGCCACAAGCCGCGCAAGGTGATGAAGGCGGCATAACAGACGAAACTCAGCGTGACGATGCCCCAGGTGTGGGGAATCTTCAGCAGCGAACCGAAACGCATCAACGCCTGGCGCAAGGACTCGCGCGGCGCATCGGACTCAGCGCTTTGATTCCTTGTCAGACGATCTTCATGCACGCTGCGCCAGACCCAGAACCAGGCCAGCAGCGACATCCCGGCCAGCACCCAGAAGCCCATGCGCCAGTTGGTCTTTTCGATCAGCCACGCCAGGGGCGTACCGGTAAACAGCATCCCCATGACGCCAATGGCCATGGCCATGCCTGACACCGCGGCGAATTTATGCACGGGAAAATAGCGCGATATGAAGACCGTGGCAGCCAGGAACGCCGGCGCGCAGCCCACCCCGATCAGCGCCTGCCCCGCCACCAGGGCGCCATACCCGGTCGCCGTCGCCGACACCAGCGCACCGATGATGGTCAACGGCGCCGCCACGAGTATGGTGCGGCGCACACCCCACAGGTCGATGCCTATTCCCATGAACAGCTGCATCGCACCGAACATGAAGTGGAAGCTGCCCGCGAACGTGCCCAACTGCTGCGGCGACAGGCCCAGGTCCGCCACCAGCGGCGGCCCCGTGATGGCCGCCACCGTGCGGTAGGCGTTACTCAGCGCGAAGCCCGACGCCAGGGCCAGCAACATGGCCCAGGCCTGGGCGAGAGGGGACTTCGGAGATTTCTCGGATGTGGTCATACACCAGCCGCGTCTCGTGTCGCCAGCATGCCTGTGATCTTGCCGATATTGTCCAGCGTGCTTTGCAAGTGCGCCCGTAGCACCTCGGCGGCTTCCTCATTGCGCCCCTGCTCCAGCAGCGCCAGCACTTCCAGGTGCTGTTCGCAATGCTGGCGATAGCGCTTGCGGTCCCGCATGGAGCGATACGACAACAGCCGCCGCACGCGATTGACGCGACGGATGGTCTCGATAAAAAAAGGATTGCCCGACGCCTCCACCAGTGACTCGTGGAAACGCACGCCGCGTTCGTGCAGCTGATCGGCGCTATCGGTCTCGATGCCGCCATCCAGCAGATGCAGTTCGGCTTCGCGGCAGCGGGCCAGCACGGCGGGATCCAGGCGGTAGCCGGGCTCCAGCAAAGCGGCGGGTTCCAGCGCCAGACGCAGCCGATAGGACTGCAACAGGGCTTCCGGCGTGCGCATCATGCTGGAAAATTGCCAGCCGTAACCCGGGCGGCGTTCCGCCCACCCTTCCGCGGCGATGCGGCCGAGCACGCCATTGAGCTGCGTCGGCGTCAGGGCATAGCGCGCGCGCAGTTGGGCTTCGGAGCAGGCGTCCGGCAGTTCACCGCGCAGCAGGTCGTCGGCGATACGGAAATAGATATCCGTCGCGATGTCATTGCCCTCGATGCCCAGGGCGCTGGCCACCTGCTCCGGCGCCAGCTGCAAGGGCCGCGCCAGGAAATAGCCGCGATTACGCTCGCGCGCCACCATGCCCTTCTCGTGCAGCTGCTTCAGTGCCTCGTTCACCGGCGAGCGCGACACACGCAGGCGATCGGCCAGCAGTTGCGCGGGCAGGTGGGCACCGGGCGCCCAGCCCTCGGCCTGGATCAGCTGGACGATCTGCACCGCGATGGGAGAGTGTGGCTTCATGGCGGAGAATGTAGCGCAAATCTCCGCGCTCCCCGTTGATGGTCCCCGCTCAGCCCTTGGCGGCCGGCACGGTGGGCTTGCCCCAGTCCGCCCACAGCTTGGCGATGGCGGCGTAGTCGTCGCGGCCATAGCCGGCCACGGCGGCCATTTCGTACACGCTGTGCGAACCCTGGATGGCGAACAGCGGCACCCCGGCCGCCTGCGCCAGTTGCAGCGCCAGCACCGAATCCTTGCGCGCCGCGTCCAGCGGCATGCCGCCGCTGTAGTCACCGTTGACGATGCGTTCGGCATAGCGGTGCGTCAGGGGGCGATGCAGCCCCATCTGCGGATCCGACAACAGGCCGATCAGCTTGTCGCAGCTGACGCCGGTGGCCGTGGCCATGGCACCGGCTTCCGCCACGACCACCATCACGGCATGCGCCACCGCATTGTTGATCACCTTGGCGGCCGCGCCGGTCCCCGTGCCGCCGAAATAGATCTGCTTGGGCGCGATGGCGTCCAGCACTTCCTGGCAGGCCGTGATGTGGGCGGGGTCGCCGCCCATCAGCAGCATGGCCTTGCCGGCCGCCATCTGCGCCACCCCAGCCATCACCGACGCGTCGATGATGCCGATGCCATAAGGCGCCAGCAGCTTGGCGCTGGCATGCATATCGTCCGGATTGACGGTGCTGGTCTCCACCACGATGCTGCCCTTACGCAGCACGGGGCCCAGGTCGCGCAGGATGGCCTGCGAGATGGCCGGGCTGGGCAGCGACAGGACGACGATATCGACATCGGCCGCATCCTGCGGATGGCGCAGCGCGACAGCACCGAATTCGGCCTGCGCCCGTTCCACCTGGGCGGTGTTCAGGTCGGCGACCTTTACCGGAAAGCGCGCGGCGATACGCTGCGCCACCAGGTAGCCCATATTGCCCAAGCCGTAGACGGCAACGCTTTGCTTGTCGTTCATGCTTTACCTCTTCGAAAAAATCAGATGCCCTTGCGCAGTCGCAGCGACACCACCAGGACGATGCCGATCAGGGAGCAGGCGGTCAGGCCCAACAGGCCGGCCTGCAGCGACCCCGTGTGCTGCTTGATGGCGCCAACCGCGGTCGGCGCGACGAAACCACCCAGATTGCCGATCGAGTTGATCAGCGCGATACCCGATGCCAGGATCTTGGGTTCCAGCGACATCGCCGTCATGGACCAGAAGACCGAGTTGCAGGACTTGTAGCCGATTGCCGCCAGCGTCAACGCGAACAGCGCGAACCACGGGCTGCCGGTCGTGGCCAGGGCCATGCCCACCGCCTGCAGCAGCAGCGCGGCGCCGACCAGCACCTTGCGGTGGCCTTTGTCATCGGTGAACTTGGCCAGCACATACATGGCGATCACCGCGCCTATCCACGGGATGGATGACAGCAGTCCCACCTGGAAGTCATTGATGTCCTTGATCTGGCGCAGGATGCCCGGCAGCCAGAAGGTCACCGTATAGCCCGTCATCACCGACACGAAATAGATGCCGCACAGCGTCAACACCGGCCGTTGCAACAGCAGGCGCCATTGCGGCTTATGGCCTTGCGCTGTCTTGCGGCCGGCGACGTCGCGCGTCACGGCGGCCTGCAATTCGTGCTTTTCCTCGGCGCTCAGCCATTTGGCGTCCGCGATGTTCGACACCAGGTAGCGGATGCTGACCAGGCCCATCAACATGGAACCGCCGCCTTCGATCAGGAACATCCAGCGCCAGCCGGCGATGCCCGCCATGCCGTGCATGGTCAGCAGCGCGCCGCTGATGGGGCCGGTGACGATATAGGCCAGGGCCGATGCGCTGAGGAAGATCGCCACCGCACGGCCCCGATGGGCGTCGGGCAGCCAGCTGGCCAGGTAGAAGATGACGCCGGGAAAGAAGCCGGCTTCCATCAGGCCCAGCATGAAGCGCAGGAAGTAGAAGCTGTATTCGCCTTGCGTAAAGGCCATCAGCAGCGTGACCAGGCCCCAGGTGACCATGATGCGGGTCAGCCAGATGCGCGCGCCGTAGCGTTGCAGCAGAATGTTGCTGGGCACTTCGAACAGGGCGTAGCCGACGAAGAACAGGCCGGCGCCCAGTCCGAAGGCGGCGGCGCCCAGGCCCAGGTCGGCCTTCAGGGCGTCCTGGATGAAGCCCAGGTTGGTGCGGTCCACCTGGTTGACAAGCAGCATGATGACCACCAGCGGCAGCATGCGTACATAGAATTTGCGTACCGCCGATTTCAGGGCGGGACTGTCCTCGGCGATGCCGGGGACGGTGTCGGTCGTGGCACTCATGATTCCTTACCTTCTCCTTTGCGGATCATTATGTTTTGTAGGTGCCGGGCCGCAGCGGTGGCCCGGCACGGTCCCTTAAGGCGGGACCTGTCTTGATTCATGCCGCATGCTTCATGCGTCATGCGAGGGCAGACGGGGCAGCGCGTCCGCGCGCCGCACCCGCTTACTTCGCCACGGCCAACGGCTGCTCGTGCAGGCCGAAGTACATGCTCTTCACCTGGGCATACAGGCGCAGGCCGTCGATGCCCTTCTCGCGGCCGATGCCGCTGTTCTTGAAGCCGCCGAACGGCGTGCTGGTGACCGACTGCTTGTAGGTGTTGATCCACACCGACCCTGCCTCCAGCGCGCGGCCGATACGCCAAGCGCGCTTGAAGCTTTCGGTCCAGATGCCGCAAGCCAGGCCGAAGGCCGTGCCGTTGGCCTGCGCGATCAGATCCGCCTCGTCCTTGAAGGGCAGTGCCACCAGCACGGGGCCGAACGCTTCTTCCTGGCAGGACGCGGCCTGCGGGCCCAGGCCGTCTATCACGGTCGGTTCGAAGAACGCGCCCTTGTCGAAGTCGGCGCCCTGCGGGATGCCGCCGCCGCAAAGAATGCGGCCACCTTCCTGGCGCGCGCGTTCGACGAAGCGGATCACCCGTTCGCGATGGTGGAAGGACGCCAACGGACCCATCTCCACGCCCTCGGCATCGGGCAAGGCAACCCGCAAGCCCTTGGCGCGCGCCACCACCCGCTCGACCACCTCGTCGTAGCGCTCGGCCTGCACGAACAAGCGCGATCCGGCCACGCAAGACTGTCCCGCCGAACCGAAGATACCCGCCACCACCGCGGCCACCGCATGATCCATGTCGGCATCGGCGAACACGACGTGCGGCGACTTGCCGCCCAGTTCCAGGGCGGCCGGCACCAGCCGTTCGCCCGCCACGCGGCCGATGGCGCTGCCCGACACCGTGCCGCCGGTGAAGGAAATCATGCGCACGCCGGGATGGGCAACCAGGGCGGCGCCGATCTCCGCGCCGCGGCCCTGCACCACTTGCAGCAGGTTTTCGGGCAGGCCGGCGGCCAACGCGATGCGCGCCAGTTCCGGTCCCAGCAGCGGCGAATCCTCGGACGGCTTGAGCAGCACCGCATTGCCCGCCGCCAGCGCCGGCGCCACCTTGGTGGCGTCATTCATGATGGGCGAGTTCCACGGCGTGATGGCCGCCACCACGCCGAAGGGTTCCAGCACGGTAAAGGACAGGTAGTCGCCACGGCTGGGCGTCACGTCCGTTTCAATGGTCTCGCACACCGCTGCGTAGTAGCGGAAGGTGCCGATGGCCGACTCGACCATGCCGCGGCATTCGCCCAGCGGCTTGCCGTTATCGCGCATCTGCAGCTGGGCCAGCTTTTCCTTTTCAGCGGCAAGGCCGTCGGCGATGGCATTGAGCACCAGTGCGCGACGATGCGGCAGCAGCGCCTTCCAGCCGGAATGATGGAAGGCGTGCCAGGCGCGCTCGACGCAGGCGTCCAGTTCGGCGACGGAGGTCACGCGAACGCGGCCGACTTCTTCGCCATTGGCCGGATTGGTGCTGATGATGTATTCGGAAGATTGCGACATGGCTCCACCCTGGTCTTAAAGTGCCGCCAGTCTGAGCGCCGCTCCAGGGCTTGGCAACGAGCACGTTGTCGCCATTTTTTCCAATGAGATTATTGATAACGCGGGGATTGACAGCCGGGGCCCGGTGCTACACTGCGCCCCACCGCTGCTCGCCGACAGGTGCGGCCTGAGCGACGCCAGCCCTTCCCGCAAGTCCATCATGTCCCAAAAATCCGTCGCGGCCACGCATCGCGCTCCGTTCGAGACAGATCTCCCTGACCAGGTGCGTACGGTAATCGAGGCCATCGAGACCGACATCATCCGTGGCCGCATCCTGCCGCGCACGCGTCTCATCGAAGACCACTTGATGGACGACTACGAGGCCAAGCGCCACGTCGTGCGTGCCGCGTTGGTGGAACTGCAGCGCCTGGGCGTCGTGGTCAAGCCGCCCCACCTGGGCGCGCAGCTGCGCCGTTTCGACTTGCGTGAACTGGCCGACCTGTATCGCATGCGCAGCGTGCTGCACCGCGCCGCGGTCGCCATGATGCCCATGCCGCTGGAAGAGGAACGCCTGGCGGCCCTGACCCTGGCCATGCAGGTGCATGCGGATGCGGCGGCTTCAGGCGACCTCATCGCCATCCATCGCAGCAATATGGCCTTCCATCGCGAACTGTACGGCCTGTGCGACAACCCCTATCTGGCGGAATCCATCCGCCTGCATGACTGGCTCAGCTTCCCTGCGCGCGCCTATGGCGTGGCCGACGCCGGCGCCCTGGAACAGGCCTGCCGCGAACACGCCGACATGGTCGATGCCCTGCGCACCGGCGACCGCCCCCGCCTGGACCAACTGGCCCAATTGCATATGGAACGTGCGCGCGACATCTACGTCGGCAAATTCCTCGACGCTACCGCCCCGCGCAGGGGATAGGGATACACTCTCATCAAGCCGCTTGAAGCGGCTGACGGCAAGCTGAAACAACGGACGCATAACGACCGGCTTTGCACAGTCTGCCGGTCCGCACAGCCCTGTCTGGGCATACAAGATACGGAATATGGGAGGGTAAGCATGAATCATCCCCGCACTCAGCCCGAGGTGCTGGTGCTCATGGGCGTCGCAGGCTGCGGCAAGACGACGGTCGCAGCCGTTTTGGCAGGCCGGCTGGATTGGCTCTTCGAAGAAGGCGACGCGCTGCACCCGCAGTCCAACGTGGAAAAAATGCGCTCGGGCCATCCGCTCACTGACGCGGACCGCAAGCCCTGGCTGGAAACCGTCGCCACCTGGGTCGAGGAATGCCTCGATGCCGGCTCCAACGGCATCATCACCTGCTCTGCGCTGAAGCGCTCCTACCGCGAAATCATCAACCGGCGCGGCCATGGCGTGAAATTCGTCTATCTGCATGGCTCGCATGAACTGATCGCCGAACGGCTGGCCACCCGCCACGGCCACTTCATGCCGCCCAGCCTGCTCGACAGCCAGTTCGCCACGCTGGAAGAACCCGCGGCGGACGAACCGGCGGTGCGCATCGAGATCGGCGGATCGCCCTCGGCCATCGCCAACGACATCATCAAGACGCTCGGATTGCAAGCCAACACGGGAAAAAAGGAGACCCCATGAACCCGACCACGGAGCTGAATCCGCACGACATCCAGGTACTGGTTGTCGCGGCGGCCGGTATTGCCCTGCTCGTCCTGCTCATTGTCTGGTTGAAACTGCACGCGTTCCTGGCCCTGACCATAGGCGCCCTGTTCGTGGGCGTCGGCTCCGGCATCCCGCTGGAGAAAGTCACCACGTCCTATGAAAACGGCGTCGGCGGCGTGCTCGGCTATGTCGGCGTGCTGATCGCGCTGGGAGCCATGCTGGGCAAGCTGCTGGCCGATTCAGGCGGGGCCGACATCGTGGTCGAACGCATGTTGCGCGGCAAGCCCGCCACCCTGCCCTGGAAAATGGCGCTGGTGGCCAGCATCATCGGCATTCCCATGTTCTTCGAGATCGGCCTGGTGCTGCTGATCCCCGTGGTCATGCTGGCGGTACATCGATCCAAGGGACCGGCCATGCGCCTGGGCATCCCCGCCCTGGCCGGCCTGTCCGTGCTGCACGGCTTCATTCCGCCCCACCCCGGTCCCCTGGCGGCCATCGCCATCCTGAAGGCCGACGTCGGCCTGACGCTGGGGCTGGGCCTGCTCATCGCCATCCCCACGGTGATCGTGGGCGGCCCGCTGTTCGGCAAGCTGGCGGCGCGCATGGTTCCAGTCGGCGCGGCCGGCGCGGCCTATGCGGTCACGGCGTCGGACAAGGCCATCGAGGCCGCCGAGGAAGGCGTTCCCAAGGCCACGCGCCAGCCTTCCTTCGGCGCCACCCTGATCACCCTGCTCTCGCCCATCGTCCTGATGCTGGCCAAGGCGGCGTCGGACATCTGGCTGGACAAGGCATCGTCGCTGCGCCATTTCTTCGACTTCGTCGGCGATCCGGTGTTTGCCCTGCTGTTCGCCGTGCTGCTGGCCATGATCACCTTCGGCACCGCCGTCGGCTTCACGGTGCCGGTGCTGGCGAAGAAGCTGGGTAACAGCCTGATGCCGGTGGTCGGCGTGATGCTGATCGTGGGCGCTGGCGGCGGCTTCAAGCAAGCGCTGGTGGACGGCGGTGCCGGCGCGGCCATCGCCAAGATCGCCCTGGCCACCGGCATGTCCGTACTGGTGCTGGCGTGGATCGTGGCAGTGCTGATCCGCCTGGCGACCGGCTCGGCCACCGTGGCCACGGTGACGGCGGCCGGCATCATCGAGAAACTGGCTGCCGGCATGCCGCAGAGCCACCTGTCGCTGGTGGTGCTGGCCATCGGCGCCGGCTCCGTGTTCTTCTCGCACGTCAACGACGCCGGGTTCTGGCTGGTGAAGGAATACTTCGGGCTGACGATAGGGCAGACCATCAAGAGCTGGTCGTTCATGGAAACGATCCTGTCGGTGATGGGGCTGATCCTGACCTACGCGCTGTGGCAGTTCATGTAGCGCAGGATCCCGGGCCGTTGCCTGCGGGCGGCGCGAAAGGCGCCAGCTTCACAAACAAACCCTCCCCTGAAACGGAGGGTTTGTTTATTGGGCAATATGGTCCTGCCGGCATGACGCAGCCGCTACTCTCCGGCTGACCAGCCCTCCCGTACAGGGAGGGCTTTTTCATTGCTGGCCGTTGCCGGCCATCCTTCACTTCCGGTGATTGGCCCGCCGCGCCAGCCATTCACCGGTCATCTGCACCAGCGTCACCAGCACGATCAGGATGACGATCACCTCGAACATCACCCGCGTCTCGTAGCGCTCGTAGCCATAGCGTATCGCCATATCGCCCAGGCCGCCGGCGCCCACCGCACCCGCCATGGCCGACGCGTTGATCATGCCTATCAGGCTGACCGTGATACCGCCGATGATCCCCGGCAGTGCTTCCGGCAAGAGGACATGGCGCACGATATGGCGGCGCCGGCAGCCCATGGCACGGGCCGCCTCGATCAGTCCCGCATCCACTTCGTTCAGGCTGACCTGCGCGATGCGCGCGAAGTATGGCGTCAGGCTGAAAGACAATGGGACCACCGCCGCCCACGTGCCCAGCGTCGTGCCGACGATATAGCGCGTCACCGGCAACAATGCCACCAGCAGGATGATGAAGGGCACGGCCCGGAAGACATTCACCACCACCGACAGCGCCTTGTGCAGCACGGGGCGCGCATACAGGCCGCCCGGGGCGGTCACCGTCAGCACCAGCGCCAGCAGCAGCCCCAGGCTCACGGAGATTACCGCGCAGGTGCCCACCATGAGCAAGGTCTCCAGCGCGGCCTGCAGATAACGGTCAAGCATGGACGGGGACATACCCGATTACCTCCACATGGTCCGCGGCGGCCAACGCCGCCTCGTCGTAGTCCTCGGCCGGCAGCGCCACCAGCAACTCGCCCTGGGCATGGCCGGTGATACGTTCCACGCCGCCTTGCAACAAGCGCGCGCGCGGCCCCAGCACCGCCAGGGTGCGCAGCGGCACGCCTGGCGTAGCCGCGGCGGCGAAGCCAGTGCCGGCCAGGCGCATATTTCGCGCTTCGCCTCGGGTTCCGTTTCGGGTTCCGTTGCCCGTATAGCGCAATGCCAGGATGACATCGGCAGGGCCAGTCCCCCGCTCCGACACCATCCGTGCCGCGATATCGGCCGGCAGCCCCTGGCGCAACGGCCGCAACAGCGCCCGCGTGGCGTCCGCGTGCGGCGCGCCAAACACGCGCCACACATCGCCGTGCTCCACGACGCGGCCCTGGTCCAGCACCAGGACCCGATGGCAGATTTCGCGGATCACGGCCATGTCGTGCGTGATCAGCACCACGGTCAGCCCAAGTTGGCGATTGATGTCGCGCAGCAAGCCCAGTATCGAATGCGTGGTTTCCGGATCGAGCGCGGAAGTCGGCTCGTCGCACAACAGGATCTCAGGCTCGTGCACCAGTGCGCGGGCGATGCCCACGCGCTGCTTCTGCCCGCCGGACAATTGGGCCGGATAGGCCTTGGCCTGCTCGCGCAGGCCCACGAGGTCCAGCAGCTTGTCCACCCGCCGCGCGATGGTCGCACGCCCCAGCCCGGCCACGCGCAACGGCAGGCCGACGTTGTCCGCCACCGTCTTGGCGGACAGCAGGTTGAAATGCTGGAAGATCATGCCGACGCGGCGCCGCAACGCCACCAGGCCGTCCTCGTCCAGCGCGCCCACATCCACGTTACCCACGCGCACCGACCCGCCGCTGGGCCGCTCCAGCATGTTGATGGCACGCAGCAGCGTGGACTTGCCCGCGCCGCTGCGGCCGATGATGCCGAAGATTTCTCCGCGCTCGACGCTGAACGAAACGTCCTCCAGCGCCGCCACGCGCCGGTCGCGCGCCGCGTAGGTCTTGGCCAGATGCTCGAAGACGATGTGCGGGGCTGAGGGGGTCTGAGACTGCGCCGGCGCCGCGCCGCTTTCCTGGACGATGTCGAAACGATGCCTGGCCATGGTCAGAACACCGGCAGCACCGCGCCCTGGTACTTGTTAAGGATGAACTGGCGTACCGTTTCGGATTGGTAGGCGGCCACCAGCTTGGGCACCCATGGTGCATTGCGGTCTTGCTCGCGCACGGCGATGACGTTGACGTAGGGGTTGTTCTCCTTCTTTTCCACGGCGATGCCGTCGCGCGTCGCGATCAGGCCGGCCTGGTAGGCGAAGGTGTTGACGATCGCCGCCGTATCGACATCTTCCAGCGACTTGGCCAGGATCAGTGACGTACTTTCCACGAGCTTGATCTTGTGCGGATTGGAAGTCACGTCTTCCAGCGACGCCGTCCCATTGAACGGATCGAAGCCGTCACGCAACGTGATCAAGCCGTGATCGCGCAGGATCACCAGTGCACGGGTCTGGTTGCTGGGGTCGTTGGGGATGCCTACGCGTGCGCCCTCGGGCAGGCTCTCCAGCGATTTGTATTTCTTCGAGTAGAAAGCGATAGGTGAGATCAGCGTGTTGCCGGCGATGGCCAGCTTGTAGCCGCGTTGCTTGATCTGGTCGCGCAGGAAGGGAATGTGCTGGAAGGAGTTGGCGTCCAGGTCGCCGTTGTTCAAGGCTTCGTTGGGGCTGGCGTTACCGCTGACCACGATCACCTTCACGTCCAGGCCATTCTGCTTGGCGACCTTGGTGACCACCTCCCAGATTTCCTCATCGACGCCACCGCGCACGCCGACCTTCAGGGGCTTGGCGGCATCGGCGGCGTGGGCCAGCGGAGCGGCAAACGCGCAGGCCGTGGCCAGGAAAGGGAGCAGCAGACGGGCCAGGCGCGAACGTATGGACATGGTGAGGTTTCCTTCGATGTGGAAACCTCACAGCGTATGGGCAGCCGCGCCGCGGCCGAACGAATAATTCGTTAGGTCATTATGCGCGGCTGAGGATATAGCTGTCTGGCATAAGCCGCGGCGCCGGCCAGCCATCGCGCCGGGTTGCTCAGGCCGGCTGGCGTTGCGGCCTGGACAGGCCCAGGTGCCCGCGCAAGGTCGTACCCTCGTAGCGCGTGCGATACAGTCCGCGCCGCTGCAGCTCCGGCACCACCAGGTCGACGAAGTCGAACAGGCTGTCGGGCATACCGGCAGGGATCAGGTTGAAGCCATCGGCGGCACCGGCGCGAAACCAGTGCTCCAGGTCATCGGCGATTTCCTGGGGCGAGCCCACGATGATACGGTGGCCGTACGACGCGGCGGCCAGCGTAGCCAGGTCGCGCAGGGTGTAATTCTCCGTCCGGGCCTTGTTCAAGAGCATGCGCACACGGCTGACACCATTCACCCGCGGCCCGGGATCCGGCACCGGACCATCCAGGTCGTAGCTGGACAGATCGCAGCCCCAACGGGCCGACAATTGCCGCAGGCCCGCCGCGACGTCCGTGCGTGCCTGCAAGGCCTCGAACTTGTCGCGCGCTTCCCGGGAAGTACGGCCGATGATGGGCATGATGCCGGGCAGAATAAGCGGGCCTGCAATTCGGGCTGCCCGGCCTGAGGCGGCCCCGCTTGTCGTTGCGCCGCTCGTCCGGATTGCGCTTGCCGTGCATTGCCCTGATGCCGCGCGCACCAGTTGTTCCCGATACGCCAGCCCGTCCTGCACGGTATCCTGCGCGGCGAACGCCACCTCGGCAATGCGTCCCGCCAGCGCGATACCCGCTGCCGAAGCGCCGGCCTGGATGATCACCGGGTGCCCCTGCGGTGGCCGCGACACATTGAGCGGGCCGCGCACGGCGTAGTACGCGCCACGGTGATTCAGTTCCCGCACGCCGGCAAGATCGACATAGACGCCGCTTTCCTTGTCCAGCCGCAGCGCACCGTCGTCCCACGTATCCCACAAGCCCTTCACCACGTCGACGAACTCCGCCGCGCGCACGTAGCGCTCGTCGTGTTCGGGCAGCGCGTCCATGCCGAAGTTTTCCGCCGCGCGATCCAGCTGCGACGTCACCACGTTCCACGCGATGCGGCCGCCGCTCATATGATCCAGCGATGCCAGCATGCGTGCCAGGTTGAACGGCTCGCTGAACGAGGTAGACACCGTGGCAGCCAGGCCGATATGCGAAGTCGTGGCTGCCAGCGCCCCCAGCAAGGTCAAGGGCTCGAAGCCGCCGCCCCGCCCATTGCCTTCTGGCGTGGGCCCCACCAGGTTATCGGCCAGGAAGATCATATCGAACAGCCCGACTTCCGCCTTGCGCGCGACTTCCACCGCCCACGCCAGATCCTCCGGATGCCCCCGCGCCTCGTCCCGCCGCCACGTGGCTGGATGCCGGCCTAGCGGCAGGTGGAAATAGCCTAGATGTAGCTGCGCTTGCGGATCGTTCATGGTCGCTCTTCTCTGATTTTTGGGAACCCCTGCGAAAGAGGTAGTAACGCACGCCTCGATATCGTCCCATGGAAATCGCCACGGCAGCGACGCGGCACAGGCTGCGTCCAATATCACTTTTCACTTTGTTTATTCGGAGAACGCACACCGCCCGGGATCTCCGAGGCGGCCAGACAGCTACCTGCGCAACATGCATTAGATAAAAAGAAATGCGTATAGAAGGTTCTCGCCTTGCTGTCTTACCATCGATTTCCTCGACGCCGCCGAGGCGTCTCGCAAGCACACTCAACGAGAGGCCACATGTCCACGTCCCAGGCACAGCACGTCGTCATCATCGGTGGCGGCTTCGCGGGAACCGTCACCGCCATCAAGCTGACTCGTGCCACGCCGGTCCCCCTGCGTATCACCATCGTGGAGAGCCGTAAGGAAATCGGCCGCGGCATCGCTTACAGCACGCGACTGCCCACGCACCTGGTCAACGGACCCGCGAAAAACTTCACGCTGTACGCCGACCAGCCTGACCATCTGGCCAACTGGTTACAGGAACAGGCGGCGCGCGACGGCTGGCGGCCACCGGCAGGCGTGGCCTGGACCGATGCCTTTCCGCCGCGCCATCTCTACGGCGACTACCTGCAGGCGGAACTGGAAAACACGCTTGCGCAAGCGCCGAACGCCATCGAATTCCGCCACATCGCCGATCGCGCCATCAACCTGGAACGCGCCTTCGATGGACGCTGGACCGTACGCCTGGCGACGGGCGTCGGCCTGCAGGCCAACCATGTAGTGTTGGCCACTGGATTGTTTACCGCGAAGCTGGAGCGCGCCGACCTCGATATCGATACCGAACTCATCGCCGAAGGCCGCGTCGTGGACGACATCTGGGCGTCCGCTTCCAATGACCTTTCGCAAGACCAGGACGCCGTCATCATCGGCAACGGACTGTCCGCGCTGGACGCCATGCTCAGCGCCGAAGCCCAAGGATTCCGCGGTCATTTCCATGGCGTTTCACGGCGGGGATTGCTGGTCGCTCGCCGCCAGGATGTCACGCCCTGGCCGTCCTTTCTTGACCCGCAGGCCTTGCCCAAAACCCTGCGCTCCCTGCTGCACCAGATTCTCGGCGCGCATGCGTCCATTCTTGCCGCGGGTGAAGACTGGCAACGCCTGACGGGTGCGGTGCGTCCGCATGTGCCCGCGCTGTGGAACCAGGCCAGCGACGCGGAGCGCAAACGTTTCATCCGCCATCTGCGCGCGTACTGGGAGATCAGCCTGCACAAGGCCGCGCCGGAATCCGCCACCTGGCTGGAAGCACTGCTGCAGGCGCAGCGCTACAGCAAGCTTACCGGCCGCGTCCGTCGCATCGCACGGGCCGCCAGCGGGCGCGTCGCCGTCACCTGGCAGCCGCGCCGTGAAGCGCATGCGCACACCTTCGAGGTCGATCGCGTGTTCAATTCCCACGGTTTCGATTTCGACTGGACCCGTATCGACGACCCGCTGCTGCGCCAACTGGTGGCGCGCGCGTACGTGCAGCCGCACAGCACCGGCTTCGGCATCGACGCGGTGGGCCAGACCGGCGCCGTCATTTCCAGGACCGTGGACACAACGGGCCTGTATGCCGTCGGTCATCCCCTGCGCGGCGTGAACTGGGAATCGAACGCCATCGGCGAACAGGTGGCAGGTGCCACCGCCACTGCGCAAGCCCTGGCCCATACGCTGCAACCGGCGCTGGCCGTTGCCGCCTGACAGGAGCAGCTTTCATGCCACCGGATTCCCCCCAACCCTCGACGTACTTCGACCCCTTCCCGCCCGACAGCAGCGATGCCTTGCTGGCGCGTGCGGTCGCCTTGCGTCCGCTGCTGCAGGCCGATGCTGTCCAACGGGACAAGGCCGGCGGCCGTCCCGTCGCGCAGATAGCGCTACTGAAACAGCAGAAGCTGAACGCAGCCGCCATCGCGCCCCGATACGGCGGCGATGGATCATCCTGGGTTTCAATCTTGCGCGTCGTGCGCGAACTGGCCCGCAGCGATGGTTCGTTGGCTCATCTCTATGGTTACCAGCACCTGCCTCTGCACACGGTATTGGCCAGGGGCACGGACGAGCAACAGGAACGTTGGTTCAGCCACGCCGCGCGCGAACAATGGCTATGGAGCAATTCAGGTAACGCCATGTCCAGGACCAGCAGCGCGGAGCGGGTAGCGGGCGGATGGATAATCGAGGGCTTCCGGCCTTTCTCTTCCGGCAGCCATGTCGCCGACGTGATCCAGATTGCGTGGGAGGACACAACAGGCGCACGACGGACAGCCTTGATCCCGGCGGCTCGCGCGGGCATCGTCATTGAAGACGATTGGGACGGCATCGGCCAGACGCAGACCGGCAGCGGCACCGTCACCTTCCACGGTGTGCGGGTGCGCGACGACGAAGTCCTGGGCGATGGGACGACGCCCCTCTCGCCGTTTGAATCGATAGTCTCCCTGCTACAGCAAGCCGTGCTCGCCAATGTCTTCATCGGCAGTGCCCAAGGTGCCCTGGACGAGGCTCGTGAATACACGATCACGCAGTCGCGTCCCTGGATTCATTCAGGCGTGACGCGTCACATCGACGACCCGTGGATTCATCGCTCCTATGGCGACCTCTTCATCAGGACGCTGGCTGCCATTGAACTGGCCGACGACGCGGCGGCGCACCTGGACCGCGCCTACGCGCTGGGCCGCGCGCTGGATGCCGAGACGCGCGGCCGCGTGTCCATCGACCTGGCCGCGGCAAACATTTATGCGGGCGAGACCGCGCTGGACGTGACCGAGAAAATTTTCGAACTGATGGGCGCGCGCTCCGCCACCCGGGCACGCGGCTACGACCGCTTCTGGCGCAACGTGCGCACCCACACCCTGCACAACCCGGCCGAATACAAGAAACGCACCATCGGTGCATGGTTGCTGCGCCATCCCTATGCCCCTCTGGGCGCCTACCGCTGAGCGGGACGACGGACGATAAATGGCTTTCGATCTGGATATTACCAACCCCTGGTACGCCAAGGCGGTACGCCTGCGTGAACAGTTCGCCGTGGACGCGGTGGCCAACGACAAGGCGGGCGGACAGCCGCTCGCCCAGCTTGCCTTGCTCAAGGAAAGCGGCCTGCTGAAACTGCTGTTGCCCAAGGAACTAGGCGGCGACGGCCAACCCTGGTCGACCGCGCTGCGCATCGGCCGGGAGTTCGCCAAAGCGGACGGGGCACTGGGCCACCTGTATGGCTACCACTTCAGCGCGCTGCTGGGCCTGGGCCTGCGTGGCGACCCAGAGCGGGCGCGCCATTACTGGCGCGAATCCGCGCGCAACAACTGGTTCTGGGGCAATACGGCCAACAGCTTTTCCAAGAGCCTGTTCGGCCGGCCCGATGGCGATGGCTTCATACTGGACGGCTTCCGGCCCTTTACCTCCGGGTCGCATATCGCCGATCGCCTTGCCATCGCCTGGGAAAGCCAGGATGGCACCGAACGCCGCTTCGCTGCGATCCCTGCCAATCGTGCCGGCGTCGTCATCGAACACGACTGGGATGGCCTGGGGCAGACGCAGACCGGCAGCGGGCGGGTCAGTTTCCACGGCGTGCGCGTGCAGGCCGATGAGATACTTGGCTCGCCGGCGCCGTTCCAGCCCACCACGAGCAGGGCCGCGCCTTACCGGACGCTGGGACCGCTGGTTCAGCAGAGCGTGCTGCTGAACGTTTTCATCGGCAGCGCGCAGGGAGCGCTGCTGACGGCGCGCGACTATACGCTGGAACACTCCCGGCCCTGGATTCATTCCGGCTTGCAGAAACACGACGACGATCCCTGGATACAGCGCCAATACGGCGAGCTATGGAGCCAGGCGCGCGCCGCCACCCTGCTGGCCGACCGGGCCGCGCTGGCGCTGGACCATGCGTGGTCGCGCGGCGAGGGCCTGACCGCGGATGAGCGCGGCGCGGCGGCCCTGGCCGTGGCCTCCGCCAACGTGCTGGCCGGCAGTGTCGCGCTGCGCGTGACCCGCGAGATGTTTGAAGTCATGGGGGCTCGGTCGGCCACGCGCAAGCTGGGGTTCGATCGCTATTGGCGCAATGTGCGCATCCATACCCTGCACAACCCCGCGGAATACAAGACGCGCAATGTCGGCCGCTGGCTGCTGGGCCTGGACTACCCGGCGGCAGGGAGTTTCCAATGACCCTGGCCGATCGTCCGCCGCAAGAACTGATCCTCAACGTCAACATCCTGCATTCGGGCTTCCTGCCCTCTGCGTGGCGTGTGCCGCAGGCGGATCCTTATGCCTTCGCCGATATCGATCATTACGTGCGTATCGCCAGGATCGCCGAAGCGGCCAAGCTGGACGCCGTGTTTCTTGCCGACAATGCGGCCATCGCCGACCAGATCAAGTACCGCTCGATCACCGCGCTGGAGCCTACCGTGCTGCTGGCCGTTCTGGCCGCCAGCACCTCGCGCATCGGCCTGATCGGCACGGCGTCCACCAGCTATAACGAGCCTTATAACATCGCGCGGCGCTTCGCCACGTTGGACCATGCCAGCCGTGGCCGTGCCGGGTGGAATATCGTCACCACGGCGGATCTGCCCTCTGCCCGCAATTTCAATCGCGACGACGTGCCTGAACATGCGGAACGCTATGGCCGGGGCGAGGAATTCACCCAGGTCGTGAAGGACTTGTGGGACAGCTGGGCCGACGACGCCTTCCTGGGCGACAAGGCCAGCGGCCATTTCGCCGACACCAGCCGCATCCGGCCTATCGCGCATGCCGGCAAGCATTTCAAAGTGCAGGGGCCATTGAACCTGCCCCGTCCGCCGCAGGGCCATCCCGTGCTGGTGCAGGCGGGTGCCTCGGGCGATGGGCGGGAGTTGGCGGCACGGCATGCGGAGGCGGTGTTTTCCGCGTCCATTTCCCTGGACGAAGCGCGTGCCTATCGGCGCGACCTGCACGAACGGGCGCAACGCCATGGCCGGGGCCCCCGGGCGATCAGGGTATTGCCGGGCCTGACCACCATCATCGGCGACACCGAAGCCGCGGCGCGGCGGCGGCAAGACGAACTGGTCGACCTGATCCCCTGGGAGTACAGCCTGAACCGCCTGGCGGGAACGCTGGGCATCCCGCCGGAACGGATCGATCCCGACAAGCCCTTGCCGCAGGATCTTCCTCTGCCGAATGGTGGGCGTGGCAACCACACCTTCTTCCACGCCACGCTGGCCGCCAGCCGCCGCACGGGATACACCGCGCGCCAGCTGGTCAAAGAACTGGCGGGCGGCGGCGGCCATCGCGTAATAGTCGGCACCCCCGAGCAGATCGCCGACGACATCGAACACTGGTTCCGCGAAGGGGCTGCCGATGGCTTCAACCTGATGCCCGACGTATTGCCGGACGGCCTGCAGTCCTTTGTCGACGGCGTCGTACCCATCCTGCAAAAACGCGGCATCTTCCGGACCGAATATCGCGGCACCACGCTACGCGATCATATGGGCCTGGCGCGTCCTGACCGACGCGATTGACCGCCGCTGTGTGCGGATCGGGATCGGGGATGCGCGTCACTGTTCCCCGTTCGGCTCAGTTCAGGTCAGCAGCTGGAACTGATCAGCCGGGAAAGGCACCAATCGCTTCGTCGATTCGCCTGAGCAAGTCGCGCCGTACCGATATCCAGAAGATTTCATCATATTTCGAATATTTCGAGAGTTTCGAGTTTGCATCTCCCCCGTCCCGCAAAAGAAACAGCGCGGGGGCGCTCGGACAGGACCCAGCGACGCTGACGCAACCAGCCAGTCTCCTGCCTATGTTCGAATTGTCATTCGACGCGGGCCCGGTCGTCTCCGTAATTCGGCGCCACGTCAAACTCAGCAAGGAAGCGGACGAGGCGATAAGACGCGACTTGGTCGATGTGTTGAACCATGCAGTAGTTCAACTGCGACTTACGGAGCGACGAGCGCCGGCTGGCAAGGACGATCAGGTGCTAAGCACCGAAAAAGCAGCACAACTCGCCGGGGTTAGCCGACCCTACATGGCAAAGCTCATCGACTCCGGCGTCATAGAACTCCATCAAAAGGTCGGCAATCAACGTCGCGTGCTGCGCAGCGCCGTGATCCGTTGGCAAGCCGCCGCGCGCGCGACGCAGGCGAAGGCGTTGAAGCGCCTGGCCGAAGACCTGGACGAGGAAATCTTCTCGTCGTGAGCATTCCCGTCGTGGCCGATGCCGATACACTATTCGCGGCCACAACGCGCGCGCTGCTGATCTACCTCGACTACGAAGGACTGATCAAGCTGCACTGGTCTCCGTTGATCCTGGATGAGATGAGCCGCGCTTTGATGGAAACGGGGCGCAAGAAAACGCTCGAAGATGCCAAGCTGAGCGCCGTACGCATAGTGCCGCCGCCCATAGTCCGCCACGCCATTGCCTGGAATCATGCGCATATGCCGGATTAGCAAATGGGCACGATGTCGTTGTTGGCAGGACCGCGGTGGTCGCATGATGTGGCCTTCCCCCCGTCACTGCGAGGCCAGCATGAGCGCTGTACTGAATCGTATCGAAGTACTCCCCCAATCCGGCTGGACCGGCGCCGAGATCCAAGGCGTCGACCTGCGGCATCCGCTGCCCGAAGAACATGTCGAGGCGATCCGCGAGGCATTGAACAGGTGGAAGGTGGTGTACTTCCGCGACCAGTTCCTTACGCACGCGCAGCAGATTGCTTTCGGCAAGCAGTTCGGCGATGTCACGCCGGGCCACCCCTACGAGGGCGACGTCGCGCCCCAAGGGCATCCCGAAATCCATACCGTGTCGCCGCAGGCCTATAACCAGCGCTACGGCAAGAGCTACACGCGCAAACAAGGCGCCAACGGCCCGGCATGGCACGCCGACGTCACGCCGCTCATCAACCCGCCGTCATATTCCATCCTGCGGGCCGAGGTGGTGCCGGCCTATAGCGGCGACACCCAGTTCACCAACGTCGCGGCGGCATACCAGGGGCTATCCGAGCCTATTCGCCGCCTGATCGACGGCCTGCGGGCCGAGCATCGCTTCGGCTCGAACTACAACGCGGAACGCAGCGACGAGCGGATCGGCGAGTGGGTCCGCAACAAACCGCTGGCCTCGATCCACCCGGTCGTGCGGGTGCACCCCCTGACCGGCGAACGGGTGATCTACGTCAACCCCAGCTTCACCAAGCACATCGTGGGCGTGTCGCCGCGCGAATCGCGCTATCTGCTGGATCTCCTGTTCGACCAGATCCAGCAGCCGGAATACACCGACCGCTTCCGCTGGACGCCGGGCAGCGTCGCCTTCTGGGACAATCGTGCCGTCCTGCACCTGGCCCCGCGCGACTTCGAGCATCTGGATTTCGAACGGGTCCTGCATCGCATCACACTGGTCGGCGAGGTGCCCGTGGGCGTGGACGGCAAGCCCTCGGAGTCCATCTCCGGCGATCCTTTCCTGGCAGCGTGATCATGGCGGCGGTCATCACGGCTGAGGCCGAAGCAGGCAGGCGGAACGCCGGCGGCGCCGCCTCCGAAGCGGGCCGGTGGAGCGCTGCTGGAGTAGCGCCGCCGGACGCGGGCGCGACGGCGCAGCGTAGCGTTGCGCCCGCCCCCGTACCTGCTTTGGTGGATCCGCGCACGCAAGCACCACGGGCGGCAGACGCCGCGCTGGTACCGCGCGTATTGCAACGCCTGCTCGGCCCGCTGGCCTTGATCGCCGTCTGGCAAGCGCTGACAAGCTTCGAGGTCTTCGACCCGCGTACTACCCCGGCGCCGTTGACGGTGTTGCGCACGGCCGCGGACCTGGCCAGCAGCGGCGCACTTGCCGACAATCTGACGGCGTCCCTGCTGCTGGTGATCAAGGGCCTGGCCCTGGGCATTTCGATCGGCCTGGGGGCGGCCCTGTCATCGGGACTGTCGCGCGCCGGCGAGAACATCGTCGACGCCAATATGGAGATCTTGCGCGCGGTGCCCAACTTCGCGCTGCTGCCGATACTGATCGCGTGGTTCGGCATCGACGATCTTTCCAAGGTGCTCCTGATCACCCTGCACGTGGCCGTATGCATCTACATCAACACGTACAGCGCCATACGCAGCGTGGACAGCACGCTCATCGAAGCCGCCCGCTGCCTGGGGGTCAAACGCGCGGAGTTGATTGCCGCGGTGATCCTGCCCGGCGCCCTGCCGGGCTTCCTGGTGGGACTGCGCCTGGCGCTGACCGGGGCATGGCTTTCCCTCATCTTCGCGGAGACCATCAATGCGCCCGTAGGCCTGGGTCGCATGATGAGCGATGCGCGGGAATACTTCCGGGTCGACGTGATCTTCGTGCTGTTGGCGATTTATGCGCTGCTGGGCCTGCTGTCGCTGGCCGCCGTGCGTTTTCTTGAATCCCGTTTGCTGGCGTGGCGCCGGTCCTATGATGGCGAGTGAAGCCTTGACGCACACTTTCTCCGAGACCGCGCCGATCTCTTCGGCCACGCCGGCCGCACCAGTCCCGCCTGACGCTCCGGTGGTGCGGTTACGCCATTTGACCAAGACGTTCGGCTCCCACGCGGTGCTGCGCGACCTGACACTCGATATCGGCCCTGCCGAATTCGTGGCCCTGCTGGGGCGCAGCGGCTCCGGCAAGAGCACCCTGCTGCGCGTGCTGGGTGCCTTGGATGGCGACGTGACCGGCGACATCCTGGTGCCCAGCCAGCGCGCCATCGTGTTCCAGGAAGCACGGCTGTTCCCCTGGCATCGGGTCCTGCGCAATGTACTGATGGGCCTGCCGCGCAACGCGGACCTGCGTGAGCGAGCCTTGGCGGCGCTGCAGGAAGTCGGCTTGTCGCATCGCCTGCGCGCCTGGCCTCGTACCCTCTCCGGGGGCGAAGCGCAGCGTGTGGCGCTGGCGCGAGCCCTGGTCCGCGCGCCGCAATTGCTGCTGCTGGATGAACCTTTCGGTGCCCTGGACGCGCTGACCCGGTTGCGCATGCACGGGCTGCTGCGCGACTTATATGCCCGCCATCGCCCCGCCGTGCTGCTGGTCACGCACGACGTGGACGAAGCGCTGCAACTGGCCGACCGCGTCCTGGTCCTGCACGAAGGCCGCATCGCCCTGGACACCCGGGTCGATCTTCCTTCTCACCAGCGCCATACCGATCCCCGTTTCCCGGTCTTGCGCGCCCGCCTGCTGAACGAGCTGGGCGTCGCGCAGGACTGACCTTCATCGGACCCACCCTGCTGGCCGGCTATCGATCCCATCCGGCCCGGGGCTATTTCTTTCCAGGAGTATTGCAATGCCTGCCCCGACCCCACCCCTGCCACGCGCGGCGCGCGGCTCCAGCGCGCACGTAAAGCCAGGCACATTCGCACGGCGCGTGCTGGCCTGCGCGGCGGCCGCCTGCGGCCTGCTGCTGGCGCAGGCCAGCGTGGCGGCTGGCGGCGCCGTGCAGGCGGAAGCGGCGTCGGCCAGCACGCTGCCAGCCAACGCCACGGTTGGCGGCACCGCGCAAGGAGACGACGCCGCGCTTGCACAGCGACTCGCGGCAGCGGTGCCGAAGGGAACGCGGCTGGTCGTCGCGGAACAATCCGGCGAAGCGTCGGCGGCGTGGAAGCTGTCCGGCCTGGGCAAGGACGCCCCGTATCAAGTCACCTTCGCCACGTTCAATGGCGGCCCGGCCGTGCTTGAGGCCCTGGTATCGGGCGCGGTCGATGTCGGCTATATCGGCGAGGCGCCGATCCCCATCGCAGTGGGTGCCGGCGTCAAGGATCTGGTGGCCATCGCCATTACCGCGAACCCGGGCAGTCCCGCCAACACGTATCTGGTCGTTCAACCGAACAGCCCGGTCAGGAAGGTGGAAGATCTGCGCGGCAAGAAAATAGCCTACCCCGCGGGCACGGGCCGCCACATGATCCTGGCGGGCATCCTGCATGGGCACGGAATGGATCTGCGCAAGGATGTGCAGGGCGTGCAGGTGCCAGGCTCAGAGGTCGCACCGACGTTCTCGTCGCGTGCCGTGGATGCCGCCATCGTCCTGGGACACCAGTATTTCCGCCTAGGTTCGCCGCCGATACTGGCCAACGGGTCAGGACACAACTGGGGCCTGAATCCCATCGTCGCGCGTCGGTCCGCGCTGGCCGACCCAGCCAAGGCCGCGGCCATCGCCGACTTCGTGCGCCGTGCCGTGGCGATCTACAACTGGCAGGCCACGCACGCGGACGCCTGGATACAAGCCAGCTATGTGAAGCTGCAAGGGTTGACGCCAGCCCAGGGCAAGATATTGCTCGACGAAGAGGGTGTCGGCGCCTACTATCCCATCGACGGCCGCCTGACGGAAGTCTTCCAGGAAATCGCCGATGGCCTGGTGGAGACCGGCGCACTGAGCCGCAAGATCGACATCGCACCCTATGTCGACGGCCGCTACAACGACATCGTCGCCGCCCAGAACCGTCTGGACGGCGTGCAATTGCGCCCGTTGGCCAACGACCGCAACGTGGACGACGGCTCGAAACGTCCCGACAGCAAGCCTTTCGTGCTTCGCTGATGGTACTAACGACGGCGCGCAAGATGCCCGCCTATCCGGCGGGAAACAGCGCGCGCCCGGCTATGCTACGGGCGGCGCCTTACTGCCCCTTCCAGAACAACACCACCGGTGCTTTCACCATCCCGGTGAACTTCGCATCGTAGGCCTTGAACTCGGAATACCCGCCAAGCGGCACGAAGGTCACCTGGTCGTAGCCGCGCTTCTGCAGCGCTTCGGCCACCCGCTTCTGTTCGTCCAGGCCCGAAGCCAACGCGAATTCGTCGCGCAGCTTGTTCATCTGGTCGTCCTTGGCCCAGCCGGGATAAGCGTCATCCAGAATCGGATTGACGATGGGATTGATCAGATCCATCGCGGCCAGGCTGGAGTGGAAGATGCTCCAGCCGCCCTGGTCCAGCGGCGCATCCTTGCTGCGGCGCGCAAGCAGCGTGGCCCAGTCCAGATTCTGCACCTCGACATTCATGCCGATATCGCGCAGGGCCTGCGCCGTAACCGGCGCCAGGTTGACCAGGCTGCGTACGTCGGTGGGATGCAGCACCACCACCTTCTCGCCCTTGTAGCCGGCCTCCTTGAGCAAGGCCCGCGCATGCGCCACGTCGGCGGGCCTGGTCTGCGTCGCGCCCACCTCCGTGCGATACGCGGAAATGCAGCTCAGCATCGCGCCGCACAGTTGATAGAAACGCGGATCGCCCAGCGAGGCTTCCAGATAATCGACTTGATACAGCGCCGCCAGCACCGCCCGGCGAATTTTCACGTTGTCGAAAGGCGGCTGCTTCCAGTTCATGCGCAGCATGTACATATTGGTGTTGTCGCCATACCCCTGCACCGTGACGCCCTTGGCACCGTCGAGCTGCGGCATCAGGTCAGGCGCGACGTTTTCGATAAAATCGATTTCGCCCTGGCGCAGCGCGTTGACGGCTGTCTGGGCATCCGTCATGTTGACCACTTCCAGGCGGTCGAACATGGCCACCTTCCCGCCCGAGAAATTATTGGGCGGCTCGGCACGCGGAACATAGTCCGTATTCTTCAGATAGACCGCCTTCACGCCAGGCTGGAACGCCGCGGCGTCGAAGCGGTACGGCCCCGAGCCTACGTATTCGGTGATGGCGGTCGTTGCCGGCGTCGCCGCGATACGCGCCGGCATGATGAAGGGCACCGGCACACCAGGCTTGCCCAGCGTTTCCAGCACCAGGCCGTAAGGCTGCTTGAGCACGAAGCGGAAAGTGTCGGCCGCAGGGCTGTCCAGGGTTTGCGTGGCCGCCATCAGGCGCGTTCCCATGGCATCGCGCGTGGCCCAGCGCTTGAGCGACGCCACGACATCGGCACCGGTGACTGGCGCACCGTCATGGAACTTGAGGCCGGTGCGCAGCTTGAACGTCCAGGTCAGCTTGTCGTCCGACACGGTCCAGCTGTCCACCATCTGCGGCTGCGGACGGGCCTGCGCGTCCAGCGCGAACAGCGTGTCGTAGATCAGGTAACCGTGGTTGCGCGTGATGTAGGCGTTGGTCAGCACCGGGTCGAGCACGCGCAATGGGGCGTGCATCACGACTTTCGCCGTCGTGCCTGCCCCCGGATTTGCCGCTGGGTTTGCCGCCAACGCCGTTGCGGCCGCGCTCCAGGCCAGGATCTGGGCTACCAAGGTGGTGGCGATCAGGGTACGCATTCTCATCGTGTGAATTCCTTTTTCTTATATCAAGCCAGCACGCGGACCGCCGCCGCCAAGCCGCCATCACCGACCGCTATGCCGGTGTCGCGCAACGCAGCCTCCACCGCGCCAAGCGCGCCGAGGATCATGCCAGGGTGCACGGCACCCAGATGGCCAATGCGGAACATGCGGCCGGCATACGGCCCCAGCCCACCCGCGATGGCGGTGTGATGACGCTCGCGGGCCAGGGTACGCATCGCTTCCACCGGCACGTCTTGCGCCACGGCGATGGTGGTCACGGAAGACGACCGTTCTTCGGGCACGGTGACGTGCAAGGACATCTGCCCGGCTTGCGCCCAGCGTTCGACCGCGGCGTGCACCATCAGCGCCACCTGGCGATGGCGGGCGAACACCTGCGCCAGGCCTTCATCACGAATCAGCGCCAGCGCGGCCCGCAGGCCGTGCAGCATGCCCTGCGGGGGCGTGCCGCAGAACTTGCGATACAACAGCGGGCTCTTGCGTTTGTCCCAGTCCCAATAGGAACGCGGCACCGGGTTGGCGCGCGCGACCGCCATGGCGCGTTCATCGACCGCGGTGAAGGACAGTCCGGGCGGCAGCATCAGGGCTTTCTGCGAACCGCCGATGGCGACGTTGACGCCCCACTCGTCCATGCGGAAAGGCGTGGCACCCAGGGACGCGATGACGTCGGCGACCAGCAGGGCGGGATGGCCGCTGGCATCGATGGCCTGGCGTACGGCAGCGATGTCGCTGGTTACGCCGCTGGCCGTGTCGGTGTGCACGGCGAAGACGGCGGCGATGCGGCGTTCGTGGTCGGCGCGCAGGGCGTCTTCGATGGCTTGCGGGTCCAGGGCGCGGCCGGGACGCACCGGCGTGCGGCGCGCCACGCCACCCAACGCTTCAACGTGCAGGGCCCAGGCTTCGGCGAAGAAGCCGCTGCCGGCCACGAGCACTTCGCTGCCTGGCTGCATCAGGTTGACGATGGCTGCCTCCCAGGCACCGTGGCCATTGGCAGCGTACATCAGCACATCGGCGTGGCTGGTGCCAAGCAGCGCTGCCAGGCCGGTCTCGCATTCGTGGACCAGGGTTTCCAGGCGGGCATCGGACAGGTCCATGCTGGGCCGGGACATGGCTTCACGAACAGCGTCGGGGACGTAGGTAGGGCCGGGGGTGTGCAGGAGTTGCGGGCTGGCGGTGGATGTCGCGGGCGTGGATCGTGAGTCGCGCATTTGTCTCCCCGTTTCATGGGTGCTGGGTCTTGGCCTGGACCTTGGCCGGGATCCTGGAATCCAGGGCATCAAGGTCTTGACTCAAGTATTGCTAATAGATACTTATATATCTTATGAAAATATTCTAGCGTTGCTAGACGCGTACGGGCAACGAGGATATATATCGGGTTTTCCCTGGCACCGGGAAGGAGAGTCGAGGTCGGTCCTGACGGACCGACCTCATCCTCGACCTGGGGACGCCCAGCGCAAAGCCGGCGTGCGCCGCCGGCTAGGCTGGGCTGGGCTGGACTGGGTGGCCAAGGTGGGCTGGGCCACACCTTGGCCATTTATGTGCCGGCGACTTGGGCCAGCATGCAGGACTGGTCGCGCTTGTAGGGGAATACGCGGGCGCAGAGGAAATCGACGAAGGCTCGGACTTTGGGCGATGGGTGCTTGCTGGCAGGCCACAGCACGTTGAATTCACCCGTCCATCCGACATCGCCATCTAGCACAGTGCGTAGATGCCCCGCATCCAGCAAGGCATGCACGGAGAAATCCGGCAGGCAGGCAATCCCCCGTCCCTGCAGCGCGAAGCACAAGCGCGTCTCGATGTTGTTGCAGATCATCGTCACCGGCAGCGGCAATTCGGGAGCACCGGGCTCACGCAGCAGCGGCCATGGCTCCAGCTTGCCGCTGTTCGAATAGCGGTAATGCAGGCAGGCATGCTGAAGCAGATCCACGGGCCGGCGCGGCGTGCCACGGCGCGCCAGATAATCCGGCGACGCCACCAGCAACCGCGTGAACGTCCCCAACCTGCGCGCGGACAGCCGCGAATCCACCGGCGCCCCCGTCCGCACGACCGCATCGAATCCCTCCTCGATGACATCGACCATGCGATCGCTGAAATCCAGGTCCAGTTCGATGTCCGGATAGGCATGCATGAATTCGCCCAGCACCGGCAGCACCAGCGAACTGACCAAGGGCAGGCTGACACGCAAACGGCCACGCGGCGCGCCGGTGGCCTGAGACAGCTCAAGCTCCGCCGCCTCGATCTCGGACAGGATACGGCGGCTGCGCTCCAGGAACAGCGAGCCCTCCGCGGTCAGCGTGATGCTGCGCGTGCTGCGGTGAAACAGGCGCACCCCAAGGCGATCCTCCAGCCGCGCCACGCTCTTGCCCACGGCCGACGCCGACACCCCCAATACCCGCCCCGCCGCCACGAAACTGCGTGTCTCCGCGACCTGCACGAACACCATGAAACCATTGAGACTGTCCATTCGCCCTCGTCCCGTCATTACGGACACTCATGTCCGCAGAAATCGGAACTGTACCCCGGTTTTTCTTCAATCCTGGACTCCCTAAGCTGTCGGCACGTTCCACGAAGATAAGGATTTCGCCTTGACTGCCCTGCCCCAGCCCACCGGGGAATGCGCATTGCCCGCGCCCCTGCCTGCGTCCGCCAACGGCCCGGACGCCACCCGCGCCCCCGCCACGCCACAACACGCGCCGTCCCGGGGCCACGCCCTGCCCCTGGCCGCCCTGCTCGCGCTCGCCATGGCGGCGTTCATCACCATCCTTACCGAAGCCCTGCCCGCCGGCCTGCTGCCACAGATGGGACTGGGCCTGGGCGTGTCCGAAGCCCTGGTCGGCCAACTGGTGACCGTCTACGCCATCGGCTCCCTGCTTACCGCCATTCCGCTGACCGCCGCCACCCAGGGCTTGCGCCGCCGCCCTGTACTGCTGACGGCCATCGCCGGCTTCGTCATCGCCAACACGGTAACGACCTTGTCCACCAGCTATCCGCTCACCCTGGTGGCCCGTTTCGTGGCGGGTGTGTCCGCGGGCCTGCTGTGGGCCTTGCTGGCCGGCTATGCGGCCCGCATGGTGCCGGGCCATCTGCAGGGCCGCGCCATTGCCATCGCCATGGTGGGTACGCCGCTGGCCCTGTCGCTGGGCGTGCCGGCGGGCACCTGGCTGGGTATCGCGCTGGGATGGCGCGTGTGCTTCGGCATCATGACCCTGCTGGCCCTGGCCCTGATGCTGCTGGTGCGCGCACGCGTGCCGGACTTCCCGGGCCAGGCGCGCGGCCAGCGGCAGTCCCTGCGCCAGGTCTTCACCCTGCCCGGCATACGTCCAGTGCTGTTCGTCGTGTTGACCTATGTGTTGGCCCACAACATTCTCTACACCTACATCGCGCCCTTTCTCGCGGCGGCCGGCATGGGACAGCGCACGGACCTGGTATTGCTGGATTTCGGCATCGCCTCGCTGGCCGGCATCTGGATCACCGGCGTGTTGATCGATCGCCACCTGCGCCCCCTGGCCTTGATCTGCACCGTGCTCTTCGGTGCCGCCGCGCTATGGCTGGGACTGGCGAGCGGACAGGCCGCGGCGATCTACCTGGCCGTGGCAGTCTGGGGCTTGTCCTTCGGAGGCGCGGCATCGCTGTTCCAGACCGCGTTGGCCAAGACCGCCGCCGCGGCCGCCGATGTCGCGCAGTCCATGCTGGTCACCACGTGGAACCTGGCGATTGCCGGTGGCGGCATCGTGGGTGGCGTGCTCATCGAACACGCCGGTGTGGCGGCCTTCACGCCCGTGCTACTGATGCTGCTGGCAGCAGCACTGGTCACGCTGGTGTTCGCCCGTCGACACGGCTTCCCGCCGTCGCATTGAAACGGGACAAGCGGATGCAGGACACCTCGCCGCCTGGCACGTCCGCGCCTGGCGAGAGGACGTGCTGGCCGCGGCCAAAAAAATCGCCCAGGCACCGAGCCTGGGCGATGTCATCAAGCGTCTACGTCTGCAAGCCTGCGTCGCATCATCCCTGGTTACCCAGGATGTCGCCGACGACATTCACGAGATCACGCAGATCGAACGGTTTGGCCAGGAAGGCCGAATACGCGCCGCCGCAGGCGACCGACACGGCGTCTTCTGGAAGACCGCTCATGACGACGCAGGGCACTTCATTCAGATAAGCGTTATCGCGCATCGCCGTCAGCAGGGACGCGCCCCCCATGCCCGGCATCATGACGTCGGACACCACCAGGTCCGGTCTCAGCTCCACCATGCGCGACAGCGCCGCCAATCCATCGGTTTCCATATAAACGTTATGCCCTTCATTGGAGAGCGCATCCCGTACGATTCTTGCCAGGGCAGCCTCATCATCGACCACCATAATCTTTGCCATTTCTACTCCATCGCGCCGTGCGCGACCCCTATGCTGTATCTCGTGTGCCCGCCGCGTATGCGTAGCGGACTCGACCGAGGCGCGACGGTAGCAAATACCGTTCCCGAGCGCCAGGGCAATATGGATTCTCTGAGAAAAGCCGCTCTGTTCAACGTGCTGTCCAAGATAGAGCGCGATACTCCAGGATAGTTCGCGCTTTTTCGCTGCCCCTCTACATGAGGCGCGTCGCCGTTAATTAAACACGGGACAAACCCCTACAGATCCGCGCTGATTTAGAATCCTGCCATGCCGATCGGGACCCTACTTCGCCGCACAGTACGTAGCACGCACGTCTTGCCGTGCCTGCTGCTGCTTGCCGTAGTCCTGCGCGCGCTGATTCCCGTGGGCTATATGCCGGATCCTGCCGCACTGCGGCAAGGCATATTCCGCATGAGCCTGTGCAGCGCGGGTGGCGCCATGTCGCCTATGGACATGGCGGCGATGGGTCACGGCGACAGGGACATGTCCGGTATGCACGGCATGGCGCACGCGCCTGGCATGCCTGATATGCCCGGCATGCAAGATATGTCCGGCATGGACGCGGCCACGGATGCCGCTGCCGGCGACCGGTCATCGCATGCCCCCGATTCGGGCGATCATTCCGCCGGCACCGAATGTCCGTTCTGGGCGGCCGCTCACGTTGCCCTGCACCTGCCGCCAGTCGCCATCGAGCCGCTACTCGCGACGCTGCGTGACACGCCGGTCGGTTTCGCGGTGCCGGACAGCCTGCCGCCGCTCCCGCCCGCCGGACCGCCCCTGGGTTCGCGCGCGCCGCCTTCCGCCTGATCCTTCCTGACGTCGCATCGCTTCCGGCCATGACCGGAAGCGATCCTCTTTGCGTTTTCGGAACAGGTGCAAACCATGTCTCAGATTCCATCTGGCGCCGCTTCGGCGCCCGGTGGGGGAACCGCCATCCCCCGCCCCTCGACGCAGGGCGCTTTCGTCGCCCTGCTCACTCGGCTGCACTTCTATGTCGGACTGTTCGTCGGCCCATTCATACTCGTCGCGGCGGTCACCGGCACATTGTTCGTGCTGACGCCGCAGATCGAAAGCCGCATCTATGCGGACGCGCTCTACAGCGACGCCACCGGCCGCGCCCACTCACTTGCCGAGCAGATCGCCGCGGCCAGCAAAGCCATAGGCCCGGACGACACCTTGTACTCGGTGCGCCCCGCGCCCAAGCCGGGCATGACCAGCCGAGTCCTGTTCAGCGAACCGCGCCTGCAAGCCACGGCCGAACTGCGCGCCATCTTTGTCGACCCGGTCACGTTGGCGATCAAGGGCGACATGAATGTCTACGGGACCAGCAGCACGTTGCCCTTCCGTACGACGCTGGATTTCCTGCACCGCAACCTGATGCTGGGTGACCTGGGCCGTAACTACAGCGAACTGGCTGCGTCCTGGCTGTGGTTCGCGGCACTGGGCGGCATCATTCTCTGGTGGCAGGCCGCGCGCCGCGAGCGCTTGGCGGGGCGCCGCGCGACTGGCGCGCGCGCAGGCCTGCGGCGGTGGCATAGCGTCATCGGCCTGTGGATTGCCATCGGCCTGTTCTTCCTGTCCGCGACGGGATTGACGTGGTCGCGCTGGGCCGGCGGCAATATCGATGTCGCGCGCGAGAAGCTGGGGTGGGTCACGCCACCGTTGGCTACGAGCCTGGCGCCGCAGGCGATGGGCGGTATGGCTGGTATGGCTAGCATGGCTGGCATGGCTGGCATGGCTGGAGCCGATGCCGGGCACGAAGGCCATGTGGGTCAGGAGGGTCATGAGGGTCATGAGGGTCATGAGGGTCATGAGGGTCATGCGGGACACGCAGGCCATGCCATGTCGAACGCGGCCATGAGCGCCACCACGCCTTCCAGCGCAGGCACGGCCAACGGCCCATCCCCGCAAGCGGGCAACGCCAGGTCAGCAATGCCCTCAGCCGCCGACTATGCCACGCGCTTCGACGCCATCGAACGGACGGCCCGGCAAGCCGGCATCGACGCCGCCGACATCGAGATCCGGCCGCCGCGCAAGCCCGACCAGGCCTGGACCGTGCGGGAGACGGATCGCTCCTGGCCCACGCAGGTCGACGCCATCGCCATCGATGGCCGCGACCTGTCGGTGGTGGGCCGCTCCGACTTCTCCACCTTTCCCTTGATCGCCAAACTCATCCGCTGGGGCATCGACACCCACATGGGCATCCTGTTCGGCTGGGTCAATCAGCTACTGATGGCGCTGTTCGGCACCGCGCTGTCGGCCATGGTGGTGCTCGGCTACGCAATGTGGTGGCGCCGCCGGCCCGCCCCTGGCGCGCCGGTGCTGACCGTCACGCAGGCGTGGACCCGCCTGGGCAACGGCGCCCGCGTGGGCGTCGTCGCGCTTGCCGCCGCCATCGGCTGGGCCTTGCCGGCGCTGGGCGTCAGCCTGCTGGCGTTCCTGCTGGTGGACGTGCTGCGCTGGCGCCTGGCCCGGCGCGGCATGCCGCGCGCCGGCAACCCCGTACGCGTTTGAGCGCCAGGTGAGCACGCCATGATTGCCGGCGCGACAATCATGGCGGCACGAGAAGCGCCGCCGCCCGATCAGCGATACATCTCCGCCTGCGCCGCCCCCAGGTCGGCGCGGGCGTCGTCGAGCTTGCGTTGGGCCTTGGCGATGTCTTTCTTCTTGCCCTTGGCCTGCTTTTCAGCGAGTTCATCCTCGCGTTCCTTGACCTTGGCCTGGGCGTCGCGCACCTTGCCTTCGCGCTCCTGCTGCAAGCTGGCATCGGTGCATCGATCGGCCCCCGCCAGCGCCTCCTGCAGCCCCTTGACGCGGGCCTTGTTGCCGCTTTCCTGGGCGAAGCGCAGTTCGCGTTCGATGTCCTGCTTCTTGCCCGCGCAGCCGCGCAGGCGTTCCTGAGGCACTGGGTCCGCGGCCTGGGCGGGCAGCCAGGCCGCGCACGCAAGCAAGGCCACGATGGAGACAACGTTACGGATCGCGCGTTTCTGCATGATGATTCCTCTCCTCGTTGATCCCGCACATGCCGGGTGCTCCGAGCATAGCCTCCCCCTGCGCCACAGGCAATGTCAGCCCTTGCGGCCCCTGGCGTCGATATCGCCCTCCATCACCGGCCATTGCCGGAACAGCGTATCGGCCCCCAGTTCAGCGATGCTGTTCAAACCCAGCATCGCCAGGTTGCGCGACACTTCATCACGCAGCAGGCCCAGGGCGTGATCCACGCCCTCGCGGCCGCCCACCGCCGCGGCGTACATGAAGGGACGGCCCACGAACACGCAGGCCGCGCCCAGCGCCAAGGCCTTGAGCACGTCGCCACCGCGCCGCACGCCGCCGTCCATCATCACCGTCATGCGCTCGCCCACCGCGTCGACGATGCGCGGCAAGGCGCGCAACGGCGCCACCGCGCCGTCCAGCTGGCGCCCGCCGTGATTGGACACGATGATGCCATCCGCGCCGCAATCCAGGGCGTTCAAGGCATCGCCCTCGTGCAGCAGGCCCTTGATCACCAGATTGCCGCGCCACTGCTTGCGGATGGCGCGGATATGCTCCCAGTTCAGATGCTCGCGCCCGGTGGTGTCGCGCAAGGCGCTCAGCGACAGCATGGGGGCGCCGCGCGTGGCGAAGGAGTTTTCGAAATGCGGCATGCCATGGCGCAGCAAGGTGCGCGCGAAGGTGCCCAGCAGCCAGTGCGGACGGATCATGCCATCCCAGGCCAGGCGCAGGCTGGGCCGCAGGGGCATGGAGAAACCGGTGCGGACGTTGTTCTCCCGGTTCGCCCAGACAGGCAGGTCCACCGTCAGCACCAGCGTCTCGAACCCGGCCGCCGCGACGCGGGCAATCAGGCCTTCGATGCGCGAGGTGTCGCCCGGCAGATAGGCCTGGAACCAGGTACCCGGTGCCGCCTCGCGCACTTCCTCCATGCGGATCAGGGACGTGCCGCTCATGATGGCGGGCACGCCGGCGGCCTGGGCGGCCTGGGCCAGCACGATATCCCCGCGATAGGCGGAGATCGCGCTGATCCCCACCGGCGCGATACCGAAGGGCGAACGGTAAGTCTGGCCGAATAGCGCCACCTCGGTGCTGCGGGCGCTGACGTCCACCATCACCTGTGGACGAAAGCGGTAATCGTCGTATTGCAGGCGGTTGTCGCGATACGACCGGTTGGTCTCGGCCGCGCCGACGATGTAGCCGAACAGCGGCCGCGGCAGGTGGCGCCGGGCCGCGTCCTCGAAATCGTCCAGGCACAGCAGCGGGCGCAAGCGGCGCGGCAGGGAGCTGAGCGGGGCATAGGCGGCGCGGGCAGGCGCGGGAGTGGACGACGAAGAGGACATGGATGATGACTCTGACATGGATGATGTTGGCAGCAGCGCAAACCCAGGCGCCGGGAGCAGGCAGGCAGGCAGGCAAGCGTACCGCCAACCCATTAGACGAAAAAAGTGAATAATTTAAAATATTCTGGTTCGCTTTTTTCGAACAAGATATCTTCCCGCCGCCGATGACACTCAAACAACTGGAAGCCTTCTACTGGGCCGCCACCTGCGCCAGCTTCGCGATTGCCGCCGAGCGCCTGCATTTGTCCGTTTCGTCCCTGTCCAAGCGCATCAGCGAACTGGAAGGTGGACTTGGGCTGCCCTTATTCGATCGACGTTCCCAGCGGGCGCGCCTGACGCCGGCGGGAGAAAAGCTGCTGCCACGTGCGCAATCCTTGCTGCAGCATGCCCAGACCTTGCGCGCGGACATGGCGCAACCGGCCGAGATCGAAGGTGTGTGCCGCTTCGGGGTGGGCGAGCTGACGGCCCTTACCTGGCTGCCCAAGCTGGTAGCGGCCACGCGCAAGCGCTATCCCCAACTGCGCCTGGAACCCTACGTTGATGTGGGCGGAGAGCTGCGACGACGCGTGCAGAACGGATCCCTGGACTTCGCCGTCATCGCCGGCAACCCGACATCCCCGGCTATCCGGGCCTTGGGCGCGGCGCGTTATACCTGGTGCGCGGCACCGGCACTGGTGGGAGACTCGTCGCGCATCCCTCCCGACCTGTTGCACCGCCATCCACTGATCACCCTGCCGCGCGAGGCTGGCACCACCCGCATCCTGGACGATTGGCTGACCGCCAGCGGCATTGCCACGGCTCAGCACTTGACCTGCAACAGCTGGGGCGCGGTGGCGGGCCTGCTGCTGGAAGGCTTGGGCGTAGGCTTTCTGCCGGTAAGTTGGGCCACGGCCCTGGCGCAGCGCGGCACACTGCGCATCTTGCGTGCGCGCCCTGCATTGGCAGCGCTGCCTTACGCCTTCAGCCACCGCGATGACGACACGCGGCCCCTGGTCGATGCCATGTATGGATTGGCACGGCGGACCGTCGACTTCGGCATGGCGGTGCGCCTGCTCTGAAAACGCGCGGTCAGATTTTCGGGTGGAGGGCGGTGGGGATGATGATTTCCCTGGGTACTGAATTGCTTCCCGCGTCGCCGACCTGGATATCCTTCGCGATAGTGGCGACCGTCTTCGGAACGACCAGCACCTGGGAAACCGTGTCGAGCAACCCAGACATGAGATCGGGAATATCCGCGCCGTAGAGGGTCTTGCCATCGCCGGCGATATCGGCCCGGTCGATCATCGCGTGGGCCGTACTATCCAGCCCCCCAAATCCGCGCGCCCGGGCGTCCACCGTCGGGGTATCCATAAAATTGCGGGTTGCTGCGTAATCGTGGACAGCGCTGTTGATGGTAGTCATGGGGACTATCTCCAAGGAAATGACACTCGTGGATGCACTATGGCCGTAGCATGTGGCGATGCACAGGCGAATGTCGGCTATGAGCGCGACGTACCGGCATAAGCCTATCTAGGTTGCCATGGCCTGTTCCTCGGTTCCATTACCACTGCGCCACCTGGGCCATGCAGTCGTCAGGTCGAGGCGCTTACACTCGCCAGGCAACCGTACGCGGCCTTTCGTTATCCAGCGGTCAGGGAGTTTTTTCATGAATATCGCCTTTCTTGGCCTCGGCACCATGGGTTTGCCGATGGCCGCAAATCTGATCAAAGCCGGTCATGCGCTGCGGGCGTGGAACCGCTCGTCGGCCCCGGTCGAGAAAATCGCTGCCCTGGGCGGCAGCGCTGCCGCCGATCCGCGCGCGGCCGCGGCCGGCGCCGACGTGCTCATTTCCATCCTGGCCGATGATGTGGCCACCCGCGCCGTCCTGCTCGATGGCGGAGCGCTGGCGGCGCTCAAGCCTGGCGCCATCCACGTGAACATGGGCACCGTGTCGGTGGCCCTGGCCGCCGAGCTGGCTGAACTGCACCGTGCGCAAGGCGTCGAGTATGTGGCCGCGCCGGTATTGGGGCGCGTCAACGTCGCCGAAGCCGGCAAGCTGAATATCCTGGCGGCGGGCGACCCCAAGGTCCTGGAAACCGTGCAGCCGCTATTCGATGTCCTGGGCCAGAAAACCTGGTTTTTCGGCGCCCGGCCGGAACAGGCCAACGCCGTCAAGCTGGCAGTGAATTTCATGATCGCCAGCGCCATCGGCACCATGGGCGAGGCGACCGCACTGGCGCAAGGCCACGGCGTCGACAAGGCCGGCTTTCTGGAGATGGTCACCTCGACGGTCTTCGCCGCCCCTGTCTACCAGGGTTATGGCGGCAGCATCGCCCAGGACAAATTCGAGCCGGCCGGCTTCAAGCTGGCCTTGGGGCTGAAGGATGTAAGGCTGGCGCTGGAGGCCGGCGAAAAAGCCAGGGTCCCCATGCCGCTGGCCAGCGTCCTGCGCGACACCCACATCGAAAGCCTGGCCCATGACGAAGGCCACCTGGACTGGGCCGCCCTGGCCCGCAGCGCCGCGCGCCGGGCCGGCCAGGCGTGAGTCACACCGGTTTCATTTGAACGCGCACGCGATTCCGGCGACACTAGGGCGGCATTGCCGGCCGCCGACGACATCGACGGCCTGCGTTTCCGTGGCCTGCAACCCAGGCCACGTTTCCAGGATCCCCCGCCTTGATCACCAGCATCAGCATTCTCGTTCGCGACCGCACCGGCCGCCCTCTCCTGCAAATGCGCGACAGCGGCGCCACCCTTGGCCCCCTGTGCTGGAGCTTCTGGGGCGGCGCGGTGGAATCCGAGGACGCGGACCACGCGCACACGGCCGCCCGGGAGCTGGAAGAAGAACTGGCGATCGTCGCCGGGCCCGCCGACTTCATCGAGCTGGCCCGCCGAACAGGCAGCGACGGCCAGGAAGCCGCCTTGATGCTGCTGCCTCGCCCCGTCGATTGGGGCGACTTCCGCGTTTTGGAAGGCGCGGGCGCCGGCTTCTTCCACCTGTACGAAATACGGCAGCTGCCCGTCACCAAGTCACTGGCCTGGTATCTCGCCAATCGCCCCGACGTATTCCTGCCGTCACAAAGCCACTGACACGCTCACCATGCAGGACGCCCCGCCTCCCCTGGACCTGTCGCATCTGGCGCAGAGTCTCCACGCGCAGGGCACCGAGGAAAGCATCCTCGCGCGGCTGATGGATCGCATTGCTCCAAGCAATCGCCATTGCGTCGACATCGGCGCCAGCGACGGCCTGCGCAACAGCAATACGGCCTTGCTGCTGCGTGAAAGGGGCTGGCAAGGCCTGCTCGTGGAAGGTAGCGCCTATCGCTATGAAAAATTACAGGCGCATTACGGTGCGGCCGGCTTAGGTGCGGCCGGCGCAGGCGCGGCCGGCAACGTGCAACTGTGCCATAAGCAGGTCCAGCCCGATCAGATCGATGACCTGCTGGCCGACGCCGGTGTCCCCACGGACTTCGACCTGCTTTCCATCGACATCGACGGCAACGACTACTGGGTCTGGCGCGGACTGACGGCGTTCCAGCCCCGCATCGTCGTCATCGAATACAACCCCTACTACGCGCCGCCCGAACGCTGGGTCATGTGCTTCAACCCCGATCATGCCTGGGACGGCTCGACCTACTACGGCGCCAGCCTGGCGTCGCTGCATCACCTTGGCAAGGCCAAGGGCTATGAACTGGTGTGCTGCGACGACATGGGCAATAACGCATTCTTCGTCAGGCAGGATCTGTATCCGCTGCTGGGGATCGCCGACAACAGCCCGGCGCTGCTGTTCCGCCCCGCCATGTACAAGCTGCGCTACGTCGGGCAGAACACCTTCCTGACCGGCCATCCCTATCGCTACGGCCCTTACGAGGCCATTTGAATGGATATCGCCAACGATCTGCTCGACGCGATCCATGCTGCGTATGGACCCAAGTCGGTGGCGGCCGCACGGAACAAGGATGCCGCCGCAGGGCAAGCACTGAAAGGGGAGGCACTGAAAGAGGTCGCTGCGAACCCCGGCCGCATCAGCGAACGCGTGTGGCGCCTCTCGACCGCGACGGGCGACGTGGCTGTCAAGGTTTACGCGGAAGACCAATTCGCCAGGGCCGAAAAGGAAGCCGCACTGGTCGCGCACCTGAACCTCGAAGCCGATCCCCGCTTCCGCGTCCAGAAACTGCTACGCACCGCCGCGGGTGCGCCGCTGTGGATCGTCCCCCGTGCCCGCGCCATGGTCACCGCATGGGCGCCCGGCGCGATCAGGACCTACGACACCTACACGCCGACCGAATGGGCCGCGCTGGGCGCCAGCCTGGCGTCGCTGCATCTACGCCTGGAGCGATACCCCGCGGCGCTGCCGGACACGCTGCGCGCGCGCCTGGCGGCACTGGACATCGACACGATCAGGCTTGAACTTGCATCCGCACCCGGCCTTGCCCCCGCGGATTCGGACAAACGAGGCCTGCAAGGCTACGTGGACACCTGCCTGGCGCTGATCGACCAGCACTACCCAGGCAGCCTGGCGGCCTTCCCCACGGATGACCCGCAGCATCCCATCCACAATGACTACAATCAATTCAACTATTTATTCGGCGCGGCGCTGCCACCGCTCATCCTGGATTGGGAAGCGTCCATAGGCGCGCCGCGCGAATATGAAGTCGTGCGCTGCCTCAATCATCTCCCTTTGGAAGACGCCGCCTCGGCCGCGGAATTCGTGCGCGCCTACCTGCGCGTGCGGCCGCTGCGGGTCGAGCTGATGCCCTGGGCCGTCGATGCCGCCTGCCTGCAACATGCGCTCAAGCGCTGGATGCTGCAAGGCTGGCTGGCGGATCCGCGGCGTTTCACCACCCACCTGCAAGGCGCCATGCGCATGGTCTCGACGATGGCCGGTGCGCGTGCGCAACTGATCGATTTCTTTACCCGCTGTGTAAAGGAAGGAAAATAAATGCCGCCGCCCGCCCAGCGTAAGCACGTGTTCCCGCCGCCGATGGATCGCAACTACCCTGTCCATGCCGGGCGTATCCAGACACGGTCACTGGAAGCGCACATCGTCGACCACTGCAACCTGACCTGCGCGGAGTGCTGTTCGCTGTCGCCATTACTGCCGGCCTGGTTCGCCAGCCCGGACGCCATCGCCACGGACCTGCGCATGGCGGCCAAGATCCTGCAGCCGGGGATTTTCAAGCTGGTCGGCGGCGAACCCCTGCTGCACCCGCAACTGGTGGACCTTATCCACGCCGTGCGGGAAACGGGGATTGCCCCCGTCATCTCCGTCACCACCAATGGCCTGAAGCTGGGCGAAATGTCCGATGCCTTCTGGCAACGCATCGACGCCCTGACCATCTCCCGCTACCCGCGTCCACGCCTGTCCCCCGACCTCATCGCTCACATCGAAGCGCAGGCGGCGGCCCATGCGGTGCGCCTGAACTGGAAGACGCAGAACGACTTCACCAGCATGACACGCCAGTCCGCCGGCACCGATTACGCGGAAGCGCAGCGCATCTATCACGACTGCTGGATACGCGAACGCTGCCACATGGTCCGCGACGGCATGTTCTACACCTGTACCCGGCCGGCGCACTTCAATACGCTGTACCAAGGCCGGCAAGACTTCCAATCGGACGGGCTGCGCCTGCGCGACGACGCCGCCATGCTGGACGATATGCTGGCCTATCTCTATCGCGAAAAACCGCTGAAGGCCTGCCTGGAGTGCCACGGCGGCAGCGCCCCGCAGGCGCCGCATCGCATCATGAAGCGCATGGAAGTCGACGCGCTGAAAGCCCACTACAAGGAACAGGGCGACAAAGAAGAAGAGAAACAGCGCACGCCGCAACCCGCGCTGGCGGACGAGGCCGGCAACCCATGATCGTCGCCACGCGAGATGAATTCGGCTTCCGGCGCATCGTGTACGCCGAGCGGGGCGAGGCCACATCGAACGGCATCGCCAGCCTGCTGCGGAAAGCGCGCCTGCCCGCCAGTGTGCCGGACATCGCCGCTATCCAGGGATATCTCGGCGGCGACCGGCTGGCAGGCCACACGGTACTGCGCGATGTCCTGGCGGTTCCTCCCGGCCACTCCCTGATCCGCTCACCGCAAGGCTGGGCGCTACGGGCCGCGCCCGGAGCAGCCGAGCGCGGCAATCTGAGAGAGGCCCTGCGTGCCTCTCTGCAAAGTGCGCTGGACAGCGGCAAGCGGGTGGCCCTGGCCCTGAGCGGCGGCCTGGACTCCGCGCTATTGCTCGCCCTGCTGCGCGAGATGGGCGTCCAGCGCAGCATTCCGTCCTACATCCTGGTGACCGACCTGCCCGATTACTGCGAACGGGACACCGCGCTCGACATCGCCGACCGGCTGGGCGCCCGCGTGAAACTGGTCCGCGTGACAGCCCAGGACTTCGTCGCGGCGCTGCCCGCTGCCACGCGCTGCGTGGAAGAGCCCATGTTCAATATGCACCCGGTCGCCAAGCTGCTGCTGGCCCGGGCCATGGCCGCCGATGGCATCGCGGTCGCCATCACCGGCGACGGCGCGGACCAGGTCATGCGGCGCGATCGATCGGCCAATTACCTGCCCTTATGCAACGCCATGTTTGCCGACGCGGCGGTGACCCTGCACGCGCCCTTCCTGGATGCGGCAGTCGTCCGCCACCTGACCAGCTTGCCACGCGATCCGGACAAGCAGTGCCTGCGCGAGTTGGGCGAGCAACTGGCCCTGCCGGAGCGCCTGGTGCGCGGCCCCAAGCAGGGGCGGCTGGCCCCTGCCATGGATTTACGTCCCCTCGTCGACGATGCGCGCATCCGTGACTTGTCCACAACCTTGGGCATCGCCCAGCCGGCTTTGCACGTCGACACGGAACGCGTGCTGTGGACAACCTTGGTATTGCTCCTGGATTCGCTGCAGGCCGAGGCTATGTCTCACACGTCCGCCAGCGCCGCCGCCACCGTTTCCTCCTCCTCAGCCATCGAGTCGGCAAGCAGCTGGCACCCGCGGAACCCGCCGTCATGAAACGCATCCTTTTCTGCGTGGTCCCCGAAAAAGGCCATCTCAATCCCTGCATCGGTCCCGCGCAACATCTGCGCGCCCAAGGCTGCGAAGTCGCGTTCTACGCCCCCGCGGACATCAGCGAGCAGCTGGACGCTGCCGGCGGCTTCGAACTGCTGGGCCCTCGCACCAAGCTGGAGCGGCACGATATCTCCCGCGGCGCGAGCTTTGCCGCCAACATCCAGGACGCGGACTGGCTGCGTCACTGGATCCGCGTCCTGCTCGTGGAACAGGCACCGGCGCTGGTGGATGGCATCCGCGGCATCCTGCGGCAATGGCAGCCGGACGTGGTGGTCATCGATCCCCTGCTCTACGCATCGGCCATCGCCGCGCACCTTGAGGGGCTGCCCTGGGTGGCGCTGTCCAATTCCCTCAATCCGGTCTTGCCGGCGGGCCTGGACTCCGAACTGCTGCAAACCGTGCGCTGGCTCGCCCCGGATCGCGAGCAACTGTTCGCGCGCCATGGCTTGCAGGTGCGCTTCAACGGCTGCGACGTGCTTTCGCCTTATCTGACCCTGGCGCTGACCACCGAAGCCTTGGTCGGCGCACCGCCGGCGGGGGTGCGGCTGGTGGGCCCCGCCTTGCCTGCAGGCGCGCGCGGCGACGAGCAATCCTTTCCGTGGGAGCGCCTGGATGCGCGGCGCCCGCTGGTCTATATGTCCTTGGGCAGCCAGCTCTATTACCAGCCTGAAGTCTTCGGCAAGGTCATTGAAGCCTTGCGGGGCAAGCCGGTGCAGGTGGTCCTGTCCGTGGGTGAACTGGTGGACACCGACCTGCTGCCCCTGCCGCCGGAAGACCACGCCCAGGTGATCGCGGTGCGATATACCCCGCAGCTGGCCTTATTGTGTCGCACGGCCGTCTTCATCAACCACGGTGGGGCGAATTCGGTGATGGAGGCGCTGGCCTGCGGGGTGCCCATGCTGCTGTCGCCCTTCTGCAATGACCAGTTCCATTCGGCGTGGTTCGTCCAGCGTGCGGGGGCCGGCATCGAACTCGATCTGCGCACCGCGTCGGTGGGACAGATCGCCGCTGCGCTCGATATGCTGCTGGAGCCTGGGCCTGGGCCTGGGCCTGGACCGGCAAGCAGGCACGCCGAACCGGCGCCCATCCGCGGAAACGCTGCAACGGGCTCGATACGCGAGAACGCCGCCCGCATTGCCGCCAGTTATCGGCAGCAGGATGGATCGGCCCAGGCCGCGCGGTTGATCAGCGAACTCGCTTCAGGAAACCGCCGGGAGACAGCGTCATGATCACACGGTCCTCGATCTCGCTGTCGACCTCGAAACGATCGTCGTCCGCCAGGAAGGCCCGCACGGCCGTGGCGGGATTGTTGCCCCGGCCATAGGGCTTGCCATGGAACATTTCCTCGGGCAGGTACTCCATGACGGTGTCCATGACCACGATATAGCTGCCGGGCGTCACGAGCTCCGCATAGCAGGCCAGTTCGCGCAGGACGTGATCGTGGGTGTGCGTCAGGTCCAGGATGACCAGCACCGGGCCATCGTCCGCGATGCGCGCGCGTATCGCGGCCAAGGTGGCGTCGGCGCAGGATTCGCCTTCCAGCAATTGCATGCGATGCGCCAGGTGGTGGGATTGCAGGCGCTCCCGCACGTCAGGACGCAGCCGCGGTTCGACCGCGATGACCTGGCCTGCGTGACCGACGGACTCACCGTCCAGGCGTGGGCCATCGCGGCCGTTGGTAGTCAATTCCAGCATGGACGCGGAGAAGACAACGCCGCCACCGGCCGCGATGCCGGTTTGTACGATGGAGGTCGGACGGATGCGCCACACCAGTTCCTGGATGGCGAGCATGTCGCCCGGCAGATGAAAGAACCGTTCGCCCAGCCAACGCGTATTGAACAGATGATTGAATTCGGCCGCGCGCGTCAGCCACTCGACATTGATGTCCCGCATGCGGGCCGAGATGCTTTCAGACATGATCCATGTAGCTGATAGAGGAAGCGTAGAAGCGCCGGATACGCCGGATACGCTACAGGCGCTCGTGCACGCGAACTGGGGGCTGCGGGTACTGCATCTGCAGCCGCTGCCGTCCGGGCATACTAACAAAAGCTATCTGGTCGAGGTGGAGAGTGAGGAGGCCGGGCGGGATGCCGACTGCGACGTCGGCATGAGCCATGTTCCTCTGATACTACGGGTCTCCTGGCCTGGAAAGGCCGTGCAACAGGTCGATCGCGAAGAAGCCCTGCTGGCCGCCCTTGGGACGTCCGGCTTCCTGCCCTCGGTGCCCCGGGCGTTGCAGACACTGGGTGGCCGCTCGTATGTCCAGGCTGGAACATCCTGGTTGCATTTGTTCGCCTGCATCCCTGGCCGCGCGGGATTTCCGCAGCAGGCTTCGCAGGGCGCGGAAAGCCACGCCATCGCCGCGGCAGCCATGCGTACGCTGGCCCATCTGCATGACGCCATGAGCGAGATACCTGCCGACGCAGCGCTGCACGGCATGGCTACCGCCGCAGCCATACATGCCGATGCTGCCGATACCGCTCCCCACCCAGCAACTTGGTTGCTACAGCGTCACGCGCGTGTTTCGGCAAGGGCGATGCCGGTCTTGCCAGATGGATTGGCCCCGCACTATGCCGAGATCGTTTCCCGCGCCGGCGCGTACCTGGCCGAGGCGGCCGTGAGCCTCCCCGGTCCCACCGGTTGGGTACACGGCGACTATCACGCCGGCAATCTGCTGTTCGCCGAAGCAGATCGCTCAGACGTCAGCGTCACAGGCATCCTGGACTTCGATGACGTCGGCATCGGTGCGCCATGGCTGGAAGCGGCGTTCGCGCTTTTCGCATTGGCCCGCGATGCGACGGTCGAGCATAGGTTCGCCTATGACGCGGACATGTGGGAGCAGGGTCTGGATGCCTACGCCCGGCAGCGGACGATGCCCACCGCCGAAGCCGAGGTCGGCGGGGTCGGGGTCGGGACCGACACCATGATCGATTACCTCCGTACGAACCGGAACGCGCTCATGAACCTCTTCTGCATCGACCAGGTCCTGATCCACCTGGAAGCCGCCCAGCGCGGGCTCTGGTCCCTGGGCCCAGGCATCGGCTTCCTGGGATGCTGGCATCAATTGTTGAGCGAAGCGTCCCCCAGCAGCATCCTCACTGCCTCCACCGTCGCCGGCCGCGCTTCGCCATGACGCGAGCTGTCGTGCATACAGACCAGCACCCGCTCCTCCAGCAACTGCTGCTGCACCAGATGCGCACGCAGGGTATCGAGCAAAGCGTGCGCGGAAGGCGCGGGTCTTTGCCAGTCGTCCATGATCAAGGTCCACCCCGTATGCAGCCGGCCCAGGCGCTCCAGTACGTGCACCCGTGGATCATCCGCCACCAGGCCATACGGCAGCCGTAGCGGAATCACAGCGGGCGCCGCGACACCCGCCTCGTGGTAGGCCTGGCGAATCAAGGCGTCGGTCTTCTTGATCCCGTCGATCAAGGCGGCTTCCGGCAAGTCGCCGGCCCGTGCATGCGTATACGTGTGGTTGCCCAGCACGTGCCCTTCCTGGGCCATCCTCACCGCCGTCAGCGGGTCACGTTCCAGATTGGCACCCAGCAGGAAAAACAGCGCCTGGCACGACCCCGCCCGCAACACATCCAGCAGCGCCGGCGTCGAAGGCCCGGGCCCGTCGTCAAAGCTCAAGTAGATCGATGCGTCCATGCCCGCCCGCTTTGGATTGCGCCGGCAGGCCGCGATATCAGGACTTCGCGGGAGCCGTCTCGTGGTCGATGGCGCGGTATTTTTCCACCGCTCGCTTGAGGATAGCACCGAACGCTGCCGGGCTTTCGCTGGGCTTGACCTCGATGCCCTGCTTGGTCAGCACCGCCTCGGTCTCCGGACGCCGCAACACTTTGGCGATGGCATCGTGCAGCTTCGCCACGACTGGCGCGGGCGTCCCGGCCGGCGCCAGGATGGCGTTGAACGTATCGTCCTCGAAACCCGGCAAGCCCGCTTCGGCGATGGTCGGCACGTCCGGCAGCAGCTTGGACCGAGTCGTGGTCGTCACGCCCAGCGCATTGAGCTTGCCGGCCTTCACATAGATCCCCGACGTGCTCACCTGGTCGAACATGATCATCACCTGTCCGCCCACCAGGTCGGTCAGCGCCTGCGAATTTCCCTTGTAAGAAACGCTCAGCATTTTCAGGCCGGCCTGCTTGCTGAAGAGTTCCGCCGCGATGTACCCCGTCGATCCCACACCCGAGGACGCATAGGACACTTCGCCGGGATGCGCGCGGGCTCGCTCTATCAGCGCCTTGACCGTGCGTTGCGGCACCGTGGGATTCGCCACCAGCACCATGGGAATCTGGCACGTCTGCGTAACCGGCGCGAAGTCGGCGATGGGGTCATAGCCCGCGTCGGGCACGAATTGCGGCGCCGAGGCGAAAGTGTTGGCGACCGCCAGCAAGGTATAACCGTCGGCCGGCGCGCGCGCCACCTCGCGGGTTCCCAACAGGCCGCTGGCGCCCGGCTTGTTCTCCACGATCACGGACTGGTGCAATTCCTCGGACAGTCCTTTCGCCACCAGGCGCGCCACCAGATCCACCGTGCCGCCCGCGGCGACCGGCACGATGATGCGTATGGGTTTGTCGGGATAGGCGCCGGCGGCCTGCACCGGCGCCATCGCACAGGCCGCCGTGAGGGCAAAAAGACCGGCGAGCATGCCGGCGATCCGTCCCGCGCGCATCGTGGCGTGCGGACGCATGGACGTAGCGGAACGCGCGGCGGAACCGCGCATGGAAATCTTCATGGTTGTCTCCTGATACTTATTATTTGGGCTACACGTCCCTCGTCCCTAGCAAATCGCCAGCGACGAGAGCGCATAACCGAACTGCACCGGGCGCCGGGCCTCCGCCGCCCGGCTCGTGCTTAAAATTCGTATAACCGCGCAGGGTTGTCGACCAACAGCTTGCGCGCCTCTTCCGGCGATGCGACCCATTCCAGGCAGCGTGCCATCGCCCGCGCATCGTCTTCCGCGCGAAACGGCGTGATCTGGTCCAGCGGCTTGGGCTTGCCCGCCGCCGATCCGGGATGCGGCCAATCCGAGCCCCACAGCACGCGATCCGGATTGGCGGCGATCAGCGCACGCGCCAGCGCCGCGGCGTCCGTGTAATCCGGCAGCTGCGAAATGCGATAGGGCGCGGACAGCTTCACGTAGACGCGCCCGCTGGCCACTGCGTCGCACAACATCGCGAAACCCGGCTGATCGGTACCCTGTGCCGCCTGCGCCCGGCCGAAGTGGTCGACCACCAAGGCCACGGGCAGCTTGGGCAGCGCATCGGCCAGTGCCGACAACGTGGCCAGATTCGTAAAGGTCTGCACATGCCAGCCCAGGTCGGCTACCCGCCGCGCGGCCCAGAACAGACGCTCGCGCGCATGGGCCGGATCGTGCTGCCCGGTGGTCTCCAGGTTCACCCGCACCCCGCGCACGCCCGCCGCGTGCATGGCACGCAAGGCATCGTCGGAAGTCGACTCATCGATCACCGCCACCGCGCGTCCGGCCTTGCCAAGCCGCGCCAGCGCGTCCAGGGTGCAGCGGTTATCGGCGCCGTATGCGCTCGGCTGCACGATCACCATGCGGTCGACGCCGATACGTGCGTGCAGCGCCAGCAGTTCATCCAGGGTCGCCGCCGCCGGCGTATAGGTGCGAATGGGATCCCAGGGATAACGGGTGCCGTCATCGAAGACGTGAACGTGGCAATCGCAGGCGCCCGCATAGCGCGCCGGCACGGCGGAGCCACCCCCGCGCGGCGTGGACATGGTTGCATTCATCGCGGCTCCCCTCAGGCGGCGTAGGACGGATAGCCGCCCGGCTCGGCATCGAGCAGGCGCAACATCGCGTGCCATTCGAGTTCGCCATAGGGACGGCGGGTGCCGGGCTGGTACAGATGCGCGGCGCGCTCCAGCACCTCGTTGCCGGGCACCGCGACGTTCTCCAGGCCGCCCGCCATGGCATCGACCTGCGCGCGACAGGACATCTCCAGCTGGTACATGAGGTTGAACGCCTGCGCGATGGACGCGCCGCACGTCAGCAACCCGTGATTGCGCAGGATCATGGCGTTGTGGGCACCCAGGTCGTGCACCAGGCGTTCCTGTTCCGCCAGGTCGATGGCCGGACCTTCGAACCCGTGATAACCGATATGGTCATGAAAGCGCGACGCCGTCTGCGTGATCGGCAGCAGGCCGCTGCGCATGGCCGATATGGCCATGCCGGCACGCGTGTGGGTGTGGATCACGCAATGCACATCGGGCCGGGCGCGGTGGATACAGCCATGGATGACGTACCCGGATCGATTGATGCCGTAGTCCGTGTCCGGCTTGCGCAGCACATTGCCGTCCAGGTCGATCTCGACCAGGTTCGACGCCGTGATCTCCTTGTACAGCAGGCCGTAAAGATTGATCAGCAGGCTGCCAGGCTTGCCGGGAATCTGCGCCGTGATGTGGTTGTAGATCATGTCGGTCATGCCGTAACGATCCATCAGCCGGTAACAGGCCGCCAGGTCGCAACGCGCGCGCCACTCTTCAGGCGAGACCTCGTCGCGTAGCGACGGAAAATCGGTGCCATATCGGGTGTTCATCTATGTCTCCTGCCCCAATAGCGTAGTAAAAGTAATGGTTTGGGGGCTGACCGCCTGGTCCCACAATGGCACCGGCGGCATCTGGTACCGATCTTAGGCATGTGCCGCGCCGGACACCATCTAGAATATTTCAACGCTCCATTAGAAAATCTAATACATGAATCCCTTGCTGCCCCCGCTCAATCCCCTGCGGGTCTTCGAAAGCGTGGCGCGCCATCTCAGCTTCACGGAGGCCGCGCAGGAACTGCACATCACGCAAGGCGCGGTCAGCCATCAGATCAAGGCGCTGGAATCCTGGCTGGGTTTCGCGGTACTGGAACGGGGCGGCCGCCGGCTGCGCCTGACGCGCGGCGGCGAGAACTATGCGGCCGCCCTCACCCAGGCCTTCGCCCAGATCACCGGCGCCACGCGCGAACTGGTCTCGACGGGCGCCAAGCAGGTGCTGACCGTACGTGGCCACACGACCCTGTTCGTGCGCTGGCTGATTCCCTTGCTACCGGCTTTCCAGGCGGCGCACCCGGACATCAACGTGCGCCTGAGCGGCGCGGTGGAAGGCGTGGACTTCACCCGCGAGAATGCGGACATAGGCATCGTCTACGGCGATGGGCCGTGGGAGGGCTTGCGCAACGACCTGCTGTTCAGCGACGAACTGACGCCGGTCCTGGCGCCCGAGCTGGCGCGCCGCCTGCCCACCCCTTGCACGACCGAGGCCCTGCTCGAACTGCCCTTGCTGCATTCGAATCGCCGTCCGCAACACTGGCCGGACTGGATCCGGCTGGCCGGCGCCCAGCGCGGTGTCACCGCCGGCGACATGTACTACGAAGACCTGAGCATCATCTACCAATGCGCCACCGAAGGCCTGGGCGTGGCGCTGGGCCAGTTGCGCTACCTGGAGAAAGACCTGGCGCATGGACGCTTGATCGCTCCGCACGACCTGGTCTTGCGCCGTCCCAGGGGCTATCACCTGGTCTGCCCCGCCAACCGCGCCGACGAAGCCAAGGTCGCCTGTTTCCGTAACTGGCTGATCGCGCAGGCACGGAAGAATGGGCGCTGAGGTTTAACTGCAATTCATCCTTTCGATTCCTACAAGTGATTTTCTTCAGCCTGCTGCCGTCTAAGAATTAGCTAACTAGATTGCTAGCAATTATGTTGACTTCCATAAAGGACTGGATTTAAGGTACGCAAAACGAGCCATAACCCCCCGGAGACACCCACCATGACCCGACTCTTTGAAAAACTCGCATCCGACCAGATGGCCATCGGCGTATGGCTCAAAGGCGGCCCAAGCTGGGTATCCACCATCGCCCGCGGCGGCTTCGATTTCGTGCGGCCCGACATGATGTTCTCCGCCATGGACTGGCGTGAACTTGACCACATCAACCAGGCCGCCAAGGTGGCCGGGCTGACAACCTGGCTGCGTGTCGCCGCCAATCCGTGGATGGCGGGCACGGACCAGATGCAGGTGACGGTGGATGTCGCGCGCGCGTTCAGCCTGGGCGTGCCCATCGTCGGCGCGTCCATCGCATCGGCGGCACAAGCGCGGGTTTGCGTGGAGGTCTCCAAGGACTGGCACCGTTCCGGCGCCGGCGAATATCCGGACTCCACCTCGTCTTTCACGGCGATGAACAACAAGGCGTCGGACATGGCCATCTTCGTGCCGCATATCGAGGCTCGCAGCGCCATCGACCAGATCGACGAGATCCTGGAGATCGACGGTTTGCGCATCATCATGCTGGCCATGACGGACTTCAGCCAGGCGCTGGGCCATCCTTTCCAATACGAGCATCCCGAAGTCTGGAAAGCGGTGGATGGCATCGTCGCCAAGGCGCGCGCGCGCGGCATCGTCGTGGCGGCCAACAGCGGCTATGACTTCAAGACGCCCGAGCAGATCCGCCCACGCATCCAGCGCATGCGCGAACATGGCATCGGCATCTGCCTGATGCAGGGCGCCGATACTTTCCTGGAGAATTCCGCCAAGACACTGCTGAACGACGTGCGCAAGACACTGGCCTGAGCCAGGAGCCCCGTGGCAGGAAAACACTGGCAGCCAGAGCCAGGCCCGCCTGCCGCGGGACGCAACCACCGGAGGAGATGAACCATGCGTACCTCTCTGTGCCGTCTTATCGCCTGGGCGCTGTTGTCCGTGGCGCCGCTGTCCGTCGCATTGGCGGACAGCTATCCCGCGCACCCCGTGCGCATCATCATTCCTTCGGCGCCGGGCGGGGCTTCCGACATGCTGGGCCGCCTGCTGGCCCAGCAATTGTCGGCCCAGTTGAAGGCGTCCTTCGTTCCCGAGAACGTGGCGGGCGCCGGCACGCTCATTGCGTCGGAGCAGCTGGCGCATTCGAAGCCGGATGGCTACACGCTGCTGCTGGTCACCAGCAGCCACGCCATCAACGCCGCCATCAAGAAGTCTCTGCCCTATGACCCGGTCAAGGACTTCGCGCCCGTATCGCTGGTGGCGACCTTGCCCGACCTGCTGCTGGTCAACCCGTCCTTGCCGGTGCATTCGGTAAGCGAGCTGATCGCGCTGGCCCGCAAGGAGCCCGGCAAGATCGCCTTCGGCTCCGCCGGGCTGGGCTCCGGCACGCACCTGGACGCGGAGCTGTTCCGCAGCATGGCCGGCATCGACCTGCTGCACGTGCCGTACAAGGGCGGAACGCCGTCGGTGACCGCACTGGTTGCTGGCCAGGTGCAGATGATGTTCTCCAACCCCGTCAGCTCACTGCCCCTGGTCAAAGCCGGTAAACTGCGGCCGTTGGCCATCAGCAGCACCAGCCGTTCGCCGCTGTTCCCGGATGTGCCGCCCATCGCCGAGGCCGGCGTGCCCGGCTACGAAGCACAAAGCTGGTACGGCGTCCTCGCGCCCAAGGGTACGCCGCCGGCGCTCATCGACACCTTGAATCGCGCGGTGGGCAAGGTGTTGGCCATGCCTGAGGTCAAGCGGCAGATCGAAGCGGCAGGCGGCGAAACCCGGGCCAGTACGCCGCAGGACTTCGAGAAACTGCTGACCGGCGATATCGAACGCTGGCGCAAGCTCGTGGCCAGCACGCCATCGCTGCAAGGGCTGTAGGTGGATCGATCATCAAACGCTACATCCGACGACATCATGACCAGTACCGAAGTCTGCGCCAAATTACGTGAACTGATCCTGCGCGAAGCTGTCCTGCCTAGTGAACGGCTGGTGGAGTCGGTCTATGCCGAACGCTTCGGCACCAACCGCAATGTCGTGCGCCGGGCCCTGGTCATGCTGGAGCGCGAAGGCCTGGTCGTGATCGAGCGCAACAAGGGCGCGCACGTCCGCCGCATCAACCCCAAGGAAGCCATCGAGATCACGGAAGTGCGTAGCGCGCTGGAGACCTTGCTGGTCCGCCATGCGGCCGAACGCGCGGGCGAGGACGACAAGGCGGTCTTGCGCCAGACCTTGCAGGCCGCGCGCCAGACCTTGGCACAGGGCAGCGCCATCGAAGTCGGCGCCGCCGCCCGCCGGGTGAGGGAACAGATATGGCGCATCTCCGCGCACGAGACGGGGCGCCAGATCATGCTGACGCTGAATTCCCAACTGATACGCATCTGGTTCCACGCCATCCTGCAGCCGGGCCGGCCCGAACAGATCCTGGACGGCATCGAACGCGTGGTGAAGGCGATCGAAGCGAATCGTCCCGCCGACGCGATCGAGGCCATCCATGCCTACCACGCGCAGTCGATGACCGCGCTGACGCATGCGCTGGAAAGCGCGGGCGCGGTCTTCGATCTGGCTTGAAAAGCAGCGAGCGACGGATTGACAGTCCGCCGCTCCGCGACCGAGCCATCGGCCATCCCGGCGAGATTACCTTGCCGAATGCGTCCCGCCATCGGCGGCCCTGACCAGGTATCTAGCCTAGATACGCCCCACCATTGGCGTGCAGGGTTTGCCCCGTCAAATATCGCGCTTGCGGCCCGCACAGGAAGGCGACGAGGTCGGCCACTTCCTCGGAGGTACCGCGCCGCCCCAGCAACGTGCTGTGGGATCCATGATGCGCCGGCGCCCCGGTAGCCGAATGGCCGCGCACGGTGTCGATCAGCCCGGGCACCACGCAGTTGGCGGTGACGCTGCTGTCAGCCAGGTCATGTGCCAGCGCGCGGGTCAGTCCCACCAGTCCCATCTTCGCCGCCATCACGTGCGCGCGCCCGGACGACCCGGCGTGCGCCGACATACCGCCGATATTGACGATGGCGCCGGCCGGCGACTTGCGCAGCCAGGGCGTGGCGGCCTGCGCGCACAGGAAGGCCCCGTCCAGGATCACACCGGTCACCTCGCGCCATTGCTCCCACGGCATATCGTCGATGCCGGACTCGCGCCGCACGGCAGCGTTATTGACCAGGATATCGATACGGCCGAACTGCGCGACGGCAGCATCGATCAGCCCGTGTGCGCCGCGCGGCTGCGATACGTCGCCCAGATGCACCAGCGCCTGCCCCCCGGCGTCGCGCACCAGCGCGGCCGTTTCCTCGGCCATGTCGGCGGACGTATGCACATTGACCACCACGCTGGCGCCCTGCCGGCCCAGCGCCACCGCAATCGCGCGGCCGATGTTGCGGGCGGCGCCGGTAACCACCGCCACTTCGCCAGCCAGAGGTAGATGCTTGTCAGTACTCATGCTGCGTGCTCCTGTTGTTGATATTGCAAATAGTCGTTGCGGGGCACTTCCAGCGGCTTGTCCGGCCGCATCCAGAAGGACATCACGATCCCGAAGGCCAGGATGGCGATGGACACCACGAAGGGCGACGTATAGCTGCCCGTCACATCGACGATGTAGCCGAAGGTGATGGGCGATGCCACCGCCGCCAGCCCCGCCGCGGTGCTGACGAAACCCGTGGCCACGCCCGCATAGGCAGGCGCGATATCCATGGGCGTGGCGAACACCGGTCCCGCGCTCAACTCCAGGAAGAACAGCGCAATCGCCAGGCACAAGGCCACGGCAATCTCGTTATGCAGGAACAGCACGCTGGCCAGGAACGGAATGGACCCGCCGAATCCCAGGATCACCACATTGCGCCGCGCGGCATTGAGCTTGCCCGTCCGCGTATACAGCCAGTCCGTCAACATGCCGCCCGCGGTGTTGCCGATGACGGCCGCGGCAAACACCGCCCCGGAGTGGAAGGCCGAATGCTTCAGGTCGATATGGAAATGCGAGACGAAGAAACTGGGTAGCCAGCTCAGGTACATCCACAACGCCCAGGCATGGGCGAAGAACACCAGCGTCACCGGCAGGATGCGGCGAAACAGCGCCAGCCATGGCACGGGCGGCCGATCCCCGCCGCGCCCGCGGCCGACCTGGCTGAAGGCCGGCAGACCCGCAAGCTCGCCGGCCGTCACGCCGCCATGTTCACGCGGATCGTCGCGGAAATAGGCGTACCACACGACCACCCACACCAGGCTCACCGCGCCCATCACCATGAACGAGCCCCGCCAGCCGATGAAGGGAATCATGAAGACCACCAGCGGCGGCGTCAGCGCAGCCGCGGCACGCGACGCCGAATGCGTGAAGCCTTGGGCGAAACCGCGCCGTTCGCGCGGCACCCAGTTGCTCATGGCCAGCGTCGCCACGGGTATCGTGCCGCCCTCGCCCGTTCCCACCAGCAGGCGGGCGAACACCAGTCCCGCCAAGCCGCCGGCAAAGCCGGTCATCAAGGTCCCCAGGGCCCACAGCACACCGGAGATGGCGAGCATGCGCCGCGGTCCGATGCGGTCTCCCATATAGCCGCAGAGGATCTGGAAGATCGCGTAGCAGTAACCGAAGGCGGACAAGGCCACGCCCAGGCGGGTATTGCTCAAGCCGAATTCCTTCTTGATCAAGGGCCCCGCGACGGAAAGATTGACCCGGTCGACGTACTCGATGAAATACATGGCGCAAAGCAGCAGGAACACCCTGCCCGGCGCGCCCCGGAACATCCCGGGCTTGACGGTAATAGACATGTCTCGAACTCCACGTTGTGTCGCGGACGCTTGGGCGTCCGTCTTTTCGGCGTGGTCTTCCCGCAGCGGACCAGAGAATCCATTGGCCACTTAGGCGATTTTCTCGCTCATATTGGCTCTGATGGCGGCAATTCTACACATTGCCGACAATTAGACAATATGGAATCCGTGAACATTTGCTATCCTGACCCTACCCTGAAGATAGTCAAGGCCGCGCCGGCGTCGTACCATCCCCGGCGAAGCTGATTACTCCTGCCGATTCCATCCCATGTCGCCTACGCCTAACATCCCTATCGATCTGTTCCGCTCCATGACGCTATCCGCCCTGGTGCAGGACGAGATCCTGCGCGGCATCAAATCGGGCGAACTGACCGGGGGCTCGCGTTTGAACGAAAGCGAACTGTCGCAACGCCTGGGCGTCAGCCGCAGTCCCTTGCGCGAAGCCTTTCGTGCGCTGGAAGAAGCGGGACTGGTGCGCCTGGAAAAGAACCGGGGCGTCTTCATTCGCGACCTGTCGGATGAAGAAGCAGCAGAGCTTTATGACCTGCGCGCCGGCCTGGACGAGATGGTCGGACGCCGCGTCGCGCCGCGCATCACGGACGCCGAGCTCAAGGAGTTGGGCGAACTGCTGACTGAACTGGAAGGCACGGCGGCACCCGATGGCGTGAACCGCTATTTCGAATTGAACGTGGCCTTCCACGACCGCCTGGTGCAGATGACCGGCAACAACGCGCTGGTCGGCGTGTACCGCCAGGTGATCAACCGCATGCATCTGCTGCGCCGCCGCGGCTTCTCGCTCGCCGGCAGCTCCGCCGCATCGCACAAGGAACACCGCGCCATCCTCGATGCGCTGGCGACCCGTGACGCCGACACCGCCGCGCGCGCCATGCGCCAGCACGTCCACAGCGGCTTCGACCGCGCGGTGCAGGCGCACCATTTGCAGGAAGAAGAGAAGGCCTCCCACGAGGCTGCTTGAAGTCTCCCCAGGCCCGAAGCGCAACCGCGCGACTGCTGACGAAGCCCCACCGAGCCGCTTGCCAAACCCTTTTCCCAAGGCCGCGCAAGACTGCGCAATGCTGCGAAATTCTTTTCCCCGGATTCATCAATTTGTCGTGTTTTCGTGGAGCAGATCCCACGATTGCCCCTTATCTGGCCCCCCTATGATTTGAACAGGAGACAATCAGCCGGCGCCGTCCTGACGCCCTGATCCGTTGCCGTCTCTTCCACGTTCAATTCGCCGGGTTAGTCAGATGCATATCTCAAATCTAAAAATCGGTACCCGGCTCGCACTGGGTTTCGCCATCGTGCTCGCCCTGTTGGTCGCTGCCTCGTTGTTCGGCATGTATGAACTGCGAGCCATCGCCAAAGCCAACCGCGATACATTGGAAATCCCCTTGTCCAAGGAGCGCCTGGCCGCCGACTGGAGCCGCAACACCTTCGGCTCGATACGCCGGACTTCCGCGTTGGCGAAAAGCAGCGACAATTCCCTGGCGGCGTACTTCGCCAAGGATATCGAGCAAACCACCAAGTCCAGCACCGAAGTGATCAAGCAGATCGAACCCCTGCTCGACAACGAAGAAGAAAAGCAGCTGTTCGCCACGATCGGCCAGGTGCGCAAGCGCTACACCGACTCGCGCAATGCTGTCATGCAGCAGAAAGCGGCCGGCAATCTCGTGGAAGCCGAGCGCCTCTTCAACCAGGAATATGGGCCCAGTGCGCAGCAGTACGAAGACAGCCTGCAGACTTTCGTGGCGTTACAGCGCCGGGAGATCGACGCCGCCAAGGACGCCATCGACCAGACCTACCAGCGCAGCACGCAACTGTTGATCGCGATGGCCGTCATGGGCGTTTTGGCGGGCGCTGCCTGCGCGGTCTTCACCAGCCGCGGCATCGTGCGCCCCATCTCGTATGCCGTGCGTGTCGCCGATACCGTAGCGGGTGGCGATCTGACGCAAGACATCCAGGTGCGTAGCAAGGACGAAACCGGCCACCTGCTGGCGGCCCTGCGCACCATGAACACCAAGCTGGCCCAGACCGTGGCCGGCATCCGCTCCGGCTCCGAGACCATTTCTTCGGCATCCAGCCAGATCGCCGCCGGCAACGCCGACCTGTCATCGCGCACGGAAGAGCAGGCGGCATCGCTGGAAGAGACCGCCGCATCCATGGAGGAGATGGCCTCCACGGTGAAGCAGAACGCCGACAATGCGCGCCAAGCCAACCAGATGGCGGCCAAGGCGTCGGAAGTGGCGGAGCGCGGCGGCGTAGCGGTGGCCGAAGTGGTGCAGACCATGAACGCCATCTCGGCCAGTTCCCGCAAGATTTCCGAGATCGTGTCGGTCATCGACGGCATTGCATTCCAGACCAATATCCTGGCATTGAATGCGGCCGTCGAAGCTGCCCGCGCGGGCGACCAGGGCAAGGGCTTCGCGGTAGTGGCCGGCGAAGTCCGTACGCTGGCGCAGCGTAGCGCCAGTGCCGCCAAGGAGATCAAGAGCCTGATCGAGGACTCCACCGGCAAGGTCCACCTGGGCGCGGGCCAGGTGGAACGCGCTGGCGCGACCATGCAAGAGATCGTCGACTCGGTCAAACGCGTTACCGGCATCATGGGCGAGATCACCATGGCATCGGACGAGCAGTCGCGTGGTGTCGATCAGGTGAACATCGCCATCTCGCAGATGGACGAAGTGACCCAGCAGAATGCCGCGCTGGTCGAGCAATCGGCGGCAGCGGCCGGCGCCATGCAGGACCAGGCTGCGGAACTGGTGCGCGCTGTCGCGGCGTTCCGGATCGGGGGCACGCAGTCCATGAGCGTGACGATGATAGACACACGGCCGGGGATGCTCAGCCTGGCCGCCTAGGCAATGCAGGCCGGTGGGGAAACTCACCGGCACGACAAGGGAATAGCAGGCGCCAACCGCAGTTGCCGCCATGCGTCGCGCAGCGGCCGCCAATCAAGACCCTCGTCATCGAAGGCCCGGATCGCCGCGGCCAGATGCTCTTCACCCTCGCGCAGCCGCCCCAGGTCGTTCAGGGACTGCAGCATCGCGGTGTGGGCGCGTCGGTCAAAGGGAGCAATCCGCAGCCACTGGTCGAGGCAGCCGAAGCGCTCCTCGGACTCGATGGGCAGACCCGCGGCCAGTTGCTCCAACACCGTCGCCTGGCAGGCTCTCACGCGCCGCCGTTGCGCCACCAGCCAGCCGTCGAAGACGGGGCAGGATTTGAGCTGCAAGCCGTCCAGGAAATCGCCATCGAACAGCGCGGCCAGCGCGCGCAGACGGCGCACGCCTGGCCGGCCGACGCCCCGTCTCAGCGCCTGCTCGATGGTCAGGACATCGACGTGGCAATCGTGCAGATCCAGCTGTACCGTTTCCTGCACCGCCAGGACCCGGCGGCGGCCTGCATCGTCCAGCAGGGTTCTGGCCTTGCTCAAGCACCATCGCAACTCGCCACGAGGATCGCTCGGCCGGTCCCACAGCAACTCGCACAGATGGTTGCGCGTAACAGCGTGTGGGGCCAGGACAAGATACGCGATCAGCGCGCGCAGTTTGCGCGAAGGCGGCAAGACCAGGACGACGCCGGCCCGGCTGATCGCCATCGGTCCAAGCATGCGGACAAGAATGGCAGCCCCATCCACGGGAAAACCCCGCCCCCTTGCGGTCACGGATTCCACGCCGGCTACCACGCTCGCCCCCACGCTTGCGTCTTATCTTTGATTGCGGGCCGCGGGACACGACGCTGCCTTCGTCCCCCGGCCCTTGATTCCACGCTGTGCCGAAGGCGCCCGCCGACGCTCACCCTACGAGTCATTGGAGACAGATCATGTCCACACCCGCAACCGCCGTCGCGCAACCGCAGAACTCCGCGCAAAACTCCGAGCAACCCGATCTGCAAGCCCTGAAGACTCGCCAGCAAGCCACCTGGGCTTCCGGCGACTATGCCGTGGTCGGCACCACGCTGCAGATCGTCGGCGAGCAACTGTGCGAATCCCTCGACGTCCGTTCCGGACAGAAGATCCTCGATGTCGCGGCCGGTAATGGCAATGCCTCTCTGGCTGCCGCGCGCCGCTGGTGCAAGGTGGTCTCCACCGACTACGTTCCCGCGTTGCTGAGCCGTGCGCGCGAACGCGCGGCTGCCGAAAGGCTGGAGATCGAATTCCGCGAAGCCGACGCCGAAGCCCTGCCCTTCGAGGCCGCCAGCTTCGACGCGGTCGTATCGACTTTCGGGGTCATGTTCACGGCCAACCAGGACAAGGCGGCAGCCGAGATGATCCGCGTGTGCCGCCCTGGCGGCAAGATCGGCATGGCCAACTGGACGCCGGAAGGCTTCGTCGGCCAGGTCTTCAAGACCATAGGCAAGCACCTGCCACCGCCCGCTGGCGTCAAATCGCCCGCATTGTGGGGCACCCGCGCGCGCATCGACGAGATGTTCGGCAGCGACGCTGCGGAGATCCTGGTGGCAGCACGCCATTTCACCTTCCGCTACCGGTCGGCGGAACACATGCTGCACATCTTCAGAACCTATTACGGTCCGGTCCTCAAGGCTTTCTGCGCGCTGGACCGTGACGCCCAGAGCGTCCTGGAACATGACCTCATCTCGCTGATGGGGAAGTTCAATCGCTCTGGCGATGCGGGAGTGGTCGTGCCCAGTGAATACCTGGAGATCGTGATCACCCGGGGGTGAGCGGGCACCACTCCAAGCGCCGGCATGACGGGGGCCTTGCGGGCAAGCAGCAAACGGTGAACGGTCCATGGCACGACGCCTCCACGCCCATCCGTGCACGGAGCGGGGCGTACGGTGCGAAGCAGTGACATGCAAAACTGACGCGGAGGCGAGGCCCCCGCGCCAGGCCGGGACTGGTTTCCTGCGTGAAATCATACGCCCGGCCGCGGTGGGCAGCCAGCCCGCCCCCGCCTAGAACGGCACCATCACTTTCAGCGAACCGCTGTGGCTCTTGGTGTGGCTGGCCAACTCACCGTCATACTGCAGGCGGAAATCGACACCCTTGGCCGTCGACACCTGCAAGCCCGCCCCTATCCGGCCGATGACGTCATCCATGGGCGTGGACGTACCGAACGAACCCGTGCCGGCCGGCGCGCCCTGCAGGCTCGCGTTCGCGTTCCAGCTGTCCTTGTTGAGGAACATCATCCCCACGTAGGCGAAAGGCCGCAGGTATGCGCCGTTGGGCAAGTCCTTGCGCCCCCCGATCTCGATCATCGGCGACACGCCCAACACGTACTGATGGCTGCTGTCCACCGACAACCCCAGCGCGTTGTTGCCGTTCTCCGAATAGGAAGACATGCGGGTATAGGTCGCGTCGAAGTCCATGTACGGCTTCACGTACATATTGTTGTCGAACGCGAACGTCCGCGCCGCACGCAGTCGCACCCCGAAGTTATACATATCGGGCTTGCTCTTGAGCGTGTCCTGGTAGCCCGGAACGACGATGTCGCGATCCATGCGATAGGACCCATAACCGCCGCCCAGCGCACCGGAGAACGTCCAGGGACCGGCTTCCCGCTTCAGCACCAGGCCGGCATAGCCGCTGTCGCCATCGCCCTTGAGCCTGCCGCCGTCGCCGCGCAGATCGTTGTTCTGGTAGGCCATCGAAGCACCCACGAACCAGCCCGGACTCACCTGGCGCTGGCCGCCGAACTGATACGTCACGCTATCGAAGTGGAAATCCGAACTGCCGCGTTCGCCATCCTGCCGGGTGGAGCGCCCCGACACCAGGCCCCAGAAGCAATTCTGCTCGCCGGTCATGGCGCCGTTGCCGTTGGCGGTATTGAACGCCGGGCACGACATCATGTTGCCGGTGAACTGCCCCAAGGCCGCCATCGATTGCGCGGCCGGCGCGGCAATCGCGCCGGGCGACAAACTGTCCAGATTGCCGCGGTAGGCGTCGCCGCCCACGCGCGAGGAAAGATCCAGCTGGGCGAACAGCGGCGCCAGCGCGGAATTGCCGCCCCTGTCCCAGATCTTCTGCAGGAAATCCGCCACCTTGCCCTGGTTGCCGCCCAGGCTCATCGAAGGCGCGTGGAAATCGGCCGACACCGCCCGCACCTTGAAGTCCTGGCCATCCTGGCGCAAGCCGTAATCGATGACCGGACTATCCAGCGCCTGCAGCTCACCCTGCGATGTCCCCTGCACCGTCATCACCGTCACCTCGCGATTGGGCAGCAAGGCAGTCGGCACGACATTGACGCCACCCGCCAGCGTGGCGTTGCCCGCGACGGTCAGGTGGTCCGTACGCAGCTTGTCGAAGTCGGCATCGGTGCGTATCACACCGGTGGAAGTCTGGATGAAGTTGTTGCTGATGCGCAGTTCGTTGAAGGGACCGGCATTGCCGATGATCAGCTGCCCCTCGTTCGTCACGTCGGCCTGGTACAGCGACGCACCGACCAGCGTGCCGCCCTGCGCGTTGTGCAACTGGATGGTGGCGACATCGCCCAGCACTGCGGATGTCGGGATGGCGACGAAGCTCACCGGCGCCGCGCTTGGTGCGGTGTAGCCGCAGTTCGCGCCGGTATCGGCGTCCGTACACTGCACGCTGCCGTTGATGATGCCGTTGTTGGTGATGGTCAGCTTGTTGCCCGACGTTTGCAGCGAGTCGCCATCGTAATGGACGGCGACACCGGACGTGGCGCTGATGCTGCCACCGCTGCCGACGTTCAGGACGTTGTTCACGCCCTGCGCGATCCACACGCCATAGCCGAAGCCATTGGCGCTGGACCCGCCGGCCACGCTGCCGTTCACGTTCACGGTAACGACGCCGTTGTTGTCCGGACCTTGGCTCTGCGCGAAGATGCCGGTTGAACCGGCGCCAGTCACCGAGATCGACCCGCTCTGGTTGACGGTCACCGGGGACGCTGTGCCGCTGCCACTGGTCACCAGGTTACCGGCAAAACCATTGGAGGCGCTGCCGCCGATGCCACCGCCGCCGCCAATGGACTGTGCGATGATGCCGAAGGCATTTCTTCCAGAAGTGGCAAGCTTGGCATTGGTGGTGACGGTAACGGCACTGCCGCTCCCGTTACCGGTGACCCCGCTCGGCAGCCCGCCTTGGTTCAGGCTCAGCTGTATCCCCGAGCCCGTGTCACCGATGATGCCGCCGCCACCGCCGATGGATTGCGCCACGAGCGCATGGGCGCCATTGCCTTGAGTGGTGATGCTGCCACCCGTGATATCCAGATTGACGACACCGCCGGCGCCACTGCCGCCGCCCATTGAAAGCCCCTGCAGACCACTGGCCGAGCCGGTGGTGGCCACACCCCCGCCCCCGCCTATCGACTGCGCCAGCACGCCGATCGCACGGTCGCCGTAGGTATTCATGCCCAGGCCCGTACTCACAGTAATCGCGCCGCCGTTGCCCGTTGCGCCGTTACGCCCACCCAGGGTCAGCGACAGCTTCTGGCCGCCGGGGCTGGCCGCCGAGTCCGTATTGCCGGCGATGCCGATACCGCCGCCGGCGCCGATGGACTGCAGGATCAGGCCGAAAGCGCTGTCGCCATGCGTGGAGATGTTGGCCCAGCTCGCCTGGTTCACCGTGATATTGCCGCCGTTACCGCCATTGCCGCCGTCGCGGCCCACGGTGATGTGGCCGTCGGCCAAGGGCGAGCCCGACGCGCCGATGCCGCCCCCACCGCCGATGGACTGCACCACCACGCCGTGCGAACCGAAGCCGTAGGTGTTGAACAGATTGCCCGACAGCCCGTTCTCGAAAGCGTCATTGAAATACACGACGATGTCGCCGCCCGCGCCGCCACTGCCGCCCTTGCCGCCCACCGACAGCGTCAGGTGCGACGACTCGCTGCTGGATGAGGTCGTCGATGCGCCCCCCGCCCCGCCGCCGCCGCCGATGGACTGCAGCACCACGGCCTCGGCGTGGTCGCCATACGTGTTGATCTGCGATCCAAGGCTGGCCGGGGTGCTGCTGCTGCCGATGGTGCCGCCGTTGCCGCCACCACCACCGGTGCCACCCACACCCACGTTCAATTCATAGCTGGTGCCTTCGTCCTGGAAGGTACCGGCCACCTTTTTCAGCACGCCCGTCTCCGGGTCCGCCGCTTCGCCGCCAGCCACGCCGCCCAGGCCGCCAGAACCGCCGATGGTCTGCGCGACCAGGCCGTCGGCATCGGCACCGTAAGTCCTGATCTGGCCGTTGGACACGAGATTGATGGCACCGCCGGCACCACCCGATGAGCCGCCACGACCCACGTTGACCGTGCCGCTCACATCCGTGCTGCCGTCCTCGCCTTCCGAACTCAAGGACAGGCCGATCTGGCCGCCTTGCGACGCGCCACCGCCGCCGCCGATCGATTGCAGCAGCACGCCGCGCGCGCCGTCGCCGGCCGTGATCACCGAGTCGGTGTAGGTGCTGTTGAAGACCACGGTGCCGGCCGTGCCGCCACCGCTGCCCGTGCCGCCCAGGCTGATGGTGGCGCTGACGCTGGCGTCCGTGTTGCGGTTGCTGCCGCTGGCCGAGCCGATGCCGCCCGCGCCGCCGCCACCGCCTATGCTTTGCGCGACGATGCCGTTGGCGGAGTCGCCCCAGGTCTGGATACGGTTGCCACCGTTCAGGTTCACCGTTGTCGTGCTGGCGCATGTATTGAGCGAAGAGGTGCAGGCGGCCGAGCCGCCGTTGCCGCCGAAGGCCGCGCTGACCGTGGCGCCTACGCTACTGTCCGTACCGATTACGGTGGACGTCGACGTTGCATTACCGCCAACCCCGCCGCCGCCGCCGATGGACTGCGCCAGGATGCCGTAGGAACCGGCGCCGTATGTCGTGATGGCCGAACTGGACAGGTCAGCCTCGGCCCGGCCACCGCTGCCGCCACTGCCTCCGGAGCCGCCCACCGCGAACGATACGGCGGCGCCCACCGATGCGCTGTCATCCGGCACCGCGATGGCATAGGCTTTGGCGACCGATGCGCCGCCTGCCCCACCCCCGCCGCCGATGGACTGCACGACCAGGCCGTGCGAGTCCGTCGTGGTAGTGCCCGACGCGCCCGTGGTGATGCTGGCGTTGGAGAGCGTGGCATTGGCCGTCGAGGCCGCGCCACCGCCGCCGCCCGAGCCGCCCACCGCCACCGACATGGCAAAGCCCACGCCGACGCTGTACGAAGACGCCGCGCCGCCGGTGCCGCCACCGCCGCCGATGGATTGCGCCACCATGCCGTAGGACGTATCGCCGGACGTCTGGATGCTGCCGCCGCTAAGCGTGGCCGTCGTCGCGCCGCCGCCGCCGCCGCCACTGCCGGCCTGGCCGCCGATGGTGACCATGCCGGACGAACCGCCGCCGTCGCCGCCGCCGCCGCCGATGGATTGCGCCAGGATGCCGATGGCTGAAGAGCCTGTGGTGGTCACGCCCGCTGATTGCGTCACGTTGACCGTGCCGCCGCCGATCGCATTACCGCCGCTGCCGCCCAAGGCCACGATGCCGCTGCTGGCGCCCGCCGTACCGCCACCGCCGCCGATGGACTGCGCCACGATGCCGTGCGAGGAGGCCCCGCTGGTGTTGATATCGGTCATGCTGCTGATCGTGACCGTGCCGGGCGTGCCGCCATTGCCGGCGTTCGCGCCGGCTTCGCCAAACAGTTCGAAGTTGGAAGTGGTGCCGCCGCCGAAGCCGCCCATGGACTGCGCCAGCATGCCGATGGAGTTCGCGCCGTGGGTGGTGATGTTGCCGCCACCCAGGCCCTGCGACGCATTGCCCGTGGTGATCGACACCGCGCCGCCGTTGCCGCCCGTGCCGGCGTTTTCGGGGGTGAAGTCGACGATGCCGCTACTGGTTTCCACACCGCCACCTGCGCCGCCCGCGCTGCGCGCGACGAGGCCGTGGGATTCCGTGCCGTTCGTGGTGATGCTGGCGGACCCGCCCATCGTGACGTTGATCGTGCCGCCATAGCCCCCGGCCGCACCGTCGCTGTCTTCCCGACCCTCACCGCCGTTGCCGCCCAGGCTTAGCACGACCGCCCCGGGCAAGTAGTCGCCCGTTGTGTTGATGACCGAGCCACTGTTCATCGCGAGGGTGGACGTATATTGATTTGATCCACCCGTACCGCCTCTTTCACCAGAAGTATTGGTGACAGTCTGCGGGCCCGCGCCGCCGTTGCCGCCTACGTTCATCATGACGATGCCGCCGGACAAGGCGCCCCGGTTGGTCGGCTTGGCCAGCGGGTTGGTCGCCGTGACCGTGATGGCGCCAGCGTTTGTCACCGTTTGGGCAGCAGTGGTGGCCCCGTAGCCGCCGTTGTCGCTGCCGTCCTCGGAAGTCAGGCCGTTGCCGCCCTGGCCAAGGATGTACAGGCCGCGCATGCCCTGGGTCATGCTGGAGCCGGTCACGGATACCGTGACGCTGCCGCTGTTGGTGATGTAGCTGGTCTGCGAAGTATTCGCGCCACCGGCTTGTCCACCGTTACCGTTGGCCTGGCCGCCGTCGCCGCCGATGGATTCCACGCCGATGCCCCAGGCGTAGCGGCCCGCGTTGCCTGAAATAAGGTTGATCGAAGCGCTGTTGTCGATGCCGATGGCGTTGGTGCTACCGCCATTGCCGCCGACCTGGTCGCCCGTTCCGGCATTGTCTTGCTTGCCGCCTCCGCCACCGATACCGGCGGCGTAGATGCCAACGCCGCCATAGGGTAGTTGGCTGAGCGTGATCGAGCCGGTGTTGCTGATGCTGATGGCCGAACCTGCCCCGCCGCTACCGCCATTGCCGCCGCCGATGACGGTGACCGCTGCGTCGGCACCGCGGCCGCCGATCGATGCGCCATAGATACCGAACAGCGCGCCGGTGTCGTCCCAGATGCCCGGCGCGGAGCCCTGGCTGCTGGAGGCAGGCGATACGTTGACGTTGATCGTGCCGTTGTTGGTGATCGTGATGGTGCCGCCGTTGCCGCCGTTCGTGCCGTTATTGCTGGTGTCGCTGGATCCCGCGCCGCCCTTCAGGCGGACCAACAGGCCGGCTTGCGGAGATGAGGGGCTCAGGTTCGCAAAGTTGTTGACCGTGTAGTTGCCGCCGTAGTCGCCGTTGTTGGTCTTGGTTCCGGCAGCGCCGGTGAAGTCGACATCGATCTGCGCGCCCGAGCCGCCTTGGCTGGCGTCGGTGGTGCAGGTCGTGGTGGAGCTGGTGGAGGAACTGGCTGCCGGGCAGCTCAGGGCGGCGTCGGCGCGGGGCGGCATTGCCAGGCCGGCCAATATCAATGCGGACAACAACGGGGTCAGGGTCAACTTGGCGGCGACGCGGTCTCTCATCTCAACTCTTCTCGCAGGCATTCGGTCCCGGCCGGGGTATGCCACTGCCAAGTCACGCTTGGCTGGAATACAACGGGACGCAAGTTTAGGTAAGTGGATTGTTCCGTCTACCGGGGCGAGATTGAGATTTTTTCGATGAATTTGCGAATTCTTCCGACGAAATGAGGAGCTGGCGTGATGGGAAAACGACAAATGATTGGCACGGATATTTATTGTTACGACTAATGCGGATTATTGCTCTGCATTAGGGTCGTTTGAGGCGGGTTTGGGATAGCGGTATTTGGCCTGCAGGTCATCGGCCGTTGAGTGACAAGCTGGCGTCGAAATGCAAAATTCTCAAAACCACACATATGCCAACTTCTTGCAGAGTGCAGATTAATACCGACATCTTGCCGTCCATAACCGCGGAACAGTTTTTCGCGACTTCGCCACGCACCTGCAGGCCTCCATAAGGGGCTCATTTCCAAAGGAGCAGACAATGCAATGCGGAAGAAAGCAACTTGCGGGGTCGACGCAGGATGTCGGCGAAATGTCGTCTACGGTCGTGGAAGATAAAGACGAAACTGCGTATCCAAGCCAAGCCATAAGCATCGTGGTTGGGTACCCTCCTGGCGGAGGGGCCGATAGCCTGGCGCGTTTGCTGGCCAAGCATCTGGGCAAGGAACTCGCCAGTGAAGTCGTCGTGGTCAATCACGTCGGATCTGATGGAAACGTAGGCGCGGAGGCTATGTGCCGCGCCAAGGCAGACGGCTATACCTTATATCTGTGCGCTCGGCCAAACACCTTACACAAGTACTTATTCGCGAGCCTGGAGTTCGATTTCGCCGAGGACCTGATACCGATCGGCTTGATCGCCATGACGCCTAACGTGATCGTCGCGAGTCGGCACTCGCCGGTAAGGAGTCTGGAAGACTTGCTGGAGATCGCTCGAACCAATCCTGGACAGCTACGCTGCGCATCACCAGGGATGGGCTCAACCGGATATTTATTATTAGAGATCTTCCAGCAAGAGACTGGCATAGACGTAGACCATATTGCCTACAAGGGGAGTTCACTGGCCTATCTGGACCTGAAGGAAGGGAGGGTCGACGTGCTATTCAGCACGCTGTCGTCGGCGATACCTCACATCAGGGAAGGAACGCTGCAGGGTCTCGCAATCATGTCGAAGACGATGGATGGACATATCGTCGAACTCCCCAGCATGTCGGATCGAGGGATGCCCAACCTGGATGTGGATTCGTGGGCGGGGTTGATGGTTCCGTCAGGGACGCCTGAGTCCGTAATCGCGCGGCTTAGTGAGGGCATCAACGCGGTGTTGAAAGAGGAGGATGTGATCGCGGAGATGATGCAGCTGGGGTATGCGACGCCGCCACAGCCTAATCCGCCTGAGGCGATGAAAAAGTTGGGGGAGGAGGAGGCGGAGAGGTGGCTGGCTATGATGAAGGATAGGGGGATATTGCCGTTTCATTGAGGGGGGTGCTGAGGCTGACTGGTGCGTGCAGAGCCTGATGGCATGACATACACACCTGTGGCCCTGTCGCAGCAGCATGTCATGCTGGCGCACTCTATTTTGGGTGCGCCAGCGTGGATACCCTCATTGACCGGAGATGTATGGAATCTTTATCAATGCCCGGCGACGCATATCGCTCTGTTCGGACAAAATGCCAACGCCGGGCGCATCGCTTCCGGTGCCCGGCGCCCGTTAATTAATCGAGCAAGTCATTCAGCCCGCCGCGTAGCCCAGGAACCACCAACAGAAACTAGCGACATACCTCCGACGACACGGTCGAAGGCGTCATGCCCGTGGTCTATGTTTCCAGTGAAAGGTATGGCGACCGCAGCTTCAAGCAATGCGCTCGATTAGGAATGAAGCATGAACAAAATAACTACACGTCTCTGGGACTCTGCTTCCCACCTTCGCACTGAAGAAGAAATGGCAGCCTACCTTGAAGCGGCGCTCGAGAATAGGGAGGATGACTCGAAGTACCTCATCCACGCGTTAGATGTCATTGCCCGCGCTCGCGAGAAGAATCAACCTGCCGCAGGGAAAATGAGGTAGAGCGTCCCGCTCGTTCTCGTCTCACATGCGCATCTCTCTATGTGACGAGCGCCGACTTCACTTCGTCTAGGGTTAACCACTGACGTTTCGAATGGACAATCCTGTGGCAATTCGAGCATAAGAGAACCAAATCTATTACCTTCGTCACCGCGCCCGGCTGCATTGTATGAACAGGTGTTGTGTGGTGGACGTCTATGATTCCAGCCCCGATGGCACCGTAGCGCTCCGAGAAATCAAAGCTGCATGCAGCGCAAAAAAGCCGCCCATGCTTTCTTAGTGCCTGAGCTTTTGCCTCCCGCACAAGACGCGGGTCCCTCTCTCGATGCCTATGAATCCGAGTAACAAGCTTGCCTTCTTCAGCCTCTTCGATGCCTGATCCGTCACCCTCTGAGATTCCTGACTCCTCGGAATATGTCAGGACGCCATGACGAATTAGCTGCGCTGCTTCAGAGAGACGAACCGAGTCGTGCGAGAACAGTTCCCACACTCGGACCTCATCACCATTTCCTCGTGTGAGCCCGCGCCGTCCCAAAGCCGTATAGCCGGGATCCAGGCGCTTGAAGTTCATCAGCTTCATATATACGCCATTGGCGTTCCGGTATGTCCCTCCGCTACTAACTCCTAGAATGACGCCCAGCCTATTCAACACCTGAGACAGTTCGTCAATTTCTGGCGCGCCTTTATTGAGTGGCGATTTACGGTACCGGACGTACAGATCAAGAGCGAGAATCAACTCGTCCCGAGACCAAGCGGCATTGCGCGATGGTGCTTCCGGCGAGGGATCTTGCGATGCGAGGTCGCTCAAGTAGGACAGATCGAGCCGCTGTGCGAATGCGCTAAGGTCCTTTCCCCTCGCATCGAGCCTCAGCCAGCAGGCTGAAGCATCCTCTTCGTACTTCACATTCACAATGTCAAATATGTGCTCTAGCGAACATCGCTTGGAGTCGCGATCTTTCAGGATTGCAAGCTGAGGAAGATTATATTTTTTCGCGACAGCTATCGCATTCCATAACGCGGTACGGTGCCCCTGAGACGAGTCGTCTTTGCGACGAGGCACCTTATACCAATAGGCCCCGGTTGCAATATCCACACTGATGCCTGAGTTCCAAACAGTCATTGCAAATAATTCTGCCCCCCCACGCTTGGCATCAGACGTCAAAACGTCGAATGCGAACCAGTGCTGACCGGGTGGACGAACTCGCACATGGCCATATGCAGCGTTCGATCGAGTTGTAAAGATCGGAGGTGTCATCGGATATCCAGACATTGCACAGTAACTTAATATTACAATACCTCTGCAATGCTCCGTCTGGACTTGGCACTTGGCAAATTGAAGTCAATCTAGTCATCCGCCTTTGCAACCATTCATGAATGGTCTGAGAGTGCCATTGCGCGCACATGAAGTGGCCCCTTGAATCACCGGACACCATCACTCACCTAGATTGGAATGGTCCCCTGAATCACCGGACACCATCACTCACCTAGAATACCGACTAGGCATATGACTGTGTTTTTGACTAACACCAAGCAAGAATTGATGGAAGTGTTAACTGGCCCCGAGAGGCGGCGCCGCTGGTCGGCGGAAAAAAAAATTGGCAATGGTGCGCGAGAGTTTCAAGCCGGGCAAGACGGTCTCGACGGTAGCGCGCCAGCACGGCATCAACCCGAATCAGTTGTTTGGCTGGCGCAAGCTGTACCAGAACGGCAGCCTGTCTGCAGTCAGTTCGGGAGAAGAGGTGGTACCCGCTTCAGAACTGTCGGACGCGCTGGCGCAGGTGCGTGAGCTGCAGCGATTGCTGGGCAAGAAGACGATGTAGAACGAGATCTTACGGGAGGCGGTCGACGTCATGAAATCCCGAAAGTAGATTGCGCGCTCGCCCTCGTTGCCGGAGGACGACCAGTGAAGACGGTCTGTGACGTCCTTGGTGTAGCGCGCTCAAATGTTGCTCAACGTCTTGCCCGTCAATCCGACTGGTCCGATGGCCGTCGGGGGCGGCAGTTCGATGATCGAGCGCTGGTCGATGAAATCCGCCAGACCGTCGCCCACTTGCCAAGCTACGGCTACAGACGTATTTGGGGCTTGATACGTCGATCTCGCGAATCCGCGGGCGAGACTGCCGTGAACGCCAAACGCGTTTATCGGGTCATGCGCGCGCACCAGCTGTTGATGGCCCGTAAGGTCCGGCCGGCGAGGCCTGAACGCCGTCACAATGGACGCGTGGCCGTAGCGCGCAGCGACCAGCGCTGGTGTTCTGACGGTTTTGAGTTCCGATGCGACAACGGCGAACCGCTGCGGGTGACGTTTGCGCTGGACTGTTGCGACCGAGAAGCGTTGAGCTGGGCGGCCACCACTGCGGGGCACAGCGGCGACATCGTTCGCGATGTGATGCTGGCAGCCGTTGAAAACCGCTTCGGTGGCACCTTGAAGCCGCCTCACACCATTGAGTGGCTGACCGACAACGGCTCTGGCTACATCGCCGAAAAAACGCGTTCGTTCGCCACCGAGATCGGCCTGCGCCCGTTGACCACGCCCGAGTGCAGCCCGCAGAGCAACGGGATGGCCGAGAGCTTCGTAAAGACCATGAAGCGCGATTATGTTGCCTTCATGCCCAAGCCCGATGCCAATACTGCGGCACATAACCTGGCGCTGGCCTTCGAGCACTACAACGAAACGCATCCACACAGTGCGTTGAAGTATCGTTCACCCCGAGAATTGCGGCGTCTCGCCGTTTTATCAACCTAACGGTGATGTGGTGTCCGGAAATACAGGGTCAAATCCGGCTGCTTAGGCACGGCCACCGACAACTTCTCGCACCCAGTCCCCACTTTCCCGCATTGACTCAAATCAATGACACCCCCCACGGATCCGCTATCCTCCTCCGCTTATCTCGCAATCGCGGTTGGCAAACGATGGATAGCATCACTGACATAGACGCTTATCACCCCTCCATCAAGGCGGTCCCCTTTACAAGGACCGCTACCGGCACCGCGATAGAACTCCTCTCGATCGCCGAGCAGCAAGCCCTGCTGAAGATGTCCCGCCTCGTGACCGTCCCCAAGTACACGAAGCTATATACGAAAGGCAGCGAAGCCACGTATATCTACAACATCGTCAAGGGCGTAGCGGAGACCTACCACTTGACCCCCAACGGCAACAAGCGTGTGACGGCCTTCTTGTTCCCTCATGACCTCGTCGGCCTCGCGGAGAACGGTCGATACGTCTCCGACGCGCAATCGCTCACGCCCCTGGTGGCTTTCCAAATTCCGCTTGAAGGATTACGCGATGTCCTGGTCCGCGATCCGGAACTCGATTTCGGCCTGTTGTCCAAGCTTTGCCATGAACTGCGCCGCTCGCAGAACCATGCGCTGACCGTATCGCTAAACGAAGCCTCCGCCCGACTCGCCAGCTTTCTTGTCTGGATCAAGGACGCCTACGCGGACGGCCGTAGCGGGCAGGACGAACTGATCCTCCCCATGGCCCGCCATCACATCGCCGATTACCTCGGTCTCTCCACCGAATCGGTCAGCCGCGCGTTCAATCATCTTGAACGGCTGGGTTGCATCGCGCGCAAGGGCTTGCGCGCGATCTCCTTGATCGACGTGCCGGCGCTGGAACGGCTAGCCGCGCAAAGCGACTAGCCGCCGCGCCTCTCAATGGGCAAACAACACCGGCACCGTCATCGTCGCCAATATCTCCCGCGACGCCCCGCCCAATATCCACTCCCGGGCCCGGCTATGCCCATACAAGCCCATCACGATCAAATCCGCTCCGTGATCCGAAGCGGTATTCAAGATCGCGTTGCCGATGCCGACGCCATCCGAGGACCCAAACACTGCCTTGGGCGCAACATACCCATGCGCCCGAAGGTATGCTTCCAGGCCACCCACCGCACTGCGGTTACCGGTCCGAGGCACCAGATCCTGATCCAGCGAAAGCACCACGATCTCCTTGGCCCGACCCAGAAACGGAGCAGCATCCGCGACAGCCTGTGCCGCCTCCCTGCCCCCATCCCAGCAGATCAAGACCCTTTCAACAGGGTCGGCCAACCCGCCGTCATAAGGAACGACAATCACCGGCCGCCCCGCCGTCATGATCACCGTCTCCAACTGATACGGCTCTATCGACGACCGCCGCGAAAAATCCGCATCCGGCTGACTCAAGATAAGAATATCGCTGCTGCGCGCCTGCACGGCCAACTCCACATCCCGCAGACCTTCCACCGAGCTCCAGGAATTCGGCACACCCGCAGACGCCGTCAGGTGCTCGAACGTTCGCTGCACCTGCTGCCGCTCGTCGTTGATCAGTCTGCGCTGCACCTCCAGCACCGCAGTGGGAGTCAGAGACTCGTTATACCCATAGACATAGGGCGGATCCTGCACATAAACCCCCACCACCTCCCCATTGTGGGCCTGCGCCAAACCCACCGCCGCTGCGATGCGACGCTCGAAGGCGCCGTCCCGATCCACATGAACCGCGATTCTCTTGTACATGGCTGCTCTCCTGGTGAGATGTGCTTACCCTGCCATATCCAGGACGACGCGACCCTCTATCTGCCCCGCGTGCATCCTCTGGAAAATCCGATTGATATTCTCCAACTTATCGGTCGATACGGTTGCCTTGACCTTGCCTTCGCTGGCGAAAGCAAGCGACTCCTGCAGATCCAGGCGTGTACCAACGATGGAACCCCGCACCGTCGTCCCATCCAGCACCATGTCGAAGATCGACAGCGAGAACTCACCCGGTGGCAAGCCATTGAGCGCCACCGTGCCGCCGCGCCGCACCATCCCCAGCGCCTGCTTGAACGCGATCGGCGAAACCGCCGTGACCAGCGCACCATGGGCGCCGCCGATCTCTTTCTTGATATACGCCGCCGGATCGCCTTCGCGCGCATTCACCGTCACGGTGGCACCCAAGGTCCGCGCCAACGCCAGCTTGTCTTCGTCGATATCTACCGCCGCAACATTCAAACCCATGGCGCGGGCATACTGCACGGCCATGTGCCCAAGCCCACCCACCCCGGAGATCACCACCCAATCGCCGGGCCGGGTATCGGTCATCTTCAAGCCCTTGTAGACGGTCACGCCCGCGCACAGTATCGGCGCCACTTCGACAAAGCCGACGTTGTCCGGCAGCAGGCCGACATAATTGGCATCCGCCAGCGCATACTCCGCGAACCCGCCATTAACCGAGTAGCCCGTGTTCTGCTGCGATTCGCATAACGTCTCCCAGCCGCCCAGGCAGTGCGGGCAATGGCCGCAAGCCGAATACAGCCACGGGATACCCACGCGATCGCCCTCCTTCACGTGGGTCACGCCCGCGCCCACAGCCACCACATAGCCCACGCCTTCATGGCCAGGCACGAAGGGGGGATTGGGCTTGACCGGCCAATCGCCCTCTGCGGCGTGCAAGTCGGTATGACACACCCCGCAGGCTTCGATCTTGACCAGTAACTGCCCCGGTCCCGGCTTGGGCACGGCGATTTCGCGGATTTCCAGTGGTTTACCGAAAGCAGTGACCACCGCGGCTTTCATGGATGAATTCATGAAGAAACTCCCAGAGTTCAGAACGGCGCGTCGATATCGACCACGTCCACCAGCTTGTGATTGACGAATTCGCGTATGCCCAGGCCAAGCAGCTCGCGCCCATAGCCAGAATTGCGTATCCCACCGAAAGGCAGATCCGCCTTCACCATGGTCGGGTGATTGACGAAGACCATGCCGGTGGAGATCTGCTCGGCCACTTTCGCGCCGTTCTTCACGTCGCTGGTGAATACCGACCCACCCAGACCGAACGGCGAGTCGTTGGCGATGCGTACAGCATCGGCCTCGTCCCGCGCGCGAAACAGCATCGACACCGGTCCGAAAAATTCCCAATAACGCGCCGGATTCTCGTCCGTCACATTGGTCAGGATGGTGGGCTGCACGAAAGCGCCTTTGGTCGGCACCTTCGAGCCGACCTCGGTAGCGACGGCACCATGAGCCACCGCCTGGGCGATACGCGTCTTCAATTCATCGGCGGCCGCTTGCGACGACAGGGGCGCCAGCGTGGTCGCCGCATCGAATGGATCGCCGCAGCGCAGCCTGGCCACGCCCTCCGTATAGCGCTGGAGGAAAGTCTCATACACCTCGTCGACGATGATCATCCGCTTGGACGACACGCACACCTGACCGCCATTCCAGTGCCGCCCGAACACGGCCCAGTTCACGGTCTTCTCCATATCGGCGTCCGCCAGCACCACGAAGGCATCGGCGCCGCCCAGCTCCATGGTGGATTTCTTCAGAGCCTTGCCCGCTTGCGCGGCCACCACCGAGCCCGCGGCCTCGGAACCCGTCAGGGCCACGCCGCACACGCGCGGGTCGTTGATGATCATGTCGATCTGCGAACGCGTCGCGTAGAGATTCTGGAACGCCCCCTTGGGCAGACCCGCCTGCAACATCAGGCGCTCGAACGCGGCGGCGCATTGAGGCACGTTGGACGCGTGCTTCAACAGCATCGTATTACCGGCCGACAATTGCGGCGCAATGATGCGGGCGATCTGGTAGTAAGGAAAATTCCAGGGCTCGATGCACAGCAGCACACCCAGCGGTTCGTGCTTGAGCATGGCGTGCCCTTCCGCCAAACTGGCGACAGGGAGTTTCTCCGGCTTGAGCAGATCGCGGGCATTGCGCGCGTAGTAATCGAAGATATCCGCCGCCAGCGCCACTTCGGCCCTGGCTTCGCCGATCAGCTTGCCCATTTCCAGCGTCAGGAATTCCGCATAGCGCTCGCTGTCGGCGCGCAGTAGCGAGGCCGCCTCATGCATGATCGCGGCACGCTCGTCGAAACTCGTCAGCTTCCACGAAAGAAACGCGCTGTTGGCGCTGTCGATGGCGGCGGCGATGTCAGCGTCGCTGGCTTCCGGAAAGGAGGCGAGTTTCTCGCCGGTGTACGGATTGATAGTCGCGTAAGTCATATCGTTTACTCCGTTGCCGACGCTGGCGTCGGAATGGCGCAGCGGTCGGAATTCAAAAAAGGCAAAGGCGTCCAGGTATCAGCCGTCGCCTTCCTTCAAGGTCTGGACCATGGTCGTCAGCACCGCCAGTGCGTCGCCGTAGACCATCGCGCAGTTGTCCTGATAAAACAGCAGGTTCTCTACGCCCGCGTAGCCCTTGCCCTGGCCGCGCTTGATGACGTAAGCCTGGTGCGCCAGGTCCACGTTCAGGATGGGCATGCCGTAGATGGGCGATGACTTGTCCGTGCGCGCGGCGGGATTCACCACGTCGTTCGCGCCGATCACTAGCGCGACGTCGGTGCTGGCGAAGGACTCGTTGATGTCCTCCATGTCGTAGATCATGTCGTAGGGCACGCCGGCCTCCGCCAGCAACACATTCATATGCCCGGGCATGCGGCCGGCCACGGGGTGGATGGCGAACTTCACATCCACGCCGGCCGCCTCCAGCGCCTTGACGAATTCGTACAGCTTGGCCTGGGCCTGCGCCACGGCCAGGCCATAGCCCGGCACCACGATCACACTCGATGCATAGCGCATGGTCAGCGCGGCATCACTGGCGTCCGCTGACTTCATCTGGCTGTCCGCCAGATCCGCCTGGCCACCGCCAGCGCTCGTCCCTGTATCGCCGAAATTGCTGAACAGGACGTTGGCCAGCGATCGGTTCATGGCCTTGGCCATGAGCAGGGTGAGCAGGGTGCCCGCCGATCCCACCACCATGCCGGCAATCATCAGGGCCGGGTTGGCCAGCGCGTAGCCTTCCAGCGCCACCGCCAGGCCGGTGAAGGCGTTGTAGAGGGAAATCACCACCGGCATGTCGGCGCCGCCGATCGGCAGCGTCATCAATATCCCGAAAGCCAAGGCGCACACGAAGAAGCCCGCCAGCGCCACTGGTCCCGCATCCTTCGAGGCCATGGCCCAGGCGCCCAGCGCCAGTGCGGCCAGGAAGACAAGGCCGTTGACCACGCGCTGCCCACTGAAACGCCACGGATTGCGGATCTTGCCATCGAGCTTGGCCCAGGCGATCAGCGAACCGGACAAGGAGATGGAACCTATCAGCGCGCCGAGCAAGGTCACGGCCAGTTGCAGCGAGCCTCCCGCCACAGGGCCTCCCTGCCGGCCGATGAGCTCCACGGCGCCCACGGCGGCGGCCGCGCCGCCGCCCATGCCGTTATATAGCGCCACCATCTGCGGCATGGCGGTCACCGCCACCCTGCTGCCGCTGCGCCAGGCCACGGCGGTACCGAGGGCAAGCGCGGCGAGCGCCAACGCCAGGTTGGTCCACACTTTGTCGGACGCAACCATCGTGGGGCCGGCCAGATAAGCGAAGCTCGCCAGCACGGCCACCAGCATGCCGACGCCCGCCAGCTTGATGCCGCGCAACGCCGTTTGCGGCGATGACATGCGTTTGAGGCCCAGGATGAACAACAGCGCGGCGCAGAAGCCGCCGGCATCGACGATCAGCGACAGCACGTCCTACTCCTTTTGCGCCGGCGCGGCACTTGGCTTGAACATCGCCAGCATGCGATCCGTGACCACATACCCGCCGGCCGCGTTGGCGGCGCCCAGCGCGACACCAATGAAGCCGATGGCCTGCATCAGCGGCGTGTCCGCCTGGAGCAGGGCATGCAAGGCGCCGACCACCACGATGCCGTGGATGAAGTTGGATCCGGACATCAAGGGCGTGTGCAGGATGGACGGAACGCGCCTGATGACTTCGTAGCCAGTGAAAGCCGCCAGCATGAATAGATAGATGGCCACCAGCCAACCCATTGCAAGTTCATTGCTCATTGCGCGACCTCATGTTGAGCGCTCCCCACGTGCGCCTGCAGCACGGCATTGGCGGCGGCATTGACGATCTGGCCATCGTGGCTCAGCAAGGTGCCCGCGATCACTTCGTCCGTGGCATCCAGCGCCAGCGCGCCGTCCTTGACGATCAGGTCCAGCAGCGCCAGCAGGTTCTTGCCATAAAGTTCGCTGGCGTGCTGGGCCAATGTGGAGACCAGGTTGAGCGGCGCGACGATGGTGACGCCACCCAAATGGCCAGCCAGGCGCACGTTCTGCCCGCACACCGTGCCCTCGCAATTGCCGCCGCTCTCGGCGGCGAGATCGACGATGACGCTGCCGGGCTTCATGCCCGCGATTTGACTGCTGGATATCAATTTTGGCGCGGCGCGGCCCGGCACGTTGGCCGTGGTGATGATCATATCGGCCTGTTGGATGTGCTCGGTGAGCACGGCCGCCGCGTGGGCCTGTTCCTCGGCCGTGAGTTCGCGCGCGTAGCCGCCCTCTCCCCGTGCGTCGACGCCGGTGTCGATGAAGCGCGCGCCGACAGACTGCGCTTGCTCGCGCGTTTCGGGGCGGACGTCGTACCCTTCGGTCACGGCACCCAGGCGATGCGCGGTGGCCAGTGCCTGCAGCCCGGCAACGCCCAGCCCCATGACCAATACGCGTGCCGCGCGCAGCGACCCCACGGCAGTGGTCATCATCGGCAGGATGCGCGGCAGCGACAGTGCGCCGAGCAAGGGGGCCAGGTACCCGGCCAGCGTGGCCTGGCTGGACAGCACGTCCATGGACTGCGCACGGCTGATGCGCGGCACGTTTTCCATGGCAAGCGCTGTGATGCGCTGCTGGCAGAGCGTTTGCAGCAGCGCTGCGTCGCGGCCCGCGTACAACAGGCCGACAAGCACGGCGCCGGGCTTCATCGAGGCGATTTCCTCGGTAGCGGGAGGCTGCACGCAGAGCACGATGTCAGCCTGCGCCAGCAGCGCGGCACGATCGCTTTCCACTCGCGCACCTGAATAGGCCGCATCAGGAAAATCCGCCTCCAGCCCAGCCCCGGTTTCCAGCCACAACTCGACGCCCAGCTTGTTCAGCTTCGGCATCAGCGATGGCACCAGTGCCACACGCCGCTCACCGGGCTGGAGCTGCCTGAGAACCGCGATTCTTAGGGTCATGAGTAGACCTCCCTGTCCAATGGCAGAGTAGGCCTGGCGCCGCCAAGGCGCCTTGACTCAAATCAATCCTGGACGACTTCAGCCGTTGCCGTGCGCGTGCGGCGCAGTTGGACGATCCGCGGTTGCGGGACTTTCTCCACACCGACGGCACGCGCGCGCAGTTGTCCACAGCCCGCATCCACGTCCTGGCCGGCGCTGTTCCTGACCTTGGTCAGCACACCGCGGCTATGCAGGGAGTGGACGATCTGACGGATGCGGTCGAGATCAGGGCGTTGATAATCATCCCCTTCCAGGCTATTGAAAGGGATGACGTTGAGCACGCCGTATTTCCCCTTGAGCAGGCGGACGACCGCGTCGAGTTCGTCGTCGCCATCATTGACGCCCTTGAGCAGGGTCCATTGGTACTGGATCGGATAGCTGATGTCGCGGGCGTATTTTTCGCCGAGTTCTATCAGTTCTTCCGGCGCGATCTTCGGCGCGCGCGGCAGCAGGTGTTCGCGCAATGCGGCCTTGGTCGTATGCAAGGACAGCGCCAGTGCGGGTTTGACGCGTTGTTGCGGCAGGGCCTCGAACACGCGCCGGTCGCCCACCGTGGAGAACACGAGATTCTTGTGGCCGATATTGCCTTCGGTGCCCAGCAGGTCGATGGCTTCGAGCACGTTCTCCAGGTTATGCGCCGGCTCACCCATGCCCATGAAAACGACTTTCTTCACCGCGCGTTGGCGGCGCGCCAGCACGACCTGGGCGAGGATTTCCATGCTCGATACCTGGCGGATCAGGCCGCTCTTGCCCGTCATACAGAAACGGCAGCCGACCGCACAGCCAACCTGCGTCGAGACGCAGAGCCCGTCACGCGGCAGCAGCACGCTTTCCACCATCTGCCCGTCGGCGAGTTCGACCAGCAGGCGCGAGCCGTCGCTACCGGCGTATTCCGAGCGAATCCGGGCCAGGCCGTCGAGTTCCGCCGTCAAGGCAGGCACGGCATCGCGCAACGCCAGCGGCAGGAAATCCTGGGACGACCGCCGCCGCGTACCGGTATCGATCGCCTGTCCGCTCAGCCATACACGCACCACCCGTCCACTGTGGACGGGCAGCGAGCCCAGGGAGGCGAGGCGTTGGTTGAAGTCGGCGATGCGCATGGGGAGCGAATTTTACCTCGCACTCATGACGCGCCGCGTCCGGTCACCGCCGCCAGCCGGGGCCGTTGGGCGGGCCCTTTGCCAGCCGGCCGCGCGGCATGGCTTTACTGCATCGTCACCCCGGACGCCTTGATCAGTTGCTCGGTACGGGGCAGTTCGCTCTTGATATAGGCCGCGAACTCGGCGCGCGTTCCGCCTTGCGGCTCCGCGCCGGCTTCCGCCAGTTTGTCGCGCAGCTTGGGATCGGCCAGCACCTTGTTCACGGCCGCGTTCAGCTTGTCGACGATAGGCTGCGGGGTGCCATGCGGCGCCACCAGGCCGTACCACGGCGCGATGTCATAGCCGGGGTAGCCCTGTTCGGCGATCGTCGGGATATTCGGCGCCAGCGCCGAGCGTTTGGCGTTGGACATGCCCAGCGCCACCAGCGCGCCGCTCTTGACCTGCGGCAAGCCCGTCATGATGGTGTCGAAGTACATGGTCACCTGTCCGCCCATCAAGGCAGGGATGGCCTCACCCGCGCCCTTGTAGGGAACGTGGACCATGTCGATGCCGGCGGTCTTCTTCAATAGTTCGCCAGCCAGGTGCGAGGTCGTGCCGGTGCCGAAGGACGCGTAGGTCAACTGGCCCGGATGCGCCTTGGCGTAGGCGACCATTTCCGGCAGGGTCTTGAACGGTTGATTGGGCGTGGTCAGCAACACGTTGGGCGTGATGGCGACCATGGAGATCAGTTCGAACTTGTCCGCGTCGTAGCTCAAGTTCTTCTGCATGAAGCGATTGGTGACCAGTGCCGCCGGCCCACCCATCAACAGCGTATAGCCGTCGGCTTCCGCGCGCGCCACCACCGTGGCCCCGATGGCGGCGGCGGCGCCGGGACGCGCTTCCACCACGAAGGGCTGGTGCAACTCCACCGCCAGGGCCGCACCCAGCTGGCGCGAGATCAGGTCGGTAGCGGACCCTGCCTGGAACGGCACCACGATCTTCACGGGGCGCTGCGGCCAGGACGCGGCGTCTTCCGCGTGGGCGGCGCCACTTGCCGCTAGCGCCACGGCGCCCCACCCCAGCAATGATTTGAGAATACGGTTCATGCAATTTCCCCTTGGTTCAGCATGGAAGACGGCGTCGCCCGCCCCGCAAGACGGACGAATCCGAAGCCGCCATTTAAAGCCGCATTGCGGCGCCGCACCATAAGGGTTTGTATCAATGGATGATTGGATCCAATTTTACATATGCTCCTGGCGGAGAGGAACAAGTATCCTCACGACGCAAGAAAGTGAATCAACCCTAATGAATCATTCCACGCCAGTGGAACCAGGACGGCGGGCGGCATGGCATACGGCAAGGTGGCGGTCTCGGCCGAGGAAGAGGCCTATCAATTCGTGCAGCAGGAGATCCGGCTGGGACGGCTGGTGCCGGGCCAGCGCGTGGTCACCGAGACCATCGCTGCGCAGATCGGTACCAGCCGCATGCCCGTGCGCGGCGCGCTGCTGCGCCTGGCGTCCGAAGGGCTGCTCGACATGCGCGCCAACCGTGGCGCCGTGGTGCGCAGCCTGAATGCGCAGGAGCTGCGTGAAATCTTCGAGATGCGATCCGTGCTGGAAGGCCTGGCCGTGCGCAATGCGGTGCAGAACATGGAAGCCGGGCACTTGCGCCAGTTGGCTGGAATGATCGACCAGATCGAGCGGGGCAGCGGCGACTATCTGGACTGGACCACCTCGCACCGTGAATGGCACGAATACCTCTGTGGATTCTGCAAGCAACCGCGCCTGCTGGCCCAGTTGGCGGACCTGCACTCCGTGATGGAGCCCTATATGCGCATGTGGGCCACCCAGCCGGGCCGGGTACCGCGGATGCGCGAAGCCCATGAAGAGCTGGTCGCCGCATTGCAGACGGGCGATCCCGATATCTGCGAGGCGACGATGCGCCGGCATGTAATGAACACCGTGGAAGGCCTGCTGCCGTATCTGCCGGAATGACGGAACAGCGGCAGGTATCAGGTGTGACGACGCATCCGTTTACGTCGCCTGGTCGTAGCCTTGCATTACGCCCTCGACGAATTCGGCGAACAAACGCGCCTTTGTCGTGGCAAGGCGCCCGGTAGGAAATACCGCCCAAAGGTCGATATCGGGAAGCGCCCACTTCTCCAGTAAGCGGATCACCCGGCCATCGCTTAATTCGGGCGTGAACATCCAGTCCGACGCGATGGTAAGGCCCATATCGGCGAGCACTGCCGTACGGATGCCTTCAGCCGCGCTGAAACGCGCCCGACCGCGTACCAGCACCGACGTTTCAGCACCGTCCCGGGTGAAGTTCCATACGTTGCTCAATTGGCTGAATACCAGCGCCTCATGGTTGGCCAGATCGCCAGGTATGCGCGGCCTGCCGGCCCGCTTCAAATACGCCGCGGTGGCAAGCACCGACCGGCGCGACGACGCCAACTTGCGCGCCACGATGCCCGAATCGGCCAATACCTCCATCCTCAATGAAACGTCGATGCCTTCGGCGATCAGGTCGATCGTGCGGTCGTCCAATACGACATCTATTTCAAGGCTCGGATGCGCGGCGAGAAAGCGGGGCAAATGCGGGATCACGTGCAGCCGTGCGAAAGTGGGTGCAGCGGAAACCCGCAATCGGCCCGATAGTCCCGCGCCCTCCCCGGTGGCGGCCAGCTCGGCCTCGTCCGCTTCCTGTATGACTCCGCGCGCGCGCTCGTAGAACCGCAAGCCTGCCTCGGTCGGCGTCAGGCCATGCGTGGAGCGCAGCAGCAGTTTCACTTTCAAGCGCCGCTCCAGTTGCGCGACGGTTTTGGAGACCGCCGGCTGCCCGACCTCCAGGACGCGCGCGGCACCGGAAAAAGAACCTGCCTCTACCACACGAACGAAGGTTGTCATCGCCAACAAACGATCCATATTTATTCCTTACAGGAATAGCGATTATCGCTGCTACATGTCTGTCATTCCAACCGGGAATTATTCAGAATCTCCTTCATCAGCTCCACGCCCTTTATTTCCCCACTCAGTCCCACTTCAAGGAGATCCGCCATGTCCCGCTTCAACGATTATCAGAATGCTTACCCTAATGCCCGCCTGACCCGCTCGCCTGACGGCGTACTTGAAATCGCCCTGCACACGGCCGGCGGCAAGCTGGTCTTCAACGGCCACACCCATGAACAGTTTGTCGATCTGTTCCATGACGTCGGTAGCGATCCCGATAACCGCGTGGTGATCCTCACCGGTACTGGCGATGCATTCATGGACGAGATCAGTCCCGAGGGTTTCGATTTTTTCAGTCCCCGCGGCTACGACAAGATTTTCCGCGAAGGCAAGAAAGTGCTGATGAACCTTCTCGACATCGAAGTGCCGTTGATTGCCGCGCTCAATGGTCCGGTATTGCTGCACTCCGAATACGCCCTCCTCGCGGACATCGTGCTGGCCACCCCGGAAACGGTGTTCCAGGACAAGCCGCATTTCGATTTCGGCATCGTGCCCGGCGACGGCGTGAATCTGCTGTGGCCAGAAGTGATCGGCAGCGTGCGCGGTCGCTATTTCATCCTGACCCGGCAGCGGCTTGACGCGCAGACCGCAAAGGAATGGGGAGCGGTCAATGAAATCGTTCCGGCCAACCATCTGCTGGCGCGCGCTCACGAGATCGCCGAAGAACTGGCCAGGCTGCCACCGCTGACCAGCCGCTATACCCGCATCGCCTTGACCCAAAAGCTGCGCCGAATCGTCGACGAGGGCGCTGGCTATGGCTTGGCGTTGGAAGGGATTAGCGCAGCCGAAGTGGCGCGTTCGATGAATCCAACGGCCTGATGCCGTTTGCCGCGGCGTGTGCTCGCGGCGATACCCACCATCCATTGAACCAGCAGGCGGCCACACCGCCGCTTACCCAAGGAAAATCACCATGTCACTTCAAGATAAACTCGACGCCTTCAAGGCCGATTTCGAGGCCGGCAAACCACCCTACAGCGTTCCTTACCCGGTCATCGAGACCATGCACCGCGCCACTGCTGAACTGATCGCCTCCGGCGCCGCCCAAAGAGCGCTGAAAGCCGGCGACCAGGCGCCCGCCTTCACACTCGACGATCCGAACGGCGAACCGGTTTCGTCCGCCGACTTGCTGCGCCAAGGCCCCTTGGTTTTGACGTTCTATCGCGGCGTCTGGTGCCCGTACTGCAATATGGAACTGCAGGCCCTGCAGGCTGCTTTGCCGGCCATCCACGCAGCTGGTGGGGCCAACGTGGTGGCGATTTCCCCGCAGGTTGCGGCCAACAGCCGCAAGTCAGTACGCCAGAACGCGTTGGAATTCCCCATTCTGTCGGACACGCACAACGACGTGGCCGCCGCGTTCGGCCTGCGTTTCGAGATGCAGGACTACTTGATCGAACTGTATCGATCGCTGAAAAACGACCTGCCTGCGTTCAACGGTGATCCAAGCTGGACTTTGCCGATGCCGGCTCGCTACGTCATTGCGCCGGACAGCACCATCGTCTATGCCGAAGTGAATCCGGATTACACCCGGCGTCCCGACCCGTCGGAAATGCTGCCGGCCATTCGCCGCGCCGCGGCCTGAACCACCCGAATGCAGCAGGCTGCAAGGCCAGCGGCGGAGGAACACGAAATGTCTCGAACCTTTCTCATCACCGGCGCAAGCAAGGGCATCGGCCTTGCGCTGTCGACGCGCCTGGCGGCTGCCGGCCATCATGTCGTCGGCATTGCACGCACGCCACAGGCCAAATTCCCTGGCACGCTGTTGACTGTCGACCTGAGCGACGACCATGCCATGCGCTCTGCCCTGGACGACATCGCGCAGCGCTTCCAGCTGGACGGTGTCGTCAATAACGTAGGTCTCGTCCGCCCCGCCTCGCTGGCCGATGTCACGTTGTCCGCGCTCGACGAGGTCATGCGCGTCAATCTACATCCCGCACTCGCAGCCGCGCAAGCGGCCTTGCCCGGCATGAAAACGCGCGGCTGGGGGCGCATCGTCAACCTGTCCAGCCTGACGGTGCTCGGGATGCCCCAACGCACGGCCTACGCGGCGGCAAAGGCCGCACTCGTCAGCTTTACCCGTAGTTGGGGATTCGAACTGGCCGACACCGGCATCACGGTCAACGCCGTGGCGCCCGGCCCGACGGAAACCGAACTGTTCCGCGCCAACAATCCAGTGGGCAGTGAAGGCGAGCGTCGCTATCTGTCGGGCGTCCCCATGGGCCGCTTCGGCAAGCCGGATGAGATCGCGTCGACGATTGCGTTCCTGCTGTCCGATGATGCGGGATTCATGACCGGGCAAACCTTGCACGTCGACGGTGGCGCCTCGCTTGGACGGGCAGCGTTCTAAAGGTAAGAGAAGCAAAAAACCCGCGCTCTCCAGGAGAATCGCGGGTTGATTGTTTGCCAGGAACGATCAAACTTCCCGCAACATCACCTGCGCGGTCCGCAGCGTCACCGCCGCCCCCGTCAAGGTCGGATTGACACAGCTGGCCGAAGGCATCACGTTGGTGCCGACGATGAACAGGTTCGGATGGTCGTGCGCGCGGCAATCCTTGTCCACCACCGACGTGCGCGGATCGCTGCCCATGATCGTGGTGCCCATGATGTGCTGGCGATCCTGATGGCTGGTATCCATCTTGATATCGGTGGCATTGATCAGCGCGGCCATCTTCTGCAGATCCTTCACGCCAAAATCACGACCGGCATTCCAATAGTCGTTGACGCTGTAATAGATCTCCGGCTTAGGAATTCCAAGCGCGTCCTTCGCGGTCGTGCTCGGCGTCACCCGGTTCTGCGGTTGCGCCTCCGTTTCGAAGTCGATGGCGAAATTCAGCGAGCGCGCCGACTGACGCTTGATTTCGGCGTCCAGCTTCGAGCCGTACACGCCCTGATCCATCAGCTTGGACGCCAGGCCCGACGTCGCCACGGTATTGCGCAGCTTGGTCTTGTAGCTGGGAATCTGCTTGCGCAGTTCGCCATCGCGATAGTTCATGTAGACCAGCAATTCAGTCGGGCCCTGGCCCGGCCAAAGATCCTCGCTGGCCATCACATTCATCGCAATACCGGTATGGCCCATCAGATTGCGGCCAACCTGGTCGGACGAGTTGGCGATACCGTTCGGATATTTCTCCGAGGTCGACATCAGCAGCAGTTTCGGGCTTTCGATACCGTAAGCCGCCAGCACGAAATAGCGTGCCGTCATCCGATGATCCGTGCCATCGGGCTTCTTGTAGCGCACGGCGACGATCTTGCCGGAATCATCCGCCTCGATCTTGTAGACGACCGAATTGTCCAGCACACGCGCACCGTGGCGCTCGGCCTCGTCGATGTGACGCGTGCCGTCGTACTTGGCGCCGCTGGGACAGACCGGATTGCAGTTGTTATTGCCCGAGCAGAGCGGACGCTCCTTGTAGGCCGAAGTGGCACGCCCGTTCGGTTCATAGATCGGGTTGTAGCCACCCACCTTCAATTGGTCGGCCAGGCGCGTCATGAAGTAGGGAATTGGCAAGCCTTTCATCGGGAAAGGCTTGGAACGGGGCGGCCAGGGCTGCCCACCGTTGCCGCCTTCGTCCTGGCCATCCATGCCGGACACGCCAAGCTCCGCTTCCGCTTCGCAATAGAACGGCTCCAGCTCTTCATAAGTCATCGGCCAATCACGGCCGCGATCGTAGAGCGTGCGGATCTTGAAATCGTTCGGGATCATGCGCCACAGCGCCGACCCGAAGTGCCAGGTGGTCCCCCCCACGACACGCAAATACTTGGTGGGATACTTGACCGGACCCTTGAGCTGCAGATAATCGCCGTAGGTCGACGGGATATGCGGCGGATTGGGGAAAGGCGAGCCCGCGCCCTGCAGCTTGATATTGGTAAGCGACAGCTTGATCGGGGCATTGCGGAACACCTCGACGATCTCTGCCCGCGTCACGCGCGGCCCCGCTTCCAGGATGGTGACAGCCTTGCCGGCTTGCGCCATGCGCGTCGCGATCAGCGCGCCCATCACGCCGGAACCTATAACCAATACGTCAGTATCGTAATCCATCAGCTTTTAACCTCGGCAACTGCATCCACCGGCTTGGGGCCCCAGGAGTTGGGGCCACGGCCATACGTCGGCACCACCAGAATGGCGCGGGTGGGGTCATACATGAACGCCTCTTCGTAGGCGAACAACTCGGCCTTCTCGTCATCGCCCACCACGCCCAGGTACAGCGCGCGGATGATGCTCTTGGCCTGGGTGTCCAGGCCCTTGTCGACATCCGTCAGCGCCAGATACTCGTCGACGTGGCTCAACTGGCGGGTCTTGACCAGCGTGTCCAGCGAAGCCACCACGCTGTCAAGGTCCGGAATGCGCTTCTTCAACGCGTCATAGCAACGCGTGGCCATTGCCGGGCTGACATTCTTCGACGTCAGGAACGTCGAGACTTTCTGGAAGGCCGACACCGACACCGGGACCTGCGTCACCTCGGCCGGCGCGGCAGCCAGCGCCGAATCGATAGGCAGCCGCCACATCACGCCCAGCGCGATGGCGCCCTTCACCAGGTTGCGGCGGCGGGAATCGATCAATACTTCCTGTTCGGAAAGCACAACTGCTTTGGCATCCGTCATGACTTAACCTTTCTTGTAAGCGCGCCGGCGCCGCGTCACGGCGATGGCAATCACGATGAGCACCAGCAGCACCACGATGGCGCCGGGCAGCAGATAGGGCGACAGCTTCACCAGCGGCGCGACGGGACCGCCGGCACGCGCCACGGCAACATCATCCGCGGTCAATTTCTTTTGCGGCTGGCCGAAGTTGGCCAGCACGTAGTTCGACACGTCGGCCACCTGCTGGTCGGTCAGGCGCTCGGTATACGAGGCCTGGGGACCGAAGCCGGGCATTTCGATATCGTGGCCGTCTATCGTGCGATGCACCCCGAAAAGAATGGTCGCCACCAGATTGGCGGGATAGGCCGCGCCCGTGGCGGAGTTGTGGAACAGCGACGGATACACCGACGTGCCCTCGCCCCTGGCGCCGTGGCAGGCCGAGCAAGTCGCGGAATAAACCTTCCAACCCGGATCCGCGTCCCGCACGGCGTTGCCACGCAAGCGCGTTTCGCTGTCAGCCGGCGCACCGTAGCCATCGCGCGGCTTTGCACCGTCCGCGCCGACAGGCTTGGTCTGCTTCAGGTACGCCACGATGGCGTTCAGGTCCGCGTCCGACAGATACTGCAAGCTGTGTTCGACGGCTTCGGCCATGGGACCGGCCGCTTGCGCCTTGCCGGCGACGTGGCCGGTACGCAGGTAGGCCTTCAGTTCGTCATCGGTCCACGCACCGATACCCGCGACCTTGTCGGCGGTGATATTCGGCGCGTACCAGGGGCCGAGGGGCGATCCGGCCAACGGCTTGCTGCTGTCCAACCCCATCAATGCCGTGCGCGGCGTATGGCACTCGGCGCAATGCGCCAGGCTGTTGACCAGATAATTGCCGCGATTGATTTCCTGCGACTGGTCGCCGACCGGCACGAAAGGCTTGGAATCGCCGTAGATCAGATTCCAGATCGCCATGGACGAACGCACGCTGAAAGGAAACGGCAGCTTGGTTTCCTTGTTGGGCGTGTCCACGGGCTGGACTTGCGTCATGAAGTATTTGTACAGCGCCGCGATGTCCTCATCGGTCATCTTGCCGTACGAGGTATACGGCATGGCCGGATACAGGTGGTGGCCATCGCGGGCCACGCCTTCGCGCACGGCGCGGGCGAATTCAGCCTCGGTGTAGTCGCCGATGCCGAACTTCTTGGATGGTGTGATGTTGGTGGACCAGATTGTCCCCATCGGCGAATCGATGGCGTATCCACCCGCGAACGCGGCGCCGCCCTTGGCGGTATGGCAGGCTACGCAATCAGCCGCCGTGGAAATGTACTTCCCGTCCAACACGCCTTGCTGATTCTCGATTCCTGCCGCGTCCGCCGTAGCGGCGATCGAACAGGAAACCAGCGCAATCATCAAACAGGACTTCCTGATACCTTGCCGCTTCAATTTCCACATATCCCGACAACCATTCGAATGAGAAAAGACCGCCCCGTGTCGGCCAGGGGGTCATTTATATGACCACACCGTAGACATCCCGCGTGGAGAGATGTCCATCCAGTAGACGGTTCGATAGGAATCGAACTATATGTATGCAAACTGAATGAGATCTGAAAGTTTCTAACGTCACTATCTGTATCGGCGGCACCGCTTCAATCGGCCACGGGTTGATCTGGCACAAGCAAATCGACCTTAGCGCTTGAAAACACAATGGATTTTGTTGCGCCGCCGCAATGGCAACAGGCTGCCGCGCGCACACGCTTCATCCCAATTCATGACGAATTCGGGATTGAGTACGCAGATATCGTTGGTAATTACCAACGCTTTCGCAGATGACGTCGGTGGGCGAGGCCGCTAGGCCCGCTTGCGATCAGCGCCAGATTTGTCGAGATACATGCGCTTGTCGGCGAGTTGCATCAGCTCGCCCAGGGACGCTGCGTCGTCGGGATAGATGGCCGTCCCTGTGCTTACCCGTACGCGGAAGTCCGTGCCGTGCAGCATCAGGGAGCACGCCAGGGCGTCGCACAGGCCTTGGACGATGACATCGATGGCGCCGATGGATGCTTCGGGCTGCGCCGGGGTGGCTTCAATGGTCGATCCGGCGGATGGGGCGCCTGGCGGCGTTCGCCTCCGCTCCCATTGCACCTGCCGCGACATGACGGCCTGCGTCGCCAGCGCCTGGGCGCGGACCCAATCCAGGTCCGGTACGCCAGGATTCGTGCCATAGCGATAGATCGCCCGCCAACCGCCGGACTCGCCATCGTGGATGGCGAGGGTCATGGCCTCGATGGGAAACAGCGACGCCAGCGTGTCGTGGATGCCGCGGCTGAGGGCGCTCAGATCCACGGCATCGTGCGCCGCCTGGGAGATCGCGAAAGTGGCCCGCTGCATGGCCTCGGCCTGCTTGCGGGCCGAGACATCGCGGGCCACGCCGATACGCAGGCGGTGTTCCTCGGACCACCGCGCCGACCACATGATATCGACGTAGTGGCCGTCCTTGTGGACGTAGCGGTTCTCGAAGCCGATGCGCGGATGACCGGACATGACCAACAAGGCTTCCTTGATCGTGCGCGCCCTGTCTTCCACGGCAAGGAAGTCGAGCATCGGCCGGCCCATCATCTCCGCCGGCGTGTAGCCAAGTATGGACTCGCAGGCCGGGCTCACATAGACCAAGCTTGCCAGCCGCATCCACCAGGAATACGGCGTCAAGCTGAAGTTCCAGGCAGCTTGCCAGCACATCCTTTGATACAGGTTCCATACAAACCTCGCGCGTGGTGCCCTATTTGATCACAGGCGTTCGATTTGCGTTGTTGCTATCGATGAGCGGACGGCGGACAGCAAAAAGCCCGCAAGAACGTCGTTCTTACGGGCTTCTTGGCCGCACAGGGAAGACCCTGCGCAAAATTCCTGGTGCCGACGGCGAGACACCCACACCACGTATCCATGCGGGTCTTCCCGGAATCTGGGGCTTTATTGGGGCAGGCCCCACGGATTTGCCCCAGGTCCCCAATCGAAACCCGAACTTATCAATCCAGGCCCAGGCCTATACTGGATAAACCACTGTATAAGCCCGCCATGTCCCACGACTATTTCGACCCCTACAACGAGTCCCTGCACCCTGGCGGCTGCTGGGTCTGCGTGCATTGGCATGGGAAGACGAACGGCAACCCGCGCGCCCTGGTCTGCGAGCGGACGCCCGGCAGAATCAGCGTGACAGGCCTGCCGGATTACGGCTGCGCTTATTGGGAGCGCGAGGTGGGCGCCGACGACGAGATACCGCCGGCTTGTGCGCGGGAGGCGTAACGCCCACCAAAGGAGATGCGCCAGGTTCGGTTAACATCCTGACGCATTACAACTCCGGAAGACAATTCATGTTCCGCACGGGCACGATTGTGCGGCCGGTGGCCTACCCAGCCATAGACGGCCTGAGGATCTACGCGGCGCTGGCCGTATTCATTGAACATGTGGCTGGTGGCGCTGCCGTGGATTATTTCAAAATCCCTGGGGCCGCACTTACCTATCAGTCGGATTCCCTATGGATGAAGGCTCTCGCCTATTTGCTTGACGGCAATCACGGCGTCGACGTTTTCTTCATCATCAGCGGTTTCCTTATGGCGCGCATCGTCTTGTCGACCCGCACACCATTCAGCTACGGAAGCTTCCTGCTACATCGTTTCACACGAATCTATCCTGCCTTCCTGATCGCCTTGATCCTGGTCGCGGCAGGTGATGTTTTCCTATTTGGCTGGCCCTGGAAGCCGATGGACTTCGCGAAGAATCTGATTTTCTTGAACGCGATACCGTCGCTGGGGGTGACGCCTTACAACAATGTTACCTGGTCGCTTGGGTTCGAATTCGCTTTTTATCTCGTTGTCCCAGTGCTGACGCTAGGCGCTGCGGTGATCGATAAGCGGGTGGCCGCCATCATCATGCTCGCGGCAGCTTTTTGGTGGATGCCAGACACCTACGTGCGGATGTTGGGGATGTTTGCCGGTGCGGTTATCGGATCAATGGATGATGCATTGCTCCGCCGCATAGCAAGGATGCTCCCCCTGTCGCTTGTGATTGTGGCCTACCTGGCTTGTGGAATCCTGAAGGTCTTCTGGTTCAAGACCTACTTGGGCTATTACTACACGTTCCTGGCTGTCGCATCGATCGCCTTCGTCAAGGTGGTCTGGGACGACAGGAGTATTATCGCCCGAGCCCTGAGCGCGCGCCCGGTCAGATTCCTGGGTACACTTTCCTATTCGATATATCTCTACCACCCCATCATCTTCTCGATCGTGCTATACAAGATGACGCCGTGGCCTGCATCCCCTGCCGGCTTCGTTTGGTATGCGGTGGCAACGACGCTGACCACACTCGTAGTCGCCTACCTGTCCTACATGCTGGTCGAACGCCCATATTTCACCAAGAAGCCACCGGCGAAGGCCTCCGCCGAGATCACGGTGCCAGCCTGATCACGGTGCCAGCGGCGAGGATATGGCGCGCACGTAACCCTGCAGCCCGGTCAATTGGTCGGCGAGCTGCCCAGCGTAGCGGACCACTTCGTCATATCGTCCCGCGCACGCTGCAATAACGCCGATGAAGTCAGGGGCGGCGCCTGCATCAACTCGGCCTGCGGGCTGGGAATTCGCGGCGGCACGACCGGAGCGCAGCTTGTCGAGTTGTGCGCGCAGCCCTGAAGCAGCAGCATCAAGGTCAGCAGCGTGAGCCTGGCTCGCCAGGATCTGCCCACGGTATTTCGCATAGTTCGCCTCTACGGATTGCTGGGCAGCAGCCTCCTGCGCCCGGTATTGCTCGGATAGCTTCTGCGCCTCGGCCTGGGCTTCCAGAGCAGCCTGCTGGTGACCAGCAGCATATTGGTCATGGCCGTACCAACGGATGCCCGCCACGGCCGCCAGCACAAGCGCGGCGCCTATCAGGATCAGCACCCAGGGCTTCATCAGTCCAGCAGGCATAGTTCGCGCTCCCCCTCACGGCGGTCGACCAGGCCGGCGCACAGCTTGTTGCCAGGCGTGCGGCAGTCGAATTTGCGCTTGTCGACCGTGATGTAGGTCCAGTCCATGATGGCGTTGCATGCGCCCGCGCGGTCCCCGGCGTTCAGCTTTTTCAGGAACGTGGAGCGTGCGCAGGCACCGGAGCCAATGCTGTAGCCGCAGAACGACGTCACGCCTGCGCGTTGTGGCGCAGACATGGGGACGGTCACCAAGCGGTCTACCGCGGCGAAAGCGATGCCCACATCGGTATTGAAGAAGTCGGCGCACTGCTGCGGCGTGGCCACGTCACCAGCCTTGACGCCGGCAGTGTGTCCCTGGCATATCGTCCATACCTTGGCGCCGTCCTGATAGGCCTTCAGGCGCGTACCCTCGGCATCATGTAGGAACAGTCCCAGAATTACTCCTGCGCTCGCACCGACGGCGACAGCGGCCTTCACCGCATTGCTCAATTTACTCGCCATCGCGCGGACCCTGTTTCCAAGCCCGTAGGCCGATGCCGATGATGGCGAGCAGCGCCGTCACGATGCCGGCGCCCAGGGCGTGCGGCACATCTGCCGGAACGTACAGCGCCATGAGTGCCTCAGCGATGGAAACCAGCAGGATTGCCAGCATTGCCCAGACACTGTAGAACTTGAACAGTCGATGCACGTCATCGATAAGCGGGATTTTCATTTGATATGTTCCCTGATGGAAAACCAGACAGCGACGCATAGAAACCCGATCAAGGCCCACAAGCCCTTACTGGCCAGTTCCGTGAATAGTTTTTGATAGAACTCTTCGCGCCGCTCTTCGCGCTTGATGATGGCCTCGTGGTATCGACGATGGCCTTCCGGGTCGCCGTCCGGAAACGAGCTTTCGAGCAGCTTGTTGAGCTTCATCACTTTCTCGTCGACAGCTTCGATGCGGAGCTGATTCTCGCTGTGCTGTGAGCTGTTGTCCGCCCGCTCTTCACGGCGCCATCCCTCGAAGGCGGAAAGAATTGCGCGAGCGTCTTCGCTCATCCCCGGAGGAAAGCGATCAGTCTCTGATGGCTTCTGCGTCTCTACCATCCTTACCGCCGCCGCCGTGCGCCGATGAAGCCGTATGCGGAATTCGTGCTGATCGAAAACTGAGACAGCAGCACGAGAAACACATTGGTGGCGATTGCAACTCGCACACGCAACGTACCAACCGACACCCCGATGGCTTGGCCTGCAGATGCAGAGAATGGTAGTTGCACCATAGCGCCGCCGGCAGGGGGCGTAGGCAGAGTGGAAGACGTGGTGTTCAGACCTACGATGGTGAGCGCTTGATTAGTCGTTCCGCCAGGCGCTGTCCACGCTGTGCCCCACACATCCCAATCCCCGGCAGTGAGGGACAAACTCACGATGTTCGTGGCAGTGTTTGTCACCAGCGCTACTGCAGCGCCTGGCGCTACAGAATTGGATGCGTATTGACCCACCACACCGGCGGCGGCATCTGACGTATCGACGATCCCCTGGATGATCGGTTGTGCGAGCGTTGGGGCTGTTCCGAACACCAGCTTCCCGCTGCCCGTCTCGTCGCTCATGACGCCGGCCAATTCAGCGGAGGATGTAACTTGAAACTGGTTAAGCTTTCCCAGCGTGGACGCGGCGTTGACGACATCCGCCACGTCAAACGTCCTGAACGTCGGCGGCTGGCCTGCACCTTGAGACACAAGCACCTGGCCTGAAGTCGAAGCGCCGCTATCCAGCAACTGATAAGGATTTTTGGTAGCCATGATTTTCCTATATCTGCCAGCGCGTGAACACCGCAGGCGTCACAGAGTAAGAGATCTGAATTGCATCACCGGGATTCAACACAAACGAACCAGATGAAAGCCCAAGAGCGTGAGATACGCCATTTCGAATGAACGTGATACCGGAAATAGTGCCGCCGCTGATGATTACGTTTTCTGCATATGGATCATTGTTCGTGTAGGTGAATGGCGATGCGGTAACGGTGACGTCCTGCGCTGGGACGTAGTCGCCAACTGATCCGTACATCATCGCGAATGCCGGGCAGTCAATAACCTTGATGTTGGCGCCCACTGGGCCTGCGTTGAGATGACCGCTTTCGGTCATATGGCAGTCCCGAAACGTCACCACCGTGCTGCCGCCGCCGGGAGGCAGCGGCGAAATCGGCGGCCCGATGTAGCACATGGCCGAATCAGCAACACCGCTTCCATCGAACGTGACGCCAGAGAATAGAAGCGAATCTGAATTCAAGCCTCCGCCTGCCTCATTGACAACAAGCCCGTACTGGATACCGCCCTCAACGCGGCCGCCAAACCACGTATTGGTATCTGCAAATTGCAAAATACGGAGGTTGAGGTTTTTCCCAGAAAACCGGCACCCAATAAACGTATTCAGTGTCACCGCCCCATTGGAAAGGCCGCTCATCTGGAAGCCGACACCTTGATGATCCGCTGACACACAATTGACGAACGTGTTGAGCGATGACGGTTTGCCGGCTTGGCTATGCCAATCCACCGCAAGGCTCATCGAGTTGACCCATCGAACATTATTGAAAAGGCATCCACCGATGCCGACCAGTGTCTGGCAGGTTGCCGCGAGACCGTTTGCATTGAACTGGATGTTGTCGATGCGGCCGGCCCACCCAGCGGCGGTCTGGCATACCACTCCGCCCGCCGCGCCGATCCACTTGAATTGCGATACAGCGATAGCGTTCAACTCGGGAAACGACGGCGCGCCACATTCTCCGAAAAGGCTGACGCCGTTGGGAAGTACGATAGTTTGCGACACGCCATACGTTCCCGGCAGAATCCAGACAACGCCAGCGCCAATCGCGACTGCTGCCGCAATGGCTCTTTGGATGGCCAAGGTGTCATCAGTTATGCCGTCACCCTTCGCTCCGAAATCCTGCGGGGTGATGCGCTCACTGAGTTTCGAGCGGATAGAACGAGCCTGGGAACCAGTCGCCGCGCGCAGGTAGGACAACTTGTCGGACTGGATACCAGCGCCCACCGCCACCTCTTCATCCGTGATGGATCCAGAAGAAGGTTTCCACATCGACAAGGATGTTCCGCCGCGAACGTAGACGTTGTCCACTCCGACGGGTATTGGATCTATGAAGGTGAGCGTCTGCCCCACAAGGGTCAATACTTGATCGGGGCCCTGGAACGTTCCATCGAAATGAATTTCGACGTTGGCCAGAGTTCCGTACGCTCGTGATAGCGTCAGCGTGGTCGATGTTCCGGGGGTGAAATCCACACCAGCCACGAAAGCGTCGAGGCGCATATCACCAGCGCCTACAGAAGCTGGCAGCGGGATCATGACCTGTTCGCCGTTCTGGTCAAAGCCAAGCACATTCCCAGCGCGGTTGATTGCTTGCGGAAGTGTGCCGTCACGAAATTCGAACTGAGGGTATCGGATTGCCGACGACGATTGCTCGCTCTGCAACTGCGCGATCATCGTTAGTTTATCGACAGCGTCCTCGTTAGACTTCGCTGGAAATTTGTCGTTCTGAACCCAATTTGTCTGCTGGTCTATCGTGATATGGGATCGGTCAACGTACAGTTTCTTCCCTATAGGCAAAGGAGTCACGAGGGTTATTTGCGCGCCCGTTGTCTGGCCGGCATTTTGGACCGTATAGTCGGTACCGAAAATAAGAGGGGTGCTGTCGAGAGTCGAAGTATCAAACAGGACCGCCGACAAATCTTGTGCCTTCTGAACATAGAACGGGACCGGTATCACATTACTGATTCCGTCGCCATTGAAGGTGACATTGGACGGGGTAGCATTTACGGTCATCGGATCACCTGGCTTGGGGGAAGGATAAAGGTCTGGTTGTTTTGCGTGCGGACGCGCTGCTCCATCCGGCTGAGATAGCCGGGATTCATCCATTCCTGGATGCGGTAGAACAGCAGGTAGTCGAGCGCGATGCGCGTGTAGAAGAGGTTCAGGTATGGCGTGTTGTTCATCGCCACACGCAGCGCTTCGGCGGCGGTGCTTCCCTTACCCGTCAGAGCCTCGTCGCGCGCCGCCTGGTAGAGGTTGACCAGGTCATTAGCAAAGCCGGCGGTAGGCCCGGCCATGGAGGCAAGAACACCCCCGCCGAACCGGTTAGCCGTGCCGAAAAGGAAATCCCCCATCAGGCCCATGCCGCCGCCCTGGGCCATGGCCGCCAGGAACAGCTTCGTGTCCTGGGCAGCGTCGCCATTCGGTAGCCGCGGCGTCTGGCCACGCATCATGTCCTTGGCGAGCATCGAGCCGTAGCCGAACAGGGTGGACATGGCAACGACGCTCACAAGGCCCCAGGCCTCACCATTGCCGCCGGCCAACGCCTTGATGGGATTGGTGCCCTCGAAGCCGCGCCCGTACAGTTCCCGGCCCATGATCTTCTGCATGTAGGCACCGGTGAAGCTCTTGAACTGCATGGCAAAGCGCGCGAACTCGCCCATCCAGGTTCCCGGCTTCGTGCCCTGAAGCAGCAGCGCGCGCGTCTTGTTGTCGGGCTCCAGTTGGAAGAACGTCGTCCGGTCGTTCAGGTAGGTCTGCAGTTTGGTGGCGAGGTCTTCTTTCGCGGCGGCAATATCCTTCGGGCCGGCGCGCAATTCGTTCGCCTCCAGGTAGCCGCGCACGACATCGTCAGGCAATTGCGTGATCGTGTCCGGCGCCACGTAATTGCGCCCGTCGACCTGTTTCATGCCAGACTGTCGGATGACGTCCCACTTCGGTCCGTCGATGTCGTATAGGCTGAGCACGCGCCGATACTCAGGCGCCAGCGCCTCCCATACCTTTCCGGTCTGCAGCGCCATGTGGTGCGACATCCCCATGGCGGCGGCCGCGCGCATCTTCTCGGTCCACCACTGGCCCAAGTTCAGCTTGAAGAACAGGCGCTGGCTTTTGGTCAGGGCGCCGGCGTCCTCGAATGAGCCGGTGCGCGCGATCTCACCGATCGACGATTCGAAGAAGACGCCCAGGCTGGCAAGCAGGTCCTTGCGTTCCTCCGTCTTCAGGTTCGTGCCCAGGCCCGCCATGGACTCGCCCATGCCGGAGAGAAAGCCGCGGCCCTGGTACTTGGCCTCGGATCCGTAGACGGCAATATCGTTGAACTGGGACAGAATCATGCCGCCCAGCTTTGCCAGCGACTGCCAGGCGCGCAGGTTTTGTCCACGGCGCGCCCACAGGGCATTACCGGGGATGTTCATCCGGCCGTCGATGGCTGAGAGGTATTGGTCGTGCCGGTCGGCCTTGCCCTTCAGGTCATCAACCTTGCCGAACTCGCCGGCCTTCTTGGAAGCCTGGATCAGGTCGTTGCGCAGGGTTTCCACCATGCCGCCCGGGTTCGTACCGAGCTGACGCAACAGGCCGATCTGCTGGGCCCCGCGCGCAATGCCGCCGGCCACCGCCTCGCGCAGACTGCGGACGCCATAGGCCTGGTTGTAGTCGAACCAAGCATCGGCGTCCTTGAAGTGGACCACGCGGTCCTGGCTGATGCGCTTGGCCAGGTTGCCCGGCCCTTTGAACGGCGATTCTGCGACGCTGGCGATGGGCTTCATGTGGTCGCCGCTGGCCAGGTTGCGGAAGATGCCATTCAGCATCTCATCCACGTTATCGGCGCCAGATTCGGTCATCATGCGCGGGATGTCGAAATGCTCCAGGGCAGCGGCGCGCCAAGTGTCGAATCCAGCATGCCGGATGCGCAGCATGTCGTGCGACTGCTTGACGATGTAGCCGGCTTCCTTGCCGATCCAGGCGCCGGCCTCGTTCGCCGTCACGCGGGTGTATTCCTGCCATTTGTTGATGACCCGGGCAATCTCCTGCGCCGGCCCGGGGATACCCTTGAGCAGGTCCGCTTCGTTCTCGCGGCCCAGCGCCCACAGCGCGCGCGTCACGTCGCGGTCCATGGTCCCGCCGGAGAATAGTTTGGCGCTACCGGTCTTCTCCAGGTCGGCTACAAAACCGCTCAGGAACTTGTCGTGCAGGGTTTTCTGCACCGACATGACCGAGTTGCGCGCGCCCTGCTTGGCCCGGTTCACACCCACCAGCAGTGCGGTAATTCCCTCGGCCGGCCGGTTCCCGAAATTGCTTTGGATCCATTCCACCTTCTCGGCACGGATGGCCGCGTTTATCAAGGCGTTGCGGCGCTCGATGAAAGCGGCAGTCTTCAGGTCTGCGCCGATGGAGTCCGCAGCCTTCAGCGCCGCATCTCGCATGTCTATGGCGCCGTTGCGAACCTGTTCGTATCGCGTGCGCGCCTGGAGCTGCGTTTGCAGCGCCTCCATCTCGTCGTCGGTCAGGTCGCGGCCGGCAGCCGCTGCCATCGCTTTGATGCAGTCGTCGGTGCTAGCCATTGCGCAATCCACAGAGTGCGGCCGCGCGCGTGGCGGCGGCCAGGTTGTCGGCATCCTTCACCGCGGCGTCGAACGGCTCCAGTTCCTTTTGCAGGGCAGCCAGGGTTTCGTCTGTTGCGCCCTGACGCTTGAGGTTGTCAAGCACATCGCGGAAGCGGACCTGAGCATCGTTCATGGCCTGCTCGGCGCCCTCAGCAGTGGCGGCGCGTAGTGGCTCAGGTGTCTGCGCCAAGTGTTCGTCGGCCGCGCGCGCCATGTCCGGGTCGGCCACGGCCACGTTATCCGGGCCGTTGTAGCGCTGCGCTGCGGCCCGATCGGCCTCTGGTGACGTGGAATAGAGCTGACGCAATGCCGCCGTCAGCGGATCACCCTGCATCAGATCCTGCGCACGCTGATCGAGTTGGTCCTGGTAGCGTGCGGGAAACTCTCCTTTGTCCAGCGCGGCCAAGTCCTGGGCGGCCTGGCTGGCGCGCCGGTTCGTATCCAGCGCCTGGGTCAGCCGATGGGCCTGGCCCTCCAGGTCTGCGCGGCGGCTGTCGACGTCGGCTTGAGCGCGCGCCTCGGCGTCCTTGAACTTCAGCTTCTCTCGCGCCTGCATGGTCCGGATGTCCTCTTTGGCGGGCACGGCCGGCCTGGCGAGTTCGCGCTGGATGCTCTCCAGTTGCTCGCTCATCTGCGCGACCTGCCCGCGTTCGGCCTGATTGCCGGCCAGAGCGGTCAACTCGTTGCGCAACTGCGGCTCCAGGTCAGCTCTGGCCTGCGCCGTCGCACCGGCCAGATCGGTCGGCTGACCACGCTGCGCCAGCGCGTACTGGACATTCGGGTCATTGCGCAGGATGGGATTGATTTCAATGTTCCGGCCGTCAAGCAGTTGGCCAATGGCCGTGCTGGTGGCGCCGATGCGGGCGTCATGGCTGGCAGCCAAGTCGATCCAGGCGGCACGCATGGGCGCGGCCGGCACTTCGCCGGTAGCCAGATTCACGGTGATCGGCTGCTGACCGGCGCGCGTGCTGATGTCGGCGGCGGTGGCCGGGTTCTCCGGGAGCGTGCTGGGCACGTCCGTTTCGATGGGCGCGCGCCGCGGCGGCCCGGATATAGAATCCTTCAGAGCGCCGCCGATGGTATGCAGGCCGGCCCCAAACGCCGCGCCGAAGGCGATGTTTTCCAGCGCATCCGTCATGGTGAAGTCGTCGCCCGCATTGCGAGTGGCGGCATACTGCAGGGGGGTGAGCAGGGCCGCGCCTGCGGCACCCTCCGCCGCCCCGATGCCGGCGCGAACGCCAGCCCGGCCCAGTGCGCCGCCCGTGTCGGCCAGCATCGCCGAATACTTTAGCGGGCCGACCACGGGCACGAATGAAGCGGCCAGGTTGATCGGATCCAGCAAGGACGTAGCGAATTGGGCGCCGAAGCCCAGCACCGATCGTGCGCCCGTGGGCGATGCCGTGATTGCAACCTGCCGCGCTACCTGGTCCTGCTGCCGTTCGATCAGTGCCTGGATGTTGTTTTCGTAGATGCCGTCTTCCGGCACGTCCAGTTTGACCCCGGCGGCGCCCAGGCGCTGCTTGGCTTCATCCGGCGCTACCTTCACCTGGCTGGGGTCATCACCGAAGACGGGATTACCCTCGAGGTCATAGGCGATGATGGCGCGGTTGGGGCGCGCGCCAGCCAGCCACGACATGGTGTCGAGCGTGCCCTGGAGGGTTTGCCCTACCTTGGCCTCCAGGTAGTCACCCAGCGGCGTCGGATAGTCGGTGATCGGCCGCAGCGGCGCGGTGAAGTCGGAATCTAGAACGAGGTCGCCCATGTCCGTCTCCTTAGCCCGGCGCCAGCCACGGCTGCATGTCGGGCGCGTACTGGCCTGCACCACGCTTCAGATAGGCCTCTTCCTGCTGCTGATGCAGTTGCTCGGCATAGGCGTCAGCGTTGTCTGGCGTATCGAACTTGCCCAAGTACTTGCCGGTTCGGTGGTACTGCGCAATCGCTTCATCGTCGGACAGAATCCGCTTACCGTCGTCACTGACGGTCGGAATCAGGACCTCCTTGCCATCCTCCTCGAACGACATGGAACGCACCGTGCTGATAGAACCATCATCGTTTTTCACCTGCGGACGCCGGGTCAGGTCGATGTTCCCGGGCGAAACCATTCCCTTCACGGATCCAGCATCCGGGCCGAATGCTGACCAGCCGGCTGGCGTCGGCGCTGGCGGATTGACAAGATCGGACCAACTTGCACCCACCGGCTTGCCGTCCTGCGTGCGCACTACAGTCTGGGATACCGGATCGAATAGGATGAGTCCCTTACCGTCTGCGCCTGTAATCCACTTACCGTTGGATTTCAGGTTGCTGACATACAGCCCCTTGGCGTCCTCGGCGCGCATGGTGGCAGGAGCGGGTGGCGTGACCAAGTCGGCCTTGTCCAGCCCATCCATCAGCCCGCTGGCGCCACGCATGACTGCCTTCTGGTCGTATTGGCTGGGGATGCGCGCGTTGCCCACCACGTTGAAATTTTTCCCCATGATGTTCTGGAAAGCTTGCTGCGACGCGTCGCCGTAGCTCATACCCTGGCGCATGTACGTGTAGGTCAGGCGCTGGGCTGAGTCGTAGAGCGCGCCGAAGGTCTGCGCGCCGCCCACGGTGTAGGCCATGGTGGAGGCGAAGTCCTTGGTGAGCGATTGCAGGTTCTTTTCGGCGGCCGATACATCCGAGGTCGGCAGACCGTCCTTGAGCTCGTCGACCTTCACCTGCGAGGCGGTCATGATCTGCGTGCGTGTGGATGCGTCGACCGAGTCGCCCAGGTAGCCCAACACCTTCGCCACCGGCGGAATGTCCTTGAGTTGCCCGAACACCGTGCCCCAGTTCGGCCCCCACAACTGGGCCTGCTGCTGGATGACTTGGTCAGCATTGGCGCCCCCCTTGTCGCGGATCTGGGCTTCCAGGCTGGTCGCCTGCATCTTGGTCAGGATCTGCGGTTTGTCGATACCCAAGCGCTGCTGCTCGGCGATCGACGTCTGGGCGTACACCTGCGCGGTGGCCGGCGTCGGGTTGGATGCGAACTGTCGCTGCGCCGCCTGCACGGCCGGAGCATTCTGCGCGACATAGGCGGACGGGTCAGCCTGGCGCTGCTGCACAACATGCGCTGCGGCTTGGGCCAGGATCTGCTGGTCGCGCTGAGCCTGAGCGTAGCCAGGGCCAGCCATTGGCGACCGGGATTGAACAAGACCGGCGATCTGATCATTCGGCATGCCCTTGATGTTGGCGACGTCCAGGGCGAGCTGCTGGCCATCCTGGTACGCCTGATAGTGCTGCGCCGCCTCATCGGGCGGGAAGGCCTTCAGCAACGTGTCCATGGTCAGCGGCGTGGGATCGCTGATGCCCTGCGTGGCCATGGCCTGGGTGTCCTGCAGGCGGCCGCTGATGCGCGCGCGCCAGAGCGCCATATCCTGGTTCTGCTGCGTCTTGGCCGCGTTGAACACCTGGATGCGCGTCTGGTAGTTCAGGCTGGAAAGGACCGGATTGTCAGCAGAAGCTGCGGTGCTCTTGCCCAGCGCCAGCGCTTCATCGGACCGCGCCTTCCAGCCCGGTGTGTTGCCGTTAGCGCGCTCGGGTGGGATCTGATCGAAATAGTTCTTGGCGAGCTGGTTCAGCTTGTCGGGGTCACCGTTGGCCGCGGCAATGAGACGGTTTGCCACGCCAGGGCCCGACGACATGGCCAGGTTGTACGCCACCGGCTGCATGGCGGGCGGCAGCGCATCGCCGTGGATGGCGTCCCAGTAGCGCGACTTGCGCACGGCCGATGCCGTCTCCGGCGTCAGCTTCGACACATCCAGGTCGGGATTTGCCGTCGAGTTGATGCCGTAATTGGTCGGACCCTTGCCGTTGTCGTTGCCGACGTAGCCGCCCTCTTTCTGCGCGATCCAGGCATCCGCGCCAGCGAATCCACCGGCGAACGTGCCGCCTGCCGCCGCCGTCGCTCCAGTGCCCGGCTGGCCGACAATGGCGCCCGGATTGCTCTGAGCGACGGACAACGCGGCCGCAAGGTTCACCTTCTGCGTAGCCGCGCGCGCCTGCTGAGCTTTCCACTCGCCCGGCATATCCATCGCATCCAGAGGCGTAAGGATGTCGTTCAGCAGCTTGTCGCGCTGGCTGGGATCATTGAAGGCCGCGTCCGCCGCGTTCTGCGTGGCATTGGCAAACGTGTCTTCCCGCCACTTGACCTTCTGCTGGCCCTCGAAGGCAATGGCCTTTTCGCCGAACGACGTGCGCAACTGGGTCAGGTGCTGGTCCAGGTAGCGCCTGGAATCATCGTCGGGCGCGGCCGCGATCTGCTCCGCCTTCCAAGAATCGTAATTGCCCAGGAAGTCTTTGGTGAAGCCAGGCGCGCCGGGGGCCGCGGAAAGCTGCTGGTCCTGCATCTTCTGTTGCCAGGTCAGCGTGGCATTTGACGCGGCATCAGCCGCCCATACAGCGCCATCCAGCTTACGTTGCCGATCGGCGGCCATCTCATGGGCGTTATAAGCAGTGCCCACCGCCTGCGCCGCGCCGGCAGCCTGCTGCCACAGTTCCGCCTGAGCGGTCGGCAACTGCTGCGTGCGTTGGGCGGCATCGATGCCGCCTGACGGCGTGTTGACAGTCTGTTGGAGAAGCGCGACGCGCACCATTATTTAGTCCCCGTGGGTACGCGTTGACCGGCCGTATATGATTTGGAATAGCTGCTCACGCCAGCGAGCGCAGCAGATGTGTACATCGTGGAGCCAATCTGAGCAGCCTGGGCCCCAGCGGCGTCCGCGCCGGCCTGATAGTTGTAGGCAGATTGCAGGTACTGCGTGCCACGCAGTTCACCGCCGTAGCGGATATTCAGCGCGTCCAGTTCAGCGCTCACCGCAGACTGGCGCGCGACATCGAAATTCGAGCCAGAGCCAAGAGAGCCGGTCCCTGAATCTCCCAGCGCTGCGCGTTGCTTTCCAAGGTACGCGCCAGACTGGCGCCGCTGTGCCTCTTCCTGAGCGGAGGCCTGCGCCTCGACAGCTTGCATGTTTGCCAGTTGCTGGGTAGCGTTGGCCTGATTCGTCGACTGCGCGGCGTCTGCCTGGGCTTCTTGGTCCTGAGAACTCTTGATTGATCCGACGACGGCGACAGCGGCCACGCCCACGGCGATCCAGCTCATGGCAGCACCTCCAGCGCGGCGGCGGGGATGATCAACTCGGCTTCCAGCTTCGCCAGGTCGGTTTCATCGGTGCCGTGGATCGTCGTCCATACGGTTTCCTCGTGGGCATAGCCGACCCGCTTCATCCCGGCGCGCGCGGGAATGACGGCCGGCGCCCGCAGGCGTTCGATGCCATTCTCTGTCAGCACCGAGATTTCGCCCTTGGAGAGAATGTTCAGGTGATCCGTGGCGTGCATCTTCCCAGCGATGAGCGCGCCGGCCGGGATGATTATCTCGCGCGCGTAGATCCCCTTGCTGAAATGGTGCACCGGCTCGATGTCGAGTTGCGGGAGCACCGCCATTTCCGATTCCAGGCGCATGATCTTGGCGAGCGCCGGCATGTCGCCATAGGTGTCGACGACAGCGAGAGGCTGCGCATCGTCGGCCAGGCGAGCGAAAAGGAATGCATCGTGGCCGTTCGCCAGGTACGCGCGGGCCTTGCCTTCAACCTGAAAACCAAGTTGGAACATCAGCCGAATGCCGGGTTCGAAGTCCGCATCGACGTAGGCCTGGAGCCGGCGCGGCACGCTGTCTTCGATCAGCGCCCGAAACGCTCGGACCACCGCGGTCATGGCCGTGCCGATGCCACGCGAAAGAATGGCCCACACCTCCCCGTTGCCCGGCCACAGTACGACGCCGCCATAGCAGGCGATGGGTTTGTTGTCATGCCACAGGGTTTCCGCCACGCCGGCCGCCAGGAACTTGCCGTAGCCGCTTTCCTGCTCCGCACGCGTCCACTCCTGGTGCGGCTGGATATCCATTTCAAGCAGATGCGAGGGGTCGAATTTGGTCGTGTGCATCAGCTATCCTGAGTTACCACCTGGGGCATGATGGCCACCACGGTGACTGGTACGGGCTGATCATTGCGGTACTCGATCACGCCGTTGAAGTCGTAGCCAGATGGGAAGGAAAGCCGCTCCGTGTCGCCAGTCAATAGCGGCGGCGGCGCATCCATGGGGTCGTTCCCAGAGCGCGTAAACAGATCGTCGTAGGGACCATCCTGCGGGCCGAATTCACCTCCCAGGCTGTTGTCGAAGCGGAACACCACCTTCATGATCCGCTTCGTCTTGCCCTGGGCGGTGCCATCGGTGGCTCCCGCTTCCAGCCGCTCGGTAACCAGCCGGCAAGGACACGGCAGGCCGACGTTCACCACCGATCCGGGGGAATGCAACGTGACCGCTCCAGCGGTGACAACCTGCTGTGGCTGCACGGCGCCGTCGCTCAGGATGTCGACGGTTTGCCCCTCCAGGTGATTCAGGCCGGAAATCGTCGTCGCCGGCGCGCCGCTGTACGTCAGGCCGGCATCCACATAGAAGCCCGACGCCTGGGTATCGCCGATGCGGTACGGCCGTTCCATGTATTCGACGTAGCGCCGCGTCTGGCCCCCGATCGTGCGCCGGACGATGGCCCACAGCTCCGATCGGTCCAGCGTAGGCGCGGGCAGAACCAGGATGGATTCGACCACCACGCCTGTGCCGCCGATCTGCTGCGGCATCCAGGCATAGACATCCTGCTTGGGGTTGTACGCGAAGGACAGCAGCGCGCCGTCGCTGCGCAGCGCCCACAGGATGCTGTCGGTTTCCTTCTGGAATGCCGTCTGGACCAGGCCGCCCACCATCAGATGCTCGGCCGGTACCGACTTGTCGTCGGAGTCGAAGTTGTTGGACTGGATGTTGAACTGCATTTCCATCAACTGCCGGCCACCCTTCTGCACGTACAGGATGGTGTTGCCCGCGGCGATGGCATCGATGCCGCGAGATCCATACCCGGACTGCTTGGAAATCTTGATGTTGTCCGGGCCGAACACGTCATTCGTGGTCTGCTCACCGCACGCGAACTCGCCACCGGCGCCGCCGATCAGCAGTTGGTCGGCCGACGACATCCAGGCCAGGGCGTTGTATTCCTGGTCGGCTGCCACGGTCGCAGAGATGGCCATATCCGACGTGACATCACCGAATTCCTTGTCCTGGAAATTCAGGTAGTCCGACACCACCGAGAAATCGATGGCCTGATCTGCAGAGCGCGCCGCCACCAGACGATTACGGAAGAACGTAACCAGATCCGGCCAGCCCTTGGCGTTCGACCAGCGCGACACCGCCCAGCGCCACGTGCCACCCGGGATGTCATCGCTGATGACGTCGGCCGGCACATCCCAATCCGATTGGATCGTGACGTGCGCGGCGCGCGCGTTGATGATGTCGGTGATCTTCAGCACCACGTAGCCCGGGTGCATGAACTGCCATTCGACGCCCGCCTTATAGGCCACGCTGGCCACCGGGTTGCCGTCGCCGTCCCAGGCGTTGCCGGACGTGTGCGTGAGCGTCTGTGTGCCCGTGATGATGGGCAGATCCTCGGTGTTGGTCAGATCCGTCACGCACATGTAGACGCGCTGATCAACGCGGCGCAGCGTGCCGTACGGGTTCTGATCGGTCGCCGCGATCACCTTGCCAGGCTGCCAGGGCGGCACCGCCGAATAGTCCTTGCTCTCCAGGTACAGCAGCGTCCCGACGTGGTCGGCGGTGAAGATGTCGAAGTTCGACTGCACGCTGCCCAGCCCGGTCGCCACCGAGATATACAGGTTCTTATCCAGGTTCTCGTCGTCGAATGGTCCACCCTTGAAGTCGACCGGCGCGATGGTCCAATTCAGCGCGCCCAGCCGGGACAGCTTCTGCGGCGGGTACTTCGCGTGGAAAAGGTAAAGCACATCGGCCGACTGCGCGTAATGCAGCGCCAGCGTGCCGTCCGTATTGGTCAGGTCTGCCACCGCGTAAGGCGAGGCGATTTCATACGGCACGGCGCCATTGATGACCTGGCCGTGGTTGGTATAGAACCGGATGTAGCCTTCGCCGAACTCCAGCGCGTAGGACTGCTCGACATTGAACTGGAACTTGATCAGCCAGGGCCGTGTCGCGGAGTTCTTGACCTCGGACACGAAGCGCATGCCGCCGCGGCGCACCGCCGGGCCCTGCGTTGTAGCCAGGAAATTGACCGCCTTGCGCAAGCCCTTCGGGTACTTCGCGTAATCGGTGCGCCCCTCCATCAGCGGCGAATACTCACCACCGTTGAAGCTGGACAGGATGGGCGAGGCCTTGGTCATCAGAACCTCACCAGAAGCCACTCGCTTTCGACAAGCTGCTCGGGCGGCCGCTCAATGGCGTTCGTGCGCACTGCCGTATTGCGCGCGTCGGCGTACTCGGTCGCCATCTGCTGAAACTTCGTCGCGCTCTGCGTCAGGTCTTCGCAGGCCTCCATTGCCAGCTTGCAGGCCAACATCTCCACGAAATTCGCATCGAACTGGTTCACATCCTGGACGTCGTAGGCGTATCGCACACGCAACGGCGCCGGCAGATCGGTCAGGATGCGGTTTCCCTCGATGGCGTACAGATGATCGGAGTGGTAGGTGTAGCCGCGATACACCGGCCCCCACCAGACGTAGTAATCGCCCAGTTGGTCGAGCTTGACGTTGTCGGTGGGCAGCTGGAACTGGCGGGGGAATCCCCATACCGGCGCGTCTGCAAGCGCGGGGAGCAGCGCCCGCTTCATGGAAAAAGACCACCGATGCGCTCGGATCTCACTGCGGCGCACCGAATCGTAGAGGGACGACATTGTGCGCGCCGGCTTCGTGTTGTCGGCCAGCGACGTGATGCGGTTGTCACCCAGTTTCGTGAGTGCGCGGTTGCATATCTCGATGATGGAGCTCATAGCGGGTACACCATGAGAGTCGGACGCGTGACGGGTGCGGTGATGCGCAACTGAGCGCCGCGGGGCAGCACGAACTGGCCGGACAAAATGCCGATGGAGACGAACGTGATGCCATCCATGGCCACCTCGATCAGCGTCACCAGACCACCGGAAATGATGGCCAGGGATGGCTGCGTCGCCGTGTAGGTGAAGGGACTCGCCGACACCGTCACCGACTGGCCTGCGCCAGCCGGCTGAGACATTGGGCCCGGTCCAGATCGGATGCGCGGCATGGCTACGCGTAATACGTGACGTTGGCGATAGCGCCGGCCGTGGCCGCAATCAAGCGGATAGCCGTCAGATCGCCGTTGTATTCGAGGGATCCACCGGCAGGAACCAGCATTCCTACCGTGGCGGTGGGCGCAGTGCCATCGTCACGCCAGCGCATCGCTTGGGCCTCGGCCTGGATAAGTGCCACGCGGGAGCCGGCGGGCGGCGTCAGGGCTTGTGCAGTCGCCAGCGATGCGCTGCTGATCTGCTGGTAACCCTTAGGCGTCAGCGTGGCATCGACGGTGGGCGTGGCATTGGCGGACGTGGGCGCCGCGCCAGCGCCAGCAGAGCCTGCAACCGCGACAATGGGGATGACCGAGCCATCAGCCTGAACGACTTTATCGGGCATGTCTCGCTCCTTAGGCCGGCGGCCAGTTGCCGCGCTCGATGTACTCCTTGATCTTCTGGAGTTGCTCCAGTACGACCAGGCGAGCCATCGCTACGGTGTTGCCTTGCAGGACGGCGGCCAGGTCGACCGTCAGTTCCACGGGGCCGGTAACCGTCGCGGAACCCACAGCTTCGACGACGTTGTACGGGGGATTGTTGGGGGTGATGCTGTATCGGCGGGTGGCCATGGTTATCTCTCCGGCATAAGCGAAAAAGCCCCGGCCTAAGCCGGGGCGAACATCTACATCAACCCGGACCCGAGTTCACATAGAGGCACTTCGCGGCCACATTGCCGGCGGCAGTTGCCGCTGCCGTCAGCGTGATGGCCACGTCGTACTCGATGCCGGGATCGTTGGTCAGGCCCAGCGCCTCGTACAGACGCAGCGATGCCGTGCCTGCCTTGAGGATGTTGCCGTGCGCGACTTGCAGGCCTTGCGAAGCGGTGGCGATGGTTTGGGCTGCGGTGAAGAAATCCGCATCCACCACCGCGCCGCCGCGCGCCGCCGTCTGGTACAGGCCCACATCAGCCGCCGCGCTGGTGACTGCGTCGCAGATCAGCGACAGCGACTCGATGCGGGTACCAGAGCGCACGCGCACCATGCGATACACCGAACCGATGGAATCGCCGTTGGCGATGGCCACCGAACCGATCGACGAAAGGACATTGCCCTCCGCGATCTTGGCCGAGTTACGGATGACGGGCTTGGCGTCCGCATTCGCAACCGGCGTGGAAGAGACTTGAACAACTGCCATGATGATTTCTCCTGGGGCGATTCGTTGAACGCTGGCCGATTACGCTTCGGCGCAGGGGATTTCGACGATCTTCTTTTCTTCCAGGCGCGTTGCATCCATGGTCATCCACAGGTAGATCTGATAGGGCAAGCCCTTCAGATCCTTACGCTGCGAGATGTCCGCGGTGGTCGCTCCGCCCCAGATCGCCAGGTGAACGCCGGACTTCAGATACAGCGGCAGACGCCGGTATCCGGAACCGTTGACCGGCAGCCGCTCGGAATGCAGGAAGTTGATGCCCATGAAGCTCATGAGCCGACCTTCGCGCACCGTCGCGCCCAGTGCCGAGTAGTCACCGTTGATGACTTGGATCTCGTTCATCAGGTCGGTGTTCTGCTTGGCGCTGATCGGCAGGTAAACCGGATCGTTGTCCAAGTCGGCTTCGGCAGCCAGCAGCAGTTCCATCGCCTTCTTCAGCTTGGCGACGTTCAGGCCGGTGGCAGCAGAGGCCCCCAGGCTGGCGCTGATCTGCTGCGCAGCAGGAAACGCTACGGACGTGGCGCCGTTCTGGCCGGTTTTGTTCGTGCCAAAGATGCCACCGATGATGATGTCATCGATCTTGCGGCCCATGCCGTTGGTGGCGGCAACCGAGTACGAACTGGTGGGGTCTTCGAGCAGGCGCAGCTTGTCGAACGTGTCGACAAACAGCGGCAGATCGAAGTCGTTGGGGAAAACCCAGCGGCGATCATTGGGCAATTCCTTGCCCTGGATCGGCTGGAGGCGGCCGGTCACGGGATCGGCCTCCACACTGCCGATCTGATCGACCGGGGAAGCCTGGTTGCCGACGTAGCCGCTGTCTTCGGTTACGGAACCGCGCAGCCGGGAGCCGCGCTGCTGGAGCAACAGTTGGATGTTGCCCTTGTAAGTCTGTGCATACAGACCAGTGAGATTATCGGACATGGAAATGCCCTCCGGAAAAGTTAAGAAATCGACTTTTTCGAAGGGCTTGTCCGAACCCGGGACCCTCATACGGCGATAAGCTCGCCGCGGGCCGCAGTTTTATTCCACCAAGCTAGCGGGGGTGTTGACCTTTTCCGCTGGTTTACGACGCTTGGTAGATTTTTCTGCTAATGGATAAAATGCTAGAACGAATTTTTCCAGTTCGCTACACTTCGCCGTTATTTCTTGCGCACTCTTGTCGTGTCGGTGACACAACTTCAGCAGTTCCAGTCGCAGCTCCTCAGGTGTCATGCTGATTCCTTGATGCCGGACGCGAACTTGTGCAACTTGTTCATCTTGGCCACCTTGTCAGAATCGCCCTGCGCCCAGGCTTTCATCCAGTTTTGATCCTTACGGAGCTGGTCAATCTCGATCCGCGCAGCCTCAGGCGACATCACGCCATTCGAACGTTCTTCTCCATCGATATACGGCGTTTCACCGTAGCTAGCCCCGATATTGCCAAGCAACGTCATCATGCCCTTGGTACCAAGCTTCGATTCGAGGTTGACCAGATCCTCTTTTCCCATGCCAAGCGTGCGCATGGCACGGCGGCTATGTTCCATGAAGGCGTCGAACTTGATCCCCTGGTGCTCAGCACGAAGCGCAGCCATGTCCTCCTCGCTTTTCGCGGACATGGCTGCAGCGGACGACACCGCGCTAGCCTCAGCATTGGAAGCGAGGAACTGGGTAACACCCTCCATCTGCTTGGCAGTAAATCCGAGATGGTGAGCGACAGGCAGGAAAGCCTTCATCGCCTCGTCTTCCTTCAGCGTGTCCGGGATAGTGTAGGCATCAGGCGTTGCTGGGCGGCCTACCTTGTCGTAGAACGCGTTCCAATCGTCCTGATTTGCATCATCGCCCGGCAGCACAAGGGCATTCGCCTTAGCGCCGACGATCTTCTCCAGGTTCTGGTAGGACTTCACAGCGTCCTGGGGCGATTTCCAGTTCTTGGTTTCGGCGAATCCACGGACGGTCTCGTCTTCGAATCCTCCCCACCACTTCTCCCCAGCGGGGGCCGGCGTGGCAGGATTGGGAGTATCGGTCGCCGCGGCAGCAGCAGCGTTATCGGCAGGTGCGGCCGGCGCGAGCAGGGCTTCGGTTCCGGTGTCGGACATGATCAATCCTCGGTTTGTTGTGGCTCGGTGAGCCGTTGGATGGTCGCATCGTCAAGATGCAGGTTGCGGGTGATGCGCAGGAACATGTCACGCATGCCGGCGGCGTAAGCGGTGGCCAGGGGATCGGCCATGCCGGAGGTGGGCGATATCTTCAGGCCTGGCTGGTCGAACTGGCAGAAGCGACGCAGGTCGGCCAGCACGATTTCCGCATTGCGGTGCGGCTTGTCGTCGTCACCCAGGAAGGTGCGCTGGTATGCGGTGCGCCTGGCGAGCAGGCGTTTAAGGATCGATTTCATCAGCCGGTCACCGCGGGCGATGGCGCCGATGCCAGGGAGTTGGCCTTGGCGACGTTGAGCTGCGCCTGGGTCAGCGCCGGAGCGGCCTGGACAGCAGCCTGCGCAGCCTGCGCGGTGGCGTTCTGGTCATCGATCGACTTCATCTCGTCATCGCTATACAGCAGATCCGCCGGCATGCCGTTGATCTCGGCAAGCTCCACTGGGATCTTGTCGAAGTTGAAGCGCTTGAGCGTTTCGGGCGCGATCTGCGCGAAGGGCAAAATGGCGTTCAGCGTGTTCATGATCGCCACGCCCTCCCCAGACCGCTGTGCGCGCACCAAAGGCGACGTGTATTCGACGTCGATATCCACCTCACCCAGAGGCTCGGGCGGCGGCGGCAGCAGGCCGGCGGTGGACAGGATATCCAACTCGCGGCTGATCATCGGCCCCAGGAACTCGGACTGCTGCCGGCCCATGGTCGGGGCGAGCAACGCGCCCTTCTCCTGCGCGCGCAGCATGGCTTCGGTCGCCGTCATCTGCGGGTTCTGCACCAGCACCTGGAACAGCGTGATGTAGAAGATGTCGTTGATGGACTGGCGCTTCTGGTCGGATATCTCCAGGCCCAGCGGCAGATTCGCGCCGGTCTGCAGCGGGATGGCCAGCGGCCGGCCGTTTGTGTCGACGCCGCCGAAGTTCAGCGCATTGGGGCGGGTGCTGAACGCCTGCAGCGCGCCATCCTCGGACAGCAGCAGCGGCGGATCGACGGCGCGATGAGCTGCCCGGATGATGGTCTTTTCCATCTCGTTCAGCATGCGGATATCAGCCAGCGCCGTCATGGCGGGCGAGCGGCCGTAGATTTCCTTAGGCGACGTCACCGCGCGCGATACAGCGTAGGGCATCGTGCGATACCCACCGGCCAGAACCATCTTGCGGCCTTCGCACACGATGTAATACGAGACATAGGCCTTGCCGCGTGCGTCCGGGTCCCTGTTGTCGTTGGGCTTGACGCAGTGGATGAATTCGAATTTCTTCTCGGGCTCTTTCTCCTGCAGGTCCTTGATCTTGTCCGGCAACGCATCAGCGCCAAAGCGCTGGATCGCCTGGCGCACGGTCATTTCGAACTTGCGGTGCACCTTGTCGATGATGCCCACGTGGTTCTCAGCGATGCATATCTCGCTCAGGTGGATGGACTTGTAGCGCAGGTGGCGGCCGATCACCTCGTCGATGAACAGCGCCTGCGTGCCAAATGCCATCAGAGACATGTACGACTCGCTGGCCTGGCTGGCGAAGTTGGCCATGGGCGCATAGCGGGCGCGGAACATCAGGTCGGTGCACTGGTCCAGCCAGCGCTTCCACCGCATGTCCTCATTCAGGGTGTCGTCGGTCAGGCGCAGTCCGTGCCACTTCTGCGTGCGCGGCGTGATTTCCGATTCCATCGCCGCGGCGGCGCGCTCCAGGGCACTTGCCGCCGTCGAGTCGAACATATGCTCGGTGCGCTTCTCGCCCTCGGCCACCGCGATGCGGTTGAACCAGTCGGAGCGCGGCAACGTCACCTGGGCAATCTGGCGCCACATCGTGTTCCAGTTCGTCTTGACCGACTCCATTGCCGCTTGATCGCGGAGGATTTCTTCGACTCGGGAATCGTTCATCGCCGATCCTTGGATTTGGACGGCCAGACCTTGCATAGCCATATCACCAGGATGGTGAAGCCGATGCCGAAGGCCAGCCGGAACAGTTCGCTGATGACGTCGTCCATCACGACCCCAGCAGCGTCTTGGTGCCCACCGGCGTATTGTTGATGCCGCTGGAGCCGGTCAGCAGGTTCGCCGCACGGCCCTGGCGCTGGCGCAGCAAGTCTTCCTGCTCCTGCACGTTCTTGCTGGTGCTGGCCGTGGTGGTGTCGGGCGGCGGCTGGACGATGGCCGTCTGCGCCGAGGATGCCTGCTGTTGCTTGCTGAAGATGCCAGCGGGGTCGGCGATCTTGGAGATTTTGTCGGTCATGTCAGCTCCCGAAGATGTTGTAGTCGGATATGGCCACGGCATTGCGCGGCCGGTTGGTTGTGCGCTGCGTGATGATCTTGTGTTCGCCGCCGTCGACGAACATGTACTGCTCGGCGTCAGAGACGTGGGAGTACTTGTTCTTGTCGGGCACGTCGTGGTACCTCTCGGCGCCGGACACCTGGATGCGGCGGTAGGCATAGCCCCCGCCCTTCGCCTTGCGCAGGGTCTTGCACTGAGGGTGGAGCAGATAGCCGGGCTGGCCATCAATCAGGCGACGCAAACTGGACGAGACCGCCTCGATGCGCAGCGTGGGGTCGTTGGTCGGTGCCCCGTGGGCGTCGATTTCAGCAGCCTTGAGGATCTGCAATGGCGTGCGCTCGTCGGTCTGGGCCCGGCCATCACCAGCAGGATCAGCGGCAATCGACGCCAGGGGCAGGCCACGATAGCGCTCGGCCACCACCTGCTTGAACAGCTCGGCGAAGCGGACCGCACCCATATCCTCGGTAACCAACTCGCTGTGCACGCGCCATTGCCCCATCGGGGAGCGCTGGCCGAATGTGGCGGCAGGCGTCAGGCCGAAGTCGATGCCCACCAGGATCGGCCAGCCGCGGACGATTTCGAACTCGCGGCAGTGCAGCGCGTCGATGTAATCAGGGTAAACCGGCTTGCCCTCGCGCACGAAGCCGTATTCGTTGTCGACGTAGACCTTGACCCAGTCCGCATCCTTGCCGGCCACCATGCGCTCATAGTAGCCAGCCGGCAGGTTTTTGCGGTTCTCAGCATTCTCTGCACGGCCGCCGGGCTGGGCGAAGAACTCGAATTCAACTGGGCATTCTTCCTCGGCCAGGCGATACCACCAGTGGTCCGAGTCGGGCGAGTTCGTATCCATCAGCACGCCGTGCCAGGTCGCACCGCCATCCATCATCGATGGGTAGCGGCCCACGCGGCCGGTGAGCGCGTCCAGCACCGCCTTGGGTATTTCACGCGCCTCGTTGATCCAGCCGCCCGTCACTTCCAGAGACAGCAGCTTGCGGATATCGTCGGGCCGGTCGAGCGCAATGAACATGACCTCCATCTGGAGGTCGCCTTCGTCAATGTAATGGGTGGGTGGGCCTTCGGACTGCCAACGCCCGATGTGCTGGGGTATCCACTGGTGCCAGGACTTGATGGTGGTGGTCTTCAACTCCGCGTAGGTGTTTCGGATGACCACCCAGCGTGTCTTACGCTTGCCGTTAGGTGCCGGCTTCTGCATGCGCGCACGGCGCAGAATTTCGAAGATGCAGCAGGTGGACTTGCCGGAACCCAGCGGTCCGCGGATGCCGCGCACGAAGGCGTCCGACTTCATGAACGAAGCGGACACCGGTCCGGGGGGGTGGTACTGGACTTTCATCGAACGATCGCGAACGACTTCACGTCGCGCCCACGCAGCCTACGCCCAGCCAGAACAATGAACTTTGGCGTGCGTTCGATAAAACGGTCGACCAGAACCGTTCCGTCCTTCAAAGTGATGCGGACCGTGCGACCACCGGGGCAGGAAGTGTGCGGAGTGGTCATTGCTCCACCTTAGGGTCAGTCGATATGCCAATCAGTAGCGCGCCACCTTCGCCCGTCCCGCTCAGCTCCACCTTATCCCCGTACTTCTTGGGGGCCATTTTCGAAGCCAGCCACTTGCGCGCATCCACACGCAAACGGGATCGGGCGACGACTTCCTGATTCGTGCGCTCGTTACCGTCCTCATCCGTATAGGTGTCATTCCGGCCGTCATCCGCGATTTCCAGGATCTCTTCGGCCAAACGATCAGCCTGAGCCTCCCTTGCGCGCGCGTACTGGTCGCGGAGGTTCTCGTCCTGCGCCAGCCACCGCATCACAGTCGATTTGTCCGGCATATCCTCGTCCTGACAGATACGCCGCAGGCTTTCACCATCTGCCAGCCGTGCACAGATGGTGTCGCCTATCTCCTGAGTGAAGGTGGATTCGCGGCCTGCAGGCATTTACAGGTGCCCCAGTAGGACAAGGACCAGGATGACGACGAGGATGATGCCGATACCCCCTGAGGGGTAGTAGCCCCAACTGGCGGAATGCGGCCAGGCAGGCAGGGCACCAACCAGCAGGAGGACGAGGACGATCAGCAAGATGGTGCCTAGCATGGCCTCAGTCCCCCAGACCCAGCAGCGACTCGATTTCAGCCAGGGCTGCGTGCACATCACGCGCCACGGTTTCTTCCAGTCGTTCCAGCGCGTTGCGCGCGCGGGCGATCTGGGCGCCAACCTGCTGACCGATGCTCAGGTCTTCGTCGTTGACGGTTTCGCGGGTGGCCGTGCTGTTGGCGTCGGCGACGGCCTGGGCCTTGTCGGCGGTGGGCTCGTCTTCTTCCGGCGTGTCGGAATCGTGGGTGGCCACGTCTGCATCCGGGTCCAGTTCGGGATGCGAGCCGACCGGTGCAACTTCGGCAGGGTCTGCCGGCGCGGTCAGGTCGGGATCGGTGTAGGCGGGCGCCGTCGATGCGGCCGGGGTATCCAGCGAGGTGGCGGCGGGATCGGTGGTGAATACGTCCTGGCCCTGGGCTTCGGGCCGGGTGACAACTTCCTGCTGTTCGGTAGATTCGGTCATGACGGGATCTCCAGTTAGTTAGAGCATCCCTTTAAATATCATGACCTTATTCGAGTTTCTAGGCCTCGCCGTTTTTATTTCTTAACCATCCCGATAACGCGACGTATCGAACACAGTCTCCCGCACTTTCGAGGACATGTTGATCGGCTTGGGGTGGTTTTTCGAGCGCTCAGCGATCTGGCGCATCCTCAGGCTGAACTTCAGCGGCTGGCGTTCCATAGCGTTCATTCGCCATCCCCCAGCGCACCACCGCGCACGATTCCATATCCCAGCAGCGCGCCAATGACTACCAGCATCAGAAGCGAAATTTCGAGTGGTTCCATGTTATTTCCCCTTGGTTAGAACTCTTCGACCGCCCAGCCCCCGCCGTCCTTCTTGGCGCGGGCCTTCACGGCGATGAACTTGAATGGGTACATGTCCGCGGCGATCTTGATCTTGGCCCGCGCGTCGTCCTGCCAGAAGCCTTTGACTTCGTGCGCCTCCATCTGTCCGTCCGGCTTCATGACGATGAAGTCTGGTGTGTAAAACGTGTTGTCTGCCAGGCGGAACTTGAGCCCCTCGAACTTGTGCCAAAGGATCCCGCCAACAGCCTGGAGCTGGGCGAGGTAGTCGGCGTAGGCCTGCTCGGTCTTGTTTTTCTGGCCGGTCTTGAGACGGCCCAGGGCGTAGTTTTTCATCGAGCCCCCTTTTTCATATAGTCCTGATACCAGCCCATGAACTCCTGGGCCACATGCTGCACGGTATAGGCTTCCCACTCGGAACCAGGCTCTTTCTCGCCCATCCAGCGACGGCATTCCTGCATGACATGAACGGCTTCATGCGCGAGCAATGCGGCGATTTCGATTCCATCCTGGGCCGCCGCAGCGACAGGGTCGAGCGTCAGCAACATGCGAATGCTGTCATCGCTACCTTCAAAGGTATGCACCGCCGCCGACTTGTCGCAGGTAAACGATGGCGGATCATCACATTTCAACTGGCGCATCTCACGGTAGAACTCCACTGCCGAAAAGCATGCGCCAAATTGAAGCGGTATCGGGTGCAGCCACTTGTAGACGATCATGCCTGCCCCCTCTCCACGTTCCACATTGCCGTCCGGAAGGGCGTCAGCTCCAGCGATGCGATAGCGCCGACGACAGTGCCGATGAAATCGCCACGGCACTGGTCTCCTTTCGGCATGGGGGCGTCGTAAAACTCACCGATAGCCCAGACTGCGGCGTAGTGGCCAGCATGGTTCTTTTCCCACCCAGATATGTGGATCTGCTTGGCCTTGTGAAGCCGGGTCAACGCCTTGACGACGGCGTGATACGGATCGTCGATCAGATTCATCATGTGGCTTTGCATCAACTCATCCCGCTCGGTCAGCAGGATCAGGATGCGCCTATCTGTTGCCTTGCTCATTTTTCCCCCGGCGCAACAAGGCGCGGCAGTTCTTCGGTGGCTTCCATCCGGTGAAAGCCGATAGCGGGCTTGTCAATCCCCGATAACAAAACGCGTTTGGCAGATGCGGCATCACCAATCAGCACCGGCGCCGTAACCTTGAACCCTTGCTTCTGGTTGTTGGCATCCGTGATCCCGATCAACACTTTGGAATGTTCCGGAATCTCGTTGCGCATGGCGTAGCCGCGGTAGCGGTTCTCGAACTCCTTGGCGATGAAGGGCCAGTCTCGCTCTGTCTTGTCGCCCAACTGAATCCAACCGCCCATTTCCTCCAGCACCCTGTGGATAACTGGGTCATCAAAGGCGACGGTTTGGTACGGTCCGACCTGGCGCATGGCCTTGTCCACCTTCGACCACGCCACCAGCGCGCTGTCCTGGCTCGACCCACGCAGCATCTTCACGACGTCGGCAGGCTTGGGCATGAACTGACCAGAGTCGGGGTTCACGCAGTGGCGGTTCAGGGCTTCGGCGACAGCAGCCAGATCGAACGGTTGCATGGCCTGCCACCAGACGTTCATCGCAAACTGGCTTGCATCCTGGCGATAGAACGCGAACACGTCGCTGATCAGGGCGCTGAAGCGCGGTTGGTCAGTAGGTTTCATTCTGCTGGCTCCTCAGCCACTGCTCCGCAACCTTTCGGTTGCTGGCCTCCAGTGCTTCCTGGCGGTTGAAGTGTTGCCCATTGACTCGGCCGGCAGCTTGATCCGTCTTGGGGGCATACAAATCCGTCCATTTCCCAGACAAGACGCTCTGATTGATCACCGCGACGGGGTCATGACCCTGTTCTCGGAATTTCGCAAGCTTCGATATCGAAAGTTCGGCAGCTCGATCAGTCAACGGAGCCTTGACGGCTTTCCGGTGTGCAACCCAATCCTGCCAAACCTGTTCGGGCAGCCAATCAGGCAACGTGACTGCCGGCCCCCTATTGACGGTTCCCTGACGGTTCTTTGATGGTTCAATGACGGTTCCGTGTCCCGTTTTCGGGCCTCTTTCACGGGAAATTTGGGACTCTTTATGGGGAAAAACGGGACTCTTTATGTCCGTTTTCGGTACTGTTCCGTTTTCGGTACTGTTCCGTTTTTGGTCCTCTTTAACTGTCCCGATTTCGGGCTCCTTCAACCGGTAAACGATGACCTGTTTTGTTGAGCCCTTACGCTCCCCGGTGTCTTCCAAAAAACCCATTTCCTTGAGCCTGGCGACGTTTGCCAGTACGGTCTTGCGATCCTGGTCAGTTGCCTCGGTCAGGTATGCCATGGACGGCCATGCGATGAAATCCTGGCCATCCGCGCAGTTGGCAATCGCCACCAATACGAACTTGGCGGAAGACGGCTTGATGGGCTGCTTAAGTGCCCAGGAAATGGCCTCGACGCTCACTTGCCCTCCGGGATGTATTGCGCGAGGGCTTTGCGAGTAGCATCAACCAAAGCCACTTCGCTTATGCCGTACATGTCTTCGAATTCCTGGCGACCCATGTCATGGACGCCGTAACCGCTATGTTGGTGATGGGGAGGGCATAGGCCGGCCGTGCGGTAGTGGCTCGCCCTGCCCCACCCCTGGCCCGTCCGCTGGTGATGCACGATGGCCGGCGTAGCCCCATAGCCAAGGAACAGACACAGCTGGCAGCCCAGTGCGGCGACATGGCCGAGATAGCGCCTCTCAGCCGCAGTGGACTGATTGCCTTTACGGCGTAGAGGGGTTGAGCGGGCCAGCATTACTGCACCCACTCCGGAACCTGCTGATAGGCGGACCACTTCACGCCCTGCTCAGCGCCGAAGGCATATAGGAACTCGACCATTTCCGACATTTCGCGGATGGTCATCTTGCTGGTCGACGTCCCGAGCATGACGAAACCACCGCGGACGCCAGGAGCCATCCGGTTCTCTTGCGCCAGGCTGGCCGACAGGATGGTCTTCCACTCTTCAGGGGAAAGCTTCTCCGCATGGCCGTCGACGGTCCAGATGACTTGCTTGGACACGTCGGCCAGCAACGCCCACATCAATGCATTTTGTTCAAGGCTGCGGTTGGCTTCCTGGATGGACACGTACACGCCATCAGGAGCCGCATTGATCGCCTGCAGGACCGTCCTACGCGATGCAGGAGTCAGTTTGGTGCGCTGTTTCATGCCTGCTCCTGTGCCAATTTGCGATACCCGACAGCCAGTAGGGCTTTCGAGAATTCCGGGTCTTTGTCCAACCGGGCATTCACAGCCCGGGTCATTGCTTGATCGTCTCCGCCCACTTCTGCCCTGATTTCTTCCAGGGTCTGTTTGGCGTAACTCAGGTATTGCTCATAGCCCATGCCATTTCTTCCATCAGGTGCAGCAGGCCCTGTCGGGTCAGGAATTGGGAGATAGCGTGGTTGCCCAACGCCTTCTCCACTGCGGGAATCAGAGCGGCCGGAAGATCTGCGCGCTTGTTCCCGTGCTTATCGATCGGTTCGGAATGCAGCCACTGGCTAACGTGCGGTGCGTACGCCCCAATCTCTTCGGCAAAAGTCGCCTGCGTCATGTGCTGGCGAACGCGGTTTTGATAGGCCAACCGGACCGCATCGCGGAACGTCATGCACTGGTCAATCGCGCTCTTACTCAGGAATCGGGGCTTGCTCGTAGGTTGTTGCTCGGGCTGCATTTTTTTGTTCTCTTTTAGGGAAAATCAATGAATGGTCTAGGGAATTACGGGTTGAATTACGGGTTGGCTGAGGAGCTAAATGAAGGCCGTTCAAAGACGGCCTTCAAGGAAGCGATGAAACGGTCAGACAGCCTCAGCAGCAACCACACGAGCGGCGCGCTTGCGGCGCACCTTGATCTTGCCGAGGCGCATAGCCGCTCCATTTACGAGGTCGGTACGGGTTTGATCCAGAACGTCTGGCCATTGAGAAATGGCACTACGAGTGATGCCCAAAGCACGGGCCAGGGCAGCCCCATTCCCGAACTTGGCGATGGCTTCTTGTTTAGTCATGGCTTCTTCACTCAACTCTGATTAGTTTGCTAAGCCGATTCTATGTTAAGTATGCTCAAAGCGCAAGCGGTTACTCTGCTAACCATGTCTACGTTGCAAGAACGACTCAAGGAAGCTAGTAGGGATGCGGGCATCTCTCAGGCTGAACTCGCCCGCCGAGTCCGGGTAACGCGAAGCGCCATCGCGCATTGGTTTTCTGGCGCCACTAGGGAGCTGACTGGGGAAAACCTGATTGCGGCATCCGCAGCCCTGGGCGTGACACCTACCTGGCTGGCAAAAGGAACAGGGCCGAAGACTGGCGCGGCGGCCGGTCTAACAGGCGGCGGTGTAGCTGTCTGGGATAGCCCTGAAGACCTGCCCGACGACGATTCGCGGGTATGGATAGACCGGTGGGACTATTTTTGCTCTGCTGGAGATGGCGGCATTCAGTGGGAAATACGCCAGAAGGACGCGCTTCCATTCAATAGTGAGTTCTTTCGCGCCATCGGATCCAAGCCCGCTAACTGTCGCTTGGTCATGGTACGGGGGGATTCGATGGAACCGTTCCTGTTCAATCGGGACATGGCCATGGTCGACATGAGTAAGACGGCGATCCGCGATGGCGTCGTCTACGCCATCATGTATGGCGACGAACCGCTGGTGAAGCAGGTCTTCAAAAAACCGGATGGCTCCCTGGTGCTGCATTCCTACAATGCCAAGTATCCAGACAAGGACATCCCTCTTTTGCAAATGGAATATGTGCAGATCATCGGCGAGGTCATCTACAGATCCGGCTCTGGATTTGCAGCTAACTAAGTCAGGAGATGAAGGTGCGACGTCTATTTTTGTGTTCGGTCTTAATGGTCTCAGCGCAGATCGCGAATGGTGCCGAAGGCTATCAGCCCACAGGTAACTACTGGTACGACAAGTGCAGCAACCCCGCGAATCTCAACTACTGCATTGGGTACATACATGGACTGGTAGACGGATACCCTGATGGTGTGCTGTCCCTCGGAATTGCTGCGAAAACTCCTGATATTCCTATGTCGGTCATGACTCCTTATTGCTTCCCAAATGGGGTGACTTATAGGCAGATCGCAGACGTATTTGTTGACTACATGCGTAAGCGCCCCCAAGAAAGACATATGATGGCCGCGCATCTGTTCAACCTGTCCGTGGCGCAATCGTTCCCTTGCAAGTGAGCTAATTTCTAATCTGCTCAACAGCCCGCCGCTCGCGGGCTTTTTTGCGTCTGTTGAGCCCGCACAACTTTCCGCTAAACTTTTTCGCTAAGTTTGCTTGACACTACACCCGTCTGCTATGTATAGTTCACTCAACGCCCAACCACACCGGCTGAGGCAACTGGAGAACTCGACATGTACCAGGCGACCACCAAATTCCTCGGCTCTGTGATCTGGACCGGCTCCAAATCGGAATGCCTGGAGATGGTCCAGCGCCTGGGCATGACGCGCTCGGAAGTCTCGATCAAGAAGATTGGTTGATCGGCATCTAGGGGATTCAGGAGAGGGTGAATGCGCGGGCTGACGCGCGGTGGGACGTGGCTGACTCACAAGGATGGCTCAAGCGAATAAGCAAGCTCGACGCCGCCTAAAAAGCGCCTTATGCCGGATTTCAGCACCGGCCACCCTCTCCTGAGTCCCTACCTAACGAACACGCAGCAGAGAAACGGAGAAGAAGATGACACAACGCAGTTACCCGTACACGGCCTGGGTACTCAAGCCGTCTTTTAAGCCATCCGAAACGACCTTCGTGGAAGGGTACAGCTCCCATATCTGGCACGGGGATATCTCTGACGCCGGAAAGTATTACCCGCAAGACAAGATCTATCCGACCAAAGCAGAGGCGATCACGCACGCGGAAATCATGATTCAGCAACAGGAAGAGGCGCTGATCAAAAAATCCGTCGCTTTGGAGAAACGGCGAGCCGCCATCACCAAAGCCAAATCCGAGACCTGACATGCCCCTCACCGACCAGCTAGCCGCTTACGCAATCGGCGTTGTTCTTAGCTGGTTCGTGAGCACCCCAATTGAATGCATATACGCCTACCTGACCTGCAATAGGGAGCGGAGGAAATCATGATTACAGCGCATTACTCCGATGAGATCGGACTTGGCAGCAACCACAAAGCGACGTGGTTCTACTCCAGATCAAAGAGCCAAACGATCTTGGTGTGCATGCACGGGATGTTGGGATGGATGCCGGGGCTTCTGTGCGATGCGGTGATGGACGACTTCGGCAACCTTGTGAAGGTGGCGTGATCATGTACATCAGCAAAACTCTAGGCCGCTTCAACCTAATCTCCAACGAAAAGAGATGGCAAGTCGGAATGCTCATGCCGGACGGAAAGTTTCTGTCCGAGCTGTGGCCCGAGGATGAAGAACCAGACATTGACGGTGTTCCGCCGAGCGTGATTCTCGAAATGATCGAAAAGCGGCTGAATTCCTACCTGTTCAAGTCCGATCGTGACAAAGACCTAGCGCGCATAGCCGCGTACCGCGAGCAGGCCGAGCAACTGGATGACGCATGGGCCCGCGCAAAGATCGCCCAGTACGAGCGGCTGGCGAACAATCTGCGTTGCTACCTCGTTTCCGAGGACGCCGCGTAATGGACCCGATCACCGTCACCTTCGCCCCGTTCGGCAACGAATACGAGCGGTTCACCTTGGACGCAGAGATTGACCTGTACTGCGCCGAGCGAACCGTCACGCCGGACCCTGAAAGCAAGGTCAAGCTGTACGTAGAGCGTGCGGTGATGCGGGTGAATGGGTCGGAAGTCCCGCACGAACTGACCCAGGCCCAGCTCGAAGAAATCCTAGCAGACGAGTTGGAAGAGCGCGCCGAGTTGGCGGAAGAGAACCGGAAGATTAACGAGAGGTGGGCGGCATGACGACGAAATATACAACGATGGACGTTTTGGTGGAACTCACTGCCGCCCTGGATAACGCCTTCATTTCGTCTTGGCAATCCACAGCAGGCTGGCAACGCGAATTAGATCGCGCTAAGGAATATATAGCGGCAGAACGAGTACGCAACGCGGCGCCGGATCTGCTGGAAGCCCTAATCAAGGCTCAAGGTGCTCTTGAGATTGCTCACAGGAAGTATGGCGACGTTGGCGGATCTGAAACCGATTGGGGCGTATGGGAGCAAGCGGATTCTTTTGCCCGCGCCGCCATCGCCAAGGCCACTGGAGAAAGCAATGGATAGCTGGCGACGACATTGGTGGAAGCCCGTCCTGATCCTAATCCTCTTCGGCCTCGCCGGACGCTGGGACGCACAAGACAGTGAGCGAGAACAGGCCCTACACAACTGGGCGAGAGTGGCTAACAAGTAAGGAACAGCAATGAGCAAGACGCACTGGAAGTTACTGATCAACCCCGACTACATCGGAGCGTATGCGCTCCCCGAGGGTGAAGACCTGACCGTGACGATTGACTTTGTCCAACAGGAAGAAGTCAAGGGAACTGGCGGCAAGAAAGAAGACTGCACAGTTGCGCACTTGGTCAATCAGAAGCCGATGATCCTGAACGTCACCAACTCGAAGAGTATCGCCAAGCTGTACGGCCCCTATATCGAAGACTGGGCTGGTAAGCCGATCACTCTGTACGCCAGCACCACCAAACTTGCCGGTGAGACGGTGGAATGTCTTCGGGTTCGCCCCAAGGTGATGGTCAAGCAAAAGCCGAAGATCACTCCCGAGCGCCTGGCGAAAGCCATCGCGTCGATCCAAGCGGGCGAGTTCACCACCGACAAGCTGCGCGCCAACTTTGCTCTGACCGAGGAACAGGATTCCCAACTGACGGAGGCATTGCATGCTGCCGAAGTTTAAGTTCCGCGCCTCCAGCATTGGCAAGATCATGTCCGACGCCCAAAGCATTGATCCGGCTCTGATGGACGAAAAGACGGCTGCTATCTCTCGTAAGACGAAGAAGACCGACGAGGATAAGGCGTTGCTCGCACCCCTGAAAGAGAAGTCCTTATCTGTCGGAGCCAAGACGTATTGCGAGCAGATCGCCAAGGAATTCGTCTACGGCTTCGAGGAAGAGGTAACGAGCAAGTACATGGAGAAGGGATTGATTGTCGAAGATCAGTCCATTGCTCTGTACAACGAAGTGTTCTTTACGTCCCACGTCAAGAACGTTGACCGTCGTGAAAATGAATGGGTGACGGGTGAATGCGACATTTTCACAGGTCGCAAGATCATTGACATCAAGTCGGCCTGGTCGCTGGCCACCTTCCCCGCTACTGCGGCGACTGCCTACGACGCTGATTATGAATGGCAGGTCCGGACTTACATGTGGCTCTGGGAAGCAGATGTTGCGGAGGTCGCTCACTGCCTAGTCAATACGCCTGACGAGCTGATCGGCTACGAGCAGGCAGAACTTCACTTTGTCGACCACATCGAGCCAACGCTAAGGGTGACGCGAGTTCAGTTCACCCGGGATATGGCGCTAGAAGCCAAGATGCGCCGCAAAGTCGAATCGGCCACTGCATACGTCAACAAGATGGTCGAACAGATCATCGCAGACCATCAAGGATAACCATGGCATCCGTCAACAAAGTCATCATCGTGGGCAACCTGGGCCGCGATCCCGAGGTCCGCTACAACCCGGACGGCGGCGCTATCTGCAATGTGTCGATTGCGACTACCAGCCAATGGAAGGACAAGAACAGCGGCGAGAAGCGCGAGGAAACAGAATGGCACCGGATCGTCTTCTACAACCGCCTGGCTGAAATCGCTGGCGAATATCTAAAGAAGGGCCGTTCCGTCTACGTCGAGGGTCGACTAAAGACACGCAAGTGGCAAGACAAGGACACCGGCGCCGACCGATTTAGCACCGAAATCGTCGCAGATCAGATGCAGATGTTGGGCGGCAAGGGTGACGAAGTCGACCGCGGCTCGGCCCCTAAGCGCGGCAACTATGCCGACCGTAAATCAACTCCCGCTGCCGCAGACCCGCGACCCAGCAGCGGCGGCGGAAGCTTGGCCGACATGGACGACGATATCCCGTTCGGTCCGATGGGCGGCAGGAAAGCCCACTACCTGTAGGAGCCATCCATGTCGAAGAACAGCCGAAAGAAGCATGAGAAACCGGGGCGCGATGTGCCGTTCCCAGGCCAAGAGGACGAGTAAATGACCAATCCCCCCACCCCTACGGCAGCCCTCTGGGACGCTCATCCTCAGGTCGTGCCCGATGAGGAAATCGGTCCAGAGCCATCGTTGCGCGAGATTATGCTCGCCTACTACACGGATCGTGGGCTTACCAGAACGAGAGCAAAAAAGGTCATCGACCAATACATCCGGCTGACTGCCGCCCACCCCAATCCCACCGGATGGCGCGACATTGCAACAGCGCCGAAGGATGGCAGCGTTGTCCATGTAGCGTGGTCGCCCGACGATTGGACGATTGGCAGCGCCTTTTACACCGATGGGAAATGGGTTGCGAGCGCCATTTTCTATTGTCTCAACTC